>NZ_CP162582.1:3042500-6129803 GCF_044218825.1 Pseudomonas sp. A1230 | reverse complement strand
CTTGGTGACTTGTACCACCAGGCTCTGGCCTTCGTGCACCAGCGAGCTGATGCTTTCCACCGCCGGGCCTTCGCGCAGAGAGATTTCCGCGGCATGAATGAACGCCGCACGATCGAGGCCGATGTCGACGAAGGCTGCCTGCATACCCGGCAGTACCCGGACAATCTTGCCTTTATAGATGTTGCCGACGATCCCGCGCTTTTGCGTGCGCTCGACGTGGACTTCTTGCAGCACACCGTTTTCGACCACCGCCACGCGCGATTCCATCGGCGTTATGTTGATCAGAATCTCTTCACTCATGGCAGGATCTCGTTCAGGCGTGTTCACGATAATGGCCGCATCTTGTTCGTACGACGCTTATTGCGCGTTCAGGTTTTGCCAACAGGGTATGCCGAAATGGCCCAACAGTTCTGCGGTTTCGCAAACAGGCAGCCCGACCACCGCTGAATAGCTGCCATTGAGCCCCGCGACAAACACCGCGCCGAGCCCTTGAATGCCATAACCACCGGCCTTGTCCCGGGGTTCACCGCTGGCCCAGTAGGCAGCAGCCTCCTCGCGGCTGATTGGCCGGAACCGTACCAGACTGCGCACCACCCGCGACTCGCAGCGCTCGCCTTCGAGCACAGCGATGGCGGTCAGCACTTCATGTTCTTTGCCGGACAACATCATCAGCATGGCGCATGCGTCGGCTTCGTCCACCGGTTTGCCAAGAATTTTGCCATCGAGCACCACAGCAGTGTCGGCGCCCAGAACGCAAAACGGCGCAGCCGATACAACCGTGCGCCGCCCCGCCTCGGCCTTGCCGCGCGCGAGGCGTTCGACGTAGGCCGCAGGTGATTCTTCAAGGAATGGCGTTTCATCGATGTCCGCACTGATGGCGGAAAAAGGAACGCCGATCTGCGTGAGTAACTCACGTCGACGCGGCGATCCGGAGGCGAGGTAAAGCAGTTTCATCAAAACATCCCCTGTTCAGTGCCCTGCTTCACCGGCTCAATTGATTTTGTAGCGGCGGCGTAATCCACGCAAAGCGAAGCTGATCCAGGGCCAGAGCAAGGCACTGGTCAGTGCCGGCAGCACCAGCGCCAGGGTCGGCTGACGGTTACCGGTCAAGGCACTGAGCCACAACTGCACCAGTTGCGCGAGCCCGAAAATCACCAGAATCACCAGGCACTGTTGCCACATCGGGAACATGCGCAGGCGCTGTTGCAATGACAGCACCAGGAAAGTAATCAGTGTAAGAACGAGCGCGTTCTGCCCAAACAGATCGCCTTGCAGCACGTCTTCGGCCAGGCCCAGGCAGAATGCCGTGACCATACCGACCGCGTGCGGCATGTAAAGCGCCCAGAATGTCAGCAGCAAGGCCAGCCACAGCGGACGCAGGATTTCCATGAAGATCGGTAACGGCGAAACGCTGAGCAATATGCCGACAACGAAGGTCAGCCAGATGATCCAGCCATTTCGGGAGGCTTTGACACCGACCATTATTCTCGTCCCCCAGTGGTGGCTGGCGCGGTTGCCGGCGGTTTGGCAGGTGGTTTGCTGGCGGCAGGAGAAGACGCCGGGGGCTTGGTCGCCGCCGGTGCGGCCGCAGGCGGCTTGCTCGCGGCAGGTTTGACCGGGGTCGCGGCTGGCGTCGTAGCGGCCGGCGCTGGCTCGGTAGCCGGAGCAGCAGGCGCCGGCATGACCAACGGTCGGGAACCCACAGAGGCCGGCATCGGACCGCCGCCATGGGCATCCAGCGCTTCTTGAGCTTGCGCCGCGTCGTTGGCGCGTTCCTCGGCGGTGCGCGAGTCGCTGAACACCAGCAGCAGGTAGCGGCTGCGGTTCAAAGCAGCGGTCGGCACGGCACGGACGATCGCGAACGGTTGGCCCGAGTCATGGATCACCTCCTTGACCGTCGCCACCGGGTAACCGGCCGGGAAGCGCTGGCCAAGACCGGAGCTGACCAGCAAATCGCCTTCCTTGATATCCGCCGTGTCGGCGACATGCCGCAGTTCCAGGCGTTCAGGGTTGCCGGTGCCGCTGGCAATCGCCCGCAGACCGTTACGGTTCACCTGCACGGGAATGCTGTGAGTGGTGTCGGTCAGCAGCAGTACACGGGAGGTGTAAGGCATCAACTCGACCACCTGCCCCATCAAACCGCGCGCATCGAGCACCGGTTGACCGAGCACCACGCCGTCGCGCTCACCTTTATTGATGATGATGCGATGGGTGAAAGGGTTGGGGTCCATGCCGATCAATTCGGCCACTTCGACCTTTTCGTTGACCAGCGCAGAAGAATTGAGCAACTCGCGCAGCCGAACGTTCTGCTCGGTCAGCGCGGCAAGCTTTTGCATGCGGCCCTGATACAGCAGGTTTTCGGTCTTGAGTTTTTCGTTTTCGGCGACAAGCTCGGTGCGACTGCCGAACTGACTGGCGATACCGTCCCACAGCCGTCCGGGCAGGTCGGTGATCCAGTAGGCGTCCATCAACACCAGCGACGCTTGTTTGCGCGCGGGCTTGAGCAGGTCGAAGCGGGCATCGACCACCATCAGTGCGACCGACAGCACGGCCAGCACCAGCAGGCGCACACCCAGCGAAGGGCCTTTGGCGAAAAGCGGTTTAATAAGCCGCTCCTCCCAGGCAAATGTTCTGTTTATTCATACGGCATCAAACCGGCCTGGATGAAGACTGACAGAAGATAAACGCCAACAGGCAGCACTGCAAAGTGCTGCCTGTGCGCTCACCCACGTATTGCCCCTGCGACTTATTCGCTCGAGAGCAGATCCATGGTGTGCTTATCCATCATTTCCAATGCACGGCCACCGCCGCGAGCAACACAGGTCAGCGGATCTTCGGCAACGATCACCGGCAGACCGGTTTCCTGGGCCAGCAACTTGTCGAGGTCACGCAACAGCGCGCCACCACCGGTCAGCACCAGGCCACGCTCGGCGATGTCGGAAGCCAGTTCCGGCGGCGATTGCTCCAGGGCACTCTTCACTGCCTGAACGATGGTGGCCAGGGACTCTTGCAGAGCTTCCAGCACTTCGTTGGAGTTCAGGGTGAATGCGCGTGGAACGCCTTCGGCCAGGTTACGACCGCGAACGTCGACTTCGCGAACTTCGCCGCCCGGGTAGGCCGTACCGATTTCCTGCTTGATGCGCTCTGCGGTGGATTCACCGATCAGGCTGCCGTAGTTACGGCGCACATAAGTGATGATCGCTTCGTCGAAGCGGTCGCCACCCACGCGCACGGATTCGGCGTAGACCACACCGTTCAGGGAGATCAGTGCGATTTCAGTGGTACCACCACCGATATCGACGACCATCGAACCGCGCGCCTCTTCTACCGGAAGGCCGGCACCGATCGCTGCAGCCATCGGCTCTTCGATCAGGAACACTTCACGGGCACCGGCACCGAGGGCCGATTCACGGATGGCACGACGCTCAACCTGGGTGGATTTGCATGGAACGCAGATCAGCACACGAGGGCTAGGCTGCAGAAAGCTGTTTTCGTGAACCTTGTTGATGAAGTATTGCAGCATCTTTTCGCAGACGCTGAAGTCGGCGATCACGCCGTCTTTCATCGGACGAATGGCAGCAATGTTGCCCGGCGTACGACCGAGCATGCGCTTGGCCTCGGTGCCGACAGCAACGACACTTTTCTGATTACCGTGTGTCCGAATGGCCACAACCGATGGCTCATTCAGAACGATACCGCGCTCGCGCACGTAAATAAGGGTGTTGGCAGTGCCCAGGTCAATGGAAAGATCGCTGGAAAACATGCCACGCAGTTTCTTGAACATGGGAAAGGGACCCTAGGCAACGCGTGGGTAAAAAAGTGCGGCAAACTCTAACAACGACAGGGATTTTGGGCAAGGCGCCAATATGTTAAATTGGCCGCTTTTCTGTGCACCAAGCCCCACAATCGCGGCCTTATGACCGTAGAAGTGCGGTAGTGTTCCGACAATCTAACACACGGACGCCGTCCGTTCTGTTTTCCACTGGAGAATCCCGATGGCACTAGAACGCTCCGACGTGGAAAAAATCGCGCATTTGGCCTGCCTTGGCCTTAATGATGCCGATCTTCCGCACATCACCTCGGCCCTCAACAGCATTCTCGGTCTGGTCGACGAAATGCAGGCTGTTAATACCGACGGTATCGAGCCATTGGCCCACCCGCTGGAAGCCAGTCAGCGCCTGCGCGCCGATGTCGTGACCGAAACCAATCACCGCGAGGCCTACCAGTCCATCGCACCAGCGGTCGAAAACGGCCTGTATCTGGTTCCGAAAGTCATCGACTAAAGGGAATGAGCCTGCAATGCATCAAATGACTCTGGCCGAGATCGCTCGTGGTCTCGCCGATAAAAAGTTTTCCTCCGAAGAGCTGACCAAAGTCCTGCTGGCGCGTATTTCCCAGCTCGATCCGCAGCTCAACAGTTTCATCAGCCTCACCGAAGAGCTGGCACTCGAGCAGGCGAAAGCCGCTGATACACGCCGGGCCAATGGTGAAAGCGGCGCCCTGCTGGGTGCGCCGATCGCCCACAAAGACCTGTTCTGCACCCAGGGCATTCGCACCAGTTGCGGCTCGAAGATGCTCGACAACTTCAAGGCTCCGTACGACGCCACCGTGGTCGCCAAACTGGCCGCTGCCGGCGCCGTGACCCTGGGCAAAACCAACATGGACGAATTCGCCATGGGTTCGGCCAACGAGTCGAGCTGGTACGGCGCGGTGAAAAACCCGTGGAATCTGGAACACGTGCCGGGCGGTTCGTCCGGTGGTTCGGCGGCGGCCGTTGCCGCTCGTCTGTTGCCAGCGGCCACCGCCACTGACACCGGTGGCTCGATCCGTCAGCCAGCCGCGTTCACCAACCTCACCGGTCTGAAACCGACGTACGGTCGTGTTTCGCGCTGGGGCATGATCGCCTACGCCTCCAGCCTCGATCAGGGCGGGCCGTTGGCGCGCACTGCCGAAGACTGCGCAATTATGTTGCAAGGTATGGCCGGTTTCGATCAGAACGACTCCACCAGCATCGACGAGCCTGTGCCGGATTACTCCGCCAGCCTGAACGAATCGCTGCAAGGCTTGCGCATCGGTGTCCCGAAGGAATACTTCAGCGCCGGTCTCGACCCGCGCATTGCCGAGCTGATCCAGAACAGCATCAAAGAGCTGCAGAAGCTCGGTGCCGTGATCAAGGAAATCAGCCTGCCGAACATGCAGCACGCGATTCCTGCGTACTACGTGATCGCGCCGGCAGAAGCCTCCTCGAACCTGTCGCGTTTCGACGGCGTGCGTTTCGGCCATCGCTGCGAGAACCCGGAAAACCTCATCGACCTGTACAAGCGCTCGCGTGGCGAAGGCTTCGGCCCTGAAGTACAGCGCCGGATCATGGTCGGTGCCTACGCGCTGTCCGCCGGTTACTACGATGCCTACTACCTCAAAGCGCAGAAGATTCGCCGCCTGGTGAAGAACGATTTCATGACTGCCTTTAATGAAGTCGACATCATCCTCGGCCCAACCACGCCGAACCCGGCCTGGAAGCTCGGCGCCAAGAACAGCGACCCGGTCGCTGCCTATCTGGAAGACGTCTACACCATCACCGCCAACCTCGCGGGCCTGCCGGGCCTGTCGATGCCGGCCGGTTTTGTCGACGGTCTGCCGGTCGGCGTGCAACTGCTCGCTCCGTATTTCCAGGAAGGCCGTTTGCTCAACGTTGCGCATCAGTACCAGTTGAACACCGACTGGCACACCCGCACCCCAACCGGCTTCTGAGGAGACACACATGCAATGGGAAGTCGTGATCGGGCTGGAGATTCATACCCAGCTCACCACCCGGTCGAAAATCTTTTCCGGTAGTTCGACCACGTTCGGCTCCGAGCCGAACACTCAGGCGAGCCTGATCGATCTGGGCATGCCCGGCGTATTGCCGGTGCTGAACCAGGAAGCAGTGCGCATGGCGGTGATGTTCGGTCTGGCGATTGACGCCGAGATCGGTCAGCACAACGTGTTCGCGCGTAAAAACTACTTCTACCCGGATCTGCCGAAGGGCTACCAGATCAGCCAGATGGAATTGCCGATCGTCGGCAAGGGCCACCTGGACATCGCGCTGGAAGACGGCACGGTCAAACGTGTCGGCATCACCCGCGCGCACCTGGAAGAAGACGCCGGCAAGAGCCTGCACGAAGAATTCAACGGTGCCACCGGCATCGACCTGAACCGCGCCGGCACGCCGCTGCTGGAAATCGTTTCCGAGCCGGACATGCGCAGCGCCAAGGAAGCCGTGGCTTACGTCAAGGCGATCCACGCGCTGGTCCGTTATCTGGGCATCTGCGACGGCAACATGGCCGAAGGTTCGCTGCGTTGCGACTGCAACGTGTCGATCCGTCCGAAAGGCCAGGTTGAGTTCGGCACACGCTGCGAGATCAAGAACGTCAACTCGTTCCGCTTCATCGAGAAGGCGATCAACTCCGAGATCCAGCGTCAGATCGAGCTGATCGAAGACGGCGGCAAAGTGATCCAGCAGACCCGTCTGTACGATCCGAACAAGGACGAAACCCGTCCGATGCGTTCCAAAGAGGAAGCCAACGACTACCGTTACTTCCCCGACCCGGATCTGCTGCCAGTGGTCATCGAAGAGTCGTTCCTCGGCGAGGTGCGCGCCACCCTGCCGGAACTGCCTCCACAGAAACGCGAGCGCTTCCAGGAGCAATTCGGTCTGTCGGTCTATGACGCCAGCGTTTTGGCCACCAGCCGCGAACAAGCTGATTACTTCGAGAAAGTCGCAGCCATCGGCGGCGACGCCAAACTGGCGGCGAACTGGGTGATGGTCGAGTTGGGCAGCCTGCTCAACAAGCAAGGCCTGGACATCGACGAGTCACCGGTTTCGGCCGAGCAATTGGGCGGCATGCTGCAGCGCATCAAAGACAACACCATCTCTGGCAAGATCGCCAAGGTTGTGTTCGAAGCGATGGCCAACGGTGAAGGCAGCGCGGACGAGATCATCGAAAAACGCGGCTTGAAGCAAGTCACCGACAGCGGCGCGATCTCGGCGGTGCTGGACGAAATGCTCGCGGCCAACGCCGAGCAGGTCGAGCAATACCGCGCGGCAGACGAAGCCAAACGCGGCAAGATGTTCGGCTTCTTCGTCGGTCAGGCCATGAAAGCCTCCAAAGGCAAGGCCAACCCGCAGCAAGTGAACGAACTGCTGAAAAGCAAGCTCGAAGGCTGACCACAATGGAGCCAGAGCAAAAGCCTGGTTCCGATCCCTGCGGGAGCGAGCCTGCTCGCGAAAGCGTCATGGCATCTAATAGAGATATTGAATGTGATGGCCTCTTCGCGAGCAGGCTCGCTCCCACATTGTTATTTGGGAACTTTCGAATGAAACACCTGCTAGGCGCCTGCGCCCTGCTCTCCTTACTCGCCGGTTGCGCCAGCACTGACATCATCGACCCGCATGGTTACGACCAGACCGGCGTCGCCTCCTATTACGGAGCCAAACACCACGGTAAACGCACCGCCAGTGGCGAAGCGTTCAACCAGAATGCCCTGACTGCCGCCCATCGCCAGCTACCCTTTGGTACCCGGGTGAAAGTCACCAACCTAAAAAACGATGAATCCGTCGTGGTCCGTATCAACGATCGCGGCCCGCACACCCGTGGACGCTTGATCGATGTGTCCCGCAAAGCCGCCGAACAACTCGGTATGCTGCGCAGCGGCACTGCACGGGTTCGTGTGCAGGCCCTCGACGACTGATGGAGCGCCGACCATTTTCGCCCTAGCCGATTTGCCGCTGATCAGCCTGATCGAACTGTTCGCCGGGCTGTGCCTGTTGATCTTCGGCGCCGAACTGATGGTGCGTGCGGCAGTGCGCCTGGCTGCTCGCCTGCATGTGCGGCCACTGATCATCGGTCTCACCGTGGTCGCGTTTGGCAGCAGTGCGCCGCAAATGGCCGTCAGCCTGCAAGCGGCACAGGCGCATACCCCGGACATTGCGGTCGGTAGCGTGATCGGCAGCAGCATCTTCAATATTCTGGTGACCCTCGGCCTGTCGGCGCTGATCATTCCGTTGCGCGTGTCGCGGCAGTTGGTGCGCCTCGACATTCCGCTGATGATCGGCGCCAGTCTGCTGGTGTTCTTGCTGGCCTGGAATGAAGAGCTCGGGCGCCTCGACGGCATCCTGTTGCTGAGCGCACTGGCGCTGTACCTGGGTTTGCTGCTGCGCCAGTCGCGGCATTCGGTACGACCGCATGCGGAACAGCCTGAAACGGCGCCGGCATCGTGGTTCGTCAGTGTGCTGATGATCATTGTCGGCCTGGCCATGCTGGTGTTCGCTGGACGCCTGTTGCTGGGCGCCGCTGTCGTGGTGGCCACTGACCTTGGATTCTCCGAGCGAGTGATCGGCCTGACCGTCGTTGCTGTCGGCACTTCGCTGCCGGAACTCGCGACGTCGCTGATTGCGGCTCTGCGCGGGCAGCGGGACATCGCCGTGGGCAACGTGATCGGTGCCAACTTGTTCAACCTGCTTGGGGTGCTTGGGCTTACTGCACTGATCGCACCGATGCCTTTGTCTGTCTCGCCCAATGCGCTGGATTTCGACCTGCCGGTGATGCTCGGGGTCGCCGTGTTGTGCCTGCCGGTGTTCTATTCCGGCTACCGCGTGACCCGCGTCGAAGGTCTGCTGCTGCTCGGTTTGTATCTGGTATACGGGCTGCACGTGGTGTCGTTCACCACCGGCATGCCACTGGCCGGCAAACTGGAGCGGCTGATGCTGTTTTACGTTCTGCCGCCGCTGCT
Organism: Pseudomonas sp. A1230; assembly: GCF_044218825.1. NCBI lineage: Bacteria > Pseudomonadati > Pseudomonadota > Gammaproteobacteria > Pseudomonadales > Pseudomonadaceae > Pseudomonas > Pseudomonas sp. A1230. The sequence continues at coordinate 6,121,031 of NZ_CP162582.1, read as the reverse complement.
GGCGTTTCTGCTGTTCACGTCCGTACGCGCCTGGCGCCGCCAACACCACAAGAGGGATATGCCATGACCGAATCGAAGAAGTCCGGGGTTGAAGTCCGCCGTCAGGTAATGGGCGATGTGTTCGTTGATCGCGCCTTGGACAATGCCACCGAATTCACCCAGCCGTTGCAGGATTTCGTCAACGAACATGCCTGGGGTGGCGTGTGGAATCGCGAAGGTCTGCCGCTGAAAACCCGCAGCCTGATTACCCTCGCCGCGCTGACCGCGTTGAAGTGCCCGCAAGAGCTGAAGGGCCATGTGCGCGGTGCGTTGAACAATGGCTGCACCGTGGAAGAGATTCGCGAAGCGCTGCTGCATTGCGCGGTGTACGCCGGGGTTCCGGCGGCGATTGATGCGTTTCGGGCGGCGCAGGAAGTGATCGACAGTTACCAGAAAAGCTAAAAGCTCGCAGCCTTCGGCAGCTCCTACAGTGAAATGCGCCCCCCTGTAGGAGCTGCCGAAGGCTGCGATCCTTTGATCTTGCCCTTCAGATCCACCCACCCCACTGCAAAATGAAGATCCCGAGATTGGTGGTAATCGCCGCCATCAACGTGGTCAGCACAATAATCGCCGCCGCCAGTTCATGATTACCCTGCGCCGCCCGGGCCATGACAAAACTGGCTGCCGCCGTCGGGCTGCCGAAGTACAGAAACAGAATCCCCAGTTCCGCCCCGCGAAAACCACATAACCATGCGCCAAGGGTCGCGAGCACCGGCAAGCCGATCATCTTCACCAGACTTGAGCTGAGCGCCATGTTGCCGCTCTTGCGCAGCGCCGCCAGCGACAGCGTGCCGCCAATGCAGATCAACGCCAGCGGCAAGGTGGTTTGCGCCAGATACTGGCCGGAGGTTTCCAGCCATCCCGGCAGACTGATCTTGAAGTAGGCAAACGGCGCCGCCGCAATCACGCTGATAATCAGCGGATTGCTGAACACACTTTTGCAGATGCTCCACGGGTCGGATTTGATCACCGGGCTGTAGACCGCCAGCACAATGGTCGAGAGCGTGTTGTAGAACAGGATCACCAGCGCCGCGAGAATCGCCCCAAGCGAAATCCCGTAATCGCCATACATGCTCGCGGCGAGTGCCAGGCCGATCACCCCGTTATTGCCGCGAAACGCGCCTTGGGTATAGATGCCGCGATCTGCGCGCGGACACTTGAAAATCGCCCAGCCCCAAGCAACGGCAAAACTCACCAGCGTGGCAATCGAGAAGTAGATCAGCAGTGCCGGTTGCAACGCGGCGTGCAGGTCGGCATGCAGTATGCCGAGGAACAGCAGCGCCGGCATGGTGACGTTGAACACCAGCGACGATGCCGTGTGGATAAAGTTGTCGTTGATCCAGTCGATGCGCTTGAGCAGCACACCGAGAAACAGCATGGCAAACACCGGCGCGGTGATGTTCAGGGTTTCGAGGAAGATTACCAGCATGCCGGGGAGCCTTGGGTGAGCGTCGTTAGGGGGCTAATGATAAGCCACAAGACCTCCGGCGTCTGTGGGATCGCCTTCGCGAGCAGGCTCGCTCCCACACTGGATCGCATTCGCACAGACAGAACGCGATCGAATGTGGGAGCGAGCCTGCTCGCGAAGAACGATAACCCGGTCTCAGGTAATCGGCGCCGGATTAAACAACGTAATGTCGTTATGCAGCTTGTGCTTCTCCGCCCACGTCTGCTGTTTGCCGCTGGCAACATCCAGGTAGTAGTGGAACAACTCCCAACCCAGCTCCTCGATAGTCGCCCTTCCGGTCGCAATCCGCCCGGCATCGATATCGATCAGATCAGGCCAGCGCTGCGCCAGCTCCGTGCGTGTCGACACCTTCACCACCGGTGCCATCGCCAGCCCGTAAGGCGTGCCGCGCCCGGTGGTGAACACATGCAGGTTCATCCCCGCCGCCAGTTGCAACGTGCCGCAGACAAAATCACTGGCTGGGGTCGCGCAGAAAATCAAACCCTTCTGATTGAAACGCTCGCCCGGACCAAGCACACCATTGATCGCGCTGCTGCCGGATTTGACGATCGAACCCAGCGACTTCTCGACGATGTTCGACAACCCGCCCTTCTTGTTGCCTGGTGTGGTGTTGGCACTGCGATCCGCTTCGCCCTTGGCCAGATAGCGGTCGTACCAATCCATCTCGCGCACCAGTTCCTCGGCGACGGTTTTGGTTTGCGCCCGAGAGGTCAGCAGATAAATCGCGTCGCGCACTTCGGTGACTTCAGAAAACATCACCGTCGCCCCCGCCCGCAACAGTAAGTCCGAGGCAAAACCCAGCGCCGGATTAGCGGTGATCCCGGAAAACGCATCACTGCCGCCGCACTGCATACCCAGGATCAGTTCAGAAGCCGGCACGGTTTCGCGGCGGCGCTGGTCGAGCTTCTTCAGACGCACCTCCGCCAACGCCATGATCTGCTCGATCATCTCGGTGAAACCGTGACTGGAATCCTGCAAGCGATACAGCCATGGATCGCTGAGATCGACCGAGGCATCGTCCTCGTGCATCACCTGCCCGGCCTGCAATTTTTCGCAGCCCAGACTGATCACCAGCGCTTCGCCCCCCAGGTTCGGGTTGCGTGCCAGATTGCGCACGGTGCGGATCGGGATGTAGGCGTCGGTGGCAGTGATCGCCACACCACAGCCGTAACTGTGGGTCAGCGCCACCACGTCATCGACGTGCGGATACTTCGGCAGCAGCTCGTCCTTGATGCGTTTTACCGCGTGATCGAGCACGCCAGTCACGCACTGCACAGTGGTAGTAATGCCGAGAATGTTGCGCGTGCCGACGGTGCCGTCGGCGTTGCGGTAACCCTCGAACGTGAAACCTTCCAGCGGCGCCTGCGCCTGCGGCACCGCGGTGGACAGCGGCAGGCTGTCGAGCGGTGGCGCGGTCGGCATGCGCAGTTGATCTTCCTTGACCCAACTGCCGCGCGGAATCGGCTGCAACGCGTAGCCAATGATCTGGCCATAGCGAATCACCTGGCCACCCTCGGCAATGTCCTCAAGGGTGACCTTGTGGCTCTGCGGCACGAAATCCACGGTCACCAGACCGTCCGGGAACTCGGTGCCGGCCGGTACGCCCTGATCGTTGACCACAATCACTACGTTGTCCCGCTCGTGCAGGCGGATGTAGCGCGGCGAGTCGGAATGTTCAATCAACTGCATGACACCGCTCCTCAGGAATGCGCTTGAGACAATTTACCGCTGGCTTCGACACCGCCAGTGGTTGGCGGCTCTTTGAGCACCACACGTTTGATCGGGCCGACGATCACCAGATAGCTGAACACCGCCACCAGTGCGTTGGCACCCACGAACACCAGCGCCCATTTGAACGAACCGGTGGAGCTGATGATGTAGCCAATCACGATCGGCGTGGTGATCGAAGCGATGTTGCCGAAAGTGTTGAACAGGCCACCGCTCAGACCGGCGATCTGTTTTGGCGACGTGTCGGAAACCACTGCCCAACCCAATGCGCCAACGCCTTTGCCGAAAAATGCCAGCGCCATGAAGCCCACGACCATCCACTCAACATCAACATAGTTGCAGGCGACGATGCTGCTGGAAACCAGCAAGCCCGCGATGATCGGTGCCTTGCGGGCGAAGGTCAGCGAGTGGCCCTTGCGCAGCAGATAATCGGAAATCACCCCGCCGAGCACACCACCGATAAAGCCGCAGATCGCCGGCAACGAAGCGATGAAACCAGCCTTGAGGATGGTCATGCCGCGTTCCTGCACCAGATAAACCGGGAACCAGGTCAGGAAGAAGTAGGTGATGCCGTTGATGCAGTACTGGCCCAGATATACGCCGAGCATCATGCGGTTGGTCAGCAACTGGCGGATGTAGTCCCATTTCGGGCCATCGGATTTTTTGCCGCGCTGGTCCATGTCGACCATGCCGCCGTTATCAGCAATGTGCTTGAACTCGGCATCGTTGATGCTCGGGTGTTCGCGCGGGCTGTGGATAACCTTCAGCCAGATCAGCGAGAAGACGATGCCGAGGATACCCATGACGATGAACACGTGTTCCCAGCCGAAGCTGTAGACGATCCAGCCCATCAGCGGTGCGAACAACACAGTGGCGAAATATTGTGCCGAGTTGAAGATCGCCGAAGCGGTGCCGCGTTCAGCGGTCGGGAACCAGGCCGCGACGATGCGTGCGTTGCCGGGGAAGGACGGCGCCTCGGCCAGGCCCACCAGAAAGCGCAGCATGAACAGCGCAACAATCGCCGTGGACATGCCGAACTCACCGACAAAGCCTTGCAGCACGGTGAACAGCGACCAGGTGAAAATGCTCAGGGCATAGACTTTTTTCGAGCCGAAGCGATCGAGCAGCCAGCCGCCGGGAATTTGCCCGGCCACGTAGGCCCAACCGAATGCGGAGAAGATATAGCCGAGGGTGACCGCGTCGATGCCGAGGTCTTTTTGCAGGCTGGAACCGGCGATCGCAATGGTCGCGCGGTCGGCATAGTTGATCGTGGTCACCAGAAACAGCATGAGCAGGATCAAATAGCGGACGTGCGTCGGCTTTTGAGTCGGTTGCATGTAGATGTACTCCCACTGATTATTTTTATGCGCGGGTGAATCTTCTTTGGTCTGGCTTTTGTGTGAACTGGCTTGCCAGCGATGCAGGCGACGTGGTGTATCAGTCACTCCGCGATGATGCTATCGCTGGCAAGCCAGCTCCCACAGGTATTGCTGGATCAGGAGCCGATGTAGCTGGTTTTCACGACCGTGTAGAACTCCTGCGCATAGCGACCTTGCTCACGTGATCCATAGGACGAGCCCTTACGGCCACCGAACGGAACGTGGTAATCCACGCCGGCAGTCGGCAAGTTGACCATCACCATCCCGGCCTGGGAGTGACGTTTGAAGTGATTGGCGTACTTCAGCGACGTGGTAGCGATACCGGCCGACAGGCCGAACTCGGTGTCGTTGGCCATGGCCAGCGCAGCTTCGTAATCGGCGACGCGGACGATGTTGGCCACCGGGCCGAAAATCTCTTCGCGGCTGATGCGCATCGATGCTTCGCTGTCGGCAAACAGCGTTGGCGCGAGGAAGTAACCCTCGGTGTCGCAGGTCACCAGACCGCCGCCGCTGACCAAACGCGCACCCTCAGACTGGCCGATGTCGATGTACTTCATGTCCTGTTCAAGCTGTGCCTGCGAAACCACCGGACCGATATCGGTGCCGGATTTCAGCGCGTGGCCGACCTTGATCGACTTCATGCGTTCGGCCATGGCTTCGACGAATTTGTCGTGAATCCCGGCGGTAACGATCAAACGACTCGACGCCGTGCAACGTTGGCCGGTGGAGTAGAACGCACTCTGCACCGACAACTCGACCGCTTGCTTGAGGTCGGCGTCGTCGAGAATGATCTGCGGATTCTTGCCGCCCATTTCCAGCTGGACCTTGGCCTGGCGCGACACACAGTTGACCGCGATCTGACGGCCAACACCGACAGAACCCGTGAAGCTGATGCCATCGACTTTAGGGCTGTTGACCAATGCTTCGCCGACCACACGGCCGCTGCCCATCACCAGATTGAACACGCCGGCCGGGAAGCCTGCGCGGGAGATGATTTCGGCGAGCGCCCAAGCGCAGCCCGGTACCAGATCCGCAGGTTTCAACACCACGCAGTTGCCGTAGGCCAGGGCCGGAGCGATTTTCCACGATGGAATGGCAATCGGGAAATTCCACGGGGTGATCAGACCGACCACGCCCAGTGCTTCGCGGGTCACTTCGACGTTGACGCCCGGGCGCACCGACGGCACGTAATCGCCGGACAACCGCAGGCATTCTCCCGCGAAGAACTTGAAGATGTTGCCGGCGCGGGTCACTTCGCCGATGGCTTCGGGCAGGGTCTTGCCCTCCTCCCGGGCCAGTAACGTACCGAGCTCTTCGCGACGAGCGAGGATTTCCGAGCCGACCTTATCCAGCGAATCGTGACGAGCCTGAATACCTGAAGTCGACCAGGCCGGGAACGCTGCGCGCGCAGCGTCGATGGCAGCGTTGACCTGAGCCAGATCTGCCTTGGCGTAGTCGCCGATGGTGTCGCTCAGCTCGGACGGGTTGATGTTGGCCGAGTAATCGGAACCGGCGACCCATTCACCGTTGATGTAGTTGTCGTAGCGTTTTGAATCAGTCACTGAAATCGCTCCTCACGCAAAAGGCCGCTGATTGCTCAGCGGCCTTGGTTTTGTCGGGTGTTATTGCGCACCTTGCTTGTCGATCAGCGCGGCGAGCATTTCGTACTCTTCGCCAGTCAGATCGGTCAGCGGAGCCCGCACCGGGCCCGCGTCATAGCCGGCGATTTTTGCGCCTGCCTTGACGATGCTCACGGCATAACCGGCCTTGCGGTTACGGATGTCGAGGTATGGCAGGAAGAAGTCGTCGATGATCTTGCCGACAGTGGCGTGATCTTCGCGGGCAATGGCGTGGTAGAAATCCATCGCGGTTTTCGGAATGAAGTTGAACACCGCCGAGGAGTAAACCGGCACGCCCAGCGCCTTGTAGGCGGCGGCGTAGACTTCGGCGGTCGGCAAGCCCCCCAGATAGCTGAAGCGATCACCGAGGCGGCGACGAATCGACACCATCAACTCGATATCACCCAGGCCATCCTTGTAACCGATCAGGTTCGGGCAGCGCTCGGCCAGACGTTCCAGCAGCGGCGCGGTCAGGCGGCAGACATTACGGTTGTAGACCACCACGCCGATCTTCACCGATTTGCACACGGCTTCAACGTGAGCGGCGACACCGTCCTGGCTGGCTTCGGTCAGGTAATGCGGCAGCAGCAACAGACCTTTGGCGCCCAGACGCTCGGCTTCCTGTGCGTATTCGATGGCTTGACGAGTCGAACCGCCCACGCCCGCCAGAATCGGCACGCTGGTTTCGCAGGTGTCGACGGCAGTCTTGATGATTTCCGAGTATTCGCTGGCGGCCAGGGAGAAGAACTCACCGGTGCCACCGGCGGCGAACAGGGCCGAAGCGCCATACGGGGCCAGCCATTCCAGACGTTTGATATAGCCCGCGCGGTTGAAATCGCCCTGCGCGTTGAAATCGGTCACCGGGAAAGACAGCAGGCCGGCAGAGAGGATGGACTTCAGTTCTTGTGGATTCATTATTCGAACACCCTGGTAGCAACGTTTTTTGTGATTGGATCGTTCAGCTATTCGCCGAGGTTGTAGGTCATCGTACAACTTAAAAAATAACCGTCAACTGCATTTCATCGTTGCGAGGTCTTTTTTGTCGGACAAAATTGTTTTCGAAGGCGCGCCGCAGCTTTGCAATAAATGGAAATAGACGGTTTAAAACGAGACAGGCGGGATTCTCGTACCGTGCAAACCCGCCGTGAATGGATCACGGCACACCTCGCATGGAGAGCGCCCCCGATGGATTTTGCCCCACCAGAACTCCCGCAATTTCTGCCTCATTCGCCTGAAACGGCAACCGTGAACCTGTCGGCATTAAGCGACGAACTGATCGTGCAAGTGCCCGATTCCAGCGATTTTGCGGCGAATTGGAGCGTCTACGCGATTCTGGGCGATGACCCCGAGGAGCCCGAATGGGCGAGCGAAGAAGTCAACACTGGCACCTGGGAAGACGCCGAGGACGAGATGGAAAAGCTGACGGGTATCGAACTGCACATTCCGAAAGAAGCGCTAATACCGTACCTGCACAGGGAAATTGAACTGCGCTACAAGTTTCTGGACGAGTCCAGCATCGAGCCTTTCTCTGAGCCGCTGACGTTACAAATCGAGCCCTGATTCAGGACGCGTTTGAAGGTCCGGAGCCCCCTTTCAAAGCGACCACCGTTCGTCGGAACTGGTATTTCTTACAGGTGCGAGCCACGTTTGATCCCTGCCCTAATTGCCAAGGAGCGAACGAGCCGGCTCCAGGGCGCATTGCATTCGATGCGCTCATTCAAGGGTTTGAATTCACAGAAAAAGGGACTTGATCATGACTGCACAAGAAAAAGCGCTGGAAGCTCCTTTTCTCAAAGAGGCAGTAGAAGGCGTACTTTACGTCGACCAACTCAAAGAATATGCCCACGGGCAAGTGGTGATTTTATCAGCCAGTTTAGAAGACAAGATCACTTTTAAGGTATGGACGACTACCGGTAACAATTGGAGTGAAACAAAAAGCGCGGAATCAGCACCGTCGGTAATGGTATTCGATATTCCCGCAGACATTTTTACAAAAAATATGCAACCAGGGGCCGGTGCTAACCTTCAATACTCCGTGAAGAGAGGAAAACAGGATCTAGGGGAGTCCCCAGCTACGAAGATCCGGCTCGAAAAATAACCATCAATCACCCCTGCGCTTGCGCCTCTTCATGGGCCTGGCGCAGTCTTTCGCGGCTGTTGGTCAGGTGCAGACGCATGGCCGCACGCGCTGCATCGGAATCCTGACGGGCAATGGCTTCGTAGATTTCTTCGTGCTCACGACTCAAGCGACTCATGTAATGCTGCTGATCATCATGGGCCAGACGCGCGGAATTCAGCCGCGTGCGCGGAATGATACTGGTGCCCAGGTGGGTCATGATGTCGGTGAAATAGCGGTTGCCTGTGGACAGGGCGATTTCCAGATGGAAAGCGAAGTCCGAGGCGACGGCGTCACTGGCGTGGGAAACGCTGTCGTTCAGCGCATCGAGCGCAGCGCGCATCGTCGACAGTTGCTCGGGGCTGCGACGTTGCGCGGCAAGCCCGGCGGATTCCACCTCAAGGCTGATGCGTAATTCAAGAATGGCCAACACGTCACGCAGGGTGACGACGGTGGCCGGATCGATCCGGAAACCACTCGGGCTCGGTGTGTCGAGCACAAAAGTGCCGATGCCATGGCGGGTTTCTACCTGGCCTGCGGCCTGCAACCGGGAAATCGCCTCGCGCACCACGGTGCGGCTGACGCCATGGGCTTCCATGATCGCCGACTCGGTAGGCAATTTATCGCCACGCTTGAGCAGGCCGTCACGGATTTGCTCGCTGAGCACCGTCACCAATTCCTGAGCCAGGCTGCGGCGCTTGCGTGGGAAGCGCGGGGTGTCGATCAGGTTTTCCATGGTTGCATGTTGTCTCGAAAGTTCGGCTTGTGGGCATCATAGCTCAACCGGGTTGTACGATCACCGGCCGGATCACATCGGCCCTGTAGGAGCTGCCGCAAGCTGCGATCTTTTGACTTTGATTTTATAAACAAGATCAAAAGATCGCAGCCTGCGGCAGCTCCTACAGGGGATTTGTGTGGATCAAGCGGTTACTGTTTGCTCAACCAAATGGCCGCTGTCGATTCGCACATGCCGTGGGTGGAACCGCTTGAGGCTGCTGCGGTGACCGACACTGACAATGCTCAAACCCGGCAACTGATCGATCAGTGCCTGGTACAGCGTGGCTTCGTCTTCCTCGTCCATCGCCGAAGTCGCTTCATCCATGTACAGCCAGTGCGGTGCATAAAGCATCGCGCGGGCGAAGGCCAGCCGCTGCTGTTCACCGGGCGAGAGCATCCGCTGCCAGTGATTGGCTTCATCCAGACGCGCGACCAGATGCGGCAAGCGGCAGGTTTCCAGCACTTGCGCGTAACGTTCTGCTGAATAGGTGTCACCCGCCTGTGGATAACTCAAGGCCTCGCGCAGGGTGCCGATCGGCAGGTACGGTTTTTGTGGCAGGAACAGATAACGCGCCGCCGGCAGCCGAATGCTGCCGTGCCCCGCTGGCCACAAGTGCCCCATCGCCCGCAGCAACGTCGACTTGCCGCTGCCGGAACGGCCGCTGAGCATCACGCGATCACCCGGTTCAACGGTCATGTCGGCGTTGGTCAGCAAGTGACGACCGTCGGCCAGATCCAGCCCCAGGTTGTGGACTTTCAATTCACTGCCCTGATTCTGCACATCAATAGCTGGCGCACGTTGTTCATTATCGGTCATGGCTTGACGGAAACTCAGCAGACGATCACAGGTGGCGCGCCAGGAAGCGAGGCTCTGGTACGCACTGATGAACCAGCTGAAGCTCTCCTGAACGTTGCCGAATGCCGAGCTGATCTGCATCAGCTCACCGAGTTCGATCTTGCCGGAGAGATAACGCGGTGAGGCCACGATGAACGGGAAGATAATCGCCGCCTGGCTGTAACCGGCGGTGAAGAAGGTCAGGCGCTTGGACACTTTCATGATGTCCCAGAAGTTGTGCCAGACATTCCCGAAGCGAGCGCTCAACCGACGATTTTCGTTCGGTTCGCCGTTGTACAACGCAATGCTTTCGGCGTTCTCGCGAATCCGCACCATGGAAAAACGCAGGTCGGCTTCGAAGCGTTGTTGTTGGTTGTTCAGGCCGATCAAACGACGACCGATCAAATGCGTCAGCCAGCTACCGACCACGGCGTAAACCAGCACGCACCAGAACATATAGCCGGGAATGGTGATGCCAAAGACTTCGATGCTGCCCGACACGCCCCACAGAATGATCGAGAACGACACCAGGCTGACAATATTGCGCAGCAGCCCGATACCCAGTTCAAGGGTGTTGGAGGTGAAGTTATTGAGGTCTTCGGAAATTCGCTGGTCCGGGTTATCGGTATAACCGCCCTGCTCCAACTGGTAGTAGTTCTTGTCGGCGAGCCAACGGGAGAAATGCTTTTCAGTGAGCCAGGCCCGCCAGCGAATCGTCAGCATCTGGGTCAAGTAAAGCCGGTACACCGCTCCGACAATCGCCACCGCCGCTATCGCACAGAAATACAGAATCAGCCGCCAGAACGCCGCCTCGTCCTTCTTTTGCAACGCGTTGTAAAAGTCCTTGTACCAAGTGTTAAACCATACCGAGATGCCCACGCTGAGCAGCGAGAGCACTATCACCGCAATCAGCAGCGTCCAGGCCTGGACCTTCTCTTCACTGCGCCAATAAGGCGTGATGATCGCCCATACTTTGCGAAAAAACTGCCCGCGCACAGCATCGTTGACCGCGGAGTATTCAGCGTTCTGATTCATGGATAAGGCTCAATATAGATAAGAACAGACACGCACCGATCATAGATGATCGGCGCGTTTTATCGCGAGGGCTGGCGATGGTCGTTCAGCGCTGGTTCAGCGACGAACCGGGCGCTTCTGCAGTTTGCGCTGCAGGGTGCGGCGGTGCATGCCCAGGGCGCGGGCAGTGGCGGAGATGTTGCCTTCGTGTTCGGTGAGCACGCGCTGGATGTGCTCCCACTGCAGGCGGTCGACCGACATCGGGTTTTCCGGCACCAGGCTGTCGAGGTCGGCGTGCTCGGAGAGCAGCGCGGCCAGGACATCGTCGGCATCGGCCGGTTTGCACAGGTAGTTGCAGGCGCCGCGCTTGATCGCCTCGACAGCGGTGGCAATGCTCGAATAACCGGTAAGGATCACCACGCGCATTTCCGGGTCCAGTTCCAGCAGCTTGGGCAGCAGCACCAGACCGGAATCGCCGTCCATTTTCAGGTCGAGCGCGGCGTAGTCCGGGATATCGGCCTGCGCGATGGTAATGCCTTCTTCGGCAGAACCTGCAGTGCTGACGCGAAAGCCGCGGCGGGCCATGGCACGGGCCATCACTCGGGTGAAGGTCGCGTCATCGTCGACCAGCAGCAAATGCGGCAGTTCTTCGCCTTCGACTTGGATTTCGTCACTCATGTTGGTCTCCTCGGGCGCCGTGGGGCAGGCGCAGCTCGGTGAGCGTGCCGCCTTCCTCATGACTATAGAGTTTCACTGAGCCGCCGGCGCGTGTCACGCTGGCCTTGCTCAAAAACAGGCCCAGGCCGAAACCTTTGCCCTTCGTGGTAAAAAATGGTTTGCCGATCTGCTCGGCGATGGCCAGTGGCACACCGGCGCCGTGATCGCGAATGCTGATGGTCAGGTTTTCCGTGTCCCAGTCCAGCGTCACTTTGAGGTTTTCCGGGCAGGCATCGGCAGCGTTGTTGAGCAGATTCAACAGGGCCTGGGTCAGATCCGGCGGCGGCGCCATGCGCGGCACCGTGCCCTGACCGAGACAGTGGAAGCGATAACTGGCTTCCGGACGCATCAGGTGCCAGCGGTTCAGCGCTTCGTCGAGCCAGACGGTGACGTCCTGCATCTCCACCGCCAGACGACGATTCGCCTCAGCGGCGCGCACCAGTTGCTGCAAGGTCTCCTTGCACAACTTGACCTGATCCTGCAGCACTTTCAGGTCGTCCTGCAGCAGCGGATCGGGATGATCCTGCTGCATCTCCTTGAGCAACACGCTCATGGTCGCCAGCGGCGTGCCCAGTTCATGGGCGGCACCGGCAGCTTGCGTGGCGACGGCGAGCAATTGCTGATCGCGCAGGCCTTCTTCGCGACGAATCGCACGCAGCTCTTCCTGACGACGCAACTCTTCAGCCATGCGCGCAGCGAAGAAAGTGATCACCGCCGCCGCGAGCGCAAAGCTCAGCCACATGCCGTAGATCTGCAGGTTTTCGCGGGCGACCGGCAGGGTTTCCAGCGGATAGAACCGCGTCAGCATCACGGTGTACAAGGCCAGCGCGATGCCGGACAGGATCACCGAATAGCGCCATGGCAGCGTCACCGCAGCAATGGTCAGCGGCACCAGATAATAGGAAACGAACGGGTTCGTGGAACCGCCGGAGAAATACAGCAGCGCGCTGTGGATAACCAGATCACAGGCCAGTTGCAGGGCGTATTCCAGCTCGGTCACCGGCCATGAAGTACGCAAGCGCACCGCGGTGAACGCGCACAGCAATATCGAGCAGCCGAGGGTCATCGCCAGTTGCACCCACGGCAACGGCAACAGCTCCAGCCAATAGGCCAGACCTACGGAACCTGCCTGCGCGGCGAGCACCAGCGTGCGGATGAAAGTCAGCCGCCAGAGGTTCTGGCGAGTGGCGGAAGTCAATTGTACGGGGGCGAGCATGAGCTCTCCTGATGAGCGCTCCAGGCGGATCGCACGGAGTATAACCAAGCCGCGGCCTCCAGAGGCGAAAGTGCGGCAAACGACCACACCGAATAAGCTGCCAGTTTCGAGCTGCAAGCTACAAGTGAAAGCGTTTGGCTTGGCAGCTTGAGGCTTGCAACTTGAAGCTGCTTTCTGGAGTCTGATGGTTTCACGCAGGCCCGAACCAACACCTGCGCCCTCATCAAGGAGCTTTCATGCATACATTTCGCCGCAGCGCCGCCCTCCTCGCCCTGACCGTCGGCAGCGTCGCCAGCCTTCCAGCCCTGGCCGCCGATGAGTTGCACTACAACCAGATTTCCCTGCGCGCCGAAGTCAGCCAGGAAGTTGCCCGCGACCTGATGATCGTGACCCTCTACACCGAAGAGCAAAACACCGACCCGGCCAAACTCGCCGCCGACGTCAGCACCACCATGAACAAGGCGCTGGCCCAGGCCAAGCAAGTCAAAGACATCACCCTGCGCCAGGGCAGCCGCAACAGCTACCCGATCTACGACACCAAAGGCCAGAAAATCACCGGCTGGCGTGAACGCGCCGAACTGCGCCTGGAAAGCGCCGACTTCGCCGCCCTGTCCAAACTCACCGGCGAACTGCTGGGCGACCTGAAAATGGGTGGCATGGACTTCGCAATCGCCAACCCGACCCGCAAAGCCAGCGAAGACGCGCTGCTCAAAGAAGCCGTCACCGCCTTCAAGGCCCGTGCGCAACTGGCCACCGACGCCCTCGGCGGCAAGGGCTACAAAATCGTCAACCTGAACCTCAACGCTAACGGTTACCCACAACCGTACATGCGCGCGCCGATGATGATGAAAGCCGCCGGCATGGATTCGGCACCGGTGACGCCTGAGGTTGAGGCCGGCACCAGTCAGGTCAGCATGACCGCTGATGGCTCGATTGAAGTGCTGATGCAGTGATGTGATGTGGGCTGAATGACAAACCGGCGATCAGCGAATGATCGCCGGTTTTTTTGTGCCCGGAATTTGTATTGTTTGAGCTGCCGCCATCGCTGGCAAGCCAGCTCCCACAAGGTCATGCGTCGATTTCAAAATCAGCACAAAAACCTGTGGGAGCTGGCTTGCCAGCGATGAACGATAACGCGGTCTCAAGCCTGCGGATCAAGCCGATCCAGCGCCCGGCTCACCGCCAGTTCGGCCAGCATGACGATCTGTTGAATCCCCAGCACCGTATTGCGCTGCGTGCCGCCCAACTCGTTGGCAAAGTTGCTGGCTGCGGCGCTGGCAGAGGCCAGTGATTCACAGGCATGGGCGAGCAGGCTTTCGGTGTCGACGTTGGGGCAAACCATGAACATCGTGCTGGGTTGGCGCGGTTTTCTGGTTTCGGGGATAAGGTAGAAATCGAGGGCGCGTTTGATGGCTTCGCGGTTTCGGGCGAGGTCTTCGGCGCGGAGAGCTTCTTCGAGCGGAGTTTCGAGGGGTGGGTCGGGGACCAATTTATCCATGGAGCATTTCCTTACGAATGACGCCATTCATTTCCGATCTCACTCGAGAAACGAGGTGGCAACTATGTACGGAGTGAGATTACCGGTAAGGAAACCAACCCGGCCGAACCGAAGTCCGCCCGTACATAGCCGCCATAAAGAACTGCCGACAGCATGAAACTGGCGGCGATTATGGAGCGGCTTTCGCAGGTTTCCAAATTCAATAACCGGGAATCTCACCTCCCGATCGCAGAGTCTTCTGCGACAACCCAAGCCTAGAGATCGCACGTCCGACGGACAACCTGAAAACCTTGTGGGAAGGTTCTGGTTATTTCAAACACCTCTAAACACAGCAAAGTAATCGGGTGACTGTGTGGGCCTCTTCGCGAGCAAGCCCGCTCCCACAGTTTCAACCGAGTACACCTGCCAGAAACTGGTCGGCTGTCAGGCCGCCATCGCTGGCAAGCCAGCTCCCACAGAAAGCAAAAGCCAGATCAAAAGATCGCAGCCTGCGGCAGCTCCTACAGAGGAAACAGGTACAACCCGCACGCGGCGAAGTCCGCCCCACTCAACACAATGAGCGTTAGCTCGAGTAAAGCTCTTGATCTTGATCCACAGGCCCCTT
Source organism: Pseudomonas sp. A1230 (assembly GCF_044218825.1). NCBI lineage: Bacteria > Pseudomonadati > Pseudomonadota > Gammaproteobacteria > Pseudomonadales > Pseudomonadaceae > Pseudomonas > Pseudomonas sp. A1230. Next base: position 6,106,021 of record NZ_CP162582.1, on the reverse strand, counting down.
CGGCAGGCTGAGTGGAGGGATTGATCCGGGGGTGGGAGCGCAGCGACCGTTCGACGAAGTCGAACACATCGAAAGGAGGTGCAGCGAAGCAAACCGGAAGCGATGCGCCCGGATCAATCCCGTAACGAAGGAACCCCGAGCCCCAGCGAGCGGGCCGAACGCCGGGGCAAGCGTTTTTTGCTTACTTTTTTAGGCGCTTGTAAAAAAGTGAGTCGCCGTAAGGGCGAAACCCTAAGTAGCCGTTACCGCAGCAACGGATATACCCACAACAAAAGCAGCCCACATATACCGAGATAGACACTCCCCCAAGAAAAACGATATTTCCGAAACCCCACAATTCCCCGCTAATCTCAACCCAAAACCACCTCCATACCCCCGGGGACTCCATGCCAAGATCCACCCTCAAACCGCTTTTGATCTCCCTGGCCCTGGCCACAACCGCCCCCCTGGCAAACGCAGCCACAACATTGGTCTACTGCTCCGAAGCCAGCCCCGCAGGCTTCGACCCCAGCCAATACACCAGCGGCACCGACTTCGACGCCTCCGCCGAAACCGTCTTCAACCGCCTCACCCAATTCCAGCGCGGCGGCACCGACATCGAACCGGCCCTGGCAACAAAATGGGACGTCTCCAACGACGGACTTCAATACACCTTCCACCTGCGCCAGGGCGTGAAATTCCACACCACGCAATACTTCACCCCAACCCGCGACTTCAACGCCGACGACGTCCTGTTCACCTTCCAGCGCCTGCTCGACCCGCAAAACGCTTTCCGCAAGGCCTACCCGGCCGAATCCCCGTACTTCACCGACATGGGTCTGAACACCACGATCAAATCGGTCGAAAAACTCGACGAGCAAACCGTGCGCTTCAACCTCAACAACGTCGACGCCGCGTTCGTGCAAAACCTCGCCATGAGTTTCGCCTCGGTGCAATCGGCCGAATACGCAGCGCAATTGTTGAAGGAAGGCAAAGCCGCCGACCTCAACCAGAAACCGATCGGCACCGGCCCGTTCGTGTTCAAGCGCTATCAAAAGGATTCACAAATCCGCTACACCGCTAACACGGCCTACTGGAAACCCGAGGATGTGAAGATCGACAATCTGATCTTCTCGATCACCCCGGACGCCGCCGTACGCCTGCAGAAACTCAAGACCGGCGAATGCCAGGTCAGCGGTTACCCGCGCCCGGCCGACATTGAAGTGATGGAAAAAGACACGAACCTGCGCGTGCTGAAACAGGCCGGTTTCAACCTCGGTTTCCTCGCCTACAACACCACTCACCCGCCGCTGGATCAGCTCAAGGTGCGCCAGGCCCTGGACATGGCCATCGATAAACCGGCGATCATCAAAGCCGTTTATCAAAGCGCCGGCCAGTTGGCCCAGAACGCCTTGCCACCCGCGCAATGGTCATTCGACCCGAACTTAAAAGACGCGCCGCACGACCCGGTAAAAGCCAGGGCGCTACTGAAAGAAGCAGGGGTTGCACCGGGTACAACCATCAACCTCTGGGCAATGACCGTGCAGCGCGCCTCGAACCCGAATGCGCGGATGTCAGCGCAGATGATTCAGCAGGATTGGGACAAGATCGGCATCAAGGCCAACATCGTTAGCTATGAGTGGGGCGAATACATCAAACGCGCCAAAAATGGCGAACATGACGCGATGATTTATGGCTGGACCGGTGACAACGGCGACCCTGACAACTGGCTCGGCGTGCTGTACAGCTGCGCGGCAGTCAAGGGCAGCAACTACGCCAAATGGTGCGACCCGGCCTACGACAAACTGGTACAGCAGGCCAAGGTGTCCACCGACAAAACACAACGGGTACAACTGTATCAACAGGCGCAACTGATCCTTAAACAGCAGGTGCCGATTACCCCGATTGCCAACTCCACGGTGTTCCAGCCGCTGCGCAAGGAAGTCACCGACTTCCGTATCAGCCCGTTCGGTCTAACCCCTTTCTATGGCGTGGGTATAAATAAGTAACACCAAGCCCCAAGGCGGCGCGCACAACGTGACCAACGCACCGTTTTGGGGCTTGATTTGCACCGTAAAAACCACCCGCAAACGGTCAAATGCGTCAGAAGTTACACAGATGCGACATTAAGGTACGTTCGTGCCACCGTTTGAGGCCGCCGACCGCTCTGGATCTTGCATTGGGTATGGCGCCTGCATAAGTATCCGCAGGCACGACTCACGAGGTCGTACCTCAAATCAAAAAATGACAACAAATCATGAGGCCAACATGCTTAAACACGCGGTCATTCCGTTTTTAGTCGGCGCAGGCTTGTTAGCCTCCGCACCTTTCGCATCCGCTGCGACTAACCTGGTGTTCTGCTCCGAAGGGAGCCCGGCCGGTTTTGATCCAGGCCAGTACACCACCGGAACAGACTTCGACGCCTCTGCCGAAACCATGTTCAACCGCCTGACCCAGTTCGAGCGCGGCGGCACCGCCGTGATTCCTGGTCTGGCGACCAAGTGGGACATCTCCGAAGATGGCCTGACTTACACCTTCCACCTGCGTGAAGGCGTCAAGTTCCACACCACCCCGTACTTCAAGCCGACCCGTGAGTTCAACGCCGACGACGTGCTGTTCACCTTTAATCGCATGATTAACAAGGATGACCCGTTCCGTAAGGCGTACCCGACCGAATTCCCGTACTTCACCGACATGGGGATGGACACCAACATCACCAAGATCGATAAAGTCGACGACCACACCGTCAAGTTCACCCTCAAGGAAGTTGATGCCGCGTTCATCCAGAACATGGCCATGAGCTTCGCCTCGGTGCAGTCCGCCGAGTATGCAGCCCAGCTGCTCAAGGATGGCAAGCCTGCCGACATCAACCAGAAACCGGTCGGCACCGGCCCGTTCGTGTTCAAGAGCTACCAGAAAGACTCCAACATCCGCTTCACCGGGAACAAGGACTACTGGAAGCCTGATGACGTGAAGATCGACAACCTGATCTTCGCCATCACCACCGACCCTTCGGTACGTATTCAGAAGCTGAAAAAGAACGAGTGCCAGGTCACCCTGTTCCCACGTCCGGCCGACCTGAAAGCGCTGAAAGAAGACAAGTCGCTGAAGATGCCTGACCAGGCCGGTTTCAACCTGGGCTACATCGCTTACAACGTGATGGACAAGGTCAAAGGCAGCGACGAGAAAAACCCTCTGGCTGACCTGCGCGTTCGTCAGGCCCTGGACATGGCCGTCAACAAGCCGCAGATCATCGATTCGGTTTACCAGGGCGCGGGCCAACTGGCCGTCAACGCCATGCCGCCGACCCAGTGGTCTTACGACACCACCATCAAGGACGCCAAGTACGATCCTGAGAAAGCCAAGCAGCTGCTCAAGGAAGCCGGCGTCAAGGAAGGTACCGAAATCGTCCTGTGGGCGATGCCGGTTCAGCGTCCGTATAACCCGAACGCCAAGCTGATGGCTGAAATGCTCCAGTCCGACTGGGCCAAGATCGGCTTGAAAGTGAAGATCACCAGCTACGAATGGGGCGAGTACATCAAGCGCTCCAAAGGTGGTGAGAACCAGGCCATGATCATTGGCTGGAGCGGTGACAATGGTGATCCGGACAACTGGCTGAACGTGTTGTTTGGTTGCGACTCGCTTAGCGGCAACAACTTCTCCAAGTGGTGCGACAAGAAATTTGATGGCCTCGTCAAAGAAGCCAAGCGCACTACAGACCAGGGCAAGCGCACCGAACTGTACAAACAGGCGCAACACGTCCTCAAAGATGCAGTCCCAATGACACCTATCGCTCACTCGACGGTGTATCAACCCATGCGCGCCAACGTGCAGGACTTCAAGATCAGCCCATTCGGCTTGAACTCCTTCTACGGCGTCAGCGTCAGCAAGTAAAAAAAGGCAGCGGCGACGATTTCAGCGTCGCCGCTGCTTTTTCTGCCGATTAGTTAGGAATTTGCCTACATCTGTTTCCACCCTGCTTTACCAGGGAGATACAGAATGTGTTGCCATTTCCTACGAGTCTTTAGGACTCAACGCATTTACTGCCAGATCCACGGTCCCTACCGTCGGGTTCTGACCAGTGCCTGTGTGGGCTAACGGTTTTGCTGTTCGTACTGGTTTGAGCTTGATGCAGCCACAACGTCCCTGGACGGGACCGCGGCGCATCGAAACAACACTAATAAAGAGGGAGCGTCATGCGCCATACCTTGGTTTTTTCCGCACTGCTGGGCGCCGGCCTGTTGGCCGCCACGTCCGCCAGCCACGCCGCCAGCGATAGTCTGGTGTTTTGCTCCGAAGGCAGCCCGGCGGGTTTTGATACTGCGCAATACACGACGGCCACCGATAACGACGCTGCAGAGCCGCTGTACAACCGCTTGGTAGAGTTCGAAAAAGGCGCGACCAATGTCGTACCGGGCCTGGCCAACCAGTGGGATATTTCCGAGGACGGCCTCAAGTACACCTTTCACCTGCGTGAAGGCGTGAAATTTCATACAACGCCGTACTTCAAGCCAACCCGCGATTTCAACGCCGACGACGTGCTGTTTACGTTTAATCGCATGCTTGATGCACAGCAGCCATTCCGTAAGGCTTATCCGACCGAGTTCCCCTATTTCAACGGGATGAGCCTGAACAAGAACATCGCCAAGGTCGAGAAGACCGGGCCGCTGACCGTGGAGTTCACGCTCAACAGCGTCGACGCCGCGTTCATCCAGAACATCGCCATGAGTTTCGCCGCCATCCTGTCCGCCGAATACGCCGACAAGCTGATGGCCGAAGGCAAGCCGAGCGACATCAACCAGAAGCCGATCGGCACCGGGCCGTTCGTGTTCAAGAGCTATCAGAAAGACTCGAACATCCGCTACACCGGCAACCCGCAGTACTGGGACCCGAGCCGGGTAAAACTGAAAAACCTGATCTTCGCGATCAACACCGACGCCTCGGTGCGCGTGCAAAAACTCAAGGCCGGCGAATGCCAGATCACCCTGCATCCGCGCCCGGCCGATGTTGAAGCGCTGAAGGCCGACCCGAAGCTGCAACTGATCTCCAAGCCAGGTTTCAACCTCGGCTACATCGCCTATAACGTGCGCCACAAACCGTTCGACCAGCTCGAAGTGCGTCAGGCGCTGGACATGGCGGTGAATAAACAAGGGATTCTCAACGCTGTTTATCAAGGCGCCGGCCAACTGGCCGTCAACGCCATGCCACCGACACAATGGTCCTACGACGACACCATCAAGGACGCCGCCTTCAACCCGGAAAAAGCCAAAGAACTGCTCAAGGCTGCCGGCGTGAAGGAAGGCACCGAGATCACACTGTGGGCAATGCCGGTTCAACGTCCGTACAACCCGAACGCCAAGCTGATGGCCGAAATGCTTCAGGCCGACTGGGCCAAGATCGGTCTGAAAGTGAAAATCGTCAGCTATGAATGGGGCGAGTACATCAAGCGCACCAAGAATGGTGAGCATGACATCAGCCTGATCGGCTGGACCGGCGACAACGGTGACCCGGATAACTGGCTCGGCACGCTGTACAGCTGCGACGCCATTGGCGGCAACAACTACTCCATGTGGTGCGATCCGGCTTACGACAAGCTGATCAAGGAAGCCAAGGTCGTCACCGATCGCGACCAGCGCACCGTGCTCTATAAACAGGCTCAGCAGTTGCTTAAACAGCAAGTGCCGATCACGCCTGTCGCCCACTCGACGGTCAACCAGCCGTTAAGCACACGGGTTGAAGGGTTCAAGGTGAGCCCTTTCGGCCGCAACGTGTTCTCGGGTGTCAGTATCGATTAACCCAACCGATTAGCCGCAACGCTGAGGGGGACTGTCTACCCCCCTCACGCAAGCGCTTTGCCTAAATTCGCCAATTTGGCCTTTTGCAAACGTTTGCGATGTGTGAACGAGTTCTAAACCAAAAACCGGCCAACCCAAAAAAGCCGGCATAAAAAGAAAGTAAAGGAGCTTCACCCATGAAACTGAGCAGCACCGCGATACTGGCCCTGGCCATAAGCAGCATCACCGCCACGGCTTATGCTGAAACGCAAAGCCAGGCGTTCACCCCGGTGACCGTCAACACCAAGAGCGCCCAGGCTGAAGCGACCGGCTTCGTTGAAGGTCAGTCGATCACGGGTTCGACCCGCAACTGGTACGCCAACGAAGAACTGAAGCGCGGCGCCAAATTCCGTTACACGCACAACGACACGCTGCAAACCACCGATCGCCGTATCAACTGGGTGCAAGGCACCATCGTCAAGTACAACTCTGGGTTCACCGAGGGCACTGTCGGCATCAGCACCGAGGTTGCGTTGTATAACGCCATCGCGCTGGAGCGTGATCGCAAGAACCTCGCATCCGGCAGCGGCGGCGCTCCGGAAGCAGGCCTCACTCGCCCAGGCAACAACCGTACATTGACCCGCCGAGGCGGTGACGCAGAGGGCCAGTGGAGCAAACTGGGTCTGGCGAACGTCAAGGCACGTGTTTCCAACACCACCCTGACCGCCGGCCGCCAGAACTTCAGCAGCCCGATGGTCGACGTGATCGGCAACCGTCCGCTGCCTTCCAGCTTCCAGGGCGTCAGCCTGCACAGCGAAGAGCTGGAGAACCTGACCTTCGATATCGCCACGTTCGATCAGAACTCGCCACGTACCGAAGAGAGCCAGCGCAAGTTCCGCTCCGAGTACGCCGACGAAATCATCGAAATCGACCACGTGAACACCGCCGGTATTTCCTACCAGCCGTTCGCCAGCCTGAAAACCAGCCTGTGGGCGACCCAGGCTGAAGACATGTGGAAGCAGTACTACTTCGGCGCTACCCACGAACTGGGTGATAGCCAGATCCTGAGCCTGACCACCGGTCTGAACTACTACAAGACCGTCGACGAAGGTAAAAAGAAGCTGGGCGAAATCGACAACGATACCTACTCGCTGTCGTTGGGGCTGACTCACCAGGCCCACAGCCTGACCTTCTCGTACCAGGAAGTTAACGGTAACGAGTACTTCGACTACCTGCACGAAACCAACGGTATCTACCTGGCCAACTCCCTGCTCTCGGACTTCAACGGCCCGAACGAGAAATCCTTCCAGGTTGCCTACGGTCTGAACATGGCCGAATACGGCGTGCCAGGCTTGAAATTCAATATCTATAGCGCCCGCGGCTGGGGCATCGACGGTACCCACTACAAGGGTGGCGCTTACGACAGCGTGCTGGCGATGGATGGCGAAAACCACTACGAATACGGGATCGGTGCTGCGTACGCCGTTCAAAGTGGCCCACTCAAAGCTACGGCGATCCGCGCGACTTATACCGCGCACCGTGCCAGTGAGAACCAGCTGGATGGCAGCATCAACGAGTTCCGTCTCGTGACCACCATTCCATTCAACATCCTGTAAAAACGCCAACCGACGGCTGACTCATGATGAGTCGGCCGTTCGGTTTTTTGTCTTCAACCGATTGCAGAGGGTTATCGATGAAAATGCTTCCCCTACGTGCGGCCGTCGCTGCCGCGTTGTTGAGCGCCGCCATCGGCGTCTCGGCCAAACCCTTGGTGGTCTGCACCGAAGCCAGTCCGGAAGGCTTCGACATGGTCCAGTACACAACTGCAGTCACTGCCGATGCGGTGGCCGAAACGATCTTCAACCGTCTGGTCGACTTCAAGCCTGGCACCACCGAATTGGTACCGGCACTGGCCGACTCCTGGGAAATCAGCGATGACGGTCTGACGTACACGTTCCACCTGCGCAAAGGCGTCAAGTTTCACACCACCGAATACTTCAAGCCGACCCGTGACATGAATGCCGACGATGTGCTTTGGAGCTTCCAGCGTCAGCTGGACCCGAATCACCCTTGGCACAAACTGTCGAGCGTGGGCTTCCCGTACTTTGAAAGCATGGGCTTCAAGGAACTGCTCAAGAACGTGGAAAAGGTCGACGACTACACCGTCAAGTTCACCCTGACCCGCCGCGAAGCACCTTTCCTGGCCGACGTTGCCATGCCGTTCACCGCGATCTACTCCGCCGAGTACGCCGATCAGTTGCTCAAGGCCAACAAGACCGGCGACCTCAACAACAAGCCTGTCGGCACCGGCCCGTTCATCTTCCAGCGCTACGCCAAGGATGCGCAGGTTCGCTTCAAGGCCAACCCGGAATACTTCCGTGGCAAGCCGCCGGCCGACGCGCTGATTCTGGCAATCGCCACCGACAACAACGTGCGCCTGCAAAAGCTCAAGGCCAACGAGTGCCAGATCGCGCTGTATCCCAAACCTGATGACATCCCGAGCATCAAGAAAGACAGCAACCTGAAGGTTGATGAACTGAACGCGATGACCGTTTCGTACATCGCCATGAACACCCAGCACAAATACATGAGCGACGTGCGCGTGCGTAAGGCGATCGACATCGCCTTCGACAAAGCCGCTTACGTCAATGCGCTGTTCGGCAAGGGCAACGCGACCGTCGCGGTCAACCCGTACCCGGACACCCTGCTCGGCTACAACACCGAGCTGAAAAACCCGCCACGTGACCTCGACAAGGCGCGCGCCCTGCTCAAGGAAGCCGGGGTTCCGGAAGGCACCGTGTTTACCCTGTTTACCCGCAACGGCGGCGGCCCGACCAACCCCAACCCGATGCTTGGCGCGCAGATGATGCAGGCTGACCTGGCGAAAGTCGGGATCAAGGTCGACATCCGCGTCATGGAATGGGGCGAAATGCTTAAACGCGCCAAGGCCGGCGAGCACGATATGGTCTCGGCCGGCTGGGCGGGTGACAACGGCGACCCGGATAACTTCCTGACGCCTATGCTCAGTTGCGAAGCCGCCAAGAACGGCGAAAACTACGCGCGCTGGTGCAACGAGAAATTCCAGGCACTGATCGACGAAGCACGGGCTAAAGTAGATCCGGCCGAACGCGCGAAGCTCTACGAACAGGCACAAGTGCTGTTTAATCAGGATCAACCGTGGATCAGCATGGCCCACACGCGGATGTTTACTGCAATGCGCAACAACGTAGAGGGCTATCACATCAGCCCCCTGACAACTAATAACTTCGCCACCACCCAGGTGAAGTAGATAAGAAACTCCCGGCCTCCCTGATCCCAGGGAAGCCGGGCACGCCTAACCGGCTGATGAGGTACCACACAAGATGTTTAGTTTTATTGCCCGCCGACTGGGGTTGTTGATCCCCACGTTTTTCGGCATCACCCTGCTGACTTTCGCGTTGATTCGCATGATTCCTGGCGACCCCGTGGAAGTGATGATGGGCGAACGTCGGGTCGACCCCGAAATGCACGCTCAGGCAATGGAACGCCTAGGTCTGAACAAACCGTTGTATGCCCAGTACCTGGACTACATCGGCAAACTGGCCCAAGGCGATCTCGGCGAATCCCTGCGTACTCGTGAGAGCGTATGGACCGAGTTCACCTCTCTCTTCCCGGCGACCCTGGAACTGTCCATGGCCGCCCTGCTGTTCGCCGGCATTCTGGGCCTTCTGGCCGGGGTGATCGCGGCACTCAAGCGAGGATCATTATTCGACCATGGGGTGATGGGCATCTCCCTCGCGGGTTATTCGATGCCGATCTTCTGGTGGGGCCTGATCCTGATCATGTTCTTCTCGGTGAGCCTGGGCTGGACGCCGGTATCCGGGCGGATCGACCTGCTCTACGACATCGAGCCACGTACCGGTTTCATGCTGATCGATACGCTGCTGGCCGATGACATGGGCGCATTCCTCGATGCCCTGCATCACCTGATCCTGCCGGCCATCGTGCTCGGTACCATTCCGCTGGCCGTTATCGCGCGGATGACCCGTTCGTCGATGCTCGAAGTGCTGCGCGAAGACTACATCCGTACCGCCAAGGCCAAAGGCCTGTCGCCATCGCGCGTAGTGTTCGTCCACGGTCTGCGTAACGCGCTGATCCCGGTGCTGACGGTTGTTGGTCTGCAGGTCGGTACTTTGCTGGCCGGTGCGGTCCTGACCGAAACCATTTTCTCCTGGCCCGGCATCGGCAAATGGCTGATCGAAGCCATCGGCGCCCGGGACTATCCGGTCGTGCAAAACGGCATCCTGTTAATCGCCTGCCTGGTGATTCTGGTCAACTTCGTGGTGGACATCCTCTACGGCTTTGCCAACCCACGCATCCGTCATCAGCGCTGAGATCATGACCATGACCACTCCAGCTTCAACTCAAAATCAAGCGGTAGCAGTCGATCAAAGCCTGCTGTATCCGTCTCCGTACAAAGAATTCTGGCAAGCGTTTTCCAAGAACAAAGGTGCCGTTGCCGGCCTGATGTTCATGTTGCTGGTGATTTTCTGCGCGCTGTTCGCCCCTTGGGTGGCGCCCCATAACCCGAGCGAGCAATACCGTGACTTCCTGCTGACGCCACCGGCGTGGCTTGAAGGCGGGCAGATGCAATTTTTGCTCGGCACCGATGAACTGGGCCGTGACCTGCTGTCGCGTCTGATCCAGGGTTCGCGCCTGTCGCTGCTGATCGGCTTGTCGTCGGTCGTGATGTCGCTAATCCCGGGGATTCTGCTCGGGCTGTTCGCCGGTTTCTTCCCGAAGATGATTGGCCCGACCATCATGCGTCTGATGGACATCATGCTGGCCCTGCCGTCCTTGCTGCTGGCTGTGGCGATTGTCGCCATCCTCGGCCCTGGCCTGATCAACACCGTGATCGCCATCGCTGTGGTGTCCCTGCCGTCGTATGTGCGCCTGACCCGCGCAGCGGTGATGGGCGAACTGAACCGCGACTACGTGACCGCCGCGCGCCTGGCCGGTGCCGGTCTGCCACGCCTGATGTTCATCACCGTGCTGCCCAACTGCATGGCGCCGCTGATCGTTCAGGCAACCTTGAGTTTCTCTTCGGCGATTCTCGATGCCGCGGCCCTGGGCTTCCTCGGCCTTGGCGTACAACCGCCAACCCCTGAGTGGGGCACCATGCTGGCCTCGGCCCGCGATTACATCGAACGCGCCTGGTGGGTGGTGAGCCTGCCTGGTTTGACCATTTTGCTCAGCGTGCTGGCAATCAACCTGATGGGCGACGGTCTGCGCGATGCGCTGGACCCGAAACTCAAGAATGCCGCCTGAGGAGATTCAAATGTCACTGTTGGAAATCAAGAATCTCAACGTTCGTTTCGGCGACAAGAACGCTGTGCCGGTGGTCGATGGCCTCGACATCAGCGTCGACAAGGGCGAAGTGCTGGCCATCGTGGGCGAGTCCGGTTCGGGCAAATCCGTGACCATGATGGCGCTGATGGGCCTGATCGAGCACCCGGGGATCGTCACCGCCGATGCGCTGAATTTCGATGGCAAGAACATGCTCAAGCTGAGCAACCGTCAACGTCGGCAGATCGTCGGTAAAGACCTGGCGATGGTCTTTCAGGACCCGATGACTGCGCTCAACCCGAGCTACACCGTCGGTTTTCAGATCGAAGAAGTGCTGCGCCTGCATCTGAAAATGTCCAGCAAGCAAGCGCGCAAACGCGCCATCGAACTGCTGGAAAAAGTTGAAATCCCGGGCGCGGCCAGCCGCATGGACGCCTACCCGCATCAACTATCCGGCGGTATGAGCCAGCGCGTGGCAATCGCCATGGCAATTGCCGGCGAGCCGAAACTGCTGATCGCGGATGAGCCGACCACTGCACTCGACGTGACGATTCAGGCGCAGATCATGGATCTGCTGCTGGCGTTGCAGAAAGAGCAGAACATGGGCCTGGTGCTGATCACTCACGACCTCGCCGTCGTCGCTGAAACCGCCCAACGTGTATGCGTGATGTACGCCGGCCAGGCTGTTGAAGTCGGTCAGGTACCACAGCTGTTCGACATTCCGGCGCACCCGTACAGCGAAGCGCTGCTCAAGGCGATTCCGGAACACAGCCAGGGTGCTGACCGTCTGGCGACACTGCCGGGCATCGTTCCCGGCCGTTACGACCGTCCGCAAGGGTGCCTGTTGTCGCCGCGCTGCCCGTACGTGCAGGAAAGCTGCCGCGCGCAGCGTCCGACCCTTGATCCGAAAAGCCACAGCCTCGCCCGCTGCTTCTACCCGCTGAACCAGGAGGTGGCGTAATGGCCGTCGTACTTACCGCCCGCGACCTGACCCGTCACTACGAAGTGTCCCGAGGCCTGTTCAAGGGCCACGCGACCGTACGCGCACTTAACGGCGTGTCATTCGAACTGGAAGCCGGCAAGACTCTCGCGGTTGTAGGCGAATCGGGTTGCGGCAAATCCACTTTGGCGCGCGCCCTGACCCTGATTGAGGAGCCGTCGTCCGGCTCGTTGAAAATCGCCGGCCAGGAAGTTGCCGGCGCCGACAAGGCCCAGCGCAAGCAACTGCGCAAAGACGTGCAGATGGTGTTCCAGAGCCCGTACGCCTCGTTGAACCCACGGCAGAAAGTCGGTGATCAACTGGCCGAACCGCTGTTGATCAACACCAACCTGTCCGCCGCCGAACGTCGCGAGAAAGTCCAGGCGATGATGAAGCAGGTCGGCTTGCGTCCCGAGCACTACCAGCGTTATCCGCACATGTTCTCCGGGGGGCAGCGCCAGCGTATTGCGTTGGCTCGGGCGATGATGCTGCAACCGAAAGTGCTGGTGGCGGACGAACCGACCTCGGCGCTCGACGTGTCGATTCAGGCGCAGGTGTTGAACCTGTTCATGGACCTGCAGCAGGAGTTCAACACCGCTTACGTGTTCATCTCGCACAACCTTGCGGTGGTGCAACACGTGGCCGATGACGTGATGGTGATGTACCTCGGTCGCCCGGTGGAAATGGGCCCGAAGAACGACATCTACGAACGCCCTCTTCACCCGTACACCCAAGCGCTGCTGTCGGCGACCCCGACCATTCACCCGGACCCGAACAAGCCGAAAATCAAGATCGTCGGCGAACTGCCCAACCCGCTGAACCCGCCACCAGGCTGCGCTTTCCACAAGCGCTGCCCGTACGCGACCGAGCGCTGCAGCACGGAAGAGCCGGCATTGCGCTTGCTCGACAATCGGCAGGTGGCTTGCCACTACGCCGAGCAGTTCCTCGACGGTGCGGCGTAAGCAGATCCGGGGAAAAGGCAAAAACCTGGGGGAACGGGCCTGCCCGCGATGACAGCGTGTCAGTCACCTGATTTGTCGACTGACACACCGCAATCGCGGGCGAGCCCGCTCCCACAGGGGATGATGTTGAATTCAGCGATGGCGTAACAAGCAAACCCCATCTACCTCGACGACTCATCAGTCGAGGCAGACGGGGTTTTTCTTTGCCTGCAATCTACGTCTGGCTGTCGCCTTCATCCGGATCATCAGAGTCCGGCTCGTCTGTCATCGAGTCATCGTCATCAGCAGTTCCACCCTGCCCCTGATCACCCGGCTCGGACTCGGACTTGGCGAGCATCAGCCCGCTATGCCCCTCCTGCCCGTTAAAGGCCTGGGAATCATGATCCTCGCACTCGGCCCAGGCCGTCGCAGTGCCGAGAGACAGCATGACCATCACTTTCAACAGCAATAAAACACGCAGCAACCTGTTTTTCATGATCGATTCCATCCTGTGCAGGTGAAACACAATGCCGATCCGGCGCTGAATGAAATCTAGTTCCGATCAGCCGGGTTCACCAGATAGGACGCGACTGAACCCGCAGAAATGCCCTCAACCGACAGACAGGTTTCGAATAACAACCATAACCAATGCTGCTAGCCCATGTAGGAGCTGCCGAAGGCTGCGATCTTTTGATTCTGTTTCTAAAAACAAGAGCAAAAGATCGCAGCGTGCCGCAGCTCCTACAGGGTTGGAAGTGGCAATAAAAAACCCCGCAGCTTTCGCGACGGGGTTTTGGGTGCTGCGGCCTGACGCTTAGTGATGCTCACGCGTCGCACGGAATTTCACGTCCGGCCAGCGCTCTTCCATCAGGGCCAGGTTGACCCGGGTCGGGGCGAGGTAGGTCAGGTGACCGCCGCCGTCGACTGCAAGGTTTTCCACTGCCTTGTTGGAGAATTCCTCAAGCTTCTTCTTGTCGCTGCATTCGATCCAGCGCGCGGAGTACACGGTGATTGGCTCGTATGAGCACTCAACCTTGTATTCCTCTTTCAGGCGGCTGGCGACCACATCGAACTGCAGCACACCCACGGCGCCGAGGATGATGTCGTTGCTGCGCTCCGGGAAGAACACCTGGGTGGCGCCTTCTTCGGCCAGTTGTTGCAGGCCCTGGCGCAGTTGCTTGGATTTCAGCGGATCGCGCAGACGCACGCGGCGGAACAGTTCCGGGGCGAAGTGCGGGATGCCGGTGAAGCTCAGGGCTTCGCCTTCGCTGAAGGTGTCGCCGATCTGGATGGTGCCGTGGTTGTGCAGACCGATGATATCGCCGGCAAACGCTTCTTCCAGTTGCTCACGCTCGGAGGAGAAGAACGTCAGGGCGTCGCCGATGCGCACGTCCTTGCCGGTGCGCACGTGGCGCATCTTCATGCCTTTCTCGTACTTGCCGGAGCAAATGCGCATGAAGGCGATGCGGTCGCGGTGTTTGGGGTCCATGTTCGCCTGGATCTTGAAGATGAAGCCCGAGAACTTCTCTTCAACCGGCTCCACGGTGCGCTCGTTGGCGACACGGGCCAGCGGACGCGGTGCCCAATCGACGACGGCGTCGAGCACGTGGTCAACACCGAAGTTGCCCAGCGCGGTACCGAAGAACACCGGGGTCAGTTGACCGTCGAGGAACTCCTGCTGGTTGAATTCGTGGCAGGCGCCCTGCACCAGTTCCAGCTGATCGACGAAGCGATCGTACTCGTCGCCCAGATGCGCGCGCGCTTCGTCGGAGTCGAGCTTTTCGATGATTCTGGTTTCGGTGCGTTCGTGACCGTGGCCGGCGGTGTAGACAATGATGTAGTCGTCGGCCAGGTGATACACGCCTTTGAAGTCGCGGTAGCAACCGATCGGCCAGGTGATCGGCGCAGCCTTGATCTTGAGGACGGCTTCGATCTCGTCGAGCAGTTCGATCGGGTCGCGGATGTCACGGTCGAGTTTGTTGATGAAGCTGACGATCGGCGTGTCACGCAGACGGCAGACGTCCATCAGCGCAATGGTACGCGGCTCGACACCCTTACCGCCGTCGAGGACCATCAATGCCGAGTCCACCGCCGTCAGGGTGCGATAGGTATCTTCGGAGAAGTCTTCGTGGCCCGGGGTGTCGAGCAGGTTGACCATGTGGTCGCGATACGGGAACTGCATGACCGACGTGGTAATGGAAATACCCCGTTGCTTCTCCATCTCCATCCAGTCGGATGTCGCATGGCGGTCGGATTTACGGGATTTCACCGTGCCCGCAATCGCAATCGCCTTGCCCATCAACAGGAGCTTTTCGGTGATCGTCGTCTTACCGGCATCGGGGTGGGAAATAATGGCGAAAGTGCGGCGTTTCGCGACTTCGGCGGCCTGGTTGGTCATGGGAAATCGCCTGGCGGTGATTCAAAAAAGGGCCGCGATTATAGCCCAAGTCAATGCAATAACCGAACCGTTGAGCACATTAAGGGTGGCCAAATGCTGCCTTAGGTGGGAACCTTTTAAAGCACGGAGACGTCCATCCCCTGTTACGAATTTTCGTCAGGGGCTGAAAAATCAGCAAGATAGCCTGACGAGGCTGCGCTCATGGCTCGCTTTCAGACCGCTTTTTGCCGGTGCTGAGGGAGCTGCTTCTCGCGAACGTTTATTCCCGGCAGCCAGGCATGGCATGTGGCCGGGGTGGTCAATTTTGTTGGCTCAAATTCGGATGCCAGAAGTTCATAGCCAAGGCGCTGTGACGAGTCATAGCCCGCTATGGCGAGGAACAGCAACGCAGGATATGAGCTTATGGCGCCGAAGTTGGGCTAACAAAATTGACCACCCCGGCCACTGAACACGGGACGGCGTTCGCCGACTATAAAAAAGGAGTCCGCCTGTGGCTATCCGCTATGGCAAAGGGCTGATGGGAGGTGCGGTGGTCATCGCGCTCCTGGCCCTGCTGGTCCACTGGATCGGCATCAACACGATCGAACACTACCGCGACGATTTGTTGTTTTACCTGCAAGCTCATCTGATTCTTGTCCTCGCTTCGATGCTGGCCGCCCTTGTCGTGGGCATCCCCGCCGGCATCTTTCTCAGTCGTCCGACCATGGTTGGCCGCGCTGAACGCTTCATGCAAATCTTCAATATCGGCAACACCGTGCCACCGCTGGCCGTACTCGCGATCGCCCTGGGGATTCTGGGCATCGGCAGTGGCCCGGCGATCTTCGCTTTGTTCCTTGCTTCTTTGTTGCCGATTGTGCGCAACACCTATGAAGGCCTGAAAAACGTCCAGGGTTCGCTCAAGGAAGCGGCCGTCGGCATCGGCATGACTCCGGGTCAGGTGCTGTGGCGCGTTGAACTGCCCAACGCTGTGCCGATCATTGTCGGTGGTGTGCGCGTGGCTCTGGCGATCAATGTCGGGACGGCGCCGCTGGCGTTCCTGATCGGTGCCAACAGTCTCGGCAGCCTGATTTTCCCTGGCATCGCTCTGAACAATCAGCCGCAACTGCTGCTCGGCGCCGCGTGCACCGCGCTGCTGGCCCTGCTGCTCGATGGCGTGGTCACCCTCGCCAGCCGTCTCTGGCTGGAACGCGGTTTGCGCCCGTCTTAAGGCCTCGGCAAAGGAATTCACATGAAACGACTTAGCTTTATCTTAGGCTGCGTCCTGCTGTTCGCAGGAATCGCACAGGCCGCCGACAAACCGGTTATCCGCCTCGGCGCCCGCGTGTTCACCGAGCAGACCTTGCTCGCCGAAATCACCGCGCAATACCTGCGCAGCAAAGGCTACGACGCGCAGATCACCGGCGGTCTGGGCAGCAACCTGGCCCGCAGCGCCCACGAAAGTGGCCAGTTGGACATGCTCTGGGAATACACCGGCGTGTCGCTGGTGGCCTACAACCATGTCACCGAAAAACTCGACAGCGCTCAGTCTTACGCCCGGGTGAAAGAACTCGACGCGAAAAAAGGCCTGATCTGGCTGACACCGTCCAAGTTCAGCAACACCTACGCCCTCGCGCTGCCGAAAAAAGTCGCCGAGCAATATCCGCAGATCAACAACATCAGTCAGTTGAACGAGGTGTTGCAGGCTGAAGCCAAGACCAATCACCTGGTGGCACTGGACACCGAGTTCGCTAACCGCTCGGACGGCCTGCTCGGCATGGTCAAGCTCTACGACATGAACCTGAGCCGCAAGAACATCCGCCAGATGGATGCGGGCCTGGTCTATACGGCGCTGCGCAACGGCCAAGTGTTTGCCGGTCTGGTCTACACCACGGACGGTCGCTTGAATGCCTTCGGCCTGAAGCTGCTGGAAGACGACAAGCACTACTTCCCCGACTACACCGCCGCACCGGTGGTGCGTCAGGCAACGCTGGACGCCAACCCGAAACTGGCCGAGCAGCTCAAGCCACTGGCCGAACTGTTCGATGACGAAACCATGCGCCAGCTCAACGCGCGGGTCGACGTCGATCACGAAAGCCCATCTGCTGTTGCCGCCGATTTTCTGCGCCAACATCCGTTGAATTAAGGGAGGAAAAGTCATGGAATTTTTGAACGCCTTTTCCCATCTCGACTGGCAACAGGTGATGCACCTGACCTGGCAGCACATCACGCTGGTTGGCATCGCTGTCACGCTGGCGATCCTCGTCGGGGTGCCGCTGGGCATTCTGATGACGCGCTTCCCGAGCCTCGCCGGCCCGTTGCAGGCCAGCGCCACGGTGTTGCTGACCGTGCCGTCGATTGCGCTGTTCGGCCTGCTGCTGCCGTTCTACTCAAAGTTCGGCCAAGGCCTCGGCCCAATGCCGGCGATCACCGCAGTGTTCCTTTATTCACTGCTGCCGATCATGCGTAACACCTACCTGGCGTTGACCGGCGTTGAGCCGGGTATCCGTGAAGCCGCACGCGGCATCGGCATGACCTTCGGCCAGCGCCTGCGCATGGTCGAGTTGCCGATTGCGGTGCCGGTGATCCTCGCCGGTGTGCGCACCGCCGTGGTGATGAACATCGGCGTGATGACCATCGCCGCAACCATCGGCGCTGGCGGCCTCGGCGTGTTGATCCTCGCCTCCATCAGCCGCAGTGATATGTCGATGCTTATCGTCGGCGCGCTGCTGGTCAGTCTTCTGGCGATCTTCGCCGACCTGTTTTTGCAATGGCTGCAACGCTCGTTGACTCCAAAAGGATTACTCAAATGATCGAACTTCAAAACCTCAGCAAGACCTTCCAAAGCAACGGCAAAGATGTCAAAGCCGTGGATTCGGTGAGCCTGACCGTCAATGAAGGCGAAATCTGTGTGTTCCTCGGGCCATCGGGTTGCGGCAAAAGCACCACGCTGAAGATGATCAACCGTCTGATCAAACCGACCTCGGGCAAGATCCTGATCAACGGCGAAGACACCACCGATCTGGACGAAGTGACCCTGCGTCGCAACATCGGCTACGTGATCCAGCAGATCGGTCTGTTCCCGAACATGACCATCGAAGAGAACATCGTCGTGGTGCCGAAACTGCTCGGCTGGGACAAGCAGCGATGCCACGACCGCGCCCGCGAACTGATGAGCATGATCAAGCTTGAGCCCAAGCAGTATCTGCATCGTTACCCGCGCGAGTTGTCCGGTGGTCAGCAACAACGTATCGGCGTGATCCGCGCATTGGCGGCGGATGCGCCGCTGTTGCTGATGGACGAACCGTTCGGTGCGGTCGACCCGATCAACCGCGAGATGATCCAGAACGAATTCTTCGAGATGCAGCGCGCGCTGAACAAGACCGTGATCATGGTCAGCCACGACATCGACGAAGCGATCAAGCTGGGTGACAAGATCGCGATCTTCCGCGCCGGCAAGCTGCTGCAGATAGATCACCCGGACACGCTGCTGGCGCATCCGGCGGACGAATTTGTCAGCAACTTTGTCGGTCAGGACAGCACGCTCAAACGTCTGTTGCTGGTGAAGGCTGAAGACGCGGCGGACAACGCGCCGTCGGTGAGCCCGGAAACCCCGGTGGCCGATGCGCTGGAATTGATGGACGAGCATGACCGTCGCTATGTCGTCGTCACCTGTGCCGAGAACAAGGCGCTGGGTTATGTGCGTCGTCGCGATCTGCACCGTCAGACCGGCACCTGCGCGCAATATCTTCGCGAGTTCAACGCCACGGCGGCGTACGACGAGCATTTGCGCATCCTGCTGTCGCGCATGTACGAGTTCAACCGCTCGTGGCTGCCGGTGATGGATGCCGATCGGGTGTTCCTGGGTGAGGTAACGCAAGAGTCGATTGCCGAGTACCTGAGCTCCGGCAAATCTCGCGGCGGCAAGACCAGCATCGTCTCGCCGGCGGAGGCGGTAGTCGCGTAAAACACGCAACCTGAGGGAGCGAGCCTGCTCGCGAATGCGCAATATCAGTCAACCATGATGCTGGCTGTGAAAATGCCTTCGCGAGCAGGCTCGCTCCCACAGGATCTGCGTGATTTTTTCCTCATTCGCCAACTGGAAAAGAATCTCAACACACGCCACTCCAAGAACACACCGAAAAGCGCTTCGCAAACACCCTAAATCCCCTTCACAAGCCCCTCTCGCCGCCAACGTCGCCGATGTTGCGCCCATCACACTTACCCGCGACTTCGCTGACAAAAGCAGCGAACGTGCAGGTATTTTTAACACTGCAAAGTTCGCGGGGAACATCTGCCCGTCATATCGGTCGGCTACAAAGAGTGATATCCGCGTCGCACGTCAGAAGCGTGCAAAAACGCGACATTTTTAGTTGATCTCAGGCCCCTCACGCCCTAAAGTTCGCGCCGAACGTCCATGCTGGAAACGATCCATCCGGCTCAAGTACTGACGACGAGACAGCAAGGCCAAGGGAAAAAAGCTGCATTTCCCATGGCCTTTTTGCTTTCGGCGACATGCCTTGGGAAGTAGGCGAACCAAAGTGGGGATACGGAGGACGTTCATTTTTACCCATGTTTATTATTGTTTGCCCTTAGGAGTTCCCAGCATGTCGATCAACGTCGAAGATTATTTCGAGCGCGCCACTTTTGACAAAATGAAGGCGTTTGCCGACAAGCAAGAAACACCGTTCGTGGTGATCGACACCGCGATGATCAGCCAGGCCTACGATGACCTGCGCGCCGGTTTCGAATTCGCCAAGGTCTATTACGCAGTCAAGGCCAACCCGGCCGTCGAGATCATCGACCTGCTCAAGAACAAAGGCTCGAGCTTCGACATCGCCTCGATCTACGAGCTCGACAAAGTGATGGATCGCGGCGTCAGCCCCGACCGTATCAGCTACGGCAACACCATCAAGAAATCCAAGGACATTCGCTACTTCTACGAGAAAGGCGTGCGTCTGTTCTCCACCGACTCCGAAGCCGACCTGCGCAACATCGCCAAAGCGGCGCCGGGCTCGAAAGTCTACGTGCGCATCCTGACCGAAGGTTCGACTACGGCTGACTGGCCTTTGTCGCGCAAATTCGGCTGCCAGACCGACATGGCCATGGACCTGCTGATCCTCGCCCGCGACCTTGGCCTGGTGCCTTACGGCATCTCGTTCCACGTTGGCTCGCAACAGCGCGATATCAGCGTGTGGGACGCGGCAATCGCCAAGGTCAAAGTGATCTTCGAGCGCCTGAAAGAAGAAGACGGCATTGAACTGAAGCTGATCAACATGGGCGGCGGCTTCCCGGCCAACTACATCACCCGCACCAACAGCCTGGAAACCTACGCCGAGGAAATCATCCGCTTCCTCAAAGAGGATTTCGGTGATGACCTGCCGGAAATCATTCTGGAGCCGGGCCGTTCGCTGATCGCCAACGCCGGCATCCTGGTCAGCGAAGTGGTATTGGTTGCACGCAAATCCCGCACTGCCGTCGAGCGTTGGGTTTATACCGACGTGGGCAAGTTCTCCGGCCTGATCGAAACCATGGACGAAGCGATCAAGTTCCCGATCTGGACCGAGAAGAAAGGCGAGATGGAAGAAGTCGTCATCGCCGGCCCGACCTGCGACAGCGCCGACATCATGTACGAGAACTACAAGTACGGCCTGCCGCTGAACCTGGCGATCGGTGACCGGATGTACTGGCTGTCGACCGGCGCGTACACCACTAGCTACAGCGCCGTTGAATTCAATGGTTTCCCGCCGCTGAAGTCGTATTACCTTTAACTGACGCGTTAAATGAAAAGGCCCATGTATGGGCCTTTTTTTTATTTGTGCAGCCAAGTCTCAAGTTGGTCAACCATGGCCATAAACGCGTCAGCCAGCTCCTTGGTCGCGGCCAATTTGAAATTCAACTCGCCCAGTTTCGACACGCGTTCAGCCCTTAATAACTCGTTGATCGCCGTGTCCATGTGCGATCCCGTTACCTCAAGAAACATACTGACTCGCGAACTCACGGACGCCAGTCCGTTGAACAAAGTGCCAATATCAGATTTGTATTCTGCGGCCCGGATCACTGCATCCGCGGAAGAATAAGTGATATCCCAAAACGGCGTAGTGCGGGCTTCACGGAACAACTCCTGGAGAACCGTTGGCTGGGCATGGCACTGGCAGGAGCGATGATCCATTGCCTTGGTAAACACCGACCTGAGCCCGAACGACTCGTCATGCACCTCGGCGATGGTGTATTTCAGTTGTTGAATCATCGCCCTGAGTTGATAAAACCGCAGTGCCAATTCGTGAACCAGATCGGGTACATCATTAGGCGGAAACAGGTTCCAGGTCGGCGACCGGGACAAACTGTACCCCTTGAAATCCACCTTGCTGAGGGGCTCACTCCTTGATGTACGACGGGTCATTTCCCGGGTCTCTTGCGCAAACGTAGAGAGATCCGCGACGTAAGCACTGCACAAATTCCGAGCTTCTTTTGTGCGCTCCCAGAGTTCTTGCAAATAGCGCTCATTGAATCGGGCATTGTTCAGGCGCGAATCACTGGCCAATACCGCGGGTGCATGACCGCTGGCTTTTCGACGGGCAAATACCACGGGGATGTTGTTGAAGGTCGGGTGAAGAGAGCCGAGAAATCTTGTATAGCGATCCAGCACGCGCCGCTGCGCGGCAGAGAGGTCATAGGAAAGTATGTTCATGACTATTCAAGAAGCGATGGGCGCGCAGCCCACCGCCCCCACTCCTTATTGTTGAACAGACTTCAGATACCTCACGACTTCGGTGATCCGGGCAATCGCGGCATCGGCACGCTCCTCGACAGGTTGTGACTTGTCCTGCCTGAAGTCTTGGCGGAACGAGTCAAAACCGTTAACCAGATTCGAATACTCGTTCACATAGCCCCAACGACCCTCGTCCAGTTGATCCAGAGCGTTGACCAATTGAATTTTCCCGTCTGTCCGGGCGATGTCGCTTTTGTATTTCTTCAACTGCACCCGCAAGTCAGCGGCTTTATCCCTGAGCTTGTTGTAAGCATCCAGCATGTTCAGAAACGAAATCGCTTCACCAATACCGGAGATGATTTTTTTCAGGGTGTCGATCGCCAGCATTGCAATTTGAACCTGCGGCGGTGCCAAACCCAGGGCTTTGAGATTATCCAGCGTTAATTGCGCTTCCTGGCCGATCTTCTCCACACCGGCTTTGGCGATCAGGTCGATCCCTTCGGATGCCGATTTCATCTGTTTTTCCAGATCGGTCAATTTCTCGTCGGATTTGACCTTCAGTGCTTCCGTTACATCCCGATCCTGTTGCAGTGTTGCAATCCATTGCTGCGAAGTGGCCCGGTCATACGCAGTACTCAGGCTGCTGCGAATGACTTTGAGGTCTTCATAACGCTCGGAGATCTTGTTGGAAGTACTCTTGAGTTCGTTTTCCATGTCTTCACGAACTTCTTCCACATCCTCGGGGTAGGCAAGTTCGGCCTGATATCCTTTCAGCTTGTCCCGCGCACGCTCCAGATGAATGATGTCTGTCCGGGCCTGGCTACGCATATCAAATGTTGCTCTCTGAACAGCAATCGACAAATCATTCATGTTGCGGACAATGCCAGGCATATAGTTAAACTGTTCAAAAAGCATTTGCGCAGTGGTATTGCTTTTCTGCATGGCGGCCGAGTGAGCACGCAAAGCGGCCACATTGACTTGCGGATAAGTTTGATTATTTGGCAGCGAAAACATGATTCTCTTGCTCCTGAATGACTGAAATTTGTTTCCATACTCTTTATCCGCTGCTGCAAACACGTCGAGCAGTTGATCCGCACTGGATTTGATCTGTTCCCACGGATCGATAATGGCGAGAATCTGATTCTTGAACCTGCGCAACGACGTGGCCTCATGCAGCGAATCGACCTCTTTGATGGAGGCCGTGATGTAAGTGCTCAATGCATTCCATACCAACATCAGATTTTGAGTTGCAACTTCAGCTTCGATCGCTACATAGTCGAGGTTTTGCAAGTCATCCCGTATCTTGTTCAAAGAAGCCAACGTTTGACTCTTGCTGGCCATTTTCTGATTGGCAGCCTGTTGTTCGGCTTTGAGATTGTTGCGCTTCTTGCGGATCTCTTCTGCCTTTACGCCCTGATAGATACCGAGAATCAATCCTGCGACGTTAAAGGTCGCAGCCGCCGCGATGGCCTCCTGTACCAGTTGATCATATTGTTTATTGAGTTCATCAATCTCCTTCGAGCGCTGATCGATCTCCCCTTGCAGTACCTGAATGTCCGCCTGATAGGTATTCCTCGAAACAAACTCCAGACGCAGTTTGATCTCGGGCAAGACTTTCTCGCGCATGTCCTTGCCAAAGCTGTCCAGCTGCTCCCGGACCCGTTCAGCTTTCTGATGGCATTGCCTGACTTTGCCCAGCATGTCATTAAGGTAGGCTTTTATCTCCGGAACATCGCCCTCCGGCAACGCGAGATCAGGAAGATTGGGGATCTTTCGCTTGAGTTCCAGATACTGTTCAGGGGTACTTATATTGTGTTCTTCCAGGTATCTGGACACTTTGAGATCTTCATAGATCTCGACTATTCCGCTGCCTGTACGGATGATACTGCCGGCAAAAATCTTCAGATCGGTGCCCGTGAGCATGATTTTTTCACGCAACGGCGACCATCGCTTGGCGTGATCATAAGTCGTGCTGAATGTACGCAGAAAGTCTGCTGGCTTGAGGCCGAGGCCGCCGCTATCACCTGCGCCATAGTTCAAGTACGCAATAACATCCTGCAAGCGCACGGGCAAAGACAACCCAAGAACTTCATATTTTCTCAAACTGATAATCTGCTCTTTGGTTAGCTGAATACCGGTATCACGATTGTATTCATTACCCTCACCAAGCGAGGCGCTGATAAACACGGCAGGTGCTTTCGTGGCGTTTTCGACAATCTTGTTATCTATCCTGAATCCCATAAGAGACTCCTTGTCTGCTTTGGATATTATTAAAGTCAATTGCGATTCGAGCTTGTCGAGTTTTAGGTCAACTCGATCACGGCCATCGCAAAACAACCTTAGGACAACAAGATAAAAACCAACAAGCGCTTAAATATTAGCAATCACGACAACATAATTACTTACTCAAGTCATTAACGCCTGGCAAACCACTCACATCACTTGAACAACTAACGATAAAAACAAATCATTACGACGCCATCAACTGCGACAAGCGCAGCTTATAAGCGTCGGCCATTGCGCGAATGCGTAAGTGCGGTGCATTCATCAGCGATTCGCCTGCAACCCGCAGAAAGTTCGCATTGCCCCCCGCCAGCGCCTTGCGCAGCCAGACAAGGGCATCATCGATCCGGCCGTCGTCGGCGAGCATCGCCGCGTGACTGAACTGCCCACGAAAATCACCGCCCTCGGCCGCACGGCGATACCAATCACGCGCGGCCAGTGAATCCTGCGGACAATGGCGTCCCTCCTCCAGGTAACGACCCAGCAGATTCATTGATTTGGCGTGGCCCAACGCCGCAGCACGACGATACAAGATCAGGGCGTGCGCCTGGTTTTCGGCGATGCCGCGACCGGTGGCGAGCAGGTTAGCGAGGTTGTACATCGCCCAGTCCAGCCCGGCCTCGGCGGCGATTCGATAATGCTCCACCGCAACCGCGGCATCCGCCTCACAGCCCCAGCCATGTTCGTTGCAACGGCCGAGCATGTTGCGCGCCATCAAATGCCCTTGCCCGGCGGCAATGCCGAACCAGCGCAGTGCCAAGGGTTGATCCTGCGCGATACCCTGACCATCGAGCAGGATCTGCCCAAGCAGCGCCTGCGCTTGAACAACTCCCTCGCCCGCCGCCAACAGAATCGCCTGCGCCGCACGACCCGGGCTCTCTTCAAGCATGGCGCTGAGCTGTTCGCCGTCGAGGACTTCCTGACGGCGCAGATGAAAACTCATACCTCGACCCAGCGCCGCAACAAGTTGTGATAAGTGCCGGTGAGGCGAATCAGCGAAGGGTGATCGGGCAGGTCTTGCGTGAGCTGCTGAATCGCCCCGTCCATCTCGAACAGCAACGCACGCTGGCTGTCTTCGCGCACCAGACTTTGCGTCCAGAAGAATGAGGCGTAACGCGCGCCGCGAGTAACCGCGTTGACTTTGTGCAGGCTGGTGCCGGGATACAGCACCATGTCGCCAGCGGGCAATTTCACCTGTTGAGTGCCGAAGGTGTCCTGGATTTCCAGTTCGCCGCCGTCGTAATCCTCAGGTTCGCTGAAGAACAGCGTGGCCGACAGATCGGTACGCACCCGCTCGATGCTGCCCTTGGGCTGGCGCACGGCATTGTCGATGTGGAAATCGAAACTGCCACCGGCCGTGTAACAGTTCACTAACGGAGGAAACACTTTGTGCGGCAGCGCGGCAGACATGAACAGCGGATTCTTCCACAGCCGCTCGAGCATCGCCGCGCCGATTTCCTTGGCCAGCGGATGGCCTTCGGGCAATTGCAGATTGTGCTTGGCCTTGGCCGATTGGTAGCCGGCGGTGATCTTGCCGTCAGCCCAATCTGCCTGTTCCAGCGCCTCACGAATGCGCTGCACTTCGTCCTTTTCAAACAGACCGGGGATGTGCAGCAGCATGGCAATGTCACCTGATGGCAAAGAGGCGGCAATGGTATTGATTCTTATTGTCTGTGTAAAACCCACGGGACGAATGAAAAGGTAAAAACCGTAAGGCCAAATTGTAAAGAATGTAAATTCAGTGCGAATAACAATATTTCGCAATTGATACGAATACCCGTTTACCCTATATTCCGCCGCCTCAAATCCTTGGGGAGGGGAATAAAAATGGCACGTCAACCCGCACAATTACCGGTCAGTTCACCACGTCTGCTCGCTTCTGCAATTGGCGTGGCAATCACCGCCGGTTCCGCCGGCCACATGGTGTTTGCCGCCGAAAAGACTGACAGCAAAGCCTCCGGCAATGCCATCGCCCTGGACGCTACCGCCATCACTGGCGAAGCGCAGGACTCAACGTCCTACCAGGTCGAGAAAGCCTCCTCTCCCAAGTACACCGCGCCGCTGATCGACACGCCGCGCTCGGTCACCGTTATTCCGCAGCAAGTCCTGAAGGACACCGGCGCCCTGAACATGCAGGACGCCCTGCGCACCGTGCCGGGCATTACCTTTGGCGCCGGTGAGGGTGGCAACCCGCAGGGCGACCGTCCGTTCATCCGTGGCTTCGACGCCCAGGGCGACACTTACCTCGACGGCGTGCGCGACACGGGCTCGCAGAGCCGCGAAATCTTCGCCGTAGAAAACATCGAAGTTAGCAAGGGCCCGAACTCCGCCCTCGGCGGTCGTGGCGCGGCGGGCGGCAGCATCAACCTGGTGAGCAAGAAGGCTCACTTGGGTAATTCGTTCGACGGTGGCTTCACCTGGGGCTCCGACCAGACTCAGCGTTACACCCTCGACGGCAACTACCAGTTCAGCGATACCGCCGCTGGCCGTCTGAACCTGATGAGCCACGAAAGCAACGTCGCCGGTCGCGACAAAGTCGATTACGACCGTTGGGGCATCGCGCCTTCCCTGGCCTTCGGTCTGGGCACCGACACCCGCGTCAACCTTGATTACTACCATCTGGAAAGCAACGACACGCCGGACTCGGGTATCCCGTACAGCTTTTCGAGCCCGCGCACCAAGTCCAATCCGGACAAGCCGTATGCCGGTGGCGACGACAGCAACTTCTACGGCCTGGATCGCGATTTCCGCAAGGGCCGCACCGACACCGCGACGTTCGCCATCGAGCATGACCTGAGCGACTCGCTGACCATCAAGAACACCCTGCGTCACGGCACCAGCATGCAGGATTACATCCTCACCCAGCCGGACGACAGCAAGGGCAACGTCAACAACGGCAGCTTGTGGCGTCGGGCGAATACGCGGGTCAGCAACACCGAGACCACCACCAACCAGACTGACCTGTTCGGCAATTTCTACGTCGCCGGCTTCAAGAACAGCTTCTCCACCGGTGTCGAATACACCCGTGAGCAAAGCCAGAAGTCTTCGTACAACGTCAACACCGACACTACGCCGCGCACCACCAACGTGCCGGCCAGCAGCAACTGCACGCCGGCGATGATTGGCGCGTCGAGCGGCTACAACTGCACCTCGCTGTCGAATCCGAATCCGAACGATCCGTGGAATGGTGCGATTTCGCGCAACTACGCCGGCACCGACACCAAGGCCAACACCTACGCGCTGTATGCGTTCAACACCCTGGAGTTGTCAGAGCAGTGGCTGGTGAACATGGGGCTGCGGTACGACCACTTCGACACTGAATACAAAACCTACACCGCCGCCGGCGCTACCACCGCCAAGGGCGATGACGTCAGCGAGTTCGTTACCGGCCAGTTCGGCGTGGTCTACAAGCCTGCGGAAAACGGCAGCATTTATGCGTCCTACGCCACTTCGGCCACCCCACCGGGCAACACCCTCGGTGAAGGCATGGACGGCAACCCATTGGGCGGCACCAAGGATCGCGCCGGCAATCTGCTGAGCAGCGACATGGAGCCGGAAACTACCAAGAACTACGAAATCGGCACCAAGTGGGACCTGCTCAATGATCGCCTGTCGCTGACCGCTGACATCTTCCGCACCGAGAAAGAAAACGCGCGTGTACAAGTCGACACCACCTCTTACGAGAACGCCGGCAAAACCCGCGTGCAAGGTGTCGAGCTGTCGGCCAGCGGCAAGCTCACCGACAAATGGCAGGTGTTCGCCGGTTACGCCTTCATGGACAGCGAACAGGTTGACGGCGGCCCGCTGAACCGCGCCACCGACGGCAACCAACTGCCTAACACGCCGAAGAACAGCGCCAGCCTGTGGACCACTTACCAGGTCACGCCGAAGCTGACGATCGGTGGCGGCGCGTTCTATGTCGACGATGTGTTCGGCAACGTGGCCAATACCACCATGGTTGATTCGTACGTGCGTTACGACGCGATGGCGGCTTACAAGCTGACCAAGAACGTCGACCTGCAACTCAACGTGCAGAACCTGACCGATGAAACCTATTACGACAAAGCCTTCGCCACCCACTTCGCCAGCCAGGCAGCGGGGCGTACGGCACTGTTGAGCACCAACTTCCACTTCTGACCGATGTGGGAACCTGTGGGAGCGAGCCTGCTCGCGAAAGCGGTGAGTCAGTTAAGTGGAGGCTGACTGACACGACGCCTTCGCGAGCAGGCTCGCTCCCACAAGGAATGCGCCGCAAGGCTTGGCCCCGTTCATTCAATTGAACGGGGCTTTTGTGCGTAATCAAGAAGCTTCTCGACAACCCACGGCATAATGCGCGCCGTGAAGACAATTTCCGAACGGACGGCGAGTGACGTGTTGAAGAAAACCCTGTTCCAGTTGCACTGGTTTTTTGGCATCACCGCAGGCCTGGTGCTGGCCCTGATGGGCATCACCGGCGCGGCCTATTCGTTTCAGGACGAAATCCTGCGGGCGCTAAATCCCTCGGTATTACAGGTGGAAAAACAGGTCGCCGGCGTGCTGCCGCCCGTTGAACTGGTAGAGCGCATCGAAGCCACTTCGGGCAAGAAAGTCTCGATGCTGTCGGTGGAGACCGAAAGCGGCCACGCGGCAAAAGTATTCTTCACCCCGCCCAAAGGTGAACGTCGCGGCGAGATGCGCTACTTCGATCCGTACACCGGCGACTTCATGGGCGATGCCACCGGCCAGGACTTCTTCGGTCTTATGCTGCAACTGCACCGCTTCCTCGCCATCGGTGACACCGGGCGCAACATCACCGGCGCCTGCACCCTGATCCTGGTGTTTTTCTGCCTTTCGGGCCTGTACCTGCGCTGGCCTCGGCAGTGGAACAGCTGGCGCGTCTGGTTGACCCTGGACTGGAAGAAAAAGGGTCGCACCTTTAATTGGGACCTGCATTCGGTGGCAGGCACCTGGTGCCTGTTGGTGTATCTGCTGCTGGCGCTGACCGGGTTGTCGTGGTCATACGAGTGGTACAACAAGGGCCTGACCAGACTGCTCTCCGACGCTCCGCAAAACGAACGCGTGCGCGGCGGTCGCGGCCAGGCCCCACAAGGCCCGGCGCCAACCGCCGACTACGCCGCGATGTGGAGCAGCATCTACAGCGCCGCCGGTCCGGGCCTGTCTGCCTACAACATCCGCATGCCGCCCGTGGCCGGTCAACCGGCGACGGTGTTCTACCTGCTCGACAGCTCGCCCCATGATCGCGCGCTGAACCAGATCACCCTCGATCCGGCCACCGGCATCGTCAAACGTGTCGACCGCTATGCCGACAAGAGCTTCAAGGCGCAATTGCTGACCAGCATTTACGCGCTGCACGTTGGCAGTTATTTCGGCCTCGTCGGACGGATCATTATTACCGTTGCGGCGGTGTGCATGCCGCTGTTCTTCATCACCGGATGGCTGCTGTACCTGGATCGTCGTCGCAAGAAAAAGCAGATCAGGGAGGCGCGCAAAGGCTTCGAACCGCCGGCCGGCGATACCCCGGCGTGGCTGATCGGCTTCGCCAGCCAGAGCGGTTTCGCCGAGCAACTGGCGTGGCAGACCGCAGGCCAATTGCAGGCCGCCGGGTTGCCGGTGAAGGTGCAGCCGCTGGCGAATGTCAGCGAAAAGGATCTGCGTGAGTCGAGCAATGCGCTGTTTGTCGTCAGCACGTTTGGCGACGGCCAGGCCCCGGACAGCGCCCGTGGTTTCGAGCGCAAGGTTCTGGCCAAAGCATCGACACTCGACAACTTGAGCTACGCCGTCCTCGGGCTTGGCGACCGTGAGTATCAGCACTTCTGCGGTTTCGCCCGACGCCTGCATCAGTGGCTGAGCGAGCACGGCGGCAAGCCCCTGTTTGCCCCGGTAGAAGTCGACAGCGGCGACCCATACGCCCTGCATCATTGGCAAACCCAACTGGGCTTGCTCACCGGGCAAGCACCGGTCGACACCTGGCAGGCACCGAGCTACGAAAACTGGACGCTGTTGCGCCGTGAACTGATGAACCCTGGCAGCAGCGGTTCGCCGGTTTATCTGCTGAGCCTGAGCGCACCGAACACCAGCAGCTGGCTGGCCGGGGATCTGGTCGAAGTGCTGCCACGCAACTGCCAGTGGGCCATCGAACACTTCCTCGACGGCCTCGGTATTCGTGGCGAGACGATTGTGAAAATCAACGGCCTCGAAGAACCTCTGGAAGTAGCACTGGCCTCGCGCCAACTGCCCGAGCACCGCGCGCATCTGGTTGGCCTGCACGCGCAGGCACTGGTCGATGCCATGGTGCCGCTGGCCATGCGCGAATACTCGATCGCATCGATTGCCGCCGACGGTGTGCTGGAGTTGATCGTGCGTCAGGAACAGCACGCCGACGGCACGCTGGGCATCGCTTCAGGCTGGTTGACCGAGCATGCACCGGTAGGCGGCAGCATCAGCTTGCGGGTGCGCCGTAACAGTGGTTTCCACCTGCCGAATGAACCGGTGCCAATGATTCTGATCGGTAACGGCACAGGGCTGGCCGGTCTGCGCAGCCTGCTCAAGGCGCGCATTGCTGATGCTCGGCAACGTCAGTGGTTGCTGTTCGGCGAGCGTCATCGTGAGCACGATTACCTGTGCCGGGCGGAGCTGGAAGAGTGGTTGATCAATGGCGATCTGGCACGACTGGATCTGGCATTTTCGCGTGATCAGGCAGAGAAGGTTTATGTGCAGGATCGCTTGCGGGAATCGGCTGAGGAGTTGAAGAAATGGCTGGCGGAGGGTGCTGTTATCTACATCTGCGGCAGCCTGCAAGGGATGGCATCAGGCGTTGATCAAGTGCTCAACGAAGTGCTCGGCGCTGCTGAGGTTGAACGCCTGATTGAGCAGGGTCGTTATCGCCGCGATGTTTACTGACACCCCCACTCCCCTGTAGGAGCTGCCGCAGGCTGCGATCTTTTGACCTTGTCTTTTTTTAAAACCAAGATCAAAGATCGCAGCCTGCGGCAGCTCCTACAGGGGGTTTCAGACTGGCTGCAGTTTTTTCTCGAACACACTGACCCCATTCAAATCCCGCAACACCACGCTCATCTCCCCACTCTGCCCCTCAATATTCACCTCGCCAAAAAACTGAAACCCGGCAAACGGTGACATGTTCTGCGCCGTCGGTGCCTTCTCGAAAACCACCTCAGGCCCAAAGGTCTTATCCAGCGGATTAGGCCCGAAACTTCCGGCATTCAACGGCCCCGCGACAAACTCCCAGAACGGCTCGAAATCCTGAAACGCCGCGCGATCCGGATGATAGTGATGCGCCGCGCAGTAGTGCACATCTGCCGTGAGGAAGACGAAATTGCGCACCTGCTGCGCCCGCAGAAAACCGAGCAATTCAGCGATCTCCAGTTCACGCCCCTGTGCCGGTCCCGGGTCGCCGTTGGCCACGGCCTCCCAGCGCGCAACACCCGGACTCACCTCGCCATCAGGTACGCCCAGGCCAATCGGCATGTCTGCCGCGATGACCTTCCACTGCGCTTTCGAGGCCTTCAACCCGCGCTTGAGCCAATCCAGTTGCTCACGCCCCAGGAACGGTTTTGCTGCGCCGAGGTTGTCGTCGTTGGCCTCGCGATAACTGCGCATGTCGAGTACGAAAACATCCAGCATCGGCCCGTACTTGAGCTTGCGATAAATTCGCCCGCCCGCGTCAGCCGCCTGCAAGCGCATCGGCGAATATTCCAGCCAGGCCTTGCGCGCGCGGCCGACCAGGGTGTGGATGTCTTTTTCCTGATAGCGCTCGTCGAGCTGCTTGCCGGGTGACCAGTTGTTGACCACTTCATGGTCATCCCACTGCCAGATCTGCGGCACTTCGGCGTTGAAGCGGCGAATGTTTTCGTCCATCAGGTTGTAGCGATAATTACCGCGATAGTCGTCGAGGGTCTGGGCGACTTTGCTCTTGGCTTCGGTGGTGATGTTGCGCCACACCCGGCCGTTTTCAGTGGTCAGTTGCGCGGGCACCGGGCCGTCGGCGTAGATGGTGTCACCGCTGTGGATGAAGAAGTCCGGCAAACGCAGACGCATGGCTTCGTAGATGCGCATGCCGCCGATGTCCGGATTGATGCCGAAGCCCTGACCGACGGTGTCGCCGCTCCAGACGAAACGAATATCACGCCGCGCCGAGGGTGCGCTGCGCAAGTGGCCGAGCCACGGCTCGCTGGCGACGCCGCTGCGGGCGTCCTTGAAATACACGCGATAGAAAATCGCCTGATCGGCGGGTAACCCGGTGAGTTCGACACGGGCGGTGAAGTCGCTGCGGGCATCCGCCAGCGCCGAAACGATTCGCCGTGGATTGCGAAACTGGCTGCGGGTGTCCCACTCGACCACCATCCGGGCCGGGCGGTCGCTGCGGCTCCAGATCATCGCGCGGTCGCCTTGCAGGTCGCCGGACTGCACGCCATCGGTCAGTTGCGGTCGATCCTTGACCGATGCGATCACCGCCGGCGCCAGCCCCGGCATCAGCAGTCCGGCGCCGACGACTTGCATGACACGCCGGCGACCCACATTGAAATCGCTCATGCTGTTCTCCCTGAAAAAAGGAAAACTAAAGCACGCCTATATGAACTCGCCATGACACCACTAACCATTGTGGGAGCAAGCCTGCTCGCGAAAGCGGTGTGCCAGTCAACATACATGTCGCTGGCAGATTGCATTCGCGAGCAGGCTCGCTCCCACAGTTTTAGTGCGGTGTCAGGCCTTGGCGGGTTCCATTGCCAGCTCCACCGCTTCCGGGCGTTTGACCGTCGCATACACAACGGCAGTCAACAAACTCCCCGCGACAATCGCCAGCAGATACAGCAACGCGTGGTTGATCGCATTCGGAATCGCCAACACAAACAACCCACCGTGCGGCGCCATCAGCTTGCAGCCGAAGTACATCGACAGCGCGCCGGTCAATGCACCGCCGGCAATGCTCGCCGGAATCACCCGCAGCGGGTCTTTCGCGGCAAAAGGAATCGCCCCTTCGGAGATAAAGCACAGCCCCAGCACGAACGCCGCTTTACCGGCCTCGCGTTCAGTCTGAGCGAATTTGCGTCGGGCAATAAACGTCGCAATACCCAGACCAATCGGCGGCACCATCCCCGCCGCCATGGTCGCGGCCATCGGGGCATAACTCTGCGACGCCAACAGCCCCACCGAGAACGCGTAAGCCGCTTTGTTGATCGGCCCGCCGAGGTCGACGCACATCATGCCGCCGAGCAATACACCGAGCAGAATTGCGTTGGTGGTGCCCATACTGTCGAGGAAATGCGTGAGCGCCGCCAGCATGTCCGCCACCGGTTTGCCGACCACGTAAATCATCACCAGCCCGGTGAACAGGCTGGCGAACAACGGGATGATCAGAATCGGTTTCAGTGCTTCAAGGCTTTGCGGCAACGCGACATAACGACTGATCGCCTTCGCCGCGTAACCGGCAATGAATCCGGCGACGATCCCGCCGATAAACCCGGCGCCCAGGGTGCTCGCCAGTAAACCGCCGATCATCCCCGGCGCCAGGCCCGGACGGTCGGCAATCGAATAGGCGATGTACCCGGCCAGCAGCGGCACCATCAACTTGAACGCGGTTTCACCGCCGATCTGCATCAGCGCTGCCGCCAGCGTGCCTTCTTCCTTGAACGCGGTGATACCGAACACGAATGACAACGCGATCATCAAACCGCCCGCCACCACCATCGGCAGCATGAACGACACACCGGTCAGCAGATGTTTATAGACCCCGGTTTTCTCGGATTTTGCCGGTGCCTTGCCGTCACCGGCAGCGCTTTCCTGCACGCCTTCCGCCAGCGCTTTTTTCAGCGTTTCTTCCGATTTTTTGAGGGCAACTCCGGTGCCGCAGCGGTAGATTTTCTTGCCGGCGAAACGCTCGGTGGCGACTTCGATATCCGCCGCCAGCAGTACCACATCTGCCTCGGCAATTGCCGTCGCGCTCAACGGTGTTTTTGCGCCGACCGAGCCTTGGGTTTCGACCTGCAAGTCATAGCCCAGACGCTTGGCCGTTTGCTGCAACGCTTCGGCCGCCATGAAGGTGTGGGCAACGCCAGTCGGGCACGCGGTGATGGCGACGATGCGCGGTGCACGGGCCGCAACAGCCGCTGGAACGGCTTCGGCAGCGACGTAGATTTGCGCTTCTTCAGCACCACGTCGCAGTACCGCTTCGACATCCTGCAGGGCTTGCGCAGGTGCAATCTGGAAGACCCGTTTGCCGACAAAACGTGTCATGTCGACGTTGCCGGTGGCGACCAGCAACACCCACTCCGCCGCCGCGATGGTGGCTGCCGACAATTCACGTTCGGGGTGCGCAGCGTCGACCACTTCGACGCTGGTGCTCCAGCCCTGACGCTGGGCCGCTGCATCGAGCAAACGGGCGCACAGCACACTGGTGACCATGCCGTTCGGGCAGGCCGTAACAATGGCTAACTTCATGACAAACCCTCTTATTGTTCTGTCAGGGGGCGCACGCGCACGCCCTGTTCGAGCTGCGCCAGTTGCGCGGCGTCGTTGATGCCGAAACCGATCTGCGTGACCGCCAGCGCAGCAATCGCCGTGGCCGTGCGCAGGGTTTGCTCAGGCGTGTCGGCACTGAGCAAACCGTGAAGCATGCCGGCCAGCAGCGAGTCACCGGCACCGACCGTGCTGGCGACGCTGACCTTGGGCGGCGAGGCATGCAGCGCCGAGCCGACGCTGAACCAGTTCACTCCGTCGGCGCCGTGGGAGATCACCACATGGTCGATGCCCTGAGCATGCAGATGCGCCGCCGCTTGGACCTCGGCCGCGCGGGAAACCACTTCGCAACCGAGTGCATCGGCCAGCTCCTCGGTGTTCGGCTTGATCAGCCACGGCCTGGCCTGCAACGCAGCGCGCAACGCTTCGCCGCTGGTGTCGAGGGCGACTCTCAGACCAAGTTGATTCAGCCGTTCGATCAGTTCACGCAACCACTGCGCAGTCACACCACGCGGCAGACTGCCAGCGACCACCACCGCATCGTGCCCCGGTGCAATCTGCACCAGACGATCGAGCAACGCCTGTTGCGCCGCAGCATCAACTATCGGCCCCGGGCCGTTGATGTCGGTGATGCGCCCGTCGCGCTCAGCGATTTTGATGTTGCTGCGCGTCTCGCCCGGTACGCGGATGAATGCGTCAACAAAACCGCGTTTGGCGAACAGCGTTTCGAATGCTTGCAGGTTGTCTTCACCCAGAAAGCCGCTGACGGTCAGTTGATGGCCGAGGTCGGCCAGCACTTGGGCAACGTTCACGCCTTTGCCGGCAGCATGGGTGTGCATTTCGTCGCTGCGGTTGACCTGACCGGCCGTCAGCACCGACAGCTCGACCGTGAGGTCCAGCGCCGGGTTGAGGGTCAGGGTGAGAATCTTGGCCATTACAGGGCCTCCACTAATGCGCGCACTTCGTTGGCGCTGCCCACGCTGAGGGCTTGTTGAGCAACGGTTTGCGCCTGGGTCAGGCTAAGTTCGCGGATGCGCGCCTTGACCTCGGCAATGCTGCGCCCGGACACACTCAGTTCATCCACACCGAGGCCGACCAGCACAGGCACCGCCAGCGGATCGGCCGCCAATTCGCCGCACACGCCAACCCATTTGCCATGGGCATGAGCCGCACGCACGGTGATGTCGATCAGTTGCAGTACCGCCGGATGCAAGCCGTCCGCCTGTGCCGACAGCGTCGGGTGACCACGGTCGATGGCCAGGGTGTATTGCGTCAGGTCGTTGGTGCCGACGCTGAAGAAGTCGACTTCTTTGGCCAATACCGGTGCGAGCAACGCGGCGGATGGCACTTCGATCATGATCCCCAGTTGCAGATCAGCCACCGGGATTTCCAGGCGCAAGCGCTCGGTCAAGTCGCGGGCCTGACGCCATTCGTCGACGCTGCCCACCATCGGGAACATGATCCGCAGCGGCCGGTTATCCGCGGCCCGCAGCAAGGCGCGCAACTGCGCTTCCATGATCTGCGGACGCTGCAACGTCAGGCGAATCCCGCGTACACCGAGGAACGGGTTTTCTTCCTTGGCGATCGGCCAATACGGCAGCGGCTTGTCGCCGCCAACATCCAGCGTGCGCACCACCAGCGGCCGCCCGGCGAGGCCATCGAGGACGCGGCGATATTCGGCTTCCTGCGTGGCTTCGTCCGGCGCTTGCGGGTGCGCCATGAAAATCAGTTCGGTGCGCAGCAAACCAATGCCTTCGGCGCCCTGCTCCACCGCGCTGATCACGCCAGCGCTTTCGCCGATGTTGGCGAACACTTCCACGGCGTGACCATCGGTGGTGTGCGCCGGTTGATGGCGTTGTTCGGCGGCGGCTTTAAGGCGTTGCTCGCGGGTGTCGCGTTCTTCGACAGCGCGTTGCAACGTTGCCGCATCGGCGTCGACATGCAGACGACCGCGTTGTCCGTCGAGCAGCAACGGCGTGCCCGGCGCCAGCAACAGCACTGCCGCGCCAGCGCCGACCAGCGCCGGAATGCCGAGGGCACGGGCGACGATTGCGCTGTGTGCGGTCGCGCCGCCGCGCGCGGTGAGAATCCCTGCCACGCGTGCCGGATCAAGCCGTGCGACGTCGGAGGGGCCTACCTCGTCCATCACCAGAATGTACGGCTGCTCAGGCTCGCTTGGCGTCTGCACGCCGCACAGCTGCGCCAGCACGCGACGACCGATGTCGCGCAAATCCGCCGCACGTTCGGCGAGCAAGGCGTCCTGCAGCGATTCCTGTTGTTTGGCGGCCGCTTCGATCACCGCCATCCACGCCGCTTCGGCACTTTCGCCTTGCTTGAGGCGCGTGTCGACTTCATCGGTGAGTTCCGGGTCGTCGAGCATTTCCTGGTGGGTGATGAAAATCTCGCGGATCGCTTTGGCTTTGCTGCGTTCGATCAAACCTTGAATGTCGTTGCGCACGTCACTGAGCGCTTGCTTGAGACGCTCGCGCTCGACGGCGGCGGATTCGCCACGCAACGGGTATTCGATGGTTTGTTGCACTTGAATATGCGCCGGGCCGATGGCGATACCCGGCGCGGCGGGGATCGCGTGCAACTGAGTACCGGACGCCGGAGCGATCAGCACTTCGGCGATGTCGGCGAAGACTTCGCGCTGCTGGCTCACGATGGGCAGCGGCTCGACTTCTTCACCGAGGCCTTCCTCAATGGCGGCGAGCAGCGCAGGCAAGGCATCGGCGGCGATGCTCGGTTCGGCGATCAGTTCCAGCACCTGACCGCGACGGGCGCCGAGGCTGAGCAGTTTGCTGAGGCTTTTCACCGACACGGCGCTGTCGTCACCGTCGACGATGCGCACGCGAATCTCGCCGTCAAAACTCTTCGCCAGTTGCGCGAGGATCTTCGCCGGCCGCGCGTGCAAACCGTGGGCATTGGCCAGCGCGATACGAGCGCTCGGCCAGTCGGCCGGCAACTCACCGCCGAGCACTTCAAGGACTTTACGGCTGCTGGTGGCCCGACCCAACTCATGGCCGCGGCCTTCGATGAGCAACGCACACAGGCGTTCCAACAGAGCCTGATGCGCCTCGCCGAGACTGGCCAGACAAAAAAGACCGCTCAGTGGCTGACCGAGGTAACGCATCGGTTTATCCGGGGTGACAAACGCCAGGCCCGGACGCTTCACGGTTTGCTCGCTGTGCAGCCACCACAGGCCATCGCCCAATGGCAGCGCTTCGACTTGCTGCAATACCGCGGCAAAACCGTTGCTCACGCAATCTGCCTGGCGCAGCAGACGCGCACCACGCCAGACCAGTTCTTCAAAATCGTCAGCGGAAACGCCGAGGCCGATCATCTGCGCGTCGAGCGCCAGTTCCTGCGGTGCGCCTTGCAGCAGTTTGAGCAGCGCTTCAGGAGAACTGGCGCGACGCAGGGCCTGGCCCAGATCGGTCTCGCCGAGTGCACGGGTGAGCAGTTGCAGCAGACGCAAGTGTTCGTCGGATTTGGCGGCAATGCCGATGGCCAGATAAACGATCTGGCCATCGCCCCAATCGACACCCTCGGGGAACTGCATCAGCCGCACGCCGGTGGTAAAAACCAGCTCGCGGGTTTCGGGGGTGCCGTGGGGAATGGCAATACCTTGACCGAGAAAGGTCGAGCCCTGGGCCTCACGCGCCTGCAATCCTGCGAGGTATCCGTCAGCGACCAGACCATCGGCCACCAGATGACTGGCCAGCAATTGCAGAGCAGCGGGTTTATCCACAGCCGATTGGCCCATGGATATCTGCTCTATAGTGAGCTCGAGCATGCGATCTCCTTTTTGGCGTTTTATGGCGCCAGGTATTGTTTTGAATTGTTTGCAGCTTAGGCGCTGTCGGCCATCCTTTTCAGGGGCAATTTTGGCGGTTTTACGGCAGAACCGGCCAAAGGCGTCTAAAACGTAGAAAATACGCTTGCTGAAACGTTTAATCTAGATTGATCGGCACGTTACTCGATAATGTCCCATCCTTGAAGTCCAACTTGTCGGATGCGCGTAGGCAATAAGTCGTCTGCCCTTATCGGGTAGGATTGGCGAAAATCTCGCGGCATGCTCGAAATAACAAGGAAATCCCGAGTTGAAACTCAGTGATATCGCGCGGTTGGCCGGAGTATCCGTGACCACCGCGAGCTACGTCATCAACGGCAAGGCCGAACAGCAACGCATCAGCACCGCGACCGTCGAGCGAGTTCGTGCGGTGGTCGATCTGCACGGCTTTACGCCCAACCCACAAGCCGCTGGACTGCGCAGCCGGCATACCCGCACTTTGGGTTTTATCCTGCCGGATCTGGAAAACCCCAGCTACGCGCGGATCGCCAAGCTGCTGGAGCAAGGTGCGCGGGCGCGCGGCTATCAGTTGCTGATCGCCAGCTCCGACGATGCGCCGGACAGCGAGCGCAAACTGCTGCAACTGTTTCGCGCGCGGCGTTGTGATGCGCTGATTGTTGCCAGTTGCCTGCCACCCGGTGATGACAGCTATCTTCAGTTGCAGGCCAAGGGGCTGCCGATCATCGCCATCGACCGGGTCATGGAGCCGGAGCATTTCTGTTCGGTGATCAGCGACGACCGCGAGGCCAGTCTGCACCTGACCCAGAGCCTGCTCGATCCGCAGCTTAAACAGATCGTGCTGCTCGGCGCCCGCCCGGAACTGAGCATCAGCCAGGAACGTGCCGCCGGTTTCAGACAGGCCCTCGTCGATTTCAAGGGCGAAGTGCTGGTCGAGCACGCCGAGTCCTTCAGTCGTGACTGCGGCAAGCAATTGATGGAAGAACTCCTGCAACGTCTGGGGCATTTGCCGGATGCGCTGGTAACCACGTCCTACGTGTTGTTGCAGGGAGTGTTCGACGCGCTGCATGACTTCCCGCTCAAGTCGCGGCCGCTGCGCCTCGGCACGTTTGGTGACACGCAACTGCTCGACTTCCTGCCGCTACCGGTCAACGCCATGGCCCAGCAGCATCAACTGATCGCCGACAAGGCGCTGGAACTGGCATTGGCCGCCGTCGAGCAGTCGCAATACCAGCCTGGCGTGCAAGCGATTGCGCGGACCTTCAAGCAGCGTATTCACCGGGACTGATCCGTGGAGCTGATCGACAGCCACACCCACCTGGACTTCCCCGACTTCGACGCCGATCGCTCGGCGCTGCTGGCCGAAAGCCGCGCCCTTGGGGTGCGGCGGA
The DNA here is from genome assembly GCF_044218825.1 of Pseudomonas sp. A1230. Classification (NCBI taxonomy): domain Bacteria; kingdom Pseudomonadati; phylum Pseudomonadota; class Gammaproteobacteria; order Pseudomonadales; family Pseudomonadaceae; genus Pseudomonas; species Pseudomonas sp. A1230. Next base: position 6,065,979 of record NZ_CP162582.1, on the reverse strand, counting down.
TGGTGGTGCTGGGCGTCTATGAAGGGAACTGGCAGCGGGTGTGGGATCTGGTGCAGGGCGATTCGGATCTGTACGCGGCGTTCGGTTTGCATCCGGTGTATCTGGATCAGCATCGCCCCGAGGATTTACAGACCCTCGGCGATTGGCTGACGCGATTACGCGGCCATCGGCAGTTGTGTGCAGTCGGCGAGATTGGTCTGGATTACTTTATCGAAACGCTGGACCGCGAGCGGCAGCAGGCGCTGTTCGACGCGCAACTGCAACTGGCGGCGGATTTCGATTTGCCGGCGCTGATCCATGTGCGCCGCAGTCACGCGGCGGTAATTGCCACGCTCAAGCGTTTTCGTTTGAAGCGGGCCGGGATCATCCACGCGTTCGCCGGCAGCCGTGAGGAAGCACGGGAATACATCAAACTCGGTTTCAAACTCGGCCTCGGTGGCGCCCCGACCTGGCCCCAGGCGTTGCGCATGCATCGGGTACTGGCGGATTTGCCACTGGATTCGATTGTGCTGGAAACCGATTCACCGGACATGGCGCCTGCAATGTTTCCGGGAGTGCGCAACAGCCCGGCGCACTTGCCGGCGATTTGCTCAGCGCTCGCCGATCTGATGAATATCTCCCCTCAACAACTTGCCGCGGCCAGCACCGCCAATAGCTGCGCCGTGTTCGGCTGGTAGCTGGAAACACTTTCCCTTGTGGGAGCGAGCCTGCTCACGAAGTCGGTGTGTCAGACGACAACAATCCCGCCGGCAGATTGCATTCGCGAGCAGGCTCGCTCCCACAGGTATTCGAGCGTCTCAAACCCGAAAGGCGCTGATCAGCTGTTTGAGCTCCACGACCTGGGCGGACAGTGCGCGGCTGGCGTCTTCAGTCTGGTGCGCACCTTGCGCCGTGCGCTCACCTGCGCGGTTGATCTCGACAATGTTCTGGTCAATGTCATGGGCCACCGCCGTCTGCTGCTCCACCGCAGCGGCGATTTGCTGGTTCTGATCGACGATCATTCCGACGGCGCCGAGGATGTTTTCCAGCGCCTGCTGGACCTTTTCCGACTGCCCGACCGTGCCGCTGGCCATTTGATGGCTGACACCCATCGCCTTGACCGCCGCACCCACGCCGCCGTGCAGTTTGGCGATCATCTGTTCAATTTCTTCGGTCGATTGCTGGGTGCGTTTGGCCAGCGTGCGCACTTCGTCCGCCACCACCGCAAAACCGCGTCCCTGCTCACCCGCGCGCGCCGCTTCAATCGCCGCGTTGAGCGCCAGCAGATTGGTCTGCTCGGCAATACTCTTGATCACTTCCAGAACGCGGCTGATCGCCTGGCTGTCACTGGCCAATTGGTTGATCACCAGCACTGACTGATCGATCTCGCTGGCCAACGCAGCGATGCTGCCCTGCTGCGACTCGACCAGACCACGACCGCTGATGGTTTCGTCATTCACGCTGTGGGCGCTGCTCACCGCCGCTGCGGCGCTGCGCGCCACCTCAAGGGATGTCGCCGACATCTGGTTCATCGCCGTGGCCACTTGTTCGATCTGCGAGCGTTGCCCGGCAACGGCCAGATTGCTTTGCGCCGACACACTTTCCACTTGCCCGGCCTGGCGTTCAACTTCGCCAACGGTTTGCCCGACCCGTTCAATCAAGTCGTGAATCTTCTTTACCGTGCCGTTGAACACTTCGCCCAACTCACCTAATTCATCGCGGCTGCTGGCCTTGAAGTTGACGGTCATGTCGCCAGCCGCGACCTTGTCCATCATCGCGCCGAGGCGTTTGAGTGTGGTGCGGGTCGACGCGTAAAAGCCGCCATACAGATAGAAAATCAGCACAAACACCACTGACAGCGCCACAGCCTGCAAGACCATGTGCGTGCGGTTTTGCGTCAGGCGCTGCTGTAATTGCGTGTCGAGGAATTTCAGGGTGGCTTCGTTGAGCTGATAGGTCTTGTCGATGAGCGCAGTAGTCTGGTCGTAAAACGCCTGCCACGGTGCATCGAGCGTGTCGGCCATCACCACTTGTTCTTCGAACAGTTCGCTCGCCTGCTTCAACGAGGTCTTACTAATGTCAGCCGAAGCGCTGAGCGTTTCGTGCGCGGCTTTGCTCGAGCCGAGGGCGTCCTGCAGTTTCAAGGCGTATTCGGCCTGGAGCTTTTCGATCTGCACCAATAACTCGTCAAAACGGGTGCTCGACGAACTGTTGAGGAAACCCTGCCCCAGCGAATACGAGCCCATGGCCCGGCCTTCACCGAGGGTTTGCGTCACAGTGGGCGTGATCAGGGTGACGAGTTCGCTGAGTTGACGGATGTCGCCCTGGTTGTCGCGGCTCAGACCGGCCTGACTGGTGATGATCTGGCTGAAAATCTGCGCACTGGCCAACAATTTTCCGATCAACGCACTTTTGCTTTGCAGGGAGTTTTCCGCTTGCTGGGCCTTGAACGCCGCAATCATTTCATCGCGCTTGCCGTCGAACACCTTGATCTGTTCGGGGTCGTCGGTCATTGCCGCCAAGCCTTCCAGGCGTGCCAGTACGGCTTGTTCGAGAGTGGTGATCTGCGATTCGACATTGCCAGCCTTGCCGGACTGACCGAGGGTGACGTTGATCTGCACCAGATTGTTGAGGGTTTCCAGATCGCGGCGCAGGCTCAGGCTGCTGCCGAGCAGATCAAGGCTTTGCAGCTCGACCCGGGTGCCCTGGAATTCACGATAGGAATCGCGCACCAGATAGAAATTGGTCACCAGCATCGGCACCAGAAACAGCACGCTGATCAGGCTGAACTTCATGCCGAAGCTCAGACGATTCATCAGCGAGACGGCGGGATAGAGCAAGCTCTTCACTGGAAGTCTCCCTTGGTTTTTCTTGTTTTTATTGGCAGGCGCGCGGGTACAGCAGATAGCCACTATCGGGCGCCATCTCTGTATAGCTCAAATCGAAGGGAGGTTTTGTAACTTAAGGTTAACGAAAAAAAAGATCGCAGCCTTCTGCAGCTCCTCCAGGAAACACAGACCCCAAAGTAGGAGCTGCCGCAGGCTGCGATCTTTTGATCTTCAGACAGGAATCAGTGAATCAGTACTGTCCACAAGGCGAACCCGGCATACCACAACACCGCCGCCCGCAGCAGCAATTCCCACAGGCAATCGAGGGTGTTGACGCCTTCCGGGCCGACCGTCGGCGGCGGAATCTCTCCCGCCGCCAACCCGACCTTGTTGATCAGTTGCGCAGCGCTGATGTTCCAGTTCAGCAATTCATGCAGCATCACCCGGCTGACCGCAACGAAGTTGCCGACCAAGGCAAAACTCGCCGCCAACAGACGCACCGGCACCCAGTCAAAGGCGTGGCGCAGTTGCGCGGCACGTTCGACCAGCGCCGGGTTCTGACCGTGCTCTTGGGCCAGCGCCAACAAGCGATAGGCCAATGCCGCCACCGGACCGAGCAGGAAATACCAGAAGATCACGGCGAAGAAGCTTTGATAGGCCTGCCACAACAAATGCTCCTGCACCCGATCGAGCAATTGCTCGCCGCTGTCGGCACAGATATTCAGATCGCGCTTGGCCACATGCGCCGCGGCCTGCAGATCCTCGCGCCGCCAGGCATCGCGAAACGGCCCGAGACCGCCGAGCAGGTCGCCGCGCCCCAGGCTATAAATCACCACCAGCAAATGCACCGGCAGGGCCAGCAAGCCGTACGCAACCGGCTCCAGCACCACCAGCAACAGGGCCAGCAACGCCACCGGCAGCAGCACCAGAATCGTCAGTACCAGCCATGGTTGTTTGGCCAGTCGCTCGCTGGTTTCGAGTTTGTTCAGTTCGCGAATCCATCCGCCATCGCGTTGAACCCGATGGCGCAGGGCCGAGAATTTCTCGATCCAGAGCGCCAGCAGTAACACCAGAAAACTCATTGTCCTTCCTCTTGTGCCAGGGCCGCGCGGTAACGCGCCCAGTCGAATGCCGGGCCAGGATCGGTCTTGCGCCCGGGTGCAATGTCGCTGTGCCCGCAAATGCGGGCGCCGGTGATAGCCGGAAATGCTGTCTGCAACTGACGGGTCAGCGCCGTCAACGCCTGATACTGCGCATCGGTGAACGGCAGATCATCGGTGCCTTCGAGCTCAATGCCCACGGAAAAATCGTTACAGGTTTCGCGCCCTTCAAAAATCGACACGCCGGCATGCCACGCCCGCTCAAGACAGGAGACAAACTGGGTGACCTTGCCGTCACGTTCTATCAGAAAATGCGCCGAGACCCGTAAGTCGGCAATCCCTGCAAAGTAGGGATGTTCGGTGACATCCAGACGATTCTGGAAAAATTCCTGCACCTTGCCGGTGGCGAACTGCGCAGGCGGCAGGCTGATGTTGTGGATAACCAACAGGGAAATTTCGCCCGCAGGGCGCTCATTGAAGTTGGGCGATGGGCAAATCTGCACCCCGTGACACCACCCGCTAGCGGGATCCAACTGCATACCGATTCCTTCAACGCCGACTGTGTTGGCGCCCAGTATGCCGTGATCGGCCCCCGGCGCGCGATCACTTGGCGCGATTGAGTCGCCGCAGATTGCCCAACACCGACTCCAGCGCCCGATCGAACAACAAAGTGTCGTCCAGCGCACGCACCGCTCCACGCTGGAACTCAAGAGCCAGGCCGATGCGACTGCGCTCCAGCACTTTCATGCCGGTACGGTCGACAAACACGTACTTGCCCGTCGCTTCTATGATTGCCGCGAGCTTGCAGCGCAGGGTGCTGTCCTCGTCCTCCTGAAACGCAACCCAACTGCCCAGATGCAATTGAGCCACCTGCTGCTGGCCTACGTCGTGATGGGACAGACGCGCCGAGGCTAGCGTCGTTTCACCCTCTTGCGCCATTGGCAAGACGATCTGCTGCGACACCTTGATCATCGCCGGCGCTTCGGCCTGAGCAGATCCACCGGTTCGCTCGAGCACGCGCACATGCAGCGTTTCCAGCTCAGAGAAAAATTCGCTGGTGGCAAACGGATCGAATGCGCAGCGGGTCAGGCCATCGCGCAGCGACTTCAGCAACCCCGGCACCAGCGCCAGCAGACGCATACCAGCCTCAGCATCGTCGTGGCGCTGAACACTCCAGATGAGTTGCTCCATGGTCTGCACATCAGCTTGCCATTCGGCGGACTGGTCGCCATGTTTGAGGCAGGTCAGCAGCAATACCTTGCTCCAGGCGTCCTGCACGAAGGTCACCACCGACGGCGGCAAGACTTTGCCCAACAGTGCCAGATTCAACGCATGCTCGACGCGTCGCCGCGCCAGCTCGGTTTTCGCCCGCCCCTCTTCCGCATCGCGCAGACGTTGCTCGAGGAGTTCGCTGCGCCGACGCTGATCACTGGTGAAAGCGAGAAAGTCAGCCAACAGTTCGGAGAATATCGCCGGATCATCGACAAAATCGGTCAGCAGGCGCTGCACCACTTGTTCGATGCGCAGATACAGACTGTCGCGCGCATCGCTGTCGCAATCCCCCCAGCCCATGGCCGCATCGGCGATTTCATTGAGCAGACGCCGCGCCGGGTGGCTGCTGCGACTGAAGAAACTCTTGTCGAGTACCGCGACCTTGAGCATCGGAATCTGCAATCGGGCGATCAAGGCCTTGAGCGAGTCCGGCAGATTGCGGTCTTCGAGGATGCAGTCGAAGACCATGGCGATCAGGTTGATCACATCCTCATCAGCGCCTCCGACGATCCGCGACTTGCCAGTTCTGACGCTGACCCGCGTCAGCAGTTGTTCGAGCTGGTTACGCAGGTCGAAATCGTCCTGCTCCGCCAGCGCTGGCACATATTGCTGCAAATGCGAGAGCAGGCGCAGCAGGTCGCGCGTGCTGATCGGCTGGGCAGAGGCGCCTGATTCGAGGCTCGGCGCAACACTGCCGCGCACGTTCAGCAGCAACTCCTGCAACGCAGCGAAAACTTCCTGGACACTTTCGTCCGCCGTTACGGGCTCGGCGCTTTCTTCGCGACTGATACTGGCCGCCGCACGATCAATCGCGCGTCGCGCCGGGGCCGGTTTCAGCTCGGGCAACACGCCGGTGGCGCTGAGCAACTGATTGGCTTCGGAATATAACTGTTCGGTGTCGGCCAGCACATAGCGCTCGAACAGCTTGAGCAGGATCAGCTTGACCTTGATCTCAACGCCCAGATTACGGCCGGCTTGCAAAAAGAACTCACAGAGCAGCGCCGGGCCGAGGGGGTTGTGTTGATCGGCAAAGGAATTATCCAGCAATGCGTTGAGGCGCGCGGTCAGTTGCTCCAAGGCGAAGCCATCACGCTTGAGCACGCGGCCGACCATGGTCTCCACGGCGACGGTGCGTTCCATGTCGTCGGTGCGAGGCGCGCAGTCTTCGAACAGCAACGGGTGCGGCAGCGTGTTGTGCGCGGGCTGGTATTGAGTGAGGCCGACAAAGGCTTCGCAGAACTGCTCGAGAAAACCGCGCTCGATGTTTTTGCGTTTGAGGCGCAAGTCGCGCATCGCCTCAAAAAAGATGTTCTGCTCAACGTCGTTGCGTGCCCGGTCAGCCATTTCGAACAGGGTGTCGTCGGCATTATCGAACAGCTCCTGCAACCCGTGGCGCAGTTGCTGGGCAGCCTTGTCGCGAACCTGAAGCAGAATCACAGGCAGGCGGGCGAGCGGCGAGTGATTCGCCTGATCGGCAGACGCCTTGTACAAAGGCACCACTTTCCCGTCGTTGTGCATCCAAGCCTCCTGAAACGGTGATTCTTTCGGTGAGTCAGGACACCGCCCCTGTGAGAGCGAGCTTGCTCGCGAAGGCGATCTGTCGGTGACATCGCGGGCGAGTAATACCCCACATTCGCGAGCAAGCTCGCTCCCACAGGGTTCAACCCTTCAGCAAAAAAAGACGTCAAGCCTATGACGTCAAATACAAGTCGGATTATCTTGCAAAAGATGTCCGCAGCGCCATAGCCGTCAGGGTTTCCCCTATGCCCGCCCAGTCACCCTCAACTGACCACGCCCCGCTGGGGTTTACTCAAAGAAATCGACCAGCTGCGGCCAGGCACGCAAGTTCTTGCCTTGGGTTGGCTCGCGCCATGCCCCTATAATCGAATCACTTTGTTTGTGGAGCCCGTTATGCCGAATCTACGTCTCGCCGATTTGACCGCCGAAATCGAAGCCAACGTGCGCCGTGCGTTGCTCGAAGACATCGGCAGCGGCGACATCACCGCGCAACTGATCCCGGCCGAACGTCTGGCCAAAGCCACCATCATCACCCGCGACGACGCCGTTATCTGCGGCACGGCCTGGGTCGATGCGGTGTTTCGCCAGCTCGATCCAAGGGTGGCGGTGCATTGGCAGGTAATCGATGGCCAGCGGGTCAAACCCAATCAGCCACTGTTTCATCTGGAGGGCCCGGCCCGTTCGCTATTGACCGGTGAACGCAGCGCCTTGAACTTCCTGCAATTGCTTTCCGGTGTGGCGACTCGCGCGCAGTATTTGGCAGACTTCGTGGGCGAGACTCAGGTCAAGCTGCTCGACACCCGCAAGACCCTGCCAGGCCTGCGTCTGGCGCAGAAATACGCCGTGACCTGTGGTGGTTGCCACAACCACCGCATCGGCTTGTACGACGCGTTTCTGATCAAGGAAAACCACATCGCTGCCAGCGGTGGGATCGCACAAGCCATTGCCGCCGCGCACAAGATTGCCCCGGGCAAACCTGTGGAAATTGAAGTGGAAAGTCTGCAAGAGCTGAAGGAAGCGCTGGAGGCCGGTGCCGACATCATCATGCTCGACGAACTGAGCCTGGACGACATGCGCGAAGCCGTGCGCCTGAACGGCGGCAAGGCAAAACTGGAGGCCAGCGGCGGCATCAACGAAAACACGCTGCTGCCGATCGCCGAAACCGGGGTGGATTACATCTCGATTGGCGCGATGACCAAGGATGTGAAGGCGGTGGACCTGTCGATGCGTCTCAGCCTTTAACAGTAGCGGCCAGTCCAGAAGTGCAAGCTGCAAGCCAAAGCTGTTCCGCTTTGACTTGTCGCTTGCGGCTTGGAGCTAGCAGCTCTCGTCAAACGACGAGATTGTTCATCTCGCAGTACTCTTCCCACTCGACGCCAAGCACTTCAGCCGCCTCCTTGTGTAGAACAAGACGCTGGGCCTCGAACTCCTCCGGCGTGCTTGTGTACTTGAGCGTCAGCTCCCACGGCTGCAAGCCCTGGGATTCAGCTTCGTCTTCGAACGCCCACTGGATCTGATCTTTCTGATCATCGGCACTCAAGTCCTTGATCTCCTCCTTCAGATCGGGCACGTCAAGAATGTACTTTTCCAGCGCTTGTTCGTGGCGTTGCTCTTGAGTTAATTCGGTCATGTCGTTCTCGCTGATCATAGGAATGGAAGATGGATCTGGATCATCAAGGATCTCTCTGACGCGGATTGTCCGGCCTTCGGAACCATTCGGGATCATCTGAAAACTGCAGGGCGATGCTCATGCAGGCACCGAATATAGGACGTTTGCATGAGGAATTACACGGCTCTTTACATCTCTCTCACAAAAAGCTGACCTGCGGAACATAAATGTCGATTCCAAGTCATAGCGATGTGCCACTTCGGCACTCATCCGCTGTTCACAAGGAAAACCAGTGATGCGCAGCTTCTTGAAAATTTCTTCTGTTGTGTCCACGACTGCTCTGATCGCCGCTCTGGCGTTGCCGGCAAGCGCAATGGCTGTTGAGTTGAGCAACAGCAGCCCGTCCTATGGCGACAAGGTTCCTCTGATTCACAACGATTACGGCAAAGACGTCGTCATCCGAAGTGACATCAGCATCGATGAACTGAAAAAGATGCGTGACACCGTCAGCGATCAATCGCGCCAGATCGAAGAACTCAAGCGCAGCAGCGGCTCCAGTTCCAGCTCCAGCGGCAAGGAACTCGACGAGTTGAAGAACAAGGTCAAAGAACAGGATCGTGAGCTGGATACTCTCGGCCGCCAGGTTGAAGAGCTCAAGCGCAACAGTGGCTCAAGCTCCAATTCGAGCAGCAGTGAGATTTCGAACCTGAAGCAGAAGATCAACGATCAGGACCGAGCGATGGACCAGCTCAAACGTACCGTCGAGGATCTGAGCCGCAAGGTGAAATAAAGGGGATCGTGCCCGAGACAGGAATCGAACCTGCGACCTTCGCGTTACGAGTGCGCTGCTCTACCGGCTGAGCTACACGGGCGGTGGAATAAACCTAGCACCGGTTTTCACAAACGCAAAGTTCGCAGCGCCTGCACGGCTCACCGCAGGCTGCGATTTTTTATGGTTTTCCACAGACAAAAAAATGCCCCGCCGTTTTCACGGCGGGGCATTTTTATTGCGCTAAAGCTTTGGGGTGATTAAACGCCCGAAGCCTTGGCCGCTGCCACGTCTTTGATGGACAGCTTGATACGGCCGCGGTTGTCCACGTCCAGTACCAGCACTTCCACTTCCTGGCCTTCTTTCAGGATGTCGGTCACTTTCTCAACGCGAGCGTCGCTCAGCATCGAGATGTGAACCAGACCGTCCTTGCCCGGCAGGATGTTGACGAATGCGCCGAAGTCGACGATGCGCTCAACCTTGCCGACGTAGATCTTGCCGATCTCGGCTTCAGCGGTGATGCCCAGAACGCGCTGACGTGCAGCTTCAGCAGCTTCCTTGGTTTCGCCGAAGATCTTGATCGAACCGTCGTCTTCGATGTCGATCGAAGCCTTGGTTTCTTCGCAGATCGCACGGATGGTCGCGCCACCTTTACCGATAACATCACGGATCTTGTCGGTGTCGATTTTCATCGCGATCATGGTCGGAGCATTTTCCGACAGCTCGTTACGCGACTGACCAATGATCTGGTTCATCTGGCCGAGGATGTTCAGGCGCGCTTCCAGGGCTTGGCCCAGAGCGATTTCCATGATCTCTTCGGTGATGCCCTTGATCTTGATGTCCATCTGCAGCGCGGTCACACCTTTGGCGGTACCCGCTACTTTGAAGTCCATGTCGCCCAGGTGGTCTTCGTCACCGAGGATATCGGTAAGAATGGCGAACTTCTCGCCTTCTTTAACCAGACCCATGGCGATACCGGCAACCGGCGCCTTCATCGGCACACCAGCGTCCATCAATGCCAGGGAAGCACCGCAAACGGAAGCCATCGAGCTCGAACCGTTCGATTCGGTGATTTCCGAGACAACACGGATGGTGTACGGGAATACGTCAGCGGCAGGCAGCATGGCGGCAATCGAACGACGGGCCAGACGGCCGTGACCGATTTCGCGACGACCAGCACCACCCATGCGACCACACTCGCCCACCGAGAACGGAGGGAAGTTGTAGTGCAGCATGAACGGGTCTTTTTTCTCGCCTTCCAGGGTGTCCAGCAGTTGTGCGTCACGGGCAGTACCCAGAGTCGCGACTACCAGAGCCTGGGTTTCACCACGGGTGAACAAAGCCGAACCGTGAGTCTTCGGCAGAACGCCGACTTCGATGTTCAGCGGACGTACGGTTTTGGTGTCGCGACCGTCGATACGTGGCTTGCCGTTTACGATGTTTTCGCGAACGGTGCGGTATTCGATTTCGCCGAAAGCAGCTTTGACGTCGCTGGACGAAGGCTGGCCTTCTTCACCGGACAGCTTGGCCACAACCTGATCCTTCAACTCGCCCAGGCGAGCATAACGGTCGGCCTTGACTGTGATGGTGTAGGCGTCGGAGATCGCAGTGCCGAACTCGGAGCGGATAGCGCCCAGCAGCTCAGTCGCTTCGGCTTGTGGAGCCCAGGCCCAGGTAGGCTTGGCAGCTTCAGCAGCCAGTTCTTTAACAGCGTTGATCACAACCTGGAACTCGTCGTGAGCAAACAGTACAGCGCCCAGCATCTGGTCTTCGGTCAGCTCTTTGGCTTCCGATTCAACCATCAACACGGCTTCCGAGGTACCGGCAACGACCATGTCCAGGCTCGATGCTTTCTGTTGCTCGTAAGTCGGGTTCAGCAGGTAGCCGGTGCTTTCGTGGAAAGCAACGCGAGCGGCGCCGATCGGACCGTCGAACGGGATGCCCGAGATAGCCAGGGCAGCCGAAGTACCGATCATCGCAGCGACGTCCGGATCGGTCTTTTTGCTGGTGGAAACGACGGTGCAGACAACCTGCACTTCGTTCATGAAACCTTCTGGGAACAGCGGACGGATCGGACGGTCGATCAGTCGGGAAGTCAGGGTTTCCTTCTCGGAAGGACGGCCTTCGCGCTTGAAGAAACCGCCAGGGATCTTACCGGCAGCGTAAGTCTTTTCCTGGTAGTGAACGGAAAGAGGAAAGAAGCCTTTGCTTGGGTCTGCGTGCTTGGCGCCAACAACGGTCACCAGTACGGTCACGTCGTCATCAACAGTAACCAGCACTGCGCCGGAGGCTTGACGGGCAATACGGCCTGTCTCGAGGGTAACGGTCGACTGACCGAACTGGAATTTTTTGATTACCGGGTTCACGGTGTCCTACCTTCTTTGTGGCTCTTGGGGAACTGGTTTCTTGCGAAATTCTTGGGCAATGCCGGGAATCGGCCCGACGCCTGTCCAGGGTAAAACGTGTATCCAGATAAAACTTGAGGCTGGGAGCCTGCCCGAAGCCCGCGGAAAACCGCGGACGTCTGACAAACAACCAACCTCAGAGCGCAATCGCTTATTAGCGACGCAGACCCAGGCGACCGATCAGAGTCTGATAACGACCCAGATCCTTGCCTTTCAGGTAGTCCAGCAGCTTGCGACGCTGGTTTACCATGCGGATCAGACCACGACGGGAGTGGTGATCTTTACCGTTGGCCTTGAAGTGACCCTGCAGCTTGTTGATGTTGTGGGTCAGCAGTGCAACTTGCACTTCTGGCGAACCAGTGTCACCAACAGCTTGCTGGTAGTCAGCAACGATTTGAGCTTTTTCTTGAACGTCGAGAGCCATGAGGCAATCCTTTTATCAGGAAACTGTTTCAGGGAAACAGCTTCAACAGGCCAGGGACAAATCCCTGTATCTATAAATGAGTCGTGACCGTGCCTGTTAACAGCCACACTCGCCAGCCTGCTGTTACACAGGCTGGTTTCGGTCATTCTGACCGAATCAAACGACGTGGCGCGATGCGCCCGTCTTCGCTCACTTCACCGATACCGATGAAGCGACCATTGTGATCCTGTACCCGCACCATGCCGAACTTCGGAGCATCCGGGGCACGTACCGGCTGGCCGTTGAGCCAGTAGAACGCGCTCGCTTCCGAAAAGTGCAGCAGCGGCCAATCCAGCAAGCCGCTGTCCGATGGCATCAGGAAGCGGTCAACCGCTTCGTTGCCGCCTTCGGCATGTACCGCTTCAAGCTCTTCGAGGGTAACGGTCTGCGCCAGGGTGAAAGGCCCGGCCTGGGTACGGCGCAATTCTGCGACGTACGCACCACAACCGAGTTGCTCACCAATATCCTCCACCAGGGTGCGAATATAGGTGCCCTTGCTGCAATCCACCGCAAGCCGCGCAGTATCGCCTTCGAAGGCCAGTAATTCCAAGCGCGCAATAGTAACAGAACGCGGTTCACGCTCCACTACTTCGCCTGCACGTGCCAGCTTGTACAGCGGCTGACCATCACGCTTGAGCGCTGAGTACATCGGTGGTATCTGACTGATTTGGCCGCGAAAATTCGGCAACGCAGCCTCGACATCGGCGCGACCAACGGTCACCGGGCGCTCCTGCAAAACCTCACCTTCGGCATCCGCCGTGGTGGTGGTCTTGCCCAACTGCGCCAGGGTTTCATAACCCTTGTCGGAATCGAGCAGGTACTGCGAGAACTTGGTGGCCTCACCGAAGCACAGCGGCAGTACGCCGGTGGCCAGTGGGTCGAGACTGCCAGTATGCCCGGCTTTCTCGGCGTTGAGCAGCCAGCGAACCTTCTGCAGCGCAGCGTTTGAGGTGAACCCCAGCGGCTTGTCGAGCAGGATGATGCCGCTGACGTTACGACGGATACGTTTGACCTGAGCCACCGAGTTACTCCTTGGTGTCTTCAGGTGCTGGAACGACAACGTGCTGATTGTCTTCAGCAACAGCGCGCTCGATCAGCGCCGACAGGTGCGCACCACGGACAACGGATTCGTCGTAGTGGAAGTGCAATTGCGGCACGCTGCGCAGCTTCATTTCGCGGGCCAGTTGCATACGCAGGAAACCTGCGGCGGCATTCAGTACCTTGATGCTTTGCGCGATGTCTTCTGCGTTGTCCTGCCCCATCACGGTGATGAAAATCTTGGCGTGACCGACGTCACGGCTGACTTCCACTGCGGTAATAGTCACCAGGCCGACGCGCGGATCTTTGACTTCACGACGGATCAGCTGGGCCAGCTCACGCTGCATCTGATCGCCGATACGTTGGGTACGGCTGTATTCTTTTGCCATGATTTGTTACCTGTTACTGCCCCACGGTGAAACCCGCAAGGTCTGAAAGCGGCAAACGCCCGGCCTGACAAAAGCCAGACCGGGCGTTGCGTTTAGAGTCCTGACGCCGTGCCGCGCATTTTCATGCGACGGCCCGACGTGGCCCTTGAAATGCGCGAGTTAGAGGCTGCGAGCAACCTGAACCTTCTCGAAGACTTCGATCTTGTCGCCGACTTTGACGTCGTTGTAGCTCTTCACGCCGATACCGCATTCCATGCCGGCACGTACTTCGGAAGCGTCATCCTTGAAGCGGCGCAGGGATTCCAGCTCGCCTTCGAAGATAACGATGTCTTCACGCAGTACACGGATCGGACGGTTACGGTGCACAACACCTTCGATCACCATGCAGCCTGCGATCGCGCCAAACTTCGGCGAACGGAACACGTCACGCACTTCTGCGACACCCAGAATGTTCTCGCGAACATCGCTGCCGAGCATACCGGTCAGGGCTTTCTTGACGTCTTCGATGATGTCGTAGATCACGTTGTAGTAACGCATATCCAGACCTTCCTGCTCGACGATTTTCCGTGCGCCAGCATCGGCACGCACGTTGAAGCCGAACAGTACAGCGCTCGAAGCCAGTGCCAGGTTGGCATCGGACTCGGTGATACCACCGACACCGCCGCCGACTACGCGCACTTGCACTTCGTCGTTGCCCAGGCCATTCAGAGCGCCTTGCAGAGCTTCCAACGAACCACGGACGTCAGATTTGAGGACGATGTTGAGCGTCTTCTTCTCTGCCTGACCCATGTTTTCGAAGATGTTTTCCAGCTTGCCGGCGTGAGCGCGAGCCAGTTTGACTTCGCGGAACTTGCCTTGACGGAACAGAGCCACTTCACGGGCTTTCTTCTCGTCGGCAACCACACTCATCTCGTCGCCAGCGTCCGGGGTACCGTCCAGGCCGAGAATCTCGACAGGGATGGAAGGACCGGCTTCCTTGATTGGCTTGCCGTTCTCGTCGAGCATGGCACGCACGCGGCCATAGTTCGAACCGACCAGAACCATGTCGCCTTGGCGCAGGGTACCGTCTTGCACCAGAACGGTTGCAACCGGGCCACGACCTTTGTCGAGACGCGATTCAACCACAACACCACGACCTGGAGCCGACGGAGTTGCTTTCAGTTCGAGAACTTCAGCTTGCAGCAGAACGGCTTCAAGCAGGTCGTCCACGCCAGTACCGAGTTTCGCCGAAACCGATACGAACGGCGTTTCACCGCCCCACTCTTCCGACGTCACGCCGTGAACCGACAGTTCACTACGGATGCGATCGAGGTCAGCGCCCGGCTTGTCGATCTTGTTCACTGCAACAACCAGTGGAACGCCAGCGGCTACCGCGTGCTGAACAGCTTCAATGGTCTGCGGCATCACGCCGTCGTCCGCTGCAACTACCAGGATCACGATGTCGGTCGCCTTGGCACCACGGGCACGCATTGCGGTAAACGCGGCGTGACCAGGGGTGTCGAGGAAGGTAACCATGCCGCGTTCGGTTTCAACGTGGTACGCACCGATGTGCTGGGTGATACCGCCGGCTTCGCCAGCAGCTACCTTGGCACGACGGATGTAGTCGAGCAGCGACGTCTTACCGTGGTCAACGTGGCCCATTACGGTCACAACTGGCGCACGGGAGAACGACTCACCTTCAAACTTCAGGGACTCGGCCAGGGAATCTTCCAGGGCGGTGTCGCTGACCAGGGTCACTTTGTGGCCCAGTTCTTCGGCTACCAGTTGAGCAGTTTCCTGATCAAGCACCTGGTTGATGGTCGCTGGAGTGCCCAGTTTGAACATGAACTTGATGATTTCAGCGGCCTTGACCGACATCTGATTGGCGAGATCGCCAACAGTGATGGTCTCGCCGATCTGCACATCACGCACGACAGGGCCGGTTGGGCTCTGGAAACCGTGAGCGTTGCGCTTCTTCAGCTTGGCCTTGCCGCGACCACCACGACGGAAGCCATCGCTTTCTTCGTCGGTAGTACGTGGCGCAACACGTGGCGCTGGCGCTTTCTCTTTGACCGATGCGCGATGCGGAGCGTTTTTGCGCTCGCCATCACCACCGCCACTGCGACGATTGTTGTCGTCGGCACGTGGCTTGTCCGGACGGCGCTGTTCGTTCTGCTTGTTACGAACGTCAGCAGACGGCGCTGGAGCAGCGGCAACCACCGGCGCGCTTTCACGTACCGGCTCAGCAACTGCAGCAGGAGCTGCAACGGCGGCGCTAGTCGCGGTTTGCGCAGAGCCAGGATTGCGGCGTGCTTCTTCTTCGGCGCGCTGCTTGGCTTCTTGCTCAGTCTTCTGGCGGGCAGCATTTTCTACTGCGCGACGCTCATCCAGTTCACGCTTGCGCTCGGCTTCGATTTCTTCCGGGCTGCGCTGTACGAAAACTTTCTTTTTGCGAACTTCAACGCTGATGCTCTTGCTACCAGCCACACGCAGGGTGCTGGTGGTTTTACGCTGCAGCGTGATCTTGCGTGGTTCTTCCACTTTCGCCTTGTGGCTGCTTTTCAAGTGAGTCAGCAAAGATTGCTTCTCACTGTCAGTCACATTTTCTTCGGCGGCGGTGTGCGGCAGACCTGCCTCACGCATCTGCTGCAACAGGCGCTCTACCGGTGTTTTGACCTCATCGGCCAGTTGTTTCACCGTGACTTGCGTCATGCACTTCTCTCCTCAGGCCGCGCCTAATTACTCGAACCAATGGGCTCGGGCGGCCATGATCAACTTGCCGGCACGATCATCGTCAATGCCGTCGATGTCGAGCAGGTCGTCAATAGACTGCTCGGCCAGGTCTTCGCGGGTAATTACGCCGCGCACCGCCAGTTCCATCGCCAAATCCTTGTCCATACCCTCAAGCGAGAGCAGGTCTTCGGCCGGATGGGCGTCTGCCAGCTTTTCCTCAGTAGCGATGGCTTTGGTCAACAAACGATCCTTGGCACGAGCGCGAAGCTCGTTGACGGTATCTTCGTCAAAGCCGTCGATGTTGAGCATTTCTTCCAACGGTACGTAGGCAATCTCTTCCAGGCTGGTGAAGCCTTCATCTACCAGCACCTGCGCCAGGTCTTCGTCAACTTCCAGCTCGTCGATGAAGTTGCGCAGGATGTCGCCGGTTTCTGCTTGCTGCTTAGCCTGGATGTCCGATTCGGTCATCACGTTCAGGGTCCAGCCAGTCAACTGGCTTGCCAGACGCACGTTCTGACCACCACGACCGATGGCCTGAGCCAGATTGTCTGCGCCAACGGCGATGTCCATTGCATGGGCATCTTCGTCAACGATAATTGCCGCAACCTCGGCCGGGGACATGGCGTTGATCACGAACTGAGCCGGGTTGTCGTCCCACAGGACGATATCAACACGCTCACCGCCCAACTCACCCGACACTGCCTGGACGCGCGAACCGCGCATACCGATGCAAGCGCCTTGCGGGTCGATGCGTTTGTCCTTGGAGCGGACGGCGATCTTGGCACGCGAACCCGGGTCACGGGACGCAGCCATTACTTCGATCAGACCTTCAGCAATTTCCGGCACTTCGATGCGGAACAGCTCGATCAGCATTTCCGGCGCGGTACGCGACAGGATCAGCTGCGGGCCGCGGTTCTCGGTGCGGATTTCCTTGAGCAGCGCACGCAGACGCACGCCGACACGGAAGGTTTCGCGAGAAATGATGTCTTCACGAGCCAGCAACGCCTCGGCGTTGTTGCCCAGATCGACGATCACGTTGTCGCGGGTCACTTTCTTCACGGTGCCGGAGATGATTTCTCCAAGGCGTTCGCGATAGGCGTCGACCACTTGAGCGCGCTCGGCTTCACGCACTTTCTGCACAATGACTTGCTTGGCAGTCTGTGCAGCAATGCGGCCGAACTCGATGGAATCGATTTTTTCTTCAACGACGTCGCCAACGTTGGCACCAGGATGCGTTTCGGCAACCTTGCTCGGCCAGGTTTCGATAGCCGGATCGTCAAGATCATTCTCTTCGACGACCGTCCAGCGACGGAAAGTTTCGTATGCCCCGGTGTGGCGGTTAATTTCCACACGCAGGTCAACTTCGTCTTCAAAACGCTTTTTGGTAGCAGTGGCCAGAGCCAGCTCCAGCGCTTCAAAAATTACGCTTGCCGGTACGCCCTTTTCATTGGATACCGACTCAACAACCAGCAGTACTTCTTTGCTCATCGTACGCCTCGCCTTTCGCAAGCCATTGGATCCGCGGGATCCGCGTCTCAGTCAAAACTGGGAATAATGTTGGCCTTGTCGATCATATCGATCGGCAACAGAAACTCATGGTCATCTACCTGCACCACGACATCCTGTTCTTCTACACCGCGCAGAAGGCCCTGAAAGTTGCGTCGACCTTCAAAAGGCGAGCGCAGCTTGATCTTCACTTGTGCACCGACAAACTGGGCGAACTGCTCGATAGTGAACAGTGGGCGCTCCATGCCAGGCGAGGAAACTTCGAGGGTGTATTCAACGGTGATTGGATCTTCAACATCCAGGACACCGCTGATCTGACGGCTGACAATGGCGCAATCGTCCACCAGCACACCGCCCTCTTTATCGATATAAACGCGCAACATCGAGTGACGACCTTGAGCCGAAAACTCAATACCCCAGCATTCATAGCCTAGGGCCACGACCACCGGGGCCAGCAAGGCCTGCAACTCTTCTAGCTTGCTCGACACCTGAACCCCCTAGTGCATGTATGTGCATGCTATGCAGAATAAAAAAATGGGCGAAACGCCCATCCTTGAAACGCCGTCGAACAGCGGCGTTGAAAGTGTCCAGCTAACAAAAAGCCCCTTAAAAGGGGCTCTTTAAACTGGTTGCGGGGGCCGGATTTGAACCGACGACCTTCGGGTTATGAGCCCGACGAGCTACCAGACTGCTCCACCCCGCGACAAAGCTGGGGCGGAAGTATACGACTGATCCCTTATAGGGTCAATCTACCTTCCACCTGCAAGAAAGCCCGCAACAGCGGGCTATCCTGACTAATTGGTACCGAGAAGGGGACTCGAACCCCTACACCCTATGGGCACAACCACCTCAAGGTTGCGTGTCTACCAATTCCACCACCTCGGCAAAACTACAATGAAACCCTTCTTACTTTTGCTCTTGAGCTGGAGGTACGTCAGTCGCTGGAGAAGCCGACTTTTGCTCTTGAAGCACCGGGACATCATCAGAAGCCGGTTGTTGTTGCTTAGGTACTTCCAACACTGCTGGATCTGGCAAACCTGCTTGAGTCAGCTGATGAGCTTTCTCTTTAGCAAAGTAACCTAACCCCAAGCTGGTTATGAAGAAACCGGCGGCAAGTATAGCAGTAAACTTACTAAGAAAGGTAGAGGAACCTTGGCTTCCGAAGACAGTATTTGAAGCACCTGCTCCGAAAGACGCGCCAGCGTCCGCACCCTTACCCTGCTGCAGCAAAACCAGAGCAACTACGCCCAATGCACCCAGCAGATGAAAAACGACTACGACTGTTTCCAGCATTTTTTCAGTTTCCCGCGGCGCGACAGATCGCACCGAACTCATCTGCATTCAGGGAAGCTCCACCAATGAGCCCCCCATCGATATCCGGCATGCCGAACAGTTCGACCGCATTGGCCGCCTTCACGCTGCCGCCGTATAGAAGCCGCACACCTCGTGCGACTTCAGAATTCTCTGCCGCCAACTGCTCACGAATGGCTTTATGCACATCCTGAGCCTGCTGCGGCGTTGCGGTCAGCCCGGTACCAATGGCCCAGACCGGCTCGTAAGCTATTACCGCCTTGGCAAAAGCACCTACACCCAGCTCCTCAATAATGCTGCCCAGCTGACGCCCGACAACCTCAAGAGTTTTACCGGCTTCGCGCTGCTCAAGGGTTTCCCCTATACACAACACCGGAATCAAGCCACATGCCTGTGCCGCTGCGAACTTGCGATTCAGCATTCCGTCTCGCTCGCCCATTATCTGACGGCGTTCGGAGTGCCCGACAAGCACCAGGGAACAACCTGCATCCACCAACTGACTCGGCGCAATCTCACCGGTCAACGCACCTTGCATGGATTCCACCGCAGAATTCTGCGCGCCGACCGAAATCGACTTGCCTTTCAAGCCATCAATCACTTGATTGATATGCAAGCAAGGCGGGAATACTGCGACATCAACACCGCTTGGCAAGGCCAGATGACGAAGGCCATTGATCAGCTCAGCGACGCTGGCGCGGGTACCGTGCATCTTCCAGTTACCAGCTACCATAGGGCGACGCATGCTGTACCTCGTCGGTCAAAGTGGGCGCAGATGTTACCCAACACAATCATGGCTTGCAAGCCGTATCAGGCAGAAACTTCAGTTACCAGTTTCGCCAGTTCTTCGGCATAGCCGCGAACAAGGGTTTCGTCCTCGCCTTCGACCATCACGCGCACCAGAGGCTCTGTGCCGGACTTGCGCAGGAGCACACGTCCACGCCCCGCCATTGCCTGGGTTACGCGCGCACTGGCTTCCTTGACTGCCGGATGTTCCAGAGGGCTTTCGCCACCGCCGAAACGCACATTGATCAGCACCTGAGGGCACTTGCGCAACGCTTGGCGAGCTAGCGCCAGGCCTTCGTTACGCGTTTTGAGCGCCATCAGCACTTGCAGAGCCGCAATGATCGCGTCGCCCGTCGTGGTGTGATTGAAGCAAACGACATGTCCAGAGTTTTCACCACCGACCAGCCAATTACGCTCCAGCAATTCAGCGATCACATAGCGATCGCCGACATTGGCACGAATGAATGGAATAGAAAGATCGGCGAGCGCCAATTCCAGACCAAGGTTACTCATCAGGGTGCCGACCACGCCGCCCTGCAGCTTTCCACGCTCATGCAAATCACGCGCAATGATGAACAGCAACTCGTCGCCATCGACGATGGCACCGGTGTGATCGACCATCAATACTCGATCGCCATCACCATCAAAGGCGATGCCCAGGTCAGCGTGCTCTGACAATACTGCCGCCTGCAGCTGACCCATATGGGTCGAACCGCAGTTGTCATTGATATTCAGGCCATTGGGTTGGGCCGATAGAACGACAACGTCTGCACCAAGCTCACGGAAAACGCTTGGAGCAACCTTATAGGTGGCGCCGTGGGCGCAGTCGATGACAATTTTCAGCCCGGAAAAAGTGGTGCCGGTAGGCACACTGCTCTTGCAGAATTCAATGTAACGGCCTGACGCATCGTTGATCCGCGACACCTTGCCGATCTTGCTCGACTCGACCACGGTCATCGGGGTGTCGAGCAGCTCTTCGATCATCAACTCCAGCTCGTCCGGAAGCTTGGTGCCTTTTCCGGAGAAGAATTTGATGCCGTTATCATCATGCGGGTTGTGCGAAGCACTGATCACGATACCGGCCTCAGCCTGGAACGTGCGCGCCAGGTAAGCGATGGCGGGCGTCGGCATTGGACCGAGCAACATGACATCGGCACCTGCCGATGTCAGACCAGCCTCGAGCGCCGACTCGAACATGTAGCCGGAAATTCGCGTGTCTTTGCCGACCAGTACCTTGCAGGTACCCATCTTGCGGAACGCCATGCCGGCAGCCCAGCCAAGCTTGAGCATGAAGTCAGGAGTAATCGGATATTCACCGACTCGACCACGAATGCCGTCAGTACCAAAATATTTCTTGCTCATTAGTGCTCCATCATTCTTATTCGGCTGATTCGACGGCCGCGATCATTCGCACGACATCTATCGTTTGCGCCACATCATGGACACGCAATATACGCGCACCCTTGACCGACGCCAGTGCAGCCAGAGCCAGACCACCATACAAACGTTCGCCCACTGGACGATTCAATGCATGCCCGATCATGCTCTTGCGCGAAACACCCACCAGCAAGGGGCGGCCCAGCGCATGCAGGGCTTCCATATGCTTGAACAAGCTTAGATTGTGCTGCAGGGTTTTGGCGAAGCCAAAGCCGGGATCAAGGATGATTCGATCAGCCGGAATACCTGCCAATGCACATCGCGCCATGCGCTCGGCGAGAAACTCGCCCACTTCCCGAGTGACATCATCGTATTGAGGATTGTCCTGCATATCACCCGGCTCTCCGAGCATATGCATCAGGCAGACCGGCAAACCGGTTGCCGCTGCCGCGTCCAGTGCCCCATCACGCCGTAGCGATCGCACATCGTTGATCAACCCTGCCCCAAGCCGCGCGGTTTCGCGCATCACGGCAGGTGTCGACGTATCGACCGAGATGATCACGTCGAGTTCGCGATTGATCAGCTCGACAATAGGCGCCACGCGCTCGAGCTCTTCCAGCGGTGACACCGCGCGGGCGCCAGGGCGAGTGGATTCGCCGCCAACATCAATTAACGTCGCGCCAGCCGCAACCATGGCTTCGGCGTGACGCAAGGCCTCGTCGAGCTGGTTATATCGGCCGCCATCGGAAAAGGAATCGGGAGTGACATTGAGAATGCCCATGACATGCGTCTGGGCCAAATCAAGAACCCGGTTGCCGCAAGGCAACCGGGTCAGGGACTGAACAGAAGTCATTTCAAACCTTAAACGTCAGCAGCCGGGCCGCCGATCGGTGTTTCCGGACGCTCATCCTGGACAACTGGAGGCGGCGGTGTACCGGTACCACCCGACCAATCGCGAGGCTCGCGAGGCGTACGGCCAGCCATGATGTCGTCGATCTGTTCAGCGTCGATTGTCTCGTACTTCATCAAAGCATCAGCCATCGCATCGAGCTTGTCACGGTTGTCCGTGAGGATCTGCTTGGCCGTGCCGTAGCACTGATCAATGATGCTGCGTACTTCGGAGTCGATCAGCTTGGCGGTATCACCAGAGAAGCTGGCAGCCTGGCCACCACCGCCGCGACCGAGGAACACTTCTCCCTCTTCTTCGGCATACATCAGCGGACCAAGTTTTTCCGACAAGCCCCACTTGGTCACCATGTTTCGCGCAATCTGACTTGCACGCATGATGTCGTTGGAAGCTCCGGTGGTAACACCGTCGAAGCCCAGGGTCATTTCTTCAGCGATACGGCCGCCGTACAGCGAGCAGATCTGACTGATCAACGCACGCTTGGACAGGCTATAGCGATCCTCTTCCGGCAGGAACATCGTCACACCCAGTGCACGACCGCGTGGAATGATCGAGACTTTGTAGACCGGATCATGCTCAGGCACGACGCGACCAACAATAGCGTGGCCAGCCTCGTGATAAGCGGTGTTCTGCTTTTCTTTTTCGGACATGACCATCGATTTGCGCTCGGCGCCCATCATGATCTTGTCTTTGGCCAGCTCGAATTCCTTCATCTCGACGATGCGCTTGCCGCTGCGAGCAGCGAAAAGCGAAGCTTCGTTGACCAGGTTGGCCAGATCGGCACCGGAGAAGCCCGGGGTACCACGCGCGATAACACCTGGAGCGACGTCGTCACCCATCGGCACTTTACGCATGTGAACCTTGAGAATCTGTTCGCGACCACGGATGTCCGGCAGACCAACCACAACCTGCCGGTCGAAACGGCCCGGACGCAGCAGCGCAGGGTCGAGTACGTCAGGACGGTTGGTTGCAGCGATCACGATGATGCCGTCATTCATTTCAAAGCCGTCCATCTCAACCAGCAGCTGGTTGAGAGTCTGCTCACGCTCATCGTGACCACCGCCCATGCCGGCACCACGGTGGCGACCGACAGCGTCGATTTCATCAATGAAGATGATGCAAGGAGCGTGCTTCTTGGCCTGCTCGAACATGTCACGGACGCGGCTCGCACCGACACCAACGAACATCTCGACAAAGTCGGAACCGGAAATGGTGAAGAACGGCACCTTGGCTTCGCCGGCAATTGCCTTGGCCAGCAAGGTTTTACCGGTACCCGGAGGACCGACCATCAATACACCGCGAGGAATTCGACCGCCCAGACGCTGGAACTTGCCCGGATCACGGAGGAACTCAACCAGTTCACCAACTTCTTCCTTGGCTTCATCGCAACCGGCAACGTCAGCCAAAGTGGTTTTCACCTGATCTTCGGACAGCAGGCGCGCCTTGCTCTTGCCAAAGCTCATCGGCCCGCCCTTGCCACCGGCACCGCCCTGCATCTGGCGCATGAAGAACATGAACACCGCGATGATCACCAGGATCGGGAAGCTGGCCACCAGAAGCTGGGTCCAGATGCTTTGCTGCTCAGGCTGCTTGCCTTCAACCACAACGTGGTTGTCGACCAGATCGCCGATCAGGCCATTGTCCTGAATAGCCGGACGAATGGTCTTGAAGCTGTCGCCATCGCTGCGTTTGCCGGTAATCACATAACCATCAACGGCTACGCGCTCGACCTTGCCATCCTTGACCTGCTGGATGAAGTCGGAATAGTTGAGGGTCTGCGGCTCGTTAGGGCTGGAGAAGTTGTTCATCACCGTCACCAGGACAGCCGCGATGATCAACCACAGGATCAGATTCTTTGCCATATCGTTCAATTAACTACCCTCTGAAGCAAGCTCCGCTACTGGCGCGCGCTTCGCATGATATTCACCGGCCTAACTTACTACATTACCTACAACTCTGGCAGGCGCCGTCTGTAACCCTTTGTGAAACACTTTCTACACAATATTCGTTAATGCGTCCGGAGCAAAATGCGAAAAACCTATCGCCCTGGTCGAATCACGTCACTTTACTCGCTGCGGCCGCGATATCCCCAAGCCAGCATGTATTGCTCTCTGGAGCTGCCCCGTGACGAGTCCGGCTTGATCATCTGGATCTTGTCGAACTTCTTGCGAGCGTCCTTCAGGTAAACATCGAAACCTTCGCCCTGAAAGATCTTGATAACAAAATTACCACCCGGCTTGAGTATCCGCTCCGCCAAATCAAGAGCCAGCTCGCAAAGGAACATGGCTTTGGGCATATCCACTTCAGGCGTACCACTCATATTGGGGGCCATATCGGAAATCACAAGGTCCACCTGCGAATTACCCACGGCTTCAAGGATGCGCGCGAGCACTGCGTCTTCGGTGAAGTCCCCCTGGATGAAAGTCACGTCAGGAATACTGTCCATCTCCAGGATGTCCGAGGCGATCAGACGCCCCTGACCACCGATCAGTCGGCTAGTGACCTGAGACCAGCCACCAGGCGCCGCACCCAGATCGACAACGCTCATGCCAGGACGGATCAGCTTGTATTTCTCCTGGACCTCCAGAAGTTTGTAACTCGCACGCGAACGGTAGCCATCCTTCTGTGCCTGCTTCACATAGGGATCATTGACATGTCTTTTCAGCCAACCAAGGCTTGTCTTGGAACGCGCCATTGGGCACCTCGATGATAAGGGTCGTGATTAGTTGGGCGGATCCACGAACCCTCGGGTAAAATGGCCGCCATTTTACAGAATCCAGACGAAAGGGTCAGATTATGCCGCTCACTCCAGAGCAGAAGAAACAGTACAAATCCATTGGCCACCATCTGAAACCAGTTCTGACTGTGGCTGACAACGGTTTGACTGAAGGTGTGTTAGCCGAACTTGAACGCGCTTTGGCGGATCACGAGCTGATCAAAATCAAGCTCAACATCCTCGATCGCGAGTCGCGCCTGGCGTCCATTGCAGAACTGTGCAAGGTCGGCAAGGCTGATCTGGTTCAGGTCATCGGCAAGATGGCACTGCTTTACCGCAAGAACTTCAGCGTCAACAAGCAGCTGTCGAACGTTCATCGCTTCAAGTGATGACAAGGGTCAAGGGTGTGCTTCGCGCACCCTGCCACTCCATCCCGGTACCGGTTGCATCACCAGCACCAGCCCGGAAAACCCCAGCACCAGATAACTGAACACCTGCCAGCGCTGCGCATCAGGCCAGCCGACACGCACTGCGACATACATCGCACACGCGTACAACGCCATCAACAGTACCTGCCCGCGAAAATCCCGCCATAGACTGGCAAGGCCTTCGGCCTGTAAAAGCACCAAAGCCTGAAATATCACGCATGCAGCGGAAAAACCCACCACCAGCACTTCAAATGCACTGGCAACTTCGTCGATCAACAGCGGCGCCAGGCCAATCTTGACCAACGCCGGCTGCAAACCGAAATGAATCAGCCAGAGACCGCCAACCCACAACATCTGGGTCAGCTGCCAAAGCATGGCGCCCGCATGCAGCGGGCGCCCGGTTTCAAATGTGACGGACTTCGACAATCTCGTACTCGATAACGCCGCCTGGCGTTTTCACGGCGACCGTATCGCCCTCTTCCTTGCCGATCAAGGCGCGGGCCAGAGGCGAACCGACCGAAATCTTACCGAGTTTGAAGTCAGCCTCATCCTCACCCACGATGTGGTAAGTGACGCTTTCATCCGTCTCGACGTTGGCGATTTCGACGGTGGTACCGAAGATCACTTTGCCGGTATGAGGAATGGTCGTGACATCAATGATGACCTGATTCTGAATCCGGCCTTCGATGTCACGAATCCGCGCCTCGACCATGCCCTGCTGTTCGCGGGCGGCATGGTATTCCGCGTTCTCTTTCAGGTCACCCAACTCGCGGGCCGTCCCGATGTCCTGGCTGAGCTTCGGACGGACGACCTTGGTCAGGTGAGTGTGTTCTTCTTCCAGGGCTTTCGCGCCCTGAACTGTCATTGGGTACTTGGTTATGCTCATGCCTTCAATCCTGCGTGTAGATCCTGCAAGCGACGCACGGTCTTTTCCGGACCGAATTTCAGCGCTTCACAGATAGCTTCGCCAGCAGCAATGGTGGTGGTACAGTAAATCTTGTGCTGCAAGGCATTACGACGAATGGAGTAGGAATCGGCGATCGACTGGCGACCTTCGGTGGTGTTGATGATCAGCGTGACTTCGTCATTCTTGATCATGTCGACCACGTGCGGACGACCCTCGGTCACCTTGTTCACACGACGCACTTTCAGGCCTGCGGCTTCGATCAGCTTGGCAGTACCGGCAGTGGCAACCACTTCGAAGCCCAAGTTGATCAGATCACGGGCCACGCCTGCAACCAGTGGTTTGTCATCGTCGCGCACACTGATGAATGCAGTGCCACCGGTTGGCAGCACTTCGCTCGCGCCCATCTGGGCTTTGGCGAATGCTTCACCGAAGGTGTCGCCGACGCCCATCACTTCACCGGTCGACTTCATTTCAGGGCCGAGGATCGGGTCAACGCCAGGGAATTTGGCGAATGGGAACACCGCCTCCTTCACACTGTAGAAGTTCGGGATGATTTCTTTGGTGAAGCCGATTTCTTTCAGGGTTTTACCCGCCATCACGCGAGCCGCGATCATGGCCAGGGAAACGCCGATGCACTTGGATACGAACGGCACGGTACGGGAAGCGCGCGGGTTGACTTCGATGACGTAGATGTCTTCGCCTTGCAGCGCCAACTGCACGTTCATCAGGCCGACAACGCCCAGCTCCAGGGCCATTTTCTTGACCTGTTCACGCATCTCGTCCTGGATGTGCGCCGGCAGCGAGTACGGCGGCAGCGAGCAAGCGGAGTCACCGGAGTGAACGCCAGCTTGTTCGATGTGCTGCATGATCGCGCCGATGACCACGTCTTTGCCGTCGCAGACCGCATCCACGTCCATCTCGATGGCGCAGTTGAGGAAGTGGTCGAGCAGCACCGGGCTGTCGTTGGACACTTTCACTGCATCACGCAGATAGCGCTTGAGTTCTTCTTCTTCGTAGACGATTTCCATCGCACGGCCGCCCAACACGTAGGACGGGCGAACCACCAGCGGATAACCGATCTTGGCCGCAGCGCGAATGGCTTCGTCTTCGCTGCGCACAGTAGCATTTGGCGGCTGACGCAGGTTCAGGCGCTCAACCATTTGCTGGAAGCGCTCACGGTCTTCGGCACGGTCGATGGCGTCAGGGCTGGTGCCGATGATCGGCACGCCTGCAGCTTCCAGGGCGCGAGCCAGTTTCAGCGGGGTCTGGCCGCCGTACTGGACGATGACGCCTTTCGGCTTCTCGACGCGGCAGATTTCCAGCACGTCTTCCAGGGTTACCGATTCGAAGTACAGACGGTCGGAAGTGTCGTAGTCAGTGGAAACGGTTTCCGGGTTGCAGTTGACCATGATGGTCTCGTACCCGTCTTCGCGCAGAGCGAGGGCGGCGTGTACGCAGCAGTAGTCGAACTCGATGCCCTGACCGATACGGTTTGGACCACCGCCGAGGATGATGATCTTGTCGCGACCCGACGGCGCTGCTTCGCATTCTTCCTCGTAGGTCGAATACATATAGGCGGTATCAGTGGCGAACTCGGCAGCGCAAGTGTCAACGCGCTTGTAGACCGGGAACACTTCCAGCTTGTGACGATGAGTCCGCAGGTTCTTCTCGGTAACACCCAGCAGCTTGGCCAGACGCTGATCGGAGAAGCCTTTGCGCTTGAGCTTGAACATCAGGTCGCGGTCGATCGAGGACAGACCGAGGGTCTTGACCTTCTCTTCTTCCTTGATCAGATCTTCGATCTGCACCAGGAACCACGGATCGATCATGTTCATGCCGAAGATGTCTTCGACCGACAGACCGGCGCGGAACGCGTCAGCCACGTACCAGATGCGCTCGGCGCCCGGCACGGTCAGTTCGCGCTTGAGGATGCTCATGCTTTCCGGGTTGCTCAGGTCGAGCTTCTCGTCCAGGCCGCAAACGCCCACTTCCAGACCACGCAGGGCTTTCTGCAGGGATTCCTGGAAAGTCCGGCCGATAGCCATGACCTCACCCACCGACTTCATTTGCGTGGTCAGGCGTGCGTCGGCTTTCGGGAATTTCTCGAAGGCGAAGCGTGGCAGCTTGGTGACGACGTAGTCGATCGACGGCTCAAAGGACGCCGGGGTCTTGCCGCCGGTGATGTCGTTCGACAGTTCGTCGAGGGTGTAGCCCACAGCCAGTTTGGCGGCGACTTTGGCGATCGGGAAACCAGTGGCTTTCGAGGCCAGAGCCGAGGAACGCGATACACGCGGGTTCATCTCGATCACGACCATACGGCCAGTGTTCGGGCAGATACCGAACTGCACGTTGGAACCGCCAGTCTCGACGCCGATCTCGCGCAGTACCGCCAGGGAGGCGTTACGCAGGATCTGGTATTCCTTGTCGGTCAAGGTCTGAGCCGGGGCAACAGTGATCGAGTCACCGGTGTGCACGCCCATCGGGTCGAAGTTTTCGATCGAGCAGACGATGATGCAGTTGTCCTTTTTGTCGCGGACAACTTCCATTTCATATTCTTTCCAGCCGATCAGCGATTCGTCGATCAGCAGCTCTTTGGTCGGCGACAGGTCCAGACCACGGGCGCAGATTTCTTCGAACTCTTCACGGTTGTAAGCAATACCGCCGCCGGTGCCACCCATGGTGAACGACGGGCGGATGATGCACGGGAAGCCCAGGGTTTCGAGAACCGCGTTGGCTTCTTCCATGCTGTGGGCGATACCGGAGCGCGGGCACGCCAAGCCGATGGATTTCATCGCCTTGTCGAAACGCGAACGGTCTTCAGCCTTGTCGATGGTGTCGGCGTTGGCGCCGATCATTTCCACACCGAACTTCTCCAGAACGCCTTCGCGCTCCAGGTCGAGGGCACAGTTCAGAGCGGTCTGGCCGCCCATGGTCGGCAGCAGTGCGTCTGGACGCTCTTTCTCAATGATCTTGGCAACGGTCTGCCATTTGATCGGTTCGATGTAGGTCGCGTCGGCCATCGACGGGTCGGTCATGATGGTGGCAGGGTTGGAGTTCACCAGGATGACGCGGTAACCCTCTTCGCGCAGGGCTTTGCAAGCCTGGGCACCGGAGTAGTCGAATTCGCAGGCCTGGCCGATAACGATCGGGCCAGCGCCGAGAATCAGGATGCTTTTAATGTCTGTACGTTTTGGCATGGGTTTGTCACTCAAATCCGCAGGTCAGTCGGCAAGCCGTCTTGATCGATTTCTGAAGCCTCGAAGGGGCCGCCGGTAGCGGGGCCACCCTCGAGGGGCTTCTCTCTACAGTCTCAAGGCGAACGCTTAGCGTCGCTTGGCCATCTCGTTGATGAAGCGGTCGAACAGTGGCGCCACATCGTTCGGGCCCGGGCTCGCTTCAGGGTGACCCTGGAAGCTGAACGCGCTCTTGTCGGTGCGCTCGATACCTTGCAGGGTGCCGTCGAACAGCGATTTGTGGATCGCGCGAACGTTGGCTGGCAGGGTTTCTTCGTCTACCGCAAAACCGTGGTTCTGGCTGGTGATCATCACGACGCCAGTGTCCAGATCCTGTACCGGGTGGTTGGCACCGTGGTGGCCGTGGCCCATTTTCAGGGTCTTGGCGCCGGAGGCCAAAGCCAGCAGCTGGTGACCGAGGCAGATGCCGAATACCGGAATTTCGGTTTCCAGCACTTCCTTGATCGCCTTGATGGCGTAGTCGCATGGCTCCGGGTCACCAGGGCCGTTGGACAGGAACACGCCATCCGGTTTCAGCGCCAGTACGTCGGCAGCAGGCGTTTGCGCCGGCACGACGGTGACGCGGCAGCCGCGCTCGACCAGCATGCGCAGGATGTTGACCTTGACGCCGTAGTCGTAGGCAACCACGTGGTATGGCAGCTCGGAGGCTTCGATGGTCGCGTGGCTGTCGGTTTTCAGATCCCAGACTGTCGAGCGCCATTCGTATTGCTTCTTGGTGCTGACGACTTTCGCCAGATCCATGCCTTTCAGACCCGGGAAGCCTTGCGCTGCGGCAATGGCGGCTTCTTCAGAGATGTTGTCGCCGGCCATGATGCAGCCGTTCTGGGCGCCTTTTTCCCGCAGGATGCGGGTCAGGCGACGGGTGTCGATACCGGCGATTGCCACAACATTGTTGGCTTTCAGGTAATCGTCCAGGGACATCGTGTTACGCCAGTTGCTCGCCACGAGCGGCAGGTCGCGGATGACCAGACCGGCAGACCAGACGCGATCCGACTCGGCATCTTCCGGCGTGGTGCCGGTGTTGCCAATGTGCGGGTAGGTCAGGGTAACGATCTGTTGGGCGTAGGAAGGATCGGTAAGGATTTCCTGATAGCCGGTCATTGCGGTGTTGAACACCACCTCACCAACGGTTTGACCGTCGGCACCAATGGCTTCGCCGCGAAAAATGCTGCCATCAGCAAGGGCAAGTATGGCTGGCTTAGTCAAGAAGACCTCCCGTAAATAACGCATGAAAGGGCGATCGCAGGTTGTAAAAAAGCGGAATGACGTATGGACACGTCACCCCGCTTGTTCACTGAATTATTCTGCGCGCTTTTAGTGGACACACTAAAGCTGTAGCTTACAGAAAAAGGCTTTTTTGGTCTACCGCCAATGAGCCCGAAAGGGCAGAGAATGCGACAGGGCGTCGCTTGGCGGATAAAACCGGGCTCAAACATGTGGTTTGAACCCGGTTTCTGTAGCACTTAATGCAGGTCGAGCACGTCTTGCATGTCGTAAAGACCCGGCGCGCGACCATCCAGCCACAAAGCAGCGCGCACCGCTCCCTTGGCGAACGTCATGCGACTGGAAGCCTTGTGCGTGATCTCGAGCCGCTCACCTTCACAGGCGAACAGCACCGTGTGATCACCGACTACATCCCCACCGCGCACCGTGGCAAAACCAATGGTTTCACGCTCGCGTACACCGGTGTGACCTTCACGCCCATAGACCGAAACCTTCTGCAGATCACGATCCAGCGCGCTGGCAATCACTTCACCCATGCGCAACGCCGTACCTGACGGCGCATCGATCTTGTGCCGGTGATGCGCTTCGATGATTTCGATATCCGCATCATCACCCAGCACACGCGCAGCCATATCAAGCAGCTTCAGCGACAGATTGACCCCAACACTGAAGTTGGCAGCGAACACGATGGGAATATCCTTGCCCGCCTCGGCCAACAGATGTTTCTGCGCGGCATCCAGACCGGTAGTGCCGATGACCATGGCCTTGCCTGCCTTACGACAGAAGGCCAGGTTTTTAAGCATGACTTCAGGCAGCGTGAAATCGATCAGCACATCGAACTCATCCGCTACTGATTCAACATGACCAGACAACGGCACGCCGATTCGCCCCAGCGATGCCAACTCACCGGCATCGACGCCGATCAGCGTGCTGCCCGGGCGAACGATCGCAGCAGTCAGCCCGGTCAGCGGCGCGCGCTGCTGCACGGCCTCGACCAGAATCTTACCCATGCGCCCGGCGGCGCCCATCACTGCAATACGTCGCATGCCGACTCCTTACAAATCGCCGAAGAAGCGCTTTACACCGTCGAACCAACCGGTGGTTTTCGGCGAATGACTGTTGTCATCGGCCAACGAGCTGCGGAACTCTTCCAGCAATTCACGCTGACGACGGTTCAGATTGACCGGGGTCTCGACGGCCACACGACACATCAGGTCGCCCGCACCACCGCCACGCACTGGCGCCACGCCTTTACCGCGGACGCGGAATTGTTTGCCGGTCTGCGTGCCTTCGGGGATTTTCAGTTTGACGCGACCGTCGAGGGTCGGAATCTCCAGCTCACCACCCAACGCTGCATCGACAAAGCTGATCGGTACTTCGCAGAACAGATGCTTGCCGTCACGCTGGAAGATGTCGTGTTCGCGGACATTGATGACCACGTACAGGTCGCCAGTCGGGCCACCCTGAGTCCCCGCCTCGCCTTCACCAGACAGACGGATGCGGTCGCCAGTATCAACGCCGGCCGGTACTTTGACCGACAGGGTTTTGTACTCTTCGACACGACCGTCGCCATGGCAGGAATCGCACGGATCGGAAATGATCTTGCCTTGGCCATGGCAGCGCGGACAGGTCTGCTGAACCGAAAAGAAACCCTGCTGCATGCGCACCTGACCGATGCCGCCGCACGTCGGGCACGTCGAAGGCGACGAGCCTTTCTTGGCGCCCGAACCATCGCACGGCTTGCAATTGACCAGTGTCGGCACGCGGATATTCACCGAGGTGCCGCGCACCGCTTCTTCCAGATTCAGCTCCAGGGTGTAGCGCAAATCGCTGCCACGCTGGGCGCCGCCACGGGAACCGCCGCGACCGCCGCCGAAGAAGTCACTGAAGACATCGCCAAAGATGTCAGAGAAGTTCTGACCGCCGAAACCGGCACCGCCGCCACCCATGCTCGGATCAACGCCAGCATGACCGTATTGGTCGTACGCCGCGCGCTTGCTCGAATCGGACAGCACTTCGTAGGCCTCGTTGGCCTCTTTGAACAGTTCTTCCGATGCTTTGTCATCGGGATTACGGTCCGGGTGATGCTTCATCGCCAGACGACGATAGGCCTTTTTCAGGTCCGCATCGGTTGAGCCACGCTCAACACCCAACACTTCGTAATAATCACGCTTTGCCATAAGTTCTTCGCACTCTTGAGGACGTTCGGCAAACCCCTCCTGAGGTGGCCAAACTCGTTGAGCCCCAATACAGGCCCGGACCCAACTCACGTCAATTCAACGATCCTGGTCTTTGATTCATGCGGTACTTTCGGCGCGAAAAGCAGGAGCATTCCCGGCCATACCACCAACACGCGAACCTTGTCGCATGCTGTAAAAATTCGCGTATTCCAGATACGCCAACGCGGGAGCAAGCTCCCGCGCGGCGACATCCTACCAGTCACCGCCTGAAGGCAGTCAACCGGCCGACCAACAACTTACTTGTGGTCTTTAACTTCTTCGAACTCAGCATCGACAACATCGTCGGCTTTTTCAGCTTTGTCGTCCTGCGGTGCTGCGCCTTCAGCAGGCTGAGCCTGTTCGGCGTACATCTTCTGAGCAACCGGAGCAGATACTTTCGACAGCTCTTCGACTTTCGCTTCGATGGCAGCCTTGTCGTCGCCTTTCACAGCGGCTTCCAGAGCAACCACGGCAGCTTCGATCGCGGTCTTCTCTTCGGCGGTAACTTTGTCACCCGCGTCAGCGATCATTTTGCGAGTCGAGTGAACCAGTGCATCACCCTGGTTACGGGCGCCAGCCAGCTCTTCGAACTTGCGGTCTTCCTCGGCATTCGCCTCGGCGTCACGCACCATGCGCTCGATTTCTTCGTCGGACAGGCCGGAGTTGGCCTTGATCACGATCGACTGAGTCTTGCCGGTCGCCTTGTCTTTCGCGCCAACGTGCAGGATGCCGTTTGCGTCGATGTCGAAGGTTACTTCGATCTGCGGCACGCCACGTGGTGCAGGTGGAATGTCGGCCAGGTCGAACTTGCCCAAGGACTTGTTCTGCGTGGCTTGCTTACGCTCGCCTTGCAGGACGTGGATGGTCACGGCGCCCTGGTTGTCGTCGGCAGTCGAGAACACTTGCGATTTCTTGGTAGGAATCGTGGTGTTTTTCTCGATCAGCGCGGTCATCACGCCACCCATGGTTTCAATACCCAGGGTCAGCGGGCTGACGTCGAGCAGCAGAACGTCTTTCACGTCACCAGCCAGAACGGCGCCCTGGATGGCAGCACCCATGGCAACAGCTTCGTCCGGGTTAACGTCTTTACGCGCTTCTTTACCGAAGAAATCGGTAACCAGCTTCTGTACCAGCGGCATACGGGTCTGACCACCGACCAGAATCACGTCGTTGATCGCGCCAACGTCCAGACCTGCGTCTTTCATGGCGATGCGGCAAGGTTCGATGGTGCGCTGAACCAGGTCTTCAACCAGTGCTTCGAGCTTGGAACGCGAAATTTTCACGTTCAAGTGCTTAGGACCGGTGGCATCTGCAGTGATGTACGGCAGGTTGACGTCGGTCGACTGAGCAGACGACAACTCGATCTTGGCTTTCTCAGCGGCTTCTTTCAGGCGCTGCATGGCCAGCGGGTCACCTTTAAGGTTCATGCCGCTTTCTTTCTTGAATTCGTCAACGAGGTAGTCGATCAGACGAATGTCGAAGTCTTCACCGCCCAGGAACGTGTCACCGTTGGTGGCCAACACTTCGAACTGGTGCTCGCCGTCAACTTCAGCGATCTCGATTACGGAGACGTCGAAAGTACCGCCACCCAGGTCGTAAACGATCACGGTGTGATCGCCCTTGGCCTTGTCCATACCGTAAGCCAGAGCAGCTGCGGTTGGTTCGTTGATGATGCGTTTAACGTCCAGACCCGCGATGCGGCCGGCGTCTTTGGTTGCCTGACGCTGGCTGTCGTTGAAGTAGGCCGGAACAGTGATCACTGCTTCGGTGACTTCTTCGCCGAGATAATCTTCGGCGGTCTTTTTCATCTTTTTCAGGATTTCAGCCGAGATTTGTGGCGGTGCCATTTTCTGGCCGTTCACCTCAACCCAAGCGTCGCCGTTGTCAGCCTTGGCGATCTTGTAAGGAACCATCTGGATGTCTTTCTGCACAACTTCTTCGTCGAAACGACGACCGATCAGACGCTTTACTGCGTACAGAGTGTTGTGCGGGTTGGTGACTGCCTGACGCTTGGCAGACTGACCAACCAGAATTTCGCCATCGTTGGCGTAAGCGATGATCGACGGCGTGGTACGCGCGCCTTCAGCGTTTTCAATAACTTTTGCTTTGCCGTTTTCCAGCACGGAGACGCAGGAGTTGGTAGTCCCCAGGTCGATACCGATAATTTTGCCCATGTTAACTCTCCCGAAACTTTGGATTTGGATGCCGCAGCAGTGGTGGCTGACTGCGGTAGCACTTAAACGCTTGACTTCTAAATGGGGGCCTTGCGGCTAATTTCAAGCCTGCTCATCAATAGAAGGCGAAACTGGCGCCGGCGCCTTGCTGACCACGACCATGGCCGGGCGCAGCAGGCGACCGTTGAGCTGATAGCCCTTCTGGAACACCTTCAGAACACTGTTCGGCTCGACGTCTGCGCTTTCCTGCATGGCCATTGCCTGATGCTGAACGGCGTTGAACGGTTCGCCATGCGGATCGATCGCTTCAAGCTGATAACGCTTGAGGGTGTCGTGGAACATTTTCAGGGTCAGCTCGATACCTTCGCGCATCGGACGGATGCTTTCGTCGTCCGGGTTCGACAACTCGAGGCCGCGCTCCAGGCTGTCGACGATCGGCAGCAGGTCGCTGGCGAATTTTTCCAGCGCAAACTTGTGCGCCTTCTCCACGTCCTGCTCGGCACGACGACGGACGTTCTGCAGATCGGCAGCAACACGCAGAGACTGATCCTGCGCGGCGGCCAATTGCTCTTCGAGCACTTGTACACGGGTCGCCAGGTCGTCACCCGAACCCTCGGGCGCCTGATTGGCTTCTGGGTTTTGCTTATCTACTGTCTGTTCGTCAGCCATAGAATTCTCCTTTCAATATCGTCCGCGAGTTCGACTCGCGCTTCTGCCCCGATATATGGGGCCGCAAAATCAGTCTTCAAGGGGCTCAAGCATTAACCCTACAAAAAAGTGCTGCTTTTTTTCATTCCTCGATGAGCTAAGCATTTGCATTGCTCAAGCGAAACGACCTAAGTGAGGGCATTGTCAGCCCCGAACAAAACACTGTATAAATAACCAGACCTAAAGCCTGGGAGCGGCCTTTATGCTGGTGCACCTGTCCGTACATAACTACGCCATCGTTGAACATCTCGATCTTGAACTTGATCGCGGGATGAGCGTGATCACAGGGGAAACCGGCGCCGGCAAGTCGATCATGCTTGACGCCCTGGGCCTGACCCTTGGCGATCGTGCCGACAGCGGCGTAGTCCGCCCGGGCGCCGACAAGGCCGATATCCTGGCAACCTTCGACCTGGCCGATATCCCCGAAGCCAGCGCTTGGCTGGCCGAGCGCGATCTGGACATCGACGGGCCGTGCATCCTGCGCCGCGTCATCACTTCGGAAGGACGCTCTCGTGGCTATATCAACGGTACGCCCTGCCCGCTTGGCGATTTAAAGTCCCTTGGCGAATTGCTGATCGATATCCACAGCCAGCACGAACACCAGTCTCTTCTGAAAACCGATACCCATCGTCGCCTGCTGGACGAATACGCAGGGGCGACCGACCTCGCCCGTCAGGTACAACTGGCGGCGCAGCGCTGGCGTCAGACTCGCCAGGAGCTGGAGCGTCTCTCCAACTCCGGCGACGAACAGCGCGCTCGTCATCAGCTGCTCAGCTACCAACTCGAAGAACTCGAAAACCTCGGGCTCGGCGACAACGAACTCGAACAACTGGAGCAGGAACACAAGAACCTGACCAATGCTGAAACCCTGCTCGGCATTTGCCGACAAGTGGTCGAACAATGCAGCGAAAGTGATTCCGGGAATGTGTTGAATGCGTTGACAGCCAGCCTTAATCGCCTGTCGAGCGTGAACAACTCCGTTGGCGCCCTCGGCGAGGCCAGCAGTTTGTTGACCAGCGCGCAGATTCAGGTCGAAGAGGCTGTCGGTGAACTTAATCGCTTCCTCGATAACTTCGATGCCGACCCGGCACGCCTGCAATATCTGGAAGAGCGCCTCGACGCCATTTACACGCTGGCGCGCAAGCATCGGATCCAGCCGACCGAAGTCAGTGAAATGCAGCAAAAACTGCTGGATGAAATCGAAACGCTCAATGCCAATGACGAATCCATTGAGCGATTGGGCGAAGAGTTGGCCTCCTATGCCCGCCACTACCAGGAAAAGGCACGGGAGCTGAGCGATTTGCGCCATCAGGCCGCTGACAACCTGGCCAGTGCGGTGGAACAGGAGATTCAACGGCTGGGCATGCCGGGCGGTCGATTCACCATCGAACTGCGCGCCAACAGCAGCGACGAACTCTTGCCTAACGGCCTCGAACAAGTCGAATTGCTGGTGAGCGCCAACCCCGGCCAACCGCTGAAGGCGCTGGCGAAAGTAGCATCTGGCGGTGAACTATCAAGAATCAGCCTGGCAATCCAGGTGATCACCGCACAGACCTCTCGCGTTCCAACCCTGGTGTTCGACGAAGTCGACGTGGGCATCGGCGGCCCGACGGCTGAAATTGTCGGCCAGTTATTGCGCCGACTCGGTGAGCGCGGCCAAGTATTGACCGTCACGCACTTGCCGCAAGTGGCAGCTCAGGGGCATCAGCATCTGTTCGTACACAAAGTACGCGGGGAAGAGGCAACACACACCGCCGTCTCCAAGCTGAGCAAGAACGACCGTATAGAAGAAGTCGCAAGGATGTTGGGCGGTATCGATCTGACCAAAGAGTCTTTGGCACACGCGAAGAAGATGGTCGTCACCGCGAAAGTTTAACAATGGCAAAAAGCACGAAGGCGACCCTTGGGTCGCCTTCGCTCGTTTCGCGAACCTGAAATTCGCGCGACATGCTTACTTTTTCTTGCGTACGTACAGCACCAGATTGTGATCAACCATCTCAAAGCCATGCTTCTCGACGATCGACTTCTGAAGCTTTTCGATTTCTTCGTCGAAGAACTCGATCACTTCACCGGACTCCACGTTGACCATATGGTCGTGGTGGCCACCGTCGGCCAATTCAAACACAGCGTGGCCGCCGTCGAAGTTGTGACGGACCACCAGGCCAGCGGCTTCGAACTGGGTCAGAACACGGTAAACCGTGGCCAGACCGACGTCCTCGCCCGCTTCCATCAACGCCTTGTAGACGTCCTCGGCACTCATGTGACGCTGCTCTGTAGAGTCGAGCATTTGCAGGATCTTGACCCGTGGCAGGGTCACTTTGAGGCCAGCTTTGCGTAGTTCGCTATTTTCAACCATGGTCAGCTTTCTCGCGATGCTGCTTCGCAGCTTCTCTTAATACGGGTATGATCGGCGTTTACGTTGTCCCAGCCAAGATAGTGGAAGTCGCCCACCGATGCAAAACACCAAGCTCTTGCTAACCAGTTTCACCTTTGTGGGACTGCTCGCACTCGCCGGTTGTTCATTCCCCGGGGTTTACAAAATCGACATCCAGCAGGGCAATGTCGTCACGCAGGACATGATAGACCAGTTACGCCCGGGAATGACCCGGCCGCAAGTACGGTTTATCATGGGCAACCCTCTGCTTGCCGACACGTTCCATGCCGATCGCTGGGATTATCTGTATAGCCTGCAACCTGGTGGCGGTGAACGTCAGCAGGAACGCATGAGTGTTATTTTCAACTCAAACGACCAGCTCGTCAGCCTGTCCGGTGACTTTATGCCGGGCGTAAGCCGTGACGAAGCCATTCTCGGCAAGGACAGTGGCACCAACGTGACCGCTCCTGCTGAAAACGCCGAGAAGCCAACACCGGAAAAACCGGTGAAACCAGGTTCCTTGCTGGATCAGATCCAGAAGGACGTCGATGGTGTAGAAACCGTTCCGGTTCCGACGCCAGAGCCGCTGGACACCTCGCCGCAATAATTTGCGACGCAGTAAAAAACCCGGAAATTCCGGGTTTTTTATTGCCTGCCGTTTGGCTTCTTACTGATTTCGAGCTTTCGCCTCAGCTGCCTTGGCAGCACGCAAACGCCGCACCTCTTTCGGATCGGCGAGCAACGGCCGATAAATTTCGATGCGATCCCCCGCCTGAATCAGGCGAACCTCTGGATCAGCGATTACTTTGCCGAAGATCCCTACCGGGCATTCGGCCAGATCAAGCTCAGGGAACTCATCGCCAATCCCGGACTTGAACAAGGCATCACGCACAGTCGTCCCTTCGGGGACACTGACCGCGCGCAAGACCTGACGATCAACGGCCGCATACACGACCTCTATCTCGATCACCGACTCAACCATGCATCTGTTTGGCACGCTGACAGAATGCATCCACCAGCGTGTTCGCAGCCTGATTGAACAGCGGCCCCAGCGTGGCTCGCACCAACGGCCCGGCATAGTCGAACGACAGATCCAGGCTGATCTTGCAGGCCTTCTCGTTCAGCACCTTGAATACCCAGACGCCGTGCAACTGATTGAACGGGCCTTCTTCAAGGTTCATCTCGATGGATTGCCCCGGTACCAGCGTATTGCGCGTCACGAAATGCTGACTGAGGCCACCCTTGGCCACGCCGACACTTGCACGCATATGCTCAGGCGAGCTCTCCAACACCTCGGCAGACGAGCACCACGGCAGAAATTCCGGATAACGCGCCACGTCATTGACCAGGTCGTAGAGAAATTGCGCCGGGTAAGGCAGCAGCGCCGATCGTTGAATATGTGTCGTCATGTAAGCGTTACTTCCAGAGCTGAGCGGCAAACACTACAAGAATGCCGATGGGCGCCACATAGCGCATCAAGAACAGGGACAGGGAGAACAGCGCCGGATTGCGGATCGACAACTCGTCGCGCACTGCTTCACGGCCCATCACCCAGCCTGCAAACAACACGAAACACAAACCACCGAGTGGCAACATGATCCGCGAGGTGAAGAAATCGATCACGCCGAAGAAGTCCAGACCGCTTGCCGCACCCCATTGATAGAGGTGGAACATCCCGCCTTCGTTCACGAAAAACTTGGCTTCCTTCCAGATATTGAAGGAAAACACCGTGCCCAGACCCACGAACCAGCAGGTAAAAGCCAACCAGAATGTCACCCAGGCGCGGCTGATTTTCGTGCGTTCAACCAGGTACGCGACCATCGGCTCCAGCAGGGAAATCGCCGAACTCCAGGCGGCAACCGCCACCAGCACGAAGAACACTACCCCCATCAACTGGCCGAACGCTACGTTACCAAAGGCAAATGGCAGACTGACGAACATCAGGCCAGGGCCTTCGCTCGGGTTCAGGCCCGCGGCAAACACGATAGGGAACAAGGCCAGACCGGCCACCAGCGATACAAACGTATCGAGCAGCGCCACACCGACGACCGTGCCAGAGAGCGACGAATTCTTCGGCATGTAAGCGCCGTAGATCATGATCGATCCGACGCCCACGCTCAGCGAAAAGAATGCGTGGCCCATCGCCGGGAGTAATCCGTCGAGGACTTTTTCCGGGTGGAAGTCGAACATGAAATGCACGCCTTCCATGAAATGCCCAGTGGTCATGCTGTAGCCGAGCAGCACCAGAATCATCACAAACAGTAACGGCATCATGATTCGCAAGCTGCGTTCAAGCCCGGCGACCACGCCTTTGGCGATCACCAGCGCTGAAAGCAGCATAAAAATCGTGTGCCAAAGTGTCAGGCGCCATGGATCAGCGATCACATTACCGAAGTAGGCACCGACCTGAGCGGCCGTGGCACCTTGAAAGTCGCCACGCCCCATATCGATGATGTAATCCAGCGACCAGCCGCCGACCACACTGTAGAAAGACAGGATCAACAACGCCGTGATCATCCCGGCGAACGCGCCCCACGACCACTTGCCCGAATGCCCGGCTTCTACCGCCAGCACCTTCAAAGCGTTGGCCGGACTCTGCCGCGCACGCCGCCCGATCAGGGTTTCAGCCAACATGACCGGGATCCCGATCAACGCGATACATGCCAGAAACATCAGCACAAAGGCACCGCCGCCGTAGACCCCGACCATGTACGGGAACTTCCAGATACTACCCAGTCCCACGGCCGAACCGGTCGCGGCGAGTATGAATACCCAGCGGCTAGCCCAACTGCCGTGGACAGAAACCTTGTCTGTCGACATCGTTTATCACGCCCAAGCGTTAGAAAAAGAGGCCGCATTGTCCGGGATTCACTCAACCTGCTCAAGCACGCAGCATCACCGTAGCCGACAGCCGTTTATCTCCATATAATGCCGCCCCTATGGCTAAACAGAAGAAACACCCAACAGGGACCATCGCGCAGAACAAAAAGGCGCGACACGATTACTTCATCGAGCATAAGTTCGAGGCTGGTCTGGTCCTGGCCGGCTGGGAAGTAAAAAGTCTGCGGGCAAGCAAGCTGCAACTGGTCGACAGTTACGTGCTGCTCAAGGATGGCGAAGCATGGCTGCTCGGCAGTCATATCACGCCTCTGATGACCGCCAGCACCCACGTCATCGCTGACCCGACGCGCACGCGCAAGTTGCTGCTCAACCGCCGAGAGCTGGAAAAGCTCGCCGCGGCAGTGCAGCAAAAGGGTTACGCCTGCGTATGCCTGTCCTGGTATTGGAGCAAGCACATGGTCAAGTGCGAGATTGCTCTGGGCAAGGGCAAGAAGGAATACGACAAGCGTGACACCGAGCGCGAGCGCGACGCCGGTCGTGAGTTGCAGCGTGCTGTGCGTAACAAGGGCAAGGAAGACTAGTCTTCCCCCCAAAAAGCAAAGATCGTCCGATCGCGGCCGCCGCAGGCTCGGACCGTGATCGGACGATTTTTTGCTTTAAAAATCACATCCCCTTGCGCCGCTCCGCCCGAGCCATGCGCTGAACTTCCTGCCGCACCTCTTCCAGCACTTCCTGCACATACAAAATGTGTCGGCTGGAAACTTCCCGCGCCTGCTCCGCACGCCCCTCAATAATCGCCAGATACAATTCCCGATGCTGGGTGATCAGCATGTCGCGGGTTTCCGTGCGCTGCTTGTACATGCCGCCGATGTTGGTCACAACGTTACGCTTGAGCAAATCAAACAAACCGCGAATCGTGTGCAACAACACCGCGTTATGACTGGCCTCGGCAATCGCCAGATGAAACTTCGCATCCGCCGCGCCCTCTTCCACCCGACTCACTTCGTCATGACGCGAATAGCAGTCCTGTAACTCTTCGAACGCCGCAGTCAGCCGTTCGCGATCCACATCGGTTGCGCGCAATGCAGCGTAATAGGCGCACGATGCCTCCAGGGTATGCCGGAATTCCAGCAAATCGCGCTGCGCCTCAGGATTGCTTTCGAGCAGTTGCAGCAGCGGATCGCTGAAGGTCGAACCGAGCGATTCCACCACGTAGTTGCCACCGCCCTGCTTGCTGACCAGCAACCCCTTGGCCGCCAGTTTCTGAATCGCTTCGCGCAACGATGGGCGTGAAACCCCGAACTGCTCAGCCAGCGCGCGCTCAGCCGGCAGCCGCTCACCGGACTTCAACGTGCCCTCGAGGATCATCCCCTCGAGCCGCTCGACAATATCGTCAGACAAACGGCGCTGACGTATCTGATCAAACCCCATAACTCACTTCTCCACGAGCCCGACCGCTCGCCGGGCTCTCTATTCTGGCCTATCGGCGCCATCACGACACCTACCAGACGACACCGCCCGAACCGAATCAGATGACATCTGCACCGCTCATTCGACAAAAGTTTCAGGGCGACAAATTGACACACCCACATCAAGGCTTTTACCCTAGCCAACAGCGATTGTTAATTGGTATTACCAATTAACCAAGAACGCTGACAGTGCCTGACCAACAACAATTAGGGGCCACCCCATATGCAAACCTGGCAACAGATCTACAGCCCGCTCGGCAGTCTTGGCGTTTCCGCTCTCGCGGCCGTCATTCCCATCGTTTTCTTCTTCCTCGCGTTGGCGGTGTTCCGCCTCAAAGGTCATGTGGCCGGCAGCATCACGCTTGCCTTGTCCATCGCTGTGGCTATTTTCGCCTTCCAGATGCCGGTCGACATGGCGTTTGCCGCTGCCGGGTATGGCTTCGCCTATGGTTTGTGGCCGATAGCCTGGATCATTGTCGCGGCGGTGTTCCTGTACAAGCTGACAGTCAAAAGTGGTCAGTTCGAAGTTATTCGCAGCTCCGTACTGTCGATTACTGATGACCAGCGCCTGCAGGTGCTGCTGATCGGTTTCTGCTTCGGTGCATTCCTGGAAGGTGCCGCCGGTTTCGGTGCGCCGGTCGCGATTACTGCGGCACTCCTTGTAGGCCTGGGCTTCAACCCGCTGTACGCCGCAGGCCTGTGCCTGATCGCCAACACCGCGCCGGTTGCGTTTGGCGCTCTGGGGATTCCGATCATCGTGGCCGGCCAAGTCACCGGTATCGACGCTTTCAAAATCGGCGCCATGACTGGTCGCCAGCTACCGCTGCTGTCGCTATTCGTGCCGTTCTGGCTAGTGTTCATGATGGACGGCATGCGCGGCGTACGTGAAACGTGGCCGGCCGCGCTGGTGGCGGGCCTTAGCTTTGCCATCACTCAGTACTTCACTTCGAACTTCATCGGCCCGGAACTGCCGGACATCACCTCGGCCCTGGCCAGCCTGATCTCCCTGACCCTGTTCCTGAAAATCTGGCAGCCAAAACGTACCGCTGGCGCGCAAATAGCCGGCGCGACTTCCAGCGCCGCCATCACCGGCAGCGTCGGCGGTTTTGGCCAGAAGCGCGCCACCGCGGTTTCGCCTTACAGCCTCTGGGAAATTTTCATCGCCTGGTCGCCGTTCCTGATCCTCACCGTGCTGGTGACGATCTGGACGCTCAAGCCTTTCAAAGCAATGTTCGCTGCCGGCGGCTCGATGTACGCGTGGGTGTTCAACTTCGCGATTCCGCACCTTGATCAATTGGTGATCAAGACTGCACCGATCGTGGCCGCACCGACCGCCATTCCAGCCGTGTTCAAACTTGACCCGATTTCCGCGACCGGCACGGCGATTTTCTTCTCCGCACTGATCTCGATGCTGGTGCTGAAGATCAATTTCAAAACTGGTCTGACCACTTTGAAAGAGACCTTCTACGAACTGCGCTGGCCTATTCTGTCGATTGGCATGGTGTTGGCGTTCGCGTTCGTCACTAACTATTCCGGCATGTCCTCGACCATGGCTCTGGTGCTGGCGGGTACTGGCGCAGCGTTTCCGTTCTTCTCGCCGTTCCTGGGCTGGCTGGGCGTATTCCTCACCGGTTCCGACACCTCGTCCAACGCCCTCTTCAGTTCGCTGCAAGCCACCACCGCGCACCAGATCGGCGTCAATGACACTCTGCTGGTCGCGGCAAACACCAGCGGCGGCGTCACCGGCAAGATGATCTCGCCACAATCGATCGCCGTGGCCTGCGCCGCGACCGGTCTGGTCGGCAAGGAATCGGACCTGTTCCGCTTCACCCTCAAGCACAGCCTATTCTTTGCAACGATCGTCGGCCTGATCACGCTGGCTCAGGCCTACTGGCTCACCGGCATGCTGGTGCACTAAACCTATAAGAAGACTGCAAGCGACATGGAAATAACCGACGCCGGTTCGTGATTCCGGCGTCAGCAATTCACAACCCGGTCTGTAAGGCTGCTG
Source organism: Pseudomonas sp. A1230 (assembly GCF_044218825.1). Lineage (NCBI taxonomy): Bacteria > Pseudomonadati > Pseudomonadota > Gammaproteobacteria > Pseudomonadales > Pseudomonadaceae > Pseudomonas > Pseudomonas sp. A1230. The sequence continues at coordinate 6,021,688 of NZ_CP162582.1, read as the reverse complement.
AAAGCAACACTCTTTATATTCAGCAGCCTCAGCGGACGGATAACCGGGACAACCCGGAGACACGCCTGATGAGCGAGCTTTTTTACAACGCCGTGCCGAACGCGACCCGCGTGGCACCGCCACTGCCCGAACCTCGGCAATACCCCAGCGAGAAACCGTCGCGGGTCTATCTGTTCGGGACGTGCGTGGTTGATCTGTTCTACCCCGAAGCCGGGATGGACGCGATCCACTTGCTGGAGCGCGAAGGGATTCGGGTCGAGTACCCGCAAGGGCAAAGTTGCTGCGGACAACCGGCCTACACCTCCGGTTACACCGAGCAAGCGCGGACGGTGGCGCGCTCGCAACTGGCACTGTTCGCCGGGGATTATCCGGTGGTGGTGCCATCGGGCTCCTGCGCTGGCATGTTGCGCGAGCACTACGCCGACTTGTTCAAGGAAGAGCCAGAAACCTTGAAACAGGTTCAGGCCCTCGCGGCACGAACCTACGAATTGGCAGAGTTTCTGCTGTTCGTCTGCAAAGTGCAGCTCAAGGACGGTGGCGAGCCGGTAAAAGTCGCGCTGCACACGTCGTGTTCTGCGCGTCGCGAGATGAACACCCACCTGCACGGTCGCGAGTTGTTGGCGCAGTTGAGCAATGTGGAACGGGTCAACCACGACCACGAAAGCGAATGCTGTGGCTTCGGCGGGACATTCAGCGTCCGAATGCCAGACATTTCCGGCGCGATGGTGGCTGACAAGACCCGGGCATTGAAGGAATCCGGCGCACACAGGATTTTGAGTGCCGACTGCGGCTGCTTGATGAACATCAACGGCTCGCTGGAGAAACAACAGGAAGCGTTGCGCGGCCAACATCTGGCCAGTTTCCTGTGGCAACGAACCGGAGGTGCGCAATGAGCACTTCCGCGATTATTCCTACGGTCGCCGTAGAAGAAGATTTCCGCACCCGGGCGCACAACGCCTTGGGTGACCCGCAGTTACGGAACAATTTCCGCACTGCCATGGATTCACTGATGACCAAGCGGGCAGCGGCTTTTGGCGATGCCCACGAAAGAGAACATTTGCGCGCACTGGGCAACTCGATCAGAGCCCGCGCGCTCTCCAAGTTGCCCGACCTGCTCGAGCAACTGGAACAGAACCTGACCCGCAACGGTGTGACAGTGCACTGGGCGGAAACGGTGGACGAGGCCAATGGCATCGTCTTATCGATCATCCGTGCTCACGAGGCGCGGCAAGTGATCAAGGGCAAATCGATGGTCAGCGAAGAGATGGAGATGAACCATTTCCTCGAGGCTCAAGACATTGAATGTCTGGAGTCCGACATGGGGGAATACATCGTCCAGCTCGACCACGAAAAGCCTTCACACATTATTATGCCGGCGATCCACAAGAATGCCGGTCAGGTCGCGTCCTTGTTCCACGACAAACTTGGCGTGGAATACACCAAGGACGTTGACCAACTCATTCAGATCGGTCGCAGAGTCCTGCGGCAGAAATTCTTCGAAGCGGACATCGGCGTTTCCGGCGTCAACTTCGCCGTGGCCGAAACCGGCACCCTGCTGCTGGTGGAAAACGAAGGCAACGGCCGGATGACTACCACCGTGCCGCCGGTGCACATCGCCGTCACCGGCATCGAAAAAGTCGTCGAAAATCTGCGCGACGTGGTGCCGCTGCTATCGCTGCTGACCCGCTCGGCGCTGGGCATTCCGATCACCACTTACGTCAACATGATCTCCGGCCCGCGCAAGGAGCATGAACTCGACGGTCCGCAAGAAGTGCATCTGGTGCTTCTCGACAACGGTCGCAGCCAGGCCTTTGCCGACAGCGAATTGCGCCAGACCCTGAACTGCATTCGCTGCGGCGCCTGTATGAATCATTGCCCGGTCTACACGCGAATCGGCGGCCACGCCTATGGGGAGGTTTACCCCGGCCCTATAGGAAAAATCATCACCCCACACTTGGTCGGCCTGGCCAAAGTGCCGGATCATCCGAGTGCGTCTTCGCTGTGCGGTGCCTGCGGTGAAGTGTGTCCGGTAAAAATTCCTATCCCCGCGCTGCTACGTCGCCTACGCGAAGAAAACGTCAAGGCCCCGGACAGTCCTCATCAAGTGATGCGCGGTCAGGGCAGCAAGTATTCGCGCAAGGAACGCTTTATCTGGAACGCCTGGGCCAAGCTCAATAGCTCGCCGACGCTGTATCGGCTGTTCGGCTTTTTCGCCACGCGCTTGCGCGCCCTCACGCCAAGCAATGTTGGCCCATGGACGCAGAATCACAGCGCGCCCAAACCCGCCGCCCGCTCACTGCACGACATGGCCCGCGAGCACTTGGCCAAACAGGGAGACCGCTGATGAGCGCCAAGCAAAACATCCTCGGCAAACTGCGCAAAAGTCTGATCGGCGCCACGCCGATTGCCGACGATTTCGACGTCGAACTGGTAACTCAGCCTTACACCTACAGCGCCGAACAGCGCATTCCGCAATTGCGCAAATTGATGGAAGCGGTCCATACCGAGATCCATCTGACGTGTGATGAGGAATGGCCTGCACTGCTCGCACAATTGCTGCACGACCGTCAGTTGCCAAGTCTGTTGATCGCACCGACGACGCCTCACGGTGCAAAAATCACCCAACACTGGGCGAACAATCCTGATCTGCCGGCGTTGAAATCCTACGACCGGCCGATGGAAGAATGGAAAGCCGAGCTGTTCAACGACACCCCGGCCAGCCTCACCGGCACCCTGGGTGCCATTGCCGCCACGGGCAGCCTGATTCTCTGGCCAACCCGCGAAGAACCGCGCCTGATGAGCCTGGTGCCGCCCGTACATTTCGCCCTGCTCAAGGCCAGCGAAATCCGCGACAACTTCTACCAGGTGCAACATGAACTCCAATGGGCCCAAGGCATGCCGACCAACGCGTTGCTGGTGTCCGGCCCGTCGAAAACCGCTGACATCGAGCAAGTGCTGGCCTATGGCGCCCACGGCCCGAAAGACCTCGTCGTGCTGATCCTGGAGGACCAATGACGCTCCCGGCGAATTTCCTGCGTGATGCGCAACAACTGATTCCGGCGGATCGCCGCTTCGACGATCCGCTGTCGACATTGGCCTTCGGCACCGACGCCAGTTTTTATCGACTGATTCCGCAACTGGTGATACGCGTTGAATCCGAAGATGAAGTGGTGAAGCTGTTGCAATTGGCACAGCGCGATCATGTGCCGGTGACCTTTCGCGCGGCCGGCACCAGTCTCTCCGGTCAGGCGATCAGCGATTCGGTGCTGATCGTGCTTGGGGATAACTGGAACGCTCGCGAAATACGTGGCCAAGGCACACAAATCCGTCTGCAGCCGGGGGTGATCGGCGCGCAGGCCAATGCGTGGCTGGCGCCATTCGGACGCAAGATCGGCCCGGACCCGGCCTCGATCAACGCTTGCAAAATCGGCGGCATCGTCGCCAACAACGCCAGCGGCATGTGCTGTGGCACCGCACAAAACACTTATCACACGCTGGCAGGCATTCGCTTGGTACTGGCCGACGGCACGCGACTTGATACTGAAGACGCCGCCAGCGTCGCGGCGTTTCGTGCAAGCCATGGTGATCTGCTAGATCGCTTGGCGACGTTGAGCCGCGAGACCCGCGCCAATGCCGAACTGGCTGCCAGAATCCGCCACAAATATCGTCTGAAAAATACCACCGGCCTGTCGCTCAACGCCCTGGTGGATTTCGACGAGCCTGTGGATATCTTGAGCCACTTGCTGGTCGGCTCCGAAGGCACACTCGGTTTTATCAGCGCGGTGACTTACGACACCGTCATCGATCATCCGCACAAGGCTTCAGCGCTGATCGTGTTCCCGGATGTGGAAACCTGCTGCAACGCGGTCACCGTGCTGAAAAGCCAGCCAGTGTCAGCGGTAGAACTGCTGGATCGCCGCAGCCTGCGCTCGGTGCAGGACAAACCGGGCATGCCCGCTTTCGTACAGCTGCTGTCGAACAATGCCTGCGCCCTGCTGATCGAATCCCGCGCCGCCTCTTCCACGTTGCTGCAGGAACAACTGGCGCAGATCATGGCGTCGATCAGCAGTTTCCCGGTAGAAAAGCAGGTCGACTTCAGCGAAGACCCCGTTGAAAACGCACGCCTCTGGGCGATCCGCAAGGACACCTTCCCCGCCGTCGGCGCCGTGCGTAAAACCGGCACCACGGTGATCATCGAGGACGTGACCTTCCCGGTTGAACAACTGGCGATCGGCGTAAACCGCTTGATCGAACTGTTCGAAAAACATTCCTACGACGAGGCGATCCTTTTCGGACATGCGCTGGAAGGCAATCTTCACTTCGTCTTCACCCAAGGCTTCAACAACCCGGAAGAAGTCGCACGCTATCAAGCGTTCATGGACGACGTCGCGCAACTGGTGGCGGTGGAGTTCGGCGGCTCGCTCAAGGCCGAACACGGCACCGGGCGCAACATGGCGCCGTTTGTTGAGCTGGAATGGGGCAGCGACGCCTACCAACTGATGTGGCAGCTCAAACGTCTGCTCGACCCTAACGGTATTCTCAACCCGGACGTGGTGCTCAGCGAAGATCCGCAGATCCACCTCAAGCACTTGAAACCGCTGCCGGCGGCTGACGAGATTATCGATAAGTGCATCGAGTGCGGCTTCTGCGAACCGGTCTGCCCGTCGAAAGGCCTGACCCTGAGCCCGCGCCAGCGCATCGTGATCTGGCGCGACATTCAGGCGAAAAAACGCGCAGGGATCGATACCACTGAACTGGAAAAAGCCTACGAGTACCAAGGCATCGAAACCTGCGCCGCAACAGGTCTCTGCGCACAACGCTGTCCTGTAGGCATCAATACCGGCGAGCTGGTGAAAAAGCTTCGCGGCCGACACGCAACGCACAAGAAAACCGCTGACTGGATCGAAGGAAATTTCGCCAAGACGCTGCAAGGCGCGCGCTTCACGCTGCATGTGGCGAACGGCGCGCGGATGCTGCTGGGGGCGCCGCGTCTGGCGAAGTTATCGGCAACGCTGACCCGCTTGTCCAAGGGCCAGGTGCCGTTGTGGACGAACGCGATGCCACAACCGGAAAGAGCCATTCGCTTCAGTCCGAATGTGTCGGACGAACGCCCTCGAGTGGTTTATCTGGCTGCGTGCGTCTCGCGGGTCATGGGGCCGGCGGCAGGTGACAAAGAGCAGATGTCGCTGTACGACAAAACCCGTGGACTGCTGGAAAAGGCCGGTTACCAGGTAGTCTTTCCCGACAATCAGGACAATCTTTGCTGCGGCCAACCATTCGCCTCCAAAGGCTATGCCGAACAAGCCGAGCATAAGCGTCAGGAGCTGATCAGCGCGCTGCTCCACGCAAGTCGCGGCGGGCTCGATCCGATTTATTGCGACACCAGTCCGTGCACGCTGCGGTTGGTGCAGGACGTGGGAGATGTTCGCCTGGATCTGTACGACCCGGTGCGTTTCATTCGTACGCATCTGCTCGATCGGCTGGATTTCACGCCTCAGGAAGCACCGATCGCCGTCCACGTGACGTGCAGCACTCAGCATTTGGGCGAAAGCCAGGCGTTGATTGATCTGGCGCGCAAGTGCAGTAAGAACGTGGTGATTCCGGAAGGCATTCATTGCTGCGGTTTCGCGGGGGACAAGGGCTTTACCACGCCGGAACTGAACAGCCACTCGCTGCGCACGCTCAAGGACGCGGTGCAGCATTGCAGTGAGGGGATTTCCACGAGCCGGACGTGCGAAATCGGACTGACGCAACATGGCGGGATCGACTATCACGGCCTGGTTTATCTGGTGGATCGGGTCACCCGAGCGAAGGCCTGCTGAAGAAAATCAGAACCCTTGAGCGGGACGGTAGTCCACAGAACAGGCCTCGAACAGTCGGGGCCTGTCCTTCTTTCGTTGACCCTACTCACGGTCAGCGAAGTCCGGATTCCTCAGTGCAAGGAGATTCCCATGAAGCGTTCTGTACTGTTCGGTCTGTTCGTTACTGCCTCGATGATGGCGTCCACTTCGTTCGCCGATAGCAAACCGTCCAGCTTGTGCGATGCGAATTTGCAGACAATCGACAACTCCAAGGCCCAATACCAGACATCACCGGATCTGAATGCGCGCGTCTCGGCGAGTGTCAGCAAAGCACAGGCTCTCAAGGCCCAAGGCAAAACAGACGAGTGCCTTGTTGAAACCCAGCAGACCCTTCTGGAAATCCAGAAGTCTACGGGTGACACCAAGAAATGATCACGGACCGACTGGGTTGGCCTCATCGACATGTTTTGGTGAACCAACCTTTTCATACCATGTGTAAAAAAAAACCGAATTCCTGAGCGCAGCTATAGTCGATTGATCAAGCCCCAAGCAAACGAGGCTTGTAGCGACCTCGGAATAGCCGCCAGACCGCCCGGCAGCACCGAGACCAACCGTTCTAGGAGATACCTATGAAGCATTCTGCAATAGCTGGATTGTTCATCGCTGGTGCCCTGCTGACGTCGCCGGTATTTGCGGCAGACAAAGACCTTTGTGCCGGGAATCTTCAAATTATCAAGGACTTCGAGACCAGCCAGCCGGCTCTTTCGGAAAATACCGACGACAACATCAAAGCCGCCCGGGAAAAAGCTGAAATGGCTCAAAAAGCCGGGAATGACAAGGAATGCGTTGCGATCACCTCCAACGTGGTCACGAAAATACAAACTCGTAATCCTGAAAATAAATGACGTACCAGAAGGCCAACCTTCGGGTTGGCCTTGTCCGCCGATTGGCGTACACTGCGCAGGCTTGTTGCTCACCAAGATGTACAGAGCAATGAGTTCGGGGCCGTTTAGGATTCGACGCCGGTTGCGAAACTTTAGGTGCATGCCGAGTTGGTAACAGAACTCGTAAATCCACTGTTGCAACTTCTTATAGTTGCCAATGACGAAACCTACGGGGAATACGCTCTCGCTGCGTAAGCAGCCTTAGCCTTCCCTTCTGGTACCTTCGGGTCCAGCAATCATCAGGGGATGTCTGTAAACCCAAAATGATTGTCATATAGAACAGAATCGCCGTGCAGTACGTTGTGGACGAAGCGGCTAAAACTTACACAACTCGCCCAAAGCACCCTGCCCTTCGGGTCGCTGAGGGTTAACTTAATAGAAACGGCTACGCATGTAGTACCGACAGCGGAGTACTGGCGGACGGGGGTTCAAATCCCCCCGGCTCCACCAACTCAACGACAAAGCCCGCCCAGTGCGGGCTTTGTCGCATCTGGAGATCGGGATTTGATCACCAGCCCGGTTGGACGCGCGTGCCGCCCCGGATCTATGCTTCGGAGCACACAGGCAATAACCCAAGGAATCTCATGAACATCTGGCTCGGCGCCGCACTGGCTGCCCTACTTTCACTGTCTGCCCACGCCGCGACTACCGACATCTCGCCAAGAATCCAGCAGGTCAACTACAAAAGTGGCTATGGCAGTGTGCAGTTCAAACAGTCGATCAAGGGCTATAAAACGGCTGAGTACAAACTCAACGCCAAGGCTGGGCAGATACTGACCGTGGACTTCAAGCCCACCAACACGTCTGCCTACTTCAACATCACCGCCAAAAACTCCGATTACGCCCTGTTCAACGGCTCGATGATGGGCAATCACTTTCTCGGCTCGCTGCCCGCCGATGGCGAGTACACGGTGCAGGTCTATCTCATGCGCAATGCTGCCCGGCGCAATGAAGTGGCCGATTACGCGATTTCACTGAGCCTCGCCAACGGCGACGCTGTGGATAACAACGCGGCATTCGACCAGAACCTGGAGCTGCAGGGCATCCACTTTCATGTAAAGACGGATCAGGTGGATGGCAAATCCATCGTGCGTATCGAACCCAAGGGCCTGGAAATCGATAACACGGTGCAAACCCGTCCGCTCAACGGCAACATCGTCCGCGCCGAGATTGGCGACCTGAATAACGACGGCTCACCTGAGATCTACATTTTCACCCGTACGCCTGGACGCAGTATGCCGGGCGAACTGATCGCCTACTCCGCCAACAACAAAAAATCCCTGAGCGAAATCTATCTGCCGCCCATCAGCGAAAACCCGAAAATCGCCGACGGATATCAGGGAGAAGATTCATTTGCCGTAGTGGAGAACACGCTGGTGCAGCGCTTCCCGGTTTACAACAACGCCGACGCGGGTGCCGGCCGGACGGGGAAGATGCGGCAGGTTCAGTACAAGTTGGTGGCGGGAGAGGCAGGGTGGATTTTGCGTGAGGATAAGGTGACGGAGTATTGAGCCAGACGCTCTTTCCAGTCGACAAGAAAAAGCTCGCTGCAACGAGCGTTTCTGCACTCACAGTGCCCCCGACAGTTATCCATCCATTGCTCTCACTTCCTACATTTCACGTCCTAGGAAATTTCCCTCAACACGCGTCGACTTTCATGAACTGGTGCACCAATTTCCACGGCGCTACCCTCCACGCTTCGCTGCCATCCAGCGGGCGGTTTGCCAGGCCGCAGCCGCCGAGATCGTTCACTCCACGGAGCTACGTCATGAAAAAAATCACCCGACTCACGCTTGTCGGTCCGGTCCCGGCCGACGCGCAAACGCCCGGCCAGAAAACCCACGCCAGCGTCACAGGCTCAAACCAAAGAAAACCCCGCCGTACCGTGCCACTCAAGCAAATGTTCAGCGTGCGCGAAGATGTCGACACGATGACCCTGCTCACGCATGCCAGTGATCTTCTCGAATCCCTCGCGCTCATCAGCGCAAACTTTGCGGATGAGTGCGACGGCTCCCAGCGCCATATTGCGGTGGCCATCAAGCAATTGAGCGCATTGGCCGAGATTGTGGTTTGCCGGGCACGGGATCAAGTTGTGCAGCAGGGATCGCCCGCTTCACCGCCCCCTGAAGTGCGCCATTGATGATTGAAGTGGGCGCGGACCGACCGCTTGTCAGACCGGGTCAGGGCAGCTCATCGAGATGAATTTTTCTTCACTGCTGCGACTCAACCAACGTTGTAAAGTCCGCTCGCTCATTCAAGAAACTACGGTTCGCCCGCGGCTCTCCCGCGGGCTTTTTTTTGCCTGTTGTCTGGCTCCCTTCAGAAAACCGACTCACCTGAGATCCCCCCACAACTTTCCGTAGAGGATCAGGCAACTCACAACCCGTTTGTATTTTTGGGCGCTCCGGGCAATTCTGTCCTTTGACACCCCTGCCCGGAGCGACCGATGCCGTTGTTGACCCTGCCCTGCCAACGCCTGACGCTCGCCATCCTTGCCCCGGATCAGGCCGAACTGGAAAGCGACTTCTATCAACGCAACCAGCGCCACCTCGCGCCGTGGTCGCCTATTCGTACGACCGACTATTTTTCCACTGCACAGATTCGCCGTCGTCTAGAGATCCAGGGCAGCGCCTTCGACGCCGGGTTGGCGATGCATTTCGCGCTGCTGAGCGCGGACGGCCAGCAGATGATCGGCGCCTGCAATTTCAGCGGCATCATTCGCGGGGCGTTTCAGGCGTGTTATCTGGGATACCACATCGACGCAACGCAGCAAGGCCAGGGCCTGATGCAAGAAGCGCTGGAGACCGGTATTAGTTACATGTTCGAGACCCAGAACCTGCACCGGATCATGGCCAATTACATCCCCGGCAACGAGCGCAGTGCACGGTTGTTGGAGCGACTGGGCTTCGAGCAGGAAGGCTACGCCAAGGCGTATTTGAACATTGCCGGACGTTGGCAGGATCATGTGCTGACTGCGCTGGTCAATCCGGGCTTCGAAGCACCGGATCAGCGCTGGTCACGACGGCTGGGGTGAGATTCACAATTTGTTCAGCATTGGCGGCTTATGGTCGGGCGGCACGCTGATTCGTCAGCGACTGAATCAGTGTGGCGAGGGAGCAAGCTCCCTCGCCATCGCTTATCCGCTGGTCAATTGAACGGCATTTCCAGACCTGACGGGGTTTGGGCGGGCAGACATTGTTCATGTTTCTGCAACACAGGTCTCTCCAACCGCGCCCGCCCATAAAACGCCAGCGCCGTCAGCAAACACGCGAACCAGACAAAGATTGCGGCCCAGAACGTGTGGGACATGTAGTGCCAGCCCTGCAGAACTCGCGTCGTGCCGTAGATGAAACCAAGCAACAACGAGCCCCACAACAGCGCGCTGGAAAAGCGCCACTGATACCGGCGCCCCACAAAGTACAGCGCCAGCATGGTGAAGCCGCCAGAGGCGTGCCCGCCCGGCCAGCATCGGCCGCTACCGGCTTCATGGAACAGCTGAAAATTGCTGTACCACTCGATGTGGGCCATTTTGCCGCCGTACAACGTCGTCTCGATCGGGCAGTAAACGCTGGTGTGGGATTTGAGGAAATGGATCACACCCGTGCAGACCGCAAACGCGACCACCACAAACAGAAAATCCCTACGGTGATCAGCGGTAAATCGCAACACGGGAGCGACTTTGCTGCGTTCCAGAAATGCGCCAAGTCGCTGATGCTTCTGCGGATTGACCAGCGGCCAGACCACCGACAGCATGGCGCCGATCAGGGCAATTTCGGCGGTCCAGTTGGGGATGATCCGCGCCCATTTGTGGGTGATTTTTTCGAACAAGTGAATCTTGTCGAGCGGAAAGGTCTGGGTCAGCGGATCGAACAGAAGGTTGCTGAAGGCGATGTCGATGCGGGTCATGTCGAACAGTAAAAACACCAGCGCCGCACAGGCCAGCGGGATGCCGAAGTTATAAGCGTAAAAACGAGCGTTCATCGGTTGGTCACCGTGCGCCAGTCGGAGGCTTCAATAAAACCGAGCATCTGTGGAGCCGCCGGGTTGGCAGCGGAGACGAACAACGAAGCGCCGTAACCGAGATCGGAGCCCGCTACTTTCAGATCTTTTTCCAGTTGTTCCATGCATTCGCTGTGCGTCACCAGAATCAGGTTGCGACCGGCGATCTTGTGGGCAAGCGCATCGCGCAACATGCGACCCTTGCAGTTGATCAGCCAGTCGTCGCCAGTGGCGGCATGGTTGAACATGTAACCGGCGGTCTGCACGGTACGCATGGTCGGGCTGTTGTAGATATCGGCGTTAGTCAGGCCCAACTGCTCGAACTGCGCACCGACGCTAACAGCTGCACTGCGTGATCGGTCGGTGATGCCATCACGGCCACTCAGACACGGCGCTCTGGAGTGATCGCAGCGCTCGACGTGGCGCACCAGCACGATCATGTCGCCCTCTGCCCATCCCCGCGCCAACGCCTGCGCGCCGGTGATGTTGCCGTGGGCAAGATCCGGCACCGCGGCCGGTGCGAGCAGCCACAGGGTCAACGGAATCACCAGCACCGATGCCGCCAACACCACCCAGGTGTTTCGAAAACGGGCCAGACCACTCAGATCAATCGAGCGATTGACGCCAAACAGATTCAGTCTCAATTCCACAAAAGCCGCCTCGCTAGCATGCATCACTTGTCATTCGATGCGACAAAGCTACCGACGCCCGCGTGGGCAGCCAGTGAAACCCATGTGAAAAAAGTCTTGGGATAGCTTGTTACAAATTCTGTCCGACAAAAAACCTTTCAGCTCTCGCGTTCGCTGCCGATACAGACCTGCTAACACCATTGCTGGCTCAAAAAACAACAATCTTCCAGCTTACCGACGATCAAGAAACACAAGTTTCTGGAGGATATTGTGATGAATAGCTGGTTCGGCAACATCAGCGTGAACATGAAACTGGGCCTGGGCTTCGGCCTTGTCCTGGCACTGACCTGCGTTTTGGCCCTGACCGGCTGGACCAGCCTGGGCGGCCTGATTGACCGCAGTAACTGGATGAGCGACATCACCCAGCTCAACTCCGGCCTGACCAAACTGCGCGTGGTGCGCCTGCAATATATGCTGACCAACGGCGACGAAACCGCCGCGCAGAATGTACAGACCACCCTCGACGGTTTCGCCGCGCAACAGCAGAAGCTCATCAGCAGCTTCAAGAGTCCGGAAAACGTCAAGCTGCTCAAGGAGCAGGCGGCGACCATCGCCGAATACCAGACGTCCCTGAACAAAATGCGTAACGCCTATCGCACCGGCAACACCGCGCGCGACACCATGAGCGTCAACGCCGAGAGCGCGTACAACCTGATCGAATCGATCAGCAAGCGCGTTCAGCAAATGGACATGAGCGAGCAGCGTTTCGAGCAGTTCCAGGCCATCAGTGCCGCCAAGGAAGCGTTCATCCTCGCCCGTTACGAAGTGCGCGGCTACACCGCCACCACCAACGCCGAAACCGAGCAGAAAGCCATCGCCCAAATCGACGTGGCGATCGCCAGCCTCAAACAGCTGAATGTGCATTTCGCTGATACTCAGCAAGATGCCCTGCGTCAGCTGGAAACGGCGTTGACCAATTATCGCAGCGCGTTGATGGCCTATAAAAACGCCAACAGCGAAGCCGTGCAGGCGCGTAAGGAAATGACGGATCAGGGCGCCACCATCGTGACCCTGAGCGAGCAGCTGTATCAGATTCAGCTTGATCGTCGCGACATCGAAAGCGCTCAGGCGCGTACCTTCCAGTTGATCAGCACCCTGCTGGCCCTGCTGGTTGGCGTGATTGCCGCGGTCATCATCACCCGTCAGATCACCCGCCCACTGCGAGAAACCCTGGCCGTGGTCGAGCGCATCGCCAGCGGCGACCTGACCCAGAACGTCACCGTCACCCGCCGCGACGAACTCGGTGTGCTGCAACAAGGCATCGCGCGTATGGGCGTCACCCTGCGCGACTTGATCAGCGGCATCCGCGACGGCGTGACCCAAATCGCCAGTGCTGCCGAAGAGTTGTCGGCCGTTACCGAGCAGACCAGCGCCGGTGTAAACAGCCAGAAGATCGAAACCGATCAGGTCGCCACCGCCATGCACGAAATGACTGCCACCGTGCAGGAAGTCGCGCGCAACGCCGAGGAGGCTTCGCAAGCAGCCGCTGCGGCTGACGGCGAAGCACGTGAAGGCGACAAGGTCGTGAACGAGGCCATCACACAGATTGAGCGTCTGGCCAGCGAAGTGGCGCGCTCCACTGAAGCCATGAGTGTGCTGCAACAGGAAAGCGACAAGATTGGCAGCGTCATGGACGTGATCAAAGCCGTCGCCGAACAGACCAACCTGCTGGCGCTCAACGCCGCAATTGAAGCGGCACGTGCCGGTGAAGCCGGTCGTGGTTTCGCCGTGGTCGCCGACGAAGTTCGTGGCCTGGCCCAGCGCACGCAGAAATCCACCGAAGAAATCGAAGGCCTGGTCGCCGGTTTGCAGAACGGCACCCAGCAGGTCTCGACAGTGATGAACAACAGCCGCGCCCTGACTGACAGCAGCGTCGCCCTGACCCGCAAGGCCGGTGCATCGCTGGAAAACATCACCCGCACGGTGTCGAACATCCAGTCGATGAACCAGCAGATCGCCGCCGCTGCCGAACAACAAAGCGCCGTGGCCGAAGAGATCAGCCGCAGCATCATCAACGTGCGCGACGTGTCTGAGCAGACCGCCGCGGCGAGTGATGAAACCGCCAAGTCCAGCGTTGAACTGGCACGGTTGGGTGGTCAGCTGCAGCAGATGGTGAGCCACTTCCGCGTTTGATCCTGATTTCGCGCTGAAGCTAAAAACCAATCGCGGGCAAGCCCGCTCCCACAGGGTTCTGAGTCGTTCACAGATGTTGTGTTCGACTCAGAACGTGTGGGAGCGGGCTTGCCCGCGATTGCGTTAGAACAGCCACCTCAGAATTCCCCCGCCTTATGTAGGGGGGCGTGGTTCTTTCTTTATCGAGTGCCGCGTTGGCGCAATGCCGACGGCATGAAGTACGCGTCCTCAGGCGCAGGTTGGGCGAAGTCCACGGTTTCCGATTCTTCGTTGTCGAGGTTCTGCACGTAGTAACGGCGTGCCTGCAAGTCGTGGAAAACGTCGAGCGCACTCCAGGTGGTGGGCAGGTCGTAGAAGTTTTTCAGGTAGGCCATCGACACGCGCCACAACTCCCCTCGCCCGTCGTATTGATCGACCAACGCAGCCCCCCAACTGTCCTCATCCAGAAACAGCACGCGCTTGGAATAGATGTGCCGCGAACCCGGCTTGAGGTTGCCTTCCACCACCCACACGCGGTGCAGCTCATAGCGGGTGAATTGCGGGTTGAGGTGGCCGGGGGTAAGCAGTTGCGCGTACTTCACGTCGGGGCTGCCGACTTTGTAGTTGTTGTAGGGAATGTAGATTTCCTGCTTGCCCTTGAGCTTCCAGTCGTAGCGATCCGGCGAACCGTTGAACAGGTCGGTGTCATCGGCAGTGCGCAGGCCATCGGACGAGGCGATCGGCGTGTCGTACGCAAGGTTCGGCGCGCGGCGCACGCGGCGTTGGCCGGCGTCGTAGATCCAGGCCTGGCGCGCATCCTTGAGCTGATCGAGGGTTTCGTGCACCAGCGCTGCACCGCCCGCCAGCCGTGCCGGACTTTTCACAAATGCCACGTAGTAGAAGAGGATGTTTTTCAGGTCGGCAAACTGTCCACCGGGACGGTAATAGTTGAACAGCGCTTCCTGCTGCGAGGTCACCAGTGCGAAGCTGCCATTGCGCTGGACCGGCGCCTCGGAGGCACGGCGTACGACGTAGATGCCGCGATAACGGGTGATGTGATTCCACAGCACTTCGACGCCATCCTTGGGCACCGGGAACGGCACGCCGCCATAGGCATCGGAGAACCCGCTGCCACCTTCGAGCAGCTTGGCCGAGGTCGCATTCTTCAGGGTGTTGTCATACAGCCATTGCGGCGCCGAACCTGATCGACGCGAAGGATAGACCGGCATCTGGAAGGTGTCAGGGTAGCTGTTGAAAAGCGCAATCTGGCCCGGGCTGAGATGGGATTTGTACTGGTCGAGGTTGGCTTTGGTTATGGTGAACAACGGTTTGTCCGCTGCAAACGGATCGGGGTGATGCTGGCCCGGTTTGTAGCCTGCCGGGGCCTGGGTGATGCCGCCGGTCCAGGCCGGGATAGTGCCCGCTGCGTTGCCGGCGCGCTCGGCACCGAGTGGGGTCAGGGTGGTTTTCAGTTGTTCGGCTTGCTGGGGGGTGATGGCGGCCAGTGCAGTGCCGGCGGCCAAACTTAGCCACAACGCGAGTGATGTTTTTGTCAGCCTTGAAGTGTGAAACATGATCTTCTCCAGAATGCAGAAAACTGTGGGAGCTGGCTTGCCAGCGATAGCGGTGGGTCAGCCACCATTGATGTCGAATGTGCTGCCGTCATCGCGGGCAAGCCCGCTCCCACAGGGAAAATGAGTGCCCCAGAAACTGCGTCTGAAACTCAAAGGAAATACTTGAGGTTGAACCCGACGTTGTCGCGATCGCGAATGCCGTTGTTCTGCCCGCCGCCGTAGAACTCGGTGTACTGCAACTCGGCCTCGAGCTTGTTCTGGTAGTTGGCCTTGATCCCCAGCGTGTAGGCCTTGCGACCTTCGATGGTGTTGCCTGCCTGATAGCTGTTGCCCTTGAAATCATCCTTGTAGACGACGTACGGCGAGACGTTGACCCCGGCGTAGACGTCGTTCCACGTGCCGTTGAGCATCGCCGTGTAGCTGTAGGAATCGCGGTTGACCTGATCGTCACGCTCACCGCCGGACACATAGGAATAGTTACCGGTGCCGGCGTAATAACGATTGCTGCCGTCGAAAGCGGTGTATTGCAGGTTGCTGCCGCGCAGGTGCTCGGAGGCCAGTTCGAAGATGCCGAACAACGAGTCGAACGACCCGGTCGGACCAAAGTTGTAGATGGTGCCCAGCGAGGTATTGAACGCTTCAACGCGCTCGGCGTTGTTGATCTGGCTGTCGAGGGTGACCATTTGCCCGCCGACATTGATCGACTGGCCCGTTACCGCCGCAGCCGCACCGTTGGCCAGATCGCCGATCAGGTCGTTGGTGGCCGCAACGCCGATGGGCAGGTTCGGCCGATAGGCCACTTCACCGAACACCGAAGCCTCGCCCAACGTGGTGTTGAAGCTGAAACCGTACATGCGGATGTCTTCGGCATAGCGCCGATGCGCCTGGATGTTGCCCATCACATCCGCCGTGGCCAGACCATTGGCGAGTGCCCCGGCCTGACTGCCGGCGACACCGGCCAGCAGGTTGGTCAGGGCGTTCATGTCGATGCCGTTGTACCCACCCAGATCCGCCGCAATGGTCGGCTCCTTGGCGTGGTAATTAACCAGGTACAGGCCAAACTCAGTGCTGTTGAGCTGCTCGGCGATGTAGCGAAAGGCAAAACCAAACTGGCCGTCGTTGCGCGCGTTGTAGTCCTTGCCGACAGACGCCACTTTGAGCGTATTGCCGTACGCCGGAGTCACGCCGTTGGCGTACAGCCCGGTGGATTGCAGGACCGGGCCGAGCAACGGGTTGTTGCCCAATGCGCTGTACAGACCGATGACGTTGCCAAATCCTGGCACGGGTGTGTCGAGAGCTGTGCCGCTGAAATCGTTGTAGCCAGTGTTGCCACCGTCGGCGAACAGATCGGTTTGCGAGTAGAACGTGCCGACCGGATCGATGCGGGTTTCCTTCCAGTTGGTCTGGTAGAAGCTCTCCAGGGTCAGGCTGTCAGTCAGGCCGATGTTGAAGCTCAGCGCCTCCACCGGCACCAGCACTTCCTTGACCTCGGCGCCGGGCAAACGGTACTTGGCCGCGTCCACCGGATTGGTGGTGTTGATGCCGCCGCGATAGAAAATCCCCTCGCCCCAGTTGAACACCTGACGGCCAACGCGCGCCGTCACAGGCATCTGCGCCACGTCCCAGCTGCCGTGGACGTAAGCGTCGAGCATCTCGATCCGGCTGCCGGCGATGTCGCGGGTCTGGCTGGTGAAGCGGTCGTCCTGCGGGTAGCTCTGACTCGGTTGTGACGGATTGTTGTTGCGGTAGTAATCGTTGCGTTTATCCATCAGCTGGGTGTCGTAGAACGCGGTGCCGCGTACGAACAGGCCGTAGTTCTGATAGTTGGCCTCAAGCTCCGAGGTGATTTTGTACACCTCGGAAACCAGCCCTGTGTCGAAGTTGCGATTGCCGTCGTTGGTATTGACGTCATCGTTGGTTTTGTCGCGCCCCTGCACCCGCCACAAACGACCATAAGACAAGGTCGTGTCAAACGAACCGGTGACCTGTTTATCCAGCACACTGAACTCGGCGGCCTGCACCCCGTCGACCGCGCAGAGTTGCAGCAGCCCTGCCAGGCCGACACCGGGTAGCACCGCACCAGACAGGCGCAATCGAGTGTTGATCATCTCTTCCTCCTTCCCTGTTTTTTATTGTTTTTGGTCCTGCCGCGATGGCTAGGGCGCTAGTCCCGCACTGACATAAATCCGGCTGTGCGCGCCGAAATGGCCGAGCAGTCTGAACAGCTGTTGATTGAGTGCCGGATGGTCGAAATCTTCCCGGCGCAACTGATTGCCGCTGCTGAAATCATTGGTGACCGGCGCCGTCTCCAGCCACTGGCCGATGGCTTCATCGAACGCGGCGGAGTCATCAACAGACTCGGCGCTGACCACCTCGCGCAGGTAGTCCACGGAGTACGGTGGATACTGTTTGTCCTGGGAAAAATCGGTGTAAGCGTCGAGCATCGGATGCGCTTGCCCGGCGCGCAGCAAACGTCGCAGCCAGGTCGTCTGGTATTTCTCGACCTCCATATGCCGCGTCGCAACACGCTCGATTGACGCCTGTTTGTCGCCCGCGAAACCGGCCAGCGCCTTACCTTCCAGCAGCAAAAGACTGGCAAGATCGACGCCGGGCAACGGCTTGGCGTGATACGGCTGGGTCAGGTCCTGGACGTGGTGCAGGCCCCAGCCGAGAAAGCGATAGCCCCAGTAGGGATGGCCGCTGGCAAACGCCAGTCGTGCCAGGCCCATGTATTGATACGCGCGCCAGTGCGGCCAACTGCGCTCAAGAAAACCGGCAGCGGCATACACCACCGGGCTCTCGTGGAAGAACCCCATGTGGAAAGGAGCCTGGGAACTGTACTGAAACCGCGCATCGCCAAAAGGCTGCGGGCCGAAGCCGTATACCGCGCCGACTTCGCCCGGGTTGTCGCTGAACAGATTGATGTCGTGACCGTAATCCGGTTCGTCGGCAGCGCTGGCCAGCACCGCAAGCGGCGCGACTTTTTCGCCGTCAGCGACAACGATGAAGCGCTGGCGATTCCATGGCGAGAGCGTCTGCTCGACCATGACTTGCTCGGCGCTGAGGTGTTCGCGTTCGGGCAGATCCTTGCCCGGCAAAGGCTGGATCACCATCGCCAGATGTATCTGTGGATTGATGCGCAGCGCGGTGAGGAAATCGTGGCGCAGGTTGCCCCCCGGCACAGCGGGCAATTGCAGATTGTCGGGGCGCGGAGGGTATTGGGCGAAGTGCTCGCGGGCGAAGCGTTCCTGTTGATCGAGCAGCGCAACCACGGCCGGATATTGCTGCGCGAGAAACTGCTCCAGCGGCTCGACTTCGACCTGCGGCGCATCACGCAGCGCGGGCAAATCCTGCAACGCCAGGTAGCTGCCCACCGTATGGTTCGACCAGCCCCAAGCGCTCGGGGCCGTTGCAAAAAGCAGCAACAGGAGGAATGTCAGCTTCATTGCTTGTGATTCTTATTGGAGATGCCGTGGGGGATGAGCCTAACAACCGACCCCGCCGCTGACACTGTCCAATCTCACCAGAAAAGGTCTCCGATAGCGCCACGCGCAATATGCAAATAACGCCACCGTATCCTGTGGGAGCGAGCCTGCTCGCGAAAGCAGAGTGTCAGCCAACATTGATTTAATGGATACACCGCCTTCGCGAGCAGGCTCGCTCCCACAAGGGGATGGGCTAGGCGGGGTAACCGGTGATTTTCCGGATGCTTTGATACAGCGGCTTGAGCTGGCGATACATGCGCAGGTAGACCTCTTTGTACAGTTGCTCGTAGATTTTTTGCGCCTCCGGTTGCGGCATGAACACCGCGCCCACCCGGGTCATCGCCGCGATTGCCGTGGGGAAATCCGCATGCAGTCCCAACCCCACCGCGCAGCAAATCGCCGCGCCCAGGCCCGAGGCTTCGTACACATGCGGACGCTCAGCGGGCAGGCCAAAAATGTTCGCCGTCAGCTGCATCGCCGCATCACTTTGCGAACCGCCGCCAGCAACACGCAGCCGTTTGACCGACACCTTCGAACGCCGCTCGATGTTCTCCAGGCCCTGGCGCAAGGCATACGCCAGCCCTTCCAGAATCGCCCGGTATATATGCGCGCGGGTGTGCACATCGCCGAAGCCGATCATCGCGCCTTTCGCTTCCACGCCCGGCTCGCGAATGCCTGGCGACCAGTAGGGTTGCAGCATCAACCCCATCGATCCAGGTGGCACCGCATCCACCAATGCATCGAACAATTGCTCGGGCTCGATGCCCTGCTCCTTGGCCTGCTGCATCTCGCGCAAACCGAACTCGTTCTTGAACCAGCTGACCATCCAGTAGCCGCGATAAATCATCACCTCGCAGTTGAATTGATCCGGCACCGCCGACGGATAAGGCGGGATCAGCGGGACGATTTCCAGATAGCGCGAGCGGGTGCTGGTGATCGTCGCCGTGGTGCCATAGGACAGGCACACCGTGCTCGCATCGACCACGCCGGCACCGACCACCTCGCAAGCCTTGTCGGCCCCCGCCGCAATCAACGGCAGACCTTCGGGGATTCCGGTGTGGCGGCTGGCTTGCGCGGTAATGTAGCCAAGGGTTTCACCGGGTTTGTGCAGGGTCGGCAGTTGCTCGGGGCGCACGGCCAGGGCCTGCCATTTCCAGTCACTCGGTGCGGCCCACTTCAAGCGTTTGAAGTCAAACGGCAAGTAGCCGACGCAACACCCCACCGAATCGACAAAACGCCCACACAAGCGATGGGTGAGAAATCCCGAGAGCAGCAAAAACTTGTCGGTCGCCGCCCACACTTCGGGCTGATGGCGAGCGATCCAGTTGGCCTCGGCCTGGGCGCGAAAATGGTCCACGGTGGCCTGCGCGCCGACCAGTTTGAACAGCCAGCCCCACGGCCCTTTTATTCCACCTTCGACCTCACTCTGGCGTTGATCGAGCCACAGGATCGCCGGGCGCAACGGTTTGCCTTCGGCATCGACGTTGATCACGGTGCCGCGCTGCGTGGTCAGGGAAACGCCGGCAATCTCTGAGCGATCAATGCCGGTTTGTTGCCAGACTTGCTGGCAGGCCTCGCCGAGTTTCGCCCAGTAATATTCCGGGTCCTGCTCGGCCCAGCCCGGCTGTGTCGAGTAATAGGCCTGCAACTCGACTTTGCCCTTACCGAGCAAATTACCCTGCAGATCGAAGAGCAGCGCGCGCACGCTTTGGGTGCCGTTGTCGATAGCCAACAGGTAGCGCTTGTTCGGGTGGTTATCCATGGAGCTCTCTTCAAGGGGCATCAAGGCGTGGCATCCGGCAAACCGTGATGGCGTTGCCACAACGCCTGATAACGCTGTAACTCATGCTGCCAGTATTCGTCGCTCCAACCCAATCGCGGCTGACAGAGCTGGCGGATGGCGGCGAAATAATCTTCGCCACCGCGTGGCAGCAACAGCCCCAATCGGGTGCGGCGCAGCAGCAGGTCATCCAGGTGCAGGACCATTTCTGCTTCGCAGGCGAAGGCCAGTTCAGCCCACAAGGTGTCGGTGTTGCCGACCGTGTCGTGGCCCAGTTCCGTGAGCAGTTGCGCCAGCCTTGGCAGGTCCCGGCCATGCCGCCCGGCCAGACGCCGCCACTGCTGCGCGCCCAGTCCGGGGATCGCCAGCGGCGGCACGGCGGCGAATACCGGCGCGGCGTCATCATCAAACGGCCGATCAAGCATCGCCGCGCAAGCCTTGAGTACTTCGATGGCTTGCGGGCGAAACGTCGTCAGTTTGCCGCCGGCCAGGGTCACGCAACCCGGCTCCTGCCACAGCACGTGCTCACGGGTTTCGTTAGAGGGTTTATCTTGATTCGCCCCCGCGCCACCGACCACCGGACGCACGCCCGACCAGGTCGACAGCACATCGGCTGCGATCACTTCTGCGCCGGGGAACTGTTGCGTGCAAGCCGCCAGCAAGTAGTCGAGTTCTTCAGCACTGATGCTCGCGCTTTGATCCAGATTTTCGTGATGATCCAAATCCGTGGTGCCGACCACTGTCGCGCCCTCCCACGGAAAAACGAACACCGGTCGCCGATCACGCTCGTGCAAAAAGGTGAAAGCCTGCGCCACCGGCAGACGCCAGCCCGACAACAACAAATGACTGCCGCGCAAGGGGCGCAACTGCCGTGGTGCCTCGGCTGGTCGTAGGCGTTCAGCCCAGGCGCCGGTGGCCACGGCCAGCACGCCACAGCGCAATTGCAGGGACGCGCCAGCCTCGCAGTCCTCAACCTGAACCCCGCGCACGCGCCCGTCCTCACGCAGCAAATGCTCAACGCGCACACCGTTTAGCACCACCGCACCGTCGGCCCGCGCCTCGCTCAACACACGCATCACCAGCCGCGCATCATCGGTCAGCGCATCGACAAAACAGGTGCCGCCGAGCAGTTCGGTTTCCTTCACCCCCGGCGCCAGATATCGCAGTTGCTGCGCGTCATGAAAACGATGGCTGCGCCGCCCGGCCAGAGCGTCGTACACCGAAAGTAAACCACCCAAAACCCGTGGCCCGGGAAAGCCGCCGCGATAGTGCGGCATCATGAAACTCATCGGCTCGACCAGCCCCGGCGCTTCGTCGAGCAGGCGCTGACGTTCGCGCACCGAATCGCGCGTCAACCGCCATTGCCCCTTGGCGATGTAACGCAAACCGCCATGGACCATTTTCGACGATCGGCTGGACGTGCCCCAGGCAAAATCGCGCTGCTCCAGCAGCAGGCAGCGCCAGCCACGGCGCGCGGCTTCACGCAGGATTCCGGCGCCACTGATACCGCCGCCGATGATGATCAGATCCCAGGTTTCATCGGCCAGCGTCGGCAAAACCTGCTGGCGCCACGCGGCGTTCCAGTGCGCAGTCATGGTCGTCACTCCGGCAACAGCGTGCCGGGGTTGAGGCGCCCGGCCGGATCGAAGTGCCGGCTCAGCGCCTGCAAGGTGTCCATCGCCAGCGCACCTTTCTCGCGTAGCAGGTACGGCGCGTGATCCTTGCCCACGCCGTGCTGGTGACTGATGGTGCCGTGGTTGTCGACGATGGTCTGGCTGGCCGCGTGCTTGAGCGCCTGCCAGCGCGCCAGCGTCGCGGGGTAATCCGCCGCTGGGCGAAACACGTAGGTGGTGTAGATGCTCGAACCCTCGCCGTAGACGTGGGACAGGTGAGTGAACACATGCACCCGCTCGCCTTCAGCGGCCAAGGCATCGCGCAGGCTGTTTTCGATGAGGTTGAGCAGGTTGTCGACGTTGCTCCAGTCGGTGGCGGTTTCGAGGGTGTCGACCACGTAACCGGCGTTCCACAGGTTCTCGCGCAGGTAAGGAAAACGGAAGCGATTCTGTGCCCATTTCTTGCCGAGCAAGGTGCCGGTGAATACGCCGCCAAAGGCTTTGAGATGCTGCCGCGCTTGCCTGAGCGACAGCGCATTTTGCCGACGATTGCCGGTCACGCCGAAGGTCAGCAGGCACTTGCCCTCGCCTGCTCCACGCAAGCTCAGGTACTTTTCCAGCCAGGCAATTTGCTGCGGATGGCCGGCCAGCGCCAGTTGCGTTTCGGTCTCCACCGCGTTGGACAGGCGCAACATCGACAGCGGAACCCGCGCCTGAGCTAATTGGCGGATGGCTTGCAGCGCTTTGCTCCAGCTCGGCAGAAAAACGCCGTAGAAACGTTCATCGGCGGGCAGTGCGCTGACCCGCACCTTAACCTCGGAAATAATCCCGAAACGGCCCTCGCAGCCCAACACCACTTCACGCAGATCGGGGCCGGCGGCCGAGGCCGGGAACGTGGGGATTTGCAGAGGGCCGGCGAACGTTTCCAGCGTGCCCCCGGCGAACAATTGCTCGATCCGTCCATAACGCAGCGATTGCT
Source organism: Pseudomonas sp. A1230 (assembly GCF_044218825.1). Taxonomy (NCBI): domain Bacteria; kingdom Pseudomonadati; phylum Pseudomonadota; class Gammaproteobacteria; order Pseudomonadales; family Pseudomonadaceae; genus Pseudomonas; species Pseudomonas sp. A1230. Next base: position 5,998,712 of record NZ_CP162582.1, on the reverse strand, counting down.
GGCCGCTGGAACGGCTGGCAACCCAACCGCCCAACGTCGACAGCTCCCACGACTGCGGAAAATGACCCAGCGTGTACCCCCGCGCCCGCAACTGACTTTCCACCTGCGGACCACTGGCGCCGGGGCCGAAAGTCGCCAACAGGCTATGTTCATCAAGGTCGATCAGACGATTCATCCGCGCCAGCGACACCGTCACCACCGGCCGCGCGGAATCCGGCGGGTTGATGTGCCCGGCCACCGACGTGCCGCCGCCGTAAGGAATCAGGCACAGGTCTTGTTCATGGGCGAGCCCCAGCAATTGGCGAATCTGCTCGGCTGTCTCGGGGAATGCCACCGCATCGGGATAATGGCCCAACGAGCCTTCGCGTAATGCCAGCCAATCCGGCAGGCTCTGGCCGCGAGCGTGCAGTAACCGGTCATGAGCATCGACGCTGTACAACGTGTGAGCCCGCAACCGCGATTCAGGCACGCGGGCCAGCGCTGTTTCCAGCGTCGCATCAGGCAGCGCTCGACCGTCGCCCAACCGTTCGGCGAGAAAACTCGCGCCCTGGGCCGGCAGTTCGACCACCGTGGTTGCATCTCCCCAGCCGTTCCAGCGTCGCATGCGTGTGTCCTTTTTCGGTTCTTATCAGCGATATTTCAGGCGTCCATACTAGTCGGCGGCCGAAAAGTGTCACGGTCGCATCCGGCCAGTTCGTGTAGCCAATTGAGTCAAACGTCGCGCAAGCGTCAGCCATTTACTTTAGCCGTGGTTTCAAATTACCTTTCAGGCATTCATCCGCTCATGCACGCTTTGATCAAGGGAATACGATCATGCAATCGCTCGGCTTCACCTCCGTTCCGCCGCTGCTCAAGTACCTGCGCCATGCCGAGCAATTGGGCATGGCCATCGAGCCTGCGTTGGCGGCGGCCGGATTGCAGGCGCAGCAGCTGAGCGACAACACCCTGCGCTTGCCGGGTGAGGCGCATGAAAAGTTGCTCGATTATTTCTGCGAGCACTCGGGCGATCCGCTGTTCGGGCTCAACGCCGCGAATTTTGTGCTGCCCAATTCATGGAGTGTGCTCGGTTACATCACCATGAACTGCGCGACCCTGGGCGATGCGATGAGCCGCATCATGCCGTTCGAGAAGCTGGTAGGCGACATGGGCGTCAGCCGCGCCGAGGTGCAGGATGGCCAAGTACACCTGATCTGGACCTGCCGTTATCAGCGCCCGCGGATTCGTCGGCATCTGGTGGAAAACGTCCTCGGTTCGTGGCTGCAATATGCGCGCTGGATTGCTGATACGCAGATGTCGCCAGCGGCAGTCTGGCTGGAACATTCTTGTCCTGACGAGGTGACGCTGGCGCAGTACGAAGCGTTTTTCGATTGCCCGGTGCTGTTCGATCAGCCGTATTCGGCGTTGATTGTGCCGCCGGCGTATTTGCAGTTGCCCTTGCGTCAGGCCGATGCGCAATTGCTGCGCACGCTGGAAGAGCATGCGATGGGTTTGATGGCGACCCTGGAGGATGCGTCGCTTGCGCAACAGGTGAAGAGCATTTTGCGTCAGTTGCTCAAGGAGGGCCTGCCGCGCAAGGAGCAGGTGGCCGAGCATCTTGCTGTGTCGGTGCGCACGTTGCAGCGGCAGTTGCATCAGGCGGGGACGTCTTATCAGCAAATTCTGGATGATCTGCGGCAGGAGTTGGCTGAGCACTATCTGTTGAACAGCACGTTGCCGATTCAGGACATTGCGCAGTATTTGGGGTTTACCGAACCGAGGTCGTTTCATCGCACATTCAAGAGCCGGCGGGGGATGCCGCCCGGGGAGTTTCGGCAGACGCATCGGGGGTGATTGCGCGGGCCTCATCGCTGGCAAGCCAGCTCCCACAGGTTTCTCGGTGAACCACAAATTCTGTGTACGACTCGGTCACTGTGGGAGCTGGCTTGCCAGCGATGGCGTCAGTGGCCGCACCAAAAACCCGACAGGCAAATCCCCAATTTCCGATCGCAATAAACATCTTTTAGCGCAGACGTTTAAGGACACTCAGCGTTACGCGAAACCACCCACAAATCCTTGCGCCGCGGCCTACGCCTAAGCCAGAATCCGCCGGCTTGTGCGCCCTGGAGCCTATCGGTAACTTGATTCCGTCACTGATTTCCAGTGATCGGGTTTAGTAGCCCGAGGTAACTCGGCTGGTCGTACATTCATCACAGGTGCTTTCGTACCTGAGCTTCATGGTGGCTGTACGTAGGGCGCTTCGGCGCGCCGGCTTAAGCTGAGTTCCCCGGTCTACTAACCTGCGTACAGCTGCCACCCTTTCGTTTAGTAGCAAAAGGGTTGCCGCTCAACAACGGGAACACAGCTATGTTCAAAATCACGCCAAACCCGCCGGTCACCGACCCGGCCTCTCCCTACGAATCCCCCGATTCAAAGAAATTCCACGAAGCCGCCGAGCGCGCCCTCGACCACTACCTCGGCCCACCAACCGCCGAAATCATGGCCGCGCCTTACAAACCCAACGCGCTGTACATGGCCAGCCCCGAGTCCGATAACGAATCCCTGCTGGCAGATGCCAGTGAAACGCTCGGCTCGGCCACCGTCATGCTTAACAACCACGTAGCCATGGTGGAAGGCACACACCGCAAAACCCTGCAAGGCATCGCGCAGGTGGTGATGCTGGCAGAGCTGGCGGTTAACCGGGTGCTGGACAGATTAGTGCCGACCGAGTAGCGAAAAAGCCCGCTGGCAGACCGTAGTGGTTGGGCAGCGGGCTTTTTGGTTGGCTTGCGATTTTTTACCCTCACCCCAGCCCTCTCCCGGGGGGAGAGGATTAGGCGGGCGGCGTTCCGATGAGGGGCTTCCAGGCTCAAACACTAATCGCATTGGTAAACACCAACCGATTCCCAAACGGATCGGCAATGGTCATGTCCTGGCTACCCCACGGCGTCGCCTGTATCTGCGGATGCGAGAACTTGTATTCCTTGGCCACCAATTGCTGCTGAAACGCCTCAAGCTCATCGGTCTCGATGCGCAACGCCGAACCCGGCGAGGCATCGCCATGATGCTCGGATAAATGCAGCACGCATTCGCCACGCGACACCTGCAGATATAACGGGAAGTTCGCTTCGAAACGATGCTGCCAGTCGATCTTGAAACCGAGGAAGTCGACGTAGAATTCTACGGCTTTGGCTTCATCGAAAATCCGCAGGATCGGGGTGGTTTTGCCGAAGCTCATGGGTTGCTCCCTGACTGGTTGGCCCAAGAGTGTAGCCGGGCTGGATGTCAGCACTTCGGCTTGTTGATGGTTTTCTTTAGTCGCAATGTGCCACTACTGTGACGCACTGCGCGAAACATCAACTAAAGCCGTCGCGCAAATCGCCCTGGCGCGCAAGAAACCGTCCTTCCCTTCGACCATTCGCCTGACCATCGCTGTAACTCAAAACGCCGTTGATCCACACCCCGTCAATCCCCTGCGCCGCCCGTTGCGGATCATGGAAATCCGCAACATCGCGCACGGTCGCCGGATCGAACATCACCAGATCCGCCCAGTTTCCTTCACGAATCTCGCCTCTTTCCTTCAAGCCAAACCGCGCCGCCGACAGACCGGTCATCTTGTGCACCGCCGTGTGCAGCGGAAACAGTCCGACGTCACGACTGAAATGCCCGAGCACCCGTGGGAAAGCGCCCCACAGGCGTGGGTGCGGGAACGGGTCTTCCGGCAGTCCGTCAGAGCCCACCATCGACAGCGGATGCGCGAGGATTCTTCGTACATCCGCCTCGTCCATGCCGTAGTACACCGCGCCCGCCGGTTGCAGGCGTTTGGCGGCGTCGAGCAGCGGCACGTTCCATTCGGCGGCGATATCGATCAGGTCGCGGCCACTGACTTCCGGGTGTGGCGTCGACCAGGTGATGGTGATGCGGTGGGCGTCGGTGACTTGTTTCAGATCCAGCGTCGAGGAACTCGCCGCATACGGATAGCAATCGCAGCCGACCGGATGGGTTTTCGCTGCCTCTTCCAGTGAGGCGAGCAACTGCGGACTGCGCCCCCAGTTGCCGACACCTGCACACTTGAGGTGGGAAATGATCACTGGCGATTTAGCGTGGCGCCCGATCTGAAATGCCTCATCCATCGCCTCCAGCACCGGGGCAAATTCGCTGCGCAGATGAGTGGTGTACACCGCGCCGAATGCCGTCAGTTCTTCGGTCAGTTGCATGACTTCATCGGTGGAGGCGCTATAGGCGCTGGCGTAAGCCAGACCTGTGGATAATCCAAGTGCGCCAGCCTCAAGACTTTCGCGCAACTGCGCGCGCATCGCGGTGATTTCGGCAGGGGTTGCGGTGCGAAACAGGTCGTCGAGGTGATTGCTGCGCAGCGCCGTATGACCGACCAACGCGGCAACGTTCAACGTGGTGTTGGCCGCTTCGACCGCCGCGCGGTAATCGCTGAAGCGTGGATAAACAAACGCCGCTGCGCTGCCGAGCAGGTTCATCGGATCCGGCGGATTGCCTTTCAAACTGACCGGCGACGCGCTGATTCCACAGTTGCCGACAATCACCGTGGTCACGCCTTGACTGAGTTTTGGCAGCATCTCTGGCTGACGGATGACCACGGTGTCGTCGTGGGTGTGCACGTCAATAAAACCCGGCGCCAGCACGCGGCCGGCAGCGTCGATTGCTTCGGTGGCCTGGGCATCGCGCAGGTCGCCGATGCGCTCGATTCGACCGTTGAGAATCGCCACGTCAGCGCTATAGCCGGGTGTATTACTGCCATCGATGATCAGGGCGTTGCGAATCAGGGTGTCGTACAGCATGTCAGTCTCCCAGCGGCAGGTGATCGTCGCCGCCACGGTATTCGTCGAGAGCGAGTTTGATGCGCCGCAAACGTTCTTGATTGTCTTCAGGACTGGCCAGCGCCAACTCGGTCGCGAGCACGTCGATGGCGAGCAACATGCCGTAACGCGCCGCCGTCGGTTTGTAGATGAACGATGTCTCTGCGCCTTGCAGCGGCAGGACGATGTCGGCCAGTTCCGCCAGCGGCGAGTCGGCGCGAGTGATGGCGAGGATGCGCGCGCCGTAGTTGCGCGCCAGTTCGACGGTCTCCAGCAATTCCGGGGTGATGCCGGTCAGCGAGCAGACGATGACTACCTGTTCGGCGTTGAGGCTGGCGGCGGTGACGCGCATCATCACCGCGTCGTGGCAGACCGCAATCGGATAACCGAGCCGTACCAGACGCACCTGCAATTCATCGCTGCACAGGGTCGAGCAGCCGCCCATGCCGAAGGCGTGGATCATCCGCGCTTGGCCGAGCAGTTTTACCGCATCAGCGAAACGCGATTCATCAAACCCGGCCAAGTGCTGACGCAACGTTGTCTCGATGTCGCCGACAATCTGGCCATAAAACGCCGACTGTTCAGGCGTGCCCGCCGGGTCGAGAAAACGACTGCCCACGCCGCTGGCCTGGGCCAGTTGCAGGCGCAGATCACGCAGGTCGCGGCAACCGACGGTACGGGCAAATCGCGACAGCGTGGCGGTGCTGACTTCTGCTCGTTGCGCCAGCTCTTCGAGGCTGGCGGAGGCGGCAAAGCCGACGTCGTCGAGCATCAGTCTGGCGATGCGGCCCTCGCCGGCGCTGAAGGAATCCTGACGGGCGCGGATCTGGTAGAGGATGTCCATGGCGGCGGGCTCCGGTTACAGCAGGTAAGAAAGGCCGACGGTCAGACCGAAAGCGACCAGCGAGATCAACGTCTCAAGCACGGTCCAGGTCTTGAACGTCTGCGCGACCGTCATGTTGAAGTATTCCTTGATCAACCAGAAGCCGCCGTCGTTGACGTGGGAAAAGATAACCGACCCGGCCCCGGTCGCCAGCACCAACAGTTCGGGGTGTGGATATCCCAAACCAATGGCCACAGGCGCAACCACGCCGGACGCGGTGGTCATCGCCACAGTCGCCGAACCCGTAGCGATACGCATCAGAGCGGCAAATAGCCAACCCATGAGCAGCGGCGACAGATGAAATTCGTGAGCGAGGCCGACGATTTGATCGGTGACGCCAGCGTCGACCAGTATCCGGTTCAAACCACCGCCCGCCCCCACCAGCAAGGTGATGCTGGCGGTTGGTGCCAGACATTCATTGGTGAATTTGAGGATCGATTCGCGGTTGAAACCCTGGGCAATCCCAAGCGTCCAGAAGCTCAGCAACGTCGCCAGCAACAGCGCGATCACCGAGTTGCCGATGAACAACAGGAACTGGTTGAAACCGCTGCCCGGCGTCGAAATCAGGTTGGCCCAACCGCCGATCAGCATCAGCACCACCGGCAACAGAATGGTCGCCATGGTGATGCCGAAGCTCGGCAGCTTGTCGCGTGGTTCGCGGTCGAGGAATTGTTTTTCCATCGGGTTATCCGCCGGCAACTGAATGCGCGGGACGATGAATTTGGCGTACAGCGGGCCAGCGATGATCGCCGTAGGAATCCCGATCGCGATTGCATACAACAAGGTCTGCCCGACCGATGCCTGATACGCCTGCACCGCCAGCATTGCGGCCGGGTGCGGCGGCACCAATGCATGCACCACCGAGAGGCCGGCAACCATGGGCAAACCAACCATCAGGATCGAGACACCCACCCGTCGCGCCACGGTGAACGCAATCGGCACCAGCAACACAAAACCGACTTCGAAGAACAGCGGCAGCCCGACCAGAAACGCGATGCAGACCATCGCCCAGTGCGCGTTCTTCTCGCCGAACTTGTCGATCAACGTGCGCGCCATCTGATCCGCGCCACCAGACTCGGCCATCATCTTGCCGAGCATCGTCCCCAGCGCCACCACCAGCGCAATGTGCCCGAGCGTCTTGCCGACCCCGGCCTCATACGCACCCACCACACCCGACGGCGGCATGCCCGCCACCAGTGCCAGACCAATGGAAATCAGCGTGATGACAATGAACGGATTGAGTCGATAACGGGCGATCAACACGATCAAAGCGATGATGGCCACGGCGGCATACACCAGCAGCCAATAGCCGAAAGAAGGCGTCATGCGGTACTCCTCGAAAGGGTCACGTTCGAATGGGTTGTGAAACTCATAAATCATTTCGAGATCGAGATTTCAAACCGCATGAAAGTAATTTTCGTGGAGAGGCAAGAGGTGTCGCGGATGGATATGTCTTGTCGTGATTAATGAAAATTGGGGGGCGGGATTTTCATGGCTTTGCGGCAAACACAAAACCCTGTGAGAGCTGGCTTGCCAGCGATGACGGCTGCACATTCAACATCGATGCTGGCTGGTCGGCCGCTATCGCTGGCAAGCCAGCTCCCACAGGTTTAAGGGGTATTCTGAAAATTGAGGCAAGCGCTATACTCGCCTGACGTTCTCTATCGAGCCCTCGCCATGACAACTGCGCGCCGCACCAGAAAAAAGCTGACTGCCGAAACGTTGATCCGCGCGATCGCCAGCTCGACAGCCATAGAGACCGGTCAAAGTGTCGAGACAATCGAGCGCAAGCTCAAAGTCAGATCCAGCAAGTTTCTGCACCTTTCCCTGGCCAAATAGCCTTTTATCTCAAGTCCACAACGCCTGCCGCACCCAATACTCCATGGGTTCGTAGTTGCAGTTCAGCCCCTGATTGATTGCTGCAAAATAAGCCTCCCTGTTTCGTTCCCAACTGCTGTAGTCAAGCGGCACGTAGCCCGCCTGCACGGCCATGACATCCGCCAATAATCGCGAGAGGCGCCCATTACCTTCGCGAAAAGGATGAATCAGGATGAACTCCACGTGCGTTACAGCGATGGCCCGAATCAGATTTTCATCCAGATCAGGTCTACACGGTGTGTATTTGGTAAGACAGTCCTTTTCAAATCCATCGAGCAATCGAGCGATCTGCGGCGCAGCGGCGAAGAAGAAGCCATCCTTGCCCAAATTTACCGCGCGGATCTCGCCAGCCCATGGATAGATATTGCCCAGCCAGTGTCGATGCCAATCTTTCAAATCCTGGACAGTTATTGGCCGATCAGGCAAATGCTCTATGAGTACAGATTGGTAAAGCTTTTCTAGCAGAATAAGTTCTGCATCATCCATGTCTTCAGGATCGGTAATTCCCAGCTTATTGCTCAGTACTTGCTCATTCGAACCGGCCTGAAAGCTGCTCTGAGCCCCTTCTGCGTCGTAACGATTAATCATCCCTGTACCTGCTGAACTGCAATGTTCAGAGCACCATAGGACTGACGTAATACAAGAGCAAAGCCTGAAACAAAAACGGCTGCCCGATGGCAGCCGTTCTGAAGGTTGATGACAAAGCATGGCGGGGCCTAAACGCCAATCACACCATTTCGTTACGAATCCATTCAACCACCGAGGTGCGTTTCGGCGTCCAGCCCAGCAGTTCGCGGGCGTGTTTGCCGCGTACCCGGCTGTTGGAGCCGAGGCCGTAGTTGGCCATTTCATAGCCCCACTCGGCTTCGGCATCTTGCAGTGGCCAGTCTTGTGGCTGGCCCAGGTTGAGGGCTTCGGCCATGGCGGTGGTCATGTCGATGAACGACGCTTCGCCGCTTTCGACAAAGTAGAACGTGCCCGGGACGTTTTTGGTCAGCGCCAGCAGGTACAGGGCGACGACGTCTTCGATGTGTACGTTGGACCAGATGTTCTGACCCGTGCCGACGTGGCGAACCACAGCGCTTTTGCGCGCCTGTTTCAGCAAGCGCGGCAATTGCACGCTGTCACGGTTGACGCCCAGGCTGTGGCCGTAGATCAGGGTGTTGCAGACGACGGCCGAATTCACGCCGTCCTTCGCTGCATCGAGGATCAGGTTGTCGATGGCCACGCGTGCGGCTTTGTCGACGGTCGGCTCGGGAAGGTTGTCTTCGTAGTAGATGACGTCGCTCGACTTGCCGCCGGATGCATCGCCGACGATGCTCGAACCGCTGGTGTGCAGGAATACTTTGTTGGAGCCGCGCAAGGCGTCGAGCAAGGCTTCGACCGCGGCGCGATGGTCGCTGCTGGCGGCGTTGATCACTGCGTCGGCAGCGCGGGCCTGTTCGGCGAGCAGTGTTTTGTCGTCGAGGGTGCCGATCACCGGGGTGATGCCCAGTGCCTGGAGTTCATTGGCCTGTTCGGCGCTGCGCACCAGACCCGTAACATTGTGGCCGGCCTGAACCAGACCGGTAGCGATGGAGCCGCCGATAAAACCGGCAGCGCCGGTGACGAACACGTTCATGGAGAAACTCCCTGCGTGAGTAAGTGATGGGACGAGTATTGACCGACGACGGCGGCCGAAAAACCCGCGCTCGCCCAAATCACTGTTGCGCAGAGGTCACGAATCAACCTTTGAAATCGGCGCTGGCGTAAGCCGCAAGTTTGCTCTGGATGAAGTCGAGGAAGCACTGAATCCGCAGCGCCAGTTGCGAGTTACGGTAGTAAACGGCGTTGATCGGTTGGCGATAACCACTGTTGAATTCCGCCAGCACGACCTTCAAACGCCCGGCGCGGATGTCGTCGATGGTCATGAAGTGCGACAGGCACGCGATGCCCTGCCCTTCCAGCGCCAAGTGCCGAACGGTTTCGCCGCTGGAGGCGCTGATGGCCGGGGTGATGGGCCAGCGGTCACCGTGCACGTAACGCAACGGCCACTGATTGAGGCCTTCGTTCTGGGTAAAACCGAGCAAGGCGTGATCGCTGAGGTCGGCCACTTGCAGCGGCGTGCCATGGGTTTTCAGATAGGCAGGGCTGGCGACGATCAGCAGCGGGCTGCAACCCAGCGACCGCGCATGCAATGTCGAATCAGAGAGGGTGCCGATGCGGATGGCGACGTCGGTGCTTTGTTCCAGCAGGTCAATGATCAGGTCATTGCTGTTGAGTTCGAGCTGGATGTCCGGGTAGAGCTGACGGAATTCGTCGATGTAGGGCACGACGGCGTGCAGCATGAACGGCGACGCGGCGTTGATCCGCAGGCGTCCGGACGGGGTTTGCTGGCGTGAGGACAGGCGTTCTTCGAGTTGCTCCATCTGATCAAGAATCAGCTTGGCCTGCTCAAAGAAATACTTGCCCTCCTCGGTCAGGTCCATGCGCCGCGTGGTGCGGTTGATCAGCGTGGTATCAAGCTTGGCTTCCAGCCGCGACAACGTGCGGCTGACGGCCGACGGCGTCTGCCCGACCTGCTCGGCCGCGGCGGAAATCGAACCGCACTCGATCACACAGACGAAAATCTGCAACTCATCGGATCTGGCTTTCACAGGTGTCCTCTTTGAAATCGCCAAGATCGCAGCCTTCGCCAGCTCCTACAGTGAAATGCGTTCCCCTGCAGGAGCTGCCGAAGGCTGCGATCTTTTGCTGTTACAACCGATAGTAGCCCGAAACCACTCAAGCCTTGAGGCCAAACACCTCGCTCAAATGCTGCTCGTAGCGCGCCACATCATTCTCGATGTTCGGGCGCTTCATCACGTCAACACACAGAAACGTCGGTAACCCGGTCATGCCCAGAAACTCATTGGCCTTGTGAAACGGGAAGTACACCGCGTCCACGCCCTTGGCTTCAAAGAAATCAGTCGGGTCATCAAACGCTTGCTGCGGCGCGTTCCACGTCAGTGAGAGCATGTATTGCTTGCCCTGGACCAGCCCACCACTGCCGTACTTCTGCGACGCATCGGAACGGGTGCGACCATCGCTGGCGTAAAGGCTGCCGTGGCCTTCGGTGAAGACTTCGTCAATGTACTTTTTTACCGTCCACGGCGCGCCCATCCACCAGCCTGGCATTTGATAAATGATCACATCGGCCCAGAGGAATTTGGCGACTTCTTCAGCGACGTCATACCCCTCGTCGATGAAGGTCGTCTTGACGTCGACACCGCCGCGATCCAGCACGCTCAGCGCGGTTTCGTGCAGGGTGGTGTTGTAGCGACCGTCGGAGTGAGCGAATTTTTTACCGCCATTGAGCAACAACACTTTTTTCATGAGAAAGCCTCGGCGCAGCCATCGGGCTGGGTGAAGAAGGGAAAGTTGAATGGCGGCAGGTTAACGATCGGCCTCGCGCGGAATAAGCCGTGGTTGCGCAAAATACATTTGATTAAAAAGCACGAATCGACAGCAGATTGTTGCCGTAGCATTCGCAGCCATCTGAATTTGAGGAGTTGTTCCGATGAGTGAACGCCTGGGTTTCATCCTGCACGCCAAGACCCGTCCGGAAAAAGCCGCGGCTTTCGAAGCGCTGTTCCGTGCCTATGTCGAGCCAAGCCGCGTCGAGCCGGGCTGCATCGAATATCACATGCTGCGCGACAAAGAAGATCCGACACTGTTCATCTTCTACGAGATCTGGGCATCCCAGGCGCATCTCGATGTGCACTCGAACCTGCCGCACATGAAGCAGTTTTTCGAGCAGCGCATGGAGTTTCTGGAGCGAGATTTCGACATTCGCTCGATCGACATGCTCAGTGAATCGTCGGCTAGCCGCTGATCAGCAAGTGGGCGCCGAGCGCGCCCAGACCGATGAAGAACACCCGCTTGAACAGCACCGCGCTGATTCGCTGACGCAGCCATTGGCCGAGCAACATGCCAAGCACTGCCGGAACCAGCGCCAGCAGCGAGGCGCTCAATTCACCGCCACCCAGCGCGCCACGCCAGAGCAAGCCGCCGGCCAACGCCAGGGTCGAGACGGTAAACGACAGCCCGAGCGCCTGCACCAGTTCATCACGATTCAAACTCAGCGCTTGCAGGTATGGCACTGCGGGAATCACGAAGACCCCGGTGGCCGAGGTGATGATGCCGGTGATCGCCCCGCAGACCGGGCCAAGCCATGGCTCATGGCGCGGATGTATGTGCAGCGTCGGCAGGAACAACCCGCTCAACGCATACAGCAACAGCGCCGCCCCCAATCCGCGCACCACCCAATGTCCGCCGACCATGCCGATCGATAACGTGCCGATACCGGTGCCGAGGAAAACCATCAAAAGCATCGGCCAGAGGCGTTTGATCAATCCTTTCAAGTGACCGCCGAATGCCAATTGCCAGGCGTTGGTTAACGTTGCCGGGATAATCAGCAACGCGGCAGCCTGTGATGGGGCCATAGCCAGACCGAGCAGCCCCATGGCGACGGTGGGCAGGCCGAGGCCAATGACGCCTTTGATCAGACCGGCGAGCATGAAGGTGGCGATGACCAGCAGTGAAAGGGCCATACCGAGGTTCTGGTAGAAGCTTGCGAGTGTGTTCATGGCGCAACTGTGCGCCAGATGAGTCGGGCTGAAAATCTGCCATATACTGAGGCTGCCTCTGCCAATGCAAGAGGCTTGGAAATTCATTAAGTCAACTGGCCCCATCGCTGGCAAGCCAGCTCCCACAGGTTTATCGGTTGCATTCAAAACCTGAGTACACACAAAACCCTGTGGGAGCTGGCTTGCCAGCGAGAGGGCCAGTCCAGACACTGCAAACCCAGGCTGACAACATGCACTTCGACCTCACCGATCTGCGCCTCTACCTGCACATTCTCGACACCGGCAACATCACCGCCGGCGCTGCCCGCAGCCATCTCTCCCTCGCCGCCGCCAGTGCGCGAATTCGTGCAATGGAAGCCTCACTCGGCGCTGACTTTCTGGAGCGCGGTCGCCGTGGCGTCACCCCGACACCGGCCGGCAAAGCGTTGGCCCACCACGCACGCGTCCTCCTGCAACAAGCCGAACGCATGCAGCAGGATCTCGCCGAATACGCACAAGGCGTCAAAGGTCAGGTGCGGTTGTTGTGCAACACCACCGCAATCACCGAGTACCTGCCGGAAGTGCTCGCGGACTTCCTGCGCAGCCATCCCAATCTCGACATCGACTTGCAAGAGCTGCCCAGCGCCCGCATCACCCACGCCTTGCGTCAGGGAGCGGCGGATCTTGGGATTGTTTCCGACGCGGTCGACACCAGCGACCTGCAAACCCAGCCCTTTCGCGACGATCCGCTGGTACTGATTCTGCCGCTGGATCACCCATTGTCTGACGCCGTCGAGGTCAGTTTCAGTGATGCCTTGCGCTACGACTTCGTAGGACTGAGCGCCGACAGCGCACTGGCGATCTATCTTGAAGAACAGGCGTTGCACAGCGGCTCGCGCATGCAGATACGCATTCGCGCCGACGGTTTCGACGGCGTGATGCGCATGGTCGGCCAAGGGGCCGGACTGGCGATCGTGCCGCTGGCTGCCGTCGAGCGCGCAACGCCACGCTCATTGAAAAGCGTTGCCCTCGACGAGCCTTGGGCGCGCCGCACGTTGCTGCTGTGCGCGAAGGATTTCAGCGCTCTGCCGAGTTACGCCAAAGCGCTGCTCAAAGCCTTGACTCTCCCCTAAGGGGCAGACTTCATCCTTGGCTTTTTTACAGCAGGGACGATGACCATGGGCAAACGCATTCTGCTGATTCTCGGCCATCCTTCTACCAAGAGTTTTTGCGCTGCACTCGCTGAGCGCTACGCACAATCAGCACTCGATGCCGGACACGAGGTGCGCCAGTTGCGCCTTGGCGAGATGGTTTTCGACCCGGTGCTGCGCGACAGTTATCAACAGATCCAGCCGCTGGAAGATGACCTGTACGCGGCACAATCCGACATCCTCTGGGCCGAACATCTGACACTGGTTTACCCGATCTGGTGGGGCGGTATTCCGGCGCTGCTCAAAGGTTTTTTTGATCGGGTGTTTCTTCCGGGTTTCGCCTTCAAATATCGCCCGGGTAAAGCGTTTCCCGAAAAACTGTTGGCCGGACGCACCGCCGATTTACTGGTGACCATGGATACTCCGCCCTGGTATTACCGCTGGATCTATCGCATGCCGGGGCTACATCAGGTGCGCAAGACGACCCTCGATTTCTGTGGGATCAAACCCTTGCGCACGCTGACTTTCGGGCCGGTGCTCGGCTCAAGCGATCAACAACGGCAAGCCTGGTTGGGACAGGTGCAGGCTATCGCCAGTCGCTGAGTCTGCCGATAATGCGCTGCGCTGTTACTTGTTGAAAAAAGGACTTATATGTACATCGGCCAAGCCGCGCAACGTTCCGGCACCACCATCAAAAGCATTCGCCACTACGAGTCGATCGGCCTGTTGCCCACACCCCGGCGACAGGGTAACTACCGCCTCTACGATCAGCAGAGTGTCGAACTGCTGATCTTCATCAAGTGCGCCAAAGACATGGGTTTTCGGCTCAAGGAGTTGCAGGCGATCTTTTGCGAACATCACGGTGAGGCGATGCCGTGGGCGTTGGCGCAACAAGCCATAGAAGCGAAAAAAAGCGAGATCAACCGCACCATGGCCGAACTCACGCGCCAGTACGCGCAACTCGAAGGCTTTGAAGTCGAGCTGGAGCGAGCCAGAGTTGAATGCCCGCTGGAGAAACTCTAACGATCTGCGCGTTTCTGAGCAGCTTGATGTCGAGTACAGACAACTGACCGGCGACCGGGCGCTATAGGGTGCGACTTCAGTTCACAGCCCACAGCCCGGAGTTCTCATGACCGCGACCGCCCCTATCACCGTTCTGCGCGATACCCATCCGCTGCCGGTACTCGACGCCTGCAAATGGGAAAAACTCGAAGGCGACCCGCACACCGTCAACCTCAACGCCTACACCAGCGAAGACGGCAGCAAGATCATGGGCACCTGGATCTGCACGCCGGGCAAGTGGCGAGTCGATTATGTGAAGTGGGAGTACTGCCATTTCCAGGAAGGCTACTGCGTGATCACCCCCGACGGCATGGAACCCATCCACCTGCGCGCCGGCGACATCTTCGTGGTTGAGCCGGGGATGAAAGGCACGTGGGAAGTGGTCGAGACGGTGCGCAAATATTTCGTGTTTGCCTGATGCAAAAAAGCCGGGAAACCACCCGACGTGGTTTCCCGGCAAACAATATCAAATACACGCAATTCTCTTGTGGGAGCGAGCCTGCTCGCGAAAGCGGACGGTCAGTCACTTCCTTGTTGAGGCGACCGCCGTCATCGCGAGCAGGCTCGCTCCCACAGTTTTTTCAGCGCTGCCCTTCAATTGCAGGCTTGCGATAGCTGTTGATAATCGCCGAGAAATCTTTCCCGCCGTCCCCGCGCTGGCTCATCGCCTGATACAACTGCTGCGCCACCGCGCCCAGTACAACTGGCTGATGTGCCTGACGCGCCGCTTCAGTCGCAAGGCCCAGATCCTTGAGCATCAATTCCGCACCGAAACCACCGGTGTACCCACGAGAAGCCGGTGCTGTTTCGACGATGCCCGGCCACGGGTTGTACATTTCCGAACTCCAGCAACGCCCGGTCGAACTGTTGATGATCCCGGCCAGCACTGACGTATCGATCCCCAGCGCATCACCCAGCGCCATCGCTTCACTGACGCCGACCATCGAAATCGCCAGCAGCAGGTTGTTGCAGATTTTGGCGATCTGCCCGGTGCCCACTTCACCACAATGAACGATGTTGCGGCCCATCTGCGCCAGCACCGGTTGCAGGGTGGCGAACAGTTCCGGCGTGGCGCCGACCATGAAGGTCAGGGTCCCGGCAGTCGCACCGCCCGTACCGCCGGACACCGGTGCATCGGCCATGGCCACCCCTTGTTTGGCGGCAGCCGCGGCGACGTCACGAGCAGTCTGCGGATCGATGGTGCTGCAATCCACCGCCGGCACGCCTTTGCCGATGCCGGCGAGAACACCGTCTTCACCGAGCCAGACGCTGCGCACGTGCACGGCGGCCGGGAGCATGGTGATCACCAGTTCGGCGTCCTCGGCAGCCTCGCGGGCCGAAGCGCGGATGGTGCCGCCCATTTGCTCCAACTCCGCCAACACGGTTTTGTTCAAGTCGACCAGATTCAGCGAATGGCCAGCCTTGATCAGGTTGCGCGCCATCGGCGCGCCCATGTTGCCCAGACCGATAAATGCGATTTTCATGGCACGTTCCTCAGCGCAGGTTGATGGTGGTGTTCACGCCGTCGTTGACGCTGTCGTCATCGAACCAGCGCGCCGTGACCGTTTTGGTCTGCGTGTAGAACTGCACCACTTGCTTGCCGTACGGGCCGAGGTCGCCGAGTTTCGAACCGCGCGAACCGGTGAAGCTGAAGAACGGCACCGGCACCGGAATCGGGATGTTGATGCCAACCTGGCCGACATCGATTTCACTCTGGAATTTACGCGCCGCCGCACCGCTCTGGGTGAACAGACCTGTGCCGTTACCGAAAGGGTTGGCGTTGACCAGCGCAATCGCCTGATCAAGCGTATCGACTTCCAGCACCACCAGCACCGGGCCGAAGATTTCCTGGGTGTAGATCTGCATGTCGGTGGTCACGCCCGAGAACAGGGTCGGGCCGACGAAGTTGCCTTGCTCGTAACCCGGCACGCTGATGTCGCGACCGTCCAGCTCAAGCTTGGCGCCTTCCTTGATACCGCTTTCGATCAGCTCGAGAATCCGCGCCTTGGCCTTTTTCGAAATCACCGGGCCGACATCGGTGCCCGGCTCGTTACCGGCGTTGACGGTGAGTTTCTGCGCCAGCGCTTTCAGGTCCGGCAGCCATTGTTTCGCCGCGCCCACCAGCACCACTACCGAAGTGGCCATGCAACGTTGTCCCGCCGCACCGAAACCGGCACCGACCAGCGCATTCAGCGCTTGCTCGCGATTGGCGTCCGCCAGCACCACGGCGTGGTTCTTCGCACCCATCATCGATTGCACGCGTTTGCCGTGTTTGCCGGCCAGGTCATAGACGTGAGTACCGACAGCGGTCGAACCGACGAAGGACACGGCTTTGATGTCCTTGTGGGTGCACAGGCCATCCACCACGTCTTTGCCGCCGTGAACCACGTTGAGCACGCCCGCTGGCACACCGGCTTCAATCGCCAGCTCCACCAGCAGCATGGTCGACAGCGGATCTTGCTCAGAGGGTTTCAATACGAAAGTGTTGCCGCAAGCGATGGCCATCGGGAACATCCACAGCGGAATCATCGCCGGGAAGTTGAACGGCGTGATGCCGGCGCAAACGCCGATCGGCTGGCGCAGGGTGTAAGTATCGACGCCACCCGCGACGTTCTCGGCGAACTCGCCCATTTGCAGGCTGCCGATGGAGCAGGCGTGCTCGACCACTTCCAGGCCACGGAAAATATCGCCCTCGGCGTCGGCAATGGTTTTGCCCTGCTCGGCGCTCAGCACCACGGCGATACGCTTGGAGTGCTCGCGGATCAGCGCTTGCAGCTTGAGCATGATGCGCATCCGCGCGCCAATCGGAGTCAGTTTCCAGGTCTGGAAGGCACGCTGGGCGGCGCTGACGGCGGCATCGACTTCAGCGGCGGTAGCGAACGGGACTTTGGCCAGCACTTGCTGGGTCGCCGGGTTGACGATGTCGTGCCACTCGGTGGTTTGCGACTCGACCCACTCGCCGTCGATCAGCAGCTTGACCTTCTGCAGCGTGGTTTCGTTGGGCGTAAGCGATGCGTTCATGCTGGTCTCCGAAACTTGTTTTTATCGTAGGAGCCAAGGCGAAAGGTTCGCCTTGAGATGAGGCGTGTGTCACGAGTTGGTTGTCGGACTGTTTTTGGAGTATAGATGTGCAAACTTCTAATAAGAACGCACATATAAGCCCGTCCATCATGCAAAAAAACATCACCTCTCTAGGTTCGCTGAACTGGGACGACCTCAAGTTTTTCCTCGAAGTCGCCCGCACCCGCAAAGCCAGCACCGCGGCCAAACGGCTGGCGGTCGACTACACCACCGTGTCGCGGCGGATCAGTTCGCTGGAAGCGGCGTTAGGCACGTTGCTGTTCGAGAAATCGCGGACCAGCGGCTTCGTGCTCACCACCGAAGGCCAGCGTTTGCTGGGTTACGCCGAATCGATTGAAAGCACATTGCACATGGCCTGCGAGCAGGTTTCAGGCTCTGGCGTGGCGCTGTCCGGGCATGTGCGCATGGGCTGCACTGAAGGTTTCGGCAGTTTTTTCATCACGCCGCAACTGAGCCATTTCGTCGACGCCTACCCGGCAATCTCGGTGGACATCCTGCCGCTGCCGCACTTCATCAGCCTGTCCAAGCGCGAGGCCGACATCGTCATCGCGCTGGAACGCCCGGAGCACGGACCGTACGTCTGCTGCAAACTCTGCGACTACCGCTTGCAGCTCTATGCGACCCAGGACTACCTCGACAAACACCCACCGATCCGCCGCCCGGCAGACTTGGGCAAGCATCAATTCATCAGTTATGTGGATGACCTGGCGTTCAGCTCGGAGCTGCTTTACCTGGCGAATGCGTTACCAGGTGCCAGCGCGAACTTGCGCAGCACCAGCGTGATCGCGCAATTCGTCGCGGCGCAGCAAGGTCGCTCACTGGCGATTCTGCCGTGTTTCCTCGCCGCACAGGACCCGCGTTTGTTGCCGGTGCTGCCGGAAGAAATCGACATTACCCGGCAGTTCTGGATGTACTGCCGGGAGGATCTGCGCAAGTTGAAGCGGATTACCCTGTTGTGGGATTACATCCGTGAGGTGACCGAGCGTAATCAGGGTCTGCTGATGGGGCAGACCCGCGAGATGCAGTTCGCCGATTAATCGGCGCTGACCACAATCGAAACCCGGCGGTTTTCCGTGCGGCCTGCGGCAGTGTCGTTGGATGCCACCGGCTCGCTGCTGCCCAGCCCACGTAACTGTATGTTTTCTTGCTTCATGCCAACCGTGCCCAATACGTTGGCGACGCTCTTGGCCCGGCGCAATGACAGTTGCTGGTTGTAGGTTTCCTTGCCCGACGCATCGGTGTGGCCGTCGACCCGTACCCGCTCAATGCCCACGCCCAACAGGGCTTTGCCGATGCGCGAGACGATCTCGGTGCTCTGTGTATTGAGGCTCTCGACATCGCTGCCGAACAGCACTTTGCCGGACAGGCCGAACTCCCAGCCATCGTCAGTCAGCTCGAAGCCTTGTTGCTTGAGCACGGCAACCTGCGCCGCAGAGAGGCCTTTTTGCGGGGCGGTCTGGCAACCGGTCAGCGCCAATATGGCCATCAACATCAGCGTGGAAAACAGTCGAGAAGGAAAAGTGAACACGGAAATTAGCTCCTGGTTTGAACGGGATTGACCGGGTACTCCGACCCGGCCGTGGATTGAGCGCCACGCGACAGGCGCTTGGCTTGATACATCGCCGCGTCGGCAGCGTTGAGCAGCGCACCGGGGGTGACGCCATGATCGGGGTAAACCGCGATGCCGATACTGAGCGACGTCACAACACTGGCATCACCCGGCAGGGCGATCGGCATGTCCATGCTCGCGAGAATCTTGTCAGCGATGCGTTCGGCGTCTTCGACCTTGTGCAGAGGCGCGAGCAGTACGGCGAATTCGTCCCCGCCCAGTCGCGCGACCAAATCTTCTTCACGCAATTGCGCGCGCACCCGATTGGCAACCGCCACCAGTACCGCGTCACCGGCCGCATGGCCAAAGTTATCGTTGATGCCTTTGAAACGGTCGCTGTCCAAAAACAGTACAGCCACACGCTCCTTGAGTTTGCCGGCATTGCGCAGTGCCCGAATCAAGCGGCCCTCGAAATAGGCGCGGTTCGGCAACCCGGTAAGACTGTCGTGACTGGCCTGGTGGGCCAGGGTCTCGTTTTCGCTTTTCAGATGGGTTTGCCACGATTCCAGTTCGTCGAGCAAGGCGTTGAAGTCGTTGCCGAGGTTGTCGAGTTCGGCGATCTGCGCTGGCGGCACGCGTCGATCCAGCGCTCGTTCGCTACGGGCGGCGTGGGCCACGGTCGCCAGGCTGCGCAACGGGCCGATGATCTCGCGCAATTGTCGCCGCGCCAGATAAATCGCCACCCAGGCGCTGATGGCGGTACAGAGAATGATCCCCGCCAGACCGCTGAGCAGAAACCGCATCAGACTGCCGCCGTGACCGGTGAGCAGAACACGTCCGATCTCGCGATTCTGATGGGTGATCGGCAAGTCGATCGGCTTTTCCAGAATCGCCCGGGCGAGTTGCATTTCCAACTCAGAGATCAAACCGGTTTCCGGTCGCTGCCATCGCGCGAGCAGTTGACCTCGGGCATCCAGCACCTGAGCGTCTGCCACTTCTTCGGCCGATGCGATCATTGCCAGCGACTCAGTGGCGGCAGCCTTGTCGTTGAACACGACCGCCGCTTCCACGGTGTAGCTGATCGACCGGGCGATCAAATGCAGGTTGTGATCGGCATACACCCGCAACGCCAGAACGCCCAGCAGGGTCAGGGAAACACTGGCCATCGCCACTGCCACCAATGCGACCGTCAGGTGCCCACGGCCGAGAACCGAGCCTAACGTTGGGCGCGTATTGGACCTGAACAGTCTCATTGTGCCGCCGATTTGCGGCGTGACAACTGCAGCACGCTTGGATGAATGCGCACGCCACTGCGGGCAACAGAGTCGAGATTGACTTCGAAGGACACCTGCTCATCGCCGACGCGCAGACAGAACAGACTGCCGACCGTGCACTGATCGTCGCCCTCGCTGATGCTCAGCACCGGGTGCCCTGTCAGCGAAGCGAACAGCCGACTGCGTTCATCTGCGGTGAGTTTGCCGATATACACCGCATCGCATTCGGTGACGATGGCCGGGTTGTCGGCCAGCAGACGATGCACGACAACTGGCCTGCCGGTGGCCTGAGTAGTGCCCTTGACCAGATCATCGGTGTATTCAGTGGGGCCGACGATGCACAGGCGCAGTTGCGCAGGCTCTACCGGCCAGCGTGCGTAGCTGAGAATACCCAGCACAACCTGGGTGACCGCCTGCGCCCGCTGTTCGGCCATGCCGGGCGGCGTTTGCGGTTGCGCGACGGCAGCGCCCGCCAGCAAACAGAGCAGACCGACAAGCACTGCGTGCTTGCAGCGAAATACGCGCTCTGTCGCCCAGACAGCCACCTTCATGCAGGGATTCTCTTGGATCGTAACGGAATGATGCCGCAACGATAGCACAGCGCTGAATCACCAGCGAGGCGCGGACTCCTGACCGGATGGTCAATAGTCAGCCTCATTCAACGAAACCTTCATCCCCGGGGCTCGGTGCCCTCCTCCAGTTCCAGCATCAACCCGCTCAAGCGTTTTACCTTGCGCTGCACGGCCTCTTCAAAAACTCCGGCACGCGGTTCGATCAAGGTGAACCAATGCTTGGCCCGGGTGATGCCGGTATAGATCAGCTCCTTGGTCAGCACGGGGTTCAAGGCGTCCGGCAGGATCAATGCGGTGTGGGCGAACTCCGACCCTTGAGACTTGTGTACGGTCATCGCGTAGACGGTTTCGACATCATTTAAACGACTCGGCAACACAAAGCGCACGCCACCCTGGCCGTCGTTGCGCGGAAAAGCCACGCGCAACACCGGTTTACCGGCGGCAGGACCTTCGCGCTCGGGCAGCTTGAGGGCAATGCCAATGTCACCGTTCATCAGGCCCAGACCGTAGTCATTGCGGGTCATCAGCACTGGCCGACCTTCGTACCATTGCTGGTCGTTATCGATCAGTCGCGCCTTGAGCAATGCAGCGGTGATGCGCTGGTTCAAACCTTCCACACCCCACGGCCCCTTGCGCACCGCACACAACAGCTGGAAGGTGTCGAATGCCTGCAAGACCTCGCGGGCCCAGTTGATCCAGTCAGGATGTTCGAGCGGCCTGTCCAGCGGTGGGCGCTGATCACGCAGCACTTTCAGGTAATGCCGATAGCCTTGTGGTCCGTCGCCATGCCCCTCAAGCAAGAGTCGCTCGAGGTGCAGATCGTGCTCGCCCTTGAGCGGCAACGAATACACATCCTCATACTGCCCCGCCACCAGCAACTGACGCGCCTCATCCGGCAACTGTTGATTGACCCGGCGTGCTAGCTGGCCAATACCGCTCCCTTCGCCAAAGCGCCGGGAGTGACGCAGCATCACCACTTGTTGCGCCAGCGGATGGGAGCCGTCGAGGTCCTCATGCAAGCCGCTGGCCTGCAACGATTCACCGCTGACTGACTCCAGCCATTGCCGAGTCTGCGGGCTGTACCAACCGCTTTCGGCGTCACGGCACAAATCCCCCAACACGGCGCCGGCCTCTACCGAGGCCAACTGATCCTTGTCACCCAGCAGCACCAGACGTGCATGGGCTGGCAGGGCGTCGAGCAGGTTGGCCATCATTTCCAGGTCGATCATCGACGCTTCATCGACCACCAGCACATCCAGCGGTAAACGGTTGCCGGCATGGTGGCGGAAGTGTCGCGTACCGGGACGACTGCCCAGCAAGCGGTGCACAGTGGTCACGTCGCAGGGGATTTTTGCGCGTACGTCTTCGGCGACTTTCAGCGATTGCACTTGTTGGCTGATGGATTCGGTCAATCGCGCAGCCGCTTTGCCTGTCGGTGCAGCCAAGCGAATTCGCAGCGGATGACCAGCCTCCACCGCTGGCGCTTGCAGCAACGCAAGCAAGCGCACCACTGTGGTGGTTTTGCCGGTGCCCGGGCCACCGGTGACGATACTGAATGCACCGCGGGTAGCGAGGGCACAGGCGAGTTTCTGCCAGTCGATCACCTCATCGGTTTTGGCCGAACCGAACAGCTCATTGAGCCGTTGCGGCAGGTCATCCGGCGTCGCCTCGCCCTGGGCGAGACGCTGGCGCAACGCCGTATCGATGCGGCGTTCGTAGGCCCAGTAGCGCCGCAGGTATAAACGTTTTCCGGACAGCACCAGTGGGCGATTCTGCGCGGCTTCGCGGGTATCGGCTGCCAGCGCGACCAGGCCACTGCCCGCCAACGCCTTGCACCAATGCGCGCCATCGAGCGCTTCAAGCAATTGTGAAGGCAGCAACAACACGCCACCTTGCACGTCGCCTTCGGGTGGCAGCGACAACGCAAAGTCAGGCGCTTTAAGGGTTTCGAACAAATCCAGACAAACATGACCGTGGCCGAGTTGATGACTGGTCAGCGCTGCAGCGAGCAGCACCAACGGATCGGTATCGGGCTCAAGCTCGTGAAGAAATGCGACGAATGCCTTGTCCAGCGCACGCAACCAGCCACGCTCGACCCAACGGGTGAGCAACAGCAGCAAGTCATCGGCGCTTGTCAGGGGCGAAAGTCTCGACAGACTGTCGGCTGCCAGCGGTGTCGGCAACAGATCGGCAAACGTGCGGCTCATAGCAGGACTCCCTGTTCCCATGCGGGTTCGGCCTTGGGTTCGGGTTTGCCCTGGAACATCCGGTCGAGACGCTCGATCAACTCACGAGGCGGTCGGGCAAAGTACACACCGCGGCTGTCTGAGCGAGTGCCGCGCAAGAACAGGTACAGCGCCCCGCCAACATGCCGGTCGTAATCGTAGTCGGGCAAACGGGCCTTGAGCTGACGATGCAACGCCAACAGATACAACACGTATTGCAGGTCGTAGCGGTTGTCCAGAATCGATTGTTCCATGGCGTGCTCGGTGTAGGCCAGATCGTCCACACCCAGCCAGTTGGACTTGTAGTCGGCCACGTAATAGCGGCCATCGTGTTCAAAGGTCAGGTCGATGAAGCCTTTGAACATGCCGTTGAGTTGCACTGGCTCTGCACCAACCCGGGCCACACCATTGTGGGTGAACTGGCGTACCAGTTCGTCGAGTTTCAGCACGTCGACTTTATGGCTGGCGAACCAGAACTCCATCTCGACACGGTACTGTGTCAGCTGTTCGAGAATCACCGGTGGCCGCCCATCAGCGATTGGCAGTGGCGACTTGAGCAGGTGTTGCAACCAGTCACTGAGGGTGGTGATCCAGCCTTCCCAGCCACGCAGGTTGCAGCGCCGGCCAATCGCGTCCTCCAGCGCCTCGCGGGAGACGGCGAAACCGTCATCACCCGCCCACTCCAGCAAACCGTGAAGAAACGTTCCCGGATTGGGACCACGGGGGAAGCGATGGATATCGGCGCCGCCGGTTATGATTTCTCGCGGCGCATCCGGGTCGAGGCGTTCGTCATCGAAAAGCTTTTGCGCTTGCGGGCTGTCCGGTGCTTCATCGCTGCCGACACTCAGCACATCACTGATACGCAGCGCGCTATACGACGCGATCCACCAGTTCTCACTGGCCTTGCGCTTGGGCAGCAACGTGGCACTGAGGACGGCTTCATTGCGCGGAGGTTGGTAATGCTCGTCGGTAGGTTGCGGCATTTCGCCGATGTCGATAGCCGGGCAGTCTTGCTGCAGGTCTTGCAACCATCGGTTGAGTCCACTGGATTCACCCAGAGAGGCACCGCCACCCAGCAGATAGCCCAGCGCAGAAAGGTGCAGCACCGAGCTGTTGTTATTGCCCCGTTTGAGATCCGTCACGCCTAACCAGCAGGCATGTTGCGCACGAGTCAGGGCGACATAGAGCAAACGCAGATCTTCGGCGAGACGCTCTTCGTCCGCTTGCGCAATCAACTCGACGGTCGGCTTGAGACTCACCTGAGCCTTGCCCGTAGCGTCGTGGTAATGCAGCGGCAATCGACTACCGTCTACGGGTTTCGCCGAGCAGATGAACGGCAGGAACACCAGCGGATACTCAAGGCCTTTGGACTTGTGGATGGTCACGACCTTGACCAGTTGCTCGTCACTTTCCAGGCGCAGGATCTGCTCTTCACCCGCCTGACCCGACAATGCCAGAAGCTCGGCCAGATGGCGGATCAGCGCTTGCTCACCGTCCAGCTCTGCGGCGGCCTGCTGCATCAGTTCGGACAGGTGAAGAAGGTTGGTCAGCACCCGCTCGCCATCGCTGCGTGTCATCAAGGTCTGTGGCAAATGGAAGTCGTGAAGCAGGCGACGCAACATCGGCAGCACGCCTTGCTTGCGCCAGAGTTCGCGATAGCCACGAAACTGCATGACTCGAGCTTCCCAAACCAATTCGTCCTGATTCAGCCGCTCCAGTTCAGCCAGTGGCAAGTTCAGAGTGATACAGGCCAGCGCAGCTTTCAGCGAACGTTCGACATCCGGCTCGGCGCAGGCTTTGAGCCAGGACAGCAGGTCGTGGGCCTCTTGGGCCGCAAACACCGAATCCTTGTCCGACAGATAAACGCTGCGCACACCGCGGGCGGCAAGCTCGCCGCGAACCGCTTGAGCCTCTTTACCGTCGCGGACGAGGATCGCGATGTCCGAAGGCCGCAGCCCTCTGAAATCTTCACCGTCCTGAACAAACCCCGCACTGCCGGATTGCCCGCCATTGAGCAATGCCGTTATTTGGCTAGCACAGGCGGCCGCCAACTGTTGCCGATAAACCGCTCCCGACAGCGGTTGGTCTGTGGACAATTGCCAGACATTCAATGCGCCAATGTCTTGTCCGGCAATCTGCAGTTTCTCTTTACGACCTTGCGATTCCACCGGCTGAAACGGCACGGGGTTCTCGCCGTTTTTCTCCCGGAACAAAAACGCGCCGCGTCCCAGCTCTCGGGACTCGGCGCGTTCGAATACATGGTTGACCGCTTTGACCATGCCGTGACTGGAGCGGAAATTGGTGCCCAGCGTATGCAGTCGGCCGGTGGTGGCCTGACGGGCACGTAAATAGGTGTAGATGTCCGCACCGCGAAAAGCGTAAATCGCTTGCTTGGGATCGCCGATCAGAAACAAACCGGTATCGGGGTTGTTGTCTTCGATGCGATAGATGCTTTCGAAGATGCGGTATTGCACCGGGTCGGTGTCCTGGAACTCGTCAATCAGCGCGACCGGGAATTGCTCACGGATCAACGTTGCCAGACGCTCGCCGCCGTCGGATTGCAGCGCGGCATCCAGGCGTAGCAGCATGTCGTCAAAACCCATCTCGGCACGACGGCGCTTCTCTTCTTCAAAGCGTGTGCCCACCCAATTGGCGGCGTGTTGCAGGACAGCGGCATCAGGCGTTGGCAGTGCATCAAGACTCGATTTGAGCCCGGACATAGCATCGAGACCCGGGTGACTTGGGGCAGGCCCCTTCCACGCTTCGGCCATGCCGTCGGGGGTCAGGCGGGTGAAGCCCGTGCCGATGTCCAGTTGCTCCAAAGACTCGTCTTCGGCCCAAGCCTTGAGCTTCTCGAACCAGGGCTCAAAGTAACGCGCCTGCATCTTGCGACCATCCACAGTCTTGCTGGCAACGCCTTGATGGCAGATGGCGAGCAACTCGTCCGCCCATTGACGCCAAGGCATCTTCAACTCGATCAATGCCGAGCGGCGCTCCTGCAAACACTCCTCGATAAGCTCAGCGGGTGCCTTGCCTTCGTCGCTGTCGCGCTCGCTGGCGAACAGTCCGCGTACTCGGGGTAGCA
The DNA here is from genome assembly GCF_044218825.1 of Pseudomonas sp. A1230. Lineage (NCBI taxonomy): Bacteria > Pseudomonadati > Pseudomonadota > Gammaproteobacteria > Pseudomonadales > Pseudomonadaceae > Pseudomonas > Pseudomonas sp. A1230. The sequence goes on along the minus strand of NZ_CP162582.1, from coordinate 5,972,558 downwards.
ACGCTGCAGGTCCACCCCAGTTGCTACGAACCCAATTCAGCGCATCCCCCTGCATCGGGTAACAGAACAGCCGCCAGTAATCGCGCAGCACTTCACCGAGCAAATCGCTGTGATCGGTTTCCAGGGATTGAGTGAACAGGCTGCCGCTGTCGAACGCATGCTCGCGCAGCATGCGCTGACACCAGCTGTGGATGGTCGAGACGGCGGCTTCATCCATCCATTGCGCAGCGATATCGAGGCGATTGGCACAGCCGGGCCATTGCTGAGGATCGAACTGATCGCGCAGGTCAGCGATCAATCCGTCAGGGGCCGGGGTCTCGTCGCGAAAAAACCTCGCCGCCTCGGCCAGCCGCGTACGAATTCGCTCGCGCAGCTCTTTGGTCGCCGCGTCGGTGAACGTCACCACGAGGATCTGCGGAGGCAACAACTCGCGGGCAAACCCGCTCAACTCACCGCCGTGCCCGAGAATGAGCCGCAGATAGAGCGCAGAAATGGTGAAGGTTTTGCCGGTACCGGCACTCGCTTCGATTAACTGGCTGCCACGCAGCGGAAATGCCAGGGCCAGCGGTGTCTTCGTGCTCATGAGCGGGGGCCTTCGCTGGACAATGAACGCCAAGGGGCTTCATGCAGGGGGCGGTACAGGGTGTCGCACCAACCGGAAAACGTCTCATCCGCGAGTAATGCGTCGAAGTCGGCAAATTGTCGGGACAACGCAGGGCTTTCACGGCGCTCACCCTCGCTGGTCTGCCCGTCACCCTCGTAGACTTTACGGGCCGCAGCGTCAGCTTTGACTGGATCGGTCTGCGACAGCCAGGCGAATGCGGTCTTTACCGCAACCGGCAATGGTTGGCGCATGCCGGCCTGCCAGGCGAGGAGTAAATCGCCAAGGAGGCTAAACGCGCGGGCTGGCTCCATCGGCTCCAGCAGCAACGTGTCGTCACTGGCGACCAATGCCGTGGTCAGTGAAAGTCCGCTGGCGCAAGCGGCAAGATGATTGACCCACGGTTTGGTCAGCCGATGCCACTTACGACTTTTGATCGAGCCAATGCTGTTGGGAATGGTCGTGACTGCTAACAGGCCACCATCAGCGCGCTGATGCAGGCCTGCGAGCCAGCCTTCAAGCCGCAAACCCTGAAAATCGAGATTGACCGGGATGGCGCTGGTCATCGGTGTCGGCCACAACATCAGTAGCTGTTGATAACGTTGCAACAGGTCGGGGAGCGGTTCGATCAGCTCCCGCTGCAGGCATTCGCCAAAACCGGCCATGGGCAACAATCCGCTGTTTTGCAGCCTTCGTGCCTGAGCCTCGAGTGCCTGATCGATATTGTCCGGCTGTCTGAGAGCGGCTTCGAGCAGGCTGTCGCTGAGCGTATAGCGCTGCAATGCGTCCAGCACGAAAGGTTCTTCATCAGCCAGCGGAGCTTCGGCGGCTTCGAAATACACCTTGAGTCGCTGGGTAAAAAAATGTCGTGTCGGGTTACGCAGGAAATCCTGTAGCAGGGCCAGGCTCAGAGGTTCTTCCTGAACATAGGGCGTAAGTAATTCTGCGTGGACCTGGGGCGCATGCTGTTGATGCAACACCTGCCACTCACTGGCATAGCTGAACAGTTGATCGCCCTCATGGAAATAACGCGCACTGAACGGCTGCAGCGGATGCTCTTGGGTCATGGCGCCTAACAGATCTTGGCTTTCGTCGATCAATCGCCAGCCGCTGGCGAGGTGATCACGCAACTGGCCAATCAGCACCGATGCCGGTCGCTCACTGTTGTCGCGAATGCTGCGGCCGACCCAACTGATATAGAGCTGATCACGTGCCGACAGGAGCGCCTCGAGCAACAGATAGCGGTCATCTTCACGCCGCGAGCGGTCTCCAGGGCGGTAGTCGCTGCCCATCAGATCGAAATCCAGCGGGGGTTGCGCACGGGGGTAATCGCCGTCGTTCATCCCCAACAAACAAACCAGCTTAAAGGGAATGGCGCGCATCGGCATCAACGTACAAAAGTTCACCGCACCGGCCAGGAAGCGCTGAGACAAACGCCCCTGATCCAGTCCGGCGAGCCAGGCTTCACGGACGACAGTCAGCGGCAGCTCATCTACCAGACCTACCGTCTCACAGGTCTCCAGCCAGGTTTCACGAAGCTCTTCCAGTTGGGTAAGCAAGTAGTCGTCATGTTCATTACTGGCTTTGAAGAACAGCTGCATCAGCGCTTGGAGTCTCTGCCCCCACTCTTTGGGTTGAGCCGCTTGTGTGAGCTGCTGATGGGCGAGTTCCAGAGCATCGAGCAACGCTACCAACGGCCCGATCAATGCGGCATCCAGTCCGCCGATTTCATCATACGGTTCAATCCCTGAGCAGGCATTGGCGGTACCGACGGCGTAACCCAAGAGCATTCGGCGCAGGCCAAAATGCCAGCTGTTCTGTTCAAGTTCGTCCGGCAGCCCGAGCCCGGCACGCTGCTCGGCGTTCATCCCCCAGCGGACGCCCGCCCCTTCGATCCAGCGATGCAGTGTTGGCAGGTCCCGCTCTTCTACGCCGAACCGGGCACGCAATGCCGGAACGTCGAGCAGGTCGAGGATTTCGCTGACGGGGAAACGACTGTCCGGCAGCTTGAGCAGGTGCTCGACCGCGATCAGTAATGGGTCGCGGCCACGCTGCCCCTGATCCGCCAATGTGAAGGGAATGAAGCGTGGGTCATACCTGTCGAGTTGACCAAACACCGCGCGTATATGCGGTGCATAACTGTCGACATCCGGCACCATTACGATCACATCGCGAGGGCGCAGATTCGGATTGGCACTGAAGCGCGCCAGTAGCTGGTCATGCAGGATTTCCACTTCGCGCTGAGCGCTGTGGGCAATGTGAAAACGGATCGAATCGTCTTCATTCAGATCAACAGCAGGCCAGTGCTCGCGGGTCTCGTTGAGTGGACGCAGCTCCAGGATATCGTCCTGAAGTTGATTGAGCAGATTGTGTGGCTCAGATTCGCTAAACAGGTCAATGCGACCGTCGCGAAATACGGCGCGGTAGCTGTTGGGATCGTCGTAACTGTCGAGCAGGTTGATGTAGTCACGACCTTGCTTACCCCATGCTGCCAATAATGGATGGGCATGCTGGTGCAGTGTTTCGGGATCCAGCACGACGGGCATTCCGCTCTTGCGGGACTGTCGCTTGTATTGGTGACGCAGCAAATCCTTGTCGGCGACGATATCGGCCCAGTGGTGACGGCAAGGGTTATGTACACACAACAGAACCTGGCTGAAACGCGCGAGTCCGGCCAGCGCTTCAAGGACCTGGGCCGGTAACGACGAAATCCCGAAAACAATCACTCGCGATGGCAGTCCTGCAGGAGCTATCGCAAGGTTGTTGATCCGCTCGATGAATCGCTGGTGAACGCCGGCGCGACTCTGCGCCATGCCTTGTTCCCCCACGTCATTCAGTAGTGCACGCCACAATTCGGCTTGCCAGCAGCTGGTAGCGGGCAAAGGTTTTACCTCGCCTCTGACATTTCGTAATTGATGCCGCCCTTCGGCCCAATCCTCAAGCCAGTCAGCCCGATACACCTGATATTGGTCGAAAAGATCCGCTAGACGCTCAGACAATTGATAGCGCTTGCGCAAGTCAGTGTCGTGGGTAAGGAAGCGTTGCAGCGGCTCGAAATGCGCACGGTCGATGACCTGGGGTAGCAAACGCATGAGGCGCCAGGTTAGTGGCGCTTTATCGAGCAGGGATTTGGCCGGAATTTCTTCTCGCCCCAAAACCATGCGATAGAGCTGCCACATAAAGCTACCGGGCAGTTGCACATCAATCGCTGCGGCGATGCCGCAACCACCGAGGTCGTCTTCTTCTGGATCTTCAGCCAGGGCCAGCTTTAGCCATTGGGCGATGCCGTTACTCTGCACCAACGCAATTTCGTTCTCCAGGGGAGCCAGCGGATAGCGCCGCATGATGCTGACCACCAAGCTGCGCAGTTCGTCCAGGCTATTGCTCTGAACCACCATGAATGCAGCGTTGAGGGACTGGGCGTCCGGCATAAAGACTTCCTTGGAAAAGTACGAAAACCAGGTCAGAACCTTAGCATTGTCGACAGGCTATGACAGCCGGACGAGGTCCGTGAATGCTGTAAGAACTTTCCTGCGGGCAAAACAAAACCCCAACTGCTTTCGCAATTGGGGTTTCGGAATTTAATCTTGACGATGACCTACTCTCACATGGGGAAACCCCACACTACCATCGGCGATGCATCGTTTCACTGCTGAGTTCGGGATGGGATCAGGTGGTTCCAACGCTCTATGGTCGTCAAGAAATTCGGGTACCGAGTCGTGGCCAGATGGCCTCGCTTCAGCAAATTGGGTATGTGACAGCTTTCGGTGTTTTGTGAACATCGAACTTTCGGTTCGTTTCGTCTTCACACACCGCAATCTGATGCTCTTTCGAGTAGTCAAATTGCTTGGGTGTTATATGGTCAAGCCTCACGGGCAATTAGTATTGGTTAGCTCAACGCCTCACAGCGCTTACACACCCAACCTATCAACGTCGTAGTCTTCGACGGCCCTTCAGGGAACTCAAGGTTCCAGTGAGATCTCATCTTGAGGCAAGTTTCCCGCTTAGATGCTTTCAGCGGTTATCTTTCCCGAACATAGCTACCCGGCAATGCCACTGGCGTGACAACCGGAACACCAGAGGTTCGTCCACTCCGGTCCTCTCGTACTAGGAGCAGCCCCTCTCAAATCTCAAACGTCCACGGCAGATAGGGACCGAACTGTCTCACGACGTTCTAAACCCAGCTCGCGTACCACTTTAAATGGCGAACAGCCATACCCTTGGGACCGGCTTCAGCCCCAGGATGTGATGAGCCGACATCGAGGTGCCAAACACCGCCGTCGATATGAACTCTTGGGCGGTATCAGCCTGTTATCCCCGGAGTACCTTTTATCCGTTGAGCGATGGCCCTTCCATACAGAACCACCGGATCACTAAGACCTACTTTCGTACCTGCTCGACGTGTCTGTCTCGCAGTCAAGCGCGCTTTTGCCTTTATACTCTACGACCGATTTCCGACCGGTCTGAGCGCACCTTCGTACTCCTCCGTTACTCTTTAGGAGGAGACCGCCCCAGTCAAACTACCCACCATACACTGTCCTCGATCCGGATAACGGACCTGAGTTAGAACCTCAAAGTTGCCAGGGTGGTATTTCAAGGTTGGCTCCACGCGAACTGGCGTCCACGCTTCAAAGCCTCCCACCTATCCTACACAAGCAAATTCAAAGTCCAGTGCAAAGCTATAGTAAAGGTTCACGGGGTCTTTCCGTCTAGCCGCGGATACACTGCATCTTCACAGCGATTTCAATTTCACTGAGTCTCGGGTGGAGACAGCGCCGCCATCGTTACGCCATTCGTGCAGGTCGGAACTTACCCGACAAGGAATTTCGCTACCTTAGGACCGTTATAGTTACGGCCGCCGTTTACCGGGGCTTCGATCAAGAGCTTCGCGTTAGCTAACCCCATCAATTAACCTTCCGGCACCGGGCAGGCGTCACACCCTATACGTCCACTTTCGTGTTTGCAGAGTGCTGTGTTTTTAATAAACAGTCGCAGCGGCCTGGTATCTTCGACCGGCATGAGCTTACGGAGCAAGTCCTTCACCCTCACCGGCGCACCTTCTCCCGAAGTTACGGTGCCATTTTGCCTAGTTCCTTCACCCGAGTTCTCTCAAGCGCCTTGGTATTCTCTACCCAACCACCTGTGTCGGTTTGGGGTACGGTTCCTGGTTACCTGAAGCTTAGAAGCTTTTCTTGGAAGCATGGCATCAACCACTTCGTCATCTAAAAGATAACTCGTCATCAGCTCTCGGCCTTAGAATCCCGGATTTACCTAAGATTCCAGCCTACCACCTTAAACTTGGACAACCAACGCCAAGCTGGCCTAGCCTTCTCCGTCCCTCCATCGCAATAACCAGAAGTACAGGAATATTAACCTGTTTTCCATCGACTACGCTTTTCAGCCTCGCCTTAGGGACCGACTAACCCTGCGTCGATTAACGTTGCGCAGGAAACCTTGGTCTTTCGGCGTGGGTGTTTTTCACACCCATTGTCGTTACTCATGTCAGCATTCGCACTTCTGATACCTCCAGCAAGCTTCTCAACTCACCTTCACAGGCTTACAGAACGCTCCTCTACCGCATCATCCTAAGATGATACCCGTAGCTTCGGTGTATGGTTTGAGCCCCGTTACATCTTCCGCGCAGGCCGACTCGACTAGTGAGCTATTACGCTTTCTTTAAAGGGTGGCTGCTTCTAAGCCAACCTCCTAGCTGTCTAAGCCTTCCCACATCGTTTCCCACTTAACCATAACTTTGGGACCTTAGCTGACGGTCTGGGTTGTTTCCCTTTTCACGACGGACGTTAGCACCCGCCGTGTGTCTCCCATGCTCGGCACTTGTAGGTATTCGGAGTTTGCATCGGTTTGGTAAGTCGGGATGACCCCCTAGCCGAAACAGTGCTCTACCCCCTACAGTGATACATGAGGCGCTACCTAAATAGCTTTCGAGGAGAACCAGCTATCTCCGAGCTTGATTAGCCTTTCACTCCGATCCACAGGTCATCCGCTAACTTTTCAACGGTAGTCGGTTCGGTCCTCCAGTTAGTGTTACCCAACCTTCAACCTGCCCATGGATAGATCGCCCGGTTTCGGGTCTATTCCCAGCGACTAGACGCCCTATTAAGACTCGCTTTCGCTACGCCTCCCCTATTCGGTTAAGCTCGCCACTGAAAATAAGTCGCTGACCCATTATACAAAAGGTACGCAGTCACAGAACAAAGTCTGCTCCCACTGCTTGTACGCATACGGTTTCAGGATCTATTTCACTCCCCTCTCCGGGGTTCTTTTCGCCTTTCCCTCACGGTACTAGTTCACTATCGGTCAGTCAGTAGTATTTAGCCTTGGAGGATGGTCCCCCCATATTCAGACAAAGTTTCTCGTGCTCCGTCCTACTCGATTTCATGACTAAGAGATTTTCGCGTACAGGGCTATCACCCACTATGGCCGCACTTTCCAGAGCGTTCCGCTAATCTCAAAGCCACTTAAGGGCTAGTCCCCGTTCGCTCGCCACTACTAAGGGAATCTCGGTTGATTTCTTTTCCTCAGGGTACTTAGATGTTTCAGTTCCCCTGGTTCGCCTCTTGCACCTATGTATTCAGTACAAGATAACCATCTTATGATGGCTGGGTTCCCCCATTCAGACATCTCCGGATCAAAGTCTGTTTGCCGACTCCCCGAAGCTTTTCGCAGGCTACCACGTCTTTCATCGCCTCTGACTGCCAAGGCATCCACCGTATGCGCTTCTTCACTTGACCATATAACCCCAAGCAATCTGGTTATACTGTGAAGACGACATTCGCCGAAAATTCGATAATACTCAATTCAGAGTAACTCACAAATTTTACCTTAGCCTGATCCGTTACCAGTGAAAGTAACGTTCAGTCTATCTTTCTATCACATACCCAAATTTTTAAAGAACGATCTAATCAAAAGACTAGAAATCAATATTCAGCGCGAATATTCATTTCTAAACTCTCAAACTTACGAAGCAGTTTATGGTGGAGCCAAGCGGGATCGAACCGCTGACCTCCTGCGTGCAAGGCAGGCGCTCTCCCAGCTGAGCTATGGCCCCATAACAAAATTGGTGGGTCTGGGCAGATTCGAACTGCCGACCTCACCCTTATCAGGGGTGCGCTCTAACCAACTGAGCTACAGACCCAATTTCGAGCTTGTAACTGTTAGCTCAGAGCTATCAGCTTGGAGCTTAAAGCTGCTTCTATCGTCTTCTTCAATGAATCAAGCAATTCGTGTGGGAGCTCATGGAGCAGCTGATGTCGTCGATTAAGGAGGTGATCCAGCCGCAGGTTCCCCTACGGCTACCTTGTTACGACTTCACCCCAGTCATGAATCACACCGTGGTAACCGTCCTCCCGAAGGTTAGACTAGCTACTTCTGGTGCAACCCACTCCCATGGTGTGACGGGCGGTGTGTACAAGGCCCGGGAACGTATTCACCGTGACATTCTGATTCACGATTACTAGCGATTCCGACTTCACGCAGTCGAGTTGCAGACTGCGATCCGGACTACGATCGGTTTTATGGGATTAGCTCCACCTCGCGGCTTGGCAACCCTTTGTACCGACCATTGTAGCACGTGTGTAGCCCAGGCCGTAAGGGCCATGATGACTTGACGTCATCCCCACCTTCCTCCGGTTTGTCACCGGCAGTCTCCTTAGAGTGCCCACCATTACGTGCTGGTAACTAAGGACAAGGGTTGCGCTCGTTACGGGACTTAACCCAACATCTCACGACACGAGCTGACGACAGCCATGCAGCACCTGTCTCAATGTTCCCGAAGGCACCAATCCATCTCTGGAAAGTTCATTGGATGTCAAGGCCTGGTAAGGTTCTTCGCGTTGCTTCGAATTAAACCACATGCTCCACCGCTTGTGCGGGCCCCCGTCAATTCATTTGAGTTTTAACCTTGCGGCCGTACTCCCCAGGCGGTCAACTTAATGCGTTAGCTGCGCCACTAAGAGCTCAAGGCTCCCAACGGCTAGTTGACATCGTTTACGGCGTGGACTACCAGGGTATCTAATCCTGTTTGCTCCCCACGCTTTCGCACCTCAGTGTCAGTATCAGTCCAGGTGGTCGCCTTCGCCACTGGTGTTCCTTCCTATATCTACGCATTTCACCGCTACACAGGAAATTCCACCACCCTCTACCATACTCTAGCTTGTCAGTTTTGAATGCAGTTCCCAGGTTGAGCCCGGGGATTTCACATCCAACTTAACAAACCACCTACGCGCGCTTTACGCCCAGTAATTCCGATTAACGCTTGCACCCTCTGTATTACCGCGGCTGCTGGCACAGAGTTAGCCGGTGCTTATTCTGTCGGTAACGTCAAAACACTAACGTATTAGGTTAATGCCCTTCCTCCCAACTTAAAGTGCTTTACAATCCGAAGACCTTCTTCACACACGCGGCATGGCTGGATCAGGCTTTCGCCCATTGTCCAATATTCCCCACTGCTGCCTCCCGTAGGAGTCTGGACCGTGTCTCAGTTCCAGTGTGACTGATCATCCTCTCAGACCAGTTACGGATCGTCGCCTTGGTGAGCCATTACCTCACCAACTAGCTAATCCGACCTAGGCTCATCTGATAGCGCAAGGCCCGAAGGTCCCCTGCTTTCTCCCGTAGGACGTATGCGGTATTAGCGTTCCTTTCGAAACGTTGTCCCCCACTACCAGGCAGATTCCTAGGCATTACTCACCCGTCCGCCGCTGAATTCAGGAGCAAGCTCCTGTCATCCGCTCGACTTGCATGTGTTAGGCCTGCCGCCAGCGTTCAATCTGAGCCATGATCAAACTCTTCAGTTCAAACATCTTTGGGTTTTTAAGAAACCCTAAACTTGGCTCAGCAATCGTTGGTTACATCTTTGATTTCTCGCGGAGTAACTTGTGATGCTGATAATCTTGTTGACTATCAGTCTGACTCCACAAGCACCCACACGAATTGCTTGATTCAGTTGTTAAAGAGCGGTTGGTTAAGATCTTTCATCTCAACCGAGGCGCGCATTCTACAGCAGCCTCATTTGCTGTCAAGTGATTATTTTCAGAAGTTTTCGAAGAATTCTTCAACAACTTCAACCACTTGCGCTTCCGATCTCTCGTTAGCGGGAGGCGAATTCTACAGCGTTACTCGCTGTTGTCAACACCTCTTTTTCTCCGCTTTCGACCGAGAAGATCGAACCGTTAAAAGAGCCAAACATCACCGCTCTTTCAACTCCTTCCAGGCTTCGATGAACTGAAGCGACCCACTCTCGAAACCTACTTAACTCATTGAATCTCAAGGAGTTTTCCGTTTCGACTGCGCCGGAAGTGGGGCGAATTATAGACGTCTGGAATCTGCCGTCAACCGCTATTTTCATAATTCTGTCATATCAGTCAAAAAAGCCCGAAAACGCAAAGGCCGACCTTAAAAGGTCGGCCTTCTGCATGCCCCTCTGCTTATAAGCTAGGGAATGCGAACTGCGAAGCCTCATGGCTCGCACGCTGAGGCCAGCGCTGAGTGATCGCCTTGCGACGGGTATAGAAGCGAACACCATCCGGGCCGTAGGCATGCAGGTCGCCGAACAGCGAACGCTTCCAGCCGCCAAAGCTGTGGTAAGCCACCGGCACCGGCAGAGGAACGTTGACGCCAACCATGCCGACTTCGATCTCATCACAGAACAGACGCGCCGCTTCACCATCACGGGTGAAGATGCAGGTGCCGTTACCGTATTCGTGATCGTTGATCAGCTGCATAGCCTCTTCCAGGCTGTTGACGCGAACAACGCACAGCACCGGACCGAAGATCTCTTCTTTATAGATGCGCATCTCAGGGGTGACGTTGTCGAACAGGCAGCCACCCAGGAAGAAGCCTTCCTCATGCCCCGCCACGCTCAGACCACGACCGTCGACCACCAGAGTCGCGCCCGCCGCCACGCCGTCATCCACATAGCCGCTGACCTTGTCGCGAGCCTGACCGGTAACCAGCGGCCCCATGTCCAGACCACAGGAAGTCCCCGCACCGATTTTCAGCGCCTTGATCTGTGGAACCAGTTTGGCCACCAGCGCATCCGCAACCTGGTCGCCCACACACACGGCTACCGAAATCGCCATGCAGCGCTCACCGCAGGAACCGTAAGCCGCGCCCATCAGTGCGCTGACCGCGTTGTCCAGATCTGCATCCGGCATCAGGACCGCATGATTCTTCGCGCCGCCCAGTGCCTGAACGCGTTTGCCGCGCTTGGTGCCTTCGGCGTAGATGTATTCCGCAATCGGCGTCGAACCGACGAAGCTCAGCGCTTTGACTTCCGGCGCTTCGATCAACGCGTCTACCGCAGTCTTGTCACCGTGTACCACGCTCATCACGCCTTTTGGCAGACCCGCTTCCAGCAGCAGCTGAGCGATCAGCAGCGTGGAGCTTGGATCACGCTCGGACGGCTTGAGGATGAAGCAGTTGCCGCAGACGATCGCCAACGGGTACATCCACAGCGGCACCATCGCCGGGAAGTTGAACGGCGTGATACCGGCAACAATGCCCAGTGGCTGGAAGTCCGACCAGGCGTCGATGTTCGGGCCGACGTTGCGGCTGTACTCGCCCTTGAGGATTTCCGGGGCGGCGCAGGCGAACTCGACGTTCTCAATACCGCGCTTCAGCTCGCCGGCAGCGTCTTCCAGGGTCTTGCCGTGTTCTTCGCTGATCAATTGCGAGATGCGCGCCTCGTTCTGCTCCAGCAGTTGCTTGAAGCGGAACATCACCTGCGCACGCTTGGCCGGTGGGGTGTTGCGCCAGGCCGGGAACGCAGCCTTGGCGGCATCGATGGCTTTCTGGATGGTTTCGCGGGTGGCCAGTGGCAGCTTGTGGATTGCCTGGCCGGTAGACGGGTTGAATACATCAACCGCTCGACCGTTCTCGGTCACCAGTTCACCATTGATCAAATGCGGGATAACGCTCATCGAAAACTCCTGAATTTTTGTCCACAGACACCCGAGCGGGGTGCCTGTGTTTTGTAGGTATATATAGAAGGAAAAATCAGTCGAGCTTGTTCAGCACTTCGCCGACCGCGTCGAACAGACGATCCAGGTCTTGCGGCTTGCTGTTGAAGGTTGGGCCGAACTGCAGGGTGTCGCCGCCGAAGCGCACGTAGAACCCGGCTTTCCACAATGCCATGCCCGCTTCGAACGGACGCACGATGGCATCGCCATCACGACCGGCAATCTGAATCGCACCGGCCAGACCGTAGTTGCGGATGTCGATGACGTTCTTCGAGCCTTTCAGCCCGTGCAGCGCGTTCTCGAAATGCGGAGCGACTTCGGCGACGCTCTGCACCAGGTTTTCCTTTTGCAGCAGATCCAGTGCTGCCAGGCCAGCGGCGCACGCCACCGGGTGCGCCGAGTAGGTGTAGCCGTGCGGGAATTCCACGGCGTATTCCGGGGTCGCCTGGTTCATGAAGGTCTGGTAGATCTCGGAGCTGGCAATCACCGCACCCATCGGGATCGCGCCGTTGGTGATTTGTTTGGCGATGCACATCAGGTCCGGGGTGACGCCAAAGCTGTCGGAACCGAACATCGAGCCGGTGCGGCCGAAACCGGTGATCACCTCGTCGAAGACCAGCAGGATGTTGTGCTGATCACAGATTTCACGCAGACGTTTCAGGTAACCCTGCGGCGGCACCAATACACCGGCGGAACCGGCCATCGGCTCAACGAACACCGCGGCGATGTTCGATGCGTCGTGCAGTTCGATCAGCTTCAGCAACTCGTCGGCCAGAGCGATACCGCCCTGCTCCGGCATGCCGCGGGAGAACGCATTGCTCGCCAGCAACGTGTGCGGCAGGTGATCGACGTCCATCATCGACTGACCGAACAGCTTGCGGTTGCCGTTGACGCCGCCGAGGCTGGTGCCGGCGATGTTCACGCCGTGATAACCACGGGCACGACCGATCATTTTGGTCTTGGTCGCCTGACCTTTCAGACGCCAGTAGGCACGGACCATTTTCACCGCCGTGTCGGCGCACTCGGAGCCGGAGTCGGTGAAGAACACATGGTTCAGGTTGCCCGGGGTCAGGTCAGTGATTTTTTCGGCCAGTTGAAAGGACAAAGGGTGGCCGTACTGGAAGCCCGGCGAATAATCGAGGGTGCCCAATTGTCTGGAGACCGCTTCCTGAATTTCCTTGCGGGTGTGCCCGGCGCCGCAGGTCCACAGACCCGACAGTGAGTCGTACACCTTGCGGCCTTTGTCATCGATGAGCCAACTGCCTTCTGCACCAACAATCAGACGCGGATCGCGCTGAAAGTTACGGTTGGCGGTGTACGGCATCCAGTGCGCGTCCAGCTTCAGTTGGCTGGCCAGTGGCGACGGAGCGTTTTCGGGCATGTTCATCGGGCAAAACCTCGCAGGGCTTAAGCTTCAGGGAGATAAAAGTCGTTGTTGCAGCTAAATTGCCACGCGGATAAAGTCGGTGAAATCCAACTCTTCTAACCTTCAGTTAGACCATCACTAAACTTTGAGCGATTAAACATGAGCAGCCGCCGCCCCGATCCGCTGGCCCAGGTCAGTGACTTTGATATTCGCCTGCTGCGGATCTTTCGCAGCGTGGTGGAATCCGGCGGCTTCTCGGCGGCGGAAACCGTGCTCGGCATCGGGCGCTCGGCGATCAGCCAGCAGATGAGCGATCTGGAGCAACGCCTCGGTTTGCGTTTGTGTCAGCGTGGCCGCGCTGGATTCTCCCTGACCGAAGAAGGTCGCGAGGTCTATCAGTCAGCCCTGCAGTTATTGAGTGCGCTGGAAAGTTTTCGCACCGAGGTCAACGGTCTGCACCAACACTTGCGTGGTGAGTTGATCATCGGCCTGACCGATAACCTGGTCACCCTGCCCCACATGCGCATCACCCACGCCCTCGCCCAATTGAAGGAGCGCGGGCCGGATGTGCAAATCCAGATCCGCATGATTGCGCCGAATGAAGTTGAACAAGGCGTGCTGGACGGTCGCCTGCATGTCGGCGTGGTGCCGCAGGCCAGTGCGCTTTCCGGGTTGGAATATCAACCGCTGTACAGCGAACGCTCACTGCTTTATTGCGCGGTCGGTCATCCACTGTTTTATGTCGATGACAAACAACTCGATGACGAACGCCTTGATAGTCAGGACGCCATCGCCCCGACGTTTCGCTTGCCGGGGGAAATCCAGGCGCATTATCAGGCGCTCAACTGCACTGCCAGTGCCTCCGACCGTGAGGGCATGGCGTTTCTGATTCTGACCGGGCGCTACATTGGTTATCTGCCGGATCATTACGCCAGCCTTTGGGTACAGCAAGGGCGTTTACGCGCACTCAAGGCCGACACACGTTTTTATGATTTGAGTCTGGCATCGGTCACGCGCAAAGGCCGGCGCCCTCATTTGGTGCTGGAAAGCTTTCTGGAGAGTCTGGCGGCGACGCGTTAAACATTGCCCGCCGCCCAGCCACGTTAGGCCTTAGAGACAAAACCAAGCAATAATCTGAGCAAGTGGACAGCTTTTTGCAAAGCAGGATCAACCCCGATCCTTCAACAAGAAGCCCAACGCCATGCAGCCAGATTCCGAACCGTCCAGCGACTTGATCTACGGCCTCAACGACCGCCCGAAACCGCTGGCCGCAACCCTCGCCGCCCTGCAACACGTGCTCGCCAGTTTCGTCGGCATCATCACCCCACCGCTGGTGATCGGCTCGGCGCTTGGGCTGACCGCGCATTTGCCTTACCTGATCAGCATGGCGCTGATGGTGTCCGGGGTCGGCACGTTTATTCAGGCTCGCCGGCCGTTCGGGATCGGCGCGGGGATGATCTGCTTGCAAGGCACCAGTTTCGCCTTTCTCGGCGCGGTGCTGTCGGCCGGGTTTCTGGTCAAGCAGCGCGGCGGTAGCCCGGAAGACATTTTGGCGATGATCTTTGGTGTGTGCTTTTTCGGCGCGATTGTGCAGATCGTGCTCAGCCGTTTCATTGGTCAACTGCGCAGGGTGGTCACGCCGCTGGTGACCGGGATTGTCATCACGCTGATCGGCGTCAGCCTGATCAAGGTCGGCATCACCGATCTCGGCGGTGGCTTCAATGCCCCGGACTTCGGCGCGCCGGGCAATCTGGCGCTGGGCGTATTCGTGTTGCTGACGATCATTTTGCTCAACCGCTCGAACACGCCGTGGGTGCGGCTATCGGCAATCGTCATTGGCCTGCTGCTCGGGAGCCTCGCAGCGTGGTTCAGTGGGAAACTGGTACCGCAGCCGTTGCCTGACTTGCCGCTGGTGAGTTTTCCTACACCGTTCAAGTTCGGATTCAGTTTTGACTGGACCGCTTTCCTGCCGGTCGCGCTGATTTATCTGATCAGCACCATCGAAACCGTCGGCGACCTCACCGCCAATTGCATGCTCGCCCGCCAACCCATCAGCGGCCCTTCTTATATAAGCCGCTTGCGCGGTGGTGTACTGGGTGATGGCGTGAGCTGCATGATCGCCGCAACGTTCAGCGCCTTCCCCAACACCACGTTTGCGCAGAACAACGGCGTGATTCAGCTGACCGGCGTTGCCAGCCGCTACGTTGGCCTTTACATCGGCGCGATCCTGTTTTGTCTCGGCCTGTTTCCAATGATTGGTGCGGTGCTGCAACAGATACCGAAACCAGTACTCGGCGGCGCCACTCTGGTTATGTTCGGTGCCGTCGCCGCTGCCGGTGTGCGCATCCTCGCGCAGTCGCCGCTGGATCGGCGCAGCATGCTGATCATCGCCACTTCGTTCGGCGTCGGCCTGGGCATCGCCGCACAACCGAACCTGCTGCACCTGCTACCCAAACTGGTGCAAAACCTGTTCGACTCGGCGATTACCAGCGGCGGGCTGACGGCAATCATCCTTTGCCTGCTGCTGCCGGAAGCCAAAACAGCACCCGCTGAAGTGCAAGTGCAGCTGAACAAGATCGAACAGGCGTAACGGTTTTATCGCCTGAGGACTTGTCGGATGCTTGTGGGTGCGCTATCAACGCAATTGGTTGCACCCACAGACAAACCCGGAAGTGCCTATGACCTTTGAAGTCCCCGCTCACGGCGGCAAGCCCGCCAGCCGCATTCGTCAGAAGAACGAAGAGACCATTCTCAAAGCCGCCGAAGACGAGTTCGCCCGCCACGGGTACAAAGGCACCAGCATGAACACCATCGCCCAGAATGCCGGGTTGCCCAAGGCTAACCTGCATTACTACTTCACCAACAAGTTGGGGCTGTACGTGGCGGTGCTGAGCAACATCATCGAGTTGTGGGACAGCACCTTCAACACCCTCACCGCCGAAGACGATCCGGCCGAAGCGCTGACCCGTTACATTCGCGCCAAAATGGAATACTCCCGTCGCCAGCCACAAGCCTCGCGAATCTTTGCGATGGAAGTGATCAGCGGCGGCGAATGCCTGAGCGAGTATTTCAATCAGGATTACCGCGCCTGGTTCCAGGGCCGCGCGGCGGTGTTTCAGGCGTGGATCGATGCCGGCAAAATGGACCCGGTCGACCCGGTGCACCTGATCTTCCTGTTGTGGGGCAGCACCCAGCACTACGCCGACTTCGCCACGCAGATCTGCCGCGTCAGCGGGCGCAGCAAGTTGACCAAGCAGGACATGGAAGGCGCCAGCAACAACCTGATCCGCATCATTCTCAAAGGCTGCGGCCTCACTCCTTCTCTATAAGACGTTTATGCCTTTCACCCTCAGCGGTTTTTGCGAGTACCGCGAAGAGATTCGCAAAAGCCGCTTTATCACTTTCGCTGCCCCCATCAGCAGTCCCGCTGACGCGCAGGCGTTCTTCGAACAGCACAGCGACTTAAACGCCTCGCACAATTGCTGGGCGTGGAAACTCGGCGATCAATATCGCAGCAATGACGACGGCGAGCCGGGCGGCACGGCCGGGCGACCGATTCTGGCAGCGATTGAAGCGCAGGATTGCGATCAGGTCGCGGTGCTGGTGATCCGCTGGTACGGCGGCATTCAGCTGGGCACCGGCGGTTTGGCGCGAGCCTATGGCGGTGGTGCGAACAAGTGCCTGCAAACGGCGGCGAAAGTCGAGTTGATCAGCCGCATGCCATTGCGTTGTGCCTGCGGCTTTGCCGAGTTGGCGTTGGTGAAGCTGCGGGTGGCGGATCTGGGCGGACTGGTAGTTGAGGAGCAGTTCACCGCGAACGGGGTTGAGTTGAGGTTGGCGGTGGGTGAGGCGCAGATTGAATTGTTGCAGAGCCAATTGGCAGATTTGAGTCGCGGAAGGATTCTGCTGCAGCGCTAAAGCAAGATCAAAAGATCGTCCGAAGGCTGCGATCTTTTAGGGCATCCGCCGTTTTCCTTATTCCACGCAGTTGCCCACATCTGCTGTGCACCCGGCTGTGGATAACCTGAGCACATCCCGCTGTAACCCTTCTGTCATGCGGCTTTGCGCGATTTGTTCACTTTTCGCTCAATCACTCTGCGAACGCGTATTTTTTTCGTAAAAACAATAAGTTAACCAGGTTTAGCACTATTGGAAGAAAGCACCACGGTGCTTATGCCCTTGATTCCATGTTGCGCACAAATACTGTGGAACAACCTGTGGATAAGCCGTTCATGACTGGCGCAGTTGCAGATTGCACATAGCTCCGACGCAGTTGCTCGTTTTTTGATCAATTGCCTGCGGGCAAAAGTGGAGCTTGATCAACGGCTTCGCCCCCAAGTGGTGCTCGTTGTTATGCCGAATTTACTGCAAGTGCTCTGCGACAGGCGCGGGGTATCGGTGTCTTCAGGTGTTCCTGACTCAATGGCCAGGAAATTGCTTTATCCACAGGCACAACTCCAAGCAAGTCGAGCCTGTCATGCCCATCGCCTCTCCTACTCCGCGCCTGCAACTGCGCCATATCAGCAAACGCTACCCCGGATGTCTGGCCAATGACGCTATTGATCTGAGCATTGCGCCCGGAGAAATACATGCCTTGCTCGGTGAAAACGGCGCAGGCAAAAGCACGCTGATGAAGATCATCTACGGCGTCACTCAGGCCGACGCGGGCGAGATGCTCTGGCAAGGTCAGCGCGTGAACATGCGCAACCCGGCCCAGGCGCGACAGCTGGGGATCGGAATGGTCTTTCAACATTTCTCGCTGTTCGAAACCCTCAGCGTGGCGCAGAACATTGCGCTGGCGATGGGTGCGGCAGCGGGTACGCCGAAACAGCTTGAACCGAAGATTCGCGAAGTCTCGCGGCGCTACGGCATGGCGCTGGAGCCTGAGCGACTTGTCCACAGCCTGTCGATTGGCGAGCGGCAGCGGGTGGAAATCATTCGCTGCCTGATGCAAGACATCCGTCTGCTGATTCTCGATGAACCGACTTCGGTGCTGACGCCGCAGGAGGCCGACGATTTGTTCATCACCCTGCGCCGTCTCGCCGCGGAGGGTTGCAGCATTTTGTTTATCAGCCACAAGCTCGGAGAAGTTCGCGCCTTGTGCCACAGCGCAACGGTGTTGCGCGGCGGGCGAGTGGCCGGGCATTGCGTACCGGCCGAATGCTCGGATCAACAGTTGGCGCAGATGATGGTGGGCGAAGCGGCGGCGTTGATTGGCGACTATCCGAAGGTCAGCGGCGGCGCGGTATTTTTGCAGGTCCGCGGTTTGAGCTGGCATAACCCGGACCCGTTTGGCTGCTCACTGGCAGGCGTCGACTTGCAGGTGCGCAGCGGTGAAATCGTTGGCATCGCCGGGGTCGCGGGCAATGGTCAGGACGAATTGCTTGCCCTGCTCAGTGGGGAGCAAACGCTGTCACGGGTCGAGGCCGAAACGATTCGTTTCGGTCATCAGGCTGTTGCTGATTTGCGCCCCGATGCGAGACGCAGACTCGGTCTGGCTTTCGTCCCGGCCGAACGCCTCGGCCATGGTGCGGTGCCAGAGCTGAGTCTGGCCGACAACGCGCTGCTGACAGCCTTTCAACAAGGGCTGGTGAGCAACGGTTTGATCGAACGCGGCAAAGTCGATGCCCTCGCCCAGCAAATCATTCAACGCTTCGGGGTAAAAACGCCGAGTACGCAAACCGCCGCCCGCAGCCTGTCCGGCGGCAATCTACAGAAATTCATCCTCGGCCGGGAAATCCTCCAGCAACCAAAACTGCTGATCGCCGCGCACCCGACCTGGGGCGTGGACGTCGGCGCCGCCGCGACCATCCACCGCGCGTTGATCGCCTTGCGCGACGCCGGCGCGGCGATTCTGGTGATTTCCGAAGACCTCGATGAACTGTTCCAGATCAGCGACCGCCTCGGCGCCTTGTGCGGCGGCAAGCTGTCGGCGCTGCAAAACACCACGGACACGCAACTGAGTGACGTCGGCGGCTGGATGGCCGGTCAGTTCGATGCCCCTCAACAACACGCCACGGTTTAACGGAGTTTCAAACATGCTGCTTTCCCTCGAACCCCGTGGCCAGCAATCGCGCCTGATGCTTTGGTGCTCGCCGCTGTTGGCGGCGGCGCTGACGCTCGGCTGCGGTTCGCTGCTGTTCATCGCCCTCGGTCATGATCCGCTGCAAACCTTGCATACGTTGCTTATCGCGCCGGTCAGCGACTTGTACGGTGTTTCGGAATTACTGGTCAAAGCCTTGCCGATTCTGCTCTGCGCGCTGGGCCTGGCGGTGGCCTACCAAGCGCGAATCTGGAACATCGGCGCCGAAGGTCAATTGCTGCTCGGCGCGCTCGCCGGCAGTGCCTTGGCCGTAAATATCATCGACATGCAAAGCCGTTGGGCGCTGGTGCTGATTCTGCTGACCGGTACCCTCGCCGGCGCCGCATGGGCGGGGCTCACCGCATGGCTGCGCACACGCTTCAACGCCAACGAAATCCTCACCAGCATCATGCTCAATTACATCGCGCTGAACTTGCTGCTGTTCTGCGTACATGGGCCGCTGAAGGATCCCGCCGGTTTCAATTTTCCCGAGTCGGCAATGTTCGGCGACGCCAGCCGTTTGCCGCTGTTGCTGGAGGATGGCCGCGTGCATGCCGGGGTGTATTTCGCCCTGCTCGCACTGGTCGCGGTGTGGGTGTTGTTGCAGAAAAGTTTTATCGGTTTCCAGATCAAAGTGCTCGGGCTGGACAAGCGTGCGGCAGGGTTCGTCGGCTTTCGCGAGAAGCGTTTGATCTGGCTTGCCCTACTGATCAGCGGCGGGCTCGCGGGGCTTGCAGGTGTCTGCGAAGTCACCGGCCCAATCGGTCAATTGGTGCCGCAAGTGTCACCGGGTTATGGCTATGCGGCGATCACCGTGGCGTTTCTTGGGCGGCTCAACCCCATCGGGATTCTGTTCTCCAGTCTGCTGATGGCGCTGCTGTATATCGGGGGCGAGAACGCGCAGATGAGCCTCAATCTGCCGCAAGCGATCACTCAACTGTTTCAGGGAATGATGCTGTTTTTCCTGCTCGCCAGTGATGTGCTGATTCTCTATCGGCCACGTCTGAATCTGCGCTGGGCACGGCGCACACAGACCCCCACCGTAACCGCCGGAGCGCTGTGATGGATATCGATCTGCTGAGCAATATTTTCTTCGCGATGGTGCGTTGCGGCACGCCGCTGCTGCTGGTAGCGCTGGGTGAACTGATCTGCGAGAAGAGCGGCGTGCTCAACCTCGGGCAGGAAGGGATGATGCTGTTTGGTGCGGTGATCGGTTTTATCGTCGCGCTCAACAGCGGCAACCTGTGGCTCGGCGTATTGCTGGCGATGCTCGCAGGGATGTTGCTGTCGTCGCTGTTTGCTTTGGTGGCGCTGGTGTTCAACGCCAATCAGGTAGCGACCGGGTTGGCCCTGACGATTTTTGGCGTGGGGTTGTCGACTTTCGTGGGGGCGGCGTGGGTCGGCAAACCATTGGCTGGATTCGAACCGTTGGCGATTCCGTATCTGAGTGAAATCCCGCTGATCGGGCGGATGCTGTTCGCGCAGGATCTGCTGGTGTATCTGTCGTTCGGGCTGTTTGCGCTGGTGGCGTGGGTGATCATCAAAAGCCGTGTCGGGCTGATCATTCAAGCGGTCGGCGAGAACCCGGATGCGGCCAGTGCGATGGGCTTGCCCGTGTTGACCGTGCGCACCTTGGCGGTGCTTTTCGGCGGTGCGATGGCCGGGCTGGCCGGGGCGTATCTGTCGCTGGCGTACACGCCGATGTGGGCGGAGAACATGACGGCCGGGCGTGGCTGGATTGCCTTGGCGCTGGTGGTGTTTGCCAGTTGGCGGGTGTGGCGGTTGTTGCTGGGCGCCTATCTGTTCGGCCTCGCCAGCATCCTGCACCTGGTGGCGCAGGGGTTGGGGCTGGCGATTCCGTCGAGCCTGCTGGCGATGCTGCCGTACGTGGCGACGATTGTGGTGCTGGTGTTGTTGTCGCGCGATGCACTGCGGACACGGTTGTATGCGCCGGTGTCGTTGGGGCAGCCGTGGCAGTCGGGGCATTAATGCGGTGATTTCACGGGCCTCATCGCTGGCAAGCCAGCTCCCACAAGGATCTCGGGTGTGAACGAGGTCCATGTCACACAACAGGAACCTGTGGGAGCTGGCTTGCCAGCGATGGGGCCCGAACAGGCAACACCTGAGCAATGCCCCACGCCAGTTCGAAGACCAGAAAAACTGTCAAAATCGAACTGGCGCCATGGACCAGGGCATACCCCTGCCAAGCCGCAAACAGAAACCGCGCCACCGCGTCATAACGTCCATAACGCGCCTGCGGATCACGAATCCGCAGCACCGCCCACACACAAACCACCGAGCCCAAAAGATTCGCCATCAACATGTGCATCGGCGCGAACGCCGGCAACTCACCGGGCAAATCCAGCGCCTGACCGAGCGCGGTCAAAACCCCATGCAACGCGGCAAAACTCCACGGCGTCACAAATGCAGCCGTGACGATCAGGTCGTACCAGGCGCTGCCGCGCACCACGTGTCGATATTGTGTTGAAGTCCACATCGTCCATGCTCCAGAAATTTGAGGAGCAACCACGGTAAAGCCTGGAGTATGCTCCAGGGTCAAGCCCTCTTCAGAGCATCACAAATGCGCATCGGTGAATTGGCACAGGCCAGCGCAGTCAGTCGCGACACGCTGCGTTTCTATGAGCAACGCGGATTGATCGCAGCGCAACGCAGTGCCAATGGTTATCGCGACTACCCGCCGGAAATGCTGCAACTGGTGCTCTACATCAGGACGGCGCAGCGTTTGGGGTTTACCCTCGGCGAGATCGGCGACAGCGTTGCCGCACTGTGGAACACGCCCGATCCGAAAAACGCTGTGGCGCAATTGCTGCGCGACAAGCTACAACTGATTGAAACCCGCATGAGCGAACTCGACGCGCTACGGCATGAGCTGCAACTACGGCTCGGTCAGGCCTGTCCATTGAACCCTGAACGATAATTTTCAAGGAACCCATCATGTCCCAGGCAAAAAATGCACTGATCATCGGCGCCTCCCGTGGCTTGGGCCTCGGCTTGGTGAAGACCCTGCTGGGCGACGGCTGGCAAGTGACTGCCACCGTGCGCAATCCCTCGAACGCCGAGGCGCTGCAAGCGCTGGGCGACGTGCGGATCGAGAAGCTCGACATGGATGACCAGCAAGCGGTGATCGCCTTGAGCCAACAGTTGAAGGGTGAAACTTTCGACCTGCTGTTCGTCAATGCCGGGGTCAAAGGCCCGGCAGTACAGACCCCGGGCGGCGCAACCCTGGCGGAAGTCGGTCAGCTGTTTTTCACCAACGCGGTGGCGCCGATCAATCTGGCGCAACGCTTTGCCGGACAGATCCGCGATGGCAGCGGTGTGCTGGCGTTCATGAGCTCCGGGCTCGGCAGCGTGACGGTGCCGGATGCGCCGGAACTGGCGCTGTACAAGGCGAGCAAGGCTGCGCTGAACTCGATGACCAACAGTTTTGTCACGCAATTGGGCGAACAGAAACTGACGGTGCTGTCGCTGCATCCGGGTTGGGTGAAGACCGACATGGGCGGTGAAGGGGCTGACCTTGATGTGGACACCAGCACACGCGGACTGATTGATCAGGTGAATGCGTTTACCGGCAAGGGCGGGCATCACTTCATCAATTACAAAGGCGAAACCATTCCCTGGTAAAGGCACAAATCCTGTGGGAGCCGGGCTTGCCCGCGATGATGGAGTGCCAGTCGCCATATAAGGTGGCTGATCCGACGCATTCGCTGGCAAGCCAGCTCCCACAGGGATGAACGGTGTCCTGTCGGGTGGGGCTTGCCCGGCGCGGTGATTTGTTTGAAACTGCGCACCTCGTCCGTCGCGGCGAACCTGGATCAGCAGACAGGGCAACACTGAGCTGGCAACCCTGAACCCACTTTCAGAGGAGCCGGCGACAATGCCTGCGACCCGTATCTGGTTAAAAAACCCCCTCGCCATTTTCACCTCCAACGAGCTCGATGCCCGTGGCGGTCTGGTGCTGCAAGACGGCGTGATCGTCGAAGTGCTCGCCGCCGGTCAACAGCCGTCAGCGCCGTGCAATGAAGTGTTCGATGCCCGCGAGCATGTGATCCTGCCGGGCCTGATCAACACCCACCATCACTTCTATCAAACCCTCACTCGCGCCTGGGCGCCGGTGGTCAATCAGCCGTTGTTCCCGTGGCTGAAAACCCTGTACCCGGTGTGGGCACGTCTGACGCCGGAAAAACTCGCCCTCGCCACCAAAGTCGCTTTGGCCGAGTTGCTGCTGTCGGGTTGCACCACCGCTGCCGACCATCATTATCTGTTCCCGGACGGCCTGGAAAACGCCATCGACGTGCAAGTCGAAACCGTGCGTGAACTGGGCATGCGCGCCATGCTCACCCGTGGTTCGATGAGCCTCGGCGAGAAGGACGGCGGCCTGCCGCCGCAGCAGACCGTGCAAGAAGGCCAGGTGATTCTCGACGACAGTCAGCGCCTGATCCACGAGTACCACGAGCGTGGCGACGGTGCGCAAATCCAGATCGCTCTGGCACCGTGCTCGCCGTTTTCAGTGACCCCGGAAATCATGTCGGCCAGCGCCGAACTGGCGAATAAGCTCGACGTGCGCCTGCACACGCACCTGGCCGAAACCCTCGACGAAGAAGATTTCTGCCTGCAGCGTTTCGGCCTGCGCACCGTCGACTATCTGGACAGCGTCGGCTGGCTCGGCCCGCGCACCTGGCTGGCCCACGGCATCCACTTCAATCCGGACGAAATCGCCCGTCTCGGCCAGGCCGGCACCGGCATCTGTCACTGCCCAAGCTCGAACATGCGTCTGGCCTCGGGCATTTGCCCAAGCATCGATTTGACCGACGCCGGTGCGCTGTTCGGTCTGGGCGTGGATGGCTCGGCGTCCAACGATGCGTCGAACATGATCCTTGAAGCGCGTCAGGCGCTGTACATCCAGCGTCTGCGTTACGGCGCCGAGAAAATTACCCCTGAGCGCGTGCTGGGCTGGGCGACCAAGGGGTCGGCGAGCCTGTTGGGCCGTACCGACATTGGTGAACTGGCGGTGGGCAAACAGGCTGATCTGGCATTGTTCAAGCTCGATGAACTGCGCTTCTCTGGCAGCCACGATCCGATTTCGGCGCTGCTGCTGTGCGGCGCAGATCGAGCGGATCGGGTGATGATTGGCGGCAAGTGGCGCGTGGTTGATGGCCAGGTCGAAGGACTGGATCTGAAAGGCTTGATCGCCGATCACAGCCAGGCTGCTCGCCAGCTGATCGCCGGTACCTGATCCCAGCGGTTAAAACGGTGGGAGCGAGCCTGCTCGCGAAGAAGGAGCATCAGACAACATTTTTGTTGAATGACACTCCGCTTTCGCGAGCAGGCTCGCTCCCACAATTGTTTTGCAGTGGGCTTAAAGGCCTAGCAGGGACAGCATGATGAACGTCGCAAACAACACAAAGTGCGTCATGCCTTCAATGGCATTGGTCTCGCCGTCATTGAGATTGATCGCGCTGACGATCAATGTGAGAAAGATCATTACCGTCTGCACCGGGGTCATTGCCATCTGAAATGGCTGACCGGTGTACAGCGCCATCGCTTCCATCACCGGCACGGTGAGGATCACCGTCGACAGCGACGCGCCCATCGCAATATTGACCACTGACTGCATGCGGTTGGCCAACGCCGCACGCAACGCGGTCAAAATCTCCGGCGCCGCTGAAATCGCCGCCACCAGAATCGCCGTGATCACCGGCGGTGCGCCCGTACCTTCCAGGCCCAGATCGAGGGTCTTGGACATCACCTCGGCCAATGCGCCGATCACTACAATGCCAAACACCAGAATGCCGATCGACAGGCCGATGCTCGGTGCTTTTGCCTGCGCGTCCTGCGGCTCTTTCTTACGACGTTTGTCCGGGTAGCTGTAGCTGAAAAAGTAACTGTGCGGGCCGACCTGCATGCGCAGGAACAGCGCGTAAAGCACCACCATTGCACCGATAGTGAACGCCGAATAAATCTTCCAGTTGGCCTCGGGAATGAACTCCGGCACCACCATCGACACGCCCATCGCGGTGAGGATCATTACGCTGTAGCTGCGCGCCGAATCGTCGTTGTAGGACTGCTCGCCATGCTTGATCCCGCCCATCAGCGCAGCGAGGCCGAGGATGCCGTTGATGTCGAGCATCACTGCCGAATAAATCGTGTCGCGCACCAGTGTGGGCGACGCTTCGTTGCTCATCATGATCGCCAGAATCACCACCTCCACCAGCACGGCGGCCAGCGTGAGGATCATCGTGCCGTAAGGGTCGCCGACCTTTTCGGCGAGCAATTCGGCGTGATGGGCGACGCGCATCGAAGCGGCGACGATGAACGCGATCAGGAGCAGACCGGCAGTCAGCGCGACGATCTGGCCGCTGTGCAGCATCCAGTGTTCCAACGGATAAGCGACGACTGCGGCGAGCAGGGCCAACAGCAGAAAGCTTTCTTGCTTGAGGATTGAGAGCATGGCGGGCCTTTTTTGCCAAAGATTCGAATGAGCTACTGACTGCGGCGCGGCGCTAACGTTTCGTTACACATTAGCGCACCAAGCAATGGCGGGACTTTTGCCTGATGCACTTTTATTGGCCTGACCGGCCCCTTCGCGAGCAGGCTCGCTCCCACCTTGGAATGCAATCCCCTGTGGGAGCGAGCCTGCTCGCGAAGGCTTTCACACGGTTTCCAACCAGTTTGTTGTCTTGTTGGTCAGCAATTTGCATTGCCCCTGACCACACACAACAAAATGGAGCTCCAATTCATGCAAATACGTCCGCTGCACAAACTGCTGTGCGCCGCCATTGGTCTGGGGATAAGCCTGAGCGCCAGCGCTGCCGATCCGCTGAAGGTTGGTTTCGTCTACATCGGCCCCATCGGTGACCACGGCTGGACGTATCAGCATGAACAGGGGCGCAAGGCGCTGGCGGAGAAATTCGGCGCGCAGATCACCACCAACTACGTGGAAAACGTCGCCGAAGGTGCCGACGCCGAGCGGGTGATCCGCAACATGGCGAAGGACAAGTACGACCTGATCTTCACCACGTCCTTCGGTTACATGAACCCGACGCTGAAAGTCGCCAAACAATTTCCCAAGGTGACCTTCGAGCACGCCACCGGCTACAAGCAGGACAAGAACCTCGGCACCTATCTGGCGCGCACCTACGAGGGACGTTACGTCGGCGGCTTCCTCGCGGCGAAGATGACCAAGACCAAAAAGATCGGCTACGTCGCCTCCTTCCCCATCCCGGAAGTGATCCGCGACATCAACGCCATTCAACTGGCCCTGAACAAGTACAACCCCGGCACCGAGATCAAAGTGGTGTGGGTCAACTCGTGGTTCGATCCGGGCAAGGAAGCCGATGCCGCCAACGCGCTGATCGATCAGGGTGTCGACGTAGTGTTCCAGCACACCGACAGCCCGGCACCGATTCAGGCTGCCGAACGCCGCGGTGTCTACGCGGTGGGTTACGCCTCCGACATGGCCCACTTCGGGCCGAAAGCGGTGCTGACCTCGATCGTCAACGACTGGGCGCCGCATTACATTCAGGCGACTCAAAGCGTGATCGATCACAGCTGGAAGTCTCAGGATTACTGGGGTGGGCTGAAGGAAGGCACGGTTGAACTACCAATCAGCGACCTGGTGCCAGCACCGGTCAAAGCCGAAGCCGAGCAGATCATTGCCGATATCAAGAGCGGTGCGTTGCAGCCGTTTACCGGGCCGATCAAGGATCAGGCCGGGGTCGAGAAAATCCCCGCTGGCGTGAGCGCGACCACGGCGGAACTGGCGTCGATGAACTATTACGTGGAAGGCATGAAGGCCGAGATGCCGAAGTAATTTTTGCTGACCACACGAAACCCTGTGGGAGCGAGCCTGCTCGCGAAAGCGCTGTGTCATTGAACAAAGATGTTGTCTGACACGCCCTCTTCGCGAGCAGGCTCGCTCCCACATTGGAAACTCACCGCCCCAAGGATTGCGTATGGATCAGCTGCCCATCATCGACATCAGCCCGCTCTACACCGACAACCAAAACGCCTGGCCCGCCGTCGCCGAGCAAATCGACCAGGCTTGCCGCGAGTGGGGTTTCTTCTACATCAAGGGGCATCCGATTTCCGCTCAGCGCATCGACGCCCTGCTCGATCACGCGCAGCGTTTTTTCGATCTGCCGGCGGCAGAGAAGCTCAAGGTCGACATCACCCGGACCCGCCACCATCGCGGCTACGGCGCCATCGCCACCGAACAGCTCGACCCGAACAAACCCAGCGACCTCAAAGAAACCTTCGACATGGGTTTGCACCTGTCGGCGAACCATCCCGAAGTGCTGGCGGAAAAACCCTTGCGCGGGCCCAACCGTCATCCGGCAATTCCCGGTTGGGAGTCGCTGATGGAACAGCACTACCTCGACATGCAGGCCCTCGCGCAAACGCTTATGCGCGCAATGACCCTTGCCCTGGACATCGAACGCGACTTCTTCGACAAGCGCTTTCTTGAGCCCGTGAGTGTGCTGCGCATGATCCATTACCCGCCGCGTCACACCGCCAGTTCCGCCGAGCAGCAAGGTGCCGGTGCGCACACCGATTACGGCTGCATCACCCTGCTCTATCAGGACAGCGCCGGTGGCTTGCAAGTGAAGAACGTCA
This sequence comes from Pseudomonas sp. A1230, assembly GCF_044218825.1. NCBI lineage: Bacteria > Pseudomonadati > Pseudomonadota > Gammaproteobacteria > Pseudomonadales > Pseudomonadaceae > Pseudomonas > Pseudomonas sp. A1230. Next base: position 5,944,896 of record NZ_CP162582.1, on the reverse strand, counting down.
AAGGCGAATGGATCGACGCCCCACCGATTGACGGGACGTTTGTGGTCAACCTCGGCGACATGATGGCGCGCTGGAGCAATGACCGATATCGCTCGACACCGCACCGGGTGATCAGCCCGCTCGGAGTGGATCGCTACTCGATGCCGTTCTTTGCCGAGCCTCACCCGGACACCCGTATCGAGTGCCTGCCCGGTTGCCAGAGCGCAGAACACCCGGCGAAATATCCGACGACCACTTGTGCTGAATTCCTGCTGTCGCGCTTCGCCGATACCTACGCTTATCGACGGGAACAGGAAGCGGTGTGACGGATCGCTTGGTCAGGTTTTGCCAATTATTTCAGCAAGCATCTGTAGAATGCCGTCATTGCACCTGATGAGAAAAGAATATGTACGACTGGCTCAACGCCCTGCCCAAGGCCGAACTGCACCTGCATCTGGAAGGCTCGCTGGAGCCTGAGTTGCTGTTCGCTTTGGCCGAACGCAACAAGATCGCCCTGCCGTGGAACGACGTCGAAACCCTGCGCAAGGCTTACGCCTTCAACAATCTGCAGGAGTTCCTCGACCTGTATTACCAAGGCGCCGATGTGCTGCGCACCTCGCAGGATTTCTACGACCTGACCTGGGCCTACCTGCTGCGCTGCAAAGCGCAAAACGTGATTCACACCGAACCGTTCTTCGACCCGCAGACCCACACCGACCGTGGCATCCCGTTCGAAGTGGTGCTCAACGGCATCGCCGCCGCGTTGAAGGATGGCGAGCAGCAACTGGGCATCACCAGCGGTTTGATCCTCAGCTTCCTGCGCCACTTGAGCGAAGAAGAAGCCGAGAAAACCCTCGATCAGGCGCTGCCGTTCCGTGACGCGTTTGTCGCCGTAGGTCTGGACAGCTCCGAGATGGGCCATCCGCCAAGCAAGTTCCAGCGCGTGTTCGACCGTGCCCGTCACGAAGGCTTCCTGACCGTCGCCCACGCCGGTGAAGAAGGCCCGCCGGAATACATCTGGGAAGCCATCGACCTGCTGAAAATCCAACGCATCGACCACGGCGTGCGCGCCATCGAAGACGAGCGCCTGATGCAGCGGATCATCGACGAGCAGATCCCGCTGACCGTTTGCCCGCTGTCGAACACCAAACTCTGCGTGTTCGATCACATGTCGCAGCACAACATCCTCGACATGCTTGAGCGTGGCGTGAAGGTGACGGTCAACTCCGATGACCCTGCGTACTTCGGTGGCTACGTGACCGAGAACTTCCATGCGCTGTACGAACACTTGGGCATGACCCAGGATCAGGCCAAACGCCTGGCGCAGAACAGCCTGGATGCACGGCTCGTAAAACCTTAAGAGCAATACAAAACTGTGGGATCGGGCTTGCCCGCGATGAGGTCATCAATTCCAACATCATTGTTGACTGACAGACCGCTATCGCGGGCAAGCCCGCTCCCACAGGTACAGCGTTAGCTGATGGATTGCGGCTCAGGCAGCGATTTCACAGGCTCTGCTACGCCAGTTCCAGCTCTGTTTCCTTGGCGAATCGATGCAGCTCCCGCTGGCCAAGGGCGGTCAGTTGCAACGCCCTGGAGTCATGGGGCAAGGACAGCCAACCGGACTGCATGAACAACTGCAGCAACGCCGCGCCGAGTGAACCGCCCATGTGCGGACGACGCTCGCTCCAGTCCGGGCAGGCACAGGCCACCTGCACGTTGCGATGGGCCAACGCCTGGATGAACACGCCACGGCCGGCCAACTTGCTCGCGCCTTTATGGGTCACCACCACGCGTTGCTCAAGCTGTTCGATCCAGCCGGCGTCGAGCAGGCGTTGATACAGATCAGCCGCCAGCGTGCCGCCCAAATGGTCATCACAGAAACGAGCGCGCAGCAGTGAAGACGGCGCCGCCGCTACCTTGGCCATCGGAGTATTGCGTTTGAACACCTCGGCGACTTCTCGCGGGGCACTGGCGATGGTGGCGCTGGCCAACGCTTCGATCGCAGCGCCTACCTCCGGCGCCGAGAGGCGGAAAAACCGTTTACGCCCCCGGACTTCGACCTTCAACAGACCGCCAGTGGACAACCGTGCCAGATGCGCACTGGCCGACGACGGCGACAGCCCTGCCAGTAGCGCAAGCTCCTCGGTCTGCCGGGCCGAGCCATCCATCAACGCCCACATCATCGCGCTGCGCTTGGGGTCGGCCAGCAACGTGGCGATCTGGCTGATGCAAGGTGCATGTTCCATGTATTCACTCCCTGTGGAATCGTATCGTCTACTGCTCGGAGACATCTTGACCAGTAATGAGCCAGCGGCCAAGACGCGAAAAACGCCCTGAGCCGGGGCAAGGCAGGCCATTGGCACAACATGTTCCGGCGCCGAACCCGCAACCGCAGCAGTACCCGAAGTTAAACAAGGCAGCTCAGCATTGATGGCGTTCGGGCCGGGTTTCGGTACTGGCGTGAGGCGGGCGCTAGTATAAGCGGGATGCACGCGCCGTCCCGCGCTGCGGACTGCACGGGTGGTGATTGTTCCTGACAGAAATTTCTCTATTTACCTGCGACTAATGATCAACTTTCGAGAAAGCGGGAAATTGACTACTTAGATCAGCGCATCGGCTGGCGAGCATCTCCTTTAAAAGGTTCACAGGCTTACTCAATTGTGCGCGATGGGCGCACAACAAATTCAGCGGAGCGCGCTCACACAGCAGCTCTGGCAACAGCACTTTGAGGCGCCCGGCGAGAACATCGGCGCCCACGTCCAGCCAGGATTTATAGGCAATCCCGGCACCTGCCACGGCCCACAGACGTACCACGTCGGCGTCGTCACTGAAGCGGTCACCCGTGACAGTAAGGCTGACTTCGCGCTTGCCGTCAGTGAAGCTCCAGTGGTCATGAACCCGACTGCCGAGCATGAACAACAGGCAATTGTGCTGGGCCAGTTGTTCGAGTTGCCGCGGTTCGCCGTGCTGCGCCAGATACGCCGGTGACGCGCACAACACGCGGCGGTTGTGCGGCGCGATCGGCAAGGCAATCAGGCTGGAATCTTCCGGTTCGCCATACCGCAGGGCAATGTCCACCGGTTGGCGAAACAGGTCGGCAATGCGGTCGCCGAGCAGCAAGCGTACGGTCAGTTTCGGGTGCTCGCGCTGGAACTCGTCGAGCCACGGCAACAACAGGTTGCGGCCAAAGTCCGAAGGCGCCGACAGCTGCAAGACCCCGCTGACCTGATCCTGCCCGCTGGCCAGCAAACGTCGCCCCTCATCGAGATTGCTCAACGCCGCCCGAGCGTATTCGAGGAAGCCCTCGCCCTCGGCCGTCAGGCGCAAGCTGCGCGTCGACCGGGCGAGCAGACGCGCACCGAGTTGCTGTTCGATCCGTTTCAGCGCCGCGCTGGCCACTGCCGCAGACATGTCCATCACCCGCGCCGCCGCCGACAAACTGCCCAGATCCGCTGCCCGAACGAACAATTGCAAGTCATCGAAACGCAGCATGTCAGCCTCGATTATCAAAAAAACATTGAAAGAGACTGCTGTTTTAGCCGGTTTTATCTCGCAGAGAAATAGCTAATCATCAGCACCATCTTCTACTACCTGTGCGGAGCCTTCCATGAAAGCCATTGCCTATTACGCCTCACTGCCCATCAGCGACGCCAAATCCCTGCAAGACATCGATCTGCCTGAGCCAGTAGCCGGCCCGCGTGATTTGCTGGTGGAGGTCAAAGCCATTTCGGTCAATCCGGTCGACACCAAGGTGCGGCAGAATGCGGCGCCTGAGGGCGGGGCCGCGAAAGTGCTGGGCTGGGACGTGGCCGGCGTGGTCAAGGCGGTTGGCAGCGAGGTAACGCTGTTCAAGGCTGGCGATAAGGTTTTCTACGCCGGCTCCATCGCCCGCGCGGGCGGCAACAGCGAACTGCACGTGGTCGATGAGCGAATCGTCGGCCATATGCCCAAGTCCCTCGGTTTCGCCGAAGCCGCGGCCCTGCCGCTGACCGCGATTACCGCTTGGGAGTTGCTCTTCGAACGCCTGCAAGTCAGCGAAGGGCAAGACGATAATGGCCAGAGCCTGCTGATCGTCGGTGCGGCGGGTGGCGTCGGTTCGATCCTCACCCAATTGGCCAAGCAACTGACCGGTCTCAAAGTGATCGGCACCGCCTCCCGTGCACAGACCCGCGACTGGGTCAGCGAACTGGGGGCGGATCTGGTCATCGACCACAGCCAACCGCTGAGTGAAGAACTCAAGCGCGCCGGCATCAACCACGTCACCCACGTCGCCAGCCTGACTCAGACCGATCAGCATCTGGATCAACTGGTCGAAGCCCTGGCGCCGCAAGGCAAACTGGCCCTGATCGACGACCCGAAGTCGCTGGACGTGACCAAACTCAAGCGCAAGAGCCTCTCGCTGCACTGGGAGTTCATGTACACCCGCTCGCTGTTCGAGACACCCGACATGATCGAACAGCACAAACTGCTCAACCGCGTGGCCGAGTTGATTGATGCAGGCACATTGAAGACGACTGTCGGCGAGCACTTCGGCGCGATCAATGCGGCGAACCTGCGTCGCGCGCATGAGTTGCTGGAGAGCGGCAAAGCCAAGGGGAAAATTGTTTTAGAAGGTTTCTAAGGATCGGAAGATCGCAGCCTGAGGTAGCTCCTGCAATGCCTGCGATCTTCTTTTGCCGTCAGTCAGATGCTTGACCGTTGTCACAATTGCGATCGTATTCAGGTCTACAATCGAAGCCTCTGCGATACATCTTTTACGCAAGGGAGGTCAGCAATGAAGATCCTGATAAAAGAAGTGGCAAAGTCTCAATGGCAGGTTCGACTCGACCAGCACGCCGTGACATTCCGCAGTGAAGCCGAAGCGCTGGCCTTCACTCGCACCCTCGAAGCGCGACTCTGCGCGCCCCACAAGATTCCCGATCAAGGCCAGCAACGCGCAGCCGGCTGAGGTTCAAGCCTCGGCTTGGGCCTGAGCCAAGGCTCGGGCTCGGGCATTTTGCAGACGTCGGGTGAGCATCGCGACGCTCACCACCAGAAAACCGCACATGCTGATGACGATAGCCATCGGCACGGCTGTGCCATCGTGCAATATCCCCACCAGTGCCGAGGCGCCGGCCGCGACACTGAATTGCATGCAACCGAGCAACGCTGACGCGCTGCCGGCGCGCGCGCCCTGTCCGTTCATCGCGCAGGCGGCAGCGTTGGGACTGATGCAGCCGAGGCTGGACACGCAGATGAACAATGGAATCAGCAACGGCCAAAGCGCATTGGTGTGCAAGGCGCTGACGGCCAGCAATGTCAGCCCGGCAGCCAGGTAAACCCAGACCGCACGCGACAGCAGAAACGCCGGGCCACGCTTGGCCAACAACCGCGCATTGACCTGCGCCACCAGAATGAACCCCGCCGCGTTCGTACCGAACAGCCAGCCGAAATGCTCTGCCGGGACGCCATACAGTTTGATGAAGATGAACGGTGAGCCGGCAATGTAAGCGAACATTCCGGCGATGGCGATGCCGCCGGTCAAGGCATGGCCGAGGTAAACCCGATCCTTCAGCAGCCGTCCATACTGGCGCAGTGCACCGGACAGCGGCTGGCGCGGCATGTCCGCGGGCATACTTTCCGGCAGACCGAGCGCCACAGCCAAACCTGCCAACGCGCTGAACCCGGTCAGCACCAAAAAGATCGACTGCCAACCCGTGGTGTTGACCAACAGCCCGCCGAGCATCGGCGCCAGTATCGGTGCCAGGCCCATCACCAGCATCAACTGCGAGAAGACTTTTGCCGAGTCCACGGCGTCGCATTTATCGCTGACCACCGCCCGGCCGATCACCATCCCTGCACAACCGCCCAACGCCTGCACGAAACGTGCGCCGATCAGCCATTCCAGGTTCGGTGCATAAGCGCAGGCCAGTGATGCCAGCGTGAACAGCGCCAGACCTATGAGCAACGGAACCCGTCGACCGAAGCGATCGGCCACCGGGCCGTAAGCCAGCTGGCCGATGGACAGACCGAGAAAATACGCTGCCAACGTCATCTGCACATGTTTCTCGTCGGTGCCGAACGCGAGCGCCATCGACGGAAATGCAGGTAAATAGAAGTCGATCGCCAACGGACCGAAAGCGGTCAGGGCTCCGAGAATCAGAATGGTACGAAAGTTCATCAGGCATCCACGTTGGCAGGTCGGCAGCCCGACAGTCTAGCCGGGCATGGACGCCTTGAACATTCCGATAGCTGGCTAACAATTACAAACCGAGGATCAGAAGATCAAGAGATCGCAGCCTTCGGCAGCTCCTACAGGGGGTTTGCTTTGCTCTTGTAGGAGTTGCCGAAGGCTGCGATCTTTGGCTTTTTTCAGTTAAGAACAATCAGGCGAGTTTTACCGCGTAACCTTCTTCGCTGATGATCTCGATGACCTGCTCGGCACTCAATGTACTTTCGACGCCGACCTCTTTTGCGGCCAGGTCAACGCGCACACTGGCCGCCGGATCCTTTGCCTGGACAGCTTGAGTGACGGCTTTGACGCAGTGACCGCAGGACATGCCTTGAACATTGAACACTTGCATGGGATGACTCCTTCAGTGAGATTGCCGGCAGTTTCGAGCTTGCCACGATGGCAAGGTCAAGTTCTTGAATAAACTGCCGGGCTGGCAATCGGCGTCGCGCTCGGCCAAGCTGCATCCATCAATGATATGAATTCAGGAGATTCAGCCATGCGCTGGTCAGCTTTCAGCCTGTTGGGCTTTCTCGGCCTCTTTGCCGCCATCCCTTCGGTGCACGCCGCAGGTGAAGACTATGGCGTGCTGATCATTTCCCGCGAGCGTCTTGAAGTAGCGACCTCCTGCGAAATCGGCGTGTACATCCAGGATCAACTGTCGGCGCGGCTGTTCCAGGAACAAAGTGCCTCGTTCAACCTGCCGCCAGGCACCGTGTCGTTGCGCCTAAAATTGCTGCCGGGGCAAGTCGTCGGTTGCAGTCCGGGATTGCTGGCGCCGGGCTCGCAGGAAATCAAATTGCAGTCCGGTGAAATCCAGAAGTACCGAATCGCGATGACGCAGGAAGGTATGTACCTCAAGCGCGCCGACCTCGGCTATTAAGCAAACTCATGTGGGAGCGAGCCTGCTCGCGAAAGCGGTGTGTCATGCAGCACGATATTGACTGACATGACGCATTCGCGAGCAGGCTCGCTCCCACATTTTGGTTTTGCGACCACATCAAGATTGGCGCTTGACCTTGCCCGCATGGCAAGGTTGATCCTGTAGGCAACTTCTACAGGGAGCGTGAACGATGTCCGAATCCATCACTTTCGATCTGCCGATTGCCGGCATGACCTGCGCCAGTTGCGCCGGGCGTGTCGAGCGGGCCTTGAGTAAAGTCAGCGGCGCCAGTGCCGTCAGCGTCAACCTCGCCACCGAACAGGCCCGCGTGAAGGCGCCCGGGGACAGTCTGCCGGCGTTGATGGACGCCGTTGAACGTGCCGGTTACAGCGTGCCGCAACAGACCCTCGAATTGAGCATCGACGGCATGACCTGCGCGTCCTGCGTCGGTCGTGTCGAGCGCGCCCTGAACAAAGTCCTCGGGGTGAAAAGCGTCAGCGTCAATCTGGCCAACGAACGCGCTCACCTCCAGTTGCTCGGTCAAATCGATCCGCAGGTCCTGCTCGACGCGGTGAGCAAGGCTGGTTACGCCGCCAGCGTCTGGCAAGCCGAACACCCTCAAAGCGATAACCAGCAACAGCGTCTGCAACGTGAGCGCTGGGCACTGATCTGCGCCATCGCCCTGGCCTTGCCGCTGGTGTTGCCGATGTTGCTGCAACCGTTCGGCATCCATTGGATGCTCCCGGCCTGGGCGCAGTTTGCCCTCGCCACCCCCGTGCAATTCATCTTCGGCGCGCGGTTTTACGTGGCGGCATGGAAAGCCGTGCGCGCCGGGGCCGGCAACATGGACTTGCTCGTCGCCCTCGGCACCAGCGCCGGTTACGGCTTGAGTCTCTACGAATGGGCCACCGCCGCCGGGCGCATGCCGCACCTGTATTTCGAAGCGTCGGCGGTGGTCATCGCGCTGGTCCTGCTCGGCAAATATCTGGAAAGCCGCGCCAAACGCCAGACCGCCAGCGCCATCCGCGCCCTCGAGGCTTTGCGTCCGGAGCGGGCGATTCAAGTGATTGACGGCCGCGAACAGGATGTCGCCATTAGCGCGCTGCGCCTCAACGATCGGGTATTGGTCAAACCCGGCGAGCGCTTCCCGGTCGACGGCGAAGTGCTGGAAGGCCAAAGCCACGCTGACGAAGCCTTGATCAGCGGCGAGAGCCTGCCGGTGCCGAAACAGCCCGGGGACAACGTTACCGGCGGCGCCATCAACGGTGAAGGCCGGCTGCTGGTGCGCACCACCGCTCTCGGCGCGGAAAGCGTGCTGGCGCGCATCATTCGCCTGGTAGAAGACGCCCAAGCGGCGAAAGCACCGATCCAGAAACTGGTGGATAAAGTCAGCCAGGTGTTCGTCCCGACCGTGCTGGTATTGGCCTTGGCGACACTGGTCGGCTGGTGGCTGTACGGCGCGCCGTTGGAGACAGCGCTGATCAACGCCGTCGCGGTATTGGTGATCGCCTGCCCCTGCGCCCTCGGCCTCGCCACACCCACCGCGATCATGGCCGGCACCGGGGTGGCGGCGCGCCACGGCATTCTGATCAAGGACGCCGAAGCCCTGGAACGCGCCCATGAAGTCAGCAGCGTGGTGTTCGACAAAACCGGCACGCTGACCTCCGGCACGCCGCGCATCGCGCACTTCAGTGCCGTCGACGGTCATGAAGATCATCTGCTGCAACTGGCCGGCGCCCTGCAACGCGGCAGTGAACACCCGTTGGCCAAAGCGGTGCTCGACGCCGCCGCTGAACGCAACTTGAGCGTGCCGGACGTCAGCGATAGCCAGTCGCTGACCGGTCGTGGCATTGCCGGCAATCTCGACGGTCGGCGTCTGGCATTGGGCAATCGGCGAATGCTCGAAGAAAGTGGCCTGAGCGCAGGTGACCTGGCTGAGTCAGCGAAGACCTGGGAAGCCGAGGGCCGTACGCTTTCCTGGCTGATCGAACAAAGCCCCGAGCCCCGTGTGCTGGGCTTGTTCGCGTTCGGTGACACCTTGAAGCCCGGTGCGCTGGAGGCGGTGCAACAACTGGCCGCACGGAATATCCACAGCCATTTGCTGACCGGCGATAACCGGGGCAGCGCGCGCGTGGTGGCTGAGGCCTTGGGCATCGACAACGTCCACGCCGAAGTTCTGCCTGCCGACAAAGCCGCCACCGTCACCGAACTGAAAAAAACCGGCGTCGTGGCGATGGTCGGCGATGGTATCAACGACGCCCCGGCGCTCGCGGCGGCCGACATCGGCATTGCCATGGGCGGCGGCACCGACGTCGCCATGCACGCGGCGGGCATAACGCTGATGCGCGGTGATCCACGGCTGGTGCCGGCGGCACTGGAAATCAGCCGCAAGACTTACGCGAAGATTCGCCAGAACCTGTTCTGGGCCTTCGTCTACAACCTGATCGGCATTCCGCTGGCGGCGTTCGGCTTTCTCAACCCGGTGCTGGCCGGCGCGGCGATGGCGCTGTCGAGCGTCAGCGTAGTGAGCAATGCGCTACTGTTGAAAACCTGGAAACCCAAGGATCTGGAGGAGCATCGATGAACATCGGCCAAGCGGCCCGGCAAAGTGGCCTGAGCGCGAAAATGATTCGCTATTACGAGTCGACCGGCCTGCTCAAAGCGGCCCATCGCACCGACAGCGGCTACCGGGTCTACGGCGCTGATGACTTGCACACACTGGCCTTCATCAAGCGTTCGCGAGACCTCGGTTTTTCACTGGAAGAAGTCGGCAAGCTACTGACGCTCTGGCAGGACCGTCAACGAGCCAGCGCCGATGTGAAGGCACTGGCGCGTCAGCACATCGACGAGCTGAACCAGAAGATCCGCGAACTCGGCCAGTTGCGCGACACGTTGCAGGACCTGGTCGAGCACTGTCAGGGCGATCATCGCCCCGACTGCCCGATCCTCAAGGAACTGGCGTCGGGCTGCTGCGCGCAACCCGCCCGCGCCTGAGCGCAAACCCCTTCACCGTCAGCAACGTGCCGAGTGGAATGCCGTGGAACAACATGACCACGGCACCCGGCGTCCACCATGCGTAAAACGGTGCGGCGATCAGCATGCCGACGCCGAACCCGGTCATCTGCAGTAACGTCAAAAAGCTGAAAATCGGCAGGCGCAAATGCTCGGGCTCGCGTTGCAGGCGCGACATCAGACCGACCTCGGAGAAACCGTCACCCAGCCCCGCCGGCAACGAAAACAACAGCAGTCCATACAGGCTGTGTTGCTGGAACATCAGGATAAAACCGCAGGACATCAACGCCACCCCGAAGAAAAACCGACGCTCCAGATGAATGTTATCCGAGCCTTTCAAACGGCTGGCGATCCGCGCGCCGAGCAGTTTGCCACTGGCCCACACCGCCAGCATCAGGCCCAGGGTTGTGCTCGCTGAATCCGGTGACAGCAGTTTGGAAATGATCGGGAATCCGACGTTATGCGCGGCGCTGCCCAAGGTGTCGGCCATCGTCACTGCGAGCATCGCCGCAATCACCGGAGCACTGCGCAAACCTTGCTTGAGGGCCGACCACTCGCCGCGCTCGGACGCTGGATTAACAGTCGCAGGTGCGAAACGCAGCGGCACAATCATCAACGCCGCCAGCAAATAGGTCAGCGCGTTCAGGGCAAATACCGTTTCGAAACCAAACCCCGCCACCAGCAACCCCGAGACCAGACTGCCACCGACCATGGCTGCGGAAGAAGCCGAGGTGATCCAGGCGTTGGTCTTCAGCAACTGCGACGGCTCGATCAGCCGTGGTAACTGACTGTTGAGACCGATGGCAAACATCGAATTGCCCAAGCCCAGAGCGAAGGCGATCACCGGCAACAGCAGCGCTTGCTGACTGACCGGCACGATCAGCAACAATCCGAGCACGCCGGCGCGTAACAGATCAAACGCGATCAGCGGCAGACGGCCGCTCCAGCGTCTATAAAAACGCGTGCCGATCAGACTGGCAAAAATCCCGCCCCCCACGCGGCTCGCAAGGAAAATCCCCACGCTCATGGCGCTGTTGCTGAGCAGATAGACGTAGGTAGCCAGCGCAACCATGTTGAGGAAGGCGCCGAAATCGGAGATCAGCCGGGCCGTGATGATGAAGCGGGTGTTGGCGTTCACATACGATCCTTGTAGGTCAGCAGCATCAAATATGTTTGTGGTTGCTTATGGGAATGTATCGGGCACAAAAAACCCGGCCGAAGCCGGGTTTCTGTTCAAGCAATCACTGCATCCACGGGGGAGGCGGTGGCTCGTCCGACTTGCCCTTCGGCTCGTCATCCGCCGCACGAATCGCTTGCTTGCGCTCCTCATCGAGTCGCGCCGCTTCGATCTCGCGCAGAATGCCGCCAACATCCGCCTGCTCTTCCGGATCGTCGAACTCACCGGTCAGCACGCTGGCCGGGTGCAAGGTGCCGGCTTCGTACAATGCCCACATTTCCTTGGCGTATTTGGTCTTCTTCAACTCCGGGGCAAAGCGACCGAAGTAAGAAGCCATGTTGCCAACGTCACGCTCGAGCATGCTGAACGCGTGGTTGTTGCCCGCCGCGTCCACTGCCTGCGGCAGATCGATGATCACCGGGCCGGTTGGCGTCAGCAGCACGTTGAACTCCGAGAGGTCACCGTGCACCAGACCGGTACACAACATCAGCACGATCTGCGAAATCAGGAACGCGTGATACTCGCGCGCCTGATCCGGCTCCAGCACCACGTCGTTCAGACGCGGCGCGGCATCGCCGTACTCGTCGGCCACCAGCTCCATCAACAGCACGCCTTCAAGGAAGTCGTACGGTTGCGGAACCCGAACGCCAGCGCCAGCCAGCCGGAACAGCGCGGCGACCTCAGCGTTCTGCCAGGCGTCTTCGGTTTCTTTCTTGCCGAACTTCGAGCCTTTGGCCATCGCTCGAGCCTGTCGGCTGTTGCGAACCTTGCGACCTTCCTGATACTCGGACGCCTGGCGGAAACTGCGTTTGTTCGCCTCCTTGTAGACCTTTGCGCAACGTAACTGATTGCCGCAGCGCACCACATAAACAGCTGCTTCTTTACCACTCATCAGTGGGCGCAGCACTTCGTCGACCAGACCGTCCTCGATCAGGGGTTCAATGCGTTTTGGAGTCTTCATCAGCTTTTATTGTGGGTCCTTTATTACCAAACACGCGAATGTCACTCGTTATACGGCAATCCTCGCGCTTCGGGGAGGGGTTGCCGACCTGTGAACCTCATGAATGCACACACTGTGCCGAAAAATCGACCGCAGCGAATCATAGCTGAGCCGGTGGTAAATGTTGGTAAACGGTGTTGAGGGCATTTGCGACAGAATCTGACATCGCGTGTTCAAGCCCTCTCCCGGAGGAAGAGAGCTAGGGTGAGGGGCTCTTCTAGCGCTCAATAATCGCAGTAACACCTTGCCCCCCCGCCGCGCAGATCGAAATCAACCCCCTTCCCTGCCCCGCCGCATCCAGCAACTTCGCCAGATTCGCGACAATTCGCCCGCCGGTTGCGGCAAACGGATGCCCCGCCGCCAGTGAGCTGCCTTTGACGTTGAGGCGACTGCGGTCGATAGAACCCAGCGGCGCATCGAGCCCCAGACGGGTTTTGCAGTACTCGGGATCTTCCCAGGCCTTGAGCGTACACAAAACCTGCGCGGCGAACGCCTCATGAATTTCGTAATAATCGAAATCCTGCAAGCTCAGGCCGTTGCGCGCCAGCAACCGGGGTACCGCGTACACCGGCGCCATCAGCAGGCCTTCGGCACCGTTGACGAAGTCCACCGCCGCCGCTTCGCCATCGCGCAGGTAGGCCAGGATCGGCAAACCACGCTCCTTCGCCCATTCCTCACTGCCAAGCAGCACCACCGACGCACCGTCCGTGAGGGGTGTGGAATTACCCGCCGTCAGCGTGCCTTTGGCGCTTTTTTCGAACGCCGGTTTCAGCGCGGCGAGTTTTTCCAGGGTCAGGTCCGGGCGCAGGTTGTTGTCACGGGTCAGGCCGAGGAACGGCGTCATCAGATCGTTGTGCCAGCCTTCACCATAAGACGCGGCCAGTTTGTGATGACTTTCTAGGGCCAACTGATCTTGATCTTCGCGAGCAATATTCCAGGTCTGCGCCATCAACTCGCAGTGTTGGCCCATCGACAGGCCCGTGCGCGCTTCGCCATTGCGCGGAAACTCCGGGATCAGGTGTTGCGGGCGCAGTTGCAGAAACGTTTTCAGTTTTTCGCCGGTGGTCTTCGCGCGGTTGGCTTGCAGGAGGATTTTGCGCAGGCCTTCGCTGACGCTGATCGGCGCGTCGGAGGTGGTGTCGACACCGCCGGCAATGCCGCAATCGATCTGGCCGATGGCGATTTTATTGGCCACCAGCAACGCCGCTTCGAGCCCCGTGCCGCAGGCTTGCTGGATGTCATAGGCCGGGGTGGCTGGTGACAGGCGTGAGCCGAGCACGCATTCGCGGGTCAGATTCATATCCCGTGACAATTTAAGCACCGCGCCCGCCACCACCTCGCCAATGCGCTGGCCGTGCAGGTTGTAGCGTTCGATCAGGCCTTCAAGGGCTGCGGTGAGCATCGCCTGATTACTGGCCGCGGCATAAGGGCCATTGGAACGGGCGAAGGGAATACGGTTACCGCCGATGATCGCGACGCGGCGCAGCTGACTCATGAAAAGCTCCTGTCTGGATTTCCAGATTCACATAGCCCTCTGTAGGAGCTGGCATGCCAGCTCCTACAGAGGCGTTGGTCTACTCTGCTGTTCTAGCGTAGGCCTTATTGCGTGGATCGAACGATTGATTGCCTTGGGCAGTCCACACTTTGAACCCCAACTTCTGGAGAGCGTTCCATGTCTGACCGCTATATCGACTTCGCCAACTCGTCCATCGGCCATCGCCTGGTCGGGGCTTTGGGCCTGCCGTCGCCGGTGCGACTGGAACGCTGGCAGGCCGGGCGCCTGCGGCCGGTGGACGGTGCGCTGCTGATCGGGGGTGGCCCGCTAGCGGAACGCATCAGTGCTTTCGCCAACCGTCTGACCGAGGGGATTTACCGTTACGGCGAGCAACCGGCGAAGGCCACTGAGTGGATTCCGGGCCTTGGCCCAAAACTCAAAGCCGTGGTGTTCGACGCCAGTGACTTGCAGCACACCGACCAGCTCAAACAGCTGCGCGAGTTCTTTCAGCCCCTGATGAAAAACCTTGAGCACAGCGCCCATCTGGTCATTCTTGGCCGGGCGCCGGAAGGCTTGCGCGATCCGTTCGCGGCCAGCGCCCAACGTGCACTGGAAGGTTTCTCCCGTTCGCTGGCCAAGGAATTGCGCAGCGGCGGCACGCTGCAACTGATCTATGTCGGCGAAGGCGCCGAGGATCAACTGGAAGGGCCGCTGCGATTTTTCCTTTCGCCCAAAAGCGCCTTTGTCTCCGGGCAAGTGATTCGCCTGACCGCGTGCGAAAAACAGGTGACTGACTGGACGCGGCCACTCGCCGGGCGCAAGGCGTTGGTTACCGGTGCGGCGCGCGGGATTGGCGCATCGATTGCCGAGACCCTCGCGCGCGATGGCGCTGACGTCATCCTGCTCGACGTGCCACCGGCCAAGTCCGATCTGGAAGCCCTCGCCGCACGCCTGGGTGCTCGCAGTATCACCCTCGATATCTGCGCCGAAGACGCCGCCGCGCAGTTGATCGAACAGTTGCCAGACGGCCTCGACATTCTGGTGCACAACGCCGGGATCACCCGCGACAAGACCCTGGCGAACATGACCCCGGAATTCTGGGACGCGGTGCTGGCGGTCAACCTCAACGCCCCGCAGGTACTGACCAAGGCCCTGCTCGACAGCGGCACCTTGCATGACGATGCGCGGGTGGTCCTGCTGGCCTCGATCAGCGGCATCGCCGGCAATCGCGGGCAAACCAACTATGCCGCGAGCAAGGCCGGTTTGATCGGCCTCGCGCAGGCCTGGGCACCGACGTTGCAGGAGCGCGGCATCAGCATCAACGCCGTGGCACCGGGTTTTATCGAAACCCAGATGACCGCACACATCCCGTTTGGCCTGCGTGAAGCCGGCCGACGCATGAGCTCGCTGGGCCAGGGTGGCTTGCCGCAGGACGTCGCCGAAGCCGTGGCGTGGCTGGCGCAACCGGGCACCGGCGCGTTCACCGGGCAGGCGCTGCGCGTCTGTGGGCAAAGTGTTCTGGGGGCATAGGCATGAGCATCGAATGGCACACGCTGGACCGCGAACCGAGTCTGCCCGGGCTGTACGCGCGGGCCGCGACACGACGCAAAATCACCGGTACGCAACTGCCCGACAGTGGTTTGCGCTGCTGGGTCGATGTCGACGGCAAACGGCTGGCGGACTATCGCAAGGTCTGCGGTTTTAACGACGATGGTCTGCTGCCGCCGACTTATCCACACATCCTCGCGTTTGCCTTGCAGATGCAATTGCTGACGGCCAAGGACTTTCCGTTTCCCCTGCTGGGGTTGATTCATTTGAGCAACCGCATTCGCGTGCTGCGGCCAATGGGCGGGATCAGTCGGGCGCAAGTCAGCGTGCGCGTACACAACCTGCAACCGCATCCCAAAGGGGCGACGTTCGATCTGTTGACCACCCTGGACGATCAGCTCGGACCGCTGTGGGAAGCCGAAAGCCAGATGCTCTGTCGCGGTGTGAAACTCGACGGTGAGGCCGTCGAGCAACATTGGGAACCGTCGCAAGCGCTGACTGAAGTGACGCACTGGAAAGCACCGGCAGACATCGGCCGGCAATACGCCAAGGTGTCCGGTGACTACAACCCGATTCACTTGAGTGCGGCCAGCGCCAAGCTGTTCGGTTTCCCCACGGCCATTGCCCATGGTTTGTGGAACAAGGCACGCACACTCGCGGCATTGGCGGATCATTTGCCCAAGGCCAATTTGGAAGTCACCGTGCACTTTCGCAAACCGGTGCGATTGCCGAGTGAAGTGACATTGCTCGCGAGCGAGGCAGGGTCCAGCGGCCAATTGCGACTGGTAGGCGCAGGAGACCTTGAGCATATGGTGGGTAATTGGCAGCCGATTGCCTGAATGCCATTTCGATCGTGTCGGGGGGCAAGCCTGTAAATTGTGTATATATCACTTAAGTTTTTCCGCGCTCTGCCCCCCGCTCCGACAAATCCCCAGCCTTGATTTTCAAGGCTTTTTTTTGTGCGTTTATATCGTGGGTATTAGTCCTTAGGCGCTGGACAGCACCTTATATATAAAGGCGTTAATACCAACTTGAGAATGGTGCGAACCCTGCCCCCGGACTGAGATTGACACAACGGACGAGGCATCACCGACAGCAGATCGGCGAGCCATCGAAGACAACGAACGTTGTGACTGGTGCAAGGAATACGATCATGAAAACTCAAAACGTGTGGTGCAAATCGGCAATCGCTCTGGCATTGATGCTTTCCCTCGGCCTCACCGGTTGCAGCAGCGGCGGTGGCGGCCACAAGAGCACTCCCGGCAGCTCTTCTTCGGGCAGCACCGCTGGCACCGATGGGACTGGTGGAACGGGTGGAACAGGTGACACCGCCGGAACGGGTGGCACTGGCGGCACTGGCAATACCGGAGGCACAGGCGGCACTGGCGGCCCCGGTGATACCGCCGGCACGGGTGGAACCGGGGGCACGGGTGGCACCGGCGGCACTAATCCTACCAATCCGACAAACCCGACAAACCCGACAGATCCAACCAATCCAACCAATCCAACGAACCCGACAGATCCAACCAACCCGACTAATCCCCCACCAGCACTGGTGACCACCACCCTCGTGCAGGATGTCGGTAAAACAGTCAGCGGCGTCGGCGATGGTGTCGGCCAGATTGGCGACTCTCTGAGCGGCGTGCCAGTCGTCGGCGGCGTAGTGCAGAGCGCGGCCAACACTGCTGGCAACGTCGTCACCACACTGGGCGACGGCGTAACCAACGGCATCGGTAAACTGGCGACTGATCCAAAAGGCCTGACCACCACCGTCTCTTCAGTCGGCGGCGTTGTGCAGGATGTCGGTGACGGCGTCTCCGATCTGAGCGGCAAACTGGCGACCGCAACCAATCGCGTCCCGGTGGTCGGCGGCGTGGTCACCAAAGTGGCTCCGTTGCTCGATGGCGTCGGCGAGAAAGTCACCATGCTCGGCGACACGTTGAACACAACACTCAGTACCGGCCCAACCAGCCAACTGACCAACACTGTCGGCGGCAAACTGGTGCCGGTGATCGCCATGGTTGAAAGTACTACGGACAAAATCGGTAGCGCCACCGGCCTTGGCACTCCGCTCAAAGGTGTGATCTCGCAAGTCGGCGGCGCGGTGAATGGCTTGGGCGGCAAGGTCACTGACGCCGGTCATGGCAATGCCTTGACCAACACCCTCGGCGGTGCGCTGAGCAATACCGGCACAGCCGCTGGCAAGGCCGGTGGCCTGGTGTCCAACGGCACCGGCTCGGGTACCGGTGGTATCGGCGGTGTCGGGGGTATCGGCGGTGCTGTGGGTGGGGCGGTCAGTGGTGTCGGCGGCGCGGTCGTGGCTGTCGGTGGCGCTATCAGTGGCGGCAGTGTCGGTGGCGGTGGGGTCGGTGGGGTTGGCGGCGCTCTGGCCGGCACTGGCCTGCTGCAAACCGTCGGCGGCGCAGTGGCCAACGTCGGCGCAGGCTTGAATGCCGGCAGCACCAACGGCGTGGTCAGTGCAGGTGGTGTCGCGGCGGGTGGTTTGGGTAATACCATCGCTTCGCTCAACACTGCACTTGGCGGATCGGGCACACCGATCACCGCTCCGACTTCAGCACTGGCTACCGTCGGCGCCACTGTGGGTGCTGGTCTGAACCCGGTTACCAGCGCTGTCACCAGCCTGACCCAAAATGTCGGCGCCACCACCGGTATCTCCGCACCTGTGGTCGGTCTCACCACACAGGTCGGCGGCGCAGTCAGCAACATCGGCAACACGATCGCTGCCACCAACAACCCGGTCACTACAGCCGTCGGAGGTCTGGTCAACAACGTGGGGGCTACCGTCGGCGCCGTCGGTGGGCTGGTCAATGGCGGTGCCGGTGCAGGCACCACCGGCGGCACCACAAGTGGTGGGCTGGGCGGTGTGCTCGGTGGTCTGACCGGCGCTCTGGGAGGCAATAAACGCTAAATTGCACCTGGCCGATTCGACGGCCTTACCTACAGCGCCTACGCTTGGTTGAGGGCGGAAGATTCCCACGAGTCTTCCGCTTTTTTCTTAGGAAAAACCAGCCCCTTGCTGTGTTCTGACCATGGAGTGTCCTATGCGCGTTATGGCATCCCTGCTGTTCCTCAGTCTCAGTTCCGCCGCCCTCGCCGACACCCTGCCCAGCTTTCTCAATAGCAACGAAACCATCCGCAACCTGCCCGTGCCAAATCTGCCGGCGGACGCCTATCGTCCGAGCGCCGCGCCGCTGCAAGTGCCTGACCCCGGCGCCGCCACCGCGCAACCGTTGCTGATGGAGACCAAAGTCAATCTGAGGACCGTACAGATCGAAGGCGGGACGATTTATCCGCTCAACGAACTGGCCGAAGTCTACAAGCCGTTGATCGGTCGCCAGACCAGCCTGGCCGACCTGATCGAAGCCACGCGCAACATCACCCGACGCTATCAAAAGGACGGCTATCTGTTGTCCTACGCCTTCCTGCCGCAACAGAATTTCGACGACGGCGTGGCGCGAGTGGTGCTGGTCGAAGGCTACGTTCGCGATGTGCAGATGCAGGGCGATGTCGGTCGGGTCAAAGGCCTGCTCGACAAACTGGCGGCGAAAATCCAGGCCGAACGGCCGCTGACCCGCAAGACCTTCGAGCGCTACACCACGCTGATGACGCGCATCCCCGGCGTGACGATTCAGGCCCAGGTGCCGCCGCCCGGCACCACTGACGGCGCGACGACGCTGATCGCCGAGGCCAGCCGCAAACCGTTCACCAGCACGCTGAGCGCCACCGAAAACAACCGTAACGGCACGCAAGCGTTGCTCGGTGTCAGCAGCAACTCGCAGACGTCCATGGGCGAGCAACTGACCCTCAGCGGCCTGTTCCCGCCGGGGGATGACCACGAACGTTACTATCGCCTCGACTACAGCCAGTTCCTCGATGCTGAAGGCACACAACTGAATCTGTCGGCCTCGCGTTATCGCGCCGACCCCGGCACCGAGGTGCTGGTCAACAATGGCGGCCGCCTCGATACCCACCGCGAAAACGACCGTTACTCGATCGGCTTCAGCGTGCCGTTGATTGCCTCCGCCAACGAACTGCTGACTGCCGGCTCGCGCCTGTACGCGGTCGACGACAAGACCCGCTACGACGGCATCAACTTTCCGTTCAGCACGGAATTTCGCACCGACATCCGCGCCCTCGCCTTCGAAGGCGACTGGCGCAAGGCCGATGCCCGGCAATTGCGCATCCTCAGCGCTGGCGTCTATCAGGGTTTCGACAGCCTGGGCGCGCATACCAACTTCGACGACATCGACCTGGACTTCTTCCGCGCGCGACTCTCCGGCGTGCAGAGCGACAAGTTCTTCGACAACTGGCAAGGCGTGCTGTCGGCGGCGTTGTACTGGAGCGACGACACCCTGCCCGACAGCGAGCGCGCCGTGTTCGGCGGGCAGAATTTCGGTCGCGGTTATCCCGATGACCAGGCGTCCGGCGACAAGGGTTGGGGGGTGGCTTACGAGGTCAACTACAGCTTCAACCGTGAAGGCAACTGGGTGCGCATCCTGCAACCGTACGTAGTGCTCGATCGCTCACGCAGCTGGTTCAATGATTTGCCGGTGCAGGCCAACAACCTGTCATCGGCAGCGATCGGGTTAAGGTTTGGTGACGCCAAGTACTACAACATTGCGTTGGAGGCGGCGAAGGCGATGTCCGATGAGGCACTGGACACCTTCAATCGCAAACCGCGGTACAGCATCAGCTTCAGTTATCAGTTGTAAAAACCCAATGCAGGAGCTGCCGCAGACTGCGATCTTTTGATCTTGAAAAACAGGATCAAAAGATCGCAGCCTGCGGCAGCTCCTACAGGGGAATGCGTTCCTCATGTGGGAGCGCATAGTGTGAAGGTGGATCAGAACGCGTAACGCACCTTCGCCGTGAAACCATCGGCGTCAAACCCGCTAGCCGTCACGTAGTTGTACGAACCGCCGACACTCCACGCCCCCATTCGGTAGTTGGCACCCAGGCCCAACTCGTAGCTGTCACGCACCGGCGTGGTACCACGACTGGTGAACGAATCACCGCCCAATACGAACGAAGACTGAGTGGCAACCTTGTCGCCAATCACATCGTGCCAAGCCATGAGTTTCGCTTCCGGCTCAAGACTGCCAGCGCCCAGCGCAAATGCAGCGGCCAGACGCGCGCCCATGCCCAACTCACCGACTTCGTAACGCTGGCTGCCGACATTCAACGCTGCCGCACTACCCTTCTCGCGATAGGAATCCATTCCCACGTTGGCATAGCGCGCGCCAACCTGCGGTTCAAGCACCACATCCGGCATCAGCCGCAGGCTGTAGCCGGCCAAAGCACTCACGCCAAATACCTCACTGTCGTAATCGGCCTTCGCGCGGGTGCCGGCGATGTAGCGTTTGGACTCGTTATCGTTCCAGCCGTACATCAGCGACGTGTCGACGAACCAGTTGTCATGCACCCAGTTGCCGTACACAGTCAGCGCGTGGCCGGTCACTTTGGTCTTGCTGCCGAGGTCGGATTTCACATCGGTGTCGAGGTAGCTGTAAGCCAGGCCCACTGTCGTGTCGGCATTCAACTGACCGTCGGCACCCACGGCAATCCCGTGGCTGTCGGCGTCATAACCCGACACACCGCGACGTTCGTCCTGATTGGCATCGCTGCTCAGGGCTTGCAGCCACACGCCTTTTTCGCTCGAACCGGTGGCATTGCGCGCACGACTGGAGCGTTCGTTGATCACGCCGGAGACCAGCGTCTGGCTGTTGGTCGCGGCGTGCAGCACACCCCGGCTAACATCCGGGCTGAGGGACTCGGACAGACGCGCCAGTTGCGCATCGGTGCTGGCATTGGCGAAGGTCTGGAACACCGGATCCTGCTCATCGATGCGTGACATCAGGCTGGTCAAATGTCCTGCCGCCGTTGCAGCGTTGTGGCTGCCACCGGCATCCAGCGTGTTTTCCGTCACCACTTCCTGCGACTTGGTGCTGACCAATGCCTTGATATCGTTGCCTTCGACGCCATAGCTTTTTACATAGAGCAGCGCGGAGGTCGACTCGACGGCGAGGTTTTCCCCACCGACGAGATTGCCTGAACTGATCAAGGTGTATCGGTTGCCGGCGGCGGCGGTGCGGAAATCGCTGGAGCGCGCCTGCAACTGCAGGTGTCCGCCCGGGGCGATGTCGGTGGTGCCGCTGACCGTCAGAATCGGCCGGTTGATGTCGGTGTCATTGCCGACCGACATCGCGATATTCGAATCGGCGTCTTCCATGTCCAGATTGCCGATGATCGTGGTATGGGCTTGCTCCAGGGTCAGAGTGCCCTCTTGAACCGTGACGTAACCGGACTTGATCGTCGCGCCATCGAAGTTGACCTCGCCATCAATCGACACCCCGGTCAGGCCCAGCAAGTCGCCTTTGACATCGCCGTTATTCCAGTAAAAGTAACTCAGGCCGTCGTCCACTTGAATGGCCGCAGTACCGCCCCCGATCGATCCATATGACTGAACAATGTTGAGCGGACCTTGCCCTGCGGGCTGGTTGAGTACATGGATACCGATGTTCTCCCCATAAACGGTGCCGTAGTTGTAGAGGCCATATTGGC
This sequence comes from Pseudomonas sp. A1230, assembly GCF_044218825.1. Lineage (NCBI taxonomy): Bacteria > Pseudomonadati > Pseudomonadota > Gammaproteobacteria > Pseudomonadales > Pseudomonadaceae > Pseudomonas > Pseudomonas sp. A1230. The sequence goes on along the minus strand of NZ_CP162582.1, from coordinate 5,923,006 downwards.
TCGCATTCGATGCAGGCACGAGCTGCACCCCGTTCAACACCAAGGCTTCAGCGCCGCTGCCAGTGGCCCTCATCGTCGACCGGCTCATGACGGGGCCTGACAGCGCGGTGTTTTCCAGATAAAGGCCCCGGGCGTGGGTGCCGCTGACGACAATCGGAGCGGCGTTGATCACCCCGCTGCCAAAAGTGCTGCCGATCAGCGCAACCCCGGTGGCGTTGTTGCCGCTCACGTTGATAGCGCCTGAGCTCATGAAGGCGCCACGAACCGGAATGTCCTTCAGTGCGATACCCGTCGACTCACCACTGGAAGCCAGACCATTGATGGTGACCAAGCCCTCGTTGCTGAAGTTGTAACCCAGCCGCGCCCACGACACACCCGCCGCCGGCGCGATGTCGATTCCGACCCCGTGAGTGGCGCCATCGATCGTGATCCTAGCCTTGTTGGTGATTTCGCTATTGACGGACAACCCGGTGAACTGCGCGGCGCTAGTCATCGCCGACGTCGAGCTTTCCACGACATTGGCAGTGCCGACGAGATTGAGGAAATCGTAGGTCTGCTTGACGCTGACCAGCGGCCCGCTCCCCAGATCGTAATTGAGCGTGACAGCCCCGACACTCGGAGCCTGAACAGCGGCGGCTGCCACAGAAAGCGCCAATAACGAGCGGCGCAGGCAAGAAGTATTCAAACGAGATTCCCTTCCAAAACATGAAAAACAGTTCCAGCAGGGTTCACGTATTCACTCAGTCATCCCTACCGACCCGCCAGATTGCCTGGTTCGGGCGCGGGGAATTTACACGAGCCATCATTTCGACACCATCAAAATGTCAACGAGATGACGTCAAATTTCAGATACCTCTTTGCGGCGGCTCCTGCGCAGAACAGGCAGGCAATAATGGGCTGGCTGAAAGGGCCTCATCGCTGGCAAGCCAGCTCCCACAGGTTTTGCATCAGTCTTGAATCAGCGCATGACCTTGTGGGAGCTGGCTTGCCAGCGATGAACGATAACGCGGTAAACCTGCGGATCAGGTCTGCGGATCTACCCGGTCCAGCGCGCGGTTCACCGCCAGCTCGGCGAGCATGATGATCTGCTGGATGCCCAGCACCGTGCTGCGCTGCAAGCCGCTCAGTTCATTGGCGAAGTTGCTGGCCGCCGCGCTGGCACTGGCCAGTGATTCACAGGCGTGGGCGAGCAGGCTTTCGGTATCGACGTTGGGGTTGACCAGGAACATCGTACTCGGCTGGCGCGGTTTGACGGGATCGGGGCAGAGGTAGAAATCCAGCGCACGCTTTATGGCTTCGCGGTTTTTCGTCTGCTCATCGACGCGGATGGCGTCGGCAAGTGGGGTGGGGGTTTCGAGGGGTGGATCGGGAATCAGCTTGTCCATTAACAACTCCTACTTGGCTGTCGGAGCCACCTCTTGTCGTTTCCACACGACGAAAAGGTGGCAGCTGTACGCGGGGTGGAAAACCGATAAGTAGGCAACCGGCCAGACCGAAGTCTGCCCACGCACAGCCGCCGCGACGCAGTTTGCAGACGAATGAAGACGTCGGCAACGATTAAGGTGCTGATGCAATGCATCTACTTAAGCGGGTTTCCACACCCGATCGCTGAGACGTCAGCGACACCCCAAGACTAGTGAGCGCACGTCCGACGGACAACCTGAAAACCTTGTGGGAGGGTTCCGAAAATCCCACACATGTTTAAACAACTGACAATGACGGGTTGGCTGAACTGGCCTCATCGCGGGCAAGCCCGCTCCCACAGGGTCATATGCCATTTTCAAGACAGATGCAGAACCTGTGGGAGCTGGCTTGCCAGCGATGAACGATAACGCGGTGAACCTGCCGAACAGATCAGCCCCCCGAACCGCTGTCGACCTCCCCGCCCTCGTCCTGATCGAAATACTGCGGAATCTCATGCAGGTAGCTTTTCAGCCAGCGCTGCATGGCCAGTTCACGCTCGGTCGGCGTCTGGGTTTGCACCGTCGGCGAGGCAACCTTGTTGCGGCTTTGCAGCAGCAGCCAGCCTTCGGTTTCCTGTTGCTGGGCCGAGGCCGGGCCGGCATCGATGGCGTGGCTGGTCAGCGGCAGTGCCAGCAGGCCAACAAACAAAATGGCAGCTTTCATCGCGGTCTCCTTACTTGAGCATCGCCGTGATGGCGGCGGTGGCCGGGCTCGGCACTTTGAGTTTTTCCGCGCGGCCCTGGGCTTCGCTGAACTGAGCAGGGCTCAGACCGAGACGGCTGACCAGTTCGGCGGCGCGGTTCCAGTCGTTCTGATACAGCAACAGCGTCACCAGGTTCAGCGCCGCCAATTGGTCGCTCTGCTTGAGCTCCATGGCGGTGAGGAATTCGAAGCGTGCGTCTTCAATGCGCAACTGGTTGAGGTACACCACCCCCAAGTCGTTACGGATTTTTTCGTCAGTCGGCGCCAGGCGTGCGGCGCGTTGCAAGTGCGCCTGCGCCTGGCCGTAGTCGGACCTGGCCGCTGCCAATTGGCCCAAGCCATGTTCGGCTTCGGCGGCCAGACATGAACCGAGCAGGCTGCGATACAAAGGCTCGGCCTCGCTGCGACCGAGCAAGCGATACGCCTTGGCCTTGCGCAGACGCACATCCGCGATGTTGTCCGGCAGGCTTTGCAGGTTGGCGAGGCTGGCGTGCAACTTGCCATCGTTGGCCATGTCATCGGCAAGGTTCAGCGACAGCTGTTGATCGGAACTCAACTTGGCGCAACTGGCGGTACTGGTCAGCGCTTGCCACGGGTTTTGCCCGGTGTTGGCACAACCACCGAGCATCAGTAAACAGACACCTGCAATCATTGCTTTCATCACCACTCCTTCAAGCACCCAACGCCTTCGCCAGGGCAGTGAAGCCCGGGCCGGCCAGGACAATCAATAACGCCGGGAAGAGAAACAGCATCATCACGACGGACATTTTTGCGGACATTTTCGAGATGTATTCCTGCAGGCGCGTCAGGCGCCGGTCATCAAGTAGCTGCTTGAGCGACAGCAGCGATTTCATAGCGCCGCCGCCCTGATACAGCAACTGCTGGAGGATCACGCAGGTGTCGGTGAACTCGTCGACCGCCAACAACTGCGTCGCCTTGTTGAGTTCTTCGCCGAGTTCAAGGCCAGAGTCGACCCGCGCCAGCACCAGACGTAACTCCTGGGTCAGCACCGGCAGCAACGCCTGACTTTCGTGGCTCAATACACGCAGCGCCTGCTCCACGGCCATGCCGGATTCGAAGAGGATGCGCAACAGCGGGATGAACGTGCTGATCTCGCTGGCCAGTTGTTTTTGCCGGCGAGCGACCGCGATCACCAACAGCCGTTTGGGCAACAGGTAGCCCACGCCGAGGGCGAACAGCGGCGCGATCCACTGTTTTTCCACGGCGGGGAAAAATACCGATTGCAGCAGCACCGCCAGCGCCAGCAACAACAACGGCGAGCCGATCTGGCAGGCGGCGAACAGCGAGCGCTGACGGGCACTGCGCCAGCCCAGACGGTTGAGCAGGGTCTGGGTTTCGTTGTCGAGCTTGACGCTGTGCTGGCCGACTTTGCTCTCGCCAAGCACTTGCAGAAGGTTTCCGAAGCGATTCTGGCGCAGCAGGTCGCCCTCCAGTCGCCGGCTGATCTGCTGGCTGCGGCGGCGCTGGTCCAGCAGGCTGAAAAGCAGCAACAGCGCGGCGCCAAGCAAGAGCAAGGCGCTGATCATCAGTGGCGTCGTCATAGGCTGCGCAACATCCGCCAGAGCAACAAACTGCCGATCACCTGCATGCCGAACGCCGTGGCCAGCATCCGCTGCCCGGAAGGGTCGTGCCACATGGCGACCAGATAAATCGGATTGGCCATCAGGAAATACCCGGCCATGGTGATCGGCAGCAGGCCCAGCACCCACGCGGTGAGGCGGGTTTCGCCGGTCATCGCGCGCAATTGACGCGCGGCCTGATCGCGCTCGCGGATCATCTTGATCAGGTTTTCCAGCAGCTCGCTGGCGTTGCCGCCGTAGCGATGATTGACCTTGAGGCCGAGGGCGAACAGGCGAAACTCGTCGCGCTCATAGAGTTCGGCCAGATCCGACACGGCGTCCGGCAGGCTCACGCCCAACTGCACGCTGCGCTGTACACGGCCCATGGCATCCTTGAGCGGATCTTCACTGGCCTCGATGGCACCGAGCACCGCATCGGCGAGGGTACGTCCGGACTTCAGGCTGCGTACGGTGTGGTCGAGCAGTTGCGGCAATTGTTCGATCATTCGCCGCAATCGCCTTTGGTAGCGCCAACTGACGTACAACCGCACGGCCACTGGCGGCAATACCAGCATCACCAATAGGCCGATCCATCCGGCGAGCGCCAGACTCAGCACGATGGCGAACATCCAGAGCAGGATCCATGCACCAAGACGCTCGGTCGGACGCCCCAGGCCTGCGCGCAAGAAAGCACGTTCAAGGCCCGCCCAGCCGGGTTTCGGCGAGAGGCCCTGCGGCTGTCCCTCGTTCAATCGTTCCATTACTCGAGTGGCACCACTCAAGCGCCATGCCTTATAGAACAAACGCATGGATTGCACGAACAAAGCCAGACTGAGCAAGTACAGCAACAGCGGTTTAAGCATGCTGTGGGCCCTCAGTGCGCGAGCATCGGTTCACGGCGCAACTTGTCGCCAGCCGGGTTGAGCGCCTCGCGCATGAAGCCGAAGCCTGTGCGGCGGTCGAGACGGAACAGGGTGTTGGTAACGTAGACGTCCTCGCGCACGCCAACCACTTCCACCACCTCGCTGACGCAGCGACGGCCGTCCGGCATGCGCGTCAGTTGAATCACCACATCCAGCGCGGCGCAAATCATCTGGCGCAAGGTGCGTTCGGCGATGGTGCGCCCGGTCAGGCCGACCAGGGTCTCCAGACGCAGCAAGGCGTCCTGGGCATTGTTGGCGTGCACGGTGCTCATCGAGCCGTCGTGACCGGTGTTCATCGCCGTCAGCACATCGACCACTTCAACGCCGCGAATCTCGCCAAGGATGATCCGGTCGGGACGCATGCGCAGAGCGTTGCGGATCAGGTCGCTGGCTTTCACCTCGCCATGGCCTTCGGCGTTTGGCGGCCGGGTTTCGAGGCGCACGACGTGAGGATGACCAAGCTGCAGTTCGGCAACGTCCTCGATGGTCACCAGACGTTCATTAGGATTGATCAACTGGCTGAGGATGTTCAGCAAGGTGGTTTTGCCGGTGCCGGTGCCGCCGCTGATGAGGATGTTGCAGCGCTTGCCTACCGCCTCCTGAATGAAGTCGAAGATAGCCTGATCGATGGTTTGCATTGCCATCAAGTCAGTGCTCTTGAGCATGTCCTTGCGAAATTTGCGGATCGACAGGCACGGGCCGTCGAGAGCAATCGGCGGGATGATGGCGTTGACCCGACTGCCATCGGGCAGGCGTGCATCGACCATCGGCGACGACTCATCGAGACGCCGACCGAGTGGCCCGAGAATGCGCTGCATCACCCGTTCAACGTGGTGCGCATCAATAAAGCGCAGGTCGCTCAGGTGCAGCACGCCGTCGCGTTCGATGAACACCCGGTGCGGGCCGTTGACCAGAATTTCGGTCACCGCGCTGTCGCGCAGCAGCACTTCCAGCGGGCCGAAACCGGTTAGCTCATCGACGATTTCTTCGGCCAGGCGCTCCATCTCATAACGGGAAATCGCCAGGTGCAGGCGTGCGATGTATTCGGCGACCTTGTCGATGACGAATTGCGAAAGCACCTGCCGCGAGCCTTCCAGCAGGTTTTTCCCCGACTCTTCGATGGCGTCGATGATGTAACGGTGCAGCACCAGTTTCAGGCCATCGTGATCGGTGTTGCCGGACGCGGGGCGCTGCGACCCGCCGAACAATTGCTCGCCGTTCATGAGGTGCCTCGCAAGCGGTCGAACCAGCTGACTTTGGGTTTGGCCAGGCCTTCGGAGCGTTTCGCCAGGCGTTCGCCGAGGGTACGCAGGCTCTGGCTGATGGCCTCACGCGGGGCCAGTTCGAACAGGCTGACGCCCTGGTTTTTTGCGTTTAGACGAATCTCCGGGCTGTAGGCGAGCACCGCGATGACCTCCAGGCCGAAGGTCTTGCCGAGGGTGTCGGAATCCGGCGCGACGTTGCGCAGGTAGCGATCCACCAGCAACCGGCCATGGTCAAGTTTCATGCCTTTTTCGCGCCACAGATTGAGCACCGCGAGGTTGCGCCGACAGTCGAGAACGTTCTGGTCGGTGTACCAGATCAGCTTGTCGCAATGGCTGACGAAGGTGCGCAGCGCTTCGCTGTCGGGCTGGCCGGTGAGGTTGACCACGATGTGCTGGAAGTGCTGGCGCAAGGCGCTGAGCAACATGTACAACTCGGCGGCGCTGGTGCGCTCCAGCGGCTCGTCGCCGTTGGCGTAGGCAAGAATGCGCAGGCCCGCTTCGGCGCTGGTGAAGGCGCTGTCGATCAGGGTCGTATCGAGCCGCCGCAAGTGGCGCAGCGCGTCGCCGAAATGGAACGAACTCTCAAGTCCGAGCAAGGCCAGACTGTCGCCGCGCGGCAGGCCCAGATCGAGCAGCAGGGTTTGCTGGCCGCTCTTCTGCACCACCAGCGCCATGTGGTTGGCGAGCAGTGCGCCGTCGGCGTTGCTTTGTACGCCGTAGAGCACCGTCAAACCACCGAGCTGAGTGCTCGGCGTCACCGCCGGCAGACGTTTGCTCAGGCGTCGCACCAGCCCGGCAACTTCGCTGGAGCGTGAACCGTAGGCGACAAAATCCCGCGCGCCGGCGCGCATTGCGTTGAGCACCAACTGATTGTCCATACCGTCACCGAGGGCGACGATGGCGAGCATCGGCTTGGCTTCCAGCACTCCTTCGATCAGGGCGCTTTGCGCCACCAGATGATCACGATCAAGTCCCACGAACACCAGGCTGGCGAAGGTCACATCGACCAGCGCCAGCAACTCGTCAAGGCTGCCGCCACCGGCGCTGACCACCTGACCGAGTGGCGCCAGCGCGCCTTGCAGCCATTCAAGGTCGGTGTCGTTGCGGGTGATGGCGAGGAAGGTCTGACTCAGGTTCTGGCTCATTGCGATAATCCGCTGCGTTTATCGAAGTTGCCGTTTTCGAGGAAGTACAGGCGATACCAGTTCGGGTCGTAGTTGCGCAGTTTCTCCCCCGGCAGCGAAGGCAGCGGTGCATTGGCAGCCAGTGGCTGCACCAGGTGCGGGGTGACGATCATCAGCAACTCGCGCTCTTCGCGATTGATCGATGAGTTGCGGAAAAATGCGCCCAGGACCGGGATGTCGCCAAGGCCGGGAAATTTATTCACTTCAGAGGCGTTGCGCGTGCTGATCAACCCGCTGATCACAAAGCTTTCACCGTCGGCCAGAGAGATGCTGGTGTCGGTGCGGCGGATGTTGAACGCCGGCACTTTGGTGCCGCCGATGGTCACGCCATTGTTGTAGTCCAGCTCGCTGACTTCAGGGGCGACTTTGAGCGCGATGCGGTTGTTGCTGACCACGGTCGGCGTCAGCGTCAAACGAATGCCGAACTCCTTGTATTCGATGGAGTAACTGTTGCTGTTGGCGCTCGGCACCGGGATCGGAATCTCACCACCAGCAAGGAAGCTCGCGCTCTGCCCGCTCAGCGCTACCAGGCTTGGCCGCGCCAGGGTGTAGGCAAAACCGCTGCCCTCCAGCGCATTGACGATGCCAAGAAATTTGCTGCTGCCGCCGCCCCAGACAATATTGAACGCGTCGTTGACCAACGGAATGCTCGGTGCAATGACCGGCACCGTACCCGGCCTGACTACGGTGCCCGGCACCGTGCCCGGGCCGCCGAACAGGAAGTTGTTGGGGCCCTTGCCGTAGATCGAGGTGCCGGCCTCTTTCAGTTTGGATCGGCTGACTTCGACAAAACGGATGTCGGTTTGCACTTGCGAGGGCAGGTTCAAGTCAGCGCTTGCCGGTAACGCAACAGCGGTCATCGCCGCGCTGGCCTTGCCCTGCACAAACACCATGCTTTGGCGCGGCGCGCTGGCGCAGGCACTCCAGATCATCAGCGTGGTGGCACCGGGCGCGACGCCGGTGAGCAACACGCCTTGATCGCCGGTCACGCGCACATCGGCGATTTTCGGGTCACCCACCGCAACCCGAGTGATGGGCACGGGTGATTGCAGCGCCTGTTGCAGGCCTTCGCCGACTTCCAGCGTCGCCGGCAACGGACCAAGTGCGGCACAGTTGCTGGCGGCGGCGCCTGCACTTGAGATCGAGGCGATGCTCAGCAGCGCAGCTCGAAAAAAGCCATTGAACAGGGGCGTAAAGCGTTTGCGCATGTAAAGGCGTCCTTGCTCGGGTCAGGGAGTGGGTTGAGCGGCTTCGGCACCGCGGATGACTTCCACGGCGGGTTTGCGCGCAACCGGTTGGCCGGCCACAGCGACGGGCCTGGGCGGGGGTGTCAGGGACAATTGACTGAACTCGAGCAAATCCCGGCGCGGTGTATCGAGCCGCGTCGCCACATCGTTTTCGCCGGCCCAGTATTTCGCCAGTTGCTGCTCATCGGCGCTGCGCACCGCCAGGCGCAGCACACCGGCGCCCGACGCCAGCATCAAACGGCTGAGCAACGGTTCCGGCACCGCAAGCACCACGCTGCGCGCGGCCATGCGTTGTTGATCCTGTCTCAGGCGCTCTTCATCGGTGCGCGCGGGGCTGGCGGGTTGACCCTCGTTGGTCAGGCCCATCTGACTGCCGACGACCAGTACGCGCACCGCTGGCACCACCAGTTGCGCCGAGGGCTGCAAATTGTTTTCGTCCTTGCGCAGAAACAGCAGTACATCGACGTAATCGCCGGGCGCCAATTGCCCACCAGCGTTAATCACTTCATCCACCGCCACGGCCAATGCGCGCTCACCAGGGCGAATCATGCGTGCCAGTTGGCTACCCGCTTCGAAGCTTTCTTCACTCAACCAACTACCGGCGCTCAACGGGCGCCAAGGCGTGCGGCCGATCACCTGGTCGACAGCGCCAAGGCTGCCGGCGGGAGCGGTGCGCAGTTTTTCCACGGCGACATCGGCCGCGGTGATTTTCACGAACGGCGCGATATCGCGCAGCAGGACAACAACGGGTTGGCGGGTCGGGTCTTCAACCGGTGTCGCAGGCGCAGCGTTCGGTGACACGACAGCGACAGCAGCGGGCGCTGCGGCCGGTTCGACGACCGGTTGACGGCTTAAAGTCAGCCCCCAGTATCCGGCGATGATGGCACCTAGCAGAAGCAATCCGGCCAGACCCAAAGTGACGCGACTGTTCATGACGGCTCTCCCTTTCCTGCTGCGTTGTGTCTTTTGCAATGACCCGTGACTTCCATCGAGACAAATTCGCAATCAGGCAGCTATGAACAAGTAACTATTTCGCTATTTGACGGTAGCGCAGCGCGAACAAAACGCCATTAAACCCACTCAAATATCCGCGAAAATCAGAGGGCTCACGCGCCAAACGTCGTTTTATGCCGTTAAACGGCGCACTACTACTAAAGCGTTAATCCGTTCTTACAGTTGTTGGGGCAGGAAATGCCGACAATGCTGATGCTGGCACAGGGAAATCATGTTGCGAACGCGCAACACCTGGTGCGCTCAAGGAGAATCCTTATGTCGTATTCGCGCGTTGTTGCAAAAATCAAATCCGAGTTCGCGTTCTTCAAAAGCCTGGCCAAAGACACCGAGGGTGCTTCGGCCATCGAATATGCGTTGGTGGTCGGTTTGGTGGCGCTGGCGGTTGCCGCTTTCGGTAACGGCATAGGCACCGCTGTCACCACCATCCTGACCACGATCCAGACCGCCCTCACCTGATCGAACCGATAACTTGTCAATGCAGCCATTGGGTTCTAACGTCAGCACTCAGCCCATTGCAGGTGTTGCCTATGAACTCTTCACATACTCCACGCCAGCAGTTGCTCCTCGTCGACGATGAAGAGGACGCACTGCTGGAGCTTGCGGAGTTGCTGGAGGGCGAAGGCTTCACCTGTCACACCGCAACGTCGGTGAAACTCGCCCTGCACCATCTCACCCGCCATCCCGATATCGCCCTGGTGATCACTGATCTGCGCATGCCGGAAGAAAGCGGCATGTCGCTGATCAAGCGTCTGCGTGAACACACCTCGCGCCAGCATTTGCCGGTGATCGTCACGTCCGGGCATGCGGACATGGAGGATGTCAGCGACATGCTGCGTCTGCAGGTGCTGGATCTGTTCCGCAAACCGATTTATCACGTGCGCCTGCTGGAAACCCTCGACAACCTGTTCCCCAAGTCGAAGGCCTTTATCGGTTGAATCACGGCGATTGAGATAAGTGACCCCGCGCAAGGGCGGGGTCGACAAGGGTCAGTGCGCGGTCACGCGTTGACGTCCCGAGTTGCTCGGTGACAACGCCAAAGCCAATTGGGTGCGGTTGTGCATATGCGTCAGGCGCAGCACCTGCGAGACATAGAGTTTTACCGTGTTTTCGGTAATCCCCAACTCACACGCAATCTGGTAGTTGGTCTGGCCCTTGCCTACCAACCGTGCGACATCGAGCTGACGTGGCGACAGCTGATTGAAAATCGCCGGTATCTCAAGCCCTTCGACATCAGCCGATCCTTCGTCACTCACCGTGGCAGGACCGCGGCGGACTTTGTCGAGGTCCTGGTAAAGGTCGTCAATCGACTCGGACAGGTATTGCAGCTTCTGATTCAGGTGGCCCAACTGCAGGGTTTTCTGCCGCTCTTGCAGTGCCACTTCCTGGCGTTGCAGACCTTCGAGCAATTCATCCAGATCAATCGGTTTCTGGTAGTAGTCGGCAATCCCGGCGCGCAATGCCTTGATCACGTCCTGCTTGTCGGCGCGCCCGGTGAGCATGATGGCTTCGAAAGCACGGTGCTTGCCCGACAACCGTTGCAGTTCCTGCACCAGTTCAATGCCGTCCATGTCCGGCATGTGCAGGTCACACAACACCAGGCCGATAGCAGGGTCTTCGATGAATTGTTCGATCGCCTGCTTGCTCGATTCGCAAGGCACGCAACGGTAGCCGCTGCTCTCGAGGAATTCGCAGAGTTCCTCAACAATCAGCGGCTGATCGTCGACTACCAGAACCTTTATCGCAGACGTAAGCTTGTTCACTTGCCACTCCATGCCCAGGCCAAAGGCTGACCGTTCCTGTACTTACAGCGCAATGCTGTACAGCGTTGCTTTGAAAGTAGACGCACTTTCTGACTATGTACATAGCAGTAGTGGCAAGGGGCGACTAATGGAACCAGAGCAAAGTGAGGATTATTCCAGACAGCACGAACGGAGCAAATGGCAGCTTTTTTGACACATTTGGGGCCATATATCGAAGATGTTCTCTAAGTCCCTGACTCATATGCAGCCAGAGTTTTGGCGCCAGCAACATCCACAGGGCGCTGGTCAGCGCCGCACCGATAAATGCGCCGAGCAAGTGTGCACCGTCCGTCGCAAGGGCCAAGGCTGTCATTAATTTCACATCGCCCGCACCAAAACGTTTCAAAATATAACCGGGAAGAGTAAGCACCAGCGCCAGCAATACTGCCCAGCCGCCTTGTGCCGCATCGGCCCCGATCCAGGTGTGGCCAGTCAACAGCAAGTACGCCGCGGCGAGGCTGCCGACACCCAGCGTCAGGGCGTTGCCAATATGCCGTTGCCGGGCATCCTGCGCCGCGCATAGCGCCAGCCAGATCAGTAGGACAAAGCTGTGCATGCGGTAAAAAACGTCCGTTTTGGCCGAATGATTCTATGCTGATATTACGTAGTGAATGTCAGGGTAGACGCAGTCATGAAATCCGGCCTCCCCCGCAAGCAAAAAGGCGCAGTCGCCATAGAGTTCGCCTTGGTCTTCATCATCTTTTTTGCTGTGTTTTATGGCCTGATCAGCTACAGCTTGCCGCTGTTGCTGATGCAGTCGTTCAACGAATCGACGGCCGAAGCTGTGCGGCGCAGCGTGGCGCTTGATCCGGCCACCGACAATTACCCCACCGTCGTCACCACCACCGCCAGAACCGAACTGGCCCGGCAACTGGCCTGGCTACCCGGCGCCTTGAACTTCAATGCCACATCGGACAGCACCATCACTTATGCCGGTGGCGTGCTGACCGTAACCATCCACTATCCCACCAGCAAATTGAATCAGGCGCTGCCGTTTCTGGTGCTGCCGGGGATCGGTGCAGTGCCGCGCCTGCCAGCGACATTGAGCGCCTCGTCGAGCCTGCAATTTTGAATACGGGTGACAAGCTGTTCGCCCGCCTGCTCAATCGACAACCCGGTCCGTCTCAGCCTCTGAACAGTCCTGTGGTGCCAAGCGTTGGCTTGCAGCTGTATCTGGATGACGACGGCCACGTCGAGCACTTGAGCGGACCACTGCGCCATCTGCTGGTGCAACAAAGGGCCGGCAGCCATACCGCGCCGCTGCTCGAATATTTATTGCCGCACAGCAGCCTTGCGCTGGAAGGTCGACCGGCCGACTGGCAAGGCCAACTGCTCGACCTGGATTTTTTCAGCCTCGCTGGCCCGCCATTGCATTTGCGCGGCTGGGTGCAGGCGCAAGGTGACGGCTGGCTTCTGCAATTGCTGGACATCGGTGATCTGCTCGGCGAGCGGCGGCAGGCGCGCAGTCGTGAGCAATGTCAGTGGCTGGCCACACAGGTTCGCGATCAACTGCGCCTGGGCAGCCTCGCCCGCCTTCCGCATGAGCTGAGCGAACAGCTGCAACGCCTGGGTCAGCACTTGCACATTCCCAGCCTGGCAGTAGCTCTGCTCGACGAGCAGGGTCAGGGCTGGCAGATTCATCAGTACTATGCGGCGCCGAATGCACCGCAGGTGTGGCGTGATCAGCAGCGCCTGGGCACCGCTCTCGACAGCCTGAACGGCGCCCTGCCGCAACGTTTGCTGGCGAGCGAGCAGCCGCGGCTGAGTGCGCTGCTGGGCCCGAACGAAGGTTTTGCCGTGCCCTACCGCGACGCTCAAGGCGTGGCGGCATGGTTGCTGTGCGCGGGCTATAACGCGGCGCAACAGGCGCCCGACCTGAACGATCACGACTGGCTGTTGTTGGCTGCCGCCGTGGCCGCGCCGTTGCTGGAGCGGCTGCGCGAGCATCGTCATCATCAACAGCTGGAACGACTGGAAATCCTCCAGGCATTGCTCGGCACCGGTTGGTGGGAAGTCAGCAGCGCCAGCGCCGAAGTGCAACTGGCGCCGACACTGGCTGAGCACCTCGGCTTGCAGGCCGAACGCATTTCGATCGAGAACTGGTTCAGCCACGTGCATCCCGCCGACCGCGATGAACTGCGCAGTCATCTGCAAGCCCTGCAGGATGACGGCACCCCGCTGGAATTGTGCGTGCGCCTGCAAACGAGTGAGCAATCGTTGCCGCTGTGGTATCGCCTGCAAGGCCGGTCGCTGGGCATCGGTGCCGAGCGCCGACTGGTAGGGTTCATGCTCGACATCAGCGACATCAAGAATCAACAGCAACAGGCCGCCGCCGCCCATGCGCGACTGGACAATCTGATCGCCAGCGCACCCGCGGTGATTTACGTGCAGCGCTACGTCGAAGGCGCGCTGCAACCGACATTTTTCAGCGCCAGCCTGCATCCCTTGCTCGGGTGGAATCTCGCCGATTGTGCCGATGGTCGACTGGTGGAGCACGTCCACCCCGAAGACCGTCCGCGCTATTTCGAACGCACTCGCCAGTTGCTGCGTGAAGGCTCGGTGAGCGCTCGTTATCGGGTGCTCGACCGTCAGGGTCAGGCGCACTGGTTGCTCGATGAAGCCAAACTGCTGCGCGACGATCTCGGCCTGCCCGTCGAAGCGGTGGGCCTGTGGCTGGACGTCACCGAAGCGACCCTCGCCGCCGAGCAGGTCAAGGCCAGCGAGGAGCGCTACCGGATTCTGGTCGAAGATTCGCCGGCGATGATTTGCCGCTACCGCCCGGACCTGACACTGACCTTCGGCAACCGGCCGTTGGCGACTTATCTGGAGTGCGCGCCGGAGCAGTTGCCCGGGGTGAATCTGGGCAACTGGATGTCTGACGAACAACGCGAAGCCTTTGTTCAGCGCCTGGCGCAACTGACCCCGGAACTGCCGGTGAGTACCGCCGAAATCAATCTGCGCCTGCCCGGTCGCGAGCATGCGTGGTGGGTCTGGTCGGATCGTGGCGTGTTCGATGAGTTCGGGCGCTTGCTCGAAGTGCAAGCAGTGGGCCGCGACAATACCGAAGTGCGCCGCTCGCAGCAGCAACTGACGCAGAGCGCAAAAATGGCCACCCTCGGCGAAATGGCCACCGGCCTGGCGCACGAGATCAATCAGCCGCTGAACGTGATGCGCATGGCCATCGTCAATGTGCTCAAGCGTTTGAGCAACGGCGATGTGCAGATCGACTATCTGACCGACAAGCTCAATCGCATTGACGCCCAGGTGCAACGGGCGGCGCGAGTTGTCGATCACATGCGTGTGTTCGGCCGCCGCTCGGAAATCGAACAACACCCCTTCAACCCCCTCGACGCCATCGAAGGCACGCTGGCGCTATTGTCCGAGGGCCTGCGCGGCAAAGGCGTCGAATTGCGAATCAAAGAGGCTGGCTTTGAGGTTCAGGTGCGCGGTTACGTCGATCAGCTTGAGCAAGTGCTGATCAACCTGATGGTCAACGCCCGCGACGCCCTACTCGGCAAGCGTGAGACCCATCGCGACTTTCAGCCGTGGATTGCCGTGCACGCCGAGTGCGACGAGCATGTGGTACGGCTGTGGGTCGAGGACAACGGCGGCGGCATTGATCCGCGTTTGCTGGAGCGAATCTTCGAGCCGTTTTTCACCACCAAACCCGTCGGCGTCGGCACCGGTCTGGGCTTGCCGGTGAGTTACGGCATCATCGAAAACATGGGCGGCCGCCTGAGCGTGCGCAATGGCGATGAGGGTGCGCGGTTCTGTATCGAGCTACCGATTGCACGGGGCGATTAGATCACCAGATAGGCTCTGCCAGTCTGCCCGCAAGTCATGTTGGCGCCCACATCGACGTCCATCAGGTTGATGCCCAGGCTTTTTAGCAGGTTGTTGAGCAGAGGGTCGAGCAACGGCGAGATCAACTCGGTCACCACTGGCAGCAGACGGTTGGTGACATCGCTGATCAAAGACGCCACGCCCGTCACGATAGCGCCCAGCGGGTTGCTGCCCACCGGCCTGTAGACGATCAGGTTGATGCCCGCCAGGCTATCGGCCAAGCTTGCAACGATATCGTTGGTAGGTACCACCGGCTGAATACTTGGTGGCAGTTTGAGGTTGGCCGGGGTGGCGAACGGCGTGGTGCTGGAAAACAGCAAGTCCTGAGAATTTTGCGCAACGCTGGTGTCGAGTTTGATCCCGATTCCACCGGCGCGGTATGGCACATGGGTGGCCGGATTGCACGAGCCAATACCCAGAATCTTGTGACACGTGACAGTGCCAAGATCGATCAGCGGCAGCGGCATGACCGTCGGCTCGGCGACCGACGAGAAAGCGTTGGCAGGGTCGATCTGGCCGACCTTGAGATCGGCGATAGAGGTAATGGTGTGGGCGGTCAGGCTTTTCGTGCCCGTGCTGCCGGTCGGGCAACTGTAATCAGTGACATAACTCTTCGCGCCGCCGGCATCGAGGGCAATATCGATTCGCGGGGATGGCAGCAATTTCGGATCAAGCTGTTCGCAACCAGCGCCCAGCAAACAGAACACGGAGTTGAGCGTATCCACCAGATTCAGGCTCAACAGTGCATTCAAAGTCGGGGTCAATGTGCCCACTAATCCCAGCACCGCGTTGGCCAACCCGGTTACCCCCGTAAGAACCGGCAGATTGACTGACAACATCGTACGAATCTGCGCCGTGCGCACAAAAATCCGGTCCGGCCCCAGCGGGTTGGCCTTGGCTCGGGCCGGGTCGCCAATCGCCGAAAACTGCGGTGGTTCAATCACTTTCACCCGCACCGTAACGTTCGCCAACCCCGGCAGATTGATCGGCAACGTCGCCGCTACCGCGCTTTTGCTGTTGGCCAGTTGCACCACGCCTTGTATCAGTTGCAGCAGTTGCAGATTGGCATCCAGTCCGGCCGAGGTGGTACCGGTCTGCAATTGCAGAATCTCGCCTAGTTTGACCGGTGCCGCGTTGATCGCGGCCACTTGCAGCGCGCCGAGCGCGGTGATCACTTCGGCGGTCGCGCCGTTGAGTTGCACCACGGTCGCAGCGGCTTGAATCAGTTGCGTGACCGAGGCTTGAGTGTTGAGCAATTGGGTGTAGTTGCCGGCCGCGACATTGAGATTGATCGCCAGTTGATCAAGGTATTTGAGCAGGTTGATATCAGTCTTCAACAGTCCATCCCAGCCCAGCGCGGTGAGGTTGACGTTGCCACCGAGCAGTCCCGAAAACAGCGGGTTGAGAATATTCGACTGAGCGGTATCGATGCTCGCCAGATTACTGCGAATGTTCAGTTGGGCGACGGTCGGCTGCGGTTTTGCGGCGACGGCGGAAGCCTGCAACGTGGTGTTCTGGCTGACCGATGCCCCCGAGAACAACGCGCGTATGCCACGGGCGAAACTGGTGGTCACCGTGCGACTGGCCGCGACCCGGACCGCTGCCGTCTGAGCCGCATCAGCGGTGAACGTGCGCATCCCGTTGGCGCCGGTCAGCAAAGCGCCACAACTGGTCGACAGGGTATTGGCGGTATCGACGGTGTATCCATTGCGCACGGCGCTTTGCCCGGCATAAGTGGCTGCCGTCAGGCCAGGCAGGCAATTGCCACCGCGACTGACCGCCTCCAGAGCGGCGTTATCCACCACGCGCTGCAGTTTGCGCTGCTCCATGTACAAGCGGCCGGTATCGACCACCAGCAACATCATCAACACCGCAACGCCGAGGGTCATTGCCGCCGTCAAACCGATCGCCCCGCGCTGTGGGGCCGGGCAGTTGAATTGTGAACGAGGAAACATCGCGCACTCCTTTGCCGGCGCACCGCCGAGCGCAACCTCCATGGGTGAATTTGAGTGTAGACGGGGAGCGGCGAGGCTGCTGGCAACAAGCCAGCCCCGTTAGCGGCATCAACCTGAAATGCGGTTCATGGGATATCTACGAAACCTGTGGGAGCGGGCTTGCCCGCGATGGCGGTGTGTCAGACACATCAATCTTGAATGTGCCGCCGTCATCGCGGGCAAGCCGGCTCCCACAGGGTCTGAGGTCACTCAGAAGGAATCAGCGCGGAGGATAGTTGGCGAGGATGCGCGCGACTGTCTCGCGTATGGCGCTGCTGCGGTCCTCTGGATTCGGCCTGCTGGCGAGCATCTGCTCATCGCTGCCGCGCCACACCAGTTTGCCGTCCTTGCCATCAAGCAAGTCGACCTGGATGGTCGCGACCTTGTAGGTGATGTTGCGGGTTTCGTTGTACATCGGCGCGCCCCAGTAACCATTCCATGGGCCACCCCAACCGCCGCCGTAGTTGGTCGTCACTTGCTGCTGGCGATCCTCGACAATCAAGTAAGTCTGCACGTTCAGGTCACCCTTCACGCCTGCCGCAGCGGGACGCAAACCACGTTGATCGAGCTGATCGGTCACCGCCTGACGAATCCTTTGTTCGGTCAGGTCGCTCTTGATCCGTGGATCATCCGGGCGATATTGCAGGGCGGGATCTTTCCAGCTCCAGCTGCGATAGGCCGCGAAGTCGCGGCTGGCATCAAAGTCATGGTTGACCTGGTTCGAGGCGCAGGCGCTGAGCAGCGCGGCCATGGCCAGTAAAGCGAGACGGCGGAACATGGGTTTTCTCCACTCGTAGGCAGGAAGCTAACTCGGAGGATACGCCGACATGGCCTTTTCCACAGCCTCGCGAACCGCATCGGTGCGGTCGATCTGGCTGCCCTTGTTAGCGGTTTCGGCGCTGGCGCTCCACACCGGTTGACCGGTCCCGGCATCGAACAGATCGACCCGCACCACCACGACCTGTTCCTGATAGGTACGGACGATCGGCACAGTGTTGTACATGCCGTAACCGCGTCCGTAACGATCATGGCTGCCGTACCCGCCGTATCCACCGTAGTAGCCGTAATCGTCCCGTTCCTGACGCAAGCGGGTTTCCAGACGCAGGTCGGCAGTAACGAAAAGATCCGCCGGGCGATTGTCGTGCAACGGCCGTAAACCACGCTGATCCAACGCATTGCTCACCGCTTCGGCCACTTGCGCCGAATCCGCCCACGCGGTGCCCGGCGGCAATTGCCCGTTGAGCCAGGCCCAACTGCGATAGCGCCCATAATCACGCGGTGGCGCCGGATAGGCACTGCGGTCAAACGTGTTGGCAGCTTGCGGCGGCGCCGGTGGCAAGGGCCGCGACTGCGCCACATACGGATTGCTGCCCTGGCAGGCAGCCAACCCCAGACAGATCAGCAATAACCCGGATTGAGCTTTCATGTCGCGCTCCGATCAGATCGGCCGGCAGATCCAGTGCAAATAACGCCCAAGCCCGGCGAAGCTTGGGTGACGACGGTGGGCGAGCTCCATCTCGAGTAAATCCGCGAGTTCGACGCGGGCCTGGAATTCCACCGGCATGTAATCGTGGAAAACTCGCACTCCGCTTTGGCTTTCGACCTGCCACAAGCCTTCGAGTTGCGTTGCAAGTTCTCGCGGGTCAAGGGGCTGCTGCGGGGTCAGGCTCTGCTTTTCGCCAGCCATGACGTTCTTGCGCATTTTCTTGAAATGGCCCTTGAGCAGATTGCGATAAATCAGCGCATCGCGGTTGTAGAACGCCAGCGACAACCAGCCACCGGGCTTGGTCAACTGATGCAGCACCGGCAGAATCGCGTGGGGTTCGGCCAGCCATTCAAGCACGGCGTGGCAGATCACCAGGTCGTAGGGTTCAGTGAGCTGGCCGGGCAGTTCCTGCCACGGCGCCTGAATGAACGTCGCCGTTTGCCCCGCTTCGGCAAAGCGCTGGCGGGCGCCTTCCAGCATCGGCTCGGCCGGCTCGGTAAAGGTCACATCGTGGCCACGCTCTGCCAGCCATAGCGACATGTGCCCCAGACCACCACCGATATCGAGCACCCGCAACGGGCGATCCGGCAGCGCTTCGGCAAGGTCGGCCTGCAACACCGCGAGGCGAATGGCACCTTTGGCGCCGCCATAGATTTTTTCGGCGAAACGCGTCGCCAACTGATCGAAATGCCGGTCACTCATCAGCTGAACCGCCGTTCGCTGTCGGCGAGTTTGCTGCGCACCACTTCATTCATGTCCAACCCCAACTCGCTGCACAGCAGTAACAGATACAAGACGATGTCACCCACTTCCTGCCCGGCGTGGGCGAGTTTGTCCGCCGGCAACTGGCGCGACTGGTCTTCCGTCAGCCACTGGAAGATCTCCACCAGTTCGGACATCTCGACGCTGGCGGCCATGGCAAGGTTTTTCGGGCTGTGAAATTGCCGCCAGTCATTGCGATCGCGAATGGCGTGCAGGCGTTCGGTCAGTTCAACAAGGTTCATCGGGTTCTCCTGAAGGCGTATAGCTTCGGGGGGAAGGCGACTGAACGCAAGCGAACATGCGGTGCTTTTGTGGGAGCGAGCCTGCTCGCGAAAGCGTTGGGTCATCCAACATTGATTTACCTGAAACGACGCCTTCGCGAGCAGGCTCGCTCCCACAGGATCCGTGCAACCCTCTATAGTTGCAGGGAACTCGGCCACCTGCGTTGTGGCCCAAGGCTCAGCTCTTTCATCAGGATGCACACATGCAGGTAGAAAGCTTTTTCGGATGGCTCGGCCAGGCACTCGGTGCGGTCATCCGCTTTATCGTCGATGGCCTCAGTGGTTTGTTCAACATACTGAGCAACGCCGGTGGCAACTTTGTCGACGGCCTGGCCAGGACGCTGGGGATGGACACTTCGATCATCAGCATCATTGCCCTGATTGTCGGCTTGATGCTGCTGTGGTCGGCGATCCGTGCGTTCATGAATGCGTCGATCATTGCCGGGATTATCTGGTTGTTGCTGGGGTTGTGGTTGTTGAGCTGGATTATTCACTAGACCTCTAGAAGCCCCTCACCCTAACCCTCTCCCGGAGGGAGATGGACTGACCGTGGTGTTCTGCGGCTATACGCCGACGTGAAATACCGAGTCGAAATCAGATTTTGCAAACGACGGAGATCTGCCCCCTCTCCCTCCGGGAGAGGGCTGGGGTGAGGGTGCTTCTAGCGCTACAATCCCCGCTCCCCCAAGGAGCCCGCATGTCCAACCTGATTGCCGACTGGCGCGACCGCCCGACTCACCGCAAGGTCTGGACGCTCGCGGCGCCCATGATCCTTTCCAATATTTCCGTGCCGCTGGTAGCGCTGGTCGACAGCACCGTCATCGGCCACTTGCCCCACGCCCATCAACTGGGCGCGGTGGCTGTCGGCTCCAGCCTGTATACCTTTCTCGCCTGGGCCATGGGCTTCCTGCGCATGGGCACCACCGGGTTCGCCGCACAAGCGGCCGGGCGCAGTGATGGTGCGGCGCTGCGGCAGATTCTGTTGCAAGGTTTGCTGCTGGCAATGGGACTGGCACTGGTACTCGGCACTCTGGGCGTTCCGCTGAGCGGCGTGGCGTTGCATTTCATGCAGCCGTCGGCGGCGCTTGATCAGCTCACTCGCGAGTTCTTCCACACCCGGTTGTTCGGCCTGCCCGCCGCGCTGGCCAGTTATGCGCTGGTCGGCTGGTTCCTCGGCACCCAGAACGCGCGGGCGCCGCTGGCGATTCTGCTGACGACCAACCTGATCAACATCGTCCTCAATCTTTGGTTCGTCATCGGCCTGGACTGGGGCGTGGTCGGCTCCGCTCGGGCCTCGGTCATCGCCGAATGGAGCGGCGCCCTGCTCGGCTTGCTGCTGACCCGCAAAGCGTTGCGCGCCTATCCCGGGCACATCGCCTGGGCCGCGCTGAAGGTGTGGCAGAGCTGGCGACCGCTGCTGGCGGTCAATCGCGATATCTTCATCCGCAGCCTGGCGCTGCAATCGGTGTTTTTCCTGATCACGGTGCAAGGTGCGCGGCTCGGTGATGCGACGGTCGCCGCCAACGCGCTGTTGCTCAATGGCTTGTTGCTGACCGCCCATGCCCTGGATGGTTTGGCTCATGCGGTCGAAGCGCTGTGCGGACACGCCATCGGTGCCCGTGACCGCTTGGCCTTGCGCCGTTCACTGGTGGTTGCCGGTGGCTGGTCGCTGATCGCCAGTCTCGGCTTTGCCCTGCTGTTTCTCTTGGCCGGGCACTTGTTCATCGAGATGCAAACCGACATCCAGAATGTACGCGACACCGCGTTCGTCTACCTGCCCTACCTCGCCGTGCTGCCATTGGTTGCGGTGTGGAGCTACCTGCTCGACGGTCTTTTTATCGGCGCCACCCGGGCCCGGGAAATGCGCAACGGCATGCTCGTGACGGTGATTTTGCTCATGCCGTTCGCGTGGGCGCTGCAAGGTTTGGGCAACCATGGCCTGTGGATAACGTTCCTGCTGTTCATGGTGCTGCGCAGCGTGACCCTAGGTGCACAAGCCTGGTGGCTGAAGCGCAACGACGGCTGGTTCACCGGCGCCGCTCACTGATTGGGCGTGTGCTTGATGAAGCCGACCACTTGATCAAGCACCGGCGCCAGTCCGCGTAACGGTCGCGACAGCGTCGCCACCAGCGTTATGTGATTGGGCCGCGAATAGTAGAAATCCTGCACCGGCACCCCGGCTGCGCGCAGTTTGTGCGCCAGGCCGCCGGTGTTGCGCGTCGGGTTGACCAGATCATCCTTGCTCGCCGCGATCAGCAGCGCGGGCGGCGCATCGCGACTGACATGATTGATCGGCTGCGACTGCGGCGGCGAGTTCGGCCAGAAAAACACCGGACGCACAGCGGGGTTCTCGATCGGCAAAAAGTCGTACGGCCCGGCCAGACCGATCCAGCCGCGCAGGTCCTTGGGGGACATGCCGGCCGCAGCGAGCAGATCGCCGTCCAGTGCCAGCATCGCCGCGTTGTAGCCACCCGAGCTGTGCCCCATCAGGTACAAACGCTGTGGATTGCCGGAAAACTCGCGGATGTGCGCCTTGGTCCATGCCACCGCCCGCGCAGCGTCCTGCAGAAACAGTGGATAACGCACCTGCGGATACAGCCGATAATCCGCCACAACCGCGACAATGCCCCGCGACGCCAACGCCTCGCCAACAAAGTTGTAGTCCTCGCGCGAACCGCTGTTCCAACTGCCGCCGTAGAAAAACACCACGACCGGCGCATCGGGCAAAGCGTGGCGCGGCACGTACACATCAAGTTTTTGCCGTGGATCGTCGCCATAAGCAATACCGGCGGTTTTGTCGAACGTGCTGTCCGGGGTCAGCGCATTGAGCAGCTTGACCGGCGAACAGGCACTCAACACCAACAGCAAAAAACCGCCGAACAATGCACCGAATCCTTGCCGGAAAAAACCTGCCATACGCGCCGAACCTCAGGTCAAATTTGATCGCTGCGCCATTGGCGCCGCACATGGTCGAGCCGCTCTTGCTGAGTCAAATCCTGCGGCGGCGGCACCAGCACTGCACGCGGATGCTGCAAGCGTAGCCACAACCAGCCTTCGAGCACGGTGCGGTCGCTGAAGCCCAACGCCAGGCCTTGTTGAACATGGGAGGCCATCGCCGCGTAATCGGTTCCCAACGATTGGCACCAGCGCCAGATGTGTTGCTCCAGCAGGCAGGTTTGCAGGCGTTCGCACTGTCGCCGGGTAAGGCTTTCTTCGATGCTCAACGGCTCCACGGCCAGACCCGGATTGCGCAACTGCTGCCAGCCCTGGCTGCCGATGGCGCGATCGGCCCAGGTGCCACCGAACCAGTGCAACAGGCGGATGGGCCCGAGCCAGCGACTCAGTTCCGCGGCATCGCAGGCGTCGAAAAAATAGCTCGCGGTCTGGCGGTTGTAATAGCTGAGCAGGGCCCGATGGCTCATCCCGAACGAAACCGTGAGCATGCGTTGCAAGTGGTTCAGCAGTTCCCGAGGTGATGCTTCACTGTCCATCAACAGCCCGCGCCAGGTGTCCGGATCGGTGTGACACAGCGACGCCAGCGCCGGGCTGTCGCGCATATCGACAAGCACGGGACCGTGTTCACTGACCGGCTCAAACTCGGTGCCGTCGAACAGCTTGAAACTCGGCAACCCGGCGAAACCCTGGCGCAGCGTCGTCAAGGCCCGCGCTGCGTCCGCGCCGTCGAGCAACAGCCATTGCGCTATCGGCTCAAGCGCCACGCCGCTCATCTTGCGCTGCTCTGTTCAAGCGTGGTGACCAGCCGACAACTGCAAACCGCCTCTGTGCAATGGTTGAAACTGCCGCCCCCAGGGATCAGGCACAACAACAGCAATGGCTCGCCTGATGTCAGCATTTGCTGCAAGCCTTCACTCGCCAAGCTGTCCGGCAGCGGCGGCGTTGGCGCATCGCTGATCTGCGCAGTAGCGACTGACGACTGTAAAATGCCGCTGATCATTGGCTGATCCGGGTCACCCTCAAAGAAGCTCACCACCACTTCGACACCATCGCCCAACGCCTGCAAAGGTGCTTCGGCCAAGGCCGGCGCGAGCGGCAGCCAACAATGACTCGGCGCCGCACCTTCGCCCTGATAGAGCCAGTCGAACTGCACCGCCACCGGCCTGAATCGGTCGGGTTGCGGTTCGTCTACGGTCACCACCCAGGCCCGTTGCAGGCTGTGCATGCGCAAGCGCGACGGTGCCGATGAGGGTAACTGCGCGGCGGCAAACAATCGGTTGGCATACGGCAAATCAAGGGAAAGATCAGCGCTGTGTTCGATTCGGGTCAACAACCATTGCCGATTGCATTCGGGGAAAGGATGCCCGACCAGGCGCAGCCAATGCCCGCTGCGCAACGCCGCGAGATCACTGCGTCCTTCGGCATTTGTTGCCTGCCGCAAGCCTTGCGAGCCAGCCTGCATCGCTTCATGCAACTGCCAATGGTGCACCGCAGGACAGGTACTTTTGCCGTCTTGTTCACTTTGATACGGCGCGGCGCCAGTCAGCGGAAAATGCGCCGGATCATCGCCGAACACCAGGCAATGCCTGTCGTGCGTATGCTCGAAGAAATAGTGAATACCCGCCTGTGTGCACAAGCGTTGCAGCAGTTGCAGATCCGATTCGCGGTATTGCGTGCAGAACGTGCGGGCCGGGTAGTCGCCACGCAATTCGAAGCGTCGCTGGGCACCGACGATCCCGTGCTCCCTGAGCACCTGCTCGATGATCTGTGGCACCGAGCGGCCGCTGAAGATCCGCTGGCTGATGCGCAGATCAAGGCAAGCGAGTTTCGCTCCCAGACGGATCCGGCTCAACCGCGAACCGTGTCCGTGCTCATGCTGGACAAGGCTCTGCAACTGCCCGTGCACGCCCTCCCCCGACGGTCCGAAACAGAGGAACGCCGAACGATAAAGCAGGCCGGCGAGGTCCAGTTGCGGATCGTCGATCAACACATCGATTTCGAACGCAAAAGGTTCGTTGAGGGCTTCGCTACCGGTAAAGGCCAGGACTTCGAAAGGGTCGGACAGGCCCGCTACATCGAGACGAAACGACGACTCGTTGACTGGATCGAACATAGGCAGATCTCTACAGGAGGGGCGGTCGGGGATTCTCGCCGAGAGCCATGGCCGAGTAGAGAGCTGAAGTACAACTTAGGAAATGACCTACGCGAAAAGCAGACCGGATGACTTTGCTGACCGGGATAGCCAAACATATCGCGAAGATTTTGGGATATGTCCTACCGGGCTATCCGAAATTTCCACAGTAATGGGGAAAATTTCAGACAACCCGGCGAGACAGCAACCTGGTCTCAGGAAGACAGGTAGGAGGAGCGGGTCAGGCCCAGACGCAAGGCATCGAGAAATTGCGTGCGCTCGCTGGCACTGATGCGGGCACTGGCGCACTTGTCGCGGTAGTGAGTCATCAGTTCTTCCGGCGACAAGTGCACATAACGCAGCATGTCTTCGATGGTGTCGTGGGTCTCGATGCCGGCGTGGTACACGCTGCCATCGGCGTTCTGATAGATGTTCACCGAATCGGTGTCACCGAACAGGTTGTGCATGTCGCCGAGGATTTCCTGATAGGCGCCGACCAGGAACACGCCCAACAGATAGTCCTCGCCTTCGTTCAAGCCGTGCACAGGCAGGCTGGTCTCGATGCTCTGCTCGTCGACGTACTGGTTGATCTTGCCGTCAGAGTCGCAGGTCAGATCCTGCAGCACCGCGCGCCGCAGCGGCTCTTCGTCGAGACGGTGCAGCGGGATGATTGGCAGGACCTGATCGATCGCCCAGGTGTCCGGCAGGCTCTGGAATACCGAGAAGTTGCAGATGTACTTGTCGGCCAGCTTGTCGTTGAGCTCGTCAAGCACCTGACGGTGCGAACGCTGACGGGCCTTCAGAGAGTTATGCAGGCGGCGGCACACGGCGAAGTAGCACTGCTCGGCCAAGGCTTTTTCAGCCAGGGTCAGCTTGCCATCGGCGTACTGCGCGGCCACGTCGCTCATGTAGTGGGTGGCGCGCCAGTAGGTTTCGGTGACCATTTCAATGTCGGTCGGGCCGAGCAGGTCAACCAGCCACTGCACGGTTTCCGGCAGCGACTCCTTGTTTTCGATCTTCGGGATCTCGTCGTTGTGCTTCTCGACGTCAGTCACCTGCACCACCAGCATGGCGTGGTGCGCGGTCAGCGAGCGGCCGCTTTCGGAGAAGATGTGCGGATGCGGCAGGCTCTGCGCGTCGCAGAATTCCTTGAGCATGCCGACCACGACACCGGCGTAATCGTCCATGTCGTAGTTGATCGAACTGGCGTTGCGCGAGTGCGTGCCGTCGTAGTCGACACCCAGACCGCCACCGACGTCGATGTGATCGACCGGCAGACCGAGATTGCGCAGCTCGCCGTAGTAACGGATCGCTTCCTTGAAGCCGTGCTGATAGTCAGCCAGGTTGGCAATCTGCGAGCCCATGTGGAAGTGCAGCAGGCGGATGCCCTGATCCAGGCCGGCCGCGCGGAAGCGCTCGACCACCGACAGCAATTGCGCTGCCGACAGACCGAATTTGGATTTCTCGCCGCCAGTATCCGCCCACTTCGACGAAGCCAGCGACGACAGACGCACGCGCAAGCCGACCTGTGGCTTGACCTTGAGCGAGGCCGCTTCTTCGATCACGAGCGCAACTTCGGACTCTTTCTCGATCACGATGAACACGTTGTGGCCGAGCTTCTGACCCATCAGCGCCAGGCGGATGAACTCGCGGTCCTTGTAACCGTTGCAGACGATGGTGCCGCCCTTCGGCGCCAGCGCCAGCACGGCCAGCAGTTCCGGCTTGGAGCCGGCTTCCAGACCAATGGAGACATCCTTGGTGGCGATGATGTTCTCGATCACCGCTTCTTGCTGGTTAACCTTGATCGGGTACAACGCGGTGTACTTGCTCTGGTATTCCAGGCGCTCGATGTTCGCATCGAAGGCGCCGGTCAGCTGGCGTACACGGTCTTGCAGGATGTCGGGAAAACGAACCAGCAACGGCAAGGACAAACCGCTTTTGCGCAGTTGATCGACTTGCTCGAACAGGTCGATAGGCGAGCTGCTCGGGCCGTTCGGACGAACTTCGACGCGACCGGCGTCATTGATCGCGAAATACCCGGCCCCCCAATGGCGAATCCCGTAAACACTGCGGCTGTCCGCAACTGTCCATTGGCTGCCATCGTCTTTGCGTGTGCGTCGTACGGACATCGAAGTCCCCTATAAAGAAGTCATAGTGCGTCGCCTGATCTCAGGCCGGCGCAGTCTAAAGTATGAAAATGACGGTTCGTCAGCGCGGCGGTAGACCGCGCTGACCGCGTGGAGTTTAGAAACCGGTCATGAACAGGCTCTGTGAAAACCATGGAGACGACGCCGGAGCTGAAACTGTTCAGCTCCGGATCAAGCCGCTGGTGGCTTTCACAGAGGCTGCTAGCCGCCGGATTTCTTCGCTTTGAAACCGTGCTTGATCAGTTCCGCCAAGAGTAGCTCGACATGATCGCCCTGGATTTCGATGATCCCGTCCTTCAACGCCCCGCCGGTGCCGCAACGTTTCTTCAACGTTGTCGCCAGCTCCTTGAGCGCGTCTTCGGCCAGTGGCACGCCGGTGATGGTGGTCACCGTCTTGCCGCCCCGGCCCTTGCTCTCGCGACGCACGCGGGCAATGCCGTCACCGGCAGGGATCACGGTTTGTTTGCAGATACAGGCGTCCACCGGCTGACTGCATTCCGGGCAATGACGACCTGCGTCGGTGGAAAATACCAGACCGCCAAGGGCGGCGAAGGATGCGGCTTTTTTGGCCACCGGCAATCCTCTTGGGAGGACAAAGACTGATCGCAACCTTGGGCAAGGTTATCGACCGCGAAGCCCCACTCAGGCAGGGGCAGCGCTACTGCACCGGCGCTTCAACAAAAGCAGGTCGGTGCAGCTTGAAAAGGTCGCGCAGTGTAACGGCAAAAAAGCCAATTGCTAAGTGCCAATCAGCGCCAATTTATGTGTTCTTTGCGACGTCGCTTTGCTGCGCCTTCAGATAGCGCTTCAAAGCTGCCAGAGAGTCCGGGCAATAAGGCTTTTGCCGGATTTCCTGCATGACCTGTTCGACCGGAATAAAGCGCGCTTCCAGGACTTCTTCCGGCTGCAGTTTCAGCGGGCCGTCCCACACGGCGGAAAACGCCGAACACCAAAGACGATTGCCGGTGTCCTCGAAGTAAAAATGATCGTGAGCGGTGAGTTCCACACCGCTGACCCCCAACTCTTCCGCCAGCTCACGGGCAGCCGACTCGGCATAGGTTTCGTGGGCCTGCACCATGCCGCCCGCCGCCACGTCCCAGTAACCGGGGTAGATCGCCTTGCTCAAGGTTCGCCGGTGCACACAAAGCTCACCGGCGGAATTGAACAACATGATGTAAGTGCCGCGACCGATCAGCCCGCGTTCACGCAGATCGGCACGCACCAGGGCACCGAGCAGGTTGTCCTGCTCGTCGACCCAGGCGATCTGTTCGGCATCCGAGGCGGCGCGATGGGCCGCCTCTTTGGCGTTCTGACTCATGTATCAGCCCTGGTTGAGCAGTTGACGCAAGTCGATGACTGCCGCGTTGGCCCGGGAAATATAGTTGGCCATGACCAGCGAGTGGTTGGCCAATACGCCGAAGCCGCTGCCGTTGAGAATCATCGGGCTCCACACTGGCTCTTGCGACGCTTCCAGCTCACGGATGATCTGACGCACGCTGACCGTGGCGTTCTTCTTCGCCAGCACATCGGCGAAGTCGACTTCGATGGCACGCAGCAAGTGCGACAGTGCCCAGGCCTGGCCGCGCGCTTCGTAGAACACGTTGTCGATCTGCATCCATGGGGTTTCGACGACTTCTTCGTCAAGCTGCGGTACTTCGCCGACAGCCGGAACTTCGGTTTTCAGCGCAGTATTGAGTTTGACCCGACCAACACTGGCCGACAGACGTTGCGACAGCGAACCCAGACGCGTGCCGACATCGCCGAGCCAGTTGTTGAGGTTGTCAGCGCGTGCGTAAAACAGCGCGTTTTTCTGCGCGGGGTCAGACAGGCGCGCCTGATAACGGCTCAGGGAGTTGATGCCTTCCTGATACTCGGACTCACTCGACGGCAGGATCCAGCTCTTGTTGTCGAAGTTGAAACGCGGTTCGGCCTTGGCCAGATCGGAGTCTTCGGCCGACTGCGATTGCGAACGGGCGAAGTCTTTGCGCAAGGCGCGGGTCAGGTCACGGACCTGCACCAGTACGCCGTATTCCCAGCTCGGCGTGTTGTCCATCCACAGGCCAGGGGGAAAACGGTCGTTGGAAATGTAACCGCCCGGCTTGTCGAGCAATGTGCCGGCCACGGACTTCAGGGTTTCGACTGTGGTATAGCCGATCACCATCTGCTTGCCTTCTTTCTCGGCGGCCACTTGCGCGTTTTGCGCCACCGGAAATAACGCCGGCTCCTGGCTCCAGTACCAGCCCAGGCCAATGGTCACCAACAAATAAATACCGAGCAGAGTGGCCAACGCACGGCTGAACAACAGCCCGCCGACATAGCTGCGGGCGGCCGATTTGGGCTCGGCGGCACGTTCAGGCGCGGCGCCCGCGCGGTTTTTCCAGTCCAGCATGGCGATATCCTTTCAATCACTTGGGTTCAACGGTTCGACCACAACCATACAACAACGTGCCAAGGCCGGGCACCTGCGAGTGAAGATATGCCGCAAATGGTGCAGGCGCTCGACGCATCCGTCAGGTCTAAGGGAATCCCTGATGCCATTCACCTGCTATTTCGACGCAGAGCCGTTAATACGCCGTTTCGCCCTATCGGTGTGAGACGCACAGAGTTGCCTGAAATGTTAGCCGCTATATATTAAGGTGCCCTGCTTGCGGGGACTTTGCCGACGTCCCGGCCGAAAACAAAACCACTCGGTCAGAAACTGAATAGTGACGCATTACAGATTATTGACGTGCGACACTCGTCTAAGGGAAAAGAGGTGCTAGCATAGAGCCACCAGTCGATCTCAGCATGCACCCTAACTAGTAGTCAGGATATGACCGAGCCAGAAGACCCCAGCCGTGAGCGTCTCAAGCACCACTTTGCCCAGCGGGTAATTCATCAGGCACGTCAGATTCTTGAGATATGGCAGCGCCTGCAACGCAGTGAATGGTCCACCGTCGACCTCGCCGAACTGAGCGAGGCCAACCTGCGCCTGCTGCGCTTTGCCGAGCGCTTCGAACAGCCGGAACACACCCAGCTCGCGCGCCACATCAGTCAGTCGCTGGAAGCAGTGGACGCCAATCGTGGACGCCTGAGCAGTGGCTTGATCACCGATCTCAATCGTTTGATGCAGCGCTTGTCGCGTACCGGCTTGCGCCAGGGCGATCAGCTCGACCAGACCTTCCTGCCACCGCTGCGCAAACCAATTTACGTGATGCTGCAGGATCACGACCGCGCCGAGCGGCTGGCCAAGCAACTGGAATTCTTCGGCCTCAGCGCGCAGTCGCTGGACAGCGTCGCGGCGTTTCGCTCATCGATGGTCGAGCGGTTGCCGGCCGCGATCGTCATGGACGTGGATTTCAGTGGTGCCGGCGTTGGCCTGAAACTCGCTGCCGAAGCCCAGGTCGGTCTCGAGGAACCGTTGCCGCTGCTGTTTTTCAGCCTGCACGAAACCGACACCCCGACACGCCTCGCGGCAGTACGCGCTGGCGGCCAGGAATTCCTCACCGGCACCCTTGAAGCGTCGAGCCTGCTGGAAAAGATCGAAGTCCTGACCTGCGTCGCCCAGTACGAACCTTATAAAGTGCTGATCATCGATGACTCCCGCGCCCAGGCCATGCACACCGAACGCCTGCTCAACAGCGCCGGGATCGTGACCCGCACCCTGATCGAACCGATTCAGGCCATGGCTGAACTGGCGGATTTCCAGCCTGACCTGATCATCCTCGACATGTACATGCCAGCCTGCACCGGCACCGAACTGGCCAAGGTGATCCGCCACAACGACCGCTATGTCAGCGTGCCGATCATTTACCTGTCGGCCGAGGACGATCTGGACAAGCAGCTTGACGCCATGAGCGAGGGCGGCGACGACTTCCTGACCAAGCCGATCAAGCCGCGTCATCTGATCACCACCGTGCGCAACCGCGCTGCCCGCGCGCGCAACTTGAAAGCTCGGATGGTGCGCGACAGCCTCACCGGGTTGTATAACCACACGCATATCCTGCAACTGCTCGAAGATTGCTCGTTCCGCGCCCGCCGCGAGAACAAGCCGCTGAGCTTTGCCATGCTCGACATCGACCACTTCAAACGGGTCAACGACAGCCACGGCCACCCGATGGGCGACCGCGTCATCAAGAGCCTTGCACTGTTTCTCAAGCAACGTTTGCGCAAAACCGATTTCATCGGCCGCTACGGCGGCGAAGAGTTCGCCATCGTCATGCCCGACACTGACATGGAAGCCGCACACAAGGTGCTCGACGAGATCCGTCAACGTTTCGCCGAAATCCATTACCCGGCACAACCTCATGACTTGTGGTGCACCTTCAGCGCCGGCGTGGTGGATCTGCGCGATGATTCCGACAGCCTGATGATGGCCAGCCAGGCCGACGAGGCGCTGTACCGCGCCAAGAATGGCGGGCGTAATCGAGTGCAAAAGGCGCGGGAGTCAAAGCAAAGTGCCACCTTTTCATCGGAATCCACCGATTCGGTCATAACCCTGTAATAGAACCGCAATAAATTCAGGCGCTTACCATTTCTGTCGTTGGTAGCTGTCATGCGCCTGAAGTTGCTCACAAATCTTAATACCCTGCTGCTGGTCGCCGTGTGCCTCGCACTCGGCGCCACGCTGTGGTGGTCGCAAAAAGCGCTGGAACGCCCGTATCTGTTGATGGAGCGTTATCTGGGGCTGTCGCAGCAATTTCAGAACGAGGTGGCGCGCAACGTCGAGGACTACCTCGCCAGCGGCGATGCCTTGCGTCTGAGCGGCGCCAGTCAGGCCATCGACAGCGTACAAAAACAACTCGGCGAACTGCCACCGACGCTTGCCGATACGTTGCGCCCGAGCCTGTCGGGCCTCGATGAATTCAGCAAAACCGACCTACTCGCCGCCGGCAAACTGGCCGGTGATCCGCAGGCATTACTGTTGCAGGCCGAGCGCGAATTGAGCGCCAGCCTCGAGCAGCTCAGTGCCTATGCCAGCGGCAACGCGGCCTACCTGACGCCGCTGCTTGCCGCCTCTCAGCACTTGGGCAAACTTTCACTGGCGCGAGACAAACTGGTCAGCAGCGGCCGCAGTGAACTGGCGGTCGACGTTGAGCGCGAAGTCAGCAATATCCGCGCTCAGGCACAGTTGATCGATGCCCTGCCCCTGCTGGGTGTAGTGGCCAGCAACGAATCCAGCAGCGACGACTTCGCGGCGATGATGGGCATCGAAAGCAGCGAAAAAGCTGTTGCCGAGGATGCCGGTGTCGGCCTCAAACGTGAACTCAACAGTCTGCTCGGTCGCTACCCGGCAGAGCTTGCGCGCACCCGCGAGCAAATCCAGAAACGCAGCGAACTCAGCACCGCCACCCACGCGAAAATCGCTGCAGTGCAACACGCCATCGCCGGTCTGGAGCCGGTGGTGCGTGCCCAGCACGGGCAAATTCAGGGCGAAGTGCGGCTGATGCAAGGCGTGATGATCGGCCTGATTCTGCTGATTGCGCTGCTGATCGACACCCTGCAACGGCGTCTTGCGCGAACCCTGACCAACCTCGCCCCGGCATTGTCTGTCTGGGCCGATGGCGATTTCAGTCGCGACATTCAACTGGGCAAGACCAACCGCGAACTGCACGACATCGAGGCCTCGCTCAATCGCTTGCGCGCGTATCTGGTGGATCTGGTCGGGACCATTCGCGGCAACGCTGAACAAGTCGCGGGCAGCAGTCGCACCCTCGCCGAGTTGAGCAACGACTTGCACAGCGGCGCCGAACATCAGGCCGGGGATACCGCGCTGATTCGCGATTCGCTCGGCGAACTGGAAGCGACTATACAGCAAGTTGCCGGGGACGCGCGTCAGGCCGCCGATGCCAGCCGCCATGCCGGTTTGGCTGTCGAGCATGGTCAGACCGTCATCGGCCAGAGCCTCACGGGCCTGCACGCCTTGGTCGGCGAAGTGCAGGGCAATGCACAGATGATCGAGCACCTGGCTGAAGAGTCAGCGACCATTGGCGGTGTGCTGACGGTGATCCGCTCGATTGCCGACCAGACCAATCTGCTGGCACTGAACGCGGCGATAGAAGCGGCGCGCGCCGGGGAAATGGGCCGCGGGTTTGCCGTGGTGGCTGAAGAAGTGCGCTCCCTGGCGCAGCGTACGGCCGGGGCGACGGCGGAAATTCAAACCCTGATTGCCGGCCTGCAAACCGCTGCCCGGCAATCGGTCGAAGGCATGCGTGCGCAAGTCGAGCACGCCGAAGCGACGGCGAATCAGGCACAAGCGGCGGACGGTGCGCTGGACAAGATTGTCGGTGCGATCCAGACCATTTCCGAGACAGCGATCCGCATCGCCGATATCACCGCGCAGCAAAGTGGCGCGGTCAGCGAGATTCGCGATCACAGTGAGCGGATTCACCAGTTGGGTGGGGATAACTTGCTGCGTATCGGCCAGGGCCGCGAACAGGGTGAGAACTTGCTGGTGTTGGGCGGACAGTTGCACACAGCCGTGCAAGCCTTCCGGGTTTGACGACATTCCCTGTAGGAGCTGCCGAGGGCTCGGGCCGCGATCGGACGATCTTTTGATCTTGCCTTTAAAAGTCAAAAGATCGCAGCCTGCGGCAGCTCCTACACAGTTGTGTGATGCAAATGACCGGATCAGATCACTCGGTCACATATTTTGCGCAAACATCGGCCATCGTGCTGGCTATTGCATAGAACTGGACAGTCATAAAGTCTTTGCGGCATAGTCGCCGGGTTCTGACGACTGCTCATTGATGACAAGGACAACGCAGATGGCAACCCTACTGGTGCTGCACGGCCCCAACCTGAACCTGCTCGGCACCCGCGAACCGGGCACCTATGGGTCGACGACCCTGGCGCAGATCAATCAGGATCTGGAGCGTCGCGCCCGTGAAGCCGGCCATCATCTGCTGTATCTGCAAAGCAATGCCGAGTACGAATTGATCGACCGCATCCACGCCGCACGCGGCGAGGGTGTGGATTTTATCCTGATCAATCCGGCCGCATTTACACATACAAGTGTTGCATTACGTGACGCGTTGCTGGGAGTGAGCATCCCATTCATCGAAGTGCATTTGTCCAACGTGCACAAGCGCGAACCTTTCCGCCATCACTCTTACTTCTCCGACGTAGCGGTGGGAGTGATCTGCGGCCTTGGCGCCAGTGGTTACCGACTGGCCCTGGAGGCTGCACTAGAACTGCTTGAAACACAGGCAACGACTTGAACGACAAGCGTTAAGCGCCCCTGACCGACCCTTGGGAGTTGATGATTCATGGATATCCGTAAAGTTAAGAAACTGATCGAATTGCTGGAAGAGTCCGGCATCGACGAGCTCGAGATCAAGGAAGGCGAAGAGTCCGTACGCATCAGCCGTCACAGCAAGACCCCGGCTCAGCAGTACTACGCGCCTGCACCGATGCAAGCGCCGGCCGCTGCACCAGCCGCCGCTCCTGTAGCTGCAGCTGCTCCGGTTGCCGCTGCTGCCCCGGCGCTGAACGGCACTGTTGCCCGTTCGCCGATGGTCGGCACGTTCTACCGCAAGTCTTCGCCAGCCTCGCCGTCCTTCGTTGAAGTCGGCCAGACCGTGAAGAAAGGCGACACTCTGTGCATCGTTGAAGCCATGAAGATGATGAACCACATCGAAGCTGAAACCAGCGGTGTGATCGAGTCCATCCTCGTCGAAGACGGCCAGCCGGTTGAGTACGACCAACCGCTGTTCACCATCGTTTGAACTGCGGAGAGCCTTTGATGACTGCGAAGTTGGAAAAAGTTCTGATCGCGAACCGCGGTGAGATCGCCCTGCGGATTCTGCGTGCCTGCAAAGAGATGGGCATCAAGACCGTCGCCGTTTACTCCAAGGCCGACAAAGAGCTGATGCACCTGGGTCTGGCAGACGAATCCGTCTGCATCGGCCCGGCATCGGCCTCTCAGTCTTACCTGCACATCCCGGCCATCATCGCTGCCGCCGAAGTGACTGGCGCTACCGCCATTCACCCAGGCTACGGTTTCCTCGCGGAAAACGCCGACTTTGCCGAGCAGGTCGAGAACTCCGGTTTCGCTTTCATCGGCCCGAAAGCCGACACCATTCGCCTGATGGGCGACAAGGTATCGGCCAAGCACGCGATGATCGAAGCAGGCGTGCCAACCGTTCCAGGTTCTGACGGCCCACTGCCGGAAGACGAAGAAACGGCGCTGCGCATCGGTCGTGAAGTCGGCTACCCGGTGATCATCAAAGCCGCTGGCGGCGGTGGTGGTCGCGGCATGCGCGTGGTGCACAAGGAAGAAGACCTGATCTCGTTCGCCAAACTGACCCGCACCGAAGCAGGCGCGGCGTTTGGCAACCCGATGGTCTATCTGGAAAAATTCCTGACCAACCCGCGTCACGTCGAAGTGCAGGTTCTGTCCGACGGCCAGGGTCACGCCATCCATCTGGGCGACCGCGATTGCTCGCTGCAACGTCGTCACCAGAAGGTTCTCGAAGAAGCGCCGGCACCGGGCATCGACGAGCAGGCTCGCCAGGAAGTTCTGGCTCGCTGCGTCAAGGCGTGCATCGACATCGGCTACCGAGGCGCCGGCACTTTCGAGTTCCTGTACGAGAACGGTCGTTTCTACTTCATCGAAATGAACACCCGTGTTCAGGTGGAGCACCCGGTTTCGGAAATGGTTACCGGTATCGACATCGTCAAGGAGATGCTCAGCATCGCCGCTGGCAACAAGCTGTCGTTCACGCAGGATGACGTGGTTATCCGCGGTCACTCGCTGGAATGCCGGATCAACGCTGAAGACCCGAAAACCTTCATGCCGAGCCCGGGCACGGTCAAGCATTTCCACGCTCCAGGCGGCAACGGCGTTCGCGTCGATTCGCACCTGTACAGCGGTTATGCCGTTCCGCCGAACTACGACTCGCTGATCGGCAAGCTGATCACTTACGGCGCTACCCGCGACGAAGCCATGGCCCGCATGCGCAATGCCCTGGACGAAATCGTGGTTGACGGGATCAAGACCAACATCCCGCTGCACCGTGATCTGGTTCGTGACGAAGGCTTCTGCAAAGGGGGCGTGAACATTCACTACCTCGAGCACAAGCTGGCTGACGAGAAGCACTAATCTTCAGCCCGCACCAGACAAAGCCGCCTTCGGGCGGCTTTGTTGCATCTGCAGGTTTCACCCCCCCTGTGGGAGCGAGCCTGCTCGCGAAGAGGCCGTGCCAGTCGCCACCTTCATTGCTGACCCACCGCGTTCGCGAGCAGGCTCGCTCCCACAGGTTCCACGCTTCGCTCAACATCTGCGCTACAAATGCAGCTCCCACAAACCCTGCGCGCTCGCGTAAACTTGCGCGCTTCTCGCAGACCGCTAGTCTGCAATCAATATTTTTCAAAGGTGCCCGCCATGCCTTGGCTGCAAGTACGACTCGCCATCAGCCCGGAACAAGCCGAAACCTACGAAGACGCTTTCCTTGAAGTCGGCGCTGTTTCGGTGACCTTCATGGACGCCGAAGACCAGCCGATCTTCGAGCCGGAACTCAACACCACTCCGCTGTGGGCACACACTCACCTGCTGGCCCTGTTCGAGGGCGGCACCGAGCCTGCCCCGGTGCTGGCCCACCTCGAATTGCTGACCGGTAGCCCGCTGCCCGAGCACCACAGCGAAATTATCGAAGACCAGGATTGGGAACGCAGCTGGATGGATGGTTTCCAGCCAATGCGTTTCGGCCAGCGCCTGTGGATCGTCCCGAGCTGGCATGCCGCACCCGAGCCTGACGCAGTCAACCTGCTGCTGGATCCGGGCCTGGCGTTCGGCACCGGCACCCACCCGACCACCGCGCTGTGCCTGGAATGGCTCGACGGTCAGGACCTCAAAGACTGCAACGTGCTGGATTTCGGCTGTGGCTCGGGGATTCTGGCCATCGCCGCCCTGCTGCTCGGTGCCAAGGAAGCCGTCGGCACCGACATCGACGTGCAGGCGCTGGAAGCCTCGCGCGACAACGCCGGGCGCAACAATATCGCCGATGAGCTGTTCCCGCTGTACCTTCCGCAAGATCTGCCGCAGGTCAAAGCCGACGTGCTGGTCGCCAACATCCTCGCCGGCCCGCTGGTTTCGCTGGCACCGCAATTGTCCAGCCTGGTCAAATCCGGCGGGCGTCTGGCGCTGTCGGGCATCCTCGCCGAACAAGGTGATGAAGTCGCTGCTGCCTACGCTCAGGACTTCGATCTCGACCCGATCGCCAATCGCGATGGCTGGGTGCGCATCACCGGGCGTCGGCGCTAGAATGGCCGCCTGCATAATCCGGATCGCCGCATGACCGACAGCTTCGTCACTCAGTGCCCGCATTGCCAAACCAGTTTCCGCGTCAGCCACGCTCAATTGAGCGTGGCCCGCGGGGTGGTTCGCTGCGGCTCCTGCCTGCAAGTGTTCAACGCCGCCAAACAGCTGCTTGAGCAGCACGCGGGCAAGGATGCGGTGACGCCGGTTGCACCCGCCAATGCCGAACAACTGCCGGTTGCACCACCGCCGGTGGTTGAATCGCCCGCGGTCGTCGAGCCACCTGTCACCCGCGCCATCAGCCAAAAGCAATGGAGCGCTGCGGATCTGGACCTCGACAGTCTCGACCTGGACGAAGAACTCGCCCGCCTCGAACAACGGGAAATCCAGCCGACCACCGAATTCGGTCGCCCGCGCGAAGACTCCCTCAGTGCCCGCCGCGACAGTCCGGAACCGGATGAAGCGGTCTGGCCCGACAGCCTGTTCAGCCAGCCTGCCGATGAGAGAGCAGAGCCTGAAGCCGAACCGCAAGTGATCGAGGATCCGATCAAACCCGCACGCACCGAGCCCTCGCTGTCGCTGGAGCCGGTGGATCTGGATGATGAACCGGCGATCCCGCAATTGCGCCTGCACGATCCGATCGATCCGAATGCCCGCCGCGAACGCTTGTCCGCCAGTGACGACAGCGATGACGATCTGCCATTGCTCGAACCGCAGCGCAAAAAACGTGAGCGCGCAGACTCCGGCGTACGCGCCGAAGTCTTGCAGGACCTGACTGACGACCCGCTGCAACTGGACTGGCAAAAGCGCCGCTCACCCTGGGCCCGTCGCCTGCTGTGGCTGGTGTTGGTGTTGCTCGCCGCTGGCGGCCTCGCCGCCCAGTACATCAGCTACCATTTCGACGAACTGGCGCGGCAGGATCAATACCGGCCATGGTTCCAGCAAGTCTGCCCGCAAATCGGCTGCACGGTGCCGTCCAAGGTCGACATTGCCAGAATCAAAAGCAGCAACCTGGTCGTGCGCAGCCATCCGGAGTTCAACGGCGCGCTGGTAGTCGACGCGATCATTTATAACCGCGCAACGTTCTCCCAGCCGTTTCCTTTGCTGGAGCTGCGGTTTGCCGACCTCAACGGGCACCTGATCGCCAGTCGGCGCTTCAAACCCGGCGAATACTTGAGCGGCGATCTCGAAGGTTTGGCGGAGATGCCGCCACAAACGCCGATCCACATCGCGCTGGATATTCTCGATCCAGGCCCTAAAGCGGTGAATTACAGCCTGAGTTTTCACTCGCCCGAGTGAATCGCTTCATCGTTTCTGAATTGACGGCAATTTTCTGACTTCGCGCCGGGCTACCGAACCGCTGGCGATAAGAAAATAACTGTTCAGATTTTGTTCAATTCAGCCTTTATCCAGTCATCGAGAGCGGGTATCATGCCAACCCTTTTTCGAACTCTCATGATCCGGCCCCACTTCAGGGAAGTCCTATGTCGGCGGTACGCATCGGCCCATATACATTACAGAACGGCTTGATTCTCGCCCCGATGGCGGGGGTCACCGACCAGCCCTTTCGTCAGCTTTGCAAGCGTTTGGGCGCAGGGCTTGTGGTCTCGGAAATGGTCACCAGTGACATGAGCCTGTGGAACACCCGCAAGTCGCGCATGCGCATGATCCACGAAGGCGATCCCGAGCCACGCTCGGTACAGATTGCCGGTGGTGATGCACAGATGCTGGCAAATGCGGCCCGCGCCAACGTCGAACTGGGCGCACAGATTATTGATATCAACATGGGTTGCCCGGCAAAGAAGGTCTGCAACAAGGCCGCCGGCTCCGCGTTGTTGAAAGATGAAGCACTGGTGACCGAGATCCTGCAGGCCGTCGTGGCTGCGGTTGATGTGCCGGTCACCCTGAAGATCCGCACTGGCTGGGATCGCGACAACAAGAACGGACTGACTGTGGCGAAGATCGCCGAGCAGGCCGGGATCACCGCGCTGGCAGTGCATGGCCGCACTCGCGCCGATCTTTATAAAGGTGAAGCCGAGTACGACACGATTGCCGCGATCAAGCAGGCCGTGTCGATCCCGGTGTTTGCCAATGGCGATATTGATTCGCCGGAAAAGGCCCGTTACGTGCTCGACGCGACCGGTGCCGATGGCCTGTTGGTAGGCCGAGCCGCCCAAGGGCGGCCATGGATTTTTCGCGAGATCGATCACTTCCTGCGCACTGGCGAGAAATTGCCGGCACCGGAGCTGACCGAGGTGGAACACATTCTGCTAGAGCATCTGGCCGCACTTCACGCTTTCTATGGGGATGTGATGGGCGTGCGTATTGCTCGAAAGCATGTGGGCTGGTATCTCGCAACCTTGCCGGGCGCCAAGGAGTTTCGCGCCCACTTCAATCGTTTGGATGGTACGGAAACACAATGCGCCAACGTTCGGGAGTTCTTCGCCGAGCGTTACAAGAGCCTGACAGGGGACGAAGAAGGGGTGGCCGCATGACGATGATGACCGAGACTTTAGTGAGTGGAACAGCACCCGTGAGCGACAACGTGAATTTGAAACAGCACCTCAATACGCCGAGCGAAGAAGGTCAGACCCTTCGCGGGAGTGTCGAGAAGGCGCTGCACAATTATTTCGCCCACCTTGAGGGCGCGTCCGTCACGGATGTGTACAACCTTGTGCTCTCCGAAGTCGAGGCTCCCCTGCTCGAAAGCGTGATGAACTACGTCAAGGGCAACCAGACCAAGGCCAGCGAGCTGCTCGGACTCAACCGAGGCACGCTGCGCAAGAAACTCAAGCAGTACGATCTGCTGTAAGCATTCAATCAAACCAGAAAGGCGCCCGCGTAAAACCGGTCGCCTTTTTTGCTGACTTCCTTTGCTTTTGATGGAAATTGAGATGACCGACCAGACTACCCGCCTGCCGATCCGCCGCGCCTTGATCAGCGTTTCCGACAAGACCGGGATCCTCGAATTCGCCAAGGAGCTTGAAGCCCTGGGCGTCGAGATCCTCTCCACCGGCGGAACGTTCAAGCTGCTGCGCGACAACGGCGTTGCCGCAGTGGAAGTCGCGGATTACACCGGTTTCGCGGAGATGATGGACGGTCGGGTGAAGACCCTGCACCCGAAAATCCACGGTGGCATCCTCGGTCGTCGCGGTATCGACGACGCCATCATGAACGAACACGGCATCAAGCCGATCGATCTGGTAGCGGTCAACCTGTACCCGTTCGAAGCGACCATCAACAAGCCAGGTTGCGACCTGCCGACCGCCATCGAGAACATCGACATCGGCGGCCCGACCATGGTCCGTTCGGCAGCAAAAAACCATAAAGATGTCGCGATCGTGGTCAACGCCAGCGATTACGCCAACGTCCTCGAAAACCTCAAGTCCGGTGGCCTGACCTACGCTCAGCGTTTCGACCTGATGCTCAAGGCGTTCGAACACACCGCCGCCTACGACGGCATGATCGCCAACTACATGGGCACCGTGAACCAGGCCGCTGAAACCCTCAGCACGCAAGGTCGCAGCGAATTCCCGCGCACCTTCAACAGCCAGTTCATCAAGGCTCAGGAAATGCGCTACGGCGAGAACCCGCACCAGAGCGCGGCGTTCTATGTGGAAGCCAAACCTGCCGAAGTCGGCATCGCTACCGCGACCCAACTGCAAGGCAAAGAGCTGTCGTACAACAACGTGGCCGACACCGACGCTGCGCTGGAATGTGTGAAGAGCTTCGTCAAGCCAGCCTGCGTGATCGTCAAGCACGCCAACCCGTGCGGCGTGGCGGTGAGCCCGGACGCCGAAGGCGGCATCCGTCAGGCCTACGAACTGGCTTACGCTACCGACACCGAATCGGCGTTCGGCGGCATCATTGCCTTCAACCGCGAACTGGATGCCGAGACCGCCAAAGCGATCGTCGAGCGTCAGTTCGTTGAAGTGATCATCGCCCCTTCCGTGAGCGAAGAAGCCCGGGCCATCGTTGCCGCCAAAGCCAACGTGCGCCTGCTGGCCTGTGGCGAGTGGTCGGCTGACCGCGCTGCCGCGTGGGACTACAAGCGCGTCAACGGCGGCCTGCTGGTACAAAGCCGCGACATCGGCATGATCGGCAGCGAAGACCTGAAAGTCGTGACCAAGCGTGCACCGACCGAACAGGAAATCAACGACCTGATCTTCGCCTGGAAAGTGGCCAAGTACGTCAAATCCAACGCGATCGTCTACGCCAAGAACCGCCAGACCATCGGTGTCGGCGCTGGCCAGATGAGCCGCGTAAACTCCGCACGTATCGCTGCGATCAAGGCTGAACACGCGGGTCTGCAAGTGGCGGGTTCGGTAATGGCATCGGACGCGTTCTTCCCGTTCCGCGACGGTCTGGACAATGCGGCCAAGGTCGGCATCACTGCGGTGATCCAGCCAGGTGGCTCGATGCGTGATGCTGAAGTGATTGCCGCTGCCGATGAGGCAGGGATTGCGATGGTGTTCACAGGTATGCGCCACTTCCGCCATTGAAGCAGCCACAAGTTTCAAGCTGAAAGCTGCAAGAAAGAGCAGACAGGTGTCGCTCCCTCTTGCAGGTGCAGCCTTATTAATTCAAAGCACAAGCTGTAAATGAGCGCCACGCAGTCGCTCTAACTTGCAGCTTGTAGCTTGCAGCTTTCTCCGAAGGAGTCTCTCTTTGAATGTTTTGATCATTGGCAGCGGTGGCCGTGAACACGCTCTGGCCTGGAAAGTGGCTCAGGATCCGCGCGTGCAGAAGGTTTTCGTTGCCCCGGGCAACGCCGGTACGGCGATTGAAGCCAAGTGCGAGAACGTCGCCATTGACGTGCTGGCCCTTGAGCAGCTTGCCGATTTCGCCGAGAAAAACGTTTCCCTGACCATCGTCGGCCCGGAAGTGCCGCTGGTGGCTGGCGTTGTCGACTTGTTCCGTTCCCGTGGCCTGGACTGCTTCGGTCCGACCGCTGGCGCTGCACAGCTAGAAGGCTCGAAGGCGTTCACCAAGGACTTCCTGGCGCGCCACAAGATCCCGACCGCCGACTACCAGAATTTCACCGAGATCGAGCCAGCCCTGGCTTATCTGCGTGAAAAAGGCGCACCGATCGTGATCAAGGCTGATGGCCTGGCCGCCGGTAAAGGCGTGATCGTTGCCATGACCCTGGCTGAAGCCGAAGACGCCGTGCGCGACATGCTTGCCGGCAATGCTTTCGGCGATGCCGGTTCGCGCGTGGTCATTGAAGAATTCCTCGACGGCGAAGAAGCCTCGTTCATCGTCATGGTTGACGGCAAGAACGTCCTGCCGATGGCCACCAGTCAGGACCACAAACGCGTCGGCGACGGCGACAGCGGCCCGAACACCGGCGGCATGGGTGCTTACTCCCCTGCCCCGGTAGTGACCGCCGACGTGCACAAGCGCGTGATGGACCTGGTGATCTGGCCGACCGTGCGCGGCATGGCCGATGAAGGCAACGTCTACACCGGTTTCCTCTATGCCGGTCTGATGATCGACAAGGCCGGCAACCCGAAAGTCATCGAGTTCAACTGCCGTTTCGGTGATCCGGAAACCCAACCGGTGATGCTGCGTTTACAGTCGAGCCTGGTGCTGTTGGTTGAAGCTGCCCTGGCGCAAGCGCTGGACAAGGTCGAGGCGCAGTGGGATCCACGTCCGAG
The DNA here is from genome assembly GCF_044218825.1 of Pseudomonas sp. A1230. Taxonomy (NCBI): domain Bacteria; kingdom Pseudomonadati; phylum Pseudomonadota; class Gammaproteobacteria; order Pseudomonadales; family Pseudomonadaceae; genus Pseudomonas; species Pseudomonas sp. A1230. Next base: position 5,880,335 of record NZ_CP162582.1, on the reverse strand, counting down.
CGTTGGCATCGTGCTGGCCGCTGGCGGCTACCCGGGCGACTACGCCAAAGGCGCCGCGATCAACGGTCTGGACGCTGCGGCAAGCCTGGAAGGCAAAGTCTTCCACGCCGGCACTGCGCTGAAAGATGGCCAGGTCGTAACCGCCGGTGGTCGCGTACTCTGCGCCACCGCAATGGGCGCCAGCGTCAGTGATGCGCAACAGCAAGCCTACAAGCTGGCGGCCGCGATCGACTGGGAAGGCAGCTTCTACCGCAAGGACATTGGCTACCGCGCCATTGCCCGTGAACGTGGCGAAACCCAGGAATAAGCTGTCCATGAAGTCCGGTGAGGGATACCGCTCCTCGCCGGGCTGTTCCGCCGCCGCGCGTCGTTATACTCTGGCATCAACCTAAGAAGGGATTTCGCCGTGCGCTGGCTCAGGATTGCCATAAGCTTCACCGTCACGTTGCTGACCTTGCTCTGCATGCTCCCGGCCCAGGCCACGCAAGGCAGTGGCTGGTCGGTATTGCTCGACGATCTGGGCAATCTGCAACTGAGCGATATCCGCTCAGCCCGTTACACCAACCAATTCAGCCCCATCGACCTTGACCGCCTCACCGCGGCCGAGCCCGAGGGAGCACTGTGGCTGCGCTTCAGGCTCGCGCCCGGCAAGCACGAACAAGTGCTGCGGATCTTCGCCCCGGACCTGTCACACCTCAATCTGTACGTGCTTGACGGCGACCAACTGATCGAGCAACGCAACACCGGCACCTACCAGCCCCAGGCTGAACGGCCGCTACCGAGCAGCGACTTCATGCTGCCGCTGCCGCAAAGTAGCAAGCCTCTCGACGTCTACGTGCGGCTGGTTTCCGACCATCAGTTACGCCCGCACATCACCCTGCAATCGGCGGTCATGAGCGCGGCCGACCAGAACCAGACACTGATCTTCGGCTTGCTGTTCGGCTGCCTCGCCATGCTGTTGCTGCACAATCTCGTGCGCTACGCCTACTCCCGCTCACGCAGCAGCCTGTGGCTGGCGATCTGCGAGGGTCTGTTGGGACTCAGCCTGTTGCTGTTGCTCAACCTCGCCGGCCCCTGGCTACCGAACTGGCATGCGATCCAGACGCCCGGGGCTTATCTCGCGTTGCTGCTGACCGCGCCGGCCGGTTTGATGTTTGCCTTGCGCTTCTTCGCCCCGCTGGGCCCGCATCCGCTGAACAAACTGTTGCTGGGCGACATTCTGTTTATCGTGACGTGCAGCTTGTTGCTGTTGTTCGTCAACACCTTGCCCCTGAACATCATCACTTACGCGCTGGTGGCACTCGCCGGTCTGAGCATGTTGTTTGTCGCGTTCTATCACTGGCAGAAGGGCTACCGCCCGGCGCGGTTGTTTGTTGCTGCCATGGTGGTGTTCAACATCGGTACGCTGATCATTTTTCCGGCATTGCTGGGCCTGACACTGGTCGCGCCGCAAGGCCTGATCATGACGTTGATGGTGTTTATCTGCATCAGCGGGCTGTTGATGAGCATTGCGCTGGGCGAGCGTCAACGCAGCATCACCGAAAGCCGTTTCAGCATCAGTCGCGACCTCGCCGCAAGCAACGCCGAGATCAACGCCAAAGCCGAATTCCTCGCCAAGATCAGTCACGAGATTCGCACGCCAATGAACGGCGTGCTGGGCATGACCGAGTTGCTGCTCGGTACCCCGTTGTCGGTCAAACAGCGCGATTACGTGCAGACCATCCACAGTGCCGGCAACGAACTGCTGACATTGATCAACGAGATCCTCGACATCTCCAAACTCGAATCCGGGCAGATCGAACTGGACGACGTGCAGTTCGATCTCAACGCGTTGATCGATGACTGCCTGAGCATCTACCGCGCCAAGGCCGAACAGCAGAACGTCGAGTTGATCAGCTTCATTCAGCCGCAAGTGCCGCGGGTGATCAGCGGCGACCCGACCCGTCTGCGCCAGACCCTGCTGAGTCTGCTGGAAAACGCCCTGAAAAAAACCGACGAAGGCGAAGTGCTGATCGTCGTCGCCCTCGATGAGCGCAGCAGCAAGCCGCGCCTGCGCATCGCCGTGCAGGACAGCGGCCAGCCGATGGAGCAGGAAGAGCGTGACGCGCTGATGCACGCCGAGCTGCACAGCAAGCATTTCCTTTCGGCCAATCGTCTGGGTGGCAATCTGGGCCTGGTGATCGCGCGGCAACTGATCCGGTTGATGCAGGGTGAATTCGGCATCAAAAGCGGCACCAATCAGGGCAGCACCCTGTGGCTGACGCTGCCGCTGGACCCGGATCGCCTTGAACACCCGACCTCCGACCTCGACAGCCCGTTGCAAGGCGCGCGGGTGTTGGTGGTCGATGACAACGACACCTGTCGCAAAGTGCTGGTGCAGCAATGCAGTGCCTGGGGCCTGAACGTCAGCGCCGTGCCGTCGGGCAAGGAAGCGCTGGCGCTGCTGCGCACCAAGGCGCACCTGCGTGATTACTTCGATGTGGTCCTGCTCGATCAGAACATGCCCGGCATGACCGGCATGCAACTGGCGGCCAAGATCAAGGAAGACCCGAGCCTGAACCACGACATCCTGTTGATCATGCTCACCGGCATCAGCAACGCGCCGAGCAAGATCATCGCGCGTAACTCGGGGATCAAAAGGATTCTGGCCAAACCGGTGGCCGGGTATACGCTCAAGACCACCCTCGCGGACGAACTCAACCAGCGCAACAAAGGCCAGGTGGTGTTCCAGCCGCAAGTGGTGACCGCGGCCACCGTGGCCAAAGTGCCGAGCGATTTCCGCATCCTCGTTGCCGAAGACAATACGATTTCGACCAAAGTGATTCGCGGCATGCTCGGCAAGCTCAACCTGCAACCCGACACCGCCAGCAACGGCGAAGAAGCACTGCAAGCGATGAAAGCCCAGCGTTACGACCTGGTGTTGATGGACTGCGAGATGCCAATCCTCGACGGTTTCTCCGCAACTCAGCAATTGCGCGCGTGGGAAGTCAGCAACCAACGCATCCGCACGCCGATCGTCGCGTTGACCGCGCACATTCTCGCCGAGCACAAGGAGCGCGCACGCCAGGCCGGAATGGACGGGCACATGTCCAAACCGGTCGAGCTGTCGCAATTGCGCGAATTGATCGAGCATTGGGTGGCCCAACGTGATCAACAGAACCGCACGGCGTCGACCTTCTGATTCGCTCAGATCTCCAGACTGCTCAGGTAGTTGAGCGAGCCGGTCAGCACCGACTTTTTGACCCTATCCCGAAACTGGGCGTAATGAAGGGTGTTGAACGTGATGGCGGCGATCTGTTCGACGCTGTTGTGGATGAGTGTCTCGTCTTCGCCAAACAGAAATCCCGAGACCTGTCGCCTGATCCTGAACTGACGATGGTAGATGCCCATCTCAACCTTGTTCGGGCCGCTCATGACGCAGGGAATTATCTGAAAATAACCGGCATCGCCACGAATGCTCGTGGACTCGAACCGTTTGAGCGCCAGGGTATTACGCTCAATTGCCAGCAGCGCACGACGCATTGGCTCGGAAAATTCCTCGCCCATGATGGTTGAGATCCGTTGCGTCGCCTGGCCGGCCATCAGACTGTTGCGTGATGGCGTCAGGGTCTGTGGTTTCGGCACATCCCAGCCGATAAACCTGAGTACCTTGCAGTAGTACTCAAACCAGTCAGTCGCTAGCCCGTCCTCAATTGCCGCGCGTGTCGCCATTTGTGCATGAGCGGTGCTCATGTAGATGTCATCCCGATGGGGCGTCGGCACACCGCTGGCGAATGCGACAACACTGGCGCCCACCACGGCGGCCTGCGGTGTCATGGGATCCGACATGACTTCACCTCCGCTGGCAGGGTCAACGTCGCAACATTGCCCGCAAGCCTGTCCCTGACTTTCACAGCAATCGCCGCACGCACAGGAACGTAGAGCTGTTCAACAAGGGTTTCACACGCGTGATGCACATGAACCAAACCGTGCAAATCATCAGATTGATACGACGGCTGGAATGGATTGGGGCTCAATACCTTTCGCGTCTTGAACTCGACATACGCACTGGTAATCGAGGTGGGAGATTTCGCGTCTATCACCAGCAAACGTACACTCGTCAACGGAGCTGACACTTTGGCTGGCGCAGGCTCAACTAATGCTTGCATGTGACATCGCAGCAGTTGGAGCGCCGGCTCTTTGTCCGGCAACTTTGCAATTCGCGCCAGAACCGCGGCGATTGTATGGGCGCCACCTAATGCACCGTGAGTCAACATAGCGGTAAACACATTTGGCACGAGTTCTTCTGTGTTGTGTCTGAACCCCCATGTCTGATTGGCCTTTTTGGGTCGTAACCAGTAGGCATCGAGTACTTCCATATAGGCGTCATACCAGATTAACCCAGGCGTTTTTTCAATCTTTTTATTAGCCACCAGCTGTGCCAGCAAGATCGAGTTGATCAGATCATCGTAAGCCGCCGCACCATCAACTTCAGGCACAAGCACAATGGAATTTCCCACCACCATCGTCAAACATTCGTCGACCATGTCACCCTCCTGAATATAAAAAAGGGCAGCCGACCCCGACCACCCTTCCAGCACTGATTAAATCTCGAACTCTTCGATTTTAGAAAGTGCATTCAGACCCAACTTGGTGCGTATATAGTCGCGAGTCGCATTGGCGGTATCCGTGTTTTTTTCAAATACGGTCTCGCCCCGATACATTTTCACGTTACGAACATCCACATCGACGAACAGCACTTTGTCCGACGTATTGCGGCGCTGAAAACGAACTGCACCGACAGCCATCAAGGGCACACCATTTACTTCGGTGCAGGCTCCGGTCGAGATGCCACCCACGCCGTTATTCAGAAGGTTTCGCTCATACAGCGTTAAGGCGGTCTCACGTTTGCTCAGTGCTGCAATTGCATCGGTTGCCACTTTCAGCATCAATGCACTAGTCGGACCGGGCAATGCCAGACCCGAGATAACCGAACCCAGAATTTCCAGTACCAGTTTGTCCATACGGACACTGGTACCGCCGACTTCAAGGTTATTGTAATAGATGCTGGTAGAAGACCAGCCCGCTTTGTTCATCACGTCACGGAACAACAAGTACCAATCCTGGCCCTGGTCTTCCCGCGGATACTTTTTGTTCGCTACCAGACTTGCGAAAAGATAGGCATTTTGTGCATCGCTTCGATTTACCTCACTGAGATAACCCGTAAAGGTCAAAATACCTTCACCAACGATAGAGGCTTTTTCCGGCACCACAACAGTATCGCCCGATGAAAAACTGCGGCTACGAATAGCAGGCATGTCACCAACATCATATTGCTGAATATCGCTCAAACACTTATCAACAAACGCTTTCTGCATTACCTGGTTACTCATCACGAATTCCTTGTCATTATTAAAACAAGTCCTCATGAACTTGCGAGAGCAACCATAACCAGCCAATCAAGAACATACAAACCTGAACATGTAACACAATCATCAAGCAAACAAAACGACAACTAACTACCAAACAACAGCAACTCGAAACACTTTAAAAAGTCGCTACCGACAAAAACCTGAACGACTGATAGACTCCATTCCCACACTCTCCTGTCGTGAGCCCAAACCATGCTCCACGTGTTATTCAGCGTTTACCTGAAGATGCTGGTGCTCTACAGCCCGTTCTTCGTGTTGTCCTGCTTCATCAGCCTGACCCGTGGTTATTCGCGCAAGGAGCAACGGCGCCTGGCGTGGAAAGTGGCGATCGCTACCCTGGTTTCCAGCGTCCTGCTGTATTTGTTCGGGCGAGTGATCTTCGACGTGTTCGGCATCACCGTGGACGCGTTCAGGATCGGTGCCGGTAGCGTGCTGTTCATCTCGGCGCTGGGCATGGCGCAAGGCAAGTCGGTGGTGCAAACCGACAATGTGCAGCAGGATGTGACCATCGTGCCGCTGACCATTCCGTTGACCGTCGGCCCCGGCACTATCGGCGCCTTGTTGGTCATGGGCGTCAGCCAGCCACACTGGGACGACAAACTCACGGCGATCGTGAGCATTGCGCTGGCCAGTTTCACCGTCGGCGTGGTGCTGTACCTGTCGAACCGCATCGAGCGGATTCTCGGCGATCAGGGTTTGCAGATTGTCAGTCGTTTGATGGGACTGTTTGTGTGCGCACTGGCGGCGCAGATCATCTTTACCGGGATCAAGGGTTATCTGGGGTAAAAAGGGTCGTGAGCTGATCCGCTCACGACCCCTCGTGTTCAGTTTGCCGTGAAATGTCAGGTGATCTTTTCAACGACTGCTTTGAGCGTGGCAACCCCTTGGTCATTTTTGGTTTGTGAAATGGCGCTCAGCCATTGTTCGACCGGGAATGCGCAATGCTCGTCTGCAACTCTGACGCTTATCTGCATCGACATGCCCGGTTTGCCCTCTTCGGGTATGACATGCCGCACGATCAGACTGTGTGCGTTGTCCGGATCGGTGAACACCAGTTGCCCATCAACCTGCGACATCAGCAGGCGCTCATTGCCAACCATGTCCAGAACCAGCGTGCCCTCACCGGCGACTTGCCGGGCGGATGGCCGGCGACTATCAACCACAATGCAATCCAGGCGCTGCCACGCGTCATCCAGGATCCGGTAGCTTGACGTCTGCGCACCAAAAGCCAGTACCAACGTGTTGATCCCGTCCGGCAGCAGCGCCACGAGATCGCTGACCTCGCCACTCACTTCAAGCGACAGCAACTCCCCTTCACGCTGTGCGTAACTGCCCGCCAGCCAGATGTCCTTCTGCGCACCACGGCTGAAAATCAAGCCGTCCACCGGATCGAACAGCAGCGGCACCGACTCATCGCGATTCCCCAGAAACACCGCCCACTGCCCGTCGGCGCGACCGGTAACATCGAACAGCCGGTCCAGTTGCGGCACGTAGTACGTGTAGCGACCCGCATGACGTTTGATTGGCAGGAACGGCGCGTGGTTTTGCTTGTTCAATAGTGCTCGCAAGCGCTCCTGCAACTGTTCGGGACGTTGGCCGGCCCCATCCGACCATTTGTTTTCGAAACTGATAATGCGTGCAGGCTGCTGATCTATCAGTTCCAGGTTGACGCCTTCGCGGGTTTGTCCGATCAGGCCTTGGCCGTCCATCAGCACTTGGGTAAAGGACCATTGCGACCAAACCATTTCCGCATCTGGCAAATGCTCCGGATGTAACAGGCGACTGCCACCGGCAAACGCCCGACGCAGTGCCTCGATATTCGTCAGAGGCTGGCGATAGAGCCGTCCCCAAATATCCATCAACCACGCGGCCTGTTTGTCAGGTGTCAGTCCAACCAGATCCAGCTCCGTGGTACCTGCGATTTTGGCCAGCAAGAACTTGTCGTCGACGCACCACATTGCCAGCGAATGTGTGCCGCCGACATTTTCCAGACCATTGATCGAGAACGGCGCAGTTTTCCACGTTTCGGCAAGCGCCGGTAAAGCGGCGAGCCAATCCGTATGCTTGTGCAACCAGTGCGTCCCGACGCCCACAAACTTCATCACGCCTTGCTTGTCGACCTCGAACAACAGGCCGTCTTCCCGGGTGGCGATGAAACGCTGAGCGAATTGGCTGACATCGATGACGTCGGTTGCGATAACTTGCGAGTCATCCGTTCCGGCCCCCCGCTGCAGCAGTCCGGCGCTTTTGCTGTAGAACAGCGGGAGATCACCCAGACCTGCATCCCAAACCAGCATCTTAGTATCCAGATCGAGGCCACTGGCACGGTTTAACTGGAAATACAGACCATCGGCCAGACGAATCCAGCCAACATCTCGAACCTCTTGCTGGACGTGACCGCGTATCTGCACAAACTGAGCTGGCCGCCAAATGGCCAGCCCCGCTGCCATGCCGGAGGTACTGTCGGCGTAGTCACGCGGCGTTTTGAAGCGATCAATCAATGAGCGCCAGTAACTGGCCGGCCGGCGCGGTGTGTAATCGCCCCAGGCAGCCGAAGTGTTGATGCACTCAAGCGTTACCGTGGACTCAGTCAGAAAATATTCAAAACCGGTCTCTACGCCGTTGTCGACCGCAAGCATCGTTTGTCGCACCCGAATGCCGCCGACAGTCTGTTCACAACCGACAATCCTTGAGCCACTGGCGGGATTCATCAACCGGTAGCGCTGGTTGACCGTGCCGGTGATGATGTCGACGCGCCAGACCGTCGCATGCTCGGGGTGATAGAACCAGGCGTGCCTGGCATCGGCTGCCGCCAGTGTCACGCCATCATTGATTGCCTCAGGCAGGTTGCGCGCATACAACAACCGCGCGTTCGCCACGTCATAGTAGGCGGTGACGAACACCGGCTGGTTTGCCGCGCTCAGTGGCACCCTGAACTTGTTCAATGGCACATAAGCGGTGGCGACGCGTTGCTCTGCCGCCAGCATTCGAATTCGCGCCAGCACCGCTGCCTGCGAGGTTTCTCTGCCTATCGAAATTTGCAATGTAGAAGCATTGGCCAAGGCAGTGGGATGCTCCAGCGTGATGGACACCAGCATCAGCCGCACGGCTTTCCAGTCGAGACGAAACAACTCACCGTTCGCCAGCTCGATGAAATCCACATGACCTTCGATGCGAATCCCGTCGACGTTGAGCGACACGCCATCAAAACCAACGCTTTTTTCGCTGGCCCAAGGTGCATGAAGTATCCACTGCGTCGCCGCGTAGTTGCGCAGGGAAACCGCAACAAGGCCCGGCGTCAGCCAGAGCTGACGCGTGCCTGGGGAGTGGCTGAAGATCTCGTAGGAAATGCACTGCTTCCACTCCTTCGGCAACTGCGGGACGACCAACTGACGGACATGTTCATCCAGCTGCACGTCTATGTTTGTCGGCTTATGGACCGGTAGCAGTTTGTAGAGGATGTGTTTCAGCGATGGAGTGCTGTACAGGTAAAACCGTTGGTTACCTTGTTTGTCATACTCCAACTTGTAAGCCGCACTGTTGCGTAACTGGGGATAGCGGGTATAGATGCCATCGTTGAAGCTGTCGACAATCGCTTCAAGGGCCACAGCAATAGGCGAACGGTATGAATACCAATGCGGCCCGGGGGCCTCACTCGAGGCACGCGGCGCAACCACCTCTCCTGGCTTTGGCACGTACTTGTGTCCCGTGCCCCCCAGTTGATACTCATATCCGTAAAAGCAGACAGGCGTACACGGCAGCACAACCGTATGGCGATCGCCGGCTCGGCCCTTGTCGAGCGTCATGACTTCGGGCAGTTCGAATGCCTCCCGAATGTTGATGGCCCGGTGCATGTGCTCTGGGGCAGAGGTGGACTGTGGTAACTCCGACCAGCTGCCCACCCACGGGTAAAAACTCTGGCTGTTGAACCGGACCTGATTATCTTGCAGATCAAGGCTCGTGATGACCGCCTCGGCCGGGAACTGCAAAACCCCGTGTTCGAGGGTATAGGCGCCGGGAGTGTAGGCATTCTGGATATCGCGCAGATGGTTGCCGACGGCCGTGGCCTTGTCCCGGATCTGCCCCAGATTGCTGGCGATGGCTGTCACGCCGATGCCGATACCGAGCAAAGGCACAGACAGGAAAGCCGCTGCCCCGCCAACGACGCCACCGGCCGCCAGCGCAACGATATCCAGCCCCAGCGCCGCCACGTTGAAGGCCAGCGACGTGGAAAACCTCGATCGCTGCTCATGGTTTTCGGCAATCGACAGGTTGTAAATATCGAACCCGATATTCGCCAGGGAAAATACGAAGCCGGCGCCAGTGGCAGCACGACCGGCCAAACGCCCCGAAACCGAGGTCTGTTTCAGCGCTTGTTCGGCCGCCGACACCTGTTGCACCAGCCGGGCGATCTGCACCACATCGCTGACCACGCCGAAACCCAGTTGTGCGTAGTTCACATACACCTGAACCTGAAGGGCAATCGCCAATGTCGGCATCTGTCCTTCACCGTCCTGGTAATCCCGTTGGCGCATTTCGGTGATCAGCGTCTGAATCGCAAAGGCGAAACTCAAGCGACTCCCGCCGTCGGCTTCACCCGCATGGGTGGGCTCGCCGGCCAGGGTTTTCACCAGTCGCTGAAGGTGGTGCCTGATCTTGCTGAACCGCGCGTCGGTGGTGGAAACCTTGAGTGTGTTCTGCGGGTGAAGAACGTCAGCCATGGTCAGCGAGTAACCCGCCTCCGGCGTTTTTTCGACGGTGTCCAGCAACGGCAGATATTCACGTCCCAGTTTGTACTCGGCACGCAAAAGGTCAGTGGCCTGGGCAAATTCCTGCGTCCAGTAACGAGCATCCAGCTGCGCCAGACTGGACCCCATTCGAGCGTTTTCACTCAAGGAGCGGGTGCGCCCGAGCGCCTGCTTTTCCCAGACCGACACACCTTGAACATCCGAAATCGCCTGGTTTTTCAGAAAGCTGTCGAGTCGCAGATTCGAAGAAAGCACTGTGTCGGCAATCTTCGTGGTGTTCAGTTCAGTAACATTGAATTGTGCTTTGGCGATGTCGCCCAGACCGTAAAGCCTGGCCATCGCGCCGTTTCCGGCACTCAAATAGAGCGCCATGCCCAGCGACAACTGTTGCGCCCCGGCAAAGCCGAAAATCGCGAAGTTGGGGTCGTAAAAACGAAAAACCGGCGTGTCGCCCTGCATGACTTTGGCCACCAGCAACGCGTGATTACCGGTATCGAGCAGCATGACGGCGGGTGCCGTTTTCGCTTGCAGCATCTGCACGACAGCCTCAACCCCCTGCAGACCGTGCGCGGTTCCGTGATCGGTGACTGGCGTTTGATGCAGCTCATCCAGCGCCAGCAGCAACGCTCGGGAATCAGCGTCAGCCGGTGTCTTGCCAGCGTTGGCAACACGCCCGATCAGCGCCCGCTCGGCCGCATCGCCCTGGGCCAGAGCCGACGCCGTCAGCAGGACCAGCGGATAGCAACGCCGGCCTGGATCGCCCGCGGTGTTCATCAGCAGATCCTGCGGCATTTGCCGGGTGGAAATGGCCCCGGCCTTGAAAAACAGTTCACGCACCTGACCGCCGCGCTGAAGGATTTGCCCGCGGTATTCACGTTGCGCAGTGCGGCTGATCTGCTCGATCCGTTCATGCCATCTGTTCAGCGTCAGCGGCTCGGTCAAGGCGAGCACCTTGAGCTCCCGCGTGGTGTGCGTGTCAGGCTGACCGCGCGGCGCCGGTGCGCTTTCGTTGTCTGCAGACTGGCGCTGACGCACGGCGTTCTCGATGGCGTTGTAGCGAGCGAACACACCGCCTTCCGAGGTTTGCCGAGCGATATTCGACACTTGCTGCCAAGCGTCGACGAATCCCGCGTCACCCAGGCTCGTGGCGCCGAAGATGCCACCCAGTATCACCCGCAGCATCGGGCTCAAGTGCTCAGGGTGGAGCGAGCCGTGGGCGACGTGGGTAAACAGTTCATTCAGGTTGCTGGTGAGCTCGACGCCATGGGAAGCGGGAATCTGGGTGTCGGATTGCGCGATGATTTGCTGACGCGTTTCAAAATCTATGGTGAAGGCTGTGTCGAAGGTGAAGTCACCGCTCAACTTGTCCTTCATCACGCGAATGAAGGAACCGCCCAGTTCATCCATCAACTGTTGTAATACCGAAGTCAGCAACACCGGTTTGCCTTCGATCACCGGCCAGCCTTGCTTGAACGTCAGGGTCTTTTGCTTCAGCAGGTCAGCCAATTGCCCGGCGTAACGCGCTTTCAGTTTTCCGGTTTGCCATTTTTCCTGCTCTTTAGCCAGCCATTGCTCGGGGTCGTCGTTGACGGTCCAGCCGGAGATCCTTTCCTCTTCCGTGACATCGTTATAGCCTTCGAGCAACTGCAGGTGATGGCTTATCTGATCAATCTGATCGGGCATCAGTTGCTGCTCGATGTACTGGGTCAGCCCCGAACTTGCGGCACCGGGACCGGTAAGAGTGACGGTGCCTCTCGCGCCGATTCGAATGCCGTCCGCGTAGTAGCTACCAATGGCATCAATGAGTTTGTACGCACGAAAAAGCGCGTCTGATTCAGGCAGTTTGCCCCGCGCCTGCATTTCATTGACCACGTCTTGAATAACATCAAACAACCGACCTTCATCCGCTGTGTCGATTCCGGCTTCAATGGAACGGCGTTCTACTTCCTGCAGACAATCATAATTCACCCGGATCATCTGCAAATACGCCATGGTCATGGCACTGCCCGGATGAGCAATGAAGTGAGCATTGACTTGTCCATTCTTCGAAAAGCCATGGAGCGTGCCGAGGCGAAGAGCGTCTAACGGGGCCGAGCGATCTTGCGGTGCAACAAAGATTTCATGAGCGGCGGGTTTGCTGCGCGCGAATGTGGTTAACGCCTCCGCATACTGAACAGGAATTTCTCCGGTAATGTCTTTGTAGCGAACTGCGTCGCGACCCGGCATCAACGCTTCGTTGTGATCCAGTAAAAGTTTCAGAACCCAAAGTTGCTGGTTGACATCAAAACCACTGATATCCACGCCACCCAACTTGCTGGCCAACGGTGGCAAGTAATCCATGTCACTGTAACGGCCACCTTCCAGATGCACGGCCTGCAAACGCACGACATCGCTCGCCGCTGCAAAGTTACCGCGCATGGCGATTTCGCGCTGATAGACATCCTGTAAAAAGTGCCCGGCGAACTCCTGGCGAACATCTCGCAATTGCAGGTCGGGACCGACCATTGCCAAATGCGTTTCCAGGCGTCGTTGGCGAAGGGCTTCGAGCGTCGATCGATCCATGCCGTAGGCGCGGACCATCAGGTCAATACGCGCATCATCTGCCCTGCCGCGCCACTGCGGTTGTTCGATGTACGCGAACATCTGCTGTTTCAACACCCGCGCCCGTTCCTCGATCATCTGCGACAACCGGGTGGATTTGGTGGCTTTATCGCCTCCCGATTCCATCGCATCAGCTCGTGCACTTTCAAGAATTACCCGATTCATCTCATGCGCCAACATTGCATCGCTGTCGTACCAGAGATTGAACTTGTATTCCTGAGACTTCAGCACCTCGCGCCAGATGTTCATATAGTCACGCTGGATACCGCCGACTTCACCACCGCCCACCCAGACAAAGTGCATGATTTTCGGCACGGGTTTGCCTACTCCAGCAAGCAGGTCCGCCGTCGCTGAAAGCCTCGCGATGTATTGACTCAATTCGGACTGAATCCGATTGATCGCCACGGGGGCGGATGGCCTGCTTTGGCTCAGTAATGACCCAAGCTTCTCCTGAAACAGCTTCACTGCCAGCAGCTTTTCGGCGGCATCGACGGTTTGACTGGCAACTTCATGAAGCGCAATCAGCGCCGCATATTCCGTAGAGCCGGCAAGCTCGACCAACGCCTGTTGCAGTATTGAAAAATCTTCCGCCGAAACAAACCCACTCTTGCTTGTAGAACTATTCAAAGTCCCCATCAGCCTTCATCCTTGAATCAATAGTTAATAGATCAAACAAAACTATTGATTAAGTCGGGCGAGCTCAAATATCAAAAAAAACAATCAGTGTCGCGTGCAACATCGATCAACATTCAAACTGCATAACGGTAGGATCCAGCGACAAGTTCATCCACAATACTTTCACCTGCGAACGCACAAGGCCGCGAACCCAAAGGGGTCGCGGCCTTGTTTTTGTTATCGCACTTTAAAATTGAAAGTATTAACCCAATGTCACGCCAACTGGAAGTTACTTACAACTTACCTCCGTGATCAACGGGCGACTGTTCAGGAAATCGGCTTTTCACCATACCAACGTGGCGTATAAACCCATTCCCCTCCTTCAGCCCGCGCAAAAGTGCAAGTAGTGGAGGAACCGATCAACACCATGGTGCGCATGTCTACCTGGTCCGGTGTCAAGGCGCCGAGAGTCGTGGTGCGCAGGGTCTGCCCCGGCCGGCCGATGTCACGTCCCAGCACCACAGGGGTTTGCGGTGTGCGATGTTGCGCGACGATTTCCAGGGCCCGCCCCAGTTGCCACGGACGGGCGCGCGAGATCGGGTTGTAGAACGCCAGCGCCAGATCCGCCTGCGCGGCCAGGTCGAGACGCTTCTCGATGATCGACCACGGTTTGAGGTTGTCCGACAGCGACATCACACAGAAATCATGGCCCAGCGGCGCGCCTGCCTGGGCAGCGGTGGCGAGGGACGCTGAGACGCCCGGGAGGATTTCCAGATCGACACGGTGCCACGCCGGATCATCGGACTCGTGCAACGCTTCGAGCACCGCCGCCGCCATGGCGAATACGCCCGGATCGCCGGACGACACCACGATCACCGAACGGCCCTCGGCCGCCAGTCTGAAGGCGTGGCGGGCGCGCTGCATTTCTTCGCGGTTGTCGGTGCAATGCTGCACTTGATCGTCGCGGAACGGGCCGGCCATGCGCACGTAGGTTTCATAGCCGAGCACGTCGGTGGCGCGAGCCAGTTCCGCTTTTACCGCAGGCACCATCAGTTCGGCAGCGCCGGGGCCAAGGCCGATCACCGCGAGACGACCGCGCGGGCGACCGATGTGCGCGACGTCCAGTGGCTGCTCGGCGACAGCGATGGCCAGGCCGTTTGCCTCAACGATTCTGGCTTCTGGCACCGCAACGCGCGCCAGTGCGCCGATGTCGCGTTGCGCCGTGACAAACCGCAATGGCACATTCAGTTCAAGTGCGGCTTCGGGCAGGTCCGCCGAAGCCATCTCGGTATCAGCCGCCACCAGACAAGCCAACGCCTGAACCGCGACGTTCGCCTGCTGCAACGCCGCACGAATCACACTCGGCAAATCCGCCACGTCTGCGCTCACCGCCACCGCCACACTGCGCGGATAGATCAGCAACTCATTGGCACTTGCCGCACGCTCGGCACTGCCGACATGAATCGAACGCTGCGCCTGTGGATCTTCCAGCAGTTGCGCCTGATCCAGCCACGGCGCCACGCCTTCGATGCGCACGCTATGCCCGGCCAGCAGATCGGAGACGAAGCGTTTACCCAGCTCCAGATCCGCCAGCGCGTAGCCGCTCGGAGGATTGAGCAGGCAGGTGCCAAAGCGCAGTTCGCCGCTGGTGGTGATCGCCGCCGCGACTTGCAGCCCTGCAGCGATCTCCCGCGCCATGACATTCACCCCGCCAAGACCACCGAGCAGCGGCACCACGGCGCTGCCGTCTTCGGCGACGGCCAGTACCGCAGGCTCGGCGCCTTTCTCCAGCAACAGCGGCGCCAGTGTGCGGATGACAATGCCGGCTGCGCACAGGGCAATGATCGGCGTGGCCTGCTGGTACAACTCGCGCAGGGTCACGCCGAATTCCTGATACGTGCAGTCGGCGCCTTCGACACGACCGGCGAGACCGTGGATCTGCGCCGCCGGATACACCTGCTGGATGCGCCGGGCAGTGGCCAGGCTACCCTGACCAAGAATGACAATCGCGGGAGTGGATGAAGTCATCAGCCTTGCCACCGTTCGCCGGGCACGATGATCAGCGAGAAGTACGGCGACGACATCGGCTCGACCTGGTCGATCGGCACGATCTTCTGATTGGCCATGGTCGCACGCTCGACGTACAGCGCCCGTTCGGCCAGGCCAAGTTCTTCCAGCACCTGCCGCACTTTGTGGAAATTGCGTCCCAGCTTCATGATCACTGCCGCGTCGGCATCGGCCAGACGTCGCTTCAATTCTTCATGAGGCAAGACGCCGGAGAGCACCGACAAACTCTGATTGCGATACACCAACGGCGCGCCCAGCACCGACGCGCCGCCAAGCATCGAGCAAACACCCGGCACCACTTGCGCCTCATAGCGGGTGGCCAGTCGATCATGCAAATACATGTAGGAGCCGTAGAAGAACGGATCGCCTTCACAGATCACCGCTACGTCACGGCCGGCGTCCAGATGCGCCGCAATCGTCTCGGCGGCTTCATCGTAGAAATCACTGATCACCTGTTCATAAGACAGCGGCGCCGGCAGCGCTTCGGTGGTCACCGGGTACACCAGCGGCAGCAGATTCTGCGCGTCCTGCAAGTGCGCTTCGATGATGCCGAACGCGTTGCCCTTCTTGCCCTTGGCGACGAAGTACGCCACCACCGGCGATTCGCGCAGCAGGCGCAAGGCCTTGACGGTGATCAGTTCCGGATCACCGGGGCCGACGCCCAGACCAATCAAACGTCCTTTGGCCTGCATCATTCGATCTCCGTCGCGAGGGCGTTGACCGCCGCAGCCGCCATGGCGCTACCGCCGAGTCGACCTTGCATGATCACAAACGGCACGCCACGGCTGTCGGCGGCCAGCGCCGCTTTCGATTCTGCCGCGCCGACGAAGCCCACCGGGAAGCCGAGAATCAGCGCCGGTTTCGGTGCGCCGGCATCGAGCATTTCCAGCAGATAAAACAGCGCGGTCGGCGCGTTGCCGATCACCACGACGCTGCCCTCCAGGTGCGGGCGCCACAGTTCCAGAGCGGCGGCGGAGCGGGTGTTGCCCAGTTCACGCGCCAACCCCGGCACGCTGTCGTCGCGCAGGGTGCAGATCACTTCGTTGTTGGCCGGCAGGCGCGCGCGGGTCACGCCTTCGGAGACCATTCGCGCATCGCAGAGGATCGGCGCACCCGCGGCCAGCGCAGCACGCCCGGCCTTGCCCGCACCCTCAGAGAATTGCAGACCGTCGATGGCCTCGACCATGCCGCAGGCGTGAATGACTCGCACCGCGAGTTTCTCCAGATCGGCGGGAATGCGCGCCAGATTGGCCTCGCTGCGAATGATCGCGAAGGAGTTGCGATAGATCTCCTGACCATCGCGGATGTAATCAAGCATCAAGGGGCTCCGGGAGCGGGCGTCGGGCAAGCATCGATAAGGACTGCCGCGGCCGCTTCAATAGTAAGGTTGCGTGCGTGCAGCGTGCCGAAAACCGGCTGTGCTGCATCGCGAAAATAGAGATCGTATTGACCGGCACTGACGGCCAGCAAGGTCGCCGGGGCACAGTGCGCGGCGGCGCACGAACGCGTGCAACCAGACAGATGTACGCTTTGCGCTTGCGGCAGCAGCGTCGCCAGCAAACGGGCATCGCTTTTGGTGTCGGCCAAGCCTTTGCCACAGCCGTTGGCGCCGGTGCAGGCGATCATTCTCGACAATGGCTCAGCGGCATCGGTCAGCAGGTGCAGCTGTTTGAGGCCTTCGATCACCTGGTTTACGTCGGTCTGCGTCACGTTCGGCAGCAGCAGGCTTTGCCACGGCGTGAAACGCAGGCTGCCGTCGCCGAAACGACGAGCCAGTTGGGCTACACCGCGCAGCATGGTCGGGTCGAGGCGACCGAGTGGCGGCACGCCTGCGACGTAGACAAGGTTGTTGGTGTTTTGCGGATGAGGGCCGATGTGCAGATCGTCCGCAACCGGCAGACGCTGCCAACCGCTGATCGCTTTGATCGGCAGGCGTGCTCTGAGCTGCTCAAGAAACACCAGCATCGGCAGTTCATCGAGCAAATGGCGCATGCGCGTTTGCTCGGGCCGCGCCAGTTCGAGGAACAGCTCCAGCACCGCGACCACCAGCGCATGGCCATTTTCCAGCGTCACCGCCCCGACCGCGCGATCGGTCGGGCACCCGGCCAGACCAAACGCCAGCAACGTCTCGCCATCGCGCTCGAACGCCGACAACCACAGGTCGTGGGGATGTTCGAGCATCGCCAGCGCTTCGCCGCCATCGAGTTGCACGGCGAACTTGGCGCTCAACTCGTGGAAACGTGGATGGCTCTGCAGCGTGACGAGGATCTGCTCGGCGAGTGCGCGGGTGTCGAAGCGCATCTGCCGGTCGATCCCGGCGGTTGGGCTGAGCATCAGATTGCGCACATCATCGCCTGCGGCGGTGCGCGGCCCGAGTCCGGCAGCCAGCAAACTGTCGATCAGGGCAGCGGATTGCCGGCCGATGCCACGAATTTGCAGGTTGGCGCGATTGGTCGCCTCAATCGCCCCGCCTGCGAACTGTTCGGCGGCATTGGCCACCGCGTCAGCCTGATCGGCGCTGATTGAGCCGCCATCGAGCTTGATCCGGCAGATGCCCCCGTCCAGTGCCTGGACGATACGCAGCAACCCCGGGCAAGCCGAGGGGCGTATGGCGGTGGACATCGGGCGTTCGTTCAAGGGGCTGACCGGCTGCGTGGGAAAGGCGCTTCGCGGGCGAAGGCGCGGTATTATGCCTGCTTTGTCCGGCGGCATGAAAAGACTGCCCGTCGGAACGGCATGTTTAGAGGAATATAGATGTCACCTTGGCTGACGGTTGTGGGAATCGGTGAAGACGGCTTCAAGGGCCTGGGCAAAAACGCCCGGCGTGCCCTGATGGGCGCCTCGCGGATCGTCGGCGGTCAGCGCCAACTGGACTTGTTGCCGCTGTGCATTGGCGGCGAGCGGCAGTTGTGGCCGAGCCCCTTTTCGCTGGCGCCGGTGCTTGAGCAGCGCAGTGCAGCGGTGTGCGTACTGGCCAGCGGTGACCCGATGTTCTACGGCGTCGGCGCCAGCCTCGCGCGACAACTGCCGAGCGACGAGATGCTGATCCTGCCCGCGCCATCCTCCTGCTCGCTGGCCGCCGCCCGCCTCGGCTGGCCATTACAAGACGTCGTGACGCTGTCGCTGGTCGCCCGTCCGCTGGCCGCGCTCAATGCGCAGTTGTTCAGCGGCGTGCGTCTGTTGCTGCTGAGCAATGACGGCGCCAGTCCCGCGGCCGTCGCGCAATTGCTGCGTGAACGCGGCTTTGGTTCGAGCCGCATAAGCGTGCTGGAACATCTGGGCGGCGACGCCGAGCGGCGCATCGACGGCAGCGCCAATGACTGGTGCGACCCGCCGATTGCCGATCTGAACGTGATCGCCATCGAATGCCGCGCCAACGCCGACACCCCACGGCTGTCGCGTCTCGCCGGTTTGCCCGACTCGGCATTCCAGCATGACGGTCAACTGACCAAACGCGACGTGCGCGCGATCACCCTCGCCCGCCTCGCCCCGACTCCCGGCGAACTGCTGTGGGATGTCGGCGCGGGCAGTGGTTCGATTGGCATCGAGTGGATGCGTGCTCACCCAAGCTGCCGCACGTTGGCCATCGAAGCCGATGACGGCCGTCAGCAGTTGATCGAACACAACCGCGATGCGCTGGGTGTGCCGGGGCTGCAATTGATTCGTGGCAAAGCACCGCAGGCATTGGCGGGACTGGAGCGACCGGACGCCATTTTCATCGGCGGTGGCGTGACCCGCGACGGTGTGTTCGAGGCCTGCTGGGAGCAACTCAAACCCGGCGGTCGACTGGTCGCCAACGCGGTCACCCTGCAAAGCGAAGTCACCCTGATGCACTGGCGCGAACGCTACGGCGGCGAGCTGACGCGCATCCACGTCGCTCAGGCGCAACCGCTCGGCGAGTTCGATACCTGGCGTCAGGCGCTGCCGATCACCTTGCTCGATCTGGTCAAACCTTTCGATGCGTGACGAAACCGCCGAACAACCCGCGCCCCTGCGCAGCGGCCTGACCACCGGCAGCTGCGCCACCGCCACCAGCCTCGCCGCCGCCCGCCTGCTGCTTGGCGGAGCCTGCGCCGATGCCGTGCAAATCATCTTGCCCAAGGGCAAACAGGTGCAGATGCGGCTGGAGTTCTGCCGATTGACCGACGATGGCGCCGAAGCCGGGACGATCAAGGACGCCGGCGACGACCCGGACGTGACCCACGGCGCCTTGCTCTATTCGCGGGTGCGGCTGTTGGCCGAACCGGGGATTCGCTTCAATGCCGGTGCGGGCGTTGGCACCGTGACCCGGCCGGGACTTGTGCTGGCCGTGGGGGAGCCGGCGATCAATCCGGTGCCGCGCAAGATGATCAGCGACCACTTGAGCCTGCTCGCGGCCGAGACCGGTTATGCCGGTGGCTTCGAGGTCACCGTCAACGTCGAGGGCGGCGAAGCCCTCGCGCTGAAGACCATGAACCCGCGCCTGGGGATTCTCGGCGGCTTGTCGATCCTCGGCACCAGCGGCATCGTCCGGCCATTTTCCTGCGCGGCGTATATCGCCTCCATTCATCAAGGCATCGACGTCGCCAAGACCAACGGCTATCTGCACATCGCCGCCTGCACCGGCAACGCCAGCGAAGACACCATGCGCCGGGTGTACAACCTGCCGGAAATCGCCCTGATCGAAATGGGCGACTTCGTCGGCGCGGTGCTCAAGCATTTGCGCAAAGTGCCTGTGGATAAACTCAGCCTGTGCGGCGGTTTCGGCAAGATCAGCAAACTGGCGGCCGGGCACATGGATCTGCACTCACGCCATTCCAGCATTGACCTGCCGCAACTGGCCGACTGGGCGGCGGCAATCGGCGCCGATGAGACTTTGCAGCAGAATATTCGTGAGGCAAACACCAGCCAGCAGGCGCTGGCGATGGCCAGTGCCGTGGGCATCGCACTGGGCGATGAGGTGTGTCGTCACGCGTTGGAGTTTGCTCGCAGCGTGGTGCCGGCGCAGGTGCAGGTCGAGGTGTTTGCGATAGATCGTCAGGGTGGCGTCGTTGGCCATGCCGGAGGTTTTGCATGAAACGGATTCTGTTGTTGGGCGGCGTGACTGAGGCGCTGGCGATTGCCCGTACTCTCGACCCGCAACATATTTACAGCCTGGCCGGGGTTGGTCGTGTGCCAACTGATCTGCGCTGTCAGGTCCGCGTCGGTGGCTACGGTGGCGCTGAAGGTCTGGCGCAGTTCATTCGGGATGAAGGCGTTGATCTGCTACTCGACGCCACCCATCCCTACGCCGCACAAATCAGCCAGAACGCCGCCACCGCCGCGCAACAGACCGGCATCCCCTGCTGGGCCCTGCGCCGTCCGGCGTGGCAGCCGCAGCCCGGTGATGACTGGCGTGAAGTCAGCGACTGGGCCGAACTGATCGACGCCCTCAAACCGTTTCGCCGCCCCCTGTTCACCTTGGGCCGCGAACCGTTGCAACACCTCGACGAAATCCCCGCCAAACAATTCTGGACCCTGCGCGCCCTCGACGTTTATCCCGGTAACGAACGCTGCGAAGTCATCGGCGCACGTGGGCCGTTTGTGCTGGAGGATGAACGGGCGCTGTTCGAGCGGCGCCAGATTGATGTGCTGATCAGCAAGAACAGCGGCAGTACGGCGACCGAACCGAAGCTGGAAGTGGCTCGGGAGCGTGGGGTGCCGGTGATTGTGTTGAAGCGGCCGGAGTTGCCGGGGGTTGATCGGGAGTTTGCCTCGGTCGACGAAGTCATCACCGCCCTAGCGACCTTCAACCGTATTTAAATAGATCGCGACCGAGTAGCGCTCCGAGACGTCATGCAGATCATTCGCGCACGAATAGAAAGCGACTCGGATTTCGCCCAGGCAATGCGAATCGAAGCCGCTACACTCATTTGTAACGGCGAAATCGAGCTGGGCCGCAGACTTCTCAAACTCTTGCAGGAAGCTCTGCGACACCAAACCGCACGACGCTTTTTTACTTATCGGCCCTGATCAGGCTAAATAGCCACGCCTGATCGCCCACCCTATGGATCTGTCCCATGAACCGACAACGGCTCGCGCTTGCCTGGATTGCCTGCTTTGCAGTGCTGTTCAACATGCTTGCCATGCCGATGACGGGAGCGATGGCACAGGCGGCCAATTCACCGGCCGAGCAATTGTTGTGGAGCAGTTTCTGCGCTGGCAGCGGGACGAAAATGGTGGCGATCAACATCGGCACCACCGATCAGCAAGCCCCGCCGAATGACACCCATTCCAACATGCAGCATTGCTGGTGTTGCTCGGGCTCGGCGCCGCTGGTTGCGCTGCCGGGGCATGCACCGCAGCTGTATTTCGCGCGTTTCGAAAGCAATCGCAGTGTGGCACCCGTCTCATTGCAAGCCCCCACGCCGCGCCAGCAATGGCCGAGCCTGAACCCCCGAGCCTCCCCTCTGGTTTGATTTGTTCGCGCAATTAATCTGCGTTTCAAATCGTTCTGGAGAACTGCCATGTTGAACAAATTCATCGTCATCGCTGCGCTGTTGCTGTCTGCGTGCTTCGCCCATGCCCACGAATACAAGGCCGGCGAGCTTGAAATTGCCCACCCGTGGTCACAGGAATTACCGCCCAATGCACCCACGGTTGCGGCGTATTTCGTGATTCACAACAACGGTAAAACCGCCGACCGCTTGCTCAGTGTCGACTCGCCCATCGCCCCCGAAGCACAGCTGCATGAGCATGTGATGCAGGGCGATCTGATGAAGATGCAGCAGGTGCCGAGTGTCGATATTCCTGCAGGCGGCAACGTGACCTTCGCGCCAATGGCCTATCACGTCATGCTGCTCAACCCGACGGACCGCAGCCTGCTCAGCGACGGCAAACGCTTCCCGTTGACCATGCACTTCGAGAAAGCCGGGGACGTCACCGTCGAAGTCGCCGTGCAGAAGAAACCGCCGGAAGCTACAAAGGCCCACGCGCACGCTCAGTAATCAGCCCGGCTGATCCTGCCCATGCGCCCGCCTCGCGCCAGGTCCATCGACAACCGCCGTCAGCACGGCAGTTGGATCGCCCTGTTCGCCATGTTGATGATCTTCATCGGCCCACTGATTTCTCAGTCGATGCCGATGAATCAGCACGCCTCGACATCCACGCCAATGAGCATGGACATGTCGATGGACATGCCCGGCATGGATCACGCCGGGCATGGCGCAAAACCCTCCGCCGAACATTGCCCGCCACAATCCTCGCAGCATGTGCTGTGGGAAAAATGCGGCTATTGCAGCCTGCTGTTCAATTGCCCGGCACTGACCGGCGGCGGCGATTTCGTTGCCTTCAATATCCTGCCGCTGAGCACCTTCACTTCACCCTCACCACGCCTGGGTCATGCCCGGCCAACCTTCTTTCCCGGCGCCCGCCCCCGCGCCCCGCCCGTCACAGCGTAAACACGCACCTTTGATTGCACACGGTTGAGAAGACAGCCTCAGGCTGCCGGCCGTGTCGTTTACGACTGTTTGATGGAAATTGTCATGTCCAGGTTTTCTGCTGTTCCCCGCTCGGGCTCTGCCCAGGCGTCCTTCGCTTTGAACGAATCGCGCATTCGTTTCAGGCACGCTATCGCCGTCCTTTGCGGCATCCTGCTGTCCCCGCTGGTGCTGGCCGATGATCACGCCGATCACCGTGAAGAACTGAGCCCGACGGTGATTACCGCCATCGCCCCAAGCTCACCGCTGACCATCGTCACCAACCCCAAAGACCCGCGCCAGCCAGTGCCGGCCAGCGATGGCGGCGACTACCTGAAGACCATTCCCGGCTTTGCACTGGTGCGCAACGGTGGCACCAACGGTGATCCGGTACTGCGTGGCATGTTCGGGTCGCGCCTGAATATTCTTACCAACGGCAGCATGATGCTCGGCGCCTGCCCAGGCCGGATGGACGCGCCGACCTCGTACATCTCGCCGGAAACCTACGACAAACTCACGGTGATCAAAGGCCCGCAAACCGTGCTCTACGGCCCGGGCGCCTCGGCCGGGACCGTGCTGTTCGACCGTGAACCGGAAAGCTTCGGCGAACTTGGCACGCGGGTGAACGCCAGCATTCTGGCCGGCTCCCACGGACGCTTCGACAAAGTCGTCGACGCCGCTGCCGGCGGGCCGCTGGGCTACGTTCGGGTGATCGGCAACACCGCGCACTCCGACGACTACCGCGACGGCAACAACGACATCGTCGCCTCGCGCTACGACAAGTGGAACGGCGATGTCGCCGTGGGCTGGACGCCGGACGCCGACACCCTGATCGAGCTCACTGCCGGCAAGGGTGATGGTGAAGCCCGCTACGCCGGACGCGGCATGGACGGTTCACAGTTCCTGCGTGAAAGCCTCGGCCTGCGTATCGAAAAATCCAACATCACCGACGTGCTGGAGAAGCTGGAAGCGCAGGTCTATTACAACTACGCCGACCATGTGATGGACAACTACACCCTGCGCACCCCGTCCGGCACAGGCATGATGGCGGGGCCAATGGCATCCAATGTCGACCGCCGCACCCTTGGCGCACGGGTCAAAGCAACGTGGCGCTGGGCGGACATTCAACTGATCACCGGTCTCGACGCGCAGACCAACGAACACCGCCAGCGCAGCGGCATGGGCATCGACACCTACAAGGATCAGCCCTACACCAAGGACGCCGACTTCCATAACTACGGCGTGTTCAGCGAAATGACCTGGTACGCCGCCGACCGTGATCGGCTGATCACCGGCGCCCGCGTTGACCGTGCATCGGCCAAGGATTACCGCCAGACCAGCGGTTCGGGAATGATGGCCCGGCCCAATCCGACCGCCGATGACACCCGCTCCGACACCTTGCCGAGCGGCTTCGTGCGCTACGAGCATGATCTGGCCGACAGCCCGACCACGCTCTACGCCGGGATTGGCCACGCGCAGCGCTTCCCGGATTACTGGGAGCTGTTTTCGCCGAAATCCGGACCTGCCGGCTCGGTCAATGCGTTCGACTCGATCAAACCGGAAAAGACCACCCAGCTGGATTTCGGCGTGAACTACAAGAGTGCCGATCTTGAGGCCTGGGCCTCTGGGTACATCGGCGTGGTGCGCGACTACATCCTCTTCGACTACACCCCGGGAATGATGGGCATGAGCACTTCGCGCGCCGAGAACATCGACGCGCGGATCATGGGCGGTGAACTTGGCGCCGCGTACAACCTCACCGACCACTGGAAGGCCGATGCGACCCTGGCTTACGCCTGGGGCAAGAACAGCAGCGACGGTTCGGCCCTGCCACAAATGCCGCCGCTGGACGCACGTTTGGGCCTGACCTATAGCGAAAACAACTGGAGCGCCGGCGCACTGTGGAGGGTGGTTGCTGCGCAAAACCGTATCGATCAGAACAAGGGCAACGTGGTCGGCAAGGATTACGACAAGAGTTCGGGCTTCGGCGTGTTCTCGCTCAACGGTGCCTACCGGATCAACAAAAACTGGAAGGTCAGCAGCGGCGTCGACAACCTGTTCGGCAAAGCTTACGCCGAACACCTGAACCTGGCGGGCAACGCCGGTTTCGGCTACCCGGCCAACGACCCGCAAGCCATCAATGAGCCGGGGCGCACGCTCTGGACCAAGGTGGACATGAGTTTCTAACAAAAAAATCAAAAGATCGCAGCCTTCGCCAGCTCCTACAGGTTGAACGCTGTCCCCATGTAGGAGCTGGCGCAGCCTGCGATCTTTTGATCTTGAAAAATGATTCGCCAAGCGGAGCAAACGTGATGCAAAAGCCCAAACCGAATTTCTACAGCCTGGCCTGGCGTTGGCATTTTTATGCCGGATTGTTCGTCGCGCCATTCATGGTGATGCTGGCCCTGACCGGCATCATTTACCTGTTCAAACCGCAACTCGATTCGCTGATGTACAGCAGTCTGCTCAACGTCCCGGCCGGTCATCACACCGTGCCCGCCGATGACCTGCTGCAGCGGGTCAAAAGTGCTTATCCCCAAGGCCAGATCACCCAGTACCTGCCACCGGTGAACCCCGAGCGCAGCGCGCAATTTGTCGTGACCAATGCCGGGCAGGAGCTGAACGTATTCGTCGATCCGTACCACGGCGACATCCTCGGCGAACAGGATGCCAAGCAGAATCTGCAAGCCATCGCCCGCGCCATCCACGGCGAGTTGATGATTGGCACCGTCGGTGACCGACTCATCGAGATGGCCGCCGGTTGGGGCGTGGTGCTGGTGGTGTCGGGGCTTTTCCTGTGGTGGCCGCGCGGTCAGGCTGCGGGGATTCTGTGGCCACGCCTGAACAGTCGCGGCCGCGTGTTGTGGCGTGATCTGCATGCGGTCACCGGGTTCTGGGGCGCGACATTGCTGCTGGTGATGCTGCTCAGCGGCATGACCTGGACCGGTTTCTGGGGCAAGCAATACGCGCAGGTGTGGAACGTGTTCCCGGCGGCGATGTGGGAAAACGTGCCGACCTCCGACGTCGAGGCCCGCAGCCTCAACAGCGCCACGCGCCAGACCGTGCCATGGGCGATGGAAAACACGCCGATGCCAATGTCCGGCGACCACGCCGAACACATGGCCCACGGCGCTGCCCCGGCCGGCCCGGCCGCGCCGAGCATCAGCCTGCAAGATGTGCAGAACATCGCCTCTGAACGCAAAGTCGAACCGGGCTACAGCATCACCCTGCCCACCACCGCGACCGGTGTGTTCACCATCGCCGTGTTTGCCGACGACCCACGCAACGACGCCACGCTGCATGTCGATCAGTACACCGGCAAGGTGCTCGCCGACGTGCGTTTCGAGCATTACGACACGGTCGCGCGAGCCACGGAAATCGGCGTGATGCTGCACGAAGGCAAGATGTTCGGCACCTTCAACCAGATCGTCGTGCTGCTGATCTGCCTGATGATTCTGCTCAGCGCCGTCAGCGGCGTGGTGATCTGGTGGAAGCGTCGCCCACAGGGCAAGTTCGGCGTGCCACCGCTGCGTCATGACCTGCCGAAATGGAAAACCGGCGTGGTGATCATGCTTGCGCTGGCGGTGATCTTTCCGCTGGTGGGGGCTTCGCTGGTGGTGGTGTGGTTGCTGGATAAGTTTTTTATCGCACGGCTCAGTCAGCAAACCGCGGATTCGGTTAACTGACCGTTCTCTGACCCTCTCCCTGATGGCGTTGCCATTGGCGGCGATTGTTTGATCCTGACGCTGAATCAAACAATCGCAACTTGTGGCAGCCCATCAGAGATTCAGCATTGCACGCTCAGCCGTAATCAGAGTTCGTCATGGCTGCGGGTCAGTCCGGCGCTCGGCGGTTGCTGGCGATGGGTTCTCCAGTGGTTTGCGATGCGACCGGTCTGCCTCCAGTAATAGCCTGCTACCAGTACCCTTAATTCGCCAAGTTCGCTGAGCCTGGAAATGAATTCGCCGGGGCTCAATCGACTGATCCACCGCCCGCCTTCGAATGCCACCGTTCGGGTCAACAGCAGATCTCGCTCCTCGTCCTTATAGACGGGGGTGTATTTGAGCAGCACACCGCCAGGGCTTGAATAGTAGTAATCCAGAATCGCAAAACCCTGTTTTTTCAATTCATGCGTATGCGCGTACAAGAGGGCGGGCGCGGCGAAATTCGCATGGACTTCGTCAGCGTCACCGCCGAGTGTGGTGTTCCCTGACAGATGGAACTGGTGGCTGGCGACAAAGGTATAGCCTGCAGGATAGCGTGGTGCCGGATTGCGCAAATTGGTCGCCGGATCGCCGGGAGCGCGGAATATCCGGCTCAGCGGACTGTCCTCATTAGCCGAGTAAGCAATCGGTTCCAGCGGGACAAACCGGTTGGCCGCAGACGTTCCGAGAATCGCCCCCTCGTAACCGATACCCAAGACCGGCTCGTGGCTCGCTTTCGTGCCTGCATGGCGTGCGGCGTCATCGGCATGATGAAAAATCGGCCCCAGCGCCGGAGAGTGGTTGCCTATCCATCTATCAGCGCTGGACACGTCGCTCATGCGAGGCTGCCAGTCATCACCCAGTACGCCATGGCGTGACCAGTGTTCACTGGTTTCGATAACCTCCAGCGTACCGGCCCTGGCCATGCGCCGAACGTAATCGGTGAAATTGAATGTCCCGCTGGCAATGTCACGCTCATCGTTCGCGGCTTGTTCCGGCGTAGCAAACGAGTTGGGCCGCAATTCAATCTGGCCGAGCCGGTCGAAGAAGGTTCCGGGCTCGTACGAATGCAGTGACAGCTTGAGCAGCGCGCCATCGGCGCAGGAGAAGTAAACGGGTTTGTACCCATGGGGAGCGTCGGCCCTGGCGCGTGCCTGCTGCACGTCAGTGGGCATGACGAATACATGCCGGACGTCATCAAGACCCGAGCCCAGAGGTGGCAGCGATGCGCGAATACAGATCGAGTCCAGCTCAAAACCGGCAGGCAGCTGGCCGTTCTGGAATACCCGATCCAGCGCTAACGACGAACGTTGAACCTCGACGGGCACACTGGCCATGAACGAGCCTTCCGCGGAACGGAGGATGAAGCCAAAGGTCTGGTTGTTTCGGCTCAGCCCGGCTTCATGAACGTAGCGGGCGGCTGCATCTGCCTGGATGAACAGCGGACTGCATACCGGCGCGTTCAGGGCTTTGCGGTACTGCGTCGGCGCAAGCGAATCTGCGGAAAATGCCGTCCAATGGGTCACGGCTCGTGGAGCACCCCATAACTGACTGCCGACGATGACTCGCAGATTGCCGGCCTTGGCCAATGAGTCGATCCAATCTCCCGGTTTCAATTCTCCGGTGCGGATGAACTGTTTGATTGCCTTGGCGTCGAGATCGGCGGGCAGCCCCTTGTAGTCTTTCAACAAACTGGCGATATGCGCGCGAACGCGATCGAGTACTCCGCACTGGTAGCAAACGAGCGAACCGTCGGGGTTGAACAGGTACTCGTCCAGTGCGTCGGTCGAAGCCTGCGTGAGCGCCGTGAAGAGGGTATCCACCGATAGCATGTTCAGATACGCCTGTTTCTCGACTGACGAAAGCAAGACTGACACGCCCCTGCCGATGCGGGATCGATATCGCGCCATGACCTGGCAGCCGGCGGGAAACAGCCCCGTGGTCTTGCTGCTTTCGGGGTAGATCTCAGTAACGTCGAAATCCTCTCGGGAAACTTCGATCGGTACAGTGGCCACGTATAACCCATCAGGTCTTTTCAGGATCAGGCCGCCGTGGGTCTTTTTCGCAAAAGCGGGTATTTGCGAGCGGGCATGGACTGCCGCGTCGCCTGGGCTCTGAAAAACCGGGCCGAGCCACCGCCGCTCAAGATTCATCCAGGGCCTCCAGTCTGCATCAACGCGGCCCGCTCCATTCCAGCAAAGGCTCGTACGAAGCACGTTGAGTTGGCCACTGCCGGCAACAATCCGGACAAACTCCTCGGGCAGCAACTTGCCCTGCTTCAGATTTCTATTGATGAATTCCAGGGTCAGGTCGAGATTCGGTGCGGCGGCGTCGAACAGCCGACTGCTACTGCTTCGTTCATATTTCAGCAAGGCGCCGTCCTGGGTCGACATATACAGAGGGATGCCTTTATTGGACTCCACCACGGAACGGCGTTGGGTGTAATACGTTGCGATGGCGATGTCTTCTGGCGGGATGAAGTACTGCGCCAACCAGGAGCGGGGATCGCTCAGCGAATGTTTCACTCGCTGGCGCGAATAAAAAAACGCGTGCCGATCGAAGCCTTCGGGGAACTGGTACCACGGCGGTGCCAGTTGTCGAGCAAACATGCTTTGTAGCTGGAACACGTTGTTTCTGGACTCGCCGACGGGAAACATCTCCGTGGCGACGTATTCCTCGCGATCCTTGTGCTTGAGGATAAATCCGAACCAGGCACGCTCGGAGTCATGCAGACGCGTGTCACGAGCATAGCGTTCCTGCGCGGCCTCATCGGCCGACGCCCAGACCGCGCCGAAGGCGACGTGCTCGGGACGCTTCCACGCCCAAGGCGCGGCAGGCGAAATCCAGTCAGGCGTTATCTGCCCTCGCTCTCCCCATAGCTCACTGTTGAGCAGTACCGTCAAGCGACCGGCCGACGCTTGCTCCTTGATGAACGCCTGCGGCAGGGTTTCGCCAGTCGCCAGCGAACGGGCCAGTGCACCGGGATGTTTTGCAGTGCCCAAACGTCGGGCCAGGTCCTGGGCCATTGCGGTCTGGTCGGGCACGAACATGACCAGTCCATTCTGCGCGGCGGACACATACAGCGGGATGTTATCCAGAAAGACCTGTCGCGCTTCCTCGACGCTGACCATTTGCAGACTCAAAGCAGCATCCTGCCGGCTCCATCGGCGTACCAGCAAATCCGTGGGTTCAAGCTGCGAGAGTGCTTTGTGAGACACATAACGGGCATACAGAACATGATCGTCAGGGAAAACCGGATTGCCCTTGGTGTCGCAGGGATAAAGCTCACCGCGGCTGATGACAGCGATGTCACCTTCGAGCGGCTCGGTCACCACGAAGCGTTTGTCTTCGCGCTGAAAAACATAGCCTGCGTACGTGTGCTCGCGCCGCTGGCCAATCTGCTCATGGGCATATCTAACGGCGTCGTCGGCCGTTAAAAATGCACGGCTCAATATTGGCCAGGAGAAGTTCGCAAACGGCGTCCAGTCGATATCCACTGGACCGAGCCGCGCCCACAGGGCACTTCCGCGCAACACCTGCAGGCGTCCGGCGAGAATCACGAAAGAGACGAACTCCCGCGTGCGCAAAGAGCCACTGCGAAGTCTGGCTTGCAGGCCCGCCCCGTCAGTCCCCTTGACGCCAAGCGCGGTCTCGACCTGACTGCCGCTGAAGGTGTACTTCAACAACGCGTCATCTTTTGCCTGCATGTACAGCGACAGAGGTTGGCCCGACGCGGCCAATCGTTCGGCCTTGGCGCGGCTGGCGATGGCATCGGCCATCTCCTGCGGGGTGAAGAAATTCTCGTAGAGCCATTGCTGGGAAGGCGGAAACTCCTCGGGACGGGGACGTGAAGCGAAGTAAAAACCCTCCAGCGCATAGCCTTTGGGTAGCTTTAATTGCCCGTCGGATCCGGGAGGGAACCAATTTTCCGGATCCCACGCCGCCAGCCCCGCCGGACGCGGATGGGTCGCCACGTATTTTTCCTCTGTCAGGCTCTTGAGCACCAGACCTGAAGTCTGTGCGTCAACAGTCTTGAGCGCGGCACGAACCGCCCCTTCGGCACTGACACAAACCCGGGTCATGAGGGGAAAGTCCGACACTGTCCCTCCAGAAAAGGACTGCCCGGCTTTCCAGTCCGCTGGCACGCGGCCGACGGAATTGCCCCAGTCTGCATTCGAGGCAATGACCTTGAGCTCCCCCACCGATGCAACCTTGTTGATGATACTCATCACGTCATAGGTACCCACCGGATTGCCGGTGGGCGAACCCGCCCGACGCCAAAGGTAGTAACTGTGCTCAGCGCTCGAGCCGCTGGGGGAATACTTGAGCAACGTCCCGTCGGGACCGGAGAGGTAGGCGGCGGGAAAGAAATCCCGTGCAGCCACATCAGCCACAAAATCGAGATCAGAAAAAAAGCTGATGAATAACCTGACCAGCAATTCGTCCCACTTCGGATTGTGCTCGCGGATCTTGTCGTGAAGCGCCGCGTGGCAATGCAAATTCGCGACACATTTATAACCGTTGGGATGAACGTAACTTCCCTTTGCGTCGACTTCGATAACAGTGCCGAAATCGAAACGGGTAACCTCCCCCGCGATCGGCACAGTGGCGACAAATCCGCCATCGGGTCGCTGCAGGATTACGCTGCCATATTCCCTGTCCGGCTTGAGTGGAATTTTGCGGTGAGCCCAATAAGCGGCATCTTCCTGCGTTAAAAAAGCCGGGCCCACTTGCGGTAACTTCGGCTTTCCGGGGGGATTGGCGGCACGGTCGATCCGGCCTGGTACATCGTCCATGATAAAAATCCTGCGAGTAAAAATCGGGATATCGAATCAGTGACTGTGCGCGCACGCCCCTCGTGATTTGCATTACATAATTATTGGTTGTGTAACCATTCTTGTGCGTGAGGCCTTTTCTTACGCACAGCACCATTTGCGCGCAAGGCCCTGCACTCGCGTGGCCATCCTGCCTGTTTTTAGTGCGGCGTCCGCCGGCTTACGGGCCTGCATCCTCAAGATCACGCCATTCCCTTTTTGGGCACAGCCCTTGCAAAACACCCTTCAGTCGTCCGCATCTGCCAACCATAAAAAACTTTAACGTTCATGGAGATCGCACAATGAAGCGTCGCAGTTTGATCAAGGCTTTCACACTCACGGCATCCATTGCCGCGATGGGCATGACCTGGACTGTCCAGGCAGCCGAGACCATCAAGGTCGGGATTCTGCATTCGTTGTCCGGGACCATGGCGATCTCCGAAACGTCGCTCAAAGACATGGCGCTGATGACCATCGACGAGATCAACGCCAAGGGCGGCGTGAACGGCAAGATGCTCGAACCGGTGGTGGTCGACCCGGCCTCGAACTGGCCGCTGTTTGCGGAAAAGGGCCGACAGTTGCTGACCCAGGACAAGGTCGCCGTAGTGTTCGGCTGCTGGACCTCGGTGTCGCGTAAATCGGTGCTGCCGGTGTTCGAAGAACTCAACGGTCTGCTGTTCTACCCGGTGCAATACGAAGGCGAAGAGATGTCGCCGAACGTGTTCTACACCGGCGCCGCGCCGAACCAGCAGGCCATCCCCGCTGTTGAATATCTGATGAGCGAAGAAGGTGGCAGCGCCAAGCGCTACTTCCTGCTCGGCACCGACTACGTCTACCCGCGAACCACCAACAAGATCCTGCGTTCGTTCCTGCACTCCAAAGGCGTCGCCGACAAGGACATCGAAGAGGTCTACACCCCGTTCGGTCACAGCGACTATCAAACCATTGTTGCCAACATCAAGAAATTCTCGGCCGGCGGCAAGACTGCGGTGATCTCGACCGTCAACGGCGACTCCAACGTGCCGTTCTATAAAGAACTGGCCAACCAGGGCCTGAAAGCTACC
The DNA here is from genome assembly GCF_044218825.1 of Pseudomonas sp. A1230. Lineage (NCBI taxonomy): Bacteria > Pseudomonadati > Pseudomonadota > Gammaproteobacteria > Pseudomonadales > Pseudomonadaceae > Pseudomonas > Pseudomonas sp. A1230. The sequence continues at coordinate 5,847,875 of NZ_CP162582.1, read as the reverse complement.
GATGTACCGGTGGTGGCGTTCTCGGTAGGCGAAGAAGAATTGCGCGGTATCGACACCAAACCGCTGGTGGGCAACCTCGCCGCGTGGAACTACTTCGAGTCGGTGGAGAACCCGGCGAACAAGAAATTCGTCGCCGACTGGAAAGCCTACGCGAAGAAACACAACCTGCCGGGCGCTGACAAAGCGGTGACCAACGACCCGATGGAAGCCACTTACGTCGGCATCCACATGTGGGCGCAGGCCGCAGAGAAAGCCAAATCCACCGACGTCGACAAAGTCCGCGAAGCCCTCGCCGGCCAGACTTTTGCCGCACCGTCGGGCTACACCCTGACCATGGACAAGACCAATCACCACCTGCACAAGCCGGTGATGATCGGCGAGATTCAGGCCGACGGTCAGTTCAACGTGGTGTGGCAGACCGAGGGACCGATTCGGGCGCAACCGTGGAGTCCGTTTATCGATGGCAACGACAAGAAGCCGGATTATGCGGTGAAGAGCAACTGAGTCACTGGATGTCGGTCTTGCGCCTGACGCAAGGCTGACGCAATTCCCTGTGGGAGCGAGCCTGCTCGCGAAGACGTCGGCACATCCAACATTGATGTGACTGACAGAACGCTTTCGCGAGCAGGCTCGCTCCCACAATGTCCGCGTCAAGGCGACTGACTATGCCCACTGCCCTCTACCGATTCATCTGTGCCATCGCACTGCTGTTGCCGATGGCTGCCTTTGCCGGCGACGCCGAAGACTTCGTCGCCGCCAATCCCATGCAACAAGCCAAACTGCTGGAAACCTGGGCCGCGCAGCCCGACCCGGCCCGTATCGAACTGATCAACGCACTGCAACAAGGCGAGTTGACCGTCGACGGCCAACCGAAAACCCTGCGCCTGAACAATCGCCTGCGGGGTCTGATCGACACCGCTCTGGCCAGCCACCAATTGCTCGCCGCCGACGCCAAAATCCGTCTGAGCGCCGCGCAGCAATTGCAGAAAAGCGCCAAACCGGCGCAGCTGAAATTCCTCGACCAGCAACTGGCTGGCGAAAAAGATGAAAGTGTCCACGCGGCCCTGAGCCTGGCGCTGGCCAACCTGCAACTGGTCGACAGTGATCCGGCAGTGCGACTCGCCGCAGTGCGTCTGCTCGGTGAAACCGGCGACCCACTGGCGCGTACTCGCCTCGAAGGTTTACTCGAACCCGGCGTCGAAACCGATGCCGGCGTGCGCACCGCCGCGGAAACCAGCCTCGCCCAGGTCAAACGCAAATTGCTGATCGGCGAAGTGCTCGGACAGGCGTTCAGCGGCATGTCGCTGGGTTCGATTCTGCTGCTTGCGGCACTGGGTCTGGCGATCACGTTCGGCCTGCTCGGCGTGATCAACATGGCCCACGGCGAGATGCTGATGCTCGGCGCCTACTCGACGTATGTGGTGCAGTTGATGTTCCAGCGCTATGCCCCGCAGGCCATCGAGTTCTATCCGCTGATCGCACTGCCGGTGGCGTTTTTCGTCACCGCCGCCATTGGCATGGCGCTGGAGCGCACGGTGATTCGTCACCTCTACGGCCGACCGCTGGAAACCCTGCTCGCCACCTGGGGCATCAGCTTGATGCTGATTCAGTTGGTGCGTTTGCTGTTCGGTGCGCAGAACGTCGAAGTGGCCAACCCCGAGTGGCTGTCCGGCGGGATTCAGGTGCTGCCCAATCTGGTGCTGCCGTACAACCGCATCGTCATCATCGCTTTCGCGTTGTTTGTGGTTGTCCTCACCTGGCTGCTGCTGAACAAGACACGCCTGGGCCTCAACGTCCGCGCGGTCACGCAGAACCGCAACATGGCCGCCTGCTGCGGCGTGCCCACCGGTCGCGTCGACATGCTCGCCTTCGGCCTCGGTTCCGGCATCGCCGGACTCGGCGGCGTGGCGCTGAGCCAGATCGGCAACGTCGGCCCGGATCTGGGCCAGAGCTACATCATCGACTCGTTCCTGGTGGTGGTGCTCGGCGGTGTTGGCCAGTTGGCCGGTAGCGTACTCGCGGCATTCGGCCTGGGCATCGCCAACAAGATTCTTGAACCGCAGATCGGAGCGGTGCTCGGCAAGATCCTGATCCTCGCGTTGATCATTCTGTTCATCCAGAAACGTCCGCAAGGCCTCTTCGCATTGAAAGGACGGGTGATCGACTGATGAACCAGCCCCTGCTCGTTACGGCCACGCAAAAGGCCGGCCCGAAAATCACACTGGCGGTGGGTGGTGTGATCCTCGCACTGCTGATCGCCCTGCCGCTGCTGTCACTGTTATCGCCGGATAACGCACTGCATGTCTCGGCGTACACCCTGACGCTGGTCGGCAAAATCCTCTGCTACGCCATCGTCGCTCTGGCGCTGGATCTGGTCTGGGGGTACGCCGGTTTGCTGTCGCTGGGCCACGGTCTGTTCTTCGCCCTCGGCGGTTATGCGATGGGCATGTACCTGATGCGTCAGGCTGCCGGCGATGGCCTGCCGGCGTTCATGACCTTCCTGTCGTGGAGCGAATTGCCGTGGTACTGGACCGGCACCAGCAGCTTCCTCTGGGCCATGTGTCTGGTGGTGCTGGCGCCGGGATTGCTGGCGCTGGTGTTCGGCTTTTTTGCCTTCCGCTCGCGAATCAAAGGCGTGTATTTCTCGATCATGACCCAGGCCCTGACCTTCGCCGGCATGCTCCTGTTTTTCCGCAACGAGACCGGTTTTGGCGGCAACAACGGCTTCACCAATTTCCGCACGATCCTGGGTTTCGGCATCACTGAACCGGGCACTCGCGCGGTGCTGTTTCTGGCGACGGTTTTGTTGCTGGTGGCGAGTCTGTTTATCGGCTGGCGTCTGGCGCGCAGCAAGTTCGGTCGGGTGCTCACCGCGCTGCGTGATGCGGAAAACCGTCTGATGTTCTGCGGCTATGACCCCCGCGGTTTCAAGCTGTTTGTCTGGGTGTTGAGCGCGGTGCTGTGCGGCTTGGCCGGTGCGTTGTACGTGCCGCAAGTCGGGATCATCAACCCGAGTGAAATGTCGCCGACCAACTCGATTGAAGCGGCAGTGTGGGTCGCCCTCGGCGGACGCGGCACCTTGATCGGCCCGTTGCTGGGCGCTGGCGTGGTCAATGGCATGAAGAGCTGGTTCACCGTGGCGTTCCCTGAATACTGGCTGTTCTTCCTCGGTGCGCTGTTCATCATCGTGACCCTGTATTTGCCCAAAGGCGTGATCGGTCTGCTGAAAAAACGAGGTGAATCATGAGAGTCACAGCCAGCGCAGAATTCATGCTTGAACCCGCCTTCTTTCCCGTCGAGCCGAACAAGGATGCCGGCACCAGCCGCGATTCCATCGGCCTCGGCCAACGCGTCGGCCCGGGCCTCGATACCCGCCATGGCACCATCCTGACCCTGGAAGACATCAGCGTCAGCTTCGATGGCTTTCGCGCACTGAACAATCTCAACCTGTACATCGGCGTCGGCGAATTGCGCTGCATCATCGGCCCCAACGGCGCAGGCAAAACCACGTTGATGGACGTGATCACCGGCAAGACCCGTCCCAGCCACGGCAAAGCCTGGTTCGGCGAAACCCTGGACCTGACACAGATGAGCGAAGTGCAGATCGCTCAGGCCGGCATCGGTCGCAAATTTCAGAAACCCACGGTGTTCGAAGCGCTGAGCGTGTTTGAAAACCTTGAACTGGCGCAGAAAACCGACAAATCGGTGTGGGCCAGTTTGCGTGCGCGCTTGAGCGGCGAACAACGTGATCGCATCAGCGAAGTGCTGGACACCATTCGCCTGACCACCTCGGTCAATCGTCAGGCCGGGTTGTTGTCCCATGGGCAGAAACAGTTTCTGGAAATCGGCATGTTACTGATGCAGGACCCGCAACTGCTGCTGCTCGATGAGCCGGTGGCGGGCATGACCGATGCCGAAACCGAGTTCACGGCAGAACTGTTCAAGCGCCTGGCCGGCAAGCATTCGCTGATGGTGGTGGAGCATGACATGGGGTTTGTCGGCTCGATTGCCGACCACGTGACGGTGTTGCACCAGGGCAGCGTGTTGGCGGAAGGATCGCTTGAGCAGGTGCAGGAAAACGAGCGGGTGATCGAGGTTTACCTCGGCCGCTGAACTGCAAACACTCATCAAAAACTGTGGGAGCTGGCTTGCCAGCGATGAGGCCGGCACATCCAGCATCGATGTCGACTGAACCACCGACATCGCTGGCAAGCCAGCTCCCACAGGGTTCTGTGTAGAACAGAAGGAATTTGGACATGCTGCAAGTCGAAAAGCTGCACCAGTATTACGGTGGTAGTCACATCCTGCGTGGCCTGAGCTTTGACGTGAAGGTCGGCGAAGTTACCTGCCTGCTCGGGCGCAACGGCGTGGGCAAGACCACGCTGCTCAAATGCCTGATGGGCCTGCTGCCGGCGAAAGAAGGCGCGGTAAATTGGGAAGGCAAACCCATCACCACGTTCAAACCGCACCAACGGGTCCACGCCGGAATTGCCTATGTGCCCCAGGGTCGCGAGATTTTCGGCCGGCTGACGGTGGAGGAAAATCTGCTGATGGGCCTCTCGCGGTTTCCCGGCAGCGAAGCCAGGGAAGTTCCTGCGTTCATCTACGAATTGTTTCCGGTGCTGCTGCAGATGAAACAGCGTCGCGGCGGCGACTTGTCCGGCGGGCAGCAACAGCAGCTTGCCATCGGCAGAGCACTGGCCAGCCGTCCGCGCCTGCTGATCCTCGACGAGCCCACCGAAGGCATTCAGCCGTCGGTGATCAAGGAGATCGGTGCGGTGATCAAGAAGCTGGCGGCGCGTGGCGACATGGCGATTCTGCTGGTGGAGCAGTTCTACGATTTCGCCGCGGAGCTGGCCGATCAGTACCTGGTGATGTCCCGGGGCGAGATCGTGCAACAGGGTCGCGGCGAAAATATGGAGGCCGAAGGTGTGCGCGGGCTAGTCACGATTTAACGATACGATCTAACCTGTAGCTTCCTAACGATAATTACAAACCATGAATTTACCCATTTCCACTGCCCTGTTTACCCCGAGCTGGCACGCTGAGCTGGAGCTGGCCTACGCGCGCTTCGGCGATTGCACGCGCCCGGTCATGCGCCGTCACCTCGGCCCGCTGCGGGTGCAAAAGCATCTGTACGCCGAAGGTCCTGAAGTGTGCCAACACATCATCGTCCACCCGCCCGGCGGAATCGCCGGCGGCGATCGGCTGGACATCAGCGCCCGCGTCGAACAACACGCCTGGGCGCAGATCACCAGCCCCGGCGCGGCCAAGTGGTACCGCGCGGCAGGTCCTGCGTATCAGCAGCTGGATTTGAAGGTGGCTGCCGGGGCGACGCTGGAATGGTTGCCGCAAGAGACTATCGTCTACAGCGCCGCGCAGGCTGAACTGACGACGTCGATTGATCTTGAAGGCGATGCGCGGTTGTTCTACTGGGACGTGGTCGCGCTGGGTCGTCCGGCCAGTGGCGAGCGCTTTGATCTGGGCCATTTTCAGAGTCATCTGGATATTCGTCGTGATGGTCGATTGCTCTGGCATGAACGTCAGCGCATTGTCGGCGGTGACGGTTTGCTCGATTCGCCGATCGGGCTGGACGGTAATCCGGTGTTTGCGACGTTGCTGGTGACCGGTGAAATCGATGCTGAATTGCTGGAGCGCTGCCGCTCGTTGGACCACGAAGTACGTGGGGATCTGACGCAGTTGCCGGGGCTATTGGTCGCTCGGTGTCTGGCCAGTGAAGCATTGCTCGCCCGGGCCTGGCTCATCGATTTATGGCGTTTGCTCAGACCCGCCCTGCTGGGTCGCGACGCCCAGCCCCCACGAATCTGGAACACCTGAAATGCATTGCGCATTTGAACCCTGAAATGCAATCCCCCTGTAGGAGCTGTCGAGTGAAACGAGGCTGCGATCCTTTGATCTTGCACTTAAAAACAAAGTCAAAAGATCGCAGCCTTCGGCAGCTCCTACAGTGCGCACGACTTAATATCTTTAACTGCCGAGATTGATTCCAAATGGACCTGACCCCACGCGAAAAAGACAAGCTGCTGATCTTCACCGCCGGCCTCGTCGCCGAGCGGCGTTTGGCTCGCGGCGTGAAGCTCAACTACCCGGAAGCCATGGCTTACATCTCCGCAGCCCTGCTCGAAGGCGCCCGTGACGGCCGCACCGTGGCCGAGCTGATGCACTTCGGCACCACCCTGCTCAGCCGCGACCAAGTAATGGAAGGCATCCCGGAAATGATCCCGGAGATTCAGGTTGAGGCAACGTTCCCCGACGGCACCAAACTGGTCACCGTCCACCAACCGATTGTCTGAGGCCGCGCCATGACTTACGCCATTCGCGATGCCCTCCACGCCGACCTGCCGGCGATCCGCGATATCTACAACGACGCCGTGCTCAACACCACGGCGATCTGGAACGAATCGGCCGTCGACCTCGGCAACCGGCAGGCGTGGTTCGCCGCACGCCAGGCTCAGGCTTACCCGATTCTGGTGATCGTCGACAGCGACAACACGGTGCTCGGCTACGCTTCGTTCGGTGACTGGCGGCCCTTCGACGGCTTCCGCCACACCGTCGAGCATTCGGTTTACGTGCGCAGCGACCAACGCGGCAACGGCCTCGGTCCGCAACTGATGACGGCACTGATCAAACGCGCAAAAACCTGCGGCAAACACGTCATGGTCGCCGCCATCGAAAGCGGCAACGCCGCCTCCATTCGATTGCACGAGCGCGCCGGTTTCCTCATCACCGGGCAGATGCCGCAAGTCGGTACCAAGTTCGGTCGCTGGCTGGACCTGACCTTCATGCAACTGACCCTCAACCCTGGCGCGGAGCCGCCCGACACCAACAAGGAGTGACACCGATGAACGCCGCCCAACTGCGCCGCGTCAACGCTGAAAGTTTTGCGCATTATCGTCAGGGACTGATCGATCTGCTGCTTGATGCCGTGGGGTATGGCGCCAGTGTCGGCTTCATGGCCGACCTCGATGCCGCGCAGGCCCGAGCCTATTTCGATGAGGTGCAAGACAACGTCAACAAGGGCAGCGTGTTGCTTTGGGTGGTGGTCAACGACGAGCAAGTGCTGGCCAGTGTGCAGTTGGGCCTGTGCCAAAAGGCCAATGGCCTGAACCGCGCCGAAGTGCAGAAATTGTTGGTGCGCGAACACGCCCGTCGTCGCGGCCTCGGTCAGCAATTGATGAGTGCGCTGGAGCTCGAAGCGCCCAAGCACAAGCGCGGCATGCTCTACCTCGATACAGAAGCGGGTTCGCCGGCTGAAGATTTCTATAAAGCCTTGGGTTACACCCGCGCCGGGGCCATCCCCGACTACGCCTGCGACCCGCACGGCACGTATCGACCGACCGCCCTCTATTACAAAATTCTGCAAGGAGCCCAGTGATGATTCCTGGCGAATACCAGATCCAGCCCGGCGACATTGAACTCAACGTCGGCCGCCGCACCCTCAGCCTGAAAGTCGCCAACAGCGGCGATCGGCCAATCCAGGTCGGCTCGCACTATCACTTTTTCGAAACCAACGACGCCCTGACGTTTGATCGCGCGGCCAGCCGTGGCATGCGCCTGAACATCCCGGCGGGCACGGCGGTGCGCTTTGAGCCGGGGCAGAGCCGGGAAGTCGAGCTGGTGGATTACGCCGGGCATCGGCGGGTGTTCGGTTTTGCCGGGCGGATCATGGGTGAACTCTAAAAAGGCAGCTTCAAGCTGCAAGCCGCAAGCTGCAAGAAAAAGCAGTCTTGTGGCGCTTGCACATTCGCTTTTACTTGAGGCTTGCAGCTTGAAGCTTGCAGCTCAGTTCCGAGGAACGAGGAAATGAAGATCTCCCGCCAAGCCTACGCCGACATGTTCGGCCCCACCGTCGGCGACAAGGTGCGCCTGGCCGACACCGGACTGTGGATCGAAGTCGAACAGGACTTCACCACCTACGGCGAAGAAGTGAAATTCGGTGGCGGCAAAGTCATCCGCGACGGTCAGGGCCAAAGCCAACTGCTGGCCGCCGAAGTCGTCGACACGCTGATCACCAACGCGCTGATCATCGATCACTGGGGCATCGTCAAGGCTGACGTCGGCCTCAAGGATGGGCGCATCGCCGCAATCGGCAAGGCCGGCAACCCGGACGTGCAGCCCAACGTGACCATCGCCATCGGCGCCAGCACCGAAGTCATTGCCGGTGAAGGCATGATCCTCACCGCGGGCGGCATCGACACGCACATCCACTTCATCTGCCCGCAGCAGATCGAAGAAGCGCTGATGAGTGGCGTCACCACCATGATCGGCGGCGGCACTGGCCCGGCCACCGGCACCAACGCCACGACCTGCACTTCCGGGCCTTGGCATCTGGCGCGCATGCTTCAGGCCGCCGACGCGTTCCCGATGAACATCGGCCTCACCGGCAAGGGCAACGCCAGCCTGCCGGAGCCGTTGATCGAGCAGGTCAAGGCCGGTGCCATCGGCCTCAAGCTGCACGAAGACTGGGGCACCACCCCGGCGAGCATCGATAACTGCCTGAACGTCGCCGATCAGTACGACGTGCAGGTGGCGATCCACACCGACACGCTCAACGAATCCGGTTTTGTCGAAACCACCCTCGGCGCGTTCAAGGGCCGCACCATCCACACCTATCACACCGAAGGTGCCGGGGGCGGCCATGCACCGGACATCATCAAGGCCTGCGGTTTCGCCAACGTGCTGCCCAGCTCGACCAATCCGACCCGACCGTTCACCCGCAATACCATCGACGAACACCTCGACATGCTGATGGTCTGCCACCACCTGGACCCAAGCATTGCCGAAGACGTGGCGTTCGCCGAGAGCCGCATTCGCCGCGAAACCATCGCTGCCGAAGACATTCTCCACGACCTCGGCGCGTTCTCGATGATCAGCTCCGACAGCCAGGCCATGGGTCGCGTCGGCGAAGTCATCACGCGCACCTGGCAGACTGCCGACAAGATGAAAAAGCAGCGCGGCCCGCTGCCACAGGACGGCGCCGGCAACGACAACTTCCGCGCCAAACGCTACATCGCCAAATACACGATCAACCCGGCGATCACCCATGGCATCAGCCATGAAGTGGGCTCCATCGAAGTGGGGAAATGGGCGGATCTGGTGCTTTGGCGTCCGGCGTTTTTCGGCGTGAAACCGACGTTGATTCTCAAGGGCGGCGCCATTGCGGCAAGCCTGATGGGCGACGCCAACGCCTCGATTCCTACGCCGCAACCCGTGCACTACCGGCCGATGTTCGCCAGTTATGGTGGCTCGCTACACGCCACCAGCATGACGTTTATCAGTCAGGCGGCGCAGGAAGCCGGGTTGCCGGAACAACTGGGACTGAAGAAGAAAATCGCGGTGGTCAAAGGTTGCCGCGATGTGCAGAAAACCGATCTGATCCACAACGATTACTTGCCGAACATCGATGTCGATCCACAGACCTATCAGGTCAAGGCCGACGGTGTGTTGTTGTGGTGTGAACCAGCAGAAACCCTGCCGATGGCGCAGCGTTACTTTCTGTTCTGATTGCGACCTGTCTTCGGGAGGTGGAAAGCTCGACACCTCCCGAAGCACATGGCGCGCCTCAGTCGCTCGTTATGGGAAGAGCAGCTTCATCGCTTCATCAGAGTAGTTGTAGTCCCAGCGCAATTCCGTTCCGGCCGCAATATCCTGCGTCGCAAAGAATGCATTCAACGAGTATTTGTTGCGGTTCGGTTTGTCCCCCATCAACAGGTCAGCCTCGACCGTGAAGCCGACCACCTGAAGGTTATAACCATCGCGCGCCTGCGCGATGGGCTTGCCAGCGGCATCGTAAATAAAACAGGTGTTGATTCTGGAGATGATGTTGTCTCCGGCAACATGCATTCCGGGGATGGCTACGCTGGCCTTAAGCGTATTGTCGGAGACAGACATGGCGAACGTCAGCTCGTTGGGCTGCAGGAACCGTCCAGGCCGTAATGTGCCGCCGTAAACACCGATCAACTCGCCACTGGCGATGCGTCTGTTGGCAACCACCATGGATTGTCCGATCAGCGCAGCCTCGCCGGGGACCTTTACATCCGCTTCGGTGAACCGCCGCCACTGCAACTTTTCTTCGTACAACCTGGCGACCTGCTCATATCCCTGAAACTTGATATAGGGCTTGATCTGCTCGGACGTGTAGCGCTCGCCTGATTCCAGAACGACTTCGCGCTCAAGCTTGCGAATGCGCACAGGCCTGCCAAAACGGTCTCTGAACGGGTACTTGCCATTGTTGATGCGGTCGTAGGAACCCAGCGTGTTGGTGTCGGCGGAGTAGTGCTCTTCGCGCCTCATGCCCACCAGCTCCCGCTCAGTGAAGTGCGCGATCGGCATCGATTCGGAAGCCAGCTCGAACTCGTCATCAGATCGACCCGTATCAGGCTCCCTGGTCGACTTGTTCGTTGCCGCCTCAGCCTGGCCGGACGCTCGTTTCAGCGTGGAAGGGACCCAGAACTTGCTGACAGGGTCGAACACAAGCTCCGGACCTGAGGGAATCCGCTCACTCGGTTTCTTGGCGCGGTATCGCCCGGTTTGCGGGTCGACACCGATTTGCAGAACGCCGTCAGGCAAGTCGACGTACAGGCGATCCTTGAACATCCGGAACCCTTGGGCATCCGCCTCGGGCAGGCCGAACTGCGCAATAACCGGTCGGTGACGCTCACCCAATGCAGCGACGGACTCGGTCGTTGGCGTAAATATCTCTGTGACCCGGATCGAAGCAGTCGCCGTTGGCAAGTCGGGGTCGACTGAGCCTGTTACGGGCTCTCTGGAGGATGAGGAACGCAAGGTGTGCGATGAGCCGACGTCGACACGTAGCGGCGGTTCTGATCGCGAATGTGCATCGGTGGTCTGGGCGGGGCGAGGGTGTACATCGGCCGAGCCGCTCGCTCGGCGGGAGGGTCTTTTGAGCATTGCTGTTCATCCTTGAAAGGTTATCTGGCGTCGTGGCCCGTTGAGGCGGTATCGGCAAAGCCGAAATGCACTTACTCAACGATGTCACTGGCGCGCATATCCATATGCGCGGCGCCGACTTAATCACACCCGGATGAAAAAATGAAACCGAATAATCGATACTGAAAGTGGCTTGCTGACGGGAAATTACGCCCGCCCATACCGAGGCGCGATTCGATTATTCGACGACCAGTCGCCCCAACCGCTGCTTGAGCATAAGGTTCTCGGCGCGCAGTTCACGAACCTCTTCGAGCAGGTCAAGCGCCAGTGCGACGCCTTCCCACTCCAGATCGAGATCGCGCCGCAGCTTGGCGGCGCGTTTGGCCAAAGCCAGTTCGTAATCGGTGAAGCGCCATTCCCGGGGCTGCGCGCCCTGAGGTTCGAGGATGCCGTGTTCGACGATTTCGATCACGTAGACGTCCGACAAATCGGCCGCCTCACAGAATTCTGCCATGTCCAGTTGAACGATCAGGGGGCTGCTCATGATGGGCTACTCCGTCGTCGGGTTCAGAAGTTCTCTCGCGGATTGAAAGCGGCTTTCTTCGCCAGTTCCTGCCACAGCGCCTTGACCTCGTCATCGGCGGTCTTTGGCATGACGGCTTTGAGCTGCACAAACAGATAACCACGCTCACCGGCCTTGTTTTTCAGACCATGGCCCTTGGCGCGCATGCGCTGGCCGTTTTGGCTGCCGGCCGGCACCTTGAGGTTGATCTTGCCGGTCAGGGTCGGCACGGCCACTTCGGCACCCAGCGCCAACTCCCACGGTGCCAACGGCAGCGTGATGATCAGGTTCTCGCCTTCGACATCAAATTTCGGGTGCGGCGCCAGACGGATGGTCAGGTACAGGTCGCCACTCGCTCCCCCCCCCACACCCGGTGCACCCTGGCCCTTGAGGCGGATGCGCTCGCCGTCGGTCACGCCCGCTGGGATCTTCACGTTCAGGCTTTTGCTGGTGTTGCTGACGTGCTGGCCCGCCGCGTTGTATTGCGGCACCTGGAAGGTGACCTTTTTCGATTCGTTCGAAAGGGTTTCTTCGAGGAAGATCGGCAGTTCCATTTCCACGTCTTGCCCTCGGCGCCCTGCACTGCGTTGTTGCCGACCGTCACCGCCACCGAAACCGGGGCCGCGATTGCCGAAAATCGAACTGAAGAAGTCCGAGAAGTCACCGGTGTCCTGACCGCCGCCGCCAAAACCGCCACGGCTCTGCCAGCCCGGTGGCCCCTGGAACGGCTGACCGTGCTGGCCGTAGCGGCGCAGCTCGTCGTATTCGGCGCGTTTGTCGGCGCTTTTCAGCGCTTCATAGGCTTCCGACGCGTCCTTGAATTTGGACTCGGCGTCTTTTTCCTTGCTGACATCGGGGTGGTACTTGCGCGCCAGCTTGCGATAGGCAGCCTTGATAGCCTTGTCGTCTGCTGTCGGCTCCACGCCGAGTATCTTGTAATAGTCTTTGAAGTCCATTGAAGGAATCACCATCCGTTATCGATTTCGCGCCCATGCAGCATGCGCCGATTCGCGCGTGCCGGGTTGACCGATCTCAAGTTTGTGACCGGGTGGCGCTGCAGAAGTTTATCGGCAGTGGACGGCGGTTCTTGCGACCGCCGGTGTATCTGCCGGCCCATGCCAGCAAGTTTGGGGCAAAGCTGCGAGTTTCAAGCGAGATTAGTCATCAAATAGCAGATGACCGGCCTACGAATCTGCCGCGCACTGACATACACTGCGCGGCCGTTTTTTTGACCGGAACCGAAAGACATGAAAGACGCCTCTCCAGCCCGTGCCTGCGGCATCGACTTCGGCACGTCCAACTCCACCGTCGGCTGGCTGCGCCCCGGCATGGAAACGATGATCGCGCTGGAAGACGACAAGATCACCCTGCCGTCGGTGGTCTTCTTCAACTTCGAGGAGCGCCGCCCGGTGTACGGTCGCCTGGCGCTGCACGAATACCTGGAAGGCTACGAAGGCCGCCTGATGCGCTCGCTGAAAAGCCTGCTCGGCTCCAAGCTGATCAAGCACGACACCAGCGTCCTCGGCACGGCGATGCCGTTCAAGGACCTGCTCGGCCTGTTCATCGGCCAATTGAAGAGCCGCGCCGAAACCGCCGCCGGTCGGGAATTCGAGCAAGTGGTGCTCGGCCGCCCGGTGTTTTTCGTCGATGACGATCCGCTGGCCGACCAGGAAGCCGAAGACACGTTGGTGGACGTGGCGAAAAAGATTGGTTTCAAAGACGTCTCGTTCCAGTACGAACCGATTGCTGCGGCCTTCGACTACGAGTCGACCATCGAAAAGGAAGAGCTGGTCCTGATCGTCGACATCGGCGGTGGTACATCCGACTTCTCGCTGGTCCGCCTGTCGCCCGAGCGTCGCGGTGTGGATAACCGCCACGACGACATCCTCGCCACCGGCGGCGTGCACATCGGCGGTACCGACTTCGACAAACAGCTGAGCCTGCAGGGCCTGATGCCGCTGTTCGGCTACGGCAGCCGCATGAAGAGCGGCGCCTATATGCCGACCAGCCACCACATGAACCTGGCAACCTGGCACACGATCAACTCGGTGTACTCGCAAAAATCGAGTTTGGCGCTGGGCAGCATGCGCTACGACATCGAAGACACGGGCGGCATTGATCGTCTGTTCAAGTTGATCGAACAACGCGCCGGGCACTGGCTGGCGATGGAAGTCGAGGAAACCAAGATCGAGCTGACCCACGCCGACAGCCGCCATGTGCCGCTGGACCGCATCGAAGCCGGGTTGAGTGTGGAACTGACGCGAGCATTGTTTGAATCAGCGATCGATGCGCTGCTGGAGCGGGTGCGCGGCAGCGTCACGAATTTGCTGAACGACGCCAATGTGCGCGTCGATCAAGTCGATACGGTGTTCTTCACCGGTGGTTCCAGCGGCATCCCGGCGCTGCGCAACAGTGTTTCGGCGATGTTGCCGAATGCGCGACATGTCGAGGGGAACATATTCGGCAGCATTGGCAGCGGCTTGGCGATTGAAGCCCGTAAACGGTATGGCGTTTAACGCCAGCTGCAAGTTGCGAGCTTCAAGCTGCAAGCAGGATCAAAAGCGCATCTGTTTTTGCCCTTACTTGCAGCTTGCAGCTGAAAACTCGAAGCTGCCGTTTTAAACCATTCCGCCGAGCTTCAACTCACTCTTCAGATACGCATAATAAATCGGCCCCGCCACTACGCCCGGCAGGCCGAATGCGGCCTCGAACACCAGCATCGCCAGCAGCAACTCCCACGACTTGGCACTGATCTGCCCGCCGACAATGCGCGCGTTGAGGAAGTATTCGAGCTTGTGGATAAAAATCAGATAACCCAGTGCGGCCATCGCCACCCAGATCGACAGCGACAGGCCGACGATGGTGATCAGCGTGTTCGATATCAGGTTGCCGATCACCGGCAACAGGCCGAGCAGGAAGGTCAGGACGATCAGGGTTTTGGTCAGCGGCAGATGAATGCCGAACAGCGGCAGGACCACCGCGAGGAAAATCCCGGTGAAAAACGTGTTCAGCAGAGAAATCTTGATCTGCGCGAAAACAATGTTGCGAAAGGCCTGAACCAGCAGGTGCAGACGGTCGAACAGCGCGGCGGCCAACGGTTTGCGCTTGGTCACGTCCGGTATGCGCTGCAAGGCGATGATCGCGCCGAGCACCATGCCGATCAGCAAGGTCACGAACATGTGCGCCGCGTCTTTGCCCACCAGTTGCAGATCGGACAGGTGTTTGCTCATCCATTCGCCGATGGCCACGCGAAATTCAGCGGCGCTGGCCGGCAAATAGGCGTCGATGAACGGCGGTAATTGACCGCGCGCACGGTCGACCACGCCCATGAATTTGTCCAGAGAGGCGCCGGGATTCTCCGCCTCGTGCAGGAGGAAACTGATAGCCCCGGCGAAGAGCAAAGCCAGCGCACTGACCACCAGCGTACCGAGCAGTGCCACCGCCAGCCAACGGGCACGCCGGCCTTCGATCAGCCGTTGCAGTTGTGGGGTGAGCATGTTGACCAGCTCGAATACCAGCAACCCGGCCAGCAGGCTGGGCAACAAACGCAGCGGCAGGACGAGCAGCAACCCGCCGAAAATGATGATGCAACTGACCCAGAACACAACATGACGCTCAGAAAACGTTGGCATACAGCCTCAAAACGAACGGCGTTAAAGGATGGGCAGTCTGCCAGCGATCGAGGGGGAGCACTAGGGATATGCTGGGGCAAGCCTGATCGGGGCCATGAGTCAAAAGCTCAGGGGGCTATCTGGCCTCATCGCTGGCAAGCCAGCTCCCACAGTGATTGCGTCGTACACAAATTATCTGAGCCCACCAAAACCCTGTGGGAGCGGGCTTGCCCGCGATGAGGCCGGCACGCTCACCACAAGGTCAGAGGATCACTTTTTCTTCAGGCACTCACTCATGAATGCCTTGCGCGCATCGCCGCTCAGGGCTTTGGTTTTCGCATCGGCGTTGCACGTGGTCATCTTCTGCTGCTGCGGGGTCAGGGCCTTGGCGTCATTGGCCGCTGGCGCTGCCTTGAGGCAAGTGCTCATGAAGGTTTTGCGCTCATCGCCTTTCAGACTCTTGGCGGTCGCATCGGCATTGCAGGTGGTCATTTTGTTCTGTTGCGCCGTGGCGGCGAAACCCTGGGAACACAGGAGCAAACCAATCATCAACAAAGGGACACGCAACATCTTCATGGAGTTTTCTCCTTGTCGCCGCTTCGATGGAGGCGGCCTTCGCTGGAGTGTAGCCAAATCCTGTTACATCTTCCTGCCTTCCAGGTGACTGCGGCGGTACTGCTCCGGCGTGCAGCCGGCCTGCCGCGCGAACATGGCGATAAACGCCGAGCCGCTGCTGTAGCCGAGATCAAAAGCGATTTCCTGCACGCTGCGCGGCGTTTCCAGCGCTTCAATGGCCGCGAGATAACGCAGGCGCTGGCGCCACTCACCGAAACTCATCCCCAGTTCTCGAACAAACTGCCGCGCCAACGTGCGCTCGCTGACATGCACCTGCAACGCCCAGTGCGCCAGCGGCTGGTTGTTGCCTGGCTCCGCTTGCAGGGTCTCAAGAATCGCCAGCAGTCCGGGGCTGCTTGCATACGGCAGATAACACTCATGCACTGGCGCCTGTTGCAGTTGATCGACCAGCACCTGAGCCAGACGCTGATCAGCCTCCCGTTCGGGAATCTTCACGTCACGGGCGGCGAAGTCCTTGAGGATCGCCTTGAGGATATCGCTGATCGCCAGCGTACAGGCCCGCGTCGGCAGCTCGGCGCAAACCTTGGGATCGAGACATACCGCCCGGTAATTGACCGGTTGATGACTGTAGAAACTGTGCACGACCTGCGGTGGCACCCACACTGCGTATTGCGGCGGCGACATGAAACGACTGCCGTCGACGTCCATGTGCAATACCCCGTGAGCGGCGTATTCCAAAGTGCCCCACGGATGGCGGTGCGGCGCGGCAAACTCATGGGCGTTGAAATCGGCGTAACGGAAGTACACCGCTGACGGCAGTTCGCTGAAATCGAGCAGATCGATGTGTTTACTGTTCATGCTGTCCGCTTTCAGTGGCAGGTTGTCTGGTTCGAAGTATAGGGCTGCATCCAGACAGGGGATAATCACGTTTCATCAACGTACTGGTTTCAACGCATGCAATACGCTTTTCCCCTGCTGGCGATCTTTATCTGGGCCGGCAACACCGTGATCAACAAACTCGCGGTCGGCGCGATCTTCCCGGCCGAGATCGGTTTCTACCGCTGGCTGCTCGCCGGTTTGCTGTTCACCCCGTTCATGCTCAAACAAGTGATCGCGCATTGGCCGCAGATCCGCCCCAACCTGGGCAAGATTTTCGTCCTCGGCGTGCTCGGCATGGCGGTGTATCAAAGCCTCGCTTACTTCGCCGCGACCCTGACCACGGCAACCAACATGGGCATCATCCTGTCGCTGATGCCTTTGATGTCACTGGCCATGGCAATCATCAGCCTCGGCCAGCGCCTGACTGCCGGTGCGTTGGTGGGGGCGGTGCTGTCGTTTGCCGGTGTGCTGGTGGTGGTGTCGTCGGGCAGCCTCGGCGCGTTGCTGCAACACGGCGTGAACCTGGGCGATGCGATGATGCTGATCGCCACGCTGGCCTATGCGATTTACAGCACGTTGCTGAAGAAATGGCAGCTGCGCCTGCCGCCGCTGGTGTTGCTGTATCTGCAGGTGCTGGTGGCGATTGTGGTGTTGTTTCCGCTGTTTGCCGCCTCACCGAAAACCGGGCTGACGCTGCAGAATATTCCGCTGGTGTTGTATGCGTGCCTGCTGGCCTCGATGCTCGCACCGTTGGCGTGGATGCAAGCGGTGATGCGCCTGGGGCCGAGCCGGACGACGTTGTTCTTCAACTTGCTGCCGTTGATTACCGCGCTGATTGCCGCACTGGTGTTGAAAGAGCAACTGGCGATGTATCACCTGGTGGGTGGTTTGCTGACGTTGGGCGGGGTGATTCTGTCCGAGCGCTGGACGACGGTGTTGGGCCGACAGACCAGTATCGCCTGATCGGGCCTCATCGCTGGCAAGCCAGCTCCCACAGTTTTTGTGTCGAACGCAACTTTTGTGAACGACCTCATCACTTGTGGGAGCTGGCTTGCCAGCGATGAACGATAACTCGGTGCGTCTGTTAGACCCCGGCAGCTTTCAGACGCGCCGCATGCTCGACAAACAGCCGCACCGGATCCGCGCCCTTGCCCACCAGCCCCAGCGACTGGTTGACGATGTCGAAGTGATCCAGCGGATAGTCGTCGCCAATCACCGTGCCCAGGTGCGAGCTGTAACGCCCGACCATCCCGTCGCACTGCCCCGGCTCACGGACAAAGGTTTTCGCAAACAACCGACAGCTGCGATTGGTCCCGTCGAACAAATTGCCGCCACGATCCGTCTTGCCCGGCTGCAAGGTCCCTGACCACGAGTAATACCGAACGCCGTTGACCTCTTCCGGCCCGTGGCCGCCCCAGGTTTCGGGCAGGCCCTGTGGATAAAGCTGATTGAACAGCGCCACGCCTTCAGTGGTCAGCGATTGATGCGAGGCATGGATATCCACCGGCAGTTTCGGCCCGTGATAACCGGTATCCAGCAACGCCATCAGCCAGCCGACAACACGCAGCAGCACCTCGAGGATACGACCCTTGGCGCTGTCTGCGGGGTAGTGTTTGTGTAGATAGTCGGCCAGTTCCGAACCATGATTGGGCCCGGCCACCGAAGTGACCGAGGCCACCAGATCCGGGCGTTTCGCTGCAGCGTAACGCGCCGTCAACGAGCCCTGACTGTGGCCAAACAGGTTGACCTTCTGCGCCCCGGTTTCACGCAAAATCTCGTCGATGCGCGCGAGCAACTGCTCGCCACGCACCTCGGTCGAATTGAGCGGCGACACCTGCACCGCAATCACGGTTGCACCACCGCGGCGCAACGCCTTGATGATCCCGAACCAATATGGATAAATCACCAGCCGGATAAACCCGAGCATTCCCGGCACCAGCACCAATGGATAACGCGTCGACATAGGCAAACATCCTTGTAGTCGGTGAGTGGATGCAAGGCGTGCAAAACACCCGCCAAGCATCCGCTGTAATGATGACAACGCAGCGTCCAGCCTACTTCAGCCCTGCAACCCCCGCCACAATCAGGCCACCTGGAACTCCCTCGCGAGTTCGAGCAAGCGCTGCTCCGCCTCGGCCACCGATACTGCGAAAGTGCGTTCGGCAGACTCCTCGCCTTCGGCCGCGACCACCGTGACGTCGTTGATACCGATGAATCCCAGCGCCGTGCGCAGCCATGGGTCGGCATGATTCAGTGCCTCCAGCTCACCGCCCGGACCGAACCCGAAACCGCCGCGACTGGTGACGATCAACGCCCTCTTGCCCTGCAACAGTGGCGTGTACTGGGCCACACCGTTGTCGAGCGT
The DNA here is from genome assembly GCF_044218825.1 of Pseudomonas sp. A1230. Lineage (NCBI taxonomy): Bacteria > Pseudomonadati > Pseudomonadota > Gammaproteobacteria > Pseudomonadales > Pseudomonadaceae > Pseudomonas > Pseudomonas sp. A1230. The sequence continues at coordinate 5,828,971 of NZ_CP162582.1, read as the reverse complement.
GTGATCGAAGGTCAGGCCCAATCGCACAATCTGATCGACCCAGGCCTTGAGGCCGCTGGGCACGCTGAAGTTGTACATCGGCGTGGAAATCAGCAGCAGATCGTGATCGAACAACTCGCCGACCAGTTGATCGCTGAGCGCCAGATCAGCCTGCATCGACAGCGAACGAGCTTCGGGCTCGGGATGGAATGCCGCCGCGACAAAGGCCTCGTTGACCGCCGGAATCAGCGTACGGCCGACTTCACGACGAGTCACTTGGGCCTGTGGATAACGCACCTGCCAAGCGCTGAGAAAACCTTCCGCCAGACGCCGCGAGTGCGAACGGTCGCCACGCGGGCTGGCGTGGATTACAAGAATTTTGCTCATCTGTACTTCCTCCGGACTAGAATCCAACTGCTTGTGGCATGAAGCTTGAGGCTCGTAGCCGCCCGTCTTCAAATGAGCAAAAATCATTCAGGATGAATCCATTTCATCCATGGAGTTTCAATGTTCGCCTCCTTGCCGTTGACCGCCCTGCGCGCCTTCGAATCCGCTGCACGCTTGCTGAGCTTCAAGGCTGCCGCCGAAGAATTGTCGGTAACGCCCACGGCGATCTCCCATCAGATTCGGGTGCTGGAGGATTGGCTCGGCGTTGCCCTGTTCGAACGTCTACCGCGCAAGGTGCGCCTCACGGAGGGCGGCGAGCGACTGTTTCGCAGCCTGCATGGCGCGCTGCTGGAAGTGGCGCAAAGCGTCGACACCCTGCGCCCGCAACGCAGCGGCAGCAGCCTGACGCTGTCGACCACTGCCGCGTTTGCCGCGCTGTGGCTGGTGCCGCGCCTCGGGCGGTTTTATGCCAGGCACCCGAACATCAATGTGCGCCTGGACACGCACTGCGAAGTCATCGATCTGCATCAGGACGCCAGCGTCGATCTGGTGCTGCGTTACAGCCTCGACGACTACTCGAACCTGTATGGCCTGTGTCTGTTCGATGAATCGTTCGGGGTCTATGGATCGCCCGAACAAGTCGCGTTGGCCGGGCGACGCACGCCGACGCTGATCAGCGTGCGCTGGCACAACTCGAAGCTGTATGCCCATGGCTGGGAAGCGTGGTGCGCGAAGTCCGGTGCGAACTGGCTGAATCAGCATCCGGCGATTCGCGAATACGATGAAGAGCATTACGCGTTGCAAGCGGCGATCGCCGGGCAAGGCTTGGTGCTGGCGAGCAATATTCTGGTCTCGGAAAGCATCGCCAGTGGTTTGCTGGTGCCATTTCAAGGCGATGTGCAAGTCGACGGTGCCGGCTACAGCGCGCTGTGTGTGCCGGGGCGCGAACGGCATCCGCCGGTGCGGGCGTTTTTTGCGTGGTTGCAGGAAGAGGCACTTTTGTCAGGGCTGGCACCAAGGTCACAGCCTTTGGCAACGCACACAGGGCAAGCCTCGCAAATCTCATAAAACTTTTTGCATCGCGTATGACTCACAACCTGGGTAGGCGATCGCGCCTGTAGAGCGTGGCGCCAATCGGATTAGCCTCCAGGAGACTGAAATGAGCGACGACCTGCATCTGTCTGATGTCCAAACCCTGCGCGAACGTGCGCGCCAACACGTCGAGAACGGCGCCGTAACCGAAAGCTACAGCGCCAACCGTGAAGAGGTGTTGCGCTTGCTCAACGAATCGCTGGCCACTGAACTGGTCTGCGTCTTGCGCTACAAACGTCACTACTTCATGGCCAGCGGTCTGAAGGCCAGCACCGCTGCCGATGAGTTTCTCGAACACGCCAAGCAGGAAAGCGAACACGCTGACCGACTGGCCGAGCGTATTGTGCAATTGGGCGGCGAACCGGAGTTCAATCCGGACATGCTGTCGAAAATGTCCCACGCACAATATGTAGCCGGGAACAGTTTGAAGGAGATGGTCTACGAAGACCTGGTGGCCGAGCGAATCGCGATCGATAGCTATCGCGAGATCATTCAGTACATCGGCGAAAAAGACCCGACCACCCGCCGCATCTTCGAAGACATCCTCGCGCAGGAAGAAGAGCATGCGGATGACATGGCCGACATTCTGAAAGATCTGTAAACCTTTCTGAATCACCATCGCAACAGCAAAAGATCGCAGCCTTCGGCAGCTCCTACAGGGGACGCATTTCCCTGTAGGAGCTGCCGAAGGCTGCGATCTTTTGATCTATTTTTACTTGGTTGGTTTTACGGTCACTGGTGCCTTACCGGCCTTCATCTGCTCCAGCAACGGCGCACACTGATTCGGCTCGCCACCGCTCGGCGCCACCAATGCCAGCAGCCCAGCCGCCGGCGCCGCAATCACTCCCAACGCCACCATCCCCGCACCGCGCAACAACAGCGGGACTGGTTTAACCCCAGCGTCGGGTTTGATGAACTTGCCGCGTACATACAGCGGCGAACGCAACGAGATCAAACGCCAGCCCTTGGATTCCGGCGTCACCGTCAGGTCCAGTTGCTCGGTCGCCATGTTCGCCGTGCCGTCGATATAGATGATCGCGTTCTCGGTATCGAAGACAAACAGCCGCGTGGACGCCAAACCAGTCTTGATATCGAAGTCCGCCGCCGCGCAGTTGATCTTCACTTCTTTGTCGCCAAAGATTTTGCCGACCACGTAGTTGCCGACGTTGAGACCTGCAAGCTCCATCAGTTCGCGACTGATCGCGCCGTCGTTGATCAGCATCTTCAAGCTGCCGTTAGCGCCGCCCAGCAATTTCGCTACCGAGTTACCGCGCCCACTGATATTGGCGTCGCCATTGAGCTCGCCGAAACTGGTTTTCATCGGCTCGAAGGTCGGGAACAGTTCCTTGAGTTTGAACCCGCGCGCCGTCAACTTCGCCCGGCCTTCCAGCGGCTCGGTGCGCCCGTTCAGACGAATTTGCGCATCGAGTTTGCCGCCAGCCACGCCGAAGCGCAGCGGCTCCAGACTGAGTTCGCCGTCGTTGAGTATCAGATGGGTATAAAGGTCGGTGAACGGCAGTTTTTCGCTGTGGACGATACGCTTGCCAGTGAACTCGACATCGGCATCCATCGCGCGCCAGCGGTCAGTCTTGAATTCGTCCACCGGCAGGACTTTGTCTGCCGGTTGCTTGCTCTGTGCACTGCCAGTTTTTGGCTTGTCGTTGGAGTCGGCACCGATCAACGGCCCGAGGTCAGCGAACAGCAGTTGGTTGGACACCAGCGCGCCGCTGAGCTTGGGCCGAGGCTGACTGGCAACGTAAGTCAGGTCGCCGTGGATGTCGCTGCTGCCGATCTTGCCGTTGAATTTTTCATAGGTGAATTTCGCGCCGGCATCATCGTGCAACTTGGCGATGAGATGACCATCGGTGGCGTACGGCGGCGTGTCCGGCAGGGTCACCCCGGTCAGCGGATAGAGGTTACCGAGGCTGTCACCGGCCAGTTTCAGACGCAGGTCGAGGGCGCCGAGATTGAGCGGATCGGTCAGGGCGCCGGCCAGTTCAATGCGGGTATCGCCGATTTTCGCCTGGGCCTGCAGCGGGAACGGTTTGCTCGAGTCCTGCAAGGCCAGCAGCCCGCCGATTTTGCCCTGACCACTGAGATTCTGGCCGTGATACTGACCTTTCACCTTTAATGCAAAAGCGTAATCCTGCGGCGCGCCGACCTTGTCCTGCGTGGTTTTCGCCGCTTTGTCGCCGACGATATCGCTGTAAGGAATCGGCTTGCCCAGTGGATCGATCAACACATCAAGGTTGGTCCTCAAGGTCTGATCATCAAGGGTGACGTGGCCCTTGTCGAACTTGATGGCGCCGATATCAACGACCCAGTTCGACGGCTCGGCATTCGGATCCTTGGGATCGAACTTGAACGTCCAGTTGGCGCGGCCGTCAGCCAGGCGTTGCAACTGGGCGTTGGGTTCGGTCAGGTCGATGCGCGGGATCACCACCCGTTGCGCCAGCAAGGCCAACGGCGAAATACGCAACTCGACGCGCTTGAGCGTGACCATCTGCGGCTGCTTCGACCAGTCCGGATTGCCCAGGCTCAAATCCTCGGCGACCACATGCGGCCAAGGCACCCAGGCGCGCCAGCCGCCTTCATCCGGCTCGCGTTGCCAGATCACCGCAAGGTTGCCGTTGATGGCAAACGGTCGGTGCAATTCTTCCGAGACTTTGGCATTGAGCGGCGGTTTGATCCGGTTCCAGTCGAAGAACACGATGATCAGCACCAGTACAGCCAATAGCAGTACGAGGATGGAGAAGATCCAGCTGAAGATTTTTCCAGTGCGCGTCATGCACAAAACTCCTGATCACGACCGCACGCCCAAGCCACGGCGTACGGCTGAAACGGCGGGCCAAAGCGGCCCCTATGAAATCTGTGACTGGCAAAAGGCCCGCAGGTTTAATCGAAAGACCGATTAAGACGCAAAAAGCCGCGCCAAATCCGACCGATCGGTCAGGCAGCGTTACCGCCACCCGCACTTTTGCGAGGCACGAGTGGGTCGAAAATACCCACTGCGGTGCAAAAGCGCCCCTCTGGAAGGCCCGTTCTAGAGCCTCCCGCTTGAACAATCAATTCTGTTGATTATTACCATTGCGTTTATGAACTTTTATATCGACTTATCGAGAGTAGCATTGCCCTCGTACCCACTTTATCGCCCTCCCAAGGAGCAACCCATCATGAAACGCCAATTACTACTGAGTCTTACCCTTTCGATGCTAGCCAGCACTGCTTTCGCTCTGCCCGCTGCCGAACAAGCCACTCCGCAAGTCAAAGACAGCCACTCGGTGTTCAGCCAAACCCTGGCCGAAGACGGCTATGACAAAACTCCACAAGGTCAGACCCTGGCTGAAGATGGCTACGACAAAACTCCACAAGGTCAACTTGCCGAGAACGGTCGCAATCGTCTGGAAGAAAAAGGTCTGGTTGAAGACGGCTACGACAACACCCCACAAGGCCAGGCTGTCGCCGAAAACGGTCGCAATCGCCTGGAAGAAAAAGGTCTGGTCGAAGACGGCTACGACAAAACCCCACAAGGCCAAGCGCTTGCCGAAGGTGGTGGTGACCGTGTGATCGAACGCAACAGCGCTGTGAGCTGAGCCCATGGCGGTCCTGAAAAAAAGCCCAATCCCCGGATTGGGCTTTTGCCTTTTTAGCCGCAGCCCTCAATAAGTCGCCATTTCCCCGCTACCTGCCCCGCTGCCGTTCGACGCCGATAAAGCCGATTTGCTAGAGTGCGGCGCTTGTCCTGCCAAAGAACACACCTGCGATGCTGCCCCGCGCCGAACAGAAGCAACAGACCCGCAACGCCCTGATGGACGCTGCCCGCCACTTGATGGAAAGCGGCCGAGGATTCGGCAGCCTGAGCCTGCGCGAAGTGACGAAAACCGCCGGCATCGTGCCCACCGGTTTCTATCGGCACTTTGCCGATATGGACGAACTCGGTCTGGTGCTGGTCAGCGAAGTGGGCCAGACCTTCCGCGAAACCATCCGCTTGGTGCGCCATAACGAATTCGTCATGGGTGGCATCATCGATGCGTCGGTGCGGATCTTCCTCGATGTGGTCAGCGCCAACCGTTCGCAGTTCCTGTTTCTGGCGCGCGAGCAGTACGGTGGTTCGCTGCCGGTGCGCCAGGCGATTGGCCGTCTACGCGAGAACATCAGTTCCGACCTCGCGGCCGACCTGACGATGATGCCCAAGCTTCAGCATCTGGACGCTGACGGCCTGAGCGTGATGGCCGATCTGATCGTCAAATCGGTGTTCGCCACCCTGCCGGACATCATTGACCCGCCAGCCGACGCCTTGCCCGAGCATTTGACGCCGCAGGCGAAGATCACCCAGCAGTTGCGCTTCATCTTCATCGGGCTCAAGCACTGGCAAGGCCTGGGCAGTACCGAATAAAAATCAAAAGATCGCAGCCTTCGGCAGCTCCTACAGAGATCGGTGTAGGAGCTGCCGAAGGCTGCGATCTTTTTTGCGCCGCAAATTGGTGCATGTAAAAAACTTCATGCACCAAAACGCTTCAAATCCCCGCAACATCCTGCAACACCCTCTACGATCCTACAGGGATTTCCTACATATCGTCCGATTGGCAAGCCCCTTGCTCTAGCCTGAGTATTGTCCACTGCTGGAAGTTTTCCGATGTTGGTGATTCATCGCAGAATCGACCCTCAACCCGTCTGGGCCGCCGAGTTGCACCTGACCTTCGAAGCCCGAAGCAAGAGCCGTTTGCGCTGTTTCAGTGCCGAGAACGAAGACGTCGGGTTGTTTTTGGAGCGCGGTCAGCCGCCGCTGTATGACGGCGAATGCCTACAAGCCGAGGACGGTCGCATCGTCCGTGTCTGCGCCCGCGCCGAACAACTGCTGCACGTCACCTGCGCCAATGCCTTCGAACTGACCCGCGCCGCGTATCACCTGGGCAATCGCCACGTCGCCCTGCAAGTCGGCGATGGCTGGCTGCGCTTGCTCGACGACTACGTGCTCAAAGCCATGCTGGAACAACTCGGTGCGCAGGTCGAAGCGCTTGAAGCCCCATTCCAACCGGAACACGGTGCCTACGGCGGCGGCCATCACCATTCGCGGCACGGCGACGAAGATTTCAACTACGCGCCAAAACTGCACCAGTTCGGCGTTCGTTTATGAACCCAGCCTGGGCGCTGCTGCGCCTGGCCAGTCCGCAATTGCCGATTGGCGGCTACAGCTATTCGCAAGGCCTGGAAATGGCTGTGGATAACGGCCGCGTGAACAACCCGGACAGCGCCCGCCGCTGGATCGGCGATCAGTTGCTGCTCAATCTCGCCCGTTTCGAAGCACCGCTGCTGCTTGCCCATTGCCAGGCAGCCGCCGAGGAAAACTGGGGCGAACTGCAGCAAATCTGCGAAACCCACCGCGCCAGTCGCGAGACTCGCGAGTTGCACCTGGAAAGTCGGCAGATGGGTTACTCGCTGCAGCAGTTGCTCAACGGCTTGCCAGAACTCGACGCGCCGGCGCGCAGCTTTCTCGAGCAATGCGCCGAACCGCATCTGGCGCTCGGCTGGGCACTGGCTGCTCGCGCCTGGGGGATCAGCCCCCAAGACGCCCTCGCCGCCTGGCTGTGGAGCTGGCTGGAAAACCAGCTCGCCGTGCTGATGAAAACCTTGCCGCTGGGCCAGCAAGCCGCCCAGCGCTTGACCAGCGAATTGCTGCCGCTGCTGCAACAGGCGCAGCAAGACGCGACCCACATCAAACCCGAACACATTGGCAGCGCCGCGTTCGGCCTGTCCCTGACGTGCATGGCCCATGAGCGCCAGTACAGCCGTCTGTTCCGTTCCTAGGGCCCGTCATTTTGGGCCTTCTATTTTGGAGAAGCCGTATGAACACACAATCTTTGCGTATCGGTATCGGCGGCCCGGTCGGTTCCGGTAAAACCGCGCTGACCCTGGCCCTGTGCCTCGCCTTGCGCGAGCGCTACAACCTCGCCGTAGTCACCAACGACATCTACACCCGCGAAGACGCCGACTTTCTGGTGCGCAACGAAGCGCTGGCGCCGGAGCGGATCATCGGTGTGGAAACCGGCGGCTGCCCGCACACGGCGATCCGCGAAGACGCCTCGATCAACCTCGAAGCGGTCGATCAGTTGAACCGGCGTTTTCCGGGGCTGGACCTGATTCTGGTGGAGTCCGGCGGCGACAACCTGTCGGCGACGTTCAGCCCGGAACTGTCCGACCTGACCATCTACGTGATCGACGTCTCGGCGGGCGACAAGTTGCCGCGCAAAGGCGGGCCGGGCATCTGCAAATCTGACCTGCTGGTGATCAACAAGATCGACCTGGCGCCGCTGGTGGGTGCCTCGCTGGAAATGATGGATAGCGACACCCGACGCATGCGCAACGGCAAGCCGTTCGTGTTCAGCAACCAGAAAACCGGTCAGGGTCTGGACGCAATCATCGCCTTCATCGAACGCCAGGGCTTGCTGACCGCAGCCTGATTCATTTATCAACAAGGAAGCTTATCCATGACACTCAAACGTATTTTCGGCGCCGTTGCGCTGCTGCTGACCCCGGCACTGGCCTTCGCACATCCGGGTCACGGCGACAGCGGCTTGATCGCGGGCATCAGCCACCCGATTGGCGGCCTCGACCACTTGTTGGCGATGGTCGCCGTCGGCTTGTGGGCCGCGCAGCAAAAAGGCGCGGCGCGCTGGGCGCTGCCTTGCACTTTTGTCGGCACCATGCTGATCGGCGGCATGCTCGGGTTTGAAGGGCTGGAACTGCCGGCGCTGGAAAGCGGGATCGCCGCATCGGTGCTGGCGCTGGGCCTGGCCGTGGCACTGGCGGTGCGTCCGCCGTTGGTAATGGCGGTAGCGGCGACGGCGCTGTTTGCGTTGTTCCATGGTGTCGCGCATGGCCTTGAGTTGCCGGAGATGAGCAGCCCTTGGGCGTACGCGGCAGGTTTTGTAGCTGCGACTGCGGCCCTGCATGCGGCCGGTTATGGCGTGGTGCGCGTATTGCCGCAAGCGGCGGCGCCACTGGTGCGATTGGCGGGTGCGGCTTCGGCAATGACCGGCGCGTGGTTGCTGGCCGGCTGATCTCTGTCGCCTGTACCGGCCTCATCGCTGGCAAGCCACACACACAGGTCATTTGGTGTAGCCACAATCATGTGAACACCGAAGATCCCTGTGGCAGCTGGCTTGCCAGCGATGACGACCGATCAGACTCCGAGCCTCTAAAGGCTGCCGCTCTGCTACCATGTCGCGCAATCGCCCCAGCCGTGACGACGTCCGCCAATGCCCCATGCTTCCCGCTCCAAATCCCTGCCTGAATTGACCGCCCTGTTCACCGAGGTGCAGCAGCACTTCGTCAACGTGATCGTGCCGCTCTGGCAAGGCCCGGGCTGGAATGCCGACATGGCACTGCCCTACGAAGCACTCGACGCCGCGCACCAGCCCTTGCCAGCGCAACGTTATCGGGCGATGGCCTGTGCACGGCAGCTGTATCTGTTTTCCAGCCTGATCGGCGTTGTGGATAACGCAGAAGAGCGTGCGGCCGCGCTGTTCCGTTCTCTGCAACGACACTTCCACGATGCCGAACACGGCGGCTGGTTCTACAGCATCGATGCGCAGGGCAAACCGCTGGATCAGCGCAAGGATCTATACACCCACGCGTTCATCCTGTTTGCCTGCGCGCATTACTGGGAAAAATCCCGCGAGCCGCTGGTGGAATCGACGTTGAACGCCGCGCTGGAAGTCATCGGTCAGCGTTTCGCCACCGGCGATGGCCTTTACGAAGCCTGCCTTGATCGCAACTGGCTCACCCTCGAAACCGGCCCGTTGCAAAACCCGTTGATGCACCTGGCCGAAGCCTTCCTCGCCACTCTGCACGTGCGCCAGGACAGCGCTACGCAACAAGCGCTACTTGAGTTATGCACAGCCATGCACAAGCATTTCATCGACCCGCAACATGGCGTGTTGATGGAAAAACCTTTGGGTGCTGTGGATAACTGGTACGAGCCAGGGCACCAGTTCGAATGGTATTTCCTGCTGCAATCGTCAGCGTTGCTGCGCGGTTCGAAATTGCATTCGGCGCTTGATAAGGCGTTTGCCTTCACCGAGCAATTCGGCGTGGAGCAGCCCAGCGGTGCGGTGCGGGCTATGCTTGATCTGGAAATGGACGGACGTCCAAAAGATTCGACTCAGCGGATCTGGGCGCAGGCCGAATACCTGCGTGCGCTGACCTTGCGCCCCGACAGCGAAGCCGTGGTGCTGCATCAATTGCAGGCATTGCAACAGCGCTTTCTGCATGCCGGTGGCTGGCATGAGTGCCGCGATGAGCAGGGCGAAGTCAGCCGCAAGGACATGCCCTCGACCACGCCGTATCACCTGGCAACGTGCTACCGCGGCCTGGCTGAATATCTTCTTTGATTGATCTACCGTTATCGCGAGCAGGCTCATTCCTATAGTTGGAATGAATTCCCCTTTAAGAGTGAGCCTGCTCGCGATGGCCTTATACGGTGTCTAGGCGATCCACTTCTTGTCGCCCGTGAAGCTGATGGTCAACCATCGCGCCGCATCCGGTTTGCCCAGCTTCGCGGAAATCTCTTCACGCAGGGCATCCAGTTGCCCGACGTTCTCCAGTCGGTAATCCGCCGGCAACACCACATGAATCTCGATAAACCGCGCTCGTCCGTGCTTCTGCACGTAAGACACATAATCGTCGAAACCATGCTCGGCCTTCGCCGCGTCCATCACCTGGCGCACGTGGTCATTCAGCGTGTCCGGTGCAATGCCCAGCACATCGCGTAATGCCGGGCCGAGGATCTTGAAGGCCGGTGTCAGCATGGTCAGGGCCAGTACGATCAGGATCAGCGGATCGACGTAAACCGCCCATTCGCCATAGCCCTGGGACTTGAGCAGCAGCGCCGTGAGAAAACTGATCAACAGGCCCACAGAAAGCATCGCGTCCACCAGCCAACTGATGTTGTCGAACTGGATCAGGCTGGATTTGAGCTTGCGATTGCGCCGACGCACGTAGAAGAAGTACGCGAACTCGACCACGGTAAACACGGCGGCATAGATGATCACCAGACCCAACTCGATGTCCCGGCCACCGTCGATGATGCCGAACACACCGTTGAGAAACGCGTAGATGGCAATCAACAGCAGGAAACTGCCTTCAATCAGCAGCACCATGGGTTCCAGATGCCAGAAGCCGAACTGGAAACGGTGATTGCTTTCCTTCGCGATCAACTTGGCAGTGATCAGCATCAGTACTTTGATGAAGGTTGCGATCAGCGAGAAAAAACCATCGAACAGGATGGATTGGGAACCTGAAACAAAACCGGTGACGATCCCGGCAATCGACACTGCAAACATCAGGATGGTCGATTGTTTGAGCAGCGACTGCTCACCTCGGTTACTCACGTAGCCTCCTCTAAAAACCTTGAAAACCGCGGGGTGCGGTGGGGTTGCTGGGAGAGGAGTCTACCTTATCGGGATTTATTGCCTGTTTTGGCCCATCGCTGGCAACCCAGTTCCCACAGGATCGTCGGTGTACACAAACCTTGTAGTCGACTTGTTACCTGTGAGAGCTGGCTTGCCAGCGATAGCCGTTATGCGCTCTTAAGCCTTGTTCCGCTCGATGGCAAACCCGGCCCAGGTCTGGCTCACCGGCATCAATTCCAGGCTATTGATGTTGATATGCGCCGGCGCATTCATCACCCAGAAAATCGTCTCGGCGATGTCTTGCGGCTGGATCGGCTCGGCCCCGGCGTAGGTGGCGTTGTACCGTTCCTGATCACCGGCGAAACGCACCAGCGAGAATTCACTCTCGCACAGCCCCGGCTCAATGTTGCTGACGCGCACGCCGGTGCCCTGCAAGTCGCAGCGCAGGTTCAGCGAAAACTGCTTAACAAACGCTTTGGTCGCGCCGTAGATATGGCTGCCAGGGTACGGATAGTTGCCGGCGATGGAGCCGAGGTTGACGATGCCAGCGCCACGACCATGGGCGATCAGGCGCGGCAACAGCAAGCGAGTGGCGTACATCAGGCCTTTGACGTTGGTGTCGACCATGGTGTCCCAATCATCCAGATCGCATTTCGGCGCAGGGTCCACGCCCAACGCCAGGCCCGCGTTGTTGATAAGGCCACGCAGTTTGGCGAACGATGGCGGCAGGTTGGCAATCGCCTCCTCCATCGCCTTGCGATCGCGCACATCAAGCACCAGGCCATGCACTTCAGTCTGCCTGGACAACTCAGCGCAAAGGGCGTTGAGGCGTTCTTCACGACGACCGGTTAGCACCAGTTTCCAGCCAGCCTCGGCAAAACGACGGGCACAAGCTTCACCAAAACCGGACGTCGCGCCGGTGATAAACAGGGTGTTGGACATCGTGTTCTCCTTGCTTCGACCGCGAGGGCAGCCATTGGAATAGAAAATCAGCAGGCAGCATGCCCGGCCACGCAAGCACGGGCAACACCCGCTCGCTGTATAAAAAACAAACAATCGTTCCGACGCCATAGCCAGCGTGGCCTGTAGCCATGTGCACGCATGTTATCCACAGTCCCTTCCACAGTTTCCGGGGGCAAGTGGAAGCGCGCAAAGCCGCGCCACACAAGGCTTTGCGGGCGAAATGGAAAGTTTTTTGCTTGACCATGGAGCGCTACCTGTGCGGGACATGGCATTTTGCACGACAGGTCGGTTGGAGCAGTGATTGCGCGAGGCCAGTAATTACGGCCCTTAGCGGGGTCTTTCCAGAGTTTAATCACAGACTTATCCACAGGCTTGCACCCATCAAAACTGCGGCGATGCAGCCCCCACAAAAAGGTTGACAAAGACGTCTGCCGCTCCAGCAAAAACACTTGATCAAAAAACAACCACACGCCTGAAAGCCACGGTTTTAAAGGGATTCAGCCAGCTACTCCCACGTTATTCACAGCCAGCTCCACAGCAAACGGGGACAAGTCAAAACTGTGGAAAAACAGCCATTTGCAGCGTCTATATGTCGCGCTTTGGCAGGTAGCGGAATTTGTTTTCCACAATTTCATCAAAGTGCACCAAGGAACCTGTGGGAGCTGGCTTGCCAGCGATGGGGGAGTCACTGACAACACCTTGGCTGAATGGTGAACCGCTATCGCTGGCAAGCCAGCTCCCACAGGGATTGGGGTGCATCGCAGGGATAAAAAAGCCCCGAGGCTCGCGCGTCGGGGCTTGTGTATGACGATGTAACTCAGTGCCCGCCCAGATAGGCGTTACGCACCTCCTCGTTCACCAGCAACTCCTTACCGGTACCCGTCAGGCGAATCTCGCCGTTGACCATCACGTACGCCCGATCCGACAGTTTCAACGCATGGTTGGCGTTCTGCTCGACGAGGAAAATCGTCATGCCGGTTTTGGCCAGTTCCCGCAGGGTCGCGAAGATCTGCTTCACAACAATCGGTGCCAGACCCAGGCTCGGTTCATCGAGCAGCAACAACTTCGGTCGGCTCATCAATGCGCGAGCAATAGCGAGCATCTGCTGTTCACCGCCGGACATGGTCATCGCCCGCTGCGTGCGCCGCTCTTCAAGCCGTGGGAACAGCTCGAACATGCGCTGCATATCCTCTTTGGCATACTTGTCACCAATCGGGATGGTGCCCATCAACAGGTTTTCCTCGACGGTCATGTCAGGGAACACCCGCCGTCCTTCCGGCGACTGCGCAATGCCGTTGGACGCGATGTAGTGCGATGACTTTTGGGTAATGTCGACGCCTTGATAAATGATCTGCCCGTTCGCCGCCCGGGGCTGGCCGAAGATCGACATCAGCAATGTTGATTTACCCGCTCCATTGGAGCCGATCAGGCTGACGGTTTCTCCTTCATTGATCTGCAGCGAAACGCCTTTGAGTGCCTGGATCGGGCCGTAGAACACGTCCAGGTTTTTCAGTTCGAGGATCGGTTGGCTCATACCAGCTCCTCTTCGTCGGCGCCCAGGTAGGCGGCAATCACTTTCGGGTCGTTACGGATAGCTTCAGGTCCGCCTTCAGCGATAACGATGCCGTGGTCCAGCACCACGATGTGGTCGGAAATGCTCATTACCATGCCCATGTCGTGTTCGATCAGCACCACGGTCAGATCATGCTCGTCGCGCAGCAGCCGGATCATTGCGCTCAGCGCTTCGGTTTCCTGAGGGTTGAGGCCGGCGGCCGGTTCGTCGAGGCAGATGATCTGCGGCCGCGTGCACATGGCCCGGGCGATCTCCAGACGGCGTTGCTGGCCGTACGAGAGCTCACCGGCGAGACGGTTGGCGCAGTCGACCAGATCGACCACTTCCAGCCAGTAGAACGCACAGTCCAGCGCGTCGCTTTCGGCTTTGCGATAGCCCTTGGTGTTAAGGATGCCGGCGAGCATGTTGCGGTTGACCCACATGTGTTGGGCCACCAGCAGGTTTTCCAGCACGGACATTTCCTTGAACAGACGAATGTTCTGGAAGGTACGAGCCAGGCCTGCGCGGTTCACCAGATGGGTGCCGCCAAACATCTTGTAGTACATCCGGCTGAGAAAGCTTTTCGGCGAAACGAAGTCGGTCGGTTTGAACGACTCACCCAATAGCTGGATGACGTTGGTCTGCTGCCCGCGCACGTTGAGTTCGATCTTGCCGCCGGACGCCTTGTAGAAACCGGTCAGGCAGTTGAACACCGTGGTCTTGCCGGCACCGTTGGGGCCGATCAGGGCGAAGATCGAGTTGCGTTTGACCTTCAGGCTGACATCGCTCAACGCCTTGATGCCACCGAAATGCATCATCAGTTTTTCAACAGAGAGTACGACTTCACTCATGGCGCAGTCCTCTCGTAGTGAATGGCACCTTTGCGTGGTTTGACCCCGGTACGGCTGATGCGAATCAACCCGCGTGGTCGCCAGATCATCATCAACACCATCAGAATGCCGAACAGCAGCACGCGATACTCAGCAAACCCGCGCAGCAGTTCCGGGGCGACGGTCAGCACAAACGCTGCAATCACCACACCGATGGTCGAGCCCATGCCGCCGAGTACGACGATGGCGAGGATCAGGGCCGATTCGAAGAACGTAAACGAGGTCGGGTTGACGAAGCCCTGATAAGTCGCGAAGAACACACCCGCCAGACCCGCCGTCGACGCGCCGATGGTGAAGGCCGAGAGCTTGACCAGTACGTGGTTGAGGCCCATCGAGCGGCAGGCGATTTCATCTTCACGCAGGGCTTCCCAAGCGCGACCGACCGGCATCTTCACCAGTCGATGCTTGATGTACAGCACGGCCAGCACCACGAGGAACAGCACCGCGTAGATGAAGTAGTACTTCACGTCCGGGTTGTAAGCGATGCCGAAAAACTCATGAAACGGCACCCCGCCATCCTTCGCGCGCTTGCCGAACTCCAGACCGAAGAACGTCGGCAGCGGCGCCGCCATGCCGTTCGGGCCGCCGGTCAGGGACAGCCAGTTGTTGAGGACCAGACGAATGATCTCACCGAAGCCCAGGGTCACGATCGCCAGATAGTCGCCATGCAGGCGCAGCACCGGGAAACCGAGGATGCAGCCGGCAAGCCCCGCGGTGATCGCCGCCAGCGGCAGCACCGTCCAGAAACCCAGCCCGAGATACTGATAACCGAGTGCCAGACCATAGGCACCGATGGCGTAGAACGCCACGTAACCAAGGTCGAGCAAGCCGGCCAGGCCAACCACAATGTTCAGCCCAAGCCCCAACAGCACGTAGATCAACCCGAGGATGACCACGCCCAGCAGGTACGAGTTGGAGAAGAACGGCACGGCCACTGCCAGCAGAACCACCAGCGGGATAATCCAGCGCAGGCTTGATTTATGATCGGCGGGCAATACATGCACACCCGACCCGGCGCTCTCGAATCCGTCGAGAATCTTCAGGCCCTTGGGCGTTTGCAGAAACAGGCTGAGGGCAAAGCGGCCGGCCATGACGATGGCAATGATCCAGGCCACGCGGGTCATTTCAAGGTTGAAGCTGTAACCGTCGAGTACGACACCGACAATTGGCCCGAAAACAATCAAGGCAATCAGGCCGGCCAGAATCGCCTCAACCAGGCTTTTTTTGACATCAATGGATTTTTTAGTGGTTGAAGACATCGCTTACACCTTCGACACAAGAGGACGGCCCAACAGGCCCTGCGGCCGGAAGACCAGAACAAGTACGAGCAGCGAGAAGCTGAACACGTCTTTGTAGTCGGAGTTGACCAGGCCGGAGAACAGCGACTCGGAGATGCCGAGGATGATCCCGCCCAACATGGCGCCGGGCAGCGAGCCGATCCCGCCGAGTACCGCTGCGGTGAACGCCTTGATGCCGATGATGAAGCCGGCGTAGAAGTCGAAGGTGCCGTAGTTCATGGTGATCAGCACACCAGCGAGTGCAGCCATGGCGGCACCGATGATGAACACGTAGGAAATCACCCGATCGGTGTTGATCCCCAGGATCGAGGCCATCTTGCGGTCTTGCTGGGTGGCGCGGCACATGCGGCCGAGCTTGGTGTACTTGATGATGTAGGTCAGCAGCCCCATGCCGACGAACGCGGCCACCAGAATGAAGACTTTGGTGTAGGTCAGTTGTACGAAGCCGGTACCGACTTCAACCCGCCATGCACCGGTCAGCAGCGTCGGAACGCCCTGTTGTTTGGCGCCTTGGGCGATCTGTGCGTAGTTTTGCAGGATCAGCGAAATACCGATGGCGCTGATCAGCGGCGCCAGCCGTGTGGAGTTACGCAGGGGTTTGTAGGCAACACGCTCGATGACCCAGCCATACACCGCCGTGACGACGATGGTAAAGATCAGGGTGCCGAGCATCAGCAGAGGGAAAGATTCGATACCGAAGTACGCCAGCAGAGCCAGACTGATTGCCGCCAGGTAAGCAGAAATCATGTAAACCTCGCCGTGGGCGAAGTTGATCATGCCGATGATGCCGTAGACCATTGTGTAGCCGATGGCGATCAGGCCATAGACCGACCCGAGGGTCAGGCCGTTGACCAGTTGCTGCAGGAAAATACCATCCATAACGCAATCTCACGCAGTGAGAACCTGCACATCGTTGATGTGCGGTCCTTCTAGGAAAAATACAGAATTACGTCGGAGCAATGTCAGAGCGCGAACAGTTCGATCACCGCAGGACCTTGTGGGAGCTGGCTTGCCAGCGATAGCGGTAGAACATTCAACACAGTTGTCGACTGTCAGGCCGTCATCGCGGGCAAGCCCGCTCCCACAGGGATTTGCGGAGTTCAAACGGTCGCGTCAGCCCTTACTTCTGTTTTTCCAGCTGGTGGTATTTGCCGTCCTTGTCCCACTGGTAAACCACGTAGTCGGAGACTTTCAGGTCGCCCTTGGAGTCCCAGGCTTTCTCGCCCATGACGGTTTTCACCGGGTTTTTCTTCAGCCACTCGGCGGCTTTTTCACCGCTGTTGGATTTGGCGCCGTTGAAAGCGGCGGCCAGGGTCTGAACCGAAGCGTAGGCATACAGGGTGTAGCCTTCAGGCTCGGTGCCAGCCTTGCGGAAGGCATCTACCACAGCCTTGCTGTCCGGCAGCATGCGTGGGTCGGCGCCGAAGGTCATCAGCACGCCATCGACGAATTGCGGGCCGCCAGCGGTGGTCACCAGTTCGTCGGTAACGATGCCGTCATCGGACATGAACTTGACGTCTTTGAGGCCTTGCTCACGCAGTTGACGAACCAGTGGGCCGGCTTCCGGGTGCAGACCACCGAAGTAGACAACGTCGGCGCCAGCGCCGCGGATTTTGGTGACGATGGTGCTGAAGTCTTTTTCACCACGGGTCAGGCCTTCGTACAGCACCGGGGTCACGCCGCGCTTGACCAGCTGGGCCTTGGTTGCATCGGCCAGGCCCTGACCGTAGGTGTCCTTGTCGTGCAGCACGACGACTTTCTTGCCCTTGAGCACGTCGACGATGTAATCGCCGGCAACAATGCCTTGCTGGTCGTCACGGCCGCACATACGGAACATGGCGCTCAGGCCGCGCTCGGTCACTTGCGGGTTGGTGGAACCCGGGGTGATCGCGATGATGCCCGCTTCGTCATAGATTTCCGACGCTGGAATGGTCGAAGAGGAGCAGAAGTGACCGACCACGCCGGCAACTTTCTGGTTGGTGAGGTCCTTGGCGACCGTCACGGCCTGCTTCGGTTCGCAGGCGTCATCGCCCTTGACCAGTACGATTTTCTCCCCGTTGACGCCGCCTGCTGCGTTGACCGCATCAGCCGCTGCCTGTGCCCCCTTCATGTACTGCTCGCCAAATGCCGCGTTGGCGCCAGTCATTGGTCCCGCTACACCGATTTTCACATCAGCTTGAGCAAACGCAGAAACACCCAACGCAGTAGCTACTGCGAGGGCCAGAAAGCCTTTCTTGTAAAACGTCTGGGACATGAGGTGGTGCTCCAAGGTTTTTTTTAGTTGGCACTGCGACTTCACTTCTCCTGATGCTCAGAGCAAGGGCCGTGCCATCGGTTTTTTATTCTTCAAAAAGTCGCTGCTTTCTTGTTATTTCGACTGTTTCGTTCCCATTTTCATTGGGCGTGCAACCGTCTAAACCGCGGAAGGTGAAACCATTTATTTCTTCAGGCGCAACCCGCTCGCGCCATCATTGCAACCGCGGCACCAATCGACGTGCAACCAGCCTGTAACAGCCCGCGTCACCGAACTGCACACTGCTGGTGCGGGACTGCTACAACCCGCACCATTACAGGCTAGTCGCTAAGCGAAAAAGCGCCGCTCCACGCAACATATTTCAACAATCAGATGACGATGCGCAGGCACTGGCCCGCGTGATACAGCGAAAACCCGGCCTCGTAGAGACAACTGCGCAACCCCACGCCTGCCAGCGGCTGCATCGGTGCAAAGGGAATTGGCAGGGCCTGAGGATTGCCATTACACAGGTAATCGGCGAAGGCCTTGCCCACCACGGTGCCGGTCGTCACACCACGGCCGTTATAACCGGTGACGGCGACCAGACCGGGCGCCGGTTCGAACAGGCGCATCAAGTGATCGGGCGTGAACGCAATACGCCCTGTCCAGGTGCATTCCCATTCGACAGGTTTCAGATTGGGGAAATAATGCTGTTGCACCCGATCGGCCCAGGCCTTGAGAAACCAGGCCGGTTTCTGATTGCCGTTGCCGAGACTGCCGAGCAACAACCGCCCTTCTTTGTCGCGGCGAATGCTGCTCAATACTTGCCGCGTATCCCACGACCCCTGCCCGCCCGGCAGAATGTCCTGCGCGGCATCTTCGGTCAGTGGCACCGAGGCGACCTGATAGTAGTAACCGGGGAAGAAGTTGCGCTTGAGTTCGGTCCAGTCGCCTTCGGTATAGGCGTTGGAGGCGATCACCACTTGCTCGGCCAGCACCGAACCGCGCTCGGTCTGCACCGACCATTGTTGCCCCACGCGCTCAAGTCGAGTGACCGGAGAATGATCAAACATCTGCCCACCGAGGCTGATCACGGCATTCGCCAGACCGGTGACATAGGCCATCGGATTGAGCGTGCCGGCGCGACGATCAAGCAGGGCAGCGGCGATTTTCTGCGTACCGGTGGCTTGCTCACAGGCCTTGCCGGTCAGCAATTCGACCGGTGCGCCGCGGCGTTTCCATTGCTGCTCACGACTGCGCAGATCCGCCTCGCCCTTGGCGTTGTGCGCCATGTGCAAAGTGCCTTCGCGGCGTAGCTGGCAATCGATGTTGTACTTATCCACAAGGCTGAACACCAGTGAAGGCGCTGCCCCGAGCATGCGGTTGAGCTGGCTGCCGACCGCCTCGCCGAAACCGGCTTCGATCTCGTCCGGCGGAATCCACATACCGGCGTTGACCAGCCCGACATTGCGCCCGGAGCCGCCGTGACCGGCACGATGAGCTTCCAGCACGCAGACGGTTTTGCCTTTTTCCAACAGATGCACTGCCGCCGACAACCCGGTGAACCCGGCGCCGATCACGCAGACATCAACCTTGACCTCACCCTTGAGCGCCGTGTTATCGGGCCTCAGTGGCGTGAGCTTTTCCCACAGACATTCTTCGCGTAACGGCATTGCCAGACTCCAACAGAAACCTGCCAAACACACTGCTGATCCTGTGGGAGCGAGCCTGCTCGCGAAAGCGGCGTTTCAGCCAACTTTGATGTCGACTGACTCATGGTCTTCGCGAACAGCCCCGTTCCCACAGGGAAAGAGCCGCCCTGATATCAGTCGAACGTAATGCCCTGCGCCAACGGCAACTCCAGCGAATAGTTCACGGTGTTGGTCTGGCGGCGCATGTAACCGCGCCAGGCATCGGAACCCGACTCACGACCGCCACCGGTCTCCTTCTCGCCACCAAACGCGCCGCCGATTTCCGCTCCGCTCGGGCCGATATTGACGTTGGCGATGCCACAGTCGCTGCCGACCGCCGACATGAACCGTTCGGCCTCGCGCACATCCGTGGTGAAAATGCACGATGACAGGCCTTGCGGCACAGCGTTGTTCAGGCGCAGCGCTTCCTCGAAATCGCTATAGCCGACCACGTACAGGATCGGCGCGAAGGTCTCGCTGCAGACCACGTCGCTCTGCTCCGGCATTTCAACAATCGCTGGCGAGACGTAGTAAGCATTGGGAAATTGATCCTGCAATTGACGCTTGCCGCCGAACACCCGGCCGCCCTCGCTCAACGCCTGCTCCAGCGCATCCTGCATGTTTTCGAAGCTGTGTTTATCGATCAGCGGGCCGATCAGATTGCCTTCCAGCGGATGGCCGATACGCACTTTCGCGTACGCAGCCTTGAGGCGAGTGACGATTTCTTCCTTCACCGACTCATGGGCAATCAAGCGACGCAGCGTGGTGCAACGCTGGCCGGCAGTGCCGACCGCGCTGAACAGGATTGCGCGCACGGCCATGTCGAGGTCGGCGCTCGGGCCGAGGATCATCGCGTTGTTGCCGCCCAGTTCGAGAATGCTGCGCGCGAAACGCGCGGCGACTTTCGGCGCCACTTCTCGGCCCATGCGGGTGCTGCCGGTCGCACTGATCAGCGCCACTCGCGGGTCATCGACCAGCGCCTCACCAGCGTCACGGCCACCGATGATCACTTGGCAGAGGCTCGCCGGAGCATCGCTGAAATTCTTCACCACGCGGTCAAACAGCGCCTGACAGGCCAGCGCCGTCAGCGGGGTTTTCTCCGAGGGTTTCCACACCACCGGGTTGCCGCAGACCAGTGCCAGCGTGGTGTTCCACGCCCACACGGCAACCGGGAAGTTAAAGGCGCTGATGACGCCGACCACGCCCAGTGGATGCCAGGTTTCACGCATGTGGTGGCCCGGACGCTCGGAGGCGATGGTCAAGCCGTACAGTTGGCGGGAAAGACCGACGGCGAAGTCGCAGATGTCGATCATCTCCTGCACTTCACCCAAGCCCTCCTGAGTGATCTTGCCCGCCTCCCACGAGACCAGCTCGCCGAGATCGGCTTTGTACTCGCGCAACACTTCGCCGAATTGGCGCACCAGTTCGCCGCGGCGCGGGGCCGGCACCTTGCGCCACGCTTCGAACGCATGATCTGCGCGACTGATGTGCTGCTCGACTTCGGCCGGACCTTCCCAGTTGACGGCGGCAATGCGGCTGCCGTCGATCGGCGAATGCACCGGCACTTTGCCGTTCTGATAAAGGGCCGGGTTCACACCAAGACGATCAAGCAATGCGGCAACCATGGGTCACTCCTCAAGCAAAAAACTGAATGTGTGCGGTCGGTTTTTCACGACCGGGCAGGCCTTTAGTTGTAGCGTCAGTACGGCGAGGCAACAAACGACCTTTACGCGAGATATCATTCCGTTTATTCATGCTGCGCATAGAAAGACAAGAAAAGGATCGGCCATGCTGAACAAACGCCACTTGCCTTCGATCACCGCATTGCAGTGCTTTGAGGCCGTGACCCGGCACCTGAGTTTCACCCGGGCCGCCGAGGAACTGAACCTCACCCAAAGCGCCGTCAGCAAACAAGTCGCGCAGCTAGAGGAATTGTTGCAGCACTTGTTGTTCCGCCGGATACGTCGGCGTTTGCAGATGACCCCGGCCGGGGATTTGTACCTGGTGGAAGTCAGAAAAATCCTCACGCAGGTAGAGATGTCGACCCATTACCTGCGTTCCTACGGCGGTGAAACCGAAGTCCTGCGCGTCTCCACTCCTTCGACCTTCGGCGCCCGCTGGCTGGTACCCCGCCTGAAAGGCTGGCGCTTGCGCCATCCGTCGATCCATCTGGACCTGTGCAACGAGCAGGAGGCCGACGATTTGCTGCAAGGGCGCAGCGATCTGGCGTTCTATTTCGGCCAAGGCTCACGCCCGGGGACTGAATGCCTGAAGCTGTTCGGCGAAGAGCTTGTGCCGGTGTGCGCGCCCGGCAGCTTGCCCGACCAGCCTTTCACCGATCCGACGCAACTCACCGACCTGGTGCTGCTGCAAAATGCCTCGCGCCCACAGGCTTGGCACGACTGGTTCGACAGTCAGGGTCATCAGACCGAACACAGCTACCACGGCCCGCGTTTTGAAACCTTTTACATGTGCATCCGCGCCGCACAGGTCGGCTGCGGTGTAGCGCTGCTGCCACGGTTTCTGGTGGAAGAAGAGTTGGCCGACGGCAAACTGGTCATTCCCTGGCAGCATGCAATGCCCAGCACCGACGCCTATTACCTGGCCTACCCGGAACACTCTGCGGAAGTGCCGAAGGTGAGGGATTTTGTGAAGTGGATGCTGGAGCAGATCGACAGTCCCATTGCCTGATCATATTCAAACTGTGGGAGCGAGCCTGCTCGCGAAAAGGCCGTCACATTCAATATCAATGTCGATTGCCATGACGCTTTCGCGAGCAGGCTCGCTCCCACAGAGATCGATGTTGTCTAAAAAAGCGCTGGCAATCCCCACCGCTGATATGCGCCACTAGCGCCATTGTTCGAGACCGCGCTACGGCGCGGCGCACCTGGAGACCCCGTTATGAGCGAGAGTGTGTTTGCCGATCGCATCGTGCAGAACCTGCTCGACACCGACTTCTACAAGCTGACGATGATGCAGGCGGTGCTGCACAACTACCCCAACGTCGAAGTCGAATGGGAGTTTCGTTGCCGTAACAGTGAGGACTTGCGTCCGTATCTGGCCGAGATCCGCTTTCAGATCGAGCGTCTGGCGGAACTGAGCCTGAGCGCCGATCAACTGAGTTTTCTGGAGCGCATCAGCTTCCTGAAACCGGACTTCCTGCGCTTCCTCGGCTTGTTCCGCTTCAATCTGCGCTACCTGCACACCGGCATCGAAAACGGCGAACTGTTTATCCGCCTGCGGGGACCATGGCTGCATGTGATCCTCTACGAAGTGCCGCTGCTGGCCATCGTCAGCGAAGTGCGCAACCGTTATCGCTACCGCGAGACCGTGCTCGAACAGGCGCGAGAACAGCTCTATCGCAAGTTCGACTGGCTCACCGCCAATGCTTCGGCCGATGAACTATCGCAATTGCAGGTCGCCGATTTCGGCACCCGTCGCCGGTTTTCCTACCGGGTACAGGAAGAAGTGGTGAACGTGCTCAAGCACGATTTCCCCGGCCGATTCGTCGGCACCAGCAATGTGCACCTGTCGCGCGAGCTGGACATGAAACCGCTGGGCACCATGGCCCACGAGTGGATCATGGCGCACCAGCAACTCGGCCCAAGGCTGATAGACAGCCAG
Source organism: Pseudomonas sp. A1230 (assembly GCF_044218825.1). Classification (NCBI taxonomy): domain Bacteria; kingdom Pseudomonadati; phylum Pseudomonadota; class Gammaproteobacteria; order Pseudomonadales; family Pseudomonadaceae; genus Pseudomonas; species Pseudomonas sp. A1230. Next base: position 5,805,849 of record NZ_CP162582.1, on the reverse strand, counting down.
ATCGCCGCCCTCGACTGCTGGGTCCGCGAGTACCGGGGGTTGCTGGGGATCGCCCTCACCGATTGCATCACCACCGATGCTTTCCTCGGCGATTTCGACTTGTTCTTTGCCAAGCTTTTCGACGGTTTGCGCCACGATTCCGGGGACCCTGTGGCCTGGGGCGAAAAATGCATCGCCCACTATCACAAGCTCGGCATCGACCCGATGAGCAAGACGCTGGTGTTCTCCGACAGCCTGACCTTGCCCCGGTCGCTGGAGATATTCCGCGCACTGCACGAGCGGATCAACGTGAGCTTCGGCATCGGTACCAACCTGACCTGTGACATTCCGGGTGTCGAACCGATGAGCATCGTGCTTAAAATGACCGCCTGCAACGGCCAACCGGTGGCAAAGATCTCCGACGAGCCAGGCAAGACCCACTGCAAAGATCCGAATTTTGTCGCCTATTTGCGACACGTTTTCCAGGTTCCTGCCGATTCCAGTCTATCTAGCAAGGAGTGAATTCATGCAAGCCGTACAGCGTGAGATTGCTGAACAGCTCAAGGTGCAACCGCCGTTCGCCGACCACCAGGCCCTGCAAGCCGAAATCGCCCGGCGCATTACCTTCATTCAGGACTGCCTGGTCAATTCCGGGCTCAAGGCGCTGGTGCTGGGCATAAGCGGCGGCGTCGACTCGCTGACAGCCGGGCTGCTGGCCCAGCGCGCGATGCGGGAATTGCGCGAACGTAGCGGCGACAATGCGTACAAGTTCATCGCCGTACGCCTGCCGTATGAAACACAGTTCGACGAGCACGACGCGCAGGCCTCGGTGGATTTCATCGATCCGGACGAACGCCACACCGTCAACATCGGCCCGGCGGTAAAAGCGCTGGCCAGTGAAGTCGCGGCGTTCGAAGGCAAGCACGCGGTATCGGTGGATTTTGTGCTCGGTAACACCAAGGCGCGGATGCGCATGGTTGCGCAGTACACGATTGCTGGCGCGGCGGGTGGTCTGGTGATCGGTACCGACCATGCAGCGGAAGCGGTGATGGGGTTTTTCACCAAGTTCGGCGACGGTGCCTGCGACCTCGCCCCGCTCAGCGGTCTGGTGAAAAACCAGGTACGGGCGATCGCCCGCAGCTTCGGCGCGCCGGAGTCGCTGGTCGAGAAAGTCCCGACGGCGGACCTCGAAGACCTGTCGCCGGGCAAACCGGACGAAGCGTCCCACGGCGTGACCTACACCGAGATCGATGCGTTCCTGCACGGTGAGCCGCTGCGTGAAGAGGCATTCAAGATCATTGTTGATACGTACAACAAGACCCATCACAAACGCGTGATGCCGTTCGCGCCGTAATCCGTGAACGAATGAAAAAGCCCGCTGGGGAGTGATCCTCAGCGGGCTTTTCTTTGGCCAGATTATCTGTCGATGCAACTGGACCTTTCGCGAGCAGGCTCGCTCCCACAGTTGATCGCGGTCGAATGTGGGAGCGGGCCTGCCCGCGAAGAACGATGACGCGGTGAACCTGATTACTTCAGGGTCACAGTGCCTTTCATCATCGAGATGTGGCCAGGGAACGAGCAGAAGAAGCCGTATTTTTCACTGGCATTGAGCTTCGACACATCGAAGGTCACCGAGTCGGTTTCCTTGGCGCCGATGATTTTGGTGTGAGCGATGACGCGAGCATCACCGTCCTTCAGGTAGTTCTTGTCGATACCGGCAGCCAGGCCATCGGTGGCGATCGGCTGCATGTCAGCTTCTTTGCTGATCACCAGGTTATGGCCCATGACGTTCTTCGGCAGGCTGCCGGAGTGGGTCAGTTCGATGATGAAGGTCTTGCAGCTCTTGTCGATTTCAATGGCCTTGGTGTTGAAGGACATCTGGTCGGTGGAGTCAACGGTGGTTTTGCACTCGGCAGCCATCAATTGGCTGCTGGCCAGCGCCAGCAGGGATACCGCAACAACTTTGGAAAACATGGTGAATCTCCAAGGCAGGGTTAACAAAAACACTAATGGTTGAAAGACTGCCTGAAATCTTCGCAAGTTCCTATGACTTGAATCAAAAATTGTATACAACTTTCAGGCTATGACACTCATCGAAACAATCTAACGGCCAGAACATCCGGCTGAGTCCATGATCGGCGCATCTCACTGAAACGGAGCGTCTGTCATGATCTTTAACGGCCTGTTGTGCAGCTTGCTCGCCGCCTATGCCTGTGGCGCCAGCGGTACCTTTGAATCGCCGGAGCGCGAACGCTAAACCTTGGATCGAGGCGTGCCAGCCAGTACCCTGTGCGACTGATTCGATACCGGAGAAAGGCATGTCTCTCACATCCGTTTGTGTATTTTGCGGTGCCAACGCCGGCACTGACCCAGCTTATACCGAAGCCGCCGTGGCCCTTGGTCGCGCATTGGCCGAGCGCAAGTTGACGTTGGTCTATGGCGGTGGCGCCGTCGGTTTGATGGGCATCGTTGCCAATGCCGCACTGGCCGCCGGTGGCGAGGTGATCGGCATCATCCCGCAGAGCTTGATGGACAAGGAAATCGGTCACAAAGGCCTGACGCGTCTGGAAGTGGTCGACGGCATGCACGCCCGCAAGGCGCGGATGGCCGAACTCAGCGACGCGTTTATCGCGCTGCCCGGCGGCCTCGGCACACTGGAAGAACTGTTCGAAGTCTGGACCTGGGGCCAGCTCGGCTACCACGGCAAACCCTTGGGCCTGCTGGAAGTGAAGGGTTTCTACAGCAAACTTACTGCTTTTCTCGACCATATCGTCGGCGAAGGCTTCGTTCGCGAGCCACACCGTGACATGCTGCAAGTGAGCGAATCGCCGCAAACGCTGCTCGACGCCCTGGATAACTGGAAGCCGACCGTCACGCCAAAGTGGGTCGACCAAAAACCCGGCTAACCGCCGGGCACCGATACAGGGCAGAATACGCGCCGCTCAACCTCACCTTCGACCCTAGAGGATCGCCCATGGCCAAACCCAATTACTCCTTCGCCAAACGTCAACGAGACCTGGAAAAGGAAAAGAAGAAAGAGGAAAAGCTTCAGCGCAAGAAACAAGTAGCTGAAGAAGCGGCACTGAACCCTGACGGTGAAGTGGCGACGGATGATGATGTTGATGCAACCGAAGCACCGAAAGATCAGGCGCCCGACGCCTGAGCCCCACCGGGTTTGATGATCGAAATCAGACCCCGCGGATCCGTGAAGGGGCTGGCGGTATGACCGCCGGCCCTCACAGTTCTCCCCTCCGCATCCGAACACCACACGAGAACCCGCTCCCACAGGGATTGTGTCACTCGACTGGCATCACCGTGACCCGCACTTCCGGATCATGGCTCCCCCCGCCCAGAATCACCCCGCGCAACGGCGACACATCGGAAAAATCCCGTCCCCACGCCAAAGTGATGTGCTCCAGCGCCGGCTGCACATTGTTGGTCGGATCGAAATCCACCCAGCCCAGCACCGGGCAAAACACCGATACCCAGGCATGCGACGCATCGGCGCCGATCAATCGTGGCTGCCCCGGTGGTGGCCGAGTCAACAGATAGCCGCTGATATAACGTGCCGCCAGGCCTCTTGAGCGCAAGCAGGCCAGCATCAGATGCGCGAAGTCCTGACAGACCCCACGACGGCGCTCAAGCACTTCCACGAGCGGCGTCGCCACCTGGGTGGCTTCGGCATCAAAGGTGAATTCGCTGAAAATCTTCTGCATCAGGGCCTGCACGCCCAACAGTAACGGCTGCCCGGGTGGAAAACAGCTTTGCGAGAACTCGACGAAACTGCGTTTCAAATGCACGTACGGTGACTGGAAACGGTAACGGCAAGCCTCAAGCAGATCGGAGGGCAGCGGCTGGCTGCTGTAGGTCAGTGCATTGCGTGTCAGCTCCCACGCCGGAGACTGATTGAAATCGAGCGACGGTCGCGCCAGCACTTCAACGGTGAGCCGGGCGTTGACCTGCAACTCATCGTGCGGTCGCTCGAACGCCAGCCGCGTCAACGGATTGCCGAACACATCCAGCTCATCGCGCCGTGTCGATGGTTGCGGGCTGATCAGCAATTGTCGTTGCGTGCAGCGCTGCCAACTGCACTCGCGCGGCCACAGGTGCGCCAATTGCTGGGCCAGGGAAACCGGGCTGTCGTAGTGATAACAGGTGTCGTGGAAGATCTGGTAATGCGCGCTCATCAGACGGACACCGTGCGCTGGCTGACATCATCGACATGGGCGAAATGGCGCAGGGCCAGTCGATCCGAGACTTGCCCACTGGCTTCGGCGATCTCTTGCAGCAGATCCGCCAGACCATCGAGCGCCGAGCGCACGCTGGATGCTCCGAACAATGGATTCTCCAGGCAGCCCAGATCAAATCGTGCCAGACGTTCGACCAGTTGCGACAATCCGGCCTCCCGTGGCACGCCGAAATCATCGTTCAGGCGTTTCAACGTACGAGTCACCAGTTTCAGCTGGAACAACACCGCATGCGGGTTCTGTTCATCGAGCAGCAACAGGTCGAGCACCGGAATCAACTGCGCCACCGCCAGATAACGTGAGCGGTAAGTGATGCTGCTATTGCCCAGCTCCAGCAACCACTCAAGCCCGGCCTGATCGAACGCACCGGCGCCACGCAGAAACCCCGCCAGACTGCTGCTGAGAAATTGCAGCCGTTCGATACGCCGACCGATCATCAGGAAGCGCCAGCCTTCGTCACGGGTCATGTCGTCCAGGGCAAACCCTGACAGCGCCGCCAGCGACATCACCAGACGGTTGAGAAAGTCCAGCAACTCGCCAAAATCCGGCTCGTCGGTCTCCAGCTCCAACGCTTCACGCTGCAACTCGACCAGCGCCTGCCAGTTTTCCCGGGAGAGTTTGCCGCGCACCTGCGAAGCCGCCCACTGCAAGCGTTGCAGGTTGGAGCGCAGGCTGAACGACCAGTCTTCGCTGAGCAGCGCGGCCAGCAAACGCTCCGGCAGTTCACCTTCGTCCGGCAACAGTGACAGTCGCTCGCCGAGATCGACCGCGGCTTGCAGCGCTTGCGGGTCGTCGCCGTCGACATACCGCGCGAGCATGATGCGCAGAAGCCGCGCACTGTCGTCGCAGCGCTCGCAGTAACGACCGAACCAGAACAGGTTTTCCACCACCCGCGACGGCAGATAAGGATCACGCCTGACCAGATCGTGAACACCGACGTTGCGCTGGGTCTTCCACTGTTCGCCGCTCGGCGGACGATCACCCAGCACCCAGGTGTCCTTGCTCGCCCCGCCGCGCTGCATCGACACCACTTCGGCGTCAGCCTCGGCCGCCACTCGGGTCAGCCCGCCCGGCAGCACTCGATAGCCATCACCGCTGGCCGTCGCGTACACACGCATACCGATCGCTCGAGGTTGCAACTGGCCGTCTTCGGCTTGCCAGATTGGCGCCTGGGAGAGCTGGGCCAACTCTTGCGCAACATAGGCGTAAGGACGCGCCTGCATGCGCTCAGCGAGGGATTGGCGCTGCTTTTCACTCAGATCGCGGCCGAATACCGGCGCGAAGCTTTGTGAAGGAAAGGCCGGTTTGATCAACAATTCAGGCAGTTTTTCCAGCGCCTGCGCCAGCACCGGCGCCTCACCACACCACCAGGTTGCAATGGAGGGCAGGATCAACTCTTCGCCGAACAGGAATTGGTTGATCCTCGGTAGAAAACCCAGCAAACCCGGCGACTCCAACACGCCGCTGCCCAGCGCGTTGGCGACCAGCACCCGCCCCTGCCGCACCGCCTCAAGCAGGCCGGGGACGCCAAGCGCCGAGTCCGTGCGCAGCTCCAGTGGATCGCAGAAGTCGTCGTCGAGCCGCCGCATTATCGCGTGCACCCGGCGCAGGCCGCTGAGGGTTTTCAGGTAGACCGTGGCATCACGCACCGTCAGATCACCGCCCTCCACCAATGGATAACCGAGCTGACGCGCCAGATAGAGGTGTTCGAAATAGCTTTCGTTGAACCGCCCCGGCGTCAGCAACACCACCAGCGGCGCCTCGTCATCAGTGGGCGCCTGTCGAGCAAGTGTTTCCTGCAACGTGCGAAAGAAGCCGGCCAGATGCTGCACCTTCAGATCACGGTACAACTCGGGGAAGGCGCGGGACAAAATGGTGCGGTTTTCCAAGGCGTAACCGGCACCCGAGGGTGCCTGCGTGCGATCTGCCGTCACCCACCAGCGCCCGTCCGGCGTGCGCGCCAGATCCACGGCAAACAGATGCAGAAAAGCACTGTCCGGCGGCACAATGCCCTGACACGGCCACAGAAAATTGTTGTGACCAAAAACCAGTTCCGCCGGCAGCAAGCCTTCGCTGATCAAGCGCTGAGGCCCATACAAATCGGCCAGCACGGCATTGAGCAGTCGTGCTCGCTGAGCGATCCCGGCCGACAATTGCTGCCACTCATCCGCCGCAATCACATGCGGCAGCAAATCCAGTTCCCACGGCCGATCCGCGCCTTTGGGATCGGCATAGACGTTATAGGTGACGCCATTTTCCTGAATCTGCCGCGCGAGCAACGCCTGACGCTGCACCAGTTGCGCCGGGGTGCTGCGCTGCAGTTGGTCGAACAGCCGCTGCCAATGCGGGCGCACCGCACCGCTGGCATCCAGCAGTTCGTGATAAGTGCCCGCCGTCAGCGGGTAGCGGTCTAGCAGGTCAGGCATGGAAAGCTCGGCAGACAGCAGGGAAAGGTCAGACTAACGCAGGCACATGACGCCCGGATAGACGAAAAATCCGGGCGCTGTGTGCGATTCAGAAACGGCGTAAATCGATTGTCATCGGTAGCTCGTCGTTTATTTCCACATTGGGTATAGGAAGTTTCCCCGGGGTGTGTCCCACCCGGAAGAAACGCGCCATGCGCCGGCTCTCCGCTTCGTTGGCGTTGACCGGCAGCGATTCGTAATTGCGCCCGCCCGGATGCGCAACGTGGTACTGACAGCCGCCCAGAGAGCGCGCCATCCACGTATCGAGCAGGTCGAACACCAGCGGCGCGTGCACGGGGATGGTCGGTTGCAGGCAGTTGGCCGGTTGCCAGGCGCGGTAACGCACGCCGGCGACAAACTCGCCGACTCGCCCGGTCGGATGCAATGGCACCGCGATGCCGTTGCAGGTCAGCAGGTAGCGTTGCGGTGGCAGGCCTTTGAGCTTGACCTGCAAGCGCTCCAGGGATGAATCGACGTAACGTACCGTGCCGCCCGCCGTGCCCTCTTCACCCAGCACATGCCACGGTTCAAGGGCCTGACGCAGCTCCAGTTCGATACCGTTGACCGCGTAATCGCCAACCTTGGAAAAACGAAATTCCAGATGCGCCGCGAACCACTCGGCCCGCAGCGGATAACCGGCACTGTTGAGTTCAACGATAACGTCGGCGAAATCCTGTTCGATGAAGTGCGGCAACATGAACCGATCGTGCAGTTCGGTGCCCCAGCGCGCCAGTTTCGACGGCGCATAAGGCTCGCGCCAGAAACGTGCGACCAGTGCCCGCAACAACAATTGCTGGGCCAGACTCATGCGCGCGTGCGGCGGCATTTCAAAGGCGCGCAGCTCCAGCAAGCCGAGGCGCCCGGTAGCGCCGTCCGGCGAATAGAGTTTGTCGATGCAGAATTCTGCGCGGTGGGTGTTGCCGGTGACGTCGATCAGCAAGTTGCGCAGCAGTCGATCGACCAGCCACGGTGCGCACGCTTCGCCCGGCTCCGGCATCTGCGCGAAGGCGATTTCCAGTTCATACAAGGCGTCGTTACGCGCTTCATCGACGCGCGGTGCCTGCGAGGTCGGACCGATGAACAAGCCGGAAAACAGATAGGAAAGCGACGGATGGTTGTGCCAGTAACTGATCAGGCTGCGCAGCAGATCCGGACGGCGCAGAAACGGTGAGTCCGCCGGCGTCGCGCCACCGAGGACAAAGTGGTTGCCGCCGCCAGTGCCGGTATGGCGCCCGTCGATCATGAACTTTTCAGTGGTCAGGCGGGTTTGCCGCGCCTCTTCATAAAGAAACTCGGTGCGCTCGACCAACTCGTCCCAGGTCGCCGACGGCTGCACGTTGACCTCGATCACGCCAGGGTCCGGGGTGATACGGAAGTTGCTCAGGCGCGGATCGCCGGGCGGCTCGTAGCCTTCCAGCAGCACCGGGCAGCGCAGCTCTTCAGCGGTGGCTTCGATGGCTGCGACCAACTCCAGATAATCCTCGACCCGCTCCAGCGGCGGCATGAACAGGTACAAACGGCCCTCACGGGCTTCGGCGCAGAACGCGGTGCGGGTCAGCCAGTCGGCGGATTCGTCGATTTTCGGTTGGCGTTCGTCAGCAGAGGCCGGTTCGCCGTGACTGTTGAGTTGCGCAGTCTGCGGTAGCTCGGGGAAGTCCTGGTTCGGGTCCTGCGGATGGATAAACGGATACTCGGCCGCTTTTACCCAAGGCTGCGCGCCCAACGGCAAACGATAGCCCAGCGGCGAGTCGCCCGGCACCAGACGGCAATGCTCGTCGCGCAGATACCAACGCCCGCTCTGCCATTGATCGCCCTTGGCGGTGCGCGCCAGCGGCAGCACCTGGCCGATGACCTTGTCGAGTCCCTGACTGAAGACTTTGCGCAGCCGCGCACGCTCCAGCGGTTCTTCCAGTCGCGAATCTTCGGCGCTGACGTTGCTCGGCAAAGTGCCCTCACGCCACAGGTAATAGAAATTGTCCTCGTAGGCCGGGAACACAAACCGCGCAGGCAGTTTCAGGCGTTCGGCAACACTGGCCAGAAAGCGTCCGGCCAGTTCGCCATCGGCGGCGTAATCCTGCTGTTCATCGGCGATCAACGCGTTGTTGCGCCAGATCGGCACGCCGTCGCGGCGCCAATAGCAATTGAGCGACCAGCGCGGCAGCTGTTCGCCGGGATACCACTTGCCCTGGCCGAAATGCACCAGCCCCTGCGGCGCGTAATGTTTACGCATGCGCTGGAACAGCTCGGCTGAGAGCCGACGCTTGTCTTCGCCGAGGGCGGCGGTGTTCCATTCGGCGCCGTCCGGGTCGTCGATGGAGACGAAGGTCGGCTCGCCGCCCATGGTCAGGCGTACGTCGCCCTCCAGCAGGTCGGCGTCGATCTGCCGGCCCAGCGCCTGAATCGCCAGCCACTGCTCGTCGGTGTAGGGCTTGGTGACCCGTGGCGCCTCCCAAATCCGCTCCACGGACATTTCATGGCTGAACCGGGTTTCGCAAGGCTCGACCATGCCGCTGATCGGTGCCGCCGAGGACGGATCGGGACTACAGGCCAACGGAATGTGTCCTTCACCGGCGAACAGCCCTGACGTGGCGTCGAGGCCGATCCAGCCGGCGCCCGGCAAATACACTTCGCACCAGGCATGCAGGTCGGTGAAATCGATCTCGGTGCCGGATGGTCCGTCGAGGCTTTTCACGTCGGCGGTCAGTTGAATCAGGTAACCGGAGACAAACCGCGCCGCAAGTCCGAGGTTGCGCAGCAATTGCACCAGCAGCCATGCCGAGTCGCGGCACGATCCAGAGGCGTGTTCGAGGGTGTGCTCCGGGGTTTGCACGCCCGGCTCCATGCGAATCAGGTAGTTGATGTCTTGGCTCAGACGCTGATTGATCGCGACCAGAAAATCCACAGCGGGCAGCGGCGTGCGATCGATGCCGTCCAGATAGGCTTTGAATGACGGCGTCAGCGGCAGGGTTTCGAGGTAAGGCGCCAACTCCTTGCGCTCATCGGCGGCATAGGCGAAGGGGATTTTCTCGGCGTAGGGTTCGAGAAAGAAGTCGAACGGGTTGAACACCGCCATTTCCGCCAGCAGGTCGACTTCAATGCGCAGTTCGTCGGTTTTCTCCGGGAACACCAGCCGGGCGAGGTAATTGCCCTGGGGGTCCTGCTGCCAGTTGATGAAGTGCTGCTCGGGCGAGACTTTCAGCGCATACGAAAGAATCCGCGTGCGGCTGTGGGCAGCCGGACGCAGGCGAACGATCTGCGGGCCGAGTTCGACAGCGCGGTCGTAGCGGTAATGCGTGACGTGATGCAATGCGACATGAATCGACACGGCGTGCCTCCTGCGAGCCTAAGCGTATTCGAAAGCGCGCAAGACTTATGCCATGCACAGGCTTGGGCGCTTTTGCGGAATGCTCAGGGCAGTACAGCACCAAAATCGGGCGATGCGGGGAAATGGTTTGGCGAAGTTGCGCCTAATTGTGGCGAAGATCAAAAGATCGCAGCCTGCGGCAGCTCCTACAGGGAAACGCGAATCCCACTGTAGGAGCTGCCGCAGGCTGCGATCTTTTGACTCAAAAAAAACGCCAACCCGAAGGTTGGCGTTCTGTTTAGCGTGGCACGACCGGTTTGCGTGTCGGCTTCGGCCCTTTGCCTTTAGCCGCGTCCTTGCGCTCCTTGGCAGCCTGCTGGTTACGGGCGAACGCCGCAGCCTTGGCCTGTTCACGCTTGTCCCACGGATTGCCGCCATCACTGGCACGCGGCGGCAGGCCGGTGTGCTGAGTGAGAATCTTGGTGGTCTTCTCTTTACCTTCCTTCGCCACTTTATGGCTGCCAGCCGGCGTCGAGTTCTTGCGACGAGCGCTCTGGTAGGTGTCGGTAGACGGCTGATGCAACGGAATCAATTGATCCTTGCCCGGCCCGATCAGATCGCTACGGCCCATGCGTTGCAGCGCTTCACGCAGCATCGGCCAGCCTTTCGGATCGTGATAACGCAGGAACGCCTTGTGCAGACGACGTTGCTCTTCGCTCTTGACGATGGTCACGCTGTCACTCTTGTAGCTGACCTTGCGCAGCGGGTTCTTGCCCGAGTGGTACATCGCGGTGGCGGTGGCCATCGGCGACGGGTAGAACGCCTGCACCTGGTCGGCACGGAAGCCATTGCCCTTGAGCCACAGGGCCAGGTTCATCATGTCTTCGTCGGTGGTGCCCGGGTGCGCGGCGATGAAGTACGGAATCAGGTACTGCTCTTTGCCTGCTTCCTTGGTGTACTTCTCGAACATGCGCTTGAACTTGTCATAGCTGCCAATGCCCGGTTTCATCATCTGGTTGAGCGGACCTTCCTCGGTGTGTTCCGGGGCGATCTTCAGATAGCCACCCACATGGTGGGTCACCAGCTCCTTGACGTACTCCGGCGACTCGACCGCGAGGTCATAACGCAGGCCGGAAGCGATCAGGATCTTCTTCACACCCGGCAACGCACGGGCGCTACGGTACAACTGGATCAGCGAGGAATGGTCGGTGTTCAGGTTCGGGCAGATCCCCGGAAACACGCAGGACGGCTTGCGGCACGCGGATTCGATTTCCGGCGTCTTGCAGGCGATGCGGTACATGTTCGCGGTCGGGCCGCCGAGGTCGGAAATGACGCCGGTGAAGCCTGGCACCTTGTCGCGGATCTCTTCGATTTCGCGAATGATCGACTCTTCGGAACGGTTCTGGATGATCCGGCCTTCGTGCTCGGTGATCGAGCAGAAGGTGCAGCCGCCGAAGCAGCCACGCATGATGTTCACCGAGAAACGGATCATGTCGTAGGCCGGGATTTTTTCCTTGCCGTACGCAGGATGCGGGACACGTGCGTAAGGCATGCCGAACACGTAGTCCATTTCTTCAGTGGTCATCGGAATCGGTGGCGGATTGAACCAGACGTCGACTTCGCCATGCTTCTGCACCAGCGCACGGGCGTTGCCCGGGTTGGTTTCCAAATGCAGCACGCGGTTGGCGTGGGCGTACAGCACCGCATCGCCACGCACTTTTTCCATCGACGGCAGACGGATCACGGTCTTGTCGCGGGTCATGCGCGGGCTGGCCAGAATCTGCACGACCTTGGCTTCTTCCGGATCATCGACCGGCCCCTTCTCCTGCTCGATGGCGCAGGCCTGGGTGTCCTGGGTGTTCACGTACGGGTTGATGATCTTGTCGACCTTGCCCGGACGGTCAATGCGCGTGGAATCGACTTCGTACCAGCCCGCAGGCGTGTCACGACGGATGAACGCGGTGCCGCGCACATCAGTGATGTCTTCAATCTTGTGACCGTAGGACAGACGCTGGGCGACTTCGACAATCGCCCGCTCGGCATTGCCGTACAGGAGGATGTCGGCGCAGGCGTCGATCAGGATCGAGTTGCGCACGCGATCCTGCCAGTAGTCGTAGTGCGCGATGCGGCGCAGCGAAGCTTCGATGCCGCCGAGCACGATCGGTACGTTCTTGTAGGCTTCCTTGCAGCGCTGGCTGTAGACCAGACTGGCGCGATCCGGACGCTTGCCGGCCATGCCGCCCGGGGTGTAGGCGTCATCGGAACGGATTTTCTTGTCGGCGGTGTAGCGGTTGATCATCGAGTCCATGTTACCGGCCGCGACGCCGAAGAACAGGTTCGGCTCGCCGAGCTTCATGAAGTCGTCTTTGAACTGCCAGTTCGGTTGGGCAATGATCCCGACGCGGAAGCCTTGCGACTCCAGCAGCCGGCCGATGATTGCCATGCCGAACGACGGATGATCGACGTAGGCATCTCCCGTAACAATGATGATGTCGCAGGAATCCCAGCCAAGCTGATCCATCTCCTCCCTGCTCATCGGCAGGAATGGCGCTGGCCCGAAACATTCGGCCCAATATTTTGGATAGTCAAATAACGGCTTGGCTGCTTGCATGTCGGACGACCGGTGTTGAGATGAAAAATCGCGGTCGCGGAATATAGCACAAAATTTAACCAATTCCGACGGCAATGGTCGGTTTCTCTTCATCCCTGCATCACAGAGGCCGTCGGACGCCCACTCCCCTGCCGGGGCAAGCGTACCGGCCATGCAATCACGATATTCAAGCCTTGCATTATTGCGGGGCGAACATGACAACGACTCAAGGATGAGTACTCATGATCGGCAAGACCAGCAAGGGCGCCAGCGGCGCCACCACGACAACGTTACCGAAAACCGGCGCGCCGGGACCTGATGGTCATCCGCGCATCGACATCCCTACGGTTCATCCTGCGGTCCTGCCCCATCGACCTGCGATCACCCGCCCTGATGGCGTCGACCCTGACGCCATCATGCCCGCGCCCACCGTACAGGTGAGCGCCATGCAGTCGCCGCTGAACGCGACGCTGCCCCCGCTATCGCGTGGCCTGGAAGATTACCGGGTGACGCCGCCGGGGTGGGACGACTCCCCAGATCAAGGTGCACGCATCATCAAGGGGCGCACCTACGTCACACTGCCCGATAAACACATCGTGCAGATCGCGATGGATCCTGAAACCGGGTTCTACCGGGCCAGGCACTCGAGCGAGCGCACGCCGTCCGGCCCACTCCTGCAACCCGACGCCGACGGCCAGTACTGGCGCGAAGTCCCTCGCCACGAAGCATCACCGCGGCACCTGAGCGACAGTCGCCTGGAGGCCTTTCGCAGCGAGATCGATTTCACCGGCATCGCGCCCGACGCCGATGGCCTGCACCGTTTTGACGGCAGGCTTTACGCCCTGATCCGCAGCCACGGCTATCAAGTCGTGCGTGACCTTGAAGTGTCTACACCGACCACGCCGGTCTGGCGCATCGTTCGCGCCCAGGACCCCGTCGCTGGCGATGCCGACAATGTCTACGTGGGCACTCGACCGGGCCGCTCGGAGCCGGTGGTTTTCGACCCTCGGCACGGCTGGATCGAAGCGGATGTGCCGGGTGTCGGTGGCCTGTACCGCGCCGAGACACCCAGACCGTGGTTCATCCCGGACTCCTACAGCGAAAGGTTGCGCGCGCTGCTGTCACCGCAGCGCCGCGTGCGCGCGCTATTCCCCTTCCTGGACGAGAACCAGATCAACGCAATGCTGCAGAACATGGGCGTGGATACACCGACGCGCCTGGCGCAGTACGAGCGGGAACTGAGCACCTTGCAGCACCAGTTATCGTTCTGGCACCACGGCGACCAGGCTGTCGCCCGTCAACGAGTTATCGATTGCTGGAAAAAGAAGGTGATTCTGCATCTGGCCGCCGCCGGCCCGCTGCCGGGCGAAAAACTTGATCTGAGCGGTCTGGGCCTGACCAACCTGCCCTCTCTGGACGGCATCGACTTCCGTCATGTGACCGCCCTGGATCTGAGCAACAACAAATTGATTCTTGCCACGCACCTCAAGCCTTTCAAACACATCACCAGCCTCGACCTGTCGAGAAATGAACTGATCGACCTGCCCTACGACCTGCGTGAAATGCACGGTCTGACCCACCTGAACCTTGAGAAAAACCGGATTACCATCGACAAGTACAGCTCACCGCTGCCCTTGACACTGGAGGTGGTGGTGCTGAACGACAACCTGATCAAGGAGAGGCTCGACCTCAGTCGCCTGCTGTTTCTGCGAAAACTCGGACTGGCGCGCACAGGGCTGAAGCATTGGCCGGAGGGTGTGAACGAGGCAGCGTTTCTTGAAATTCTCGATCTGCGGTCCAACCAACTTACCGAAATTGCCGACTCGATTATCTCGCCCCCGCAAGAACGGCTGGTGAGCTCGGGAAGGCTGAGCAACAAGATTTATGTCCGCGGCAATCCGCTCTCCACCGCCACCCTCGAAAAATTGCGCTTGTATCTGGTCCGCCTGCGCATCGCCGGCTTCACCGAAGCACAGCCGCAGACTCTGCTGAGTGAAATCGCCGCGCCACTGCCCCCTCGGCAACCGTAGGGCGCGAGGTTCCATGGCGGAACCAAACATTCACTGGACTTGCAGCAGCCCTGCCTGACAGGGCTGCTCGACGATTGCTCAAGGATGAGTATTCATGATCGGCAAAACACCCAAGGGCCCGGCCGGGCCCACTGCAGTAAAACCCGCGAAAACAAGTACCTCGGGGGCTGATGGCGTGGCGCGGATTGATCCCGCTGGCGGCACCTTTCACGCACATCACGGTACGGCAGCGCCCACGCGCGTGGGCGGCGACATCGACGCAATCACCCCGGCACCGGCCGTGCAGGTCAGTGCCTTGCCTGCGCACACTGGCCTTGCGGCGCAAACGGCGGCGCCGACGCTGGAGGACTTCTGGATCGCGCTGCCCCCGGGCTTACCGGAGCCCGATGTTCAGGGGGTGCGCACGATCGAAGGGCGCCAGTACGTGACCCTGGCGAACGGCCGCTTCGTGCAGGTTGCGGCGGACCCGGAAACGGGTGGGTATCGGGCCACGCGATCAAGCGAGCGCGTACCGTCGGGGCCGCGACTGGTGCCCGATGCCGATGGCCGATACTGGCAGGAAGATCGACCTCAGGCGCCCCATGACCTGTCCGATACCCGCCTCGAAGCTTTTCGCTGTGACCTGGACTTCACCGGTATCGAACCCGGCAGCGACGGCCTCTACCGCTTTGCCGGCAAGCTCTACGCCGTCATTCGTACTCGCGCTTATCAGGTTCTGCATGACACCGATGCCTCAACACCCGACACCCAGGTGATGCGTATCGTGCGCGCCGGGGACGCCGTGGCCCATGATGAAAACAATGTCTACTTCAGCACGCGGCCTGGCCGCTCGGAGCCGATCGTGTTGGATGCCCGGCGTGGGTGGGTCGGCACCAGCATCCATGGCGCAGGCGGGATGCAGCGCGTGCACCGAGGCCAAGCCATGCACCAGCAACTTGTCGACAAGACACTCGCTCTCGAAACCGAAGGATTGCTTGTGCAGGCAGCCGGTGAAAAACGCTCAGAGGCAACCGACAACTGGCGCGCTCAGGAGCAGGGCAGCCAAGGTGAAAGAGGCGCACTGGCAATGCTGGAGGTGCGTCTTCGGCAAGAGCTGGACCTGCTCAAGGCCTACATCGGCCGGTATGTAAACGAGCAGTACTGGATCAGCCGGGTCAAACCGGAAGGCATTTTCAGGAACGAACTGCATGAATTGCGCGTGCTGAGCGTCGACAATTGTGACCGTCTGATTGGCGCCAGCGACCGGCGCAAGCTCATCGAGCTGGGTGATTTGCGCGGCACGCGCGCAATGTACGAGGCCATTGCCGAGCACCTGTGGAAAAAACGCGAGATCCTGCAGATCCGTCAGCAACTGGTCGACGACATTCTCAGACAGTCACGCTCTTCGGCGCTCGAAACCGCCCTGCCCACGACGCATTCGATGGACTTGCAGGTGATTACCTCCGGTTGGGTCGAGGCCCGCAGCCGACTGCTCAGCAGCGACCCCGGCGATAGCCAATCAGCGTTGGCGCAATGGGCACGCTCGTATATTGAAACGGCCTCGGCGTTCCATGACATCGACAGCGTTCCGCAACAGGCGCGACTGGCGATCATCACCGGCCTGCTAGACCAGACCGCCGCGATCAAGGCCTCATACGAAAACCTCGCGTTCGCGCCGGATTCTGCCGAGGCCGGTGTCCGCCGGCAAATCATCGAGGTCATGCAATCATTTGAGGAGACCCTGGAAACGCGGGCAAGTCGCTATCACCGCGAACAGCTGACCACTCTGGCGATGCCGGCGCAGGACGAGGTCATCGACTTTGACTTCGTGCCCAATCAGGAAAACGCCGGGCCGGCACCTGCACGCCGGCGCCTGTTTCGGGCCCGCCACCACGACGTTTACAAAATCAGTGTCGGCCTTCCCCGACGCACCGCTTCAGGCGAAGAAGTGATTGATGTCACAGACCCCGGCAGTGTCGAGCAGGTCTGGCAGACGTACGAGCGCCGCGATGGCGAATGGCGCCGACAGGCACCGCCTCCGGACATGGCGTTGCCCACGCTGATGGCGCTGGCCAATGAGCGAATGGGGCAATGCGAAGCCCACCTTAGGAGCGCCAGACAGGATGAAAAAGCCAGGCGCAATGCCAGCAACATCGTGGAGTTTCTCGGCGCAAAAGCCGAGCAGCTCGATGACGTCGCGTTACAACTGGAACGACAGCCGAATGCGGCCGACGAAGAGATCGCTGTGCTCATTAGCCAGTTGCGTCAGAACAGCCAGCGACTGCGCCAGGAAGGTGAAGACATCCGCGTGCGGCTCTACAAGGACAAGTCGTTCCTGAGTGCCAGCCGAGTGGCTTACCTGCTCGGCCAGAACCAGATTGTCGCCATGAAGACCCACACCCGGCTCGAACGGGGCAAGGGCAGCAACAAACACTATCTGGATATCTATTCGCTCAATGACAGGCGCACTGGCGAACCGCTCTGGCATGCACATTTTCATTACGCAAAGGCAGACAGCGCCGCCGGTGATTTCACCGTTCAGGGCGGCCACCTGAAAACCCTCGAACAGAGCGGTTCGGGTCTGGCCTCCCAACGCCGGGATCAACAGGCCGGGCGGGTGCACGTCCCGATCTGGCGTGAAGCAATCGACAGCAGGACCGCGCAGAAGATTTTCGATGTTGCGCAGTGATGACTCGCCCGTCCCCGCCAGCACACCTTCCCCCATCAGCCCTTGTACCCGCAGGGCTGATGGAGCCACCACTCAAGGATGAACACAATGGGAACCAAAACCCCGTCCCGCGTCACCGTCTCGGTCGATGTCCACACGCCGCCTCGGCACACCGCAGATGGCAGCACCGCGCATCGTCAGAACGGTGACTCGTCGAATAGTCATGCGCCACGACCGGCAAGGCCAGGCGTGACGCCTGACACCGTGGACGTCGATGCGATTCATCATGTGCCAGCACTGACGGTGGGAAAAATTGGCACTACCACGGCCTCAACACCGCCCCATACGCAGACGCCCCTGACGCTGGAGCAGTACCGGATCAACGCGACACACACCCACGTGCCGCTCGACGCAAACGATTTGCGCCTGCACAAGGGGCGCCATTACGCCGATCTGCATGACGGAGGCGTGACGCAGGTTGCGGTGGATGCGGACACTGGCCTGTACCGAGCCACCCGGTCCAGCGAGCGGATCGCGTCTGGCCCGCTGCTGCGGCGCGACCCTCACACCCGGGTCTGGCATCCGCTGACTGACGCCGATACCGCAACCTTTCCTCTGACCGAGGCACGCCTGCAGCCTTTTCGCACCGAACTGGATTTCAGCGAGGTCGAGCCCGGCAGTGACGGTCTGTGGCACCACGACGGCAAACGCTATGTGGTCATCGCCAAAGAGGCGTATCAGGCGCTGCAGGATCTCGAAGCTTCCACGCCCGGGCAGCCTGTCCTGCGCATCGTCAAGGCAGCCGATCCGGTGGCCGCCGATAGCACGAACATCTATCACGCCAGCCGCGCAGGCGTGAGCCTGGCCGTGACTCGAGAGGCCGCTGACACCTGGGTTGGCGTCGCGGTGGGTCTGCAGGGCGGCATGCGTCGCAGTGCGCAGGCCAGGCTCACCAAAGACATGCTGCTGGAGCGGTACCATCCAATCAGTGAGGCTTTTCAGGTGATGAGTCAATCACACGCAACCTACGAGCAGCTCTGGAGCAAGGCGCGTGAATTGCCGGATGCCAGCGATGAAAAAACCAGGGCCTTGATCGGCCTGGAAGTGCACTTGCTCAAACACATCAAATTAGAGGCTGACTTCGTACAGTCCTGCGTCGATAACAGGGAATGGCTGATTCACCTGAAGACTAGTGGGCTGTACAGACAGGAACTGCATACCTTCCGCAAAGAAAGGGTGCAAAGCCTCAACCGGCTCATGGTGGTGATGGACTTGCGGGTACGGCCCACGATCGCGGCACTCACATTCGACAGTTTCAGGCGGTCCCTCACCCACCTGAACAAAAAGCTCAAGTTGCTCGATGAGCGTCAGACCGTGATCGATCAAATCCTCAAGGACTCACGCGATTCCGCCGATGAAATCATCGAACTCAACAAGACAGTGCCCGGCCACGATCAGGTCAACGGTAACAGGCTGACCCTCTATCTGCGCCTGCTGTCGGACAACCCTGAACACCCGCCGGAGGTCGGGACTCAGTCACTGCATGCGATCAAGCTGCTGACAGCCGATATCGATAGCATTCCCGAGGCAGAGCATCCCTTTGCCCTGATCTACGCGCTTGATTGCCTCAAGGAAGACAAGTTGCACATCGCATCGCTGGCGACCTCCAGCAGCCCGGAAAAGGCCGGCTACATCAGGGAAATCCTGGCGCTGATCGAGCCGTTCGAGCAGCGCATCGAAAGCCGCTTGAACCAGCAATATGAATCGTGGGGCGGTGATACGGAGCTGCCAGGTCTGGATCAGGACATCGACTTCGACTTCGTTCCGCGCCAGCCAGCGACGAGCGAAACCGCCGCGCCGCCGCTGCCACGCAAAATGTTCCGCACCCGTCATCACGGCACCTACAAGGTGTTGATCGGCGAGACCGAAACGGCGGCCGACGGCAACGTTACGATCAATGTTCCTGACCTGTTCAGCCCGGATGCACCGCCTCAGCGATACGAAAAAAGACAAGGCGAATGGCAGCCTGTGCGGCCTGCAGTCGCCCCCGCCTCAAGGCCGGAATTGATCCTTGAAGCCAACCGGTTGCTGGATGACGTTGAGGTACACCTGGCCGAAGCAAAGGCGAAAGAAGCCAGGAATGAGTACCCCGGCGAAATCATCCGATACCTCGGCGAGCACGCCGATCATTGCAGCGATCAGGCCACTGCGCTGGAAAACAGCCACGGTGCTGCCGAGGATCCGGTCATGACCAGCGTGTCCAGACGTTTGCGGGCGGCTGGCGCGGCACTGATTCGCGGCGGACATACCGTGCAGGTCCGAATGTACAAGAACAGGCAGGTGCTGGACATCATGCGCCTGAATTTCCTGCTGGATAACGCCGAGCTGACGGCGACACGAACCGTGGTTCGCAAACCATTGGGCAAGGGCAGCAAGAAGTCTTTTCTGGACGTCTACAGCCTCCACGATCGTGCCGGACAGGCGCCCTTGTGGGAGGCGCATTTTCACTATGACAACGAACACAGCCCGGCGCTGAACTTCCGGGTCAAGGGCGGCCATCTCAAGACGCTTGAGCAAAGCCGGCTGGGCCTTGAATCCCAGCGCCGGGATGCTGGGGCCGGACGCCCACACCTGGGCATCTGGCGCGAGACGTTTGATGGCAAGACCGCACGCAAGATATTCGACCTCGCGGCCGCGACGCCCGCCAGCCCGCGCTGACAGACCAGCGCGATGACCGACCCGACCGGGTCACCCATGAAATGACAAACCTTCAAGGATGAACGCATGTCACCCAAACAGCCTGTCAGAGGCAAAATCACTGTCGATATCCACGCACGGCCTGACGAACCTGACCTCGCGGCAGCGCAACGGCGCGATGCGTCCACGCGCACCCATGCAGGGCCTGACGACGCGCTATCGCCAACCGTTACCTTGCGCCACGGCATGCCCCTCGATGAGGCCGGCCTGGACGCGATCACGCCTGCACCGGTGTTGACCATCAAACCCACGGAAACCGCTGCTGCCCGGCCAACCACTGAGTCAATGCCACTGGCGCATTACTGGATCAGCGCGGACATCACCTTGGCGCCTGCCAACGAACACGGGGTCAGAATCCACAAAGGTCGGCAGTACGTGGATGTCGCCGAGGGAGGCATTGTCGAAGTGGCGCCGATTACTGCCACAGGCCAGCTTCGCGCCCGCCTGCCGAGCGAGCTGCACCCTTCCGGGCCGGTGCTGGTGCGCGATCCGACCAGCCACCTGTGGGAGCCGCTGGAGGTTGCGCCCATCACTTTCGCCTTGAGCGCAGCGCGCCTGCAGGGATTTCGCACAGCGCTGGATTTCACCGGTATCACCCCCGGTGACGACGGACTTTTCCGCCTGGACGGCAAGCTCTACGTAGTAATCGACAATCACGCCTACCAAACCCTGCACGACCTCGACGCATCGACGGCACTCACACCGGTGATGCGGATTGTCCGTACCGAAGACCCGGTGGCCGGCGCTACCGACAACCGCTATGTCGCCACGCGCCCAGGCAGATCGCAAGCCATCGTGTTCGACCCGGTCGACGGCTGGGTGGGCGTCAACGTGCCCGGCGCGGGTGGCATGCAGCGAGAACAAGGTTCTCAGCCCTCCAGCTGGAAGGATCATTTCAGCTCGGCGCTCAATCGCCTGAAAAGTCCGGCGGCGCGCGTGCGCAAACTGTATCCAGCCTTGACCGAGGCGCAAGTGACTGTCTTGGTCAGATCGTTTGGCACTGAGGCCGCAGCGCTGCTGACTCGTCAGGAAGCCGATTACCGGACGCTGAAAAACGAGTTGGCCGCGTGGTCACGTGACAACACCGCAACATCGACCCAGGGTTCCGGCACAGAATGGATCGCCTCTGTAGTCAATGACATAAAGCGTTGCTGGAGACAGGAAACCACCGCGCTGAAAATTGTCTTTGCAGACGAACATCCGACGCTGCCACGGCTCACGATCGACCTGGCGAATGTGCGCACCCTTGAGCTGGACTCCCTCACCTGGTCGGACGCCGCCGACGCCTTTCTCAACCGGTTCAGCGACCTGTCTCGACTCGTCGTGAACCGTTCCACGCTGGACAAGCTGCCTGTGGCCAACACCGCCATGCGCAACCTGATCACGCTGGATCTGAGCGGCAATCAGATCCGCCTCGATCAACGATCCGCCGCGCGTCTGGCCAGGCTCCAGCGACTGCGGCATATCGACCTGTCGGGCAACCCCCTGGGGCGAACGCCGGATTTTGCTGCGATGGATCAATTGCAGACCTTGAACCTGAGCAACACCGGCATCGAACAATGGCCGACAGGTTTGCACCGGCAATCAGGCCTCACGCTGGTCGACTTACGGCACAACCAACTGAGTGAAGTGCCTGAAGCAGTGCTCAATCCGCCAGCGGATCAACTGCCGGCTCGCGCCCGGATCAACGGCGTTACGCGGCTGGAAGGCAACCGTTTTGCAGCGGACTGCTGGAAATCCCTCGAGGCCTTCTGGGAGCGGGTCGGCGCCGATCATCCCGACTTGGTCAGCCGCGCTCACCCGGCCGCGTTCCGGCTCGACGCTGACATCCCCGAGGTGGGCCTGATACGTCGATTGCACCCCGACAAGGATGCCCAGACGGCCAGGGTTTACTTGATGGGGCTGGATGATGCAACGCGTAACGGGCTGGCCGGGCGGGTGGAAGCGTTGGAGCGCATCGACGTGCAGCTGAAGGAATACGTTGAGAACGCGTCCACGGCCCATCCGCGATTCAAGCTCTGGAGGCAAGAGGTCGTTGAAACGCTCAGGCAATGCTGGCTCGACAAATCCGCAGACACGCTGACACTGCCCAAGGGCCTCGGGCCACTCCCGGCATTGCAGGCGGACTTCAGCCACGTCAGGACACTGGTGCTGAGAACCGTTGACTGGTCGGATGCCGGCGACATGTTCCTGCGCAGCTTCACCAGCCTGGAATCGTTATCCATCACCCATTGCGGCCTCAAGTCCCTGCCCGACAGCGTGGGTGAAATGAGCAAACTGACCCAACTGGATCTGAGTTCGAACACCCTCGTTCTTGATGAACAAGCGGCTGCGCGAATCAGTGGTCTGAGCCGGTTGACGACCCTCGACCTGTCCGCCAATCCGCTGAACGTGATCCCCAACTTCAGCGCCATGACGCAACTGGAGAATCTCCTGTTGTCCGACACAGGGCTCAATCGCTGGCCCAGCGGATTGCACGACAAAACGGCGCTGAAACGGCTGGACCTGCGTAACAACCGCCTGAACGAGGTGCCAGCGCAGTTCCTCGACCCCGCGCCTGAACAATTGCTGACCATTGCCCGGATCAACAGCGTCACCGCGCTCGATGGCAACGACTTCCCGTCCAACTACTGGCGCAGGTTCGACGACTACTGGCGGCGGGTGAACGAAGTGAACCCCGAACTGCTGACCTCTGGCCCCGATGACTTCATTTTTGACAGTGAAAATTCCCAGGCACAACGGTATCGCCGATTGTATCCGCGCAAAAACATCAAACAGTGCAGGGAATACCTGTGGAGTCTGGAAGAAGATGCCGCGTCCGCCCGGCTCACTGGCCTTGAACAGGACTTCAGCGGCCTGAAACGTCAGCTCGACGATTGGGTTTATTCCGGAGCAGGCAACCTCATGGGATACATTCCGGCCAATCAGTTGGCAGCCAACGCCAACTCGCGGCGCGACCGTCTTGAGGCCAGCGAGCGGATTATCAGTTGCTGGCGCCAGGAGACGCCGCAAAAACTCGCCTTCGACCGCACACCCATCGGGCTCGAACTGGACCTGAGCGGCCTGAGGCTGCCCAGCCTGCCGGACATCGACGTCGACTTCAGCCACGTCGGCTCGCTCAAACTGAACAATATGGATCTAAGGGCTTCCCCGGAAGGTTTTCTGACGCGCTTTCGCCATGTGCGCTGGCTGTATCTGTCGCGCAATCAACTGCGCGAACTGCCGCCGGCCATTGGAGAAATGCACGGGCTGACGCGATTGTCGCTGGATAACAATCAACTGTCCCTGACCGCCGAGACTGCCCGCGTACTGTCCGAGCGCACGACACTAAGAGCGCTGAATCTGCAGGACAATCCGCGGCTGGGCATCTGCCCGGACTTCAGCCGCATCACCGACATGCGCCATCTCGACCTGGCCAATACCGGCATCGATACATTCCCCGCCGGCATTGTCGATCAGCCACTACTGGACACGTTCAACCTGAGCAACAACCGCATCGTCGACATCCCCGATGCCGTCATCGCGCCAACGAACGAGCGCCTCCCGCATACCGTGCGCATCAACAATGTCACCAACGTACGCAACAATTTCCTGTCCGATGCCACGCTAGCGCGCATCAATCAGTACAACGAACGATTGCTTCAGGCCGAGACACCGCTTTCGGGGCCGAATAATCTGGTCGACACGGCACGAGGTCATGTTCCTGCGGCCATCCATACGACCGCTGCCGATCCAATGGCACGCTGGACCAAGGGGATGGCCGCCGATGCCGTGCAGGCCAGAAGGATTCAATGGCAGGCCCTGGAGGCTCAGCAAGGTTCGGGCGGCTTGTTCGATACCCTTGACCGCCTGCTGTTGCCAGAGAATGCCGGCCGCGCCGACCTGCAGCAGCGGGTGTGGAAACTGATCGACAGCATCAGCGAAAACAGCGAGCGATCCGAAAACTTGCGCCGGGAAGTGTTCGATCGGGCGGGAGAAGCCACCTGCTGTGATCGTGCGGCATTCACCTTCGCCAACCTCGAAACCAGAGTCATGATGCATCACGCACTCGCCCAGGCGGGCGACAGGGAACAGGGGCCGGCGCTGTTCCAACTGTCCAGAGCCCTGTTCCGGCTACACGAGGTCGACACCCTCGCGGCAGCCGATATTGCCCAACGCGAGGCCGCAATCGCCGAGTCCAGGACGCCTGAAGAGGCGCGCCGGTTGCCCGCGCCGCAGATACCGGAAGAGGTGGAAATCAGACTGTTCTATCGCCACGCCCTGCGCGACCGCCTGCTACTGCCCGGGCAACCTGAGCGCATGGGCTTCGGTCGCCTGGTCAATGTTTCAGATGAGCAGGTGAACGCGGCTAACCAGAGCGTGCTGGCGCTGGACAACTCCGCGCAAGAGTTCCAGGCGCTGGTGGCCAGGGAGTTCTGGCAGAAATTCATCACCAACAAGTACCAGGTGGATTTTGAAACGCAGCGGCAACCGTTTCAGGATCGCCAGGCAGCGCTCGACGATTTGCATGCGGCCAACGAACTGGCGCCGGATGATTACCAGACGCAGTCCAATTCACTGCAGGCGTCATGGATCGTTGCGGAAAGCGCGCTGATCGAAACCCTGACCCGCCAGGAGCTGGCCGGGTATCCAACCGGCAGCACCGTTGAGGAGGCGGCAGGCACAACGGTCTGACGCCATTGCGCCACGAGGCTGGCCGAGCGCGATTACGGCCAGCCTTTATTCGTCGTCGTCGAAGTTGTAGCTGCCTGGTGCGAGGTTTTCGAAGCGCGTGTATTTACCGATAAACGCCAGCCGGATAAAGCCGATCGGGCCGTTACGCTGTTTGCCGATGATGATTTCGGCGATGCCTTTGTGCTCGGTCTCCGGGTGATACACCTCGTCCCGGTAAACGAACATGATGACGTCAGCATCCTGCTCGATCGCTCCGGATTCCCGGAGGTCGGAGTTGATCGGGCGTTTGTTCGGCCGTTGCTCCAGGGAGCGGTTGAGCTGGGACAGTGCGACCACCGGGCAATTGAATTCCTTGGCCAGGGCTTTCAAGGAACGCGAGATTTCGGAAATCTCGTTGGTCCGGTTGTCGCCCCCGGAACCTGGAATCTGCATGAGTTGCAGGTAGTCGATCATGATCAGGCCGATGTCACCGTGTTCACGTGCCAGCCGCCGGGTGCGGGCACGCATCTCTGACGGGCTGATGCCGGCGGTGTCATCGATGAACAGCTTGCGATCATTGAGCAGGTTGACCGCCGAGGTCAGGCGCGGCCAGTCATCATCTTCCAACTGACCGGAACGCACCTTGGTCTGATCGATCCGGCCGAGGGACGAGAGCATACGCATGATCAGCGATTCGCCTGGCATCTCGAGGGAGTACACCAGAACGGCCTTGTCGCTGCGCAGTACGGCGTTTTCCACCAGGTTCATCGCGAAGGTGGTTTTACCCATCGACGGACGACCAGCAACGATGATCAAGTCAGCCGGCTGCAGGCCGCTGGTCTTCTCATCGAGGTCGGTGTAACCGGTCGACAGGCCGGTAATGGCGTTGTCGGTGTTGAACAGCGTGTCGATTCGGTCGATGGCCTTGGTCAGCAACTCGTTCACACCCACCGGGCCGCCGGTTTTAGGCCGGGCCTCGGCAATTGCGAAGATCTGGCGCTCGGCTTCGTCGAGAATTTCCTCGGCAGTGCGGCCTTCGGGGTTGAAGGCACTGTCGGCGATCTCGGTGCTGATGCCGATCAGTTGGCGCAACGTCGCGCGCTGACGAACGATCTGCGCATAGGCCTTGATGTTGGCGACGGACGGCGTGTTTTTCGCCAGTTCGCCCAGGTAACCGAGACCGCCAACCTGAGACGTCTGACCTTCCTTGTCCAGTTGTTCGGCAAGGGTCACGACGTCAATCGGGGAGTTCTGATCGGCCAGTTTGGCGATCGCACGGAATATCAGGCGGTGGTCATGTCGATAGAAATCGCCGTCGGAGACTTGATCGAGCACGCGTTCCCAGGCGTTGTTGTCCAGCATCAGACCACCGAGAACAGCCTGTTCGGCTTCGATGGAATGCGGCGGCACCTTCAGGGCAGCGGTTTGCAGATCGTATTGCTCGGGAGCGGAGATATCGTTCATGGCCACTTGAGTTGTTTAGTAAAAACAGGGAATGCAGAAAGACAAAGGGCACGACCTGTAAACAGGATCGTGCCCGATGTTAACCGTCTGACGTACAAGCCGCCAGCCGATCAGGTGTTGCTTAAGCTGCTACCACTACAACGCGTACGGTGGCTTCAACTTCGGCGTGCAGGTGCACGGCTACGTCGAATTCGCCTACGTTGCGGATGGTGCCGTTCGGCAGACGAACTTCGCTCTTCTGCACTTCAACGCCGGAAGCGGTCAGTGCGTCAGCGATGTCGTGAGTACCGATCGAACCGAACAGCTTGCCTTCGTCGCCAGCGGTGGCAGTGATGGTCACTTCCAGCTCGGCCAGTTGGGCAGCACGGCTTTCAGCCGATGCTTTACGGTCTGCGGCAGCTTTTTCCAGCTCGGCACGACGCTCTTCGAACGCAGCGATGTTCGCTGGGGTCGCTGCGGTAGCCTTGCCGTAAGGCAGCAGGTAGTTACGGCCGTAACCGGCCTTAACGTTTACTTTGTCACCCAGGTTGCCCAGGTTGGTGACTTTTTCCAGAAGGATCAGTTGCATGTGAAAAACCTCTAACTTTTAACCTTCACCGTTCGCGCTGTCGGTGTCTTTCGACACGTGACGACCGCGAAAATCAATCAGGCTGTCGACAATGGCCAAGACCACTAGCAACGGATAGATCAGCTGCATGAACAGCAACAGCGTGACGTACAACCCCACCAGCCAGAAACCGGCCAGTCGCTTCTGCCCGACCAGCCCATGAATCAAGGCAAGTCCGGCGAACACCAGCGGTACACTGCACAACGGCGTCAACATGGCCATCTGTGCACCGAGATTCGGGCCCAGAAGCATCAACGCCAGCAGTAACATCGCCGGCCCCAGCGGGATCCGGATGGCGCGAAACTCGCGACCAAAACCACCCGGGTTGTACAACAACGCCTGCCAATGACGCCCGACAATCAGGCTCAGCACGCTGACGATCTGCAACAAAGCCGCAATCAGTCCGGTCAGGACTGGCGCAATCAGGGACGCGAAACGCGCTTGCTCATCAACCGACAATTGCTTGTAGGTCTCACCGAGAAGCGCTGGCATGACCTTTATAAGGGCCTGCGCGAGCATCTCGATCTGGGCCGCAAACGCCGCCCCGAGCACCACTGAAAACACCACTCCAACGGCTACGCTGACCAGCAGCGTACGAACCCAGGACTCACTTGCGCGCAAAACCAACGCAAGCCCCGAAGACCCCAAAAGCACCAGAAGTGCCCGTGGGTCATCGGCATACAACCACCAGATCAACGCTGGCAGCAGCCCCAGTGAAAGAACGCCAAGAGCGTCTTTCAATCCGCGCCGCAGAAGCACAAGGCTCCCGGCGGCAGCACCCAACCAATACAACAACGGCAATGTTGCACATCCGGCCACTACGAGAGTGGCCTGCATACGGCCTCGCATAATGAACTCAGCTATGGCACGCATGCATTCAATCCTTTGCTACTTGTCGACTGCCCGGTCTCAGCGGCCGTGGCTGTCGGTGTAGGCCAGCAGGGCCAGGAAGCGGGCGCGCTTGATAGCGGTGGCCAGCTGACGCTGATAACGAGCTTTGGTACCGGTGATGCGGCTTGGAACGATTTTGCCGGTCTCGGATACGTAGGCTTTCAGAGTGTTGAGATCTTTGTAATCGATCTCTTTCACTTCTTCAGCAGTGAAGCGGCAGAATTTACGACGACGGAAGAAACGTGCCATTTGATAGGCTCCTTAAAAGGTCCGTGGATTACTCGTCAGCGTTATCGCTGTTGTCGCTGTCATCACTATCAGCGCTATCAGCGCCTTCGTGCTCAGGACGGTCGCGACGCTCACGGCGCTCACTGCGGTTTTCTTCAGCCTTGAGCATCTCGGATTGGCCGGTAACGGCTTCTTCGCGACGGATGACCAGGTTACGGATCACTGCATCGTTGTAGCGGAAGTTGTCTTCCAGCTCGGCCAGGGCCTTGCCAGTGCACTCAACGTTCAGCATCACGTAGTGAGCCTTGTGAACATTGTTGATTGCGTAGGCCAGTTGACGACGGCCCCAATCTTCCAGACGGTGGATTTTGCCGCCGTCTTCTTCGATCAGCTTGGTGTAACGCTCTACCATGCCGCCGACTTGCTCGCTTTGATCGGGGTGGACCAAAAAGATGATTTCGTAATGACGCATGAATGCTCCTTACGGGTTGTAGCCTGCCGCTCAAAAACGGTCAGACAAGGAGTGAATGACACTTATGGACTTGCTGGCGCGGGGCACATGCGTGCCTGCCGTCACAGCAAGGGGCGCAATTGTAGAGAAGGGACTGAAGAGGTGCAAGGCAATTGGTGATTATTTGAACAATCACCGATTCATGCCACACCACAAAACACTGTGGGAGCGAGCCTGCTCGCGAATGCGGTCTGTCAGGCAACATTTACGTCGACTGACACTCCCCTTTCGCGAGCAGGCTCGCTCCCACATTTGAGTCGTGTACGACTCAGGATTTCTTCGCGGAAGCCTTGGCCTTGGCACCGCGCTGACGCTGCGCCTCGAACAGGCACACACCGGTTGCCACCGAAACGTTGAGACTGCTGACGCTACCAGCCATCGGCAGGTTCACCAGATAGTCGCAATGCTCACGGGTCAGACGACGCATGCCCTTGCCTTCAGCACCCATGATCAGGATGGTCGGGCCGGTCAGGTCCTGGTCATAGATACTGACCTCGGCCTCGCCCGCCGTGCCGACAACCCACAGACCGCGCTGCTGGAGCTTTTCCAGAGTGCGCGCCAGGTTGGTCACTGCAACGAGCGGAATCACCTCCGCCGCGCCGCAGGCCACTTTACGCACGACTGGTGTCAGGGTGGCTGACTTGTCTTTTGGCACGATGACTGCCAACGCACCGGCAGCATCTGCCGAACGCAGGCAGGCGCCGAGGTTGTGCGGATCGGTCACGCCATCGAGCACCAGCAACAATGGCGCACCGTCGGTGCGATCGAGCAATTCGTCGAGCATTGCCTCGCCCCAGACCTGGCTCGGACTGACGTCCGCAACCACGCCCTGGTGCACGCCTTCAACCCAGGCGTCCATCTCGCGACGCTCGGCCTGACCCACCTGGACACGATTCTCGTTAGCCAGTTCGATCAAGGTCTGCACGCGCGGATCGTTGCGGCTTTCAGCCAGCCAGATCTGTTTGACGCGCTTGGGGTGGTGACGCAGCAACGCTTCTACCGCGTGAACGCCGTAGATTTTTTCCAACTGACTCATGACTTCGCCTTCGGTTTACGTGCCCCGCCACTTTTGGCTGGAGCCGAACCCGCTTTCGGCGGGCCTTTACGGTGTTTGCTCGGTTTGGCTGGCTTGCCGCCGGTCGCATTTTCAGGCGCCGACCGCCCGGTCTTTCCCCCGGACGCCGCTTTACCACCGTTTTTCGCATCGGCGAGCAAAGCCTGCTTCAGTTCACGGCTTTTGCGCAGCTCGGCGTTTTTCGCCACGGCATCGCTTGGGCGATAGGCGTCACTGACCTTTTCCTTGGCAGGACGGCGGCCAGCGGTTTTCGCTGGAGCCGGTTCTGCCGCGGCTTTGGCAGCGGGTGCAGCAGTTTCCGCGCCACGCTTCTTGCGACCAATCGGTGCGCTGATGGTTTTTTCGGCCATCTCGAAGTCGATCTTGCGCTCGTCGAGATCGACACGCATGACGCGCACCTCAACGGTGTCGCCAAGACGGAAGCTGCGACCGGTGCGCTCGCCCGCCAGGCGGTGATGCACAGGGTCGAAGTGGTAGTAGTCGCCCGGCAGCGCGGTGACATGGACCAGACCTTCGACATAGATATCGGTCAGCTCGACGAACAAACCAAAACCGGTCACGGCAGTGATCACGCCCGGGAACGATTCGCCCACGCGATCCTTCATGAACTCGCACTTGAGCCAGTTCACTACGTCACGAGTGGCTTCGTCGGCACGGCGCTCGCTCATCGAGCATTGCTCGCCGAGCTGCTCCAGCGCTGCCTCGTCGTACGGATAAATACGCGCCTTCGGAATGGTCATCGCACCGGCACGACGAACGTGCGGGGTGTCCTGTTTCGAATGGATCACGCTGCGGATGGCGCGGTGCGTGAGCAAGTCCGGGTAACGACGGATCGGCGAAGTGAAGTGGGTATAAGCTTCGTAATTCAGACCGAAGTGGCCCTGGTTGTCAGCGCTGTACACCGCCTGGCTCAGCGAACGCAGCATCACGGTCTGGATCAGATGGAAATCCGGACGGTCCTTGATGCTGGCCAGCAGTGCCTGGTAATCCTTCGGCGACGGGCCTTCCTTGCCTTTGTGCAGGGACAGACCAAGCTCACCGAGGAACGCGCGCAGTTTTTCCAGACGCTCCGGCGGCGGGCCGTTGTGAACGCGATACAACGCAGGTATTTCGTGCTTCTTCAGGAATTCAGCGGTGGCCACGTTGGCCGCCAGCATGCATTCCTCGATCAGCTTGTGCGCATCGTTGCGAACGGTTGGACGGATCTCGGCAATCTTGCGCTCGGTCCCGAAGATGATCCGGGTTTCCTGCGTTTCGAAATCGATGGCGCCACGTACGTGACGAGCGGCCAGCAAAACCTTGTACAGCGCATAAAGCTGCTTGAGGTGCGGCAGAACGTCGTTGTACTCGCCGCGCAGCTGACGCGCCTCGGTAAGTTTCGGCGTTTCCAGCATTGCACTGACCTTGTTGTAGGTCAGGCGAGCGTGGGAGTGAATCACCGCTTCGTAGAAGCAGTAGTCGGTCATCTCGCCGGATTTGGAGATTGTCATCTCGCAAACCATGGCCAGGCGATCGACGTGCGGATTCAGCGAGCACAGGCCGTTGGACAGTTGCTCAGGCAGCATCGGCACGACACGCTCGGGGAAGTACACCGAGTTGCCGCGAACCTGAGATTCATTGTCCAGCGCCGAACCGATCTTCACGTAGCTGGAGACGTCGGCAATGGCCACGTACAACTTCCAACCGCCGGAGAACAGGCGCAACTTGCCAGGTTTGGCTTCGCAGTAGACCGCGTCATCGAAGTCGCGAGCATCTTCACCGTCGATGGTCACGAACGGCAGATGGCGCAGGTCGATGCGCTTCTCCTTGTCTTTTTCTTCGACTTCAGGCTTGAGCTTGGCGGCTTCTTTCAAGACCGCTTCAGGCCAGACGTGCGGGATATCGTAGGCGCGCAGGGCGACATCGATTTCCATGCCCGGCGCCATGTAGTTGCCCACGACTTCAACCACATCGCCTTGCGGCTGGAAGCGTGGTGTCGGCCAGTGAGTGATCTTCACTTCGACAAACTGACCGATTTGGGCGTTGGCGTTACGGCCCGGCGTGACCAGCACTTCCTGCTGGATCTTCGGATTGTCCGCAACGACGAAACCAATACCGCCCTCTTCGAAGTAGCGGCCGACGATGGTTTCGTGAGCACGCGAGACCACTTCGACGATCATGCCTTCGCGGCGACCACGACGGTCGAGGCCGGAGACACGGGCCAGCGCACGGTCACCGTCGAACACCAGACGCATTTGCGCCGGGCTCATGAACAGGTCGTCGCTGCCGTCGTCCGGCACCAGGAAGCCGAAACCGTCCCGGTGCCCGCTGATGCGGCCCAAGATCAGGTCGAGTTTATCCACCGGCGCATAAGTGCCACGACGGGTGTAAATCAGTTGAGCGTCGCGCTCCATTGCGCGCAGACGGCGACGCAGGGCTTCGATCTGGTCTTCTGTGGTCAGACCAAACTCTTCGACCAGTTGCTCGCGGGCAGCTGGCGAACCTCGATCAGCAAGGTGCTGAAGGATCAGTTCGCGGCTTGGAATAGGGTTTTCATATTTTTCCGCTTCACGAGCGGCCTCGGGATCGAGGGACTGCCAATCGGCCATTAGAGAGTTTTCACCTTGTCTATATACGGGTTAGTTTGGCATAGGCGCCATCAAACGGGAAATTTCAGACTATAAAGGCCCATCTAAAGCACTGTATCGCCGTTTTAAAGCGGTTTTGAACACCGCTGGTAAAAAAAATCAAAATATTTGGCAGCAGGGGTTTACAGTTAAAAAGACGCTCCGTATAGTGCGCGCCATCGACGACGCACAAGCGCTGCCGATACTGCCCAGATGGTGAAATTGGTAGACACGCCAGCTTCAGGTGCTGGTGACCGCAAGGTCGTGGAAGTTCGAGTCTTCTTCTGGGCACCAATTTCGAGTTTGAGACTAGATCAGTTTCAAGACTCACACAAAAACCCGCGAAAGCGGGTTTTTTGCATTCTAAGGAAAGGATTTGTTAAAACCGATTTATTAAAATTAAATCAGGGGTTTACAGATCAAAAAGCGCTCCGTATAGTGCGCCACATCAACAGCGGCAACGCTTGCGATGATTGCCCAGATGGTGAAATTGGTAGACACGCCAGCTTCAGGTGCTGGTGACCGCAAGGTCGTGGAAGTTCGAGTCTTCTTCTGGGCACCAATTCAAATTCAAGGTTACGACCCTGGATTTCTCAAAAACCCGCGAAAGCGGGCTTTTGCGTTTCTGTCTTTCTGAAATCCAAGCGACCTACTCAAAATTCGATTGCCCCCTGTAGGAGCTGCCGAAGGCTGCGATCTTTTGATGTTGCTTTTAAAACAAGATCAAAAGATCGCAGCCTTCGGCAGCTCCTACAGAACGAGCAACAACTGCAGTATCAGACCCCGTCCAGCCCCGCAAGGCGCACTTGAGAAACAATATCGTTTATCATTGTTGCAAGATTTTGCAATGCGACAGTGAGGAACCCTGAGAATGACGTTTCGAAATACCCTGCGCCGAGGCTTGACCTTCACCCTTCTCGGCCTGGCACTCGCCACTCCCCTCACCCAGGCTGCCGATGCGGTTTCCCTGACTCTCTACAATGGCCAGCACAAGGAAGTCGGCGATGCGATCGCCAAAGCCTTCGAAGCCAAGACCGGCATACACGTCAATGTCCGCAAGGGCAGCAGCAATCAGCTTGCCAGCCAGATCGTCGAAGAAGGCGATCGCTCCCCTGCCGACGTGATCTACACCGAAGAATCCCCGCCACTGAACAAACTTGGCGAACAAGGCCTGCTGGCCAAGGCCGATGACGCCACGCTGGCCGTGCTGCCGGAAAAATACGTCGCGAGTAACGGCACCTGGATCGGCGTGACGGCCCGGGTCCGTGTGGTTGCCTACAACCCGAAACTGATTGATGAGAAAGACCTGCCGAAATCGGTGATGGAGTTCTCCGATCCGCAATGGCAAGGCAAGGTCGGCTTCGTGCCAACCAGCGGCGCGTTCCAGGAACAGGCCGTGGCCATTATCAAGATGCACGGTCGCGACGCCGCCGAAGAATGGCTGACCGGTCTGCGCGCATTCGGCAAGACCTACAGCAACAACATGGTCGCGCTCAAAGCGGTGGAAAACGGCGAAGTCGCCACCGTGCTGGTGAACAACTACTACTGGTTCGCCCTGCAACGCGAGAAAGGCAAACTGGATTCGAAACTGCACTACTTCACCGGCGGCGACGTCGGCGGCTTGATCACCGTCTCCAGTGCCGCCGTGCTGAAATCCAGCAAGCATCCAAAAGAAGCCCACCAATTCCTCGCCTATATGGCCAGCGAAGAAGGTCAGCGGGTGATCACTCAGACCACCGCCGAATACCCGCTGCATAAAGGAATGGAATCTGATCGCGGCCTCAAGCCGTTCAGCGAACTGGAAGCGCCGAACGTCACCCCGGCCGACCTGGGCAATGCTGAAGAAGCGCTGGATCTGGAACGCGAAGTTGGCTTGAACTGATGACTGCATCGTTAGCCACCCCCGCCATGCGCGGGGGTTACGTGCCACGACGCAAGCGGCCGTCGATCTGGCTGTTGCTACCTGTGTTGTTGCTGGTGGTGATGAGCCTGCTGCCGCTGGCGTATGTCGGGCTGAAAACCTGGCAGGCCGGCTGGGCCGAAGCGCTGCACTTGTTGTGGCGCCCTTACGTGTTTGGCCTGCTGCGCAACACCCTGGCATTGATGGTCGGTGTGACCGTCACCTGCGGCGTGATCGGTCTGTCGCTGGCCTGGCTGCTGGAACGCAGCAATTTGCCGGGACGACGTCTATGGGGCGTGATTTTATGCCTGCCGTTCGCGGTGCCGGCATTTGTCAGCAGCTTCACCTGGGTGTCGTTGAGCGCACAGTTCGAAGGCCTTGGCGGTGCGATTCTGGTGATGAGCCTGTCGAAATACCCGTTGATCTTCCTGCCTGTTGCCGCAACCCTGCGCAATCTCGATCCATCCCTTGAAGAATCCGCCCGCACCCTGGGCCAGAACCGTTGGGGGGTGTTTTTTCGCGTCACCCTCCCCCTGCTCTGGCCATCGCTGCTGGCCGGCTCGCTGTTGATTGCCTTGCACATGCTGGTGGAATTCGGCGCGCTGTCGATCATCGGCCTGCAAACCTTCACCACAGCAATCTATCAGCAGTTCGAACTGGAGTTCAGCAACGCTAATGCGGCGATGCTTTCTGCGGTATTGCTAGCGCTGTGCCTGGTGCTGTTGTGGCTGGAACTGCGCGTACGCGGCAAGGGCCGACACGTACGCACCGGCCAGGGCGCGGCGCGTCAGGCCGAGCAAGTCAGGCTGGGACCCTGGGCCGCTGTCGGTCAGGTGTATTGCCTGACGCTGGCGATTATCGGCAGCGGGATTCCGCTGGGCATGCTGGCGTATTGGCTGGCCGTCGGGTCATCGGCGGCATTCCCGGTCGCGGCAATTACCGAAGCGCTGTTGTCGTCGCTGGCATTGTCACTGGGTGGCGCAGCGCTGTGCCTGCTGCTGGCGGTGCCGGTCGGCCTGCTGGTGGTGCGTTACAAAGGTCAACTGGCGATCTGGGCCGAGCGCCTGCCCTATCTGCTGCATGCACTGCCAGGTCTGGTGATCGCACTGACGCTGGTGTATTTCGCCCTGCATTACGTGCCGGCGCTGTACCAGACATCTGGTTTGCTGCTGATCGCTTATGCGCTGCTGTTTCTGCCCCTGGCTCAGGCACCGATTCGCACCGCGCTGAACAAGGCTGCACCGCAATTGGAAGAAGCGGCGCGCACGCTGGGCGCATCGTCGTTCACGGCATTTTGCCGGGTGACGCTGCCGATCATTTTCCCGGCATTGGGCGCAGCGTTTGCGTTGGTTTTTCTGGATGCGATGAAAGAGCTGACGGCGACCTTGCTGTTGAGTCCGACCGGACTCAACACGTTGGCGACCGAAGTCTGGGCGCATACCGCGAATGTCGAGTTTGCAGCGGCGGCACCTTATGCGGCGCTGTTGATATTGGTCTCGGGATTGCCGGTTTATTTGCTGACTACCCGGATGTATCTGAACCGCTGAAAAAGCAAAAAGATCGCAGCCTGCGACGGCTCCTGCATGGGATTTTGCGTTTCCCTGTAGGAGCCACCGCAGGCTGCGATCTTCTGATCTTCAGGCCCGGAATTGTCCCAGGCTCGCCTTAAGCTGCGCAGCCAAGCCATCCAGCACCTTGCCACTGGCCGTGGTTTCCACCACAGCCTGGGCCGCTTTCTCGGCCTGCACGTGGATCGTTTCGACGCGCCCACGCACCGCTTGCGCACCCGCAGCCTGATGCGCTGCCGCCTGCGTTGCCAGACCAATCGCTGCATGCACCTGCTCGACCGAAGCCTGTACCGACTGTTGCAACCGCGCACTGTCGCGCAGCACCAGTAAACCTTCACTGGCCTGACGTCCGGCCTGCCCGATCGCTTCCACCGCCTCACGCGCGCCTTGCTGCAACGCGACGATGTGCGCCTGGATGTCGCCGGTAGAGCTTTGTGTCTTGCTCGCCAGCGCCCGAACTTCGTCTGCCACAACAGCGAACCCCCGCCCGGTTTCGCCTGCCCGTGCCGCTTCGATCGCAGCGTTCAATGCCAACAGGTTGGTCTGCTCGGCGATACCGTGAATGACCGTCAGCACCACTTCAATCTGTTCACTCTGCTGCGCGAGCCGCTCGATGACTTTCGCCCCCGTGTCGACCTGCCCCGCCAGCGCCTCAATCAGACTGCCGACCTTGGCCGACGTGCGGGTGTTCTCATCAGTGGCCTGACGAATATCAACCACCTGCCTCAACGCTGCCTGCATCGCGTGGCTTTCCGATTGGGCCTCGTCCGCCATTTGCGAAAGCGCCCGCAGACTTTCCGCGACTTCGTCCCGCTGCATCCCGGCGGCCGCATCGGCACCGGCATTGCGCAGGGTCATCGCGCCGATTTCCACGCCGGTGCGCTGGGCCACATCACCCGCCTCACGCACGATCGGCTGCAACTTGTCGACAAAGCGGTTGACCGCTGCAGCCATGTCACCGATCTCGTCCTTGCTGTTGATCTGTACACGTTTGGTCAGGTCACCCTTGCCCGCTGCAAGGTCGTCCATCGCTGCATTGAGCATCTTCAAGCGGTTGACCACGCGATGGCCAAGCACCACAGCCAGCAGCAACAGCACGCCGCA
The DNA here is from genome assembly GCF_044218825.1 of Pseudomonas sp. A1230. Taxonomy (NCBI): domain Bacteria; kingdom Pseudomonadati; phylum Pseudomonadota; class Gammaproteobacteria; order Pseudomonadales; family Pseudomonadaceae; genus Pseudomonas; species Pseudomonas sp. A1230. Next base: position 5,769,223 of record NZ_CP162582.1, on the reverse strand, counting down.
GCCGACTAGCGCGAGGCCCATACCGATGCGCCAACGCAAGGTCGCGGCAGCGTCCTGCACTGTGCTGGCTGTATTGGCTTTCATCTCGGTAGCGGTGGATTGTGCCGATTGCAGACGCGCGCGCATCGCAGTGGCGCTATCGGCTGCGGCACCTTTGAGGCTGTCGCCGACCAATTGGTCGCTGCTAGCGATCAATGCCAGGAAGCGCTTGTCGAGCGCAGCCAGATCGGTCTCTACCGAGGCCGTGGAAACGCCCATCAGCACCTTGCCGATTTCAACGCCATTAGGGCTGATCGACGCTTCAAGGTAATAAACCGAAGGATCGTTCTTCGCCGCATCCAGCACTTTATCCAGTGCACGTTCGCCCTGCCCCTTCTCCAGCAAGGCCTTGTTGATCGGGTTTTCTCGATTGAGGTAACGGGTCAAATGCTGGCCCGTAGCGTCGTCGTAGACCACGAACAGCACATTGGGATTGCGCTGAGCGCGTCGGGCAAACTCGGACAGGGTCGGCACGTCACTGTCCCACATGGCGCGGGGTGCGACCGAAGCCAGCAATTGGGCCATGTCATTGGCCGAATCCTTCAAATCCTTTTCCAGCGTCGCACGCAATTGCGTTTGTTCGTCCTTCAGGCGAGAAGACAAACCGGCGGTAAGACGCTGTCGGGTACTGGCGGACAAGGCGTCGAGACTCGACGTGACTTCACGCCCGGCCTGCTCCAGTTCCCCGGAGAGTTTCTGGCTGTCGGCACCGAGGCGCACCGCCAGATCCGCTTCCAGTGCCGTGACCGTGCTCCGCGTCAGGGCAACGGCCACCAACACCTGCACCAAAAGGGCGATACCAAGGGTAACGAACACGGGCCGCAACAGACGGCTTTGTAACAGTGAGAGAACGGCTGACACTATGAATCCCTCTACTTCTGACGCCATTAAATTGATGGCACTCTTGTAGGAAGATTCACAGCAAAGGTCATGCCGTCCTACAGACATAAACGACAAAGGCCCCGATTAAGGGGCCTTTGTTATTTACATCAACGACTTATCAAGCAAACGGATGACGCAGAACGATGGTTTCGTTGCGATCCGGGCCCGTCGAAATAATGTCGATCGGCGCGCCGATCAACTCTTCAACGCGCTTGATGTAGGCACGAGCGTTAGCTGGCAGCTCTTCCAGGGTTTTGGCACCCACGGTCGATTCGGTCCAGCCCGGCACTTCTTCGTACACAGGCTGAAGGCCCACGTAGCTGTCAGCGTCTGTCGGGGCAACGTCTTTGCCTTCGGCATCTTTGTAGCCGATGCAGATATTGATCGTTTGCAGGCCGTCGAGTACGTCCAGCTTGGTCAGGCAGATGCCCGAAATGCTGTTCACATCGATAGCGCGACGCAGGATAACGGCGTCGAACCAGCCGCAACGACGGGCACGGCCGGTGGTAGCGCCGAACTCGTGACCTTGTTTGGCCAGGTGCGCACCCACTTCATCAAACAGCTCAGTCGGGAACGGGCCCGAACCTACGCGAGTGGTGTAAGCCTTGGTGATGCCCAGGATGTAGTCCAGGAACATCGGGCCAACGCCCGAACCGGTCGCCACGCCACCCGCGGTGGTGTTGGAGCTGGTCACGTACGGATAGGTACCGTGGTCGATGTCGAGCAACGAACCTTGGGCGCCTTCGAACATGATGTCTTTGCCGGCGCGGCGCAGGTCGTGCAGCTCGGCCGTCACGTCCAGCATCAGCGGCTTGAGCAGTTCTGCGTATTCCTTGCACTCGGCCAGGGTTTTTTCGAACTCGATGGCAGGCTCTTTGTAGTAACCAACCAGCATGAAGTTGTGGTAATCCACCAGTTCACGCAGCTTGTCTTCAAAGCGCGGCATGTTGAGCAGGTCGCCCACACGCAGGCCACGACGTGCAACCTTGTCTTCATAAGCCGGGCCAATGCCGCGACCGGTAGTACCGATCTTCAGCTCGCCACGGGCCTTTTCACGAGCCTGGTCCAGCGCTACGTGGAAGGACAGGATCAGCGGGCAGGACGGGCTGATACGCAAGCGCTCGCGCACCGGTACGCCTTTCTCTTCCAGCTTGGTGATCTCGCGCAGCAGGGCGTCAGGTGCAACCACCACGCCGTTGCCGATCAGGCACTGCACGCCTTCGCGCAGCACGCCCGACGGAATCAGGTGCAAGACAGTTTTTTCGCCGTCGATCACCAAGGTGTGACCAGCGTTGTGGCCACCTTGGTAGCGCACTACGGCGGCAGCATGTTCGGTCAGCAGATCAACGATCTTGCCTTTGCCCTCATCACCCCATTGGGTGCCCAGGACTACGACATTCTTACCCATAACACTTGTCCTCATTCGCGCAAACTTGGTGCCGGCGATGGCCGGCAGGAAAACTCAAGAAGCCAGTGGCGATACTTGCCAAAGCCCGTTCTGCTGAATCAATTGCCGGTCGCAGTCCGCATCACGGGCGGCGGCCAAAGGTTGCCCAGGCAATGCCTGAACGACACGCTGACCCTCACTGCGCAACTGACAAACGTGCTGCCAGAGTGCTGCATCCGTACTGTCAGGCATCCAGATACCGCCAGACGGTAACTCGATCTCAGCACGCCCCAGGGTCACCAGGGTTTTCAAATCGGTGGAAAAGCCAGTCGCCGGACGCGCGCGACCGAAGTCGGCGCCGATGTCGTCGTAACGGCCGCCCTGAGCGATGGACTGACCAACGCCCGGTACGAACACCGCGAACACCACACCGGTGTGGTAGTGATAACCGCGCAACTCGCCCAGATCAAAGTACAGCGGCAGCTCCGGGAAGCGAGCCGACAGGCGCTCGGCTATCGCCAGCAAATCTTCCAGTGCTTCCAGCACCGGCGCCGGCGCATTGGCCAGACGCTCGCGGGCAGCGCTCAACACTTCACGGCCGCCGCACAAGTCAACCAGCGCACGGAGCATGCCGGACAGGTCGGCAGGCAAGCCTTCGGTCAAGGTAATGACCTCGTCGATGGCCTTGCGTTGCAACGCATCGAACAACTGCTGCTCGACTTCGCCGGACAGACCGGCGGCGCGCGCCAGACCACGGTAGATACCAACGTGACCGAGATCCATGTGCACGTCAGGCACATCGGCCAGTTGCAGCATGGCCAGCATCAGGCTGATCACTTCAACGTCGCTGCTCGGACTGGCATCGCCGTACAGTTCGGCACCCAACTGGATCGGACTGCGCGACGACGACAATGCACGCGGCTGGGCGTGCAATACGCTGCCGGCGTAGCACAGACGGCTCGGGCCCTCGCGACGCAGGGTGTGCGCATCGATGCGCGCCACTTGCGGCGTGATGTCGGCACGGAAACCCATCTGCCGCCCCGACTGCGGGTCGATGACCTTGAAGGTACGCAGATCGAGGTCCGAGCCTGCACCGGTCAGCAGGGATTCCAGGTACTCGATATGGGGAGTCACGACAAACTCGTAACCCCAGCTCTGGAACAGATCCAACACCTGACGACGCGCAACTTCAATGCGCGCCGCTTCCGGTGGCAGTACTTCTTCGATGCCATCTGGCAGCAGCCAGCGGTCTACCGTTGCCATTACGCCATTCCCCTTTGATCCGGGCGGCCAGCACTAGGGCGAGCCTTGAGTGAAGCAGAAAATGACCGGCCCGTTCAAAACGCACGCGCATGAACGACGCAGCGAAAGGCCTTTAACCGGCTTCGCCCATCACTTTCCTCGAAAAACTGTCGAGCCATTCAACCCGATGTTCTGCAGTAAAAACAGCAATCAAACGTGCAGACGCAAAAAAGCCGGGAATTTCCCGGCTGCCGCATCATACACACGTTTTCCCAAAGGATCACCCCGCCCGAGGTTTTAGCCGCCGGGCGGAATGATTCAGGTCAACGCCGTATCAAGGCTTGGACTTTTCCAGGTATCGGAAAAAGTCACTGCTTGGGTCGAGGACCAAGACGTCGGATTTGTTCGCGAAGCTTTCACGGTAGGCGCGCAGGCTACGGTAGAAACCGTAGAACTCCTGATCCTGACCGTAGGCCTTGGAGTAGATCGCAGCGGCCTGGGCATCACCATCACCGCGAACCTCTTCAGATTCACGATAGGCTTCAGCCAGCAGCACGCGGCGTTGACGATCGGCGTCGGCACGGATGCCTTCAGCCAGCTCGTTACCCTTGGCGCGGTGCTCACGAGCTTCACGCTCACGCTCGGTGCTCATACGCTCGAACACACTGCGGTTCACTTCTTTCGGCAGATCGATGGCCTTGACCCGGACATCGACGACTTCGATACCCAGCTCTTTCTCTGCCATCTTGTTCAGCGACGCGGTGATGTCAGCCATCAGCGCATCACGCTCGCCCGACACGACTTCGTGCAGGGTGCGCTTACCGAACTGGTCACGCAGACCGGATTCCAGTCGACGGGAAAGACGCTCGTCGGCGATCTGCTTGAGGCCGGAAGTCGCGGTGTAGAAGCGCTCGGCATCTTTCACGCGCCACTTGGCGTAGGCATCGACCATCACGGCTTTCTTTTCCAGGGTCAGGAAGCGCTGCGTCGGTGCATCCAGCGTCAGCAGGCGGGCGTCGAACTTGCGCACCTGGTTGACGTAAGGCACTTTCACATGCAGACCCGGCTGGACATCGGCCTGAACCACACGACCGAACTGCAGCAACACCGCACGCTCGGTCTGAGCCACGATGTAGAAGCAGTTCCAGCCCACCAGTACGACAACGACGCCAACGATCAGGGCGATCAGCGATTTATTGCTCATCAGCGGGTCTCCCTTGTACGCGACTGCGGCACGTCAGTGACATGCGGCGTGACGTCCGTGTTGCTGCTGGCGGCGGCCGAACCGGTTACCGGTGCGTTGCCCGAACTGTTCTGGATCATTTTGTCCAACGGCAGGTAAAGCAGATTGCTCTGGCCGTCCTTGTTGCCGGTCACGAGTACCTTGCTGGTGTTACTGAAGACTTCCTGCATGGTGTCCAGGTACAGACGCTGGCGGGTGACTTCAGGCGCCTTGCGATACTCGGCAACCAGTTTGGTGAAGCGATCCGCCTCACCCTTGGCGCGCGAGACCGTTTCGTCGCGGTAACCATTGGCATCCTCGAGGATACGCTGGGCCTGACCACGAGCTTCCGGCACCACGCCGTTGGCGTAGGTTTCTGCCTGGTTACGCGAACGCTGCTCGTCTTCACGGGCGCGGATCACGTCGTCAAAGGCTTCCTGTACTTCACGCGGTGCAGCGGCGCTCTGTACGTTGACCTGAGTAACGGTGATACCGGTGCGATAGGTATCGAGGAAACGCTGGAGACGTTCCTTGATTTCGCTGGCCATCAGTTCACGACCTTCGGTCAGCACCTGATCCATCGCGGTGGAACCCACCACATGACGCAGCGCACTTTCGGTCGCGTGCTGCAGGCTGATTTCCGGCTGGTCGACGTTCAGTACGAAGTCCTGCAGGTTGCTGATCTTGTACTGCACGGTCAGCGGCACTTCGACGATGTTCTCGTCTTCGGTCAGCATCTGGCCCTGCTTGGAGTAGGCACGCTCACGCGTGACGTTCTCCATGTACTTTTTATCGATCGGCGGGAAGTAGATATTCAGACCCGGGCCGACGGTTTCGTAGTATTTGCCGAAGCGCAGCACTACGGCTTGCTCCTGCTCGTCCACCACGTAAACCGCGCTGTACAGCCAGACAGCCGCCAGCACAACGAGGGCAATACCGATCAGACCGCCGAAACCGCCGCCGCTCTTGCTCGAACCACCGCCGTCATCACCACGTTTCTTGCCACCACCGAACAATCCGTTCAGGCTTTCCTGCAGCTTTCGGAAGGCCTCGTCGAGATCCGGTGGCCCCTTGCGGTCGCCGTTATTGCGGCGCTTGCCACCCCAAGGATCCTGATTATTCGAGTTGCCACCCGGCTCATTCCAAGCCATAGCGCTCTCCATCTGATAAAGCAAAGACGCACCCACGGCGCGCCGACCAATGCTACAGAATGCCTGACGTTGCGGCACAACCGCTTTGTCAGGCTTTTATTGCAAAGTGTGTTGCTCGATGAATTCCATCGGCTGCAATCCTTCGCGGCTTACCAGTCGATTCAACTCGACCCGGGGCAAGCGAACGGCCAGCAGGCTGATGCCTTCTTCGTCGTGCTCTTCTTTTTGCACCGCACCGAGTTCGAAAAACTGCGCACGCAGTCGAGCGAATTGTTGCGGCAAGCGCAATGTACCCACAAACAAATCACCGCCCAGCAACTCGGAAATGGCTTGTTCAAGTAATTCCAGACCACTTCCATCACGCGCCGACAACCATACCCGTTGCGGTTTGCCATCGGCATCGCGCTGGATTTGCGGCTCAACGCCTTCAAGCAAATCGAGTTTGTTATAGACCTCGAGGATCGGCAAGTCCTGGGCGCCAATCTCGCCCAACACCACCATCACCTGCTCGATCTGCAACATGCGATCCGGCTCGGCCGCGTCGATAACGTGCAACAGAAGGTCGGAGTTACTCGACTCTTCGAGCGTAGACCGAAAAGCCTCGACCAGCTTGTGTGGCAAGTGACGAATGAAACCTACCGTGTCGGCCAGGACAATCGGCCCCAGGTCGTCCAGTTCCAGACGGCGCAAGGTCGGGTCCAGCGTGGCGAACAATTGATCAGCCGCGTACACGTCGGATTTCGTCACGTTGTTGAAGAGCGTGGATTTACCGGCGTTGGTATAGCCCACCAGAGACACGGTAGGAATATCCGCACGCGAACGGCCGCGCCGCGACTGCTCGCGCTGGCTGCGCACTTTTTCCAGCCGGCCCTTGATCTGCCGCAGGCGAACCCGCAACAGACGACGGTCGGTTTCAAGCTGGGTTTCACCCGGACCGCGCATGCCGATACCGCCACCCTGACGCTCAAGGTGAGTCCAGCCACGAACCAGCCGCGTGCTCATGTGGTCAAGCTGGGCCAGTTCGACCTGGAGCTTGCCTTCATGGGTACGGGCGCGCTGAGCGAAAATATCGAGAATCAGACCGGTACGGTCGATCACGCGACACTCGAAAACACGTTCGAGGTTACGTTCCTGACTGGGCGTGAGGATGTGATTGAAAATCACCAGATCGGCCTTTTCGGCATGGACCAGGTCGCGCAGTTCCTCGACCTTGCCGCTGCCGATCAGGAATTTGGCAGTTGGCCGATGACGCGGCACGTTAAAAAACGCAACGGTCTCGGCGCCTGCCGAATTAGCCAGTTCCTGAAACTCCTGCGGATCTTCGCGCGCCTCAGGGTCCTGTCCATCCAAGTGAACGAGGATTACTCGCTCACCACCACCGTGGCGCTCAAAGAACAAAGGAGACTCCTATCAGGCGTTACCTGGCTCAGCGTCACCTGCTTCGGATTCGGTTGCGCTAGGCAGACGAATTGGACGAACCGGCACGACTGTCGAGATAGCGTGTTTGTAAACCATTTGGCTGACGGTGTTTTTCAGCAGGATCACGAACTGGTCGAACGACTCGATCGTGCCTTGCAGTTTGATACCGTTGACCAGGTAGATGGAAACCCCAACTTTCTCTTTACGTAAAGTATTCAGGTAAGGGTCTTGTAGCGAATGCCCTTTTGACATGTGCCGCACTCCTTTAAGGATTCAATAATAAAAATAGGTAATTCAGATGGCTTTAGCCGTCACACCCCCAAGGATAGACGGCAATTGCAAGGACTCAGCTCAATATGGAGATGGTCCCTAAGTATTTCAAGGCGCGTGGCAGATTGTCGCAATCAAGACTGTCCAGCCAATGTAAATCTTCCCAGCTTCGTAGCCAGGTGAACTGGCGCTTGGCCAATTGGCGCGTGGCGATGATGCCGCGCTCCTGCATGTCAGCCAATGTCAGTTTGCCATCCAGGTAGTCCCAGACTTGGCGGTAGCCTACCGCACGTATAGACGGCAACCCCGAATGCAGGTCACTTCTTTTACGCAGGGCTACGACCTCGTCGATGAATCCCTGTTCCAACATATTTGTGAATCTTTGTTTAATGCGCTCGTGCAGTACCTGACGATCCGCCGGGGCAATGGCCAAGTTCGCGACAGTATAGGGCAATTGTTGCAGTCCCGAAGCGGCTGCTTCAGTACTTTGCGCAGATTGTTGCTCACGCAGCGCAGTCATGCTCTGACCACTGACCCGATAGACTTCCAGCGCGCGACTCAAGCGTTGTGGATCGTTCGGATGAATCCGGGCAGCGGACACCGGATCAATCACCGCCAATTGATCGTGCAGGGCTTGCCAGCCAAGGCGTGCAGCCTCTTCTTCGATCTGCGCGCGCACCTCGGGATCAGCCGCTGGCATATCCGCCAGACCTTCGACCAAAGCCTTGTAATAGAGCATCGTGCCGCCCACCAGCAGCGGAATTTTTCCGCGCGCGGTAATTTCAGCCATGGCTTGCAAGGCGTCGCGACGAAAATCCGCAGCCGAATAGGCTTCAACCGGATCGAGAATATCGATCAGACGGTGAGGATATTCGGCGAGAAGCTCTTTTGAGGGCTTGGCGGTGCCGATGTCCATGCCGCGATAGACCAGCGCCGAATCGACACTGATCAGCTCGCACGGCAACACTTTGGTCAGCTCGATGGCCAGATCGGTCTTGCCCGCAGCGGTCGGGCCCATCAGGAAAATCGCTGGAGGAAGCTGGCTCATCAACGACCGCGCAAAAACAGTTTGTCCAGATCGTCCAGGCCCAATTGGGTCCAGGTCGGTCGGCCATGGTTGCATTGACCGCTACGCTCGGTGTTTTCCATGTCACGCAGCAGACCGTTCATTTCCGGCAGGGCCAGACGCCGGTTGGCGCGGATTGCGCCGTGGCAGGCCATGGTGCCGAGCAGTTCGTTCAGGTGTGCCTGAATCCGGTCGCTGGTGCCGTATTCCATCAGGTCCGACAGCACGTCGCCAACCAAACGGTTGGCCTCAGCCTGCTTGAGCAGTGCTGGAATCTGGCGAATCGCCAATGTTTCCGGGCCCAGACGCTGCAATTCAAAGCCCAGGCGCTGGAACCACGCAGCGTGTTCTTCAGCGCAATCAGCCTCACGCTGACTGACCGCCAGCGATTCCGGCACCAGCAACGGCTGGCCGCTGAGGCCTTCGCTGGCCATGGCGACTTTCAGGCGCTCATACATGATCCGCTCATGGGCAGCATGCATGTCCACCAGCACCAGGCCTTGGGCGTTCTCGGACAGAATGTAGATGCCTTTCAACTGCGCCAATGCGTAGCCGAGCGGCGGAATGTCTTCCTGACCGGCCGGCAATGCGTTGGCATTGGCTTCTGGCAAGGGCGCGAAAAACTCGCGATAGGCGGCTTGAGCCTCAGCGGCCGGCGGCACAGCGGATTGCGGACGCGGCGTGTATTGATACTGATAAGCGCCGCCAGCGCTGGCGCCCGACGACGTGTTGAACGCCGGTTGTGCCTGCGGTTGCTCCAGCAGCGCATTGGCCGCCAGACGCATTTCGCCCTGCGGCCCGAACTCACCGGCATCAAGCCCTGTCGGGCGGACCACGGCAGTGGTGACCGAACCGGCAAGCTGATCTTCCGGACGCACATCGCCCAGCGCCCGGTGCAGCGTGCCGTAAAGGAAGTCATGCACCATGCGCCCGTCACGGAAGCGCACTTCGTGCTTGGTCGGGTGAACGTTTACGTCCACAGCAGCCGGATCAACCTCGAAAAACAGCGCAAACGTCGGGTGGCGACCGTTGAACAGAACGTCGCGATAAGCCTGGCGCACCGCGTGCGCCACCAGTTTGTCGCGCACCGCGCGGCCGTTCACAAAGAAGTACTGCAAGTCCGCCTGACTGCGGTTGAAGGTCGGCAAACCGACCCAGCCCCACAGGTGCAAGCCATTGCGTTCGATCTCTATCGGCAGCGCCTGCTCAAGAAAACCCGAGCCGCAGATTGCCGCCACGCGCCGGGCACGGGCCGCATCATCGTGGGCCTCGTGCAGGCTGAGGATGGTCTTGCCGTTGTGGCGCAGATGGAAAGCCACGTCGAAACGCGCCAGCGCCAGCCGCTTGATCACTTCTTGCAGGTGATCGAATTCGGTTTTTTCGGTCTTGAGGAATTTGCGTCGTGCCGGCGTATTGAAGAACAAGTCGCGCACTTCCACCGAAGTGCCCACCGGATGCGCGGCCGGCTGAACGCGAGGCGCCATGTCTCGACCTTCGGTTTCGACCTGCCAGGCCTGATCGGCATCACGGGTGCGCGAAGTCAGGGTCAGGCGCGCCACGGAGCTGATCGAGGCCAGGGCTTCACCGCGGAAGCCCAGGCTCATCACCTGTTCCAGGTCTTCCAGATTGCGGATCTTGCTGGTGGCGTGCCGGGCCAGCGCCAGTGGCAGGTCATCGGCAGAAATGCCGCTGCCATCGTCGCGCACCCGCAGCAGCTTGACGCCGCCCTGCTCGACGTCGACATCAATGCGCTTGGCACCGGAGTCGAGGCTATTTTCCAACAACTCCTTGATCACCGACGCCGGGCGCTCGACCACCTCGCCGGCGGCGATCTGGTTCGCCAGCCGTGGGCTGAGCAGCTCGATGCGGGCCATGTTCAGGACCTGAGTCATTCTTTGGACGCCAGTTCGGTGCCAGGAATGGTCAGGTGCTGGCCCGCTTTCAGGTCATCGCTTTTCAGGTTGTTGGCGCTGCGCACCGCTGCCGGCGAGACCTGATAACGCACGGCGATCATCGCCAGGGTTTCGCCCGGATTGACTCGATGATCACGCGGGCCCTGGGCAATCTTGCCGGAATCACGCAGCCAGGCAATGTAGGTACCCGGCGGCGGGTTCTGTTGGAAGAACTGGCGCACGCCACTGCTGATCGAACGCGCCAGCGCTTGCTGGTGGCTCGACGCCGAGAGCTTGTTCGCTTCGTTGGCGTTGGAGATAAACCCGGTTTCGACCAGGATCGACGGAATGTCCGGCGACTTCAGCACCATGAACCCGGCTTGCTCCACGCGCTGTTTGTGCAGCGGCGTAACCCGGCCGATGTTGGTCAGGACTTTCTGCCCGACGTTGAGGCTGGAGGTCAACGACGCTGTCATCGACAGGTCAAGCAGCACGCCCGCGAGCATGCGGTCCTTGTCGTCGAGGCTGACGTTGCCCGCACCGCCGATCAGGTCGGAACGGTTTTCACTGTCGGCCAGCCAGCGAGCGGTCTCGGACGTCGCACCGCGATCAGACAGGGCAAACACCGAAGCACCGAAGGCCGCCGCAGATGGCGCGGCATCGGCATGGATAGAAACGAACAGGTCGGCGCCCTTTTTACGCGCAATTTCGGTACGCCCGCGCAACGGGATGAAGTAGTCACCGGTACGGGTCAGTTCGGCGCGGAAGCCTTTCATGCCATTTAGCTGACGCTGCAATTCACGGGCGATCTGCAGCACCACGTCTTTCTCACGCTGCCCGCGCGAGCCGGACGCACCCGGGTCTTCGCCACCGTGGCCGGCGTCAATCACCACAATAATGTCGCGCTTGCCGGCCGGGGCTGGCGGTAGCTTGATGGTCGGTTCGGTCGGGGTGACCGGCACGGCCGGCACCGTCGCAACCCGCGGCGCAGGTGCAGGCGGCGGAGCGGCATCGGCCGGGTTGTCGAACAGATCGACTACCAGACGGTTGCCGTATTGCGCGTTCGGCGCCAGCGAGAAGCTCTTCGGGGTGACGGCTTTTTTCAGGTCGATGACCACCCGCAGGTCTGACGGCGTGCGCTGGGCCGAGCGCATCGCGGTGATCGGCGTGTTCGCGGTCTGCACATTCAAAGGCGCGCCGAGGGTGGCGCCATTGATGTCGATCACCAGTCGATCCGGTGAAGTCAGGGTGAAAACGCTGTGCTGCACCGGGCCGCTCAGGTCGAAGACCAGTCGCGTGTTATCCGGCGCCCGCCACAGGCGCACGCTGTTGACCTTTGAATCGGCCACAGCGGTGACGGTTACTGCCATCAACATCAGTCCTGCGGCAGCCACCAACGCGCGAAAGCGCATACCTAACCCCATCATCTAATTGGTTTCCAATGCCAAAGCGGCACACCAGGCCTCGCCACGCGAGCCCTGGGACAAAATATTCAGCGAACGCCCGCTGTCTTGCGGGCTAATGGTAATGGTCAGGTCAGGCTTTGGCAAAAAGCCTGCACCTTTATCGGGCCACTCGATCAGGCAGAGGGCGTCGTCGTCGAAGTAGTCGCGGATCCCGAGAAACTCCAGTTCCTCCGGATCAACCAGGCGATACAGGTCGAAATGGAAGGCGCGGATGTCACCGATTTCGTAGGGCTCGACCAATGTGAAGGTCGGACTTTTTACCGCTCCGACATGGCCCAGCCCGCGAATAATCCCTCGCGACAGCGTGGTCTTGCCCATGCCCAGGTTACCAACAAGAAAAATCAGGCCATGGCCCTGGGTCACGCGGGCGATCCGTGTGCCAAAGTCGCTCATGGCCTGTTCATCGGCCAGGTACAGGGTTACTTCAGACACGGTGCATGCTCCTCCAACAACTGACGAATGGCTGGAATCAGATCACTGGCCGCCAGCCCACGGCCGAATTTTCCTTGGTGCATCCCGGCATTGGCGTGCAGCCAGACCGCCAGGCACGCGGCATCGAAGCCACCCATGCCTTGTGCCAGCAGCGCGCCGGTCAAACCGGCCAGCACATCGCCGAGCCCGGCGGTGGCCATGGCCGGATGCCCCTGATGACACAACGCCAGACGCCCATCGGGATGGGCGATCAGGCTACCGGCGCCTTTGAGCACCACAACCGCTGTATATTTTTTGCTCAACGCCAACGCAGCGGCAGGACGATCGGCCTGCACCTGCGCGGTGCTGATCCCCAGCAACCGTGCCGCCTCACCCGGATGCGGCGTGATCACGCAATCCCTGGGCAAGCTGACAAACCCTTCGGCCAGCAGGTTCAATGCATCGGCATCCCACACCTGTGGCAGTGGCGCATTGGCTGCCGCCGACACCAGCGTCCGCCCCCAGCCAGCCTGCCCCAACCCCGGCCCGACCACCAGCACGGAAACCTTTTCCAGCAGGCCCATCAATTGATTGGCCGAGGAAATACCCAGGGCCATGGCTTCCGGAATGCGGGTCAATGCCGCTGGCACATGTTCCGGGCGAGTCGCCAGCGAAACCATGCCGGCACCGCTGCGCAAGGCACTTTCGGTGCTGAGCAGGATCGCCCCGCCAAAACCGTGATCGCCGCCGATCAGCAGCACATGCCCGAAGCGGCCTTTGTGGGAACCGGGTAGACGTGGCGCCGGCCGTGGAAGATTAGCCGCGTGCAGGCGCCTGGCATTGACGGGAATGTCACCACAGGTTTCGGCCGTCGCCTGCAAATCATTAAACACCAGCTCGCCGACATGATCCGCCGCATCACCGGTGAACAGCCCGACTTTCAAGGCGATGAAGGTGACTGTGAGGTCGGCGCAAACGGCAGTACCCAGTGCATGCCCGGTGTCGGCGGACAGTCCGGAAGGAATATCGACTGCCGTTACCGGCAGGCCACTGGCGTTGATCGCCGCGATAGCCGCGCGATAGGGCTCGCGCACGTCACCGGTCAGGCCGGTGCCGAGCAAGGCATCGACAATGACCCCGCGCAATTCGTTTTGACCCGCCCAGCCCAGCACACTGACGCCCTCGGCGAGCGCTTCGGCATGCGCCTGTGCGGCATCACCTTGCAGGCGCTGCGCATCGCCGACCGCCAGCACGCGCACCCGCCAACCCGCCCGATGCGCCATTGCGGCGAGCAAATAGCCGTCGCCAGCATTGTTGCCGTGGCCGGCAAGCACAGTCATTTCATCGGCTGCCGGCCATTGCCGCACCAACGCCCGCCAGGTCGCATGCGCGGCGCGCTGCATCAATTCGAAGCCCGGCGTGCCCGCGGCAATCAGCCGTGCGTCGATCTCGCGCACCTGTGCAGCGCCATACAGCGCGTCGGGTAATTCATCTTTCGTGTGCGGCATGCGTCTTCGGGCTCCGATGTCTGGCAGAATTATACGCACCTCAGCTCCGGTTTCTCTCGCCTCATGTCCGCCATCACCACAGACCTGCCCGCTCTGGCCCAATCGATCAAGGATTGGGGCCGGGAGTTGGGCTTTCAGCAAGTCGGCATCAGCGGCCTCGATCTGGCCGAGCATGAGCAGCACCTGCAGCGCTGGCTCGAGGCCGGCTACCACGGCGAAATGGATTACATGGGCGCCCACGGCAGCAAGCGTTCGCATCCCGAAGAACTGGTGCCCGGTACTTTGCGTGTGGTTTCCCTACGCATGGACTACCTGCCAGGCGACACCGAGATGGCCAAACGTCTGGCCGAACCGGAAAAAGCTTACGTGTCGCGTTATGCCTTGGGCCGCGATTACCACAAATTGATCCGTAAACGTGTTCAACAATTGGCGGACAAGATTCAAGGCGAGATCGGCCCGTTCGGTTTTCGCGCTTTCGTCGACAGCGCGCCGGTGCTGGAAAAAGCCATCGCCGAGCAGGCTGGGCTGGGCTGGATCGGCAAAAATACGCTGGTACTGAACCGTAAGGCTGGCAGCTATTTTTTCTTGAGCGAATTGTTCGTCGATCTACCGCTGCCAGTGGATGAGCCGCACAGTACCGAACACTGCGGGCGCTGCACCGCATGTCTCGATATCTGCCCGACCAATGCTTTCGTCGGCCCGTATGTGCTGGATGCGCGACGCTGCATTTCGTATCTGACCATAGAACTGAAGACCGCCATCCCCGAAGAGCTGCGTCCACTGATCGGCAACCGGGTGTTCGGCTGTGACGATTGCCAGATCGTTTGCCCGTGGAACCGCTTCGCGCGGCCCTCGACGGAAAGCGATTTCAAGCCACGGCACAACTTGGACAACGCCGGACTGGCCGAGCTGTTTTTGTGGGATGAAGAGAAGTTTTTGAGCAGCACCGAGGGCTCGCCATTGCGGCGAGCCGGGTATGAGCGCTGGTTGCGCAATCTGGCAGTGGGGTTAGGCAATGCGCCCTCAACGATTGCGGTGCTGGAAGCGTTGAAGGCGCGACGGGATTATCCCTCGGCGCTGGTCAGGGAACACGTCGAATGGGCGTTGAAGCAACATTCGTCATAAAGGGTATTCCCCCGCATTCGAACGCCGCGCAAACCCAATCGTTTACTCGTCTGAGACCAGTCATTACCTGGCGACATGCGCCGATCCCCAAGCAGGCTCGTGCGCCCCTAACTGCATAATGCGAACCTGTTTTTTCTGGCCATTCACCAGATAAAACAACCGGTGCTCTTGGCTTAAACGCGTATGCACGTGGGAAAATCCTTCGTGCAAGCTGTTTGGATAGAAGAATTTGTAATTGGGATAAGGATCCTGCTTGCTTCCAGGATAAGCTCTGGCAGCGTCACTGGGGCTGATATTGCTTTCAACTGCCGTTTTGAATTCAGCATATTTAGCCCTGGAACCCGCACCAAGTTTACCCGGCGGCAGGTAGTCGTGATTCTGGAACTCCTCAATCAATGTCCAGTTTGCTGGCGGCTCGGGCGGCGCGGCACTAGCCCCGGCCCTACCTGACTTGCCACCGTGCTTTCTGCCGCCAAAGGTCGCGTATTCCTTTTCCACGATTCTGACCGGCGGTTCGTCGGCCAATTTCACGAGATAGGGACGAGGCCTCAGGCTTTGCGCAATAGCCTGTCGGACAGCAAGGGCCCCTGCGGCAGCAGACGCAATGCCAAGCCCCAAACTTACCCAGCCAAGTATCGCCCCGACCTGGGACTGTGGCGCCAGTTCATTGGCCAACTCACTGCCTATGGCAGCCGCTCCGGAAGCGATGCCCAACCCCATGCCCAACAAGGCCAGTGGCGAGGCTGCACCCAACGTAACGATACTGGCGACTATCCCGATAAAACCCAGCGCAATCCCTGCAATTGCCTGCCAGGAGATATGGCCCGTGGGGTCAACTCGATTGACCGGATCGCCCAGGCAATAGGCGTAGGCATTCAGTCCACCCGCGCCAAACGGGCTCATGCTGTCAGGTCCGGTGAAACGCATCAGGGTCGGGCTGTAGGCGCGGTAGCCGTTGCCCAGCAAATACAAACCTGTAACGGTATCCAGTTGCTCGCCATTGAAGGCCGCCAGACTGAACTGCCCGCCGTCAGCCGGGCGATGCCCGTAGGGGCAGTAAGCGCTGTCGTCCCATTGCTCGCCGTGCAACCGGGTCAGCACACTTTGCTGTTGATCCGTGCCGAAGATCCGGCTACCCGCATCCGCACCGAGTTGCTGCTGGCCCAATACAAACCCGCCGTCACGCACCACACTGAGCGCGTCATTACCGCAAATTTCGCTACTCACGCTGGCGTTGTGATAGTAGCGCTGCACATCCAGCTTTCGCGGTTGCGACAACTCAACGATTCGATCAAAACCGTCGTAGTGATAGCCACGCACCACCTCCCCTCGCTCATTGGTCAACCGGATAAGACGTCCAAACGCGTCATACGCCAGGGTGCGCGCGTGGTCGTCCTTGATCATCCGGCCGTCGGCGTCGTACTCCAGCGTAACCGGCGCCGGATAATCGGCATGTGAGTGGGTTACCCCAACGAGCTGTGCAGGATCGATTTCGCTGTAACTGAAGGTCGTTACGTTAACGCCTTGGGGAAAAGTGGTTTCCAGGGTGAGGATGTTGTCCAGCGCGTCGAAGGTAAACGTTTGCCGGATGATCTCTTTGCCGTAAGGATCTCGAGGTCGCTGGCTGCCGTCGCAGTTGTACTGAGTGAGGCGGCCGCGCACGTCGTAAGCGAATCGTTCATCGCGCAGCACGAAAGCGCCGCGCTTCAGGACTTTCTGCGACAGCTTGCCAACCACGGTGTAGGTGGAGGTCAGCGTCTGGGTGACCAAACCATTGGCCTCAAAGCTTCGGGTGGCCTCGCGCCCGAGGTCATCGTAGGTCAGGCGCGTCGTCAAGAGCTTGCTGGAGGAGGTATCGCGAGTTTCAATGCGTTCCAGCAAAGCGGTTTTCTTGTCATAGAAAAAATCAGCCTGCACCGCCCCCTGCTTGAACGAGACTCTGCGTCCCCACGTGTCGTATTCGGTCTTGTGCTTTACACCCAGCACGTCCACGTACGTCAGGGGGCGACCGGCGAAAGTATAGGTATGAGAGACGGTCTGGCGCAGATCGCCAAATTGCGTGGTTTGCGATTTGAGGCGCCCGGAGGGAAAGTACTCAAAATGACTCTCGCGGCCCTGTTCGATACAGCTTTGGGGTTTCCCGTTGAGGACATCGTAGGTGAATCGAGTGGTCAACCCATCGTCTTCGGCCTCGGTCAGCTCGTCACCCTCAATGAGCGATCCGCGAACGATGACAGCCTTGCGTTCAGTCAATAATCCACCCAAGGCCGGCTCATGAACGAACTCGGTCCGCTGGCCTGAGGCGTCGGTGTGCGATT
This sequence comes from Pseudomonas sp. A1230, assembly GCF_044218825.1. Classification (NCBI taxonomy): domain Bacteria; kingdom Pseudomonadati; phylum Pseudomonadota; class Gammaproteobacteria; order Pseudomonadales; family Pseudomonadaceae; genus Pseudomonas; species Pseudomonas sp. A1230. Next base: position 5,751,825 of record NZ_CP162582.1, on the reverse strand, counting down.
TGGGCAGACTGCGGCCGGCCTCGTAACTGGCGAACGACTTGCGCCCTCCCACGGACATCCCGGTCACACGGTTCAAACCATCGAACGCCTGCTGCCCCAACTGCACGCCCGCCACTTTGATTTCCACTGGCAACTCATCGGTGCTGTGGGCTGCAAACGTGGTTTCAACTGCATGTCCGTCTGGCAAAACAGTGCGCACCAGGCGGTCGAACACGTCGTATTCGAAAGAGGTCTTGTTGCCGGCCGGATCGGTCTGGCTGAGGGTTCGGCCCAACCCGTCATAGGTATAAACGGTTTTACCCAGGCTTTGCTCTTTTAGATCGAATACCTCGACGCTGTCTGGCTTGCCGAAAGCATTGACGACAGTGACCGTTTTGCCCATGCCCTGCTGCCAGCTCTTCTGCTTGCGGCTGACGGGATCAAATTCACTGTGTTCGATTCGCCCGTCGCCATGGCGGGTCTCTTTGGTCTGGCCCCAATCGTCGTAGAAAAACTCCGATTTGACCTCGCGCGCAACGCCATCCCACCAGTCGCTGTGCTCCACCGTCACGGGTCGTCCAGTGTTGTCATGGACGCAGGTGTAAACAGTGCGCATAGGGCAGTCGCCCTGCGGGTCCGGGTTATCGCAGTCCTTTTCCTGAATTTTGACGATGCGCCCCAGTGCATCGTAAGTGGCCTCTTGCATGCCCCCGGACGAGTCATGGGTGATCAGTGTCGCCGGCTCGCGGCCCTTGGCAGTTTCATAGCGCCACTGGGTGAAGGAGGCGTAAGCAGTGCCGGGCGCCAGTGTCTTGCGTATCCGCCGGCCAAGCTTGTCGTATTCATACTCGATGACTGCGTCGTCGGCATCGCGCTCGGACACCGTCAACCCACTCAGGGTCGAAAGCTTTTGTTCGCTGGAACTGGTGGTGCCGTCAAACCCGTGAACGGTTTTCTTCAACGACAGTGTGGTCTCTTCAAGCTCATACGAATATTCGATGCGGGTCGTTGTGGCATTGCGCGTAACACTCTGCTGTTGCAACACGCCGTGCAGAGTCGGGTCCTTGGGCGAGCTCAAATAGGTAAGGTCAACCTTTGAACGCAGAATCTCGACACCGTCAACCAACTCCAGAAAACTCTCCTGAACGGGCAGGACACTGGCCAGCGTCGAGCCTTCAAGGGCGGGGTGCAAAGCATAGCGATAGCGGGTAATGGTCGAGGCGCCACCGCCTGCCGCTGGCACCACGGTTTTCTGCTTGAGAAAACGGATAAACCCCAGAGGGTCTTTTGGGCAACCTTCTGAATCGCTGGCCGGGTAGTACTCGAACTGCGTACTCACGCCGCTGGCGTCCACCTGACTGAGCAGATTGCCGGCGGCATCGAACTCGGTGGTGGTGGTTTCCGTGCGTTTCTGCCCGGTTACGCTGTTCGCGTAACCTCGGGTCTGAGACTTGGGCATGCGAAATTGCGCCGGCTGCTCAGTGAAAGGCTTGCCGACTTCACAGTGATAATCGGTAGTAACCGAAGCCACCGACTCACCACATGTGGTCACTTCAGAGACCAACAGATGAAACTTGTTGTAGGTGCGCTTGGTGTGGGTATGAGTCTTCGCCCCCACAATCAAACTTTCCACGCAACTGTACTCATAGCTCTTGGGCGCACGGTACAGAGGGTCACCGTCATCGGTCGGGTCGGACGGCACGCCATGCCCCAGATAATTCCAGTCCGAATACGTGTAGGTCTTGCTAACCTTCGGCTGCCCTTGCTTGACGAAAACTTCATGGGCAATCACGTAGGGCAGGCTTTGCGTCGCTCCTGAGGCAGGAAGCAGGTGTCCGACCCTTTTGTAGCGAATGTTTTCCACGGCACCGAGTGGCGATTCCACGCGTTTGAGGTACCTGATGCCATCAATCTCTTCGTACTGCAGATCCCAACCTCTGCCAACCGGTAAACCGATTGCAGTGACGTGGTCGTTCTTGAGCGTCATCGTGAATTCAGCGCTAGATGGCGTGTCGGGATACTGGGTCAACGTCAGCCGGCCAGCGGTACGGCTGACTTTAAGCAATGTCCTTTTTGCATCGCTGATTTCCACGAGCATGGGTTGCTCGTTGAACGTCGCGTATTTCAAGGAAATGCTCGTTCCGTTCGCGGCGATGACCCTGGTGGGCACGGCAACATGGGTGGCGCCGTAAACCTCAAGCTCTTCGCGCCGGCCATCCTTGTAACGAACTTCATAACGCCCGACAGCCACTTTCAGTACCTTGGCGCTCTCAAGTTTCATTTCCTTGAATTGCAGAGCATCGCCTGTTTCAACGGCCTTATAGCGCTCTCCGCCGTTGAGCGTCATGACTTTGCTACGCAAATCATAACGACTGGTGGGCAGCGACCATCCCGTGCCATAACCGGCGTTGTGAGTGTTGAGTGGGTTGAAGCTCAGGGCAAGATTGAATGAAGGGCCGTTGAGGTCCCCGGAACGAATAACCCCAAGTGTCAGGGCGCAGGTGTAAATGCCTGTACGGGCATCAACACCACCGGCAACAAAACCTCCAAAATTGAATGCATTCGAATGCACTGAATCCTGAGTTTTAGTACTCATGAATAACATCCTGTAAGTTGCAGAAACGAATAGACACGCAAGAGTTCCGACTGCTGCACCGAAAACACCATGATAAGTGAAACTCTTGAAAACCCTATATCAACCAAGCGAGTACGAGCGGTTCGCAATATCAGGATTGATCCGAACACTGTGCGCGGTACCGTATTCATCCAATACCAGCAACTCCAGCGTTTCCTTATTCTCTGGCTTGCGAGGATGCTCTTCCGTTACATGACTGAGGATCGATATTATTCCGGGATCCTGCTCCATGGTTCGAAGGCCGGTTGGCGTGCGCGTCACCACCTGCGCACCATAAATCGGCGCTATATAGCCGGTATAACTTCTCGGGCCGACCGAGACGTTTATGGCATTGCCAGAGGAGAAGAACTCGACCGCATAGTCCGCGTCATATTTCACTTGCAGGCTGGACCAATCGAGCAGATTGATTTGTCGACCTTCGGCATATAAAGCAAGACTGTATTGTTCGAACTTTTCAAAAAGACTGGGCGTAGCCCTGACCCTGTTTTTCTTGAGACTGAAACTGGTGCGTGGATAACGTTTAGGCGCAATCGCTTCAAGCGTCACACTGCTGTCGTAACCATTGCGCCCGTTGCTTCGATACTTCTTTCCATCCAGGGTCAGTTCAGCGGCAATCTGGAGTGCGCCAGGACGGCTGCAAGTGACCCAAAACTCGAAAACCTGAACACTGTCCTCTGGCGCGGAAATCCGATTGCTGGCAGCAGGCACCAATGGCGTCACGCGCGGGGCGCCACCCGCCATGTCGTGTGCGTAGCGGTTTTCCTGTAAATCGACATGCCAATCGCCGCTCAGCGGCGCAGAGGTGTCATAGCTGATCAGCTTGAGCGTCTCCAGTGCCGGATGGCCGTGCAGCGAGACTTCTTCGGCCTGCGAGTTTTCTCCCGCCACCAGCACCAGCACACGAACTTGCATACGGCCATTGGCATACAGTGTTTTATGGCGAACGGCAGAAGAGTAAAACTTCACTTCAAGGCGCTGGATACTCAGACTTTCTTCAAACATATAAATTTCTTCCTGAAAGGCAAATTGAAAACATGCTCCTGGGTGATGACGCTGGAGTATTGACACACACACGCCAGACAAAAAGAAGTCATGCTTTATATCCGCATGTAATGTCGCAAAAAGAAACACCCAACAGTGCAAACCAGGAGACTTACATTCGCCTAATATCGCCCCCTGCAATCAAGTAACCACAACCACTCAGAAAACGATCAAATCCTGCAATAAAAAACCTTTTCCCACATATTAAAAAGCCCACCTTCATACCATTGTTCGAGAACAAGACAGAGAGTGGGCCAGACTGATATTGGCTACAACTGAAAGAAGGCGTTACTGGATTAACAACTACCAGGCAATGTCGTCAGTCACTCGACGATTCAATCCCGGTATCAGGAGAGTCGAAAACATCAACAACGTCATTCGCCACAGGCTCTCGCAACCTGATTACAACCTGCCTGTCCATACTGGCGCCCTGAACATATTGACCTATACGCATCAACGCGACGTCGCCGAGTGGATTGTCAATCAGGTTGATATCCAGATTTTGTGTATCAGGAAGTTCGAAAAACTCCTCTCTGATATTGACGATATTATTGTCGTGCACATCAAGCACCCTCAAGCTTGCCAGTTGTTCTATCCCGGAAGGAATCTGCGTCAGCCCGGCATCACTCAGGTACAACTCGCCCAATTGGTGCATAAATCCCACATGTGGCGCGACACCCAACGGATTTTCGTCAAGCCTCAACAGCGTCAGTGTCTCGATTCTTGATAGCCCCTCGGCATCGAAGTCAGACAGTTGCAGTGAGCAATCCTGCAAGACCAGATGGCGCAGGTCGCGCATCTGAAAAATGCCTGGAGCGAACGTCTCCATACGCACCCTTTGGAGGATCAGGTAGCGCAGATTGGGAAAGCTGTCGAGCAATTTGCCGAGCTTGACGCTCGGGTTGCGTGCCTCCAGCACCAACTCTGTCACATGCTCGAATCTTGCGGATGTGTGCGGCAACTCACCGGCGAAGTCGATGAACGAAGAAAAACTTTCGCCTTGAGCGTCATGGGGTGTTATCAATTTTTTCTGCCAGAGAGCTTGCAGATTTTTACTGAAGCCCTGTCGCAACTGTAGTTGATGGGCAAGTGCCGCAGGGCTCCATACCTCCCCCTCAGTGTGATGTGGAGGGACGATCGCGCTCCAGGCGCTTAACTCCTGGCGCAACATTGCGAACTCTTTTTCCAAACGAATCAAAACCCCGGACGGATCGCTGTGCAGATGCTCATTGATAAATCGCGCTACATCCTCGTCAGAGAGCTCCGGGTACAGATCACGAACGCGTTTTTCAACAAACCTGCCCGGCTCGGGATTTTCATCGGCTCCGCCCCGCAGATACCCCGCCTGCCGGTATTGCGCAGTTACAGCTTCGATGGCAAATGGCAACGGCTCGAGTCCAAGCACTTCGCTCACGGTCTGCCGCGATGGTAACGGCTGGGCACGAACCCATTGCTGCAATGTCGGGCCAGCGGCTTCAGGCATGCCCAGCGCCTTGCGCTGCGCGGGCAGCAACAACAAGCAGACTGCCGAATACAGATCATGCAGCGCCTGGGTTGATTGGCCATCGGCGCGTTGCACCAAATACCCTGCGTCCTGTCGAATCAGCACGTGACGAACCGGCGACCGGCCATCACCGATCGCGCTCAAGACCTCCCCGTCCAGCACGCCCTGACGCATCTCGATTCGAATCTGTCGCGGCCAATCTGCGAGACTGCCCATCATATAAAGCGCCAAGCGGTCACTGTCCAAACTGGACACCGCATTCAAGTAAAGCCCTTCGCCAGCCCTGGCCAGGCGAGCCTCTCGCAGGGCCACCAACGTCTCTGTCGCCACTCGCGGTGGTAGGCCCGACTGATTGTGCATATGCAGACGCTCGGCGGCAGTTGTATTGCGCCATATCGCCTCGGCCACAGTTTTAGGCAAATCAGGAAAAATTCGTCGCATCTGCAAGGTATTTTCATCACAGTCGACTTCGAATGCCCGCTCATGCGCCTTAAAGACTGCGGCGCGATCCTCTTTTGGCCAGCGCGCCATTTTCTGATCCAGGCTGAATCGCCTGAGGGTGTCCTGGAGCAGTGCGGGGGGATGAATATCAGCCTCGGTATGGCGCGCCAGCGTTCCATCAACGCCACTCACTGCAAGGATGCGTGCAAGCGTGATGTCGGAGAATTCGTCGATGGCATACCCCATACGGTGAAACAGGTCCGCCATGTGCTCATGCGCGGAGTTGCTGCTCTCGACCGGATACCAGAGTTTGCCCTCGCTATCCGGTTTGAGTAGCGGGCCGGACGGCTCGCGCTCTCGGGTGACGGTGGCGCGGAACAGGCCACTGTCGGCGTCCTTGACCACTTGCACATAATGCTCTTCATCTACAGCGACATACTGGCGTTGCTTGAGCACCCGAATGCCTTGCTCATTGGCCTCGCCCATGTTTCTCGAAACGGGTATCCAGTAGTTCGACAAGGCGCTGATCGCGACAACCCCACCAGGGTGACTGATCGGGATGGCGGGCGGCATCAGGTTCGGGATAACGCTGATGACTTCCACCGATTCTGCCGTGTGCGGTCGGGAGGAAGGCTGCAGCGGATCCGGTTGACGAAGCACCGAAGACGACGGGAGATTACCCCCTACCGGCCGATGAAAGCCGTCAGTGTTGATATCGGGGATTTTGTTTGGCGCAGGTTTGATTTTTGGTGGTTTGCCAGCCATGAATTCTCATCCTTGAGATGTGTGGTTGCGCAGACTCCGCACGAATGCGGAGCCCGCGCATGACATATAGACAATCACGCAGTATTGCGAACATTGACGATTGACCCGACCAGCTTACCGGCCTGTTCAATAAGAAGCGGTATATATCTTTACCACAATGTCATGGATACAAATTTTGAACGGCCAACCTTACCCGCGCTCCAGGCCAAAAGTGCGGGCGACAAAGTCCGTGCGAATCGCCAGTTTATGTTCCGTACCGTGTTGATCAATGGCGCGAAAGTGGAATACATCGCCTTTCTTGTAGGCGCGATCCAAACTCGAATATTCAGACAGTGCCTGCACCACCGTGAGTTCTCCATCGCGGTCATTGACCCTAACGGAATAAAACTTCTTATCTCGCGTAATTGCATCAGCGGAAAACGTGAACGCAATAGGGTCACCGTTGAATGGCAATCCGATGTTCAAGCTGCGCTCCTTTGGACGAGCCAGAACGCCTGTCAGAAAATTAGTCACGTACTCATTGAGCTTGTTGGCCATGGCGAACATAGGATCGGTATCGGCGGGGACATCGGCAATCCAGTCGACAAGCTTGATCTGCTGTCCTTGTGGATACAACCCGAGGTAATAGTTCCAGATTCGATTGCCCGACTCTTCATTGCCGCGACGGGTCGCCTGCCAGCGGAACTGGTCAATGGCGTAGGCCAATGGTTGTTGTGCTTCCAGGGTTACGCTGCTGTCGTGGACACTGGCCAGCGTCGTCCCGTTGGTACGAATCGTCTGCCCGGCCAGGGTCAGGCGTGCGGCAATCTGGGTCGTGCCGGCAACGGAGCAGGAGACCCAGAAAGTACGGACTTGCGGATGGAGTATGTCCTCGTCGGTCTCTTCGTCTGGAATCGAGGTGGTCACGGCCGAAGGTTGCGCCTCAAGGGTATAGGGCCCTTGCTCGATACTGGCGGACCAGCCATCCCGTAACGTCCTGCCCGTACCATAATGAATAAGTTCGATGCTATTCATTACGTCAGCCGGTACATGCACCGTATTACCGTTGATATCAGCGGCAGCAACAAGCACTTGCACTTTAACTTGCATGCGACCATTACCGAACAGCGACTTGCTTCGAGTGACCTCGCCGGCATCAAATTTGACTTTGAAACTGATGATAGAGTCAGCGACTCCCAAATGACTTTGCTGGCTTTGTGTTACTTCCATGTTTTCACTCATAATGCAAATCCTTTGACATTGTATTTAATTGGCAGATAGACCTTGAGCAAGCTATCAACCAAAGAAATAACACGACCATCAAAACAACAGCAAAGCGAAAAATGTAAGAAGCCTATATACACGTGCACAAAACGCTGACCATCGACTCAGCGCAAGTTACTGACTGCGAGGACTATCAATGCTCGTCGTTATAGACAAACTTTGGCATTTCCCAATGAAAACGAATTGCCAACAGACGTAACAGGAATCCGCCGAATAAAGTTATCAGGATCGCCTGTTCGCTCGGAAGATTCAGAAACAGGCAGAACATGTAACACCATGCCGCCGCAAAAGAGACGCTGGCGTAAAGTTCGCGCCGGAAGATCAGCGGGATGTCGTTACAGAAGATATCGCGCAGGATGCCGCCGAATACACCGGTGATCACGCCGCTGACCGAAGCCACCAACATGCCGTGGCCCATTTCCAGCGCGGTCATGCAGCCGATCAGGGTGAAGGCCACCAGACCGACAGCATCGAGCACCAGAAACAGCGAGCGCAGGTGGCGCATCCAGCGTGCGGTAAACACCGTGAACATTGCGGCGAGCGAGGTCAGCACCAGATATTCCGGATGTTTGACCCATGTCAGCGGGTAATGCCCGAGCAGCACATCACGCACCGAACCACCGCCCAACGCCGTGACACAGGCGATCAGCACCACACCAAACCAGTCCATGCCACGACGACCGGCAGACAGTGCGCCGGTCATGGCTTCAGCGGTGATGGCGACGAGGTAGAGCATTAGCAACATGGTGGCGATCCTTGCAGGAAGGCGCGCAGTCTACTCACTTCGCCATGGCACCAAAAGAGGGCAGCAGCGCAGTCCACCGATGTCAGAACTTGATGAAATGCTCGCGGTAGTGCTGCAGCTCGGCGATCGACTCGCGGATGTCGTCGAGCGCCAGGTGCGTGCCGCCCTTCTTGAAGCTATCGCGTACGTCCGGCGCCCAGCGGGCCGCCAGTTCCTTGAGCGTCGAGACGTCGAGATTGCGATAGTGGAAGTAGCTTTCCAGCGCCTTCATATGGGTATAAAGGAAGCGACGATCCTGGCAGATGCTGTTGCCGCAAATCGGAGACTTGCCCTTCGGCACCCACTTTTCGAGGAAGGCGATGGTTTCGGCTTCGGCTTCGGCCATGCTGACGCGGCTTTCGCGTACGCGCTGGGTCAGGCCGGAGTTGCCGTGGGTGCGGGTGTTCCACTCGTCCATGCGCGAGAGGACTTCGTCGCTATGGTGGATGGCGATGACCGGGCCTTCGGCCAGGGTGTTGAGGTCGCTGTCAGTGACGATAGTGGCCATTTCGATGATGACGTCGTTTTCCGGATCCAGACCGGTCATTTCCAGGTCGATCCAGATCAAGTTCTGCGGGTTCTGCATATTCGGGCTCCTAGGCAATGCTGCGCAGTTTAGCTTAGGCCGGTGGCCGGGCGTGCTAAACTCGCGGCCGTTTTACCTAATCGCTGCATTCTTCAGACGGAACACCCATGGCCAAACGCCAACTCAATCGACGTCAAAACTGGCGCATCGAAAAAATTCAGGGCGAGCGCGCCGCACGCGCCGCCAAACGCGAGTCCTCGGCTGTCGAGGCACTTGAAGGTGGCGACCTGGGCCCGGAACAGACCGGCCTGGTGATCGCGCACTTCGGTGTGCAGGTCGAAGTCGAGGCCAAGGACGGCGAACTCGCCGGCCAGGTGTTCCGTTGCCACCTACGCGCCAACCTGCCGGCGCTGGTGACCGGCGACACCGTCGTCTGGCGTGCCGGCAACCAAGGCATCGGGGTGATCGTCGCGCAATTGCCGCGCACCACCGAGTTGTGCCGCCCGGACAGCCGTGGCCAGCTCAAACCGGTCGCAGCCAACGTTGACATGATCGTCATCGTTTTCGCCCCGCTGCCCGAGCCACATGCCAACCTGATCGACCGCTATCTGGTCGCGGCCGAACACGCCGGCATCCGTCCGCTGTTGCTGCTGAACAAATTCGACCTGATCGACGAGCAGAACGCCCCGGCGCTGAACGCGCTGTTGGCGGTTTACCGCACGCTCGGCTATCCGGTGCTGGAAGTTTCCGCGCACCACGGCAACGGCATGGAACAACTGCAACAGCAGCTCGATGGGCGCATCAGCGTCTTCGTCGGCCAGTCAGGCGTCGGCAAGTCGTCGCTGGTCAACAGCCTGCTGCCAGAGGTTGAAACCCGCGTCGGGCCTCTGTCCGAGCTCTCCGGCCAAGGCACGCACACGACGACCACCGCGCGTCTGTTCCACTTCCCCGGCGGTGGTGAACTGATCGACTCCCCGGGCATCCGCGAATTCGGCCTCGGCCACGTCAGCCGCGCCGACGTTGAAGCCGGTTTCATCGAGTTCAACGACCTGCTCGGGACCTGCCGCTTCCGCGACTGCAAGCACGATCGCGAACCGGGTTGCGCACTGCTCAAGGCATTGGAAGATGGCCGCGTGCAGCAGCAACGGATGAACAGCTATCGCTCGATCATCGCCAGTCTGCCTGAAAGCGGCTATTAAACAGCCAAGTCGGCAGCGCCTGTCTCGGGTGCTGCCGGTTGTCGGACCCGCCCTTACAAATCCCCTGTTTTTTAAACATCAGAATTTTCTGTAAGGCCTGCACACGCCTGTTTGCAGGACATTTCTCTTTTGCCGCGCACATCTTGTAGGCATCTCCCAGATGCCTACATTCAGTTCCTCGTCCGCACTTTCGCGACCTCCGAGGAACCCCATGCAAACCTACCATTTGTTCATCAGTCATTCGTGGAACTACTCCCATGCCCACGACAATCTGGTACGCCTGCTCGGCGCTCAGGCGGATTTCACGTTCAAGAATTTTTCCGTACCGCCGCACAACCCGATCTTGGGCGCGCAAACCGACAAGCAACTTGAACTGGCCATCGAAGACAAGATCCGGCCCTGCTCGGCAGTGCTGATCATGGCCGGGATGTATTCGACCTACAGCAAGTGGATCAACAAGGAGATCGAGATCGCCAAGCGGATGGGCAAGGTGATCATCGCGATCAAACCTTTTGGCGCCGAGCGAATTTCCACCGTGGTGCGTAACGCTGCACAGGCCGAGTGCGCGTGGAACACCAACAGCATTGTCAGCGCGATTCGTCTGCATACGGCGGTGTAATCATGCGCAAGGGACTGTTTATCGGGATCAACGACTACAAACATATTCCGCGCTTGAGCGGTTGCAGCAATGACGCCATGGCCATGGCGTCCGTACTGAAAACCGACGCCAATGGCGACCCCAACTTCAAGAACGTGGTGCTGACATCCGCCGAGGATCACTTGAGCAGGGAGAAACTCGAAGACCAGATTCGCGAACTGTTTTCCGGCGACTGCAACGTCGCGCTGCTGTACTTCGCTGGGCATGGCGGCTTCGACAATGACAATGATGAAGGCATGCTGTTGCCGCAGAATTACCGCAACACCAAGGACGGCATCCGCATCAGCGACATCCTCAACTGGGCAACCAAAGCCACCAGGATCAAGAACAAGGTGATCATCCTCGACTGCTGCCAAAGCGGCGCGGCCGGCGAGGCGCGCGCGTTGCGCAGTGAAAGCAGCGTGGTCGGCGAAGGCATGACCATCCTGACCGCGTGCAAAAAGGAAGAGTCGGCCATGGAAGGCGCGCAACACGGTGTGTTCACCGGGCTGCTGTTGCAGGCGTTGCATGGCGGCGCAGCCAACATCCTCGGCAAGATCACTCCCGGCAGCCTCTATTCCTTCGTCGACAATGCGCTCGACGCCTGGGAACAGCGCCCGGTGTTCAAGACCAACGTGTCGCAATTCATTTCCCTGCGTGAAGTCTCGCCGCTGATCCCCAAGGAAATCCTGCGCAAACTCCCCGAATGGTTTACCGAAGCCGAGTCGGTTTTCCCGCTCGATCCCAGCTACGAACCCACCGAAGCCACTTTCAATCCGGACCACGGCGAAGTCTTCGCCCAACTGCAAAAGTGCAACCGCCACAGCCTGATCGAACCGATGGACGCCGAGCATATGTATTACGCGGCCATCCACTCGACCGGCTGCCGCCTTACCGCCCTCGGCGCCTATTACCGCGAACTCGCCCTCAAAGGACATTTCTGATGCCAGTCTTCATCAGCTACCGCCACATGGATCGCGCCTACGCGATGGCCATCAACAACCGCCTGATCGGGGCCAACATCAAGACCTACCTTGACGTGCTGGACCTGGAATCGCAGACCACCGATGACATCACCGGGGTCATTACGCGCAACATCACCGAATGCACGCACTTGCTCGCGGTGGTTTCGGAAAAAACCGCGCTGTCGTGGTGGGTGCCGTTTGAAATCGGCGAAGCGACCATCAGCAACCGGCGGATCTGTTCCTTCAGGACCGGGCCGGCGGAGTTGCCGCTGTATCTGGACAAATGGCCGAAGCTGAGCACGGAAAGTGATCTGGATTTCTTTATTGATGCGTATCGTGAGGAGGTGTCGAACAAGCGGTCGATGTCACTGGAGTCGATAAGTGAATCCGTGAAGGGCAGCTACAAACGCGATGCCGACATGTTCCACGAACAATTGAAGAACCGGATTCGGCGCGGATTCTGAAAACGCATCCCCTTCGAAAGCCCTCACCATGGCCCTCTCCCTGAGGGAGAGGGGACTGACCGAGGTGGATGTTCGAGTTACGCCGACGTGAAAGACCGAGTCGAACTCAGGTTTCGTGCAGCGTGAAGATCGAAAGAACACAACAACTTTCAGGACGAGACAACAGACGCAAAAAAGCCGCGATCATCGCGGCTTTTTCGCATCCGCCCGCCCTACTTCGGCTCAGGCTTCTTGAACGCATAGAGATGCTGACGCACGATCCCGCCCGGCAATTCCTTGCCGAACACGCCATAACGCACTGGCCATTCTTTCGGCGGTAGCTTGAAGGTGCCGAACAGCATGTCCACCAGAGGCGTGTGAATCGCGTAGTTTTTGTAGATGTAATCTTTGTGCCGGGCGTGGTGCCAGTGGTGGTAGCGCGGCAGGACGATCAGGTAATTCAGCCAGCCGCCGTTGATCCGCACATTGGCGTGGGCCAGCACCGCTTGAACGCCGACCAGAATCACGTAAGCGTTCAACGCTTGCGGCGCGAAGCCCAGCAGCATCAGCGGCACCAGGACGCCGGTGCGGGTCAGCAGGATTTCGATGAAGTGCACGCGCGAGCCTGCGAGCCAGTCCATGTGGGTGCTGGAGTGATGCACCGCATGGATGCGCCACAGCCATGGCACCACATGGTAGAGCCGATGCAACCAGTATTGACCAAGATCCGCGACCAGTACGGCGAGCAGGAACTGCACCACCAGCGGCAGGCTTTGCACGCTGGTCTGCAAGCTCGGCGACATCGCCCATCCGGCGATGTAACTCGACGAGGCGGTGATAAAAATCAGGATGAACTGCACCAGCATGTGACTGACAAAAAAGTAGGTCAGATCGGTGCGCCAGTGCGGGCGCAGGATGTTTTGCTCAGGGTCTTTGGAATAAAGTTTTTCCAGCGGAATGAACACGATGGCCGACACCAGCAGCGCCAGGACAAACCAGTCCAGACCGAGTGAATACGGCTTCTGTCCGATCTCGCTGACCTGCACATTGGTACCACCGAGAAACACCGCCAGCCCCGACGCAACCAGCCCGGTAATCCCCAATCGTTTACGTTTGTTGAGCAGGATATTCAGGGTGCCGAGGCTGAACGACACCACCAGCCCGAGCAACAGCGTGGTGCGCGCGAATTGCTCATCGTAGACCTTGCGCAATTCGGCTGTGGTCAGCCATTCGGGAAACAGGAAGCAGAACACCGCCAGCAAGCTCAATAGCCCGAGGGTGGCCGAAATATAGCCACTGACCCTCCCCTCACCGAACTTGAAGGGTGCGCTGCCGTGCCGCTGAAAATAGGCTTTGAGTCTTTCCATAACTGATCTTCCGTGATTGCGAAAACTGCGACTGCTCATTGCGACGCAGGCAGAAACAAAAAAGCCACGGTTAACGTGGCTTTTTGTCGATCACTTCGGCGCGGGGGCCGGCGCAGTGGCCGGTGGCGTTGTCGGCGCCGCAGTCCCCGGCTCAGCCGGTTTGGGCGCGGCGTCGTCGAACAGGTTCAGCCGTTCGCGCAGCTCGTGCGCGGGCACCGGTTGCTGATCCGCTGGCAAGGCGTTCGGGTCGACCGGGGTTTCCGGCGCGGCATCGTTCTGACCTTGTTCGGCCGGCTTCGCAGCGTCGGGGCCTTGTGCACCTTCGATGGCCGCCTGAGCCTTTTTGGTCAGCACCACGATGTCGATGCGACGGTTGATCGGGTTGAACGGTTTTTCCTTGTCGAACAACGCCGACGAGGCGTAACCGACCACCCGCGCCACTTGCGTGTCTGGATAACTGCCCGCAATCAGCGCACGCCGTGCAGCGTTGGCTCGGTTGGCTGAAAGCTCCCAGTTGCCGTAGTCGCCGCTGCCGATATAAGGCTTGGCGTCGGTGTGGCCGCTGATGCTGATCTTGTTCGGCACCGCTTTGATGGTGTCGGCCATGGCCAGCAGGATGTCTTCGAAATAAGGTTTCAGGCGCGCGGAACCCGAGTCGAACATCGGCCGGTTCTCGGCGTCCATGATCTGGATGCGCAAGCCGTTCGGCGTGATCTCGAAGAGGATCTGATCCTTGAATTTCTGCAGTTGCGGGTTCTCGTCGACCTTGTTCTGCAGTTCTTGCAGCAACAGTTCCAGGCGTTCTTTCTCGACCATTTCGGCCATGCCTTCGACTTGTTCGGTGTCGACGGTGACCTTGTCCGGTTGCGGCTGGGACTTCACCTCGGGGTTGAGGGTGTTTTCCGGCGCCAGCGTCGGCGTACCGCCCAGATCGATGATGTACGGCGTGCCGCTTTCGGAGAAGCCGACCGGGTCCTTGAAGTAACCGGCGATAGCAATCTTCTGCTCCGGGGTTGCGGTAGACAGCAGCCACAACACCAGGAAGAACGCCATCATCGCCGTCGCGAAGTCGGCGAAGGCGATTTTCCACGCCCCGCCGTGATGCCCGCCGGCTATGCGCTTGACGCGCTTGATGATAATCGGCTGATTATTTTCCATGACTTAGCGACCGCGAACCGCTTGTTCCAGCTCGGCAAAGCTTGGACGGTGGGCCGGGTACAGAACCTTGCGACCGAACTCGACCGCCAGCGATGGCGGCATGCCGGACGCAGAAGCCACCAGCGAGGCCTTGATGGCTTCGTAAACGTTCAGTTCTTCCTTGGCATCGTGGGCCAGGGAATGCGCCAACGGACCAAAGAAACCGTACGCCGCCAGAATACCGAAGAAGGTACCCACCAGTGCCGCACCGACGTGCAGACCGATGGATTTCTGATCGCCGTCACCCAGGGAGGCCATGGTCACCACGATACCGAGTACCGCCGCAACGATACCGAAACCCGGCATGGCGTCGGCAATGCCGTTCACCGCGTGCGATGGGTGTTCAAGGTCTTCCTTCAGGCTGTACAACTCCATGTCGAACAGGCCTTCCAGTTCGTGCGGAGCCATGTTGCCGGAGGACATGATGCGCAGGTAGTCGCAGATAAACGCGGTCATGCGTTCATCTTTAAGCACCGCCGGGTACTTGGCGAAGATCGGGCTCGCGGCGGCATCTTCGATGTCGCCCTCGATGGCCATCATGCCTTCGCGGCGGCTCTTGTTGAGGATCTCGTAGATCAGCCCCAGCACTTCCAGATAGAACGTGTGGGTGAAACGCGAACTGAACATGCTCAGGGATTTCTTGAGCACGTGCATCGTCATATAGCTGGGGTTGGCCTGGAGGAAAGCGCCCAGTGCTGCACCGCCGATGATCAACACCTCGAAAGGCTGGATCAGGGCCGCGATCTTGCCGTGGGAAAGCACGTATCCGCCGAGCACGCTCGCGAATACGACGATGATGCCGATAATTTTAGCCATAGGTAGAAAGTACTTATTTAAGTCGGGTTCAAGGTCATATTCGGAAGTTAAAAAATCTCTTCTTCTACTTATCGGCAAAACTGCGCCAGACTATAGCCAGTTCAGGCGAAAAGCCAATTTAGCCCATGCCGGGCGCGTCTACAGTCAGTGAAGATCTTGTCCAGACATGGCTAATGAAACGAACGTCCCACACGCAAAACCGACCACCCTCGACGGCTGGGTCAAGCTGCTCGACAGCGTCCCCCTGCCCGTACCGCAAGAGGCGCACGACAAGGTCTGCCGCGCGATCCGCGACAATCGCAGCTCGCTTCGTGACATTGCCGACCTGATGCAGGACAGCCCGGCGCTGGCCTTGAGCATCATCCGTGAGGCCAATCGTCACACCCACGGCAACATGGCCACGCCGGCAGAAAATCTGGAAGTGGCGATCAATCGCCTCGGCCTCGCCCGCACCGAAGAATTGCTCTCGCGCCTGCCCGCCGTTGCGCAGATGCAGATCCCCAAGGCCCTGCGCCAACTGCAAATGATCAGCCAGCACGCCACGCAACAGGCCAACGGTTTTTTTGCCAGTCGCTTGGCGCGGCTGTGGCAGGACATTCATTGGGGCAGTCTCCTGTTCCTCTCACCGCTGTGGCCGCTGGCGCTGACTTATCCACAATTGCTTGAAGAGTGGGAGCTGCGCGTTATCCACAAGGGCGAATCGGCGCGCACTGTCGAGAAGCAATTGTTTGGCGTGCGCCTGCTGAAAATCGCTGAAGCGTTGGTCGCTGTCTGGCATCTGCCGATCTGGGTGCAACAGGGCTATAGATTGTTGCTCAGCGAGCAACGCGAACTGGTCAAAGTGCTGCGCATCGCCCGCGACAGCGAACATCCGCTGCGCCAGCAAAACCGCCTGGACGATGATCCGACTCTGCGCCGCTGGCTCAATCAGCCAGCCAATACCGTGTTGCTGGCCAACGGGCTGGCGCTGTCGGCGCAGCAGGCGTGGGACAGCCCGCACAGTGAGCGCTGGCAGTACCTGACCAGTCTTTATCTGCAGATTTCGATGGACGAGGTGCAACAACAGCTGCACCAGCAAGCCGCCAACAGTGCGCGCCAGCATGCGATGCCTGACCTGTGGCACCCGGCGGTTTCGTTGCTGTGGCCGTGGGGCACGCGTCGCTTGCCCGCTGGCATGCTGCCTGCTGCGGCGCCCAGTTCCGATGATTTGACTCAGTGGCGTCGGCAATGCGCCGAACTGTTGGCCGAGCCGAGTCGCTTCACCAATGCCATGAGCCTGACCGTCGCCGCTCGCGATGCGCTGGTGGCCAGCGGCATGCGGCGGGTGATGATCCTGATGGCTGATCGCACGCAGTCCAACCTGCGCGTGCACCAAACCGTTGGCCTGCCGAAAGAAGCTGGCGCGCTGAATTTTGTCGTCAGCCAGAGCAAAGTCCTGCAACGGTTGCTCGCGCAGCAGGCACAGGTGCGGATCAATCCAGAGAACAACGCGCAATTCTCCGCGCTGTTGCCGCCGGGCCTGCGCACGCTGTTTCGTGGCGAGCATCTGTTCCTGCGTTCACTGGTCAATAACGGCCGGGTGATCATGATCGTCGTTGCCGATCAGGGCGGCGGGCCGTTCGCCGACATCACCGTGCAAGCCTTTGGCAAAACCGCGCAGTGCATCGAAAAAGCCCTGCACAGCTTTAGCAGCCGTGGCCGATGAGGCTGCGCTACAATCCCCCCCTTTGTGCTCTGGAGACCTCACATGTCTGACTTCTCTGGCTTGCCGCTCGTTATCGAACCGAGCGACCTGCTCCCTCGCCTCGATGCCAGCGAACTCATCCTGGTGGACCTGACCAGCCCCGCCCGCTATGCCGAAGGTCATCTGCCCGGCGCACGCTTTGTCGATCCGAAACGCACCCAGTTCGGCCACCCGCCGGCACCGGGACTGCTGCCGGGGAAAGCCGATCTGGAAGCGCTGTTCGGTGAGCTGGGCCACCGCAAGGACGCGGTCTACGTGGTCTATGACGACGAGGGCGGTGGCTGGGCCGGGCGCTTCATCTGGCTGCTCGATGTGATCGGACACGACAAGTACCACTATATTGATGGCGGTCTGCCGGCCTGGCTGGCGGAAGGTTCGCCGATGTCGATCCAGGTGCCACCCGCTGTCGGTGGCCCGGTCGCACTGACCCTGCATGACGAGCCGACCGCCACTCGCGAATACCTGCAAAGCCGCCTCGGCGCTGCCGATCTGGCGATCTGGGATGCACGCGGGCCGCTGGAGTATTCCGGCGAGAAAGTCCTGGCTGCCAAGGCAGGTCATATTCCCGGCGCGGTCAATTTCGAGTGGACTGCCGGCATGGACAAGGCGCGTCAGTTGCGCATTCGCACTGACATGCCGCAGATCCTCGAAGACCTGGGGATCACCAAGGACAAAGAAATCATTACCCACTGCCAGACCCATCACCGGTCGGGCTTCACCTATCTGGTGGCCAAGTCCCTCGGTTATCCGCGGGTTAAAGGCTACGCCGGTTCCTGGGGCGAATGGGGCAACCACCCTGACACGCCAGTCGAGATTTAAGGTTTTTAAGGACAACTAATGAAAGAGCGTCTGTTTATCCTCAGCCAATACCTGCTGCCTCATCACCTGCTGTCGCGCCTGGCCGGCTGCATTGCCGAGTGCCGCGTGCGCTGGTTCAAAAATGCTTTCACCACCTGGTTCGCCAAGCGCTATCAAGTCGATATGTCGCAGGCGCTGGTTGAAGACGTGACCGCTTACGAGCACTTCAACGCCTTCTTCACCCGAGCCCTGAAAGACGGCGCACGGCCGCTGGACGAAACCCCGGGCGCGGTCCTCAGCCCGGCCGACGGTGCGGTCAGCCAACTCGGCCCGATCGAACACGGTCGCGTATTCCAGGCCAAGGGCCACAGTTTCAGCGTGCTGGAACTGCTCGGCGGTGACGCGGCCAATGCCGCGCCGTTCATGGGCGGCGACTTCGCCACCATTTACCTGTCGCCGAAGGACTACCACCGCGTGCACATGCCGCTGGCCGGCACCCTGCGTGAAATGGTTTATATCCCGGGCCGGATCTTCTCGGTCAACCAGACCACCGCCGAAAACGTTCCGGAGCTGTTCGCCCGCAACGAGCGTGTGGCGTGCATTTTCGACACCGAGCGCGGGCCGATGGCCGTTGTGCTCGTGGGCGCGATGATCGTTGCTTCGATCGAAACCGTCTGGGCCGGTCTGGTCACGCCGCCGAAGCGCGAGCTGAAAACCTTCCGCTACGACGAAGCCGCCCGTGCGCCGATTCATCTGGAAAAAGGCGCGGAACTGGGTCGCTTCAAGCTTGGTTCTACCGCGATCGTGCTGTTTGGCCCTGATCAAGTGAAGTGGGCTGAAGCACTGGTTGCCGGTTCGCCAGTACAGATGGGCCAGGGTCTGGCACTGCCGAAAGCCTGATCCGACGAAACACGCAGATCCCCTGTAGGAGCTGCCGAAGGCTCGGGCCGCGTTCGGACGATCTTTTGATTTTGTTTTTACAAGCAAGATCAAAAGATCGCAGCCTTCGGCAGCTCCTACAGTGTTCGCCGTAGCGACAGACCCCAATTTTTGCTGCTATGGTTTTTGGCATGAGCCAGACCATTTCCCCCCAGCTACGCGCCACTACCCCGACGCAAACGCGCCTGTCGTTTTGCGAAGCCACTACGCGCGATCTCAAGCGCTGGATCGCCGGCCTGCCCAAGGCCAACATCGGCGAAACAGCCCGTCAGTTGTACCAAGGCCTCGGCGAACTCAACCAATTGCTGACCCCCAGCGACAATCGCCTGCAACTGCTCGAGCTGCTGCGGCCCGAGGTGTATTTCGTCTGCCAGCATCTGGAACGGCACTTTCTGCATCAGGCGATCATGCTCGACGAGCGTTCACGCAAGGTCAGCAACTTGTGTCAGGCACTGCAAAGTCATCTGGCCATCGGCTACAAGCAGATCGTGCTGCGCATCGCGCCGAAATACAGCAAGGACCGTGCGGCATTGCTCAGCCTGGCCCTGCAACGGGCGACCCATGCGCTCAAAGGACAACTGGTGCGCGCGACGCAGTTATACAGTTCGCCGCCGGAGCATCTGTGGTTCGAGCTGCATCAGCTGTATCGCACCGCGTGTACGTTGCAGCTGCAACAACGTCGCGTACACGATGATCTCGCCAGCCTGACAACCGAACTGAGCGTCGAACAGACTTACATCGCCACTTTGTTATTGGGCAGTGCCCGCTGCAATCAACTGCGCCAGAACCAGATCGCGCGGCTCGCGGAAGTCCTGGAGTCGTGGAGCGCGCTGCTCAAGCTCCACCCCGGCAGCCCCGACTATGGCTTGTTTGCGGTCAGCGCAGAAATCGACGCCGGTCCGCGCTATCGCAATATGTTCCGCAGCGAGCAAAAGGCCGGACTGCTCGGCTTTGATCCTCAGCTATTGGTGAACGCCATCGAAGCGCAACTGCTGCGCCAGGACACCTCGACGCCGCTGCCCGTCCCGGCGGGACTCAGTTTCGACACCCTGCAACATTTGCACGCGACCTGGGGTCAGGCGGCCGAGCGCAGTTTTCAGCGCACCGTGGGTCAGGGCAGCCTGACCGTGTGCGTCGGCATGAGCGCCCTGCACTTCTTCCTGGGTGGCGAGCGTACGTTCAGCGATCTGCTGAAACATCCTGGCACCCGTGCAGCAAACTTCAGCAGCGTCGTCGCCAAGGGTGAAAAGGACAGTTGGAGCCAGGCGTTCGACGCCGCGCCGCAGAGCAAGGCTGACGAGTTTTTACCCTACGAAGAAATCCAGTACGACCGTCTGCTCGAGGACGAAACCAGCACCGACAGCACGACGCACTACCCGACTTATGCGTTGCCGGTGATCAATCACAGCCCCGGCGGGTATTGCCTGGGCTGGCCGCAAGAAGCGCCCGCCGAATTACAGGCCGGGGAAATGCTCGGGATTCAGGACAGCGTGAGTCTTGGCTGGAGCATTGCGGTGATTCGCTGGATTCGTCAGGTGCGCGGCAGCGGCACGCAGATGGGCATCGAACTGGTGGCGCCGCATGCCGAGCCGTGCGGCCTGCAACTGGTGCGCTCGCGGGACGATCACAGCCAATACTTACGTGGATTGCTGTTACCGCAGATCAGCGCGATCGATCTGCCAGCCACGTTACTGGCACCACGCTTGCCGTTTCAAGAAGGCAGCAAAGTGCTGATCAACACCCATGGCGAGGAACACTGCGCCGGGCTGGACCGACGGGTGGCGAGTACGCACAGCTTCAATCAGTTTGCTTATCGCTCGCTGGAGCCTGCGCAAAATGGCGGGAGCGAGGAAGATTTTGATTCATTGTGGAAGTCGCTTTAGGTATTCGACGATAAATCGGCGGTGCAGCCTTCGCGAGCAGGCTCGCTCCCACAGGAAATTTGTGAACGACACAGATCCAATGTGGGAGCGAGCCCGCTCGCGAAGGGGCCCGCTCAGGTTATCGAGAACTCACAGCTGTCCGTCGCGATCGCGCAAGCCCAGCAGGTACAGGACACCGTCCAGCCCAAGCGTGGAGATCGCCTGTTTCGCCGACTGCTTCACCAGCGGCTTGGCGCGGAACGCCACACCCAACCCGGCAATCGCCAGCATCGGCAGGTCATTCGCGCCGTCGCCGACCGCAATGGTCTGCTCCAGACGCAGACCTTCCTTATGCGCCAACTCTCTCAGCAGATCAGCCTTGCGCTGCGCATCGACAATCGGCTCGATCGCCACGCCGGTGCACTTGCCGTCGACCACTTCCAGCTCGTTGGCAAACACGTAATCAATGCCGAGTTTGGCCTGCAATTGCTTGGCAAAATAGGTGAAGCCGCCCGACAGGATGGCGGTCTTGTAGCCCAGACGCTTGAGTTCGGCGAACAGGGTTTCGGCACCTTCGGTCAGGCGCAGCGAAGCACCGATCGAATCGAGCACACTGACGTCGAGGCCTTTGAGCAAAGCCAGACGCTCTTTGAAGCTGGCACGGAAATCCAGTTCGCCAGCCATCGCGCGCTCAGTGATCTGCGAAACCTGTTCGCCAACACCGGCCGCCTTGGCCAGTTCGTCGATGACTTCGGCTTCGATCAGTGTCGAGTCCATGTCGAACACCGCCAGACGACGGTTGCGACGGAACAGCGAATCTTCCTGGAAAGCGATGTCGACGTTCAATTCGTGCGCGACACTGAGAAACTCGGCACGCAACGCCTGCGGATCGGCCGCTTCGCCACGCACGGAGAACTCGATGCAGCCCTTTCCCTTGTCGGCCGGGGTGTCCAGCGGCATGCGACCCGACAGACGGTCAATGTGATCGATGTTCAGGCCGTATTTGGCCGTGATCGAACTGACAGCCTGCAATTGGCCGGCCGTCACTTTGCGGGTCAACAGGGTGACGATGTGGCGTTTCTTGCCCTGATTGCCCACCCATTGCTGGTAATCCTCTTCGGACACCGGAGTGAAGCGCACCTGCTGGTCGAGCTCGTAGCCCTTGAACAGGATGTCCTTGAGCACGGATTTGCCTTGCTCGGAGTCGGGAATTTCAACCAGGATGCCGAACGACAGGGTGTCGTGGATCACCGCCTGACCGATGTCGAGAATGTTCACGCCACCTTGGGCCAGAACACCCGTAATGGCCGCCGTCAGACCAGGACGGTCGACTCCCGTGATGTTAATCAGGACGATTTCGCGCAATGCGCACCCCCGCAACTGGAAAAAAACCGCATTCTACCCACTTTCAGTGACCATCGGGCACAGCGAGCGCTTTGCCGGTCTAGGGCCTGTCGCTATACTGCGCGTCAACTTCACGGACAAAAGAGCCGAGCTCAGTGAACCGGCCTACGCCAGTCAAAACCGATAACTTCTTCCTGCTGATCTTCCGTGCACTGCGCCACCGCCGTGTACCGATAGCATTGCGCATTGCCAGCCATAACGTGATCCTGGTCGCTCTGGCCCTGGTGATCTATGCCGGCGTGATGGGTTTGCAATTCAAGCAGGCCATGCACGAGCAGGCCGATGCGCTGGGCGAAAGCCTGACCACGCAGACCGCCACCTCCGCCACGGAGCTGTTGGTGTCCAACGACATCCTCAGCCTTAACGTGCTGCTCAATAACCTGACCAAGAACAAACTGGTCGCCCACGCGGCTATCTATAGCGTGGATAACCGCATCCTCGCCGAATCCGGCCAGCGCCCCAAGCACAGCCTGTTGGGCGAAGCCGAGGGCATGTACGAGAGCAAGATCACTTTCCAGGACGTGACGGCCGGGCAACTGCGCATCAGCCTGGACATGGATCAGTTCCAGCAGCCAATGACCATCAGCTTGCAGAGCATGGGCATTCTCAGTGCAATTCTTTTGGCGCTGTCGCTGGCCTTGAGCCTGCGCATGGGCCGTTATCTGTCCACACCGCTGCTGCAATTACGCGTCTGGCTGCGCCGGATCGACGAGCACACGCCGGGCATAGAGCGCCAGGATGAAATTGGCGATCTGGCGCGGCAACTGCACGCCAACTACGCGCCGGAACCTGCGCCCGAGCCTGAGCCGGAACCTGAGTTCGAGGACGAAGAAGACGAGCCGGAGTTCGAAGTACGCAACCTGCGCGACCCGAGCTTTGACGAAACCCGCCCGCTGGCCGCGCACAAGCCTGCTCCGCGCCATGTGGTCAGCACTGTCGAAGACGATGATGACGACGACGCGTTCGCCGACCTGCGCGACGAGTCTTTGACTGCTGTCGCGCAACCGGCCGTGCGCAAAGCAACGCCGAACGTACCGCAACACACGGCAGTGCTGGCGGTGCAATTGGGCTCGCAAGAGCAACTGCGCCGTTTGCCTCGGGCACGTCTGGAAGAATTGCAGGCGCGCTACCGCGACTGTCTGGATCAAGCCGCTTCGTTGTATCAGGGCGAAATCGAAACCCTGAACGACGGCAGCACGCTGATGCTGTTCCACACCGAAGACAGCGGCGACGACTACCTGACCAACGCGATTTGCTGCGGCGAGTTGCTGCGCGCACTGGGTCATCAGTTGCAAATCGAAGTCGCCGACAGCGGCATCACGCTGCAATTGCAACTGGGCCTGACCCTTGGCGATGAATTGTTCGGTTTGAGTCAGATCGATCTGCTGCTGACTGATTCGGCGCAGGATGCCCTGGCCCTGTCGCAACACAGCCGCAACCTGCTGCTGGTCGAGCGCAAGATCAGTGATGACGCGCTGATCCGCCAGCGTGCGCGGATCCGGCCGATAGCCAGCCCTGAGGGCGCTTGCTGTGTCGAGCGGTTGATGGAGCCTTATCCATCGATGCTGGAGCGGCAACTGGCGCGGATGCATGAGCGTCGGGCTTAAGCCTTAGCCCTGATACGCAAAAGCCCGCAGACGAGTGATTGTCTGCGGGCTTTTTTGTGGTCACCTGAAAGGATCTTCGAACGCGGAATCGGATCGTGTAGGAGCTGCGGCACGCTGCGATCTTTTGATCTTGATGAAGACCAGATCAAAAGATCGCAGCCTTCGGCAGCTCCTACAGGGTTCGCGTGTGTTATTCGTTCGTCCAGACACAACAAAGCCCGCACAAGGGCGGGCTCTGTCTTGACTCGATCCAGCCTTAGAAGCGAAACACTTCCATGTCTGTACGAATCGGCGATGCCATCGGGATCTTCGGCTGCTTCTCAGCTTCGTCGGCCCGCGCTGCCGGTTTCTGCGCCGCTTTACGCGGTACTTCTGCCACAGGAGGCTGATTGGCCAATGGCTTGAGCGCTACCGACAGTTGCTCGGCCAGACGTTGCAACAGAATGCCTTGCGCCTTTACCTGCGACGCTGTGCTGCCCGCATGCAACTCTTGCAGATGAACGATGCGGTTATCGCGCACCTTGCCGCGGCGGTCGATCAAGCGCCATTGCGCATCGAGAATCGCCGGTTGTTTCGCACCGGAGTCCAGACGCGTGATGGTCAGCAACACCTGCACATCCGGGGTAAACCCGCCAGTGGCCGGCGCCAGCACGACACGCTGGCTGTCCAGATGACCGGCAACCTGACGCATCAGCAACTGATCAATATCCGACGAAAGGCTGCCAGCCCAACGACCGTCGGTCGCTGCTTGCAGGCTGCCATCCGGTTGACGTTGCAGCAGGGTTTCACGTTGCAGGTAATCGGCTACGACTACCGGGCCCAACAAAACCGCCATGCCCGCGCTTTGCGCAGGCTGAACCGGACTTCCGCTGTCCAGTTGATAGAGCGACACCGGCTGGTGAACGCTGCAACCCGCCAGGCCAAGAACGCCGGCGAGTAACAAAATAATTGGAAGGCGCAGCGCAGTCATCATCCCGTCCAGGTGGCCGCCACAAAGCTGACCACAGTGAAAATACTCAATAAATATGAAGAACGCTCGGCCACGCCGGCGCTTGAAAGGCCATATCATCCGTGAATATGCGTTCCGACTCCAGCGCCAAAGCGTCGATCTACGCGTTAAATCGTAGATCGAGCTCTCTAGGACGCCTAATTGAGGTTTTCGACGAGCAGCGCATCCACTCGCTGGAAGCCACGCGGAAGCTTGTTACCGCGACGCCCACGCTCACCTTTGTAGTGTTCGAGATCGTCAGCCTTCAGCGACAACGTGCGTTTCCCGGCCTGCAATACCAAGGTCGAGCCTTCCGGAATGACGGCGATGTCCGTTACATATTCTTCGCGACTGGCGACACGCTCACCGGGAATACCGATGATCTTGTTGCCTTTGCCCTTACCTAATTGTGGCAGATCGCTGATTTTGAAGATCAGCAGGCGACCCTCGGTCGTGACCGAGGCCAGCCAGTTGTTCTCACGATCAGCCACCGGACGCGGCGCGATGACCTTGGCGTTGTTCGGCAGGCTCAACAGGGCCTTACCGGCCTTGTTTTTGGCTTGCAGGTCTTCACCTTTAACCACGAAACCATACCCGGCGTCGGAGGCGATGACGTACAGCGCATCGTCTTCGGGCATCAGCACGCATTCAAACGTCGCACCCGGTGGCGGTGTCAGACGACCGGTTAACGGTTCGCCCTGGCCGCGAGCCGACGGCAACGTGTGCGCGGCGACCGAATAGCTGCGGCCGGTGGAGTCAATCACCACGGCAGACTGGTTGGAACGCCCCGCCGCCGAGGTCTTGAAGCCGTCGCCAGCCTTGTACGATAGGCCGGTGGCGTCGATGTCGTGCCCCTTGGCAGAACGGATCCAGCCTTTTTCCGAGAGCACGACGGTGACTTTCTCGTTTGGCAGCAGATCGTGCTCGGTCAGCGCTTTGGCTTCGGCGCGCTCGACGATTGGCGAGCGGCGGTCGTCGCCATAGGTCTCTGCATCCTTGATCAGCTCGGTGCGCACCAGTTTCTTCAGCTTGGCTTCGCTGCCCAGCAGGGCTTGCAGCTTGGCTTGTTCCTTGAGCAGTTCGTCCTGCTCATCACGCAGCTTCATCTCTTCCAGTCGCGCCAATTGACGCAGACGCGTGTCGAGAATGTAGTCGGCCTGAATTTCGCTGAGGGCGAAACGCTCGATCAGCTTGGCTTTCGGGTGTTCCTCGGTACGGATGATGTGGATCACTTCATCCAGGTTGAGGTAGGCAATCAACAAACCGTCCAACAGGTGCAGACGACGCTCGACCTTGTCGAGGCGGAATTGCAGGCGCCGACGCACGGTCTGCACGCGAAACTCCAGCCATTCGACCAGCAATGCGCGCAGGTTTTTCAGCTGCGGTTTGCCATCCAGACCGATGATGTTGACGTTGACCCGGTAGGTCGACTCCAGCTCGGTGCTGGCGAACAGATGCTGCATCAGTGCTTCGTGATCGACGCGGCTGTTGACCGGAATGATCACGATGCGGCACGGGTTTTCGTGGTCGGATTCGTCACGCAGGTCAGCAATCTGCGGCGCTTTCGATGGTTTGGCCTGCATCAGCCCGGCGATCTGCTCCAGCACTTTGGCCCCGGAGACCTGATGCGGCAGCGCGGTGACGATGATGTCGCCGTCCTCGACGTGGTACACGGCGCGCATGCGCACCGAGCCCTTGCCGGTTTCGTACATTTTCAGCAGGTCGGCGCGCGGTGTGATGATTTCCGCTTCGGTCGGATAATCCGGGCCCTGAATGTGTTCGCAGAGCTGTTCGACCGTGGCTTTGGGCTCATCGAGCAAGCGCACGCACGCGGTCGCGACTTCGCGCAGGTTGTGCGGCGGTACGTCGGTGGCCATGCCCACGGCGATACCGGTGGTGCCGTTGAGCAGAATGTTGGGCAGGCGCGCTGGCAACACCAGCGGCTCCTGCAGGGTGCCGTCGAAGTTCGGGCCCCAGTCCGCGGTGCCTTGGCCAAGTTCGCTGAGCAGCACTTCGGAATATCGCGACAGACGCGCTTCGGTGTAACGCATGGCGGCGAAGGACTTGGGATCATCCGGCGCACCCCAGTTGCCCTGACCGTCGACCAGCGTGTAACGATAGCTGAACGGCTGGGCCATCAGCACCATCGCTTCGTAGCACGCCGAGTCACCGTGCGGGTGGAACTTGCCGAGCACGTCGCCGACGGTACGCGCCGATTTCTTGTGCTTGGAATCGGCGTCCAGCCCCAACTCGCTCATCGCGTAGATGATCCGCCGCTGCACTGGTTTCAGGCCGTCGCCGATATGCGGCAGGGCACGGTCCATGATCACGTACATGGAGTAGTTGAGGTAGGCACTTTCGGTGAAGTCAGCCAGCGAGCGGCGTTCAACACCGTCCAGGCTAAGATCAAGGGGATTGCTCATGCAGGCCTCATCGGTTCGTTGTCTGGCGCAGCAGCATGGTGCCACCGCGCTGAGTAAATTCAAGTTTGTTCAGGGCGCTCATGCCGAGCAGCACCTGATCACCATGCAACCCCGGCGCCACCAGTGCGCGGACATCCCGCAACACGATGTCGCCCAGTTGCAGGCGAGCGATTTTTGTACGATAGCCCTGGCTCAGGCCATTGGCCGTGCTCAGGGTCACACCGAAACCTTCTTCCAGCTTCAAACGTTTGGCCAGATCCGCCGGGATCGCGACATCGGTCGCGCCGGTGTCGAGCATGAACTCCACCGGTTCGCCGTTGATCTGACCGCTGGCGACAAAGTGCCCTTGGGCATTGCTCGCCAGTTTCACTTCGATAAATCCTGCGCCCTGCTCCGAACTCACGACGACGTTCGGATTCTGCTGGCGTTGTTCCCACTGGCCAAAAAACCGCGTGGCCAGAAACAGCGCTGCGCACCAGGCCAGAATCATCAGCACCCGACCGGCGCGCTTGCCCGGCGGTTGCTGGCTCATGGCTTGGCGCTCCAGCCACCTTCCGGCGCTGCGAAGCGCCAGACAATCGGGCGGTTCTCGCCATCGGCACGCGGGCCGAAATTATTGTCGACGCCAATCCACGCACCGTCGGCATCGACGATCAACGCTTCTTCCAGCCCATAGTCCTGTGAATAACGGCGATTTTCCTGCAACAGTTCGGCGGCATACGACCAGCAGCGCTCGACCTTGGCCGTCAGCGGATCGCGACGGCAAATCTGAAAGGCGTTGCGCTCGAGGGTGAACAGCTTGCCGTTGAAAAATGACAGGTCGGAAAAATCCCGATCGACAGCTTTGGCATTGGGAAACTGCGCCGGCTGCATTTCCTTGCCGCCTTCGCTCAGCAGTACACAGCGACCGTCGCAGTCCCACACCGTCTGCTGGCGCTTGATCAACAGCAAGCCACGGCTTTGGCGCTCGGCAGCCAACCACATCTGATCCCCCGCCGGATTGATCGCCAGACCTTCGAATATCGCGTTGAATTTCTGCAACATACCCTTGGCTCGCGCTTCGCGAACCACAATCGGCGAGATCTTCAGCCAGTTCGCCGGACCGTTGACAGGCAGTTGCAACACCGCCGCATGCCCCTCGCTGACGATGTAGCGATTGCCGGCGCTGTCGCAACTGATGCCTTCGAAATCCAGATCGCCGCCACGCACAAAGGACGCCGCCCAGTTGCGCGAACGCAAACCCCAGGGCAGCCCGGTCTCGGGTAACTCAGGCACGTCGATGCCCACGGTTTCGGCCTGCCAGGTGGCTTGCCGCGTATCGAGGCGATAGATCTGATCATCGTCGCGATCGGACACCGTCCACAACTCGTTGCCACACTGCGCCAGCCCCGACAGGTTGCCGCCGCGCATGCCGTCTACCGGATGCTCGGACAGCACGCGCAACTCCGGCACCGGCTCGGCAAGCGCCGAAACAGAGGTCAGGAGTAACGCACACGCCAGGGCAAAGCCAACCCGCATCAACCAAGAACCTCGGCCAGGTTGCCTTTGGATTCCAGCCAGGATTTGCGATCACCGGCGCGTTTTTTCGCCAGTAGCATGTCCATCATTTCCGAGGTCG
Source organism: Pseudomonas sp. A1230 (assembly GCF_044218825.1). Taxonomy (NCBI): domain Bacteria; kingdom Pseudomonadati; phylum Pseudomonadota; class Gammaproteobacteria; order Pseudomonadales; family Pseudomonadaceae; genus Pseudomonas; species Pseudomonas sp. A1230. The sequence continues at coordinate 5,722,880 of NZ_CP162582.1, read as the reverse complement.
CGTCGAAGTCTTCCAGGGTCAACTGCACCAGACGCCGAGTGTTCGGGTCCATGGTGGTTTCACGCAGTTGCGGCGGGTTCATTTCACCCAGACCTTTGAATCGGGTGACCTGTGGCTTGCCGCGTTTCTTCTCGGCCACCAGACGGTCGAGAATGCCGTCACGCTCAGCCTCGTCGAGGGCGTAGTAGATCTCTTTGCCCAGGTCGATGCGGTACAGCGGCGGCATCGCGACGTAGACGTGACCGGCGTCCACCAGCGGGCGGAAATGCTGGACGAACAACGCGCAGAGCAAGGTTGCGATGTGCAGACCGTCGGAGTCGGCGTCGGCGAGGATGCAGATCTTGCCGTAGCGCAGTTGGGCGATGTCGGCCGAGCCTGGATCGACACCGATGGCCACGGCAATATTGTGCACTTCCTGACTGGCGAGCACTTCGCTGCCGTCGACTTCCCAGGTATTGAGGATCTTGCCGCGCAACGGCAGAATCGCCTGAAATTCCTTGTCCCGCGCTTGCTTGGCGGAACCGCCGGCGGAATCACCTTCGACCAGAAACAGTTCGGAACGCATCGGGTCCTGCCCGGCGCAGTCGGCCAGTTTGCCCGGCAGTGCCGGCCCCTGGGTGACGCGTTTGCGCTCGACTTTCTTGCTCGCTTTCAGGCGACGGCCGGCGTTGTTGATCGCCAGCTCGGCCAGCGCTAGGCCGGTTTCCGGGTTGGCGTTGAGCCACAGGCTGAACGCGTCCTTGACCACACCGGAGACAAACGCCGCCGCTTCACGGGACGACAGACGCTCTTTGGTCTGGCCGGAGAATTGCGGCTCTTGCATCTTCATCGACAGAACGAAGGCAATGCGCTCCCAGACATCTTCCGGCGCCAGCTTCACGCCACGCGGCAGCAGACTGCGGAATTCGCAAAACTCGCGCATCGCATCGAGCAGGCCCTGACGCAGACCGTTGACGTGGGTACCGCCCTGCGCCGTCGGGATCAGGTTGACATAGCTTTCCTGCACCGCGTCGCCACCTTCCGGCAGCCACAGCAATGCCCAATCGACCGCTTCTTTATTACCGGCGAAAGCGCCGCAGAACGGTTCGTTCGGCAGGCGTTCGAACTCGCTGACAGCGTCGACCAGATAGGAGCGCAGGCCGTCTTCGTAATGCCACTCGATTTTCTCGCCGGTGCCTTTGTCTTCAAAGCTGACCAGCAGGCCCGGGCACAACACAGCCTTGGCCTTGAGCACGTGCTTGAGGCGGCTGATGGAGAATTTCGGTGAATCGAAATACTTAGGGTCCGGCGCGAAATACACGCTGGTACCGGTGTTGCGCTTGCCAACGGTGCCGACGACTTCAAGTTCGGTGGCCTTGTAGCCATCGGCGAACGTCATCTGGTACTCGTTGCCATCACGCTTCACGCGCACCCGGACTTCGGTCGACAAGGCGTTGACCACGGAAATACCCACCCCGTGCAGACCGCCGGAGAACTGGTAGTTCTTGTTGGAAAACTTGCCGCCCGCGTGGAGCTTGGTGAGGATCAGCTCAACACCCGACACCCCTTCTTCAGGGTGGATGTCGACCGGCATGCCGCGGCCATCGTCGCTGACTTCCAGCGAGTGGTCGGCGTGCAGGATGACCTGCACCGATTTGGCGTGGCCGGCCAAGGCTTCGTCGACGCTGTTGTCGATGACTTCCTGGGCGAGGTGGTTCGGCCGACTGGTGTCGGTGTACATGCCGGGGCGTTTACGCACCGGGTCGAGGCCCGAGAGGACTTCGATGGCGTCGGCGTTATAAGAGCTAGCGCTGGGAGTGGCCATAGGGTCTCGTCGTCAGTCATTCATGAAATAGGGGCAAGACTTCACAGTGCGGTGAAATCGATTGCCTGATACAAATCGGCGCCAATGCCGGCAAAACTCAGCAACGCCGGCAATTGCCCGGCGAAACCCTGGAAACTGTGGTCGCCGCCGGCCTGGATGCGCAAGGCACAGGCGCGGTAATACTGCTGGGCGAGGCGATAATCCAATGTTTCATCGCCGGTCTGCAACCAGACCTGAAAACGCTGCGCATCCTGGGGCGCCGGCACTTCCAGTTCGGCCAGGGCCGCAACGTGGTCGTGGGTCAATTCCCAGGTTTCATCGGTGTACAGGTTTTTCTGCGTGCCCAGATAGCCGTCGAACATCCGGTGCGGGCTGACCGCCGGGTTGACCAGCAGGGCTTTCAGGCCATGGCGCTCGGCCAGGTGAGTCGCATAGTAGCCGCCGAGTGAGCTTCCCACCAGCAACGGCTGGCCTAGCTCGGCAATCGCCTGTTCCAACTGACCGATGGCTTCACGCGGATGGTGATGCAGGGCCGGGACACGCAATTGCTCGCTCAAACCCATCCGTTCCATCACCGCCACCAGCTGACAGGCCTTTTTTGAGGTCGGAGCGCTGTTGAAACCGTGGATATAGAGGATCGAACCGGACATTTGAGCTCCCTGGGTGTCGGCGAAAGATAGCGGAGTTTACAGGGAGTCACAGCAGGATGGGCCATACAAATGATGCCCATGCTGAGCATGTTGCCTCTTGTAGGAGCTGCCGCAGGCTGCGATCTTTTGATTGTAAAAACAGGGTCAAAAGATCGCAGCCTTCGGCAGCTCCTACAAGGTAGCGTTAGCCGGGGTTGGCATTAGCCGTTGGGAAAAGGAGTTTCAGTACCCGTTGGAGCCGTAGTCGACGGTGAAGGCGAAATCAGTCACGCGCTCAACGCCGGTTTCCAGCCGTCCATCCGGCAACAACCGCAACCAGCGATACCCCGGTGCCTGCTCACCGACCTTGAAGTCTTCACTCCCCGGCTCGAACTGAATGCAGGTCGAAGGTGACGCCATCAAACGCACGCCATTACGCTGGCGATCAATTTCCTGATGCACGTGCCCCCACAGCACCGCCCGCGCCTGCGGAAAACGATCCAGCACTTCGAAAAACGCCTCTGGATTGCGCAAACCAATCGGTTCCATCCACGCACAACCGATCGACACCGGATGATGGTGAAAGCACACCAGATGATGACGCTCCGGCGCTTCGCTCAACGAGCGGGCCAGCAGTTGCAACTGATCGTCCTGCAAGTACCCCGGCACCGAACCCGGTACCGCCGAATCCAGCATCGTCACACGCCAGTTGCCGAGATCGACCACCGATTCGAGCAACGCGCTTTGCACGGCGGCCTCAGCCATGATCATCGGTTCGTCGTGGTTGCCGGGAATCCAGCGCGCCGGCGCATCGATCTGCGCGGTCATTTCACGAAATTGCTGATAGGACTCCAGCGTGCCGTCCTGGGAAATATCCCCGGTGGCCAGCATCAGATCGATCCGTGGCTGCTGCCCCAGGACCAACTCGATGACCTTTTGCAGGCTCTGGCGGGTGTTCATGCCCAGCAGCGAGCCATCCGCTTCGGCGAACAGATGGCTGTCGGACAACTGCACCAGCAACGCCGGATCGGCGGTGGTCAATGTGGATACGCTCGGCAAGGCGTTCTCCCAAGGCAAAAGCACGGAATCGTTAAGTGCCGCAATTATGCTGGGGGATTACTGAAAGAGGAAACCGAGGAACCGGACGCAGTTCACAACTAGCGTACGACTTCGTACTCGTGCCCCAGCGCCAGACAATGACTCAGCCATTCCCCCAGGAACAGATTCAGCTGAGCCTTTTCATCGGGCTGATGCATCGCGGCGTTCGGGTAAGGATAGATGCCGCGAAAGCGTCGTGCATGTTCGGCGCTGATCACTTCAGCCATACGCGCGTCGTGATAGACCTGAACTTCCAGTTGCGGCACCGGCAGCCACGGCAGGCTGTGCTCCTGGCGCACCTGCAACGTGGTGGTATACGGGCAGGTTTGCAGCACTTCGAGGGCCAGTACGCCGAGCATCTGCTCGCCCTGAGTCACGGCGATGCGCCGCGCCTCGGGCTCGTTGCGCATGTCCGGCACCAGTCGCATCAGGCGCGCGTAGTTGGCCTCGCAGGCAGCCTGTAGCCCCACGAGGTCGACTCGATAACGATCGCGCAGCTTGTTTACAACCATAACCCCCTCACTTCGGCGCGGTTGAGCGCCAGCCACTGCAAAGCGATGATGCTCGCCGCGTTGGCAATGCGTCCGTCACGGACGGCCTGCAAGGCATCTTCAAAGGCCCAGACCGTGACGCGGATATCTTCTGCCTCTTCCTCCAGCCCATGCAGGCCGCCAACGCCATCGGTGCTGCAACGCCCCAGATACAGATGCACGAACTCGTTGCTGCCGCCCGGTGACGGGAAATATTTGGTCATCGGCCACAGGGCCTTGATGTCCAGCCCAGCTTCCTCCTGCGCCTCGCGGTGAGCAACTTCTTCCGGTTGTTCATCCTTGTCGATCAGACCAGCGACCAGTTCTACCAGCCACGGATTGTCAGCCTTGCCCATCGCACCGACGCGAAACTGCTCGATCAGCACCACTTCGTCGCGCTGCGGATCGTACGGCAGAACGCACACGGCATCGTGACGCACGAACAATTCACGATTGATCTCGCGACTCATGCCCCCGGCGAACAGCTCATGGCGCAGGTGCACACGGTCGAGCTTGTAGAAGCCCTGATAGCAGCTCTCGCGGCGCACGATGTCGACGGCGGTCGGAATGGCGTTGGCAAAATCAGTCATGAGCATCCTCGTTTACTGCGAATCCATTACGAGGTTGCTTATCGTTACTGGCAACCTCGACTTCGCGCCATCCTAACGCGCCCGTACCGTTTGATGCAGCCCCTTTACCGTCATCGGGATGGACGGTGGCGGCGAAACCCACTCTAATTAGCTTAGTGGCGAACTGACTGCTTCGTTGAGAGTCGAAGCGGTAACTTTTTGCCTTCCCCTGCTTTCGAAAGGACGCCCATGTCGCTTTTCAAAATTGCCTCCGTGGCCGCCATTGCCCTGACCCTGGGCGCGTGCGCGAGCCTGTTCCAGCCCAACTATCGCACGCCGCTGGAAACTACCCGTGATGCGTCGGAACAGCTGAAACCGGGATGTTCCACCCCTGATTGCCCACTGGTGAACATCGACACCCTGCGTTTCCCGGCAGAGCCCGCGCTGGACCCGATCATCGAAAAACGCCTGCTGCAAATGACCCGCACCGAGCCGGGCGCACCTGTTGCGCCGACGCTGGCGGCCTATCGCGAGCAGTTCCTGGCCAACGCCGGCCCGCGCAACAGCAGCTATCTGCAAGCGAAAGTACGTGAGCAGCATGACGGCTTGGTGATCATCGAATTGTCGAGCTACCTCGACACCGGTGGCGCCCATGGCACACCGGGTCGCGGCTTCATCAACTATTCGCGCCAGCAGCACAAAGTGCTGAACCTGTCCGACATGCTGATGCCGGGGCAGGAAGAGGCGTTCTGGAAGGCTGCGCAAGTGGCGCACAACAGCTGGCTGATCAGCACCAAGCTCGATCAGGAGCCCGAGTTCGTCAAAAGCTGGCCATTCGTGAAAACCCCGCACGTGGCGTTGACCTACGGCGGGGTAATCCTCAAGTACGAAGTGAGCACCATCGCTCCTTACGCGCTGGGCCACGTCGAACTGAAGATCCCTTATCCACGTCTGAACGGCATTCTCAAGCCTGAGCTGTTTCCCGGCCGTAACTGAAGGCCCGACCGAGCACAAATTGCAGCAGCCCTGCCAGCACCAGCGCCGGCAGGGTCGCGCCGATGTCCGGATACAGATTCGCCAGCAAGTGATAGGTGCTGACGCCACCCAGCCACGCCAACAACGCCGGCCAGCGCAACGCGGCTGATGCGACCTGCCCCCGGCGCTTGCGCAGGATGAAGTGATCCACCAGCACCACGCCGAACAACGGCGCAAACACCGAGCCGATCAGCAGCAGGAAATTCTGGTATTGCGCCAATGGCGCCAGCAGTGCAATCAGCGTGCAGATGACGCCGATGGCCAAAGCCAGATGCTCGACTTTGAGGCGCAACAGAATCCCGCTGGACACCGCTGCCGAATGAATGTCGGCGAAGGCGTTTTCAGATTCGTCGAGCAGGATCAGCAGCAACGGAATACCCAACCCGGCACCGGCCAGTGCCAGCAGCAACGCATTGACTTCACCGCTCGGCGCGAACGCCAGGGTGTAGGCCACGCCGAGGCTCATCAGCCAGAAATTGCCGATAAAGAAACCGACGGCGGTGCCGCCGAAAACGTTCTTCGCACGCTTGCCGAAACGCGAGTAGTCGGCGATCAGCGGCAGCCACGACAGCGGCATGGCGATGGCGATGTCGAAGCCCACGGCGAATGGCATCGAACCGTCACCGGCACGCGCCCAGAGCGCCGTCAGGTCCGCCTTGGCGAACAGGTTCCAGGTCAGCCAGAGGCACGCAGCCAACAGCAGCCAGATCCCCCATTTGCGCAGGATCTGCCGGACAAACGTCAGCGGCCCGCTGACGGCAAGCAGGGTTGCCAGAGCGCCGAAGAACAGCGTCCACAACACAGGATTGGACCACAGCGAACCTTCGCTGAATGCGCGGGTGCCGAGCAGGCTGGCCGCATCACGCATGACGATGATTTCGAACGAGCCCCAACCGATCAGTTGCAGCAGATTGAGCAGCGCCGGCAAGCTCGCACCTTTGCTGCCGAGGCTGAGTTTGAGTGCAGCCATCGAAGACAGACCGGTGTCGCTGCCGATCACGCCGACGGCCGCCAGCAGCAAAACGCCGACCAGCGTGCCGAGGAAAATGGCCAGCAGCGAACCGGACAAGCCCAGACCCGGCGCAAGCAATGCGCCGGTCTGCAGCACCATCAGGCCGATGCCGAGGGAGAACCATAGGGAAAACAGATCGCGACCGCCGAATACACGCCTGTCGGCGGGCACGGCGAGATCGGGGGAGTAGGTACCGGGTTGAATGCTCAAGGGTGTTGATCTCACGGAGTGATAGCTACAAGTTGCAAGCCACAAGCTGCAAGAAAAAGCAGGTTTCGCATCTGCTTCTAACTTGCAGCTTGTAGCTTGCCGCTTACACTTTTTTATAAAGCTGACTGCCTTCCTTCTTGAACCGCTCAGCCTGTTCCGCCAGGCCTTGGGCGACGTCCACGTCGACCGCTTCGATGCGCTGGTTGGCCGCGTATTCGCGGACTTCCTGAGTGATCTTCATCGAGCAGAATTTCGGCCCGCACATCGAGCAGAAATGCGCGACCTTGGCCGAATCTTTCGGCAAGGTTTCATCGTGGTACGAACGCGCGGTATCCGGATCGAGGCCGAGGTTGAACTGGTCTTCCCAACGGAATTCGAAACGCGCCTTACTCAAGGCGTTGTCGCGGATCTGTGCGCCCGGGTGCCCCTTGGCCAAGTCCGCTGCGTGCGCGGCGATCTTGTAGGTGATGATCCCGGTTTTCACGTCATCCTTGTTCGGCAGGCCCAAGTGCTCCTTCGGCGTCACGTAGCAAAGCATGGCGCAACCGAACCAGCCGATCATCGCCGCACCGATACCGGAGGTGATGTGGTCGTAGCCCGGCGCGATGTCAGTGGTCAACGGGCCAAGGGTATAGAACGGCGCCTCGTCGCAGCATTCCAGCTGCTTGTCCATGTTCTCTTTGATCAACTGCATCGGCACGTGGCCCGGGCCCTCGATCATGCACTGCACGTCGTGCTTCCAGGCGATCTTGGTCAGCTCGCCGAGGGTTTCCAGCTCGCCGAATTGCGCTTCGTCGTTGGCGTCGGCAATCGAGCCCGGACGCAGGCCGTCGCCCAGCGAGAAGCTGACGTCGTAGGCCTTCATGATTTCGCAGATTTCGTCGAAATGGGTGTAGAGGAAGTTCTCTTTGTGGTGCGCCAGGCACCACTTGGCCATGATCGAACCGCCACGGGAAACGATGCCCGTCACACGTTTGGCGGTCAGCGGCACATAGCGCAACAGCACGCCGGCGTGGATGGTGAAGTAGTCGACGCCCTGCTCGGCTTGCTCGATCAGCGTGTCGCGGAACAACTCCCAGGTCAGGTCTTCAGCGGCGCCGCCCACTTTTTCCAACGCCTGGTAGATCGGCACGGTACCGATCGGCACTGGCGAGTTGCGGATGATCCATTCGCGGGTTTCGTGAATGTGCTTGCCGGTGGACAGGTCCATCACCGTGTCCGAACCCCAGCGGATGCCCCAGGTCAGTTTCGCCACTTCTTCTTCGATCGAAGAACCCAAAGCACTGTTGCCGATGTTGCCGTTGATCTTCACCAGGAAGTTACGGCCGATGATCATCGGTTCCAGTTCGGTGTGGTTGATGTTGGCCGGAATGATCGCGCGACCACGGGCAATTTCTTCTCGAACGAATTCAGGGGTGATGACTTTCGGCACGCTGGCACCGAAGCTGTGCCCGGCGTGTTGCTGGTCCAGCAGGCCGGCGGCGCGAGCCACTTCGAGCTTCATGTTTTCGCGGATGGCGACGTATTCCATCTCGGCAGTAATGATGCCTTTGCGCGCATAGTGCATCTGGCTGACGTTGGCCCCGGCCTTGGCGCGGCGCGGGTTGTTCACGTGGGCAAAGCGCAGTTTGGTCAGCTCGGCGTCGGCCAGGCGTTCCTGGCCAAAATTGGAACTCAAGCCAGGCAGGCGCTCGGTGTCGCCACGGGATTCGATCCACGCCGAACGCACATCGCCCAGGCCTTTGCGCACATCGATGATGACGTTGGGATCGGTGTACGGGCCCGAGGTGTCGTACACGACGACCGGCGCGTTGATCTCGCCGCCGAAGTCGGTCGGGGTCACGTCGAGACTGATTTCGCGCATCGGCACGAGGATGTCCGGGCGGGAACCCTGAACGTAGACTTTTTGCGAACGGGTGAACGGCTTGACCGATTGCTCGTCGACCTTGGCCGAGTCACTCAGGTTGATCGCGTTTTTTGGTTTTGTAGTCATCACGGGCTCTCCAGACATCATCCAGGCAGTGGATTGTCGGAGCAGAACCTGAAAGGCACGGACGCACCAGGACTGGTGCTGTGCATCGTCGTCGAGCGCTCGATTGTCGAACAATTTCCCGGACGAAGCACAAGAGGACTCGCCGGGTGACGAGAAATCTTGTTCCCTACGCAGGCGCTAACCTGATCAGGTTCAACGGGATCCGAAATTATTCGATCTCAGCCTCATAGCAAGGCACCCCGACAAGAACCCGGCCAGTCTAGACACAACCGGCAAAGAACGCCAACTCCGCGGCAAACACCATGATGAATGGCGCAATTAACGGATTGTTGCCGAACGCAGGCGCAACTACACTCGCTCTGCCCTGCCGGGCCTTGACGCTACGGGGGGTGCGCCTTACCTTTGGCGCCCGGATTACTTCCATAATATTCATGCTAGGGATCGCCTCATGCTGCGCAAACTTTCACTGGCTCTTGCCGTGTCTTGTGCGTCCAACGCAATGGCCTGGGCAGCAGAAGCGCCCTTGTCGACCAAAACCGATCTGGTCAGCGTCTATCAGGAAGCGGTCGACAACAACGCCGACCTGGCCGCTGCCCGCGCCCAGTACGGTGCACAGAAAGAAGTGGTACCGCAGGCTCGCGCCGGATTGCTGCCGAATCTGTCCGGTGGCGCCGAAGTCGCTGACGTGCGCACTTCGCTCGACCAGCCTTCAGCCATCGCCAACCGCAGCGCTCACTCGTATCAGGCGACCCTGGCTCAGCCGCTGTTCCGCGCCGATCGCTGGTTCCAGTACCAGGCTGCCAAAGACGTCAACGAACAAGCCGCGCTGCAACTGTCGGCCACCGAGCAGAACCTGATCCTGCAATCGGCCGAGAGCTACTTCAACGTGCTGCGCAGCCAGGACAACCTGGCCTCGACCAAGGCTGAAGAAGCCGCGTTCAAGCGCCAGCTCGACCAGTCCAACGAGCGATTCGACGTCGGCCTGTCGGACAAGACCGACGTGCTGCAATCCCAAGCCAGCTACGACACCGCGCGCGCCAACCGGATCGTCGCGCAGCGTCAGGTCGATGATGCGTTCGAAGCGCTGATCACCCTGACCAACCGCCAGTACAACTCGATTCAGGGCATTGTCCATACGCTGCCGATCCTGCCGCCGGCGCCGAATGACGCCAAGTCGTGGGTCGACACCGCCGCCCGACAGAACCTCAATCTGCTCGCCAGCAACTACGCTGTCAGTTCCGCCGAACAGACCCTGAAACAGCGCAAGGCCGGCCACTTGCCGACCCTCGATGCGGTGGCCAAGTACGAAAAAGGTGACAACGACGCCCTCGGTTTCGCCAACCCGAACGCCTTTGGCACACCCTACGGTGGCAACGTCGAGCAAAGCACGCTGGGCCTGCAACTGAACATTCCGATCTACAGCGGCGGGCTGACCAGCTCCCAGGTGCGTGAGTCCTACTCACGCCTCGATCAAACCGAGCAGCAGCGCGAAGCCCTGCGCCGGCAAGTCGTCGAAAACACTCGCAACCTGCACCGCGCGGTGAACACCGACGTCGAGCAGGTGCAGGCGCGCCGCCAGTCGATCATCTCCAACCAGAGCGCGGTGGAAGCCACGGAAATCGGTTATCAGGTGGGCACGCGCAACATCGTCGACGTGCTCGATGCGCAGCGCCAGTTGTATACCTCGGTGCGCAACTACAACAACACGCGTTATGACTACATCCTCGACAACCTGCGCTTGAAGCAGGCCGCGGGGACATTGAACCCGGGTGATCTGGAGGATCTGCGCCGTTACCTGAAGGCCGATTACAACCCGGACAAGGATTTCCTGCCGCCGGATCTGGCCAAGGCTGCCGAGGCGCAGCTCAGGGCCCGCCCTTAAAAGCAAAAGATCGCAGCCTTCGGCAGCTCCTACATTGGAATGCATTTCCATGCAGGAGCTGCCGATTGCTGCGATCTTTTTTGCTTTATTTGATCAGTCGGCCCAAGCCATCCAGCAAACGCTGCAACGCGCCCTGATTGCGGCGCATCACCGCCAGCCCCTCATCAGCCATACGCTGTGCATCCCGTGGCAGTTCGAACAGGCGCTGGACTTCCACTGCCAGCCCTTCGGCATCATCCACTTCAACCAACGCCCCGGCCTCGCGCAACTGCGCGGCGATGTCGAGGAAGTTGAACAGGTGCGGGCCGCTGATCACCGGTTTCGCCAGTGCGGCGGGCTCCAGCAAATTGTGCCCGCCATTCGGCACCAGGCTGCCGCCGACAAAGGCGCTGTCGGCCAAGGCGTAGAGAAACAGCAGCTCACCCATGGTGTCGCCGAGCAGCACCGAAGTTTGCGCATCGACATTAGCGGCGGTCGAACGACGCAGTGTGGCAAAACCTTCGCGCTGACACAGTTCGAACACCGAGTTGAAGCGCTCCGGGTGACGCGGTACCAGAATCAGCAACGCATCCGGATGATTGGCCAACAAACGCCGATGGGCGTTCAACACCACTTCATCCTCGCCTTCATGGGTGCTGGCAGCGATCCACACCGGTCGCTCCAGCGCCTGCCACTGGTCACGCAATTGGGCGGCGCGTTGCAGCAGTTGCGGGTCGATGGTCAGGTCGAATTTGATCGAACCAGTGACCTCGACGGTCTCGGGACGCGCACCCAGATCGCGGAAGCGCTGAGCTTCGGCCTCGGTCTGCACGGCAAAAAAACTCATTTCGGCGAGCATCGGCGTGGTCAGTTTGCTGAAGCGGCCATAACCCTTGGCCGAGCGTTCGGACAATCGTCCGTTGGCGAGCGCCACCGGGATGCCGCGTTTGGCGCACTGATGAATATGGTTGGGCCACAGTTCGGTTTCCATGATCACGGCCAGTTTCGGCTGTGCGCGATCAAGGAAGCGCGCCGCTGCACATGGCAAGTCATAGGGCAGATAGCAATGCTGGATGCGCGGCTCGGTGGCGAACAGTGCCTGAATCCGCTCCGAGCCGGTCGGGGTCATGCAGGTCACGGTGATCGGCAGTTGTGGATAACGTTGCAGCAACGCGCGGATCATCGGCGCGGCGGCGATGCTTTCGCCCACCGACACCGCGTGTACCCAGATGCCGCCGGGTTGCAGCGCCGGCATCGCGTAAGAGAAACGTTCGCCAATGCGCTTGGCATACGCCGGCGCCTTGCGCGCCCGCAGCCACAGCCGAATCGCCACCAATGGCAGCCCCAGGTAAAACAGCGCGGTGTAGAGAGTTCTATTCATGGCGGCGGAGTTTATCGACTTTTTCCGTCGATCGCGCGCAAGTGCACGGCAAAACGCTCGGCCAGCCAACGCGCAGCCGGGCCGAGCGGCTCGTCGCGCCGCCAGACCAGCTCCACCACCAGCGCTGGCGGCGTCCATTCACTGGCGAGTTCGACCATCAAGCCCTGATAGGCCGAGTACTGCACCACGTGCCTGGGCAGCCACGCCCAGCCTAGATCGCGCACCAGCCATTCGGCCATCACGTAAAAACTGTCGGCACGCCACACCTGTGGGCTGGCCGGCTCGTTGCCGGGGTAGACACTGGTTTGCGTCGACATCAAAAGCTGCCGGTGTTGCGCCAGTTGTTGGCAGGTCACGTACGTCTGCGTCGCCAACGGATGATTGATCCCGCAGACCGTGACCATTTCCACGCTCCCCAATACTCGTCGCTCCAGCGCCTCGGGGATTTCATCGTGATAGAACAGCAAGCCGAGATCGGCGCGGCGCTCGACGAGTTTGCGTGCGACTTCGCCTTGAGCAGCGCTGGTGAGTTGTACTTCCAGGCTGGGAAATTGATCGGCCAGCGCGCCGAAACTTTCCACCAGCGCCTGATAGGGCATCGCCTCATCCTGCGCCACGCGCAGTTGCGCTTCCTGGCCGCGCATCATCGCCATGGCCCGGCCATTCAGGCGCTCACACTGGCGCAAGACTTCTCGCGCCTCCTCGAGCAGCGCCTCCCCCGCTTCGGTGAGCCTCGGCTGACGACCGCTGCTACGCTCAAACAGGCTCACGCCCAGATCATCCTCGAGCATGGCGATGGCACTGCTGATCGCCGACTGCGCCTTGCGCTGTTGCCGGGCCACGGCGGAGAACGAACGCTGTTCGGCGACCGCGATAAACACGCGTAGCTGATCCAGATTCCACTGCATACTCATCGCGCAACCCATCTCCCAAACAGATAGGTAATGACTTTACCGCATCTGAACAACCTCTAAAATGCCGACCTCAGAAAGTAACGCTACACACGAGGATTACACATGAACGCCTACGCCTACCTTGCCATCGCCATCTGCGCCGAAGTCATGGCCACCGTTTCGATGAAAGCGGTCAAAGGCTTCAGTACACCGCTGCCGCTGCTGGTAGTGATCGTGGGTTACGCCATCGCGTTCTGGATGCTGATCCTGGTAGTGCGCACGGTGCCGGTGGGTGTCGCTTACGCGGTGTGGGCCGGGATGGGCATTGTGATGGTCAGTATCGCGGCGCTGTTCATCTATGGGCAGAAGCTGGATGTACCGGCGATTTTGGGGATGGGATTGATTGTTCTGGGCGTTGTGGTGATTCAACTGTTCTCGAAAACCGCCGGCCATTAAAAACCAATCGCAGTACCTGTGGGAGCGAGCCTGCTCGCGAAGAGGGCATGTCAGTCGACAACGATATTGCCTGACACAGCGCTTTCGCGAGCAGGCTCTCTCCCACATTTGATTTTGCATCCAGCCTGTTAATCATCGACAAATCCGCCTCTTTCCCGAGTCTGTATACTGCGCCCTCGTCTTAAACACTGAGGTCGCTGCATGCCATCCGTTATTTCCACCGACGTTCTGATTGTCGGCGCTGGTGTCGCCGGCCTCTGGCTGAATGCGCGCCTGCGCCGTCAGGGGTTTTCGACCGTGCTGGTGGAAAGTGCCAGCCTCGGTGGCGGGCAGAGTGTGAAATCCCAAGGCATCATCCACGGCGGCGCCAAGTACGCGCTGCATGGCGCGTTGACCGGTGCTTCGGAAGCCATCGCCGACATGCCGCGACGCTGGCGTGAGGCGCTGGCCGGCAACGGCGAGCTGGATCTGAGTGGCGTGCGCCTGCTCTCCGAAGCCCATTACCTGTGGTCGCCAGGCACCCTCGCCGGCAACCTCACCAGCTTCTTCGCCAGTAAAGCCGTGCGCGGCCGCGTCGATCAGGTCAAGGGCGATCAACTGCCGCCAGCCCTGCAAGACAAGCGTTTCAAGGGCAAGGTCTATCGCCTGGCCGAACTGGTGGTCGATGTGCCGAGCCTGATCCAGCGTCTGGCCGATCTGGCCGGTGACGGTCTGCTCGCCGGGCAGACCATCGAGCCGTTGCTGGAAGCAGGCGTGCTGGTGGGCCTGAAGGTCGACGGTCGCGAGATCCGCGCCCAGCGCATCGTGCTCAGTGCTGGCGAAGGCACCGCGCATTTGCTTGAGCACCTGGGCCTGAGCAAACCGGCCATGCAACGCCGGCCGCTGCACATGATCCTCGCCAAAGGCCCAGGCCTGAAACCGCTGTACGCCCACTGCCTGGGTGGCGGCACCAAACCACGCATTACCGTCACCACGCATCCGGCGGCTGATGGCCAGTGGGTCTGGTACATGGGTGGCGACATTGCCGAAAGTGAAGGCGTGAACCGCGAACCCGCCGAACAGATCGCTACCGCGCAAAAAGAAATCGCCCAGTTGTTGCCGTGGATCGACCTCAGCACCGCGCAATGGGCGACGTTGCGCGTCGACCGTGCCGAGCCGCTGCAAACCGGCCTGACGCGCCCGGACAACGCGTTCCTCGCCGAAGAGGGTCGCCTGCTGGTCGGCTGGCCGACCAAACTGGCGCTGGCGCCGGACTTTGCCGACCGAGTGATGGCCTCATTGCAGCGCGACGGTATCCAGCCGCAACCCGGCGAACCGTTACCGTCGCTGCCAAAACCACCGATGGGCGTTCCGGCCTGGGAGCAACTGTTGCCATGAGCATTGCCACCCTGCATGACTTTCACCGCCCGCTGGGCAGTACCGGCCTGACGGTCTCACCGCTGGGCCTAGGCACGGTCAAACTTGGCCGCGATCAAGGGGTGAAATACCCCAACGGCTTCCAGATTCCCGATGACGACGAAGCGCGGATGCTGCTCAGGCAGGCACGCGAGTTGGGCATCAACCTGATCGACACTGCCCCGGCCTACGGTCGCAGCGAAGAGCGTCTTGGCCCGCTGTTGCGCGGCCAGCGTCAGGATTGGGTGATCGTCAGCAAAGTCGGCGAAGAGTTTGCCGACGGCCTCTCGCGACACGATTTCAGCGCGGCGCATACGCGTTTGTCGGTCGAACGCAGCCTGAAACGTCTGGAAACGGACGTTATCGATCTGGTGCTGGTGCACTCCGATGGCAACGACCTGGCCATTCTTGAGCACGAAGAGGTTTATGCCACACTCGCCGCGCTCAAGGCCGAGGGCAAGATTCGCGGCTTCGGTTTTTCCGGCAAGACCGTCGAAGGTGGCCTCAAAGCATTGGAGCAAGGCGACTGCGCGATGGTCACCTACAATCTGAACGAACAAAACGAGAAGGCTGTCATTGACTATGCTGCTGCGCACGGCAAAGCCATTCTGGTGAAGAAGGCCCTGGCCAGCGGTCACGTTTGCCTGAGCCCGGGCGTGGATCCGGTGCGCGCCAGCTTCGAGTTGCTTTTCGCGCAACCTGGCGTCGCCAGTGCTATCGTCGGGACGATCAATCCGCTGCACCTCGCCCACAACGTTGCGACCGTTGCCCAAGTCCTTCGTAGTCACTGACGCCGCCCCGCGGCCTTAAGCAGGAGCCGATATGCCGCGCACGCTCATCAGAAAGAACCCGAGCAACTTCAAGACTCTGCCGCTGTTCGTCGAAGCTACGCCCGAAGGCCTGACGTATCAGAGCGTCGGGATGCCGCTGAATTTCACGCAGACCTTGCAGCGACGCAAACCGGTCAGCGTGGCGGACGCCGAGCGCTTCTCGCTGGAACTGGCGAATCTGGGAGTCTCGGTGCGCCTGACCCTGCATTGGCAGAATCGCGACTACTGGGTGTTGGTGCGCCAGCGCCGGCAGGATCGCGGCGATGTGGTGCTGAAGTTGATTTCCGGTTACGTACCGGCTCACGAACTGAATATCCCGCTGCACACGGCCATTCAGGAAATCGCCGAAGAGTGTTTGCTGGAAACCCCCGAAGGCTGGCTCGGCGGGCGCTTCAACGACACCTGGCTGCCGGCGCCCTACTCCTCGGCCCTGCACTATCGCGAGGCTTTGCCGTTTCGGTTGACGCCGTTGTCCGGTTCGGCACGCCCCATTCGTAGCGCCAATCTGCAATTGCTGGAGCGGCCGCGGGCCTATGTGCACTTGCCGACAGCATCGCTGCAATTGATCTACGACTTGCGCCTGGACGTGCCCAAGGAAGCCAAGTCCCTGAGCCTGTTCCACGTCGATGAGCGTCTGGAAGGCGATCAACTGGTGGCGCGGCTCGACCGCAAGCGCCCCGATCTGTACTTGATGCCACTCAAGGACGGCGCGCCACTGGCCGAGTTGTACACCCTCAAGCGCGACAAACTGCTACCGGCCAGCACACGCGGGCTGTATCTGGCCGAGAGCTTTGCGAATCAAGAAGGCTGGGTAGTGCGCGAAGAGCGGATTCGCTGGAAAGACTGGCTCGTGCAACAGGGCCTGCAACCGGCAAAGCCCCCTCGTGCGGGCCTCAAACAGCTAAGCCTCAAGGCGTTGCGCCTTGTGGGCCTGGGCAAGAAGCGCGCGCGCTGACTGCCGGTTAGCGCCGGCGATCCAGCCACGTACGCAATGTGGCGAAGAAGTGGAAGTATCGATTCTCGCGTTTGCCCATGCCGCGCTTGGGCGAAAACGACTCCTCGGCAAAGGCGCCGGTAATACGCACTCGCGAAGCCTGGGTCTTCAGTGTGCAAACCTTGGCGTCGGCCTGCTGCAACGCGAATTTAAGCAAGCGTTCGGAATGCAGCTTCCTCCCCGTCGCCTTGCAGAACTCGAAGATGCGCTCGATGCGTTTGCCATACGCGACGTAAGTATCGCGACCGCAAATGGCAAAGCGGTCGTTCAACCCACCCCACCATTGCCAGTCGGGAATGTAGGCATTGTGCCGCCGCGCCTCTGGATGATTGAACACATAAGCAGGTAGCGGGTTGTGGAAGAAATTGTCCGGACGCACGAACACCACGAAATCGGGATCGAAGGATTCAATCATGCTGGTGACGGTGTGCAGTGAGTTGAGCTGATAGATCAGGTTGCGCAACGATGCAAAATCATCCGCCCAGGTGTCGCCCTGTGCTTTGACTTGCTCGAAATCCCAACGATCCAGCACGCCTTCGGTCGAGGTCAGCGTCCCGCTCATCGATTCGAATGGCTGGTAGTTGTCCGCCGCCAGCTCGCCTTTCTCGCCTGAACGGGAGTTCTGCACTTCATCGATTTTGTACAGGTGATAAAAGCACTTCACGTCGCTGCCCGCAGGTAACTGCGCCAGTACGTTCTGCTCGATGGAAGGAAAACAAATCGGCGAGTTTCTCGGGATACCGAAAAAAGCCACGGCAATTTTCAACACTCAACAGCACCTTTTCGAAAGTTGTACGGGTCGGCCGGCACGGACTCGCTTATTTGCGGCGAAACAACTTCTGCCACCAGCGGCGGGGTTGCAGCGGCACGACGATGACGTCCGATTTCTGCAGCCAGTCGCGCTCGTAATCCCAGGCATGCCCACCCCACAGTTTTCCAGCTTCGTTGGAAAAACCCAGGGTCATGAGCTGATAGGTGTACCCGACGTGACCGCGCAACCAGTCGAACAACACGAGCGTGTTGAAACCGGTGGAGGGGCCAACGTAGCGCTTGCCGCCCGGCCGGTCGACCGGATAGTTCCAGAGCGGTGGCAGCGGAATGCGATCCCAGTACATGGCCACCCGAGTCAGCGGACTCATCGGTGCGGCACAGCCGACCAGCATGGTGAAACAGCGCTCACCCGCCTGATCAAACAGCCGCTGCACGTCCGGCCCCAAGGGCAGGCCAAAAAAGTACGCGTCCTGAGCGTTATAGCCATGCACGACGACGTTCACGCTTCGCGAGTCGAGCAGAGACGCCTTGATGCAGGTATTGAAGCTGACCACGACGTCATCGACGCCAATGTTCAACGCCTGAAAATCAGCCGCCGTAATGGCTGGATTGTTGGCAATCAATACGACCCGAGGCGCACGGCTCAGGCATGCCTGCAATGGCGCGGGCAGCGCCTCCAGAACAGACTGGTCACCGCCAGGCAGCGCATCCAGCGCCATGTGTTCGTCCTTCATTCAGGTCGGCACCTTCATCCCGTGGCGTAGCTTGACCCAGAACTGCGTGAACGCCGAAGGCGGCTGCCATGGGCGCATTTCACGCTGGATTTCCGTGGCCAGGGCCTGGCCAACTCGGGCGAAGGAATAGCGACTTTGCGCAAACTCCTGCCCATTCATGGCGATACGTTGCGCCAGCTCCGGGTCGTCCTGCAGCAGTTTGATCTTCGCAACGGCCTCGTCTGCGCTGCGGTAAAACACGGTGTTGTGCATGTCTTCGAAGCCGAGTAACTGGTCTTCTTCGCCCTGGCTCCAGGCCAGCAGCACGCAGCCACAAGCCATGGCTTCAAAATTCTTGATCATGAACTCGTTCATGCCGATGTCAGCACTGACGAAAATCTTGATGCGATTGAGTGTTTCGAGGTATTCCGTACCCGATTTCGTGCGAGTCACCAGCATGCCGGTACGTTGCGCGAGCGACTCAAGCATTGCCTTGCGCTCGGCGTACTCGGTGCTTTTCAGGCTGCCCAGAAAACCGATGGGGATATCGCGCTCGGCGCCGGTATTGCGCAGCATCTGCTCGTCGTAACCCTTGGAGACGAAGACTGTGTCGATGCCTTCAGCGAGCATTTTGCGGGCAACAACGGCGCCGGACACCAGCGCGCGGCAGCTCGGTAGACGACTGTAGAGACGCGAATACACGCCACGATATTTACTGGCGGGCATGTAATTCTGGTAGGCGTCGTGCTCGAGGAACACCAGCCCGGGAATGCACTTGAGCACCCGCAATTGCGTGGCCAGGCGCTTGACCCGAGAGAAGATCACCACGCGGTCGAACGTTTGATAGTCAACCGAGGCCAGAAACGGCCCGAGGTTCATCTGTTGCTGCTTGCTCAGACGGAAGATGACGCATTCATCACAGTTCTGCTGCACGATGTCGTAGAGCCGGTCGAGAATGACCCGCTGCTCGTCCATCACCAGTAGCATGACTTTCATAGGTTAATTGACCACGCGACGTAGGCAGGCAAGCGCATCGGATTCAAACCTGCCGACATCAACGGAAACGGCTAGATCCCCATGGCAAAATCCGTTCACACGCAGTACACAAAGGTAAAAATTCATCTGATCAGCGACTGCGGATTTTTTCGACAATTGCGGTCGTCGAGCTGTTTTCCACAAGCCCCAGCACTTTCACGGTACCGCCATAAGACGTCACGATGTCGGCGCCGACCACTTGGTCGATCCCGTAATCGCCGCCCTTGACCAACACGTCCGGCTTGACCTCACGCAGCAGGTTTTCCGGGGTGCCTTCAGGGAAACTGATGACCCAGTCCACCGCGCCCAACCCTGCCAGAACTGCCATGCGGCGGTCGACACTGTTGATCGGACGACCCGGCCCCTTCAAGCGACTGACCGAAGCATCGTCATTGACCGCGACAATCAGACGATCGCCCTGGGCGCGCGCCTGTTCCAGATAGGTCACGTGGCCGGCGTGCAGAATGTCGAAGCAGCCATTGGTGAACACGATCTTTTCGTTATGCGCCCGAGCATCGGCCACCGCGAGAATCAACTGTTCCAGGCCCAGCACACCGCGCTCGGAGCCTTCTTCACGCTGAATGGCGCGACGCAGTTCCGGAGCACTGATGGCCGCCGTACCGAGTTTGCCGACCACAATGCCTGCGGCCAGATTGGCCAGCGCCACGGCATGGGGCAGCTCTTCGCCGGCGGCGATGGCAGCAGCCAGCGTCGAGATCACCGTGTCACCGGCACCGGTGACGTCGAACACTTCTCGCGCACGGGCCGGCAGGTGCAGCGCCGGATGATCAGGACGCAGCAGGGTCATGCCGTGTTCGCCACGGGTCACCAGCAGCGCACCGAGCTCAAGGTCGTGCATCAGCGCAGCGCCCTTGCTCACCAGCTCATGCTCATCGGCGCAACCGCCGACGATGGCTTCGAATTCGCTGAGGTTGGGGGTGATCAGGCTGGCGCCACGGTAGATCGAGAAATCCTTGCCCTTCGGGTCGGCCAGCACCGGGATATTCCTGGCGCGGGCAGCCTGAATCAGCGCCTGATGGTTTTTCAGTGCGCCTTTGCCGTAGTCGGACAACACCAGCACCTTGATGCCTTCCAGCAGATCATCGACCTGCGAGGCGAGGGCCAGGGCATCGGTGGCAAACGGTTCTTCAAAGTCAATTCGCAGCAATTGCTGGTGCCGGCTCATGACCCGCAGCTTGACGATGGTTGGCTGGTGCGCAATGCGCTGGAACAAGGCACGTACGCCCGCGCCCTTGAGACTGTTGCTCAGGCTGTCGGCAGCTTCGTCGTCACCGGTCACACCGACCAGGGACGCCGGCGCACCCAGCGCGGCAATGTTCAAGGCAACGTTCGCGGCACCGCCCGGACGATCTTCGATTTGCTCGACTTTAACGACCGGCACCGGGGCCTCAGGGGAGATCCGTGAGGTTCCGCCATGCCAGTAACGGTCGAGCATGACATCGCCGACTACCAAGACCGGGGCTTGATCGAAACGCGGCATGGACAACTTCATGGAGCAACCCACATACAAAATGAACAGGGGCGCGATATTAACACAGGGAAAAGCGCCGTCCGCCTCAATCTGAAAGGTCGCGCACCCAGAACAATTCGTGGCGCCGGACAGCCTTGCGGAAAAATTCGTTACTGCCCGTTACAGGCCAGCGGCGCCCGGCCAGAGCCTGCTGGATCCAGCGGCGCAATTGGCGCTTGAACACTTGCCCGCCCTGCAAGTCATGCTCCATCGCCAGTGCCATGGCCTTGTCCAGCTGCGTATCCGCCGACAGCAACGGGCTCCACAAGCGGTCAGCCGGCAACGGCTCGATCGCAGGCGGCAAGGCGATACCGGCACCGGCAGGCCCCATCGGCCAGCGGTCGTTGTCATGCAGGTGATTGGCGTACATCAGGAGCGTCGCCGGCTTCCAGTTGCTCAGGGCAATGGCTTCAAGCAGCGCTTGAGTGGAGGCGACGTGATCGCTGTGGGGGTCGAGCTCAGGATGCGGCGTGACCAGCACCTCGGGACGATAGTGTTCCAGCAGTTTCGCCAGGTCACCGACCAGATTCTGCCAGGTCGGTTGCCCGTCGATGTCGGCGGGCAAGGCCAGAGGATTATGCCGGCGCACGCTGCGCACATCGCTTTCCTGCGACTCTCGGGAGCCGAACGCCTTGCCCGGTTCTGCAGCCATCGCAGGCAATTGCAGGCAGTAATAACCCAGTTGCACGCAACGCTCGGCGGGCACCCCGCCCCACTGCGGAATCGCCAGACTGTCCCAACTGCGCAAACGCCCCTTCAACCGGGCAGCCGCAGCTTGATCCAGACCCAGGCGCTGGAAATCTTCAGCCTCGATCTCGCCTTGGGTCAGAGTGACGATACTGACGTCCTCGCAGCGGCTATACAGGCCGAACGCTGCCAACTCGGCATCATCGGCATGGGGCGCGATGACCATCACACGCTGGCGGCTGTAGTCAGGGCTGGCCATGATCCACAATGTGCCGGCGGTACCCGCTGCACAATAGCGACCGCGCAGGGTCAGTGATCCCTGCTGCAATGCCTTGGCTTGACCGGACAGATTCAGAAAACGCCGCCCGCTGACCCCGCGCTCAAAATCCTGGCGATCATCGCCGACCTGAACGTAAGGATCGAGCCAGCGCCCCAGCCAGCCAGCCTTCAATTCAAGTTCGAGAACAAGCGTCTCGCCTGCTGCCAACGGCTCGCTCAGACGCACAACACCAGCGCTCAGGCTCACCGCCTGACGCGCCGTGTCTGCAGGAAACGCGTATTGATAATCGTCAGAGGGCCGATAGAACAAATGATCGGCAAACCACGCCTCGTGGGCGACCCAGGCCAGCACCAGCAACAGCGGCACCAGCCACCACGCGATGAGTAACCCGATCACAAGCAGCGCGACCAGAAAGGCTACGAGGAACATGCGCTTGTTACGTCGATGGGCCTTGAGAAGCTGTTGCTTGCGAGCGCTCATGAATTCAGACCTTGTAGACCGGCACCGTGTGGCACCAGCGATCCTTGTACTCACGGTCGGCACGACCGAATGAATAACGCAGAGGCTTGCCCAGCGCCTGCGCATCTGCCCAGGCCTGCTGGGTGTTGACGAAGCTCAGGACGCTGCCCGGGCTGAACTCGCGGCTCTGCGGGTCGACGCCACCATTGACGTATTCAAGCGACACCCACTCGGGCGCCTCGACGCGATACAAAACCTGAATGGCCACGGGGGCCGATTCGAGCATGACCACCGAGCCGGTCATGAATTCGCGCAACAGTGTGAAGACCTCGACCAGCCCAGCCTTGCCCGGTACCTCAAAGCCCCAGCGACGCTGAAACAGATCGCCGTAAGCGGCGGCCTGCTCTTGCGGGGTAAATCCGGACATCGGCACCAGCGAGCCACCCGCCTCTTCCAGCAAGCGCTGCTCGCGACGCTGGTTGTAGCGAAATTTCTTCGAATACTCTTCCGGCAACCGGGCAAGGGCCAGGCCCTCCGGCTGCGCTTTCAAGGTGCTGATCCGCTCGGCATTCAGCTGGGAAACATAGGCCATACGCTGACGGACCGGCACGACGATATCGGGTGCGATCGGCAGGATGATTTCTGCATTGCCCATGTCCAGCAAGCCGCGCTTGCCCTCACGCTTGAGCACTTCCTTGGACAAGGCGACGTGGCGCCCCCAGCAAGGAATGGCGGCAAGCACCTCACCGCCAACGATCCAGCCCAGGTAACGCAACTCGATGCCAACGAAGGCCGAAAGCCGTTCGACCACCTCGGGATGTGTCGCGAAACTGCCACCGAAACGCTGCCAGGCACCCGCGTACGCATCCCGGTCGATTTCAGTCCAGCCGCGCTCACGAAAGCTGCGAAACATTGTCAGCATACGTTGGTCACGTGGGCCGGCTGAGGTTCGTCACCCTCTTCAAACTCTTTGGCATGCAGACGCGAGTAGTAGCCGTTCTGCTCGAGCAACTGCGCGTGGGTGCCACGCTCGACGATGCGGCCTTCATCCATGACCAGAATCAGGTCGGCCTTCTCGATGGTGCTCAAACGGTGAGCGATGACCAGCGTCGTGCGGTTCTGCACCACATGATCCAGTGCTGCCTGAATGTGCCGTTCCGACTCCGTATCGAGAGCCGACGTGGCCTCGTCGAGAATCAGCAACGGTGCATCCTTGAGCAGGGCCCGGGCGATCGCGATGCGTTGGCGCTGGCCGCCGGACAGCAATACGCCATTTTCGCCGACCATGGTCTCGTAACCCTCCGGCATCTTGACGATGAACTCGTCAGCATAAGCCTCGGTAGCCGCGCGTTTGACCTCTTCGAAAGGCGCGCCAGCCAGATCGCCGTAAGCGATGTTGTTGGTCACCGTATCGTTGAACAGCGTGACGGCCTGGGTAACCAGAGCGATCTGGCGACGCAGGCTGCGCAAGGTGAAATCCTGAACCTCTACCCCATCAAGCAGAATCTGACCCTGCTCATGCTGGTAGAAGCGCGGAATCAACCCGGCCAGCGTCGACTTGCCGCTGCCCGAACGCCCGACCAGAGCAACCATCTGCCCAGGCTCGACGACAAAGCTGATGTCGTTGAGCACCTTTTTGTCGGTGTCCGGGTACTGGAAGCTCAGATTGCGCACTTCCAGACGACCTTCAAGACGATCGCGCTCGACCGTGCCCTGATCCACTTCCGCCGGCTCATCCAGTTGCTCGAAAATACTCTCGGCACCAGCCACGCCTTTCTGGATGGTCGAGCTGACTTCGGAGAGCTGGCGAATAGGCTTGGGCAACAGACCGGCCATTGTGATGTAGGCCACCAGATCGCCCGGCGATGCGTCACCGCGAAGATAAAGCACGAGGAACATGACCACGGCCATGGCGCTGTACGTCACCAGTTGCAGCATCGGTGTGTAAACCGCGCCGGTCTTGGTCATCGTCAGCTGCTTGTCGGTGTTGCTTTGGCTGGCGTCGCGAAAGCGGTCTTTTTCGTAGACTTCGCCACCGAAACTGCGCACGACGCGATAACCATGAATGGTCTCGGAGGCAACGTGCGTGACGTTGCCCATGGACACCTGGATCTTTTTGCTTTGCTTGCGGAATTTCTTGCTGGTGCTGTTCACCATAATGCCGATCACCGGCAGGATAGCGACCATCACCAGGGTGAGTTTCCAGTTCATCCACAACAGGGTGCAGAACAGGAAAATCACGGTCATGCCTTCACGGATGACCACTTTGATCGCATCCGTCGCCGCCCCCGTGACCATCGTCACGTTGAAGGTGATTCGGGAAATCAGATGACCGGAGTTGTTCTTGTCGAAGAAGCGGTTGGGTAAATCCAGCAACTTGTTGAACAGCACGACCCGCAAGTCATGCACCAGGCCCAGAGAAACCCGCGCCAGAAAAAAGTTGCCGAGAAAAGAACCCACACCCTGCAACACGGCGATGAACACAATCATCAGTGGTACGGTTTCGAGCAACTGCAACTTGCCCAGATAAGGGTTGCCCGGAAACAGACTGGCTTCAGGATTGGCCAGACCGTCGACAAAGTACTTGAGAATGTAAGCGAGCATTGGCTGGGTCGATGCGAAGAGCAGGAACCCGACGATGCTGAGAAGGAAGAGACCGGCGTAAGGCCGCACGTAAGCCAAAAGGCGGAAATAGATCGCCAGCGTTGACTGGGCTTTCGGTTCAGGACTGCTCATGGTGATCCGCACAATTCAGTGAGGCGCGGATGATATCACACGCGTTTTTCCCCCGATAAACATGACTTCACGCCAGCCTTGGAGCAAGTCGGTTAAGATACGCCGCTAATGATGGGAGCCAGATATGCAATCGATTGATCACAGCACTTACGAGGCACTGCGCGAAGGTGCACACGTACTGGAAGCCGACGGCTCCGGCGACAAGGTGCTCAGATTGGCCGATGGACGCATGCTCAAACTGTTCCGTCGCAAGCGGCTGCTCAGCTCTGCGCTGTTCTACCCCTACGCGCAACGCTTTGCCGACAACACCCGGGCCCTTGAACAACGCGGCATCCTCTGCCCCAAAGTCATCGCGGTGTACCGCATCCCGAGCATCGAGCGTGACTGTGTGTATTACAGTCCGCTGGCGGGCAATACCGTGCGCCAGTTACAAGGCACCAGCGAAGAGACTGACTCACTGAGATTCCAACTGGGCGGGTACTTTGCTCAATTGCACGAGAAGGGTGTGTACTTTCGATCGCTGCACTTCGGCAACGTGGTGCTGACCCCCGACGGCCATCTGGGCCTGATCGACATCGCCGACCTGCGCTGCCAGAAGCGCTCGCTCAGCGACAGCAAACGCCTGCGCAATTTCGCTCACCTGCTGCGCTACAAGGAAGATCGGCAATGGTTGCTGGGCCAGGACGCCGGCGACACCTTTATCGAAGGTTACCGACAGGCCCTGCCGAGCAACCGGCAAGCGCCGCTGATCTCGCGCCTGCGCCCGCTGCTTGCTTGAACCCTAGCGACCAATCACCACAACGGTCGCGCCTTTGCGATTGGCGAAATGCTCAAGGATGCGCAGCTTGTGTGCTGCCAGCCACTCGTTCAGCCATGGCTCGTCACCCTTCGCCTCGATCACGAAATAGCGGTAGTCGCCAGCATGCGCTGGCGATATTGCCTCTTCCTGCGTCAGGACTGGCAACACGTAGCCGCGACCCGCGTAATAGCTGATCCGCCCATCCGAGAAGTAAGTCGGCGCGTCCGGTTCGACATGGGAGGACATCCAGCGGCCGGCCTCGATATAGTGGGTTTTCCCGGCCCCGGTGGAGATGACGTTCGAGAGCATCACCAGCAGCGCCAGCACCACCAGCCCCTTGCCCAGACGCGGAAATTCGCGAGCAAACGCTGCCACCCCCATCGCCAGCACAGGCACAAACAACAGATTCAGAAAACTCATGTAGCGCGCGTTCATGAACTGTTGCTTGATGAAAAACAGTACCAGTACCACCAGGTAGAGCAACGCTGCCCAGGCGAAAGGACGATAGTCGCGCCAGTAGATGCCCAGCACGCCCCAGTTGCGCCGCAATATGAACGGGACGGCAAACGGCCCCATCAACTTGACGAAAGTAATCGTCATGGTCGCAAGGATGCCGAAGAAAATGATCCGGCCCGCTTCATCCTGGGAATACTTGTTGATGAGTGAATTGGCGAACTGATCGCAGAGCATCTGGAACGAGGCGAACACACCACGAGGCTCAATCATGTCCAGATACAGCACCACGCGCGCCGACATGAGCACGCCTGTCACCGACACGACCAGCAACCCAAGTACCGGCAACAACGAAAATTGAAAGAACGACAGGCGTCGGCTCGACGACCACAGGCTGGGCAATTGCCACAGCGCCAACGCCGGCATCAACAACAGCGCCTCCAGCCGAAACAAGGCTGCCGCGACAATTGCCATATGAATGAATGCCGCACGCAACCAGCCCCCACGTGCCTGCCAGCGCAACGCGAGCCACAGCGCCAGCGTGCAAAAAAACCAGAAGCCGCACTCACGGATGATGTCATTTCGAAAGGCATTGACCGCCGGCATTGCCAGCATGACAAGACAGGCCCAACGGGTGATGTCGGGCGAACGCTGACGGATGCAGTCCACCATCAACGCACTGGTGCCGGCAAAGAAGAGACCACACCAGAGGTAGGCGCTCAGTTCCAATGGCAACCGCAGGATGGAATGGGTAGCGGCAAGCAGAAGGGAAAACCACGGCCAGTCGAAGGAGGCCCAGGCGACATTGGGACCATGCTCGGTGACTTGTTGTGCGACATCGATGTAAAGCGCGGCATCACGCCCTACTGTCGCAGTCCCCATGACCGCTATCAGCGATAGCAGCAAACTGCCAAAAAATGCCAGCCATACCGGGTATTCGTCGATGATTCTGGAGACCTGAGTACCCACTTTCCCGCTCCTGCCTTTCACCCAGCCACCTCACCAACACTCATTACAAGGTACGCGCAGTCACGGCGGACCATTTATCGAAACAGCAAACGCAAAGCCTTGCGAGTGTAGGACCAGCGCGAAAACGTGCGCCAGTCTGCACGCAGTGCCTGAAAATAGAAGCCCTTGGCCAGGCTGTATTCGCCATGTGAGTAACAATCGCGAAACAGCGACAAGCAACGCTGTGCCAAAAAGGCCTGACGCAGGTCGTGCATCTCCTTTGGCATGCGTCGACTCGAAAACACCTCGCTGACGACCTGCTCCGTACCGGCAGCAAGACTTTGGCGCAAATCGTGACGCATGCTGTCGGCGTGCTTGTAGATCAGCGCCAGAGGCTTGTCGAGGACGGTACAAGGATAGCGCGCCAATACCTGGGCAAACACCGGCAGATCCTCAACGTTGCGCAAATGTTCCGGGTAATTGCCCGGAGCGAATACATCGCGATGCATTGCGCAGGCGCCGTTGGATATCGATACAGTCTTGTCCAGCAGGTAGCCCTGCAAACGCTGACGAGACGTCAACGGCAAAGGCTTGGCGCTCTGCAAGCTGCGCCTGCCGTCAGCAAATACTGACCAATGCGCGCCAATGATCATCAGAGTTTGCGGGTTGCTGGCAATGTGCTGCGAAATCGCGGCCAGTGCACCAGGTGCCATTTCGTCGTCGGAATCGAGAAAAACCAGATATTTCCCGGTCGTTTCTTCAAGCCCCAGATTGCGCACCGTAGACAACCCGCCATTGCTTTTGCGCAGCGCGCGAAAACGCCCGCCATGCTTGAGCAACAGCGATTCCACTACCTCAGGCGTCTCGTCCGTCGACCCATCGTCGATGACCAGCAAATCCGCCGTCGCTTCATCCAACTGCGCCAACACCGACTCCACTGCGCGGGGCAGGGTTCGCGCGTAGTTGTAAACGGGGATCACGACGCTGATCAGGGTTTCAGTCAATTGCGTATCCTTTTACACCCTCTTTAACGACCAGAATATCTTCCATGATCAGGTACTCCAGATCGGAGCCGAAAAACATGTTCAGCGCGTCAGTCGGCGAGCAGATCATCGGTTCGCCACGACGGTTGAGCGAAGTGTTCAGCGACACGCCGTTGCCAGTCAGGTTTTCCAGCGCTTTCATCATGTCATAGTAGCGCGGATTGTATTCGCGCTTGAGCACCTGGGCGCGAGACGTGCCATCTTCGTGGACAACCTCCGGCACACGGGTCTTCCACTCTTCAGATACTTCGAAGGTGAACGTCATGAACGGCGCCGGGTGATCGATCTTGATCATCTGTGGGGCGACAGTGTCGAGCATCGACGGGCAGAAAGGCCTCCAGCGCTCACGGAACTTGATCTGGTGGTTGATCCGGTCAGCAACGCCGGCCACGCTTGGGCAGCCAATGATCGAACGACCGCCCAATGCGCGCGGACCGAACTCCATGCGACCCTGGAACCAGGCCACCGGATTGCCCTCGACCATGATTTTGGCGATCTGCTCCGGCATGTTGTCGAGCTTGCGCCAGACAGGCTTGCTCTCGTGCCGGGCACACGCGGCGATCACGTCTTCGTTGCTGTATGACGGGCCGAGGTAGACGTGTTCCATCTTCTCGACCGGAACGCCGCGAGCGTGTGACACATAGGCTGCTGCGCCAACCGCGGTGCCGGCATCGCCGGACGCCGGCTGCACGAACAGTTCCTTGATGTCATCGCGGGCGATGATTTTCTGGTTCAGCTTGACGTTCAACGCACAGCCGCCGGCGAAAGCCAGTTTGCCGGTCTCCTTGAGCACGTCGCCCAAGTAGTGGTCGATCATCTGCAACGCCAGTTTTTCGAACAGCGCTTGCATGCTCGCGGCGTAGTGGATGTAAGGTTCGTCAGCGATGTCGCCTTCGCGTTTCGGGCCCAGCCATTCGATCAGCTTCGGCGAGAAGTAGAAGCCTTTGCCCTTCTCTTTGTAGCGACGCAGGCCGATGACGTTGGCGTAGTCGGTGTTGATCACCAGTTCGCCATTTTCGAACGACGCCAGACGCGAGAAATCGTATTTGCTGGCGTCACCGTAGGGCGCCATGCCCATGACCTTGAACTCACCGTCGAGCATCTCGAAACCGAGGAACTCGGTGATTGCGCCGTACAGGCCGCCGAGGGAGTCCGGGTCGAAGAATTCCTTGATCTTGTGGATCTTGCCGTTTTCGCCGTAACCGAAGAAGGTCGTGGCGTACTCACCCTTGCCGTCGATACCGAGGATCGCGGTTTTCTCTTTGAAACCGGAGCAATGGTAAGCGCTGGAAGCGTGGGCCAAATGGTGCTCAACCGGTTCGATCTTGATCTTTTTCGGATCAAAACCCAGTTGTTCGAGGCACCAGACGATCTTGTTGCGGTAGCGCTTGTAGCGACGATTGCCCATCAGGATCGCATCAAGCGCGCGGTCCGGGGCGTACCAGTAGCGCTTGGCATAGTGCCAGCGGGCCTTGCCGAACAGACTGATCGGCGCGAAAGGGATTGCCACTACGTCGACATCGGACGGCTTGATGCCGGCCTGTTCAAGACAGAACTTCGCCGACTCGTAGGGCATGCGGTTCTTTGCATGCTTATCGCGTACGAAGCGCTCTTCTTCAGCCGCCGCCACCAGCTTGCCGTCGATGTACAAGGCTGCTGAAGGATCGTGGCTAAGGGCGCCGGACAGGCCAAGAATCGTCAATGCCACAGGGGTCTAGCCTCTTTAGTCTGCGTGCAGGCGCGATGCGCCTTTTAAATTGATGTGTCCTCGCATAAGGCGATAGACAGCTAAAGAGCGGGATTATAGCGTAAACGTGACGGGAATTACCCTGTGCGAATTGCCCCGGGGTGAATGGTTTGCATATTCCTCGTCCGCTGACTCTATAACCGCCCACGCGTCGAAATTTTCGATGCGATCGTGCTGCGTTCTACTGATTTTCGTCCCGGGCTACCGATGGCAATCTCTGAAAATCCGCACCGAGGCCGTTGTGGGCACAGCTCATGGCTTGCGAAGAAACTGCAAGACACTTCAAAGCCCTTATCTCTCACCCGACTCAGACACCACTCGAAATATCTTTCGGCAATCGCTGATCGATCACTTGATATAACGCACTGCTCTCGGGCCAGTTACGCATGAATCGCGCCCGGTCCCTCGCATAGGCCGGGGCAAAGCTGCCCGGCGAGCCATGCTGACACATCGAGTCAAGATCGATCAGCGCCCAGCGATCGTTGTGCCAGAACAGGTTGTGGCCTTTGAAATCGCCATGACTGATGCGCTCGGCAATCAATCGGGCAAACAACCGATCCAGTGCCTGCAACTCCGATTCCGGTGCTTCGCCATTTTCAACGTACGGCGCAAAGCGCTCGATGATGTCCGGCCCCGGCAGGAACTCGGTCACCAGATAGGCACGGCTGCGCAACCACAGGAAGCGCTTTTCCAGCACCGCCAGAGGCTTGGGCGTGGCAATCCCGAGAAACGCCAGGCGATTGCCTTCGCGCCACGAATGCCAGGCACGACTCGGGCGCCAGAACCGCTTGAGCCAATGCGCAAAATCCTTGATGTTGTAGCGCTTGATCACCAATTGGCGCGCACCCACTTCGACCTTGCCGACGCTTGCCGCGCCGCCGGTCTTGTAGAGATGGCCGCGCTCAAGCAGCGCATCCGCCTGTTCAAGCACCGGAACCATGGCCGCTTCTTCCTCGCGACGAATCGCCTGCAGGCCAAACGCACCACGGCGGACGCTGAACAGGGTGCATTCGCGGCCGACCTTGATCAGGTAATCCTTCAGGCGCCAGCGGCGTACCTTGTCGATCTGCTTCTGCAAGGCTTCCAGCGGCAAAGCGTGCTCGCTGTTGCTCAGCAGGTAATACACCAGCAGCTCTTCGGTGAACGGCTCCAACGCCTTGGGCAACTGGGCGAAAAACACGCCGAGATTTTCCAGGACCTTTTCCCGCGACAACGGCTGACCGGCGGTTTCCACGGCAATGCCGGCACCGTCGATCAAGTACAACTGACCGCCGTGGCGCAGCAGATTGTCCAGATGCAGGTCTTCCTGCCAAAGCCCTTTGCCGTGCAACTGGCCAATGGCGGCAAGCGCCTCGGCCAGCACCGCGGTTTGTTCATCCGCCAGCGGCGGCAGTGCCTCGACTTGCGCCCATGCATCGCCAAGGCTTTGCGCGCCTTCCAGGAAGTCGAACAGCAGCCAGCCACCCTCACCGCTCAGTCCATCGGCCAGCAGCAGCGGTGTCGTCAGCCCTTGTGCGGCCAACAGGCGCACGCCTTCCAGTTCACGCTGAAAATGTCGAGCAGCCTTGCTGCCGACCAGCAATTTGGCCAATACCGGACGACCACGCCAAACGCCGGCACCTACGTAACGTTGCCCAGGCAACACGCGCAGCAGGCTCAGCAACTGCAAATCCGCAGCACCGGCCGCATCGGCCAGGGTGACTGTCAGCGGCAATTGCGGGGTACGCCCGACAGTGGCCAGCTCGGACAATTGCATCAGCGAGTCTCCTTGTGACTGCGGCGCGCAGTCAGCCGGGCGAGCCAGCTGTCGAGCAGCGAACTGTCCACAGGCTGATCGAGATAGGCCGACAGCAACTCGCGCAGTTGCGCCTCGTTCCACTGCGGTGCGCGGCGCTGCAGCGGCTCCAGATCCTTGATCCGGTCACGCATGCCGAACAACAGCGGCCGGGTTTTCTCCAGGTCGATCAATTGCGCCTGATACCCGTCGCCGCGGGCCTGAAGAAAAATGTGTTTGGGATAAAAACAGCCATGCACCTGACGCACGCCGTGCAACTGCCGCGCCAGCAACCCGCAGGCCTTGAGGATGGCCGACTGTTGCCCAGCGCTGAGCTGCGACCAGCGCGCAAGCAGCGACTCCAGGTCGCTCCAGCCATCCAGCGCACGCGTCAGCAGAATCGCGCGGACTTCGCCATCGACTTTGCGCTCACCGAAAAACGCCGCTTGCAGCGCGGGAATACCGAGCTTGCGGTAGCGGCTGATATTACGAAATTCGCGGGCAAAACTTGGCTCGCCGAACGGCGCATGCAAGGTGCGGGTCAGGTAATTACTCTGGCGCTTGAGGTAGAAACCCTGACCTTCGAGATCGAGACGGAACACGCTGCTCCAACCGCCACGGGCGGTATTGGGCTCGTCCACCGCTTCAAGCTGTTTGGCCCACAGGGCGTCAAAAGTGCCCAGGCCGTGGCGCTCAAGCAACGCACGGTCTTCATTGGCGAGAAAGTCAGTCATTCGCGTCCCTCGAAAAATCTCACCACGTGCCGAATCCGATTCTTGTCGGCAGTATTGAGCCGATCGCACTGGCGGTATTGCATATAAAAGCGCAGGCGTTGGGTATTGGACAGGTGATATTTGGCGAGCTTGTCGAGACAGGCCAGATCCTTGGTGATCCGATACTTGAGCCAGAAGCCGCGCCAGAATTCGCCATTGGGGCAATCAATAAGAAATATGCGCGCCTGATCGTCGATCAACAGGTTGCGCCATTTCAAATCGTTATGGGTAAAACGGTGATCATGCATCGTGCGCGTATAACCGGCCAACTGTTGGCTGACGGCGTCCACCCAGGCGCGATCCTTGAGCTTGGGATCCTTGCGCTCGGCGAGTGCGGCGAGGTCTTCGGTATTGGGCAGTTCGCGGGTGATCATCGCACCACGGTCGTAAGCCGCGCCGCGTCGCTCAAGCCCCCACGCCACCACTTCAGCGGTGGGAATGCCCCATTTGGCGAACCGTTTGAGGTTCTGCCATTCCATCTTCACGCGCGGTTTACCGAGGTAACGGCGCAGGCCCTTGCCTGCACCGACGTAGCGTTTGACGTAATAGTTGACGCCACCGCGCTGTACGCGAACCACTTCGGACAGCAGATCGCGCGTAAGCCGCTCGCCTTGCAGGGCAAATACGGCTTCCAGACTGCCGAAATCTTCGGCCAGATCGCTGTACGTCGGCTCAAGAGTCCAACCCGCCATCAGAGCGCATCCCCGTAACGCTGTTTACGTGCGTAGAGCTTGTTGGCTTTACCTTCCAGCCAGTTCAGTAGCGGCGCTTCTTGCGCAAGAATCTGCCGTAGCGGCTGCTGGAAATAGCCCTTGAGGAATCGCAGCTTGTCGCGACGGGTCAGGCCGATGTCCAGGGCGGAAAAGTACAACGCAGCCAGATCCTTGTTGCGCCAGCGTTGCGTGATTCTGACGCGGGTCTGGGCGCGGTGCAGGTCGATCACCGAGAGTTTGAAATCATCCGCCGTCACCGGTTTGTCGGTGTGCAGCAGGAAGTGGCAGATGTAGCAGTCGCGGTGATTGACGCCCGCGCGGTGCATCATGCCAGTCATGCGCGCCACTTCGGCAATCAGCGCGTGTTTGAGTTTCGGCTGCGGTGGCTGCTTGAGCCAGTCGATGCTGAAGTCTTCGAGGCTGATGGTCGGCGCCAGTTCTTCGGTAACGATGAACGAATGCTGATCGGCCGGGTTGCTGCCCTTTTCGCCATACGCCACGGCAGTCATGGTCGGCACGCCGACTTCCTGCAAGCGCTGGATGGCTTTCCACTCCTGACCCGCGCCGAGCACCGGCAGTTTGGCGGTCAGCAGGTTCTTGAAGATCTCACCCCAGCCGATGCCACGATGGATCTTCACAAAAAATCCATGGCCGTCGACTTCGGTGCGCAGCGTCCGGCGCGCTTCGAGCTCGCGGTACACCTCGCCCTGCAAGCCCTCGACTTCGGCGAACGGGTCGCGTCCGGCCCAGAGGCTCTTGAACGGTTCAGCCAGCATCAACTTCATTTAAGCGTGCTCCGCCAGAATCACATCCGCCGCGTGTTGCGGCATGCTGTAAAGGTCGGCCGTTTCGGCGAACGCCAGACCATTGCGGCTCCAGGCCGCGCGTGCAGCGTCGTCGCTCAACATATCGGTCAGGTATCGCGTCAGTTGCGCCTGATCGAATGGTTCGTCCAGCACTCGCCCGGCATCCGCCTCGGCAATGTAGTGGGCATAACCGCACACCGCGCTGACCAGCACAGGCAGGCCTGCGACCAGCGCTTCGAGCAGCACTGTACCGGTATTTTCGTTGTACGCCGGGTGGATCAACAGATCGGCGCCGAGCAAGAACCGCGGAATATCGCTGCGGCCCTTGAGGAACGTCACGTTGTCGCCCAGGCCCAAAGTGGCGCTCTGCATCTGGAACAATTTGGGGTCATCCTGGCCGATTACAAACAGCCGGGTGCGTTTCTTCAGTTCGGCGGGCAATGCGGCCAGGGCTTTAAGACTGCGATCGACGCCTTTGGTCTTGAATCCGGAACCGATCTGCACCAGTAGCAGGTCGTCGTCCTTGAGCTTGAATTCGGCACGGAAACCGGCGCGAATCTCATCGGCATCCGCCGGACGGCGACGATCCTGAGCAATGCCCGGCGGCAGCAAATGGAAGCGCTCGAGTGGCGTGTCGTAGTGCTTGATGAAGAGCGGCTGCTGCACTTCGGAAATCATCAGCACTTCGGTTTTCGCCTCTTTGGCGAACACCGCGCGCTCGTACTCGGCGAAGTGGCGATAGCGGCCCCAGCGACGGTACAGCGAATTGCGCAGGTTCTGCGCCTTGTCTTCGAAGCAACCGTCGGCGGCGTAATACACATCCAGACCGGGCATTTTGTTGAACCCGATCAGGCGATCCACCGGACGCTTGGCCAGATCCGCTTCCATCCACGCACTGAGTTTTTCGTTGCGACGGTGATTGAAGAACGCCTTGACCGGCGCCACCAGCACTTCGAAACCGGGCGGCACGTCGCCTTCCCAGATCAGCGTGTAGACGCGGATCTGGTGGCCGCGCTTCTGGCATTCGAGGGCGATGCGCATGAAATCGCGCTGCAAGCCACCGAACGGGAAATATTTGTACAGGACGAATGCCAATTGCATCAGCGCAGCTCCTCAGCCATTAACAACGTGCTCAGTCGGCTGGCGACACGCTCGGGGTTCAGACGCGTGAAGCACAGAGGCTGTTCACGCTTCAGGTCAAACTGACGGGCATCCTGCTCGGTCGGTTGATAAGTGCATTTTTTCTGCAGGCACGGCGCGCATGGAAAGTCGCTGGCCATGTGAATCTGCAACTTGCCGTAGGCGCCGGTCAGGCCCGGGTTGGTCGGGCCGAACAGCGAGATGGTCGGCACGTCCAGCGCCGCCGCCAAGTGGCCGAGACCTGTGTCCACTGCCACACAGGCTTGTGCGCCGGCAAGGACTTTGCCGACCCCGGCCAGATTCAGCTTCGGCAGGACTTCGGCGTGTTTGAAACCGGCGGCGATGCGCTCGGCGCGAGCCTTTTCCAGCGGGTTGCCCCATGGCAGTTTCACGCCAACGCCGAGATAACCGACACGCTCGGTCAGCTCCCGCCAGTAAGCTTCCGGCCAGTGTTTGGTGTCCCACGTCGTACCGTGGAGAAATACCACGAAGGCGTTCTTGCGCGGCAGCTCGACCAGACGCTCGACGTTGAGACCATAATCGCCCAGGCCTTTGGGCAGGTCATAACCGAGAGCGATGGCAAACAACTGACGCACGCGTTCAACGGCATGTTGACCGCGGGCCACGGCCAGCTTGCGATCGTAGAATCGCGCAGCCATCGGTTCACGGGCCGAGCCTTTATCGAGACCGGCCACCGGTGCTTTGACGTAACGGGTCAGCCAGGCGCTTTTCAGCAAGCCCTGCGCGTCGATCACCAAATCGTATTTGTTCGCGCGCACGCTCTGCTTGAAGCGTTTCCACTCGCCGCTGGTGATGGTTTTCCAAAGACTTTTGCGCCAGCGACGGATCGCCACCGGAATCACTTTGTCAACGGCCGGGTGCCAGGTCGGAATCTCGGCAAAGCCTTCTTCCACCACCCAGTCGAACTTGATTCCGGGAATGGCCCGGGCCGCGTCGGTCAGCGCCGGCAACGCATGAATCACGTCGCCCAGCGATGAAGTCTTGATCAGCAATACCCGCAACTTAATGAACCTCGACCACAGAACCGTGCAATTTCTGCAAGGCATCGTTGACCGCGTCCGGCATCAGCTGGCGCAGGCAGTTGTAATGGCCGAAACGGCAGGTTCGGTCGAAGCACGGGCTGCAATCGAGGCCCAAACGGACGATTTCGACGTGCTCGGCCAGCGGCGGAGTAAAGCCCGGAGAGGTCGAACCATAAACCGCCACCAACGGGCGGTTCAGCGCGGAGGCGACGTGCATCAGGCCGGAGTCATTGGAGACTACCGAGTCGGCGCAGGACAGCAGGTCGATGGCTTCGGCCAACGAGGTGCCACCGCTTAGATTCACCGCCTCTTCACGCAAGCCGGGAATCAGCCGCGCGCGGATGTCTTCGCCGACCGAGTGATCGTTTTTCGAACCGAACAGCCACACCTGCCAGCCTTCACGAATCCGCGCTTCGGCAACTTTGGCGTAATGCTCGGATGGCCAGCGCTTGGATTCGCCGAACTCGGCGCCTGGGCACAGAGCCAAC
This sequence comes from Pseudomonas sp. A1230, assembly GCF_044218825.1. NCBI lineage: Bacteria > Pseudomonadati > Pseudomonadota > Gammaproteobacteria > Pseudomonadales > Pseudomonadaceae > Pseudomonas > Pseudomonas sp. A1230. Next base: position 5,686,251 of record NZ_CP162582.1, on the reverse strand, counting down.
ACCGGGCGGTCGAGGCTCAAGCCAAACTTGGCCAGCGCCGCTTCGCGGGTGACCGGGTCGATTTGCAAGCTTGGGCGTGGATACGGTTTCGTCAGTTCGGCGTTCGGTTCATAGGCCAGGGCCATGAAACGCTCGATCATCAGCGGATAGCGCTCTTTATCAAGCGTGCGCACGTCGTTGAGCAGGCCATAACGGAACTCGCCGCGCCAGCCGGTGCGTTTCGGGATGCCGGCAAAGAATGGCACCAGCGCCGATTTCAGCGAGTTTGGCAGCAGGATCGCCTGGTCGTACTGGCCGCGCAGGGACTTGCCGATCCGTCGACGGGTCGCCAATTCAAGCGCGCCGTGGCCGAGCGGAAAGCTCAAGGCCTTGCGTACTTCGGGCATGCGCTCAAGGATCGGACGGCTCCACTCGGGGGCCAGCACGTCGATTTCGCATTGCGGGTGGCGTTGCTTGAGACACTGAAACAGTGTCTGCGCCATCACCATGTCACCGACCCAACTGGGCCCAACGATCAGAATATTCATGTGGTTTCCAAAAACGAACCGGGGAGGCCAATGCCTCCCCGCCTCGAGAATTCTACAAACACTGTAGATCTACTGTGGGAGCGAGCTTGCTCGCGATGGGGGCGTCACATTCAACATTATTGTCGTCTGATACTCCGCTATCGCTGGCAAGCCAGGTCCCACAGGGTTTTGCATCCGTTCCAACATCCGCGATTCACCGCAGATCACTGTGGGAGCGAGCTTGCTCGCGATGGGGGCGTCACATTCAACATTATTGTCGTCTGATACTCCGCTATCGCTGGCAAGCCAGCTTCCACAGGGTTTGTTCGTCTTGCCGTAAATCTGCGATCAGCGCAAATCCACTGTGGGAGCGAGCCTGCTCGCGATGGGGCCGGCACATCCAGCATCAATGTCGCCTGACACTCCGTTTTCGCGAGCAGGCTCGCTCCCACATTTGAATCTCACAGCCCTCACTGGCCTTTTTCAGCTTAGCCCCAGCTCACGCCATATTCGCAAAACCTGTCGCCGCTCTTCAGCAAACTGGTCGCCTGCAATCCCCCCGGCGTCCTTCTGCAAGGCCTGCCGGTGGGCGGCGGAGCGGTAGGCTTTATAGGCCTCACGCAACAGACTGGCATCTTCGGCAGGCATCAGCCCTTCGTGCTCCAGCTCTTCCAGAATGCGGATGTTATCGGTCCAGCGCAGCAATGGCGGGTGGCTTTGCGACCACGCAAGAGCCGCGTATTGCACCATAAATTCAATATCGACGATACCTCCGGCGTCCTGCTTGAGGTCGAACGGCGCCGTGGCCTCGAAGGCGTTTGCCGCGGTGCCCGCTGCGGTGCTCTTGCTGCCGAGGTTATCGCGCATCTTCGCGCGCATCTCGCTGACTTCCTGCTGCAGCTTGGCCAGGTCCCGGGTTTTACCCAGCACTTGGGCGCGAACCTTCTCGAAGGCCTGCCCGACATCCTGGCTGCCGACCAGCACCCGCGCCCGCACCAGCGCCTGATGCTCCCACGTCCAGGCTTCGTTTTCCTGATAGCGGGCGAACGCACCCAGCGAACTCACCAGCAACCCCGACGCACCGGACGGCCGCAAACGCATATCCACTTCATAAAGCTGACCGGAGTTGGTCTGCGCCGTCAGCAAGTGGATGATCCGCTGCCCCAGCCGCGTGAAGAATTGCGCGCCATCAATCGGTTTCGGGCCATCGGTTTCTGCCTGTGGATCGCCGTCGTGGATGAACACCAGGTCAAGGTCCGAACCATGCCCCAATTCCAGGCCGCCGACTTTGCCGTAACCGACAATGATGAACCCGGGATCGCACAACGTGCCGTCGGTACGCAACGGCGTGCCGTACTTGGCCACGGTCTGGCGCCAGGCCAGCGCCAGCACTTGCGCAAGAATTGCCTCGGCCAGCCAGGTCAGATAATCGCTGACCTTCATCAGTGGCAAACTGCCGGCGATTTCCGACGCGGCGACGCGCAAGCGGTGCGCCAGTTTGAAATGGCGCAGGGCTTCCATCTGTTGTTCGAGGTCGTCTTCGGGAATCCGCGTCAGACGCTCGCGCAATTCAGCGGCAAGTTCCGGCGCCAATGGCGGCTTGAACAAGCGTCCTTCGTTGAGCAATTCATCGAGCAACAGCGGAAAGCGGGTGATCTGTTCGGCAATCCACGGACTTGCCGCACACAACGTCAACAAGCGACGCAGCGCACCGGGGTTTTCCGTCAGCAACACCAGGTACGCCGAGCGCCGCGCCACCGCTTCAACCAGCGGCAGCACACGCTCCAGCACCAGATCCGGGTTTTCATGCTCAACCGCTTGGGCAATCAGGCGCGGGATGAACAAATCCAGACGTTCGCGCCCCAGACGCTGCATCGCCCGCAGTTGCGGACTGCCGCGTAGCCCGGCCAAGGCCTTCAGCGCTTTCGGTGCATCGCTGAAACCGCCCTCCTCCAACTGACGGCAGGCAGCCTCTTCGTCCTGCGCCTCTTCCCACAGCGGCAGCCATTCACCGCCAACCACCACTTCGCTTTGGGCGCCCTCTTCCTCATCAGGATCAGCGATCACCTGCGCGAAGTGCCAGGCCACCCGGCCGCGCCAGAACATCAGTTTTTCGTGGAAGGCTTCCCAGTCGGCAAACCCAAGCATGAATGCGATACGCGCCTGATCCTGAACGCCATCCGGCAGCATCTGGGTCTGGCGGTCGGCAATCGCCTGGATCGCGTGCTCGGTGTAACGCAGAAATTCATACCCCTCGCGCAACTCGCTGATCACCGCGGGTGGCAGATAACCCTGCCCTTCCAGCGTGCTCAACACCTTTAATAGAGGACGCTGTTGCAGACTCAGATCACGCCCGCCGTGAATCAGTTGAAAAGCCTGGGCGATGAACTCGACCTCGCGGATCCCACCCGAACCGAGCTTGATGTTGTCGGCCATGCCCTTGCGCCGGACTTCCTGCTGAATCAGCTGCTTCATGGTGCGCAGCGCTTCGATTGCCGAGAAGTCCAGATAACGCCGGTAAACAAACGGCCGCAGCATGTCGAGCAACTGCGCGCCCGCCACTTGATCGCCGGCCACCACACGCGCCTTGATCATGGCGTAGCGTTCCCAGTCGCGACCCTGATCCTGGTAATACTGCTCCAGCGCATTGAAGCTCAGCACCAGCGCGCCCGATGAACCATATGGACGCAGACGCATGTCGACACGGAACACGAAACCATCGACGGTCATCGGGTCCAGCGCCTTGATCAGGCGCTGGCCCAGTCGGATGAAGAATTCCTGATTATCCAGCGCGCGCTTCACGCCAACGGTTTCGCCGCCCTCGGGGTAGGCGAAGATCAAGTCGATGTCCGAGGACAGGTTCAACTCAACCGCGCCGAGCTTGCCCATGCCAAGAATGACCATCTGCTGTGGCAAACCGCTGCGACGCCCGGTCGGCGTGCCGAACTGCTGACAATGGCGGCTGTACAACCATTGATAGGCTTGATCGATAGAGGCATCGGCCATGTCCGACAGATCACGGCAGGTCTGCACGAGATCGGCCTGGCGGGTCAGATCACGCCAGATAATCCGCACCTGATGGCGTGCGCGCTGACGGCGCAGGACGTGACCGAGTTCATCTTCGGTCTGGGCGGCCGCCACTGCAGCGGCTATTTGCGCGCACAATTCGCCGGGGGCAAACGGCCGGTCGAGCTCACCGGACTGCACCAGCGTCAGTAACATCAAAGGGTCACGAACGCTCTGTTCAATGACGAACTCGCTGGCGACGGTGACGCGGGCAAATTGCGCCCAGCGTTCGGATGTCCAGTTCGAGAAGCCATGATCGTCTTCAAGCGCGGCGACGGCCGTACGGAACGACTGCTCGGATCGAGTGACCAACGGCAGGAGAATGGCGGGCAGTTCGGCAAGCACGGGCAGGGTCATGGTCTATCCTTGATCGGCGTGTAAATGGCCGCTTGTAGTGAACGGTGAAAACCCGCTACCTGAAGGACTGTCGAACAAAAGTTAGAAATAGCTGATATTTCTTTTTCTTTGGCAGCCAGCATCAAACTTTCACCTTTTTCGGATGGCAATCGACCAACCTTAACGATTATTCTCACAACGTAGTCGGAGGCCACAAGCCTTTCATCTGTAGTTTTACTACTCGTCTATACATTCGAAAGGCTGAAATGCCGGAAGATTTGTAGTAAAACTACACGCCGCCGGAACAACCTGTCGGCAATCCAAGAATTTTAAATCGTCTGCCCACAAGGCCAGTCGCAAACTCAGGCAACCGATTCTGGAAGCCTTTCCGCCCTGGAGCAAGCCATGCAAGACCTCGATCCCGTCGAAACCCAGGAATGGCTGGACGCCCTGGAATCGGTTCTCGACAAAGAAGGCGAAGACCGTGCTCACTATCTGATGACCCGTATGGGCGAACTCGCGACCCGCAGCGGCTCGCAGCTCCCTTACGCCATCACCACGCCTTACCGCAACACCATCCCCGTGACCCACGAAGCACGCATGCCTGGCGACCTGTTCATGGAACGCCGCATTCGCTCGTTGGTACGCTGGAACGCGATGGCCATGGTAATGCGTACGAACCTGAAAGATTCTGACCTGGGTGGTCACATCTCCAGCTTCGCTTCCAGTGCGACCCTGTATGACATCGGCTTCAACTACTTCTTCCAGGCCCCGACCGACGAACACGGCGGCGACCTGATCTACTTCCAGGGCCACACCTCGCCAGGCGTTTACGCCCGTGCATTCATGGAAGGCCGCATCACCGAAGACCAGATGAACAACTTCCGCCAGGAAGTAGACGGTCAGGGCCTGTCGTCCTACCCGCACCCTTGGCTGATGCCTGACTTCTGGCAGTTCCCGACCGTATCGATGGGTCTGGGTCCGATCCAGGCGATCTACCAGGCACGTTTCATGAAGTACCTGGAAGCTCGTGGCTTCATCCCGGAAGGCAAGCAAAAAGTCTGGTGCTTCCTGGGCGACGGCGAGTGCGACGAACCAGAATCCCTGGGCGCCATCTCCCTGGCTGGCCGCGAGAAGCTCGACAACCTGATCTTCGTCATCAACTGCAACCTGCAGCGCCTCGACGGCCCGGTTCGCGGTAACGGCAAGATCATCCAGGAACTCGAAGGCGTGTTCCGCGGTGCTCAGTGGAACGTGACCAAAGTCATCTGGGGCCGTTTCTGGGACCCACTGCTGGCCAAAGACGTCGACGGCATCCTGCAACGTCGCATGGATGAAGTCATCGACGGCGAGTACCAGAACTACAAAGCCAAAGACGGCGCGTTCGTGCGTGAACACTTCTTCAACTCGCCAGAACTCAAGGCGATGGTTGCCGATCTGTCCGACGACGAGATCTGGAAACTCAACCGTGGCGGCCACGACCCGTACAAGGTCTACGCGGCGTACCACGAAGCGGTCAACCACAAAGAACAACCAACCGTCATCCTGGCCAAGACCATCAAGGGTTATGGCACTGGTGCCGGCGAAGCGAAAAACACTGCGCACAACACCAAGAAAGTCGATGTCGACAGCCTGAAGTTGTTCCGCGATCGCTTCGACATCCCGGTCAAGGACGAAGAGCTGGAGAACCTGCCGTTCTTCAAGCCAGAGCCAAACAGCGCCGAAGCCCGCTACCTGAGCGAGCGCCGCACTGCACTGGGCGGTTTCGTGCCACAGCGCCGCGCCAAGTCCTTCGACATTCCTACACCGCCACTCGATACCCTCAAGGCTATCCTCGACGGCTCGGGCGACCGTGAAATCTCCACCACCATGGCTTTCGTGCGGATCCTCGCGCAACTGGTCAAGGACAAGGAAATCGGCTCGCGTATCGTGCCGATCATCCCGGACGAAGCCCGTACCTTTGGTATGGAAGGCATGTTCCGTCAATTGGGCATCTATTCGTCCGTCGGCCAGCTCTACGAGCCAGTCGATAAAGACCAGGTGATGTTCTACAAGGAAGACAAAAAGGGCCAGATCCTCGAAGAAGGCATCAACGAAGCGGGCGCCATGAGCTCCTTCATCGCTGCCGGTACTTCGTACTCCAGCCACAACCAGCCAATGCTGCCGTTCTACATCTTCTACTCGATGTTCGGCTTCCAGCGTATTGGCGACCTGGCTTGGGCAGCAGGCGACAGCCGCACCCGTGGCTTCCTGATCGGCGGTACCGCGGGCCGGACCACCCTGAACGGTGAAGGCCTGCAACACGAAGACGGTCACAGCCACATCCTGGCTGCCACCATCCCGAACTGCCGCACCTTTGATCCAACCTACGGCTACGAGCTGGCGGTGATCATTCAGGACGGCATGAAGAAGATGACCGAAGAGCAGCAGGACGTTTTCTACTACATCACCGTGATGAACGAGTCCTACCAGCAACCTGCCATGCCGGCCGGTGCAGAGGAAGGCATCATCAAGGGCATGTACCTGCTCGAAGAAGACACCCGCGAAGCAGCACACCACGTACAGCTGATGGGCTCCGGCACCATCCTGCGCGAAGTGCGTGAAGCGGCGAAGATCCTGCGTGAACAGTTCAACATCGGCGCCGACGTGTGGAGCGTCACCAGCTTCAACGAACTGCGTCGCGACGGCCTGGCCGTAGAGCGCAGCAACCGTCTCAAGCCTGGCCAGAAGCCTCAGAAGAGCTACGTTGAAGAGTGCCTGAGCGGCCGTAAAGGTCCGGTCATTGCCTCTACCGACTACATGAAGCTGTTCGCCGAGCAGATCCGTCAGTGGGTACCGTCCAAGGAATTCAAGGTCCTGGGCACCGACGGTTTCGGCCGCAGCGACAGCCGCAAGAAACTGCGTCATTTCTTCGAAGTTGACCGTCATTTCGTGGTGTTGGCAGCCCTGGAAGCACTGGCTGACCGTGGTGATATCGAACCCAAGGTTGTGGCTGAAGCCATCACCAAGTTCGGCATCGACCCGGAAAAACGCAACCCACTGGACTGCTGAGGAGACATTTTGTGAGCGAACTCATTCGCGTACCTGACATCGGCAGCGGTGAAGGTGAAGTAATTGAACTGTTTGTGAAGGTCGGCGACCGTATCGAAGCCGACCAGAGCATCCTGACCCTGGAATCGGACAAGGCCAGCATGGAAGTGCCGGCCCCGAAAGCCGGCGTCATCAAGAGCCTGAAAGTGAAGCTGGGCGACCGTCTGAAAGAAGGCGACGAACTGCTGGAGCTGGAAGTCGAGGGCGCCGCTGAAGCGGCCCCCGCACCTGCCGCACCTGCCGCGGCGCCTGCTGCAAAAGCTGAAGCCAAACCGGCTGCCGCTCCTGCTGCTGCCGCGCCAGCCGCTGCCCCTGCTGCCCCTGCTGCCGCTTCGGTTCAGCAAGTGCACGTGCCGGACATCGGTTCGTCGGGCAAGGCGCAGATCATCGAGATCCAGGTCAAGGTCGGCGACACCGTCGAAGCTGATCAATCGCTGATCACCCTTGAATCCGACAAGGCGAGCATGGAAATCCCGTCGCCTGCCGCTGGCGTGGTCAAGGCCATCAGCGTCAAGCTCAACGACGAAGTGGGTACCGGTGACCTGATTCTGGATCTGGAAGTGGCGGGTGCTGCGGCCCCTGCTGCTGCCGCTCCGGCTCAGGCTGCTGCGCCAGCCGCTGCTGCTGCGCCTGCCCCGGCAGCCGCGCCAGCTGCACCGGTGGCCGACAGCGTTCAGGACATCCACGTTCCGGACATCGGTTCGGCCGGCAAGGCCAAGATCATCGAAGTGTTGGTCAAGGCTGGCGACACTGTCGAAGCTGATCAATCGCTGATCACTCTGGAATCCGACAAGGCGAGCATGGAAATCCCGTCGCCTGCCGCTGGCGTGGTCGAAAGCGTTTCCATCAAGCTGGATGACGAAGTCGGCACTGGCGACCTGATTCTGAAGCTGAAAGTCAAAGGCGCGGCGCCTGCTGCTGCCCCGGCTCCAGCTGCCGCTGCAAGTGCTCCGGCACCTGCCGCTGCTGCCCCGGCTGCCGCTGCACCTGCACCCGCTGCTGCCGCACCAGCCGCCGCCCCGGCCAAGCCGGGCGCGAAAGTTCACGCCGGCCCTGCCGTGCGTCAACTGGCCCGCGAATTCGGCGTTGAGCTGAACGCAGTCGGCGCCAGCGGTCCGCACGGTCGTATTCTGAAAGAAGACGTGCAGGTTTACGTCAAAGCGATGATGCAGAAGGCCAAGGAAGCACCGGCCGCTGCTGCTGGCGCTACCGGTGGTGCGGGCATCCCGCCGATTCCGGTTGTCGACTTCAGCCGTTTCGGCGAAATCGAAGAAGTGCCGATGACTCGCCTGATGCAAATCGGCGCGTCGAGCCTGCACCGCAGCTGGCTGAATATTCCGCACGTGACTCAGTTCGATTCGGCTGATATCACTGAGCTGGAAGCGTTCCGCGTCGCACAGAAAGCCGTTGCAGAGAAGGCCGGCGTCAAGCTGACCATCCTGCCGCTGCTGCTCAAGTCGTGCGCGCACATGCTCAAGGAGCTGCCGGACTTCAACAGTTCGCTGGCACCAAGCGGCAAGGCGATCATCCGCAAGAAGTACGTGAACATCGGCTTCGCCGTCGACACCCCGGATGGCCTGCTGGTACCGGTCATCAAGAACGTCGACCAGAAGAGCCTGTTGCAACTGGCAGCCGAAGCCGCTGCGCTGGCCGCCAAAGCCCGCGACAAGAAGCTTACCGCTGACGACATGCAAGGCGCCTGCTTTACCATTTCCAGCCTCGGCCACATTGGCGGCACCGGCTTCACGCCGATCGTCAACGCGCCGGAAGTGGCGATCCTCGGTGTTTCCAAGGCAACCATCCAGCCAGTCTGGGACGGCAAAGCCTTCCAGCCGAAACTGATGCTGCCGCTGTCGCTGTCCTACGATCACCGTGTGATCAACGGCGCCGCTGCCGCACGCTTCACCCAGCGTCTGGGCAGCCTGCTGGCGGACATCCGCACCATCCTGCTGTAATCCAGGCGGCCCTCCGGCGACGGAGGGCCGCTTGTGCACCACGTTTTCGAGCGCCACACGCTCGTACCTCAACCCCGCCAATTGGCGGGGCTTTTTTTGCCTGAAATAAACCAGGCTTCGTGTTTTTCCTACAAGTCGCGCTGACATCGGCCACGACTCCAGTCAACTTTACGCCGACTTATTCATTCAACTTACAACTAACCTTGGCGCAGCAAGTTTATTTAACGAACTTGACACTAAAACTTATTCAGCAATTCATTCGAATGGATTCGAAATGCTAAAACCAACTATCGGCCCGATAATCGGCCATGTAACAACTAATCATGCACGCATATTTATCCGCGGCGACCGCCAGGACAACGCTACCGTGTTTGCCGGGATACGTTATCGCATCGCCGACACACAACAATGGTCTAACGGTATTTTCGCCAAACTGAGTGATCTGCGAGATATGTCGGAAGTTTTCGCACTCAACAACTTGAGCAGCGATACGGAATACGAATTTCAAGCAGGCTGGTTCAGCCCGATGAATCCGGTTCATACCCAGGACTCGGTGGCAGAACTGCCCCTGCAGTGGCCTCGGGAAATCTACCGTCTGCGCACTCGCTCGACAGCAATGCACGCAAAGGCCTACATTGTCGGCTCCTGCCGCTACTTGCGCATGACCGCCGGCATTGCTTCCTTGCCCCAGTTGGGCGACCGGATTTTCGCGTCCATCAACCAATTGATCGAAGGCGCACAACCCCCGATCAGCGCCGCGCTAATGACCGGCGATCAAATTTATGTCGACGACATGAACCTGTTCGCACCGGATCGCGAATACAAGGACATACTCAGTAAATACCGCGCGGCCTTCTCGCAACCCAATATAAAGCGATTGATGTCCAGCACTTCGACTTACATGATTCTCGACGACCATGAAATAGAAGACAACTGGCCGGCCAATGCGAGCAAGTCCGACGGCGCGTTATATCGCAATGCCATGGCGGCCTACGAGTTGTATCAAGCCAGTCACAGCCCGGTGCATCCGCTGACAACTAACGGCCAGATTAATCGCTCTGTACTTGAGCATTACTGGTATCAATTCAGCGACGGTGACATCGAATGGTTCGTGACCGACAGCCGCACTCGACGTAACTTGTCGCCCGATGATCGACGCATCCTTGATGAGGCTCAAGAACACGCGCTGCTGGAGTGGCTGATCAACAGTCCGGCGCGGGTGAAATTCGTAGTGACCAGCGTGATGTTCTACCCGGATCGCAAACGACTTGGCGACGATGCGTGGGAAGCCTTCCCGGAACAGCGCCTGCGCATTCTGGAAACCATTCGCACCCGGCGGATCAAAAACGTGGTGTTCGTCTCGGGCGACGTGCACGGCTCGCTGACTGCGCGTCTGACCCACAGCGAAGATCCGGACTTTGAAGTTCACACCGTCGTTTCCTCGCCACTGTGCAACAGCAAATTGCTTCCCTACGCCAAAGCCTCGACTTTTATGCTCGATCAACCGCTGGTGCGCACAGCGACGGGGGACTATCGGCATGAACTGACCAGCACGGTGGTCAGTGAAGACAACTTTGCCCATGTGGTGGTCGAAGCCGATCAGATTCTGGTCAATTACCATGATCGGAATGGCAAGAAGCTACAGTCGATTGCCATAAAACTGCGTTAAGCCTTGAAAGATCGCAGCCTTGGGCAGCGCCTGCAAAGGTCAAATGCCCCTGTAGCAACTGTCGCAAGCTGCGATCAATCGTTCTTTTCCGACAGACACTGGAGAAATGCCCCGCGCGGCCGACACATTCTTATAGCACTTGGCCTTCATCACTCTTGTCAGTCAGTGCCGCAATGATGCAACCTTGCCGCAGGCAACAGTAAAGAGGGCGAGAGCCCAGCGCGTTCAGCATATTTCCAAGCGAGTTTCCCTCCATGAAGAGCCAACCCGATGCCGCCAGCCGTATGGTGGCCGAGGTAGTGACGCAATTGCCGGTGCCCTCGCGGCTCGGCATGCTGCGTTTCGAGCGCTTGAATGAAGCCAGCTGGGCAATGCTGTTTCTTGATCCCAATTGCGAACGTCAATTCGGTCAACCGGCCGTCGAGCTGTGTGCTCTGGTCGGCTCGCCTTACGCCAGCCTGATGGAGCCGGAAGCGCGCTATCAGTTACACGACACGATCCAGCTGCAACTCAGTGCCAGCCCGCATTATCTGGTGCGTTACACGCTACACACCCCTGCCGGCGCGCTGTCCATCCTGGAACTCGGCGAAGCCTACAAGCAGCACAATCGGCACTTGCTGCGCGGCTATTTGCTGGCGGTCGATAACGTATTCGACGAAACGCCACTGCTGTCTTCAGTTGATCTCGAAACCCAGAATTCACGCCTGCAAATCGCCCTCGAACTCAACCAGCGTGCCCAGCAGGAACAACTGCAGCATCTGGAGCGGGTGCGTGCCCAGCAGGATCTGATTCTGCTGCTCGCCCGCCAGCGCTACAGCACACACAACTCGCTGCAAGAAGCCGCCGAACTGATCACCCGCTGCGCCTGCGATATCTATGAAATCGACTGCGCCAGCCTGTGGAATCTTGAAGGCCAGCGACTGCTGCCGATCTCGGCTTACCACCGCGCGACCCAGGAATACATTATCCCGGACGCGATCGACATCAGCGGCTTCCCAGATTACATGGACGCCCTGCACAGCAGCCGCGCCATCGACGCACACAATGCCATGCGTGACCCGCGCACCCGCGAGATGGCCGAAGCGCTTCGCCCGCGCGACGTCAACGCCATGCTCGACGCCAGCATCCGCGTCGACGGCCATGTGGTCGGCGTGCTGTGTCTGGAGCAGACCGGCGTCACCCGTGCCTGGCAGTCCGATGAAATCGCCTTCGCCGGTGAACTGGCCGACCAGTTCGCCCAAGTCATCAACAACCACAACCGGCGCACCGCCACCAGCGCCCTGCACCTGTTCCAGCGTGCGGTCGAGCAAAGCGCCAATGCCTTTTTGCTGGTCAATTGCGACGGCGTGGTCGAGTACGTCAACCCGAGCTTCACCGCAATCACCCAGTACACCACCGAGGAAGTCCACGGCCAGCGCCTGTCGGAACTGCCGGCCCTGGAAAACCTCAGCGAGCTGCTGTTCGACGCGCCCTCGGCGCTGGCCAAGAGCAACAGCTGGCAGGGCGAATTCAAGAGCCGCCGGAAAAACCTCGAACCCTACTGGGGGCAGTTGTCGATCTCCAAGGTTTACGGCGACAACCGTGAGCTGACCCATTACATCGGCATCTACGAAGACATCACCCAGACCAAACTGGCGCAGCAGCGCATCGAACGTCTGGCGTACACCGACAACCTGACCAACCTCGGCAACCGCCCGGCGTTCATCCGCAACCTCGACGAACGCTTCGCCCGCGATACCGATACTCCGATCAGCCTGCTGCTGGTGGACATCGACAACTTCAAGCGCATCAACGACAGCCTTGGCCACCAGACCGGCGACAAACTGCTGATCAGCCTGGCGCGGCGTTTGCGCAACAGCCTGAGCTCGAGCGGCAGCCTCGCCCGGTTCGCCAGTAACGAATTTGCGGTGCTGCTCGACGACACCGACCTTGAGGTCGGCCAGCAGATCGCCAGCCAGTTGCTGATGACCCTCGACAAACCGATGTTCGTCGACAACCAGTTGATCAGCGTCACCGGTTCCGTGGGCCTTGCCTGCGCGCCCCTGCACGGCCGCGACCCACAAACCCTGATGCGTAACGCTGGCTTGGCCCTGCACAAGGCCAAAGCCAATGGTAAGCATCAGGTGCAAGTCTTCACCGAAGCGCTGAACGCCGAGGCCAGCTACAAGCTGTTCGTCGAGAACAACCTGCGGCGCGCCCTGACCCAGAACGAGCTGGACGTGTTCTACCAGCCCAAGCTCTGCCTGCGCAGTGGTCGCTTGCTGGGGATGGAAGCGCTATTGCGCTGGAATCATCCGGAGCGCGGCATGATTCGTCCGGACCAGTTCATCAGCGTCGCCGAAGAAACCGGCCTGATCATTCCGATCGGCAAATGGATCGCCCGTCAGGCCTGCCGCATGAGCAAAGCGCTGACCGCTGCCGGTCTGGGCAATCTGCAAGTGGCGATCAATCTGTCGCCCAAGCAGTTCTCCGATCCGGACCTGGTCGCGTCCATCGCCAACATCCTCAAGGAAGAAGCGCTGCCGGCCAATCTGCTGGAGCTGGAACTGACCGAAGGCCTGCTGCTGGAAGCCACCGAAGACACGCACTTGCAACTTGATCAACTCAAGCGCCTGGGCCTGACCCTGGCCATGGATGACTTCGGCACCGGCTACTCGTCGCTCAGCTACCTGAAAAAATTCCCGATCGACGTCATCAAGATCGATCGCAGCTTTATCCACGAAATCCCCGACAACCAGGACGACATGGAAATCACCTCTGCGGTGATCGCCATGGCCCACAACCTGAAACTCAAAGTCGTGGCCGAAGGCATCGAAACCGCCGAGCAACTGGCGTTCCTGCGCCGCCATCGTTGCGATGTGGGTCAAGGCTACCTGTTCGACCGGCCGATCCCCGGCGCCGAACTGATCCAAGCCCTGAAACGCTACCCGCGCGGCCCACTCTGCCTCTGATCTCGCCGCTCCCTCATGTAGGAGCTGCCGCAGGCTGCGATCTTTTGATCCTGTTTTTAAAGACAAGATCAAAAGATCGCAGCCTTCGGCAGCTCCTACATTGAATAGTGCGAAATCGGGCATCATTGGGCACACTGGCGGTCTACTTTTTTACATCCCATCCTGACTGAGAGGAACGATCATGGTTCTGCGCTCGGAAATTCTGGTGAACAAAAACGTGCTCCCGACTAAAGAACAAGCTCTGCCCGGCCGCGAAACCGCGATGACCCTGCCTGAAAAGCACTTCGTCTTCGAAGAAACCCCGCTGCTCGGCCCGTTTTTCCAGGACGTCGATTTCGCAATCTTCGGTCTGGGTTGCTTCTGGGGCGCCGAGCGTCGCTTCTGGCAGCGCGAAGGCGTGGTCAGCACGGTGGTTGGCTATGCCGGCGGCTTCACGCCGAACCCGACTTACGAAGAAGTCTGCTCAGGCCTGACCGGCCACGCCGAAGTGGTGCTGGTGGTGTATGACAAGGCGCAAGTCAGCTACGAAGAACTGCTGGCGATGTTCTGGGAATTGCACAACCCGACTCAGGGCATGCGTCAGGGCAACGACATCGGCACGCAGTACCGCTCGGTGATCTACGCGACCTCGCCAGAGCAACTGGATGCCGCGCTGGCGAGCAAAGCGACCTATCAGGCTGAACTGTCGAAAGCGGGCCTGGGTGAAATCAGCACCGAGATCGAACAGGCACCGACCGTGTACTTTGCCGAGACGTATCACCAGCAGTATCTGGCGAAAAACCCGGAAGGCTACTGCGGGATTGGCGGCACTGGTGTGTGCATGCCACCGAGTCTGGCCGGTAACTAAGCCTTAAAGCAAAAGATCGCAGCCTTCGGCAGCTCCTACAGGAGTCGAGATCGTCCACAAATGTGTGAGCGTTCACCGAACCCTGTAGGAGCTGCCGCAGGCTGCGATCTTTTGATCTTGCCGTTGATCAGCTCTCGGCAATCAGCCAATCCATCTGCCAGCCACCCTGGGTCTGCCCCAGCTTCTTCGACAACCACGGCAGCAGCTCACGCAATTCTTCCTCCAGCCCCCACGGCGGATTGGCAATCGCCATCCCCGAGCCGTTCAGGCTGTTCGGCGTATCCAATGGATGCACCAGCAACTCCACGCGCAACAATTTCGGCGCGCCAGTGCCGGCCAGGTCCTGGTAGAAACGGCGCAAGGCACGCTGATCCTTCACCGGGTACCAGATCGCCGTCACGGTTTGACGCATCCGGCCAATGGCTTCTTTCATCGACGCCGCACAACGCTGCATTTCATCGAGCTGCTCGAACGGCGGATCAATCAACATCACCGCGCGCTTCTCCTGCACCGGCAACATCGCCCGCGCAACATGCCAGCCCTCGCCCAGATGCACTTTCACCCGACGATCGCCGGCCATGTTGTCTTTGAGCAGCACGCCGTCTTCAGGGTGCTTCTCGTTGAGCATCACCCGATCCTGCGGCCGGGTCAGACGCCGCGCCAGCTCCGGCGAACCCGGGTAGTAGCGCAACTGGCCATCCGGGTTCATCTCGTGCAGCACTTTCATGTAGTCGGCGGTCAGCGCCGGCAGGTCCGGCTGATCCCACAGGCGCGCAATGCCTTCCAGGTACTCGCCGGTACGGTTGGCCTGATCGCCCTGCAAGTCATACAGACCAATGCCGGCGTGGCTGTCGAGATAGGCAAACGGCTGCTCCTTGCGCGACATCAGGGCGATGAGGCGGGTCAAGGTCAGGTGTTTGAACACATCGGCGTGATTGCCGGCATGGAAGGCGTGACGATAATTCATGATTGCTCCTGCGAAGGCCGCGAAGTTTACCTTTTACCGGGCGGCAAGTCAGGGGTTGGTAGCCGAGCGGCCTCTTACATGTTAAGAATCTGACCCAACCCCATCGCCACAGGTCATTTATCTCGCTTAACAGGCAGGTACCCGCCGACAGGAAGTCCAACCCATGCGTCACCCGATCTTTTTCTCTCTGTGCCTGATCTGCTCAATGCACGCTGTTTCGGGCGAAAACCACATTGCGCAGGCCCGCCAAATGCTCAAGAACTACGGCTTGAGTCACTGCATCCTGAAGCCATTCAAAGAAAATTCAGCCTTGGAAAAGGACATCGGTCTGTCCGCTGGTGCTTACTCGTTCATGGGCAAAGGCATGCACTCCGTCCTGCAGAATGAAGACACGCTGCAAGTGCTGCACGATCCATATAAAGAAACCAGAAACTATGTGTATGCGGCCTACAAGCAGACACCATCGATCAGCAAACACTCGAACAGCAATGTCGTTTTTTATGGGTGCCTGGAGGTCTACAACTCAGAGGCTTTCGACAGTTTTATCAAGACACAGGATCGCTACATCGCAGACTGACTGCCGTACCCTCAACGTCAAAAGATCGCAGCCTTCGGCAGCTCCTACAGGGGATTTCATGTAGGAGCTGCCGAAGGCTGCGATCTTTTGATTTTGCTCCTGAAAATTCAGGAAGGCATCGCGCGCAACCGCTTGCCGATGACATCCAGCACATCACAGCCGTCGCGCAGCGGAATCACGCAGAGCTGGGCGAAGTCGCTGAGGATGACGGAGTCGCATTCGACCGAGCCGCGCATGCACATGTTTTCCAGGACCTGAATCACGGCGCGCAGGCGATGGTTGGCGGCGTCCAGGAGGATGTCGAGGGGGACGTGGGTGTCGATGAACAGGGTGGGCATGTCGCTGCAATTGCCGGTCAGGGCCATGAAGCGGTTGTCGGGATGGGGGATGATTTTTTCGTAGGGTGGATCGGGTTTTAGTGTTGGCATCTTTTATTAACCTAGGTGGATAAATTGTAGCTACCACCATCCTTCCTACAGGTTTGGGTGGCAGCCGTACGCGAGAGTAGGAAACTGAAGATCCACCAACTCAGCTCACGCCGAAGCGTGTCCCGCGCACAGCCGCCGCGAACGATGTTACGGGCACAAATTAAGTGCCGCAATCAAACGACAGCGATGATGCACGGTGGATCTAGGGTTCCTACACCCTGTCACCACTCTCGCAGTGACAACGAAAAGCCTACCCCTGCAACCCAACGCCCACCAGTTCATGAAAACCGCCGCAACTCGAAGGAAACGTCCGAGGCCTTCGCCCGGAAATTTCACACCGACTCTGCCAGCAAAAACTCCAATAACGCCGATTGCGACGATTCTTCCGACACTGCAACCCGGAAAAACTGCCTGACCTTGCAGCGCATAACAGCCTCGGGAAATGCCTCGTACAACGCCGGATGTTCCTCGCTCAGCCACTGCACAGCATTGCTGACCTGAACCTCATCACCATTCAAGGCCAACACCGAATCAGGCACCGTCCACCAAGGAAACACCCGCCCCGAAACCTGTGCCCTGCCCCCGACATCAACAGGCTGACCATTGATGAGTCCGCGCGCGACCACCGGCAACAGCTGCGCCGATTCCACTTCTTCAGACTGCAGGATCGGCAACAGAAACCGCCCATCCCAAAACCGGAAAAACACAGCCTTCCCGTCCGGCATCAGCACTTGCGTCAGGCTGCGAAAATGCTCGATCACCACTTCAAGGCTCGCCGAAGAAACCGCCAACCACCCCCAGTCGCGGGACTCGGTAGTCGCCACCCAATCCAGGAACTCACTGTCCGCCGCGACAATTCCCACGAAGGGCATCACCGCATCCCACTCGGCGTAGATCGTGTCCGCCCAAACCGGGCTCGGCGCCAACTGCATCGGCGGCTTGGCAGCGCTGGCATTACTGAAAATCGCAAACAACTGCTCCGACGGTTTCAGCGGCTGACGCGCCAGCCATGCGTGTGGGTCGAGACATTCAGGCTGCACAAACACCCTCCTTGCAGCGCTCACACTCTTCGCAGAATGGCGCGTCACCTTTGAGACTCATGATCTGCGCGGCCGCCAGCATCGCTGCCGGGGCCGCCACCAAATTTTCCGGCAGCCCCGGCACACTCGGCGCCGCGCTCATCGCCGCCATCGGCGCGCCACCCACCACAATCGGCACGCTGCTGAAAATTCCGCCGGGGCCGATGTTGATCCACTGCCCACCGGCCTGAATCGTTGCGCTGGCGCCACCATCAATCACCACTTGCTGGCCGGCGCTGACGTGGAATTGCGCACTGGCGCTGGTCGCCTGATTGCTCACGCGGATATGCCGATCGCCAACGACGGTCAGATGATCGTCCTGCCTCACTTCAGTCTGGCGTTGGCCATGGGTAATGCGTTGTTCGTCAGCCTTCAACTCATGCCTGGCGATGCCGGTGACGACGATGCTGCGCTGGTTGTCGACCTGCACTTGTTGATCATTCAACACATGCTGAGTCCAGTTGCGCTGGGCACGCAGGTAAATTTCCTCGGCGCCTTTTTTGTCCTCGATGCGCAGCTCGTTGTAGCCACCGCCACCGGGGCTGCTCTGGCTGCGGAAGATGCTGCGGGTCTTGTCCGCTGGCAAGTCCAGTGGCACCGGGGTCGCTGCGTTTGGCAGACACCCCATCACCAGCGGTTTATCCGCGTCGGCATCGATGAAACCGACCAGCACTTCCATGCCGACCCTTGGAATCAACACGCTGCCGTAACGATCGTGAGCCCAGCCAGTGGCAACTCGCAGCCAGCAACTGGCGTGCTCGTTGAGCTCTCCGTCGCGATCCCAGGCCAGTTGCACCTTGACCCGACCGTACTCATCGCAGTGGATTTCGCTGTCCTGCGGCCCGGTGACGACGGCCGGTTGATAGCCGAGCATCCGTGGCTTTTCCGGCCCCAAGGCTGGACGAAAGAACACGTC
The DNA here is from genome assembly GCF_044218825.1 of Pseudomonas sp. A1230. NCBI lineage: Bacteria > Pseudomonadati > Pseudomonadota > Gammaproteobacteria > Pseudomonadales > Pseudomonadaceae > Pseudomonas > Pseudomonas sp. A1230. The sequence goes on along the minus strand of NZ_CP162582.1, from coordinate 5,667,864 downwards.
CCACGGCGTCGCGAGAAAGGTATTACGGTAACCACGGAATTCTTCCCCATCGCTGGTCACCGATTCCTCCAGCACTTGCGGCTGCCGACCACGGTGTTCAATGGCGGTAAGCAGCCACAGATCATTCCATACCTGACGCGGGTGCCCGGTCAGTTGCAGGAAATGTCCACAAGCCAATGCGGATTCATCGCTGATGCCTTCGGCTTGACGGTAATCGGCGATATGTCGCTCAAGTGCGCGCTGGGTGAGGTGCTTGCCGGTTTCACGGTCGTTGAATTGGCCGGGAAAGCGGTAATCCTCCAGCACCGGGTTCTGTTCGCCGTCGATGCGACTCTGCAGTTGCAAGCGCGGCTTCTCGAAGTTGTAGTCGCGCCGGGTGACCACACTGGTACGGGTTTGCACGCGAACATTGAAGCGCTGAATCGCCGGCGCCCCGCCTGCCATGCCAGTGCCCGGCAAATAAAGGGTCGGCTCGGCCAGGCGCGGGAACACCGTTTGATCGTCGCCGAACACCAACAGGTGGCCTTCGGGACTGTGCTGAAAATGGTAGTGAATGCCGACTTCGGCGCACAGGCGCTGGATAAACGCGAGATCACTCTCTGCGTATTGCACGCAATATTCGCGCACCGGGTATTCGCTGCCGAGGCGAAATTCGAAGGCATCACGCAGGATCGCGTGGTCCTTGAGAACCTGCGCAACGATCTGCGGCACGCTCTGGTGCTGGAATATCCGCTGATTGATGCGGTGCCCCAGGTACGTCAGACGCGGGACAAGGCTCAGGTGATAACGAGTAAGACGTTTCCCGGAGTCGCCCTGTCCGACCTGATAGATCTGACCGTGAATACCGGAACCATCCGCAGCAAAGCTCAGAAACGCCTGACGGTGCAGCAGGCTTTCGAGGTCCAGGTCCGGCCGCTCACTGACCAGTTCCAGCTCGAAGCGAAAGGGTTGGCTGATGGCTTCCGTGCCCGTGAACTCAAGGACTTTGAGGTCGTGCGGGGCGCCTTCGAGGGTCAACGTGAAACGCGGTTGATTGGCAGGCGCGAACATCCGATGTCTCTCTGCAGAATGAAGGGCGGGCGATTCTGCATGAGAGGCAAGGGAGGCTGGGTGGGTGACGGAAAAATCAGATTTGCCCTACTTTGACCGTCTAAATGCCCTACTCAAATTGCCGCATCCAACTACAGACAGATCCCTCGAACCCTGCACTGAACCCTGTGGGAGCTGGCTTGCCAGCGAAGGGGCCAGCACATTCAACAGATGCAGTGACTGACAAACCGCCATCGCTGGCAAGCCAGCTCTTACAGGGTTTTCCAGTGTTCTATAGAAAACACGGGCACAAAAAAACGGCCCGCCTCTTGTAGGAGACGGGCCGTTTTTAGTGAGCCTCAGCTCAGAACAATCACTTGTTCAGGTTGTAATCTTTTTCTGCCGCTTCGAAACGCTGCACCATGCCAGCCGTCGGCTTACCGAGCTTGCTGACGATGTAGATGACCAGGCTGGCGAGGATGAAGCCCGGGATGATTTCGTACAGACCCATCACGTCCAGCTGCTTCCAGGCGACCACGGTGATCGCGCCGACCAGAATACCGGCCAGTGCGCCGTCACGGGTCATGCCTTTCCAGATTACCGAGATCAACACAACCGGACCGAATGCTGCACCGAAACCGGCCCAGGCATAGCTGACCAGACCCAGTACCTGGTTTTTCGGGTTAGCGGCCAGTGCGATGGCGACCAGTGCAACCAGCAGCACCATGGCGCGACCGACCCAGACCAGCTCTTTCTGCGAAGCGGTCTTGCGAATGAACGCTTTGTAGAAGTCTTCAGTCAGGGCGCTCGAGCACACCAGCAACTGGCAGCTCAGGGTGCTCATGACAGCCGCGAGGATGGCCGACAGCAGAACCCCGGCAACCCATGGGTTGAACAGCAGTTTGGCCAGTTCGATGAACACGCGCTCGTGGTTCTCGGTCACAGGACCCGCTACTTCCGGGTGCGCCGAGAAGTAAGCAATACCGAAGAAGCCCACGGCCACGGTACCGCCCAGGCACAGGATCATCCAGGCCATGGAGATGCGACGCGCCTTGGCAATCGATTTGACCGAATCAGCGGCCATGAAACGCGCAAGGATGTGCGGCTGGCCGAAGTAGCCCAGACCCCAGCCCAGCAGCGAGATGATGCCGATGAAGGACGTGCCTTTGAGCATGTCGAAGTTGCTTGGATCTTGTGCTTCGATCGCCAGGAACGTGGTATCGACGCCGCCGGTGGCCAGCAGCACGATAATCGGCGTCAGGATCAGCGCGAAGATCATCAGCGTGGCTTGTACGGTGTCAGTCCAGCTCACCGCGAGGAAACCACCGACGAAGGTGTAGGCAATCGTTGCCGCAGCACCGGCCCACAGCGCAGTCTCGTAGGTCATGCCGAAAGTGCTTTCGAACAGACGGGCGCCAGCGACGATGCCCGAAGCGCAGTAAATGGTGAAGAACACCAGAATCACAACGGCCGAGATAATCCGCAGCAGGCCGCTTTTGTCTTCGAAACGGCTGGAGAAGTAATCAGGCAGGGTCAGTGCGTCGCCGTTGTGCTCGGTCTGCACGCGCAGACGGCCGGCAACGAACAGCCAGTTCAGGTAGGCACCGATGATCAGGCCGATGGCGATCCAGCTTTCGGAAAGACCGGACATATAGATGGCGCCCGGCAGGCCCATCAACAACCAGCCACTCATGTCGGAAGCACCGGCAGACAGAGCAGTCACGACGCTGCCCAGGCTACGGCCGCCCAGAATGTAGTCAGAAAGGTTGTTGGTGGAGCGATAGGCCATGAGACCGATCAGCACCATTGCTGCGATGTAGATCACGAATGTGATCAGGGTTGGATTACTTACGCTCATTGAGTTACGCCCTGGCTTTGTTTTTATGTAGCGGCGGTGGTGAACCGCTCGCAAACGACGACGTTTGGCAGACGATCCGGGATCCCGCGCATTTAAGACTGATGTTTCCCCAGGAAAGCCATCAGCCGGGTACATCGGGAATTCCGGTTGCACCTTGGGCGCGAATGCTATGCAACAAATCAAATAAGGTGCAACCAGTTTCGCGAGAATAAGTTGCACCTAGTCGGATTTATCGACGACGACCCCGTTTTTGCTCCCTTTTGTAACAGTTATGGCCTGTTGCTAGAAGCAAAAGCACCAAACAGGAGCAGCACTTTCGTACCAGAAAATATTTCCTGACGAGCTGCTTATATTTCCGACAAAAAAAGGGTTGCACCCGGTTGCACCTCATTCGGCGCACGGCTAATCTTGCCGCCAGCTGATGCCACGCAACTGTGGCAACCATGAGGATAAAAATATGGCTACCACCACCCTTGGGGTCAAACTCGATGACCCGACCCGCGAGCGCCTGAAGGCCGCCGCAACCTCGATTGATCGTACGCCGCACTGGCTGATCAAGCAGGCAATTTTCAATTACCTGGAAAAACTCGAGGGTGGTGCAACCCTGACCGAGCTGAACGGCTTGTCCGCCAAGGACGCCGACGACTCGGGCGAAGTCCACAACGATCACGCCCACCAGTGCTTCCTGGAGTTCGCAGAAAGCATTCTGCCGCAATCGGTGCTGCGCGCCTCCATCACTGCCGCTTACCGTCGCCCTGAGCCGGAAGTGGTACCGATGCTGATCGAGCAGGCTCGCCTGCCGGTCGCAATGGCCGAAGCCACCAACAAACTCGCGGCGTCCATCGCAGAAAAACTGCGCAACCAGAAAAGTGCCGGCGGTCGTGCAGGCATTGTTCAAGGTCTGTTGCAGGAATTTTCCCTGTCGTCCCAGGAAGGCGTGGCGCTGATGTGCCTGGCCGAAGCGCTGCTGCGTATCCCGGACAAGGGCACTCGCGATGCGCTGATCCGCGACAAGATCAGTACCGGCAACTGGCACCCGCACTTGGGCAACAGCCCGTCGCTGTTCGTCAACGCCGCCACCTGGGGTCTGCTGCTGACCGGCAAACTGGTGTCGACGCATAACGAAGCCGGCCTGACTTCGTCGCTGAGCCGCATCATCGGCAAGAGCGGCGAGCCGATGATCCGCAAGGGCGTCGACATGGCCATGCGCCTGATGGGCGAGCAGTTCGTGACCGGCGAGACCATTGCCGAAGCACTGGCCAACGCGAGCAAGTTCGAAACCAAGGGCTTCCGCTACTCCTACGACATGCTTGGTGAAGCAGCGCTGACCGAACACGACGCGCAAAAGTACCTGGCGTCGTACGAACAAGCGATCCACTCGATCGGCAAAGCCTCTCACGGTCGTGGGATTTATGAAGGCCCGGGCATCTCGATCAAGCTGTCGGCACTGCACCCGCGTTACAGCCGTGCGCAGTACGAGCGTGTGATGGAAGAGCTGTACCCGCGCCTGCTGTCGCTGACCTTGCTGGCCAAGCAATACGACATCGGCCTGAACATCGACGCTGAAGAAGCTGACCGTCTCGAACTGTCGCTGGATCTGCTCGAGCGCCTGTGCTTCGAACCGCAATTGACTGGCTGGAACGGCATCGGTTTCGTCATCCAGGCTTACCAGAAGCGCTGCCCGTATGTGATCGACTACGTGATTGACCTGGCTCGCCGTAGCCGTCATCGCCTGATGATCCGTCTGGTGAAAGGCGCGTACTGGGACAGCGAAATCAAGCGCGCCCAGGTCGAAGGCCTGGAAGGCTACCCGGTCTACACCCGCAAGGTGTACACCGACGTTTCCTACATCGCTTGCGCACGCAAACTGCTGTCGGTGCCGGAAGTCATCTACCCGCAGTTCGCCACGCACAATGCCCACACCCTGTCGGCCATTTACCATATTGCCGGTCAGAACTATTACCCCGGCCAGTACGAATTCCAGTGCCTGCACGGCATGGGCGAACCGCTCTACGAGCAGGTTGTAGGCAAAGTTTCCGAAGGCAAACTGAACCGTCCGTGCCGCGTGTACGCACCGGTTGGCACTCACGAAACCCTGCTGGCGTACCTCGTGCGTCGTCTGCTGGAAAACGGTGCGAACACCTCGTTCGTCAACCGCATCGCCGACCAGTCGATTTCGATTCAGGAGCTGGTGGCCGATCCGGTTGCTCAGATCGAGCAGATGGCGACCGTGGAAGGTGGCTTCGGCCTGCCGCATCCGCGTATCCCGCTGCCGCGTGACCTTTATGGTGCCGAGCGCGCCAACTCCAGCGGCATCGACATGGCCAACGAACACCGTTTGGCGTCGTTGTCCTGCGCTTTGCTCGCCACCGCACACAACGACTGGAAAGCCGCGCCGATGCTTGGTTGCGCTTCCAGCACCGAAACGCCTGCGCCAGTGCTGAACCCTGCGGATCACCGTGATGTGGTCGGCCACGTGCAGGAAGCTACGGTTGAAGACGTCGACAACGCTATTCAATGCGCCCTGAACGCTGCGCCGATCTGGCAGGCCACCCCGCCCGCTGAACGTGCCGCGATTCTGGAGCGTGCCGCTGATTTGATGGAAGGCGAGATCCAGCCGCTGATGGGCCTGTTGGCTCGCGAAGCCGGCAAGACGTTCGCCAACGCCATCGCCGAAGTCCGCGAAGCTGTCGACTTCCTGCGTTATTACGCGGTGCAGGCACGCAACGACTTCAGCAATGACGCCCACCGCCCACTGGGCCCAGTGGTGTGTATCAGCCCGTGGAACTTCCCGCTGGCGATCTTCAGCGGTCAAGTCGCCGCCGCTCTGGCTGCCGGTAACCCGGTACTGGCCAAACCGGCCGAACAAACCCCGCTGGTGGCGGCTCAGGCTGTGCGCCTGATGCTCGAAGCCGGGATTCCGGAAGGTGTGCTGCAACTGCTGCCGGGTCGCGGTGAAACCGTCGGCGCAGGCCTGGTCGGTGATGATCGCGTCAAAGGCGTGATGTTCACAGGCTCCACCGAAGTCGCGCGTCTGCTGCAACGCAACATCGCCGGTCGCCTCGACAACCAGGGTCGCCCGATTCCGCTGATCGCCGAAACCGGTGGCCAGAACGCGATGATCGTCGACTCGTCTGCTCTGACTGAACAAGTCGTGATCGACGTAGTGTCCTCGGCGTTCGACAGCGCTGGTCAGCGTTGCTCGGCCCTGCGCGTACTGTGCTTGCAGGAAGATTCTGCTGATCGCGTCATCGAAATGCTTAAAGGTGCCATGGCGGAATCCCGTCTCGGCAACCCTGAGCGTCTGTCCGTGGACATTGGACCGGTGATCGACGCCGAAGCCAAGGCCGGTATCGACAAGCACATCCAGGGCATGCGCGACAAAGGTCGCAACGTGTACCAGGTGGCTATCGCTGACACCGAAGAAGTCAAACGCGGCACCTTCGTCATGCCGACCCTGATCGAACTGGAAAGCTTCGACGAGCTGCAACGCGAGATCTTCGGCCCGGTGCTGCACGTGGTTCGCTACAAGCGCAAAGAGATCGACCAGTTGATCGGCCAGATCAACGCTTCCGGTTATGGCCTGACCCTCGGCGTGCACACCCGTATCGACGAGACCATCGCCAAGGTGATCGACAACGTCAACGCCGGTAACGTCTACGTCAACCGCAACATCGTCGGTGCTGTGGTCGGCGTGCAGCCGTTCGGCGGCGAAGGTTTGTCGGGTACTGGCCCGAAAGCCGGTGGCCCGCTGTACCTGTATCGCTTGCTGTCGACGCGTCCGACCGATGCTATCGAACAATCCTTCGCTCGCGGTGATGCTGCCGTAGCCCCGGACGTTCGCCTGCGTGACGCCATGAGCAAGCCGTTGACCGCCCTGAAAGCCTGGGCTGACAGCAACAAGTTCGCTGACCTGAGCACCCTGTGCGTTCAGTACGCCGCGCAATCGCAAAGCGGCATTACCCGCGTGCTGGCCGGCCCGACCGGTGAGAAGAACAGCTACGCGATCCTGCCGCGTGAACACGTGTTGTGCCTGGCGGATGTTGAAGGCGATCTACTGACCCAACTGGCCGCGGTACTGGCTGTAGGCGGTTCGGCGGTGTGGCCAGAGTCCGACATCAGCAAGGCATTGTTCGCACGTCTGCCGAAGGAAATTCAGGCGCGGATCAAACTGGTAGCCGACTGGAACAAGGACGACGTGGTATTCGATGCCGTTCTGCACCACGGCCATTCGGACCAGTTGCGCGGCGTTTGCCAGCAGATTGCCAAGCGTGCCGGCGCGATCGTTGGGGTTCAGGGCTTGTCCCAGGGCGAGACCAACATTGCGCTGGAGCGCCTGGTGATTGAGCGCGCGTTGAGTGTTAACACCGCTGCGGCGGGTGGTAATGCGAGTTTGATGACCATCGGTTAGTACCGAAAAACCGGGCACCTGCATAGGTGCCCGGCATGGCAACAATCCCTGTGGGAGCTGGCTTGCCAGCGATAGCGATGTGTCAGTCACCATTAATGTTGACTGATCTGCCGCCATCGCTGGCAAGCCAGCTCCCACAGTGTTTTGGGGTGTTTGTTAAGTCGGCGCTCTAGCCCAACATCACGCTTATCAATCTTCCTGTTCAGTGTTTATCAGCAAGCCTAGACTCGGCCCAACCCCAATTTCAGGTAGGCCGCCATGTCCGAGACGCTGCTCAGTTCCCGCAATCTGGCTTTCGAGCTGTATGAAGTCCTTGATGCCGAGGGCCTGACCCGGCGTGAGCGCTTTGCCGAGCACAACCGCGAGACCTTCGATGCCGCCATTGGCACCGCCCGCAACATTGCCGAGAAATACTTCGCGCCGCACAACCGCAAGGGTGATGAGAACGAGCCGCGCTACGAGAACGGTCAGGCGATTCTGATTCCCGAGGTGAAACCGGCGGTGGACGCTTTTCTCGAAGCCGGATTCCTCAACGCTGCGAGAAGTTTCGACGCCGGCGGCATGCAACTTCCTACACTGCTGTCGCAAGCCTGCTTCGCGCATTTCCAGTCGGCCAATGCTGCTTCGACTTCGTACCCGTTCCTGACCATGGGCGCGGCCAACCTGATCGAAAGCTTCGGCACGGATGAACAGAAGCAGCGCTTCCTGCAACCGATGATCGACGGCCGTTTCTTCGGCACCATGGCCCTGACCGAGCCGCACGCGGGCTCTTCGCTGTCGGATATTCGCACCCGCGCCGAGCCTGCGGCCGACGGCACCTATCGCCTCAAGGGCAACAAGATCTTTATTTCCGGCGGTGATCATCCGCTCTCGGAAAACATCGTGCACATGGTGCTGGCCAAGCTGCCAGACGCGCCGCCGGGGGTAAAAGGTATCTCGCTGTTCATCGTGCCGAAGTTTCTGGTCAATGATGACGGCACCCTGGGCCAACGTAACGATGTGCTGCTTGCCGGGCTATTCCACAAGATGGGCTGGCGTGGCACGACGTCTACCGCACTGAACTTCGGCGATAACGGTGAATGTGTCGGCTATCTGGTCGGTGAAGCGCATCGCGGTTTGAGCTACATGTTCCAGATGATGAACGAGGCGCGGATCGGCGTCGGCATGGGCGCGGTGATGCTCGGTTACGCCGGTTACCTGTATTCGCTGGAGTACGCTCGCGAACGTCCGCAAGGCCGGGTGCCGGACAGCAAGGATCCAACCACTGCGCCCGTGGCGATCATTCAGCACGCCGACGTCAGACGCATGCTGCTGACGCAAAAGTCCTACGTCGAAGGTGCCTTTGACCTCGGGCTGTATGCGGCGCGGTTGTTCGATGACACCACAACACTGGAAACCGAAGCCGAGCGCAAGCACGCCCATGAACTGCTGGATTTACTGACACCCATCGTCAAATCCTGGCCGTCGGAGTTCTGCCTCAAGGCCAACGAACTGGCGATCCAGATTCTCGGCGGCCACGGTTACACCCGCGAATACCCGGTTGAGCAGTATTACCGCGATAACCGTTTGAATCCGATCCACGAAGGCACCCACGGCATTCAGTCGCTGGACTTGCTCGGGCGCAAACTGGCGCAGAACGGTGGGGCAGGCTTGAAGCAACTGGTGCGGCTGATCGCCGACACCGCTGAACGCGCTGTTGCGTACGAATCATTAACCGCACTACGTGAGCCGTTGGAAAAACTGGTGGCGCGCCTGCAAGTGGTGACCATCGGTTTGCTGACCGATCTTGCCCAGGGCAAGGTCAACAGCAGCCTGGCGAATTCGGCGCTGTATCTGAAAGTGTTTGGCCACACGGTGATTGGCTGGCGCTGGCTGGAGCAGGCTATTCGCGCCGAGGAAGGCTTGGCCAAGGGCAATGCCGCGGACGCCGACTTCTATAAGGGCAAGTTGCAGGCGGCGCGGTATTTCCTGACGTGGGAAGTGCCGGGCTGTCACCACGAGTTGGCGTTGCTGGAGGCGCGGGATGATACGTGCCTGGCGATGCAGGATGCTTGGTTCTGATCTGGATTATGCGTGCGGCTGATACCGTCTTCGCGGGCAAGCCCGCTCCCACAGGGTTCTGTGGTGTTCACGCACCATGTGAACACGCCGCAATACCTGTGGGAGCGGGCTTGCCCGTGATGGGGGCGGAACTGACAGGACATCAGCTCAACCTGAACCCACCCATCTGCCGCGCCAGATCATCCGCCAGACGCTGCAACATCTGACAATCCTCGCGACACGCCCGAACCTCCCCCGCCGTCGCCCGGGCCAGATCGGAAATACCCTGTACGTTACGGTTGATCTCTTCAGTCACCGCTGACTGTTCTTCGGTCGCGGTCGCCACCTGATGGTTCATGTCGCTGATGCGCTCGACCTGCCCGGTGATTGCCGTCAGCGACGCACCGGTACGCTGGCTCGACTCGACCCCAGTGCCCGTCGCTGCTTGCCCGGTGCGCATCGATGACACGGCATTTTCCGCGCCCTGCTTGAGGCTGCCGATCATCAGTTGAATTTCGTCGGTGGACGCTTGGGTCCGTCGCGCCAACGTGCGGACCTCATCGGCTACTACAGCAAAACCACGCCCCATGTCACCCGCCCGGGCAGCCTCGATAGCCGCGTTAAGGGCGAGCAAATTGGTCTGTTCAGAGACGCCGCGAATCACCGCCAGCACCGAGTCGATCGATGCCACTTGCTGCGCCAGTTCACCCACCGCACCGGCCGCCAGGCCGATTTCATCGGACATGCTTTCAATGTGCCGAATCGAGCCGCCCACCACTTCCCGCGCTTGCATGGCTTCATCCCGCGCGTTTTGCGAAGCGAGTGCGGCGTTGCCGGCGTTTTGCGCGATTTCCTGCACGGTCAGGCCCATTTCGTGGACAGCCGTGGCGACCATGTCGGTCATTTCCTGCTGGCGACCGGAACGCTCGGCAGTGTTTTCCACCACTTTCGCCACCTGCCCCACCGCCGTGCGCAGGCGCTCGCTGGTGGTCAGGACTTCGCCAATCATTTCGCGCTGACTGTCGAGGAAGCGATTGAAGCCGCGCGCCAGGTCACCCAACTCGTCTGCACGACTGGAATCTAACCGATGGGTCAAATCCCCCCCACCGCTACCGATTGCCACCAACGCGGCTGTTACCTGACGGATCGGCCGCACCAGCCCCTGCGCCAGCCACACCACCAGCAGCAGGCATACCAGCGCCACTGCCAGACCGATTGCGCCGCTGATCCACATCGCCTTGCGGGCTTCGGCGTAGATCTGCGATTGCGGCACTTCGGCGACCAGCGTCCAGCCGAGATCGCGTAACGGCAGGCTGAAAGCGAGGAAATCCTCGCCGTCGCGCTGAAATGAGCGATTCGTCGCCACTTTCTGGCCCATGACCGCTTGCGCCGCTTCGGCGCCGATCTGCTCGTTCAAGGTGCGTTTACCACTGAACTGCGCTTCAGGATGAACCTGGATCAAACCGTCGGAACGCACGAGATAGACCTTGCCGCGCTCACCAAAGCTGAAATTATGGATCAGCTCCGACAGCTCTTTCATGCTCAACCCAAGGCCCGCCACACCGACGACTTTGCCAGCCTGTTCGACCTTCAAATCGATGAAAAGCGCCAGCTCTCCCGTCGCCACATCGTTGTCGATATTGAGGGTGCGCGGCTGATCGCTGTCGAGGAAGGAGTAAAACCAGGCGTCGGCCGGTTTGGTACGGCTGAGCGTGCGATCCAGGCCTTTTTCGCTGATGTAGTGATTGGATTCAGTGCCGATGATCAAAGCAGTAAATGCTTTATGTTCGGCGCGGATGCCTTCCAGATACTGCGCGAAGCCGGCCGTTTTGCTGCTGTCTTCACCGGCGGCCAGCCAGTCGCGCACCATCGAATTGCTAGCGATATCTTTCGCGGCGGTCAGCGGTTGTATGAGGATGCGTTCGATATCGTTGCGCGTCGCTTCAATGCTCGACGGCAGCGCTTGTTCGACCAGATAGCTCTGGGCGAGGCGGTTGACCACCAGGGTATAAATGCCAACCACGATCAGGATGCTGACCAGCAGGGCGGTGCCCATACTGAGAATCAGCTGCCATTGAATACTGCGTCGCCACAAATGCATGGAGCACCCCCAAAGAATAAGTGGCCGAAACAATGCAACAGCCGTGCCGATTGTATACAACTCAATCGACAATCTATTCTTTGGTTGTGCGCAACCCCATCAACCCTGATTGATGGTCTTGGCGATGGTGTCGACCGTGGCGCTGACTTGCTCTTGATAACGGTCGAGTTCTTGCTGGTGCTGTTTCTTCATTTCGATCTGCTGCGAGCACAGATTCATCGCCGCCAGCACCAGCAGGCGGTCGCCGATCAGCGTCGGGTATTTCCTTTTGGTGTCCGCCAACGCGGCCTTGAGCATGAGTGCGGCGTCCAGCAGGGTCTGTTCTTCCCCGGCCGGCGCCTTGATCGAATAGTCCTCCCCAAGAATGGAGACAACTTTTACCCCTGCTGTGTGGTGGCTCATGCGCTGACAGGACCTGCGTTGACGCGATCAACCAGGGCTTGAATGCGCGCGGCGGTGGCGCCGTGTTTTTCTTCCTGTTCCATCAGGTTCAGTTGCAGGCTTTCGTTTTCATCCTTGGCCTGGGCCAGTTCCGTGGACAGGGTCTGGTTGGTTTGCGAAAGGGTCTGGTTCTGTTGCACCAGGTCGCTGACGAGCTGTTCCAACTGGCTGAGGGATGCTTCCAACATTTTGATCTTCCAAGCGTTTTTCAAAGGGCGCGTACGATAAAGAAAAGTCGTCGTGGACGCTAGGTTTAAACCGGCGCAAAGCCTTGATTTTCCTGACGGCCGACCGTTCTCGCGAGTTTAAAAGACTGTGATCTGCCAATCTGGTTCCTGCACTTCGTCGCTCAAAGCGGGGTGCGACAAATCCGCACATGAACTAAAGAGTTCATTTGCCTGACCGATAAGTCATGCATTAGCAGTCTCAGCCCGCATGGATGCGGCCCTTTTCGGTACCCGCCCATGTCCCTCCGCAATATGAATATCGCCCCCCGGGCGTTCACTGGTTTCGCCCTGATCGGCGGCCTGATGTTGATTCTTGGTGTGTTCGCCCTGAACCAGATGGACAAAATCCGCGCGGCAGGCGAAGACATCGCCACCGAGAGCGTGCCATCGATCAAGGCCCTGGACGAATTCACTCAACTGACGCTTCGTCTTCGGGTGCTGTCGTATCGCTTGCTGATCAACCGTGAACCGGACGTCCAGCAAAAAACCTTCGAGCTCTTCGAACTGCGCAACAAGCAGATCGCCGACGCGCAACGCGCCTATGAGCCAATGATCGACGGCCCACAGGAACGCTCGGCTTACGACCAGTACGTGCAATTGCTCGCGCAGTACCGCCAGTTGGAAGACAGGATGAAAACCCTGTCGCGCAACAACCAGATCGATGAACTGCGGCAGATGCTCAATAGCGACTTGCTGAGCAATTCGGAAGCGGTGAATGCCGCGTTGGCGCGCTTGCTGGAAATCAACACCCAGCAAATCGCCGAAACTGATAAAGGTGCGTCTGACCAGTACTCCATGTCGTTCAACCTGGTGGTCACTCTGCTGATCATTGCCAGCGGCCTGACTGTACTGTTCGCCTGGTTGCTGACCAACAGCATCACCAAGCCAATCTCCAAAGCACTGGAAGCGGCAGAGACCATCGCCGAAGGCAATCTGACGCAGCCGATCCACGTCGACGGCAGCGACGAAGCCGGACGCCTGCTGGCGGCGATGGCCAAGATGCAATCGAAGCTGCGCGACACCCTGCAGCGGATTTCCGGTTCGGCCACGCAACTTGCCTCGGCCGCAGAAGAACTCAACAGCGTCACCGACGAAAGCGCCCGCGGCCTGACTCAGCAGAACAACGAAATCGAACAGGCGGCTACGGCGGTCAACGAGATGACCAGCGCGGTCGAAGAAGTCGCCCGCAACGCGGTAAGCACCTCGGAAGCCTCGAAGAACGCCACCACGTCAGCAGGCGACGGCCGTGATCTGGTGCAGGAAACGGTCAGCGCCATCGAACGCATGAGCGCCGACGTGCAGAGCACGGCGAGCCTGATCGGCGATCTTGCCAATGAATCCCGTGACATCGGCAAGGTGCTGGACGTGATTCGTGGCCTGGCTGATCAGACCAACCTGCTGGCGCTGAACGCCGCGATTGAAGCCGCGCGTGCCGGTGAGGCCGGTCGTGGTTTTGCGGTGGTGGCGGACGAAGTGCGTGCCTTGGCCCATCGCACACAGCAGTCGACCAGCGAGATCGAGCGCATGATCGGCAGCATTCAGAGCGGCACCGAACACGCTGTGGATTCGATGCGCAACAGTACTGAGCGTGCTGAGTCGACGCTGAACATCGCCCGTGGCGCCGGGATGTCGCTGGACACCATCAATACCGCCATCGTCGAGATCAACGAACGCAACCTGGTAATCGCCAGCGCCGCTGAAGAGCAGGCGCAGGTGGCGCGGGAAGTCGACCGTAATCTGGTGAACATCCGCGATCTGTCGGTGCAATCGGCGACCGGCGCGAATCAGACCAGTGCAGCGAGTAACGAGCTGTCGCGGCTGGCGCTGGATCTGAACAATATGGTTGGGCGGTTCAGCCTTTAATCGCCAAGAGCAAAGATCGCAGCCTGCGGCAGCTCCTACATGGGATTGATGTACACCCTGTAGGAGCTGCCGCAGGCTGCGATCTTTTGATCTACCAAAAACCTTTTTGACATCACCACATTTCAACAGGTTAGAATCGCTGGCACGCAGACTGCATGGTCAGTTTGCGCCCGTCTTTACGCTTCTGGAGTACTGCCTTTGAATGCGACGACCATCAACAGCCTGTTCTTGATCGGCGCGTTGCTGGTAGGCGCAAGCATTCTTGTCAGCTCACTCTCTTCCCGGCTCGGCATTCCGATTCTGGTCATTATTCTCGCGGTCGGCATGGCCGCCGGGGTCGATGGCGGCGGGATCATTTTCGACAATTACCCCACGGCTTATCTGGTCGGCAACCTCGCGCTGGCGGTGATCCTGCTCGACGGCGGCTTGCGCACGCGGGTATCAAGTTTCCGCGTGGCGTTGTGGCCGGCGCTGTCGTTGGCGACGGTCGGAGTCTTGATCACCACCGGACTGACCGGCATGGCAGCGGCCTGGTTGTTCGACCTGAACCTGATCCAGGGCCTGCTGATCGGCGCCATCGTCGGCTCCACCGACGCCGCGGCGGTGTTCTCGCTCCTCGGCGGCAAGGGCCTGAACGAACGGGTGAGCGCCAGCCTGGAAATCGAATCCGGCAGCAACGACCCGATGGCGGTGTTCCTCACCGTGACCCTGATCGACATGCTCGCCAGCGGCCAGACCGGTTTGCACTGGAGCCTGTTGACCCACCTGATCCGCGAGTTCGGTATCGGTGGCATGGTCGGGCTCGGCGGTGGCTGGTTGATGTTGCAAATGGTCAACCGGATCAACCTCGCCGCCGGCCTGTATCCGATTCTGGTGATCGCTGGCGGTCTGGTGGTGTTTGCCCTGACCAACGCCTTGCACGGCAGCGGTTTCCTCGCGGTGTACCTGTGTGGCCTGGTGATCGGCAACCGCCCGGTGCGCAGCCGTCACGGCATCCTGCACATGCTTGATGGCATGGCGTGGCTGGCGCAGATCGGCATGTTCCTGGTGCTGGGGCTGCTGGTCACGCCACACGATTTGCTGCCCATCGCCCTGCCCGCCCTCGGCCTGGCGCTGTGGATGATTCTTTTTGCGCGGCCGTTGTCGGTGATGGTCGGCCTGCTGCCGTTCAAGGCGTTCCATGGCCGCGAGAAAGTCTTTATTTCCTGGGTTGGCCTACGCGGCGCGGTACCGATCATTCTTGCGGTGTTCCCGCTGATGGCCGGGCTGCCGAACGCGCAGCTGTACTTCAACCTCGCCTTCTTCATCGTGTTGGTGTCACTACTGGTGCAGGGCACAAGCCTGCCGTGGGTCGCCAAACTGCTGAAGGTCACCGTACCGCCGGAGCCTGCGCCGATTTCGCGATCCGCACTGGAAGTGCACATCACCAGCGAGTGGGAGCTGTTCGTTTATAAGCTCGGCGCGGAGAAATGGTGCATCGGTTCGCCCCTGCGCGAGCTGAAAATGCCCGAAGGCACGCGCATCGCCGCGCTGTTTCGTGGCCAGCAACTGCTCCATCCGTCGGGTAGTACGGTGCTGGAAGTCGATGATTTGCTGTGTGTTATCGGCCATGAACACAACTTGCCGGCGCTCGGAAAACTGTTCAGCCAGGCGCCGCAACGTGGGCTCGACCTGCGTTTCTTCGGCGACTTCGTGCTCGAAGGAGACGCCCAGCTTAAAGCGGTTGCCGCGCTTTATGGCTTGCCGGCCGAAGGCATCGATCCGGACATGACCCTGGGCACCTTCATTGCCCACAAGGTCGGGGGGGCGCCGATCGTGGGTGACCAGGTGGAGTGGAACAACACCCATTGGACGGTGGCGGTCATGGACGGGAACAAGATTGCTAAAGTGGGCGTCAGATTCCCCGAAGGAAGTCGCCCGGGCCCCGGACTCTTCCTCTAAACTGCGTCCACTATCACTTGCTTGACCGGTCTCTATGCCTACCCTGCGCTCCTTTTTCGTCGCGGCCCTTCTGGGCCTGAGTCTTACTGTCGGCCCGCTGTACGCCGCCGAACCACCGTCGAGCCAATCCGTGCAGGCCAGCCTCGACAAGCTCGCCGACAGTAAACTGCCGGATGCCGATAAAAAGACTCTGCAAACTGTCCTGCAGAACACGCTCAATCATCTGAACAATCAGCGTGATTACGAACAGAAGCTGATCGATCTCAAGCAGCAACTGGCCTCCGCGCCCCGGCAGACCATCGAGAGCACCCGCGAACTGACGCGTCTCAAGGCCACTGCGGTGGTACCGGTGACCCAGCGCTTCCCCAAGGAGTCGATCCAGCAGCTGGAGCAAATCCTGACGGATCGCTCGACCCAGCAAAGTGATCTGCAAAAAGCCCTGGCCGAGGCCAACAGCCTGATCATCACCGCGCAGACTCGTCCCGAGCGGGCTCAGGCAGAAATTTCCGCCAGCCAGACGCGCATTCAACAGATCAACAACATCCTCAAGTCCGGCAAGGAAGCGGGCAAGACGGTCAGCGCCGAGCAGCGCGACCAGTTGAATGCCGAGCTGGCGGCGCTGAACGCGCTGATACCGTTGCGCCGCCAGGAACTGGCCGGCAATAACCAGTTGCAGGATCTGGGCAACGCTCAACATGACCTGCTGTCCGAAAAATCCGACCGCCTCGACCGCGAGATCCAGGAACTGCAGACCCTGATCAACCAGAAGCGTCTGGCGCAGTCTCAGGAAACCGTCACCCAGCAATCGATCGAGGCACAGAAGGCCGGCAGCAGCAGCCTGCTCGCCACTGAAAGCGCCGCCAACCTCAAACTCTCGGACTACCTGCTCAAGAGTACCGATCGTCTCAACGAAGTCACTCAGCAGAACCTGCTAACCAAACAGCAACTCGACACTCTGACCCAGAGCGACTCCGCCCTCGACGAGCAGATTGCCGTGCTCAAGGGCAGCCTGCTGCTGTCGAAGATTCTCTACAAACAGAAACAGGCTCTGCCCCGCCTGAAGGTCGACCGTGATCTGGCGGATCAGATCGCCGACATCCGCCTGTATCAGTTTGATGTCAGCCAGCAGCGTGAACTGCTGAGCAATCCGGCGTCCTATGTGGACAACCTGCTGACTACCCAGCCGCCGGAAGAGATTACGCCGCAGCTGCGCAAAAGCCTGCTGGACCTGGCCAACACGCGCGCCGACTTGCTGGAGCGGCTCAACCGCGAATTGAGCGCGATGCTCAACGAATCGATCACCCTGCAACTCAACCAGAAGCAACTGCTGAGCACCGCGCAAAGCCTGCGCGCGACCCTCGACGAGCAGATGTTCTGGATTCCCAGCAACAAGCCGCTGGACCTGGAGTGGATGCGCGGCGTGCCGGATCGCCTGAAGCGTCAGGTCGATACGTTGCCGTGGGCTTCCAGCCTGAGCGAGTTGACCGACGGTCTGACCCAGCGCCCGTTGCTGTTCCTGCCGCTGGCGCTGCTGATCGGCGCGTTGCTGTGGCGGCGCAAGAGTCTGTATGGGCGCCTGAACAAGGTTCACCAGGACATCGGCCACTTCAAACGCGACAGCCAGTGGCACACGCCGCAGGCGATCCTGATCAATATTCTGCTGGCGATGCCGGTGGCGCTGGGACTGGGCCTGTGCGGCCTGGCCTTGCAGATCGACGCCCGCGGACAGAACGCCAACATGGGCGCGGCGCTGCTGCAAATGGGTCAGGCATGGCTGGTGTTCTACACCGCCTACCGGATTCTGGCGCCAGGCGGCGTGGCCGAATTGCACTTCCGCTGGGAAAAACCCCAGGTCGAATTCCTGCAAGGCTGGGTGCGTCGACTCGGCCTGGTGGTCATGGCACTGGTGGCAGTGGTCGCGGTCGCGGAATTGCAGCCAGCGGCGCTGGCCGACGACGTCCTCGGCATGCCGGTGGTGCTGACCTGCTACGCGTTGATGGCATGGCTGCTCAGCCGTCTGCTGATCAGCAGCCCTACCCACCAAAACACCTCGCTGTTCCGCAAGGCTCTTGGCGTGATGTTTACCCTGCTGCCAATCGCGTTGTTCGTAGCCGTTTGCTTTGGTTACTACTACACCGCGCTGAAACTCAGCGATCGCTTGATCAATACGCTCTATCTGCTGATGTTCTGGCTGGTGATCGAAGCGACCTTCGTTCGCGGCCTCAGCGTTGCCGCACGGCGTCTGGCCTACCAGCGTGCCCTGGCCAAGCGCCAGGCTGCGAAAGAGGCCGGCGAAGGCGAAGCCGTAATTGAAGAGCCGACCCTGGACATCGAAAAGGTCAACGAACAGTCCCTGCGCCTGATCCGTCTGGCCCTGCTCGGCGGTTTCATCGCGGCGCTGTACTGGGTCTGGTCGGACCTGATCTCGGTATTCTCGTACCTCGACAACATCACCCTTTACGAATACACCAGTGGCACCGGCGCCAACATGAGCATGGTGCCGATCAGCATCGGCGACATGCTTGGCGCGCTGATCATCATTGGCATCACCTTTGCCCTGGCGCGCAACTTGCCCGGCCTGCTCGAAGTGTTCGTGCTGTCAAAACTCAATCTCGCGCAGGGCAGTGCTTACGCGACCACGACACTGCTGTCCTACGTGATCGCTGGCATCGGCTTCGTCACGACCCTGTCGACCCTCGGGGTGAGTTGGGACAAGTTGCAATGGCTGGTGGCGGCGCTGTCGGTCGGCCTCGGTTTCGGTATGCAGGAGATCTTCGCCAACTTCATCTCCGGCATCATGATTCTGTTCGAACGCCCGGTGCGGATCGGCGACACCATCACCATCGGCAACCTGTCGGGCACGGTGAGCAAGATCCGCATCCGCGCCACGACCATTACCGACTTCGACCGCAAGGACATCATTGTCCCGAACAAGACGTTCATCACCGGGCAACTGATCAACTGGTCGCTGACCGACACCGTCACCCGAGTCACGCTCAAACTCGGTGTCGACTACGGTTCCGATCTGGATCTGGTCAAGGAGCTGCTGCTCAAGGCCGCCCGGGAAAACCCGCGCGTGCTCAAGGAGCCGGAACCGCTCGTGTACTTCCTCAACTTCGGCGAAAGCACCCTCGACCACGAACTGCGCATGCACGTACGCGATCTGGGCGACCGCAACCCGGTGCTTGATGAGGTCAACCGCTTTATCAACCGCGAGTTCAAGAAGCAGCACATCAACATCTCGTTCCGCCAGATGGAGGTTTACCTGAAGAACCTGCATGGCCAGGAATACAAGTTGGTGCCCATCGAAGCGGAGACCAAAACCATCGTGCCGGTTGGCGCCGAGCAAAAACCGCTGCAAGATTCGCCACAAGAGCCTTTGCAAGAGCCGCCACCGACCAAACTCGACTAACCCGGTTAATCCCAGCAGAATGCTCGGACATTCTGCTGGAGCCGGCCCTTGAAAGCCCTCGACGAACTGACCTTCGACAATCGTTTCGCCCGCCTTGGCGATGCATTCTCCGCCCACGTGCTGCCCGAGCCGATCGACAACCCTCGTCTGGTCGTCGCAAGTCCCGCAGCGCTCGCCCTGCTGGATCTAGAGCCGGCCACCGCCGAAACGCAAGAGTTTGCCGAACTGTTCGGCGGCCACAAGCTGTGGGCCGATGCCGAGCCGCGAGCGATGGTTTATTCCGGACATCAGTTCGGCGGCTACACGCCGCAACTGGGTGATGGTCGCGGCTTATTGCTCGGCGAGGTCTACAACGCGGCCGGCGAGCACTGGGACTTGCACCTCAAGGGCGCAGGGCAGACGCCGTTTTCGCGCATGGGCGATGGTCGCGCCGTGCTGCGTTCGTCGATCCGTGAATTCCTCGCTTCCGAAGCGCTGCACGCGCTGAACATTCCGTCCTCGCGCGCAGCCTGCGTGATCGGCTCCGACACCCCGGTCTGGCGCGAAAAGCAGGAACGCGCCGCGATGGTGCTGCGTCTGGCGCCGAGCCATATCCGCTTTGGCCACTTCGAATATTTCTATTACACCAAGCGTCCCGAGGAGCAGAAGTTGCTCGGCGAGCATGTGCTGGCGATGCATTTTCCGCAATGCCTGGAGCAACCCGAACCGTACCTGGCGATGTTCCGCGAGGTCGTCGAACGCAACGCCGAACTGATCGCTAAATGGCAGGCCTACGGGTTCTGCCACGGCGTGATGAACACCGACAACATGTCGATCCTGGGCATCACCTTCGACTTTGGCCCGTTCGCCTTTCTTGATGACTTCGACGCCAACTTCATCTGCAACCACTCGGACGACCAGGGCCGGTATTCCTTCAGCAATCAAGTGCCTATCGGCCAATGGAACCTCAGTGCCCTGGCCCAGGCATTGACGCCGTTCATCAGCGTTGAAGCCCTGCGCGAAACACTTGGCTTGTATTTGCCATTGTTCCAGGCGCACTACCTCGACCTGATGCGCCGTCGTTTCGGGTTCACCACTGCTGAGGATGACGATCAATTGCTGCTGGAAAACCTGCTGCAATTGATGCAGAACAGCGGCGTCGACTACACGCTATTCTTCCGCCGGCTCGGTGATCAATCCGCAGAACTGGCCGTTGCTCAATTGCGTGACGACTTCGTCGACATCCAAGGCTTCGACGCCTGGGGCGAACGCTATGTGGCGCGGGTTGCCCGTGATGGCGCGCTCGATCAAGAGCAACGCCGCACGCGCATGCACGCGGTCAATCCGCTGTACATCCTGCGTAATTATCTGGCGCAAAAAGCGATTGATGCGGCGGAACAAGGGGACTATTCAGAGGTTCGCCGGTTGTATGCGGTGTTGAGCAAGCCATTCGACGAACAACCGGGGATGGAAAGCTATGCCGAGCGCCCGCCCGAGTGGGGCAAGCATCTGGAGATCAGTTGTTCGTCGTGATGGCATCAAACTGGCCAGGCGCAAATTGGAGCGCCGGCGCTGCCAATTGGTGCGGGCAGAGCGAGCGCTCAGGTCTGTGCGACCGCGAATCTCAATCGCGGTCGCAGGGCCTCGCCAGCGTTGAGTTACGCAGCTTGCGTGTGCGCAGAAGGCCGCTCGCCTTGCTTGAATAGCACGAAGTCGCGCTCTTCGCTGTCCGTTGCGGCGCTCTTGAGCAGGAACCCGATCACTAGCCCGCCGCCAAACAATACCCCCGAGAATCCCGGGAAAGGCGGTTTGGCAAAGAACATGAAATAGAGCGTCGCGAGCAGGCTGATCAAGAAATACGGCCCCAGAATCAACAACGCCAACTTACCGATACGGGTGGCCGTATGCAGTTTTTTGTCCAGCACCTGACGGTCGGCTTCATCAAGCAATAGATCCGAGCTGCACTGATAACAGTTGATGGGTTGCAACCGAACCAGTTCGAACGCTTGGTGATACGTCGGTTTGAGCGTGTAGTTGCAATGCCCGCAACTCATGCTCGCGTCCTTGTAAGGCGTGGAGTCGGTAGGCACAGCGGCCTCTTGGGTGTGGCTCATGACAGTTAATTCCCTTTAGTTGACAGCTACGGCTGAAAAAGCCGCGCGACATGCTAGCAGAGTGCGACTGTCATGGCGCTGCATGGTCTTGCCGTGCCCTTCAGATAAATACATCTACCGGCAGCTTGAAATAATCAGCCAACCAGCGGACCTGACGCAAATTGAGCTGGCGCTTGCCGCTCAGGATCTCCGAAATGACTGACTGAGGGCCAACACCGGGCAAGTCGCTCTGGGTCAAGCCATGTTCGCGCATCAGATATCCCAGCACTTCATAACCGGGCGGTTTGGGCATTGGATGATGCGTGTGATCCCACTCTTCGATCCAGTCCCCGATAATATCCACCAGGCTCATCAAAGGATGGGACTCATCATCGCCGGTCATTTCGAGTAACTCGTCGAGCGCTTGAACCAGTCTGTCGTAATCGCCTTCGTTTTTCGGCTTGCGCAGCAATGGCGAGACGAACTCCCAGTGCTCGGCGGCTTTTTTGATCAGAACACTCATGCCTATGCCTCCTTCCATTTACCGCGATCGTATTCGCGATGATCCAACACATGCTTGATGTACAACTTCTGCGGCCGATATCTGACATAGGCGATCAACCTCAGCTTATTACCGCCAATATCGAAAACATGAAATTCACCCACCTTGTCGATAGCCGGAAACAGCGCCCTCATCGCGGCAAAATCTAACGGTTTGCTGCCTTTCGCCACTTCAAGCCAGTGATCCAGTGCGGTGGCTGCATTAGGCCATCTGGCCTTCGCTTCTCGTATTCGTTTTGCAGTGATGACATGCATGCAACATCCTTATCGCATTCTGCTATAGAAAGTTAATCACAGATCGAAATTATCGCAAGTTGCGATACTACCGAGCAGACCAACGGACCCGCTCGGTGTGCTCCAGCCTAGGTGCAGCCTTGAAGCCTGCACGATTGAAAATATGAGCAAACGTCTCCAACTTACGCTTATCAGCTCTTCACCGGACTTTGCTCATGACCGACCCACTGCTCATCCCCTGCCCCACCTGCAACGGCCTCAACCGCATTCCCGCCGAGCGCCTCGCTGACCAGCCGAAGTGCGGTCGCTGCAAATCTGCGGTGCTGCTGAACAAACCCTTCGAACTCAAGCAAGACGATTACGCCAGCCAGATCAAGGGTGATCTGCCGTTGTTGGTGGACGTGTGGGCGGACTGGTGCGGGCCGTGCAAGTCGTTTGCGCCGATATTCGAGCAGGCGGCTGCGCAGTTGGCGGGCAAGTGCCGGCTGGCCAAGCTTGATAGCGAGGCGAATCAGCAGTTATCGGCGCAGTTGGGGATTCGCTCGATTCCGAGTCTGATTCTGTTCAAGAACGGTCGGGAGGTGGCGCGCCAGAGCGGGGCGTTTCCGTTACCGCAGTTGATGGCGTGGCTGCGTAGTCAGGGCATCTGACACACCCTGAAAACTCTGTGGGAGCAGGCTTGCCAGCGATGACACTGGATCAGGCACTTCAGATGCTGAACGTGCCGGCCTCATCGCGGGCAAGCCCGCTCGCACAGGTTTTGTGGGAGCTTCGAGAAGTCACGCGTCTTCGAGCAGGTTGTGCAACTCGACAAACTGCTGGGTCAGCTTGTGCCGCGGATCGAGGTGGATCAGCGGCATGCTCGCCTGATGCGATTCACGCATGCGCACTGAACTGGTCAGATACACCGGCAATACCGGCAAACCTTCGGCAATCAGCTCATCGAGAATCTGCTGCGGCAGGCTGGCCCGCGCTTGGAACTGGTTGACCACGATGCCTTCGATTTCCAGCCCTTCGTTGTGGTCTTCCTTCAATTCTGCAATTTCCGCCATCAATCCGTACAAGGCCTGACGCGAGAAGCTGTCGCAATCGAAGGGAATCAGCACGCGATCTGCCGCAATCAGCGCCGATACCGCATAAAAATTCAGCGCTGGGGGTGTATCGAGGTAAATCCGGTCGTAATCTTCGGACAACTCATCGAGCAATTTGCGCAGCTTGTTGATCTTGTGCTTCGCCTCAAGCTTCGGCTGAAGATCGGCCAGCTCGGCGGTAGCAGTGATGATGTGCAGGTTGTCGAACGGGGTTTCGTAGATATCCGCCTGATTCTTCTTCGAGAACGGCCCTGAAGACAGCGTTTGCTTGAAGAAATCGGCAATGCCCATCGGGATATCGTTGCCGGTGAGCCCCGTCAGATATTGGGTGGAGTTGGCCTGAGCATCCAGATCGACCAACAGTGTGCGATAACCCTCACTGGCGCTGACCGCTGCCAGATTGCAGGCAATGCTGGATTTGCCTACGCCACCTTTCTGATTGAACACCACGCGCCGCATGACAAAACCTCCGTGTATCAAAGAATGACCGAGTGTAGATGCGCGCCGCCTCGCTTCGCTACCTTCGCGGACATGGACTACAGGTCAGGTGCAATTTTCCGCGTGCAGGACCAGTAAAAACCACCAGCAATCGCCGAGATGGCCGACAGACAAGCCGCTGACAATCTGGATAATGGCCAAGTGACAGTTTTACCGCGAACCATTCGGTACATTTCACTGCACAAAATGTAACCAGCATTTGCTACACACCCGTGTCACCGGGATAATGCGCGCCACCCGGCGCCAAGCGCCACGTCAAGCCTGCTGCGGCTTTGGCGACTCACGCCTCAACAAAAAGCCCGCAGGGGCGGGATGAATGTCCGTGATCAACTTCAACATCGCCCAGTGGCGCGCATGGGCCCCGGGGCTCGATAGCGTGGACGCATGGCAAGCCTGGAGCCGACAACCGGTCGTGCTCCAGAGCAGTGATGCCGCGCCCGATGTGTCGTTCTTGCCGGCCATGCAACGCCGCCGCCTCAGCCGACTGGCCAGAATGGCTTTCAGTGTCGGCTGGCCACTGGCCGACGGACGGGAAAATCTGCCGCTGGTGTTCGTCTCGCGACACGGCGAGACCCCGCGCACTTACGAGATCCTCAGCGACCTTGCCAAAGACGAACCGCTGTCGCCGACGCAATTCAGCCTCTCGGTGCACAACGCGATCATCGGCCTATGGTCGATCATGCGCGGCGAAACCAGCGAAATGACCGCCCTCGCCGCCGCTGGCGACGGTCTCGAACACGGCATGCTCGAAGCCGCAGCCCTGCTCAATGAAGGCGCTCCGGCGGTGTTGCTGGTGATTACCGAAGAACAGCCGCCCGCAGCCTATTCGGCGTGGATCGACGATGTGCCGTTTCCTTACGCGCTGGGTCTGTTGCTCACTCCCGGTACCGACTGGCGGCTGACCCTGAACAGCACCACCGAAGCACGGTCCAAAGCGCACTGGCCACACGCGCTCAACTTGCTACGCACCCTGCTCGGCCAGCAGCCCCTTTGCCAACATGCCTGGAAAAATCGCGTATGGACCTGGCAACGCAACCCGTGACCGAGAAGAACCGCGACGCCTACTACTGGCGTCTGCTGGCCACCGCGGCGAGTTTCGCGCTGTTCGGGCTGGGCGGGCTGTGCCTGCGCGTGCTGGTTTTCCCGGTGCTCGGCTGTCTGCCCGGTGATGCCCTGAAGCACCGTCAGCGTGCGCGGCAGACCGTCAGTCGGCTGTTCTGGTTTTTTGTCCGATTCATGGCTCGCACCGGCGTATTGACCTACGACATTCAGGGCGCTGAGCGTCTCGGTCGTCCAGGGCAGATGATCATCGCCAATCATCCGTCGTTGATCGATGTGGTGTTCCTGATCGGTCTGGTGCGCCAGGCCAACTGCGTAGTGAAGAAAAGCCTGTGGGAAAACCCCTTCACCCGTGGCCCGCTGCGCAGCACCGAATACATCAGCAACGACGGCAGCATGGACATGCTCGATGCGGCCGCCGAGTCCCTGCAAAACGGCCAGACCCTGATCATTTTCCCTGAAGGCACCCGTACTCAACCGGGCCAGGCACCAGCCTTTCATCGGGGGGCTGCGGCGATTGCCCTGCGGGGTGCGAAAATCCTTACGCCGGTGGTTATCAAGGTCAACCCGACCACCCTGACCAAAGCCGAGCCCTGGTATCGGATCCCCAGCCGCCGCGTGCACTTCAGTTTTCGTGTCGGGGCCGATATAGATCCACAGGCATTCGCAGCACAAGGCCCGGCACCGCAGGCCTCGCGCAAGCTCAACGACTATTTGCATTCTTACTTCATCAAGGAGCTCGCCGAAGATGAGCGATCTACACCGTGAGATTAAATTGCTGATCATCGACGCCCTCGGCCTCGAAGACATCAGCGTCGACGACATCGGCGACGATCAAACATTGTTCGGCGAAGGCCTGGGCCTGGATTCTGTCGACGCACTGGAACTGGGTCTGGCGATCCAGAAAAAGTACGGCATCAAGATCGACGCCGACGCCAAAGACACCCGCAACCATTTCTCCAACGTGGCGAGCCTTGCGGCCTTCGTCATGGCAAAACAGGCAGCTTGAGACCGGACCATGCAAACTCGTGACGATATTTTCAACACCCTGCGTGATGCCCTGGTCGAGCTGTTCGAACTGGATCCCTCCCGTGTAAGCCTGGATTCCAACCTGTATCAGGATCTGGAGATCGACAGCATCGACGCGGTCGATCTGATCGACCACATCAAGCGCCAGACCGGCAAGAAGATCGCCGCCGAAGAATTCAAATCAGTGCGCACTGTCGGTGACGTGGTCGAGGCGGTCTACCGTCTGGTTCACCCGGCCGCATGAGCCGACTGATCGGCCTCGGCCTGTTGCTGGCCGGTCTGCTGTATCCCTTTGCGGTGTATTTCGGCATGGAGCACTTTGCCCCGTGGCAGTTCGGCCTGCTGTTGGGCAGCCTGTGGCTGGCGCGAGCACTGGTCGGCGAACGCAAACCCGGCAGTCTGTGGATGGCCTGCGTGGCGATGATGTTTTGCCTGTTGCTGGCGCTGTTCGACAGCCCGCTTTTGCTGCGCTGGTATCCGGTGCTGATCAGCGGTTTCATGCTGGTGCTGTTCAGCCTGAGCCTGAAATACGGCCCGCCGATGGTCGAACGCCTGGCGCGGCTGCGTGAACCGCATTTGCCGGCCAACGCAATTGCCTACACGCGCAAGGTCACGGTGGCCTGGAGCGTGTTTTTCTTCTGCAACGGTTTGTGCGCCGCGCTCCTGACCCTGTGGGCGCCGCTGAGTTGGTGGATGTTGTACACCGGCCTGATCTCCTACGGATTGATCGGCCTGATGTTTGCCATTGAATGGCTGATACGACAACGGGTAAGAGGCCGTACATGAACTGGATAAAACTTGAGCAACTGTTGCTCAAGGCGTTGCCGGCGCGGGCGATCAGCCAGGCCCCGGCATTGGATCACGCACAGCTGTGCGAGCAGGCGTTGAGCTTGGCTGCCGGCCTGCAGGCCCAAGGCGTGCAGCGTTTGGCCGTACATCTGGAAGATGCCGCCGACCTGGCCATCGCCCTGCTCGGTGCCTGGCGCGCTGGCGTCAGCGTATTGCTGCCCTCGGACTTGCAAGCGCAAACCCGCCAGCGCTGGTCCGGCGAAGTGGATCTGTGGCTGACCGATCAAACCGGCGACAGTGGTTTAGCTCAATTCCATCAGACGCCACTTCCCGGCGCCGAGCTGGATCTGGATCAGTGTCGCTTGAGCCTGTGCACTTCCGGCTCCAGCGGCGAGCCCAAGCGCATCGACAAGACCCTGCGCCAGCTGGCCAATGAGGTCGAGGCGCTGGAACAGCTGTGGGGCGCGGATCTCGCCGAGGCATGCATCATCGGCAGCGTCGCCACCCAGCACATCTACGGTTTGCTGTTTCGCGTGCTGTGGCCGCTGTGCGCCGGGCGAACGTTCGTGCGCAAACAACTGGCATTCCCCGAAGACCTGCAACGCGCCAGCCGCGAGTATCCAGCCTTCGCCTGGGTTGCCAGCCCGGCGCTGCTCAAGCGCATGGGCGACAACCTCGACTGGCTGGCCCTGAGCGCTGTGCGCCGGGTGTTTTCCTCGGGTGGCGCACTGCCTGTAGACGCGGCTCAAAGCCTGCAGCAACGCTTGCAACAGTGGCCGACTGAAATCCTCGGCAGCTCGGAAACTGGCGGCATCGCCTGGCGTCAGGGTAAGCAGCTGTGGCAGCCGTTCGCCGGTGTCGAATTGAGTCAGGACAACGACGGTGCACTGCTGATCGCCTCACCGTACCTGCCTGCCGGGCATGTCGAACACACCGCCGATGCAGCACGCATTGCCGCCGATGGCCGTTTCGAACTGCTGGGTCGACTGGACCGAATCGTCAAACTCGAAGAAAAACGCATTTCCTTGCCGATGCTTGAGCAAGCCCTGGTCGCCCACGATTGGGTTGCCGAAGCGCGCTTGGGCGTTGTTCAGGAAAATCGTGCGTCCCTCGGCGCCTTGCTGGTGCTCAGCGAGTCCGGCCTGTTTGCTCTGCGCGAACACGGTCGACGTAGCCTGACCGAAGCCCTGCGCCAGCACTTGAAAGAGCACTGCGAAGCTTTGGCCCTGCCACGTCGCTGGCGATTGCTGCGGCAAATGCCGCTCAACAGCCAGGGCAAACTGCCGCAGGCGGATATCGAGGCGCTGCTGCTCGGCCCTCGTCCGAAAGCCCCCGAGGTGCTGGAGCAAACCGAAACGGACGGCGAATGGAGCCTGCAACTGAGCGTGCCGCCGGATCTGGCGTACTTCAGCGGCCACTTCCCCAAAGCCCCCGTGTTACCCGGCGTGGTGCAAGTGGAATGGGCACTGAACCTCGCTCGGCAACTGCTCAACCTGAGCGGTGCCTTCGCTGGCATGGAAGTGCTGAAATTCCAGCAACTGGTGCGTCCCGGCGATGAAATCCAGCTGCACCTGCGCTTCGATCCCGAACGCGGCAAATTGTATTTCGCCTATCGCAATGACATGGCGACCTGCTCCAGTGGCCGCATCCTTCTGGAGACTGGCAATGCATAATCCCTGCGCCGTGATCCCGGTCTACAACCACGAAACCGCAATCACCGCCGTTGTCGACGCCCTGCTCGCCCAAGGTCTGCCGTGCCTGCTGGTGGACGACGCCAGCAAGCAGTCCTGCGCGCGGGTGCTGGACGTGCTGGCCGAGCGCGACAACGTGCATCTGGTGCGGCTAACCATCAATCAGGGCAAGGGCGGCGCGGTGATGACCGGCCTGCGCGAAGCCTCGCGCCTGGGCTTCAGCCACGCGCTACAGGTCGACGCTGACGGTCAGCACGATCTGCAAGACGTTGCCCGCTTCGTTGAGGAGTCCCGCGCACATCCGCAAGCGATGATCTGCGGCTATCCGCTGTTCGACGAAAGCGTGCCCAAGGGCCGCTTGTACGCGCGCTACCTGACCCACGTGATGGTCTGGATCAACACACTGTCGCTGCAGATCCGCGATTCTATGTGTGGCTTTCGCGTCTATCCGGTTGCAGCGACGCTGGCGGTGATCGACTCGGCCAAGGTCGGCAAACGCATGGATTTCGACTCGGACATTCTGGTGCGCCTGGCGTGGCGCAATCAGCCGATGCGCTGGCTGGAAACCAGCGTGCATTACCCGCTGGATGGCGTCTCGCACTTCCGGCTGTTCCATGACAACGCGCTGATTTCGAGCATGCACACGCGGCTGTTCTTCGGCATGTTGCTGCGCTTTCCGGTGATCCTCTGGCGACGGTGGCGGACATGACCGTCGATACCGAAAAGAAACACTGGGCCGACCGCGAGGAACGCGGCAGTTTCCTGCTGATGAAATTCACCGCGCTCGCCGCCAAGGTGCTTGGTCGCCGCCTGCTGAGCCCGTTGTTATACGGCATCGTCCTGTACTTTTTCCTGTTCGGCCGCACGGCCCGACACAGCGCCCGGCAATACCAGCAGCACCTGGCCGACTGGAGCCAACGAGAAGACCTGCGCCCAAGCCATTGGCGGGTGTTCGGCCAGTTCATGGCATTCGCCGATTCGCTACTCGACAAGCTCGACGTGTGGAACGGCAAGCTGCGCATCGAGCAAATCGAAATCATCGACCCGGCGCTGCTGCGCACTCAGTTGCGCGGCAGTCGCGGGCAATTGCTGGTCGGCGCACACCTGGGCAATCTCGAAGTGTGCCGGGCGCTGGCGGAGATCGGCGAAAAGGTCACGATGAACGTGTTGGTGCACACCAAGCACGCCGAGCAGTTCAACCGCTTGCTGGGGGAAGCCGGGGCGACCAATCTGCGCCTGATCCAGGTCAGCGAACTCGACCCGGTGATCATGCTGCAACTGCACGAACGCCTGGAGCGCGGCGAGTGGCTGGCGATTGCCGGCGACCGTGTGCCGCTGCACGGCGGCCGTAGCGTGACCGTGGACTTCCTCGGCCATCCGGCGCCATTCCCGCAAGGCCCATGGCTGCTGGCCGGGCTCCTCAAATGCCCGGTCAATCTGCTGATGTGCCTCAAGCAACCCGACGGCCATTATCGCCTGACCCTCGAACCCTTCGCCGACGCCGTAGTGTGGAAGCGCAGCGAGCGCGAGCAGGTCATTCATCAGTGGGCCACCCGCTACGCGCAGCGCCTGAGTCACTATTGCCTTGAAGCTCCGCAGCAATGGTTCAACTTTTACCCTTTCTGGAAGACCGATGACGACGCCAACCCATGAGCCGGTAACCTTCGGCGAACGCCCTCTGCGCATCGAAGACGTGCTGGCCCTGGCCAACCGTCAGGCGCCCGTACAGTTGCAGAGCGACGCCGCGTACCGCGAGCGGATCGCCAAGGGCGCACGGTTCCTCGATTCGCTGCTGGACAAGGAAGGCGTGATCTACGGCGTGACCACCGGTTACGGTGATTCCTGCGTGGTCGCGGTGCCGCTGCATCACGTCGAGGCGCTGCCGCGTCATCTCTACACTTTCCACGGTTGCGGATTGGGCAAACTGCTCGACGCCCAAGCCACCCGCGCAGTGCTGGCGGCGCGTTTGCAGTCGCTGTGCCACGGCGTTTCCGGGGTGCGCATTGAACTGCTCGAGCGCCTGCAAGCCTTCCTCGAATACGACATCCTGCCGCTGATTCCCGAAGAAGGCTCGGTTGGCGCCAGCGGCGATCTGACGCCGCTGTCCTACGTCGCGGCAACCCTGTCCGGTGAGCGTGAAGTGATGTTCCGTGGCGAGCGCCGTCAAGCGGCCGACGTCCATCGCGAACTCGGCTGGACGCCGTTGGTGTTGCGCCCCAAAGAAGCGTTGGCACTGATGAACGGCACCGCCGTGATGACCGGCCTCGCCTGTCTCGCCTACGCCCGCGCCGATTACCTGTTGCAACTGGCTACCCGCATCACCGCGCTGAACGTCGTGGCACTGCAAGGCAACCCGGAGCATTTCGACGAACGCCTGTTCGCCGCCAAACCGCATCCGGGGCAGATGCAAGTGGCCGCGTGGCTGCGCAAGGATCTGGCGATCGACGCGCCGACCGCGCCGCTGCACCGTTTGCAGGATCGCTACTCGCTGCGCTGTGCTCCGCATGTCCTCGGCGTGTTGGCCGACAGCCTGAACTGGCTGCGCTCGTTCATCGAGATCGAACTCAACAGCGCCAACGACAACCCGATCATCGACGCCGAAGCCGAGCGTGTGCTGCACGGCGGGCACTTCTACGGCGGGCACATCGCGTTCGCCATGGACAGCCTGAAAAACCTCGTGGCCAACGTCGCCGACCTGCTCGACCGTCAACTCGCGCTGCTGGTCGATGAACGTTACAACCACGGTTTGCCGAGCAATCTGTCCGGCGCCACGGCGGATCGGGCGATGCTCAACCACGGCTTCAAGGCTGTGCAGATCGGCACCAGCGCCTGGACCGCCGAGGCGTTGAAAAACACCATGCCGGCCAGCGTCTTCTCGCGCTCCACCGAGTGCCACAACCAGGACAAAGTGAGCATGGGCACCATCGCTGCCCGTGATGCGATCCGCGTGCTGGAGCTGACCGAACAGGTCGCCGCCGCCACGCTCCTCGCCGCGAACCAAGGCGTATGGCTGCGCGCGCAAGCCGAAGACGCCCGAGCGCTGCCGCCTGCGCTGGCCGCCATGCACGAAGAACTTGCCAAGGACTTCCCGCCGGTCATCGAAGACCGCGCACTGGAAGGCGAACTGCGCCTGTGCCTGCAACGCATCGCTGCGCAACACTGGAGGCTGCATGCGTAGCGCCGGAGTACTGCACGCCGATACGGAAATCCTCGTCCCGTTCTTCGACGTCGACACCATGCACGTGGTCTGGCACGGCCATTACGTCAAATACCTCGAAGTAGCGCGCTGTGCGTTGCTCGACAAGATCGGCCACAACTACACGCAAATGGTTGAATCCGGTTACGCCTGGCCGATCATCGATCTGCAACTGCGCTACGTGCGTGGCGCGGTGTTCGGTCAGAAGCTGAACGTGCGCGCCAGCCTGGTCGAGTGGGAAAACCGTCTGAAGATCAACTATCTGATCACCGACCTGCAAAGCGGCGAACGCCTGACTCGCGCAAGCTCCGTGCAAGTGGCAGTCGAAGTGAGCAGCCGCGAGATGCAGCTGGCTTCACCAAAAGTCTTCACTGATGCCGTGGAAAGGATGCTGCGATGAACCTGTTTTCTAAAAGTCTTGGTGCGCTGGTGCTGCTGGCGGTGTCATCACTGGCCCACGCCTTTGACCTGCAACAACTGAGCGCACAACTGGCCAAGCCGGACGTGATCCACGGCCAGTTCGTCCAAGAAAAACACCTGCGCGCCCTGCCCCAGCCGCTGATCAGCAAGGGCAGTTTCGTCCTCGCAAAAAACCAGGGCCTGCTCTGGCTGCTGAAAACCCCGCTGCAACAGGATTACCGCATCAGCGCCAAAGGCATTGCCCGGCGTGACGGCAACGGCTGGCAACTGCTGCCGAACAAGAGCGCCGGGGCCGAGCAGAACCGTTTGTTTCTCGCTGTGCTGCAAGGTGACAGCAGCGGCCTGCAACGCGACTTCGAACTGGCGCTCAGTGGCGACGCGCAACGGTGGAAACTCACCTTGACCCCACGTTCGCTGTTGCTCAAGCAAGTGTTCAACCAGATCAACATTGACGGCGGCGAACTGGTGCAAACCATCGAACTGCTGGAAACCCAAGGCGACAGCACCGTGCTGCGCATGCAGGACAGCACCGCCGGCCAACCGTTGAGCGACGCGGAGCAACATGACTTTGCCGAGTGAACGCAAGCTGCCCTGGCTGTTCCTGATTCTGCTGCTGGCGGTGGTCGCGCTGGCCGGTTGGCAGTGGCGTGACGGTGCGCCGTTGTCCGCCAACCTGATGGAACTGGTGCCGGGCACTGACCCCGACGCCCTCGAACTGCGCGCCGAACAACGCATGCAGGAGCCTCTCAACCGCGAAATGCTGGTGCTGGTCGGCCACGCCGATCGCCAGCAAGCAGTGGCCATGGCGCAAACGCTGGGCGAGCAATGGCAAGCCAGCGGACTGTTCGAAAAAGTGCAGTGGAACCTGCAAGCAGACCTCCCGGCCTTGCGCACGCAATTGCTGCAAGGGCGGCTTGCGATGCTCTCGGCGAATGATCGGCAACTCCTGATCGAACATCCCGACGCCTTCATTCAGCAACGGGTGCAGGCACTGTTCGACCCGTTCAGCGGTTTCAGTCTGGTGCCGAGTCAGGACGACTGGCTGGGCCTGACTGCACGCATCCAGAACAGCCAGCCGCAACACGGCGCGGTGCAGTTGGACATCGGCAGCGGTGCATTGGTCGCCGATGCCGACGGCAAGAGCTGGGTGCTGTTGCGCGCACGCACCACCGGCAATGCCTTCGACATGAACCTGCCGCTGCAAGTGGCCGATCTGCTTAAGCACAGTCGTGATCAGGCCGCGAAATCCGACGTGCAGCTTCTGGCCGCCAGCGGTCTGTTGTACGCGGCCAGTGGTCAGCAACAGGCCACTCGCGAGATGACCTGGGTGGGCGGCGGCGCCACAGTCGGGATTCTGCTGTTGCTGCTTTTGGCGTTCCGTCGCTGGCGCGTGTTGTTGGCATTTGTGCCGGTGCTGGTGGGCATGTTGTTCGGTGCCGTGGCGTGTGTGGCGCTGTTCGGCCATATGCACGTGATGACATTGGTACTCGGTTCCAGCCTGATCGGCGTGGCGGTGGATTACCCGCTGCACTATCTGTCGAAGAGCTGGAGCCTGAAACCGTGGCGCAGTTGGCCCGCCTTGCGCCTGACCCTGCCCGGGCTGACGCTGAGTCTGATCACCAGCGCCATCGGTTATCTGGCGCTGGCGTGGACGCCCTTCCCGGCGCTGACGCAAATCGCCGTGTTCTCCGCCGCCGGCTTGCTTGGCGCCTATCTGTCGGCGGTGTGCCTGCTGCCGGCGCTGTTGAAGAATGTCGAACTGCGCCCGGCGCAATGGCCGCTGCATCTGGCCAAACGGCTAATAAACCTGCGGGAAAAACTGCTGGAGCGCATCTGCACGCCAATACTGCTGGCGCTGTTGATCGCCTTCTGTGTTGGCGGTCTCGTGCAACTGCAAAGCAAAAACGACATCCGCCAATGGGTCGGCGCGCCACAGCAACTGACCGACGAAGCGCAGACCATCGCACGCATCACCGGGTATCAGCCGACCAGTCAATTCTTCCTGGTGCGCGCGGCCAATCAGCAAGAACTGCTCGCACGACAAGCGGCACTGAGCGAACGTCTGGAGCAACTGGTCAACCTCGACAAGCTGCAAGGTTTTCTGGCGCTCGATCAACTGGTCAGCCCGCCAAGTCAACAAGAGCAAGTGCGCCAAGCGCTGAACAAGCTTCCACAGTTCTGGCAGCCGCTGCTCGATCTCGGCGTGCCGGTAACGGCCCTGCAAAACGAGTTGCAGCAGTTGCAAACATTGTCCTTTGAGGACATCGACGCCGCGCTGGTCGGTCCGCTCGGCGAGCCCTACCGCACGCTGTGGCTTGGCCCGACCGAAGAGGGCGTGGCGGCGATCACCAGTCTGCAAGGCCTGAACAATTCTTCGCTGCTGCGGGTGCAGGCGCTGGATTTACCGGGGGTGGTGCTGGTGGATCGCCTCGGGGAATTGAACAGTGTTTTCGCCGCCACGCAGATCAGCGCGGCAGAACTGAAACTCGCCTCCTGCGTGTTGATCGTGCTGGTGTTGATCCTGCCGTTTGGTCTCGGCGGCGCCCTGCGCATCGTCACGCTGCCGTTGCTGGCAGCGCTGTGCAGTCTGGCCAGCCTCGGTTGGCTCGGCCAGCCGCTGACATTGTTCAGCCTGTTCGGCCTGCTGCTGGTGACAGCGATCAGCGTCGATTACGCGATTCTCATGCGTGAGCAAGTCGGCGGCGCGGCGGTGAGTCTGCTCGGCACGTTGCTGGCGGCCGTGACGACGTGGCTGTCATTCGGTTTGCTGGCGGTATCGAGCACGCCAGCAGTGAGCAACTTCGGCTTATCGGTCAGCCTCGGTCTGGCCTTCAGCTTCATGCTGGCACCGTGGGCCGGGCGTCACCCTCACACCGCAACAGTCGCGGAGCCGGCAGCATGATGGTCGTCGGATTCTGGCTGCTGGCCCTGGCGCTGTTCTTTGTCGCGACCCGCGTCGGTCGCCACTTCGGCCTGATTCCGATTGTCAGCCAGTTGCTGGTGGCGAGTTTCGGTTTGCCGCTGCTGATGTATTTCTGGATCGAACCGGGCTGGCAGCTCAGCGGCGCCGAACTGATTGCGCCGACGTGGCTGAAAGACCTCTACAGCCTGAGTTTTGCCCTGTTGCTCGGGCACATCCTCAGCGATGTGATCGACCTGCGTCTGGATCGCCAGAGCGTGAAAATCGCCTTACCGAGTTTCGCCGTGCCGTTCGCCTGTGGCCTGGCGACCGCCTATTGGCTGCTGCCGGCGCAACCGTGGCTCAACTCGTTGGCCATCGGTCTGGTGTTCGCCATCACGGCCATTCCGGTGCTGTATCTGTATCTGCGCCACATCGACTACCCGCCCGCCGCCACGCGGCGGCTGGTGCAAACCGCGATCCTGATCGATCTGACCTGCTGGACCCTGTTCGGCCTCGCCCAAGGCAGTTTGCACCTGAGCAGTCTGTTGCTGCCGCTGGGGCTGGCGTGCGTGCCCTTGCTGCTGCGTTTGTTCGGTGTGCAGCGACCGCTGACTTATAGCCTCGGCTTCTTCGCGTTATTGGTGCTGGCCGAGCACTACAAACTCAATGCGCTGATTTTCGGCATCGGCTACCTGTTGTGCATGGCCACGCTGAGAATACCGCTGGTGCTGCCGTTGCCGGCGCGCTGGATGAGCCGTTTGCAGACGTGGATCGCGATCCCGTTGATCCTCACGTTCGGCATCGTGCAGATCGACGTACACGCCGCCCTCGCCAGCCTTGGCGCGCTGCAATGGGCGGCACTGCTGCTGGTGCCGATTGCCAGTAAACTGCTTGGCAACTGGCTTGGCCTCGGCTGGGCCGGTGCCTCGTTCGAGGGTGCCAGTCGCTGGCGGGAAAGCGTGCTGCTGAACATTCGCGGCCTGAGCGAAATCGTCTTTCTCAACTTGCTGTTGCAACAACAGCTCATCACGCCGGCGCTGTACTTCGCGCTGATGCTGATGGGCCTGATCGCGACGTTGCTGCCAGCCCTCATCGGCCTGCATCGCGCCCCATTGAATTCGAACAACCCACTGCCCCGGAGCTCACGTGCCAATCGTTGAAATGGAATCGCGTCAGGTCGTGATCATCGGCGCAGGCCCCTCGGGCGCCATCGCCGCCGCCCTGCTCAAGCGCAAAGGGCACGACGTGCTGGTGATCGAGCGTCAGCACTTCCCAAGGTTTTCCATCGGCGAAAGCCTGCTCAGCCATTGCCTGGACTTCGTCGAAGAAGCCGGCATGCTCGACGCCGTCAACGCCGCCGGGTTCCAGCGCAAGACCGGCGCTGCGTTTGCCTGGGGCGAGCGCTACAGCGCGTTTGATTTTGGCGACACCTTCACCAACGGCAAGCCGACCACGTTCCAGGTGCAGCGCGCCGACTTCGACAAACTGCTGGCCGATCAAGCCGCTTTGCAAGGCGCCGAGATTCGCTATGGCGATGCCATCGTCAGCGTCGATTTCAACCGGGCAAAACCGCAGTTGGATGTGCGCCGCGAAGACGGCAGTGAATACCGCGTCGAAGCGGATTTCGTGCTGGATGCCAGCGGTTACGGTCGCGTGCTTTCACGCTTGCTGGATCTGGAGGCGCCGTCGAATTTCCCGGTGCGCCAGGCGGTGTTCACTCACGTCGAAGATCACATCGACAACCCGGCGTTCGACCGCGAAAAAATCCTCGTCACCACACATCCGCAGCATCGCGATATCTGGTTCTGGACCATCCCGTTCAGCAATGGTCGCTGCTCGGTCGGCGTGGTCGCCGCTGCCGAACACTTCGAAGGTCGCGATACCGATCTTGACGCCTGCCTGCGCGGTTTCATCGCCGAAACGCCAAGTCTGGCCGGCGTGCTCAACAACGCCGTGTGGGATACCCCGGCGCGCACCCTCGGCGGCTACGCAGCCAACGTCAAAACCCTGCACGGCCCGGGCTTTGCGTTACTCGGCAACGCGGCGGAATTTCTCGATCCGGTGTTCTCCTCCGGCGTAACCATCGCCATGCGTTCGGCGAGCATGGCGGCGGCGGTGTTGCATCGTCAGTTGCAGGGCGAAACGGTGGATTGGCAAAGCGAGTTTGCCGAGCCGCTCAAACGCGGCGTCGACACCTTCCGCTGCTATGTCGAGGGCTGGTACGCCGGGACCTTCCAGGACGTGATTTTTTATGAACAGAGCCAGGCCGACATTCGCCGGATGATCTGCTCGATTCTCGCCGGTTATGCCTGGGATGAACGCAACCCGTTCGTCAGCGAAGCTCGGCGCCGGTTGAAGATGATTTCCGAACTTTGTGCAAAGGACGCCCCATGAATTACCTGAGCGACAGCTACGTCGAGGAAACCCGCTTCGGTTTCTGGTTCCTGCGCAGCCACACCTGGCAGCATCACGTATTGCGCGTGGCAATCAACGATCTGCGTGGGCTGTTCAGCGAAGCACCGCCGGCAAACCCGGTGCTGCTCGATGCCGGTTGCGGTCAGGGCAAATCGTTCGGCCATTTGCGCCAGACCTTTGCACCTCAACGTTTGATCGGCATCGATGCCGATCCGCACAGCCTTGAATTGAGCGCCGAAGAAGCGGCGCGTCAGGGATTGCAAGTCGAGCTGATCGGCAGCGATTGCGCAACGCTCAACGTGGCGGACGCCAGTGTCGATCTGCTGTTCTGCCACCAGACCTTTCATCATCTGGTCGAGCAGGAAAAGGCCTTGGCCGAGTTTTATCGGGTGCTCAAGCCTGGCGGTTATCTGCTGTTTGCCGAATCGACCGAGGCTTACATCGATACCTGGGTGATTCGCTGGCTGTTCCGCCATCCAATGCACGTGCAGAAAAGCGCCGCGCAGTATCTGGGGATGATTCGCGAGCAGGGTTTTGAGTTTGGCGAGCGCAATGTTTCGTACCCGTATTTGTGGTGGAGCCGGTCGAAGGATTTCGGTTTGCTGGAGCGGTTTGGATTGCTCAAGCCCAAACCGTTCGGGCAGCGGGAAGAGACGCTGGTGAACGTGGTTGCGCGCAAGCCGCTGGAAGGTGAGATCTGATGTACGGCAGTCGATCAGTACACAACCCACCCTGTGGGAGCTGGCTTGCCAGCGATAGCGGTGGATCAGTCATCCTCAATATTGGACGTGCCGACGCAATCGCTGGCAAGCCAGCTCCCACAGGTTTTTGGGTGTTGCGACTGTTTTCGTTGGTCTGCATCGCGCTGCTAGGTGCCTGCGCAACTCAGGCACCACTACCAACGGGCAACCCGACTCTACCGCTGCCCCTGCAACTGCACATCGAACGCAACCTCGCCGAACAACGCCAGGACTGGCTGCTGGTGATCCAGCGTGAAGGTTCCGGCATCCGCTGGTCGATGATGGACCCGCTGGGCATTCCCCAGGCACGTCAGCAACTGATCGACGGGCGCTGGCAGGCCGATGGCCTGCTGCCGCCCAATCCCGAAGCCCGGGAGTTGTTCGCCGCGTTGCTGTTCGCCCTGACCCCGTCCGGCGAACTCCTGCGAAACTACCCCGCCGCGCAGCAACAGGGCGAGCAACGCTCCCTGCCAGCGCGCTGGAATATCCGCTACTCACAACCGTTGAGCTTCGAATTGAAACTGCCTCAAGGCCCGCACTACAGCGTCTCCCCCCTCGGTGAACCGACGCCATGACCGCCTACTTGAATGCCCTCGGCGTAATCTGCGCACTGGGCCGCGACAAGCATGAAGTTGCGCACAACCTGTTCGCTGGCGACTGCTCCGGCATGCGTCGCGAATCCGGCTGGGTGCCAGAGCGTGAGTTGCCAGTGGCCGCCGTGCACGGTGAGCTGGCAGCGATTGCGCCAGAACTCGCCGACCAGCGCAGCCGCAACAATCAGCTTTTGCTGGAAGCCGCGTTGCAGATCCGCGATGACATCGACCGGGCCATTGAGACTTATGGCCGCGAGCGCATCGGCGTGGTGCTCGGCACCAGCACCTCGGGCATTGACGAAGCCAGTCGCGGTCTGGCGCATTTCCTTCGTGAACAGCAGTTCCCGAGCGGATACGACTATCGGCAGCAGGAACTCGGCGCCCCGGCGAATTTTCTTGCCGACTGGCTACAACTGAGCGGTCCGGCCTACGTGATTTCCACCGCGTGCACTTCCAGCGCACGCGCCCTGATGAGCGCGCAGCGCCTGCTCGATCTCGGTCTGTGCGATGCAGTGCTCTGCGGCGGCGTCGATAGCCTGTGCAAACTGACCCTCAACGGTTTTTCATCGCTGGAAGCGGTATCCGATGAGCGCTGCAACCCGTTCTCGGCCAATCGCAACGGCATCAACATCGGCGAAGCCGCGGTGCTGTTCGTGATGAGCAAGCAACGCGGGGAGGGTCCGGCCATCGCCCTGCTCGGCGCTGGCGCCAGTTCCGATGCGCACCATATCTCGGCGCCGGAACCGAGCGGGCGCGGCGCGCTGCAAGCGATGCAAAAAGCCTTGAGTCGCGCGCAATTGCAGCCCGGGCAAATCAACTATCTGAACCTGCACGGCACCGCAACCCAACACAACGACGCCATGGAAAGCCTGGCGGTCGCCACGCTGTTCCCCGACGGCGTGGCGTGCTCGTCGACCAAACCAATGACCGGTCACACGCTCGGTGCTGCCGGCGCGCTGGAAGCGGCGTTCTGCTGGCTGAGCCTGAGCGCTGACAACCCAGGCCACGCGCTACCGCCGCACGTCTGGGACGGCCAACCCGATCCCGACCTGCCAGCGCTCAAGTGGGTGACCGCAAGTGAACCCCTGACGTCCATTGCACCCCGCTACCTGATGAGCAACTCGTTTGCCTTCGGGGGCAACAACGTCAGCCTGATTATCGGAGACGCCCCATGACTGACTGGCCGCTCGCCGAACTGCTGCCTCACGCAGGCGACATGATCCTGATCGACAAGATCATCCGCTTCGACGAAGAACAGATTTACACCTGCCTCACGGTCAAGCCTGACGGCCTGTTCAGCCTGCCCGACGGCAGCCTGCCGGCGTGGGTCGGCGTCGAGCTGATGGCACAAAGCGTCGCCGCGTTCGCCGGTTGTCATGCACGGCGCAAAGGCAATCCGGTGGAACTGGGTTTCCTGCTCGGCACACGTAAGTTCGAGTGCAACGTCGAAGCGTTTCCGGCCGGCAGCGAGTTGACCGTCCACGGCATCCGCTCGCTGGAAGATGACAACGGCATGGGCGTGTTCGAATGCCATATCACTGCGCCCGGCATCCAGGCCAGCGCCCGACTGAATGTGTTCCGCCCGCCGCAACCGTCCCAATATCTGCAACAGACACAGGAGTCGAACGATGACTGAATCCGTACTGGTCACCGGCTCCAGCCGTGGCATCGGCCGCGCCATTGCCTTGCGTCTGGCGCAGGCCGGCCACGACATCATCCTGCATTGCCGCAGCGGCGTCGCCGAAGCCCAGGCAGTGCAGGCTGAAATTCAAGCGCTGGGCCGCAACGCGCGCATCCTGCAGTTCGATGTCGCCGACCGTGAAACCTGCAAAACCATTCTCGAAGCCGACGTTGAAACCCACGGTGCCTATTACGGTGTGGTGCTCAATGCCGGGCTGACCCGCGACGGTGCCTTCCCAGCCCTGAGCGACGACGATTGGGACGTGGTGCTGCGCACCAACCTCGACGGTTTCTACAACGTCCTGCACCCGGTGATGATGCCGATGATCCGTCGCCGCGCCGCTGGTCGCATCGTTTGCATCACTTCGGTGTCGGGATTGATCGGCAACCGTGGCCAGGTCAACTACAGCGCCTCCAAGGCCGGTGTCATCGGCGCCGCAAAAGCGTTGGCGATCGAACTGGGCAAGCGCAAAATCACCGTTAACTGCGTCGCGCCAGGCCTGATCGACACAGCGATGCTCGACGAAAACGTGCCGGTGGAAGAATTGATGAAAATGATCCCCGCGCAACGCATGGGCACCCCTGAAGAGGTGGCCAGTGCGGTGAATTTCCTGATGTCGGCGGAAGCTTCGTACATCACCCGCCAGGTCCTGGCGGTCAACGGAGGCTTGTGCTGATGAAGCGCGTCGTTGTCACCGGCATGGCCGGCATCACTTCGCTGGGCAGCGACTGGCAGACCATCGCTGGCAACTTCGCGGCCAACCGCAGCGGCATCCGCCGGATGGACGAGTGGGATCGCTTCAGCGAACTGAACACCCGTCTCGCCGGCCCCATCGATGATTTCGTCGTCCCGGCGCACTGGACCCGCAAGCAACTGCGCAGCATGGGTCGGGTTTCGCGTCTGGCTGTCGGTGCAGCGGAACAAGCCCTGGCCGACGCCGGCCTGCTCGGCGACGCATCGATCAAGGACGGGCGCATGGGCGTGGCCTGCGGGTCCTCCACCGGCAGCACCGACGAGATCAAGGCGTTCGGCAACATGCTGCTCAACTCGGTGGCCGAGGGCCTCAACGCCAACTCCTACGTGCGCATGATGCCGCACACCACAGCGGCGAATATCAGCATCTTCTTCGGCCTCACCGGTCGTCTGATTCCGACGTCCAGCGCCTGCACCAGCGGCAGTCAGGGCATCGGTTATGCCTACGAGGCAATCAAGTTCGGACGCCTGCCGCTGATGCTCGCCGGCGGCGCCGAAGAACTCTGCCCGACCGAAGCGATGGTGTTCGACGCGCTCTACGCCACCAGCCTGAAAAACGACGAGCCGCAGACCAGCCCACGTCCGTACGACAAGGGCCGCGATGGTCTGGTGATCGGTGAAGGTGGCGGCATGCTGGTGCTCGAAGAGCTGGAACACGCCCTTGCTCGCGGTGCACATATCCACGCCGAGATCGTCGGTTTCGGCAGCAACGCCGACGGCCAGCACACCACACGCCCGGAACAAACCACCATGCGCCGTGCGATGGAACTGGCGCTCGAAGACGCCGGGCTCACACCGGATGCGATCGGTTACGTCAATGGCCACGGCACCGCTACAGAACAGGGCGATATTGCCGAAACACTGGCGACCAGCAGCTTATTCGGTGAACGCATGCCGATCAGCTCGCAGAAGAGTTTCCTCGGCCATACGCTGGGGGCCTGCGGAGCGCTGGAGTCGTGGTTCAGCATCGAAATGCTCAACCGCGACCTGTACGTGCACACGTTCAACCTCGATGAGGTCGATCCGCACTGCGGCAAGCTCGACTACCTGCGCGGTGAATTCCGCCAGATGAGCAACGAATACGTGATGAACAACAATTTCGCTTTTGGTGGCGTCAACACCTCGTTGATTTTCCGCCGCTGGCACTGACCGCTACACGTTTGGAGTGAAGGGAATGACTCAGTTTCACCGCATCGCCGCCCTGCTGGCCCTGGCTTTTGTACTCGGCGGTTGCACCAGCAAACCGGTGTACAACGCCAAGGAAGAGTTCTCCAGCAACCTGGGCTTCACCGAATCACAGATGAGCCGCGCCATCGTCACTGCGCTCAATGATCGCCAATGGGTCGTGCAATCGGTGCGTCCGGGCATGATCAAAGCCGCGATCACCGTGCGTGGTCGTCATCACGCCGAAGTCGACATCCCGTTCACCCCGACTTCGTTCGAAATCGACTACCGCAGCAGCTACGGCCTGAATGCCAAGGACGGCAAGATCCACGGCAACTACAACCGCTGGGTCAACCGTCTGCGCGACAACGTCCTCAAAGAGCTGTCGATCAACCCGGACATCGAAGCCGTCAACAGCCTTGGCATCATCAAGCAAGGCGCCGACGAGCCGACCTACCTCAGCTTCCGCGAAGGCGTCAAACGCGCCACCGACGCCGGCCTGCTCGACGGCAGCGTCAAGTTCTACCTGGCCGGCGAAACCCTGCCAAAACAGGTACGCAAACTCGACACCGTCAGCAGCAGCCGCAAGACCAACGGCTCGAACAAGTCCGACGAAGACGCCTGCTTCTGGGCCCTGCAATCGGCCCTCGCAACCCTGCAGAACGCCGCCAAAAAGGCCGACGCCAACGCCGTGATCAACATCGCCAGTGTCGACCAGCGCGACCTCTACAAAGACACCGAAAAATTCCAGTGCCGCGCCGGGCTGGTGGTGTCGAGTGTGGCGTTGCGTGGGGATTTGGCGCACGTGGATTGATGGAACTGTAGAAACGACAAAGGGCGCCTTTCGGCGCCCTTTTTATTTTGCCCATCTACACTCGTTCAAGCAGGCAACCGCACCACACCTGCCAGAACGGCGAGCCCCAGTCGATCAAACACTCGCTGCTCTCTTTCACCGTCAAGGAGATGACCATGCAAGTGAAAGCCCTGATCGCCGCAACGCTCTTCTGCCTGCTCCCCAGCGCCAGCCACGCCACCAATCTGATGTACATGCCGTTCGAGACCGTGCTCTCGGATGCGCTTCGTGCCGGGCGGCTGGATGGCAGTGTGAAGTTTTATCTGGTTGGCAATGGGCCGCTGGGAACTCAACAGTTGCTAAGGAGGGGCGTGGTCAGTGATCTGAGTACCAACGGGTTCAACAAGAGTGATCAGTTCTCGTGCGAGTGGGTGTTGCAGTCAAACCTGATCAAGTTGCAGGCCGAGGCCAAGCGGGTCGGGGCGAACGCGGTGACCAATATCGTCAGTTATTACGACCAGCATGTGCGCAAGGATTTGAATACTTACGAGTGTCGAGCGGGGATTTTTGTCACGCGGGTGGCGTTGAAGGGGGATTTGGTGCTGTTGCCTTGAGCCTTGCGGTGTTTGAGCGGACGCCATCGCTGGCAAGCCAGCTCCCACAGGGTTCTGGGTGTACACGGAGAATGTGAACAACACTGAAACCTGTGGGAGCTGGCTTGCCGGCGATTGACGGCATAGCCGTCAGGCTTCTTCGACCTTACTTGTGAGGAGGTCGACAAACGCCTTGGCCATCGGCGATTTCTGATCCTTGCGCTGTACAAGCCATACGGCCGATACCGCTGCCGGGTCGAGCAGCGGCCGGTAGACCACGCCGTCGATGCGCATCCGCTGGTAGGACGCCGGCAACACCGACACGCCCAACCCCGCCGCCACAAGACCGATGATGGTCATGGCTTCGCCGGCCTCTTGGGCAAAATGCGGGCTGAAACCGGCGTCGCGCGCCAGGCTGAGCAGTTGTGCGTAGAGACCGCTGCCATAACTGCGCGGGAAGAACACGAAAGGCTCCGGCGCCAGTGCCGAGAGAAACAACCCCTCCTCGCTGCCCTGAGCCAACGGATGCTTGGAACTGAGCACCGCTACCAGCGGCTCGCGCATCAATTCCACCACGCTCAATGAATCCGGCAAACCCAGCGGGCGCATGATGCCGACTTCAATTGATTCGTCGACCAGCGCCTCGGCAACCTGGGTGCTACTCATCTCACGCAAATGCAGATGCACCGCCGCAAACCGCTGGCGAAATGCAAAGATCGCCTGCGGAATGGTCGAGTTGAACGGCGCCGATGAGGTGAAGCCGATCTTCAGTTCCCCGAGCTCACCAAGTTGCGCACGACGG
The DNA here is from genome assembly GCF_044218825.1 of Pseudomonas sp. A1230. Lineage (NCBI taxonomy): Bacteria > Pseudomonadati > Pseudomonadota > Gammaproteobacteria > Pseudomonadales > Pseudomonadaceae > Pseudomonas > Pseudomonas sp. A1230. The sequence goes on along the minus strand of NZ_CP162582.1, from coordinate 5,623,465 downwards.
GCGACATCCGCCGCTTTGTCGACTTGCGCCAGCACCAGCCGCGCCTCTTCCAAAAACAATCTGCCGGCCTCACTCAGCTCGACCCGACGATTGGTCCGTTCAAACAGACGTGCACCGACCTCTTGCTCGAGCGCCTGAATCTGCTGGCTAAGCGGTGGCTGGGAGATGCCCAGCACCTGTGCTGCGCGGCCGAAATGCAGTTCTTCGGCGACGGCGATGAAGTAGCGCAGGTGACGCAATTCCATAAAAACCCCATTAGGTCGTTAAAGCTATCAAACAGGTCGAACAATATATTGGATAGAAACATTAGCCAGCTATATGATTTTTTCATTGCCTGCCCGGCTGCGCTCTCCGAGGTCCGATGTGAAAACTGCCACCGCCCCCCTTGCCCATGAGGTTCCGCCTGCAGCGGACGATGTCGTCGCCGAACTGCAAGAGATCTACATCGAAAAAGGCACACCGATGTTCATGCGCACGGTGCTGGCGCTGTTCAGCGGCGGGTTCGCGACGTTTGCGCTGCTGTATTGCGTACAGCCGATGATGCCGTTGCTGTCTCATGAATACGGAATCAACGCGGCGCAGAGCAGCCTGATTCTGTCGGTGGCCACCGGTATGCTCGCCATTGGCTTACTGATCACCGGGCCGATTTCCGATCGGGTCGGGCGTAAACCGGTCATGGTTGCCGCGCTGTTCGCGGCAGCGCTGTGCACCATGGCCAGTGCAATGATGCCGAGCTGGCACGGCGTGCTGATCATGCGCGCGCTGATCGGCTTGTCGTTGAGCGGCCTGGCGGCGGTGGCGATGACCTATCTGAGTGAAGAAATTCATCCGCAACACATCGGCCTTGCCATGGGTTTGTACATCGGCGGCAACGCAATTGGCGGGATGAGCGGACGCCTGATTACCGGGGTGTTGATCGACTTCGTCAGTTGGCACACGGCGATGCTGGTGATTGGCGGTCTGGCGATGATTGCGGCGGCGGTGTTCTGGAAGATCCTGCCGGAGTCACGCAACTTCCGCTCACGCTCGCTGCATCCGCGCAGCTTGCTTGACGGTTTCACCATGCACTTTCGCGATGCCGGTCTGCCGCTGTTGTTTCTTGAAGCGTTCGTACTGATGGGCGCGTTTGTCACGCTGTTCAACTACATCGGCTATCGCTTGCTGGCCGCACCGTACAACCTCGATCAAGTGTTCGTCGGTTTGCTCTCGGTGGTGTACCTGTCAGGGATCTACAGTTCGGCGAAAATCGGTTCGCTGGCGGACCAACTGGGGCGGCGCAAAGTGTTGTGGGCAACTATCGCGCTGATGTTTGCCGGTCTCGCGTTGACCATGTTTACACCACTGCTGCTGGTGATTGTCGGCATGTTGATTTTCACCTTCGGCTTCTTCGCCGCGCATTCGGTAGCGAGCAGCTGGATCGGCCGTCGGGCGATCAAGGCCAAGGGCCAGGCGTCGTCGCTGTACCTGTTCAGCTATTACGCCGGGTCAAGCATTGCCGGGACAGCGGGCGGGGTGTTCTGGCATTTGGGTGGGTGGAACGGGATTGGACTGTTTATCGGCGCGCTGTTGCTGGTGGCGCTGTTGATAGCGTTGAAGCTGGCGAAGTTGCCGCCATTGGGTGGTGTGAAGGCCTGACCCAAAACCAGTGTGGGAGCGAGCCTGCTCGCGAAAGCGGTGGATCAGTCAGCAAATTTATTGACGCAAACTGCGCATTCGCGAGCAGGCTCGCTCCCACATTTGCTAAGCGTCCGACTGTGGATTACGCATACAAAAACGCCCGGCATTGGCCGGGCGTTTTTTATTGCGTATCGATCACTCGTGATACTGAGCCGACAACTCATGCACCGCGCGCAGGAAGGCACCGGCGTGTTCCGGGTCGACTTCCGGGGTGATGCCGTGGCCGAGGTTGAACACGTGGCCGCTGCCCTTGCCGTAGCTGGCGAGGATGCGCCCGACTTCGGTGCGGATTGCTTCCGGCTTGGCGTAGAGCACGGTCGGGTCCATGTTGCCTTGCAGGGCAACCTTGTCGCCAACACGAGCGCGGGCGTTGCCGATGTCGCAGGTCCAGTCCAGGCCCAGTGCGTCGGCGCCGGCCTCGGCGATGCTTTCCAGCCACAGGCCGCCGTTCTTGGTGAACAGGATCACCGGCACCTTGCGACCGTCGTTTTCGCGGATCAAACCGCTGACGATTTTCTTCATGTAGGCCAGCGAGAATTCCTGATACGCCGCCGCCGACAGATTGCCGCCCCAGGTATCGAAGATCTGCACCGCTTGCGCGCCAGCCATGATCTGGCCATTGAGGTACGAGGTCACCGACTGCGCCAACTTGTCCAGCAGCAGGTGCATGGCTTGCGGGTTGTCGTAGAGCATGGCTTTGGTCTTGCGGAAGTCTTTCGACGAGCCGCCTTCAACCATGTACGTCGCCAGTGTCCACGGGCTGCCGGAAAAGCCGATCAGCGGCACACGGCCGTTCAACTCACGACGGATAGTGCTGACCGCGTCCATCACATAGCCGAGGTCTTTGTGTGGATCCGGGATAGGCAAAGCTTCGATGTCGGCCAGGGTGCTGACGACTTTCTTGAAGCGCGGGCCTTCACCGGTCTCGAAGTACAGACCCTGGCCCATGGCATCGGGGATGGTGAGGATGTCGGAAAACAGGATCGCCGCGTCCAGTTGTGGATAGCGGTCGAGCGGTTGCATGGTGACTTCGCAAGCGAACTCCGGATTCATGCACAGGCTCATGAAGTCACCGGCGTGGGCACGGCTGGCGCGGTATTCCGGCAGGTAGCGGCCGGCCTGACGCATCATCCACACGGGGGTGACGTCTACGGGTTGCTTGAGCAGGGCGCGGAGGAAACGGTCGTTCTTCAGGGCAGTCATGTCGGCATCCGGAAAAAAAGTGCGGGCATTTTCTCAGAGCGCGAGGGAAAAGGCACGGATGCAGGTCAGCCTTTTGTCTATCGGGTCAATTTATTGCGTTGGAATGCAGACTTTGTAACGCCACAAAACACTGTGGGAGCTGGCTTGCCAGCTCCCACAGGTATTGCAGTGCAGCTTAAAACGGTTTTAGACGCCCAGGTAATCAAGGATCCCTTCGGCGGCATTACGGCCTTCGAAGATTGCCGTCACTACCAGGTCGGAACCGCGCACCATGTCGCCACCCGCAAAGATCTTCGGATTGCTGGTCTGGTGCTTGTACTGACCTTGCTCAGGCGCAACGACGCGGCCCTGGCTATCCGTCTGAATTTCGAACTGTCCGAACCAAGGCGCCGGGCTCGGACGGAAACCGAAGGCGATGACCACGGCGTCGGCCGGGATGATCTCTTCGGAGCCCGGGATCGGCTCGGGGCTGCGACGGCCACGGGCGTCCGGTTCGCCGAGACGGGTCTCGACCACTTTCACGCCTTCGACCCGGTCTTCACCGACGATGGCGATCGGCTGGCGGTTGTAGAGGAATTTCACGCCTTCTTCCTTGGCGTTCTTCACCTCTTTGCGCGAGCCGGGCATGTTCGCTTCGTCACGACGATAAGCGCAGGTTACCGACTTGGCACCCTGGCGGATCGAGGTGCGGTTGCAGTCCATCGCCGTGTCGCCACCACCGAGCACCACAACCTTCTTGCCTTTCATGTCGACGAAATCTTCCGGCGACTTTTCAAAGCCCAGGTTGCGGTTGACGTTAGCGATCAGGAAGTCCAGCGCGTCATAAACGCCCGGCAAGTCCTCACCGGCAAAACCGCCCTTCATGTAGGTGTAAGTACCCATGCCCATGAACACGGCATCGTATTCGGCGAGCAGTTGTTCCATCGTCACGTCAGTGCCGACTTCGGTGTTGAGCCGGAACTCGATGCCCATGCCGGTGAAGACTTCGCGACGATTGCTCAGCACGCTCTTTTCCAGCTTGAACTCGGGGATACCGAAGGTCAGCAGACCACCGATTTCCGGGTTCTTGTCAAACACCACCGGGGTCACACCGCCACGCACCAGTACGTCGGCACAGCCCAGACCTGCCGGGCCAGCACCGATGATCGCGACACGTTTGCCGGTCGGTTTGACCTTGGACATGTCCGGGCGCCAGCCCATGGCGAACGCGGTGTCGGTGATGTACTTCTCGACCGAACCGATGGTCACTGCACCGAACCCGTCGTTAAGGGTGCAGGCACCCTCGCACAGACGATCCTGAGGGCAAACCCGGCCGCAGACTTCCGGCAGGGTGTTGGTCTGGTGCGACAGCTCGGCGGCCTGAAGGATGTTGCCCTCGGCCACCAGCTTCAGCCAGTTGGGAATGAAGTTGTGCACCGGGCACTTCCATTCGCAGTACGGGTTGCCGCAACCCAGGCAGCGGTGGGCCTGATCGGCCGACTGCTGGGGTTTGAAAGGTTCGTAGATCTCGACGAACTCTTTCTTGCGTTGACGCAACAGTTTCTTCTTCGGATCTTTGCGCCCGACATCGATGAATTGAAAGTCGTTACTGAGACGTTCGGCCATCTTCAAAACCTCATAACAGCAGCTTCAAGCTACTAGCTTCAAGCTGCAAGAAAATCACTCTGCAGGCACATCGCGCACTGCTGTTAACTTGCGGCTTGTCACTTGCCGCTTGCAGTTGCGCCGTTATTGCGGACTCGCACGAGTACTGGAGAGCAGAGATTTCAGGCTCGCCGCTTTCGGTTTGACCAGCCAGAAACGGCGCAAGTAGTCATCGAGGTTTTCGGCGAGTTCACGACCCCACTCGCTGTCGGTTTCCGCGACGTACTCGTTCAGCACGTTTTGCAGGTGGCTGCGATAGGATTCCATCGCCTCACCACTGATCCGCTGAATTTCCACCAGTTCGTGGTTGACCCGGTCAACGAAGCTGTTGTCCTGGTCGAGCACGTAGGCGAAACCACCGGTCATGCCAGAGCCGAAGTTGTAACCGGTCTTGCCCAATACGCAGACGAAACCACCGGTCATGTACTCGCAGCAGTGATCGCCAGTGCCTTCTACAACCGTGTGGGCACCGGAGTTACGTACGGCGAAACGCTCGCCTGCGGTGCCAGCGGCGAACAGCTTGCCGCCAGTGGCGCCGTACAGGCAGGTGTTGCCGATGATGGCGCTGTTCTGAGTCTTATAAACGCTGCCCTTGGGCGGCACGATGGTCAGCTTGCCACCGGTCATGCCTTTGCCGACGTAGTCGTTGGCGTCGCCTTCCAGGTACATGTTCAGACCGCCGGCGTTCCACACGCCAAAGCTCTGACCGGCCGTCCCTTTGAAGCGGAAGGTGATCGGCGCCTTGGCCATGCCTTGGTTGCCGTGCTTGCGGGCGATTTCGCCGGAGATCCGCGCACCGATCGAACGGTCGCAGTTGCAGATGTCCAGTTCGAACTCGGCGCCGCTGAGGTCGTTGATCGCCGACGTCGCCAGATCGACCATTTTCTCGGCCAGCAGGCCCTGATCGAATGGCGGGTTGCGCTCAACCTGGCAGAACTGCGGCTTGTCCGCCGGGATGTGATCGCTGCCCAGCAGCGGAGTCAGATCCAGGTGATTTTGCTTGGCGGTCTGGCCTTCGAGGATGTCCAGCAGATCGGTGCGACCGATCAGCTCTTCGAGGGAGCGCACGCCAAGCTTGGCCAGCCACTCACGGGTTTCCTCGGCGACGTAGGTGAAGAAATTCACCACCATGTCGACGGTGCCGATGTAGTGATCCTTGCGCAGCTTCTCGTTCTGAGTGGCAACGCCGGTGGCGCAGTTGTTCAGGTGGCAGATGCGCAGGTATTTGCAGCCCAGCGCGATCATTGGCGCGGTGCCGAAGCCGAAGCTTTCGGCGCCAAGGATCGCTGCCTTGATCACGTCGAGGCCGGTTTTCAGGCCGCCGTCAGTCTGCACCCGGACTTTGCCGCGCAGGTCGTTGCCGCGCAGAGTCTGGTGGGTTTCGGCCAAGCCGAGTTCCCACGGTGCGCCCGCGTACTTGATCGAGGTCAGCGGCGAAGCACCGGTGCCACCGTCGTAGCCGGAAATGGTGATCAAGTCCGCGTAGGCCTTGGCCACACCGGCGGCGATGGTGCCGACGCCAGCTTCAGCGACCAGTTTCACCGAGACCAGCGCCTTCGGGTTGACCTGCTTGAGGTCGAAAATCAGTTGCGACAAATCTTCGATGGAATAAATGTCGTGGTGCGGCGGTGGCGAAATCAGCGTCACGCCAGGCACTGCATAACGCAGCTTGGCGATCAGCCCGTTGACCTTGCCGCCTGGGAGTTGGCCACCCTCGCCCGGCTTGGCGCCCTGGGCGACCTTGATCTGCAGCACTTCGGCGTTGACCAGGTATTCCGGCGTCACGCCGAAACGGCCAGTCGCGACCTGCTTGATTTTCGAGCTCTTGATGGTGCCGTAACGCGCCGGGTCTTCGCCGCCTTCGCCGGAGTTGGAACGCGCACCAAGGCGGTTCATGGCTTCGGCCAGGGCTTCGTGAGCTTCCGGCGACAGAGCGCCCAGCGAGATACCGGCAGAGTCGAAGCGCTTGAGCACCGATTCCAGCGGTTCGATTTCACTGATGTCCAACGGCGTGTCGAGGGTCTTGACCTTGAGCAGGTCGCGAATCATCGACACCGGACGGTTGTCCACCAGCGAGGTGTATTCCTTGAACTTGGCGTAGTCGCCCTGCTGCACAGCGGCTTGCAGGGTGTTGACCACGTCCGGGTTGTACGCGTGATATTCGCCACCGTGGACGAACTTCAGCAGACCGCCCTGCTGGATCGGCTTGCGCGGGCTCCAGGCCTCGGCAGCGAGGGCTTTCTGCTCGGCTTCGATGTCGACGAAACGCGCACCCTTGATGCGGCTCGGCACGCCACGGAAGCTCAGGTCGCACACTTCTTCGGACAGGCCAATGGCCTCGAACAACTGCGCACCACGATACGAAGCGATGGTCGAGATGCCCATCTTCGACAGAATCTTGAGCAGGCCTTTGGTAATGCCTTTGCGGTAGTTCTTGAACACCTCGTAGAGGTCGCCCAGCACTTCACCGGTACGGATCAGGTCGCCCAGCACTTCGTAAGCCAGGAACGGATAAACCGCCGAGGCACCGAAACCGATCAGCACCGCAAAGTGATGCGGATCACGCGCGGTAGCGGTTTCAACGAGGATGTTGGAGTCGCAACGCAGGCCTTTTTCGGTCAGGCGATGGTGCACCGCACCGGTCGCCAGCGAAGCGTGGATCGGCAGTTTGCCCGGGGCGATATGACGATCGCTCAGAACGATCTGGGTACGTCCGGCACGCACGGCTTCTTCAGCCTGATCGGCGACGTTGCGGATCGCCGCTTCGAGGCCGACGCTTTCGTCGTAATTGAGGTCGATGACCTGCCGCTCGAAACCCGGGCGATCAAGGTTCATCAGCGAACGCCACTTGGCCGGGGAAATGACCGGCGAGCTGAGGATCACGCGCGAGGCGTGTTCCGGCGACTCCTGGAAAATGTTGCGCTCGGCACCGAGGCAGATTTCCAGCGACATCACGATCGCTTCACGCAGCGGGTCGATCGGCGGGTTGGTGACCTGCGCGAACTGCTGGCGGAAATAGTCGTACGGCGTGCGCACGCGCTGGGACAGCACGGCCATCGGCGTGTCGTCGCCCATCGAACCAACGGCTTCGTAGCCTTGCTCGCCAAGCGGACGCAGTACCTGATCGCGCTCTTCGAACGTGACCTGATACATCTTCATGTATTGCTTGAGCTGATCGACGTCGTAGAAAGCCGAACCGTGGTCGTTGTCTTCCATGGTCGCCTGAATGCGCAGGGCATTCTTGCGCAGCCATTGCTTGTACGGATGACGGGATTTGAGACGGTTGTCGATCGCATCGGTGTCGAGGATCTGCCCGGTTTCGGTATCCACGGCCAGGATCTGGCCCGGGCCTACGCGGCCCTTGGCGATCACGTCTTCGGGCTGGTAATTCCAGACGCCGATTTCCGAAGCAACGGTGATGAAACCGTTGGTGGTGGTAACCCAGCGCGCCGGGCGCAGACCGTTACGGTCGAGCAGGCAGACCGCGTAGCGACCATCGGTCATGACCACGCCGGCCGGGCCGTCCCACGGCTCCATGTGCATCGAGTTGTACTCGTAGAACGCACGCAGATCCGGGTCCATGGTTTCGACGTTCTGCCACGCAGGCGGAATGATCATCCGCACGCCACGGAACAGGTCGATGCCGCCGGTGACCATCAGCTCAAGCATGTTGTCCATGCTCGAGGAATCGGAACCGACACGGTTAACCAGCGGGCCGAGTTCTTCCAGATCCATCAGATCATTGGTGAACTTGGTACGACGGGCCTGAGCCCAGTTACGGTTACCGGTGATGGTGTTGATCTCGCCGTTGTGGGCGAGGAAGCGGAATGGCTGAGCCAGCGGCCATTTCGGCAGGGTGTTGGTGGAGAAGCGCTGGTGGAACACGCAGATCGCGGTTTGCAGGCGCTCGTCACTCAGGTCCGGATAAAACGCGGCCAGATCGGCCGGCATCATCAAACCTTTATAGATGATGGTCTTGTGCGAAAAGCTGCAGATGTAGTGGTCGCTGTCGACAGCGTTGGTCACCGACGAACGGCGACGGGCGCTGAACAGCTTGACCGCCATGTCTTGATCGCTCAGGCCTTCGCCGCCGATGTAAACCTGCTCGATTTGCGGCAGGCGTTCAAGGGCCAGGCGGCCGAGGACGCTGGTGTCGATTGGCACTTTGCGCCAGCCGATCAGTTGCAGTCCTTCGGCGAGGATCTCGCGGTTCATGTTCTCGCGAGCGGCTTCAGCCTTGGCCGAATCCTGGTTGAAGAAGACCATGCCCACGGCATATTGCTTGGGCAACTCGACGCTGAAGGTTTCCTGAGCGATAGCGCGCAGAAAGGCGTCGGGCTTTTGAATCAGCAGACCGCAACCGTCACCGGTCTTGCCGTCGGCATTAATCCCACCGCGGTGGGTCATGCAGGTCAGGGCCTCAATGGCCGTTTGCAAAAGGGTATGACTGGGCTCGCCCTGCATATGGGCTATCAGGCCGAAACCGCAGTTATCCTTGAATTCATCTGGTTGGTACAGACCTGCTTTCATAGACACTTTCTCACCAGGCTGCCTCTTTTCGAGGCAAATTTCTTTTCAATTCAACCACTTGCGATCCGCGCCGAACGTACGCCGGCTTAGCGGGGGCAAAAGGGTGGTCATTGTACACAGCGACACAGAGGCTCACAAATTTGACGACGAACTGTCGCAAATTAATGTCGCATTTGTGAAAGGTTTAAAGCGATCTGCTGTGCTAGTCAAAACTTTTTTAATTTTGACTGCAACGACTCAAAGACTACTGTGACGCAGACACCACAAGGCACGCGACCTCTGAAGGCGGCGCGCACTCGTAGAAATTTTGAGGTGCTTGGAGAGGCGGCCTGGGTAAGGCCGCCGAATCTTCAGCGAGTTGTTGCCAGTTCCTGTTGGACGCTGGCGACAGTGCGAGGCCAAGGTTTACCAGCCTGAACCTTCGCTGGCAAGGCCTTGATGGCAGAAACAGCCGCATCACGATTGGCAAAGTTGCCGTAGGTGATCACGTAAAGAGGCTTGCCGTTGAGGACTTTCTTGAAATAACGGTACTCGCCGCCCTGCTCCTTGACGAAGCTTTGCGCGGCCGTCTCGGAGCTGGTGCCGAGGATCTGCACCACGTAGTTGCTCGTCGGCTGCCCGGCGTACCAGCTGCCACCGGCGGCTTTGGCCACGGTAACCGGCTTCTCGGCGGGTTTGGCGGCGGCAACTGGTTTGGCTGGCGCTGGAACAGGTTTGGCCGCTGGCGCTACCGGAGCAGGCTTGGCGGTGGCGATTTGTGTCGGGGCAGGCGCCGGTTTGGCGGCTGGCACTGGAGCCGGGGTGGGTGCCGGACCGGCCGGAACGCCCGCAGGAGGCGCTGAAGTGGTCACGGTCGGCGGCGTGTCGCTGGAGCCTTCCAGTGGCACACCGTCGTCGCCTTCGGTGATACCGCCAGCAGCTTCGGCCAGCGGGCCGCGCATGACCGGTTGCGAGTTGCCAACCAGCGGCAACGGCATCGGCTGCGTATTACCGGCAAATTCGACGTTCGGCGCGCCGCCATTGGCTGCGCCCTGGCCCAATGGCAGTTGTGCCTGTTCGTTGGCGGGTGCGCCGGTGGTTGGCGCCTTGTTGCGACCCGGCATCAGCCAGGCGGCGGCGACCGCGACCACAACGACGGCGGAAATCGCCAATACGTGTTTCTTCGGCATGTTGAACCCCATACTTGGACGCTTGACCGCAGAGCGGCTGGCAATCATGACTTCGATCAGTGCATCGCGAGCGACCTGGTTGATGTTGCCAGGCCAACCCTCGGAGCTTTCGTGAATATCAGAGATCTGATCCGCGGTGAAAAGTTCGACACCCCGGCCCGCACCTTCGAGCCGTTGGTCGAGATACTCGCGCGTCTCTTCTTCGGTGTAAGGCTGCAATTCGATGACGTGGAAGCGCTCTTCTTCGAGATGCAAAGCCTCAAGCTGAGCGATCAGCGACGACTCACCGAACAGGAACACATGCGGGCGACCTTCCGGCGCGCCGGCACCCAGCGCCATCAGCGCTTCGAGGGCGGATTCGTCGAGCTGCTCGGCATCATCCACCAGCAAATAGACTTCCTGGCCGGTCAGTGCCAACTGCACCACCTGATCCAGAATCGCGCCGACTTCGGCCTGAGCCACGTTCAGCGCCTGCGCCACCTGACGCAGTACGCCAGCGGCATCGCCGGCACCCCGCGCGGAAACCACAACGCTCTGTACCGATTGCTTGTTGGTGCTGGCGACCAGCGCCTGGCGCAGCAAAGTCTTGCCACTGCCCTGCGGGCCAGTGACCACCAGCAGCAACTGGCTGTAACGCGCCAGGTGATGCAGTTGGCCGAGCACCGGTTTGCGCTGGGCCGGAAAGAATTTGAAGCCCGGTACGCGCGGCGCGAAGGGGTCGTGGCTTAACTGGAAATGGCCGAGGAACGCCTCGTCGGCATGCAAACTAGTCATCGGAATCTTATTAACCTTTAAGCTGAGCCAGGGCGCGGTAATCCGCTCCCAGCGTGGCCTGTAGAACCTCTTTCGGATAATCGTCGGTCACTACCGCTTCGCCCATCCGGCGCAGCAGCACCAGGCGCAGACGACCGTCGATCACTTTTTTGTCGATTGCCATGTGTTCAAGAAAATCGGCTTCGCTCATTTCAGAAGGCGGAATCACCGGCAGGCCGGCCCGCTGAAACAGACGAATGCCGCGATCGCGCTCCTGTTCGCTGATCCAGCCCAGACGCGCTGACATCTCCAGCGCCATCACGGTGCCAGCCGCCACCGCCTCACCATGCAACCAGACACCATAGCCCATGTGGGTCTCGATGGCGTGGCCGAAAGTGTGGCCGAGATTGAGCGTGGCGCGTACGCCGGTTTCCTTCTCATCGGCGCCGACCACCGCAGCCTTGGCTGCGCAGGAGCGCTCGATGGCGTAAGTCAGGGCTGTTTGATCCAGCGCGCGCAAGGCGTCGACGTTGTCTTCGAGCCAGCCGAGGAACGGCTCGTCGCAGATCAGACCGTACTTGATGACCTCAGCCAGACCCGCCGACAGCTCGCGCGGTGGCAGGGTTTTCAGGGACGCCGTATCGATCAGCACGACATTCGGCTGATAGAACGCGCCGACCATGTTCTTGCCCAGCGGATGGTTGATCCCGGTTTTGCCGCCCACCGACGAATCGACCTGAGACAGCAACGTGGTGGGGATCTGGATGAAGTCGACGCCGCGTTGATAGCAGGCAGCGGCAAAACCGGCCATGTCGCCGATCACACCGCCGCCGAGGGCGATAACAGTAGTGCGGCGATCATGACGGGCGGTTAGCAGACCGTCGAAGATCAGTTGCAGGGTTTCCCAGTTCTTGAAGGCTTCGCCGTCCGGCAACACCACGGAAATAACCGAGAACTGCGCCAGGCTGCGCGTCAGACGTTCGAGATAGAGCGGCGCAACGGTCTCATTGGAGATGATTGCCACCTGGCGCCCGTGGATATGCGGAGCCAGCAACTCGGGCTGATCCAACAAACCTTCGCCAATATGAATCGGGTAGCTGCGCTCGCCTAGATCGACCTTGAGTGTCTGCATGTGTCCCCACAGTGAAGATGGAAGCAGGCGTCCTGCCCTGAGTTATTGGTTACTGCGGCCTATAGCGGGTATGACGCCGCCGGCACGCCATCCGCCACAACCTTGGCGGGCTGTGACAGGACGCCGAGGATAGCGCATTTCGGGCGATGCTTTAACGGGGAGGAAGCTGCGCCAGACGGTCGAGAATGTCGAGCACTACCATACGCGGCGGCCGTTCGTCGGTTTCCACCACCAGATCGGCAATTTCCCGATAGAGCGGATCACGGATGGCGAGCAAGTCACGCAGGGTTTTCGCCGGATCGGCGGTGCGCAGCAACGGTCGATTGCGATCGCGGGAAGTGCGGCCGACCTGCTGTTCGACGGACGCGTGCAGATACACCACGCGCCCGCCCTCATGCAGGGCCTTGCGATTGGCATCGCGCATGACCGCGCCACCGCCGGTCGCCAACACCACGCCGTCGAACTCGCACAGCTCGGCGATCATCGCCTGCTCACGGTCGCGAAAGCCCGGCTCGCCTTCCTTGTCGAAGATCCACGGGATATTGGCGCCCGTGCGCAGTTCAATTTCCTTGTCGGAATCTTTGAACGGCAGGCGCAGCTCTTTGGCCAGTAATCGGCCGATGGTGCTTTTGCCAGCACCCATCGGACCTACAAGAATCAAATTTCGCACAGAATCAACGACTCACAGCAATCGCCTGGTTATTCATGATACGCGGAGTGAGAAATACCAGCAGCTCGGATTTTTTCTCCGAAACCACATCACGCCGGAAAAGGCGGCCAAGATACGGCACATCGCCAAGAAATGGCACCTTATCTACGACCTTGCTCTGAGTATTTGAGAAAACACCGCCAATCACGATGGTTTCGCCATCATTGACCAGCACTTTGGCGTTGACCTCGTTCTTTTTGATCGGCGGTACATCCTGCACTTTGTTCAGGTAATCCGGTTCGTCCTTGGTGACCTTGACCTCCATGATGATGCGGTTATCCGGGGTGATCTGCGGGGTCACTTCCAGCGACAGCGAAGCCTCCTTGAACGACACCGACGTGGCGCCGCTGGAGCTGGCTTCCTGGTAAGGAATCTCGGTGCCTTTGAGGATCTTCGCGGTCTCTTTGTCGGAGGTGACCACTTTGGGCTGCGAAACGATTTCACCGTTGCCGGTCTTCTCCATGGCCGTCAGCTCCAGATCGAGCAAAACGTTGTCGGTAATGAACGCGATACCGATCCCGGAAGTATTGCCGACGGTCCCCATGTCGACGAACGGCGAGTTGGTACTGGTGCTGCCCGGCGTGCCGATGGTGGTCGATGAACCGTTGACCCCGGAAGCATTCCAGTTGCCCTTGTTCTGGATCGAGCCGCCCCAGCGCACCCCCAGACTCTTGTCGTAATCGACGTTGGCCTCGACGATGCGCGCCTCGATCATCACCTGACGCACTGGAATATCCAGTTGCGCCACGATCCGCCGCAGCTCGTCGAGACGATCCTGAGTCTGGTAGGCAATGATGTTGTTGGTCCGTTCGTCGACAGTGATTGATCCACGCTCGTCGATCTTGGCCTCGGCGCTGGTCACCGACTGGAACAACTTGGCGATGTCCGCAGCCTTGGCATAGTTCACCTGCAACAGCTCACGACGCAGCGGCGCCAGTTCGGCGATCTGCTTCTGCGACTCCAGCTCCTGACGTTCGCGCGCAGCAATTTCATCAGCCGGGGCCACCAGCAGCACATTACCGATTTTGCGTTTATCCAGGCCTTTGGTCTTCAGCACCAGATCCAGCGCCTGATCCCACGGCACGTTTTGCAAACGCAGGGTGATGCCGCCCTGCACCGTGTCGCTCGCCACCAGATTGAGGTTGGTGAAGTCGGCGATCAGTTGCAGCACCGAGCGCACGTCAATGTCCTGGAAATTCAGCGAGAGCTTTTCACCGACATAGGCCTGACGATCGGCGTTGCGTTTTTGCAGGTCGTCGACGGTCATCGGACGGATGCTGACGGTCAGTTTGTTATCGGTCTGGAACGTGGAATAGTCAAAGGTGCCGCTGGGCTCGACGGTAATGACCGTGCGATCACCGGTTACGCCGGCGTTGACGAATTGCACTGGCGTGGCGAAATCCTTCACGTCGAGACGCACCCGCAGCTTTTCCGGCAATTGCGTACGGGCGAAGCTGAGGATGATCTTGCCGTCATGCTCCTGGATATCCGGGGCGATGGTCGGGTCGGACAGGTCGATGACGACATTGCCCTCGCCCGCAGTACCGCGCTGAAAATCCACACCGCGAATGGCGCGGGGTTTCGCCACGAACGCCTTGGCGGGCGCAGCAGGAGTCGCCGCGCTTGATGCCGCCACTGCCGGTCGCGGCGCCCTGGCCGGCGCGCCCTGACCAACCACCACGAACAGATAGTTGCCCTCAACCCGTGTGTCGTAAGGCGCCAATTGCGTGAGACTGACAATCAGCCGCGTGCGGTCCTTGGCTTCAACCACCGTGGCCGTGCGCGCATTGCCACTGCCCAGATCGAGATTTTTGCTCGCCAACTGACTGGCCACACCGGGCAAGTCCAGCGCAATTCGCGCCGGTGATTCGGTGGTGTAACCCTTGGGCTGCGGCGGCGGGCCGTCGAACGACAGCTTCAGTTCTACGCGATCACCCGGCAACGCTGCCACATCCAGCGCCTTCAAATTGGCCGCCTGTACCATCGGTGACAACAGCGCTATCCATAGCGAAAAACCGAGGGTGGAGAAAATCCTGTTCATTATTCGACTTCCACTATGAATGCTCTTTCAAAGGAATGGTGCGCGGACGTTCCAGCCAGGCGCCTTCACCGTCGGGCACAATTTCGACCACATCGACCTGGGTCGCATTGATGGCAACGATGCGCCCATCGTTGCGCCCCAGGTAATCGCCGACCTTCAGGCGATGCACCCCGCCGGCGCCACGCAATAGCGCGAAGGAACCGGAAGCATTGGCAATCGTGCCGACCATCTCGAACTGCTCGATGTTGAAACCTTCGAGGTATTGCTTGACCCGACCAGGGTCGGGCTTGACGTTGCGCGAACCACGCCTCTGCCCGGCCAGATCGACGCGCACCTGACGCGAGAACGGACTGCGCAGGTTGGCAGCGCTGTAACTGAATGCTGGGTAAGACCGGAATGTGGGTGTTGGTTCAATCTTGCCTGCCGGACGCAAGCGCACTTCATTCATGTAGGCGTCGAGGTCGCTGAAGTCATTGCTGGCACCACAGCCGCTCAATGCCAGCAGTGCCATCAACCCGGCGTAACAACGTATTGGGGTCATTTTTGCAGCCCCTTGTCGTTGTAGCGGTAGGTCTTGGCGAGGATGCTCATGCGCAACTTCGACCCACCTTCTTTGCTGGCAGGGGCCAGTTCGAAGTCATGCAGGGTCACGATGCGAGGCAACCCGGCCACACCACTGACGAATGTGGCGAGGTCGTGATAGGCACCCGTGACGGTAATCTGGATCGGTAGCTCGATGTAAAACGGCTGGGTAACCTCCGGCAGCAGTTTGATTTCCTCGAACTCAAGACCACTGCCCAAACCCGTTCGCGTGATGTCTTCCAGCAAGCCCGGCACTTCGGTGTCACTGGGCAACTGACGCAGCAGCACGCCGAAGGAGTTTTCCATCTCCTTCATCTGCTGGGTGTACAGATCCAGGTTGGCGGATATGCGCGCTTTGCTGGCGAACTGCTCCTTCAGCGTGGCCTCTTCTTCGCGCTTGAGCTGCAGCTGGTTTTGCGTGTCACTGATGAAAAAGTTATAGCCAAACGCCAATACCAGCACCATCAACAGCGCTCCGGCGATGGCTTTGACCGCGCCCGGCCACGACCCGATGTTGCTGGTGTCCAGATCGTTGAAGTCGATGTTGCGCAGACTCTCCAGCCATTCGGAAGGCTTCATTGCTCGCCCTCCACAATCTTTGGCTGGGTCTGACGAACGGTCAGCTGAAAGACGTTGGTTTGCTCCACCTGATCGGCACTGGTCGCTTTGACTTCAGTGAGGCTCGCCGCATCAAACCAGTCGGACGCATCCAGATTGCGCATCAGCTCGGAGACGCGGTTGTTCGACTCCGCCGCACCGCTGATCGACAAGGTTTTACCGACCATCTTCACGTCAGTGAAATACACACCGTCGGGCAATGTGCGCGCCAGTTGATCGAAGATTCGTCCGCTGACCTGCCGGTTGCCCTGCAAGTCCTGAATGATGCGCATGCGCTCGACCAGCTGCTGGCGATGGGCCTTGAGTTCGCTGATCTGCTTGATGCGTTCGTCGACCACGGCAATCTGCTTGCCGATGTAGTCGTTGCGCGCCGCTTGCCGGGCGATGGCCGCGCTGATGATCTGATCGGCAATGAACACCGCGCCGATCGAACCGACCACCACGCCGGTCAGCGCCAGCAGGAAGCGTTTGCGCCGCTCTTCGCGGCGCTCCTCGCGCCAGGGTAAAAGGTTGATCCGCGCCATCAGTCGAAACTCCTGAGCGCGAGCCCGCAGGCGATCATCAAGGCCGGCGCGTCACTGGCCAGCGCCCCGGCGTTGACCTTGCTGCTCAGGGCCATATTGGCAAACGGATTGGCCACTTGGGTCGGAGTATCCAGGCGCTGTTCGATCAGCCGATCCAGCCCCGGCACCGACGCCGTGCCGCCAGCGAGCAGAATATGGTCGACCGCGTTGTACTGGCCGGAAGCGAAGAAAAACTGCAACGAACGCGATACCTGCTGCACCAGCGCCTCGCGAAACGGCTGCAACACCTCGCTGACGTAATCGTCGGGCAGACCGCCCTGCTTCTTTGCCAGCCCCGCCTGCTCGACGGTCAGGCCATAGCGACGCTGGATCTCCTCGGTCAGTTGCCGGCCGCCGAACAACTGCTCACGGGTGTAGATGATCTTGCCGTTGTGCAGGACGCTGAGGGTGGTCATGGTGGCGCCGATGTCGACCACAGCCACGGTCAAGCGCTCTTGAGAAGCCGCCAGCTGCGTGGCGAGCAAGCCGAACGAACGCTCCAGCGCGTACGCTTCGACGTCCACCACGCGCGCGGTCAGCCCGGCCAGCGCCAGTGCCGCTTCACGGACTTCGACGTTTTCCTTGCGACAGGCAGCCAGCAACACGTTGACCCGCTCGGGGTTGCGCGGCGACACGCCCTGAACCTCGAAGTCGATGGCGACTTCGTCCAGCGGATAGGGAATGTATTGGTCGGCTTCAATCTTGAGCTGGTTTTCCAGTTCGTCGTCGGAAAGCCCGGCGTCCATCTCGATGATCTTGGTAATCACCGCTGAACCGGCCACCGCCACCGCCACGCTTCTCAGCCCGGTGCGTGCCTTGCCCAGCACCCGGGTCAAGGCCTGGCCCACACCCTCGAGCTCGGCGATGTTTTTCTCGACCACGGCGTTCGGTGGCAGCGGCTCCACCGCATAAGCCTCGACCCGGTAGCGATCACCCTGACGACTAAGTTCCAGCAGCTTCACGGACGTGGAGCTGATGTCGATCCCCAGTAACGCATTGGTCTTTTTATTGAAGAGTCCCAGCACTACCAATTCCCTATGACTTTCCGTGAGTTACGGACTCTGTAATACACATTGCGTTCCTTCACCCCGTCTTGACAGAAGCGCAAATGACGCCCCCAGCAGAAAAGTGCTTATAATGCCCAGCGATTTTTTCCGCTTTTTACTGCCTGCGCGGACAGTTCTGTGTGTAGCCGGAACCCCGTCGCCAAATTCATTTTTTGCTCTGGATATCCAAAAGCCTTGATTCGTCTGCTGAAATTTTTCGGTTGGTCCATCGTCGCCGTTTTCTGCGGACTGCTTTTAGGTCTCAGCGGCGCTTATCTTTACCTTAGTCCGGGTTTGCCGTCTGTGGAGGCTCTGCGAAGCATTCAGTTGCAGATTCCCCTGCGGGTCTACAGCAGCGACGACAAGTTGATCGCAGAGTTTGGCGAAATGCGCCGTACTCCGATCCGTTTCGCCGACATTCCCCCCAATTTCATTAATGCGTTACTAAGTGCTGAAGACGACAACTTCGCCAACCACTACGGCGTCGATCCGAGCAGCCTGATGCGTGCCGCGACCCAACTGGTCAAGAGCGGTCACATTCAGTCCGGCGGCAGCACCATCACCATGCAGGTGGCGAAGAACTTCTTCCTCTCCAGCGAACGCAGCTTCTCGCGCAAAGCCACTGAAATTCTTCTGGCCTTGCAGATCGAACGGCAACTGACCAAGGACGAGATCCTTGAGCTGTACGTGAACAAGATCTATCTGGGCAACCGCGCCTACGGCATCGAGGCGGCGGCGCAGGTGTATTACGGCAAGTCGATCCGCGACGTCAGCCTGGCGCAGATGGCGATGATCGCCGGCCTGCCGAAAGCCCCTTCACGCTTCAATCCGCTGGCCAACCCGGCGCGCAGTAAAGAGCGTCGCGACTGGATCCTGGGGCGCATGTACAAGCTCGGCAAGATTACCGAGCCTGAGTACACAGCGGCGATCAACGAGCCTCTGAACGCCAGCTATCACGTGCCCACCCCGGAAGTGAACGCACCGTACATTGCCGAAATGGCCCGTGCCGAAATGGTCGGCCGCTATGGCAGCGACGCCTACACCGAGGGTTTTCGGGTCACCACCACGGTGCCGAGCAACCTGCAGGAAATGGCCAACACCGCGCTGCATGAAGGCTTGATGACCTACGATCAGCGTCACGGCTACCGTGGCCCCGAATCGCGCCTGCCGGGCAAGACCCGCGAAGCATGGGCCACCGAGCTGACCAAACAACGCACCATCAGCAGCCTTGAGCCGGCCATCGTCACTCAGGTCGACAAGAATGGCCTGCAAGTGCTGACCCGCACTGGCGAAGAACATGTCGCGTGGGACACCATGAAATGGGCGCGGCCGTTCCTTAATACCAACAGCATGGGCGCCAACCCGCGCCAACCGTCGGACGTTGCACAGATCGGTGATCTGGTTCGCGTGCAGCGCCAGAAAGACAATTCGCTGAAGTTCAGCCAGCTTCCCCAGGCGCAAGGCGCGCTGGTGTCGCTGGATCCACAGAACGGCGCGATCCGCTCGCTGGTCGGCGGTTTTGCTTTCGAGCAGAGCAATTACAACCGCGCCATGCAGGCCAAGCGTCAGCCGGGCTCGAGCTTCAAGCCGTTCGTCTACAGCGCTGCGCTGGACAACGGTTACACCGCCGCCACGCTGGTCAACGACGCCCCCATCGTGTTCGTCGACGAGTACCTGGACAAGGTCTGGCGCCCGAAGAACGACACCAACACCTTCCTCGGGCCGATCCGCTTGCGCGAAGCGCTGTACAAGTCGCGTAACCTGGTTTCGATCCGCCTGCTGCAAGCAATGGGCGTAGGCAAGACCATCGACTACATCACCCGCTTCGGCTTCAACAAGCAGGACCTGCCGCCGAACCTGTCGCTGGCGCTGGGTACCGCAACGCTGACGCCGATGGAGATCGCCACCGGTTGGGCCACGTTCGCCAACGGCGGCTACAAGATCACGCCGTTCATCATCGACAAGATCGAAAGCCGCAATGGCGACACGCTGTTCGTCGCCAATCCGCCGACCGTTCCGCAGGGCACCTCGGCCACTGATGGCCTCGCGGCGCCGGCCACTGAATCGTTTACCGTCAACGCCGCGCCGGTGCCGGGCGAAGCACCGGGCACCGCTGCCGCGCCGCAAACGCCGGCAGTCGCTGAGCGCATCGTCGACGCTCGCACGACATACATCCTCAACAGCATGCTGCAGGACGTCATCAAGCGCGGCACGGGGCGTCGTGCGCTAGCCTTGGGCCGCAGCGACATCGCCGGTAAAACCGGTACGACCAACGAATCGAAAGATGCGTGGTTCTCCGGCTACAACGCCGACTACGTGACCACGGTCTGGACCGGTTTCGATCAGCCGGAAAGCCTCGGTCGCCGCGAATTCGGCGGCACTGTGTCACTGCCGATCTGGATGAACTATATGGCGGCCGCCCTCAAGGACAAACCGCCCCACGTGCAGCCGGAGCCGGAAGGTCTGCTGAGCCTGCGGGTGGACCCGGCCAGTGGTCGCGCGGCGACGCCGAGCACGCCGGGTGCTTACTTCGAGCTGTTCAAGGCAGAAGACACGCCGCCATCGGTGAATGAGCTGGGGAATGGCTCAGTGCCGGGCAGTCCGCTGCCAGCGGATGAGCAGGCGCCGATCGATCTGTTCTGATCCCGGTGCACATTGAAAAGCCCCGCCTTCGTCAGAAGTGCGGGGCTTTTTTATACTTGCTGGCTGGACATTGGGGCGCTACAGAAATCCACCCCCTCACCCCAGCCCTCTCCCGGAGGTAGAGGGAGCCGACCGAAGTGTCTGGCTTCATACATCAACCTGAACGACCGAGTCGATTATGGATTCAACACAGTACTTCGAGGTCGGCGTAGCTTTCAAAAATCCCACGGTCGGTCCCCTCTACCTCTGGGAGAGGGCTGCTCCAGATATGGAACACAAAACCCCCAGCCACAAAAAAGCCCCGACTCATAACGAACCGGGGCTTTTGCTTGAAGCGCTACAACAGCTTAGCCGTTGAACACGTCATCCACGCTTTTCAGCGGGTAGTTCTTCGGATACGGCAGGGTTGCCACACCGGTCTCGATTGCGGCTTTGGCCACAGCGTCGGAGATCAAGGTGATCAGGCGCTTGTCCATTGGCTTCGGAATGATGTACTCACGACCGAATGCCAGCGGAGCACCACCGTAGGCATCGCACACGTCCTGAGGCACTGGCAGTTTGGCCAGTTCGCGCAGGGCGTTGGCGGCAGCCACTTTCATTTCTTCGTTGATGCGCTTGGCGCGAACGTCCAGGGCACCACGGAAGATGAACGGAAAGCCCAGAACGTTGTTGACCTGGTTCGGGTAGTCCGAACGGCCGGTCGCCATGATCACGTCGCTACGGGTGGCGTGAGCCAGTTCCGGGGAGATTTCCGGATCCGGGTTCGAGCACGCGAACACGATCGGGTTTGCCGCCATCGACAGCAGGCCTTCAGCGCTCAGCAGGTTCGGGCCGGACAAACCGACGAATACGTCAGCGCCTTGCAGCGCGTCAGCCAGGCTGCGCTTGTCAGTAGCGTGGGCGAACACGGCTTTGTACTGGTTCAGGTCATCACGGCCGGAGTGGATCACGCCGGTACGGTCAACCATGAAGATGTTTTCGATGCTTGCGCCCATGCTCACCAGCAACTTCATGCAGGAGATGGCGGCAGCGCCGGCGCCCAGGCAGACGATCTTCGCTTCCGGCAGGGTTTTGCCAGCAATTTCCAGGGCGTTGATCATGCCCGCAGCGGTCACGATCGCGGTGCCGTGCTGGTCATCGTGGAATACCGGGATGTCGCACTGCTCGATCAGAGCACGTTCGATCTCAAAGCACTCAGGGGCCTTGATGTCTTCCAGGTTGATGCCACCGAAGGTGATGGAGATACGCTTGACGGTGTCGATGAAGGCTTGCGGGCTTTCGGAGTCGACTTCGATGTCGAAAACGTCGATGCCGGCGAAGCGCTTGAACAGCACGCCTTTACCTTCCATGACGGGCTTGGAAGCCAATGGGCCGAGGTTACCCAGGCCGAGAATCGCGGTGCCATCGGAAATGACTGCAACCAGGTTGCCCTTGCCGGTGTACTTGTAGGCCAGTTCAGGATCGCGAGCGATCTCGCGCACTGGTTCAGCTACGCCGGGGCTGTAGGCCAGCGACAGGTCGCGGGCGGTAGCAGTGGCCTTGGTGAGCTCGACACTCAGCTTCCCTGGACGAGGATGAGCATGGTATTCGAGAGCGGCAGTTTTCAGATCAGACATTTTGGCATTCCGCTTTTTTACTGTTGGACAGACTGGTCAGCGAGGATACGCGCCTCGCAAAGTCCCCACAAGACTGAGCGGTCACCCCTGTCAAGCGCCCTGCCCTACGACTTTGGGTCAAGAGCCACGGCGCACAAGGGCTTGACTGTTCACAATCGACAGAAAAAATGTCTACAATTTTTATTCAGCGTGCGCTCTGCAGCATGGCAGGATCGGTCATTGGCAGCAGCCAACGCGGCTGACCCGGTTTCAACCCACCGCGCCGCGAACGATCGACCACCCAGCCACGCGCCTCGATTTGCTTGCCCTTCAACGCTTGCAAGCGGGTATTGTCGAATTGTCCGACCAGATTGGGTGCAACACGCAATACAAGCGAGTCCTGCAACTCGATCCAGATTCCACCGCGATTGCGCTGCACTTTGCTCACACGGCCACTGACCACGGCGAAACCCGAGCGCTGGATCTGCTCTGCTTTCAGTACAGGTGATTGCCGCCAGAGGCCTCGACCCGCCTGTCGCGCTTCGCGTTCAGCCGCTTGCTGACAGGCAACAAGATCGACATTCGGCGCCACCGCGACCTGGAAACCCAGGCCATCGGCGAGCATTTGCGCTTCGAGGTTGGCGCCGCTGGCACTGTAGAGGTGGGCCAGCGTACGGCCGTAATGGTCTTTTGACTCTTTGCCGGGAAGCACGCCGACGCGCCCGCCGCTGTCAGCCACCAGCGCTTCCAGGCGTTTACGCGCAGCAATGGCGAATGGCTCGTCGCTGCGACCCTGCTTGCCGAGTTCAGGCGTATTGAGGCCGATCATCCGTACGCTGCGGCCGTCGCTCAGGCGCAAGGTGTCGCCATCGACCACGCGCTGCACGGCGACTTGCGTCAGTCCGGAGGGTGTCGGGCAGTACGCAAGCGCGGTGGAAAGCCAAATCGCAGGCATAAAAAAGGCGCCCGCGAGGGACGCCTTTTTCAGCAGCGAGGAAAAGCCCACCGGGCTCTTCAACCTTACTCTGCAGCAGCAGGTTTCTTGCCGAAAGCACCGAAACGGTCTGCGAAGCGCTGAACGCGGCCGCCAGTGTCCAGAGTCTTTTGCTTACCGGTGTAGAACGGGTGGCATTCGTTGCACACGTCGATTGGCAGAGCTTTGCCGAAGGTCGAACGGGTTTCAAACTTGTTGCCACAGCTGCAGGTAACAGCGATGACTGGGTAATTCGGGTGGATATCAGCTTTCATGGTGTCTTCCTCAGCTAGCGTGCCGCCATCCAACACTATTGTTGAATACCGCACGTAATTAGGCCGCGGATTCTACCAGACCTTTGCAATCACGCAAGCTGTCCCGGGTGCCCTCCATCAGAAAAGCTGTTCAATGCTGACGGCGGCCGTTGACATCATGCTGCGTTACCGCTCGTCAGCATTGAACGCTTTCCTGATGGAGGACACAGAACCGACCGTCTGCTAGGCTCCCGACCCATTGCCCTGTCCCTGTGGGAGCGAGCCTGCTCGCGAAGACGATCTATCAGCCAGCATTTTCGTCGCCTGACACACCGCTTCCGCGAGCAGGCTCGCTCCCACAGGTTATGGAACCAGTCCTTTTAATCGTCTGCTGATCGAGATCCCCCCGCGTGCCCGACGCCATTCTGCGCCTCGCCCTGCCTTCGCCTTTGCGCCGCCTGTTCGACTATCGGGCGCCGGCCGGCGTACTGCGCGCGCAGTTGCAACCGGGCATGCGCCTGCGGGTGCCGTTTGGCCGACGCGAGATGATCGGGATTCTGGTGGAGGTGACCGACACCAGCGAAGTGCCGGTGGAGAAACTCAAGCCGGCACTGGCCCTGCTCGACGCCACCCCGCCACTGCCGCCAGCGCTGTTCAAGCTGTGCCTTTGGACATCCCAGTATTATCAGCACAGCCTCGGCGACACCTTGAGCTGGGCGCTGCCGGTGCTATTGCGTCAGGGTGAACTGGCCGAAGCCCGGCAGGAGCGCTTCTGGTCGGTAATGCCGGGCGCCAGCGTCGATGATCCGCGCATCGCCCGTGCGCCGCGTCAGCGTGAAGCGTTGACCACGCTGGCCCAACACCCTCACGGCGTCGCCCATCAGTTGCTGAGCAAACTGATGCTGAGCAAGGACAGCCTCGATCTGCTGCTGGCGAAAAATCTGGTGCAAGTCGAGATCCGCCGCCATGCACCCGGCGCACGCCATGAACATTGGCTGGCGCAACCGGAGCTGCCGCTCAACCCCGAGCAGCGCGCCGCGTATGAGGCGATTCGCGCAGGCTTCGACAGCTATCACGCGTTTCTGTTGGCCGGCGTCACGGGCAGCGGCAAGACCGAAGTCTATTTGCAACTCATCCGCGAAACCCTCGAGGCCGGCAAACAGGCGCTGGTGCTGATCCCGGAGATCAACCTCGGTCCGCAGACGCTGGCGCGCTTCGAACAACGTTTCAACGCGCGGATCGCCCTGATCCACTCGGCCGTCAATGATCGCGAGCGCCTCGAAGCCTGGCTCGCCGCCCGCGACGGCGAGGCCGACATTATTATCGGCACCCGCTCGGCGCTGTTCACCCCGATGAAGAATCCGGGGCTGATCATCATCGACGAAGAGCACGACGGCTCCTATAAGCAGCAGGAAGGCTTGCGCTACCACGCCCGTGATCTGGCGCTGGTGCGCGCGCGGCAGGAAAACATCCCGATTGTCCTCGGCTCCGCCACGCCTTCGCTGGAAAGCCTGCACAACGCCTACACCGGCCGTTATGGCCTGCTACGCCTGAACGAACGCGCCGGCGGTGCCAAGCAACCGCGCTTCCTGCGCCTGGATGTGAAAAGCCGCCCACTGGACAGCGGGATTTCCGGGCCGATGCAGCAAGCCATTGGCCAGACCCTGGCAAATGGGCAACAGGTGCTGGTATTCCTCAACCGTCGCGGTTTTGCACCAACGCTGCTTTGTCACGATTGCGGCTGGATGTCCGAATGTTCACGCTGCGATGCGCGGATGACGGTGCACCAGCGCCACGGCGAATTGCGCTGCCACCATTGCGGCTACGTCGAGCGCACGCCGCGCCAATGCCCGAAGTGCAACAAGGTCGATCTGCGCCCGGTCGGCGCCGGTACCGAGCGTGCAGAGGAACGCCTGGCGATTCTGTTTCCGGATTACCCGGTGCTGCGGGTCGACCGCGACAGCACGTCGCGCAAGGACGCGATGAATCAGCTGTTCGCGACGATCCAGAAGGGCCAGCCCTGCATTCTGGTCGGCACGCAGATGTTGGCCAAGGGGCACCATTTTCCGCGGGTGACGCTGGTGTCGATTCTCGATGCCGACGGTGGTTTGTTCTCCGGCGACTTCCGCGCCAGCGAGCGCATGGCGCAGCTGATCGTGCAGGTCGCTGGACGGGCCGGCCGGGCGGAAGAGCCTGGCAAGGTGATCATTCAGACCCACCTCGCCGACCATCCTTTATTGGTGCAACTGACCGAACAGGGCTATTTCGCCTTTGCCGAACAGGCCTTGAGCGAGCGCCGCGCCGCCGGCCTGCCGCCGTTCGCGCATTTGGCGCTGCTGCGTGCCGAAGCGCACAAGCCGGGGCAGGCCGAAGGTTTTCTCGATGAGGCGTGCAGCGAGGCGGAGCGTTTACTGGTCGAGCAGGGGCTGAACGGGATTGAACTGCTTGGGCCGGTGCCGGCGCCGATGGAGCGGCGTGCCGGGCGTTATCGCGCGCAGTTGCTGCTGCAGGCGACAGCACGGGCACCGCTGCATCGACTGCTGGCCAGTTGGTTGCTGGTCCTGGAGCAGATGCCGAGCGGGCGGGCGGTGCGTTGGTCTTTAGATGTCGATCCGGTCGATTTGTATTGACCTGAAGATCGCCTTCGCGAGCAGGCTCGCTCCTACAAGGGATTGATGCCAGACACATAATGTATGAACGCCGCAGATCCAATGTGGAGCGAGCCTGCTCGCGAAAGCGGTCTATTTGTCACCACATATCCATAAGCTGCCTGCTAAGGTTGGCAAGCCCGTCTTCGCAACGGATAATGCCCAGTTTTTCCACCCGCGCATCGATGCGCCGCCGCGCTTGCGGTCGAAAGAGAAGACCATGAAAGACACCATTCGCCAGCTGATCCAACAAGCCCTCACCCAACTCGTCAACGAAGGTGTGTTGCCTGAAGGCCTGACGCCGGCGATTCAGGTGGAGAACGCGCGTGACAAGACTCACGGCGACTTCGCCAGCAACATCGCGATGATGCTGGCCAAGCCTGCAGGCATGAAGCCGCGCGATCTGGCGGAAAAAATCATCGCTGCGCTGCCGGCCGACGAGAACGTTACCAAGGCCGAAATCGCCGGCCCGGGCTTCATCAACTTCTTCCAGAACACTCAGGCGCTGGCTTCGCGACTCGACGCTGCCCTGGCCGACGCCCATGTCGGCGTGCGCAAGGCAGGTCCTGCGCAGCGCACCGTGGTCGACCTGTCTGCGCCCAACCTGGCCAAAGAGATGCACGTCGGCCACTTGCGCTCGACCATCATTGGCGATGGCGTGGCGCGCGTACTTGAATTCCTCGGCGACGAAGTGATCCGTCAGAACCACGTTGGCGACTGGGGCACCCAGTTCGGCATGCTGATGGCCTATCTGCAAGAGAACCCGATCACCAGTGACGAGCTGTCGGACCTGGAAAACTTCTACCGCGCCGCCAAGCAGCGTTTCGACGAGTCCGCCGAATTCGCCGACCGCGCCCGTGGCCTGGTGGTCAAGTTGCAGGCCGGCGACGCCGAGTGCCTGGCGCTGTGGACCAAGTTCAAGGACATCTCGCTCTCGCACTGCCAGAAGATCTACGAACTGCTCAACGTCAAACTGACCATGGCCGACGTGATGGGCGAAAGCGCCTACAACGACGACCTGATCAATGTGGTCAACGACCTGAAAGCGGCCGGCATGCTGGTCGAGAGCAACGGCGCCCAGTGCGTGTTCCTCGACGAGTTCAAGAACGCCGACGGCGACCCGCTGCCGGTGATCATCGTCAAGGCTGACGGCGGCTACCTGTACGCCACTACTGACCTGGCAGCCGTGCGCTATCGCAGCGGCAAACTGAAAGCCGACCGCGCGCTGTACTTCGTCGATCAGCGTCAGGCGCTGCACTTCCAGCAAGTGTTTGCCGTGGCACGCAAGGCCGGTTTCGTGACCCATCCGATGGAAATGGAGCACATGGGCTTCGGCACCATGAACGGCGCCGATGGCCGTCCGTTCAAGACCCGTGACGGCGGCACCGTGAAGCTGATCGATCTGCTGACCGAAGCTCAGGACCGCGCCTACAACCTGGTGAAGGAGAAGAACCCGGAGCTTGCCGAAGACGAGCTGCGCAACATCGCCAAGGTCGTCGGCATCGGTGCGGTGAAATACGCCGACCTGTCCAAACACCGCACCAGCGACTACAGCTTCAACTTCGATTTGATGCTCAACTTCGAAGGCAACACCGCGCCGTATCTGCTGTACGCCTACACCCGTGTGGCCGGTGTATTCCGCAAACTGGGCAAGGATTTCAGCGAAGTCGACGGCCAGATCGTCCTCGAAGCGGCACATGAACATGAGCTCGCAGCCAAGCTGGCGCAGTTCGGCGAAGTGCTGAACAACGTGTCCGATAAAGGCACGCCGCACATTCTTTGCACCTACCTGTACGACGTCGCCGGCCTGTTCTCGAGCTTCTACGAGAACTGCCCGATCCTCACCGCCGAAACCCCGGCCCAGATGCAGAGCCGTCTGCGTCTGGCCGCGTTGACCGGTCGCACCCTCAAGCAAGGCCTGGAGCTGTTGGGTCTGGAAACTCTGGAGCGTATGTAAGTTGGCTGCCAAGAAAAAACCTGCACCCAAACGTGGCGCCAGCCGTTACCAGGCGCCTGCGAAGCAGCCGATCCCGGGTTGGCTGTGGATGGCCATCGGCCTGACGGTCGGTGCGTTCATCGTGTTCCTGATGAAGCTGGAGCCTGGCAAAGGCAGCGACACGGTCAAGCGCGAGAAGGTCGAGCAACAGCAGAAAGCGAAAATCGCCGAAGCCAACAAGACCCCGCCGAGCCCGACGCAACCGGTGAAGCCGAAGTACGACTTCTACACCCTGCTGCCGGAATCGGAAGTGATCGTGCCGGCGGACGCCGTACCGGAGAAAACCCTGCCGACGCCGCAAGTGCCGACAGCACCGGTCACCCCGGCGGAAGCCGCAAAAATCGATACTGCGCGGGCTCAGGCAGCACTGGCGGGCATTACCCCGCCGCCGGCACCTCCGGTGAAAGCCGCGCCAGTGACCAAATTCTTCCTCCAGGCCGGTTCGTTCCGCAAAGAGGCGGATGCGGACAAGGTTCGGGCGCAGATCATTTTGCTCGGCCAGGCGGTGGCGGTTGAGTCGGGTACGGTGAAAGATGAGACCTGGTATCGCGTACTGGTCGGCCCGTTCAGCAACCGTGAGCAGCTGACCACGGCGCAAAAACAACTGGCCGGCAGCGGCTTCAGCAACCTGTTGTTACAACAACGCCAGAGCCGCTGATTTCGCCAGTAGCACCGCGTCATCGTTCTTCGCGAGCAGGCTCGCTCCCACAGGGCCAGGATAAATCCTGTGGGAGCGAGCCTGTTCGCGAAGGCGCACCGACAAACACTAAAGCCTGCAACAGGCACACCACCGCTTGTCCCCTCTCCCGCCCCGCAGTTGAAATCCTCCGCGCCACCCCCATATGAATGGGCATAGGCATTTTCGCCCCGCTGCGTGGAGACTCTTCCCTTGACCACCATCGTTTCAGTCCGCCGCCACGGCAAAGTCGTCATGGGCGGCGACGGCCAGGTTTCTCTCGGCAACACCGTGATGAAAGGCAACGCAAAGAAAGTTCGTCGCCTGTACCACGGCCAGGTCATCGCGGGCTTTGCCGGTGCCACCGCCGACGCCTTCACCTTGTTTGAACGCTTCGAAGGCCAGCTCGAGAAACATCAGGGCCACCTGATCCGCGCCGCTGTCGAACTCGCCAAAGAATGGCGCACCGACCGTTCCCTCAGCCGCCTCGAAGCCATGCTCGCGGTCGCCAACAAGGATGCATCCCTGATCATCACCGGCAACGGTGACGTGGTCGAACCGGAAAACGGCCTGATCGCCATGGGCTCCGGTGGCGGTTACGCCCAGGCTGCGGCCAGCGCGCTGCTGAAAAAGACCGATCTGTCGGCTCGCGAAATCGTCGAAACCGCACTTGGTATCGCCGCCGACATCTGTGTATTTACCAACCACACTCAGACCATTGAGGAGCAGGATCTCGCTGAAGAAGCCTGACTCGGCCTTGCGCCACGGCTTTTTTCTGCTTGAGGACCGCCAAAAATTATGTCCATGACTCCCCGCGAAATCGTCCACGAACTCAACCGCCACATCATCGGCCAGGACGATGCCAAGCGCGCCGTCGCGATTGCCCTGCGCAACCGCTGGCGCCGCATGCAGCTGCCTGAAGAGCTGCGCGTTGAAGTGACCCCGAAGAACATCCTGATGATCGGCCCGACCGGTGTCGGTAAAACCGAGATCGCCCGTCGTCTGGCGAAACTGGCCAACGCGCCGTTCATCAAGGTCGAAGCGACCAAGTTCACCGAAGTCGGCTATGTCGGCCGTGACGTCGAGTCGATCATCCGTGATCTGGCCGATGCTGCGATCAAGATGCTGCGCGAACAGGAAATGTCCCGCGTTCGCCATCGCGCCGAGGACGCCGCCGAAGATCGCATCCTCGACGCACTGCTGCCGCCGGCCCGCATGGGCTTCAACAGCGATGAGTCGACGAGTCAGGATTCCAACACGCGTCAGCTGTTCCGCAAGCGTCTGCGCGAAGGTCAGCTGGACGACAAGGAAATCGAGATCGAAGTCGCCGAAGTGGCCGGCATCGAGATCGCCACGCCCCCGGGCATGGAAGAGATGACCAACCAGTTGCAAAGCCTGTTTGCCAACATGGGCAAGGGCAAGAAG
Source organism: Pseudomonas sp. A1230 (assembly GCF_044218825.1). NCBI lineage: Bacteria > Pseudomonadati > Pseudomonadota > Gammaproteobacteria > Pseudomonadales > Pseudomonadaceae > Pseudomonas > Pseudomonas sp. A1230. Next base: position 5,593,588 of record NZ_CP162582.1, on the reverse strand, counting down.
AAGTCGCGCAAGCTCAAGGTCAAAGAAGCGTTGAAACTGGTGCGCGACGAAGAAGCCGGGCGTCTGGTCAACGAAGAAGAGTTGAAGGCCAAGGCCCTCGAAGCAGTCGAGCAGCACGGTATCGTGTTCATCGACGAGATCGACAAAGTGGCCAAGCGCGGTAATTCCGGCGGCGTCGACGTGTCCCGCGAGGGTGTGCAGCGCGACCTGCTGCCACTGATTGAAGGCTGCACCGTCAACACCAAACTGGGCATGGTCAAGACTGACCACATCCTGTTCATCGCGTCTGGCGCATTCCACCTGAGCAAGCCGAGCGATCTGGTACCGGAGCTGCAAGGCCGCCTGCCGATCCGCGTCGAACTCAAGGCCCTGAGCCCGGAAGACTTCGAACGCATCCTCAGCGAACCGCATGCCTCGCTCACCGAGCAATATTGCGCGCTGCTGAAAACCGAAGGCCTGAACATCGAGTTCCAGCCCGAAGGCATCAAGCGCATCGCCGAGATCGCCTGGCAGGTTAACGAGAAGACCGAGAACATCGGTGCTCGTCGTCTGCACACGCTGCTCGAGCGCCTGCTGGAAGAGGTGTCGTTCAGCGCCGGCGATCTGGCCAGCAGTCACGATGACAAGGTGATCCTGATCGACGCTGAATACGTCAACAGCCACCTCGGCGAATTGGCGCAGAACGAAGATCTGTCCCGCTACATTCTGTAGAGCTGCAAGCTACAAGCCGCGAGCGGCAAGCTGAGTTAAGCTTGCCGCTTGTAGCTCGCAGCTGAAGGCTTTTCCTATGATTCCTAGCGACATCAAACTTCACAAAGCCTCGAAAACCCTGACGCTCACCTACGCGTCCGGCGAGGAGTTCACCCTGCCCGCGGAATTTCTGCGTGTGCATTCCCCCTCCGCCGAGGTCCAGGGCCACGGCAAACCGATCCTGCAATTCGGCAAGCTCAACGTCGGTCTGAGCAAGCTGGAACCGGCCGGTCACTACGCACTGAAACTGACCTTCGATGACGGCCACGACAGTGGCTTGTTCACTTGGGAATATCTCTATGAGCTGGGGCGACGTCATGACGCACTCTGGGCCGATTATCTGGCCGAGCTCAAAGCCGCTGGTAAAACCCGTGATCCGGACGAGTCAATCGTCAAGCTGATGCTCTAGTCCGAGGGTCCTGCTCTTTAGAGGGCATTTTCTAACTTCATCTGTTTGAATGCTCCGCTGTGGCGTCGAGGATCGGCCCGCTTGCGAAAAAAATTAAACTCGGGTAACCAATGGAGCTGGCAAGTTCCCTGCAGTGCTCTACGACTGTAAAGCAGCTATGCAGAATTAACGGTCACCCGAGCAGTAGTACCTGGCAATCGCTGTGGAACTGCACAGCAGATAGCCGGGTACTCGTCTCAGGACAATGGAGCGTCGTAGATGAGTAACAAGAATAACGATGACCTGAAGTATCAAGCCTCGGAAAACACCTTGGGGCTTAATCCCGTCGTTGGGCTGCGCGGAAAGGATCTGCTGGCCTCTGCTCGTATGGTGCTCAAACAGGCCATCAAACAACCGATCCATAGCGTCAGGCACGTCACCCATTTCGGCCTCGAACTGAAAAACGTGCTGTTTGGTAAATCCGAACTGCAACCGGCAGGCGATGACCGTCGCTTCGCTGATCCTGCGTGGAGCCAGAACCCGCTCTACAAACGTTATCTGCAAACCTATCTGGCGTGGCGCAAGGAACTCCATGCCTGGATCGACGACAGCAGCCTGTCGCCCAAAGACATCGCGCGCGGCCACTTCGTCATCAACCTGATGACCGAGGCCATGGCCCCGACCAACACCGCAGCCAACCCTGCAGCGGTCAAACGCTTCTTCGAAACCGGTGGCAAAAGCCTGCTCGACGGCCTCTCCCATCTGGCCAAGGATCTGGTGCACAACGGCGGCATGCCGAGCCAGGTCAACATGGGCGCGTTCGAGGTCGGCAAAAGCCTGGGCGTGACTGAAGGCGCCGTGGTGTTTCGCAACGACGTGCTGGAGCTGATCCAGTACCGGCCGATCACCGAGCAAGTCCACGAGCGCCCACTGTTGGTGGTGCCGCCACAGATCAACAAGTTTTACGTATTCGACCTGAGCCCGGACAAGAGCCTGGCGCGCTTCTGCCTGCGCAACAACGTGCAGACTTTCATTGTCAGCTGGCGTAACCCGACCAAGGCGCAGCGCGAGTGGGGCCTGTCGACGTACATCGATGCGCTGAAAGAGGCGGTCGACGTGGTCACCGCGATCACCGGCAGCAAAGACATCAACATGCTCGGCGCCTGCTCCGGCGGCATCACCTGCACCGCCCTGCTCGGCCACTATGCGGCGCTCGGCCAGAACAAGGTCAATGCCCTGACCCTGCTGGTCAGCGTGCTCGACACCACGCTGGACAGCGACGTCGCCCTGTTCGTCGACGAACAGACCCTGGAGACCGCCAAGCGCCTCTCGTATCAGGCCGGGGTGCTTGAGGGCAAAGACATGGCCAAGGTCTTCGCGTGGATGCGCCCCAACGACCTGATCTGGAACTACTGGGTCAATAACTATCTGCTCGGCAACGAGCCGCCGGTGTTCGACATCCTGTTCTGGAACAACGACACCACACGGTTGCCGGCAGCGTTCCACGGCGACCTGATCGAGATGTTCAAAAACAATCCACTGATTCGTGCCAATGCACTGGAAGTGTGCGGCACACCGATCGACCTTAAGCAGGTCACCGCCGATATCTATTCGCTGGCCGGCACCAATGACCACATCACCCCGTGGAAGTCTTGCTACAAGTCGGCGCAATTGTTTGGTGGCAAAGTGGAGTTCGTGTTGTCGAGCAGCGGCCATATCCAAAGCATTCTGAACCCGCCGGGCAACCCGAAGTCCCGATACATGACCGGCGAAGAGATGGCCGCGAATGCCGAAGACTGGCAAGAGAACTCGACCAAGCACACGGATTCCTGGTGGCTGCATTGGCAGGCGTGGCAGGCCGAGCGGGCGGGCAACCTGAAAAAGGCCCCGACCAAACTGGGCAACAAGGCTTACCCGGCGGGCGAAGCATCGCCGGGCACTTACGTACATGAAAGATAGCGGCAAGCCACAGGCTACAAGCCGCAAGCTGAGCAAGTTCTGCTTGAAGCTTGCGGCTTGTAGCTGCTCCACTCTAACCCGAAGGGCCTGACGCATGCCGCAACCGTTCATATTCCGTACCGTCGAGCTGGATGGCCAGACCCTCCGCACGGCGGTACGCCCCGGCAAGCCTCACTTGACGCCCTTGCTGATTTTCAACGGCATCGGCGCCAACCTGGAGCTGGTGTTTCCATTTGTCGCGGCGCTGGACCCGGATCTGGAAGTGATCGCCTTCGACGTGCCCGGTGTCGGCGGCTCCTCGACGCCCAATCGGCCATACCGTTTTCCTGGCCTGGCCAAACTGACGTCGCGGATGCTCGATTACCTCGACTACGGTCAGGTCAATGTGATCGGCGTGTCGTGGGGCGGCGCGCTCGCGCAGCAATTCGCCTACGACTACCCCGAGCGCTGCAAGAAGCTGGTGCTCGCGGCGACCGCTGCAGGTGCCGTGATGGTGCCGGGCAAACCGAAGGTGCTGTGGATGATGGCCAGCCCCAGGCGCTACATCCAGCCGTCGCATGTGATCCGCATCGCGCCGATGATCTACGGCGGCTCGTTTCGCCGCGACCCAACGCTGGCTGCCAGCCATGCCGCGAAAGTGCGTTCGGCGGGCAAGCTCGGTTACTACTGGCAACTGTTCGCCGGCCTTGGCTGGACCAGCATTCACTGGCTGCACAAGATCAATCAACCAACGCTGGTGCTGGCCGGCGACGACGATCCACTGATCCCGTTGGTCAATATGCGCATGCTCGCCTGGCGAATTCCCAACGCCCAGTTGCACATCATCGATGACGGCCATCTGTTCCTGATTACCCGTGCCGAAGCTGTGGCACCGATCATCATGAAATTCCTCCAGGAGGAACGTCAGCGAGCGGTGATGCACCCGCACCCGTCACCGTTGGGCGGCTGATCGCTGCGGCAGGCTTTATGCAGGGCTTTACACAGAGTGCGCAGCAGGACGCCGCGCAGGCAGCAATCCATAACAGCGTCTATGGTGTTCTGGTTCGGTGAGTTTGTTTTTGGCCTGAAGACGAAGGAGTGTTGAGTCATGCGCGACAAACCAGCGACGGGCGTAGTGCCAAGCCCGGCCGTGTTCATCAACGCACAAAGTGCGATCACCGGTTTGCGCGGTCGGGATCTGATCTCGACGCTGCGCAGCGTCGCCGCCCATGGTCTGCGCAACCCGGTCCACAGCGCCAGGCACGCCCTGAAACTGGGTGGCCAACTCGGTCGCGTGCTGCTCGGCGAGACCCTGCATCCCACCAATCCGCATGACAGCCGTTTTGCCGATCCGGCGTGGAGCCTCAATCCGTTTTATCGACGCAGTCTGCAGGCGTATCTGGCCTGGCAGAAGCAGGTCAAGAGCTGGATCGACGACAGCAACATGAACCCGGAGGACCGCGCCCGCGCCCACTTCGCCTTCACCCTGCTCAACGACGCCGTGGCGCCGTCCAACACCCTGCTCAACCCGCTGGCGATCAAGGAGCTGTTCAACTCCGGCGGCAACAGTCTGGTGCGCGGCCTCAGTCATTTGTTCGATGATCTGCTGCACAACGATGGCCTGCCACGGCAGGTGACCCGTCAGGCTTTCGAAGTCGGTAAAACGGTTGCCACCACACCAGGCTCGGTGGTGTTTCGCAACGAGATGCTCGAGCTTATCCAGTACAAGCCGATGAGCGAAAAACAGTACGCCAAGCCACTGCTTGTGGTGCCGCCGCAAATCAACAAATACTACATTTTCGACCTCAGCCCGCAGAACAGCTTCGTGCAGTACGCCCTGAAGAACGGCCTGCAGACTTTCATGATCAGCTGGCGCAACCCGGATGTGCGCCACCGCGAGTGGGGCTTGTCGACTTATGTCGAGGCCGTGGAAGAAGCGATGAACGTGTGCCGGGCGATCACCGGCGCCCGCGAGGTCAACCTGATGGGTGCCTGCGCCGGCGGCCTGACCATCGCCGCACTGCAAGGTCATTTGCAGGCCAAGCGGCAATTGCGCCGTATCTCCAGCGCCACCTACCTGGTCAGCCTGCTCGACAGCCAGATCGAAACCCCGGCCACGCTGTTTGCCGATGAGCAGACCCTCGAAGCCGCCAAGCGTCGTTCCTATCAAAAAGGCGTGCTGGATGGTCGCGACATGGCCAAGGTATTCGCCTGGATGCGCCCGAATGATTTGATCTGGAGCTACTTCGTCAACAATTACCTGTTGGGCAAGGAGCCGCCAGCCTTCGACATTCTCTACTGGAACAACGACAACACCCGTCTGCCGGCAGCCTTGCACGGCGACCTGCTGGATTTCTTCAAGCACAACCCGCTGACCCACCCGGGCGGGCTGGAAGTGTGCGGCACGCCGATTGACCTGCAGAAAGTCACGGTCGACAGTTTCAGCGTCGCCGGCATGAACGACCACATCACGCCATGGGATGCGGTGTATCGCTCGACCCTGTTACTGGGTGGCGACCGGCGTTTCGTGCTGTCCAACAGCGGCCATGTGCAGAGCATTCTCAACCCGCCCAGCAACCCGAAAGCCGCGTATGTCGAGAACGGCAAGATGAGCAGTGATCCACGCGCCTGGTACTACGACGCCAAACACGTCGACGGCAGTTGGTGGCCGAAGTGGCTGGAATGGATTCAGCAGCGCTCGGGCGCCCAGCACGAAACCCAGATGACCCTCGGTAACCCGAACTATCCACCGATGGAGGCAGCACCCGGTACTTACGTGCGTGTGCGCTGACGCTTAACCGAACTTTTCTAAGAAGACTGGATGAAAACCCGCGACCGGATTCTCGAATGTGCTCTGCAATTGTTCAACGAAAAGGGCGAGCCGAACGTTTCCACCATGGAAGTTGCCAACGAAATGGGGATCAGCCCCGGCAACCTCTACTACCACTTTCACGGCAAGGAACCGCTGATACTCGGTCTGTTCGATCGCTTCCAGAATGAACTGGCACCGCTGCTGGATCCACCGCCGGACGTGGAGCTGGCGCCGGAGGATTACTGGCTGTTTTTGCATTTGATCGTCGAGCGGCTGGCGCAGTACCGGTTCCTGTTTCAGGACCTGTCGAACCTGGCGGGGCGATTGCCGAAACTGGCGAAGGGCATTCGTCATCTGCTCAATGCGTTGAAGCGCACGCTGGCGTCGTTGCTGGCGCGGTTGAAGGCTTCGGGGCAGTTGGTCAGTGATACCCAGGCGCTGGGGCAACTGGTGGAGCAGATCACCATGACGTTGCTGTTTTCGCTGGATTATCAGCGGATTCTGGATCGCGAAGGCGAGGTTCGCTTGGTCGTGTACCAGATCATGATGCTGGTGGCGCCGCATTTGCTGCCGCCGGTGAAGGTGGCGACTGAGCGGATGGCTCTGCAGTATCTGGAAGATCATGACTGACATCAAAAGCCCCTCACCCCAGCCCTCTCCCTCTGAGAGAGGGCCGGGATGAGGATAAGCTTTAAAAACGCACAAACAAAAACGCCCGACCTTCACAGGCCGGGCGTTTTGTTTTGCCCTGAAAATCAGGACTGACTGGTTGGCGTCGACGGGGTCGATGCAGCAGTCGGGGTTGCGGCCGGGGTCGGTGCAGCGGCGGAGTTCGACGCGCTGGCCGGGGTTGCCGGGGTCGCAGGCTTGGCTGCTGGAGCGGCCGGTTTTGGCGCAGCGGCTTTCGGCGCGGCCGGTTTTTTCACTGCCGGCTTCTTCGCTGCAGCCGGTTTGGCTGCGGGCTTGGCGGCAGCGGTTTTCGCGGCTGGCTTGGCGGCTGCTTTGGCTGCAGGTTTGGCAACCGACTTGGCAGCAGTCTTGGCAGCAGCAACCGGTTTGGCCGCGGCTTTTGCAGCAGGTTTGGCGGCCGCTGTTTTCGCTACGGATTTAACCGCAGCCTTGGCTTTCGCCACAGGTTTGGCAGCCGCTTTGGCCAATGGCTTGGCCGCGGTTTTGGCTGCTGGCTTGGCCGCTGCAGTTTTAGCTGCCGGTTTTGCCGCAGCGGGTTTCGCCGCCACAGGACGTGCCTTCTCGCCGGTGAGTTTTTCGATCTGCTTGGTCAAGGTTTCAACCTTGCTGTGCAGGGCCTTGACCTCATTGCGGCTCGGTACGCCCAGGCGCGAAATCGCGCTGTTCAGGCGCTTGTCGAAAGCCCCTTCGAGCTCGTCCCACTTGCCCAGCGCGCGATCTTTCACGCCGCTGATGCGCGACTTGGCAGAAGAAGCAGAATCCTTGGCGGCATCGACTTTTTTGCCGACTGCAGACTTGGTGAGCTTCTCGGCTTTCTCGCCGTCTTTGACCAATGTATCGAAGAGCTTGCTGCCGTCAGTGTCGATCTTCGAGTACACGCCTAAACCAGCCAGCCAGATTTTGCGGGAGTAGTCTTCGACTTTCCCAATCCACGAGCTGCCTTCTTTATCGGTGTTCTTTTTACCAGCCATCCCGTTCTCCTTAAGATTTACGCGCGACGCGTTCGAGCAATGCCGTCAGCTCATCGAGCTTAGCAGAGAGTGTCTCAACGTCATGTTTAGACGGAATGCCGATACGATTCAAGGCGCTTGCTACACGGGTGTCGAATGCCTTCTCGACCTTGTCGAGCTGAACTTCGACGCGACCTTTGAAAGAACTGACTTCATCCCGGGCTTCGTCGATTTCGGCATTGGCCGCTTCGAGTTTTTCGGTGACGACCTTTTTGCCTTTCTTTTCAACAGTTTGACCAGCCTTGATCAACTCTTGAAAGTACTCGCCGCCCTCTTGGCCAACCTTGGCGTAGGCACCCAGGCCTGCCAGCCAGATCTTGCGGGCATAGGATTTGACGTCGCTCAGAGCAGAAGTCGAAGCGTCGATTTTTTTCTTCAAAATTACTTTGGCCATGGTGCACCTCACGCGCAGAAGGTTTGAGGAACTGCCCGCGAAAGTGTCGGGCTCAGGCACAAAGTAGGTAGAAAAATTAGAAACGGCACCCTAACAACTGACATAAACAGCAGGGGCACCCCAAAACAAATGTGGGAGCGAACCTGCTCGCGAATACGACGTATCAGTCAATAGTTGAGTCGACTGACACACCGCTTTCGCGAGCAGGCTCGCTCCCACAGGAGATCTCGGTTTATCGAAAAATCGCGATCAGACCAGCGCTTTATCGAGGGCTTTCTCAATCTCGGCTTTGATCATGCCGCTCATGGCCGACATCATCAGGCCCAGTTCCACGTCGACGCGGATCGAGTCATCGCCAACATGCACCGCGCCTTTCACACCCGAGCGCTTGAGATTCAATACGTCGCCTGACCATTGCGGCTCCAGGCCGTATTGTTCATTAAGCTTTTTGGCCAGCTTGTCGGCCTTCTCGCGGGCGGCTTCCTTGCCCAGGCTGTGGGCACGCTCAACACTGATTTTGGCCATTGGGTGGCTCCTTCTTTTTGAATACAGCTATGAATGCTTGTCGGTAAATCTTGACCGCGTCTGCGGCAAATCGTCCCGAAGGTTGCTCATCTTACCTTTAGCCATTCCAAGACAAAGCATGCCCTGGGGATTAGAATGTCGCGCATTCTCTTTTGGTGACAGCGATATGACTGATCAGCGCAAAGGCAGCGATGCCGAACCCACCACTCACTTCGGCTTCAAAAACGTTCCGGAAAGCCAGAAAGCGGAAAAAGTCGCTGAGGTGTTCCACTCCGTAGCCGCCAAGTACGACTTGATGAACGACCTTCTGTCGGGCGGCATGCACCGTTTGTGGAAGCGTTTCGCGATTGAGCTGTCGGGCGTGCGCAGCGGTAATCGCGTGCTCGACATCGCCGGCGGCACCGGTGACCTGACCAAAAAGTTTTCGCACCTCGTTGGCCCGACCGGCCAGGTGGTATTGGCCGACATCAACGAATCCATGCTCAAGGTCGGCCGTGACCGCCTGCTGGACCTGGGTGTGGCGGGCAACGTCGAATTCGTCCAGGCCGACGCAGAAAAACTGCCTTTCCCGGACAATCATTTCGACTGCGTCACGATCGCTTTCGGCCTGCGCAACGTGACGCACAAGGAAGACGCCCTGCGTTCGATGCTGCGCGTGCTCAAGCCCGGCGGTCGTCTGCTGGTGCTGGAATTCTCCAAGCCGACCAACGCGCTGATGTCCAAAGCCTACGACGCTTACTCGTTCGCCTTCATGCCGCTGATGGGCAAGCTGATCACCAACGACTCGGAAAGCTATCGTTACCTGGCCGAATCGATCCGTATGCACCCGAATCAGGAAACCCTGAAGTCGATGATGGTTGATGCCGGTTTCGACCGTGTGACCTATCACAACATGACCGCAGGCATCGTCGCCCTGCACCGCGGCATCAAGCCCTGATGCTGCTCACCGGGCTGCTCGCCAGCGTTGAACTCGGCCTGAACCGGGTGCTGCGTCTCGACAGCACGGCGCTGCCGCGGCTGGCGCATTTGACCGGCAAGGTGATTGCCGTCGATTGCCGCAGTCCGGCGCTGCAGCTGTTCATTTTGCCCAGCGACGAAGGCCTGATGCTGGCCTCGCACTGGGAAACCGGCGTCGATTGCACCCTGCGTGCGCCGGCGTCCAGCCTGCTGAAGCTGGCCCTGAGCAAAGACAAGACCGCGGTGCTGCATGCCCCGGAAGTCGAACTCGATGGCGACAGCGGCGTGCTGCTGGAGCTGGCCGGCGTGTTGCAGGATCTTGAGCTGGACTGGGAGTACGAACTCTCGCGCTGGCTCGGGCCGGTTGCCACGCAACTGGTTGGCGGTCATCTGCGCAGCCGCGCACGCTGGTATCAACAAGGATTTGCCAGCCTCAACCAGAACCTCGCCGAATACCTCGCCGAAGAATCGCGCACCCTCGTCGGGCAGCGCGAAGCCGAAGCGCGGTTCAGCGAACTGGACCGGATCAAACTTGATCTGGAACGTCTCGAGGCGCGTTTCGAGCGCCTTTCCCGATCCCTCGACCCAAGCGATAACGCATGAAGCTGCTCGCCGTCCGCCGTCTGCTGCGCATCCAGTCCGTCGTGATCCGCTACCGCCTCGATGACCTGCTGTTCGATCTGCCGCTGCCCTGGTTTCTCCTGGCGCTGCGTTATGTGCTGCCGTGGCGCTGGTTCCCGCGCAAGACGCTGGAGCTGAGCAGAGGCGCGCGATTGCGTCTGGCGTTGCAGGATCTGGGGCCGATTTTCATCAAGTTCGGGCAGATTCTCTCGACCCGCCGCGACCTCTTGCCCGAAGACATCGCCGATGAGCTGATGCTGCTGCAGGATCGCGTGCCGCCGTTCGACTCGCAGCTGTCGATCAAGCTGATCGAAGAGCAGCTCGGCAAGAAGATCAGCGAAGTGTTCAGCCGTTTCGACGTCCAGCCGCTGGCTTCGGCTTCGGTGGCACAGGTGCATGCCGCGCAGCTGAAAACCGGCGAAGAAGTGGTGGTCAAGGTGATCCGCCCGGGTCTGAAGCCAATCATCGCGCAGGATCTCGCATGGCTGTTCATCCTCGCCCGCGCGGCTGAAAAACTGTCAGCCGACGCGCGTCTGTTGCACCCGGTGGACGTGGTGCAGGACTACGAAAAAACCATCTACGACGAACTCGACCTGCTGCGCGAGGCGGCCAACGCCAGCCAGTTGAAGCGCAACTTCGAAGGTTCGCCGCTGCTCTACGTGCCGCAAGTCTACTGGGACTGGTGCCGGCCGAAAGTGCTGGTGATGGAGCGCATCTACGGCATTCAGGTGACCGATCTGGCGACCCTCGCCGATCAGCGCACCGACATGAAAATGCTCGCCGAACGCGGCGTGGAGATCTTCTTCACCCAGGTGTTCCGCGACAGTTTCTTCCACGCCGACATGCACCCGGGCAACATCTTCGTCAGCACCGTTAACCCGTGGAGCCCGCAGTACATCGCGATCGACTGCGGCATCGTCGGCAGCCTGACCCCGGAAGACCAGGATTATCTGGCACGCAACCTGTTCGCGTTCTTCAAGCGCGACTACCGCCGCGTGGCGCAGTTGCACATCGATTCGGGCTGGGTGCCGGCAGAAACCAAGCTCAACGAATTCGAAGCGGCGATCCGTACCGTGTGTGAACCGATCTTCGAAAAACCGTTAAAAGATATTTCATTCGGCCAGGTGCTGATGCGCCTGTTCCAGACGGCGCGGCGCTTCAACATGGAAGTGCAGCCGCAGTTGGTTTTGCTGCAAAAGACCTTGCTGAACATCGAAGGCCTCGGCCGTCAGCTCTATCCCGATCTGGACCTGTGGAACACCGCGCAGCCGTTCCTTGAGCGCTGGATGCGCGAGCGCGTCAGCCCGAAAACCTTGCTCGGCAACGTCCAGAGCCAGTTCGAACAACTGCCGCACCTGGCCAACATGGCCCGCGATCTGCTCGAGCGCATGTCCCAGCCACACGCCTACGACCCACCGCCGCCGTGGCACAAACGCAAGGACGACTGGTTCCTGCGACTGCTCGGTTGTGCCCATCTGGCGGGCGGTGCGATTCTCGCCGCCGGTGGCCCGATGCTCGAATTGGCGCATTGGCCAGCGGGCATCATGGTGGCTGTCGGTTTGTATCTGGTCGTTCGCCGATAGCACGAATCAGCTGCAAGTTATAAGCTGCGAGCTGCAAGCCTGACGATACTGAAACACCGCAATCTGCTTTTACTTGCAGCTTGAAGCTCAAAGCTTTTACCTGCGTTTCGGGAATTGAAGATGAAAAACTGGCTGGACGAGATCAAATGGGACGCTGATGGCCTGGTGCCGGCGATTGCCCAGGATCACAAGACCGGACGCGTGCTGATGATGGCGTGGATGAACCGCGAAGCGCTCGAGCTGACCGCCGCGGAAAGCCGTGCAATCTACTGGTCACGTTCCCGTGGCAAGCTGTGGCGCAAGGGCGAAGAGTCCGGCCATGTACAGACCTTGCATGAAATGCGTCTGGACTGTGACGCCGACGTGATCATCCTGATGGTCGAACAGATCGGCGACATCGCTTGCCATACCGGCCGTCAAAGCTGCTTTTACCGCGTCTTCGAAAACGGTGACTGGAAAACGGTCGACCCGGTGCTGAAAGACCCGCACGCTATCTATTCCGCAGGACACAAACATGAGTGACACTCTGACGCGCCTCGCTCAGGTACTCGAAGAGCGCAAAGGCGCAGCGGCCGACAGCTCGTATGTGGCCAGCCTGTATCACAAGGGCCTGAACAAGATTCTGGAGAAAGTCGGCGAAGAGTCGGTCGAAACCATTATTGCCGCCAAGGACGCCGCCATCAGCGGCGACTGCAGCGATGTGATCTACGAGACGGCTGACCTGTGGTTCCACAGCATGGTCATGCTCGCCCAACTGGGGCAGCATCCGCAGGCTGTACTGGATGAACTGGATCGCCGCTTCGGCCTGTCCGGACACGTCGAGAAAGCCTCGCGTCCGTCCGCCTGAACAATTTTTAGAGAGGAACAGCAACATGGGCATTTTTGACTGGAAACACTGGATCGTCATTCTGGTTGTCGTGGTACTGGTCTTCGGCACCAAGAAACTGAAAAACCTCGGCACCGACGTCGGTGAGTCGATCAAGGGCTTTCGCAAAGCCATGAACGACGACGAGAAGCCAAACGTCGATCCGACCGTGACGCCTGCGCAACCGGTACCACCGGTGCAGCCGCAAGCCACCGCTCAGGCCAACCCGCCGCACACCATCGATGTGCAGGCGCAGAAAGTCGAAGAGCCGATCCGCAAAGACGTGTGAGCACTGACTAATGTTTGGTATCAGCTTCTCTGAACTGCTGCTCGTCGGCCTCGTTGCCCTGCTGGTGCTGGGCCCCGAGCGTCTGCCGGGTGCTGCGCGTACCGCGGGCCTGTGGGTCGGCCGACTGAAGCGCAGCTTCAACGCGATCAAACAGGAAGTTGAACGTGAAATCGGTGCCGACGAGATTCGTCGGCAACTGCACAACGAACATATTCTGTCGCTGGAGCAGGAGGCGCGGAAAATCTTCCAGCCGGTTCAGCAAGAACCGACGCCGGTTGAGCACGTGGGCCAACAGACGATTCATGCGCCAACCGCGCCCACTGCACCTGTACCCGCTCCGACACCGGCAACTGCCACCGCTGTAGCGCCGACAGAAACCGTGCCCGCTACTGCAGAAACTTCGGTTGAACATGTATCTCCAACCGCCGCGCCGATCACACCTGCGCCTCACGACCCCACTCTGCCGCCGCGAGCCCCATGAGCGATCTCCCCGAAAACGACCAGCACATGCCGCTGGTATCGCACCTCACCGAGTTGCGCACCCGCCTGCTGCGTTGTGTGGCGGCGATCTTCATCATCTTCGCCGGGCTGTTCGCGTTCACCCAGCAGATCTACACGTTCGTGTCGACGCCGCTGCGCCAGTACCTGCCGGTCGGCGCGACGATGATCGCCACCGACGTGTCGTCGCCATTCCTGACGCCACTGAAGCTGACGATGATGGTCTCGCTGTTCCTGGCGATCCCGGTGATCCTGCATCAGATCTGGGGGTTTATTGCGCCAGGCCTGTACAAGCATGAGAAGCGCATCGCGGTGCCGTTGCTGGTGTCGAGCATCATGCTGTTCTACACCGGCATGGCGTTCGCCTATTACTTCGTGTTCCCGCTGATCTTCAAGTTCTTCGCTGCAGCCACCCCGGCCGGCGTGGAAATGATGACCGACATCGCGAGCTATCTCGATTTCGTCATGACGCTGTTCTTCGCCTTCGGCGTGGCGTTCGAAATCCCCGTGGCCGTGGTGCTGCTGGTGTGGATCGGTGTAGTCGACGTCGCCTACCTGAGGAAGATCCGCCCGTACGTGATCATCGGCTGCTTTGTGGTCGGCATGATCCTGACGCCGCCGGACATCTTCTCGCAGACCCTGCTGGCCGTGCCGATGTGGATGCTGTTTGAGATCGGCATCCTGTTCGGTGGCCTGATCAGCAAACGCGAACGACCGGACGAGCATCCGGCCGACGATCACAACGACCAGCCGCCAGCGACCCAGGCATGAACCTGTTGTTGCTCGAGGAGGCCGACTTCATTGCGGCCGACCGTGTAGTGCTGCGTGATCGACGCCTGACACACATGCAGGAAGTCCATCGCTCGGAAGTCGGTGACAGCCTGCGGGTCGGGCGCATCAATGGGCTGATGGGTTCGGCTGAGCTGTTGCGGCTGGAGGCGGGTGAAGCGGAGCTGCGCGTCACCCTCGATCAGCCGCCGCCGGCCAAGCTGCCGCTGACTTTGGTGCTGGCCCTGCCGCGCCCGAAGATGTTGCGACGCGTGTTTCAGACCGTGGCGACCATGGGCGTGTCGAAGGTGATTCTGGTCAACAGCTACCGCGTCGAGAAAAGCTTCTGGCAGACGCCGTTTCTTGAACCTGCAGCGATTCGCGAGCAATTGATCCTGGGCCTTGAACAAGCGCGCGACACCGTACTGCCAGAGGTCGTCATCGAGAAACGCTTCAAGCCTTTTGTCGAAGATCGACTGCCGACGATCACCGAAGGTACCCTCGGCCTGGTTGGCCATCCCGGCAACTATCCGCCGTGCCCTCGCGCCTTGAGCGAACCGGTGACCCTGGCCATTGGCCCGGAAGGTGGCTGGATTCCCTACGAAATCGATTTACTGGCCAAATCCGGCCTGCAACCGGTGCAGCTCGGCGATCGTATCCTGCGCGTCGAAACCGCCGTGACCGCCCTCCTCGCCCGCCTCTTCTAACCGCAACACCGATCCCCTGTAGGAGCTGCCGCAGGCTGCGATCTTTTGATGTTGTTTTAGAAGCAAGATCAAAAGATCGCAGCCTTCGGCAGCTCCTACATTTGCACCGTGCGGGGCCGTCGGATAAGTGGTGTTACAGATTGCCATCACTTGGCCGATACCCTCCCCATAAGTCCAATTAGTGGGTCGGGGAGTCGTCGCATGTACCGTTGGTTAGCCGAGAGTCTTGGAAACGTCAGCGTCAAGCGCAAACTGGGAATCGGCTTCGGCCTGGTGCTGTTGCTGACGTTATTGATCACCTTTACCGGCTGGACCGGCATGAGCGGCATCATCAGCCGCGGCGACAAGCTCGGGTTCATCTCCAGCCTTAACGAGCTGACCAAGGACCTTCGACTGGCACAGCTGGACTATGAAGCGCGCCGTGGCGAACAAGGCCCGGGCACGGTCAACGAACTGCTGAGCAAACTCGACAGCGGTCTGCAAACCGCTCGCAGCCTGATCGAACAACCGTCCGATGCCGCCATGGTCGATCAGCAACTGGCCGCCGTCGCTGAATACAAACGTGCCTTCGCCGACATGACCCAAGCCACCGTCCACCGCGAAGACGCCCGCAGCAAGCTGGGCGCCAACGCCGACAACGCTGTAGCCAAAGTCTCCGAAGTCGAAAAATCAATGCTGCTGGGTGACAGTGTTGCCCAGTTCAACAACGTGATCGAGCTGAGCAAACTGCTCCAGCAGGCGCGTTATCAAGTGCGCGGCTACACCTACAGCGGCAAGGCCGAGGCGGAGCAACCGGCCTTGGACGCCATCGACAACGCCCTGAAAAAGCTTGAAAGTCTGCCTTCGCAACTGCCGGAACAGCACATTGCCAACCTGCAACAGGCCACCGACTCGATCAAGGCCTATCGCGCGGCGGTCGCCCAGTTCCGCGATTCGCAGGTCACCAGCGCCACGTCACAGGCGCGCGTGTCTGCTCAGGACGACATTCTGATCGACCTCAGCAAGAAGCTGACGGCTTCGCAAACTGTCGTGCGCGACACCGATGCCGCCCACGCCAAGAACATGCTGCTGATCGCCACCCTGCTGGCCTTGGCCTTCGGCTTGCTGGCCGCTTGGGCGATCACCCGGCAGATCATCATTCCGCTGAACCAGACCCTGAAAGTCGCGGAACGTGTAGCTGCCGGCGATCTGACCCACAATCTGGTCTCGCTGCGCCGCGACGAACTCGGCCAGCTGCAACGCTCCATGCAGAGCATGACCCAGGGCCTGCGTGAGCTGATCGGCGGGATCAGCGAGGGCGTGACCCAGATCGCCAGCGCCGCTGAAGAACTGTCGGCGGTGACCGAGCAGACCAGCGCCGGGGTCAACAATCAGAAGATCGAGACCGATCAGGTCGCCACGGCCATGAACGAAATGACCGCCACCGTGCAGGAAGTCGCGCGTAACGCCGAAGAGGCCTCAGAAGCCGCCGTCGCCGCCGACCAACAGGCCCGCGAAGGCGACAAGGTGGTTGGCGAAGCAATCGCCCAGATCGAACGTCTGGCCGTTGAAGTCGGCAACTCCACCACAGCCATGGGCGAGCTCAAGCGCGAAAGCGACAAAATCGGCAGCGTGCTCGACGTGATCAAATCCGTGGCCCAGCAAACCAACCTGCTGGCACTTAACGCCGCGATTGAAGCGGCGCGTGCCGGTGAAGCCGGACGTGGTTTCGCGGTGGTAGCCGATGAAGTGCGCAGCCTCGCGCAGCGCACTCAGAAGTCCACCGAAGAGATCGAAGAGCTGATCGTCGGCCTGCAAAACGGCACCCAGCAAGTGGCGACGATCATGGACAACAGCCGCACCCTCACCGACAGCAGCGTCGAGCTGACCCGCCGGGCCGGTGGTTCACTGGAAAGCATCACGCGCACGGTGTCGGCGATTCAGGCGATGAACCAGCAGATTGCTGCGGCGGCTGAACAGCAGAGCGCGGTGGCGGAAGAGATCAACCGTAGCGTGCTGAATGTGCGGGACGTGTCGGATCAAACGTCGGCGGCGAGTGAGGAAACCGCCGCCTCCAGCGTTGAGCTGGCGCGATTGGGGACGCACTTGCAGACGCTGGTGGGTCGTTTCAAGGTTTGAGGTGATTCAGTTGCCTCGGTTCGCTGAGGACCGAGGTGATGCTATCGCTGGCAAGCCAGCTCCCACAGGTTTGTAGTCGATCACAAGGTGTGTGTTCAGCCGATTCACTGTGGAAGCTGGCTTGCCAGCGATGGCGTCCGAGAGGACGCCGAAGTTACAGGACCTGGCGTAGAAAAGCCTGAGCTCGCGGATCCTTCGGCGCATCAAAGAACTCCGCTGGCGAGGCATCCTCCAGCAACTTGCCGTGATCGAAGAACAGCACCCGACCCGCCACTTCCCGGGCGAAACCCATTTCGTGGGTGACGCACACCATGGTCATGCCTTCCACGGCCAGGTTCTTCATCACATCCAGCACTTCGCCGACCATTTCCGGGTCGAGGGCCGATGTCGGCTCATCGAACAACATCACCTTCGGTTCCATCGCCAACGCCCGGGCAATCGCCACGCGTTGCTGCTGACCGCCGGACAGACGTGACGGAAACTCGTTGGCCTTTTGCGCGATGCCGACCTTTTCCAGCAATGCCATAGCCTTGGCTTCGCGCTCTTTCTTGCCGCGCTTGCGCACGACTTTCTGTGCCAGACAGAGGTTTTCCAGCACGGTCATGTGCGGGAACAGATTGAAATGCTGGAACACCATGCCGACTTCGCGGCGGTAGGCGTTGACGTCGGTTTTCGGATCGGCCAGTTGCAGACCGTCGATGCTCACCGAGCCGGAATCGAACTCTTCCAGGCCATTGAGACAACGCAGGAAGGTCGACTTGCCGGAACCGGACGGGCCGATCACTACCAGCACTTCGCCTTTGGCGACCGAGGTGCTGACGTTATCCACCGCGCGCACCACTTGCCCACGGGTGTCGAAGACTTTTACCAGATCGCGGACTTCAATCACTTTGCGCGAGCCTCCGCTCAAGCCGACTGGCGATTTTCGACAGCGGCAGGTTGATCAACAGGTACAGACCGGCAACACAGAACAGAATCTCGAACGGCGAAAACGACGTGGTGATGACTTCACGGCCGCTTTTGAGCAGCTCGGTGATGGCGATCACCGACACCAGCGAGGTGTCCTTGACCAGACTGATGAACTGCCCGGCCAGCGGCGGCAGCACTCGTTTGAACGCTTGCGGCAGCACGACGTGGCGCATCGACTGACCGGAACTCAGGCCGAGCGAACGCGCGGCTTCATTCTGGCCCCGGGCAATCGACTGCACGCCGGAACGGATGATCTCGGCCACGTACGCGCCTGTGAACAGCGACAACGCGGCGATCCCGGCAAATTCCCGGGACAGGTTCATCACCGTGCCGATGAAGAAGTAGAAAATGAAAATCTGTACCAGCAGCGGTGTTCCGCGCACCAGTTCGACGTAGATGCTCGACAGGTCGCGCAGGGTCGGGTTGCTCGACAAGCGGCACAGCCCGGTAACCAGACCGATCAGCAAACCGAGAACGCCGGAGACCACCGACAGCCAAAGCGTCGTCCACAGCCCCCATAACAGCGGCCCTGCCGCCCAATGCCGAGTAACACCCACGACGTCGCCTTCAGCCACATCGTCGCCTTGAGCGAATTGCAGGCTGTTCTCGTCGACGGTCAGGTGCTGTTCGTCGCCTGCATCGTTGCGCAGGGTGACTTCAGCGCTGGTGCCTTTGCGCACCAGTTCAGTGACGGTGGAAATGTCAGTGGCGCGCTGGGTTTCTTCCGCCTGATAGGCGAAGTACTGCGGCACACGGTTCCAGCGCCATTCGTAGGACATCAGCGACGTGGCGTAATACAACGCGCCCGCCAGACCGATCAGCACCAGCACGGTCAAGACGTGCCAGGGCCATTGGGCTTTTTTATGTTTCATTGGATTTGCAGGTTCCGAATTCTGTGTCGCTTGAGAGTCCGCCATCGCGGGCAAGCCCGCTCCCACAATGAGCCAGGGTGAGCACAAATTTTGTGTTCAACGCGAACCCTGTGGGAGCGGGCTTGCCCGCGATTGGAGAGACGCGGTCTATCTGACCGGGCTTATTCCATGTCCTTGAGCCACTCGGTGCTCTTGAACCACTTGTCATGGATGCGATCGTAGGTGCCGTCTTCGTGGATCTGGTGCAGGAAGTTGTTGATGAAGTTGAGGCTGTCGTAGTCGCCCTTCTTCAGGCCGAAGGCCAGCGGCTCGTAGGTGAACGGCTTGTCGAGGAACACCAGTTTGCCTGCACCGACCTTGGTCACCGCCACGACGTTGTACGGCGCGTCGTAGATGAAGGCGTCGGCCTTGCCGTTGACCACATCGAGCACAGCTTCCTGCTCGTTGTCGTAGCCGTGGTACTTGGCTTTGGAGATCAGCTTCTTGGCGACCATCTCACCGGTGGTGCCGAGCTTGGAGGTGATGCGGTAGTCGGCAGTGTTCAGGTCTTTATAGGACTTGATGGTGCCTTCCAGCTCCTTGCGGATCAGCAAGGTCTGGCCAACCACGATGAACGGTTCGCTGAAGTTCAGGCGCAGGTTGCGTTCCTGAGTCAGGGTCATGCCGCTGCCGATCATGTCGAACTTGTCGGTCATCAACGCCGGGATGATGCCGTCGTAACCGGTGGAGACCAGCTCCAGTTTGACGCCCATGGCCTTGGTCATGGCTTTGAGGATATCGACTTCGAAGCCGATGATTTCACCGCGCTTGTTGGTCATCTCGAACGGCATGTAGGTCGGATCCATGCCGACTTTCAAGGTGCCGCGCTTGACCGCGTCATCGATTGCGCCCGCGTGTGCCGCATTGACTGCAACCAGTGCCGTGACGCCGACCAGCAGCATCGACAGATACTTCTTCATCTTCAAGTCCCCAAAACCATTGCGTTTGCGGCGCGAAAACCAACAGTGACGGGCAAAAAAGCCCGGGCGCGCCAATTCGGGGACGGATGCTAACGCACTCGTTCTTTTGCACAAGGGTTAATGGGTGATTTGTTTGACAATCAAGGGCTACGCTCACCCCGGGAGAGAGTTAGGGTAAGGGGCTTTTCAGCAGTCAAAAAAAACCCCGCTACATTAGCGGGGTTTCTTCATCAAGCCGGCTGAGCCTGCAATGCCACCGGTCGCAGCGGCAGCAACGGCGCATGCGGATCGGCTTTCACCGAGGCCCGCCATGCGTCCAGCCACTCGGCGTGACCTTCGGCCCAGACCTGCTCGTGCAGGCGAGCCAAGGCCACCGGATCGCTCAACAGTTGCAGGCGATCATGGTTGTTCAGCCCGGCAGGACCGACCTTGATCGCGTGACGCACACGCTCCTGACGCAGCCATTCAATCGGCTCGGCCTGACCGTGACGGGAGGTCGCCAGCGAGCACGCCAAAGCGTTCTGCTGCGGATCGACCACCGCGCGGACGAAGCCGTCGTTCAGTGCGTGCCAGCGATTTTCGTGGGTGTACTGATCGGTGGCCAGCAGCGCCTGTGGCGGATTGTATTCCTCAGGGATGAGGAACAGGCTCTCGTCACGGGATTTGAGGCCCAGACCGACACGGCTGGAAATCACCGACACCGGAATCGACAGCATCAACGAACCCACGATCGGCACCAGCCACCAGAGGAAGCTCGGGTTCAGCCAGATCACCAGCAAGGCCCAGAAGAAGCCCAACAGGGTCTGCGGACCGTGGCGTTTGACCGCCTCGCTCCATGGAGTGGAGTCGTCGTCACGCTGCGGCGAGTTCCAGGTCGCGGCCCAGCCGAGGAACGCGGCCAGGACGAAACGGGTGTGGAAAATCATCCGCACCGGCGCCAGCAGCATGGAGAACAACATCTCCAGCAGCATCGACAGCGTCACCTTGAACTTGCCACCGAACTCTTTCGCGCCCTTGGCCCAGATCAGGATGATGCTCAACAGTTTCGGCAGGAACAGCAGCACGATGGTTGTCGAGAACAGCGCGATCGCCTTCTCCGGGTGCCATTGTGGCCACAGTGGATAGAGCTGACGCGGTTCAAGGAAATACTGCGGCTCCATCAAGGTGTTCACCGCCAGTAGCGCAGTCGACAACACCAGGAAGAAGAACCACAACGGCGCCGACAGGTACGACATCACGCCCGTCAGGAATACCGCACGGTGTACCGGGTGCATGCCTTTTACCAGGAACAGACGGAAGTTCATCAGGTTGCCGTGGCACCAGCGACGGTCACGCTTGAGTTCGTCGAGCAGGTTGGGCGGTAACTCTTCGTAACTGCCCGGCAGGTCGTAGGCAATCCACACGCCCCAACCGGCACGACGCATCAGCGCAGCTTCAACAAAGTCGTGAGACAGGATCGCACCGGAGAACGCCCCTTTACCGGGCAACGGCGCCAGGGCGCAGTGGTCGATAAACGGCTTCATGCGGATGATCGCGTTGTGACCCCAGTAGTGGGATTCACCCAACTGCCAGAAGTGCAGACCGGCAGTAAACAGCGGGCCGTACACGCGGGTCGCGAACTGCTGCATGCGCGCATACAGAGTGTCCATCCCCGACGCACGCGGCGCGGTCTGGATGATCCCGGCGTCCGGCGTGGCTTCCATCAAGCGCACCAGACTGGTCAGGCACTCGCCGCTCATGACCGAGTCGGCGTCGAGGACGACCATGTACTTATAGTCACCGCCCCAACGACGGCAGAAGTCGTCAAGGTTGCCGCTCTTGCGTTTCACGCGACGACGACGGCGGCGGTAGAAGATCTTGCCGAAGCCCTTGGCTTCGCGGCAGACGTCCAGCCAGGCCTGCTGCTCGGCTACGCAGATGTCGGAGTCGTTACTGTCGCTGAGCACGAAGAAATCGAAACGATCCAGATCACCGGTAGCGGCGACCGATTCGAACGTTGCACGCAGACCGGCGAATACACGCGGCACGTCTTCGTTGCAGATCGGCATCACCAGTGCGGTACGCGCTTCTTTGGCAATCGGCTCGTTGCCAGCACTTTTACCGGAGATGCGGTATTTATCGTGACCGGTGAGCAACTCGAGGAAGCCCATCAGCGCGGTCCAGAAACCGGCCGAAACCCAGCAGAACAGAATCCCGAACAGAATCAGGATGCTGGTTTGCAGCGCATACGGCAGCACTTGCGTGGCGGTTTGCAGCAGTGGCTGATGCAGGACTTCTTCCAGATCAACGAACGACCAGCCCTGGTACGGCATGATGCCTTTCATGTACCAGCCGGCGACGATGGTCTGACCGAGCATCAGCACCAGCAAGATGTAGCGACGGATCGAACCGACTGTGCGCCAGCGCGCCGCCGGCAGGACGTTCTCGTCCTTGGGCGGTTGCGGCGGGTTGGTGCGGCCAGTCATGCGGCGCCAGCCGCGCACCAGAATATTGGTGCGCCACGGCTCCGGCACGACTTTGGTCCGACGGATCGGTGGCGTTGCCTTGAGGCTGACCCGACCGCTGGCGTCGAGCACCAGCATTTCCGCTTCTTCAAGCTCTTCAGCGGTGCTCAGTGTCAGGCGCTTGCCCACCGAAGCCTGGGCGGCTTCGGCAGGGGCGTCGAACGTCGAGGACGACAGGCGTTCATGCAACTCGCTGAACGACTGGCAGCCCGCGAGTTCCGCGCGCTGCTCGTCGGTCATCGGCAGATGCGCCAGGTACTCGGACAGAGTCTCTGGCTGTACTTGAGAGTTACTCATCGGCAGGCAACTGATAGCTCCAGGTCTCGGTCAGGACTTCTTCAGTCGGTGCCGATTCCGGTGTGGCTGTGGCCGCGTCCGCAGCGACTGGCTGCTTGGCGTCTTTGTTGGCCTTGTCCTTGGCATCTGCGGCTGGCTTGGCGTCAGCCAGTTTGGCCTCGGCTGCCTTGGCTTCCTTGTCGAGTTTCTCTTGTTGCTTGGCGGCAACCTTGTCGGCCTTGGCAACGGACGAGTTGGACGCCGGTACCGAAGACTTGGCCAGATCCGCCGTAACGATTGGCTGCACCAGAGCGGCACGCATCTCGGTCGCCTTGCTCGCGTCCTTGATCTTCATGCGCAGGGTCAAACGCCAGCCCTTGGTTTCAGGGTTGTAGCGCACGTTGTTCTCGACCAGTTCGGCATTGTCGCCAACGCTGACCTGGCTGCGAACGTCCGCATCCGGGGCCAGAGCCGCCAGCGATGGACCTTCGAAGTCGACCAGATAGGCAACGCTGCCATCCGGCTGACGGATCAGGTTCGATTGCTTGACGTCACCGGTGGAACGCAGAGTCTGCGCAACCCAGGCGCTGTCCGGCGCATGAATCGACGCTTCGTCCATGGTCCAGTGCATGCGATAGGCGAAGTCGAGTGGCTGACCTGGCTCCGGCAGTTTTTCCGGGCTCCAGAACGCAACGATGTTGTCGTTGGTTTCGTCGGCGGTTGGAATCTCGACCAGATCGACGGTGCCTTTGCCCCAGTCGCCCTTCGGCTCGATCCAGGCGCTTGGGCGCTTGTCGTAGCGGTCGTCGAGGTCTTCGTAATGGCTGAAGTCACGGCCACGTTGCAGCAAGCCAAAACCACGCAGGTTTTCGACGCTGAAGTTGCTCACGGCCAGGTGTTTCGGGTTGTTCAGCGGACGCCAGATCCACTCGCCGTTGCCGGCATGGATCGACAGACCGCTGGAGTCGTGCAGTTCACGACGGTAGTTGAGTACTTTCGACGGCTGGTTGGCGCCGAACAGGAACATGCTGGTCAGCGGTGCGATGCCCAGTTTGCCAACCTTGTCACGCAGGAACATCTGCGCTTTGACGTCGACAATGGTGTCGCTGCCAGGGCGCAGGATCAGACGGTAGGCACCGGTAGCGCGCGGCGAATCAAGCAGGGCGAAGATCACCAGATGCTTGTCGCCCGGTTTCGGCTGCTGAATCCAGAACTCGCGAAAACGCGGGAATTCTTCACCCGACGGCAACGCGGTATCGATCGCCAGGCCGCGGGCCGACAGACCATAGGTGTGACCCTTGCCGACGACGCGGAAGTAGCTCGCGCCGAGCATGGTCATGATTTCGTCTTGCTTGTCGGCCTTGTTGATCGGGTACAGCACACGGAAACCTGCATAACCCAGTTGCTCGGTGGCTTTTGGATCAAACTTCAGGTCGCCGAAATCGAAGCGAGTCGGATCGTATTTGATCTCATCGACGCTGTTGGCAGTAATTTCGTTGATTTTCACCGGTGTATCGAAGTGCATACCCTGGTGATAGAAGGAGAGCTTGAACGGCGTCTTCTTATCAGCCCACTCAGCCTTTTCGGTGAGGAAGCGGATTTTCTGATAGTCCGCGAACTTCATATCGCGGAATTCATTCGGCAGGTTGCTGCGCGGGGCTTCGAACTTCTGCCCGGCCAGCTCTTTGGCCTTGGCCGACACATCGTCAAGATTGAACGCCCAAAGCTGACCGGCGCTGAGCAGGCACAGGAGCGCCGAACCCGCTACCAGGGCACTTCGCATGCGTTTGGCAGACATTTTTGCTGCATTACAGGGACTAACAATCACGAGCAACCCTCGCCGAAAACAGATCAAAAAACCAACGGCCAGCTATCTATATGCCAGGTTGGCGAGCATTGTTCCGACTCCGCTGGGGCAAAATGATTCCCCAATCGGATCCAGACAAGTCTCTACCTAAGTGAAAATGGACCAACGAACGCTGATCACCGTAGCGCGCGATTATCTAGTAGCCCGCATGACAACGCATCAGGGGTAACAAAGTATTTATCGCCAAAACGCCCTAAAAACGTCGAAATCTCCTAAAAAGGCGTTTCAAGTGTTGTCAGGTTTGTAACAAAAAGGTAACAGGGCCGTCGTTGACCAAATGCACCTGCATATCCGCGCCGAATCTACCTGATGCCACAGTGCCATGCACCTGTTTCGCTTTGCCTAATAGATAGTCGAATAATTCCTCGCCCAACGCCGGAGGCGCCGCGGTCGAGAAGCCCGGGCGCAACCCGCTTTTGGTATCGGCAGCCAGGGTGAACTGAGAGACCAGCAGCAACCCACCGCCGATATCGGCGAGAGACAAATTCATCTTGCCCTCGTCGTCGCTGAATACCCGATAGTTAAGCAGCTTATGCAGAAGTTTGTCGGCGCTGGCACGCGTGTCGTCGGGTTCTACCGCTACCAGCACCAGCAAACCCTGATCGACCGCGCCAACCACTTCGCCCGCCACTTCCACGCGCGCACCCCGCACGCGCTGTAAAAGCCCCTTCATGCTTCTTCGGGCGGCAGATCGAGCAGACGACGCGCCATATTGCCCGCCGCGCGCACCAGTGCATCAGTAATACCCGGTTCGGATGCTGCGTGGCCGGCGTCGCGGATCACCTGCAATTCGCTGTTTGGCCAGGCTTGGTGCAATTCCCAGGCGTTGTCGAGCGGGCAGATCACGTCGTAGCGACCGTGGATGATCACGCCCGGCAGATGAGCAATCTTGCCCATGTCACGAATCAACTGGTTCGGTTCAAGGAAAGCATTATTGGTGAAGTAGTGGCATTCGATCCGCGCAATCGACAGCGCACGCTGCGGCTCGGAGAAGCGATCGACTACCAGTGGATTCGGCCGCAGCGTCGCGGTGCGCCCTTCCCAGGTCGACCAGGCCTTGGCTGCATGCATCTGGGCGATCTGGTCGTTACCGGTCAGGCGTTTGTGGAAGGCACTGAGCAAGTCATCGCGCTCGTCCAGTGGGATAGGCGCGATGTAGTCCTGCCAGTAATCGGGGAACAGGCGGCTGGCGCCGGCCTGATAGAACCACTCGATTTCCTGCGGACGGCAAAGAAAGATCCCACGCAGGATCAGACCGTGAACACGCTCCGGATGGGTTTGCGCGTAGGCCAGCGCCAGGGTCGAACCCCACGAACCGCCGAACAGCACCCATTTGTCGATGCCCAGGTGCTTGCGGATGCGCTCAAGATCGGCGACCAGATCCCAGGTGGTGTTGTTTTCGAGGCTGGCGTGCGGGGTCGAGCGTCCGCAGCCACGCTGGTCGAAGGTGACAATGCGGTAAAGATTCGGATCAAAATAGCGACGGCTCTGGGCGTCGCAACCGGCGCCCGGGCCACCATGGATGAACACGACCGGCAAGCCTTCCGGTGAGCCGCTTTCGTCGACGTACAGCGTATGGGTGTCATCGACAGCCAGATCGTGCCGGGCGTGAGGTTTGATCTGCGGAAACAAAGTCTGCATTGCGCGCTCCGTAAGGGGTCGAGGTCATCCCTGGGGGGACTTCTATTATTCTGCCGTTTGGCATCATAAACCCGATTTACGTCAATGAGCATGCCTGTGCGCTGTCGCCGTCTGTCAGCCATAAACCAAAGCGGTTTTGAGCCGCACATAAAACCTGTGGGAGCGAGCCTGCTCGCGAAAGTGGTGGGTCATGCAACATAGATGTTGCCTGACCGGACGCCTTCGCGAGCAGGCTCGCTCCCACAGAGAATTTGTGGGGTTACGTGCGGTAGCGGGATTCGCCCCACTTCAGCAAGCCCTGCAGCAATTCCTTGAGCACCACCTGCGTCGGCTCGGCCAGATCGGCGCGGTAGCGGAACGGTTCGAATTCTTCCATATAGGTGCACTGCCCCAGTTCCAGTTGCACCGCGTGAATATTCTCGGCCGGGTTGCCGTAATGACGGGTGATGTGGCCGCCCTTGAAGCGCCCGTTCAGCACATGGCTGTAGTCGCTGTGGCGCGCGCAGATCGCCTCCAGTTCAGTCGCCAGCTGCGGATCGCAACTGGCGCCGTTGAAGGTGCCAAGGTTGAAGTCCGGCAGCTTGCCGTCGAACAGGTGCGGGATGATCGAGCGAATCGAGTGCGCATCAAACAGCAGCGCATAGCCGAACTCGGCCTTCAGCCGTGCCAGCTCTTGCTGCAAAGTGCGGTGATACGGCGTCCAGATTTGCTCCAGATACGTCGCGCGCTCTTCTTTCGACGGCTCCAGCCCTTCCTTGAACAACGGGATGCCATCAAACAGCGTTGCCGGATACAGGCCGGTGGTCGCCCCGGCATACAACGGTTTGTCGTCGGACGGCCGGTTCAGGTCGATGACGAAGCGCGAGTACTCGGCCGCCAGAGTACTGGCGCCCAGCGCTTCGGCAAAGTCGTACAGTTGCGGAATATGCCAGTCAGTGTCCGGCAGACTTTTCGCGTCGCCGATCAGGCCGGCCTCGACCACCGGGGTCAGACGTAACCCGGCATGGGGCATGCTGATCAGCAGCGGCACGCGACCTTGTTTGAAATTCAGAACCTTATCCACAACCGCTCTCCTACAGACTTGATTCAACGCCGTGACGCACGACGCGTTTGTCCAGATCGCCACCGAGCCAATACGCCAGATCCGCCGGGCGATCGATCTGCCAGGCGACGAAATCCGCGACCTTGCCAACTTCCAGCGAACCATGTGTGTCGGCCATGCCCAGCGCTTGCGCAGCATGAATAGTCGCGCCAGCCAAAGCCTCTTCCGGGGTCATGCGGAAACAGGTGCAGGCCATGTTCAACATCAAACGCAGCGACAACGCAGGCGAGGTGCCCGGATTGAGGTCGCTGGCGATGGCGATTTTCACCTTGTGTTTGCGCAAGGCGTCCATCGGCGGCAACTGGGTTTCGCGCAGGAAGTAGAACGCGCCCGGCAGCAACACCGCGACGGTGTCGGACGCGGCCATGGCGATGGCATCGGCTTCGTCCATGAACTCCAGGTGATCGGCGGACAACGCCTTATAACGCGCGGCGAGGCTGGAGCCGTGCAGCGACGACAATTGCTCGGCGTGCAACTTCACCGGCAGGCCGAGTGTTTGCGCGGCGATGAAAACGCGCTCGACCTGCTCCGGCGAGAACGCCAGGTATTCGCAGAACGCGTCCACCGCATCGACCAGACCTTCGGCGGCCAGCGCAGGCAGCATGTCGGTGCAGATGTGATCGATGTAATCGTCGGCGCGATCCTTGTACTCCGGCGGCAACGCGTGAGCGGCCAGGCAAGTGCTGCGCACGCTGATCGGCAGCTCTTTTGCCAGACGACGGATGACCCGCAGGATCTTGCGTTCGTTGGCCAGATCGAGACCATAGCCGGACTTCATCTCTACCGTGGTCACGCCGTCGCGCATCAGGCTTTTCAGGCGTTTGGCGGCGCTGGCGAACAGTTCATCTTCAGTAGCTTCGCGAGTCGCGCGCACGGTGCTGGCGATGCCGCCGCCGGCCGCGGCGATTTCCGCGTAGCTGACGCCTTGCAGACGTTTCTCGAATTCGTCGCTGCGATTGCCACCGAACACCGTGTGGGTGTGGCAGTCGATCAGGCCGGGGGTGACCCACGCGCCGTGCAGGTCGCAGACCGCCGGGTATTCGCCGGACGGCAATTGATTGCGCGGGCCGATCCACTCGATGAGCGCACCGGACGTCACGATGGCGGCATCCTCAATGATCGA
Source organism: Pseudomonas sp. A1230 (assembly GCF_044218825.1). NCBI lineage: Bacteria > Pseudomonadati > Pseudomonadota > Gammaproteobacteria > Pseudomonadales > Pseudomonadaceae > Pseudomonas > Pseudomonas sp. A1230. The sequence goes on along the minus strand of NZ_CP162582.1, from coordinate 5,565,362 downwards.
GTAGACGCCCTGCGCCATGGTTGCGACGTGGCAGTGTTGCCAGAGGGTTTTCATCCCTTAGTCTCCACAGTATTCAAAATCGATTTCGCGAGCAGGCTCGCTCCCACAGGGGGACGCATTCCGACTGTGGGAGCGAGCCTGCTCGCGAAGAGGTCATCAAAGGCTAGGCAGCAATTTCGCCGGAACCAGCTCGTTCAAACACCGCGAAGCCAGCAGCTCAGTCGCCGCATTGATGTCCGGTGCAAAGAACCGGTCCTTCTCATAAAACGGCACTTCCTTGCGCAGAATGGCCCGAGCCTGCTCCAGCTTCGCCGAGGTCTTCAGGCCATTGCGCAGATCCAGCCCCTGCACCGCCGCCAACCATTCCACGGCGAGAATCCCGCGGGTGTTCTCGGCCATTTCCCACAGACGCTTGCCGGCCGCTGGAGCCATTGAAACGTGGTCTTCCTGGTTGGCTGAAGTTGGCAGGCTGTCCACCGAATGCGGGTGGGACAACGCCTTGTTCTCACTGGCCAGCGCGGCAGCCGTCACCTGAGCAATCATGAAACCGGAGTTCACGCCCCCATTGGCCACGAGAAACGGCGGCAGTTGCGACATGTGCTTGTCCATCATCAGCGAGATGCGGCGTTCGCTCAGCGAGCCGATTTCAGCGATCGCCAGCGCCATGTTGTCAGCGGCCATGGCCACTGGTTCGGCGTGGAAGTTACCGCCGGAAATCACATCGCCTTCAGCGGCAAACACCAGCGGATTATCGGAGACGGCGTTGGCTTCAACCGCCAGCACTTCAGCAGCCTGGCGGAACTGGGTCAGGCAGGCGCCCATGACTTGCGGCTGGCAGCGCAGGGAGTACGGATCCTGGACCTTGTCGCAGTTCTGGTGCGAGTCGGAAACTTCGCTGCGCTCACCCAGCAAATCGCGGTAAGCAGCGGCCGCATCGATCTGGCCTTTCTGCCCGCGCGCCGCGTGGATGCGCGCATCGAACGGCGAGCGCGAACCGAGCACCGCTTCGACCGTCAGACCGCCCAGCGCGATGGCGCCCGCAAACAAATCCTCACCTTCAAACAGACCACGCAACGCAAAAGCAGTAGAAACCTGAGTGCCGTTGAGCAGCGCCAGACCTTCCTTCGCCGCCAGCGTCAGCGGCGTCAGGCCGGCGACTTTCAGCGCTTCGGTCGCTTCCATCCACTCGCCCTTGTAACGCGCCTTGCCTTCGCCAAGCAGCACCAGCGACATGTGCGCCAATGGAGCCAGATCGCCGGAAGCACCGACCGAACCTTTCAACGGAATGTGCGGATAGACCTCGGCATTGATCAGTGCAATGAGCGCATCGATCACAACGCGACGGATGCCAGAAAAACCACGGCTGAGGCTGTTGACCTTGAGCACCATCACCAGCCGCACCAGCGCATCGCTGATCGGCGCGCCGACGCCGGCAGCGTGGGACAACACCAGCGAGCGCTGGAGGTTTTCCAGATCTTCGCTGGCGATGCGGGTCGAGGCCAGCAGGCCGAAACCGGTGTTGATGCCGTAGGCGGTACGATTTTCGGCGAGGATCTGCTCGACGCAGGCGACGCTGGCTTCAATCTGTTGCGAGGCGCTGTCGTCGAGGGTCAGCTTGACCGGGTTCTGATACACGTCACGCAGTTGGGCCAGGCTCAGTTGGCCGGGAATCAGGTTCAGCGCAGTCATTTTGTGCTCCTTTTGAGAGTTTATTGTTAACTCGCCAGACGCTCCGGAGATGTCCGTTGTCCGTCGCGTCTGCCCTTTTGGGGAGCCGCGCCTTGGTACGCTGGCGTAGATAGATTTTCAGTGCAGATTCGGTAAAACGCGGTGCAGCAAGTTCGAGTCTTTCAAAACACTCGCGGCGGCGGCGATATCCGGCGCCAGCCAACGATCCTGATCATAAGCCGGGACCTTTTCGCGCAGCAGTCGCCACGCAACATCGGTGCCCGCGCCGAAACGTTGTTCCTTGAGGAATTCAAACGCCTGTGCCGCCAGCAGATATTCGATGGCGAGGATCTGCGTGCAGTTTTCCAGGGCGCGATGCAGTTTGAGCGCGGCGTTGGTGCCCATGCTCAAGTGGTCTTCCTGCAAACCTGAAGTGATGTAGTTGTCGAGCACCGCCGGTTGCGCCAATTGGCGGTTTTCCGCACACAGCGACGCGGCGACGTATTGCACGATCATCATCCCGGAGTTAACCCCCGGATTGGCCACCAGAAATGCCGGCAGACCGCTGACGTGCGGATTCACCAAGCGATCAAGACGACGCTCGGCAATCGAGCCGATTTCCGCCATGGCAATCGCCAGCAAATCTGCCGCCATTGCCACCGACTGACCGTGCGGGTTGGCTTGCGACATGACGCGGAATTCGTCGGGTGTGCCCAGCAGCAGCGGGTTATCGGTGCAGCCATTGAGTTCGCTTTCGATCTGTTTGATCGCATGCTCCAGTTGATCGCGCGCGGCGCCGTGCACCTGCGGAATCGAACGGATGCTCAGCGCGTCCTGCGTGCGAATGCCTTTGCTCGATGCGATCACTTCACTGCCGTCGAGCAATGCACGCAGATTGACGCCAACCTGCTGCATCCCCGGATGCGGTTTCAGCGCGATGATCTCGGCATCGAACGCGGCGATTTGCCCGCGCTGCGCTTCGAAACTCATGGCGCCGATCACGTCGGCCCATTGCAGCAGGCGCGTGGCGTCGGCGATGGCCAGGCAGCTGAGGCCGGTCATGCACGGCGTGCCGTTGACCAGACACAAACCGTCCTTCGCACCGAGCTGCACCGGTTGCAGGCCCTCTTCGGCCAGCGCTTGTTGAGCAGAGGTGATTTGCCCGCGATAGCTGACGCTGCCGACGCCTAGCAGCGCAATGCCGATGTGCGCCATGTGGGTCAGATAACCCACCGAGCCTTGCGACGGCACCTGCGGCGTGATGCCGCGATTGAGCAACGCCAGCAGCGCTTCGACCACCCGGCGATGGATGCCGGACTTGCCGTGGCTGTAGTTGTGGATCGCGGCACAGATGATCGCGCGGGTTTGTTCGTCAGCGAGTACCGGACCGACGCCGCAGGCATGGCTGAGCAAAGTATTGCGTGACAAATGGCTGAGCTGTTCGTCTTTCAGCGAGACATTGGAGAGCCCGCCCAGGCCGGTGTTGACGCCATAAGCACGCTCGCCGCTGGCAACAATGCGCTGGACGATGCCTTGCGCGTTTTCAATGCGCGCCCACGTGTCGCTCGACAGCTCGAGCGGCGCGCCGTGACGGGCGACGGCGACTACGTCTTGCCAGCGCAGTTGGGCGCCGGTGATCACGACTTTTTCAGCCTGGGACATCTTTAACCTCAACCGTAATATTGATGCAGCTTCACTGGCCCTATCGCTGGCAAGCCAGCTCCCACAGGATCTCCAGTGTTCACACAATCTCTGTAGGAACTGGGCCTGCCAGCCCCCACAGAGCCCCCTGTGTTCACACAATCTTTGTAAGACCTGGGTCTGCCAGCCCCCACAGAGCCCCCAGTGTTCACACAATCTTTGTAAGACCTGGGCCTGCCAGCCCCCACAGAGCCCCCGGTGTTCACACAATCTTTGTAAGACCTGGGTCTGCCAGCCCCCACAGAGCCCCCAGTGTTCACACAATCTTTGTAAGACCTGGGTCTGCCAGCCCCTACAGAGTCCTCAGGGTTCACACATTCCCTGTGGGAGCTGGCTTGCCAGCGATGAGGCCAGTCATTGCACTGCAAAACCCAGATCAGACCACCGCAGCCCGCCGCTGCACGAACCGGTCAACATATTCATCCGCCGGAGAATGCAGGATCTCACGCGGCGTACCGACCTGAATCAGCTTGCCGTCCTTGAGGATCGCAATGCGATTGCCGATACGCACCGCCTCGTCGAGGTCGTGGGTGATGAAGACGATGGTCTTGTGCAGGGTCTTTTGCAGCTCCAGCAACTGGTCCTGCATCTCGGCGCGGATCAGCGGATCCAGCGCGCTGAACGCTTCGTCCATCAGGATGATGTCGGTATCCGCCGCCAAGGCGCGGGCCAGGCCCACACGCTGACGCATGCCACCGGAGAGCTGGTGCGGGTATTTGTTTTCGTAGCCTTTGAGGCCCACGGTGTTGATCCAGTGCTGCGCCCGCTCGGCGCACAGTTGCTTGCTCTCGCCGCGCACTTTCAGGCCGTAGGCGACGTTGTCGAGCACGCTCTTGTGCGGCAGCAGGCCGAAGCTCTGGAAGACCATGCTGATCTTGTGCCGGCGAAATTCGCGCAGGGCTTGCATGTCGTATTGCAGGATGTCCACGCCGTCCACCAGGATCGCGCCACTGGTCGGATCGATCAGGCGATTGAAGTGGCGCACCAGCGTCGATTTGCCGGAGCCGGACAGGCCCATGATCACGAAAATCTCGCCAGTGCCGATGCTCAGCGACAGGTCGTTGACTCCGACCACGCAGCCGGTTTCGTTCAGCACCTGATCCTTGGTCTTGCCTTGGCCAACCATGGCCAAGGCGTCCTTGGCGCGATTGCCGAAAATCTTGAAGACGTTTTTGACTTCGATCTTGCTCACGGTTGCGTTGCTCATTTGCTCACCTCATGCCGTGGCCGACCGTACGCCTGAGTAATGCGGTCGATGACCACTGCGAGAATCACGATCGCCAGACCGGCCTCAAGCCCGCGTCCGACGTTGAGGGTCTGAATCCCCACCAGCACGTCTTCACCCAGGCCACGGGCGCCGATCATCGAGGCGATCACCACCATCGACAGGGCCATCATGGTGGTCTGGTTGATACCGGCCATGATGCTTGGCAGGGCCAGCGGCAGCTGTACGCCGAACAGTTGCTGCCAGCGGTTGGCGCCGAACGCATTGATCGCTTCCATGACTTCGCCGTCGACCTGGCGAATGCCCAGATCGGTCAGGCGAATCAGCGGTGGCGCGGCGTAGATCACGGTGGCGAAAATCGCCGGGACCTTGCCCAGACCGAACAGCATCAGCACCGGGATCAGGTACACGAAACTCGGCATGGTCTGCATGATGTCGAGCAGCGGCATCAGTACCGAACGCAGGCGATTGCTGCGCGCCGAGAGAATCCCCAGCGGAATGCCGATCAGCACCGAAATGATCGTCGCCACCATCATCAGCGCCAGCGTCTGCATGAGTTTGTCCCACAGGCCGACAGCGCCTACGAGAAACAACAGACCGACGATCACCGCCGTGGTCACGACTTTGCGCGTTGCATGCCAGGCGACGACACCGACGATCGCCAGCATCAGCCACCAAGGCGCTGCACGCAGCAGGCCTTCGAGATTGACGATGGCCCACAGCAGGGTGTCCGAGATCTGGCGGAACACATCACCATAGTTGGTGACCAGCGAATCGACCCAACCGTTGACCCAGTCGGCGATGGAAAAGGTAAAGCTTTCGGGAAACATAAGCGGCTCTCAATCAGAAATCTCAATCAAGCGATGACGGCATATCTCCCGGCCAGCCTCACGGTTGGCCGGGAGGTATCGACCTACAGCGCCGCGTCGATTTTCTTGGCGGCGTCTTCACTGACCCACGCGTGCCAGACTTCAGGATGTTCCTTGAGGAAGATTTTCGCCAGTTTTGGCGACTCGATACGTTCCTTCGCCATGCGTCCCAGATTCTGGTTCAGCAGATCGATCGGCAGGTTGACCTTTTCCAGCACGGCCACCAGCTCTGGAGCCTGCTCGTGGAAGGTCCTGGACAGGCCGACCTTGATCGTCACGGCCTTGTCGACGCCCGGTTTTTCTTCCAGTTTGACCAGATCGACCTGGCCCATCAGCGGGGTCGGCGACCAGTAGTAGAAGAGAATCGGCTCGCCACGTTTGTAGCTCGACAGCACCGCCGCATCCAGCGCCGGGCCAGTGCCTGGGCGGAAGTTGGTGTAGCTGTTTTCCAGGCCGTAGCTTTTCAGCATTTCGCTGTTGTCCAGCTCGCAGGTCCAGCCGGCCGGGCAGTTGTAAAAGCGGCCCTTGGCAGGTTCTTCAGCGTCTTTGAACACGGCGGAATACTTGGCCAGGTCAGCGATGTTTTTCAGGTCTGGTGCTTTCGGTTCAAGCTTGCGCTTGGCGTCGCCTTCGATCACATAACGCGGCACGTACCAGCCTTCGATAGCGCCCACAACAGGTGCGCCGACACCGACGACCTTGCCGGCCTTCTCGGCCTTGTTCCAGACTTCGCTGCGGCCGACCCACTCTTCGGCGAACACTTGGATGTCGTTGCTGCTTAGGGCGTTTTCCATGGTGATGGAGTTGCCCGGCAGACTGTCGGTCTTGCAGTCGTAGCCTTTCTCCAGCACCACTTGCATGACGTCGGTCAGCAGCATGCCGCTTTCCCAGTTCAGGCCGGCGAACTTCACCGGTTTGCCTGACTCGCACCAACCGGCCGCTTGGGTGGCACCGGCACTGGCGAGCAGGCCCATGGAAAGCAGAGTGGTCAGCAGGGTCTTGTTCGATTTCATTGTCGTGACGCTCCTAATCATGAATTGGGCTTACGGCAGTCAAGAGGCATCCAGCCCTGTCCACGTCCAATCAGGCCTGCGCCGCAACACGGCTGGCCCCGCTTTTTTCAGGTTGTGCATCGCTGTCCCGCTCGGTCGGCAGAATCAGATGATCAGGTACGGCGCTGTGCCATTTTTTCGCACAGACGTAATACACGGCGGCGGGCACCACCAGCCCGATGATCCAGGAGATATCCACATCACCCAGCGCCGCCACCAAGGGACCTGTGTAGAACTTGGTGGAAATAAACGGCAGCTGCACCAGCACGCCGAACACATAAACGCTGATACCGAGGATGTTCCAGCGGCCATAGCGACCATTTGGATCGGCCAGCGCCGGCACGTCATAGCGCTCACGGGTGATGCAGTAGTAGTCCACCAGGTTGATCGCGCTCCATGGCGTGAAGAAGGCGAGCAGGAACAGGATGAAAGACTTGAACGCCCCCAGAAACGAATGCTGACCAAGCAATGCGATCAGGGTTGCCGCACCGACGATGAACAGCACGAACACAAGACGCTGCAGGCGGGACACCTTCAGGTGACCACGGAAACCGCTGATGATGGTCGCGATGCACATGAAGCTGCCGTAGGAGTTCAGCGTGGAAATGGTCACTTTGCCGAAGGCGATGCTGAAGTACAGCAGCGCAGCGGTGGCACCGGTACCGCCCAGACCTACGATGTAAGCCACTTCATGACCGGCGAATTGGCCGTTCGCCGAAGCCGCAGCGAATACGCCGAGGATCATCGCCACTTGGGCGCCAATCACCGACCCGGCACCCGCGGCGAAAAAGGTTTTCACCGAGGAAGTGCTGCTCGGCAGGTAGCGCGAATAGTCAGCCACGTATGGGCCGAAAGCGATCTGCCAGGAAGCGGCGAGCGACACCGCCAGCAGGAAACTGCTCCAGCTGAAGTGGCGGATTTGCAGGAGTGCGCCGACGTCGGTCTGATTCATCAGACGCCAGAACAGGAAAACAAAAGCGATCACGCCGATGACGCTGGCGACACGACCAATCCAGTGGATCACTCGATAACCGAGCACCGTGACCAAGACGATGACACTGGCGAAAATCAGGATGCCGGCGCTGTCGCTGACACCAAACAACTGGCCCAGCGCCTGACCGGAAAGCACGGTTCCGGTGGCGGTAAAACCCAGGTACATCAAACACACCAGCACGATCGGGATGGCCGCGCCATACACACCGAACTGCACGCGGCTGGAGATCATTTGCGGCAAGCCCAGTTTGGGTCCTTGCGCAGCATGCAGTGCCATGACGCCACCGCCGAGCAGTTGACCGATCAGCAGACCGATCAACGACCAGAACACATCACCGCCCAGCACCACGGCCAGGGCCCCGGTGACAATCGCGGTGATCTGCAGATTGGCACCCATCCACAGGGTGAACTGGCTGAACAGACGACCGTGTCTTTCCACTTCCGGGATGTAGTCGATCGAACGCCTTTCGATCAACGGTTTGTTGCCTGCACGATCGGTGTCAACAGCCATGATTCAACCTCTGTGGATTGTTAGATTCCCTGTAGGAGCTGCCGCAGGCTGCGATCTTTTGATCTTGAAAAACCAACCTCAAAAGATCGCAGCCTGCGGCAGCTCCTACAGGGTTTTGCGTTTATTTACCGGTAATCATCGGCAGGTTCAGGCCCTGCTCCTTCGCGCAATCGATGGCGATCTGGTAACCGGCGTCGGCGTGACGCATGACACCGGTGGCCGGGTCGTTATGCAGTACGCGGGCGATTCGCTCGGCCGCTTCGTCGGTGCCGTCGCAGACAATCACCATGCCCGAGTGCTGCGAGAAACCCATGCCGACGCCGCCGCCGTGGTGCAGGGAAACCCAGGTCGCGCCGCTCGCGGTGTTGAGCAGAGCGTTGAGCAATGGCCAGTCGGACACAGCGTCGGAACCGTCCTGCATCGATTCGGTTTCGCGGTTCGGGCTGGCGACCGAACCGGAGTCGAGGTGGTCGCGACCGATCACGATTGGCGCGGACAGCTCACCGCTGCGAACCATTTCGTTGAAGGCCAGACCGAGCTTGGCGCGCAGGCCCAGGCCAACCCAGCAGATACGTGCCGGCAGACCCTGGAAGCTGATGCGCTCGCGGGCCATGTCCAGCCAGTTGTGCAGGTGGGCGTCGTCCGGGATCAGCTCTTTGACCTTGGCGTCGGTTTTGTAGATGTCTTGCGGATCACCCGACAGCGCCGCCCAGCGGAACGGGCCGATGCCACGGCAGAACAGCGGACGGATGTAAGCCGGCACGAAACCCGGGAAGTCGAATGCGTTCTCGACGCCCTCTTCCTGCGCCATCTGACGGATGTTGTTGCCGTAGTCGAAGGTCGGAATGCCTTGTTTCTGGAATTCCAGCATCGCTTTGACGTGCACAGCCATCGACTGCTTGGCCGCTTTGATCACAGCGGCCGGTTCGGTCTTGGCGCGGGCGCGGTATTCGTCCCAGGTCCAGCCGGCCGGCAGGTAGCCGTTGAGTGGATCGTGGGCGCTGGTCTGGTCGGTGACCATGTCCGGGCGCACGCCGCGCTTGACCAGTTCCGGCAGGATTTCCGCCGCGTTGCCCAGCAGGGCGATGGAGATCGCTTTGCCTTCTTTGGTGTATTTGGCGATGCGCGCCAGCGCGTCATCGAGGTCAGTAGCTTGCTCGTCGACGTAGCGGCTTTTCAGACGGAAATCGATGCTGGCCTGCTGGCATTCGATGTTCAGCGAGCAGGCGCCGGCCAGGGTTGCCGCCAGAGGCTGAGCGCCACCCATGCCGCCCAGACCCGCGGTCAGGACCCACTTGCCGGTGAGGTTGTCGTTGTAGTGCTGACGACCGGCCTCAACGAAGGTTTCGTAGGTGCCTTGAACGATGCCCTGGCTGCCGATGTAGATCCAGCTGCCGGCAGTCATCTGGCCGTACATGGCCAGGCCTTTGGCGTCGAGTTCGTTGAAGTGCTCCCAGCTCGCCCAGTGCGGTACGAGGTTGGAGTTGGCGATCAGGACGCGCGGGGCGTTGCTGTGGGTCTTGAACACGCCGACCGGCTTGCCGGATTGCACCAGCAGGGTCTCGTCGTCATTCAGGTTGGTCAGGCTCTCGACGATCTTGTCGTAGCACTCCCAGTTACGGGCGGCGCGACCGATACCGCCATAAACCACCAGCTCTTTCGGGTTCTCGGCGACTTCCGGGTCGAGGTTGTTCATCAGCATGCGCAGCGGCGCTTCGGTCAGCCAGCTCTTGGCGGTCAGCTTGTTGCCGCGGGCGGCACGGATTTCGACGTCACGGTGCTTTGTAAATGCAGTAGCAGTACGGTTGTTATCAGTCACGAAAAGACTCCTCAGCGATCAATTCAAACCAACCCTGGCAGTGGGCAAGCAGCCTGCGCGCATCAATGCGCGACAAGCGAATCAGTGGACGCTGCGGACTCATACGCATACGTCTTTACTTGTACATACAAGCATATGCAATCAAGCGGCCAACTTGGTGACGCGGTGTTCAAGAAAAATCGCGGACACGGCTGGAGATCGCCTGAATCAAGGGTTCTGGCGATGATGAAATTTTTCGCGGGGCTGGTTTGGGGAGTTGGGGGATGGTTACGAGAGCATGGTTTCGCGCCACGCTGGGGCGTTCGGTAACAAGTTGGTGCGTGGTTGGGAACACCCCAAAAGCAAAAGATCGCAGCCTTCGGCAGCTCCTACAGTGGGATTGATGTACACCCTGTAGGAGCTGCCGAAGGCTGCGATCTTTAGATTGTTTGTGAATCAGCGTGTAGTGAGTTCGATCACGCAGCAACCGGCATTGACGGATATCTCAACCAGCCCGGTGTTACCGTCCAGTTGCAGGCAGTCGTGTCGGCCAAGTTGTGCCGTCTTCTCACCGACCACAATTTCAAGCAACTCACTGACACTGAACACCAGCACCGTCCCCGCCGAACTGAAAAACCGTTGCTCGCCATCCAGCCACTGCAACCGCGCGCTATAACGCTGCGGCGCATAAATCAGGTTGAAGTCGCGAATCGCCCCACCGAGCAAGGTGCAGGAAACCTGGCTCTCACCGCTGAATGCAAAGGGATCGAGCGGTAGCAGTGGCCGAGTATCGTCGCCGTCGACGCACAGGGTCATGCCGTCACCCTGCAACACGGTAATCACCCGCTGGTAACCGGCAAAGCTCGAAAAACCGCCGGACTCGGCGATGTCGGCAATCGAAAGACGCCAGCCGAAACCGTCGAGGCCAGCGCCAGCGTCACGGGTGATTTCTTCAGTGCTACCGCCGCCGTTTTTCCACGGCATGCGCGGATAGCCTTCGGCGCGTAGGACTTTCAATGAACTCATTTATGGAACCGCCCTTCCAGACGATGACGGGAACCGGGGTGAATCAGACGCGCAGCGGTCACCGGCTGACGGCCCGACCACGTGCGGCGGCGGATCAGCAGGCATGGCTCGCCTTTTTCGATCTGCAGCAACTTGCACTCGGACGCTTCGGCCAGGATTGCTTCGACCACATGCTCGCCCTCAGTCAGCGGCGCCACCTGGTTCAGATAGGCGTATGGCGTTTGCAGCGTGAAGTCCTGCTTGAGATATTCCGGGGCGACCAGCGCGTTGACGAAACGGTCTTCGATTTGCACCGGAATATCGTTTTCGTAATGCACGATCAGCGAGTGAAATACCTTTTGCCCTTCGCGCATGTCCAGCGCCAGTGCGCGCTCGGAACCGGCAGCCTCTTCTTCGAGGGTGATGACCTGGCAGGTGTGGCGATGACCGCGGGAGGCGATTTCATCGGCGATGTTATGCACTTCAAACAGCGCGGACTGGCTCTTCGGCTCGGCGACGAAGGTGCCGACGCCTTGCATACGCACCAGCAGGCCGTCGGCGGTCATCTCGCGCAGCGCGCGATTGATGGTCATGCGGCTGAAACCGAGCTGATTGACCAGTTCGCTCTCGGACGGCACGCGGTAGTGCGGCGGCCAGTTACCGCTGTCGATCTGCTGGGTGATCATCTGTTTGACGCGAGCGTACAAGGGCGCCGGACTATCGCCCATGTTCGCGGCCAACGGGGAAACTGGAGGCGGAGTCGGCACGGTGGATCCTTGTTCGTCGGTAGAGGTTGCTAGCTTGCCGGAGTTTACCGGGCAGGCAAACGTCTGTATATGTATATACAAATAACACACGATGGGGTGCTGAACCATGTCCGCCTTCTTTGCCGAACGCGCGCTGCTGCCTAACGGATGGGCCAATAATGTACGTCTTGAGGTCAGCGCCGATGGCCTGCTGACCCAAATCCTGGCCGATTCCACCGCAGATGGCGCCGAACGGTTGAGCGGACCGTTGCTGCCGGGAATGCCCAACCTGCACTCCCACGCTTTTCAGCGAGCGATGGCCGGACTGGCCGAAGTCGCCGGCAATCCCAATGACAGTTTCTGGACCTGGCGCGACCTGATGTATCGCCTCGTCGGAAAAATCAGCCCGGATCAACTCGGCGTGATCGCCCGTCAGCTGTACATCGAAATGCTTAAGGCCGGTTACACCTCGGTCGCGGAATTTCACTATGTTCACCATGACAGCAATGGTCAGCCTTATGCCGATCCGGCTGAACTGGCGTTGCGCATCAGTCAGGCTGCCAGCGAAAGCGGCATCGGTTTGACCCTGCTACCGGTGCTCTACAGCCACGCCGGTTTCGGCGGCCAGACGCCAAACGACGGCCAGCGCCGATTTATCAACAGCACCGAAAACTACCTGAATCTGCAATCGCGTTTGCAGCCCTTGTTGGCGCAGCAAAAGGCGCAATCACTGGGTCTGTGTTTCCACTCGTTGCGCGCGGTGACCCCACAGCAGATCAGCGAAGTCCTGGCGGCCAGTGACAAGCATTGCCCGGTGCACATCCACATCGCCGAACAGCAGAAGGAAGTCGACGACTGCCTGAGCTGGAGCGGTCGCCGCCCGCTGCAATGGCTGTATGAAAACACTGAAGTCGATCAGCGCTGGTGCCTGGTCCACGCCACTCACGCCAACCCGGAAGAAGTCACGCTGATGGCCAAGAGTCGCGCCATTGCCGGCCTGTGCTTGACCACCGAAGCCAACCTGGGCGACGGGATTTTCCCGGCGGTGGATTTCATGGCTCAGGGCGGGCGCATGGGTATCGGCTCTGACAGCCATGTGTCGCTAAGCGTGGTCGAGGAATTGCGTTGGCTGGAATACGGCCAGCGTTTGCGTGATCAGCGGCGTAACCGTTTGTATGGCGCGGATCAGCCGATGGTCGGACGCACGTTGTACGACGCGGCACTGGACGGCGGCGCTCAGGCACTGGGGCAGCCGATTGGTGCGCTGGAAGTCGGCAAGCGCGCTGACTGGATTGTGCTCGATGGCAACGATCCGTATCTGGCGACGGCGAGTGGGGACGGGATTTTGAATCGCTGGTTGTTTGCTGGCGGTGATCGTCAGGTGCGTGATGTGCTGGTCAATGGTCAGTGGGTTGTGCGTGATGGCCGGCATGCCGGCGAAGAGGACAGTGCGCGTGCCTTCACCCAGGTCCTGCGCGACCTCCTCGGCTGACACAAAACAAAAATGTGGGAGCGAGCCTGCTCGCGAAAGCGGTGTATCAGCAACATTTTCGTTAACTGACACGCCCTCTTCGCGAGCAGGCTCGCTCCCACATTTGATTTGTGGTGGTGTTTAGTTTGAAGTCTTGGCCATCTGCCGATCCGACGCTCGCCAGATCAACCGCGTCGTGTCGTAACCCTGCTGGCGGGCCTTGCTCAACAGTTCTTCGCGCACCACACCGTTGACGGTTGGCGTGCGCGACAGCAGCCACAGGTACTTGCGACTCGGGTCGCCGACGATAGCGGTCTTGTAGTCGTCGCTGACGTACAGCACCCAGTATTCGCCCTTCGCCACACCCGGAATCAGGCGCGAGAACCAGTTGTCGAATTCGACCCACAACTTGTCGGTCTTGCCCGGCACCTGTGGATAAGCCGTGCCCTTGGCCTCTTCCCACTGCCAGTCAGGGGTCAGGCAGCGATTGAGCACCGCAACATTGCCGTCAGGCTTTAGGGTGTAGCGGGCTTCGGATTGCGCGCAATTGCGCTGGAAGTACATCGGCAAGCGCGCCAGCTCGTACCAGGTCCCCTGATAACGCTTGAGGTTGACGCTGTCGACGGTTTTCGGCGCCAACGAATCCACGCCGGAAGTGGCGCAGCCGGCCAGTACCAGGCCGGCAAAAAGGACAAATAATAACCGCTTCATTTTTCTTCTCCGTGGGCGCGAAGCCCCGGTTTACTTCAGGCCTTGGCCGGAAAACATCAGCACTTTGTCACCGGCGTATTGCACGCTGATAAAGCTGTTCTTGTCGCCCCAGGTGCAACTGGACATGCCGAGCGCGCCCGAGCAGTCAGTCGGTTTGCCGAGCAGGGTCTCCACTTCAGCCTTGGCCATGCCAGCCGAGAGCTTCGCGTAGTTTTCCTGATTGACCTTGCTGCATGCGGCCAACAGCACGCAAAACGACAGAAGGGCGATAGATCGCAGCGACATTGTGTAACTCCTGGAACGAGGGGGGGATGGCAGGGTGCCAACCAGAAGCTTAGAAGAGAAAACCGTCATCTGGTTCCGTACACAAAAGGCTATTTATTAGCCCGCCCGTCTGACTTTTACCTTTAAATCAGTCACTTTCCAGGGCTATTGAGCATTTCGTCGCATTTAAGCAAAGCCGCCTAATCTTTGGCGCATGGCGGTCGAAATAAATGGCAGCGCAAAGCCCGATAGTGTGGCAAATTGCCGCCCTTTCTTGACCAGCCCCTTCGCGGTAGTTCATTCGATGACCAGAAACATGAAATTCAGCCACAAAATCTTGTTGGCTGCCGCCCTCGTGGTGGCCGTTGCGTTCGCCTGTTTCATTTTCTTCAACGACTATCGACAACGCGAAGCGCTGAGCAGCAGTACCGAGTCGACCATGCAGGAACTCGGCAGCCTGACCACCAGCAACATCCAGACCTGGCTGGAAAGCCGCATTCAACTGCTGCAATCGCTGTCCCAGCAGGTCGCGGTTGACGGCAACGCCCCCGCCAGCCTGAAACGCATCATCGACCTGCCCGCCTACACCGGCAATTTCCAGCTCAGCTACTTCGGCGGTACTGACGGCGTGATGTTCTCCGTGCCCGCCGGCAACCGCGCGCCGGATTACGATCCGCGCGCCCGCGGCTGGTACAAAGCGGCCAACAGCGCGCAGCAGACCATCGTCACCGAACCGTACATTGCCGCCTCGTCGGGCAAACTGGTGATCACCGTTGCCACCCCGGTGCAGCGCCAGGGCCAGATGCTCGGCGTGGCCGGTGCCGATATCGACCTGACCAGCGTCAGCGCGATCATCAACTCGCTGAACTTCGGCGGCCACGGTCACGCGTTCATCGTCAGTGCCGATGGCAAAATCCTGATTCATCCGGACAGCAAACTGGTGCTCAAGACCCTGGCCGAGGCTTACCCCAACGGCGCACCGAAAGTCAGCCCGGGTCTGAAAGAAGTCGAATTCAACGGCAAGACCCAGCTGATCTCCTTCACCCGCGTCAACGGCGTACCGTCGGCCGACTGGTACGTCGCGCTGGTCTTGGACAAAGACACCGCATTCTCGATGCTCAGCGAATTCCGCACCTCGGCGCTGATCGCCATGGTCATTGCCGTGGTGATCATCATCTTCCTGCTCGGCATGCTGATCCGCGTGCTGATGCAACCGCTGCTGACCATGGGCCGCGCCATGCACGACATCGCCGAAGGTGAAGGCGACCTGACCAAACGTCTGGTCATCCACGGCAACGACGAATTCGGCGCGCTGGGCACATCGTTCAACCGTTTCGTTGAGCGTATCCACACCTCGATCCGCGAAGTGTCCTCGGCAACCGGCCAGGTAAACGAAGTCGCCCTGCGCGTGGTCGCAGCCTCGAACTCGTCGATGTACAACTCCGATCAACAGGCCACTCGCACCAACAGTGTGGCGGCAGCGATCAACCAACTCGGCGCCGCCGCCCAGGAAATCGCTCAAAACGCCGCCCTCGCCTCGCAGCATTCCAGCGAAGCGCGCAGCCTGGCGGTCGACGGTCAGCAGGTTGTGGATAGAACCATCCACGCGATGCAGCAGCTCTCGGCGAAGATCAGCGATTCGTGCGGCAACATCGAAACCCTGAACAGCAACACCGTGAACATCGGCCAGATTCTGGAAGTGATCACCAGCATCTCCCAGCAAACCAACCTGCTGGCACTGAACGCCGCGATCGAAGCGGCGCGTGCCGGTGAAGCCGGTCGTGGTTTCGCCGTGGTCGCTGACGAAGTGCGCAACCTCGCGCACCGCACGCAGGATTCGGCGCAGCAAGTGCAGAAGATGATCGAAGAGCTACAAGTCGGCGCACGTCAGGCGGTCAGCATAATGACCGAGAGCCAGCGCGAGAGCGAAAGCAGCGTCGGCATCGCCAACCAGGCCGGCGAACGCCTGGGCAGCGTGACCCAGCGCATCGGCGAGATCGACGGGATGAACCAGTCGGTCGCAACGGCGACTGAAGAGCAGACTGCTGTGGTTGAGTCGATCAACGTTGATATCAACGAGATCAACACGCTGAATCAGGAAGGTGTGGAGAACTTGCAGGCGACGTTGCGGGCTTGCTCGGATCTGGAGCAGCAGGCGGCGCGGTTGAAGCAGTTGGTGGGTAGCTTCAGGATCTAAATTACTGCAACTGACCCTCTCGCGGGCAGGCCCGCTCCCACAGAGATCTTCGGTGTTCACACAATGTGTGCTCCACCCCAAAACACTGTGGGAGCGGGCCTGCCCGCGAAAGCGGCATCAGCCGCACTGAAGATTTAGAATCTGGACCCGGGTTCGGAAAGAAACGCCAACTCCTCAGCCGTAGACTCCCGCCCCAACACCGCATTGCGATGCGGAAACCTTCCAAACCGCGCAATCACCTTCTGATGCCGCTCGGCATAATCCAGATTGTCGGCAAACACTGCCCGCTCCGCTTCCGGCTGTTCAGCCACAAGCTCCATGAATCGGGAAACCGCTTCGTTCTGCACCGCGAGGTTTTCGCAGTGTTCGAACACCAGATAAATGAACACTCGCTGAATGGGCTTTAACTGCCGATCAAAATCCGCAGCAATGCCTTGCGCGACGAGCTTCTGCGCACGCAAATCACCGGAGAACGCTTTGGGAGAGTCGCGAAAGATCATTCGCGGCAGTTGATCGAGCAGCAGCACCACCGCCAGCCAACCTTCGGGACATTGCGTCCACTCGGTCAATTCGCCAGCCAGGGCCTGATCGACAAAGACCCCGAAACGCGTCTGCGCTTCGAGGTCTTGACTGTCACGCTTACCGAACCACAACTTGCCCTTGTCAGCCGATATCTCATTCGGTGATTCGGCATTTCCGAACCACCAATCGAGCAACGGCTGCCAGGGCGCGTTCATGGTTTATTCCTTGTGGTAAGCCGTAGCGCGTGCGACTTCTTCTTTCGAGCCCAGGAACACCGCTACACGCTGGTGCAGCCCGTCCGGCTGAATGTCGAGGATGCGCTGGTGACCGTCGGTGGACGCGCCGCCCGCCTGTTCCACGAGGAACGACATCGGGTTGGCTTCGTACATCAGACGCAGTTTGCCAGGCTTGGATGGCTCGCGGCTGTCGCGTGGGTACATGAACAGACCGCCACGGGTCAGGATGCGATGCACGTCGGCAACCATCGCCGCGACCCAACGCATGTTGTAGTTCTTTTTCAGCGGACCTTCTTCGCCGGCCAGCAACTCGCCAACATAACGTTGTACCGGAGCTTCCCAGTGACGCTGGTTGGACATGTTGATGGCGAATTCCTGGGTCGATTCAGGAATGGTGATGTCTTCGTGGGTCAGCACGAAGCTGCCCATTTCGCGGTCCAGGGTGAAGCCTTTGACGCCGTGGCCCAAGGTCAGCACCAGCATGGTCTGCGGGCCATAGATCGCGTAGCCGGCAGCAACCTGCTGAGTGCCTGGCTGCAGGAAAGCCTTTTCGTTCAGCGGCTCGTTCTGGGTCAGGTATTCGTTCGGGCAACGCAGCACCGAGAAGATCGTGCCGACCGGCGCGTTGATGTCGATGTTCGACGAACCGTCCAACGGGTCGAATACCAACAGGTACGCGCCTTTCGGGTATTTGCCCGGGATCTGGTAGGCATTGTCCATTTCCTCGGACGCCATGCCGGCCAGGTGACCGCCCCATTCGTTGGCTTCGAGCAGGATCTCGTTGGAGATCACGTCGAGTTTCTTCTGCACTTCGCCTTGCACGTTTTCAGTGCCCATGCTGCCCAGAACACCACCCAGGGCGCCTTTGGACACGGCGTGGCTGATTTCTTTACAGGCGCGCGCCACCACTTCGATCAGGAAACGCAGATCGGCAGGAGTGTTGTTGCTACGGGTCTGCTCAATCAAATAGCGACTCAGGGTAACGCGGGACATGGACGGCTCCGGTGGAATGGGGGGCTAAAAACCCGCGCAGTTTACAGGGAGTCTGAAAACGTAGCGAGCGAAGACGCCCGGTAACGTGCGTCGGGGCGCAATTGCCTGTATCAGACGTGAATGGGTACAGAGAGTTCAGGTAGCGGGTTTAGCGTAGTTGGAAATCAGATGAATGTGGATGCGGCCAGATTGGTCAGGTCTTGAATATTGACTGACTGTCAGGTCCTCATCGCTGGCAAGCCAGCTCCCACAGGTTTTCCTGGCGTACACAAAATATGTGGTCGGACCAGAATCACTGTGGGAGCTGGCTTGCCAGCGATTGGCGCGCAGCGCCGGCCATTCTCAGGAATTGGTCGGCGGCTTGCGCAACAGACTGAACGCCATCGCCCCAAGAAACACCACACTCAGCAACAACACCGCCCACAGCCCGATCTTCTTCCAATTGGTCCCAGCCACGGCTGCTGTGGTCGTGGTCGACGTCTGAGTAGCCACCACATCCCCCTGAACCGTCGCCTTGCCCAATGTCGCCAGTTTCTCCGGTTTGAAATCCGGTATCAGCGTCGTCAACGGCAGATTCGCCGTTTTCACATTCGGATTCCCCAACGCCAGACTGTACGGGCCCTCCCCTCGCGCAAGGAAGATCACCTGCGTCGCCCGTATTGCGTATTTCAGGCTCGGCACCTGTTCACCCAAACCGCCGCCGCGCTCATCCACAGTCAGCTTCAACTGCTGCACGGTTTGCCCGTACAGCTGCAATTCGTTCTGCACCACGTCCTGAGCATTCTGCGTCAGGCGATAGAGCAGACCGCTGCTCAACGTCTGCCACGGCAGGCTGCTGTCGCGTCGACCCGCC
This sequence comes from Pseudomonas sp. A1230, assembly GCF_044218825.1. NCBI lineage: Bacteria > Pseudomonadati > Pseudomonadota > Gammaproteobacteria > Pseudomonadales > Pseudomonadaceae > Pseudomonas > Pseudomonas sp. A1230. The sequence goes on along the minus strand of NZ_CP162582.1, from coordinate 5,546,547 downwards.
AAGGTTACCGGCGCCAGACTGTTCGATTGCTTCAGCTCGACCTGGACCCGCTCGACATTCAGCCCCATCGGCAACTGCCAGGTGTATTCGCCGGGTTTGCTGCTACTGCCCGCCAACGCTTGCGACCAGACCAACGGCAGCGGCACGTTACGCGGGTCGCTGCTTTTCAGCTGGGCCGAGGTCAGGACCGGTGCCGAATTCGGCGACTCCCAGAGCAGTCGCAGATAACGCGCCGATTGCCCCGGCAGAGTCACCTCATGCTGCTCGATCCGCTCATCGGAAAAGGTCAGCCGCGCCACCTGCCCCTCGCCCCACGGCTGCCAACGCTGCAAGTCGTCGCTGGCCTCGATGCTGAAACGCTGGAAGCCATCGCGCTCGCTGGTCCAGTCGAGGATCAACTGCTGCAATGGTGCCTTGATCGCACTGGCATCAAGCAACCAGCCGCGCAGCACTTCTTCACCCGCCTCCAACTGACTGGATGGCTGCACCTCAACCAGCGTGCCGTTGGTGGTGGATTGCACCCGCACGTTGGGCGCGCGCTCAGTGGCGTCGGCGGCGTTGTACAGCGGGAACCACTTCACCTCGTGCAACTGGCCGTCGTCGCGGGTTTTCGCCGATTCGCGGGCCAAGGCGTAGGCCTGTGATTCGCCGGCAGCGTTGAATACACGCAAGTCGCTGAGATCGGTCTGGCGCGCCTGCAATTGCGCGCTCAGCGGCAACTCCAGGCGATACCACGGCCCATCGCCCGTCACCGACAGCGGCACCTGCGTGGCGAAGTCCGCCGGTTTTTCCTGAGCGCCGGCAACCATCACCACGCCCAACGCCAACCACCCCAGATTCAGCATGCGACTCAAGATGCAACTCCTTCGGTTTCCGGGGCTGGCTTTTGCGCCGCCGGGTCAGCTTCGACGCGTTTGGGTGGCAGCGGCGCGAAGTAGCCCACCACCAACAGCAATACGCCAACGCCGATAAACGAGACGATCCGGGCGAGGCCGCCACGGTTGCTCAGTTCGACAAAAATCAGTTTGGCCACCACCAGCGCAATCAGCGCTGCACCGATCAGCCAGACTTCACGACGATGACGCAGGTGTCCGCCGATCATCAGTCCCAGCGCCATCAGCGTCCAGACGATGGACAACCCGGCTTGCACCAGCATAGAGGCGAGCAGCTGATCGAGTTCGAATGGAATGCCGGCCCAGTGGTGCGCGGCGCGGGTCACCAACGCGGTGCAGAAAGCGAACAGTGAAACCCCGGCGACCAGTTGCGTGGCGTAATCGGCGTAGTCCTGACGGATCGACAGCTGCGAAACTGCGCTGCGTGACCAGACGTAAATGCCGAACAAGGCGAACAGCAAACCCAGCTCCAGCGGATTGAGCAGCGGCACGTACGGCAATGGCTCAGCGTTGCCATCGCTGACCCCGTTGGCCATCCAGAACCACGCAAGCATCAACACTGCCAAAGGCGCGGCGGCATACAGACGATACTCGCGGGCGAACGCCGCCATCGGCCAAGGCCAGTTGCGCGGTGCTGCCGCCAGCAACAGATACAGACTCGGCAGAAGCGCCCAACCCAACCAGCGCCAGGCGTTGTATTGCTCGGACAACAGGAGCAAGCCGTAGCGCAACTCCAGCGCGAGCACGCCGATCAGCAGCCAGCAACCGAGCACATGGGCGGCACTCAAGGCCCGTGCCGGCAACATTGACGCCAAACGGCGCAAGCTGAAGAAGTGCACAGCGAACACCAATGTCCACGTCAGCCAGCCGAAGTCTGCCGCTGGGTGATAACGCGAGTGCCAAGCCGCCAGCAACACCAAGCCTGACGCGGGGATCAGCAGCGTGCAAAGCAAGCCCAGCGCCGGCCACTTCAAGCGCAGCGACAGCAGCGTCCACAACAGAACACTCAACGCCGCCACCAACAGCAGCAACGTACCTTGCAGTGTCACCGGTGCAAAACGCAGCACCTCACTGACCCACGCCAACGCCCACCAACCAGCGCCCCATACCAGCAAGACTTGGGACAGACGCTGCAAACTCAGCGCATCAAATGCTGAAGCGTGATTGCCCCGTTGCAGGCGCCAGGCACCGATCATCGCCGCCAGCCCCAGCACCAGCGGCGTCCAGAACCCACCATGGGCCAACGGCTTCAGACCTTCGGAAGACAACGGCCCGAGCAACTCGGGGCCGGCGAGCAAGAACGCCGCGCCACCGATCACCTGCAACAGCAGTCCGAAGACAAAACTCACACGCTGTTGGAGGTACAGGCTCAGCCAGATAATCAGCAAACCGCTGGCGGCCCACACCGCACTCGCCGTTTGCCACGGCAGGACAAACAACACCGCCAGATTGATCAGCGCCAGGCCGGCCAGCAGCACCACCGACAAACCGCGCAACAGGCGTACGTCGCCGCGCACCATTTCGTCGCGAGCGGCCAAAAGCATGCCGGCGATCAGCGCCAGGCCAATCAAGGATGCGCTGAGCAGACCGCTCCAACCGGCACTCAATACCGCCGCCGAATCTTCGCCAGCGCCCTGCAGCCGCAGCAGGAACAACGCACCGCCGAGCAATTGCACTCCGAACGCGGTGAACAGGAACGTGCGCGATTGCAGCCGCAGGCCTACAAACAAGGTCGCCAGGCCGGCCAACGCCCAACTGATCGCCGTGCCCTGAATGAAGAAAAACAACGGCGCCAGCAGATAAAGGAACGTCAGCCCCAGGCACGCCAACACCGGCAACCCCTGGCGTTCCCAAAGCGAAGCCTGCTCCGGCGTGGCTTTGCGCAGTTGATAGAAGCTGAACAACAGCGCCGCGCCGAGCATCAACGCGCCCAGTGGAGCACCATCGAGCAGGCTCCTTTCGCCGATATTCAGTTGGCTGAGAAACGCCAGCGCAGAACCGAACTGCAGCAACAACGCAAAGGCCCGGGCGAACGGTCGATGCTGACGCAAGCCCAGCCAGAAAATCCCTGCGCCCTCCACCGCCCATGCCGCCGACGTCCAGCGTGCATCAAGGCCCAGCGGAATCGCCAGACTGGCGAAAATCACCCCAAGTGCCAGACAGGTTTCGCCCAGCAGTACCGCGCGCCCGCCCATCAACACCTTGGCCAGGCCCATGTAAATCATGCCCAGCGCCAAGGCACTGAATGCGGCGGCGAACTCAAGATGCTGGACCAGCGCAAACTGCAACCCGAAGCCCACGATTGGCGGGCCGAACAGCATCGTTCCGTCAACGTAATCGCCCTTGCGCGCCGACCAGTGCAGCAGCGCCTCGCGATCACCGTCCGCAGGAGCGTCAGGCATATCGAGCAATTTACGCCGGGCAAACAGCAGGCCGATGGCGAGGTACATCAGGAAGAACAGAATCAGGAATGGCTCGGTGCTCAACAGCAGTTCCGGCGCGTAAGAGCGCAGGCCCCAGGCGAAGCCAATGCCGAAGGTGCCGACGAAACCGATCAAGTTAAGCAGGCGCCAGGCCTTGAACCAGGCGATGGCGAGAATGCCGGCATTCAGCAGCGCGAAATAACTGAACAGCGCGACATGGTTGCCGGCGCCGGTCGAGGTCAGGATCGGTGCGGCGAAACCACCCAGCGCAGCCGCGGCAGCCAGGCCCAACGCATCTTGCGTGATGGCGAGGATTGCCGAGAACACCGTGACCGCCACCAGCAAACCCAGCGCGGCGGAAGGATCAAGCAGCGGATGCAATCGCATCGCCGCAAACACCGTCAGGTACAGCACCGCGATCCCGGTGCCTTGCAGCATCAATGCGTAGCCGTTGTTACGCTGGCGCAGCCACCAGCCCAGCGCCAGCAAACCCAATGCCGCGGCCGCGACCCCGGCGTAACGCAATTCGATCGGCACCACCATGCCTTCGGTGGCGTAACGCAGCAGAAACGCCAGACCGAAAAACAACAGCACCACGCCGACACGCAGCACGGTGTTGCCACCGAACAACCAGTTGCGTGCAGCGCTGATGCCGCGCTCGAAAAGGTTCGGGCCACGGGGTTCGGCGGGTTGTTTGGGTTCGGTAGTGACGGCGTCCAGACGCCAGACATCGTCCGGCAATGGTTGACCGGCTTCGCTGGCGACGGCGGATATTGGCTCACGTTCGGGCGGCAGTTCCCAAACCAGTTCGGGTGCCGGGGCGTCTTCGACGATGTCGACAGACTCACTGACCGGTTCAACGCCTGGCGGTGTCACCGCATGAGAAGGCGAGCCTTCCAGCAGAAACAGACGCTGCGCAACGCCTTGCAAAGCCTCCCTGACCTGTTCAAGTTGGTGCTGTTGCTCGGTCATCTGCGTGCCCAGGCGCGCGATGCGGATCGTCTGACCAATCGCCAGGCCCAGCAGCGCACCCAACAGCGCATCACTGAGCGATTCGTCGAGCAGCCAGCCGAGCACCAGCCCGATCAACATGAACATCCATTGCATGGTCGATATCCCTAAGCGGCCCACAGGGGGCGAGTCCGGCAATTGCATCAGTCTAGGCACAAACCTTGTGGGAGCGAGCCTGCTCGCGAAAGCGTTGTCACATTCAACAGAAATGTTGACTGACAAACCGCTTTCGCGAGCAGGCTCGCTCCCACAGTGGCTGTGTTGTGCCTGAACCAGCACTGACCGGCGCTCAGTATATCGATCCGGCCCAACAACCGTTGGGCCTTGCGTACATTTTGTTGCGGAAAGTTACTCCAGCGCCTTCCAGATATCCGTGGCGTACTCGCGGATTGTCCGGTCGGACGAGAACCAGCCCATCCGCGATGTATTCAACACCGCCGAACGCCACCAGTTATCAGCGTCATGCCAATGCGCTTCGACGCGCTTCTGTGCTTCCCAGTAGGAGTCGAAGTCGGCGCAGACCAGGAAGCGGTCGTAGTCCACAAGCGAATCGATCAGCCCGGTATAGCGCGAAGTGTCATCCGGCGAGAACACGCCGCTGCGGATCGCTTGCAACACATCGTTGAGGCGATGGGATTCCGCGATGTCCGGCGCAGCGCTGAACTCGTGGTTCTGTTTGCGCGCTTCAACCTGCTGGGCGCTGAGGCCGAAGATGAACATGTGCTCGGCGCCAATACGCTCGCACATCTCCACGTTGGCGCCATCAAGGGTGCCGATGGTCAGCGCACCGTTGAGGCCGAACTTCATGTTACTGGTGCCCGACGCCTCGAAACCGGCGGTGGAAATCTGCTCCGAAAGGTCCGCCGCCGGAATAATGCTCTCCGCGAGGCTGACGTTGTAGTTAGGCAGGAACACCACTTTCAACAGGCCACGCACGGTCGGATCGTTGTTCACCACCCGGGCGATATCGTTAGTCAGCTTGATGATCAACTTGGCCTGGTGATAACTCGCCGCCGCCTTACCGGCGAAGATCTTCACGCGCGGCACCCAGTTGACTTCCGGCTCAGCGCGAATCGCCTGATACAACGCCACGGTGTGAAGCAGATTAAGCAATTGGCGTTTGTACTCGTGGATCCGTTTGACCTGCACGTCGAACAACGCCGCCGGATTGACCGCGACCCCCAGCCGTTCATGAATCAGATAGGCCAAGGCTTTTTTGCTGTGCAGACGTTGTTCGGCGAAGGCTTTGCGGAACGCAGGTTTCTCGGCGAATGGCTCCAGATCCAGCAGGCGTTCTTCAGGGTTGTCGAGCAGGTCCGGGCCGAGGGCATCAACCAGCATCGACGTCAGCTCGGAGTTGGCCTGGTACAGCCAGCGGCGGAAGGTGATGCCGTTGGTTTTGTTGTTGATCCGCTCCGGGTAAAGCTTGTGCAGCTCGGAGAATACGGTTTTGCGCATCAGTTGCGTGTGCAACCCGGACACGCCGTTGACGCTGTGCGAACCGAGAAACGCGAGGTTGCCCATGCGCACCCGACGACCGTTGTCCTCTTCAATCAGCGACACCGCGCGCAGCACGTCGAAATCATGAATGCCCTTGGCGCGCAGCGAATCGATGTGCTGGGCGTTGATCAGGTAAATGATCTGCATATGCCGTGGCAGCATGCGTTCCATCAAGCCGACCGGCCAGGTTTCCAGCGCTTCGGGCAGCAATGTGTGATTGGTGTACGAGAGCGTATCGACCGTCACCTGCCACGCCGCATCCCATGCCACGTCGTAGACGTCGACCAATTGGCGCATCAGTTCGGCGACGGCAATCGAGGGGTGCGTGTCGTTGAGCTGGATGGCGGCGTGATCGCCCAGGGTCAGCACCGAGGTGTGCGTGTTGCGATGGCGACGCAGCAAATCCTGCAACGAGGCGGCGACAAAGAAGTATTCCTGACGCAGGCGCAGTTCCTGCCCGGCCTCCGTGCTGTCCGCCGGATAGAGCACGCGGGAAATACTTTCGGCACGGGCCACTTCAGCGACAGCGCCCAGGTGGTCACCAGCGTTGAAGCGCTCCAGGTGCAGATCTTCCATCGCCCGCGCACGCCACAGGCGCAAGGTATTGACGCTCGCCCCACGCCAGCCGACTACCGGTGTGTCGTAGGCAATTGCGCGGACGGTCTCGGCAGGTGACCAGACTTGCCTGGATTGGCCGCTGGCATCGATGACGGTTTCCACGCTGCCACCGAAGCCGATGGGGTAGGCGACTTCCGGACGCTCGAACTCCCACGGGTTGCCGAAATCCAGCCAGTGCTCGGTCTGCTCCTGCTGCCAGCCATCGACGATGGCCTGGCGGAACAAACCGTGTTCGTAACGAATACCGTAACCGTGGCCAGCAATGCCGAGGGTCGACATGCTTTCCATGAAGCACGCCGCCAGTCTGCCGAGGCCGCCGTTGCCGAGCGCCGCGTCGGGCTCCAGCAGGCGGATGCGCTCAAGATCGACGCCGAGCTCGGTCAGGGCTTCACGCGCCACATCGAGCAGGCCAAGGTTGCTCAGGCTGTCGTAGAGCAAGCGGCCGATGAGGAATTCCAGCGAGAGGTAATACACCCGCTTCTGACCTTTGCGGTAGATCTGCCGGGTGTGGTCCATCCAGTGCTCGACCATGTGATCACGCGCGGCCAACGCAATGGCTTCGAACCAGTCATGGTCGAAGGCGTGATCAGGGTCTTTGCCCACCGCGTAGGTGAGTTTGGTCAAAACGGCGTCGCGGAATGCGGCCACCTCTGCTTCGCGAACTAGTGGTTCTTGAGTCATTGATACGACCTCGGGCGAGCGGGGAATTGTCTGAGCCTAGACGGTCTGACCGACGGCGGAGGCTCTGGTTCGGCAGTATTTCCTGAGACAGGAGATGGCCCGGCATTACCCTGGCGGATGAGCTAATGAATGCAGGGGCCGTGCCGAATTGTTCGGCAAAATGCCTGCATGCAGAAAAAATCTGGCGAAAGGTTGTTCAAAAATCCACCAGTCCCGGTATGATCGCGCGCCCTGATGCACACGCCTGGTAACTCCCGATGATGAAGCCCAACCTGATTGCCGCCGCCGAGATCGATCGTCTCGATACGTGGGCCAAATATACGGCCCCGATGTGTGGCTCTTGTATCTCCAGCTGCTGCACGCTGCCGGTCGAGGTCAAGATCAAGGATCTGGTGCGCATCGGCGTGGTCGACGAGTTCGAACTGGGCGATCCGCCGAAGAACATCGCCAAGCGTTTGCAAAAGGAAGGCTTGGTTGAACGCTTCAACCAGAAGTCGGGCATCTTCACCCTCCAGCGCATGAGCAACAACGATTGCTACTACCTGGATCGTAAGAGCCGCCTGTGCACCATTTATGACAAACGCCCGGACACTTGCCGCAACCACCCGAAGATTGGCCCACGGCCGGGGTATTGCGCGTACAAGCCGAAGGAAGTGGTGCGCGAGCAGAATTTTCGGGCGATCGAGAAGTTCTAAAAATCAAAAGATCGCAGCCTTCGGCAGCTCCTACAGGGAAATGCGTTCCAATGTAGGAGCTGCCGAAGGCTGCGATCTTTTTTGCTTTTTACACTCCAGACAAACAAAAACGCCCCCGGTCTCGCGACCGGGGGCGTTTTCATTCAGCCTGAACTAAATACTTAGATCTTGGCTTTCTTGGCAGCGCGGGTACGCTCGCTTTCGTCCAGGATCTTCTTGCGAAGACGGATGGACTTAGGAGTAACTTCGCACAGCTCGTCTTCCTGGATGTATTCCAGAGCCTGTTCCAGAGTGAACTTCACTGGTGGAACCAGAGCGATGGTTTCGTCTTTACCCGAAGCACGCATGTTGTCGAGCTTCTTGCCTTTGGTTGGGTTGATACCCAGGTCGTTGTCGCGGCTGTTCTGGCCGACGATTTGACCGGTGTAGATCTCTTGACCGTGTTCAACGAACAGCTTGCCACGCGCCTGCAGGGTTTCCAGGGAGTAGGTCAGAGCCTTGCCGGTTTCAACCGAAACCAGAACGCCGTTCTGACGGCCGGACATGTGGCCCGACTTGACGGTGTCGTAGCGATCGAAGATCGAGGTCAGGATGCCAGCACCGTTGGTCAGGGTCAGGAACTGGTTACGGAAACCAATCAGACCACGAGCAGGGATGTTGTATTCCAGACGCACACGGCCTTTGCCATCCGGCACCATGTTGCTCAGGTCGCCCTTACGCAGGCCCATCTCTTCCATCACTTTGCCCTGAGCTTCTTCAGGGATGTCGATGGTCACGTTTTCGAACGGCTCTTGCTTGACGCCGTCTACTTCACGAATGATCACTTCCGGACGGCCCAGGGCCAGTTCGAAGCCTTCGCGACGCATGGTTTCGATCAGTACCGAGAGGTGCAGCTCACCACGGCCGGAAACCTTGAACTTGTCAGCGGTGTCGCCTTCTTCAACGCGCAGAGCAACGTTGTACAGCAGCTCTTTGTCCAGACGGTCCTTGATGTTACGGGACGTCACGAACTTGCCTTCTTTACCGCAGAATGGCGAGTCGTTTACCTGGAAGGTCATCGAAACGGTTGGCTCGTCGACGGTCAGAGGCTTCATCGCCTCGACAGTGTCCGGGTGGCACAGGGTGTCGGAGATGAACAGCGAGTCCATACCGCTGACGCAAACGATATCGCCTGCGAAAGCTTCTTCAACGTCGATACGGTGCAGACCGTGGTGACCCATCAGCTTCAGGATACGACCGTTACGCTTCTTGCCGTCGGCACCGATAGCAACAACCGGAGTGTTCGGCTTGACGCTACCACGAGCGATACGGCCAACGCCGATAACACCCAGGAAGCTGTTGTAGTCCAGTGCCGAGATTTGCATCTGGAACGGACCTTCACGGTCAACTTTTGGCGCTGGAACGTGGTCGACTACCGCTTGGTACAGCGGGGTCATGTCTTCAGCCATGTCGGTGTGATCCAGACCGGCAATGCCGTTCAGGGCCGAGGCGTAAACAACCTGGAAGTCCAGTTGTTCTTCGGTAGCACCGAGGTTGTCGAACAGGTCGAAGATCTGGTCCAGAACCCAGTCCGGACGCGCGCCTGGACGGTCAACCTTGTTGATGACCACGATCGGACGCAGGCCGGCTTCGAAAGCCTTCTTGGTCACGAAACGGGTTTGCGGCATAGGGCCGTCTTGAGCGTCAACCAGCAGCAGAACGGAGTCAACCATCGACATTACACGTTCAACTTCGCCGCCGAAGTCGGCGTGGCCCGGGGTGTCCACGATGTTGATGTGGTAGCCGTTCCAGTTGATGGCGGTGTTTTTCGCCAGAATGGTAATACCGCGCTCTTTTTCCTGGTCGTTGGAGTCCATCACGCGCTCGTCGTTGAGCTCGTTGCGCTCCAGAGTGCCGGATTGACGCAGGAGTTTGTCTACCAGGGTGGTTTTACCATGGTCAACGTGGGCAATAATGGCGATGTTGCGTAGATTTTCGATCACTTGTGTATCTCGATCAGAGGATTCGGTTTGCTGACAAGTCTTGGCAGCGATTAGCAGTAGTGTCCGGCATGGCCGTTACAGCTTGACGGCGGTGTCGGGGGGCCGGTGACGCAGGCCACAGGCAAACAGCCCCGGGCACTTAGCTCGGTCGATAAACGCGCACATTGGCATGCCCCTCACTGAGCAAATGGTGGGCATGCAGGCGACTCATCACGCCTTTGTCGCAATACAGCAGGTACTGGCGAGTAGGGTCCAGTTCCTTGAAACGTGCGTTCACTGCATAGAACGGCATCGTCTGTACCTCTATGCCGGCAAGCTCCAGCGGTTCGTCTTCAGCGGCATCCGGGTGACGGATGTCGATGACGATCTGACCGGCCAGCGCTTCGCCGACTTCTTCAATCTGCAAATCCTGGCCCAATTCATCGATGACTCGATCAATGGCGACCAGTTTGGCGTTGGCGAGCGCACGCTCGAGCACCGCCATATCGAATTCTTTCTCTTCGTGTTCAACGCGGCCACGCTTGGCGGCGGTCTTCGGATTGACCGAGATGACCCCGCAGTACTCCGGCATGTGCCGGGCAAAATCGGCAGTGCCGATTTCGTTGGCCGTGTCGATGATGTCCTGTTTGTGCGCAACGATCAGCGGACGCAGCACCAGCTTGTCGGTCACGCAGTCGATCACCGACAGGTTCGGCAGCGTCTGGCTCGATACCTGGGAGATCGCTTCGCCGGTGACCAGCGCATCGATGCTCAGGCGGTCGGCGATGACAGAGGACGCGCGCAACATCATACGCTTCAATACGACGCCCATATGACTGTTATCGACTTTACCGAGAATTTCGCTCAACACTTCTTCGAACGGCACACTGACAAATAGCACGCGTTGCGAGCTGCCGTACTTCTTCCAGATGAAGTGCGCGACTTCCATCACGCCCAATTCATGGGCACGACCGCCCAGATTGAAGAAGCAGAAGTGCGCCATCAGGCCGCGGCGCATGATCTGGTAGGCCGCAACGGTGGAGTCAAAGCCGCCGGACATCAATACCAGCGTCTGCTCCAAAGCGCCGAGCGGGTAACCGCCGATGCCGTTGTGCTGGCTGTGGATGACAAACAACCGTTTGTCGCGAATTTCCATGCGGACTTCGATTTCCGGCTTTTTCAGGTCGATTCCGGCGGCGCCGCACTCACGGCGCAGCTTGCTGCCGACGTATTTTTCGACGTCCATCGAGCTGAACACGTGCTTGCCTGCACGTTTGCAGCGCACCGAGAAAACCTTGCCCGCCAGCGCATCGCCGTAGTGCTGTTTGCACTTCTCGGTGATGTCGTCGAAGTCGCCCAGCGGGTACTCGTCGATCTGCAAAAAGTGTGCAATGCCCGGCATGCACGTCAGGCGTTCGCCCATCTCTTTAAGGGCTTTGGCGTCGGTAACACGGGTTTCCAGTTCGAGGTTGTCCCACACACCGTTCACCACCACAGCCGGGTCCAGATCGCGGAGCACGGCGCGGATGTTTTTGGCCAACTGGCGGATGAATTTCGTCCGGACAGGTCGACTCTTGATGGTGATCTCGGGGAAGACTTTTACGATTAGTTTCATGAAAACAGCGCGCGCAGGGCCAGCCGAAAAAGGGGGGCGCGGATTATAGCGGAAATTGCTCAAGGTTTAACCAGTTAATGTGCAGAAGGTTTTGCATGCACCAAAACAGGTCATTTTCAGATCAAGACGCTACATTAGAGGGCGATAATTTCTGCATTAAGACGTTTTGCACCTTAATAAGCGTGAATATGGGGCATAAAACCCATGCTGGGGCACTGGCATGCAATTTGCTCCCTTGTGAGGCAGGTTGCCTTGGCAGAGTATTCGCGCCGGCATCACCACTATTAAGGGCATCCACTACCCGCCCTAATTCACCCGGAGGACACTATGTCGAAGTCGGTTCAACTCATCAAAGATCATGACGTCAAGTGGATTGATCTGCGCTTCACGGACACCAAAGGCACTCAGCACCACGTGACCATGCCGGCTCGCGATGCGCTGGAAGACGACTTCTTCGAAGTCGGCAAGATGTTCGACGGTTCCTCCATCGCTGGCTGGAAAGGCATCGAAGCCTCCGACATGATCCTGCTGCCGGACGACGAAACTGCCGTTCTCGACCCGTTCACCGAAGACGCCACCCTGATCCTGGTGTGCGACATCATCGAACCGTCGACCATGCAAGGCTACGATCGCGACCCGCGCGCCATTGCTCACCGCGCCGAGGAATACCTGAAGACCACCGGTATCGGTGACACCGTCTTCGCCGGCCCAGAGCCAGAATTCTTCATCTTCGACGAAGTGAAATTCAAGTCGGACATCTCCGGCTCGATGTTCAAGATCTACTCCGAACAAGGTTCCTGGATGTCCGACCAGGACATCGAAGGCGGCAACAAGGGTCACCGTCCAGGCATCAAGGGTGGCTACTTCCCGGTTCCGCCGTTCGACCACGACCACGAAATCCGTACTGCCATGTGCAACGCACTGGAAGAAATGGGCCAGACCGTTGAAGTTCACCACCACGAAGTGGCAACTGCCGGTCAGAACGAAATCGGTGTCAAGTTCAACACCCTGGTGAAGAAAGCTGACGAAGTTCAGACTCTGAAATACGTTGTACACAACGTTGCCGACGCTTACGGCCGCACCGCTACCTTCATGCCGAAGCCGCTGTACGGCGACAACGGTTCGGGTATGCACGTACACATGTCCATCTCCAAAGATGGCAAGAACACCTTCGCTGGCGAAGGCTATGCCGGCCTGTCCGAAACCGCTCTGTACTTCATCGGCGGCATCATCAAGCACGGTAAGGCACTGAACGGCTTCACCAACCCGGCCACCAACTCCTACAAGCGTCTGGTGCCAGGCTTCGAAGCGCCGGTAATGCTGGCCTACTCGGCTCGCAACCGTTCCGCCTCGATCCGTATTCCTTACGTCAACAGCCCTAAAGGCCGCCGTATCGAAGCACGTTTCCCGGACCCGGCTGCCAACCCGTACCTGGCTTTCGCAGCACTGCTGATGGCCGGCCTGGACGGTATCCAGAACAAGATCCACCCAGGCGATGCCGCTGACAAAAACCTGTATGACCTGCCGCCTGAAGAAGCGAAAGAGATCCCACAAGTTTGCGGCAGCCTGAAAGAAGCCCTGGAAGAGCTGGACAAGGGCCGTGCGTTCCTGACCAAGGGCGGCGTGTTCTCCGACGACTTCATCGACGCTTACATCGCGCTGAAATCCGAAGAAGAAATCAAGGTCCGCACCTTCGTACACCCACTGGAATATGAGCTGTACTACAGCTGCTGATCCGGTAGCGCTGCGCTACGCGGCGTGACAAAAAGAGGCCTCCTTCGGGAGGCCTTTTTTGTGTGCGCTCATCCATGGATAATCCGCCGTTTCTGCGCCGCGACTGGCGCCTTGACGAAGGGATTCGTATGAAGTGGTTATGGGCTCTGACCCTGATGGCCGGCCTCGCCAGCCAGACTGTTAACGCGGCCGAGTTTTATGAAAACAAAACGCTGGCTCATCCGCTGATTCAGGGTTTGCAGGAGAGCTCGGCCACTCTGGCATTTATCAAAGAAGCCGGCGGTGTCAAAGGCTATTACTGCGTATGCGACAAGCCTGAGGCTAGCCCACAACGGCTGGATGACTTCGGCCAGGCCTCCATCGAATCGGTGTTCCTGACGCAACTCGACAGCGAAGATCCCATCCGCCTGGTGCTTTTCAAGCAGCAAACGAAATACCGGATCTACGCCTACAAATACGACGCCAGCAGCCAGCTCTACACACGCGTCACAGGACTGCAAAAAGCCCTCGACCGAATCGCCGAAGGCCAGAAGCGGCTCGACGCCCTCACAATCAAGAAAGCAATGGCGCAGCTAACGCCGATCAACTATCGCTTCTACTACGAGCAATCGGGCATTCCCGAGTTTGACCAACTCGATCTCACCGCAGGAGCGCTGGTCGGTTATTTCGATGAACAGACCAAACCACTCGACATCAACACGCCCGGCACTGGTCAGTACTATTTCAAAAAAACCTATCAGGAAAAAAACGGGCGTTTTCTCACCGTCACGTTTTGGCGCGGCATCAATACGTCCCTTAACGACGGCAATCGCATGCTCTACAACTACCAGGTCAGCCGCATGGCCTGGGAAACCGCGCCCGCTACTTTCAGCGGTAGCGAGGATGGCGATTCGGTTTCCTTCAATTTCGGCGAAATCAGCGGCCAAGGCTCATACGAAAAAGGTGTGCGCGTGGGTGCCTGGTCTTTCACCAAAGAGTCTAAATACTCGGCCAGCGGTCACTATGTGGCGGGCAAGCGACAGGGTGAATGGGTCGAAACCGAATATTCGAAGACCTTGACCGGCCAGTATGTCGACGGTGAACGCGAGGGGCGCTGGACGATCCTCGACGATGGCGATCCCGATAACACGACGACCGGGTTCCAGACATACAGGCGTGGCGTACTCGATGGTCCGAGTGAAGAAATCACTGGCACCATTACCGTGCGTGGCAATTTTATCAACGATCAGCGCGAAGGCCCTTGGGTGACCGAAGCCGGCACCGGTTTTTACCACAATGGCGTGCAAAGCGGTCTGTGGACGCTCAAGGCTGATAAAGGCCACAGCCAGACAGTGAACTTCGTTGCCGGCAAAAAGGATGGCGAGTTACGCGACACCGATGCCAGCGGTGTCCTGACGTTGATCGAGCATTACACGGCTGGCGTACTGAATGGCACTCGCGAGGGCTACAGCCCAAGCGGTAAACGGCTCTACTCGCAGTCCTACGAAAACGGCAAACTCGAAGGCCGATCGCTGGGTTACAGCGACGACGGCCAAGTGCTGATGAACGATATTTCCTGGCATAACGGAGAGCGCGAAGGTCCCTATCTGACCTTTCTGCACGACGGCACACCTGCAACAGTTGGACGCTTTGAAACGGGGCGCTTTATCGGCCTGATGAAACGCTACGACGAAAATGAAATGATCTATGAGGAATCCAATTGGTGCCGCTTCGACAAGAACGGCCCGACCATTGATCGCTGTGGAAAATTTCGTACGTTCACCCACGGCAAACTGACCAACGAAACGGATTTTTTGTTTGGCAGCAGCCAGGCCGAAGTCAGTTACGACTACAAAACCGGCAATAAGACCCGCGAAAAGATCATCGGTGAAAACGACCAGATCACCGTGCGCACGTATTACGAAAACGGCCAGATCGAATGCCAGAAAAACTCGGTGGGCTTCAGTTGGATGACCGTCAACCAACAACAAGTCAAAAGCTACGAATACGGCGGTGATCTGGCCGGTGAACAGCTTTGCTATTACCGCAACGGCGTGGTCAAAAGCCGGGCGTTTTACGACAAGGGGCCGGTCGGTTGCACGATCCAGTACGACGAGACCGGAAAACAAACCTACCACGGCCCTGAAGGCTGCCCCAGCCCCGTAGCGCCCGTCGGAAAGCAGAAACGCATGCTCAACTTCAGCAGTTGAGCAATCAGTCAAAACCGGGATGGTTTGTGTGAGCGGATGTTGTCTCAGTTAGGCTTACCGTCGTCCCTGGCCTATGCTGCAAGCCAATCTCATTGTTGATCGGTCGAGCCCATGGGTCGTGGTCTTCTATTCCTCCTGCTGGTTATTGCCCTGCCCGCCGTCGCGCAGATCTACAAATACACCGACGCCAACGGCCACACGGTGTACAGCGATCATTCGCCGGACGGCGTCGACGCGCAGCCGGTGGAGTTGCCGCCGCTCAACCGTGTCGAATCGCAAACGCCGAGCACGCCCCCAGCGGTCGAGACAGACAATCGCCAGCCTGAGCGCAACGCTTATGAGGTGCTGGAACTGGCCGGCCTGCCCACTGAAGAAGCCCTGCGCGCCAACAACGGCACCTTCACTGTCAATGTGCTGATCAAGCCGCGCCTGCAACCGCCGCATCAATTAAGACTGGTTTTGGACGACGAGCCTTACGGGCAGCCGAGCAACGTGCCAATCCTGCAACTGGTGAATGTCGATCGCGGCGAACATCGTCTGGCCGTGCAGGTGATCGACGGCGAAACGATCGTCCAGCAGAGCCCGCCAGTACTCTTCACCGTGCAAAGGGTGCACAAGCCATGATCCGCGCATGGCTGATCGCCGCGCTGGCCATGACAGCGCTGCACGCCTCGGCCGAGGTGTTCACTTATATCGATGCGCAGGGCAATCGTGTCTACACCGATCAGCCACGGGGCAACGCCAAGCGGGTGCCGCTGACCACCAGTAATCGCATGCCGGCTACCCCCACGGCTGCTGCGCCGATGACCACCGCGAAAAAATCGCCGGAACAACCCCCGTTCCATTACGACATGCTGCGCGTTCTGGTGCCCGAGCCCGACGCGACCATTCGCAGCAGTGCCGGTGAGCTGATCGTCAGCATCACCAGCGAGCCCGGCTTGCAAAAGGGCCATCTGTATCGCTTGCTGCTGGACGGCAAAGCCACCGGCGAGCCCGGCGTCAGCCCGGTTTTTCCGCTGAGCAATATCGACCGTGGCAGCCATAGCCTCTCGATAGAAATTCTTGATGCGCAGGGCCGCACTGTCGAGCGCACCGCCAACCAGCCCTTCCACATGTTGCGCATCTCGCTCGCGCAAAAACGCCAGGTTAAACCCTGCGTTAATGAGGACTACGGCGTGCGCCCCGAGTGTCCGCTGAAAGACAAACCCGAAGAGCCTAAAAATCCCTTCCTGCGTTTCTTCTAACGCCATTCAGCTTTGCGCACTATATTGGTGCAATAGATTGCACCGTACTCACATTCCATCCCATTTTGGTTCGAAACTTCCCGTTCCAGCTGGCAGAACGCCACGCAAACGAGCGTCAAACGCCCGTTTCAGGGGTTGAACGCTTCTTTTCGGAGCCTTGGTTTGGTTTTTGCATTTTCCATCTAAACACGCTTGTTTCTTGCGCACGCTCCGCCCCCAAAAGAGGCCTTGATGACTATTAGCGACGCAATCCCACGCTTGCTGCTCGACAACCTGACCACCGCCACCATCTTGCTCGATGCCGAATTGCGCCTCGAGTACATGAACCCGGCAGCGGAGATGCTGCTGGCGATCAGCGGCCAGCGCAGCCATGGGCAGTTCATCAGTGAGCTGTTCACTGAGTCCACCGAGGCGCTCAACTCGTTGCGCCAGGCCGTGGAGCAGGCGCACCCGTTCACCAAGCGCGAAGCCATGCTCACCGCCCTCACTGGTCAGACCCTGACGGTGGATTACGCGGTGACGCCGATCCTCAACAACGGCGCGACCCTGCTCCTGCTGGAAGTCCACCCGCGAGATCGCCTGCTGCGGATCACCAAGGAAGAGGCACAGCTGTCGAAGCAGGAAACCAGCAAGATGCTGGTGCGCGGCCTCGCCCACGAGATCAAGAACCCGCTCGGCGGCATCCGTGGCGCTGCGCAATTGCTGGCCCGCGAGCTGCCGGAAGAAAGCCTGCGCGATTACACCAACGTGATCATTGAAGAGGCCGATCGCCTGCGCAATCTGGTCGACCGCATGCTGGGTTCGAACAAGTTGCCGTCGCTGGCCATGTGCAACGTTCACGAGGTGCTCGAGCGCGTGTGCCATCTGGTCGAAGCGGAGAGCCAGGGCTGCATCACCTTGGTGCGCGATTACGACCCGAGCATTCCCGACGTGTTGATCGACCGTGAACAAATGATTCAGGCCGTGCTGAACATCGTGCGCAATGCGATGCAGGCGATCAGCAGCCAGAACGAGCTGCGTCTGGGCCGCATCAGCTTGCGTACCCGGACCATGCGCCAGTTCACCATCGGCCACGTCCGCCATCGCCTGGTGACCAAGATCGAGATCATCGACAACGGCCCGGGCATTCCGGCGGAACTGCAGGAAACCATTTTCTTTCCCATGGTCAGTGGCCGCCCGGACGGTACCGGGCTGGGCCTGGCCATCACCCAGAACATCATCAGCCAGCACCAGGGCCTGATCGAATGTGACAGCCATCCAGGCCACACCACGTTCTCGATCTTTCTGCCACTGGAACAAGGAGCCACATCGACATGAGCCGTAGTGAAACCGTGTGGATCGTCGATGACGACCGTTCTATCCGTTGGGTTCTGGAAAAGGCCCTGCAGCAAGAAGGCATGACCACCCAAAGCTTCGACAGCGCCGATGGCGTGATGAGTCGTCTGGCCCGTCAACAGCCAGACGTGATCATCTCCGACATCCGCATGCCGGGCGCCAGCGGTCTGGACCTGTTGGCGCGGATTCGTGAGCAGCACCCACGGCTGCCGGTCATCATCATGACCGCTCACTCCGATCTGGACAGCGCTGTCGCCTCCTATCAGGGCGGTGCGTTCGAGTACCTGCCAAAGCCGTTCGACGTTGATGAGGCGGTGTCGCTGGTCAAGCGCGCCAATCAGCATGCGCAAGAACAGCAAGGCCTGCAGGTCGTGCCAGCACTGACCCGCACCCCTGAAATCATCGGCGAAGCGCCGGCGATGCAGGAAGTGTTTCGTGCCATCGGCCGCTTGAGTCACTCCAACATCACCGTGCTGATCAATGGCGAATCCGGCACCGGTAAAGAATTGGTCGCCCACGCTCTGCACCGTCACAGCCCGCGTGCGGCCTCGCCGTTCATCGCGCTGAATATGGCGGCGATCCCCAAGGACCTGATGGAGTCCGAGCTGTTCGGCCACGAGAAAGGCGCGTTCACCGGCGCGGCCAACCTGCGTCGCGGGCGCTTCGAACAGGCCGATGGCGGCACGCTGTTCCTCGATGAAATCGGCGACATGCCGGCGGACACCCAAACCCGTTTGCTACGGGTTCTGGCCGATGGCGAGTTCTATCGCGTTGGCGGCCATGTGCCGGTCAAGGTTGACGTGCGGATCATCGCCGCGACTCACCAGAATCTGGAAACCCTGGTGCACGCCGGGAAATTCCGTGAGGACTTGTTCCACCGCCTCAACGTGATCCGTATCCACATTCCTCGCCTGTCGGATCGTCGCGAAGACATCCCGACGCTGGCCCGACACTTCCTCAGCCGCGCGGCGCAGGAACTGGCGGTCGAGCCGAAGTTGCTGAAAAGCGAGACTGAGGAATATCTGAAGAACCTGCCGTGGGGCGGCAACGTGCGACAGCTGGAGAACACCTGCCGCTGGATCACGGTCATGGCGTCCGGGCGCGAAGTGCACATCAGCGACTTGCCGCCAGAGTTGCTCAACCTGCCGCAGGATTCGGCGCCAGTGACCAACTGGGAGCAAGCGCTGCGCCAGTGGGCCGATCAGGCGTTGGCGCGTGGCCAGTCGAACCTGCTCGACAGCGCAGTGCCGGCGTTTGAGCGGATCATGATCGAGACGGCTCTGAAGCACACCGCCGGGCGTCGTCGTGATGCCGCGGTCTTGCTGGGTTGGGGGCGAAATACCCTGACGCGCAAGATCAAGGAATTGGGGATGAAGGTCGATGGCGGGGATGATGATGAGGGGGATGAGGGGTAAAAACCTCGTTCGCTTGAGGCCGTATGTGTACTCAAGATATCTCCCCCTCACCCCAGCCCTCTCCCGAGGAAGAGGGAGCCGATTTATGTCGCTGCCAAATGTGAGTTCGACTCGGACTTTCATGTCGGCGTAGTTCTTTATAACAACTCGGTCAGTCCCCTCTCCCTCTGGGAGAGGTTAGGGTGAGGGCAATTCAGCCGTGCACCACCGTAATGCACTTTGACCCGCAATCGAGCATATCCGGCGGCTGACTAGCCAAATCCAAACCACTGCAAAACTTCAACTTCGAAAACACGAAAGCCCCGTAATCTGGGGCTTTCGTGTTTCCGACAGCTGCTTTTGTTTCAAAAAATTAAAACCTGGCACACCTCCTGCAATAACTCTTACAGGTGATTCGTTTCACCACCCGTTTCGGGGACCTTGGTACAGGCAGGCCGGGGATTCCCCTCTTTACATCGGGCTCGCACCGCAAAGCGACGAGCTCACCCTTTTGGGATCCTTGGTACAGGCAGGCCGGGGGTTCCCTCTTTACACCGGGCGTTTCGCTCAAGCGAAAGTCCACCCCGTTTTGGGAACCCTGATACAGGCAGGTCAGGGATTCCCGCTTTTATTGCTCTCGCAGGTGAATCTCCAGCCGCCAGCGGTCATCGACCTCGCTGCCGGCCCAATCGCCCTGCAGCGGCCGCGCCGCCAGCACCGTCAGCAACAACCCGCCATCACTCATTCGCGTACGCCAATTCACATCTTTGCCATTGAGCTTGAGCTGGCCTTTCTGCGACCGCCCATCAGCCTGAAACAACAGCGCCACCGTGCCGTCGATGATCTCGCCGTGCAGTTTCGGTTCGTTGTTGAACCACACCACCAACCCGCTTTCAGTCACTTCGACCTGCTGCAATACGCTCGGATCTGGCGTGGTCAGGCGGCCAATCATCAAACCGATCATCAATCCGACAATCGCCAACGAACCGATCACCCGCGGGAATAGTTTCGAACGCGAGTCCGCTAGCGGCGTAGAATGCGCGTCATCTTTACCTTCGGAGCCGTGCATGTTTCACGTCATCCTTTTTCAACCAGAAATTCCGCCGAATACCGGCAACGTTATCAGGCTGTGCGCCAACAGCGGCTGCCACCTGCATTTGATCGAACCGCTTGGCTTCGAGATGGACGACAAGCGCCTGCGTCGGGCCGGTCTCGACTACCACGAATACGCCACGCTGCAACGCCACGCCGACCTCGCCAGTTGCCTGGAAAGTTTAGGCAATCCACGCCTGTTCGCGTTCACCACCAAGGGTTCGCGGCCGTTTCATGATGCTGCGTTCGTGCCGGGCGATGCGTTCATCTTCGGCCCGGAAAGCCGAGGCCTGCCACCAGAAGTGCTCGACGCCCTGCCGGCCGAACAGCGCCTGCGCCTGCCGATGCGCGAAGGCTGCCGCAGCCTGAACCTGTCCAACACCGTGGCGGTGGCCGTGTATGAGGCGTGGCGGCAGAACGACTTCAAGTAACACTGCAGCGGATCTATCAACCCTCTGTAGGAGCTGCCGAAGGCTGCGATCTTTTGATCTTGTTTTTCGGGGATCAAGATCAAAAGATCGCAGCCTTCGGCAGCTCCTACACGAAGGTTTCGTTTGCCCCATGAAAAAAGCGCCGTTTGAAGGCGCTTTTTTCATGGGGCAAACGAAGCTTTTATTGAACGGTTGGCGTCTCGCCGCTTTCCTGCATGCGCTGCAGCTCTTGCGCGTACAGGGCATCGAAGTTCACCGGAGCCAGCATCAGCGCCGGGAACGAACCGCGGGTTACCAGGCTGTCCAGGGTTTCGCGAGCGTACGGGAACAGGATGTTCGGGCAGAACGCACCCAGGGTGTGGCTCATCGAAGCCGCGTCCAGGTTCTTGATCAGGAAGATACCGGCCTGTTGCACTTCAGCGATGAAGGCGACTTCTTCACCGTTTTTCACGGTAACGGACAGGGTCAGTACGACTTCGTAGAAATCGCCTTCCAGTTCTTTCTGACGAGTGTTCAGATCCAGACCGACCGCCGGGTCCCACTGCTGGCGAAAGATCGCCGGGCTTTTCGGGGCTTCGAAGGACAAGTCGCGTACGTAGATGCGCTGCAAGGAGAATTGCGGTGCGGTTTCTTCTTCGCTGGCTGCAGTGTTCTGTTGGTCAGTCATCTCAGATCCTTTCTGATCTTGGGTCTTTTAGGGAGTGCTGTACGTGGGTGCAGCCGTTCAGGCCTTGAGCAGCGCGTCGAGCTTGCCGGCGCGCTCCAGGGCGAATAAATCGTCACAGCCGCCGACGTGCTTGCTGCCGATCCAGATCTGCGGCACGGACGTGCGTCCGGCTTTCTGGGCCATTTCGGCACGCACCTGCGGCTTGCCATCGACCTTGATCTCTTTGAAGGCCACGCCTTTGTTCTCGAGCAGGTACTTGGCTCGCGAGCAGTAAGGGCAGTAATCGCTGGAGTAGACGATGACTTCGCTCATGTCACTTCACCAACGGCAGGTTGTCGCCTTTCCAGCTGGAGATCCCGCCGGACAGCTTGGCGGCGGTGAAGCCGGATTTCATCAGTTCGCGGGCATGAGTGCCAGCGGTCTGGCCCAGGGCATCGACCAGAATGATGGTCTTGGCCTTGTGTTTTTCCAGCTCGGCGACGCGTGCGGCCAGTTTGTCCTGAGGAATATTCACCGCGCCAACGATGTGGCCGGCAGCGAAATCCTTGGCTGTGCGAATGTCTACCACCACGCCTGCATCTTTGTTGACCAGCGCGGTCAGCTCACCGGTGCTCAGGCTTTTACCGCCGCCCTGCATCGTGTGCGCCAGCAGCAGAGCCAGCAGTACGACGAAGATACCGACAAGAATGTAGTGGTTAGTGGCAAATTCAATCAGGTGAGCAACCATCGAAGGAGGTTCCAGGGCGTTAAAATGTCGGCCAGTATACACAGCCACTATGGTGGGCCAAACCCCGTCCGGCGGTGACGCGGTCGGAACTTCGCTTTAAACTCCAACTCCCTTTTCCATCGCCCTCTTCTTTATTAGCCACGAGTGGATTCCATGACTACCACGCCTAAACCTTTGGTCCTGATCATTCTCGACGGCTTCGGTCACAGCGACAGCCCCGAATCCAATGCCGTTTTTGCGGCGAAGAAGCCTGTGCTGGATCGCCTGACGGCCAACCAGCCGAACGGCTTGATCTCGGGCAGCGGCATGGACGTCGGTCTGCCGGACGGCCAGATGGGCAACTCCGAAGTCGGCCACATGAACCTCGGCGCCGGTCGTGTGGTGTATCAGGACTTCACCCGCGTGACCAAGTCGATCCGCGACGGCGAGTTCTTCGAGAACCCGACCCTCTGCGCCGCTGTGGATAAAGCCGTGGCTGCCGGCAAAGCCGTGCACTTCATGGGCCTGCTGTCGGATGGCGGCGTGCACAGTCATCAGGATCACCTGATCGCCATGGCCGAACTGGCCTTCAAGCGCGGCGCTGAAAAAATCTATCTGCACGCTTTCCTCGACGGCCGCGACACGCCGCCCAAAAGCGCTGCTTCGTCGATCGAACTGCTCGATGCGACTTTCCAGGCACTCGGCAAGGGCCGCATCGCCAGCATCGTCGGCCGCTACTTCGCCATGGACCGTGACAACCGCTGGGATCGCGTGGCCCAAGCGTACAACCTGATCGTCGACGGCAACGGCGAATTCAACGCTGCCACCGCTCAGGAAGGCCTGGACGCCGCTTACGCCCGTGGCGAGAGCGACGAATTCGTCAAAGCCACCACCATCGGTGAGCCGGTCAAAGTCGAAGACGGTGACGCCGTGGTGTTCATGAACTTCCGCGCCGACCGTGCCCGTGAGCTGACCCGCGTGTTCGTCGAAGACGATTTCAAGGACTTCGAGCGCGCGCGCCAGCCAAAACTGGCCGGTTTTGTCATGCTGACGCAATACGCCGCGAGCATTCCTGCACCGTCGGCTTTCGCGGCGGGCAGCCTGGAAAACGTGCTGGGCGACTATCTGGCAAAAAACGGCAAAACCCAGCTGCGCATCGCTGAAACCGAGAAATACGCCCACGTCACCTTCTTCTTCTCCGGCGGCCGTGAAGAACCGTTCCCGGGCGAAGAACGCATCCTGATCCCGTCGCCGAAAGTCGCCACTTACGACTTGCAGCCGGAAATGAGCGCGCCGGAAGTGACCGACCGTATTGTCGACGCCATCGAAAACCAGCGTTACGACGTGATCGTGGTCAACTACGCCAACGGCGACATGGTCGGCCACAGCGGCGTGTTTGAAGCGGCAGTGAAAGCGGTTGAATGCCTGGACACTTGCGTCGGGCGCATCGTCGAAGCACTGGACAAGGTGGGCGGCGAAGCGCTGATCACCGCTGACCACGGCAACGTCGAAAAAATGGCCGATGAAGAAACTCACCAGGCGCACACCGCACACACCACCGAGCCGGTGCCGTTCATTTACGTCGGCAAGCGTGACCTCAAGGTCCGTGAAGGCGGCGTGCTGGCGGACGTGGCGCCGACCATGCTCAAGTTGCTGGGTCTGGAAAAACCGGTGGAAATGACCGGGACTTCGATTCTGGTTTAATCCGCGGCCTCAAAACACCTCTCAACCCTGTGGGAGCTGGCTTGCCAGCGATAGCAATCTGAAAGCCAACAGCTATGTTGAATGTTCAGACGCCATCGCTGGCAAGCCAGCTCCCACAGTGGCTTATGGGGTTTTCGAAATGGAATTAAGCCTGTCTGGCGCTCCAGTTATCACACAGCCCCAATTGGGCGTTTTTTTTGCAGCCTCGGGCGGGCATACTAGGCCGTCCATTACCCTGGTGCCGCCCGCCCCTATGCTTCGCGTCCTGATTGCCCTCGCTCTGACCTGCCTGCTCCAACCGGCCTTCGCTGACGAGCGCGCGCAAACCCAACAGCAGCTGGACGCAACGCGTCAGGACATTGCCGAGCTGAAAAAGCTGCTGAGCAAGGTTCAGGAAGAAAAGTCCGGCGTACAGAAAGAGCTCAAGGGCACTGAGACCGAGCTGGGCAAGCTGCAGAAGCAGGTCGATGCACTGCAAAAAGAACTGCAGAAAAGCGAATCCGAGCTGCAACGACTCGATGCAGAGAAAAAAAAACTCCAGAGCGCGCGCACTGAACAACAACGACTGATCGCCATTCAGGCCCGTGCGGCCTATCAGAACGGCCGTCAGGAGTACCTCAAACTGCTGCTCAACCAGCAGAATCCCGAGAAGTTCGCCCGCACCCTCACCTATTACGATTACCTGAGCCAGGCTCGCCTGGAGCAGCTGAAAAACTTCAACGAAACCCTGCGCCAACTGGCTAATGTCGAAAAAGACATCGGCTTGCAGCAGGCGCAATTGCTGGTACAGAAAA
This sequence comes from Pseudomonas sp. A1230, assembly GCF_044218825.1. NCBI lineage: Bacteria > Pseudomonadati > Pseudomonadota > Gammaproteobacteria > Pseudomonadales > Pseudomonadaceae > Pseudomonas > Pseudomonas sp. A1230. Next base: position 5,521,860 of record NZ_CP162582.1, on the reverse strand, counting down.
GCGACCTCGACACCCAGCGCGACGAACTCGAAAAAGTTCGCAAGGAGCGCCAGCAAGTGCTGGCCAAGCTCAACGAGGACGTCAAGGCTCGCGACCAGAAACTCGCCGCCCGCGAGCAGGATCAGGCAGACCTGTCTAAAGTCCTCAAGACCATTGAAGAAACTCTGGCCCGCCAGGCCCGTGAGGCAGAAGAAGCGCGAAAAAAAGCGCTGATCGCCCAGCAGGAAGCGGAAAAAAAGCGTTTGCGTGAGGCGCAAGCCCACGCGGATGCAGAATCGGACACCAGTGACGCCCCACGAAAACCTGTCAAATCGTCTCCCGGCGCACTGGTTTCCAGCAGTGGCGAAACCTTTGGCGGGGCTTTTGCGGCAACCCGGGGAAAACTTCCATGGCCGGTTGATGGTCGATTGCTGGCACGCTTCGGTGAAAGCCGTGGCGATGACGCCCGCACCAAGTGGGATGGCGTGATGATCAGCGCCTCCGCCGGCAGCCAGGTGCATGCCGTACACGGTGGGCGCGTGGTGTTTGCCGATTGGCTGCGGGGCGCCGGGTTGCTGGTGATCCTCGATCACGGCAATGGTTTTCTGAGTCTTTACGGTCACAACCAGACACTGCTCAAGTCGGCGGGTGACGTGGTTAAAGCCGGTGAGTCCATCTCCACTGTCGGTAACAGTGGCGGTCAGGACACATCAGCGCTGTATTTTGCAATTCGTCAGCAGGGTCACCCGAGTGATCCGGCGCAATGGTGTCGTGCGCAAGGATAAGCGCACCACCTAATTCAGGAGTTTGTTCGACATGCTGCATTTGTCCCGCCTTACCTCGCTGGCCCTGACGATCGCCCTGGTGATCGGCGCGCCTCTGGCGTTTGCCGCTCAACCGGCTCCGGCCGTCGCTCCGGCAGGCACAGCTGCGACCTCCAAGGCCCCGCTGCCGCTGGAAGAGTTGCGCACCTTTGCCGAGGTCATGGACCGGATCAAAGCCGCATACGTCGAGCCGGTGGACGACAAGACTCTGCTGGAAAACGCGATCAAGGGCATGCTCAGCAACCTTGATCCGCACTCGGCTTATCTGGGCCCTGAAGACTTCACCGAGTTGCAGGAAAGCACCAGCGGCGAGTTCGGCGGCCTGGGCATTGAAGTCGGCGCCGAAGACGGCTTTATCAAGGTCGTCTCGCCAATCGATGACACGCCTGCGTCGAAGGCCGGCATTCAGGCTGGCGACTTCATCGTCAAGATCAACGGTCAGCCGACTCGCGGCCAGACCATGACCGAAGCCGTGGACAAGATGCGCGGCAAGATCGGCCAGAAAATCACCCTGACCCTGGTACGCGACGGTGGCACGCCATTCGACGTGACCCTGGCGCGCGCCGTGATTCAGGTGAAGAGCGTCAAGTCGCAGCTGCTGGAGTCGGGCTACGGCTATATCCGCATCACTCAGTTCCAGGTCAAGACCGGCGATGAGGTCTCCAAGGCCCTGGCGAAGATGCGCAAGGACAACGGCAAGAAGCTCAACGGCATTGTTCTCGACCTGCGCAACAACCCGGGTGGCGTGTTGCAGGCCGCGGTGGAAGTGGTCGACCACTTCATCACCAAAGGTCTGATCGTCTACACCAAAGGCCGCATCGCCAACTCCGAGCTGCGTTTCTCTGCTACCGGCAAAGACGAAAGCGAAGCAGTGCCGATGGTCGTGCTGATCAACGGTGGCAGCGCCTCGGCGTCGGAAATCGTCGCCGGCGCCCTGCAGGACCAGAAGCGCGCCGTGGTCATGGGCACCACCAGTTTCGGCAAAGGCTCGGTACAGACTGTGCTGCCGCTGAACAACGACCGCGCACTGAAGATCACCACCGCGCTGTACTTCACGCCCAATGGCCGCTCGATCCAGGCCCAGGGCATCGTCCCGGACATCGAAGTGCGCAAAGCCAAGATCACCAGCGAGGCGGACAGCGAATACTTCAAGGAAGCCGATCTGCAGGGCCATTTGGGCAACGGCAACGGCGGCGCCGACAAACCGAGCGGTTCCGCAGGCAAGGCCAAGGCCATGCCGCAGGATGACGATTACCAGCTGGCCCAGGCCCTGAGCCTGCTCAAAGGCCTGAGCATTACGTCCGGCCGCTGAGGATGTCTTTGCGTTTCGTTTTCGTTCTGCTGTGCTGTCTGGCGGGTGCTGCTCAGGCACAACCCGCCGGCTCTGCGCCTCACAAAGCCTACCTGACACTGATCATCGACGACCTGGGGCAAAGCCTGCCCCGGGATCGCCGCGTGCTGGCCCTGCCCGGCCCGGTGACCGCGGCGATCATGCCCGACACGCCCCACGCCACCGAATTTGCCCGTGAAGCCCATCGTGCCGGCAAGATCGTCATCTTGCACATGCCCATGGATCCGGCGACCGGCCCGTACGCCTGGCACCCCGAACTGCCCATCGAAGAACTCGAAAAGCGTCTGAACGCCGCGTTCAAAATGGTCCCGTACACCGCGGGCATCAATAACCACATGGGCAGCCGCATGACGGCGCAACCGGAGGCAATGGCCCGGTTGATGGGAGAGTTGCAGCGACGTCACAAGTTCTTCGTCGACAGCCGCACCAGTGCGCAGACCGTGGCCGCGCAGCAAGCGCAGAAGATTAATCTGGCGAGTGTTTCGCGCGATGTTTTTCTCGATGACGAGCGCACCGAGGCGGCAATCTTCACCCAGTTGCAGACCGCGATCAGCCTCGCGCGCAAACAGGGTTCAGCGGTAATGATCGGCCATCCTTATCCACAAACGCTGGCCGTGCTGGAGCGAGAGTTGCCCAAGCTTAAAGCTCAAGGCATTGAGTGGATCGACATCAAACAAATGATCAGCGTGCGCAGCAATCGCGCCATGGCCGGCCATGGCAAGGATGGCCTCTACCGGTAACGGCCTGTTGCGTCAGGCAATAGATAGTTACCACCAGTCACCCCTCGCACTTCCGGATAGTGAGACCTGCAACAGGTCGCGACTCCCTTGAGTCGCTGTTCAACTATCAGGAGTGACCATGACTATTTACGACAACGCTCAAGTATCCGACTGGCAGAGGGAACCCATCAGGGTCGACAACCTGCTGATCAACTTTACGACCGAGTTCCTGAGCATCTGGGACACCTACGGCTCCAGTGCGGAACCGGCGTCTTTCTGGCGCCCGACCCCGGCGGCCGATGTGCTGCCCGGCTACTTTCCATTGGGCGACGTCGTCCATCCGGGCCGTGACAACATCAACAACAAGAAAGTCGTGGCGGTGGTGTGCGAGGCGAGCACACCGGCGGCCGATCCCGAAAAAGGCAAAGCCCTGAGCGCACCGACCGACTTCGAGTTGGTCTGGAAAGACTCAGGCTCCGGCGCGACCAAGAACGGCTCCGTCTGGCGCCCTCTCCCGCCGGAAGGTTACGTCGCGCTGGGTTCGGTGTGTTCCAACAGCCACGAAAAACCTTCTCGCAATGCCGTTCGCTGCGTACGGGCCGACCTTGTCAGCGCGTCAGCCACATGCGATCTGATCTGGAATGACAAAGGCAGTGGTGCGCGGCAGAGCATCAGCACGTGGAGCGCCGCGCCGCCGGTGGCCGCTTCGGGGGAAATGCACCTGGCGCCCGGCACGTTCGCCGGAGTCAGCGGTTACGCGCTGCCGGCGAATTTTCTGGTGTATTCGTTACGCCTGCACCTTGCGGTTCAGGTCAATCCAAAACCGACAGCACCCGTGCTCCTCGGGGTGACGCCTGAGCCCCTGCACGCGCCTGAGCAGCCGACCTACACCGCCAGGCTGCCCTGGTTCGCCGTCAAGGATCCCTTGTTCACTCCACTGGAGCAGCGCGACCACTCGCCCTTCTATCAACTGGAGCGCACGGATCACTATGTGCTCGTCGGCCATGGTCACAACAGCGGGCAAGACACTACGACATTCCGATGGTCAGCCCAGCGCGCGCAACGCACGCGAGGTCAATGGGCGTTCTCGACACTGACCTCCATCGAATTCGGCGTGCAGTGGGGCGCGCAGGCACCCAGTCCGTTTCTGTTTTCGGCGCGGCTCAGCCATGAGTTGACGCAATGCGAAATGCCCAACAATGAATGGCTCGATACCTCTGCGATCGACGTCGTAGCGGTAGTGGACAGCCATAAGGCCGTGGCGGTTTATCTGATTCAGAGTGACTACAGTCTTGTGCGCGCAGACGGTACGCCGGTGACCACTACGTTCAGTTATACCGACGGTCGCAGCCTGCACATCAGCCAATACACACCGGGGACGCCTGCCAGCACTGTTGCTGTGGCGCCGGAAGCGCAAGTGCCAGAGGTCGCGGACATCCACGAGACGGACAACGACAGCGCCACCCCGCTGGCGGAAACGGCGCTGGAGGAGGTTACAGATACCGCGCCATGATTTCGTCCACTACACCTTCTTTGCGCAGTTGATCGAGCGCGCCCTGCAGCCTGGCGACGACGTCATCGGAGACGTCCTTGTTTAACGCCAGGTATAACTCGGCGCTATTGAAGCGCAGCACCGTTTTCAGCCCCGTCACACCCTCCTGCCGCGCGAGGTAACGCCCGGCAGGATCTCCCGTTGCCCACAGATCAATCTGTCCGCTGACCAGCTTCTTCGCGTTGTCCTGATCGCGCAGCACGACCACGGGCTTCAAGCCTTGCTTGGTCAGCGTCTCGGCAATCGCGTCACCTTTATAGGCGCCGATTTTGTACTTGCGCGCGTCATTGAGGGTTTCGAGGGTGATCTTGCTGTCAGCCTTGGCCAACAGGATCCAGTCGTCGGGGCCGATCGGACCGACCCACTTGAAGAGTTTTTCACGATCCGGCAGACGCGCCATCACAAAGGCACCGTAACCGGGATTCTCCAGCGCCAGTTTGTACACCCGCTCCCAGGGGAACCGCAGGGTCAGGCTGTAAGTGACGCCGGCACGCTGGAATATCTCGCGAACGATGTCGGTGGCGATGCCGTTGATGTTCTCGCCCTGGGCGAAATTCTTGCCGTTCTTCGCCATGTTGTAGGGCGGGAAGTTTTCGGTGAGGAGCACCAGATCAGTGTCGGGACTGTTTTCGGCCCGGACGGTGTTGAGCAGCAACACAGAGGCACTGGCAAGAACAAGAAGCAGGCGTTTGATCATGTCGGGCTACCGAAATCCATGGCGTGCCCAAGAGTGCCTTGGGCACGCCATGCTGTCCACTGGCCTGTACCGTTTTAGCGCATCCGGATCTCGCGATACTTCTATCGATCAAAAACTGTACGTGATGCACACGGCTGTTATTCACCAGCACATTACAACAATGCCATATTCTGGTACCGCTCGATGCCCTGCCATTGACGCTGTGCAGTTACACCATGGATCGGAATCTAAGCACTTCAGAGGTCCGTACAGATCTGCTGCAAAGCTCTGGGACAGATTGATGACCTGGCCGCTTGACGATCGATCTGAACCGCCAAGCGGCGCCGCCGCATCTGAGGCACTTAGCGCATCACGATCCCGCGATGGGCCATATAGGCCTTGGCTTCCTGCACGGTGTATTCGCCAAAATGGAAAATACTCGCCGCCAACACTGCGCTGGCGTGGCCTTCAAGGATGCCGTCGGCCAAGTGCTGCAAGTTGCCGACACCACCGGAAGCGATCACTGGAATGCCCAGTGCATCGCTGATGGCGCGGGTCACGCCGAGGTCGAAACCGTTTTTCATGCCGTCCTGATCCATGCTGGTCAGCAGGATCTCACCGGCCCCCAGGCCTTCCATTTTCTTCGCCCACTCGACCGCGTCCAAACCGGTCGGCTTGCGCCCACCGTGGGTGAAGATTTCCCAGCGCGGGGTTTCGCCCGGGCCGGAAACCTTCTTCGCATCAATGGCGACGACGATGCACTGCGAGCCGAAGTGCTGCGCGGCTTCGCCAACGAATTCCGGGTTGAACACGGCTGCGGTGTTGATCGATACCTTGTCCGCGCCGGCATTGAGCAGGTTGCGGATGTCTTGCACGGTGCGCACGCCACCGCCAACGGTCAGCGGGATGAACACCTGACTGGCCATGCGCTCGACTGTATGCAGCGTGGTGTCGCGGCCATCGACGCTGGCGGTGATATCGAGAAACGTAATCTCGTCGGCGCCCTGCTCGTCATAACGACGGGCGATTTCCACCGGGTCACCGGCGTCGCGGATGTTCTCGAACTTCACACCTTTGACGACCCGGCCGTTATCCACGTCCAGGCAAGGGATGATGCGCTTGGCTAACGCCATGGGCTTAATCTCCGATTAAGAGTTGCAAGCTTCAAGCTACGAGCTGCAAGAAAAAGCCGATCACGGTCGAGTTTCTAACTTGCAGCTTGCAGCTTACAACTTGGAGCTGGACACGTAGCAATCACAAAAAGATTGAGCCTCTGCAACATCCAAAGTGCCCTCATAGATCGCCCGGCCAGTGATGGCGCCGATGATGCCCGGCGCCCTGGCGTCGAGCAGCGACTTGATGTCACCGAGGTTGTGGATACCGCCGGAAGCGATCACCGGGATCTTCGTTGCCGCAGCCAGCGCAGCGGTGAACGGTACGTTGCAGCCCTGCATCATGCCGTCTTTGGCGATGTCGGTATAAACGATCGAAGACACGCCGTCGGCTTCAAACTGCTTGGCCAGATCGATGACCTGCACGGTGCTGATTTCAGCCCAGCCGTCAGTGGCGACAAAACCGTCCTTGGCGTCGAGGCCGACGATGATCTTGCCCGGGAACGCGCGGCATGCTTCGGCGACGAAGGCCGGATCTTTCACGGCTTTGGTGCCGATGATCACGTAGCTCACACCAGCCTTGACGTAGTGCTCGATGGTTTCCAGCGAGCGAATGCCGCCGCCGATCTGGATCGGCAGGTTCGGATAGCGTTTGGCGATGGCGGTAACCACTTCGCCGTTGACCGGCTGACCTTCGAAGGCGCCGTTCAGGTCGACCAGATGCAGACGACGGCAGCCGCCCTCCACCCACTTGGCAGCCATGCTCACCGGGTCATCGGAGAACACCGTGGAATCTTCCATGCGGCCCTGGCGCAGACGCACGCAGGCACCGTCTTTAAGATCGATAGCAGGAATAATTAGCATGCTTTTCCTTCGTCAAAGAGCTGCAAGCTGCAAGCTTTAAGCTGCAAGCGCGCACGTGTGTCTGATTCTTGCAGCTGACAGCTTGAAGCTTGCAGCTGCTCCTAATTTTTTTCGAGCGCCCACAGGTCGCTTTCGATGCTTTCAAACCGCTCTTTGAGGTGGGTCTGCACATCGAAAATCGCCCTGTTGTAATAGTGCGGAGCAATTTCGCGGGTAAACAGCTCAAGAATTTCTGCCGCTTCGAACGAACCCAGGTCCAGTTCGAAACGATCCTCCATGAACCGCTTGATCTTGTGATTGGCCTCGTTCTCCTGTTCGGGAGTGAGGGTCAGGATCGGCGGTTTGGACTTCTTGGCGGCCATTTACCAGCGACCGTCCCACGCTGCGAAGTTCTGCAGCAATTGCAGGCCATGGGTATGGCTTTTCTCCGGGTGAAACTGCACGGCGAAACGCGAACCATCGGCCAGCGCTGCAGCGAAATCGACACCGTAATGACCGCCGCCCACCACCTGCCGCGCGTTGGCAGCGGCAATGTAGTAGCTGTGCACGAAATAGAAACGCGCCATGTCCGGAATGTCGTGCCACAGCGGGTGACTGACCTTCTGCTTCACCTCGTTCCAGCCCATGTGCGGGACTTTCAGGTGTTCGCCGTCTTCATGCAGGTCTTTGCCGAAGAACTTCACAGCGCCCGGGAACAGGCCGATGCAGTCGACGCCGTCGTTCTCTTCGCTGGTATCGAGCAGGGCTTGCATGCCGACACAGATGCCGAGGAACGGACGATCCTGGCTGACTTCACGCACCAGCGAATCAAACCCGAGGCGACGGATCTCCGCCATGCAATCGCGAATCGCGCCGACCCCCGGAAACACCACACGGTCAGCTTCGCGGATCACGTTCGCATCGCTGGTGATCAACACTTTACCGGCGCCGACATGCTCGAGGGCCTTGGCCACCGAGTGCAGGTTACCCATGCCGTAATCGATAACTGCAACCGTCTGCATTACAGAACGCCTTTGGTCGATGGCATCTGCCCGGCCATGCGCTCGTCGAGCTCCACAGCCATGCGCAGCGCGCGGCCGAAAGCCTTGAACACGGTTTCGATCTGGTGGTGAGTGTTGGTGCCACGCAGGTTGTCGATGTGCATGCTGACCAGCGCGTGGTTGACGAAGCCCTGGAAGAATTCCTGGAACAGGTCAACGTCGAAGCCGCCAACGGTGGCGCGGGTGTACGGCACGTGCATTTGCAGGCCCGGACGACCGGAGAAATCGATCACCACGCGCGACAGCGCTTCATCGAGCGGCACATAGGCGTGGCCGTAGCGACGGATGCCTTTTTTATCGCCGATGGCTTTGGCGAAAGCCTGGCCGAGGGTGATACCGACGTCTTCCACCGTATGGTGGTCGTCAATATGCAGATCGCCCTTGCATTCAATATCCAGGTCGATCAACCCGTGACGGGCGATCTGATCCAGCATGTGCTCAAGAAAAGGAACACCGATATCGAATCGGGCCTTTCCGGTGCCATCAAGGTTGATCGAGGCTTTGATCTGGGTTTCCAGAGTGTCGCGCTCGACAGAAGCCTTACGTTCGGCCATCACCAGCTCCGCAAAATCATTGGGCGAAAAAGGCAGCCATTATAGGCACGCGGGCGCGAAACAGAAACACGAGAGGTGATATGACTGACGGAGTGAATCCGGGGGTGTCGCGGGTAGACATGTGCATACAAGCTACCGGGCACACCACAAAAACAAGTGTGGGAGCGAGCCTGCTCGCGAAAGCGGTAGATCAGCCAACATTTATGTCGACTGACACTCCCTCTTCGCGAGCAGTCTCGCTCCCACCGTTTTCGCGCTTATGCAGCTAACAACTTAGTTAAACAGTACCGCCGTTTTCTGCAGGGTCACCCACACACCCCACGCCAACGGAATACCCACCACCAGCCACGCAGCGACGGCCAACGGCTTGCTGCCCGGTGCCGCTTTCCATTCCAGAACGGTGGTCGCATCGGCACCTTTGTCATGGCCCAGCGCCTGTTCGGCAGCCAGTTCGGCGTCGGTCATGAAGTACTTGTCAGCCACCGGGCGCACCAGCAGGTTGCACAGGAAGCCCAGCACCAGCAGACCGGCGAGGATATACAACGTGATGTCATAAGCGGCAGCGCGTTCAACGCCGATGCTCAGTTGATACTCACGCAGGTAGTTCACCAGCACCGGACCAAGCACACCGGCCGCCGCCCAAGCGGTCAACAGCCGACCGTGGATCGCGCCAACCATCTGCGTTCCGAACAGGTCGGCCAGATACGCCGGAACCGTGGCAAAACCACCGCCGTACATCGACAGGATGATGCAGAACGCCGCCACGAACAGCGCAACGTTGCCCAGGTGACCCAGGTTCGGGATCAGCGCGTACAGGGCAAAACCCAGCGCAAAGAACACGAAGTAAGTGTTTTTACGGCCCAGGTAGTCCGAGAACGATGCCCAGAAGAAGCGGCCACCAATGTTGAACAGGCTCAGCAGACCGGTAAAACCGGCAGCAATTGCGGCGATGGAAGCCAGTTGCCCGGCATCCAGTTGGCCGAACGGCAGGTCAACACCAATCAATTTGCCGCCGAACACTTCCTGCAACAATGGCGAAGCCATGCCAAGGATGCCGATACCGGCAGAGACGTTCAGGCACAGCACCAGCCACACCAGGCGGAATTGCGGGGTTTTCCACGCCACATTCACGTGTACGTGACGATGAGTGATCATCGCGTTCGCGGCTTTTTTCGCCGGAGCGGTCCAGCCTTCAGGCTTCCAGCCGGTTGGCGGCACGCGGTAGGACAGTGCCCCGCCGATCATGAACACGAAGTAGATCGCGGCCATCACCAGGAAGCTCTGCCACACGCCGACGCCAGTTGGCGATGCGAAGTGGCCCATCAGCGCTGCGGCCAACGGTGCACCGACCATCGCGCCACCACCGAAGCCCATGATCGCCATGCCGGTCGCCATGCCGCGCTTGTCCGGGAACCACTTGATCAGGGTCGACACCGGCGAGATGTAGCCCAGGCCCAGACCGATACCACCGATCACGCCGGAACCGATCCACATCAACCAGATCTGGTGGGTATAAATCCCCAGCGCCGAAATCAGCAGACCGCCGCACCAGCACAGCGCCGATACAACGCCAGCCTTACGTGGCCCGGCGTGTTCCAGCCAGCCACCCCAGATCGCTGCCGAGCAGCCGAGGAAGATGAAGAACAGGGTGTAGATCCAGCCGAGCATCGAGATCGGCCAGTCGCATTGCGACGAGAAGACTTGTGCGATGAAGCTCATGTCCGGCGCGCAAGCCACCGGTGCAGTAACGCCCAGCGCCTTGGACAACGGCAACCAGAACACCGAAAAGCCGTAGGCCATGCCGATGCACAGGTGAATGGCCAGAGCGGCCGGTGGAACCAGCCAACGGTTGAAACCGGGCTTGGCGATGATGCGTTCCTTGGACAGGAACGCGGGCTGATCGGCTTTGAAGCCATCCGCCGTGATGCTCGTGCTCATTGTGTATCCCCCAATTATTAGTATGGTTCGCCAGCCACTGTTCACCCCCGGCCTTATGCACGCAGGCATGACCGTTTTTTTGAGTGAAGCTCCTTGAAGGCGCGACGTTAAGTCGCAGAAGGACGGACGAACCGGCGAAGGTTACCATTTGCACGTGACAGAAAAACCAAACTGATATCACCTTTTTTCTGTCACCTGATCGTATCTCTGCGGGGAACCCCCATCGCATCCGTTGTCGAAGCGCTACAAGCGGCGAGTCAACGACCTAGGCAGGACGCCTCAGCAGTGAAGACTGATGCAGCGCTATACTCCCCGGCTAAATTACGAATTCGACTAATTACAAGGACTCGCCCATGAAAGCGTTCGGCAAAATCCTGGGTCTGGTACTTCTCGGGCTGTTGCTGATCATTGTGGCGGCAGGCTTTGCCCTGACCCACCTCTTCGATCCCAACGACTATAAAGACGAGATCCGCCAGATAGCCCGCGACAAGGCCCACATCGAGCTGACGCTCAATGGCGATATCGGCTGGAGCCTGTTCCCGTGGCTCGGCCTGGAATTGCACGAAGCCAGCGTCGCCACCCTCGCCAAACCCGCCGAACCGTTTGCCGACTTGCAGATGCTCGGTCTGTCAGTGCGCGTGCTGCCGCTGTTGCGCCGCGAAGTGCAGATGAGCGATGTGCGCGTCGAAGGTCTCAACCTGCGCCTGAACCGTGACAAGAACGGCCATGGCAACTGGGAAGATATCGGCAAGGCGCCAGTCGCGCCTGGTGCAACGCCGCCGGCCAATGCTCCCGGCCAACCCGCCAGCGAGCCCACTGTAGCGGTGGAAAAACCGGCGCAGCCGATCCGCCTCGACATCGACAGCCTGACCGTCAACAACGCCCGCGTTGAGTACACCGATGAACTCAGCGGCAAGCAGTTCAGTGCCGAGAGCATTCAGTTGAGCACCGGCCCGGTGCACGACTCGACCAACATCCCGATCAAGGCCACGGCATTTCTCGGCACCAATCAACCGGTGCTGCGCGTGCGCACCGAGCTCAACGGCGAGCTGCGCTTCGAGCGCGCCCTGCAACGCTACAAATTCGAAGACATGAAGCTCTCTGGCGAAGTGGCGGGCGATCCGCTGCAAGGCAAGACCATGACTTTCTCCGCCCAAGGGCAAATATTGCTCGATAAAGCCGCGAACGTCGCCGAATGGACCGGAATCAAAATCTCCGCCAACCAATTGCGCGCCTTGGGTGAACTGAAAGCCAACGACCTCGACAAGACCCCGCAGATCACCGGCGGTATCTCGATCGCCCAGTTCGATCTGGCAAAATTTGTCGACAGCATCGGCCAGAAACTGCCGGCCATGGCCGAAGGCAGCCTGAGCAAAGTCGAACTGGTCAGCCGCATTGCGGCCACACCGACCAGCGTCGCGTTCGACAACATCAACCTGAAACTCGACGACAGCAGCTTTAGCGGGCGCATCGCCGTCGAAGACTTCGCCAAGCAATCGTTGCGGGCGACCCTCAAGGCAGACACCTTCAACGTCGACCGTTACCTGCCGCCGAAATCGGAAAAGGCCAACAACGCCACGCAAACCCGTCAGGCCGAAGTCGCCAGCACCGAAGCCAATGCCATCGCCGGTGCGGGTTCTACACCGCTGCCAGACAAACCGAGCAAAACCGCCTGGAGCACCGAGCGCCTGCTGCCGGTTGAACGCCTGGCCAAACTCGATGTGGACGCCGACCTGACTTTCGGCCAACTGACCCTCGACAAACTGCCGATCCAGAATGCCGCGCTCAAAGCCACCGGCCAGGGCGGCCTGCTGACCCTCGGCAACCTCAGCGGCGAGCTGTACAACGGCGGCTTCGAAGCCAAAGGCACCCTCGACGTGCGCCCGAGCGCCCCGGTGCTCAACCTGCAGACCAAAATCAACCGGGTGCCAGCGGAAAAAATCCTCGAAAGCCAAGGCAAAAAACCGCCCGTCACAGGTTTGGTGACGCTCACCAGCAACCTCACCGGCAGCGGCAACAGCCAACAGGCGCTGATCGACAGCCTCAACGGCAACGCCAGTTTTGTCATCAACAACGGCGTGCTGCTCAACGCCAACCTTGAGCAGCAACTGTGCAAAGGCATCGCCACCCTCAATCGCAAATCACTCAGCGGCGAGCCACGGGGCAAGGACACTCCGTTCCAGGAACTCAAGGGCAACCTGACCTTCCGTAACGGCATCGCCAGCAACCCCGACCTCAAGGTTCGTATTCCGGGCATGACCGTCAACGGTGACGGCGACATCGATCTGCGGGTGCTGGGCATGGACTACCGCGTCGGCATCATCGTCGAAGGCGACACCAGTGCCATGCCGGATCCGGCCTGTCAGGTCGGCGACAAATTCGTCGGCATCGAGTGGCCACTGCGTTGCCGTGGCCCGCTGGAACTGGGCGCCAAGGCGTGCCGTCTGGACAACGAACGCATGGGCCAGGTCGCAAGCAAACTGGCCGGCGACAAACTCAGCGAGAAGATCGACGAGAAACTTGGCGACAAAGTCAGCCCGGAATTGAAAAACGCATTGAAGGGGCTGTTCAAGCGATGAGAGCGGAGCAGTTTTCAGAGGCGGTGCTGGATTGGTTCGACCGCCATGGCCGCCACGATTTGCCTTGGCAGCAGAACATCAACCCGTATCGGGTGTGGGTGTCGGAAATCATGTTGCAGCAGACTCAGGTCAGCACTGTGCTCAACTACTTCGACCGTTTCATGGCCGCGCTGCCAACGGTCGAAGCACTGGCCGAAGCGCCGGAAGACGAAGTGCTGCACCTGTGGACCGGCCTGGGTTACTACACCCGCGCACGCAATCTGCAGAAAACCGCGAAGATCGTCGTCAGCCAGTACGCTGGCGAGTTTCCGCGCGATGTCGAGAAGCTGGTGGAGCTGCCGGGTATCGGCCTGTCCACCGCTGGCGCCATCGCGAGCATCAGCATGGGCCTGCGCGCGCCGATCCTCGATGGCAACGTCAAACGCGTTCTGGCGCGTTTTACCGCGCAAGAGGGCTACCCCGGCGAGCCGAAGGTCGCCAAACAGCTGTGGGCCAACGCGGAGCGCTTTACGCCGCACGATCGGGTCAACGCCTACACACAGGCAATGATGGATCTCGGCGCCACGCTGTGCACCCGCAGCAAGCCAAGCTGCCTGCTGTGTCCGCTGGAGCGTGGCTGCGAAGCCCACATGCTCGGCCTGGAGACGCGCTATCCGATTCCCAAGCCGCGCAAAGCCATCCCGCAGAAACGCACGCTGATGCCAATGCTGGCCAATGGTGAGGGCGCGATTCTGCTTTATCGCCGCCCCTCGACGGGTTTGTGGGGCGGTTTGTGGAGCCTGCCGGAACTCGATGACCTCGACGACCTGCAACATCTCGCCGATCAGCACTCGCTGGCACTGGGCGAGCAGCAGGCGTTGCCGAGCCTCGTCCACACCTTCAGCCACTTCCAATTGTCCATCGAACCCTGGCTGGTTCAGGTACAGGAGGCCAGCCATCACGTGGCCGAGGCCGACTGGCTCTGGTATAACCTCGCCACCCCGCCGCGCCTGGGCCTCGCCGCCCCGGTCAAGACCTTACTCGAACGCGCGGCCGCCGTATTGAATGCAGGAGAGTCAGCATGACCCGCACCATCATGTGCCGTAAGTACAAAGAAGAACTGCCCGCTCTGGAACGCGCCCCTTTCCCGGGCGCAAAAGGTCAGGATATTTTTGACCACGTCTCGGCCAAGGCCTGGGCCGACTGGCAGAAACACCAGACCCTGCTGATCAACGAAAAACGCCTGAACATGATGAACGCCGAAGATCGCAAATATCTTCAGGGCGAAATGGACAAGTACTTCTCCGGCGAGGAATACGCCAAGGCCGAAGGCTACGTTCCGCCTGCGGAGTAACCCCGCAAAATCGGGGGTCGGATCGTAAGCGACGGAATTAATTTAAGAAATTTTAAAAAAGTCGTTGACGAGAATCCGAAAAACCCTTTTAATGCGCCCCGTTGCCCAGATAGCTCAGTCGGTAGAGCAGGGGATTGAAAATCCCCGTGTCGGCGGTTCGATTCCGTCTCTGGGCACCAAATACCGAAAACCCTGAATCGCAAGATTCAGGGTTTTTTTATGCCTGCGATTTGACGAGGGCTGTTGCCGCCCCAAGGATTCGCGATACCTTGGCCGCCCCTTACGGAAGAGGGTCCCCCCCGCGATGAACCAGAAACGAACCCGCATCCCCCTGCCGCATCCGCCGCCCTATCGCCCAAGCCGGGTGACTTACTGGCTGACCGTTCTCGTTGCCGTGCTGATGGCCTTCGCCATCAGTGCATCGATCTGGATGCTGATCGACAGCTGGGTCACTGGCTACATCACCACCAACAATCGCGGCCCGCGCAGCACCTACACCCTGGCCCTGCAACCTCGGCGGTTCTGGATTGAGTTTGTGTGGCAGAGCATAGGCACTGTTTTTTTGCTGGTGATCGGGGTGTTCGGGTTATGGGCTTATCGCAAAGCGCAGGAGTCTGTGGAAAAACCCAAGGGCAAGCGCACAAAGCGATAAACCAGGGCTGCTTTCAGAGGGCGTTGACGTAATCGACTGGCAGCAAGACCGTGTCCACTGCAGCATCTACCGGCAGGGACACCACCGTGATCAGCGGGCAGACGATCATGATGTAACAGATGACGGCATGGGGCATGCCGTCTCCCCCTCTCACGCCAAGCAAGTGCAAGTTGCCATCAACACCTTTGTAGTAAGGCTCTGCAGAGTCACCGTTCAATCGCCCGATCATCGTTCCACAACCGGCCAGCATCAACACCAGGCCCACCACTGAGCCAATACGCAAAATCCTTTTCAAACCAGCGCGTCCTTAATCACCAAACATGAGGCGCGGGATTGTACCCGCGTCTCAACTTTGCAATCACACTGATCGCTATCCCGCTTCATTCCAGCGGAACACCAGATTGCGCCGTTATGACGACTCCCGGGCTGTTGCAGAGCACAACAGTTACCTTTTGCTTGATCAAAAGCGCGAGGGCCGCGTTCTAGAAAGATTTGAACTTGGCGCTCGTACGAAATGGACTACAGACCGAAGCCACCTGAAACGCTTTCACCAGCAACTTCCTGCAACAACGATCCCGTCTTCCTGCTGACTTCACAGCCTCGCCCGACATCCCTGGCCAGCGACTGCCGGCATGCTTGCGCTCCTTTTTCCAATGACGTGGAAGACCCGATGAGCAAGCTTGAACCTGCCGACACGCAAGATCCGAAAATCGATTCATTGCTGGGCGATCTTGGCGAACTGATTCGCCAGGCTCGGCAAAAAGTGCTGCGTGTGGTCGATACGATTCAGGTTCAGACCTGCTGGCAGATTGGCCGGCATATTGTCGAGTTTGAACAGGAAGGCGCCCGGCGGGCCGGGTATGGCCAGCAGTTGCTGGCAACACTGGCGAAGGAGCTGACGGCGCAGTTCGGGAAAGGCTTTGATGCATCGAACCTTCGTTACATGCGCCTGTTTTATCAAGCATTTCCAATTCGTGACGCACTGCGTCACGAATTGAGCTGGACCCACTATCGCAGGTTGCTCAGGGTCGAAAGTGAAAAGGCTCGCCAGTGGTATATGGACGAATGCGCCACCCTCAACTGGTCGAGCCGCGCCTTGGATCGCCAGATCAATACGCTCTACTACGAGCGCCTGCTAATGAGTCGGGACAAGGCAGGCGTGATAGAGGAAGCTACCACCAACATCGCCGCACTGAACTGCAATCCACGCGAGTTCATCCGCGACCCCGTCATTCTCGAATTTCTCGGCCTGCCATCTCCGGGCAAGGTCAATGAAACGGGGCTTGAGCAAGCGCTCATCGATCATCTGCAGAGCTTCCTGCTGGAACTGGGCAAGGGCTTCTCTTTTGTGGCTCGACAACAACGCATAAGCGCCGGCGGTTCGGATCTGTACATCGATCTGGTGTTTTACAACTACCTGCTCAAATGCTTCGTGATCATTGACCTCAAACGTGGCCAACTCAGCGCACGCGATGTGGGGCAGATGGATATGTATGTGCGCATGTACGACGAGCTCAAGCGCAGTGAGGGTGACAAACCGACCGTCGGGATCATTTTGTGCGCGCAAGATAACGAGGCGGTCGCGCGTTACTCGATCCTCAAAGGCAATGAGCAACTGTTTGCCAGCAGTTACAAAACAGTACTGCCCAGCGTGGAAGAGTTGCGAGCGGAGCTGCAAAGAGAACAAGCATTGATCGAGGAACGCATGCTCTCTGAATCCACCGAATAAACGCCGCGGATTGTCCCTTGGGCGTGTCGAGACTATCGTGGGCAGCATCCCGCAAAGGTCGAGCACCATGAGCTGTCAGGACACGCCCCCATTGCAAGCTGCGCAGCGCAAGCCGCCATTGGCTGCCGAGCTTCAAGGTGATCAGTTCAAGGAAACAGCCGCCGACGGTTTTGTCCTTGGTGGTTTTACCTGGCGTCATGCCCTGCCCGACATCCAGCGCCCGGTGGTGATCATCAACGCCGCCACTTCGGTGCGCTGCCGTCATTACTCGCGTTTCGCTGATTATCTCTTCGCCAATGGCTTCGACGTCATCACCTACGATTACCGTGGCATCGGAGAATCTCGACTCGGTTCGGTCAAAAGCCTTAACGCCTCGTGGACAGACTGGGGCGCGCTGGATTTCGAGGCGATGCTCCGGCGCGCAAAACGGGAATTCCCGGGGCAGCCAATCGATGTTGTCGGCCACAGTTTTGGTGGCTGCGCGGCTGGCCTCGGTGAGTCCGGACAGGTCATCCGACGGCTGGTCAGCGTCGGCGCGCAGTTCGCCTACTGGCGCGATTACGCGCCTGAACAGCGCTGGCGGATGTTCGGCAAATGGCATCTGCTGATGCCGCTGTTAACGCTGTTCTGCGGCTACTTCCCCGGCAAACGTCTCGGCTGGCTGGAAGACACGCCGGCAGGCGTAGTGCGCGACTGGAGCACGCCCACTGCGCGTTACGAACGTCGTCCAAGCGGCAGAGCGATGTTGGCGAGAACAGGCCAACTGCCCTTTGCCAACGTCCGCGCACAGACCTTGGCGATCAGTATCAGCGACGACCCTTACGGCACGATTGCAGCCATCGAGCGCCTGCTCAGCTACTTCAGCCATGCGCCAAAAACCCACCTGCGCATCGCCCCACAGGACATCGGTGAGCAACAAGTCGGACATTTCGCCTTTTTTCGCAGCGCATACCAAGCCACACTATGGCCCATCGCTCTGAACTGGCTGCAAACCGGCAAACTGGCCCCCGACACCCCGGGGCGGGAAGTACCGCGCAGCTGAGCCTCATTCAACGCACGACGGAACACACCATGGCCTCCGCCAACAAGCAGCAAAAACGCGCCGCCCGGGCCAAAACCAAGGCCAAGCAGAACCGCACCAAACGCGCCGAGGCGCCGGTCGAGCTGGACCCGAACGATGACCGCATCGACTTCGAATCGGTGGACCTGACCGAGCTGTTCAAGAAAATGATCGACGCCGAGAAGATCAGTCAGCAAGCGATGTGCACCGCATTCCTCGAAGACCCGCTGCTGGAACTGGTCTACGAGCAGGAAGGCGAAGAAGGCTCCATGGATTTCATCCTCGCAGCGCTGATCGAGTATCGCCAGTGGTCGCAGGAAACCGACGAGGCCGGCGCGCTGGCGTGGATCGAATCCCCCGCGTTCCAGGCCGACTATGTGGCGGCGTCCGACGCCATCGCTGCACAAACCCAACAGAAGAACTGAGTTCCCATGGCATCCCTGAACAAGCAACAAAAACGCGCCAAACGCGCCAAGGCCAAAGCCAAGCAAATCCGTATGGTTGGCCGCAAGCCGCTGGATCAGGACGAAGACCTCGGCCACCTCGCCGAGCCGATCCCTGAATACACTCTGGCAATGTTCAGCAAAATGCGGGACGCCGAAGCCGTCAGCCGCAACGACATGCTGCTGACACTGCTGCGCGAACTGGCGTTCATCATCATCGATCACCCTGATCTGCTGGACATGGAAAACGCCGACAACGAAGGCATGGCCGCCACCCACCTGGCCGCCGACATGTTGATCGACTACCGCATGTGGGCCGACGGCATGACGATCGAAGCCGCCCAGGCCTGGCTGAGCGAGCCGCAGTTCATCACCGACTTCGGGATTGCGCTGGATACGTATGCCAAGTCAGTGGAATCGCAGGAAGAAAAGAGCGAGTAATCCGCGCTCACAAACAAAAACGGCCGCTAGTCATCACTGACAGCGGCCGTTTTCGTTTGAATAGTGCATCCCCCTTCGTCAGAAGGAAGCGTATATCCCATTGACATATCCCATCCTCTATCTATCCTTTGTTTCATCGAAAGATGGGACCTTGGGGGGTCAACTATGGAACAGACCACGATTTTCATGAGCAATCGGAGCCAGGCTGTACGGCTGCCCAAGGCAGTTGCAATGCCCGGCGATGTAAAACGAGTAGAAGTTATCGCCATTGGCAGGACACGCGTGATCACGCCTGTTGGCGAAAGTTGGGACAGCTGGTTCGATGGCGACAGCGTGACAAGCGATTTCATGGATGATCGTGATCAACCTTTCGATCAGGAGCGTGAGTCGTTCTGATGATCAAATACATGCTGGATACCAACATCTGCATCTTCACTATCAAGAACAAACCCCAAATTGTCCGGGAAGCTTTCAATCGCCATTCCGGACAATTGTGCATCAGCGCTATCACGCTCATGGAGCTTATTTACGGCGCTGAAAAGTCAGCGGCCCCGGAAAGGAATCTCGCAATTGTCGAAGGTTTCGTCGCGCGGCTGGAGGTCTTGCCTTTCGACAATGACGCAGCAGCACAGACAGGGATGATTCGATCTGAATTGGCGAAAGCCGGAACACCGATTGGGCCATACGACCAAATGATCGCAGGCCATGCGCGATCACTTGGACTTATCGTGGTGACGAACAATGTGCGGGAATTTGAACGAGTATCGGGTTTGCGCATAGAGGACTGGGTTCATCCCAACTGAGTAATCCTCACAAACAAAAACGGCCGCTAGTCATCACTGACAGCGGCCGTTTTGTATTACGCGCTACAGATCAGTTCAACACCACCGCACCACGTTTTTCCTGCTTGCGACGGCGTGACACCAGCAGACCGGTCGCCACTACCATCAGGCTCAGCAGGCCGGTGGCGAGGATTTCCACGCGGTGCGCTTCCTGGAACAACATGATGGTCAGGGCCGCGACGATGAAGATGATCACCGCGTAGGTCAGGCCCGGGAACAGCCACATGCTGAAATCGATTTTCTCGCCACGGGCCATGCGCTGTTTGCGCATCCGCAGTTGCGAGAACGCGATCACCAGGTACACCAGCAGTGCGATCGCACCGGAGCTGGCCAGCAGGAATTCGAACACGGCGGCCGGCGCCACGTAGTTGGCGAATGTGCAGAGGAACGCGGCGCCAGTGGACAACATCACCGCCCAGTAAGGCGTACCGCTTTTGTTGGTGCGAGTCGACATGGCCGGTGCGTCACCGCGCTTGCCGAGGGAGAACAGCATGCGCGATGAGGTATAGAGCGCCGAGTTCAGGCAGCTGGTTACAGCGACCAGAACCACGATATCGACGATCATTTTCGCGTTCGGGATGCCCATGCGCTCCAGCACAGTCTGGTAGGAACCGAGGTTCGCCAACATAGGATCGTTCCATGGCACCAGCGCCACGACGATGAAGATCGACACGAGGTAGAACAGGCCGATCCGCCAGATTACCGAGTTGGTGGCCTTGGAAATCTGCTTGCCCGGGTCCTTCGATTCCGCGGCCGCGATGGTCACGATCTCGGTCCCCATGAACGAGAACATGGTGGTCAGAATCGCGCCCAACACCGCGCCCATGCCGTTAGGCAAGAAGCCGCCGCTGTCGAACAAGTGCGAAACGCCGCTGACCTGGCTGTTCGGCAGGTAGCCGAAAATTGCCGCAAGACCGAGCCCGATGAACCCGATGATCGCCAGCACCTTAACCAGCGCAAACCAGAATTCGAACTCGCCGTAGTTCTTCACGCTGAAAAGGTTGGTCACGGTCAGCAGCAGGGTGATGACCAGCGCAAACGCCCAGATGCCTACATCGGGGAACCACGCGTGCAGGATGGTCGCGGCGGCGTTGGCTTCCAGCGGAATCACCAACACCCAGAACCACCAGTACAACCAGCCGATGGTGAAGCCGGCCCAGTGCCCGATGGCACGGTCGGCATACGTCGAGAAAGAGCCGGTGTCGGGCGAAGCAACCGCCATTTCGCCGAGCATCCGCATCACCAGCACCACCAGGGTACCGGCGGCTGCATAGGCCAGCAGCACTGCAGGACCTGCGGCGGCGATGGCGTGGCCGGAGCCAACGAACAGACCGGCGCCGATAACACCGGCGATCGACAACATGGTCACATGACGCGGTTTGAGCCCCTGTTCGAGGCCATTGGAGCTTGGGGTACTGCTCATCGAAACTACCTTTGCAAGGAAAGCGATTGCGTCCGGCCCGTCCGTAATTTCATTTCCGTAAAAAGAAACCAACGGGGCGTTCCTTATTCTGCACGCAATAATTGCGCCAAAATATTTCAAACTCTTTCAGGCCGGGGCTTTGCGCGCGACCGGACAGTCATCGCAAGTCCTTGGATTTAATGGCAATCTGCCAGAGCGTTACCCTGCGACTCACTTTGAAGACGAATCCGCGCACCAGAAACACACTGAAAAATTGTGGGATGCACAATAAAAGGGCGAATCGGGAACGTTCGGCCGGATAGCGCTTCCAACACCCCGCCAAAGCTGGCAACATCGCGCCTTTTTTTACGCGACACCCACGCGATTGCACGTTCAAACACCCGTTCGGTTGTTGATGGGGCGACAGTCTGCTGTGCTGATGCGACAACCCGCCACATGCCACCCGTTTACCGCTCGTAGCGCTGTTGGCTGCCATTGAAACGCTATGCTAGCTTGGCCGCCTCGCCAGGAAGGCCATCCAACAGCAGGAGCGCAACATATATGAGGAACGCACATGGCTGAGGCCACGCCCGCGCTTGAAATCCGCAACTTGCACAAACGCTACGGACAGCTTGAGGTGCTCAAAGGCATCTCGCTGACCGCCCGCGACGGCGATGTGATCTCGATCCTGGGTTCCTCCGGTTCCGGCAAGTCCACGTTCCTGCGTTGCATCAATCTGTTGGAAAACCCGCACCAGGGCCAGATCCTGGTGGCCGGTGAAGAACTCAAGCTCAAGGCTGCCAAGAATGGCGAACTGGTTGCCGCCGACGGCAAACAGATCAACCGCCTGCGCTCCGAGATTGGTTTTGTGTTTCAAAACTTTAATCTGTGGCCGCACATGAGCGTGCTCGACAACATCATCGAAGCCCCACGCCGCGTGCTCGGCCAGAGCAAGGCCGAAGCCATCGAAGTCGCCGAAGCACTGCTGGCCAAGGTCGGCATCGCCGACAAGCGCCACGCCTACCCGGCGCAACTGTCCGGTGGCCAGCAGCAACGCGCGGCCATCGCGCGCACGCTCGCGATGCAACCGAAGGTGATCCTGTTCGACGAGCCCACCTCCGCCCTTGACCCGGAAATGGTTCAGGAAGTACTTAGTGTCATCCGCGCATTGGCCGAAGAAGGCCGCACCATGCTGCTCGTGACCCACGAAATGGGCTTCGCCCGTCAGGTCTCCAGCGAAGTGGTGTTCCTTCACCAAGGCTTGATAGAAGAGCAAGGATCGCCACAGCAGGTGTTCGAAAACCCGCTTTCGGCGCGCTGCAAACAATTCATGTCCAGCAACCGCTAACGGAGCAACATGCATGCAGAACTATAAAAAGGTCTTCCTGGCTGCGGCCGTCTCGCTGGCGTTCAGCGCCGGTGCCATGGCCGAAACCCTGAAGATGGGCATCGAAGCGGCTTACCCGCCGTTCAACAATAAAGACGCCAGTGGCAACGTGGTCGGCTTCGACAAAGACATCGGCGACGCCCTGTGCGCCAAGATGAAAGTCGAGTGCACCGTAGTCACTTCCGATTGGGACGGCATCATCCCGTCGCTGAACGCGAAGAAATTCGACTTCCTGATCTCATCTTTGTCGATCACCGAAGAGCGCAAAGGCGCGGTGGACTTCACCGACCCGTACTACTCGAACAAGCTGCAGTTCATCGCACCGAAAAACGTCGACTTCAAAACCGACAAGGACTCGCTCAAAGGCAAGACCATCGGTACGCAGCGTGCCACGCTGGCCGGCACCTGGCTGGAAGATACCTACGCTGATGACATCAAGGTCAGCCTCTATGACACCCAGGAAAACGCCTACCTCGACCTGACCTCCGGTCGCGTCGACGCCATCCTCGCCGACAAGTACGCCAACTATGACTGGCTGAAAAGCGACGCCGGCAAGAACTACGAGTTCAAAGGCGACCCGGTCGTGGAAAGCGACAAGATCGGCATTGCTGTGCGCAAGGGCGATCCACTGCGCGAGAAGCTGAACGCTGCACTGAAGGAAATCGTCGCTGACGGTACCTACAAGAAGATCAACGACAAGTACTTCCCGTTCAGCATCTACTGATCCTGACCTGCGGAACTGGCGCCGTGATTCAACGGCGCCGGCTCCCGACCTTGCCTGCCGCGATTTGAAAAGAAATCCATGATTATCGACCTTTACGGATTCGGCCCGGCGCTCGCCGCTGGCGCGCTGATGACCGTCAAACTGGCTCTCTCGGCCCTGTGCCTGGGTCTGGTGCTCGGTCTGCTCGGCGCCTTGGCCAAGACTTCCCCGTACAAGCCGCTGCAATGGCTTGGCGGCTTTTATTCAACCCTGGTGCGCGGCGTCCCGGAATTGCTCTGGGTACTGTTGATCTACTTCGGTACGGTCAACCTGATGCGCGCGCTCGGCGAGTTTTTCGGCAATCCCGATCTCGCACTCAGCGCCTTCGCCGCCGGCGTCATCGCGCTCGGTTTGTGCTTCGGCGCCTACGCCACGGAAGTGTTTCGTGGCGCAATCCTCGCCATTCCCAAAGGTCACCGAGAGGCCGGCGTGGCCCTGGGCCTGTCGAAATGGCGGATTTTCACCAAGCTGATCATGCCGCAGATGTGGCGCATCGCCCTCCCGGGCCTGGGCAACCTGTTCATGATCCTGATGAAAGACACCGCGCTGGTGTCGGTGATCGGCCTGGAAGAAATCATGCGTCATGCACAGATCGGCGTGACCATGTCTAAACAGCCGTTCACGTTCTATATGGTTGCTGCGCTGATGTATCTCGGCCTGACGGTGGTGGCGATGATCGGCATGCACTTCCTGGAAAAACGCGCCGCCCGCGGCTTTGCGAGGAGCGCTCAATGAACTGGGAAGTCATCATCAAGTGGCTGCCGAAACTGGCGCAGGGCGCGACCCTGACCCTGGAACTGGTGGCCATCGCCGTGATTGCCGGCCTGTTACTGGCGATCCCGCTGGGCATCGCCCGCTCTTCGAAGCTCTGGTGCGTGCGTGCTTTGCCCTACGCCTACATCTTCTTTTTCCGCGGCACACCGTTGCTGGTTCAGCTGTTCCTCGTCTATTACGGCCTGGCGCAGTTCGACGCTGTGCGTAACAGCCCGATGTGGCCGTACCTGCGCGATCCGTTCTGGTGCGCAACGGTAACCATGACCCTGCACACCGCGGCGTACATCGCCGAGATCCTGCGCGGCGCGATTCAGGCGATCCCTCCGGGCGAGATCGAAGCGGCGCGTGCACTGGGCATGTCTAAGCCCAAAGCGATGTTCTACATCATCCTGCCGCGTGCAGCGCGCATCGGCCTGCCGGCGTACAGCAACGAAGTGATATTGATGCTCAAGGCCAGCGCCCTGGCCAGCACCGTCACCCTGCTGGAACTGACCGGCATGGCCCGCACGATCATTGCCCGCACCTACCTGCCGGTGGAAATCTTCTTCGCCGCTGGCGTGTTCTATCTGGTAATGGCTTACGTGCTGGTGCGCGGCTTCAAGCTGCTGGAGCGCTGGCTGCGCGTCGATGCCTGCCAAGGGCGCTGAAACTTCCCACGTGCTGACGGGCGAGGATTTACTCGCCCGCTTCACGGCACTGGATACTTTTCTGACAGCGCATCAGGCGTTGTGGAAACCTCGACCGTTCACTCATCTGCAGCTTCCCTGGGAAGCGTCCTACCCGGAGCTGGCCTCATGGCTACGCGGGCGGTCGCTGCAAGATGCGGAAAATGCTCACAACAACCCTGCCAATCTTGCCGATGCGCCGGAGCCGTTCGCTTCATTGGCGGCGTTGTCGGCTGAACTGAGTGCGGTCGGAGAGTTGCCCGGGCATGCGCTGGAAGCTGCAAGCCAGCGCTTGAATGTGGATGTACCGGGGCGTAAATGGCAGCAGATCGAGGCGTTCGGCAGTCGACTATCCTTCGCATCGCAACCGACGCATTGGCTGGACTGGTGCTCCGGGAAGGGACACTTGGGGCGGCGTCTGCTGAGCACCGGGCAACAACTGACGAGCGTTGAGTACGATCCGGCGCTGGTTGCCAGTGGTCAGGCGCTGAGCCAGCGTCATCAATTAAACGCGCAGCATGTTGAACAGGATGTTCTGGCGGCAGATGCTTCAGCCGTATTGAACGCACGTCACACTCCGGTTGCCCTCCACGCCTGCGGCGATCTGCATGTGCGCCTGATGCAACTGGCCAGCGCCGCCGGTTGCCGACAAATGGCAATCGCCCCGTGCTGCTACAACCGGATCAATCGCACGGAATATCAGGCGTCATCCTTGGCCGCCTCGGGATCGCTCCTACGGCTCTCTCTAGAAGATCTGGCGCTGCCGATGAGCGAAACCGTCACCGCCGGTGCCAGAGTCCGACGCCAACGCGACACCTCCATGGCAAGACGCCTTGCATTTGACTTGCTGCAACGGCAACTGAGCGGGATCGACCAGTACCTGCCAACCCCTTCGCTACCCAGCGCCTGGCTGGAAAAAACCTTCGCCGATTACTGCCGAGATCTGGCAGCGCTCAAAGAGTTATCCACAATCGGCTCGCAGGATTGGCCAGCGGTGGAGGCGGCCGGTTGGCAGCGGTTAGCCGAAGTTCGCAACCTGGAATTACTTCGCGGATTATTCCGACGACCACTGGAGCTTTGGCTAAATCTGGATCGAGCACTTTTCCTAAGCGAACAGGGATACATCGTGCGCCTTGGCACCTTCTGCGATGCACCGCTCACACCGCGCAATCTCCTGCTGCTCGCAGAACGTGCTTAAAACACTCCAGCCTGTGGATAACTCTGTTGATGAAATTCTGATGGATCCAATATCCACGGCTGTTTCGAAGCCTTAACACTACTGGTCATTTTTTGTTCACATAAATAAAAAACCAGTAAAACAGGGATTTGCGAACAAAATGAGAACGCGTCCACAAATACTCGCACTTGAGCGCGGGCACGCCGATCAGTTGTGCATAAGCTTCCATTCAAAACGGCATAAATCACCTAATACGAGGCAGATCTGACAGAAAAAGTCCCCGCCTCAGGCGAGCAATACAGACCTTGAAAGTGCCTGTTTTCAAGGGTGAAAACCCAGAGATTTCGCCTTCGTTGAGCTTGATCCTGCACCGGCGTAAAAATAGTCTGAATTCAGGGGTTTACAGATTTAACCCAATCGCTATAATCGTCGCCCACACGCCGGTATAGCTCAGTTGGTAGAGCAACTGACTTGTAATCAGTAGGTCCCGGGTTCGACTCCTGGTGCCGGCACCATACAAAACGAAGCCCCTGCAGAAATGCAGGGGCTTTGTTGTTTCTGGCGTGTTTATATTTTTGGCGCACCGTCTTCAGTAACAATAGACCCTCACTGCGGACTCTTCAGTCTCTCGCGATCCAAACCCTCACGCTTGTGCCTCGTAATATTCGCAAGAATTGAGCAAGGCGCTAATCGATGATGTGGTGAAATTAATGGACGCGCCGCCAGGTAAACCGTTGATGTAAATCACCCGCGTGAAGCCCTTGCTGCTGCGAGGGCTTTTTGCATTTCAGACCTGACTGATCTCCAACACAAACGAAATCCTCCTCTGGCTCGCGCTCCACACATAACGCAGATGTTTGCCCTGCTTGGGAATCGAAACTGCCGGTGGCCGGAACGCAGCGACGCATTCGTGTCCGGCTAAGCGAACGCTGTTGTAAAGCAAACCCCAGGATTGGGCTTCACGTAGCTGCCGGGCAAATGCCTGAGAAGGGCCGTAGGCATCCGGATCAGGATTGTGCAGGTTCGGATAGTCGTGGCGAATGTCGTGCAGCGGTTTGACGACTCGGTTGACGTAGGTGCGCATGGTCAATTCGAGGTCTGCTTCGTTGGTGGCTGCGAGAAAGCGTTCCTGGTGATAACAGGTTTCGGCGATAGCCGCGGCCTGGCTGCTGGCGGCGTAGTAAACGCCGAAGGTGCCGTCGGTAAAGCGGCTGCTTTTGCCGATGTGCGTGAACGCAGCCATCACCGGGGTCGATCCGGGGCCTGAGAGCCGGTCTTCCGGGCGCACCCGATCAAGGACTCCCGCCTGGGCGATCAGACGATCGTTGGTCAGCGCTTCGAGGGCGTAGGCAATTTCCAGGTCTTCAGGGTCGAGCACGTCTTCGAACAGCGCAATTGGCGGGAAGCTGCTGTTAACGATCCGGTAGGCACGCGGCCAATGCGGATCAGCCAGCGCTGGCGCGCTCAACCGCGCACTCCATCGAGATAGCGTCGTACATCGGCGATATCGACCACGCGTCCGGCCAGCATGTAGTCCAGAGCGGTTTGCCCATTAAACGGCGCGGCAGTGTTCGGGCTGCTGACCCACGTATAAGCGCGTTCGCGGCTATTGCTGAAGATGATGCTCAACGCCTTGTGAATGCCCATCAGGTAGGAGATGCGCTCAAGGGTGTCGTGGGGTAGGCGAACGTTTGGCGGCAGGTGTTTGTACTTGTAGAACGTGGTGTTGCCGACACCGCCGAGCAATGTGCGTTGCTGCTCGGCGTTGCAGCCCCAGCGCTCCATGAGGTTGAAGAAAAACTTCAGCGCGACGCGGCCTGCTTCGGGGGCGTCGAGTTGTTCGCGCGGGTTGAGGGCTGGGGTTGAGGTGGGCATGACCGCCTCCTGACGTGAATTTAACTTACCTTCACTCTAGACCACATCCGAACCATTATCTGAAAATTATTCGTAAGCGAAGAAAATTACGAACAGAGCAGTGACTGTAAAAACTCGACATCAACGCGACTTTATATCTGTACTAGTTGAACAACTCCGAGTGACTCCCCAAATCAACAAACGTGATCAGGTCCGGTCGAGTGTTTTCATAGATCATCAGAAAATCGCCACCGATATGGCACTCGCGGAATCCCGACCAATCTCCGGTCAGAGCATGATCCAAATATTCAGGGGGTAGCTGATCAGCTAAAAAAAGCATCACCATCACATTCCTGACTTCGTTCATATCGCGCCTTCCAGCGCGTTTATAACGCTCCCACGACTTCTTGAACTCGGACGTTTGCATACACTGTTTCGGCCGTTCAGCGCGCTTTTGTGTTTTCTCCGGTTTCGCCATCAGCAGCCCTCAGCATGTCGTCTATCGAGTCGAAACGCTGGCGAATATCTCGGGCTTCCATCATTGCGCGGGCCGTTTTCTCTGAGGGCACACGTACCTCAAAGGGCAGTCCCTGGGTCGCAACAACCTGGCGCAGAAAAAGTCGCATGGCATCGCTAATGCTGAGCCCGCAAGCGTTCAAAACCTCGGTCGCGCGCGCCTTCAAATCCTCATCAATGCGGCAACGCACATCCGTGGTTTTCAGCAGTGCAGTCATTTTCAAATACCTCTTGTGGTTTTTTGTAGCTACATCAGCGCTACCTCTGCATTGTGGTCGGGTGGATCTTTGGCGGTCAATGCGAAGTTGATAGACGGTTTTTCATAGGTCCGCGTCGCATCCCGAACGTCTATTTCATCTGGTTTGACAGACAGACGCTATCAGCCAAATCTCCGCTTCTCCGAAGAATCGTCTGTGCCTGTTACAGGCAAAAACCACTTCCCCTGTCAGTCACTTCCCCTTTGAAAACCTCAACTTTTCCCCAAAGCCCCGAACTTTTTTTGACCCCAATCACCCCCGAGTCATCAAAAACCCCGATCCTGTGTCAGCCTCCAGCCATCGGCGGGGACATCAATTCGCTACTAAACCCGCGACAACTATGCTCAGGTGCAGGAATATAGCCGGCATATGACACCGGACCGGTCGTCTCGTAAACAACAATACCCAGCCCACTTCAGAGGGCATTACCCATGGATAGCAGAACCTTACGCAACCTCATGCGCATCGTGCAGACCGGCTCGTTGTCGGCCGCAGCCGAGCATTCGTGCCTGACCGTGCAGGCATTGGCCGCGCAGTTGAACAAGGTCGAAGAGCAGTTCGGTTTCCGCTTGTTTCGTCGCTCCAACAAAGGGCTGACGCTGACGCCGCAAGGCACCGAGCTGACGCCTTATATGGACAGAGTGCTGATTGCCACGCGACAGATGGAAGAAAAAGTCGAGGCGCTCAAAGTGCCGGGGCAACGCACGTTGAAGGTTGCGTTGAACAACACGTTGTCGCCTGACTTCAATCGGCGAATGATCGGACGCCTGATTGAGGTGTTTCCCGATTATCAGATGGAATTCAGCTACGCCGAGTCGATGGAAAACCTCAGCAAGCTGAAAAATGAAGACTTTGACCTCGGGGTGCTGATCGGCCCGCAGCGTCCGGGTTTGCCAAGCATTGTCCTGCCGGATGTACAGGTGCAGGTGGTCGGCGCGCATTGTGGGCAGGAGAATGATCCGCTGACGTTGCTGGGCAACAAGTTTCAGGTGCGTCCTGCGGAAGATTGTCCGTATTCCCACAGCTTCTTGCGCTTTCTCGACGCCGGGCTGGGCAATCACGAGAACGGTCAACGCATGGTCTATTCCTGCAGCGAGACCCTTACGCTATCGCTGATCACGCAGATGGATGCAGTTGGCATGGTCTCCCGCGAGGCCGCGCAGAAGAACGGCCTGACGATCTTCCCCGGTTTCGAGGATTTCCTTGAGGTGCGGCTGGCGATCAACAACCCGGACCTGTCGAACCAGGCGTTGAGCGACGTGGTCGATCTACCGCTACATGAGCGAGCCGAGCGCAATGTACGCAGCCGTCCCAACCGCCACACTGAGAAAGAGGTTTTTGCTGAAATACGCACATAACAACGTCGGAATCGCAGCATAGAACTCCGGGCGATCGAGCTGTATGTGCTGATCCTTGATCAACAAGGGAGTCAGGCTGATCGCAGCCACGATCGCCACTGGCAGGTATTCCAGCGCGCGCGCGATAAACGGCGGCCAGTGATCGGTGTTGATCTGCAAGGGCAATGCCCGTGGCAGGAAGGTCACGGCCATCATCAGCGCGACCACCAGAATCAGGAACGTTTGGTCAGGCATACACCCACTCCGCAGCCCACAAACGTGGCGATAAACACATTAAACGGCGAGCTGCCGACCAGGCTCAGTGCTCCCATGCAAACCACAGCAGCCGCGGCGGCGATGAGTTTGTTGCGGGTGTTGCACAGTGAAACCAGCACGTAGAGCATCATCGCCGTCAGTGCGTAGTCGAGCTGATATTTGATCAAGTGCGCCGCGTACTGGGCACAGACCGCGCCGAGCAGGCCACCGAGCACCCACGAGGTGTGGCAGAACAGGTTGAAGCCAATCAGATAACGCACGTTGACCGGCGCGCCGGTGCCGAGTTTTACGCTGTGGAAAGCAAAGGATTCGTCGGTCAGGCCACCGGCGTAGCACCATCGCTCCATGCGACTGAGCCCTAACGCACGCAGGGCTTTTGCCATGTACACCGACATCAACATGTGCCGCGCATTGATCAGGAATGTGGTCAGCACAATGGTGGTCAGCGAAGCACCGCTGGAGATCAGCGCCAAAGCAGCAAATTGCGAAGCGCCGGCATACACGAACAAGCACATCGCCACGGGCAGCCAAATTGGCAGGCCCGCATTGACGGCCATCAAGCCGAACACGAACGCCACCGTGAAATACCCGGCGACCACCGGGCTGGCTTCGGCAAATGTACGCGACGGCTGATGGTTGACCATCAGCGGCGCACTGCCGGACGTTTCATTCATAGATCCCTCTCAAATGTCCGTTCGCCGTGAGGCTCGCAAAAACCCTGGGCAGCCCAAAAACGCTTGCCCGCGAGGTTAGCATCGTCGACGAACAGAAACATCCGCAACACGCCGACACGTTTCATGTCGCACGATGCCGCTTCAACCAGACGTTGACCGACGCCCTGGCTGCGATAGAGCGGACTGACCGCCAGATGATTGATCGTACCGCGACTGCCGAGCATCCCGCCCAGCACCGCTCCTACGATCTCGCCGGCCACGTCGAAGGCCAGAAAGGCCGTGGTGGTTTTCTGGATTAATACGCCGCGCAGGCACTTGGCGTCCTGCCATTCGCAGAAGGACACTTCATCGAACTGGCGGAAGAAGCGCTCCATGCGCTGCGCATCCTTGGCCGTGGCGCGCCGCAGCAGCACCGGCGTCGAGCACTCGACGCCGTCGATTGGGGTGATCTGATTAGCGAACAATGTCGAAAGCGGTCCCGGGCCGCGAGAAGGAAATCGCCAGAATCTGCCGGTACGCCATGGCATGGGTGTGCGAGTTGCGCGCCGGGGTCACGTAGTGGCGCATGTCGCGGTCGAGGAAGTAGGTAGTATCGAGAATTTCCTGGTAAGTGGTCGACGCCAGTTGATGCTCGTGGATGTCGTACAAACGACTCTCTGCACCCTCGACATTGTTGCGGCCCCAGAAGTGCACACCGCTGAACGGATAACCGTCGCAATGAATCCCTTCGGGGGTGATTTCCAGCTGTTTGCCGGGTTTGATCTCGATGCGAATTTGATGGATCTGGCACTGCCAGATTTCATCGTGCAGCTCTTCCGGCAACACGCTTTTGTACACCTCAAAGTCGGTGTCGATCAGGCTGCGCATCACCGGCGACGAAATCACCTCATCGGAAAAGTCCTGGAAGTGCCGGACCAGACCGCCGACATAGGCGTTGTTTTCCTTGGACTGCACGTACGCGCGATGTTCGAGCTGTTTCAGTTCGCGAGTCTTGGGGTTGTACTCAAAATCGCTGTAACGACGGAAACGCATGCCGGCTTCGGCTTGGCCGTAGTAACTGTCAGGCTCCATGTTTTCCCAACTTTTGGTCAGTCTGACGAAGTCGGCGAAATGACCGTAGAGATTGAAGTCACCACCCTGGACGTTGACGTATTTGTCGCGCCGTAGCGATTCGCCCACTTCTCTGTTCAAAACGATCATTACCAAATTCTCCGCTGCATTGAGCGGCCTAATCTATTAGGTGCAGAATTTGCGTCCATGAGAAAGAATTTCAGGCATTTAAAGCGTTGTTTGAAACGGGGTTTGAAGCGACTGAAAAACAACTTTTACATGACAAAAACACGGGTTTTTTCCGGTTTTTACTAAAAAACCGTCGAAAAAAACCCCGAAACAGTCGGGGTTTTTTTCAAACTTTTTACACCTGATCGGTCATCAGAAGATGTTGATCGGGTAGTCCACGAATACACGCAGCTCGTTGCCGCTGACGTTGTACTCGCTGGATTTCTGCGAAACACGCAGGATCGAGCTGCGCAGTTTCACGCTCAGGTCTTTGGCCGGGCCACTTTGCACGACGTACTTGAACTGGTTGAAGATTTCGCGCTCGGTGCCGCCTTCGCTGGTGGACGTGGTGATGTTGTCGCCACGCACGTAAGCGAAGTTGTAGCTCAGACCCGGTACGCCGAATGCGCCGAAGTCCAGACCGTAACCCAGCTGCCAGCTGCGCTCGTCTTCAGCGTTGAAGTCGGACCAGTAGGAGTTGGCCAGGTAGATGGTGTTGCCACCGTCGCCTACGCGTTGTTGATCCTTCTGATAGCCGCCGTAGGCGTAGCCCAGGTTGCTGTCGCCGGTGGAGCGCTGGTGCGCCACGGTGAACGAGTGCGGGCCAGTGGCGAAAGTCGCAGCCAGGCTCCAGATCTTGTTGTCCTGACCAGTAACGATGCTTTTGCCCGGAACGGTGTTTTCGCGAACGTAGGAGCTATCCAGTTTGGTGCGATAACCGTTGAAGTCCAGGGTCAGCGACTGATCCTTGTTGAACGGCAACACGTAGTTGGCGTTCACGTATTGTTTCTTCAATACGTCTTCAACGTCGGAAGCGTACAGCGCACCTTTGAAGTGCTCTGTGAACTGGTAGCTGCCGCCTAAAACGTTGATCGACTTCAGACCACCGCTGTCACGGCCTTCATCGCTCTTGCGCGATTCGGCGGTGAAACGACCGGCGTTCAGTTCCAGGCCTTTGATCTCTCTGGAAGTGATCAAGGTACCGGTGTAGCTTTCCGGCAGCAGGCGGGAGTTGTCGTAGTTCAGCACCGGCAGGGCCGGCATCTGGTCGCCGTAGGTCAGCACGGTGTTGGAGAAGCGGAATTTCACCGCCGCGCCGGCCTTCGCTATGTCATGGTTCGCGCGACCGTCATTTTCTTGCTTGAAGAAATCGATACCACCGGCGCCGCTACGGCCCTTGCCGCCATCCAGACGCAGTGCGTACAGACCGAAAGCGTCCACGCCGACACCAATGGTGCCTTGGGTGAAACCGGACGAGAACGTACCGATGGCCGCTTGGCCCCACTCGGCTTTATCGTCGTTACCGTCTTTGTAATCACGATTGATGTAGGCATTACGCAGCAGTACTTTGAGGCTGCTGTCTTCTTGAAAACCCTTGGACTCGGCCTGGTCGTTAGCCATGGCCTGTGTAGCGCTCAACATCCCCAGAGCGATCAGGCTGATTCGCTTGTTCAACATTTTATTTTCCTTATTTCGGGTTGAAACGCGCTGTGTCGAACGGCTGAAACGGCGCTATTGCGCTCTTTTTTCACCCCGAAACAAAAAGGCCCGCCCACGACAAAGTCGTGGCGGGCCTTCTTATTATTTTTGAGTCATGGCGGTTGGCCACAGGCGTTGGGCCGAATCGTAGCCGCGCCCTTAACATTGTGTCAATTTCAAGAATCGTCTTTAAATAGGCGAAAATCGTCTAAGAAACGTAAATTTCCCGCTCACTCCTTGCACGGAAATGCGTTAAGCCAGTGAATCCCGCGCGTATCAAGCACACCCGTCAAGACCACAAAACGCAGAAGACTCTCCAGTACCATCGCTGCGAATCGCCTGACCTAACCAATCGGCAAAGGCCTGCGGCTTGCCCAGCCAAGGGCTGATATCAATAAGCGTGTAGTGGCCGTCATGTTCCAACGCGAGCGTCGGGAATCCCTGCCCGCCCAACTGAGCCAGCAGTGCGCGACTGGCTTTTATATGTTGCTCGGTATCCACGGATTTAAACGCGGGCTGAAAGATTTCCTCGGCGTAGCCCAAGTCGCTTGCGAGCTCCAGAAGGACAGATTCATCGGCAATCCGCCGCCCTTCCAGGTAATGCGCAGCCTGCAAACGCCCGAGCACTTCCAGACCACGGCCGTCGATTGCCTCTGCCGCCAAAACGGCAGCGATCGGTGGTGTCGAGTCAAAGACGGCCGTGTGATCGCGCAGCAAGCCGTCGAAATACGCTTCGCCAAAAGGCTGCCCGGTGTATTCGGCAATGCGCCGATCGTGGGGCATGACGTAATTGCGCAACTGCGGTGAAACGCTTTGGCGGTTGGCGCCGCTCATCATCCCGCCCGCATGAGCACTCACCGGCAGCACGAGTTGCGCCGCTTCCACCAGCGGCTTGGCGCCATAACACCAACCGCACAATGGGTCGTAAATGTAGTGAAGGATCATCAGAAAACTCCGGCATAAACGTGGGAAAAGTTCATGCCGGCAGACTAGTACTCAAGCCAATGCGGAAAAACGCCGGAATGGCTTTCAGACTGTTTCGTGAATCGGGCGAATTGTCCGAACGGTCAGGTTGTATCGAGACCGACACAAATTGAAACAATCACGCAAGGGAACTTTTCAGGAATAATTAACGGAAGCAAATGCAAAGCATTACCATTCACGCGTTTGATTCTTCCCAACCTTCCGGATGCGCTTTTCAATGCCTGCCCCGTTCCGTCTTACGCCCGTCACCCTTGGGCTTTCTGCTTTTCTGTCCAGCGGTTTTGCCTACTCCGCGACCGAATTACCCGCCACCGCGATCAGCGCTGAAACGCAAGCCGATGATCCGCGGGTAAAGATCAGCAACACCGCGACCCGTACTTCGACCCCGGTGCGTTATGTGCCCCAGGCCATTGATTCGATCAAAACGTCGAACGTCGCCAATTACGGTACCAACAACATCGGCGATGCCCTGAGTGGCATGCCCAACGTCAGCAGCAGCGCCGACACCCGCTTCGACAGTTTGCGTATCCGCGGCTTCGACGCCAGCAACGACTTCTATCTGGACGGCATTCGCGACGACAGCCAATACAAGCGCGACTTGCACAATATCGAACGCGTCGAAGTGCTCAAAGGCCCAGCGGCCGTGTTGTACGGCCGCGGCAGTCAGGGCGGGATCGTCAACCGCGTGAGCAAAGCGCCTGAGGCCGGCCGCCGCTCGACCATCGAAGCCCAGGGCGGCAGCGAAGATCTGCGCAGCCTGTACGCCGACCTCAGCACCGACCCGAGTGAGAACATCAGCCTGCGCCTGAACATGGGCAACATGGATGAGAACAGCTTTCGCGATGGCGTCAGCGGTAACCGCCAACTGTTCGCACCGTCGATGAGCTGGCAACTGACGCCCGACCTGAACTGGCTGGTGCAGTACGAATACAGCCGCTACAACCGCACCCCCGATCGCGGTATTCCGGGCGCGAATGGCCGGCCGGCCGATGTCGGTCGCGACACGACCTACGGCAACGATCACGACTTCATCGACGACAAGTCGCAATCGTTGCGCTCCAGACTCACTTACGAAATCAACGACAACTGGCAACTGCGCCAGACCCTCGGCGTATTCAAGCTCGACAGCGATTTCGACAACACCTACCTCACCGGTTACACGCCCGCGACCAACAAGGTCACGCGCCAGCACTGGCAGCAGGATCTGACCACCCGCAACGTCTACAACACCGTCGAACTGGAAGGTGGTTTCGATACGTTTGGCCTTGAGCATCGTTTGCTGACCGGTATCGAAATCGGCAGCCAGCGCCGCGATCCGACGTTGTACAACGCCGCCATCGGCAGAACGCCAGGCGCGCAGCCGGTGCCATCGCTCGACCTGTTCAACCCGAACCGCGATCTGCGTCACACCGGCGCCATGCAGGTCTCCAGCAGCAGCCACACCGAAGTCGAAAGCCGTGCGCTCTTCGTGCAGGATCAACTGCGTCTGAACGATCAATGGCAATTGCTCGGCGGATTGCGCTACGACACGTTTGATATCGAGTCGACCAACAAGCTGCGCAACATGACCGAAGATCGCGACAGCCACAGCACCAGCCCGCGCGTGGGCCTGGTCTGGACGCCACTGCAGAATCATTCCTTCTACGCGTCGTGGTCGAAGACCTTCTCGCCAGTGGGCGGTGGCCTGATCGGCATCACGCCGGGGGCGGCCGGCAATACCAACGACCTGAGCCCCGAGCTGACCAAGCAGAAAGAAATCGGCGTGAAGAGCGACTGGCTCGATGATCGCCTCAGCACAACGCTGGCGATCTATGACCTGGAGCTCTACAACCGTCGCACCACCGATCCCAATGATCCGACCCTGACGGTGATGTCCGGTCTGCAACGCTCGCGCGGGATCGAACTGACCGCTACCGGCAACATCGTCGGCAACTGGTACGTGCGCGGTGGCGTCGGTATGCAGGATGCGAAGATCGAGAAGGACAACAACGGTCTGGAAGGCAAACGCATCAACAACGTCGCCAAGCACAACGGCAGTCTGTTCCTGACCTGGAAACCGGAGATGGGCTGGTACGGCGAAACCGGCCTGACCCTGGTCGGCCAGCGTTATGCCGATAACGCCAATACCACCGTGCTGCCAGGCTATGGCCGTTGGGATGCGCTGGTCGGTTATCGCTTCAAGGACTGGGATTTGCGTACGGCGTTGAACAACATCACCGATCGCGAGTATTACGCTTCGGCGACCAGCGCCGCGCAGATCATGCCGGGGGCGCCGCGTAGCGTGGTGATGACGGGGACCTATTCCTTCTAATCACCTTGAACCCTGTAGGAACGAGCCTGCTCGCGAAAGCGGTGGATCAGCCAGCGAGATACTGGCTGGTCTGACGCCTTCGCGAGCAGGCTCGCCTCCACATTGAATGGGTGTGTACAAAATAACCGTGCAAAAAAAAGCGCCGCCATCCCGGCAGCGCTTTCACCAATCCCTGTTGTTTTTCTTATCCTTCCATCACAGCCCACAACGCTTCCAGTTCGTCCTCGCTGAAAAGGTCAGCGGGATAGCGCTCGATCATCATCCGGCGCGGATCAGGTACCCTGATCTGACGCGTTCCATTGGACCTCAAAAAGTGCGCGACCATCTGGAGCGATTCGCCGTTTACGGCCATGGGATGCAACGTCCGCTCGCTGACTACGTTCACTTCGGCGTTCATTTCAGCGCTCTCTCCCCGTTCGTGAGCGGCTACGTTATCCAAGGTTTATGACAGAACTGTTGAAGTTCCCCTCCCTCCCTAGTGCACCGGTACAAATACAAGAGCTGTGCCAAGGTTTGCGATTTGTCGACAAGCGGATACAAAGAGGCCCGCAGTCCTGTCGGGCTGCGGGCCTCTTTGCGCACATAGCGAACTAATCATTGCTCGGCTGATTTGCTAATCAGCTCAAGCTGTTACGACTCAACTCACTCTTTGTGCGGCGCTGGCTGCTGTTGGGTAAGGCAGTGAATATTGCCGCCACCCAGTAACAGTTCGCGGCCCGGCACCATCACCACTTCGTGCTGCGGAAACAGGTTCTGCAGAATTTCACGGGCCGGGGCATCCATTGGATCGTCGAAGCTCGGGGCGATGATGCCGCCGTTGACGATCAGGAAGTTCACGTAGGAACCGGCCAGGCGCACGCTCGGATTACGCTCCTGCGAGCCATCCACAGGATCGACGCCAGCGCACTCTTCTTCGGTCGCATACAGCGGCCCCGGAATCGGCATCTTGTGCACCGTGAACGGGCGACCCTTGGCATCAGTGCTGTTTTGCAGCACGTTCATTGCCGCCTGGCAGCGCGGGTAGTTCGGGTCTTGTGGATCATCGGTCCACGCCAGCAACACTTCACCCGGACGCACGTAGCAGCAGAAGTTATCCACATGGCCGTCGGTTTCGTCGTTGAACAAACCGTCCGGCAGCCAGATGATTTTATCCACAGCCAGATTGTCGCTCAGCACCGCTTCGATCTCTTCGCGTCCCAGATGCGGGTTGCGATTGCGGTTGAGCAGGCATTCTTCGGTGGTGATCAACGTGCCTTCGCCATCGACGTGAATCGAGCCGCCTTCAAGCACAAAACCTTCAGTGCGATAGCGCGGGCTGCGCTCGATCTCGAGGATCTTGCCGCCAACCTGCGAATCGCGATTCCACGGCGCGTACAGACCACCGTCGAAGCCGCCCCAGGCGTTGAAGTCCCAGTTCACACCGCGCACTTCGCCGTTGTTATTGATGACGAATGTCGGGCCGCTGTCGCGTACCCAGGCGTCATCGCTGGACATCTCGACCACGCGGATATTCGGCACGTCGAGGCGCGCGCGAGCGTTTTCGTACTGGCCGGCGGACACGGCAACGGTCACCGGCTCGAAACGGGCGATGGCTTTGGCCACCGCCGCGTGTGCGGCCTGCGCCGGTTTGCCGCCCAGACGCCAGTTGTCCGGGCGCTCGGGCCAGATCATCCAGGTCTGGGTTTGTGGCGCCCACTCGGCCGGCATATGGAAGCCGTCGGCGCGTGGGGTACTTTTCAATGTGGTCATCGGGATCAGGACTCCAGGGAACCGTCGAGGGTTTTCAACGCGCCGTACAGATTCGGCCGGCGGTCGCGGAATGAACCCCACGCGCTGCGAATATGTTCCAGCTCGTCGAGGTTGAAAGTGTGCACAAGAATACCTTCTTCGGTTTTATTCAGCTCCTGCACTTTTTCGCCGAACTGGTCGGCGATGAACGATGAGCCGTAAAAGGTGATGTCGTAGCCGTCCTGTTCTTCGTTGCCGATACGGTTGCTGGCGATCAAGGGCATCAAGTTTGCGCCGGCATGCCCCTGCTGCACGCGCTGCCAGTGATCGCGCGACGAAATGCTGTTGTCGTGCGGCTCGCTGCCGATCGCGGTTGGATAGAACAGGATTTCCGCGCCTTGCAGGGCCATGCTGCGTGCAGCTTCCGGGAACCACTGATCCCAGCAGATGCCCACGCCGATTTTCGCGTAACGGGTGTTCCACACCTTGAAACCGGTATCGCCCGGGTTGAAGTAGTACTTCTCGTGGTAACCCGGGCCGTCCGGAATGTGGCTTTTACGATAAATCCCGAGATTGCTGCCATCGGCATCGATGATCGCGATGCTGTTAAACCGCGCACGCCCGGCGAGCTCGTAGAAGCTGATGGGCAACACCACTTGCAGTTCTTTGGCGATTTTCTGGAAATGCTTGATTGCGACGTTTTCTTCAACCGTCGTGGCCAGTTGCAGATAGTCCGGGTTGGGCTTCTGGCAGAAGTACGGCGCTTCGAACAATTCCTGGATCAGGATGATCTGCGCACCTTTGGCTGCGGCTTCACGCACCAGTCTTTCGGCAGTTTCGAGGTTGGCTTCCAGATCCCAGGAACAGGCCATCTGAGTGGCGGCGACGGTAACGGTACGGCTCATGAATCATCTCCGGGCAATTGCTTTGAAGGTCGAGGATTCGACCGAAGAGAAAAAACGCACGCACCGGACAGCCATCGCCATGCCGGAGCAATGGCGACTTTATAGCCGATAAATATCGGCTTTAAAAGCATTTAACTATCAGCTCATCCAAAAATAACTACAAATTACCGATATAAATCCGCTTTATGTAGGAGCTGCCGGAGGCTGCGATCTTTTGCTTTTGCCTTTGAAAAGCAAGATCAAAAGATCGCAGCCTTCGGCAGCTCCTACAGGGGATCGGTGGGTTACAGGCCTTCTTCAAGCACCTGATCGAGCATGTC
Source organism: Pseudomonas sp. A1230 (assembly GCF_044218825.1). Lineage (NCBI taxonomy): Bacteria > Pseudomonadati > Pseudomonadota > Gammaproteobacteria > Pseudomonadales > Pseudomonadaceae > Pseudomonas > Pseudomonas sp. A1230. The sequence goes on along the minus strand of NZ_CP162582.1, from coordinate 5,482,085 downwards.
GACGAAGAAATCCACACTCTGACGCGAGGTCACCATCGGCGGTTTGATCTTGAGAATGTTCAGGTCATCGCCGGTCGGCTGCATGAAAATCCCCAGCTCGCGCAGGCGATCACACAGCAACGTCGTCTCTTCAGTCGCCGGCTCCAGCGTCTCGCGATGACGGATCAGTTCCACGCCCAGATAGAAACCGGACCCATGCACCGCACCGACCAGCGGATGTTTATCGATCAACGCTTCGAGCCGCGCCTTGAAATGGCCACCGACTACCTGAGCGTTCTCCCAGAGCTTTTCTTCCTCCATCACATCCAGCACGGCCATGCCGATCTGGCAGCTCACCGGACTGCCGCCGGCCGACGAGAAGAAGTAACCCTCGGCTTCCAGGGCCTCGGCGATTTCCCGGCGCGTGATTACCGCACCCAGTGGCTGACCGTTGCCCATGCCTTTGGCCATGGTGATGATGTCCGGCACCACGCCCTGCTCCTCGACCCCCCAGAAGAAATGGCCCATGCGCCCGTATCCAACCTGCACTTCGTCGGCAATACACACACCGCCCTGCGCGCGGACCAGCGCATACACCTGCTTCAAGTAACCCGGCGGCAGCGATATACCCCCGGCATTGCCGTACACCGGCTCGCAGATGAACCCGGCCAATTGGCGTTTCTGCTCGGCGATTTTTTCCAGATGATGTTCGACGCTGCGCACGTAGTCCGGCGCCGAATCGAGGCCGCGGAATTCGCCACGATACGTGTTCGGTGCCGGCACCGGATGCACCCACTCCGGACGGCTTTCGAGGGCTTTCGGGTTGTCGGCGATCGAGGTCGACACCGCATCGGCGCCGATCGTCCAGCCGTGATAAGCCTCAAGCACGCTGATCATGTCGCGACCGCCGCTGTAGGCCCACGCCAGACGAATCGCCAGGTCATTGGCTTCGCTGCCGCTGTTGACCAGAAACACCCGATCCATTCCTTCCGGCGCCAGTTTCAGCAAGCGTTCGGAAAACTCGGCCACCGCTGCATAGTTGAACCGCGAGTTGGTATTGAGCAGCGACCACTGACGGGCCGCGACCGCCGCCATGCGCGGATGGCCGTGACCGAGCACAGCCACGTTGTTGAGCATGTCGAGGTACGAACGGCCCTGCATGTCGATCAGGTGATTGCGCCAGCCGCGTTCGATGCGTGGCGGATCGACGTAATAATGTTTTTGCGTGCGGGCGAAACTGGCATCGCGGCGTTCGAGCAACGTTTGCCAATCCAGCTCCGGTTCGGCATCGCAGGCAAGTCCCAGCAAAGCAGCCGGTGACGGGCACAACGACTGCCACGCGGGTGCATGGGACGGCTTACAGAACAGCGGCGCATCCAGATCCGCGCCGCGAATCAGTTGCACGCTCAACGGTCCGCTGACCGATCCCAGCACCTGACCTTTGACCAGCGCCGCGCCACTGTGCAGCGTTGGCGCCACCCCCCACAGCCGAACGCTGAGCTGCGGGCCGTCCAGTTGCAATGCCCCGTCTGCCTTTTGATGCAACACGCCGGCAAACGGCGCTTCCACCGCAGTGCCATTCGGCACGCGCAACTCGACGTGCAGTGGGAAGGTATCCGGCTCATCAGCACTGTCCGGACGGGTGCGTGACAAACGGTACTGACCATAACGGCTCGCCGCCAGACCATGAGCGGCGGCGGCTTCGTTCAGCAGGCGTTGGTCAATGCCCTCCTGCTCCCAGTTGCCGGCCTCGAAATGCGGGCTGAGTACACCGAGATCGATCAGCGCAAATTCGCGCCCGACCAGCTCTGGCAACAACGGCGCGAAACCTGCGCTGTTGATTGCCGGCAATGTCTGACCCACCGCACTGAGAATCGCCGCCTCCATCAACGCCAACGGCACTGATGTGGCGACGCGGAAAATCTCCCACTCGTGACTGAGGTTGTCGCGGCTGTAGGTGTTATCCGGATCGATACTGACTTGTTGTTCGCCGCTGAGCACCAGCACCGCTGCACGGGCGACGATCAGCGGCCATAACGCTTGCAGCTCTTCATGTTGCAGCGGATTGACCGCGTGATAGGCCTGAACCGCCGGCAGAATCACAAACGGATCGCCACCGGCATGGTGCAGCAAAGCCGCGCAGGTCACTGACAGATCGGTGATACGCCAGGTGCGCACCAGATCGCCGAAGTCGATGACACCCTGCAATTGCCAGTGGCGCTGCGCGTCACGCTGCCAGACCACGTTGTCATCGGTGATGTCCATGTGGATCGCCTGCACCGGCAGTTTTTCCAGCAACGGCTGCAAACGGCGCTCGGCCTGCCTGGCGACGTCGGCGATCAACGTGCGTTGCTGCTCGTCCTTGATCACCGGTAGCAAGTGGGCGATCAATGCGCTGGCGTGGCGTGCATCCCACTGCAACGTACGCTCCAGACCCGCATGGTCGAACCCGGCCAAGGCCAGGTCCATCTCGCCGCAAAGCCGACCAAATCCGGCGACCACTGCGTGGCCCAGGTGATCGAGGTGCGTCAGCGGCTGGCCTTCGATGTAATCCAGCAGCCGCACATGGACGGCCTCACCGTCGACCTCAAGCGACAGCAAATCCTCACCGCTATTGGCCGCAATCACGCGCGGCACATGCACATCAGAATGCTCGGCCAGATACTTGAGGCCGGCGTGTTGGGCCTGCAACTCTACAAGGGCGTAGTCGCCCCGACAGATTTTCAGCACAAACCGCCCGCGCGCACTGTCAACGCGGTAGTTGAGATCCTGCTGGCTGCCAAGGGCCTGCAACGTGCCGCTGAGCCCGTAATGCTCGGCCAGCCATTGCAGGGCCTGCGCCTCGCTGACTTGCGGGCTGGGCAGACTGGCGCGATGAATCAACGTGTCGAGCGACATGAAACGACCCCTGAAATTTTATTAGGCGCTTATATCGCCATTGCTTCTGGCAAGACGCAACCCCTGATTTTGGTTATTCGAGCACTCGCATCCGGCGGCACCTTGCGCAAGAATGTCGCCCGTCCACACTTATCTATGGAAACCCCCATGAATGTAATCACCACCGATTTGCCAGGTGTTCTGATCATCGAACCGAAGGTGTTTGGTGACGAGCGCGGTTTCTTTTACGAGAGCTTCAACGCCAAGGCGTTCCAGGACGCGACAGGTCTGGATACCCAATTCGTGCAAGACAACCATTCGCGCTCACAGAAGGGCGTGCTGCGTGGCCTGCATTACCAACTGGAAAACACCCAAGGCAAACTGGTGCGCGTCACTGTCGGTGAAGTACTTGATGTGGCCGTGGACATTCGCCGCAGCTCGCCACACTTCGGCAAGTCGGTAGCGGTGCGCCTGTCGGCTGAGAATCATCGTCAGCTGTGGGTGCCGGAAGGTTTCGCCCATGGTTTCGTGGTATTGAGCGAGTTCGCCGAGTTCCTCTACAAGACCACTAACTACTACGACCCCTCGTCCGAGCGCAGCATTCGCTGGGATGACCCTGATCTTGGCATCGACTGGCAACTGGACGAAGCACCAAAGTTGTCAGCGAAAGATCAGGCGGCAGTGTTGTTCAAGGACGCTGACGTCTTTTCCTGAGGCCGGGCATAATGCGCCTGTCACTACAGGCGCATCCGGCATATGAAACCACCTCTCCCCCGCAGCCCCCGCTGGCGCAGCCTCGCCCTGCTGGCATTGTGTCTGGCGCCACTGCTGTGGCCGCTGGAACATCTGGCCGAGCGCTATTACCGCAGCGAACTGGCCGGACAGAACCGCCAGACCCTCGACCTGTACGTCGCCAACCTGCTGGGCACCCTGCACCGCTATGAAGTATTGCCGCAGATCCTCGGCGACCTGCCAGCCCTGCGCGCCGTGCTCGGAGCGCCGGACGATGGCGTCACCCAAGGCAATGCCAATCGTCTGTTGAAAAACATCTCGGCCCAAACCGGTGCCGAAGTGATGTACCTGATGGACACCTCCGGGCAAACACTGGCGGCGTCGAATTGGGACAAACACGACAGCTTCGTCGGCCGTAATTTCTCCTTCCGCCCGTATTTCAGCGAAGCCATGGCCGGGCGTCTTGGACGGTTCTTCGGTCTCGGCACCACGTCGGCCAAACGCGGTTACTTCTTCGCCGCTGCCGTGCGCAACGGTGAAAAAATCATCGGCGTCCTGGTGATCAAGGTCGATCTCGATCACACCGAAAGCCTGTGGGGCAAAACGCCGGAACAACTGCTGGTGACCGACAACAACGGCGTGGTCATCCTCACGTCACGCCCGGAATGGCGCTTTCGCTCGACCCGCGTCTTGAGCGATGCCGAGCGCTTGGCGATTACGGCGATCCAGCCCTACCCGACCCGCGAACCCCGGCCGCTGAATCTCAACACCGACGCCTGGCTGACACAAACCCACGACATCGCCGAAACCGGCTGGAGCGTCAGCATCCTCGCGCCGCGCACGCTGATCGACCGGCCGGTGCGCACGGTGGTCGCCATCGGCGGCGCCACGCTGTTGGTGGTGATGTTGCTGGTGGGTCTGATGATGCAGCGCAGCCGCCACTATCTGGAACGCATCGCCTTCGAAGCCAAGGCGCGGCGGGAACTGGAAGGCCGGGTCGCCGAACGCACCAGCGACCTCGAAGGCCTCAACCGTCGTCTGAAGCAGGAAGTGCTGGAGCGTGAACAGGCGCAGCAGGAATTGGTGCGCGCTCAGGACGATCTGGTACAAGCCGGCAAATTGTCGGCGCTGGGCACGATGTCGGCGAGCATCAGCCATGAACTCAATCAGCCTCTCGCGGCGATCCGCAGCTACGCGGAAAACGCCGAAGTGTTGCTCGATCATCAACGCACCGAAGAGGCGCGCGGCAACCTCAAGCTGATCAGCGAGTTGACCGGGCGCATGGCTTCGATCATCGCCCATCTGCGCGCCTTCGCCCGCCGCGATCGGCACGCCCCGGAAAGCGTTGCCCTGCAACCGGCGCTGGATGATGCGCTGGCCTTGCTGGCCAAACGTCGACGGAGCATGGAAGTCGAGTTGATCCGCGACCTGCCCGCCGCCACCTTGTGGGTCGAGGCCGGGGAAACCCGCCTGCGCCAAGTGCTCGGCAATCTGCTGGCCAACGCCCTCGACGCCCTCACCGAAAAAGGTCCGCCGCGAAAACTGTGGCTGAGTGCCGAATCCACGGCCGATGGCGTCAACCTGTACATTCGCGACAACGGTCCGGGTTTCTGCATGGAAGCCCTCGGCCGCGCCAGCGAGCCTTTCTACACGACCAAGACGCGCACCCAGGGTCTGGGTCTGGGCCTGGCGATTTGTGAAACCCTGATGCGCGCCTTCGGTGGTGAACTGTCGTTCGCCAACCACAAGCAAGGTGGCGCCTTGATAACCCTGCGGCTGCGTGCCGGTGCGCCCGGGGTCAGCCTGCAACCGTCCGAGGATCGAAGTGCATGACCATCGACAATCGCATTCAGGTGGTGTTGATCGACGACGATCCGCACCTGCGTCAGGCCTTGGGCCAGACACTGGATCTGGCCGGGCTGAAAATCCTGCCGCTGTCCGAAGCCAAGGGCCTGGCCGGACAACTGGAACGCGACTGGCCGGGTGTGGTTGTCAGTGACATCCGCATGCCGGGCATGGACGGTCTGGAATTATTGAGCGAACTGCACGCTCAGGACCCAGAGCTGCCGGTGCTGCTGATCACCGGCCACGGCGATGTGCCGCTCGCCGTGCAGGCGATGCGCGCCGGAGCATACGACTTCCTTGAGAAACCCTTCGCCAGCGACGCCCTGCTCGACAGCGTGCGCCGTGCGCTGGCCCTGCGCCGCCTGGTGCTGGACAACCGCAGCCTGCGTCTGGCCCTCAGCGATCGCAACGAATTGAGCACGCGACTGGTCGGCCATTCGCAGCCGATGCTGCGCCTGCGCGAGCAGATCGGCGCGCTGGCGGCGACCCGGGCTGACGTGCTGATCCTCGGCGAAACCGGCGCTGGCAAAGAGGTTGTGGCCCGTGCGCTGCATGACCTGTCGAGCCGTCGCAACGGGCCGTTTGTGGCGATCAATGCCGGCGCGCTGGCCGAATCGGTGGTGGAAAGCGAGCTGTTCGGCCATGAGCCGGGCGCGTTCACCGGCGCGCAAAAACGCCGTATCGGCAAGTTCGAATTCGCCAACGGCGGCACCTTGTTCCTCGATGAAATCGAAAGCATGAGCCTGGATGTGCAAGTGAAACTGCTGCGCATGCTGCAGGAACGAGTCGTCGAACGCCTGGGCGGCAATCAACTGATCCCGCTGGATATCCGCGTCATCGCCGCCACCAAGGAAGACCTGCGCCAGGCTGCCGATCAGGGCCGTTTCCGTGCAGATTTGTATTACCGCCTCAATGTCGCGCCGCTGCGCATACCGCCGCTACGCGAGCGTGGCGAAGATGCGTTGATGCTGTTCCAGTATTACGCCGATGAAGCCAGCGCCCGCCACGGCTTGCCCCCCCACGAACTGCAACCGGCGCAGCGCGCCCTGCTCCTGCGCCATACCTGGCCGGGTAACGTGCGAGAGTTGCAAAACGCGGCCGAACGCTTTGCGCTGGGCCTTGAACTGGCGCTGGATAACAGCGGCGTCGAGGGCGGCGGCGCCACAGTCCAAATCACTGGCGGCGGGCTCAGCGAGCAAGTGGAAAACTTCGAGAAATCGTTGATCGCCGCCGAACTGGCGCGCACCCACGGCTCGGTACGCAGTCTTGCCGAAGCACTGGGCATACCGCGCAAGACCCTGCACGACAAACTGCGCAAACACGGCCTCAACTTCGGCGACAACAGCCATGGGGAGGAGAACGAATGAACCCGGACACTCACTATCTGGAGTCGGTGCTGCATCGCGATATTCCCCTGACCCGGGACATGGGCATCAAGGTACTCGACTGGCAGGCTCAGCAATTGAGTCTGCATTTGCCTTTGGAGCCCAACGTCAATCACAAAAGCACCATGTTCGGCGGCAGCCTCTATTGCGGCGCGGTGCTGGCGGGTTGGGGCTGGTTGCATTTGCGCTTGAAGGAAGAAGGGATCATCGACGGCCACATCGTGATTCAGGAAGGGCAAATCAGTTATCCGCTGCCAGTGACGGGGGATGCAACAGCGATTTGCCCGGCGCCGGATGCGACGGTGTGGAAGAAATTTCTGGCGATGTATCAGCGTTACGGCCGGGCGCGGTTGACGCTGAATACGCGGATCGTCAATGCCGGGAGTGACGAGGATGCGGTGACGTTTAGCGGGCAGTACGTGTTGCACCGCTAAAGCAAAAGATCGCAGCCTCCGGCAGCTCCTACAGGGAAATGCGAAATCCTGTGTAGGAGCTGCCGCAGGCTGCGATCTTTTGCTATTAACCTCGGGCCAACTCCAACAACCTCGTCCGCCACGCCGCCTTCGCTGGCAGCGCCAGAAAGAACTCATTCAGCAACGATTCCCGCGCCGGATAACAGAACGCTTCGCCCTGCAAATCCAGCACCTCACCGCCCGCCCCTTCCAGCACGCCTTGGGCCGCCGCCGTGTCCCACTGCGAAGTCGGCGCCAGTCGCGGATAGCAATCCGCCGCCCCTTCGGCCAACAGGCAAAACTTCAACGAACTGCCAATATTGGCCAATTGCAGCTCACCCAGGCTCGCGCTCAACCCGGCCAGCAGGCGCTCCTGCTCGGGACTGGAATGCCGACGACTGGCTACTACGGTGAACGCTTCGCCCGGCCCCGGCACGTCACGCACCTGAATCGCAACCGGAGTACCGCCCTCGTCACAGCGCCAGGCACCGAGCCCGGCACCCCCAACGTAGTAACGACCGTTGGTCGGCATCGACACCACACCGAATACCACGCGACCGTTTTCGATCAACGCAATATTGACGGTGAATTCCTCACTGCCGCTGATGAACTCCTTGGTGCCATCCAGCGGATCTACCAGCCACCAACGCTGCCAGCCGGCGCGTATGCTTTGCGCGATACTTGCGTCCTCTTCGGACAGCACCGGAATACTCGGATCCAGCGCGATCAATCCATCCACGATCACATGGTGCGCGGCCAGATCTGCAGCGGTCACAGGTGATTCATCTGACTTGGCGGTGACTTCAACGCCTGACCGCCAGAACGGCAAAATTGCCTCGCCAGCCTTCAACGCCAGCGCAATTACTGGCGCCATCAACGGATGGGGAAAGTTCATCAATTGCTCACTCATAGTTGAAAGGCACCGCGCTGGCTCAGCAAATCACGCGCCAGGTACAACGCCGCCAAGGCACGCCCTTCGGTGAATTGCGGATTCAATGCCAGCGCCGACAGTTCACGCAGGTTGACCTTGTCGACCCGCATTGGCTCAGGCTCGTCGCCCTCCAGACGTTCTTCGTACAGCTCGGTGGCCAGCACCACCTGAATCTTCTGGCTCATGTAACCGGGTGACAGCGACAGTTCAGTCAGATGCTCCAGTTGCCGCGCGCCAAAACCGGCCTCTTCCTTAAGCTCACGCTCGGCCGCTGCCAGCACGTCTTCACCGGGTTCGATAAGGCCTTTGGGCAGGGACAATTCGTACTCGTCAGTACCGCCGCAATATTCCTCGACCAACACAGCGTGCTCGGCATCGAGCATTGCCACGATCATCACAGCGCCATATCCGGCACCCTTGCCCACCAGACGCTCATAGGTGCGTTCCACACCGTTGGAAAAACGCAGCTTGAGCTCTTCGACGCAAAACAGGCGACTGGTGGCGACGATCTCGCGGGCAAGTACGGTGGGTTTCTGGCGCATGCAAAGCTCCTTGGCGTGAACGCGCTACTATAACGCGGCTTTCCCGATTGTTTACGTCGGATATCTTTCTACCGCTCGAGACGTTGCCATGCCTTCACTACCCTGGTCCGACATCGATACCGTTCTTCTGGACATGGACGGCACGCTGCTGGATTTGCACTTCGACAACCATTTCTGGCTGGAACACCTGCCCCAGCGCTACGCCGAACTGCACGGGGTCAGCCGCGCCATGGCCGAGATGGAGTTGCAGCCGTTGTTCGAGCGCCATGCCGGTCAGTTGCAGTGGTACTGCCTGGATTTCTGGAGCAGCGAACTGAAATTGTCAGTGCGTGAGTTGAAGCAAGAGACCGCGCACCTGATCGCCTTGCGCACCGACGCCGACACCTTTCTTGAAGCGATAAAACGCGCCGGCAAACGGGTGATCATGATCACCAATGCGCACCGTGATTCGCTGTCGTTGAAGCTGGAGCGGATTGAACTGGCGCCCTATTTCGAGCGATTGATCAGCTCGCATGACTACGGTTTTCCGAAGGAAAATCCGCAATTCTGGGATGCGTTGCAGGCCGATATAGATTTTGATCCGGCGCGCAGTCTGTTCATTGACGACACCCTGCCCATTCTGCGCAGTGCGCGGGATTTTGGCGTGGCGCACCTGTTGGCCATCAAGGAACCGGACAGCCGCAAAGGCCCGAGGGACACCGCCGAGTTTGCGGCGGTCGATGATTACCGGGATTTGATCACCGGCCTCTGATACCGAGTTGCCCTATTCGAGAGCAGGCTCGCTCCCACATTGAAACGCAATCCAATGTGGGAGCGAGCCTGCTCGCGAAAGCGTTATCCGCAATTACTCAGGAATACGCAGTGTCTGCCCTGGGTAGATCTTGTTCACATCTTTGAGCATCGGTTTGTTGGCTTCGAAGATTTTTTGATACTTGTTGGCATCGCCGTAAACACGCAGGGAAATTGCACTCAGCGTGTCACCCGACTTGACCACCACAAACTGCGCAGCAGTCACTACCGGGCCGGTCACAGTGATCTGGTCATCAACGCTGCCCACGCCTTCGATATTGCCTACGGCCAGCAGAATTTTCTCTTTCTCTTCCTGACTCGCCACCTCACCGGTAACCGTGACCTTGTCGCCGTCCACAGTCGCCTGAACGTTCGGATTGCCCAAGCCAACCTTGCTGATGTGTTCCTTCAATTGCTCACCGGCATTGGCATTGCCCGGGGTCAGCAGATCGATCAGTTTCTCACCGGCTTCTTTCACAAAGCTAAAAAGACTCATAGCGCACACTCCTTGATTTGGGTTCCAGACGTCAAAGCCTAGACCACCAATGACAACCCCGGTTCCAAGCCGACCAATGACCCTGTCACCCCACAAGCGTTAGAATCGCCCACCCCCGCCAACACCCTTCGGAGCGAAGATGGACATCAAGCAGCTGAAATTCCTCATCGCCCTCGACGAAACCCGTCACTTCGGCCAGGCCGCTGCGCGTTGTCACATTACGCAACCGACGCTGTCGATGCGCCTGCGTAGCCTCGAAGAAGAACTCGACCTGCCGCTGGTCAACCGCGGTCAGCGGTTCGAAGGGTTCACCGCCCCGGGCGAACGGGTGCTGGCGTGGGCACGCACAGTGTTGGCGGCGTATGACGGCTTGCAGGCAGAAGCAGCAGCGTGCCGCGGCAATCTGGTCGGTACGTTGCGCCTGGGCGTGGTGCCGCTGTCGAGTTTCGATGCGTTGCCGCTGATGCAGCGTCTGCACGGGCAGCACCCGAACCTGCGCTTTGAATTGTCGGCGCTGAGTTCCGAACAGATTCTCGAACAACTGGCGAACAACCGCATCGATATCGGCGTGTCCTATCTTGATCGGCTGGACAGTGAGCGCTTCGAATCCCTGGCCTTCAGCGAAACCCGCATGGGATTGCTGTATGACCAGCGTTTCTTCTCCTTCGGCGAAGCACCGTTGACCTGGGAATCGCTGATCGAACTGCCACTGGGCATGCTCACCAGCGGCATGCACTTTCGTCAGTCGATCGACCACAATTTCCACAGCCGTGGCCTGACGCCCCAAACACTGCTGCAAACCGATGCCGTGCATCAATTATTACAAGCTGTGCATGGCGGGTTCTGCTGCGCGGTGATGCCGTTGGACGGCGGACTGGAAAACCTCACCGATGATCTGCGTCTGCAGCCGATTAAAAGCGCCCAGACCCTCGCCCGATTGGGGTTCATCATGCGCCGGGGCGCCCCGCGTTCAGCGCTGGCCGAGGCCTGTTTTGCGCTGTATCAAAAATCGCCAGGAGAGTCTTGATCGACGGCATCTATCGGTAGATCAACATTAGCGATTAGACGCGACATCTTGCCGCGCCTAGTCTTAACGTTGATCAAACCGTTGGTGATGCCATGAACGCCAAGCGCCCAGCCTGCGCGGCGCCTGCACGCGAAACGCCCGCGCCTGCTGCCAGTCAGACATACAGTTACAGCGATCTGCCTCTCGAAGAGTCGGCCAGCACCGCGCTGGCCGAGGAAGTTGCGTTGGCGATCGCCTACAACGGCATCAGCCAGGCCGTCATGCTGGTGACCCCGACCGACCTCGAAGACTTCATCGTCGGTTTCAGCCTCGGCAGCGGCATCATCGAAGACGCCAATGAGATCTATGACCTGCAACTGACTGGCGCAGGTTCGGCGCAATACGCGCAAGTGACCATCGCCAATCGTGCGTTCTGGAATCTCAAGACCCAGCGTCGGCAACTGGCCGGCACTAGCGGGTGCGGACTGTGCGGCGTTGAAGCGGTGGAACAGGCGCTACCCGATCTCAAGGTGTTGCCCGGTGCGCCGTTGCCACCCAGTGTATGGCTCGACGGTCTGCGCCAACGCATCGGTGCCTTCCAGCCACTGGGCCAGCATTGCGGTGCGGTACACGCGGCGGTTTTCATGAATGCCAGCGGCGAATTGCTGCTCGGGCGCGAAGACATAGGCCGCCACAACGCTCTCGACAAACTGATCGGCGGGCTGATCCGCCAGAAAATATCCACGGATGGCGGCCTGGCGATTGTCACCAGCCGTTGCAGTCTCGAATTGATCCAGAAAGTTTTGCGCGCCGGCATCCAGACCCTGGTCAGCCTGTCCGCACCTACGGGCCTTGCCGTGCAATGGGCCCGTCGGCACAACCTCAATCTCATCCACCTGCCGCAGAAAAATGCGCCGCGGGTGTATAGCCCCGCGATGGAGAATCAAGCGTGAGCCAACATCATCAAGCCGACCAGAAACCTGTCCCGCGCTACAAGCCCTACAAAGGCGCAGCCGGCGGTTGGGGTGCCCTGATCAGCGTGGCCCAGGCCTGGTTGACCAGCGACAACGCGCTGAAAAACCTGCGCATGATGCTCAAGACCAACCAGAACGGCGGCTTCGACTGCCCGGGTTGCGCGTGGGGCGATTCCCCGGAAAGCGGCATGGTCAAGTTCTGCGAGAACGGCGCCAAAGCGGTGAATTGGGAAGCGACCAAGCGTCGGGTGGATGCAAAATTCTTCGCCAAACACAGCGTTACCGCGTTGCTGGAGCAGAGCGATTACTGGCTTGAATATCAGGGTCGTCTGACCGAGCCAATGGCCTACGACGCCGAGACCGACCGCTACAAACCGATTGCCTGGGACGATGCCTACGCGCTGATCGCCAAACACCTGCAAGGCTTGTCGAGCCCGGATCAAGCCGAGTTCTACACCTCGGGTCGCGCCAGCAACGAAGCGGCGTATCTGTATCAGCTGTTCGTGCGCGCCTTCGGTACCAACAACTTTCCCGATTGCTCGAACATGTGCCACGAGGCCAGCGGCGTGGCGTTGGCGCAGAGTGTCGGTGTCGGCAAAGGCACCGTGACGTTCGATGACTTCGAACACGCCGACGCGATTTTCGTCTGGGGCCAGAACCCCGGCACCAACCATCCGCGGATGCTCGAACCCCTGCGTGAAGCCGTCAAGCGTGGCGCTCAGGTGGTGTGCGTCAACCCGCTCAAAGAGCGTGGTCTGGAACGTTTCCAGCACCCGCAGCACCCGATCGAAATGCTCACCAACGGCGACAAACCGACCAATACCGCGTACTTCCGCCCGGCATTGGGCGGCGATATGGCGCTGCTGCGCGGCATGGCCAAGTTCCTTCTGCAATGGGAACGCGACGCGCAGAAGGCTGGTGAGCCAGCGGTGTTCGATCACGACTTCCTCAATGCACACAGTGCCAATGTTCTGGAGTATCTCGGTGTCGTCGACGACACGCCGTGGGAGCAGATCGTCGAGCAATCCGGCCTGACCCTGGTCGAGATCGAACAAGCGGCGCGCATGTACGCCAAAGGCAAAAACGTGATCATGTGCTGGGCGATGGGCATCACCCAGCATCGCCATTCGGTGCCGACCATCCAGGAAATCGCCAACCTGATGCTGCTGCGCGGCAACATCGGCAAACCCGGCGCCGGTCTGTGCCCGGTGCGCGGTCACAGTAACGTGCAGGGCGACCGCACGATGGGTATCAACGAGCGTCCACCCGTGGCGTTCCTTGATTCGCTGGAGCGTCGCTTCCAGTTCAAGGTGCCACGTCACAACGGGCACAACGTGGTCGAGGCGATCCACGCCATGGCCGAGGGCCGCGCCAAGGTGTTTATCGGTCTGGGCGGCAACTTTGCCCAAGCCACACCGGACAGCCCGCGCACGTTCGAGGCTCTGAGCAATTGTGACCTGACCGTGCAGATCAGCACCAAACTCAACCGTAGCCACCTGGCTCACGGTAAAGACGCCTTGATCCTGCCGTGCTTCGGTCGCACCGACATCGACATCCAGACTGAAGGCCCGCAAGCGGTCACCGTGGAAGACTCGTTCAGCATGGTTCACGCCTCCAACGGTCAGTTGCAGCCGCTTTCGAACCAGATGCGTTCAGAGCCGTCGATCATCGCTGGCATCGCTGCCGCGACCCTTGGCAGCAAACCGGTGGACTGGAACTGGCTGGTGGCCGATTACGGGCGTATCCGCGAGCTGATCGCCGACACCATCCCGGGTTTCAAGGAATTCAACGAAAAGATCAAGAATCCGGGTGGTTTCTACCTCGGCAACAGCGCCGGTGCACGCAAGTGGAACACGCCGTCGGGCCGCGCCAATTTCCGCGCGAATCTGCTGCCCAAAGACCTGGTCCACGAACGTACCCGCGCCACCGGTCAGTTGCCGGATCTGATCCTGCAATCGATGCGTTCGCACGATCAGTACAACACCACGATTTATGGCCTCGACGACCGTTATCGCGGGGTGAAGGGCCAGCGCGATGTGCTGTTCGCCAACGAGGCCGACATTATTCGCCTGGGCTTCCGTCCGGGGCAGAAGGCTGACATCGTTTCGATCTGGGACGATGGGCGCGAGCGTCGGGTGAAGGGCTTCACACTGCTGGCGTTTGATATCCCTGCCGGCCAGGCCGCTGCGTATTACCCGGAAGTGAATCCACTGGTGCCGCTGGAAAGCACTGGCGACGGCAGCCATACGCCGACCTCGAAGTTCATCGCGATTCGGCTGGAAGCGGCGAGTGAGACCGGGTTGATCATGGCCAAGTCTGCTTAAACTTAAAGAGTGACTGGACTGGCCCCTTCGCGAGCAGGCTCGCTCCAACAGTTGAGCGCATTCCGGCATAAGAAACGCGGTCCAATGTGGGAGCGAGCCTGCTCGCGAAAGCGGTCGAACATTTAACGCACTTCTACGCCGCTACACATTTCCATCGCCCACAAAAAAGGCCGCTTTTTCACAAAAGCGGCCTGTCCGAAGTAGTTAAAGACCGGCGAAAATCGCTTAAGTTCCGTAGTTAAAACAGTAACTTGCGTAATTGTATACAAGTCGTGTTATTCGTCGGATTTCGATTGTCACGCGTGTTGCACAGCCTCAGGATCGGCGCCGTCATCCCTTTGAGGCTCCTCTATGAAGTTCTCCTCGATTCTCTTGTTGTCCCTTGGCCTGGTCAGTGGTTTTGCGTCCGCAGGCGGCACCACCGAAGCAGGTGTGGGCGGCGCATTGGGCGGGGTTCTTGGCTCGGTCGTCGGTCAGTCTTTAGGCGGCAATACAGGTTCCACCATCGGCGCAGCCTTGGGCGGCGCGGGTGGTAGCGCGGTCGGCGCAGACAAACGCAGCCGTGGCGAAGCCGCTATCGGCGGTGCGTTGGGCGCAGCCGGCGGTAACGTGGTTGGCCGCAGCATGGGCGGCACTACCGGCAGCCTGATCGGTTCCGCAGCAGGTGGCGGCGCCGGCGGCGCGCTGGGTAACTACATGGGCAACAAGAGCGATGACGATGATCGTCGCTATGATCGCCGTCACGACGACCGTCGCTACTATCGCGACGACCACCGTGGTCGCGGCCATGCCTATGGCCATCGCAAGCACCACAAGTACTCTCGCCATCGTTAAGGCGAATGCTTGAAAAAAAATCGCAGCCCGAGGGCTGCGATTTTTTTTGCCTGTTATACCACTAAGTATTCCAGTGCATGCCGCAGTCCGGCAGGAATCGGCGTGGGCTGATTGGTCGTACGATCCACGAACACATGAACAAAGCGCCCCGCCGCACACGCTTCGCTCTCGCCGACCTTGAACACCGCCAATTCGTACTGCACCGAACTGTTGCCCAACTTGCCGACCCGCAAGCCGATCTCGATCAAGTCCGGGAAAGCAATCGAGGCGAAGTAATCGCACGCCGAACTGACCACGAACCCCACCACCTCACCGTCATGGATATCCAGACCACCGACCTGGATCAGATAGGTGTTCACCGCGGTGTCGAAGAAGCTGTAGTAGGTGACGTTATTGACGTGGCCGTAGGCATCGTTGTCATGCCAGCGCGTGGTAATGGGCTGGAAATGCGGGTAGTCGGTGCGTTGAGGGGTCGGGTTGGACATCAATTTTCGATTCCTGAAGGTAAGTGGCCAGTCTGATTTAAAAGCGTCTCGCTCCCACAAGGTTCTTCAGTGAGGTCGGGATCTGCGAACCAAACAAACCCACTGTGGGAGCGAGCCTGCTCGCGAAGGCGCCAGCACAGGCGCCACGTCATTCAACGGTCAGCAAACCCCTTCCCTTGCGCCGCCAACTCACCAATCAGCCTTGCCGGTTTCCACTGATCACCCTGCCGCGTCTCCAGCGCCAGCAGCCGCTGATGAATATCTGCAAGCCCCTGCTGATCCGCCCAGGCCATCGGCCCGCCCTTGTCCGCCGCAAAGCCATAACCGTTCAGGTACACCAGATCGATGTCATGCGCCGACTCGGCAATGCCTTCCTGCAGAATCTTCGCGCCTTCGTTGACCAGTGCCAGCAAGCAGCGCTCCAGAATCTCCTCCGGGCCGATTTCACGGCGCTGGAAACCCAAACCCTCACTGACACGCAACACCAGCGCATCGACCTCCGGGTCATGCTCTGCCTGACGACTGCCCGGCTCGTAGTGGTAATAACCATTACCAGACTTCTGACCGAACCGGCCCATTTCGCACAGGCGGTTATCAACCTGAATCTCCGGGGCATCCTGGCCCTTGCCGGCCAGCTCACGAGCGCGCCATTCCAGATCGATGCCGACCACGTCGTACATGCGGAACGGCCCCATGGCAAAACCGAATCCCTGTAGCGCCGCATCGACCTGCTGTGGATAAGCGCCTTCAAGCAGCATCTTGCGTGCCTCCAGGACATACGGATGCAGCATGCGGTTACCGATGAAACCGTGGCAGTTGCCCGATACCACACTGACCTTGCCCATGCGCTTGCCCAGTATCAGCGCAGCGTCCAGTGCTGCCTGCGAGGTCTGTGCACCGCGAACGATTTCCAGCAGTTTCATGATGTGCGCGGGGCTGAAGAAATGCAGACCCAACACTTGCTCAGGCCGCTTGGTCGCCGCAGCTATTGCATCGATATCCAGTGCCGAAGTGTTACTCGCCAACAGCGCTTGCGGCTTGAGCAAGCCATCCAGTTCACGAAAGATCTTCTGCTTGAGTTCGAGGTTTTCGTACACCGCCTCGATCACCAGATCGGCATTGCGGATCTCTGCGTAATCCGCCGCAGCGCTGACCCGGGCCAAACGCGCATCAGCCTCGGCCTGATCAATCCGGCCCTGACGCACGTTATGTGCATAAGTCTCGGCCACGGTTGCGAGCGCCTGTTCGAGCATCTGTGGATTGGTGTCCACCCATTGCACCGACACACCGGCATTGGCCAGACACATGACAATGCCACGCCCCATCGTGCCCGCACCAATCACCGCTGCCTGCTGAATATCGAAAGATGTCTGGCTCATGTTGTTCTCTTGTTGGCGATCCAAAGACTGGTCTCACCATAGTCAGCCAACGACGCTTTTTGAAGTTTATTACCGTGATGATCGACATTCAGCGGATGGATGCAGCTCTCATAGATCACCGCAATCCCTGTGGGAGCGAGCCCGCTCGCGAAAGCGGTGTGCCATGCAACGCAATACCGAATGACCTGACGCCTTCGCGAGCAGGTTCGCTCCCACAGGATTCCCGGTTCAGTCGAGCAAATGGTTGTCAGCCCAATGGCGCACCTCGGCGTAGGGATAGTCTTCCAACGCCGCATACCCGGAAATCGTCCGCGCCTTGAGCTTGGTAAACAGCGGCACGCTGATCCCGCACAGAAACCGCGTCAGCCGTTCCGCCGTGGGTACGTTGCCGGTGTGCTGCTCGTGCTTGTGGATAAAGTCGCCGCACAGCGCTGCAAAGTTTTTATCCACAAGCGGCGGCAATTGCGGGGGTTCCGGCAACCGCGCGACATGCCCATGACACACCGAACAATGCCCACAGCGCTCTGGCGCATTGCGGTCGCCGAAATACTCGGCCAGGCGATAACCCAGGCAGCGCTCAGTGGCGAACACCTCAAGCATGGCGTGAATCCGCGCGACTTCAGCCTGCTCGTGGCGGGTGAAGTATTCATGCAGTTCAGCGCTCAACACGCCGCTGTCAAAGTCGCTCTGCAGCACGCTGTAGACCTCGGTCATCTGCTTGCTCTCAAGCTCGACCCAGCCCTTCTCCTGGAAATAATCCAGCGCCTTCACCACCCGATTTCGCTCTGCCGAATATTGCGTGTACATCGCCTCGAAATTCACGGTTGCCCAGGTTCGCGCACGGTTCGACGTCTGGATGATTGCCGCGACGAACTCCCTGCGTTCGCCCTCGAAACGTTCGAGCAGCGCGTCCGGCTCCAGCAAGTATTTGAAACGGTATTCGGCGTAGTACGCGTAGCGCGGCGCGATAAGGCCGCGCAACTCCAATTGCACCAGCAATGTCTTGAGCGGCAACGCGCGGATATTGCTTTGATCCGCGAGCGGACCGAGCAGAAACTCCCACTGACCTTCCGGCACCGAGGCTTTCAACTCGTCGAGCACATAGCGAATGCCATCGCGCTCCGGTGTGTCGCCGTAAACGAAGTTTTCCAGCACGTTGAGGCTGTCGCGATTGGCCAGCACCAGACAATCCGACGGCTGCCCGTCACGCCCCGCGCGGCCTATTTCCTGGCTGTAGTTTTCGATGGATTTGGGCAGGTCGAAGTGCACCACATTGCGGATGTCGCTCTTGTCGATGCCCATGCCGAAAGCGATGGTCGCGACGATGCAATTGGACTGCCCGGCCATGAAGCGTTTCTGGATCGCCTCGCGCTTATCATGCGGTAAACCGGCGTGGTAAGCCTCGGCCTGAATGCCGTTACGCTCCAGGTGCTCGGCAATGTGTTCGGCGGTTTTCTGCAAGGTGACGTAGACAATGCTCGGCTGACCCGGACGCTCAGCCATCCACTCCACCAGGCGCCGACGCTTGTCCTGGCCGCGCACCGGTTCCACCAGCAGATTGAGGTTGGGCCGATAGAAACCGGTGGTCACCACGTCTGCGGCGGCGATGGCAAATTTAGCCTGCATGTCGGTGATGACTTTCGGCGTTGCCGTGGCAGTCAGCAGCAAGGTTTGCGGGATGTTGAGCTGCCGTTGGTAGTCCGGCAGCTTGAGGTAGTCCGGGCGGAAATTGTGTCCCCACTCGGAGATGCAATGCGCCTCATCCACGACCAGCAGCGAGATCGGCACCTGCTGCAAGAAGTTGCGGAAGCGTTCGTTTTTCAGCCGCTCCACGGAGATCATCAGGATCTTCAATTCACCTGATCGGGCGCGGGCCATCACGTCATTGGCATCATCGCGGCTTTGCGCCGAATCAATACTGCCCGCCGCAATGCCATGGCGTTGCAGGAACGCCAATTGATCCTGCATCAACGCCAGCAGCGGCGAGACCACCAGCGTCAGATTCGGCAGCATCAGTGCCGACAATTGATAGCAAAGGGACTTGCCGGAACCTGTGGGAAAAATCGCCGCTGCCGAGCGTCCGGCCAACACCGCGCTGATCGCGGCCTCTTGTCCGGGTCGGAACTGTGGATAACCAAAAACCTGTTCCAGGGTGTTGTGCATTCGCTGTCACTCCTTTGACTGCTGCCATGCCAACAGCCTAGCGGGCGATCGCAGCGAGTCGAGAAAAGGTCGGGGGCCAAATCGATACGGAATGATACAGCGATTCACCTGAACGCCACGGTCCCTGTGGGAGCGGGCTTGCCCGCGAAGAGGCCGGCACTGACTACACAAAATCTAAACGTTCATGGCCGCAACACTGCCACCCGCAGTTGCTCATTCAACATCTGCTCGTGCACACCCAGGCTCTTGCTCGCCCACAACGCATGGGCCGGGCTGATGTCGCCGGTGAACGCTGCCGCCAATTGACGCAGATCGGCAACACTGCGTACCTGTGGACAAAACGGTTGTTCAGCACAGTCCTGACTGGCGTTGCGATAAGTGCTCAGCAAGTGATCCCACAAACCATCACGCAGTTGTCTGATCGACTTCAACTGCACTTTCGGCACACCCAGCTTCTGCTTCAAACCCGACTCGTCCAACGCTTCGCTGGCGAGCAAGGCTTTGCCGAACATCAACACCTCGGCGCGCGACGCCGTGTCGACATTCGCTTGGCTGGTGAGCGCGTCCGGCCATCCGGTGCGATTCAAATGATCGAGTACCAGCGGATTGCCAACGTCGGCGGACATTGCCAAACGACAACCACTGGTCCACAGCAATACGATCGAGGCCATTCGTAGCCACTGCATACCTAATTCCCTTTAAGCGCGTATCGGACGTTTGGAAACGTCCCACAGATTCTGGCGCGCACGATACAGCGGTTTACCGCGAAACGCCTGACAAACCTGTAGGAAAAATCCTATCTAAGGGTTTTGCCCTGAAAAGCCCTGGAAAACATGTAGGGCAAATACCCGAACCCCGGTAAACCCCCTACAAACGCTGTCCATCCTGGCTGTCTTGTCCCACGGAGCAGCGCCCTCTTATAGTGGCCGACGCGACTGAATCCCGCCGTAGCGATCTCTCAAAGGACAGGCTTGATCCATGAACCCACCTCAATCCCCCCTCAACCGCTACCGCCGTTTGAAAACCTGCTACAGCGACAAGCCGGTGCTGGTCATCGATACAGAAGCCTGTCATCAAGATTTGCTGAATGCCGCTCAACAAAGATTGGGCGCCGCCAACAATCTTTTGGAAACTCTGTACTGTCTGTGTTTCAAACAAGCAGACGTCAAAGACATCCCGAACATCATCAATGCGCTGTACTTATTGACTCAGGATGGCTGCGAACTGCTGGAAGTTGCCAAGTTTAAAATCGAACACCCACAAGCAACCAACAACCCTCTTGAAAACAACCCGGCACTCTGAATCCCGCTGTTCACATCCGCCGACAGATAAGCGCGCCCGTTTAAAACTGTTGATGGAACAGCAGCAATGACCTATCAAATCTCCGTCCCGTTCCTACAAGGGCAGACTCCTTGTCTTCTATCGCCGCCCTGTAGCTCGTCTCTATAGTCGTGACTGTCGCTGCCAAATCAGCGGCTCGGGTTTGGTCACCCGATTGGATCGTGTATACGCACGCGCTGTATGCTGCCGGCACTCACTTGCCTGCAGTTTATGGTGACTGTGTTTGGGACACCCTCGGGTGTGCCGGGTATGTGCACGATCCTCACCGGTTGACCAACCCGAACACAGTCGCCTCCTGTCGCTTGGTCACGATGCGGTGGCTTCTTTCGAAGCAATTGAGGATTAAAAAATGACAACTTGGAATCAATTCACTACCGATCGCTACCGCCCACTCGAATCCAACCTCACCGACACCAAGCCCCTGATCATCGATACAGAGGCCAACCCGCAAGACACTCTCGAATGCGCCGTCCAGCGCCTGCGCGCCTCCGCCGACCTGCTAAAAACCCTCTACTGCCTCAGCTTCAAACAAGCCGACGTCGAAGACATCCCCCACATCACCCACGCCCTCTATCTGCTGACGCAGGATGGTTGTGACCTGCTGCAAGTCGCGCAGCAGCAGATGCTCAATTGGAAGGCTCCAGCCTGAAATTGAGTGATCGTATCGCTCTTATGCACTCTGTGAGAGCGATCAAAAAAACGGTAATCAACCATGGGAGCAACCATGAGCAAATTCTTTGATGAGCTGATGGAAAGCATTATCGAAAAGTACCGGCAAAAGCCGGACTGACTCGAGTAAGCGCTAACATTTAAGTGGCAGTATTCTAGCTATATAAACCGAAAACAGATGGAATAATGCCACCTAATTTCGTTTTTCACGGATCTGGCGGTAAACAGCGTCCTTCAGCTTAAGTGCTATTATTCTGGCAGTTAAGGTTTAAAAATGAAGGAATACTGCCACATGGCCAAGAAAACAGCGCCGCTTTTGCCCTCTACTGCTCGGCTTTTAGTCGACCTTGGTGAACGACTGAAGCTGGCTCGCCTACGCCGCAAATTGACGGCCAAGCAAGTCGCCGAAAGATCAGGCATGTCGCTGACAACCTTGCGCCATCTGGAGTCCGGCGGTTCAGGGGTAACCATCGGAGCCTACCTGTCGGTCATGCAGGTGCTGGGGCTGGAAAAGGACCTGAACAAACTGGCTGCAGCCGATGAAATGGGTCGCCAATTGCAGGATGCGCAGTTAATGCCTGCAACACGATCCGCAGCCAAAAAGCCCCAGCGAGTGCGAGCAGCCAGCGCGGTAAAAAAAGGCTCACCCGAACACGTCGGAACTTCAAACGTTATCGATGCCGCAACTACCATGAAAATTCCGGCCGACTTCCCATTCAACACACACTCACTCTCCAGCCTTTTGAACAAGAAGAAAAAGGCCGGCCCACCAACAGGTGAAGAATGACGCTGATTGCTGTTTATGCAGACTGGGAATCCTTGAAAGGCGCCAGACGCCTCGGATTTCTGCATGCGAGGAAAACACGCAACACCAACGTGTTCGAATTTGAGTACGACCCGAAAGCGTTGGCCGATCCCGAGTTGAGTTCCATAACTCTAGACCCGCGCATCGGCCCCTTCGAAGGCCGCCAATTCCCCGGCGACCATCAGAGCCACTTTGGCGTCTTTGCAGACTCGAGCCCCGATCGTTGGGGCCAACTGCTGATGAAACGCCGCTTGGAAAGGGACATTCGTGACGGCTTGATTCCCAAGGACAGCAAGCTGTTCGAATCCGATTACCTGCTTGGCGTACACGACCTTTTCCGTGTCGGCGCCCTTCGCTACAAACTCAATGACGAAGGCAACTTCCTCGACGACCGCGACGGGATTGCCGCTCCACCCTTTGTCGAGCTGCGCGCGTTAGAGCAGGCAAGTCTCGCCCTGGAAAACGACAGGGACAACACAGCCATCGATGGCCGCGAATGGCTAAGAATGCTCATCGCACCGGGCGGCTCACTGGGCGGCGCCAGACCGAAAGCCAGCGTAGTCGACGAGTTCGGCCAACTGTGGATCGCCAAATTCCCAAGTACGAGAGATGACTACGATGTTGGTGGTTGGGAATTTGTAGTAAACGCTTTGGCGGTCAACTGTGGTCTACGTGTTGCCACCGGCATGGCCCGACGCTACGCAAGCGATCACCACTGCTTCCTGGTGAAGCGTTTCGACCGAACCGAACGCGGCGGCCGACATCACTTCGCATCAGCCATGACCATGACCAACCGCGTCGACGGCGACGACGCCTCAACCGGCGCCAGCTATCTTGAGTTGGCGGAAGTAATCATGGAACACGGCTCGGAACCCAACGCAGACCTTCGTGAGCTGTGGTCGCGAATTGTCTTCAACATCCTCGTATCCAACACCGACGACCACCTCCGCAACCATGGTTTTGTTCTGGATCCTGGTCGGGGGTGGCGGTTGTCGGCAGCGTATGACATGAATCCGGTGGCGCATGCGGATGGGTTGAAGCTGAACATCACGGACTCCGACAACGCCTTGGATTTGGAGCTGGCGAGGGAAATCGCAGGGTATTTTCGGGTTAGCCGTGAGGACTCAACAGACATCATTGAGCGCATTCAAGACGTTGTCAGTCTTTGGCCAGAGATCGCTAGTGCGCTTGGGATGTCTAGACGTGAGCAGGAAAGGATGGCACCTGCTTTTCGTACCTTTTGATCGCCCACAAAAAAGCCGCCCCAAAGGGCGGCTTTTTCATTCACTACAAACCAACGCTTACAACTTCGGTCCAGCAGCCTTGATCGCGTCGCTCACTTCGAACTTCTTGAAGTTCTCGATGAACAGACCGGCCAGTGCTTTTGCGGCTTCGTCGTATGCAGCCTTGTCAGCCCAGGTGTTGCGTGGGTTCAACAGGCCGGTTTCAACGCCCGGTACGGCCAGTGGCACGTCGAGGTTGATGGTGTCCAGGTGTTCGGTTTCGGTGCCGATCAGGGCGCCGCTCTGGATCGCTGCGATCACCGCGCGGGTGGTCGGGATGTTGAAGCGTTTGCCGACGCCGTAGCCACCGCCGGTCCAGCCGGTGTTGACCAGGTAAACCTTGGAGCCGAAGCCGCGGATGCGCTTGATCAGCAGCTCTGCGTATTCGCCGGCCGGGCGCGGGAAGAACGGTGCGCCGAAGCAGGTGGAGAAGGTCGACTTGATGCCGCTGCCCGAACCCATTTCAGTCGAGCCCACCAGTGCGGTGTAACCAGACAGGAAGTGGTAGGCCGCTTGTTCTTCGTTGAGGATCGACACTGGCGGCAAGACACCGGTCAGGTCGCAGGTCAGGAAGATCACAGCGTTCGGCTCGCCACCGAGGTTGTGCTCGGAACGCTTGGCAACGTGTTCCAGCGGGTACGCAGCGCGGCTGTTCTGGGTCAGGCTGACATCGGCATAGTCAGCGTGCTTGGCATCGTCGATGACGACGTTTTCCAGCACAGCGCCGTGCTTGATGGCTTTCCAGATGACCGGCTCGTTCTTCTCGGACAAGTCGATGCACTTGGCGTAGCAGCCGCCTTCGATGTTGAAGACAACGCCTTCGCCCCAGCCGTGTTCGTCGTCACCGATCAGGTAACGGCTTTCGTCAGCCGACAGGGTGGTCTTGCCGGTGCCGGACAGACCGAAGAACAGGGTCACGTCGCCTTCTTCGCCGATGTTGGCAGCGCAGTGCATTGGCAGCACGTCAGCGGCCGGCAGCAGGAAGTTCTGCACGGAGAACATGGCTTTCTTCATCTCGCCGGCGTAACGCATGCCAGCGATCAGCACTTTTTTCTGTGCGAAGTTGATGATCACGCAACCGTCGGAGTTGGTGCCGTCACGCTCAGGCACGCACTCGAAATTGGCGACGTTGAGCACTTGCCACTCATCACGGCCAGCCGGATTGTACTGGGCCGGGTTGATGAACAGGCAACGACCGAACAGATTCTGCCAGGCAGTCTGGGTAGTCATTTTCACGGCCAGGTAGTGATCTTCAGCCGCGCCTACATGCACGTGGGAAACGAAGTGCTCTTGCGCGTTGTTGAAGGCTTCTACGCGAGCCCACAAGGCATCGAACTTGTCGGCCGGGAACTTGCGGTTGATCGGGCCCCAGGCGATAGCGGCCTGAGTGGAAGGCTCTTCAACGATGAAACGGTCGACTGGCGAACGGCCGGTGCGATGACCGGTGCGAACAACCAGAGCGCCGGTATCGGCAAGCTCGCCTTCACCGCGGTTCAGGGCTTCTTTTACCAGATCATCAACACTCAGATCGGTGTACACGGCGTTATTGGCTTGCGTCATGAGGTTCCCCGTCGGCCAGTGGCCGAGTGTGCTCCAAACGTTTTGTAGTAGAAAGTCGTGCACTACTACCGCGAAAAAAGTGGGCCGGATTATGCCAGAAAAGCCCAAAAATAGTAGGGCCCTCCCGTCGTAACGGCGTAATTCCGTCGTTGAGCAGTGAATTTACCTGCGCTGAACCGTTTTAGTGCCGGGTATCTGACGGCGTGTCGACGCCCGCACCTGCGAACAATTGAGCGATATCGGCCGCATCAAACAGGTAGCGCTCGTTGCAGAACTGGCAATCGATCTCGACTGTACCGCCCTGCTCGGCCACCAGTGCCTGCGCATCTTCCAGACCCAGACTGACCAGCGCATTGCCCGAGCGTTCACGCGAGCAGCTGCAGTGGAACCGCAGATGTTGCACATCGAACAGGCGAACTTGCTCTTCATGATAAAGGCGATGCAGCACGGTTTCGTTGTCCAGGCTCAACAGTTCATCGGCGCTCAGGGTGCTGGCCAACGCGGTGATGTGCTGCCAGCTGGCGGCGCGATCTTCTTCGTCTTTCAGGCGATCGGCCGGCAGTTGTTGCAACAACATGCCACGGGCACGACGACCGTCGGCGAACAGCTTGAAGCGGGTGCCCACCTGCTGCGACATGACGAAATAATTGGTGAAGCAATCGGACAGGGTTTCGCCATCGAGGTCGACGATGCCCTGATAGCGCTGGCCAACGGTCGGGTCGACGGTCAGGGCCAGGACGCCGTTGGGCATCAAGTCGCTGAGGGTCGCATCCGCCGAGACCTGATCGGCGTGATAACGCGCCAGACCACGAATCTCACGGTCGCTGGAGCACTCGATCATCAACATCGGGATCGGGCCTTCGGAACGCGCCTGCAGAATCAGCAAACCGTCGAACTTCAGGGTGCCCACCAGCAACGAGGCCGCCGCCATCAATTCGCCCAGCAGTTGCGCAACCGGCTCCGGGTACGGGTGCTTGGCGAGGACTTCGGCGTAGCTGCGCTCAAGCGCTACCAGCTCGCCGCGAGTATCGCTGTCATCGAAGATGAAGCGTTGGGTGTAATCGGTATCCGGGAGATCGGTCATAGGTTTGGGTATCTGAATTGATGACAAATTGGTTACAAAATATGAAAATGCCGCGCTTCTTTGCACCTGTTTGGTGCGATCGTTCAGCCACGGGAGGCATTTTATGAACAATCCGGGTTTGTTCCAATCAAGGTGGAACCTCGGCCGGCTGGTTCTGTGCAACGTCGTGCCATTGGCGTTGCTGGCTTTCTGGTTATGGCCTACGGGCAACATGCTGTGTGTGATTTTCGACGAGTGGCTGTTTCGCTCGCTCAATGCACCGCTGGCCAGCAACCCGATATGGCTCCACATTTGGGCAATTGCAAGTCTGCGCCCGTTCGACATCGTCGTCGGACTGATTCTGCTGATGCTGTTGATCAAGGGCGACTGGGTGTTCAAGGCGATTGACGTGCGTCGCGCGTTTTTCGGTTTTTTCTCGATCCTGCTGTTGATGGTGGTGATTCGCGCACTGTTTTCCAAGTTCGCCGACCACATGGGCTGGCAGCACAGCAGTCCGTCGATGGTGCTGGAAGGCGCGGTGCACCTCAGCGACTACTTCCCGCATCTGGAAAAGGCCTGGGAGCTGAAGGATCGCTCGGGCCAGAGCTTCCCCGGTGACCATGCGTCGGTGCTGCTGATCTGGGCCCTGTTCATGGGTGTGTTCAGCCGTACGGTCGGGCAGTTCGTGACGATCTGGAGCCTGACGCTGCTGTTCATGCTGCCGCGACTGGTGGCTGGCGCGCATTGGGGTCAGGACGATTACATCGGCGGGATGTTGCTGGCGGTGTGGGCATTGGGCTGGGGTTACTACACGCCGTTTGCCTATCACGCGGCGAATTTCTGGCTGAAGGTGACGGCGCCGATTTTCAATCTGCTGGGCAAGCTGCCGCTGGTTTCGCGGATGAGCGTTGTGCGTAGCGCCTGATACCGCGTCACCCCCGGCGAGTGCTGCGCACTCGAATCGCCAGTAGCCTGGCTCTCACAGTCGGATTGCATTTCAAACTGTGGGAGCCAGCCTGCGGGCGATGAGGTCGGCACAGACAACACTGAAACATCAGCCTTAGTCGTCGTTGCTGTTCCCACGAAATTTAAACAGATCCCGCCGCTGCTTCTTGCTCGGTTTGCCGTCGGTGCTCATGCCCAACGCGCCAGCCTTGCGCATTGCTGCGGCCGCTTCGCGCTTGGCAATACTCGCGTCGGTTTCCGCGTACAAAGCCTGCGCCTCGGGGGCCCCACGACGCACGATCGACAAGGCTTCGACCCTCACGATGCGCACCTCGAAGCCGGTACGTATCTCAAACTCGTCGCCGACGCGTGGCTCTTTGCCGGGCTTGCAGCGCTCACCTCGACAATGCACCTTGCCACTCTCGATGGCGGCTTTGGCCAAGGCACGGGTTTTATAAAAGCGCGCCGCCCACAACCATTTATCGAGACGGACCTTGTCGTCCTCTTCCTGTTTTTGTGCCATATGAATTCCTCGCTCAGCCAGTAGTCGGAACTGTACTACCGTTTCTGTCGGGCGCAAGAACTCGGCCCTCCAGATAGACTGTGATCTTGACCGTTTCAGCGGCAAGGAGTGATCGAGTGTCTAAATTTCCGTCTTCATTGACTTCGCCCAAGGCGGGTTGCCAGGGATGCCAGCAAAGCGAGCCGCTGGACTTCGATTTTGCCTTCGCCTACCAACCTATCGTCGATCTGCGCGACCAGTCGGTTTTCGCTCATGAAGCGCTGGTCCGCGGTGTCGCTGGCGAAGGGGCATTGACGGTGTTAGATCAGGTTACAGAAGAAAACCGCTACCGTTTCGACCAGCTCTGCCGGATGCGCGCCATCGAAGGCGCGGCCAATCTTAATATGCAGACACACTTGTCGATCAACTTCATGCCCAACGCTGTCTATCGTCCAGAGTTATGTATTCGCAGCACCCTGGAGGCGGCAAAAAAACACAATTTCCCGGTCGACCGGCTGATTTTTGAAACACTGGAAAGCCAGCACGTAGATAACTATCGCCATTTGACCAATATTCTGCGTGAATACCGCGAATTCGGCTTCAAGACCGCCATCGACGATTTCGGTGCCGGTTATTCGGGGCTCAATCTGCTGGCTGATTTCCAACCGGACCTGATCAAACTCGACATGGCGTTGATCCGCGATGTCGATCAAGACCGTGTCCGTCAGGCAATCGTGCGGGGGATTGTCACAATCTGTGCGGAGTTGGACGTTACAGTCATTGCCGAAGGCATCGAGAGCGCCGGAGAACGGGATTTCCTGGCGGACTGTGGAATATTTCTGATGCAGGGATACTGGTTCGCCAAACCTGCGTTCAAAGCCTTGGCTCAGATATCACCTGACGCCTGGGCGCGTTAATCGTTGGTTTTTTATATTGAAGACATTTGACCATTTGACCGTTGTCGGTCTGCGCGAGTGGGTGGCGCTCCCGGATTTGGGAGTTGCGGGCCTGCGCGCAAAAATCGACACCGGTGCCAGTACCTCCAGCCTGCATGCCACCGACATCGAACCGTTCGAACGTGACGGCGAGAAATGGGTGCGTTTTACCGCGCACCTGGGCACGGTGGTGCAGTTGCGTCACCGGCGTTGCGAAGCACCACTGGTGACACGCAAAACCATCAAGAGCTCCAACGGCCATGCCCAGGAGCGCTACGTGATCAGCACCACCCTCGCTCTGGGTGATCGGGTCTGGCCAATCGAGTTCACCCTGGCCTGCCGCAAGTCCATGCGCTATCGCCTGTTACTTGGCTCCAAAGCCCTGATTGATGGCCAGCTGGTGGTCAATCCGGGCATCAAATATGTACAAGACAAGCCGGTGTTCCCGGTATCTACCTCCTCCACAGGTGTTGCATGAAGATCGCTGTGCTGTCGCGGAACCCGCGTCTGTATTCCACCCGTCGTCTGGTTGAGGCCGGCACTGAACGCGGGCATGAAATGGTAGTGATCGACACCTTGCGCGCCTACATGAACATCGCCAGCCACAAGCCGCAGATCCACTATCGCGGCAAACCGCTGGAAGGCTTCGACGCGGTGATCCCGCGGATCGGCGCGTCGGTGACGTTCTATGGCTGCGCGGTGTTGCGCCAGTTCGAAATGATGGGCGTGTTCCCTCTCAATGAGTCGGTGGCCATTGCCCGTTCGCGGGACAAATTGCGCTCGCTGCAACTGCTGTCGCGCCGTGGCATTGGTTTGCCGGTGACCGGGTTTGCTCACTCGCCGGACGATATTCCCGACCTGATCGACATGGTCAACGGTGCGCCACTGGTGATCAAAGTGCTGGAAGGCACCCAGGGCATCGGCGTGGTGTTGTGCGAAACCGCGACCGCCGCCGAGTCGGTGATCGAGGCGTTCATGGGCCTGAAGCAGAACATCATGGTTCAGGAATACATCAAGGAGGCTGGCGGTGCAGACATCCGCTGCTTCGTGGTCGGCGACAAGGTAATCGCGGCAATGAAGCGTCAGGCCAAACCGGGTGAATTCCGCTCAAACCTGCATCGCGGCGGCAGCGCCAGCCTGATCAAGATCACCCCGGAAGAACGCATGACGGCGCTGCGTGCAGCCAAGGTCATGGGCCTGTCGGTGGCGGGCGTGGATATTCTGCGCTCCAATCACGGGCCACTGGTGATGGAAGTGAATTCGTCGCCGGGGCTGGAGGGGATCGAGACCACCACCGGGAAGAACGTGGCGGGAATCATCATTGAGCATCTTGAGAAGAATGGCGGGCCGAATATGACCCGCACCAAAGGCAAAGGCTAAAGCCAGCTTCAAGCGGCAAGCCCCAAGCGACAAGTAAAGTCGCTCTTGCTTGCCGCTTGAAACTTGCAGCTGCTTCTATACCGCATCCCGCGGCAGCATCAACCCCAACGGCAACCTTACTCGCGCCTCCAGCCCACCCCCGGACCGGTTACGCAGTTCAACATTGCCGCCATGCATCGAAGCAATCCGCTTCACGATCGCCAAGCCCAACCCCGTACCCTTGCCGCCGCGCGCACGGTCGCCACGGGTGAACGGGTTGAAAATCGCCTCAAGCTCCGACGGGTCAATCCCCGCACCACGGTCCATCACACTCAGCACCACATACGGCGCACTGGTGTCGCCGGACACATAAGCCGCCACTTCAACGCCGCTGCCGGCATGGTTCAAAGCGTTGCCGATCAGGTTGTTGAGCAGACGTTTCATCGATACCCGACGCAACGGGAACGGCTGGATCGGCTCTAGGCGCAGACGAACTTTCTCTTCAGTCTGGTTGTACGGCGCCGCCACTTCACGCACCAGATCGCTGAGGTCGACCTCCTCCACCGACTCGTCACGACCATCGCGAATGAACGCGAGGAACTGGTCGAGAATCGCGTCCATGTCTTCGATGTCGCGCACCATGTCGTCGGTCAGGTCGTTGTGGTCGCCCATCAACTCCAGCGACAGACGCAAGCGCGTCAACGGCGTACGCAAGTCATGGGAGACGCCGGCCAGCATCAGCTCACGCTCACGTCCGGCCTGTTCGACGTCTTCGGCCATCTGATTGAAGGCGCGATAGACCTCGGTCATCTCGCTCGGCGTGTCGCTGATCGGCAGACGTACGCTTCGACCCTGGCCGAGTTGCCGGGCGGCGTATACCAAACGCTTCAAGGGTTGGTTGAGCTGGCTGACAAAAATCCACGCCGAGGCCGTCGACAGCAAACCGATCGCGAGGAACCAGCCCAGCACGTTCCAGATTTTCTGGCCACGCAACGGATGTGGATACAACGGCACTTTCAGCCAGCCATCGCCCAGGCTCGGGGCGCGAACCCACAGGGCCGGCGGCGAATGCATGCGTAATCGCACTTCGGTGTCGGCGCCGAGTTCCGCCTGCATCTGTCGTTGATAGATCTCGCTGTACGGCCAGTGCTGTTCGCCTTCCGGCACACCGGCACCCACCACCCGGATCAGGGTCGCGGCATCGGCGATCTTCGCGCGGTTTTCTTCGTCGGCGGCCCAATAGGCGCGCAGCGTCAGGGCGACGCCGTGGCTGTATTGACGATCCACCAGCACGTCCTCGTTCATCAACAGATAAACCAGGGTCAGCGCCTTGGAAAACAGCACGACGATGAGCACCAGCCAGAGGGTGCGGGAGAAAAAACTTTGGGGGAACCAGACGGGCGTCTTCATCAATAACCGCTACACACTTGCAGGAGCGAGCAATGCTCGCATATTGCGGATTGCGAGTCTGTGGGAATGGTCGTTTGACCAACCCCCAGCAGACCCGCTCCTACAAATCGCCGATCACTTGGTGGCGGCGCCATCCGGTACGAACACGTAGCCAACGCCCCAGACAGTCTGGATGTAGCGCGGTTTCGACGGATCAGGCTCGATCATCCGGCGCAGACGGGAGATCTGCACGTCGATGGAACGCTCCAGGGCATCCCACTCGCGGCCACGGGCCAGGTTCATGAGCTTGTCGCGGGTCAGCGGCTGACGCGCGTTCATCACCAAGGCCTTGAGTACCGCAAACTCACCGGTAGTGAGCATGTGCACTTCGTCGCCACGTTTCAGTTCGCGAGTGGCCAGCGACAACACGTAATCACCGAAGGTGACATTTTCGTCTTCGCTGCCCGGCGCGCCCGGCACTGGTGCGGCCTGGCGACGCAACACCGCTTTGACCCGGGCCATCAGCTCGTCCGGGTTGAACGGCTTGGCCAGGTAATCGTCAGCGCCCAGTTCCAGGCCCTTGATGCGGCTCATCTCATCGCCCTTGGCGGTGAGCATGATGATCGGAATCTGGTTGTTCGCGGCCCGCAGGCGGCGGCAAGCGGTCAGACCGTCTTCGCCGGGCAGCATCAAGTCGAGGACGACCAGATTGAATACTTCACGCGCCAGCAGACGGTCCATCTGCTCGGTATTCGGTACGGTACGGGCACGGTAGCCCTTGCTGACGAAGAAACGTTCCAGCAGGCTGCTCAGCCCCGGATCGTCATCAACGATAAGAATTTTTTCGCCTTCAGCAGTTTGTGCAGTGCTGCTCATTGGATGCTCCTTTTAGCTCGGCGCGCATTATGGCGTAGCTGCCGTTATACGCACCGTGTGCATTGTTAGCAGATTTTTCCTTCACTGCCAGAAAACCGGGGTTTAAGCCTACAGACTGTGACGCCCCCGAATGACAGAACGCTGGTTATAATGCGCGGCGTTTTGTGCCAGGCAACGTCTGAATCGTTACCGCAAGTGGCCGTCTTTTTTCCCGGCCAGCGCAGTAATAGTTCGATTTCACGGGTCAATGGGCTGCCTTTTGACCCAGGCAGCGGCAATCTTCAAGCCGCTCAACCAGACTCCGGGCCTTTATTTCCGTGCCTGCGAGCCTGCTTTCACAATATGTCAGGTGGTTTTATGGACAGCATCAACAGCCGCATCGCCGAGGAACTCGGCGTACGCCCACAACAGGTCGAAGCGGCCGTCGCGCTACTCGATGAAGGCTCTACCGTACCCTTCATTGCCCGCTACCGGAAAGAAGTCACCGGCAGCCTCGATGACACCCAGTTGCGTCATCTGGAAGAGCGTCTGCGCTACCTGCGAGAACTCGACGAACGGCGCATCAGCATCCTGGCCAGTATCGAGGAGCAAGGCAAACTCACTCCTGCTCTTGAGCGCGATATCAAACTCGCCGACACCAAGACCCGCCTCGAAGACTTGTACCTGCCGTACAAGCAAAAGCGCCGCACCAAGGGCCAGATTGCCCTGGAAGCCGGCCTCGGCGACCTGGCCGACGGCCTGTTCAACGACCCGAACCTTACACCGGAAACCGAAGCCGCACGCTTCGTCGATGCCGAAAAAGGCGTGGCCGACGTGAAGGCTGCGCTGGAAGGCGCCAAGTACATCCTGATGGAGCGTTTCGCCGAAGACGCCAGCCTGCTGGAAAAACTGCGTACCTATCTCAAGCAGGAAGCCATCCTCAGTGCCCGCGTCATCGCCGGCAAAGAAGAGGAAGGCGCCAAGTTCCGCGACTACTTCGAACACGACGAACCGCTGAAAAGCATGCCGTCGCACCGCGCATTGGCGATTTTCCGTGGCCGCAACGAAGGCATTCTCAGCTCTGCGCTGAAAGTCGGCGACGAACTGCCGGGCACCATGCATCCGTGCGAAGGCATGATCGGCCAGCAATTCAATATCCAGAACCAGAACCGTCCGGCCGACAAATGGCTCGGTGAAGTGGTGCGCTGGACCTGGAAGGTCAAGCTCTACACCCACCTCGAAACCGACCTGCTGGGCGAGCTGCGCGACGGCGCCGAAACCGAGGCGATCAATGTTTTCGCCCACAACCTGCATGACCTGTTGCTGGCCGCACCGGCCGGCCCACGCGCAACCCTGGGCCTCGACCCGGGCCTGCGTACCGGTTGCAAGGTCGCCGTGGTCGATTCGACCGGCAAGATGCTCGATCACGCCACGGTTTACCCGCACGTGCCGCACAACAAGTGGGATCAGACCATCGCCATTCTGGCCGCCCTGTGCGCCAAGCACTCGGTTGACCTGATCGCCATCGGCAACGGCACCGCCAGCCGCGAAACCGACAAACTGGCCATCGAACTGATCAAAAAATATCCGGCGATGAAGATGACCAAGGTCATGGTTTCGGAGGCCGGTGCATCGGTGTACTCGGCGTCGGAACTGGCAGCCAAGGAATTCCCCGATCTGGACGTGTCGATCCGTGGCGCGGTGTCCATCGCTCGCCGTCTGCAGGATCCGCTGGCAGAGCTGGTGAAGATCGATCCGAAATCCATCGGCGTTGGCCAGTACCAGCACGACGTCTCGCAGCTGAAACTGGCGCGCGGTCTGGATGCCGTGGTCGAAGACTGCGTGAACGCCGTCGGTGTCGACGTCAACACCGCCTCGGTGGCGCTGCTGGCGCGGATCTCCGGCCTCAACGCCACGCTGGCGCAGAATATCGTTGCTCACCGCGACGAACACGGCGCGTTCAAGACCCGTGCGGCGCTGAAGAAAGTCGCACGTCTGGGCGAAAAAACCTTCGAACAGGCTGCCGGTTTCTTGCGTGTGATGAACGGCGACAACCCGCTGGATTCCTCGGCCGTTCACCCGGAAGCCTATCCGCTGGTGCAACGCATTGCGGCTGAAACCGACCGCGACATCCGCTCGCTGATCGGCGACGCCAGTTTCCTCAAGCGTCTGGATCCGAAGAAATTCACCGACGAGACCTTCGGTCTGCCGACGGTGACCGACATCCTCCAGGAACTGGAAAAACCCGGCCGCGACCCGCGTCCGGAGTTCAAGACTGCCGAGTTCCAGGAAGGCGTAGAAGACCTCAAGGACCTGCAACTGGGGATGATCCTTGAAGGTGTCGTCACCAACGTGACCGCGTTCGGCGCATTCGTCGACATCGGCGTGCATCAGGATGGTCTCGTGCACATCTCGGCGCTGTCGGAGAAGTTCATCAAGGACCCACGCGAAGCGGTGAAGGCCGGTGATGTGGTGAAAGTGAAGGTCATGGAAGTCGACATCCCGCGCAAACGCGTCGGCCTGTCGATGCGCATGGGCGACACCCCGGGCGAGAAAATCGACGGTGCCCGCGGCTCGCGTCCGGGCTCGGCGCAGCGTCAGCCGTCGAACAACGCGCCGCGCAAGGAAACCGCGACCGCAGCGCCAGTAAACAATGCAATGGCCTCGCTGTTCGCCAACGCCAAACAGCTGAAGAAACGCTGATGGAAATTCCGGCCGGGCTCGTCGAGAGCGCGTTTTTCAAGCTGTTGGGCTGCCGCCTGCACAGCCTGGAAACCGGGGTGGCGCAAGTCGCCCTGGGGCTGGAACCGGAACTGCGCAATCGCGGCGGAAAATTGCACGGCGGCGCGCTGTTCAGTCTGGTCGATATCGCCATGGGGCTGGCCTGTTCCAGCACCCACGGCTTCGATCAGCAGAGCGCGACCATCGAGTGCAAGATCAACTATATCCGCGCCGTCTCGGACGGCGAGGTGCTGTGCACGGCCCGGGTGATTCACCCGGGCCGGCGCACGCTGGTGGTCGAGGCCGAGGTGATGCAGGGCGACAAACTGGTCGCAAAAGCGCAAGGCACGTTCGCTGTCCTGTAGATGTTGATCATCATTTTGAGTTAATTTCGGCGCAATGAATCCTGTGGGAGCGAGCCTGCTCGCGAAGCCGGTGTGTCAGTCGGCGATGATGTCGGCTGGAAAACCCTCTTCGCGAGCAGGCTCGCTCCCACAGGGATTGTGCAGTTCTTGACCGACCGGCAAATGGCCTGCCGCAAAAAAACCAGGCGAAAACGCCAGTTTCAACTTCACCCTTGTAGACCGTCCTGCCCACCCCCATATTGGGGCGACTGACGCGTGAAGGAATCCAAATTGAGCGAACTTCTCAACCGCCGCCTGGCTCTGCTCGGCGAGCGCGCCAACCTCTCTCTGCTCGAACAGTGCCTCCACGGTATCGAACGTGAATGCCTGCGCGTGACCAGCGAAGGTCGACTGGCGCAAACGCCGCACCCGGAAGCCTTGGGTTCCGCGCTGACCAATGAAAAAATCACCACCGACTATTCCGAGTCGTTGCTGGAATTCATCACGCCCGCCCTGCCCGACCCGGCAGACACCCTGGCGAGCCTGGACAAGATTCATCGCTTTGCCTACAGCAAACTCGGCAACGAGTACCTGTGGAGTCCATCGATGCCGTGCCCGTTGCCGGCCGAGGAAGACATCCCGATCGCCTATTACGGCACCTCCAACATCGGTCAGCTCAAGTACGTCTATCGCAAAGGCCTGGCCCTGCGTTACGGCAAGACCATGCAGTGCATCGCCGGGATTCACTACAACTTCTCCCTGCCGGAAAAACTCTGGCCGCTGCTCAAGGAAGCGGAAGGTTTTGTCGGTACCGACCGGGATTTCCAGTCAGTCTCCTACATTGCGCTGATCCGCAATTTCCGTCGCTACAGCTGGCTGCTGATGTACCTTTTCGGTGCGTCGCCGGCGCTGGATGCCGGTTTCCTGCGCGGTCGTTCGCATCAGCTGGAACAACTGGACCCGGACACGCTGTACCTGCCGTACGCGACCAGCCTGCGCATGAGCGACCTTGGTTATCAGAGCAACGCCCAGGCCGGCCTGACGCCTTGCTACAACGATCTGGCGAGCTACACCGACAGCCTGCGCAAAGCCGTTGCTACGCCTTACGCGCCGTACGTTGAGGTCGGCACGCACCAGGATGGCGAATGGGTACAACTGAACACCAACATCCTGCAAATCGAAAACGAGTACTACTCCAACATCCGCCCGAAACGCGTGACCTACACCGGCGAGCGGCCGATCCAGGCGCTGGTCGCCCGTGGCATTCAGTATGTCGAAGTGCGCTGCCTGGACATCAACCCGTTTCTGCCGATGGGCATCGACCTTACCGAGTCGCGCTTCCTTGACGCCTTCCTGCTGTATTGCGCGCTGAACGACAGCCCACTGCTGACCAACACCTCGTGCAGCAATGCCACCTCGAACTTCCTCAGCGTGGTCAAGGAAGGTCGCCGTCCGGGCCTGCAATTGCAGCGTGACGGCCAGCCGGTCGACATGAAGTCCTGGGCAGCCGAATTGCTGGAACAGATTGCTCCGCTGGCGGCGCTGTTGGATCAGAGCCATGGCTTTGATGCGCACAGCACCGCGCTGGATGCGCAACTGGCAAAGGTCAAGGATTCGTCCCTGACGCCGTCGGCACAGGTGCTGGCCGCGATGGCCGAGCACAAGGAAAGCTTCGCGCAGTTCTCTCTGCGCCAGAGTCAGGCACATGCCGAGTTCTTCCGCAGCGAGCCTTTGGCGGCTGATGAGCAAGCGAAGTTTGAGGAACTGGCGCGAACTTCGCTGGCGGCGCAGGCTGAGCTGGAGCAGAACGAAGTGGGCGATTTCGACGTGTTTGTCGGGTCGTACCAGGCGAGTATTCTGGCGATCAGTAACTAAGCGTTGTCGATAAAAAAGATCGCAGCCTTCGGCAGCTCCAACAGGGTGTACGCCTGTCCCATGTAGGAGCTGCCGGAGGCTGCGATCTTTTGATCCTTAGATTTTTCCGCTCATAAGCTCATTCGAAAAAGTTATTTATTTCTCGATTCTTAGATCATTTAGTCTCCTTTCACGCCGACACTCGGTCGCCTGATATGGAGCTTTTCAATGAAACTGAATTTC
Organism: Pseudomonas sp. A1230; assembly: GCF_044218825.1. Lineage (NCBI taxonomy): Bacteria > Pseudomonadati > Pseudomonadota > Gammaproteobacteria > Pseudomonadales > Pseudomonadaceae > Pseudomonas > Pseudomonas sp. A1230. Next base: position 5,445,024 of record NZ_CP162582.1, on the reverse strand, counting down.
CCGCTTCGCCTGCTGGCCGTGGCCTCTTTGGCTGCCGCGAGTTTTCTGGCTCAGGCCACCGACCTCACCGTCGCCTACCAAACCACCGTTGATCCGGCGAAAGTCGCTCAGGCCGACGGCGCCTACGAGAAAGCCACCAAAGCCGATATCAGCTGGCGCAAGTTCGACAATGGCGCCGACATCATCGCCGCCATCGCTTCCGGCGACGTGCAGATTGGCTACCTCGGTTCGAGCCCGCTGACCGCAGCGATCACCCGCAAAGTCCCGGTAGAAACTTTCCTCATCGCCACCCAGATCGGCGCTGCCGAAGCACTGGTCGCCCGCGACGGTTCCGGGATCAAGACGCCACAGGATCTGATCGGCAAGAAAATCGCCGTGCCGTTCGTGTCCACCGGTCACTACAGCCTGCTCGCCGCGCTGAAGCACTGGAACATCGATCCTTCCAAAGTCACCGTCCTCAACCTCGCCCCACCAGCGATTATCGCGGCGTGGAAACGTGGTGATATCGACGCCACCTACGTGTGGGACCCAGCCCTCGGAGTAGCCAAGGAAAACGGCAAAGTGCTGATCACTTCCGGCGAACTGGCCAAATTCGGAGCGCCGACGTTCGATGCGTGGATCGTGCGCAAGGACTTCGCCGAGAAACACCCGGAAATCGTCACCGCGTTCGCCAAGGTCACCCTCGACTCCTATGCCGATTACCGCAAGGACCCGAAAGCCTGGCTCGCCGATCAATCCAACGTCGACAAACTGGTGAAGCTCTCCGGCGCCAAGGCCAGCGACATTCCATTGCTGCTGCAAGGCAACGTCTATCCGCTGGCGGCGGACCAGGTCAGCGACCTCGGGGCGCCGACCACCAAAGCCATTACCGACACCGCCGCGTTCCTCAAGGAACAAGGCAAGGTCGAAGCCGTTCTGCCGGACTACGCACCGTACGTCAGCGCCAAATACATCACCAACTGATCGGGAGTTAACCGCGATGGCCTTGCTACAGCTGGAGCGCATCAGCGCACAGTACCCGGGCAGCCCGGAACCGGTGCTGGCGGATATTTCTCTGACCCTGGGGCCGCAGCAATTGCTGGTCGCCCTCGGCCCGTCCGGCAGTGGCAAGACTTCGCTGTTGAACCTGATTGCCGGTTTCGTTGAACCGAGCGCCGGGCGCATCACCCTCGACGGCGTGCCCGTCAAAGGCCCGAGCGCTGAACGCGGCGTGGTGTTCCAGGACGACGCATTGCTGCCTTGGCAGGACGTGTTGGCCAACGTCGCATTCGGTCTTGAACTGGCCGGCCTCGCCAAAGACAAACGCGAAAAAATCGCCCGCGAAATGCTCGCGCTGGTCGATCTATCCGGTTTTGAAAACCGCCGTATCTGGCAACTTTCCGGTGGGCAAAAGCAACGCGTCGGCCTCGCCCGTGCCCTCGCTGCCGACCCGCGCGTTCTGCTGATGGACGAACCCTTCGGCGCCCTCGACGCCTTTACTCGCGAACAGATGCAGGAACTGTTACTGCAAGTCTGGCAGCGCACGGCCAAGCCGGTTTTTCTGATTACCCACGACATTGAAGAAGCGGTGTTCCTCGCCACTGACCTGATTTTGCTCGCGCCGAATCCGGGGCAGATCGTTGAGCGTTTGCACCTGGATTTCGGTCAGCGCTACGCCGCGGGTGAATCGGCACGGGCGATCAAATCCGACCCGCGTTTTATCGAAACCCGCGAGCACGTGCTGAGCAAAGTGTTCTCGCAACGCAGCGCCGTTCAACGGCAGGAGCGCGCATGAGCAGTTACGACGTTTCCGCTGCGGCAGTAAAAACCCCTTCGGTCGTAATTCCAGTGCGCCGCAGCCTCAGCACTCGCTGGATCAGCCTCCTGACGTTGTTCGCTTTGTTGGCAGTCTGGTGGGCAGTAACCGCCACTGGCTTGATCGAACCACTGTTTCTGCCGCCACCGTCTGCCGTTCTGCAAAAAGGCTGGTTGCTGGCGACCAGCGGCTACATGGATTCGACGCTGTGGCAGCACCTCGGCGCGAGCCTGAGCCGCATAGGCCTGGGCCTCGGTTTCGCGATTCTGACCGCCGTGCCAGTGGGTATCGCCATCGGTGCCAACCGCATCGCCCGTGGCGTGCTTGATCCGCTGATCGAGTTCTACCGGCCGATTCCGCCACTGGCTTATCTGCCGCTGATCGTGATCTGGTGCGGCATCGGCGAGTTGTCGAAAGTGCTACTGATCTACCTGGCGATTTTCGCGCCGATCGCTATCGCCACAGCTACCGGCGTGCGCACCGTAGACCCGGCAAAATTGCGTGCCGCGCAATCGCTCGGCGCCACTCGCGCGCAATTGATTCGCCACGTGATTCTGCCCAGCGCCCTGCCGGACATTCTTACCGGTGTGCGCATTGGTCTGGGGGTCGGTTGGTCGACGCTGGTCGCCGCCGAACTGATCGCCGCCACCAGCGGTTTGGGCTTCATGGTGCAATCGGCCGCGCAGTTTCTGGTGACTGATGTGGTGGTGCTGGGGATTTTGGTCATCGCCCTAATCGCCTTCGCCATGGAGATGGGCCTGCGCGCCCTGCAACGCAAACTGGTGCCGTGGCACGGCCAGGCCCACTGAATAATTGCTATGTAAAGAACCCTGTGGGAGCGAGCCTGCTCGCGAATGCTGACTTTCTGTCGACATTTTTGCTGCCTGACACTCCGCTTTCGCGAGCAGGCTCGCTCCCACAAAAGCTAAATCCCGAATTCTAGAGAACCACCATGAGCAGCCTGCACATCACCCCGTTAAGCTCGGCCCTCGGCGCACAGATCAGCGGCGTCGATATCAGCCAGCCGTTGAGCCTGGAACACCGCGACGACATCGAGCAGGCGCTGCTCAAGTTTCAAGTGCTGTTCTTCCGCAACCAGCCGATCGAGCCGCCGCAACAGGCGCGTTTCGCCGCGTATTTTGGCGACCTGCACATTCACCCGATCTACCCGAACGTGCCGGAACAACCGGAAGTGCTGATCCTCGACACCGCCGTTACCGACGTGCGCGACAACGCGATCTGGCACACCGACGTGACCTTCCTGCCGACGCCGGCGATGGGCGCGGTACTCAGCGCCAAGCTGCTGCCGGAGTTTGGTGGCGACACGTTATGGGCCAGCGGGATTGCGGCGTATGAGGCGCTGTCGGCGCCCATGAAAACCCTGCTCGAAGGGCTGACTGCGACTCACGATTTCACCCGTTCGTTTCCGCTGGAGCGCTATGGCAACACGCCCGAAGCGCTGGCGCAGTGGGAAGAGGCGCGGCGCAAGAATCCACCTCTGTCGCATCCGGTGATTCGCACGCATCCGGTCAGCGGGCGGCGCTCGCTGTTCGTCAACGAAGGCTTTACGTCGAAGATCAATGAGCTGTCGGAAACCGAGAGCGAGGCGATTCTGAAGTTTCTGTTTGCCCATGCAACGCGACCGGAATTCACCATTCGCTGGCGTTGGCAGCAGGACGATATTGCGTTCTGGGATAACCGCGTGACGCAGCATTACGCGGTGGATGATTACCGCCCGGCGCGGCGGGTGATGCAGCGGGCGACGGTGTTGGGGGATGTGCCGTTCTTCAGATAAGACTCGATTTCCTCGTTGTCTGAACTGGCCCCTTCGCGGGCAAGCCCGCTCCCACAGGTACAGCGCCATTCACAGATTTTGTGTACGACTGGAACCCTGTGGGAGCGGGCTTGCCCGCGAAAGCGTCAGAGCAGGCGCCGAATAATTCGGCGCCAGTCACTTATTCCGCCGTCGACGGCTTCTCCCAAAGATTGATCCCGCCCTCCTGGGCAAACCGGTCAATCTCCGCCAACTCTTCAGCACTGAAACTCAAATTCTTCAACGCCCCGACGTTCTCGATAATCTGCTCCGGCCGGCTCGCGCCGATCAGTGCCGAGGTCACTCGCGGATCACGCAGGGTCCACGCCAGCGCCAGTTGCGCCAGGCTCTGGCCGCGACGCTTGGCGATCTCATTCAACGCACGCACATGCGCGATGTTCGCCTCGGACAAGTGCGAAGCCTGCAACGAACCACCGCCCGGACGATTGACCCGCGCATCTTCCGGCACGCCGTTAAGGTATTTGTCGGTCAGCAGACCTTGCGCCAATGGCGTGAAAGCGATGACGCCCGTGCCGAGTTCTTCGGTGGTGTCGAGCAGGTCTTTTTCCACCCAGCGATTGAGCAGGTTGTAGGCCGGTTGATGAATCAGCAGCGGCACTTTCCATTCCTTGAGCAGCGCTGCCATCTCACGGGTCTTCACGCCCGAATACGACGAGATGCCGATGTACAACGCTTTGCCCTGTTGCACGGCAGTGGCGAGGGCGCTGGCGGTTTCTTCCAGCGGGGTGTCCGGGTCGAAGCGGTGCGAGTAGAAGATATCCACATAGTCCAGACCGAGGCGTTGCAGGCTCTGATCGAGGCTCGCCAGCACGTATTTGCGCGAACCGCCGCCCTGGCCGTAAGGGCCGGGCCACATGTCCCAACCGGCCTTGCTGGAGATGATCAGTTCATCGCGGTACTGCTTGAAGTCTTCGCGCAGCAGGCGACCGAAGTTGATCTCGGCACTGCCGTACGGCGGGCCGTAGTTGTTGGCCAGGTCGAAGTGGTTGATCCCCAGGTCGAATGCAGTACGCAGCAGGGCGCGCTGGGTGTCGATCGGCGTGCTGTCGCCAAAGTTGTGCCACAGGCCCAGTGACAGCGCCGGCAGCACCAGACCGCTGCGACCGACGCGGCGGTAAGGGATGGAGTCGTAGCGATTTTCGGCAGCGGTGTAAGTCATCGAATCCTCTCTTGTTTGTCTTGAAACAGGTGTCGACTGCTTGGCGAGCAAGCTCGCTCCCACAGGATCTCAGTCAGGCCGATAGTTCGCGCAAAGCTGCGGCGGCCAGAAACTCCGGGTGGGAACTGTAGCGCTGATCAACCCGGACCGTCTGGTCAATACGCTCCAGCGCAGTGGTCGTCAGACGAGTCAACGGACGGATGCAGAATAGTGGGTCTGGTTTGACTATGCTCCAACAAGTAGTACCGAGGAGGCGATCCTTCAGGCAATGCACATCCACAGGCAGGCACACCCATGCACACCGCCATCATCATCTTCTTCGGCCTGGTCCTGCTGGCCCTGATGCTCTACATCGGCGAGCGTATCGGCTTCAGCCGGCAGACATTGGCCTACGGCTTCGCCGCGCTGTGGCTGGCGTTGACGGTGATCAATGGCGCGGTGGGGGTGGTGCATGCCGGCCAGTCCGTGGGGTCGGAGCTGGGGATCGGCAGTGTGGTGTTCGGCGTGCCGGTGGCGGCGATGGTGTTGTTCATGGTGCTGAGCGCCGAGTCCTGAACAGACCCGGCGCCCAGCTCATGATCAACGCACCAGGTGCAGGAACTGCATGTGGCGTTCGTACTGGTCGAGGATGTCGTTGATGATCTGTTCCTTGGTGTAACCCACCAGATCGTAATCCTGACTGCCCTCGCTCAGGTGCACTTCAGCGCGGTAGTAACGGCGATTGTTGAGCTGTTTGGAGCCCATGCCGCCACGTGCGAACGACGGCGTGAAGTAGCCGCGCATCTGCACCTGATAGATGAACGGATGCTGCTCGCCATGGCCGATCTCCAGGCTGACGTTGTCGTGCGCAGGATCGGGCTGAGTGACCACATTCAAGCCTTTCTCGACGAACACCGCCGTCACTTCTTCGATCGCCGGGCGCACCGTGCTGTCCATGAAACGGTACACCTCATCACGCGACGGGAAGTGCACAGCCTGGCTCAGGCGTTGTCGCCAGCCACCCGTGCCACGCCGCGAACCGGACACCGGCGCCAGCGAATGCAGTTGCGCGATCTGCTTCTGCGATTCGAGATAGAACGCCTTGTGCAGGCCCCACATCATCAGCAACAGAATCAACGAGAACGGCAACGAGGTCAGCACCACGGCCGACTTCAAGGCATCAATGCTGCCGGAGAACAGCAGCGCACTGGTGATCAACGCTGTCATCGCGCCCCAGAACACCCGCAGCCATTTAGGCCCGTCTTCGTCAGGGTTGCCGCCCTTGGCGGACAGGGTCGAGAGCACCACCGTGCCTGAGTCAGCAGAGGTGACGAAGAATACGAAGCTGATAAACACCGTCACGGCGATGACAGTTTTGCTCCACGGGTAGGTTTCCAGCAGCAGGTAGAGGGTCATCGACGGATTCTCGATCGCCGACATGCCCATCGCCGACATTCCGTGATTGAGCACCTGATCGATGGCGCTGTTGCCGAAGATCGACATCCACGCCAAGGTGAAACCGAGCGGAATCAACAGCACGCCGAAAACGAATTCACGGATGGTGCGACCACGGGAAATCCGCGCAATGAACAGGCCCACGAACGGCGACCATGCAATCCACCAGGCCCAGTAGAACACCGTCCAGCCGCCGAGCCAGTCGCTCGGTTTGTCATAGGCGTAGAGGTCGAAACTCTTCATCGGCAAAGCGCCGAGGTAGTCACCGATGTTCTGGATCAAGGTGTTGAGCAGGTGCTGAGTCGGGCCGGCGAACAGCACGAACAGCAGCAGCGCACAGGCCAGCAGCATGTTGATGTCGGACATCACCCGCACGCCTTTATCGACCCCGGCCACGGCGACGAGGATCGCCGCGCCCATCATCAGCGTGATCAGGCCGACCTGAATCCACTGGGTGTGGGCAATGCCGAACAGGTAGTCGAGACCCGAGTTGAGGTGCAGCACACCGAAGCCCATGTCGGCGCCGAGACCGAACACCGTGGCGATGATGCCGAAACCATCCACCGCGTAACCAATCGGGCCGTTGATGCGTTTGCCGATCAGCGGATACAGCGCCGAGCGCAGGGCCAGCGGCAGGTTATGCCGATAGGCGAAGTACGCCAGGGCCATGCCGACGAAGGCGAAAACGCCCCAGCCATGCAGGCCCCAGTGCAGAAACAGCACCTGCATGGCCTGACGCGCCGCATCCGCGGTGCCGGCCTCGCCTTGCGGCGGCTGCAGCATGTGAGTCAGCGGCTCTGAAACGCAGAAAAAGAACAGCGTAATGCTGATCCCGGCGGCGAACAGCATGCCGGCCCAGGACAGATAACTGAACTCGGGTTCGTCGTGGTCGGCACCGAGTTTTATCTTGCCGTAGCCGGATAACGCGGTGACCACCACGAAGACCAGATACAGCGTCATCGCGAGCATGTAATACCAGCCGACCGTGTTGGCCGCCCAGTTTTGTGCTTCAAGCAGCCAGGCACCGGCCTGTTGCGGCATGGCGATGACAACGAGACCAAACAGCAGAATAAACGTCGCGGCGAAATAGAACACCGGCGGATTCATCCGCACCAGACCGCTGGCGGGGGTAGACGATGCACTCATGAAACGTGCACCTCTAGGGGTTGAAACGTGGCTGAAATGATCGGACTCAGCAAAGGCAAGCCTCCTGTTGTGAGCGGGCAGCGAACCACCGGTTTAACTTGAATGAACGTTCAAGTTAAACATGGATAGGGCGCTAAGGACTAATCGCACGGCTAAGCGGTAGCTTTCCTACGCTAGCTCAAGGAGGGGTATGACGTTGGTTTTGGGCGAATCGTTCACTGAAGAATTGGCGGAAGGCCATTATCTCGATACAACCTTAAAACATTCTCGAGCAGGCTCGCTCCCACTTTGGAGTGCGTTCCACTGTGGCAGCGAGCCTGCTCGCGATGAGGCCCGAAGCAGCAACGCAGATTCAGAAACCTACTTCTGCGTCCCGTCATCATGCTGCAAATTGGCCTGAGTCAAATTGCACCCGGCCGGCACACTGCGGGTCAGCCACACATTGCCGCCAATGGTCGAGCCCTTGCCAATGGTGATCCGTCCAAGAATCGTCGCCCCGGCATAAATCACCACGTCATCTTCAACAATCGGATGCCGTGGATGGCCCTTCTGCAACTGCCCGTCTTCATCTGCCGGGAAGCGTTTGGCGCCCAAAGTCACTGCCTGATAAATCCGCACCCGCTCACCAATAATCGCGGTCTCGCCGATCACCACACCCGTGCCGTGGTCGATGAAAAAACTGCGGCCGATCTGCGCGCCCGGGTGGATATCGATGCCCGTCGCCGAGTGAGCGATTTCCGCGCTGATCCGCGCCAGCAACGGCAACCCTGCGCGATACAAATGGTGCGCCAGACGATGGTGAATTACCGCCAGAATCCCCGGGTAGCACAGCAGCACTTCATCAACGCTGCGCGCTGCCGGATCGCCGTGATAGGCCGCCAGCACGTCGGTGTCGAGCAGCGTGCGCAACCCCGGCAAGGCAAGGGCGAAATCCTGGACGATCTGGATCGCCCGGGCATCAACTTCGGTGTCGACCTGCGCGCTGTGCCGGGCAACATAACGCAGCTCAAGTCGCGTCTGCGCCAGCAAGGCATTCAACGCGACGTCGAGGGTGTGCCCCACATAAAAATCTTCACTTTCTTCGCGCAGATCGACCGGCCCCAGGCGCATCGGGAACAACGCACCACATAAAGCCTCGAGAATCTCCGCCATCGCCGCCCGCGACGGCAACTCGCGGCCACCCTGCTCGCCGGTGGCCCGGCCATTCTGTGCGCGCCACTGATCCCGCGCGGTGCGCAGTTGGCTGACGATGGTCTGCAATTGCCAATGGCTGGAACGCTCGCTCACGATAAAGACTCCTCACGGGCGGCCGGACTGTCTGGCCGCGTCAACGGCGACCACTTTACGGCATGCTTGCGAGGGCGAATTAAGAACCGATAGTGCTGGCCTCAGTCCATTTGGCTATAAGCGATTCGCGGTTGCCCCTGCAAAATCGACTGCCTATAGTCCTTTCATCTTTCTCCGCCAGTACGGACTCATGATTAAACAACAGCTGGACCGTTTTAACCGTCTCGACCTGCTCGGCCAACCAACCCCACTGGAAAAACTTGAGCGCCTCTCTGCCTGGCTCGGTCGCGACGTTTACATCAAACGCGATGATCTGACGCCGCTGGCCATGGGTGGCAACAAATTACGCAAACTCGAATACCTCGCCGCCGATGCGCTCGCGCAGGGCGCCGACACGCTGATCACCGCCGGCGCACTGCAATCGAACCATGTTCGCCAGACCGCAGCACTGGCCGCCAAACTGGGCCTGAGTTGTGTCGCGCTGCTGGAAAATCCGTTGGGCACTGACGACAGCAATTACACCGGCAACGGCAATCGACTGCTGCTGGATCTGTTCGACACCAAGGTCGAGCTGGTCGAAAACCTCGACAACGCCGACGAACAACTGGCCGCCCTCGCCGCGCGCCTGCGCAGCAACGGCAAGAAGCCGTATCTGGTGCCGATCGGTGGCTCGAATGCGCTCGGCGCGCTGGGTTATGTGCGTGCAGGCCTGGAACTGGCCGAGCAGATCAAAGACACCGGCCTCGACTTTGCTGCCGTGGTGTTGGCTTCGGGCAGCGCCGGCACGCACAGCGGTCTGGCGCTGGCCTTGAGCGAAGCGTTGCCCGAATTGCCGGTGATCGGCGTGACCGTTTCGCGTAGCGAAGAAGACCAGCGCCCGAAGGTGCAGAGTCTGGCCGAACGCACGGCGGAGCTGCTCGGTGTAGCGCTGCCGGCAAGCTTCAAAGTCGAATTGTGGGACGAATACTTCGGCCCGCGCTACGGCGAACCGAATGCCGGGACACTGGCGGCGGTAAAGTTGTTAGCCAGTCAGGAAGGCCTGTTACTCGACCCGGTGTATACCGGCAAGGCCATGGCGGGTTTGCTCGATGGCATTGGCCGTTCGCGCTTCGATCAAGGTCCGATTATTTTCCTGCACACCGGTGGGGCCCCGGCTTTGTTTGCCTATAAGGATTTTCTGTAGCCGAAAGATCAAAAGATCGCAGCCTTCGGCAGCTCCTGCGAGGAGAAAGGCTGCGGTTTTTTCGAATTCGCCATATATTCTAAAAATGAATATCAAATTAAATAATTAGTATTTTCAAGTCTAAGACAGAAGCCATATAGTCTCGCCGCAGGCGAATTTCGCGAGAGACGCATAAGCTGCTTTAAGGCAGGATAGCGCTGTCGTTCAAATCACCCATTTGCCTATATTCCTTAAGCGTCTTCCATAAGAAAACACAGGGGCTTGTCATGAATTTTTCCGCACTACGTCGCAATCTGCTGGTTGGTTCGCTGGGCCTGGCGCTGAGCGCCGGTCTGATCGGCCAGGCAGTGGCCGGTGAGCAGCTGCAACAGATCAAGGACAAAGGCGTTATCAACGTCGGCCTGGAAGGCACTTACCCACCGTTCAGCTTCGTCGATGCCGACGGCAAATTGTCCGGTTTCGAAGTCGAGCTCTCCGAAGCCCTGGCGCAAAAACTCGGTGTCAAAGCCAAGATCCAGCCAACCAAATGGGATGGCATCCTCGCTGCGCTGGAATCCAAGCGCCTGGACGTCGTGGTCAATCAGGTGACCATCTCCGAGGAGCGCAAGAAGAAGTACGACTTCTCCGAACCGTACACCGTCTCCGGTATCCAGGCGTTGGTGCTGAAGAGCAAGGAATCCGCGCTGAACATCAAGACCGCCGCTGACCTGGCCGGCAAGAAAGTCGGTGTAGGTCTGGGCACCAACTACGAGCAGTGGGTCCGCGCCAACGTGCCGGGTGCAGACGTGCGTACCTACGATGATGATCCGACCAAGTTCGCCGACCTGAACAATGGCCGCACCGACGCTATCCTGATCGACCGTCTGGCCGCCCTCGAGTACGCCAAAAAAGCTCCGAAAACTGTCGCTGCCGGTGAAGCCTTTTCCCGTCAGGAGTCCGGCATTGCCTTGCGCAAAAACGAGCCGGAACTGCTGGCCGCCCTGAACAAGGCCCTCGACGAACTGCGTGCAGACGGCACCCTGAAGAAGCTGTCGGAAAAATACTTCAACGCAGACGTCACTAAATAATGGAAGAAGCTTTCCAACTCGCACTTGATTCCGCGCCCTTCCTGCTCAAGGGCGCGTATTACACGGTTGTCCTCAGCCTCGGCGGGATGTTCTTCGGCCTGCTGCTGGGCTTTGGCCTGGCGTTGATGCGCCTGTCGCGCTTCAAGTCGGTCAGCTGGCTGGCCCGCATCTACGTGTCGTTCTTTCGCGGCACGCCGTTGCTGGTGCAGCTGTTCGTGATCTATTACGGCTTGCCGCAAATGGGCCTGGAGCTTGATCCGCTGCCAGCGGCGCTGATCGGCTTCTCGCTGAACATGGCCGCCTACGCCTGTGAAATCCTGCGCTCCGCGATCGGCTCGATCGAACGCGGCCAGTGGGAGGCCGCTGCGAGCATCGGCATGACCCGCGCGCAAACCTTGCGTCGGGCCATTCTGCCGCAAGCGATGCGCACGGCATTGCCGCCGCTGGGTAACAGCTTCATTTCACTGGTCAAGGACACGGCACTGGCCGCAACCATTCAGGTGCCGGAACTATTCCGTCAGGCGCAGCTGATTACCGCCCGGACTTTCGAAGTCTTCACCATGTATCTTGCCGCCGCGCTGATCTACTGGATTCTGGCCACGGTGCTGTCGCACTTGCAGAACAAGTTGGAAGAGCGGGTCAATCGGCACGACCAGGAGTCCTGACCCCATGATTGTCGTGGAAAAACTGACAAAGCAGTTCAAGGGTCAAGTGGTGCTCAACGGCATTGACCTTGAGGTAAAGGAAGGCGAGGTCGTCGCGATCATCGGCCCTAGCGGCTCGGGCAAGACGACGTTCCTGCGCTGCCTGAATTTCCTTGAAGAACCCACCAGCGGCCGGATCAAGGTCGGCGATATCGAAATCGATACCCGCCGCCCGCTGAACCAGCAGCAAGGTCTGGTGCGCAATCTGCGCCAGCACGTGGGCTTCGTGTTCCAGAACTTCAACCTGTTCCCCCATCGCACCGCTCTGGAAAACGTCATCGAAGGGCCGATCGTGGTCAAGAAGATGCCGCGCGAACAAGCGGTTGCCCTGGGCAAGAAGCTACTGACCAAGGTCGGTCTCGCCGGCAAGGAAGACGCTTATCCGCGTCGACTTTCCGGGGGTCAGCAACAGCGCGTCGCGATTGCCCGCGCGTTGGCGATGGAACCGGAAGTGATCCTGTTCGACGAGCCGACTTCGGCCCTCGACCCGGAACTGGTCGGCGAAGTGCTGGCGACCATCCGCGGTCTCGCTGAAGAAAAACGCACCATGGTGATCGTCACCCACGAAATGGGCTTCGCCCGTGACGTGGCCAACCGTGTGGTGTTTTTCGACAAGGGCGTGATCGTTGAACAAGGTGAAGCCAAAGCGTTGTTTGCCAACCCGAAAGAAGAACGCACTCAACAGTTTCTCAGCAAGTTCCTGAATCACGCCTGAGAATGTTTAACGCACCCTCTCAAACTTCCATGGATGGAAGTTATCTTCACCCCGCTCAATCCCCTCCCGACTATATACACAGCAGACACACTCAATGCACTACATGTATATATGTTCTGCAACAGATAAAACTCGTCTGAAACTTATCGAATGTCACTGGCGTGAGTATGAATAACTCTGCGTCAAAACGGCTAAAAAAGCCTGTGAAAGGTAGTCAGATTCGCCTTTACGCCTAGGAGTTCGACTTCAGAAGCGTAGGAAACTTCTGATAGAACCTCGATTCCCAGATTAACTACCGCCGACTATTGACACCCCTCCCCGCACCCTCTTATCTAGTCGCCAACCGGCACTACTTAGTTTAATCAACTCGCTCTCAAGTTGAACAAAATGTTCATTGCTTTATTGCCAGTTGATTCATGCCATTTGTTCTTCCAGAAACGGACTTCGCTGCAAGGCTTCAAGGAGAGAAATCGATGACTCGCACTTCGCATACCCCCGAACTGGCAGCACCGACACTGTCGCCAGCGCAAAAAACCGGCATCAACCTGACCGCCGCCGCACATCTGCTGGTCGCCGTTTCGCCCTATCCCGACATGGACTGCGGCGACCTGATCGAACTGTTCTGGAACAAGTGCTACGTCGCATCAAAGGTGCTGACCGCCGAGGACGTTGGCGAGTCGATCAGCATGCGTGTGCCGGAGAGTTTCATTGCCAACGGCACCGCGCGTATCCACTACCGGGTGATGCAAGTCGGTCACGGCGCGGCACTGTCGGCGGCAACGCGCGTGCAGGTCAAACTCGATTGTCCTGGCGGCCAGCCAGCCGCCGTGTGCGGTGACGAAAACCAGCAACTGGCGCCGGTGATAATTCCCGATGCCATTCGCCGTCAGGGGGTGAATCCGAATCAGATCAAACGCGGCGTGCCACTGACCATAGAGCCCTACCTGAACATGGCGGAAGACGACGCCATCACTTTGCGCTGGGGAGATGTCCGTATGGATCTCGCGCCGATCACGGCTGCCGATATCGGGCTGCCGATTCAGGTCTGGGTGCCGCCGGCGGTCATCGTCGAAGCCGGCGAGGATATGCGCCTGGACGTGACCTACTGCATCCTCGACCGGGTCGGCAACAACTCGCGCTGGGCACCGCCACGGACATTGAAGATCGGTTGTGTGAATCCTTATCTGAAGGTGCCATTGAGGCAAGCACTCAAGGCGGCCGAAACGCGCAAGCCTTAGCAGTGAATCCAACGGGTGAGGGAACGTTCGCCTCACCATCGTTCACGTTCACCGCAAGTGTTTTACCAACCTTGGAAATCTTGACCAACTCGACCATCAACCCTTCTATGCATATTCCTAAAAGTTAGTTTATTTAATTTTTATACACGTTTAGGGTATATGAACCGGACCACCGGACATTCTTTCTTTCGCTGCACTGTGCGGCGTTTTCATGAGATGTGAGGTAGGTAGTATGGTCCGGAACACAATCACCCCAGTGCAGATCGCCAGGGCATTGCGTGCAGCCAAGGAGCGGCACTGATGTCCAGTCTGGCAGATGCAATCGTCCAGTCTGATCTGGACATCGCCCCGCTGTTGTTGCCCGCGCAAGTCTTGCGCAACGACGCCCAAGCCCTCGAGGCCGCCCTTGAGCTGGCGCAAGTCGCCCGCGTGCAGGCCGCCAAGCGCGACCGCCAACGTAAATTGCCGTGGTCGGAAATCGAACAGTTCACCCGCAGTGGTCTGGGCAGCATTGCCATCCCGCGCGAATACGGTGGTCCGCAGGTTTCGTTCGTCACGCTGGCCGAGGTGTTCGCGATCATTTCCGCCGCCGATCCGGCGCTGGGACAGATCCCGCAGAACCAGTTCGGCATCATCAACCTGGTGCTTGGCTGCGCCACCGAAGCGCAGAAAAGGCAGCTGTTCCAAAGTGTTCTGGAAGGCTGGCGCATCGGTAATGCCGGCCCTGAACGCGGCACCAAAAACACCCTGGAGCTGAAAGCGCGCATCACCGCTGACGGCGATGAGTACGTGATCAACGGCCAGAAGTTTTATTCCACCGGCGCGCTGTTTGCGCACTGGGTCGCGGTCAAAGCGCTCAACGATGACGGCAAGCAAGTGCTGGCCTTCGTCCGCCGCGGCACACCGGGTTTGCACATTGTTGATGATTGGTCGGGCTTCGGTCAGCGCACCACCGCCAGCGGCACGATCCTGCTGAACAACGTGCGCGTCGAAGCGAGCCTTGTCGTCGACAACTGGAAGATCAACGAAACCCCGAACGTTCAAGGCGCGGTGTCACAACTGATTCAAGCAGCGATCGACGCCGGCATCGCCCGTGGCGCCATCGAAGACGCCATCGAGTTTGTCAAAACCCGCGCGCGGCCATGGATTGACGCCAAGGTCGAGCGCGCCAGCGATGACCTCTATGTCATAGCTGACATCGGCAAGCTGAAAATCGAACTGCACGCCGCCGAAGCGCTACTGCGCAAGGCCGGGCAAGTGCTCGATCAGGTACATGCCGCGCCAGTCACCGTCGAGTCCGCCGCCCGCGCCTCGATTGCCGTGGCTGAAGCCAAAGTGCTGACCACCGAGATCTCGCTGCTGGCCAGCGAAAAGCTTTTCGAACTGGCCGGCAGCCGCGCCACCCTCGCCGAATTCAACCTCGACCGTCACTGGCGCAACGCCCGCGTGCACACGCTGCACGACCCGGTGCGCTGGAAATATCACGCGGTCGGCGCCTATCGCCTGAACGGCACGTTGCCGGCTCGCCATTCCTGGATTTGACCAGAACACTTTTGACCAGATCTCTGGAGAAGCACATGACTTTTTCCCATCCCGTCGCGGTCATTACCAGCGATGAGCAAGCCCTGATCGTCGCCAGCGACCTGGCCGAAGATTTCAAACGCGACAGCGCCCTGCGCGACCGTGAACGACGCCTGCCGCTGCCCGAACTCGACGTGTTTTCCCGCTCCGGCCTGTGGGGCATCACTGTCCCCAAGGAATACGGCGGCGCCGCTGTGTCCAACGTCACGCTGGCCAAAGTCATCGCCCTGATCGCTCAGGCTGACGGCTCTCTTGGGCAGATTCCGCAGAACCATTTCTATGCCCTCGAAGTCCTCAGGGTAAACGGCAGCCACGCGCAGAAACAACGGTTGTACGCCGAGGTGCTGGCCGGTCAGCGCTTTGGCAATGCACTGGCGGAACTGGGCACCAGAACCGCCCACGACCGCGTTACCAGCCTCAAACGTGATGGCGACGGCTATCGCATCAACGGCCGCAAGTTCTACGCAACCGGGGCGATTTACGCGCAGCGCATTCCTACCTCCGTGGTCGATGAAAACGGCGTGCAGCAACTGGCCTTCGTCCCGCGTGACAGCAAAGGCCTGAGCGTGATCGACGACTGGAGCGGCTTCGGCCAGCGCACCACTGGCAGCGGTTCGGTGGTGTTCGAAGACGTGTATGTCGCAGCGCAAGACGTGCTGCCGTTTCAAAGCGCCTTCGAACGCCCGACCACCGTCGGCCCGCTTGCGCAGATCCTTCACGCCGCCATCGACACCGGTATCGCCCGCGCCGCTTATGAAGATGCGCTGCACTTTGTGCGCAGCAAAACCCGGCCATGGATCGACTCGGGTAATGACAATGCCACTGAAGATCCGCTGACACTGAAAAGCTTCGGCCACTTGAGTATTCGCCTGCACGCGACCGAGGCTTTGCTTGAACGCGCAGGCGAATTCCTAGATGTCGCGCAAGCCGAAACCAACGCGGACACCGTCGCCGCGGCATCGATTGCCGTCGCCGAAGCACGCGCCATCAGTACTGAAATTTCGCTGGCCGCCGGCAGCACGCTGTTCGAACTGGCCGGCAGCCAGGCCACGCTGATCGAACACGGCCTCGACCGCCACTGGCGCAACGCCCGGGTGCACACCCTGCACGACCCGGTGCGCTGGAAGTATCACGCGGTTGGCAATTACTACCTCAACGATGAAAACCCGCCACTGCGGGGCACCATCTGATGAGCAAGAAAAAAATCCTGCTCAACGCGTTCAACATGAACTGCATCGGCCATATCAACCATGGCTTGTGGACGCACCCGCGCGACACGTCGACCCAATTCAATAGAATCGAATACTGGACCGAATTGGCGCAGTTGCTGGAGCGAGGGCTGTTCGACGGGCTGTTCATCGCCGACATTGTCGGCGTGTACGACGTCTATCAGAACTCGGTAGATGTCACGCTGAAGGAGTCGATCCAGTTGCCGGTCAACGATCCGTTGTTGCTGGTTTCGGCGATGGCTGCCGTGACCCAAAATCTTGGTTTCGGCCTGACTGCCAACCTCACCTACGAGCCGCCGTACCTGTTCGCCCGGCGCATGTCGACACTCGATCATCTGAGCCGTGGTCGCGTGGGCTGGAACATCGTCACCGGCTACCTCGACAGCGCCGCCAAAGCCATGGGCCTGAGCGAGCAAGTCGAGCATGACCGGCGCTACGACCAGGCCGACGAATACCTTGAAGTGCTCTACAAACTCTGGGAAGGCAGCTGGGAAAACGGTGCGGTCCTCAACGATCGCGAACAGCGCATCTACGCCCAACCGGAAAAAGTGCACAAGGTCGAGCACAAGGGCGAGTTCTATCAGGTCGAGGGTTATCACCTCTGCGAGCCGTCGCCACAGCGCACGCCGGTGCTGTTTCAGGCCGGCAGTTCCGATCGCGGTCTGCTGTTTGCCGGGTGTCACGCCGAGTGCGTGTTCATCAGCGGCCAGAACAAATCGTCGACCAAGGTTCAGGTCGACAAGGTCCGCGCCAGCGCTATAGAGGCCGGGCGCAATCCCGAGGACATCAAGGTGTTCATGGGCCTCAACGTGATCGTCGGCGTGACCGAGCAAGCCGCGTGGGCCAAGCATGCCGAGTACCTGAGCTACGCCAGCGCCGAGGCGGGTGTTGCGCATTTCTCGGCGTCCACTGGCATCGACTTTTCGCAGTATGAAATCGACGAACCGATCCAGTACGTGAAGAGCAACGCCATTCAGTCCGCCACCAAAAACCTGCAAAACAACGACTGGACCCGACGCAAGTTGCTAGACCAGCACGCCCTCGGTGGCCGCTACATCACCGTGGTCGGTTCGCCTGAGCAAGTGGCGGATGAACTGGAATCGTGGATCGCCGAAACCGGCCTGGACGGTTTTAACCTGACCCGCATCGTCACGCCTGAAAGCTACGTGGATTTCATTGATTTGGTGATTCCGGAGTTGCAGCGGCGTGGGTCGTACAAGACCGCTTATGACACAGGCAGCCTGCGGGAAAAACTGTTTCACCGGGAGGCGCACTTGCCCGAGCAACACACGGGTTCCGCGTTTCGCCGCTAAAAGCATCGCTGGCAAGCCAGCTCCCACAAGGGTCTGTGGCGTTCACAAAACCTGTGGGAGCTGGCTTGCCAGCGATGAGGCCCGAACAGACACCACAAATTTATGCACTGACTGGAAAACTCATCATGACCAAGAAAATCCTGTCCCACCCAGTCAAAGCACTGGCCCTGGCCCTCGGCCTGTTCAGCTCGGCGGTTTTCGCCGCCGACGCCCCGCTGAAAATCGGCACCACCGCAGCCTTCGCCATCCCGCTGGAAGCCGCCGTCGAAGAGGCCAGCAAACAAGGCCTTAACGTCGAGCTGGTGGAGTTCACCGACTGGATCGCACCGAACGTCAGCCTTGCCGCCGGCGACATCGACGTGAACTACTTTCAGCACATCCCGTTCCTCGAAAATGCCAAAGCCGCGGCGGGTTTTGACCTGGTGCCGTTCGCCCCGGGGATCATCAACAACGTCGGCCTCTACTCAAAGAAATACACAAGCTTCGACGAGTTACCGGAAGGCGCCAGCGTTGCCATCGCCAACGACCCGATCAACAGCGGTCGCGGTCTGCAACTGCTGGCCAAGGCCGGTCTGATCAAACTCAAACCGGGCGTCGGCTACAAAGCCACCGAAGACGACATCGTCGCCAACCCGAAGAAAATCAAAATCCTCCAGGTTGAAGCCGTGCAACTGGTGCGCGCTTACGACGACGCTGATCTGGTCCAGGGCTACCCGGCCTATATTCGCCTGGCGAAGACCTTCGATGCCGGCTCGGCGCTGCTGTTCGATGGCCTCGATCACAAGGAGTACGTGATCCAGTTCGTGATTCAGCCAAAGAGCAAAACCGACCCGCGCCTGATCAAATTCGTCGATATCTACCAGCATTCCCCAGCCGTTCGCGCGGCACTGGATAAGGCCCACGGCAAGCTGTACCAGGCCGGTTGGGAAAGCTGAGCATGACGGCCGCGACCCAACGGCGACTGGAGATTCCAGAGCCAAAGAATGCTGAACGCACAGAACTGCACCCGGAACTGAACCGCGCCCACGTGCGCTTCATCAACCTCGGCAAAACCTACAACGGCCGGCAAGGCCCGGTCGCTGCGCTGCAAGGCATCGACCTGGCGATCCAGCGCGGCGAAGTGTTCGGGATTATCGGCCGCAGCGGCGCCGGCAAGTCGTCGCTGATTCGTACGATCAATCGACTGGAACAACCGACTTCAGGGCGGGTGCTGATCGATCAAGTGGACATTGGCGAGTTCGATGAAAACCGTTTGGTCGCTCTGCGTCGGCGAATCGGCATGATTTTCCAGCACTTCAATCTGATGTCGGCCAAGACCGTTTGGCAGAACGCCGAGTTGCCGCTGAAAGTCGCCGGTGTGCCCAAAGAGCAACGCGAGAACAAGGTCCGCGAACTGCTGGAACTGGTGGGCCTGCAAGGCAAGCACAAGGCTTATCCGGCGCAGCTCTCCGGCGGGCAGAAACAGCGTGTCGGCATCGCCCGCGCACTGGTCCATGACCCGGATATTCTGCTGTGTGACGAAGCGACTTCGGCGCTCGATCCGGAGACCACGCAATCGATCCTCGGTTTGCTGCGCGAGATCAACCAGCGTTTGGGCCTGACCATCGTATTGATCACCCACGAAATGGCAGTGATTCGCGAAATCTGCGACCGCGTGGTGGTGCTGGAACACGGACAAATCGTCGAGCAAGGTCCGGTCTGGGAAGTGTTCGGCAACCCGCAACACGAGGTCAGCCAAACACTGCTTGCGCCGCTGCAACATGCGTTGCCGCAAGAGTTGCAAAGCCGTCTGCACGCGCATTCGCCCTCCAGCGAAGCGGCTGTGGTTCTGCGTTTGCAGTTCACTGGCAGCGCCAGCGACGAGCCCGATCTGGCCGCGTTATTCGCGGCCCTCGGTGGGCGGGTGAAGTTGTTGCAGGGCGGCGTCGAACGGATTCAGGGCCACGCGCTGGGGCAGTTGCTGTTGGCGGTCAGTGGTGCTTCGCTGGACGCCGAAACATTGCGCCAACGCGCCGGGCAATGGGCGCAACGGGTGGAGGTGCTGGGTTATGTGGTTTGATCGCTTGCTGCAGGGTTTCATCGACACGTTTTTGATGGTCGGCGTGTCGTCGTTGATCGCGCTGCTGGTGGGCATTCCCATGGCGGTGATTCTGGTCACCAGCGACAAGGGCGGGATCTACGCAGCACCGGTGCTGAACCGCGCCCTGGGCGCATTCGTGAACCTGTTCCGTTCGATCCCGTTTCTGATTCTGATGGTCGCGCTGATCCCGTTTACGCGGCTGATCGTCGGCACCACCTACGGCGTGTGGGCGGCGGTGGTGCCGCTGACCATTGCTGCCACGCCGTTCTTTGCACGGATCGCCGAGGTGAGCTTGCGTGAAGTTGACCACGGCTTGATCGAAGCCGCGCAGGCGATGGGTTGCCGGCGCTGGCACATCGTCTGGCATGTGCTGCTGCCCGAGGCGCTGCCGGGGATCGTCGGCGGGTTCACCATCACCCTGGTGACGATGATCAACTCCTCGGCCATGGCCGGCGCGATTGGCGCTGGCGGCCTGGGGGATATCGCTTACCGCTACGGCTATCAGCGTTTCGACAGCCAGATCATGCTGACGGTGATTGTGTTGCTGGTGGCGCTGGTGGCGGTGATTCAGTTGGGCGGTGATCGCTTGGCGCGGGGCTTGAACAAGCGCTGAAGCATGATGAAAAGATCGCAGCCTGCGGCTACTCAAGGGGATTGGTGAATACCGCCGGCTGCGAACTACTTATTTGCGTTCGTCCGAATCAATCGTGGATCAGGCTGTCGAGCCATGCATATTCGGTCTTGGCGCGGTGCAGCACCTGCATGCTTTTTGCTGCGTAAATAATGCTGTCGGCATTGTTCGACGCCATGTGCGCACGCATCAGCGGATTGGCATTGAACAGTTTTACCGCCGTCTTCAGGTCCAGATCGTCGCCAATGCCCAAGTAATCGCTGATACCGAACAGGAAGCTGTCGTGGTAATCCGAAAAGGCGTTCAGATAATCGACGGTCAAACCACCGCGCATGATCAACTCGGAAACGCCGCGCTCGGCAACGTCGTAAAGGGTTGGCGGGTCCCCACCCAGCAGGCTGCGCATATCGCCGTCCAGATAGAAAAAATCTGCCGCGTTTGGGCCAATCGCATGGAAACGGTCGATTCTGTTGGTGTGCAACATTTCGTGACCCAAAGACATGCTCAACTCCCCCTGCCGCATGTACTTGCGATTGAGGAAGAACCGGCCATGAAAATCGCCCTTGTACATCCAGGCTTCGCTGTTGGTATCGGTATCAACCCCGAGGAATTTTTCCTCCCCCCAACGCCCTTGATACTCCCTGGAAAGCGCCAGACCTCGCGCGACTGATTCAGCGACCTGCGAGGCAACGGCGCGATGCTCGCTGCCAAAGAAACTTTCATGAACGGCCGCGGTTTCTGTGTCATTCAGACCTGCGACGTGAGCGGCATCCGCGAAAATGCCCTCAACCACGCGCAGTTCCGAACGAATCAAGGCTGCCTCCTCCGGCGCAAACTGCTTCAACCCGCGCGCAACCAGTTGGGCGTCGCTTGCGGTCTTGCGTTCAAACGCATCATTGAGTCCGGTGTGAACCCGCTGCTTTTTTGCCGAATGATTTCTTACTTGGTGAATGAGCGCATCAATATCGATATCAATGACAGTGCCACGGTTACCGAGGCGCTGAGCAAGCCCAGGCTTCCACGTTGCGCTTTGCGGATCGAAGAACAGTTCCGGCCCCGACGCCTTCAGTTCAGAGACCAGTGTCGCGCGATACTCACCAGTGGGTGCGCTCTGCCGAACCTGGACAATCTCGCCGGCACCGATATCGGCGTAAGTGCGCCCCTTGATGATCCTGAGACCCGAGTCGTTGGCCGCAGGCAGGGTCGCCGGCGCTCTCAAACGATAGCGCTCAAGTGTGGTGACCGCCGGGTGGATAGGCACCACCTCGGTAGGCGGCAACGATTCAACGGTGACGGCGGCGAATGGCGTGTCACTTGGCCGAACCACTTCTACGCCCGCATGCTCGACGTCTGGACGAAAGTTCTTCACCGCAGGTGGGTGGTCGGGCAGTCCACTGCCTGACGTTTTACGTGATGGCCGCGCATCCGCCGGGCTACGGCTGTATGGCGAGGTGGCGGATTGACGAACAATGCCCATGAAAAAAAATCCTTTTTTTAAGTGAATCCTCCCGAATATAAACAGGACAGACATCGCGACAGTGGTCTATCGCGTGGGCGTCAGTACATCCGATGGCAGCACTTGGAGTGCGGTACATATGTATTGCACATGAGTGGCGGTTTTGTGCTTGGTTCGCAACCTTTCACGCTATAGTCGGCCTCTATCCGTCCAGTCACGAAACAATCATGAAGCAGACCCCTACCGACCTCGAACAGATCACTGCCACCACCCTCGGCCACTACAATTCGGTGGCCGAGGACTTTCGCGAGGGCACCCGCGATCACGATGTCAGCCAGAACATCGACGCGCTGTTGCGGCACATTCAGGGCACGGCACCGTTCACGATTCTTGATTTCGGCTGTGGGCCGGGGCGGGATCTGCAGACGTTCACGCGCATGGGCCATGTTGCTGTCGGCCTCGACGGCTCGGAAAAATTTGCGCAGATGGCGCGTGAGGACAGTGGTTGCGAAGTGCTGCAGCAAGATTTCCTGAAGCTGGATTTGCCCGCAGCGCGCTTCGACGGCGTTTTCGCCAACGCGGTGCTGTTCCATGTGCCGTTGCAGGAACTGCCGCGGGTTTTGCAGCAACTGCACGGCAGCCTGAAAACGGATGGCGTGCTGTTCAGTTCCAATCCACGCGGCGATAACAGCGAGGGCTGGAACGGCCCGCGTTATGGCTCTTATCACGATCTGGAGGCGTGGCGCGGGTTGCTCACGGCGGCCGGTTTCGTCGAGCTGGAACACTACTTCCGGCCAGCGGGGCTGCCGCGAGAGCAACAGCCGTGGCTGGCGAGTGTTTGGCGCAAGGTCTGACTCAGGGAGCGTTCTGCACCCGGTAGTGGCTCACCGCACCGTCGGGCAGCAACACCGTGAGGCTCTCGCCCGGCAGGGTCTTGCCGCGCACTTCACGCGCGGCTTGATCGAAGTTGGCCAGCAATCGAGTACCGTCCGCAAAGGTTGTCTGCTGCACGCGCCGATCATCGCTGAGCCATTCGAATCCGGTCAGCGCCTGCTTCGCCAGACGTTCATGCAGCGGGCGGAAAAAAACGTCCTGCCGCGCCATGAGCGGCAGCCGCTGCGCAAGCGTCGCCGCGCTCAGGTGATACAGCGGCGGCACGTTGTAGAGCAACTGCGTGAGCTCATTCGCCGCCCGCACGTTGCTCAGCTTCAGGCTGTCGTACAACCAGTGATGAGTGGTGATGACCGAACCGTGGAACACTGCCTGATACAGCGGCAAACGGCTGGCCGGATCAAAGTGGATGCGGCGGTACGGTTCTTTGATCGGCACAGGCTTGAAGAACACCGCCGGTTGCTCCGGCGGATACCATTTGCCGACGAAGTATGCAGAGGCAGGATTTTTGCTCATGTCGACATCGCCCCAGCCGATCACGGGCGTCTGCATGCCATGGGCAAACAGCACGCCTTGCGCTGTGGTCGCGTTGCCATCTTCGGAGCCGGTGGGCAGTTGCAAGACCTGATTGATCCAGCGTGACGCCTCGACGTTGCTTTCGGCATTTTGCGCTTGCGTCATCGTGGCGCCGGGACGGTAACTGTCGAGCACCATGCCCGTGGCGTAGGCGTCGAGAAACCAACTGTTGAAACCGGCAGCGGCGCTGATGGCGGTGACGCGTCTCTCCAGCAACGGCCGTACGCAACGTGGATCGGTGTAGTGTCCTGACTGCTGGAATCCGGTTTTCAGCGTGCGGTTTTCCAACACGATGGCGCATTCGGTGTTCGCCATGTCGCCCAGGTGCGCGGTGATCCAGTCCGGGTTTTCGTCCCGGCTCAGGGCGGTCTGGTAGGAGTCATATGGCGCGATCAGATAACCCGCCTTCACCGCTGCGCGAACCACCTCCGGATGCCAGAGTCCGCCCTCCCAACCCTCGCCAAGCCCCAGCCACAAACGCGTCAGCCCTGCACTGTGCAAGCGTTCAAGGGTATCGAGCGACAAGGTGCTGCCCCAGCGCTTGGGATCGGCGGTCAAGGCGCCCGCGAATTCCCCGGCCAGTTGCCCGCGAAGGGCGCCGTAACCACTGACCAGTGCCTGCATGTCCGGCACCGCGCGCGCTTGCCAGGTTTTGCGCGCCAGGGTGTTGAGCGCACGATTGAGACTGCGCAGCAGCACCGTTTTCTGGTAGCGATTGAGCACGGTTTCGCCGGCGAGCATCTGCAAGGCTTCGTGATCCATAGCGCCGCGCAGCGCACTGGCCAGCGGCGTCTGACTGCGCAGTTCGCCGAGCAGCGCCGGCCAGTTGCGCACATCTTTCGCTCCCAACAGATCGTTGCCCCACAGGTAGACATGGCTGGCCCCCAGCAGCTTGCTGGCCTGCGGGTTTTTCTCAAGCTTGCTGCTCAGCGTTTCATATTGGCCGTTATCGATCAGCCATTGCCGGTAGCGTTTGGCCCCCGCCAACGGTTCGGCGTCGCCCAGAAACAGGCTGAACGTCAGCGGCGTCGACGGTTGCAATGAGGTGAATTGATGCCGCGCTGACAACGCCAGGGTCTGACCATCAGCGCTGAACAGCAGATGATTGTTGTACGGATTGCTCAGCAGCCAATTGAGGCTGAACCCCTCGTGCACAACGCCCCACAGCGGCAAGCCGAGATCCTGGGTGGTATTGAATGCGCCCTCACCGAGCAGAAATTTCTGCCAGACCTGATCCCCACGCGGCACGTAGTGCCCTTCGGCCAGCGGCCAGATCAAGCCTTTGCCCATGGCGCTGCCGGGTTGGCGCAGGAACTCGAAGTCACCTGGCTTGCGCGCGGTAATCGAGAACGAAAGGTCGCGCTGATCGAGTTCAGCACTGAGGGTCCAGGCGCCATCATCCCATTGCCAGTCGAGGCGATTGCCGCTTCTGACCAATTGACTGACCTTGTGCGCTTCAACCCCCGTCGATGCCTGCACGCTGGCGCGGTCGGCCGGGGTGACCTGCACGGCGAGGGTCGCGGGGTCGATCTGCACCTGCCACAGCGCGTTGGCCAACAGCGTTGCGGCCAGCGTCGAGGGCGACAGGCACAGCCCGAGCATCAGCAGCAGTTGACGCGACCAGCAAGCAATCGTAGACATCAGGCGCCCCCCTCCAAATGGAGGAGGGACGGTAACGCAATGAACGACGCTTGTAAGTCAGACCGTTCCCAAAGGTGTAACAAGACCGATCAATGTGCCGACGGCGATGAGTCTTTCTTCGGCTCGCGAATCTTGTACCAGGCCACGTACAGCGCTGGCAGAAACAGCAGCGTCAGCAAGGTGGCGATGATAATCCCGCCGATCATCGCGTAAGCCATCGGCCCCCAGAACACTTCGCGGGCAATCGGGATCATGCCCAGGCTCGCCGCCGCAGCGGTCAGCAGGATCGGACGGCGTCGGTGCTCGGTCGCTTTCGCCACCGCATCCCAGGGTTCCAGACCTTCTTTCTCCAGTTCGTCGATCTGCGTGACCAGAATTACCGAGTTGCGGATGATGATGCCGATCAGCGCAAGGATCCCCAGGATCGCCACGAAGCCCATCGGCGTGCCCGTCGGGATCAGCGCCAGCACCACGCCAATCAAGCCGAGCGGCGCGACACTCGCGACCAGGAACAGCTTCTGCACACTGTGCAACTGGATCATCAGGAACGTCGCCATCAAAAACAGCATCAGCGGCACGACCTTGGCAATCGGCCCTTGAGCCTTGCCGCTTTCCTCGACCGTACCGCCAGTGGCGACCTCGTAGCCCACCGGCAACCCGGCGGCGAATTTGTCGATGTCGGGCTTGAGCTGCTTGACCAGATCGGTCGGCTGAATCTCATCGCGCACCGCCGCTTTGATGGTGATTGTCGGCTTGCGGTCGCGACGCCACACCAGCGGCTGCTCCAGCTCATAGCGCACGGTGGCGAATGCCAGCAGTGGAATCGATGTGCCGCTCGGCGTGACGATCTGCAGGTTTTGCAGGGTCTCCGGCGTACCGCGTTCGGCATCTTCGGCACGACCGATAACGTTGATCAGGTAGATGTCGTCATCGACCTGGGTCACCGGCGAACCGACGACGATGCTGTTCATCAGGTTGGCGACGTCTTCCGAGGACAAGCCGAGTTGCCGCGCCTTGTCCTGGGCGATGTCGATGCGCAGGACTTTGCCCGGTTCGTTCCAGTCGTAAATGATTTCGCCGATGTGCGAGTTCTTGTCGAGTTCGGTGGCCAGTTCGATCGCGTGTTTGCGCACCTGATCGATGTCCTTGCCGCTGACCCGGTACTGGATCGGCCGCCCTACCGGCGGGCCCATCTCCAGTGCCTGCACGTAACTGCCAATGCCGACGAAGTCTTTGCGCAGACGTTCGCGCAGGCGCTGGCTCAAGGCCTCACGCGACTCCAGCCCCTTACTCACGATGACCAGTTGCGCGTAGTACGGGTTCTGCAATTGCTGGTCGAGGGGCAGGTAGAAACGGATCGCGCCTTCGCCGATGTAGGTACTCCAGCGCGCGATGTCCGGGTCGTCCTTGAACGTCGCTTCGAGCCTGTCCACAGCCTTGCGGGTTTCGGCCATCGAGGCGTTCTGCGGCAGGTTGAGGTCGACGAGGATTTCCGGGCGGTCCGAAGACGGGAAGAACTGGTTCTGTACAAACTGCATGGAGAATACCGACGCCACGAACAACGCGATGGTGATGCCGATCGCCCACCAGCGGTTGCGCATGGCCCAGAACATGCCGTAGTTGAACGCGCGGCCGATGCGACCCGGTTCAGCGCTGTGCGGTTTGACGTTGGCGCTGAGAATGTGCACGCCGATTACGGGTGCAAACAGCACCGCGACAATCCACGACACCAGCATCGCCACGGCGATCACCGCAAACAGGGTGAAGGTGTACTCACCCGCCGAACTGGCGTTGAGGCCGATCGGAACGAACCCGGCGACAGTCACCAGCGTACCGGTGAGCATCGGGAACGCGGTCGAGGTGTAGGCGTAGGTCGCCGCCTGCTCCTTGGTCTCGCCCATTTCCAGGCGCGTGACCATCATCTCCACCGTGATCATCGCGTCGTCCACCAGCAGGCCGAGGGCGATGATCAATGCGCCAAGGGAGATCCGCTGCATGGTGATGCCGCTGTATTCCATGAACACGAAGACCATCGCCAGCACCAGCGGAATCGAGCACGCCACCACCAGACCGGCGCGCACGCCGAGGCTGATGAAGCTCACCACCAGCACGATAATTACCGCTTCGAACAGCGCACTGGTGAAACCGCCGACGGCTTTTTCCACCACGTCCGCCTGGTCGGAAACCGTGTGCACGCCGACGCCCACCGGCAAGTCGGCGGTCAGCGCCTCCATGCGTTGGTGCAGCGCCTTGCCGAATTCCTGAATGTTGCCGCCCTTCTTCATCGCAATCGCGAGGCCGATGGCTTTTTTACCGTCAAAACGAAACTCCGGTGTCGCCGGGTCGACGTAGCCGCGAGTGATGTTGGCGATATCGGCGAGGCGATAGAAGCGGTCATTAAGGCGCAGGTTGACGTCAGCCAGGTCTTTCTCCGAGGCAAATTGCCCGGAGGTGCGCACGGAAATCCGCTCCGGCCCGGCTTCGATAACGCCCGCAGGGGTCACCGCGTTTTGCGATTGCAGGCTCTGCACCACCTGACGCTGATCGATGCCCAGCGCCGCCAGTTTGCGCGTGGAGAAATTCAGGTAGAGCACTTCATCCTGCTCGCCAACCATCTCGACCTTGCCCAGCCCCGGCACTTCACGGATCTCGGCACGCACCTGTTCGACGTAATCGCGCAACTGGCGCATCGACAAGCCGTCGGCGGTAAACGCATACACCGAGCCGAACACATCACCGAACTCATCGTTGAACCCCGGCCCTTGCAGGCCTTGGGGGAAGTCGCCACGAATGTCGTTGATCTTCTTGCGCACCTGATACCAGATGTCCGGGATGTCCTTGGCGCTAGTGGTATCGCGCAAGTACACAAACACCGTGGATTCGCCGGGTCGCGTGTAACTTTTCACGTAGTCGAGGGAGTCGAGTTCTTCGAGTTTTTTCTCGATGCGGTCGGTGACCTGTTTGAGGGTTTCCTCTTGCGTCGCACCCGGCCAGCGGGTCTGGATGACCATGGTCTTGATGGTGAACGACGGATCTTCCTCGCGACCCAGGTTCATGTACGAGAACACGCCCATCAGCAGCGCGACGAACATCAGGTACCAGACGAACGACTGATGTTTCAGAGCCCATTCGGATAGGTTGAAAGGCCCTTTCATCGTGGACTGTCCTCGTCGATTTTGACTTTCTGCCCCGGTTTGAGGCTGTTCACACCGGCCGTTACCACCCGCTCGCCAGCCTTGACGCCGCCGGACAGCACCACGGTGCTGTCATTGCGACTGATCAGGGTGACGTCACGTGGCGAGACGGTTTGCGCTTGCGGGTCGATGACCCAGATCCGTGTTTTGCCGTCGACTTCCTGCAACACGCTGACCGGCAATTCGAGACGCGGCTTGATTGCCGAACTGAGGGTGACGCTGATCGCTGTGCCGAGACGAAAACCGGGGGGCGTGTCGGTGAGCGTCAGGCGTGCACGCCGGGTGCGGGTAGCGCTCTGGGCCTGGGGTTCGATCTCGCGAATGGTCGCGGTGGTGTTGATACTCGGGTCGAGTTGCGCGGCGACCAGAAACACCACATCCGGTGGCAGTTGATCGACCAGGGTATCGGGCAGGTCGATCACCGCTTCCTTGATGTCCGGTTGCGCCAGCGTCACCACTTGCTGGCCGGCGGTAACTACTTGGCCGGCCTCGGCATTCCACGCGGTGACCACGGCTTTGTGATCGGTGCGCAGTTGCACGTAGTCGAGCTGATCCTTGGCCTGGCTCAGCGACGCCTTGGCTTGATCCAGCGAAGCCTTGGTGGTTTTCAGGTCGGTTTGGGCGATGTCCAGTTGCGCCTGTGCACCCACGCCACGGTCGAACAATTGCTGCTGGCGACGGGCGTTGGCCTGGGCATTGATGTACTGCGCTTCAATGCGCGCCAGATCCCCTTGGGCGGCACGCAACCGGTTCTGCTGATCGGTTGGGTCAAGTGTGGCGAGCAAGGCGCCCTTCTCGACTTCGGCGCCGACATCGACGTTACGGCTGGCGATACGCCCCGGAATACGGAAACCAATGTTGCTTTCGTAGCGTGCCTGAATGCTCCCGGCAAAACGGCCGAGGTCTTCCTGATTGAGGGTTTTCACTTCCACCGACAACACCGGACGCACCGGCTCCGGCGGCGCTTCTTTTTCCGAGCATGCGGTCAGCGCCAGCAGCGCCGTGAGCAACAACAGGCGCGTCATGGCTGGGCTCCCACTTGCAGATCCTTGTAGGTGTTTTCGGCAATCTCGACTTTCATGCCCGGATGCAGCAACTGGCCGCCGGCGATGATGACTTTGTCGCCTGCCTTCAAGCCGTCGCTGACGATGACTTTGCCCGTCAGGTAACGCCCGACCGTCACCGTGTGCAGCTGCGCGCGGCCCTCGCCGTCGATGATCCACACCGCCGGCTCGCTGAGGTTTTTGGTCAGCGCCGACCACGGCAGTTCCACGGCGGATTGGCCGGGCGTCTTGGCCGTGGCGCTGACCACCGAGCCGAGCTGCATGCCTTCCGGCAGGCTATCGAGGGTGACTTTGACTTGCACGGTGCCGGTCTGCGCGGATACCGCCGGAGTGATTTCACGCACCGTGCCGGTGGTTTTGATTTTCGGATTATCGAGCAGGCTGACTTCAATCGAGCGATCCGTCGGCGGTCCGGCCAACAGCGACTCGTAGACGTTGAACACCGCGTCGCGCTCACCGTCACGGGCCAGGCTGTAGATCGGCACGGTGGCTTGCACGACCTGGCCAACTTCGGCCTGGCGCGCGGTGATGATCCCCGGCGCTTCGGCGATCAGCGAGGTGTAGCTCAGTTGCTCGCGGGCATTGGCCAGTTGTGCCTGAGCGGCCGTCAGCGCGCTCTGGCTGCTGCGCAATTGTGCTTGCGCGGCGTCATATTCGGATTGGCTGGTGTAGCCCTTGGGCAAGAGTTTCTGCTGGCGGACGAAAGCCGCTGCGCTCTGTTTGACCCGCGCCTGCTCGGCCACCACTTGTGCTTGTGCGGAGTCGACGTTGGTCTGCAAATCTTTCGGATCGAGTTTGGCCAGCACCTGTTTGGCGGTGACGCGGTCGCCGACGTCAACCGAACGCTGGATGATCTTGCCGCCGACACGGAACGACAGATCGGTCTGCACCCGCGCCTGAACGTCGCCGGTCAGCGTCACCGAAGCCGCGTAATCGGCCGGTTTGACCTCTTGCACGAAGACCCGGGGCAGTTCTTTTTCGACCTGTTTGTTGTCGCCACAGGCGGCCAGCAATGTGAGCAGGCCGAGCACGACCACTGTTTTCAATCCGGGACTCGCCATGCAGACTCCTTCCTGTGTACGAACGTGCAAGTGACGATACGACTGTGAGCTTAGAACAGGGTTCCGCCATTGCTCGCATGATGCTGCATTTACCCCTGCAGGCGCTGCAGCCGGCGGCGATCTTTTGCTTTTTAGATCAAGATCAAAAGCTCGCCGCCGGCGGCAACGCCTACAATGCGATCGTTTCTCTGCCCCGCGCAGGAACGATCAAGAGAAGGATTTCCATGCTCAAGACCCTCGCGGTGGCCAATTACCGCTCGATCAATAAATTGGTGATCCCGCTGGGTCGGCTGAACCTGATCACCGGCCCCAACGGCAGCGGCAAGTCCAACCTGTACCGGGCGCTGCGCCTGTTGGCGGAAACTGCGCAGGGCGGCGTGGTCAATGCGCTGGCCCGTGAAGGCGGGCTGGATTCGACGTTCTGGGCCGGGCCGGAAACCATCAGTCGCCGGATGCGCAACGGTGAGGTGGCGATCGAGCCGACGGTGCGCCAAGGCGTCAAACGCCTGCGCCTGGGGTTTGCCGGGGAGGATTTCAGTTATTCGATCAGCCTCGGGCTGCCCGATTCCAACGGCCACTTCATGTTGCCGGAGAATCCGCGGCCGATTCCCTCGCGGTTCAGCCTTGATCCGCAAATCAAGCGCGAATGCATCTGGGCTGGCCCTCATTACCGGCCCGCCAGCCTGCTGGTGGACCGAGACGGGCCAATGATCCGTGCCCGCTCAGAGAGAAAATGGGACGTTCTGGCACAACACACACCGAACTTCGACAGCCTGTTCGATCAGGTCGGCAGCCTGCGCAGCTCGCCGGAAGTGTTCCATATGCGCGAGTTCATCCGCCGCTGGCGCTTCTACGATCACTTTCGCAGCGATGCCGACGCCGCAGTGCGCCAGCCGCAACTGGGTACGCGCACGCCGGTATTGCATCACGATGGTCGCGATCTGGCAGCGGCGTTGCAGACGATCATCGAAATAGGCGATGCCGACGCGATGCGGGCCGCCATCACCGATGCATTTCCCGGCGCGCGGTTGCACATCGAATCCCAGGCCGGCGGACGCTTTGCCATCGAGTTTTTTCAGGAAGGGTTATTGCGACCATTGTCGGCGGCGGAGCTGTCGGACGGGACGTTGCGTTATCTGCTGCTGGTCGCGGCATTGCTCACGCCACGACCACCGTCGTTGATGGTGCTCAACGAACCAGAAACCAGTCTGCACCCGGACCTGCTGCCGGCGTTGGCGCGGTTGATTATCAAGGCGTCGCAAGAGTGTCAGGTGTGGGTGGTATCCCATGCGCGGCGATTGATTTCGGCGTTGCAGGAAGACCCGGAGTGCAATTGCATTGTGCTGGAGAAGACGCTGGGGCAGACCGGGATTGTCGGGCAGCGCGTGCTGGATGAGCCGGCGTGGCATTGGCCTGACTGATCCCGAAACCAAAAAGATCGTGGCCTGCGGCAGTTTCTGGACTGCCACGAAAACGGTTAAAGCCTATTGGTATCAAGCAAAAACCTGTCCTTGAATTTGCCGGGAAGGAATAAGAAAGCTATTTTCCTTTTCGCTGTAGGAAGGATCTTTTTTTCACGAAAGCCCTCCAAGGACGAACAGCTTTTGGCCAGACTCCCCCGGCCAACCCCCATAACAAGGAAGAAAACATGGACGTAAAAGTGCCGCAGCGACTGGATCCGCAGGAGATCGTGAAATTGTTGATGGCGTTGAGGCGGGCTTTGAAGGCCCGGGTGGCCTGAGAATCAAAAGCCCCTCACCCCAGCCCTCTCCCGGAGGGAGAGGGGGCCGACCGAGGTGTCTGGCGTTTTACATCGACCTGAAAAATCGAGTCGATTATGGATTCAGCAGAGCTCTTTCACGTCGGCGTACTTCTAAAGCATCCCCCGATCAGTCCCCTCTCCCTCCGGGAGAGGGTTAGGGTTAGGGGCTTTTAAAGGCACACACAAAAACGCCGATGCCCATCACTGGCCATCGGCGTTTTTACACCTGAAGGGGGTGTTTTAAAACGTCAGATCAGAACGCCGGCAGTACCGCGCCTTTGTACTTCTTCTCGATGAACGCTTTGACTTCCGGGCTGGTCAGGGCAGCGGCCAGTTTCTTGATGGCGTCGCTGTTCTTGTTGTCCTCACGGGCAACGAGGAAGTTCACGTAAGGCGAGTCAGCACCTTCGATCACCAACGCATCTTTATTCGGATTCAAACCTGCTTCCAGCGCGTAGTTGGTGTTGATCATGTCCAGATCAACTTCCTTCAGAACGCGTGGCAGCAGCGCCGATTCCAGTTCCTTGAACTTGAAGTTGTGCGGGTTCTTGGCGATGTCTTTCGGCGTTGCCAGGGCGTTCTTCGGGTCTTTCAGTTCGATCAGGCCAGCCTTCTGCAGCAGGATCAGGGCGCGGCCGCTGTTGCTGCCTTCGTTCGGGATGGCGATGGTTGCGCCGTCCGGCAGTTCAGCCAAAGTCTTGTACTTGCTCGAGTAGCCACCGAACGGTTCAACGTGCACGCCTTGCACAGTCACCAGGTACTTGGACTTGTCGTCCTTGTATTTGCCGGCGTTGAAGCTGTCCAGGTAAGGCTTGGTCTGGAAGTAGTTGGCGTCCAGACGCTTCTCGCCAACCTGTACGTTCGGCTGAACGTAGTCGGTGAAAACTTTGACTTCCAGATCCACGCCTTCTTTGGCGAGGGTCGGTTTGATCAGCTCAAGAATTTCAGCGTGCGGCACCGGGGTCGCAGCGACTACCAGTTTCTCGCCGGCCTGGGCCAGGGAAGCAGTCAGAGCAGCCGCCAATGCGGTAAACAACAGAACCTTTTTCATGCAGTGTCCTTATCGAAAATCACGATCGCCGATGGCGACGGCTATTAATTAAATACGAGTGCCAGTGAAGTGCTATCTCTGGCGTGAAGCGGACAATACCGGGATTTTTTATTCCCGGACAATAACGTTTATTCAGCTTCATATTCCATTTTGTTCATGTTGGACGAAACGGTTACAACCGGTCGCTCAAACTAATCAGCAATTCTTTCAACGCCTTACGCTCATCGACACTGCCACCGATTTTGATTTGCGTCACCAGCCGCTCGATCTGAACTTGCGGGCCAGACGCGTCGGGCAGGTTCAGGTGCTCCGGCAGAATCTCGTCGCCGGTGCTCACCAACAAGGCAAAGTGAATGACGTTTTCCAGCTCACGGGTGTTGCCTGGCCAACTGTGTTGTTCAAGCACGTGTTGAGCCGCTTCGCTGATCAACGGCACGGGCAGACCCAGACGCTGGCTGTAGATGCCGAGGAAATATTCGGACAACGACAGAATGTCGCCGATCCGCGCGCGCAGCGCCGGCAACTCCAGTTGCCCTTCGCTGAGGTAATGGTAGAGCCGCTCGTGGAATTTCCCGGCGTCCACCGCTTGCGCCAGATCGATACTGGTCGCCGCCACCAGCCGCACATCCACTGGGCTCGGCTGATGCGCGCCAACGCGGGTGACTTCGTGGTTTTCCAGCGCGGCAAGCAACTTGATCTGGATCGGCAACGGCAAGTCGCCAATTTCATCGAGGTACAAAGTGCCGCCGTTGGCTGAGCCGAACCAGCCAGCGCGACTGCTGGCCGAACCTGTGTAACTGCCAGCGGCGTAGCCAAACAGTTCGGCATCGGCATAAGTAGGGCTGATCGCGCCGCAATTGACCGAAACGAACAGGCCACTGCGATCACTGGCACGGTGGATGTGCCGGGCGAGCAGTTCTTTACCGGTGCCGGTCTCGCCACGGATCAGTACCGAGACCGAGCGCGGCGCCAATTGCTCAAGTTCTTCACGCAACTGACGCGAGCGCGGGTCAACGAACACCAGCGCTTTGGCGCGAATGCTCAGGGGGCTTTTTTCCGCATCGGGAAAGGTCAGCAACGGCTGACCGAAAGTATCGAAACTCATGGCAGACTCCCGCCCAGAACCGCCGGCAGACGGGGGCGTTTAAAGAAATAAAAAATCAGGCGCGACGGCGTGCGTGGTCTTCCATACGGTTTTGCAGGCGATAGAGATAAGCAAAACCCTGCTCCCAGCGCTGATGCCCGGACTTCACATTGATGTGTCCGGCGCCGGCCAGAATTCCGGCCTCGGCACCCCAGTTGCGCGCCAGTTCCAAAGCACGCGGCGCACTGACGGCGGCGTCGTTGTCGGAGCTGACCACCTGGCTCGGGAATGGCAGCAGATCGGTCGGAATCGGTGCGAAATTGCGCAGTGCCGGCGCGCACGTCGGGCGCTCGACATCTGCCGGCGCGACCAGCAAGGCACCACGTACCTGACGCAGGTATTGCAGCGGTGCGGTGGCTGCCCAATGGGCAACGGTGACGCAGCCAAGGCTGTGTGCGATGAGGATGACCGGCGTGCTGTCGGCGGCAATCGCCTCGGCCAACGCGGCGACCCAGTCTTCACGGCGAGGTGTCAGCCAGTCGGCCTGTTCCACCCGCGCGCTGTTCGGCAGGCTGTTCTGCCAGTGGCTTTGCCAATGATCTTCTGGCGATCCTTGCCAGCCCGGCACAATCAGGTAGCGAATTGATTCGTTGCGCATGGGGGAGCTCTCCTGCGTGTCTGTTCCTGAGCGAGTATAGGGACGGGATTTATATTCGTTAAGGAATAAGAAGCTATTTATTAAGACCTGAAATGAATATGAGATTTGTGCATGGCTTGAAATCTTTTCCCCCTCACCCCAGCCCTCTCCCCCATGGGGGCGAGGGGAAATGGAGCCGATCTCCTGGCCTTTCAAATCCTGAGTTCGACTGGATTTGTCATGTCGATGTATAGCGGCCAAACAACGCGGTCAGTTCCCTCTCCCTCTGGGCGGTCCGACGTTTTGGGAGCGCTAGGGTGAGGGGCTTTTCTCCCCCGCGAGAAATAAAAAAAGGGCCGCACCCTGCCAAGGAGACGGCCCCGGAAAAACGTAAATTCTGTTAACGCGCAGTGATCACCGACAACTTGGTAATCCCCGCCCGCTCGATCGAGGCCATGGCCCGCGCCACTTCCCCGTAGTTCACCCCGTCATCCGCCTGCAATTGCACGCGCACTTCCGGGTCCTTGGCCTTGGCCGACTTGAGGTTGAATTCGAGCAAGTCCGGCTGAATCTCATCCTTGTTGATAAACAGCTTGCCGGCGCCATCGATACTCACCACCAGCGGGTCTTTCTGCTCGACCGGCGCTACCGCTTCGGTCTTCGGCAGGTTGATCGGTATCGCGTTGGTCAGCAGCGGCGCGGTGACGATAAACACCACCAGCAGCACCAGCATCACGTCCACCAGCGGCGTCACGTTGATCTCGCTGAGCACCTCATCACTGTCTTGCGTGGAGAAGGCCATATCAGGACGCCTCCTTCACTTTTGCCGCGTTGCCTTGCGCTGCAACCTTGTGCGCCGTCGGATGAATCAGCACGCGGAACGCACTCTTCTGCGCCAGGCTGTAGAAGTCGTGGGCGAAGTCATCCAGATCGGCGGCGGTCAGTTTCAAACGCCGCAGAAAGTAGTTGTAAACCAGCACTGCCGGTACCGCGACGGCGATACCCACGCCGGTCGCAACCAGTGCCGCACCGATCGGACCCGCCACCGTTTCCAGGCTCGCCGAGCCTGCCGCGCTGATGCCTTTCAACGCTTCCATGATTCCCCACACCGTGCCGAACAGACCAATGAACGGCGACGTACTACCGATACTCGCAACCACCGCCAGACCGGTCTCCAGCGAACGCCGTTCGCGGACAATCTGCTGACGCAAGGCACGTTCCAGTCGATCCTGATGGTTGATCGCCTGGCTCAAATCATTCGTCTGCGGCGCCTCACCAACCTGAATCGCCGCGTAACCGGCCTGTGCCACCCGCGCTGCTGCGCCGGGTTGGGTTTCGCTCAACTCGGCGGCGGAATCCAGACTCGACGCCGCCCAGAAGCGTTTATGAAAGCGCCGATCCTGTGCTTTCAGACGGCCGAACTGCACAGCCTTGAGCAGTGCCAGACCCCAGGTGGCGACGGAAAAAACCACCAGCAGCCAGATCACCGCGCTTTCGATGGATTCCAGTGGAGATGCCAGTAACGTCATGATGTGTTCCCTCGTGTAAACGTTTAGCGCGAATTTGGTTTCGGTTTAATGAATCTTGAAATCGATGGGCACGCTGACCCAGCCGTCCTGGGCGACATCACCCTGCTTGGCCGGGACAAAACTCCAACGTTTCACGGCGTTCAGCGCTGCGTCGTCGAGTTGTTGCCGGCCACTGCTTTTCTGAATCTGAATCTCGCCCGGTTTGCCGCTGGCCAGCACATGCACGCGCAACAACACCGTGCCTTCCCAGCCGCGACGCTGAGCCAGCGACGGATATTCCGGCGCGGGGTTTTTCAGGTAGGCGGCGTTGGCTGACGCCGGTGTCACCGGTGCCGGCGCGGGTGGTGCAGGTGGAGCTGGGGCGACGGCCGGTGCTGCCGGTTGGGGCGGTGCCGGTGGTTGTTCAACAGCTTTTGGCGCCGGTTTCGGAACCGGTTTAGCCACAGGTTTCGGCTTGGGTTTCGGAATAGGTTTGGGCGGTGGTGGCTTTACCGCCAGTTCGTCTTCTACCGGCGGCGGTGGCTCGACCACAGGCGCAGGCGGTGGTGGCTCGACAACCGGTGGCGCGGGTGGTGCCGGGCGCGAAAACTCGATGGTCATCGGTGGAATTTCCGGCGGCACAATCGGCAACACCGGCGTCGGCTTCTGGCTGACCCAGTAGATCACCACGCCATGCACCACCAACGCCAGCACACCGAGCAGAATCGTCTCGCGGCGACTCAGAATGCCTTTGGGCGCGCGCTGCAAACGCAACTGCCCCAACGGCACGCGATGCGGTCGGCCGAGATCGACCAATTCGCCACTCGGCGTCTGACGCCACAGCAATTCCTGTGCGCTGGCGGCGGTCTGGACATTGCCCATTGATTCACTCCCTGCGGTCTTTTTTGCGTTCTCTACAAAAAGGCTGAGCTGCCGTTTGTTGAATCCCCCACGGCAGATCACTGGGTGAATCATTGGGCTTGACGCTTATCTCCGAAAGTAATCTTTAACGTTATGCATAGGCTTTTATGGAATATGTGAATTGATCATTTCCAGCAAAGCCACGCGCCACAAGGGCTGCAGCGATGTGTGAAAAAATGCATGCTTTTCAGGCATTGAAAGTATTCACGCAACGCATCGATTTCGCCTGACCGGGTTTGGCAGGACAATTAATACACATTCGATAGTTGACGAATTTATCGTCAGCAATAAAAAAGCCGATGCACTTTCGTACACCGGCCTTTATATATTTCAACTGAGTTACTGCTTGACAAACTCCCCTGCCAGCGTCACGACTTCACCGTCAAAGTTAGTACGGGAACCGGCTGCGCGAACTCTCGCGTAATTATGATCGGGAGAAAACAATGACCACGCCTGAAACCCGCTATTACCATTCAGACCGACAAACGTAATGGTGGTGGGTTGTCCGGTGCTGTTCTGGAAATGGTAATGCCCGTAGCTGACGTCATAGTTGACGCCGCCCTGGCTGAAGGTACCGCTGAAGGTGCCGTTGGAATCGTTGCCATCGGTAATCGTCAGTTTGGCGCCAGCGTTCGCGTTTACATAAGTGCCATTAATGCTCGACATAATTCGACTTCCTTTATCGTTGGGATAAGTGTCTTCCGATGAGAGCAAGTTTCCTCCTGGAAACTCACGACAGTCAGAATGGTTGGACATTCAAATATTGTCCACGCCACTTACAAACGAAATTGCAATAAGCACTGTTCAAGTTACTCATAACTTATCGCCAATCGGTCGAGCATTAATTCCATTTCAACTAACGACTGGCATTGGTCTGCTGCACGCCAACGGCCGGCGCAATGACGGCCGTCTCGGAGCGCGGCGTTCCGGCAGGCACCCAGTCATAACTCACAGGCAGCGCTCGATAGACCCAGTTGCTGCTTGCGTCACTACCCGGGGCTTTGCCGAGGTAGGGACTGACGTATTCCCAGACGTTCTCACCCTTGGCTGTAACCTGGAAAAACCGCCCGTTCATACCTTCGTCGATCAGCGTATTGCCGTTGGGCAAGCGCCGTGCGCTGCTGATAAATGAGCTGTAAAACGCCCAGCCCGGCTGCTTCGAATTGGCCGCGCTGTACTGCCAGACAATCTCATTTTTCAGCGGGTCGATTTCCAGCACCCGCGAGCCGGAGATCAGCCCGAGCGTCACGTTCGGATAACCCGCCGAGCCCTGGTTGTCGAACACCAGCAGATTGCCGGCGCCGGGCAATCCGGCCGGGATGATGTGGGCGTCATGCTGACCGACAAACTGATCCACCGGGCGCGGCAGAGTCTGCGCGGTTTTCGGGTTGATCAGCGGCAGGTTCGGCCCCAGACGCCAGACCACTTTGCCGCTGTTCTTGTCGATGATCGCGATGAAATTGGCGTTGCGTGAATCGATCAGCAGGTTGTCCGGATTGAAGCGTTTGTCACCGGCATCGAACCACTTGTTCGGCCCGACCAGACTGAGGTTGTTGATGTGCAGGTAATCGGGATTGTCACTGGCGCGCACCAG
The DNA here is from genome assembly GCF_044218825.1 of Pseudomonas sp. A1230. Classification (NCBI taxonomy): domain Bacteria; kingdom Pseudomonadati; phylum Pseudomonadota; class Gammaproteobacteria; order Pseudomonadales; family Pseudomonadaceae; genus Pseudomonas; species Pseudomonas sp. A1230. Next base: position 5,406,188 of record NZ_CP162582.1, on the reverse strand, counting down.
TTTCAATTGCTCGGCCGTGAAGCCAAACTCGTTGAGGTGCTCGGAGGCCAGCCATTGCCATTTAACCGCGCCATCGGCACCGACTTCGTAGATTGCATCGTCAATCACCTCGGGCACTTTGAAACCTTTGACCTTGTGTACCTTGTTGGCCAGCACCACGGTGTTGCCGTTGCTCAAGCGGCGCTGGTCATGATGCTGCTGCGCCGCACCACCGGGTGCGTTGTCGCCCCACTGCCAGACGACTTTGCCATTCCAGTCCAGTTCGCCGACGCTCTGGTTGCCCAGGCCGTTGCCGGCCGAACCGAGCTTGCCCGGATCCTTGTCGCTCAGTTGCAGCAACACGTGTCCACGCTCACCGCCGACCAATTGCGGGTCGATGATCGCCGAGGGGAAACCCGCCTGTGGCCAGGTTTTCACCTCGTTGCCGTTCATGTCGATCAGGTGCGTCTGCTTGTCGGCGCCGCTGAAGATCACGTACTGATTGAACGCCTTGTCCGGGTCATAACGGGTAACGCCCGTGGGGTAGACGCTGGGTGCGGCGAAGGCGCCGCTACTCAACACCGCGCCGGACAACAACAGCGGTAAAGCGCTTTTGATGGGCAACATGATGCAGCTCCTTGAAGGGTCAATCAGAAGTCATAGCGGCCAGTGACGCCGAGGGTTCGCGGTGTGCCGAGCAGGCCTTCATAGCCGCCGTTGCCGCCGGTCCACAGGGTCGTGTAGTAGGTTTTGTCGAAGGCGTTTTTCAGCCACAGCGAGATGTCCCACTGGCCTTGGTTGAAGTCACCGCGCAGGCCGGTGGAAAAGTTGACCACCGCATAGCTCGGGATCTGGCCGTAGTCGGAATCCTCGACCGTGCCGACGGCTTTCGAGCGGAACGCATAACTGGCGGTGACGTAGGGTTCGAAGCCGTTATCCAGATTCCATTTGTATTCGCCGTTGGCGTTGCCGATCCATTTCGAGGCACCGACCACTTGATGGCCGCTGAGATCGCAAGAGGCCGGAGCGCCTGGCGCTTGGCTGACTTCCGGCGGGCATGGCGCATCTTTATAGGAGAGGTAGCTGACGTCGTTGTAGGAGCCGTTGATGTTCAGGGTCAGGCCGCGCAGCGGGATCACCGTGCTCTCGAATTCGACCCCGCGCGAGCGCACGGAACCGGCGTTGGTCAGGTATTGCACGCGGTTTTCGGCGTCGTAGGCGTTGGTCTGGTAGGCGTTGACCTGAGTCCAGAACACGTTGGCATTGAGTTGCAGACGGTGGTCCCACAGCGTGCTTTTGAAACCGAGTTCGGCGTTGTTGGCGCGCTCGGTGCCGATCAACAAAGAGTCGGCGCCGGCCACCGGAGCCGAGCCGACCGCAAGGTTGACCCCGCCGGATTTCTCGCCGTGGGACAGCGTTGCGTAGCCGAGCACATCATCGGTGATCCGGTAGCTGAGGTTGAGCAACCCGGACGGACTGGAGCTGTACTGATTCAAGTCGCCGGAATCGTAAGCGCCGGCACGACCACGCCGCGCCGTTGCGGCAGCACCGGCGACAGTCGCACCGCCGACCGGAGCATTGCGCGTAACCCAAGCACTTTTTTCTTCATAAGTGCCGCGCACCCCGGCGGTGAAGTCCAGGCGCTCGGTGAGGTGCCAGGTGCCTTGGGCGAACAGTGCAAAGCTGTCGGTCTTGATGTGGCCGTTGCCGACGCTGGTCACGTTGGCCAGCGCACCGGCCGGCGTGCCGTTCCAGATATCAGCCTGCGGGCCGTAATAGGCGAAGGATTTGTTGTCCAGGTTGTTGCCGAAGTAGTACGCACCTACGACGTAATCGAAGAACTCGCCCTTCGGTGAGGCCAGGCGAAATTCCTGCGAATACTGTTTGTCTTCCACCGAAACCCCGGCGTTATAGCTCGCCGGCACGTTGAGGCCGTCGTCGTTGCGCGGGGTGAAATTCCAGAAGCGGTAGGAGCTGATCGAGGTCAGGGTGAAGTCACTTGGCAGCGTCCAGTTCGCTTCGACCGAGGTGCCGCCCTGATGCACGGTGACGTGCTGATCGTTGTCCAGATTGACCTTGCGGTGCGAGCCGTTGACCAGCGTCGCACCAGCGGCATTGGCTCGCGACTGGTAAAGATTGACGCCATTGATGGTCGGCCCGGTGCTGTACAGCACGCGGGTGCCGGCGCTGGAATCCTCTTCGTTGTAATCGCCGATCCAGCGCAGGTTGAAATCTTCGTTGGGCTTGAACAGCAACTGTGCACGGAAGCCGTCGCGCGAGCCGCCGTTCAGATCATGGCCGTCGTATTCATTCTTGATGTCGCCATCGCTGCGGGTGCGATAGGCGGAAAAACGCCCAGCGAGTTGATCGTTGAGCGGCCCGGAAATAGTGCCCTTGGTCTGGAAGTAACCGTCCTCGCCGACCGAGGTTTCAATGCTGCGTTCAGGTGTAAACGTCGGCGCACGGGTACTGATGTTGATCACCCCGGCGGTGGTGTTTTTGCCGAACAACGTGCCTTGCGGGCCACGCAAAACTTCGAGCTGCTCGATGTCCATCAGATCGAACACCGCCATCCCCGGGCGGCCCAGGTAAACGTTGTCGATGTACAGGCCGACGCTGCCTTCCAGACCATCACTGGCCGGGTTGTTGCCCAGGCCGCGAATCGACACGCTGGACTGGCGGGCGTGCATGTAGGCGACGTTGACGCTCGGCACCAGCTGCTGCAAATCCTGGATGCGGTAGACGCGTTGAGTTTCCAGATTCTGGCCGCTGACCACGCTCATCGGCGTCGGCACATCTTGCGAACTTTCTTCACGGCGGCGGGTGGTGACCGTCACGGTTTCCAGTTGTGAACTGTTGGCCGCCGGCTTGCCGGCCGGCACCGGGGTTTCCGAATCGGCGGCGTAGCTGTGAGTCCAGCTGGCGCTCCCTGCCAGTAACAGGGCCAGAGGCAGGCGTTTGAGCCGTTGTGGTGTTAGGGGTGACGCAAGGTTCAACGGACTCATGGCGCGGCTCCTGGTCAAAAAACACACAGACATCGTCAGCGCTGCATATTCTTTTAAGTTATTTATTTATGGATTTACAAATATTTACTGCATAAGAGATTGCCTTTATAAGGAGTCGACGTAATGCATATCCAATGCATTTCCCGGATATTTTTTATGTGAAAAATGCATATCGACTTGCGCCAACTTCGTCACTTCATCGCCTTGGCTGACCAACGCAGCTTCGTCGCCGGCGCGCAGGCGGTGAACCTGTCGCAGTCGGCGTTCAGTCGCAGTATTCAGGCACTGGAACACAGCGTTGGCTGCCAGCTGGTTGATCGCGGGCGCAAGGAATTGCCGCCGACCAAGCAAGGCCAGGTGCTGCTCGAACATGCGCGGCGGCTGGTCAGCGGTGCGCAGCAAATGGCCAACGAGATCAGCCAGTTCAATGGCCTGGAGGCGGGAGAATTGCGCTTCGGTTGCGGCCCCGCGCCGGCAGCGGGATTGATTCCGCGTGCCATCGGCAGCTTCATTGGCCGATATCCAAAAGCGCGGGTGCAGTTCCAGGTCGATGACTGGCAGAGTCTGAGCAAGCGCCTGCTCAGCGAAGAGTTCGAATTTTTTGTCGCCGACACCCGACACTTTGAAGCCGATCCGGATTACCTGACGTACCGGTTACGCCCGCGCAAATGGCATTTCTGCTGCCGTGCGGGGCATCCACTGGCAGGTTTTGAGCGGGTTACCGCCGAACAACTGATGAGCTATCCGCTGGCGGTGAGCATTCGTCCGCCGAACCTGCGCAAAGTCATCGTCGACCTCAGTGGTCGCCCGGATTTCACACCGAATGTGGAGTGTGAAAACAGCTCCAGCCTGTTGAGTGTGGTGCTGCGTTCGGATGCGATCGGGATTGTTGGCGCGTACTCCGATGCGTTGCATCAGGCCAAGGGTGATCTGCTGTGTTTGAAGATCGAAGGGTTGGCGGACGATCTGGAGGAGTTGTACACCCGCTACGGGATTGTCAGTCGGGCGGGGTATCGGTTGTCGCCGTTGGCTGAGGCGATGATTGTGCAGATCAAAGAGATTGATGCGGTGGATGAGGAGGTGTGTTCACTTGAGAACCTGGCTGTCTGAGCTACCGCTATCGCTGGCAAGCCAGCTCCCACAGGATGTGCGTCTGGCAGAAATAATGTGTTCAACCGGGACTTGTGGGAGCTGGCTTGCCAGCGATGGCGTCGCCACTCACACCGATGCATCCACTGCATAAAACCCATTCCCCAAATGCACTTGCCGAACACCCCCACCGAAAGCGAAAACCCTCGCCTGTCTCTCTGACCGGTGAACCCCATGTCCCATCCTGAACAACCCGTGCGCAACGTGCTGTACATCATGTGCGATCAACTGCGCCGCGATTACCTGTCCTGCTACGGCCACCCCCATTTGCACACGCCGAACATCGATCGCCTGGCCGCAGCCGGTGTGCGTTTCAGCCGCGCTTACACCCAAGGCACGATCTGCGGACCGTCACGGATGTCGGCCTACACTGGACGCTACGTCAGCAGCCATCAAGTGGCATGGAACGCGGTGCCGTTGCCGCTGGAAGAACTGACCATCGGTGATTACCTGCGCCCTCACGGCATTCGTACCGCGCTGGTCGGCAAGACCCACGCCACGGCGAATGTCGATGCCTTGCAGCGTCTGGCCATCAACCCGGACAGCGAGCAGGCCGAAGTGCTCAACGAGGTCGGCTTCGAACCCTACTTCCGTCACGACGGCATCTTCCCCGACGACCCGCTGTTCGACGACAAACGCGAATTAGCGCCTTACACCCATTACCTGCGCGAACACGGTTTCGACGGCCGCAACCCCTGGCACGACTGGGCCAACGCTGCCGAAGGCGAGCACGGTGAAATCCTCAGTGGCTGGCAAATGCGTCATGCGCATTTGCCAGCACGAATTCCCGAGCAACACTCAGAGACTGTCTACACTACAAATCGAGCCATCGACTTCATCACCGAGCAAGGTGAGAAATCCTGGTGTTTACACCTTTCGTATATCAAACCGCACTGGCCCTACATCGTACCGGCGCCATACCACGCCTTGTACAGTACGAAATCGATTCTCGAACCGGTCCGCGCGACGCCCTCCGAAGCCAGCAAACACCCCGTATACACTGCCTTTCGCCAGCATGAGGAAAGCCTCAACTTCTCCCGCGATTCAGTACGATTGAATGTAATACCGACCTACATGGGCCTGATCAAGCAAGTGGATGATCAGTTGGGGCGACTTTTCGATTTTCTGCAGAGCAATGGCCGCTGGGATGACACGTTGATCGTGTTCACCAGCGATCACGGCGACTTCCTCGGCGATCACTGGCTGGGCGAGAAGGAGTTCTTGCTGGAGCAGGCGGTGGGCGTGCCACTGATCGTGCGCGACCCGCGGGCGGCGGCGGATGTCACTCGGGGAACGGTGGATGATCGGCTAGCGGAAACCATCGATGCGCTGCCGACGTTTCTTCAGGCGCTGGGATTGCCGGGGGCAGAACATCGGCTTGAAGGGCGTTCGTTGATCCCGCTTCTGCACGGTAAAAATCCAGACTGGCGCCGCTATGCAATCAGCGAATACGACTACGCCTTCCAGGCTCCGGCACGGGAGCGACTCGGACAACCGATCGACCGTTGCCGCATGACCATGGTGCGCAGCGAACGCTGGAAATACCTGGCGTATGACGGCTTCCGGCCGCAGCTGTTTGATCTGTTGAATGATCCGCAGGAGTTGCGTGATCTGGGTGATGACCCGGCGTATGCGGCGGTGCGCGAGGAGCATGCGGGGCATTTGTTCGAGTGGGTGCGCGGGTTGAAACGGCGGACCACGATCAGTCATCAGGAGATTGATTTAAGGGGGCAGCGCTTTCGTTATGGAGAGCCGGAAGCCGAGAAGGTTGTTCAGATTGGTGTGTGGTAGTTAAAAGCATCGCTGGCAAGCCAGCTCCCACAGGATTTGTGTTTTACACATCCATTGTGTTCAACACTTTCCACTGTGGGAGCTGGCTTGCCAGCGATGGGGCCAGATCAGACGCCGCCGATATCAGGGCCTTTGATGATCTGGCTGCGCTGCCCTGACGCCCCCACCGGCACCTCACCTTTAAGCGTCACCCGGCGCACGATCCGATCCTGCGTGCCGTAGTCATCAATCGCGTAATGCTGCGTCGAACGGTTATCCCAGATCGCCACATCACCGGCCTTCCACCGCCAGCGCACGGTGTTTTCCTGACGAATCACATGGCTCTGCAGCAACCCGAACAGGTGCGCCGAATCCGCTTGCGAGTAACCCTTGATGCGCTTGACGAAGTGCCCCAGCAACAAGCTCTTCTCACCGCTGATCGGGTGTACGCGCACCACCGGGTGCTCGGTCTCGTAAACGGTCGAGGTGAAGATCTTGCGGTAGCGCTCAAGCTTCTCGGCCGAGACGTCAGGCTTGGCGCCGGCGTAGTCGTATTCGTTGCTGTGCACGGCGACCAGTTTGTCTGCCAGTTCACGCAGCTCGGTCGGCAGTTCGTTGTAGGCGGTCGCGGTGTTGGCCCACAGGGTGTCGCCACCGAAGGCCGGAGCCACCACCGAGCGCAGGATCGAGGCTTTCGGGTAAGCGTCGACGAAGGTCACGTCGGTGTGCCAGGAGTTGGCGCGCTGGCCTTCGGCACCGTCCAGTTCCAGCAGATAACGGGTGCCGTCACGCACCGGTACGGTCGGGTGCGCAACTGGCTCGCCAAGCAGATGGGCGAAGGCTTCCTGACGCTGATCGTCGAGCTGGGTTTGCTCACGGAAGAACACGACTTTGTACTGAATCAGTGCCTGTTGAATGGCTTCGACCGTGGTGGCGTCCAGCTCACCGGACAGGTGCACGCCACGGATCTCGGCGCCGATTCGGCCGGCCACCGGATGAATTTCCAGCGCGTGGACAGCGGGTTTTACAGCGAGTGCGGCATTGCTCATGGGTAGACCCTCATCGACTGCTTACGGTTGGACGGCAGCGAAACAACGCTCTATCTATATTCCATTTACATCTAATAGATATTCACATGCTTCGTTGACGGAATAAGAGCTTGCATTTAAAACCTCTGGCAACCCTCCTCGCAAATGCCTTCGAGCTATTTTTAGGATGCCGGAAAAGCATATGGATCTTCGCCAGTTGCGCTATTTCATCGCCCTCAACGAACACCGCAGTTTTGTCCGTGCGGCGGACGCGATGGGCATCACCCAACCGGCGTTCAGCCGCAGCATTCAAGGGCTGGAGCAAGAGTTCGGTTGCGTGCTGGTGGATCGCGGCAACAAGGATCTGCGCCCCACGCCCGAAGGCCAGGTGGTGCTGCAACACGCGCTCAGCCTGGTGCAGGGCGCGGCGCTGCTCAGCGCGGAAGTGACACAGATGACCAAGCTCGATGCCGGCGAGGTGCACTTCGGTTGTGGTCCGGCGCCAGCGGTGAAACTGGTGCCTGACGCGGTGGCGCAATTCATCAATGCGCACCCGAAAGTGCGCACCTGCTTTCAGGTGGATAACTGGGAAAAACTCAGCCGTGCGCTGAGTCGCGAAGAGATCGAATTTTTCATTGCCGACATCCGTCATTTCGAATCGGACCCGAACTTCCAGACCCAACCGCTGACGCCCAAGCGCGGGGTGTTTTTCTGCCGGCCGGGGCATCCGTTGCTGGCCAAGGAAAGCCTGTCGACCAACGACATGTTCGATTACCCGCTGGCGACCACATTGATCCCGCCGGGCATTCGCAAACTGCTGGCGAACCTCAGTGGCCGGATCGATTTCTCACCGACTATCGAGACCGAGCATTTTCCGGCACTGGTGAAGGTAGTGCTGCAATCGAATGCCATTGGCATCGGCACGGAAGAGGCGTTTTACGAGGACATTGCCCAGGGTTCGCTGGCGTTGTTGCACTGGCGCAATCTGCCGCAGAACCTCGAGAGCATGAATGCACGCTGCGGGATTGTCAGTCGCACCGGGTTTCGCTTGTCGCCGGCAGCTAGAGCGATGATCGAGACGCTGGTGGCGGTGGATAAGCAGGAAATCAGCGTCGCCGTTTGAAGACGCCTTCGCGAGCAGGCTCACTCCCACAGTTGGAATGCATTTCCATGTGGGAGCGAGCCTGCTCGCGAAAGCGCCAGATCAGCCGCTAAAGATTCAGAGCTTGGCAGCCGCCAATTCAGGCGCCACCCAATCGTTCACCTTGAACGGTTTGCGAATCAGCTTCTGCTGCGCTGCCAGATCAACTTTGTCCTGCAAACTGCCAAGGAACACCGGGTCCAGCGTCGACGGGAATATCTCGCTCAACTTCTGATCTTTCAGATCCTCGGTGAGGATCACCGGTGGATAACTCGCCAGTCCCGAGACCAACTGCACGTACGCAGCCTTGTTGCTGTCCTGGGTCAGCCATTCCACGGCCTGCTCTTGCGCCTTGAGCAGTTTGCTCACGGCCTCCGGATGCGCATCGACAAACTTGCCGCTGCCCACCAGAACCGACTGCACGCTGCCAGCACCGCCCAGATCCTTGGTGTTCAGCGGCAATTCGGCCAAGCCCTTGGTCTGCAACGCGGCCAGGCCGGAGCTACCCCACGACGCATCGATCTGCCTGGCCGCCAGTGCGGCAGTCGCGCCGGTGAAGTCGAGGTTGATCACCTTCAGATCCTTCTCGCTCAAGCCCTGACTGGCCAACGCCGCATCGAACGACAGCTGCGTTGCGGTGCCGCGAAAGATCGCCACGCGCTTGCCTTTGAGGTCCTGCAAAGTCTTGATCCCCGAGCCCGGCACGACGCCCAGGTACTGCTTCACCCCGCGGGCACTGGCGCTGAGCAGCCGCGTATCGAGGCCGTTGGACTTGCCGATGATCGCCGCCAGATCACCCAGATACGCCAGATCGACCTGACCATTGGCGAACGCCTCGTTGATCACCGGCCCGGCCCCTTTGAAGAAACTCCACTGAACCTTGATGTCCTGTTCGGCGAAGGCCTTTTCGAAGATCTGCTGATCGCGCAATACGTCGACCACGCCCCCGCCGCTGTGCTGGGTGCCGGCGCTCAGGTCGGGCACGGCGATGCGGATTTCCTTGAGTTCGTCGGCATGGACGGTGAAGGCCAACAAGCCCGCCAGAGCCGGGGCGGCGAACAAACTGAAAACGCGTTTGAAGGGAAGGTTCATGGGTGCAGCTCCTGATCACGACGGGCGTTGAGGAGCCGAAAGTAGGCCGAAGGAGCACCTGCGCTTAAATACTATAAATTCACATTTTTATAGCTTTTGGAGCTAAGCAAGAAACCATGGGGCTTACAGCGGCGTATGCATTAACAGCATCGAAAATATTCTTCGAATGCATTGGATGCGCGTCGCGCTGGAGGCCTTAAATGGTCTTGCTTATCTCCCAATAGAATTAATTTGAATTTTATTAGATCAATTTTGCATACACCGCTAACCCTAATGTGGGAGCGGGCTTGCTCGCGAAGGCGTCCTGTCAGCCAACACATTCGGCGACTGATACCACGCCTTCGTGAGCAAGCCCACTCCCACAAAAGCAAAGCGGTCAGCCATGCAACCCGACAACGGAGGTCACCCATGGCCCGTCAATCCCTGCTGAGCTTGCCGCTGCCCGCACCGCCGCTAAAAAGTCGGCGCCCTTGGCCAAGCCTGCAGCAACGCCTGTTGCCGTGGTTACTGCCACTTAGCCTCTTCACCCTGTGGTGGCTGGCCGCGCGCAATCACTGGATGAGCGAACAGATCCTGCCGGCGCCGTCACTGGTGTGGAACAGCGCAGTCGAACTGTCTCATGGCGAGTTGTGGAGCCACTTGTGGATCAGCCTGCAACGGTTGTTCTGGGGATTACTGGCAGGGATCAGCGCCGGGGCGATTCTGGGGGCGGCACTGGGTTTCAGTCGCCGCCTCGAACGCTTGATCTTCCCGACCTTCGCCGGCCTCGCGCAAGTACCGACGCTGGCGTGGATTCCGCTGTTCATGGTGTTTTTCGGTATCGGCGAAGTGTTGAAACTGGTGGTGCTGATCAAAGCCATTGTGGTTCCGGTGACCTTGCACACACTGGTTGGCGTACGCGATGCGCAACCGAAACTGCGTGAAGCAGCGGCCGTACTGCGCCTGCCGTCGCATTTGCTGATTCGTCGTCTGGTGTTGCCTGCCACCCTCCCCGCATTCATGGCCGGTGTACGTCTGGCGCTGGCCGCCGGCTGGACGTCGCTGCTGGCCGTCGAACTGCTCGCCTCCAGCGAAGGCATCGGTTACCTGATGGTCTGGGCACGGCAGCTGTTCATGCTCGACATCGTTTTCGTCTGCATCGTGGTCATCGGTCTGATCGGCGTCACGATGGATCGCGGCATCGGGCTGCTGGATAAAAAACTGGTGCACTGGCCGCACCCGGCCACCGCTGAAATTCGTCGCGGCCCGCGCTATGACGGCTGGCAGCGCCTGCAACCGTGGTTGCTGCCGCTGGGCTTGTTCGTGCTGTGGCAATTGGCGAGCGATCAGCAGTGGGTCGACGCCAATATTCTGGTGAGCCCGCTGGCCGTGCTCAACACCACGTGGGACGGCTTGCTCGACGGAACGCTGATCACCGGCATGGCCCTGAGCCTTGGGCGCACCCTTGGTGGTTTGCTGCTGGGCGGCGGAATTGGCTTCGCCCTCGGCCTGCTGTTGGGGCTGTCGCACCTCAGCGAACGCCTGCTCGGCCCGACGCTTGCGGCGCTCCGCCAGATCGCGATTTTCGCCTGGGTGCCGCTGCTCACCGCGTGGTTCGGTCTGGGCGAATTGGCCAAGTGGGTATTCGTCGCCCTCGCCGCGTTCTTTCCACTGTTTATCGCCACGCAGCGCAGCGTCGCCAACCTCTCGCCGCAACTCAACGAAGCCGCGCAAGTGCTGCGCCTGAGCCTCGGCCAGCGCTTGCGCCGACTGGTGCTGCCGGGTGCCGCACCGGGGATCTTCGCCGGGCTTCGCCTGAGCCTGATCTACGCCTGGCTCGGCACCATCGGCGCCGAATATTTCATGCCGTCCAACGGCGGCATCGGCAGCCAGATGATCGGCGCGCAACAACTGCTGCGCATGGACCTGATCATGGCCGGCATGCTCCTCGTCGGTTTGACCGGCGCCCTGCTCAACCTTATTGGCCAACGCCTGGAAATCCGCGCTACCCGCTGGAGACACGCATGAACGCACCGATTGTCAGCTTCAACCACGTAGGCAAATCCTTCGACGTCGACGGTTTCGAACTGGAGGCGATTCGCGAATTCAACCTGGACATCGCCGAGGGTGAATTCGTCGCCATCGTCGGCTCCAGCGGCTGTGGCAAATCCACGCTGTTGCGCTTGCTGGTAGGCCTCGATACGCAGTTTCGCGGGCAGATCCGCGTGGATGGCAAGGCCGTCAGCGGCATCGGTGGCGAGCGCGGCATCGTCTTTCAGGAGCACCGCTTGTTTCCATGGCTGACCGTGGCCGACAACATCGGCCTCGGCCTGGTCAATGAGCCGCTGAGCGCCGCAGACAAGCAACAACGCATCAACGACTTCATTGATCTGGTCGGCCTGCGCGATTTCACCCGCGCCTATCCTCACCAGCTCTCCGGCGGCATGGCGCAACGGGTGGCAATCGCTCGCGGCCTGGTCGCCAGCCCGCGGATTCTGCTGCTCGACGAGCCTTTCGGTGCGCTCGATGCGCTGACCCGTCAGCAGATGCAGGACGAGCTGTTGGCGATCCGTGCCCGCGCGAAAATCACCACGATCCTTGTCACCCACGATGTCGAAGAAGCGATTTTTCTGGCCGACCGCGTGGTGGTGATGGAGCCGCGTCCGGGGCGCATCAAGCAAGTGGTCGACATTGCCCTGGCGCATCCGCGTCAGCGCAGCAGTTTCGACTTCCATCAGTTGCGTGAAGAACTGCTGCACGAACTGACCAGTGACGACCATTACCAACCGAGCGTACCGGTGCAGATCCGCGATCTGCCGCTGTCGTTCATTGCCTGCTGAGAGGAGCTTTCGATGCCGCAACGCCCCAATTTTCTGGTGATCCTGGCCGACGATCTCGGCTTCTCCGACATCGGTGCCTTCGGCGGCGAAATCGCCACGCCGCACCTCGATGCACTGGCCAGCAACGGCCTGCGCCTGACCGATTTTCACACCGCACCGACGTGCTCGCCGACCCGCTCGATGCTGCTGACCGGCACCGATCATCACATTGCCGGCATCGGCACCATGGCCGAAACGCTGACGCCGGAGCTGATCGGCAAGCCGGGTTACGAGGGTTATCTGAATGACCGCGTCGTGGCCCTCCCCGAGCTGCTGCGCGAGGCCGGATATCAGACGTTGATGAGCGGCAAATGGCACCTCGGCCTGACCGCCGAACTGGCGCCTCATGCACGGGGTTTCGAGCGCTCGTTCTCGCTGCTGCCAGGCGCGGCCAACCATTACGGTTTCGAGCCGACTTACGATGAGCAAACCCCCGGCCTGCTGAAATCCACGCCGGCGCTGTACATCGAGGACGACACGTTCATCGACGAATTGCCAAAGGATTTCTACTCGTCCGACGCCTTCGGCGACAAGCTGCTGCAGTACCTGAAGGAGCGCGACCAGACCCGGCCGTTCTTCGCTTATCTGCCGTTTTCCGCACCGCACTGGCCGTTGCAGGCACCGGCCGACATCGTTGAAAAATACCGTGGCCGCTACGATGCAGGCCCGGAAGTCTTGCGACTCGAACGACTGGAAAAACTCAAGGCACTGGGGCTGATCGAAGCGGACGTCGAACCCCACCCGCTGGTCCAGCTGACCGCGCAATGGGATGCACTGAGCCCTGAGCAAAAGCAGATTTCCGCGCGGGCGATGGAAGTCTACGCAGCGATGGTCGAGCGCATGGACTGGAACATCGGTCGGGTCGTCGATTACTTGCGCCAGCAAGGCCAACTGGATAACACCTTCATCCTGTTCATGTCCGACAACGGAGCCGAGGGCGCGCTGCTTGAAGCGTTCCCGAAATTTGGTCCGGAGCTGGTGACGTATTTGAGCCAGCACTACGACAACAGCCTCGACAACATCGGCCGGGCCAACTCCTACGTCTGGTACGGGCCGAACTGGGCGCAGGTGGCGACAGCGCCATCGCGGTTGTTCAAGGCGTTCACCACCGAAGGCGGGATTCGCGTGCCGGCGCTGCTGCACTATCCGCAACTCTCGCTCAAAGGGCAGATCAGTCACGGTTTCGGCACGGTGATGGACATCACCCCGACAATTCTTGATCTGGCCGGCGTGCGTCATCCGGGCAAGCAGTGGCACGGCAAACCGGTGGCGCCGTTGCGCGGTAAATCATGGCTGGGCTTTTTGTCTGGCGAGACGGCGCAGGTGCATGACGAGCACACGGTAACGGGTTGGGAGTTGTTCGGGCGCCGGGCGATTCGCCAGGGTTCGTGGAAAGCGGTGTGGATCCCCGGGCCGGTGGGGCCGGCGACGTGGCAGCTTTATGATCTGGCCAATGATCCGGGAGAAATTCATGATCTGGCGTTGAGTCAGCCTGACAAGCTCAGCACCTTGATCGGGCATTGGCAGCAGTATGTCGAGGAGACCGGGGTGATTTTGAGTGCTTCGCCGTTTCAGCCGGATTGAGGTTGCCTGAGATATCGCTATCGCTGGCAAGCCAGCTCCCACAAGGAGCGATGTCGTTCATAAATATTATGGACGACACAAAAACCTGTGGGAGCTGGCTTGCCAGCGATGAGGACCTGAACTCACCTATCAAGCCCGGGCAGTACGCACCTCTTCCTGCACCAGTTCATTCTTGCGAACAAACCGGTTCGCCCGCCCAAACGTGCCGAAATCATTGAACCGCACGCCCATCTCACGCATCACCTTATGCGCCACTGGCACGGTCAGCTGACGAATATAAAACGGCTCCTTGACCACAAAATGATGAATCCCGTGACTGCTGCCAAAGTTGAAGCAGAACGCCTGCAACGGCCACAACCACCACGGATTCAGCACCTGACACTGTTGCAGCACATTGCCCAACTCGACATCACCGTAGTAATGCATGTTCGAACTGATGAAATGCAGGCAAAAAGTGCGCAACACGTTCGGGCCGATGATCACCACGGCGGCGATATCGATTACCTGCATCACCGACAACGTGGTCGCCGACCATTCAATCGGCGAGCCCATCAGGTAGGCGATGCCATTGGCTGCGTGGAAGCCTAAAAACACATACCACGCGCCCCAATGCACCAGCGCCAGCGGCGCGTAAACCTTGAACACCCTCTTGAGAATGCTCCACTTGTGCGCCCAGGTGGGCGCCCGAAGCAAACGGATGAAAGCCGACATCATGTTGTCGCCGACCATCAGCAGACGCGCAAAACCCCACGGTTCGCCGTTAGTGATTGCGCGCTCTTCCATGTCGGTTTCAGTGCCGGACACCTTGTGGTGATTGAGATGCAGATGCCGGCGAATCCACGGATTGATCGTGCTCGGCCGCGCCAGCCACACCAGGCCCATCATCAGGTTATGCGGCACGCGTTGCTTGCGGAAATACATGCTGTGGATCAGGTCGTGCTCAAGCTCATGGGTGAGCGAGGCAAAAAATGCATTGAGCAGCAGGCACACCCACCAGGCCATGTGGCCAGTGATGTACAGCGCCGCCGAGCCGATCATCCCGGCCAGGGCAAATGCCAAAATCCCCGCGCCAAGCGCATCCTGATGCTTGAGAATCGGGTAGCGCTCGCGCAATTCCATGCCTTTGGCCAGCACCACTTCGCGAATATGCGCTGATCGCTGCGCCGCATTGTGTCGCTGGGGGCTTGCAGAAGTACCGTCCATGCTTCCATCCTCGGGTTTAAGATGTTCGTATCTTGCGTCGTGATGTTTGCAATGACGGTAGCCGAGAACGCCAACCTGTTGACCGGAAGCGCCAATCAGCATGAAGGAACCGACCTCCCTCGCCAGTTGGACCCGTGCCCTGCGCAAGCAACTCGACGCGCTGGGGCTGGACAGTACTGACCTGTGCCAACAGGCCGGGCTCGATCCGCAACTGATGGACGACCCCAACGCGCGCTATCCCCTGTCCGCCACCACGCGCCTGTGGCAGTTAGCTGTGCAGGTCAGCGGCGACCCGGCAATCGGTCTGCGGGTGTCGCGTTTTGTCAGCCCGACCACGTTCCACGCGCTCGGATACGCGCTGGTGGCCAGTGGCAGTTTGCGCGAAGTGTTCGAGCGTATCGCGCGCTATCACCCGGTGGTCAGCGATGCGCTGGAACTGGATCTGAGCCGCACCAACGATCGCTATCTGTTCCGTCTGAAAATTCCCGCAGGCAATCCCGCGCCAGCCTTCGAAGCCATTGATGCCTTCGCCGCGATCTACGTGCGCACCTGCCGCAATCGCCTTGGCCGCAACTACGCGCCGCTGGCCGTTTACCTGCGTCGCCCGGAACCGCTCGATGTCCATCAATGGCACAAAGTCTTCCGTGCCCCGGTGCATTTCGCCTCGGCCGAAGATCGCCTGGAGTTCGCCCTCAACGACTTCGACAGCCACCTCGACGACGCCAACCCCGAACTGGCGGAACACAACGAAGCTGTACTCAAGCGCACCATGGCCCAGCTCAAACCACTGACCTGGGAGCGCAAGGTGCGCGACGCCATCGAAGAACAACTGCCCGAAGGGGAGCCCAGCGCCGAACGCATCGCCCAGGCTCTGCACTTGAGCTTGCGCAGCCTGCAACGGCATCTGGCGGATGAGGGTTGTCGCTTCGACACGCTGCTCAACGAAAGCCGCGAAAACCTCGCGCTGCTGCACCTGCGCGATCCGCAGTGTTCGTTGAGTGAGGTCAGTTATTTGCTGGGGTTTGCCGACACCAGCAGCTTCAGCCGCGCGTTCAAGCGCTGGACGGGGATGACGCCGGGGCAGTTTCGCGATCAGTTGCGCTGAGCGACCCGAGCGTTGAATCGTCGGTTCCGGCCCCTTCGCGAGCAGGCTCGCTCCCACAGAGAACCGCATTCCAAATGTGGGAGCGAGCCTGCTCGCGAAGAGGCCGTCTAATTCACCACAAACCCAAGCTCAAACACAGTCCCCGTCGCATCACTGCTCACCCGCACCTGCCCACCATGCAGTTGCATGATCGACTGCACGATCGCCAGACCTAACCCGCCGGAATCACCCGGTTCAGCGCGGGCGGGGTCGACGCGGTAGAAGCGATCGAACAGTTTGCCCAGATGTTCAGGCGCGATGGCCGGGCCATAGTTGTTCACCTGCAACCAGCACATGCCCGGCTCATCGCGCTGGCGCAAGCTGATGACCGAGCCGACGTCAGCGTGGCGCACCGCGTTGGCCAGCAGGTTGCCGAGGGCGCGCTGCAGCAGTTGCTGGTCGGCAAACAATTGCCCACTGAACGTGTTTCTCAAGTGAATCCCACGATCGTCGGCCAGGGCTTCGAAGTAGTCACACAGCTCATTGCCGATGTCAGCCAGATCCAGCGTGCGCAAGTCGAGCGCACGCTCCGCCTGTTCGGCCCGGGCAAGAAACATCAGGTTTTCCGCCATACGTTTGAGCCGTTCGAACTCTTCCATGTTCGAGGCCAGCAATTCCTGATACTCCGCCGTGCTGCGCGAGTGATTCAGCGCCTGGCCATTACTGGCGAGCAAGGTATGCAGCGGGGTGCGAATTTCGTGAGCGAGGTCGGCGGAGAACTGCGACAGGCGCTGGAAGCTGTCCTCCAGCCGCACAAGCATGGCGTTCAGCGCGTTTACCGGCTCAAGCAGTTCCGCCGGCGTGCCAACGGCAGGCAGACGCTGATCAAGGCTGCGCAGGTCAATACCGCGCACCGCTTCGCTCAATTGCCGTAAAGGTTGCAGGCCACGGCGCAGCAGCACCAGCCCCAACGCAAACGCCAGTAACGCACCCAGCCCGATCGCGACGTACAGCCGCATCCGGTAGCTGGCGAGCATCTGCTCGCGTTCGCTTAGTACTTTCCCGGCAATCACGGTTAGCGATTCGCCGTTCGGCCCCTGAGCTTCGCCGGACAGCAGCGCCACTTCGGCGCCGTCGGGCGCCTGCCAGGTCATCACGTCGCGACGTTGCGGCGGCTGATCGCGCGCGATTGAGTTCAGCGCTGGAAGCGTTCGCTGGCGCGGGTTGATCGCGATCACATTTGATCCATCCGCGCGGCGCACCAGCAGCAAACTGTCGAGATTACCGAGCATGTTCTGATACAGCCGCGGCCGAGCCTGCAACGCATCGAGGCTGTCGCTGTCGGCGAGCAGAGCACGCACCTGTTCCAGTCGCCCAAGCAACGCCAGGTCATCACGGTAGGCGATTTCAGCGGCGAGGGAGCGGTAGAGAAACACGCCAATCGCGCTCAATACCAAAGCGCAGACCATCGCGAACGCCAGCGCCAGGCGCCAGGCAATCGACCTAGAGCGCATCGTCGGGCGCTTCCAGTTGATACCCGACGCCGCGCACGGTGTGGATCAGTTTCGGCATAAACGGATCATCGACTTTCGAGCGCAAACGCCTTACCGCGACTTCGACCATATTGGTGTCGCTGTCGAAATTCAGGTTCCACACCTGTGAGGCAATCAGTGTGCGCGACAGCACTTCGCCCTGGCGGCTGGCGAGCAATTGCAACAACGCGAATTCCTTGTTGGTCAGGGCAATGCGCTGACCGCCGCGACTGACGCGACGGCGCAAAACGTCAATCTCCAGATCGGCAATGCTGTACGACTCGGCTTCGCGCATTGGTCCGCGACGTAGCAGGGTGCGTACGCGCGCGAGCAGTTCGGCGAAGGCGAAGGGCTTGAGCAAGTAGTCGTCGGCGCCGAGTTCGAGACCGCGCACGCGATCTTCAATGGCGTCCTTGGCGGTGAGGAACAGCACCGGCGTGGCGCCGCGCTGGCGGATCAGTTGCAGCAATTGCCAGCCGTTGAGGCCCGGCAGCATCACGTCGAGGATGATCAGGTCGTATTCCTGCTGCTCGATGAAATAGCGCCCGTCGAGGCCATTGAGCGCCACATCCACGGCAAATCCCGACTCGCCCAGCCCCTTGGCGAGGAAATTGGCGGTTTTTGCTTCATCTTCTACGACCAGCAAACGCATGGCACACCTCGATTATTCAGACGCACAGGCTAGGCGCCTTCGGCCTCGTTGCCCATTACAAACTTGTAATCCGACTGACGGCGTTCTGACGAAGTCCGGCGACTAAGGTGGTGGCCTTCGCTTCCGGAGCCTGTTTATGAACGTCAAATACCTCGTTGCGAGCCTGGCCATCGGCCTCAGCGCCAGCGTTTTCGCCAGCCCTGAACTGCCACGCCACGCCGACCTCGACCTGAAAACTGCGCGCCTGCTGGCCGACACGGCAATGAGCAGCTGCACCGGCACGGTGTCGGTACTCGATCGGGGCGGTAACTTGCTGGTGACCCTGCGCGGCGACGGTGTAGGCCCGCACAACACCGCTGCCAGCCAGCGCAAGGCCTACACCGCGTTGTCGACAAAAACCCCAACGCGCCTGTTCGCCGAGCGCGCCCGCAGCAACCCGGAAACCGCCAACCTCAACACCCTCGACGAATTGCTGTTGCTTGGCGGCGGCATTCCATTGTTCGCAGGCGATGAGCTGGTTGGCGCCATGGGCGTGGCTGGATCCGGCGGCGGTGAGCAAGACGAAAACTGTGCAACCCGGGCCGCTGACAAAGCTGGCCTGTCCATCACCCGTTCCTGATAAGGAGATTCACCATGACGACTTTGCGCATGACCTTCGCTGCGCTGGGCCTCAGCGCGTTTTCCAGCCTGGCACTCGCCGCTGGCAATCCGCTCAGCGTGCACGTACTCAACCTGGAAAACGGCCTGCCCTCGCCGGGCGTCAACGTGACCCTGGAAAAACACGTTGGCCAGAACTGGCAGCCATTGGCCGAAGGCACCACCAATGAGCAGGGGCGCATTGCCGAACTGTTCCCGGCCAAACAGCCATTTGAAGCGGGCGAATACCGGGTGGTGTTCAAGACTGGCGAGTACTTCAAGAAGACCAAACACGACACGTTCTTTCCGGAAATTCCGGTGATTTTCGAAGTGAAGCAGACCGATCAGCATTACCACATCCCGCTCCTGCTGAGCCCGTACGGCTTCTCGACCTATCGCGGTTCCTGAAATCAACACGGATCAAAAATGTGGGAGCGAGCCTGCTCGCGAAGGCGTCGGGTCAGTCAAAACGACTGGTGAATGACCCACCGCTTTCGCGAGCAGGCTCGCTCCCACGCAGGATTTCAGGTGTTCGCTAAATCGTGGCCAGCGCTCGCAACCGCACCGCATCAAGGATCTCGATCTCGCCATACCCCAAGCCAATAATCCCCTGCCCCTGCAAGTCCTTGAGGATCTGATTGGTGGTCTGTCGGGATAACGAAAGCATCGATGCCAACTGCTCCTGCGGCAGTTGCAGCAACCGGCGGGGCGCGTCGATTTCGCCGTAGCCCTCGGCAATCATCAGCAAGCGATGAGCCAGTCGCGCCGGGGCTGGCAGCAGGCTGAGCTGTTCGAGATTAATGAAAGTCAGGCGCAGCTTGTGGCTCATCAACAGCGCCAGATGCCGCCAGTACACCGGGTGCTCATCAAGCAGTTTCAGCAACGTGGCCTGCGGGATATTCAGCAGCGTACACGGCCCCACGGCATAGGCGTCATGGGTACGCGGCTGACCGTCGAACAGGCTGATTTCACCAAACCAGTGCGGCGCCTCGACCAGACTCAGTAACGCCTCCTTGCCTTGCTCGCTCACCGCGCCGATGCGCACGGCGCCATCGAGCACCGCGTACAGACCACACGGCGGATCGCCACGCTGAAACAGCCGCTGCCCCGCCGTCAGCCGCCGCTCCCGCGCAGCCGCCAGCAGACTATCCTGAAAGGACGCAGGCAAATGACTGAACCACTGCCCGGTCAGCAGCCGTGAACGCTTATCCATGATCACTCCTAATTGTCGCCTGCCTGACAGAACGAACCCTGAACCCCGGGCATGCTGCGATCACCCTACAGGAGGAACAACAATGAAAAGCCTCGTCGATCATCTGAGTCAATACGCCGCCTACCACCGCGACCCGCGCAACATCGCCAGCCACTTTATCGGCATTCCGCTGATCGTGGTGGCAGTGGCGGTTTTGTTGTCGCGTCCGGAATGGTCGCTGGGCGGCTTGTGGATATCTCCAGCCGTGGTGGTAGCGCTGGCCTCGGCGTGGTTTTACCTGCGCCTGGAGGTGAAACTCGGCGTACTGATGACGGTGCTGATGGGGTTATCAGTCTGGGCCGGGCATGTCCTGGCGCAGCAGAGCACCATGGTCTGGCTGAGCAGCGGTCTGGCGATGTTTGTGATCGGCTGGGTGATCCAGTTTGTCGGGCATCACTACGAGGGACGCAAACCGGCGTTTGTCGATGATGTCAGCGGTTTGATCGTCGGGCCGCTGTTTGTCGTGGTGGAGCTGGCGTTCATGCTCGGGATGCGGCAGGAATTGAAGCACTCGATTGAACAGCGCTGCGGTCCGGTGACCCTGCGCACACACAAAACCGCCCATTAAAAAAACCAAGCGAGGTGCGCGACTGCGCTCCTCGCTTGGCCTGTTTCACAATGTGCCGAACGTCACCTGCACCGTCAACGCACCCTGATTGTCTGCAAGCCCGACGCCATAGCGACCCTCCAGATCGTCGTTGATGCACAGCTGCAATTCGCCTTGCTGCCCCGCCGGAATCTGCGCCAGATCACCGATCAGAAACGGCGCCCCCGTACTGCTGATCCGACCGATCAACGCCCCCTCATTGGCGCCCGGCAAGGTGTAGCCGGGTTTGGCGGTCAGGCCCGCGCTACCATTGCCGTCAACCATGCCGCCCGCCGGGCTGGCGAACCAGTGACCACTGAGATACCGCACCAGGCGCGGACTCGGCCCGTTGATCTGCACGCCCGTGCCCTGCCAGGGCTGATTGGCTTGAACCTGCACCATGGCGGTTTTCAGGTCATTGGCCAGGGTGTCGCCGGCCTGAATCGACAACGCCGCAATGGTCAGGCTCGGGTTTGAAGTGCCGGTGCTGGGGAACACACCGTCGCCCACCAGGAACAGGTTTTTGTGGTCCCAACTGCGCTGATCCTTGTCGACCACCGATTTCAACGGGTTATCGCCCATGCGGTAAGTGCCCATCAGGTGGCCGGCGCCCTGGAAGCTGTAATCCACGTCCTTGTAGTTGAATTTTCCGGGCGGCAACGGCTTGGTCAACTCGGTGGCGCCGAGCAGCTCGGTGATGATGTGCGTGGCGAGGATTTTCGCCTGGCGGAAACCCTCCTTGGTGTAATTGGACAAGTCGTAGTGAATTTCTGGCCGCGGGATGCCCAAGCGATCCTTGTACTGCGTTGACGGCACGATGTAGCAATTGGCGTTATCCGGATCGTCCTCGACCTGTTCTACAAGAAAACCGATGCGGAACTGACGAGTCAGCAAGTCGTTGAGTTTCTGCACCAGTGCCGTCCCATACAACACTTGCTGCGGGCCCTCGGCCGGTGGCAATGGATTGGTGGCGCTGCCGTTGGTGCCATCGATCAGATCGGCAACTGTGACGTAGGGATCGCCCACCGGCCAGTTGAAGCCTTCGTTGCCAATCTCGATCCGCCACGCAGCACGCTGACTGCGAAAGGCACCGTCGCGCAGGCTTTCAATGCCTGCGGTGGAAACCGGTCCGCGATAAGGGAACACCGCTTTACCTTCCGGCATCAGGCCCCAGGCCAGATAGATCGGATGGTCCGCCAGGCTGCGTCCGACCTGACCGCTGCTGTTGGCCACGCCTTTGGGCCACGCGGGGCTGGTGGAATTGAGCAACAGCTTCGGCGTCTCAATGGCATGGGCCGCGATCACATAACGCTGGCCGACCGCAACGCCCGTGCCGGTCGGCGGGCCGTCGCCCAGTTGATACTGGATAAACTCGATGCCGCTGATGGACTTGTCCGCCGCCACCGTGACTTTGCTTGCCACGGTTTTGTAGAGCACCCGCACATTGCCGGTATTCAGCGCGTTGTTCATGGTCACCGTGGCGTCGTACTTGGCCTGGATCGGGCAAATCGGTGTGCAGTTGGTGTTGCCGGCGCACACACGACGACCCGCATAGGGCTGCGAGTTGCGCCCAGCTGGTGTCGGGCTGACCACCAGTGGCAGGCCGTCGAACGATTGACCCTGAACCGCCGCGACAAAACTGCCATCGACCAGTGATAGCGGAATGCTGGTCATCGGGAATTGATAGCCGTCCGGGAAGGTCATGCCCAGATACGCCTGGTCCGCCACATTGGCCGCCACGCCAATTTCCGCTTCGGCACGACAGTAAGCGCTTTGCAGATCGTTGTAGCTGATCGGCCAGTCGACACCGACGCCGTACAGCGATTTCAGGCGGAAGTCGTTGGGCACCATGCGCAGGCAGGTCGCGACCCAGTGCCAGGTGGTGCCGCCGCCGACCCGTTCGTAAGTGCTGGTAAACGCCAGTGGCCCCTTTTGCACCAGGTAGCTGACGGCAGGATTGTCCCACCCCAGAATCAGGTCGGCGATGGTTGCACGCGGCGCATTCTGCTCGGCCGGATTGCGCGGTGTGTCCAGCGTGCTGACCGGTGGATACGGCGATTCGGGAGTCTTCAAGGTCGCGGTATAGAAGCGTTCAAGGTACTGATTTCGGTTGGCCGGAATCTCCGGCCCGGACTCCAGCACCAATACTTTCACTCCGGCCAGTCCCAACTGATAGGCGATGATACTGCCCGCCAGACCGGCGCCGACGATCACCACATCTGCTTGTTCGGTACTCATGACGACGCTCCTTGTTGTCCGCTTGCAGGCACCCCGGTGAAGTCTTCAAGGCTGGGCGGCACTTCGTTCCAGTAACCGAAGAAGGACTCGCTGTAACCCATGGGGTGCGCCTGGGCAATTCTCCATGCCCAGCTCTGGGTGTAGGCCTGATCGGAGACCACCATCTGATCCCCCGCCTTGTTGCTGCCGACGGTGTACGGCTGATACCAGACGCCCAACAGCCAGAGTTTCATGATCGACCGGGCGGCTTGCGCCGTTTGCGTGGTAGCCGGTTGCGTGCCGTTCATCAACACCGCTTGGGCGATCTGGTCCGGCGGCACTTTATCCGCCAGCAACGTCGCGTATTGTTTCAGTAACGCCTGCATTACCGCAGGGGTGATGCGCGGCCCGATGAAGGTCAGGAACTGCGTTGGCAGGTCGATCGGGTCCACGGAGGGAGCGATGAACGTTAGTGGGATACCGGTCAGGGCCGAAGACAGACCGGCGAAGTTGTCCAGATCGATGCTCATGGCTGACTCCTTGTCGCGCCAGTCGATTGTGCGCGTTCGAGCAAGTAAGTGAAGTCCGCGAAACTGGTGCGCGGCGACTCGGTGACATGGGTGGCGGCGTTACCGTGGCAAGCAATGCAACTGGAGGACGCTTGTGGCACGGTGCCCTGGATGTAGGTTTCCAGCGTAGCGTTGGCGAGGAACGAAGGCGCCGGACGGCCCAAAGGTTCGGTTTTCGAGATCTGGCACGGTGGCTGCGGCGTCAGGGTCGGCCACTGCGTACTGATCAACTCATAGTTGGCCCACACACTCTTCGGGTTCACCGTACGCAGCAGCGTCTGATAGGTGCTGTTGAGGGTTCGGGTCGCCGGCGTCAGCGAGGTCTCGCGAACGATCTGCGAAGGCGTGGCCTTGATTGCCGGATTCCATGGCCGTGGCGGTGGCTGGTTGATTTCCGCCTGGCTGTTGGCGTTGTAGAACAGATACGGACCTTTTCGCTCGGCCACGGGTGTGGATTGCTCCGGCACGTTATCGACGTGTTCAAACGTCGACCAGACCCACTGCGGCGCACTGCTGGTCTTGTGCACGATGTGCAAGCCCACCAACCCCACCGGTTCGGCCTTGCATGACTCTGGCACCACGGGGCCTTTGCTCGGGTCGCTGTTGCCCGGCGTGTATACCAGCGCATCGACGGTGTGGAATTTCTCCCGTTGATCATTGCCGTCGAGCACTTTCCACGACGCCTTGACCATCAGCGAACCAACCTGACTGGTGTCATTGTTGCCGCAACTGAACGCCACCGTATTCTTCGGGTCGGCCGCAAAAAATGCCTGCTGGCCCTGAATGCTGTACAGACCGTTGTTGACGATGTCGTTGAACATCGGCTGGTTGACCACGATTTCGTTACGCGTATAAACCCCGCTCTGATCCACCAGCGGCCCGCTCTGAAACGGCTGGATAAACTCATCGAGCACATCCGGCACCTTGCCCATCTGTTGCAGCAAACGCCCGGAACCGAGGCCCTCGCAGGCTTTCGGAATAGTCGCCGGTGCGTTCCAGGGATTGGGCGTCTGCCCTTTGGCGAGGAAAATCTGATAGCTCTCTTTCCAGCTTTCCCAGACCGTCGCACCGTCCTGCTGGCCGATCGGTGTGCCGGTGTTCGGATCGCCGTTATCCAGCGCCGGCCAGTTCAAGGCGATAAACGTCTGCCACGACATTTCATCGAAGTTTTGTTGCAGGCTGGTCAGGGAAAACGGCGGGGTCGCCGTGACATCGAAAGGTATTTGCGTTGACAGCGTGGGGTCGGCGTTGGCCAGTGGACTAAGCATTGCGCCGAACAGCGCGCAACCGAGCCACGGCGCGGGCCGGTGGACTTCCGTTCTCATCGTTATCTCCTTGGCATCAGGGTCCAGGAGATACGCCGGTCCGTCATGGACTCTTCACCGCGCCTCCTGGCACAGCATGGAGATTAGGCAAAGAACGGGACACGGTTGGTGGAGCCGTTAGACCAAATTGAGTTAAGACCAATAGCCATATGACATCATTCGCGCAGGCGCCACGGCACGCTGCGATCCGTGGTCCTGATTACAAGAATCAAGCTCAAAGGATCGCAGCGCCTACAAGGTCTTTTGCGTCAGAGGCTGGCGACTTTCTGCCAGACCTTCGGCTTGAAGAACAACGTCTCACCCTTGGCCAAACCGATCAGGCTGTCGTGATCTTTCACCACCTCGGCCTCGATCAAATCAGTCTGCCCCTCTACCTTCAGCGTCACCCGCGTGGTCGCGCCCAGCGGCCGGATATCACGCACCTCGGCGGCATGGTGATCTTCCAGCTCATGCCTGGACAACGACACTTCGTGCGGACGGAACAGCACGTGATTGTCGTCGCTTAACAGCAAGCGGTTCGAATCACCAAGGAAGTGATAAACGAAATCGCTGGCCGGGTTTTCGTAGACATCACCCGGCGAGCCGATCTGCTCGATCACACCCTTGTTCATCACCACGATGCGGTCGGCGACTTCCATCGCTTCTTCCTGGTCGTGGGTCACGAACACCGAGGTCAGGTTGATGTCTTCGTGCAGACGCGCCAGCCAGCGGCGCAGCTCTTTACGCACCTTGGCATCGAGGGCACCGAACGGTTCGTCGAGCAGCAGCACTTTCGGCTCAACCGCCAAGGCACGGGCCAGGGCGATACGTTGGCGCTGACCACCGGACAGTTGCTCCGGGTAGCGATCCGACAGCCAATCCAGTTGCACCATGTTCAACAACTCATGAACCTTGGCCGCGATCTGGCTTTCGTTCGGGCGCTGGTTTTTCGGCTTCATGCGCAGGCCGAAGGCGACGTTGTCGAACACGGTCATGTGGCGGAACAGCGCGTAGTGCTGGAACACAAAACCGACGTTGCGATCACGCACGTCGTGGCCGGAAACGTCTTCACCGTGGAAGACGATGTTGCCCTGATCCGGGGTTTCCAGACCGGCAATAATGCGCAGCAAGGTGGTTTTGCCGCAGCCCGACGGGCCCAGCAGCGCTACCAGTTCACCGCTGTGGATGTCCAGGCTGATGTTGTCCAGCGCCTTGAACGCATTGAAATTCTTGCTGACGTTACGCACTTCGATCGACATGAATTATTCCTCCGCGGCGCTGGCGCGCAGGCGGTTGATACGGTTTTCGCTCCACTGCTTGAGCAGCAGGATGAAGAGCGCCAGGATCAGCAACAGGCTCGCCACGGCGAACGCGGCCACGTGGTTGTATTCGTTGTAGAGGATCTCGACGTGCAACGGCAAGGTGTTGGTCACCCCGCGAATATGCCCGGAAACCACCGACACCGCACCGAACTCCCCCATGGCCCGCGCGGTACACAGCACCACGCCATAAATCAGGCCCCACTTGATGTTGGGCACGGTGACGTGCCAGAACATCTGCCAGCCATTGGCGCCGAGCAGACGTGCCGCTTCCTCTTCCTGAGTGCCTTGTTCCTGCATCAGCGGGATCAGCTCGCGAGCCACAAATGGCACGGTGACGAAAATCGTCGCCAGCACGATGCCCGGCAGGGCGAAAACGATCTGAATGTCGTGATCCTGCAACCACGGCCCGAAGAAGCCCTGGGCGCCGAACATCAACACATAGACCAGACCTGCGATCACCGGCGATACCGAGAACGGCAGGTCGATCAGCGTCACCAGCATGCTCTTGCCGCGGAACGAGTACTTGCTCACGCACCACGCGGCGCTGACCCCGAACACCAGGTTCAGCGGTACCGAAATCAGCACGGCGAACACGGTGAGCTTCAGTGCCGAGAGTGCATCCGGCTCAAAGATCGCGGTGAAGAATGCGCCGAGGCCGTTCTTCAAACCTTGCGACACCACAATGAACAACGGCAGTAACAGAAACAGGAAAAAGATCAGCCAGCCAAGGCCAATCAGGATTCTGCGCGATGTGGCACTGCCACGGCGTGCAGCGTTGGCCGAGGAAGCGGCCGCAATAGACGATTGGGACATGTTCGCGCCTCCTTATGGGGTTTCGATGCGCCGCTGCAGCAGGTTGATCAGCAGCAACAGGACAAAGGAAACCACCAGCATCAGTACGCCGATGGCCGTGGCGCCGGTGTAATCGTACTGGTCGAGTTTGACCATGATCAGCAGCGGCAGGATCTCGGTTTTCATCGGCATGTTGCCGGCGATGAAAATCACCGAACCGTACTCGCCGACACCACGGGCAAAGGCCAGGGCAAAACCGGTCAGCCAGGCGGGCAGCAATGCCGGCACCAGGATGTGGCGGAACACCTGCCATGGCTTCGCGCCGAGGCATGCTGCGGCTTCTTCGACTTCACGGGGAATGTCGGCCAGCACCGGTTGCACCGTACGCACTACGAACGGCAGCGTCACAAACGTCAGCGCGAGGGTGATGCCCAGCGGGGTATAAGCGATTTTGAAACCGAGGTCTGCGGCGAACTGCCCGACCAGACCGGCCGGCGCATACAGTGCGGTCAGCGCAATACCGGCTACCGCCGTTGGTAGGGCGAACGGCAGATCGATCATCGCGTCGATCACCTTGCGCCCGGGGAAGGTGTAGCGCACCAGCACCCACGCCAGCAATGTGCCGATGATGCCGTTGATGATCGCAGCGCACAGCGCGGTGCCGAAACTCAACTTCAAGGCTGCCAGCACGCGGGGGGCGGAAATGATCGTCCAGAACTGATCCCAGGTGAGCTGCGAGGCGTGGACGAACATCGCCGCCAGCGGGATAAGCACAATCAGACTGAGGTACACCAAGGTGTAACCCAGCGTCAGCCCGAAGCCGGGTATGACGGGGGAGATACGACGCGACATAAAAGTCCCTGGTTAAAAACGCATCAATGTGGGAGCGAGCCTGCTCGCGAAGAGGAAGTATCAGTCAACATTCCTGTCGCCTGTAACACTGCCTTCGAGCAGGCTCGCTCCCACATGTCATGTGCCCAAACATCAGGCTGGTTAGAGTGAGATTACTGCGCCTGATAAATCTGGTCGAACACGCCACCATCGTTGAAGAATTTCGGTTGCGCGGTTTTCCAGCCGCCGAAGTCTTTGTCGATGGTCACCAGTTCCAGTTTCGGGAACTGCTGGGCGTACTTGGCGGCCACGTCCTTGTCACGTGGACGATAGAAGTTCTTCGCAGCGATTTCCTGACCGGCAGGGCTGTACAGGTGCTTGAGGTAGGCTTCGGCGATCTGCTCGTTGCCCTTCTTCTGGGCATTTTTGTCGACCACGGCCACCGGTGGTTCAGCCAGGATCGACAACGAAGGCACGACGATGTCGAACTTGTCGGCGCCGCCGTCTTCCTTCAGCGCCAGGAACGCTTCGTTTTCCCAGGCCAGCAACACGTCACCCTGACCGTTGTTGACGAAAGTGATGGTCGAGCCGCGAGCGCCGGTGTCGAGAATCGGCACGTGCTTGAACAGGGTCTGCACGTACTCTTTAGCTTTTTCTTCGCTGCCGCCATTGGCTTTCAGGCCGTAGGCCCAGGCCGCGAGGAAGTTCCAGCGCGCACCGCCGGAGGTTTTCGGGTTCGGGGTGATCACCGAGACGTCGTTCTTGACCAGATCGCCCCAGTCCTTGATGCCTTTCGGGTTGCCCTTACGCACCAGGAACACGATGGTCGAGGTGTACGGCGTACTCGCTTCCGGCAGACGCTTCTGCCAGTCGGCGGGCAGGGTCTTGCCGAGTTTGGCGATTTCGTCGATGTCACCGGCCAGGGCCAGGGTTACGACGTCGGCACGCAGGCCATCGATCACGGCGCGGCCCTGCTTGCCCGAACCACCATGGGATTGCTGGATTTTCACGGTGTCGCCGGCATGGTCCTTCTGCCAGAACTTGATGAATTCGGCGTTGTAGTCCTGATACAGCTCGCGCGTCGGGTCATACGACACATTGAGCAGTTCGTAATCCTTGGCAACCGCGGAACCGGCAAACACAGCGCTGGCCAGGGCGGCCAAAGCGTAACGGCGAATCGACGACATGGTGAAAGCTCCTGGAATTCTGGGTGGTGGCTTTTTCTTATGTACTGCTGGAATCGGGTCCCGCTGAAAGATCGCCGCCTTCGCCAGCTCCTGCACACAGCCCCCTGTAGGAGCTGCCGAAAGCTCGGGCCGCGATCGGACGATCTTTTTAGCTCGGCTTGTTGCCCGGCTGCTGCAAACGGAATTTCTCTTTGCGTTCGATCTGGACCACTTGAGCGTTGTGCACAGTGATCTCCACCGCGCCGAAACGCAGATCGCGCAGGGCGCTCTGGATTTCACGCAAAATCGTGGTTTCGTCCTGACCGTCAACACTGCGAAGGGATGCGCTCATGGTGCTGCTCCTTTGAATGGAATATGCCTGGCAGTGGGCGGCACTGCGTTCGGCGTGGGAGCAATATAAGAGAGACGCGGATATTCTTAAAAAGACTATTTAAGAATGTTTATATAACCAGAAAAAACTATAGATACAGATATGGGCTGGTTTGCTGTAGAAGCAAAAAGATCGTCCTATCCCGATCGGACGATCTTTTGATCCTCAAGCAATTAACG
Source organism: Pseudomonas sp. A1230 (assembly GCF_044218825.1). Classification (NCBI taxonomy): domain Bacteria; kingdom Pseudomonadati; phylum Pseudomonadota; class Gammaproteobacteria; order Pseudomonadales; family Pseudomonadaceae; genus Pseudomonas; species Pseudomonas sp. A1230. The sequence continues at coordinate 5,376,866 of NZ_CP162582.1, read as the reverse complement.
GGGCCCGCGCCCAATCTATTTCCAGCGCAGGCACCGGCCGCCCAAACCAATATCCCTGCCCGAGATCGCATTCCTGCTCCAGCAAAAACGCCGCCTGTTCAACCTGCTCGATTCCTTCGGCATGCACCTGCATGCCCATACTCCGCGCCAGCGCGATGATCACCCGGACGATCGCTATGTCATCCTCATCCCACGGCAAACCGGCGACAAATCCCTGATCAATCTTGAGCTTTTGCACCGGCAAGCGCTTGAGCCGCAGCAACGACGAATAGCCGGTGCCGAAATCATCGATCGCCAGGCGAACACCCAATTCACGCAAGCGATGCATTTGCTCCAGCGCCACCTCCGGATCGTCCATCACCGCGCTTTCGGTCACTTCCAGTTCCAGATACGCCGGATCCAGCCCGGTCTCGCGCAGCACTTGCGCCACCTGTTGGTACAGTTCGCGCCGGGCAAACAACCGCGACGACACATTCACCGCCACAAACGACAGCTCCCTCCCGGCCTGCTGCCACTGGCACATCTGCCGGCAAGCCTGCTGCATCACCCAGGCATCGATGTCGACGATCAACCCGGTGCGCTCGGCAATAGGTATGAATTCGGCCGGCGACACCAGCCCCCGCAGCGGATGCTGCCAACGCACCAAGGCTTCAACGCCGATCAGACGACCGGTTTTAAGGTCATGCACCGGTTGGTAATAAACCCGCAACTCCTGTTGCTCCAGCGCACGGCGCAGTTCGAAGGCAATTTCGACCCGTTGCTGGGCGTGAGCGGTGAGCTCTTCGGTGTACAAGGCATAACCGTTGCGCCCGCTGCTCTTGGCCTTGAACAGCGCCGCGTCGGCGTTGCGCAACAACTGGTCGGCGCTCAGCGCATCGCTGGGGAACAGGCTGATGCCGACGCTGGCGTTGATGAATAACTCATCGCCGTCGATACCGACCGGCTCCTTCAGGGCATCGAGAATACGCTGAGCGAATGCCGCCGCCTGGCCGGGCTGTGGACAACTTTCTGCCAACACCGCGAATTCGTCCCCCCCCAGTCGCGCCACGGTGACGCCGGGTCCAAACAGCTCCTGCAAACGGATCGCCACCGCTTTGAGCAAACGATCGCCAACGTTGTGGCCGAGGCTGTCGTTGATCATCTTGAAGTGATCCAGATCGAGCAACAGCAGCGCACAGCCGCGCTTGTGGGCCTGCGCCGACGCCAGGGCCTGTTCGGTACGATCGCTGAATAACAGACGGTTGGGCAGATCGGTCAGCGGATCGTGGTGGGCAAGGTGCTGAAGCTCATGCTCGGAATGCTTGATCGCACTGATATCGGAAAACACCGCTACGAAATGACTGATCCGGCCCTGGTCATCATGAATGACGCGGATGGTTTGCCATTGGGGATAAATCTCCCCGCTTTTGCGGCGGTTCCAGATCTCGCCGCTCCACTCGCCTTGCGATTCCAGCGTAGCGAACATCGCCTGATAGAAGCCCGGCGGATGATGGCCGGACTTGAACAGACTGGGTTGTTGGCCGAGCACTTCTTCGCGCAGATAACCGGTGATCTCGATGAACGCACGATTGACGTGCACGATCAGCCCCTGATGGTTGGTGACCAACACGCCTTCGCGAGTGCAGTCGAACACAGCCGCTGCTTGCCGCAAGCGCTCACGATCAGCGTGACGTTCACGCAACCTCGCACCTATCCCGAGACACTCATACAACCGCGCCCGCGCCAGAAAAATCAGACCGGCACTGACCGCCGCGAAGACATAACCGTTGATCAGTTGCCATCGTGCGAGTTGGACCGAGTTATCGAAGAAATTGTTTAATAAATAACCAGTACCTTGCAGCCAGACCGCCGCGAGTACGAGATAGAGCAGCGCTGCACGCAAGGCATCGCGATAAGTGGCAGACATTCGGCCGTCCATGTCCCTACAAAAAAGTGGGATTATAGGTCAAGAAACATCCAGCTAACTCTTATCTGAAAGCGCGACTGGTTTTATCTGTGTGCTTAGTGATAATGCATCGGCTGTTTTTATCTTTATCGAGGGCCCTATAGCCTATGTGGTACGAAGGTTTTCTTGGCTTGTCGGCCTGGTCTCTGGTCGCGGTCACCCTGCTGATGACCCACGTGACGATTGTCGGCGTCACGGTCTATCTGCACCGCTACTCGGCCCATCGCTCCCTGGAGCTGAATGCCGGTCTGAAGCACTTTTTCCGTTTCTGGCTGTGGCTGACCACGGCGCAGAACACCCGCGAGTGGACCGCCATCCACCGCAAGCACCACGCCAAATGCGAAACCGAAGATGACCCGCACAGCCCGGTCATCAAGGGTTTGTCCACGGTATTGCGTACCGGCGCGGAGCTGTACCGCGCCGAAGCGCAGAACCCGGAAACCCTGCGCATCTACGGCAAGAACTGCCCCGAGGACTGGATCGAGCGCAACGTCTACAGCCGTTACCCGCTGCTGGGCGTGGCAATCATGGGCGTCATCGACCTGCTGCTGTTCGGCACCATCGGCATCACCATCTGGGCGATCCAGATGATGTGGATCCCGGTGTGGGCCGCCGGCGTCATCAACGGTCTGGGCCATGCGGTCGGTTATCGCAACTTCGAATGCCGCGACGCGGCAACCAATCTGGTGCCTTGGGGCATCCTGATCGGCGGCGAAGAACTGCACAACAACCATCACACCTACCCGAACTCGGCCAAGCTGTCGGTGAAGAAATGGGAATTCGACCTCGGCTGGGCGTGGATCAAAGTCTTCAGTTTTCTGCGTCTGGCCAAGGTTCAGCGTGTAGCCCCAATTGCCCATCGCGTTGAAGGCAAGGGCAATCTGGACATGGACACCGCCATGGCGATCCTCAACAACCGCTTCCAGATCATGGCCCAGTACCGCAAATTGGTCATTGGCCCGCTGGTCAAGCAGGAGCTGGACAAAGTCGATCACTCGGTGCGTCACCAGTTCCATCGAGCCAAACGCCTGCTCTCGCGGGAAACCAGCCTGCTGGAAGATCGCCACCACGCGCGCATCCAGAGCATGCTCGAGCACAGCCACGCGTTGAAGGTCATTTACGAAAAACGCTTGGCCCTGCAGCAGATCTGGGTGAAGACCAGCTCCAATGGCCACGACATGCTCGCCGCCATCAAAGAGTGGATCCACGAAGCCGAGGCCAGCGGAATTCAATCCCTGCGCGAGTTCGCCGACCAGCTGAAAACCTACTCGTTGCGCCCAGCCACAGCCTGATCGGCTGCCCATGTGGATCGGGGATCTATCCCCGATCGGTGGCGACACCACCGCAAATCTGACGGCGCGTTTGCATTGGTCAAGCGCGTCGTCATTACCGCCTAGCAGAACCCCACTACCGTTGGGAACTTCGCCGAAAATCCCCTATCTCAAAGACTTCGCCATTCCGGCGGGCTTAGGTGTGGCCGTTGTTGTCAACGCGGCACGCCCTCTGAGAATTGTGCCGATGGTCAATAACAACCAAAAAGACTCATCCCTCCCGCAGTGGCCCGAGGCCGCGCAAACACTCATGGCATTAATGCACGCCCAGGGCGAAGTCGCTCGTCTGAGCGAACGCGAACAACTGTTCAGCTCGCTGCTGGTCAGCGTCAACGCTGTGCTCTGGGCATTCAACTGGGAAACCCGTCAGGTGCTGTACGTCAGCCCGGCCTATGAGCGGATTTTCGGTCGTTCGGCAGGGCTTCTGCTGGCTGATTACAACCAGTGGCGCGACAGCATCTATCCCGACGATCTGGATTACGCTGAACGCAGCCTCGCCGAAGTCCTGCACAAAGGCGCAGTGGAAGATCGCGAGTACCGGATCATCGCCGCTGACGGGCAGGTGCGCTGGCTCAGCGACAAATGCTTCATCAATCGTCAGGACGAGCCCGGGCAACCGGTGATCATCGTCGGCATCGCCGAAGACATCACCGATAAGAAGCAGATGGAAACCGAACTGCAACGCCTGGCCACCACCGATGTGCTGACCCAGAGCAGCAACCGCCGGCACTTTTTCGAATGCGCCAATCGCGAGTTCGAAGAGGCGCGGCTGCAAGGCTCGCCGCTGGCGTTTCTGCTGTTGGATATCGATGACTTCAAAATCATCAACGACACCTACGGCCACCCTCAAGGCGACAGCGTGCTGCAAGCCATTGCCGAATGTGGCCGCGCCTCGTTGCGACGGGGAGATTTGTTCGGGCGAATAGGCGGTGAAGAATTTGCCGCGGTGTTCCCGGGCTGCGCCCCTGACATGGCCTTGCAAGTCGCCGAGCGGCTGCAACAGGAGATTCAGCGTTTGAGCTTCAGCCAGGACGGCCAGACGTTCGGCATCACCGTCAGCCAGGGCCTGACGAGCCTGACCGAAAGCGACGAAAGCCTCGACAGCCTCTTCGCCCGAGCAGATGCGGCGATGTATGAAGCCAAGCGTCAGGGCAAGAACCGGATTATTTCTGCATAGCTTTTATTTGAATACGCCACAAAACCTGTGGGAGCTGGCTTGCCAGCGATAAGGCCAGCACATTCAACAAAAATGTTGCCTGCCCCCGACGCCATCGCGGGCAAGCCCGCTTCCACAGGGATCTGTAACCAGGCTATTTGCGCATCCGCATCAACTCTGGCAAACCGATCTTGAGCAACCGCGCGGTCCGGCTCTTCGCCAACGCCTCGATACCTTCATGCTCGGTCAGGTGAGCCATCTGCGCCGCCATGTTCATCACCAGCGCCTCGCGGGAATAAACCCCACCGCCGAGCTGGTAGACCGAGGCAATCAACTCACGCAACTCCAGCGGCAGTCGCCAGCGAGTGCGTAGCGCCGAACCGTAGGCCGCGCCAAATTGCGCCAACGCTTCACCCACTTCCTCAAAATCGTCCAGCTCACCGCCCGCCTGTTTCCATTCTTGCAAACAGCGCAGCAAAGCCAGATCACCGAGACGATGCAGTATGCCCGCGCAATAGCAGCGCTCCTGATCCAGATCGAGCAACCGCGCCAGCGTGCGCGCGTATTCAGCGGTGTGCAGCGACAGGTTCCAATAACGTTCGGCGTAGTCCGCCAGACAGGGATCGCTAAGCCGGGCGCTGCGTTTGAGCGCCAGCCCCAGAATAAGATTCATGCTCTGGCCCGTGCCAAGCCGCTGCAGTGCCTGCGCCAGAGTTTGCACCGGTGCGCCATGGTGTTGCCCGGCGCTGTTGGCCGCCGCAATCAGTACCGCGGTAATCTGCGGATCGGTACGGAATTCCTGTTGCAGCTGCGTCAGATCGAGACCGCCGGGATTGAGGCTGCGCTTGACCGCTACCTGCACATCCATCATCAACGGCGCGCCGTCGGCCTGCTCACGGCGTCGCTCAAGGAACACCGACAAGGTCATGCCAGGCGCCAGTACTGGCACTTCACAGAACACTTCTTCCCCGGCATTCAACAGCAAACCCTGCAAACGCTCGGTCAGGCTTTCCATGTTCAGGGGTTTGGTCAGGTACGCCGTCGGCGCCAGCAGTATGGCCTCACGCACGCTGGCACTGTCGTTGCGGCTGCTCATCAAAATGAACGGCAGCGGCGGATTACGTTTGCGCTGACGCACACTGCGCAGCACATTCAAACCATCGACGCCTGGCAGTTCCCAATCGACGATAGCAAGGTCATACGGCACTTCACTGAGCATCGATATCGCTTGTTTGCCATCGGCACACAGATCCAGCCGCGCATCACAACGCACGCTCAGCAACACTTGTTCGAGCAGGTCCCGGGACCACGGATCAGCCTCGGCAATCAGCACTCGGGGTACGGCGGGTAAATCAACGGCAGTCATGCACGCTCTCCCTTGCAATACTTGAACCTTAGCCAATGATGGCCATTCGATACAGCGCTAAAACAGCCGATGTGGTTCAGGGGCATAAAAAAACCCGCCGAAGCGGGTTTTTTGTCGATCAGGTCACACCGGGTGATCAGAGCTCGGAGAAGCACTCTTCGATGATCGCCAGGCCTTGGTCCAGTTGCTCATCCGGCGAGGTCAGCGGTACGAGTACGCGCAGCACGTTGCCGTAGGTGCCGCAGGACAGCAGGATCAGGCCCTTGTCGCGAGCCTTGGCCACAACGGACGCTACAGCGGCAGCGTTTGGCTTGTGACTGTCGCCGTTTTCGAACAGCTCAACGGCGATCATCGCGCCCAATGCACGGACTTCGCCGATTACCGGGTACTTGGCCTGGATGGCTTTCAGGCCGGTGACCAGACGCTCGCCGACCGCTTTGCAGCGATCCAGCAGTTGTTCTTCTTCGAACACTTCCATCACTGCCAGAGCAGCGGCGCAAGCGATCGGGCTACCGGCGTAAGTGCCGCCCAGGCCGCCTGGTGCGATGGCGTCCATGTATTCAGCCTTGCCACACACACCGGCCAGCGGGAAACCGCCCGCAATGGATTTGGCGAAGGTGGTCAGGTCGGCAGCAACGCCCATCTGTTCCATGGCGAAGAACGTACCGGTACGGCCAGCGCCGGTTTGTACTTCGTCAGCAATCAGCAGGATGCCGTGCTGGTCGCACAGGGCACGCAGACGCTTCATGAATTCCTTCGGTGCGACGTAGAAACCACCTTCGCCCTGTACAGGCTCGATGATGATCGCGGCGATGTCTTTCGGCTCGGCGTCATTCTTGAAAATGCGTTCGATGGAAGCGATCGAGTCGTCGATGCTCACGCCGTGCAGTTCATTCGGGTACAGCGCGCGGAAGATACCACCTGGCATCAGGCCCATGCCGGCCGAGTAAGGCACGACTTTACCGGTCAGACCCAGGGTCATCATGGTGCGACCGTGGTAAGCGCCGGTGAAGGCGATCACGCCAGCGCGGCCAGTGGCAGCACGGGCGATTTTCACGGCGTTTTCTACCGCTTCGGAACCGGTGGTGACCAGCAGGGTTTTCTTGGCGAAATCACCAGGCACCTTGGCGTTGATTTTTTCGCACAGCTCAACGTACGGCTCGTAGGCCAGCACCTGGAAGCAGGTGTGAGTCAGCTTGTTTAGCTGTTCGGTCACGGCGGCGATGATTTTCGGGTGCACGTGGCCGGTGTTCAGCACGGCGATACCGCCGGCGAAGTCGATGAATTCACGACCTTCAACGTCAGTCACAGTAGCGTTCTTCGCGGATTCGGCGAAGATCGGGTGAATCTGGCCAACACCACGGGGTACAGCAGCGGTACGGCGGGCCATCAGTTCAGCGTTAGTCTTGCTCATTACAGTCCTCATTCGCCGCTCATCGGGCGGCGTGGTTCAAGGATTAAGCGGGAGGAAGCGACGGTGGCAGCATGCGATGATCGACTGCCACGGCGTTCCCGGCCGCAGAGAAAATTCCGGTTTGAAACACGCAAAGGGACAGCGCTCTCGTGCCCTTTGCGTTTGCAGCAATCCCTTACCCGGCTTAGATGCCCAGGCAGAGGTATTTGATTTCCAGGTAATCTTCGATGCCGTACTTGGAGCCTTCACGGCCCAAGCCCGAGGCTTTGATGCCGCCGAACGGTGCGACTTCGTTGGAGATCAGCCCGGTGTTGACGCCAACCATGCCGTATTCCAGGGCTTCAGCCACACGGAACACACGGCCCAGATCGCGAGCGTAGAAGTAAGAGGCCAGACCGAACTCGGTGTCGTTGGACATCGCGATCACTTCGGCTTCGTCTTTGAAGCGGAACAACGGCGCCAGCGGACCGAAGGTCTCTTCCTTGGCCACTGCCGCGTTTTTCGGCACGTTGGTCAGGATGGTCGGCTCGAAGAAGTTGCCTTCCATTTGCTTGCCGCCAGCCAATACGGTTGCGCCTTTGGCTACCGCGTCAGCGATGTGCTCTTGCACCTTCGCCACGGCTTTTTCGTCGATCAGCGGGCCAGTGGTGGTGCCGTCTTCCAGACCGTTACCGATCTTCAGCTTGGCTACTGCCACTTTCAGTTTTTCGGCGAACGCATCGTAGACCGAATCCTGAATGTACAGACGGTTGGCGCAGACGCAGGTCTGACCGTTGTTGCGATATTTGGAAATGATCGCGCCTTCGACGGCCTTATCCAGATCCGCATCGTCGAACACGATGAACGGCGCGTTGCCGCCCAGCTCCAGCGACACTTTCTTGATGTCCTTGGCGCATTCAGCCATCAACTGACGGCCGATTTCGGTCGAGCCGGTGAAGGACAGTTTGCGTACGATCGGGTTGCTGGTCAGCTCGCTGCCGATGTCACCGGCGCTGCCGGACACCACGCTGAACACGCCGGCAGGAATGCCGGCACGCTGAGCCAGTTCAGCCAGCGCGAATGCGGAGAATGGGGTTTGCGAAGCTGGTTTGAGCACCATGGTGCAACCGGCGGCCAGTGCAGGGCCAGCCTTACGGGTGATCATCGCTGCCGGGAAGTTCCACGGGGTGATGGCCGCAGTAACGCCGATTGGCTGCTTGATAACGATCAGGCGCTTGTCGGGCTGGTGACCCGGAATCACGTCACCGTAGATGCGCTTGGCTTCTTCGGCGAACCATTCGATGAACGAAGCGGCATAAACGATTTCACCCTTGGCTTCGGCCAGCGGCTTGCCCTGCTCGAGGGTCATCAGGCGAGCGAGGTCGTCCTGGTTCTCGATGATCAGCTCGAACCAGCGACGCAGCTTGTTCGCACGATCCTTGGCGGTCAGTGCACGCCAGGCCGGCAGCGCTTTGTCAGCGGCTTCAATGGCACGGCGGGTTTCGGCAGCGCCCATCTTCGGCACGGTGCCGAGGATTTCGCCAGTGGCCGGGTTATTGACCTTGATCGTCTGACCGTTGTCCGCATCGACCCAAGCGCCATCAATGAAGGCTTGCTGGCGGAACAACTGGGTGTCTTTAAGCTGCATGTCGGCTTTCCTTAACAGCACCGCGGCCTGCGCGGAGCAAATTATGATTGTAGAAAGGCGCCTCGCAAGGCTGCCGTCAGGGAAATCAGTAACCGGGTGAGGCGCAAAAATAGTGCACGCTTCGGAACACCTGCGCTTCAACACCCAATCAACGGGCGTTTGAAATCTCAAACGGATCGTAGGAGCAAAGGGTTTAAAGGACAATAGGGCGTTCGAAAAAAAGAACAAAAACGGCGTGTTTGTGGAAATTTTCAGATCAACGCGCAAAAAACCCTGCCGCAGGAAAACCATAGATCAGCCCCGCCAAAGCGCCAAGCGAGGGTTTTGCAGGACGTTACCGCTTTATGGAATGCAGCGTTTTATTCCGACACGCGCACTGACAAAGGGTGCCGAAACCCAGCATGGACGCCCCGACCCGACCTAGGTATGATGTCGCCCGCTGCACCAGTAGCTCAGCTGGATAGAGTACTGCCCTCCGAAGGCAGTGGTCGTGGGTTCGAATCCCGCCTGGTGCACCATGAATCAAAACGAGAAAGCCCCGGACTGTGATGGTCCGGGGCTTTTTTGTGGGCGCTGAATTGTTCGGACGCAACGTTACTCCGTCGTCCAGTCAAACTCATCGTAATCCTCATCCTCGTCGTCTTCCTCCCCAACCTCTTCCTCAAATACGTCCTCTTCCTCAAGCACGTCTTCTTCCTGCTGACTCAGCAGAAACTCCTTACGCGCTTCAGTAATCGCGCGCCGCATCTCTTCGCCCTTTTTCGGGCAATTGAGGAGTTGGGCGATGCGGTCGATTTTTGGTGCCACGGTGTTCTCCAGCGCTTCAGCTATGGCCCGATAGTGCGCGTTTTGCGGGGCAATGCCAAATGGCTGGGCGCACAGGCAGTCAGTTCTTCTGGATTTGTTTGAGCCGGGCGTCGAGGTCGGCGTCTGGGTAGCGTTTGTGCAGGTTGTTGTACAGGCTGTCGGCGGCTTGCGATTGGCCGGATTCGCGCAGGCGCAGGACTTCGCGCAGTTGTTCGTCGAGACCGTTGGCCGGGGCGGCGGTGCGTTTGCTGGTTTTGGCTTCGTCGGCGCTGAACGCTTCGCTGTGCGTCGGCGCAGCCATTTCTGCCATCGGTGCGGGAGCTGGGGCGGACAATGCTTCGGGGGCTTGTTTGCGAGCCATTGGTACCGCGGGTTTGGCGGCCGGAGCGAAGTCAAATTGCGCTTGCGGCTCGGGCGCGCGTTGCACCAACGACAGCATCAGTGCCACGCCGACGAGGCTGGCGAACGCCACTTGCCAGCGCGGTTTGCGGCAGGCGTCGAGCCAGCGCTGCCACAGACCAGGCTTAGCCGGCGGGGTGTGGCGGTGCGCAGCATTGAGGATGAAAGCATCAAGGTGCGTTGGCGGTTCAGCGTTGTGCTGCTCGCGCACATGTTTAATCACCGAATCTTCGGGTGTCTGGCGGGCGTCATTCATGTCAGTACCTCCTCGGCCAGCAGCCGACGCAGTTTTTGCTGGGCGTAGCGCAAGCGGCTTTTGACGGTTTCCAGCGGCGTTTCGGTGAGGCTGGCGATTTGCGCCAGGTCGAGGTCGCCGTGGGCGCGCAGCAGGAACACTTCGCGTTGATCGGTGGGCAGCATCTGCAGGGCGTTTTCCAGGCGCTGACTGTCACGACTGAGACTCAGCAGTTGTTCGGGGCCGGTGGCTTCGTCGCTGACCGCGTGGATTTGCTCATCGTAACTGTCGTGCAGCGGTTGCCGGGCACCATGTTTGCGCCAGTGGTCGATCAGGCGATTGCGGGCAATCTGGAACAGCCATGTACGAAAGGTCGCCCGTCCTTGTGGCTGACTGGCGCTGCGGATCAGGCTCAGCCAGGTTTCCTGAAAGACTTCATCGGCCAGTTCGGGTTTGCCACTCAGACCGAGCAGAAACCGATACAAACCCTGACGGTGGCGGGCGTACAAGATCTCGAACGCCGCGCCGTCGCCCTCGCGATAACGCGCCAACAGCGATTCATCGCTGCTGGCGGTGGGGCTGTCCGGCGAAGCAAACAGCTGACTGATGAAGCCTTTCAGACGACTCACTATTCAATCCGTCGCTCAGTGGGCAGCGCATTCGATGCGGTTGAAGTGCGCAGGCTCTGCGCCAGTTCGACCAGTTGCACAAACTCGTTGCGCAGACCGAAACGATCATCACCACGGGCACCACGGGCCAGCGCTTCGGTGTCCTTCAGGTTGAAATCGCCGGTATAGCGACCGTCCTTGAGTTGCTGGGAAAACGCGGCGACTGCCGCAGCAAAACGCAAATCTTCGCTGGCTGGCACAACCTGATTGGCAATCGGCCGCTCGATCAAAAGACTTTTCCCACCTTCGGGCTGTTGATAACGCACACGCAACATCGCCAATTCCCCGCTCTTCTCGGAAACAGCCTTCTCAGATTTACCGTAGCGCAGCGGCTCCAGCCAGCCCTTCTCGCCTGCCGGAACAATTTCATACAGCGCCGTCACCGTGTGTCCTGCACCGATTTCGCCAGCGTCGACCTTGTCATTACTGAAATCCTCACGCTTCAACGCACGGTTTTCATAGCCGAGCAGGCGATACTCGCTGACTTGCGCGGGGTTGAACTCCACCTGCAATTTGACGTTTTTCGCCACCACGGTGAGGGTCGAGCCGAGTTGATCCACCAGCACCTTGCGCGCCTCGCGCAGGTTGTCGATGTAGGCATAGTTGCCATCGCCGGCATCGGCCAGTTGTTCCATCAAGTGCTCATTGTAGTTATCCACACCAAAACCCAGGGTGGTCAGGGAAATTCCGGTTTTGCGTTTATCCACAGCCATTTGTTTAAGGCTGTCGAAGTCGCTGACGCCGACGTTGAAGTCGCCGTCGGTGGCCAGCAGGATGCGGTTGATGCCTTTGGCGATGAATCCCTGTTGCGCCATTTGATAGGCCAGTTCGATGCCTGACGCCCCAGCGGTGGAGCCGCCCGCAGTTAATTGCTCGATGGCCGTGCGAATCTTCGCTTTTTCTCGTCCGGATGTGGGCTCAAGCACCACTCTGGATTCACCGGCATACACCACCAACGAAACCCGATCCTGATCGCGTAACTGGTCAACCAGCAATTTCAGCGTGCTTTTGACCATCGGCAGCCCTTCGCGGCGGTCCATCGAGCCGGACACGTCGACCAGAAACACCAGATTGGCCGGGGCCAGTTGCGCAACCGCACGGTCGGAAGCCTTGATGCCGATGCGCAGCAAGCGCGTGTGCGGATTCCACGGCGATGCTGCCAGCTCGGTGGTCACGCCAAACGGCGAGCCGTCACTGGGCAATGCGTAGTCGTAAGGGAAATAGTTGACCATTTCCTCCAGTCGCACCGCGCCTTCCGGCGGCAGGCGTCCCTGATTGAGCAGGCGACGGACATTGGCGTAGGCGCCGGTATCCACGTCCGCGCTGAAGGTCGAGACCGGGGTTTCGGCGACGCTGTGGATGGGGTTGTCGGCCAGCGTTTGATATTGCTCACGCTGTTCGTCGCGATAGCCTTGTGGATAACTTTCCCCGGCAGGCATTGCAGCAAAACCGGCAATGGGTGCCGGATGAACGCTGCGCTTGACCATGGCGCCATCAGCCATGATCGCTTCATGTTGCACCAAGGCTTCAGGCTGAGCCGGTGCAGCAGCGGAATCAGGTTTGGAAGAAACGCCACAACCGCCGATGGCCAGCAAAATACCGACCACTACAGGACGTAAAAGAGGAAGAGACATGGGGGCTGACCTCGGGATGAAATTGATCATTCATCCACTGAGACGGGCCGTCCGTTGCGTGCGGGTTAACGCCGTTGAAATATTTCTGCTGTGGATGACGCCGCAGACTGCGCGGCGTTCTCGGCGCATTTAAAACAGGCTGAGCGGTACATTCGCAACCAGACGGAACTCGTCGTAACTGCCGTCGATCTGCCCGCCACTCGCGCGGTGGTTATAGACGATGCTGCGCAGTACCGTGTTTTTCAGGGTGCCAGACTGCACCACGTAGGCGAGCATCAAGCCATTTTCGTTGTGCTTGGCACCCTCCAGCCCGCGCACGTTGTAACCAGTGTTGCGTCCGTCGCGGTCGCCGCTGTAGTGGGTGCCATCAATACCCCAGCCCTTGGCGTGCCACAGGCTGGTGGTCAGGCCCGGCACGCCGTAGCTGGCGAGGTCGAAGTCATAGCGCAGCTGCCAGGACTTTTCGTTCGGGCCGTTGTAGTCCGAGTACAGCGAGTTGGCCATGTAGTTGCCTGTGGACTCCCACACGTAGTCGAAATATTCGTCGCCGAACACCTGCTGCCACGCCGTAGTCAGAGCGTGCGCGCCATGGGCGGCGGTGATTGCAAGGCTGTAGGCGTGGTTGTCGATGAAGCCCAGGTTTTGTTCACCCTGATCGCGCGTGCGGTAGTAGTTGAGGCTGGTTTTCAGCGCGAGGTTGGCGCGATCCCCCGTTACGTGAGTCGCGCCCAGATAGTATTGCTGCCACATGTCCTCGAACCGCGAGCCATAAGCGCTCAATGTCAGACCGTAGGGCGCTTTGGCTGTCGCGCCGAGATAGCTGATACGTGAACCGCTGTAGGCGCGATTGCCGAAGGTGGTAGTCAGGCGTTCGCTGCCGGTGCCGGTACGCGGGATGGCGCGCTCGAAGCTGCCCGCTTGCAGCGCCAGCCAGTCGAGTTCGTTGCTGTTCAGGCCAATGCCCTGAAAGGTCGACGGCAAGGCACGATTGTCCTTGTAGCGCAGGATCGGGTTTTCCGTGAGCATCCGCCCGGCCTTGAGTTCGGTGCTCGACACTCGCAGTTTCACGTCGCCGACCCCCAGACGACTCCAGCTCGGGACCGCGTCGCCATCGCTGTCGACCAGCACCCGGTCACCCCCATTGGCCACCGCACCGTGGCCACGCTCGAGGGTCACTGCGCTGAACAGCGAGGCGTCGACACCAAAGCCCACCCAACCTTCGGTGTAGCCAGAGATGTAATTGAGCATCGCGGTCTGCACCCAGGTGTCGCGCTGGCGCGTGGGCTGTGCGACGCCTGCTTTTTTGATCACCAGGTGGGTACTGCGCCGGGTGTGCTGGTTGGAATAGTAGTGGCGCAAATTCAGGTTGAGGTGGCTGCCATCGATCAGCCCGGTCGCTTGATCCTGTGCTGCGACGGGTTCACCGGCATAAGCAGGCTGGGCGATGAGCAGCATCGGCAGCAACGCCCGACGTACATGTGATTGCATGGAAAAGTGCCTGTAAAAAGAGTGCACGCCGCCCACGCGCCTGGCGTTTGAGCGGCCTGCGACAACTGTCGGGATCAGCGGGGCGGCGCAGACGGCCAGTGTTTGATCGGGCCGCGCCAGCCTTCGTAAGCCTTGGCGCACTGCAACAACCATTGATCGGCAAACCGTGGTGCAACCATTTGCAGGCCGATCGGCATACCCCCGGATGTAAACCCGCAGTTGATCGACAAGGCCGGTTGCTCGCCCATATTCCACGGCAGCGTGAACACGATGTGTTCGAAAGGCTGGCGCGGGTCATTGCCGGGCGAGGGCCATTCAGCGGGGAAACTGCTGACCTGATTGGTCGGCGACAACAGCAAGTCGAAGTTGCCGAACAATTGCGCGCAGCGACGACGGATTTCAAAGGTCTGATTGAAACCTTCGACCGCTTGCACCGCGCTCATCCCGGCCGCCGGTGCTGCCCAGTCCTGAATGTAGGGCAAGACGTTGTCGCGTTGCGCCGTGCTCAAGCTTCGCAGTTGCGACAACTGGCGGGCGCGCCAGAAATCATCAAGGCCGTCGAGCAACTGTCGATCCATCAGCGACCCGATCAAGTCCACCTGCGCGCCATGGGCCTCGAACATTCGCGCGGCATCTCGCACCGCTTCACACACTTCATGTTCAGGCTGGAAGCCGCAGCCGGGGTCGAGCATCAGCCCGATGCGCAGACCCTGCATCGACGGTGCCTGCAGGTTCCAGTCCAGCGCGTGCGCCGGCAGGCTGGTAGCGTCGCGTGCATCCGGTAGTGCCAGATAACGCATCATCAGCGCGCAATCATCCACGGTGCGGGTCATCGGTCCCGCGCAACGGCCGGTGTAATAGGGATCAATCGGGATCCGTCCAAGCGTTGGCTTGAACCCCACCAATCCACACCAGCCTGCCGGCAGGCGTACCGAGCCGCCGATGTCGGTGCCGACATGCAGCGGACCATAACCAGCCGCCGCCGCAGCCGCCGCGCCGGAACTCGAGCCGCCGGGGTTTTGCGTGGTGTCCCACGGGTTGCGCGTGATGCCATGGAAACTCGACAGCCCCGACGACAGCATGCCGAAATCCGGCACCGTGGTCTTGCCCAGAATGATCGCCCCGGCTTCACGCAAACGCGCGGCCGGCGGCGCGTCGGCAGTCGCCGCGATCAACGTCGTGGCACGCGAGCCTTGGGGGATGCAATCGCCTTCAGTGGCGATCAATTCCTTGAGTGTCACCGGGATGCCGTCGAGCATGCCGCGCGGGGTTCCACGGCTCCAGCGTTCAGTCGACGCGCGCGCCTGATCGAGTACGCGCTGCGGATCGAACGCGTACAGCGCATTGATGCTCGGTTCCCAGCGCTCGATGTGCGCCAGCAGGTGATCGTAGTATTCCAGCGGCGACAACTCAGCACTGGCAAACAAGGCCAGCAGTTGTGCCGCCGACAAGTCATGTAAATCGGTCATCGAATAGCCGTCCGTGCAAACCCATAGTGCGCATGCTGCAAATTGTCTTCCCTAGCGCTCGGCAACCAGCGCATGGCTGGTTTGAACCGTATTGCGCCCACCGAAATACGCAGCGCAGGCAACGCCCACCGCGCCCATCACCAGGCTGTACGCCACGCACACCCACGGGCTCCACGGCATCAGCCCGATCAACAACAACGGCGTGGTGCTCGCCCACAGTGCATAGGCAATGTTGTAAGTAAACGAAATGCCCGAGACGCGGATGTGTGCGGGGAACAGACTAACCATCACCGACGGCACCGCGCCGACCACACCACAGCTCAATCCCGCCAGTGCATACGCCAGCCCCAGCCAAGAACCACCACTGATCAGGCAGCCATAAAGCAGAGCCACGCCAACCGGCAGAAGCACGCTGTACAGCATGACCGTGCGCCAGGCGCCGAGCCGGTCGACGATCAACCCGGCAATCACACAACCGATATTCAGGAAGACAATACCGAGGCTGCTCAGGGCGAATGTATGGCTGGGGCTCATGCCGAAGCTTTTTTGCATGACCGTCGGGGTGATCACCACCAGCACCACCACTGCCGAAGTCAGCACGCAGGTCAGAATCATCGCCGGCAACAACATGTGCCGATGCTCGCGCATCACGGTGCGCAACGGCAGTTCGGCGTCAGCCTCACGGCGCGCCTGCAAAGCCATGAACACCGGCGTCTCGCTCAGCCAGCGACGCAGCCAGACACCGATCACGCCGAACAATCCGCCGAGCAGAAACGGAAAGCGCCACGCGTAATCAAGAATTTCGGCAGGGGTGAATATTTGCGCCAGCAGGGTCGCGGTCAGCGCCCCGAGCAAATAGCCAAAGGTCAGTCCGGCTTGCAGGAAACCCAGCGCATAACCGCGATGACCCGCCGGTGCGTGCTCGGCGACGAACACCCAGGCACTGGGCACTTCCCCACCGACTGCGGCGCCTTGCAACACACGCAGCAGCAACAGCAGCAACGGTGCGAAGTAACCAATCTGAGCGTAGGTCGGCATGATGCCGATCAGCAGGCAGGGCAACGCCATCATCAAGATGCTCAGGCTGAACACGCGCTTGCGCCCCAGCTGATCGGCGAAGTGCGCCATCAGAATTCCGCCGAGCGGTCGTGCCAGATAGCCAGTGACAAAAATGCCGAAGCTCTGCAGCAATCTCAGCCACTCCGGCATCTCTGGCGGGAAGAACAGCTGACTGAGTGTCAGTGCGAAAAACACGAAGATGATGAAGTCGTAGATTTCCAGTGCGCCACCGAGGGCGGCAAGGCCCAAGGTCTTGTAGTCAGACCTGGAAAACCGATGGGATCGCGAACCGGTCAGGGCAGTCATGGGCAAACTCTGAATTGACAGATATAGAGAACGACGCCTGCCAACAGGGGCCCGAACGAACTGCCCCCAGGTGCGCCAATTGATCAATTTCAACAGCGCGATATCGTCCACGCAAAAGGCCATGCGAACAACAAAACCGAGGCTCTGTGCTGCTTTTTAGCCGAAATCTGTACATTGAGTTTTCTTCCGATTAAACAATAATCAGGCCTCCCTAACTCCCTGAATATCTGGCCCATCATGGAAGAAATTACAAGTAACTTCGCCGATTTTGCTAATCCAGACATAGAATCCATTGCCATCATCCGGGGACGTGTCCTACAGGCATTGCAACAGTTTTTGCTCGAACGCGACTTCAAACAGTTGATGCCGATCCTGATGTCGCCAATCACTGATCCGTTGAATCACGCGGTGTATCCCGCTGAACTGCAATATGAAGAACGGCGCCTGAAACTGACCGCCAGCATGATCTTCCACAAGCAGTTGGCGCTGACCGCCAAGGGCCACGACAAAATCTTTATTGTCGCGCCGAACATCCGTCTGGAAAAACCCGAGATCAAGGATTCCGACAACCACTTGCTGGAGTTCTCGCAGTTCGATTTCGAGATCCGCAACGGTGACATGCATCAGGTCATGGCCCTCATCGAAGGCCTGATCAAGCATGTGTTCAGCGAGGTCAATCAGCACTGCGCCGCCGAATTGTCCCAGCTCGGCCGGCAACTGCCGCACTTCGCCACAGCGTTCCCGATCTACAGCTCCGACGAGTTGCGCGCCGAGCATGGCGACGACTTCGAGAAGATCATGTCGGCCAAAGCGCACACGCCGTTTTTCGTCACCAACTACCGTCGCGAGTTCTATGATCGCGAAACCCCGGGCAAGCGCGGCGCTTACAACAACTACGACCTGATCTATCCCGATGGCTATGGCGAGGCCCTGTCCGGCGCGGAGCGTGAGTTCGAGTACGAG
Source organism: Pseudomonas sp. A1230 (assembly GCF_044218825.1). Classification (NCBI taxonomy): domain Bacteria; kingdom Pseudomonadati; phylum Pseudomonadota; class Gammaproteobacteria; order Pseudomonadales; family Pseudomonadaceae; genus Pseudomonas; species Pseudomonas sp. A1230. The sequence goes on along the minus strand of NZ_CP162582.1, from coordinate 5,358,999 downwards.
CAGATCGTCTACCGCATGAACGAGCTGTCGATGGACCTGCAGCCGTTCGCCAACTACCTGGAAGTCGCACGGCGCGGCTTGCTGCACCCGAGCGCCGGTGGCGGTCTGGGCATCGAGCGTCTGCTCAAGTTCATCTGTGGCAAGCGACGCATCCGCGATGTGGCGCTGTTCGACCGCACGGTCGGTACCAGCTTCCTGTTCTGATCCGGACCTGACTCGCAAGGCCTGCTCCGCTCTCGCGGCGGCAGGCTTGGCCATGGAGAAACACAATGTCTGCACTGCGTATTCACTGGTGCTCGCCGCTCGATAGCGGTCAGCAAAAGGCCTCGGAAAAATACGACACCGGCGCCCTCGACTTCGCCGGGATCGTCGATTTCGCCAAGGAAGCCGATGAGCTGGGTATCGACTCGCTGTTGATGGGCATCAGCTACCACATGCCCGATCCGCTGCCGATGATTGGCGCGCTGGTGCGTGAGACCGATCGCGTCAAATTCATTCTGGCTTACCGTCCGGGGCTGGTGCCGCCGACCCTATTCACGCAGATCGTCAACACCGTGTCGTGGATGTCGGACAAGCGTATCTCGCTGAACCTGGTCGCCGGCATTTCCCCGGACGAACAAGCCTATTACGGCGACTTCGTGGCGCACGACGGACGCTATGAGCGCACTGGCGAATTCCTCGACATCCTCAATCGGTTCTGGAGCGGCGAATCACCGCTGACCTACCACGGCAAGCACTACCGCATCGAAAAAGCCCAGCTCGGGTTGCCGTTCAAGGACGCCGAGCGTCCGCGCATTTATCTCAGCGGCGCCTCGGACGTTGCCCAGCAGATCGCCATCCAGCACAGCGATTGCTGGCTGCGTTACGGCGATACGCCGCAAGGAATTGCCGAGGCCGCCCGCAAGGTTTTGCAGTCCGGTTGCTCGGTGGGAATTCGCATGCACGTACTCGCCCGCGAAACCCGCGCCGAAGCGCTGGCCGCGGTCGAGAGCATGATGGAAAACCCGGACGAACAGCATCGCGAATGGGTGCGTGAGTTCGTCGGACGCTGCGATTCGGAAGCGGTGAAAACCTCGTTCCGCCTTGCCGACAAAGCTGAACACGACTGGCTGTCGCCGATGCTCTGGTCGGGTGCCGTGGCCTATCGTGGCGGTCCGGCATTGTGCGTGGTCGGCAGCTATCAGGAAGTCGCCGAATACTTGTTCGAATACAAGAAAGTCGGCGTCAGCGAGTTCATTTTCTCTGGCTGGCCAACCCGCGACGAAATGCGCCGTTTCTGCAAATACGTGCTGCCTTATCTGCGCGAGCTGGAAACCGTCTGGGACCGCGAGCATGCATGACATCAGCAGCGCTGCACGCAATAGCGCGATTCGCTGGTTTGGTGCCGGGTTGCTGTGTGCCTTGCTGGCGGAGCAGACCGTGCTGTTTGCCGTGCCGTTGATGATTTTCCAGCTCACCGGCAACGTGCGCTATTCCGGTGTGGCGTTTGCACTGGAGTGGCTGCCGGCACTGATTGCCTATCCGTTCGCCGGGTTGCTGGCTGACCGGTTTGGCGGGCGCCTGCTGTTTCGCGGCGCCAATACTGCGCGGGGACTGAGCCTCGCCATGACACTGGGGATCTGCTGGTATCAGCCGCAATGGATGATCTGGGCGTTGATCGGCAACGGCATCGTATTGTCGGTGCTGATGGCGCCGGTGCGCATGGCGGTTGAAAAAAGCGTGCCGCTGATCGCCGGCCCTGAACGCCTCGCCCACTGTCAGTCGCTGGTGCAAAACATGGAGCTGCTGGCAATGGCGCTGGGCCCGGCACTCGCCGCCGGGTTGGCGATGTATGCCGACAAGCGCTGGCTGCTGGGGCTGGCGGCAGTCGCACTGTTTGCTGCGGCGCTGTTCTGGAGAGGCTTGCCGACGGCGCGCTCCGTCAGTCGCCCGACCAGCGTGTTCAAGGATCTCGCGCTCGGCTGGCGCCTGTTGCTTGGCAACCCGCCAGTGCTGTCGCTGGCCGGGCTGAACTTCAGCATCAATCTGGCATTCGCTGCCGTGCTCAGCGCCAACGCGTTCGTCATCAGCGGCGTGTTCAGCGCCGCCGACGGCGTGTTTGGTCTGATGAATGCAGGGGCCGGCGCGCTGGGTCTGTTGAACTTCATTCTGGTGCCGCGACTGTTGGCGCGCATGTCGATTTATCGACTCGGTGCACTGGGTTTTGCCTTGCTGTGCCTGGGCCTGATCTGCATGGGCGTGGCCAGCGGTGTGTTGCTGTATGCCCTGAGTTTCCTGCTGGCAATGGCCGGATGCGCGCTGTTCAACGTGTTCAACCGCACGCAGCGGATCAAGGCGATCGAGAGCGCTCATCTGGGCAAAGTCATGGGGCCGTTTTATCTGGTCAACCTGCTCTCTTATCCGCTGGGTGGTTTGCTCACCGCCAGCGTCGGTCACGTCTACGGCGTGCAGGTGCTGATTCTGGTGCTGGCACTCGTGCTGACCGTGCCCGGCACTCTGCTGTTTATTTTGACCACCCGGCGGTTTCGCCTCGCCCTCGAAGGTCCATCGCTCGCCATGGAGGCATCCCAATGAAAACTCTGCCGCACTGCCTGCTCGCCACCGTCGAGTCCGACTCGCACATGTGGAATCTGGTGTACCTGCAACTGTGGCTGGGCGAGCACGGCTTGAACGTGAAGAACCTCGGCAGCTGCACGCCGGTGGGCACGGTGCTCAGTGCATTGCAACAGCGCCGCACGCAGTTGCTGGTGGTCAGCAGCGTCAATGGCCACGGCTACTCGCAAGGCCTTGAGCTGATTCGCCAGGTGCGCCGGCTACACCCGCACCTGCCCTGCGTAATCGGCGGCAAGCTGACCACTTCCGAAGATGAAACCCTGGCAGTCCGGCAATCTTTGATCGATGCCGGTTACAACCAGGTGTTCGTCGGCCCCGACGCTATCGACACCTTCAGCCGCTATCTGGGCTCGCTGCACGCACAGCCCGACGCCGATTCCGTACTCGCCAACAGCGTGGCGTCCTGGGGCTGAACCCCCGACCACGGCTGAATTCGCCCATTCAAAGGATTACCACGATGCACATCGTTATCGTCAACCGCTGGCCGCGCTTTCGTGATGGGCGCCGCTGGGACAACGAACTGACTCGCTACGAAGATTTCTTCGACCATCAACAACACCGGATCAGCTACGTGGTCGATGCACTCGGCGCCGACGGCGTACTCGCCCCGGCGCAGCATATCGCTCATCAGGTACAGGTCGATGACGTCAACCAATACGAGCAACTGCTCGGCGCGGTGCAGGAAGTCATCGAACGCGTCGGCCCCGTCGATCAGTTGATTGCCCTCTCCGAGTTCACCCTGGAAATCGCCGCGCGCGTGCGCCAGACCCTGAGCATTCCCGGTCACGGTCCGGACGAAGTGGCGGTTTATCGCGACAAGGCACGCATGAAGGAAATCCTGCAAAACCAAGGCCTGCCGGTGCCGCCGTTTGCGCGTTGCGAGTCGGTGCAACAGGCCGTGGATTTCGCCCGGGAAATCGGTTTCCCGCTGATCGTAAAACCGGTGGACGGTGCCGCGAGCATGGGCGTGGAAAAGGTCGAAAACGAGACCGCCCTGCGCACGCTGCTCAATAGCATCGACCTGTCGCGTTATGAGATCGAAGGCTTCATGCACGGCCAGACCTACCACATCGACGGCTTCGTCGATGTCGACGGCAGCGTGCCGTTTCAGGTGGTGTCGCGTTATATCAACAGTTGCCTGGATTTCGCCAAGGCGCAGCCGCTGGGTTCGGTGATCGTCCAGGCATCGGCCCTGCGCGCGCGAATCGAGGCTTTCAGCCAACAGATCATGCGTGCCCTCGATCTGCGCTGCACGGCGTTCCACCTGGAAATTTTCGTCGAACCGGACGACTCGCTGGTGTTCCTCGAAATCGGTGCGCGGGTCGGCGGCAGCGAAGTCCCGCACCTGATCAACAAAGTGTTCGGGGTCAATCTCTACGAGCATTGGTTGCGCCGCCTCGCCGGCGATCAAGTGCCGGTGCCCGCCGTCAGCCACGACCCAAGCGGCGGCTGGCTGGTGATCCCGAAACCCGCGGCCCTGCCGTGCCGGGTAGTGCAAGCCGATTCGTTGCGCGAAACCGTGCCCAATCTGTGGCGCGAATTGCTGCCCGAGCCGGGGCAGATTCTCGAGGCCGGCGGCAGCTACGACGCCCTGCACAGCGGACGCTTCATTTTTGTCGGCGGCAGCGAAGTGGCCACTGAAAACGATATCCGCCACACCACTCAGGCATTCCAATTTCGGGCTGAACCGGTATGAACTCTACCACTTCCCAAACCTTGAACGACGAACCTCTGCTAGGTCAGCTCAACCACTATTTGCGCGCCGACGAACGTCGCGCCGTGGCTGTCCTCGGCGAGCGTCTGATTGACGCTGCGGGCGGTCTCGACGGGCTGACCGGCTACAAATTGATGGTCGCTTACGGCGGCGGCAAAGACAGCTCGTACACCGTAGCCATGCTGCGCGCCACGCAGTTACAGCTGTCGATCCTGCATGGCCGCACCTTTCAGCTGCGCATCGCCAACATGCGCCATGCCGGCGTACCGGATGCGGTGATGGCCAACATTGATCGGGTCTACCGCGCGCTGCACCTGTTCGATGATCCGCGGGTAGAAATGCTGGTGGTCGATCACCGCCAGATTCGCCCGTTCGAACGGCATCTGCCGTTCCCCGACGATGTACAGGCGATGAACCGTTTCGACGTATTGATGAACGGCCACCGCACCGCCGGCGACGGTCGCCCGACCTTCTGCAACAGCTGCAACCTCGCCGTGGCGGATTTCTATGGTCGCGCCGCGTGGTGGCAGGGCGGCGTCGATGCAGTGGTCACCGGTGATTCGCGCAAAGAGCAGAAGCACTATTTCACCTGGATCATGCGTCTGGCGCAGCGTCTCGGGCTGGATGTCGAAGAATGCCGCAGGCAGGGCTTTCGCGGGTTGCTGCAAGCGCTGGATGGCGTGGCCCAGAGCTATTTCATCGAACTGTTCGGCGAAGGCTTCGATCAGCAACGCGAGGAACGACGCGTCGCCTGCGGTGACGACAACGCCGATCCAGCGTTCATCAGCATTTACGATCTGGTCAGCTACAAGGTCGAGGATCATTGGGAACTGATCACCGAATTCCTCGATTTTCGCTTCGAAGAACTGGCATTCAGCTTCACCGAATCCGATTGCGCCAACCCGATGTTGATGGCGCACTTTCGCGGGCTCAAGGCCGAGTACGTGCAAGGTCGCAGCTACAACCAGGGGATTGCCGAATACCTGGAGCTGGCACAGGCGCTCATGCGCAAGAAAGAAATGCCCCAGCGCCTGATCGATCTGGCCATGTCGGCCTATGTCGATGCGCAGGGCATGCAGGCGCGTCGCACGCTCGCCGAGCGCTTCGCCGAGCAGGCGTTCGGACTCAATGAAATGCAATTGGTGTGTATGCAGTTTGCGCCGTTCGTTGATCGTGGCCGCGAGTTCTCCAGCTTCGTCGGGCTATGCCATCCGCAGCGTCTGGCCGATCTCGAAAATCTGCACCGGGTGCTCGCTGGCGAGCATAACGATCCGGCCCTCGGTCAGTGGCTGAGCGAGGTCAGCGGCCTGCCGCTGCCGGCGTTGCGCAGTCTGTATGCGCATCAACGCATCGATTTCGACAGCGACGTCACGCTGATCGCGCGGGTGCGCGCCGGTGATCCGCACAAGGGGCGCATCAGTCGCTACGACCCGGCGACCGGTGAAACCGTGGTTGAACTGGTCTCGGGACGCTAAGCATGACGGCGTTCAACGGCGGCCATTTTCAACAGTTCATCGAGCGCGCCCGCGCCCGCGATGAGCTGGTGGTGCAACCGCGCATGGGTTTTGGCGCACTCAGCCAGATGCGCGCGGGGCTGGCGAGCGTCGCCGCCCTGCCCTGCGCGGCCATCGGCACCATCACGCTCGACAGCTATACCCGGGTCGGCGATTACCAGAGTGCGTTGCAGTGCCTGAACAGTTCGGCGCCGATGAACGGGTTTCCGATCATCAGCCATCCAATCGAAGCGGTGCGCGGCATGCTCGCCGGACTGTACAGCGCGGAGTTCCCGATTCAGATCCGCCACGGCACGGCCAAACCGCAGAACGTTTTTCAGCGCTTGGCAGCATTGGGTCTGGACGCCACGGAGGGCGGCCCGGTGTCGTACTGCATGCCCTACAGCCGTCTGCCGTTGGCCGAGGCGGTCAGTGCCTGGGCGCAGAGCTGTCAGGTGCTGGCGGGCGCGACCGAGCATGCGCATATCGAGAGTTTCGGCGGCTGTCTGTTGGGGCAGTTGTGCCCGCCCTCGCTGCTGATCGCCATGACCTTGCTGGAAGCCCTGTTTTTCCGTCAGCACGGGGTGCGCAGCGTCTCGTTGAGCTACGCCCAAGGCACGTCGATGGAACAGGATTTCGGCGCGTTGCAGGCATTGCGCGAATTGGCCGCCCGGTATCTCGACGGCGATCATTGGCATGTCGTGGTGTATTCGTACATGGGCGTGTTCCCGACCTCCAGCCACGGCGCGCGGCGTTTGATTTGCGACAGTGCGCGGCTGACCAAGGCTGCAGGTTGCGAGCGGTTGATCGTCAAGACCATCGCCGAATCGCGGCAGATTCCCTCGGTCGAGGACAACCTTGATGCCTTGCGCATGGCCGCCGAAGTCGCCGCCGGCGACCTCCCGACGATTGACGCGGGCAGCGCCGGCTATTACCAGCAAACGCTGTTCGAAGCGCGGCGACTGGTGGAGACCGTACTCAATCTGCATGCCGACATCGGCGTGGCACTGGTGCAGGCCTTCGCGCGCGGCTTGCTCGACATTCCCTACTGCCTGCACCCGGACAACCCGGGGCGCGCCACCACCCGTATCGACGATCAAGGCGCGCTGCGCTGGGGCAACACCGGCAGTTTGCCGTTGCCTCGCAGCAGTGGCTGGTCAGTGGACGGCCCCGGCATCAGCTCGTCCGAGCTGTTTCAGATGTTGCATTACACGGTGAACCGTTATGACCAACCCTTGCATTGATTCCAGCGCCGCGCCGTTGATTCTGGTCGACGCTTATTCGACCGGCGCCCTGCTGGCCCGCTCACTGGCCGGACAGCGGCCTCTGCTCCATGTGCGTTCACGCGCGCACATGCCGGCCGCATTTGCCGCGAGCTGCCCGAAAGAATTGTTCATCGAGGACTTCAGCGTCGCCGAAGAAGGCCTTGAAGCATTGTTGCTGAAACTCGCCGCCTATCACCCGGCCGCCGTGCTGACTGGCAGCGAATTCGGCGTAGAACTGGCGGACTTGCTGGCCGCACGCCTGGGCCTGCCCGGCAATAATCCGGCGACCTCCGCCGCGCGGCGCGACAAGTCATTGATGGCTGAACGCGTGGCCGAGGCCGGGTTGCCGGTGGCGGCACAGTTGCGCACCAGCTCGCTGGAACGGGCGCTGGTCTGGTTCAAGGCCCGCGGCGGCGAAACGGTAGTGGCCAAACCGCTGGACAGTGCCGGCTCGGACAACGTGTTCATCTGCCACGATGCGCTGCAGCTGGAAGCAGCCATCGAGTCGATCCTCGGCGCCACCAATCTGATGATGCTCAACAATAAAGCGGTACTGCTGCAGGAATACCTGACAGGCGCCGAGTACGTGATCAACACCGTCAGCCACGCGGGCGAGCACTGGATCACCGACGTTTGGAAATGCTCGAAGACCTTCGCCGCCGACGGCCGCAAGATCTATGACCGCGAGGACCTGCTGCCGGCGGACGCCCGCGAGCTGCCGCAACTGATTGAGTATGTGCAAGGCGTGCTCGACGCGTTGGGGATCGTGCATGGCCCGGCGCACACCGAGTTGATCCTGACCGGCAATGGCCCGCGCCTGCTGGAAACCGGTGCACGCCTGTCCGGACTGGCCTGTCCGCCCGCCCTGCACGCGGCCACCGGCAACGATCAGGTGGCCCTGACCTGCCTCAGTTATCTGGACCCGGCGCGTCTGGCGCAGTGGCCAAAACGTTATCAGCTGTTGCAACACGCGCGGGGAATGAACCTGATCGCTCACCGCCACGGGCTGTTTGCGCAGGAGCATGTGCGCCAGCGCCTGGAAGCCTTGCCGAGTTTTCACAACGCCAGGTTCCGCTTCGCCGAAGGGGCAAGGATTGCCCCCACCGTAGACCTGAACAGCTCACCGGCTGCAGTGTTTCTGCTGCACCCACAGAGCGAACGCATCGACGCTGATTACGACGCATGGCGTGGATGGGAAAGGGATTGGTTGTAATCACTGACGCCCCCGACCACGGGGCTTAACAAGGAAGAGAGCCATGAGCCTGCATACCCGAACCAAACGACTTACCGTTCCTCAATTGGTCGCGATGAAGGGGCAACAGAAAATTGTCTCCCTGACTGCCTATACGAGCTGGATGGCCAGACTGATGGACCCCGTTGTCGACTTCATCCTGGTGGGTGATTCGACCAACATGGTCGGACTTGGCCGCAGCTCAACGCTCGACATGAGCCTGGAGGAAACCATCGTTTTCACCCGCGCTGTGGTCAGCAGTACCCAGTTGGCCTGCGTGATTGCCGACATGCCGTTTGGCAGTTATCAGGAATCGCCGCAGCAGGCCTACCGCAACTGCGCGCAGGTGATGGCGCGCACCGGTTGCGATGCGGTCAAGCTCGAAGGCGGCGCGGTGTTCGCCGAAACCGTGGAGTTTCTGGTCAAACGCGGCATCCCGGTGATGGCGCATGTCGGCCTGATGCCGCAGTACGTCAACACCATGGGTGGCTTCAAGGCCCAGGGCATGAATGAAGCAGGCGCCATGAACCTCGAAGCCGATGCGCGCGCCCATATTGAAGCCGGTGCTTTCAGTCTGTTGCTCGAAGGCGTGGCCGAAGGCGTGGCGCGCCGGATCAGCGATTTTTCACCCGTGCCGACCATCGGCATCGGTGCTTCACCGGCGTGCGATGGTCAGGTGCTGGTGACCGAGGACATGCTAGGGCTGGGGGGTGATCACGTACCGCGCTTCGTCAAGCAATACACCGATGTTGGCGCGCAGATCCGCGAGGCGTGCGAGGCGTTCGCCGACGAAGTCCGCGCGGGCACATTCCCCGAACTCCGGCATTGCTATGGCATCAACTGAGCGCCAGCCATCGACCCTTCATCCTGAATGGCCTGAGTTAGCATTTTCAGCGCGTGGGTGATGTCCTTGCTCCAGTCGATGGTGTAGCTCAGGCGCAAATGATGCTGCCACGCCCCCTGCTGGCTGAAGATTTCGCCGGGAGCAATCACGATGCGTTTGGCCAACAAGCGCTCAAATACCCGGCGCATGTTCACCGGGCGCGTGGCCTCGATCCAGAACGCCGCGCCGCCCTGCGGGGCGACAATGCGTAACTGACCCTCCGTGTGTTCGTGCAGCATGGCTTTCATGCGCTGCATGCGGTCGATCAGCATGCTGCGCAACATCTGCGTGTGTTGGTCGATGCGCCGTGTGGTGTAGAGCTTGGCAATCGCTTTTTGCCGAATCGGCGACAAACGAAAGGCTCGCTCCAGAAACAGCCGATGCAGCTCGGGCCCTTGAAAGCGACTGAGCACAAAGCCATACGGCGCCTCCGAACCGATGATCTTGTCGAACGTGGAAAACACCAGCAGCCGTTCCGGGTCGGCAAAGTCACGGTAGCGCGCGGCTGCAGGAACGAAGCTGAATTCGCCATAGCAGTCATTTTCGAACAGCCAGATGCGTCGCTCCGCCAGCCAGCGGCAGATCACTTGCTTGTCCTCGGCAGGCATCAGACTGCCGTGGGGAATGTTCACGGTGGAGGACAACACCGCCAGAGCGATGGGTTCTCTCTGCAACAACGCCTGGACTTTGAGCAAGTCAAAGCGGCCATCGTCATCCAGCGGCACCTCGATGACGCGGATTTTCGCCGCGTGCAGTTGCCGCAAAATCGCCCACGAACACGGCGATTCCACCAGCGCCACAGTGCCGGTCAACTTCAACGCCTCAAGGGACAAATCAAGCACGCTGCGCAGATCGGAACCGATGTAAACGTGTTCGGCACGCCAGTAGCAACGCGTCGAACGGGTATAACGATCGGCCAGTACACTGCGCAATTCGGTTTCGCCGAACGGTTGATACAGCGGCGCATGCGAGCGCGGGTACTGGCGCGTCAGTTCGCGTTCGGTCATCAACAACGGGTTTTCCAGCGACAGCAGCATGGCCGGGGCATCACTGCTCAGCGCCAGCATTCCCGGTTGCCGAGCGTTGGAGAACACGTTGTCGAGCAGGTTCGGCGAACCTTCGTTGAGCAGCGCCGATGGCATGGCGCGGGTGTAGTAGCCAAGCTTCGGCCGAGCGTAGATACGCCCTTGGTCTTCCAGCAGGGAATAGGCGTATTTGGTCGTGGACACTGAGACATTCAAGCGCTGCGCCAATTGTCGCAACGACGGCAGCTTCTGTTCTCCCTCAGGGCTCGCGGCTTCGATCAGTTCGACGAGATAGCGGTAAACGGCCTGATAGGCAAATGTCGAATCTTTATTTGGGTTCATGCTCAATCGCTTTAAATCCTGGTGCGTTAGGTACTGCGCTTGCCACGCGCGGTCGGAACCACGGAGGAAACACTTGCACTCGGCCATCCATGCCAACGCTCAGGCATCGAACGGATGCCCGCAGTTTTAAAACATCATCAGCAATGGACGTTGCGAAGGGGTGAAGTCGTTATCTGGGACCTGCGGGTTGTTCCGCAAGTTTCCCGCTGGATGAATCACGCGTGTCATCCATAGGGTAAGCGCCCTGCCCGGCGTCGACCGTCAGGAACAGCGCCGATAGTGCTCGCTTTCATCGGCCGATGCCAAGGGTAACCGCGCATCCCGAACGGAACGCGCAGCTGGCCAGCCCCTATCAGCGATGGTAACGCCGCACCGCACTGCTGTTGCGCAGCACATGGCCTTTGATTTTTTCCATCAGTTCGGCTCGGGTCAAACCGGCAGGCAAGGCGTCCGGGGCCAGATCCAGGGCATAGAGCTGGATGATGTAGTGATGCGCGCTGTCGCCCACCGGTGGGCACGGTCCCATGTAATGAGTGTTGCCCTTGCTGTTGGTGCCGCCGACGCCTTCAAGGCTGGACTTGGCGCCGACACCCGCCGGAATCTGTCGCGTGGTGGATTTGATGCCGTAGTGAATCCAGTGATCGACGCCCAGGCCTTTCTGGCCGTCCGGGTCGTGCATGACAATCGCGTAGCTCAGGGTCCCGGCAGGGCCGGCGTTCCAGCTCAGCGCCGGTGACTGGTTCTTGCCGCCGCAACCGGCCGCATCACTGGCCGCTGCCGAAGTGAACAGACGGTTATCGGACACACCCGGGATGCTGAGGGTGAAGCGCTCCTGGGCCTGCGCCGGAAACTGCACGCAAAGGGCGACGGCAATGGCCGCCAGCCAAGGGTTGAGAGAGGTCAATCGGGTCATTCCGGGAGCACCTTGTGCAGTTGGGCCGTCGTCGGCTTGCAAACTATAGCTGTACCGTTCGTGCCTTGGCAGTAGCAAATGGCTGAACCTCGCACTGCGCTGCAAACTCGAAAGAGAAATCCCCGCGAGGAAGCCGAACATGTCTCTGCACCGTGTCGCCCGTTTCGCCGATGTTCCTGAAGATCGTGGTCTGGAAGTGAAAATCGGCGACTGCAAGATTGTGTTGCTGCGTGCCGCCGGCGAATTACGAGCGTTTCAGGGTGAATGCCCGCATGCCGGCGCGCCTTTGGCTGACGGCGCGTTGTGTCACGGGCGGCTGATCTGCCCGTGGCACAAGGCAGCCTTTCGCGCTGAAGACGGTGCGTTGTGCGAACCGCCCGCTCTCGACAGCCTCAAGCGTTACCCGCTGGAGGTGCGTGGCGATGAGGTTTGGGTGGATGACCAGCCGATCGCCGATCCGCACATCCCGCCGGCTGACGATACACGCACGTTCGTGATTGTCGGTGCCGGTGCGGCAGGTACTGCGTGCGCGGCGGCGCTGCGGGAAAAGGGTTTTGGCGGGCACATCAAAATGATCGACCGCGAACCTGACGCCGGTTACGACCGCACGGTGCTGAGCAAATTTGTCCTCGCCGGGGAAATGTCGCCGGAAGAAACCCCACCGCTGCGCGATGAAGATTTTTATAAAGAGCAGCGCATCGAGCGCATTCAAGGCGAAATCAGTTCGCTCGACGCCGCAGCAAAAACCCTTCACCTGCGCGATGGCCAAACCGTGAATTACGATGCAGCCGTGCTGGCGACCGGCGGCGAGCCCAATCCATTGGAGTTGCCCGGCGCGGATCTGCCGCAGGTGTTCCTCCTGCGCTCAAAAGCCCAGGCCGAACAGATCATGAACGCCGCCGCACCCGATCAGCGCGCAGTGATCATCGGCGACAGTTTCATTGCCCTCGAATGTGCCTCGGCCCTGCGCCAGCATGGTCTCGACGTCACCGTCCTCGCTCGCCACGCGGTCCCTTTCGCCGCTCAGTTCGGCGACGCTGTGGGAAAAGCCATCCGCGCCTTGCACGAAGAAAACGGCGTGAAGTTCGTCACCGAGTATGAGGCGCAGGAGATCACCGGCAGCGGTAAAGTCGAGGCGGTGTTGCTCGACAATGGTTTGCGGCTTTCGGCGGATCTGGTGGTGGCCGGCGTCGGTGTGCATCCGGCCACAGAAGCTTTCGCGTCATTGCCCAGGGAAAAGGATCAATCACTGCGTGTCGACGACGGTATGCGGGTGGCTGAAGGTATATGGGCGATTGGCGATATCGCCACGTTTCCGTTGAGCGGCCAGCCACAGCGCATCGAACACTGGCGCCTGGCCCAACAACACGCACGAATCGCCGCCACCAACATGCTCGGTGGCAATGAGCACTACTTGGATGTGCCGTTTTTCTGGACGTGGCACTTCGGCAAGAACTACGAATATCTCGGCCATGCCGAGCAATGGGATGAGGTCGAATTCATGGGTGAACCCGAGCAGCCGCCCTTCATCGGCCTGTTCGGCAAAAACGGTATCGTTGTCGCGGCAGTGGCCTGCGAAAAAGAACGGGCGATGGCGATGCTGGCCGAGCGCATGAAGCAGCCGCTATCCATTGAAGAGGCGTGGCAATTGATCCGCGAGTAAACACGATCCCTGCGGCAGCTCCTACAGGGGCTTCAGTTCATTTAGCGGGTCAGCGGCTCACGATTATCGTCGTCTTCAGCGTGCAAAAAGATCACCCGAGGATGCTCCAGCGGTGCCAGTGGCGATGGCAACTGCGCTTGTGTCATTGGCCAGAAATGCGTCACCACATGACTGATGTCACCTTCCTGATCGTTGTGGATGGTCATCACCCCGGGCGTGCGCAGCTTCTGCAGACTGTCATCGCAAAGTTTGAAACTCTTGCTCAGCCCTGCATCGTCGATCACCGGTGACGGCAAACGACGCTGAGCGAAGCTTCTGCTTTTGCGCTGTTGATAACGCGCCCATGCAATCAGGATCACGGCGTTGACCACAGCGATCCACAGGTAAATCTGCAACGTTCCCAGCGCATCGAACGCCGAGCTGTCGATGCGCGGCGCACCGGCGTGGGTTTCTAGCAGCGGCCATAGCCCGCGCATCAGCAAAAGCAGCAGACCGACCCAGGCCACCACCGTGAGGATAACGTCGATCACGACCAGGATTGGCCGCTGGCGAGTCCGGATGATTTTCATTTGATGACTTCCTCTTCGTCGTCGCCGATCGGTTTGATGCCCCGATCAGGGCTGACCCAACGCGCACGTTTTTGATGCTGGCCGAACAGCACCTTGGGGAAACTGACCAGCGTGGTCAGCAGACTGATCAACCAGAACACCAACGGGTACCAGATCACCCAGAACATCGTGCGGCCCAGCCCCGGTTCATAGCGGCGGTCGATGACGATGCTGACCGCAAACTGCACCAGACACACAAACGCCAGCAGCAACCCGGTAAATGCCGGCGGCATCAGGTGGTCCACCGCGATGGCTTCTGGCATGACCACAAATTTGCCGACACCCCAGAAGATCACCGACAGCAGGAAGGTGAACGCCCAACCGGTCGACAGGCAGTATTCGAACAGCAGCGGCCACAGGTAACGGTGGCGGTATTGCCAGATGCCGCGAATGTTTTTGAACAGCACTTCGGCGCCGCCCTGTGCCCAGCGCAACCGCTGCTTCCACAGGCCGCCGAGGGTTTCCGGCATCAGAATCCAGCACAGGGCGCGGGGCTCGTAGAAGATGCTCCAGTGATCGAGTTGCAGTTTCCAGCTGATGTCGATGTCTTCGGTGATCATGTCCGGGCTCCAGTAGCCCACCCGGTTCAGCGCCGTGCGGCGGAACGCGACGATTACGCCGGACACGGTGAAGATCCGTCCGAACACGCGCTGAGTGCGTTTGATCAGTCCGATGATCGATGAGAACTCGCCGACCTGCACCCGCCCGACCAGCGTCGAACGCGTACGGATCCGCGGATTGCCGGTCACCGCGCCAAGGCGTGCGTTATCGAGCATCGGCGCCACCAGATAGGCCGCCGTGTTCGGCGCCAGCAGCGCATCGCCGTCGATGCACACCAGATACTCACTGCGCGCGGCAATCGCGCCCATACGCAGGGCCACAGCCTTGCCCTGGTTTTCCGCCAGGTGCAGGACCCGCAGCCGTGGGTCTTCCTTGGCCAGCCGGTCGAGCACTTCGGCGGTGTTGTCCTTGGAGCCGTCGTTGATCGCAATGACTTCGATGTTCGGATAATGCTGGGCCAGCGCCGCATGGATGGTGTCGGCGGCGTTTTCGCCTTCGTTGTAGCAAGGGATCAGGATCGAGATCAGCGGCTCGCCTTCCAGTGACGGCGGCAGCGTGTCGTCCTTCCACGGCCAGTGCCGCTCCCAGTGCAGCCAGAAATACAGGCCACCGGCAATCCACAAGCCAGACATGAACAACGGGTAGAAAAACACGAAGTCCATCAGGAACTGCCCGGTGACCAGGAAGATCAGCCCCAGCGGTACGCCGAGGACGAGCGCCAGAACAAGCAGGGCTAACAGTCTATCCAGCATGTCATGGGTTCCATTTGTTGGAGAGTGCAGGCCTTACGGTTTTCAGGTCCGGCAGGTTGTCGAGGAAGTTGTCCGGGTAGTAGCCAAAACTCGTCGCGCCCTGACGCTTGAGGCGGCCCATCCAGTCCGCCAGATGCGCGCCATCGATGTCGGCCTGATCCTTTTTCGTCCAGTCGCGGGCCTGCAATTCGAATACCGTGCGGTTCAGCGCGCCGGGGCGTTTGCTGACGGTTTGCACCAGCTTTTCCAGCCATGGGCCAGACTGTTCCTGAGTCTGTTTTTCCATCAGCGGCATGGCCATCGGCGCCGTCCAGTCGTAGGTCGCGAGGAAGTCATCGAGGTTCTGTGCGTACCATTCTTCACTGTGTGGATTGAGCATCGGCTCGGCGAAGATGTTGCGCGCGGTCTGCACTTGCGGCCCTCGGATGGCGCGGACTTTGGCGGTGAGGTCGTTGGTGAAATCGATCAGGTAACGACTCTTGAAGCGCGTCCAGCGCTGCATCGCCGCCGGGTCATCACGCAGTGCCGCGATCGAACCCGGCAAGCCGTTTGCGGCGTATACCTTCAATGCTTGCGGGCCGGCGTCTTCGAAGTCCGAGAACACGGCATCGTCGTGGTAAAGGATGCCGTCGACCGAAGTCAGGCGCGCCACGTCTTCGTAGATTTCACCGATGATCCGCCGTACTTCCGGATCGAACGGCGACAGGCGTTTGTACTGATCCGGAGCAACCGAGGTGGTACCGGTTTCCGGGTTCCAGCTCATCACACGCGGCAATTTCGAATCGAGAGCAAAACTCAGCACCGGCATCCAGGCGAAGACTTTCACGTGAGCACGGGTGCGCAGTTGCCAGGCCACACGGTCGAAAATATCCGCGCGCACAGGCAAGTGGCGGTTGGGGAAGTACAGCGAGTGCACCAGACCGTCGCCCTGCGGATCGGCGAAGGCTTGCAGGAATACGGTGTTGGCACCCATGTCGGCCATGCGCTGCACCAGTTTGCCGAGGTTGATGTCCTGCTGCACCGGGTCCGGATCGTAGACGTTGTCCAGATCCACGTGCACCACGCGCATGGCGAAATCCGACTGCACCGAGACAACGCTGTTGGCGAAATGCGTGCCGTCAGGATCGGAGGCGACGAGGAAGCGCGGGCTGCTCATCAGGTTGTCGAGGGCGTCGAGACCGTCGTCGAGGGTCAGGGCCATTTCATAGCCCTCCTCGCCCACCACGGTCAGCGAAGTGCCGTCCGCCGTGCCGTATGGCCAAACCCAGACCCGCGGTTTGTAACCGGTGGCCTTGCGGATTTTTTCCGAGATATTGCTGACGTCAGTGCGAATCCGCGCCCGGAAATCGGCCTCGGATTCATAGCGTTTGGTCAGCGGATCGTAGCGTCGGGTCGCGGCGGCAGGCTGCAGGTTGCCCTGCGGGTTAGCGAGAATGCCCTTGTGGTTGGCATCGGTGTGGGCGGCGATTTCCACCAGCCCGGATCTGGAGATCTCGCGTACCTGCTCCCAGGTCAGGAAGTCGGAGCGCGCTCGCGGCGTACCGGCAAAATCCACTGGCTGGTTGAGCGGCGTGTCGATCCAGGTGCCGACCGGCGCCAGCAACGCGTGCCAGTTATAGGCGCGCAACACTGGCAGCACGCGGGTGTAGAAGCTTGAATAACCATCGTCGAAACTGAGCAGGATCGCCTTCGGCGGCAACTCAGGTCCGCCCTTGCGGGCGGCCATGATCTGGTCGACCGTGACCGGTTTGTAGTTGTTCTCCCGCAGCCATGCGAGCTGTTCGATCATGCGCTCGGTGCGCACCGCCACCACGGCCTGATCGGGATCAAGATCTTCGACATCGTGATAAGCAATGCCGAGCACGTGATTCTTCGGCCACGGTTTTTCACTGGCCGCCACCGGGCGCTCGGAAGGCGGCGTGAAGGCCGGAGCTTGCTGGGCGCAAGCGCTGACCAGCAGCGCTCCCAGCAGAAGGATGAAACGCGAAATAAAAGGCATCTTCAAACTCTTCTAGAAGCGGAAAGTGAGGTCGACGAGCAGACGCAGATCGGTCTCCCGATCGCCGTCATAGGGCCGGTTGATCACACTGAACAAACCGCCCACCTCGAACACGTCGTTCCAGGCATAACGCTGGCCGTAGCCGAGCAACGCCATGCCGCCGGTGCCGTGATTACGCTGGCTGTACGTACCCGCACCCGCCTGGAACTGCTGGCTCCAGGAGGTTTCATAACGGCGGTAGAGCACGTGATTGACGTTGATCAGCGGCATCACACTGAAGTCGGATTTGGGATTGAAGTACGGCACGTCATCGGATTTGGAGTTGTGGCTGGTGCCGACTTCCAGGCCCGCATCGACTTGCACGTTCGGCGCGCTGTAGACGCCTTCGCGACCGGTGAGCAAGGCTTCGACGCGGTTGTTGCCATCACTGAAGTGCGACGGGCTCACCGACAGCCGCCACTCGCGGCTTTCGTTGGCGCGCCAGCGAATAAACCCGCTGCCACCGTTGGCCTTGATATCGCTGTTGAGCGCGCGCAACGGCGTTTGCGCCGACAGGTAATCGAGGCTGCCGCCGTACTGCCAGTTGTCATTGATGTCGCGGGCGATCGCCAGACGCGCACCCTGTTTGTCGCCGAAGCCATAATCGTGATTGGAGATTTCGGCTTCGAGGGTCATGTCGCGGGTGCGACGCTCCAGACCGACGCGCTGGAAGCGGTGATGGCCGGTGCCTTCGGCGAAGTCGCCAGTGGCATAACCGGCACCGGCGAACACGCGCCAGTCCTCGTCTATCGGCGGGCTGTACAACGTCGTCTGGATACCGAAATCGCGACTGCCACTGACCGCACCAGCATCGCCGCTGCCACCGCCATTGGCCTTGCCGCCATAGGCTTCGACGCGCAGTTCGAACATGTCGTGGACTTCACGCTCTCGGGCCAGACGCTGTACCTGACGGTTGTCCGGATAACGCACCACAACATCGTCGGTCAGCGCATCCATCTGCCGCCATTCCTGCAACTGCATGGCGGTGCGGGCCTGAGCAACTTCCAGGCCCATGCCGCGCGGCACCATGCTTTCGGTGTCCTTGAGCTGGATTTCAGCGCGACGTGGCCAGTTGCGGGCCAGGTACAGGTCGGCTTGAGCCAGGCGCAAACCGAGGTTGCCCGGCGCCTGATCGACCAGCGTCTGCAAACGCTCTTCGCCATGGGGCAGGTCGGAGCCATAGATACCGGCCTGCGCCGCGAGTTGCTGGGCGTCCATCCATTCATCGTTTGGGTTGCCTATTGGCAAGCCCTTGAGTTCAACGCGTGGACGCTGGGACTTGGCCAGATCTTCGGCGACTTTGCGCGCTTCGTCGGCGCGATCACTTTCCAGCAGTGAGTAGTACAGCGCCGTGGTGTCCTCCAGACGATCACCGACATCGGCGTCCGGCGCCGACAGCACCTGGCGATACAGATCAGAGGCTATCTCTGGCTCGCGCTGGTCCAGATAGGCTGCCGCCACCCAGCGCTGGGCGTAGGTGGGAATCTTCACGCCTTCGGCTTGCAGCCTCTGGTATTCGCTGATGATGTCGGCGGTCCGCGCCCGGGCCTTGAGCGCGCCCATGCGGTCGATGCGCCAGCGGGTCACGTCGTCTTTGGCGCTGGCGTCGGGCGTCCAGGTGGCGAGCAGTTTGTCGTAATCAGCCAAGGCACGATCGGCGATCACGTAGCGTTCTTTTTCGCTGCGGGTCGCGAGTTCAGCTAGCCGTACGCGCTCGGCAGCCAGATCGCCTTCGAGGCGACGCAGGGTGACCGGATCGATCAGACCCGGACGCTGGTAGGCCAGGCGCAGTGCCGGTTCCGGCAGACGCGCCTTTTGCAGCGCGACCACGTATTCGCGGGCGACTTCCGGTTTGTGGCCAGCGCGAATGAAAGCCTGATCGTATTCGAACAGCGCGTCATATTGCTTGCCGGCACGGCTAAGCGCGTAGCCCAGTGCCAAACGGCGAGAAGGATCATCAGGCTTGGCGGCGACCAGCGCTTTGGCGCGAGTTACGGCTTGATCGGGTTCGCCGGCGTCAGCCTGAGTCAGGGCCAGGCCCAGTTGCAGGTCGGCGTTGTCTGGCTCCAGGGCCAAGGCCTTGTTGTAGACCTGAGTCGCCTGATCCCAACGTTTAAGGTTGCGATAGGCGCGAGCAGTGGCCGTCAGCGCCTGAATCGGCAGCACGCGGCCGCGGCCCTGGGTTTCATAGACCTGCACCACTTCGGCGTCGAGCCCGGCCCAACTGGCAATTTGCAGGTGATCGCTGATCTGTCCGGTGGTCGCCTGACCCGGCGGCACCTGACGCAGCACCGTCAGCGCAGGCGTGGTTTGCCCGGCACGGGCGTCGCGCACCATCTCGTCATAGGGTGTATCGGCAAACGCGAGTGCCGGCCAAAGTAATTGGCTGCACAACGCTACGCGGAACAAAGGGCGTAAACCACGATGCAATACGGGAACATCAATACGCGGCATTCGTCAGCATCCTTACATGGCTAGCCGGGTCGCAATGCCCTCCTTGCCCATTCGTAACGGAGCCAAGCCAACAACGGCTAGGCCAAGCTTGGTCAGGCAGTTTGCACGCAAGCGCGGAGCAAAATTCGGAACACAATAATTGTTCAGAATCGTGATGGCAGCTTGCTCCCGGAGCGCTGAAAACCCGAACACCAGACAGCAAAACGCCCGGCGCCTGTGCAAGACAGAGGCCGGGCGTTGCTATTAAGGACGCAGTATTACTGCACTTGCGTGACGCCCGCGAACTTGCTCATCAGGAAGGCGACGAACTGCTCGACGGTCATTTTCTGGCCGTTGAATTCCACCTGATTGGCGGCGTAATGCAGCTTGGTCACGACACTGGTGCCCTCCACTGTCGCCAACTGCGAACCAACGGCCATGCCGGAGAACATGTCGGCCGCACCGCTGGCCTGATCGACAATGGCTTTGGCGTCGGTCTGACCATCAAGCTGCGCCTGAACGCTGAGCAGATCGATCAGCATTGGCTTGGACACGACGATATTAAGATCGAGCAACGCGATCAGCTGTTTGGCCAGTTGATCCGGCGGCAGGTCCATCGATTGCGGCTTGGTCAGGTCGATCACCAGATTGGCGCGACTTTCACCATTGGCGGTTTTCAGCGAGAGATTTTCCAGCGCCACTTGCGGACCGGCCGCCAGCAGCTTTTGCAGATCGGCTTTGACCTGAGCCGATTCAGCTTCGGTCAGGTTCAGTTCCGGCGCCGGCAAGCCTGCTTCTGCAGCTTCGGCAGCGGCTTTTTCGTAAGGCTGCAATTTGGTCTGATAGATCTGCATCAACGACATTGTCGACGGGATGTCGAGGTTCTTCAGGCTGAATGCCAGGTTGGCGGAGCCGATTTTCTTGTCGTTGAGGGTGACTTCGTCAACCTTGTAATCGGCGCGACCGGACGCATTACTGCCGCTTTCTTCGGTGAGGTTCTTCATCTCGAAGCCCTTCACGCCGAGCACAGATTGCTTGGTGCCGAAAGTGGTTTTGCTGTTGGTCAGTTCCAGGGTGTTGGCGCCGGTGTAGTAGCCGAAGCTGCTCTTGGCGAGGTTGCTGGCCAGGGTCAGACCGTTGAGTTCTATCTGCACGGGCGCCTGGTCTTCAGCCACGGTGACCAGTTTCAGGCTGTCCATATAGCCGTCAGCCTTGACCTTTTGCGCTTGAGCGCTGGCGGAGATATTCATGGTCAGGCCGGAGAATTTCAGGCTCGATTGCGCATCCAGTGCGGTTTCCAGCGGCAGCAGGTCGATGGTGCTGGTGGTGGATTCGTCGTAGCCGATGTTGGTCACGCCTTTGAGTGGTGCTGCACCCTTGGTCGCAGCGAACCATTTTTCGGTGGCCGGGTTCTTTTCCAGCTCGTAGTTGCTGGTGGCCATGACCGGCAGCCACTTCAGCGACACGAGACGCGAGAACGGCAGCGGCCCGTGCTCGATGTGGTCGACAAACAGCAGCTCGACCGGCGCATCGCCAAACAACTCACCTTCACCTTTGAGGCGATAGTGCGCGGTGCTGGTGAACGTGTGGCGCTCCAGCGACACCAGTTCCAGCGACGCCGTGCCGTTGGAGCCGGCCATCGCGGTTTGCAGTTCTTTGTTGGCGTTGGTGACGGCGTTGTTCAGTACGCCTTCGATCTTGGTCCCGGTGTACCAGGCCCCGCCTGCGCTGATCGCGCCAATGGCAACAACAATTCCGAGTAGCACGCCTGCTGATTTATTCATGAATGACCTGATCGATTTCCGTGGCTGAAAGTGTGGTCGTCTTCCCTGAACCCGTGACCGGGTTACGGCTCGACTCCGCTTGAATTAGCGGTGCAGATTAGCACCGGGCGCGGAAGACGGCCCAATGTTTAAAGGTGAAAGAGTGTCTATGGGGCGTGTGGACAGTGGGCAGGCTGGAAGAGTTTCGCTGTTTTTGCAGACGCCATCGCTGGCAAGCCAGCTCCCACAGAGCCTTGGGTGATCACAAAACTTGTGAACACCACAAAAACCTGTGGGAGCTGGCTTGCCAGCGATGAGGCCAGGTGATTCACAGAAGATCAGGAATACTGAACCTCAATCTCATCCAACTGATGATCAAAGCTCTTCAGCCGTGCAGTCCAGGTATAAACCAGCACTTCAAAGTCCCGATCGATTACCGCGCCACTCGGCCCATCGGCGCGCGGGTCGCAGTAATCCAGTTGATAGCGCTCACGGGCCATGGCCGTGGCGACATCGGACAGTTCACGGGCATTGTTCAGCCAATGCCAGCCCTCGTCGTCGAACTGCTTGTCGAGTTCCAGGCATTGCTTCTTCAGCGCTTCGAGGCTTTTTTCCAGCGGCGTGCCGGTGAGTTCGCCCATGACCTCGGCGAAGGTACGCCCGGGTTGCCAGTAGCTGCCCCAGAAATACCGGTCGAACACGGTTTCGACCCGGCGCAGGGCGACTTTGGTGTCCCAGATCAGGACCAGGGTCTTGCCTCGTTCAAGCTGTCGTTTCTTGACTCGCTGAACCTGCACAGACGCCCAGGCCACCACGACGATTGCCATCACCGCGATCAACGCCACGGCGCTGTCGAGGAAAATCATCGCCTTGTCGATCTGGTGGGCCAGCATGATGCCGTAGAAATAGGTGGCCGAAAGCAGCACCAGCGCTGCCAACGAGCACCAGAAGCCGAGAGCGTAAGGGTTTTTCATTATTGGTTTCCCCTAGACCAGCGCTAGCAATGTGCGCTGAAGGGACGCTTTTGCACGGGGCGCCCTTTCAACACTTCAAGCATAGCTACGGCGTCAGGGTTTGCTCGGGCTCGAGGCTTGCGTTCGTCCGCTTTCCCAACCGCCGCCGAGGGCGAGGAACAGATCGATCTGGCTCATGGCGACTTGAGTGTTGGCAGCGGCCAGTTGCGCGGTGACATCCGTGTAGGTGCGGGTCGCTTGCAGGTCGGCGAGGAACGACTCGCGGCCGGCCTGAAAGAAGCGGTGCGTCTGGTCTGCAGCCAGTTTCGCCGATTGCTCGGCATCGGCCAGTGCATCACGGCGCTGCAACAAGGCAGTGTACTGAGCCAGACCCGTCTGGGTTTCGCGAATGGCGTTGAGCACCACGCCGTCGAAATGCGCCAACGCGCCTTGCGTAGACGCTTCGGCCTCGCGAATGCGCGCGCGGGCACCGTTGGTCGGCACCTTCCAGCTCAGCGATGGACCGAAGCCCCAACGATTGGTCGATGGGTCGCCCAGGTCGTCGATAAGGCCGACGGTGCCGATCGTCGCGCCGATGCTGATGTCCGGGTACAACTCGCCAGTGGCAACACCGATCCCGGCGGTCGAAGCGGCCAGCCGCCGCTCGGCCTGACGAATATCAGGGCGGCGCTTGAGCAACGCGGCGCCATCACCGACCGGCACCAATTGCGCGATTTTCGGTAGCTCGGCGCAGGCCGCTGTGCCCGTCGGCAATTGATCGACGGGTTTGGCGAGCAGCATCGACAGACGAAACAGTCCAGCCTGACGCGCCGCTTCGTAACGCGGCAGGTCAGCGCGCAGAGATTTGAATTGGGTTTGCGAGCGGGTGACCTGGGTTTCGTCGCCACGTCCGGCATCGCGCAAGCGCTGAGTCAACGTGGTGCTTTGCGCTTGCAGATCAAGAGAGTGCTCTGCGATTTCCCGCTCCTCATTCGCCGCACACACCTGGGTATAGGCGCGAACCACGTCAGCCACCAACGTGATTCGCGCAGTATCAGCTGCTGCCTGGGTGGCATCGGCGTTGGCCTTCGCACCTTCGATACCGCGCTGCAAGGTGCCCCACAGATCGAATTGATAAGAAGCGCTGATGCCGATATCGCCGACGTTATCGACCGGGACTTTTTCCGGAAGCAGGAATGCCTGACCGGATTCCTGCAAACGCTGCGCGCCCATTTTTACGCCAGCGCTCCAGCCACCCGCCGCTTCGGCCTCATCGACCTGCGCGCGGGCCCGCGACAGGTTCGCCGCCGCCACGCGCAGATCCGTGTTGGAGGCCATGGCCTGCTGCACCAGTTGATCCAGACGTGGGTCCTTATAAAGGCGCCACCAGTCAGCCGGCACCGGCGCCGAGACCACCGGTTTACCGGCCACCGCCAGCTCGCCCTGAAAATCCTTGCGCTGGACGGCCGCTTCATCGGGCACCTGATAATCCGGCCCGACCATCTGACAGGCCGAGAGCATCATGCCCAACCCGGCGATCATCAGGGCCTTGTTCATTGCTCGGGCTCCTGTTTCCTGTCGTCAATAATCGACACCGTGGCGGTTCGCCCGGCGATCATGCGGAAGTCTGCCGGCACCTCATCGAAGGCGATGCGCACCGGAATCCGCTGCGCCAGCCGCACCCAACTGAACGCCGGGTTGACGTTTGGCAGCAGGTTGCTGCCGCTGCTGCGGTCGCGGTCTTCGATGCCGGCGACGATGCTTTCGACATGCCCGCGCAGCCGCGCACGGTCGCCAATCACACGGATATCCACCGACTGGCCGACATGAATGCCGTCGAGTTTGGTCTCTTCGAAATAGCCGTCAATGTGGAAGGAGTTGCTGTCGACCAGCGACAACACCGGACGCCCGGCGGTGACGAATTCCTGAGGCCGCGGCGCACGGTCGTTGACGTAGCCATCCACCGGGCTGCGGATTACCGAGCGATCAAGGTTGAGCTGCGCGCTGTCCACCGTCACCAGCGCTTCGGCCAGCGCCGATTGCGCACGGGCGACACGCGACTGGCTCGCTTCCAGTTGCTCGGCCGGCACCAGATTACCCAATCCACGGTTTCGCTTGGCTTCACGCTGCGCTTGCGTCAGGGTTTCTTCGCGATCCGCGACCGCGGCTTTAGCCTGACGCAGCGCCAGTTTGAAACGATCCTGGTCGATGCTGAACAGCACCTGGCCACGCTTGATCAACTGGTTGTCCTTCACCTCGACCTGCTGGATCAGCCCGGAAACGTCCGGGGCGATCTGGATGATGTCGGCGCGAATGTGGCCGTCGCGGGTCCACGGCGCGAACATGTAATACATCACCATGCGCCAGACGAGGACAACGGCAAAAGTCACGATCAGCAGGGTCAGTACCACGCGACCGATGGTCAAAAACGGTTTTTTCATGTCATCAGGTATCGACTGAGTGAGTCCACGCCGTACAAAAGCACGGCGTAGAGCGCCACGTTGAACAATGCCCGGTGCCAGACCAGACGGTAAAAGTGCACGCGCGTGAGCACGGCATGCACCAGCAAAAACAGCACATAAGTGATGCCCATCAACACCAGCAGGGTCGGCAGGAAAATGCCGCTGATGTCCAGATCACCGATCATAGGGGCGCTCCATCGGGCAGCGGTTCTTCGGGCTCGGCGCTGGAAACGAATTCAACGCCGGGCAGCAATGCCAGACGCAAACCGCTCAGGGCGTGCAACAGGTGTAGCCGGGTTTCTTCGTCGCCGTGGCCATTGAGCGCACGGCGGGTGCGGTCCAGGGTCATCAGCAAAGGGCTCGGAGCCGGCAGGCGTTCGCCAGCCTTGAGGCAAGCGCGGAAATACCCGCCGACCTCGCTAACCACTTGCTGCAATAGTGCCTTCGGTATGCCGGTCATTCGCGGTGTGTAGGCGAGCAGGTCGAGCAGATTCAGGCCCACGCGCACTTCGCGCATGGCAATGCCGGTGTCCTGGCCAGTCAGCGCCAGACGCGGCAGGTGCTGCATCAGCCGATCAAGCAACTGCACGCCCAGCTTGCGGTGTTCAGCGAGACTGGCCGGCTCGGTCATGTCGACAATGTCTTTCCAACTGAAGCGGGTCAGCCGTTTGGCTGCCAGCTCGGCACCGAACGGACGCGCCACCAGTGTCCAGATGAACGCGAACAGCAGGCCGATCGGCCCCGCCAGGTTGGAGTTCACGAAGGCAAAAAAGTCCGCATCGTAAGCACCCTGAATACTGATGAACGACGAGGTGTTAACCAGCGTCAGCAGCATGCCGAGGTAGAAACGCGGCTGTACCGTCAGGGTGCCAACGCAAATAAACGGGACGGCAAACGCCAATACCAGCATCGGAAAATCGTGCAGATTCGGCAGAATCAAAAACAGGTACAGGCTGGCGAACAGCACCGACATGCCGGTCCAGAAAAAGAACCGGTAAATCTGCGGCGCCGGGTCGTCCATCGAAGCGAAGAAGCTGCACGCGACTGCCGCCAGAATCACCGCACTGCCGCCATCCGGCCAGCCGAGCAGAATCCACAGCACCGAGGCGACAATGATCGCCAGAATGGTCGACGCCACCGAATAGAGCATCAGCCCACGGTCGATAAACGGCGTCAGGCGGCCGAGGCGCCAGTGGCGATAAACCGCGCGCCAGCTGTCTTGGCGCTCGCAGAGAATTGCGTCTTGCAGACTGCGGCAGTCTTGCCACAAATCGATGAATTCGCCGAGGCGATAAATCGCGTTGGAAAACAGTAACTGCTTGCGGTCCTCAAGTGCTTCGGCGCTTGGCTGCAAGGCTTCGAGCTGATCCTTGAGTGCCTGCCAGCGGTCGAGATCGGCGTCGTTGTGGTCGAGCCATTCACGCGTCGCGGCCAACAACGGCGCGAATTTTTCCACCAGCTCCGGCGTGCGTCGTTCGAGGGCATAGAGCGAGTCTTCGAGGGCATCAATCACCGGCAACAGGTGGATCATTCGCCCGCGCAGTTCCTTGGTGTTGCGCACGGTTTGCGGCCGCGCGCCTTCGTGGGGCAACTGGCCGATCATCAATTCGAGGCTATTGAAACTGGCAACCATCGCCATGCGCAGGGCCGTGACTTCTTCGGGCTGCACGTCGCGGCTGAGAAACTTCAGGCTGTAGGTCGACGCGTCGGCGAACCATTTGCCCACGGCATCGTTGAACACCGGCGCAAGGCGACGTGGCCAGAACATCGCACCAACGACAGCGGCGACGGCAATGCCGAGGAAAATCTCTTCGGTACGCGCTTCCGCCACATCCCACACCGCCAACGGGTTATCCACCACCGGCAAGGCAATCAACGGCAGCGTGTAACCGGCCAGCATCAATGCGTAACTGTTGGCGGTGCGTAAATGCAGCGACAGGAACAGCAAAATTCCCGTCCACAAGGCGATGACGACCACCAGTACAAAAGGGCTCTGGACGAACATCGGCACAAAAAACACCGCCGCCGCCGCACCGAGAAAAGTACCGATGGCGCGGTACAAAGCCTTGGAACTGGTCGGCCCGAGAAATGGGCTGGAAACGATGTACACCGTGGCCATCGCCCAATAGGGACGCGGCATTTGCATGAGCATGGCGATGTACAGCGCGAGCATCGACGCGGCAAACGTGCGAATCCCGTAGAACCAGTCCCGGGCCGGCGGAATGCCTGAAAAAAAACCGTTCAAGAATTAACCACCACGGGCGGATGGGCCGCCTCAAAAGCTCTGAGTACCCGAAGCGTAGCCTCCAGATCACTCTGGTCGATGCCTTCGAGTACTTCGTGACGCAGACGCACCAATTCGACTTCCACCGCTTGCACCAACTCACGACCGGTGTCGGTCAGGCTCAGGCACTTGGCGCGGCGATCCTGTGTGTCTTCGGTGCGACAGACATAGCCGGCGTGGCACAACTGATCGAGCAGTCGCACCAACGACGGACTCTCCATCCCGGCCGCCTGTGCCACTTGTACCTGGCGCACACCCTCGCCCAGCCGCCCGATCATTAATAACGGGACGGCGCAGGCTTCGGAGATTCCATAGTTGACCAGCGTGGTCTGGCAGATCTTCCGCCAATGCCTGGCGGCCACCACCATGGCACTGCTGATGTTCATCTGGAGAGCGTCGAGGGAATTGGGCACGGGAAAATAGACACTGTTAGTTTGCTAACTATCAATATCGCATTGGAGAGGAAATTCAGTCAAGTTTTGAAACAAATCTCTCCATTGGTCGCAGGGAGGCACCGCAAAGTTCCTATATAGATCCCTACGATGTATATACCTCGTCAGTACCAGACCTTTTTCAGGGAGACACAAGATGTCAAAACATGCCGTCTTTACGATGAAACTCGAGCCAGAATTGCGCGACCAATTTATGGCAGAGGCTGAAGCCTCACACCGTCCCGCGTCGCAGATCATGCGAGAGATGATGCGTCAGTTTGTTCAGGCTCAACAGGAAGCCAAAGAGTACGAAGTCTTTTTGCAACGTAAGGTCAATCTGGCACGAGAAGCAATGGCGGCCGGTGAAGGCATGTCCAACGAAGAAGTTGATGCACAATTCGCCGCCAGGCGCAGGCGGGTAGAAAATCAAGGATGAAGATTATCTGGACTAAAAATGCAGTACAGGATCGTGAAGATATTTGGGACTACCTTCACGCCGAAAACCCCAAAGCGGCTCTCGAAATGGATCGCCGCTTCACTGAAGCGGCTTCCCCAATATCCCAAAACCCCAAAACCCCAAAATCGGTCCGGCCGGCATCATTTCTGGCACTCGCGAAATAATCCCCCACTCCAGTTATCGTCTCGTCTACCAACTCGATCCAGATGTGATCTGGATAATGGCGCTGGTTCATACAGCGCGGGCGTGGCCTTTCCCAGGGTAGTGACTACCTCTCCCGTCCCTTACGCAACAACACATTCAACTGATCCACCACTTCCGCCCAATCCGCATCATCGAGAATCTCGTCCCGCAAAAACTCCGCCTGGCTTTTGCTCCAGAAAAACGCGTCCGCCAGATGCAGCTCTGGTTTGAGGGGGGAATGGGTGGCGATGAATTGGTCGATGCTGACCGGGTCGTTGTCCAGGCCCAGTTGTTTGAATAGCGACGGGAGGCTGTGGTTTGGGTTTTCCATTGATGAATTCCTTGAATGACGCGGTGAGTGGAAGAATGTTCGCGAGCAGGCTAGCTCCCACAGGTTGAACTCGATCTCGGTGGGAGCGAGCCTGCTCGCGAAAGCGTCAGCAAGACCGGCACAAAACCTAACGACTCAACTCCCGCACCTGCGCATGGACTAACCCGTGCGGTCTCCAGGCTGCTGGACGAGTGGCGGTGGGCGACGATGTCATATTCGCAATACGCCCGGGCCAGGCTGCTTTGCACCTTTTTTTGGCCATTCGCATGATGCTCCTCGGAGTTGCGCTGGAGGGTTGTTGGCGTGTCTTTGAGTCTAGTTCGACAGGCTGCAGGCGAGGAGAAATCCGCTCACCGGACACATCCGCACATTGATCAATATTCAGGCAGCGCGAGGCTCAACTAGACTGAAAGAACCACCCCACGATTCTCGCGGAGGGTTACGTGAACAGCCGATGTTGTGCGTTTATCTGGTTACTCCTGCTGAGTGGCTCGGCCTTCGCCGCCGACACCTCATTGCCGCCGATGAGCCCTGTCGGCTTATGGCTGATCACCTTGGGCATCGTTTTTTTGATTGCCGAAGCCGTGCTGCCCAATTACGGCGTGATTGGCCTGGGCGGGATCATCATGTTCGTCATCGGCGCGCTGATTCTGGGCAATGCCGACTTGCCGGTGCCCATGATGATCGGCCTCGGTCTGCTTAGCGCCCTGCTCTTGCTTGCGCTGATTATCCGCGCCTTGAAAACCCGGCCGCGAAACGCGGTCAGCGGCGACGCCGGCCTGGTCGGCAGCGTGACGGCGGTGACTACCGTGCACGCGCAAAACCCGCATAACGGCTGGGTGCAACTGCAAGGCGAACATTGGCAGGTGCTCAGCACCACACCACTGCATACAGGGCAGTCGGTACGCGTGGTCGGGCGAAACGGCTTATTGCTGCAAGTCAGCGCGACTGACGCGGCTCAACACGGAGAGTGATCATGGGTCTGCAAATCGGTTTTGTTGCGCTGCTGTTGTTGGTGATCGTCCTGGCCGGATCGACGTTTCGCATCCTGCGTGAATACGAGCGCGGGGTGGTATTCCAGCTCGGGCGTTTCTGGCAGGTCAAAGGCCCAGGGCTGATCCTGCTGATTCCGGTGGTGCAGCAAATGGTTCGGGTCGACCTGCGCACCGTGGTTCTCGATGTGCCGCCGCAGGATGTGATTACCCGCGACAACGTTTCGGTTAAGGTTAACGCGGTGCTGTATTTCCGCGTGCTCGATCCGCAGAAGGCCATCATCCAGGTCGAAGATTTCCTCTCCGCCACCAGCCAACTGGCGCAGACCACGTTGCGCGCCGTGCTCGGTAAACATGAACTGGATCAACTGCTGGCCGAGCGCGAGCAGTTGAACATCGACATCCAGCAAGTGCTCGACGCGCAAACCGATACCTGGGGCATCAAGGTCGCCAATGTCGAGATCAAACACGTCGACCTGAATGAGTCGATGGTGCGCGCCATCGCCAAACAAGCCGAGGCAGAACGTGAACGGCGGGCCAAGGTAATCCACGCCGAAGGCGAACTGCAGGCCTCGGAAAAGCTCATGCAGGCCGCCGAAATGCTCGGCCGCCAGCCCGGTGCCATGCAACTGCGCTACATGCAGACCTTGACCTCGATTGCTGGCGACAAGAGTTCGACGATTGTCTTTCCGCTACCGATTGAGTTGCTCAAGGGCATGGCGGACTTGTCGGGAAAATCCTGACGTCATCCCTCTATTGTGCGCCATGGGTTTTTTGTCGATGGCTAAAGCCTTTTCTACGGATTACTGGTGACAACTTCTGCGGGATACACCGACTCCCATCCCCCACCCAACGCCCGATACAACCCGACCATCGCCAGCGAAACCCCGGTCGAACTCTCCACCCACTGCTCCTGCGTTGCGAGCAACGCACCTTGCACAGTAAGCACATTGACGAAGTCGGCCACGCCTTCGACGTATTGCTGTTGCGCGGTGCGCAAAGCGATCTGGTTCTGGCGTACGGCCTCGGCGAGACTGTCGCGGCGGCGTTGGCTGGCGTTGTATGCCGTCAGTTGATCGTCGATTTCGTGCCAGGCACGCAGCACGGTCTGCTGATAGTCGATCGCTGCTTCCTGTTGCTGGGCTTCGCGCAACTGCAATACGCCGCGCAGGCGACCGCCATCGAACAGCGGCAGGCTGAATTGCGGGCCGATGCCGAACGCACGCGAGCCCCACGAGCCGAAATCACTGAGCTGCATCGCTTGCGAACCGAGGTTGCCGGACAGGGTGATGCGCGGATAGAAATCACCCTTGGCCACACCGATGTTGGCGGTGGCGGCATGCAGTCGCGCTTCGGCTTGACGGATGTCCGGCCGGCGCTCAGCCAGTTGCGACGGCAGGCCGATAGCAACTTCGAGAGGCGACTGTGGCACCGCGGCGTCTGTGGATAATTCTTTATTCAGAGCCTGCGGTGGCTCGCCTATCAACAGGCTGATCGCGTTGATCAGTTGCGACTGGCGCTGTTCGAGTGCAGGCAAGCGAGACTCGATGGCGGCGACTTGCGCAGCGGCTTCGGCGACGTCCAGATCGGTCGCCACGCCATCATTGAGGCGCAGCTGCGAGAGCTTGAGGCTGTGGCGGGCGACGTCGAGATTCTGCTCGGTGACGGCACGAGTGTTCTGCACGCCGCGCAGCTGGATGTAGTTCTGCGCAGTGTCGGCGAGCACCGCCAATAGCACGCCGCGACGATCGTTTTCGGCGACTTCGAGGTTGGCGTCGGCGGCTTCGGTTTCCCGGCGCACGCGGCCCCAGAAATCCAGTTCCCACGAGGCGGAGAAACCGGCGTCCCACAGATTGAAGGCGGAATCGCCGTTGTGCCCGGACGGGTCATTCAGGCCTTCGCCGCTGTTGCGTTTGCGCCCGTAACTGCCGGTGGCGGCGGTATTCGGGTAGCGCTCGGCAGTGATGACCTGACGTGCGGCACGGCTCTGTTGCAGGCGACTGCTGGCCAGTTTCAGGTCGAGGTTGCTGCTGACAGCGCGCTGGGTCAGGGCCGACAGTTGCGAGTCGTTGAAGACTTCCCACCAGCGCTCGTCAAGGGGCTCGCTGACCGCTTGGCTGGGCGCGGATTTGGCTGGTTTTGCCCAGTTGGCGATTTGCGGGGCTTCGGGTTTGTGGAAGTCGGGGCCGACGGTGCAGGCGGTGAGGCCAGCAGCGATTACGACTGTGGATATCAATCGCTGCAAATTGCCTCTTCGCGAGCAGGCTCGCTCCCGCAGGTGGAACGCGTTGCACAATGTGGGAGCGAGCCTGCTCGCGAAGGCGTCGGTTCGGTCAACTCGATTCATCGCTGAGTCACCTCACGCACCGGATTCGCCGCCGTACGCGTATCAATACTCGCCTCCACCGACATACCCACCCGCAGGCGCTCGGCCAATGGCTGGCCCGGCTCGAGCATGATCTTCACCGGAATCCGCTGCACAACCTTGGTGAAGTTACCCGTGGCGTTGTCCGGTTTCACCGCCGCAAACGTCACGCCGGTGGCCGGCGCAATGCTTTCGACGCGACCGGTCAGCGCTTCGCCACCCAGACTATCAACGCGCACCTGTACTTCCTGCCCAGGCTTCACATCGGTCAGTTGTGTCTCCTGAAAATTGGCGACCACATAAGCCTGCTTCAACGGCACCACTGCCAGCAGTTTGCTGCCCGGCGTGACATAAGCGCCGACACGCACGGCACGCTCGCCGACCATGCCATCCTGCGGTGCGGTGATGCGTGTGTACGACAGTTCGAAACTGGCGATTTCCAGTGCCGCTTGTGCGTGTTTCAAACTGCCTTCGGCGGCATCTCGCTGGGCGGCGAGGATGTCGACCTGCTTGCGCTCCGCCGCCAGTTTTGCGCTGGCCGTGTCAAGGCGCGCACTGGCTTGATCGATGCGGGTGCGGGCCTGTTGCGCGTTCTGCACGGTACCGGCGCCGACACCGGCGAGGTGGTTGTAGCGATTCAATTCCTGCTGGGCGAAGGCCATTTCAGCCTTGGCCGACACCACTGAAGCTTGCGCCTGAGCGATCACCGAAGTCTGACGTTCCAGCGTCGCCTTGGCGTTCTGCAACTGCGCCCGGGCGACCAGGGTTTGCGCATCCGCCGCCTCGGCAGAAGCGCGCAAATCGCGATCATCGATCAACGCCAGCAACTGCCCCGCCGTCACTTGCTGGTTGTCTTCCACCAGCACTTCCTTGATGAACCCGGCCACGCGCGGCACCACCAGGGTGTAGTCGGCGGAAACGAACGCGTCGTTAGTGTTCTGCTGAGTGCGTTTGCCGAACAGGCCGGGCATCGCCAGATACACCAGCACGCCAACAGCCAACGTGGCCGCCAGGGCCACCGCGAGTTTTTGCTTTGCTTGAGTCGTCATGGAAACCTTCATTTTCAGTACAGCAATCAGGTCGGCGCGCGCGGTGGAAAGATCCGCGTCGGCAGCCAGAAAATCAGCAGGATCAGCGTCACTGCGACGCCCGCCATGCACACATAGAGATCGGAAGACGTCAGCACCACCGCTTGTTCGTGGAGGCGATGGGCGAGGCCCGGGTCGCTGCGGTCGGCCAGAGGCGAATTGCCGAGGCTGTCGACCAGCATGGTCGAGTGAAAATGCAGACGCGATGTGGTCAGCGCTTCGATCACTCCTGTGGCGACTACCGCCGCCAGGCCCTTCACGGTGTTAAACCACGCTGAAGCGAACGGCCCGTCCATGGGCTGGATGCTGCCGGTCGATAGCATCAGCAGCGGCAGTACCGACATCGGCTGGCCAAAAATCTGCAGCCATTGCAGGACATAGAAATTGTCGCGAATCCACTCCGAAGTCAGCAGCGACCCACCCAGACAGGACAGCGTCAGCATGCTCAAACCAATGCCCAGCACCCAACGGCAGTCGACCCAGCGCAGGTTGCACAGGGCCGCCACCAGCGGCAGCGCGATCAACTGCGGTAGCGCCGCGATCAGCATGATCGGCGCGGTCTGCACCGGCCGATAACCCTGCACTTGCGCCAGATAGCTCGACGGAATCAACACCACTGCTTGCAGCACGATCAACACGCCAGCCAGGGTCATCAGCGCGAACGCCAGGTTACGGATACCGAGCATCTGCAACTTGAAAAACGGAATCGGCTGCGACCACTCGTTGATCAGAAACGCCACCAGCAGCAGCGATCCCGAGATCAGCAAGGCGCTGATCAGGTTCGACTCGAACCAGTCCAGCCGATTGCCCTGCAACAGACCGATCACCAACATGCAGATCGCCGGAAAGCCCAGCAGCAGGCCCTTCCAGTTAAACGCCTTGAGACGTTCAAGGCGCAGTGGATCCTGCGGGATGCCGTAAGCCACCATCACCATGGCAATCAGGCACGGCACGATGATTTGCCAGAACGTCCATTGCCAGCCGACGTACTCGGTCCATAAACCGGCCAGCGGTGTACCCAGGCCCGGGCCAAAAGTGGCGGTCAGCGCATAACCGGCCAAGCCGTAGAGTTTGAAATTGGCCGGCAAGAAGCGCAGCGCAACAGTCATCAGCATCGGCGGCAACGCGCCGCCCGCCAACCCTTGCAAGGTGCGCATCAGCAGCAGGCTCTCGTAATTCGGGGCGAACGGACAGAGCAACCCGAGCAAGGTGAACAGGCTGATCGCGCAGAGGGTGAAGCGACGCAACGAAAAGGTCACAGAGCACCACGGCGCGAAGGCCATGGCCGCGACCGAGGTGGCGGTGTAACTGGCAACCAGCCAGGTACCTTCGTCGTAACCGATATTCAACGCGCCGCGAATGTCGGCCAGGGCGACCTTGGTCACCATCTCGTTGAGGCCCGACACCAGCACTGCCAGCAGCACGCCGACCAGCCCGATGATGATCCGCGCCCCGAACACCGGGGGCGTGACCGCCGTCGCCGGGCTGGCCGCAGCAAGAGTCGCCGGGACCGTCAGGGATGTCATGAGTGCAAACTCCGGAGGGAAAAATACCGGAGCATCTTAGTCGGGCTTAGTGCTGACGAAAATTGACTTGTTGGCAGGTTATAAGTGCGCCTGACGCAACTATGCAAGATCAAAAGATCGCAGCCTTCGGCAGCTCCTACAGGGAATGCATTTCAATGTAGGAGCTGCCGGAGGCTGCGATCTTTTGCTCTTCAAGGTTGGGCAGCGAGCCAGGTTTCGTCGCAGCAACTTTTGAGGGTTTCACGCAGCCAACGGTGTGCCGGATCCTTGTCAAAACGCGGGTGCCAGGCCTGAGTCAGCATCAGTGTCGGCAGCGGGATCGGCAGGTCGAATGAGCGCAGTTTCAATCCCAATCGCCGCACACTCAGCAGCGCTTCCTTGGGCACCGGCAGGATCAGGTCAGAGTCCGGCAAAGCGAACATCGCCGCATGGAAACTCGGCGCGATCACCGCCACTCGCCGCTCCAGGCCCAGTGCATTCAGCGCCGTATCGATAGGGCCGCGCGCGATGCCGCGGCGCGACATGCTGATATGGGAGAACCCGGCGTAGCGCTCGGCGGTGATCTCGCCATCAAGCAAGGGATGATCCTCGCGCACCAGACCGACAAAATGGGTGGAGAACAGGTTCTGAACCTTCACCTCTGGCGTCACCGGCCGAGTGTTGCTGACGCTCAGGTCGATGCGCCCCTCGCGCAGCGCTTCATCGTCGCCATCGCCTTCCGGGACGAAGCGCAGTTCACAGTGCGGCGCCTGCTGGTCAAGGGTGTCGAACAGTTTGCCGCCGTACACACCGATGAAAAAATCGTTGGCGCGGATGCTGAAGCGGCGGCGCAAACTGCTCAACTCCACGGTGTCCGCCGAGCGGAACAAAAGCGCAGCCTGTTCGACCACATCGCGCACCTGTTCGCGCAATTCCAATGCCTTGGGAGTCGGCACCAGGCCCCGACCGGCGCGCACCAGAATCGGATCACCGATGGCTTCACGGATCCGCGTCAAGGTCCGGCTCATCGCCGCCGGACTGAGGTTCATCCGCCGCGCGGCGCCAACCACGCTGCCCTCGTCGAGCAAGGCGTCGAGGGCGACCAGCAAGTTCATGTCCGGGAGTTGCATGCTGAGCACTCTTGGCTGATCTGGATTGATCTCTGCGCAATGCTAGCAAACATCCCTAAGTTAGTTGGCGCCTGTCTGGACTGAATGGTGAGTGACGATTTGTGTCACTTATTGGCGAAATGAGGCAATTTCACTGAAGCCATCGCTGGCAAGCCAGCTCCCACAGGTCCCGATGTTGAACACATAATCGTGTTCCAACCGAGAACCCTGTGGGAGCTGGCTTGCCAGCGATGAGGCCATTAAGGCCAATGGAGATCTAGCGCTCGTGCAACGCCTCGGCCCGCGCGCGAATGATCGGCTTGAGCAGATAACTCAACACCGACTTCTTGCCGGTGATGATATCCACCGACGCCACCATGCCCGGGATGATCAACAACGGCTTCTCATCGGTGCCCAGGTGGCTGCGCTCGGTGCGCACCTTGATGATGTAGTAAGTGGTTTTCTTGTCTTCGTCGGTGATCGTGTCGGCGCCGATCTGCTCCAGCTGAGCCTTCAGCCCGCCGTAAATGGTGTAGTCGTAGGCGGTGAATTTCACGATCGCCTCCTGTCCCGGGTGCAGGAATGCGATGTCCTGCGGACGGATCTTGGCTTCGACCAGCAACGTGTCGTCCAGCGGTACGATTTCCACCATGTCGCTGCCCGGCTGAATCACGCCACCGATGGTGTTGACCAGCAATTTGTTGACGATGCCGCGCACCGGCGATGTCACCAGCGTACGGCTGACGCGGTCTTCCAGCGCCTTACCGGTAGCCTGCGCCTTGTTCAGATCAGTGCGCGCTTCGTTCAACTGAGTGAGCGCTTCGCTGCGGAATTTGCCGCGCGTCTCATCAACCTTGCGCTGCACTTCCTTGATCGCCGACTCGGCGCGTGGAATCGCCAACGTGGTGGCGTCGAGCTGACCACGGGTTTCCACTTCGGCACGCTTGAGGCGCAGCACTTCAACCGGGGACACCGCGCCCTGCGCCACCAGCGGCTCGGACATGTTGATTTCCTGACGCTGCAAATTCAGCTGCTGGCGATACTGCGCCTGCTTGGAGCTGAACTCGCGCAGCTCTTGTTGACGCTGGATCAACTGCTCCTGCAAGCCACCTATCTCGTCGTGCAGTTGCTGACGACGGCTGATATACAACGATTCTTCACTTTTCGCCTGACCGGGAACGGCTTTGACCACGTCCTCCGGGAAATTCAGCGGGCGGTCATCGACCTCGGCGCTCAGGCGCTCGACGCGCAGCAGCATCGACTGCCGATCAGCCTCGGTTTCGCCGACGTTAGAGGCAAATCGCGTGTCATCAAGGCGAATAAGCGGTGCACCGGCTTCGACGATCTGGCCTTCCTTGACGAACAGTTCGGAAACGATCCCGCCCTCGAGGTTCTGGATTTTCTGGATCTTCGACGATGGAATCGCCTTGCCGTCGCCCTTGGTCACTTCGTCGATCACGGCAAAGTTGGCCCAGAGCATGAGGAACACGAAAAAGCCGATGATCGCCCAGATGGTCAGGCGCACGACGCGCGGGGCGTCCTCTATCAGCGCCTTGTTGACCTCGGGCAGCGGCTGGCCCTGCAGCGATGCAGTGCCTTTGAAGTAGCGACGGATCGAATCCTTGAAACCCGACTTAAGCAACACTGATCTGCCCCTTCTTCAACGCTTCCATCACCGCAGCTTTCGGGCCGTCGGCGAGAATCTGCCCGCGATCGATCACCAACAGACGATCCACCAGCGACAACAGGGAAGCCCGGTGCGTGACGAGCACCACGGTCTTGTTTTCAATCACCGCTGCGAGGCGTTGCTTGAGGCGTTCTTCGCCGGTGTTGTCCATCGCGCTGGTCGGCTCGTCCATCAGCAGGATCGGCGGATTGAGCAACAGCGCCCGGGCCAGCGCGACGTTCTGGCGCTGACCGCCGGACAGGTTTTGCCCGCGCTCGCCCACTTGCAGTTCGTAGCCTTGCGGGTGCAGGCGGGCGAACTCGTGGACACCGGCCAGTTCGGCGGCTTGCAGCACGAGTTCGTCTTCGACATAACGCGCGCCGGAAATCAGGTTGTCACGCAGGGTGCCGGCCAGTAGCTGGATGTCCTGCGGCACGTAGCCGATGTTGTAGCGCAACTCGCTGACGTCGATCTGGCGTATATCAACGCCGTCCACCAGCAACGCGCCGTCGTCCGGTTGATAGAGGCCAACCAGCAGTTTGGCGAGTGAACTCTTACCCGAGCCGCTACGGCCGATGATGCCGATTTTCTCGCCGGGACGGATCACCAGGTTGATGTTCTTCAACGCCGGGTTCTGTTGTTCGGGGTAGGTGAAGTTGAGCTGACGGCACTCGATGGCGCCTTGCAGGACCTTGCGGCTCAGCGGGCGCTCTTCGAAATTGCGTTCCTGCGGCAGCTCCATCATCTGGTCCACCGATGTCATCGTCACCCGCGCCTGCTGGTAGCGGGTCAGCAAACCCGACAGCGAAGCCAGCGGGCTGAGTGCGCGACCACTGAGCATGTAGCAGGCGATCAGACCACCCATGCTCAGATTGCCGGCGATGATCTGGTACACGCCGAAGACGATCATGATCACCCCGGCCAGTTGCTGAATCAGCAGGGTGATGTTCATCGCCAGACCGGACAGCATTTTCACCCGCAGTTCGAGGCGGCTGAGGGTGCCGATGGTCTGTTCCCACTGGTATTGGCGTTCGCTTTCAGCGTTGTTGACCTTGACCGCGTCGAGGCCGGCGAGGGTTTCGATCAGGCTCGACTGACGCTCTGCACCGAGGGCCATGGTGCGTTCCATGGTTGCCACCAGCGGCTTTTGCAGCGCGTAACCAATCAGCAGGGCTATCGGGAATGCCAGCACCGGAATCCACACCAGATGCCCGCCGAGAATGGCGATGACGATGAAGATCAGGATGGTGAACGGCAGGTCGATCAGGCTGGTCAGGGTCAGCGAGGCGAGGAAATCGCGCAGGCTCTGAAACTCATGGATGTTCTGCGCGAAGCTGCCGACCCGCGCCGGGCGATACTTCATCGACATGCCAACGATGCGCTCGAACAGCGTGGCGGAGATGATCAGGTCGGTTTTCTTCCCGGCCAGATCCAGACACAGGCTGCGCAGGCTCTTGAGGACCAGGTCGAACATGTACGCGCCGGTGATGCCCAGCGCGAGCACCCACAGGGTGGCTTCGGCCTGGTTCGGCACGACGCGGTCATAGACGTTCATCACGAACAGCGGCGCGGCCATGGCGATGATGTTGATCAGGAAACTGGCGGCGATGGCGTCGGCGTACAGCCAGCGCGAACGCTTGAGGGTGTCGCGGAACCACGAGCGTGCGCGCGGGATCAGCGTGCCGTGGTTAACGTCGAATTTGTGCTGCGGTTGAGCGAAGAAGACCTTGCCGGTGTAGTCGTCGGCCAGCAGTTCGCGACTGACCACGGATTCGCCGCCGTCGCTTTCGCTGAGCAGCACCCGCGCTTCGTTGTCACCTTGCCAGCCGAGCAGGACGGCACTGCGGCCATCCTTGAGCAGCAGCAACGCGGGCATGGCAATCGCTGGAATCTCTTCCAGCTTGCGCTGCAAAACCCGCCCTTGCAGACCGGCGCGAGCCGCCGCGCGGGGCAGCAACTCGACACTCAGACGTTGTTTGGGCAGCGGCAGGCCGGTCGTCAGCATCGCCGCGCTGGCGGGCTTCTGGTGCAGCATGCAAAGGGCGAGCAGACCGTCCAGCAACGGATCGTCGTGCAACGCGCGTGGATCATGACTGAGATGAACTCGACTGACTTCTGATTCCACGCTCGACACTCTTTAACAGTTGAAAGGGATAACTCAATTCATCCCAGGCAGCTGAACCTTGGGCTTCACGTCGTTCTGCACAACGGATGCCAACGGCGCGACCACTCCCTGGCTTCTGAGCAACTCGCCCATGGTCGCCTTGATTCGATACTGAGTAAATAACTGAATGTTTTTGATTTCAGCCAGACGCCGCGAAGCGGTGAACAACTCGTTTTCGCTGTCGAGCAAATCGAGCAGGGTACGCTCGCCGAGGCTGAACTGACGCTGGTAAGCAGTGCGCACCGAGGTGCTGTGATCAACGTACTGCTGGGCGATCGGCACCTGAGCGTTGGCGTTGTTGAGGGCATTCCAGGCCAAGCCAAGTTCTTCGTTCAGCTGACGCAGGGCGTTGTTGCGGATATCCAGCGCCTGGTTCGACAGGTACGACTTGGATTCCAGATCGGCCTTGTTGCTGCCGCCCGAATAGAGGTTGAAGCGCATGCGCAACATGGCCTGCCATTCGTTGCTGTGGCCGTTCTGACCGTCCAGATCGTTGTCGGCGGTGCGGCCCAGTTCGGCGTCGAAGCGTGGGTAGAAGGTCGACTTCGCGGTTTCGTACTGCTTCTCGGCAGCGGCGATATCAGACTCAGCCGACCGCAGGATCGGGCTGTTCTCCAGCATCTGCTGACGCGCTTCATTGAGGTTGGCCGGCATCATCGCCATGAACGGCGCCGGACGCTCCAGTTGATCCGGCATCTGGCCAACGGCGCTGAGGAAATTGGTTTCCGAGTCAGTGAGATTGGTCTGCTCGGTGATCAGATTATTGCGCGCCTGGGCCATCCGCGCTTCGGCCTGATCAAGGTCCGCGCCGCTGCCGACGCCACGCTGGGTGCGCAACTGGATCTGGTCGTAGATGCGCTGATGGCTCTTGAGGTTGTCCTCGGCCAGACGCACGAATTCGCGACGGGTCAGTACATCCAGATAAACCTGGGCAACTGTCAGCCCGGTGCGCTCGGAAGTACCCAGCAAAGAGTAGGCACGTGAATTAACGGTGGCTTGTTGACGCCCAACCTCGCTGGAAGTCGCAAAACCGTCAAAAACCATTTGCGACAGACGTAAACTTGACTCGCTACGGTTCAGGGTTTCCCAGTGATTGCCGCCGCTGTTGGCGCGGGTGGTCACGCTGTCAGTGCCTTCACGGCCATAACCGCCCAGCAGATCGACCTTGGGCAGGTATCCACCTTTGGCTGCTCTTAATTGATAATCCGCGGCTAAACGACTGTTGACCCCCGCCTGGATTTCCGGATGGACATCCAGTGCCTGCTGC
This sequence comes from Pseudomonas sp. A1230, assembly GCF_044218825.1. Lineage (NCBI taxonomy): Bacteria > Pseudomonadati > Pseudomonadota > Gammaproteobacteria > Pseudomonadales > Pseudomonadaceae > Pseudomonas > Pseudomonas sp. A1230. The sequence goes on along the minus strand of NZ_CP162582.1, from coordinate 5,318,445 downwards.
ATGGCTTCTGGTAAGGATTGTGCTTGTACGAAAGAGGCGGCGAGAGCGAAGGGTACAGCCATGAAGAGAGGCAAACGCATGGTAAAAATTTCCCAGAACTTCTTGTCTTGAATCACAGCTAAACGTGCTGCTGTGTCGGATGATTGGCGACTGGATTGACCGTATGTCGGAAAGTTCAAAACAGGAACTGGTTCACATGCAAAAGGACAGGTCGCCGCGGAATATCAATGTGACATTAGTGGGACGATTGTTTAGGATGGCACCCAGAAGGTCAATAGTTTGGCATAAAGTTAATATCGAAAGATTATAGCCAAATTATTGACGATTAGAAGCGTCAAAACTTTTTTCGCACATTTTTAAAGTACGTCCAGACTGAATTGGCATCCATGCCTTCAGGTTCATGGAAGTCAACTGAACGTGACACCCGGAGAGTCTTCAATGAGCAGTGTTGTTGCCATCGTCAAAAGCATTGTTGGTCAGGTATTCGTGGTGTCCCCAGAGGGCGTACGCCGCGTGCTCGTTGAGGGCGACCGACTGTTTGTCGGCGATCAGATCGACACCGGTCTTTCCGGCGCTGTAACACTTGAATTGGCTGATGGCCGCACCCTGGATCTGGGTCGTGAAACCCAATGGAGCGCCAGCGCGCCCGACTCCAGCACTGACCTGTCCGAAGCCACCGCGCAGGCTGCGCCGTCTGTAGAAGAACTGCAGCAGGCCATCGCCGCCGGTGTCGACCCGACTACCGCACTCGAAGCCACCGCTGCCGGCCCAAGCGCCGCAGGTACGGGTGGTGCAGCCGGCGGCGGTCATAGTTTCGTGATGCTCGACGCCACGGCAGATCGCGTTGATCCGACTATTGGTTTCCCGACGGCGGGCATCAATTCGGCCGGTCAGGCTGCACAGAACATCACCGGGGGCCAGAACACCGACACCACGACGAATGCCCTGCGTGATTCGACCCTGAGCCTCAGCGCAACGCCGACCATCACCGAAGCCGGCGGCGTGCTGGTGTACACCGCGACCCTGACCCAGGCGCCGCTCACCGACCTGACCATCACCCTGTCCAACGGCTCGGTGATTGTCATTCCGGCCGGCTCGACCACCGGTACCGTCAACGTACCGCTGGCACCGAACGACTCGGTTTATAACGACCCGACCCAGATCGACGTGACCGTCACCGGCACCACCGGCGGCAACGGCATCACCGTGACGCCGCCGACCACACCGGCCACGACTCAGGTTACCGACACAATCGACACCACCACCGTCACTCTGACGGCGGGGCCGAATGTCACCGAAGGTGGCCAGATCACCTACACCGCGACCCTGACCAACCCGGCGCAAACGCCGGTCACCGTCACCTTGTCGAACGGCTCGACCATCACCATCGGCGCGGGTCAGACCACCGGCACCGTCAACGTACCGACCCCGGCCAACGACGTTTACAACAATGGCAGCACCGTCAGCACCACCATCACTGGCGCTACCGGCGGCAACTTCGAAAACCTGGTGCCGAACCCGACGCCAGCAGTGACCACCATTACCGACTCGGTCGACAACACCGGCCTGACCCTGACCGCGACCGGCAGCGTCACCGAAGGTGGCCAGATCACCTACACCGCGACCCTGACCAACCCGGCGCAAACGCCGGTCACCGTCACCTTGTCGAACGGCTCGACCATCACCATCGGCGCGGGTCAGACCACCGGCACCGTCAACGTACCGACCCCGGCCAACGACGTTTACAACAATGGCAGCACCGTCAGCACCACCATCACTGGCGCTACCGGCGGCAACTTCGAAAACCTGGTGCCGAACCCGACGCCAGCAGTGACCACCATTACCGACTCGGTCGACAACACCGGCCTGACCCTGACCGCGACCGGCAGCGTCACCGAAGGTGGCCAGATCACCTACACCGCGACCCTGACCAACCCGGCGCAAACGCCGGTCACCGTCACCCTGTCGAACGGCTCGACCATCATCATTGATGCGGGCCAGACCACCGGCACCGTCAACGTGCCGACCCCGGCCAATGACGTCTACAACAATGGCAGCACTGTCAGCACCACCATCACTGGCGCTACCGGCGGCAACTTCGAAAACCTGGTGCCGAACCCGACACCAGCAGTGACCACCATCACTGACTCGGTCGACAACACCGGCCTGACCCTGACCGCGACCGGCAGCGTCACCGAGGGTGGCCAGATCACCTACACCGCGACCCTGACCAACCCGGCGCAAACGCCGGTCACCGTCACCCTGTCGAATGGCTCGACCATCACCATTGACGCGGGCCAGACCACCGGCACCGTCAACGTGCCGACTGCGGCCAATGACGTCTACAACAATGGCAGCACTGTCAGCACCACCATTACCGGCGCTACCGGTGGCAACTTCGAAAACCTGGTACCGAACCCGACGCCAGCAGTGACCACCATTACCGACTCGGTCGACAACACCGGACTGAGCCTGACCGCGACCGGCACGGTGGCTGAAGGTGGTTCGATCATTTACACAGCGACCCTGACCAATCCGGCTGGCACGCCAGTGACCGTTACCCTTTCGAACGGTTCTGTCATCACTATCGACGCTGGCAACACCACCGGCACCGTGACAGTTCCGGCGCCTGCTGATGACGTCTATAAAGACGCCGGCAAAGTCGAAGCGACCATTGCCACGGTTACCGGCGGCAATTTCGAGAACCTTGTCCCGAGTACCACGCCCGCGGTGACCGAAGTCACTGACACCGTCGACACTTCGACCGTGAAACTGACCGCTGATACTTCGGTGGCGGAAGGTGGCACCGTCACTTACACCGCCACTGTTGGTGCGCCAGTGACCGGCTCGCCGGTTGTCGTGACCTTGGCCAACGGTCAGAGCATCACCATCGCCGTCGGCCAGACCACTGGCACCGTGACGGCTGCCGCGCCGAACGATGCGCTGGCCGGTAATGCACCGCTGACCAACTCGATCACCGGCGTTTCCGGCGGCAACTACGAAGACCTCGTGGCCGACAAGACGCCGGTTTCGACCACCGTGACCGACGTCGCGGACACCACCAACCTGTCGCTGAGTGCAACGGGTTCTGTGGCTGAGGGTGGCCAGATCACCTACACCGCCACCCTGACCAACGCTGCTGGCTCACCCGTCACCGTGACTCTGTCGAACGGTGCCGTGATCACCATTGATGCCGGCAAAACGTCCGGCACCGTGACCGTTCCGGCGCCTGCCGATGACGTCTATATAGACGCTGGCAAAGTCGAAGCGACCATTGCCACGGCGACTGGCGGCAATTTCGAGAACCTGGTGCCGAGCACCGTTCCAGCCGTCACTGAGATTACCGACACCGTCGATACCTCGACCGTAAAACTGACTGCGACCGAGTCCGCTGCAGAAGGTGGCACCGTCACTTACACCGCGACTGTCGGTGCACCGGTGACGGGTTCTCCAGTGACCGTGACCCTGGCCAACGGCCAGAACATCACCATCGCCGTCGGCCAGACCACTGGCACCGTGACCACCACCGCACCGAACGATGCATTGGTTGGCCAAGCCCCGGTCACCAACTCGATCACCAACGTGACGGGCGGCAACTACGAAAATCTGGTCGCTGACAAAACCCCGGTCAGCACCACCGTGACTGACACCACCGACACCACCAACCTGTCGCTGACGGCGACCGGTTCTGTGGCTGAGGGTGGCCAGATCACCTACACCGCCACCCTGACCAACGCTGCTGGCTCGCCAGTCACCGTGACTCTGTCGAACGGTGCCGTGATCACCATTGAGGCCGGCAAAACGTCCGGCACCGTGACCGTTCCGGCGCCTGCCGATGACGTCTATATAGACGCTGGCAAAGTCGAAGCGACCATTGCCACGGCGACTGGCGGCAATTTCGAGAACCTGGTGCCGAGCACCGTTCCAGCCGTCACTGAGATTACCGACACCGTCGATACCTCGACCGTAAAACTGACTGCGACCGAGTCCGCTGCAGAAGGTGGCACCGTCACTTACACCGCGACTGTCGGTGCACCGGTGACGGGTTCTCCAGTGACCGTGACCCTGGCTAACGGCCAGAGCATCACCATCGGTGTTGGCCAGACCTCCGGCACCGCGACAACGATTGCCCCGAACGATGCATTGACCGGCCATGCACCGCTGGTCAACTCGATCACCGACGTAACCGGCGGCAACTACGAAAACCTCGTGGCCGACAAAACCCCGGTCAGCACCACCGTGACTGACACCACCGACACCACCAACCTGTCGCTGACGGCGACCGGTTCCGTGGCCGAGGGTGGCCAGATCACCTACACCGCGACACTGACCAACGCTGCCGGTTCGCCAGTGACCGTGACTCTGAGCAACGGCTCTGTAATCACTATCGAAGCGGGTAAAACCACCGGCACCGTGACCGTTCCTGCGCCAGCCGATGACGTCTACAAGGATGCCGGCAAAGTCGAAGTGACCATCAAGGATGCTACCGGCGGCAACTTCGAGAACCTGGTGCCGAGCACCGTTGCGGCCGTCACCGACGTGACCGATACCGTCGACACCACCACCGTCAAACTGACCGCCAGCGAAACCGCGGCTGAAGGTGGCAGCGTCATCTACACCGCTACCGTCGGCGCCCCCGTGACGGGTTCACCTATCGTGGTGACCCTGGCCAACGGCCAGAGCATCACCATTGCCGTGGGCCAGACCACAGGCACCGCGACCACTACCGCACCGAACGACGTATTGACCGGCCATACACCGCTGACCAACTCGATCACCAACGTGACCGGCGGCAACTACGAAAATCTGGTCGCTGACAAAACCCCGGTCAGCACCACCGTGACCGACACCGTCGACACCACCAATATCAGCCTGAGCGCGACCGGTTCGGTCGCCGAGGGCGGCTCGATCATCTACACCGCCACATTGACCAATGCAGCCGGCACGGCCATGACCGTGACCTTGAGCAACGGCGCGGTGATCAACATCGCCAAAGGCGCGACTACCGGCACCGCCACCGTCGCAGCTCCCGACGATGACGTGTACAAGGACGCCGGCAAAGTCGACGCGAGCATCACCACGACCACCGGCGGCAACTTCGAGAACCTGGTGGTCGACAAGACCCCTGCCGTCACCGACGTTACCGACACCATCGACAACAGCACCGTTTCGCTGACCGCCACGGCGAGCACCGTTGAAGGTGGCGTGGTGGTTTACACCGCGTCCTTGACCGCGCCGGTCACCGGCTCCCCGGTTGTCGTGACCCTGTCCAACGGCCAGACCATCACCATCCCGGTCGGCGCCAGCAGCGGGAGCGTCAACTTCACTGCTCCGAACGATGCACTCGCCGGTGGCAACACCCTGAGCGTGAAGATTGACGGCACCAGCGGCGGCAATTACGAAAATCTGGTGGCGGACAAAACCCCAGCCGTGACTTCGGTAACCGATACGGTCGACACCACCAACCTTTCGCTGAATGCGACCGGTTCTGTTGCCGAGGGTGGCCAGATCACCTACACCGCGACCCTGACCAACGCTGCCGGTTCGCCAGTCACCGTGACTCTGAGCAACGGCTCTGTAATCACTATCGAAGCGGGTAAAACCACCGGCACCGTGACCGTTCCTGCGCCAGCCGATGACGTCTACAAAGACGCTGGTAAAGTCGAAGTCACCATTAAGGAAGCGACTGGCGGTAACTTCGAGAACCTGGTGCCAAGCACCACACCAGCCGTGACCGACGTTACTGACACCATCGACACCTCGACCGTCAAACTCACCGCAACCGAATCCGCGGCTGAAGGCGGCACTGTTACTTACACAGCGACTGTGGGTGCACCGGTTACCGGTTCGCCTGTGGTCGTGACCCTGGCCAACGGTCAGACCATCACCATCGGTGTCGGCCAGACCACTGGCACCGCGATAACGACTGCGCCGAACGATGCATTGACTGGCCACGCGCCGATCACCAACTCGATCACCGACGTAACCGGTGGCAACTACGAAAACCTCGTAGCTGACAAAACTCCAGTCAGCACCACCGTGACCGACACTGTCGACACTACAAACCTGTCGCTGACTGCGACCGGTTCCGTGGCTGAGGGTGGCCAGATCACCTACACCGCGACCCTGACCAACCCGGCCGGCACGCCGGTTACGGTGACCCTGTCGAACGGCGCTGTGATCACCATCGAAGCTGGCAAGACGTCTGGTACCGTGACCGTTCCGGCGCCGACCGATGACGTTTACAAAGATGCGGGCAAAGTCGAAGCGACCATTTCGACTGCCACTGGCGGTAACTTCGAGAACCTGGTTCCAAGCACCACACCAGCCGTGACCGACGTTACTGACACCATCGACACCTCGACCGTCAAACTCACCGCGACAGAATCCGCGGCTGAAGGCGGCACTGTTACTTACACAGCGACTGTGGGTGCACCGGTTACCGGTTCGCCTGTTGTGGTAACCCTGGCCAACGGTCAGACCATCACCATCGGCGTTGGCCAGACCACTGGCACCGTGAGCACCACCGCACCGAATGATGTGTTGACCGGTCATGCACCGCTGACTAACTCGATCACCGACGTAACCGGCGGTAATTACGAAAACCTCGTAGCCGACAAAACCCCGGTCAGCACAACCGTAACTGACACCACCGACACCACCAACCTGTCGCTCAGCGCCACCGGTTCGGTAAATGAAGGCGGCCAGATCACTTACACTGCGACCCTGACCAACGCTGCCGGTTCGCCGGTTACCGTGACCCTGTCGAACGGCTCGGTGATCACGATCGAGGCGGGCAAAACCACTGGTACCGTGACCGTTCCTGCGCCGACCGATGACGTTTACAAAGATGCCGGCAAAGTCGAAGCAACCATTTCGACTGCCACTGGCGGCAACTTCGAAAACCTGGTGCCGAGCACTGTGCCGGCCGTGACCACCGTCAACGACACCATCGACACCTCCACCGTGTCGCTGAGCGCCACCGCGAACGTCGCCGAAGGCGAAACCGTGGTCTACACCGCAACCGTGACCGCACCGGTGACCGGCTCCCCAGTCGTGGTAACCCTGTCCAACGGCCAGACCATCACCATCGCCGTGGGCGAAACCACCGGCACTGTGAACTTCGTCGCGCCGAACAGCCCATTGGCTGGCGGCAGCTCCCTGAGCGTGACCATCGACGGCGCCACCGGCGGCAACTACGAAAACCTCGCTATCGACGGCAAGCCCGCTGACACCGCGGTTTCGGACACCACCGACACCACCAACCTGAACCTGACTGCGACCGATTCGGTGGCTGAAGGCGGTTCGATCGTTTACACCGCGACGCTGACCAACCCGGCCGGCACGCCGGTTACGGTGACCCTGTCGAACGGCGCTGTGATCACCATCGAAGCTGGCAAGACGTCTGGTACCGTGACCGTTCCTGCGCCGACCGATGACGTTTACAAAGATGCGGGCAAAGTCGAAGCGACCATTTCGACTGCCACTGGCGGCAACTTCGAGAATCTGGTGCCAAGCACGGTTCCGGCCGTGACCGACGTTACCGATACCATCGACACCACCACCGTCAAACTGACCGCGACCGAGTCGGCAGCTGAGGGTGGCACTGTTACTTACACCGCAACTGTCGGCGCGCCGGTAACGGGTTCGCCGGTTATCGTGACCTTGGCGAACGGTCAGACCATCACCATCGGCGTCGGCCAGACCACTGGCACTGCGACAACGACTGCGCCGAATGACGCGTTGACTGGTCATGCGCCAATCACCAACTCGATTACCGCGGTGAGCGGCGGTAATTACGAAGATCTGGTGGCTGACAAAACCCCGGTTTCGACAAACGTCACCGACACCGTCGACACCACCAACCTGTCGCTGACCGCGACCGGCAGCGTGGCCGAGGGTGGCCAGATCACCTACACCGCGACCCTGACCAATGCTGCTGGCTCGCCAGTGACCGTGACTCTGAGCAACGGTGCCGTGATCACCATTGATGCCGGCAAAACGTTCGGTACTGTGACCGTTCCGGCGCCGACCGATGACGTCTACAAAGACGCGGGCAAAGTCGAAGCGACCATTTCGACTGCCACTGGCGGCAACTTCGAGAATCTGGTGCCAAGCACCGTTCCAGCCGTGACCGACGTTACCGATACCATCGACACCACCACCGTCAAACTGACCGCGACCGAGTCGGCAGCTGAAGGTGGCACTGTCACTTACACCGCAACTGTCGGTGCTCCAGTAACGGGTTCGCCGGTTGTCGTGACCTTGGCTAACGGCCAGACCATCACCATCGGCGTCGGCCAGACTACCGGCACCGCGACCACCATTGCGCCAAACGACGCGTTGGCTGGTCATGCGCCGATTACCAATGCGATCACCGAGGTGAGCGGCGGTAATTACGAAGATCTGGTGGCTGACAAGACGCCTGTTTCGACAACTGTGACTGACACCGTCGACACCACCAACCTGTCGCTGACGGCAACCGGTTCTGTGGCCGAGGGTGGCCAGATCACCTACACCGCGACCCTGACCAACGCTGCTGGCTCGCCAGTGACCGTGACTCTGAGCAACGGCTCGGTAATCACTATCGAAGCGGGTAAAACCACCGGCACCGTGACCGTTCCGGCACCTGCCGATGACGTCTACAAAGACGCTGGCAAAGTCGAAGTCACCATTAAGGAAGCGACTGGCGGCAACTTCGAGAACCTGGTGCCAAGCACCGTTCCGGCCGTGACCGACGTTACCGATACCATCGACACCACCACCGTCAAACTGACCGCGACCGAATCGGCGGCTGAGGGTGGCACTGTCACTTACACCGCAACTGTCGGCGCGCCGGTAACGGGTTCGCCGGTTGTCGTGACCTTGGCTAACGGTCAGACCATCACCATCGGCGTTGGCCAAACCACTGGCACCGCGACCACCATTGCGCCAAACGACGCATTGGCTGGTCATGCGCCGATTACCAATGCGATCACCGAGGTGAGCGGCGGTAATTACGAAGATCTGGTGGCTGACAAGACGCCTGTTTCGACAACCGTGACTGACACCGTCGACACCACCAACCTGTCGCTGACCGCGACCGGCAGCGTGGCCGAGGGTGGTCAAATCACCTACACCGCGACCCTGACCAACGCTGCTGGTTCGCCAGTGACCGTGACTCTGAGCAATGGCTCGGTAATCACTATCGAAGCGGGTAAAACCACCGGCACCGTGACCGTTCCGGCGCCGACCGATGACGTCTACAAAGACGCGGGCAAAGTCGAAGCGACCATTTCGACTGCCACTGGCGGTAACTTCGAGAACCTGGTGCCAAGCACCGTTCCGGCCGTGACCGACGTTACCGATACCATCGACACCACCACTGTCAAACTGACCGCGACCGAATCGGCGGCTGAGGGTGGCACTGTCACTTACACCGCAACTGTCGGCGCGCCGGTAACGGGTTCGCCGGTTGTCGTGACCTTGGCTAACGGTCAGACCATCACCATCGGCGTTGGCCAAACCACTGGCACCGCGACCACCATTGCGCCAAACGACGCATTGGCTGGTCATGCGCCGATTACCAATGCGATCACCGAGGTGAGCGGCGGTAATTACGAAGATCTGGTGGCTGACAAGACGCCTGTTTCGACAACCGTGACTGACACCGTCGACACCACCAACCTGTCGCTGACCGCGACCGGCAGCGTGGCCGAGGGTGGTCAAATCACCTACACCGCGACCCTGACCAACGCTGCTGGTTCGCCAGTGACCGTGACTCTGAGCAATGGCTCGGTAATCACTATCGAAGCGGGTAAAACCACCGGCACCGTGACCGTTCCGGCGCCGACCGATGACGTCTACAAAGACGCGGGCAAAGTCGAAGCGACCATTTCGACTGCCACTGGCGGTAACTTCGAGAACCTGGTGCCAAGCACCGTTCCGGCCGTGACCGACGTTACCGATACCATCGACACCACCACTGTCAAACTGACCGCGACCGAATCGGCGGCTGAGGGTGGCACTGTCACTTACACCGCAACTGTCGGTGCTCCAGTAACGGGTTCGCCGGTTGTCGTGACCTTGGCTAACGGCCAGACCATCACCATCGGCGTCGGCCAGACTACTGGCACCGCGACCACCATTGCGCCAAACGACGCGTTGGCTGGTCATGCGCCGATTACCAATGCGATCACCGAGGTGAGCGGCGGTAATTACGAAGATCTGGTGGCTGACAAGACGCCTGTTTCGACAACTGTGACTGACACCGTCGACACCACCAACCTGTCGCTGACGGCAACCGGTTCTGTTGCCGAGGGTGGCCAGATCACCTACACCGCCACCTTGACCAACGCTGCTGGTTCGCCAGTCACCGTGACTCTGAGCAACGGCTCTGTAATCACCATCGAAGCGGGCAAAACCACCGGTACCGTAACCATTCCTGCGCCAGCCGATGACGTCTACAGAGACGCCGGTTCAGTACAGGCAACGATCAGCACCGCCACCGGTGGCAACTTCGAAAACCTGGTGCCAAGCACTGTTCCCGCAGTGACCAGCGTCACCGACACCATCGACACCACCACCGTGAAGCTGACCGCCACCGGCACAGCGGCTGAAGGCGGCAACGTCGTCTACACCGCTACCGTCGGAGCACCAGTGACCGACTCGCCTGTCGTCGTGACACTGGCCAACGGTCAGACGATTACTATCGGCGTCGGCCAGACCACTGGCACCGCGACCTTCGTTGCGCCGAACGATGCATTGACTGGCCACGCGCCAATCACCAACTCGATCACCGACATAACCGGCGGCAACTACGAAAACCTCGTAGCCGACAAAACCCCGGTCAGCACCACCGTGACCGACACTGTCGACACCACCAACCTGTCGCTGACCGCGACCGGTTCTGTTGCCGAAGGTGGTCAAATCACCTACACCGCGACGCTGACCAACGCTGCTGGTTCGCCAGTGACCGTGACCCTGTCGAACGGCTCGGTCATCACCATCGACGCTGGCAAAACTACCGGCACCGTGACCATTCCTGCGCCGACCGATGACGTCTACAGAGACGCCGGTTCCGTGCAGGCAACGATCAGCACCGCCACAGGTGGCAACTTCGAAAACCTGGTGCCGAGCACGACGCCAGCAGTGACCAGCGTCACCGACACCATCGACACCACCACCGTGAAGCTGACCGCCACCGGTACAGCCGCTGAAGGCGGCAACGTCGTCTACACCGCCACTGTCGGTGCTCCAGTCACCGGTTCGCCGGTTGTTGTGACCCTGGCTAACGGTCAGACCATCACCATCGGCGTCGGCCAAACCTCTGGCACTGCGATAACGACTGCGCCGAATGACGCGTTGACCGGTCACACCCCGCTGACCAACTCGATCACCAACGTAACCGGCGGCAACTACGAAAACCTCGTAGCCGACAAAACCCCGGTCAGCACCACCGTGACCGACACTGTCGACACTACAAACCTGTCGCTGACTGCGACCGGTTCTGTGGCCGAAGGTGGTCAAATCACCTACACCGCGACGCTGACCAACGCTGCTGGCTCACCAGTGACCGTGACCCTGTCGAACGGCTCGGTCATCACCATCGACGCTGGCAAAACCACCGGTACCGTAACCATTCCTGCGCCAGCCGATGACGTCTACAGAGACGCCGGTTCCGTGCAGGCAACGATCAGCACCGCCACCGGTGGCAACTTCGAAAACCTGGTGCCAAGCACTGTTCCAGCAGTGACCAGCGTCACCGACACCATCGACACCACCACCGTAAAGCTGACCGCCACCGGTACAGCGGCTGAGGGCGGCAACGTCGTCTACACCGCCACTGTCGGTGCTCCAGTCACCGACTCGCCTGTCGTCGTGACATTGGCTAACGGCCAGACCATCACTATCGGCGTCGGCCAGACCACTGGCACCGCGACCTTCGTTGCGCCGAACGATGTGTTGACCGGTCACGCGCCGATCACCAACTCGATCACCAACGTAACCGGCGGCAACTACGAAAACCTCGTAGCCGACAAAACCCCGGTCAGCACCACCGTGACCGACACCGTCGACACCACCAACCTGTCGCTGACCGCGACCGGCAGCGTGGCCGAAGGTGGTCAAATCACCTACACCGCAACGCTGACCAACGCTGCCGGTTCGCCAGTCACCGTGACTCTGAGCAACGGCTCTGTAATCACCATCGAAGCGGGCAAAACCACCGGTACCGTAACCATTCCTGCGCCAGCCGATGACGTCTACAGAGACGCCGGTTCCGTGCAGGCAACGATCAGCACCGCCACAGGTGGCAACTTCGAAAACCTGGTGCCAAGCACTGTTCCAGCAGTGACCAGCGTCACCGACACCATCGACACCACCACCGTGAAGCTGACCGCCACCGGCACAGCGGCTGAAGGCGGCAACGTCGTCTACACCGCCACTGTCGGTGCTCCAGTCACCGGCTCGCCTGTCGTCGTGACACTGGCCAACGGTCAGACGATTACTATCGGCGTCGGCCAGACCACTGGCACCGCGACCTTCGTTGCGCCGAACGATGTGTTGACTGGTCATGCGCCAATCACCAACTCGATCACCAACGTAACCGGCGGCAACTACGAAAACCTCGTAGCCGACAAAACCCCGGTCAGCACCACCGTAACCGACACCGTCGACACCACCAACCTGTCGCTGACCGCGACCGGCAGCGTGGCCGAGGGTGGCCAAATCACCTACACCGCGACGCTGACCAACGCTGCTGGTTCGCCAGTCACCGTGACTCTGAGTAACGGCTCGGTCATCACCATCGACGCTGGCAAGACCACCGGCACCGTGACCGTTCCTGCGCCAGCCGATGACGTCTACAGAGACGCCGGTTCCGTGCAGGCAACGATCAGCACCGCCACAGGTGGCAACTTCGAAAAACTGGTGCCGAGCACGACTCCGGCCGTGACCAGCGTCACCGACACCATCGACACCACGACTGCCAGCATCACCGGCAGCACCTCGGTAACTGAAGGTCAGACCGCCAGCTATACCGTCAGCCTGACGCACCCGGCGCAAACCGAGGTGACCCTGAAAATCGTCTACAGCGGCACCGCTGCCGACGGTTCGGACTTCACTGGCGTGTACACCGTGAAGATCCCGGCCGGCGCCAGCAGCGCGCAGTTCAACGTCGCGACCCTCGATGACAAGATCACCGAAGGCACCGAGAACTTCGTGGTCAAGATCGACTCGGCCACTGGCGGGAACTTCGAGAATCTGGCGGTCAGCACCACCAATGGCAGCGTCAGCACCTCGATCATCGACAACGATGCGCCACCGGTTATCGATCTGGACGCCAACAACTCCAGCGGCGCCACCGGGGCCGACTACAAGGTGACCTTTACCGAGAACACACCGGGCGCCGGCGTGTCGATAGCCGACACCGATATCAGAATCACCGACCCGGACAGCACCATGCTGACCGGCGCTACCGTTGTGCTGACCAACCGTCAGGACGGCGATGCGCTGAATCTGGGCAACAGCGTCAACGGCATCACGATCAATGCAATCAGCACCAACGGCACTGTCACCCTGACTCTGTCGGGTAACGCGACGCTTGCCGATTACATGCAGGCGATCAAGAACATCAGCTTCACCAACAACAGTGAAGATCCGAGCACCGTGCCGCGCATCATCACCGTGACCGTGACCGATGGCGGCAACTACTCCAACACCGCAACCACCACAGTCAATGTGGTGGCGGTGAACGACGCACCGGTTGCAGCGCCGATCAACGTCACCGGCACCGAAGACACCCCGCTGATCCTGGGCTGGTCGACCTTCGGCGTGACCGACGTTGACAGCCCGGCCAGCAGCCTCGGGGTGAAAATCACCCAACTGCCGGGTGAAGGCAAACTGCAGTACCTCGACGGTTCGACCTGGAAAGACGTCGCCAACAACCAGACCTTCAGCAAGGCTGACATCGACGCTGGCAAGCTGCGCTTCATGCCTGACGCCAACGAGTCGGGCGTGAACGGTTATGGCGGCACCGGCATGGGCAACAACCAGGCCGACTATGCGCAGATCAAGTTCCAGCCAACCGACGGCCAACTGCTGGGCAATACCGGCACCGTGAAGATCGACATCACGCCAGTGGCGGACGCTCCGACTCTGGGCGTCGCCGACAATAGCGTGAGGTCGACCGGGCTGATCAAGGAAGTCTGGACCGGTCTGTCGGGCCTTGGCACCAACGGCAACGGCGCAGACTCGACCACCCTGAAGAACGTGATCGACGGCGCGGGTACGCCTAACTCCAGCGGCAGCGTGACCAACGTGCAGTCCGACGGCAGCGTGACGGCTGGCACCGCATCGAAAACGTCGGGCCTGATCTACCTGGAAGCCGGCAAGACCTACAGCTTCAGTGGTGTGGCCGACGACAGCCTGCTGATCACCATCGGCGGCAAGAACGTGGCGTCGGGTACCTGGGGCGCGGGCGGCGCGATCAGCGGTTCGTTCACCCCGACCACCAGCGGCTACTACACCCTGGACATCTACCACCACAACCAGAGTGGCCCGGGCAGCTATGACGTGAACCTGTCGGTCAACGGCAGCACGCCAATTGACCTGAGCAGCGCTGGCGTGCCGATCTACACCGGCGTGCAGGATCTGGTGAACTCCGGCGTGACCGTCTCCGACCTGCACGGTACTAACGGCGAAGGCTATTACGACGGCTACAAACTCAACACCGGCGCCGAAGGCACCACGGTGAAACTGTCGGCGATCAACACCGCGCTGACCGACACCGACGGCTCGGAAACCCTGAGCGTGAAGATCAGCGGCGCACCGGTCGGTTCGGTACTGAGCGACGGCGCCGGCCATAGCTTCACCGTCACCGCGAGCAACGGCGAAGCCAACGTCACCGGTTGGAGCCTCGGTAGCCTGACCGTGACCCCGCCCACCTACTACAACGGCCAGTTCAACCTGACCGTGACTTCGACCTCCACCGAAGCCGTGGGCGGTTCGGCCAGCAGCACTGCGACCATTCCGGTCACCGTGGTACCGGCGGTCTACAACGCCATTACCGCGACTTCGGCTGATGACAATGTCGTCGGTACCGATGGCAACGACATCATTGTTGCCGACATCGGCGGTTTGACCGTAGTGCCGGGCACCAACTACAACATCGCGTTCATGGTCGACAGCTCCGGCAGTATGAGCACCTCGTCGCTCAACTCGGCCAAGGACTCGCTGACCTCGGTGTTCAACACCCTCAAGCAGAGCCTGGGCGGCAGCAACTCGGGCACGGTGAACATCTTCCTGGTGGACTTCGATGCCCAGGTCAATAAATCGGTGTCGGTAAACCTCAACGATCCGAGCGCGCTGACCCAGCTCAAGGCCGTGCTGGACTCCATGACGTCCGGCGGCGGTACCAACTACGAGGACGTGTTCAAAACTACGGCCAACTTCTTCCAAAGCACCGAAGCGGTAGCCAACACTGGTGCGAAGAACCTGACGTACTTCATCACCGATGGCCAGCCGACCTACTACCAGACCGGCGAATCGACCAACCCGTACCTGTACGGCAACAAAACCCTCGATAGCCTGATCACCACCACCAACTATAAGTTGGGGACCGCCGTCAGCCTGTATCCGGACAGCTCGCACCAGATCGATATCAGCGCGAACGGCTCTGTGAAGGTCTGGACCAAGTCGGGCGGCAGCTGGTCGTACCAGAACTTCAGCGGCACACTGCACGCCCAGGGCGACGGCACCTACGAGTTCTCCGGCCTGGCGGGCAGCGGTAACAGCACCGATTACTACACCACTGCCAACTCCAGCAGCAGCTTCTCGTTGCTCAGCAACCTGTCGAACGTCGAAGCCATCGGCCTTAACAGCGGTGTCAGCCTCAACGACCTGAAACCGTACGATTCGGACAAGACGCCGCAAACCAACATTGATCCGAAAGACCTGGCCAACTCGATCATCGGCCACACCGAAGCGACGATGCCGGGCAACGACACCGTCAACGGTGGTGCCGGCAACGACATCCTGTTCGGCGATCTGGTGAGCTTCAACGGCATTGCCGGCGAGGGTTACCAGGCAATGCAGGCGTTCGTCGCCAAGGAAACCGGCGTCGAGGTCAGCAAAGTCAGCACCAGCAATGTGCACCAGTACATCACCGAGCACTATCAGGCGTTCGATGTGTCCGGTTCGCATGACGGCAACGACACCCTGTTGGGCGGCGCGGGCAATGACATCCTGTTCGGCTCGGGCGGCAACGATTTGCTCGACGGCGGCAAAGGCAATGACATCCTGCTGGGCGGTACCGGCAACGACACGCTGATCGGCGGTCAGGGCAATGACATCCTGATCGGTGGTTCCGGTGCCGACACCTTCGTCTGGAAGGCGGGCGACACCGGCAGCGACGTGATCAAGGACTTCAAGGCCAGCGAAGGTGACCGTATCGACTTGCGTGATCTGTTGCAGGGCGAAACCGGCAGCACCATCGACAACTTCCTGAAGATCACCACGGTCGATGGCACGTCGTCGCTGCAAGTCAGCTCGGCAGGCAAGTTCAACTCGGGCGACGCCGCCGCAGCAACGCCGGACGTGACGATCAAACTGGAAGGCAACAACTGGTCGAGCGCCAACATCCACAACCTGATTGCCGGCAGCGACCCGACCATCAAAGTCGACCACAACAACAGCTGATCCACGTAAAAAACGGCCGCCCTTCCAGGGCGGCCGTCACGTTTGTGATGAGCGCAGCGGTGACGATTGGGTCGCCGCACCGCATACTTGCGCGCAGTTGGCTATGCTGCTGACAGCATGACGCTGGTTCATATCTGAGGGATGCCCAATGTTTTACGTGCAACGCGATGCGCAAGGTGAGTTGATTCGCGTGGAAGCTGCGGCCTACGCCGAGGCCACGGAAACGCTGCCGGCCGACCACCATGAAATCCAGGCCTGGTACGCCAACGAAGCCGTGGAAAACAGCCTCAAACAGCTCAAGCAGAGCGACTTTGAGATGATTCGGGTACTCGACGACCTGATTCAGGTGCTGACCAGCAAAGGTGTGATCCGCGTCACCGACCTGCCGGAAGCGGCCCAGGCCAAGCTGATGGATCGGACTCAGGCGCGTGAGGCATTGGGCGGGTTGAGTCAGTTGATTGATGAGGATGAGGGCGGGTTGATTTAGAAGCAAAAGATCGCAGCCTTCGGCAGCTCCTACAGGAAACGCATTCCAATGTAGGAGCTGCCGAAGGCTGCGATCTTTTCGCTTTCAAATCTTGAGATTTACTTCCAAGGCTTGGGCTCACCCAACAACTGCCCCTGAACCCCATACAAGCCCATCTCGCGAATCACCGACAACTCCCCTTCCGTCTCGACCCGCTCGGCAATCAGCGGCAGATCAATGCTGTGCGCCGCGCGCTGGATGGCTTCGATAAACAGACGCTTGTCGCTCTCCTGATCAATCGCCCGAATGTAGCTGCCATCAATCTTCAAGTACGCCAGCCCTAGCCGCGCCAGGTTGCCGATCATGCTGAAGCGTCCGCCGAAACGTTGCAGGCTCAGGGAGAAACCCAGTTCACGCAGACGCCGGGTCAATTGCTCCAGCACCGCTTGTTCAGGCAATTGCTCCTCGCCGATCTCAAGGGTCAGGCGTGGGCCGAGGTTGGAATGCATCCGCAAAATCTCGAAGATTTTGTTCAATGCCTGTGGGTCCGCCAACGTAGCCGAAGACAGGTTCAGCGCCAACGAATCCTCATGTTCTTTCATCTGCTCCAGCACACGCTCCAGCATCAGGCGATCGAGCCGTGCGGTCCAGCCGAAGCGCTCCAGCCACGGCAAGAAGCGGCCGGCCGGAACGGTCTGGCCCTGCTCGTCGAGCAAGCGCGACAGCACTTTGTAATGCAGCACCAGTTGCGTGTCTTGCGCGGCCACCACTGGCTGGAAATACAACTCGAAGCGCTGCTGACTCAGAGCCTGGTCAAGCAAGCGATGCCAGGCATGGTGATCGTCGCCAACATCGGCGTTCAGGCTGTGATCGATACACGCCCAGTTCTGCTCGCCCTGCCCTTCGGCCTGGGCCAATGCCTGATCGCCGAGACTGAGCACCGCTTGTGGTGAATCACCGTGTGCAAACGGTGCAAGACCGATCGAGGCTACCGCCGCCACGTCAGTTGCGCCGGTGGCGTGGAGGCTGCTCAGGGCACTGTCGAGGTTCTGCGCCAGTTGCAGCGCTTCCTCACGCACCAGGCCCGGCGCCAGCACGGCAAACTCACCGCCACGAATACGCGTGACGAGATTCTGGGTTTCCGGGTATTTGGCGCATTCGCGCGACAGTTGCTCGCCGACCGCTTTCAACAATTCATCGGTGCGCTGACCACCCAGGCGCTGGTTCAATCCGGCCAGATCCTGGACCCGTAACAGCAGCAGATAACCTGAGCTGGCCTGCTCCGCGTTGCTCACGCGATTGTTCAGTTGCATCTCGAAATAACGCCGGTTGGCCAGCCCCGTGAGGTTGTCCTGATAGGACTCGGCGCGCAGTTTTTCGCTGCGCTCGGCCTGCTCCTGAAACAGCGCCTTGAGCTTCTCGACCATCTGGTTCATCGCCTGCACCACACGGCGAAGTTCAGGGGTGCGCGGCAGGTCCGGCAGACTGAGGAATTCACGCCGGGCGATGGCGTGGGACTGTTTGACCATGTAATCCAGCGGCTTCAACTGGCGACGCAGCAGCAGCGCGCCGAGCACCGCACTCACGGCGCCGCAAACCAACAGCCAACCGAGGCTGCCCAACGCGCTCTGCCACAGCTTGGCCACGGCAAACATCGGATGGCTGACCACCTCGACCCGCGCGGCCTGTTCCCAGCCGCGACTGACCAATGCATCACCGCCGGCCGGCTCCAGACCGATCAGTTTGACGAACCAGTCCGGCACGTTACTCACCGTGGGCGCGCCGTTGCGCTCGACGATGGTCTGGTCGGTCTTCACATCGACCACGCGGATGCTCGCGTAGTAACCGCTGTCGAAAATCGAGCTGACCAGCAGCTCGACCATCGCCGGGTCGTCGATATTCGGCGTCAGCGACAACGCCAACGCCGTGGCGGCGTCCTGAGCGTGAGAGCGCAACTGGTTGACGTACTGGGTACGCGAGCTCTCCAGACTGACCATGAAGCTGCCGGTGAAGGCGACCACCAGGAACAGACAGATAGCGAGCAACAGCTGTTTGAACAAGGACATCTGAGCGCGTGCTCCTAGTTAATCGTTTCGATCGCGAAACCTTCGGCCTGCATTTTCTTCAGCACATCCTGCCAACGCGACAGGCGCTTGGTGTCGCCGACCTTTTTGTTGCCCTTGGCGCCCGGCAGATACAAACCTTCAGCATTGAAAGAGTAGACCGGCAGCAAATCGGTTCGCTGGGAGGCAGGCTGAATCGGATCGATCAGGCTGTCGAGCACCAGTGGCATGGCATCGGGAGTGGCATAGTACGTCAGCACCATGTGCGCGCGGTTCTGGCGCAGTGCCTTGACGTAAGTGATGCGCAGCTTGTCACTGGACACCCCGAGATGACGCAGGCTGAAATACTTGGCGATCGCATAGTCTTCGCAGTCACCGGCGCCTTTCCACAGTGCTTCGATGGGGGTTTCCCAATAGTCGACCTCATGCCACAGATCAATGTCTTCGACATAGCGCACCTGTTTGTTGAAGAACAGGTTCACCACTTTGAGTTTTTCCATTTCGCTGACCTGTTTCTGCGTGGCCAACAGATTTTGCCAGGCATCGATCCGCTGCTGTCCGGCGCCCAGCGGTCCGTAGATCGCCGTGGCCTTGCGGCTGATCGCGGAAAAATCCCAATCGGCATTCAGACCGCCCAGCATGAGGCCGGCCAGCAACAGTGCGCAGCCTAGCCAGCGCATCATCCGAGGGATCACGAAACGTACCGCCACAGCAGGTTTCCAGAGGGCAGGAAGGAAAGCGTTTGATGGTGAAGCTTAGCCCGTTAAAAAACAATGGCACCATGAGATCATCGTGACCGCGCTAAACTGTATTGCAGGCGTCGATCCTCTACACGGTTTGACAAGCTGTAGAGCAATCACTAGTGTCCTTTGGATCCAAATTCAGTCGACATACAGGGTGCGTAGTCGTGACACAGAAGCCCAAACCGCTGCAGAGCATTAAAGTCGATGGGCCCATTCCCGCACACTTGGCTCGCTCGATCATTGAAGAAACCTTGCGCGCAGCCATCCTTGATGGACGCTTGCCCTGCGGTACCGCCCTGCGCCAGCAGGATCTGGCCGATCTGTTCGGGGTCAGCCGCATGCCCGTGCGCGAAGCCTTGCGTCAGCTTGAGGCACAGGCGCTGCTGAGTGTGACCGCACACAAAGGCGCAGTGGTTGCGCCGCTGATTCAGGGTGATGCCACGCAAACCTACGAGCTGCGGATTCTGCTTGAGTCCGAAGCCATGCGCCAATCCATTCCGCTGCTGACCGCTGCCGATCACGAGCAGGCGGCCAGGTATATCGACGAGCTCGAGACCCAGCACGATTACACGGAGATCGGCCGGCTCAACCGTTTATTGCACATGGCGATGTACAGCAAGGCACCCAACCGGCGGCTATTACGGCTGGTCGAAGACGGGCTCAACGAAGAAGAGCGCTTCCTGCGCTTCAACCTCGAGGCCATGGGCCTGGGCAAGCTGTCTCAGGACGACCACCGCGCCATGCTGCAAGCGGTGATGGAGCGTGATGTCGAGCGCTCGGTGGCGCTGCTTGAGCAGCACCTCAACCGCGGTGTTGAAGTCATCAACCGCTATCTCGCCAGCCCTGAAGCACAACACCGCAAAGCCGCACGCTGACCCTGCACGCCGGGAGGGGAGCTATGCTTCTGCCCGGCGAATAACCCGCTTACAAATCCCCCGCCCTACGGGCACGAATCCGCTGGCATATCCCCTCCTGCGCTCTAACCTCCTGCGCCAAACAAGCCCGAAATCGGTACGCCTCGCGGTGACCAATCGGTAATAGCCGTGAAGGCCATTTACCCTCAGTCTTGAACCGCCAACACAATAAAGAACGGGCGACGCACCGCACTGAAGGCGCAGTCCCCGCAACAGGAACCTACGGAAGGAGCCTTGTCACGGGAAAAGGAAAGATCGGCGCCGTTCCAGGCCAACTTTCATCCCCTTAAACAACTTCAATTTTTTTAATTTAAAAGTTGCTTCGAGTGAGGCATTCACTCTGTTTATTCGATTTTGGTCTTTATTGACCGAAAGGAGCAACTTCGCCTGAATAAAACTTACTCGAAGAGTTTTATCGGACACTCTCACACTTGAAAAAACGACAACTAAAAATAATTAAAAAATATACTTGTTAAGTTGTTTTCCGATGTATTAGTTTTTCTCCGCCGAGCTTGAGATCTCTTCTCCTGCCGCACATAGCCCCACAGCATGAGCAATAGAGGGCGATACCTCGCCTGACTAGCGCGCTGTACGCATAGACGCTTAGTTCAACTTCATTAACTTGCATGAGGTCACTGCTCGCCCGAAAAAAAGTTTAACGAACCGCCGCTCCATCGATTACGCAGTTGCAACGTATTGTCCATTTCATATCAAGGATAGAGCCCCGTCATGTCTAATACAAAGCACCAACTTTCCCTGAAAAAAGCCGAGCTCAGCGCTCACCCGATTTTTGCCGAAATTGATTCAATGACTGTTTTGCGACGTTTCATGGAAAGCCACGTGTTTGCCGTGTGGGATTTCATGTCACTGACCAAACGCCTGCAGCAGGAACTGACCTGCACCCGTTTGCCCTGGCTGCCGCCGCGTGATCCGCATGCTGCGCGCCTGATCAACGAGATTGTCCTCGGAGAGGAATCCGACGACCGCCTGAGCCACGGTCATTACAGCCATTTCGAGTTGTATCTGGATGCCATGCGCGAAGTCGGCGCTAGCACCTCGGCGGCGGAACGCTTCGTCGCGCTGCAAAAGGAAGGCGTGAGTTATGACGTGGCGCTGCAAAGTGTCGACGTCGGTCCGGCCGCTGCCCAATTCGTCCGTGACACCTTGCGCACCGCCCTGCATGCGCCGGGGCACAGCGTGGCCGCCGCTTTCCTTCATGGTCGCGAAAGTGTGATCCCGACCATGTTCCAGCGCATCCTCGACGACTGGGGCATCGGCATCGAGCAGGCGCCGACCTTTCGCTATTACCTGGAGCGGCACATCGAGGTCGACTCCGAGGATCACGGCCCGGCGGCGGAGCAGTTGCTGGAGCGCCTGGTCAATGGCGATCCGCAACGCGAGGCCGAGGTATACGCCAGCGCC
This sequence comes from Pseudomonas sp. A1230, assembly GCF_044218825.1. Lineage (NCBI taxonomy): Bacteria > Pseudomonadati > Pseudomonadota > Gammaproteobacteria > Pseudomonadales > Pseudomonadaceae > Pseudomonas > Pseudomonas sp. A1230. The sequence goes on along the minus strand of NZ_CP162582.1, from coordinate 5,296,160 downwards.
ATCGCCGCCGTCGAAAGCCGCATCGCCCTGTGGGATGGCCTGCGCGTGAGCATGCGCGAGCCGTTGGCGGAGGTTGCCCAATGAACGCCGCCGACTATCAGTCCTTTGCAGATGTCTGGGAAAGCCGCGCCACCATCCGCACGCGCCCGCGCCGCATTCTGGAAAACGACGAGCGTCTGATCTATCCGCTCAGTCGCCAACCACTGGTGCTCAGCGAAACATTCCTGCGTGAATGCCCGCAGCAACGTGATTTCGCCTTGGTGCAGACGCTGTACAAGTTCATCAACGACGTGGTGATTTTCGAGACCGAAATCGTCGACAAGACCGCGCGCAGCATTGCCAAGAACCGCTTCGCCGTAGCGTTCCCGTTCGCCTGTCGTTACGACGCGATGACCGTTGTGGTCGACGAGGATTACCACGCGCTGGTGGCGATGGATTTCATGCAGCAGACGGTCGCCATGACCGGCATTGAGCCGATCCGCTTGCCGGATCAAATCGAACTGAGCCGGGCGATTCCCGCCGCTGTCGCGCTGGCGCCGGAACATCTGCGCAGCGCCGTGGAACTGATCTGCGTGGCCATCGCCGAGAACACCGTGACCGGCGACGTGGCGGCGTTCGCCCGCGACGATACGGTCAAGCCGTCGATCAAAGGCCTGATGGCCGACCACTTGCTCGACGAGGGTCGTCATTCCAGTTTCTGGGCGCGGATGGTGCGCATCTATTGGCACACCGCGAGCGTGGCTGATCGTGAAGCCATCGCGAAAATCCTGCCGGTGTTCATCGGCCATTACCTGACCAACGACATCCAGAAATCCTTCGATTTACGCCTGATCGATGCCCTGCAGGTCAGCGAAGGCACGCGCCTTTTGCTCAAGGAAGAGATGACCGGTCTGGCCTTCCCGATCAATCGCCATCACCCACTGGTGGGCAACATCATCAAGTTTTTCCACAACAGCTCGCTGCTCGACACACCGTGCGTGCAGCACGCCCTGCGCGACTACCTGGTTTGAGGAGGCCGACATGAAACGTCTCGATATTTTATTGATTGGCGCCAGCCAGGCGATGACCGACCTGGCGCAGGAACTTGAACAGCAGGGTCACTCCCTGGATCGCAGCGGCGCAGCGAAATCGACGGTGGATTTGATCATTGACGATGGCTTCATTGCGGCTGGCGACTTCTGCGCGATCCCACACCTGCATCTACGTTTGGGGGTCGGTGGGCATAGCAATGCAGGTCTGCCGTCGATCGACCTGCTGTGCTTTCTCGGCTCGACATTGATCAGCCGCGTGCCGATTGGCGATGAGCCGTCCGGCAACGGGCAGGCATTGCGCCAAAGGGTGCTGATGCACGTGGTGGACGAAGTGTCGTTGCTGGTCAGCCGCTACTCCCGCGACCCGGAATACTTGCGGTATGCCGCTGCGGTGACGGCGCCGGATTTCGAGCGGCTGGAAAACCTGCAGTTTCTCGACAGCCTTGCCTACGTTCATCGCCTTAACGCCACAGTGAATGCCGCACTACTGGAACGGGCGCAGATTCCGCTGATCGAGCGCCTGCAACAGAGCCTGATTCGCCACGCCGATCGGCCGGCGCTGCACCTCGCTGAGCAGTCGATCAGCTATCGACAGTTGTATGCGCATAGCCAGGCGATTCAACAGCGCTTGCAGCCCCTGCTCGCCCCGCATCCGCAGCCTTGGGTGGTAGGCATTTGTTTACCGAAAAGCCCCGCGCTGTTCGCCTCGATTCTGGCGATTCTCGGCAGTGGAGCGGTGTATCTGCCGCTGGAACCCAGCCATCCGTTGCAGCGCCAGCAATACATTCTGCAAAACGCGGGCGCGCTGCTGTTGCTGCATGACGGTTTGCACGCGCTGAGCGAATCGATGCCGGGGATGGATGTCAGCCACATCGACAGGGCCGACGCAAACCTCGCGCAACCGTTGATGCGCCAGCGCCCCGAACTCGACGCGCCGTGCATGGCGCTCTACACCTCGGGCACCACCGGGCATCCGAAGGGTGTGTTGCTCAGTCAGGCAAACCTTGCGCACTTCACTGCGTGGTACGCCGACTACACACAACTCAACACCAGTAGCCGGGTACTGCAGTTCTCTTCGCTGAGTTTCGACTCGTCGCTGATCGACATTTTCCCGACTTTGCTCGAAGGCGCCGAACTGGTAGTGCCCGACGACACGCAACGGCGCGATCCGCTGCAACTGGTCGCACTGATTCGCCGCCGACAACTTACACACGCGTTCCTGCCACCGGCGCTGTTGAGCATCCTGCCGCTGGAACAACTGCAAGGCGTGCAACAGGTAATGACGGGGGGCGATGTCTGCGAGCCGTTCGTCATCGAGCAACTGACCCGCCAAGGCAAACTGCACAACCTCTACGGCCCCACTGAAGCCACGGTTTTGATCACCGCGCGGCAGCTCGTACCGGGTGACAGCAATCGTACGCTCGGTGCACCGATCGCCAACAGCCATGTGCTGATTCTCGATGACGACCTGCAACCGGTGGCCGAGCACACCGTCGGCGAATTGTTCATCGTCGGCCCCGGTGTCTGCCTCGGTTACCTCAACAACCCACAGCAGACCGCCGAACGCTATCTGACCCTCGACCTGCCGGGCGGCGAGCAACTGCGCGCCTATCGCAGTGGCGACATGGCCAAGTGGGGCGAGCACGGCATCGAGCTGTGCGGGCGACGCGACAATCAGGTGAAGATCCGTGGCTTTCGGGTCGAGCCGGAAGAGATAGAACGCTGCCTGCGCGAGAGCCAGTTGTACCGACAGGTGGCGGTGGTGATCGACAGTCAGCGACGGATTCTGGCGTTTCTCGCCCAGCCGCAAACGGACGCCGCCCGCGACGCATTGAAAGCCCACGCCCAGCAGTTTTTACCCGACTACATGCAACCGGTGGCGTGGACTGAGCTGCCGAGCATGCCGTTCGCCAGCAATGGCAAGGTCGACCGAAAAGCGCTGCTGGGGTTACCGGTGAGCGTGCAGGACAACGGCCCGAAATGCCTGCCGGCCAATGAAGACGAGGTGCTGCTGCTGGAGATCTGGGCGGAGTTGCTGGAGCTGCCGACCAGCGATATTTCCACCGACGAGAGTTTCTTTAATCTCGGCGGCCACTCGATTCTGCTGTCGCGCATGTTGTTGCGCTTGCGTGAGGAATTCGGCCGCAGCATCTCGATCAATCGCTTCATCGAACAGCCGACCATCATCAAACTCGCCACGCTAGTGCGCGGCACCGATGACAGCGCCGTACTCAGCGTCCAGGCCATGGCCGACGCCGAGCGTACGCTGGACATCGAACCGCTGCCAATCAGCCGCATGGGCGATGTGCACAAGGTGATCGTCACCGGCGCCAACAGTTTTGTCGGCGTGCACATCGTCGAGGCGCTGCTCGGTTGGGGCGCCAGTGAAGTGGCGTGCCTGGTGCGCGACGGGGGCGGGCAAACAGCGGCGCAGCGCTTCGCTCAGGCACTGCGCGAAAACCGGCTGGAACATCTGGATCTGAGTCGGGTGCGGGTGTACGCGGCAGACATCACCCGTCCGCAACTCGGGCTGGGGGAGGACGACTATCAACGGCTGGACAGTGAGTTCGGTGCGCTGGTGCACAACGCGGCCAACGTCAATCACGTCCTTGATTACGAGTCGCTGGCAGCGGACAACGTCGAGCCGATTTTCGAGCTACTGCGCCTGTGCGAAGGGCGCAGCAAAAAGGTCTTCAATTTTGTCTCGACACTGTCGGCTTCAAGCACGGTCGACGACGCGGGTCGGGTGCTGGAACTGCCTGCCGCGCCGACGCCACCGATCTACATCCGCAATGGCTATAACCTGTCGAAATGGGTCGGCGAACGCATCCTCGAACGGGCGCGGACGCTGGGTGTACGGGTCAATCTGTATCGCCCCGGCAACATCAGTTTCAACAGCCTGAGCGGCGTCTGCCAGCCGCACAAAAACCGCTTGATGCTGATGCTCAAAGGCTCGATTCAGCTCGGCCAGGTGCCTGCATTCGCACTGAATTTCGACCTGATGCCGGTGGACTTTCTCGCCCGCTTCATCGCCTTTCACGCCAGCCGTTATTCGGCGGAACGGGCGGTGTTCAACCTGCACAACCCCGAGCCTCTGAGCTGGGACGCCTACGTCGCCTCGTTCCGCGATACCGGCAGCGAGTTCTCGCTGGTCAGCGTCGCCGACTGGCAACAACAACTGGGACGGGTCGACGCCGACAACGCGCTGTTCGGCGTGCTCGGTTTCTACCTCAACGGCTTCGAAGAAGACATCGGCGACATCTCTCTGATCGGCCACGCCAACGCGCAAGCCGGCGTGCAGCAGATGGGCGCGCATTACCCGGAAAAATCCCCGGCGCTGCTGCGCCGCGGCTGCGATTACCTGAAAGAAATCAACTTCATCTAGTTCATCAAAAAGGAGCAATACCATGAACACTCTGCAACCCGACACCCTGATCAAAAACCCGCACGGCTGCCACGTCATGTCTTCGGTTGAAGTACCAGCAGAAGCGACGAAAGTCTGGGCGGTGGTCGGCGACTTCGGCGGTTTCGACCGTTTCATTCCGGCGCTGTCGCACATCGAGATGACCGGTGAGGGTGTGTCCTCGCTGCGCAAGAAATTCTTCAGGGATGGCAACGTGGTGGTTGAACAACTCAACTCCCGCGACGAGCAGGCGCAAAGCATGACCTGGACGACGATCTACAACACGCTGGGCGTGGCCAATCTTTGGGCGGCGATGAAGGTTGAATCGTTGGGCGAAGGGCAGTCGCGGGCGACCTGGACGATCATTGCCGAGCCGGCCAGTGGAGGGGCGGAGGCATTGCCGGGATTCAAGGATTTTGTGCAGGGGTTTGCGGATGATGCGATGGGGAATGTGTTGAAGCTGTTCGTTTAGGGCTTGAGTTGAGCGGTGGGTGAACTACCGCCATCGCTGGCAAGCCAGCTCCCACAGGGTCCAGGTCGTTCACAAATGTTGTGTTCGCCAAAAAACCTGTGGGAGCGGACTTGTCCGCGATGAACGATAACGCGATCAGATCTTGAAGCTGTCCACCAACTGCTTCAAACGATTCGCCTGCTGCGACAACGCATCACAATCCTTCAACGTTTCGTTGAGGTTGGCCACGCTCTGCTGGTTCAACAGGTTGATCTGGTTAACGTCGACGTTGAGGGTTTCCACCACCGCCGTCTGCTCTTCAGTCGCAGCGGCTACCGACTGGTTCATGCCGTCGATTTCGCCGATGCGCTGGGTCACGCTGACCAGGCGCAAACCGGCCTGATTGGCCACTTCAACGCTCTGCTCGCTGGACGCCTGGCTGGCGTTCATGGTGCTCACCGCCTCACGCGAACCGACCTGCAACGACGTGATCATCTTGTGGATCTCTTCCGCCGATTCCTGGGTGCGATGGGCGAGGTTACGTACCTCGTCCGCCACTACCGCAAAACCGCGTCCGGCTTCACCTGCACGTGCTGCTTCAATCGCGGCGTTGAGCGCCAGCAGATTGGTCTGCTGCGAAATGCCTTTGATCACATCGAGGATGTGGCCGATGTTGTCGGTGCTGGCGTTCAGCGTTTCGATCTGCGTGCACGACAGGCTGATCTTCTGCGACAACTCGGTCATCGCCAGAATGGTTTGCTCCACCACCTGGCGACCGTCATCAGCCTGCTCACTCGCGCCGCTGGCGTGCTGCGAAGCATCGGCAGCATTGCGGGCGATTTCCTGAGTGGCGGCACCCAGTTCGTTGATCGCGGCGGCGACGCTGTTGGTGCGCGCACTTTGCTCGTCCGAACCGACGATGGAGGCGTTGGACGAAGCCATCACGCGTTGCGACAGGTCATGCACCTGGCGGGTCGCCGAAGACACTTCGGAAATCGACGCGTGAATCCGCTCGACAAACTGGTTGAACGAGCTGCCCAGTTCACCGAACTCATCTTTGCTCTCGACCGCCAGACGACGCGTCAAATCGCCTTCGCCCTGTGCGATGTCCTGCATCGCGCGGCCCATGGTGATCAGCGGACGCATCAGCACAGTGATCAAAAGGCTCAGGAACACGGCAATTGCACCCACCGCCACGAACATGGCGATCAGCGCCGAAGTACGGAACTGGCTGAGTGCGGCGTAGGCCTTGTCGCGATCGATCGACAGACCGATGTACCACTCGGCATTGGGCAAACCACTGACCGGGGTAAACGACAGGATGCGTTCCTGACCGTTGAGCACGACGTTCTGGTTGCCCTTCTCGATGCGGACGCTGGTGTTCGGGTAGATGTCTTTCAGGTTTTTCATCACCTGATCTTTGTCCGGGCTGACGATCACCTGGCCGTCACCGCTGACCAGGAACGCATGGCCGATGCCACCGAAGTCCACCGAGTTGATGATCTTCACCAGGGTTTCCAGGCTCAGGTCACCGCCGACCACGCCAATCAGCTCGCCGTTCTTCTTCACCGGCATGGCAATGGTCACTACCAGACCGCCGACAGCGGCCATGTACGGCGGCGTCAGCATGGTTTTGTCGGCTACCACTGCTTGCTTGTACCAAGGGCGCTGACGCGGGTCGTAACCGTCCGGCATCTTCGCGTCTGGGCGTTGGGTGAATACACCGTTGGCCTGGCCGACGTAGGTGAACTGGAAGTTCGAGGTGAAGGCTGGTTGATCGACCAGGCCCGGAAAGTCGGCTTCCTTGCCCTGATGGGCAACGTTCTGCGCGAGGTTTTCCAGCACCAGGATCCGCCCGCTCATCCAGTTCTGCACGCTGCTGGCGGTCAGATCGCCGGCCTGCTGCACGGAGGACTGGAGGTTCTGGCGAATGGTGTTTCGCTGCAGATAGTCGTTGTAGAGGGTGAATAAAGCGAAAGCCAGGACCACGACGCCCGAGGCGGCCAACAGGATTTTATGGCTGAACTTGAGATTCATTTCATGGGACTTCTTATGCAAAAGTGGGTATGCGTTCGGGGATGCAACATTCCATGTAGCTCCAAATATCCAATAGCTGGCAGGCAGCGTTCTGATGGCCGCTCTACTTTGGTGCACGCATGTCTCACCAGTCTGTCGGCACGTTTCGGAGAAATCTTAGGGCTGTGTGGGAAATGGATGGCATTAATGTCGGATTCCCGCCGAACGGCGTGCCAGAGCTGTCGCCTCTGTGTTTTTTATGAACGTTCTTCGAGGGAAGGTTGCAAAATTTCCTACCCTTGATAAAAATGCGACTAATTATCATTTGTGTCGTTCGGGCTGCCGCGTTCATGTCCTCACCTGAGTTTGCAGTACAGGCGCTTTACAGTAGTCATCACGGCTGGCTGAATGCCTGGCTGCGCGCGCGGCTCGGCAACGCGGCCGATGCAGCGGATCTGGCGCAAGATACTTTTGTACGCTTGCTGCAACGCACCGAACGTCTCGAACTCAAGACCCCTCGCGCCTTCCTGCGTACCATCGCGCGCGGCCTGGTGATCGACCACTGGCGCCGTGAAGAGATCGAACGTGCGTATCTGGAAACCATCGCCCATCTGCCCGAGGCCGAAACGCCGAGCGCCGAAGCCCGCGCGCTGGTGATCGAACTGCTGGAAAGCATCGCGCGCATGCTTGAAGGATTGAAGCCAAAAGTGCGTCAGGCGTTTCTTCTGGCGCAGTGCGAAGGTTTGACGCACAAGCAGATCGCCGAACAGATGGGATTATCGCTGCGTTCGGTTGAGCGCTACGTCGCCGATGCGCTCTATCACTGCTATGTGCTGCGGTACGACAGCTGATGCCTGTGGACAAGTTATCCCTCGGCCGCCGCGCCGAGCCCCAGCAACAGGTGGTCAAGCAGGCGATTCACTGGCTGCTGCGTCTGCGCAACAACCACGGTAATTCACGCTTGAGCCGCCAGTGCGAACAATGGCGCGCCGAGCATCATGAACATGAATTGGCGTGGCAACGGGTGCAGTCGCTGCAAGCCGAATTGAGCCACAACCTGCGCGCGGTGCCGGGTGCGCAAGTGGCGTTGAATACGTTGGAAAACAGTGCGCAGGGCCTGGGCCGGCGCCAGGCGTTGAAGCTGTTGTCTGGCGCATTGTTGCTGGGCTCCGCTACATGGCTGGCCAAGGACGCTTCGCCCTGGCAGCAATGGCGCGCCGATTACGCCACCGCGACGGGCGAGCGGCGTGGATTCCAGTTGCCAGACGGCACGCGGATCGAGCTCAACACCGCCAGTGCGGTGGATCTGGATTACACCGCGCAGCAAAGGCTGATCAAACTCACTCGCGGCGAAATTCTCGTCACCTGCGGCGGCGCGGACGAGGGCTCAGCCTTTGAACGGCCGCTGCGTGTGCAAAGTCGTCATGGCGTTTACGAGCCTCAGGGCGCGCGGTTCGTTTTGCGCCAGGACAGCGATTGCACGCGACTGAGCGTCACCAGTGGGCGTGTTGCCATTAACGCTGGCGGCACCTCGATCGAGGCGCTCGCCGGGCAGAGTTATCTGATCGATCACCATCACGTGCGCGCGGCGCCACCGCTGAATATGGATGTCGGCGCGTGGGCCGACGGTTTGATCGTCACGCGCAATATGCGTCTGGGCGATTTCCTCACTGAGGTCGGTCGTTATCGTCAGGGCTTTTTGAGCTGCGCGTCGGATGTGGCTGATTTGCGTCTGTCCGGCGTATTCCGCCTGGAGGACACCGACAAACTACTAGCGATCCTGCCGCGGACCTTGCCGGTGCAGCTGCGCTATCGCACTCGCTGGTGGGTAACCCTGGAAGCTGCAGTCTGAAATTTTTTTGGCGGGTTTTCGCAGCAAGTCCGGCTTAGTCAGTAAGCACTTCAACTCAGCCTTCGCGACTTCCTACGGAAACCTGAAATGACTGTCCGTACCACCTGTAAGAACCCTCTGAATTCCACTGCCGAATCGGGCCTGCTGCGCCACGCCGTTCGGGCAGCACTGTTCTCCACTGCGTTGGGCGTTGGTGCGTTACCGAGCCTGAGCCTGGCGGCCACTGCCAGTGCCAATGAGGTCAGCCATCGCTACAACATCGCCGCCGGGCCGTTGGGTGACGCGCTGAATCAGTTCGCGCGCCAGGCCGGCATCACGTTGTCGATGACCCCACAGCAGACTCAGGGGCGGCAATCCCTCGGGGTACAGGGCGAATACTCGACCGATCAGGCCTTCAGCCATTTGCTCGGCGGTTCGGGGCTCGAAGCGGTCAGTCAGGATGGCAGCAGCTATGTTCTGCGTTCGGTCGCAGAAACCGTAGCGCTGGCCTTGCCGACCACGGACATCAAAGGCTTCGCGCTCGGCAATGCGCTGGGCAGTATGGACGGCTACAACGCCACTCACAGCCAGATCGCCACCAAGACCAGTACCGCGTTGCGTGAAACGTCGCAAAGCGTGTCTGTGGTCACCCGTGAGCAAATGGATGACCAGGGCGCACAAACGGTTTCGCAAACGATGCGCTACACACCGGGCGTGCTGACCAATCCTTATGGCGCCACGCACCGTTACGACTACGTGGCGATGCGCGGTTTCAACGACGGCTCGGTGGATAACATCTACCTCGACGGCCTCAAGTCGATGGGCGACAGCGGCACCTACAGCACCATGCAGGTCGATCCGTATTTCCTTGAGCGCGTGGATATTCTCAAAGGCCCGTCGTCGGTGCTCTACGGCCGCAGCTCGCCGGGTGGTCTGGTGGCGCTGACCAGTAAAAAACCGTTGTACGAGACGTATCGGCAGGTGCAAGCAACGGTCGGCACGCAAGGCCAGCGCGGTGTCGGTTTTGACTTCAGCGGCCCGGTCGATGACGACAAGCGTATCGCCTATCGTCTGACTGGTTTGTCGGATCAGTCCGACACACAATTCGACCACAACAAGGAAAAGCGCTTCGCCCTCGCGCCGACCCTCAGCATTGATTTCACTGAGGACACGTCACTGACGCTACAGGCGTATCTGCAACACGATCCGGATGGCGGCTACCACGGTGGCGTACCCGCCGACGGTACGATTCATCAGCGTAATGGTCAGCGGATCTCGCCGCACTTCTTCGAGGGTGAGCCGAGCATTGATGGCTATTCCCGTGATCAGCAATCGTTCGGTTATCAGTTCGAGCATCGCTTCAACGATGTCTTCACGGCGCGGCAGAACTTCCGTTACCTCGATTCCAAAGTGAACATGGATCAGGTCTATGCCTATGGCTGGACCTCGCCGACCAGCAACGAGTTGAACCGCTACTACACGGGCGGTGACGAGCGCCTGCATGCCTTTATCGTCGACAACATGCTGCAGGCCGAATTTTTTACCGGCGCGACCAAGCACACAGTGCTGATGGGGGCGGATTATCAGCGGCGCAAAACCGTGGTCGACTGGACCAGCGGCGGCCTCGCACCGATCAACGCGTTCAATCCGGTTTATGGCAACTCGGCGATCGACCTGTACGGCAAGACCAGTTACCTGCGTCGACTGGAGCAAACCGGCGTTTACCTGCAAGACCTGATCGAGATGAACAAATGGCGCTTCTCGCTGGGTCTGCGTCAGGACTGGGTTGAGACGTCTGACGAAAACCGCATCGCCGAGGCCGGGCGCCCCGAGGGCAGCGAAATCAAAGACCAGCGCACCAAGCTGACTGGCCGCGCCGGTGCGCTCTACCTGTTCGATAACGGCTTGGCGCCTTACATCAGCTACTCCGAGTCGTTTAACCCTAACTCCTATGCCGACAGCGCGGGCAATCCGTTAGCCCCGACTGATGGCACGCAGTGGGAAGTGGGCCTGAAGTATCAGCCGCCGGGCACTGACGACCTATTTACCGCGTCGCTGTTCCACATTGATCAGGAAAACCTGGCGACCAAACTGCCGCAGGAAAACTTCTACCGCGCTGTAGGAGCTGTCCGCTCTCAGGGTCTGGAACTGGAAGCGCACATGCAACTGAGCGATCACCTGAAAGTCCTCGGCAGTTACACCTTCACTGATATCGAGTATTCGAAGTCGATGATCAGCACGCTGAGCACTCCTACCGACGTGATCGAGAACAAAGGCAATTCACCGACCCAAGCGCCTCGGCACATGACGTCGTTGTGGGCTGACTATAAGTTCGACAGTGCGGCACTCGATGGTCTGCGTTTGGGCGGCGGGGTGCGTTATGTCGGCTACAGCTGGGCGGACGCGGAGAACACCATGAAGGTCCCGTCCTACACGCTGTTCGACGCGTCGATTGGCTACGACCTGGGCAAAGTCGGCTTGAAGGGCGTTGACGTACGCCTGAACGCGAACAATCTGACAAACGAGTCCTACGTGGCATCCTGCGCCAGCCTGAACTTCTGCTACATGGGCGAAGAGCGCAATGTTGCAGCCACGGTCAGCTATCAGTTCTAAGCCATTGCCTTGTGCATAAAAAAGCCAGCCCCGGATGTTCAGGGGCTGGCTTTGTCGTATCAGTGGGGAAACATTTCATGCGCGCTGCCCGGCAACTGGGGATTGCTGCTGATGGGGTCGGTTGCCGTTGCTTGGGTGATCGATTGTTTCTGGCTGTTCTTTCACGGTACGGATGGGCGATTGCTAGGGCAGGAAATCGCAGGACATGGGACGTTGGGAGAACAGTTTTATCGGTTGCAGTTACCGATACATGGTGGACGGATCATCGGGTTTACTGGCCAAGTGATGATCGCGGTATTAGGCGTTTTGATTGCGGTTTTATCGGCAACTGGTGTCCGCATCTGGTGGCGCAAGTGACAGGCTCGACGTATCAGCAAGGCTCGCAAAGCAGCTTGATGGTTTGATTTTTATAAGCTCTGAAACAACAAAACCCCTGTCTGCGTTAGCAGACAGGGGTTTCGGAATTTAATCTTGACGATGACCTACTCTCACATGGGGAAACCCCACACTACCATCGGCGATGCATCGTTTCACTACTGAGTTCGGGATGGGATCAGGTGGTTCCAACGCTCTATGGTCGTCAAGAAATTCTATAACTGGCCCGTCAACACGATGACGAGACAGCAAAAACGGGTACTTCTACTAAAACAAAACCCCAACTGCTTTCGCAATTGGGGTTTCGGAATTTAATCTTGACGATGACCTACTCTCACATGGGGAAACCCCACACTACCATCGGCGATGCATCGTTTCACTGCTGAGTTCGGGATGGGATCAGGTGGTTCCAACGCTCTATGGTCGTCAAGAAATTCGGGTACCGAGTCGTGGCCAGATGGCCTCGCTTCAGCAAATTGGGTATGTGACAGCTTTCGGTGTTTTGTGAACATCGAACTTTCGGTTCGTTTCGTCTTCACACACCGCAATCTGATGCTCTTTCGAGTAGTCAAATTGCTTGGGTGTTATATGGTCAAGCCTCACGGGCAATTAGTATTGGTTAGCTCAACGCCTCACAGCGCTTACACACCCAACCTATCAACGTCGTAGTCTTCGACGGCCCTTCAGGGAACTCAAGGTTCCAGTGAGATCTCATCTTGAGGCAAGTTTCCCGCTTAGATGCTTTCAGCGGTTATCTTTCCCGAACATAGCTACCCGGCAATGCCACTGGCGTGACAACCGGAACACCAGAGGTTCGTCCACTCCGGTCCTCTCGTACTAGGAGCAGCCCCTCTCAAATCTCAAACGTCCACGGCAGATAGGGACCGAACTGTCTCACGACGTTCTAAACCCAGCTCGCGTACCACTTTAAATGGCGAACAGCCATACCCTTGGGACCGGCTTCAGCCCCAGGATGTGATGAGCCGACATCGAGGTGCCAAACACCGCCGTCGATATGAACTCTTGGGCGGTATCAGCCTGTTATCCCCGGAGTACCTTTTATCCGTTGAGCGATGGCCCTTCCATACAGAACCACCGGATCACTAAGACCTACTTTCGTACCTGCTCGACGTGTCTGTCTCGCAGTCAAGCGCGCTTTTGCCTTTATACTCTACGACCGATTTCCGACCGGTCTGAGCGCACCTTCGTACTCCTCCGTTACTCTTTAGGAGGAGACCGCCCCAGTCAAACTACCCACCATACACTGTCCTCGATCCGGATAACGGACCTGAGTTAGAACCTCAAAGTTGCCAGGGTGGTATTTCAAGGTTGGCTCCACGCGAACTGGCGTCCACGCTTCAAAGCCTCCCACCTATCCTACACAAGCAAATTCAAAGTCCAGTGCAAAGCTATAGTAAAGGTTCACGGGGTCTTTCCGTCTAGCCGCGGATACACTGCATCTTCACAGCGATTTCAATTTCACTGAGTCTCGGGTGGAGACAGCGCCGCCATCGTTACGCCATTCGTGCAGGTCGGAACTTACCCGACAAGGAATTTCGCTACCTTAGGACCGTTATAGTTACGGCCGCCGTTTACCGGGGCTTCGATCAAGAGCTTCGCGTTAGCTAACCCCATCAATTAACCTTCCGGCACCGGGCAGGCGTCACACCCTATACGTCCACTTTCGTGTTTGCAGAGTGCTGTGTTTTTAATAAACAGTCGCAGCGGCCTGGTATCTTCGACCGGCATGAGCTTACGGAGCAAGTCCTTCACCCTCACCGGCGCACCTTCTCCCGAAGTTACGGTGCCATTTTGCCTAGTTCCTTCACCCGAGTTCTCTCAAGCGCCTTGGTATTCTCTACCCAACCACCTGTGTCGGTTTGGGGTACGGTTCCTGGTTACCTGAAGCTTAGAAGCTTTTCTTGGAAGCATGGCATCAACCACTTCGTCATCTAAAAGATAACTCGTCATCAGCTCTCGGCCTTAGAATCCCGGATTTACCTAAGATTCCAGCCTACCACCTTAAACTTGGACAACCAACGCCAAGCTGGCCTAGCCTTCTCCGTCCCTCCATCGCAATAACCAGAAGTACAGGAATATTAACCTGTTTTCCATCGACTACGCTTTTCAGCCTCGCCTTAGGGACCGACTAACCCTGCGTCGATTAACGTTGCGCAGGAAACCTTGGTCTTTCGGCGTGGGTGTTTTTCACACCCATTGTCGTTACTCATGTCAGCATTCGCACTTCTGATACCTCCAGCAAGCTTCTCAACTCACCTTCACAGGCTTACAGAACGCTCCTCTACCGCATCATCCTAAGATGATACCCGTAGCTTCGGTGTATGGTTTGAGCCCCGTTACATCTTCCGCGCAGGCCGACTCGACTAGTGAGCTATTACGCTTTCTTTAAAGGGTGGCTGCTTCTAAGCCAACCTCCTAGCTGTCTAAGCCTTCCCACATCGTTTCCCACTTAACCATAACTTTGGGACCTTAGCTGACGGTCTGGGTTGTTTCCCTTTTCACGACGGACGTTAGCACCCGCCGTGTGTCTCCCATGCTCGGCACTTGTAGGTATTCGGAGTTTGCATCGGTTTGGTAAGTCGGGATGACCCCCTAGCCGAAACAGTGCTCTACCCCCTACAGTGATACATGAGGCGCTACCTAAATAGCTTTCGAGGAGAACCAGCTATCTCCGAGCTTGATTAGCCTTTCACTCCGATCCACAGGTCATCCGCTAACTTTTCAACGGTAGTCGGTTCGGTCCTCCAGTTAGTGTTACCCAACCTTCAACCTGCCCATGGATAGATCGCCCGGTTTCGGGTCTATTCCCAGCGACTAGACGCCCTATTAAGACTCGCTTTCGCTACGCCTCCCCTATTCGGTTAAGCTCGCCACTGAAAATAAGTCGCTGACCCATTATACAAAAGGTACGCAGTCACAGAACAAAGTCTGCTCCCACTGCTTGTACGCATACGGTTTCAGGATCTATTTCACTCCCCTCTCCGGGGTTCTTTTCGCCTTTCCCTCACGGTACTAGTTCACTATCGGTCAGTCAGTAGTATTTAGCCTTGGAGGATGGTCCCCCCATATTCAGACAAAGTTTCTCGTGCTCCGTCCTACTCGATTTCATGACTAAGAGATTTTCGCGTACAGGGCTATCACCCACTATGGCCGCACTTTCCAGAGCGTTCCGCTAATCTCAAAGCCACTTAAGGGCTAGTCCCCGTTCGCTCGCCACTACTAAGGGAATCTCGGTTGATTTCTTTTCCTCAGGGTACTTAGATGTTTCAGTTCCCCTGGTTCGCCTCTTGCACCTATGTATTCAGTACAAGATAACCATCTTATGATGGCTGGGTTCCCCCATTCAGACATCTCCGGATCAAAGTCTGTTTGCCGACTCCCCGAAGCTTTTCGCAGGCTACCACGTCTTTCATCGCCTCTGACTGCCAAGGCATCCACCGTATGCGCTTCTTCACTTGACCATATAACCCCAAGCAATCTGGTTATACTGTGAAGACGACATTCGCCGAAAATTCGATAATACTCAATTCAGAGTAACTCACAAATTTTACCTTAGCCTGATCCGTTACCAGTGAAAGTAACGTTCAGTCTATCTTTCTATCACATACCCAAATTTTTAAAGAACGATCTAATCAAAAGACTAGAAATCAATATTCAGCGCGAATATTCATTTCTAAACTCTCAAACTTACGAAGCAGTTTATGGTGGAGCCAAGCGGGATCGAACCGCTGACCTCCTGCGTGCAAGGCAGGCGCTCTCCCAGCTGAGCTATGGCCCCATAACAAAATTGGTGGGTCTGGGCAGATTCGAACTGCCGACCTCACCCTTATCAGGGGTGCGCTCTAACCAACTGAGCTACAGACCCAATTTCGAGCTTGTAACTGTTAGCTCAGAGCTATCAGCTTGGAGCTTAAAGCTGCTTCTATCGTCTTCTTCAATGAATCAAGCAATTCGTGTGGGAGCTCATGGAGCAGCTGATGTCGTCGATTAAGGAGGTGATCCAGCCGCAGGTTCCCCTACGGCTACCTTGTTACGACTTCACCCCAGTCATGAATCACACCGTGGTAACCGTCCTCCCGAAGGTTAGACTAGCTACTTCTGGTGCAACCCACTCCCATGGTGTGACGGGCGGTGTGTACAAGGCCCGGGAACGTATTCACCGTGACATTCTGATTCACGATTACTAGCGATTCCGACTTCACGCAGTCGAGTTGCAGACTGCGATCCGGACTACGATCGGTTTTATGGGATTAGCTCCACCTCGCGGCTTGGCAACCCTTTGTACCGACCATTGTAGCACGTGTGTAGCCCAGGCCGTAAGGGCCATGATGACTTGACGTCATCCCCACCTTCCTCCGGTTTGTCACCGGCAGTCTCCTTAGAGTGCCCACCATTACGTGCTGGTAACTAAGGACAAGGGTTGCGCTCGTTACGGGACTTAACCCAACATCTCACGACACGAGCTGACGACAGCCATGCAGCACCTGTCTCAATGTTCCCGAAGGCACCAATCCATCTCTGGAAAGTTCATTGGATGTCAAGGCCTGGTAAGGTTCTTCGCGTTGCTTCGAATTAAACCACATGCTCCACCGCTTGTGCGGGCCCCCGTCAATTCATTTGAGTTTTAACCTTGCGGCCGTACTCCCCAGGCGGTCAACTTAATGCGTTAGCTGCGCCACTAAGAGCTCAAGGCTCCCAACGGCTAGTTGACATCGTTTACGGCGTGGACTACCAGGGTATCTAATCCTGTTTGCTCCCCACGCTTTCGCACCTCAGTGTCAGTATCAGTCCAGGTGGTCGCCTTCGCCACTGGTGTTCCTTCCTATATCTACGCATTTCACCGCTACACAGGAAATTCCACCACCCTCTACCATACTCTAGCTTGTCAGTTTTGAATGCAGTTCCCAGGTTGAGCCCGGGGATTTCACATCCAACTTAACAAACCACCTACGCGCGCTTTACGCCCAGTAATTCCGATTAACGCTTGCACCCTCTGTATTACCGCGGCTGCTGGCACAGAGTTAGCCGGTGCTTATTCTGTCGGTAACGTCAAAACACTAACGTATTAGGTTAATGCCCTTCCTCCCAACTTAAAGTGCTTTACAATCCGAAGACCTTCTTCACACACGCGGCATGGCTGGATCAGGCTTTCGCCCATTGTCCAATATTCCCCACTGCTGCCTCCCGTAGGAGTCTGGACCGTGTCTCAGTTCCAGTGTGACTGATCATCCTCTCAGACCAGTTACGGATCGTCGCCTTGGTGAGCCATTACCTCACCAACTAGCTAATCCGACCTAGGCTCATCTGATAGCGCAAGGCCCGAAGGTCCCCTGCTTTCTCCCGTAGGACGTATGCGGTATTAGCGTTCCTTTCGAAACGTTGTCCCCCACTACCAGGCAGATTCCTAGGCATTACTCACCCGTCCGCCGCTGAATTCAGGAGCAAGCTCCTGTCATCCGCTCGACTTGCATGTGTTAGGCCTGCCGCCAGCGTTCAATCTGAGCCATGATCAAACTCTTCAGTTCAAACATCTTTGGGTTTTTAAGAAACCCTAAACTTGGCTCAGCAATCGTTGGTTACATCTTTGATTTCTCGCGGAGTAACTTGTGATGCTGATAATCTTGTTGACTATCAGTCTGACTCCACAAGCACCCACACGAATTGCTTGATTCAGTTGTTAAAGAGCGGTTGGTTAAGATCTTTCATCTCAACCGAGGCGCGCATTCTACAGCAGCCTCATTTGCTGTCAAGTGATTATTTTCAGAAGTTTTCGAAGAATTCCTCAACAACTTCAACCACTTGCGCTTCCGATCTCTCGTTAGCGGGAGGCGAATTCTACAGCGTTACTCGCTGTTGTCAACACCTCTTTTCCTCCGCTTTCGACCGAGAAGATCGAACCGTTAAAAGAGCCAAACATCACCGCTCTTTCAACTCCTTCCAGGCTTCGATGAACTGAAGCGACCCACTCTCGAAACCTACTTAACTCATTGAATCTCAAGGAGTTTTCCGTTTCGACTGCGCCGGAAGTGGGGCGAATTATAGACGTCTGGAATCTGCCGTCAACCGCTAATTTCGCTTTTCTTTCAATTACTTGCAGATTGATCAAGAAACGATCAGATCACCCTCTATATATAGAGGAAAATGCCAAGCCTTCTATATAGAAGGCTTCTTAAAGCACTCCATCCTCTTTCAGCACAGCCACCGCTCCCGCGCCCAAACCCAGGACTCTCTGCAAAACCTCCAAGGTGTGCTCACCCAACAAAGGAGGCGCAAGGCGATACTCGACAGGGGTTTGCGACATTCGAATAGGGCTCGCCACCTGAGGCACCATCCCCGCCAACGCATGGGGCAACTCTATTGCCAACCCGCGAGCCTTCACCTGCGGATCCTCAAACACCTGCGACAGATCATTGATCGGGCCACACGGCACGCCCGCCATCTCCAACTGAGCTACCCACTCAGCCGTGGTCTTGAAGACTGTCGCCTGGCGAATCAGAGGAATCAGCACCGCACGATTCGCCACCCGCAGCTTATTAGTAGTGAAGCGCGGATCATCAGCCCACTGTGGCTGACCCGCCACTTCAGCAAACTTGCGGAACTGCCCGTCATTGCCCACGGTAAGGATGAAATCGCCATCTGCCGTAGGAAAGTCCTGATAAGGCACGATGTTCGGATGCGCATTGCCCAGGCGCTTGGGTGCATTGCCCGTGGTCAGGTAGTTCATCGCTTGGTTAGCCAGGCAGGCTACCTGCACATCCAGCAATGCCATATCAATGTGCTGACCACCACCGTCGTGATCACGATGAGCCAGCGCCGCCAGTATCGCCACGGTCGAATACAGCCCGGTCAGGATATCCGTCAGCGCCACACCAACCTTCACCGGCCCGGCACCTTCATCTCCTTCTGGTCGACCGGTCAGACTCATCAGCCCACCCAGCCCCTGGATCATGAAGTCGTAACCGGCACGCTTGGCATAGGGCCCGGTCTGACCGAAGCCAGTGATCGAGCAGTAGATCAGATCCGGATTGATTGCCTTCAGCGACTCATAGTCCAACCCATAAGCCGCCAGGCCACCCACCTTGAAGTTCTCAATGAGGATGTCCGACTTGGCAGCGAGCTCGCGAACAAGCTTTTGACCCTCGGGACGCGTGAAGTCGATGGTCACCGATTGCTTGTTGCGGTTAGCCGACAGGTAGTAAGCCGCCTCCGACGTGTTCTCACCATAAGCGTCTTTAAGGAAGGGCGGCCCCCAGGCGCGAGTGTCGTCACCATTGCCCGGGCGCTCGACCTTGATCACTTCGGCGCCAAGGTCGGCAAGGATCTGCCCGGCCCACGGCCCGGCCAACACTCGCGATAAATCCAGTACCCGCAGATGCGACAGCGCGCCCATGGTCGCTCTCCTATTAATAGAACGCCTGCAGACCGGTTTGCGCGCGACCGAGGATCAGCGCGTGGACATCGTGCGTACCTTCATAGGTATTCACCACTTCCAGGTTGACCAAGTGGCGGGCCACACCGAACTCGTCGGAGATACCGTTGCCGCCCAGCATGTCGCGAGCCATGCGGGCGATATCCAGCGACTTGCCGCACGAGTTGCGCTTCATGATCGAAGTGATTTCGACCGCAGCCGTGCCTTCATCCTTCATGCGCCCCAAACGCAGGCAACCTTGCAGGGCCAGCGTGATCTCGGTCTGCATGTCCGCCAGTTTTTTCTGGATCAGCTGGGTAGCGGCCAAAGGACGGCCGAACTGCATACGGTCCAGCGTGTATTGGCGTGCGGTGTGCCAGCAGAACTCGGCTGCGCCCAGCGCACCCCAAGAGATGCCGTAGCGTGCGGAGTTGAGGCAGGTGAACGGACCTTTCAGACCACGCACGTCAGGGAAGATGTTTTCTTCCGGCACGAATACGTTGTCCATGACGATCTCACCGGTGATCGAGGCGCGCAGACCGACTTTGCCGTGGATCGCCGGAGCGCTCAGGCCCTTCCAGCCTTTCTCCAGCACGAAACCACGGATGTCGCCGGCATCGTCCTTGGCCCAAACCACGAACACATCGGCGATCGGGCTGTTGGTAATCCACATCTTCGCGCCAGTCAGGCTGTAGCCGCCGTCGACTTTGCGTGCACGAGTAATCATCGCGCCAGGGTCGGAACCGTGGTTAGGCTCGGTCAGACCGAAGCAGCCGATCCATTCGCCGGAAGCCAGTTTCGGCAGGTATTTCTGTTTCTGCGCCTCGGTGCCGAATTCGTTGATCGGCACCATTACCAGCGAGGACTGTACGCTCATCATCGAGCGATAGCCGGAATCGACACGCTCCACTTCACGGGCAATCAGGCCGTAGCTGACATAGTTGAGGCCACTGCCACCGTACTGCTCAGGAATGGTCGCGCCCAACAGGCCGACTTCACCCATCTCGCGGAAGATTGCCGGATCGGTCTTCTCATGGCGGAAAGCTTCGAGCACACGCGGCGCGAGCTTCTGCTGAGCGAACTGCTCGGCAGTGTCGCGGATCATGCGCTCTTCTTCGGTGAGCTGTTGATCCAGCAGCAGGGGATCGATCCAGTTGAAGCTAGCTTTACCGCCCATGAGTGTGCCCTCGTAAATCGGTGAATTAACGTGGCATTGATCCTAGGCGCGGTTCGCGGTCGCGGCAAACGAGGATTTCGCATTCTGTTGTGCTAATTTCTCACTCCGAAACAACGCCGATAGCCTTTTAACCGACGTATTAGTGAGGTTGAAGTACATGCGCAGGAAGATCCCCAGCACAACCGCTCTGATCAGTTTTGAGGCTGCCGCTCGTCACGAGAGTTTTACCAAGGCCGCTGAAGAGCTTTCCATCACCCAAGGCGCCATTTGCCGACAGATCGCCAGCCTTGAGGAGTTCCTCAGCGTGGAACTGTTCCGACGCTCGCGGCGCGGGGTAAAGCTGACCGAAGCAGGGCTTTCCTACAGCCGTCGAGTGGCGACTCAACTCGATGCGGTCGAGCGCGATACGCTGTCGGTGATGGGCCAGCAAGGCGCCAATGTGATCGAACTGGCGGTGGTGCCGACCTTCGGCACGCAATGGCTGTTGCCACGCTTGAAAGATTTCCAGCTCAAGCATCCGGAAGTCACCGTCAACCTGACTAACCGCACGCGGCCATTCCTGTTCGCCGATACCGACTTCGATGCCGCCATCTACTTCGGCGATGCCGATTGGTCCGGTACCGAGTCCCACAGACTGATGGGCGAAAATCCGATGCCCGTGTGCAGCCCCGCCCTACTCGGCAGCAAGGCAAAGCTGACAGCGCAAGAGGTTGCCGAGCTGCCGCTCTTGCAGCAGACCACCCGCCCCTATGCCTGGCGCCAGTGGTTCAACTCGCAACATCTGAATATCCCCCGCGACATGACAGGGCCGCGCTATGAACTATTCTCCATGCTGGCGCAGGCAGCCATGCACGACATGGGCATTGCGCTGATCCCGCCGTTCCTGATTCAGCGCGAGTTGGCCGAGAAGCGGCTGGTGATTGCCAACCCCCAGGCACTGTCCAGCATCAAGGCGTATTACCTGATGATTCCCGAGCGAAAGGTCGAATCGGCGTCCCTGAAGGCATTTCGCGACTGGCTGGTGAACCAGGCGCAGAGCTACAGCCTAGAAGGGTAGCGGCTTACAGCGTTAACTGACCTCGTAGTCAGAAAAATCAAAGCACTACAGATATAAGTATTTGTCGCATTTTCAGTGACTGTATCCGAAAGTCGTACAGACGTCCCACAAGCGCCTGCGGGCGTGGCTTTGAGCCTTCATTCGCGACTCATTACGCTCCATTCACGTCACCGATGAGATAAATCTTCGAATTCGTCCAGAATCCTTGTAAGGCACGGCCTGCAAGGGATTCAACCGGTCATGTGCGACATTCGGTCACGGCATGACTTGTAGTTAATTTTCCGTCACCCGTCATAATCCCTTGAAGGGCATAAAGTTCGCCTGCAAAATGCCGCGCCCCGCCTTGATTTAGCGGGATCGTGCTGATCGGCCGCCCCAGTCGCACCATCCGAAGTGCCTGGGTTTACTCAATAAGATCACGCAGGAGATTTGACGTGCACATTGGTGTTCCTCTCGAAACCCAGACCGGTGAAACACGGGTTGCTGCAACCCCGGAAACCATTAAAAAGCTGATCAGCCAAGGTCATAAGGTCACTGTTCAAACCGGCGCCGGCGTTAAAGCCAGCGTTGTCGACAGTGCTTATGAAGCGGCAGGCGCAACTATTGGCAGTGCCAACGATGCGTTTGGCGCCGAGTTGATTCTCAAAGTGGTCGCCCCAAGCGATGCCGAGCTGACGCTGATCAAGCGCGGTGCGGTGCTGGTTGGCATGCTTAACCCGTTCAACAACGACACCATCGCCAAAATGGCCGAGTGCGGGATTACCGCGTTCGCCCTGGAAGCAGCGCCGCGCACCTCGCGGGCGCAGAGTCTCGATGTGTTGTCGTCCCAGGCGAACATCGCCGGCTATAAGGCCGTGTTGCTGGCCGCTCACTACTATCCGCGCTTCATGCCGATGCTGATGACTGCTGCGGGCACTGTGAAAGCGGCGCGCGTGCTGATTCTTGGCGCAGGCGTGGCCGGGTTGCAGGCGATTGCTACGGCGAAACGTTTGGGTGCGGTTATCGAAGCGTCCGACGTGCGTCCGGCGGTGAAGGAACAGATCGAATCCCTCGGCGCCAAGTTCGTCGACGTGCCTTACGAGACCGATGAAGAGCGCGAATGCGCCGTCGGTGTCGGCGGTTACGCGCGTCCGATGCCGGCGAGCTGGATGCAGCGTCAGGCCCAGGCCGTGCATGAACGCGCCAAGCAGGCTGACATCGTCATCACTACTGCGCTGATCCCGGGCCGCAAGGCACCGACGCTGTTGAGTGCGGACACCGTGGCGCAAATGAAACCGGGCTCGGTGGTCATTGACCTCGCGGCTGCGCAGGGCGGTAACTGCCCGTTGACCGTAGCCGATCAGGTCGTGATCGAGAACGGCGTGACTATCGCCGGTCCGACCAATCTGGCCGGTGAAGTCGCCGCAGACGCTTCGGCGCTGTATGCACGCAACCTGCTGGACTTCCTGAAGCTGGTCTTCACTAAAGAAGGCCAGTTTGACGTCAACCTCGAAGACGACATCGTCGCCGCGTGCCTGATGTGCCGCGACGGCCAAGTCATCCGCAAAAACGCCTAAGCAGGGATTCAGACGATGGAAGAGCTTATCTCCCCCGGTATCTACAACCTGATCATCTTCGTGCTGGCGATTTATGTCGGTTATCACGTGGTCTGGAACGTAACACCTGCGCTGCACACGCCGCTGATGGCCGTGACCAACGCCATTTCGGCGATCGTGATCGTCGGCGCGATGCTGGCCGCTGCCCTGACGGTCACCCCGCTGGGCAAGACCATGGGCACCCTCGCCGTGGCGCTGGCCGCAGTGAATGTGTTCGGTGGCTTCCTGGTCACCCGCCGCATGCTTGAGATGTTCAAGAAGAAAGCCCCGAAAGTAAAAGAAGAGGCGCCGAAGTAATGAGCATGAATCTCGTCACGACGCTTTATCTGATCGCGTCGATCTGTTTCATCCAGGCCCTCAAAGGCTTGTCGCACCCAACCACGTCACGCCGCGGCAATCTGTTCGGCATGCTCGGCATGGGTCTGGCGATCATCACTACTGTAGGCCTCATCTATAAGCTCGGCGCTGAGCTGGCCACTGCTGGTATCGGTTATGTGATCGTCGGCCTGCTGGTCGGCGGTACCGCCGGTTCGATCATGGCCAAGCGTGTTGAAATGACCAAAATGCCGGAACTGGTCGCCTTCATGCACAGCATGATCGGCCTGGCAGCGGTGTTCATCGCCATTGCTGCCGTGGTTGAGCCGCAGTCGCTGGGCAT
This sequence comes from Pseudomonas sp. A1230, assembly GCF_044218825.1. Classification (NCBI taxonomy): domain Bacteria; kingdom Pseudomonadati; phylum Pseudomonadota; class Gammaproteobacteria; order Pseudomonadales; family Pseudomonadaceae; genus Pseudomonas; species Pseudomonas sp. A1230. The sequence continues at coordinate 5,272,524 of NZ_CP162582.1, read as the reverse complement.
CGTCAAGCAACTGGGCGACGCGATCCCGGCGGGTAACCGTCTGGAGCTGTTCCTCGGCGCGGCGATTGGTGCCATCACCTTCTCCGGTTCGGTGATCGCCTTCGGCAAGCTTTCGGGTAAGTACAAGTTCCGCCTGTTTCAGGGCGCACCGGTACAGTTCAGCGGTCAGCACAAGCTGAACGCGGTGCTGGGTCTGGCGACACTGGCACTCGGTTTGACCTTTATGTTCACCGGCAACCTCACCGCATTTGCTCTGATGCTGGCGCTGGCGTTCGTGATGGGCGTGCTGATCATCATCCCGATCGGCGGCGCAGACATGCCGGTGGTGGTGTCGATGCTCAACAGCTATTCAGGCTGGGCGGCAGCGGGTATCGGTTTCTCGCTGAACAACTCGATGCTGATCATTGCCGGCTCCCTCGTGGGTTCGAGCGGTGCGATCCTCTCGTACATCATGTGCAAGGCGATGAACCGTTCCTTCTTCAACGTATTGCTCGGTGGTTTTGGCAATACGGTTGATGCAGGCCCGGCCGGTGCGAAGGAAGCACGTCCGGTGAAATCCGGTTCGGCTGACGACGCGACGTTCCTGCTGACCAACGCCGACACCGTGATCATCGTTCCAGGCTACGGCCTGGCGGTAGCCCGTGCGCAGCATGCACTGAAAGAGTTGACCGAGAAGCTGACCCACCGTGGCGTGACCGTGAAGTACGCGATCCACCCAGTGGCCGGGCGGATGCCTGGACACATGAACGTACTGCTGGCCGAAGCCGAAGTGCCGTACGACCAGGTGTTCGAGATGGAAGACATCAACTCCGAGTTCGGTCAGGCCGATGTGGTGCTGGTGCTCGGCGCGAACGACGTGGTCAACCCGGCCGCCAAGAACGATCCGAAATCGCCGATTGCCGGTATGCCGATTCTCGAAGCGTTCAAGGCCAAGACCATCATCGTCAACAAGCGCTCGATGGCCAGCGGCTATGCCGGTCTGGACAACGAACTGTTCTACCTGGACAAGACCATGATGGTGTTCGGTGACGCGAAGAAAGTCATCGAAGACATGGTTAAAGCCGTCGAGTAACTTTCGCCTGCTGCACCAAACGCCCCGACTTGTCGGGGCGTTTTTGTTTGCGCAAACAGTCGGACAATATGCCGCGTTGTTGCAGATCCGGTAACGATGTTTTACTTGAAACCCGCGCAATAGACGCCTCTTTTGCGACCTTGGTAGCGGGACAGGCACCAGCCAAATTCACTAGACTGCGCATCCTGCTACTCGCTGCCCGAGATAAAAATACATGTACCGTGACCGTATTCGCCTGCCTTCGTTGTTGGACAAAGTGATGAGCGCCGCCGACGCTGCTGCTCTGATTGAGGACGGCATGACCGTCGGCATGAGCGGCTTCACCCGCGCCGGCGAAGCCAAGGCCGTCCCTCATGCACTGGCCGAGCGGGCCAAGGTCACGCCGCTGAAGATCAGCCTGATGACGGGCGCCAGTCTGGGCAACGACCTCGACAAGCAACTGACCGAAGCCGGCGTGCTGTCGCGGCGCATGCCGTTTCAGGTCGACAGCACCTTGCGCAAGGCGATCAACGCCGGGCAAGTGATGTTCATTGACCAGCATCTGTCGGAAACCGTCGAGCAACTGCGCAACCAGCAACTGAAGCTGCCGGACATCGCCGTCATCGAAGCCGTGGCCATCACCGAGCAGGGCCATATTGTGCCGACCACTTCGGTGGGCAACTCGGCGAGCTTCGCGATTTTCGCCAAACAGGTGATCGTCGAGATCAATCTGGCGCATAACGCCAACCTCGAAGGTCTGCACGACATCTATATCCCGACGTATCGTCCGACGCGTACGCCGATTCCGCTGGTGAAGGTCGACGACCGCATCGGCAGCACCGCGATCCCGATTCCACCGGAGAAGATCGTCGCCATCGTCATCACCCAGCAGCCGGACTCACCGTCCACGGTGTCGTCGCCGGATGTCGACACCAACGCCATCGCCGATCACCTGATCACTTTCTTCAAGCAGGAAGTCGACGCCGGGCGCATGACCAACAAGCTCGGCCCGCTGCAGGCCGGGATTGGCAACATCGCCAACGCGGTGATGTGCGGCCTGATCGACTCGCCGTTTGAAGACCTGACCATGTACTCCGAAGTGCTGCAGGACTCGACGTTCGACCTGATCGATGCCGGCAAGCTGAGCTTCGCTTCGGGCAGCTCGATCACGCTGTCGGAGCGGCGCAACACCGACGTGTTCGGCAACCTAGAGAAGTACAAGGACAAACTGGTGCTGCGTCCGCAGGAAATTTCCAACCACCCGGAAGTCGTGCGGCGCCTGGGGATCATCGGCATCAACACGGCGCTGGAGTTCGACATCTACGGCAACGTCAACTCTACCCACGTCTGCGGCACGCGGATGATGAACGGCATCGGCGGCTCCGGCGATTTCGCGCGCAACGCGCATCTGGCGGTGTTCGTGACGAAGTCGATCGCCAAGGGCGGCGCGATTTCCAGCGTTGTGCCGATGGTCAGCCACGTTGACCATACCGAACATGATGTCGACATTCTGGTAACCGAAGTAGGCCTGGCGGATCTGCGAGGCCTGGCGCCTCGCGAACGGGCCCGGGTGATCATCGACAATTGTGTGCACCCGGACTTTCGCCAGGCGCTGGATGACTACTTCACCGCCGCCTGCGCAATCGGTGGTCACACCCCACACATCCTGCGTGAAGCGTTGAGCTGGCACATCAATCTGGAAGAAACCGGGCGGATGCTGACGGTGTAATTCACACAGATGTTCCGTCGACGCAAACACAGTTTGCGTCGACGGTATTCAGAAATCCTCGATACCGTCAAAAACTGTACTGCTGTACCGGTCTTTTCCTACAGCAAATACCCACACTTTCTTCCGAAACCAGCAAAAACGCACCATTTAAGTGCGGACAGGTACAGTTTGCCCAATTTCGACCCGTACACCATCAATAAACAGTTAACTGGTCACTCACAATACAGTTGAACTGTATCTAGTGAGACTAGGCAAACGAGAGGATCATGGGCACCAGTCAAACCACTACCTGATCCCGCCACAAGCGGAAGGATGTCAACCATGGAACGTACACTCAGTTCCGAACTGTTCTTCGAAGACAAAGCTGCAAAAACCCAGGCTTCCATGCCTCTGCGCGTTCTCGCCAACCTGATGTTGTGGCAGCGCCGCATCTCCAGCCGCCACCAATTGGCCCGTCTGGATTCGCGTCTGCTGGCTGACGCCGGTATCAGCGAAGCACAACGCTACGAAGAGCTGAGCAAGCCGTTCTGGCGCTAAGTAGCGTCGCTGGCTCTGGTCGTTAGACCCACCGCCAGCAACCCGAATTGAATAAAACAAAACCCGTCGTGGGAAACCACGACGGGTTTTGTCGTTCTGGATGCTTCAAAACCGCAGAATAGACGCTTCGAGATTAAAACCAATACAGTTTTAGATTTATTAATATTCGCAAGTACAGTTAAAAGTATTCCGCAGGAGCCAGCATTCTGACCACTGGGCGAATTGCACAGAGCAGCCTAATATCCATTCAGTACGTGGCGAATGCTGTGCCGATGGCGTCTGACTCCTCAGATACCGAGCCACCTCTCTATACGGTTTATCCACAGGAGTTACCCCATGACCCGTCTTCGCATGCTCAGCGCCGCAGCCCTGTTGGCCGTGGCTGCCAACGCCAGCGCTACCAGCTTCATCGTGACCACTGACTCGATTGTCGGCGCCCTGAAAGCCTCCTCCGACGCTACTTCCGACGTCACCTCTTCCTTCCGTGACGACAAGATCGTGCTCGCTGCCCGTGACGACGCCGCCAGCTTCGTCGCCAGCCAAGGCGACATCCGAGGCGTGAAACTGGAAAGCGCGCTGGATCACATCCGTCATCAGGCGCCACAACTGCAAGCCACCGACGCTCAGCTGGCTCAAGCCATTCTGACTATCTAAGCAGTCGCGGCATGGCGGGGCACGCCGGTCGTGTCCCGATATTTCGGCGCTGGCTCTAGCCCGGGCGTTGCGCTAGCCTTACGGCTCGCCAACAGTTGCCGAGTCCCATGCCTTTTATTCAAAAACTCCTGATCCCTTGCGTACTGTTAACTGCTTGCTGGACGACCTCGGCCAACGCATTCGACGTCTCCACGCAAAACACCGTGGTGGGCGTCTGGGCGACCGGCATGGTGTCTTCCGCGCCGTTCGACCGTAAACTGCTGCTCGTCGCTCACGATGATGCGGCGGTATTTGTTGCCAGTGACGGTGAATTGCGCGGCGCTCGACTGGAATCCGCACTGCACTACCTGCGTAAAACCCGGCCGAAACTTCATGCCAGCGACCTTGAACTGGCAGAGGCAATTCTCGTCCAATAGTTAACCCAGTCCCTTGTTAACTTTGCCCTTCGGAGTCGTTCCATGCGTAGCCCGCTGATTGCTGCCGCCCTTGGCCTGTTTTTGTTGGCCGACCTGGCCCAAGCGCACACCCTAGTAGCCACCAGTAACATCATCGTTCGTGCCTCCCAGCGCACCATCGATTTCACGTCCGATACCACCACGTCGATTCGCGACTCGAAAATCATCCGCGAAGCCCACGACGACGCCGCCAGCTTTGTCGCCAGCAACGGTGATATCCGTGGCGCGCACCTGGAAGCCGCTCTCAACACCTTGCGCACACGCGTGCCGGAAGCGCGCGACGCCAGTGATCAGGTTCTCGCCGAAGCCATCCTCGCACTGTGAAGTCACTTGGCGCCTGGCTATTGGCCGGGGCGTTGTTGCTACTTGGCAACAGCGCCCACGCCGGCCTGCAATTGCGGCTCAAGACCGACGGTCTGAGCCCCGCCCAGCAACAGGCCAGCCAGGCGCTGATCGATGAAGCCATGCAGGCCTTGCCGCCGAGCTTTATCGAGCGGCTGGATCGGCGCATCGATGTCGGCTGGACCGATGACATGCCCGGTAATGCCTATGGCCAGGCAACCCTGGTCGCCGAACTCGATCTGAACCGCAAATTGCTCGCCGGTCTCACCGACGGCAGCGCGGCCAAAGAGAAGACCAATCGCCCCCACGGCACTGTGCGCCAGGAACTGCTCGCCACGGTGCTGCACGAAATCACCCACATTTATGACCGCGCACGCCTCTGGCCAAAAGCCGAGCGCACGCTGATCCAGCGCTGCACCCGGCGCTTCAACAGTGCCGGGCTGATCGGCATTCCCGATGAGTGCCGTGGCCAGAACGGGCGCCGTTTCACCCTTAGTGATGACCCGCGATTGCTCGACCTCGCCGGGTGGCCGCAATACGTCGGCCGTCGCGGCGAGCGCGAGCAAAACAACCGACAGATTGCCCGCAGCCCCGACCTGTACGAAATCTCCAGTCCCAAGGAGTTCGTCGCGGTCAACATGGAGTACTTCCTGCTCGACCCGAGCTACGCGTGCCGCCGCCCCGCGTTGTATCGCTACTACAAGGATCACTTCGGCTGGGCGCCACCGGCCCCGAATTCCTGCGCCAAAACCTTCGCGTTTCTGAACGCCGGCAACGACTTCGCCAAGCAACCATTGGGGCAAGTCGATCCGGAGCGTGTCTACGCCGTCGATTACTTACTGGCCGAGGCCAATCAGAACTGGGTCAGCCGCTGGGGTCACAGCATGTTGCGTCTGGTGATCTGTGCACCGGGTCGCCCGCGTGGCCCGGATTGCCGGCTCGATCTGGATCAACATCTGGTGCTGTCCTACCGCGCTTTCGTCGGTGATGTGCAGCTGTCGAGTTGGGACGGACTGGTCGGCAAGTACCCGTCCCGGCTGTTCGTTCTGCCGTTGGCGCAGGTGATCGACGAGTACACCAAGACCGAACTGCGCAGCCTCGCCTCGGTACCGCTGAATCTGTCGCGCAGCGAGATCGAAGGCGTGGTCGAACATGCCGCCGAGATGCATTGGAGCTACGACGGCAATTACTTCTTCCTGTCCAACAACTGCGCAGTGGAAGGCTTGAAACTATTGCGCAGCGGCAGCAACAACGCGCAACTCACCGGCCTCGACAGCATCATGCCCAACGGTCTGCTGGAAGTGCTCAAGGGCCGTGGTCTGGCCGATACGAGCGTGCTGGATGATCCGAAAGAAGCGCTGCGTCTGGGCTATCGCTTCGACTCGTTCCGCGATCGCTATCAGGCGATGTTCAACGTGCTGAAGAAGCAGCTGCCGATCAAACAGAACACCGTCGAAGAGTGGCTTTCGTTGTCGGCCGAAGAACGCCGCGAATGGTTCGATCGCGCCGACCTGCGCACCAGCGCCGCGCTGTTGCTGCTCGAGCAGGCGAGTTTCCGTCGCCAGTTGTTGCTCGCGCAGGACGAGGTCAAACAACGTTACCTCGGTGCGCGGGAACTGGAGAATGGCGGAATGGACAAGGCCAATGCGACCTTGCAGGAAATCCTCGCCAACAGTGGGTTCCTCAGTCGTCCGGCAGAACTGCTGGATTCGAAAGGCTACGGTTTGCCGCAACCAAGCGAGTTCAGCCGACTGGAAGCGGAAAGCAGCCAGCGGCAGAAGAAGCTGCTGTTACTTAGCGGCGATCTGGACAAGGAAGTGCGTAAGTTGCTGGAACCCAAGCGCGCCGCCGAAATTGCCGCCAGCGAGGCCAACGTGAAACAGATCGGCGAGCATTTGCGCAAATTGCACAAAGCGTCGGGCGGGCTGGAACTGCCGTAAAGGCAAAAAATCGCAGCCCGAGGCAATCCCTACAGAAATCACATGTAGGCGCTGCCACGGGCTGCGATCTTTTGACTGACTAACGATTAATCCGGAACCCCGGTGCCCAAGCACTCATTCCTCTGAATCAGGAACTCTACCTTTAGCTGGCGCGAGCCTTCCGCACGCCCTCTGCCAGTGCCGAGCACAGACTCAATACGCCGTCGATGGCCTGATCCGGAGTCTGGGCATTGGCGATGTGATCGATCAACGCCGAGCCCACCACAACCCCGTCAGCCAGACGCGCAATCGCGGCGGCCTGCTCTGGTGTGCGGATACCGAAACCAATGCTGATCGGCAGATCGGTGTGGCGGCGCAGGCGAGTGACCGCCTCTTCGACGTGCTCCAGCGTCGCCGCGCCGGCACCGGTGACACCGGCAACCGACACGTAGTACACAAAACCGGAACTGCCGTTGAGAACCTTCGGCAGACGCGCGTCGTCGGTGGTCGGCGTAGTCAGACGGATGAAATCCAGGCCGGCAGCCTGCGCCGGGTCGCACAGTTCGTCGTTGTGCTCCGGCGGCATGTCGACAACGATCAGGCCGTCGACGCCGGCCTCTTTGGCCTGCGCAATGAAACGCTCGACACCAAACTTGTGGATCGGGTTGTAGTAGCCCATCAGCACCAGCGGTGTGTCGCTGTTGTCTTCGCGAAACTCGCGAACCATTTGCAGGGTTTTCAGCAGATTCTGCTTGGCGCCCAATGCGCGGATGTTCGCCAGTTGAATCGCCGGGCCGTCAGCCATCGGATCGGTGAACGGCATGCCCAACTCGATCACGTCGGCACCGGCCTTCGGCAAGCCTTTGAGGATCGCCAGCGAAGTGTCGTAATCCGGATCACCGGCGGTGACGAAGGTCACCAGCGCGGCGCGATTCTGTTGTTTGAGTTCGGCAAAACGGGTTTGCAGGCGGCTCATCAGTGTTTCTCCTGCTTGGACTGTTCCATATGGTGCATAACGGTCTGCATGTCTTTGTCGCCACGGCCCGAAAGGTTGATCACCATCAGGTGATCCTTGGGCAGGGTCGGTGCGCGTTTGAATACTTCGGCCAGCGCGTGGGCGCTTTCCAGGGCAGGAATAATCCCTTCCAGGCGGCAGCATTTGTGGAATGCGTCGAGGGCTTCGTCGTCGGTCACCGAGGTGTACTGGACGCGGCCGATGTCATGCAACCATGCGTGTTCCGGGCCGATACCCGGGTAATCGAGGCCGGCGGAAATCGAGTGAGCGTCGATGATCTGGCCGTCGTCGTCCTGCAACAGGAAAGTACGGTTGCCGTGCAACACACCCGGTACGCCGCCATTCAGGCTGGCCGCGTGCTTGCCGGTTTCGATGCCGTAGCCGGCGGCTTCAACACCGATAATCTCAACGCTTTTGTCATCAAGGAACGGGTGGAACAGGCCCATGGCGTTGGAGCCGCCGCCGATGCATGCCACCAGGCTGTCCGGCAGACGACCTTCCTGCGCTTGCAGTTGGTCACGGGTTTCCTTGCCGATCACGGCCTGGAAGTCGCGAACCATCGCTGGATACGGGTGCGGGCCAGCCACGGTGCCGATCAGGTAGAAGGTGCTGTCGACATTGGTCACCCAGTCACGCAACGCTTCGTTCATCGCATCTTTCAGGGTGCCAGTGCCGGCCACTACCGGGATCACTTCGGCGCCCAGCAACTTCATGCGAAAAACGTTGGCCTGTTGGCGTTCGATGTCGGTGGTGCCCATGTAGATCACGCAGTCCAGACCGAAACGCGCGGCCACGGTAGCAGTCGCCACGCCGTGCATGCCGGCGCCCGTCTCGGCGATGATGCGTTTTTTGCCCATGCGCCGCGCCAGCAGAATCTGGCCGATGCAGTTATTGATCTTGTGCGCGCCTGTGTGGTTCAGCTCTTCGCGCTTGAGGTAGATCTTGGCGCCGCCGCAGAACTCGGTCAGACGCTCGGCGTAATACAGCGGGCTCGGACGTCCGACGTAGTCGCGCTGGAAGTAGGCCAATTCTTCTTTAAAGGCAGGGTCTTCCTTGGCTGTCTCGTATTCGCGGGCCAGCTCGAGGATCAACGGCATCAGGGTTTCAGCCACGTAGCGGCCACCGAACGAGCCAAACAGGCCGTTGGCGTCAGGGCCATTACGCAGATCGGAAGTGTTCGAAGTCTGGGTCATGTTTTGCTCCAGCAGAATCGGGAATGACGTGAGAAGACAATGACGCCCACTCTACCCCTGACCTTCTATGCTGAAAACCGATAAGATCGCCGCAACCTGTCAGGAAAACTCACAGATACCATGAGCCACGACCTTCCCCCGCTCAACGCTTTGCGCGCCTTCGAAGCCACTGCCAGGCTGAACAGCGTCAGCCAGGCCGCCGAACAACTGCACGTGACCCATGGCGCGGTCAGCCGCCAGCTCAAGGTGCTCGAAGAACACCTTGGCGTCAGCCTGTTCGTCAAGGATGGACGCGGCTTGAAACTCACAGATGCCGGTGTGCGTTTACGCGATGCCAGCGGCGAGGCGTTTGATCGCTTGCGCAGTGTTTGTGCCGAGCTGACGCAACGTACAGCCGATGCGCCGTTCGTGCTCGGCTGCTCGGGAAGCTTGCTGGCACGCTGGTTCATCCCGCGATTGGGAAGGCTGAATGCCGATCTACCGGATCTGCGCCTGCATTTATCGGCGGGTGAAGGTGATCTCGACCCGAGGCGACCGGGACTGGACGCGTTACTGCTGTTCGCAGAACCACCCTGGCCCGCAGACATGCAGGTTTACGAGCTGGCTGCAGAACGCATCGGTCCCGTCATGAGCCCGCTGTTCAACGGATATCAACGCCTGCAAACGGCGCCCGCCTCAGCGCTGCTCGACGAACCCTTGCTGCACACGACATCGCGGCCGCAAGCCTGGCCGAGCTGGGCACAGCAAAATCACCTCGACGCCAAGACGTTGAAGCTTGGGCAAGGTTTTGAGCATTTGTATTATTTGCTGGAAGCCGCAGTGGCGGGCCTTGGGGTGGCTATCGCGCCGGAGCCGCTGGTCACCGAAGACTTGAAGGCCGGTCGCCTGGTTGCGCCGTGGGGCTTCTGTGAAACCCCGGCGCAACTGGCGTTGTGGCTACCCAAGCGCGCCGCGGATGGGCGCGCCCGGCAACTGGCGCACTGGCTCAAACAAGAGCTGCGCCAGCCGGATCACTCGCCGCGCTTGAACAGCAAGTAAGCGGCCAGCAGACCCAAAGCACCCACCGCCACACCGGCGGTGGTCCATGGATGTTCCTGCGCGTAATCGCGGGTGGCGATCCCGGTCTCGCGGGTTTTCACTTTGACTTCTTCGTAGGCATCGCTGAGCAGGTGACGCGAATGTTTCAGCGCGCTTTCGGCATTGCTTTTCAGCGCCTTGAGAGTCTTGCGCGACTCGTCCGAAGCGTCGTCTTTCAGGCCTTCCAACGACTTGAGCAGACTCTCGATCTCCGCTTCCATGCTTTGCAATGAGGCTTTACGTAAAGAGGTGTTGGCCATGGTGGCTCTCCTGCATTGGTGATGAGTGGCGTGTGTTGATTGGGACTTCAGCGGATTGAGAAAGTGCAGAAATTCTGAACTTCGCTTGCGCAAAGCCGCCGAAATCAACAGTGCAAATTCACTGCTAGTCTCAATTCCACATCCCAAGGAGATCACCATGACTGACCACCACACGTACAAAAAAGTCGAGCTGGTCGGCTCGTCCCCAACCAGCATCGAAGACGCCATCAACAATGCGTTGGCAGAAGCCAACAAAAGCATCAAGCATCTGGAGTGGTTTGAAGTGACCGAGACGCGCGGCCACATCAAGGACGGTAAAGCTGCGCACTTTCAGGTGACACTGAAAGTCGGGTTCCGCATCGCCAGTAGCTGAGTTTGGTCTACGCTTCTGAACTTGCGCGCTGGCCGAGTGCCATAGGAATGGCAAAGCGCTACAAGGTGGGCACGTCGGGTGAATAACCCGATGCCCGCCTCTTTTAATCCGACCAGGGAGTGCGACCGATGAAGAAGTTCATGTTGGCAGTAGGTTTGTTGAGCCTTGCGGGTGGTGCATTTGCAGCCGGCAAGCCTTGTGAAGATCTGAAGGCAGAGATTGCGGCGAAACTGGATGCCAAGGGCGTTTCCGGGTATTCGCTGGAGATCGTCGACAAGGGAGCGGCAGCTGACGGCAAGGTCGTTGGCAGCTGTGAAGGCGGCGCCAAGGAAATCGTCTACAAACGCGGTTGATTGCGCCTGAAATGCAAAAGCCGACGCGAATGCGTCGGCTTTTTTGTGGGCAACCATTTTTCAATGTAGGAGCTGCGGCACGCTGCGATCTTTTGATCCTGTTCTCAAGATCCAGATCAAAAGATCGCAGCGTGCCGCAGCTCCTACACGTTTTCAGCGGGGCGAGATTCAGTTAGCCCTTCATCACCTGCGCCAGCAATTCGTACGAACGCACGCGATCGGCATGTTCATACAAGTCAGAGGTAAAGATCAGCTCATCAGCCTGGGTTTGCTCAATCAGCACCTCCAGTTTCGCGCGGATTTTCGCCGGGCTGCCGACCATCGCCAGACCCAGGAAATCTCCCACCGCTTCACGCTCATGGGGCAGCCACAGGCCATCCATGGTTTTCACCGGTGGGCGCTGCACCAGGCTTTGCCCACGCATCAACGCGAGGATTCGCTGGTACACCGAAGTCGCCAGGTAATCGGCTTGCTCATCAGTGTCCGCCGCCACCAGCGGCACACCGAGCATCACGTAAGGCTTGTCGAGCACCGCCGACGGCTTGAAGTGATTGCGGTAGACGCGGATGGCCTCGTGCATGAAGCGCGGGGCGAAATGCGAGGCGAAGGCGTAGGGCAAACCGCGCTCGCCGGCCAGTTGCGCACTGAACAGGCTGGAACCGAGCAGCCAGATCGGCACATTGGTACCGGTGCCGGGCATGGCGATCACCCGTTGATCCGGGGTGCGCGGGCCGAGATAACGCGCCAGCTCGGCAACGTCTTCCGGGAAGTCGTCAGCACTGCCGGAACGCTCACGGCGAAGTGCGCGAGCAGTCATTTGATCGGAACCCGGCGCCCGGCCCAAACCGAGATCGATACGACCCGGATACAGGCTTTCCAGTGTGCCGAACTGTTCGGCGATCACCAGCGGCGCATGGTTAGGCAGCATTACCCCGCCAGAACCGACACGGATGGTCGAGGTACCGCCCGCCAGATAACCGAGCAGCACCGAGGTGGCGGAACTGGCGATGCCGTCCATGTTGTGGTGTTCAGCCACCCAGAACCGCGTGTAACCGAATTTCTCGGCGTGCTGCGCCAGGTCCAGCGAATTGCGCAGCGACTGCGCCGGGCTGCCGTTCTCGCGCACGGGCACCAGATCGAGGGTGGAAAATTTTACGTCGGACAGTTGCTTCATAAACCTGCGTCTCCGAGTGAGGAGGCAGGTTCTTCTCGCAAACGAAAACCTGCCGAATCCATAAGCGTGTTCTATGCAATGAGGGCATATACCCGAGTTTCAATAGCAGGACGAAAAATCCTACTAAAAAAGTCAACGATTCAGATAGGCTGAACTTTGTCCCGACGTCTATCCTCAGAAGCCTTGCAAGCAAAAACCACGAAGGCGCGGCGTCCCGCGCCAGATCTTGAGGAGGCAGACATGGCTATCGTGAAGAAAGCATCCGCACATTGGGAAGGTGATCTGAAAACCGGCATCGGCTCGATTTCCACCGAAACCGGCGTCCTCAGAGAAGCACCCTACGGCTTCAAGGCGCGCTTCGAGGGCGGCAAAGGCACCAACCCTGAAGAACTGATCGGCGCGGCGCATGCCGGCTGTTTCTCCATGGCGTTTTCGATGATTCTCGGCGATGCCGGCCTCAAGGCCGACAGCATCGACACCCAGGCTGAAGTCACGCTCGATCAGGTTGAGGGCGGTTTCGCGATCTCCGCGGTGAAGCTGATTCTCAAGGCGAAAATTCCGGGCGCGACCCAAGAGCAGTTTGAAGAGCTCAGCAACAAAGCCAAAGAAGGATGCCCGGTGTCCAAGGTGTTGAATGCGAAGATTACCCTTGAGGCTTCGCTGGTCAGCTGATGTTCCAAGGCTGATTCGGGCTTTGGCAGTGCCGACGCCTTCGCGAGCAGGCTCGCTCCCACAGGGTTATGTGAACGCCACAAAACTCTGTAGGAGCGAGCCTGTTCGCGAAGACGATCTGGAAATTATCACGGGGGGGCAAAAGCTGATCAAAGTTTGTGAGCGAAGTCAGAACTCGCGTTTCAAAAATGTGGTCGTATACGTGACAGCAGCTTCAGCGCACGCCCGTGCGCGCTGCCTCAAGGAGCTTCATTCATGAAACGTATTGGCTTGGCGATTCTCTGCAGTGCACTGGCCACCTCCGCTTTTGCCGCACCTAAAGACTGTGAAGAACTCCGCAAAGAGATCGAAATCAAGATTCAGGCTAAAGCCGTGCCGTCCTACACGCTGGAAATCGTCAGCAAGGCAGAGGCCGAAAAGCACGACATCGCCATGGTCGTAGGCTCGTGTGAAAACGGCACCAAAGCAATCGTCTATCAGAAGAACGAGGACTGAAGTCGCTCAAGGTACACAGTTGACCTGTCGTTCCTTGGCAACGATCTGCCCCTGGCTATTGATCAACCGGGCGCTTGGCGTAAAGGCCAGCGACCGTGCCTCCAGCCGATAACGTTGCCCCGCCTCGAAATCATCGTAACGCACGGTCATGTAACACAGCCGCTCCTGCGGATCGGTGTCCATGCCCTGACCGCCGCCAAACACCTCGAAATCAAAACGCACCCTCAGTTCGTGACTCCCCGGCGTGACCTGGAAAAAACGTCCGTCGGTCATCCTTTGCTTGTCCACTCGATCGGCCATCAACACCTTGCCGCCGGGGGTGGGCATGGCAAAGTCGACCCAGGCCATGGTGGGATCGACCGCCGGCATCGGGCTCTGGCAGCCGGCAACCACACTTGCTGCAAGCAACAGCGTTAACCTGCGCATGATCAATGTCCTTTGGATGAGAGTGCCAGCATAGCGCCGATCAGGTTTTCTGACAGCCCGCCGGCGTACCCTGCCCGACGACTTTGCGCTGCTCGTCATAAAGTTTCGCCCACGGGCGGAAACCGATACTGCCGGCCTGCAACTGATAACGCTGGCCGGCGTTGAAGTCCTTGAATTTCACGCTCAACTGGCAATCACGCCAGAGCGGCTCGGCGTTCGGGCCGATATTCGTCGCCTCGACCGGGAATTGATAACGCACCTTCAGTTCATGACTGCCGGGCTGCACCTCGAAATAACGGTTGTCGACGGCGGCCTTGCTATCGACTTGCAGCGCCTGTAGCGCCGTGTCCTGCTGCCGGGCATCGAGATCGATCCAGGCTTGCGAAGGGTCAGGATCGGGCATTCCGAATCCGGCACAACCGGCCAGCGTCAGCAGGCCTCCTGTCAGCATCAACATGCGCATAGCGAAGCTCCAATGGGCGGGATAGTCTTGCGGGCAGACTTTCCAGAGGGTTTCTTATTTTGATCAGGCCGCTTCCAAGCCATCGGTTACTTGATCGCGTTTTTCGGATTTTGTTTCCGGGTGTGATGCTTTTGTTGCTCAACGGTTGTGCAAGCGTCAGCTATTACAGCCAGCTGGCCAGCGGTCAGTGGCAATTGCTGCAGGCCCGCGAACCGGTCGCCAACGTGATTGCCGACCCAAGCCGCGATGCGAAATTACGCACGCACCTGGTCCAGTCGCAGCAGGCCCGGTCTTTTGCCAGCGAACACCTGCATCTGCCGGACAACCAGAGTTATCGCCTGTACGCCGACATTTGCCGGCCTTTCGTGGTGTGGAATGTATTCACCACCACAGAGTTTTCCCTGACCCCGCAAAACCACTGCTTCCCGATTGCCGGGTGCGTGGCCTATCGCGGTTATTACAGTCAGAGCGCCGCGCGGGGTGAAGCTGCGATCCAGCGCTTGCAGGGCATGGACGTTTCAATTGGCGGTGTCGAGGCCTATTCGACGCTGGGCTGGTTCAACGACCCGATCCTCAATTCGATGATGGGCTGGGGCGACGAACGCCTGGCCACGCTGATCTTCCATGAACTGGCGCATCAGCAGTTCTATGTGAAGGACGACACCGAGTTCAACGAGTCGTTTGCCACGTTTGTCGAGCAGGAAGGTACTCGGCAATGGCGGGCGTTTCGCGGATTGCCGGCGGATACCAACTCCCGACTCAAGCAGCGTGATCAGTTCATCGCGTTGGTACTTGCTACGCGCTCGCGGCTGGAGACGTTGTATGCACAGCCGCTGCCCGTCGAGCAGATGCGCGAGCGCAAAGCGGCCGAGTTCGAGCAGTTTCGCCGGGATTACCGGGTGATGCGTGACAGCCAGTGGGCCGGGGACAAGCGTTATGACGCCTGGGTGAATACGCCGCTGAACAATGCGCGGCTGCTGCCCTTCGGGCTATATGACCAATGGGTGCCGGCGTTTGCGGCATTGTTCAGCCAAGTTGGAGGGGATTGGCTGAAGTTTTATGCGGAGGTCGAGAGGCTGGGTGGGTTGCCGGTTGTGGAGCGTAAATTGGCATTGAAAACTTTGGCAGACTCTTAGCCCTTCAGTGGCTGATCCGGCCTCATCGCTGGCAAGCCAGCTCCCACAGGGATTTTGCTGAACTTGAAACCACTTACCTGTGGGAACAGATCTCACAGTGAATGCGGTGCCCCTGGTGACACCGCTTTCATGTGGGAGCAGGCTTGCCAGCGATGACGTATTGATCAGCGCTGCAAAAATGCCTGGTGCAACTCGGCCAGCGTTTCAAAGTGATAAGCCGGTGTCTCGGCATTCAACTCTTCAAAACTGCCAAACCCATAACCCACCGCCGCCGCGTCCAGACCATTGCTGCGCGCGCCAATCAGGTCGTGCTTGCGATCGCCGATCATCAAGGTGTTCGCCGGGTCCAGCCCTTCTTCCGCGAGCAGGTGCGCAATCAGCTCAACCTTGTTGGTCCGCGTGCCATCCAGCTCACTGCCGTAGATCACCTTGAAGTGCCGGGCAAAGTCGAAGTGCCGGGCAATCTCGCGGGCGAACACCCAGGGTTTGGACGTTGCGATGTAGAGCTGCCGACCTTGGCCACTCAGGGTTTCCAGCAGCGGCGTGACGCCCTCGAACACGCGGTTTTCATACAGGCCGGTGACCTTGAAGCGCTCGCGATAGAAATTCACCGCCTCCCACGCCTTCGCTTCATCAAAGTCGTAAAACTGCATGAATGCCTGCAACAGCGGCGGGCCGATGAAGTGCTCAAGCTTGGTCAGGTCTGGCTCATCAATGCCAAGTTTGCTCAGCGCGAACTGGATAGAACGGGTGATGCCCTCACGCGGATCGGTCAGGGTGCCATCGAGGTCGAACAGTACGGTCTGGTAATGCATGAATATTCCTGAGCAGTCGCGAATTCGATTCAGAGTGTGTCGTAGCCTTCGGCCAGGTGCAGGTCCTTGAGCTTCACGTAGTTCGCCGCGCTGTAGGTGAAGAAGGCGTTTTCCTTGTCGGTCAGCGCCCGGACCTGTTTCACCGGGCTTCCCACGTAAAGGAAGCCGCTGTGCAGACGCTTACCCGGCGGCACCAGGCTGCCAGCGCCGATGATCACGTCGTCTTCGACCACCGCGCCGTCCATGACGATGCTGCCCATGCCGATCAACACGCGGCTGCCGACGGTGCAGCCATGCAGCATGACTTTGTGGGCGATGGTCACATCATCGCCGATCAACAACGGGAAGCCATCGGGGTTGAACGGGCCGGCGTGGGTAATGTGCAACACGCAGCCATCCTGCACGCTGGTGCGCGCACCGATGCGGATGCGGTGCATGTCGCCGCGGATGACTGTCAGCGGCCAGACGGAGCTGTCTTCGCCGATTTCGACGTCGCCGATCACCACCGCGGAGCCGTCGACAAAGGCGCCTTTGCTCAACTGCGGGGTATGGTTCTGGTATTTGCGAAGGGACACGATTAGTTCTCTCTCTGTCGCCGATAGCTGCGGTGAGTGTCGATTGTAATTAAGATGGGCACATGTTTCTTCCAGCCAAGGTGCCAACCGTGAGCGTGAACAACCCTCTTCTGCAGTCCTACGACCTGCCGCCGTTCTCCACGATCCGTGCCGAACACGTCCTGCCAGCCATCGAAACCATCCTGGCCGACAACCGCGTCGCCATCGCCGAAATCCTCAAGAGCCAAGGCCAGAACCCTACCTGGGCCGGCCTGGTATTGGCGATGGACGAACTCAATGATCGCCTCGGCGCAGCCTGGAGCCCGGTCAGCCACCTCAACGCCGTGTGCAACAGCGCCGAACTGCGTGAAGCCTACGAGTCGTGCCTGCCAGCGTTGAGCGCCTACTCCACCGAGATGGGCCAGAACCGCGAACTGTTCCAGGCCTTCGAAGCGCTGGCCAACAGTCCGGAAGCCGCCGGTTTCGACGTCGCGCAAAAAACTATCCTGGAACATGCCCTGCGTGACTTCCGTCTGTCGGGCATCGACCTGCCGGAGGCCGAACAGAAGCGCTACGCCGAAGTGCAAAGCAAGCTGTCCGAGCTGGGCAGCCGTTTCTCCAACCAGCTGCTCGATGCCACTCAAGCGTGGACCAAGCACATTACCGACGAAGCCGTCCTCGCCGGACTGACCGATTCGGCCAAGGCGCAAATGGCTGCCGCGGCCCAGGCCAAGGACCTCGATGGCTGGTTGATCACCCTGGAATTCCCAAGCTACTACGCGGTGATGACTTACGCCCAGGACCGTGCGCTGCGCGAAGAAGTCTACGCCGCCTACTGCACCCGCGCCTCGGATCAAGGCCCGAACGCCGGTCAGAACGACAACGGTCCGGTGATGGAAGAAATTCTCGACCTGCGTCAGGAGCTGGCAAAACTCTTGGGCTTCGCCAGTTTCTCCGAGTTGAGCCTTGCTACCAAAATGGCCGAGTCCAGCGATCAGGTGCTGAGCTTCCTGCGCGATCTGGCCAAACGCAGCAAGCCGTTCGCCGCCCAGGATCTGCAACAACTGCGCGCCTACGCCGCCGAGCAGGGTTGCGCTGATCTGCAAAGCTGGGATGTGGGTTTCTACGGCGAAAAACTTCGCGAACAACGCTACAGCGTCGCCCAGGAAACCCTGCGCGCCTACTTCCCGATCGACAAGGTTCTCGATGGTCTGTTCGCCATCGTCCAGCGTCTGTACGGCATCGAGATCGCCGAGCAGAAAGGCTTCGACACATGGCACCCGGATGTTCGCCTGTTCGAAATCAAGGAAAACGGCCAGCACGTCGGCCGCTTCTTCTTCGATCTGTATGCCCGCGCCAACAAGCGTGGCGGTGCGTGGATGGACGGCGCCCGCGACCGTCGCCGTACTGTCGATGGCGTGCTGCAAAGCCCGGTCGCCAATCTGGTGTGCAACTTCACCCCGGCCGACAGCGGCAAGCCTGCACTGCTGACCCACGATGAAGTGACCACGCTGTTCCACGAATTCGGCCACGGCCTGCATCACCTGCTGACCCGCGTCGAGCATGCCGGCGTGTCGGGCATCAACGGCGTGGCGTGGGATGCGGTCGAGCTGCCGAGCCAGTTCATGGAAAACTGGTGCTGGGAGCCGGAAGGCCTCGCGCTGATTTCCGGTCACTACGAAACCGGCGAAGCGCTGCCTCAGGACCTGCTGGAAAAAATGCTCGCGGCGAAGAACTTCCAGTCCGGCCTGATGATGGTGCGTCAGCTGGAATTCTCGCTGTTCGATTTCGAACTGCATGCCACTCACGGTGATGGCCGCAGCCCGCTGCAAGTGCTCGAAGGCGTACGTGACGAGGTGTCGGTGATGCGTCCTCCGGCCTACAACCGCTTCCCCAACAGCTTTGCGCACATCTTCGCCGGCGGTTACGCGGCGGGTTACTACAGCTACAAGTGGGCGGAAGTGCTGTCGGCCGATGCGTTTTCGAAATTCGAAGAAGACGGTGTGCTCAACGCTGAAACCGGTCGCGCCTTCCGCGAAGCGATTCTGGCGCGCGGCGGCTCGCAAGCGCCGATGGTGCTGTTCGTCGACTTCCGTGGCCGTGAGCCATCGATTGACGCACTGTTGCGTCACAGCGGCCTGACCGAGGGCGCGGCAGCATGAGTGAGGGGCCAGTGATCACCAAAAAACGCTTTATCGCCGGGGCTGTCTGCCCGGCGTGCAGCGAGCCGGACAGACTGATGATGTGGAACGAGGACACCGTGCCCCACCGCGAATGCGTGGCCTGCGGTTATTCCGACACGCTGAACGAGCAAGGGCTGTCGGTTCCAAAGGAGCTGGGCACGCGGGTCAACACCAGCGCGCTGAAACCGCCAGCGGACAAGAAAGTCCAGGCAGTGCAGTTTTTCCCTAATCCGAAACTTGCGAAAAAGCCTGACGAGCAACATTGAGTCAGTACCACCTTCCACCGATCAGCGGTGGAAGGTGGTAACTATCTACCGCCCTTCCCCTGCGCTTCCTGCCTAGGCTGGCCCTTTCAGCCAACCCTCAAGGAAGACGTCATGCCTGACACCAATCCGCTTTTACAACACTGGTCATTGCCCCCGTGGTCGGACATTCGCGCCGAGCATCTGCTGCCCGCCATCAACGTGATCGTTGCCGAAAACCAGCAGATCATTGCCCAAGTGATCGCCAGCCAGACCGAGCATCCAAACTGGGATGATCTGGTGGTGGCCATCGATTCGGCCGATGCGCGCCTGACGGAAGCAGTGGGCATTATCGACACGCTATCGAAGGTCAAATCCGACGACGCCGACTGGCTCAGGGAAAGCGCGTTGTGCAGCCACGCTGCAGGCCAATACATAGACGACAAGACCGCCAATCTCGAGTTGTACCGGACCTATCAACGCCTGGCGCAAAGTGCGGTTGCCGCCAGTTTCGATGATCAGCGCAAAGCCTCGCTGGCGAAGATTCTGCGCAGTTTCCGCTTGTCCGGTATCGAACTGCAGCCAGCGCAACAGCAAAAACTTGCCCGCCTGAGCCGGGATATCCGGAATCTGGAGCAATTGTTTCAAAGCAATCTGGAACTGGCCAACGCCGCGTGGAGCAAGCGCATCAACGACATCACGCTACTTCAAGGCCTGTCTGCCGAGGTACAGGCACGTCTGGCCCTCAAGGCGAAATCGGCTGGACACAGCGGCTGGTTGCTCACGCTGGATCAGAACACCTATCGACAAATCATGACTCATGCGCAAAACCGCGCGCTGCGTGAAGAGTACTTCACGGCCTGGATCAACCGCGCGTCTGATCGAGGCCCGCAGGCAGAAAAACTCGACAACGATCCGGTCCTCTCGGTGCTGGTCGCGTTGCGCCACGAAAAAGCCCAATTATTGGGCTTCGAGAATTTCGTCGAGTTGCGCCTGGCAAACCGTATGGCCACCTCCCCGGCGCAAGTCAGTGCGTTTATACGCCAGCAAATAGTACTGAATACGCCGCATCTGCTGAGTGATACGCAGGGGTTGAAAGCCTTTGCGCTCACCCTGGGGTATGCAGATATCCAACCGTGGGATGAGGAATTTCTCGCCGAGCAATTACGCCTGCAACAATTGAACGGGGCGCTAAAAGGCTTGCGCCAGTATTTTTCGCTTGATGACACGTTGCGTAAACTCTGCCGGTTCTGCGAGCACCTGTTTGGCATCACCATCGTCGAGCAGACAGCACTCAGCCACTGGCATGACAGCGTCCGACTGTTGGATATCAGCGAGCACGGGCAAGTGATCGGGCACATCTACGTTGACCCTTTCCACCGCGAAGACGCCACTGATTTTGCGTTCACCTCCGTGTTACGCATTCGCAGTATCAATGCCGAGGGGCGACCAGCGCTGCCGATCGCTTGCCTTAATTGCAATTTCCCGCCTGCCACCGAAGCGCACCCGTGCCTGCTCTCCCACGAAAACCTGCGGGTGCTGTTTCACGAGTTCGGCCATTGTTTGCAGCATGTGCTGACGCGCTCGCCCCATCGCAACCTGGCGGGGATCTCTCAACTGGGACGCGACACGGCGGAATTCGCCGGGCAGCTGTTCGAGCATTGGTGTCAGTCGCCAGACTTTCTGCTGTGGCTGGGGGCGCATTACCAGAGCGGCGAACGTCTGACAGCGGCGCGAGTCAACACCGCACTGGCTGCGCTTGGCGCCCAGACCAGTCGCTCAACCACCCTACTGCTGCTGACGGCGTTGTTTGATCTGGAGTTGCATCGCAGCCATGGTGATGGCCGCAGCATCGAACAGGTCTTCGAGGATTTGCAACGCGAGATGCCGCACCTGCGACTGTCGGGTTATCACCGTTTCGCCTTTGGCTTTGATTACCTGGTGACCGGTTACGAAGCGTCGGTCTATGCCTACAAGTGGTCAGGGGTGCTGGCGACCGAAGCGTTCAAGCGGTTCCAGCGGGACGGGGTTTTCAACCCGCAAGCGGGCCGCGCTTTTCGCGAGGCGTTCTTTGCCCCTGGCGACTCCGGCTCGTTGCTGACCGCGCTGGAAGCCTTTCTCGGCCAACCGGTCGACACGCAACTCTTTGCAGCCACCACCGATTGATCACTTCAGATTAACCGTCTGAAACCAGCTCTTCAGCGAACAGGTCGCAAACGCGCTGGTGCTGCAATCACCATTGGCCAGCGCGGTACGCAGCTTGTCGACATCAGCCTGCATCACATAGCGCACGCTGTCGCGGAAGTGGCCGCTTTCACCAAAACCACCTTGGGTCATTTCGTTCAGAGCGTCCTCTTTGCTCCAGCCTTGCACCACTACGCGGTACATCGCGGCCATCAGCCCGGTGCGGTCGGAACCGTGCTTGCAGTGCATCAACACCGGGCCACTGGCCTCGGCTTCCTGAATCGCACGCAGGGTCTTGAGCACATCACTGTCGTCGACGTGGTTGGTGCGATACGTTAATTGCACTTGATGAATGCCGGGCGTGGACAGCCAGTTGCTATCGGCTTCGGGCAGGAAGTTGATGACCGTGGCCACTTTCAGATTTTTCAATAACGGCACAGCACCGTCGTCGGGCAACGCGCTGCGGTACAGCGTTGGCGACATCTGGAACAGGTTGTATTGCACTTCAATCGGCTGCGCCCATTGCGCAGGACGAAGGGCCGCAGGCTCGGCAGCCTGTGCCGGAAACAACTGCAGGAGCATTACAAGCGACAAGCACACAGCAGGAAAAAAATGCACTCGGGACATGCTGGATTAACCGTATCGGGATTTTCAGTGACAGGAGCCTCAGCGTCGCCGTTTGGCGGTCAAAGCCCCGTGAGCCGGGTGTCAAAGAAGCGTGAATCGGCATTCTTTCCTCAACCCTCCCCGCGCAATTCCAGTCTTTTTTGCGCTTTATCGATTCATCCAGATGCTTAGCCTGCTACCATTTGTCACATCTTGTTGCAGACACGTCCCCCTTTTACGGGTCAAACCGGCCACGTCGCGACAGCAAATCCTCAAGCCGTTCGCAGAAACGGTTGACCAATCTTGATGCCTGATGAGGTGCAACCCAATGTCTGATGAAAATCGAGACAACCCGCGGCGTGATTTTTTACGCAAATCCCTGACCCTGATTCCAGTGGTCACCCTCGCCGGCACCGGTTTGGGCAGCAGTGTTCTGCATGCCTCGCCTGAAGCCGCTCCGGCCACACCCGCGGCGCCACCGGCTCGCGCTGACGCGGGCGTTTATCAGCCGAGCTATTTCACCGCAGAGGAATGGGCCTTCATCAATGCCGCCGTGGCGCAGCTGATTCCCGCTGACGCTCAAGGCCCAGGTGCGATCGAAGCGGGCGTGCCGGAATACATCGATCGTCAAATGAACACGCCCTACGCTGCCGGAGCCCTCTGGTACATGCAGGGTCCGTTCAACGCTGAAGCGGCGCCGGAGATGGGTTGGCAAAGCAAATTGGTCCCTAAAGAGATCTATCGTCTCGGCATCGCCGCCACGGATCAGTGGACCAAAGCCCTCAACGGTAAAACATTTGCTGAGCAAGACAGCGCTACCCGAGACGATTTGCTCAAGCAACTCGAAGCCGGCAAACCGCAGTTCGATAGCGTCCCGGCGAAGATTTTCTTCAACCTGCTGCTGCAAAACACCAAAGAAGGATTCTTCTGCGACCCGATCCATGGCGGCAATAAAGGCATGGTCGGCTGGACCATGATCGGCTTCCCCGGCGCCCGCGCCGATTTCATGGATTGGGTGGAACGCAACGAGCAATACCCCTTCCCGGCAGTTTCGATTCGCGGCGAGAGGGCGTGAGCATGGCAACCGTAATGAAGAAGGTCGACGCAGTGATCGTCGGTTTTGGCTGGACCGGCGCGATCATGGCCAAGGAACTGACCGAAGCCGGCCTCAACGTGCTGGCGCTGGAGCGCGGGCCGATGCAGGACACCTACCCCGACGGCAATTATCCGCAGGTGATCGACGAACTCACCTACAGCGTGCGCAAAAAACTCTTTCAGGACATCTCCAAAGAGACCGTCACCATTCGCCACAGCGTCAACGACATCGCCCTGCCGAACCGCCAGTTGGGTGCGTTCCTGCCGGGCAATGGCGTCGGCGGCGCCGGGCTGCACTGGTCGGGTGTGCACTTTCGCGTCGACCCGATCGAGTTGCGCATGCGCAGCCACTACGAAGAACGCTACGGCAAAAGCTTCATTCCCAAGGACATGACCATTCAGGACTTCGGCGTCAGCTATGAAGAGCTGGAGCCGTTCTTCGATTACGCCGAAAAAGTCTTCGGCACTTCGGGCCAGGCCTGGACCGTCAAAGGTCAGTTGGTCGGTCAGGGCAAGGGGGGTAACCCTTACGCGCCGGACCGCTCGAACCCTTTCCCGCTGGAAGCGCAGAAGAACACGGTTTCCGCACAGCTGTTCGGCAAAGCAGCCACAGAGGTTGGCTACAAACCCTACAACCTGCCTTCGGCAAATACTTCAGGGCCGTACACCAATCCCTACGGCGCGCAGATGGGCCCGTGCAACTTCTGCGGATTTTGCAGCGGTTACGTTTGCTACATGTATTCCAAAGCCTCGCCGAACGTGAACATTCTGCCGGCGCTCAAACCGTTGCCGAATTTCGAGCTGCGGGCCAATTCCCATGTGCTGCGGGTCAATCTCGACAGCAGCAAAACCAAAGCCACCGGCGTCACCTACATCGATGCGCAAGGTCGGGAGATCGAGCAACCGGCGGATCTGGTGATCCTCGGCGCGTTCCAGTTGCACAACGTGCGACTGATGCTGCTCTCCGGGATCGGCAAGCCTTACGATCCGATCAGCGGCGAAGGCGTGGTCGGGCGCAACTTCGCTTACCAGAACATGGCAACGATCAAGGCGTTCTTCGACAAGGACACCCACACCAACAACTTCATCGGGGCCGGCGGTAACGGTGTGGCGCTGGATGATTTCAACGCCGACAACTTCGACCACGGCCCGCACGGCTTCGTCGGCGGCTCGCCGATGTGGGTCAACCAGGCCGGCAGCCGACCGATTGCCGGCACCTCGAACCCGCCGGGCACGCCGGCCTGGGGCAGCGCATGGAAACGCGCGACCGCCGATTACTACACCCACCAGGTGTCGATGGACGCCCACGGCGCGCATCAGTCCTACAGAGGTAACTACCTCGATCTCGATCCGGTGTACCGCGATGCCTACGGCTTGCCGCTGCTGCGCATGACCTTCGACTGGCAGGAAAACGACATCAAGATGAACCGCTTCATGGTCGAGAAAATGGGCAAGGTCGCCGAAGCGATGGGCCCGAAAGCCATTGCGGTGATCGGCAAGAAAGTCGGCGACCACTTCAATACGGCGTCCTACCAGACCACCCACCTCAACGGTGGCGCGATCATGGGCACCGATCCGAAGAAGAGCGCGTTGAACCGTTACCTGCAGAGCTGGGACGTGCACAACGTCTTCGTTCCGGGCGCCTCGGCATTCCCGCAAGGCCTGGGCTACAACCCGACCGGTCTGGTCGCGGCGTTGACCTATTGGTCGGCGAAGGCGATCCGCGAGCAATACCTGAAAAACCCCGGCCCGCTGGTTCAGGCTTAAGGAGCGATGACCATGAAGAAGTTTGTTATCGCGTCCCTTGCGCTGCTCGGCAGTGCTGCTTTGCAAGCGGCCGAAGTCGATCAATCCTTGATCAAGCAGGGTGAATATCTGTCCCGCGCCGGTGACTGCGTGGCTTGCCACACCGCGAAAAACGGCAAGCCGTTCGCCGGGGGCCTGCCAATGGAAACCCCGATCGGCACGATCTACTCGACCAATATCACCCCGGATAAAACCGGCGTGGGTGATTACAGCTTCGAGGACTTTGATCAGGCAGTGCGTCATGGCGTCGCCAAAAACGGTAGTACGTTGTACCCGGCGATGCCGTATCCGTCCTACGCCCGTGTCAGCGAAACCGACATGAAAGCGTTGTACGCGTACTTCATGCACAGCGTTGAACCCGTCGCGCAAGAGAACAAGACCAGCGACATTCCATGGCCGTTGAGCATGCGCTGGCCACTGATGGGCTGGCGCTGGATGTTTGCGCCGAAGGTCGAGGACTACAAGTCGACGTCAGACGACCCGGTGATCGATCGTGGGGCGTATCTGGTAGAAGGGCTCGGACATTGCGGCGCCTGCCATACGCCGCGTGCCCTGACCATGCAGGAAAAATCCCTGAGTGCGGCCGATGGCAACCACTTTCTGGCCGGCAGCGCGCCGCTGGAAGGCTGGATCGCCAAGAGTCTGCGTGGCGATCACAAGGATGGGCTCGGCAGCTGGAGCGAGGAGCAACTGGTGCAATTCCTCAAGACCGGCCGCAGTGATCGCAGCGCCGTGTTCGGCGGCATGAGCGATGTGGTCACCCACAGCATGCAGTACATGACCGACGCCGACCTGACGGCGATTGCGCGCTATCTCAAGTCATTGCCGGCCAATGATCCGAACGATCAGCCACACCAATACGACGCGACAGCCGCCAAGGCCCTGTGGAACGGTGATGACAGCCAGCGCGGCGCCTCGGTGTACATCGACAACTGCGCGGCATGCCATCGCACCGACGGTCACGGTTACACCCGTGTGTTCCCGGCGCTGGCAGGCAACCCGGTGTTGCAATCAGACGACCCGACCTCGCTGATTCACATTGTGCTCAAGGGCGGTACATTGCCCGCGACGCACACTGCGCCATCGACTTTCACCATGCCTGGTTTTGCCTGGCGGTTATCGGATCAGGAAGTCGCGGACGTGGTGAGCTTCATTCGTGGTAGTTGGGGTAACAAGGGCGCGCCGGTGAAGGCTGCCGATGTCGCCAACCTGCGCAAGAACGATATGCAGACAACGTCCGGGGATGATCTGGGACAGGTCACCACGCATAACTGACTGTCGGAGTGCCTAGCCCGCCGATACAGCATGTATTTCTATGCTGGATCAGCGGGCATTCGTTTCTGGGCACTAAAACCAGGGGAAAATCTCATCTACTGTCAGACTTGGCAGGGTGCATATCCGAACAGTCGATGTAACTTTCCACGCGCCGAAAACCACAACTGTAAATACATACACCTGTCAACTCTGACAGTAGCTGTTATTTGCCGTCTGACTTACTGTCTGATTGACGCAATTCAAATCTCGATATTGCGCAGGCATGGAGCAAATCACATGAGCTATTCAGTCGTGGTTGAGTTTAAGGACATTAATGCAGACGGTAAGCAAGAAGCTGTAATTTCCCGTTATAACAATGGCTATGCGAACAATCTCAAACCTGATGCAGTTGTCACGACTTACGCCAACGCCCAGGGGGAATACGACCGCGCCGAAGGGGTGGATGATGTCGAGGGAAATGACGGGGTAGATGAATTTGACACGGACACCTATACCGTCGCGGCGAGTCTGGCCTCGAAGTTGGCAGGTTTGAGCACTGTGGGCGAGGGTCGCCTGTACAGCTGCATCCTCATATCGTCTGACGGTCAAGCGAGAACGGCTAAACCGACATGCGTGAATATTGATCTATTCAAAGTTTCAAATCACGATCTGTCTCAGCCTGACGCTAACGTAAAGTTAAAGATCAATGCCACAGGTTTTTATAAGGTGGAGGATACATTGGAGGGCGAAGGCAAATTCAACATCGATGCTGACGGTGATGAAGACTCTGATGCCAATGACAAACTGATTTTCGTCAATATCGCGAATTCGTTTGTTTCAATGAGAGGCTTCGCTGGATGAACCCGTTGCCCGACTCGCGTTAACCGGGTCGCCGAAAGGAATTGATTGGCAATGAATAGCCCTGCATAAACCATCTGTGCAGGGCTTTCTTTTGCGCCGATTAAAACGCAGTAAAACTTTCTGTTACGGATTGACGATACTCACATAAGCCTTGGCCAATGCCTCCAACTTGGCCTTGTCATCACTATCAATATCGCCGTCGCCGTCCACATCCTTCTTATCGGTGCGGATGGTGAACGACTTGCCACGATCGCTGGACACCGCGACAACATAAATCGAATCAACCAAGGACTCGGTCGACAGCTGCTCTTCCGCGTCCCAGCCCAGTTCCTTGCGAGCAAGTTGCATCGAAACAATGGTATTGGGCTCAGATTGGCTCGGCAGCATCATTTGCAGAAAAACACCACGCTGATTGAGAAACGACATAAATTAAATCCTTTTATAATTAATACACAGGCATCAGTGCCGGTAAGTTGCGAAGGCTATATTTGATAACTTCCCTTCACAACCAAACATATGTTTCCCGGGTTGTCTCTGGTTCTAACTATTTATATAAACAGCGAACAGAATCGCGAGAATGATCCGCGGCGGTTTTTCTGTGGCCGAACGGTACTGGATCGTCTCGGCCCTGCTCATATACTGTATGCATATACAGACACGAGGTTCGCCCAATGATCAGCCCTCTCCCCCCTCGCGGTCGCGGCACCGCGACCAACCCGCACAACCGCTTCGCGCCAAACCGCTCGGTGGCAGAGGACGACGGCTGGTATCAGGAAGTGCCCGAAACGCAAAACACCGAGGTGATGATCGAAACCGCAAAAACCATCATTACCCGCAACACTTCGCCCGACCTGCCCTTTGATCGCTCCATCAATCCCTATCGCGGCTGCGAGCATGGCTGCATCTATTGCTACGCTCGGCCCAGCCACGCCTATTGGGACATGTCGCCCGGGCTGGACTTCGAAACCAGGCTGATCGCCAAGACCAATGCCGCGCAGGTACTGGAAGAACAGTTGAGCAAACGCGGCTATCAATGTGCACCGATCAACCTGGGTTCCAATACCGATCCGTATCAGCCGATCGAACGCGAACATAAAATCACCCGTCAGATCCTCGAAGTGCTTTTGCGCTATCGGCATCCGGTAACCATCGTCACCAAGGGCTCGCTGATCCTGCGCGATCTCGACTTGCTGACCGAACTGGCGCAGCAGCGACTGGTGGCCGTGATGATCAGCCTCACGACGCTGGACGACGAACTCAAACGCATCCTCGAGCCGCGCGCCGCAGCGCCCAAGGCGCGGTTGCGGGCGATCCGGGTGATGCGCGAAGCGGGCATTCCGGTCGGTGTGCTGTGTTCACCGATGATTCCGATGATCAACGACAGCGAGATCGAAGGCCTGCTCACCGAAGCCCACGCTGCCGGTGCGCAAAGCGCTGCGTACATGATGCTGCGCCTGCCGCTGGAGGTGGCGCCGTTGTTTGAGGAATGGCTGCAAGCGCACTATCCGCAACGGGCGGCACACGTGCTGAGCCTGATTCGCCAGAGCCGTGGCGGTGAGCTTTATGACAGCCGTTTCGGTGCGCGCATGCGGGGCGAAGGGCCGTTCGCCGATCTGCTCGCCCAGCGCTTTGCCAAGGCGATCAAGCGTCTTGGCCTCAATCATCGCGAAGGCTACAACCTCGATTGCACGGCCTTCTGTCCGCCGGGTCGCCAGATGTCGTTGATTTAGCGACAATTGACTTATGGTCGAGGGGTTGGAAACCTTCCGCCGAAAACCTCAGTCACGTTTTTTGTGACCTGGAACACACGTTCTAGAGCGTTTGATTCAGTTTGAGTTAAGTTTCGGCGGCTACCTTGTTCATCGAGTGACTGACGGGTCGGGATGACCCGGATGTTTTAAACAGCCACTGGCTTCATACCGGAATACCGGGGCAAGACTCCCTGAATCCGCCAAAGAGGATGAATCATGAGTGACAAGGATAAACAGCCGCTGGCTGCGTCGGCGCAAACCCCTGAAGCGGAATCCGCCGATGCAGCGCTGCGACAGATCGTAGACGGCTTTTTACATTTTCATCATGAGGTCTTCCCGCAGCAGGAAGAACTCTTCAAGAAACTCGCCACGGCACAAGCGCCCAAGGCGATGTTCATCACTTGCGCCGACTCGCGCATCGTTCCCGAACTGATTACCCAGAGCTCGCCCGGCGATCTGTTCGTGACGCGTAACGTCGGCAACGTCGTGCCACCTTACGGCCAGATGAACGGCGGCGTTTCCACTGCCATCGAATACGCGGTACTGGCGCTGGGCGTGCAGCACATCATCATCTGCGGCCACTCCGATTGCGGCGCCATGCGTGCGGTGCTCAACCCCGATAGCCTGGAAAAAATGCCGACGGTCAAAGCCTGGTTGCGCCACGCCGAAGTCGCGAAAACCATGGTGCATGAGAACTGTCACTGCGCCGACGAAAAAGAAAGTATGCCGATCCTCACCGAGGAAAACGTCATCGCCCAATTGCAGCACTTGCGTACCCATCCCTCGGTAGCCTCACGCATGGCGAACGGTCATCTGTTCATCCATGGCTGGGTCTACAACATCGAAACCAGTGAAATCAAAGCTTACGACGCGGATCAGGGCCGTTTCCTGCCGCTCGATGGCAGCCATCCGATTCCGGTGGCGACGCCCAAAGCGCGCTTCTAAATCTTCCTGACAATCTGTGTGGTTTGACGCCGGCCGCTGTTTCAGCGGCCCGGCCTCGCCACGCCTGAAGAAAACTTCGGGAGAATCACCATGCGTGCTGCTCAATTGAAAGCTGTGTTGCCACGGGAGCTGCTCGCATCCGTGGTTGTGTTCTTGGTCGCCCTGCCGTTGTGCATGGGCATTGCAATCGCTTCAGGGTTGCCGCCAGCGAAGGGTTTGATCACCGGAATCATCGGTGGTCTGGTGGTAGGTTGGCTGGCGGGTTCACCGTTACAGGTCAGCGGGCCGGCGGCGGGTCTGGCGGTTTTGGTGTTCGAACTGGTGCGCCAGCACGGTATCGAGATGCTCGGGCCGATTTTGCTACTCGCCGGTTTCCTGCAACTGGTGGCCGGGCGACTGAAGCTCGGCTGCTGGTTTCGGGTCACGGCGCCAGCGGTGGTCTACGGCATGCTTGCCGGGATTGGCGTGTTGATCGTGCTGTCACAGGTGCATGTGATGCTCGATGCGTCGCCGAAACCTTCCGGGCTGGATAACCTTACGGCATTCCCCGCCGCGGTGGCGCAAGCCTTGCCGTCGTTTGGCTGGCAGGCAGGCCTGCTCGGGTTGTCGACGATTGCGATGATGTGGCTGTGGGAGAAATTCCGCCCGCACTCGCTGCGGTTCGTTCCCGGCGCATTGCTCGGTGTTGGCCTGGCGACGGGCGCCAGTCTGCTGCTGGCGTTGCAGGTGAAGCGGGTTGAGGTGCCGGCGAATCTGGCGGAAGCCATCGACTGGTTGAAACCGGCAGACCTGCTCAGTCTGGCCGATCCGACGCTACTGATCGCCGCGTTCGCCGTGGCGTTTATCGCCAGCGCGGAAACCCTGTTGTCGGCCGCCGCGGTAGACCGCATGCACAATGGCGTGCGTTCGGACTTCGACCGTGAACTCTCGGCGCAAGGTGTCGGCAACATGCTCTGCGGTCTGCTCGGCGCACTGCCGATGACCGGGGTGATCGTGCGCAGTTCGGCCAACGTCCAGGCCGGTGCAACCACGCGTTACTCGACGATCTTCCACGGTCTGTGGCTGCTGGCGTTCGTGCTGTTGCTGTCGAGTGTGCTGCAAAGCATTCCGGTGGCGAGTCTGGCGGGTGTGCTGGTGTATACCGGCTTCAAACTGGTCGACCTGAAAGCCTTCCGTGGTCTGGGCCGTTATGGGCGGATGCCGATGTTCACCTACGCCGCCACGGCGCTGGCGATCATCTTCACTGACCTGCTGACCGGTGTGCTGATCGGTTTTGGTCTGACGCTGGTGAAACTGGCCTTCAAGGCCTCGCGCCTGAAGATCAGCTTGATCGACCTGCCGCCGGAAGGGGAAATGGAGTTACGCCTGATCGGCGCGGCGACCTTCCTCAAAGTACCGGCGCTGACCCAGGTGCTGAACACGATTCCAGCAGGCTCGACGGTGCATGTGCCGCTCAATAATCTGAGCTACATCGACCATTCGTGTCTGGAGTTGCTGGAAGAATGGGGCCGGGCGAATGCGGCGAAGGGCTCGAAGCTGGTGATCGAGTCGCGTGGGTTGAAGCGCAGGCTTGAAGGCAGGGTGCGGACCAATACCGGAATCGGCGCGGCCGGCTAAAAACTCACTGTTGCGATAAACCCTGTGGGAGCTGGCTTGCCAGCGATAGCGGTCCGTCAATCACTGAAAGTGTTGACTGATCCACCGCTATCGCTGGCAAGCCAGCTCCCACAGGTATCTGGGTGTAGCTAAGGGTTACGCAGCAGGCTGATCCAGCTCCAACCCCACACCCAATCGGCGGCTCATGCAAGGCCAGCGTTTCCACGCCGCACCGGTCTCAGGGCTGCTGAGTTTTTCGCGGTAGATCTCGACTGATTCCAGCGCAAAACTTTCGTCGTTGAGCATCTCGTCGATGGCGTGATGTACCGCTTCGTCCAGTTGGTTGGCAAATTCCTCACCGATCAACTGGTGAGCAATCAAGTTGGCGACCGTCATGTCCAAGGGGATCAAGGGCTGGCCGAAATGCTTGATGTACAGGTCATTGACCTCTTCGACAAAACGGTGCGCCAGATAGGCTTCGTCCAGCAGGCTGTCCAGGCCAACGTGCCCGGCCATGATGGCTGGCGGCTGGAGGAAGTACTGCTCGGCGATTCTGAGCACCGGTTTGATCTGCGATTCAATTCCCGCTTCCCTGGCGACTTCATTGGCTGCATCCAGCAGGTCCGGTACTTCATCGATGTAGGCGGCGACAAAACGCGTCAGCACACCATTGGCGTCGGCTTCCGGCAATTGGATCGCCGGGTGTAAATGAGGCAGCTTGCTTTCCAGCTGACGGGTCAGCAGGCCGGTTTCTTTCTCGTGCTGTTGGGCTTTTTGGATCTGCTCGCGCAATGCGGCGGTGTTCATGAAAACTCCAGGGAACAAGGCAGTGAAATAGGGAAGACATAAGTTAGCTGGCTTACGAAAAATGCTAAGACGCATTTGTCATAATTATTTCATCCTTGATGCGCCCGCGTTATATCTGTTTGCCACCACTCGTCTGCATCCTTCTCCATTCCTGCCCTTGAACGCAAGTGCTCGCTGTTTCAGATCATTTACGAGCAAACATTGCAATTCTCAGTCGCTGTCTATACTCGCCAGTGAATGGAGTTAGCTGATGACGCCCGACTGCACCCGCAGCAAGGCTCGGCGATTCAAGTTCGTAGTCTGATGCAGCCGCTCCCTTGCCGCAGGCGAAAGCCTCCGGGATAACAAGAACGATAAGGGGAACCCGCAATGATGCGACATCCACACGTCTGGATGGGCCTCCTGTTGTGGTCGATTTTCAGCCCGGCCAATGCGGCCTGGACTGTGAATATGGCGCCTGGAGCGACTGAAATCAGTCACGCAGTATTCGACCTGCACATGACCATTTTCTGGATCTGTGTGGTGATCGGGGTCATCGTCTTCGGCGCCATGTTCTGGTCGATGATGGTGCACCGCCGTTCTACCGGGCAGGTCGCCGCAAAATTCCACGAAAGCACCACCGTCGAAATTCTCTGGACCGTCGTACCGCTGCTGATTCTGGTAGCGATGGCCGTGCCGGCGACCGCCACCCTGATCAAGATGTACGACAGCAGTGAGCCGGATATCGATATCCAGATCACCGGTTATCAGTGGAAGTGGCATTACAAATACCTGGGCCAGGACGTCGAGTTCTTCAGCAACCTGGCCACTCCCGCCGAGCAGATCCAGAACAAGGAAGCCAAGGGCGAGCATTACCTGCTTGAGGTCGACAAGCCGCTGGTGCTGCCGACCGGCGCCAAGGTGCGCTTCCTCGTGACCTCCGCTGACGTGATCCATTCCTGGTGGGTGCCGGCGTTTGCGGTCAAGCGCGATGCGATTCCGGGGTTCGTCAACGAAGCCTGGACCCGCGTCGACAAACCGGGCATTTACCGTGGCCAGTGCGCCGAACTGTGCGGCAAGGATCACGGCTTCATGCCGATCGTGGTCGAGGTCAAGGATAAGGCCGACTACGAAACCTGGCTCGCCGAGCGCAAAGCCGAGGCTGCGCAGCTCAAAGAACTGACCAGCAAGGAATGGACCCTCGATGAGCTCAAGGAGCGCGGCGACAAGGTCTATCACACCACTTGCGTCGCCTGTCACCAGGCCGAAGGCCAGGGCCTGCCGCCGATGTTCCCGGCGCTCAAGGGCTCGAAAATCGCCACCGGCCCGATCAAGGATCACCTGAGCATCGTCTTCCACGGCAAACCCGGCACCGCCATGGCGGCGTTCGGCAAGCAGCTGTCGGAAGTCGATATCGCCGCCGTTGTGACCTACGAACGTAACGCGTGGGGCAACAACAAGGGCGACATGGTGACGCCAAAAGAAGTGCTGGAGCTGAAACAGGCGGAAAGCAAATGAGCCGGTCTATTGCGTACTTCGTGAATCGGTCGGGGCTCCGCGCCCCGGCCCGCCCCGTCCACTCGCTTGAAGGAGACCGGCCATGAGCGCTGTCATCGATGACCACGGTCACGCCGACCACGCCCACGGCCCGGCCAAAGGCCTGATGCGCTGGGTGCTGACCACCAACCACAAGGACATCGGCACGCTGTACCTGTGGTTTGCGTTCTGCATGTTCCTGCTCGGCGGCTCGTTCGCCATGGTGATCCGCGCCGAGCTGTTCCAGCCCGGTTTACAGATCGTCGAACCGGCGTTCTTCAACCAGATGACCACCATGCACGGTTTGGTGATGGTGTTCGGTGCGGTGATGCCGGCGTTCGTCGGCCTCGCCAACTGGATGATCCCGTTGATGATCGGCGCGCCGGACATGGCCCTGCCGCGCATGAACAACTTCAGCTTCTGGCTGCTGCCGGCGGCGTTCCTGCTGCTAGTCTCGACCCTGTTCAGCCCCGGTGGCGGGCCGAACTTCGGCTGGACGTTCTACGCGCCGTTATCAACGACTTACGCACCTGAAAGCGTGACGTTCTTCATCTTTGCCATTCACCTGATGGGGATCAGCTCGATCATGGGCGCGATCAACGTGGTCGCGACCATCCTCAACCTGCGCGCCCCCGGCATGACGTTGATGAAAATGCCGCTGTTCGTCTGGACCTGGCTGATCACCGCGTTTCTGCTGATCGCGGTGATGCCGGTGCTGGCCGGGTGCGTGACGATGATGCTGATGGACATCCACTTCGGCACCAGTTTCTTCAGTGCTGCCGGTGGCGGTGACCCGGTGTTGTTCCAGCATGTGTTCTGGTTCTTCGGCCACCCCGAGGTGTACATCATGATCCTGCCGGCGTTCGGCGCCGTCAGCTCGATCATCCCGACGTTCTCGCGCAAACCGCTGTTCGGCTACACCTCGATGGTCTACGCCACGGCGAGCATCGCGTTCCTGTCGTTCATTGTCTGGGCGCACCACATGTTTGTGGTCGGTATTCCGTTGGTGGGCGAGCTGTTTTTCATGTACGCCACACTACTGATCGCCGTGCCCACCGGGGTCAAGGTGTTCAACTGGGCGAGCACCATGTGGCAAGGCTCGCTGACCTTCGAAACGCCGATGCTGTTCGCCGTGGCGTTCGTCATCCTGTTCTCCATTGGCGGGTTCTCCGGGCTGATGCTGGCCATCGCCCCGGCGGACTTCCAGTATCAGGACACCTACTTCGTGGTTGCGCATTTCCACTACGTGCTGGTGCCGGGGGCGATCTTCGGGATCTTCGCCTCGGCCTATTACTGGCTGCCGAAATGGACCGGGCACATGTACGACGAAACCCTCGGCAAGCTGCATTTCTGGTTGTCATTCATCGGGATGAACATGGCCTTCTTCCCGATGCACTTCGTGGGACTGGCGGGAATGCCGCGGCGGATTCCGGACTACAACCTGCAATTCGCCGACTTCAACATGGTCTCCTCGATCGGCGCGTTCATGTTCGGCGCCACGCAGATCTTCTTCCTGTTCATCGTCATCAAGACCATCCGTGGCGGCGAACCGGCACCGGCCAAACCGTGGGATGGCGCCGAAGGCCTGGAGTGGAGCGTGCCGTCGCCGGCGCCGTATCACACCTTCACTACGCCGCCGGAAGTGAAATGAACACCTCCAGCCCTGTGACAAACCCTGTGGGAGCTGCGGTGCGACGATTCGACTTGCCAGCGATGGGGCCAGCGCAGTGTGTCAGGCAGGCAGCCATCGCTGGCAAGCCAGCTCCCACAAGGATTCATGTGGAGGCTGAAAATCATGGCTGACTCGATCTCGCTGAAAAAACTGGTCACCCGCCTGCTCGGTGTGGTGGTCGCGATGTTCATTTTCGGTTTTGCCCTGGTGCCGATCTACGACGTGATGTGCAAAGCCTTCGGCATCAACGGCAAGACCGGCGGCCAGTACGAGGGTGAGCAGGTGGTTGATACCTCGCGCCAGGTGCGCGTGCAGTTTCTGTCGACCAACACTGCCGACATGCCATGGGATTTCTATCCCAAGCACGATGAACTCACGGCCAACCCCGGCGCAGTCAACGAGATGATCTTCATCGCCCGCAACCCCACCGACAAACCGATGAGTGCGCAAGCCGTACCGAGCATCGCGCCGAGTAATGCCGCCGCATATTTCCACAAGACCGAATGCTTTTGCTTTACCCAGCAGGTGCTGCAGCCCGGGCAACAGATCGAAATGCCGGTGCGTTTCATTGTTGACCGCGACATGCCCAAGGAAGTGAAGCACCTGACGCTGTCCTACACGCTGTTCGATATCACCGCCCGACATCCACCGGTGGCTGTAAACACTGGCGGTTAGCGTGCCCGATAAGGAGAACAATAAATGGCAACTCATGAGCACTATTACGTTCCGGCCCAGAGCAAGTGGCCGATCATCGCCACGATCGGGATGTTGGTCACCGTGTACGGTCTGGCCGTCTGGTTCAACGATCTGAAGGCAGCGCGCCCGGAATCCCATGGCCCGCTGATCTTTTTCGTCGGTGGCCTGCTGGTGGCGTACATGCTGTTCGGCTGGTTCGGCACGGTGATCAAGGAAAGCCGCGCGGGGCTATACAGCGCGCAGCTGGACCGCTCGTTCCGCTGGGGCATGAGTTGGTTCATCTTCTCCGAAGTGATGTTCTTCGTCGCTTTCTTCGGTGCGCTGTTCTACGTGCGGCACATTTCCGGCCCGGCACTCGGAGGTGAAGGCCCCAAAGGGGTCGCGCACATGCTTTGGCCAAACTTTCAGTTCACCTGGCCGCTGCTGAACACGCCGGACCCGAAACTGTTCCCGCCGGCCAAGGACGTCATCAGTCCGTGGGGCTTGCCGCTGATCAACACGATTCTGCTGGTCAGCTCAAGCGTGACCATCACCATCGCCCACCATGCGCTGAAGAAAGGCCATCGCGGCGCGCTGAAAATCTGGCTGGCGATCACCGTGCTGCTGGGCTGTGCGTTCCTTGGCTTCCAGGCCGAAGAATACATTCACGCTTATAAGGAGCTGGGCCTGACCCTGGGTTCGGGCATCTACGGCGCGACGTTCTTCATGCTCACCGGTTTCCACGGCGCCCACGTGACCATCGGCACGATCATTCTGTTTGTGATGCTGATGCGGATCATGAAGGGCCACTTCGACAACGAGCATCAGTTCGGCTTTGAAGCGGCGAGCTGGTATTGGCACTTCGTCGACGTGGTGTGGATCGGCTTGTTCATCTTCGTTTATGTGCTTTAACAACAGCTACAAGCCACAACAACAGCTTCAAGCTTCAAGCTTCAAGCTCAAAGCGGTAAGGCTTCTAACTTGCAGCTTGCAGCTTACCGCTTGCAGCTACCACCGCACGTGGGACACCAGTTGGCCGCTGTAGAAACCCCAGGCAATCAGGCCGACGGTTCCAGCGGCCAATGCCACCCGAACACTCAAGGCGATGACCAGTCGATTCGAGCTGCTGTCGTCCTTGACCAGGAAAAACAGGCCGCTGAACAGGCTGATCACCGTGGCAATCAGCATCAGGACGATAGCTGTTTTGAGCATGGGAAGACTCCGGGGGACAGGCGATGCAGTTGAGTATAGCGATCGCGACGACTGACTTTGTGGCGCAAGCATGAAGCGCTTTCGCCCGGGTGTGATTCCGACCGTGGTGGTGGCGTTGTTGCTGCCGCTGCTGGTGTCACTGGGTTTCTGGCAACTGAGCCGTGGCGCGGAGAAAACCGCCCTGCTCACCACTTACACGGAACGCCGCGCCGCAGAGCCGATGGCCAGCAGCGAACTACTGACCAGCGCCGACCCGGCCTATCGCCGCGTGCATCTGCAGGGCCAGTTCGATGGTGCCCACAGCCTGTTACTCGATAACCGCCAGCGTGACGGCAAAGTCGGCGTCGAAGTACTGCAACCGTTTCAGGATCAGCGCAGCGGTCTGTGGCTGCTGGTCAATCGCGGCTGGCTGCCGTGGCCGGATCGCCGCGTACCGCCGCAATTCAGCACGCCAACCGAATCGCTGAATATCGACGCCTGGGTTTATATCGCCCCCGGCGCGACTTTCCAGTTGCACGCCGACCCGGTCAGCCAGACCTGGCCGCAAACCATCACCGCCGTCGAGCCGGCCAAGCTGTGGAAAACCCTCGAACGCGACGGCTACGCCTATGAATTACGCGCCGAACCCGGCCCGGCCAGCTATCAAGCCGATTGGCCGGTGGTCGCGATGGGCCCGGAAAAACACCTCGGTTACGCCGTGCAGTGGTTCGCCATGAGCATTGCACTGCTCGGTCTCTACCTCTATCTCGGCTGGCACAACGCCAAGGAGAAACACCATGGGAACGGCCATGAATCCACCCAGCATGTCTGAAGCCAAAGTCCCGGTCAGTCGCCGACGCGGACGCATGCAACTGTTGCTGATCGTGCTCGGTGTAGTCGGCCCGATGCTTCTCGCCACCGGCATGTACAAATTGCAGTTCTGGGTGCCGGAAGGTCGCAGCTATCACGGTGAACTGCTCGGCAACGGCCAGACCCGCACCGACCTCGGCGTGCAAGCCGATGAACAACGCTGGCAGATGCTGGTGACCGCGCCCAAGGACTGCTCGGTGGATTGCCAGCAGTTGGTGTATCTGGCGCGGCAGATCCAGATCGGCCTCGGTCGTGAGGCCGGGCGCGCCACCCATGCCCTCGCCGCCGCGCAGCCGTTGAGCAGCGACTACGACGCCAAACTGACCCGCGAATATCCGCAGCTGCAACGCTATCCGCTGGATGCTGCGACGTTCAGCAAGACAACAGGGGACAACGCGACGCCGCAGCTGTGGATCATCGATCCGCACGGCAACCTCGTGCTGCGCTACGGCCCGAACGTAAAGGGTAAGGATCTGCTCAACGACCTACGCCATCTGCTGAAACTGTCGAACATCGGATAAGGGCATCGTCATGGCCAAACCTGGATTTCGCCTCGCGCTGTTTGCCACCCTGCTGGCACTGATTGTGGTGCTGCTCGGCGCCTACACACGCCTGACCCACGCCGGCCTCGGTTGC
Organism: Pseudomonas sp. A1230; assembly: GCF_044218825.1. Taxonomy (NCBI): domain Bacteria; kingdom Pseudomonadati; phylum Pseudomonadota; class Gammaproteobacteria; order Pseudomonadales; family Pseudomonadaceae; genus Pseudomonas; species Pseudomonas sp. A1230. Next base: position 5,233,942 of record NZ_CP162582.1, on the reverse strand, counting down.
CCGGACTGGCCGGGTTGCTACGGATTTATCAGCGTGCCGAAAAGCGAAGCCCAACTGGCCCATGCCGAACTGCATTACCCCGAGGCGCCGGTCGAAGCACACAAGGGCTGGAACGAGATGATCCACCGCTACTTCGCTGGCGCCCTCGGCCTGATCATCTCAGTGCTGGCCGGCCGCGCGTGGGTCAATCGGCGTCATCCGGGCCTGCCATTGAAACTGCCACTGTTCTTGCTGGCGGTGGTCATCGCACAAGCCGCGTTCGGCATGTGGACAGTGACGCTCAAGCTCTGGCCACAAGTGGTCACCGGGCATTTGCTCGGTGGTTTCGCGACGTTGAGTCTGTTGTTTTTGCTGACCCTGAGATTGTCCGGTGTGCTGCCGGCGCTGACCGTGCCAAAGCGTTTGCAGTACTGGGCGACGGCCGGACTGTTGCTGGTGATCGGCCAGATCGCCCTCGGTGGCTGGGTCAGTTCCAACTACGCGGCGGTGGCCTGCATCGACTTCCCGACGTGCCATGGCGAATGGCTGCCAACCGCTGATTTCGCCAATGGCTTTCATCTGACCCAACATATCGGCCCGAATTATCTGGGCGGACAACTCGACAGCGACGCACGCACGGCGATTCATCTGACCCATCGCATCGGCGCGCTGCTGGTAACGCTGGTGCTGCTCGGTCTGGCCTGGCAACTGAAAGTGGTTGGCATGACCCGACTGGCCGGCCTGGTGCTCATCGCCCTCGCCGCGCAAATCACCCTCGGCATCAGCAACGTGGTGTTCCATCTGCCGCTGCCAATCGCCGTCGCCCACAACGCGGGCGGCGCAGCACTGTTGTTGTCGATGGTGCTGGTCAATTATCACGCGCGCACCAGCCTGGTTCGGGTCAAGCAGCCGCTGATCGCGCGGTGGCGCTTGAGCCCGCGTAAACACTCGGCGGCGCCCATCACAATAAAAGGAGAAACGCCGTGGCGATTCTGATTGGCGAACGTCCCGCGCAGGCGTTGTGGCGCGATTATCTGGAGCTGACCAAACCGAAAGTGGTGGTGCTGATGCTCATCACCTCGCTGGTCGGCATGTTTCTCGCGACCCGCGCCGGGGTGCCGTGGACGGTGCTGGTGTTCGGCAACCTGGGGATTGCGCTGTGTGCCGGCGGCGCGGCGGCGGTCAATCATGTGGTGGATCGACGCATCGACGCGCTGATGGCGCGCACCCACAAACGGCCGTTGGCCGAGGGCCGGGTGTCACCTGCCGCCGCGCTGACGTTTGCGCTGGTATTGGCGCTGCTGGGGCAGGCGTTGTTGCTGACCTTCACCAATCCGCTGACGGCGTGGCTGACGCTCGCTTCGTTGCTTGGTTACGCGGTGGTTTACACCGGTTTCCTCAAACGCGCGACGCCGCAGAACATCGTCATCGGTGGTCTGGCCGGCGCCGCGCCGCCGCTGCTCGGCTGGACCGCCGCCACTGGCCATGTCAGCGCCGAACCGTTGCTGCTGGTGCTGATCATCTTCGCCTGGACCCCGCCGCACTTCTGGGCGCTGGCGATTCATCGCAAAGAGGAATACGCCAAGGCCGACATCCCGATGCTGCCGGTCACCCACGGCGAGCACTACACCAAAGTGCACATTCTGCTGTACACCTTTGCGCTGCTGGCCGTGAGCCTGCTGCCGTATGTGATCCACATGAGCGGCATGCTCTACCTCGTTTGCGCCCTCGCCCTGGGCGCGAGGTTTCTGCAATGGGCCGTGGTGCTGTACCGTGGCACTCGGCCGCACGCGGCGATCAACACCTTCAAGTACTCTATTTATTACTTGTTCCTGTTGTTCATCGCCCTGCTCGTAGACCACTACTTACTGTTGAACCTATGACTCGAACCCAGAAAACCGTTTTCATCCTCGTCGCCGTGGTCGCGTTGATCCTCGGCCTTACCGTCAACAAAGTGCTGAGCGGCAAGGGCCAGGGCGACCCGACCGCGTTGATCGACGCCGGCATCATCCTGCTGCCGCAGAGCCGCAATCTGCCGGACGTGACGATGACGGACCAGGACGGCAAACCGGTCGCGATCAATGAGCTCAAGGGCAAGTGGAGTCTGCTGTTTTTCGGCTACACCTTCTGCCCGGACATCTGCCCGACCACCCTCGCGCAACTGCGCCAGATCAAAAGTGAACTGCCGAAGGACGCTGTGGACAAGTTGCAGATCGTGCTGGTCAGCGTCGACCCCAACCGTGATAACCCGAAGCAGTTGAAGCAGTATCTGGGCTATTTCGATCCGCAATTCGTCGGCCTGACACCGACCTCGATCGAAGAACTGCAGAAAGTCGCCAACGCGGTGAGTATTCCGTTTATTCCAGCGGACACCAGCAAGCCCAATTACACGGTGGATCACAGCGGCAATCTGGCGGTAATCGGGCCGGACGGCACGCAGCGCGGGTTTATTCGGGCGCCGCTGAACAACGCCAAACTGGTGGCGCAGTTGCCGGTGATGCTTAACCGCAAATAACACGCCACTGCCCCCTGTGGGAGCGAGCCTGCTCGCGAAGAGGTCGGCAGAGTCAACATCTACATTGCCTGACACACCGCTTTCGCGAGCAGGCTCGCTCCCACAAGGGACTGTGTTTTCGGGCACAAAAAAGGGGACGCACATGGCGTCCCCTTTTCGTTGCAGCAATCTGAATCAGAACGCCGGCAACACCGCACCCTTGTACTTCTCGGTAATGAATTGCTTCACCTCCGGACTGTGCAGGGCCGCGGCCAGTTTCTTCATCGCGTCGCTGTCCTTGTTGTCCGCACGGGACACGAGAATGTTCACGTAAGGCGAGTCATTACCCTCAATCACCAGCGCGTCCTTGGACGGATCGAGCTTGGCTTCCAGCGCGTAGTTGGTGTTGATCAGCGCCAGATCGACCTGAGTCAGCACACGCGGGATGGTCGCGGCTTCCAGTTCGCGGAACTTCAGGTCTTTCGGGTTTTGCGCGATGTCTTTGATGGTCGACAGGATGTTGGTCGGGTCCTTCAAGGTGATCACGCCAGCCTTGGCCAGCAGCAACAGCGCACGGCCGCCGTTGGTGGCGTCGTTCGGGATGACCACGTTGGCGCCGCCTGGCAATTCTTCGATCTTCTTGATCTTGCTCGAGTACGCGCCCAGTGGTTCCAGGTGTACGCCGGTCACGGCAACCAGGCTGGTGCCCTTGGCCTTGTTGAACTCATCAAGGTACGGCTGGTGCTGGAAGAAGTTGGCGTCCAGACGCTTTTCGGCAACCTGTACGTTCGGCTGAATGTAGTCGGTGAAGACCTTGACCTTCAGATCCACGCCTTCTTTGGCCAGTGCAGGCTTCACGAACTCGAGGATTTCAGCGTGCGGCACCGGGCTGGCGGCAACGGTCAGGGTTTCGGCGTGGGCCGAGAATGCCGCAACGGCAGCGAAAGCAGCGATCAGTTTTTTCATTCAGCTAACTCCTTATGAGGCGCCCGTCTGGCGCCTGCCAGCGAATGGCCGGCTCATCTCTTGATTACAAAAACCGGTTATTTGCGCGAGAAATGCACGACCAGTCGGTCGCCCACCATTTGCAACACTTGCACCAGGATCAGCAGCAACACCACGGTGACGATCATCACGTCAGTCTGGAAACGCTGGTAGCCGAAACGGATCGCCAGGTCGCCCAGGCCACCGGCACCCACCACACCGGCCATTGCCGTGTAGGAAACCAGTGTAATCGCTGTCACGGTAATCGCTGCGAAGATGCCCGGACGGGCCTCTGGCAACAACGCGTTGACGATGATCTGCCGAGTGGTCGCGCCCATCGACTGGGTCGCCTCGATGATGCCGCGATCGACTTCACGCAGCGCAGTTTCCACCAGACGCGCGAAGAACGGCGTTGCACCCACCACCAGCGGCGGAATCGCACCGGCCACGCCCAGCGAGGTGCCGGTGATCAGCACGGTGAACGGGATCATCACGATCAGCAGAATGATGAACGGCAGGGAGCGCAGGATGTTCACCGCCAGCGACATGAACGCGTAGACACCGCGGTTTTCCAGCAACTGACGCGGGCTGCACAAAAACAGCAGCACACCCAGCGGCAGACCGAGCAGCACGGTGAACAGCAGCGAACCGCCGAGCATCAGCATCGTGTCGCCGGTGGCCAGCCAGATTTCGTACCAGTCGATATTGGCGAAAAAGCTCATAAAGGCTTCCATTAACGCAGGACCTCCATGTGAACGTCAGCGGCGGTGAAGCGAGCGAACGCCGCTTCCATGTCGCCACCGGTGACGGCGAGGGTCAATTGCCCGTACGGAACGTCTTTGATGCGATCGATACGACCGGCCAGGATGCTGTAGTCGACACCGGTCTCGCGGGCGACGGTACCGAGCAATGGCGCGTAGGTCGCTTCGCCCTGGAAAGTCAGACGCACGATACGGCCCGGCACGTGAGCGAAGTCATCGCGCTGTTCGCTTTCGTCGATCTGCTCGCTTTCCTGCACGAAACGCTTGGTGGTCGGGTGCTGCGGATGCAGGAACACATCGGCTACCGAACCTTGCTCGACGATCACGCCGGCATCCATCACACCGACCTGATCGCACACACGGCGGATGACGTCCATCTCGTGGGTGATCAGTACGATGGTCAGTTTCAGCTCGCGATTGATCTCGGCCAGCAGTTGCAGGACCGAGGCCGTGGTCTGCGGGTCGAGAGCGCTGGTGGCTTCGTCGCACAGCAGAATCTTCGGCTTGGTCGCCAAAGCGCGGGCGATGCCGACACGCTGCTTCTGGCCACCGGACAACTGCGCCGGGTACTTCCTGGCGTGGTCGGAAAGACCGACCCGCGCCAGCAACTCGGCCACACGTTTGTCGATTTCGCTGCTCGACAACTCACCGGCCAAGGTCAGCGGCAACGCAACGTTGTCGGCGACAGTCTTGGACGCGAGCAGGTTGAAGTGCTGGAAGATCATCCCGACTTGCTGGCGGAAACGGCGCAGGCCGTTGGCGTCCAGCGCGGTGACTTCTTCGCCGTCGACGAAGATCTTGCCGCCACTGGATTCTTCCAGGCGATTGATCAGACGCAGCAGGGTACTTTTTCCCGCGCCGGAATGGCCGATCAGACCGAAGACCTGACCGTTCTCAATCGAGAGACTGGTCGGGTGCAGGGCGGGGATGTCCTTACCGGCGACGCGGTAAGTCTTGTGGACGTTTTGAAACTCGATCACGTAGCGAACCTTGTGGGGCGCGTTAGAAAAGGATCAGCGGTTAGCCGGGCGCGCATTTTAGCCTGTCCGTATAGAGGTTCTTAGCATTTATTTCGCATTTAACCTTCGAATTGGCAATAAGAAGATCAAAGGTCATAAAAAAGGAACGCCAGTTCCTTGTCATCGGTCACTACTTAAGCGACTTGAAAGCCTGGGTGCCGTGCCCGGGAACCACTCAAGAGTCCTCGGCACGTCCCGGGGGTCAAACGAGGAGTTTACGTCTGATGAGTACCAAGAAACCTGCCCCTGCAAAAAGTGAAATGGCCGGAACCGATACCCCGGATCGCGCCAACACCAACGCCAAGCTCGACAGTCTGGAGACCTTTCGCTCCGACGCCACCGGCCAGGCACTGCGCACCAACCAAGGCGTGAAGGTTGCCGACAACCAGAACACCCTCAAGGTCGGGGAGCGCGGGCCGTCGCTGCTGGAAGATTTCATCATGCGTGAAAAAATCACGCATTTTGACCATGAACGTATCCCGGAGCGTATCGTCCACGCCCGCGGCACCGGGGCCCATGGTTTTTTTCAAGCCTATGAAAATCATGCTGCGCTGACCAAAGCCGGATTCCTACAGGACCCTGGGAAGAAAACCCCGGTGTTCGTCCGCTTTTCCACGGTGCAAGGGCCACGCGGTTCCGGCGACACCGTGCGTGACGTGCGCGGTTTTGCCGTGAAGTTCTTCACCGACGAGGGCAACTTCGACCTGGTCGGCAACAACATGCCGGTGTTTTTCATTCAGGACGCGATCAAGTTCCCTGATTTCGTCCACGCGGTAAAACCTGAACCGCACAACGAAATCCCTACCGGTGGCTCGGCTCACGACACCTTCTGGGACTTCGTGTCGCTGGTGCCGGAGTCGGCGCACATGGTCATCTGGGCGATGTCCGACCGGGCGATCCCGAAGAGCCTTCGCAGCATGCAGGGCTTTGGCGTGCACACCTTCCGCCTGATCAATGCCGAGGGCAAATCGCGCTTCGTCAAATTCCACTGGCGCCCAACTGCGGGGACTTGCTCGCTGGTGTGGGACGAAGCGCAGAAGCTCGCCGGTAAAGACACCGACTATCACCGTCGCGATCTCTGGGAAGCCATCGAGATGGGCGACTACCCGGAATGGGAATTGGGCGTGCAGATCATCGAGGAGGAAAACGAGCACGATTTCGACTTCGACATCCTCGACCCGACCAAGCTGATCCCGGAAGAAATCGTGCCGATCACGCCGCTGGGCAAAATGACCCTCAACCGCAACCCGGACAACTTCTTCGCCGAGACCGAGCAGGTTGCGTTCTGCCCTGGCCACATTGTTCCGGGTATCGACTTCTCCAACGATCCGCTGCTGCAAGGTCGGCTATTTTCCTACACCGATACGCAAATCAGCCGACTCGGTGGGCCGAACTTTCATGAGCTGCCGATCAACCGCCCGGTGGCGCCGTTCCACAACGGTCAGCGCGATGCTCAGCACCGCACAACCATCGACAAGGGGCGCGCCTCTTACGAGCCGAATTCGATTGACGGCGGTTGGCCGAAAGAAACGCCACCGGCCGCGCAGGACGGTGGTTTCGAGAGCTATCCGGAACGTATCGACGCCGCCAAGATCCGTCAGCGCAGCCAGTCGTTCAGCGATCACTTCTCGCAGGCAACCTTGTTCTTCAACAGCATGAGCGAGCATGAGAAGGAACACATCATTGCCGCTTACAGCTTCGAGCTGGGCAAGGTTGAGCGCGAGTTCATCCGTGCACGGGAAGTGAACGAAATTCTGGCGAACATCGATCTGGAACTTGCCAAGCGCGTGGCGGAAAATCTCGGTCTTCCGGCACCCACCAAAGGCACGGTCGAAGCGCGCAAAACGTCTTTCGATCACTCACCGGCGCTGAGCCAGGCCAATTTGTTGCCAGAAAACATCAAGACGCGAAAAGTAGCGATTCTTGCTGCCAACGGCGTCGATGGTGCAGCGATTGATGCAATGAAGAAAGCACTGGCCGCTGAAGGTGCGCACGCTAAATTGCTCGGCCCGACCTCGGCGCCGGTAAAAACCGCCGATGGCAAAAGCCTGCCGGTGGATGCATCGATGGAAGGCATGCCTTCCGTGATCTTCGATGCGGTGTTCGTGCCGGGTGGCGCGGCGTCGATCAAAGCGTTGAGCGGTGACGGCGTGGCGTTGCATTACGTGCTGGAGGCGTACAAGCACCTGAAGGCGATTGCCTTGCACGGCGAAGCCAAGCAATTGCTGGATGTGCTGAAGCTGGAGGCAGATGCCGGGTTGCTCGAGGGTAAGGATGTCGGGGCGTTGACCAAACCGTTCTTTGCCGCGATCGGGCAGCATCGGGTTTGGGCTCGGGAGCCTAAGGCGAAAGCCGTTCCGGCGTAAAAGCAAAAGATCGCAGCCTTCGGCAGCTCCTACATGGGTTCACATTCGCCCTGTAAGAGCTGCCGGAGGCTGCGATCTTTTTACGGTTTACGCGGACTCAGCACCATCTGCGCCGGCACCGTGCGCAGAATCTGCTTCTCGATCTTCAGATCAAAATCCGGATTCAATTTCTTCACACGCTTGGTCAGCAAATTCGCCAGCCAGGGATAGTCATTGGTACGTGGCGCCTGAATAGTCACCGCACACTCGTAATTCACTACATCGGCGGCGATCGCATCCAATTGCCGGCGAAGTTTGGGACTATCGGTGATGTTCAGCGCGACCGTGGTGCTTTCGGCTGTCGGGTCAATCACTTTGGCTTTCGGCCGGGCTTCCGCAGCGAGCAACGCCGCCTCGGCTTTTTCAAGCTCGGCCTTGCGTGCTTCGGTAATGGCGCCGTTGACGCCACCGGTCAGCGCCGGGGCCTTGGGCATCAATACACGTGCACGGCTCAAAGCAGTTGCAGCAGCGTTTACATCACCCTTTTGCAAGACGATCTGGCTGCGACGCAGATACGCCTCGGCCAATTGCCGTTGATATTGCTCAAGGGATTGATCGTTGGGGGTTTCAGTCTGCAAAGTGGCCAACTGGGCTTCGGCAGTGGCCAATTCGCTGCTGGCCAGGCTTTGTTCCAGCTGCGCGATGGCCGTAGCCCGCGCATCGGGGACTTCAGCCACCGGCGGCGTGCTTTGGCAGGCGCCCAGCAGCACTGAAAATGCGACAAGGAGCAGATAACGGGAGGCGAACGGCTTCATTCCTGCGACTCTCTAATTGCGCAAAAAGCGGCCAAGTCTACACCCCACGACGAGGCAGAACAAAACTCAGCAGAAACAGTGCGGCCGCCGTCACAACGATTGACGGACCCGCCGGGGTGTCCTTGAACCATGACAGCGCCAGCCCGCCACACACGGCGAGCATGCCCAGCAGGCTCGCGCCCAGCGCCATCTGCTCTGGCGAACGAGCGTGACGCTGTGCCGCAGCCGCCGGAATGATCAACAGCGAAGTAATCAGCAATACGCCGACGATTTTCATCGCCACCGCGATCACCACCGCGATCAACAACATCAGCGCCATGCGCAAACCCGCGACCGGCAAGCCTTCAACCCTGGCCAGTTCCTCATGCACGGTGATCGCCAGCAGCGGCCGCCACAGCGTCACCAGCAACACCAGCACCGCCGCGCTGCCGCCGAGGATCCACGCCAGGTCAGTCGGGCTGATCGCCAGCAGGTCACCGAACAGATAGGCCATCAGGTCGATCCGCACTTCATGCATGAAGCTTAGTACGACAAGCCCGAGAGAGAGCGTGCTCGGTGCGAGAATTCCCAAAAGCGTGTCGGATGCCAGAGGCTGGCGCTGTTGCAACGTGACCAGCAACACCGCCAGCAGCAGGCAACCGACCGTGACCGCAACCGTCGGGCTGACATCCAGCAGAAAGCCCAGTGCCACGCCGAGCAATGCAGCATGGGACAAGGTATCGCCGAAATACGCCATGCGCCGCCACACCACAAACGAGCCAAGCGGCCCTGCGACCACCGCCAGCGCCAGACCTGCAAGCAGGGCATACAACAGAAAATCAGCCATGCTTGCAGTTGTCTCCATGAACGTGGGGTTGGCCCGAAACCGGGCCCTTGACCACTGAACCGTGCAGGTCGTGGGCGTGGTCGTGGTGGTGGTGATAAATCGCCAGGCTCGGCGCGTTCTTGCCGAACAGCTCGACAAACGCCGGATCGCCGCTGACTTGCTCGGGATGCCCAGAGCAGCAGACGTGACGGTTGAGGCAGACCACCTGGTCGGTGGTGCTCATCACCAGATGCAAATCATGGGAAACCATCAGCACGCCGCAGCCGTGGCGATCGCGCAGCCGGGTGATCAGGCTGTACAGCTCCGCCTGGCCAGCGACATCTACGCCTTGCACTGGTTCATCGAGCACCAGCAGTTCCGGTTCGCGCAGCAGGGCTCGGGCGAGCAGTACGCGCTGCATTTCACCACCGGAAACGCTCTGCACCGGGCTGTCGATGACGTGCTCGGCACCGACTTCTTTCAGAGCCGCCAGTGCACGCGGGCGATCAACGCCCGGCACCAAACGCAGAAAACGCAGCACCGAGAGCGGCAAGGTCGGATCGACGTGGAGCTTTTGCGGCATGTAGCCGACACGCAGTTTCGGCTTGCGCCAGACGCTGCCACTGTTCGGTTTCAACAATCCGAGCACGGCGCGCACCAGCGTGGTCTTGCCCGCGCCATTGGGGCCGATCAGGGTGACGATCTGCCCCGGCTCGACGCTCAGCTCGATGTTGTCCAGCACGGTTTGTCCGCCAAACGTGACGGCGACTTGCTCCAGACGGATCAGCGCATTGCTCATCAAGCCCCCTGGCAACCGGAGCACAGGCCGACCACTTCGACGGTCTGCGCTTCGACGATAAAACCGACATCCATGGCGCTGTTGATGATTGCGTCACTGATCACTTTTTGCTCAAGCTCGATGGCAGCGTGGCATTCGCGGCAGATCAGGAACTGGCCCTGATGCGCATGTTCCGGGTGCACACAGCCAACAAAGGCGTTGAGCGAGGAGATGCGATGCACCAGGCCGTTTTCCAGCAGGAAATCCAGCGCCCGGTACACGGTCGGCGGCGCGGCGCGGCGGCCGTCCTGCTCGCTCAGCACCGCCAGAATGTCGTAGGCACCCAGCGGTTTATGGCTTTGCCACACCAGCTCCAGCACTCGGCGGCGCAACGCAGTCAGGCGCAAGCCTTTCTGTGCACACAAAGTATCGGCCTCGGACAAAGCGCTGTGCACGCAATGAGAGTGGTCGTGGGGACGGCTGGCGATCGGTGTAATAGGCATGGGCGGCGACGAGTTTTGATAGAGACGTTATTATGTTACCCGTTCTCGCCTCCTTGAGTGGTCATCGTGTCCCGACTTTTTTCTGTTTTTGTGGCGTTTGTCGCCAGTTTCCTGCTGATCGGTTCGGCTCAGGCCGAGGTCAAAGTGCTCACCAGCATCAAACCGCTGCAGCTGATTGCCGCAGCCGTGCAGGACGGCGTGGCGATTCCCGAGGTACTACTGCCGCCGGGTGCCTCGCCGCACAACTATGCGCTGCGTCCATCCGACGTACGGAAGGTGCAATCGGTGGATCTGCTCTACTGGGTCGGCCCGAGCATGGAAGGTTTCCTGCCTCGCGTGCTGAACGGTCGTACGCTGCCGAGCGTCGCGGTGCAGGATCTGCCGGGGATGAAACTGCGCCATTTCGCTGAAGACAGTCATTCCCACGCCGAAGAAGCCGACGATCATGACCACGATCACCGTCCGGGCACGCTGGATGCGCACTTGTGGTTATCGCCGGTGAACGCGCGGGTGATTGCCGACAAAATGGCCGCTGATTTGAGTGCAGCTGATCCGGCGAATGCCGAGCGCTATCAAAGTAACGCCAAGGCTTTCGATGAGCGTCTTGATGCGTTGGATCTGCGTTTGAAGAAGCGTCTGGCCAGTGTTGAAGGCAAACCGTACTTCGTCTTTCACGAAGCGTTCGACTACTTCGAAGACGCTTACGGCTTGAAGCATACCGGCGTGTTCAGCGTGGCGGCCGAGGTGCAGCCGGGTGCCCAGCACGTCGCTGCGATGCGCAAGCGTTTGCAGGAAGTGGGCAAGACCTGCGTGTTCAGCGAGCCGCCATTGCGCCCGCGTCTGGCGGAAACGCTGGTCGCCGGCCTGCCGGTGAAACTGGCGGAACTGGATGCATTGGGCGGTTACACCCCGGCGACGGCTCAGGGGTATGAGCAGGTGCTGGAGAAGCTGGGCAATGATTTGGCGGGGTGCCTGGAGTCGTTGTAACCCCGGCATTCGTGTTGCCCCCATTCGCGAGCAGGCTCGCTCCCACAGGATTTCATTATTCCTTGTGGGAGCGAGCCTGCTCGCGAAGCTTTTAAAGGGCAAAAGGCAGATGAATGCTAACCATCTGCCGCTGCGCCAGGCGCTGCTCAAACTCCTGCGGATCGTGAATCAACACGTCCTGCCCGGCAAACTGCTCGGCCGCGATCAACCGCGACAGCCAGAACCGCACACACGCCACGCGCAGCATGGTCGGCCACAGCTCAGCCTCTGCCGCCGTAAACGGCCGTAGCGCCGCGTAGGCGCCGAGGAAAGCACGGGCACGCGGGCCATCGATCAGACCATCATCGTCCGAGCACCAATCGTTCAACGCAATCGCCACGTCATAGAGCATCGGGCCCGAGCAGGCGTTGTAGAAGTCGATCAGCCCGGTCAGATGCGTGCCTTCGAACATCGCGTTGTCGCGAAACAGGTCAGCGTGAATATTCGCCCGTGGCAGCGCGAGAATCTTGTCCTTGCGCGCAGTGATTTCATCCAGCGCCTTTTGCAGCAATGCGCGCGGCGCATCGCTCAGGTGCGAGAGCAACCCGGTGCCCTCCTCCAGCATCCAGTCGAGGCCACGATCGGTCTTGCGCTTGATCATGTGCTCGCCCTGGGTCGCCAGGTGCAGATGCGCCTGCAACTCGCCGACCTGCGCGCAATGCTGGGCGTTGGCGACCTTGATGTGCTTGCCAGCCAGACGCGGTTGCAGCAATGCCGGTTTGCCTTTGAGTTCACGCAACGCCACGCCGTCGGTGGTGCGCAGTGCATACGGCACCGGCAGATCGGCTTCGTGCAGCACGTCGAGCAGGTCGATGAAGAACGGCATCTCCTGCACCGGGCCGCGTTCGACCAGGGTCAGGACGAATTCGCCCTGCTCCAGGCTGATGAAGAAATTGGTGTTTTCGCTGCCGGCGGCAATCCCCTGGAAATCAAGCAGACGGCCAAGCCCGTAAGGGGCGAGAAAGGTTTCCAGCTCGGGCCGAGCCAGGGGGGTGAACACAGACATGGTTAAAAACTGCTCAGTTCGGGCGCCGCGTTCAACGCGGCGCCGATTAAAATTAAGAGACTACTTCCATTCGAAAATCTTCCACGACGGAATCAGCATATCCGGCTGATCCGAGCGAATGAAGTTCGCATCCGTCCCGTCTGCGCGCACAAGAAAGTAGGGCGGTGCGCCCTTCGGCGTGACTTTGATCGCATACAGGAAACCGTTTTGTCGATACTCCTGAATGGTCTTGTCGCCTTCCGTGCGAATGGTAACTTCGGGGTCCCCCGTCGGCGCATCATCCGCCGCCATCGCGGCCAATGGTGAAGCAGCAATCAACCCGACCAGCAGCAAGCGATTTAACGTACGCATGATAACCTTGTCCCTTTGTCGTCAACGGTCCCGCTATTCTAGCGCCGGGCCCGCCGAAAAGGTTGATTCTGCTCATGAGCCAAGCCCCCCTCGTCCTGGTGGACGGTTCGTCTTACCTGTACCGCGCTTTCCACGCCCTGCCTCCTTTGACCACCTCCAAAGGTCTGCCGACCGGTGCGGTCAAGGGCGTGCTGAACATGCTCAAAAGTTTGCGCAAACAGTACCCGGACAGTCCGTTCGCCGTGGTTTTCGACGCCAAGGGCGGCACATTTCGCGATGAGATGTACGCCGAATACAAGGCCAACCGCCCGAGCATGCCCGACGACATGCGCGTACAGATCGAGCCCCTGCACCAGAGCGTGATCGCCCTCGGCTTCCCGCTGCTGTGCGTGGAAGGCGTCGAGGCCGACGATGTGATCGGCACGCTGGCCCGCAGCAGTGCGGCGGCGGATCGCCCGGTGATCATCTCCACCGGCGACAAGGACATGGCACAACTGGTCGATGGCCACATTACCTTGGTCAATACCATGTCCGGTAGCTCGATGGACGTGGAGGGCGTGAAGGAGAAATTCGGCGTCGCTCCGGAGCAGATCATCGATTATCTGGCGCTGATGGGCGACTCTTCCGACAACATTCCGGGCGTTCCCGGCATCGGCCCGAAAACCGCATCCGGCCTGCTGGTCGGCGTCAACGGTGGCCTGACCGAACTGTATGCGCAGCTCGACATCGTGCCGACCCTGCCGATTCGCGGCGCCAAGACCCTGCCGGCCAAGCTCGAAGAACACAAGGAGATGGCTTTCCTCTCCTATCAACTGGCGACCATCAAGATCGACGTGCCGCTGGACGTCGAACTCGACGATTTGCAGATGCGCGCCGAAGATCCGGCCAAACTCTACGAGCTGTACACGCTGCTGGAATTCAAAAGCTGGATCAACGATCTCGATCGCGACGCCAAACGCCTGGAGCTGAGTAGCGCTGCGGCGCCTGAGCCGGCGGGCGATCTGTTCAGCGCGCCAGAGGCCGAGGCCCCGGCCGCTCCGGCTGAAGCGGCTTATGAAACCATCCTCGATCAGGCGCGTTTTGACGTCTGGCTGGAAAAACTCAAGAACGCCAAGCTGTTCGCCTTCGACACTGAAACCACGGGTATCGATGCGCAGCAGGCGCAGCTTGTCGGTCTGTCGTTCGCGGTGCAGGCCAACGAAGCGGCGTACATTCCGCTGACCCACTCCTACATCGGCGTGCCGGAGCAACTGGATCGCGACACCGTACTGCGCGCGCTCAAGCCGATTCTCGAAGACCCGAACAAACTCAAGGTCGGCCAACACGCCAAGTTCGACATGAACATTCTGGCCAACTGCGCCATCGGCGGCGATCAGAACGAAGGCATCACCGTGCGCGGCGTCGCCTTCGACACGATGCTTGAGTCCTACGTGCTCAACTCCACCGCCACCCGCCACGACATGGACAGCCTCGCGCAGAAGTACCTGGACCACACCACCGTGAGTTTCCAGGACATCGCCGGCAAAGGCGCCAAGCAACTGACCTTCGACCAAATCGCGCTGGAACAGGCCGGGCCGTATGCCGCCGAAGACGCCGACATCACCTTGCGTTTGCACCAGACGCTGTTCGAAAAACTCAGCGCCATTCCAAGCCTGGCCAGCGTGCTGACCGACATCGAGATTCCATTGGTACCGGTGCTGGCGCGCATCGAACGCCAGGGCGCATTCGTCGATGCCGAGCTGCTCGGTATCCAGAGCATTGAGCTGGGCAACAAGATGGTCGCGCTGGAGCGCGAAGCGTTCGAAATCGCTGGGGAAGAGTTCAACCTGGGCTCGCCCAAGCAGCTCGGCGTGATTCTCTACGAAAAACTCGGCCTGCCGGTTTTGAAGAAAACCGCCAAGGGCCAGCCGTCTACCGCCGAAGAAGTCTTGGCGAAACTGGCCGAGGACGATCACCGCTTGCCGAAAGTGCTGATGGCGCATCGCTCCATGAGCAAGCTGAAAAGCACCTACACCGATCGCCTGCCGGAGCAGATCAACCCGCGCACCGGGCGCGTCCACACCTCGTACCATCAGGCCGTGGCATCGACCGGGCGTCTGTCCTCCAGCGATCCGAACCTGCAGAACATTCCGGTGCGTACCGCTGAAGGCCGACGCATCCGTCAGGCCTTCGTCGCGCCAAAAGGCTACAAACTGCTGGCGGCGGACTATTCGCAGATCGAACTGCGGATCATGGCCCACCTGTCCAAGGACGAAGGCTTGATGAACGCCTTCCGCAACAATCTGGATGTGCACACCGCCACCGCTGCCGAAGTGTTCAAGGTCGAACTCAACGAAGTGACTTCCGACCAGCGCCGTGGCGCCAAGGCGATCAACTTCGGCCTGATCTACGGCATGGGCGCACAGAAACTCGGCAAGGACATTGGCGTCGACACCAAGACCGCCAAGGCTTACATCGACACCTACTTTGCGCGTTATCCGGGCGTTCGCGAGTACATGGATCGCACCCGCGCGCAGGCTGCGGATCAGGGTTATGTCGAAACGTTCTTCGGCCGTCGCCTGTACTTGCCGGAAATCAACTCCAACAAGCCGCAGGAACGCGCTGCCGCTGAACGCACGGCAATCAACGCGCCGATGCAAGGCACGGCAGCCGACATCATCAAGAAAGCCATGGTCGCGGTGGATAACTGGCTGACGACATCCGGGCTGGACGCGCGAGTCATACTGCAAGTGCACGATGAACTGGTGCTGGAGGTTCGCGAGGATCTGGTTGATCAGGTCAGCGCCGAAATTCGTCAGCACATGAGCGAAGCGGCGAAGCTGGATGTGCCGCTGCTGGTCGAAGTGGGTGTGGGCAATAACTGGGATGAGGCGCACTAAGCCATTTGAGCTGGTTTTGCTGCGGCTTCACGCCGCGGCAAACCCTTTGGAAGGTGCTTAGTCCGAATAGCGCTTGGGCTTATTCCAAAGCTTTTTGAAAAAAATCTGAACTAATCTTGCAGCTCACTACTCAGAGTTACTGAATGGCTGGTGAAGCCCTTCAATGCTCCTATGTTGTGTTAAGTGTTGGCAGATATCTGAACCCCGCCCTAGCGGTTCGGAACTTAAACCCCGGAATTTCTCCCTCCCCACTGAAATCCGGGGCTTTTTTTGCCCAAAAATCGGATGTGGTGCTACGCAAGACACCACAGACGATTTTGAAATCCTTTTACTCAGACGTTGTTTCGGCGCCTTTGTCGGCCAGTTCCATCCAGTCCGCCAACACAGTGTAGGCCTCTTCCAGACCCATGCGTTTCGGCGCCGAGAATAGCTGGATAGTCACCAGATCACCCCAACCCTTACGAATTTCCGCCTGAACCTTGAGCAGCGTGTTCTTCGCTGCGCCGTAGGTCAGCTTGTCCGCTTTGGTCAGCAGAATGTGCATCGGCATGCCGGCCGCAACCGCCCAGTCGAGCATCAGCAGGTCGAAGTCGGTCATTGGATGACGGATGTCCATCATCAGAATCAAACCCTTCAAACTCTCGCGGCCACCCAGGTAAGCCTCAAGGTGACGCTGCCAGTGCATCTTCAGCGGGATCGGTACTTTTGCATAACCGTAGCCCGGCAGGTCGACCAGACGACGATCTTCGTCTAGCTTGAAGAAGTTCAACAGCTGTGTGCGACCCGGAGTTTTCGAGGTACGCGCAAGGCTGGCGTGAGTCAGGGTGTTCAGCGCGCTGGATTTGCCGGCGTTGGAACGACCGGCAAATGCGACTTCAAAGCCTTCGTCGTCGGGGCACTGATCGACTTTGGCGGCACTGAGCATGAACGTGGACTGTTGGCACAGGCCGAGGATGGGATTTTTGAGCTGCATGGGATTTCCGATGTGGGCGGCGCCGGGAATGGGCGCGGAACGCGGTGTCGCTTCCGTTTCAGTGACGCCAGTATATAATGCCGCAGATTTTGTGTGTGCTTTGTCCCAGCGAAGGACGAAGTTTACGAGAGCGACAGACCTTGATTGCGCATTAGAACGCAAAACGCTCTCAACCCTGAAAAGGTCGTTTAAATGGCTGCTGGCTGCCGGAGTCTTGATGCCGCTTTGCAGCGCACAGGCTACACAGGATCCGGAAGCCGTGTACAACCGTGTTTGTAGTGCCTGTCATTCCGGCCAACTACCCATGGCGCCCGAAAGAGGCGATCAGGCAGCTTGGACGCCGAGGTTGGCGAAAGGTATGGAGACGCTGGTGCAACACGTGACCCAGGGTTTCAAGGCGATGCCGCCGCGTGGTTTGTGCATGGACTGCAGTGCCGAGGATTACCAAGCCATCATCCTTTGGATGAGCGAGTAAGCCCGGTCCATAACTCTTAACCCTTAGCCGTAGTTGGATTAGCTGATGAACAAATTGATCGTGAGTCTGCTGTTGACCGTGGGAATAACTGGCTTCGCCCATGCTGCAGGTGATGCCGCAGCAGGTCAGGCGAAAGTCGCTGTATGCGGAGCCTGCCATGGCCCGGACGGGAACAGCATGGCGCCAAACTTTCCAAAACTGGCCGGTCAAGGTGAACGCTACCTGACCAAGCAGCTACACGACATCAAGTCGGGCAAGCGCGTAGTTCTGGAAATGACTGGTCTGCTGACCAACCTCAGCGATCAGGATCTGGCCGACATGGCTGCCTACTTCGCCAGCCAGAAAGGCAGCGTCGGCGCCGCCGATCCCAAGCTTGTGGCGCGCGGTGAAGCCCTGTTCCGTGGTGGCAACCTGACCAAGGGCCTGCCAGCCTGCACCGGTTGCCACTCGCCCAATGGCAGCGGCAACGCTGCTGCCGGCTTCCCGCACCTGGGTGGCCAACACGCTTCATACATCGCCAAACAGCTGACCGATTTCCGCAAGGAAGAAGGCGGCCGTACCAACGATGGTGACACGATGACCATGCAGACCATTGCCAAGCGCCTGAGTGATGAAGACATCGCCGCGGTCTCCAGCTACATTCAGGGCCTGCACTAAGAGCCCTGGCTGCAACGGACATCTCGCGCAACGTTAACGCTCGATTAATCCGTCGCAGCAAGTATAAAAAGGGTGGCTTTGGCCGCCCTTTTTTGTGGCCGCTGCCGTTACACTACAGAACTCATGCCCGCCAAGGCCTGTCTGAAAACAGGTCGCGCGAGGCGACCCAATTTGTCCAGGAGTAAAGCATGCGTAATCTGATCATCAGCGCCGCCCTCGTCGCTGCCAGCCTGTTCGGCGTGACTGCCCAGGCCGCTGAAGCCCCTGCCGCCCCTTATGTAGAGCTGAGCAATCCGGTGCCGGTTGCCGTGCCTGGCAAGATCGAAGTGGTAGAGCTGTTCTGGTACGGCTGCCCGCATTGCTACTCCTTTGAGCCAGTGATCAATCCGTGGGTTGAAAAACTGCCATCCGACGTCAACTTCGTGCGTATTCCAGCCATGTTCGGCGGCCCATGGGACGCTCACGGCCAGATGTTCCTGACGCTGGAAGCTATGGGTGTTGAACACAAGGTTCACAGCGCTGTGTTTGAAGCGATCCAGAAGCAGCACAAGAAGCTGATCGACAAGAACGACATGGCTGACTTCCTCGCCACTCAAGGCGTGGACAAGGACAAGTTCCTCGCCACTTTCGACTCTTTCGCCATCAAGGGTCAGATCGTAAAGGCTCGCGAACTGGCCAAGAAGTATGAAATCACCGGCGTGCCAACCATGATCGTCAACGGCAAATATCGCTTCGACATCGGCTCCGCCGGTGGTGCCGAGCAAGCGCTGAAACTGGCTGACCAACTGGTTGCCAAAGAGCGAGCCACCAACAAGGCTGCTGCCAACTAAGCGCGGCAACCGCCATGCGCCGCTGGAAGACCGAACGCATCGTTGGCTTGCATGATCCGCAAGTCAACGAGCACCACCTGGCGTCCACGGGCCTGCCAGCGGATCATCGTCTGCGCTTGCTCAGTTTCAACATTCAGGTCGGTATCAGCACCGAGCGTTACCGGCATTACCTGACCCGCAGCTGGCAGCACCTGCTGCCGCACACCGGGCGCTCAGGCAACCTGCAGAAGATCGGCGACCTGCTCGGCGACTTCGACCTGGTCGCGTTGCAGGAGGCCGATGGCGGCAGCCTGCGCTCGGGCTACATCAATCAAGTCGAACACCTGGCCCATCTCGGCGCCTTCCCCTACTGGTATCAACAACTCAATCGCAACCTCGGTCGACTGGCCCAGCACAGCAATGGCGTGCTCAGTCGTCTCAAGCCGTGGGCGATCGAGGATCATCCGCTGCCCGGCCCAAAAGGTCGCGGCGCGATCCTGCTGCGTTTCGGCGAAGGCCCGGAAGCGCTGGTGGTGGTGATGATGCATTTGGCCCTTGGCGCGCGAACGCGCAGCCTACAACTGGCCTATATTCGTGATTTGATCGGTGGCTACAAACATCAGATATTGATGGGCGACATGAACACCCATGCCAGCGATCTGCTACAACAGTCGCCGTTACGCGATCTCGGCCTGCTGGCCCCGCAGGTGGAAGCGACATTCCCCAGCTGGCGTCCTCAGCGCTGCCTTGATCATATTTTGCTCAGCCCGACCCTGACCCTGGAAAAGGTCGAAGTGCTGGCACAACCGATTTCCGATCACCTGCCGGTCGCGGTAGAGATTCGTCTGCCGGGTTCGCTCACGGCCGATGCATTGCCCGCGTTGAGTCCTGCCCCTCGCGGAACCCCTGAATGAGCGACGAAGCCCAGCGCTGGAAAGAGAAATACCTCAAAAGCATCGAACAACAGGACAAACTCGAACGTCGCTGGGCCGCAAGGCTCGACCTGCTGCGCCGAGGCCTGGTGCGCAGCACGCTGGCCGCTGAGGGCACCGACCGCGTCGTTGATCAATGCATGAAAGAAATGCGCGACGTGGTGCGCTCCGACAACATGGACGCCGGCCTCGCCGCTCTGTTGCCGCGCCTGGAAAAAGCCGTGCTCGATTCCGAGCAGCGTCGCGAAACCCGGATCGATCAGGTCAGCACTGCACTGAACGCGCTGGTGACTCAGCTGCAAACGTTGCCGCTGCCACGGGAAGTCGCCCAGCCCCTGAAGAAATTTGCCAAACAACTGGATGGCCGTGTCGGTCAGGCCAGGGAACTGCCGCTGCTGCTGGGTGAACTCAGCGGCCTGCAGGGCAAGGCGTTGAGTCAGGTGGAGACACCCGCCGAACCTGGCCGGCCGGGGTTGCTGCAAAGGCTTTTCGGCAGCCGAGACAGCGAGGAGGCGCCGGAACCTACGGCGCAAGCTCAAGTTGCGCCGACGGCACAACCGGCAGTTGCACCTGCACCTGCAGACGAACCCGCCCCAGAGCCTGCCGCAGTCACTGAGCCACCGGTGGCCGCTGCCGTTACCCAGGACGCCGCGCCAACCGCGATTTCCGAGACACCTGCGCTTGCGCCTCAGCGCGAACCGCAAATAACGACCTTCGTGCCGCCAACGGTGACCAGCGAAGTGATCAAAGCTGCACCTGAAGCAGACGCAGTCGAATCCGAGCCCGAGCCCGAAACCGCTCCAGCACCTGCTCCGACGCCAGTTGTTTTACCCGTCGCCTTCAACCCCGACGAATTGATCCACCCCGGCGATCCAGAGCCGCTGTTCCTCGACACCCTGCCCCTGCCCCCGCCCATCGCTCAAGCACTGGCGGCGATCGATCCGGAGCAATCCGAGCACGACATCCTCTTCGCCCTGCCGGATTCCCCGGAGCCGTCCTACAGCTCCGTGGCCAAACACATCGAAGACACGCTGATCGGCCTGCTCGACGACCTGACCCTGCCCGAGCGACATCGCCCACAAGCCGAAGCCATGCGCGAGCGACTCAAGCACGGCTTGAACTGGTACGAACTGATCCCGATCCTCGACGATCTGGCGACGTTGATGCTGGCGATTACCGACAGCGGTCAGCACGAATTCGAAGCGTATCTGCAGCAACTCAACGAACGCCTCGAGGCGTTCCAGAGCAATTTGCAAGCCGCCAGCGAAGGCCATGCCGACAACAGTTCGGCGGCGCGGGCGATGGACACGCAGATCCGGGAGCAAGTCGACGGCTTGCAGACCAGTGTCCAGGAGGCTGCCGACCTGGATGACCTCAAGCAGGTGCTGGAAAATCATCTCGAAGGCTTGCTCGGCACCATGGATCAACACCAGAAGCAGCGTGATGCCCGGGAACAGGAAGTCGCGACGCGCCTCAAAGGTCTCTCCGAGCGCGTGGCGCACATGGAGCAAGAAGCCCAGGGCTTCCGCGAACACCTTGAAGAGCAACGCCAGAAGGCCCTTATCGATCCGCTCACCAGCCTGCCCAACCGCGCGGCCTGGAGCGAACGTCTCGAGCATGAGATCAAGCAATGGCAGCAGCACGGCAACACACTGAGCCTGGCAATGCTCGACCTTGATCACTTCAAGCGAATCAACGACAACTACGGCCACCTGGCCGGTGACAAAGTCCTGAAGATCATTGCCACGGTGTTGCGCAAACGCCTGCGCGGTTCCGATTTCATCGCACGTTTCGGCGGCGAAGAGTTCGTTCTGCTGATGCCGGCCACCCCGCCAGCGGTCGGTGCAAAACTGTTGGAAACCCTGCGCGCAGCGATCGAAGCGTGCCCGTTCCATTTCAAGGGTGAACGGGTGACGATCACGATTTCCATGGGGCTGGCATCGTTCAAGCCAGGAGAACACAGCGATCTGGTGCTTAAAAGAGCCGATCAGGCGCTATACCGGGCTAAAAATGGCGGGCGCAATCGAGTTGAGCTGGGCTGATAATTTGTTCCATTTTGTTTAAATCCGCTCGCTGACCGTCTGGACCCAAGGCAGTACGTTACACTGTTGCATTACTGTCTTGTGTAATTGCCCTCTGCCATGAAATTTTTTGCTCTCCTCGCGTCGCTACTCGTTCTGGCCGGTTGTGCCAGCGGTCCGCGTTATGACACCAGCCATCCTTCCGCCAACTACGACAGCCGTATCCAGTTCGTGGTCGTGCATTACACCTCGGCTTCCCTCGAGCGTTCGCTGCAGTTGCTGACCCACGGTGAAGTCAGCAGCCACTACCTGATCGGTGACGACCAGCGCGCCACTGTCTACAAGCTGATGGACGAAAACCAGCGCGCCTGGCACGCCGGTGAGAGCCAATGGCAGGGCCGCACCTGGCTCAACTCCAGCTCCATCGGTATCGAAATCGTCAACCCTGGTTTCACAGACACCCCAACCGGGCGCCTGTGGTATCCCTACAGCGAAGCGCAGATTCAAGCGCTGATCGTCCTGCTCAAAGACATCAGCAAGCGCAACGGCATCAGCCCGCAGCACATCATCGGTCATAGCGACATCGCGCCCCTGCGCAAGCTTGATCCAGGGCCACTGTTCCCGTGGAAGCGTCTCGCCGCCGAAGGTTTGGGCATGTGGCCGAACGAACAGGCCGTAGCGCGCCAGCAAGCGTTGTTCACCAGCGGCGAGCTGCCAAGCATCAGCTGGTTTCAGGCGCAGTTGGCCCATCTGGGCTATGAGACGCCGCAAACTGGCGAGCTGGACGTCGCGACGCGCCACGTCCTCGCCGCGTTCCAGATGCACTTCCGTCCTTCGCGGTTTGACGGCACCCCGGACGCGCAAACGGCGGCGTTGCTGCTGGTTCTAAATCAGACAAAATAATGACGCCCGCCCGACGGTCAGGGCGAACTTCCAATCAGCAGCTATAACTCATTGGTAATTCTTCGGATATTCCATGATGGTTGCTACCCGAGCGACGCTGCGTAGCTGGTTTTATCGCCCAGGGTTTTTGGCGATGATCGCGGCCGTCCTCAGTGCAGGCCTGTTATTCAGCGGCGCGATGTTCGTGGCGATGCGCCAGGTCGAACAAAGTGAAAGCCAGATAATGAACGCTCAGGGCGAGCGCTTTCTCGCCCGGCTCGAGCAGTTGTTCGGACAACTACGCGAAAGCCTCGACGACCTCGAAGCCCAGCCGTTGCGCAGTTGTGACGACGAGATGATCGCCACGCTGCGGCAAGTCACCTTCAACTATCGCTTCGTCTATGAAGCGGCTTATATGGACGCCTCGCGAGTCTGCTCCAATCGTCCGCGCGAAGAGGGTCTGTCGGTTAACCGCGCGCCGGACATCAAAGGCCCGACCTACAGCTACTGGCTGAACACCACAACCGAACCCGACGAAAACCGCGCAGCATTGATGCTGGGGCGCGGCAATTTTCGGGTGGCTACATCACGCGGGCATTTGACCGACATGGTCGACCTGTCGCCCGGCAGCAGCCTGCTGGTGGTGCTGGACCACGGCTCCCGCGCCATTCCGGTGCTCGGCACTGCGCAGACATGGCCACCAGCGGAACCCTGGCCGCCAAAAAGCCGCGACGCCCTGCAAGTCACCCAGAATCGGTTGATCTACCGCATGCCCACCGACAACCCGGAATATCAGTTGGTGCTGATCACGCCGCGCACCGGCATGCAGATCCCCACCATCTGGTGGTGGATAGTCCCGGCCTGCCTGGTGCTGGGCGCTGTCGTGGGGTTCTGCATATTTTTGCTGGTGCGCCAGCGCCAGTCACTGGATGCCGAACTGCACGGCGCCATCCGCCGCGGCGAACTGCAAGTGCTCTATCAACCGATCTTCGACCTCGACAGCCGCAACTGCGTCGGCGCTGAAGCCTTGCTGCGTTGGCGCCGTCCGGACGGCACATTGACCAGCCCGGACCTGTTTATCCCGATGGCGGAAAATACCGGGCAGATTCGCCAGATGACCGACTTTGTCCTTCAGCGCCTACTGGAGCAATTGGGGCCAGTGTTGCGCGCCAATCCGCAGCTGTATATCTCAGTCAACCTTGCCGCATGCGACGTGATGGTGCCGCGCATCGGCCCGGTCATGGCGCGGCTGCTGGCCCTGCACAGAGTGGCAGCCAAGCAGATTGCCTTCGAAGTCACCGAGCGCGGCTTGATTGATGTGGTGGTCGCCCGGGATAACCTGCAAGCGCTGCGCGATCTGGGCCATCAAGTGCTGATCGACGATTTCGGCACCGGCTATTGCAGCCTCGCCTACCTGCAAACCCTGCCGGTGGATTGCCTGAAAATCGACAAGGCGTTCATCGACGCGCTCGGCCATGACGCCGCCAGCAGCGGCGTCGCTCCGCACATCATTCACATGGCGCAGGCCCTGGATCTTAAGGTGATTGCCGAAGGGATCGAGCTGGAATCGCAAGCCGAACTGCTCAGCAGCGAAGGCGTGAAGTTCGGTCAGGGCTGGCTGTTCGCCCATGCCCTGAGTGCAGTGCAGTTCATCGAACTGATCACCCGCGGACGGCGAATTGCAGGGCGCCGGATGGATGACGAAGCCTAAACCGCCAAAGCCATATAAAACTGCGTGCCCTGCCCCGGCCGCGAATAAACGCCCATCCGTCCACCATGCAACTGAACAATCTCCTTGCACAGCGCCAGACCGAGCCCGGCCCCGCCCTTCTTGCGCCCGACCTGAACGAACGGCTCGAAGATCCGTCCTTGCTGGCCGTAGGCAATGCCTTCGCCATTATCTTCGACGCTGATGATCACCCGCTCGCCATGGCGACGTGCCTGCAAACGGATCTGGCCGTCCCGGGCGGTATGACGCAAGGCGTTATCGATAAGGTTGTCGAGCACCCGATCAAGCTGCGCCTGGTCAGCCTGCAAGCGCGGCAATGGTCCTTGTACTTCCACAGTCAAATCGATGCCTTTTTCCGCCGCCAAATCGGCAAAGCGTAATTGCGCCTGCGCCAGCAAATCTTCGATGGAACACGGCGCGAGCGTCAGTTTCTGCAAGCCATTCTGGTAGCGCGAGAAGTTGAGCAAGTCATTGATCAATTGCATCAGGCGCTGCATTTCTTCGTTGACGGTGTCGAGCAGGTCGGCCTCGCGAGATTCCGGCGCAAACTTCGCCCGCTCGCGGAACAGCCCGAACGCCATGTGCATGCCGGTGACCGGCGTTCGCAGTTCATGGGACGCGCGCAGCACAAACTCGCTGCGCACCCGCTCAAAGGCTCTTTGCTCGGTGACATCGTGCAACACCATCACCGCGCCAAGAATGTGACCTTGAGTGTGGCTGACCGGGGTCAGGCTATAAGTCAGCAGGCGCGACTCGCCATCGACCTCGATACTCAAATCTTCCGGCGCCCGCTCCAGCGTGCCGCCGCGCAACACCAGTTGCAGCTGCTCATCCAGTTCCGGCCGCTCAAGTGCGCTGCCCAAGCCCTGGCCGAGACGGTCGTCGTCCCAGCCCAATTGGCGCTGGGCGACCGGGTTGAGGTGCTCGAGATGGCCTTGGCGGTCGATCATCAACAAGCCGTCGTCGATGCTGTCGAGCACCGCCTGCAAGCGTTGCTGACCGGCCAGTAGCTCATCAACGTTAGTGGCCTGATGCTCGCGCAGCGCCTCAGCCATCAGCCCGAACCGGCGCGAGAGCAAATTCACTTCCATCGCCGAGGAGATCGGCAGCGTCACTTCGAAATTGCCCTGGCCGATGTTATCGGCCGCTTTGGCCAGCGCCTCGATGGGCGCACCAAAGCGCCGGGAAATCCCGTGCGCGGTAATGAACCCGATGATCAACACCGCCAGCCCGACCAACCCGAGCAGGCTCGCAATCAGCAACGCCCGGTCGCGGGCCGCGTGCTGTACAGAATTAATGTTGTCGAGCGCGTGCTTGTGCTCGGCGATCAAGCCATTTCGCAAGGTATTGAAACGCTCACGAAGGTCACTGTTGCCACTCAGGGCTGAACCCGGGTCACGGGACTGATCAAACACCTGGAGAAACTTCAGGTAATCGGATTTGGCCTGCGAGAACCCGTAATGACGGCCATCACCCTTCTCCTCCTGAGCAATGCCTTCGTCAAGCAACTGGAAATAATGTTGTTTGGACGCTTCGAACGCCTCCGGGTCAGGCTTCTCGGCAAGCATCATGATCAGCTGATCGCCGAGGGTCTGGCGCAGTTTCAGCCCCAGGTCGAGGGTGACAAAGTTGTTGCGGATCAATGTTTCCTGAGTGCCGGCCATCTGCATCACGCTGACCAGCCCGAGCAACAGCCCAAGCAGGGCCACGGTGATGAGCGCGGAAATGCTGAGGAACAACCGGGTCCGCAACTTCATCGCCAGTTTCATCGTCGGGCACTCACAGGTTGTACTGCTTGCGCTTGCGATACAGCGTCGAGGCGTCGATGCCCAGGGTTTTCGCGGCTTGATCCAGAGTACCGGCGGTGGCGAGTACTGCGCCGATGTGGGCTTTCTCCAACTCGTCCAGGCTCAGCGCGGCACCGACGCGTGGCGCATTGTTGGCCGGTTGCTCAGCCATGCCCAGGTGAGTGATCTCCACCCGTTCCTGCGGGCAGATGATGCTCGCCCGCTCGACCACGTTGCGCAGCTCGCGAATGTTGCCTGGCCAACGGTAGCCGAGCAGCGCTTCACGGGCCTCGTCACTGAAACCGCGCGCCGGGCGTGCGTACTCTTTGACGAAGCGCGCGAGGAAGCGATCGGCCAGCGTCAGAATGTCCTCGGCCCGCTCGCGCAGCGGTGGCAGGTGCAAGGTGATGACGTTGAGGCGATACAGCAAGTCTTCACGGAAGCGACCATCGCGCACCATGTCTTCGAGGTTGAGGTTGGTCGCCGCCAGAATCCGCACATCGGCGCGGCGAGTCACCGGGTCACCTACCCGCTCGTATTCCTTGTCCTGAATGAAGCGCAGCAACTTGGGTTGCAACGTCAGGGGAAAATCGCCGATCTCGTCGAGAAACAGTGTGCCGCCGTCTGCCTGGTTAACTCGACCCAAAGTACTTTCGCTGGCGCCGGTAAACGCCCCGCGACTGTGACCGAACAACTCGCTTTCCATCAACTCGGCGGTCAGCGACGGGCAGTTGATGGTCACACAGGATTTCTTCTCGCGTTTGCTCCAGCCGTGAATAGCTCGGGCCAACTCACCTTTACCGGTGCCGGATTCGCCAAGAATAAGAATGTTGGCATCGGTACCCGCCACTTGCCGCGCGGTTTCCAGGACGACTTTCATCGCCGGGCTATGGGAATCGAGGCCGTCCTTAGGCTTGCGGATTTCGCCTTCCAGCGCTTCAAGACGCGCCGAGAGTTGGCGCACTTCCAATTGCTTGGCAGTCGCCAGCCGCAATTGGTCCGGGCTGCACGGTTTGACCAGGTAGTCGGCGGCGCCGGCCTGGATCGCATCCACGGCCGTGTCTACCGCCGAGTGAGCGGTGACGATCACCACCCGCATCCACGGTGCCTGAATGCGCATCTGCGCCAATACATCGAGGCCGTTGTCTTCGCCCAGACGTAAATCAAGGAAGCACAGGTCGAAGACCTGACGTTGCAGCAGTGCCTCGGCCTGAGCCGCGCTGTTGGCGGTAGCCACCGTATAGCCTTCGTCTTCGAGGCAATAGCGGAAAGTTCGCAGGATGGCGGATTCATCGTCCACCAGCAGAATGCGGCCTTGTTGCTCAGTGGCAGATTCCATTTTTCCTACGCTCCATAGTGATTGATCTTGAGTTAGTCCCGGAAAAATCGGGCAAGTTGCATGGTTG
This sequence comes from Pseudomonas sp. A1230, assembly GCF_044218825.1. Taxonomy (NCBI): domain Bacteria; kingdom Pseudomonadati; phylum Pseudomonadota; class Gammaproteobacteria; order Pseudomonadales; family Pseudomonadaceae; genus Pseudomonas; species Pseudomonas sp. A1230. The sequence goes on along the minus strand of NZ_CP162582.1, from coordinate 5,206,526 downwards.
ATTCTGAACGATGCCAGCCATAGGAGGGTAGCCCTCTCCTGCCTTTACGGCTAATCCACTGATTTTGTTGAATTTTTAAACAATCACTGCCTTGCAGGCATTTACCTGCGTACTTTTCTGACATCTGCGCCCTGCTCTCAATTCCATAAGAATGAATTCTCCTACGAAAAAATCGTGCAATGCGCACGACCACAGATGCTGCATCGTGCAGGATGCGTCCCGTGGATTTTCTCAGTTCAATGTAAGCTATTGATTTTATTGATTATTTTTTAGATAAAAAACTGGCATGCAGGCTGCAATACCTTGTTCATCCCGGGCAGATCAGAACTGCCCCAACCGAATAAGCGTGAGGAACCCAGGATGACTCGCCAACGTGCCGCCCAAATGCGTATCTCGCCTCTGCATATCCAGCAAGGTCTGTTTGGCGTGCTCGCGCTGTTGATCACCCTGATCGCGTGTCAGCAATACCTGAGCTGGGAAAACAGCCAGAAGCCTGAGCCGCTGATCTCGATCCAGCACAGCACGCAGAAGCACTTCAGTGCCGTCAGCAACACTGCGGCCGAGAGCGCTTCGATGCGCATGATGGACGTCGACCAGGCGCAGCCAATGGATCAGCTGCCGCGTGAAGAGCGCTGGGTCTTTTAATTGAATTAACCGGATTCGGGCGCGATGCGCCTGAACACGCAACATCCCTAAATAGAGAAGTAAGGAGAATCACCATGTTGAGTTGGGCAATCACATTCTTGATCATTGCCATCATCGCTGCGGTACTGGGCTTCGGTGGTATCGCGGGCACCGCCACGGGTATCGCCAAGATTCTCTTCGTCGTGTTCCTGGTGATGTTCGTTGTGTCGTTCTTCATGGGCCGTCGCGGCCGAGGTTGACGATGAGCGTTTCGAAGACACTGGCAGCCGCCCTGATTCTGGGCGGTAGTGCCATGGCGATGGCGGCCAACGACGGCCAGGCGCGGGTCAACGAACTGTTGAGTTCAGACTCGCAGTACAGGGAAACCTGGCAAGGCGTGGTGAAGAAGGAAGAACGCCTGCCGGAATGGGTGATGAACCTGTCCGGCACTTCCGAACAGCAGATGAATGCCGTGGAAGAAGATGGCGACAAATACCTTGTTGGCCCGCTCTGCGAAAATGCAGACAAGTGCCTCAATCACCGCTTGATCGTTGCGTTCAGCTTCGACAAGGACGATGCCTACGGCATGCTGGTTGATGTGCCCGAAGGTCTGCCGTCCGACAAGTCGCCAACGCGACATGCCACTTACAGGTTCTTCGGCAAGCCTGATCAGGGCATGCAGGATCTGTTGATGGAAACATTGAAAAAAGATCCGAAGTGGTACTGAGTTTGAACATGAGGGCAGCGCCTGCGCTGCCCTCTATTGCGCCCACCCGATGAAGGTCGGCGCATGACCAGGGGGCCGGGACGTTCTGACTGCTACAGAGTCGGAGTGACCTACGGGTACAGGGAGTGCCTGCGCAAGGGCCGGGTCAGGGTAAAAGCTGCCGCAAGTTCGTCAATCCAAAGGGGTTCGACGGGCTTGCGCCAAGCTTTCATTCAAGCAAAACGTTGATCCAGAGCGTTCAGCCCCTTCTTTTTATCGCCCACACTGCGCGCGAAAACATTACGCGGTGTTTCCTGGCGACCGTATATCGAGAAAGAGACCTTTTAAACAGTCGGACTTCGGGTCTCGATATGTAGGCTTTTTCCTGAAATTTCCGTCGAAATTCCTCGCTCAAAAAATAATCAATTTACGCTGCGATGGCCGGTTCACGGCACTTATGCCGGCCGAAATGTCACAATCGAACCGGTTGGGACGCCAGTTTCATTTAAAAAAGCTCATGCCGATTCGGCATAGGGTAGGCGTTTACGGCATTAGACGGCGCAACCTTGCATCGGAATAGTTGCGCCTTTTTTCGCCTGCCGAAGAGCCGTCAATACGCGCTTCGGGGCACCTTATACGGAGGCAGATGCACAGACTTTTCCGCTAAAGAGCGTTCCAGTTCCTGCATGTGCCTGAGTCAAACGCAAGTAAGGGTAAAGATAATGAAGAAGGCAAGAATTAGCCTCGCCTGGCAGATCCTCATCGGTCTGGTTCTGGGGATTGCAATCGGCGCGTTGCTCAACCATTTCAGTGCCGAGAAGGCCTGGTGGATCAGCAACGTCCTGCAACCGGCAGGCGATATCTTTATCCGTCTGATCAAGATGATCGTGATCCCGATTGTCATCTCTTCCCTGATCGTTGGCATCGCCGGCGTGGGCGACGCCAAGAAACTCGGGCGTATCGGACTGAAGACGATCATCTATTTCGAAATCGTTACCACCATCGCCATCGTCGTCGGTCTGGTGCTGGCCAACCTGTTCCATCCGGGTACCGGCATCGACATGAGCACCTTGGGTACGGTGGACATTTCCAAGTACCAGGCGACTGCTGCCGAAGTACAGCATGAACACGCGTTCATCGAGACCATCCTCAACCTGATCCCGTCGAACATCTTTGCGGCCATGGCCCGCGGCGAAATGCTGCCGATCATCTTCTTCTCCGTGCTGTTCGGTCTCGGTCTGTCGAGCCTGCAGTCGGACCTGCGCGAGCCGCTGGTGAAGATGTTCCAGGGCGTCTCGGAAAGCATGTTCAAAGTCACCCACATGATCATGAACTACGCCCCGATCGGCGTATTCGCACTGATCGCGGTGACCGTGGCCAACTTCGGCTTCGCTTCCCTCGTACCGTTGGCCAAACTGGTGATCCTGGTTTACGTCGCCATCGCCTTCTTCGCCTTTGTGGTGCTGGGCCTGATCGCCAAGCTGTTTGGCTTCTCGGTGTTGAAGCTGATGCGCATCTTCAAGGATGAACTGGTACTGGCTTACTCCACCGCCTCCTCGGAAACTGTGCTCCCGCGCGTGATCGAGAAGATGGAAGCCTACGGCGCGCCGAAAGCCATCTGCAGTTTCGTGGTACCGACCGGTTACTCGTTCAACCTCGACGGTTCGACCCTGTACCAGTCCATTGCCGCGATCTTCATTGCCCAGCTGTACGGCATCGATTTGTCGATCAGCCAGCAACTGCTGTTGGTGCTGACTCTGATGGTCACCTCCAAAGGCATCGCCGGCGTACCGGGCGTGTCCTTCGTGGTGCTGCTGGCGACCTTGGGCAGCGTTGGTATTCCGCTCGAAGGCCTGGCGTTCATCGCCGGTGTCGACCGCATCATGGACATGGCCCGTACCGCGCTGAACGTGATCGGCAACGCTCTGGCCGTGCTGGTTATCTCCCGCTGGGAAGGCATGTACGACGACGCCAAGGGCGAGCGCTACTGGAACTCCCTGCCGCACTGGCGCAGCAAGGAAAAACTGCCGGCCGGCGAGATTTCCAAGCAGTAATCCAAGACCCTGTGGGAGCTGGCTTGCCAGCGATGAGGCCAGCACATTCAACATCTTTGTTGACTGACACACCGCCATCGCGGGCAAGCCCGCTCCCACAGGGATCACCGCCAGCCGTTATAAACAAACCCCGGAGAAATCCGGGGTTTGTCGTTTCTGGCGACCCCGTTATCATTCGCCGCATCTTCCGGGGGATTTGACTGATGCTTAATGGCCTGTGGCTTGGCTTCTTCATCGTGGCAGCCGTGTCGGCGCTGGTGCAGTGGCTGGTCGGCGGTAATGCCGGGATTTTTGCGGCGATGGTGGAAAGCATTTTTGCCATGGCCAAGCTCTCGGTCGAGGTCATGGTGCTGCTGTTCGGCACGCTCACCCTGTGGCTGGGTTTCCTGCGCATTGCCGAAAAGGCCGGGATCGTCGACTGGCTGGCCAAGGTGTTGGGGCCGTTGTTTCTGCGCCTGATGCCTGAGGTTCCGCCCGGCCACCCGGCCCTCGGCCTGATCACCCTGAACTTCGCCGCCAACGGTCTGGGTCTGGACAACGCCGCCACGCCGATCGGCCTCAAGGCCATGAAGGCGTTGCAGGAACTCAACCCCAGCGCGACCATCGCCAGCAACGCGCAAATCCTTTTCCTGGTGCTCAACGCTTCCTCCCTGACCCTGCTGCCGGTGACGATCTTCATGTACCGCGCCCAGCAAGGCGCGCCGGATCCGACCCTGGTGTTCCTGCCGATTCTGCTGGCGACCAGTTGCTCGACCATCGTCGGCTTCCTGTCGGTAGCCTTCATGCAGCGCCTGCGGATCTGGGACCCGGTGGTGCTGGCGTATCTGATTCCCGGCGCGCTGATCCTCGGCGCGTTCATGGCACTGCTGGGGACAATGTCGGCCACGGCGTTGGCGGGGCTTTCGTCGATCCTCGGCAATCTCACGTTGTTCGGGCTGATCATGCTGTTTCTGGTGATCGGTGCTTTACGCAAAGTGAAGGTTTACGAGGCGTTCGTTGAAGGCGCGAAGGAAGGCTTCGACGTTGCCAAGAACCTGCTGCCGTATCTGGTCGCAATGCTCTGCGCCGTTGGCGTATTGCGCGCATCCGGGGCGCTGGATTTTGGTCTCGACGGGATTCGCCATTTGGTCGAATGGGCCGGTTGGGACACGCGCTTCGTTGATGCGCTGCCCACAGCGATGGTCAAACCGTTCTCCGGCAGCGCTGCGCGGGCGATGCTGATCGAGACAATGCAGACCTCCGGCGTGGACAGCTTCCCGGCGCTCGTCGCGGCGACGGTGCAGGGCAGTACCGAGACGACGTTCTATGTGCTGGCGGTGTATTTCGGTGCGGTGGGGATTCAGCGCGCAAGGCATGCCGTGGGTTGCGCGCTGTTGGCGGAACTGGCCGGCGTGATCGGCGCCATCACCGTGTGCTACTGGTTCTTCGGCTGATAGAGACCCCTGTGGGCGCTGGCTTGCCAGTGATGAGGGCAGCACATCCAGAACCTCTGGTGACTGACTCACCGCCACCGCTCCCACAGGGATTGTGTCGAGCTCAGGGTCTTTGGGGGGCCAGTTTCTGACCTTGGTCCACGGCCCACGCGACGACTTTGGCGGTGAGACGATCACTGGCCTGGCCAAACCCGGCGACCACCGCCGGCACTTGCACATCGCTCAGCGGCTGACGTTCTTCAAACCGGCGACTGGCCAGGATTCGCTGGTCATAGCCGCGCACCAGTAACGCATCGAGGCGCACGACGACGCTGGCCTGGGTGCCCTGATACTCGGTCTGAAACGCCTGCAAATTCCCGCCCAGCTCCAGATCCGCCTGAAAGTTGCTGTCATCGGTGCTCAGCAACGTCACCCGGCCATCGCGCTGAAAACCATCGAGTAGCCGATTGCGCAGCAATACCGGCGCCGGATCGCTCCAGCGCGAAGCCTTGTAGCTGCTGATCACGTCACCCTGCGGGATCACTGCGATGGTCGGCCGGTTCAACACTTCGCTGGCCTGCAACTTGTTCAAGCGCAGCGACCACTGCTGTGTCGCCGCCGAACCGCGCGAGGCGGGCGCCTGTGCTGCCGGCAAGCGGTAGACGTCCAGCGGCTCGGATTCGGGGAAGATCGTGCACGCGCTGATCAGCGTAAGGCCAGTGGCGAGGAGGGCGAGGCGGGTCAGCTTCATGGCGTGAACTCCTTGTTCTTGTCACTGCCCAGCAGGTAACCGCTGGGGTTGGCCTCCAGACGTTGGGAAATGGCCCGCAGCGAAGACAGGGTTTCGCGCAGTTCGCGGATCGCCGGCGCCAGGCCGTTGAGGCCCTGCATGCCGCTGTCGAGGGAGTTCTGGTTCTTGTTCAGCAACGCATTGATGGTGACGCTGCTGTCTTCCAGCGACTTCATTGCCTGCTCGGCGCTGCCCAGCGCCTGTTTGCCCTGATCGTTGAGCAGGCCGTTGGCGTTACGCATCAACGCCGAGGTCTGTTCGAGCATGCTGCCGGCCTGTTTGCCGACGCTCGCCAGTTGCTGCATGGCCTGGCGAATGTCGCCGCGCTGATCGTTGATGGTGCCGGTGGTCTGTTCGAGATGGGCGAGGGTCCTGCTGACGCGTTCGACGTTATCCTCGGAGAACATCTGATTAGCATTGTGCAGCAGGGCACTGATGCCGCTCATCAAGTCGTTGCTGTCATTGAGCAACCGCGAGATAGGCGAGGGCGACGCGATGATCACCGGGAGCTTGCCGTCATGCCCCTTGAGGGTCGGGCTCTGCGGCGTGCCGCCGCTGAGCTGGATGATCGACGTGCCAGTGATCCCGGTCAGCGCCAGTTTGGCCTGGGTGTCTTCCTTCACCGGCGTGTCGCCGCCGAGACGGATCCGCGCCAGCACCCGCCGTGGGTCCTGCGGATCGAGGCGCAGGCTGACCACGTCGCCGACCTTGATCCCGCTGTACTGCACCGAACTGCCCTTGGACAGGCCACTGACCGCCTCGTTGAACACCACCTCGTAATCCTTGAACTCGGTGTCGACGCTGGATTTGGCCAGGAACAGGCCGAAGAGCAGGGCGCCGGCCACCACCAGCACGGTGCACAGGCCAATCAACACATGATGCGCTCGGGTTTCCATGTCAGACCTCGTTGAGCAGTTTGGCGGCGTCCAGCGCCGAGCGGCCGCGCGGGCCGTGGAAATATTCGTGAATCCACGCGTCATCGGTTTCCGAGACCACGTCGATGGCATCGGCCACCAGCACTTTCTTCTGCGCCAGCACCGCCACGCGGTCGGTGATGGTGTAGAGCGTGTCGAGGTCGTGGGTCACCAGAAACACACTCAGACCCAACGCATCACGCAGGGTCAGGATCAACTGATCGAACGCCGCAGCGCCAATCGGATCGAGACCGGCGGTGGGCTCGTCGAGAAAAAGAATGTCCGGATCCAGCGCCAAGGCCCGGGCCAGAGCGGCGCGCTTGATCATGCCGCCGGACAGCGACGCCGGGTATTTGTCTGCCGCCGACAGCGGTAACCCGGCCAGCGCCAGTTTGACGGCGGCCAGATGCTCGGCGTCTTCGCGGCTCAGGCCCGCGTGTTCGATCAGCGGCAGGGCGACGTTTTCGGTCACGGTGAGCGAAGAGAACAGCGCACCTTTCTGAAACAGCACGCCAAAACGTCGTTCGATCAACGAGCGCTCATGCTCCGCCAGGCTCGGCAGATTCTGGCCGAACACTTTGACGATGCCCTCGCTGGGCCGGCGCAGGCCGACAATGCTGCGCAGCAGTACCGATTTGCCGCTGCCGGAGCCGCCGACCACGGCGAGAATTTCGCCTTTGTACAAATCCAGATCGAGGTTCTCGTGCACGCTCTGCGTACCGAAGCGGTTGCACAGGTTACGGACTTCAATCACCGCCTCCGAGGGCGCACGGGGTAGACGACTCACCAGCCCATCTCCATGAAGAACAGCGCAGCCACCGCGTCGAGCACGATCACCACGAAAATCGACTGCACCACACTCGACGTGGTGTGTGCGCCGACCGATTCGGCGCTGCCACTGACCTTGAAGCCTTCCAGGCAGCCAATCGCCGCAATCAGAAACGCGAAGATCGGCGCCTTCACCAGGCCGACCAGAAAATGCTGAACGCCGATGTCGCTTTGCAGCAGCGAGAGGAACATCGCCGGCGAGATATCCAGCGACACCGCGCAGACCACGGCACCGCCGATGATTCCGCAGATCATCGCCAGAAAGGTCAGCAGCGGCAGCGCCACCAGCAACGCCAGCACGCGCGGCACCACCAGCAGCTCCATCGGGTCAAGGCCGAGGGTGCGAATCGCGTCGATTTCCTCGTTGGCCTTCATCGACCCGATTTGCGCGGTGAACGCACTGGCGGTGCGCCCGGCCATCAGGATCGCGGTGAGCAAAACACCGAACTCACGCAGGAAGGCAAAACCCACCAGATCGACGGTGAAGATGCTCGCGCCAAAACTGGCCAGCACCGTCGCGCCGAGAAACGCCACCACAGCCCCCACCAGAAAGGTCAGCAACGCCACGATCGGCGCGGCGTCGAGACCGGTCTGTTCGATGTGCGCGATCATCGGCGTGATACGCCAGCGCTTGGGCCGAAACAGGCCACGAGCGATGGTTTCCAGAATCAGGCCGACGAAGCCGAGCAGTTGCAGGGTGTCTTGCCAGACCGTGTCGACGGCGCGGCCGATGCGCGTCAGCAATTGCACGCTGACGCTGATTTCCGGTTCCTTGATCGGCACGCAGAAATCGGTCAACGACTGATACACGGTCTGCAGCAGCGCGCGGTCGGCGCTGGAGATTGTGCAATCGGGATGTTCGGCGGACTTGCCGAGGCGCTCGGAACCGAGCAGTTCCACCAGCAATGACGCGCCAGCAGTGTCGAGGGCGCCGAGGCCATTGAGGTCGATGGGCGTGTCGGTGTCGTACTGGCCGCGCAGGGTTTCGCTCAGATGTTTGAGCTCGGTGTAATGGGCAAGCGTCCAGTCTCCGCTGATCCGCAGGCGGGCAGGGGTGTTGGACGTGTCCAATTGGGCGCTGCCTGTCATCGAGCTGCTGGTCATAAGCTCCGTGCTTGTTCGGCTTCTAAGCGAACTAACGTAATAGCACGAACCGGATTACTTTTCTTTGACCGGTGTGCTGTCGGTGATTTCAAAGCGCAGCACACCGATCAGTTGGCCATCCTCGGTCAACACCCGCACTTGCCATTTGCCCGCCGGGTTGCCGGGGAAATTCTGTTTGTGCGTCCACGCCCGGTAGCCTTCCTTGCGCCCGCCGTGGATGTCGAGGGCGATGCGATCGACCTCTTTGCCGTTGAACTGCCAGACGTGATAAATCCGCTCATCGAGCCCGCGCGGTGCATTGATCGCGGTGTAGGCGTAGAGGCCGCCGTTGCGGATCTGCTCGGCGCTGACCTTATCGAGACTGGCGCCAGGGGTGCGATCCTGCATTTGCGTGCTGATTGCCACATCGGTCATCCATAGCGTCGCCGGCGGCACCCACGAACGCAATGCCCAGCCGACGCCACCGATGCCCACGGTGATGCACAGAATCGCCAGCGCGTTGCGTACGGTGCGGATCGGGAAGATCGACGCCAGGCTCGGGAACGACAGCAGCACGGCAATCCCCAGCGCCCATTTGAAACTTTGCGAGGTGGTCAGGTGCATGATCACCGGCAACGCCGTGAGCAGGGCGGCGAACAGGGTCAGGGTGTGCAACGCGAGAAACGCCCAGCGCCGTGGCGCCAGCCATTTGTAATAGAGCGGGTCGACGATGGAGATCAGCGCGGCGACGCTGAGCAGGCCGGTAAAGATCAGTTGGCTGCTGTTCCACGTCGTGGTGATGAAAAAGAACGGCAGGACAAAAAACAGGCTTTCCTGATGGATCATCTGCGTCGCATAACGCAGCAGCGGTTGAGGAATTTCCCGTTTGAACACCCGCGTGAAGAGGCCGGTGAGGGTGTTTTCCAACATCAGCCAGATCCAGCTGAGCAGCATGATCACCGTGATCCAGCTCGCCAGTCCCTGCTGGCGATCGACCAGCATGAAACTGCCGACCCCCGAGATGAAACCACCCAGCGCAATGACCCCGGGGTAACGCTTCATCAGCTCGATAATGCGCTGGATAAGGAGGGTCAGTCTGGACATTTTGGCGGTTCACAACGATAGGGGAAAAAACCTCGACAGAGTAGCGCCCACCGGGCCACGTGGCGAGGTTGGCAGTCAGTTATTCGGTGCATTGACTGCGATCTTTTGATCTTCACGCGCGCTTACGATGCAAGCGCCAGCCAATCAACATCAGCAGCACCAGACCCACTCCACCTGCAGCTACCCACAGCACCTGATCATCACTGATCAGCGGCTTCTCGATCCGCAGATACCCCGGTTGCAACATCAACTCACGCATCGCCTTGTTCGCCGTTTCCAGCGTCACGCCTTGCAGGTCCCGCGCAGGGTTGGCGAAGCGGCCGTCCTGATAATCGCTCAGCGCGCTCCAGTAATAATCGGCCATCGCACTGTTGCCTTGTACCGCCCAGGCCTGATGGGCGATGGCGGCCTGTTTGATCCGGGCGAAGGTGTCAGGGTCGAGACCGTTTTTCAGCAAGTCCGCCTTGAGGTCTTCCAGGACCTGAATGGCTTCGTCGACGTCATCGCGATCCAGGTCAGCGTTGAGGCTCATGAAGCCGACGCCGCCGAACACTTCGCGTTCGGCCCACGGCCCGTAGGACAAACCGTGGTTCAGGCGAATCTGCCGGTACAGCGCCCAGTCGAGGTAATCCTTGAGGATATCGAAGGTCTGGTCGTACTGATCGTCCAGCACCGGCTCCGGCACCAACCAGTGCAACTTGGCGCCGTCACCCATGAAGCCGCGGGTGAGGGTGCGCTCGTGGGCGGCGCTGGTGCTGATGTCCGGCAGCGGACGGTGCTCGCTGGGTTCGACCGGTTCGAGGGCGCCCCACGTGCGTTCCAGATAAGCCGGCAGCAGTTTGTCGAGTTCGCCGACGATGATCAGGGTCATGTTGTTCGGCGCGTACCAGGCCTGGCGCACCTTCTCTAACTGCTCTTGGGTCAGATGATCGACTTCGGCGCGTTGCGGGCATTTCAGGCCCAGTTCGACGGCCAATTGATTGCTCGCGGTGTGGCCCAGATCCTGACGATCAAGAAAACGTTGCAGGCGCGTGTAATGGCCGCCGTCTTCACGCTCGACCACGCGTTTGGCGGCGTTGATCGCGTTGTCGTCAATGCGGGTCTGGGTCAGCAGAGCCAGCAGCAGGTCGAGCACCTTGCGCTGGTTCTTGGCCGGGGCTTCGATGACGAAGGTGGTGTCGGCATTGCTGGTAAAGGCGTTCCATTCGCCGCCCAGGGCCTGCATGCGTTCTTCGAGACCACCTTCGCCAGTGGCGTCAATGCCGCTAAACAGCAGGTGTTCGAGCAGGTGCGGCAGCTCTTTTTCGTCGCAGTCAAAATCATCGAGACCGACGCCGACCACCAGGCGGATCGCCACATGCCCACGCTCGGTGCCGGGCTTGAGCATCAACTGCAAACCGTTGGGCAACGCATAGCCTTCGACCTGAAAACGATCCAGGGCGAAGGAGGGTAGAGAACCGAGCAACAGACAGGCGAACAACAGGCAACGCATAACAGGCTTCCATACGGCTGATTTGGAGATCCGTGTCGTCAGTCAGATCGCTTTCGCTAGCAGGCTAGCTCCCACATTTGAAATGCATTCCCCTGTGGGAGCTAGCCTGCTAGCGAGGAGGGCCTGAAAGCTGAATCAAAGTTACTGACTGACCACAACCGCAGACGTTCAAGGCGAATGCGTAATGTCGCTCATATCATCCGCCGCCAGCGCGCCGGTATCCGCCGTTTCCAGCACCACATACGCACTGCCGCAGAACAGCGAATTGAGCCGGCGCATGTCCGCAATCAACTCCAGATGCAGCGAACTGGTTTCAATACTCTGCACGATCTTGCGCTGCAATCGGCTGACATGCGCATGGGCCAAACGGCGTTCCTGTGCGCGGAAACGACGTTTTTCGCGCAACAACTGCCGGGCACTTTCCCGGTCGCCACTGAGAAACACCGACAGCCCCAACCGCAGGTTGGCAATGAGCTGCTGATGCAGCACGGCCAGATCCTCCAGGCCCTCTTCGGAAAACGAACGACGTTGCGAAGTCTTCTGCTGCTGGATCTTGCGTAGCATGCGTTCGATGACATCGCTGGACAGTTTCAGGTTGATCGCCAACTCGATGATCTCGGCCCAGCGTCGACTGTCCCGCTCGCCGAGATCCTCGCGGGGCATCTGCGCCAGATACAGCTTGATTGCGCTGTACAGCGCTTCGATGTCGTCGGTCAGCCTGCGCACCTCCTGAGTGACGGCGGTCTGCTTGCCGCGCAACACATCGAGAGTGGCATCGAGCATGTTGTCGAGCAGATCGCCCATGCGCAGGGTTTCCCGTGCGGCGTTGGCCAGCGCAAGGCTTGGCGTGACCAGTGCGGTCGCGTCGAGATGACGCGGTTTGGCGGTGCCGTTGACCTCCGGCCGTTCAGGCAGCAGCCAGGCACATAGCCGCGCCATCGGACCGACACTCGGCAGCAGAATCAGGCAACGCGCGGTGTTGTAGAGCAGATGGAAGCCGATGACCATTTCCTGCGGGCTGAAATCGAGGCTGTCGATCCAGTGCACCAGCGGATCAAGCACCGGGATGATCAGCAGCAGGCCGATCAGTTTGTACAACAAACTGCCCAGCGCCACTTGCCGGCCCGCCGCGTTCTGCATGCTGGTGCTCATGAACGCGAGAATGCCGCTGCCGATGTTGGCGCCGATCACCAGACCGATCGCCACCGGCAGACTGATCACCGCCGCCCCGGCCAGTGTGGCGGTGAGCAGTACGGCGGCGAGGCTGGAATAGGAAATCATCGCGAACAGCGCGCCGACCAAGGCGTCGAGAAGGATATCGCCAGTCAGCGAGGCAAAAATCACCTTCACCCCTTGCGCATGGGTGATCGGCGCAGCGGCCTCGACGATCAATTGCAGCGCAAGAATAATCAGCCCCAGACCGATGGATACGCGACCCATTTGCCCGAGCCGCGTCTGTTTGCGCGACAGAAAGAAAATCACCCCGACAAAAATCAGCAGCGGCGACAGCCAAGACAGGTCGAAGGTCAGCACCCGGGCCATCAACGCCGTACCGACGTCGGCGCCGAGCATGGTCGCCAGCGCCGGGGTCAGCGCCATGAGGCCCTGGCCGACAAAAGAGGTGACGAGCATGGCGGTGGCGTTGCTGCTCTGCACCATCGCGGTCACGACGATACCGGCGACAAAGGCCAGCCATTTTTTCGACATGTTCTGGCCAATCACATGGCGCAACTGGGTGCCGTACACCCGCAGGATGCCGGTTCGAACGATGTGCGTGCCCCAGATCAGCAGGGCGACGGCGGAAAGCAGATTGAGCAGGGTGAGCATGCAAACCCCCTGAAATAGCAGCGCTCCAGAGGAGCAAGTTGACGGTGCCGCGCGGTTTCTACGTTCTGATACTTAAGCTGTAGTTGGCTAACGGTCTGTGCGCCAGCATTGCACAGCCAAAGTGGGGATTGAAACAAAACTGTCATGAAAAGGCGTTCATTCACGTTCGCCACAAACACGGCAAAACCCTGTGGGAGCTGACTTGCCAGCGATGACGTCGGCACAGCGAACATTGATGTCGACTGACACCCCGTTATCGCTGGCAAGCCGGCTCCAACAGGTTCTTCTGTCTGCGTGAACTACGGTTTTTCAAGCATCAAAGACAAAAAAACCTGTGGGAGTCTGGCTTGCCAGCTCCCACAGGTTTTGTATTGACTGCTGGATTACCGGGTTACTGGCCCGGAATGTCCTTGCGCAGTTTCACCGGATCTTGCTGTTGTTTCTTCTTGGCCATCGCGCCACGCAGTTTGATATTGATCGCTTCCACTGCCAGCGAGAACGCCATCGCGAAGTAGACGTAGCCTTTTGGCACATGCACATCGAACGATTCTGCGATCAGCACAGTACCGACCACCAGCAGGAACGACAGCGCCAGCATCTTCAGCGACGGATGTTTGTCGATGAAATCGCTGATAGTCCCGGCCGCCAGCATCATCACCAGCACCGCAACGATGATCGCTGCAACCATGACGGGAACGTGCGAGACCATGCCGACAGCGGTGATCACCGAATCCAGCGAGAAGACGATGTCGATGATCGCGATCTGGATGATGGTGTAGAGGAAGTTGCCACCCTTGCCGCTTGGCGTTTCTTCGCTTTCATCTTCGCCTTCCAGTGCGTGGTACATCTCTTGCGAGCTTTTCCACAGCAGGAACAGACCACCGAAGAACAGGATCAGGTCGCGGCCGGAGATGCCTTGGCCGAACACGACGAACAGGTCGGCCGTCAGGCGCATGACCCAGGTAATCGACAGCAGCAACAGGATCCGCGTGATCATGGCCAGCGCCAGACCGAAAATCCGGGTGCGCTGCTGCATGTGTTTGGGCATGCGGCTGACCAGGATCGAAATCATGATGATGTTATCGATACCGAGGACGATTTCCAGGGCGGTCAGGGTAAAGAAGGCAACCCAGATTTCAGGGTTGGTCAGCCATTCCATGTGTATTCCTTTGAGCGATTGTTAAACCACAAAGAGTCCGGGCTTCAAACAGCGAAGCCGGGACTCTGTGCAGTGAGTCTTGGGCTTATAGAGTGCTGAAGAGCGGAAAAGTCCCCAACAGCAGTGCAGCAATCAGGATGCAGATACACACCAGGATCGCCCATTTCAGGGTGAAACGCTGATGGTCACCAAAATCGATCCCGGCCAACGCCACCAACAGATAAGTCGATGGCACCAACGGGCTCAGCAAGTGGACGGGCTGGCCGACGATCGAGGCACGGGCCATTTCCACCGCAGTAATCCCGTAGTGGCTGGCGGCTTCGGCCAACACCGGCAACACACCATAGTAGAACGCATCGTTGGACATGAAGAAGGTGAACGGCATGCTCACCAGCGCCGTGATTACCGCCAGGTACGGGCCGAGGAAATCAGGGATCACTGCCAACAGGCTCTTCGACATCGCATCGACCATACCGGTGCCGGTCAGGATACCGGTGAAGATGCCGGCCGCAAAGATCAGCCCGACCACTGCCAGCACACTACCGGCGTGCGCCGCGACGCGATCCTTCTGCTGTTGCAGGCAAGGGTAGTTGACGATCATGGCGATACTGAATGCAACCATGAACAACACCGGCAGCGGCAACAGGCCGGCGATCAGCGTGCACATCAGGCCGAAGGTCAGGGCGCCGTTGAACCAGATCAGCTTCGGACGACGGGCATCCGGGAACTGCGAAACGCTGATTTCGCTGTGATCGATCTCGTCGCCGATCAGGTGCAACTCGCCCAGACGCGCACGTTCGCGTTTGCCGTAGAAATAGGCAATCAGCAGGATCGCCACCACGCCAGCGGCCATGGCCGGGATCATCGGCACAAAAATGTCCGAAGGATCGACATGCAGCGCACTCGCCGCACGAGCGGTCGGACCGCCCCATGGGGTCATGTTCATCACGCCACCGGCGAGGATGATCAGGCCAGCCATGATCCGCGGGCTCATGCCAATGCGGCTGTACAGCGGCAGCATCGCGGCCACGCAGATCATATAAGTGGTCGCGCCGTCACCATCAAGGGAAACGACGAGCGCCAGTACGGCGGTGCCGACCGAAACTTTCAGTGGGTCGCCCTTGACCAGTTTGAGGATCTTGCGCACGGCCGGGTCGAACAGGCCGGAGTCGATCATCAGGGCGAAATAGAGAATGGCGAACATCAGCATCACGCCAGTCGGCGCCAGCTTGGTGATGCCTTCGAGCATCATCGGACCGATCTTCGGCGCGAAGCCACCGAACAGCGCAAACAGAATCGGGATGATGATCAGGGCGATCAGCGCGGACAGGCGCTTGGTCATGATCAGGAACATGAACGTGATGACCATGGCGAAGCCAAGGAAAGTCAGCATGGGATTACTCCAGGCGTAGCGCGGCTAGTTGAGTGAGCGGATCGGGCGAGATCAGCGCAGAACGGGAAGCACGAGACGTACGGGCGGAGTGGCAACAAGAAAACGCGGGAAGAGGCGGGCTACAGAGGACATCAGAATCACCATTGTTGTTGTTAATTGGGCCGGGCGAGCGAGAGATCACACGCGTTGGCCAACCGGTCTGTTGCCGGAAGTGAGGGCGATCCTAATCGGGGAAGCTTTCAGCTACCTTTCGCGGGCGAAACCTTTGAATGAACGGTCAACCGGTCGTCGGATGCGATTAAAGTCGATTTGCGCACGAGCAGCTGAGGTGCGAGCGCGAAGAAACGCGTCGGGCGTATCAACGACCTGATTAAAAAACAGACAAATCCAGCGTCCGCATCGCCCCCATCCAGATCGCATGCTCGGTGTGATCGACCCAGTCATCGCCGGTGTCCGGGTGCAGAAACACCACCAGGCCTTTGCGATTGAGGGCAAGCCACGGCAGCACCTCGCCGATCAGCTCGGGGCCGAAGGCCAACTGGCAGCTCCAGTCCGGGTGCGGGCCGACCGGTCGTTCGTGGACGCGGCCCATCTTCAATGGAAACAATTGCGCGGCCCGCTCGCACAGTGCCCGTGCCTGTTCAATCGTATTGGCGTCGAAATAGACGTGGGCGTGGTAGCCCTTGATCGCTTGCATCGCAAACCCTCTGAATCGGTTCGAACCCTCGACGTAGCCCGTATGTCACACGTCATACAAGGGATAACAAAAGGGATCAGCCATGAAAAATGCCGAAACCCCGGTGGTAAAAGTGGTGCTCTATGGTGCCATGAGTAGCCTGGGCGCTGCGTTGATGGCTGAACTGCTGCGCCGACAGCACGAAGTCATCGCCATTCTCGACGACCTGACCGCGCTCGCGCCGCGTCCAGGATTGCGCACCAAAAGCGGTGACCTGTTCGATTGCGAGCGGGTGAATCAAAGTGTCGCCGGCAGTTCGGCGGTGATCTGTTTGCTCGATGCCCCGGGGCTGCCGTTCAGTAGCGATCATGTTGAACGCTCGGTGGTGCTTGGCCCGGTCGAACAGGTACTAGCCGTTGATGCTCTGGTCGACGGGCTGCAAGCGGCCAATGTGTCGCGGCTGTTTCTGGTGGGGGAGTTTGCGGTACTCGACGAGCCGGAGCTGGATGAACGCTTACAACGTCACGCTGCCGAAGAAATTCGTGAAGCGGTGCAAAGCAGTCCACTGCACTGGACGCTGGTCAATGCGCCGCAAGGCGTGGCTGGGCTGACCATCGAGCATTTCAGTCAGGTCGGCGGCAATCTTGAGCCGGGTTTGGCAGAACCGCTGGAACGCTTGAATCGCGTGGCAGTGGGAATTGCCGATGAACTGCGACTGAATCTGCATGTGGGTCAGCATGTGAATTTTGTCGCGGCGTCCGGCTGATTGATCACACCGCAATCGAAGGCAACGCGAGCCCGGTAAGGGATTCGGCACTGCTGGCCTGCTCCTCCATCAGCCAATCGACAAACTGCTGAATCAACACTCCACGCCGTTTGCGCTGCGGCAACACCACGTAATAGCCAAGGCGCGACAGCGTGGTCTCGGCAATCGGTCGACACAGCAAGCCCTGACTGAGCAAGTTATCCACAAGGTGACGCCAGCCAATCGCCACGCCTTGGCCGCCGATCGCCGCTTGGATCAGCAGTGTGTAATTGTCGAAACGCAATTGCCCCGGCGCCGGCGGGGTAGTGATGCCCAGTTCGCGGAACAGTCCACTCCAGTCGAACCAATTGCTGCTGTTTTCCCCCCGCAGGTGCAGCAGCGGAAGTTCCAGTAGTGCCTGCGCGGTCAAGGGCAGGGGACGATCCTTGAGCAAGAGCGGACTGCACACCGGGAACACTTCTTCGCTGAACAGCCAATGGCTTTCACCTTGTTTGAAACGGCCATCGCCGAACAAGATCGCCACGTCGATATCGGTGCGCAGCATGTTGTGGTTGCGCTCACTGGTGACCAGGCTGACGTCGACGTGTGGATTGGCTTCATGGAAGCGATGCAGACGCGGCATCAACCAATACGCAGCGAAGGCAAAATCGGTAGCGACTTGCAGTACCTCATGTTGCTGCTGTGCGCTGATCGCACTCAAACCGGCGTCGATATTCTGCAAACCGAGGGTAACTTGCTCGAACAGAATGGTGCCGACTTCGGTGAGCTCAATGCCACGGTAGATTCGATCGAACAACCGTGAGCCCAGTTGCTCTTCCAGTCGTTTGATCTGCTGGCTGATCGCAGGTTGCGTGGTGCCAAGCTCCACTGCGGCGGCGGTAAAACTGCGATGCCGGGCAGCGGCCTCAAAGGCGCGCAACAGGTCGAGCGACAGATCACCAAGAGCTTCATACATAAGCTGTGCTTATCCTAGTCATTGCCCGGCGCGGGCTTTACCCGACAGAGCATGGACTCCATGCTCGATCGCAGCAATGTCGCATAAATATTCACTATGGAATGCCGCGATCACATGAAGCGCAAGAATATTCTTTTCATCATGGCCGATCAGATGGCCGCGCCAATGTTGCCGATCTACGGGCCTTCGCCGATCAAACTGCCCAATCTTTCCCGCCTGGCCGCCCAAGGCGTGGTGTTCGATGCCGCGTACTGCAACAGCCCGTTGTGCGCGCCGTCGCGTTTCACCCTGGTCAGCGGACAGTTGCCGAGCAAAATCGGCGCTTACGACAACGCTGCCGATTTCCCCGCCGATGTGCCGACTTACGCCCACTACCTGCGTCGCCTCGGCTATCGCACGGCGCTGTCGGGCAAGATGCATTTTTGCGGCCCGGATCAGTTGCATGGCTACGAAGAGCGGCTGACCAGCGATATCTATCCCGCCGATTATGGTTGGTCGGTGAATTGGGACGAGCCGGATGTGCGGCCGAGCTGGTATCACAACATGTCTTCGGTGCTGCAAGCCGGACCGTGCGTGCGCACCAATCAACTCGATTTCGATGAAGAGGTGGTGTTCAAGGCGCAGCAATATCTGTTCGATCACATTCGTGAAGATGGCGATCAGCCGTTCTGCCTGACCGTGTCGATGACACACCCACACGATCCGTACACGATTCCCAAGGCATTCTGGGATTTGTACGACGATGCCGATATCCCGTTGCCTACAACGCCGGCTCAACAAGAACTCGATCCGCACTCGCAACGGCTGCTCAAGGTTTATGACCTGTGGGATAAACCCTTGCCTGTGGATAAGATTCGCGACGCGCGCCGTGCGTACTTCGGCGCTTGCAGCTATATCGATGCCAACGTCGGCAAACTTCTGCAAACCCTCGAGGAAACAGGGCTGATCGATGACACCATCATCGTCTTCTCCGGCGACCACGGCGACATGCTTGGCGAGAAAGGCCTCTGGTACAAAATGCACTGGTACGAGATGGCGGCGCGCGTTCCCCTGTTGATAAGTGCGCCAGGCCAGTTTGGCGCGAGTCGGATCAGCGCTGCGGTGTCCACAGCAGACCTGCTGCCCACCTTCGTCGAACTGGCTGGCGGCACGCTGGAGCCGGGTCTGCCGCTGGATGGGCGGTCGCTGGTGCCGCACCTGCAAGGGCAGGGCGGCCATGACGAAGTGTTCGGCGAGTACATGGCCGAAGGCACGATCAGCCCGCTGATGATGATCCGCCGTGGCGCCTACAAATTTATCTACAGCGAAAGCGACCCTTGCCTACTCTTTGACGTAGACAACGATCCGCGTGAAATGGAAGAACTCAGCCTATCGCCACTGCATCGCCAGCTTTTCGACGATTTTCTCGTCGAGGCGCGGGCCAAGTGGGATATCCCGGCAATCCATCAGAACGTTCTCGCCAGCCAGCGCCGCCGCCGTTTTGTCGCCGATGCGTTAACCATCGGCAAGCTGAAGAGCTGGGATCACCAGCCATTGGTGGACGCCAGTCAGCAGTACATGCGCAACCACATCGACCTCGATGATCTGGAGCGCAAGGCCCGTTATCCACAACCCTGCCAAAACCAATAATGTGAAGGGGAAGTCCATGCGCAAGTTATCCACAGCAGTGACGTTTGGCCTGATAGCGCTGAGCAGTACGTCGGCATTCGCCGAGCAAAGCTGCGCCACGGTAAAAATGGCCGACCCCGGCTGGAGCGACATCGCCGCAACCAACGCCATTACCGGGTTTCTGCTGGATGGCATGGGCTACAAGGCCAAGGTCGACACCCTCGCGGTGCCGATCACCTTCGGCGGTTTGAAGGACGGTCAGGTGGATGTATTCCTCGGCAACTGGATGCCGGCGCAGCAGGGCTTCTACGATAAATTCGTGGCTACCGGCGATGTCACGCAACTGGCGAAGAACCTCGACGGCACCGAGTTCACCCTCGCCGTGCCGGACTACGTGTGGGATGCGGGTGTGCATAACTTTGCCGACCTGAACAAATTTGCCGACAAGTTCGACAAGAAGATCTACGGCATCGGCTCGGGCGCCCCGGCGAACATCTCGCTGCAGGAGATCATCAAGAAGAACGACTTCGACATGGGTCAGTGGAAACTGATCGAGTCCAGCGAACAGGCGATGCTCGCCGAAGTGTCACGGGCGGTGAAAAAGCAGAAATTTGTCACCTTCCTCGGCTGGACCCCGCACCCGATGAACGTGCAGTTGAAAATGCATTATCTGAAGGGCGGCGAGAAATACTTTGGCGACACCGGCAGCGTGTTCACCCTGACGCGCAAGGGTTACGCCGAAGCGTGTCCGAATGTGGGTAAATTGCTGACCAATCTTGCGTTCACTCAGGAGATGGAGAACAGCATCATGGCCGAGGTAGTGAACAAAAAGGTCAGCAATGCCGAGGCGGCGAAGGCGTGGATCAAGGCTAATCCGGCGGTGTTGGACAAGTGGCTGGAGGGGGTGAAGACGCTGGATGGCAAGGATGCGCTGGCGGCGGTTAAAGCCAAGCTCTGATCGTGGGGTTGCTGGAATTGTGCTCGGCTTGAGATTCTACCCCCTCACCCCAGCCCTCTCCCCCAGAGGGGGCGAGGGGAAAGGGAGCCGATCTCTGGTGTATTCAGCATTGAGTTCGACGCAGATTTTGCACGTGGGCGTAACTCGACCAGACACCTCGGTCAGTCCCCTCTCCCTTTGGGAGAGGGTTAGGGTGAGGGGCTTTCCCAACTGACACCCTGTTACCCTTGCAGCAAAACCCAAACCGCGAGGACCCATGGCCTTTCCCAGTCGCCGCTCACTGTTTCCCTTCCTCACCTGGCTACCCCGGCAAACCCGCGCCAGCGTCGGACGGGATCTGATCGTTGGCCTCAGCGGTGCGATTCTCGCGTTACCTCAGTCGATTGCCTACGCGCTGATCGCCGGTCTCCCACCTGAATACGGCCTCTACGCCGCGATCATCCCGGTGCTGATCGCCTGCCTGTGGGGTTCGTCGTGGCATCTGATCTGCGGCCCGACCGCGGCGATTTCGATCGTGCTTTACGCCAGCGTCAGTCCACTGGCCGTGCCGGCATCCCAGGACTACGTCACCCTGATCCTGTTGCTGACCTTCCTCGCCGGGGTATTTCAATGGTTGCTTGGCTTGCTCCGGTTTGGCGCGCTGGTGAACTTCGTCTCGCATTCGGTGGTGCTCGGTTTCACCCTTGGCGCGGCGGTGGTGATTGCCATTGGGCAATTACCGAATCTGCTGGGGCTGGATCTGCCCGCCAAAGCCACGGCGCTGGACAGTTTGATGGATCTGCTGCAACACCTTCGGGCTGTGGATAAACCTTCGTTGCTGCTCGGAGTGGCCACGGTGGCAGTCGGCGTTGTGCTGAAACAGTGGTTGCCGCGCTGGCCGACGTTGTTGATAACGTTGGTGCTGGCCAGTCTGCTGGTATGGCTGTGGCCGGCGATGTTCGGCCACGTGCATCTGGTCAGCGCATTTGTCGGGCGTTTGCCGCCGTTCAGCGGGTTGCCGCTGGATCTGGATTTGATCCTGCGCCTGCTACCCAGCGCGGTGGCGGTGGGCATGCTGGGGCTGGTCACCAGCCTGTCGATTGCCCGTTCGATATCTGCACGTTCGCAGCAGTTGCTCGATGCCAATCAGGAAGTGCGCGCGCAGGGCCTTTCGAACATTGTCGGGGCGTTCTTTTCCGGATCGCTGTCGGCGGGCTCGTTCACCCGCTCGGGTCTCAGTTATGAGGCCGGCGCTTGCTCACCGCTGGCAGGCGTGTTTTCGGCGATCTGGGTGGCATTGTTTGCGATTTTTGGTGCCGGGCTGATCGCGCACATCCCGATTCCTGCCATGGCTGGCAGCATTTTGCTGATCGCCTGGGGGTTGGTCGATCATCGCGGGATTCGATCGTTGCTCAGGGTCAGCCGCGCCGAATTCGTGGTGATGGCGCTGACCTGCCTGGCCACTCTGCTGCTGGAGTTGCAGACCGCGATTTACGCCGGCGTGCTGGCGTCGCTGTTCTTCTACCTCAAGCGCACTTCACAGCCGCGGGTGCAGCATTGGCGCGATGGCGAAGACGATGTGCTGGGGGTCGGCGGCTCGATCTTCTTCGGCGCCAGCCATTATCTGCAAGTGCGTTTGCAGCGCATGCACGGCGCGCGGGTGGTGATCGAGGCGCAGCAGATCAACTTCATCGACTATTCGGGGGTGGAGATGTTGCATCAGGAAGCGCGACGCCTGTTGGGCCAGGGTCGCAGCCTGACCTTGCGCGGTGCGCGGCCGCAGGTGGTGGAGGAACTGCGCAAGCTGGAAGGGCCAGAGAAATGCCCGATCCGGTTTGAGGATTGACCCGACAAGCACTGCAAAACCCTGTGGGAGCGAGCCTGCTCGCGAAAGCGGACTACCTGACACATCAATGTTGGATGTGCCGCCGTTTTCGCGAGCAGGCTCGCTCCCACATGAGTAATTACTGCGCCAACTGGCGGCGTAGTTCGGCCAGAACCGGCGCCGTGTCCGGGCGAACTCCGCGCCAAAGGAAAAAAGCCTCCGCCGCTTGCTCGGCGAGCATGCCCAAACCATCCATCGACACCGCCGCACCGTGCTCACTGGCCCAACGGCAGAACGCGGTCGGTTCTTTGCCGTACATCATGTCGTAGCACAGGGTTTGGCCCGGTTCGATCAGGCTCGGCGCAATCGGCGGTACATCGCCGGTGAGGCTGGCGGAAGTGGCGTTGATGATCACGTCCACCGGCTCGCGCAGCCAATCAAAGCCGCTGGCCGACACCGGCCCCAGATCGCAGAACAATTCCGCCAGCAACTCGGCCTTGTCTACCGTACGGTTGGCGATGATCACCGAGGCGGGTTTCTCCGCCAGCAACGGCTCCAGCGCTCCACGCACGGCGCCACCGGCACCGAGCAGCAAGATGCGTTTGCCGGTCAGACTGAACCCGGCGTTTACCGTCAGATCCCGCACCAGTCCGGCGCCGTCGGTGTTGTCGCCAAGCAGCGAACCGTCGGCCAGTTTGCTCAAGGTATTCACCGCACCAGCCCGTCGCGCGCGGGCCGTCAGGCTGTTAGCCAGGCGGTAGGCGTCTTCCTTGAACGGCACAGTGACATTGGCACCGCGACCTTCGCGGAAAAACGCCGTAGCGCAGCCGGAAAAGTCGTCGAGCGGCGCCAGCAACGTGGCGTATTCGAGGCTCTCGCCGGTCTGCTCGGCGAACAGCTTGTGGATCATCGGCGATTTGCTGTGGCCGATCGGGTTACCGAAAACGACGTAACGATCCATCAGATGTCCTCAGGCTTGAGTCAGCCAGTCGCGGTCTTGCAGGAAGTACTCGGTCAGGCGTGCTTCTTCGCTGCCAGGTTCAGCCTTCCAGTCGTAGCCCCAGCGTACTTGCGGCGGCAGCGACATCAGGATCGACTCGGTACGCCCGCCCGATTGCAGGCCGAACAGCGTGCCACGGTCGTAAACCAGGTTGAACTCGACGTAGCGGCCACGGCGGAATTCCTGGAACTCACGTTGCTGGGCGGTGAACGCATCGTGCTTGCGGCGCTGCACGATCGGCAGATAGGCGTCGATGTAGGCATCACCAATGGCGCGCATAAAGGCGAAACTGGTGTCGAAATCCCACTCGTTCAGGTCATCGAAAAACAAGCCGCCGATGCCGCGCGGTTCGTGGCGATGCTTGATGTGGAAGTAGGTGTCGCACCACGCCTTGTACCGCGGATAGACGTCAGCGCCGAATGGCGCGCAGGCCTGTTCGGCGACGCGGTGCCAATGGATGCAGTCTTCTTCGTTGCCGTAATACGGCGTCAGGTCGAAGCCGCCGCCGAACCACCAGACCGGCTCTTCACCTTCTTTCTCGGCGATGAAAAAACGCACGTTGGCGTGAGAGGTCGGCACGTGTGGGCTGTGCGGATGAATCACCAACGACACGCCGAGCGCCTCAAAACCGCGACCGGCCAATTCCGGGCGATGGGCGCTGGCCGACGGTGGCAGACCACTGCCGAAGACGTGGGAAAAGTTGACGCCACCCTTTTCGATCAGCGTGCCGTTTTCAATGACGCGAGTACGACCGCCACCGCCGGCAGGCCGTGTCCAGGCGTCTTCGACGAAGCGCGTGCCGCCATCCTCGATTTCGAGTGCGGCGCAGATGCGGTCTTGCAGGTCGAGCAGATAGGCCTTTACGGCGTCGGTGCGGGTCGTCATGGCTTCACCTTGAATCGGGGCATCACTACGCGGCAACCCGCAGGCGGGGGTCGGCGCAAATGGGCGCGTAGCATACCACCGCAGGCCAACGCGCCGCAGTTGACGAAGATCATGCATAAGCGTTGGATAGGGACCTTACAAAAGACCCAAGGAGAGCAGGCAGATGGCAAAGCGTATCCAGTTCCGCGCCCACGGCGGTCCCGAAGTGCTCGAGTTTGTTGATTACGAACCCGCCGCGCCCGGCCCGAATCAGGTGCGCGTAGCCAACAAGGCTATCGGCCTGAATTTCATCGACACCTATTTCCGCAGCGGCCTCTACGCACCGCCAGCCTTGCCGTCCGGCCTGGGCGCGGAAGGTGCAGGCATTGTTGAGGCGGTGGGCAGCGACGTTACACGGTTCAAGGTCGGAGACCGCGTCGCGTACGGCAGCGGCCCGCTGGGCGCCTACAGCGAATTGCACGTCCTGCCTGAAGCCAATCTGGTGAAGCTGCCGGACCAGATCAGCTTCGAAACCGCCGCCGGGGTGATGCTCAAGGGTTTGACCGTGCAGTACCTGCTGCGTCAGACCTATGAACTCAAGGGCGGCGAGACCATTTTGTTCCACGCCGCAGCGGGGGGCGTGGGTTCGCTGGCCTGCCAATGGGCCAAGGCGCTGGGCGTGAAACTGATCGGCACCGTCAGCTCGAAGGAAAAAGCCGAACTGGCCAAGGCCAACGGTGCCTGGGCGACCATCGACTACAGCCACGAAAATGTTGCCGAACGCGTGCTGGAATTGACCGACGGCAAGAAAGTCCCGGTGGTCTATGACGGGGTTGGCAAGGACACTTGGCTGACCTCGCTGGACAGCGTGTCGCCTCGTGGGTTGGTGGTGAGCTTCGGCAATGCTTCCGGCGCAGTCGACGGGGTGAATCTGGGCATCCTTTCCGCCAAGGGCTCGCTCTACGTCACCCGGCCTACATTGGCGACCTATGCCAACAATGCGCAGAACCTGCAGCGCATGGCCGATGAACTGTTCGAGATGATCATCAGCGGCAAGCTCAAGGTCGATATCAGCCAGCGCTATCCATTGGCTGAAGCGGCGAAGGCGCAGACCGAGTTGTCGGCTCGGCGCACCACCGGTTCGACCATCCTGCTGCCCTGAAAACACGCTACCCCGGTGAGTCCGGGGTAGCCTCCAACTCAATAAAGAACGGCGTCTTGCCCGCAGCAGTTGTTTCGAAACGGCTGCGAGCCAGACGCTGCACCTGCAATCCCAAAACACCGGGCAACCTGAGCAATGCGCTTGCCTGCGCCTCGTTGTGCAACGCCTGTTCGATGGCGGCTTCTGCGCCGGACGGCAGTTTGTCCTGAGCAATGACCAGACACATGCGCACACCGTTGGCCTGTCGATTGATCTGTACCTGAATGTCGTTAGAGGCCAACTCTGGCAACGCCTGTGCGAGCACGCTCATCACCTGTCGCTGCGTGATGATCGCGCCACCCAGCTTGATCGATGTCTCTGCCCGCCCCTCAAGTTGCAACACGGGCAAGGCGCTGCCACAGGCGCAATTCGCCGCATTGCGCAGGATTCGCCCACGATCACCAATCCGGTAACGCAACAGCGGCACGTGATCGGGCAGCAAGGATGTCAGCAGGAACTCACCGCTTTCGCCCACGGCCACTGCTTGCAAGGTGAGAGAGTCCACCACTTCGATGAACATCGCATCGGCGTGCAGATGATAAAAACCGTGTCCAAGGTGCGCGCATTGATAGCCGATGGGGCCGGTTTCCGTCGAGCTGTAGCCCAGCGACCGGAGCCTTATCGCCGGCCAGTCCCGGACAAGCTGTTCGCGCAATTGAGGAGCGCAGGGTTCCCCGATGTAGTAAAGCCATCTCAGGCTGACCAATTGCTGTGCGTCGATTTCATCGTGGTTGAACAGCGCCGCGGCGAAGGAAGGCGTGCAAATCAGCGCATCGGCCGCTTGCGACTGAATCAACCCGGCAATTCGCTGAACACCCATTAATGAACCTGCGGGCAGCAGACGTGCGCCGACATGCTGCACGATCGCCGCGGCGTACTGGAAAGCCCCCTGCATTTCGCCCGCGGTCAGGCAATTGATGACCACACCCGGGCGTTCGTCCGCCACGCCAAACATTCGCGCCCCCAGCGGCACGATGCTGGCGTTGAACGTCCAGGAATGGGTGATGTGTTTGCGGTTGCCGGTGCTGCCGCCCGACGTCAGGGTCAGGCCGCCACCCGGCGCACGGTGCGACGCTTCGCCAAGCGCGGAAAACAACACACCGCCATGTTCGTCCTCCACGGCCTGAACCGGCAGGCGCTGCAAATCCTTCAGGCTGTGCACCTGGAGGATCTGCGGACACAGCGCACAGAACCACGACAGTGACTGCGCATGGGCCAATTTGTGCGCAAAGGCCTGGTTGGCAGAGAGCACGGGATCATCGCTCATCGTCACGACCACCCTGGCGAATGCCCAACTCATCGAAACCGCCACGGACTGCATTGGCCAGGCTCTCCAATTGGGCCTGGTTGTGATTCGCGCTGACGGCCAGACGCAGAATCGCTTCGCCTTTGGCCACCACCGGAAACATGGCGGTGGTAACGGCTATGGCCTTTCGCCGCAGGTGTAACGCCAGACTGATGGCATCACGCTCGGCGCCGACGCGGACGAAACGAATGGGCGAGGCGACTTCATGGTTGCCCAGCACCGGCCCGAGCAGGTTGTCGATCAGGGCAACATTTCGCCACAGAGCCGCCTGCAACTGTCCCAGCTCCGACGAAAGGTGAATGTCCGCAGACGCTACCGCCGCACCGACACCGCCCATCGACAATGGCCCACCGAAGGTATAGGTCGACGCATGGCGGCGGATCATTTCAGCGTCGGCTTCGGTAAAGACCGTGATCGCTCCGCCCGTGGCACCAAATGCCTTGGACAGCGAGGACAGAAGAATCAGACGGTCGCGCCGTTGCTCACCAGCAGCAACGAGTGCATAACCTCCGCCTGTTACGCCGTGAATCGAGGTGCCGTGGGCGTCATCGGCATACAGATAGCCTTCAAAGCGCTCCGCCAGCTGCAACAGTCGATTGACCGGATACAAACCCCGCATCGAGCCAATGCTGTCCGTGAGGATGATGGGTGTATTGCCTGCCGCTACCGCCGTGGAGCAAGCCTGTTCGACTTGGTCCACGTCATTGCAGTCGCATCGCTGTACAGGGCCGAACTGCCACAGGATCCCTTGCAGCACCTGCATTGAGGCATGGGCCGCCCGGTCGACGATCCAGCCCGGGCCACGACGCAACGGATAGGACGGTAACTCGCCTGAGCCCAGTAACGGCAGGCAGCCCAGATGCGCACTGCCCACCGAGTTGAAGGTCACCGTGTAGCCCTGGAATATCTGGTTCAACTGCTCGTCGAGTTCGCGCATGGGCGGTAGCAGTACGCGGGTTCGTGCGGCGGCGAATTGCACGCCGAAGGATTTCACGGCGCTCACCGCGCTTTGAATCAGACGCGGGTCGCACTCCAGTCCCAGGTAAGAACATGAGAGAAACTCGGTCAGCCGCTCACCGCTGCTCAATTCGATGGTCTTGCCCTCACGGCTCACCAGTTTCAAGCCATTGAGGCCGGCATCAAACAGCTGCTGCTGATCGTCACGAGCCTGACGCACACGGTTTTTTACCCAGTTGACGGTTGGGTGCTGATTGTTCATCGGGATACCTGCAGAGGTGTCGTCTGGCGGTAGACCTGCACGCGCCAGAGCTGGGTTTTTTCTCGTGCGATCGCGTCCTGGTACTGGGCAGTGATATCGCAGAAGCCTGCACAATCGGGCTGGACGATGTGCAAATGTCCACGCATGACCAGCAACGCCTCTTCGGCAAGGGACGGCCGCAGCCGTTGCAAGACACTCGCTCCAGCGACCTGGGGCATGAAGGAAGGCACGTCCGAGAGCGATACGAAATCGACGTCCGTGTGTTTGGCGGCGCAATCGATAATGTCGGCCTGCACGATGCGCAACTCACACTGCTGAATGGCCTCTCGGGCACGCTTGAAGATCCGCGGATCGCACTCCAGCGGGAAACCTTCGGGGTAGCGCAGCTCACCAAAAAACAGCATTTGCACAAAGAAGCTCTCGCGCACGATCTGCGTGGTAAACAAGGTGTGGAAGATGTCCAGATACGCTGCGCGGGAGCTGATACCCAGGTTATTGGGTGGAAACGATCCTTTGTACAACAACGAATTGAGCACTGCTGCGTTGCCCAGCAGCGAGATCACAGCCCGCCAGCGCCTGAGGGGAAAACCGGTTCGGTAATAATCGCTTTGCTCGCCGAGATCGCAGCACTGAAAAATCTCTCTCCCCGCCCCGCCGGTAAACAGTCGATTGACCTTCGCCAATCGCTGCAAAGTCTGCTCAAAAGCCCCCATGTAGATCGGCGCCTGCCAATGACGTGTCTGGAAAAACTCCGCCAGCCAGTGGCGATCGACACGCGGCAGATCCAGTTGCTCAAGTATGGATTGGCGTCTCGACGGCAAAACCCCTGGGTGGTAACCCATGAAGTCCATAAACGATGTGTAATCGGTCTGTTCCAGCAGAGCAAAGCGCAGTCGCGTGAACGCCAGTTGCGGCGCACTTACATCGATGCAGGTCATGCGTGCGGGGTTGCGGGCCAGCAGCGGCAGCAGCCGTCCGCCACTTCCCGCGACGCCGACCACGTGCCTGGCCCGCGGGGGCAGGATGGCGAACTCCAGTGCGGTGTCTTCATCCCCCAGCGCATAGTTCAGTCGCTCGAAATAGTCAGCCATGCCTGCCCCCGTGCGTCATTCTGCAAAATCGCCGTGAAGGGCTCATGAGTTATCCAGAGCGTGCAAGAAGTCATAGCGCGGTGCGAGGCCGTTTTGCCAGGCCTCATACTGCTCATAGACGGCTTCAAGCATGTTGCCGGTCAAACGCAAACTGGTTTCCATCACGGTAGCAACGGCGTCCCAATCGGATTGATCTTTGCAAGTTCGCTGCAGGATGAGTTTGATTTCGTTGAAGTGTTCGATATCAATATCGGAGTGAGCGATAAAGAATGTCAGCTGAGCCGGTTTTAACGACAATGTTTCGCTCAAGCCATTAATGAGCGGATTAATAAATTGATAGGCGTTTTCTGCCCAGTAACTGTACCCCAGCCGTTGCAGTGGATTACCGGTAAAAGATATCCAGTATAAATAGGCGATTAACACTTCGGTGGCCGGTAGTGCCGTCGGTATATCGAAGACTTCATTCTTGAGGCCCAGACTCATGACGTCATGCAGTGCCATTTTTTCATGGCCGACCTCTTGCGCCGCATGCTCAAAACAAAATTTTGCATACACCGGATTGTCGGCATGGCGCACGCCCACCAAACCCTGGTTTCGCGCATTGTGTGCGGTGTAGTGGAAAGTCTCGATCATGTAAATCGCATACAAGGCCTTCGAAACGCTGCCGCCGCGGATGGCTTTAACCAGCCGCGAGTTATCGAGAATAGCGGCCCATACATTTTCGATTCGTTCGTCCAGCAGGCTCAGCTGTTGTTCAAAACTGACATGCGCGGTCATCGTGACTCTCCGGTGAATTGAGGGCGGTGTGGGCGGGTTGTTGAACGGCTGCGAGGATCTGCGGCCATTGCGCTGAGAGCAGCCAGTAATCACCGCGGGCGCGTTGTTCGATATGCAGGGAGTCGGTGGTGATTGATGTCAGGCCGAAGCGCTGGAACAGTCGCCGCTGGGGTGATCGGCACAGGGCTGTGACACCCTCATAACCGCGCTTGATCGCCCATTCGGTGGCCGATGCCAGCAGGCAGTTGACCGACACCGGCAGGTGACCCTGAGAGAGGGTGATCAACCGGCTGAACTCGACATGACGCGACAGCGCCTGGGTTGGCGAAAGATGCTGATGCGCCAGTGATGCCCATTCAAACGGTGAGGGCGTCACTCTCAATACCGCCATCAACTGGTCTTGTTGATAGAGCAGGAAGTGCGTGCTGCGGGCCGTTATCGCCAAGCTTGTTTCCAGCAAACGGGCTCTGGAGGTCAGCATGTAGTGTTGCAATCGCAGCCGAAACTGCCGACCAATAAACCGTTCAAACTCTCGCGTGTCTGATCCGGCTTCGAGAGTAACCACATGACAATTTTCATGCTGACGTTTTAATGTCGACTGAAGTGCCTGCAGATAATCCGTGAGTTGTAATTCCGTAGTATCCATTCCTTCTCCGCAGACGTTAACTTATCGAAGTTTTCTGAGCGCATTGAAATGATGGATGCTTTTAGAAATATCGCCACTGCGCGATTTCTGATAATGGCGTAGGAAAAATTACTGAAACTGGATGCTCGTCGATTAGTCCGACACATTAAAGACAGATATAAACAAACAGTTGTTGTATTTTAATAGTTACTTGAAGGAAAAATCGCAGCCATATGTAGTACTCCTCGCCTTTAAAGCCGAGGAGTACTACATATATCTATATAAGCTTGAAAGAGAACGTCAGTCAGGGCGAATGACGTTACCGCTGGCCAGGTCACGGATGACGCTGGGGTTTTTGCGCCCACCCAGTTGTCCACCCAATACCAGGTCAATCTGTCCGCGGAAATACTGCTCGACCCTCAAGCGCGTGCGCGCCGCCGGACGTCCTTGGGGGTTGGCCGATGTCGAAATCAGCGGCCCGACCATTGAGCACAAGTCACGCACCTGCGGGTGATCACTGACCCGCAACGCGACGGTGTCATGCACCCCGGTGACCCATTCCGGCAACAAGTTCTGATGCGGCACCAGCCAGGTGTTCGGCCCTGGCCAGGTGCTGGACATGCGGTCGATCCAGTCCTGCGGGAAGTCTTCAAACAGAAAGTCGAACTGGCGAATATTGTCGGCGACCAGAATCAGGCCCTTGTCGACCGAACGGTTCTTGATCGCCAGCAGTCGATCCACCGCTTCTTCATTCCACGGATCGCAACCCAGCCCCCAGACAGCTTCGGTTGGATAGGCAATCACCGCCCCGGCGCGAATCTCTCGCGCGGCTTGTTGCACACGCCAACTGTTGACCATGAAAAAACTCTCCACAAACAGGTTTCGCGCAGTTTACCGATCTTCCTTGTAAAACCTAGCTCGTCCTGGCCAGCCAGCGACCGTTTTCGCACACCGCACGGCCATCCATTTCCAGTTCCGTGAGGGCCGCCAACACTTTGGGCAAGGCCCAGCCACTGCTATCAGCCAAGCCTTCGCTGGTATGCGGTGCGGCGTGCAGCAGCGTGAGCAGTGGATGAGTCTCTTTGGGCGTGTCCATAGACATCGGTAAATGCTGCCAGCCGCGCAGGGCTTCGAGGATGTGCTCTATGGTTTCGACCAGCACTGCGCCATCTCGAATCAACTGGTGACAGCCGCGTGCACCGGGGTGATGAATCGAGCCGGGAATGGCGTAAACCTCCCGTCCCTGTTCCGCCGCCAACCGCGCGGTGATCAGCGAACCGCTGGCCACACTCGCCTCGACCACCAGCACGCCAAGGGACAAACCACTGATGATCCGGTTGCGCCGCGGGAAGTTGCTGGCGCTTGGGCCGGCATCCAGCGGAAACTCCGAAAGCACTGCGCTGCCCGAGGCAATCATCGCATCGGCCAGCCGCTGATTGCGCTGTGGATAAAAATTTTCCAGGCCGGTGCCCAGCACACCCACGGTTTGCCCGCCGACATCCAGCGCGGCCTGATGCGCGGCGGCATCAATGCCCAGCGCCAGACCACTGGTGATGACAAAACCGGCGCCCGCCAGGCAGCGAGAGAAGGCTGCGGCGGTGTCCATTCCCGGACGCGAAGCACGGCGGCTGCCAACCATCGCCAGTTGCGGTTTTTCAAGAATCAGTGGGTCACCCGCGACGAACAACAACGGCGGAGGATCCGGGATCTGTGCGAGCAGCGCCGGATAATCCGCTTGATCCCACATCAGTAAATGTTGATTGGGCCGCTCTAGCCAGCGCATTGCGTGGCTTGCGCCATCGCGCACTTTAGGACATCGCCGCGCCTCGGCACAGGCCGCCGGCAATCCCAGCGAACGCCAGGCACTGGCCGGGGCGCTGATGGCTTTGGACGCCGAGCCAAAGGCTTCGAGCAATTTGAGAAAGCGCTTCGGACCGATTGTCGGCAAGCGGTGCAGGCGCAGGCGCGCTTCCAGTTCCGCAGGGGAAACCGGTGTACAGACAGGCAGCATAAAGGATCAATCCTTGATCGTTATAAGCCCCGAACCATTCGGAGCAAGCTGTGGATAACTCTGTTGGTAACTTGTTAAGCACGCTACGGATTTCGCACCTTGTCGAGCACCGCCAATGAGCGCGATGCGTTAAGGACGAGGCCGTAGCTGAGTTTGTCGTAGGTGCGGAACACCATCAGTAATCCGGCGCGTTCGTCGGGGATTTTCAGTGGCTGACCGGTGATCCGGTCGCGCACGGTTTCGCCGGTTTTCATCACCACCAGCACATTGCCTTCAGCCAGGCCGTCACGCTTGCCCTTGTTCAGGGTGACCACGTCCATCGCGCCGATCTGGGTGACACCGCGCGGCACGTCGATGATGACGCCGTTGATGTTGCTGGTCGGCGCGCTGGGCATGAAGGTCGAGTTGATCGAGCGCTCTTCGCCGCTGAACAAGCGGTCGCCGAGGCGTACTTCCTGTGTGGTGCGTTGCAGGGCGAGGGTGGCGACATCGCCCTCGGTGGCAACGATTTCTCCACCACCAATGTCATCGGCGTTGATCCCGAGAAACTCCTTGGTCTGCGGATCGGTGTAAATCTTGCCCTGTCGGAAGATGCCGTACACCGGCTGATCCGGGTCGAAGTGGCCACGAGCGAAAATGCGGTCGCCGGTGCCGCTGAGCACCCGTTCGGCATCGCCGGCGACGATGTACGGCGCCTTGTCGAAGTCTTCGGCCTTGTCGACGATGCGATTGCTCAACAGAAAGCTGTTGATGGATTTGAGTGGAATGCTCGGAATCGCCTCGGCCACCGGACTGGTGCGAATGCGTGGAGAGAGCTTGATGGTGCCGCGCGACTCGCCGCGATTGAGGGTCAGGCGTGGCTGGCCGTTGACGTAACTGAACGTCAGCGTGTCGCCGGGGTAGATCAGGTTGGGGTTCTCGATCTGCGGATTGGCCCGCCACAGTTGTGGCCACTGCCAGGGCTCGCGCAGGTATTTGCCGGAAATATCCCAGAGTGTGTCCCCCGAAACCACCGTGTATTGCTGTGGAAAACCATCCCTGAGTTGCACTTGCCCCTGCGCCGCGCCAGCCGAAGCCAACAGCAGCAGGGCGAGTAGTGTTTTCCTCATGCAGTGAATCCCTTTATCATGTGCGCTCGCGTGAATCGTCAGAGCCCCCGTGGCTCGCTTGAGCAAAATGCACAAGCTACGCTTCACAACGGTAGCCTGCATCTTCGGACCTGCCAGGCCATCGACCCGACTTTACTCAACACGTGCAGCAATCAGCCTATGGCCATTTTAAACATCCTCGAATTTCCGGACCCGCGTCTGCGTACTATCGCCAAGCCTGTGGCTGTAGTGGACGACGAAGTGCGTCAGTTGGTCGATGACATGTTTGAAACAATGTATGAAGCGCCGGGCATCGGCCTCGCCGCGACCCAGGTCAACGTGCACAAACGTATCGTCGTGATGGACCTTTCCGAAGACCGCTCCGAGCCGCGGGTATTCATCAACCCCGAGTTCGAATCACTGACCGAGGAAATGGATCAGTATCAGGAAGGCTGCCTTTCGGTGCCCGGCTTCTACGAAAACGTCGACCGTCCGCAGAAGGTCAGGATCAAGGCGCTGGACCGCGACGGCAAGCCCTATGAACTGATTGCCGAAGGCCTGCTCGCCGTGTGCATCCAGCACGAATGCGACCACCTCAATGGCAAATTGTTCGTCGATTACCTGTCCACGCTCAAACGCGACCGGATCAAGAAGAAACTGGAAAAGCTCCATCGCCAGAACGCTTGATGCCCTCCTTCAAAGGCTTGCTGCGGCAAGCCTTTTTCTTTTTATGAAGCTTTGCCATAGAGAGCCATTCAATGACTGAGCCACTGCGCATCGTTTTTGCCGGTACTCCGGAATTCGCCGCCGAGCACCTCAAGGCCCTGCTGAGCAGCCCTTACGAGATCGTTGCGGTCTACACCCAACCGGATCGTCCAGCCGGTCGCGGGCAAAAACTGATGCCGAGCCCGGTTAAACAGCTGGCGCTGGAAAATAATATCCAGGTGTTGCAGCCGCCGACCCTGCGCAACGCTGACGCACAAGCCGAGCTCGCGGCGCTGAAGCCGGATTTGATGGTGGTGGTCGCCTACGGTCTGATCCTGCCGCAAGTGGTGCTCGATATTCCGCGTCTGGGCTGCATCAACAGCCATGCATCCTTGCTGCCACGCTGGCGCGGAGCGGCGCCGATTCAGCGCGCCGTCGAAGCGGGCGATGCCGAAAGTGGCGTGACCGTGATGCGCATGGAAGCCGGCCTCGACACCGGGCCGATGCTGCTCAAGGTCGTCACGCCGATCACCGGCGAAGACACCGGCGGCACGCTGCACGACCGTCTCGCCGAGATGGGCCCGCCGGCCGTGGTGCAGGCGATTGCCGGCCTGGCGGCTGGCACTCTTGAGGGCGAAGTGCAGAACGACGACCTCGCCACCTACGCGCACAAACTGAACAAGGACGAAGCACGCATCGACTGGAGCCGTCCGGCCATTGAGCTGGAACGACTGGTGCGCGCCTTCAACCCATGGCCGATCACCCACAGCACCCTCAACGGTGAAGCGCTGAAAGTGCTGGCGGCAAAACTTGCCGACGGTAAAGGCGCACCGGGTGAAATCCTCAGCGCCAGCAAGGACGGCCTGATCGTCGCCTGCGGCGAACAGGCGCTGTGCCTGACCCGTCTGCAATTGCCGGGCGGCAAGGCGCTGAATTTCAGCGACCTGTTCAACAGCCGTCGTGAGAAATTCGCCGTCGGCACCCTTCTTGGCGCAGCGGTGGACGCGCAATGAACCCTCGTCTGGCCGCCGCCAAGGCTCTCGCCGCCGTACTGAGCGGCAAAGCCTCGCTTAACAGCTCTCTGCCGACGCAATTGGACAAGGTCGAGGATCGCGATCGCGGTTTCACTCAGGATCTGGCGTTCGGCACCGCGCGCTGGCAGCCACGGCTGTCGGCACTGGCGGAAAAACTCCTGCAGAAGCCGTTCAAGGCTGCGGATGCCGATGTCGAGGCGTTGCTGTTGGTCGGCCTCTATCAGTTGCTCTACACCCGCGTTCCGGCCCACGCAGCCATCGGTGAAACCGTCGGTTGCGCCGAGAAGCTGAAAAAGCCTTGGGCCAAGGGCCTGCTCAATGCCGTATTGCGCAATGCCCAGCGTGAAAGCGAAACAATTTTCGCCGAGCTGGAGCGCGATCCAGTGGTACGCACTGCTCACCCGCGCTGGCTGCAAAAATCCCTGAAGGCCTTCTGGCCAGAGCAGTGGGAAGCGATCTGCGAAGTGAACAACGCGCATCCGCCGATGATCCTGCGGGTCAACCGTCGCCATCACAGCCGCGACGCCTATCTCGGTCTCCTGACTGCGGCCGGTATCGTGGCAACACCGTGTGTCTTCAGCCGCGACGGCATCATTCTTGAAGCCGCTGCCGATGTGCGCAGCCTACCGGGGTTCGCCGAAGGCTGGATCAGCGTGCAGGACGAAGCCGCTCAACTGGCCGCCGATCTGCTCGATCTGGCGCCGGGCCAACGCGTGCTCGACGCCTGCTGCGCACCCGGCGGCAAGACCTGCCACATCCTCGAAGCCGAGCCCGCACTGGCCGGCGTGGTGGCGGTGGATCTGGAAGCCAAGCGTCTGGTGCGCGTGCGAGAAAACCTCGAACGCCTCGGTTTGAGCGCAGAGCTGATCGCCGCTGACGGTCGTGATATCGAGAAGTGGTGGGATGGCAAACCGTTCCAGCGCATCCTGCTCGACGCACCGTGCTCGGCCACCGGCGTGATCCGCCGTCATCCGGACATCAAGCTGACCCGTCAGCCCGACGACATCGTCGCCCTCGCGCAACTGCAAGGCGAGTTGCTCGACGCGATGTGGAAAACCCTCGAAGTCGGCGGCATCCTGCTTTACGCCACCTGCTCTACCCTGCCGACCGAGAACACCGAAGTCATCGCCGCGTTCCTCGAGCGCACACCTGGCGCACGCGAGCTGGACCTGGCCACGACTGCCGGGATCAAGCAGCCCCATGGTCGCCAACTGCTGGCCCAGCAGGGCGGGCATGACGGGTTCTACTACGCCAAACTGATCAAGATCGCTGCCGCACGCGGCTAAACGGATTCATTGGAGTGACTGGATGAAAATCATCATCCTTGGTGCAGGACAGGTCGGCGGTTCGCTGGCTGAACACTTGGCGAGCGAAGCCAACGATATTACCGTGGTCGACACCGATGGCGAGCGCTTGCGCGACCTCGGTGATCGTCTCGACATCCGCACCGTGCAGGGCCGTGGCTCGCTGCCATCGGTGCTGCGCCAGGCCGGCGCCGACGACGCCGACATGCTCGTGGCCGTGACCAACAGCGACGAAACCAACATGGTCGCCTGTCAGGTCGCCCACACGTTGTTCCACACCCCGACCAAGATCGCCCGGGTGCGCGAAGCGTCCTATCTGAACCGCGAAGAGCAGCTGTTCCAGAACGAAGCCATTCCGGTCGACGTGCTGATCAGTCCCGAGCAAGTAGTGACCAACTACATCAAACGCCTGATCCAGCATCCCGGCGCTTTGCAGGTGATCGACTTCGCCGAAGGCAAGGCGCAATTGGTGGCCGTACGCGCTTACTACGGTGGGCCGTTGGTGGGTCAGCAATTGCGGCAATTGCGCGAGCACATGCCGAACGTCGAGACCCGCGTCGCAGCGATTTTCCGCCGCGACCGACCGATTTTGCCGCAAGGCAATACGGTGATCGAAGCCGATGACGAAGTCTTCTTCATCGCCGCGCGTGAGGATATTCGCGCAGTGATGAGCGAAATGCGCCGTCTCGACGAGACCTACAAGCGCATCGTCATCGCCGGCGGCGGGCAGATCGGCGAGCGTCTGGCCGAGGCCATCGAAAGCCGTTATCAGGTGAAGATCATCGAGATGAACCCGGCACGCTGCCGCTATCTCTCCGACACCCTCGACAGCACCGTGGTGCTGCAGGGCAGCGCGTCGGATCGCGATTTGCTGATGGAAGAGAACATCGCCGACGCGGATATTTTCCTCGCACTGACCAACGATGACGAAGCCAACATCATGTCGTCGCTGCTGGCCAAACGGCTGGGGGCGAAGAAGGTGATGACGATCATCAACAACCCGGCTTACGTCGACTTGATCCAGGGCGGCGACATCGACATTGCCATCAGCCCGCAACTGGCGACCATCGGCACGCTGCTGGCCCACGTGCGCCGTGGCGATATCGTCAGCGTGCATTCATTGCGTCGCGGTGCGGCGGAAGCGATCGAGGCGATTGCCCACGGCGATGCCAAGTCGAGCAAGGTCATTGGCAAGCCCATCGAGAAAATCGGCCTGCCGCCGGGCACCACCATCGGCGCGGTGATCCGCAATGATCAGGTGATCATTGCCCACGACGATACGGTGATCGAAGCGGGCGACCATGTAATTCTGTTCCTTGTGGATAAAAAGCATATTCGTGATGTGGAGAAGCTGTTCCATGTGGGGTTGAGCTTTTTCTGATCCGGATTATCTGGTGATCAGACTGGCCCCATCGCTGGCAAGCCAGCTCCCACAGGTTTTTGGTTGTTCACAAATGTGATGCCCACCAGAGATCCCTGTGGGAGCTGGCTTGCCAGCGATGGCGGCGCCACACATCTTCCCTGACAGACCCGAAAAGGAATCCACCCATGCTCGAATCCCTGGAAAAAATGCTCGCCAAGGGTGTGGATAACTCATTGCTGCGCTTCGGTCTGGGCAAGGGTTATCTGGATCTTGGGGAAAACGCCAAGGCCGCCGAGCATTTCCAGCGCTGTGTCGGCTTCGATCCAAAATACTCGGCAGCCTGGAAACTGTTGGGCAAGGCGCAATTGGCGCAGGGCGATCACGCCGCCGCGCGCCAGGCGTGGGAACACGGCCTGGAAGCCGCCCGCGCTCATGGCGACAAGCAGGCCGAGAAAGAGATGACGGTGTTTCTGAAGAAGCTCGATCGTCAGGCGCAGTAGATCAGCGGATCTTGTTCACAAGTAACGAAGACCGATGCCCTCGGCATCCACCGTCACCACTTCCATCCGCACTCGCGGCGCGCCTGTGGGTAAATCCTGCACCTGGCCATAGACCACCGCGCCTTTGGGCAACGATGCGAGGCGCGGATGCTGGACATAGACGCCGGTGGGCGACAGATTGCGGGTCTGGCCGAGGCAATCGCCGAAGCTGTCGTGGCTGATCTTGATGCGGAATGATTTGCGGTGTTCGGACATCTTCATGCGCCCTTCGCTGATCTTCTTTTGTGGATAACGGGAGGAAGATCAAACGATCGTCCGATCACGTCCCGAACCTGCGGCAACGCCTACACGTTATCCACAGAGTGTGCCAAATCGGTTAATACCAGCGTTCTTCGCCCGGTGGACGCTTCTTGAAGCGCTTCATGCTCCACATGTACTGGCTCGGATACGCCGCCACGTAACGCTCGACGACTTTGCTCATGGCAGCGCAGGACTCGGCGGTATCGGTGCTGTACATGGCCTCTGGCGCGGCTTCGAGGATCACTTTGTAGCCGGAGCCATCGGGCAGACGCAGCGCATGCAGAAACACGCCAACGGCTTTGCCACCGGCCAACATGTTCGGCACGAATTTGCTGGTCAGCGCCTGCGTGGCGAAGAAGGGCACGAAGATCCCCGCTGATTCGGCCGGTTCCGGGTCAGCGGGAATGCCCACTGCACCACCTTTGCGCACTTCCTTGATGACGCTGAGAATGCCTTCCTTGGTTGACGCCGCGACTTTGTTGCCCAGTTGTACGCGCTGCTTGCGCAGCAATTCATCCACAGCCTTGAGCTTGGGTGGACGGTAGAAAATGATCGGTTTGCACTGGCTGCAATAGAAGTGGTTGAGCACTTCCCAGTTGCCCAGATGACTGGTGATGCCGACCACGCCTTTGCCCGAGGCCAGTGCGTCCTTGAGGATGTCCAGACCTTCGACTTCGCGCACCAGGTCGATGGAACGCTGGGCCGGCCAGATCCACGCGCAGGCGCTTTCGGTCAGGGACTTGCCGATGTCTTTCAGACTCTGCCCGACCAGACGCTCGCGCTCGGCCGGGTCCATCTGTGGAAAACATTTAGCGAGGTTGATCCGCACTACATCGCGGGAGCGGTTGGGGGTTTTCCACATGATCCAGCCAATTGCCGAGCCCACGGCCTGCACCGCCCGCCATGGCAGAAGGGCAAACAGCCGCAGAGCGCCTACCAGCAAGGCGCCTTTAAACTTTTCCACAGGTCACTCCTGATCTTGTGCTGTGCGCGAGGCGGCCATTCTAACCGCCGTTGACCAGCTGCGCGTAGCGGTCGCAGTCGCGGGTGTGATCCATGACCATGCCCGAGGCCTGCATCAGCGCGTAGCAAATGGTCGGACCGACGAACGTGAAGCCAGCCTTTTTCAGGCCTTTGCTCATCGCCAGCGCTTCGGGGGTGATCGCCGGGACTTCGCTGCGATCCTTGAAATGATTGATGATCGGCTGGCCGCCGACGAACGACCAGAGAAACGCCACCGGATCTTCCAGCGCCAGCCAGGCCTGGGCATTACGCCGGGCGGCATTGAGTTTGAGGCGGTTGCGGATGATCCCAGGATCGAGCATCAATTCTTCGATTTCGGCGTCACTCATCTGCGCCACACGTTGCACATCGAAGTCGAACAACACCTCACGATAGCGCTCGCGTTTGCGCAACACGGTGATCCAGGAAAGCCCGGCCTGGAACCCTTCGAGCAAAAGCAACTCGAACAAACCCTGCGCATCGCGTAGCGGCGTGCCCCACTCCTGATCGTGATAAGCCATGTACAGCGGATCTTCGGTACACCAAAAGCAGCGTGGCATAAGGCTCCAGGGGGTGGAGGTGCGACTGAATCGGGTATACTCCCGCTCTTTAAATCGCAGCCCAAGAAACAGGTGAATTTCGTGAGCCAGCCTACGCCAGCCGTGCGTACCTTCCAAGACTTGATCCTCGCGCTCCAGCAATACTGGGCCGAGCAAGGTTGTGTGGTACTTCAGCCCTACGATATGGAAGTAGGCGCCGGCACTTTCCACACCGCGACCTTCCTGCGCGCCATCGGCCCGGAAACCTGGAACGCCGCCTACGTGCAGCCAAGCCGCCGTCCGACTGACGGCCGTTACGGCGAAAACCCGAACCGTCTGCAGCACTACTATCAGTTTCAGGTAGTCCTGAAGCCGAACCCGGACAACTTCCAGGAACTGTACCTGGGCTCCCTCAAGCATGTCGGCCTGGACCCGTTGGTTCACGACATTCGCTTCGTCGAAGACAACTGGGAATCGCCGACCCTCGGCGCCTGGGGTCTGGGCTGGGAAGTCTGGCTGAACGGCATGGAAGTGACTCAGTTCACTTACTTCCAGCAAGCGGGCGGCATCGAGTGCTACCCGGTGACCGGCGAAATCACCTACGGTCTCGAGCGTCTGGCCATGTACCTGCAGGGCGTGGATTCGGTCTACGACCTGGTCTGGGCTGACGGCCCGATGGGCAAAGTCACCTACGGCGATGTGTTCCACCAGAACGAAGTGGAGCAATCCACCTATAACTTCGAACACGCCAACGTCGACAAACTGTTCGAACTGTTCGACTTCTATGAAAGCGAAGCCAAGCGCCTGATCGAACTCGACCAGCCGTTGCCGCTGCCGAGCTACGAAATGGTCCTGAAGGCCTCGCACACCTTCAACCTGCTGGATGCGCGCCGGGCAATCTCGGTGACCGCCCGTCAGCAATACATCCTGCGCGTACGCACCCTGGCGCGTTCCGTTGCGCAAGCCTACCTGCTGGCGCGCGCCAAGCTGGGCTTCCCGATGGCGACCCCGGACCTGCGTGACGAAGTACTGGCCAAGCTGGAGGCTGCACAATGAGTGCGCAAGATTTTCTGGTTGAACTGGGCACCGAAGAACTGCCACCCAAAGCGCTGAACACTTTGGCTGACGCGTTCCTCGCCGGTATCGACAAGGGCCTGCAAGCTGCCGGCCTGAGCTATGAAGCAAAAACCGTCTACGCCGCGCCGCGTCGTCTGGCTGTGTTGATTACCGCGCTGGCCACCCAGCAACCGGATCGCAGCATCAACCTCGACGGCCCGCCACGTCAGGCGGCTTTCGATGCCGAAGGCAATCCGACCCAGGCAGCGTTGGGCTTCGCCAAGAAGTGCGGCGTCGACCTGAGCGAAATCGATCAGAGCGGCCCGAAACTGCGTTACAGCCAAAGCATCGCCGGCAAGCCGACCGCGAGCCTGCTGCCGACCATCGTCGAAGATTCGCTGAACGACCTGCCGATCCCGAAACGCATGCGTTGGGGTGCGCGCAAAGAAGAATTCGTGCGTCCGACCCAATGGCTGGTGATGCTGCTCGGTGACCAGGTCATCGACTGCACCATCCTCGCGCAGAAGGCTGGCCGTGACTCCCGTGGCCACCGCTTCCACCATCCGGAAAACGTGCGCATCGGTTCGCCGGCAAGCTACCTGTCCGACCTGCGTGCCGCTTATGTTCTGGCCGACGCCAACGAGCGTCGCGAGATCATCAGCAAGCGCACCGAAGAGCTGGCGACCCGTCAGGAAGGCACCGCAATCGTTCCGCCGGCGCTGCTCGACGAAGTGACCGCGCTGGTCGAATGGCCGGTGCCGCTGGTGTGCTCGTTCGAGGAACGTTTCCTCGACGTGCCGCAAGAAGCACTGATCACCACCATGCAGGACAACCAGAAGTACTTCTGCCTGCTGGATGCCGACGGCAAGTTGCTGCCTCGTTTCATTACCGTGGCCAACATCGAAAGCAAAGACCCGCAGCAGATCATCGCCGGTAACGAGAAAGTGGTTCGCCCACGCCTGACCGACGCCGAGTTCTTCTTCAAGCAAGACAAGAAGCAGAAGCTCGAAGTGTTCAACGATCGCCTGAAGAACGTGGTGTTCCAGGAAAAACTCGGCAGCGTCTATGACAAGGCCGAGCGCGTATCGAAACTGGCGGCTTACATCGCCGCACGCATCGGCGGCAACGCTTCGTGGGCTGCCCGCGCAGGCTTGCTGTCGAAGTGCGACCTGTCCACCGAAATGGTCGGCGAGTTCCCGGAGATGCAAGGTGTCGCCGGCTACTACTACGCCCTCAATGACGGCGAGCCGCAAGACGTCGCGCTGGCGCTGAACGAGCAGTACATGCCGCGCGGTGCCGGTGCTGAACTGCCTGCGACCCTGACCGGTGCAGCCGTCGCCATTGCCGACAAGCTCGACACACTGGTCGGCATCTTCGGTATCGGCATGCTGCCAACAGGCAGCAAAGACCCGTATGCCCTGCGCCGTGCGGCACTGGGCGTGCTGCGTATCCTGATCGAGAAAAAACTCGATCTCGATCTGAACGACGCCGTGGCTTTCGCTGTGAATGCGTTCGGTCCCAAGGTCAAGGCTGCTGGTCTTAACGAAGCGGTGCTGGAATTCATCTTCGACCGTCTGCGTGCGCGTTACGAAGACGAAGGCGTCGATGTTGCCACTTACCTGTCGGTACGTGCCCTGAAGCCGGGTTCGGCGCTGGACTTCGACCAGCGTGTGCAAGCGGTGCAGGCCTTCCGCAAACTGCCGGAAGCGGCAGCGTTGGCGGCGGTGAACAAGCGGGTTTCCAACCTGCTGAGCAAAGTTGAAGGCGCCGTGCCAAGCGTGGTTGAAGCCAAGTACTTCGACAATGCCAACGAGTTCTCGCTGTACTCGGCGATCCAGCAAGCGGATCAGGCTGTACAGCCAATGGCTGCGGCGCGTCAGTACAACGAATCGCTGGCACGCCTTGCAGCATTGCGCGAGCCGGTAGATGCGTTCTTCGACGCGGTAATGGTCAATGCCGAAGACGCCAAAGTGCGGGCCAACCGTTACGCGCTGCTGGCGCGTCTGCGTGGCCTGTTCCTGGGTGTTGCCGACATTTCGTTGCTGGGTTGAGGGATTGCTGTTGAAACTGCTGATTCTCGATCGGGACGGAGTGATCAATTACGACTCCGACGCTTACATCAAGTCGGTGGCGGAGTGGATTCCTTTGCCCGGCTCGATCGAGGCGATTGCGCAGTTGAGCAAGGCCGGCTGGACGGTGGCGGTTGCCACTAACCAGTCGGGCATTGCTCGCGGCTATTACGACCTCGCCACCCTCGACGCCATGCACGCGCGTTTGCGCGCATTAGTGGCGGAGCAGGGCGGTGAAGTCGGGCTGATCGTGTACTGCCCGCATGGGCCGGACGAGGGTTGCGATTGCCGTAAACCGAAACCGGGCATGTTGAAAACCATCGCGGCGCATTACCACGTAGAACTGAACAATGTCTGGTTCGTCGGCGACAGCCTTGGTGACCTGGAGGCCGCCAAAGCCGTCGATTCACAGCCAGTTTTGGTAAAGACCGGAAAAGGCGAAAAGACTCAGGGCAAAACCCTGCCGGTTGGCACTCTGATTTTTGACGATCTGGCGGCGATTGCCGCAGAACTTATCCACAACTAGAGTACTTCTGAAATTCCTGACCAGGGATTGATCGGGAGTGCGCTTGAACAGACGGGCATTGCCCCGTAACGGTAAACGTCGCCATGTCGATACTGCGGGCCATCAGAATCTTTCTCTTTTACCTGCTGCTGGGCACTACGTCCTTACTGTGGTGCAGCCTGAGCTTTTTTATCGCGCCCTTTTTGCCATTCAAGGCGCGCTATCGCTTCATCAACGTGTACTGGTGCCGTTGCGCCTTGTGGTTGAGCAAGGTGTTCCTGGGTATCCGTTACGAAATCAAAGGCGCGGAAAATGTGCCTGACCGGCCCTGCGTGATTCAATCGAACCACCAGAGCACTTGGGAGACGTTTTTCCTCTCCGCTTATTTCTCGCCTTTGAGCCAGGTGCTCAAGCGCG
The DNA here is from genome assembly GCF_044218825.1 of Pseudomonas sp. A1230. NCBI lineage: Bacteria > Pseudomonadati > Pseudomonadota > Gammaproteobacteria > Pseudomonadales > Pseudomonadaceae > Pseudomonas > Pseudomonas sp. A1230. The sequence continues at coordinate 5,162,397 of NZ_CP162582.1, read as the reverse complement.
AATTGCTGTTCGTGCCATTCTTCGGCTGGGCCATGGCCATGCTGCGCCCGATCGCGATTGATCGCGACAATCCGAAAGCTGCGCTCAAGCAAGTCGCGGCGAAAGGCGATGAGCTGCTCAAAGACAATGTCTGGGTGCTGATCTTTCCGGAAGGCACTCGCGTCCCCTACGGCACTGTCGGAAAATTCTCCCGCAGTGGCAGCGCTTTGGCGGTGAATGCCGAGCTTCCGGTACTGCCGATTGCACACAATGCCGGCAAATTCTGGCCGAAAACCGGTTGGGCCAAAAAGCCTGGAGTGATCACTGTGGTCATTGGCGAACCGATGTACGCCGAAGGTACTGGGCCGCGGGCCATTGCAGCATTGAACGACCGGGTACAAGCCTGGAACGAGCAGACGCAACGGGAAATGGGTTCGTTGCCACCTGCGCCACAGGCACCCGTTGAAAGTGGTCAGATCGCTGTCTGAAATTTTGTGGATAACCTGTGTACGCTTTTGTTGAAAAAGCTTGAATATTAGATATAACCTACTGATTTACTTATATATTTCTCAAGCTCATAAAACACCGTAAAAGGTGCATAAGTTTTTTTTGGATGTAAAAAAACCGGCTGATATAGCCGGTTTTTTTGTGCCTGTTCATTCAATGATCAGCGGTAACTCAAGCCTGAACGTCGTACCTTGATCGACCACACTGCGGCATTCGATTCTGCCGCCATGGTGATCGACCACGGCTTTAACCATCGACAGGCCCAGACCAACGCCATCAATGCCCTGAGCCGAGGAAAAGCGCCGGTATTGGCTGAACAGGTCGGGCAGTTCCTCGGCGGCAATGCCTTTGCCCTGATCAACAAGCTCGCAACGGAGCCAATCGTCCTGACACGTGACACGCAAATGAATCGTGGTGTCAGCCGGGCTGTACTTGATGGCGTTTTCCAGCAGATTGAACAACGCACGGGTCAGCAGGCCTTGGTCAGCAGACACCAACCGTTCCTGGGACTGCTCGTCCATGTCGTGCAGCAGTTCGATGCGTTTCTGCTGGGCGATCGGCAAGGCCTGATCAAGCACGTCCAGCACCAGCATCCCAAACAACGTCGGCTGGAACTGATACGTTTCGGATTCAGCCCTCGCCAACAACACAAAGCCATCGGTCAGATCCAGAGCGCGGTGAACCTGACGCTCGATCTGTTCGAACAATGGCGCATCCGCCCCGGCCTGATGACGATGAACATCAAGCAGAGCGAGGATCGCCGAGTGCGGTGCACGGAGATCATGGGAGAGGAAGCGCAGCAAGACGCCGCGTTGCTCCTCGGCGGCGCGCTCGGCACTCAGGTCGGTCAAACTCAGCAACCAGCCGATTGGGGTGTCACCATCTACAGGCAGCAACGCAGCGCGCTCAAGGCGCAGGCTGCGCTCCTTGTGATCGCGAAATTCCAACAACGGCAGTGCGGATAACAGAGGACGCGGGGCTGTGGACAACTCTGGATATCCGAGCAGCGCCAACTGATCGAGAACGTCGTTACCCACCAAAGCATGATCGAACAGCTGGCGAGCCTTGCGATTGCCCAAAAGGATCTGGCCCTTGGGATCGCTGATGAGCGTGGCGACGGGTAAATATTCCAGACCGTCAGCGATAAAGCGCCGGGTATCGCGGGTACGACTCATGGCTTGTTCGAGCGCCATGATCTGGCGCTGCAAGTGATCAGCGCCAGTGAACTGTGCGCGGCGGCGTTCGGGAAAGACTTTCGGTTCGCTCTCCAGCCGCGCCAGCTCCCAACCGAAGTACGTCAGCACCACACTCAGGCGTCGCCAGTTCCAGATCAGATAGCCGAACAACATGCCCAGCATCGCTGGTGTTGGTGACCACCACTCGCGGATTTCCGCCAGCCCGACGCTGGTCAGCAGTACGCCGGCCATGCCGATCAACGTCATCCAAAGGGCCAGACGTGGACGCCATAACAACAGCCCAAGAACGCAAACCACCAGTCCCACCGAGAGCAATGCGCCAAGACCCGGGGATGCATCATTGAGATTGACCTGCGCTCGATACGATAACAGCGCAGTCAGTGGCAACAGCACTAGACTTATCCACAACCACTCGCGCACCAACTGGCGAAACAGTCGCTGCACCTGGCTCGGCTCTCGGCTTTCATGCCGTCTGCGGTCATTCATGGGAAAAAGGGCAGGGGGGGTGTGAATGGTTTCATAGGTCACAGGTCTGATACTCGACCCGAAGAATCATAGCGGACGTCGACCAACGGCGGGCCGCTTACTTTAATAGCGAAGGTCGAGCGACTAAGGTTGACGGCCAACTGCCCCAGCAACAAGGAACCCTCGCGTATGCGCGTTGCGATACTGGACGACGAACCCGCCGAACTGCGCCGGGTCGAGCAGACCCTGCAGCAAATGGCCGAAGCCGGAGAACAGCCTTGGTCGCTGCACAGCTTCGAGCACGGTGAAGACCTGTTGCGACAGCTGCGCCGGGAAACCTTCGACCTGTTGATCCTCGACTGGCAACTTCCCGACATCACCGGGCTGGCCTTGTTGCGCTGGACCCGTGAACACATGGAGGCGCCACCGGCGGCGATCATGCTCACCAGCCGCGATGGCGAAAGCGATATCGTCCAGGCCCTGAATGCCGGTGCCGACGACTACGTCAGCAAACCGTTCCGGCCTAATGAACTGAAAGCCCGAGTCACCGCAGTATTGCGCCGGCACAGCCAGCCACGCAGCGCTGCAACCGAAGTGCTGAGTTTTAATGATCTGACCTTCGATGACGCCGAGTTGACGGTCACCCGTGAGGGCAAACCGATCGTCATGACCGAACGCGAATACCGCCTCGCACGATGCCTGTTCAGCAACCTCGGCCGACCGCTGTCGCGGGATTACCTGTATGAGCGCTTCTGGCCCCATGAAGAAGTCGCTTCATCGCGGCCCTTGGACACGCACATCTATCGACTGCGCAACAAGCTGGGGCTGACGGCGGATCGCGGCTGGCAGTTGTTGACGATTTATGGGTATGGGTATCGGCTGGAAAGTGTGGCGACGGCGCAAGAATAAGATCAAGGAGCCAAAAAAAAGGCCAACGCAAATGCGTTGGCCTTTTTTTGGTGCTGACCGGGATCAGAAATCCAGGTTGGATACTGCCAGCGCATTGCTCTCGATGAACTCACGGCGTGGTTCGACCGCATCACCCATCAGGGTGTTGAAGATCTGGTCCGCGCCAATGGCGTCTTCGATAGTGACCTTCAGCATGCGACGCGAGCTTGGGTCCATGGTGGTTTCCCACAGCTGATCCGGGTTCATTTCGCCCAGACCTTTGTATCGCTGGATGGTGTGGCGCTTGGTGCTTTCGGCCATCAGCCAGTCCAGAGCTTCCTTGAACTCGGTGACCGCTTTCTTGCGTTCGCCGCGCTGGATGTACGCGCCTTCGTCGAGCAGGGTACTCAGTTGAGCGCCGAGAGTGACGACAGTTTTGTAGTCGTTACTGCCGAAGAAGTCGCGGTTGAACGTCACGTAGTTCGACAGGCCGTGGGAGATCAATTCGACCTCCGGCAGCCACACGCCACGTTCACGATCTTCACGCAGGCTGGCCTTGTAGACCAGACCGGACTTCTCGACAGTACGCAGACGGACTTCGTACTGGGCCAGCCAGTCTTGCATCGCAGCGTGGTCGCCGAGCTTTTCAAGGCTGACGGCCGGCAGATAGATGAAGTGCTCGGTCAGCTCCTGTGGGTACAGGCGCGACAGACGCTTGAGGGTCTTCATCACCATGCGGAAGTCATTCACCAGACGTTCCAGCGCCGGGCCGGAAATGCCTGGTGCTTCTTCGTTCAAGTGCAGGCTCGCATCTTCCAGGGCCGACTGCGTCATGTACTCTTCCATGGCGTCGTCGTCTTTGATGTATTGCTCCTGCTTGCCTTTCTTGACCTTGTACAGCGGCGGCTGAGCGATGTAGATGTAGCCACGCTCAATCAGCTCCGGCAACTGACGGAAGAAGAAGGTCAGCAGCAGCGTACGGATGTGCGAACCGTCGACGTCAGCATCGGTCATGATGATGATGTTGTGATAGCGCAACTTGTCGATGTTGTACTCGTCGCGACCGATGCCGCAGCCAAGCGCGGTGATCAAGGTGCCCACTTCCTGGGAAGAGATCATCTTGTCAAAGCGCGCCTTCTCGACGTTGAGGATCTTACCCTTCAACGGCAGGATGGCCTGGGTCCTGCGGTTACGCCCCTGCTTGGCAGAGCCGCCCGCGGAGTCACCTTCCACGAGGTACAGTTCGGACAGCGCCGGGTCTTTTTCCTGGCAGTCGGCCAGTTTGCCCGGCAGGCCGGCGATGTCCAGCGCGCCTTTGCGGCGGGTCATCTCGCGGGCCTTGCGCGCGGCTTCACGGGCACGTGCTGCATCGATCATCTTGCCGACAACGAGCTTGGCTTCGTTCGGGTTTTCCAGCAGGAAGTCGGAGAAGTACTTACCCATTTCCTGTTCGACGGCGGTCTTCACTTCGGAAGAAACCAGCTTGTCTTTGGTCTGGGAGCTGAACTTCGGATCCGGCACTTTCACCGAAATGATCGCGGTCAGGCCTTCACGCGCATCGTCACCCGTGGTGGCGACTTTGTGCTTCTTCGCCAGGCCTTCAGCTTCGATGTAGGTGTTCAGGTTACGCGTCAGTGCGGAACGGAAGCCCACCAGGTGAGTGCCGCCGTCGCGCTGCGGAATGTTGTTGGTGAAACACAACAGGTTCTCGTTGAAGCTGTCGTTCCACTGCAAGGCGATTTCCACGCCGATGCCGTCTTCACGCTGGATGTTGAAGTGGAACACCTGGTTGACCGGAGTCTTGTTGGTGTTCAGGTATTCAACGAACGCACGCAGGCCACCTTCGTATTTGAACAGCTCTTCCTTGCCGCTGCGCTCGTCTTTAAGGACGATACCGACACCGGAGTTGAGGAAGGACAGTTCACGAATGCGCTTGGCCAGGATGTCCCAGCTGAAGTGAATGTTCTTGAAGGTTTCATCGGAAGGGCGGAAGTGAATCTGCGTACCCGTAGTCTCGCTGTCGCCAACGATTTTCATCGGCTCTTGCGGAACGCCGTGCACGTAAGTCTGTTCCCAGATCTTGCCGCTACGGCGCACGGTCAGAATCAGCTCTTCGGACAGTGCGTTCACCACGGAAACACCTACACCGTGCAGACCACCGGATACCTTGTAGGAGTTGTCGTCGAACTTACCGCCAGCGTGGAGGACGGTCATGATGACCTCGGCGGCGGAAACACCTTCCTCTTTGTGCACGTCTACCGGGATGCCACGGCCGTTATCGCGAACGGTGATGGACTCATCCGGGTGGATGATGATGCTGATGTCATCGCAATGGCCGGCGAGGGCCTCGTCGATCGAGTTGTCGACCACTTCGAACACCATGTGGTGCAGACCGCTGCCATCGTCGGTGTCACCAATGTACATACCGGGACGTTTGCGTACGGCATCCAGGCCTTTCAGCACTTTAATGCTCGTTGAGTCGTACGTATTTTCTTCGCTCAATGCCTTCACTCCCGATGGTCGTGGGTCTGGGTGATACGGCCCTGTTCCACGTGGAACAAAGCGACTGGCGTTTCCGTCTGCCAGCCTTCCCTCAATAATTCGTGATCTACACAGGTAATGAAAACCTGGCAGCGTAAGTCTTCCAACAAGCGGCACAGCGCACGACGGTGGTTCTCGTCCAGCTCGGACGGCAAGTCATCCACCAGATAAATACACTGACCGCGACGGGCCTGGCTCACCAGATGCCCTTGGGCAATCCGCAATGCACAGACCACTAGCTTCTGCTGACCCCGGGACAAGATGTCCGCGGCGTTGTGTGCGCCCAATCTAAGACGCAAATCAGCTCGTTGTGGCCCAGCCTGGGTATGGCCCACCTGCTGATCCCGTTGCAGGGATCCAGCAAGTACGGCACTCAATTCCCGGTCTTTGTCCCAACCTCGGTAATAGCTGAGCGTCAAACCTTCGAGCTCAACCAGTTCGCTCAAGGTTTGTTCAAAGACTGGTTTCAAGGCTTTGATGTAAGCGCGGCGGTATTCATCGATTTCAGCGCTGGCCTGGCACAGTTCCCTGTCCCAAACCGCTTGTGAAACGGCGTCAAGTGTACCATGCCGCAGCCAAGAGTTTCTCTGGCGCAGGGCCTTCTGCAAGCGCTGCCAAGTGGCCATGAACCGAGGCTCGACGTGGAACACGCCCCAATCGAGAAACTGTCGGCGAATCTTCGGCGCACCTTCCAACAAGCGGAAGCTGTCCGGGTTGATCAGCTGCAGCGGAAGGATTTCCGCGAGTTGCGCCGCGCTACGGGCATTCTGGCCGTCGATGCGAATCTGGAACTCGCCCTGACGGTCGCGTGAAATTCCCAAAGCGCTGTGGCCACCCTCGGCCAGTTCGACCTGCCCAAACACCGTGCAGGCGAGTTGCTCGTACTGGATGACTGGTAATAGCCGCGTGCTGCGAAACGAACGGGCAAGCCCCAGCAGGTGAATGGCTTCCAGAACACTGGTTTTGCCGCTGCCGTTGGCGCCGTAAAGGATGTTGATGCGAGGGGAGGGAGAGAAGGTCACCGGGTGCAGATTACGCACCGCGGTGACCGAAACACGACTTAAGGACATCCAGGATCAGCTGTTTACAGGCGCATCGGCATGACAACGTAAGCCGAATCGTCGTTGTCAGACTCTTGCACCAGCGCACTGCTGTTGGAGTCGGACAGAATCAGACGAACCTGCTCGGTGGTCATCACGCCCAGCACATCGAGCAAATAGCTCACGTTGAAGCCGATCTCCAGAGAGCCGCCGTTGTATTCAACGCCCACTTCCTCTTCCGCTTCTTCCTGCTCCGGGTTGTTGGCCTGGATCTTCAACTGACCACTGGCCAGTTGCAGACGGATACCGCGGTATTTCTCGTTGGACAGAATCGCGGTACGGCTGAAGGCTTCACGCAGTGCCTGACGATCGCCAAGCACCAGCTTGTCGCCGCCCTTCGGCAGAACGCGCTCGTAGTCGGGGAACTTGCCGTCGACCAGTTTCGAGGTGAAGGTGAATTCACCCGTGGTGGCGCGAATGTGATGCTGACCCAAGACGATGCTGACAATGCCGTCCGGCTCGGTGAGCAGACGCGCCAGTTCAAGAATGCCTTTACGCGGCACGATCACCTGATGACGATCCGGCTGACCGATATCGGCCTTCATCGAGCACATCGCCAGACGGTGACCATCGGTGGCCACTGCGCGAATGATGCCTTCCGAGACTTCCAGCAGCATACCGTTGAGGTAGTAGCGCACGTCCTGTTGGGCCATGGCGAAGCTGGTGCGTTCGATCAAACGACGCAGTCTGCTCTGCTCCAGGCTGCAGGTCAGCGAGCCCGGGCCTTCTTCCACAGTCGGGAAATCATTGGCGGGCAGGGTCGACAGGGTGAAGCGGCTACGACCGGCCTTCACCACCAGCTTCTGCTCGTCGACCTTGATATCGATCAGCGCATCGTTGGGCAGGCTCTTGCAGATATCCATCAGTTTGCGCGCAGGCACGGTGATGGAACCTGTTTCAGCCGGCTCTTCGAGTTGCACACGACCAACCAGCTCGACTTCCAGGTCGGTACCGGTCAGCGACAATTGCTGGCCTTCGACAACCAGCAGCACGTTAGAGAGTACCGGCAAGGTCTGTCGGCGCTCAACGACGCCTGCGACCAGTTGCAGGGGTTTCAACAGGGCTTCGCGTTGAATGGTGAAATGCATGGTCTAGTCCCTTGCCTTAATAAGCTGCGCTGGTGTTCATCAAGTGGTCAGTGTACGCAGCAGGTTCTTGTAGTCCTCGCGGATGTCCGCGTCGGATTCCTTAAGTTCGTTGATCTTGCGGCAGGCGTGCAAAACAGTCGTGTGGTCGCGGCCGCCAAACACATCACCGATTTCCGGCAGGCTGTGGTTGGTCAGTTCTTTGGACAGCGCCATGGCGACCTGACGCGGACGTGCCACCGAGCGCGAACGGCGCTTGGACAGCAGATCGGAAATCTTGATCTTGTAGTACTCGGCGACGGTACGCTGAATGTTATCCACAGAGACCAGTTTGTCTTGCAACGCCAACAGGTCTTTCAGGGATTCGCGAATCAGCTCGATGGTGATGTCGCGGCCCATGAAGTGCGAATGGGCAATCACGCGTTTCAGCGCGCCTTCCAGCTCACGGACGTTGGAGCGAATGCGCTGGGCAATGAAGAACGCTGCATCGTGTGGCAAGTCGACTTTGGCCTGGTCGGCCTTCTTCATCAGGATTGCTACGCGGGTTTCCAGTTCCGGCGGCTCGACGGCAACGGTCAGGCCCCAGCCAAAACGGGATTTCAGGCGTTCTTCAAGGCCTTCGATTTCTTTCGGGTAGCGGTCACTGGTGAGAATGACCTGCTGGCCACCTTCAAGCAGGGCATTGAAGGTGTGGAAAAACTCTTCCTGGGAACGTTCCTTGCGGGCGAAGAACTGAATATCGTCGATCAGCAAGGCATCCACCGAACGGTAGAAGCGCTTGAACTCGTTGATGGCGTTCAGTTGCAGCGCCTTGACCATGTCGGCCACGAAACGCTCGGAATGCAGGTACACGACCTTGGCATTCGGGTTCTTCTTTAATAGATGGTTACCCACCGCGTGCATCAAGTGAGTTTTACCCAGGCCAACGCCACCATATAGGAAGAGTGGGTTGTAGCCATGCTTTGGGTTGTCCGCCACTTGCCAGGCCGCCGCGCGGGCGAGTTGGTTGGACTTACCTTCGACGAAGTTTTCGAAGGTGAACGTGCGGTTCAGGTAACTGGTGTGCTTGAGCGCACCTTCGACCTGCACAGTGCGCTGTTCGGCGCGAACCGGAGCCTGCTGCGACGCGGCACCGGCCATCGGGTCGAAGCTGTCGCGAGAAGGCTCTTCGCTGACTTCCACAGTTTTCTGCGTCGAACGTTTGGCCTGAGTTGGCGCTGCGGCCGGCGCCTGCTGGCTTGCCGGTGCGTTGTTGGCATGGGCCAAAGACGCTTGCGCGGCGGCTAACGGGGCATTCGGGGCCGCACGCGGTGCCGAGCTACGTTTGCTGCCTATTAATAAGGAAAGCGCCGGCGCCATACCGTTGCCGTGCTCATCCAGCAGTTCGAGGACGCGCCCAAGGTACTTTTCGTTGACCCAGTCCAGTACAAAACGGTTCGGTGCGTAGACGCGCAACTCGTCGCCTTCGGCTTCGACCTGTAGTGGACGGATCCAGGTGTTGAATTGTTGGGCAGGCAGCTCCTCGCGCAAAAGCTCCACGCACTGCTGCCAAAGTTCCACTGACACGGATATCCCCTAAGTTGAAAGCCGGTGAGGCAAAAACAAGCGGCCATTGTAGCGGCGAGCTGTCCACTTATCCACATGCAGGTTGTTCCCCGTCCATGATTTATCAATGCGTTAAACGGAAAAAAGGCGACCAACGGTGTGTGAATAAGCTCTGTGGATAACCGCCTCTAAGGGCATTGGACAAGTGGGGGCTAAACTCGGTGGATAACCTGCCTGTGGATAACAGCCAATTCCACACACAGGTTATCCGACAGTGCAGCACAGGCTGACCACGGTTTTCCACTGTAGTTGTCATTCTCTGTACATCAGGTTAAACATGGCCTCAAGGCAGTTATCCACAGAAGATCGTGGCCCTAGCTTTTATAAGCTTTACAGAAAAGCTTTAAATAATTCCCTTCTTTATTTTTATGTATGGCGAACAGGGTTTCAGCCAAAGAAGGTCCTGAGATCTATTTATAAGGAAACGTTGGTTGGAAATTGACCTGAAGCCTTGCTTTCTCTAGAATCCCCGGTCTCTTAAAACGGGGGCCATTCCGGCCCGTTGTGGACGAACCAGGTAACACGACATGAAACGTACTTTCCAACCAAGCACCATCAAACGCGCTCGTACCCACGGTTTCCGTGCTCGCATGGCTACCAAGAACGGTCGCGCAGTCCTGTCGCGTCGCCGCGCCAAAGGTCGTGCGCGTCTGGCAGTTTGATAATCCGGTACTGGAGGTGAGTCAGGACTTCAGTCGGGAAAAGCGTCTGCTTACCCCCCGGCATTTCAAGGCAGTCTTTGACTCCCCTACCGGCAAGGTTCCGGGGAAAAATCTCCTGCTCCTTGCGCGCAACAACGATCTTGATCACCCCCGTCTCGGGCTGGTTATCGGGAAAAAGAGCGTAAAGCTCTCCGTTGAGCGCAATCGCCTCAAACGTCTGATGCGCGAATCGTTCCGTCTGCACCAGGATTCACTGGTCGGCTGGGACATTGTTATCGTCGCGCGCAAAGGTTTGGGTGATGTAGAAAACCCCGAATTGATTCAGCATTTCGGCAAACTCTGGAAGCGTCTGGCCCGTAACAATCCAGTTCCAGCAGTCAAAACCGAAACTGTAGGGGTAGACAGTCCAGATGCGTAAACTGGCCCTCGTTCCGATCCAGTTTTATCGCTATGCCATTAGTCCTTTGATGGCCAGCCACTGTCGTTTCTACCCCAGTTGTTCCTGCTACGCGTATGAAGCCATTGAAAATCATGGCCTTCTGCGCGGTGGCTGGCTGACCTTTCGTCGTTTAGGTCGCTGTCATCCGTGGAATCCCGGTGGTTATGACCCGGTTCCACCTATCCCTACCTCCCGTTCTTCTTCGATGGCCGAGTAATCATGGATATCAAACGCACGATCCTGATCGTCGCCCTGGCAATCGTGTCCTACGTTATGGTTCTTAAATGGAACCAGGACTATGGCCAGGCTGCCCTGCCGACTCAGAATGTTGCTGCCAGTACGACTACATCCGGTTTGCCGGACACCGCCACTGGCAATAATGCTGCCGCCAGTGACGATATTCCGCGCTCCGCTAGCGATACCAGCGCACCTGCTGAAATTCCGGTGGCTGCCAGCAAGGATCTGATCCAGATTAAAACCGACGTGCTCGATCTTGCGATCGATCCACAAGGTGGCGACGTTGCTCAACTGACCTTGCCTCTGTATCCACGTCGTCAGGATCGTCCAGATGTTCCGTTCCAGCTGTTCGACAACGGCGGCGAACGTATTTATCTGGCGCAAAGCGGTCTGATCGGCACCAATGGCCCGGACGCAAATCCGGCTGGTCGCCCTCTTTACTCCGCCGAGAAGAAGACTTATCAACTGGCTGACGGTCAGGACCAACTGGTCGTTGATTTGAAGTTCAGCAAGGACGGCGTCAATTACATCAAGCGTTTCACTGTGAAACGCGGCCTGTATGACGTAACCGTTTCCTACATTGTGGATAACCAGAGCGCTCAGCCCTGGAATGGCGCAATGTTTGCCCAGTTGAAGCGCGACGACAGCGGCGATCCTTCGTCCACAACTGCTACCGGCACCGCGACTTACCTGGGCGCTGCCCTGTGGACAAGTTCGGAGCCGTACAAGAAAGTGTCCATGAAGGACATGGACAAGGCGCAACTCAAGGAAACCGTCACCGGTGGTTGGGTAGCCTGGCTGCAACACTACTTCGTGACCGCATGGATTCCGGCCAAGGGCGAAAACAACATCGTCCAGACCCGTAAAGACAGCAAAGGCAACTACATCATCGGTTACACCGGTCCAACAATGACCGCTGCACCAGGTGCCAAAGTTGAAACCAGTGCTGTTCTGTACGCCGGTCCGAAAAGCCAAGCCGTGCTGAAAGAGTTGTCCCCAGGTCTGGAACTGACTGTCGACTACGGCATCCTGTGGTTCATTGCCCAGCCGATTTTCTGGCTGTTGCAACACATCCACGCGATTGTGGGTAACTGGGGCTGGTCGATCATCTTCCTGACCATGCTGATCAAGGGTATTTTCTTCCCTCTGTCGGCTGCCAGCTACAAATCGATGGCGCGCATGCGTGCCGTAGCGCCGAAACTGGCCGCATTGAAAGAGCAGCATGGCGATGACCGGCAGAAAATGTCGCAAGCCATGATGGAGCTGTACAAGAAAGAGAAGATCAATCCGCTGGGTGGCTGCTTGCCAATCCTCGTGCAGATGCCGGTTTTCCTTTCGCTGTACTGGGTTCTGCTCGAAAGCGTGGAAATGCGCCAAGCGCCATTCATGCTGTGGATCACTGACCTGTCGATCAAGGATCCGTTCTTCATTCTGCCGATCATCATGGGCGCAACCATGTTCATCCAGCAGCAGTTGAACCCGACTCCTCCGGATCCGATGCAGGCGAAGGTCATGAAAATGATGCCAATCATCTTCACCTTCTTCTTCCTGTGGTTCCCGGCTGGTCTGGTGCTGTACTGGGTAGTGAACAACTGCCTGTCCATTGCACAACAGTGGTACATCACGCGTAAGATCGAAGCGGCGGCGAAAAAAGCCGAGGCGTAACTTGCTCTGTGGATAACACCACTCAAAACGCCCCCTAGTGGGGCGTTTTGCTATCTGCCACTTTTGTCTGGATTACGGTTTATGAGCGCACCTCGTGAAACCATCGCAGCTGTCGCCACCGCTCAAGGTCGCGGTGGTGTGGGCATTGTTCGAATTTCCGGTCCACTGGCCAGTGTTGCGGCCAAAGCTATCGCCGGCCGCGAACTGAAACCGCGGTACGCCCATTACGGCCCGTTTTACAGTGACGACCAACAGGTGCTCGACGAAGGTCTGGCGCTTTATTTCCCGGGGCCGAACTCATTCACTGGCGAAGATGTGCTGGAATTGCAGGGCCACGGCGGCCCGATCGTTCTGGACATGTTGCTCAAGCGTTGCCTGGAACTGGGTTGCCGTTTGGCTCGCCCAGGTGAATTCAGCGAACGCGCGTTTCTCAACGACAAACTCGACCTGGCCCAGGCCGAGGCGATTGCCGACCTGATCGAGGCCAGTTCTGCACAGGCGGCGCGTAATGCCCTGCGCTCGTTGCAAGGCGCATTCTCCCAGCGTGTGCATAACCTCACTGAACAGCTGATAGGCCTGCGTATCTACGTCGAGGCCGCCATCGACTTCCCGGAAGAAGAAATCGACTTCCTCGCCGATGGCCACGTATTGAGCATGCTCGACAAAGTGCGCGACGAATTATCCACAGTACTGCGCGAAGCCGGCCAGGGTGCCTTGCTTCGTGATGGTATGACCGTGGTGATTGCCGGCCGTCCAAATGCCGGCAAGTCCAGTCTGCTGAATGCCTTGGCCGGCCGCGAGGCAGCGATCGTGACCGAGATTGCCGGTACCACTCGGGATATCCTGCGTGAACATATCCACATCGACGGTATGCCGCTGCACGTTGTGGATACCGCAGGTCTGCGCGATACCGACGATCAGGTGGAAAAAATCGGTGTCGAGCGCGCATTGAAAGCCATTTCTGAAGCGGATCGGGTGCTGTTGGTCGTAGACGCGTCGGCGCCTGAAGCGTTGGACCCGTTCGCCTTGTGGCCGGAATTTCTCGAGATCCGCCCGGACCCGGCGAAAGTCACTCTGATCCGTAATAAAGCAGATCTGACGGGCGAAGCAATTGCTCTGGAAACAAGCGACGACGGTCATGTGACCATCAGTCTGAGTGCCAAATCTGCAGGTGAAGGCCTGGAGTTGCTGCGCGAACATCTCAAGGCCTGCATGGGCTACGAGCAAACCTCGGAAAGCAGCTTCAGCGCCCGTCGCCGGCATCTGGAGGCCTTGCGCCACGCAAGCGCGGCGCTGGAACACGGTCGAGCCCAACTGACACTGGCGGGGGCTGGTGAGTTGCTGGCTGAAGATTTGCGCCAGGCCCAGCACTCTCTGGGTGAAATTACCGGTGCATTCAGCTCCGATGATCTGCTCGGACGAATCTTTTCCAGCTTCTGCATCGGTAAATAATCCCTCCTGCTGTTCACAGGCGGGCCCGTTCGCGGCCCGTCTGTTTCCCTCATCATTGAATTGATTCCAGAAATGCCGGGCAGATTTATGCGCCCAGGGCGACTTTCGCCTGCGCGCGAGTGGTTCATTCGTCAATTTTCTGTGGTTTAAGCCCTGTGAATAACTGCCACTGAGATCAGTTGATAACAGGGCCTGAAAACTGGATATAACTCGCTCTGTGGATAACCACCCCTTTCATCCACAGGCTTAAACCGGTTATCCAAGTCGCTCATGGCCACATGGCCACAGGGTTTTGAATCTCTGTACACTTTGAAAAATAAGGCCTGTAGAGATCTATCCACAGAAATCATGCCCAGTAAGAATAAGCATTAAAACAAAGGTTTTATAAATTTCTTTCTTTTTTATTCTTTTAAGCTCGAGTTCTCCACAGCTGGTTAATTTTTGTGCAGAGGGTTCTTTAGGAAGGGCGAAGTCCCTATACTTGTCGACCGGGTTCAGAAACCTGATCTCAAACTATTCCTGAATTACCTACTTAAGCAGGCACGAGGTGCGTGGTGGATTTCCCTTCCCGTTTTGAAGTGATCGTCATCGGCGGCGGTCATGCCGGTACCGAGGCAGCACTGGCGTCAGCACGTATGGGGGCAAAAACCCTGTTGCTGACGCATAACGTGGAAACCCTCGGCGCCATGAGCTGTAACCCCGCCATCGGTGGCATTGGCAAAAGCCATCTGGTCAAGGAAATCGACGCCCTTGGCGGCGCGATGGCCATGGCTACCGATAAGGGCGGCATCCAGTTTCGCGTGTTGAACAGCCGCAAAGGCCCGGCCGTACGGGCAACTCGTGCGCAAGCCGACCGGGTTTTGTATAAAGCCGCTGTCCGCGAAATTCTGGAAAACCAGCCCAACCTGTGGATATTTCAACAAGCTGCCGATGACCTGATCGTTGAACAGGAACAGGTACGCGGTGTTGTCACACAAATGGGTCTGCGTTTCTTCGCCGACTCCGTGGTATTGACCACCGGTACGTTCCTCGGTGGACTTATCCACATCGGTTTGCAGAATTTCTCCGGCGGTCGTGCCGGTGATCCGCCATCGATTGCTCTGGCACATCGTCTGCGTGAAATGCCGCTGCGTGTGGGTCGATTGAAAACCGGCACGCCGCCGCGTATCGATGGCCGATCTGTGGATTTCTCGGTGATGGCCGAACAACCGGGCGATACGCCGATCCCGGTGATGTCGTTCATGGGCAACAAGGAACAGCATCCGCGGCAAGTCAGTTGCTGGATTACCCACACCAACGCTCGTACTCACGAAATCATTGCCGCCAACCTCGACCGTTCGCCGATGTATTCCGCTGCCGGCGAGATCGAAGGCATCGGCCCGCGTTACTGCCCGTCGATTGAAGACAAGATTCACCGCTTTGCCGACAAGGAAAGCCATCAGGTGTTCATCGAACCGGAAGGTTTGACCACCCATGAGCTGTATCCGAACGGGATATCCACAAGCTTGCCGTTCGACGTGCAATTGCAAATCGTGCAATCGATTCGCGGCATGGAAAACGCGCACATCGTGCGTCCCGGTTATGCGATTGAGTACGACTACTTCGATCCGCGTGACCTGAAGTACAGCCTGGAAACCAAAGTCATCGGCGGTCTGTTCTTCGCCGGGCAGATCAACGGCACCACCGGTTACGAAGAAGCCGGTGCCCAGGGTTTGTTGGCCGGGGCCAACGCAGCACTGCGTGCGAAGGGCAAAGAAGCCTGGTGCCCGCGCCGCGATGAAGCGTATATCGGGGTTCTGGTCGATGACCTGATCACACTGGGTACCCAAGAGCCGTACCGCATGTTCACTTCCCGTGCCGAGTACCGTCTGATCCTGCGCGAGGACAACGCCGACCTGCGCCTGACTGAAAAAGGTCGCGAGCTGGGTCTGGTCGATGACGCGCGTTGGGCGGCTTTCTGCAAGAAACGCGAAAGCATCGAACTCGAAGAGCAGCGCCTGAAAAGCACCTGGGTACGCCCGGGCACGCAACAGGGCGATGCCATTGCGGAAAAATTCGGTACTCCGCTGACTCACGAATACAACTTGCTCAACCTCTTGAGTCGTCCGGAAATCGACTACGCTGGTCTGGTCGAAGTGACCGGGCACGGCGCCGAAGATCCACAGGTCGCCGAACAGGTCGAGATCAAGACCAAATACGCCGGTTACATTGATCGTCAACAGGATGAAATCGCCCGTCTGCGCGCCAGTGAAGACACGAAACTGCCTGTGGATATCGATTACACCAACATTTCCGGTCTCTCCAAGGAGATCCAGAGCAAGCTCGGCGCGACTCGTCCAGAGACGCTGGGTCAGGCTTCACGGATCCCGGGCGTGACCCCGGCAGCGATTTCGCTGTTGATGATTCATTTGAAAAAACGCGGCGCGGGCCGTCAGTTGGAGCAAAGCGCTTGAGTTCTAAGGTCACTTCGCAACACGCCGAAGAGTTATCCACAGGAGCCCGCGAGCTCGGGATCAATCTCACTGAAACCCAGCACGAATTGCTGTTGGGTTATCTGGCCTTGTTGATCAAATGGAACCAGGCCTACAACCTCACGGCTGTGCGCGATCCGGACGAAATGGTTTCGCGTCACTTGCTCGATAGTCTGAGCGTGATGTCGTTCATCGAAAACGGCCGCTGGCTCGACGTCGGCAGTGGTGGCGGTATGCCGGGGATCCCTTTGGCGATCCTGTATCCGGACTCGCAAGTGACCTGCCTGGACAGCAACGGCAAGAAAACCCGCTTCCTGACTCAGGTCAAACTCGAACTCAAACTGGATAACCTGCAAGTTATCCACAGTCGCGTCGAAGCCTTTCAACCTGCTCAGCCTTTCAACGGGATCATTTCCCGGGCGTTCAGCAGCATGGAAAACTTCAGCAACTGGACTCGCCATCTCGGCGATGCCGATACACGCTGGCTGGCAATGAAGGGCGTTCATCCGGCCGATGAGCTGGTAGCATTGCCGGCAGACTTCAAACTCGATAGCGAACACGCCTTGGCCGTACCCGGTTGCCAAGGCCAACGCCATCTGCTGATACTGCGCCGCACGGCATGATTGGGAACACAAGCAAGAATGGCTAAGGTATTCGCGATAGCGAACCAAAAGGGTGGTGTGGGCAAGACCACCACCTGCATCAACCTCGCAGCATCCCTGGTCGCGACCAAGCGCCGGGTGCTGTTGATCGATCTCGATCCACAGGGCAACGCCACCATGGGTAGCGGTGTGGATAAACACGGTCTGGAAAACTCGGTCTATGACTTGCTGATCGGTGAATGCGATCTGGCTCAGGCCATGCACTATTCCGAGCACGGCGGTTATCAACTGCTGCCGGCCAACCGCGACCTGACAGCCGCTGAAGTGGTTCTGCTGGAAATGCAGATGAAGGAGAGCCGCCTGCGCAGCGCGTTGGCGCCGATCCGGGAAAATTACGATTACATTTTGATCGACTGCCCACCGTCGCTGTCGATGCTCACTCTCAACGCACTGGTAGCCGCTGACGGGGTGATTATCCCCATGCAGTGCGAGTACTTTGCGCTCGAAGGTTTGAGCGACCTTGTGGATAACATCAAGCGTATCGCCGAACTGCTGAACCCGAACCTGAAAGTCGAAGGTTTGTTGCGCACCATGTACGACCCGCGCCTGAGCCTGATGAACGATGTCTCGGCGCAGCTCAAGGAACACTTTGGCGAGCAACTGTACGACACGGTCATTCCGCGCAATATCCGTCTCGCCGAAGCTCCGAGCTACGGCATGCCGGCTCTGGCGTACGACAAGCAATCGCGCGGCGCACTGGCCTACCTGGCCCTGGCAGGCGAGATGGTTCGTCGTCAGCGCAAAAATTCACGCATTGCCGCCGCTCAGGCAACTTAAGGAATCCCCATGGCCGTCAAGAAACGAGGTCTCGGACGTGGACTGGATGCACTGCTGAGTGGTCCGACTGTCAGCTCGCTGGAAGAACAAGCCGCACAAGCTGACACGCGTGAGCTGCAACACCTGCCGCTGGACTTGCTCCAGCGGGGCAAATACCAGCCTCGCCGCGACATGGACCCGCAGGCGCTGGAAGAACTGGCGCAGTCGATCAAGGCGCAAGGCGTGATGCAACCGATCGTTGTTCGACCGATTGGTGATGGGCGCTTTGAAATTATCGCGGGTGAGCGTCGCTGGCGCGCGAGCCAGCAGGCCGGTCAGGAAACCATCCCGGCGATGGTCCGCGATGTGCCGGATGAGACCGCGATCGCTATCGCCCTGATCGAGAACATCCAGCGCGAAGACCTCAACCCGATTGAGGAGGCGGTCGCGCTGCAGCGCTTGCAGCAGGAATTCCAGCTGACTCAGCAACAAGTTGCCGAGGCTGTGGGTAAGTCACGCGTGACTGTGGCTAACCTGTTACGGCTTATTGCGTTGCCGGAAGTCATCAAGACCATGCTGTCTCACGGCGACCTGGAAATGGGTCATGCCCGTGCTTTGCTCGGTCTGCCGGACAATCAACAGGTAGAAGGGGCGCGACATGTTGTCGCACGAGGCCTCACCGTGCGCCAGACTGAAGCACTGGTTCGCCAGTGGTTGAGTGGCAAACCGGAGCCTGTGGAAGCGACGAAACCCGACCCCGATATCGCTCGTCTCGAACAGCGTCTGGCCGAGCGCCTAGGCTCTGCGGTGCAGATTCGCCACGGGAAGAAGGGAAAAGGCCAGTTGGTGATCGGTTACAACTCGCTCGATGAGCTTCAAGGTGTGCTCGCTCACATCCGCTGAAACATTTCCTCATGTAGCGGGCAGTCGGAAATCACTACCTGACAGTTGAATAGGGGCAGAACCGCCCCTATACTCTGCGCGCATTTTGTCGGCACAAATTATGCCAAGTTATTGAATTCTGGCAGCCGACCATTGGAGAGCAAATGTGATGGAAACCCGCAAGCCAAACCGCCTGCCGTTCCATCGCCTGGCGGTTTTTCCGGTGTTAATGGCTCAATTTGTCATTTTGCTCATTGCCGCTTTGGCGCTCTGGCAATGGCACGGAGTCGTTGCCGGATACTCGGGACTTTGCGGAGGCCTGATAGCCTTGCTGCCCAATGTATATTTCGCTCACAAGGCATTTCGGTTTTCCGGCGCCCGAGCAGCCCAGTCCATCGTCCGGTCATTTTATGCCGGCGAGGCAGGCAAACTGATTTTGACGGCAGTGCTCTTTGCACTGGTGTTTGCAGGTGTGAAGCCGCTGGCGCCGATAGCAGTATTCGGCGTGTTCGTGCTGACTCAGTCGGTCAGCTGGTTCGCTCCCCTGCTGATGAGAACAAGACTTTCGAGACCTTAGGGCGTTTGAGGCAACCATGGCAGAAACAACCGCTTCGGGCTATATCCAGCACCACTTGCAGAACCTGACCTTCGGTCAGCTACCCAACGGCGGCTGGGGCTTTGCCCACACCGCAGCAGAAGCCAAAGAAATGGGCTTCTGGGCTTTCCACGTCGATACTCTCGGCTGGTCGGTTGCGCTGGGTCTGATCTTCGTTCTTCTTTTCCGCATGGCGGCAAAGAAGGCGACTTCGGGTCAGCCAGGTGCTTTGCAGAACTTCGTTGAAGTATTGGTCGAATTCGTCGATGGCAGCGTGAAAGACAGCTTCCATGGCCGTAGCCCGGTGATTGCACCGCTGGCACTGACCATCTTCGTCTGGGTGTTCCTGATGAACGCCGTCGACCTGATACCGGTCGACTGGATTCCTCAGTTGGCCATCCTGATCTCCGGTGACCCTCATATCCCGTTCCGCGCCGTGTCGACTACCGACCCGAACGCGACTCTGGGCATGGCGTTGTCGGTTTTCGCACTGATCATTTTCTATAGCATCAAGGTCAAGGGCATCGGCGGCTTCATCGGCGAACTGACCCTGCACCCGTTCGGCAGCAAGAACATCTTCGTTCAAGCCCTGCTGATCCCGGTGAACTTCCTGCTGGAATTCGTGACCCTGATCGCTAAACCGATCTCTCTGGCTCTGCGTCTGTTCGGCAACATGTATGCCGGCGAGCTGGTGTTCATTCTGATCGCTGTGATGTTCGGCAGCGGTCTGCTCTGGCTGAGCGGCCTGGGCGTTGTTCTGCAGTGGGCGTGGGCTGTGTTCCACATCCTGATCATCACGCTGCAGGCGTTCATCTTCATGATGCTGACCATCGTCTACCTGTCGATGGCGCACGAAGAAAACCATTAAGACCAGTCTCGACTAGTCTGATGTCCTTCCCGGTCAAACGGGAAGGGGCTCTTCACAGGGCACCTGAAACGATTTGTTTTACCGCTTTAATCTAAAAAACCTAAACCATACGACGTAAAAGTCGGGAGGAAAGATGGAAACTGTAGTTGGTCTAACCGCTATCGCTGTTGCACTGTTGATCGGCCTGGGCGCACTGGGTACCGCAATTGGTTTCGGCCTGCTGGGCGGCAAGTTCCTGGAAGGCGCAGCGCGTCAGCCAGAAATGGTTCCAATGCTGCAAGTTAAGATGTTCATCGTTGCCGGTCTGCTCGACGCCGTAACCATGATCGGTGTTGGTATCGCTCTGTTCTTCACCTTTGCGAACCCGTTCGTTGGTCAGATCGCTGGCTAATTACCCGGATTCTTCCGAGTAATTTGATGTGATGGACAACGTAACTGCGAGGTGTTGGCGTGAACATTAATGCGACCCTGATTGGCCAGTCCGTTGCGTTCCTGATTTTTGTACTGTTCTGCATGAAGTATGTTTGGCCTCCGGTCATTGCTGCTCTGCACGAACGTCAAAAGAAGATCGCTGATGGTCTGGACGCTGCCAGCCGTGCAGCTCGCGACCTGGAGTTGGCCCAAGAAAAAGCGGGTCAGCAACTGCGCGAAGCGAAGGCTCAAGCAGCTGAAATCATCGAGCAAGCCAAGAAACGCGGTAACCAGATTGTCGAAGAGGCCGTTGAAAAGGCCCGTATCGACGCTGACCGTGTGAAGGTTCAGGCTCAAGCCGAGATCGAACAGGAACTGAACAGTGTCAAAGACAAGCTGCGCGCCCAAGTGGGTTTGCTGGCTGTCGGCGGCGCCGAGAAGATCCTGGGTGCCACAATCGATCAAAACGCGCACGCAGAGCTGGTTAACCAACTGGCTGCTGAAATCTAAGCGAGGGCGATCATGGCAGAACTGACCACGTTGGCCCGACCTTACGCTAAGGCGGCCTTCGAGCACGCTCAGGCCCACCAGCAACTGGCCAATTGGTCAGCCATGCTCGGCCTGGCTGCAGCGGTGTCGCAAGACGACACCATGCAGCGCGTGCTCAAGGCCCCGCGACTGACGAGCGCAGAAAAGGCCGCCACGTTTATTGACGTGTGCGGCGACAAGTTTGATGTGAAGGCACAGAACTTCATCAATGTCGTTGCCGAAAACGACCGTCTCCCGCTTCTGCCGGAGATAGCCGCTCTTTTCGACCTGTACAAGGCCGAGCAAGAGAAGTCGGTAGACGTTGAAGTGACCAGTGCTTTTGCATTGAACCAAGAACAGCAAGACAAACTCGCCAAGGTTCTCAGTGCACGACTCAACCGGGAAGTGCGCCTGCAAGTCGAGGAAGATAAAGCCCTTATTGGGGGTGTTGTCATCCGCGCCGGCGACCTGGTTATCGATGGCTCGATTCGCGGCAAAATCGCGAAACTTGCCGAAGCATTGAAATCTTGAGTTTGAAGGGGCAGCAGAGCAATGCAGCAACTCAATCCTTCCGAAATAAGTGAAATTATCAAGGGCCGCATCGATAAGCTCGATGTGACCTCCCAAGCCCGTAACGAAGGCACTGTCGTCAGCGTATCTGACGGCATCGTGCGGATTCACGGTCTGGCCGACGTAATGTACGGCGAGATGATCGAGTTTCCGGGCGGCGTCTACGGTATGGCCCTCAACCTGGAGCAAGACTCCGTAGGTGCCGTTGTATTGGGCGCTTACCAGTCTCTTGCCGAAGGCATGAGCGCCAAGTGCACCGGCCGCATCCTCGAGGTTCCTGTTGGTAAGGAACTGCTGGGTCGCGTAGTCGACGCACTGGGTAACCCTGTTGATGGCAAGGGTCCACTGGGCAACACTCAGACCGACGCGGTCGAGAAAGTTGCTCCAGGCGTGATCTGGCGTAAGTCGGTAGACCAGCCTGTACAGACTGGCTACAAGGCTGTCGATGCCATGATTCCTGTCGGCCGTGGCCAGCGTGAGCTGATCATCGGTGACCGTCAGATCGGTAAAACCGCTCTGGCGATCGACGCGATCATCAATCAGAAAGACAGCGGCATTTTCTGCGTCTACGTAGCGATCGGTCAGAAACAATCGACCATCGCCAACGTGGTTCGCAAGCTGGAAGAGAACGGCGCCCTGGCCAACACGATCATCGTGGCTGCCAGTGCTTCGGAATCTCCTGCGCTGCAGTTCCTGGCACCGTACTCCGGTTGCACCATGGGTGAATTCTTCCGCGACCGCGGTGAAGACGCGCTGATCGTTTATGACGATCTGTCCAAGCAAGCAGTGGCTTACCGCCAGATTTCCCTGCTGCTGCGCCGTCCACCAGGCCGTGAAGCTTACCCAGGCGACGTGTTCTATCTCCACTCCCGTCTGCTGGAGCGCGCATCCCGCGTTTCGGAAGAATACGTAGAGAAGTTCACCAACGGCGCAGTGACCGGCAAAACCGGTTCCCTGACCGCACTGCCGATCATCGAAACCCAGGCTGGCGACGTTTCCGCGTTCGTTCCGACCAACGTGATCTCGATCACCGACGGTCAGATCTTCCTGGAATCGGCCATGTTCAACTCGGGCATCCGCCCTGCAGTGAACGCCGGTGTTTCGGTATCCCGTGTGGGTGGTGCCGCTCAGACCAAGATCATCAAGAAGCTTTCCGGTGGTATCCGTACCGCTCTGGCTCAGTACCGTGAACTGGCGGCATTCGCCCAGTTCGCTTCTGACCTGGACGAAGCGACCCGTAAGCAACTTGAGCATGGTCAGCGCGTTACCGAGCTGATGAAGCAGAAGCAATACGCACCAATGTCGATCGCTGACATGGCGCTGTCGCTGTATGCCGCTGAGCGTGGGTTCCTGACTGACATTGAAATCGCCAAGATCGGCAGCTTCGAACAAGCGCTGATTGCTTACTTCAACCGCGATCACGCCGATTTGATGGCCAAGATCAACGTTAAAGGTGACTTCAATGACGAAATCGACGCTGGCATGAAAGCCGGTATCGAGAAGTTCAAGGCCACCCAAACCTGGTAAGCCGCAGCGGGAGCCGCGAGGCTCCCGCTTGCTAACCTGATAGGTGTTACATGGCAGGCGCAAAAGAGATTCGCAGTAAGATTGCGAGCATCAAAAGCACGCAAAAGATTACCAGCGCCATGGAAAAAGTGGCGGTCAGCAAAATGCGCAAGGCACAAATGCGCATGGCTGCTAGCCGTCCTTATGCGGAGCGTATCCGCCAGGTAATTGGGCATCTGGCCAACGCCAACCCGGAATACCGCCACCCGTTCATGATCGACCGCGAAATCAAGCGTGTTGGTTATGTTGTGGTGAGCAGTGACCGTGGTTTGTGCGGCGGCTTGAACACCAACCTGTTCAAGGCCCTGGTCAAGGACATGGCGGTAAACCGCGAAAACGGCGTCGAGATTGATCTGTGTGTCGTTGGTAGCAAGGGTGCGGCCTTTTTCCGCAACTTCGGCGGTAACGTCGTTGCAGCTATCAGCCACCTGGGTGAAGAGCCGTCGATCAATGATCTGATCGGCAGCGTCAAGGTGATGCTGGACGCCTACCTGGACGGCCGTATTGATCGCCTGTCCGTGGTGTCCAACAAGTTCATCAACACCATGACGCAGCAGCCTACCGTGGAGCAGTTGATTCCATTGGTGGCAACCCCGGATCAGGGTCTCAAGCACCACTGGGACTATCTCTACGAACCGGACGCCAAAGAGCTGCTTGATGGCTTGATGGTCCGTTACGTCGAGTCGCAGGTCTACCAGGCGGTGGTCGAGAACAACGCGGCTGAACAAGCTGCGCGGATGATCGCGATGAAGAACGCTACCGACAACGCCGGTGATTTGATCAGCGATTTGCAGCTGATCTACAACAAGGCGCGTCAGGCTGCGATCACCCAAGAGATCTCGGAAATCGTCGGCGGCGCTGCCGCGGTTTAACGGTTCAAATATTCAGAGGATCCAGCTATGAGTAGCGGACGTATCGTTCAAATCATCGGCGCCGTTATCGACGTGGAATTTCCACGCGACAGCGTACCGAGCATCTACAACGCTTTGAAAGTACAAAGCGATGCCGGCACCACTCTGGAAGTTCAGCAGCAGCTGGGCGACGGCGTGGTTCGTACCATTGCGATGGGTTCCACCGAGGGCTTGAAGCGCGGTCTGGAAGTTACCGACTCTGGCGCAGCCATCTCCGTACCGGTCGGTAAAGCGACCCTGGGCCGGATCATGGACGTCCTCGGTAACCCGATCGACGAAGCCGGTCCAATCGACACCGAAGAGCGTTGGGGCATTCACCGTCCAGCACCTTCGTTCGCTGAACAGGCAGGCGGCAACGACCTGCTGGAAACCGGCATCAAGGTTATCGACCTGGTTTGCCCGTTTGCCAAAGGCGGTAAAGTCGGTCTGTTCGGTGGTGCCGGTGTAGGCAAAACCGTAAACATGATGGAACTGATCCGTAACATCGCCATCGAGCACAGCGGTTATTCCGTGTTCGCCGGTGTGGGTGAGCGTACTCGTGAGGGTAACGACTTCTACCACGAGATGAAGGACTCCAACGTTCTGGACAAAGTGGCACTGGTTTACGGTCAGATGAACGAGCCGCCGGGTAACCGTCTGCGCGTAGCACTGACCGGCCTGACCATGGCCGAGAAGTTCCGTGACGAAGGTAACGACGTTCTGCTGTTCGTCGACAACATCTATCGTTACACCCTGGCCGGTACTGAAGTATCCGCACTGCTGGGCCGTATGCCTTCTGCAGTAGGTTACCAGCCGACCCTGGCTGAAGAGATGGGCGTTCTGCAAGAACGTATCACTTCGACCAAGGAAGGTTCGATCACTTCGATCCAAGCGGTATACGTACCTGCGGATGACTTGACCGACCCGTCGCCAGCGACCACCTTCGCCCACTTGGACGCCACCGTCGTTCTGTCCCGTGACATCGCCTCCCTGGGTATCTACCCAGCGGTAGATCCACTGGATTCGACTTCGCGCCAGCTGGACCCGAACGTAATCGGCCAGGACCACTACGACACCGCTCGCGGCGTTCAGTACGTTCTGCAACGTTACAAAGAGCTGAAAGACATCATCGCGATCCTGGGTATGGACGAACTCTCGGAAGCCGACAAGCAGTTGGTTAACCGTGCTCGTAAGATCCAGCGCTTCTTGTCCCAGCCGTTCTTCGTGGCTGAAGTCTTCACCGGTGCTTCGGGTAAATACGTTTCCCTGAAAGACACCATTGCTGGCTTCAAAGGCATCCTCAACGGTGACTACGACCACCTGCCAGAACAAGCGTTCTACATGGTTGGCGGCATCGAAGAAGCGATCGAGAAAGCCAAGAAACTGTAATCCCGGCGCCCGGCAACGGGCGCTCATTTAGGTTGAGGCAATCAGATGGCTATGACAGTCCATTGCGATATCGTCAGCGCGGAAGGAGAAATCTTTTCCGGCCTGGTCGAGATGGTGATTGCGCACGGTGCACTGGGTGATCTTGGTATCGCTCTGGGTCACGCGCCGCTGATCACTAATCTGAAGCCAGGTCCGATCCGCCTGATCAAGCAAGGCGGGGAAGCCGAGGTGTTCTACATCTCCGGTGGTTTCCTCGAGGTTCAGCCGAACATGGTCAAGGTGCTTGCCGATACCGTGCAACGTGCCGCCGACCTGGATGAAGCTCAGGCTCAAGCAGCTCTCAAGGCTGCCGAGGCTGCCTTGCATGAGCGTGGCGCAGAGTTCGATTACGGCGCTGCGTCCGTACGTCTGGCCGAGGCTGCAGCTCAGCTGCGCACCGTCCAGCAGATCCGCAAGAAGTTTGGCGGTTAATCCGTCATCCGCTTGTTGTGCGATTGATAAAAAAGGGTAGCCTCGGCTACCCTTTTTTCTTTTCCGAATTCTAGAACCCCGGTCGCAGTTGCTGACCTCCAGGATTGGTAGCCAGTCATGTCTCTCGAAATCGTCATCCTCGCGGCCGGTCAAGGCACTCGCATGCGCTCGGCTCTGCCGAAAGTGCTGCACCCGATTGCCGGCAATTCCATGTTGGGCCATGTTATCCACAGCGCCCGGCAACTCGACCCGCAGCGTATCCACGTAGTAATCGGCCACGGTGCCGACGTGGTGCGCGAGCGTCTCGCGGCCGACGATCTGAACTTCGTGTTGCAGGACAAGCAACTGGGCACTGGTCACGCGACTGCCCAAGCCGTGCCATTCATTACTGCCGACACTGTGCTGATTCTTTACGGTGACGTGCCGTTGATCGAAGTCGAAACCCTGCAACGCTTGCTCAAGCATGTCGTTCCAGGGCAGATGGGTTTGCTGACCGTGGAGCTCGACGACCCAACCGGCTACGGCCGCATTGTTCGCAACGCTGACGGCAAAGTTGCCGCCATCGTCGAGCACAAAGATGCCAGCGAAGCGCAGCGCGCGATCACCGAAGGCAACACTGGCATTCTCGCAGTGCCGGCCAATCGGCTGGCTGACTGGATGAGCCGACTCTCGAACAACAACGCACAGGGCGAGTATTACCTGACCGACGTTATCGAAATGGCCGTCAGCGATGGTCTGGTCGTCGCCACTGAGCAACCGCTGGATCCGATGGAAGTGCAGGGCGCCAATGACCGTAAGCAACTAGCCGAACTGGAGCGTCATTACCAGCTGCGCGCCGGTCGTCGTCTGATGGCTCAAGGTGTGACCCTGCGTGATCCGGCCCGGTTCGACGTACGCGGAGAGGTCACGGTGGGTCGCGATGTGCTGATCGACGTTAACGTGATCCTCGAGGGCAATGTTGTAATCGAAGACGACGTGGTCATCGGTCCGAACTGTGTGATCAAGGACAGTACCCTGCGCAAAGGCGTGGTGATCAAGGCCAACAGCCACATCGAAGGTGCAATTCTCGGCGAGGGCAGCGATGCCGGTCCGTTTGCTCGTCTGCGACCGGGCACCGTGCT
Organism: Pseudomonas sp. A1230; assembly: GCF_044218825.1. Classification (NCBI taxonomy): domain Bacteria; kingdom Pseudomonadati; phylum Pseudomonadota; class Gammaproteobacteria; order Pseudomonadales; family Pseudomonadaceae; genus Pseudomonas; species Pseudomonas sp. A1230. The sequence continues at coordinate 5,135,396 of NZ_CP162582.1, read as the reverse complement.
CGAAGCCCGGGCGCATGTGGGTAACTTTGTCGAATTGAAAAATGCCCACATGGGCGAAGGCGCCAAGGCAGGTCATTTGACTTACCTGGGCGATGCCGAGATTGGCGCACGCACCAACATTGGTGCTGGCACCATCACCTGCAACTATGACGGCGCCAACAAGTGGAAAACCGTGTTGGGCGCGGACGTGTTCATCGGCTCCAACAACTCATTGGTGGCGCCTGTGGATATCTCCAATGGTGCGACCACTGCGGCGGGTTCTACGATTACGCAGAATGTGGATAACGCTCAGTTGGCAGTAGGCCGCGCACGGCAGAAGAACATTGATGGCTGGAAGCGGCCAGAGAAGATCAAAAAGGACTGAGTTATCCACAGTCTTTTTTGAGATCTGGAAATCGCAGCCTTCGGCAGCTCCTACACAGGACTGCTGGGGTCTGCGATTTTTTTTGTTTGCCGGGTTGACGATTTATGGTCAATAGGTTTTTATTGCTTCCGTTATCTTTCGAATCGAAACTTAAGCCGCCATGTCGAAACGCAACACGCCTCAACGCCGCCATAACATTCTCGCCTTGCTCAACGAGCAGGGGGAGGTGAGTGTGGATGAATTGGCCAAGCGCTTCGAAACCTCAGAAGTTACGATCCGTAAGGACCTGGCTGCGCTGGAGAGCCACGGTTTATTGCTGCGCCGCTACGGTGGAGCGATCACCATGCCTCAAGAACTTGTCGCGGAAACCGCGCAGAGCGTTTCCAAGTACAAGCAGGCAATCGCCCGCGCGGCGGTAAAACGCATCCGCGAGCACGCGCGCATCATCATCGACAGTGGCAGCACTACCGCCGCGATGATCCCTGAACTGGGTCAGCAACCGGGTCTGGTGGTGATGACCAACTCCCTGCACGTCGCCAACGCTTTAAGTGAACTTGAGCACGAACCGGTGTTGTTGATGACCGGCGGCACTTGGGATCCGCACTCGGAGTCCTTCCAGGGCCAGGTGGCTGAGCAAGTACTACGCTCTTACGACTTTGACCAATTGTTTATCGGTGCCGATGGCATCGATCTGGCGCGCGGTACGACCACGTTCAACGAACTGCTCGGTCTGAGCCGGGTCATGGCTGAAGTGACGCGTGAAGTGATCGTGATGGTCGAGGCCGACAAGATCGGTCGCAAGATTCCCAACCTGGAGCTGCCCTGGAGCAGCGTCCATACCCTCATTACCGATGATCGCCTGCCTGTTGATGCACGCGATCAGATTCAGGCCCGCGGTATCACCGTGATTTGCGCGGCTGTCAGTCAGGAGAAATAAGCATGTGTGGAATTGTCGGCGCAGTTGCTGAACGTAATATCACCGCCATCCTGCTCGAAGGTCTCAAACGCCTGGAATACCGTGGCTATGACAGCGCCGGTGTGGCGGTGTACACCAATGAGCAAACCCTTGAGCGCATGCGCCGTCCGGGCAAAGTCAGCGAACTGGAAGTCGCGCTGGCCGAGCACCCGCTGGTTGGCCGCCTCGGTATTGCGCACACACGTTGGGCTACCCACGGCGCCCCGTGCGAGCGCAATGCTCACCCGCATTTCTCCGGCGACATCGCGGTGGTGCACAACGGCATCATCGAAAACCACGAAGCCCTGCGTGAACAGCTGAAAGCGCTGGGTTACGTGTTTACTTCGGATACCGATACCGAAGTCATCGCTCACCTGCTGAATCACAAACTCAAGGATCAGCCAGATCTGACTGTCGCCCTCAAGGCCACCGTCAAGGAACTGCACGGTGCATACGGTCTGGCCGTGATCAATGGCAAACAACCGGATCGTCTGGTTGCCGCGCGCAGTGGCAGTCCATTGGTGATTGGTCTGGGTCTGGGTGAGAACTTCCTCGCCTCTGATCAACTGGCTCTGCGTCAGGTTACTGACCGCTTCATGTACCTGGAAGAAGGCGATATCGCCGAAATTCGCCGCGATAACGTGCAGATCTGGGATGTGAGCGGAGCCGCTGTCGAGCGCCAGACCGTGCAGTACACCGACGGCGCCGAAGCTGCCGACAAGGGTGAATTTCGCCACTACATGCTCAAGGAAATCCACGAGCAACCGACTGTGGTGCAGCGTACGCTGGAAGGTCGCCTGAGCAACAACCAAGTGCTGGTGCAAGCTTTCGGCCCACAAGCGGCAGAGCTGTTCGCCAAGGTGCGTAATGTACAGATCGTTGCCTGCGGCACCAGTTATCACGCCGGCATGGTTGCCCGTTACTGGCTCGAAGAGCTGGCAGGGATCCCGTGCCAGGTCGAAGTTGCCAGCGAATTCCGCTATCGCAAAGTGGTTGTACAGCCGGACACATTGTTCGTCACCATCTCGCAGTCCGGCGAAACTGCCGACACCCTGGCCGCATTGCGCAACGCCAAAGAGCTTGGCTTCCTCGCCAGTCTGGCGATCTGCAACGTGGGCATCAGCTCGCTGGTGCGCGAATCCGACATGACTTTGCTGACCCAGGCCGGTCGCGAAATCGGTGTCGCCTCGACCAAAGCGTTCACGACGCAGCTGGTTGGTCTGTTGCTACTCACCCTGTCTCTGGGCCAGGTGCGCGGCAGCCTGGCGGCGGACGTTGAAGCCACGCTGGTGGAAGAATTGCGTCGCCTGCCGGCTCGCTTGGGCGAAGCGCTGGCGATGGACAGTACTGTGGAAAAAGTCGCCGAGCTGTTCGCCGAGAAAAACCACACCCTGTTCCTCGGTCGCGGCGCGCAATTCCCGGTAGCGATGGAAGGTGCCTTGAAACTCAAGGAAATCTCCTATATCCACGCCGAAGCCTACCCGGCCGGCGAACTGAAACACGGCCCTCTCGCGCTTGTGGATAACGACATGCCGGTGGTCACCGTTGCGCCGAACAACGAACTGCTGGAGAAGCTCAAGTCCAACCTGCAGGAAGTCCGCGCACGCGGCGGCGAACTGGTCGTCTTCGCCGATGAAAAGGCCGGGATGACCAATGGCGAAGGCACCCACGTGGTACAGATGCCGCACATCCACGACATTCTCTCGCCGATCCTCTACACCATCCCGCTGCAGTTGCTGTCCTATTACGTCGCTGTGCTGAAGGGCACGGACGTTGACCAGCCGCGGAATCTGGCGAAGTCGGTGACGGTGGAATAAGTTATCCACAATTGATGTGGACGATGGTTTTCAACAATAAAGATTGACACAAAACAATAAAGTTTGACACGCATGAACATAGATTGACACAAGGCTCAAACCCCCGTATCTACGGGGGTTTTCCTTTCCAGGCTTTCCCTTTGGTCTGGATTCATCGCTTCAACTTTCAGCGGGTGTAGTCTGGAAAATGTTTTGAATGCGGCCGCTTTGGCGGTCGTGTCCTTCTACGACTTTTTCTCGACGCGAGGTGAAGCGGTCCGCATCGACTGAGGAGGCGTGGGTTGCGAGGTCGTAAATTTGCATCACAGCAGGACATTGAACGGCACATTGCAAATGGATTTGGCGAAGGCGCCGGGGCAAGCTACGTGCCTTGGCTGCGGGTACAAGATGTCCCGTCGATAGGTCGTTCGCACAAGATTCAAGGTGTGAAGATCGAGAGGATTCATCACCTCCTGTCAGATCTCGAGCGTTCCTACTTCCTTGTGTGTGAATTTTCTGAAGACGTCGTGGATATCCGGGAGCAATACCCTTTACTACCCACAGAGCGTGCGCAAGCGATAGCGTCGGCGATCGATGTACGCTATCCAAGATACCCTAGAACAACACTGCCTTATGTGATGACAACAGACTTCCTGTTAACTGTTAAGGACCCGAGCGGAAACTTCAAATCGGTAGCTAGGACGGTGAAGTATCGTTCAGATTTAATTGGCAACGGAAGTAAAAGAACGCTTGAAAAACTTGAAATTGAAAAGCGTTTTTGGGAAAGCCAAGGTGTTGATTGGAAAATCGTAACAGACGAGTTTTTTACACGAGATTTGATTAAAAATCTTGGACTAATCAGGAGGTACTCGAAGCTCTCTCGTGATTTAATGAAAGCGCCGTTGCATTCGAATTTTATCGAGTGCCTTGTAAACAGCCGGGAATATTCGTGGACCTTGGCCACCTGTCTAAGAAAAATAGCATCACTTCTGTCCATTTCCTATATAGACGCTCAAGCAATTTTCTTTCATCTGGTTTGGAACAAGATACTGAAAATCGATTTGGTTAACACTCCTCTCCACCTTACTGGTCTAGTTCCTGGCTTCGAAGTTTCACCGAGCCCTGTCCAAGTATCGTTGAAGGAGAAAATGTCATGACTGTTCTCGTTAATGACGTTTTCGAGCCTGTAACCGATCTGTCGGTCATCGCTACGATAGCCAGGCTCCTTTACCAAGATGAAACGCATGACTTAGCAGTTGTGATGGATCTATCTGACCCACCCCGGCAGCCATACGCTGTGGGTCTGGAGGAGCTTCGTCGATCGTTAGCGTCTGGTCACACCAAACCAGCAGCCATTGCCACGCCCGAGTTCATGCTTGTGCTTGAGGAACAGTTGGATGAGAGAGCCAAGCAAGGCCGGGACGAAAAGTGGGCCGTCATCGCCCCTCTGCTAGATCCTGAATACCCAGGACAAATATTTGTACGAGGTGAGTTAGGCCGACTTGTTAGCAAACGGGCGTCAGAGCTCGGAATCCAGCGGAAAACGATCTATCGACTTCTTTACCGCTATTGGTTTTATGGTCAAGTTCGCAACTCATTGCTTAACAATTATACGGCAGTAGGGGTTGCCGATAGAAAATATGATCCGAGCAGGCCACCAGGGCGAAAGCCTAAATTTCAAGGCGTTCTTACTTCGCCTTCCAAGATGCTCAGTGCAGTTGATAAACGATGCATCCGTGTTGGATATGCTCTTTATGTAAGAGATAAGAAATCATCTATTTCGAGCGCATATGACGAAATGTTGAGACGATTCTACTCTGTTCGAGACATCTCTAAAAACAGTGAAGAAGAGCTTCGTTTGTTGCCTGGTTCAGAACTCCCCAGCTTGAGGCAGTTCCAATATTGGGGACAGATTTTTTTCGACGAGATTGCAACCGAGCGTGGCCGTAAAGGATTGAGGAGATGGTTAAAGGACTGCCGTCCGCTTTCAGGTACCGTTCGCGATTGGCTGCGTGGACCCTGTCATCAGTTCGAGATCGACGCGACTATTGCCGATATTTATTTGGTCAACAGCTACTCCAGGCGGATGCTCATTGGCCGGCCCGTAGTTTATATCGTTGTGGATAGCTTCTCCGGAATGATTGCTGGTCTCTATGTAGGATTGGAGGGCCCTAGTTGGAATGGGGCCAGGCAAGCGCTGTTCAACGCGTTTACCTCCAAAGTCGAGTTCTGCGCTCAGAACGGCGTCGAAATCAATGCAGATGATTGGAATTGTCACCACCTGCCCCACCAGATTTACGCCGACCGAGGAGAGATGCTGTCACTCGCAGCAGAGGGGCTATCGTCAGGATTGGGAATTGAGATGGGCACTGCTCCGCCTTATCGGCCGGATTGGAAGCCTATGGTGGAAAGTCGGTTTGGCATTTTGAATGATTTGACGGGTATCAGATGGCTACCTGGCGGGGTAGCAGCGCGAGACAAAGAGCGAGGCGAGCGAGATTACCGGCTCGATGCCACGCTGAATCTCAAAGAGTTCACCCAAATCCTCATCAAGTGCGTACTCCACTATAACGGGCACCATCGACAGCCTGAACGACTGACGCAGGCGATGATGAATGACGGCGTTGAACCTACACCCAACGGGATATGGAATTGGGCCTGCGACAACGACCTGATCGAATCCAACAAACGTCCTGACGAGCTGGTTTACCTCCATCTCTTGCCTCGCGAGCGCGCGACCGTTCAAAAGGGTGGGGTTATGTTTCGCGGCATGCACTACGTGTGTGATATGGCCATAGAGAAAGATTGGTTTGCCAAGGCTCGCAAAGGGGGCGTTTGGTCAATAGAGTGTTGGTTCGATCCGAACTCGGCGGCACACATTTGGATTCAGGGAGAGGCCAAGCAGTTTATCCGTTGTGATCTTCGACGATCGGATGCCGGTTACGCGAATTACCGCTCGGACGAGATTTTTGATCTGCTCGAAGCCTATCGCCAAAAACCGCCTACTCGCCGGCGAGCCGAGCTGGAAAGCCGTGTGCAGCTTAGCGATCAGGTCCACCAGATCATCAGTCATGCACTCGCAGAACGAAAACTGGAACCTGCTCCGCCCACCAAGGCAGAGGCCACTGGAAACATCCGCGAGAACCGCGCAGAAGAACGTCTCCGTGAGCGTGAAAATGCGGTTGTTCCTGAAGGCGTTAGGGCGGAGCCAGCTTCACTTCAATCTGAATTGACACCGAAAGCGCATGATTCATATGCCGGCGAGCGGACTGCGCAGGTTATCGATTTGCTCAAAAGAATTCGGCCAGGACAGGCAAAATGAAAGGTGCACAGACGTTCGCCAATTACGTCAGACAGGACATTAGTGAGTATGCGGGTAACCCGCTTATCGAAGCTTTGCCTCCGATATTGTCGGAGGCCGCGGCTGTTGAGCTGATCTCGAATTTTCCTCAGCCGGTGGATCCGAAAGAGCTGACGCTCGAAGGAGCCACTCGAATTCACTGTATCGACCGGCTAAGAACCGTGGTACAACCGTTTTTGCTACATCTGGAACTGGAGGCCCTGTTCTCACTGCTCATTCGTCGAGGGTATGTTGGGCGTAACCCGATGTCGCCCGCTACCGTCCGGCATTTGCATTCTTTATCGGGAGCTCAGCGTTACCACGATGCGTTCAAGTCCACTGCAGAAACGTTTACCGTCGTCGGCCTGAGCGGCATTGGCAAGTCGACAGCGCTCCACGCCATCTTGAGCCTTTATCCACAGACAATCCGTCATGAGCGCTATGAGGGAAAGCAGTTTGTTCATACCCAAATCACATGGCTGAAGCTTGACTGCCCTCGGGATGGATCGCTGGCTGGGTTTTGCCAGCAGTTTTTTTATGCGGTTGGTGACGCTCTAGGAGATAAGGACTACCACAAGCGCTACAGGCATCGAAACATCAATGATGCGCTGCAACAGATGGAGCAGGTGGCCAGCACGTTTTTCATCGGCGCCTTGTTGATCGACGAGCTGCAAAACCTCCACCTGGCGAAAACCGGTGGTAAAGAGAGCATGCTGAATTTTTTCCTGCACTTGGTAAACAACATCGGTATCCCGGTGGTTTTCAGTGGCACGAACTCGACAATTAGCCTGTTCTCAGAAGCCATGCGGACTGCCCGCCGAGTCTGTGGTGCCGGCACGCTCGAATTCAAACGATTCGAAAAGGATGATGAGGAGTGGCGGTTGTTGGTCGAAAATCTATGGAGCTATCAGTGGTGCAAGCAGACTGCAGAGCTGACCGACGAGATTTTTGACACGCTGTATGAACACACTCAAGGCGTGACAGATTTCCTGGTCAAGCTTCTGGTATTGAGTCAGCGTTATGCGGTCCAGAGCGGTTCGGAGTGTTTGACTGCTGAGGTCATGGTGAAGGTAAGCAACTCAAAAATGCAGATTCTAAAGCCAGCCCTTTCAGCCCTGCGTAGCCGTGATCCGAAGCGGATGAGACAGTTTGACGATTTGCTGCCGATTGAGGATCAACTGAGCGAAATGATGGTCTTCGATGGATTGGCACGAGAGGATCGCCTCACCTTGCTTCGAAGCGTTGTATCCCGTGAGAAACCGGCAGACCCATCTCCAACCATTCTTGCGAAAGATCAACCATCGCCGATTGCTACTGCTGTGGAAAACTCAGAGGCTAAAGCGCTTAGCGAACATGACGCTCCCCTCGACGCTCTGCGCGCTGCGGGCTGGCTCAACGAGGACCTGTTTGAGTTCTCACCGATCTATCACAAAGCGTGAGTAGGAGGGGGGTGAAGTGCAGCTTAAACTCCATTTCTTCCCCGCCGCGTTTCCCGACGAGACGCTGCACAGCGTGATTTCTCGTTATGCCCGTCTTTGCGGTGTTCGTAATTGCCAAGCAGCATTTGCCGGACTGAAATCGGCGGCAGCATTTTCGCAAAATGTGGCATTCCCGAGCCATCTAGGGGATTTTGTCGACGCGCTACCCAGCGGTACCGAGCTATCGGTAGCCGAGGTCCTCATGCGCCACACATTATTACCCTACTATGCGCCGTTTTTGAGGATGAGCCAGGTTGAACAAGCTCGGACACTGATGACCGCTGATGGGAAAGGCTTGATGTTAAAGCTGGGCGTCAACGCGAGCCGTATTGGATTCGCCTCCCGAGTGCGGTTATGCCCAGAATGTATTGCCCAAGATCAGGCTCAACGGGGAGTTGCTTACTGGCACAGGGTCCACATGCTTCCAGGCGTGCTGGTATGTCCGCATCACGGTACGTCACTCAGGATCCTTGATCCTCGCTGGTTAAGCCGCAGCTCTCGACAACTTAATCTGCCGAGTGATGAGAATGTGCAAGCACACACGGTACATCTCGACACCCCGTTGCGGTGCATGCCACCGCTTCACGAAATAGCGTTGCGCTCACTTCAGGTCCTCGAGTCTGAAGTCACTGCTTTGTCGGCGGAGGCGGTGCGCTACACGCTTTTACAAAGGGCAACGCAGCTCAACCTTGCTTCTGATAACCATCGCTTGCACCTGCACATGCTGGCGCAGCACATGGCCGATTTTTTTGCCACACTCCCGCGAGAATGGGAATTTTCTATACTCGGAGATGTTCGTGCAGGTACACCCGCCTCATGGGTCACGAAGCTGCTTCGTACGCCTATAACCTCTCACCATCCGCTCAAATACATCTTATTGGCCGGTGCTCTGGGCGTTGAAATGGTGAGCTTGCTGCATGGTCAATGCCCTGTGAAACAGGCGGTGGCATGTGATCCGAAAGCTCACATTCGGCTTCACGCGCGCCTTTCTCAGGTGATGCCAGGTGAAGGCCTGGACTGTTCGTCAGCCGCTGTGTGGGAACATGCTCTTGAAGGAGCTGATGCCAAAAAGATCGCTGTCGTTCTAGGCGTTTCATCAGCGTATGTCTATCGTCACATCCGAAATGTACCCGGCGGGCAAGATGCTTGGAGGGAGGCGCGATTTCACATTGAGCTATGCGCAAGACGCGCGGCTTTCGAGGCTGATTATCGATTGTACAAAGCACATGCATGCAGGGGGTATGCGTGGCTGTATCGTCACGACAGACAGTGGCTTTCGGAGTCAACTGCAAACCCAAGCCCCCATCGTACGCCCCGTCTGAATAGCGCCGAAATGTTCGCTGCCCTCGATGCGAGACTGTCCGGCGAAGTCCGTCAGTGTGCCGACACGCTTTATGCTCTCGCGGGTAAGCCTGTCCGCATTTCGCGTACCAGGATTGGTCGGGAGCTTCATGTTCTTTCTCGCTTCGAAAAGCAGCTCTGCAAGCTTCCTCTCTGTGCAGCAATGCTCGAAAAAGTATGTGAACCAATCGAAGGCTTTCACGATAGGCGTCTGCAATGGGCTAGACGCCAATTGTTCTCGGAGGGCATGCCTATATCACGTTCTTCGCTCTACAGAGTCGCGAGCATTCGGCCCCTGCTGTAATCCAGCCGGGCATTCTCTCCATCTAAAAAAGTTCTAAATCAATTCACCGTGAACACATTGTTTTTCTGTTAATGAAAATTTGCACCCACCAGAATAGCGTCGGCATACGCTGGATCATCACAATCATCATCTAAAACGTACTAACCCGCGATCACCCGAAATAGTTTTGCAATCGCCATTGGCTGACCTACACGGGTTATCGATACGTGTTCTGTATTTCAAGGAGTACGGGCGCGGCGGGGTTTAGATGAATTTACTACGATTCAAAGTTGAGCGGCTGTGTCATTTCCAAATCCAGACCGGATACAGAATTTTACGGGTTGCATATATACTGCCCCCGGATGCACGTTCTCTTCGACCCCTACCTTTAATTGGTAAATGATGTCTGATCTATTATTTTTTCCCGTGTCGATGCCGGATGAAATGCTGCACTCTCGTGTCACCCGCTATCACTATCTGTCAGGCAATAGAACCGCGACAGAAACCTACCGCGATTTGTTCGCATCGAAACCCTTTTGCATTGGTGGCATCGTACCCAAGCAGATCGAGAGGCTCGCACACAGGCTGCCGGGGCAATCGGAGAGCAATCTCGCAGAGCTGATCAGTAGCAATACTACTTTTCCTGCTTACCGGCCGTTTCTTGGGGTTAAGCAGGGGCCGGAGAACAACGAAGGACCGCTGGGTTATGACGGGGTGGTACGGGTGCCCCGCAGAGAAGAGTCCACCCATGGCAAGGCTAAGCTTTGTCCTACCTGCGTTCAGGAAGATTTGATTGAGCGGGGTTCTGCCTACTGGCATCGATCTCACCAGATACCCGGTGTTGCCGTCTGTTGGCGTCATGGCGACGCATTGATCCATGCCTGCCCCGAGTGCTCTCGCCCGTTCTACCGTAAATTGAAGCTGCTTCCCAATCTGACTGAGCCATGCGCATGCGGCTGGAGCCCGTTAAACAGCGCAGCAATACACAAGGGTTCAAAGATGGAACAGAAAGTCGCTCTGTTCGCACACGATATCTTGCAACGCAATATTCCTCCGATAGGCAGTACGGTATTGAGTTCGTGCTACGTCCGCCAATGCAAGAAGCGCGGATTCATTTTCGGAAAAAATGCGGGTATTGCGAAACTATTCGACAGCATCCAAAGCGCTTACGGCGATGAACTTTTGGCGCAGATTGATCCAGCCTACAACAACGGAAAGCATGAGCAATGGATCCGGCTCAAATCAGATAAAGGTCAGCTAAATATGCCGCTCGCGCGGCATTTGATCATTGCTCTTCATTTGTTTTCCAGTGCAGATGGCTTTGAAGAGGCTCTGAAGAATGAGTCTATCCTGCTGAGTGCCGCTGTTTCTCCGCGAGCGCCCAAAGTCGAAGAATCGCGTCTTAGCCAAAAAACTAGATATCGCCAAAAAATCGAGTTGCTTTTAGCGCTACGTACCGATGCCAATATCGAGTACCTCTGGAAGAAGGCGTACAAACCTACGCAATGGATTCTAGAAAATGATAACGCATGGTTAATGGCAAAACTCCATGCCCCTAAAAAAGCTACAGTTAAGGTCGAAAAGTCCGTCGACTCAAGAGACGACGCCTATGCAGCCCTTATCGAAGCGGGCGTAGATGAGCTGTATAAAGTTACGAAAGATCCGAAGAGAGTGAACATTCGGAATTTGCAATCGCTACTCCCAGGTTCGTTGCCTCATGAGCTGGATCTACGCAAGCAGAGGTTCCCCCTTACTTATCAACAGATCAAGATTCATCAGGAGTCAGTATGGCATTTCCGTCTAAGAACTTTGGTCTGGACTGTCTCTGAACTCATCAGGATGAAGCTCCCCGTGAATTACTCGACGGTAAGATTGACCTCAGCGGTATCAAGCAAGGTTTTCCTGGTTTTTTCCAGTTTCTTCGAGTGGGATCTGGAAAGCCTGGCCAGAACCGGGGTCGACGCAGAGGCCTTGCTCAGATCTACCGGCGTATCGAGGAATTGGGAGGGGCCACCAGTTTCAATAAGCTTTTGAGGGCATCTGTGTTCCGTCAGCGTCTGCCAACCTTTGGGGATAACAAAAATGCCATCTCGCTTGAAAGCTTAAACGCGGACTAGGGTCTACCTTTCAAATTAGTAACCTTCGCGGCAGCTTTCTGAAAGCTTTCACTTGTTACTCTTTAACTCAGAAAATTGAGCTTTAGGAGAAAATCATGAAAGCAATGACAGCAGTGAAAGCGTTTTGCGCCGCTTGGATTTTGACCTTATCTTCATTAGCCATGGCTGAAGGAGGCGGTGACCGCGTGTATGGTCGAATGATGCAAGAGAACCAACAGGCAATGGAACAATATGCCTCAAGGAACGGTAAGACTCCTCCTGAAATTGTTCATTATGAATATGGTATGAACCTCGATATCCAGAAGGTCGTCAGTGTCACACGAGCCAATAAAACCTGTGGGGTTGCTCCTTCGCGCATGACCTATGAAGACTCTACGGGCAAGCTTAACACCGTGGAATATAAGGTCATGGCCGACAACTGCCCCCATGGAAGCTAGACAATGAAAATTATTTAAGAACTGCATAATTCTCCTTTGTCCGAAACTAGCTTACTGCTCGCTGACGTAGAAGTAATTTTCAGGAAAGGCTGAAGTTATCCATTTTATGAAATCATGTCCGTCAGTTGAAGTGTTTCTAACGTACAGTAAACAATTGCTCGACCACCTGATACATCCCGCCTCCTTGTTTTTCCTTTGGTTTGGGAGGTGGTTTAGGCGCCCTAGTGGCGCCTTTTTTACGTTCGAAATGAGCTATGTCCTCTGCACGGCCATGACCCTCACCATGCAGGAGCAAGATTAGAAGATCAGTTTTCGGGGTATTCAGCAACGACGTGGTCTGTGCCTGCCTTTGACAAGCCGATTACCTTATACGCGTCATGTTTCCCGTCCACTTCCATTCCTGGGGAGCCGGCCGGCATGCCTGGAACGGCAATCCCGAGCAGGTCATCACGTTTGCTCATCGCAATGATTTGCTCGGCGGGCACGTGACCTTCAACAAACTTTCCGTTGATGGTTGCTGTGTGACAGGACGAGAGCTCAGGGGAAATCCCGAGACCGCGCTTGATCGCGCTCATGTTGGCTTCCACGTGATCAATGACGGTCAAGCCGCTGGCTTCAAGGTGCTGGATCCATTTCTTGCAACACCCGCAATTAGCGTCGCGATGGACGTCGATCGACAATGGCTCTGCTGCGTGACTGGCTGAACTGATGAACAGAGCCACGAAAGCAGCGAGACGAAGTGCCCGTATGCAACGATGAGAGTTATTTCGCATGGGTATGTTCCTTCCCATCAGTATGTGTATGTGATTTGGGCTGTACGGTTGGAGTCGGGGCCGCATCATCTGAAGCTTCCCTACCCTTATGATCGGCGTGGTCAGCAGGCTCATTTGCAGACGGCGCTGCGGCGGGGCCATGGGCATGTGCCGTGTTTTTCTCGTCATCATGGGCGCGGACTTCCGCCCTTTGGTTGGCAGCACCTGCGCCACTTTCCCCCTGGGTCGTTCCATGCTGACCCTCATGGTTGTGCATCACGCTTTCGCCACCACCGTGTTGATGGCCATCGCTACTCGTGATCAGAGCTTTGTATTGCTCTGCATCCAGTGACGGAAGCTGCTGGAGAAATGCGACCATCCCCCATATGTAGGGATCGGCCATGCTTTTGCCCCACGCGGGCATGCCGGTGGATTTGATGCCGTGCTTGATGATCCAAAAAGCTGCGGCTGGGTGCCCATCGACGCCCAGTTTCGAAAGGTTCGGAGGTACAGGGTAAAGGCTATTGCTCAGTTCGGTGCCTGCAAGCCCCGGAGCCAAATGGCAACCGACACACATCGAGTTGTAGTTGCCAGCACCTTCACGGATGAGGGCTTCTTGGCTCAGGTCGGGGACCTGAATGTCGCGCGAGCGCACGTGTATCGAGCGATCCCGAGCAATAGAAAGTAGCGCGTAGACGGGGGCGGAGTGCGGATCATCCGCCCCGACATTGATCACGCCGAAATACACCACGCCGGCAGCCGATGATACGGTGGCCAGACCAGCAGCAATCAGTGCCTTCAGCGTTGTTTTCATACTCGGTTCTCAGAACCACATCCGAATACCGGCGACAAAGCGTGCCTCGCTGGCGTCTTCACCTTCCTCACGTGCAAAGTCTGCCGTATTGCCATAGGAACGGCTCCAACTCACCCCGATATAAGGGGCAAATTGGCGGACAATCTCATAACGCAATCGGAGCCCCACTTCGGTGTTGGCTAATCCGGACCCGATGCCGCGCTGAGGGTCATTCTTTCCGTAAAAATTGACCTCGGCCGTCGGCTGCAAAATCAATCGATTCGTCAGCAGAATGTCGTAATCGCCTTCCAGCCGAGCAGCCGACTGACCGTTCTCACCGATGTAGGCAGTCGCTTCGGCCTCGAAGTTGTAGAGGGCCATCCCCTGAATGCCGAGTGCGGCCCAGGTTTGAGGAGACCCTGGTTTGAAATCCTGTCGTACACCGGTGACGACGTCCCACCACGGTCCGATGGAGTGCCCCCAGAGCGCGGATAATTCAGCGCTTTCCGTCACGCCATTGGTACGTTCGCCTTCCGAGCGCAACCACAGTCGATCAATGTCACCGCCGATCCATCCTTTCGCATCCCAGGCCAACGCACTACCGTTGTCAGCATCCTGGTATTCAAACTTATCCAGCAGCATGAAAGAGTTGATTGTTTTGTCGTGGACACCATGACCAGCGACATCTGGAAAGGCGGCTGCACGGTCAGCATCGGTAAGTACGGGGACAGGGGTTCGACTGGTTGTCGTCGTCCCTTCATCCATACTTTCCATGCCGGTCATTTGACCGTCGTCCATTTTCATCTTGCTGTGGTCCATAGCCCCCATGTTGCTATGGTCCATCGCTCCCATGGAGCCATGGTTCATCTTGGAGTGATCCATCTCTTCAGCGGCGTGAGCCACGGCAAAGAAGACAGGACTCGTAGAAACTGCCAATACCATCAACGTTGGGCGTAAAAAATTCCTGGTCATGATCTCAATCCGCCTTCTTGTTTTCTTGGTCATGATCCATCGACTCATGGCGCATCTTGGTATGAGGCATCGTCGCGTGATTCGGCGTTGCCTGGTTTGACGTGGTCGCAGTCTTGTTCGGCGCATCCGCAGAAGTAGCAGGTGAATGATCACCACGTTCTTCGACTGCCAATGCTACGCAGGAGAATCCAACCATCAGGCCAAAAGCAAAGAGGCAACCGACCAGCGATTTACGATTTAGGTGTGTGCTCACAGATCGTCTCCTTTACTCATCAACCCGTACTTCACGGAACATGCCCATTTCCATATGGAAAAGCAGGTGGCAGTGATAGGCCCAGCGACCTAAAGCATCGGCGGTTACTCGATAGCTGCGCTTGGTACCCGGTGGCATGTCGATTGTGTGCTTACGTACCATGAACTTGCCGTTTTCATCTTCAAGGTCGCTCCACATTCCATGAAGGTGGATGGGGTGCGTCATCATGGTGTCGTTTACCAAGGTGATGCGAAGACGCTCCCCGTACTTGAGACGAAGGGGCTCAGCATCAGAAAATTTGATGCCGTTGAAGGACCAGGAAAACTTTTCCATGTGACCGGTCAGATGCAGCTCAATGGTGCGATTGGGCTCTCGGCCATCAGGGTCCTGGAAAGTGCTCTTCAGATCTGAGTAAGTGAGCACCCGTCGACCGTTGTTCCGCAAACCGATACCTGGATCGTTCAGTTTTGGCGTTGGGTTCATGGCCTGCATGTCAACCAACGGGTTGTTGGTTTCGGACGCTGGGTGAGATTGCATCTCGCCTCCCATACCGCCCATCCCTGCCATCTGGCTGTGGTCCATGCCGGCCATGTCGGACATGTCGCCTTTGTCCATCCCCGCCATCTTGCTGTGGTCCATGCCGGCCATGTTGGACATGTCACCTTTGTCCATCCCTGCCATCTTGCTATGGTCCATGCCGGCCATGTTGGTCATGTCACCGCTGCCCATGCCGGTCATCCCGGTCATGTCACCTTGGTCCATTCCCTGCATCTTGCTGTGATCCATGCCAGCCATACCTGACATGTCACCCTGTTTCATATCGCCGCCGCCCATGCCAGCCATGCTGCCATGGTCCATGCCAGCCATACCGCCCATGCCCATGTCATCCATGGTCAACAGCGGACGCGGATCGATCGCCGGTACCGGTGTTTTCAGTCCTTCACGAACTGCCAAGGTCCCCCGCGCATAGCCGGTTCTATCCATGGACTGGGCAAAGATTGTGTAAGCCTCCTCGGTGGCAGGCTCAACAATCACATCATAGGTTTCTGCCACGGCGATTCGGAATTCATCGACACTGACTGGTTGGACATATTGGCCGTCGGCCGCCACCACGGTCATTTTCAAACCAGGAATGCGAACATCGAAATAGCTCATCGCTGAGCCATTGATAAAGCGCAGGCGTAGCTTCTCGCCAGGCTTAAAAATACCGGTCCAGTTGCCGTTCGGCGCTTGGCCATTCATGAGGTAGGTGTAGGTATCCCCGCTGACGTCTGCCAGATCAGTTGGGTTCATTTTCATTTCGGCCCACATTTTCCGGTCGGCGACGGCAGCAGACCAGCCTTGCTTGCTGACGTCGTCGATGAAGTCGCCCACGGTACGTTTGTGGTGGTTGTAGTAGTCCGATTGTTTCTTGAGTTTGGCCATGACGCGACCAGGATCCTCATCGGTCCAGTCAGTCAGCATCACCACATAGTCGCGATTGTATTGAAACGGTTCAGGCTCTTTCGAATCGATGACTATTGGCCCGTAAACACCTGCCTGCTCTTGCAACCCAGAATGGCTGTGGTACCAGTACGTGCCGTTTTGATGCACCTTGAACTTGTATTCGTACATGCCGTCGGGCGCGATGCCGTGGAAGCTCAAACCCGGTACGCCATCCATGTTGGCAGGCAAAATAATGCCGTGCCAGTGGATGGAGGTGTCTTGATCCAGACGGTTCTTCACGCGCAGAGTGACCGTCTCCCCTTCGCGCCAACGCAGCAAAGGCCCCGGCAACGAGCCATTGATGGTCATGGCTGTGCGCGGCGAGCCAGTGATGTTTACCGGCGTTTCACCAATAAACAGATCAAATTCGTTGCCGGTGAGGACGCTCGGCAGGCCGGGACTGGTCACTGCCCATACAGGAGTGCGCCACAGACCAAGGCCGCCAAGGATGCCGCCGGCGGCCAGGCCTTTAACGAATGTCCGTCTAGAGGTTTTGGAATGCATGCCGTTTATTTCCAATCAGTCAAAAGGGAGCCGTTCAAATCAACCCGTGAGTTGGCAAGATGAGCTTCGCGTACCGAAAAAAGGACGAATTTTTCATTGCAAGCGAGCTCAGAAATTGCCACATCTAAACCACCTTCGTGATTACATTTCTGTCAGCTTGGCCGCGTGCCTGATCGTTCAGCAGTTTTTATGGTCCATCGCTTTGGCTTTGCTTTCAGCGACAGGTGGTTGAGCGCTCTGCGTTTGAGCTACCTGGTACGATTCCATCGAATTCGTCTTGGCCACTTCCATACGTGCGAAAGTCCGGTCACCACCGCCTTCAGCCATGGCCAGAGTGGAAACAGTCAGCGCTGCGACGACGAACAAGGTTTTGATGGTGTTCATATGGGCTACCTCAGATGTGTGAAAATATCCCCTCTGAATCACATCATGGATTGGACTCTTTGGGGGTGAGCAAAAGACTCAGTTGGACTATAAGAGACACCCCCTGTCAGGAAGCTTAGGCCAATATTACAGTTGTGTCAGTTTGGGATATTTTTCTTGAAGTACACGCTATTTAATACGTATGGTCTCCATATTTTCGCATTGCGCGACTTTTATTGAATATAAGATTGAAGTGTAATCATTGCTTTGGGTTCCATTAATTCTCACGGAAGCGATGTTCTAGGTCTCTCCATTAAAATTAATAGGAGACTTGAATGCGCTGCTGCAACAGCTGAGTGTTCAATGATCAAAGAAGATAGTAATGCCACCGAGGGTGATTAATTGTGAGTATTAATTTTGAGAAAGCATTAGGCTCCGCAGAAAGAGCGTTAGTTTATCGTGGCCAAAGAGCTGAGATCTTGAGTAACAATATCGCGAACGCTGACACTCCGAACTTCAAAGCCCAAGACTTGGATTTTTCTACTGTGCTCGCCAGCCAAACCAAAGAACCTGCTACCACTGCGTTTTCTTTGAAAACAACAAACGCAAAGCATTTTCTTAAGAAAGAATCGGCGGTGGCTATATACGGGCGCGACTTGCTTTACAGCACGCCGGCTCAGCCTGCCTTGGACCAAAATACTGTCGATCAGCAGGTCGAGGTTGCCAAATACACAGAAAACGCAATACGTTTCAACGCGGCTTTTACTCGGTTGAATGGAGCATTCAAGGGTTTGCTCAAAGCTCTGCGCGGTGACTAGCAGCGCAGGCGCATGCGAGCCCATTTTGACCGACACAGCAGCTTAAGTACTCCTAGATTCAGAGGTATTCTCCTCCAGACGGCGCTCTACTCAAGAGCAGGAGTCTCCGTTCAATGGCTGATCTTGGAAGGAAAGCCAACCGCCTCCACAGCTTTACGAAGCTGTTCCGCGTTTTCGCTACTTTCAACACTCACCTTACCGGTTGATCGATCGACTGAGACCGTAGCGTTGCCGTCCAGTGCCTGGATCGCTCTGGTGATTTTGCCGACGCAGCTGCCGCAACCAATGCCTGATACATCTAAGACGACCATGTAAATTACCCTCGTGCTGAGCGGTGTCTTTTCCCCGCAGCGACAGCATCGACGTTGACACCATGGCAAGGTCAACGATTATCTAATCAAAGCCGTGAGCGCAGATTTCGAGAAGTTTTACGGGACTTGACCACTCGGCTGCTAATTAGCTCGCTACCGTTTGAACGGTTTCCAGGAGTGCGCCCTATTGTTCTCGTCGGTAAAGGTCGGCTAACGGCAACATTGCGGCTCTCTTGCTTGATCCCTCGATTTTGTAAGCCTCTCGTTTCGTCAACGGCTTTTTGATCTGTCCTCCATGGCATCTTGCATAGGGATAGGGGGGACGCCTATGATGCGACCTTGTATAGGTAGGGGGGGTATAACGTGGGCCATATCGCATCACACAAAGACGATCTTCTTAAACGTGTAAAACGTATTGCCGGACAAATTCAAGCTGTTGAACGAGCATTAGAATCGGATCTCGACTGCGCCAAGACACTACATCTTGTTGCGGCCACTCGAGGTGCCATCAACGGGCTAATGGAGGAGATCATCGAGGATCACGCACGAGCGCATGTCGCGAACCCTGCGCTCAGCGAAGAAGAGCGTAACAAGGGCGTCGAAGAGCTTCTTGAAGCTATCCGCCGATACTCCAAGTGAACCTCCAGGTAAACACGTATGAGCAGCACCGACATCGATTACACACACGACCACGTGTTTCTAGGCTCAGCGCACGATGAGAATGCCAAGCGTACGCTTTGGGTTGTAGCACTCACGGTGGCAATGATGATCGGGGAGATCACCGCCGGCTATATCACGGGTTCGATGGCGTTACTGGCCGATGGCTTCCACATGGCAACCCATGCGGGCGCATTGGGCATCGCGGCGGCCGCTTACGGATACGCAAAACGCCACGCTACCAGCCAGCGCTACAGTTTCGGTACAGGAAAGGTTGGAGACTTGGGCGGGTTCGCCTCGGCGCTGATTCTTGGCATGGTTTCGTTGGGCATTGGCGTTGAATCGGTCATGCGTTTGTTGCAGCCAACACCGGTTCAGTTTGGCACCGCGACCCTCATCGCCGTTGTCGGTTTGCTCGTCAACATTGTCAGTGCCCTGCTGCTGGGTCATGGGCATGGACATGGACACGACCACGATCACCCTCATGCCTACAACGGAAACGACAACAACTTGAGGTCCGCCTATGTCCACGTCATTGCAGACGCGCTGACGTCGATTCTGGCCATCGCTGCCTTGCTTGCCGGTCGATATCTGGGTTGGGTGTGGCTCGACCCGGTCATGGGTATCGTCGGCGCTATCGTTATCGCGCGTTGGGCCTGGACCTTGATGGGGGTAACTGCGGGCGTGTTGCTCGATCAGACCGACGCGCACGTTGCCGAGGAAATCCGCGAACTCGTTGAGAAACCGGGTGGCGCTACCATTACAGACTTGCACGTTTGGAGGGTGGGACCTCAAGCGCGCGCGGCGATTGTCAGCGTTCTGGGTGAAGCAACTGTGAACGCCGAGAGCATTCGTGAACGTCTCAAAACGGTTCACGAAGTCAGCCACCTGACCGTCGAGTTCCGGCAGACATGACTCAGCGCCTGTCCAGCACAACCTCTATAGGACACACCGATGCCGCCCGGTAAACGTGAACTGGCTCGGATCGAGCGCCAGTTGATCGTCACGCTCACCGACGCGTGCGAAACAGCAAAGGACGAGATAAAGGGGTTTATTTGGCTCACTCACACCGTTGACCTAAGTGCGTTGGCTGAAACCCTGAAGGTCATCTGGGTGTTCGAAACCCTGGCTGACAGGAAGCGGGCCGAGATTGACGCGAAGGCCCGCATCTTTGAGTTGACGGCGATTGCCTTGAAAGAGGCCAATCTTGACCTGCCTGTTTCAGACCGCAATGTCCGCTTTGACTCGGAGCAAGAGTGCCAACGCACGCACCTAGGCGACTGGAAACGTCGCGTGGCTCAACTACATAAAGCTAAGGGGGACTGACCATGGCAAAAGAAATCGAGAATCCTTGTATCTCGGTTTGCCAACTCAGTGGTGATCTGTGTGTGAGCTGCGGGCGGAATAAGGAAGACATCAGAAAGTGGAAGCGCATGAAGCGGCCTGAAAAAATGGCCGCTGTGCAACGGGCGAATGCGCGCTTAAAGGGATTGAAGAAAGCACATGGATAGCCATTCCCCCCGAGTTAAAACGCTGCAATTTTGAAGGTCAGTCAACTCGGGTATTCCTCAGCCTCAATGCATTGAAAACTACCGACGCGGAACTGACGCTCATGGCTATGGCAGCGATCATTGGCGACAGGAGGTGCCCCGTCAATGGATAGAGCAAACCAGCGGCAAGAGGTATACCCATTGAGTTGTAGAGAAAAGCAAAGCCCAAATTCTGGCGCATGTTTTTAACTGTGGCGACCGAAAGAGCTCGTGCTCGTAAGATCCCCATCAGGTCACCTTTTACCAGCGTGAGTTGCGCGCTATTCATCGCCACGTCTGTCCCCGTTCCCATGGCTATCCCCACATCTGCTCGCGCTAGGGCCGGAGCATCGTTGATACCGTCACCCGCCATGGCCACTTTTCGCCCGTATTGCTGTAGGTCTGCCACCAGGCGCTCCTTGTCTTGGGGTTTGACTTCACCGTGGACTTCTTCAATCCCCATTTCCTTAGCGACAGCCCGAGCGGTAGTAAGCCCGTCCCCAGTAGCCATGATGATTTTAACGTTGTGAGCCTTAAGCTTGGTGACGGCCTCTTTTGAGGTCGGCTTGATCGGATCTGAGACGGCCAACAAACCTGCCAATGCGCCGTCGACGGCGAGGTAGACAATACTGATGCCGTCAAGTCGCAATACCTCAGCGCGCTCTTGTAGGGGGCTGGTGGTCACGCCTGCGGCTTCCATCAACGCGGTGTTCCCCAGCTGGAGCTTTTTGCCATCGACAACGCCACTGACGCCGATACCCAAATCAGACTCAAAGGATTCCGGCTTGGTCAGCTTGATGTTCTCGGATCTGGCGTGATCGACGATCGCATGTGCTAAAGGATGCTCGCTGCCCTGATCAAGGCTGGCAGCCAGGTGAAGGACGTCGTCGCGATTGAAGGTGGGAGTGGCCTCCACGCTGTGAAACACGGGCCGTCCCTCTGTCAGGGTGCCTGTCTTGTCGACAACCAGCGTGTCGATTCTGCAAAGGCTCTCAATCGCACTGGCATCTCTGAACAAAACACCCATGCTTGCTGCTTTACCTGTCGACACCATGATCGACATAGGCGTAGCAAGTCCCAACGCACAGGGACAAGCGATGATCAGCACGGCGACAGCGTTGATTAGACCAAACACCCAGCTGGGCTCAGGGCCGAAAAGCCCCCAACCGATAAATGTCATTATCGCAATCGTGATAACACCCATCACGAAGTAGCCGGCAATCGAGTCGGCCATTCGTTGCATCGGAGCCTTGGAACGCTGAGCTCTCGCGACCATCTGTACGATCTGGGACAGCATGGTTTCGGCACCGACCTTCTGCGCCTCCATTACCAGGCTTCCATGCGTATTCAGCGTGGCACCGATCAGGCTATCTCCAGCTTTCTTCATTACCGGGACTGGCTCGCCAGTGAGCATCGACTCATCCACCGCACTTTCACCCTCAAGTACCGAACCATCAACTGGCACCTTTTCACCTGGTCTGACCCGTAAGTGGTCTCCCAGGTGCACATGGGTGAGAGGAATATCTTCCTCCTGGCCATCGGCATTGATCCGACGTGCAGTTTTGGGCGAAAGGCCGAGAAGAGATTTAATGGCGGCGGAAGTTTGTGATCGGGCTTTGAGCTCAAGGATCTGCCCAAGCAACGTGAGCGAGATGATGACCGCTGCCGCTTCGAAGTAAACGCCGATACGTCCATCTTGCATGAAATTGGCGGGAAAACTTTGGGGGAAGAGCGTTGCTATGACGCTGTACAGATAAGCTGCGGCGGTGCCCAACCCAATCAGAGTCCACATGTTGGGACTGCGATTTTTAACCGAGGCCAGTCCCCTTACAAAAAAAGGCCATCCTGCCCATAAGGTCACGGGTGTCGCCAGAGCGAACTCGATCCAGTTTTGAGCTGAACCATGAAGAAGTTGTAACGAGTGACCCGCCATCGCGAGCACGGTTACGACCACGGTTAAGGGCAGCGACCACCAGAAGCGGCGATTGAAATCCCGGAGTTCAGGATTTTCTTCTTCATCAAGCGCCGGCATGACAGGCTCTAGTGCCATGCCACATTTAGGACAGTTACCGGGTCCGGTCTGCCGTATTTCAGGATGCATCGGGCACGTAAATTCAGCGCCCGTTTGTACCGCAGACTCCGGCGTTGTGCTGCCTGACTCGTCGCGCACCACGTGGCCACTGTAGCGCTCAGGGTCCGCTCGAAACTTCTCCTGGCATTTCAGGCTACAGAACCGATACGTCTGTCCCTGGTAAGTCTCAGCAAATTTACTCGACGAAGTGACTGCCATTCCACACACCGGGTCATGTAGATCAGCATCATCCCGGGAAGCAGCATGGGTGTGATTATGGTCGTGATGGCCAGAGGTGGTAGGCATGTCTATTCCCCTTGTAAGGTGCTACTAGAAATGAGCATATTCAGTACAACGATTATTTGCGGCTCCACAGTGGTGCGGTGATGTTTCCGCACGGACCCCGGCTGAGTAAGCGTTGCTATGTTACTTGCGACTTAGCGTAGCCAACTCTTGCGTCGGGCCGGCAGAAATAGCCGACTCCGGTTTATTTCAGATCAAACTCGCCGACCATTCCCGATTGGTAATGCCCCGGCACGTTGCAGGCAAACTGAAGCCCTGCACTGTCGTTGAAGGTCCAGATCAGCTCTTGGGTTGAGCCAGGCTCAATCAGGACACTGTTAGGGTCGTCATGCTCCATTGCGACCATCTTCATTCCGCCCATGCCGTGGCTCATGCCGCTCATCTTCCCGGTACCGGTAGGGCTTAGTGTTCCGTTCTTGAACATGCTTGCCATTTCTTTCTGGTGTGCTGCATGAGCAGCGGCTTTGCCGATGTTGAACTCATGCAGCAGCGAACCCTCGTTGCGAAGGACAAAGCGGATTGTTTCACCAGGTTTTACGTCGATGCTTTTAGGCTTGAAAAAAATGTCGCCCATCTCGACCTCAACCGTGCGGGTAACGTCAGAGGCCACACCAGGCTGGCCTATGTCGTCTTGTCCATGCCCTGCATTAGCCATAGCCGTGGCAGCGAAAAACAGGGTCATTGCTGCGATGAACGGAGTAGCGAGCGTAGTTTTCATGGTGACCTCAGGAATACGTGGGAACATTGGCTATGCTAATGATGCTCAGCTGCCAGCTAACTGACTTGGGCATTACTTCTTTGTCAGTTTTCTAAATAGATACGGCGTCCAATTGACGCCGCAACAAGATGCTGACAAGAACTTATCCAGGGGGCGTTTATTGATGGTTTTCTGAAAGCATCAATTTGTGCTCGCGCTGCATCTGGCGCAAAACGTCATCAACGATTTTGTCGTGCTTCTCCATCCAGGCTAGATGCTCTTGGGGTGACATTGAGGCATCTGGGTGATCGTTGTGGAGCTGGCTCATGATGTCCCCAAGCATCTTCATGTGTTCTGCCATGTGGACGTGACGCTCTCCTTCAGGGGCTTGTTCAGCTTTCATCAACGTGGCTTCGGCCTTGTCGCGCAAACCTTCCATACGCTCAATGACTCGATCTCCGCCGCTTTCAGCCCACACAGAAGCCGAGACCAGTATCGAGCTTACAAAAAACAGCATTTTCAGGCGGTTCATAGGGGTAGCTCCTCATGAGGGAATCCGACTTCCATACGATTCATCGCTCAGAGGTCGGTCGAGCACCAATAAAGTACTCATGTCTGAACCCTAGCCAGCACTCGCTGACATCTACCTGAAGCCAAGATTACTTTTCTGTCAGTTGCTGGTTGGCTGCCAGTTTTCGTTGCAGACTCCGCTTAACCATTATCTGAGAACGACCTCATGAGACTTCTTGTCGCTGAAGACGAACCAAAAATAGGTATCTATTTGCAGCAAGGGCTCAACGAGGCCGGGTTCAATGTCGACCGTTTCACGAATGGAAAAGAGGCGCTTCAGCACGCTTTGAGCGAAGCCTATGATCTGCTGATTCTCGACGTCATGATGCCGGGTTTGGATGGCTGGGAAGTCCTGCAGAAGGTTCGCGCTTCCGGGAAAGACGTCCCGGTGCTTTTTCTCACCGCCAGAGACCGCGTTGAAGACCGAGTGAAGGGACTTGAACTCGGTGCGGATGACTATCTGATCAAACCCTTCGCGTTTTCTGAATTGCTTGCTCGAGTCAGAACGTTGCTGCGTCGCGGTAGCAGCGCACCTTCGCAAACCTTTATGAAACTGGCTGACCTTGAAGTGGACCTGCTCAAGCGTCGAGCCATCCGAGGAGGCAAACGCATAGACCTTACGGCCAAAGAGTTTGCGTTGCTTGAGCTTCTGCTGCGTCGTCGAGGGGAGGTGCTGCCAAAGTCTCTTATCGCCTCCCAGGTTTGGGATATGAACTTCGACAGCGATACCAACGTTATCGAGGTTGCAGTGAGACGGCTCAGGGCCAAGATAGACGACGATTTTGAGGTCAAGTTGATTCATACCTCAAGGGGAATGGGTTACATGCTCGATGCACCAGATTCGGAGTCGTGATGAACCGGATGTCCCTGACGACTCGTATGAGTCTGATGTTTATGCTCGCGGTAACGGCTGTGCTCACGGTCGCCGGACTCAGTTTCAATAACCTCAGCCGGCATCATTTTAAGATGCTGGATCAGCAGGCATTGTACGAAAAACTCCACTCGACTCAGCGGATCTTGTCCGGGCTGAGCAACATCGATCAATTCAGCGAGGCTAAACCGGAGTTAGAAGCGCTGCTGGGCGCACACCGTGATTTGACTGCGCTTATCATCGATGGCGACGGCAAGGTGCTGTTTGCGGATCCCGGCCCGGTCGACGTTCCGAAGGCGTTTCGCACAACCACAAACACAACCGTCTGGGAATGGCGGGAGCAAGAGCAGATGTTCCGTGGTGTGACTGCCCAATCCGTAGTGACGGGACAAGAAAGGCCATTAACTGTCATGTTGATTTTTGACGTTACTCAGCATATGTCCTTTTTCGAGACGCTCGAACGATGGTTTTGGATAGGGTTGGTGATCAGCGCATTGGTCAGTGCTGCACTCGGCTGGATGGTAGCTAGCAGTGGCATGCGGCCTATCCGCCAGGTCACACGGGTAGCTGCCTCCATGTCAGCAAAATCACTCAAGGAGCGTATTCCCCTGGCACCCGTTCCGAAAGAGCTTCAACAGATGGTGTTGTCGTTCAACGCCATGTTATCCAGGCTCGACGATGCATTTGTCCGGTTATCCAACTTTTCGGCAGACATTGCCCACGAACTACGGACCCCCGTGAGCAACTTGATGACCCACACTGAAGTGGTGCTTTCGAGAAAAAGAAACATCGAGGACTACGAAGACAATTTGTACTCCAATCTTGATGACTTGAAGCGCATGAGCCGGATGATTGATGACATGCTTTTTCTGGCGAAATCTGACAATGGTCTAATTACGCACGAGAACAAGCCAATAGACCTGGTGGCTGTCGTGGAAAAATTGCTTGAGTACTACCGCCTGTTGGCTGATGAACGAGGGATCGAGCTTAAGGTTTCAGGACGGGGGAGCGTGCGAGGTGATGTCCTTATGCTCCACCGAGCGATTTCCAATCTACTCTCAAATGCGCTGCGCTACACCTATGAAGGGACGTCAATCAGTGTCGATATTCAGCACAAGGACGCGTCGGTAACGGTTGTCGTGGAAAACCATGGTGAGCCCATTGCCCCCGAACATCTTGAAAAGCTGTTTGATCGTTTTTATCGCGTGGACCCAGCGCGGCGAGAAGGAAGTCCGAGCAACGCAGGGCTAGGTCTGTCGATTACCCGATCAATTGTCGAAGCGCACAATGGCAAGATCTGGTGTACGTCAGGCGACGGGAAAACGGCTTTTCATCTTGAGTTTCCGGCCGTCGATTCCACGGTTAGCTGAGCGAGGAAACATTTGTGATCAACGGCGTCTTGGCGTTCTGCGGTTAGCTACGCCTCTGCGAATTTGCGGAGTGATTGAACTCCCCGGTCCTGCGGTACGCCGTCTCTTCTCCAGGCCTTGCTACGCTCAACGATTAGATGCCAAACATCGTATCAAGCTGACTGAAATGTAATCGAACAGTTTGTGATCGTGTGGCATCGTGTTCTCGCACTGTGACGTTAGGGCTAGCGAGTTTCTCCTGTTCAACTTGGCGAAGAGGACGGGGGCTCCGAGTTAATCAACAGTGGTTTTTAACGAAATTAAAAACTAGTTCCTCCCAAAAAACCTCGAATCAACAGCGCTTGCTGTGAGGAGTCTTGCATGTCATTCCTTAAAACTACGTCCGTGGCGGTTGCAATCACTGCTGGTTTGCTTCTGAGTGCAGTGGCCCAGGCACATCCAAAACTTCTTGCTTCCACTCCGGCAGAAGGCTCGGATGCGGCGGCTCCGTCGAAAATCGAACTGCATTTTTCTGAGAATCTCACCACTCAGTTCTCCGGTGCAAAGCTGATCATGACCGACATGACCGACATGCCTGGCATGCCTAACTCACCAATGGGTGTAAAGGCCGCCGTCGCTGCTGGTGGTGATCCGAAAACTATGGTGATTACGCCGGCTGCACCGCTGACCACCGGCACCTACAAAGTTGAATGGCGTGCAGTGTCCTCGGATACTCACCCGATCACCGGCAACTTTTCATTCAAAGTGAAATGATCCATGAGCGACTCATTAAATATCGTGGTTCGCTTTACTCTCTATTTTGACCTGATGTTGTTATTTGGACTGGCCATATTTGGCTTGTACAGCCTCAAGGGAAAGGAAAGGGTATCGGGCACGGTCTTGAACTTTGAGTCGCTTCTTTACGGTACCTCTGTTGCAGGTGTAGCTCTGTCCCTTGCTGCGATGTTGTTGCTTGCAAAAGCAATGAGCGGTGTATCGGAGCTTATGGAGCTACATCATCACATTTTTGAAATGGTCATCATGGGCACCGATGTTGGGTTGACCTGGATGGTTCGGATAGCCGCCTTGGTGGGGGCAATTCTGGGCGTCGCGTTGAATAAACGATTTCCGACACCCAGCCTCTGGATCGTCACCGTCTGTGGAGCAATCGCGTTGGCCACGCTAGCCTGGACAGGGCATGGTGCCATGGACGAAGGCAGCCGCCGCTACTGGCATTTTCTCAGCGATATTTTCCATTTATTAGCGGCGGGTGGCTGGTTGGGTGCTCTAGCGGCCTTCGCCCTACTGCTGCGGTTGAAATCACTGAAGGGTGAAGAGGAAGCACGAATTCTTGCCCGCGTGCTGACTGGCTTTGAGTCGGCCGGCGGTGTGGTCGTTGCGATCATAAGCGTAACGGGAGTAGTAAATTACCTTTTCATCGTCGGTCCCAACCTTGATGAGGTCATGCTGAGTACCTATGGTCAGTTGCTGTTTTTGAAGATCCTGCTCTTTGCTGGAATGATCGTTTTAGCCACGCTGAACCGCTTTCACTTAAGCCCGCTATTGGAGCGCTCAGTTCGCAATGGTCAATACTCTGTAGCGGTCAATGCCTTGCGCCGCAGCATGAAATTCGAATTCCTGATGGCAATCCTCATCATCTGTCTTGTCGCATGGTTAGGCACGCTAAGTCCTGAAATGGAAATGAGCGCGGAATAGAGGTGTCTGGCACCTAACCAAGAAGCCTGGAACGTGATTGTTAGCACCATTTCTACTGGCTACACTTCAGCACATGACACGCTATCTACGGCTTTGCCTGATTTTACTGATTAGCCTTGCGCTTCCCCTCAGCGGGATGGCGGGTGTTCAGGCGCCGACAGAGCCGTGCCCCATGCAAACCATGGGCATGGCAATGATGGACGGCATGGGCCAAGACTGCTGCCATGACATGAAAAGTCCCACCGAGCACGGAAAACCCTGTAAGCCGGGCCAGGAGTGCAAGACCGGCGGCATGCTGCAAGTCTCCATCGTCAAGCCTCCGGTGACCCTATCTAGCCCCCTCGAAGCGTCCATCTCCATAGATTCCCATCCTGTGCAAACCCCATCAGGGGTATGGCGACCTCCCCGCATTTGATTCCTGTACCACACTGAGCCTCATTCCGCGTCATGCGGGATGGCATATCTGCGCGCATGTCTCATGAGGCGCGCGGTGGATCATCACAGGAATCGTGACCATGAAATCCAAGTGCTATTGCACAGGGTGGCCCCTCGTGACCATCTTGGCGGCAAGCGTACTGGCCTTGCCGAGTCTCGCTGCTGCATTGACACTCGATGAAGCTTTGCAGCTGGCTGAAAACAATGCGCCGTCGCTGACTGCACAAGACGCGAAAATTCAGGCTGCCAGTAGTGCGGCCATCCCCGCTGGTGAACTACCCGATCCCAAGTTGCTGCTAGGCGTACAGAACTACCCCATTGGGGGCCCGGATCGTTGGAGCATCGACCAGGACTTCATGACTATGCGAATGGTCGGAGTCAGTCAGGAGATGCCCAACAGCGCCAAGCGCAAAGCCCGAGTCGAGGTCGCTGATGCGGCCATTGACCGCGCAGCCGCTGAGCGCCGGGTCGAACGTCTAAAGGTTCGTCAGGCCACGGCGTTGGCCTGGATCAACAGCTACTCGGTTGAGCGCAAAGACACGCTGTTTCAGGACTTCTACAAAGAAAACCGTCTGCTGGCCGATACCGTCCGGGCACAAATTGCCGGCGGCGGCGCTCAACCTGCTGATGCAGTAACGCCCAAACAGGAAGCGGCACAACTGGAAGAGCAGCAGGACGATCTGATTCGCCAGAGAGCGCAGGCCCGAGCGGCCCTGAAGCGCTGGATTGGACCGGCCGCCAACGACAAACCTGTGGGTAGCTTGCCTGAATGGCCTGTCGACGCATCTGGTTACTCTCATAAGCTGCAACATCACCCAGAATTGGCAGCGTTTGAACCAATGACCCGCGAAGCGCAAGCCAAGGTCCGTGAAGCCGAAGCGGAAAAACAGTCGGATTGGAGCTGGGAAGTCGACTATCAGAATCGCGGCCGAGAGTTCGGCGACATGGTCAGCGTGCAATTTTCATGGGATCTACCGCTGTTTCCTGACTCACGACAAAACCCCAAAATTGCAGCCAAGCACGCGGAACTCAACCAGCTTGAGGCTGAGCGTGAAGTCCTTTCACGCGAGCACACCCAGCAACTAGAAGATCAGGTGGCCGACTATGAGCGCCTGAATCGCGCCGTCCATCGATCCCAGAGCAGTCTGCTCCCTTTGGCTAAAGAAAAGGTCGAGCTCACTATGGCTAGCTATCGCGCCGGCAAGGGCGATTTGAACTCCGTCGTGGCCGCTCGGCGCGAGCTTATCGAAGCCCGACTCAAGCAGATTGATGTTGAAGAGCAGCGTGCTCTCACCAGCGCTCGCCTGTATTTCGCCTATGGGGAGTCCGCTCAATGATCTCTCGAACATGGAAAGGGGTTTTTGTTGTCAGCATCTCAATTGCTTTGGGAGTCGCCGGTGGTTACTGGTTGGCCCAACCGAGGGTGAGCGCAGTACCGGATGCAGCATCGGAGCAGAAGCCGAAGCCATCAGTCGATCGCAAGGTTCTGTATTGGTACGACCCCATGTACCCACAACAGAAATTCGATAAGCCGGGTAAGTCGCCCTTCATGGACATGGAGATGGTCCCTCAGTACGCGGATAGCAAGGGGGACAGCGCCACTGTTCGCATTGATCCAAGCCTGACCCAGAATCTTGGCGTGCGACTGGCTACTGTCAGTCGAGGTGTGTTTGATTCGAGTCTGGATGTTGTGGGTGTATTGACCTTCAACGAGCGCGACGTTGCCGTCATCCAGGCCCGTACGGCGGGTTTCGTCGAGCGTGTGTATGCCCGCGCTCCTGGCGATGTGATTAAAGCCAACGCCGCTTTGGCGGATATTCTTGTCCCGGAGTGGTCTGCGGCTCAGGAGGAGTTTCTCGCACTCAAGCGTAGTGGAGATGCGGGCTTGCTGGCAGCGGCTCGCCAGCGTTTGCGGCTCACCGGGATGCCGGCGGCATCGATTGCTCAAGTAGAGCGCAGTGGCAAAGTCCAACCAAACCTGACCCTCACCAGCCCCATCAGTGGGGTGTTGCAAGAACTCGATGTGCGCGAAGGTATGACAGTTGCTGCCGGCGAAACACTGGCACGCGTGAATGGTTTGAGTAACGTCTGGCTGGCTCTGGCGGTCCCGGAGACTGAATCGGGGTCGATTCAGCTGGGGCAAGTGGCTGAGGCGCGTTTGCCCGCGTTCCCAGGCGTCGTGCTCAATGGCGTGGTAAGCGCGATTCTTCCAGAAACCAATCCCGATAGTCGCACCCTTCGCGTGCGCGTCGAATTACCTAACCCAGAAGGCCGTCTAAGGCCGGGTATGACTGCACGAGTGAGCCTCAATCGCTCAACGGAGCAAAGTGTGCTGTGGGTGCCGAGCGAGGCGGTCATTCGCACCGGTCGACGTGCCCTAGTGATGCTCGCTGAAGGCGCCGGTCGCTATCGTCCCGTGGAGGTGCAACTTGGGCAGGAAGGCGATGGCAAGACGGCCATATTGAAAGGGTTGGAAGAGGGCCAGAAAGTGGTTAGCTCTGGCCAGTTCCTGCTCGACTCGGAGGCCAGTCTTAAGGGCATCGTGGCCAAATCAGAGGAACCTTCACCCACCAGTGCAGCTGCCGCGGGTTTGCATGAAGCGGATGGGCAAATCGTTGAGATCAACGATAAGGAAGTCACTCTCGCTCACGGCCCTTTCAAGACGCTGGGCATGCCTGGCATGACGATGACGTTCCCGCTCGCCAATCCCGCTCTGATGCAGGGCCTTAAAACGGGCGACAAGGTCCGGATAGGCGTGAATCAGACCGACGACGGATTGCGTGTTGAGCGTCTGGACAAATCAGGGGGCCAGCCATGATTGCTGCCCTTATTCGTTGGTCAGTAACCAACCGATTCCTGGTGCTACTGGCGACGCTGTTTATCACGGCCTGGGGCCTTTGGTCGGTGCAGAGCACGCCCATTGATGCGCTACCAGACTTGTCCGATGTGCAGGTGATCATCCGCACCCCTTATCCGGGACAAGCACCCCAGATTGTCGAGAACCAGGTCACCTATCCGTTGGCCACCACCATGCTCTCAGTACCAGGTGCCAAGACGGTGCGTGGTTATTCCTTTTTCGGTGACAGCTTTGTCTATGTGCTTTTCGAAGACGGCACTGACTTGTACTGGGCTCGCTCGCGGGTGTTGGAGTATTTGAGCCAAGTACAAAGCCGCTTGCCGGCCAGCGCCAAGCCGGCGTTGGGGCCAGATGCGACAGGCGTAGGATGGATCTTCCAGTACGCGCTGGTGGATCGCAGTGGCGGGCATGATCTGGCACAGCTACGCGCCCTTCAGGACTGGTTTCTCAAGTTTGAACTCAAGACCCTGCCCAATGTGGCGGAAGTGGCCACTGTGGGCGGCATGGTCAAGCAGTACCAGGTACAGCTAGATCCGCTCAAATTGGCCAGCCTTCGTATTACGCAGGCCGAGGTGAGCGAAGCGATCGGCAAGGCTAACCAGGAAACTGGTGGTGCAGTGCTGGAGATGGCAGAGACCGAGTTCATTGTGCGGGCTTCCGGCTACTTGAAAACGCTCAATGATTTTCGGGCGATCCCACTCAAGCTGGGATCGGGCGGTGTGCCGGTGAACTTGGGCGATGTCGCCACGATCCAGTTGGGGCCGGAGATGCGCCGTGGCATCACCGAACTCGACGGCGAAGGCGAGACGGTTGGCGGCGTGGTGATTTTGCGCAGCGGTAAGAATGCTCGCGAGACCATTGCGGCGGTCAAAACCAAACTCGACGAACTGAAAAGCAGCCTGCCGGCCGGGGTGGAAATCGTCACCACCTACGATCGCAGCAAGCTGATCGACCGTGCTGTGGAAAATCTCAGCCACAAGCTCATCGAAGAGTTCATCGTTGTCGCATTGGTTTGCGGGATCTTTCTTTGGCACCTGCGCTCGTCCCTGGTGGCGATCATTTCCCTGCCGGTCGGTGTGCTGATGGCCTTTATTGTCATGCGCTACCAAGGGATTAACGCGAACATCATGTCCTTGGGCGGGATAGCCATCGCCATCGGCGCCATGGTCGATGCTGCTGTGGTAATGATCGAAAACGCACACAAGAAGATTGAGGCCTGGCACGTCGCCAATCCTGGTGAGGAACTGAAGGGTGAGCGTCATTGGCATGTAATGACCGAAGCAGCGGCTGAAGTTGGACCAGCTCTATTCTTCTGTTTGTTGATCATCACCCTTTCGTTCATTCCGGTGTTCACCCTGCAAGCGCAAGAGGGGCGGTTGTTCGGCCCGCTGGCTTTCACAAAAACCTACGCCATGGCCGCCGCAGCAGGATTGTCAGTGACCTTGGTGCCGGTATTGATGGGCTATTGGATTCGAGGACGGATTCCTAGTGAAAAAAACAATCCGCTGAACCGCTGGCTCATTCGGATCTACCAGCCGGCTCTGGATGCAGTGCTGCGGCGACCGAGGATCACGCTGCTGGTGGCAGCGTTGGTGTTTTTTAGTGCGCTTTGGCCAATGTCGCGCTTAGGTGGCGAGTTTCTTCCGCCTTTGAATGAAGGCGACCTGCTCTATATGCCTTCGGCTCTGCCTGGATTGTCCGCACAGAAAGCGGCCCAACTGCTGCAACAGACCGACCGCCTCATCAAAACCGTGCCGGAGGTCGAACATGTCTTCGGTAAAGCGGGACGTGCCGAAACTGCCACCGACCCGGCGCCGCTGGAGATGTTCGAAACCACTATCCAGTTCAAGCCACAGGAGCAATGGCGCCCAGGCATGACTCAGGAAAAACTGGTGGAAGAGCTGGACCGAGTCGTGCGAGTTCCTGGGTTGACCAATATCTGGATACCACCGATTCGCAACCGAATCGATATGCTGGCTACGGGGATCAAAAGCCCCATTGGTGTAAAGATTGCCGGCACCAATCTGACGGAGATTGATTCCGCGACTCAGGCGGTCGAGCGAGTGGCCAAGAGCGTACCCGGTGTCAGTTCGGCGCTGGCCGAGCGATTGACCGGTGGACGTTACATCGACGTGGATATCGACCGAAAAGCCGCCGCCCGATATGGACTGAATATCGCCGATGTGCAGTCGATCGTGTCCGGCGCTATCGGCGGTGAAAATGTCGGCGAGACCATTGAAGGGCTTGCACGCTTCCCAATCAACGTCCGTTACCCTCGGGAATGGCGGGATTCGCTTGGCGCTTTGGAGCAGTTGCCAATCTACACCCCGCTAGGCAGCCAGATCACCCTTGGCACAGTGGCGAAGATCAAGGTCAACGACGGGCCGCCGATGCTCAAAAGTGAAAACGCACGGCCTTCAGGCTGGGTGTACATCGACGTGCGCGGCCGGGATATTGCCTCCGTAGTCGCCGATTTGCGCCGGCTCGTCAGCGAGCAGGTCAAGTTGCAGCCCGGCATGAGCCTGAGCTACTCAGGTCAGTTCGAATTTCTTGAGAGGGCCAACGCACGACTAAAACTGGTGGTCCCTGCCACGCTGCTGATCATCTTCGTCCTGCTTTACCTGACATTTGCCCGCTTCGACGAGGCCCTGCTGATTATGGCCACGCTGCCATTTGCCCTCACGGGCGGTGCATGGTTTCTTTATCTGTTGGGATTCAACCTGTCGGTTGCCACCGGGGTTGGCTTTATCGCCTTGGCCGGCGTTTCTGCCGAATTTGGCGTGATCATGCTGCTCTACCTGAAAAATGCCTGGGCCGAGCGTCAAGACCTCGGTGACAACACAGAACGCGGGTTAATGGCCGCGATTCGTGAAGGCGCTGTGCAGCGCGTTCGCCCCAAGGCCATGACCGTGGCGGTGATTATCGCTGGTTTGTTACCTATACTTTTGGGAAGCGGTACCGGCAGCGAGGTAATGAGCCGCATTGCCGCCCCGATGATTGGCGGTATGGTCACGGCGCCTTTGCTGTCGCTGTTTGTGATTCCGGCTGCCTATCAGCTCATGCGCCGTCGAAACCTATCCGCTGAGCTTGGCAGGGACTGACGCGGAGAAAATGCACAAAAGGGGCTGCTCTTGCAGCCTCGTTTGAGCTGCACAGCTCGTTTTCATCAGGCCTGTGCGCGATGTGTATTGAAATTAGCGAGTTTATGTCTTTTGCATAAACTCGCTAATTTCGATACATACGCTGTGGTCAGTGCCATTAACCCACCAGCACTTGCCAGAAAACGAACGCTGCCACCACTGCGTTTCGATGGGCCAAGAGCATTCTGGCTCAAAGCCGACTCAGCATTCGTCACCCTCATATCTCTCTTGAAATTGAGGCAAATGACCTTAATATGATCTTATCTTGCCATCATCGTTTTCAATCATGGATGTTTCTCGGGGGTAGGTCGGAATGGCAGAACAAGAAGACGCTAAGCCCGCAAGCGGGCGCTTCAACACAAATGATGAGACGAAGCGGATCGTATGGACACAGACCGCTGGTCATTGTGAACTGTGCGGTACGGATCTGACGTTCGACTATCGTGCCGGCAAGCCAATGAGATGGGGCGAAGTGGCGCATATTCTGCCCGCCAGTCCCAAAGGCCCTCGGGGACGCGCGGATCATGATGCTGAGGCGCACACAAACGATACCGCTAATCTGATGCTCCTGTGCCCAGGTTGTCATGACAAAATTGATCGTGACGCAGATGGGTATCCTGAAAATGATTTGAGTGGTTTACACCAAGCGTACCTGGAACGCATCCGACTCGCCGCAACGACCCCCGATGGTGGTAGAGCCATTCCTCTCATCGTCCAAAGTCAGCATTTTCAGACAATCAACGATATTCCCGTTCGCGATCTGTTGACTGCGATGTCCGCCGAGGGATTAACCGCCTTCGATCAAGGCATCAAAATCACTTTCCCTGCGCCAGGACCACGCGGCCGCGACACTACCTATTGGCTGAACGTCAAAGACAGCATCCAGTATGAGCTGGAACAGCAACTCAAGCGTCGCGGCGGTACCTACGGCGACTCGCCCGCGCTGGCAGTAGTCGGCTTGGCCGACATCCCGGCTTTGATGATGCTGGGCCAGAGTATCGGCGACCGTTCCAAGCGCTTGATCTTCTCCTTTCACCGCGAACATCGTTTGCGCTGGCCCGATCAGTCCGCTGAGCCGCCCGTTTTTTTGTTTACACCTCCCCCCGAAGGCGACGGGCCACTGGCGCTGGTGCTCTCCATTTCTGCGCAAGTCCCAGTTCGCGACGTGACCGACGCTCTGCCGGGTGCACGTATTGCAGAGCTGTCGATCCCAGAACCAAGCTATGCGATGGTACAGAACCGTCGAGTGATTCATGCCTTTCGCGACGCACTTCAAATACGACTGAGTCAGCTTGAAGCTCTGACTCCTGACCCTATCCACGTCTTCGCCGCTATTCCTGCGGCATTGGCCATCGAGTTTGGCGCGTTGCTCACAACGCAGCATCAACATACGTACCTGATCTTCGATCGGGACAAAGAAAACCAGGATCGGTTTACGCAAACACTGCAATTGGGCTCGGTGGCCCAGGAGGCTAGGTAAATGCTATTGAGCAACGAACAGACCAAGCGCAGCAGTTGGGAATATTTTCTGCTTCGCGCCGCGCGGGAAATCTCGCTGTCGGAAGCGCAGTACGAAAAAATAAATGACCGCTACTCCCAACTGGAAAAAATCCTCTCGGCTTCCGACAACCCGCTGCTCGCTGAGGCCCATATCTTCGTTCAAGGCTCGATGCGGCTGAAAACGACCATCAAGCCAATCCCCGGCGCGCCTGCGGATCTGGACACCATTGATGCGGACGCGATTATCTGGCTCCCTCACGCTCAAGGCGCTAGTGCGAAGGAAGTTCTAGAGGCGATTGAGCAGCGTTTTAGGGAAGGCTCCCGCGTTCAGGAAGAAGTTAAACAATTACGTCGGGGCATCCGCATCGTTTATGCCGACGAAAATCCAGGCTTCCACATCGACGTCACACCTGCACGCGCGATCAACGGAAATGGCGAAGCAAACGGCGAGGGTAAGCTGGAGGTTCCGGATCGGGTCACAGGGTGGAAAGCAAGCAGCCCTATTCCTTACTCGAATTGGTTGCAGGTCGCTTCCGCCCAGGAAATCTTTCTGGAAAGCTTGGTGATTGCCAAAAGCCAGAGAATGCTTGATGCCGCGACACAAGATCCTTTGCCGCACTATCAGGATTACATCGATCAAGATCCCCTGCGCGCGACCATAAAGCTGCTGAAGCGGCATCGCGATGAATGGGCTATCAAGACAAAAAGCGCTGATACTCGCCCAATTTCTGCGGTCATTACGACCCTGGCCACTCACGCATACCTGGATGTCGTGAAAGAGTCCCAGTCAAAGCCATTGGCACCGCTCGATGCAATTTTGGAAATCGTTCGCAGAATACCGCAGCACATTGCGTATAGAGGTAGCGATTGCTTTGTCTGCAACCCTGCCGATAACGGCGAAAACTTTGCAGAGAAGTGGAATCGACCGGGTGAGGGGCAAGGCTATCGTCAAGCATTTTCCAAATGGCATGCGGACGCCAGTGCTTCTGTGTCATTAGGTTTGGAAAGTTTTGAATCCAATGATTCTTTTGCCGAGGCAGTGAAAAAGAACTTCGGTATTGCGCCGGCGTTCATCACAACAGTAAACAATGAAATCCCTGCGAATTGGACGATGCCTGGCCGACCGGATGGCACTACTCGAAACTCTGCTTCGATGGGTTCGCTCTTCGGAGGGGCCAGCGGTGGCGGAACCTCTCAGTCGAGCGTAAAGCCAGTTGGACGCCTTGGCTGATCCTCTTAAGACGCCATTGCAGCGCGGAATCGCCGCACTGCGAGATACCCTAGGTCAGGATGCAGCTGATGCATTGCTCCAGCCCGCACCCATGCGGGCTGACGAAGCGGCGTGCTTTCACTTCCCCTTGCCCATCGATTACACGGGGCAGGAGCGGCGACTGCGTATTGGTTTCCCCTCCAACTTTCCCCGTGGGCTCTTGCGGCTGAACGTCGAACCTTCTCCATGGCTGGTTTGGCCGCATGCCACTAAGTCGGGGCTTTGCCTTCATGGCTTTCAGGAACGCCCCATTATGGGCTCCCCGGAGGTCGTGGTAGAGGACAGCCTTGCTCGCTTGGCCCAGATCGTTTCGTTGTCCAAGATGGGATCAAGTCAGGCAGCGCGCGATATCGAATTTCAGAATGAGATCACTACCTACTGGTCTTTTCAGCACGGACAGTCGTACCAGAACCTTTTACTTTTGGATCGACCTCAGGCTGCCTCGCAGTTGTTTGCTCTCAGCGATCCGCGCCGGGCTGTGCCATCCGGTCAGGAAACGGTTTGGCTAGCATCGAACATAGCTGCACTCAAAGGGCATTACCGACGGGTTGTCGGGCGCTCCGCTGTCATTCGCGCGGCCGAAACTCCTGGTTTTTACGTTAAGCTTCAGACTTATCCGGATATCCGCACCCCGGATCCAGAAGATTTATTGCTGTGGCTCACGCCACACCTTCAACCAGACGATGCCGAGCAATTGCTGGCATGGTTTGAGCTGCATGGAACGTTGGCGAGTCGATGGATTGTCCTGGAGCTTCCTGGGGGGACGGATGCTCCAACTTATTGCCTCAATGTGCGCTCGCTTGGCGTACAGCAAGAGCGGGGGGCAAAGTTTGGCTTGCGCACAGCGCGCCGCCGGCCAGCCATCGCAAATGCACATCCTCCGGCACTTGTCCGCGCAACTGCCCTAGACGTGCTTGATCGTGCGTCCATTCTGTCCCGCGATATAAGCGGCACTGCAAAGCACCTTGAAAATGCTCGGGTCGTTTGTGTTGGCGTTGGCTCGTTAGGCAGTGCGGTGGCAATACAACTGGCACGCTCCGGTGTCGGCCACCTTACCCTCATCGACCCTGACACTCTGGTGTCAGCCAATCTGGGTAGGCACGTTCTGGGAGCGGATAGCCTAGGGAGGCTGAAAGCCTCAGCGTTGAGGGACAAGATTCTGTTAGATCTTCCGACTACAGAATGCACCGCTTATTCGACTTTCGCCGAAGTAGTTATGAGCAGCAAACCAGAAGTGTTCGATAACGCAGATCTTGTGGTGATTACGACAGCGGACTGGCAGTCGGAGGTCACTGTATGGCGAGCCAAATCCAGCGGCGTTTCTTGGGGACTTTTACAAGCCTGGAGCGAACCGTATACCCAGGTAGGCCACGCGCTATTCGCACCAGCCGGTACCTTTGATGGCCGTCATTTATTCACGGACATCGGCGATTTTCTTCATAAGTTTACCGAGTGGCCGGGAGGAGGTGTGGTTCCACTGCCCGCTTGTGGGGAGAGCTTTATTCCAGGCGGATCGCTGGGGATGACCAATATCGCCTCTATGGTGTCGCACACGGCTTTACGTGCATTGACCTGCAACATCACCACTGCATCTTGGGTCAGCAGTATCTACAGGCCTGAAGATGTGCCGAGCCTAGGAGGCCAATACCATGGGCCCAAACTTCCAGAGGGGGCGCAGCAACTCCTACTCGAGCGCGGATGGCCGGAACATAAGGATGAAATGGTATGACGGATATCGCATGGCGCTGGCGATGGCCGGAGGTGAATACCGAGCTATTGGTGTCCCAAGCTGTCGCGAACATCTTCGATAGTCATCGGCAGGGCCTTTTTGGCGTGGAGCGAGGGGGACAGTTATTCGTCAATCCGGTTGATCCGAAAGGTCTGCTGTTGGCCTTGGCCACGGTGCCTCATCGCGCCGATCGGTCAGGTTGGTCTTGGCTAGAGTTGGATGCGGAGCGGTGCCGTCAGGAGATCAGGGCTGCCAACGAACAAGGGTTACGTCTGGTGGGCTACTGGCATACACACCCCCAATCCGTTCCGGTGATCTCTCCGGCAGATATCGGAAGTTTCTCCAAATTTGCTGCACGTTACACGCAGGATTTGCCGCACCCGATAGCCGTTATTGTCGGCAAGTCCGAAAAACCTGAAGGTATCAAGGCGTGGTCGTTCAGGGACGGCCGATATGTTGAGGCAGCCTGGGTCAGATGAGCTTTAAGTCCGTGAGGTGGAAGGCAGGTCAGCGTTTATCTTTACCCGCTAGCATCAGGGCGAAGAGCTCTGCCTGAAAGCGGGCATCATCCAATGCGTTATGGTTCGGCTCGCTGAGTGGCTTCAGCGCAGCGGTCATCTTGGATGATTTTGTTTCCTGCCAGCTGCAACCTAAAGCGCCCATAAAGTAGGCCTTCATGTCGATGGCGGTAAAACCAAAGGGGTTGGTTTCCAGGTATTTGTGGAAGTAGTAATTGACGAATGACCAGTCAAACGGCGCATTGAGTCCTACGAAAATGACCTTTTGCCCCGTTTGGCAGGACGATTTCAGCCATTCACCAAATGTCAGCATCGCCTGTTGCGGAGTGAGTCCTTCGCGCTCCAGCTTCTCCAGACTCAGCCCCGATACTGCCAGTGCTTCTGGGTCGTGTTTTGGACTGTCAGGTCGTAGTTCAAGATAGATGGACGTGGCAGGTTGATCTACAAGGCAAGCTCCAATGGAAAGCAGGCTGTATTCGCCTGGTATAGGTCCAGAAGTCTCGACGTCGACGGAAACATAAAGCTCATCAGGGTTCATGTCATATCCTTTTCGTGTAGTTGCCAGATCACGCTCAAGCTCGTAACCATGTGACGGTGGAAAGGCGGCAAAGCCATTGCCCCATTTTTTGCTGTTGCACTCGCTATCCGGCGTTCGAGCAGCGGCAGTGCATGTCTACTGGAGGAGTGCACGTTCCTTTGGTCAGCTCTGCGCCCGAGCATAATGATGTGTGTCATTCTCTAGTCGCGGATGAGGGCCGGACAATCATGAGCGAGCATTGGATAGTCAAGTGCCAGAATACTGAGGACGGTACTGGCGACATCATCATTGACCTACCTCCAGAGTTGCTTGACCAAATGGGGTTAGGTGTTGGTGATCATTTAGAGCTAACGATAGCGAATGGCACATTAGTGCTGACGCCCATGAACAGTGCAATATCAGTACGGCCGATGTTTGCTGGAGTCCTGCGTGAGGATGCCTATCATGCTTACCGCAAGCGGTTGGCTGCGTATCTCCATATCCCTTCCAACGCTTCGGATCAAGACATTCACGACATGATAGTAGCTGGCTTTTCGGCCGGCCTGATTTCATCGCTTTGTGCTGATGGCACCGTAAATCCGCAAGAACGCGACATAATCATTCACCCCAAAACGCTCAAAACAAAATTGGCAAGCGATCAGCTTTTAACGTCGGATGAGAGCGATCGCCTGTTCCGGTTCGCACACATTACCGCCATGGCCGAGATCATGTTCGGGGACGAAGGGAAGGCCAAACAATGGCTTTCCAAACCCAAAGCCCGTTTTTTGGGAAAAAGCCCACTGGCAATGGTCACTACGTCTCACGGCACACATCTAGTTGAAGAAATGCTGATTCAGGTGTCTGAAGGCATGTCATTTTAATCCTGCCACAGTTAACAGTGTGGACGGAAATAACGGGCAGCAGCATGCCCACTTCTATGACTATCACTGAATCTGAGAGTCAATCACTATGATCAACGCAAACGCTCTAGCCGGTATAGGCATCAAAGCCCAAGCGTTGGTTCATCCCTCAACGGCGTGCGTTACGTCATTGCACCTGCGACTCTTGATACCGCCAAGACGGAGTCGAAACCACCACATAGTCGATATAAATGATCAGTTCATTCAACAGGACTCCCGCCAAAATTGTGGGGTGGCCGGTTAGCATCCTTAACGGGGATTGGACATCGACTCGATAATACGGCACTGCTCGATCACGCCGCCCTCGCAACAAGCAATCAAACGCTCCAACTCCACCTCCAAGCCTTGCAGGTCTCGGATGCGCATTCGAACCTGCTCTAACTGCCCCTCGATTTTTGCGTCCACCC
Source organism: Pseudomonas sp. A1230 (assembly GCF_044218825.1). Taxonomy (NCBI): domain Bacteria; kingdom Pseudomonadati; phylum Pseudomonadota; class Gammaproteobacteria; order Pseudomonadales; family Pseudomonadaceae; genus Pseudomonas; species Pseudomonas sp. A1230. The sequence continues at coordinate 5,093,978 of NZ_CP162582.1, read as the reverse complement.
TGGCGCAGGAAGCGTCGCGGTTATCCGCAAAGCCCAGCAACTCTCGAACATCGTCAAGGCTGAAGCCCAGTGTGCGGCTACGTCGGATGAACAATAGACGGTCGCGCTCCTCGTCGGTGTAGAAGCGATAGCCTGATGCTGAACGCCCTGCAGAAGGCAGGAGGCCGACCTGCTCGTAATAGCGGATGGTCACCGCTTTGGTATCAGTCGCCTTCGCCAGATCACCGACTGTGTATTTGGTCGAACTCATTTCGCTTGACCTTATAGTTGCTAGAATCTTCATTCTACGCGCCTTAGGCGATAAGCAAATCTGCGTGCGCTCAATAGAAAAGTGGACTGAATCCTATGGAAGCCCCCTTAAAACAACATCAATCCGGAGCTTGGGCGCTGTTGCTCTGTGCCTGGTTGCTTGCTCTGGTATCAACAATCGCCGTGCTATTCGTTGGTGAAGTCATGGGGCAACTGCCCTGTGTGCTCTGTTGGTTTCAACGAGCCTTCATGTTTCCACTCGTCCTGGTATTGGGCGTCGCCTGCTGTTTATCGGACACCGGTGTTTGGCGCTATGCACTGCCATTAGCAGTCATGGGTTGGCTCATCGCTCTGTATCACAACCTGCTTTATTTCGGACTGATTCCTGAAAGCATCAAACCTTGCGGGGCCGGCCCTTCCTGCTCCGGTGCCGACATGACCATCCTCAGTGGTGTTCCGCTGCCACTTTTATCGCTGGGCGTGTTCAGCCTGCTGATCATTTTTCTCGTTCTTATCCGTCGGAGATTTACCGTATGAGCAGACGCGCCGTCGTCCTCTCCATCAGCGTGCTAGCCATCGTAGGCTTTGCCGTCGCAGCATTTTTCTACAATCGTGCTGCCACTGTGCCCCAGGCTACAGCACCTGTACCGCAAACCAGCGCGCTAGTGCGGTTTAACTCACCAAGCTTCGGCCCTGCCGACGCCCCGGTGACAATCGTAGAATTCTTCGATCCATCTTGTGAAAGCTGCCGTGCCTTCTACCCTATCGTCAAAAAGATGATGTCACAACACCCAGGCGATGTTCGCTTAGTGCTGCGCTATGTGAAGCTTCACGTAGGGTCTGAAGAAGCCATACGTCTGCTCGAGGCTTCACGTAAGCAGGGTGTTTTTGTGCCGGTACTTGAAGCTGTCCTCGCTGCTCAACCGCAGTGGCATGACGATGCGAAAGCATCAGCAGCTTGGGACGTAGCGGCCCAAGCGGGCTTGGACGTGGCTAAGGCTCGTGAGGACATGATGTCGCCGGAGATCACCGCCACGATAGAAAGAGATGCCGCTGATGCCAAAACTGTAGGTGTGAAGGGAACACCGACATTTTTCGTTAACGGTAAACCCCTGACTAACTTCGGCGCTCAACAGCTCTACGATCTGATTTGGAGCGAAATCAACCAAGCTCGTTAATAAGGGCGCGTGCGGAATGCGGAATGAAAAAAGCTCACCGGGCTCGACAATCCGCTTGACCTTATAGTGGCTATAGGGTGTTCACTCTTCACAATAAATTGTGGAGAGTGCCTTTATGAAAAGCTGTTGCGGTGATGAACAAACACCGAAAAGTGACGCCGCCGTTGAGGTATTTGACCCGGCAGCACCGACCGGCTGCTGTGCACCTGCCGCGACTATGTGTAATACAACTACAGCACAGTCCAACAGTAGTTGCTGCTCCGCGAAAACTTTGGACGTCAGCTCAGCGCCTTCTTCAGTAAAGGGCGCGGGTTGCTGCTCCCCCGGCTCCGATATCAGTAAATCGAACTGCGCTGTCGTAGCACCGCCATCTGCCCTGTACAGCCTTGCCGAGCCGAGCCAGCCTGCTGCTACGGTTGATAATGACCTTTTTATCGATGCTTGCTGCCCACCATCTGCTGCGGGTAGTCCCAAAGTCGGCATCGAAAACGTGTCTCCCACCAATACCGACGAAGCGACTCGTTTCAGCAGTTTCAGGATTGGGCAGATGTGCTGTCCTTCCGAGCAGACCATGATCGAGGACAAGCTCGCGAAGATGAGCGGCATTCAAAAGCTCGAGTTCAACATGATGAACCGCACGATGGCTGTCTGGCACGAGCTATCCGACACCTTGGGTATCGAGGCAGCAGTGCTATCGCTGGGCATGCACGCCGAACCTTTGACGGCTAATGGCAATGCAACCAGCGCAGATACGCCAGAAGTCCTTCCCCAGGCGGAATCACCTAAGAGCACATGGTGGCCATTAGCGCTTTCCGGTGTCGCTGCCGTGGGTGCTGAAGTCCTGCACTTCACTAACTCCGCGCCTGAATGGGTGATAGCGGTCATAGCCTTGTTCGCCATCGTGCTCTGCGGGCCTACGACCTACAAGAAGGGTTTGATCTCGATCAAACACCTCAACCTGAACATCAACGCGCTGATGAGCATCGCGGTTACCGGAGCGGTGTTGATCGGACAGTGGCCAGAAGCCGCGATGGTCATGTTTCTCTTCACCGTTGCGGAAATGGTCGAAGCGAAATCGCTGGATCGTGCGCGCAATGCGATCAAGGGGCTGATGGACTTGACCCCTGAACGAGCTACCGTGCGCCAACCCAACGGTAGTTGGCTGGAAGTCGATGTAAAAACGGTCGAGATTGGGGCCTTGGTTCGTGTCCGCCCCGGCGAACGAATTGGCCTGGATGGTAAAGTCTCTTCTGGTAACTCTACTGTTAACCAAGCGCCCATCACGGGCGAGAGCTTGCCCATCGAAAAAGATGTCGATGATCCTGTCTATGCCGGCTCCATTAACGAATCCGGCTCCTTCGAGTATCGAGTGACAGCTGAGGCCAACAATACGACCCTTGCTCGAATCATTCACGCGGTTGAAGAAGCCCAAAGTTCGCGAGCTCCAACCCAGCGGTTCGTTGATAAGTTTGCCAAAATTTATACGCCAGGGGTGTTCTTTTTCGCCGTCGCGATTGCGGTATTCCCACCACTGTTTATGGGCGGATTGTGGACTGACTGGATCTATCGTGCACTGGTGCTTCTGGTGGTTGCTTGCCCTTGTGCGCTGGTCATTTCCACTCCGGTGTCCATCGTCAGTGGTCTGGCGGCAGCGGCTCGCAAAGGCATTTTGGTTAAAGGCGGCATCTACCTGGAAATAGGCGCCAAGCTGAGTTTCGTCGCGCTCGATAAAACCGGCACCATTACCCATGGGAAACCGGTTCAGACAGACTACATTCCGGTAGCCGAAGACTCAGAGGTACATCCTCAGATTGTTGCCGCCAGCCTCAGTGCACGCTCGGATCACCCCGTATCACAGGCAATTGCCAAGTACGAAGGCTCGGACGCATCAACGTTCCTGCAAGTGGAGAGTTTTGAGGCCCTTCCCGGTCGCGGGGTAAAGGGGATGATTGAAGGCCAGCTCTTCTACCTGGGCAATCACCGACTGATCCAGGAGTTGGGGCTCGGTACTTCGCAGTTGGACGAATCTCTGACTAGCCTGGAGCGCCAAGGCAAAACAGTCGTAGCCTTGACCAGCGCCAGTCAGGTTTTTGCGTTGTTTGCTGTAGCCGATACCGTAAAGGACTCAAGCCAGACAGCGATCAAGGAGCTGCATGCATTGGGTATCAAGACCATGATGCTTACAGGCGACAATTCGTACACGGCTGATGCGATTGCCAAACGAGTTGGGATAGATGAGGCGCGGGGAAACTTGTTGCCCAGCGACAAGCTTTCAGTAATTGATCAATTGAAGGGCCGTAAGCACGTGGTGGGGATGGTCGGTGATGGGATAAACGATGCACCTGCATTGGCCAAGTCTCAGATCGGATTCGCCATGGCCGCGGCTGGCACGGGAACCGCTATTGAAACGGCTGACGTTGCTTTAATGGATGATGATCTGCGCAAGATTCCGGCCTTCGTCCGCCTGTCACGCGAGACAGCTGTGATTCTTAAGCAAAACATTTTGTTCGCCTTAGGTATTAAGGCCATTTTCCTTGTGTTCACCCTCATGGGTTTGGCCACCATGTGGATGGCTGTTTTTGCAGACGTTGGAGTGAGCATACTTGTCGTGCTCAATGGACTTCGATTGCTAAAGAAGTAGATCGCGAGGTGAGGATGAAAGATAAAAGCGTCTTCGCCCGGCCAAGCAACTTTGTGGATGGCTCTTTTCGCCGATATGGGGACGAGCCCGCTTGTGGTATTCAATGGACCACAACTATTGCGGTATTGATTCGAAAGCTACATTGTCAAAATTGATTACTCACATAAGGAATTAAATATGCAATGTCCTATCTGCAAAGATATAGCTTTAGTAATGACTGAGCGCCAGAGCATAGAAATTGACTATTGCCGCAATGCCGCGGTGTCTGGCTTGACCGAGGTGAACTCGACAAGATTATTGAGCGTAGTCAGCGACAAGAGACCGTTAGATTGCTTCCACAGAACCTCACATCACCTGTCCAAAGTTCGACGCCAGCAGAACAACCTGGTTACAACCAGTACGGGAATAAGCATGGTCATGGAGATCGAGGGAGCCACAGCGGTGGATGGAAAGAAGGTGGCCATCAAAGTCAAAGTGGGCATCAGGGACAACCGAGTCGCAAAAAATCGTTTTTGCAGGAACTATTTGATTAAGATGGCGATTTCTCGCTTATGATCTGAATACTACATCAAACCAGTATCCACCTTTGAATGATTGGTTTGATGATATGGAACGGTTTGGGTGCTAGTAGGTCTTTATATTCTACAGTCCACTCGTTGGATCTTCATTAGGCTACATTTGGGGAAAAATCATGAGTTCAGGGCACAGTCACGGTCAAGTACGTGCGGGTCATGAAAAGATGTTATGGATCGCACTCGCCCTGACGACAAGTTTTATGATTGCTGAGGTCATCGGAGCCTTTGTCACGGGCAGCCTAGCCTTACTGTCGGATGCTGCGCATATGCTGACAGACGTTGTGGCTTTGGCAATATCCTTGCTGGCTATTCATATTGCCAAACGCTCTGCTGACAGGAAGCGCACGTTCGGGTATGCACGATTCGAAATACTTGCAGCCACATTCAATGCTGTCTTGTTGTTTTTAGTCGCTATATACATTGTCTATGAAGCGTATCTTCGACTTAACGCCCCCGCAGAAATTCAGTCGACGGGCATGTTAGTAATTGCAGTGATGGGACTGATAGTTAACCTCATTTCAATGCGTCTGTTGAGTGCCGCTAGTGGGGAAAGTCTCAATGTGAAGGGCGCTTATTTAGAGGTTTGGAGCGATATGGTGGGGTCTATTGGCGTCATCATTGCAGCGCTTGTAATCCGCTTCACCGGTTGGAGTTGGGTTGATTCACTTGTTGCAGCAGGTATCGGATTCTGGGTGCTGCCTAGGACTTGGTCACTGCTCAAGGAAAGCATGAATATATTACTGCAGGGCGTTCCAGAGGGCATCGATATTCAAAAGGTGGAGGCGAAAATATACGGAATCGTAGGAGTAAAAAATGTGCACGATTTGCATATATGGGCTTTAACCAGTGGTAAGAGTGTAATGAGCGTTCACCTGGTCGCTGACTATACCTCCCGCAGTGAACAAGATATTTTAACTGAAGTCACGTCGCTTATGAGTGAAGAGTTTCAGATCAGTCATACTACTGTACAAATGGAAAAAGCAGATTTCCATAGCCAATTAGTTGACGATTATGAAGGCAAGGTCCACTAATTGAGTTCCATTTTTAAGACAAGTTGTTATTTCGGGGATCCACCCCAGAGGGCTAGTTAAAATGAAAAAAATTATTTTAAATTGTGCTCTGCTGATAATGCTTTTGTCTCTAACAGTAGAGCCGGTTTTGTCGAGCCCGGCTAGACCAGAAAAGGTATTCGGGTGGATTGAAGAAGGGATACTTTTACCAGAAAATATCGCCGTGAAAATAAAGTTGGATACTGGGGCTCTTACGTCATCCATGGATGCGAAGGACTTAAAAAGATTCCAAAAAGATGGAGAAGAATGGATTCGGTTTAACGTTAAAGTCAAAGACACCAAAACTAAGAAGGTGAGTAGCGCACTCTTCGAACGACGGATTGAACGAAATGTAAAAGTTAGAGGTGCCGGCGGCGTTGAACATCGTCCAGTCGTCATGATGACGATGTGCATAGGAGATAAAATTTATAAAGAGGAATTTTCTCTGAAAGATCGAGGCGAGATGAACTATCCCGTACTGATAGGACGCCGAACATTGGAAGCTTTGGGAGCGGTCGATGTTTCGCGCAAATTCACCGAGGAACCCCACTGCAGTTAATTTTAAATATATTTATATTATAGTTTTAGAGTTACTTTATTTGCAAAGCACCTGGAAGGCATACTCGTATTGAGTGTTGCAAAGGCCGACTGAATCGTCAAATAAAAAGACGGACAGTCGGTCGCAGTTTTTTTAGATGCTTGAAAACTTACCATTCTAATATGAATGGCTCTGAGTGGAGTGTGCGTTAATTTTAATGATGATCTTTAGACTTCATTCTTGCCACTAGTTGGCTGCTATTACTGCTGCTGGCCAGTCATTGAAGTAAGTTTTAATGAGGCCAAGGCTTTGGATTGACATGCGCTAAACAGATCAAGCTCAGGTCGATATGCCGAAGTTTGGATATTCATCAATCCTAATATCGAATGGAATAAGTTGTCATGGGATAGTGATGCGCCTCGCTGTTCCCTCAAGCATTGAACGTCTAGTTTTTGACGAGATTGCATGTTTTTGGAGATCCAGAGAACCATGGGAATGCTAGTCTGCTCTTTGGGCGCCATAGCATAAGGCAGTCCGTGCAAGTATATCCCGTTCTCGCCGAGAGACTCACCGTGATCAGAGACGTAAAGCATAGCCGTATCAAAGCGCTCAGCGTTGCGCTTTAGCAAGTCAATCGTTTGTCCAAGTACATAGTCTGTATAGACGATACTGTTATCATAGGCACTGACTATGCTCTCGCGCGTACATCGCTCTAGTTGGTTATTATCACAAACGGGACCAAATCGCTCGAATTCGCGTGGGTAGCGCTTGTAGTAGGATGGGCCGTGACTACCTTTCATGTGGAGAACCACGACTGAATCACCCTGTTGTTGATCCAAGTAAGCTTGCAGGTCTTGCAATAAGACTTCGTCGTAACACTCGCCTGCTCTGCATAATCCTGATGTTTTCTGATTGTTCAATTTCTCATTTTTTACTCGGTCACAAATACCTTTACAACCCGAATTGTTATCTCTCCAAAGTACCGATACTCCGGCCCGCTGCAACACGTCTAATAAGCCTTCTCTCCGTAACGCCATACCGTCTTTATAGCCTTGTTTACCCGCATCCAAGAACATGCAAGGTAAGGAGATTGCCGTAGCTGTTCCACATGAACTGACATTGGCAAAACTTAAGACACCACGCCGAGTCAATTCCGGATTGGTATCGCGTGTGTAGCCATTAAGCGAGAAGTTCGCGGACCTAGCGGTTTCACCCACAATTAACAACGTCAGGCGTGATTTTTTTACACTCGCAGTAGTTTCTCCTTGGCGGGCATCAGCACCAATGATTTTTAGTTCTGTGGGCTGTGCTAGCTGGCGACGCATATACCCATGGATTGCCGAAACCACATTCGAAGGAACTAACATCAATCTGAGTTCGCGATGGTTACGTACGAGCGATGCATAAGATTGGTAAAGCGTAAATACGATGATTGCCAAACAGGTAAGTGCTACCGCCAGCCCCATCAATCGATGAGCAAGCGCGCGGGTGCGCGATCGTTGTATCAAACGGACTCGGGTGATAAGCAGCACCGGTAGAACACCAAAACCCAGCATCCATCGCAGTAACTCCCAGTTCAGCAGGTCCGTGGTCTCAGAGATGTCTGTTTGAATAACATTCGTTAGCATGCTGTAGTCAATTACAATGCCGTAGCTATTCATAAAGTAACTCGCTGCTGCCGCAACCAACAGAACAATGGCTAGCACAGGCTTTATGAAGCGTCCCCAAGCCATCGCGCTGAGTAACACGTACAGCCACATCAACACGAACCAAGGCAGGCTAAGCACAAATAAGATGCTTCCGTCTTGTAGGCCTCCCACGCTTTTCCAAACAACTCGCCAAAATGGCCAGTTACTGAACAACAGAAGCCAAGTTGAAACTGCAATAATTAATTGATTGCTACTGAGTATAATTTTCGTACTCAGAATTGGTATTTTTTTATTCATGGGTATCTCGGAATATCTCGACATGATCGTGCGCGCAAACTGTCACTGGACTGCCGCTACGTTTTAGGGAAGAAAAAATCAGCAACAGAGCGATGTAATTCATGGATGCACCAGTGACCCTCAACGCTTTCCTCGGTTGGTTGAAGCTCCACGATTAGCCAAACCGCCAAAACGCCAAAACCGATGAGGATTTTTTTCATGAGATGCCCCCCAAGTAAGTGTTGTACTGATAGATCCGCTCGACTTGACTTAAAAAACAATTTTTTTTGGAGCGAAATGATGGTGGTTGGGTCGCGGGGGTATGGTTTTCTTGCTGACGTTGCGCATCTGTCTTAGTATCGAAGGCATAGGTGATGACGTTGTTTAGATCACTATTCTGATAGGCGCGACTAGTTGTCTAAAAAGGAATTCTAGTTGCGGATGAGAGACCAAAGCGGTCTTGATGCGCTTACCAAGTTCACCACTTTCGAATGCCGATAATCCTCATTGCGCGAAACATCGCCGTACTCGCATAACGCACACTCCTCGGAGTCAGGCGACGCCTTGCAGTTGATTTCAAATATTCGTTGAAAGCTTTGGCAGCCGTTTTTAGTACGGCATCGGGGTTCAAACTCTGTTAAAGCCTGGCTGCGCTATTCTGTATTTCCCGCTCGGCGTCTGCGAGTCTTGGCTCATTTGATAATACGGGTTGGTGACTGTTCCTCGTCTTACATTGGCTGGCTCATGCGCGGTCGTCATCAATGATTCCCGAGGCAGGGAATCAGCCGACCACAACATTTTTCTAATGCGAGATGGCATCACAAAATTTTCGCCCCCAAGGCGCGCCGTTTTCATCGTTTAACAGTAGGGACATCTGCAGCGTCTAGAGTGTTTAGATATATTGCATGCTCAATGTACTGCATAAGAGTTATCGCGAGGGTGACTGAAGAATTACAAATTTGTAATAAGACCATCTATCGTCATCAAGTAGTCTAAAATCTATTTGCCGTATGGTCGTGTGTCTCAATTCACTCATTTAACAGAAACTGAAAAAATGCGCGATATTCTGTAATGGCTTAACTCATCCAGTTGAGATGCTAAAGTGAACCGGTGAGTAAAGTTGCCTAAATGAGTGTGGTGGTATTTTCAATTAGTATCGAGACTTTATAATAAATGCGTATCTTGATAATAGAAGACGATCCGAAAACCGCTCATTATTTGCGCCAGGGTCTGACTGAAAGCGGCTTTATCGTTGATTGCATACAAAACGGAATCGATGGCATAAACTTAGTCTCCCAACAGGCTTATGACCTTGTAGTACTAGACGTAAACCCCCCGCAAAGTGACGACTGGGATCTACTTGTAAGTATTCGCGAGGTAATTATTACCCCGATCATGATGCTTACCGAGAAAGGTAGTGTTGAGGATAAAGTCTTGGGTTTTGATCTAGGCGCTGACGATTACATGGTCAAACCAATTGAGTTTCCTGAGTTGTTAGCTAGAGTCCGTACTTTAATGCGTCGAACTGGGTCGTCGGCATCGCTAAATGTGCTTCGCGTTGGCGATTTGGAGCTCGATCTGGGTAGGCACAGGACCTTTCGCGCTAACCAGCGAATTGACCTGACTAACAAGGAGTTCGCCTTGCTACACTTTTTGATGTGTCAATCAGGCACGACGCTATCGCGCACGCAGATTAAGTCTTCTGTCTGGGGTCTGAGTAGTGATTGCGACACGAACGTTGTTCAAGTAGCAATGAGGAGGCTTCGAGCTAAAATTGATGATCCTTTTGACGACAAGCTTATCCATACATTGCGAGGTGCTGGATATGTCCTTGAGTCGCGTGCCCATTAACCCCGTTTAGCCATTCTTATTTTGATATTGTGCGAAATAATTGGATTGCACTAAATTAAACGCGCTGAAAATATTGATTATAGAAAGGCAGTTATGTAATCTCTAAAATTGTCTCAGGAGGCGGAATGGTTCTGCAGTAGGGATTTAATTTTGCACCAAGCGCTTAAGATAACGTTAAAATCTAGATTGCACGAAAGTCTATACGATTTGCAGTTTAGAATAAACATGCTGAATTTAGCTTAATTCCGAAGTAGGGGGTTGCGACGCTATATCTGCAAGACCACACACTCTCGAGTGATTATCCATGAAGGCATGATCAACCTGCGTAATAGGTGGGTGTCACAAAGATCGGTACCAATAGATGTTCACGTTGGATTGCTCTTGGGCACTAGTAATGTATCTTGACGAAGGTTATATTTTGCACAGGGCTATTAAATCTTCACTATCCATTGGTGAGTCATCGGTTTCATCTCTGGCTGAGCAAAAAGAGTAATGTTGTCTTTGGATTTTTAAGCATCGATCCCCACTCATATATTACCTAGTGATCTGACTCGTGCAGCCAAGCTGTTTTATATTGCTTTTGATTAAATTAAATCCTAACTAAAAACCTCCCCTGGTCTTTGAGAGTTTAAGTTACTAGTTGAAATGTTCTTCGGGAATGTAATTCTGAAGGTTGTCGGATGCCCTGGTATACTAAAGACATCTGCTGTTCCATGATGGAGGCTCATGATAGATCGGACAATAGCCAATCCTAATCCAGTGCCACCTTCAGCTCGTGAGCGACTATTATCCACTCGATAGAAACGATCGAAGATATTAAGCAAGTGATGGCGTTCAATTCCCACTCCGGGATTGCTTATTGAAAGGGAGACTTCTTCGGTTCGCGTTTCAATGGAAATAACAACCGACTCTTCTATCGGGCAGTGACGAATGGCGTTTGATAAAAGATTCGAAATGGCGCGCTGAATCATGAGTCGATCGCCTGAAACTTTGCCCTGACCACTGACGGTTATGCCGACGCACTTTTCTTCAGCCGAAAGAGAAAAAAGATCAATTACTTTTAAAGCTTCGTCTTCCAGCAAAATGTTTTCGAATGGTACAAGTGCGGCTGGGTGACTTACTTGGGCTAAAAAAAGCATATCAGATATAATTCTAGTGACTCGCCCCAACTCTTCGGTGCAAGACTCTAGTACAGACTTATACTCCTTTACTGAGCGATCACGAGAAAGAGTTACCTGTGCTTTCCCCATAAGGTTCGTAATCGGTGACCGCAACTCATGCGCCAAATCATCTGAAAACTGAGTGAGTTGTTGGACTCCGCTATCAAGTCGGTGAAGCATGAAATTTATGCCATGAGCTAGCTCACTGATCTCTTGGGGCATATTGACAACGGAGAGTCGGTGACTGAGATCTTGGGTTGATACCATTCCCGCAACTTCACAGAATTCCCGGAGTGGGGACAATCCGCGTTGCACTATCGCCCAAGCACTGATACCAATAAGGATCAACAACAGCGGAACCGCTACGATGGTTGAACTCAAATAAGAGCTTAACAGTGATTCATCATTCGAGCGGTCCATAGTCAGCAAGACTGATACGAATTCACCATCTTTTAGCCTCATGAGTTTCGCTGCTGTGAGGATGTGATTTTCGCTTTCCTGTGCCGAGGAGTAGTAAGAAATCTTAGTGCTATCGGTTGCTCCGATTTTGCTCCTAGAAACTACGGTTATATCTGCTCCAAAACTCAGGACAGGGACACTCAGATTTTCATCATCAAAAATAGTGAGATTAAGATTGTCATGCCCTAGCACTTGATCTAATAGTGCGTGTGGCTTTAGGCTCATGTTGCTAGTACTGATATCCATCAGTAAACTGTGCTCAATTTGATTCATTTTCTTTTCTAAGCTGTTTTTTGCACGCAAATCAAGCTCGTGGGTAAGCGCTAAATAGGCCAGAATCGCTAAAGAAACTACTAGTACTGCTCCCATTATACTTACTGTCAAACCCAATCGCATTGACAGGCTGACTTGCTTCATTTTCTCTCCTCCAGTACATAACCTACGCCGCGGAGCGTATGGATTAATTTAGTTTCAAATGGGTCATCTATTTTAGCTCTGAGCCTACGTATCGAAACTTCGACAACATTGGTGTCGCAATCAAAATTCATGTCCCAAACCAATGAAATGATCTGAGTACGAGATAACACCTCTCCAGATTGACGCATTAATAGATGGAGCAGTGCGAATTCTTTCGTCGTCAAATCTATGCGTTGTTTTCCGCGAAATGCGCGATGCCTTCCTTGATCAAGTTCAAGATCAGCAACTTTTAACACTTCTTGAATTGGTATGTGTTCGCTACGACGCATTAGAGTGCGTACTCTTGCCAGCAACTCTGGAAATTCAAATGGCTTGACAAGATAGTCATCAGCCCCCAGATCCAATCCTCTAATTTTATCTTCTAAGCGTCCTCTTGCAGTAAGCATCATTACCCTAGTACTGCTAGACCGCCGAATATTTTCAAGAACGTCCCATCCGTGCATTTCAGGAAGATTTACGTCAAGTAATACCAGATCATAAGCTTGCTGCCGTGCCAGATGGAGTCCATCAGCTCCTGTCGATGCGCAATCTACAATATAGCCACTTTCAGTTAGACCCTGATGTAAGTATTCAGCAGTCTTTGGCTCGTCCTCTATCACAAGAATACGCATAGGAATTAACCCTTCTTAAAGTGGTTCGTAATGGCTCTTTTCGTTGAATCTGTTTAAAGTTAACCATCTGTTTAAATGTTGGATTCTGGTTGCATTTTTAATTTTCTGGGATCATAGAGTTTAAAACTAACAAGGTTTCGTGCGACCCTCGTCACCTTGTAGTACAAGAGCCGCCTCCCGTTTTTGTCTAGGGATGTCGCTTGGTGCGAGCACTTATTGCCCTAATCCTAATGCATTAAGTGAGGCTTATTCGTTAGATAACGTATTTGTAATTCTTCAGTCACCTTGTTGATAGGTGTGCGGAATTATATTTGCCTCATGGGAAATTCTTTTTGTATAAAGGTTTTGGGGAATGATGGAATTACTTCGGTTTAGAAAGTTTATTGCTCACCCAATCACGCATAAAACCATGCTACAAGCAGGTCTTATTTCGATCCTTGCTCTTTTGAATGCTCCTTTGTTAGCCGCAAACGCTCAAATGCTCACAATGGATCAAGCGCTTGAAACTGCATTTTCCAACAACCCAGACCTAGCGGCCGCTCAATGGGAGACAGGTATTGCTCAGGGAGAGCGACAGCAGGCTGGATTGATTCCAAACCCTGAGGTTTCCTGGGAGGCTGAAGATACTCGGCGAAACTCGCGCACCACGACGGTAATGATCAGCCAGCCGATAGAGCTTGGCGGTAAGCGTGGAGCTAGGATTGAAGTGGCCAATAGAGCTCAGGACGCAGCGGGGATTGAGTTGGAGCGCAAGCGTAACGTTCTGCGTGCCGATGTCATTCAGGCTTTTTATAGTTCCTCAACGGCTCAGCAAAGACTGCTGCTGTCACGTCAATCACTTGAGCTCGCCGAGCGCGGTTTGCGTGCAGCGCAAGGTCGCATCAAGAGTGGCAAATCCTCACCCGTTGAAGGTACGCGCGCAGAGGTTCAGCTATCAGAAGTGCGCCTAGAGTTGAGGCGGGCTGAGCGGGATGAGGCCAGTGCCTACCAGAGACTCGCTCAGGTCATGGGGGCGCCTTTGCCTGCATTTGTGTCCGTGGGTGATCCAAATCGGTCGATGCCAACCGTGCCCGATTCGTCGCTGCTGTTTAGCCGAATTGGTGAAACTGCAGAGCTACGATTAGCAAAACTGCAAATAGATCAGCGGGAAGCCTCTCTTGGTCTTGAGAAGGCTCGTCGAATTCCGGACCTGACCGTGAGTATCGGGAGTCAATACGACGAGCGTGAGCGCGAGCGGGTGAATGTCGTAGGGCTATCTATGCCCATCCCGTTGTTTAACCGTAACCAAGGCAACGTACTGGCCGCAGCCCGCCGTGCCGATCAATCTCGCGACCTTCGGAATGCCAGTGAGTTACGACTGCGCACAGAGATCCAAACCACCTTAGATCAGTGGCTGACTGCTAACACTGAAGTGGCGTCGTTCAATCAAACCATCCTGCCTGCAGCGCAAAGTGCCGTCGATACCGCTACCCGAGGTTTCGAAATGGGTAAGTTTAACTTTCTCGACGTGCTCGATGCTCAGCGCACATTGATTAGCGCTCGCACGCAATACATCCAAGCCATCGCCGAGGCGACAGACGCCTGGGTGCGTATCGAGCGAATTTTCGGTGATGTTGCCATTCTCACTCGTACCCCGTGAATTTCATATAACGCTTTTTTTACCGCTGCTCAGTATCGCAATACCACGTTAATCCGTGAATGCCGACTGGGTTGCGCAGGGAGTCTCCATGGATAAAAAACTAATCCTCGTCTCGGCACTAACCTTGGCAATAGGTATAGGCATCGGTTCGTTTTGGATGACAAGCCCATCGGTGCCTTCAGCTGAAGCTCAGACTCAGGAGGGCAAAGGCTATGACGATCACGGCGATGAAACTGCTGACGGAAAACCGGCCGAGGGCGAACACGCAGAAGGCGAAGCTGAAGAGGGTCATTTGACTCTGAGCGAAGAGCAGATCAGCTCTGCCGGCATCCAACTGGTTGAAGCGAAAGCGCAGAGCATCAGCCTTTCATTGCCCTTTCCTGGAGAAATCCGTTTTGATGAAGACCGCACTGCGCACGTGGTGCCCCGCGTACCTGGTGTCGTTGAGTCGGTTCATGCCAATCTTGGTCAACCAGTGAAAAAAGGTCAGTTGCTGGCCGTAATCGCTAGCCAACAAATTTCTGATCAGCGCAGTGAACAAGCCGCTGCGCAACGTCGTCTTGAGTTGGCGCGTACTACCTACGAGCGAGAGCGACAGTTATGGCAGGACAAAATCTCTGCAGAACAGGACTTCCTGCAAGCCCGCCAGGCTTTGCAAGAAGCTGAAATTGCTCTCAGCAATGCTCGGCAAAAAATTAGCGTACTGAGTGGTAGCTCGGTCGCCAGCGGGGGTAATCGATATGAATTGCGTGCGCCGTTTGACGGGGTTGTAGTCGAGAAACATTTGGCCCTCGGTGAAGTTGTCAGCGAAACCACCAATGCCTTTACGCTCTCCGACTTGTCGCGTGTGTGGGTGACCTTTGGAGTCTCACCAAAGGATTTGAACAAGGTACTCGTAGGCAAATCGGTCAAGGTCAGTGCGCCGGAGTTGAATGCTGAAGTCACTGGAACCGTGGCCTATGTCGGCAGTTTGTTGGGCGAGCAAACCCGTACAGCCACGGTCCGCGTGACATTGGAAAATCCACAAGGTGCATGGCGTCCGGGGCTATTTGTGACCGTGCAGGTTGACACCGGTACTCGGCAGACAAAGGTCGCTGTACCTGAGGCGGCTCTTCAGACGGTCGAGGACAAGCAAACTGTTTTCGTTCGAACGGAGGACGGGTTTAGAGCTCAGCCAGTGGAGACAGGTGGTCGTTCGGCGGGTCTGGTCGAGATCAAGGAAGGCCTGGAGCCCGGAGCTCAAATCGCCGCCGCCGGTAGTTTCATTTTGAAATCAGAATTGGGTAAAGCCTCGGCTGAACACGCCCACTGATCCGCCATTTCCACGAGAAGGTTCTCATGTTCGAACGCCTGATCCAATTTGCCATCGAGCAGCGCATTATCGTACTGCTCGCGGTTTTCCTCATGGCCGGCCTCGGTATAGCAAGCTATCAGAAGCTGCCGATCGACGCGGTTCCCGATATCACCAACGTCCAGGTGCAAATCAACACGGGGGCAGCAGGTTTTTCACCACTGGAAACCGAACAACGCATCACGTTCCCCATCGAAACAGCAATGGCTGGTTTACCGGCTCTAGAACAAACTCGTTCGCTGTCACGCTCGGGTTTGTCGCAAGTTACTGTTATTTTCAAAGAGGGCACGGACCTCTTCTTCGCTCGGCAATTGGTCAACGAACGATTACAGGTGGCCAAAGAGCAACTGCCAGAAGGTGTGGAAGCTGTCATGGGACCGATCTCAACCGGTCTTGGTGAGATTTTCCTGTGGACGGTCGAGGCTGAAGAGGGGGCTGTCAAGGAGGACGGCAGTCCCTATACGCCGACCGACCTGAGGGTGATTCAAGACTGGATCATCAAGCCTCAACTGCGCAATGTTCCTGGGGTCGCCGAAATCAATACCATTGGCGGGTTTGCCAAGGAGTATCAGATTGCGCCCGATCCAAAACGCTTGGCCGCTTACAAGCTCACGCTGACTGACCTTGTTACAGCGCTGGAGCGCAACAACGCTAACGTCGGTGCCGGTTACATCGAGCACAGCGGCGAACAGTTACTGATTCGTGCACCTGGTCAAGTAGCAACCACCGACGATATCGCCAATATCGTCATGGCCAATGTCGACGGTACGCCAATACGTGTGAAGAATGTTGCAACCGTGGATATCGGCCGTGAATTGCGCACGGGAGCAGCGACCGAAAACGGTCGTGAAGTGGTGCTCGGCACAGTGTTCATGCTAATCGGCGAGAACAGCCGCACCGTGGCGCAGGCCGTTGCCAACAAGCTTGAGCAAATCAACCGTTCACTGCCAAAAGGGGTTGTAGCAGTCACTGTCTATGACCGTACCAATCTTGTGGACAAGGCGATTGCCACGGTAAAAAAGAACCTGATCGAAGGTGCAATCCTAGTGATTGCGATTCTATTCCTGTTCTTGGGAAATATACGTGCAGCGCTGATCACTGCCATGGTTATCCCGCTCGCTATGTTGTTCACATTCACCGGCATGTTTACCAATAAAGTTAGCGCCAACCTGATGAGCCTTGGGGCTTTGGACTTTGGCATCATCGTCGACGGTGCGGTGGTAATTGTTGAAAACGCCATCAGGCGTTTGGCCCATGCGCAGCAACACCACGGGCGCATCCTCACTCGCTCTGAACGTTTTCACGAAGTATTCGCTGCTGCCAAGGAAGCACGCCGACCATTAATTTTCGGTCAGTTGATCATTATGGTCGTGTACCTACCGATTTTTGCGCTTACTGGCGTCGAAGGAAAAATGTTCCACCCGATGGCCTTCACCGTAGTGATCGCCTTACTGGGGGCGATGTTGTTGTCAGTAACTTTTGTCCCTGCTGCGATTGCGATGTTCGTGACCGGCAAGGTCAAGGAAGAAGAAAACGTCATCATGCGTGGCGCCCGCCGGATGTATGCTCCAGCTTTGGACTGGGTCATGGGCCATCGATCGTTGGCATTCGCCATGGCATTAGGCGTGATCACAATATGCGGTGTGGTCGCAAGTCGGATGGGTAGTGAGTTTGTGCCGAGTCTCAGCGAAGGCGATTTCGCGTTGCAAGCATTGCGTGTCCCAGGTACCAGCCTGACGCAATCGGTAGAGATGCAGCAACGCCTGGAAACCCTGGTATTGGCAAAAGTACCGGAGGTCAAACGGATGTTTGGTCGTACAGGTACTGCCGAAATTGCCTCCGATCCAATGCCTCCAAACATTTCTGACAGCTATGTGATGCTCAAGCCGAAGAGTCAATGGCCTGATCCGAATAAATCAAGGGAGGCATTGATAGACGATATTCAAAAAGCTGCAGCTGCGATGCCCGGAAGCAACTATGAGCTTTCTCAGCCTATTCAACTGCGTTTCAACGAGTTGATTTCAGGCGTACGTAGTGATGTGGCGGTCAAGGTATTCGGTGATGACATGGCGGTGCTCAACGGCACCGCTGCAAAAATCGCCGCATCAATGCAGAAGATCAATGGTGCCTCCGAGGTCAAAGTTGAGCAAACGTCGGGACTGCCGGTACTGACCATCAACATCGACCGCGACAAAGCCGCCCGTTACGGACTCAACGTAGGCGACGTGCAAGACACCATTGCGGTGGCAGTTGGCGGTCGACAAGCCGGTACGATGTATGAGGGAGACCGCCGATTTGACATGGTGGTGCGTTTATCCGACGCGATGCGTAAGGATCTCGAGGGATTGTCCACATTGCTAATCCCGGTACCGGCGTTGCTCAACACCAATGCTGACCAGATCGGATTCATAGCTCTTTCAGAGGTGGCGACCCTCGATCTAGTGTTGGGACCTAACCAGGTCAGCCGAGAAAACGGCAAGCGTCTGGTGATCGTCAGCGCCAACGTGCGTGGGCGTGATATCGGCTCTTTTGTACAGGAGGCCAGTAGCGCCATTGATAAGGAAGTGCAAATCCCATCCGGTTACTGGACCACTTGGGGAGGGCAGTTCGAGCAGCTCCAATCCGCTGCCAAGCGACTACAGATTGTAGTGCCGGTTGCCCTGCTTCTGGTGTTCGCACTCTTGTTCATGATGTTCAACAACCTCAAGGATGGCCTACTGGTGTTTACTGGTATTCCGTTCGCATTGACAGGGGGTGTCATGGCTTTATGGCTGAGAGACATCCCGCTATCGATCTCGGCAGGTGTTGGTTTCATCGCGTTGTCGGGAGTGGCGGTGCTAAACGGTCTGGTGATGATCGCTTTCATACGTAATCTACGCGAGGAAGGACATTCTTTAAGTTCCGCAATTAATGAAGGGGCTCTCACACGTTTACGTCCGGTGTTGATGACAGCTCTCGTGGCCTCTCTTGGGTTTATTCCGATGGCACTGGCAACCGGAACGGGGGCAGAGGTTCAAAGACCTCTAGCTACCGTAGTAATCGGGGGAATCCTATCCTCAACTGTGTTGACTCTGCTGATACTGCCTGCTCTTTATCAATGGGTGCACCGCCGAGACGAGGAAGAAACCAAAGACGACAAAATAGCATCCATATAATTTAGTTTTCTCAAAGCCTCCTATCGAGATTCGATGGGGGGCTTTTTTATGTGCGCAACATAACGAATCTGTAATCTAGGCGCCACCGTGTTGATAGGTTCGAATTGATACCCTAAGAGTGTCAACTAGATGAGGTGTCAGTATGAAAATTGCTCAAATTTTTGCTCTAGCGAGTGCTTTAGTCCTTTCTTCAGTTGCTTTAGCCGAAGGTGGCGGAGACAGAACCTTTGAGAAAATGATGGTCGCAAATGATCTAGCAATGGAGAAGTACGTGGCTAAAGAAGGAAAAATCGAGCCAGTAGTGTCAAGTGATGCTAAAGATGAGACTGATGAAATGTAAATGTAGCAGTACGCTGAATAAAAAAAACCGCTTCCGGTTTCCGGTTGCGGTTTTTTTTGGATGGCAGATTGGACATCGGTAATCCTGGCGCCACACCTACGCAATGTTCTAGTTGATATTCTGGTAACTGTTAATATATGAGGTACTCAATATGAAATTCATGAGCATTATTACTCTCGCTGGAACTCTGGCGTTATCCTCTCTTGTCTCTGCTGAAGGGGGAGGAGACAAAACCTTTGAGAAAATGATGGCGGCTAATGCTAAAGCTATGGAGCAGTATGCTATTAGCCAAGGGAAAAGCGCACCTGTAGCGAAACAATACGAGTACGGAATGAAGATGGATGTTGTGAAAGTGATCAGTGTGGTGCGGCCTGCAAAAGTCTGCGCGGTGGTGCCAGCCGCCATGACTTATGAAGATTCAAATGGGCAGCTAAATACGATTAGGTACACTGTGGCTGGAGAGTGTCGCAAACGTGGTGGCTAGTAGCTATCCTACTATCTGAACAATCTATAACGCTCGACTGATATGAAAAATAGGAATCGGGCGTTTTTTAGATTCGCTTCGAACAGGTATAAAAAAGACGTCCCGAGGGACGTCTTAAAAATTCACCCTTTTCCGAAGGAGCTTCTAAAGGTGAAATTGTAGCTTTAACTGAACAACAATGAGTTTCCAGATTTTCACAGGCTTGCTACTTGTCTGTAGAGATCTAACCAGATGCGCTAGCTAGATTCCTAATAACTCCCACTCACTATAAGCAATCCTAGTTAACGTGGAGATGATTGAAAAATTACAATTTTGAAATTTTCAATCAAAAATGGGACAATTTAGAAGAACCGAGAATTTTCCCGTTTAGGTATTACAGAATGGCGAGTGGGTACTCAACAATCACACGGACCTCATCCAGATCCGATTCAAAAGCGGTTGCGCGAGTATTCGCTTGCCGCAAGCGGAAAGACATATCTTTCAAGGAACCTGTCTGAACGACGTACTTCACCTCAATGTCGCGCTCCCAACGTTTCTGATCTGTCAACGGGTTCCCGTCTGCATCGCGCCTCATGTATGTTGCGTTAGCGTTGGAATAGTCAGCGTCGGTGCCGCGACCATAACGTGTCATAAACGACAGGCCTGGTACGCCGTACGAGCTCATGTCGAGGTCGTAGCGAACCATCCACGAACGTTCTTTTGGCGAGTTAAAATCGCTGTATTGGATCGAGTTGTCGAGAAAGATAGAGTCCGACTGACGCAGATAGTCGAAGTCGTCATTACCATTATTTCGCTGGTGAGAAAGTGCAAGTGAGTGCGCACCATACTTCACGCCAACTTTAGCGCTCCAAATATTGTTGTCGAATTCTCCCAGCAGTTTCTTTCCTTCATCAACGGCCTTGTAGTAATTCACGCCACCGAATACAGAAAGCTGATCAGACAGTGAGTAATTCAATCCCGTGCCCGCATAGTATTGATTCCAAGCGTCTTTGAGGCGACTGGAATAGAGACTAACGATGATATTTTTGTTAACGTTGTAGTCGCCGCCGAAATAGCCTACCCAAGGTGAATTAACAGGCCCTGCATAGAATGTCGCGAAGTTGTCGCGCATATTGCTGGAGACTGGTTGGCTCATGGCGTGCAGGCGACCACCTTGAACAGTCAGTCCTTCAATGCTGGTATTGGTCGCGGTTACACCGCGGAAACTTTCGGGTAGTAGTCTTGAGTCGCCAGAAGCCACGACGGGGTTCGCTGGAAAAACATCACCAACTTTCACTACTGTGTCAAAAGCGCGAACCTTTGCTGCCCCACCGACTTTTGTGTACTCATCTCGAGCCTCACCATCGCCATTGACAGGCAGTACATCGAACGAACTACGACCACCATTTCGACCGTCACCCGTATCAAGCTTCAACCCAATCATCGCGAAAGCATCGACGCCCACACCGACAGTGCCTTGAGTAAAACCGGATTCAAATTTACTGATGATCGCGTGCGACCAAGTCTCTGAATAACCATTGCCTGTGGGGCTTGATTGCCCGTTACGATGGTCACGATTGAAGTAGAAATTTCGATTTAGCACGGAAAGACTACTATCTTCGATAAATCCCCCAGTCTTTTCCTCTGCGAATGCCATGGAAGGCCCAGAACTGACAACCAACGCTAAAGCGGCCATTGAGAATTTTGTATTGTTATCCATTAATCACTCCTTAGGTTTGGCAGAACTAGTAAGTTCTTCGGCTGGAATTATTGTTTACGGAAAGCGCGTTGCGCTTTCGTATCGTCGCCGACTTGTATCGTTGCAATTTGAAGATAACAGGGAGATGATTGAAGAATTACAATTCTGTAATGTCTGTATTTTTTTTTCAAAAAAATATTTCTGCGGCACATACCCACCGATGAGTGGCTCCTATTTACAACGAATCTTCGCATGTGTCTCCTGACGGGCGGCATGATTTAAACTTGAAGCGCATGCGTAGGGTCCGACTGGTTTTTAAGTGCGAATCCGGCGGTGACGATTGCTCGCGTGTTCACCAATACATTCTCGGGGATACGGATGTCAGACGTAGCGCTGTTCATCATCGCGCAGTTTTTCGGTGGGTTAACGGCGCTGTTCCTGGCGAAGGTTCTCGGTGCTAAAGACGTTGTCGTGGATATCCCGCAGCCTAGTCCCCATGAGCAAAAGCTCACAATTCACTGAACGGTGCTCTCTACGGTTCGTGGATGCGGTAAGCCCGCTCAAGGCGTAGTTCACGTTCCTATCGCGACATCCTGAAGGGCTAGGCCTTAAGGTGGTTCAGCCTTTCAAACGCGATTTTTTAAAGGGGCAGTAAGGAAAGACATGAATTACAAAGTGAGGGTTGCTACACCATCTGATGCCCCTGCCATCCAGACTATCTATGCTCCAATGGTTTGAACTCAGTCATCTCGTTCGAGCTGATACCACCGACTGTTGATGAGATGGCATCAAGAATAACCGCAACACTACCGCCGCATCCCTATCTGGTAGCCGAGGTGGAGGGCAACGTCGTTGGATACGCTTACGCAAGCGAGCATCGAGCGAGAGAAGCCTATCGATGGTCGGCGGATGTCACCGTGTATGTTGATCCGGCTGTGCACCGAAAAGGGGTTGGTCGTGCGCTTTATCAGCAGCTTCTACCAGTTCTAGAGAAACAGGGGATTCATGCAGCCTATGCCGGCATTGCCTTACCCAACGCAGGAAGTATAGGTATCCATGAAGCACTCGGGTTCACCCACATCGGCACCTACCCAGAGGTTGGGTTCAAGCACGGCCAATGGCATAGCGTGGATTATTGGCGTAAACCGCTTTGTGCTGTGACGCCGCCAATAGAAATCATCCCGTTCAGTGAGATAAAGGGAGAGTTGAGAAACCAGGTGTGAGGCGACCTGGCTACTATTCGTCGCCATCGGTACCAGGCTGTTCGCTGAGAGCTATGCTTATGGATGATTCACGTTCGAGTCAGTTTACCGACCGGCTGGAGGGATGAATGAATTTGGCGGCGTTTACCTCGCTGCTTTCCGCAGGCGAAAACATAAACGGGTGCCCACTCCCCGATTTAGATGCAGTGACATTCGCAGGTCTGCATTTTCCTTCCCGTGCATATTGCCTTGTTGCTGATTGGGTAATCTTGGATCTCGAAGTTACAACACGTCAACGAATAGCCATCACCGATAGAGGGCTTATCCCTGCCTTGGTTTACGCATTGACGGTTATCCAAGATAGAAAAGGTCGTTTTGCGCCTGGTGATTGGGTCAGATCAACGTTGGGGGTTTCCTTCACTCACAACTGCTTGTTTGAGACGAAAAATACGGTTTATGTGCTTATGGGAGCCGGCCGTAGGTTGCGCACAGATTTAGACATCGCACTGAGCTTGTGCTGAAGACCGCAGATTATGCTGCTCCCCTCCTGACCGCTTACTTCAGTTGTTGGTGTCACACTATGTTGGGAGCAGCCCGGCCCTGTATTTGAAGCGCAGCCCATCTGTGTCAATCTATGTTGCTGTTGTCTTTATCGCGAATCATCCTACAGACCCCGATTTACGCGATGGGTTGTGTCAAACTATGTTGTTGGTACCCAGACGAATGGTTTTAGACAACAGCTTTTGAAGCAATGCCAAAGCCCCTGATTTCAGGGGCTTTTTTATTTAAGGGCCTCCACCAGATGTCCGATTTTGGTGGGTGATCTTGCTGGAGGTTTAGCCTGGTACCGGTGATCAGACTTATTCACAGGGCTGATATTTTTCCAGGACTTTTTGTGCACATTCCATTTTCAGGAGTATGTGGCGGCCGCAGAAGGCATGGGAGGTTGGCTTGCGTGAATAGGCGTTGCGGGATTACCAGTGTGGAAGAGGGGTTGTGGTGAGCCCGCTCACCACAACCACCGACATTAATCTCTCGCCCCTGTGCAGGTGACCAGAATACGCCGTTAAACCACCGCCGCAGCCGTGGCGGGTTCACCGTCGACGACTACGTTGTACGGCGCCTGTTCGCGATCACGCAGACCGTAATCACGAATCACCGATGTCACGCGCACGCGATAGTCATCGAAGATTTTGTCGCGTCCGGCGCGCTGTGCCGACAGGTGGGCTGTCACGTTGCGCCACTGCACCACGGCTTCCTCATCGCGCCAGGTGGTGACCGACATCACCTTCTTGGGGTTCAGCGTGCTTTGAAAGCACTCGACGGAGATAAACCCGTCCATGGGTTCAAGCAGCGGGGTCAGCTTGTTGACCAGGTCAACATAAGTCTCGCCCTGGCCTGGCAGTGCCTGTAACTCAAACAATACGACGATCATTCTTGATTCCTCATCCTTGATATTTTTCAGGTGGTTTTACACGGTGCAAATGCGGTGGGCGGTTGCCCGACCGCTATTAGTGTTTTATCGGGGTGCCCAAATTGTTCAGCCAGGCCCGCATGACGTTGCTCGCGGCGCGGGTCAGGCGGTCGCCGAGGTTTATGGCCTCGCTGCGCAACGCAACAGGATCGATGCCGGTTTGTGCCAGTTCGCTGGCATGGCCAACCAGCCATTGCTCGATGTTGGCGGTATCGGCTTCGAGGTGAAATTGCAGGCCGAGAATCGTGTTGCCCACGGCGAACGCCTGATGAGCACCCACCTGAGTACTGGCCAACAGCACAGCGCCTTCTGGTACATCGAACTGGTCGCCGTGCCAGTGCAGCACGGGGGTGTCCATCAGCGCGGCGAGCGGCGAGTCTTGACCGGCCGCAGTCAGGGTCAGCGGTGAAAAACCGATCTCCTTGACCCCCATCGGGTAGACGTCGGCGTGCATGGCCCGGGCGATCAATTGCGCACCGAGGCAGATGCCCAGCAGGGGATTTCCGGACGCAACGCGCTGGCGCACCAGTTTCAATTCGTCGTGCAAAAACGGATACAGCTGCTCGTCATAAGCTCCAATAGGGCCGCCGAGTATGATCAACAAGTCGGCCTGCAGCACCGGCTCGCTGTAGATGGCGTCGACCGTGGGGTCCAGGTAAATCAGCGTATAGCCTTCTTCGGCCAGAACGGCATCGAGGGTGCCAACGTCTTCGAAGTGAATGTGGCGCAATGCAATGGCAGTTTTCATGGAAAAAACCAGTTGTTGAAGTAAGGACGGTAAATGTTCATACCGTGGTGGAGAGGTCGACCTTGATCGTCCCGGATTGCGGGAAGGTGCAGCAGGCGAGGGCGTAGCCGTCGTCTTTGTCCTTGTCGGTCAGGCAAAAGTCGGGCTCAAGGGTGTAGTGACCCTCCGATACCTTCAGCCGGCAGTGACCGCAGATGCCGGCGCGGCAAAGGCTGCGCACCGCGATGCCGCTGGTTTCGAGCATCTCCAGCAAGCTCTTGCCGGCGGGCGGCTCCAGCACCTGATCGTTGTGGTTCAAGTGCAGGCGCAGCGTCGCGTTGGCCTGAGCCTCAGGCTGTGCGGCGGAGGCCGGCGCGGCCGGTGGCGTGAATGACTCGATGAGCAAGCGGCTCGTGGGGAACATGGCCAGAGTGTGTTCGCGCATGCCTTGGGCGAAGCCATAGCTGCCGCAAATCACCACGCAGTCGGGGTTACCCAGCCGGCTCAGGTCCTGGACATGGGGACGACCGGCGCTGAAGTGTCCGTTGTTGTTGACCGCTTCGCGGGTTACGAACACCTGCAAGGAGAACCACGATGTGGTCAGCTCAAGCTCCAGCAACTCATGTAGAAACGAAATCTCGGCGATGGACGGCACACACAGCAGCAGGCTCACATCGGGCACCGCCAATCCGCGTCGCGCGCGCTCGGCCAGGCCGCGCAGCAATGCAATCGGCAAGGTGATGCCGATGCCGCCGGCGAGCATGCCGACCTGTCGGCAACCCAGAACCGACTCCAGCGAAATATCACCTGCCACAAACTGCATCGCGGTGGTTGAGCCGGCTTGCAGCGTGGCGTGCAACTGGTCCGAAACCCCGCCACGGCCTTCGCGTTTGACCGCAATGTCGAACCGGTCGGCGCCGTGCTTGCGCGTGATCGAATACAACCGCTGGTGATGGGTGCCCGCCATGTCAGCGGCGTGCAGGGCCACGTGTTTGCCTGCCTCCAGGCTGTCGAGGAATTCGACGGGTGCGTCTACCGCGCGCAGGGTGAAAACTTTTACGTTGGCCGTTTCAATGCTGACGTGTTCGCACAGGGCCTTGAGGGATGCCATGCCGTTCATGCGCGGGCCTTCTCGCCTAAGGTTTCAATGGCATGCTCGGCACTGCTGAGGCCGTTGCCGGTCAAGCCGATCCGGTCTATCAGGGCTTCGAGCGAGTCGGTGTAGACGCTGATTTCGTTGTTGTCGCCCACGTCATGCACGATCTCGCCGGCATGGGGGAAATCCAACATCGAAAACACGGTGGCCCATGCGCCCATTTCGTTATTGGCGAACATCTGCACCGTGCGCAGGATGATCGAGCGCAAGTACTCGCGTTCCTTGCGGCTCAGGCCATTGACGATGTCGGAAGCGACGAAGCTGAAGACGCTGGAATGGCTCCACTCGTCCATGGCATGGGTGCGCGTGACCTCATGGCACACCGCCTGAATGCTGGCGTCCTCGGCCATGGTCTTGAGGTAGTCGGTGATCAGCGTTTCGCTGGCACACGCGACGCCGAAGCGGGTCAGGCGTCGCTCCCATTCGGCGGTGCAGTTGGCCAGGAGGGCCTCGCGCCAGGTCACCAGGTTGAACGCGCTGAAGTCCAGCGGGGTGAGTTTGCGCATGTCATAGATATAGTTGCAGGCCATGATGGACATGCGCGTGTGCAGGGCTTCGTCGAGCAGTGCCTGAGACATCACGTCTTGCAGCAGGGCGCGGTTGTTGCTCGGCGGCGGGGTCTTGATAATGTCCTCGCAGGCAGGCACGACCACATTGCATTCGATGTAAATGGTCTTGAGGTTGTAGATGCCCCACGCATACGACAGGCATTTGGATTGCAGGTCCTGAGGGGCTTCGAGCCAGGCCTGGTGATGACGAAACGGTAGCAGCGACAGACTGAAGTCTTGCTTGCCGGCATCGAAGGCGAGGCCCCAGTAGTTCGGTTGCGGGTTGTTGACGGCCGCGCGGGTTTTCCAGAGCGTGGAGAGTTTGGCCAGCATGTTTTTTACTACGTCATCGGTACCACAATTCAAACGTTCCATGTTTTAACTCCAAGGAAATCGGCTATTGGTGTTAGGGTTTACCGTGCAGTCCTTGCAAAAATAACGGGTCCGCACAAGCGAGGGTGCAGCGCAATAAATGCGGGACGGCGCCCTTCAAGTCTGCGGCAAAAACACGTTGCGGCTATTGATTCAGGTCACTTGAATGCCACTTGGAGTGCCGCCGTTTTTCGGGCCCTGGCCATGGACCGCTCCTGCATCAGAGTCAGTACAACGGTCAAGCACATGAAGGCGGCGCTGGCCCAGAAAATTGCGTTGGGCTGACCTTGGTCGAGCAGCCAGCCGAACCCGACGGGCCCGATGGCGCCACCGATGTTGAAACCGGTAGAGACGATGCCGAAGGTTTTGCCTTCGGCACCCTTCGGGGCCGCCGCTCGTACCAGCATGTCGCGGGACGGTGCGATCACCCCGGTCAGGAAACCCGCAGCCCCCAGCACGACCAGCAGCGCCGGCTCGCTCAAGCGTGCCGTGGCGACCAGCAGCATCAGCACGGTGGCCAAGGCAAACGCGCTGGCTGCGACGACGCCATGGCGGCGGGTCCGGTCGGCCAAGGCTCCCCCTGCCAGCACGCCGAAAGCGCTGGCAAAGAGGAAGGCGGTCAACGCCGAGTTGGCCCAGGTCAAGGCCACGCCCTGGCCTTGCATCAGGGCGGCGACGGAGAACTTCTCAATCGCGCCGGTGCTCAGGTTCAGCAGCACGAACAACAGGGTCAGGCTGAGCACCATAGGCGAGAGCAGTGACAGGCGACTGGCGCCGATGGGTGTCGGGTCGGCGGCGAGAGACACGCGACTGACTCTGGCCAGTGCGGAGCCAGGGATCAACAACAGCGCCAGCACGAAAAAGCCAACCAATGCCGCCGCCGCGAAGGCCATGGGCAGGTTGCTCGCCACCGCGATGCCCAGCAAAAACGCCGGGGCCACGGCCGCGCCAAGGAATCCGGCAAAGGTATGCACGGAGAACGCCTTACCGATGTGGGCGGGGTCAATATGGCGGGACAGCAGGGCGTAGTCGGCCGGGTGATAAACCGCGTTGGCGACGCCGGCCAGTACCATGCCGATCAACAAACAGGTGTAGCCGGGCAGGAGTGCAATCAGCAGGAAACTGCTGCTGCCCAGTGCCAGCGCGACCAACAGCAAGCGCTTGGCACCGTAGCGGTCCACGGCAAATCCCATGGGTGCCTGTACCAGCGCTGTGACGATATTGAACAGACTCAACGCCAGGCCCAGTTCCACATACTCCACCTTGAAAAAAGCCGGAAGCAGAGGGAATAGCGCCGCCAGCACCATGATGTGCAAATGACTGACAAAGTGTGCGGCGGCGACCTGTGGCAGTAACCCGATACGAATCGTCATGGCGAAACCTGTGTAGTGAGCATGGCAAATTCGGCGCAGAGCTTAATGAGGCGATGGTCTTGCGCGATAGTCCATTACCGATGAGGCCACCAGACCACTTTAAATGGCGGCGATTTCACCGCGCCTGCCCCTGCGTAGACGTGTGGCAAGGGCTTTGAGGGCGGTGGTCTGCAACATCTGAGCGAACTGGTATGGCTGGCCGGCCCGTGGGCGGATAGGGTAGTGCGGCGTGTTACCGGGCGTTTAGAAAGGGAGTGACCATGCCGCATTTCGCTTATCGGGAGGGCCACGCGCTGCCAGGGGTCAGCGGCGTTGCGCTGCCTCAGGTGGACGGGGAGGTGTGGCGCGCCATTGACGCCGAGCGTCAGCGCCAAGTGCAGTCAATCGAGCTGATCGCCGCAGAGAACGTGGTCAGTCGTGCGGTGCTCGAGGCCCAAGGATCGGTGCTGACCAACAAATATGCCGAGGGCTACCCAGGGCGTCGCTATTACGCCAGTTGCTGCAATGTCGATGCAATTGAAGAGCTCGCCATCGAGCGGGCCAGGCAGCTGTTCAGCTGTGCCTATGCCAACCTGCAACCCCATTCGGGCAGCCAGGCCAACCAGGCGGTGTTTCTGGCTCTGCTGGCGCCGGGGGACAAGATCCTGGGCCTGGACCTCAAGTCCGGAGGGCATGTGTCCCATGGTGCTGCGTTCAACTTGTCCGGTCGCTGGTTTCAGGCCCTCAGCTATGGCGTGCACCCGGTGACCCACAGGGTCGACATGGATCAGGTCGAGCAGATCGCCCGACAAGAACGTCCACGCCTGATCATCGCAGGGGCCTCGGCGTACTCACGGGCGCTGGATTTCGCCCGGTTTCGTGCGATTGCCGACGAGGTGGGTGCGTACCTGATGGCCGATATCGCCCACGTCGCAGGGCTGGTCGCGGGTGGTGCGTATCCGTCTCCTGTGCCGTTCGCCCATGTCACCACCCTCAGTACCCATGCCACATTGCGCGGCCCGCGTGGCGGGATGATCCTGTGCAATGAGCAGGGCATTGCGCAGAAGATCAATGCGGCGGTGTACCCCGGCCTGCAGGGCGCAGCACTGATGCATATCGTTGCAGCCAAGGCCGTGGCACTGGGCGAGGCATTGCAACCGGCCTTCGGCGCTTATGCCCACGCCGTGGTCGCCAATGCCCAGGCCTTGTGCGGCCGATTGGCTGAAGGTGGGCTGTTGGTCGTGTCGGGCGGGACCGACTGTCACTTGGGCGTGATTGACCTGCGGCCGTGGGGCCTGGTGGGGAATGTCGCCGAGCGTGCGTTGGAGGCAATCGGCATTACCGTGAACAAAAATGTCGTGCCCGGCGATGAGGTCAAGCCCACCGTGACGTCCGGCATTCGTCTCGGCAGTGCGGCGTGCACTTCGCGTGGCATGGGGGTCGATGAATTCAGGGAGATCGGCGACATGATTCTGGCCATGCTCGGTGGCGTGCGCAGCGGTGCCCTTGACGGCCGCACTGAACGTTCGATTCGTGAAGGTATCAGCGACCTGACCAAGCGTTTCAGGCTGCCGTATTAACCTTCTGCGCTTTTTTGAAAAGGAATTCCGATGCCCGGCATCATCCCCACCGGCCGCCTGGCGGCTACCCGCACGTCACGATTCAGGTTGTTCAACACCGCCAAGCCTCAACCCGTCATCACGGTTGAATACTCAAAGTTGTCCCCGCGTGCGCGGATGGCCGTCCAGGCCCAGCAGCTGCTGATGAACTATGCGCTAGGCCATTAGATTTTCAGGGCGTTGGCCAGGCGCAACATGGCGGCTTCTATTTCATACGCGGTCAGGGAGGAGTAGCCCAGCAGCCAGCCCTGTTGCTTCGGTTCGCCCGCGTACAAACCGCTGAGGCCGGACAATTGCACGCCGGCAGTGGCGGCCTGGCGGATGGTTTTTTCCTCGGACCACCCGGCTTTCAGCAAGCAGGGGATTTGCAGCCCGCCCGGCGGCAGTTCGGCGGTGACCACCGTGCTCAAGTACTTGCCGATGGCGTCGTGCATGATCGACCGGCGTCCGGCATACAGCTTGCGCATGGCCCGGACATGCGCGTTGTAATGGCCGTCCTCCATAAAGCGCGCCAGCGTCAGTTGCAGCGTTTGCGGAGTGTGGCCGTCCATCATGCTGCGCGCATAGGCAAAGGGCTTTACCAGTTCGGAGGGCAGCACCATGTACCCCATGCGCAGTCCGGGGTAGAGGGTCTTGCTGAAGGTGCCGATGTAGAGCGTGCGCTGATACTTGTCCAGGCCTTGCACGCACGCCGTGGGTTGCCCGTCGTAATGGAACTCGCTGTCGTAGTCATCCTCGATGATCCACTTGCCTTTTTGCGCCGCCCAATTGATCAACTCAAGACGCCGCTCCAGCGGCAACGTTGCGCCGGTGGGGTATTGGTGAGAGGGCGTGACATACACGCAATTGGCGCCGCTGCGGTCGGCGTATAACAGGTCGGTGCGGATGCCCTGTTCATCGACATCAATGGGCATCACCTTGGTTTCGGCGATCTGGAAGGCCTTGCGGGCGCCGTAGTAGCCGGGGTTTTCCATCAGAATCGGCTTGCCTGCATCCACCAGCAGTTGCGCGCACAGATACAACGCCTGGCGCGTACTGCTCAAGACCAGTACCTGGTCTGGGGAGCATTTCGCGCCGCGTTCGAGGTTCAGGTAGGTGGCAATCGCTTTGCGCAGGGGCTCAGCCCCTTGTGGATCGCCATGCAGCAGCACGCTCGCGCGATAGTCCTTCATGACCTGGCGCTGCAAACGCTCCCAGACATCCGTCGGGAAGCTGCGGGTTTCCGGCAAACCGGTGGCGAATGCCTTGATGACTTGCTGATCGCGCACGCCGCCGGTGTCGAAGATCATCCGCCCGCGCTGGCTGAGTTCGGCGCCCGGTGCGGCGACGCTGCTCCTGATTTCCTGAGCCCTGAGGCGTCGGCGGCCAGTACCGCGCAATTCGACGCCCACCGTGTCGCAGACGTAACTGCCGGCGCCTTCGCGGCGCACGATAAACCCGTCCCGATGCAACTGCACATAGGCGTTCTCGACGGTGTCGCGGGCGCACCCCAATGACTTGGACAGCACCCGCGTGGCGGGCAGTTTCAAGCCGGGGCCAAGGGCGCCGTCGAGAATCAGCGCACGCAATGCACGTTGAATCCGCTGATGCAGATCCAGCAGCCGAAATTCAGCGTCGTTGAGGCGCATCTTCAGGGTTTCCAGCTCGAAGGTCTTCGCCATGTGGTCTGCTCTCTTTCCATGAACTGGCAGGTAAAGGCAGGCCAGTTTATCCGTAGACTCTGGCCCTCGCCACCCTTCGGCTTTACCTCGGTGATGACGCGCAGGGCGAGCGTTCTTGAACAGGAGTTACTCAACCATGGCTCGGTCACACAACTTCAGCGCAGGCCCCACCGCGGTGCCGTTGGACGTCCTCACACAGGCGCACGAGGAGTTTTTCGATTTTGCCGGCACCGGCATGTCCGTGATGGAAATCAGCCATCGTTCGCAGGTATTCATGGCGGTGGCCAGTGAAGCCGAACAGGACCTGCGCGATATCCTCGGGGTGCCGCCCGCCTACAAAGTGCTGTTCCTGCAAGGCGGCGCCTCGTTGCAGTTCGCTCAAGTGCCGATGAACCTGATAGGCGATAAAGGCACGGCGGATTACCTGCACACCGGCCTCTGGTCGGGCAAGGCGATCGAGGCTGCCCGGCGCTACTGCGATGTGCGCGTGGTTGCCAGCGCCCACGCGTCCGGTTTCGACCATGTCCCCCCTGCCTCGGACTGGCGCCTTAACGCCGACGCCGCCTACCTGCATTACACCGAGAATGAGACGGTGCACGGCGTGCAGTTCATCGACACGCCCGCGAGCGACGCGCCGCTGGTGTGCGATGCCTGTTCAAGCCTGCTGTCCAAGCCGATCGACATCGCCAGGCATGGGCTGGTGTATGCCGCCGCGCAGAAAAACATGGGCGTGGCCGGGTTGACGGTGGTCATCGTGGACCCGGCGTTGCTGGAGCGTTCCCATGCCTTTACCCCGGACATTCTCAACTACGCGCGCATCAGTGAAGCGCAGTCGATGCTCAATACCCCTGCGACTTTCCCCTGGTACCTCACAGGCCTGACGCTCAAGTGGATCAAGCACAGTGGCGGTCTGCAGGCCCTGCATCAACGTAACCAGGCCAAGGCGCGAATGCTTTATCACGCCATCGATGGAAGTGACGGGTTTTATCGCAACTCAGTGCAGGCACCGTATCGCTCCATCAATAACGTGCCCTTTCGATTGGCCGAGGTAGCGCTGGAGAAGACCTTTTTGCGGCACGCGGAGCAGGCCGGTCTCAATGGCCTCAAAGGCCACGCCAGCGTCGGCGGCCTGCGCGCCAGCCTCTACAACGCCGTTTCGGTGCCGGCGGTCGAGGCTCTGTGCGACTTCATGAACGCCTTTGCGCGTGAGCATGGCTGAGCCGACCACAGAAAGTGGTCTGGTCTGCTGCGTTAAAGCGTAGGGGTAAAACCTGCCATTCAACCGCTATAAATGACCGCTTACCAGCGGCCGGATGCATCGTCCAGCAAGGAGCCAAGACCTATGTCATCTACTCAATCCCTCTCGTCCCTGCGTCTGCGGGACCTGCTGCACCCGGTGGTTGCCGGGTTGATTTCGGTGATCGTCAATTACGGCGGCACCTTCATCCTGGTGTTTCAGGCCGCCAAGGTCGCAGGGCTCAGCCCTGAGTTGACGGCATCGTGGGTTTGGTCTGTGTCGATCGGGGTAGGGGTGACCGGGCTGTTCCTCAGTTGGGTGAGCCGCGAGCCGATCATCACCGCCTGGTCGACCCCGGCGGCGGCGTTTTTGATCGTCGCCTTGGCGACCACACCCTATGCCGAGGCCATTGGGGCGTACATGATTTCGGCTGCAGCGTTCGTGCTGCTGGGCGTATCCGGTTACTTTGAAAAAGCCGTTCGCCTGATCCCGCCGGGTGTGGCAGCGGGCCTGTTGGGCGGCATCCTGCTGCAGTTCGGTATCGGTGCTTTCGCCAGCATGAGCGTCGACCCGCTATTGGTCGGGGTGTTGATCGGCGCCTACATCCTGTTCAAGCGCTTGAGTGCGCGCTACGCGGTGGTCGGCATTCTGGTGCTGGGGCTTGGCTTTCTGCTGATGCAGGGACGCGTGGACTTCACGGGGCTGACGCTGGAGTTTGCGACACCGGTGTTCACCCGCCCGGAGTTCTCGCTCAATGCGTTGTTGAGCGTGGCGTTGCCGCTGTTTCTGATCACCCTCACGGGGCAGTACATGCCGGGCATGCTGGTGCTGCGCAGTGACGGCTTCAACACCAGTGCCAACCCGATCCTCAGCGTGACCGGGCTGGGTTCTCTGCTGATGGCGCCGTTCGGTTCCCATGCCTTCAACATCGCGGCCATCACCGCCGCCATCTGCACGGGCAAGGAAGCCTCGGAAGATCCGTCCAAGCGCTGGATCGCAGGCGTGGCCGCGGGCATCTTCTACATTCTGGTGGGGATCTTCGGCGTGACCCTGGCGGCGGTGTTCATGGCCTTCCCGGCGACCTTCATCACTACCCTGGCCGGGCTGGCCCTGTTGGGCACACTCGGCGCGAGCCTGGCCAATGCCATGGCGGACGTGAAATCGCGGGAAGCGTCGCTGATCACTTTCCTGGCCTGCGCGGCCAATATCACCCTGCTGGGCATCGGCGGCGCGTTCTGGGGCCTGGTCATCGGCCTGGCGGCCTACGCCGTGCTCAATGGGCAGTTGCCGCGTCGTGAGAAGACTGCAGTCCCCCAGGCCGAACCGGTTGCAGTGCCCACCAAGGGAGCGGCCAACTGATGCCTGATCAAACCGAAGACCTCAACATCCTGCATGCGCGCCATGGTCGTTACCCACAGGCCGACAGTGTCGAAGACTTTCGCCGCAACCTGGCCGCCGTGCAGCAACGCATTGTCGAGGCGTGCAGTCGGGTAGGGCGCGACCCTGCCGGTGTGCGCTTGCTGCCGGTCAGCAAAACCTTTGATGAAGCTCATCTGCGTCTGGCCTATGCCGCCGGTTGCCGCCTGTTGGGCGAGAACAAGGTGCAGGAAGCACAGCGCAAGTGGGAAGCCATGACCGATCTGCAAGACCTGCAATGGTCGGTGATCGGCCACTTGCAGACCAACAAGGCCAAGCAGGTCGCACGCTTCGCCAGTGAGTTCCAGGCCCTGGACAGCCTGCGGGTGGCCGAGGCGCTGGACCGTCGCCTGCGCATTTTAGATCGGCAGATGGACGTGTTCGTCCAGGTCAATACCTCCGGCGAAGCCAGCAAGTACGGGCTAGCGCCCGATGACGTGGCGGCTTTCCTGGAGACAATGCCAGCGTTCCCGACACTGCGGGTTCGCGGGTTGATGACGCTGGCGCTGTTCTCGGCCGACGCGGTGCGGGTGCGCCCTTGCTTCGTCCGGCTGCGTGAATTGCGCGACCGCTTGCGTCATTGCGCCCCTGACGGGGTGTCGCTGCAAGAGCTGTCGATGGGCATGTCGGGTGACTTTGAAGTCGCCATTGAGGAGGGCGCGACCGTGGTGCGCGTCGGGCAGGCGATCTTCGGTGCCCGAGCCATGCCGGATGCGTACTACTGGCCGACCGCCGATGCCCGCCCCCTCATTGAAGACACGTTGTTGTCGATCACACCCAGCCGTTGATCCCCCTCTACAGGAGGCCTGCAATGTCCGCTGCACCCGCTTACCTCATGCACACCTCAGCCCGACAACCGGTTTCGTTCAGCCGAGGCCAGGGCGCCTCGTTGTGGGACACCGAGGGTGTTGAATACCTGGATGCCATCGCCGGTGTGGCGGTGACGAGCCTGGGGCATGCCAACCCCGAAATTGCCGCGGCCATCGCCGAGCAAGCTACGGTGTTACTGCACACGACCAACATGTTTCGCATCCCATGGCAGGAGCAATTGGGCG
Source organism: Pseudomonas sp. A1230 (assembly GCF_044218825.1). Lineage (NCBI taxonomy): Bacteria > Pseudomonadati > Pseudomonadota > Gammaproteobacteria > Pseudomonadales > Pseudomonadaceae > Pseudomonas > Pseudomonas sp. A1230. The sequence continues at coordinate 5,058,799 of NZ_CP162582.1, read as the reverse complement.
AACGACTGTGCCTGCTATCGGGCATGCAACGGGCGTTTTTCTGCAACTCCGGAGCGGAGGCCAACGAAGCGGCGCTCAAACTGGCCCGCCTGCACGCCAACGCTCGGCAGGTGGCCCACCCCCAAGTGTTGGTGATGGAGAACAGTTTTCACGGGCGCACCATGGCCACACTCGCCGCCACCGGCAATCCCGCCGTGCATCGCGGCTTCGAGCCTCTGATGCCGGGCTTTGTGCGGGTGCCTTTCGACGACATCGAGGCGATTCGCCAGGTCGCGGCGCAGTCACCCGATATCGTCGCGGTGCTCGTCGAGCCGGTGCAGGGTGAGGGGGGCGTGCACGCCGCTTCTGCCGGCTACCTGCAGGCGCTGCGCCAACTGTGTGATGAACACGACTGGCTGATGATGATCGATGAAGTGCAGACCGGACTGGGCCGCACCGGTACCTGGTTTGGCTTTGAGCACGCGGGCATCAAGCCGGACGTCATTACCCTGGCCAAAGCGCTGGGCAACGGTTTCCCCATCGGCGCATGCCTGGCGCGGGGCAAGGCCGCCCAGCTGTTTTCCCCCGGCCACCATGCGTCCACGTTCGGCGGTAACCCGCTGGCGTGCCGCGTGGGCTGCACAGTGCTCGACATCATGCAGCGCGATCACATCCCGCAACGCGCTGCCGCCTCGGGCCGCCGCTTGTTGGCAGCCCTGAAGCTGGCGCTGGGCAACCATCCTGAGGTGGTGTCCGTTCGCGGCATCGGCTTGATGATCGGCATTGAACTCAATGGCCCGTGCGCCGAACTGGTCGGCCGGGCCCGTGAAGAACAACGTCTGCTGATCACCGTCACACGGGGCAACACCGTGCGGCTGTTGCCGCCGCTGATTTGCGATGACACACAGATCGACGACATCGCCGCGCGTATCACCCGCCTGCTGTCACCCGCCGCTTGAATTCTTGACCAAGGACACTTTGCACATGTACGACTCGACGCTGACCCTCAACGCTTTCGACCCTGAGCTGTATGAATCGATTCACAATGAAGAGCATCGCCAGGAAGACCATATCGAGCTGATCGCCTCGGAAAACTATGCCAGCCCGCTGGTGATGAAAACCCAGAGCACGGTGCTCACCAACAAGTACGCCGAAGGCTACCCCGGCAAGCGCTATTACAGCGGCTGCGAATACGTCGATGTGGCCGAGCGGCTGGCCATCAAGCGGGTCAAGGCCCTGTTCGACTGCGACTACGCCAACGTGCAACCCCATGCGGGCGCCCAGGCCAACGCGGCGGTCTTCCTGGCACTGATCAACCCCGGTGATACGGTGATGGGCATGAACCTGGCCCAGGGCGGTCACCTGACCCACGGCAACCCGGCCAACTTTTCGGGGCGTCACTACACCATCGTGCCTTACGGACTGGACCCGAAAACCGGCTTTCTCGACTATGACGAGATGGAGCGAATCGCACTGCAGACTCGCCCAAAAATGTTGATCGGTGGTTTTTCCGCATATTCGCGGTACAAGGACTGGGCACGCATGCGCAGCATTGCCGACAAGGTTGGGGCTATTTTCTGGGTCGATATGGCCCACGTCGCCGGGCTGGTCGCCGCGGGCGAATACCCGGATCCGCTTCCCCATGCGCATGTGGTGACCAGCACCACGCACAAAACCCTGCGTGGGCCACGCGGCGGTTTGATTTTGTCCAAGGGACAGGATGAAGCCTTCTACAAAAAGCTCGATTCCGCTGTGTTTCCGGGCGTGCAGGGCGGGCCGCTGATGCACCAGATCGCGGCCAAGGCCGTGGCGTTCAAGGAAGCGCTTTCGCCTGAGTTCAGCATCTACCAGACCCAAGTGGTCATCAACGCCCGGGCCATGGCCGGGGTGTTGCAAAAGCGCGGGTACAAGATCGTCTCGGGCGGCACCGACAACCACATGATGCTGATCGACCTGTCCGACAAACCCTACACCGGCAAGGAGGCCGACGCGGCCCTGAGCAGTGCCTATATCACCGCCAACAAAAACTCGGTGCCGAATGATCCGCGCTCACCGTTTGTGACATCCGGCCTTCGTATCGGTACCCCGGCGGTGACCACCCGCGGGTTTGGTGTGGAGGCTTGCGAGCAAGTGGCCGGCTGGTTGTGCGACGTACTGGATGCCCTGGAAAACGGAAGCAGCGAGAAGGTCGGGCACCACGTGCGCGAACAAGTTGTAGCGCTGTGCCGTCGTTTTCCGGTCTATCGCTGAGTCTGGCCCGGCCATTGCCTGATCGGGTGGTGGCCGGGTATTCAACTGTTTTATCAGGCGATCCCTTTGGCCGCACCCGCGTGCCATTGAGCAGGTAATTGCCCGCAATCCGCGACTTGTACACTCGCGGATTGGGGTTCGCCAACGTGCGTGCATTCCGCCACAATTGATCCAGTGCCTTGTTGCTCCCCGTGGCACTCGCCCCAAACGCATCGAACAATGGCGTCGTCGCTGCCAACGTGGCGTCCACCACCGAATTCACGCCAGGCAAACTTCCAGCTCCGCCAATGTCAGCTGCGGGTCGTCGTGCCACGGCTGCGTTTAAAAACTATCTGGTGTTGGAGCCTTTCGGGGCTCCAAGCGACTTTATCGCTTCTAGACATTCCTGCCTTATTCCAGGGCACTCGCCTTTGCTCCTGATCATCCAACCCGACAGACCCTGCGCTCAGCGGCGGGTGAAGCTGACAAAACCGTAATCTTTTGCTCAGCCTTCTGAAAGCTTGTACCCATCAATATCCTCATCGAACTTGGCAGTATCTCCTGTCTGCCGTGTCATCCGACTGACTGGGAGCGAAGTGCCATGCAACCTGACCCATCAAGACGAACCTTTGTGAAGGGACTCGCCGCCGCCGGAATTCTCGGTGGCCTCGGAATCTGGCGCACACCTGTCTGGGCGATCACCAGTCCCGGCGAGCCGAATGTCCTGGCCGGGACTGATTTCGACCTGTTCGTCGGCGAAACCCCGGTCAACATCACCGGCAACCCGCGCATCGCGATGACCGTCAATGGCGGCATTCCCGGCCCCCTGCTGCGCTGGCGCGAAGGCGACACCGTGACGTTGCGGGTGAGGAACAAACTCAACGCTGACACTTCCATTCACTGGCACGGCATTCTGCTACCGGCCAACATGGACGGCGTGCCGGGGCTGAGTTTTCACGGCATTGAACCGGGCGGGATGTACGTCTATCAATTCAAGGTCCGGCAGAACGGCACTTACTGGTATCACAGTCATTCGGGGCTTCAGGAACAATCCGGTGTTTACGGCCCGTTGGTGATCGATGCCAAGGAGCCAGAGCCGTTCGAGTACGACCGCGATTACGTGGTGATGCTGACCGACTGGACCGACGAAGACGCGGCCGGCCTCATGAAGACGTTGAAAAAACAGTCGGATTACTACAACTACAACAAGCGCACCGTGGGCGATTTCATCCACGACGTCAGTGAAAAAGGTTGGGGTTCCACGGTCGCAGATCGAAAGATGTGGGCTGAAATGAAGATGAACCCCACGGACCTGGCCGACGTAAGCGGCTCGACATACACCTACTTGATGAACGGCCAGGCGCCTGGCATGAACTGGACGGGGGTATTCCGCCCCGGCGAAAAACTGCGCCTGCGCTTTATCAACGGCTCGGCCATGACCTACTTCGACGTACGCATTCCCGGTCTGAAAATGACGGTGGTCGCCGCCGACGGTCTGCACGTCAAACCGGTGAGCGTCGACGAGTTTCGCATTGCGGTGGCAGAGACGTTCGATGTGATTGTCGAGCCGACTCAGGATGCGTACACCGTGTTCGCCCAGTCGATGGATCGCACGGGCTATGCCTGTGGCTCGCTGGCGGTGAAGATGGGTGTGTCCGCGCCGATACCACCGCTGGACCCGAGGCCGATGGTGACCATGGATGACATGGGAATGGGCGGGATGGACCACGTCAGTATGGGCGGCGACATGGCGGGCATGGATCACAGCGCCATGGCTGGAATGGGCGATATGCAGTCCCACCCCGCGACGGAAAGCAACAATCCGCTGGTGGACATGCAAGCCATGACCACCTCCCCCAAACTCAATGACCCTGGCCTCGGCCTGCGTGACAACGGTCGTCGCGTCCTGACTTATTCCGACCTGCGCAGCACTTTCGAAGACCCGGATGGCCGCGACCCCGGCCGCACCATTGAACTGCACCTCACGGGCCACATGGAAAAGTTCGCCTGGTCATTTAACGGTGTGAAGTTCTCCGATGCCGAACCGCTGCGCCTCAAGTACGGCGAGCGAATCCGCATCGTACTGGTCAATGACACGATGATGACTCACCCCATCCATCTGCACGGCATGTGGAGCGATCTCGAGGACGAAAACGGCCAGTTCATGGTGCGCAAACACACCATCGACATGCCGCCCGGCTCCCGGCGCAGTTATCGCGTAACCGCCGACGCACTCGGCCGCTGGGCCTATCACTGCCACCTCCTGTATCACATGGAAATGGGCATGTTCCGTGAAGTTCGCGTGGAAGAATGAGGCGCTACCCATGATCAGGATCACTCCAGTTTCTTTAACGCTCGTGACCGCGAGCCTGACACTGTCCTCGGCGATGGCGGCCACGGACGGCATGCAGAACATGGACCACAGCCAGATGCAAAGCATGGACGACGGCCAAATGCAGCCCGCTGCGCCGACCGAAAGTCGCACGCCGATTCCGGCGTTGACCGATGCCGATCGCGCCGCTGTGTTTGTCAGTCCGGGTGGGCATAAGGTGCACGACGCCGCGCTCAACACGTTCTTTCTCGCAGAAAAACTTGATTGGCAGGACGCCGATGACGTCAGCGCCCTGGCCTGGGATCTCTCCGGCTGGATCGGCGGCGACGTCGACCGTTTGTGGCTGCGCTCCGAAGGCGAACGCACCAACGGCAAGATCGAAGATGCAGAAATTCAGGCACTGTGGGGCCACGCAATCTCTCCGTGGTGGGACGTGGTAACCGGCGTTCGCCAGGATTTCAAACCCGGCGCCCCGCAAACCTGGGCGGCGTTTGGCGTGCAAGGCATGGCGCTGTACAACTTTGAAGCAGAGGCCACGGCGTTTATCGGCGAGGGTGGCCAAGCCGCCGCACGACTGGAAGGCGACTACGACATCCTTCTGACTAATCGACTGATTTTGCAGCCAACCGCAGAACTTAATGTTTACAGCAAAAACGACCCGCAACGCGGCATCGGTTCTGGCCTGTCCAACACTGAAGCGGGCCTGCGTCTGCGTTATGAAATTCGTCGTGAGTTTGCGCCCTACATCGGCGTGACCTGGAATCGCACCTACGGCAAAACAGCTGATTATGCCAACGACGAAGGCGAGGATCGCAGCGAAGCACGTCTGGTCCTGGGGGTCCGGCTGTGGTTCTAGAACGCGTCAACTTAACAATCACAATAATTACCGCTTGAAGCGGTCAGAGGTCTTGTATGCGCCCGATCAAAACCACCGTTGTTGCCATCGCACTTTCCACCGGGCTGCTGCTGAGCACATTCGCTCAGGCACACCCGAAACTGCTCTCCTCTACCCCGCAGGAAGGCGCGGACGGCGCGGCCCCCAGCAAGATCGAACTGCACTTTTCCGAAAATCTCGTGACCCAGTTCTCCGGCGCGAAACTGGTCATGACCGAAATGTCCGGCATGGCCCACGCCCCGATGCCCATGAAGGCCAAAGTCTCTGGCGGCAGCGACCCGAAAACCATGGTTATCACGCCGCTCTCTCCTTTGCCCGTCGGCAGCTACAAAGTCGAATGGCGCGCGGTGTCATCGGACACTCATCCGATCACCGGCAACGTTACGTTCAAAGTGAAGTAATTGATGAGCGATTGGGTCAGCATTGCCCTGCGCTTCGGCGTGTACCTGGATTTGATGCTGCTCTTTGGCGTGGCACTTTTCGGCTTGTACAGTTTTAAAGGACCAGAGCGAGTGTCGGGTGCCGTGTTGCCGTTTCGGTCTATCGTGGCGGGTACGGCGGTACTCGGTGTGCTGGTGTCTGGCGCCAGCATGGTGATGATGGCAAGTGCCATGAGTGGGGAGTTGGACCTCGCTCAGCTGCGTCCGCATATTGAGATGATGGTAGTCGAGATGGATGTCGGGCGGGCCTGGGTCGTGCGCATCGTTGTGCTGGTCTTTGCCGGTTTGGCTATGATGTTGAACCAGCGTGCGCCTGGCTTTAGCTTGTTGGTCGCCGCTATTGCTGGCGGGATCGCCCTTGGAAGTCTGGCCTGGAACGGTCATGGGGCAATGGACGAAGGCAGTCGTCGTTTTTGGCATTTTACAACGGACATACTGCACTTGCTGGCGGCAGGGGCCTGGCTCGGCGCTTTAGTCGCATTTGCCTGGATGGCAAGACGGGACACGCTGCAAACCGAAGAGAGCATCAAATTGCTGGCCCGGACCGTCACCCGATTCGAATCGGTGGGAGCCTTAATCGTCGTCGCCATCACCGTCACAGGCGTTGTGAACTACCTGTTCATCGTGGGCCCAAAATTCGATGTCTTGCTTCCAAGCACTTACGGGAAGTTACTGATCATTAAAGTGATGTTGTTTGCCGGGATGCTGATGCTGGCCGCACGGAACCGATTTCACCTTGGTCCCCTTTTGGAGCGGTCGTTTAGGGAGGGGAAGTATCGAGTGGCGGCGAGTGCGTTACGGCGCAGTGTGTTAGTCGAATTGTCGACAGCGTTTTTTATTGTGGGACTAGTGGCTTGGTTGGGAACCTTGAGTCCCGAAATGGGGATAGCATCGAGTTAGCATTGCCAAAAGTTGTACTTCATAGTTATTGCGTGTGAGCTATAGCCACATCAACGCCCCAAGGCGAAGCGCACGGATTACGTGCACTGCCTGAGACAGTTTTTAATCCTTAAGATCACCAGCTTTCGCGCTCTTGTGTAGGAAACTGGATTCCTGTCTCCAGTAATGCATTTATTTCTTTCAAGAAATCCGCAATAAAATCCGCTAACTACCTCTACTTCAGAAATCTCCTACGTAACGCTAGGCTATGTAATTAGAGGCTTTGAGCGTACTCTTGAATCCGCAATAAAATCCGCGGTTCTGGAGATACGATGAGTACTGAGTCGACTATTGGGACCCACTGGCTTGAGCCGCTGATGCCGGTATTTCCGAGTGAAATATTGCAGTTGGCTGAGCAGGTGCCGTTCCAGGCAGGAAAGCTCAGTGCAATGGTCGCTCCGCCAATGTTGCAACGCGTAGGCGGTTTGCTGCGCGTGACCAGCAGCTTCTACAGCAACTTGATCGAAGGCCAATTCACTGAGCCGGTGACACTCGCTCCGACTGCTCCCAAACGCCATCGCAAGGAGCTGACAGAGCTTGCAATGACCCACATCGGTACTCAGCAGGCCTTTGAAAGAATGTTGGCTGTGTATAAGGATCTAACCTGGGAAACGATGTTCAGCCCTGCATTTGTTGCGCGCCTGCACAGACGTCTTTTCCATTGTGCCAGTGATGAACAGTTGGGCCTGAGCGACGGTACTCGGTTGGTGCCAGGGCAATTGCGTGATATTGCGAGTCGAGAGGTTCTGGTCGGTAATCACGCAGCACCACCGAGCCAATCCGTCGGCCCCATGTTGACCCGTATGCAGCAGGTTTACGGTCGACTACCGGATGCGCGGAGCCGGTTACTTTCCGTCATGGCTTATCACCACCGCTTGGCATGGGTGCATCCTTTCGTCGATGGAAACGGCCGCACAGTCAGGCTGCTCACTCACCTGCAGTTGCAAAAGCTGGGGTTGGTTTCGCCGCTATGGTCTTTATCTCGTGGACTGGCTCGCGAGCAGGAGGCCTATTACGCACGATTGGCCAATGCTGACAAACCGAGACGAGGGGATCTGGATGGCCGTGGGCAACTGACTCAGGCAGGTTTGTTCGAGTTTGTTGGATTCATGCTGGAAACTTGCCTGGACCAGATGAAATACACCGAGCGCGCACTGAACATTTCAAACATGCGCGAAAGGCTGCATACCATTTTCGTGTGGGAAGAGCGGATCAAGAAGGCGGGGGTTAAGCCGGAAGTTGCCCGCGCACTGCATGTTCTGCTGACTCAGGGGACACTGAGCCGCGCCGACTTCAAAATATTCACCGGACTGTCTGATCGAGTGGCAACTGACCAGTTGAAAAGTCTGGTACAGCTCGGGTTGGTCGAGAGTGCAACACCAAAGGCGCGCGACCTGTATCCCGGGTTACCGATCTGGTTTGCCCAACTTCTGTTCCCTGATTTGCATCAGCGGAAGACTGCAGCGGTATAGGAGTTGAGTCATGGATCGCTTTCAGGAAATGCAGGTCTTCGCCGCCGTCGCTCAAGACCAGGGCTTCTCCGCCGCCGCGCGGCGCCTCGGTTTGTCGGCTGCGAGCGTCACCCGCGCCGTTGCTGCATTGGAGCAGCGAATCGGCACGCAATTGCTGATCCGTACCACGCGCAGCGTGCACCTTAGCGAAGCGGGTCAGCGGTACCTGGAGGACTGTCGGAGAATTCTCGCCGAGGTGCAGGAAGCGGAGGATTCGGCCGCAGGCAGTCACGCCCAGCCTCGTGGGCAACTGACAGTGACAGCGCCGGTGTTGTTCGGTGAATTGTTTGTCACACCGGTGATGGCCGGGTATCTCACGCAGTATCCGGACGTTTCGATAAACGCGTTGTTGGTGGATCGGGTGGTGAGCATGGTCGAGGAGGGGGTCGATGTGGCGGTGCGCATCGGTGAGCTGCCGGACAGTAATCAGCATGCGATTCGGGTGGGTGAGGTCAGGCGCGTGGTCTGTGGTTCGCCGCAATATCTGGCCGAGCACGGTCGACCGCAGCATCCACAAGCGTTGAATGGCTTGCCCGTCGTCGCTACTACGGCCACCGGCCAGATGCGCAACTGGCCATTTCTTGAGGGGGGCGAATCGCTGATCGTGCGTCCGGAGCCGCGGCTGGTGGTCACCGCCAATCAGGCGGCGATCAGAGCGGCGTGCCTCGGTCTCGGGCTGACGCGGGTGCTTTCCTATCAGGTGGCGAACAAAGTGGCGGCAGGTGAGCTGGAAATCGTCCTTGCCGACTTCGAACTGCCGCCGCTGCCCATTCATGTGGTGTATCAGGGCGGGCGCAAAGCGCCGACGCGGGTGCGCAGCTTTGTTGATTTCACGGTGAACGCTCTGCGTGAGCATCCATCGCTGAAAAACGCCGCGTTATTGCATGAGATGAAATGATCGATTGCGAATACTGGTGATTCTGTTGCTTTGCAGATAGGTGGAAGATGGCTCCCATCAGCGCTGCCAACCCTCGGGCGGTGCGATCATCCAGTGGAGTCGACCATGCAACCGATCAAGTTTTACAACTTCCCGCGTTCCGGCCACGCCCATCGGGTGGAACTGATGCTGTCGCTGCTGCAATTGCCGACCGAGACCATTCTGGTCGATCTGGCGAAGGGCGAGCACAAGCAGCCTGCATATCTGGCAATCAACAGTTTTGGCCAGGTCCCGGCCATTGATGACAATGGCGTGGTGCTGGCTGATTCCAATGCGATTCTGGTGTATCTGGCGCAGAAGTACGGCAACGGTCGGTGGTTGCCGAGCGATCCGGTCGGTGCGGCACGGGTGCAGCGCTGGTTGTCGGTCGCGGCCGGGCCGATTGCATTTGGCCCGGCGGCAGCGCGGCTGATCACAGTGTTCGGGGCCAAACTGAACGCTGAAGAACTGATCACTCGCGCACACAACCTGCTCACGGTCATGGAGACTGAGCTGGGGAAAACCGCGTATCTGGCAGGTGATGAGCCGACCATCGCCGACATTTCGGCGTACAGCTATATCGCCCACGCCCCGGAGGGCAATGTCTCGCTGGACGACTACGGCAATGTCCGCGCCTGGCTGGCCCGGGTCGAAGCGCTGCCCGGTTTCGTCGGCATGCCGCGCACCGTCGCCGGTCTGCAAACCGCAGTCTGATTCCCGCAATCCACGTTGCGCCGAGGGCGCAGGGGAGAGGTCGTGATGGAACGTTCACCGTGGCACGCTGGCGAGCAACAGTTACAGGCCCATGTAGGCGTTGCCGAACGCATGGAGGCTTTCGGGCGTAAGGTGATTCGCACCTGGATGCCGGACCAGCACCGCGAGTTCTATCAGCAACTTCCCTTCATGCTGTACGGCGCGGTCGATGCCCAGGGTCGTCCGTGGGCCAGCGTGCTCGAAGGCGCGCCGGGGTTTGCCCATTCGCCTGATGCCGAGCATCTGCGTTTCAGCACGTTGCCCGCCGGCGATGATCCGGCGCAATTGCGTAACGGCGAGCCCATCGGTTTGCTCGGGATTGAACTGCATACGCGGCGGCGCAATCGCCTCAACGGCCATGTCGGCGATCTAGGCGATAACGGTTTCGATGTGAGTGTCGATCAAGCCTTCGGCAACTGTCCGCAATACATTCAACTGCGCCAGTTTCAGCGCGTGCCACTGAGTGATCCGCAGACGCGCCCACCTCAGCATCTCGACACCCTTGATGACGCAGCCAAAGCGCTGATCGAAGGCGCCGATACGTTCTTTGTCGCCAGTTATGTCGATGTCGATGGTCAGCGTGCGGTGGACGTTTCCCATCGTGGCGGCCAGCCCGGGTTCGTTCGGGTGGAAGGCAATCGTCTGACCATCCCGGATTTTGCCGGCAATCTGCACTTCAACACCCTCGGCAATCTACTGCTCAACCCCCAGGCTGGCTTGCTGTTCATCGACTTTTCCACAGGCGATCTGCTGCAACTCAGCGGGCGTACCGAAATCATCCTGGAAGGGCCGCAGATCGAGGCGTTTCAAGGCGCCGAACGGTTTTGGACATTCGAGGTGGAGAAACTGGTTCGCCGGCCAGCAGCGCTGGCCTTGCGCTGGCGCTTCGACGGCATGTCGCCCACCAGTCTGTTGACTGGAAACTGGGCACAAGCCGATACGCGTTTGCAGGCGCAAGCGTTGGGCAACCAATGGCGACCGCTGCGGGTGGCGAAGATCGAACGGGAAAGCCACAGCATCCGCTCGATTTATCTGGAGCCAGACGATGGCGCCGGTTTGCCGGTGTTTCTCGCGGGCCAGCATTTGCCTGTGAGATTTACCCTCGACGGCGAGGTGCACATCCGCACGTATAGCCTGTCGAGTGCGCCATCGGATGGTTTCTATCGGATCAGTGTGAAGCGCGAAGGACGCGTGTCGACCCATCTGCACGAGCAGATCCAGGTGGGTGATGTAGTGGAGGCGCGAGCGCCTCAGGGGCATTTCACCGTGGCGCCGCTGGAGCGACGGCCACTGGTGTTGTTAGCCGCGGGGGTTGGAATTACGCCACTGCTGTCGATGCTGCGCGAGGTGGTTTATCAAGGCCTGCGCACGCGCCGGATTCGTCCAACATGGTTGCTGCAGAGTTCACGCAGCCTGGCCGATCAACCTTTTCGAAGGGAGCTGGATCACTTGTTGGAAAGCGCTGGCGACGCGGTGCGGGTCCTGCGGTTGCTCAGTCAGCCGGAAGCGGACGCGCACGAGGGCGAGGACTTCGACCGGCGCGGGCGGATCGATGGCGCGGTATTAAGGGATCTGTTGGAGGTCGAGGACTACGATCAAATTGATTTTGTGGTCTGTGGCCCCGGCGGTTTTACCCAAGGGCTTTACGACGGCTTGCGTGAGCTGGATGTGCGCGATGCGCAGATTCACGCCGAAACGTTCGGCCCTTCGACGCTCAAGCGTCGCGCCGATCCGGATGCGATTGTCATTGAACAACCGCCCGCAGCCACCACATCCGTGCCGGTGGTGTTCGAGCGTTCGGCAAAGGAAGCGCGCTGGCAGCCGGACGGCAGCAGTTTGCTTGAACTGGCGGAAAGTCGCGGATTGCGCCCCGAGTTCAGTTGCCGCGGCGGTTCGTGCGGCACCTGCAAGACACGGCTGGTCAGCGGCGCAGTCAATTATCCACAGCCCCCGGCCGAAGTGCCGGAGGCGGGGCATGTGTTGATTTGTTGTGCGGTGCCGGCGCAAAGCGATCAGCCGCTGGTGCTGGATTTGTAATGCTAGCGCCCGTGTAGGAGCTGCCGCGGCCCATCTCATCGGCTGTGGATAACCTGCTTGTTCAAGCCATAGGGAAGCTCCCGGGTCTTGTCTTGAAACTGCTGCAACCCATCACTGGTATGCAGGTAATTCGGCGACGCGGCGACAATCCGGTCGGCACTGGCGAGAAAGGGGTTCATCAGCGGCCGATAGAGTTTGAGCAGGGTTTCTGGCGGATGATGTCGGAGTGGTAGGTGACCACGCTCGGTTTGTTCATGCCGCTGGCAAAATGCACCAGGTCCATGAAGGGCCACGCAAAGTGGTAATTGACCACGTCGGCCTCGGCCGCCATCTCGCGAAACTGTTTGAACAGGCTCCAGGAAAATCCCGTGGAGGCGAACTGCATATCGAGTTTTGCCCGGTGCACTTCGTGTTGACCCAGCTTCACCACGGGTGGGTTCGAATCAGCGCTGAGGGTCAGCGTCTGCCCATTGATGCCATGCTGGGCGCCGCGTTCGCGCAGTTGGAAGATCACTTGTTCGATGCCGCCGACCGAGTCGGACAGGTACGTTTTGAAGAAATGAAGAACTCGCCTTCAACTTCCCATGGCCTGGCGGTAGGCACCGGCCGTGGCCTGTGCGCAACGCTGCCAGGAAAAAAAACGCGCCTGCTGCAAGCCGGCTTCTCGGCATGCCTGCCAATGTGTTTGATCGTCGATCAGTCGGCTCATCGCATCGCGCAAGCCGTCTGCATCGTCGGCGTCGATATAGTTGCCAGCAGCCCCCGCCACTTCCGGCATTGCCGAAGAGCGAGTGACCACCACCGGCGTGCCGCTGGCCATCGCCTCCAGTACCGGCAGGCCGAAGCCTTCATACAGCGAAGGAAAAATCAGTGCCCGAGCGCCGGCCAGCAGTTGCGCCACTTGTTCATCAGGCAGGTAGCCGAGCAGGCAAACATTTCCACTGGCCAACGCCCGGCGCAGCTCGTCACTGAGCTGCTCACGCTGCCAACCGGCCATGCCGACGATCAACAGCGGAAAGCGTTCGCGCACCGCTTCCGGCAGCAGGGCATGGGCGCGCAACGCCAGGCTCAGGTTCTTGCGTGGCTCCAGCGTACCGACACACAGGAAATACTCGCGAGCCTGCACGGCATGAGCCTTGAGTACCGCGCTGATCATGTCGGCTTCGCGTGGATGAAACCGCTCGGCGACGCCCAGTGGCGCCACCACAAAACGCTCCGCGGGCAGTCCGAAATAGTCTTGCGCCTCGTCGGCAATTGCCTGTGAGTCAGTCAGAATCACCTGCGCTTGCTCGATGCCAAGGGCCAGCCGCCGCTCGATTTCCCTGAGCCGAGCCGACGGCTGAGTCTCGGGAAAATGCAGATGCGTCAGATCGTGCAGGGTGATCACCGTCGGGCCGTCGAAAGCCAGCGGCCACAGACTGGGCTCGTGATACAGGTCGATGCCTTGCGCGCGGCCCTGATCGAAGCGCTTTTGCTCCATCCAGCGCCGTGCCTGATAGGCTCCGGGAATCTGCCGCAGCAGTGGCGTCAAACGCGAATAGCCGGGCATTGCCGCTTCCGGTAGCGCCGAACTCCAGCCCCAACCATGAAACAGCGTCATTTCGACGTCGGGCTCGCTGCGCAAGGCGTTGACCAGTTCGGCGACGTAGTGGCCGATGCCGGTGCGCGGCGCCTGCAGAATCCGGGCGTTAAGAGCAATGCGCATGCTGGCTCTCCGGGATTGCCGGCGAAGGATGCAAATTGTGCTCGATGCGTTCAATCAGTTGCGCACTCGCTTCGCGCCAGCTCAGCCAGCGCCACTGTTCCAGGCTCAGCGGTGCTGGAAAGACCTGGCTGCGTTCCATGTCGGTGATCAGGTGGGTCAGGCTCTGCGGGTTGGCCAGATCGAAATACGCCATGTAATCGCCGCCGATCTCGCGAAACACCGGGATATCACTGGCCATCGCCGGTAAACCACGTTGCATCGCTTCTACCAGTGGCAGACCGAACCCTTCTACGTAGGACGGGAATACCAGCGCCGTCGCATGGGAGTAGGCGTGTTCGAGGCTTTTGTCCGAGAGTGTGTTGTACATGAACAAGCGGCGGTTCAGCTCGGGATGCAGGCGGATGCGTTCGATCAACGCTTCGCACTTCCAGCCGATCTTGCCGACGATGCATAACCGCGCTTTGGACCCCGTGGCCCAGGCGCGCTCGAATGCATCGAGCAGGTAAGCGTGGTTTTTGCGCGGCTCGATGGTGCTGACCATGAGGAACACCGGTTCCACTGTTTTGAACATATGCAACAAGTATTGATCGACCTTGGTATCGATGTCGCTCAAGTCCAGTTCCGAACCGAGGTGGAAATAATCGAACCAGCGCTGTGCGACCTGTTGCGAACCGATGCGCCGCAGCATTTCTTCTCGCACCTGATCGCGGATGGTCGTCGAAATTGCCACATAGCCGTCGGCTGCGCGGGCGATCCAGTCGAACCAGTCGTTGAACACTTTGACCAGCCCGGCATCGCAGAATTGCGGGTGGGTCAGCGGGATCAGGTCGTAGATCACCGAAACGATACCGACCCCGTCACGCTTGAGTTGCTCGGCCAGGGGGAAAACATTGGCGTGCCAGGACGAGTCGAGCAGTACCAGTTGATCGCCGGCCCGATGCTGTAACGGCACGCAGCGCTCGGGAATTTGCTTGCCTTTGAGGGCTCGCTGCAGCAGGCGCATCGGCAGGCTGAAACAGGCGAAAGCGCTCAGCCGGCACCCGACGTACAACACGCGGCGAGCGAAATGCGACTGGCTGAATGGACGGCGGCGCTCCAATGCACGGTGGCGCAGCCAGAAACCATTGGCCCATTGCTCGAGTTTCACTCGCAGGCCGGTCAAATCCAGCGTTGCCGATTTCAGGGGCGCCAGGCTCTTAACTTGATACAGAGCACCACCGATCATCACCACCGGGATGCATTCAACGTTCTCGTCGGCGGCCGGCAATTGCTGGATGACGTTGCGGACCACGCGCTGAATGCCCGAGTTGGCGCTTGGGTGTTCGAATACGTAAGTGCATTCCACCAACAATCGTGTCATCGCGAGATCTCCGTATCAGGCGTTGGCGTGAGGTTGCCACTGGACCGAGTGATTTCTGTGTGCGCTTGCAGCCAGGCGCAGCCGACGAAGTCTTCCTGACGGCTGTTGATCACATGGAAGATCAAGCCGTAGTCGCGCCACTCAAAGTTGCGGTCCAGGTGCGAATCCAGCCGCGACAGGCTCAGCGCCACCGAATAACTGCCCTTGCCCAGACGCATGTCAAAGGCGAAGCGGAACGTTACGCGATCACCTGCACTGAGCTCGACGACCGGTTTGTCGAGGCGATGGGTATTGATTCCGTAAATCGCCTGGCCCAGGCGATCCTTGATCATGAAGCCGAGAATCAGCCGTTCGATGTCTTCACGTACTTCTGTCTGAACTTCCAGCACCACTGGCTGGCCGACTTCCGTCACTTCGAGGCTGCGCCCCTGCGCATCGAGCAGGCGCACGCTGATGATTCCGGCTTCGCCGGTGCCGGAAATGGTTTGTATCTGGCCGTTGGCGAGCATCTCCTGACGCACGATCTGGCCTTCACGCTGGGCAAGCGTGGCGTTGTAGTAGTCCATGACTTCTTCGGGCTTGCCGCGCATGGCCAGGTGACCGTTTTCCAGAAGGATCGCGGTATCGCAGATCGACTGGATGGCCGAGCGGTCGTGGGAAACAATCAGCAGCGTGGTGCCGGCCTTGCGGAAGCTGCGGATGCGCTCGAAGCTTTTGTGCTGGAAATAGGCATCGCCGACCGACAGCGCTTCGTCGACGATCAGGATGTCCGGGCGCCGCGCAGTGGCGACACTGAACGCCAGACGCATCTGCATGCCGCTGGAATAGGTGCGCACGGGCTGATCGATGGCTTCGCCGATTTCAGCAAAACTTTCGATTTGCGGCATTAACGCGTCGATCTCTTCACCCTGCATCCCCAGCAACTGGCCGGCCATGAAAGCGTTCTGGCGACCGGTGAAGTCGGGGTGGAAGCCCATGCCCAGTTCCAGCAGCGCGGCGACCCGGCCTTGCAACTGGATCTGTCCGCAGGTCGGTTGAGTGGTGCCGGTGATCATCTTCAGCAGGGTGCTTTTGCCCGCGCCGTTGACGCCGACAATGCCCACGGCTTCGCCGGGCTGAATCTCGAAATCAACACCCTGCAAGACCCAGTGCAAGTGATGCCGGGGCCGGGAAAACGGCACCAGCCATTCAAACAACCGGCTCCAGCGATTGGGGTACTGTTTGTAAGCCTTGGCCAGGCCACTGACGCGTATATGCCCCATCAGAGTTCATCCACCATTTTACCCACCCGTTGGCGGAACAGGTGCAGCGCCATGGCGCAGAGCACGAGTCCGATGATCAGCAACGGCGTCAGGGAGGACCTGTCCGGCCATTGGTTGTAGAGGAATACATTCTGGTAATTGGTCATCAACGCAGTCATCGGGTTGAGGCTGATCACGTGCTGGATGCCCGGCGGCAGGATCGACAACGGATACACGATCGGTGTCAGCCAGAACCAGAATTGCAGGCAGATGCCGAACATTTGCCCGACATCGCGAAAGAACACATTGAGAATGCCCGGCAGCATGCCGAGTCCGGCGGCGAAGACCACTTGCAGGATCAGCAGCGGTATCAGCGCCAGCAATGCCATGCCGGGCAGGCGGGCGCGCATGATCTGGGAAAAGATCACCGTGTAGATGATGATCATCGACAGCGAATTGAGTACGGCCCACAGCGCACCAAACAGCGAGTTGCGATACCGCGCTTGAAACTCTCGCTTGACGTTACCGAGGATGAATCCACGGTAGCTGCGCAGCGAGCGGTACAGGGAAAGCAGCATTCAAACCGTCCTGCCGTATTGGTCTTCGAAGCGGACGATGTCGTCCTCTCCCAAATATTCGCCGCTTTGCACTTCGATGATCACCAGGTCGATCACGCCGGAGTTTTCCAGACGATGTTTGTGGCCTGCGGCAATGAACGTCGATTCATTCTTGGCCACAAGATGCGTGCCGTCGCCATTGATGGTGACCTTGGCCATGCCTTCGACCCCCACCCAGTTTTCGTTGCGTTGATGGTGCATTTGCAGGGACAGTTTGGCGCCGGGTTTAACCACGATGCGCTTGATCTTGAAGCGCGGGCCTTCCTCGAGCACGGTGTAGGTGCCGCAGGGGCAGCTGACCGTACGATGCAGGCGATAGGTTTCGTGGGATTTGTTCTTGAGTTGCTTGGCGACGCGCCGTACATCATGCGCGGGTAGAACGGCGTGTTCTCGTCCTGCTGCTCAGCCTGGATCAGACCGAACATTTCGCTCGTTGAGGCCTGATAGAACCGGGTGTGCGGGCTGAACTGGAGGATCGCTTCGAGCAAGTGGGTGATGCCCAGGCCATCGACGATGCCGGTGGTCACCGGTTGATCCCAGGAGGCGGCAACGAAGCTTTGCGCCGCCAGGTTGTACACCTCGTCCGGGGGCGACTTGGTCACGGCGCGCTGTACCGAGCAGACGTTGTAGACCTGCCCCGATTGGCCTTTTTCAAGCAGCGCGAGGTAGGCCGAAATCACATCGGCGACATCAAGGAAGTCGCGGGTCACGTCGATGTCGCCGACTTCCAGTTGTGGCGCTTGCAGGCCTTGTTTGATGCGACTGATCTGGCGGGCGGCACTGGCGATGACGAAGCTGTCTCTCTGCCCGGCCAGATGGATGACCGCGTCGGGTACTTGAGGCCAGAGATCGACGAGGCTGCCCGCGTCCGTGAGGTCGTAGGGCGTTGCGGCAGACAGAAGCTCCCACGGCGAATCGGGTAGCGCCAATCGTGACTGAATATGTTGTCCCACGAAGCCACTGAGGCCCGTAATGAACAGACGCTTTTTCAAACCGCGACCCCTTGGTCTTGAACTTGCGCCGCTTTCCCACATGCTTTGAGGGGAAGTCTGTCAGACCGATGGAGAAAAACGGCAAGACGGCAGGCGAAGTCAGTTGTTGTAGTTGTTTGGTGCCAATCTGTGCCAATTGCGCGGCAATTTCAACAGGCAAACCGTGACTGGTCAGTTCTCGTTAGCGTAGTCAGATTTTTCTCATCGTGCGGTTCACGAATCCTCGACGGATGTGTTTAGAATGCCCTTCGTCGCGATTGCCCAAAGTTCACCGTGGGTGTTGCGCAACAGGGTGAAACCAACCACTAAAACAAGAACGAAGACGTGCCTGTAGATGAAGTTCAAGCCCCGGTGATGCCGACTTGATCCGACGTCGGGCCGTCATAGCATGAAGCGGTCGGGATGGCGGCTTCATCGTGGGATGCCATGAATTTCATTCTTTACTCGGACGTCAACGACAGTTCCATCAGCCAGAGTCTCGGGCGTCCCGAATACAGTTACTACTTCGTGCTCAAGGCTTATCGGCCGGTGCTGGAAAGCCTTGGCCGCGTGCATGTGGTGGCGTCGGTCGACGAGGTCGATCCGCTGTACCGGCAGTTGAGCGAGGCCGGTCAGGAATGCCTGTTCCTTTCGTTTTCGCCACCGCACAAAACCCCGATCGATCTGCAGTGCCCGATGGTCTGCGTGATTGCCTGGGAGTATGACTCGATCCCGTCCGAGTGCTGCGACGACGATCCTCGTCAGGACTGGAGCCAGACCCTGGCACGTCATGGCCGGGTGATTACCTTGTCCACCCATACCGCGCAGGCGATCCGCCGGACTTTGGGTGAAGACTTCCCCGTGCTGGTACTACCCACACCGTTGTGGGAGCGCTTTGCGCACGTGCGCAGAGACTTTCCAAGTGTCCCGGTAAACCCGGGCACCACGCTGCAGATCAAGGGCTGCATCATCGACAGCCGAGTACTGGGGCTGTCCGCCGATGGCTTGATCGCGCCGATATTCAATGAGCAGGAGCTGGAAACTCGCGGCCTGGTGGAACCAGAGCCGGAACCCGAAGTACCTGTGCCACTGACCTTGCGCCGACGCGTCTTCATTTCCAAACACTACTTGCGCGAAAGCTTCCGGGCGCTGACGGCGCCAGCTGAACACCCGCCGCTTTTTTTACTCAAGCACAACCTGCTGCTGTGGTATCGCGAAGCCTTGTGCGATGTAGTGCCAAATGCCATCCGCCAGCAACTGACGAAATTGCGCACGCCGGCCGCGCCAGCAGCACCCTTGCCGGTGCCCACCACCGTGAGCGAGGCGATGCAACCTGACGCCCATCCGCAAGCGGCGTTGCCCGACACCAACGAGCAGGTACAGATCGACGTCAGTGGCGTGGTCTATGTCAGCGTGTTCAATCCCGCCGACGGTCGCAAGAACTGGCATCACCTGATCACCGCCTTCTGCTGGGCCATGCGTGACAACGAAGACGCCACGCTGGTGTTGAAAATCACCCAGAACGACTTGTCGAGCTACTACGTTCACTTGATCACCTTGCTCTCGCAACTCTCGCCGTTTGCCTGTCGGGTGGTGGTCATGCACGGCTATCTGGACGACGAGGAGTTCGCCAGGCTTTACGGTGCCGCGAGTTTCTACGTCAACGCTTCGCGCTGCGAAGGTTTGTGCCTGCCGTTGATGGAATTCATGTCCTGCGCCAAACCGGTGATTGCCCCGAACCACACGGCGATGCACGACTATATCGATGAGCGGGTCGGATTCGTCGTCAAGTCCAGCCATGAGCCGACGATCTGGCCGGAGGATGTGCGCATCCTCTACCGTACCCTGCGCCATCGCCCGGACTGGGGCTCGCTGAAAGCCGCCTATGAGGACAGTTACGCCATGGCCAAAAACCATCCGGATGCGTATCAGGCGATGGCCGCGGCAGCCAATGAACGCATGCGCGATTACTGCGGCTTCGCCCCGGTTCAGCAGCGCGTGATGCAGTTTTTCGAGCTCAAGGCGCAGAGCGCAACCACGCCGCTGACAGCCGAGTCGAGGACTGCCTCATGTTGATCATCATTCATTCGGAAACCAACAAGAGCAACATCCAGCAAAACCTCGGACGGCCCGAGTACAGCTACTACTTTGTGCTCAAGGAGTTCCGCCCGGTGCTGGAGCGCATTGGTCAGGTCATCGAAGTCAGCAACCCCGACGAACTGGTGG
The DNA here is from genome assembly GCF_044218825.1 of Pseudomonas sp. A1230. Lineage (NCBI taxonomy): Bacteria > Pseudomonadati > Pseudomonadota > Gammaproteobacteria > Pseudomonadales > Pseudomonadaceae > Pseudomonas > Pseudomonas sp. A1230. The sequence goes on along the minus strand of NZ_CP162582.1, from coordinate 5,038,648 downwards.
ATCGCCTGTATTTCGACTGTCTGAGCCGGGGTGAAGAGTGCATCTACCTGTCGTTCTCTCCACCGCACCGTACGCCGATTCATTACGCCTGCCCGACCATCCCGGTGTTTGCCTGGGAGTTCAGCACCATTCCCACCGAGAGCTGGCAGGGCGAACCGCGCCACGACTGGCGTGTGGTGCTTGAAGCATGTGGCCGGGCGATTACCCATTCGACATTCACGGTCAACACCGTGCGCGATGTGATGGGCGAAGACTATCCGGTCTGTGCGATCCCCGCGCCGGTGTGGGATCGCTTCGCCGCCCGCGGTGAGCATCTGGAACGACACCCTGTGGTCGAGCCGGTCACGCTGAACCTGCGCGGGCTGCTGATTGACAGTCGCACCGTCGACTTGCGGCCTTACGGGCCACCCGGACGCTGCGAAGGCACCCCGATGTCCTTTGCCGCGCCGGCGCAGGATTGCCCGTTGCAGCTGGAGGGCGTGGTCTACACCTCGGTGTTCAATCCTTACGACGGGCGCAAGAACTGGCAGGACATGATCAGCGCGTTCTGCACGACATTCCGTGACACTGCCGATGCGACGCTGGTGCTGAAACTCACGCACCACGACATCGCCAATGCGCTCACCGACATGCTCCACCACTTGTACAAGAACCAGTCCTACCAATGCCGGATCGTGCTGATTCACGGTTATCTGGCGGACGGTGATTACGAACGGCTGGTGCAAGCCACCAGCTTCGTGGTCAACAGTTCATACGGTGAAGGCCAGTGCCTGCCGCTGATGGAATTCATGTCATGCGGCAAACCGGCCATTGCGCCACTGAACACGGCGATGGCTGACTACGTGAACAGCGACAACGCGTTCATCGTCGACTTCACCGAAGAGCTGACGGCCTGGCCGCATGACCCACGCGCCGCCTACCGCACGATGCGTTACATGACCAATTGGGATTCGCTGTGTGCGGCCTATCGCGCCAGTTATGAGGTGGCGAAAGCCGATCAGCCGCGTTACGCCGCAATGTCGGCCGAAGCCGTGCGCAGCCTGCAGCGGTTTTGTAGCCAGACCACCGCCGAACAGCGTTTGCGGGCATTTTTTGCCCAGCGCTCAGCCACCGCCGAGGCGGTATCCGTGGAAGCCTCGGGCGCATGATCCGGCGTCTGCTCGCCCGCTTTCGCCCGGCACCTGTAGCGGTCTCCTTGCCAGAGCCGACGCCGGCTCCGCGCGATACGGTGTCGCCGCGCGACGTCGGTTTGCGTGACGCCGTCCTCGACGGTTGGTTTTTGGGTGACAGCGGCGAGTTGCTCAAGGGCTTTGCAATCACGGCTTACGATACGTTGCTCGATGTGGGTTGCGGCGAAGGTGTAGCGACACTGTTTGCGGTCCGCCAAGGCGCCTCGGTGATCTTCACCGACAGTGAACTGGACAAGGTGCGCGACCTTGCTCGTCAGGTCGAAGCGCAAAGTCGCCAGTCGAATCTCGGGCTGGTCAGCAACAGTTTGCCGTTACCGCTGGCCGATGGTTGCGCGAGCAAAGTGGTGTGCATGGAAGTGCTGGAGCATATCGACCAGCCTGAGCCGTTCATGGCCGAACTGGTGCGCATGGGCCGTCCCGGCGCGCAATACCTGCTCAGCGTGCCGGCGCCGATTGGCGAACACCTGCAAAAAGGCATTGCTCCGGCCAGTTACTACCAGTCACCCAATCATGTGCAGATTTACACCGCGGAGCGCTTCGCCGCGCTGGTAGAGGACGCGGGTCTGGTGATCGAGCATCGTCAGGCCAACGGTTTTTTCTGGGTGATGGGCATGATCTTTTTCTGGGCCGGCGAACGTGCGGCCGGTCGGGACCCCGCCGGTGCGGTACGGGATCGAATCCAGGAGCCGTTCATGCCTTTGATGGAGAGCTGGGCCAGAACCTGGCAGGACTTGCTCGATCAACCCGAAGGCCTCGCCATCAAGCAGACGCTTGACCGTTTCATGCCCAAGAGTCAGGTGATCATCGCCCGCAAACCGCTGGACGCGGGACAGACGTCATGAGCGGCGAACCGATCATGAATATCAATTTTGGAGCCACCTCATGCTGAGCTTTTTGAGAAAACTCACAGCGGCGACCCCCGCCCCGGTTGCTGCGCCCGTCGCGGCGGTCACGCCGGTCGCCGAGAAGGTCGATCCGTTCATGCTCGGTCTGCACGATGCCCAGCTCAGTGGCTGGTTCAACGAGGAGACGGGAGAGCTCTATAAAGGCTTCCCGGTATCGGCGGATGACATCGTGATCGATGTCGGCTGCGGTGACGGCGGCAACATGCAGTTTTGTGGCAGGCGTGGGGCGCGGCTCATTGTCGCCGACATTGACGGCGACAAGATCGAACAGGCCCGCCAGCGTTTGAGCGAGACCCCGGCGCGCAGTGTCGAGTGCCACGTCACCGACGGCAATCCACTGCCGATTGCCGATGGCACCGCCACCCGCGTGGTCTCCACCGAAGTCCTCGAGCATGTCGACGATCCGGCGCAGTTCCTCGCCGAGCTGGTGCGCGTCGGCCAGTCGGGGGCGTTGTATCTGTTAAGCGTGCCGCACCCGAGCTCCGAAGACCTGCAAAAAGACATTGCTGCACCGGCGTATTACGAGAAGCCCAATCACGTTCGCATCATCAGCGAAGAACAGTTCAAGACCATGGTCAGTGAAGCCGGTCTTGAGGTCATCAGCCACAGTCAGTACGGCTTTTACTGGTCGATGTGGATGCTGCTGTTCTGGGAGGCGAAGGTCGACCTGAGCAACCCCGATCACCCTTTGCTCAATCACTGGGCCAATACCTGGCAAGCCTTGCTCTCGTCACCCCGCGGCGCACAGATCAAAGATGCGCTGGAAACGGTGGTGGCGAAGAGTCAGGTGATCATTGCCCGCAAGCCTTGAGCCGCTTACCTCAAGGCATCGCTGGATCTCACTGTAGGCGCTGCGATCTTTTGATCTGATTTCCAAAAATCATCATCAAAAGATCGCAGCCTCGTTTCACTCGACAGCTCCTACAGGATGTTGTGTACCCTGCATTTTTCGTCGGCAGGGATTAGCGACTTCATGCGGTTTGGTTATTCGATTCTGATCACGTTGCTGTTGCTTGTGGGGTGCGATCAGCAGACCGCACCGCCACTCGACCAGCAACTCTACGTCTGGCAACGCCAATGGACGCCAGCCCATGAGGCGGCATTGCGCGACAGCCGAAGTGATTTTTCCACCCTGCGCGTGTTGGCGTTGCAGGCCTTCCCCCATGAAGGATGGAGCCGGGCGCGCATCGATGCGCCGCTGCTGAAAAACGATGGTCGTCCGTTGATCGCGGTGATCCGCCTCGACGGCCAGCTCCAGGCGCTGGATCAGCAACAGGTCACGGCGCAGATTCTTCAGGTCGTTGCAGATTGGCAGGCGCAAGGTCTGACCCTGAGCGGCGTGGAGATCGACCACGACGCTGGCAATGCGCGGCTGCCGGCCTACGCACAATTCCTCACTCATCTGCGCTCCGCGTTGCCGCCGACGTTGCCGCTGAGCATCACCGCGCTGCCGGCGTGGCTCGACAGTTCGCAGCTGCCCGCGCTGCTGGCCACGGTCGACAGCAGCGTGCTGCAAGTGCATGCGGTCAGCGATCCGCGGCGAGGCTTGTTTGACCCTGATCAAGCGTTGAAGTGGGCCAAGGCTTGGGCGCGGCTCACCGACAAACCGTTCTACCTGGCGCTACCGGCCTATGGCGTGGCGCTGTTGCCGGATGTCGGCGGCGCACCGGTTGTGGAAAGCGAGGTTCAGCTTGAACGTGGCGGAGAGCGCCGCGAATTGCTGGCCGATCCGCTGCAACTGAACCGACTGGGTAAAACGCTGCGTGACGATCCGCCGCAACATCTGGCCGGCCTGATCTGGTTTCGCCTGCCGCTGGTCAACGACCGTCGCGCCTGGAGTTTGACCACGCTGCGCGCCGTAGCGCGGGGCGATACGCTGTACAGCCAACTCGACGTGACGTTCAGCGAGCAGAGCGGCCTCTACGACATCAAGCTCAACAATACCGGCAACCTCGACAGCGCCTGGCCCGCACAGATCACCCTGAAGGCCCGGGATTGCGAAGGCGCTGACGCGCTCGCCGGTTACTCGTTGCAACAAAGCCCGGATCTGCTTACCTTCACCCGCCTTCGCGACGGCCGATTGCCAGCGAACGGGCAGCGCGCCATTGGTTGGGCGCGTTGCGCAAATATTGATCAAGGAGGTTCGCATGTTGACCCGTAACTGGCCCCGCCATCTGCTCTGCCTGAGCCTCAGCCTGCCGCTGGGTTCGGCGCTGGCCTGCGGCCCGGACTTCCCGATGCGCCTGCTCGATAATCGCGGGCAGACGATGTCGGAGCTACCTGAGGGCAACTTCAACTTTGAGCTGAGTCGCCTGGGTAAAACCATCGCCGGGCTGAAGAACGTCACTGCCGCGACCTACAACCCGAACGAATCCTATGCCGAGTCGACTGAAACGGTCGAACAGCGTGAAAAGGCCGAGCAGGTCGGGCTCAAGCCAGAACAACAGGCGCTGGTCAAACAACTGCGCGGTTTGACGGATGCGCGTCAGGTCGAGGTGCAGGGTGCCAGTCTGCCAGCGGAAATTCGTCTTTACGTGGCAGGCGCGGTGGCGTTCGCGACGGGCGATCATCAGCTGGCGGTCGAGTATTTCGACAGGTTACTGGCGCTGCCGTCGGATCAGCGCTCCTTGCGCAGCACGTGGGCCGCGTACTCCCTGGGGCGCGCCTGGTTTGCCATCAGCACTGAGGCGAACAACGGGGTCGAGACGCTGGAAAAATCGCGCGAAGCATTTCGTCAGACTCGCCAACTGAGCATCGACGGTTTCAGCGATCCGCTGGAGCTCGGCGTCGCCAGTCTCGGGGAAGAAGCGCGGATATTGCGCACCACTGGCGATTGGGCCGGCGCGATTGAACTGTATGAGGCGCAGAACCTGCACGGTTCTGCGGTAGGCAACACCTCGCTGAAGCAGTTGATGAATGAGCTGGCGGAGCTGCCCGAGGTTGAGCTGGCACGATTGCTGGAACACAAACCGGTGCAGCAACTAGTCACCGCATCGTTGCTCAGTCGTCAGGGCTGGTCGTTCGGCGATGAACCGCCGAACGAGAAAAAACTGGTAAGGCTTCTGCAAAACAGCACCCGTGGCAGCCTCGAAAACGCTGATCGGCTGGCGGCTGTGAATTATCAACAGGGTGACTATGCCAGCGCCAAAGCCTTCCTCGAAAATGCCGGCGACGGCGGACTCGCATGGTGGTTGCGGGCGAAACTGGCGCTGCGCGACGGTGATAAAAATGCCGCTGCGGCAGCCTACGCCAAAGCCGCACAGGCCTTCCCGCAGACCGAGGATTGGGGCTATCGGCGTACGACAGACTGGGCCTATGAAACGGTCCAGCCTAAATGTCGGGTCGAGGGGGAAAGCGCAATTCTCGCACTGCAACGCGGTGAATACCTGCAGGCCTTCGTGCAGTTGTTTCGCAGCAATGACGTCTACTGGTTCGATGCCGCAGCAGTCGCCGAGCGGGTGCTGACGGTCGACGAACTCAAGCAGTATGTCGACGAAGCGGTTCCGGCTCCCGCGGTGTTGACCCAAGAGGAGCGCGACAACTACGTGCCGCTGTCAGTGGCGGCGAAACTGCGCAATCTGTTAGGCCGACGTTTGTTGCGCGAAGGGCATTACGAGGCGGCTATCAGCTATTTCGACAACCCCGATCTGCAACACAAGGCTCGCCTTTATGCCGAGCAGCGGCTCAAGGCTGATGCCGCGTGGTGGCCAACCACACGCGCCAGCGCGTTGTATAACGCGGCGTGGACCGCCCGCGAGTGGGGCATGGACATTCTCGGTTATGAAATGGCGCCGGATTACGCGGTGTTTGGTGGCGGCTTCAGCCTGGAAAACACTGAGTTGAAAGTCGGGCCGCTGGTGAGCGAAGCCGAGGTGCAACGCCAGAAAATCAGCGAAGCTCAGCCGGATCAGCGTTTCCACTATCGGTTTGTCGCCACCGCTCTGGCCAGTCGTGCTGCCGATAATTTGCCCCACACCAGTCAGGCGTTCGCCGCCGTGTTGTGTAACGCCGCTGGTTTCAACAGCAGCCTGGAAGAACAAAGCGCGCTGTATCAACGCTACGTGAAGGAAGGGCCTTACGTGCCGTGGGCGGTGGATTTTGGCAATCAATGCCCATATCCGGATTTTGAAAACGCTGACAAGCGTTATGTCACCCAAGTGACCGATTCGGTGCGCGCCACGTTGAGGCCGTATAAGTGGCCGGTACAGATCGCTGCGTTCCTGCTGGTGGTTGGCACGTCGTTGCTGGTGTTCAGCCGCCGGCGCAAGGCACGTAAAAGCTAAGCCTGCTGGATGAACGTCAGGCGCAGCGCAAAGCCAATCAACAGGCTGCCGAACAGCCATTGTTGAACCCGTTGGGCCGTTGGACTGTGTTGCAGCCAACGGCCCAGCGCCGCGCCGGTCAAGGCGTAGGCGCTGTCGAACAGCAAGCCGACGCCGACCAGCAGCATGCCGAGCATGGCGAACTGGGTCAGCACGGGTGCACCGTCGGCGACGATGAATTGTGGCAACAGCACCGAGCAGAACAACAGCGCCTTGGGATTGAGCAGATTGGTCAGCAAGCCGCGCCGTACCGCTTCACGCCATTGGCCCTGAGTCTGGGCAACATCCCCGCCATTCAGGATCGGCACCAGCGTGCTGCGCAGACATTGAATGCCGATCCACAGCAGATACGCCGCCCCGGCCAGCCGTACCACTTCGAACGTCCACGGCGCAGCCTTGAACAACGCGGCCAGCCCCAGCGCCGCCAACGCGACATGACAACCCCTGGCAATCCCAAGACCGATGGCGGTGGCCAGCGCCGCACCGCGACCCTGACGGGCGCCGGTTTGCAGCAACAGGATCATGTCCGGCCCAGGCAAAAGAAAAACCACAGCCAATGCCAGGAAAAACAGCCAGAGACTCGCCATGCCACACCCCTTTCGTTGTCGATTTGGTGAGGTCAGTCTAGGGCCGAAGGGCGGGGCAGGTGCTTGCGTAGTCCGCTTCAAAATCCATCGTGATTGGCATAACCTGCTTCTTTTTTCTGCTGAAACAATCAGGATCTGCCAATCATGAAACTCGACGCTTTTGATCGCAAGATTCTCGCCGCACTGCAGCGGGACGGACGCCTGAGCAATGTCGAGCTGGCGGACGAGATCGGCCTGTCGGCGTCGCCGTGCTTGCGGCGCGTGCGAATGCTGGAGGAGGCCGGGGTGATTCGTGGGTACCAGGCCAATCTGGATCGCGATGAAGTGGGGCTGGGATTGACGGTGTTTGTCGGGGTCAAGGTCGAGCGGCACAACGATGAACAGGCTGAAGCCTTTTACAAAGCGGTCACTGCATTGCCGGAGGTGATTTCAGCGTTTCTGGTATCGGGGGAGTCGGATTTCTTGCTGCAAGTGGTGGTGCCAGACCTTCGTGCGTACGACCGTTTTCTCAGCGGTTACCTGCTCAAACTGCCGGGGGTAAGTGATATCCGCAGCAACTTTGCGATTCATACGGTAAAGACCCCGGGAGCGTTGCCGTTGGGGCATCTGCCTTCCTAGACCGAGTTGAGCCGATCGCGAGCAGGCTCGCTCCCACAGTGGATTTTCGTCGAACACGAATTATGTGAACACCCGAGAACCCTGTGGGAGCGAGCCTGCTCGCGGAAGCGGTAGTCCAGACGACACCTACATCTGCGTCGCCATCCCCTCGACATTCATCGCCGCCTGGCGCAATGCCTCGGAGCGCGTCGGATGCGGATGGCACGTCAGGGCAATGTCCTCGGCCGAAGCGCTGAACTCCATCGCCACACAAAACTCACCAATCATCTCACTCACGTTCGGCCCGACCAGGTGCACGCCAAGCACTTCGTCCGTGCGCTCATCGGCGAGGACTTTGGCAAACCCTTCGGTCTCGTGATTGATCTTCGCCCGACTGTTGGCGGTGAAAGGAAACTTGCCGACCTTGTAGGCGCGTCCCTCGGCCTTGAGCTGCTCTTCGGTCTTGCCAACGCTGGCCAGCTCCGGCTTGGTGTAGATCACGTTGGGGATCAAATCGTAATTGACCTCGCCCGCTTTGCCGTGGATCTGCTCGACGCAGGCCATGGCTTCGTCTTCAGCCTTGTGCGCGAGCATCGGCCCGGACGTCACGTCGCCGATCACCCAGACCCCGGCGGCTTCGGTGCGATGCTGCTGGTTGGCGAGCATGCCGCGCTTGTCGGTGCTCAACCCGACGTTTTCCAAGCCCAGGCCTTGGGTGTATGGGCGGCGGCCGATGGCAACCAGCACGTAACCGGCCTCCAGCAATTCGGCGCTGCCGCCCGCCGCAGGCTCGACGCTGAGCTGCACGCCGCTGGCCGAGGTGGTGGCGCTGGTCACTTTCGAACTCAATTTGAAGGCAATGCCTTGCTTGCTCAGCGAACGCTGCAGGGTTTTGCCGGCCTCGCCATCGACACCGGGGCAGATACGATCAAGGTATTCGACCACGGTGACCTGCGCGCCGAGTCGCCGCCACACCGATCCGAGTTCGAGGCCGATCACGCCAGCACCAATCACCACCAGATGTTTGGGCACTTCGCTCAGCGACAACGCGCCGGTGGAGTCGAGGATGCGCTGGTTGTCGATCTCGACACCGGGCAGGGGAGTGGGCTCGGAACCGGTGGCGATGATGATGTCCTTGGCGGTCAGTTCGGTCTTGCTGCCCTGATCGTCGGTCACGGTGACCCTGCCCGGGCCGTCGATGTGGCCCCAGCCCTTGATCCAGTCGACCTTGTTCTTGCGAAACAGGAACTCGATGCCCTTGGTCAGGCCGGTCACGCTCTCGTCTTTCTGCTTCATCATCTGCGCGAGATTCAGGGTCGGTTTGACCTCGATTCCGAGGTTGGCGAACTCCGCGCCCATGGCTGCCTCGTACAGTTCCGAAGCATGCAGCAAGGCTTTCGAGGGCATGCAACCGACGTTCAGGCAGGTGCCACCGAGGGTTGCCCGGCCTTCGACACAGGCAGCCTTGAGGCCCAACTGACCGGCGCGGATTGCCGCGTTATAGCCACCGGGGCCGCCGCCCAGAATCACCACGTCATAGTTGCTCATGCGCTTGCTCCTGATGGATGGATGCAGATCGTTAAAAGTAGTCATCGCACAAAATTACGAACGTAATATGTGCGTTTGCAGACATTTCGGTCAAGGCTTCAGGCAGGCGACAGGTCAAGCGGCTTTATATAAGCGCAATTTGTGCACAAATATTTCACGGTTTTCGTTATATCGTAACGATATGAGCAGTGAGCCGATGGCTTTGGGGTGATATGCAAGTCGATCTGGAGGTTGAAGGCACGCAAGTGACCGGACTCCCGCGCTTTCAGCAGGCGGCCACGCAGGGCCGAAGGTTACGCTGTTTGGCGAGCGGCCTCGGTGGGTTGGCCGGGGCAGGGTGGGTGCTGGCGCTTTTTGTCGGGTTGTTTGCGCCGCAGTCGTTGTGGCTGCCGCTTCTGATCAACCAGAGCGCGGCATTGCTGATAGTAGTTGTCGGGCTGCAATCGGCCTGGTGGGTGACGCAGTGGCGCGCGCGGGTGATGAGTCCACTGGCAGCCGTGTCATTAACTGTTGATGAGCAGCCCGCGGCGCAGGGCTGGTATGAACGCCTGCTCGATCGCTTGAGCCGACGCAGCGTACATTTGCTTGGACTGATCGGCGCACCGACATTGTGGCTGGGCGGTTGGGCGTTGCTGATTGCGCTCAGCATCGAGCAGGTATGGAACCTGACATTGCCGCCCTCGGTTGTCGGTGTCTCGGCCACACTCGGCGCCGCGCTGGCGTTGTTATTGGCGTTCGGCTTGTTGGTGCTGGAGCGGCAACTGGCTCAGGAAACCCCCGCGCAATGGCCCGAAGCGAGTTCGCTTGCACAACTGACTCGCGTGGCGATTATCAGTCTGGTGTTGGGCGCTCTGTGTTTGTTGTTCGCCGCCGAAACCTCCGTTTGGCCGGTGCGTCTGGCGGTACTGGTCGGGATCTTGCCGGGTCTGGTTGCGATTGAGCTGCTATTGCGCGCCGTTCTGTCGGTGTTCAGCCCTCAACGCGAACAGCTTGAACCGACGTTGCTAGCGCGCAGTTTTGTCGCTGACATGCTGCGCTGGCCGCCCCAGCCATTGCTGGCGCTGCAGCACGAATTACACAATCGCTTTGGTATCGATCTACGCCAGATCTGGGCGTTCAGCTACATGCGGCGGGCGTTTTTGCCGGTGTTGGCGTTGGTCGTGGCAGTCGGCTGGTTGCTGACCGGTCTGCATGAAATCCCCTTGCAGGGTCGAGGCATTTACGAACGTTTCGGCAAACCGGTGCAGGTGTTCGGCCCAGGTTTGCACGCAGGACTGCCGTGGCCGCTGGGCCGGGTGTTGAGCGTGGAAAACGGCGTGGTGCATGAACTGGCGACCAGCGTTGGCGAGAATCCGGTGCCGGTCCAACCTGTTTCCGCTGAAGGCCCGGCGCCGTCCACGGCCAACCGCTTGTGGGACGCCAGCCATGTAAATGATAAATCTCAAGTCATCGCCAGCCGCCGTGGCGCGCAGCAGAGCTTTCAGATCGTCAACATGGATGTGCGTTTCGTCTATCGCATCGGTCTCACCAACCAGGCAGCGCTGGCGGCTACCTACAACAGCGCCGATGTGCCGACGCTGATCCGCAGCACTGCCAGCCGAATTCTGGTCCACGATTTTGCCTCGCGTACCCTCGACGGTTTGCTCGGTGCGGACAGGGCAGGGCTGGGTGAAGAAATCGGCCGTGCGGTGCAAAGCGATCTGCAACAGCTCGACAGCGGCGTGGAAATTCTCGCCACGGTCGTCGAAGCCATTCACCCGCCGGCTGGCGCTGCCAATGCTTATCACAGCGTGCAAGCGGCGCAGATCGGGGCGCAAGCCTTGATCTCCCACGAACGTGGCGCCGCCGCTGAGGCGAGTAATCAGGCGCAATTGCAGGCCAGTCTTGCTCGCGATCAGGCCAGCGCCAACGCTGGTGAAATCAGCGCTGCCGCGCAGGCAGCGGATCTGAAATTCAGTGCCGAACAAAAAGCCTACGCCAGTGCGGGTCAGGCGTTCGTCCTTGAGCAATACCTCAGTCAGCTCAGCCAGGGCCTGAGCAACGCCAAATTGCTGGTACTTGACCATCGACTGGGCGGGAGCAGTAACGCGCCGACTATCGATTTGCGTACGTTCACGCTGCCGGGTGATCCGACGCCCGCACGTTCTACCGCTCAACCAGGAGTCGCCCATTGAGCCAGTCGCACCCTCACGATCATCATGACCACAGCGGCCACGATCACGGCCACGGCGGACATCACCATCATCATGGGCATCATCACCACGGCGCGCCGCAAGAGGCGGGGCCTTTTCCATGGCGACGCATGGGTTGGGCGGCGTTGCTGGTGGCGTTCGCCATCGCTGCGGCGAGCCTGGTGCAAGTGCGCTCCGGCGAAGCCACAGTCATTACCCGTTTTGGTAATCCGTCGAGGGTGTTGCTCGATCCGGGTTTGAGCTGGCGCTGGCCTGCGCCATTCGAAGCGGCGATCCCGGTGGATCTGCGCTTGCGTACCACCTCCAGCGGTTTGCAGGATGTCGGCACCCGGGATGGTTTGCGCATCATCGTCCAGGCTTATGTCGCGTGGCAGGTGCAGGGCGATCCGGACAATGTGCAACGCTTCATGCGCGCCGTGCAGAATCAGCCGGACGAAGCAGCACGGCAGATTCGCACGTTTGTTGGCTCCGCTCTGGAAACCACCGCCAGCAGTTTTGATCTGGCGAACCTGGTAAACACCGACGCCAATCAGGTGCACATCGCCGAATTCGAGGCGCAGCTGCGTCAGCAAATCGAACAGCAACTCCTCGCGACTTACGGCGTGCGAGTGGTGCAGGTGGGTATCGAGCGGTTGACCTTACCGTCAGTGACACTCACCGCCACGGTCGATCGGATGCGCGCCGAGCGTGAAACAATTGCCACCGAACGCACGGCCATCGGCAAGCGTGAAGCTGCACAAATTCGCTCTGCCGCCGAGCGTGATGCGCGGATTGTTCAAGCGGATGCCACGGTGAAAGCCGCGGATATCGAAGCCCAATCTCGGGTTGAGGCCGCGCAGATCTACGGCCGCGCCTACGCCAGTTCACCGCAGTTGTATAACTTGCTGCGCTCGCTGGACACCCTCGGCACCATCGTTACGCCAGACACCAAGCTGATTTTGCGCACTGATGCCGCGCCGTTCCGCGTGCTGGTCGACGGCCCGCCGAATCTCGACAGCAAAGCCGGATCGCAACCATGAGTGAAGAAGTTCCACGTGGAACATATTCGCTGAACAGTCCGTGGATTCAGGCCGGGCGTTTGGCGTTTTTTGCCCTGTACGCCGTGACAGTGCTGGCCGCGGTGGCTTGGGCATTCTCGAATGTCCGGCAGATTGATCCGCAGAACCGTGCTGTGGTTTTGCACTTTGGTGCGCTGGATCGCATCCAGAATGCCGGTTTGCTGTTGGCTTGGCCGCAGCCGTTCGAGCAGGTGGTTTTACTCCCGGCAGCAGATCGAGTGATAGAGCGTCGCGTTGAAAATCTGCTGCGCAGCGATGAGGCATTGAAGGCTGATCGGGTAGCCACGTTTGCCACGCCGCTCAGTGATGCACTGGCGGGATCTGGTTATTTATTGACCGGTGACGCCGGCGTCGTGCAACTGGATGTGCGAGTGTTTTACAAAGTGACCGATCCCTATGACTTCGTGCTGCAGGGCGATCATGTGCTGCCAGCGCTTGATCGGCTGGTCACTCGCAGCGCCGTGGCACTGACCGCCGCGCGAGATCTCGACACTATTCTGGTGGCCCGACCGGAATTGATCGGCGCCGATAATCAGGCTGCCGAACGTCGCGAGCGCTTGCGCGGTGATCTGGTGCAAGGCATCAACCAACGCTTGGCTGAACTGAAAACCAGCGGGCAGGGCATCGGCATCGAGGTGGCACGGGTTGATGTGCAGTCCAGTCTGCCCGGTCCCGCCGTCAGCGCGTTCAATGCGGTTCTGACCTCCAGCCAACAAGCCGACAAAGCCGTGGCCAATGCCCGCACTGATGCCGAGAAACTCACCCAGACCGCCAACGAACAAGCCGACCGCACGCTGCAGGTCGCTCACGCTCAGGCGGGTGAGCGCCTGGCCAAAGCGTCTGCGGACACCGCTACGGTGTCGAGTCTGGCCAAGGCCCAATTGCAAGGCACTGACCCACAAATGCTCCTGCGTCTGTACCGCGAGCGCATACCGAAAATTCTTGGTCAGGCCGGATCAGTGACCACGGTCGATCCGAAAGACGATTCCCGCCTGATCATTCAGGGAGCCAGTCAATGAGCGCGACCACCGCTGCACCGGGCCTGTTGTCTTCGGCCGAACAACGTCGCGCCGCGCGCCAACTGACGCTGGCCATGCTCGCGCTTGGTCTGCTCGGCCTCGGTCTGATCTGGCGTTGGCTGCTGCCAGCACAAACCGGTGTCAGTCAGTTGCTGCTGGGCGTTGCTTCTTTATTGGTCGCCGTTCCGGTGATGCGTTCGGCGTGGTTCAGCCTGCGTTATCCAAGTCTGCATGGCATCACCGACCAACTGATTGCCCTGGCGATGCTCGGGGCATGGGCGACTGGCGATCTGCTGACCGCCGCGTTGCTGCCGATCATCATGATCTTCGGCCACGTGTTGGAGGAGCGCAGTGTCATTGGCTCGCAGGAAGCGATTCACGCACTCGGTCAATTGACCCGCAGTCATGCACGCAAGATTCAGGCTGACGGCTCGATCGTTGAAGTCGACAACGGCACGCTCAAATCCGGAGACATGGTCGAGGTCCGCGCGGGTGATCGAGTGCCGGCGGACGGTCGGGTTTTGTCCGGCCAGGCCAGCCTCGACACCGCGTCGATTACCGGTGAATCCGTGCCGGTGGAAGCGAGCATCGGTATGACGGTGTTTGGCGGCGCGATCAATCTCGACGGTTTGCTGCGTATCGAAGTGACCCGCACCGGCGATGAGTCGACGTTGGGCAAAGTCATCGCGCTGATGCAAAACGCCGAGCGTTCGAAACCGCCGATCACCCGGTTGCTTGAGCGCTATGCCGGTAGTTACATGGTGCTGGTGTTGCTGTTGGCGGCCGTCACCTGGTTCATAACCAATGATGCGCAAGCGATGCTCGCGGTGTTGGTCGCCGCATGCCCTTGCGCCTTGGTGCTTTCGGCACCGGCCACGGCGATTGCCGGCGTGGCGGTGGCGGCGCGTCACGGGATTCTGATCCGCAGCTCGGCGTTCCTCGAAGAGCTGGCCGATCTCACCTCGCTGGTCGTCGACAAGACCGGCACCCTGACTTACGGCACCTTGCGCTTGCAGTCGATCAACAGCTCGCATGCGGATCAGTCGACGGTGTTGGCGCTCGCCGCCAGTCTGGGTGCGGCGAGCAGTCATCCGGTCAGTCGTGCGCTGGCGGGGTTGGTCAGTCAGGACGACTGTTTGCCTCTGTCCGATATTCACGAACGGCAGGGTCTCGGCGTAGTCGCCATGACCGGTCAAGGCGAAGCGGCGTTAGGCCGCCCGGAGTTGTTCGCACAACTGGGCATCACTCCTACGACCATCCCTGAACACGATGGACCGATTGCCGGCCTGGCCTTGAACGGTGAGTTTCTCGCCTGGCTGCTGTTGGCTGACAGTGTCAAACCGGAAGCCCGATTTGCCCTCAGTGAACTGCGTGAGCTGGGCCTCGGGCGGCAACTGTTGCTGACCGGCGATCGCCAAAGCGTGGCCCAGACGATGGCCCGCGAAGTCGGTCTCAAAGAAGTTGAAGCCCAGGCGTTGCCCGAGGACAAACTCAATCGTGTGCTGAAAGAAATCAACGACGGTTTCCGGCCGATGGTGGTGGGCGACGGCATCAACGATTCGCTGGCGCTCAAGGCTGGCGTGGTCGGTGTGGCGATGGGGGCGGGCGGGGCAGACATCGCCTTGGCCTCCGCCGATATCGTGTTGATCGGCAGCGATCTGCGTCGGCTCGGTACTTGTGTGCGGCTCAGTCGTCAGTGTCGGCGAACCTTGCAGGTCAACGTGATCATCGGGCTGGGCTGGACGCTGGCCATTGTCGTGTTCGCCGCGTTCGGCTGGCTCGGAGCCGCCGGGGCGATGATCGCCGCGTTGCTGCACAACCTCAGCACGTTACTGGTGCTGGGCAATGCCGGGCGATTGCTGCGCTTTCAAGAGCCGCTGCTCAAGCTCAAGGAAGAAATCTGAAATTATTTTTAGCCTCGCTGTAACGCCATCAGGGCAGCGATCTCTAGTGCTATGTCGGGACTGAACAACCGTCCAGCCGACACCCCTGATGCTTACCGAGGATAAGAAAAATGACCATCAAGACCGCTGCTGCTGGTGCCGCTCTCGCTTTGGCCGCCGCTACTATGTTTGCCGGTGTAGCCACCAATGTGGTCGCCGCCGATGCCAACGTGCACTGTTACGGCGTGACCTCCTGCAAAGGCCAGAACGATTGCAAAACCAAAGACCACGCTTGCAAAGGCATGGGCGCCTGCAAAGGCCAGGGCTTCAAAGCAATGACTCAAGCGGCTTGCGAAAAAGCAGGTGGCAAGGTCGGCGAATAACTGACCGGTAAGTGCCGCCGCAGTGGTTCACGCCACTGCGGCCACTTTTATCAGGAGCCCGCACATGTCCGCCTCACTTCCTTTCCTCGGCTACGGCCTGGGATTGCGCAGCGCTTATTACCAGCAGATCCTTGAACAGTCGCCCGACGTGGACTGGTTCGAAGTGGTCTCGGAAAATTTCATGGTGCAGGGCGGCAAGGCTCTGTATTACCTGGACGCCATCGCCGAGCGCTATCCGCTGGTGATGCATGGCGTCTCCCTGTCCATCGGCGGGCCGCATGCCCTCGACCCGGACTATCTCAAGCAACTCAAGCAATTGGCCGATCGGGTCAAACCGGCGTGGATCTCCGACCATCTGTGCTGGAGCCGTGGTAACGCTCATCAGTTGCATGATCTGCTGCCGCTGCCGTACACCGCTGAGAGCCTCGAATACATCGCTGGGCGAGTGGCCCAGGTTCAAGATGTGTTGCAGCGTCCATTGGTGCTGGAAAACGTCTCCAGTTATGTTCGCGCCGCCTCGGATGATTTCACCGAATGGGAATTTCTCGCCGCACTGAGTCGGGTGAGCGGTTGCGAGTTGCTGCTGGACGTCAACAACGTCTACGTCAGTTCGCGTAATCACGGCTTCGATCCGTGGACCTTTATTGAAAGCCTGCCCAAGGACAAAGTGCGCCAGTTGCACTTGGCAGGGCACAGCGATTACGGCGACTACGTGATCGACACCCACGACCATCCGGTGAGTGATCCGGTCTGGGCGCTGTATCAACGCACACTGGAACACTTCGGCCCGGTGGCGACATTGCTGGAACGTGACGATCACTTTCCGCCCTTTGAAGAGCTGCTCGATGAATTGCAAAAGGCTCGCGAGCTGGGTAGCCATGTCTTGGCCGGGAGGCAGCAATGCGCCTGAGAGAATGGCAATTGGCGTTCGAGTCGTTTCTGCTGGATGACACAGCGACAGCCAACCTGGCATTGGGAAAGAGTCTGATCGGCGGCCCGACGCTGGATATCGACACCGGCCTGGCGATTTATCACAACGCCTACAAGGCGCGTTTGCTGGAAGTTTTACGTACCGACTACCCGACAATCTGGCACTGGATGGGCGACGAAGAATTCGATCAGTTGGCCACCGCGTATATCCGCCAATGCCCGTCGGCGCATTACAGCCTGCGCTGGTTGGGCAAGGGGTTCGCCGATTTTCTCCGAGAGCACCTGGTGCCGGAGCAGGGCGCACCACTGGCCGAATTGGCTGCGCTGGAATGGGCGTTCACGCTGGCCTTTGATGCGCCCGCAGGTTCACCGTTAACCCTCGAAACGATGGCGGCGCTTGCTCCGGACGAATGGCCCGGATTGCAGTTTAGATCCACACCGTCGTTGCAAAGGTTGGAGTGCCAATTCAACAGTCTCTCGCTGTGGCGGGCGGTGAAGGAAGCATGCGATTTCCCTGAAAGCATGGCGCTTGCTGCTCCTCAGGTCTGCCTGATCTGGCGTAATGATCTGATCTGTCATTACCGCAGCCTGGAAGCTCCCGAAGCCTCGGCCCTGAACGGGCTGCTCGACGAAGGCTGGAGTTTCGCCGAACTGTGTGAGGCGTTGGCAGTCATTTATGGTGAGGGCGCTGCACTCCAAGCCGTCACCTGGCTGAAACAGTGGGTGCAGGATGGCTTGTTGGAGCGTCTGGAGCGGTAGATTCGGTCTATCAAATCGATAGCCTGCTATTTTTCGAGGATGGTCTACCCTCAGATCAGACGTCTGAAACAAGGGGGGATTTTCCATGCTCGCGCAACTTCCACCGGCCTTACAGAATCTGCAGCTACCGCTTCGCCTGCGACTCTGGGACGGCCATGAATTCAATCTGGGCCCGACGCCCAGCGTCACCATCGTGGTCAAGGATCCCAAGATGGTCAGCC
Organism: Pseudomonas sp. A1230; assembly: GCF_044218825.1. Classification (NCBI taxonomy): domain Bacteria; kingdom Pseudomonadati; phylum Pseudomonadota; class Gammaproteobacteria; order Pseudomonadales; family Pseudomonadaceae; genus Pseudomonas; species Pseudomonas sp. A1230. The sequence continues at coordinate 5,021,054 of NZ_CP162582.1, read as the reverse complement.
AGTTCACCCATCCAAGTCTGGATGCGCTAGGGGCGGCGTTCGTCGAAGGCAAGCTTGAACTGGAGGGCTCGATCAGCGAGGTCATCCGGCTCTGCGACGAATTGAGCAATGCCTTGCTCGGTGCAGATGACGACAGTCATCCCGTGCGTTCGGTGCATGACAAGGAAACCGACGCCAAAGCCATTTCCTACCATTACGACCTGTCCAACGCGTTCTACCAGCTGTGGCTGGACAGCGACATGGCGTATTCCTGCGCGTATTTCGAAACCGGCAGTGAAACGCTGGAACAGGCGCAACAAGCCAAATTCCGTCATCTGTGCCGCAAGCTGCGTTTGCAGCCGGGCGACTATCTGCTGGATGTCGGCTGTGGCTGGGGAGGGTTGGCGCGGTACGCGGCGCGGGAATTCGGTGCGAAAGTGTTCGGCATCACCTTGAGCAAGGCACAGCTGGAACTGGCCCGCGAACGTGTCAAAAACGAAGGACTGGAAGACCAGATCGAACTGCAACTGCTGGACTACCGTGATCTTCCCCAGGACGGTCGCTTCGACAAAGTGGTCAGTGTCGGCATGTTCGAGCACGTCGGTCACGCCAACCTGGCCGAGTACTGCAAAACCCTGTTTGGTGCGGTGAAGGAGGGGGGGCTGGTGATGAACCACGGCATCACGGCCAGGCACACCGATGGCCGCCCGGTAGGACGTGGTGCCGGCGAGTTCATCGAAAAATATGTATTCCCCAATGGTGAGTTGCCGCATTTGTCGATGATCTCGGCCGAGATCAGTGAAGCCGGGCTGGAGATTGTCGACGTCGAAAGTCTGCGCCTGCACTACGCACGGACCCTCGATCACTGGAGCGAGCGTCTGGAAGACAATCTCGAAACAGCTGCGAAGCTAGTGCCGGAGCAGGCGCTGCGCATCTGGCGGTTGTACCTGGCCGGTTGTGCTTACGCCTTCGCGCGCGGCTGGATCAATCTGCACCAGATCCTCGCGGTAAAAGCGCACGCCGATGGCAGCCATGAACTGCCGTGGACTCGCGACGACATCTACCATCCCTAATTTCCTGTATCCCCTTGCCCTCCGCAGAGGGTGGGGAATGTCAGAGAATCGGCGAAATAAGCCGGGCGATCCGCATGCCGACCTGTTGCAGGCGGTGGATCTCCCGGCTTTCTTCTTTGGCGATCTCGTAAGATTGCTCGAAATCCTCGATCAGCATCTGTTCGACGCTAGCGGCGAAGTCGCTGTCGACCGTCAGCAGCATCACTTCGAAGTTCAAGCGGAACGAACGGTTGTCCAGATTGGCGCTGCCAATGGCGCTGATCTCGCTGTCGATCAACACCACTTTCTGATGCAGGAATCCGGGTTCGTAACGAAATACACGGACCCCGGCGCGCACGGCTTCGAAGGCGTACAGGCTGGATGCCGCGTAGACAATGCGGTGATCGGGGCGTGAAGGCAGCAGCAAGCGCACGTCGACACCGCGCAACACGGCCAAACGCAGGGCAGCGAACACGGCTTCATCGGGAATGAAGTAGGGGCTGGTGATCCACACCCGTTCCGTCGCCGCGTGGATAGCTTCAACGAAGAACAGCGAACAGGTTTCGTAGGCATCTGCCGGGCCACTGGCAAGCAACTGGCACAGCACGCCGTCGTCCGGGTAAGTGTCCGGCAGGATCAGCGGCGGTAAAGTGCGCGCGGCCCAGAACCAGTCTTCGGCAAAGGATTCCTGCATGCACGCCACCACCGGACCACGCACTCTTACATGCGTATCGCGCCACGGCGCCAGCGGCGGCTTTTCGCCCATGTATTCATCGCCGACGTTGTGCCCGCCGACAAACCCGACCACGCCGTCGACCACGACGATTTTGCGATGGTTGCGGAAGTTGACCTGAAAGCGATTGAGCCAGCCGCTGCGTGTGGCGAACGCCTTGACCTCGACACCGCCATCGCGCAGTGCCTGAACATAATTATGGGGCAGGGCGTGACTGCCGATACGGTCGTAGAGCAGATGAATCGCTACGCCCTCGTCGGCCTTCTTCAGTAGCAGATCACGCAAGCGTTGACCGAGCCGATCATCGTGGATGATGAAGAACTGGATCAGCACGGCTTCCTTCGCTTGATCGATAGCGCGGAAGATCGCTTCAAAGGTCGCTTTGCCATTTACCAGCAACTGCACCTGATTATTCGCCAGACACGGCATTCGCCCCAGTTTCGGCATGGCGCGCAGGGATGCGTAGGCGTTCGAGGCGCGGGCGGTCAGGGCTTCTTCCACCCACGGCCGCCAGTTCAATTCGGAAATGGCCTGGCGCATCTGTTCGTTGGCCTGGCGCCGAGCTTTGATGTAGCCGTCGAATGTGCTGCGGCCGAACACCAGGTACGGAATAAGCGTGAGGTAGGGAATGAAGATCAGCGACAATGCCCATGCGATCGAGCCTTGAGCCGTGCGCACGGTGAGCACCGCGTGAACGGCGGCGATCAAGCCGAGGGTGTGTATCAGGGCGATCAGATAACCGAAAATATGCGGTCCAAAATAATCCATGGGGCAGCCTTGCTCCGGAAGATTCAATGCTTAACAGACCATGTTCCGCCGCGAATGTCGCTAATTAATTGGTGCATGAACCGAAGCAATTGGCCGACGTCTAACGGCCACTACTGATCAGGAGTTTTTCGATGAACATTCGTCTGCTGGGTTTGGCGCTGGGCCTGGGTTTGGCATTGCCGGTGGTTGCTCAGGCGCAGATGCTGCAGCCGGGGTTGTGGGAAATGACGTCGAGCAACGTCAAAGTCGATGATCAGCCGATGGACGTGCAATCGATCCTCGGCCAGCTGCAAGGCCAGATGACCCCGCAGCAGCGGGCGGCGCTGGAGAAAAACGGCATCAATATCGGCGGCAAGGGGATCCGCGCGTGCCTGACGCCTGAGCAAGTGGCGACCAATGATATTCCGTTGGCTGACCCGCAATCGGGCTGCAAACAGCAGATCACCGAACGCAACGGCAACCAATGGAAATTTCGTTTCAGCTGCCCGAAAGCGCAGGGCACCGGTGTTGCAACTTTCCTCAGTGATCGGGAATTCAACACGGTCGCCAACGGCACGTTCAATGCCATCGGCATCAACCAGAAGGGCAGTCTGGAAACCCGCGCCGTGTGGCTGGGTCAGGACTGCGGCGCCGTGAAACCTCGCGCCTAAAAGCAACGCCGGCAGGCTGGCTCCCACAGTCGAATAATCGAAATGTGGGAGCCAGCCTCACTATAGCGTCATCAATATCAGCGCATAAACCGCAACGGCAAACCGCGACAGCCTTCATTCACCCGACCATCGCGCCAGGCGATCTGCCCTGACACCAGCGTCGTACTGACCCGATGTCGAAAGCTTCTCCCGGCAAACGGCGTCCACCCGCACTGCGACAGAATCGGTTGCCGAGACACCTCGACAGTCTGCCGCTCAACCAACACCAGATCCGCCCAGTACCCTTCACGCAAATAGCCCCGATCCGGAATCGCAAACAGATCCGCCACGCGATGGCTGGTCTTCGCCACCAGAGTGCTGATCGGCAGTACGCCGTCCGCGACCAGTTCAAGTAACGCCGGTAATGCATGCTGCACCAGCGGTAAACCCGAAGGTGCCTCTATGTAAGGTCTTTGCTTTTCCGCCCAGGTATGCGGCGCGTGATCGCTGCCGATGACGTCCAGCCGATTGGAGTTCAACGCTTCGCGCAAGGCATCGCGGTCAGCCTGAGTCTTGATCGCCGGATTGCATTTGATCAGGTTGCCGAGCGCCGGATAGTCGCGATCATCAAACAGCAAATGATGCAGGCAGACTTCTGCCGTGATGCGTTTTTGCGCCAGTGGTTTGTCTTCGAACAGATCCAGTTCCCGGGCGGTGGTGAGGTGTAAAACGTGCAGTCGTGTGCCATGACGCTTGGCCAGTTCAACAGCCAACGAAGACGAGCGATAGCAAGTTTCGGCATTACGAATCAGCGCATGAGCCGCGGGCGGTAGACGCTCACCAAACAGGTCGCTCAGGTTGGCCGCATTCGCGTTGATGCTTGGCGTGTGTTCACAGTGAGCCAGCAAGATCGTCGGCACATCAGCAAACAACCGCTCAAGAATCTTCGGATCATCCACCAGCATATTGCCGGTGGAGGCGCCCATGAATACTTTGACGCCGGCCACTTCGCTGGGATTGAGCGCAGCGACGGTGTCGAGATTGTCCCGGCTGACCCCGAAGTGAAAGCCGTAATTGGCCACAGAGCTGAGCGCCGCCCGGCGTTTTTTATCCGCCAGCGCCTCGAGGCTGAGGGTGGCGGGTTGGGTGTTGGGCATGTCCATGAAACTGGTAATGCCTCCCGCAACCGCCGCGCGGGATTCGGTGTGGATGCTGCCCTTGGCCGGCGCACCGGGTTCGCGGAAATGCACCTGGTCATCGATCATCCCAGGCAACAACCACTGTCCGGCCGCGTCGATTTCGACGCTCGCGTTTTCACCTTCGATGCTGCGCGCAATCTTGACGATACGACCGTTGCTGACCAACAGATCGCCATCAAACTCACGTCCTTCGTTGATCATTCTTGCATTGCGAATCAGCACACTGCTCATGGTCTAAAACTCGTTCTGCAAGGCTTTGTAGCCGCGCACCAAATCGACATTGGTACGCGCTACGTCTTCGGAAAACTCCGAGGCGCTGACACTCACCGGTGGGAATTGCGAGAGGTCAGTGTTCGGGCCGATGCGGGTGGTGGAGGGCACATAGAACGCGTCTGGCAAGTCGCGTCCGTCGACCACCGAGTTGTGGCGCACCACGCAGCCATCGCCAACCACGCAATTGAACAGCACGCTGTTGAAGCCAATGAACACCCGGTCGCCGACCACGCAGGGACCATGCACGATCGAACGATGGGCGATGGAGCTGAACTCACCGATGGTCACTGCCGCGCCGGATTTGGAATGAATCACCACACCGTCCTGGATGTTCGAATTGGCACCGATGGTGATCGGTTCCATCTCGCCTGAAGCATCCACTTCGTCGGCGCGAATGACGGCATAGGGGCCGACGAACACGTTTTCACCAATCACCACTTTGCCGCAAATGATCGCGGTTTTATCGACGTAGGCCGACTCGGCGATCTGTGGCAGATCGCCTGAAGGATTCTTGCGGATCATGGTTGGCTCAGCGCGTTGTAAAGGGTATTGAGGTTGTATTCGAACAGCCCGGTAAAGGTGCTGGCCGGACCGCTGGCGGCGAGGGCGTCCGAGTAGAGCGTGCCGCCAATGTGTGCGCCGCTCTCATCGGCAATCTGCTTGAGCAGTCGCGCGTCCTTGATGTTTTCCATGAACACCGCTTTGACTTTCGCCTGGCGGATCTGGGTAATCAACGCCGCGACTTCGGCGGCCGAGGGGTCACGCTCGGTGGACAGTCCTTGTGGGGCCATGAAGTCGATGCTGTACGCCTGGCCCAGGTAACCGAAGGCATCGTGGCTGGTGACGATTTTGCGATTGCCCGGTGGCAGTGAACCGAGTTTGGCTTTGGCTTCGGCGAGCAGGGCGTAGATCTGTTTCAGATAGGTCTGGCTGTTGCGCTCGTAGTCGGCCTTGTTCGTCGGATCGGCGGCGATCAGCGCTTTGGTGATGTTGGCGACGTACAACTCGGCGTTGGCCAGATTGTGCCAGGCGTGCGGATCGGGAACGGTTTCACCATCCTCATCCAGTGAGCGCGGGATCACTCCGTGACTGGCGCTGACTACCGTGGCTTTGGTTTCGGTGCTGGTCACCATGCGATCCAGCCACGGTTCGAAACCCAAACCGTTTTTGATGATCAGTCTTGCTTTGAGCAGTGCTTTGGCATCGTCCGGGGTCGGCTCATAGGTGTGCGCGTCAGCGTCGGGGCCGACCATGTTGGTGATCTGAATATGCTCGCCACCGACCTGATGAACCATGTCGGCGAGAATGCTGAAGCTGGTCACCACCGGCAATTTTTCTGCCGCCGACAATGACATCGACAGCATCAGGCTGAACAGCACAAATAGAACGCGCATCGGGAAACACCTCATTGGGATGTAAGCAACGGTGGGCGGCGCAGCAAACCGTGAACCGGTCCGAACACCACGGAGAGCAAATATCCGGCCCCCGCGACCAGCACGATGGCCGGCCCGCTGGGCAGCGAGAAGTAGAACGACAGCAGCAGTCCGAGCCACACCGACAGGCAGCCGAGAAGGGCGGCGATAGCAATCAGGACCGGCAGACGGCGACTCCAGAATCGCGAGCTGGCGGCGGGCAGCATCATCAGTCCAACGACCATCAGTGCGCCGATCGCCTGAAATCCGATCACCAGATTCAGCACCACCAGGGTCAGGAACACGCCATGGGCAAGAGGGCCAAGTCGGCTGACGGTTCTCAGGAACAATGGGTCGAGGGTGTCGAGCAGCAACGGTTTATAGATGAGTGCCATGGCGATCAGGCTGAAGGTCGATACCCACAGCATGCCGTTGAGAGTCGGACCGTCGACCGCCAATGCCGACCCGAAGAGCAGGTGCAAAAGGTCGAGGCGTTTTCCCGCGATGCCAAGGATCAGCACACCGGCTGCCAACGATATTGGATAGATAGCGGCGAGGCTGGCGTCCTCTCGCAAACCCGTTTTGCGAGTGATCCAGGCGGCGAGTCCGGCCATGCTCAAACCTGCGCCGAGCCCCCCGATGGTGAGCGCAGGCAGACTGAGTCCGGCGAACCAGAAGCCCAATGCGGCACCGGGCAGGATGCCGTGGGCAACGGCATCACCGATCAGACTCATGCGCCGCAAGATCAAAAAAACGCCGAGGGGAGCGGTGCTGCAGGCGAGCACCAAACCACCGAGCAGGGCGCGGCGCATGAAGACGAACTCGTTGAACGGTTCCCAGAGGTGCGCGATGGTGAGCATCACGCCACCTGCGTATGCGGTGTTTGCCGGATGAGCTCTTTGCTCGTGCCAAATACGCAGGCACTGTTTTTGATCAGCAGCGTTTTTGGAATGTGTTCGCGAACGGCGCAGAGGTCGTGGCACACCACGATCAGTGTTCGACCTTCGGCGTGCCAGGCGTGGATGTGTTGCCACAGCAACTGTTGGCCCAGTTCATCGAGAGCAGCATGCGGTTCGTCGAGTAGCAAAACAGGTGCATCAGTCAGACTCAATCGAGCGAGCAAGGCGCGTTGTAATTCGCCGCCGGACAAGGCCATCAAGGGGCGTTGATCGAGTCCGTTCAGGTGCCAGTTTTCCAAGGCAGCGGCGAGGCGCTGTGCACGCAGTTGTGTGGACAATCTACGTCCCCAGAATCCGGCGGCCACCAACTCTTCGAGGCTGATCGGGAACTGGCGATCCAGATGCTGTTGTTGGGGGAGGAAGGAGACGCCGCTTTGCCGTGGAACGCTCAATGAGACCTTTCCTGCCAAAGGCCTTTGCAGTCCTGCAATGACTTTCAGCAGGCTGCTTTTGCCACAACCATTGGCGCCGATGATTGCCGTCAGGCTGCCGCTTTCGAATTCGAGGGTCAGGGGCGAGGTGAGCGGTTGGCCGGGTGCGCCCCAGCTCAAGGCTTGGCAACGGATCATGCCTGCTCCCGGTGCCAATGACTTTCGGCGACGGCATCGTGGGCATGCAGGCTTTCGGCGTGGGTCACTCGCAGGTGGAACGCGCTGACTCCAGGTGAGCGACGTAGCGCAATATTCAGCCTGCGTGCGGCGTCTTCACAAAACATCAGGTTCTGCCCGTTGGCGAGGGCAAAGGCTTGTTCATCCGCTCGTTTGACCGCGGTTTGTACGGCGGTGCCGAGGGCGGCTTCGGCATCGTTGATGATCGCGCTCAGCGGTAGTTCGTCGACGAATTCGTCGAGATGAACATGTAGTTGCGCGGTGCTACGTTGGCTGTGTGGCGTTGCGACGATGCCTTGGGGCGTACCCAGCCACGCCAAAACCTCTGCGTGATTCAGTTGTGTGTTGGCGAAGTCTTCAATGAATTGTTGCTGGATAAGCTGTCTCGCCAGCGCTGCCGAGCAAGGACATGTCGAGGAGTAAGGCACTTCAATTTGTAGTTCCACGTGGAACATTCTGTTTTTCAGGCTGGCCGAAATGGTTACTGGATAGGATTTCCATCCGGACAAAGGACTGATCAATGCGGGTCGCTTGAGCAGTAGATCCGTGTGGATTTTCAGATAAGCGTTGTTGGACAAACCTGAGTGGCTATCGAGGAAATGCTCAAGAATCTGGTGAAGCAACGTTGGGCTAATGTTGCGCTGTTCCAGGGTTTCGAGTGCCAGATACAAGCGCGACATATGAATACCGCGCGCCTCGCCATCATCGAGACTTACACCTGCATCAGCTTTCGCACTCAGGCGTTGGCCGTCCAGCAAAACAGGCAACGCAATGCCGTGCATGCCCACCCATTCGAGTGGCAAGGCTTGGCGAGCGGCTTGCGCGGCGATATCCGGAAGTGTCAGCGAATTCATGATCGGGACCATCGTGTTGATTAAATCCGATGTTACATTATAACAATTCGAATCACGATGTCTTTTTCATGAACAGGTTTTCATATGTGCACGCCAACTCCGTCTAGGGTTCCACGTGAAACACTCGCGAAAATCGCCCCTTCCAAGCGAGACATCATCGGGGTTATATCCTCGACATGTCGATGACTTGGGCGAACTAGCAACCGGTCAATCGGCTGCAGGTGAATTTCGCGCTGCTGCCACCTGAACTGGAGAAGCGATTGATGGTGGTCCATCCCACCCGACGGGTGTAGCCGACCCAGGCTTCACCGTCGGAAGCGATGCCAGTGAAGAACGTCATTTGCCCGAACCGACTGTTGGTCTGCGCCCAATACCGCTTGCTGTTCTTTTCAAAGCCGCGCACATAGAGCGTGTTTCCGACCGTGTTGACGCTGTAAGCGTTGCCATCGGCATCCACGCAGGCCAGCAGATTGGCGCTGCGCGTGCAGGAGGCGAGCGCCGGGGTTTTTCCCCAGGCGGTAACCGCAGTTAACAGCATGACGCTCAAAACCGAGCATTTCAGCGCACTTTTCATCACATTTTCCGAGCCTGAACTTAAAGGCAGCTTCCGGCTGTTTGTAGATAAGGGTAAGAGCAGGGCTGGCCATTCTCTATTGTTATACTATAACATCAGTTTGAACTGAGCCTGAGCCGGCCGATTTCAAACGTTTACCTTCTGCGAACTCCGTATGAAGCCCAGAACGTCACGCGCTACGTAAAAGCGCTAATCGGCTGCCATCTAAAGAGGATTACCCAATGTCAGCCGCACTGCCTGTGACCGTTCTTTCAGGATTTCTTGGCGCTGGAAAAAGTACACTTTTGAATTACGTACTACGTAATCGCAAGGGTCTACGCGTGGCGGTCATCGTCAATGATATGAGCGAGATCAACATTGATGGCAGCGAAGTCCAGCGCGATGTCAGCCTGAACCGCGCTGAAGAGAAACTCGTGGAAATGAGCAACGGCTGTATCTGCTGTACGTTACGCGAAGACTTGCTCGAAGAAGTCAGCAAACTCGCGCGAGAAGGGCGGTTTGATTATTTGCTGATCGAATCCACCGGTATCTCGGAGCCATTACCCGTCGCAGAGACTTTCACCTTCCGCGATGAGCAAGGCCAAAGCCTCGCCGACATCGCCCGTCTGGACACCATGGTGACTGTAGTCGACGGCGTGAATTTCCTGCTCGACTACCAGGCCGCCGAAAGTCTTGCCTCTCGTGGTGAAACACTAGGCGAAGAGGACGAGCGCTCCATCACCGACTTGCTGATCGAGCAGATCGAGTTTGCCGACGTGCTGCTGATCAGCAAAATCGATCTGATCAGCCAGCACGAGCGCGAGGAATTGACCGCCATCCTCAAGCGGCTCAACGCACAAGCCGAAATCATCCCGATGGTGATGGGCGAAGTACCGTTGGAGAAGATTCTCAACACCGGCTGCTTCGACTTCGAGAAAGCTGCGCAAGCACCCGGCTGGTTAAAGGAGTTGCGCGGTGAGCACGTCGCGGAAACCGAAGAGTACGGGATTGCCTCCTCCGCCTACCGGGCGCGCCGACCGTTTCATCCGCAACGCTTTTTCAGCTTCATCGATCGTCCATGGCTCAACGGCAAGCTGCTGCGCTCCAAAGGGTTTTTCTGGCTGGCGAGCAAGCCCAACGATGCCGGCAGTTGGTCGCAGGCCGGTGGCTTGATGCGCCATGGTTTTGCCGGGCGCTGGTGGCGTTTCGTGCCGAAAAGCCAATGGCCGCAGGATCAGGAAAGTACCGTCGCGATCATGGAAAACTGGACACCGAGTGTCGGAGATTGCCGTCAGGAGTTGGTATTTATCGGTCAGAACATCAATTTCGTACAGCTATCTGCCGAGCTCGATGCGTGTCTGCTGACCGACGATGAAATGGCACTGGGTGCGGAAGGCTGGCGATTGCTGCCAGATCCATTCGGCCCTTGGCACGAAGAGGCCGCCTGATGCTTGCGATGACGCTGCTGCGAGACCGTACGCGCTCACAGCATCAGGGCCCGACCCCCAAGGCGCTGAGCCGAATTCTTGACGATGAAATAAACCTCGCCGTATGGCAGCGACATATGCCGCTGCACATCGCCGAATTCGCAAGGTTATTACTCTCGCTAAACGAACCGTTGGCAGAGTCGTTATGTCTGGAATTGGCCGACGAAGACGCCGAGCCTGATCTCAGCGGACTGGCCTCAGGCTTCCGCGATCTGGAAGGCTACGAAGGCTTCATCGCCGATCTGAAATGGCTGGTCAGTGCCTTCGCTTGCCTGCTCGGTGCGCGGCGTATCGGTTTGCGCCTGCGGGTGCTGGATAAAGCCATGTGCCCGCGGTTCCACGTCGATCATGTGCCGGTGCGCTTGATCACAACTTATGCTGGCGTCGGCAGTGAATGGCTGCGGGAGGGCGCCATGGATCGGCGCCAACTGGGCCAGGCCAACGCCGAGCCGACGGACACAACGCAGATCCAGCAACTCAAAAGCGGCGAGGTGGCGCTACTAAAAGGTGAAAAATGGCACGGCAATGAAGGTTTCGGCTTGATCCACCGCTCGCCGCAACCGGCACCGGGCGAGCGCCGTTTGATCCTGACCCTCGACTGGCTTGGCTAACGCTTCATGGCTTGAGCCATGTGCCCTGGCTCTGGCCTTCGCAGTAAGGCTTTAGATAAGCGGCATCAGTGGCGACGCCGTAATAGTGGATGTCCTGGCGATAGGGCATATTGGCAACTTGCGCGTTGTTGCACACGCCGAAAGCGCCGCTGGGGCATTGATCGACGTACTGCACGTCGACTTTCTGCCCGGCCAGCGCGGGTTGGCAAAAACCGTCGTTGAACAGTTTTGCCGGGATGTTGCGGTTCTGCTGGCAGACTTTAACGTCCAGCCGCTCGCCCTGACTGTGCACCACGCAGGCCTGAGCCAACACCTTGCTGGACACCAGCAGCAACAGCAACGACCATCCCATCCAACGCATTTTCAATCTCCTCAGAAACTTTCCTTAGAAAATCCCCGGCCATGTTGCAGAACATTCCTGTCCACGTCATCGCAGGCCCACTCGGCGCCGGCAAGACCAGCCTGATCCGCCAGCTCATGGCGCAACGCCCTGAAGGCGAGCGCTGGGCGGTGCTGATCAACGAGTTCGGTCAGATCGGCCTCGACGCCGCTCTACTGACCCGCGATGGCGATGGTATCGCACTGGGGGAAGTGGCCGGGGGCTGTTTGTGTTGCGTCAATGGGGCGCCGTTTCAGATTGGCCTTGGGCGTTTATTGCGCAAGGCGAAACCGGATCGGCTGTTTATCGAGCCCTCCGGACTGGGCCATCCTGCGCAGTTGCTCAAGCAATTGAGTGAAGCGCCATGGCTGGGTGTGCTGGCGGTTCAGCCGTGCGTTCTGGTGCTGGATGCCCAGGCACTCAATGCGGGGAAAGCGCTGCCGGCAGCGCAGCAGGATGCGTTGGCCAGTGCGGGTTTGCTGGTGTTGAACAAGGCCGAAAACCTTTCTGAAACTGGCAGGCAGAAGATTGCCAGTCAGTTGCCGCCAGTCAGACTCGTCTGGACGCAACAAGCGCAATTGCCCTTGAGCGAATTGCCGGGTCTGGCCGCGCGAGCGGTGGAGGGTGTGGATAACCTGATCGTACCCAAAGGATTGGCGCAGATGCCGGCGGTCTGGAGCGATCCGACACTGCCGATTTGCCTGAGCCAGGCCCAGGACGGGAGTTGGAGTATCGGTTGGCGTTGGCATCCGAGTCAGACGTTCGACTCACAAAAGGTCGCAGCCTGGCTGCAAAGCCTTGTCTGGAAAAGGGCAAAACTGGTTATCCACAGCACCAATGGCTGGGCTTCAGCGAATGCCCTGGAGAACGCTGATCTGCATTGGCAGCCCAGTGAATGGCGGCGCGATTCGCGGATCGAGCTGATTTTCGCTCAGGTGCAGGATGTTGGCGTGTTGCAGAACGCGTTAGCGGGTTGTCGAGTCGATTGAGATCAAAAGATCGCAGCCTTCGGCAGCTCCTACAGTGGATTTATGTGCACTGTGTAGGAGATGCCAAAGGATGAGATCTTTTGATTTCTACGGCTTCCACTTGGTGTGTTCCTGCCGCCACTGACTCAGCTCGATCACTTCAGCCCGTGGCTTGTGCACCTCGACAACCGGCGGCGTGTCATCGAACGGTGCCGGGTAGGGCGCCAATTCGATCTGCGCACTGTGGGCGCCGAACTGGGTGATGGTGCCGTTGTGGCGGCTTTCGCCAGTCACGGTGAACTCGAAGTTGTACACCCGCGCCAGTCGCCGGCGACCGCTGGCATCCTTGATAAAACCAATCTTCTTCAACGCGACGTTGCCGTCCAGCAGCTCCACACCGACGTTGATGCAATGCTGTTTGACCCGCTCCAGCGCCCGCTCGCGCAAGCCGTGGTTGTGCCATAGCCACGCGCCAGCGGCGGCGAACAGTATCAGCACGAAGATGTTTTCGAGGGTCAGCATCAACAATGAACTCCAAAAGTTAGCGCCAGCTTAACTGTGTCGCCGGTCTGTCGTACAGGCTGCGTTTCGTCGCATACTGCGCGGCTTGAATTTCAATCGTTTTACGGAAAAACCCGAATGAAACGTACGCCTCATCTGCTCGCCATTCAGTCTCATGTGGTGTTCGGCCACGCCGGCAATAGCGCCGCAGTATTTCCGATGCAGCGGGTCGGGGTGAATGTCTGGCCGCTCAACACGGTGCAGTTTTCCAATCACACCCAGTACGGCCAGTGGGCGGGCGAAGTGCTGGCGCCGCAACAGATTCCCGAACTGGTCGAAGGCATTGCGGCCATTGGCGAACTGGGCAATTGCGATGCGGTGCTGTCCGGCTATCTCGGCAGCGCAGCGCAGGGCCGGGCTATTCTCAGTGGCGTGGCGCGCATCAAATCGGTCAATCCGAAAGCGCTGTACCTGTGCGACCCGGTGATGGGCCATCCGGAGAAAGGTTGCAGCGTGCCAACGGAGGTCAGCGATTTCCTGCTGGAAGAAGCGGCGGCTGTGGCAGACATCATGTGTCCGAACCAGTTGGAGCTGGACAGTTTTTCCGGGCGCAAGCCGCAATCGCTGTTCGATTGCCTGGCAATGGCGAGGGCGCTTTTGGCTCGCGGGCCGAAAGCCATTCTGGTCAAGCATCTGGATTACCCGGGTAAACCGGCGGAGGGTTTCGAGATGTTGTTGGTGACCACCGAGGGCAGTTGGCACCTGCGCCGTCCGCTGCTGGCGTTTCCGCGTCAGCCGGTGGGCGTGGGCGATCTGACGTCCGGCCTGTTCCTGGCGCGCGTGCTGCTGGGCGACAGTCTGGTGGCAGCGTTCGAGTTCACGGCGGCAGCGGTGCATGAGGTGCTGCTGGAAACGCAGGCGTGCGCCAGTTACGAGCTGCAACTGGTGCGGGCGCAGGATCGCATTGCGCATCCGCGGGTGAAATTCGAGGCGACGGCAATCAGTTTGTAAGACTGCGTCGCCCCATTCGCGAGCAGGCTCGCTCCCACAGGTACCGCGTGAACCCTGTGGGAGCGAGCCTGCTCGCGAAAGCGGTCGTCAGATCGCTACCAATCAAGCGTCGCCCTTGATCTCCTGATAACGCTTTTCCAGCTCCTGGCGAATCTGCCGGCGTTGCTGCGCCTGCATGTAGCGGCGCTTGTCTTCGCTGTTCTGCGGCTGCAGCGGCGGCACAGCGGCCGGTTTGCGCTGGTCATCTACCGCGACCATGGTGAAGAAGCAGCTGTTGGTGTGGCGCACCGAGCGCTCGCGGATGTTTTCGGTGACGACTTTGATGCCGACTTCCATCGAGGTGTTGCCGGTGTAGTTGACCGACGCCAGGAAGGTCACCAGTTCGCCGACATGGATCGGCTCGCGGAAAATCACCTGATCCACAGACAGTGTCACCACGTAACGGCCGGCGTAGCGGCTCGCGCAGGCATAGGCCACTTCGTCGAGATATTTGAGCAGGGTGCCGCCGTGGACATTGCCAGAGAAATTGGCCATGTCGGGGGTCATCAGTACCGTCATCGACAGCTGGGCGTTTCCGGGTTCCATAACGTTCTCACGGATCAAGGCTGGTTTGCTGGAAGCACCTCTGCGGGTGCCTGGTCACTTTTCAAAAGCACCGTTATCGGGACGCCGGGCGACTGGCTTCCGTCACGCCGGGATCGATCTGTTTCCTAATATTGCACCGCCTTCCAGTGGGAAGTCGCGGTGTTAACCTGCAAAAGCCCTACCCAAGGGCAATTCCCACAAGAAAAGCGGATTTTTACCCTGGCTTGCTCAGATCTTTCTGATGTCTGACGACGAGCCTCGTCATTCAAGGAGCCCACGCCATGCATGCCATCAGTTTTATTCAGGACCTGGCAGTGATCATGTTGGTCGCGGGCGTGGTGACGGTGTTGTTCCATCGTTTCAAGCAGCCGGTGGTGCTCGGTTATATCGTCGCCGGCTTCATTATCGGCCCGCACACCCCACCGTTCGGCCTGATCCACGATGAAGAAACCATCAAGACACTTGCCGAGCTGGGGGTGATTTTCCTGATGTTCTGCCTCGGGCTGGAGTTCAGCCTGCGCAAGCTGTTCAAGGTGGGCGCCACGGCGTTCATCGCAGCGTTCCTCGAAATCGTCCTGATGATCTGGATCGGCTACGAAATCGGCCGCTGGTTCGACTGGAACACCATGGATTCGCTGTTCCTCGGCGCGATCCTGGCGATCTCTTCGACCACCATCATCGTCAAGGCGCTCAACGATCTGAAGATGAAGAACGAGCGCTTCGCACAGTTGATCTTCGGCGTCCTGATCGTTGAGGACATCCTCGGTATCGGCATCATTGCCTTGCTGTCGAGCATCGCGGTCAGCGGTACGGTGAGCTCCGGCGAAGTGTTTTCCACGGTCGGCAAATTGTCGCTATTCATGATCGTCGCGCTGGTAATCGGCATTCTGCTGGTGCCGCGTTTGCTGGCTTACGTCGCCAAATTCGAAAGCAACGAGATGCTGCTGATCACCGTGCTGGGCTTGTGTTTCGGCTTTTGCCTGCTGGTGGTCAAACTTGAATACAGCATGGTACTCGGCGCATTTCTGATCGGCGCGATCATGGCCGAGTCGCGGCAATTGCTGAAAATCGAGCGACTGATCGAACCGGTTCGCGACCTGTTCAGCGCAATCTTCTTCGTCGCCATCGGCCTGATGCTCGACCCGATGATTCTGCTGCAATACGCCTGGCCGATTGCCGTGATTACGGTAGCCGTGGTGCTCGGCAAGATGTTGTCCTGCGGGCTCGGTGCGTTTATCGCTGGCAATGACGGACGCACCTCACTGCGGGTAGGGATGGGACTTTCACAGATCGGCGAATTTTCCTTCATCATCGCCGCGCTGGGCATGACGCTGCAGGTCACCAGCAACTTCCTCTATCCGGTGGCCGTGGCCGTCTCGGTGATTACCACGCTCCTGACGCCGTACCTGATTCGCTCCGCCGATCCACTGTCGATCAAACTGGCCGCCGCGATGCCGCAGCGTTTAGGGCGGGTGCTGGGGATGTATGGCGAATGGCTGCGCAGCATTCAGCCGCAGGGCGAGGGGGCGATGCTGGCGTCGATTATCCGGCGAATCCTGTTGCAGGTCGGGGTCAATCTGGCGCTGGTCATCGCGATCTTCTTCTCGGGTGCGTTCTTCGCCGAGCGTATCTCGATGTATCTGCAAGACTGGATCAGCGATCCGAGCTGGCAGAAAGCGTTGATCTGGGGTGGGGCTTTGCTGGTGTCGTTGCCGTTTCTGATCGCGGCCTATCGCAAGCTCAAGGCGCTATCGATGCTGTTGGCCGAGATGGGCGTGAAGCCGGAGATGGCGGGGCGGCACACGCAGCGAGTGCGCCGGGTGATCTCCGAGGTGATCCCGATTCTCTCGCTGCTGGTGATTTTCCTGCTGCTGGCAGCCTTGTCGGCCAGTATTCTGCCGACCAACAAGTTGCTGGTGCTGATCGCCGTGGTCGCGGCCGCCGTGGCGGCGCTGCTCTGGCGCTGGTTTATCCGCGTGCACACGCGGATGCAGGTGGCCTTGCTGGAAACCCTCGACAACCACAAGGAGTCGTCGGGGCACTGACCACCCGGGGCGTTTGGCCGATCAGCTTTCCAGCCAGACGTCCCGCGCCCAATGCCAGACCGATTCCCAGGTTTCTTCGGCAATCAGCTCTTCCTCGGCTTGCCACAACACCACAGTGCCGTCTTCTTCGACACAGTAGTAGTCGTCGCCGTCCTGGCAGATTGGAATCAGGCTGCGATCCACGCCGGCATCCCAAGCGTTGGCGGCGACATCCGGCAAGTAGGTGTGCGATTGCGGGTCGGTGACAGTTACCGGCTCCAGGCTACCGTAAACCACGTCGCTGACCGTCAGCAAAAACTCCCTGAAGACAAACGGAATATCGATGAACAGTTGTTCTTCGATTTCAACCAGCAGGTCTTCGTCAGGCAACTCCAAAGGAACCGGTACCGGTTCGTTGGCTTCGCGCAGTTGTTCGATAATTTCTTCCACGTCCGGGATCCTCTTGCTTGTATGGCGCGGTTTATATGGGCCGGTTTATACAGTAGCTTGCTATAGATGCAACCGCGAAATAGAAAAACCCCGGACAAGTCCGGGGTTTTTGTTACCGCATGCTTAACGCAGAGGGGATCAGCCGTTCTGGCGGATACCGGCCACCAGCCAAGGCTGGTTCTCGCCCTGCGGACGTTCCATGTTCCAGCTTTCGCTGAACACTTCGCCCTGGTCGAAACGCGAGGTCTTCGACACACCGCTGAAGGTCAGGGTGGCGATGGTCTTGTCGGCACGGTCATCTACGCCGTCCAGTTGAACCTGGAGGTTGTCGATGTAGGTCGACTGGAAGGCGTCGCCCAGATCCGCACGCTCACGCTTGAGGAACTCGAGCATCTGCGGGGTCACGAACTCGGCGATCTTGTCCATTTCGTTAGCGTCCCAGTGCTGCTGCAGCGACTGGAAGTGGCTGCGTGCAGCTTCAAGGAAGCTCTGCTCATTGAACCAGGCAGGTGCGTTGATTACCGGACGGGCGGCAGCAGGTGCAGCCGAACCACCGAAGATCGAACCCATGCCGGCAGGCTTCTGCTCGAACACTTCACGCTGCATTGGCGCGCCAGCTGGAGCCAGGTGCTCCTGCTGCTTGCGGCGACGAGCGGCGATGAAGCGGAAGATCACAAACGCGATCACGGCCATGATCAGGATGTCGAAGATCTGCATGCCCTGGAAGCCGCCGCCCATGAACATGGAAGCGAGCAGACCACCGGCGGCGATACCGGCCAGAGGGCCGAGCCATTTCGAAGCACCGCCGGCCTTGGCAGCAGCGCCAGCGGCACCGGCAGCACCAGCGGTCGCAGCAGCGCCGCCAGCTGCGGAAGAAGGAGCCATTTGGCTGGTCTGGTGCGACGGCGCAGCGCCGGCGCTTTTGCCACCACCAAAGCGCTTGGCGTTGGCGTCGAGGCTCATCGTCAGGCCGATGCACAACGCCATGGCGATGCTAAGAAAACGTTTCATAAAGGGAATTCCCGTTTGTGGAGACACGCGCGCCATGTTGCACAGCTGAAGTGTTACTGGCTAGCGAGAGAGTGTTTCGGGCTTTTGCCTGACAGGTTACGTTCAGCTCCGTCGGGGCAATCAGCGGATGTACTTTTGGCTGTAGGAAAAGGCGATTGGTTCAGAGCGATTGGGGGTTACAGCGCAGAATCCTGTGGGAGCGAGCCCGCTCGCGAAAGCCACACCGAGGTTTATCAGATAAACCGTAGTGATTTCCTTCGCGAGCAGGCTCGCACCCACAGAAAAGCGATCGGTGTCAGATAGCTTCCAGCTTCGCGTAACCGAGCATCAGCCACTTGCTGCCTTCGCCGAAGTTCACCTGCACCCGCGCCTGTGCACCCGCGCCTTCGAAGTTGAGGATCACGCCGTCGCCAAAGACCGAATGGCGCACCGCCTGACCCAGGCTGAAGCCGGTTTCCGGAATCTCGCTGCCGCTAAACAGATTGCTGCCACTCATCGACTGGTTGCCGCCGAACGGACGGCTGACGCTGTTCGACAAACGGACTTCCTGAATCAGACCTTTCGGCACTTCTCGTACGAAACGCGAGACCTTGTTGTAGGTTTCGCTGCCGTACAGGCGTCGGGTTTCAGCGTAGGTCATCACCAGGTTTTGCATCGCCCGGGTGATACCGACGTAGGCCAAGCGTCGTTCTTCTTCAAGACGCCCCGGTTCTTCCAGGCTCATCTTGTGCGGGAACAGGCCTTCTTCCATGCCCACGAGGAACACGTAAGGGAATTCCAGGCCTTTGGCGCTGTGCAGGGTCATCAACTGAATGCTGTCTTCGTGCTCGTCGGCCTGAGTGTCGCCGGCCTCCAGCGAAGCGTGGCCAAGGAATGCTGCCAGTGGCGTCAGTTCTTCGTCTTCTTCAGTGTTCTCGAAGTTGCGCGCGGCGCTGACCAGTTCCTCAAGGTTTTCTACCCGAGCCTGGCCTTTCTCGCCTTTTTCCGCTTCGTGATAGGCGATCAGACCGGATTGCTCGATGACGGTTTGGGTCATCAAGTGAAGCGGCATCTCCGCGCATTTGGCAGCGAGGTTCTCGATCAGCTCGATGAACGCACCCAGCGCACCCGCAGCACGACCGGTCAGGCCTTTATTGGCGACCAACAGGCGCATGCCTTCCCACATCGACACATCGCTGTGGCGCGCATGCTCGCGAATCGCTTCAACGGTTTTCTCGCCGATGCCGCGAGCCGGGACGTTGATCACTCGTTCCAGCGCAGCATCGTTGCCCCGACCTTCGAGCAAACGCAGATACGCCATGGCGTTCTTGATTTCCGCACGCTCGAAGAAGCGCTGGCCGCCATAGATGCGGTACGGAATGCGTTCACGTAGCAATGCTTCTTCCAAAACGCGTGATTGGGCGTTGGAACGGTACAGAATCGCGATATCGCTGCGAGCCAGGCCGGTTTTGAGCGCACTTTCGATGGTTTCGACAACGTAGCGTGCTTCGTCGTGTTCGTTGAACGCGGCGTACAGATTGATCGCCTCGCCGTCGCCGCCGTCCGTCCACAGCTCTTTGCCCAGGCGTCCGGTGTTGTTGGCGATCAGGGCGTTGGCCGCTTTCAGGATGCCGGCAGTGGAGCGGTAGTTCTGCTCCAGGCGAATGGTCACGGCGTCCGGGAAGTCGGCGGAGTATTGATGGATGTTTTCGATCTTCGCCCCGCGCCAGCCGTAAATCGACTGGTCGTCGTCGCCGACCACCATCAGGCTGTCGCCACCCTTGCCGAGCAGGCGCAACCAGGCGTACTGCACGGCGTTGGTGTCCTGGAACTCATCCACCAGAATGTGCCGGAAGCGCTTCTGATAATGCGCCAGCAAGCCGGGGTGGTCGCGCCACAAGTCGAGAGCGCGCAGCAGCAGTTCGGAGAAGTCGATAACACCGGCGCGCAGGCAGGCAGCCTCGTAGGCCTCGTAAATGCCGCGCATGGTGGCCAGATACAAGTCGCCGCTGGCCTGAATGTGTTGCGGACGCAGACCTTCGTCTTTCTGTCCATTAATGAACCATTGGGCCTGACGGGCCGGCCAGCGTTGCTCGTCCAGGCCCAGCTCGCGGATTACCCGCTTGACCAGCCGTTGCTGGTCGTCGCTGTCGAGAATCTGGAAGGTCTGGCTCAGCCCGGCTTCCTGCCAGTGCGCCCGCAACAAGCGGTGCGCGAGGCCGTGGAAGGTGCCGACCCACATGCCAGCCGGGTTGATACCCAGCAACTGCTCGATGCGGTGACGCATCTCGGCAGCGGCCTTGTTGGTGAAGGTCACCGACAGGATGGAGTGGGGCGAGGCGTTTTCGACCTGGATCAACCAGGCGATACGGTGCACCAGCACTCGGGTTTTACCGGAGCCGGCACCGGCCAGGACCAACTGACGGCCAACGGGGGCTGCTACGGCCTGGCGTTGGGCATCGTTGAGGGAGTTCAGCAGAAGGGAGAGGTCATCGCGCATCGGGGCATTCTAGGGTGCGCCGCAGGCCCGGGCAAACCGAGCTTTGCATTAGCCGATGAAAGTGCCGTCAATGACGACCGGTCGGTCACTGGCTACAGGCGTCAGCCCGCCTCACTCTGCGGGTTCTGCCGGCACCGAGGGAGGGAAAAGTTTCGATGAAATTGTGGTCCGGAGCAGTTTGGCAACGGGATCGGCTTGTGTATGCTCCGTCCACGTTTCGGGCGCACGCCCCCTTATAAGAACAAGAACGTTGCCCATGACCCTCAGCGCCGAACTGTCGGGCCCCTCTGTGGAACCCCGGGTTATCCGCAAGCACTACGCCGTCGAGATGGCGGTCGAGCGCACGCGTCTGCTGTATCAGGGCTCTTTATTGCCTACGCTGTTCATGTTGATCAATGGTCTGGTCTGCGCCGGTTTGCTCTGGAGCCCGCAGCGCTATTTCGTGGTCAGCGTCTGGCTGGTGTGGTTGTTGTCGCTGGTGGCTTTACGTGTGATTCAGGTGGCCGCGTTCGACTCCGCCATCCCCAGTCGCCAGGCCCAGCCGATCTGGCGCCGGATGTTCCTGCTCGGTTCGACCATGACCGGCCTGACCCTGGCCGGTGCGGGCATCGCGCTGGTACCCGCCGACAACTTCATGCAGCAAGCCTGGGTTTTCGGCCTGATCGGCGCCGCGACCCTGTCGGCCAGTGTCGCCTACGCGGTGAGTCTGCCGGCATTTCTGTCGTTTACCTTGCCCTGTCTGCTGCCGGCGATCGGTTATCTGTTTTGGGGCGGTGACGAGCAGGCGCGCGGTTGGGGCTGGCTCGGGCTGATTCTGTTGGGATCGCTGAGCGTGGTGGCGTGGCAGGTCAATCGTCTGATCGATCGTGGTTTGCTGCGGCGCTTCCAGAATCAGCACCTGATCGAACATCTGCAGCAGACACAGGCGCGCAGCGAGCAGCTCAATCAAGAACTGGCGACTGAAATAGACCATCGGCGCTGCGCCGAGGGCAAGTTGCGCGAAGCTCAGGTCGAGCTGGAAGACCGCGTCGCCCTGCGCAGCCGCGAGCTGGACGCTGCCAATCAGGCCTTGAGCAAAAGCGAAACACGTCTGGCGCTGGCGTTGAAGGCCAGTGAGTTGGGGCTGTGGGACTGGAATCTGCAAACCGACGAAGTCCACCACACGCAGATCCAGGAACTGTTCGGTCTGGCCCCGGAATATGTCACCGCCATCCTGCGCGACCTCAAACCGCGGCTGCACCCTGAAGACGTGCCACCACTCAAACAGGCGTTGATCGAGCATCTGAAGGGCCGCAGCGAGGACTATCAGATCGAGTACCGCGTGCGTCACGGCGATGGCCATTGGGTCTGGATCGAGGACCGGGGCCGCGCCGTAGAGCGCAGTGAAAGTGGGCGAGTGATCCGCATGGTCGGCACTCGCCGGGATATCAGCGCCAGCAAGAGCCTCGAAGAGCAGCAGCGCCTGGCGGCAACGGTGTTCGAAGCGGCCAGCGAAGGCATTGTGATTTTCGACCCGAATTACACACTGATCGCGATCAATCAGGCGTTCAGCCGGGTCACCGGTTACGGCATTGATGAAATGCTCGGGCGTAATGTGGTCGAGCTGCCATGCAGTCGCGATGCCCGCCGCCACTACGTCGCCATCCGCACCGCCCTTGAGCAGTACGGCAGTTGGCAGGGCGAATTGGTGGAGACCCGCAAGAACGGTGAACTGTATCCGCAATGGCTCCAACTCAACGCAGTACGCGATAGTCGGGGAAATGTCGGTCATATCGTGGGCTTCTTCGCCGATCTTTCCGCGCGGCGTGAATCCGAAGAGCGCATGCGTTATTTGACGCACTACGACGAACTTACCGGTCTGGCCAACCGCTCGCTGTTTCGCGAACGGCTGCATGAAGCCCACCAACGGTTTCGGCAGGGCGGACGGCGCAGTCTGGCGCTGCTGCACATCAATCTGGATCGCTTCAAACTGCTCAACGACAGCCTGGGTCATGAAATCGCTGACCAGATGCTGCAGAAGATGGCTCGCCGGTTGGTCAACGCCTTGCCGGAAGCCGACACGATCGCCCGCTTATCTGGCGACGAGTTCGCTGTGCTGTTCGATGCCTACGGCAACCTGTCGAGTCTGGCGCGGGTCGCCACACGGCTGTCGGCCAAGCTGCGCCTGCCGCTGACCGTTGACGGGCACGAATTGGTGGTCAGCGCCTCGATGGGCATCAGCATGCTGCCGGACAACGCACGGGAGATCTCCGCGCTGGTCAGCCAGTCGAACATGGCCATGCAACATGCCAAACATCTGGGCGGCAATAATTTCCAGTTCTACACCGAAAGCCTGCAAGCCAGCACCCTTGAGCGATTGCAGCTGGAAAACCAGTTGCGCAAAGCTATCGATGAGAAGCAGTTACAGGTGTTCTATCAGCCCAAGCTGTGCCTGGAGTCGGGGCGCTTGAATGCGGCGGAAGCCCTGGTGCGCTGGGATCATCCGAGCATGGGTCAGGTGCCGCCGGGGGACTTCATCGGGCTGGCCGAGGAAACCGGATTGATCGGGCCGATCGGCGAATTCGTGCTGCGCCAGGCTTGCTGGCAGGCGTGCGAATGGCAGCGTCAGGGGCTGGCGCCGATTCGCGTTTCGGTGAACCTGTCGGTGCACCAGTTGCGCCAAGGCAAGCTGGTCAGTCTGGTGCGACAAGTGCTGGAAGAAACCGGGCTGGCGCCGCACTACCTCGAACTCGAACTGACTGAAAGTCAGCTGCTCGACAGCGTTGAGCACATCATCGCGACGTTCCAGCAACTGCGCGATCTGGGGGTGAAACTGGCCATCGATGATTTCGGCACCGGGTATTCGTCGCTGAGTTATCTCAAGCGCATCCCGGTGGACTACGTGAAGATCGATCAAGCGTTCATTCGTGGTTTGGGCGAGAGCAGTGAAGATGCGGCAATCACCCGGGCGATCATCGCCATGGCCCATGGGCTGTCGCTGAAAGTGGTGGCTGAGGGGGTAGAGCGCGAGGAGCAGCTGGAATTTTTGCGCGCCGAGCGCTGTGATGAAGTGCAGGGTTATCTGATCAGCCGACCCGTTGAAGCTGCCGCTCTGGCCGGGCTTTTGCGTGCGCAGGAAAACCCGCTTTAAGGGCTACATGCACGCCATCGCGCCTGATATGGGGACATGGAGTTACGCATTGAGCAGGCAAAAAGCCAATTCATGTAGTATAACTACAAGCTTGCTACATCCCCGACCATAACAAGAGTCCAGCCCCTTGAATCTGCTGCAACACATCGCCCAGTCACGTCACCTGTTACGCAAGTCGGAGCTCAAGGTCGCCGACCACGTGCTGCTTGACCCTGCGGCAGTGATGCACAGTTCCATGGCCGACCTGGCCCACAACGTCGGCATCAGTGAGCCGACCATCGTGCGCTTTTGTCGCGCCATCGGTTGTTCCGGCTTTCAGGATCTGAAACTGAAACTGGCGCAGAGTCTGGCCGCCGGTGCCAGTTTCGGCCAGTTCGCGATCCATGAAGACGACTCGGTCGCTGATTACAGCCTGAAGATTTTCGACACCACGCTGCACACGTTGATGGAGGTTCGCGAGAAGCTCGATCCGGTGGAATTGCAGCGTGCGGTGACCTTGATGTCGCAGGCGCAGCGCGTCGAGTTCTATGGCTTTGGCGCGTCGGGCGCGGTGGCAGCGGATGCGCAACACAAGTTCTTCCGCCTGCTGCTGACGGCGGCGGCCTACTCCGATCCGCACATGCAGGCGATGTCGGCGGTAACGTTGAAGCCGACTGACGTGGCGATCTGCATTTCCCAGTCCGGGCGCTCCAAGGATTTGCTGATCACCGCCAACCTGGTGCGCGAGAGCGGCGCTTCGCTGATCACGCTGTGCCCGAGCCAGACGCCATTGGCGGAACTGTCGACGGTCAATCTGGCGATCGATGTGCATGAAGACACCGAAATCTATACGCCGCTGACTTCGCGCATTGCTCACCTGGTGGTAATCGACGTGCTGGCCATGGGCGTGGCCATGGCGCGGGGGCCGAGCCTGGTCAACCACCTCAAGAGCGTGAAGCGCAGTCTGCGTAGCTTGCGTTTGTCTCCGAAAGCAGTGAAAGCACTGGATGACTAAGATCAAAAGATCGCAGCCTTCGGCAGTTCCTACGGGTGTGCGCATTCCCTTGTAGGAGCTGCCGAAGGCCGCGATCTTTTGCTGTTTGATGCAAACCTTCATCAGTCTGTAACCATGACGCAGCCAAACCGTCATCCCCCGCGCCTATCGTGAAACTCCCGTAATCGCCTTGGGAGACTCGAAATGGCTCAGCCCTACGAAGAACGCAACAGCGCAGCGAAAACCCGTCGTCAGCAGGAAGACCAGCGCCGCATGGAGTTCCGTCGCGCAATCGAAGATCGCTATGAACTTCGTCAGCTTCAGGCCGAAATCGGCGGTTTTCCCGAGGAAGTCGAACTCAATTATTGGCAGGCGGCACCGGCAGCTTCCCGTCGAAGCGCTCAACCAGCGCGCTGATCTGCACGCGTTCGCTGCGGATAAACGCCAGGAAGGCGTGCGCCACTGGTGACAAGCGCTTGGCTTTGGCTTGTACCAGGCACCAGCTTCGCAACAGCGGTAACTCCTCGACCGGCAACTCGACCAGGCCGCCGGTCGCCAGCTCCAGGTTCAGGGCGTGGCGCGTCAACAGCGCCAGGCCCAGACCCGCCGCCACGCATTCACGTTGTGCTTCGGCCGAGGCCACCTCTTGAGTCTGGGTGAAGTGCACGCGCTTCTCTTTGAAATACTCTTCGCACGCCAGTCGCGTGCCCGAGCCGGGTTCGCGGATCAATAGCGTGTACGGCTCAAGATCCTGCAAACGCAGCGGCCCCATATGCGCCAGTGGATGATCCGGGCGAGCCGCGGCGACAATCGGATTATTGAGAAATGGAAGGAATTCCAGCCCCATGTCCTGCGGCACCATCGACATGATCACCAGATCATCGCGGTTGTCGGAAAGACGTCGGATCACCTGGCCACGATTGACCACGGTCAGTTGCAGGTTCACTTCCGGATGCTGGCGTTTAAACGCCGCGAACAGATGTGGCACGAAATACTTGGCGCTCGACTCCACCGCCAGCTTTAGTTGGCCCTGCAGCGAGCCCTGCATGTCCGACAGCTGCATGTCGAGGTTCTCCAGGCGGCCGAAGATGTCTCGACTGGCACGCTGAAGGGCTTCGGCGGCCTCGGTCATGTAGAGTTTTTTGCCGACATAATCGAATAATGGCTGCCCGATCAGCTCTTCGAGCTGACGAATCTGTAGGCTGACGGCCGGTTGTGTGAGCGACATTTCCTCGGCTGCGCGGCTGTAAGAGCGTAAATCACACACTTCATTGAAGATCTGTAACTGGCGTAATGTCATACGCATCAGTGACTTACGCATTTTATTCAGGCTCAGGGTTCGGGTGGATTTTTCAACTATAAGTGTTTACTTATGCCTAACCCAATAATTATTCATTTTTGTTAATCCCTTGCGAGCGCTAGTGTGGAGACGCGACCAAATTGAAACATTTGGTCACGCGTCGACCTGGGTCTAGCAGGTCGTGGTGCCACCGGCTCAAGGGAACCTCCAAGTGATAAAAAAGATCCTGATCGCCAACCGTGGTGAGATTGCCGTACGAATCGTGCGAGCCTGCGCCGAGATGGGCATTCGCTCGGTTGCGATTTTTTCCGACGCCGACCGGCATGCGCTGCATGTGAAGCGTGCGGACGAGGCCCACAGCATTGGTGCCGAACCACTGGCCGGTTACCTCAACCCGCGCAAGCTGGTGAACCTCGCGGTGGAAACTGGCTGCGATGCACTGCATCCCGGTTACGGTTTCCTGTCGGAAAACGCCGAACTGGCAGACATCTGCGCCGAGCGCGGAATCAAATTCATCGGCCCGTCGGCAGAAGTCATTCGCCGCATGGGCGACAAGACCGAAGCGCGCCGCAGCATGATCAAGGCTGGCGTGCCGGTTACGCCAGGCACCGAGGGCAACGTGGCGGACATCGCCGAAGCCCTGACCGAAGGTGACCGCATCGGCTATCCGGTGATGCTCAAGGCCACCTCCGGTGGTGGCGGTCGCGGTATCCGACGCTGCAACAGTCGCGAAGAACTCGAACAGAATTTCCCCCGCGTTATCTCCGAGGCCACCAAGGCCTTCGGTTCGGCGGAAGTGTTCCTGGAAAAATGCATCGTCAATCCCAAACACATCGAAGCGCAGATCCTCGGCGACAGCTTCGGCAACGTCGTGCATCTGTTCGAGCGTGACTGCTCGATCCAGCGTCGCAACCAGAAGCTGATTGAAATCGCCCCAAGCCCGCAACTGACCCCGGAACAGCGCGCCTACATCGGCGACCTGTCGGTGCGTGCAGCCAAAGCCGTGGGCTACGAGAATGCCGGTACCGTGGAGTTCCTGCTCGCCGAGGGCGAGGTGTACTTCATGGAGATGAACACCCGGGTGCAGGTCGAACACACCATCACCGAAGAAATCACCGGGATCGACATCGTCCGCGAGCAGATCCGGATTGCTTCCGGCCTGCCGCTGTCGGTCAAGCAGGAAGACATCCAGCACCGTGGTTTCGCGTTGCAGTTCCGCATCAACGCTGAAGACCCGAAAAACAACTTCCTGCCGAGCTTCGGCAAGATCACCCGTTACTACGCCCCCGGCGGGCCGGGTGTGCGCACCGACACGGCGATCTACACCGGTTACACCATCCCGCCGTTCTACGACTCGATGTGCCTGAAACTGGTGGTCTGGGCATTGACCTGGGAAGAGGCGATGGACCGTGGCCTTCGCGCCCTCGACGACATGCGCCTGCAAGGCGTGAAGACCACCGCCGCGTACTACCAGGAAATCCTGCGCAACCCGGAATTCCGTAGCGGCCAGTTCAATACCAGCTTCGTTGAAAGCCACCCTGAACTGACCAACTACTCGATCAAGCGCAAACCCGAAGAGCTGGCCTTGGCCATCGCTGCCGCCATCGCCGCCCACGCAGGCCTATGAATGAAGCAGCTGCGAGCTTTTAGCTGCAAGCGGCAAGTAAAAGCAGATTGGCTTTTTCTTGCAGCTCTTAGCTTGAAGCTTGCCGCTATGAGGAGATACCAATGACTAAAAAGATCTTCGTTACCGACACCATCCTGCGCGACGCTCACCAATCGCTGCTCGCCACCCGCATGCGCACCGAAGACATGCTGCCGATCTGCGACAAGCTCGACAAAGTCGGCTACTGGTCGCTGGAATGCTGGGGCGGCGCGACCTTCGACGCCTGCGTACGTTTCCTCAAGGAAGATCCGTGGGAGCGTCTGCGCCAACTGCGCGCCGCGTTGCCTAACACGCGTCTGCAAATGCTCCTGCGTGGCCAGAACCTGTTGGGCTATCGCCATTACAGCGATGACGTGGTCAAAGCGTTTGTCGCCAAGGCAGCTGTTAATGGCATCGACGTGTTCCGCATCTTCGACGCGATGAACGACGTGCGTAACCTGCGCGTGGCCATCGAAGCGGTGAAAGCTGCCGGTAAGCACGCCCAGGGCACCATTGCCTACACCACCAGCCCCGTGCACACGATTGACGCTTTCGTGGCGCAAGCAAAACAAATGGAAGCCATGGGTTGCGACTCGGTAGCGATCAAGGACATGGCCGGTCTGCTGACGCCCTACGCGACCGGTGAGCTGGTCCGGGCATTGAAAGCCGAGCAGTCGCTTCCAGTGTTCATTCACTCGCATGACACCGCCGGTCTGGCGACGATGTGCCAACTCAAGGCAATCGAAAACGGTGCTGACCACATCGATACCGCGATCTCCAGCTTCGCCTCGGGCACCAGCCATCCAGGCACCGAGTCGATGGTGGCTGCGCTCAAGGGCAGCGAATTCGATACCGGTCTGAACCTTGAACTGCTGCAAGAGATCGGCCTGTACTTCTACGCCGTGCGCAAGAAGTACCACCAGTTCGAAAGCGAATTCACTGCTGTCGACACCCGTGTGCAGGTGAATCAGGTGCCGGGCGGGATGATTTCCAACCTGGCCAACCAGTTGAAAGAGCAGGGCGCGTTGAACCGCATGGCTGAAGTGCTGGCGGAAATCCCGCGCGTGCGTGAAGACCTCGGCTTCCCGCCGCTGGTCACCCCGACTTCGCAGATCGTCGGCACCCAGGCGTTCTTCAACGTGCTGGCCGGCGAGCGCTACAAAACCATCACCAACGAAGTGAAACTCTACCTGCAGGGCGGCTACGGCAAAGCGCCGGGCGTGGTGAACGAGAAGCTGCGTCGTCAGGCCATCGGCAGCGAAGAAGTCATCGACGTGCGTCCGGCCGATCTGCTCAAACCGGAAATGACCAAGCTGCGTGCCGATATCGGTGCATTGGCCAAGTCGGAAGAAGACGTGCTGACCTTCGCCATGTTCCCGGACATCGGTCGCAAGTTCCTCGAAGAGCGTGCCGCCGGCACTCTCGTGCCGGAAGTGCTGCTTCCTATTCCAGAGGCTGGCGCCGTGACGTCGGCGAGTGGCGAAGGTGTGCCGACCGAGTTCGTCATTGACGTCCACGGCGAGACTTACCGCGTCGATATCACGGGTGTCGGTGTGAAGGCTGAAGGCAAGCGTCACTTCTACCTGTCCATCGACGGCATGCCGGAAGAAGTGGTGTTCGAACCGCTTAACGAATTCGTCGGCGGGGGCAGCAGCAAGCGCAAGCAAGCGTCGGCTCCAGGCCACGTCAGCACCACCATGCCCGGCAACATCGTCGATGTGCTGGTCAAGGAAGGCGACACCGTCAAGGCGGGCCAGGCTGTGCTGATCACCGAAGCCATGAAGATGGAAACCGAAGTTCAGGCCGCCATCGCCGGCAAGGTTACGGCGATTCATGTGGCCAAGGGCGACCGGGTGAACCCGGGCGAAATCCTGATCGAGATCGAAGGCTGAGATAACCGCCGCGATCAAACGCTTTAAACCTCGGGGGGGCATGTGCTCCCCTTTTTTTTGTCCGTTTTTTCACCTGTAGGAGCTGCCGCAGGCTGAAATCTTGTGATCTTTTAAAACGAAGATCAAAAAATCGCAGCCTGCGGCAGCTCTTACAGGAAGCGATTTAGAACGCCATTCGCCACTGACCCATCACGCCGTGATTTCGGCTTTCGCTGCCGAACTCTCCAGTGACGGCCACGCCCAGCGTGTGGTTGGTCGACAGTCCGAGGTCCAGACCCGCATCGACGCCCAGGCTGTTGCGATCCAGTTCTGCACCGTTCACGGTGAAGCGTTTGCCGCCCTTGACCAGTTGCTGGCGGGTGTCGCTGTCGAGTTCACCAAAGGTGTGTTTCCACCCGGCGCTCAATCGCGGCGTCAGGCTCATGCCGTTGTCCAGTGTGTGGATTTTTGCCGTACGCAGGCCGAAGGTACTGCTGAGATTGTCGCGGGTTTGCCCAAAGACCTTCAGCGCCGCATCACCACCTTTTTCACTGTGGCTGTCACGTTGATAACGTTGGTAGCCGAGGCTGGCGAACGGTTCGAGTGTCACGTCGTTGCGGCCGAAGTTGAAGCCCAGTTCGGCGAAGGCTTGCTGGGTGTTGGCGTCGTAATTGCCTTTTAGGCGATCGCTGAATCCGTTGAACGCAACCCGACGTTTGCTGCTGCCGTCATGGCTGGCGTAAGTGGCACCCAGGCGCAGCGCTATTGGTCCATCCTGACGCACGGCGTAGGCGCCAACGTGCCAGCTGTCGAGGTCGCCTTCGTATTGGCGGGCATTGAGTCTGGTTTGGGATTTGCCGCCCAGCAAACCGATATGCCATTGCTCATTGAGCCGCCAGTCAGCGCCCATGACCAGGCCTTGGGTGGCGTGTTTCAGGGTGCTGTCGTACTCGCGATCAACCTTGCCGCCATGGCCCAATGCCTGAACCCAGACTCGCCCGGAATCTGCACCGCCGGCAGCTTCGCGAGGTGAATTGCCCGAGCCGTAAGCTGCGCCCGTGCGATGGTCGAGTTGGCGCATGGCCGACAGCATGCTCGCGCTCACGGGGGTAACGCTGCTTAACGTGGCTTTGGCTAGGTTGGCGTTGCTGCCGGCGGCGAGTTGTTCCAGGGCGACGGGGGCTGTTTGCTTGTCGCTGGCCAGTAACGCGGCGACGGCCGCACTTGCGGGTCTTTGAGCCGGAGGGGGTGGCGTATCAGCAGCTTCGCTCGCAGGTGCAACAGCGATGTCGTCCTGTACAGGTGATGAAACTGGCGCTGGTGCCGCCACTGCGATCAAACCCGGACCCGAATCGGCAACCGACGCAGGAACTGAAGTCGGAGCTGAAGCTGAAGCTGAAGCTGTAATCGAATCTGAAGCTGAAGTTGAAGTTGTAATCGAATCTGGAGCTGAAGTTGAAGTTGTGATCGAATCTGGAGCTGATGTTGATGTTGATGTTGGTGCTGTCAGCGGTGCTGGCGCAGGTACAGTGGGTTGCAACGGCGCTTGTGGCTCGACGATGCTTTCGGCGATCGAAGCGGCATTGTTCGTAGTGGCAGCGCTCGTTAGTGGATTCTCATTTCGGCTGTAAGTCAGGCCGACGGATTTTTTGTTGTATAGCGGTTTAGCTGTCATGAAAGCGAGGTCGTTCAAGATCGTGCCGAATTCACCTTCGACTTTCGCGGCCTCGATGATTTTGTACGAGCCGGTTGGCGGATACTCGCCTGGAGCGGCCACGACTCTAAGGGTGGCGCCGTCTAACATGGCAGTGCCGTCGACTTTGATCGTTTGGCCACGACCTTCAGGCGTGACCTCGTAGGCCAGTTCCGCTGTCGGCGATAGGCTCAAGTCGCCTTTGACCCGTGGGCTACCAAGCAATCCGTTAACCGTGAGCACACCGTTAACGTGCAAGTTTCCTACTGTGCCCTTACCTGCGAAGCTGCCGTTCTTATCGACATACACATCCCCTTTGATGCTCCCTTTGTTGAAGAGCTTGCCGGCGGTAATCGCGCCACCTTCAATGGTGCCCAGGTTGGTCAGGGCACCATTATTTTGTACCAATACGCCTTCCTTGAAGTCTCCCTTGCTACTCAACGTCCAGTCTCCCTTGACGAGAAACAGTCCATTGAAATTACGGGTGTCTTTAAGCGTGCCTCCTTCAGAAACATCCACTAGCAAGAAGTTATCTCCTGCGCCGCCATCGATCCGGCCGGAAAAGCTGGCGCCGTCTTTCAGAAGGATTAGGTCGTTGGCATCGATCCCCTGAAAAGTACTTTCGGCTGCAACGAAAGGATGGGCAACAGTAGCTTTATCGGTGAAAACAGCCTGAAGCCTTCCGAGAGCGTCTTCATAGGGACTGGCTTGCGACAGTTCCGGCACGTTCATGATTACAGGTGACTCCGCGGCTTCAGGCAGTTGCTGAGCGCTCGCGAGTTCCATGCAGCCAAGCGCCAGCGCAATAGCCAAAGACAGACGTTGTGGTTTGTACCGGTGTTGAGTGGGCATCAAGTAGGGCCTTGTTGAACGGAAGCCCCAACTCTATTGATCCGCCCCAAAATCCGATGTCGGCTGCTTCCCGAAGCGTTGCAGGCGACGTCGCATCATTTTGTGGAAAATTTCCACCAGATCCGCAGCCGGTGGTTTTACCCGAATCCAGCGCTTCCTTTTCCTACAATCAAGCGGGACGTCGCCGACTGTTCAGCGGTGCAAAACTCATCTGTCACTGCCCAATCAACCCGTGACGCGTTACGGATCACCTTAAGTACGGCGAACGTACGCCCTGCCGTAATGCCGCTCCATCCGCGCCTGAATCAGCTCCAGCCCAATCGACATCAACCAGTAAATGATGGCCGCCGTGGTCAGCATTTCGATGTAGCGATAGCTTGAACGTCCATACGACTGCGCGAGAAACATCACTTCCCAGACGCCCATCACCGAGATCAACGACGAATCTTTCAGCATCGAAATGAATTGATTGGTCGTGGGCGGAATGATGGTGCGCATGGCCTGAGGCAGCGTAATGCGCCAAAGAATGACTGAGTCGCGCATGCCCAGCGCCAGCGATGCTTCTCGCTGGCCGTACGGGACGCCAAGAATGCCTGCGCGGAAGATCTCGCTGAGGTACGCGCCATAGTTGAGTGACAGGGCGATGATCCCGGCGACGATGGCGCCCGGCACGATGCCCAGTTGCGGCAAACCGAGATAGATCAGCAGGATCTGGATCAGCAGCGGCGTGCCGCGAAAGAACGAGGCGTAGAAACTGGCGATGCCGAAGGCCACCGCACTTTTCGAAAGTCGCGCCAGTGCAGTCACGAAACCCAGCAGCACCGAAGCAACGATTGAGCACACGCACAGAAACAGCGTCAGTGCTGCTCCCTGCAAGAAACCATTAGGTGCCAGTTTCAAGCCGACCAGGTTAGGCAGTTTGTCGAGGATGATCGAAAACTTCAGGTCGAAGCTCAGGAAGAACCCCGCGAACAGGCAGAACATCACCGCCCAGGTCAGGTACAGCCTTGTCCGGAAACCGAACAGCCGGCGCAGGCGTGATTCAGCCACCGGTTGCGGTGGCTTGGGAGGTACCGGGAAAGAAGTCATTGGCTGATGTCGGCACCGATCCATTTTTGCGAAAGCTTGCTCAGGGTGCCGTCCTGTTTGAGTTGGGCAAAGACCTCGCGCACCTTGGCGTCCCACTGTGCATCACCCTTCTCGATGGCGACCGAGTTCGGCTCCGAGTACAGCGGCTCGCCAGCGAGCTTGAAGCGTTTGTCTTCATTCAAGCGTGGCTGCGCAGTGACGAGGTTAGTGAGGATCGCATCCAGGCGCACGCCCGCACCGAGGCCAAGGTCCTGGAACGCGACGTTGTCGGTATCGTACGGCGCGATCTGTACATCTTCGAATGGATACTGGAGCTGTGTGTCCTCAGCGCCCTCAATGACCAGATTCTTGTTCAGATAACTTTCATAACTGGATGCGCTGGTAAGGCCGACCTTCTTGCCGCTCAGATCCTTGGCGCTGTGGATGCGATCGTCCTTGGTGTTGACCACGATCACTGCCGGTGAGGCGTAGTACTCGACCGGGAAATCGAACACTTCGGCGCGGGCCTTGCTCGGCGTCATCGAGCAGATGCAGATGTCGTAGCGCCCACTCCAGCGGCCGGCAGCGATGACGTCCCAGGACGGTGTTTCGAGACGCAGCTTGACCCCCAGTTTCTCCGCCACGGCTTTGGCGACATCGACGTCGAAGCCGTCGAGCTGGTTCTGATCGTTGAGAAATGAGAAGGGCGGATAGCTTTCCATCAACACGCCGACCAGCTCTTTCTTTTGCTCGACGCGATCCAGTGTGGTGCCACCGAAGGCTTGGGTCGAGGCGGCCAGAATCGTCAGGCCCAGGGCCAGTAGTGGTTGGAATTTCACAGGCGATCCCTGAATAAAAAAGAGGTTGTTATTAACCGAATGGTGCGTATTAAATAGTTATAAGAACGACTCTGATAGTGAGTTATTTTCATAAGCATATGAGTGAAAAGCATATGGGCGCAGCGAGCACGGTTATTCTTGATGGCGGCATGGGCCGTGAGTTGCAACGAGCCGGGGCGCCATTTCGGCAGCCAGAATGGTCGGCACTGGCGCTGAGCGAAGCACCGCAAGCGGTCGAGGCTGTACACGCTGCCTATATCGCCAGTGGTGCCGACGTGATCACTAGCAACAGCTATGCAGTGGTGCCGTTTCATATCGGCGAAACGCGTTTCGCCGCTGAAGGTCAGGCTTTGGCAGCGTTGGCCGGCGAACTGGCGCGGCGTGCGGTGCAGGCATCGGGTAAAAACGTGCGGGTAGCCGGCTCCTTGCCTCCGTTGTTCGGCTCTTATCGTCCTGATCTGTTCGACGCGTCTCGAGTAACGGAATTGCTGAATCCGTTGGTCAACGGACTGGCACCGCACGTTGACCTGTGGCTGGCGGAAACACAGAGTTCGATTATCGAGGCACGGGCCATCCACGCCGGACTCCCGCAGGACGGCAAGCCGTTCTGGCTGTCGTTTACCTTGCAGGATGAAGACACTGACGACGTACCGCGTTTGCGTTCTGGCGAGCCGGTCGCCGAGGCGGCTACGGTGGCAGCGGAGTTGGGCGTTGAAACGTTGCTATTCAATTGCAGCCAGCCGGAAGTGATTGGCGCGGCGATTGATGCGGCACGCGCTACCTTCGAGCGTCTGGGGGTGAAGATTCACATCGGCGCCTATGCCAATGCGTTTCCGCCGCAGCCCAAGGAGGCAACGGCCAATGACGGACTGGATCCGCTGCGCGACGATCTCGATCCGCCAGGTTATTTGCATTGGGCGAGAGATTGGCAGCAACGCGGCGCCAGTCACTTGGGCGGTTGCTGCGGTATCGGACCAGAACACATTGCAGTGCTGGCGCAGAAACTGGCTTAAGAAAGCGGATCAAAAGATCGCAGCCTGCGGCAGCGCCTACATTTTGTCCCGTGTAGGAGCTGCCGAAGGCTGCGATCTTTTGCTTTTGCGGTTTTAACCACGGCACTCGACCAACCCTTTCACCTGACCGTCAGGCGTCTGGTTTTCATCGGACAGCCACTGCTCAAACCCCGCCGCAATCGCCGGCCATTCCGAATCCACAATCGAGTACCACGCGGTGTCGCGGTTCTGGCCCTTGACCACCATGTGCTGGCGGAAAACGCCTTCGAAGCTGAAGCCCAGGCGTTCAGCGGCGTATTTGGAGCGGGCGTTAGCGTTGTTGCACTTCCATTCCAGGCGACGGTAGCCCAGGTCAAAGGAGTGTTTGGCCAACAGGTAAACCGCCTCGGTGCTTTTTGGCGAGCGCTGCATTGGTGCGCCGAAAGTCACGTGGCCGATTTCGATACGGCCGTGGGCCGGGACAATCGACATCAGGCTGAGCATGCCTTGCACCTGGCCGCTGGCGCGGTCGATGATGCTGAAGAAATACGGATCGCTGCTGGCCGCGTGATTGTTCAGCCAGTCATTGAACACGTGGCGCTCGGGAAACGGGCCGTAGGGCAGGAAGTCCCAGAGTTTCGGGTCGGCGCCGGGGCCTTCGAGGGCGTTGAACAGCTCGTCACCGTGGCGCGCCGGGTCGAGCCTTTCCAGGCGGATGAAGCGGCCTTCGAGCAGCGTGGTCGTGGGGGCGGGCACGCCTTTCCAATCGGCAGGTGAGGTGATCATGAGCGCGTCTCCTTAAAGGGCTTTGCGAAACTGGATGAAGCCTGGGCGCTCGGCGATGCGCTCGTAGAGCTGGATCGCCGTAGCGTTGGATTCGTGGGTCAGCCAATGGACTTTGCAGCAGCCGTCGGCTTTGGCCGTTGCATAGACGTGCTCGATCAACTGGCGACCGACGCCGGTGCCGCGGGTTTCAGGCGCCACCAGCAAGTCTTGCAGGTAACAGGAGTTTTCGATGCTCCAGTTCGAGCGATGGTAGATGTAATGCACCATGCCCAGCGCTTTACCGTCAGCCCAGGCGAGGGCGGCGTGCGTCGGTTCGCTCGGGTCGAGGAAGCGCTGCCAGGTACTGTTCGTCACCGCCTCCGGCAGTTCGGTGTTGTAGAAGCGCAGGTAAGCCTGCCACAGCGCCAGCCAGGCGGCGTGGTCGTCGGCGCTGACCTGACGGATCTCGATCTGACTCATGGTGAGTTCCTTAACGCATCAATTGGGCGAGGGTTTGATCGTTGAATTCGGAGCTGGCGGCCAGCCCTTCGCGCACGCCGGCGATATCTTCGGCGCTGCGGTTCTGACTGAGCTTGCGCTTGCCTTCCAGGCGGTCGATGGGAATGGCGAAACCGACGATGGCTTTGAGCATGCTGTCGATGTAATCGGCGGGTGCGTCGGCGACCGACCAAGGCT
Source organism: Pseudomonas sp. A1230 (assembly GCF_044218825.1). NCBI lineage: Bacteria > Pseudomonadati > Pseudomonadota > Gammaproteobacteria > Pseudomonadales > Pseudomonadaceae > Pseudomonas > Pseudomonas sp. A1230. The sequence goes on along the minus strand of NZ_CP162582.1, from coordinate 4,984,705 downwards.
GTGCGCGGCCGGCCTCATGGCGGTCGGTGAGGGTGCTGACGATGTCGAGCAGCCGCCCGCCGTCGCTGAAGGTCTCGGCGTGGCCGTAGGCGTGTACGGCGATGTAGTTCCAGGTCGGCACGACTTTGCCATGCTCGGCCTTGCTCGGATAAAACCCCGGGCTGACGTAGGCATCCGGTCCGGCAAAAATCAGCATCGCTTCGGCGCCGTCGCGCAGGTCCTTCCACTGCGGATTGGCCCTGGCCAGATGCCCGTAGAGCGTGCCGTATTCACCTTGCTCGCAATGCAGCAGCACCGGCACATGGCTGGCTTGCAGACCGTTTTCGCCGTGGGTTACCAGAATGGCGAGGCGAGTGGCGAGGATCAGTTCGTGGAGTTGGGACAGCTCATCGATGGCAAAGGCACGCGGCGTGTACATAAGAGATTTTCCTTGGCGAATACATACATCCTAGGCAGGCTATTGGTCTGATGTAAGAGCCATTGATGGCCAATTTCATAGATCCATTACCATGCCTGATTTGTCCACGTTGTCCATGCCGTTCAACCCGGCGGGCATCGAACTTGATCGCCGTCAGGGCTTGAGCCGTCAGCTCTATCAGGCGTTGCGACTGCGTGTGCTCGACGGGCGGCTAGCCAGTGGCACGCGCCTGCCAGCCAGCCGTGATCTGGCCGCCGCGCTGGCGATTTCCCGCAACAGTGTGGTTCGGGCCTACGATCAACTCTATGCCGAAGGCTTCATTGAAGGGCGGGTGGGGGATGGCACTTACGTGGCCCAACTGCCCCGTGACCCGCTCAAGGCGAAAAAACTATCCACAAAAGTATCCACAGGGTTTTCAACAGGCTTACCCACAGCCTTATCCACAAATTCCGCAAATTCCACTGTGCTTTCATCCAGTAAAGTTATCCACAGCGGGGTTTTACAGCGGTTGGAAAACAACCATTTACCCCATCCCCCCAGTGGCCCGCCGCGCGCATTTCGGGTTGGTGTACCGGCATTCGATCTGTTTCCGTTTGACGTCTGGGCCAAGCTCAACGGGGCTTTCTGGCGCAAACCGGATCTTCAGCAGATGTGTTACGGCGACCCGGCCGGCGATGCGCGTCTGCGCAGCCTGATTGCGGCCTATCTGCGCAGTTCGCGAGGGATGCAGTGCTCGGCTGAGCAAATTGTGATCACCAGTGGCGCACAGCAGGCCATTAGTCTTTGTGCACAGCTGCTAGTGGAGCCGGGCGATGGCGTTGCGATCGAAAATCCGGGCTACCGTGCGGCCGGTCATGCATTCGCCTTGGCGGGAGGCATTCTGCGCGGGATTGGCGTGGACGAGGAGGGCATGGATTGCTCGGCACTGTCGGGTGCCAGTGATTGTCGCGTGGCCTACGTGACGCCCTCGCATCAATACCCGACAGGCGTGGTGATGAGCCTGGCGCGGCGTCTTGAACTGCTCGCCTGGGCCGAACGCACGCAAGGCTGGATCGTTGAGGATGACTACGACGGCGAGTACCGTTACACCGGCGCGCCATTGGCCCCCTTGGCGGCACTCGATCAACAGGGCCGCGTTCTGTATGTCGGCACGTTCGGCAAGGTCGCATTCCCGGCGTTGCGCCTCGGTTATCTGGTGCTGCCACCGGCGCTGGTGCCAGCGTTTTCGCAGCGCCGGGCGGTGGATGTCCGGCATTCCGAGGTGAGCACGCAAGCGGTGATGGCCGAGTTCATGGCGGCCGGGCATTTCCAGCGGCATATCCGCCGGATGCGCCGCGCCGCGCTGAATCGGCGCAATACGTTGCTCGATGGTTGGCCAACGGCAATCCTCGGCGTCGGTGACCTGCCGGCGGTGTCGGCCGGGCTGCACTTGACCGTGAAGGTGGAGAGCATCGACCGTGAGCGGCAACTGATCGAGCAAGCTGCGCGCGTGGATGTCGAAATCAGCGGCTTGAGCCATTACTGGCTGCCGGACTCTACGACTCCCCAGGACCAGCGCGCCGGACTGGTCCTGGGGTTCGCCGCCGTGCCGGAAGCCGCGATCAAAGCTGCGTTGGCCCGGTTGCAGCAGGCTTGGCGGGCGTGAAGAACAAGGTCTCGGCCAATTGGGTGGAAATCTCGCTGCGGTGAATATCGATAATTTGCTGATTATTCAAACCACGCAATTCATAGGTCCCCCCTAGATGCCGCTGCGCGTTGGTTTTCAGGTGTCCGGCGAGGAATGGCGTTAACGGCGCGCTGACACTGCTGTAGTGAAAGTGCGCGTAACACACCACCTTGCTGGTTTTGATATCGCGTACTTCGTACTCGTCCAGAAAGTCATTAGGACGACTTTTGAGTTCGCGTCGCGTAAGGATTTTGGCGATGGTCACTTCACCGTGATTTTTCAGCCATTCGACGCCGGCTCCCGTCGGCATCTGCTGTTTGATCATTCTGGCCCGGGTACTGGTGCCTTTTTCATCAAGCGCCTTTGCTGCCTTCTCCAGCGCGTGACCTAGTTCTTGCGTCGGGTTGTCGAGATCCGCCGTGGCATTGCGCGCCGTCAATGCCTCATCGATGTCCGCGTTGGCTTTACGCAAAAGCGCTGCATGCCGGTGGTATTCCTCCTCGACCTCCACCGGGAGCCGCGGACCCCGCTTGATCCGAGCGTCGGTAACCCGGTGAAACTCCGCAAGGCCATCGAGCAGTGCCTGGCCAGCGCGGATACTTTTATTGAGATTGGGCCTAGGCGGCGGCTTAGGGAGTTGCGTCGTCGGCGTAGCCGTAATGTGTTCCACCCAAACGCCGGGTGACTCTTCCTGAAAGGTAGCGATGACCCCTGCCATGTTCGAGCGCAATTCGACCAGGTCGCTTGGCCCGTCTTCAGTCGCAGTTTTCGGTACACCGACGAGAGTGCCTCTGCTACGGGTCTTGATGATTTTCCGGGTGTTCATGCCTGCAGGCCTGGACGGACCGGCTTGAGGTTCGACCAGACGCCGGTCACGCAGCAAGCCTGCCAGCTGCGTGACCGCTATGTCGCTGAACTCCTTGACCCTTTCACGTACCCGCGCAAGCCGTGGAAGGTTGAGCTGGTCCGCAAACTCGGCGGCGATATCGCCAAAACCCTGATCCACCGCGGCAAATTGCCGTGTCAGGTGATTCAGGGTGTCGATCCGCTCACCGAGGTTGTGCAGACTTTCATCGGTACTCAGATTCAGCGAGCTCTGAACGTTCAGTGCTGCGCTTTCGATGAGTTGTTCCATTGTCGCCTGCACCTGTCCCCTGACCGCTGTTGTGCCCGGCTTGACGCAAATCTCCTGGCCAAGACAGATTTGCAGCAGCTTGAAATCATTCAGATCGTAGTCCGGCAGAGTTTTCCGATATTTGATCAGTATCTCCACAGCGCCTTCGCCGAGGCGTTCAAGTTCTGCGAACCGGGCATGGGAAGCGTCGATTTTTTCCATGATCCCCTGAGTCTGATCGCTCATTTCTTCGCAGGTCTGAATGAACCGCTGCGACGAAGATTGCTTACGGTCCTCAATTGCCATCGTCGTAGCGCGGATATTGGCCTGAAAATCCGTGCCGTTCTCCATGAGCCATTCCTGGCCGAGGAACAGTTGCATCTCCAGCCGCTCGGTTATCACCGCGCGGAAATTGGGAACCTCCTGAAGCGAATTCAACAGTCTGATTTGATTGATATTTTCCCCGTATTCCTGGAGCTGTGAATCCAGCAGGTCGAGGTATTTTTTGCGTGCAGTCTTGGCCGTTTCCGGCAGGGCGGCGTCCATGGCGGTGCGGGCTTCTGTGAGCTCAGTCAGCTTGGACGGCATCGTCAAGTCGAAAGCGCTGATAGCACTTCGGTGCTGAGATATGCGCTGCATGTTCTGACGCTGGACCTGTCTGCGCCGACTGCTCAGGCTGCCGCCGCTCAGGCGCAATCGCAGATCGACGACCCATTGGCCGGCCGCGCTGCGTACCAGAAATGGTCCGGTACCGGGAGGCTGTCGGCTCGAGTCGATGATCTGCACGTGCTCCTCTTCATTGATCTGCACCTGGAACCAGCGCTTGTCGACCGGCGCGTACCATTTCCCGCCATGTTGGTAGAGGTGCTGATACGGGCCCTCACTCGCCGCAGTCCCAAGCGTTTCGGGTTTGCTGACGTTGAGACGGTCCAGCAGTGCGGCGAGGCTGTGGTTCGATTGCTCTAGAGCGGCGATGGTGTTGATCGACGTTCCATGATTGGCGACCAGTTCACTGCCCGCGATGTCCGGCGCGCGTACAGGGTTGATGAGCTCAGGTACGGGTTGAGGTGTCGGCGACTCCCACTCATCAACTGCACTGATGGCCTTGTGGGCGGGCTTGTGACCGACCGCTGCGCGATGGGCGAGGACCATGCCCAGTGCGAGGAGAATATCGGCAAGTGCCGACCAGGCGACTTTGCCGGATTGCTGATTGGCAGCGTCGCTGACCTCCTGCAAGTCGTCCATGATCTGCCAGATCCAGGCCGCTATCGAGACACCGCGCCCCAGAAAGGGCAGCGCCGCGTTAAAGAGTACCCAGCCACCGCGTTTGAGCGTGGCCCAGCGTGCTTGCGCGTTGGATACCGATTGGCGGTCAGCTTGAGTGATGACCGCTTGCACATTGGTCTTGTGCAGCGTTGCCAGAACATCGCCTTCGATGACGTCGGTGCCCAGCGTGACGGGCCTGGACATATCAACGAGGGTCAGCGGGTGAACCACTATCTCTGGAATGACCCACACCGAGGGAAACCTTGCCGCAAACACATACTGGCTGAAGTTGAATCGCACGCTATCGGGTAACCACGCCAATACCGATTCGCGCAGATCCTGAGAATGCTTGATTGCGTACAGCAAATTGGTAGGACCGGGGTATTGAATCAGCGCCTTTGCGAACAGCGGTCGATAAAGCAGGCAGGGCCCTTTGTCCGGCTCGCGCGGGCCGATGACGAACATGTTGTCCACGGTGTCCGCGCGGGAGGTGCTGCGGTGGGTCACGAATGCCAGAGGGCGGATGACGATTTCCTGCCCGTCGACCTGACGATCTGCAGCGACGCTGCTCAGTGCCGCAACCACGTATCGGTAACCCAGCTCAGTGAAGCCTGCTTCGCCACGGATCTTGTGTTGCAGGGCCAGCAACGGCAATTCAAGGGGTAACTGTTGGCTATAGATATCCTGCAAAGCAGCCGCCTGAGTGGCGTCGTCGACCAGTTTTTTCTTCAGGTAAGCGGGGTAAGTGCTGCCGATGTCGACGGTCTTCACCAGCTCTTCGACAAAGGTCACGGTCATCCATTGCGGTAATGCGCTGCCGTCTTTGTAGGCCACCCTTTTATTGCCCAGGGGCAGACCCGCCAGGTTTTGCAGTGCGAGTTCGAGAAGCGTCAGCGTTTTGGTCTGAAATTCGCCCGGCACTATGAACGTGCCCCAGATCACCAGGCTGACGATGGTCATCTCGATGTCGTCGAGCTTTATATCGGTCGCTGTCGGGTGGTCTTTTAGAATCTGTGCAGTCAGTGCCTCGCGTGTGAATGTCTGCAGATCCTTCACTTCGCTCTGAAACGATTTGCCCTGGTTCGCATGCTGCACCACGGTCAGATCCAGCAAGTGTCGGCCGTAGAGGGTCTGATCGGCAGGCGAGGCAGCGTCCAGCCACCCGGGCAGCATTGGCCTCAGTCGCTCGATGTGCGGTTTCAGGCGCGGTATCGGTTGTTGATGGTTGCCTGCGGTTCCGGCGTGAGGATAGAGCCTGTTGAGAATCGGACCTTCGAAGAAATTGATCTGGCCCAGCGCATCGGCTTCAAGCGCAATGACAGTGCAGGCCTGGTGGTTGAAGAAGTCGCCTTCAGGCTCGACAAGTCGCCAGCTCAGACCTTTGGCGCTGGCCCCTTCGCGAAACCGGTGTGGCAGGGCATTGCCGATTTCGTCCACCGAAGCGAAGCGCCGAAAGCCTTGTACCACCGAGTGAGTGAGCACCAGCGTGCGCTGCCCGAGCGTACCGATCAGCACGGCAGTATTGAGCAACGTCGCGTGTTTGCGGGCATCCCCTTCACCGTGATCCAGGTCAATCAGACAGGCGCGGGTCTTGTACTTGTCGTTGGTTCTTTTTCGTTTGTCCGGGTTGTTGAAAACGGCGAGGGCCATGGCTTGCTCATCGGCATCCCAGCCAAGGCTTGCGTCGACATTCCAGAATCTGCGCAAGCCATTCGACAGTTGGTACCAGCGCGGGTGATTCGCAGCGGTGTTTTCGCTCCAGTAATCGATGTGTTGCTCTTTGTAGGCAACGAACAGCAGTGGCGCCAGCTCGTTGATCAGCCGGGCGATGGCACTGATTTTCACCGGCAGCTGGATTGCCGGGCTGACAGTGGGCTGCAAGGTCAGGAAGTGTTCGTCGTCGAGGTACGTCACCGTGGTGCCGGACAGGCCAAGCCGCACCAGCGCGTCGGTAAGGGATTCGAACTTATCGGCGCCCGGGGTTGCATGCTCGTCAGTGATGACCCATGTCGGCGTCGCGACCATGGCCCGTTGCGGGTCGATCTCCAGGTTCGGATACAGCGTTTTGAGGGCCTGGCGCAGTGTTGTTGTGGCGACTTCCCGCAACGAGGGGCCGGTCACCAGTTGGGTCAACACATCGACCGCGCTGGGTATGGATATTTCGGGCATGGGCAATTCCTGCTCTGACTGTTGGGCACACCGGGGAAGTGGCCGAGCAGGGCAAGGTAAAGTTCGCGTCGCGACGGTGTGCGGTACATAGATCTTGCGGGCAAAAAAAGACCCGCACGAGCGGGTCCAGGTGTTTAGCCGTTGCTCAGTGAGCGCTTTCAAAGCCCTCAAGCACGTTGACTGCGTTGATGCCGATTTCTTCCACCGCGTAGCCACCTTCCATCACGAACAGCGTTGGTTTGCCGAGCGCGGCAATCCGCTTGCCCATCGCCAGGTAATCCGGGCTATCGAGCTTGAATTGCGAGATCGGGTCATCTTTGAACGTATCGACACCCAGCGACACGACGATGATCTCGGCGCCATAACGGTCGATCTCGTTGCAGGCTTGATCCAGCGCCGCACTCCAGGTGTCCCAGCCGGAACCGGCGGGCAGTGGATAGTTGAAATTGAAGCCTTCGCCGGCGCCTTCACCGAGCTCGTCTTCGTAGCCGAGGAAGAACGGAAACTCCGCTTCCGGATGGCCATGGATCGAGGTGAACAATACGTCGCTGCGTGCGTAGAAAATCGATTGGGTGCCGTTGCCGTGGTGGTAGTCGACGTCGAGGATCGCGACCTTCTTGTGGCCTTGATCAAGAAACGCCTGCGCCGCAATGGCCGCGTTGTTGAGGTAGCAATAACCGCCCATCAAATCGCCGGCAGCGTGATGTCCGGGTGGGCGACACAACGCGAAGGCACTGTGTGCGCCGTGCTGGATCGCCGCTTGCGCGGTCAGTGCAACTTGCGCCGCGCTGTACGCGGCTTGCCAGGTGCCGGCGGTGATCGGTGCGCCGCCATCGAAGCTGTAGTAACCGAGTTGGCCGTGCAGGCTGGTCGGTTTGATGGCGCGCAAGGTGCGCGCCGGCCAGGTGTAGGGCAGCAAGTCGCCGTCGGTGTTGAATTCAGTCCAGCGCGCCCACGCGCCTTTGAAGAACTCGAGATAGTCGCGGCTGTGAATGCGGGCGATCGGTTCGAGGCCGAAGTCCTTCGGTGCCTCGACCGGACCCAGATGCTGGTGCTGCACGCGTTGCAGCACATGGTCGGCGCGCGAAGGCATCTCGAAGCAAGGCTTGAGCTGGCCATCGATCAATTCGCAGCGGCCATGGTGCAGGTGGTGATCATCCGAGTAGATCGTCAGCATTTGTTGTTCTCCGCAGGGGCTGATTCGGTTTGCGTCCAGTGTTGCGGCGCACAGCGATTCGGAAAACGGCAGAAGAGGCCAAAAGGGGATCGATCTGGCCAGAACCTCTGACCGCTATTCGCCCCTTGCTTGAGTAGGCCTGCCCAAGCCTGCTCCCACAAAGGAATATCAATGCGGTCGGAACTGGCTCGGCGCGACCCCACTCCAGCGCACAAACGCATGGCGAAAGCTCGCGGTCTCGCTGAAGCCCAGGGTTTCGGCGATGCGGTAGATCGGAAGTTGATCCTCACACAGCATCTGCTTGGCTCGCTCGAAGCGCAGTTCATCGAGCAGTTCCTGATAACTGCTGCCCATGTACTTCAGATGTCTGCGCAAAGTGCGCGGCGAGCATTTCATTTGCTGGGCCAGACCTTCCAGTCCCGGTGCGGCGTTCAGCTGGGCACTGAGCAATTGGCGGATACGGCCCAGCCAGGCCTGACGTCCGGTGAATTCGAGGTTCTGCTTGCGACAGCGTTCAGCCATGGCTTGGTGGGTGACGGCGTCCGCCAGCGGCAGCGGCCGGTCCAGCCAGTGGCGGTCGAAGGCGAACGCGTTGTCTTTGGCGGCGAAGTGCAGCGCTGCATTGAAGTGCTCGGCATAGCTTTCGCGGTAATCCGGTGCCTCATGTTCAAAACGGACGGCGAGCAACGGCAGCTGACCACCGAGTAAATCGTCGCAAATGACTTTGAGCGAAACCAGACAGAATTCGGCATTGAACACTGCCATCGCCGGGCTCTCGCGGTAATCGGCGGCGACAAACCAGACGCGTTCGCCGTCGTCCTCAAGACTCAGCTCGAAAAGTGTTCCCAACAGCGCCGGATAGCGGATGGCCAGGCGCAAAGCGTCACCGAAGGTGGCACAGGTCAGCAGTGCGTAGCCAAGAATTCCATAGCTGGAAACGTGCATGCGTCGGCCCAGTTCCAGACCGATATCGTGCTTGAGCGCGACCGCGTTGGCGCACACCTGCATCTCCTGATTGGTGGTGATGCGCGTGTCGGCCCGGGCCAGATCCGCCGCACTGATGCCGCTGCCGGCCAGCAATGCTTCGCTCGACAAGCCTTGATCCCTGAAGGTGTTGAGCACCAGAGAGACCGCGTTGAGGGTGGTGAGGTGGGAGTGGAGCATGAGATTTTCCAGCCTTGGGATGGCTGGAACGCAGCAAGTTATATGCCGCAGCAGCCCCTCACCCCAGCCCTCTCCCTGAGGAAGAGGGGGCCGAGCGGGGAATATTGGCGAGATACGCCGACCTGAAAAAGCTCTGCTGAATCCATAATCGACACTTTTTTTCAGGTCGGCGTATAGCGCAGGACACTAAGGCCAGTTCCCTCTCCCTCTGGGAGAGGGTTAGGGTGAGGGGAAATCGGCAGCCTTGCTCAGACCAGCTCACCACACAAATCCAGCTCCATCAGCCGCCGCACTTCAGCCGTTTCAAGACCCGCCCCCAGCAAACCATGCAACTTGCCGAACGCCGCCTCGCGGGTCATACCGCCACCGGACAGCACGCCAACCCCGCGCAAGCGGCTGCCAGCCTCGTACACGTCCAGTTCAACTCCGCCCTCGTGGCATTGCGTCACCGCGACCACCACCACGCCGTTGTCCCGCGCACGGCTTAAGCTGGCAAGGAACTCTGGATTGTCGCTCGGCCCGGTGCCGCTGCCGTAGCACTCCAGCACCAGGCCCTGAATGCCGCTGTCGAGCAAGCCGTCGAGGATCGCGGCGCCGATTCCGGGGAACAACGGCAGTACCGCAATGTTCGCCAGTAGCTTGGGCTGGTTGTAATTCAACGCTGGCGGCACAGAAGTAGCTTTCACGCCGCCCTGACGCTCCAGGCGCTTGAACGGATGACGACCGAAGCTGCGCACTTTCGCGCAGCGGGTCGGCGCCAGCAGTTCACCGTGGAAGTACAGATGCACACCCGGCGCCAAACCCTGACCGAGGGCGACCAGTGCGCCGCTGAGGTTTTCCCAGGCATCGCTATCGGTGACACCGGCCGGCAACATGGAGCCGGTGAAGCACACACGGGCATGCAGGCCGAGCAACTGGAAACTCATGGCCGCGGCGCTGTACGCCAGGGTGTCGGTGCCATGCAGGATCAGCACGCTGTCGCAGTTCTGTACATCAACTGCATCGACCACAGCCTCACGCAGTTGCTGCCAATAGGCCGGGGTCATGTTGGCGCTGTCGATCAGCGGCGACATTTCACGAAAGCGCCATTGCGGCACGACCAGTTCTGGCTGGCTGTGCAGATAGTCGCGCATCCGCGCTTCGAAACCTGACGCCGGGGCCAGGCCATTGGCACTGGCCTGCATGCCGATGGTGCCACCGGTGTAGAGCACCATGACGTTTTGCGCGGCAGGATAGGTCGACGAATTCATGAGGATTCTCCGAAAGGATGAGGTCCTGTGGGAGCGAGCCTGCTCGCGAAAGCGGTGTGTCAGTCAATGCATGCATCAACTGCCAGACTGCATTCGCGAGCAGGCTCGCTCTCACAGTTTTCCGAACTGTAACTGACGAGCGCAGGAGATGCGCCCGTCATTCACCCATCAGCGTTGCGCTGCAGGGACGCCTTGCGGCTCGACTTCAGTCTTGCCGGCGGCGGGCGGATTGGCCGGCCAGGCTTTGCGGTCCAGGTCCAGATCCGGGAATTTGCTCGAATCGAACACCGGCGTCTTGATGCCGGCCGCACGCTGGTCATCGTAGTCACGCAGGATGCGCATGCCGATCTTGAACAGCAGGAACAGCGCGATCAGGTTCACAAACGCCAGCATGGTCATGGTGATGTCGGCGAAGGCGAACACGGTGCTGAGGTTTTCGATCGCACCCCAGAAGATCAACACCAGTACCAGTGCGCGGTAGCCGATCAGCGCCTTGCGGTTTTCACCGATCAGGAAGCGCAGGTTGCTCTCGCCAAGGTAGTAGTTGTAGAGGATCGAGGTGAACACGAACAACGCCAAGGCGACCGAGATGAACATCCGGCCCCATTCACCCACCACAGCGGCCAGCGAGTTCTGGGTCAGGGCAATGCCATCGCCTTCGAAGCCCGGGGTGTAGAAGCCCGAGAGCAGGATCAGCAGCGCGGTGCAGGTGCAGATCACGAAGGTGTCGAGGAACACGCTGAACGCCTGAACCACGCCTTGCGCGACCGGGTGCTCGACCGAAGCCACAGCCGCCACGTTCGGCGCACTGCCCAAACCGGCTTCGTTGGCGAACACGCCACGCTTCACGCCCATGACGATGGCGCTACCGATCAGACCGCCGAATGCCTGGTCGAGACCGAATGCGCTTTTGACGATGGTCATCAACATGGCGGGTACGTGGTCGAATTGCAGCACGATCACGTAGAGGGTCACGCCGATGTACACCAGGGTTTTCACCGGTACCAACAGGTCAGCGACCTTGGCGATACGCTTGATCCCGCCGACGAACACCAGGCCCAGCAGCACTGCCAGGCCGAGGCCGGTGTAAGTGGTGTCGAGGCCGAAAGCGTTTTCCAGCGAGTGAGTCACGGCGTGAGCTTGCAGGCCGTTGAAGGCGAAACCGAAGGTCACCAGCAACAGGAACGCCATGACCATACCCAACCAGCGTTTCTGCAAACCATGCTGGATGTAGTAGGACGGACCGCCACGGAAGGTGCCATCAGAGTCGGTGCGTTTGTAGAGCTGGCCGAGCGAGCACTCGAAGAAGCTGCTGGACATGCCGACCAGTGCGGTTACCCACATCCAGAACACCGCACCTGGCCCACCGAGGGTCACGGCGATGCCGACACCGGCGATGTTACCTGCACCGACACGGCCGGCGAGGCTGAGCATCAGGGCCTGGAACGAGCTGAGCTGCCCGGCGCTGCTTTTCAGACTGTCGCGGAACACCGCGAACATGTGGAAGAAGTGCCGCAATTGAACGAAACGCGAGCGAATCGTGAAGTAGCTACCGAGCCCGACAATGAGCACGATCAGTACTTTCCCTGAGAGGAAGTCGTTAATGACTTCGAGCATGGATTTTTCCTCGCTGTTTTTTGTGTAAGCAAATGCTGGATAGAAGAAACATCGTGTTACACCGGTCTGCGCACGGCACGACGGGTGAGGCGAAGGTTTCGTCCCGGATCCATTTCGCGGGTTTGTTATTAGTTCGGGTTTCGCATGGGTGATGGCCTCGTTACCGACGACCGCTCACGCGAAGAGGGGCGGCACTATACCGATCAGTGGCGCGCCCGTCTGCACGGTAGTGGTGCAAGCGACGAAACGAGGTGCTGCAGAATCAAAAGATCGCAGCCTTCGGCAGCTCCTACAGGTGCACGTCAATCAATGTAGGAGCTGCCGAAGGCTGCGATCTTGGCGGTATCAAAAGCACAAAACATTCAATGTCCTGCTGCAAAGAAGTTAAAAAAAAGGGCCTGGGGACGGATCCCCAAGCCCTCAAAAGGTGAGAGGTGTCTAGTCCCTCGACCTGGTGAGCGGTGCTACAAGTAACGCGTCGGCTCAGGCTTTGAGCGGAACCAGACGCGGAGCAATCATGTTTTCCGGGCGCAGGATGTCGGCGAGCATGGCTTCGTCGAGCAGACCTTCTTCGCGCACCAGTTCCAGCACGCCGCGGCCGCTTTCAAGAGCGATACCGGCGATGCGGGTGGCGTTTTTGTAGCCGATGTACGGGTTCAGTGCGGTGACCAGACCGATCGAGTGCTCGACCAGTTCACGGCAGCGCGCTTCGTTGGCGGTGATGCCGACGATGCAGTGCTCGCGCAGCATGTCCATGGCGCGTTGCAGCAGGCGGATCGAGTCGAAGATCTTGAACGCGATCAGCGGCTCCATCACGTTCAATTGCAGCTGGCCGCCTTCGGCTGCCATGGTCAGTGCCAAGTCGTTGCCGATGACCTGGAAGGCTACCTGGTTAACGGCTTCCGGGATCACCGGGTTGACCTTGCCGGGCATGATCGAGCTGCCTGGCTGACGCGCCGGCAGGTTGATCTCGTTGATGCCGGTGCGTGGACCGCTGGACAGCAGGCGCAGGTCATTGCAGATCTTCGACAGCTTGACCGCGGTGCGTTTGAGCATGCCGGAGAACAGCACGAAGGCGCCCATGTCGGAGGTGGCTTCGATCAGGTCGGCCGCTGGCACCAGCGGTTGGCCGCTGATCAGCGCCAGACGCTGTACAGCCAGCGCCTGATAACGCGGGTCGGCGTTGATGCCAGTGCCGATCGCGGTGCCGCCCAGGTTCACTTCAGTCAGCAGTTCCGGGGCCAGCGTCTTCAGACGGGCCAGGTCTTCGCCCATGGTGGTGGCGAAAGCACGGAATTCCTGGCCGAGGGTCATCGGTACGGCGTCTTGCAGTTGGGTACGGCCCATCTTCAGGACGTGATCGAATTCTTTGCCTTTGGCCGCAAATGCCTGAATCAGGCTGTCGAGGCTGGCGAGCAGGGTGTCGTGACCCAACAGCAGACCCAGGCGGATGGCCGTCGGGTAGGCGTCGTTGGTCGACTGCGCCATGTTCACGTCGTCGTTCGGGTGCAGGTACTGGTACTCGCCTTTCTGGTGACCCATTGCTTCCAGAGCAATGTTGGCGATCACTTCGTTGGCGTTCATGTTGGTGGAGGTACCGGCGCCACCCTGAATCATGTCGACCACGAATTCTTCGTGGAAATCACCGCGGATCAATCGTGCACAGGCTTCGCTGATGGCAGCGTGCTTGGCTTCGCTCAGGTGACCCAATTCACGGTTGGCGTCAGCGGCGGCCTGTTTGACCATCGCCAGACCCACAACCAGTTTCGGGTAATGCGAAATCGGAACGCCCGAGAGGCGGAAGTTGTTCACCGCTCGCAGGGTCTGGATGCCGTAATACGCTTGAGCCGGTACTTCGAGGGCGCCAAGCAGGTCGTTTTCTGTGCGGAAAGATGCAGCGGAGGACATGATAGAAATCATCTCGATATGGACCCGGTCTGTGCCGGAACGCTGCGAATGCTAGGCTTGTGGGGAAATTTGGGCCAATGCTGTTAAGCACTGGCCTATGCACATTCGGCATAATGCCCGTGTGACGCCGCGTGCGCGGCAGACGTGTGACCTGTTTTGGTGCGTGTCCGGGAGGACGTGATGAATCTGGAAAGCAAATGGCTCGAGGACTTCAGTGCTCTGGCCGCCACCCGCAGCTTCTCGCAGGCCGCCGAACGACGTTTCGTGACTCAGCCGGCATTCAGCCGGCGGATCCGCAGCCTCGAAGCGGCGCTGGGGCTGACTTTGGTCAATCGATCGCGCACGCCGATCGAACTGACGGCGGCGGGGCAATTGTTTCTGGTGACCGCGCGCACCGTGGTTGAGCAGCTCGGCGAAGTGTTGCGTCACCTGCATCATCTGGAAGGCGGGCAGGGCGAGGTGATGCAGGTGGCCGCCGCTCACTCCTTGGCGCTTGGTTTCTTCCCGCGCTGGATCGCGCAACTGCGTAATGAAGGACTGAATATTGCCACTCGGTTGGTGGCGACCAACGTCGGTGACGCCGTGCATGCGTTGCGCGAGGGTGGTTGCGATCTGATGCTGGCGTTCTATGACCCGGACGCGGCGATGCAGATGGACCCGGAGATTTTCCCGTCGCTGCATTTGGGCCAGACCGAAATGTTGCCGGTGTGCGCGGCGGATGCCGATGGCAAACCGCTGTTCGATCTGGAAGGCGAAGCCAGCGTGCCGCTGCTCGCCTACAGCGCCGGGGCTTTTCTCGGACGCTCAGTGAACGGTTTGCTGCGCCAGCGTCAGCTGCGGTTTACCACCATTTATGAAACCGCCATGGCCGACAGCCTGAAAAGCATGGCGCTGGAAGGCCTCGGCATTGCCTGGGTGCCACAACTGAGTGTGCGTGCGGAACTGGCACGCGGTGAACTCGTTGTGTGCGGCGGCCCGCAATGGCATGTGCCACTGGAGATTCGTCTGTACCGCTGCGCACTGGTGCGCAAGGCCAACGTCCGTCTGCTGTGGCGCAAGCTAGAAGGTGGCGCCGCACAAAACACCTGAACCCATCGAATAACCCTGTGGGAGCTGGCTTGCCAGCGATTGCTGGTTGGCCAGTCTCCCTCAATGTTTGCTGACACGACGTCATCGCTGGCAAGCCAGCTCCCACAAGGGATTTGCGGTGTTTCTGGACTGACCTTCAAGTCAATAAAACCGGGCTTTTGCGGCAGATGACAGATGGTCGTGCAGGGGGCTGTTTATTGCTTTCTTTGCGGTATACTGCGCGGCCTTTGGCCGGTACGACCGGCCATTTTTCGTACAATCAAGCCACGCAACCTGCGTGGCTTGTTGTTTTTGACGCGCCTGCGGGCGCCCAGAGAGAAGAGGCGCGACGATGAGTGCACTGGTTGGCGTGATCATGGGCTCCAAGTCCGATTGGTCCACCCTTAGCCACACCGCCGATATGCTGGAAAAGCTCGGCATCCCGTACGAGGTCAAGGTGGTTTCTGCACACCGTACCCCGGATCTGCTGTTCCAGTACGCCGAAGAGGCTGAAGGCCGAGGCATCGAGGTGATTATCGCCGGTGCTGGTGGCGCAGCTCACTTGCCGGGCATGTGTGCGGCCAAGACCCACCTGCCGGTGCTGGGCGTTCCCGTGCAGTCGGCAATGCTCTCGGGCGTCGATTCACTGCTGTCGATCGTGCAAATGCCGGCCGGCATTCCGGTCGCCACCCTGGCCATCGGCAAGGCTGGCGCGATCAACGCAGCTCTGCTCTCGGCGAGTATCCTTGGCGCCAAGCATCCGCAATTCCACGCGGTGCTGAAAACCTTCCGTGCCGAGCAGACAGACAGCGTCCTGGACAATCCAGACCCACGTATTGCCTGAGGTTGTTGAGATGAAGATCGGTGTAATCGGTGGCGGCCAGTTGGGTCGCATGTTGGCCTTGGCGGGCACTCCGCTGGGCATGAACTTCGCTTTCCTCGATCCTGCGCCGGACGCTTGCGCCGCTGCGCTGGGCGAACACCTGCGGGCCGATTACGGCGATCAGGACCATCTGCGCCAATTGGCCGATGAAGTCGATCTGGTGACCTTCGAATTCGAAAGCGTCCCGGCTGAAACCGTAGCGTTCCTCTCGCAATTCGTGCCGGTCTATCCAAGCGCCGAAGCCCTGCGCATCGCGCGTGATCGCTGGTTCGAAAAGAGCATGTTCAAGGATCTGGGGATCCCGACCCCAGCCTTTGCCGACATTCAGTCACAAGCCGATCTGGATGCTGCCGTGGCTGCAATCGGTCTGCCGGCCGTGCTGAAAACCCGCACGCTGGGTTACGACGGCAAGGGTCAGAAAGTCCTGCGCAAACCTGAAGACGTGGTCGGCACTTTTGCCGAACTCGGCAGCGTTGCCTGCTTGCTGGAGGGCTTCGTGCCGTTCACCGGTGAAGTCTCGCTGATCGCCGTGCGTGCCCGCGATGGCGAAACGAAGTTCTACCCGCTGGTGCACAACACCCACGACAGCGGCATCCTCAAGTTGTCGATCGCCAGCACTGATCACCCGTTGCAGGCGTTGGCCGAAGATTATTCCAGCCGTGTGCTCAAGCAGCTTGATTACGTCGGTGTGATGGCGTTCGAGTTCTTTGAAGTCGACGGTGGCCTCAAGGCCAACGAAATCGCCCCACGCGTGCACAACTCCGGGCACTGGACCACCGAAGGCGCCGAGTGCAGCCAGTTCGAAAACCACCTGCGTGCCGTTGCCGGTCTGCCGCTGGGTTCGACGGCCAAGGTCGGCGAGAGCGCGATGCTCAACTTTATCGGCGTTGTCCCGCCGGTTGAGAAAGTCATCGCCATCGAAGGCTGCCATCTGCACCACTACGGCAAGGCCTTCAAGGCCGGGCGCAAGGTCGGTCACGCCAACCTGCGCTGCGCCGACAAGGCCACGCTTGAAGCGCAGATCCTCAAGGTCGAAGCGCTGATCGCCGAGTAAAAGAGTTTCATGTGGCAGCGACGGAACCATTCAGGGGCCGCCGTTCTCTCATGGCAGGATGCCAAAGTCTGTCTAGGCTTTGGCATATCTACCAAATCAGAGGGAAATGCCATGGGAATTATCGGAACCATCTTTATCGGCTTGATCGTCGGCCTGCTGGCTCGGTTCCTGAAACCGGGCGATGACAGCATGGGCTGGATCATGACCATCCTGCTCGGTATCGGCGGTTCGCTGGCGGCCACCTATGGCGGCCAGGCTCTGGGCATTTATCAGGCGGGCGAGGGCGCAGGCTTCCTCGGCGCGCTGGTTGGCGCAGTCGTGTTGCTGGTGATCTACGGCCTGATCAAAAAGAACTGATTCAAAGCGACAAAGTCCTCTCCGCCATCGCGGCGGGGAGGGCTAGAATGCTCGGCGTTTCAACTTCCTTTTTTTACCGAGCTCCTTCATGCGCCGTCTCCTGTTGACTCTCCTCTTGCTGGGCAGCGGTCTGGCCCACGCCAGCGAACTGCCGGAAACCGATTGGCTCGAACTGATGCCCAAGTCGGATCAAAAGGCCCTCGAGGCCATGCCTGAAATCGACCACAACTCCCCGGAAGCCACCGGCACCTTCACCGAGAAGGGGGGGATGAAGCAGGCCAAAGGTCTGCCGGCGGTCATGTACTCGACCAAAACCGTAGCGTCGATGAACGACAAGCACATCCGCATCGGTGGTTATCCGGTGCCGCTGGAATCCGACGCCAAGGGCCGCAGCACGCTGTTCTTCCTCGTGCCGTACCCGGGCGCGTGCATCCACGTGCCGCCACCGCCGCCGAACCAACTGGTGCTGGTGCGGTATCCGAAGGGTTTGAAGCTGGACGACATCTATACGCCGCTGTGGGTGAGCGGCACGCTGAAGGTCGAGAAGGTCAGCAATGACCTGGCCGATGCGGCCTATGCGCTGGAGGCGGACAAGGTGCGGGTGGTGCAGGAATCTGATCTCTGACACCACGAAACAACTGTGGGAGCGAGCCTGCTCGCGAAAGCGGTGTGTCAGGCATTTGAATGTTGACTGATACCACGCCTTCGCGAGCAGGCTCGCTCCCGCATTTTGTATTGTGCTGCTGATTAGAGCGCTTTGCTGGCGACGCTGACGCCCATCGTATGGCTCGCACCCGGTGCCAGAGTCACCACATCACTCATCACATTCGCCGTCTCGATGCACAGCATGCGCTGCCAGCCATCGTTATCCATATCGCTGAGCGCCGCAGCGCGGTCGATCCAGGGGTTCCAGATCACGGCCGTCCGCGAGCCGGTAGAGGTCAGCACGATGCGCCGTTCCCACGTCGAGTCGACGATGCTCAGTTGCGGCGGCGTATCGAGGTAGATGCGGTCGGTTTCCCCGGCAAAATGCAGATCGCCTTGCTGGCTGTGGGTCTTCCAGTCGTCCAGCGTCTCGATGTAATCCAAGCCCTTCACGCCGTCGACATGCACATTGCGTACGTCGCTGACAGCAAAGTAAGTATGCAGCGCCTGACTCAGGCTGACGGAGTCACTGCCACGGTTATGGCTGGTCAGGCTGAATTGCAGCTCATCCGACAGACGCAGCGTCAGGGTCAGATCCACCTGATGCGGCCAACCCGGCAGGCCGCCTTCGGGATAGGGCAATTTGAACTCGACCTTGATCCCGTTGCTCTCGGCTTCGATGCCGCCCAGCTCCCAATCCATCGCACGCACCAGACCGTGCGCAGGGGCCGGTTGCTCACCGGTGTACATCGCCTGCACGCTCTGCGGATTGCGTTCGAACTTGCCGAACCACGGCCAGCACACCGGCACGCCGGCACGGATGCTCTTGCCGGTCTTGAACGTGGCCTTGTCGTTGAGCCAGATGATCGGCGGCTGGCCGTCGATCTGGTAACTGAGGATGTGCGCGCCTTGCTGGGCGACCAACACTTCAGCCTGACCGTGGCGAATGCGCCAGCAGTTCAGTTCATCCAGTTTCACGGCTTCAACGTTGGGCGTGGTCATGGGACAGCTCTCGATCAGACACTTGGGACGACTATCGACCGTCAAACGGCCGTGAGGTTTAACGTGCGCGTGGTGGCACCGAACGAGTGCGGCCACTGCCGTCGATGGCGACGAAGACGAATACCGCTTCGGTCACCTTACGCCACTCGCTGGACAACGGATCGTCGCTCCACACCTCGACCATCATCTGGATCGAGCTGCGACCGATTTCCAGGGTCTGGGTGTAAAAGGACAATTGCGCTCCGACCGCCACAGGCACCAGAAACGCCATGCGATCAATGGCGACAGTGGCCACGCGGCCACCGGCGACGCGGCTGGCCATCGCGGTGCCGGCCAAATCCATCTGCGCTACCAGCCAGCCGCCGAAAATATCGCCAAAGCCATTGGTTTCGCGTGGAAGCGCGGTGATTTGCAGGGCCAGGTCGCCCTGTGGGATCGGATCTTCTTGTTCGAGTTCTATCATGCCGAGGGGCCTCTGACCCGTGACTCTTTGTTAGTGCTGCTGGTGGTAGCCGTCTTCGGGAAAAACGATTCAGCACCGAACATACTACGTTCGTCACGTTTTCCATAAGGCGCCTAAGGAGAAACTCTGCGAAACCGGCTGCGCCGATCAAAGGGCGGGCCAACAACGTTTTCGCACAGCAACCCCCTACAAACCGGGGCAAGGTTGCGAGTATATCGGTCGGTAGACTCCACGACGACCGTCCGGTTCTGATTTCGACTGTCAAATACGCGGCTCTATGTGCTTTTTCGAACAATTTGCTATGGTGCCGAACCTGCCCAAGCCACCGCCAGCGTTGTTGTGGCGGCAGATCCGACTATAAGAGAAGCCCTTGCCATGACCACAGCGCCTTCGAGCCTCGCGCAGCCCGAGCAACCCGCACGACCGTTGACCCGCAATGACTACAAGACCCTGTCGCTGTCCGCCCTGGGGGGCGCGCTGGAATTCTACGATTTCATCATCTTCGTATTCTTCGCCACCGTAGTCGGCAAACTGTTCTTCCCGGCCGACATGCCTGAGTGGCTGCGCATGATGCAGACCTTCGGCATCTTCGCCGCCGGTTATCTCGCGCGTCCGCTGGGCGGCATTGTAATGGCGCACTTCGGCGATCTGCTGGGGCGCAAAAAGATGTTCACCCTGAGCATCTTCATGATGGCCGTGCCGACCCTGATCATGGGTTTGCTGCCGACGTATGCGCAGATCGGCATGTGGGCGCCGATCCTTCTTCTATTGATGCGCGTGATTCAAGGCGCGGCGATTGGCGGTGAAGTGCCGGGGGCGTGGGTCTTTGTTTCCGAACACGTGCCGCAAAAGCATATGGGTTACGCCTGTGGCACCCTCACCAGCGGCCTGACCGCCGGTATCCTGCTCGGCTCGCTGGTCGCCACGGCGATCAACAGCCTCTATACGCCGACCGAAGTTTCCGATTACGCCTGGCGGATTCCGTTCCTGCTCGGCGGCGTGTTTGGCCTGTTTTCGGTTTACCTGCGCCGCTGGCTGCACGAGACCCCGGTATTTGCCGAGCTGCAACTGCGCAAGGCGCTGGCCGAAGAAGTGCCGCTGCGCGCGGTGCTGCGTGATCATCGCGGGGCGATCGCGATCTCGATGCTGCTGACCTGGCTGCTGTCTGCCGGCATCGTTGTGGTGATCCTGATGACCCCGACCGTGCTGCAAACGGTCTATCACTTCTCGCCAACCACCGCGCTGCAATCCAACAGCCTGGCGATCGTATTTCTGAGTTTTGGCTGCATCATTGCCGGCGCGCTGGCGGATCGCTTTGGCGCCGGGCGCGTATTCGTGTTCGGTTGCCTGGGCCTGCTGATCAGCTCCTGGACCTTCTATCACAGCCTTGCCGATCACCCGAACTGGCTGTTCCCGCTGTATGCCCTGACCGGTTTGCTGGTCGGCACCATCGGTGCGGTACCGTATGTGATGGTCAAGGCGTTCCCGCCGGTGGTGCGCTTCAGTGGCTTGTCGTTTTCCTACAACGTGGCGTACGCAATCTTCGGTGGCCTGACGCCGATGATCGTCAGCCTGCTGCTGAAAGAAAGCCCGATGGGGCCTGCCTACTATGTGGCGGTGCTCTGCGCGGTGGGAATCCTGGTGGGGGCGTGGCTCTGGAAGAAGGGGCGCTGATCCGAAATCTCCTCGGTAGTCACGACCCTTTCGCGAGCAGGCTCGCTCCCACACTTGGAATGCGTTCCCGGTGTGGGAGCGAGCCTGCTCGCGAATGGGCGCCTCGAATCATCTTTTAAAACCCGAATGCTGGCCTTTCATCCAATTGTCATATTTCAGCCATAGAGTGTTCACACGGCCTGCTGATACTTGGCCCCGACTTAACACACCCTATCTGCTAGGAGTAAGGCATGAAACTGAAGCGTTTGATGGCGGCAATGACTTTTGTCGCTGCTGGCGTTGCGACTGCCAACGCGGTTGCCGCTGTTGACCCTGCTATCCCGAGCTACACCAAGACCACCGGTGTGTCGGGCAACCTGTCCAGCGTCGGCTCCGATACCCTGGCCAACCTCATGACCCTGTGGGCTGAGAACTACAAAAAAGAATACCCGAACGTAAACATCCAGATTCAGGCCGCCGGTTCTTCGACCGCGCCACCTGCGCTGACTGAAGGCACCGCTAACCTGGGCCCGATGAGCCGCAAGATGAAGGATAACGAGCTGCAAGCCTTCGAAACCAAATATGGCTACAAGCCAACCGCTATCCCGGTTGCCGTGGACGCCCTGGCTGTATTCGTACACAAGGACAACCCGATCAAGGGTCTGACCATGGAGCAAGTCGACGCGATCTTCTCGTCCACTCGCCTGTGCGGTGCTAAAACCGACGTGAAAACCTGGGGTGACCTGGGTGTGACTGGCGACCTGGCCAACAAGCCGGTTCAGCTGTTCGGTCGTAACTCGGTATCGGGCACCTATGGCTACTTCAAAGAAGAAGCCTTGTGCAAAGGCGACTTCAAGCCAAACGTCAACGAACAACCAGGTTCGGCTTCGGTCGTGCAGTCGATCAGCTCCTCGCTGAACGGCGTTGGTTACTCGGGCATCGGCTACAAAACCGCAAGCGTGAAAACGGTAGCTCTGGCCAAGAAAGGCAGCACCGATTTCATCGAAGACACCGAAGAAAACGCCCTGAACGGCAAGTACCCGCTGTCGCGCTTCCTCTACGTTTACGTCAACAAGGCCCCGAACAAGCCTCTGGCCCCGCTGGAAGCCGAGTTCGTGAAACTGATTCTGTCCAAACAGGGTCAGGAAGTGGTTGTGAAAGACGGCTACATCCCACTGCCGGCCAAGGTTGCTGCAAAAGCACTGGCTGACCTGGGTCTGCAAGAAGGCGGCGCTGTCGCCAAGAAGTAACAAATTGAGTCCGAGGTGAACCCCTTCGGACTCAGGTGAAAGGCCGGATCTGCCCGCAGACCGGCCTTTTATACACCTCTCAAATTTTCGATCCTCTGCCAGCTCTGTTGGCGGTGGATTTGCTGCGTCACTGCATTGTCATCTTTCTGTCATACAGGATCGCTAGGGTGAGCGCATGAATGATCTGGCCAATTCCAACATGACTACAAATCCTCCCAAGCGCATTGACTTCAATACGCCTGAGCTGCAACGCAAGCGCCGCATTCGCGCGCTCAAGGATCGCTTCACCCGCTGGTACGTCCTCGTTGGCGGCCTGGCGGTGCTGGTAGCCATCACCCTGATCTTTTTCTTCCTCGCCTACGTCGTCGCGCCGCTGTTCAAGGGTGCCGATCTGACCGTGAATGATGCCATCACCCCGGCCTGGATGCAGGACGCCGGCAAGCCGCTGATGATTTCGCTCGAAGAACAGAATCAGGTGGCCATGCGCGTTTCCGACAAGGGCCAGGCGCTGTTCTTCGATATCGACAGTGGTGCTGAACTGAGTCGCGTCGATCTGCCGTTGCCGGCAGGCGCAACCGTGACCTCCATTGGTAAAGACCAGCCAGGTCATCCGCTCGTGGCCGTAGGCTTGTCCAACGGTCAGGCACTGGTGTTCCGACACACCTATAAAGTCAGCTACCCCGACAGCAAGAAAACCATCAGCCCGGCTATCGAGTATCCGTACGGCAACACGCCGATCACGTTGAACGAAAGCGGCGGTGCGCTGGAGCACGTCAGCCTCAATGCCACTGATTCGACCCTGATGCTGGTGGGCTCGACCGGTTCGCAACTCAATGTTTTGTCGCTGACCAGCGAAGAAAACATGATGACTGGCGAAGTCACCAACGAGCAGAAGCGTATTGATCTGCCGCAGATGACCGAGCCGGTGAAAAACATCTTCGTCGACCCGCGCCAGCAGTGGCTGTATGTGGTCAACGGTCGTGCCCAGGCCGACGTGTTCAGCCTGCGCGACAAGAGCCTCAACGGTCGCTATAAATTGCTCGAAAACGCTGACGCTGAAGTCACCGCGACCACGCAACTGGTCGGCGGTATCTCGCTGATCGTCGGTGACTCCAAAGGTGGTCTGGCCCAGTGGTTCATGGCCCGCGACCCCGATGGCGAGCAGCGCCTGAAGCAGATTCGTACGTTCCAGATGGGCAAGGCGCCAATCATTGAGATCACCGCCGAAGAGCGCCGCAAAGGCTTCCTCGCGCTGGATGCCGACGGCAAGCTCGGCGTGTTCCACAGCACCGCGCACCGTACCTTGCTGGTCGATCAGGTTGTTGAAGGCCAGGGCCTGTTCGGTCTGTCGCCACGCGCCAACCGCGTCATCGTCGAAGCCGGCGGCAAGCTGCAACCGCTGCTGCTCGACAACCCGCACCCGGAAGTGTCCTGGAGCGCGCTGTGGAGCAAGGTCTGGTACGAGAACTACGACGAGCCTAAATACGTCTGGCAATCGACTGCGGCCAACACCGATTTCGAACCGAAACTGAGCCTGTCGCCACTGACCTTCGGCACCCTGAAAGCCGCGTTCTACGCGATGCTGCTGGCTGCGCCGCTGGCTGTTGCCGCCGCGATCTACACCGCGTACTTCATGGCGCCGGGCATGCGCCGCAAGGTCAAACCGGTCATCGAGCTGATGGAAGCGATGCCGACGGTGATCCTCGGTTTCTTCGCCGGTCTGTTCCTCGCGCCTTATGTAGAAGGACATTTGCCGGGCATCTTCAGCCTGCTGATGTTGCTGCCGATCGGCATTCTGGTGGCCGGTTTCACCTTCAGCCGTCTACCTGAGTCGATCCGCCTGAGAGTTCCGGATGGCTGGGAAAGTGCGTTGCTGATTCCGGTGATCCTGTTTGTGGGCTGGCTGTCGCTGTACATGAGCCCGTTCATGGAGAACTGGTTCTTCGGCGGCGACATGCGCATGTGGATCTCCCACGATCTGGGCATCACCTACGACCAGCGCAACGCTCTGGTAGTTGGTCTGGCCATGGGTTTTGCGGTGATCCCGAACATCTACTCGATCGCCGAAGACGCCGTGTTCAGCGTGCCCCGTGGTCTGACCCTCGGCTCGCTGGCCCTCGGTGCCACGCCGTGGCAGACCATGACCCGCGTGGTGATCCTCACCGCCAGCCCGGGCATCTTCTCGGCACTGATGATCGGCATGGGCCGTGCGGTCGGTGAAACGATGATCGTGCTGATGGCCACCGGTAACACCCCGGTCATGGAAATGAACCTGTTCGAAGGCCTGCGCACCCTGGCTGCCAACGTCGCGGTGGAAATGCCCGAGTCGGAAGTCGGCGGCAGCCACTACCGCGTGCTGTTCCTCTCGGCGCTGGTGCTGCTGTTGTTCACCTTCGTCATGAACACCCTGGCAGAACTGATTCGTCAGCGTCTGCGCAAGAAATACTCGTCGCTTTAAGCAAAGGTAGAAGTCTGTGAAACAGAACTCCCTGAAAGGATGGTTCAAGAGCGGCGCCCCAGGCGTCTGGATCAGCGGTGGCGCGGTGTCCATCGCGGTCATCATGACCATTGGCCTGCTGGCGGTGATTGCCGTGCGCGGTCTGGGTCACTTCTGGCCGGCGGATCTGATCCACGCCAGCTACGACGTGCCGGGCCAGGCCCAGCACCTTGTGGTCGGCGAAGTGGTGCAGAAAGAAGAAGTGCCCCGCGCCCGTCTGAAGAGCGCCGGTTTGCCGGTGCCGGACGCTGGCCCGGAATTCATGACGCGCGAGCTGATCAAAGTCGGCAACCGTGACCTGAACGGCAACGACTTCACCTGGATCGTCGGCGAGTGGCTGACCAACCAGAAGACGCCGCCGGAGCTGATGGCGATCGAACGTCGCGAGTGGGGCAATTTCTACGGCTACCTGGTCAACGTCAAACAGGACGGCAAGGTCATCGCTGAAGGTGAAGCGGCCTGGCCTGAACTGCAAGCGCGGATCGACCGCGTCAATGGTCTGGCCGCGCAACTGAAATCGCTGGAAAAATCCGACATCGGCGCGATCAACGCAGGGCTGGAGCGCATCCGTCTGCACAGTCGCAAACTGGAGCTTGAAGGTAAGTTCGACGCCGCCGCGCAAGCCGACATGGAATCCGAGCGTGCCGAACTCAATGCCCGCTATCAAGACATCGAAGCGCGTCTGGCTGACCTGCATGCGCAGTTCAACCGCGACGCTTTGACCGCTCGCGATGCCAACGGCAAAGAGATTCAAATCGATCTGGGCAAAGTGGTTCACGCCTACCAGCCGAACGCGATGAGCACTCTGACCAAGGTCGGTTTCTACTTCAGCAAGATCTGGGAGTTCCTGTCGGACGACCCGCGTGAAGCGAACACCGAGGGCGGGATCTTCCCGGCGATTTTCGGCACCGTGATGATGACGCTGATCATGGCGATGATCGTGACTCCGTTCGGCGTGCTGGCGGCGGTGTACCTGCGTGAATACGCCAAGCAGAACACCCTGACGCGGATCATCCGGATCGCGGTGAACAACCTCGCGGGTGTTCCGGCAATCGTTTACGGCGTGTTTGGCCTGGGCTTTTTCGTTTACGTGTTGGGTGGTTCGGTTGACCGCTTGTTCTTCCCGGAAGCGTTGCCGGCACCGACCTTCGGTACGCCGGGTCTGCTCTGGGCTTCGCTGACGCTGGCGCTGCTGGCGGTGCCAGTGGTGATCGTGGCCACTGAAGAAGGTCTGGCGCGGATTCCTCGCACCGTGCGTGAAGGCTCGTTGGCCCTCGGCGCCACCAAGGCTGAAACCTTGTGGAAGATCGTCATCCCGATGGCCAGTCCGGCGATGATGACCGGCATGATCCTCGCGGTGGCCCGTGCCGCCGGTGAAGTGGCGCCGCTGATGCTGGTGGGTGTGGTGAAACTGGCGCCTTCGCTGCCGGTGGATGGCAACTATCCGTACCTGCACCTGGACCAGAAGATCATGCACCTGGGCTTCCATATCTATGACGTCGGCTTCCAGAGCCCGAACGTCGAAGCGGCACGCCCGCTGGTATATGCCACGGCGCTGTTGCTGGTGTTGGTGATCGCGACGTTGAACCTGTCGGCGGTGTATATCCGTAACCACCTGCGTGAAAAATACAAAGCACTGGATAGCTAAAGCCATTAGCCACAAGCGGCAAGCTACAAGCCGCTTTTGCTCAAACTTGCAGCTTGCAGCCAGAAGCTTGCAGCTACGAACGGAGTGAGACCCATGCAGCACGAAACGCATACCCACGGCATTAACATGTCTGCCCTGGGCCGCGACAAGCAGAGCCTGAACCTCGAGCAGGAAACCGTTGCCATCGAAGTGCCGGGCCTGAGCCTGTACTACGGCGAGAAGCAAGCGCTGTTCGACGTCAGTATGAATATTCCGAAACAGCGCGTGACCGCGTTCATCGGCCCGTCCGGCTGCGGCAAATCCACGCTGCTACGGACTTTCAACCGCATGAACGACCTGGTTGACGGCTGCCGTGTCGAAGGCGCGATCAACCTGTACGGCAACAACATCTATCGCAAGGGCGAAGATGTGGCCGAACTGCGTCGTCGCGTCGGCATGGTGTTCCAGAAGCCGAACCCGTTCCCGAAAACCATCTACGAAAACGTGGTTTACGGTCTGCGCATCCAGGGCATCAACAAGAAGCGCATCCTCGACGAAGCCGTTGAGTGGGCCCTCAAAGGCGCGGCGCTGTGGGACGAAGTAAAAGATCGTCTGCACGAGTCGGCACTCGGCCTGTCCGGTGGTCAGCAGCAACGTCTGGTGATCGCTCGCACCATCGCGGTTGAACCGGAAGTCCTGCTGCTCGACGAACCGTGCTCGGCACTCGACCCGATCTCGACGCTGAAAGTCGAAGAGCTGATCTACGAACTGAAGTCCAAGTTCACCATCGTCATCGTGACCCACAACATGCAGCAAGCCGCGCGGGTGTCCGACTACACGGCGTTCATGTACATGGGCAAACTGGTGGAATTTGGCGATACCGATACGCTGTTCACCAATCCGGCCAAGAAGCAGACCGAAGACTACATCACGGGGCGGTATGGCTAGTCGTACAGCTGCAAGCCGCAAGCTTCAGGCGGCAAGAAAGATGCGGTGCGATATCAGGACTTATACATAACTGCTTGAAGCTTGCAGCTTGCAGCTTGAAGCTTGCAACTTTCGCGGAGCGAACAATGATTTCTAAAGAAGGCCTTACCCATCACATTTCCGCGCAGTTCAACGCCGAGCTTGAGGAAGTGCGCAGCCACCTCCTGGCTATGGGCGGGCTGGTCGAGAAGCAGGTCAACGACGCGGTCACGGCATTGATCGAGGCCGACTCCGGCCTGGCTCAGCAGGTGCGCGAGATTGACGACCAGATCAACCAGATGGAACGCAACATCGACGAAGAATGCCTGCGCATTCTGGCCCGTCGTCAGCCGGCGGCGTCCGACCTGCGTCTGATCATCAGCATCTCCAAGTCCGTGATCGACCTGGAACGCATCGGCGACGAAGCTACCAAGATCGCCCGCCGCGCTATCCAGTTGTGCGAAGAAGGCGAAGCCCCGCGCGGTTACGTCGAGGTTCGCCACATCGGCGACCAGGTGCGCAACATGGTCCGCGATGCGTTGGACGCGTTTGCCCGTTTCGACGCCGATCTGGCCTTGTCGGTGGCGCAATACGACAAAATCATCGACCGCGAGTACAAGACCGCCCTGCGTGAACTGGCGACCTACATGATGGAAGACCCGCGCTCTATCTCGCGCGTCTTGAGCATCATCTGGGTGCTGCGTTCGCTGGAGCGCATCGGCGACCACGCGCGCAATATCTCCGAGTTGGTGATCTATCTGGTGCGCGGTACCGACGTGCGCCACATGGGCCTCAAGCGCATGAAGGAAGAAGTTCAGGGCACAAGCGGCGAAACCGCTAATGTTCCGGGCGTTGCTGACGATAAGTAAGATTGCCTGAGAAAAGCGCCCGGCCCTTTGGCCGGGCGTTTTTGTTTCCGGTGCTTTTGAATCAATCGAATTAAAAAGCAGCACCCGCGAACGAAAAGTCCCGGCGTGACTGAAGAGTTTTGGCAATGTGCCATCAGCCAGCGTTATGCTTGCCGGGATTTTAATAGGGGTGTTGGATGAGCAAGATCAGTGTGTTGGTTGTGGACGATGCTTCGTTCATTCGTGACCTGGTGAAAAAGTGCCTGCGTAATTATTTCCCGGGGATCCGCACCGAGGACGCCATCAACGGCAAAAAGGCCCAGGCCATGCTGGCCCGTGAAGCCTTCGACCTGGTTCTGTGCGATTGGGAAATGCCGGAAATGTCGGGTCTGGAACTGCTGACCTGGTGCCGCGAGCAGGACAATCTCAAGACCATGCCGTTTGTCATGGTCACCAGCCGTGGCGACAAGGAAAACGTCGTGCAGGCGATTCAGGCCGGCGTTTCCGGCTATGTCAGCAAGCCGTTCACCAACGAACAACTGCTGACCAAGGTCAAGCAGGCACTGAACAAGGTCGGCAAGCTCGACACCCTGATGAACAGCGCACCGACCAAGATGAACTCGGCATTCGGCAACGACTCCCTGAGTGCCTTGACCGGCGGCAAAGCAGCGGTCATTGGTGGCGGCGCCCCGGCTGCGGCGGCGGTCAATCCGTTTGCCAAGCCTGTCGCCGCAGCGCCTGCGCCTGCGGCGGCCGCGTCGCGTGGCCTGCTCAACAGTCCGCCGGTCAAGGCACCTGCGGCTGTGTCCTCGCCTGCCAGCGGTCGCGGCCAGGGCCAATTGCGCCTGCCGAGCGGCACGCAGCAATGTGTGATCAAGGCCCTGAGCATCAAGGAAGCGCTGCTGGTAGTGAAACGCACCGACACCCTGCCGCAGATCCTCGACAGCGCTGTGCTCGATCTGGAGCAGGGTGACAACGCCGAAATCGCTCGCCTCAATGGCTATCTGCACGCCATCGTTGCGTTTGAGCAGAAACCTGACAGCGAATGGCTGCAACTGACGTTCCGCTTCGTCGACCAGGACGCGCAGAAACTCGACTACATCTCCCGCCTGATCGCCCGCGGCACGGCGCAGAAGCACTTCGTTCCTGGCGCGTGATCTCTATCGCCTGACGGTCCGTCTTCGCAAGCAGGCTCGCTCCCACCTTGGATCGCATTCCAAATGTGGGAGCGAGCCTGCTCGCGAAGGGGCCATCCCTTACGGCGTCCATTTTCCAGACTGGCTAATTTGAAACATCTCTCGACTACCCTGGTCTGTCTCACCTGCTAGGCTCTTTCCCAGGCCTTACTTCGACAGACTCTTGCCCATGCTCGCGCGACTGCTGTTTTTCTGTGGTTTGGTCATGGCCTCCAACCTGGCTGTGGCGATGACAATCTACAAATCCACCGATGCCAACGGCGTGGTCTCTTACAGCGACCGTCCGAGCAAAGGTGCGAAGGTGTTCGTGTTTCAGGACCGAATGGTCGAGCGCCTCGAGCGCCAGGTCTACCTCGACATCAAGAAACAGAAAGGCGCCGACGTGGTATTCGTGCGCAACGACCTGTATGCGCCGGTTGAGATAGCGCTGGCGTTTACCGGGCTGAGCAACGTGCGTGGCGCGCCGACTCAAACCATTCGCCGGGTGCTGCCGGCGCGCAGCAATACGCGGTTGGCGTTGCTCAGAGCGGTGTCCGGCGGCCAGCCACTGGTGTATTCGCCGCAGTTTCACTACTCCCTCGGCGATCCTGCCGGAACGGCGCAGGGCTACCGTTATCCGCTGCCGTGGCGTGGTGGGCCGTTCCGCTTGAGTCAGGGTGCCAACGGCCAATACAGCCACTACGGGCCGAAGAACAAATATGCGATGGACATCGCCATGCCGGTCGGCACGCCGATCATCGCGGCGCGGGCCGGCGTGGTGGTAAAGACCGAGAATTCGCAGAGTGGGCGCGGCAATGATGCGTCCGGCAATTTCGTGCGGGTGCTGCATGACGACGGCACGATGGGCGTGTACCTGCATCTCAAGCAAGGTTCGGTGAGTGTGCGCGAAGGGCAGCGGGTGACGGTGGGCAGTCCGTTGGCGCTGTCGGGCAACACTGGCAACAGCAGTGGCCCGCACCTGCACTTTGTGGTGCAGCGCAACAGCGGCGCGGGGCTGGTCTCGATTCCGTATCAGTTCAACCAGCCGCTGGGGGCGATGCCCAACTTTGCGTTGGGCAAGCAGTAACGCGGTGTCAGACCTGGCGCCTTCGAGAGTAGGCTCGCTCCCACATTTGAAATGCATTTCAGGGTGGGAGCGAGCCTGCTCGCGAAGCGATCGGCGCGGTGCCGGATCCGTCGATCAACCCAGCATCAACACCTTCGCCAGCACAATCTTCGGCCCTTTCATCTTCTTGATGATGATCCGCAAGCCTTCGACTTCCAGCACTTCTTCCTCTTCCGGCACCCGTTTCAGGGTTTCATAAACCAGGCCGGCGAGGGTTTCGGCTTCGATGTGGTCCAGGTCGATTCCCAGCAGGCGTTCAACCTTGAACAACGGCGTGTCGCCGCGCACCAGCAGCTTGCCCGGCTGATAGGCAAGAATGCCGCGTTCAGCCTTGCGGTGTTCGTCCTGAATATCGCCGACCAGCACTTCCAGCACGTCTTCCATGGTCAGGTAGCCGATGATGTTGCCATCAGCCTCCTCGACCACGGCGAAGTGCGAGCCACCCTTGCGGAACTGCTCCAGCAGCTGCGACAGCGGCATGTGCCGCGACACGCGCTCCAGCGGGCGGGTCAGCTCAGCCAGGTTGAACGATTCGGGAATGTGATCCAGCGCCGCCAGTTCCAGCAGCAGATCCTTGATGTGCAGCAGGCCGACGAACTCCTGGCGCTCGCTGTCGTACACCGGATAACGGCTGAACTTGTGGCGACGGAACATCGCCAGAATTTCTTTAAGTGGCGCGTTGAATTCCAGAGTGATCAGGTCTTCGCGGGAGTTGGCCCAGTCGACCACTTCCAGTTCGCCCATCTCCACTGCCGAGGCCAAAACACGCATGCCCTGATCGCTCGGGTCCTGGCCACGGCTGGAGTGCAGGATCAGTTTCAGTTCTTCGCGGCTGTAATGGTGTTCATGGTGCGGGCCGGGTTCACCTTGGCCGGCGATACGCAGAATCGCGTTGGCGCTGGCGTTGAGCAGGTAGATCGCCGGGTACATCGCCCAGTAGAACAGGTACAGCGGCACCGCCGTCCACAGCGACAGCAGTTCGGGTTTGCGGATCGCCCAGGATTTGGGCGCCAGCTCACCGATCACGATGTGCAGATAGGAAATGATGAAAAACGCGGTGAAGAACGACACGCCTTTGATGATCTCCGGCGATTGCACGCCGACCGCGCTCAGCAGCGGTTCGAGAATATGCGCAAACGCGGGCTCACCGACCCAGCCCAGACCAAGCGAGGCGAGGGTGATACCGAGCTGACACGCCGAGAGGTACGCATCGAGCTGGCTGTGTACGGTGCGCAGGATGTGCCCGCGCCAGCCGTTCTTGTCAGCGATGGCCTCGACCCGGGTCGAGCGCAGTTTGACCATGGCGAATTCTGCCGCAACGAAAAAGCCGTTGAGCAAAACCAGGATCAGAGCAAAAAGGATCATGCCGAAATCGGCGAATATTGATGCGAGGGACAAGCCAGGGGAAGGGTCCATGATGGAGTTTTGCGGGTTCCGTGTGATTCAAAAGAGATAAAAGCCGCGCCTGAAAGGCAGGCACAAGTCAGCCAATGTAGCGGCTGACTTGGCGATTGCCTAGTGGCGCGTGCCGGCCGGTATCACTCGGCGGCGCTGATCGCCCGTGCGTAAGCGACCTGAGCCGGGGCGAAATGGCAGGTGAATGTGCTGCCGTGGCCGGGCACGCTGCTGATCTCCATGCGCGCGCGGTGGCGCAACAACACGTGTTTGACGATGGCCAGACCGAGCCCGGTGCCGCCGGTGTTGGAGTTGCGGCTGGAGTCGACACGGTAGAAGCGTTCGGTCAGTCGCGGCAGGTGTTTGCTGTCGATGCCGATCCCCGAATCCTGCACGCTCAGGTGTGCACCTTGATCGTCGCCCCACCAGCGAATGCGGATATTGCCCTCGGCCGGGGTGTACTTCACCGCGTTGAACACCAGATTGGAAAACGCGCTGCGCAGCTCCGCCTCGCTGCCTTTGAGCGACAGGCTGCTGTCGGCCTCCAGAGTAATGCGCTGGTTTTTCGAGCCGGACAATTGCTGCGCGTCGCTCGTGATCGATTGCAACAGCGTGTCGATCTGTATCGGTTGGTTGTCGGACGGGTAATCGGTGGCTTCCAGCTTCGCCAGCAGCAACAAGTCGTTTAGCAGCGTCTGCATGCGCCCGCCCTGTTGTTGCATCTGCTGCAGGGCGCGGCTCCAGCGCGGGTTCACTTCTTCGACGTTGTCGAGCAGGGTTTCCAGATAGCCGCAGATCACCGTCAGCGGCGTGCGCAATTCGTGGGAGACGTTAGCGATGAAGTCTTTGCGCATCTGTTCCAGCTGATGAATGCGCGTGACGTCGCGCACCAGCATCAAGTGTTCATTGTTGCCGTAGCGCGTGAGGTACAGCTGAATGCGCACGCGATCGTTGGTCGGCGAGGGGATTTCCAGCGGCTCTGCGTAAGCGTCCTGCTCGAAGTATTCCTTGAAGCGCGGATGGCGCACCAGGTTGGTCACCGGTTGGCCACTGTCCTGTGGGGTTTTGAGTCCGAGCAGGGTTTCGGCGGCGCGGTTCCACCATTCGAGGTTGCCGTCGCTGTCGAGCATGATGACCGCGTCTTTCAGCGCGGCGGTGGACTCCTGAACCCGGTCGATCACCGCTTGCAGGCGCCCGCGCACTCGTTGGTCGCGGCGTTGCAGGTGATAAATGCTGTCGAACACTTCGCCCCACAGACCGTAGCCATCGGGCGGTGCTTCATCGGGTTGGTGCAGGCGCAACCACTCGTGCAGGCGCAGCAATTGCTTGAGTGTCCAGGCCAGGTAAATGCCCAGACCCGCCGCGAGGCTCCAGCCGTAATAGCCGGTGATCAGGCCTATCACCAGACAGGCGGTGACCAGCAGCAGCATGTGGCGAATCAGGGTGCCATGCCAGTTTTGATTCACGGGGGCGTCCTTAGCCGCAGCTTTAAGTTTCAAGCTGCAAGCTACAAGTCAGAGCGGCTCGCTGTTTCTTGCCGCTTGTAGCTAGAAGCTTGCAGCTGTTTTTATGCTTTTGTGGAAAACCGGTAGCCGGTGCCACGCACGGTTTGTACCAGATTTTCGTAGGCGTCGCCGAGGGCCTTGCGCAGGCGTCGGATGTGCACGTCGACCGTACGCTCTTCAACATAGACGTTGCCGCCCCAGACCTGATCCAGTAACTGGCCGCGAGTGTAGGCGCGTTCCTGGTGGGTCATGAAGAATTGCAGCAGACGGTATTCGGTCGGGCCCATCTCGGCCGGTTTACCGTCGATGGTCACGCGGTGGCTGATCGGGTCGAGCAATAGGCCACCGACTTCGATTGGCGCTTCGCCATCGGTTGGGCCGGCACGGCGCAACACGGCCTTGAGGCGGGCAACCAGCTCGCGTGGGGAAAACGGTTTGGTGATGTAGTCATCGGCGCCGACTTCAAGACCCTGGATCTTGTTGTCCTCTTCGCCCTTGGCGGTGAGCATGATGATCGGGATGTCCCCGGTCAGCTCGTCACGCTTCAAACGTCGGGCCAATTCGATGCCGGAGGTGCCGGGCAGCATCCAGTCGAGCAGGATCAGGTCCGGCTTGCGGTCGACGATGATGGCGTGGGCCTGCTGCGAGTTCTCTGCCTCGAGGCAGTCATAGCCGGCCATTTCCAACGCCACGGCGATCATTTCGCGAATGGGCGCTTCGTCGTCGACGATCAGAATGCTCCTGCCAACCATGCCTTAATCCTCTTGTCATTTAACTGTCTTGCGCCGCATTAGATAACGGAATTATTGCAGTCGTGTGACAGTATTTTAGCTCGGGGGCGAATGTGCAGATCCTCAACTAAGCTTTGAGTCCGAATCCTGACAACCACAAGAGAAGGTTTCCATGACTCAAATGACTGTTTCCTTCAAGGCTTTGCTGATGGCTGCCGCCCTGACTCTGCCTGGACTGGCGATGGCTGCCGATCCGGCCATGATGAAAGACGGCATGATGGTCGACCACAAAGGCATGACGCTTTACACGTTCGACAAGGACGCTGGCGGCAAGTCGATGTGCAACGACGACTGCGCCAAGAACTGGCCACCATTGATGGCGCCGGCGGACGCCAAGGCTGACGGCAAATGGAGTGTCATCAAGCGCGATGACGGCATGATGCAGTACGCCTACGATGGCAAACCGCTGTACACCTTCATGAAGGACGAGAAGCCTGGAGACATGACAGGCGACAAGATGAAAAGCGTCTGGCACGTCGTTCGCGAATCGCAGAAATAACCGCGATTCCCCGTGGGATCGAGCCTGCTCGCGAACGCGTCGTGTCAGTCAGAATATTTGTGAACTGATCCACCGCTATCGAGCTGGCTCACTCCCACTGGGTCTGTGGCTCAACGCAACGCGTAATCCAGCACGATCCCGACAAAAATCGCCAGCCCGGCCCAGTGGTTGTGCAAAAACGCCTGGAAGCAGCGCATCCGGTCCTTGCTGCGGGTGTACCAGAACTCCCACGCATAGCAGCCGGCGGCCACCAGCAGACCGAGTTGAAACCAGGTCCCCAGCTCAAATTTCGACCCGGCCAGTAACAGGCATCCCAGCGACAGCGCCTGCAAGGTCAGGATGATCACCCGATCCGCCTCGCCAAACAGAATCGCCGTGGATTTCACGCCAATCTTGAGGTCGTCATCGCGATCGGTCATCGCGTAATAGGTGTCGTAACCGACCGTCCATAACAGATTGGCGATCCACAGCAGCCACGCCGCCGCTGGCAACTCGCCGGTCTCTGCGGTGAAGGCCATCGGCATCCCCCAGGAAAACGCCGCGCCCAGTACCACTTGCGGGTAATAGGTGTAGCGCTTCATGAACGGATAGGTGAAGGCCAGCGCCAGACCGCCCAGCGACAACCAGATCGTCGGGGCATTGGTACACAACACCAGCAGGAAACTCACCCCCATCAGCAGCGCAAAGAACACCAGCGCCTCTTTTGAGCTGATCCTGCCGGCTGCCAGAGGCCGTTGCGCGGTGCGTTTGACGTGGCCGTCGACCTTGCGATCGGCCCAGTCGTTGATCACGCAGCCACCGGCGCGGGTCAGTACCACACCGAGGACGAAAATCACCACGTTGGCCAGCGACGGCGAACCTTTGCCTGCGATCCACAACGCCCACAAGGTGGGCCACAGCAGCAGATAAATGCCGATCGGCTTGTCCATGCGCGTCAACTGAATGAAATCCCAGGCACGCGGGTTCAAACGGTTCAGGGACTTGAGCAGGCTCTGGTACATCAGCAGTTCTCCGGATGGGCGCGTGCGGCGTCCCACAGGCTCGGCAAGAAGATTTCCGCAACCAGCACGCTCAACGCGCCACGGTCGAAACGCGAACGACGCCCCCACAGCTCGGGCGCCCTGGCGGCTTGCGGCAGCCATTGTTCCGGGTAGTGACAGACTTCGATGGCGCGGCGCTGGAAGGCCTGATCGCAAAACAGCAGTTCGCCCAGCGAGCGGCTGCCCAACTCATCCATGTGCAAACCATCGCCCTGCAATGCACTGCGCGATGCCACGCTGCGGGCGAATACCCACGCTTGGCCATGGCCGCGCAAATACACCTCGCGCACCCAGCCTTCGCTGCCTTCTGCCAGGTCCAGCGCGGCGCATTCA
The DNA here is from genome assembly GCF_044218825.1 of Pseudomonas sp. A1230. Taxonomy (NCBI): domain Bacteria; kingdom Pseudomonadati; phylum Pseudomonadota; class Gammaproteobacteria; order Pseudomonadales; family Pseudomonadaceae; genus Pseudomonas; species Pseudomonas sp. A1230. Next base: position 4,948,779 of record NZ_CP162582.1, on the reverse strand, counting down.
TCGTCGCGCAAGGTATCCCAGCCTTCGAACAGCGGCATGACACTGAAGCCATCGTTGGACAGACGGCTCAGGCGACGGGTCAGTGAACCTTCGTCGAACAGCCAGTCCAGGGTCGAAGAGTCGGGGAGGGGCGTCAGTCGGCTTTGGGGCAGCCAGAGCGGGGCCGGGGAGGAATTTGTCTGTTGCACAATGAGTCATTATTGGCCGCAAATGAGGCGGCGAGCTTACCATGGCGAGCATCGACATTGATTGATCCGGGTCGCCGTTGCGCCGAACAGGCTTGCATCTGCCCGGTACCATCAGTACAAAACGCCCTGAGCCGGATGGCAGCGCAACACCCATCGACCATTCGCGCCGGCAAAAGTCTGAATCCTGAGGAAGTACCTGAATGAAGAAGTGGCAATGTGTGGTCTGTGGCCTGATCTATAACGAAGCCGATGGCTGGCCGGATGACGGCATCGCGCCGGGCACCCTGTGGCAGGACGTGCCGGAAGACTGGCTGTGCCCAGACTGCGGCGTTGGCAAGATGGACTTCGAAATGATCGAAATCAACTAAGAAAAACTGAGGAAGTAAGGCATGAGCGCACCAGTCGTAATCATCGGCACCGGGCTTGCGGGCTATAACCTGGCCCGCGAGTTTCGCAAGCTCGACAGCGAAACACCGCTGCTGCTGATTACCGCCGATGACGGTCGCTCCTACTCCAAGCCGATGCTCTCCACCGGTTTCGGCAAGAACAAGGACGCCGATGGCCTGAGCATGGCCGAGCCAGGCGCGATGGCTGAGCAGTTGAAGGCCGAGGTGCGTACGCACACGCGCATCAGCGGCATCGACGCGGGCCACAAGCGCCTGTGGATCGGCGAAGAAGCCGTGGCATATCGCGACCTGATCCTCGCCTGGGGTGCAGAAACCGTACGCGTGCCGATCGAAGGCGACGGCGCTGATCGGGTGTTCCCGATCAATGATCTCGAAGACTACGCACGTTTCCGCGCGGCAGCGGCTGGCAAGCGTCGGGTGCTGGTGCTCGGTGCCGGGCTGATCGGCTGTGAATTCGCTAACGATCTGATCCTCGGTGGCTACGAGGTGCAACTGGTTGCGCCGTGCGAGCAAGTCATGCCGATGCTGCTGCATCCAGCGGCCGCAGCCGCGGTGCAGTCCGGGCTGGAAAGCCTTGGCGCAAAATTCCACCTCGGCCCGGTGCTGACCCGTCTGCACAAGGTCGCCGACGGCCTGGAAGCGCATTTGTCCGACGGTCAGGTCATTCCCTGCGACGTGGTGGTTTCGGCCATTGGCCTGCGCCCTCGCATCGATCTGGCGGCGGCGGCCGGCGTGCAGGTCAATCGCGGTGTCGTGGTTGATCGACAACTGAAAACGTCCCACGCCAATATCTATGCCTTGGGTGACTGCGCAGAGGTCGACGGGCTTAATCTTTTGTACGTGATGCCCCTCATGAGTTGTGCGCGCGCGCTGGCACAAACCCTCGCAGGCAACCCGACGGCGGTGAACTACGGCCCGATGCCGATCACCGTGAAAACTCCGGTCTGCCCATTGGTGGTATCGCCGCCGCCACGGGGTAGCGAAGGGGTTTGGACCGTCGAGGGGCAGGGCGCCGACATCAAGGCCCTGTGCCACGGCGCCGACGGCCAGTTGCTGGGTTATGCCCTGACCGGTGCGGCGGTGATGGAAAAACTCGCCCTGAACAAACAGCTTCCGGCCCTGCTGGCGTAAATACCGGTCGTTCTGTCGGAATCACCCAGCTTTTGCCCCTACAAAGGTCGCGGGGAGACTGGCGCCGCCCGTATCCGCGTGCCATTCTCACTCCCGTCTGCCGCAGCGTAGAGCCTGCGGCGCCTTGGGCGCTGTTCCAACGAGAACAGCACGGACATAACAACAAAAAACCGTCAAAGGGGCTTCACTAATGCGTAAACCAGAACTCGCCGCTGCAATCGCTGAAAAAGCAGATCTGACCAAAGAACAGGCCAACCGCGTGCTCAACGCCGTTCTCGAAGAAATCACCGGCGCTCTGCACCGCAAGGACAGCGTCACGCTGGTGGGCTTCGGCACCTTCCTGCAACGCCACCGCGGCGCCCGTACCGGCAAAAACCCGCAGACCGGTGAGCCGGTGAAAATCAAGGCCAGCAACACTGTTGCATTCAAGCCAGGCAAGTCGTTGAAAGACAGCGTCAATCCTTAATTGCGGCGAACTCCCTGAATAGTGGGGAGAACCGTAGTAGAAAAATGGGCACATCGATTGCGGTCGAGTGCCCATTTTTTGTGGCTGTTTAACGCGCTTACTTGCGTCGGAAGCAAGCCTTGCCGTTGCCGAAGTCTACCGCCAGACAGTTTGGTTCGATGGCCAATTCCAGATCCTGAAACAGGCCGGACAAATCGCTGTTGGAGGCGGCTTTGGTCGCGCTTTTCAGCGTCAGTGTTTCGTTCTCCACCTGCCATGTTCCCTTGGCAAAACCGTCGGCACTGCCATACGAAACACCTGCGTCAAAGGTGCCGTCCTTACGCAATAGCAACTCGGCACCCATTTCCATTGCGCCGTACAGATAGTAATGGCCGTCCAGCGGCGGGGCGTCCGCTGACGCTTGGGTGATGGGCAGCCACATCAGTGCTGCGAAGAATAGTGGTTTCAATTCCATGAGGTAATGCTCCTTAAGCGCTTTCGTGGCGCGTTGAATTTTCCGGTGAAGGTTTCAAATTCCAGCTCAATAAGCAACGAATAACGGCCTTCGTTTTTGCCAGATAGTGGTCCTCTTCATTGACGAATTCCCTGATCGTAGCGTTTTGAGAGACCCTCTTTAGTAGCGTTTGAAGTCGAAATGAAAGGGACGACAGTGGTGAATGGTCGGTGACCGACGGTGGGTAAATGAATGCCTGGAGATTTTGACGCCTTACCAGCCCTCATAGTGAATCCCGAACTTTTCGATGTAGGCTTTGGATGCATCGGTAAGAGGTCGATGTTTATCGCCGGACTTATCAGCGTCAGCTCATAGGGAGTCAGTCGTTTACCAGACTCTGCCACCGTCACATCTTCGATATGCCCATGAATGCCTTCGCCGTTGAAACCGGATCGTAGAAATGCAGGTTGGCTGAGCAGGCTCTCCAGATCGAAATCCGGATGCTCGCTGACCAGTTCGATTCTCACGGAGTAGAGCTGACTGATGGCTTCGGTGCCGTTGAAGGCAAGCACCTTGAAGTCGTGTCGAATAGCGGGGATTTGCAGGGTGAATAGCGAGCAATTGCCTGCATTGAACATACGCTTGTCCTTAAGCAAGTGAGTCGATGCGCGGTGTCCGATCGTCCGTGATGGCCACGCAAAATAATTTGCAAAGCCAAGCTAGCAACGTTGGAAATAAATTGATGTAAGAAGTGTCCCTGAGATTTGTCAGAGTGTTTCGGGCGTGATGTGGCTGGGTGAATTGACGGAAAGGACTGTGCGAAAGCAGTTCGATAATTATTGAGTTAGCACTGATGCGCAGTATTTGCGGGGGGGAAAGTTTCAATATCATGATTTGCTATCAAATTGATGGCACTTTTGTAGTTGAGCGTTGTCGCCGATGAGTTATGGATAGAAGTCAGCAAATTTTCGGAAGAGTCCTACTTCTATTTTTTCAAAGTGTTGTCATGCTTGCCGACGTGAAATGGGACGGTCGTTCGGGTGAATGCGGTCGAGCTTGCTCGGACCGCTCTGGGCCGATGGTTTCGAGGGTGTCGGGGAAATGCCGGCAATATAAATCTATGTCAGGGAATCCCTTGTCATATATAGGGCGATCTCTTACAGCCCCTCATGAACACTTCGTCTTGTTGTTTGATCAGATGCTTGCTAGTGGCCATCATAGTGATTACGATGCGCCCACTTGAAAGAGCACTCACTCAATTTGGATGAGTTTCATCACTGCTCTTCGATACTGTCCGGCGCCGCCGCACCTGAAATTGGCGCCTGACTGTAATCCTTAATAAAGGCCATGGATGTCCTACTCAAGCAAACTTTCCGCCCATTACCTCGAACTCGCCAAAGTCTCTGTTTCCAAAGAGAATTTCGCGGGCGAAGACGTTCGTTTTTCGAGCGAATTCGAGGCGCTGGAAAGCGAGCTGGCCAAAGCTTCGTCGATGCATGAAAGCGGGCAGATCGACTGGCTGAAAATTCGCGAAAACAGCGAAAATCTCCTGCGTACCCAATCCAAGGATTTGCGTGTCGGCGCCTGGCTGACCTGGTCGCTTTACCAGCGTGAATCCTTCCCCGGCCTGCTGGCCGGCCTTGGCTTGCTGCACCACTTGTCGGAAAACAACTGGGCCGACGTTCACCCGCTCAAACCCCGCACACGTGCCGCTGCCATTGGCTGGCTGGTGCCGCGTCTTGAGCAGGTCATCACCGAAAATATTGCGATCAAAGAGCAGTTGCCGATGTTCCGGCAGCTCTCCGAGCACCTGTCTGGTCTCGAAGCCGCTTGCGCTGAACATCTGGGTGACGACTCGCCGCTGTTGCTGCCGATCTCCCGCCGCCTGAAAACCATGATCCAGCGCGCCGCCGACAACCAGCCAGCCCCCGGTGTTGTGGGGGCGGCGGTGGCGCAGGTCAAGCAGGCGGCGAGTCAGTTGCTGACGCCCGGCGCGCCGATCGACAACGAAAGAGACGCCCACAAAGCGCTGCGCGCCCAGCAGGAAAGCGCCCGGCCGTTGTGTGCCTGGTGGCTCAAGCAGAAAGCCACCGACCTGCGCGCCCTGCGCCTGAACCGCACGCTGCTGTGGATGACCATCGACGCCGTGCCCGAGCGTAATGCCGAGCAGATTACCGTGTTGCGCGGTCTGCCGCTCGACAAGCTGAAGCTTTATCAGGATCGATTCGATCAGGGCAAATACGCAGACCTGCTGGTGGAACTGGAGGCGAGTCTGGCGAAGGCGCCGTTCTGGTTCGATGGCCAGAGGATGGTCTGGGAGTGTCTCCAGAACCTCAACGCCGAGCTGGCCATGCGCGAAGTGGAAATCCACTTCGCGCTTTTGATTCAGCGCCTGCCCGGCATTGTCGAATTGCGTTACCACGACGGCGCGCCGTTTGCCGATCCGTCTACCCGGGCGTGGATTGCCGCCAACGTCATGCCGCACCTGCAAAGCGCCAGCGCGCCACGCAAGGTTGAAAGCGACAACGTCGAAACCCAGCCAGCTTGGGAAAAAGCCCTCGAAGAAGTCTTGCCGACTCTGCGCAAGGAAGGCCTCAAGCCTGCCGTGCAGATTCTCAAGCAAGGGCTGCAATCGGCCCACGGCGGGCGCGAGCGATTCTTCTGGCAGTTCGCGCTCGCAAGGCTGTGCTTCATGGCCAAGAAATACGAACTGGCCAAAAACCAGCTGGAAACCCTCGATCAAACATTACAGGACTCAGGCCTGCACGCCTGGGAGCCCGATCTTGCATTGGAAGTGCTGCACCTGCTGCACAGTTGCTGCGAGTTGTTACCGCAGAACCATGCAGTGCGTGAACGCAAGGAAGAGATTTATCGCAGGCTGTGCCACCTCGATCTCGAAGTGGTACTCGAATAGGCCCCAGGGCCACAACCGCAAGGAGAAAAGCCATGGCCAAAGAAGGCTCGGTAGCCCCCAAGGAACGCATCAACGTCACCTTCAAACCCGCCACCGGCGGTGCTCAGGAAGAGATTGAACTGCCGCTGAAACTGCTGGCAATCGGTGACTACACCCACCGCAAAGACGAGCGCAAGATCGAAGATCGCAAGCCGATCAGCATCGACAAGATGACCTTCGACGAAGTGCTGGCCAAGCAAGAGCTTAGCCTGACGATGAACGTGCCGAACCGTCTGCAGGAAGAAGGCAGCACTGAAGAGTTGGGCGTGCAACTGCGCGTCAATTCGATGAAGGACTTCAACCCGGCCAGTCTGGTCGAGCAAGTGCCTGAGCTGAAAAAGCTGATGGAACTGCGTGACGCGCTGGTGGCCCTCAAAGGCCCGCTGGGTAACGCACCTGCTTTCCGTAAAGCCATCGAAGGCGTGCTCGCCGACGACGAATCCCGCGGTCGCGTACTCGGTGAGCTGGGCCTGAACGCCGCAGCCACTGACGCCTGAACCCAGCAGCCAAGGAAGCCAACACAATGAGCACTAGCGCAGCACAAGAGAAAGGCGCCGCGAGCGGCGAGTACAGCATTCTCGACAGCATCATCGCCGAAACCCGCCTGACGCCGGACGACGAAGCCTACGACATCGCCAAGCGCGGTGTGTCGGCGTTCATCGAAGAGCTGCTCAAGCCGCAGAACAACGGTGAGCCGGTCAAGAAAGCCATGGTTGACCGCATGATCGCCGAGATCGATGCCAAGCTCAGCCGTCAGATGGACGAAATCCTGCACCACCCGGACTTCCAGGCTCTGGAATCGTCGTGGCGTGGCCTGCAGTTGCTGGTGGACCGCACCAATTTCCGCGAAAACATCAAGATCGAAATCCTCAACGTCTCGAAAGAAGACCTGCTGGACGATTTCGAAGATTCGCCGGAAGTCATGCAGTCGGGCCTGTACAAGCACATCTACACCGCTGAATACGGCCAGTTCGGTGGTCAGCCAGTTGGCGCGATCATCGCCAACTACTACATGTCCCCAAGCTCGCCGGACGTGAAACTGATGCAGTACGTGTCCAGCGTAGCCTGCATGTCCCACGCGCCGTTCATCGCGGCGGCCGGCCCGAAATTCTTCGGTCTGGAAAGCTTCACCGGCCTGCCGGATCTGAAAGATCTGAAAGACCACTTCGAAGGCCCGCAATTCGCCAAATGGCAGAGCTTCCGTACTTCGGAAGACTCCCGTTACGTTGGCCTGACCGTGCCGCGTTTCCTGCTGCGTAACCCGTACGATCCGGAAGAAAACCCGGTCAAATCGTTCGTGTACAAGGAAACCGTTGCCAACAGCCACGAGCACTACCTGTGGGGCAACACCGCTTACGCGTTCGGCACCAAGCTGACCGACAGCTTCGCCAAATTCCGCTGGTGCCCGAACATCATCGGCCCTCAGAGCGGTGGTGCTGTTGAAGACCTGCCGTTGCACCATTTCGAAAGCATGGGCGAAATCGAAACCAAGATCCCTACTGAGGTTCTGGTTTCCGACCGTCGTGAATACGAACTGGCCGAGGAAGGCTTCATCTCCCTGACCATGCGTAAAGGTTCCGACAACGCGGCGTTCTTCTCCGCAAGCTCGGTGCAGAAGCCGAAGTTCTTCGGCATCAGCGCAGAAGGTAAGGCGGCAGAGCTGAACTACAAGCTCGGCACCCAACTGCCGTACATGATGATCGTCAACCGCCTGGCTCACTACTTGAAAGTGCTGCAGCGCGAGCAACTCGGTTCGTGGAAAGAACGTACCGACCTCGAGCTGGAACTCAACAAGTGGATCCGTCAGTACGTGGCCGACCAGGAAAACCCAAGCGCCGAAGTCCGTGGCCGTCGTCCGCTACGCGCTGCGCAAATCATCGTCAGCGACGTTGAAGGCGAGCCAGGCTGGTACCGCGTGAGCTTGAACGTGCGTCCGCACTTCAAGTACATGGGTGCCGATTTCACCCTGTCGCTGGTTGGCAAGCTGGACAAAGAGTAAGAGCGACTCATGGACGGATACGGCAGCCTTTTCGAACGTCTCAATGGCGACGCGGAAAAACGCAAGGGCAGGAGCCTCGAGGTTTCTGCCATGGCGTCAGTCGCTGCCCATCTGGCCAAAATGCTCAGCACCCGGGCCGGCAGCGTGCAAACGCTGTCCGACTACGGGTTGCCCGATCTCAATGACATGCGTCTGAGCCTGCACGACTCCCTGAGTCAGGCCCGTCTGGCCATCGAAACTTTCATCGAAGCCTACGAGCCACGCCTGAGCAACGTGCGTGTCATTTCCCTGCCGCGTGACCACGATCAACTTCGCCTGTCCTTCAGTATCGAAGGCCTGCTGGAAGTTGAAGGGTTCAAGCGTCAGGTCAGTTTTTCCGCGCGCCTGGATGGCAGCGGTCAAGTGAAGGTCACCTAAGGAGAATCCCGATGTCTGGCAAACCTGCAGCACGTTTCACCAGAAAATCCGGGTTTGTTCTCCTGATAGCGGTACCCCTGTTTCTGCTGATGTTCATTGTATTGAAGGTGTTCAGTTCGCTGACTGCAAAGCTATTGAAAACCAATGCAAGTGAATCGGGTAAATGCCACATCTCCCGATATGCACCTGATTACGCGTTCCTGGGCGCGATGGGCGGTATTTTCGAGCTGTTCAGCAGTCAGTTTTTCTACCGTGTTTACACAACAGATGGACGGCTCTTGAAAACGTCGGAGTGGAATCTGTGGATGAGGGAAGGCGATCCAGGCATTGCCCCTGAGTTTCAGGGCGAGATGATTCTATATCCGGGCTCAGAGGGCTGGGAAAGTTGGATCATTCCAGAATGCCGATGAGTCATGCTTTTCAAAAACTGCTGACCTCCGTTGCGATAGTCGTTGTGTTGCTCCTGGTGATTTTTGCTGTTGCTGTCTATGAGCTGCTGAGCCGAAAAGCGGATGTGTCTGTTGTGAGTCCAAGCGGGAAATACATCATTGAGTCGGTTGCGGGAGCCTCACTGCTGACGCCAAGAGAGACGGTTTACCTTCGTTTTTATGAACGTGAAAATCCAGCTCATGTGTACCGAACTCCTTTGTTTTCCGAGCTGGCTCTGGACATGAGGGCGCGCGAGGACGAGGCAGAAGTGGGTGTGGTTTTTATCTATCTGGACAAAAAGGCCAATACGTTTTCTCTCGCCTTGTCCCGTCCGGATGAACACTGGATGAATAGGTTCATCAGCAATACGTCTTACATGCTCATGGAAAATTAATGCGATGAACCGCACTCAGGAACAATGAACAGTCATCACGCCAAAGCCTATTAAGGAGAGCTCAATGTCAGGAAAACCCGCAGCACGCGTATCCGACCCCACCGCTTGCCCGCTCCCCGGCCACGGCACCAACCCGATCGCCGCCGGTTCCGGCGACGTGTTCTTCGACGGCCTCGCGGCCGCCCGCCAAGGCGATGCCTCGGCGTGTGGTGGTGCGATGTCGGGAGGTTTGGCGACCACTGTGTTGATCAACGGCAAACCTGCCGCGACGGTTGATTCGGTGGGTACGCATGGCAACAAGGTTACGGCTGGATCCGGGACGGTGATTATCGGGAATTCCCATTCGCCGGCGCCATTTATGCCGCCGTTGCCGGTGGAACTTCAATGGCCGTTTAACGAGCACTTCGTAATCAATTGTCAGGACACAGGAAAACCAAAAGCCGGGATCGAATACACGCTGAAGACGGCCTCCGGAAAAATTGTGACCGGCGTTACAGGTGCTGACGGCAAGACAAAGATGATTCATTCGGATATCGCCGAGCCCGTTGAGCTGATCATCGAGCAGCAAACCAAAGTGGCGATCGCTTGAAAATATACCTTAGTCCTTTCCCTGTCAGTAGCAGGGGCGGCGACCAAAACAGGCAGGGATGTTGAAATGGCGAATACGACAGTGACTGCAACGTTGACACCGGCGAAAAATAAAACCGGTCAAACGGCAGCTGTACGTGAATTTCGAGTTTCGGACATCCCTGGTGCCATGGATAAGATGAACTGGCCGGTCGCTGCCGGATTGATGCGGTATTGGTTTAAAGGCAATCCATGGACTACTGAAGATGGTGGGATGGATGAACTTACAAAAGATCATAAAAAAGAGCCTGTTGACCCATATGTAGAAAGTTCCATTGTAAAAATGGCGTGGGTTTTGAAGTTTGAGCGCGCTAATGAAATTTTCAAAGAGTTAAAGGGTAAGTGGAATACCCCAAACTCATTGAAGAGAATGAACGAAATATTCAAAGATAAGTTTGCAGGAAAGGTTGATGGTGCTTATCAACAAAAATTTGCAAGCGCCAGAGACGCTGAAAAATTCGGGTATACCAATTACCTTTCAGTAAAAACATCGAACGCTAATGTATTTTTGCTAGACGAGCTTAGGGGCGCCTTGGCAAATTTCAATATGAGAGTGATCGCTGAGGGCGAAATTATTATCGCTTCCGGTAAAATTAGCTTTCTGGTTAACCGTCTAGGATATTACATCGATGATAGTTACGATTTCAGCGACGTAGGTAACCGTTTTAGTCAGCCTTTAGGTTACTGGAATTATGATGGTGTAGCTGATCCAGTAACAAGCAATGGGTACAACTTCCTCTCGGCAATGGGTAAGGCAGAAATGGCCAGAACAGCCGCAATGCGTGGAGAGGACGTACAGGCCTTATTCAAGGATGTTGACGGTAAACGTTATCACCTGATCCAAAACAGTGATTTTGCCGAGTACCGGGCGATACATGGCAAAGGTGGCGATTTTACCGTGTATTCCGATATTTTGTATGAAGACGTAACCCCGCCTGTTTTGATAAAGGTAGTTGAGTAATGCGTTACAGAATTGCATGCATGGTTTTGTTAGCGTCCCTGACGATCGGTGCGCTATCGGTTTATTTGTTTGTCGATAATCTATCTGTACGGCGTCCAGATGTTATCGAGTTGACTGACTCCAGACAGTATATTGTCGAGCGTGTACCCTTTCCGTCTCTTTTTTTTGGCGAAGACCTTTCTTATCTCCGAGTTACAGATCAAGACGCGCCTAAATATATTTATCGTAGTCCTCTGTACCCAACCAAACTACTGACTATGCAATTAAATGAAAGTAAGCGGAAGGTGAGTGTTCCCAATGTTGATTTTCTCATCGTGGAAAAGAAATTTGTTTTTCATGCCCACCGTTGGGTGGATTACACGATGAATCATTTTGTGAGTAATACACCGTACGTTATCGAGTCATTGAATGAGAGTGAGAGATAATGGCTGGCTTCAGTTATTTCATGTTTCGTAAGTACAGGAAGGTGACTTGTCGTATAGCTGTGTTGCTTGTCTTGCTTTCCGTTTCATTGTTTTTTGTTGTGTCTACCATGCAGAATTATCCGGCTAGTTCGACGGTAATCAGCCCGTCCGGTCGGTACGTTATGGAAAACGTGCGGGTGGGGAAGATACTCACCTTGGGTGGAATGGCCTATTTGAGAATTATTGACAGGCAGAATCCGCAAGAAGTTTATCGTACGCCTTTGTATGACACTCAGTCGTTGGACATGAGAGCGTCAGAGAATGAATCAACTGTCGGTATTGCATGGATATATTTCGATAAGGATAAGAAAGCGTTCGAAATAGCCTTGCCTCAATGGGAATCCCATTGGTTGAATTTGTTTATCAGTAATACGCCGTATGTATATCTTGAGAACTGAGACTTCCTCAATTCGCCCCAGGGTGATCTGGCTACAGCGCTTCTTCATAGCGTTGGGAGCGCTCGCCTGCATGGCGCTCGCGATCTTCGGTGCCGACAAAGCCATGGCCGGGATCGCGCATGAATAGCCGTCGAGTCATCGGTCTGGCCGTGCATGCGCTGGCCTGCGTGATTTATATCGTCCTGAATGGCTATGCCGTGCCGGCCTACAAACAGCTGGTCGGCGGGCTGACCTCGCGTGGCGTTGCCATCGGCATGGCGATGTACCTGATTTTCTATTTTTTCGTTTCTCTCAATCTGATTCTGGTCTTCATCCAGCGCCAGGCCATTCAGCTCGGTCTGGTGATTTTCATGATGCTGACGATCCTGTTTTACCTGCTGCCGCAGTATCCCATCCGGGGTTTGGCGTATTGCGCGCTCACGGGTGGTTTGGCGGTTGGCGCTGTCCTGCTGAGCAACGCCCTGAACTCGCTGTACACCCGCTGGTGCCGGCCGGCTGGCGGGCAACCGCTGACGATTCATCCGCGTCGAGCGACATCTCGACTGCTGTTGATTACCGCGCTGATTGGCGTGTGTATATGTACCGGTTTGCTGGGGTTGAAGATTTTCGGTGGTGCAACGGCAGAGCCCATCACCCGACACTCGAACGATTCGGGCGAGTGCTATCTCGTCACTTACGCGCCCGGATATCACAAGCTGGGATTGATCGGGCGTGTGTTCGAATTGTTCGCCGGCGAGTACTTTTTCCGCGTCTACACCGCTGACGGCGCGCTGCTCGAATCGTCCGAATGGAATTTCCGGGTCACTGAAATTTTCGGTGGGCCTGCGGAGTTCAGCGGCTCGACAGTGCTCTATTCCGGTACGCAAGGTTATGAAGACTGGTGGGTGCCGGAATGCGCCTGATCACACCATTGAATACGCTGCTCGCCCTCGCTAGGCAGCCTCTTTTTTACGGGCTGACAGCGGTGCTGTTGGCGCTGGCGCTCTTCGCGACGCCGGTGTTTTCCAACGCCCTGATGTTGTTGATGGAACGGAGCAACTTCATCCCGGCAGAGTCGTCGATCTGGGCCTTCGAACCTTATGAAATCAATCAAGGCTCCTCGTCGTACTGGCTCTACGGTGAGGACCGGGTGAATTACTACAACTTTGCCTACAGCCCTGAAAACGTCTACCGCCTGATCGCCAAAAACAACCAGTGCGCAGGCTTCGACAAGCGTGATGTGCGCACATGGTGTACGCCATGACGCCTTGGCCGCGTGTATGGAAATGGCTCAATCACGTGCTGAGCCTGATCGGAGCATTAGCCATCATCGCCGTCGTGATGGTCGCGATCAAATTGAGCTGGAGTCACTCGAAAAAGCCGGTATTGCCCGGTTACCCCGACGCGGTGTGGCGCGGTGCTGAGGACGGTGGAGACTTCATCGAAATTACCCGGTCGATGCCGCCGGACTACTTCATTGAAGTGCGCTCCGAGGGCGGCAGTCTCGTCAAAGAAGGCTGGGTGCGCTTCGCCACCCACGATGGCAAACCGTTGACTATGAACCGTGTCAGCGCTTCCGACGGTGAATACCTCTTCATCGACTCGTACGTGCCGATCACCGCCAGCAAGGGAGGGCGCGCTCAATGAAATTTCGCGCCTGCATGAAATCGCTGTCGGCGGTGGCTGGCCTGTTATTGACGGGCTGCACGACGCAGCTGGTTTATATGAACGACATTTACTTGGTCAACACCTGTGGCGTACCGCTTGAAGTACAATCGCAGCACTCGACCAACTGGCTGCCGCCAACGGAACCGCGTGTGGTTGCGCCGGGCGAGCGAGTCAGCGTGGCCAGTTACCGGTCCTACGGCGAAGACATAGACGAACAGGTCAGCTGCCGCTATTCGCTCACGGTGAAAGGGCCGCAACGCACGCGCCTGGTCAGTGCCGATGAAATGCGCCAGGCCTTGCTCGACATCAAACGCGAGCGCGATGGACTGCAGCGCAGCTGGACTCTCAAGGAAGGAGTGTTTTGCCCATGATCGACGTATCGGATGAGATGCGTTCTTACCTGATCTTCATGATCGACAGCGATCTGTTCGGCAGCATCGCGATCCTGAGTTTTCTGCTGCTTGTCACGGCGATCAGCAAGCGCCTGCGTCAGTCATGGCTGCATCGCGCCTTGACGTTCTCGGTGCTGGTGGTGCTGGTCGCCATCGAAATGGCCGGCGCTTACTACTCATCGTTGCCTGTCGCATGAACCTGCCGGCCCGCCTGATCTGCTGCCTGTTGATCCACACAGTTTTCTGTGTGGGTTACACGTTGCTGAACAACTTCGCGGCCGACTGGTACATCTCGACCTACGGCGGTTTGACCTCGCGTGGCGTGAACATTCGCCTGACCAGCAAATTCCTCTACGAGTTTTTTCTGGTGTTCAACTGGCTGCTGGCGATGATTCTGGTCCTGCGCGTGAAGCTGGTGTTGTGGGCGATCTGGGTGGCGCTGGTGCTGTTGTGGATGTTGCCGGATCACCCGCTGCGGGCGCTGCTGTATGGCGTCGGTCAAGGGACTTTCACCTTGGCGGCGATCCTTTTCTGCACCGGGCTGGACCGTTGGTACACGCGTAAATCCATGGCTGGCAAGAGCCCGGAACTCGGGCAAGAACCGGACAGTATGACTGCTTCGGGGGCCGACCATGCTTAGTCGCGCGCAACTGAATTTCTTCATGGCTGCCTTGTGGTCGCCATTGCTGTTGATGCTGGCGTTTTCATCCTATGGCCTGTGGATTGGCGACTATTCGACATTCGAATCGTCCGAGACCCGCTGGGTGTATCTGCTGTGGTTCGGTATGCCCGGGCTGCTTTTGTTTGCGTTGTGGGTATCGCGGTCGGCGAAGAGTCAAAGCGAGCGACAAGCGCTGCGGATGGTGTGGTGGGCGCCAGTCAAGTTCATCCCGTTTTACGCCGTGCCGTGGATGCTTTATGGCTTGTTCAGCCTGATCGCCGGCCCATTCGATGACGCTTTCATGGCCTACAGCTGGATCATGCTGGTGCCATACCTCCTGATCGCCGGTTATGTCTGTGCCGGCGTGACGGTCGCGCTCTACAGGATATTTTTTTGATGAGTTCCACTACCAGGCAGGTAACCCGTGTCCTTTAACCACTACTACCAAAGCGAGCTCACCGCACTGCGCCAACTCGGTCGCCGTTTCGCCGAGCGTAGTCCGGCGTTGGCGCCGTATCTGGGTCAGGCCGGGCGGGATCCGGATGTGGAGCGGTTGCTGGAAGGCTTTGCGTTTCTGACCGGGCGGCTGCGCCAGAAGCTCGATGACGAGTTGCCGGAGCTCAGCCATTCGTTGATGCAGTTGCTGTGGCCGAACTACATGCGCCCGCTGCCGGCGTTCAGCATTTTGCAGTTCGATCCGCTCAAACGTTCCGGCCCGGCATTGGTGGTCGAGCGCGATACACCGGTGGAAAGCAAGCCGGTCGAAGACGTGCGTTGCCGCTTCCGCACTTGCTACCCGACTGAGGTGCTGCCGCTGGATCTAGCCGCGCTGAATTATTCGGTAAAGGGCGACGGTTCGCTGCTCAGCCTGCGTCTGGAAATGAGCGCCGACGGCCACCTCGGCGAACTGGAACTGAGCAAGCTGCGCCTGCATTTTGCCGGTGAGCGTTATATCAGCCAGATGCTTTATCTGAGCCTGCTGCGCAACCTCGAAGGCATCGAACTGATCCCGCTCGACGGCGCCGGCAAGCCGATTGATGGCGTCAGCGGCAAACCGATGGCGTTCAAGATTCCCGGTGACCGGGTCAAACCGGTTGGCTTTGCCGAAGAAGAAGCGTTGATCCCGTATCCGCTGAACACCTTCCGTGGCTACCGCTACCTGCAGGAATACTTCGCGTTCCAGGATAAATTCCTGTTCGTCGACGTCAACGGTCTGGACATTCTCAAGGCATTGCCGGAAGACACCCTCAAGCAGATGCGCGGCCTGGAGTTGCGTTTCGATATTCGCAAGAGCGGCATCATGCGCATGCGTCCGACGCTGGATAACGTGAAGCTGTTCTGCACGCCGATCGTCAATCTGTTCGAGCACGACGCGCTGCCGATTCGCCTCGACGGCAAGCAGGACGAATACCTGCTGCTGCCGGCGGAATACGATTTGGAAAACTGCGGCGTGTTCTCGGTGGAAACCGTGACGGGATGGAAGCCCGGCGGCCTCGGTTATCAGGAATACGTGCCGTTCGAATCTTTCGAGCACGATCCGAGTTTCGACGTGCCCAACAGCCGTCCGCATTACAGCATCCGTCAGCGTTCGTCGCTGCTGCACGATGGCCTCGACACCTACCTGAGCTTCGGTATTCGCCACACCGAAGCTCACGAAACGCTGTCGATCGAGCTGATGTGCACCAACCAGAACCTGCCGAAGAAGCTCAAACTCGGCGACATCTGCATGGCCTGCGAAGAGACCCCGGAGTTCTTGAGTTTCCGCAACATCACCCCGGCCACTTCAAGCTTCGCGCCGCCGCTGAACCGTGACTTCCTGTGGAAGCTGATCAGCAACATGTCGCTTAACTATCTGTCGCTGGCCGACGTCAATGCGTTGAAGGTGATTCTGGAAACCTACGACCTGCCGCGCTACTACGACCAGCACGCGGAGAAAGTCAGCAAGCGCCTGCTCGGCGGCCTCAAACATATCAAGCACCACCACGTCGATCGGCTGCACCGTGGCCTGCCGGTGCGCGGTTTGCGCACCGAGCTGACCATCGATCCGGAAGGGTATATCGGCGAAGGCGACCTGTTCGTTTTCGCTTCGGTTCTTAACGAGTTTTTCGCGCTTTACGCCAGTCTCAATTCATTCCATGAACTGCGGGTAAAAAGCACACAGGGAGAGGTGTACCAATGGACACCACGTATGGGCCTTCAGCCCCTGCTTTAAGCGGGCTGACCCGGGTAATACGCGAGTACTCGCTGTTTCAGGCCGTGCTGCTGGTGATCGACCGGCTGCGCGAGGCACACCCGCACCTGAGCGAAGACGATTTGTACGATCAGGTCGAGTTTCAGGCCAACCCCAGCCTCGGATTTCCGCGTAGCGATGTCGATCGCGTGGAGTTTTTCGAAGAGCACGGGCAGATGCGCGCGCGCGTGCGTTTCAACCTGATCGGTCTGGTCGGTTCCGGTTCACCGCTGCCGGCGTTCTACGGCGAACAAGCCTTGGGCGACAGCGAAGACGGCAACCCGACGCGCAATTTCCTCGATCTGTTCCACCATCGTCTGCAACGGCTGATGCTGCCGATCTGGCGCAAGTACCGTTACCGCGCGAGTTTCCAGAGCGGGGCGATTGACCCGTTTTCGTCGCAGCTGTTCGCACTGATCGGCCTGGGTGGCGACGAGATCCGCAAGGCCAAGGAACTCAACTGGAAACGCCTGCTGCCGTACCTCGGCCTGCTCAGTTTGCGGGCGCACTCGGCGGCGTTGATCGAGGCCGTGCTGCGTTACTACTTCAAGCACGAAGACCTGGTCATCGAACAGTGCATCGAGCGCCGCGTGGAAATTCTCGACGAGCAGCGCAATCGTTTGGGCCGCGACAACAGTGTGCTTGGCGAGGACCTGGTGCTCGGTGAGCGCGTGCGCGACCGCAGCGGCAAATTCCGCATTCATATCACCCAACTCGACTGGCAGCGATTCCACGAATTCCTGCCGATCGGTTTTGGTTACCAGCCGCTCTGCGCGCTGGTGCGGTTCACCCTGCGTGACCCGCTCGATTACGACATTCGCCTGGTCTTGCGCCAGGAAGAAATCCGCGAACTGCGCATCGGTGAGCAGAACGCCTGTCGCCTCGGCTGGACCAGTTGGCTGGGCCGCGAGAAGGCGGACGGCGTGGTGACACTGGGCAGCAAAATTCATTAAGGACGTGAGCCATGATCAACGTAGACCTGCAACAACTCATTCAGGCGCTGGACGCCGAAACCCGTCGTGATCTGGAGCGTTCGGCTGAGCGCTGTGTAGCCCGTGGCGGTAGCAAGATCCTCGTCGAAGACATGATGCTTGGCCTCCTGGAGCGTCCGAATGGCTTGCTCGCACGCGCGTTGCAGGACGCCGATGTCGATGCCGGTGAACTCAGCGCCGCGCTGCAATCGCGGGTCGAACACAGCGCTTCGCGCAACCCGGTATTCGCCCCGGAACTGGTGCAATGGCTGCAAGA
Source organism: Pseudomonas sp. A1230 (assembly GCF_044218825.1). Classification (NCBI taxonomy): domain Bacteria; kingdom Pseudomonadati; phylum Pseudomonadota; class Gammaproteobacteria; order Pseudomonadales; family Pseudomonadaceae; genus Pseudomonas; species Pseudomonas sp. A1230. Next base: position 4,931,334 of record NZ_CP162582.1, on the reverse strand, counting down.
CGCGCTGCTGGTGGCCAACCTCGAGCTGGGCCAGACTCAGGTCGAAGACGCTGCGTTGATCCTCGCCCTGCTGCGCAACCCGATGCGTTACGCCGGCAGTCGTTATCAGCCGCTGCTCGCCAAGCTGAACATCGATCGCCTGAAAGAATTTGCCCTGTCGCAAAAGGAGCAACCGGCGGCCAACGGTAAACCTGCCGCGCAGGGCGAATCGCTGTTGCAGCGCTTCACTCACAACCTGACTCAACAGGCCCGTGACGGCAAACTCGATCCGGTGCTGTGCCGCGATGGCGCGATCCGTCAGATGATCGACATCCTCGCTCGTCGCCGCAAGAACAACCCGATTGTGGTCGGTGAGGCTGGTGTTGGTAAAACCGCCATCGTCGAAGGTCTGGCTTCGCGCATCGCTGCCGGTGAAGTGCCGCAAGTGCTCAAAGGCGTTGAACTGCTGTCGCTGGACATGGGCCTGTTGCAGGCCGGCGCCAGCGTCAAAGGTGAATTCGAGCGTCGTCTCAAAGGTGTGATCGACGAAGTCAAAGCTTCGCCAAAACCGATCATTCTGTTCATCGACGAAGCCCACACCCTGATCGGCGCGGGCGGCAACGCTGGCGGTTCCGATGCGGCCAACCTGCTGAAACCTGCACTGGCCCGTGGCGAACTGCGCACCATCGCTGCGACCACCTGGGCCGAGTACAAGAAATACTTTGAGAAAGACCCGGCGCTGGCCCGTCGTTTCCAGCCAGTTCAACTGCACGAACCAACCGTCAGCGAAGCGGTGACCATCCTCCGTGGCCTGGCCCAGGTCTACGAGAAGAGCCACGGCATTTACCTGCGCGACGACGCGGTGGTGTCGGCGGCTGAATTGTCCGCGCGTTACCTGGCGGGTCGGCAACTGCCGGACAAAGCCGTCGATGTCCTCGACACTGCTTGCGCCCGCGTACGCATCAGCCTCGCCGCTGCGCCGGAAAGCCTTGAGCGTCTGCGTGGCGAACTGGCCGAAGGTGGTCGTCAGCGTCAGGCCCTGCGCCGCGATGCCGAGGCTGGTTTGCTGATCGACCACGAAGCGCTGGATGCACTGGAAGCGCGACTGGAAGAAGCCGAAGACGAAATGGTCGCGCTGGAAACCCTGTGGACTGAACAGAAGGCACTGGCCGAGCGCTTGCTGGACCTGCGTCAGCAACTGGCCAAGGCGCGCGAAGCCGCTGCCGTCGAGCCGACCGTATCGGTTGAGGAAGACGCCGAAGGCACTGTCATCGAAACCCTGGCCGCCGAAGTCGAAGAAGGCCAAAGCGTCGCAGCGCTGGAAGCCCAACTCAACGAAACCCACAGCGCACTCACCGCCGCCCAGGTCAAAGAACGCCTGGTCAGCTTCGAAGTCTGCCCGCGTCTGGTCGCCGAAGTGATCAGCGCCTGGACCGGCGTGCCGCTGGCGCAACTGGCCCGTGAGCACAACGCCAAGGTCGCCAGTTTCGCCACCGACTTGCGCACGCGCATCCGTGGTCAGGAGCAAGCCGTGCACGCACTGGATCGCTCGATGCGCGCCACTGCTGCTGGCCTGAACAAACCTGACGCACCGGTCGGCGTGTTCCTGCTGGTCGGCCCGAGCGGCGTCGGTAAAACCGAAACCGCGCTGGCCCTCGCTGACCTGCTGTACGGCGGCGACCGTTTCATTACCACCATCAACATGTCCGAGTTCCAGGAGAAGCACACCGTTTCCCGCCTGATCGGTGCACCACCGGGCTACGTCGGGTACGGCGAGGGCGGCATGCTCACCGAAGCCGTGCGCCAGAAACCGTATTCGGTGGTGCTGCTCGATGAAGTCGAAAAGGCTGATCCGGACGTGCTCAACCTGTTCTATCAAATCTTCGACAAAGGCGTGGCCAACGACGGCGAAGGTCGCGAGATCGACTTCCGCAACACGTTGATCCTGATGACCTCGAATCTTGGCAGCGATCGCATCAGCGACCTCTGCGAAGGCGGCGCGCGGCCGACCGCCGAAGTGCTCGAAGAGACCATTCGCCCGGTGCTTAGCAAACATTTCAAACCCGCCCTGCTGGCGCGGATGAAAGTGGTGCCTTACTACCCGGTCGGTGGCCCGGTGTTGCGCGAGCTGATCGAGATCAAACTCGGTCGCCTGGGCGAGCGCCTGAACCGTCGTCAGCTGGATTTCAGCTGGTGCCAGAACCTCGTCGATCATCTGTCCGAGCGCTGCACGCAAAGCGACAGCGGCGCGCGTCTGATCGACCATCTGCTCGATCAGCATGTACTGCCACTGGTAGCCGATCGCTTGCTCGATGCCATGGCCACGGGTGAAAGCCTCAAGCGCGTGCATGCCACACTCGACGGCAACGCCAGCGTGACGTGCGAGTTCGCCTGAGGTGGGCGTGATGTTCACTCAAGTGCCGCAGCCGCTGGCTTACGCCGAAGCGTTGCTGGCGCAGTTTGCCAGCCTGTCGCGTGCGGCGGACGGTGCTGCGCTGCTGGGTGAATTTGTGCGTGGGCTTGCCGAGCTGAGCGGTTGCGAACTGACGCAGCTGTATCTGCTCGATGCCACCCACACCTGCCTTGGGATGAACGCCGAGTGCCTCGACGGCGCGTTGCAACCGCGCCAGGCGGCGAGCCTGCCGGCGGATTACAACGGTGAGCAATTGCTGCAGTTCGCCCTGTGCCAGAACCGCGTGGTGTGCCTCGACGACCTTGGCGCCAGCCTGCACGAAACCAGTTTCCTGCCGGCCGCGTCTTCGCCGTGGCAATCATTGTTGTGCGTGCCACTGGTCAATCAGCACAAGGCTGTGGAAGGTCTGCTGCTGTGTGCCAGCCGTCGTCGCATGGATCTGCAAGGCTTTGCCGATTCCCTCGGCCAGCTCGGCTCGTTCGTGCTTGGCCAACTGCACTTGCTGCAACGCCTGCGCCAGCCAATGGATGTTCAGGCGTCAGCGGTACGCAGCGTGCCGAGCATCAGCGGTTACGGGCTTATCGGCAAAAGCGCGGCGATTCGCCAGACCTATTCGCTGATCAGCAAAGTCCTGCACAGCCCGTACACCGTGCTGTTGCGCGGCGAGACCGGCACCGGCAAGGAGGTGGTCGCGCGGGCGATTCACGATTGCGGGCCGCGTCGTTCTCAGGCGTTCATCGTGCAGAACTGCGCGGCGTTCCCCGAGAACCTGCTGGAAAGCGAGCTGTTTGGCTATCGCAAAGGCGCGTTCACAGGTGCCGACCGCGACCGCGCCGGGCTGTTCGATGCGGCCAACGGTGGCACGCTGTTGCTCGACGAAATCGGCGACATGCCGCTGTCGCTTCAGGCGAAGATTTTGCGCGTGTTGCAGGAGGGCGAGATCCGCCCGCTGGGTTCCAACGACACGCACAAGATTGATGTGCGCATCATCGCCGCGACGCACCGCGATTTGTCAGTGCTGGTCAGCGAAGGCAAATTCCGCGAGGACTTGTATTACCGACTCGCGCAATTCCCCATCGAACTGCCGGCCCTGCGTCAGCGCGAAGGCGACATCCTCGACCTGGCGCGGCACTTCGCCGAAAAGACCTGCACATTCCTGCAGCGTGATCCGGTGCGCTGGTCGGCCCCGGCGCTGGAACATTTGTCCGGCTACACCTTCCCCGGCAACGTTCGCGAACTCAAGGCATTGGTCGAGCGCGCGGTGTTGCTGTGCGAGGGCGGTGAGTTACTGGCCGAGCATTTTGCCCTGCGTATGGAGCCGATGCCCGAAGACAACAGCGGCTTGAATCTGCGCGAGCGCATGGAGCGGGTCGAACGCACATTGCTGCTCGATTGCCTGCGCAAGAACGACGGCAACCAGACCCTCGCCGCCCGCGAATTGGGCCTGCCACGCCGCACCCTGCTGTACCGCCTCGGGCGGTTGAACATCAATCTGGGAGATTTCGATGGGTAGGCAAAGATCATCGTTTTCTCCTCGAAAAACCTGTTTCAGCGCCGCCCGCAAGGGTCGGCGCTTTGTGCTTTGTCTACCCCTGGAGACCCTCTGATGTCTGTTCGTCACTGGCACGCTGTCCTGCTGACCCTCGTCGTTCTATGTGGCCTTGGCGGCTGTAGCGGCAATTACAAATTCAACGACACCGACTATCGCCCGTTGGGTGATCCGCAAGCGGTCAATCGCGGCAAGTGACCGCAAGGAGCATCAAACATGGAACTGGTTTTCGAAATGCTGAACACCAAGCAGTTCGTGCCCACCGAGTTGTGCCAGAAGACCTTCAAACAGGCCGGCGGCGTGATCGGACGGGGCGAGGACTGCGACTGGATCATCCCTGACCGCAAGCGTCATCTGTCCAATCACCACGCGATTGTCAGCTACCGCGAAGGCACGTTTTTCCTGACCGACACCAGCAGCAACGGTGTTCAGGACGGCACAAGCGGCGCACGCCTGCACAAGGGCGAACCGATGCGCATCGAGCATGGCAGCACTTACGTGCTCGGCGACTTCGAAATTCGCGCGCGTCTTGTGCGTGACCCGGCGACCTTCGACGGCGAAGTCGGCCGTCCGCGTGCGGCCGGCAGCATCATTCCGGACGACGCGTTCCTCGATCTCGACCCGCTCAACGCCCTCGAACAGCAAGAGCGTGTGTACTCGGAAATCGACGAACTGCTGGCGCCGAACACCAAGCCTGAAGACTCCCGTCAGCGTGCCGACTACGCGCGCATCGACATGGAAAGCCTGATGGTGCCGGAGCTGATCGCCGCGCCCGCAGAACCTGAACCCGCTCCGGCACCGAAAGCCGTCGAGCGTCAGAGCGAAGGTTTCTGGGAGCACTTCGGTGCTGCGCTGGGTGTCGATGTCAAAGGCCTCAGCCACGACGAACGCGAAGCCTTGGCGCTGAACGCCGCGCGTTTGCTGCGTCAGAGCGTCGGCGGTTTGCAGCAGAGCCTGCGTACCCGCTCGGAGCTGAAAAACGAACTGCGTCTGGCCCAGACCACCGTGCAAGGCACCAACAAGAACCCGCTGAAATTCGCCGTTGATCCGAGCGAAGCGCTGGAAATTCTGTTGCAGCCAAGCAAGCCTGGGCATCTGCCGGCCGAGCAAGCCATCTCCCGCGCGTTCCGCGATTTGCAGGCGCATCAAGTGGCACTGCTGACCGCTAGCCGCGCTGCCGTGCGCGGCACGCTGGAGCACTTCTCGCCCGAGCAACTGACCTTGCGTTTCGAGCGCGACAGCAAGCCGCTGATCGCGACGTCCGGCGGGCGCTGGAGAGCGTTTGGTCGTTATCACCAGGCGCTGCGTCAGGACGATGACTGGAGCGAGCGTCTGCTGGCCCGCGACTTCGCCCAGGCTTACGAAGAACAGATCCGCCTGATCTCCACCCTCCACACCGACCACCAAGGATGATGCGCATGTCTCGCCGTTCGACCGCTTTTTTCAAGACGCTGACTGCGCTCACCGTGCTGGTGCTGCTCGCCGGTTGCTCGTCGCTGTCGCCGTACTCGAAAGTGACCAAGATCAACCTGAAGCTGACCGGCAGCGATCAGCTCAACCCGGACCTCAACGGTCGCCCGTCGCCGATTGTGGTGCGCCTGTTCGAACTCAAGCACCCGGTGACATTCGAGAATGCCGATTTCTTCAGCCTTTACGAGCGCGCCAAGGAATCCCTCAACCCGGATCTGGTGGCCAGCGAAGAACTCGAACTGCGCCCGGGTGAAACCGTGGAAATGAAGCTCAAGGTGGAAGAGGGCAGCCTTTATGTTGGCGTTCTCGCCGCTTACCGCGACTTGCCGGAAAGCCAATGGCGCTACACGGTGCAGATCACTCCGCTGGAAGTCACCGAAGTCGATCTGACTCTGGACCAGACCGGCATCCGCAACACAAATCAAGTGCTCGCCAAGGCGGATGACTGATCATGAATACCCATAAAGTCATTTGGCAGGAAGGCATGTTGCTGCGTCCGCAGCACTTCCAGCACAACGATCGCTATTACGATCACCAGATGAAAACCCGCACCCAATTGCTCGGTGGCTACACCTGGGGTTTCCTTAATCTGGAGATCGACTTGCAGTTCCTCAACATGGGCAAACTGGTGATCAGTGAAGCCTCGGGGATTCTGCCGGACGGCAGCCTGTTCGAACTCGGTGGCAACACCGAACCGCTGGCGCTGGATGTGCCGCCGAACACCGGCAACACGCCGATCTATCTGGCGCTGCCGCTGGTCACGGGTAACCACATCGAGTCGCGACGTCCGGAGCAATCCGACGTGCTGGCGCGTTACACCGCGTATGACGCCGAAGTGGCCGACTCCAACGCCGGCGACGATTCCGCCAGCCAGGTCAGCTGTGGTCGCCCGGATTTCAAACTGTTGCTCGGCGAGCAGCAAAGCGATCAGGCCTACGTGAAGCTGAAGATCTGCGACGTGCTCGACACCACGCCCGACGGCGTGATCAGCCTCGATCCAGACTTCGTGCCGACTTATATTCAGGCTCACGCGTCCAGCTATCTGCTGTCGTGTCTGAAAGAAGTCATCAGCATGCTCAACCACCGGGGCGACACCATTGCCGAGCGCATTCGCTCCAACGGCAAGGTCGGCGGCGCCGAGGTCGGTGACTTCATGATGCTGCAACTGATCAACCGCACCGAACTGCTGCTGCGCCACTATCTGGGCCTGGAGCAGGTGCACCCGGAAGAGTTGTATCGCACGCTGCTGACCATGCTCGGCGATCTGGCGACCTTCTCCGGCGAGAGCAAACGTCCGCGTCTGGACAGCCGCTACTCCCACGCCGACCAGGGCGGGAGCTTTCGCAAACTGATGGAAGCGATCCGTCAGGTGCTGTCGATGGTGCTCGAACAGCACGCCATCGAACTGATCCTGCAGGCGCGTCAGTACGGGATCATCGTGTCGCCGTTGCACGACCACAAACTGCTGGGCTCGGCCTCGTTCGTGCTGGCAGCCAGTGCCAATTGCGACTCCGAAGAACTGCGCCACCGCTTGCCGGCGCACCTCAAGGTCGGCCCGGTGGAGCGCATCCGCCAACTGGTCAACCTGCACTTGCCGGGGATCAAGGTCAAACCGTTACCGGTCGCCCCGCGGCAGATCGCGTTCCACTCCAACAAAACCTATTTCATCCTCGAACTCAGTTCCGAAGACCTGGCACAACTCGAGCGCTCCGGCGGCTTCGCGTTCCACGTGTCCGGCGAATTTGCCGAGCTTGAACTGAAATTCTGGGCCATCAGGAACTGACCGACATGATCAAGGAAACGGATTACAACCAGGACGACAAAACCGTCCTGCTCGATCGTCAGGGCCACGGACCGGCATCGAGTCCGCTGACCGACTTCGCTGCGCCGCCGCGTTTCGAGCAACTGGAAGAACGCATGATCTACGCCGCGCGCCTGCGCCCGGCGGAGGCGTTCAATATCAGCCTCAATTCGCTGGTGGCCGCGTCCTCCGAACTGCTCTCGGAAGTGGTGCGTCTCAAGCACAGCGAAACCCGCGAAGACCTCTACGCGCTCAATGAGCGCCTGACCGCCGGGCTCAAGCTGTTTGAAGTGCGCGCCTTGCACAACGGCGCCGAAAGCAGCCAGGTGATGGCCGCGCGTTACGTGCTCTGCACCGTGGTTGACGAAGCCGTCGTGACCACGCCGTGGGGCAACGAAAGCGAATGGTCGCAGATGAGCCTGCTCAGCAGCTTCCACAACGAAACCTTCGGTGGCGAGAAGTTCTTCCAGCTGCTCGATCGGCTGTCAAAGAACCCGGTCAAGCACCTGCCGATGCTCGAGCTGATGTACCTGTGCCTGTCCCTCGGTTTCGAGGGCAAGTACCGCGTGCAGGCGCGTGGCATGCTCGAGCTTGAAGGCATCCGCGATGCGTTGTACCGCCAGATCCGTCAGTTGCGTGGCGACGTGCCGCGTGAGTTGTCGCCGCACTGGGAAGGCCTCAACGATCAGCGCCGCAGTCTGGTGCGCATCGTGCCGGCGTGGATGGTGGTGTTGTTCACTTTCGTCTGTCTGGTGGTGATGTATTCGGGCTTCGCCTGGGTCTTGGGCGAGCAGCGCGAAACCGTTCTGCAACCATACCAGCCGCTTGATCCAGCCGCGGTTCAACCGCAGTCGCAGCCGTAAACAGGGACGTGTGATGAAAAAGTTTTTCAAGAAAGTCGGCGCCTTCCTGCGCCAGACCTGGGTCTGGACCCTGCTGCTGGTGCTGTTCGTGGCACTGCTGGTGTGGTTCGTCGGCCCGTTGTTGGCGGTTGATGATTACAAGTTCTGGGAAAGCGCGACCTCGCGTCTGCTGACCATCAGCGTCTTGTTCCTGATCTGGGGCCTGACCATGGTCTTCGTCAGCTGGCGCGCCGGTATCCGCAAGAAAGCCGTCGAAGAAAGCGAAGACGGCCAGGATCGTATCCGCCGTGAAGAGCAGATCGACGACGAGCAGAAAGAGTTGAAGGCGCGCTTCAAAGACGCGCTGAAAACCCTGAAGACGTCGAGCCTGTATCGTGGTCGCAGCGAGCGCTGGCGCAGTGACTTGCCGTGGTACTTGCTGATCGGTCCGCAAGCCTCTGGCAAAACCAGCCTGCTGGACTTTTCCGGTCTGGAATTCCCGATCAACAAGATCGACCGCAAGTTGACCCGCGACACCCTCGGCACCCGTCATTGCGACTGGTACTTCGCCGATCACGGTGTGCTGATCGACACCGCCGGGCGCTACACCACCCAACCGGACGCAGAAGTCGACGGCAGTGCCTGGCGCACCTTGCTCGAGTTGCTGCGCAAGCGTCGTCGCGGCCGTCCGTTGAACGGCGTGCTGGTGACCATTCCGGTGGAAACCCTCACCGGTGGCAGCGAGCAGGACATCGACACCCTGGCGCGCCAGGTGCGCGGTCGTCTGCAGGACATTCATCAGAAGCTGCACGTCGATGTGCCGGTGTATCTGGTCCTGAGCAAGGCTGACAAGCTGCTCGGTTTCGACGAGTTCTTCGATCAACTGACCCGCGAAGAAAGCGATCAGGTGCTGGGCACCAGTTTCCGCAAGGAACAGGTCGGCACCGACGTGGCTGTGCTGCGCAACGAGTTCGAAGAACTGCTGCGTCGCCTCAACAGCCAGGTGATCATGCGCATGCACTCCGAGCGCGATACCCAGCGCCGTGGCCGCATCCTCGACTTCCCGCATCAACTGGGGCAGATCGGCGAGCGTCTGTGCCTGTTCGTCGACATGGCGTTCACCGGCAACCGCTATCAGCGTGCAACACAACTGCGTGGTTTCTACCTGACCAGCGCACCGCACCTGACCCAGGAAATGGATTCGACCACCGCCGGCATCGGCGCCAGCCTCGGCATGAATGCCGGTGTGCTGCCGACGCTGCGCAGCGGTCGTTCGCGCTTCATCCACCACCTGCTTAGCCAGGTGATTTTCCCGGAGGCCGATCTGGCTGGCCTGGACAAACGTGAACGCAGCCGCATCCACTGGGGCCAACGTGCGCTGTATGTTGGCGCACTGGCGGCGCTGGCACTGTTCGGCATGCTCTGGGCGGGCGGATTCTCGGCCAACTACGAGCGTCTGGAAAACCTGCGCACACTGGCGCAAAACTGGACTCAGCAGCGCTCGGCGCTGACCCCGCGTGATGACGCGATGGGCGTGCTGAAAACCCTCGACACCAGCTACGCCGCCACTCAGGTGTTCCCGAAGAAGGGCGACGTGTCGTACCACGAGCGCGGCGGTCTGTATCAGGGCGAAGACATCAATCCGTCGGTCAAAGCGGCGTACGAGCGTGAGCTTGAAGCGCAACTGCTGCCACGGGTTGCCACGATGCTCGAAGGGCAGATCCGCGCCAACATGAAGGACCGCGAAAAGCTGCTCAACAGCCTGCGCGCGTACCTGATGCTGAACATGAAGGATCGCCGCGATGCCGCATGGCTCAAGGACTGGATCGCGAGTGACTGGTCGCAACGCTACACCGGCAACACGGCGGTGCAGAACGGCCTGAACGTTCACCTCGAACGCCTGCTGAAGCAGCCTTTCATCTACCCGCTGAACGATCAGTTGGTGACGCAGGCGCGTCAGGTTCTGCGCAGCGAATCGCTGGCTACCGTGGTCTATCGCATGCTTCGTGAGCAGGCGCGCAACCTGCCGGAATACCGTTTCAGCCAACACCTCGGCCCACAGGGTTCGCTGTTTATCGGCACCGAGTACGTGATTCCGGGTTTCTACACGCAAACCGGTTATCAGCAGTATTTCTCGGTACAGGGTTCGGCGCTGGTCACCGACATCCTGCGTGACAACTGGGTACTGGGTGAAGGCGCGGGCATCAGCGACATGGACTTGCGTCGCCTGATGGTCGAGCTGGAGCAACTGTACTTCCGCGACTATGCCAACTACTGGAGCGAGGCCGTTGGCCAGGTGGCCTTGCCACCGATCAGCGACGCCGGTGAAGGCGCCGAGCAACTGGCGGGCCTGACTTCGGCCAACTCGCCGGTGCTCGCGTTGCTGACGGAAGTGCGCGAAAACACGCGCTTCGAGGCCGCCGCAGACCCGGTCGACGAAGCGGGCGAAGCCGCCGATGCGCTGGCCGGGCAGAAGGGCAAACTGGGTAAAGTCGGCAAACTGGCAGCCGCCGCAGCGGACAAGGCTTCGGCCTTGAGCGTCGCGAAAAACCTGCCGGACACCGCCAAGAAATCCCTGCAACGTCGCTTTGAACCGCTGCATCGTTTGCTCGATGACAACAACGGCCCGGCCGCTGACCTGACTCCGGCCCTCAGCGCACTCAACGATCTGCAACTGCAATTGTCCGGTCTGGCCCGTTCCAGTACGCCGGAACAAGCCGCGTTCGAAATGGCTAAAACCCGCATGAGCGGCCAGCGTGATGCGCTGACCAACCTGCGTGCAGCCTCGGGTCGTCTGCCGCGTCCGCTGAGCGTGTGGTTCAACGTGCTGGCCGAAGACTCGTGGCGCCTGGTGCTCAACGATGCTTACCAATACCTGAACGGCCGTTATCAGAACGAGCTGTACAGCGTGTATGGCAAAACCATCAGCAAGCGTTATCCGTTCAGCGCCAGCAGCACCAGCGACGTGGCGATCAGCGACTTCCGCGAGTTCTTCCGCGCGCAAGGTACCGTCGACCGCTTCTTCGACAGCTACATGCGTCCGTTCGTCAGCGGTGATCCGGGCAACTACCGGATGCGCAGCGTCGACGGCCACAGCCTGCCGGTGTCCAAGGTCTACCTCGATCAGATGGCCGCAGCGCTGACGATTCGTCAGAGCTTCTTCTCGATCAACCCGGCCGAACCGACCGTGCAGTTCAAACTGGAGCCTTACACCCTCGATCCGGCAGTCAGCCGTTCCGAGTTCAAGTTCGGCGACAAGACCATGGAATACCGTCACGGCCCGATCCTGCCAATGTCGTTCAAATGGCCGACCGATGCTGAAGACGGGCGCACCAGCCTGGTCATGGACAAAATGGCCGGGCGTCCGATCGGCATCGAGAAGAACTCCGGCCCATGGTCGCTGTTCCGTCTGTTCGACCTGATGCAGACCGAGTACCTGACCGGCCGCGACGTACTGGTACTGAAAGCTGACGTTGGCGGCCTGCGCGCCAACTACCTGCTGACCAGCCAACGCTCGCCGAACCCGTTCGACCTCGGCGTGCTGCGCACCTTCCGTATGCCGGTGCAGCTCTGATGCTGGTGGCCAGTCCCTGGCGCAGCGCGGCGCGTACCGACCCGGGCAAGGTGCGGGCGCGCAACGAAGATGCCTTCCTCGACCTTCCGCAGCAGGGGCTGTGGGTGGTCGCGGACGGCATGGGCGGTCATCAGGGTGGCGACATCGCCAGCCAGTTGATCGTCGCCAGCCTGGCTGAACTGCCGCAACACGACGACTTCGACGAACGCCTCAAAGCCATCCGCCAGTGCCTGCACTGGTTGAACCGGCGTTTGGGGCAGGAGTTGACCGTCACTGCCGGCCGTCACGACAGCATCATGGGCAGCACCGTCGTGGCGCTGCTGGTGGAAGGTAATCGCGCGGCCTGTATCTGGGCCGGCGACAGTCGTTGTTACATGTGGCGCGGGCAGCGTCTGTATCAGCTGTCCAAAGACCATTCGCTGCAACAGCAACTGATCGACGAACAGCAAATGAGCGTCGAACAAGCGGCGGCGCACCCGGCGGCTCAGGCACTGACCCGAGCCGTCGGCGCGGCCGACACGCTGACCCTGGATGTGCTGGAACTCGAGGTGTATCCGGGCGATGCGTTTTTGCTGTGCAGCGATGGTTTGTATCAGGGCCTGAGCAGCGATGCCCTCGGCACCGCCCTCAGCCTCAGCGCGCCGCATGTGGCGCTGGAACGTTTGTTCGATGGCGCCCTGCGGGGCTCCGCTCGCGACAACCTGACTGCCGTGGTGATCCGCCAATGACCAAAATCGAATCGCCAATCGATGACTTGCTGATGAGTGAAGAACAGGCCAACAACCTGACCTACTTCGCCTTCGCCAAGCCCAATAATGCAGAGCCTTTGCTGGCGCCAACCAAGGCCAGCATTGGTGCACTGCCGGACGTATTGGCGGGCCGTTATCGCCTCGAGCGTCTGCTCGGGGCGGGCGGTATGGGCGCCGTCTACCGGGCAAGGGATCTGCTGCATGAACAGTTCGGCGATCCCGACCCTTACATTGCGCTGAAAATCCTCAGCGAAGAATTTGCCGAATCGCCGGACGCCAGTGCCTTGCTCTACAGCGAGTTCGCCCTGACCCGACGCCTGCGCCACGACAACGTCGTGCGTGCGCACACCTTTGAAGTCGACACCGACTGCCAGCGGGCCTTCATCACCATGGAATACATGCGTGGCCTGACCCTGGACAAACTGCTCTGCGAGCGGCCCCTGGGCCTGCCGTGGAAAGAATTGCGCGACATCGTCCTGCCGCTGCTCGACACGCTGGCTTATGCCCACCGTCGCGGCGTGCTGCACGGTGACATGAAACCGAGCAACGTCATGCTCAGCGAAGACGGCCTGCGCCTCTTCGACTTCGGTTTGGGCCAGGCAGAAGAGGGCACCTTGCCCGGTCTGCCGCACCTGAGCCGCGAGCGCTTCAACGCCTGGACCCCGGGCTACGCCGCCCCCGAACTGCTTGAGGGCCAACCGTTGTCGGCCAGCGCGGACGTGTACGGCTTGGCCTGCGTGATCTATGAACTGGCGAGCGGCAAACACCCGTTCCGCCGCTTGCCCTCGACCCAGGCCCGCGACGAGCATCTGGAGCTTGAGCTGCAAGCCCCGGCGAACTTACCGAAACACGGCTGGTCGGCGCTGCGAACCGCGCTGAGCTTCGATCCGGCAGAGCGCACCATCACTGCCCAACAATTGCGTGACGCCTTGGGCGCCACTTCATCCTGGCTGCAACGTCTGCGGTTTCGGGCATAACGGATGACATTCGAACAGGGAGCACTTTATGTTCAACTCAGCTAACGAGACCCACTTCAGCCTGACGGTTGAGGACTATGTCGGCGACCTGCAAGTGCTGTCGTTCACCGGCACCGAAGGCATCAGCCAGCCGTATCGCTTCGACCTCGAACTGGTCAGCGAAAACCCCGATCTGGACCTGGAAAAGCTTCTGCACAAGCAGGCATTCCTGGCGTTCGATCCGCAAGGATCAGGCATTCACGGTCAGATCTACCGCGTCGCCCAGGGCGACGCCGGCAAGCGCCTGACCCGCTACAAAGTGTCGATGGTGCCGCAACTGCAATACCTGCATCACCGCACCAACCAGCGCATCTATCAGCAGATGTCGGCGCCGAAAATCATCGCGCTGATCCTCGAAGAACACGGCATCAAGGGCAACGCCTACAGCTTCCAGCTGAGCCAGCCGTGCCCGGATCGCGACTACTGCGTGCAGTACGACGAAACCGACCTGCACTTCGTCCAGCGCCTGTGCGAAGAGGAAGGCATTCACTACCACTTCCAGCACAGCGACAAAGCTCACCTGCTGGTGTTCGGCGACGACCAGACCGTGTTCCAGAAACTCGGCCAGCCCACCGCCTACGTGCAAGGCAGCGGCATGGTCGCCGACGAACCGGTGATCAAAGGCTTCAAGCTGCGCCTGGAAACCCGCACCAGCCGCGTCACCCGCCGCGATTACGATTTCGAAAAGCCGCGCTTGCAAATGGACGCGGCGTACAAACCGGAGGGTGAAAGCACTGAGCCGGACCTCGAAGACTACGACTACCCCGGCCGCTTCATCGAGCGTGCGCGCGGCAAGTTCCTCAGCCAGCGCGCCCTCGAACGCCACCGCGCGGACTACCGCCAGGCCGAAGGTCGCGGCGACCAGACCAAACTGGTCAGCGGCCACTTCATGGAACTGTCCGACCACCCGCGCAGCGAGTGGAACGACCTGTGGCTGCTCACCGAAATCGTCCACGAAGGCAAACAGCCGCAAGTCCTCGAAGAAGGCGTGACCAGCGACACCACCGACAACAAGGACGACTTCCACCAGGGCTACCGCAACACCTTCCTCGCCACCCCGTGGGACGTGTTCTACCGCCCGGCCCTCGAGCACCCGAAACCCCGCGTCCTCGGCAGCCAGACCGCCCACGTCACGGGCCCCAAAGGCGAAGAAATCCACTGCGACCAATACGGCCGCATCAAGGTGCAATTCCACTGGGACCGCGAAGGCCAGGCCGACGACAAAACCAGCTGCTGGATGCGCGTCTCCAGCTCCTGGGCCGGCGACCGCTACGGCGCGATCAGCATCCCGCGCATCGGCATGGAAGTCCTCGTCACCTTCCTCGAAGGCGACCCCGACCAACCCCTCGTCACCGGCTGCCTGTACCACAAGGAAAACCCGGTGCCGTATGCACTGCCGGCGAACAAGACGCGCAGCGTGTTCAAGACACTCAGCTCGCCGGGTGGTGGTGGGTATAACGAACTGCGCATCGAAGACAAGAAAGGCGCGGAGCAGATCTACATTCATGCGCAGCGCGACTGGGATGAGAACGTTGAGCACGACCAGAAGATTCGGGTCGGGAATGAACGCCACGATACGGTGGTGAAGAACACCTACACCGAGCTGAAAGCCGAGGAACATCGCACCACGATTTCCGACCGCAAGATTGAAGCGAAGCTGGATGATCACCTGACGGTGGGGCAGAACCAGCATGTGAAGCTGGGGACTGCGCAGCTGACCAGTGTGGGGAAAGAGATTCACCTTAAGGCTGGGGACAAGATCGTTATTGAGGCTGGGACGGAGCTGACCATTCTTGGGGGTGGGAGCTTTATCAAGCTCGATGGCGGTGGTGTGACGGTGGTTGGGCCGGTGGTGAAGATTAATGCCGGTGGGTCGCCGGGGAATGGCACCGGGATCGGGATTAAGCCGTCGGTGCTGCCGGGGGCAGCGGATAAGGATAAGGCGGGGAGTTTGATGGATCAGGCGTTGTTGAATGCGCCGCCTGAGAAGGTTAAGCCGACAGTTGATTACCCTTTCTCGCTTTGAACGGACGGACTAGCGTCAATATGAACAAGGAATTTTTTGAATGATCATTAGCCCTCCCTTTCTTCCTGCTCCGGTGGCGGGTGAAACCGACGATGCTTATCTTGCGCGTGCCATGGTGGGTGGTATTCCCGGTGATGGTGGTTATCCGCTGAGCTTTGATCTCAATTGGCATGGCGGCATTCATTTGACCGCGCCGCAAGCAAACGGAAAAGCTCTGCCAGCATGTGCAATTTCCGACGGAACACTAGTTTACTTCCGCCAACCTACTACTGAGGCTGAAGCAGCCCCAGACCATGCTCTTCGTTATCGTGAGCAATGGACAGATGATGGCTGTGTTGTCATCAAGCATGAAACAGATATAGGCGAGGGAGAAAAAGGAAAAATAGTCTTTTATTCGATTTATATGCACTTATCTAAAATCACCTTGGCCGCGCCCGCTAAAGGGAAAAAAATATACCGTAAAGAGGTGCTTGGTGAAGCAGGTAAGATTTACGGAAAACAAGACAGAATTCACTTTGAAGTAATTGCTGACGATAGCAAGATCGAAAATATAGTTGGTCGTAAAGAGAGAGATCTGAACTTCAAAACTAGTGATGGGAGAAAAGATAGCTGTTGGGGGGATATTTATTTCTTTATACCTCCTGAGGTTTATGGGTATGAAAGTCAGCCTTCCATTCCTTTGTCTGCAGTTAACAACTCTCAAATTATTTACCGTTGCCCTGCTATGCCCTCGGGTCCAGCCCCTATCGAAGAGGCCGGATCTACAACTCCCGCTCCTGCAACATCAAATACAGTAGATGGCTATGAATGGGCTTTGGCAATGGAGCTACAAGAAGGCATTTTTGTGAGGATGAGCTTCGCTAGAGGGGGATGTAAGCTGACGAGCTTTACTCATTCAGGATTTGAGCTGGGTACTGTCGAGGAAAAAAGTGAGTACGAGTATTCGCTTTTTAAAACCGCCAGCGACTTATATCCTCAATCACCAAGCGCTGGTTTTGAGTTATTACGCTTTGGCAGAGTAATTGGTGAGGAACCGCTGCAGCCAGTTGATGCTGCTCACTGGCGGAAAATAAAATTTCCTGGAAAAAATGGCGGAGAAAGCAGCGCTGCTTGGGTTAACTTAAACTCACCCACGGTAGGAAAGTTTAGTGATGCTGACTTTCCACACTGGCAAGGTTGGCAGCTGATAAATGACGACAAGGATAAGGATAGTCATTGCCAATCGCCATTCATTCGGGCGTTGCTCGCTTTGGATGTAGGGAAAGTTGTCTCGGATAACACCGACGCTGTAGGTATAGCTACATCTCCTACCTATACCTCTCTGTCGGAAGAAGAGAAACTGAAACTCTCTGAGCGTTATGTCTCTGAGAGAGAGATTAGCAAGAAAAAACTAGAAGCCGCTGATACTCAGTCTCGAATTAAGCGCTTGGTATGTTTTTTTCCAAGTGAGTGGTGTAAAAATGATTTTGACACACGCTACGATTGGCTAAAGAGTGTCGCAGAAAACGGTCCAATGCCTCAAGAGAACTATGATAAGTTAAAAAGGCATCAGGTGGCTTTGGGGTTTTGGGAAGATGCAGCTATTGAAGGTGTAGAAAGTAAACACTGGCACTTTCCCCCTAAAGAATTTATCGCGATGTTTCGAAAGTGCAGCTGGTTAAGCCGAAACGAACTAGTCCAGCTATTGCCAATGAACTCGCTACGAAAAGCTTCAACATGGCAGTGGGAATCGATCAGTCTGCCGAATGCTGGAATAATTCTTGATGGCTCAAGTACGGAAGCGTTAACGCGCAGAAATGATTTGAATAAAGCACTGCGTAAGTTTTTGGTAGTAACTCCTGTCCGATTGGCTTGTTTTTTTGGAAACGCCACTCAAGAAACCCAATGGTACCAGAAGTTTCATGAGGCAAGCCCTTATTGGTATAAACCTTGGGATGGTAGAGGTTTTCTTCAATTGACGCATGCAAGTAATTACATAAAATATTGGGAGTTCAAGGGCGAAACTGTTAGCCCTCAGGTGAAACAAACTCTAGCTACTCATACTACAATGGCAAATAATAATCGGCCCATTGTAAATGGGAAGAAGTTGATGACTGACCCAACAAATTCGTTAAGTGATGCTTCAACCGGGATTCCGCAGGCCATAATTGCAAAGCGTGATGCAGTGAAAGGCTCATATGATGCTGCCAATAGTGCAGGTGCTTATTGGGCGTGGTCTGGTGCCTCCAAACAGGCAGATGGATACTATGGTAGCCCAGCCAGCGTGCTAAAAACACTGACTACCAATGCACAGATCAAGCACTATTATGAAAGCTCTGCATTTGGAAATGTTGCAGCAACGGTCAATCTCGGATCTCCTTCATCTAATTTCAGTTCAATTTGGGGGGTGCAGGCGAGGTTTATCGCTTTTGCGAACGCTCAGATGATTTTAATGGACGCATTGAGCTATCCGACCTCGTCTGAGGTGTTTTCTGACGCCCCATTAGATTTTGTTTATCGGAGACCTAATTAGTGAAAAAAATGACCAGGTTTAATCTATCCCTTGCTGCATGTTTGATTTCAATGTCGGCGGCTTCCTCCGAGGGGAATTCAAGTAGTGCGGCTCTAAAATTAGGAAATGAACCAGGTTACTCTACTTTGGCTTCTGGTGCTTCGGTTGTAGAAATACATCAGGGTAGTTGTAATTATTCTATTGATCTTAAAGCGAGCCAGTACGTAAAGTTTAATACCCCAGACGTAGTGTTTCTGGAGTCCGAGACGCCTCCAAAAGAAAAAGATTGGCCCTATCTCGAACAAGCCGAGATGTCTGCGGGTTATGATTGGAATTTTAAAAAAGATGATAATTTAAAGTCAAAATGGTTCGGGTTGATGTGTGACGGCATCGGGAATTTTGATTTTCAGTCTAACGGTGGCGTTGGTTCAGAAGAGGATAGCCCGGAGCTACAGGATGTTAAACAAACCAATGGTTTTAAATGCCCCGCAACTCTTACGGGCAACGGTTGGGTGCCAAACAAAAATGCCGGTCGTCCTGACAGTTACTTTTTTCAGAAGCTGTCAGGGGCTGGTTGGTCTGGATTTGTTTTCGGGTTTAAGGAGGGAGGAGGAAAAAATATTGCGAGAGTTAGTTTCTGCATAGTGCAGGGAGACAATATCTTGGTGGGGGCGGCAGAAAACCAACCTCGCTCTTTGAGTTTGAGTGAAGAGTCCTTTGATGGCATGAAATCTGTTTTGGAGTCTATACAGTTTCTGAAATAGAAAAGGTGACGGATTTATTTGTGGTATTGAAATTAAAGGGGGTGGATTTATTTGTTGCGCTCAGTGGCTTTGGTCTTGGTAGGGCGTTTAAATAGATCTATTCCGCTTCTTTCACTTTTAAGAGGTGAATTTGGTTGATTCGATTCGTTATTGTTGTGTTGTTCATGTATTGCGGTACGGCTTGGTCTGCTCCACTAGAGCATAAACTACTATGCAACGATGGCGATAATGAACACGGGTCATCGGCCGGTTTGATTCTCGCTTTTGAGGGAGTGGAGATTTTTCTGGATAACACTGATCGTGGATGTCGTGCAGAGTATGTCTATAGAGAGGCATTAGATGGTGCGAGCAATTCCCTGATATTCTCTTATCCAACAAGTGATGATATGGGTCTTAACGCGCAGATCATCATTTTTGCTGCGCCCGACAGTGGCGGTGTAGCTAGATACATCGGGTCGATACCTGCCGGAGCGACTGAATTGGAAGATGGGAATTATGAGGATATTCAACAGTCTGGTAATTCAATTTACAAGAATATCTATCGTATAGAGCGTCGTGAAGTAGTTGTGACCTATGGCAAAGAGCTGATTATTTCCGGTAAGCAATGTGTTTACAGGGATAGAAGTGACAGCGCTTGCCAAGAAATGCTGGGGAGTTTCAGTAGTCCTGTATGTGTTTTTAACGACGGCGAACGGAAAGTATTGGCGGCGATGAATGAATGCGCGGATATGAAGCAGTAATGCCTGATCTCCAAGACGGCCGGTGTGCGGTAGGGTCGGCTTCCGTTGAAAGCCGATAACTACCTTTCCTTCCTGTTGCTTTGACTAGTGCCAAGGCGCGTCATTTCTTCTGAACGGATTCAAGATGAGAAAGCTACTCCCGTTACTCATGGTTTTCCTTCCCCTGACTGCCCACAGCGAGGTCACCTCCGAAAACTACTGCTTCGATGACGCCCACTCGATCAAGTTCGAACTCAGAACCTTCTACGATCACGAAAGTAATTGGTCGGGTGGTTTCGTCAAATACGCGAAGTCGAAAACGCCGATTTCCATCGTACTGACGGATCATCAGGAAGAAATACTTGCCCCGGACGCACCCACGCAAAATACCCGTACCTGGTCCGAGATTGTCGACGGCAAGGTCACGGGAACCTATGAGTGGGTCACCCAGGCAGCGATGAGCGTTTCGATGGTTTACACCAAGAAGTCCAACGGCAAGGAATACAGTTTCCTACTTGACCCCAATGTCGATGTTTCTCTAGACGGTGGTTGCAAGTGGGAGCAGGGCGATCAATGAGTCGAGTGAGCTTGGGTCTGACGCTGTTCGGGGTGTTGGAATCGGCGTCGGCGGGGGCGGAGGCAACATCGTTCAGCCCTGTTAAAAACGTTGAAGTGATGTTGGAAGTGAGCGGGCCGAAAGTGACGGTTCAAGTTGATGCTCGCGAGTCGCGAACCATCGACTTTTCCGCTGAAAAATCCCTGCACGTCGCTATCGACGATTTCAACTTCGATGGCATGAAAGATTTTTCGGTCTGGCAGATCGACGACGGCATGGGCACCTACACTATCCACCGGATTTTCATCTACCGGCCGAAAACCGCTGACTTCGAGGAGGTGCAGCCGGATTGTGGCGATGGTTTCGTCAACCTCCGTGTCGACAAGAAACGCAAAGTATTGCTCAGCACTTACTGGGGAATGAACGGGCCGCAGTCATGCGTGACGCGCTTTCACAAGCGCTGAGCCTGAGCCCGTCACGGTAAACGTTTAGCGCTTGTGCATCTGACAACCCCATTTTCCTTTAAACTCCCCGCCCTCAAGGAACGCGCTCAGGACACGGAATGCCAGCCCCCTCATTCTCTCTTCGCCCCGCGATGGTGCTTTGGCTGTATGCCGCCGCGATCGTGCATGTGCTCGCCGGTCTCACGCTGACCTGGGCCGGTCATTCCGGATTACTCGACGGCTATTTGCACACCCTCGAGCTCGCATTCTGGGGCGCCGATGCGGTTCCTGCCGCCGGCCACGAACAACAGGTCTGGTGGCTCGCACTCTTCGGCGCGACGCTGCAAAGTTATTCGCTGTACATGCTTGCGCTGGTGCACATCGGCAATCGTTCGAAAGCGCCGATGGTGTGGGGCTGGTTGATGGCCGGCATCCTGTTATGGGCGCCGCAGGACATGTGGCTGTCAGCGCAACAACAGGTCTGGTCGCACCTGTGGCTCGACGGTTTTGCGCTGCTGGTGCTGTTGCCGCCGCTAATCTGGCTGTATCGCCATGACCGCAAAAAATCCCGTCCAGAAAAAGCACCGAACGAGTCCAACCCGTTTACCGGCAGCGCCTACAAACGAGTGCTGATCACCGGCGGAACCGGGTTTATTGGCGAGGCGGTGGTCAATCAATTACTCGACGCCGGCCACACCGTGAGTGTGCTGGCGTGTGATCCGTTGAAAGCGGCGAATCTGTTCGACGGTCGCGTGCGTTGTGTTCGGTCTATGAGTGAAATCAGCCACGACGAATCCTTCGACGTAGTGATCAATCTCGCCGGCGCGCCCGTCGCCGGCCCACGCTGGACCGCCAAGCGTCAGGCGCAACTGCTCGCCAGTCGAGTCGGCACTACCGAAGCGTTGATGACCTGGCTGAAGAACACCAAGCACAAACCAGCGCTATGGATTCAAGCCTCAGCCATCGGCTTCTACGGTGTGCGCGATGCCAGCGAAAGCCTCGACGAACACGCCAGCAAGGGCGACGGTTTCATGGCCGAACTCTGCTCGCGTTGGGAGGCCGCCGCGCAACCGGCCACTGAGTTTGGCGTGCGTCAGGTGGTGCTGCGCCTCGGCGTGGTGTTCGGCCCCGGCGGTGCGTTGTTGCCGCTGCTTTTGCCGTTCCGATTGGGCTTCGGCGGGCGCATGGGCGACGGTCGGCAGATCATGAGCTGGGTGCATCGCGACGATGTGCTTCAGGTAATCGCCCGTGCCTTCGACGATGAAAGTCTGGTCGGCACCTACAACATGGTCGCGCCCGAAACGATCAGTCAGGCAGCATTCGCCGAGCAGGCCGGCAAGGTCCTCAAGCGTCCGGTGTGGTTCCACATTCCCGCCGCGCCAGTGCGTGCATTGGCGGGGGAGATGGCGCAGTTGTTCTTCGACGGTCAGCGCGTGGTGCCGCAGCGTTTGACCGAGGCTGGCTACAAATTCCGTTACCCAACTCTCGACGCCGCTCTGCGCGATCTGACCTGAGGATCGCTCATGAGCAAGCCCTTGATGTACCTGCTGGCCGGCAACGGCAGCGCTGCCGATTGGTGGGACGATGCGTTGCCGCACTTTCAGCGCTACGACGTGGTGCCGCTGGAGTTGCCGGGCTTCGGCGCCAATCCGCAGCCACCCTGCGAGGAACTGGCGGACTACGCGCAGACCTTGCTGGCGATGACGGAGCAGGGCAGTGCGATCATGGCGGTCGGGGTCAATGCCTTGCTGGTGCTGCATGCGTTGCAACGGCGGCCGGGGCACTTTTCTCGCAGCGTTTTGCTGGCGCCGGTCGGGGCGTTTTTGTGGCAGCGTCGCTTGCCGGCGCTGATGTCGCCGCTGCCGATCCGCAAGACCATTCACTGGTTGCTGTCGAATAAACCCACGCTGTTCGCGCGCAAGTTTTCCAACCAGACCTGGACTCCCGCGCAGTACCAACGCATGGGCGCCGGCTATGCGCGCTGTCGTGCGTTTGTGCCGCACTGGGATCTGATTCGTGCCGATACTGCGCTGCCGCTGCTGGAGTGGATCACCGATCCGGTCGAGCTGGTTTGGGGCGATCAGGACAACGTGCTGGGCATCGAGCAAGCGGCGGCGTGGTCGGCGATTCTGGCCCGCGCTGATCTGACCATCAGCCTCAAACCCGGTTGGGGGCATTACCCGTGGATCGACGCGCCCGCGCAGTTCGCGCAGTGGCTGGAGTCGGGCGAGCGCGGGTTTGTTGCGCACACCAAGGGCGGGCGTTTGCGCCTGGCTGAGCTGGCGCGGCAACCGGTGCCGGCGGCACTGACGCTCAACGATTGCGCTGATCCGCGTCTGCCTGCGTTTCTCGCCGCCCAATCCGACGTGACCTGGGCGGTGCGCTCCTCCAGTTATGGCGAGGATCAGGCTGACTCGGCGAATGCCGGGTTGAGCACGACTTACCTGCGCGAGCCGCCCGCCAATGTGCCGAAACGCATCGCCGAATTGACTGCCGAAGGCGTCGAGGAAGTGGTGGTGCAACGCTTCATCACGCCGGTAGTGTCCGGGATCGCGTTCGTGCGACATCTCTCGGTAGAGCTCGAATGGGTTGAAGGCCATCTCGAATCGCTGGCCGACGGTCATGTCAGCCCTTCGCGGGCAACGCTTTCGCGGGTTGGCGATGCCTGGCGCAGCGGCGCGTTCACGCCATCCCACGGCTTGACCGAAGAGCGGCTATGGCAATTTCTGCAAGACGTGTTGCGGGTGTTCCACTACGTGCCCGGCGACGTCGAATGGGCCTGGGACGGCTCACAACTGTGGCTGCTGCAATACCGGCCAATCAGCGATTACGGCTGGCGCCGGCACCTGACCGCCGCCAACATCGCCGAGATCCTGCCGCCGCAACCGAGCGTGTTGGTGGAATACGCCCAGCGCCGCGCGGCAGCGAGTATTCCGGCGATCATGGCGCGGTGGGATGCGCGAGTGTTGCAGGACAACGAGCCGTTCACTGCCGTGTTCGGCGGCGCGTCCTACATCAACAACGACCTGTTCCTCGCCCGACTCGCCGACTGGGGCATCAGCGCCAGCAACTATGCCGGTGAAGTCGGCGGCGCGACCCCGCACCTGCCGTGGCAGCCGCTGAAGATGCTGCGCTCGTTGCCGCTGTTCCTGCGCATGCAGCGCATCGCCCGTGGTCATCTGCTGACGCTTGAACGCGGCTTGCAGCGCTTCGATCAAGAGCTCGCCGAACTCGTCGCCCAAGAGGCCGACGGCCAGCAACTGGCGGACTGGTTCACCCGGTTTTACGTGTTTGTGGTGCAAGGCAATCTGTGCATCGCCACGGCACTGGCCAGCAGTGGCGGCGACTGGCTGGGCCGCCCGCCGACCGCGTACGACAACCTTGAAAACAGTCCTCACCGCTTGCCTTGGGAGACCGATCCGGCCACCCCTCGGCCAGCGGCGAGCGAATTGCCGCTCCAGCCATTCCCGCAATGGTCAGGGCTGATCCGCCTCGCTCATTCCACTGGACTACCGGGCCTGCGCGGCTACTACCTGCAAGTGCGCGAGTGGTATCGCGATAACCTGATGCGGATATTTTTCCGCCTGCATCACGCGATGCCGCCGGCGGATCGCGAGCACTGGTTCGCGCCGCATCTCGACATTCGCAGCCGCGACGGTAGCTTCTGGCAGGACGGTCGTGAAGGATCGGAGCAGGCCACCGGGTTCATGATTTATCCGGGGCAGGTGCGGGGTGTTCTCGGGAAGGACATTTTGCTGGAGGACACGCTCGATCCCGGGCGACATGCGCACTATCAAACCGCGCGGGCGGTTATTGCGCGGATGGGCGGACGCTTGTCGCATGGCTCGACGTTGTTGCGTGAATTGCGCAAGCCGTCGGCGGTGATGCCACAGGTTGATCCGGCGTGGGTGGGGTGTGAGGTGGTGTATCGGGATGGTGAGTTGGAATTGATCAATTCGAAGGATATGAAGTGAAACCATCACCTTTGCCAGTAAGCCTTCAGTTACGGAGTGACAGCGTGAAAGGATTTTCGGTTCTTGTCGGCAGCCTGTTGTTGGCCACCGCTTCAATAGCATTCGCCGCCGACCCCGACTTCAAGGATTATCCCGTCGCGCCAATTTTCAGCGGCCCCCACCATGCACTGGTGCCACAGGAAAACAGCAATCCGGTGATGGATCAGGCACGCGCGAAGGCCTTGAAAGGCAAGGTCAACTTCGCGGGCCATTACATCCTCAATCCGTTGGGTTGTGGCGGCGGTGCCATCTGCGCCGAAGTCCTTGATGCACAAACCGGAGAAGTCGCTGGCGGCCTGCCGAATGCCTACGACGGCAGCACGTTCGCCATGCTCTACCAACCTGACAGCCGCTTGATCCTTATTTCCGGCATCACCCTCGACGGTGAAGAAGATGCCCAGGGGAATTCGCTGGAAAGCGTCAACCGGGATCGCTACTACGAGTTTGTGAACAACGAATTCCGGCTGCTGAGCATGACCGACGCGGAATCGCCGCCGCTTGATTAAGGATGATGGGATGAACCGTTTTTTCATTCGGCCCGTGCTGAGTGTGCTTCTGCTTTTGCCTTACGCCATGCCGGCGATTGCCAGTGAAGGGAGTTGCTATGGCTACCTCACCGAAATGGTCAGGAGCAGCGACTTCCCGTTTCAGTACGTCGGCAAGGACAAGGTCAATCTGCTTATCGACGACGATGACGGTGAAACCGTTCGAGCGCAGTTGTTCTTTGACACCGACGGCACCGGCACCATTGGCTGGATCAAATACACCCCGGCAACGCGCGTGTTGCTCAATACCTCGGCGGAACTGGACGAGCCGGTGGAATTGTCTTTCGACGCCAGGTTCGCCGATGGCTACGCAAATTGTTTGACGGAAAAACAGGCCGGATAACGGCGAAAGGGAATTCCCGATGAATCAGTTCTATCTCGCGGGCAGCCTGTCGTTGCTGCTCTCTGCGCCGGCGTTCGCTGCGCCGGCAGATGCTTATACCCAGCGCGACGTGATGCAGTGTGGCGGGGTTGAAGTGGTGTTGGTGTCGTCCTGCCGTTCGGTGACGGTGGATGACGCAGAAACCCACCTCATCCCGGTCTGCTCCGACCAGACCATCAACATCGGCGGCAAAGTGCTTCGGCGTGATATCGGCAAGGTTTCGCAACTCACCTCGGACGGGGTGAAGACGAAGATGCTGAGCAACGTGGTGATGGCGATGGATTGCGTGGCGGGCACCAAGGGTAGCCTTGTTTCAATCGGTGGTTATGGCGGTTGCGGTGCCTGTCCGGAGTGGCGCGGCTATTACTCGACGGCCGGGCGGTTGGAGCAATATAGCTTCGATAATACCCAGCGTTCGTTTGGTTCGAAGGGTTCCCGGGAAGCGCTGATGGGGGCCTATGGCGTTACCAAAAGGCAGCTGCAAGCGGACAGCCCGGCGGTGAAAAGGATTGAATATGGCCAGCCTTAAGTGGGTGTTGATGTTCGGCAGCTTGGTTGCCGCCAGCGCCTTTGCCGAAGAGCCGCCAATCGTCGGTATCGACGGGCACACCGTGACGTTACAGGCAAAAAAGTGGACGTCACCTGTGGTGGAGTCTGCCACTGCCTGGTTCTCGGCGAATGGAAAGACGTTTCCGCTCTTCCATGCCGGTATTGGTACTCAGGCCTATCCCGAATGGCTTAGTCCCGACAAGAAAATCTTGCTGGCGACCCCAGTGGAGTACGGCGTAGTCATAGGTGAGAACGGTGAGGAAATACCGACATCACAGGGGCATTGCGCTGTGATCTCGATGGAAACCGGTTGCGTGTTGGCCGAGAGTTACGAAAGGTTTTGTGAGGGTAAATGGGTGGGGAATCAGTGGGTTTCCGAAGAGGGCGGGGTGCTCAAGCCTGCCTTGGAAACTAGGCCTCCCAACGAATTGCTGAAACATGCCTTGAGCATCGAGGCGGCGCGGCCCCGCGCCGAATCTCTCGAGTGGAGCATGAGTTTTTTAAGTCCAGAGTCCTACATGGTGTGTCATCCCCCGGCGCAAAACGTTCAGGCCTACAACGACCTGGGTTTTTACCTCGCCGAGGGCGGTAAAGATGAACTGGCGCTGAAGTTTTATCGCGGCGTTGAGGCGGTCGGCAAGCGCACGGTGTTGATGTTGAACATGGCGGATTCATTGTGGCGACTGAACAAGAAAGACGAAGCGCAGCGCTATTACCGCGGGTACGACGAAGCGATGATTGCCGCTGGCAAGGCACAGAAAATTCCGCAACGAGTCGCTGAACGAACGGCATATCAGGGAATGAAAAATTGAACAGGATTGTCCGCTTCATCGCTTTGCCCCTTTGGATACTGTGCGCGTCGATTGCGCACGCCGAGGACGATTGCAAAATCATCACTGTGAGTTGGCAAGTCGATCAATGCATTGAGGCCGACCGCAAGGCCGCCGACGCAAAACTCAATGCCAGCTACAAAAAACTGATGGCAAGGTTCGAATCTCAGCAAAAACGCGATCCCGATCAGGGCAAGGCTTTCATGGCTATTGCCAGAGAATCACAGCGTGCGTGGATCAAGTTGCGCGATACCACTTGCCCGCTCGAAGCTACGGAAATCGACCCTGATGCAGTGATGCATTCCACATCAATCAATAGCTGTATCGCCAGAATGAGCTTGGAACGTGCGGCTTATCTGGACGGGATTGTGGCGGACGGTCCAGGTGACGTCGTTGATATGAACAAAGTCTCCAGATCAGGCACGCAGCGTTACAAAGACGTCGTCGCGCGCTATGTCTCCACGCTCGGCAGCTCATGCCTGACCATTCAGATCCTCGCACCTGACGGAAACTGGAGAGTGCTGTCGTCCAGGCAGTTTTGCAGTTTCGACGGCAAGGCATTCTGGAAGGACTATGCCGACGCTGGTTTCGAGGGGCACGCGTTTGCCGAGGATGGGTTACATCTAACGCTCAGCCTGACGGAACTTCGTGGGCCAGGAGAGAAACGTCGCGCCTGTGTAATTCCGATTCAGAACGCGCAAATCAAAGAGTTGAAATGCGGCGCACCTAAGTCGACATGACTATGAACCACGGAAGGAAAATGGAATTGGACAGGTTTTCAGGTTTGGTTCGTGCCCTTGGACTCATGGCCGGTTTGTCGGCTCAATCGGCATTGGCCGGCGATCCCCAAACCATCGGTGAGTTGCATCCGCCGGTAGTGGCTTCTTTGGGCGGACAAAAGATCACGGTGTTCTTTCTGAAGAACAACCTGAAAGAACAAGCGGCCGGGGTTCACGTTCCCGCCGCCGAGATCTTCTATTCAGCTTTGAACGCAGCCAAACCCACGCTGAATTATGTGTGGAAGGTGGAAGGCGAGCAGATAGCCTCGGTGTTCTTCTTCGAGCGCAAATCCCCCGAGCGCGCCGGAAAGTCCATGTTTGTTCTGACAAAGAACAAAATCTCGCACAGTCATTTCGAAGGTGATTCCTACTCGGTGCTGGAACTGCCGCTCTTCAAGGACGGTGATCAATTGTCTTTGCAGTTCTTCCGAGGTGACCCGCCAGAACCCGAATTCCAGAACTGCCGCGACGGCTTAAATCTTGAGGATGACGTAGAAGTCGAGTGTGCTTACAAGGATGCGGCGAGCATTAGGAAGCGCTTGGCAGAATTGGATGCAAAGACCATTACGGGTTCAAAGCTGGATCAGAGCAACCTTCAGGAACCACGCAAAACCGAAGGTGATACGGCAAATTTTGCTTGCCCCTCGACTCACTTTTCAGCGTTCCTCACAGCCTTCGCCGAACGCGTCAACGTGCAGAAATCCTTCGTCCAACAACCGCTTAAAATGGTCACGACCGTGGCCGGCGATCCCGAGCCTGAGATGGAAAAGCGCAGCCTCAGCGGCAATGAACTCAAGTTTCCAATTATCCTGGATCAGGCCAAGCGAGAAGTCCAAGGCCTGACATTGACCGTCAAGGAAGAACGGGGAGATCGCGCCGTCGCCATCCTGCAAAAACCGGATACCGACTACGTCTTCGAGTATCGGTTTGTCCGTGGGCAATGCTGGCGGTTGGAAGAAGTGATGGATTATTCACTTTAGATTGGCGGCATGCGCTGGCGAGGCCGCGTTGGCTCGTTCAAGCATGATTTCAATATGTGTAGGTACGTGTAGGAGAGGTGTGACTTGGTAGTCATCGTGCAGGAAAATAACAGCATCCTCTTCCAACGTTTGCCAATAGTGGCGTTATCGTCCGAATCCCTTACACTGCCCCGGCCGTTCATTTTTCTTTTGAGGCTGTGCGCATGAAATTTCGTTTTCTTCTGTGGATGCTGGGTTTGTTGATGGGTAAGGCCAGTCGGACAAATCCTGCGTTCCAGCAGCAGTTGGGGGACAAGGATCTGGTGTTTCAGATGCAGACGCTGGACGGGAAGGTGGCGCGGCATTTTGTGGTGAAGAATCAGCGGATTACCAGCAAGTCTGGCGCAGTGGCAGAGCCGGCGTTTGCGATTGCCTTTAAAGATGCGGCGTATGGTTTTGCCACGATGCAGGCGAAGAACAAGCAGTTGGCGTTTATGCAGGGGATTCAGGACAAGTCGATCCAGATCAAGGGCAATCCGGCGCTGGTGATGTGGTTTCAGGGGTTGATGAAGTATTTGAAGCCGAGGAAGGCCAAGCCTAAGGCTTGATGCGGGCAGTTGGACCGAGGTGAATTCATCGCGAGCAGGCTCGCTCCCACAGGGATTTTGGTAATCCTGAGGGAGCGGGCCTGTTTGCGTTTAGGCCTGGCTGAACTGCGAAGCGAGTTCGCGCAACAGGACTTCAGCCTCAAGCACTTTGCTGACGACGTCGTTGGCTTTTTCGCGGGTCAGGCCGACGCGTTCTAGCAGGGCGTCGGGGATGTCTTCATCCGGGCCGGAGCCGATGCCACGGCTACGCAGCAGGCGTACGGCCAAACACACGAGGTTCGGGTATTCGGCGTAGGAGCCGTCGTAGCTTGGGTCGTGCTGGAAGCGCAGGGCGGTGGCCAGTTCGTCCGGCATGTCCCAGTAGCGCATCAGCCACGAGCCGATCTGTTCGCGACTGATGCCCAGCAGGTGTTGCTCGATGTAGCTGTGGCACAGGTGCGGGTTGACCTCAAGGTGGCGGCAGATCAGCGAGAAGTGCGGCGGGAATACGTGGGCCAGTAGCAGGTAGCCGAAGTTGTGCAGCAGACCGGCGAGGTAAGTCAGGCCGGCTTCCGGGCGCTGGGCGCGCGGCATGGCGCGGGTCAGGCCTTCGATGACGGCAGCGGTGTAGATCGACTGCTGCCAGTACGGCGTGGTTTGTTGTGGGTGGTCTTTCGGCAGGCTCAATGTCTTGCCGAGGGCCAGGCCCAGCGCGAGGTTGATCACCAGATCGAAACCGAGCACGCGGACGATCGCGTCTTCCACCGAACGAATTTTGCCCGGCGAGGCGTAGTACGGCGACGCCGCCCAGCTCACCACTTGCGCGGCCAGCGCAGGGTCGGTTTCGACCACGCCGGTGATGTCGTCGATGGTGGCATTCGGGTCGACGCGCAGCTTGATGATCTTCTGTGCGGTTTCGGCCAGCGGCGGAATTTCGATGGTTGCTTCCAGTCGCTGCTGGATGCGTCGTGCGGTGAACGCCTGCACAGCCTGAGTGATTTCCTTGCGGTCGTCATCCGGGCGGTCGAGGTTCGGACGAATGCTGGTCAGGTTCTCGCCGAAGTTGGCGGCGCTGGCCTTGGTGAGCATGGTCTTGAAGTGTTCGCTGGTGATTTCCAGCAGCACGCCCGGTTCGCCGGAGTTGATCAGCAACTTCGGCTCGCGCAGCAGGCTTTCTTCGTAAAGGCATGGCGAACTGGTCAGCGCCGGCAGCCCTGGCAACAGGCTCAGGCTGTGTTTGCCGAGCATTTTTTGCAGGCGCTCAGTCGACACGGCGGTCAGACGACGGCCCGTCAGTTCGGCGAGGCGATTGAGATCGAGCAGTTGGCTCTGTGGAAATAGCACCATCAGCGCGCCGACAGCGTCGTCCAGCAACACGGCCTGGACCTTGCGCGATGCATTCAGGCCGTGGTGGTCGAGCACTTCTTCGTAGGCGATCCCGAGCTTGTCCAGCAGCAGCCGAATAACAGACGGAGCGTGCGGGGATTCGGTGGCGAGAGCAGCTTCGGTCATGGTCTGGATCCGTTTTTGAAACAAGTGCTGGAGTATAACCAGCTCTGTAAGAGCAGGCTGTCAGAAACTGCGACGGTGCTCACACTTGGCCATATTGCTGCCCGTGGCGCAGCCATCGGTCGAGTAAGGGGCTGACGTGGGTCGGCCAGCGTTCCAGCAAGGCTTGGGCGGCGTCGCGCACGGCGGGCAGCAAGTCGGCATCGCGCATCAGGTCGGCGACTTTGAATTGCAGCAGACCGGTCTGACGGGTGCCGAGCATTTCGCCGGGGCCGCGCAGTTCGAGGTCTTTTTCGGCGATGACGAAACCGTCGTTGGTCTCGCGCATGATGCCCAGACGCTGGCGGCCGATCTGCGACAGCGGCGGATGGTAGAGCAGCACGCAATGGCTGGCCGCACTGCCTCGGCCAACGCGGCCGCGCAATTGGTGCAGTTGCGCCAGGCCCAGGCGCTCCGGGTTTTCGATGATCATCAGGCTGGCGTTAGGGACGTCGACGCCGACTTCGATCACCGTGGTTGCGACCAGCAATTGCAGGTTGCCGGCCTTGAATTCGGCCATCACCGCGGCTTTCTCGACGGGTTTCATGCGGCCGTGGATCAGCCCGACTTTCAGTTCGCCAAGAGCGGCAGTGAGGTCTTCGAAGGTGGTTTCGGCGGCCTGACAGGTCAGCTCTTCGGATTCTTCAATCAGCGTGCACACCCAGTAGGCCTGACGCCCTTCGGCGCAGGCGCCACGCACCCGTTCGATGACCTCGACGCGGCGAGTGTCAGTGACCAGCACGGTGTTGACCGGGGTTCGCCCGGGCGGTAATTCGTCGAGGATCGAGGTGTCGAGGTCGGCGTAGGCGCTCATCGCCAACGTGCGCGGAATCGGTGTGGCGGTCATGATCAGTTGATGCGGACACATGCGCCCGCCGACGCCTTTCTGCCGCAACGCCAGACGTTGCTGCACGCCGAAGCGGTGTTGCTCGTCGATGATCACCAGCGCGAGGTTTTTGAACTTCACTTCTTCCTGAAACAGTGCATGCGTGCCCACCACCATCGGCGTGCCGGTGGCGATTTGTTCCAGCGCGGCGACGCGATTTTTGCCTTTGAGCTTGCCGGCCAGCCACGCGACTTCAATGCCCAGCGGTTCGAGCCAGCGCTTGAAGGTGATGAAGTGTTGTTCCGCGAGGATTTCGGTCGGCGCCATCAACGCGACTTGGTACCCGGCCTCCAGCGCTTGCAGCGCGGCGAGGGCGGCGACCACGGTTTTACCCGCGCCAACGTCACCCTGAATCAGCCGCAGCATCGGTTCGTGCTGACTGAGGTCGTAGGCGATTTCGTTCCCGACCCGCTGCTGGGCGCCGGTCGGGGCGAAGCCGAGGTTGGCCAGGTATTTGGGCGGCAGTTTTTCCGCTTTCGGCATGGCTGGCGCGCGCAGGGAACGCATGCTTTCGCGCAGACGTTGCTGCGACAGTTGATGCGTCAGCAGTTCTTCGAAGGCGAGGCGATGCTGGGCCCAGTGATGACCGAGGGCGAGTTCGTCGACGTCGGCATCGGCGGGCGGGTTGTGCAGGTAGCGGATCGCATCGGCCAGTGGCGCGAGTTGATAGTCGCGGGCCAGTTCGGTCGGCAGCCAGTCGGGCAGGCTGGTCGGGCCGAGCAGGGTCAAGGTCTGCATGCACAGTTGACGCAGGCGCGCTTGGGTCAGGCCTTCGGTCAGCGGATAGACCGGGGTGAGGGTTTCATCCACCGGCGGCGGCTCGTCGCCCGTGATGGCGCGGTATTCCGGGTGGTAGATCTCCAGTCCCGACGCACCGGGCCGGGCTTCGCCGTAGCAGCGAATGCGCGTGCCGCGCTTGAGGCCTTCTTTCTGCGCGTTGCTGAAATGGTAGAAGCGCAAGCTCAGGCCGCCCGTGCCGTCCTGCAAGCGCACGACGAGGCTGCGGCGACGGCCCATGACCACGTCGGCGCCGCTGACAGTGCCTTCGACCACGGCATCCTGTCCCGGTCGCAAGTGGCCGATCGGCACCACGCGGGTGCGATCCTGATAGCGCAGTGGCAGGTGGAACAGCACGTCCTGGAGATTCTCCAGACCGACCTTGGCCAATTTCTCGGCCATGGCTTCGCCGACACCCTTGAGTGCCGTCACCGACACTTGCGACAGCTCTGTCATGACGCTCGCTTAACCGGCTGTAACCGGTGCCGCTGGCTTGGCCACCGAGCACAGGCGAATGGAGTCGGCGAGAATTTCGATGGCTTTGGGCCGTGGGAAACTCGCGCGCCAGGCAATCGCCACGGTACGGAATGGAACCGGCGGCGACAAGGGCCGCACTTCGATCACGCCCGGGGCGTAGTGATGGCTGTCGACCGCCGACAACGGCAGGATCGAGATGCCCAGACCGGAGGCGACCATGTGGCGAATGGTTTCCAGCGAGCTGGATTCGACCGTGGTGTGCTTGGCGCCGTCACTGCCCTTGGTCAGGGTCGGGCAGGCTTCGAGTACTTGATCGCGGAAGCAGTGGCCTTCGCCGAGCAGCAACAGGCTCTTGTCGTTGAGCAGGCCGGCGTCGATGGTTTCTTTCTGGGTCCACGGGTGCTGCGCTGGCATCAAGACGTAAAACGGCTCGTCATAGAGTTGCAGGGTCAGCACGTCGGCTTCGTTGAACGGCAAGGCGATGATGATCGCGTCGAGTTCGCCGTTGCGCAGTTTGTCGCGCAGCACGTGGGTGAAGTTTTCTTCGATATACAACGGCATCTGCGGGGCGACCCGGTGCAGTTGTGGAATCAGGTGTGGAAACAGGTACGGGCCAACGGTGTAGATCGCGCCGACTTTCAGCGGAGCCGTCAGCTGGTTCTTGCCGGCCTGGGCCAGCTCGCGAATACCTTGGGCCTGTTCCAGTACTTTTTGCGCCTGGGCGACGATGCCTTCGCCGACCGGCGTCACACGCACGGCACTCTTGCTGCGCTCGAAAATCAGCACACCGAGTTCGTCTTCAAGTTTCTTCACGCCCACCGACAGGGTCGGTTGGCTGACGTGGCATTTTTCGGCGGCGTGGCCGAAATGCTGCTCTTGGGCGAGGGTGACGATGTAGCGTAATTCTGTGAGGGTCATAGCAAGCGTCCATGAAGATGCGGGCCAAGCATACCGGCTGCAATCGATAGACGCACGTTATCAGACTGAGGGAGGAGTGCGACACAGGGCAATGCCGGTTTGCCGTGCATAGATATGCAAAAGGCACCTTTCAGTGCCTTTTTGGCTGGATCTATCGGCTTGCGGATAGCCAATGCGGGAGCGAGCCTGCTCGCGAAAGCGGTGTGCCAGAAAAAATATGCGGACTGACACGGCCTCTTCGCGAGCAGGTATTGCGGTGTGTCTTAGCGACGGCGTTCCAGCGAGTAAACAAACGGCGCAACAATTTCAATCGAGCCATTGGTCAACATGTCGGCCGGTGGCTTGGGCAGCGGTTGTGCGCGGCGGATCATTTCCAGGGTGGCCCGGTCCAGATCGGCGTTGCCGGAGCGGCCCACCAGTTCGAACGACAGCACGTTGCCCTCGCCATCAACCACGAAACGCAGACTATTCAAGCCTTCCTTGCCCCGAGCCTGTGCGCTTTGCGGGTACTTTTTGTACTTGGCCAAATGCGCAAGCAGAGTGCCTTGCCAGCTAGCCTTGGCAGCCATCTGGGCTGGCGACGGGCCTGGCGCAGGTTGAGCGGATTTCTCCGTTGGCGCCTGAGTCGGTTGTGTGTCGGCCGGTTTTTCCTCGGAAGGTTTTTCCTTCGGCGGATCGGGCAGCTTTTTCTCGACAGGCTTCGGCGGTTTAGGCTTTGGCTTCGGTTTTGGTTTCTGCACCGCGATTTCGGCTTTCGGTGCTTCGGCCAGTTTCGGAATCGGCAGTTCTTCAACCGGAGCCGGTGGCTGCGGCGGGGTGACGACTTTTGGCGGAGCTGGCGGTGGCGGGGCTGGAACCGGAGCCAGCTCGACCATCATTGCCTGGGGAGGCAGTTCGATGGGCGGGCGGGTGGTCCAGTTCAGCGCCAGCGCGATGGCCAGCGCGTGAACGCCCAGCACCACGGCCAGGCTACCGCTGTAACGCGTCAGCTTATGGCGCGTCGTGATCATTTTTTGACTGCGCTCTCGAGCCCGACCAGACCGACCTTCAGGTAACCCGCGGCACGCAGGTTATCCATCACGCTCATCAGGTCGCCGTAATCCACGCCTTTGTCGGCCTGGAAGAAGATGGTGGTGTCTTTCTTGCCTTTGGTTCTGGCGTCGAGGGTGGCGCCCAGTGTTTCAGGCTTCACTTCGTCTTCGCCGAGGAACAGGCGCTGATCAGCCTTGACGCTGAGGAACACCGGTTTCTCTGGCCGCGGCGCCGGCTTGGCGGTCGAGGCGGGCAGGTCGACTTTGATATCCACAGTGGCCAACGGCGCGGCCACCATGAAGATGATCAACAGCACCAGCATCACGTCGATGAACGGCGTAACGTTGATTTCGTGGTTCTCGGCCAGATCGTCGTCTGCGCCTTCTTTCAAATGCAGGCCCATGGCCGATTACCCCACTTTCACCATGTGCGGTTGCGAGCTGCGCTCAGGCTGGTGATCGAGGTCACGGCTGACCAGCAGCAGGACTTCTGCCGAGGCATCGGAGACCTGCGCCTTGTAACCGGCGATGGAGCGCGCGAACACGTTGTAGATCACTACCGCAGGAATCGCAGCCACCAGACCCAGTGCGGTAGCCAGCAGTGCTTCAGCGATACCAGGTGCCACAACTGCAAGGTTGGTGGTTTGGGTTTTGGCGATGCCGATGAAGGAGTTCATGATGCCCCACACGGTGCCGAACAGGCCGACAAACGGTGCGGTGGAGCCGATGGTTGCGAGTACGCCGGTGCCGCTGCTCATGTTGCGACCGCAGGCTGCGACCAGACGCTCGAGACGGAAGCTGACGCGTTCCTTGATGCCTTCTTTCTCGCGGCTGTTGGTCGACAGGCGCATCTCTTCAAGGGCGTCGTGTACCAGCAGGTTGGCAAGCGTGCCTTCTTTTGCGGCAGTGGTGCTGGCTTCTTTAAGCGTGGTGGCTTTCTTCAGGGCGGCGATTTCACCTCGCAGACGACGCTTGGCGCCCATCAGCTCAAAGCCCTTGGCGATCCAGATGGTCCAGGTGATGATCGACGCAATGGCCAGGCCGATCATCACGATTTTCACGATGATGTCGGCGTTCTGGTACATGCCCCAAGGCGACAGATCGTGGGCCATGCCCAGGGTGTTGTCGGCTTCAAGGGCTTCTGGCGCGTCGGCCGGTGTGGCGTCGAGGGTTTGAGCCGGAGCTGTCGCATCCGGTGCAGCCGCCGCTGGAGCGCTCTGTTCGGTGGCGGCAGGAGCAGCAGGTGCCTGAGCGTCGGCGAAAGCGGCGGTTGGCGACAGCATCAGGCTGAGCAACAGAGCCGCCACCGCGCTCCAGGCGCGAGGTCGTTTGGTTGGCGAAGCGGGGATTTGATTACGATTCATGCTGGCCGGACCTGAGATAGAAAAACGGTAATGCTCTTCCAGGCCTCGTGAGGCCGAGAACAAAAGTGGCAGGCATTATTGCAAGTAATTCTTGTTAACAAAAGTAATAGAGTAACTTTTTTTCCTTCATTGCTAGCCGCTCGTCCACTGCCGAGGCTAGTCTGTGCCTTTCCGATGGGAGTTTTTTGATGTCCGCGCCTTCTGTTTTGATCGCCGGTTGTGGTGATGTCGGCAGCCGTCTGGCCACGCAATTGCTGGCTGCTGGTTGGGAAGTTCATGGCTTGCGCCGAAATGTCTCGCGTCTGCCTGAAGGGGTCATCGGCGTCGCCGGCGACCTGTTCAATGAAGACTGCCCGGCGACCTGGCCGGTCGGTGCCGTGGATTACCTGGTGTATTGCGCCGCCGCCACCGATCACGATGAGGCCGGTTATCGCGCGGCTTATGTGCAGGGTTTGCAGAATGTACTGAGTTGGCTGGACGACTATGGTCAAGTACCGGATCGGCTGATTTTCGTGTCCAGCAGCAGTGTTTTTGGACAGCTGGACGGCGAGTGGGTTGATGAAACGAGCGAGACCGCCGCTTCCGGTTACTCAGGTCGGTTGATGCTCGAAGCCGAGCAGGTAGCGCTCAACAGTGGTATCCCGGCGAGCATCCTGCGCCTGACCGGTATTTACGGCCCGGGCCGGGAATGGCTGTTGACTCAGGTACGGCGTGGCTATCGAGTGGCCGTTGATCCGCCGCTGTATGGCAATCGCATTCATGTTGATGACGCGGCGGGGTTGCTGGCGTTTCTGCTTGAGGCTGACCGTCGGGGCGTGGCGCTTGAGCCGGTCTACATCGGTGTCGATGATGCGCCGGCGCCGCTGGCCGAGGTGGTGGGCTGGTTGCGCGAGTTTATGGGGGTCACTGAATGGTCGGAAGATGAAAGCGTTCGGCGTACCGGTAGCAAGCGTTGCAGCAACGCGCGGGCGAAAGCGCTGGGTTGGGCGCCAAAGTATCCGAGTTATCGAGAAGGGTATGCGGCGATTCTCGAAGGTAAATGCTGAATCTCAGGCTCCACAACACAACTGTGGGAGCGAGCCTGCTCGCGAAGGGTCGTCACATTCAACATCTCTGCTGACTGTGACGCCGCTTACGCGAGCAGGCTCGCCCCCACATTTGGATCTTCGATGATTTCGGCAGCGGGTTACTGCTTCTCGAGCAACCACTTGCGCTCACCTGCGGTGAACTGCGGTTGTTCATCCGCCAGAGCGGTGTTCACCGCTTGCAGGATTTCCAGTTCCTTGCCCTTGCGCACAAAGATCCAGTTGTTGCCTTGGCCGTTCTGCTGCAACCACATGCTGTCGTTGCCACTGCTCATCGATGCGCAATCGCCCGCCAGGCACAGCGCGTAACGATCGGCGCCCGGCAGGCCGGAGACCTGGCCGTCGGCCTGAAACTGCACGGTGCCGCCTTCGCCCTGACCATTGGCGATTTTCCAGGTGCCGCCCATGTAGGTTGAATACAGTGCGCGTTCGAAGCTCGCACCGATCGGCGCGCCTTCGGGCACCGGGATCTGTGCGCGGTCGAAGAGCTGTTCCGGTTCGTTGTCGCTGGCGGCCTGTTGCAGTTGATTGCCGGCGCGTTTCAGCTCGCTGGCGGAGCTGCCATAAAAGTCGACTTTCCAGGCACCAGACTGTTCGCCCAGCAGCCGACCTTCGACTTTCTCAAAACCGTTGGTGTAGCGTGCCTGGCCGGCCTTGGTGTTGACGTCCCATTCCAGGTTCGGGCCGTAAGCCTGAAGTGCTTCGCGCAGGGAGCCGCCCTGGGTGGCAGCATCGATCGCCACCTGGTTGATCCAGGTGCCGCTGATGTCACGGTCGGCAGGGTCGCTGGCGCAGCCGCCGAGGAAAATGGCGAACAGCGAGAGAGCAAGCGCATTGCGCATGGTGGAATCCTTTCAAAACCTTTCTTGCAGAGCAGTCGGCGCGGCGTATGAAGGCCGCGCCGTGCGCATCACTCGATGACCAGAATGGCATCCATTTCAACCTGCGAACCCTTTGGCAGGGCAGCAACGCCAATGGCGGCGCGTGCCGGGTACGGCTGGTCGAAGTATTTGCCCATGATCTCGTTGACCTTGGCGAAGTGGCTCAGGTCGGTGAGGAAGATGTTCAGTTTGACGATGTCCTTGAACGAACCGCCGGCGGCTTCGGCCACGGCTTTGAGGTTCTCGAACACCTGGACGGTCTGGGCTTCGAAGCCTTCAACCAGTTCCATGGTTTTTGGGTCCAGCGGGATCTGGCCCGACATGTAGACGGTGTTGCCAGCCTTGATCGCCTGGGAGTAAGTGCCGATGGCGGCCGGGGCCTTGTCGCTGGTGATAACTGTCTTGGTCATGCATGACTCCTTGTAATGGTGGACTTATGCGCGCATGCGGGTGATGCGGATCACCCCGGTCAGTGCGCGCAGTTTCTTGATTACACGGGCCAGGTGCACACGGTCGTGAACGCTGACCACCAGTTGGACGACGCTGATACGACCATCGCGTTCGTCCATGCTGATTTTCTCGATATTGCCATCGGCTGCGTTGACGCTGCTGGCCAGCAGGGCGATCAGGCCGCGCTGGTGTTCCAGCTCGACACGCAGTTCGACGTTGAATTCGCCGGTGACATCCTTGGCCCACGAGAGCTGGATGCATTTTTCCGGGTTGTGCCTGATTTCGCTGATATTGCGGCAGTTGTCCAGGTGCACGACCATGCCTTTGCCCGCCGACAGGTGCCCGACAATCGGGTCGCCCGGGATCGGCGTGCAGCACTTGGCATAGCTCAGCACCAGACCTTCGGTGCCGCGAATCGCCAGCGGGCCTTCCGGGCTAGGCAGTTGCTCGCCTTCGCCAAGCAGGCGACGGGCGACCACGTAGGCCATGCGATTGCCTAGACCGATGTCTTCGAGCAAGTCTTCGATCAGTTCGAGGCGGTACTCGGTGAGCATCGCCTTGACGCGCTCGGCCGGAATCTTCTCCAGCGAACTGTCGAAACCGTTCAGTACCTTGTTCAGCAGGCGTTCGCCGAGGCTGATGGATTCGGAGCGGCGCTGCAGTTTCAGCGCATGGCGAATGTGCGTGCGCGCCTTGCCGGTGACCACGAAGTTGAGCCAGGCCGGGTTCGGTCGTGCGCCGGGAGCACTGACGATCTCGACCGTGGAGCCACTTTGCAACGGCTCGGACAGCGGTGCGAGGCGGCGGTTGATCCGGCAGGCGATGCAGCTGTTACCGACATCGGTGTGCACCGCGTAGGCGAAGTCGACGGCCGTGGAGCCTTTCGGCAGCTCCATGATCCGGCCTTTTGGCGTGAACACGTAGACCTCGTCCGGGAACAGGTCGATTTTCACGCTCTCGATGAATTCCAGCGAGTTGCCGGCCCGTTGCTGCATTTCCAGCACGCCTTTGACCCACTGGCGGGCACGTGCATGAGTGCCCTTCGGCTGCTCGTCACCGCTGGATTTGTACAGCCAATGGGCGGCGATGCCGTTGTTGGCCATCTCTTCCATTTCGCGGGTGCGGATCTGGATCTCGATCGGTACGCCGTGCATGCCGAACAGCGTGGTGTGCAGCGACTGATAGCCGTTGGCCTTGGGGATCGCGATGTAATCCTTGAAGCGCCCCGGCAACGGTTTGTACAAATTATGCACAGCACCCAGTACGCGGTAGCAGGTGTCGACCTTGTCGACGATGATCCGGAACGCGTAGACGTCCATGATCTCGTTGAAGGCCCGACGCTTGCCGCGCATTTTCTTGTAGATGCCGTAGAGGTGTTTCTGGCGACCGCTGACTTCGCCCTGGATGCCGTCGATAGCGAGGCAATGGCCGAGGGATTCTTCGATCTTGTTGACGATTTCCTTGCGGTTGCCCCGAGCGCGCTTGACCGCCTGGTAGATCCGCGCGGAACGCATCGGGTGCATGGCCTTGAAGCCGAGGTCTTCGAATTCGATGCGAATGGCATGCATGCCCAGCCGGTTGGCGATGGGCGCGTAGATTTCGAGGGTTTCCTTGGCGATCCGGCGGCGTTTTTCTCCGGACAGCACTTCCAGCGTGCGCATGTTGTGCAGGCGGTCGGCGAGTTTGACCAGGATCACGCGGATGTCGCGTGCCATGGCCATGGCCATTTTCTGGAAGTTTTCAGCCTGGGCTTCGGCCTTGGTCTCGAAGTTCATCTGGGTCAGTTTACTGACCCCGTCGACTAGTTCGGCCACGGTTTCACCGAACTGCGCTTGCAGCGCCTCTTTGGCGATACCGGTGTCTTCGATCACGTCATGCAGCATCGCAGCCATCAGGCTCTGATGGTCCATGTGCATGTCGGCAAGAATATTTGCCACGGCAAGAGGATGCGTGACGTACGCCTCGCCACTGCGTCGGCGTTGGCCGTCGTGGGCTTGTTCGGCGTAGAAATACGCTCGGCGGACCAGGTTGACCTGGTCATTGCCGAGGTAGGTCGATAAGCGATCGGCGAGGGCGTCTATGCTCGGCATGATGACTCCTGCCGTACGTTGTGACCCTGCGCCGTGCTACGTCGACCAGGCATAGGCTTAGACGGCCTCGTTGGACTCGTCCTCGAACGCTGCGAACAGCGGTTCATCCTGGACGATTTCCTGCTCGGCGATGAACTCGTAGCTCATCAGGCCTTCAGCGATTTCACGCAGCGCTACAACGGTAGGCTTGTCGTTTTCCCACTGAACCAGTGGCTCTTTGCCGCCGGTGGCCAGTTGACGGGCACGTTTGGTAGAGAGCATGACCAGCTCAAAACGGTTTTCCACGTGGTTCAGGCAGTCTTCAACGGTTACGCGGGCCATGGTATTCCTCGGAGCGAATGCAATATGCGCGCTGCCCGGTTGGGCGAGCGGACTGAGCAGTTTAAAAAAACACCAGCGATTAGGGAAGCGCTGATTTTTTGATCAACCTCTTCAACGCGCTGCAAGTGCCAATGTAAAGCCCTTGCAGCGCTTTTGGGAAGCGCTGATTAACCGAGCAATTCGGCCAGTAATTTGCCGAAACGCACCTGTTGGCGTTTCTGTTGCAACTGATTGGCGCGGAAAATCGCCTTCAGATCGTCCAGCGCATGAGCGAAGTCGTCGTTGATGATCAGGTAGTCGTATTCGACGTAATGGCTCATCTCGTTGACCGCTTCGCGCATCCGCCCGTCGATAATCTCGTCGCTGTCCTGGCCGCGATTGGTCAGACGCTGGTGCAAGGCCTGCAACGATGGCGGCAAAATGAAGATCGAGCGTGCCTGCGGCATCAGCTTGCGCACTTGCTCGGCGCCCTGCCAGTCGATTTCCAGAATCAGGTCGTGGCCTTCATCGAGGGTCTGTTGCAGATGGCTTTGCGAGGTCCCGTAGAAGTTGCCGAAGACTTCGGCGCGTTCGAGGAAGTCACCGTGCTCGCCCATCTTTACGAAGGCTTCGCGGGTTACGAAGTGATAGTTCACGCCGTTCACTTCACCCGGGCGCATGGCGCGGGTGGTGTGGGAGATCGACACGCGGATCTCCGGGTTGGCATCGGTCAAAGCCTTGACCAGGCTGCTCTTGCCCGCGCCCGATGGCGCGGAAATGATGTACAGGGTGCCGGTGCTGTGGGTCATGTCGGGGTAGCCTTACTCAATATTCTGTACTTGTTCGCGCATCTGCTCGATCAACACTTTGAGGTTGACGGCCGCCTGGGTGCTGCGCGGGTCGAAGGCCTTGGAGCCCAGTGTATTGGCTTCGCGGTTGAGCTCCTGCATCAGGAAGTCGAGGCGCCGTCCGGCTGCACCGCCGGATTTAAGCACCCGGCGTACTTCTATGATGTGAGTGCTCAGACGATCCAGTTCTTCGGCCACATCGCTCTTTTGCGCGAGGATGACCATTTCCTGTTCCAGGCGCTGCGGATCCAGCTCGGCCTTCATGTCGGCAAAGCGGTCGAGGACTTTCTGGCGTTGGGTGGCGAGCATCTGCGGAACCAGTTCACGCAGGGTCACGACGTCTTCTTCAATGGAAGTCAGACGATCGTTGATCAGCCGTGCCAGCTCCGAGCCTTCACGCTCGCGACCGGCCTTGAGTTCCTTCAGCCCCTGATTGAACAGGGCCAGGGCTTCGGCATTCAGTGCTTGCGGGTCACTGGCATCGGCGACCAGAACGCCGGGCCAGGCCAGCACTTCCAGCGGATTGAGTGCAGCAGGATTCTTGATCAGACCGGCAATCGTTTCGGCTGCGGCGACCAATTGCGCGGCGCGCTCGCGATCAACTTGCAGCGGTTTGCCGGTGCTTTCTTCAATGAACCGCAGGGTGCATTCCAGTTTGCCCCGCGACAGGCCTTGACGCAGGGCTTCGCGCACGGCGCCTTCAAGCTCGCGAAACGACTCCGGCAGACGCAGGTGCGGTTCCAGATAGCGACTGTTGACCGAGCGCAATTCCCAGCTCAGGGTGCCCTGTGCGCCGGCTTTTTCGACGCGGGCGAAGGCGGTCATGCTGTGCACCATGGCGGTGACCTCGCAATGCAGATCGGCGCGGAACCTGAGTTCCGCAGGCGCGATATCAATGAATTTAAGCCGACTGGCAGCAAAGGCGCAGGATTGTAGCGCAGTGCGGCGAATGCGCCCAAACACACGGTGTGACAAAGGGCTGCAGCCCGTCGGTAATAAGTGTTTGAGGGCCTTCGGTCGTCGGTGCGGATTTTTAACCAGTGCCCAGTGGCGGTGCACCGCTCTATAATGCTCGGCAGTTTTCCGTCCCCAGTACAGGTATTCCCTATGAAACGTCCAAGTGGTCGCGCTGCCGATCAGCTCCGCTCGATCCGCATTACCCGCAACTACACCAAACACGCCGAGGGATCCGTACTGGTCGAATTCGGTGATACCAAAGTCATCTGCACCGTCAGCGTCGAAAACGGCGTGCCGCGTTTCCTCAAAGGCCAGGGTCAGGGCTGGTTGACTGCCGAGTACGGCATGCTGCCGCGCGCCACCGGCGAGCGTAACCAGCGTGAAGCGAGTCGCGGCAAGCAGGGCGGCCGCACCCTGGAAATCCAGCGTCTGATCGGCCGGTCCCTGCGCGCGGCGCTGGACATGTCCAAGCTGGGCGACGTTACCCTTTATGTCGACTGCGACGTGATTCAGGCTGATGGCGGCACCCGCACCGCCTCCATCACCGGCGCCATGGTGGCCCTGGTCGATGCGTTGAAGGTCATCAAGAAGCGCGGCGGCCTGAAGGGCGGCGACCCGCTCAAGCAAATGATCGGCGCTGTATCGGTGGGCATGTATCAAGGCGAGCCAGTGCTGGATCTGGACTATCTTGAAGACTCCGCCGCCGAGACCGACCTCAACGTGGTGATGACCAGTTCCGGTGGCTTCATCGAAGTGCAAGGCACTGCTGAAGGCGCGCCGTTCCAGCCAGAAGACCTGAACGCCATGCTGGAACTGGCCAAGAAAGGCATGAACGAAATCTTCGAACTGCAGAAGTCAGCACTGGCTGACTGATCAGGTTGATAACCCGCAAGGAGGACGCGATGAGTGACCAAGAGCTGCTGCCCAAACCGAGCCAGGAGGTTCGTCAGTGGGCGATGTTTTGTCACTTGTCCGCCTTGCTGGGGATCTGGATTCCTTTCGGTAATCTGATCGGGCCGCTGATTCTGTGGCAGATGAAGCGTGAGTCGGATCCGTTTATCGATGCACAGGGCAAAGAGGCGCTGAATTTTCAGATCACCGTCGCAATTGTTACCGCGATCTGCATTCTGCTGATGCTGGTCATCGTAGGTTTCTTCCTTTATGGACTGGTCACCATTGCTGCGTTGGTTTTGGCGATCATCGGTGGTGTGAAAGCTAACGAAGGTTTTCCCTATCGTTATCCGTTTACCTGGCGCCTGATCAAGTAGCGATCAACGCCTGCAAAAGATTTGCATTTTTGCAATTAAAGCCGTTTCGAAAGTGTGTAGGAATGATCTTGCTGCGATGAGCGGTAGTTGAGATTGCTATATACATCAGCCTCTTACATCTTTAGTCACAACTGCGCCAACATAGTACTGCCCATGTCCTTGGCAATCAGGCGGAGTGGTTGTTAAAGTCCCCGCACGTCATATTCCTGCAGAATATTTCGATGTATTCAGGCCAGCGAAGGTCCTTGAAATCCAATTCAATCAGTGTTGAGAAAGTCAGCCAATTCATGAGGTGTGGACAGGTATAAAGTTCGCCTCTGAATATCTAGCCAAGAATAATCCCAATGATTCAGCTCGATTTTTATGGAACGCTTGTGGCCGCTTCCCTGGTGCTTTTGCTAGGACGCGGACTTGTTACACGTATTGCTTTTCTGCGTAATTACAATATTCCTGAGCCCGTCGCCGGTGGCCTGGTCGTGGCGCTGGCTCTTCTGTTGCTACGAACGTTCGACATCGAGGTTCGCTTCGACACTTCGCTGCAAACACCTTTGATGCTGGCGTTTTTCGCCACTATTGGCTTGAGTGCCGATTTTGCCAGCCTGAAGAAAGGTGGGCGTGTAGTGGGCATATTCGTGCTGGCGGTCACCGGCTTGCTGGTGGTTCAGAATGCCTTGGGCATCGGTCTGGCCACTGCGCTGGGGCTGGACCCGTTGATGGGGCTGCTGACAGGTTCGATAACGCTGGCGGGCGGTCATGGCACAG
This sequence comes from Pseudomonas sp. A1230, assembly GCF_044218825.1. NCBI lineage: Bacteria > Pseudomonadati > Pseudomonadota > Gammaproteobacteria > Pseudomonadales > Pseudomonadaceae > Pseudomonas > Pseudomonas sp. A1230. The sequence continues at coordinate 4,886,656 of NZ_CP162582.1, read as the reverse complement.
GTGCTGCGTGGGGCACGGTGTTTAGTGAGAAGTACGGTCTGGCATCCGCCTCCGAGCTCGCCATGGCATCTGCGACGTTTGGTCTGGTGTTGGGTGGGTTGATTGGTGGTCCCGTGGCTCGCCTGCTCATCAAGCGTGTTCGAGTGCCCGGATGCCAGCCGCAAGAAACGCCGCGATTGCCAAAAGGTTTCGAGCAGCCGAACAAGGAGCGCTCGATCACCCCGTTCTCGTTTATCGAGACACTGGCGCTGATTGCAGTCAGTCTGTTGGCCGGCAATTTGCTGAATGGTCTTCTGCACGGCACCGCATTTGAGTTGCCGACATTTGTCTGCGTCTTGTTCGTGGGTGTCGTTCTGCGTAACGGGCTATCAGCGCTGGGCTTGTATCAGGTGTTCGAGCGCGAAGTCTCGGTGTTGGGGAATGTCAGCCTGTCGCTGTTTCTGGCGATTGCCTTGATGTCGCTCAAGCTGTGGGATCTGGCAGCACTGGCACTACCGATATTCATCATCCTGGCTGCGCAAACACTGGTCATGGCGCTGTTTGCGATTTTCGTGACGTTCAGAATGATGGGCCGTAACTACGACGCGGCGGTATTGGCAGCGGGGCACTGTGGTTTTGGGCTGGGTGCGACACCGACGGCCATCGCCAACATGCAGGCGGTGACGCAGCGCTACGGTCCTTCGCAGATTGCGTTTCTCGTGGTGCCGATGGTAGGTGCATTCTTCATCGACATTATCAATGTCATCGTGATCAAGCTGTATCTGGTCTTGCCGTTTTTTGTCGCCGTCTGAGCTTCGGACCACTTTAGTCTGAGGCACAAAAAATGCCCGTATCTCGCGATACGGGCATTTTTTTGTCTGAATCGACGCTTAGATGGTCAGCGTCCAGTCGTAGTCGACGATCAGCGGTGCGTGCTGCGAGAACCGAGGCTGACGAGGCAGGCGTGCGCTGCGCACAAAGCGCCGCAAGCCTGGAGTCAGGATCTGGTAGTCGAAGCGCCAGCCCAGATTGAGCATCTCGGCCTGTTCGTTGTCCGGCCACCAGCTGTACTGGTCGCCTTCACGGCTGACTTCGCGCAGGGCATCTACATAGCCCATGTTGCCGACAATCTCGTCCATCCAGGCGCGTTCTGGCGCCAGGAAGCCCGGGGATTGCTGGCTGTCGCGCCAGTTCTTGATGTCGAGCTTCTGCTGCGCGACATACAGCGAGCCACAATAAATGTACTCGCGACGTTTACGCCGCTGTTTGTCCAGGTACTTGCCGAAGTCGTCCATGAGCTTGAACTTCTGGTTCAAGTCCTCATCGCCGTTCATTCCCGAAGGAAGCAGCAAGGTGGCAATACTGACTTTGTCGAAATCTGCTTGCAGGTAGCGCCCGTAGCGGTCGGCCGTCTCGAAACCGAGACCGCTGATGACAGCCTTCGGTTGCAACCGCGAGTACAAAGCCACGCCACCTTGGGCGGGGACTTCAGCATCGCAGGCATAAAGGAAGTAGCCATCCAGTTGGAAGGCTGGGTCATCCAGTTCAAAGGCGGAGGCACGGGTGTCCTGCAGGCAGATGACGTCGGCATTCTGTGCTTGCAGCCAACTGAGCAAACCACGCTCGACTGCAGCCTGAATACCATTGACGTTCACACTGATGATCCGCATAAATGGCCCCAAAAATCGCGTGCGTGTATGATACACGGCGTCAAGCTAATTAGCTAAATCCGTGGTATTTGGGGTTTTTTTCATGCAAGCGTATCAGCGCGATTTCATTCGTTTTGCCATCGATCGCGGCGTTTTGCGCTTCGGTGAGTTCACCCTGAAGTCCGGGCGCACCAGTCCTTACTTCTTCAATGCCGGCCTGTTCAACACGGGTTCGGCCTTGGCGCAGCTGGGTCGGTTCTACGCCGCAGCCATTGCCGAAAGTGGCATTTCTTTCGACGTGCTGTTTGGCCCGGCGTATAAAGGCATCCCGTTGGCAGCGACCACCGCCGTCGCGCTGGCCGAGCATCACGACCGTGACTTGCCATGGTGCTTCAACCGCAAAGAGGCCAAGGCCCACGGCGAAGGCGGCAGTCTGGTTGGCGCCCCGCTGACCGGTGATGTGCTGATCATCGACGACGTGATCACCGCCGGTACCGCGATCCGCGAAGTGATGCAGATCATCGCTTCCCAGGACGGCGCCCAGGCAGCTGGCGTGCTGATCGCCCTGAACCGTCAGGAGCGCGGCAACGGTGAGTTGTCGGCAATCCAGGAAGTGGAGCGCGATTTCGGCATCCCGGTCATCAGCATTGTTTCGCTGAATCAGGTGCTGGAGTTCCTCGCTGACGATCCGCAGCTCAAGCAGCATTTGCCAGCCGTGGAAGCGTACCGCGCCCAGTTCGGCGTGTAATCGCATTCCCCTCTGTAGGAGCAGCCGTCGGCAGCTCCTACAGAGATTGCAGGCAAAAAAAGACCCCGCTCAGCCAGGCTGAACGGGGTCTTTTGTTTGCACCAGTACTTACGGACGCTTGCGATTACTGATCAGCGTACCCACACCGGTATCGGTGAAAATTTCCAGCAGGATCGCGTTCGGTACGCGCCCGTCGATGATCAACGAGCTACCCACGCCACCCTGAACGGCTTCCAGCGCGCAACGGATCTTCGGCAGCATGCCGCCGTAGATGGTGCCGTCGGCGATCAGATCGTCGACCTGCTGGGTGCTCAGACCGGTCAGAACCGTGCCTGACTTGTCCATCAGGCCGGCGATGTTGGTCAGCAGCATCAGCTTCTCGGCTTTCAGCGCTTCGGCAACTTTACCGGCCACCAGATCGGCGTTGATGTTGTACGACTCGCCGTTCTCACCCACACCGATTGGCGCGATCACCGGGATGAAATTGCCTTTGACCAACAGGTTCAACAGCTCGGTGTTGATCCCGACCACTTCGCCCACTTGGCCAATGTCGATGATTTCTGGCTGGGTCATCTCCGGAGTCTGGCGGGTAACGGTGAGCTTCTTCGCACGAATCAGTCCGGCGTCTTTACCGGTCAGGCCAATGGCGCTGCCGCCGTGGCGGTTGATCAGGTTGACGATGCTTTTGTTGACCTGACCGCCCAGAACCATTTCAACCACGTCCATGGTCGCGGCGTCAGTGACGCGCATGCCGTCGACGAAGTGGCTTTCGATCGACAGGCGCTTGAGCAGGTCACCGATTTGCGGGCCGCCGCCGTGAACCACGACCGGGTTGATGCCCACGGCTTTCATCAGCACGATGTCGCGGGCGAAGCCGGTTTTCAGCTCCTCGCTTTCCATCGCGTTGCCGCCGTATTTGATCACCAGGGTCTTGCCGACATAACGTCGGATGTAAGGCAACGCTTCGGACAGGACCTGGGCGGTGTGGGCGGCGGCTTCGCGTTCGAGGGTCATTCAGGGCTCCGGGTGGATCAGAACGGTAGTTGGAGATCAGGTGCAACGCGTTTCAGTTGGGCGTGGAACACATCCTTGATGCGCTGCAGTTCAGCCTCGTCATCGGCCTCGAAGCGCAGCACCAGCACCGGTGTGGTGTTGGACGCGCGCACCAGGCCCCAGCCTTTGGCGTAATCGACTCGCACGCCGTCGATGGTGGTCAGGTCGGCGCCTGCGCCCCACTGTGCGTCGTGCAATGCATCAATGATGCTGAATTTGCTCTCTTCGGTCACATGGATATTGATTTCCGGCGTAGAAATATCGTTCGGGAAGGTCGCAAACAGCTCCTCCGCGGTGGATTTTTCCTTGCTGAGGATCTCCAGCAGACGTGCGGCGCTGTAGATCCCGTCGTCGAAACCGAACCAGCGTTCCTTGAAGAAAATGTGCCCGCTCATTTCACCGGCCAACAGCGCGCCGGATTGTTTCATTTTCTTTTTGATCAACGAATGACCAGTCTTCCACATTAGCGGCCGACCACCGTACTCCTTGATCAGCGGTACCAGGCGACGGGTGCATTTGACGTCGAAGATGATTTCCGCGTCCGGGTTGCGCGCCAACACGTCACGGGCGAACAGCATCAGCAGGCGATCCGGAAAAACGATGCTGCCGGTATTGGTTACTACGCCGACACGGTCGCCGTCACCATCGAATGCCAGGCCGATATCGGCGTTGGTTTCCTTGACCTTGGCGATCAGGTCGACGAGGTTTTCCGGCTTGCCTGGGTCCGGGTGGTGATTGGGGAAATTGCCGTCAACTTCACAGAACAGCGGGATGACTTCGCAGTTCAGCGCTTCGATCAGTTGCGGGGCAATCACGCCGGCTGCGCCGTTGCCGCAATCGACCACGACTTTCAGGCGTCGCGCCAGTTTGATGTCCTGGACGATCTCGGTGTTGTAGCGGTCGAGGATCTCGACCTGGGTGACGCTGCCGTTGCCGCTGCTCAGATTGTTGGTCTTGAGGCGTTCGTGCAGAGCCTGAATCTGTTCGTTGGCGAGAGTGTCGCCGGCGATGACAATCTTGAAGCCGTTGTAGTTCGACGGGTTGTGGCTGCCGGTGAGCATCACGCCGGACTTGCCGGCCAAGACGTTGGCGGCGTAGTACAGCGCCGGAGTGGGCACCAGGCCGACATCGCTGACGTGGCAGCCACTCTCGGCGATACCGCGGATCAGCTCGGCGACCAGTTCCGGCCCGGACAGGCGGCCGTCGCGACCGACGGACACATTGGGCTCGCCTTGGGCAAGGCTCTGCGAACCGACGGCGCGGCCGATCCAGTAAGCGGTTTCGGCATTGAGGAATTCCGGCACGGTGCCGCGAATGTCATAGGCGCGGAAGATGCTGTCAGGCAGCTTCGGGGCAATCTTGGCTGGGGTGCTCATCTGCGGAAATGCTCCATCTCGAAAGTGGTGGGTCACACCGACGATTCACTCGACGGCAGGCTCAAACTGAAGGGTATGACGGCGTTTTCCACAGAGAGTTCGTGGTGTGAAAGGGCCATGACGCCTCGGCTGGCGTGGCTTTGGTCCGGCAAAACCTTGATTGGCGGTGCTAAAACCTGTCGCTGAAATAACGCAAATTTCCCCCTGCAGGAGCTGCCGCAGGTTGCGATCTTTTGACTTTGATTGTTTAAAAACAGGATTAAAAGATCGCAGCCTGCGGCAGCTCACTACGCGGATTATTTGGTGCCGGTATGGCCAAAACCACCGGTACCGCGCTCGGTTTCGACGAACGCTTCAACCATCTCGAAATGCGCCTGTACCACCGGCACAAGCACCAGTTGCGCCAGGCGTTCGCCGACGGCCATGGTGAAATCGGTCTGGCCGCGGTTCCAGCAGGAAACCATCAGCGGGCCCTGGTAATCGGAGTCGATCAGGCCAACAAGGTTGCCCAGCACGATGCCGTGTTTGTGGCCCATGCCCGAGCGAGGCAGGATCAGCGCGGCGAGGTTCGGGTCACCGATGTAGACCGACAGGCCGGTCGGGATCAGCACGGTTTCACCCGGTTTGATCACGATGTCCTGCTCCAGCATGGCGCGCAGGTCGAGGCCGGCGGAGCCCGGGGTGGCGTATTGTGGCAGCGGGAATTCGGTGCCGATGCGTGGGTCGAGGATCTTGGCTTGCAAAGCGTGCATGTAAATTAAACCTGGTTCAGACGTTCGGCGATAAAAGTGACCAGTTGGCGAGCGATCTTGCTCTTGCTGGTCTGGGCGAAAACCGTGGCGTGAAGCTCACGGTCAATTACGCTGCAGGCGTTTTCTTCGCTGTTGAAACCGATGCTCGGGTTGGCGACGTCGTTGGCGACGATCAGATCGAGATTCTTGTCCTTCAGCTTGCGCGCAGCGTAGTCGAGCAGATGTTCGGTCTCGGCGGCGAAACCGACACTGAATGGACGATCGGGGCGGGTCGCGATGGTGGCCAGAATGTCTGGGTTGCGCACCATTTGCAGGACGAAGCCGTCGCCGCTCGTAGGATCTTTCTTGAGTTTTTGCGGGGCGATGACTTCCGGACGGTAATCCGCAACCGCTGCCGAGGAAATGAACACGTCACAAGGGATCGCGGATTCGCACGCCGCGAGCATGTCGCGGGCACTGACCACGTCGATGCGCGTGACGCGATCCGGGGTCGGCAGGTGCACCGGGCCGCTGATCAAGGTCACGCGGGCGCCGGCTTCCACCGCCGCTTCGGCCAGGGCGAAGCCCATTTTTCCGGAGCTATGGTTGGTGATGTAGCGCACCGGATCGATGTTTTCCTGGGTCGGCCCGGCCGTAATGACGACGTGCTTACCAGTCAGCGCCTGACGCTGGAAGCAGTCCGCCGCGCACTGCGCCAGATCGGTAGCTTCCATCATGCGGCCCATGCCGACGTCGCCGCAGGCCTGGCTGCCGGAGGCCGGGCCGAACGTCTTCAGGCCGCGGCTTTGAAGCAGTTGCAGGTTGGCTTGGGTCGCGGGGTCGCGCCACATCGCCTGATTCATTGCCGGGGCGACCGCCACGACGGCGTCGGTGGCCAGCACCAGCGTGGTCAGCAAATCGTTGGCGATGCCTTGGGCCAGTCGGGCGAGCAGGTCGGCGGTGGCCGGGGCGATGAGCACCAGATCGGCCCACTTGGCCAGTTCGATGTGGCCCATCGCCGCTTCGGCGGCAGGGTCGAGCAAATCCAGGTGAACCGGGTGCCCGGACAGGGCCTGCATGGTCAGCGGGGTGATGAACTCGGCGCCGCCATGGGTCATGACCACACGCACTTCGGCGCCCTGGTCGATCAGGCGACGAACCAGATCGGCGCTCTTGTAGGCAGCGATGCCGCCGCCGACGCCCAGAACGATGCGTTTCCGATACAGCCGCTGCATAGGTCTGCCTTTGATTTCGTGGGTGACATACGTGGCGAAACCCCCTCCCCAGGGTGAATCCGCCCGCAAAAAAGATGGGCTAAGATATCACAGCGACCGCTACGGAACAGCGGCGCCCACAGACAGGGAAAGTGTATGAGTATTCGCGATTGGCCTGCGGCGGAGCGCCCGCGGGAGAAGCTACTTGAACAGGGCTCTGCGAGCCTTTCCGACGCCGAATTGCTGGCGATCTTCTTACGCACTGGCGTCACTGGAAAAAGCGCGGTGGATCTTGCGCGACACCTGTTGACTCAATTCGGCAGCCTGCGCGTGTTGCTGGAGGCCGATCTTGCACAATTCAGCAAGGAGCTGGGATTAGGGCCGGCGAAGTTCGCCCAGTTGCAGGCGGTGCTGGAAATGGGCCGTCGGCATCTGGCTGAGCGCATGCGCAGGAAACCCGCACTGGAGAATCCACAGGCGGTTCGCGATTACCTCAAATCGATGCTGCGCCACGAGCCGCACGAGGTATTTGGTTGTCTGTTTCTGGACTCCAAGCATCAAGTGTTGACGTTCGAGGCGCTGTTTCGCGGCTCCATCGACAATACCAGCGTACATCCCCGTGAGGTGGTGAAGCGTTCCCTGGCCAATAACGCGGCGGCGGTGATCCTTTGTCACAACCACCCGTCCGGGAACAGCGACCCCAGTCAGGCGGATCAGTTGTTGACCAAGCGTTTGCAAAAGGCGCTGGACCTGATTGATGTGCGGGTGCTCGATCACTTCATCGTGGGGGAGGGTGAGCCTCTGTCGATGGCGGAGTGCGGCTGGATGTAAGTCTCAGGATCATGCGCAACCTTGTGGGAGCTGGCTTGCCAGCGATAGCCGGCAGGCAACATTCGTTCTGAATGTGCCGCCTTCATCGCTGCCAAGCCAGTTCCCACAGGTTTATAGCGTGACGGTTACTTGAGGTTGACCCTGGAGTAGTCCTGCCGGCCAAACGGGCTTACCGAGTAACCCTGAACGTCTTTACGTGTCAGCGCGAACGCCGTTGGGTGTGCCAGGGGCAGCCACAGTGCCTGCTGCTGAATCTGCGCCTGCGCCTGCTCGTAGAGTTTGGTGCGCACGCCTTGTTCGCTGGTGGTCTTGCCGGCGCTGATCAGCTTGTCGAGATCGGCGTTGCAGTAGCGTGCGAAGTTGGTGCCGGACTTGACCGCGGCGCAGGAAAACTGCGGCGTGAGGAAGTTGTCCGGGTCGCCGTTATCACCGGCCCAGCCCATGAACAAGAGGTCATGCTCGCCTGCTTTGGCGCGGCGAATCAGCTCGCCCCATTCGATCACGCGGATTTGCGCCTGAATGCCGATTTGCGCCAGATCCGATTGCAACATCTGGGCGCCCAGGCTCGGGTTCGGGTTGAGCAGACTGCCCGACGGCCGCGTCCAGATGGTGGTCTGGAAGCCATCCTTCAAACCGGCCTTGGTCATCAGTGCCTTGGCTTTCGCTACGTCGTGAGGGTAGCCCGGCAGGTTTTTCGCGTAACTCCAGGTGTTTGGCGGGTAAGGGCCGTTGGCTGCTTCAGCCGTGTCTTCGAACACGGCTTTGATGTAGTTGGCCTTGTCGAAGGCAAGGTTGATCGCCTGACGCACTTCCGGTTTGTCCAGTGGCGGATGCTGGCTGTTGATGCCGACGAAGGCAGTCATGAACGCGTCGGCTTTTTCGACTTTCAGCGTCGGCTCTTTCTGCGCAGCCTCTACGTCCAAGGGTTTTGGCGACAGGGCAATCTGGCATTCATTGCGTCGCAGTTTTTGCAGGCGCACGTTTGCATCTGGCGTGATCGCGAAGATCAGCGGATCCACGGCGGGCTTGCCACGGAAGTAGTCCGGGTTGGCCTTGTAGCGGACCGCGGCGTCTTTCTGGAATCGCGTGAAGACAAACGGGCCGGTGCCGATTGGCTGGCTGTTGAGCTTGTCGGTGGCGTTGGCCTTCAACAGTTTGTCGGCGTATTCGGCGGAATAGACCGAGGCGAAACCCATGCTCAGGGTCGCCAGAAACGTCGAGTCCGGGTGATCAAGTGTGAAGCGCACGGTCAGTGGGTCCAGCGCGTCGATCTTCTTGATGAGCGCCGATAGTTGCATCGATTGCGCGTGAGGGAAGCCGCTTTGGGCAACTTTGTGCCAGGGATTGGCCGGATCGAGCATGCGGTCGAAACTGAATTTGACGTCTTCGGCAGTCAGCTCGCGGGTTGGCTTGAAGTACTCGGTCGTATGAAATTTGACCTGCGGGTGCAATTTGAAGATATAAGTCAGGCCGTCGGTGCTGATTTCCCAGCTGTCGGCCAGGCTCGGGATGACCTTGCCGCTGGCAGTATCGAAATCAACCAGGCGGTTCATCAGCACATCGGCCGACGCATTGGTGGTGGTCAGCGAGTTGTACTGCACCACATCGAAGCCTTCAGGGCTCGCCTCGGTGCAGACGCTCAGTGCGGCGGCCTGGGCCAGAGGGCTCAGCAGGAGCGGGGCGAACAGCAGGGGTAGGGCAGCGAGGCGCATGGTCGGTTTCCTATTACAGATCGAAGGCCCATCTGCAAGTGCAGTCTGGAAAAGTCCTACCCTAGAGGTCGCGATTGCAAATGACTATCCCCTTTTGTATTTTCGCAGACGTTTTTACGCAGTTCCGGCGTGTGCTCGGTGCAACGACGATCCAGAATCGGGCGCATGAGCGGTTTTCTTCGACGAGTGGTAAAACCCCGTCCCGGCCTTTGTCCAAGGCGTTCGCGAGCAGAATCTGCGTCTTTTTGTGGATTGATTGCACACGGAAAGTTGTTGCACCCCAGTCTTTCTGGTATAAAGCAGCGCTCTTTTCTAGGGGCCCGGTTCCTTCACTGTAGGTGTAGCCGGTAAGACCTCTAAAGAAACGCGGCGCCTGGCGCCAAATGACTGAGAGATTAAGCGGCCAACCCATGCCGGGTTGGGCATGTGGTTTTAGAGGGCTGAGGCATGTCGAGAGTATGTCAAGTTACCGGTAAGGGTCCGGTGACTGGGAATAACATTTCCCACGCAAACAACAAAACCCGTCGTCGTTTCCTGCCGAACCTGCAGCATCACCGCTTCTGGGTTGAAGAAGAGAAACGTTTTGTGCGTCTGCGCGTATCTGCCAAAGGCATGCGTATCATCGACAAGCGTGGCATCACTGTCGTGCTCGCCGAACTTCGCCGCGATGGCAAGATTTAAGGGAGCTAATCATGCGTGAATTGATTCGTTTGATCTCGAGCGCCGGTACTGGTCACTTCTACACTACCGACAAGAACAAGCGTACTACCCCGGACAAAATCGAGATCAAGAAATATGATCCGGTTGTTCGCAAGCACGTGATGTACAAGGAAGGCAAAATCAAGTAATTGATTTTTCCCGACTTACAAAAAAGGCCCGTATCTCACGATACGGGCCTTTTTTGTTTCTCAGGTTTTGTCGCGCCCGTCCGGGCCTCATCGTTGGCAAGCCAGCTTCCACAGTAATTGTGGGAGTTCACAAATTATGCGTTCACCAAAAAAACTGTGGGAGCTGGCTTGCCAGCGATGGGGCCAGATCAGCCAGCGAAAATCCTCAGCCCTTCTGTTCGAAAATCACATAGACCTTGCGGCAAGCCTCCAGCACCTCCCAAGTGCCGCGAAACCCTGCCGGAATTACAAAACGATCACCCACGCGCAACGTCTTGGCATTGCCGTCGCTGTCACGCAGCACCGAAACACCCTGGAGAATTTCGCAGTATTCATGCTCGGTGTAGTTCACCGTCCACTGACCCACCGCACCTTCCCACACGCCGACACCCATCTGCCCGCAAGGACTTTCATATTGATGGAACACTGCCTGCTCGGGATCGCCCTTGAGTACTTTGGCCGGGTCCGGGCGATAGCGTTCGGCTTCGCTGGAGGTCAGGCTGATGTCGACGACGTTCTGGATGTTCATTGTTGTTATCTCCCGTAAATGCGGCGCAAGGCTGGAAAAGGCCAAAGTCTATGTTGATTAAAATCAACACTGCAAGGTCGTATAGCCGCCTTATGTCAAATATATTGAAACAAACCCGGCCGCTGGTTTAGGGTGGCGGGTGCCTCGGGCCGAAATGCAGGCTGGCCGGGCAGAATTGCTGAGGACGTCGGCGAAGATCGCGCGGCGCTCGTATTCAACAAGAGGAGGACACCTGAATGACCACCCTGACTCGTGCCGATTGGGAACAACGCGCCCGCGACCTGAAGATCGAAGGCCGCGCCTACCTCAATGGCGAATACACCGACGCCGTCTCCGGCGAGACTTTCGAATGCATCAGCCCGGTCGATGGCCGTCTGCTGGGCAAAATTGCCAGCTGTGACGCCGCCGACGCCCAGCGCGCCGTGGAAAATGCTCGCGCTACCTTCAATTCCGGCGTGTGGTCGCGCCTGGCGCCGACCAAACGCAAAGCCACCATGATCCGTTTTGCCGGCCTGCTGAAGCAGCACGCCGAAGAACTGGCCCTGCTCGAAACCCTCGACATGGGCAAGCCGATCAGCGATTCGCTGAACATCGACGTGCCGGGCGCGGCGCAAGCGCTGAGCTGGAGCGGTGAGGCGATCGACAAGATTTACGACGAAGTCGCAGCTACGCCGCACGATCAACTGGGTCTGGTGACCCGCGAGCCAGTCGGCGTGGTTGGCGCCATCGTGCCGTGGAACTTCCCGCTGATGATGGCGTGCTGGAAACTCGGCCCGGCGCTGTCGACCGGTAACTCGGTGATCCTCAAACCGTCGGAAAAGTCGCCGCTGACCGCCATCCGTATCGCGGCGCTGGCTGTCGAGGCCGGCATTCCGAAAGGCGTGCTCAACGTGCTGCCGGGTTACGGCCACACCGTGGGCAAGGCGCTGGCCCTGCACAACGATGTGGATACTTTGGTGTTCACCGGTTCGACCAAGATCGCCAAGCAATTGATGATTTATTCCGGCGAATCGAACATGAAACGCGTGTGGCTGGAAGCCGGTGGCAAGAGCCCGAACATCGTCTTTGCCGATGCTCCCGATCTGCAAACCGCTGCCGAATCGGCCGCCAGCGCCATCGCCTTCAACCAGGGCGAAGTCTGCACCGCCGGTTCGCGTCTGCTGGTCGAGCGTTCGATCAAGGACAAATTCCTGCCGATGGTGATCGAGGCGCTGAAAGCCTGGAAACCGGGCAACCCGCTGGATCCGGCGACCAACGTCGGCGCGCTGGTTGATACCCAGCAGATGAACACCGTGCTGTCCTACATCGAGTCCGGTCATACCGACGGCGCCAAACTGGTGGCTGGCGGCAAGCGCATTCTTCAGGAAACCGGTGGCACCTACGTCGAGCCGACGATTTTCGACGGCGTGAGCAACGCGATGAAGATCGCACAGGAAGAGATCTTCGGCCCGGTGCTGTCGGTCATCGCTTTCGACACGGCTGAAGAAGCCATCCAGATTGCCAACGACACGCCTTACGGCCTGGCCGCTGCGGTTTGGACTCAGGACATCTCCAAGGCACACCTGACCGCCAAGGCGCTGCGCGCCGGTAGCGTGTGGGTCAACCAGTACGACGGCGGCGACATGACTGCACCGTTCGGTGGCTTCAAGCAGTCGGGCAACGGTCGTGACAAGTCGCTGCACGCGTTCGACAAGTACACCGAACTGAAGGCGACATGGATCAAACTGTAAACCGTTGAAGGGAGCCTGATTCCGTCGGGCTCCCCAGCCATGCAGAGATCCCTTGTGGGAGCGAGCCTGCTCGCGAAGCGGTTTATCAGTCAGCCCAGGTGCTGAATGTGAAACGGCTTTCGCGAGCAGGCTCGCTCCCACAGTGTTTTGGGTGAATACAAAAAGAATATCCACAGGAGCGTGGAACATGCGGTGGGCGACGTATTTCGCCGTGTTGGCGTCTGTCTTGAGTGTCGGCCTGGCCCTGGGGGTCAGCATGCCGTTGGTGTCGTTGCGTCTGGAGGGCTGGGGCTACGGCGCCTTCGCCATTGGCGTAATGGCAGCGATGCCGGCCATTGGCGTGTTGCTTGGCGCGAAAATCTCCAGTCACCTGGCGGCGCGTTTCGGCACGGCGAACCTGATGCGTCTGTGCCTGTGGGCCGGAGCGCTGTCCATTGGCCTGTTGGCGCTATTGCCGAGCTATCCGGTCTGGCTGGTGCTGCGCCTGATGATCGGCGTGATCCTGACCATAGTGTTCATCCTCGGCGAGAGCTGGATCAATCAGCTGGTGGTCGAGCATTGGCGCGGTCGACTGGTGGCGCTGTATGGCAGCAGTTATGCGCTGAGCCAGCTGTCTGGCCCTTTGCTGCTGGGCGCGCTCGGCACCGAAGACGATTACGGATTTTGGGTCGGTGTCGCGCTGCTGATGGTTTCCCCGTTGCTGTTGTTGCGCCGTAGCGGTGCGCCGAGCAGTGAAGCGAGCAGCGTGACCTTCCGCGACCTGTGGGGCTTTGCCCGCGAGCTGCCGGCGATTGCCTGGGCGGTGTCGTTGTTTGCCGCGTTCGAGGCGATGATCCTGACGTTGCTGCCGGTGTATTGCCTGCAACAGGGTTTTACCGCCGAAATCGCCTTGGCGATGGTCAGTACCGTGGTGGTGGGCGATGCGCTGCTGCAATTGCCGATTGGCGCGTTAGCCGATTACCTGTCGCGGCGCACCCTGTTTACCGGGTGCGCGGTGGTGTTGATGCTGTCGAGCCTGGCGATTCCGATGCTGATCGACACGTTGCTGATCTGGCCGCTGTGGGTGTTGTTTGGCGCCAGTGCCGGTGGTTTGTTCACGCTGTCGCTGATCCTCATCGGTGAACGTTACCGTGATGACGCGCTGGTGCGAGCCAATGCGCATATCGCGCAACTGTGGGGCGTTGGCTGTCTGATCGGGCCGTTGGCGGCCGGGGCGGGCAGTCAGTGGATCAGCGGGCATGCGTTGCCCTGGTTGATGGCAGCGGGGGCGTTCGGGTTGGTGATTCTGCTGTCGCGCCAAGGCGCTTTCGGCTCGGCACAGACTGCTTAGATCAAAAGACCGAACGATCTTCTGATCTTTAAAGCATCCGCTCCAGGCCAACGCTGGTACTGAACCACGCATTGAACCGGCGCCACCAACTCCCCGGTTCCTTGCTCAGCGTGTGCATCTGACCGTTATCCTCGGTCACCCAGACGATATTCCCATCCTGCAATTTCGCTTCGTAGCTGAGTGCCGGCGCCATGCCTTGCATCGCCAGTTCGCGCACATGCTCGGCAAGCTGCGGACTGTCCACCAGCACGCCGACTTCGGTATTCCACAGCACCGAGCGAGGGTCGAAATTGAACGAGCCAATAAACGATTTACGCCGGTCGAAGATTATCGCCTTACTGTGCAGGCTGGAGTCCGAGCCGCGAAAGGACTTGCTGTAAAACACGTGCGGGCCACTGCCCCCACCGTCCCCCGGTTGGCGGCGCAGTTCGAACAGTTTTACGCCATGCTCCAGCAGCGCCTTGCGATAAGGCGCATACCCGCCATGCACCGCCGGTACATCCGTGGCCTCCAGCGAGTTGGTCAGCAGGCTTACCGAAACCCCGGCATCAGCACGCCCGGTCAGGTACACGAGCCCCGGCTGGCCCGGTACGAAATAGGCCGAGATCATGATCAGTTCTTTGCTGACCCCCGTGAGCTCTGGCGCCAGTTGCGTGGTCAGGAGCAATTGCGGGTCTGGCTCGCCTTTGGACAGCACCTTGCTCGGCGCATCCCACAGCGCCTGGTTCCACGCCCAGATCAGCTCTTTGCGCCAGATGTCCATGCGCGGGTCTGTCTTGAACGTCATCAACTGCTGATACAGCGCGTGGTTCTGCTTTCGGGTTTCCTCCAGCGATTTTTCGAGGCGCATGCGGGTGTTTTGCAAATCCCTGGCCGTCGGTTTGCTGCTGAGGAACTCGTCGATGGGTTTGCTCAACGCGCTGTTCCAGTACTGATCGAAACTGTGCCCGAGCTGCTCGGCCACCGGCCCCACGCTGAGCATGTCGATGTCAGTGAAATTCAGATTCGGCTCGGCATCGAAGTACTCGTCGCCCAGATTGCGTCCGCCGACGATGGCCACGCTGTTATCCGCCAGCCATAACTTGTTGTGCATCCGCCGGTGTTGCAGCGACAGGTTGAACAGTCGTCCGGCTGCCCGGGTCACGCCGGTGCTGCGCCCCAGGTGCAGCGGATTGAACAGACGGATATGGATCTGCGGGTGCGCCGCCAGTGTCGCGATGATCTGGTCGAGACCGTCGCTGGTGGTGTCGTCGAGCAGAATCCGCACGCGTACGCCACGGTCGGCGGCTTTCAACAATTCTTCCACCAGCATCCGTGTGCTGACGCCGTCATGCACGATGTAGTACTGCAAATCGAGGCTGCTTTGCGCGTGGCGAATCAGTTCGGCACGGGCGGTGAACGCCTCGGTGCTGTTGGAAAGCAAACGAAAGCCGGATTGCCCTCCGTACGGCGCCGCCTGAGCTTGAATCGACCGGCCGAAAGCCGAGTCGGACGCTGGCATTGCCTGGCTCGGTTCGCGTGGGACGTTCAGGCTCGCGCAACTGCTGAGCAGGAGCATGAGAAGTACAGGGAAAAGTAGGACCGTTCTGGATCTCAAGGAGGATCATCTCATGGCGGGTCGAAGGTCGAAGTATGGCACGGGCGTAGGACATTCTTTGTTCAGATTAAATTCACTCTGGACTTTGAGTCGGCTCTGTCGATGCCCGCTGAAAAGGACTACGCAGTACGTCGAAAACGCTATGCCTGCCAGGTGACTGGAACCTACAGAAAAGCCTCTCTGAACCGGGAATGATGTGCGGGCATAACGGCCGCTCAGGACTGCGCAACGTCCTGAAACGACCTGTGTATGTACCCAACCATCAACCGGTAAATAACAATGAAAAAACTCTATGCAGCCAGTGCCTTGCTATTGGCACTGTCACCCTTTGCAGCTCGGGCCGCCAGCGTCGACCTTACGGTCTCCGGCACAGTGATTCCGACGTCCTGCGTTCCGGCATTCGCCGGTGGCAGCAACGTTAATCTGGGGCGTATTTTTTCCGCCAGTCTGAGCGCAACGCAGCAGAACGATCTGCCTCCAAGGGACATCACCCTAAAAGTCGCGTGCGATGCACCGGCGGCGGTTGAAATCTCGGCGACTGACAACCGTGCCGCCACCAAAGTGTCAGGCCTGACGTTCAATGGCCGGACTTCTGACACACTTTATTACGGTCTAGGCAACACAAAGGGTGTCGGCATTGGCGGTTTCGGTCTGTTGACCGGCCAGCCACTGGCCGATGGCACGCCACAAACCTTCCTGGTACGCAGCCCACAAAACCGCGTTTGGCGTGTACCGGCCGCCGGCCTGGTATCCAACGCACCTATCACTTATTCGTGGGGGCCAAGTGCTGCGGCGGGTCCTGCCGCTGCTCGGCTGCACACGTTCCCGATGCAGGTCGCGGCAGCGATTCGCCCGACCGCCGATCTGCCGCCGACCACAGATGAGTTCCAGCTCGATGGTTCGGTGACGTTCAACGTGTTCTACCTCTGAGTCGAAAAACTGACGAGCCCGTGCGGATCGCGTGATGCGCCTCGCAGGACCTGAATAGCGTTAGCGCGTATTTTTTCGCATCAAGGTATCGGCCGAAATCGCCTGGCGCATTCGGCCGATGCCCGCTGGAGAATTTCATGTATCCCCTTTTATCTTTCCAGGTGCCTGCCGCCTTCGTGGCCGTGTGCCTGTCATTCATGAGCACCAGTAGCCATGCCGCTGGCATGGTTCCGGAAACGCCGGTTGTGGTGGTCGATCAAGCGTCGGGGGAGGCGACCCTGAATGTCCGCAACTCCAACGACCAGCCAGCACTGCTCTACAGCACCATCGAGCACATCCCTCAGGATACCGAGCCGCTGCTATTGCTCAATCCGCCGGTGGCTCGTGTCGAGCCGGGCAAAAGTCAGCAGGTGCGGTTCATTTTGCGGGAGGTCGGACCGCTGAAAACCGAGCGCCTGCAACGCGTGGTATTCGAAGGGATCAGCCCGCGGCAAGGGGGGAGCGGCGCGCAGGTGCATCTGACCGTGCGCCAGAACATCCCGGTGATTGTCCGGCCGGCCAACCTGGCTATCGACCGTATGCCCTGGAAGCGCCTGGTCTGGAGCGTTGCCGGCCAGCAAGTGCGCGTGAGTAACCCGAGTCCGTATGTGGTCAGGCTGTCCAAAGCGGTGAACCTGATTCCCGGTGGCGTCACGCTCGATCTGCAACGCACTTACATTCTGCCGGGCGAAGTGCTGATGCTCGACGCATCGTCGACATTGGGCAGTCACGTACGGTTGTTTCCGGCGTCAACTTACGGTTTTGCCGTCGACAGCTACGACGCGCCGTTGATCGTTCAAAAATGAAACGCAGCGCGCTGCTCCTGCGGGCATTTTGCGCTGTCCCCGGCTGGCTGGCACCGGTCCTCCTGATGCCTTCAGTAGTCGCCGCTCAGACATATATCGAATTCGACCCGGCGGTATTGGAAGCTCGCGGTATCGACCCTGCCACCGCCCGGTTTTTCGGCGTGGAACCCCGTTTCACGGCCGGACGCAGTCGAGTGGCGCTTGAGGTCAACGGCAGGGCTATGGGTTCGGTTGTGGCGAGATTTGATGGCGACGGGCAGCTATGTCTCGATAACCGGTTGCTGGATCAGGCGTCCATTGCAGTACCTTCCGGCTTGCCCGACAACGCCAACAATGGCAGCTGTGTTCACGTGGGCCAGCATCTGCCTGGTGTGCAGGTACGGCTTGATCCCGGTTCGCAAAGAGTGATGCTGTTGGTACCGACAGGTTTGCTGCTTGAACCAAAGTCTGGCGCGCGCGCCTGGCAATCGGGCGGCAGTGCCGGGTTATTCAACTACGACGCGCTAGTGGTGAGCGACTCCAGCCTTGGCCAGTCGACCCAATATCTAAACCTTGCTACCGAGTTGGGATTCAATGCCGCCGACTGGGTGGTGCGCAGTCGGCAGAACTACAACTCATCTGCGGGTGTCGAGCGTTTCGATCTTCTCTATACCCATGCTTCGCGCACATGGGAGGCGTATGCGGCGGAGGTGCAGGTCGGGCAGCTCAACATGCGTTCATCCTTGTTCGCGGGGGAGCCGTTCACGGGTGTGCAAATCTTGCCCGACTCGGCCTTGGCCGGGGCCGTGGCAGACGATCCCGGTAGCGGCTCGGTTGTGGAAGGTCATGCACCTTCGCCCGCGCGCGTCGAAGTTCGGCAGAGCGGCGTGGTGGTCTATTCCACTGTCGTACCCGGCGGGCCGTTTGCGCTGCGTAATTTGCCGCTGTTGAGCCGTCATCTGGATCTGGAAGTCACCGTTGTGGCCGAAAGTGGTGAGCGCCACGTATTTCTCGTTTCGGCCGCCTCTTTGAGAGCCCCGTCCCTGCCGGCGAAACCCGGATATGGGCTCGCGGCAGGAAAGGTCCGGCGAATGCGCAATGATGACCGCGAAGCGCCGGCCTTCGTGGCGGCCAGCAAAGACTGGTTGTTGGGCTCGACGACTGGCTTCAGCGCCGGGATCATGGGTGCTGGCGACTATCGTTCCATAGGCTGGGAGTTAAAGCAGGCTTTGGGCATGGGGGCGGTGGTCAGCGTGCAGCAGCTGAATTCCATGACCGTGAATTCGGGCCAGGGCCGGAGGACGCAAGCGGCGCTCGGGATGCCTTTGGGCTACGGCCTGTCAGCCAGTATCAACATGAGCCGACGGAGTGCGGGTTTTCGTACCCTGGCGCAGACGGGGCAGGGTGCTGGAGAGGAGCTGGACCAGCAGGGCGAGCGACAATGGGGCGCCGGGGTCAACTACTCGAGTCGTGACTGGGGCGCCTTTTCGGGCTTTTGGTCAACGTATGCGGGGCAGGGCAGCACGCAACATTCGCGGATGGGGGCGACATGGTCGCAGACTTTTTCCAAGGCCAATCTATCGCTCAGTGTTCAGCGCGAAAGCAGTGGTTCCGCCATGGGAGGGCGAGGTGGCGGTGCCTATCTGACCGTTGGTTTCCCGCTGGGAAGCAAAGGCAGAGTGAACACATTCGCCCGGCACGACGAGCAGCGGGGATTGCGCACGGGTACCCGTTATGCCGAACAATTGAGCGACACGCTGAATTACAGCGTGGAAATGACGCGGGTGCAGAACGGGCAAACCGACTTCAATGCCCGGCTCAGTGCATTGCCGCGTTACACCAGTGTCGACCTTGGTTACTCGCGTAACAGCGTCGGCTCGACCCGTTATGACGCCGGGCTGCGCGGCGGTCTGGTGCTGCACGAAGCGGGCGTGACGCTTTCGCCTTATCCGGTGCGCGAGACTTTTGCGCTGGTCAAGGCGGGTGAGAATGCCGGTATCCAGCTGAGTACACCGCAAGGTCCGGTCTGGACCGATGGCGCGGGGCGGGCAGTGGCTTCCAGTTTGTCGGCGTGGCGCACCAATCGAGTCGAAATCGACACCCGCAGCCTGCCGCGCAATGTTGATGTACTCAATGGTTATCAGGAAGTCGAAGCCGGACGTGGCGCCGTGCCGCGCCTGGACTTTCCCGTAGACACCGTGCGCCGTCTGATGCTGCAGGTGCGTACGCCTGACGGTTTGCCCGTCCCCAAAGGCGCATCGGTGCAGGATGGGCAAGGTAACTATCTCACCAGTGTGGTGGATGCCGGGCTGGTGTACCTGGCCGATGCACCAGTCCTGGTGCGGTTGCGGATCGACGCCGGCATCGGTCAAGCCTGTCAGGTCGAGGTCGACGCGCCGGCAAGCAGCGACACCGATAAGCTCTATGCAACGGTCGACGCGGTCTGCCAATCAGTCGAGGGCCAGTAGCCGGATCGCCGCTGCGCCAACTTTACGCACCGCCTCTTCAATTTGCGGCGTTGGTTTGGCGGCGTAGTTCATCCGCAGGCAATTGCGGTACTTGCCGGAGGCGGAAAAGATGCTGCCAACAGCAATCTGTACGCCTTCTTCAAGCAGCGCACGATTCAGTTTCAGGGCGTCGAAGCCTTCCGGCAGTTCGACCCACAACATAAAGCTGCCTTGCGGGCGGCTGGCGCGCGTGCCGGCGGGGAAGTAGCGGGTCACCCAGTCGATCATCATGTCGCGATTGCGCTGGTATTGCGTACGCATCCGCCGCAAATGCGGCTCGAAATGACCGGACTTGAGAAATTCGGCAATGGCGATCTGCGGCTGTGGCGCGGTCGATCCGGTGCTGATGTATTTCATGTGCAGCACCCGTTCCAGATATCGACCCGGCGCAACCCAGCCGATGCGCAGCCCCGGCGCCAACGTCTTGGAAAACGAACTGCACAACAACACGCGGCCGTCTTCATCGAAGGATTTGATCGTGCGTGGACGCGGGTAGGTGTAGGCCAGTTCGCCATACACATCGTCCTCGATGATCGCTACGTCGAAGCGCTGTGCGAGGTTGAGCAGGGCGCGTTTGCGCGACTCCGGCATGATGTAGCCAAGCGGGTTGTTGCAGTTGGGCGTGAGCTGGATGACCTTGATCGGCCATTGTTCCAGCGCTAGTTCCAACGCTTCGAGACTGATGCCGGTGAGTGGGTCGGTGGGGATTTCCAGGGCCTTCATGCCCAGCCCCTTGAGTGTCTGCATGGCACCATGGAAGCTTGGCGAATCCACCGCGACGATGTCGCCGGGTTCGCAGATCGCCCGGATGCTGGTGGACAGCGCTTCGTGGCAACCGGTGGTGACGACGAGATCGCTGGCGCTCAACTGGCAGCCGGAATCGAGCATCAGCCGGGCAATCTGCTCACGCAATTCGAGGGTGCCGTGGATATTGTCGTAATACAGGCCGGGCATGTCCTGGCGGCGACTGATCCGCGCCAGTCCGCGCAGCAACGGCTTCATGGTCGGTGAGCTGATGTCGGGCATGCCGCGACCGAGTTGCACCACATCCTTGCGCGGCACCGCGCGAATCAGTTCCAGCACCTGATCCCACTGCGAGATATCCACAGGTCGCTGTGCCGGCCGGCCAACGGCGGGCAGATCCGGCAGCTCGCGTCCGACCGGCACGAAGTAACCGGATTTGGGTTTCGGCGTGGCCAGGCCACCGTCTTCAAGCATGCGATAAGCCTGCTGCACCGTGCTGAGGCTGACGCCATGTTCTACGCTCAGTGCGCGCACCGACGGTAGTCGATCACCTGGTCGATAGAAGCCTTGTTCGATGCGTGTGCCGAGCAGCTCGGCGAGATTCACATAAAGCGTCATGGCACTGCCTCGATGCAGGTGATTCGAAAAACCAGTACAGATGCGGCATAAATCGACAATTCAGTAGCAGGTATAGCAAATCTGTATGGAAGTAATACAGATGTGCTGAATCTGTAATGCTTTTGCCGACCCGCGCATCATGGAATCTCTGGCTACCCAAGTAAACAGGAGCGACAAAAATGAACGGCTTGAGCGATGTGCGGCTGACGTTACACAGTCAGGAACTGGAGGCAGGGCAGGAGGACAGTGCGTGGAACAGCGCCATGCGCAACGCACCGTCCGGCCTAAGTCGCTGGGGCCTGTTCTGGCATCGTCTGCACACGCGCAAGGCATTGCTGAACCTGACAAGCGATCAGCTCAAGGATGTCGGGTTGTCGCGCGAGCAGGCGCTGGAGGAGGGGTTGAAGCCATTCTGGCGGATCTGAATGGTGTGGTGCCCTTTCGGGCCCCATCGCTGGCAAGCCAGCTCCCACAGGTTCTTGGGTGAACACAAATATCGTGAGCACCCATGGTCATTGTGGGAGCTGGCTTGCCAGCGATGACGGCTTCAAGGTCGCAGCAATGCCCTCAGACCAGCTCTTTGAGGCGATGCCACAGCATCCCCAGCGCCAACAACGGCGAGCGCAAATGCTTGCCGCCGGGGAAGGTGATATGCGGCACCTTGGCGAACAGATCAAACCCGCCGCTGTGCTGCCCGCTGATCGCTTCGGCCAGCAACTTGCCCGCGAGGTGCGTGGCATTCACGCCGTGCCCCGAGTACGCCTGGGCGTAATACACATTCGGCTGATCCGCGAGCCGACCGATCTGCGGCAAACGGTTGGCGCCGATGCCGATCATCCCGCCCCACTGATAATCGATTTTCACCCCGGCCAACTGCGGAAACACTTCAAGCATCTTCGGCTGCATGTACGCGCCGATGTCCTTCGGGTCGCGCCCCGAGTAATGGCAGGCACCGCCGAACAGCAAGCGGCGATCCGCCGAGAGCCGGTAGTAATCCAGCGCCACACGTTGGTCGCATACCGCCATATTTTGCGGCAGCAACTGGTGAGCCAGTTGTTCGCTCAACGGCTCGGTGGCGATGATGTAGCTGCCGGCGGGCAACACTTTGCCGCTGAGCTGCGCATTGAGGTTGTTCAGATAGGCGTTGCAGCCCAGCACCAGGGTCTTGGCGCGAACTGAACCCTGGGCGGTATGCACGCGGACTTGCGGGCCGTAATCGATGCGTGTGACGGCCGACTGTTCGAACAGTCTGACGCCCAGTTGCTGCGCTGCTGCGGCTTCGCCCAACGCCAGATTCAGCGGATGCAGATGGCCGGAACCCATGTCGATCAAACCACCGATGTAGCGTTTGGAGCCGACCACGGTGTGCATTTCATCGGCTTGCAGCAGCCGGGTTTCGTGGCGATAACCGAGGCTGCGCAGCTCCTCGGCATCTTCGGCAAAGCCTACGAGGTCCGACGGCTTGTTGGCGAGGTCGCAATAGCCCCAGGTCAGATCGCAGGCAATCTGAAAACGCTCGACGCGCTGACGGACAATTTCCACGGCTTCCAGGCCCATGAGTTTCATCTGTCGCACGCCATCGGCGCCGATCACGTTTGTGAACTGATCAAGACCATGGCCAACCCCGCGAATCAGTTGCCCGCCGTTGCGACCGCTGGCGCCCCAGCCGATCTTGTGCGTTTCCAGCAACACCACGCTGAGGCCACGTTCGGCCAGTTCCAGCGCGGTGTTCAGCCCGGAAAAGCCACCGCCGATCACGCACACGTCCGTAATCACCTCGCCTTGCAGCAACGGATGGTCCGGTTGCGGCAGGCTGCTGGCGGCGTAATAAGAGGCTGCGTGAGGTTGGCTCGCGGTGGTGTGGGCGCGGGCAGTCATGGGCGTCATCCTGAGCGGGGTGTCGAGAAAATTTGACGGAGCATAAGCCGCACGCGCGAAGTCGGGCAACACTGGTCGGCCCGCGGTGTCTGGATCACGGCTTTTGCGGCACAATTGCCGCCTACTCCACGTCGGTCAATGTTTCGATGAGCTGCAACAGCGAGAAAATCCGCACCCTGCGTCAGCAGATCCCCACGTTCGAGTGCGTGCCGGGCTGCCACGACTGCTGTGGGCCCGTGACCACCTCGCCCGAAGAAATGGCGCGCCTGCCGCGCAAGACCCGCGCCGAGCAGGATGCGGCGATGGACGAGCTGAACTGCGTGCACCTGGGGCCGAATGGCTGCACGGTGTACGGCGAACGGCCGCTGATTTGTCGGTTGTTTGGTACCACCAAAACGCTGCCGTGCCCGAATGGGCGGGGGCCTGTGGAACTCATTCATCCCCGCGCTGAAAAGCAAATCTTCGAATACATGGCGGCGAATCGGCAGGTGCTGGTCTAACAGGTTCGCTTCGAACCGCGTTGCTGCCATCGCTGGCAAGCCAGCTCCCAGGGGTTTTTGGGTGAACACAAATATCGAGAACACCCATGATCACTGTGGGAGCTGGCTTGCCAGCGATGGGGCCAGGTCAGACGCCACAAATATCAATCGGGAATAGGCAAGTTCAAGCTTTCCTTAACCTCTTCCATCACGATATAGCTCTTCGATTCACGCACATGCGGCAGCTTCAACAGGATGTCGCCGAGCAGCTTGCGATAAGAGGCCATCTCGGAAATCCGCGCCTTCACCAAATAGTCGAAATCCCCTGACACCAGGTGACACTCCAGCACGTGAGGCAACTTCAGCACCGCGCGTCTGAACTCTTCGAAGGTGTCGCCGGATTTGTAGTCGAGGCTGATCTCGACGAACACCAGCAAGCTACCCTTCAAGTGCTGCGGATTCAGCCGGGCGTTGTAGCCCATGATGATTCCCTCGCGCTCCAGGCGCCGCACCCGCTCGGTGCACGGCGTGGTGGAGAGGCCGACCTTTTCTCCGAGTTCGGTGAACGAAATCCGACCGTCCGCCTGCAGGATCCGCAAAATGTTGCGGTCGATCTTGTCCAGCTCACGTTTGGTCTGAGTGTTGGTACGCATAGGGGATGCGCCTCCGTGAAAAGGGTTTTTGCCGAGAATTGTCGCCAAATATAGGCGCTTATACAGTGAAAAGCACTGGCAAATCTTTCTTACACTGCGCGCATCATTGCTCTAACAACAGACGTACGCGGCACGCCGCGATGAGGGATACAAAAATGCGCGTTATGGTCTTGGGTAGCGGCGTCATCGGTACCGCCAGTGCTTACTATCTGGCCCGTGCCGGGTTTGAAGTGGTGGTGGTCGACCGGCAGCCAGCCGCCGCCATGGAGACCAGCTTCGCCAACGCCGGCCAGGTTTCGCCGGGCTATGCTTCGCCGTGGGCAGCGCCGGGCGTGCCGCTCAAGGCCATCAAGTGGCTGTTGCAACGCCATGCGCCACTGGCGATCAAGGCCACCGCTGACATCGACCAGTACTTGTGGATGGCGCAGATGCTGCGCAACTGCACCGCCAATCGTTACGCGGTGAACAAGGAGCGCATGGTGCGTCTGTCCGAGTACAGTCGTGACTGCCTCGACGAATTGCGCGCCGAAACAGGCATTGCCTACGAGGGTCGCAGCCTCGGTACGACGCAACTGTTCCGAACCCAGGCGCAACTCGATAACGCCGCCAAAGACATCGCCGTGCTGAAAGAATCCGGCGTGCCGTTTGAAGTCCTCGACCGCGCCGGCATTGCCCGCGTCGAGCCGGCCCTGGCGGGCGTGACCGATATTCTCGCCGGAGCCCTGCGCCTGCCGAACGACCAGACCGGCGACTGCCAGATCTTCACCACGCGTCTCGCCGAAATGGCGGTGCAACTGGGTGTGGAATTCCGCTTCGGCCAAGACATCCAGAAACTCGACTTCGCCGGTGATCGCATCAACGGTGTGTGGATCGACGGCAAGCTGGAAACCGCCGACCGCTACGTGCTGGCCCTCGGCAGCTACTCGCCGCAATTGCTCAAGCCGCTGGGCATCAAGGCGCCGGTTTACCCGCTCAAGGGTTACTCGCTGACCGTGCCGATCACCAACCCGGCAATGGCCCCGACTTCGACCATTCTTGACGAGACCTACAAGGTCGCGATCACCCGTTTCGACAACCGCATCCGCGTTGGCGGCATGGCCGAGATCGCCGGTTTTGACCTGTCTTTGAACCCGCGTCGGCGCGAAACCCTGGAGATGATCGTCAACGACCTTTATCCTCAGGGCGGCAATCTGGCCGAGGCGAGCTTCTGGACCGGCCTGCGTCCGACCACTCCGGACGGCACGCCGATCGTGGGCGCGACGCCGTTCAAGAACCTGTTCCTCAACACGGGTCACGGCACGCTCGGCTGGACCATGGCGTGCGGGTCCGGTCGTTTGCTGGCCGACCTGATGGCGAAGAAAAAGCCGCAAATCAGCGCCGAAGGCCTCGATATTTCCCGTTACGGCAACAAAATTCAGGAGTCCGCAAAACATGGCAATCCAGCGCCAGCTCACCAATGAGCGCATGAGTCAGATCGTCAGCCACAACGGCACTGTGTATCTGGCCGGGCAGGTCGGCGATGACTTTGACGCCGGAATTGAACAGCAGACCCGTGAGGTGCTCGCCAACATCGAGCGCTTGCTGGATCTGGCGGGCACTGACAAGCAGCATCTGCTGTCGGCGACCATCTACCTCAACGACATCGAGGCACACTTTGCCGGGATGAACTCGGTGTGGGATCAGTGGCTGCCCAAAGGCGCTGCCCCGGCCCGCGCCACCGTCGAAGCGAAGATGGCCAAACCGAGCATTCTGGTTGAGATTTCCATCGTCGCCGCACTGCCGTAATACGTTGTAAAGATCCCTCTCCCGGTGCTGTTGGCGGTTCACGCCGTCAGCCAGTGCCGGTTTTTATTCCCATGACCGCCTAGAAGTCTGCCGCCATGCGTCCAGCCCGTGCCCTGATCGACCTCCAAGCCCTGCGTCACAACTACCGAATCGCCCGTGAAGTCACCAGCGCCAAGGCGCTCGCGGTGATCAAGGCGGATGCCTACGGCCATGGCGCGGTGCGTTGCGCCCAGGCGCTGGAAGAAGAGGCCGACGGTTTTGCCGTTGCCTGCATCGAAGAGGCCCTGGAGCTGCGCGCCGCCGGCATTCGTGCGCCGGTGTTGTTGCTTGAAGGCTTTTTTGAAGCCGATGAGCTGGCGCTGATCGTCGAGCATGATTTCTGGTGCGTGGTGCATTCGCTGTGGCAGCTCGAAGCAATTGAACAGGCCGCGCTGAACAAGCCGATCACCGTGTGGCTGAAGCTTGATTCGGGCATGCATCGCGTTGGCCTGCATCCCAAGGACTACCCGGCCGCCTATCAACGCCTGCTGGCCAGCGGCAAAGTGGCCAAGATCGTCTTGATGAGCCACTTCGCCCGCGCCGACGAACTGCACGAGCAGAGCAGCGCTGACCAGGTCGCCGTGTTCGAAGCCGCGCGGCAGGGGCTCGCCGCCGAAGTCAGTCTGCGCAACTCGCCTGCGGTGCTCGGCTGGCCACAGATTCACAGCGACTGGGTGCGCCCGGGGATCATGCTCTACGGCGCCACGCCGTTCGAAGAATCCCACACCGTGGCCGGGCGTCTGCTGCCGGTGATGACCCTCGAGTCGAAAGTCATCAGCGTGCGTGAATTGCCGGCCGGCGAACCTGTTGGTTACGGCGCCAAGTTCATCACCGACAAACCGATGCGCATTGGCGTGGTTGCCATGGGTTACGCCGATGGGTACCCACGTCAGGCGCCAACCGGCACGCCGGTTTTGGTCGCGGGCAAACGCAGCCGCATCATCGGCCGAGTATCGATGGACATGCTCTGCATCGACCTCACCGATGTGCCAGAAGCCGGATTGGGTTCGACCGTCGAGCTGTGGGGCAAAAACATCCTCGCCAGTGAAGTGGCGCAGTGGGCCGGCACCATTCCGTACCAGATCTTCTGCAACCTGCGTCGAGTGCCAAGGCTCTATTCCGAGGGTTGAGGCCGCTGCAGAGCCCACGTGTTGTAAATACTGAACGCTGTCGCCATGATAACGCTCAATATTTCTACAACATCAGGAGGCTTAAGCCTTGGACGTCGGTGAACGACTGCAATCGATCCGCAAGCTCAAAGGGCTTTCCCAGCGTGAACTCGCCAAGCGCGCGGGCGTCACCAACAGCACCATTTCGATGATCGAAAAGAACAGCGTCAGCCCTTCGATCAGTTCGCTGAGGAAGGTTCTGGGCGGGATTCCCATGTCCATGGTCGAGTTCTTTTCCGAAGAGATCCTGCAGGAAATACCGACCCAGATCGTTTACAAGGCCAACGAGCTGATCGACATTTCCGACGGCGCCGTGACCATGAAGCTGGTCGGCCGCGCGCACCCTAGCCGGGCCATCGCGTTTCTCAACGAAATCTACCCGCCGGGCGCCGACACCGGCGAAGAAATGCTCACCCACGAGGGCGAGGAAACCGGGATTTTGGTGGAGGGTCGTCTGGAATTGGTGGTGGGTCTTGAAACTTTTATTCTCGAAGCCGGCGATAGCTACTACTTTGAAAGTACCAAGCCGCATCGTTTTCGTAATCCGTTCGACTTGCCTGCGCGACTAATCAGCGCAGCCACGCCGGCGAATTTTTAAACAAAGAGGCGCCAAGCCATAACGGCAAAGGCATCCGAACAGTTTTTCCACAGCGCGGTATAACCCCTTCGACTATGGGGTTGTTTCAGTGTGGCGGGCTAACCGCTATACTTGCGCCCGCCTGCGAACCGTGGCCGCAGGCGTGAATAGCCACCATTGAGGGTGAACGCGTGAACCTAATTATGAAAATGCTGGCTGCACCAGCAACCGTACTGGCCCTCTGGGCTGTCAGCGCTCAAGCTGCGACGAACGACGACATTGCCAAACGCCTCGAGCCCGTCGGCCAGGTGTGTGTGCAAGGTCAGGAATGCAAAGGGATGGAAGTGGCGGCGACTGCCGGCGGCGGTGATGCCAAGACTCCAGACTCGATCATTGCCAAACATTGCAACGCTTGCCACGGCACCGGCCTGTTAGGCGCGCCGAAAATTGGTGACACCGCAGCGTGGAAAGAGCGCGCCGATAAGCAGGGCGGCCTCGACGGCATCCTGGCCAAGGCGATCACTGGCATCAACGCCATGCCGCCTAAAGGCACTTGCGCGGATTGCTCGGATGCCGACCTGAAAGGTGCAATCGAGAAGATGTCCGGCCTGAAGTAGGGCGTACTGCTGATGAAAAAAACCGTCTTTGGACGGTTTTTTTGTGTCTGCGATTCAAGAGCCCTCACCCCAGCCCTCTCCCAGATGGAGAGGGGGCCGACCGAGGTGTCTGGCGTCCGACATCGACCTGAAAGACTTCATCGATTATGGATTCGGCACAACCTCTTTCACGTCGATTACGGATTCGGTAGAGCACTTTCAGGTCGATGTAACTTCAAAGCATCCCCCAATCAGTCCCCTCTACCCCCGGGAGACGGCAAGCGATCTCCAGCCATAAAAACTTCCGTGGCCGACAATCGTCCAGGACTTTGGGCTGTCCTTTGCAGCAAACTCAAGGCAATCTCGGTCTACCCCTATCAACGGAACGGGCGGGAGGCTTCAGATGGTGCAGTTGTGTTCGATCGAACAGGCAGTGGATGACGTGCTGGCGCGGTTGCCGGCGCATATCCACATGGGCCTGCCGCTGGGGTTGGGCAAACCCAATCACTTCGTCAACGCGTTGTACCGGCGCATCAAAGGGCTGCCCGATCGGCAACTGACGATTTACACGGCGCTGTGTCTGGGCCGTCCGAGTCTGGGCGACGGTTTGCAGAAACGCTTTATCGAGCCCTTCGTCGAGCGAGTCTTCGGTGACTACCCGGAATTCGATTTCCTCGCCGATCTGCACCGCGACAGCCTGCCCGCCAACATCCGCATTCAGCAGTTCTTCATGCAGCCCGGCAGCCTGCTCAACAGCGCGCCGGCCCAGCAGGATTACGTCAGCAGCAACTACAGCCATGCCGCCCGTGACATCAACGCCGCCGGCCTGAACCTGGTGGCGCAACTGCTGGCCAGCAGCAGCGAACATCCCGACCGTCTGAGCCTGAGCTGCAACCCGGACATCACCCTCGACCTGTTGCCGATGATCGCCAAGCGCCGCGACGCTGGGGAGACCATTTTGCTGGTCGGCCAGGTTCATACCCAGCTGCCGTACATGCCCGGCGACGCCGAGGTTGATATCGACACGTTCGACTTGCTGGTCGACGAGAAGGACAGCAGCACACTGTTTTCCACCCCGAACATGCCCGTCGGTTTTCAGGATCACTTCATTGGCCTGCATGCCAGTGTGTTGGTGCGCGACGGCGGCACGTTGCAGATCGGCATTGGCTCGATGGGCGATGCGCTGACCGCCGCACTGTTGGCGCGCCAGGCCGATAACGCGGGTTATCAAGCTTTGCTCGCGGATGTAAACCTCAGCCAGTGGGCGCAATTGATCGAGCGCGAGGGCGGGACGGGGCCGTTCGCCAAAGGCCTGTACGGTTGCAGCGAAATGTTCGTCAACGGCCTGTTGGTGCTGGCGGATGCCGGGATTATCCGGCGCAAGGTTTACCCGGATGTGCCAACCCAAGAACAAGCCAACGCCGGCACTCTTGATGAAGCGGCGCAGACCGACGGCATCTCGGTGCATGGCGGCTTCTTTCTTGGCCCCCGCAGTTTCTACGAGCGCCTGCGTGAATTGCCGCAGAGCAAGCGCCTCGAATTCAACATGACCCGTATCAGCTACATCAACGAGTTGTACGGGCAGGAAGAGCTCAAGCGGGTGCAACGCCTTGATGCGCGCTTCATCAACACGGTGTTCAACATGACGTTGCTCGGAGCCGGTGTGGCCGATCAACTGGAAGACGGCCGGGTGCTCAGCGGCGTCGGCGGGCAGTACAACTTCGTCGCCCAAGGTCATGCCCTGCAAGGTGCGCGATCGATGCTGATTCTGCGCAGCTGGCGCGAGTCCGGTGGTGAGGTGAATTCGAACATCGTCTGGGAGTACGGTCACTGCACCATCCCGCGGCATCTGCGCGACATAGTGGTTACCGAGTACGGCATCGCCGACCTGCGCGGCAAAACCGATGCGGCCGTGATCGAAGCGCTGCTGAATATCAGCGACTCGCGCTTCCAGCCGGGACTGATCGAGCAAGCGCAGAAGGTCGGCAAGCTGCCGAAGGATTTCCGTATTGATCCGCGCTTTGCCGACAACACGCCAGAGCGTTTGCAGGCGATTGCCGCACGCCATCCGAATCTGTTTCCGGAATATCCGTTGGGTTGTGATTTCACAGCGATCGAGCGGGATTTGTTGCGGGCGTTGAACTGGCTGAAGAGCAAGTTCAAGTTGACCGAGATTCTGGAGCTGGGCAAGGCAGCGCTGGATGCGCCGCAGGCTTCGCTTTATCCGGAGCATCTGGAGCGGATGCAGCTTGCGAACCCGGAAGGCTTGAAAGAGGACCTGTTCCAGCGCCTGTTGCTTACCGGCCTGAAGGCCACCGCGCAATAGACACCGACCCAGAAACCATTGTGGGAGCTGGCTTGCCAGCTCCCACAGGTATCAGGGGGTGGGGCTTGCGGCTTTCAGCAGTTACTCGATGAAGGTTACAACGCCATCCTTCAGCGATTGCACGCGGGCCAGCGACTCAACGCGATAGCCCTGCGAATCCAGTTCGGCACGGCCGCCCTGGAACGACTTCTCGATGACGATGCCCAGACCGGCGACGGTGGCGCCAGCCTGCTTGATGATCGAGATCAGCGCCTGGGATGCCTTACCGTTGGCCAGGAAGTCGTCGATGATCAGCACGCGGTCGCTGCTGGTCAGGTGACGCGGGGAGATGGCCACGGTGCTTTCAGTCTTTTTGGTGAACGAGTAAACGGTCGCCGACAGCAGGTTTTCAGTCAGGGTCAGGGACTGTTGTTTGCGTGCGAAGATCACCGGCACGCCAAGGTTCAGACCGGTCATGATCGCCGGGGCAATGCCCGAGGCTTCGATGGTGACAATCTTGGTGATGCCCGAGTCCTTGAACAGCGAGGCGAATTCGTCGCCGATCAGCTTCATCAGGGCCGGGTCGATCTGGTGGTTCAGAAAGGCGTCGACTTTCAGGACCTGATCGGAAAGCACGATGCCTTCTTCGCGAATTTTCTTGTGCAGTGCTTCCATGAAGCTTTTCCTCTATTGGCGCACGCGCGCCCTAAACTTGAAAAGTGGTCAATTCTAGCGCTTTAACATCGCGCGTATATCAGCCAATGCGCTGTTGCCACGCACGGCTTTGACTTCGGTCGGTGTATCGTCGTTGCCTTCCCAGGCCAGATCGTCCGGCGGCAGTTCATCAAGGAAGCGGCTAGGCGCGCAATCGATGATCTCGCCGTACTGTTTGCGCTTGGCGGCGAAGGTGAAGGCCAGGGTCTGGCGGGCGCGGGTGATGCCCACGTAAGCCAGGCGGCGCTCTTCTTCAATGGTGTCGGCTTCGATGCTGGAGCGGTGCGGAAGAATTTCCTCTTCCATGCCCATGATGAACACGTAGGGGAATTCCAGACCCTTGGACGCATGCAGGGTCATCATCTGCACACCTTCGGCGCCGTCCTCTTCTTCCTGCTGACGTTCCAGCATGTCGCGCAGGACCAGTTTGCCGATGGCGTCCTCGACGGTCATTTCGCCTTCTTCGTCCTTCTCAAGGGTGTTTTTCAACGCCTCGATCAGGAACCAGACGTTGCTCATACGGTAATCCGCAGCCTTGTCGCTGGAGCTGTTGGTGCGCAGCCAGTTCTCGTAGTCGATGTCCATGACCATGCTGCGCAGGGCGGAGATCGGGTCCTCACCGGCGCATTGCTCGCGCACTTTGTCCATGAAGCGCTTGAAGCGCGACAGGCGATCGGTGAAGCGGCTGTCCAGATGTTCGCCCAGGCCGATTTCATCGGTGGCGGCGTACATCGAGATCTTGCGTTCGGTGGCGTAGTTGCCGAGTTTTTCCAGCGTGGTCGAGCCGATCTCGCGGCGCGGCACGTTGATCACTCGCAAGAAGGCGTTGTCGTCG
The DNA here is from genome assembly GCF_044218825.1 of Pseudomonas sp. A1230. NCBI lineage: Bacteria > Pseudomonadati > Pseudomonadota > Gammaproteobacteria > Pseudomonadales > Pseudomonadaceae > Pseudomonas > Pseudomonas sp. A1230. The sequence goes on along the minus strand of NZ_CP162582.1, from coordinate 4,854,637 downwards.
TCCGGGTTCACGATCAGGCGAAAGTAGGCCATCAGGTCCTTCACTTCCTGGCGGCCGAAGAAGCTGTTACCGCCGCTCAGGCGATACGGCACCTGATGGTGCTGCAGTTTCAGCTCGATCAGCTTGGCCTGATAGTTACCGCGATAGAGGATGGCGAAATCGCTGTACGGGCGGTCGGTGCGCAAGTGCAGGCTGAGGATTTCCATGGCCACGCGCTCGGCTTCGGCGTCCTCGTTGCGGCAGCGGATCACGCGGATCTCGTCGCCGTGGCCCATCTCACTCCACAGCTGTTTTTCGAATTCGTGCGGGTTGTTCGAGATCAGCACGTTGGCGCAGCGCAGGATGCGGCTGGTGGAGCGGTAGTTCTGCTCGAGCATCACCACTTTCAGCGACGGGTAGTCATCCTTGAGCAGCATCAGGTTTTCCGGCCGCGCGCCGCGCCAGGCGTAGATCGACTGGTCGTCGTCGCCCACCACGGTGAACTGATTGCGCGTGCCGATCAGCAGTTTTACCAGCAGATACTGGCTGGCGTTGGTGTCCTGATATTCGTCCACCAGCAGGTAGCGGACTTTGTTCTGCCACTTTTCGAGAATGTCGGCGTTGTCCTGGAACAACTTCACCGGCAGCAGGATCAGGTCGTCGAAGTCCACTGCGTTGAACGCTTTGAGCGTGCGCTGATAGTGGGTGTAGACGATGGCGGCGGTCTGTTCCTTGGGATTGCGCGCGTTTTCCAGCGCTTCGGCCGGCAGGATCAGGTCGTTTTTCCACGAGCCGATCATGTTCTTGATCTCGTCGACGCCGTCGTCGCCCGCGTATTCCTTCTGCATGATGTCAGTCATGAGGGACTTGACGTCGGTCTCGTCGAAGATCGAGAAGCCCGGTTTGTAGCCCAGCCGCACGTGTTCCTTGCGGATGATGTTCAGGCCCAGGTTGTGGAATGTACACACGGTCAGGCCACGGCCCTCGCCACCCTTGAGCAGGCTGCCGACCCGCTCCTTCATCTCGCGCGCAGCCTTGTTGGTAAAGGTCATGGCGACGATGTACTGGGCGCGGATGCCGCAGTTCTGGATCAGGTGCGCGATTTTGCGCGTGATCACACTGGTTTTGCCGGAGCCAGCGCCGGCGAGCACCAAAAGAGGGCCGCCGACGTAGCTCACGGCTTCTTGCTGCCGGGGATTGAGTCGGGACATACGAAAATTCGGGAGTCGTTGACGAAATGGGCCGGCATTTTAACAGGCTCAGCGATTTGTGCTGCTCTGTCCGACTTGTGACGCACCACGCGATTCAAATTTGCCGGTTTTGTTACTTTCACGCAGGATGCATGGTGATTTTGCGGCTAATGTTCTCATTCATGACGCGTATTCGGTTTTTGATAACCGTTGTCATTTGGAGATTGGTCTGCGCACCGGCATAATGCCCGCCGCCCACATCATTGCAGAGTCTAGGGAGTCAGCTTGACTACGCCTGTCGAACCCTTGCGTTTGCTGTTACTGGCCGAAGAGCCAGCGTGGACAGCGCTATTGCGCGAGTGTCTGGCGCCAATGGGGAGCGCGGCAGTTCTGATCAGCGCACCGAACTGGGAGTCGGTCAGCCGTTTGTTCGAAGACAACCGCAACGCGGTGTTGTTGACCCTTCCTGCATTACAACCGGCGCCGGGCCGTTGCAGCCTGCCGACGGTGTTGCTGCTGGAGCACGAACCGGTCACCGCGCCCGTTGGCGTCAGCGACTGGCTGGTGTTCGATGCCCTCGACGCTGGCATGCTCCGTCGTTGCCTGCGCCACGTTCGCGAACGCGGCGTACTGGAAAACACTCTGCAGCGCCTCGCCGAACAGGATCCGTTGACCGGTATCGCCAACCGTCAGGGCTTCCAGACCTTGCTCGCCGCGCGCCTGGCGGAAAACGACGGACGAGGCCTGGCCCTCGGGCATCTTGACCTCGACAACTTCCGTCACGCCAACGACGCCCTAGGTCATCAGGCTGGCGACCGCTTGATCCTGCAAGTCGTTGCGCGGTTGAAAAGTCAGCTGGAGGCCGGTGATCAACTGGCGCGCCTGGGGAGTGACGAATTCGCCCTGCTGATCGACACCCGCCGCGCGCCGCAACGCGCCGAGTGGATGGCCGAACGCATCACCGAAGCCCTGGCCGAACCCTACTGGGTCGACGGCGAAAGCTTGTTGATCGGTTCCAGCCTCGGCATCGCCCATGCCCGCGCGCAGGGTGGCGCCGACCCGTTGATGTGGCATGCGCACATCGCCATGCAGCAGGCGAAAAGCACGCAGGGCTGCACCTTTCACATCTTCAACGAACGCATCAACCGCAACGCGCGGAGCATGGCCGACCTCGAAAGCGAACTGCGCCGGGCCTTGCGTCGCGACGAGCTGGAGCTGCATTACCAGCCGCGCCTGAATATCGAAGACGGCCAGATCGTCGGCCTCGAAGCCTTGGTGCGTTGGCGCCATGGTGAACGTGGGCTGTTGCCACCCAGTGAATTCGTGCCGCTGGCCGAGCAGAGTGGCTTGATCGTGCCGCTGGGTTACTGGGTGATTTCCAGGGCCCTGCGCGACATGCAGGCCTTGCGCGAGCGCGGTTTGCCGGCGCTGCACATGGCGATCAACCTGTCGTTCCGTCAGTTTCAGGACAGCCAGTTGCTGCCGACGCTCAGCCGTTTGATCGCCGAACGTGGCGTCGAGGCGCAGTGGCTGGAGTTTGAACTGACCGAAACCGCAGTGATGCGCCGCAGTGACCTGGTCAAACAGACCATGGACGCCCTCGGCCGCCTCGGCGTGCGCTTCTCGCTGGACGACTTCGGCACCGGGTTTTCATCGTTCGTGCACCTCAACAGCCTGCCGATCGCTTTGCTGAAGATCGACAAGAGCTTCGTCGGTGGCATGGAACAACGCGAAGAGAACCGCAAACTGGTGCACGCGATGATCAACCTCGCGCACAACCTGCATCTGGAAGTAGTGGCTGAAGGCGTGGAAACCACGGAGCAACTTGAACTGCTGCGCGGGTTTGGTTGCGATCAGGTGCAGGGGTATCTGATCAGCCGGCCGTTGCCGTTGGCGGAACTGGTTGAATATCTCACCTTCGGCTCAAGCCAACAGCCAGCGCTTGAAATCGTGAGCTGAACACAATCTCCGGGTTAGGCATTAATCCCTGTGGGAGCGAGCCCGCTCGCGAAAGCGGTGTGTCAGGCAAAGATGATTTGACTGACCGATCGCATTCGCGAGCAGGCTTGCTCCCACAAGGTGAAACTCATTCAGGCTGAGGGATGTTGAAGCCCCGAGATTGCGGCTCACGCCGAATCATGCGCTTCATCTTCCACTCGAACGCCAGCGTCAGACTCACTGCCGCACACGCCAGCCCAAGCGCCAACCCCCACCAGACACCCGTCGGCCCCCAGTTCAGGTGAAACGCCATCCACCACGCCGCTGGCGCACCGATCAGCCAATAGCAGCCGAGCCCGACCAAAAACGTGGTCTTCGCGTCCTTGAGCCCACGAATGCAGCCCATGGCAATCGTCTGCGTACCGTCGAACAGCTCAAACCACGCCGCTACCGCCAGCAGGCTCACGGCCAGTTGGATCACCTCGGCAAACGCCGGATCGTTATGGTCGAGAAACAAGCCGATCAACTGATTCGGCAGCAGCCAGAACACCATCGCAAACCCCAGCATCGCCACTGCGCCGAACACGATCCCGACTCGCCCCGACATTCGCGCATCGACCAATTGCCCCGCGCCGTAATGCTGACCGACACGCATGGTGATGGCGTACGACATCCCCGCCGGCACCATGAATGCCACCGACACGATCTGCAAAGCAATCTGATGCGCGCCCAGTTGCGTGCTGCCCATGGTGCCCATGCACAGCGCGGCGAAGGCGAACAGCCCGACTTCCACCGCATAGGTACCGCCAATTGGCAGACCGAGGCGCCACAGCTCCTTGAGGTACTGCCGGTTCGGCCGCGACAACCCTGCGCGCAATGGATAAGCGTCGTACGCCGGATGCCGATGAATGTGCCAGGCCAGGGCCAGCGCCATGCAGTTGGCAACGATCGCCGTGACCAGACCGATGCCCATCAAGCCCAGTTTCGGCAGGCCGAACATGCCGGTGATCAGCGCGTAATTAAGCAGGAAGTTCGCCACTGTGCCGACCAGGCTGATGACCATGACCGGCGTCGCCCGGCCGATGGCACTGGTGAAGCCGCGCAGGGCCATGAAGCTCAGATAGCCGGGGAGGGCGAACGGCAGGGCAATCAGGAATTGCCCGGCGGCGTTGACGTTGGTTTCAGTCTGGCCGAACAGCAGCAACACCGGTTTCAGGTTCCACAACAGCAGCCCGGCACCCAGCGCCATCAGCCACGCCAGCCACAACCCGGCCTGGGTCAGGCGTGCGGCGCCAATAATGTCGCCCGCGCCCTTGCGGATCGCTACCAGCGTGCCGACCGCCGCTATCACGCCAATGCAGAAAATCGACACGAACGAGTAAGTCGCGGCGCCCAAGCCGCCACCGGCGAGCGCCTCAGGGCTCAGGCGCGCCATCATCAAGGTGTCGGTCAGCACCATCAACATATGCGCCAACTGCGAGGCAATCAACGGCCCCGCCAGCCGCAGGATGGCCCAGAGTTCAGTACGCACAGGATGCTGCATGGTCATCACCCGCCATCAATCGAGGGAACAAGAGACCGTCGATTCTCGGCGCTTGGAAGGGATTGCACAAAGGGATAAAAAGGATGGCTGGCATGATTAAAACTCATCATGAAAGAATTCTGCTAAGTTGGCCGTATCCCGCTACAGGAGCTTTATGCATGTCCCGTCGACTTCCTCCGTTGTATGCCCTGCGCGCATTCGAAGCGGCAGCGCGACATAGCTCGTTCACCCGTGCGGCCGAGGAACTGTCCATCACCCAGAGTGCGGTGAGTCGGCACATTCGAACGCTTGAAGATCATTTCGCCTGTCGACTGTTTCATCGCAGCGGACGCAATTTGCAGCTGACCGAAGCGGCGCGCCTGCTGTTGCCGGGCATCCGCGAGGGCTTCACAGCGCTGGAGCGCGCCTGCAACACCTTGCGTGCCGAGGACGACATCCTGCGCATGAAGGCGCCATCGACCCTGACCATGCGCTGGTTGCTGGCGCGCTTGAGTCGCTTCCGGCATTTGCAGCCGGGCAACGAGGTGCAGTTGACCAGTGCGTGGATGGACATCGACTCGGTGGACTTCAACGATGAGCCGTTCGATTGCGCGGTGTTGTTGAGCGACGGCCATTTTCCGCTGGACTGGGAGGCCAGCCTGTTGTTTCCCGAGGAACTGATCCCCGTTGGCGCGCCCAATCTGCTGCACGATCAACCTTGGGACGTGGCCCGACTGGCGGCTGCCGAGTTGCTCCATCCGACCCCGGATCGCCGCGATTGGCGCAGTTGGCTGGAGCACATGGGGTTGGCCGATCAGGTGTCGCTCAAGGGCGGGCAGGTGTTCGACACGCTGGAGTTGGGGATGATCGCTGCGGCGCGGGGTTACGGCGTGTCGATGGGCGATTTATTGATGGTGGCTGAAGATGTGGCGCAAGGCCGCTTGAGCCTGCCGTGGCCTACGGCTGTCGCCAGTGGCCTGAATTATTACCTGGTGTGGCCCAAAACCCGTCCGGGAGGTGAACGTTTGCGTCGTCTCAGCGACTTCCTGCAAGGCGAGGTCCGCGCCATGGAACTGCCGCCAGTTGCGCGCTTGAGCTGAAACGTTAGAGCCGCCACAATGCCGGCCTTGTGCCATAACCCTGCTATTCGCTCAAGTATTTGGCGCTGCCGCCGAATACGTGCATGTGGAACCGTCGTGCCGGTGTCCACGAGTGACCCCCAACTATTAGAAAATTATCCGAGTCGAGATCAAGGAGGATCCCGTGGCTCGGCCAGGAGCTGACCATGTCTCAACCTCGCGCTCGGATCGCCTCGCAGCTGGGCCTCGCGCTCGCCGTGATACTGGCGATTGTCATCAGCGGCAGTACAGTCTTTGCCTTGCGTTCGCTGGATAACGCCAACCTTGCCACCCGTGAAGAGCACCTGGCCAGTGAGGCTCGGCTGCTGGCCGACCAACTGAGCACCTTCCACGGCACGTTGCGTGAAAGCACTCAGCGCTTGAGCGGGTTGTTCGAGAAGCGCTTCAGCGCCGGTTTGAGCATTCACCCGAGTGAGCCGGTAACGGTTGCCGGCACCCAGACCCCGGGTCTGCACCTGGGCAGCGAAGTGTTGAACAACAACTTCATGGAAGTCGACGAGTTCACACAAATGACGGCGGGCGTTGCCACACTGTTTGTGCGCAGCGGCGAAGACTTCGTGCGGGTCAGCACCTCCCTGACCAAACAGGATGGCAGCCGCGCCATCGGCACCTTGCTCGATCATGCGCATCCGGCCTATGCGAAGCTGATGGCGGGGCAAAGCTACGTCGGCCGGGCGTTGCTCTTTGATCGTTCTTACATGACCCAGTACACCCCGGTGCGCGATGGCAGCGGCAAGGTGATTGCGGTGCTGTTCGTCGGCTTCGATTACACCGACGCGCAGAACGCCCAGTTCGACAACCTCAAGCGCTTCCGCATCGGTCAGACCGGTTCGCTGGCCCTGCTTGATGAACAGAACAAATGGCTGGTTGCGCCAGCAGGTGTGCAAGCGCTGGATCAAGCGATCCCGGTGATCGGCGGCATGTCCAAAACGCCGGGCAAAGGCCATTTCTGGAGCGACAAGTCTGAAGACTTCTACAGCGTTTCGGTGCCCTTCGACGGCGGGCCGTGGGCGGTCGTGGCGAGCATGCCGAAAGCCGAGATTCGTGCAGTGACCTGGAGCGTCGGCACGCAACTGGCCATCGGCAGCCTGCTGGCGATGCTGCTGGCGGTTGGCTCTGTGGTTTGGTTGCTGCGCAGCAAATTGGCGCCGCTGGGTGACCTGGTACGTCAGGCCGAGGCCTTGGGGGCCGGTGATCTGAGCGTGCGTCTGAACGTGTCGAGCAACGATGAAATCGGTCAGCTGTCTCGCGCCTTCAACCAGATGAGCCAGGCACTGTCGACCATGGTCGAGCACATCCGCCTCGCCTCGGAAGAGGTCAACAGTCGTGCCCAGGCGCTGTCCGGTTTGTCCGGCGGCGCGTACGAAGGCATGGAGCAACAGTCCGGCGAAATCACCAGCATGGCCGGTGCGGTTGAAGAGTTCAGCGCGACGTCGCTGGACATTGCCGACAACATGGGCGCAACCCAGCGCCTGGCGCAGGAAAACGCTCAGCAAACGCAGATCGGCCGCAGCTCGATGGAAGAAGCTTCGTCGTCTCTGGAGCAGATTGCTGGCGCCCTGAACAGTACCGCAACAGTGATCAACACTCTCGGCCAGCGCTCCCAGGAAATTGGCGGCATCGTTGGCGTGATTACCTCGATTGCCGAACAGACCAACCTGCTGGCGCTCAACGCTGCGATTGAAGCGGCCCGTGCCGGTGAACAAGGCCGCGGCTTTGCCGTGGTGGCTGATGAAGTGCGCAGCTTGGCCTCGCGCACCCGTCAGGCGACGGATGAAATTTCCAGCATGATCCACAGCATCCAGCAGGAAACCGGCAACGCAATCAGCACCATGGAGCAGGGCAACGTGCTGATGCAGGAAGGCTTGTCGCGTAATGCCAACGTTGCTTCGGCACTGGCGCGCATCGATGAGCAGAGCCGCTCGGCGGGGCAGCAGTTTGCGGCGATCACGACGGCGACTCAGGAGCAGAGCAGCACGGCGACCTTGCTCAGCAGCAACCTGCAAAGCATTGCGCTGGCCAACAGTGAGCAGCGTGAAGTTGTGTCGAACCTCGCGGTCACTGCCAAAGAGCTGGAGAAACTGGCGGCGGACTTGCGTTCCGAGGTGGATCGCTTTCGTTGATGCGCCACTGAAATAGCTTCGCGAGCAGGCTCGCTCCCACAGTTTTCTGGGTGGCTCACAAATCTTGTGAGCATCCGAAAATCCCGTGGGAGCGAGCCTGCTCGCGAATGCGTCGCCGCCGATATGGCAGATCACCCTGTATCTCCTTCATTCGTACTTGCTGAAACGTTTCCGCAGCGCTATAAAAATGGCACAACTCCAATAAAGGCTGCTGCCATGACCCCGCTCAAACTTGTCGCCGCACTCGGCGCACTGTCCGCTGCCTCCCATGCCATGGCTTGGGATTACGTCCTCCTCGACACTGACAAACCCGCGCAAAACTGGACCGTCACCAGCGAGCAACTCGGCGTGAAAACCGACAAGCCTTTCTCTGTGAGCCTGCGAACCTTGCACGGTGGGCGGCAGGAAGGCGTGAGTATTGTCGACATCGATAACGGCACGATGAAGCTCTCGGTGGTGCCAACCCGTGGCATGAATGTCCTGCACGCTTCCGTTGGCAGCGTGCGGATGGGCTGGGATTCGCCGGTCAAGGATGTGGTCAACCCGGCATTCATTGAGCTCAATGGGCGCGGTGGTCTGGGCTGGCTGGAAGGTTTCAACGAGTTGGTGACCCGCTGTGGTTACGAATGGGTCGGCCATCCCGGCATGGACAAGGGTGAGCTGCTGACCCTGCACGGACGCGCCGCCAACATCCCGGGCAGTACCGTCACGTTGCATATCGATGAAAAGCCGCCCTACGCCATCAGTTTGCGCGGCGAACTGAAGGAGCAGGCGTTCAAGAAAGTCGACTTTTCGGTCGTTACTGAACTGGTCACCGAGCCTGGCAGCGTGCGTTTCGCACTCAACGATACGTTGACCAACAACGGCGATTATCCAAAGGAATACCAGGCGCTGTATCACAGCAACTTCAGTACGCCATTCCTCGAACAGGGCGCACGCTTTGCTGCACCGGTAAAACAGGTGTCGCCTTTCAACGACAAGGCCAAGGGCGATTTGGCCGACTGGCAGACCTACCGCGCCCCAACCAAGGACTATGACGAAACCGTCTACAACGTCGTGCCCTATGCGGATGCCAAAGGCGAAACCCTGACCGTTTTGCACAACAAGGCCGGTAGCCTCGGTGTCTCTGTCGGTTTCAATACCCGGCAGTTGCCGGTGTTTTCCCTGTGGAAAAACACTGACACCCAAGGGCAGGGCTATGTCACGGGACTGGAGCCGGGCACCAGTTATTCCTACACCCGCCGCTATCAGCGTCCGCTGAATCTGGTCCCGACCATTGCACCCAAGGAACACAAACAGTTCCAGATCAGCTACAGCCTGCTCGCGGACAAAGCTGCCGTGGATAACGCCTTGAAGCGAGTGACCGAAATTCAGGCCGGGCGTGAAACCGAAGTGCGGCAAGCGCCGCTGGTCGATCTGACCGAGCATTAAGGCGTCGCCGGCCGGTATTGCAGCGCTTCGGCCAGGTGCTCACGTCTGATTGCATCGACTTGCTCAAGGTCTGCCAGTGTGCGGGCAACCTTGAGTAACCGATGTGCCGAGCGAAGCGATAAAGTCAGCCTTTCGCAGGCTGACTCCAGCCAGGTTTCGTCGGCTGTGGATAACTTGCAGTGCCTTTTCAGTCCAGGCAAATCGAGAAATGCATTGGCGCAGCCTTGACGCTTCAGCTGCCGCTCACGCGCCTCGGCCACCAACGCCGCGGCGCTGGCGCTGTCCTCTCCCGGTTTCACTTGCGGGTTCAACGCCGTCGCTTCCCGCGCCACCGTCAGGTGCAAATCGATCCGGTCCAGTAACGGCCCCGAGAGCTTGTTGCGATAGCGCTGCACCATGTCCGGCGTGCACGAGCACTTGCCACTCGGCTCGCCAAGATATCCACAGGGACACGGGTTCATCGCCGCCACCAACTGAAACCGCGCCGGGAAACGCACACGATCCTTGGCCCGGGCAATCACGATATGCCCGGACTCGAATGGTAGGGGTGATTGCTAAACATTTATTTTCTAGCAATCACCCACCTTCACCGGCTGCATTGAGGGCAGGTCAGGCAGATTTTGTGCTGTCTGATATTTGTTTCGCGATTTCTATTATTTTCAGGCAGTCACCAACTGACATAAAAGCAACTTCGTCTTGAAGCTCAGCTGGTGGTTCCGAGTTGACCGGCATATTTAGGTTATCGGCCAACGCATAAAAGTCCATCTTGGCATCAGCAAGTTTAAGTATTGCTAACACGGAGAAATCAGTTAGATTAGGAATGTATCTAATGAGAAACTCCACACCTTGCTTTTCAGCCAGAGAAATTTCGTGCGATGTAATGGGGGCTTTTTTTATGGTTTCAAAATACATAGATTTGGAAAGGATGTAGTCATGGTGCTTTATCAATCCCTGAAAAAACATACCAGCTACTAATATCATGTTAGCGTATTCATACCCCACTGTATGGGTAACATTGATTGTCTTGTTATCCTCAGCAAAGGTTTCTAAGTCATGTGCAAGCTGGGAGAATTCGCCAAAATCATTCTGTGCTTGACGGTTTACTATATCAACCAACTGTTTCTCATCTACATCCGAATATTTTCCGATTTTATAATGAGCCATAACCTTGTCGGCGACAGCACATCTAAACTTAGCCATCAATTCAGTGTTATTAATTAAGGTGAGAGTATGCCGAGCAACCACCTGCTGAGGTCCATCAGGGCCATCAATAGCTGATATAGAGTTTAGTGTACCTCTGTAAACATCAAATGGCACGCCACTCGTTTCCGCAAATTTTTTTGACTCTTGATTACCTTGACTCGCCCCGTCTAGTTCTTCCAAGATGAAGAGAAAGGCCATGTCACGATTTTTGATTTTCGATATTGTTTCTTTTGCAATTGCACAAGCTGCATAGTCCAGTCCCTTGTTATAAATTAGCTCTTCAAGAGATGGTTTTTTCCTGAAAAATCCAAACATTGACTGAAATCCTTTTTTGTTTATGGTGATGATAATTAGGCTTGGCAGAAATTGCCGTAGGTTGAGGTTCATTGATTGTATCAAAGTGTGCAAGGCGTAATCAATTCAGGAATGAGTGGTGAAGTTTTTTGAAGATTACGGTTGGCCTCTGTTTATGATTAAGGTGAGACCTTAAATATATTTTTAATTCGCTATTGACATGATATTTAGTTGAGTTTAAGCCATTAATTGAATGCCATAAAAATTTAAAACTCAAAAAAGCTCATGAAAACTGAAAAATAACGTCGAAGTTAATTTTCAATTAGATAACAGAATTGGGCAAAATTCTCCATATTTTAATTCGCTGTATTTATATACATGAAAGATTTTGCAGGCTTTAAAAACGGCTATTTTATGAATGTTAATTCTTGCAGCAATTACTGGCAATCGACGCCTTTTGCTTATTAGCGAACTTTGTTCGCAATATCCAGATGCTTTTGATTTTGACCTTCTTGGATAACTCTTAAATAAGTGTCGCAAGTTGATTTAATAAGTTTTTTTGACCGTTTTTGATTTTTAAAAAAAACAGCTTTTTTACAGATTGGAAAGTAAAAATATTTATTTATTTGACAATCATGCACGGCATGGTATTTGTATTAGTAACAAACAATAATAACTTACATGATATTTATTCCACAACGCATAATCCTTAAAAATCTTACTCCTGAATTTTTCTTTGCGGAATGTGAAAGGCAGTATGTTTTTGAGCGAGCCATCGAAAAAAAGATGATTGCAAAGGAACGTCTTGAAAATAAGTTAAATAACTCATCAAAAAGAAAGCGTGAAAACATAGCCAAAGAAATAAGAAACCTTAAAAATAAATTCACTTGGGTTGCCACTTGCAGTGAATATAGATGCTGGAAGATACGACATAAATACATTCTAGCTGGCGATTTGGACGAAATCGTCAAAAATATCACGTTTGTTTTCGAGAGAATTCAAGAGCAACTAATAATAAAACAGAGAAACCTTGACAACGATGACTCCGGCGAGAGTATTTTTTCACGCATAAAGAATGATTGGGATATCGGTTATGGTATCAAAATAAAGGACATTAAAGGGTCAACTATAAAAGACAAGCTCATCAACATTGCTGATGAGAAAAGACTTAAATCACAAATAAAACGAATACAAAAACAAAGAAGCGAACTTTTAAAGCTGCACTCAGGTTTGATTGGTTCTGGTCGAGCATTTGAGATTTGTAGTGATGAAGTTGTTCGCAATAGAGAAGCTGACGAAGCCAGCCAGCTTGATTACATCATGAAGAAATCTCTTGTTAATGAAAACAACAAGAAAATCCCGCTATGGAAAGTAGCAAGCACTGAAAAGCAAAGATTTGCTGAGATATTTATTCAAGTCTCATCGTTGGACGCCTACGCCAAACAACTTGACTACAAGCCTCTTTTCATAACTTTTACTGCTCCGGCAAGATTTCATCCAAAGCCGTCGAAAGGCGTTAGTTCTTGGGACGGTTCAACCCCAAAGGATAGCAATGATTACTTGAAAGGCTTATGGAATGCTTTTAGAAAAGACATTCATAGACATAAGATTGAGATGAATGGTTTCTGGGCTGTCGAACCTCACAAAGACCAGTGCTTTCATAAGCATGCTTTAATGTATGTTAATAAGAAACACTATGAAGAATTAGTAATCTTGATTAACAAGCATTTTAGGCACTCGGAAAACGCCGTAAGAATTGAAGAAATTGACACAAAGAAAAGCAAGGCAACATCATACGTGATGAAGTATTTAACTAAGTCATTCAATATGGATTTCGAGTTGAAAGGCGGCGTCCTAAATATCGATAAGTTGGAAATCTCAAATCACAAAAAAGTTAGAGCAGTTCAAGCTTTGTGGGGTGTGCGTAGATATGCAATGTTCGGCGTTAAGAACACGTTATCACTATGGAGAGAACTGAAAAGAAAACCATTCTTGAAAGGCAAGAATGAAGTTATTGATAAGGCGTTCACATTCGTGGGCAAGAACGATTTCATTGGGTTCTCTATATTTGTAAATGGAAAGCTAAAAATAATGAGGCTATACAGCAAAATACAAGTCTTTAAGAATGACCTGCTCGGTGATGTTTTCGGAAAAAGATTAATAGGTAAATACATAATTGATTTGAGCACAAAAGAAATGATTGATATAAAAGCAAATTACAAAATTATTGATACTGCATTGCTTGATGCTGCCGAGCCGCAATAAATAAATACTTATCTATTGATTATTTATAATCGCATGTTATATTGTTAGCAAGAACAGGAGATTATGAGCATGCAACTAATAAGGGTAACTAGCAAAAGAAAAGAAATCTTAAAGTATACAAAAAAACTAGGTCTTTTTGGTTTGTATAAAGATGTTAAGAATGCACATAACAAAAGTGTTTGTCATTTGATTTTTGATCCATTAGATTACACATTCAAGGTGCTGGTAGACCAAAGTAGAGTTCCTTACGAATATCAAGACGAGTGTATAAAAGACCTATAACAAAGCCAGCGAATGCTGGTTTTTTTGTGCCTGAATTTTGTCATGAAAAATATGTATTTATTTGACTTTGCTTTTATTTGTGCTCTAATAAATATATATAAATAAGAAAGGGGCACTAATGAAAAAACCAAAAGCAAAAGCAAATCTTAAAGTTTGCACCATCACACTCGACGCTGAAACACATAATCAATTTAGAGAAATTGCCAATGCTCACAAATTTCCGTTGTCACGCTTTATAAATGATTGCATGAAAGAATACTTGAATGTAAGCAAGGTTAACGGGTTCAACAAAGATGTAATGCTACAAGTGGGGATTAGAAACTTTCAAACCCAAGACAAATAAAAGCCCTGATAGGGCTATTTTTTTAACTGTGGTTTTAGGTCAAACGTAACCGCTCTTTTGTTTGCCATCTGTGCTTTAAAAGCTTGTTCAAGCTGTTTTGCTGCCGCTGGGTCTCTTTCCTTAATTTCATCAAACACTTTATAAAAGTCCTGCCTTAAATCATATTGGCGTTTCACCTCGCCAGTTCTCTCATAGATAAGATTTTGTCTATCCATGTATCTATGTCCCGCAATGTCGCTTTTACTACTTCCCGTGAACAGGGGTTTTTTAAGTTTTTTCTGTATGCTTTCAAACGCATCAACGAGTTCATCGTTAGAATATGTTGAATAGTTACCCTCAACCTTATCGCTCTCAGGCTCTGTAAGCAGCTCTGGTGCTATCGGTGTGCAAAGGTCATCTACGACAGGCTCGGTTGATTTTGACGGTTCTATGACTTCCTTAGGAGCTTGTGCGGCTGGTATATGGTTGGGAGTTTCAAACTCGCTCATCAACTCATCTATCAAGTCGTCATTGGTGGCTGCAACCTGTTCTTGTTCAACCTGCTTTGTTGGTTCTACTGGCTTCGCTGGTGTGGTTTGAACAGGTGGAGCAATGACAGGCTCAACTGGCTTAGGTGGCTCTACGGCCACCGTAGGGGCTTCTGGTGCTGGTTGTGGTTTAGGTTCTGGCTTCTTATTCATCGAAGCATATTGCTCTTGAATTTTCTTCAACTCTTCTAAATCTGCTGGGGTAGGTTTGTAACCTTCAAGCTTGAACCCTTTGTTTTCCAAGCCCATCAATTGAAATTCAAGCCATATATTTTTCTTAAAGAAATTAGGGCCATTCACTGTGAATGATTGCGGTGGTTTGGCGTCGGCAACAAGCCTTTGAATACCAGCCTTCGCTGACTGTCTTGATAAGTCACTGAATGAGACTTTTGACGGGTCTTTGTAATACTCGAATGATTTCTTGCTGCTGACTGAATTATAGAAATATTCAACCTTGTCACTATGCTGAATAAACTTGAACTTAGTGGCAAGCACTGAGTTAGGCTTAATTTTTTTCATGTAGTCGGGTTCTGCTTCGGTTGAAGCAATAGAGCAGCCTTCGTATTCCTTAACGTTATGCTTGTTTTTCAAAGTTTGCTCAAAGCCAGTGTCTTCACCTAATTTTGCTTTGAGTGTTTTGTAAGATAAGCCAAGCTCGGATGCTTTGAATATCTGGTCTTCATGTTGAACGGAAAAGGAAGATTGCCCATTATGAATGATGTTGTATCCGTTATCTGTGATTTTGTTTATGAAGTCACTTGGAGAGCTAGACTGTTGCAGGAAGACTTTTAAATCAGCTTTCATTTCTTCTTTATTTGAAATTATTCCGCGTACTTCAAGCATGCGTTCATTAGATGATGGAAGCTTCTCGGAATACTTTTTATTGATTGCATTGGCAATTGCTCTTTTCTTAACGGCTTCACTTTTACCTTTTAGGTCTGGATGCTTTTCCAATCTATCAATGTCTGTTGCAATCCTGTTCTCTGGTTTCATTAGTCCATATTTGTTTTCTAACTTGTCACATTCTCTTTCTATCTTGCGATAGTCGTTGCCAACGTTATAGCAATTACCATCAAAATCTTTTATCGACCATACAATGTGAACGTGAACCTCGTTTGTGTCGATGTGAACACCTAACGCATACTTTCTGTTTGAAAGTTTATGCGTAGCCTCATAAAGTTCTTTTGCAATATCTCGGGCTTGCTCCGGTGTGATATTGTCATTTGTGTGAAAGCTAACAACGTCATGTTGAGTTCTAACTGAATGCTTTCTACCTTTCTTGTTGTCAGTAACATCACTTTCAATTGATTTTGATATTGCTTTCGCAATGTCTTTCTTTGAAGCATTCAAAGGCATGTAGATGTTTGACTCGAATAAAATACAGCCTTCTTCTTTGTTGAAATATTTGGCTGTTTTGTAAATCGCTGATTTAGATTTTTGAGTGCTTAGCTTTTCACGTATCATGACTTACCTACGATGGTTAACTTCTCCTTTTTTAGCTTGTCCAATTTTTTAGTAAGTATGATTATGTTTTTATCAAGAGCATTTATTTGCTGAATAATATCAAGGGGCGGTTCTTCTTTTGCATTTAGACTTTTGGCGATTTGATTTAAGTTGTTCCCATATCCGCCTAGCAACTTTTCAATCTTATCAATATCTTGTCTAAGCTCGGGATGGGTGACTTCAATAACTTCACTGATGCCATTATTAACGATGTGTGAAATAAAGCCGGACTGGCTCTTACCTATCAAATCTCGTTGATGTTCAATTTTAATGTAATCACTTTCGGATACTCTTACATTCAATTGTCTTGGTTTTTTATTGTCATTCATACATTCCTCATGGTTGTTTATTTGTTTTTGATTTTAATTTTTCAAACGTAGTGCGAAAAATCGAGCGTAAATGTAAGCAATGAACGGAGTGAAATTGCTATACATTTACATTGCTCGCATATAAAGAATTCAAACTACTAATATCAAGTTATCATATATTAAAATGTTTTCAAGTTTGTATAGTGTTCAAGAATGAGTAGGTGGCGTGCTAGTTGTGTGTAGCAGCGTATAGCAACGTATAGCAGACATAAAAAAGGCCACCTTAAAAGAAAGGCAGCCCGACAACTGACGACTAAGGAGCTAAATACTAAAACGTAGATGTGTGTTTTTATATTCGATGATTTTAAGCAATAAAAGAGGCCGCCAAAATATATTTCAACTTTTTATAAAATTAGAAAACCATACCACTATCTCTCGCGGATTTAAGTTTGCTTTTATAATTACTTTTATTAAACTCGTCTACTTTTTTATAAGTCATTAACTTTTCAGGTTTGCGATATTCGTCATCGCTTGCAAATGCTTGGAAGGTGCTGTTATCAACCATCCGAATATGCAGTTGAAGTTCTCTCGATTCGTATCCATAAAACTCAACAAAACCCGGTATTTGACTTTGGCGGGCAATCATTAAAGCTTCTTTAACTGGTTTGTCATATAGGTAGTAAGTAGCTTTTACCATTATAGCCCCACCAGTTTCAGTGTCATTTTTACCAAAACTATTATTTACATGAGGTTCAAAAACCACACCGCCATTCATGTCTTTTGATTGACCAAGCCATCTGTAACCTTCAAGAGCCTTAGTGATTGACTTGATAGGACCAGCATACTGAACACTGGTTCTATCTTTATCTAGCTCTATCCGCTCAAAGGTTTCTGCATTAGTAACAAAAGATGAAGCGGCCAATGCTACTGCAAAACACAACCCGATAGATTTTTTCATTTATCTTCCTTGCCAGTTATAAAAATCAATCAAAACATAAATATGCTAGCACGAAATAATATTAAAACGCCAGCACGCATGATTTATTGCTTAATAGAATGGAAGGTATAGGAATAAAAAAGGCCACCTGATTAGGTCGCCTACTTTTATTATGATGGCGTCAATTAAAGTATTCGTTGAGATTGTTGATGCCAAACTCTTTAAGCGGATTATGTAGGCTGAACTGCTTAGCTAGGCGGTCAATTTCAAAACCGTTCTGGAAAATCTTAGCAAACAAAGTTCTTGTGGCTTTGTCGAAGTTGAATTTGAAAGTGATGTCGTTAGCAACAAAGAATTGATTTATTTTCAAACGGCCATTTTCTGTTTTGTATAAATCAATTATGTCGTTTTCCGAGTAAATGTTTATTGTTGTTTTCTTGATGTTTATTTGTGTATGTAGTTCTGCAAGTTTTTGTTCAACATCGTTGATGTTTGCTTCTGTTTTGCTAACTACCTCTAAGAATTCTTTTGGGATGACTCCACTGGTGAAACCAGCAAAAGATTTCATTAGGTTGTCTCTATAACTTTTTTGTTCAAGCAAAAGGTTGTTCAGTTCCACAATTTTCTTGTTGTCCTTGGTCTGGCTCTCTCTATTTGACAGTAGCTTGATTAATAATTCTCTAAAATTCTCTACCCGTTCCTCTTCATCAATGTCTTCTTGTGTTGGGAGACGATAAATCATCCCGCTTTTACGAGTTATCCATTCATGTTGACGTTCAGGGTTTGGGTCTTCGTTCTGCCATGGGTGAACGTCGAAGTCTTCATCTGTTGTGGATTGATATATAAGTTCAAGAAATAACCCAAAAGCCAAGTCAAAGCGAAAGCGTGGTTGGTCACATCCATTTTTTAATTCTTTGCGTGTGTAGCATTGAAAATACGGATAAACGACGCCTTTGGGGTTTGTTTGTTTTTCAAACAACATAGATGCCTCACAACAATCACATTTGATGCTGTGGCGGAAAATGTTCAAGCTGCCAACGCTTTGGTTGCCATAGTTTTTTCTTTGTGCTCTGTTTTTCATCGCCGCTATTGCTTCATTAAATAGTTCATATGAAACGATTTGCGGATAATAGTTTTCAATGTATCGCTCAAATACTTTCTTTTTGTTTTCGTCTCTTCGTTGAGCCATGTAAGCACCGAGAACGTATTTCGTATCTATTAGATGCTTTATATTTCTACTTGACCATTTTCGTTTTGAATAAGTGTTGAGCTTTTTAATTGACAACGACACGCCAACATATTTCAAGCTCTCAAAGAAATCTCTTATTTCCTGAGCTTCTTCTTCCTCGATTTCAAAGCAGTTAAGCTCTGTATTGTATCGGATGCCATAGGGTGGGTTATGGGCGTTGAAAATGACCTTTTCTTCTTCCGCTAATTTTTTGGCTCTATTCCATGCGGACTTTCTACGAACTGATTTTGTCTTACTTTCTTCGTATGCTCGCTTTGCGATAACACTTAAAAGAATATCTTGTTGTAAGTCGTCAATACGGTTTGTTTCGTTTGGTTTTTCATATCGTTGACCATCAATGGTGGTTATTAAAATAACGCCTTTTTCAAGGATGCCATTGACTAGTTCTTTTGCTTGTAGAAGTCTTTGACGGCTAAGCCGGTCAATACTTTCAACGAATATGTAGTCACCCTCTTTAATATGCATGTCGCTTATCATATCAATGAGTTCTTTTAGTTTTCCTTTTCGTTTGTTGCTTCCATCGTGTGCAGATATGCCTGTATCCGAGTAGATATTTTCAGGCGGCAACTCAATACCTTGCTGCTTTGTAATGGCTTGGATAGAAGCCATTTGACGGTCTACGGAGTCCCTACCGGCTTCACCTTGGGCCTTAGATGAGTAGCGGATATAAGCGTAGGCAGTAGGCATTCCGGGCTTCCTGTGACGTTTGATAAAGTGTTAGAATACCACCTACCAGTCTCCAGCGGCTCGCGCAGCACCTCCAGCACCTTGCGATCAAACTCCGGCATTAGAATCATTGGCTACACTGCGTACGTAGCAGGAGGGTTCGCATGTTGCTTCTATGGCCCAGCAAAAAAGCTTTCTCATCGGTTCAAGACACAGTCCGAGCTGCGGGGCTGGATGCGTTGATAACTGAAAAAGAAAAAAGGTCGGTATCGAATTATCCCATACCTTTGATTTTCGATGAGGTGCGCGGTGAGGTAGTTCGGGAGATGCACGAATTTCTATATGAAAAATCGTTTTTCTCGGAATATTATAAATCAGATAAAACCGTGAAGACTTATGCTGAGTGTATTCTAAGTTGGTTGAAATATACGGCCCTATCTAAGGTGGACTGGCCCTATGCTGACGCTAGGGATATAGCTTTATATCGAAACTCAATGAAGTCAAAAGATGATGGTAGAACACCCCTCAGCGCAGCAACCATAAATTTAAGACTCGCTGTTGTCTACGAATTTTATAAGTTCTATTGGGCGAAAAAAATTCGTGAAGGGAGTGCGGATCAGAGTGTTTACGCTTACAAGCTAAATCAAATTAGAGTCAGAAAGGTCCGCGTTAAGTCCACAAAAAAAAGACCAAGAGCACTTACTCAAGATTCTAGCTTAAGACTTATGCAGCATTTGCGAGGCGTACACCGTGTGATATTTGCATGGACTCTTACCACAGGCCTTAGGGTCGGCAGTGTATTGAGTATTAAAAGCTCCCAGATAGAGCTTCTGAACCTTCGCTCATCCGATGGATTCATCGAGGTTTTGGCGAAAGGTGGAAAAATCCAAAAGGCATACGTCGCGCGGGCTCTGTTAACTGAAACAAATATGTATGCGGATGTGGTTCGTACGTTAAACCAAATGAAGTCGTCTCCATGGTTAGTTGATGAGACGTTATTCTTCATTAATGAAAAAGGCGCGCCGGTAACAAGGTCGTGTTACTACGCAGCTTACAAGCGTGCATGCAAGCAATTAAGTATAAACTCTCACCCACATCAAGCGAGAACGACTTTTGCAACTTTTATGGAGCGGCAATTGTTTAAGGCGGCACAAAACTTAGGGGTAGATCACGTAAAGATAGTTCAGGGGCTATTAGGCCACTCAAGTTCTGACACCACCCAGAGCTATCTTGAGAGAATTTCCGGTAGTCACGTTGAGGTGCTGGGAATCTTGGAGAAATACGCGGCAGTGTTAGGTGGTGCTAATGAGGAATGAAATTTTAGCTACGTTTTTTGATCACAATCGACAGCGGTATGAAAATTTTGATTTTAGTCTAGCTAATCTACATACACAGATATCCATAGACCTAAGAAATGCGTTCGAAGAGTTAACAGGTCATTATAATAGTCGAAGTAGGCATCAAGCCTGGAGGTCTACTAAAGACTTTATGTCTTTTCTATCAGATGTCAATGTGCGCACAGATGATGATCGTACAAATTTTCTGGAGCAATACGCAAAATCACTAAATGAAAATTCGAGGCTACGCAAAACAAACGGCACCCATTATAATTTTGCGGCAAAAATTGTTAGATGCGTTGCTGAAGCCTCTGTAGGTACTCTTTGGAATATACAAGAGTATCCTTTTATGAGGTTTGTGAGGGAAGAGGTTTCACTCAGAGATAATGATATCTCTGCGAAGGAATTAAATAAAATAGTCGAGGTATGCAAAAGAGAAATAGCGGAGATACAAATCGCTATAGATGTTCGGCGGCAAGTGGAAAAAGGGGAAGCAATCTCCCATCCTGACTTAGATAGCTGCTCTATACTGGCACTTAGAAGGCTCATCCGTTTAGAAGGGCAAGGTGTTTGGACTCAGTTACAGATGGGTGAAATGCATCAAGGGAGGTTAGGGGCGTCTGGCTTGAGGCGTCTATCTAAATTCCGTGAGTTGACCATGCGAACTTGCTTACCTATATATTTGTTGATGATGGTTGAGTCCGCTGCTAACCCGATGGCATTGATGGAAGTTAATGTTGAATGTATTGAGCCACATCCAACCGACGACACGATGGTGTATTTTTCTTGGAACAAGCCTCGAGCTCAGAAGGAACAGTCATTACCATTTCTAAAGAGTGGAAAATTCGCTGTGCCGGCGTTGGTAGATCTCATTAAAGCGCTGACGAATTCAATTCGGCCTTTAGCACAGCCGTGCGATAAAGAGTTGCTATTCATTGTCCGTACCGGAGAAATATCCAGGCGTGTGTCTGTTCAAAGTCTTCATAATCAACTTAAAGATTTTAGAAATCTGCACGCTCTGAAATTTTTCACATTTAGTGATATAAGAAAGGCCGTCGCATCGCTTATCAGACGCGAATATAAGTCAACAAAAGTGGTTTCAGAATTTTTGCAGCATAAAAGCCAAAGAACCACATCGTTGTATTTGAAGGATAAAGCGTCAGTTCAGAATAGCTTTGAACGGTTATCTCATTTTCAAGGCCAAATGATAAATTTAATTGCGTCGAATACATCTACATTGGCAGATCCGTATATAACTGTTTTTGGATTAACATGTGCATCTCCCCTTGACGGAACGATAGGTGAGTCTAGACCTGGAAAGCCATGTTTAGAATTTACCAGTTGTGCGACCTGCAAGAATGCTATAATTATTAAGGATGACCCTGTCTATATAGCTCGTCTCCTCAAGACAAGACAGTGCCTAGAAAAAATGGAGAAAGATAGTCATCTCAGTGCGGATCTAATGCTTAGGTATGATGCAGAGTTTCGAACTACGTTAGAGATCATAACCAAGGAAATTATCCCTCAGGTACTTCCAGAAGTAACTGATCAGGCCCTTTTGCTCGTGGATACAATTCCAGACATACCGTTGGTTTATTAGTATGAGAATTGCAGAGGTAAGTGAAGAGCTGAAACCAGACAACATTATTATCTCGGGGCTGGGGTCAAGAGGAATAGATTATTTTGCTGATGAATGGGTGTTTTTTTATAGAATCGAAAGATCGGTTGCGGACAAGCCCGTTGTATTTAGCTGGCCATTGTTGCTGAAAGGTTTTCTACAGTCGAATGCACATGTTAACGGATTTCCGGATGTGCTCAAAAAGATCGCAGCGTGCTTTCTGTTGGGGCTAGGAGGTATTTCCTATGCGCCTTCTACATCAAAGACCCAAATCATATGGGTGCGAAATTTTTTATTGCACTTGAACGCCGAAGGGCATTACCGTCTTTCGACAATAACTGCTAGGCAAATACAATCTGCGTTCAATCGATACCATAAAAATGGTATGAGTGGAGAGCTTAACACTGCGGCGACTGTCAAACAGCGTATGGGAATAGTTAGCAAAATATATAGATTGGGCAGATATATTGATGATGGATTGATCGAAGATCCCTTTCCGGAAAAATATAGGAAGAGGATTTCTGTCGGTCTAAAGCTATCCTTAAAGTGGGAAGCTCCTCCAGAGCCGGTGTGTCTGATGCTTCTACGGGAGTCGATATCTTTTGTTGAGTTGATGGCTGAGGATATAATTCGTATTTTTATTAAGTACACCGTCGGCGTTGATGCTGCTCTGGGAGGAACAAGTTACGTCAAAAAAAAGGTTTCAATAGCAGCTAGAAAATTTATTTCCGATGAATCATTTTCAAATAGCGAAGCCGCGAATAAGTTTATTATCGGGCTAAACGCAACGAAACCCCAAGACATCGCGTTTTTATTGAGGCATCTGTTGAGTGCTTGCTTTGTTATTATAAGCTATACGTCAGGCGCTCGAGTTAGTGAAGTACGACGAGCGGGTATGGGGAGCATTAAACGGGTTGAACACATTGAGGGTAGGGAATATCCCTATTACTTTGCACCGAGATCAAAAAAGCGATTTGATGCTTATCAGAACGCGAGTAATGGGGGCGAGGATGAAGATCACCCGTGGATTTTATCTCCCGCCGCGGAAGGTGCATTTAAGATTTTGGAAAGGGTATCGGAACCGGCTCGACTGAAAAGTGGACATAATAATCTATGGCTAGTAACAACAGGTAACGCTCTATGGCCATTCAGGCCTACGAAAGGATATGTGGTCGTCTCGGGATCTACGATCAACAAAAGATTAAATGATTTCGGACGTTTTATAGGATTAGAATCAAAAACAGGCTGGTCGGGTAAACTACATTCCCACATGGGCCGAAAACACTTCGCAAGATTCGTTGCTAAGCGAGATCGAACTGCCCTAGGTGATCTGGCAGTGCAGTATTCCCACACCTCTGCATTTAGTGTTGACATCAGTTATGCAAGTCCAGATTCTGAATTTAGACGATTAGTAAGGGAGGAATTAAATGTCGAAATGGAATCCATTGCTTCTGAGCTGGCAGGTTTATCACCAGATGATATCTATCTTAGTCCAGGCGCAAAAATAGGCGGTCGCTCTGTTGGTAAGTTCGTTGGGCAATTTAGAACCTCAAAAGAAGTAAAAATTCTTCTGGCTCGCGGGACGACGCTTGTTCCATGTCAGTGGGGAGTATGTATGTATAGACAAGAGACAAGCGCATGTAAGGGCAGTCGCCTGGAACCCAACCCTGCGGTAAAGTCCCCGGTAGTTTGCAAAGGATGCGCCAATTTTTTCGCTACACCAAAGCACTATCTTTGGTGGGAAAACTACAAGCAAGATAGCGTCAGATTGTTGCGGAAATCTAATATATCTTTACAGGCAAAGTTGATACTTGAATCACGCCTTGCAGAGGCGGAGGAAGTATTGAGTGATATTGGGAGGGCGGCAGGTGAGTAATACTAGAGCGAAGATAATAAACACTCTGTCTAATCTGTTTAAGTCAAACACTCAAGTCAGTGTGACTTTGCTAGCATCAGAGTCAGGAGTCAGTAGATCGTCGCTCTATAAATACTATCCAGATATTATCGCCAAATTAAAAGCGGACCACGATCGAAAGGAAATTCCCACCATTGAACTGCAAGGCCTGAAACTTAGTATCCTAAGGCAAAAATTAGAAGAGCAACGCGATTTGGTAACGGCTCTTACAAGGATCTGCTCGGAGCAAATGATTGAGATTTCTGAATTGAATGCTCGTCTGCACGATGAGAAAGAATCGAAGGATCTAAAGATTGCATTCTTGGAAAGCCAACTGGCTAAAGGCAATAAGCCAAAACTCAAAACAGTGAAGTAACTGTGATTATTCGGACTTTGTCTGGTTTATTAAAGACAACTCTAGTCGCAATCTGTTAATCACATCTTCCTGTTTCATTGATTCTTCTTTGATTAGATAGCACCTAGCAAGAATGGTGATTGGATGCACCCCGATGCCAGATGCGAATTCATCCAGTTTTTCCAGAGACAGCGTTTTTAATCCCCTCTCAATATCGCTCACGTAGCTCTGGCTTGCCCCTACCTGCTCTTGGGATAAACCTTTGCTAATTCTCGATTCTTTCAGTGCCTGACCTAGGGCTTTGCTCAATTCCAATTTGCATTCTCGCAAAAGGAATGATGAAGCCCTCATCGGCACAAAAGAGCTATACTCTGTAGAGTATATTGATAAAAAATATATCGACAATTCTATTTTCGAAGATAGCAGTGTTAATAGAAGGGGGTTAAATGGAGCCAATTCAAAGCATCCTGGCGCGTAGTCAGTTGATTCGAAGCGTCATAGAGCTTCGAATAGGTCAAGATGTTGATGACTATTCTGAGTTTGATCGCGTAAATCATATTTCGATTTTGCTTGGATTTAAAAGTTTTTCTTCTTTTCAGTTTGTTATTGAATCGAGTGACGATGGCCAGTTTAATAAAATTGCACATGCGGTACTAAAGTCCATATGCCGTTTGCGACTTCCTCAGTCGACTGACCCATATTTTGAAATGGAGGTTCAGGGCAAAGATATTGTTTTTAATAGCATGTGGATTGGGCAGGACGGACTGAGAGAAATACGAGGTCCAAGACCTATGGTTGGTACGGTTCGAGCGGCTAATTTACGCAATAGGAATGAAAAGGTATATGTTCTAGAGCATGAGGAAGAATATAATTTGTGGCTTAACTACTGGCATGCCAAGGCATTGATAAGAAGTGAATTGATTCGAGAAGTTTTCTACGGTGTTATCGATAATATTGGCCCCAGCTATGGCGTCGAAAATATTTCTAGTCAGTTAAATATTGTTTTTGATGTCGTTGAGGAGTTGGACAATTTTGATAGATCCATTTCCGCAATAAACGCATCAACCTCTGTTAGAGAAGTCGTTACGATGTATTCTAAAATTAAAAAGCTGTTTGATCATAGATGCCCCGGAGAAACTGTATTATCGAGTATTAATGTAAGGGGTGACGTTTTCCGTCCGTGGGCTCACCTAAATAACGAGGAGATAGTGACTGCGTATTTACGCGTCTCATTGGACGACTTCGACGTAAGTCAGTATCAAGTTGCGCTCAGAAATGTGACTGAGTCTATGCGGCAAATGGTCCAGCGCATTAGAGATAGAATTTTATAGAAGCCCCATTGGAAACCCCATGATCGCTCCCAACTCATTACCAATGGCTCACGCGGAACGTCGGCAGTGCATAGCTGCGGGGGGCATGGTTCTAAGGGATAAATGAGGTGAAATACTTACTATGCGTGTTTTGAGTGGCTTCGCGGTGATGAAGCTAAGCGAGTCTGGATTGCCGACTTAATCAGTCGCGGGTGAGATTTTTTGTAGGACCTTGGCTACGCTAATCAGAGAGGGCAGGGACGGTGTGGGCGCTGCGCCAGGCTTGGTTTTTTATAATTTTAATAGATCTGTCCTATTTTTAACGTTATAAGTCATTTTTGGAGCATCTGGTAAAAAAACTCCGTAACCAGTTTGGATGGTTGTTGTAAGGGAGGATTTAAATTTCTCAGCAATTTTCATTGAAATAATGGGTGCTTAATGAAAGAACTAATAGTCAGTGCTCTCAAAGATTTAGAGGATGTCTTTGCTCTTTATGGAGAAGGCTATTTATATAGAGGACAAAATCACCATTATTTGAAAAATGGAAACGTAAGCATCTCCACGTCATTTAGCCGCCAAGGTTGCATTCCACCTCAGATGCTCAAATGGAGTCACTATGCTAGGTCTGTAATTCGCGCCTTCGGTGGGCCGACAAACTACCATGATGTAGAGTTAGAGTTTTCGCAAGCGGTGCTTCAACACTATGGATGGAGATCGTTTTACGTTGATCTCACAAAATCAGCGTACGTCGCATGTTGGTTTGCAGCGAATAAATACGAAGAGCGTCGAACTATCCACACATGTGAAGATTTAGACGAGCGCGGTGTGTGGTTGGTACACAAAGAGGCTGAATTCAGTCCTAAAGAAGGGGTGGCTCACCTGTATATAATAGATACTCTAGTGTTGGCAAGTTTGAATGTTAAGGTTCACGATTTAACTGTGCTTGCCGGTGATGAAGGTATTTTACGATATTCAGCTCAACAGGCATGTCTTGCTGGTCATCTGGATGATGTGCTACCAGCTCAGTCTATCGCAGTGCACCTTACTGTGTCCTGTGAAGTACTAAAAGAGTACTACGAACTGGGAGGTTATGACACGGTAGAAAAGCTGTTCCCTAATCGAAAAGATGACTTTTTGTATAATAGTCTCCTCCATATTCCTTGGGAACGCTTTGGTACTGAAACTATCTTTCCTACCTACCGCCGAGGACTAGATTTACCCGAATACGATGCTGTCTATCGTAAAAGACTTCCTTCAGATGTGGTGCTTTACACAAAAATGTGGATAGCAGACAAGAGAGAGAGTTCGATTTTCGAAA
This sequence comes from Pseudomonas sp. A1230, assembly GCF_044218825.1. Classification (NCBI taxonomy): domain Bacteria; kingdom Pseudomonadati; phylum Pseudomonadota; class Gammaproteobacteria; order Pseudomonadales; family Pseudomonadaceae; genus Pseudomonas; species Pseudomonas sp. A1230. The sequence continues at coordinate 4,827,906 of NZ_CP162582.1, read as the reverse complement.
AAATTCCTTTCTATAAAATGCCTGAGTTAATGTATTATTGTAACTCTGCAGAAATAGACAGTTTGTCCGAAATTGATAAGATACTCTCCAATCACGACGGTTTCGTAGTAGAGCTTAATGGCATAATCCATATTCCTGAAAATCCAGATAGCCTCGAATTTGAAAAAGGAGTTTACGTTCGAAAAATCGGTGGCAGTTTGGTTTCAGTCGAGGGGTTGTATGTCGAACATCCCGGTCATATGGTTCAAGGAATCGGTACCTTCCAAGGCTGGATTTATGACTCAAGTACTACACCTTGGACGCGAGTAAGCCACGAACAAGAGTGCCCATGCAATAATGACATTAGACATACACTCCAGTTTTCGCTTCTGAACAGACTCAATGAATCATTGTGCGACAATGAAATGCGTAAAGTTGATTCACTCAACTACATTCATAAGGAAATAGATAATTAAGATGCCCCGAAGGGGAGAGCACGCACGGCCCATCGTGTGTCCTTCGACCAGCAGTTTCTATGGTGCTGAGCCCCATATCGGCTGCTTGAATGGTCTAGGTGCGTTTTTCGGTTTCGACTAATCCTTACGAATTTTGCCAATTCCTACTCCACGTATTCGCCAAATTACAGCTCTGGCCTGGGTCAAGCTGACCTGCGTGTCCTCAAAAATTATCTTATATAGTTAATAGGGCGTGCGCAATTCTTTTTTCTTCAAAACCAGACCTAGATCTACAGTTTGTGTCCACCCGAAAAACCATGTCCTCAAACTAACATCTTGAATTAATTTGTTTACACGTTCGTTCAAGTTTTTTTCTGAAATATGCCTCAAAGCTAGCTTCGCTATCTTTTGCTTCTCAGCGGGTGAAACATATGGGCACGATAGCAGATCAAAAAACATGAATACATTTTCTGCTTCGTCGGCCCAGCCTTTGCTGAGGAATCGAACAGAGGAGAACTCGACAGCGGTTGATACTAAATTATCGAATGCTGGTATACCCCCTATATAAGATAGTAGAAAAACTAACTGAAAATAGTCAAAGTTATCCTTTATAGATATTTCCTGTTCAGGTCCGATATCAAACTCGAAAGTTCTTGATAACAACGGCATATCAAAAACGTACTCAACTCCAAATGTTCGCAGCACGATGAGTAAGTTCATCACCTCTATTTTGTGCTCGGGAAGGTCGTTATTCGCTTGGTTAATAATTAATCGGCCTTCGTCGACAATTTTTCTAATGAGTGTATCTTTTAAATCTGCGGGAAGAGGCTTCATGATCTTGGCGATCATGAGTATTATTTCCGAAATTTGGTACGTCTGTCTGACGCGTAGCGTCATTGAGTAATAGAAGAAAACAATATCAATGATGGCTGTTAAGAAAAAATATAGTGCATTATGCGCGGTATCGTTTTCAGATTTTATCTTCTTGCCTATCATCCTAGATAAGAATTTTTTGAACATTCCCAAGAAATAGTTTGCTGTTGCGTCATACGATCCCATCTCACCGATCGACCGTTTAACCGCAGTTATTGTCTGAACAACCGCAGCGGTGACGTTATCAATTCCTTTCAGAAATATTACGGTTGAATTTTTGCCGGACTCTTCATTTAGTTCTGATTTGAAATCGACGTACTTGTTAAAAAAAGAAGCGATATTAATGGATATATTATGCCGCGATATTGACGTACTGGTGATGTACGGTCTGACCTGGTCAGAAGTCTTTCCATTGTTGATAGCGAGTTTGAATTCTGCAAGCGCGCCAGGAATAAGTTTCTTTAAAGCATCTTGCGCCGTAGAAGTGTTTGTGTAAATGAAGTAATCATCTACATAACGTCTGATGGTGTAGTCGGTATCCAATTGCAGTCCGAGTTTTGATGCTCTAGAAATTATGTCAAGATCTACTCTCTGAAGTATTATCTCCGCGAATATGCGGGATACTTCTGGACCAATTAGAATGCCTGCGGTTTCTCCGTGGTTAGCATTCTGGATTAGTTTGTCAAAGCTAGCTTCAAAAGAAGACTGCTGCTTGTTGCGCTTTGCATGCTCTTTGCTTTTTACAGCCCACGCAATGGTATGGGTGTAAATTCGGTTAAAACAATCTGATATATCCATCTTCGTTAGTTGTTTGAATTTCTTTTCTAATCGCAGAAACTCCAAAGAATCGTAATAACGGAAAAGAAAAGGAAATTTTTTGTACGCAAAGTAAGATGTTCCTGTGTTGGGTACTACCCCAAACCCATCTGCTGCCTCTTCAACATGATTATCTTTCCCAGTATTATTGCTGCTAGAAAGCGCTCGCTCTACATAGTAGCTCGCAATCGAGCATGGTGCCCTTAGGGAGAAGGGGCTTCTTTGGCATAGCCCGACAATCAAGTGATCATAACGAGAATAGAATAAACCCGTCTCCAGTTGTTGAGCAGGGTGCATTATAGCTAGGCCGCGCGATTCGTATGAGTTCTTACGTATTTTGTATTTGTATGGAATCGTTGGTTGGTTGTTGAAGATATCTAAACCGTGCTCTTCCTTAAGTTTGGAGAGTAATTTGTCTTTTGCGGCAAGATATAAACCTTCATTGGAGAAAAGCATCGGGACTTCATAAGGGAGTGTTTCCGTCAACATAGCCCTATATTCGTCGTTCTTTCTAATGCGAACTTTGTTGCTTGGCTGTTTATACATGTGCCCAAATCCGTTTTATTTCCAAGAGATGATCAGGTGCAAATGCCCTTACTATCTGCTTTTGGAAGCCCTGCATTAGGGAGATCTTCATAAGCTCTCGGCGCTCAGGCGCAGACAGGAGAGGGGAAAGCTTTCGGCCTAAAGAACCTTTCGCGCTGCAGATAGCTTTACGCAAAAAACTGTCAATATCCGTGAGATCGCCATAACGCTCTTTATCTATGAGCAGATGATTAAAATGGACTCCTGCATACAGTTTTCCTCGCGCAGAGTCTTTGCCGATATTGTAGTTGCTTGCAAGGAACGTAAGCCTGGATTTGAGCAAGAGATAATTTTTAGTTTGGCAGTAGTCAAACAGTGCAAGCATTATTCTCGTTTTTATTTTCTTGATCTTTTTTGAGGCAATTCCTACTTGTAGTTTTGTAGCTTTATCCTTGCTGTTAGATTTAAAGTCAAATTCGTATCCGAGGTACGTTACGCTTGAGCCGCCATCGCTTGTCTTCACGGGGCCTTTATGCTGATGGTGTAGTTCTAGAGTTTTTATCGGCTGGAAAAAAAGCCCATCCGGAAGGATAAGTTTCGGCGTGATATCCCCGGGATCCTCATGAAAAAGCATGAAAATGTCATCAACATATCGAGTGTAAAAATAGCAGTTTGGAAGTTTTCTGCAGAATGCGTCAAATTCTCGCATATACAGCTCGGACAATGTTGAGCTAAGTGATATTCCGCGTGGTAGGCCTGCAGATTTTGTTATTGTTGGATTGCAAAATAGATTATTTAAGATCTTCTTTGATTCGTATGACAACCGATAGTCGTTTCTGACAAGATCAAGAACTTTTCCTACTGGTATCGATTCAAAAAATTTTGCTATGTCATATTTCCGCAACCAAAACTCGCCACCTTCGTTCAAAAGGACTTTAATTTGTGGCAATATACTATTTCTGTCCGTGGTCTTTATGCTGAACACACGTTTTATGTTGTCGTTCAGCTTTCTTAACGCGAAATCGTCAACAATGCATGCCGGTGATATGACTTCGCCATGCGTCATCTTCTTTCTTTTAAAACTTGAAAAGGCGTAGCTGTCTTTTCCTATAGTTTCTTCAACTGTAGTTAATTTTGCTCTGTAGTCGTCGGTACCAGTGCCCATGTCATATCTGAAAATATCCTGCCTAGTTAAAAGCCGCATGAAATTTTTAGAAGAAAAATGTTGATTCAGCATTACTCGCTCCCTGCCTATAGGTATTTCCTACCGATTCAAAATTAGACATTCGAGGCAGAGTTTTCAGTTTGCCTTTAATGGCACCGTCGAACGCAATAAATCGATTCCGATCATGGCATAAGGGCAGGGTGATTTGCTATCTGTTAGCCACTACACAACGCAGTCGTGAGTAGGCTGGGGGATGCGCGGTCCAAACGTGAGGAAACGCGACTCAAGGTCAGAAAATTCTGGGGTACACATGTTGACATGTAGCCCTAAGAACAAACTCGTCTAGAAAAAGCACGCCGTGGTGGGCGAGGGTGATTTCGCCGGGTTGTGGTTTTGAACTACCGCCGACCAGTGCCGGGCCTGACGCCGAGTGATGCGGCTGGCGAAAGGGGCGCTGGGGCCAATGGGTCAGTGGCACGCCGCTGGCGACGGATTGAATCGCCGCCACCTCCAGCGCTTCGCATTCGGACAAAGGTGGCAGTAGCCCCGGCAGTCGACTGGCCAGCAGCGTCTTGCCTGTCCCCGGCGGCCCGCTGAACAGCAGGTTATGTGCACCCGCTGCGGCAATCAGCAACGCTCGTTTGGCGGCCATCTGCCCTTGAACTTCATTGAGATCGGGATAGGGTCTGGCGGCATGGATCAAACCGTCCGATACGTAAGGCTCCACCGGCGTATGCCCATTGAAATGCGCCACCGCTTCCAGCAGATGATCAACCGCATACACCTTCAACCCCGACGCCAGGCACGCCTCCTCGGCATTCGCTCGCGGCACCACCAACGCCCGCCCGGCCTTGCGCGCCGCCAGTGCCGCTGGCAACACCCCGCGTACCGGCCGCACCGCGCCGGACAACGCCAGCTCACCGAGGCATTCCACCTCATCCAGTGTGAGACACGGCACCTGCACACTCGCCGACAAAATCCCCAAAGCAATCGCCAGATCAAACCGCCCGCCATCCTTGGGCAGATCCGCCGGCGCCAGATTCAAAGTGATCCGCCGCGCCGGAAACTGCAGCCCGGAGTTGATGATCGCGCTGCGTACCCGATCCTTGCTCTCCTTCACCGCCGCCTCGGGCAGGCCAACCATGGTCAGGGAGGGCAGACCGTTTGCCAGATGAACTTCGACAGTGACGGCGGGAGCATCCACGCCAATCTGGGCGCGACTGTGGACGATGGAGAGGGACATGGTCGTTCCTTGAGCTGAATCGGGGTCCGCTTCCTGCGGGTTTTTTAAGGGTAGTCGGGAGAAGTCGTTTCAGCAGGGAGGTGTACAGGGCAACGTTTCGCAGAATGTTGCAGGAGCGAGTCGAGAAATTCTGAACCAGAACTGCAAGCAGAATTAGCGATTATTACTGTAGGAAATGGCGATCTTTTAAGTGCGAGCCAAGGAGCGTGAGTAGGCCATTTCCGAAAGCTTTGAGGGAGCACCGAAAGCGCGGGATGCCTTGTTTGATTTTTTCGACATCAGCCCCGAGGATGTTGAAATCGTCGATTACCACTGAGGTGAGTATGACTAAAAATGGTATGCGTCCGGTACATCCGGGCGAGATCCTCAAAGATGAGTATCTGGAGCCTCTGAACCTGACGGCTGCTGCGCTGGCGAGGGCGTTGAGTCTATCCACTCCGACGGTGAACGACATCGTTCTACAACGCAGAGGTGTCAGCGCTGATATGGCGCTCAGACTGTCCTACTGTCTGGACACCACTCCAGAGTTTTGGCTGAACCTGCAATCGACTTACGATTTGCGCAAAGCGGAAACTGAAAGAGGTGCTTCTATCCGTGATCAGGTGGAGCAGCTCGCACATTGCGCGTAATTATTTAGATCAAGCAGTGAAGTCATGCGTGACTGAATGGAACTATGAATTCTGAACAAGTGTTGCAAATCCAGGCGCTCATCGAAGCCGACCCAGTGCGCATGAGCATATTGAGTCTGGTGCAATCTCTTGGTTTACCTGATTGCTGGGTCGGCGCAGGGTTTCTGCGTAGCGCGGTTTGGGATCACTTGCACCAGCGTGCTTACTCGCCATTGCCTTCGGACATCAATGTCATCTGGTTCGATCCGGGGCGGGCCACTGTTCAGTCAGACACTGAACTGGAAGCCTGTTTGCGAAATATGGATGCTTCATACAATTGGTCAGTAAAGAACCAGGCGCGCATGCATCTGCGAAATTCTGATACGCCATATGCCAGCGCAATTGATGCCATCAGGTTCTGGCCGGAGACAGCCACGGCAATTGCCATAAGGCTCGACTCGCAAGGCGCTCTGGAGGTCGCAGCGCCGCTTGGTTTGGAGGATCTGTTGCAACTTGTTGTTCGACCTACAGCAAGGTTCCAAATCGACAAACGGGAAATCTATCTGGAACGCATGCAGGGGAAAGACTGGCTTCGCACTTGGCCAAATCTGAAGTTTACCGAGTAATCGCCTTTTTTTTGATCAAAAGATCACAGCCTTCGGCAGCTCCTACAGGGGGGGTTGCGGGGTTACTCGGCGGGCGGCGTTAGCTTCGCTTCCATCTCGGCAACTTTCGCTTCGAGACTTTCGAGGCGGGCACGGGTGCGGGCCAGCACCACCATCTGACTATCGAACTCTTCACGGCTGACCAGATCGAGTTTGCTGAAGGCACTTTGCAGCAGCATCTTGAATTGGCTTTCGATTTCGGCTTTTGGCAGCGGGGTGTCGCCGCTGAACAGGCGGGAAGCGGTGCCGCTCAGGGCGTCGAGGAAGTCTTTGGGCGCGAGCATGGGAAATGTCCTGGAAACAATGGCCGGCAGTGTATCACGCAGTGTCTATAGTCAATCTCGTCGTCAGGGATGCACGCTTTTCGCGCAGGCGGACGGACGGTGACGCACCGTTGTTGTGCGTATCCGCGAAGCGTTTTGCACGCGAGTGCTTGCGGTAGCGGCCAAGGGATTGAAATCAGAGGTTTTTGCCGAGATGGCAAGGTTTCTGCTTAGTCACTCTTGACCCATGCACTGATGCAGTCGCTGTGACGAATGCAGTGCGGCAGACGAAGCGGGGAGTTTCGTCAGCAGCGGTTAGCTGGCGTCAGTCGGGCAGGTAAGGCCGACGATGCGTTACAAAGCCAGGCACTGCGCTTAGACTTGAGTCGGGTTTGTTTTCCTGGGGCAAGTCCACCAATTCGGGAGAGAGTTTTCATGAAGCTAGTCACTGCCATCATTAAGCCGTTCAAGTTGGACGACGTGCGCGAGTCGCTGTCCGAAATCGGCGTGCAGGGCATTACCGTTACTGAAGTCAAAGGCTTCGGCCGGCAGAAGGGTCACACCGAGCTGTATCGCGGCGCGGAATATGTGGTCGATTTTCTGCCCAAGGTGAAAATCGACGTGGCCATCGACGACAAGGATCTGGATCGGGTTATCGAAGCGATAACCAAGGCGGCCAACACCGGCAAGATCGGTGACGGCAAGATCTTCGTGGTCAATCTGGAACAGGCGATTCGCATCCGTACCGGCGAAACCGATACCGACGCGATTTAAGCGCCGCCACAAACCCAACGCCCCAGGAGAAAACAATATGACTCTGCGTAAATTCGCAGGGCTAGGAGCCCTGTTGTCCATCGTAATGCCCGGCCTTGCAATGGCGGCAGACGAAGTGGCGGCCCCAGTCCTCAATTCCGGCGACACAGCCTGGATGCTCACCTCGACGGCCCTCGTGCTGTTCATGACCATTCCCGGCCTGGCGCTGTTCTACGGCGGCATGGTTCGCTCGAAAAACATTCTTTCCGTGTTGATGCAGTGCTTCGCCATTACCGGTCTGATCAGCATCCTGTGGGTCATTTATGGCTACAGCATCGCGTTCGACACCACCGGCATGGAGCAGGGCGTCGTCAACTTCAACTCGTTCTTCGGCGGCATGGGCAAGGCGTTCCTCGCCGGTGTCACGCCTTCGAGCATTACCGGGCCTGCAGCGCTGTTCCCTGAGGCGGTGTTCATCACCTTCCAGATGACCTTCGCGATCATCACTCCGGCCTTGATCGTCGGTGCGTTCGCCGAGCGGATGAAGTTCTCCGCGATGCTGATCTTCATGGGCATCTGGTTCACTCTGGTGTATGCACCAATCGCGCACATGGTCTGGTCCGGTAACGGCGGCCTGATGTGGGACTGGGGCGTACTCGACTTCGCTGGCGGCACCGTGGTGCACATCAACGCCGGTGTTGCCGGTCTGATTGCCTGTCTGGTACTGGGCAAGCGCAAAGGCTTCCCGACCACGCCGATGGCGCCGCACAACCTTGGTTACACCCTGATGGGCGCCGCGATGCTGTGGGTCGGCTGGTTCGGCTTCAACGCCGGTTCCGCTGCTGCGGCCAACGGCACCGCTGGCATGGCGATGCTGGTCACCCAGATCGCGACCGCTGCTGCTGCACTGGGCTGGATGTTTGCCGAATGGGTCACTCACGGTAAGCCAAGCGCACTGGGCATCGCTTCTGGTGTGGTTGCCGGTCTTGTGGCGATCACCCCGGCTGCCGGCACCGTCGGCCCGATGGGCGCACTGGTGATCGGTCTGGCGGCAGGCGTGGTGTGCTTCTTCTGCGCCACTACCCTGAAACGCAAACTCGGTTACGACGACTCCCTGGATGCCTTCGGCGTGCACGGTATCGGCGGTATCCTCGGCGCGATCCTCACCGGTGTTTTCGCCGCTCCTGCTCTGGGTGGCTTCGGCACTGTCACCGACATTGGTGCGCAGGTCTGGATTCAGTGCAAAGGCGTCGGCTTCACGGTCATCTACACCGCGATCGTCACCTACGTCATCCTCAAGGTCCTGGACGCCGTAATGGGTCTGCGTGTGACCGAGGAAGAAGAGTCGGTTGGCCTCGATCTGGCACAACACAACGAACGCGGCTACAACCTGTAAGACGCGAAGTAAAAAATTGCCCGGCTTGCCGGGCATTTTTTTGTCCGGGATTTGTCGTTTAAGGAACAGCTGAAAGGATTTTTCGTACGCCTTTAGTCGTGTTTACGACGAGCGTTTTTCTACGGCCAAAGGCTTACATCATTGCAGGAATATTAGGGCCTTTGTTTTTTCCCAGAGCGCGCTAGAATGCGCCCCGAACGTGCGGAGAACTGTATGTGGCAACAGACTCTGATAACCCTGCGGGCAAGGCCCCGGGGCTTTCATCTGGTAACGGACGAGTTGATTCATGGCTTGCCCGAACTCAGGGAGTGTCGGGTCGGTCTGTTGCATCTGTGGCTGCAGCACACCTCGGCATCGTTGACCATCAACGAGAACGCCGATCCGGCGGTCCGTCGCGACTTCGAACGATTTTTCAATCGTCTGATCCCACAAGGAACAGACGGCTATGAGCATAACGACGAAGGCCTGGACGACCTCCCGGCGCACTTCAAGGCCAGCGTGCTTGGCTGCCAGATCAGTCTGCCGGTTTCGGCAGGTCGATTGGCACTGGGAACCTGGCAAGGTGTTTATCTGGGCGAGCACCGTGATCACGGCGGTGCCCGTAAAGTCCTCGCCACCTTGCACGGTGAAGGGGCATAGCCGCTGGTCAGCAGCGGCGAACGATTTTTTAACGGCGACTTTCGACAGTTGCCAAAGCTGGTCTATAACTAATCTGCTTTTCGCAAGTCATGAGGTAGAACATGAGCGACGATGATCTGGAAAACGACGACCTCGAAGTAGGCGACGAAGACGAGGCCGAGGAAGGCCTGGAAGCGGCAGCGGAAGACGTTGCTGACGACGATGGCGGCGAAGATACGCCGGCCCCGGCTGCCAAAGGCAAAGCCAAGGCTGCGGTGTCGGTAGACGATTTGCCGAGCATTGAAGCCAAGAACAAGGAGCGCGATGCCCTGGCCAAGGCCATGGAAGAGTTCTTGTCGCGTGGCGGAAAAGTGCAGGAAGTGGAGGCCAATGTGGTCGCCGATCCGCCCAAGAAGCCGGACAACAAGTACGGCAGCCGCCCTATCTGAGGCGTGCCGCTTGCTTGCTGAAAAAGCCCGCCGTCGCTGCGGGCTTTTTCATGGGTGAAACAAAAATATCTGAATGAAACGCAAACCCTGTGGGAGCTGGCTTGCCAGCGATGGCGGCCTGTCAGACGACATTGATGTTGAATGCGCCGGCCTCATCGCTGGCAAGCCAGCTCCCACAGGTGTCCTGTGTTAGTTGGAAACGGCATTCCAGCGTGCGAGTACTGCTGGCAGGTCGCTCAAGCTACGAATCTCGGCATCCGGCAGACGATCCGCTTCCCAGTCTTTACCCGCCGGGTTGAACCACACCGCGCGCAACCCTGCCTCCTGCGCCCCGGCAATGTCATCGCCCGGATGATCGCCAATATGCACCGCGGCTTCGGCGCTCACGCCGCCGCGCTGCAATGCCTCGTGAAACAGTCGCGCATCCGGTTTGGCGATGCCGATGTCTTCGGCGCAGAGCGCAAACTTGAAGTAATCCGCCAGTCCCAATCGACGCACGTCGGCGTTGCCATTGGTGACCACGCCGAGGGCGTAATGATTGGCGAGAATTTCCAGTACCGGCTCGACTTCGGGGAACACCTCGATCTGGTGCCGCGCATGCAAGAACACTTCAAAACTCTTGTCCGCCAGATCCGACGCTTCGCCATGGGCGTAACCCGCCTCTTCCAGGGCGTGGAACAACACCCGCCGGCGCAACGCACTGATGCGGTGTTTGAGGCCCGGTTCATTAGCCAGCACCCGTTCGCGGATCGACCACAAGTGCTCCACCGGCACCGCGCCCAGATTCGGCGCATGTTCGCTCAGCCATTCGCGCAATATCGCTTCGGCACTGACGATTACCGGAGCGGTGTGCCACAGGGTGTCGTCGAGGTCGAAGGTGATCAACTGGATGCTCATGAGTCATCGCCTTTCATGCGTTTGGCCCGTGGATGGGCACTGTCGTAGACCGCCGCCAGGTGCTGGAAGTCCAGATGGGTGTAGATCTGCGTGGTCTTGATATCGGAGTGGCCGAGCAGCTCCTGCACTGCGCGCAGGTCCTGCGAGGATTCCAGCAAGTGACTGGCGAAGGAATGCCGCAGCATATGCGGATGCAGGTTCTGCCCCAATTCACGCTCGCCGGCCAGTTTGACCCGCACCTGAATGGCTCGCGGGCCGAGGCGCCGACCTTGCTGGCTGACGAAAACGGCGTCATCTGCCGGGTTGGTCATGGCCCGCAGCGGCAGCCATTGTTCCAGGGCTTCGCGGGCCTTTCTGCCGACCGGCAGCAGACGGGTTTTGCTGCCCTTGCCGAGCACCTGAACCATGCCGTCGGCGAGGTCGAGCTGATCGAGATTGAGCCCCGTCAGCTCCGACAAACGCAGGCCGGAGGAATAGAACAACTCCAGAATTGCCTGATCACGCCGCGCTAGAAAATCATCCTCGACCGCACCCTCAAGCAACTGCAGCGCACGGTCGGTATCGAGGGTTTTCGGCAGGCGACGTTCACCTTTCGGTGGCGCGAGGCCGGTGGCCGGATCGTGATCGCAGAGCCCTTCGCGGTTCAGATAGTGGTAGAGCCCGCGCACTGCCGAGAGCAAGCGGGCGAGGCTGCGCGAGGACTGGCCCTGGGCATGCAGGCGGGCGATCAGGCTGCGCAGGCGCTGGATGTCCAGCGCGGCCCAACTGCCGATGTTCTGTTTGACGCACCAGCCGAGGACTTTATCGAGGTCGCGGCGGTAAGCCGACAGCGTGTGCGGCGACACCTGTCGCTCACTGCGCAGGTGTTCGCAGTAAGCGTCCAGTTGTCGTTCCATGTTCAGCGTACCGAGCGCAGCGAGCTGTTGACCCGTGGCAGCACGCGTCCCATGACTTCGGCGATGTAGCTGAGGAACAGCGTGCCGACCGAGCTCTTGTAGTGCTGCGGATCACGGCTGGCGATGGCCAGAATGCCGTGGATGCCCTGATGACTGATGGCGACCACCGCGGTGGAGCCGATCTGTTTGCGTTGTTCTTCGCCGAACAGAAAGTCCAGCTCATGGTCACGCAAGGTGCCGCTGACGCTTTTGCCTTCGGTGAGCAAGCCGCCGATGGCAACTTGTGCGTCGGCGTGGCTGACCCAGCGCCCGACCGGCGCCGGGTTGTCGCCGAGCAGGATCAGGCTGACGAAGGGCACCTGGAAATCCTGACGCAGGCTGTCTTCGACGCTGATGACAACGTCTTCCAGGCTGGTCGCGTCCATCAGGGCAAGAATCAGACGACGGGTCTTGTCGAACAGGCGATCGTTGTCGCGGGCGACGTCCATCAATTGTGAGAGGCGATGACGCATCTCGATGTTGCGTTCGCGCAGGATGGTCATCTGCCGCTCGACCAGTGAAACGGTGTCACCACGTCGGTGGGGAATGCGCATGGCTGGCAGCAGTTCTTCGTGCTCGACGAAAAACTCCGGATGAGCCTCCAGGTACGCGGCAACCGCTGCCGCCTCCAGGCTCTCGGACGCTGATTCGTCGGACTGTCGGGCGGGTACCTGAGGCTTATCGGTCATGGTTTCTGCTCACTCAAAGACGCACTTGTCCTTCGTATACACGCACTGCCGGACCGGTCATCAGCACCGGTTGGCCAGGGCCTGCCCATTCAATGGACAAACGCCCGCCAGGCAGGTCGATCAATAGCGGCGAATCCATCCACCCCTGACTGATTGCAGCGACGGCCGCCGCACAAGCGCCGGTGCCGCAGGCCTGGGTTTCCCCGGCGCCACGTTCCCAGACGCGCAGTTGGGCACGGTTGCGGTCGATGATCTGGATAAAACCGACATTGACCCGCGCCGGGAAGCGCGGGTGGTGCTCGATTTTCGGCCCCAATTCATGCACCGGAGCGCTGTTGATGTCCTGCACGCGCAACACGGCATGCGGATTGCCCATCGACACGGCGGCCAGTTCGACCGTGGTGCCGTCGACGTCCAGTTGATAGCTCAAGGCCTGCGCCGGTGCTTCAAACGGAATGTCCGCGGGCACCAGGCGCGGGGCGCCCATGTTCACGCCGATCTGGCCATCGTTACGCACGTCCAGTTCGATGATGCCGCCCTTGGTCTCGACGCGGATCTGCCGTTTGGCAGTCAGACGCTTGTCGAGCACAAAACGCGCGAAGCAGCGTGCACCGTTGCCGCACTGCTCAACTTCCGAGCCATCGGAGTTGAAGATCCGATAGCGGAAATCGACGTCCGGGTTGCTCGGCGCTTCGACGATCAGCAACTGGTCAAAACCAATGCCGGTGTGTCGATCGCCCCATTGCTTGGCGTGCTTGGGCTGAATATGCGCGTGCTGGCTGACCAGGTCGAGAACCATGAAGTCATTGCCCAGACCGTGCATTTTAGTAAAACGCAGCAGCATGGGTTACTCCGGCAGCAGGCTTTCGCCGGCAAACAGCTCGGCCACGGTTTCGCGGCGACGCACTTCAAATACTTGATCACCGTCCACCAGCACTTCGGCCGCACGGCCGCGAGTGTTGTAGTTGGAGCTCATGACGAAACCGTACGCGCCGGCCGAATGCACCGCCAGCAGGTCGCCTTCGGCCAGGGCCAGCTCGCGATCCTTGGCGAGGAAGTCGCCGGTTTCGCAGATCGGGCCGACAACGTCGTATTGACGCGCGGCGGTGTCGCGCGGCTTGACCGCCGTGACGTCCATCCACGCCTGATAGAGCGCCGGGCGAATCAGGTCGTTCATCGCCGCGTCGACGATGGCGAAATCTTTATGCTCGGTGTGCTTGAGGTACTCGACCTGAGTCAGCAGCACGCCGGCGTTGGCGACAATGAAACGGCCCGGCTCGAACACCAGTCCCAGATCACGACCGTCCAGACGTTCGCGCACGGCTTTGATGTAGTCGGCAGCCAATGGCGGCTCTTCGTCGCGATAACGCACGCCCAGGCCACCACCGAGATCGATGTGGCGCAGGTGAATGCCGCAATCGCCAAGACGATCGACCAGATCCAGCAAACGGTCGAGCGCATCAAGGAACGGTGGCAGCGTGGTCAGTTGCGAACCGATGTGGCAGTCGACACCAATCACTTCCAGGTTCGGCAGGTGCGCGGCGCGTACATACACGTCTTCAGCGTCGGCGATGGCGATGCCGAACTTGTTCTCTTTGAGACCGGTGGAAATGTACGGGTGGGTGCCAGCATCGACGTCCGGGTTCACACGCAGCGAAACCGGTGCGCGAACACCCAGTTCAGCGGCGACAACTTGCAGGCGTTCCAGCTCGTCGGTGGATTCGACGTTGAAGCAGTGCACGCCGACTTCCAGCGCACGGCGCATGTCGTCACGGGTCTTGCCGACGCCGGAGAACACGATCTTGTCGGCGCTGCCGCCAGCGGCCAGTACGCGTTCCAGCTCGCCACGGGAGACGATGTCGAAACCGGCGCCGAGACGGGCCAGGACATTCAGGACGCCGAGGTTGGAGTTGGCTTTGACGGCGTAGCAAACCAGGTGCGGCATGCCGGCCAACGCATCGGCGTAGGCCAGATACTGGGCTTCGATGTGCGCGCGCGAGTAGACATAAGTGGGCGTGCCAAAGCGGTCGGCGATGGCGGACAGCGCCACACCTTCCGCGAACAGCTCCCCGCCACGGTAGTTAAAAGCGTCCATGGCGACCCCTTAGTAAACGTCGTGCTTGTGTGCTTTGGAAGCAGGCTGCTTTTGCGAAGACTGGGCTTGCTCGGCCGGGTCCTGATCGTCATCCGGCAGGTACAGCGGGCCTTTTTGACCACAGGCCGAAACGAGGCAGGCAACCGCGACGAGCGCAGCAAGGGAAGAGATCAGGCGCTTCATGGCGAAATCCTTGAAAATACGTTAATTGCGCCGGAGTATACCGACCACCCGGCAGCTTGCCTATGCGACGGGCCTCCCGTCCGGCGGGGCTCCCGAGAAGCGCATCATTCCCTGTGGGAGCAAGCCTGCTCGCGAAGGGGTCGGCAAGTTCAGCGGGCTCTTTGGCTGACACAGCGCTTTCGCGAGCAGGCTCGCTCCCACAGGTGCTGTGTTGAAGGGGCAGTAAGGCACTTGGTCGTTATCCTTTGCAATCGGCCAGAAGCGTCCGTATCTTGCGGCGCTTGAGCCTGATCAGACATTTTTTGAGGTTGCCACAATGAGTTTGTCCGAAGCCCGTTTCCACGATCTGGTCGATGACACCCAGGAAAAACTGGAAGACATCTTTGACGAGAGCGATCTGGATATCGATCTGGAAAGTTCGGCCGGTGTGCTGACCGTCAAGTTCGAAAACGGCTCGCAGCTGATCTTCAGCCGTCAGGAGCCGCTGCGTCAGCTGTGGCTGGCGGCCGTCTCGGGTGGTTTCCACTTCGATTACGACGAAGAAAGCGAACGCTGGATGTGTGACAAGAGCGAAGAGCAGTTGGGCGAGATGCTTGAACGCATCGTCAAGCAGCAGGCTGGCGCCGAATTCGATTTCGAAGGCCTGTGATTCGTGACTGATACCGCTCCCGTCCGTCCGCCCAAGCCGCTCTACAGCAATATCAGCCCGGCGGTGCCTTCGCCGTGCAGCGGCGTGTGCCGGCTGGACGAACAAAAAGTCTGCCTCGGCTGTTTCCGTCATGTTGAAGACATTCGTGAGTGGCGTTCGGCGGATGATGAGCGGCGGCGAGTGATCGTTACCCAGGCTGCCCATCGCAGGACTGCGTCCCTGTAGGAGCTGCCGTAGGCTGCGATCTTTTGATCTTGATCTTCAAAAGCACAGATCGCAGCCTGCGGCAGCTCCTATAGGGGACGTGTGTCGCTGGGCATGACTTGTATATTTTTTGAGCTGTGATAGTGTCCGGAAACGCCTCAACCCATCGAGGCCTGGTGAAAACCCCGCCTTTTTTGGCGGGGTTTTTTGCTTTTTTTGCGCAGAAGAAAGGAGTCTGCCCGGATCATGACCGCACCTTCCATCACTCTTACCCGTCTGGACGTTCAACGTCTGGAGCGCCTGATCGACAGCCTGGATGACACGCTGCCGGGCGTGATTGCGTTGCAAACCGAACTGGATCGCGCCGATACGCTGGTCAGCCACGATGAAGTGCCTGCCGATGTCGTGACGATGAATTCCCGCGTGCACTGCCGCGAAGAAGGCAGTGGCAAGGATTACCATCTGACGCTGGTCTATCCCAAGGATGCCAATGCCGATGAAGGCAAGATTTCGATTCTCGCACCGGTCGGCAGCGCGCTGCTGGGCCTGAAGGTCGGACAGCACATCGACTGGCCGGCACCGGGCGGCAAGACCCTGAAACTGACCCTGCTTGAAGTCGAATCGCAACCGGCCAACGGTGGCGCGTTCCCCGAGTAAATTCACTCAGACCTGTTCGAGTGCCTCGTTCAGGGCGCGCTCCAGGTCGGCCTTGTAGCGTAGATACAGATTGCTTGAGCTTTGCCCGTCACCGAGCAGCCCGGACAGGTCCAGGTCGGTGATGTAGCAACGATAGCGTTCGGTCTCACGACGCTGCTCGACGATCTCCCGGGCGACCACGCTGAACAGCTGGTCGCCATATTCCAGCTCGCTGAACTCCCGTTGATTGCAATACAGCGTGACCTGCACTTGCCCTGGTGCGGCTTTGCCGATGATCGCCTGCACGTCGTAGAACGGTTTGTTGGCTGGCGTCTGCGGCATTGGCCGCGCTTCGACGCGCCGCGCCCGTCCCGGGCCCGAAGGCAATAGCTGGTAATACAAAATGTCGAGGCTGGTCGAGGGAGCGGCCTCCATCGGCAGCAGCGCCTCACGCCGATACTGGATCGATTGCAGGAAACGTTGCAGCGGCGCCAGCAGGCTTTGCTCGTCGTGATACGGCAAGTACTGCTGCCACAGCGCATTGAACTCGTCCAGAACGCAGACCTCGGCGTGCTGCTCGGTGATCCTGTAGAACACCTGAATGCATTCCGGCTGGCCCATTGGCAGGATCAGCGCAAGGTCGTGATCTTCCAGTGCCATCGGATCAAGGTGCAGCGGGCTGTAGCGCGCCTGCTCCTCACCGAGGTAGTCGAGCAGCGCCGGCAGGGTGGCGAGCGCGATGTGGTTGACCTGTCCGGGCACCAGTTCCAGCACGTGATAGTGCTGTTGCACCTGAATCAGGTAGCGGTGATTCAATTCGCTGAGCAGCAGGTTCTGCGCGGTGTCGACGATTTCTTCCACGCGTCGGGCGATGAACTGGGCACGGTTATGGCAGAAGCAGCGCACCTTCAGCGATGGCTGCAACGGCCCGCGCGGCAGGTTGTTGAGATAATCGCGCAAGCAGTCGAGCAGGGCGTGAGGTCCGTCGAAACGGTTGACCAGCACTTCGTTCCAGCTGTTGAGCGTAACCTGATCGAGGGTCAGCACGAGGTTCTCGCGCACGCCGGCATAGCTCAGCGAATCGGTGCGCTCGGTGGTCATGAGGATGTTGAGGTCACGGTGATGCTTGAGCGGGTCGACGCCGACGTTCACCAGCATCAGTACTTCGCTCGGTACGGCGGCGCGCAGCAGCGGCTCTTCGGCAACAGTGGGCAAGGGCAGGGCGATGCACTGTTGCAGGCTGCCAAGCAGGTTGAACAGTTCGAACTCGCTCAGGTCGCTGTTGCCGGGGTGCAAGGCCAGACGGGTGCTGCTGTCGATCACGCCGTTGCGGTGGCACCAGGTCAACAGTTCCAGCAGTTCGCGGCTGCGTTTGATCGGGGCGAAATGTTCCCACTCAAGCGCCGTGAGGCTGCCGTTGTACAGGCCCCACTGGCTTTGTCCCGCCTCCTTCTTGTTGCGTGATTGCACCAGGGTCAGGGTGTCTTCGGCCAGATCCGGAGCGATGCCGGGATTGATGAACTCGACCTTGTCGGCCTTGCGCTCGAATGCCGCGTACAACCTGCGGCCCAGCACGTTGAGATCGCGCTTGTTGATCAGGCTGACGGTCTGCTCGGTGCGGGCGAACTGGGTCAGGAAGCGATAGCTGTAATTGAGCTCGTTGACCAGCGCGCGGCGCTCTGCGCTGACCTGCCGGACTTTCCACTGGCTGCGGCTATCGAGTAGGGCAAGTTGCCGCTGATCCCAGTGCCATTCGTTGGCCAGTCGTTCCAGCAGTGAACGTTGCCAGCTCTGCGTGCGGCTATTGCCCGTGAGCTTGCGATTGACCTTGAGGTACAGCGCACGTCGCACCAGCTCCAGACGTTCCGGTTCGTTGCGGGCGATGAGGTATTCCTCGATGCGCCGATACACGACCATGTAAGGGTCCAGTTCATCCAGATCGAGCTGATTGGCGAATACGGCTTTTTTGAAGCGAAGGCTCAGGCACTGCACCTGCGGGTGTTCGCTGGCATACACCTCGGTCAGCAGCAGTTTGAGCACCGATTTGTAAGGTGACTCAATGCCCTTGAACAACTGCCACAGCCCCGCGCCGATGAACTCTCCCGGTGGAATCGTCGCCAAATGCCCAAGGTCGAGGGTTTCGTCGGCGCGGATGAAGCGCTTGGACAGCAGCGTGTGGGTGTAAAGGTCGTAGGCCGTTTCTTCGTATACCGGCACCAGCCACCAGATCGGCGTGCGTCCGCCCAGCCAGATCGCGGTGCGATAAAACTCGTCGAGCAGCAGGTAGTGCTGGGTGCTGCCACAGTTTTCGGAGCTGAGCTGGGTGTCGCGCTCACCTTTGACGAAACGCACCGGGTCGATCAGAAAGAAATGCGCCTCGGCGCCCTGACTCGCGGCCCAGGTTTCGAGGAGCTGGCATTTCTTGCCCAGTTCGGCGAGCTCGTTTTCGCTCAGATCCGGGGCGTGACACACCCACACGTCCATGTCGCTTTGATCGGC
The DNA here is from genome assembly GCF_044218825.1 of Pseudomonas sp. A1230. NCBI lineage: Bacteria > Pseudomonadati > Pseudomonadota > Gammaproteobacteria > Pseudomonadales > Pseudomonadaceae > Pseudomonas > Pseudomonas sp. A1230. The sequence goes on along the minus strand of NZ_CP162582.1, from coordinate 4,809,311 downwards.
CTGGGCCAGGGTGCCGAGACTGCCCATCAGAAACAGGCCGTGAATCGGTCGCGGCGGATTGCTGCCGTGGCGCGGCTTGTAAGAGAAGGAACGCGTCAGGCGCTGGGCTTCGGCGAGGGTATTGGCGTCCGGCTCGTAATTCGACAGGCCGGCCGGCGTACTGCCCGAGACGTAACCTGGCAGCAGCGGATGATTGACGTGAAAGAACAGCGGCAGCAGCGTCAGTACAGCTTGCTGGCGCGTCGACAACCCCTCAAGAGCGCGGCCGAGGCGGCCTTCATTGAGTTTTAGAAAGCGCGCGCGCAGTTGGCTAAGCACCTTGCGGTCGATTCCTTCGTCCAGGTCGGGGCGGATTTCATGGGTGCGCGTCATGTCAGCTCAAACCGGCTCGCAGGCTCGGACGTAGAGGGTCTCGGAATGACGGGCAGTTTAGCCTTTGCGCGGCGGGAGTTTTAAGCTGATTTTGTTTTTTGACGTCAGATTTCAATCGCGAGGCGATAGTTGACGTCCGGACGGGCCCGCGGAAATCCCGTGACAGGGGTTCCCGTGGGCGAAGTCAGGAAGAATCAGGCTGTTTCCGGCTCTTTCAGGATCGTCAGTACGGTTTGTACATTCTGCGCGGCATCGCGACCCAGGCTGGTCAGATATCCGCCATCGGGCTGATCGGTCAGTTCTTTATCAAAGAGGCGTTGGGCAGCAGCGATGTGCTTCGGGGCAGCGGTCTGATGAATTTTCAGACCTTCCTGGGAACTGTCCAGGGGAAAGAGTGCAAGGACTTCCAGTTCGGCAACCAACTCAGGGGTAAGCGACATAAGGACTCCAGACTTTCTAGGAATTGGAACGCAGCGCCCCTAAGGTGAACCCGCTTGTGCGGCATGTCCAGTGCTCAGATCAGGGATTTCCTCTTGAGGCGAATTCCAGTGTAGTCGGGGCCGGGGAGATGGCCGGAGGGATGGGTGACAAATTGTGTGGGAGCGAGCCGGCATTGCGAATGCGGCGTGTCAGGCGCCGCATGATGCGAATGCTAGGGCCTCGTCGCGAGCAGGCTTGCTCCCACAGGGAAAGCGCGATTACTGCTTTTCTGGTGGCAACTCAGGCAGCGCACGCAATGCGGCTTCGTACCATGCGGTATCGAATGGGCGATCTTCATCCAGCATCGCGTCAATCTCGTAGGCCAGCACATGCGCCATCAGATTGAGGATTTCTTCGCGTTCAACGCCGACCAGGGTCAGCTTGTTGAGCGTAGCCTTGGCCGCAGGCGGGTTGTCGCTTTCGATCTGGTTCTCGATCGCTTCGATCAGCGTGCTCTCGGTGAACTCTTCTTCGTCGTTGTCGATGTCTGTCGGCTCGCTCATGGCAGGCTCCTCAAGGAAAGGCGCCAGTTTACCCGCATTCAGCGGCGTGATGCTGCTGGCGGGAATTGTCCGGGCGATCTATAAACAGGCACTGCCCACCCCGCACGGCCTGGAGGCTATGTGATGCTCAAGCTCTACGGATTCTCTGTCAGCAACTACTACAACATGATCAAACTGGCGCTGCTGGAAAAAGGCCTGCCGTTTGAAGAGGTCACGTTCTATCCCGCGCAGACCGCTGAATCATTGGCTATCAGCCCGCGCGGCAAAGTGCCGGTGCTGGGCGTTGATGGCGGTTACATCAACGAAACAGCGATCATCCTTGAATACCTCGAGCTGACCCAAAAAGGCACGCCGCTGCTGCCCAGCGATCCTTTCGAACGGGCGCAGGTGCTGGCAATCGCCAAGGAAATCGAGCTGTACATCGAGCTGCCGGGACGTGCCTGTTATGGCGAAGCGTTTTTTGGCATGACTTTGCCGGACGCCATCAAGGAAAAGACCCAATCAGAATTGCTGCTGGGCTTTGCGGCGCTCGGCCGGCACGGCAAGTTCGCCCCGTATGTGGCGGGCGACAGTCTGAGCATCGCGGATTTGTATTTCCTCTACAGCGTGCCGCTGGCCTGTGCGGTGGGGCAGAAGCTGTTCGGGATCGATTTGCTGGCAGAAATGCCGCAGGCGAAGGCGCTGCTGGAGCGGCTTGAGCAGAATCCGCATGTGCAGAAGATTGCGGCGGATAAAGATGCGGCGATGCCGGCGTTTTTGGCGATGATCGCTGCCAAGAAGTAGGTTCTGTGCTGTTCTGAAGTCAGCATTCGCGAGCAGGCTCGTTTCCACAGGGATTTGTGTTGTTCACAGACTTTGTGTTCAGCACAGATCGAATGTGGGAGCGAGCCTGCTCGCGAAGCTTTTGACCTTTAGCGGCTGGCGATCAGGGCCTGGCCGCGAGCAACGGCTGCCTTGACCTGCGCTGGCGCAGTGCCGCCGATATGGTCACGGGCATTTACCGAGCCTTCCAGGGTCAGCACAGCAAACACGTCCTGTTCGATCTGATCGCTGAACTGACGCAGTTCTTCCAGGCTCATCTCAGCCAGGTCCTTGCCAGTGTCGACGCCGTACTTCACAGCGTGGCCGACGATTTCGTGGCAATCACGGAACGGCAGGCCACGGCGCACCAGGTAGTCAGCCAGGTCGGTTGCGGTGGAGAAGCCACGAAGAGCCGCTTCACGCATGATCGCGTGCTTGGGTTTGATCGCCGGAATCATGTCGGCAAACGCGCGCAACGAATCGCGGAGGGTGTCGGCGGCGTCGAACAGCGGTTCCTTGTCTTCCTGGTTGTCCTTGTTGTAGGCCAGTGGCTGGCCTTTCATCAGGGTCAGCAGGCCCATCAGCGCACCGAACACGCGGCCGGTCTTGCCACGTACCAGCTCCGGCACATCCGGGTTTTTCTTTTGCGGCATGATCGAGCTGCCAGTGCAGAAGCGATCCGGCAGATCGATGAACTGGAACTGCGCGCTGGTCCACAGCACCAGCTCTTCGGAGAAACGCGACAAATGCATCATCGCTATGCTCGCGGCCGAGCAGAATTCGATGGCGAAATCGCGATCGGAAACGTTGTCCAGCGAGTTGCCGCCAACGGCATCGAAACCCAGCAGTTGCGCGGTGTATTCGCGATCAATCGGGTAGGTGGTGCCGGCCAGCGCGGCACTGCCCAATGGCATGCGGTTGGTGCGCTTGCGGCAATCGACCAAACGCTCGTAGTCACGGCTGAGCATTTCGAACCAGGCCAGCATGTGGTGCCCGAAAGTTACGGGTTGCGCGGTCTGCAAGTGAGTGAAGCCGGGCATGATGCTGCCGGACTCGCGCTCGGCTTGTTCCAGCAGGCCTTTTTGCAGTCGGGTGATTTCGGCCAGGATCAGGTCGATCTCGTCGCGCAGCCACAGGCGAATGTCGGTGGCAACCTGGTCGTTGCGGCTACGGCCGGTGTGGAGTTTCTTGCCGGTGACGCCGATGCGGTCGGTCAGACGCGCTTCGATGTTCATGTGCACGTCTTCGAGGTCGATGCGCCAGTCGAACTGGCCGGCCTCGATTTCGCCCTGAATGGTGTTTAGGCCATCGATGATGGTGTCGCGCTCGGCATCGGTCAGCACGCCGACTTTGGCCAGCATGGTGGCGTGGGCGATCGAGCCCATGATGTCGTGGCGATACAGGCGCTGGTCGAAAGTGACGGAGGCGGTGAAGCGGGCGACGAAGGCGTCGACGGGTTCACTGAAGCGGCCGCCCCAGGACTGATTGGTCTTGTCAGTGCTCATGAATTCGCTCGTATCGGCTTGAAGAAAAAAGGCGTGAAACGCTGGCGCGGATAATAACAGGGTTGCCAATCCTGTCGTTGACACCGGTCGATACGTTTTTTTCTCATCGTGTCATGCATAGTCGGCGTGCTATGCCGGGAATTTGCACAACGATATTTTTCGATTGAGCAATATCGGCCCGGCGAGCGTCTACAGTAGGACATAAGGGTCGGCGCGACTGCGGATCGCGCAAAGGTCTGGCCGCCGACTATAAGAAGTGGAGGTGGGTGTCTTGTCCTTCGACAAACCCCGCGAGAAACGCAGGAAACAGCGGGCTTTGAGCAGTACGACCCGGACACTGGCAAATATTGCTGGCCGACGTACGGCACTTTTTGGCGCTCGGGCTAGTCTTAGCGTGGATCGCGGTGACGGACGTCACTTCACCTGTCTACGCTATCCTTGTGCGAGACTCACGCAGGAATCCAGCGCAATATGAATGTCCTGATCGTTGATGACGAACCACTGGCTCGCGAGCGCCTCAGCCGTATGGTGAGCGAGCTCGAGGGTTATACAGTCCTGGAGCCCAGCGCCACGAATGGCGAAGAGGCGTTGGCACTGATCGACAGCCACAAGCCGGATATCGTGCTGCTCGATATCCGCATGCCGGGCCTCGATGGCCTGCAGGTTGCTGCCCGTCTGTGCGAGCGAGAAACACCGCCCGCCGTGGTGTTTTTCACCAGTCCCGATGAATTTGCCGTGGAAGCCCTGCAGGCCAGCGCCGTGGGCTATGTGGTGAAACCCGTGCGAACCGAACACCTGCATGACGCCCTGAAACGGGCTGAACGTCCCAATCGGGCGCAACTCTCGGCCCTGACCCGTCCCGCTGCCGAAAGTGGCACCGGCCCGCGCAGTCACATCAGCGCCCGTACCCGTAAAGGCATCGAACTGATCCCGCTGGATCAGGTGGTCTATTTCATTGCCGACCACAAATACGTGACCTTGCGCCACGAAGGCGGCGAAGTGCTGCTGGACGAGCCGCTCAAAGCCCTCGAAGACGAATTTGGCGAGCGCTTCGTGCGCATCCACCGCAACGCGCTGGTCGCCCGCGACCGCATCGAGCGTCTGCAACGCACGCCGCTGGGGCATTTCCAGCTATTTCTCAAAGGCCTCAATGGCGATGCGCTGATTGTCAGTCGCCGGCATGTGGCGGGTGTGCGCAAAATGATGCAGGGTCTTTAACCCGGCCTTTGCGGGCGTTTATTTCTCGTTCGCGGGCATTGCAGGCCAGGGAGGCCGCGCCGTTTCTGATTCAAGTCAAAGTGGATTTGGCTGAGCTGTTATTATCCGCCGTATCTATTCAGTACGGATTGATCCATGTCCTCTCGCGAAATCCGCATCGCTACCCGTAAAAGTGCGCTGGCCCTCTGGCAGGCCGAATACGTCAAAGCCCGTCTGGAAGCGGCCCATCCCGGTTTGCGGGTGACACTGGTGCCCATGGTCAGTCGCGGCGACAAGCTGCTCGATTCACCGCTGTCGAAAATCGGCGGCAAGGGCCTGTTCGTCAAGGAACTGGAAACCGCGCTGCTGGAAAACGAAGCCGACATCGCCGTCCACTCGATGAAAGATGTACCGATGGACTTCCCCGAAGGCCTCGGTCTGTTCTGCATCTGTGAGCGCGAAGACCCGCGTGATGCCTTCGTTTCCAATACCTATCCAAGCCTTGAGGCGCTGCCTGCCGGCAGCATCGTCGGCACGTCGAGCCTGCGCCGTCAGGCACAACTGCTGACCCGCCGTCCTGACCTTGAAATTCGTTTCCTGCGCGGCAACGTCAACACTCGTCTGGCCAAGCTGGATGCGGGTGAGTACGACGCGATCATCCTCGCGGCCGCCGGTTTGATACGCCTCGGTTTCGAGGATCGCATCACCTCGGCAATCAGTGTCGATGACAGCCTGCCCGCCGGTGGCCAGGGCGCGGTCGGTATCGAGTGCCGTAGCGCCGACAGCGAAATCCACGCCTTGCTGGAACCGCTGCATCACGCTGATACCACTTCGCGGGTTACCGCCGAACGTGCCCTCAACAAACATTTGAATGGCGGCTGCCAGGTGCCGATCGCCTGCTACGCCGTGCTTGAAGGCGAGCAGTTGTGGTTGCGTGGCCTGGTGGGCGAGCCGAGTGGCGGCCGCTTGATCAGCGCCGAAGCGCGGGCCCCTCGCGCTGATGCCGAAGCATTGGGTGTGAGAGTCGCTGAAGATCTGCTCGCACAAGGTGCCGAAGAGATTCTTAAAGCAGTCTACGGCGAGGCAGGTCACGAGTGACTGGCTGGCGCCTGCTGCTGACGCGCCCTGCGGATGATTGTGCGGCGCTTGCAGAGACGTTGGCCGGGCAGGGGATTTTCGGTAGTTGTCTGCCGCTTTTGGAAATTGCCCCGCTGCCGGTCTCTGAGAACATACGTCTGGCGATGGCGCGATTGCCCGATTGCAGCGCAGTAATTGTGGTGAGCAAGCCAGCGGCGCGGATTGCGCTGGAACTGCTCGATGCCCAAGGGGCGCAGTCGTTGGCGATGCCGTGGTTCAGTGTCGGTGCGGCAACGGCGCAGATTCTTCAGGAGCGCGGCCTCGACGTACATTGTCCGGCCGACGGCGATGACAGCGAAGCGTTGCTGCAATTGCCGCGTCTGCGTGAAGCCGTCGCCCAGCCGAATTCGCAGGTGTTGATCCTGCGCGGCGAGGGCGGCCGAGAACTGCTTGCCGAGCGCCTGCGTGAGCTTGGTGCTAGTGTCGAGTATCTGGAATTGTATCGACGCGAGCTGCCGGCCTATGCAGCGCAAGTACTGCCGCAGCGGATCGCAGCGGAACGCTTGAACGGGCTGGTGGTCAGCAGTGGACAGGGTTTCGAGCACCTGCGCCAAATGGCCGGCGATACCTGGCCGTCGATTGCGCGGTTGCCGTTGTTTGTTCCAAGCCCAAGAGTCGCCGAGCTGGCACGTGCCGCCGGGGCTCAAACAGTTGTGGATTGCCGCGGCGCGAGTGCCGCGGCTTTGCTGACGGCGTTGCGGGAGCATCCCGTACCCGTTTTCTAATGCAAAGGATGGATACGTGAGCGAAACAGCCTTGCCAAAAGATGACGTCCAACCTGTGATTGATGCACAAGTTGAAACTCCACCGCCGGCCCCAGAGCCGCGCCGAGGCAATGGCCTGGCCATCGTCGCCCTGTTGCTCGGTGCAGCCGGGGTCGCGATTGGTGGCTGGGGAGTCTGGCAGGTGCGACACCTGCAAACCAACACTCAGCAACAATCGGGTCAGGTGCAGGCGTTGAATGATCAGGCGCAGACCCTGAAGCTCAACGAGCAGCGTCTGACCGAACGTCTCGCGCAGTTGCCGGGGGCCGAAGAGCTCGCCGAACGCCAGCGTCTGGTGGCGCAGCTTCAGGGTGATCAGCAGCGCCTCAATCAACGTCTGGAAACCGTCCTCGGCGCCAGCCGCAAGGACTGGCGTCTGGCCGAGGCCGAGCACTTGCTGCGTCTGGCCAGCTTGCGCCTTTCCGCGTTGCAGGACATCAGCAGCGCCCAGGCACTGGTGCAGGGTGCTGACGAAATCCTCCGCGAACAGAATGATCCCGGCTCCTTTGCCGCCCGCGAGCAAGTGGCCAAAACCCTGGTTGCGCTGCGCAGCACCGAGCAGCCGGATCGCACGGGTTTGTTCCTGCGGTTGGGGGCCCTGCGTGATCAGGTCATCGACCTCACCGAACTGGCGCCGGAATACAAGGATCGTGGCGAATCGCTGCTCGGCTTGACCGCCGAGGGTGACGGCGCCAGCCGCTGGGCGCAGTGGTGGGATCAGATTTCGCACTACATCCGTATCGATTTCAATGCAGACAAGAATGTGAAGCCACTGTTGGCCGGACAGAGTCTGAGCCAGGTGCGTCTGGCCCTGAGCCTTGCGCTGGAGCAGGCGCAATGGGCGGCCCTCAACGGTCAGGCTGCGGTTTACACCCAGGCACTGGCCGAGGCGCGCGACGTGCTCAAGGGCAACTTCAACCCGGACAACCCACAAAGCAAAGTGATGCTGGAACAGGTCGGTGAGCTGAGCAAGGAACCGGTCGCGGTCAAGACGCCGGATCTGACCGGCACCCTGAGTGCGGTGCAAGGCTACCTCGAGCGGCGTAACGTCAACGCCGAAGAATCGGTGAAACCGTTTGCTAAACCTGCCGCCAACACCGCGCAGGAGGCCACGCCATGAAGCGTCTCTATGTGATCGTGTTTCTGGTGATCGCAGCGGCTGCGGCGCTGGGCCTGGCGATTGCCGAGCATTCCGGTTACGTGTTGGTCGCTTACAAATCGTTCCGTTACGAGTCGAGCCTGTGGGCGACTTTGGCGCTGATCGCAGTCTTGTGGCTGCTGGTCTGGGGCATCAAGGCTCTGATCGAATTGGTGATGGCGTCCAGCGGCGTGGTCAATCCATGGTCGCGGCGCAACCGCAGCCGTCGGGTGCAAGTAGCGATCGAGCACGGCCAGCTGGATCTGGCCGAAGGTCGTTGGGCCAGTGCCCAGCGTCATTTGTATCGGGCCGCTGAAGCCGAGCGCCAACCGCTGCTGTACTACCTCGGCGCTGCCCGTGCGGCGAACGAGCAGGGCCATTACGAGGAATCCGATCGTCTGCTTGAGCGTGCGCTGGAGCGCCAGCCTCAGGCAGAGCTGGCAATTGCCTTGAGCCACGCACAGTTGCAGACCGACCGTGGCGACACCGACGGCGCATTGGTGACATTGCAGGCGATGCACGAGCGTCATCCTCATAACGTGCAGACGCTGCGTCAGTTGCAGCGCTTGTACCAGCAGCGCGGCGAATGGTCGGCAGTGATTCGCCTGCTGCCGGAGCTGCGCAAGGATAAAGTCCTGCCGCCCGCCGAACTGGCTGAGCTTGAGCGTCGCGCCTGGGGTGAAAACCTGTCGCTGGCCGCGCAGCGCGAAGAGGACGGCTCGGTTGGTTTGCAGTCGCTGACTCGTGCATGGCAACAGCTGACCTCGGCGCAACGCCAGGAGCCGCCACTGGTGCTGGCTTATGCCGAACAGCTGCGTCAGCTGGGCGCTCAGGTCGAGGCGGAAGAAGTGCTGCGCACGGCCCTCAAGCGCAAGTACGACAGTCATCTGGCGCGTCTTTATGGTCTGGTGCGCGGGAGTGATCCGGCGCGTCAGTTGCAAACTGCCGAAGGTTGGCTCAAGGATCACCCGAACGATCCGAGCTTGCTGCTGACCCTGGGCCGTCTGTGCCTGCAATCGAGTCTGTGGGGCAAGGCCCGGGATTATCTGGAAAGCAGCCTGCGTGTGCAGCGCAATCCGGAAGCCTGTGCGGAACTGGCGCGTTTGCTCGCACAGCTTGGCGATACCGAGCGAAGCAATCAGCTGTTCCAGGAAGGCCTCGGTCTGCTGGATGAACGCCTGCTGGCCGCGCCACTGCCGGCCCTGGCTCGCGTCTGAAGTGGCGAGGGAGGTAACTCCCTCGCACACCTTTGCAGAGCGAAAATTTACCTTCAGTCAGCCTTTAGGGCAAAGTCCTACAACGGGCTACGTCGAATCCTCTCGAAGCTGTCGGGTTTTCCCTACACCTCTGGTGAACTGTCGGCAGGGCCTTGCCTTGAAAGGCTGACACGCTTTCCTCTACCGTAACCATCTGTCTCTACTGTTACGGAAAAGCCATGTCGTTGGCCTGCTCACGCTCCTTGTTCTTCATGGCTTTCACTGCGAGTGCCTTTGCTCTGGGAGCTTCCTATTATCTCGAATACGCGGTGGGTCTGACGCCGTGCAGCTTGTGCCTGGTGCAGCGGCTGTTCCTCACGTTGCTGTGTGTTTGCTGTGGTCTGGCGGCGGTGCATGGCCCCAAGCGTGTGGGCCTGTGGCTTTACTGGTTGTCTGCGCTGGGCGCGAGTCTGGGTGGCACCACGGCGGCCTGGCGGCAGGTATTGATCCAAAGTGATCCGGTGCTGCAATCGATCCAGTGTGCGCCGAGCTCCGAGGCGCTGTTCAGCGCCATGTCGTGGATCTGCGCCTTGCAAAAACTGTTTAAAGGCGGCAATGACTGCGCGGAAATCTCCTGGACGTTGTTTGACCTGACGATCCCGGAGTGGAGCCTGTTGTTCTTTGTCGCGGTGTCAATTCTTGCTGTATATCAATTATTGCGATTGGTCTGGAGTGCTCTGCAACGGCCGCTCAGCGACGAAGCGTCGCACCGGGAGCTGCTGCGGGATTAAACACTTGTATGAACATTATCTCCTGCGTACCTTGAAGCCATAGGCGTGCGGGCATAATCTGGCCCGCACGTGTCATTGGATTTATGTTGCTCGATGACACTCTGCCCGACTGTCCCCCATGCTAAAACCTAAAGCGGGACACGGGTGTAGAGCAGCATGACCCACAAGGGAAGAGAGATCGCCATGCTCGAAAGTTGTCAGAATGCTCAGGAACGTTGGGGTGGAGTTCATCTGCTGATCGACCGCTGGCTCCAGGAGCGCAAGGAGCTGATCGATGCCTACGATAATCTCGGCGCGGAGCCTCAGACGCTGTCCGAGAGCCGCAAGCCCTTGCAGGAATTCTGCGGCGTGCTGGTAGATTACGTATCGGCGGGGCACTTCGAAATTTATGAACAGCTGACGGGCGAAGCCAAGGCGTTCAACGACAAGCGCGGTCTGGAACTCGCCGAGACGATCTACCCGCGCATCGATGTCATCACCGAAAAGCTACTCGCGTTCAACGACCTTTGCGATGAAGGCAAGTGCGTTGTCGAGAAATTCAAAGAGCTCGGCGGCCTGCTTCACGAGCGCTTCGAACTGGAAGATTGCCTGATTGAAGTGCTGCATACGGCGCACAAGGAAGAAGATTCAGTTCAGGCCTGATCGGTTTTGCTCAATAAAAAACGGTGCGCCTCAAGCGCACCGTTTTTTTATGCCTGATCAACTCGTCGCGCCGCGCAATTCGACTTCAAATACCAGCGGTGTGAAGGGCGCGATCAAGTCCCCGGCGCCATCGGCGCCGTAAGCCTGATCCGATGGAATCACCAGTCGCCATTTCGCCCCCACCGGCATGTTTTGCAGGGCGGTGCGCCAACCGGCAATCACACTGTCGAGGTTGAACCATTGCGGCTGACTGTTCTGATCGAACACGGTGCCGTCCGGCAAGCGACCGATATACAGCACCTGCACTTTTCCATCGGGTCCGGCCTTGGTGCCCGTGCCAGGTGCAAGCTCGGTAAGCAGGATGCCGTCAGCCAGTTCCTTTACTCCCGGTTTGGCTTTTTCCGCAGTGAGGAACCGTTGTTCGTTTTCCATCGCGGCATCGCTCGAAGGCTGCGCGTTGTGTTCGGCATTTTGCGATTCGTGATCGGCCAGAATCTGTTCGATCCGCGCTTCGCTGAGGGCCAGCGGCTTGCCTTGATAAGCCTGCTGCAAGCCATCAATCAGTGCCTGAATCTGCAGTTGCGGGACTTCTTGGCGCAACCGTTCACCGAGGCTGGCACCCAGGCTGTAGGCAAGATCATGAGCGTCGTTCGCGGTGGTTTTTTCGTCGGCGTGGGCGCTGGAAAAAACCATGCAGAGGGATAAAAAAAGGTAGCGCGACATGGGCACTCTCCGTCCTGAGATGCGGTGGATTATGCCAGCGCGAACGTCTGCAACGGTGAACTGCTTTTGACTGCGGGCAGAACATTTTCAACTCGGTGCAACCCAAGGCTATTGATACTGTCAAGATGACCTAGCGGCGGTAGCAGCAGAGGTCTAGTATGAGCCGCACTCACGTCAGCCAGGAGGTAAACCATGTCGGCCACCAAGAAGCCTGTAAATACTCCGTTGCACTTACTCCAACAACTCTCGGGCAGCTTGCTCGAGCATTTGGAAAACGCTTGCTCGCAAGCCTTGGCTGATGCTGAAAAACTGCTCGCCAAACTCGAAAAGCAACGCGGCAAGGCGCAAGAAAAACTGCACAAATCCCGCACCAAATTGCAGGACGCAGCTGCCGCCGGCAAAGCCAAGGCGCAGACCAAAGCCAAAGGCGCAGTCAAAGAACTGGAAGAGCTGCTTGATGCCTTGAAGGATCGCCAGTCCGATACCCGCAGCTACATTCTGCAACTCAAGCGCGATGCCCAGGAAAGCCTGAAACTGGCCCAGGGTGTGGGCCGTGTGCAAGAAGCCGTGGGCAAGGTGTTGACTTCCCGTGCGGCCAAGCCTGCATCGGCACCGGCGAAGAAAGCCGCAGCCAAACCCGCTGTTGCCAAAGCCCCGGCTAAAACGACTGCCGCAAAACCGGCTGCAAAAGCCCCGGTAAAAGCTGCGGCAAAAACCGCTGCAAAACCTGTGGCGAAAAAACCAGCTCCGACGACCGCAGCGAAACCGGCGGCTAAAACCACCGCAGCGAAACCGGCCGCGCGCAGAACTGCTGCTGCCAAACCAGCCGCGACCAAAGCTGCTCCAGCGAAAACCGCTGCGGCAAAACCGGCTGCCCGGACTGCCGTAAAACCTGCCGCTAGAACTGCCGCAGCAAAACCTGCAGCCAAGTCTGCCGCCAAACCTGTTGCTGCTAAACCAGCAGCAAAACCAGCGGCTAAAGTTGCCGCGAAACCGGCCGCCAAGCCAGCTGCTAAACCAGCAGTGAAAGCCGCCGCGAAACCAGCAGCCAAGCCAGCCGCGAAACCAGCTACCGCCACTAAGCCGGCAACTGCCGCTGCTAAAACTGCTGCCAAGCCGGCCGCAAAACCTGCCGCAAAAAAACCAGTGGCCGCCAAGCCAGCCGCCAAACCGGCGATTGCTCCAGCTGCCAAGCCAGCCACACCGGCTACGCCAACTGCACCTGCCGCCGCCACTGCCTCGACCACTTCGACTGCGCCATCGCCAGCCGCTGCGTCGAGCACCAGCAGCAACCCGACCAGCGCTTCCTAAGTGCTGATTGCCGCGACGCGCAGCACTTGCAGCGCGTCGCGGTTCAGGTTGGCCGCCGAGCCAGCCAGGGCCTCCAGCCAGCCGATTGACCCAGCTCCGCTGCGCCCCCACACCTGAGCAATGCCCTCCAGCCGCGACAGCAACGTACGCTCGGCTTCCAGCTCCAGTGCTTTGACTTGTTCGCGCATGCCTTTCAACACTCCATCATCCAAAGCCCGCGCTTTCCATTGCATGCGCAGGGTTCGCAGCGGCTGCACAACCTCGATATCCCAAGGCCCGGTCAGCGCCTGAAGCTGTCCCGCACGCTGTTCATCACAGCTCGCGCCGCGTTGCTCCAGCCACAAACCGCACAGCAACAGGCACACATTGACCCCCGCCGTTTGCAGTTGCAGACAAGCGTCTTCCACGCCCGGACGGGCGTAGGTGGCAAGGGAAAAGCTCCACAGGTCAGAGGACATCGTGCTACTCGCGCTAGTTGTGAGCGAAGCTGGTAGACTCCGCCGCCATTATGATCCGACTTCAGAACCTGACTTTACAGCGTGGCCCGCAACGTCTGCTAGAAGACGCCGAGCTGACCCTGCACGCCGGCCACAAAGCTGGCCTCATCGGTGCCAACGGCGCCGGCAAATCCAGCCTGTTTGCCTTGCTGCGCGGCGAATTGCACCCGGACTCGGGCGATTGCCTGCTGCCGGCCGACTGGCGGATCGCGCACATGCGTCAGGAGGTCGACACGCTCGAGCGCCTGGCAGTCGACTATGTGCTCGATGGCGACCTGCGTCTACGCGAGGTGCAACGTGACCTCGCCGTAGCCGAAGAGGCGCACGACGGCGTTGCCCTGGCGCGTCTGCACGTCGAACTCGACAGCGCCGACGGCTACACCGCCGACGCCCGCGCCCGCAAGTTGCTGGCCGGTCTGGGCTTCACCAACGAACAGATGGATCGACAGGTCGGAGATTTCTCCGGTGGCTGGCGGATGCGTCTGAATCTGGCGCAGGCATTGATGTGCCCGTCGGACCTGTTGCTGCTCGACGAACCGACCAACCACCTGGACCTCGACGCCATCATCTGGCTCGAGGACTGGCTGAAAAGTTACGCCGGCACCTTGCTGCTGATTTCCCACGACCGCGATTTCCTCGACGAAGTCGTCGATCATGTGGCCCATGTCGATCAGCGCAAGATCACCCTGTATCGCGGCGGCTACACCGCGTTCGAACGTGCCCGTGCCGAACGTCTGGCCCAGCAGCAACAGGCCTACGAGAAGCAGCAGGCGCAGCGTGCGCACATGGAAAGCTACATCGCCCGCTTCAAGGCGCAAGCGACCAAGGCCCGTCAGGCACAAAGCCGTATCAAGGCACTGGAACGCATGGAAGAGCTGTCGGCGGCCCACGTTGATTCGCCGTTCGACTTCGTGTTCCGCGAGTCGACCAAGATCTCCAGCACGCTGATCGATCTGTCCGATGCGAACCTGGGCTACGGCGACCGAGCCGTGCTTGAGAAGGTCAAGTTGCAACTGACCCCCGGCGCGCGGATCGGTTTGCTCGGCCCTAACGGCGCGGGTAAATCGACACTGATCAAGAACCTCGCCGGCGAGCTTGAGCCGCTGTCCGGGCGCCTGACCCGTGGCGAGAACACCGTGGTCGGTTACTTCGCCCAGCATCAACTCGACTCGCTGGACGCCAAGGCCAGCCCGCTGCTGCACTTGCAGCGTCTGGCGCCCACTGAGCGTGAGCAAGCGTTGCGCGACTTCCTCGGCGGTTTCGACTTCCGTGGTGCGCGGCTCGATGAGCCTGTACTGAATTTCTCCGGTGGCGAGAAGGCGCGTCTGGCCCTGGCGCTGATCGCCTGGGAGCGGCCGAACCTGTTGCTGCTCGATGAACCGACCAACCACCTCGACCTGGAAATGCGCCTGGCGCTGACCATGGCGCTGCAGGAATTCAGCGGCGCGGTGCTGGTGGTGTCTCACGATCGGCACTTGCTCAAGAGCACCACCGACAACTTCTACCTGGTGGCCGATGGCAAGGTTGAAGAGTTCGATGGCGATCTCGAAGACTATGCCCGTTGGCTGGTGGAATACCGTCAGCGCAATGCGCCGGTCAGTAACACCCCGGTGAACCCGGACAAGACTGACAAGAAAGCCCAGCGTCAGGCTGCGGCTGCATTGCGTCAGCAACTGGCGCCGCACAAGCGCGAGGCCGACAAGCTCGAAGCCGAATTGGGCAAGCTCCACGAGAAACTGGCCAAGGTTGACGCCAGCCTCGGCGACAGCGACATCTACGAGCCGGCGCGCAAGAACGAATTGCGTGATCTGCTGGCCGAGCAAGCGAAATTGAAAGTGCGCGAAGGCGAGCTGGAAGAGGCGTGGATGGAAGCGCTGGAGACGCTGGAAAGCATGCAGGCGGAGCTGGAGGCGCTGTCCTGATGGACGCGTTCAAGCTGCCACTGCCGGCGATGTGGGTCGAGCCGATCTGGCTCGGCGTGCAGATTCTGCTCATCCTGCTGGCCGGTTACCTGGCCCAGCGCTTCGTGGCCAAATGTCTGACCCGTCTGGGCGAACGCTATCCGTTTCCGCCGCAACTGCTGATGCCACTGCGTGGCGTGTTGCGCTGGCTGATCATGGGCAGTGCAGTGATCTTTGTTCTGCAACGCCTCGGCGTGTCGGCCACCGTGTTGTGGACGGCGCTGTCGGGTTTCGTTGCAGTGGCGGCGGTGGCGTTTTTCGCCATGTGGAGCGTGCTGTCGAACCTGCTCTGCGCGATTCTGATTTTCACCGTTGGCCCGTTTCGGTTGGGCGATGTGGTCGAACTGGTCGACACCACCGACAAGCCTGGGGTCAAAGGCCGGGTGGTGGCGATCAATCTGCTCTACACCACGTTGATCGAGGCTGAGGAGTTGGGCACCGGTAGCGCGATGGTGCAGGTGCCAAACAGCTTGTTCTTCCAGCGTTCGGTGCGACGTTGGCGGGGGACTGATGTGTTTCCTTCGAGCGGATTCGAGAAGTAGCGTTTAAAGCAGGATCCTTTGTTTTGGGTTTTCTGTAGTCCCCTTTTCCTACAAAAAATCGATAGTCAGCGGCGCCAAGTCGCATTAGCTTAGACGTCTGTCACGAGTCAAAGTCGAGGTGTGCGATGGAGCTTGAAACATGGCTGGCATTCTTTGCCGCCTGCTGGTTGATCAGTATTACGCCCGGTGCGGGTGCTATCGCATCAATGTCCAGTGGTCTGCAATACGGTTTCTGGCGTGGTTACTGGAACGCGCTGGGGTTGCAATTGGGGCTGGCCCTGCAAATCGCGATTGTCGGCGCCGGTGTCGGCGCGATCCTCGCGGCTTCCGCTACCGCCTTCTATGCAATCAAATGGTTTGGCGTCGCCTATCTCGTCTACCTGGGGATCAAGCAATGGCGCGCGCTGCCCAGCGACATGAGCGATGACGCGGCCATTCGCCCGATTGGCAAGCCGTTGGTTCTGGTCTTCCGTGGTTTCCTGGTCAACATGAGCAATCCCAAAGCACTGGTGTTCATGCTGGCGGTGCTTCCGCAGTTCATCAATCCCCATGCGCCGCTGCTGATCCAGTATCTGGTGATCGGCGCGACGATGGTGTTTGTCGACCTGATTGTCATGGCCGGCTACACCGGTCTGGCGTCCAAGGTCTTGCGGCTGTTGCGCACGCCCAAGCAGCAAAAGCGCATGAACCGCACGTTTGCCGGGTTGTTCATTGGCGCCGCAGCGTTCATGGCGACGTTGCGCAAAGCGGCGGTCTAAACCGCAAGACACAAAAAAGGCGACCCCAAGAGGTCGCCTTTTTTATTGCTCTGCCTGGCACTGACTTGCGGCGAGGGGTAAATCCTCTCGCCACAGGTCATCCCATGGATCAGCGCAAAATCACCGGCGCCGTATCGCGCGGCAGATTGTTGCGCTGCTGCGCCTCGCGCGGCTGCTCGTATCCACCGCCACCGAGCTGCTGGCTCAGTTGCCCGGCCACGTCTTCACCCAGTGCCTTCGACACCTCGCGCACCACCCGTGGGCGATTCAGCGAGATCTTGATGTCGCGGCCGTTCACCAGTTTGGTGTCCTGCGCTTCACCCATCGCCGTGAAGGCCGAAGTGATTTCGAAGGTCTTGGTGTTGATCAGGCTGAAATCCGCCACCAACGTCAGGCCCAGAACCGCCGAATAGCTGTCGGTGTGCGCCAGCTCGTTCATGTCCTCCGTGAAGTCGATATCGGACACAGTGCCGAACAGCACATAGTCGGCACCCTTGAAGTTGCCGGCCTTGATCCGCTTGATCACGTCGTAAATGTCACCCTTGGACGACGCGGTGTACGGCGTGCCCTGCACCAGCTGGAACATGCCGGTACGCAGGATTTCACCCTTGATGTCGCCGGTGAACTTGCGCAGCTCGGTTTGCTCGATGTAGCTGGTGGTGGCTTCGATCTCGTTATAGCTCGAAGAACCACTGGAACTGTAGTAACCCTCACGATAATTGCTCTGCGCCGAAACGATGTGGATGTATTGCTCCACACGTTCCTGATACGCCAGATCCGTCACCGCGACTTTCGGGGCCGCTTGCGCGCCAAACGCGCAAGCCAGGGCCATGATGCCAATCCATGTGCGCATCGATTAACGCTCCGTGGTTTTGCGGATCTCTTTTTCGTCCATCCACTCGGCCAGACCGCTTTCAACGTCGATCAATTGCAGGCTGAATTTGTAGAAGACGTCTTTGTAATCGCTGCTGCGCTTGACGATGGAGCTGATCGAGCCTTCGATGCGGTACTTGGCAGCCACCATGTTGCCGGTCTTGGCCACGGTGCTCTTCTTGTACAGACCGCTCTGGTTTTGCAGCTTGAGCTGGTCAACCTGGCTCTGCATCGCGTTGTTGTCGCTGGCGAAGCGGGCAACGCCGGTCTTCATCAGCTGGGTCTTGATGCTGGTGGTGATTTCGCGGGTATCGATGTACTCGCTGGTCTTGTTCTTCACGTCGTAGACCTGAACCACCGGACGACCCTGCAGAATGCCGGACTGAGCCAGCGAGCGGGTCATCGACTCGGCGATCATCTGCAGGTCGGTCGAACCGAATTCGTTGGTGACGGTTTCAACAGCCTTGGTGTCGCCGTAGCTGATGTTCTTGCTGCCCAGGGTCGGCGAGGTGTTGGCGCAACCGGAGGCCAGCAGGGCGATAACGGCGATGCAGGAAAAGCGTACAAACATGTCAGTGCTCTCTAAAACAGGAATAGGGTGGCGGGCTTAAGGCGTCTTGATTTCCAGACGGAAGTCCACGGCTTTAGGCGTTGGGGCGATCGCCTGAATGAAGCTGGTCTGGGCGCCGTACATCATTTGGCTTTTCCAGACTTCTTCTTCAGCAACCGGGAAACCTTCCGCGCCGAGCCAGGCGAAGCGGTAGTAGAAAATCTTGTTGCTGTTGAGGGTGTTGCTCAACTGCACGTTGACGGTCATGAAGCCGTTTTCGCGGGCGACGCGCATGGCGCCGACCACGATGTGTTTCTGCGGGCCCATGGCCACGACTTTGCTCGCGGCGCTGCCCGGCTCTGGAGGTGGCGGGGTGGCGCAGCCGCTGGCCAGCAAGGCGAGGGCGGCGACGGCGATGAGTTTGAAGCGCATGCAAAGACTCCGTTCTTAAGGTTGTTTGAGGCTGGCGACGTTGGTCGCACTGGCGCTCGGGATCACGTGGGCGGCGAGACCGCCAGCGAACACCTGATTGCCTACGGCGCGCAGACTGATCACCTGATAACGCTGATCGACGGTGACCTTGACCACCGACCCGCCCACGGCGCTCGGCAGAGTGACTTGGTGCTCACCTTTCTTCAAGCGCAGACGCACCACTTGGGTGTTGTCCGGCAGGGTGCGCCACGTACGGGTATCGGCACCTTCGAGCACGGCTGAAGAAATACCTACTGCCAGACCGGCCAGTGGGTTGGTTTCGTTGATCTGCTTCTGCGCGACACCTTTGGTGATTGCGCGCACGGTGGTACGCAGGATGATGCCGGGCATGTCATCACGCAGGGCGCGACGGGACATGGCGGTGGTGCTGTTGAGTGCAGTCAGGTTGACTTGCTGGCCATCGACACCGATCTGCGCGAACGGCGCGGTAGAGGTGTCTGCTTTGATGATCGGGAACGACAGCGGTGTGATCACCACGTTGTTGGAGATCGGCAATGGCAGTGGCACGCGGATCGAATCGCGTGCTGGCGCCAGACCGCTTTGCACCACGATCAGGATGTCGCTGTCATCGCTCTTGCTCGGCTTGTCGAGGTTGACCAGTGCCTGTTCCAGCAGCGGCGTGTTCGGGCGCAGTTCGACAGCCTTGCGGTAGCCCGGCGCAGCCAGGTCTTTTTCACCCAGCGCTTCGTAAACGAAACCGGCCAGATAATGGCTGAACGCACTCTGATAGCTGTTTTTCAGGCTGACCACTTCCGGTGCGTCGAGGCTGGCGACCGGGTAGCCTTGCAGATCCTTGTACTGAGTCTTGATGCCTTCTTTCTCGGCCTCTTCCTCGCTTTTGAGGTATTCCTTGTCGCGCAGGTCGGCGATCACCGCTTCACGTTCGTGGGTCTTCTTGATCGCAGTGCGAGCGCCGTCGAAGTCGTTGACCGCCAGCAGGTTCAGGGCCATCTGCGTGGTCAGCATGACTTTTTCATAGTCGTAGCCTTCGTAGCGGCGGACCTTGTCGTTGACCACGAAGCTGCCGAACTGGGCGAGGTATTTGCCGGTATCGAGCTTGACCGAATCTTCCCACTGGCCGACGACCTTATCAGCGCTGGTCCAGGCATTCTGGCTACCGGACAGATCGCCCTTGGCGCGCAGCAGTTCACCTTTCTCGAAGTAATAGAGCAGGTCTTTGTCGGGGCTGGTGTTGTTCTTTTCCAGCAGGGTCAGCGCGGCGTCGACATTGCCGGAAGCCAGTTGCTGGTTGGTCTGTGCCAGTTCGGAATCGTAGTTGCGAAACGCCGAACAGCCGGACAGCAGAGTGACGGCGCTGAGGGCGATCAGAGTAGGGGCGCGGAATGCCATAGGGGTACTTCTTCCCTGAATTACTGCAGCCACGTGTGCGGGTCGGGCTGCTGGGACCGTTCGGCGGAGGCGCTGGCCTCCTGCTAATTCCTCATAACCAGAGGAGCTTTAATGCCGCTTCGCGATAGCGAGGGCGCGGCATTATAAGCAACCGATGATGGCTATGTAATAGCTTTTTAATTGCGCGCCGGTTGGTATGGGCCATCATCCGCTCCGAACCCACAGTGGTGCGCGTTGCACGAATTCTAAGCGTGCGAAATGCCAAAGATCTGTCAGGTAATCCTGCTAGTAGGATCAGAAACTCAGACAACGCTTGAGTGAATCGTCGTCGAAGTGAACAATATGTAACTTCGTATTTCCATTTGAGAATCATTCATGACTGCCTCGTCCCGCTTCCTGGCCTGGCTGGTGTTCCCGTTGTTAGCCCTGAACAGCTTCAACCTGCTGGCCGACACCGTGGAAGGCGCGCCGCAAGCGCTGCACCTGCTTGATTACATCAGCGCTGACTACCCGCCAACGGTAGCAGCGGGCAAAGTCATGGATGACTCCGAATACCGCGAACAGCTGGAATTCACCCAAGCGCTGCAAGGCTTGATCGCCAACCTCCCGGCCAAACCCGAGAAAGCTGCGCTGGAGCAAGGCGTCGATGCATTGCATGCAGCCATCAGTGCCAAGCAGGACGGCGCCGAAGTGGCCCGTCAGGCGCGGCAACTGGGGGCGAAACTGGCGGTGGCGTATGAAGTGAGCCAGGCGCCGATCATCACCCCGGACCCAACCCGTGGTGCGCCGCTCTATGCGCAGAATTGCTCGGTGTGCCACGGCGACACAGGCGCCGGTGACGGCCCGGCAGGTGTCGGGCTGACGCCGGCGCCCGCCAATCTGCGTGATGCTGTGCGCATGGATCACCTGAGCCTGTACGCGATCTACAGCACTCTGGGCCAAGGCGTCGAAGGCACCGACATGCCGGCGTTTGCCGATCAGCTCGATGATCGCCAGCGTTGGGATCTGGCCACTTACATCGCCGGGTTCAGTGCCGATGCAGCGGCGGCCAAATCCGAAAAGAATTACAACATCGCTGATCTGGCGCGCCAGACACCGACCGAAGTGCTGGCCGCCGAAGGCGCGCAAGCCGCCGCGACCTTCCGCGCTCAGCGTGCGCAGCCGCCGCAGGTCAAACGTGGCCCGGCGCAGTTGCTCGACTACACCGCTGCGACGCTGGACAAGAGCCTCGCGGCCTACCGTGCGGGTGAGCACGATCAGGCCTACGACCTGTCGGTGGCGGCGTACCTGGAAGGGTTCGAGCTGGTCGAGAGTTCGCTGGATAACGTCGACGCCAACGTACGCAAGGACACCGAAAAATCCCTGATGGCCTATCGGCAGTCGTTGCAGGATGGCTTGCCGGTCGCGCAGGCCGAGCAGCGTCTGGACGCCGCCAAGGCGAAGCTGAAAGAGTCCGCCGGGTTGCTCGGCAGCGACGGTTTGAGCTGGTCGCTGAGCTACATCTCCGGCCTGCTGATTCTGCTGCGCGAAGGTCTGGAAGCGATTCTGGTGCTGGCAGCGATCCTCGCGTTCCTGCGTAACACCGGTCAGCAGTCGGCCGTGCGCAGCGTCAACGTCGGTTGGGGTTTGGCGTTGCTGGCCGGTCTCGGTACCTGGGCGCTGGCGGCGTATGTGATCGACGTCAGCGGCTCGCAGCGCGAATTGCTCGAAGGCGCCACGGCGCTGTTCGCCAGCGTGATGGTGCTGTGGCTCGGGGTGTGGATGCATGACCGCCGGCACGCGGCAGCCTGGCAGGATTACATCAAGAGCAGTCTGGTCGGCGGTGGCGGGCGATTCGGCTTTGCAATCCTGGCGTTCTTCTCGGTGTATCGCGAGCTGTTCGAAGTGATCCTGTTCTACGAAACCCTCTGGCTGCAGGCTGGCCCCGCCGGGCATGACGCGGTGTTGGCGGGCGGTGCGACTGCGCTGGTGCTGCTGGTCGGGCTTGCATGGGTGATCTTGCGCGGTTCGGCGAAACTGCCGCTGACGCTGTTCTTCAGCATCAACGCCGCGCTGCTGTGTGCGCTGTCGGTGGTGTTTGCCGGACATGGTGTCAAGGCGCTGCAGGAGGCCGGGATCTTCGGTACGCGGCCAGTGCCGTTTTTCGATTTCGATTGGCTGGGGATTCACGCCGATGCGTATTCGCTGGCGGCGCAGGCGGTGGCGATTCTGGCGATTGTTGTGTTGTATGGGCGTAGTTGGGTGGCGGAGAAGAAGCGGGTTTCTGCTGCGTGATTGTGTGATCCTGAAAAGATCGCAGCCTGCGGCAGCTCCTACAGGGATTGAGGTGATCACACTATTTGTGACCAGCCGAAAACCCAAGGAGCTGCCGAAGGCTGCGATCTTTTGCTTTTAAGAGGTAAACAAAAATGCGTGTATGGATCGATGCCGACGCCTGTCCGCGGGCGGCGAAGGATCTGGTGGTGAAGTTTGCCCTCAAGCGACAGTACGAAGTTGTGCTGGTGGCCGGGCAGCCGCAGACCAAGCCGGGGCTGGCCATCGTCAAGTTGATCGTGGTGCCGAGCGGCCCGGATGCGGCGGACGATTATCTGGTCGAACACGCGGTGCCCGGTGAGCTGGTGATATGCAGCGATATTCCGCTGGCCGATCGGCTGGTGAAGAAGGGCGTGGCAGCGCTTGATCCGCGCGGCAAGGAGTTCGACGAGAAGAACATGGGTGACCGGTTGGCGGTGCGCAACCTGTTCACCGATCTGCGCGAGCAGGGCCAGATGAGCGGCGGCCCTGCGCCATTCGGCGATCGTGAGAAGCAGGCGTTTGCCAATGCGCTGGACCGCATCCTGACTCGCCTTGCTCGCAAACCCTGACTCTGCACAAATCCAATGTGGGAGCGAGCCTGCTCGCGAAGGCGTTGTATCAGACAACATTGAGTTGAATGACACACCGCTTTCGCGAGCAGGCTCGCTCCCACATTTGGTTTTTTGTGCTGCTGGGGTATCAGGCGTCGTTCTCGTGGGTCAGTTCGAGCACGCGGTCGACCAGTTTGTTGATTCCCGAAGCCGCTTCGCTGATGTTCTGCGCCAGCATGTACGCCGGGGTCGTCACCAGTTTGCGCGCCTTGTCTTCGATGATGTCGGTCACGGCGCAGTCTTCGTGGGTGGCGCCCATCTTGTTCATCGCCGTGGCGGTGTCGGCATCGTTGCCGATGGTGCAGGTTACGCCCGGGCCGTAGATTTTCGCCGCGAGTGCCGGCGAGATGCAGATCAGCCCCACCGGTTTGCCCGCTTCGGCAAATGCCTCGGCCAAGGCCAGCACGTCTGGCTGCACAGTGCAGCCGGCGCCTTCGATGGCGAAATTCGAGAGGTTCTTCGCCGCGCCAAAACCGCCGGGCACGATCAGCGCGTCGAAGTCTTCGACGTCGGCTTCGCGGATGTCCTTGATGTTGCCGCGAGCAATGCGCGCCGATTCCACCAGCACATTGCGCGACTCGGGCATTTCTTCGCCAGTCAGGTGATTGATCACATGCAATTGCGAGATGTTAGGGGCGAAACACTGCACCTGCGCGCCGCGTTGATCGAGGCGCAGCAGGGTAATCACGCTTTCATGGATCTCGGCGCCGTCGTAAACGCCACTGCCGGACAGGATCACTGCAACTTTTTTGCTCATGGTTTTCTCTCCAGATTCATAGCGCTAAATGTCCACTAATTTATCGCGGGTTGCCATAGGGTTTATGGGTGGCGACCCCTGGGGTCGGCCTCAAGACTCATGCCGTCCAGGCATCGGACACAGCATGCACAGAGCGCTTTCTACATGGATCGCAACGACGGCGGGGTGTTCATTATTTGGGTCGACTGTTCGGCTCGCGCCAGGAAGAGGGCGACGATGAACTGATGATTTTCGGGGGAACCACACTGCTGTGCGCAGTGTGGGATGGCGGGCGCCACCCGCCAGCGAGTTACTCGGCTGGCGTCTTGGGGTCGGCGGGATTGTCCTGTTCGACTTGCTGCAACTGCGCGGCTTTTGCGGCTTGCTCGTCGGCGTAGATCTTCCTCGCCAGACGGGCATTCTTGAAGCGGCGACGCAGCCACAGGCCCACGCCCAATACCAGCAGGGCGCCGAGGACCCACAGTTCGTATTTTTTGATGCTGCCGAGCATGCCTTCCAGCACTGCGCCGAAATGGTAAGCCGCAGCCGCCAGCGCGGTGGCCCAGATGGCTGCGCCGATGCCGTTCAGCAGCAGATAACGTCCCGGCGGATAGCCCGACAGGCCGATCGCCACGGGCATCACCGTGCGCAAGCCATACACGAAGCGGAAGCTCAGGACCCAGATGTCAGGATGCTTGCGAATGTGCTCCAGCGCCCGGTCGCCCATCAATTGCCAGCGCGGTTTGCGCGCGAGCAATTTGCGCCCGTGCTTGCGCCCCAGGAAGTACCACAGCTGATCACCGGCATAACTGCCGCAGAACGCCACGACGACCACAATATTGATGTCCATGTAGCCACGGAACGCAAGGAAGCCCGCGAGCACCAGAATGGTTTCGCCTTCGAAGAACGTCCCGAGAAACAGGGCAAAGTAGCCAAAGTCATGCAGAAATTGTTGGAGCATTGTCTGGGTGCTGGCGAAATGAACGCGCAGCCTAACCCTTCGGACACATTCATGAAAGTGTCCAAATGTGTCTCGACGTGAACTATTCCTGCACTGACAATGGAATGCGGCTACATGTCACGGTGCACGCACAACTGTCATCCGTTCGTCATAATGGCCGTCTATAACTGTCACGCTCGCCCGTTTGCGCGGGCTCAGGAGTCCGCCGTGAGCTTTACCCCCGCCAATCGTCTGTTCCCTGCAACCCGCCTGCGTCGCAACCGTCGTGATGATTTTTCGCGTCGGCTGGTGCGGGAAAATGTGCTGACGGTCGATGACCTGATCCTGCCGGTGTTCGTGCTCGACGGTGAAAACCGCCGCGAAGCCGTGGCGTCGATGCCGGGCGTAGAGCGGCTGACGATTGATCTGCTGCTTGAAGAAGCTGCCAAATGGGTCGAGCTGGGGATCCCGGCGCTGGCCTTGTTCCCGGTGATGCCAGCGGAACTGAAATCTCTCGACGCTGCCGAAGCCTGGAATCCGCAGGGCATTGCCCAGCGTGCAACCCGCGCTCTGCGCGATCGATTCCCCGAGCTGGGCGTGATCACCGACGTCGCCCTCGATCCGTTCACCACCCACGGTCAGGACGGCATCCTCGACGAAGACGGCTATGTGCAGAACGACATCACTGTCGATGCGCTGGTCAGGCAAGCACTGTCCCATGCCGAAGCTGGCGCGCAGGTTGTCGCGCCATCGGACATGATGGACGGGCGCATCCAGGCGATTCGTGAAGCGCTGGAAATTGCCGGCCACGTCAACGTGCGCATCATGGCCTACTCGGCCAAGTACGCCAGCGCCTATTACGGCCCGTTCCGCGATGCCGTGGGTTCGGCCGCGAACCTGGGCAAGGCGAACAAGGCCTCCTATCAGATGGACCCGGCCAACAGTGACGAAGCGCTGCACGAAGTCGGTGCGGACTTGTCTGAAGGCGCGGACATGGTCATGGTCAAGCCGGGCATGCCGTACCTGGACATTCTTTTCCGGGTAAAAGATGCCTTCAAGGTGCCGACCTTCGTCTATCAGGTCAGTGGCGAATACGCCATGCACATGGCGGCGATCCAGAATGGCTGGTTGAGCGAAGCGGTGATTCTCGAATCACTGACCGCCTTTAAACGTGCCGGCGCTGATGGCATCCTGACTTACTTTGCCGTCCGCGCCGCTCAATTGTTACGAGAGCAGAAATAGCCCTCCCAGGAACATTCCATGAATACCGAAGGACTCACTGAAGTTGCCGTAAAAGAAGCTCAGCCGGTGGTCGAACAAATCACCGAAACCCCGCCGGAACTGGAGCCAGCGCCACCGGCGCCGGTCACCGAAACCGCTGCGGCGGTGCCGGCGATCGCCATTCCCGGCCTGGATGACAGCAGCCTGTACATCCACCGCGAGCTCTCGCAATTGCAGTTCAATATCCGCGTGCTCGAACAGGCGCTGGACGAGTCCTATCCGTTGCTCGAGCGGCTGAAGTTCCTGCTGATCTTCTCCAGCAACCTCGACGAATTCTTCGAAATTCGCGTCGCCGGCCTCAAGAAGCAAATAACCTTCGCCCGCGAACAGGCCGGTGCCGATGGCTTGCAGCCGCATCAAGCCTTGGCCCGCATCAGTGAATTGGTGCACGGCCATGTTGATCGCCAATACGCGATCCTCAACGACATTCTTTTGCCGGAGCTTGAAAAGCATCAGGTCCGTTTCATCCGTCGCCGCAACTGGACGACCAAGATCAAGACCTGGGTGCGCCGTTATTTCCGCGACGAGATCGCGCCGATCATCACCCCGATCGGCCTCGACCCGACGCACCCGTTCCCGTTGCTGGTGAACAAGAGCCTGAACTTCATCGTCGAGCTGGAAGGCATCGACGCCTTCGGCCGCGATTCCGGTCTGGCGATCATCCCTGCGCCGCGTTTGCTGCCGCGCATCATCAAAGTGCCGGAAGAAGTCGGCGGCGCTGGCGACAACTATGTGTTCCTCTCGTCGATGATCCACGCTCACGCCGATGACCTGTTCCAAGGCATGAAGGTCAAGGGCTGCTACCAGTTCCGTCTGACTCGAAACGCTGACCTGGCACTCGATTCCGAAGACGTCGAAGACTTGGCTCGTGCGCTGCGTGGTGAGCTGTTCTCGCGTCGTTACGGCGACGCTGTACGTCTGGAAGTGGCCGACACCTGCCCGAAACATCTGTCGGATTACCTGCTCAAGCAGTTCAACCTGAGCGAGACCGAGTTGTATCAGGTCAATGGCCCGGTCAACCTGACGCGTCTGTTCAGCATCACCGGTCTGGACAGCCATCCGGAGCTGCAATACACGCCGTTCACCCCGCAGATTCCGAAACTGCTGCAGAACAGCGAGAACATTTTCAGTGTGGTCAGCAAGCAGGACATCCTGTTGCTGCACCCATTCGAGTCGTTCACTCCAGTTGTCGACCTGCTGCGCCAGGCCGCGAAAGACCCGCACGTTCTGGCTGTGCGCCAGACCCTGTATCGCTCGGGGGCCAACTCGGAAATCGTTGATGCGCTGGTCGATGCCGCGCGTAACGGCAAGGAAGTCACCGCGGTCATCGAACTGCGTGCGCGGTTCGACGAAGAGTCCAACCTGCAACTGGCCAGCCGTCTGCAAGCGGCCGGTGCGGTGGTCATCTACGGCGTGGTCGGCTTCAAGACCCACGCCAAAATGATGTTGATCCTGCGCCGTGAGCAGGGCGAGATTGTGCGTTACGCGCATTTGGGCACCGGTAACTACCACGCCGGCAACGCCAAGCTCTACACCGACTACAGTCTGCTGACCTCCGACGACGCCTTGTGCGAAGACGTCGGCAAACTGTTCAGCCAGTTGATCGGCATGGGCAAGACGCTGCGCATGAAGAAGCTGCTGCACGCGCCGTTCACCTTGAAGAAGGGCATGCTCGACATGATTGCCCGCGAAACCCAGTTCGCTGTCGAAGGCAAACCGGCGCACATTATTGCCAAGTTCAACTCGCTGACCGATCCGAAGATCATCCGCGCGCTGTACAAGGCCAGCCAGTCCGGTGTGCGCATCGATCTGGTGGTGCGTGGCATGTGCTGCCTGCGGCCGGGTATCGCCGGGGTTTCGCACAACATTCACGTGCGCTCGATCATCGGTCGCTTCCTTGAGCACACCCGAGTGTTCTACTTCCTCAATGGCGGCGAGGAGCAGATGTTCCTCTCCAGCGCCGACTGGATGGAGCGCAACCTCGACAAGCGCGTCGAGACTTGCTTCCCGGTGGAAGGCAAGAAGCTGCTGACCCGGGTGAAGAAAGAGCTGGAGCTGTATCTGACCGACAACACCCACAGCTGGAGCCTGCAGTCGGATGGCCGTTACATCCGCAACACGCCAACCGGTAACCAGAACCCGAGAAGCGCGCAGGCGACGTTGCTGGAGCGTTTGGGTAGCCCGATTCTGCCGGTGAGCAGCTGAGAGCTGAAAGTCAAAAGCCCCTCACCCTAACCCTCTCCCCGAGGGAGAGGGGACTGACCGAGCTGAATGGTCGAGCTACGCCGACCTGAACTATCGAGCTGGACTCAGGTTGGAATAGCACGCAGATCGGCTCCCTCTCCCTCGGGAGAGGGCTGGGGTGAGGGGATGGTTCACCTCTGCCCTCAAGTCGAACCCAATAAAAAAGGCGATCCAGAAGGATCGCCTTTTTTGTGCCCAACCAATACTCAGTGAACCGTGAGAACAATCCCCACCCGCGTCAACCAATCAGCCTCAAGCCCGAAATCCGCCTGGGTCAGCTGATTCTCATCCAGCCAGTTCTGCGGAAATTCCACATCAAGGTTATTGCCATTGGCATGCAGCACCACCTGCGGCATCGCCTGCGTACCACGGATGTGGTGGAACAGGATCGCAAAGCGCAGCAGCACGCAGAGGCGGATCAGCTTGTCGCCGTCGGCACCAAAATCGGCGAACTTGTCCTTGGGGATATTGCGGCGATGGCCGCGCACCAAAAGGGCGAGCATTTGCTGGTCTTCACGGGAGAACCCGGCCAGATCAGAGTGTTCGATCAAATAGGCGCCGTGCTTGTGATAGTGGTAGTGGGCGATGTCGAGGCCGACTTCGTGCACTTTCGCAGCCCAGCCCAGCAGTTCGCGCCAGATGCCGTCATCCAGCTGCCAGTCCTCGGCAACCTGATCGAAGGCGTGCAGGGCTTTGCGTTCGACCCGCTCCGCTTGTTCGACATCGACGTGGTAGCGCTCCATCAGTGACGTCAGGGTGCGTTCGCGCACGTCTTCGTGATGATGGCGGCCAAGCAGGTCGTAGAGCACGCCTTCACGCAGCGCGCCGTCGCAGTGATCCATGCGTTGCAGTTCGAGGGCGTCGAAGATTGCTTCGAGAATCGCCAGGCCTGCCGGGAAAATCGCCCGACGGTCGGGCTTGATGCCATCGAAATCGATTTTGTCGACATCGCCCAGCTTGAACAGTCGGCGTTTGAGCCAGGCCAGGCCTTCGGCATTCACTTCGCCGGTGCCGTGCCCGCCGGCCTTCAGCGCCAGGCCAATGGCACGAATGGTGCCGGAGGAGCCGATGGCTTCATCCCAGGTCAGGCGGTGAAGGGCGTGTTCGATGCTCATGATCTCCAGCCGCGCCGCGGTGTACGCCTGGGCGTAACGGGCCGGGGTGATCTTGCCGTCCTTGAAGTAGCGTTGGGTAAAGCTGACGCAACCCATTTGCAGGCTTTCGCGCAGCAACGGTTCGAAGCGCTGACCGATGATGAATTCGGTACTGCCGCCGCCGATGTCGGCGACCAGACGCTTGCCCGGGGTGTCGGCGAGGGTGTGCGACACACCCAGATAAATCAGGCGCGCTTCTTCGCGGCCGGAGATGACTTCCACCGGATGACCGAGGATTTCTTCGGCGCGATGAATGAATTCGAGGCGGTTGCGCGCTTCACGCAGGGCGTTGGTGCCGACGATCCGCACGGCGCCCAGCGGCATACCGTTGATCAGTTGGGCAAAGCGCTTGAGGCAATCGAGGCCACGTTGCATCGACTCTTCGTTGAGTTGGCGCTGGTCGTCGATGCCGGCGGCCAGTTGGACTTTCTCGCCGAGGCGCTCAAGGATACGGATTTCGCCGTTCTGGGCCTTGGCCACGACCATGTGAAAGCTGTTGGAGCCCAAGTCGATTGCAGCGATCAGGGACAGATTCTTGGCTTTGGATTGCGGCATGGTCAGGGGGTCTCGGTCGATAACCCCGACATCGTGCCACGATCAACGGCTGACGCCAACGCGCACGGTTCAAACCCTTGATCTGACACAGGAATGCGGGTGACCGCTACGCGGTCATTCGCCAGCAGGCTAGCTCCCACATTGGAATGCGCTCACTTGTGGGAGCTAGCCTGCTAGCGCAGAGGACATTACAGACGCCGAGGCTCTTTCAGGCTACCGCTTCAACCGTACCAATGAAATTCGCCAGTTCCGCCGTTTGCGGATTGGCAAACAACACTTTCGGATCCCCCACTTCGTGCACTTTGCCATGGTGCATGAACACCAGTTTGTCGCCGACCTCACGGGCAAAGCGCATCTCATGGGTGACCATGATCAGCGTCATGCCTTCTTTGGCCAGTTGCCGAACCACGGCGAGCACTTCATTGACCAGCTCCGGGTCCAGCGCCGAAGTGATCTCGTCACACAGCAGCACTTTCGGCGACATCGCCAACGCCCGGGCAATCGCCACGCGTTGCTGCTGCCCGCCGGACAGCCGATCCGGGAACGCGTCAAACTTTTCGCCCAGGCCGACACGCTCCAGCATCGCGCGCGCCAGTTCGGCAGCCTTGGCCTTCGGCACTTTTTGCACCACTTGCGGGGCGAGCATGACGTTTTCGCCAACGGTCAGGTGCGGGAACAGATTGAACTGCTGGAACACCATGCCGACTTTCTGCCGCAAGCTGCGCAGGTCGGCGCGGGCGGCGTCGAGGTATTCGCCGTCGACTTCAATCACGCCGTCATTGATCGATTCCAGGCCGTTAAGCGTACGCAGCAGGGTCGATTTGCCCGAGCCGCTGCGGCCGATGATCGCCACCACCTGGCCTTCCTCTACACTGAGGTCGATGCCTTTGAGGACGTGGTGATCGCCGTAGTATTTATGCAGGGCGGAAATTCTAAGCAGAGGCATGCAGTCTCCTTTCCAGGTAGCGCGCACTGAGGGACAAGGGGTAGCAGAGCAGGAAATAGCCGAGGGCAACGAGGCCGTAGACCATGAACGGTTCGAACGTGGCGTTGGCGAGCATGCCGCCGGTCTTGGTCAGTTCGGTGAACCCGATGATTGAGGTCACGGCAGTGCCTTTGACCACTTGCACCGAGAAACCCACGGTCGGCGCCACGGCAATGCGCAGCGCTTGCGGCAGGATCACGTAGCGCAATTGCTCCAGCGGATTGAGCGCCAGGCTCGATGAGGCTTCCCATTGGCCATTGGGGATCGCCTCGACGCAGCCGCGCCAGATCTCCGCCAGATAGGCGCTGGTGAACAAGGTCAGGGCCACCGCCGCCGCCATCCACGGCGAAATCTCGATCCCGGCCAGCGCCACGCCGAAGAACACCAGAAACAGTTGCATCAACAGCGGCGTGCCCTGGAACAGCTCGATCCAGGTGCGGGCGATATTGCTCGACAAGGTGTTTTTCGAGATGCGCATGATCAGGATCAGCAGCCCGACGATGCCGCCGCCAATAAACGCCACCAGCGACAATGCCAGTGTCCATTGCAGACCGGTGAGCAGGTTGCGCAGGATGTCCCAGAACGTGAAGTCGCTCATTGGCTGCTCCTGGAAATGTAGCGACGGCCGAACCAATTGAGCAATTGGCGGATCAGCAGCGCCATGCACAGATAGATCAGCGTGGTCAGCGCGTAGGTTTCAAATGCGCGGAAGTTGCGCGACTGAATGAAGTTGGCGGCAAAGCTCAGCTCCTCGGTGGCGATTTGCGAACACACCGCCGAGCCGAGCATGACGATGATGATCTGACTGCTCAGGGCCGGCCAGACCTTACCCAGCGCCGGCAGCAGCACCACGTGGCGGAACGCTTCGAAGCGCGTCATCGCCAGTGCCGCTGCGGCTTCCAGTTGCCCACGCGGGATCGCCTGAATGCCGGCGCGAATGATCTCGGTCGAATACGCCCCGAGGTTGATGACCATCGCCAGCACGGCTGCTTGCCACTCTGAAATCTGCACACCGAGGGACGGCAGGCCGAAGAAGATGAAAAACAACTGCACCAGAAACGGTGTGTTGCGGATCAACTCGACATAGACGCCGAAAATCGCCGAGAACGGACGGATGTTCCACGCCCGTACCAGCGCCCCGACAATGCCCACGCTCACCCCAAGCAGTGCGCCGATGGCTGTCAGCTCAAGGGTGAACAGCGCGCCGCGTAGCAGCAGGTCGGTGTTTTCCACCACCGGCATGAAATCGAACTGATAAGCCATGAGGTTCTCCCGCGCAGTCGATCACAGATCGGCCGGCAGCGGCTCTTTCAGCCAGGTCTGCGAGTTCTTTTCCAGCGCACCGTCGGTCTTGGCGGTGTTGAGAATGTCGTTGACCTTGGTCAACAGCGCCGTTTCATTTTTGTTCACGCCAACGTAGACCGGCGAATCCTTGAGCTTCACTTTCAGCGCCGGTACCCGTTTCGGGTTCTTTTCGCTGATTGCGACCATCACCACATTGCCGCTGGCAATCAGGTCGACCTGGCCCGCGAGATAAGCGGCGATGGTCGAGTTGTTGTCTTCGAAGCGTTTGATGGTCACGCCTTCAGGGGCGACTTTGCTCAGTTCGATGTCTTCGATGGCGCCACGGGTGACGCTGATGGTTTTGCCCTTGAGGTCGTCGAGGCTGGTGATCGCCGCCTCTGGTGGGCCGAACACGGCGAGGTAGAACGGTGCGTAGGCGCGAGAAAAGTCGATGACTTTCTCGCGTTCCGGGTTCTTGCCCAGGCTGGAAATCACCAGATCGACCTTGCCGGTGGTCAGAAAAGGGATGCGGTTGGTGCTGTTGACCGGCGTGAGTTCGAGTTTGACCTTGAGCTGATCGGCCAGCAGTTTCGCCGTGTCGATGTCCAGGCCGCGGGGTTTCATGTCCGGGCCGACCGAGCCGAACGGCGGGAAGTCCTGCGGCACGGCGACTTTCAGCGTGCCGCGTTTGACCACGTCGTCGAGACCGTCGGCGTGAGCGGGCGCCTGGCACAACAACAGGCCGGCAAACAGGGAAGCGAGGAGGGCGCTGTAACGCAGGGTCATGGACAATCTCCGGATCGGCGGGAAGTATTTTCTGCGATCGGACAGAGCATGGGCCGTGCCAATACGCAGCTTTCGTCCCGGCACGCCGCAGTTTCAGCGGGTTTGCTCGGTCTTACTGGTCTGAACAGTCAGGTTGTTTTTCGCACTGCGATAGCGCATCGGTCACGTTCGCCGAACCCCGCTGGGGCACGACTTGCCGGACTCGGCGAATAGCTTTACAACTAGCCGCACATTGGCCAGGTACGTCTGAAAATCATGAACTCGATCTCCCGCGCCGTACCCGAAGTGGCGCTGCAAGCGATCCGCAAATTGATCACCGAACAGGGCTTCGGCCCGGGCGACGCCTTGCCGTCGCAACGTGATCTGGCGCTTCAACTGGGCGTCAGCCGGGCGTCGTTGCGTGAGGCGCTGTCATCGTTGAGCGCGCTGGGTCTGGTCAGCATTCAGCCGGGCAAGGGTGTGTTCGTGCAGTCGCCGGTGGAGTTGTCGCGCGGGGAGAGTGCCGGGAGCTGGCCCTTCGCGGCGCAGGCCTCGCCGCTGGATATCTTTCAATTACGCTATGCCCTTGAAGGCTTTGCGGCGGGGCTGGCGGCGGTGACGTTGAGCACATCTGATCTGGATGCGCTGGAAGACAATGTCGCCGCTATGCGCGAGCAATTGCGATGCGCCGACTTCGAAGCCGCGGCGAAGCTGGATTTCGAATTTCACCGACGAATCCTGCTGGCCAGCGGTAATCAGGCGATGCTGAGCATCCTTACCGCCAGCGCCGAGATCTTTCTGGAGAGTCAGAAACTACCGTTCATCCGCGCCGAACGCGCCATGGAAACCTGGCAGGAGCATCGCAAGATCCTTCGCGCGCTGGCCCGGCGTGCCTCGGGTGCAGCGCAAAAAGCCATGCAGGAACACGTGCGCAACGCCGCACTGCGCACCGGAATCGCCTTCATTGCTCCCGCCAGCGCTTGACTTGAGCTATACCCAAACTCATGAGGCACCATAGCAAGACTCAATCATCTGCGGCTTCCTGAACCGGAGCGGGGCGGATATGATGGGCCACGTTTTTTTGCTTACAACCTGGAGAATTCCATGAGCAGCGATCTTATCAAACACGTTAGCGACGCTAGCTTCGAAGCCGACGTACTCAAGGCCGAAGGCGCTGTACTGGTCGACTACTGGGCTGAATGGTGCGGCCCTTGCAAAATGATCGCTCCGGTTCTGGACGAAATTGCCGAGACTTACAAAGGCAAGCTGACCGTTGCCAAACTGAACATCGACGAGAACCAGGAAACCCCGGCCAAGCACGGCGTACGTGGTATCCCGACGCTCATGCTGTTCAAGAACGGCAACGTTGAAGCGACCAAAGTCGGCGCCCTGTCGAAGTCGCAACTGGCTGCTTTCCTCGACGCCAACATCTAAGCGTCGCAGCAAAGTGCCTGAAAAAAAGCCCCGCAATTAGCGGGGCTTTTTGCGTATTCAGGGCTAGACGCTCCGAAACTCAGGTGGTACATTCGGCCCCGCACTGGTTTCTCCAATGCCCCCTGCTAGCCGTCGCCGACGCACTCCTTTTCGAATAAGTACGCGATCCTGTCGCCTTCTCTGCGGCGCGGCCTCATTAAGCCAAAAGCTTAATTTCCCCCCTCCATAAATGATTACGTCATTCCTATATGAATCTGACTGAACTCAAGCAAAAGCCGATTACCGAACTGCTCGAATTGGCCGAACAGATGGGCATAGAAAATATGGCCCGTTCGCGCAAGCAGGACGTGATTTTCTCCCTGCTGAAAAAGCACGCTAAAAGCGGCGAGGAAATCTCCGGTGATGGCGTGCTGGAGATTCTCCAGGACGGCTTCGGCTTCCTGCGCTCCGCTGACGCTTCCTACCTCGCCGGCCCAGACGATATCTACGTCTCGCCGAGCCAGATCCGCCGCTTCAACTTGCGCACCGGTGACACCATCGTTGGCAAGATTCGCCCTCCGAAGGAAGGCGAGCGGTATTTCGCTCTGCTCAAGGTCGACACGATCAACTTCGATCGCCCAGAGAACGCGAAAAACAAGATTCTCTTCGAGAACCTGACCCCGCTGTTCCCGACCGTGCGCATGAAGATGGAGGCCGGCAACGGTTCCACCGAAGACTTGACCGGTCGTGTTATCGACCTGTGCGCTCCGATCGGCAAAGGCCAGCGCGGTCTGATCGTTGCACCGCCGAAAGCCGGTAAAACGATCATGCTGCAGAACATCGCAGCGAACATCGCCCGTAACAACCCTGAAGTTCACCTGATCGTATTGCTGATCGACGAACGTCCGGAAGAAGTAACCGAAATGCAGCGCACCGTGCGCGGCGAAGTGGTTGCCTCGACCTTCGACGAGCCGCCGACCCGTCACGTCCAGGTTGCCGAAATGGTGATCGAGAAGGCCAAGCGCCTGGTCGAACACAAGAAAGACGTGGTGATCCTGCTTGACTCCATCACCCGTCTGGCCCGTGCCTACAACACCGTGATCCCGAGCTCCGGCAAGGTATTGACCGGTGGTGTCGATGCTCACGCCCTGGAGAAACCAAAGCGTTTCTTCGGTGCTGCGCGCAACATCGAAGAAGGCGGCTCGCTGACCATTATCGCCACCGCGCTGGTTGAAACCGGCTCGAAGATGGACGAAGTGATCTACGAAGAGTTCAAGGGTACCGGCAACATGGAACTGCCTCTGGATCGCAAGATCGCCGAGAAGCGTGTGTTCCCTGCGATCAACATCAACCGTTCCGGCACCCGCCGCGAAGAGTTGCTGACCGCCGACGACGAACTGCAGCGTATGTGGATTCTGCGTAAGTTGCTGCACCCGATGGACGAAGTCGCGGCCATCGAGTTCCTGATCGACAAGCTGAAAACGACCAAGACCAACGACGAGTTCTTCTTGTCGATGAAGCGCAAGTAATACCAGCGCTGTTCAAAAGGACGCCCCGAAAGGGGCGTTTTTTTTTGCGCGCAATTATTTGTGTATGGATTGAAACGAACGCTGCTGATAACTTTCGCGCTTTCAGGGACTTTGTATCCAAAAGAAGAAAGGTTTTTCATGCATACGTTTGGCAATCGCCGTGATATCGACGGATTACGGGCACTGGCGGTCATCCCGGTCCTGCTGTTTCATTTCGGCTTCAATACATTCAGTGGCGGCTTTGTCGGCGTTGACGTCTTTTTCGTCATTTCCGGCTTTCTCATCACCACCATCCTGTTCCGTGAAATCAGTGCGCAGCGTTTCAGCTTCCTTGATTTTTGGGGGCGCCGCGCCCGACGCATCCTGCCCGCCTTGACCGTAGTGGTCGTGGTAACGCTGGCGCTGGGTTGGCTGTTGTTGACGGCCAAAGACCTTTCCGAACTGGGGCGCACGATTCGTTACCAGTCGTTGTTCATCTCCAACATCCTGTTCATGCGTGAAGACGGCTACTTTGCGCCGGCGTCGGAGCTCAAACCGCTGCTGCATACCTGGTCGCTGGCGGTGGAAGAGCAGTACTACATCTTCTTCCCGCTGATGATGGTGTTGCTGATGCGCTACGTCCGGCATTGGCGCTGGATGCTGTTCGCCGTGCTGCTGGTGTCGTTCGGCCTGAACATCGTCTATATCGAGCGCAGGCCCGAATTCGCGTTTTTCTCGCTGCCGACTCGCGCCTGGGAGTTGCTGTGCGGCGCCATGCTGGCGGTGATGCCTGCGCCGAAGCAGGCCCCAAGCGCATGGCTTCTGCAGTCTGTCGGCCTGGCCGGATTGGCTGCGGTGCTGGTGGCGATCTTCACTTTTGACCGATCCACGGTGTTCCCGGGCTGGGCAGCATTGCTGCCGGTATTGGGCACGACGGCGCTGATCTGGTCAGGGGCGCAGGGCGCGACATGGACTGGCCGGCTGTTGAGTATGCAAGTCCTGGTGTGGATCGGCCTGCTGTCCTATTCGCTTTATCTCTGGCATTGGCCGGTCTATGTGTATGCCAATGCGATCTCGATCGACGGCATCCAGCCTCTGGAGGCGCTGGGCTGGATGGCCCTGGCGCTGGGCCTGGCATGGCTGAGCCTGCGCTATATCGAACTGCCGTTTCGGGAAAAGCGAGTATTCGCCAGCCGTAACTCGGTGTTGATCGGCGGTCTGGTATCGATCACCGTTCTGGCGATCACCGGCTCGGCGATTCGCTCGGCAGACGGTGTTCCACAGCGTCTGAGTGGCAAGGCGCTGGAATACGCTCAGTCCCGGGAGTGGAACGCCGGGCAGTCGAAATGTATGCACTTGAGCACGGACAAGGCGCTGACCAAGTCCTGTCTGGTGGGCGGCGATCCGGAGAGTGGGGCGACAAAGTTGTTCTGGGGCGACAGTCACGCCGCCGCATTGTTGCCGGCCATCGAAGGCAACACCGGTCGTAATGTCCAGCCGGCGTGGCTGTACAGCTTGACGGGTTGCCCGCCGATTATCGAAGACAGGCTGCGCCAGCAGTGCAAAGACTTCAATAAGCGCAACATGGAGCGCGTCATCAGTCTGGGGATCAAGGACGTGGTGCTGGCAGCGAACTGGAGCCTGTACGTTTATGGTCGCGAAGATGGCGATGGCGACAGACAATTCCTGCTTGATCGCAAAGACAACCCACGCCAGGCAGAGCAGCGCATGGCCGCCGGCATCAAGGCGCAAGTGTCCGAGTTGCGCGCAGCGGGTGTGCAGGTCTGGTTGTTCAAGGAAGTGCCGTTGCAACACAAGAGCTTCATTGATCGTCTGACCAGTCTGGCGCGAATCGGTCGCTCGGCGGAGGGCCTTGGCCGCCCGCTTCAGGAGCACTTGGCGCGACAGCAGTTTTTCACGTCACTGTTCAGCTCGATGAGCGCCGCCGATTCGGGCGTGCATGTCATCGACCCGACGCCGCTGATGTGCAAGGACGGGTTGTGTGCCATCGATGTCGATGGCCGCTCGCAGTACAAGGATGCGGATCATCTTTCGGACGTGGGCAGCGCCAGACTGAGCCCGCTGTTTGCGCCGTTGCTGCTGGGTACGAACCAAAATTGAGCGATGCCAGGCGCTGACGGGCTGCTGTTTGCCCGTCAGAGCAGGTAGGATGTACGCCTATTTTGAGGGTGCCATCGTCAATGAAATTCAAGGATCTTCGGGATTTCGTGCAGCAGCTTGAGCAGCGCGGAGAGTTGAAACGCATCCAGATTCCCGTCTCGCCGGTGCTGGAGATGACTGAGGTGTGCGACCGCACGCTGCGGGCCAAAGGCCCGGCGCTGCTGTTCGAGAAGCCGACGGGCTACGACATCCCCGTGCTCGGCAACCTGTTCGGCACCCCCGAGCGGGTGGCCATGGGCATGGGCGCCGAGTCGGTCAGCGAACTGCGCGAAATCGGCAAGCTGCTGGCTTTCCTCAAGGAGCCGGAACCGCCGAAGGGCTTGAAAGACGCGTGGTCGAAACTGCCGATCTTCCGCAAGATCATTGCCATGGCACCGAAAGTCGTCAAAGACGCGGTGTGCCAGGAAGTGGTCATCGAAGGCGATGACGTCGATCTGGCGATGCTGCCGGTGCAAACCTGCTGGCCCGGCGACGTCGGCCCACTGATCACCTGGGGCCTGACCGTCACCAAAGGCCCGAACAAGGACCGTCAGAACCTGGGCATCTACCGTCAGCAGGTGATCGGCCGCAACAAAGTCATCATGCGCTGGCTCAGCCACCGTGGTGGCGCTCTGGATTATCGCGAGTGGTGCGAGAAGCATCCAGGCCAGCCGTTCCCTGTGTCGGTGGCCCTCGGTGCTGACCCGGCGACCATCCTCGGCGCCGTGACGCCAGTGCCGGACAGCCTCTCCGAGTACGCGTTCGCCGGCCTCTTGCGCGGCAACCGCACCGAACTGGTCAAGTGCCGTGGCAACGACCTGCAAGTGCCGGCCACTGCCGAAATCATCCTTGAAGGCGTGATTCATCCGGGCGAAATGGCAGATGAAGGCCCGTACGGCGACCACACCGGTTACTACAACGAAGTCGACAGCTTCTCGGTGTTCACCGTCGAGCGCATCACCCACCGGATCAAACCGATCTACCACAGCACTTACACCGGCCGTCCGCCGGATGAGCCAGCGATCCTCGGCGTGGCACTGAACGAAGTGTTCGTGCCGATCCTTCAGAAGCAGTTTCCGGAAATCACCGACTTCTACCTGCCGCCGGAAGGCTGCTCGTACCGCATGGCCATCGTGACCATGAAGAAGTCGTATCCGGGCCACGCCAAGCGCGTGATGCTGGGTGTCTGGTCGTTTTTGCGACAGTTCATGTACACCAAATTCGTTATCGTCACTGACGACGATATCAACGCCCGCGACTGGAACGACGTGATCTGGGCCATCACCACGCGCATGGATCCCAAGCGCGACACGGTGATGATCGATAACACGCCGATCGACTACCTCGACTTCGCCTCGCCGATTTCAGGCCTGGGTTCGAAGATGGGGCTCGATGCCACCCACAAGTGGCCGGGCGAAACCACTCGCGAGTGGGGCCGTGTGATTGTCAAGGACGACGCTGTCACCCAGCGGATCGATGCCATCTGGAATCAATTAGGAATAGATTGATGCGTGTAACCCTGCAGCCTTCCGGAGCGGTACTTGAGATACAGCCCGGTGAGCGGATTCTCGATGGTGCGCGGCGCCTGGGCTACGATTGCCCGCAAAGCTGCCGCAACGGCAACTGCCACGTGTGTGCGGCGCTGCTGGTGGAAGGCCGGGTCGAACAGGCCGGCACGGTGCGCGATCACGGTGAGTTCTACACTTGCATAGCCGAGCCGCTGGAAGACTGCATCGTGCTGTGGGATGGCGTGCTTGCGCTGGGAGAACTGCCGGTGCGTAGCCTGTCGTGTCAGGTCATCGAATGCCGCGACGTCGGCGGCGACACCTGGCGTGTGCGTCTGCGTGCGCCGGCCGGCAAGCCACCGCGCTATCACGCCGGACAATATTTGATGATCGAGCGCGAGAGCGGCGAGAAGTCAGCTTTTTCCATGGCCTCGGCACCGCACGGTGGGCGCGACCTGGAAATCCACGTGCTGGCGCGCGAAGCCAGTGCGTTGAGCCTGATCGAACAGCTGCAACGCAACGCAATGGTGCGCGTCGAACTGCCATTCGGTGACACTCACCTCGCCGAGCTGCCGGACGGGCCGCTGGTGTTGGTTGCCGCCGGCACAGGAATGGGCCAGATCCATAGCCTGATCGAACATTGCCGCGCCAACGGCTTCAAGCACCCGGTGCATCTGTACTGGGGCGTGCGTCGGCCGGAAGATTTCTATGAGATCGAACATTGGGACGAATGGGTGAAGCTGCCCAATCTGTTCCTGCACAAAGTCGTCAGCGACCAATGTGGCTGGGAAGGCCGCTGCGGAATGCTGCACGAGGCGGTCTGTGAAGACTTTACCGATCTCAAGTCCCTTCACGTCTACGCCAGCGGCTCGCCGGCCATGGTCTACGGGACGCTGGACGCGCTGGTCGAAGCGGGGATGGATGCTCATCAAATGCGCGCCGATGTGTTCGCGTATGCCCCGCGCTCTTGAGCCGTGCGGGTAAATCGTTATAACTCACTATATAGCCGATCGGTATTTATATAATTGGGTAAATACCGCTAGGTTATATATCAATCAGGCAATCTATTAAGAAGTGTGCCATGGCACCTAAATTGCCTTAAAACATATGTGCCTTATTGTTACAGCGGTGCGTTCTATTAAGTAATTCTTCACCCGCGGGGAGCTGAACGCTATTCGCCATGAGTGCCATTGAAAACGCTTTTCTGAACCTGGCTTACCCTCCGCGGCTCGATCTTGGGCCGCAGCTGACGCACGAACAACTTCTCGCTTCCATGCAATCGACCATGGCGCGCCACAAGGGCGGGCCGGTGTGGCTGTTCGCCTACGGTTCGCTGATCTGGCGGCCGGAATGCAATTCGGCGCAGCGCATGCGCGGTCGCGTGCACGGCTATCATCGTGGGTTGTACCTGTGGTCGCACGAACATCGCGGCACCCCGGAAATGCCGGGGCTGGTGTTCGGTCTGGATCGTGGCGGTTCGTGCAGTGGATTTGCTTATCGCTTGCCCGAAGACGATCTGGACAGTGCGCTGTATGCACTGTGGAAGCGCGAGATGCCGTTCCCGTCCTATCGGCCACACTGGCTCAACTGCCGGCTCGAAGATGGCAGTCAGGTTCAGGCATTAGGATTTGTTTTGGAGCGACACCTGCCCAGCTATGCCGGCAACTTGCCGGATCACGTGCTGAGCCAGGTGTTC
This sequence comes from Pseudomonas sp. A1230, assembly GCF_044218825.1. Classification (NCBI taxonomy): domain Bacteria; kingdom Pseudomonadati; phylum Pseudomonadota; class Gammaproteobacteria; order Pseudomonadales; family Pseudomonadaceae; genus Pseudomonas; species Pseudomonas sp. A1230. Next base: position 4,768,596 of record NZ_CP162582.1, on the reverse strand, counting down.
GCAAGCGCTTGCGGGCGTTACGGAACCACTCGCGATTATGTCGAGCAGACCGCCCACGCCCTGCGCAGCCACGCCATGCCAGACCGAAATCTGGAGGCGCGGCTCAAGCGTTGTAAATCACAGGTCGATCAAGCGACCGCTTCGCGGCTCTGACTGGCAACTTGCTTGTGCCATAGCGTCGGGGCCAGGAAGGCCATCGCCAGCAGGCACGCGCTCACCAGCAGGACAAAACCGCCGTCCCAGCCGAAATGGTCGACGGTGTAGCCCATCGCCGCACTGGCCGCGACCGAACCACCCAGATAACCGAACAGACCGGTGAAACCCGCAGCGGTACCCGCGGCTTTCTTCGGCGCCAGTTCCAGCGCCTGCAGGCCGATCAGCATCACCGGGCCGTAGATCAGGAAGCCGATGGAGACCAGCGCGATCATGTCCACAGTCGGGTTGCCGGCCGGGTTGAGCCAGTAAACCAGCGTTGCCACGGTCACCAGTGCCATGAACACCATGCCGGTCAGGCCACGGTTGCCACGGAAGATCTTGTCCGACATCCAGCCGCACAGCAGCGTGCCCGGGATCCCTGCCCATTCGTAGAAGAAGTAGGCCCACGAGGTTTTATCCACGGTGAAGCCCTTGGCTTCCTTGAGGTACGTCGGCGCCCAATCCAGTACGCCGTAGCGCAGCAGGTAGACGAAGACGTTGGCCATGGCGATGTACCAGAGCATTTTGTTGCGCAGCACGTATTTGACGAAGATTTCCTTGGCGCTGAATTCGTCTTCGTGGCTGGCGTCGTAGCCTTCCGGGTAGTCGTTCTTGTACTGCTCGATTGGCGGCAGGCCCACCGATTGCGGAGTGTCGCGCATGGTCATGAAGGCGAAAACCGCCACGGCCAGAGCCACAGCTGCCGGCACGTAGAACGCCGCGTGCCAGTCGTTGAACAGGCCCATGCCGAGCAGGAACAGCGGGCCGATCAGACCACCACCGACGTTGTGCGCCACGTTCCACACCGAGACCACGCCGCCGCGTTCTTTCTGCGACCACCAGTGCACCATGGTTCGCCCGCTCGGCGGCCAACCCATGCCCTGTGCCCAGCCGTTGATGAACAACAGAATAAACATCATGGTCACGCTGGACGTCGCCCACGGCGCGAAACCGAACACGAACATCACCCCAGCCGATACCAGCAGGCCGAAAGGCAAGAAGAAACGTGGGTTGGAGCGGTCGGACACCAGGCCCATGAGGAACTTGGAAAGACCGTAGGAAATGGCGATGGCCGACATCGCCAGACCCAGATCGCCACGGCTGTAGCCCTCGTCGATCAGGTACGGCATGGCCAGGGAAAAGTTTTTGCGCAGCAGGTAATAACCCGCGTAGCCAATGAAAATGCCAGCGAAGATCTGCCAGCGCAGGCGTCGGTAGGTGCTGTCTATTTTTTCTTCAGGCAATGGAGCCTGATGTGCGGCAGGACGAAAGAAAGCAAACATTCAAGAGCTCCAGATTTCTTGTTTTGACTGCGGATGCGAATGTTACAGTTTCGTTACCGAAAATAGCACTGGTTCGCATCCACCAAAAAGGGGAAATGTTGGAAATCGCACATTCCTTTACGAACCTGTCGCTCAGCTGTAAGAACGGGGCGTTTTTGTCGCGATTGAAGGGTTGTGTCTTAGACTCGGCTCAATAGTCCCGCCTGATTCAGCAGAGATAAACGATGGCTCCGAAGGTCCGCAGGTTATTGCCGAGGTTGTTGATGGTGGCCGTCGTTGCGGCTTCAGTACTGGCGTTGAGTGTTGTTCAGAGCTCTGCGGCTCCGGGCTTGCGCAATGTCACGGTGTTGATCGTTCGTCATGCGGAAAAACCCGACGTGGGCAGGGAGCTCAATGCCCGAGGCGAACAGCGCGCCGCGGCGTACGCCGACTATTTCACCCCGCTGAAACTGGATGGTCAGCCCCTAACACCGCAGCGGCTGATTGCGACCGCAGACAGCGCCGAAAGTATCCGGCCTCGGCAAACACTGATCCCGCTGTCCCTACGCCTGCAACTGCCAATCGAACAACCCTGTGCCAATAGCAAAGTCGATAAATTGGTGAGTCTGCTGCGCGAGAAAAATCAGGCGCAAACACTGCTCATCGCCTGGCACCACGGGCACATCAATAAGCTGATAGCGGCGTTCGGCGGCGATGGCCCCGCCCTGATCGGTATGCCGAAATGGCCTGCGGATGTTTACGATTGGCTCATCGTTCTACGCTTTGATGACAACGGCAAACTCATCGAGTCACGTAGTCAGAAGATTCAGGAACAGCTGTTGCCGGGCGATTTTGCGGGATCGCCCGGCAGTTAAAAGTTCTTCCCGATTTCAGCGCACCTGCACCACAACCTTGCCCACAGCCTTGCGCTGGCCAAGATCATTGATCGCTTGCGCCGCATTGCTCAGCGGATAGACCTGCGACACCAGCGGTTTCAACTTGCCCTCGGCAAACCAGCCGAACAGTTGCTGGAAGTTCGCCGCGTTGTCCTGCGGTTGGCGCTGAGCGAAGGAGCCCCAGAACACGCCGAGTACCGCGGCACCCTTGAGCAGGGCGAGGTTGACGGGCAACTCGGGAATGCGTCCGCTGGCAAAACCGACTACCAGCAGGCGTCCGTTCCAGGCGATGGCGCGGATGGCTTGGTCGAAGAGATCGCCGCCGACCGGGTCGTAGATCACGTCGGCACCCTGGCCGTCGGTGAGGCGTTTGATTTCTTCCTTTAAGTTGGTTTCGCTGTAGTTGATCAGTTCATCGGCGCCGGCAGCCTTGGCCACGGCGAGTTTTTCCGTGCTGCTGGCCGCGGCGATGACCCGCGCGCCCATGGCTTTACCGATTTCCACGGCTGCCAGTCCGACACCGCCGGAAGCACCCAGCACCAGCAGGGTTTCGCCGGGCTGAAGGTTGGCGCGTTGCTTGAGGGCGTGCATCGAGGTGCCGTAGGTCATGCTGAATGCAGCGGCGATGTTGAAGTCCATCGACGGCGGAATCGGCAGCACGTTATAGCCTGGCACCGCGACCTGCTCGGCGAAGCTGCCCCATCCGGTAAGGGCCATGACCCGATCGCCGACTTTCAGATGACTGACCTTTTCGCCGACGGCGCTGACGACGCCGGCCGCTTCACCACCTGGCGAAAACGGGAAGGGCGGCTTGAATTGGTATTTGCCCTCAATGATCAGCGTGTCCGGGAAGTTGACCCCGGCGGCGTGCACGTCCAGCAGGATTTCGTTCTTCTTGGCGACAGGACTGGCGACGTCTTCCAGCACCAGCGATTCGGCAGGGCCGAAGGCTTTGCACAGCACGGCTTTCATCAGGGCTATTCCTTTGGGAGTGATGGCCGATAAGTGTAGGTGTGTCAGTCAACGGGTCAACGAGCATACCCGGCCCTGATAGCCAGCCATAAGCTTGTGCTTGCGCGGCGGGTCGTTATGCTAGGCCGTAAACCGGATAAGGAGCGAATTGTGAAAGCGTGGATCATGTTGTTGCTGGCCCTGTCTCTGCCTGTGGCAGCGCTGGCCGAAGAAGCCAAAGAAGGCGAGGCGCCGAAGGTCAACTACATCACCCTGAGCCCGCCGTTCGTGGGTAACTATGGGCTCGATGGCACGCCGAAACTGAAGGTGTTCAAAGCCGATGTGGCGCTGCGTGTGACCGGTGAAGAGTCGACCAAACTGGTCAAGGCCAACGAGCCGTTGATTCGCAATCAGCTGGTGGCGCTGTTCTCCCAGCAGACCACAGAAGCGATGGGCAGCATCGAGGGCAAGGAAAAGTTGCGTCAGGAAGCGTTGAAACAAACGCAGCAAGTAATGAATGACGAAACTGGCAAGCCGGTGGTTGAGGATCTGTTGTTCAACAACCTGATCATTCAGTAAGTGCGTTGGCTGCTGTTCAGGACGCCAGGCTTTTGCGAAAGCGCGCCAGGGCAATGACGAAGAACAGCAGGCCGATGGCCGTCAGCGCCAGCAAGTCCGGCCAGACCACGCTCAGCCCGGCGTCGCGAAACAGAATCGCGGCGCTGAGGCTGACAAAATGCGTGGACGGTGAGCCTTGCATGACCCACTGCAGCCATTGCGGCATGCTGTCCAGCGGCGTACTGCCGCCGGACAGCAGCAACATCGGGATGATCACCGGAATGGCCAGCAGGCCGAACTGCGGCGTCGAGCGCGCCAGGGTCGCCAGAAAGATCCCCAGTGCGGTACTGGCAAACAGATAAACCGCCGTCACCAGTAAAAACAGGCTCATCGAGCCGGACAACGGCACGCCGAGCGCGCCTTTGACCACCACCTCCAGTGACAGCCAGGTGCACAGCACCACCACCAGCAGGTTGCTCCAGATTTTCGCCAGCATGATTTCCAGCGCCGTCAGCGGCAGCACCAGCAAATGGTCGAGCGTGCCGTGTTCGCGTTCACGCAGCAGCGCCGTGCCGGTCAGGATGATCGCCAGAATGGTGATGTTGTTGACGATCTGAATCACCGCCAGAAACCAGCCCCCCTCCAGATTAGTGTTGAACAGGGCGCGGGTAGTCAGTTGCACTGGCGCCTTGCTCGCGGCATCGCTCTGGCCGCCATAGGCCTGCAGCTCGCGCTGGAAGATCCGGCCGATGTAGCCGGCGCCCATGAACGCCTGGCTCATCGCGGTGGCATCGACGTTGACTTGAATGGCCGGTTGTCGCGCCGCGAGCAGATCGGTCTGAAAACGCGCCGGTATATTGATCACGAAGGTGTATTGGCCGCTGTCCATGACCTGGTCCAGTTGCGCGTAAGGCAACAGCACAGGTGTCTGGAACTCTGGAGGTTGCAGGGCCTGGGCCAACTGGCGCGAGAGGGCGCTGTGGTCTTCGTCGACGATCGCCACGCTGGCGTTGTGCACGCCGATCACCGAACCGGCGGCGGGCATGTAGATCGCCACGGTAAAGGCGTAGAACAGGAACAGCAGCAACACGCTGTCGTGGCGCAGGCTGGTCAGCTCCTTGAGTCCCAGGCGCAGGATGTGCGCGAACTTGTGCATCAGGCCTCCTGCTTTTTCAGCATGACCAGGCTCAGCCCGGTGAACCCGACAAAGAACCCGAACAGCGCGAGGCACTGCGGCCACAGCTGCCGCAAGTCCAGCGCTTTGGTGAAGGTACCGACGGCGATGTCGAGGAAATGCCCCGCCGGAAACAGCATGCCCATCACCGCTGCGGCCCCTTCCAAAGAGGAGCGCGGCACAATCAGCCCGGAGAACTGGATGGTGGGCAGGCTGGTAATGATCATGGTGCCGAGGATCGCAGCGATTTGCGTACGGGTGAACGCCGAGATCAGCAGGCCCATGCTGGTGGTCGCCAGCACATAGAGCAGGCCGCCGAATGCCAGCGTCAGCAGGCTGCCCTTGAACGGTACGCCGAACAGCCAGCGGTTCATCGCCACCAGCAGCGCAAGGTTGATCAGACTGACCAGCAGGTACGGCGCTTGTTTACCCAGCAGAAACTCCAGACGAGTCAGGGGCGTGGCGTAGAAGTTGGTGATAGAACCCAGTTCCTTTTCGCGCACGATGCCGAGCGCGGTCAGCATCGCCGGAATGAACGCCAGAATCAGCGCCATCACTCCGGGGCCAATCGCGTTGACGCTGACCACATCCTGGTTGTAGCGAAAGCGCGTTTGCAGGCTGGCGCCCGCCTGATGGTTGATGGCGGGGCTGCTCTGCTCGGCCAACTGTTGAAGATTGGCCAAATGGACGGCTTCGACGTAATTGCGGCTGGTTTCGGCGCGAAACGGCATGCCGCCATCGAGCCAGGCCGCCACGGCGGGTTGTCGCCCGGCGTACAGATCGCGGCCGAACCCGGGGGGAATCTCCAGCGCCAGTTTGATTTCCGAACGTTGCAGGCGTCGATGCAGTTCTTGAGCGTCATGGATGGCCGGTTGTTCGTCGAAATAACGGGAGCCGCGAAAGGCTTCCAGATAAGTTCGGCTCTGCGGTGTCTGATCCTGGTCGTAAACGGCGAACGCGAGGTTTTCCACGTCCAGGGAAATCCCGTAGCCGAAAATCACCATCATGAAAATCGCCCCAGCCAGCGCAAAGGCCATGCGCACTTTGTCGCGCAGCAGCTCCTTGCCTTCGCGACGGGCCACTGCCAGCAGGCGACCGAGGCTGAAACCGCGCTGCTTGAGCGGTGGCGGGTTAGCCGCTGGCGCTGTCGGCGATTCACTCGTGGGCGGCGATTGGGCAGTGCCCTGGGCCTGTTCCAGGCACGTCACGAAAGCGGCTTCCAGCGTTTCTCCACCGAACTGACGTTGCAGCGCCGCCGGGGTGTCGCACGCCAGGACTTTGCCAGCGTGCATCAGCGAGATGCGGTCGCAGCGCTGGGCTTCGTTCATGAAGTGGGTGGAGAGGAAAATCGTCACGCCTTGCTCGCGGGAGAGTTCGATCAACAGCCGCCAGAAATCATCGCGGGCTGCCGGGTCGACGCCGGAAGTCGGCTCGTCGAGGATCAGCACTTCCGGGCGGTGCAACACCGCCACCGCCAGCGACAGACGCTGGCGCAGTCCGAGAGGCAAGGCCCCGGACGGCTGATCGGCGACGCTGAGCAGATTGAAGCGCTGAATCAATGCATCGATGCGTTGCGCGCTCTCGGCTTTGGGCAAGTCGAACAGCCGGGCGTGCAGCTCAAGGTTCTGCCGCACGCTGAGCTCGCCATACAGCGAAAAACTCTGGGACATGAAGCCGACCCGCTTGCGCGTGGCCAGATCCTTGGCGTCTACCGGGTTGCCGAGCAGCGTCGCACTGCCCTCGCTGGCGGGCATCAGCCCGGTGAGGACTTTCATGGTGGTGGTCTTGCCGCAACCGTTGGAGCCGAGAAAACCGAAAATCTCGCCGCGCCCGATGGCGAAGCTGACGTGATCCACGGCGGTGAAGTCGCCGAAACGCAGCGTCAGGTCGTGGGCCTCGATGGCGATGTCGCTGCTGCCACCGCTACGTGGCGGAATCACCAGCGGCTGTGCGTCATGCTGGCTGTCACCCTGGAAATGCGTGAAGGCCTCATCGAGTTTGCCGCTGGGGGTGACAGCCGCCAGTTCACGGCTCAAGCCGGTGGCGATCAACTTGCCGTTGTCGAGCATCAGGCAATGCTCGAACTGTTCGGCTTCCTCCATATAAGCGGTGGCGACCAGCAGGGTCAGTTGCTGGCGCTGGCGCCGTACGTCGTCGATCAACTCCCAGAAACGCCGGCGTGACAGCGGGTCGACGCCGGTGGTTGGCTCGTCGAGGATCAGCAGGTCCGGCTCATGGATCAGCGCGCAGCACAGCCCCAGTTTCTGTTTCATGCCGCCGGACAACTTGCCGGCGGGGCGCTCAGCGAACTTCAACAGATCAGTGGCGAGCAGCAGGTTGTGCATGCGTTGTTCGCTGTCGGCTTTCGACAGACCGAACAGCGTGGCAAAGAACTGGATGTTTTCGCGGATCGACAGCTCGGGATACAGATTGCCGCCCAATCCCTGAGGCATGAAGGCGATGCGTGCATACAACGTGTCGCGGTGGCGGCGCTGCTCAATGGGCCCACCGAGGACGTCCAACTGCCCTTGTTGCAGGGCCTTCACCCCGGCGATAAGCCCCAGCAGGCTGGACTTGCCGGCGCCATCGGGGCCGATCAGCCCGCAGCGGGTGCCGGCGGGCAGGCTGAACGTGATCTCGCTCAGGGCTTGCTGTTTGCCGTAGCGGTGCGCGATGCCGTTCGCCTGAACCGCGAGATTGCTCATTGCAGATTGGCCGGCCAGGCGATCGGCGCGGTGCGCACATACCCGGCACCGGGCATGCCGGGCTTGGCTTGCGGCACGGCGCTGGGTTGGGTCAGGCGCAGCTTGACGCGGAACACCAGTTTTTGCCGCTCGTCGCGGGTTTCGACTTCCTTGGGGGTGAACTGGGATTTGCCGGCGACGAAACTGATTTTTGCCGGCAAGGGTTTCTCGGGCAGGGCATCGAGCAGCACCCGCGCCTCATCGCCCACCGCCAGCCGCCCGGCCACGGAGGCGGACAGGTAGAGGTTCATGTACTGATCATTGGGATCGATCAGCAGCAGGACGCGGCCGCCGGCACCCAGTACTTCGCCGGGTTCGGCCATGCGTAACTGGATCACGCCATCAATCGGCGCGCGCAGGCTGCTGTCGTCGATTTCGCTGGTCAGTTGCGCGACCTGCGCCTGCGCTGCGCCGATCGCTGCACTGACCGCCGACACTTGGGCGCGGGCCGCCGTCACCGCAGCGTTGCCGGTGCCCATGCGCGACTGCAATTGGTCGATGGCCTGGGCGCTGACGAAGCCGTGCTTGAACAGCGACTGCGATCGGCCGAGTTCTTGCTGGGCCAGCAATAGCTCACTCTGACGCAACTGCACGTTGGCCTGAGCGGCGTTGAGGTTTTCCCGGGCGCGCAAGACTTCGGCTTCGGCCTGGTTGCGTTGGGCTTCAAGGGTGCGGGTGTCCATGCGCGCGAGCAATTGCCCTTTAGTGACCTTGTCACCTTCATCGACCAGCACTTCGGCCAGGCGACCGGGTGTCTTGCTGGCGATCTGCACTTCGGTGGCCTCGAGTCGTCCGTTGCCGGCCGACAGGCCCTCGGGCAGACGGCTACTGAGCGACTTCCAGTAACCGAAGCCGCCAGCGGCCAGCATTAGTGCAATAAGCGATCCGGCAAATAGAAGTGAGGAACGGCTGTGCGTCGACATGGGGGCATCCTGCGGCTGTGGCGTCCAGTCTGACGGTTCAAGCGCTGGGGGCGCTTGATGTCAATCAAATGAGCGGCAAGCCTAGACCCTTTTGTCTGGGCCCACTGCGTGACCGAGCGGTTCTCAGCGCAAGCCGTGCACAGCGGCCCACTGCTCGGCGGTGACGGGCATCACTGACAGGCGACTGCCTTTTTGTACCAGTGGCATCTCGGCCAGCGCCGGCTGCTGCTTCAGATAATCGAGTTTCAACACCCGCGCAAAGGTTTCGACGTGCGCCACGTCGATTGCACTCCAGGCGTTTTTCTCCGCCGTGGCCTTCGGATCGAAATAATGACTTTCAGGGTCGAGCGCCGTCGGATCCGGATACGCCGCCTCGATTATTTTTCCGATCCCGGCAATTCCCGGCTCCGGGCAGCTGGAATGGTAGAAAAAGAACTCATCCCCCACCGCCATCGCGCGCAGGAAGTTGCGAGCCTGATAGTTGCGAACCCCGTCCCAGCGCGCTTTGCCGAGTTTCTCCAGGCCTTTGATCGAGAGTTCGTCAGGTTCGGATTTCATCAGCCAATAGGCCATGGTTTTTGCTCCTGGAGCGTTCTTTGGGCAAGTTGTCGGGCAATTTTATGACAAACCGACAGTCGGTTGACGTCAGCGTTTGCGCACAGGTTCTCGTTGTCGCAAAATGCCGGCCTTTAAAGCTTGACGCTGCTGCACGGCCTACGAATGGAAACCGCTGCTGTCATCGTGATGATGTGCCTTGAGGGGGGCAATCGATGAAACGCAAACCGGATTTGCTTTGGGTTTTGGTTATTTTGTTTGGTTTGGGCGTTGTGACCACCGGTTACGCGCAAAGCCTGTGGGCCAACAAGGCCGACGCACCGATTGAAATCGCGCAACAGGTTCAACAGTCGACAGCCTTCAAGCGCTGAAACTGCCTCCTCGACGCCGCTGATCTGCGGCGTTCAGTCTACGAAATACCACGCCTTATCAGTGACCGTGCCTTGCAACGGTACATCCCAACTCGCCTGCGCCAGCCGTTCGACCTTCTGACATTCATGGGCCAGACCCAATAATGTCGGCTTGCGCCAGTTCTTGCGCCGCGCCAGATACGCCAGGCTGCGATCATAGAAGCCGCCGCCCATCCCCAGACGTCCGCCGACGTCGTCAAATCCCACCAGTGGCAACAACACCAGATCCAGTGTCCAGATCTTGCGCTGGCGAGCCAGATTGGCGCGCGGCTCAAGAATGCGGAAACGGTTGGGTTTGAGTTTTTCGCCGGGCCGGATGCGCTGGAACACCATTTTGGTTCGCGGCCAGGCGCTGAGCACCGGCAGGTACGTGGCCTTGCCCCGGCGCTGTGCTTCACGCAGCAGCAGACGCGGATCGATTTCACCGTCGGTGGGCAGGTACAGGGAGATGTGTTTTGCCCGGCGAAAGTGCGGGTCTTGCGCCAATTGCCGGAACAAGCCTTTGGCAGCCTGGCGTTGTTCAGCAGCAGTCAGTGCGCGGCGCGCCTTGCGCAGCAGGCGGCGGAGTTGCGGGCGGGGCAGCAGCGCGAGTTCGGTCATGGTTCGGCTTCGGCAGGTTGGACGAAAACGTACGCATAAAAAATCCGATGTCGGCATTCACCGACATCGGATTCGAATCAGGCTCCCCGGATGAACCGCTGTCAACTTAGCCCTTGAACCCGAAAGTTCAAGGTGGAAGATGCAGTAGACTTTAAGGCTTTCCGTCTGGCGGACATGCACACCAGCCCAACGTGCAACTTCCAGGGTAGTGCGAATCGGCTCAGGGACATCGTCAACTGGCAAGCACCCCAGGGAGTGCCGCGAGTATACCTCAAGCGGACGGGCGAATCAGCCCTTGCTGATGTCCGGATCGTCGGCCAGGACCAGATCGACACGATCGAGCAAGTCACGCACCTGCTCACGGGTCGAGCCGCTGGCTTGAATGTCCGGACGCTCTTCTTTGTGCAAGAGATCGTGGGTGATGTTCAGTGCGGCCATCACAGCAATGCGGTCGGCACCGATGACTTTGCCGCTGCTGCGGATCTCGCGCATCTTGCCGTCCAGGTAGCGTGCGGCGCTCACCAGATTGCTGCGCTCTTCCTGCGGGCAAATGATCGAATATTCTTTATCGAGGATCTGCACGGTAACGCTATTGCTTGAACTCATGAGTCTTGCTCCAGGGCCTTGAGGCGCGAAATCATCGATTCGACCTTACGCCGGGCGATTTCGTTTTTTTCAATGAGGTGCGCGCGTTCCTCGCGCCAGGTCTTTTCCTGAGCTAGTAAGAGTGCGTTTTGACTCTTTAGTTGCTCGACTCGGCCAATCAGCAGTTCGAGTCTGGCCATCAGCGCTTGCAGGTCGTTGTCTTCCATTGGATTCACTGTCTGATGGGTTAGCTGGCGGACAGCCTTTAATAGTCTTGGCGAGTCTGTCGATGTAGGATACAAGGCCTCCATTCTAGACATAGCGCCGTCTGGCGCCTAGCTGCCCATGACCATTGCGAATTCCCCGTACCAAGCCTTTGCCACCCTGCTGACCTCCAGCGGCCATAACGTCTCGCCTGCCGAACTGCACGGCTTGCTGCTCGGGCGCAGTTGCGCCGGTGCCGGCTTCAACGCCGACGAGTGGCTGATCGATGCCGCCGAGCTGCTCGAAAGCGAGCCCCAGGACAACATCCGCAACGCCCTGATCGGTCTGCAAGAGATGGTCAAGGGTGAGCTGACCGGCGACGACGTCACTGTCGTCCTGCTGCTGCCGACCGATGACGCGCCACTGGCTGAGCGTGCCGCCGCACTGGGCGAATGGTGCCAGGGCTTCCTCAGCGGTTTCGGCCTGAACTGCCGCGACAGCAGCATGCTCAGCACTGAAGCCACCGAAGTGTTGCAGGATCTGGCCGCCATTTCCCAGGTGCAAGATGCCCTGGAAGAATCCGAAGACGGCGAGACCGACTACATGGAAGTCATGGAGTACCTGCGCGTCGCGCCGCTGCTGCTGTTCACGGAAACCAAAAAAGCCGACGTGCCGCCAGCCGCCAAGCCGTCGCTGCATTAATCGCGAGCCAGGGAAAGCCATCTGCCCATGACCCATATCCCGAAAGCGGAATACAGCCGTCGCCGCAAGGCCCTGATGGCGCAGATGGAACCCAACAGCATCGCAATTCTGCCCGCCGCCGCGGTGGCCATCCGCAACCGCGACGTCGAGCACGTCTACCGCCAGGACAGCGACTTTCAGTACCTCAGCGGTTTTCCCGAGCCGCAAGCCGTCATCGTCCTGATGCCCGGCCGCGAGCATGGCGAATATGTTTTGTTTTGCCGTGAACGCAACGCCGAACGCGAAATGTGGGACGGCTTGCGCGCCGGCCAGGAAGGCGCGATACGCGACTTCGGCGCCGACGACGCCTTCCCCATTACCGACATCGACGACATTCTCCCGGGCCTGATCGAAGGTCGCGACCGGGTGTATTCGGCGATGGGCAGTAACCCCGAATTTGACCGACACCTGATGGACTGGATCAACGTGATCCGCTCTAAAGCGCACCTCGGCGCCCAGCCCCCGAACGAATTCGTTGCCTTGGATCACCTGCTGCACGACATGCGCCTGTATAAATCGGCGGCAGAAGTGAAGGTGATGCGCGAAGCCGCACGGATCTCGGCCCAGGCCCACATCCGCGCGATGCAGGCCAGCCGCGCCGGGCTCTACGAGTACAGCCTCGAAGCCGAGCTCGATTACGAATTCCGCAAGGGCGGGGCGAAGATGCCGGCCTACGGTTCGATCGTTGCCGCCGGGCGCAATAGCTGCATCCTGCATTATCAGCAAAATGACGCGCTGCTCAGGGACGGAGATATGGTGCTGATCGACGCCGGTTGCGAAATCGACTGCTACGCCAGCGACATCACCCGCACCTGGCCGGTCAACGGCAAGTTTTCGCCCGAGCAGAAAGCGATCTACGAATTGGTACTCGCCTCGCAGGAAGCCGCGTTCGCTGAAATTGCCCCGAACAAGCACTGGAATCAGGCGCACGAAGCCACGGTTCGAGTCATCACCGCAGGTTTGGTGAAGCTGGGCCTGTTGCAGGGCGATGTCGACGAATTGATCGCGACTGAGGCTTATAAAGCGTTTTACATGCACCGCGCCGGCCACTGGCTGGGGATGGATGTACACGACGTCGGCGAGTATAAGGTCGGCGGCGAATGGCGCGTGCTGGAAGTCGGCATGGCGCTCACCGTGGAGCCGGGTATCTACATCGCCCCGGACAATCAGAACGTAGCGAAAAAATGGCGCGGCATTGGCGTGCGCATCGAGGATGACGTGGTAGTGACCAAGACCGGCTGTGAAATCCTCACCAACGGCGTACCGAAAACCGTCGCCGACATCGAAGCGCTGATGGCGCAAGCACGGACACACGCGGCATGAGTCGAGTCAATCTGGCAATCATCGGTGGCGGCCTGGTCGGCGCCAGTCTGGCATTGGCGCTGCAGGCCGGGGCCAAGGCGCGCGGCTGGAAAATCGTGCTGATCGAACCGTTCGCGCCTGGCGACAGTTGGCAGCCGAGCTACGATGCACGTTCCTCGGCGCTGTCCTTCGGCGCACGACAAATTTATCAACGGCTGGGCGTGTGGCAGGAAATCTCCCGTCGCGCCGAGCCGATCAAACAGATCCATGTGTCCGATCGTGGCCGCTTCTCCACCGCGCGGTTGTCGGCGATGGAAGAAGGTGTGCCGGCGCTCGGTTACGTGGTGGAAAACGCCTGGCTCGGCCAATGCCTGTGGCACCACGTCGACAAGGATGTGATCAGCTGGCGTTGCCCGGCGGAAGTCACGCGCATGGAGCCGTTGTCCGACGGCTATCGCCTGACCCTTAATGATGAAACCACCATTGAGTGCGACCTCGCGGTGCTGGCCGATGGCGGGCGCTCCGGATTACGCGAGCAGTTGGGCATCAACGTGCGCAAGCGTCCGTATAACCAGAGTGCGCTGATCGCCAACATCACCCCGAGCGAAGCGCACAACGGCATGGCGTTCGAGCGTTTCACCGACGAGGGCCCGATGGCGTTGCTGCCGCTGCCGGATAACCGTTGCGCATTGGTCTGGACTCGTCTGGGCATGGATGCGCAACGCTTGGCCGATTTGAGCGAGCGCGATTTCCTCAGCGAATTGCAGGGCGTGTTCGGTTACCGTCTCGGCACGCTGAAACAGGTGGGGGCGCGGCATTTGTATCCGCTGTCGCTGGTCGAAGCCGAAGAGCAGGTGCGCTCGCATCTGGCCGTACTTGGCAACGCCGCGCACAGTTTGCATCCGATTGCAGGGCAGGGTTTCAACCTGTCCCTGCGTGATGCCGATGCTCTCGCCGCGGCGTTGCTCGCCAGCGACAAACCGCTGGGCGACTTCGCCACGTTGCAGGCTTATCGCGAGCGTCAGCGTCTCGATCAGGACCTCACGGTGGGGTTCTCCGATCAGGTTACGCGGCTGTTCGGCAGCACCCAGCCGTTGGTATCGCTGGGGCGCAACATCGGTTTGCTCGGTCTCGACCTGTTACCCCCCGCCAAGCGCTGGTTCGCCCGCCAGGCCATGGGTTTGGGAACTCGTCCGGATGCTTAAGTGGTTGAGCAACAAGTTCGGCAAGGCGCGGTTGATGCGTTGGGTGATGACCTTTTACCCGCCGTATCTCGGCGCCGGTGTTCGGGTACGGCACATCAGCGACGACTTTCGCGACATTCAGGTGTCGATGGGGTTGGGCTGGTACAACCGCAACTACGTCGGCACGCAGTTTGGCGGCAGTCTGTATTCGATGGTCGATCCTTTTTTCATGTTGATGCTGATGGAAAACCTCGGGTCGCGGTACATCGTCTGGGACAAGGCCGCCGACATCGATTTCATTGCGCCGGGCAAAGGCCCGGTGTTCGCCCGGTTTACCATCGACGACACCTTGCTGGATGAGGTCCGTCGGCAGACCGCCACTGGCGAAAAGTACCTGCCGCAGTTGCAGGTCGATATTCATGACGGCGCCGGCAACCTTGTCGCGCGGGTCGGTAAAACCCTTTACGTGCGGCTCAAGCCGCAAGCGAGACAGGCTTAAAGCATGGAAATGCGCGCAGATCTGCTGATTGTCGGAGCCGGAATGGTCGGCAGCGCCCTGGCGCTGGCGTTGCAGGACAGTGGCCTGGAAGTTTTGCTGCTCGACGGCAGCCCGCTGAGCGTCAAACCGTTCGATGCCCAGGCGCCATTCGAACCGCGGGTGAGTGCGTTGTCGGCGGCCAGCCAGCGGATTCTCGAACGCCTTGGCGTGTGGGAAGGCATCGCCAGTCGACGCAGCAGTCCGTACACCGACATGCATGTCTGGGACGGCAGCGGCACCGGGCAGATTCACTTCTCGGCGAGCAGCGTGCATGCCGATGTACTCGGCCATATCGTCGAAAATCGTGTGGTGCAGGATGCTTTGCTCGATCGTTTGCACGATTGCGATCTGGGCATGCTGGCCAACGCACGGCTGGAACAGATGCGCCGCTCCGGCGATGACTGGTTGCTGACCCTGGCCGATGGTCGGCAGTTGCGCGCTCCGCTGGTGATCGCGGCGGATGGCGCCAACTCAGCGGTGCGCCGTCTGACCGGTGTCGCGACCCGCGAGTGGGATTACCTGCATCACGCCATCGTCACCAGCGTGCGCAGCAGCAAGCCGCATCAGATGACGGCGTGGCAACGCTTCACCGATCACGGGCCGCTGGCGTTTCTGCCGCTGGAACGCGAGGGTCAGCAGGACTGGTGCTCGATCGTCTGGTCGACCACGCCGAGCGAAGCCGAGCGTTTGATGGCGCTGGATGAAGCGGCATTCTGCCGAGAGCTGGAGCGGGCGTTTGAAGGTCGCCTGGGCGACGTCGTCAGTGCCGATCCACGGCTGTGCGTGCCACTGCGTCAGCGCCACGCCAAGCGCTATGTGGCTGAAGGCCTGGCGCTGATCGGCGATGCCGCGCACACCATTCACCCGCTGGCGGGGCAGGGCGTGAACCTGGGTTTCCTCGATGCGGCGGTGCTGGCTGAAGTGCTGTTGCAGGCTAACGAGCGTGGTGAACGGCTGGCGGATGTGAAAGTGCTGAGCCGCTACGAGCGCCGGCGCATGCCGCATAACCTGGCGTTGATGGCGGCGATGGAAGGGTTCGAGCGCTTGTTCCAGGCCAATCCGCTGCCTGTGCGCTGGTTGCGTAATGCCGGGTTGAAGCTGGTTGAGCAGATGCCTGAGGCCAAGGCGCTGTTTGTGCGTGAAGCCCTCGGTTTGACGGGTGACCTTCCGGCACTCGCAAAACCCTGAGGCCTGCATTGAGGCTGACGGCCTCATCGCGAGCAGGCTCACTCCTACATTTGGCAATGCGTCCCTATGTAGGAGCTGCCGAAGGCTGCGATCTTTTGACCTTGATCTTAAAAAACAAAGTCAAAAGATCGCAGCCTCCGGCAGCTCCTACAGGGATTCGTTTAGCGCCGTGCAACATCTGGTAACTCCTTGCCCAAGTGATCGATTGAGAACGTAAATGTGAGTCCTTATCATTTGGCCCACATTTCCCGACCGAGAGACCACTCCCATGTTGGCACCCAAGCGTCTTCTGACCGCACTGGCCTTGACCCTGATCGGCAGCACCACTGCCCAGGCCGCCGACGAGGTGGTGGTTTACTCCTCGCGCATCGATGAACTGATCAAACCAGTGTTTGATGCCTACACCGCCAAAACCGGGGTGAAGATCAAGTTCATCACCGACAAGGAAGCGCCGCTGATGCAGCGCATCAAGGCTGAAGGCGAAAACGCCACCGCCGACCTGCTGCTGACCGTTGATGCCGGCAACCTCTGGCAGGCCGAGCAGATGGGCATCCTGCAACCGTTCACCTCGAAAACCATCGACGCCAATATCCCTCAGCAATACCGCGCCTCTAGCCACGCCTGGACGGGGTTGAGCCTGCGCGCACGGACCATCGCCTATTCCACCCAGCGAGTGAAGCCGGGCGAACTGACCACCTACGAAGCACTGGCCGACAAGAACTGGGAAGGTCGTCTGTGCCTGCGCACGGCGAAGAAGGTCTACAACCAGTCTCTCACCGCAACCATGATCGAAGTGCATGGTGCCGAGAAGACCGAGAAGATCCTCAAAGGCTGGGTCAACAACCTGTCCACCGATGTGTTCTCCGATGACGTTGCAGTGCTCGAAGCGATCAATGCCGGGCAGTGCGATGTCGGCATCGTCAATACCTACTACTACGGTCGCCTGCACAAGCAGAAGCCGGAACTGCCGGTGAAACTGTTCTGGCCGAATCAGGCGGATCGCGGTGTGCACGTCAACCTGTCGGGTATCGGCTTGACCAAACATGCACCACACCCGGAAGCCGCCAAGGCACTGGTCGAGTGGATGACCACGCCTGAGGCGCAGAAAATCTTCGCCGACGTGAACCAGGAATTCCCGGCCAACCCTGCCGTTGCACCGTCGGAAGAAGTGGCCGCATGGGGCAAGTTCATTGCCGACACCTTGCCGGTGGAAGTGGCGGGCAAGCGCCAGGCCGAGGCGATTCGCATGATGGATCGGGCGGGCTGGAACTGAGTCTGCTGATTTAGAGAGCAAAAGATCGCAGCCTTCGGCAGCTCCTACAGGGTGAGCACAATCCCACTGTAGGAGTTGCCGAAGGCTGCGATCTTTTTGCTTTTCTCCTTACACTCTACGTTTTTCCTCCACGAGAGTTCGCAAGTGGCCCACCCCGCCCAACGCCGCTGGTATCCCATCGTCTTCGCCATTGCCGCGCTGGTGCTGTTGCCCCTGAGCGTTCTGCTGCTGTCATGGCAGACCATCGATCAACAGATCTGGTCGCACCTGTGGGAAACCCAGATGCCGCGCCTGCTGGGCAACACCCTGACGCTGGTGCTCGGCGTTGGTTTCGGTGTGACGCTGCTGGGTGTGAGCCTCGCCTGGCTCACCAGCCTCTGCGAATTCCCCGGCCGCCGCTGGCTCGATTGGGCACTGATGCTGCCCTTCGCCATCCCGGCCTATGTGCTCGCTTTCGTCTTCGTCGGCTTGCTTGACTTCGCCGGGCCCGTTCAAACCCTGCTGCGTGAATGGTTCGGTTCCGGCCTGCGGCTGCCGCGTGTTCGCTCCACCGGTGGGGTGATTCTGGTGTTGGTGCTGGTCTTCTACCCCTACGTTTACCTGTTGGCACGCACGGCGTTTCTCGCTCAGGGCAAAGGCCTGATGGAAGCCGCGCGCGTGCTCGGCCAATCACCCTGGCAAGCCTTTTGGCGCGTAGCGTTGCCGATGGCGCGTCCGGCGATTGGTGCGGGCGTGGCACTGGCGTTGATGGAGACTCTGGCGGATTTCGGCGCGGTCTCGGTGTTCAACTTCGACACCTTCACCACGGCGATCTACAAGACCTGGTACGGCTTCTTCAGCCTGTCCAGTGCGGCCCAATTGGCCAGCCTGTTGTTGCTGGTGGTAATGCTGGTGCTGTACGGCGAACGTCGTGCACGCGGCGCGAACCGGGCGAGCAACGAGCGACCGCGGATCAAGGCGCTGTATCACCTGCGCGGGGTCAAAGCTGTAGCGGCGATGAGTTGGTGCGCATTGGTCTTCGCCTGCGCGTTTGTGATTCCGGTTTTGCAATTGGTCGTGTGGTTCTGGCAGCGCGGGCGTTTCGATCTCGATGAGCGCTACGCCGGGTTGATTCTTCACACCCTCTATCTGGGTGGCATGGCGGCATTGATCACTGTCAGCGTTGCGTTGCTGCTGGCGTTCGCCCGACGGTTGGCGCCGACCCGGGCGATCCGCTCCGGGGTCAGCCTGGCCAACCTCGGTTACGCCCTGCCGGGCTCGGTGTTGGCGGTGTCGATCATGCTCGCCTTCAGTTATCTGGATCGCGAACTGGTGATTCCGCTTTCGGGCTGGCTCGGTGGTGCAGGCAAACCGTTGTTGCTCGGCAGTCTGGTGGCGTTGCTGATGGCATATCTGGTGCGGTTCATTGCCGTCGCGTATGGCCCGCTGGAAAACAGTCTGGCGCGTATACGGCCATCTTTGCCGGAAGCGGCACGTAGCCTGGGTGTCAGTGGGCCGCGACTGTTTTTCAAAGTGTATCTGCCGTTGTTGTTGCCCGGCACGTTGAGCGCGGCGCTACTGGTGTTCGTCGATGTGCTCAAGGAAATGCCGGCAACCCTGCTGATGCGCCCGTTTGGCTGGGACACGCTGGCCGTACGCATCTTTGAAATGACCAGCGAAGGCGAATGGGCGAGGGCGTCGTTGCCGGCGCTGACCCTGGTTCTGGTCGGGCTATTGCCGGTCATTGGTCTGATCCGTCGCTCGGCGCACCGAAACACTTAGTCGTCAGTCCTGAATCATGCGGCTACAATGCGCGGCATTCGGTGCGGTTCGTCTGACAGACCCGTTCGCTGGAAACAGCTCAAAGCCTTATATTTCGAGGCTTTCAGCCGTGCAGCGGCAGTCCGCACCCTCGCCACGCCCGGAAGGAGAAACCCATGGGACAGCGTACGCCTCTGTATGACCTGCATCTCGCCCTCGGCGCGAAGATGGTCGATTTTGGCGGTTGGGACATGCCACTGCATTACGGCTCGCAGGTCGAGGAGCACCACGAAGTGCGCCGCGATTGCGGGGTGTTCGATGTGTCCCACATGACCGTAATCGATGTTAACGGCGCCCAGGCCAAGGCCTGGCTCCAGCATTTGCTGGCCAATGACGTCGAACGCCTGCACCGCCCCGGCCGTGCGTTGTACAGCACCATGCTCAACGAGCGTGGCGGCATCGTCGATGACATGATCGTCTACCGCCTCGAAGACGGTTATCGTCTGGTGTTCAACGCCTCGACCCGTGATCAGGACCTGGCCTGGATGCAGGCGCAACTCGGCAGTTTCACCGTGCAACTGCACGAGCGCTCGGAGCTGGCGATGCTGGCCATTCAAGGCCCGCATGCCCGGCACAAGATTGCCGAACTGGTCACCCAGTCGCGTGCCACGCTGATCCAGCACCTCAAACCCTTCGAAGGCGAGACCGACGGCGACTGGTTCATTGCCCGCACCGGTTACACCGGTGAAGACGGTCTGGAAATCGTATTGCCGGCCAATCAGGCCCCGGCATTCTTCAACGATCTGGTGGGTGCCGGCATTTCCCCGATCGGCCTCGGTGCCCGCGACACGTTGCGTGTGGAGGCCGGCATGAACCTCTACGGTCAGGACATTCATCAAGACGTTTCGCCGCTGGCTTCCAACATGGCCTGGAGCATCGCCTGGGAACCGGCCTCGCGTCAGTTCATCGGCCGTGCTGCGCTGGAGGCGGAAAAAGCCGCTGGCGTTGCACACAAACTGGTCGGTCTGGTGCTTGAGGAACGCGGTGTTTTGCGTGCCCACCAGGTCGTTCGTATCGCCGATGTTGGCGAAGGGGAGATCACCAGTGGTAGTTTCTCTCCTACGCTAAGCAAATCGATTGCCCTGGCGCGTGTTCCGATGGCGACTGCCGACCGCGCCGAAGTGGAAATCCGTGGCAAGTGGTACCCGGTGCGAGTGGTCAAACCGACCTTCGTACGCCATGGCAAAACTTTGATCTAACCTTTTCCGGCGGGCACCACCGCTGACAATTTCTTGAGGACACTGAAGATGAGCGATATTCCTGCCGACCTGCGTTTTGCCGAAAGTCACGAATGGGCACGTCTGGAAGCCGACGGCACCGTCACTGTGGGCATCAGCGATCACGCGCAGGAAGCGCTGGGTGATGTGGTGTTCGTCGAGCTGACCGAAGTCGGCAAAGTATTTGCGGCTGGCGATCAGTCCGGTGTGGTCGAATCGGTGAAAGCCGCTTCCGACATCTACGCCCCGGTCAGCGGCGAAGTGATCGCGATCAACGAAGAGCTGAGCGGTTCGCCTGAGCTGCTGAACTCCGACCCATACGGTGCGTGGATCTTCAAGCTCAAGCCAAGCGACAAGGCTGAGCTGGACAAGCTGCACGACGCGGCTGCCTATAAGGCTGCCATCGGCGAGTAAGCTGAGCGCTGCACCCCAAAGCCCCGACTTGTCGGGGCTTTTTCATGGGCGATGATTTTTCCCTGTGGGAGCGAGCCTGCTCGCGAAAGCGGTCTGTCAGACACATTTGAATTGAATGACACACCGCATTCGCGAGCAGGCTCGCTCCCACAAGGGGAAAGGGGTTGCTCTGAAAATTGGCGGCGACATGGACTGCTATGCTGGTTTGACCGTATTTGCCTTGACGCCGAGCGCCAGCCAAGAGAGAGCCCGTCATGTCCCAGTTGCCGTCCCTGAGCCAGTTACGCGATCCCGAGGCCTTCCTGCGCCGCCATCTCGGTCCCGACGCCGCCGAGCAGCAGGCCATGCTCGACAGCCTCGGCCTCGGCAGCCGAGGTGAACTGATCGAGCAGACCGTGCCCCCGGGCATTCGCTTTAATCGCGCACTGGATCTGCCGCCAGCGCTGGATGAGCAAGCGGCGCTGGCCAGGCTGCGTGGCTACGCCGAGCAGAATCAGGTCTGGACCAGCCTGATCGGCATGGGCTACCACGGCACGCTCACGCCGACCGTCATCTTGCGCAATGTGCTGGAAAATCCCGGTTGGTACACCGCTTACACGCCGTATCAACCGGAGATTGCCCAGGGTCGGCTCGAAGCGCTGCTGAATTTTCAGCAACTGACCATCGACCTCACCGGCCTGGAACTGGCCAACGCCTCATTGCTCGATGAGGCTACTGCGGCGGCGGAAGCCATGGCACTGGCCAAACGTGTCGCCAAGTCGAAGAGCAATCTGTTTTTTGTCGACGAGAACTGTCATCCACAAACCATTTCCGTCGTGCAGACCCGGGCCGAAGGTTTCGGTTTCGAGTTGATCATCGGCGCTGTGGATAACTTGAAGCAGCACCACGTATTTGGAGCACTGCTGCAATACCCCGACACCCACGGCGAGATCCGCGATCTGCGGCCGCTCATCGATCACTTGCATGCCCAGCAGGCGCTGGCCTGTGTCGCCACTGATTTGCTCAGTTTGTTGTTGCTGACGCCGCCGGGTGAGTTGGGCGCCGATGTGGTGTTCGGTTCGTCTCAACGCTTTGGCGTGCCGATGGGCTATGGCGGGCCGCACGCCGCTTTTTTCGCCAGTCGCGAGGAATACAAACGGGCGATTCCCGGGCGGATCATCGGTGTGTCGAAAGACGCCCGCGGCAACGTCGCGTTGCGCATGGCCCTGCAAACCCGCGAGCAACATATCCGCCGCGAGAAAGCCAATTCGAACATCTGCACGGCGCAGGTGCTGTTGGCCAACATCGCCAGTTTCTACGCGGTCTATCACGGGCCGGAAGGCTTGAAGCGGATCGCGCAGCGGGTGCATCGGCTGACCTGCATTCTGGCGGCAGGTCTTGAGCGCCACGGTATCAACCGGGTCAACGCACAGTTTTTCGACACGCTGACACTGGACGTCGGCGGCGCGCAAACCGCGATTATCGAAAGCGCCAAGGCTGCGCAAATCAACCTGAGGATTCTCGGCCGTGGCCGGGTCGGTCTGAGCCTCGACGAAACGTGTGACGAGCACACCGTGGCAAAGCTGTTCGATGTGCTGCTTGGCGCCGATCATGGGCTGATCGTCGACGATCTTGACGCTGAGGCGCTGATTTCCGGCATTCCAGACAATCTTCAGCGCAGCACACCTTATCTGCGTCATCCGGTGTTCAACGCCCATCACAGCGAAACCGAGATGCTGCGTTATCTCAAGCAACTGGAGAGCAAGGATCTGGCGCTGAACCAGTCGATGATCCCGTTGGGCTCCTGCACCATGAAACTCAACGCCACCAGCGAGATGATCCCGATCACCTGGCCGCAGTTCGCCAATCTGCATCCTTTCGTGCCCAGGGAGCAGGCGGTCGGCTACACCTTGATGATCGAAGAGCTTGAGCGCTGGTTGTGCGCGATTACCGGGTTCGATGCGATTTGCATGCAGCCCAACTCCGGCGCTCAGGGCGAGTACGCCGGGCTGCTGGCGATCCGCAAATATCACGAGAGCCGCCAGCAAGGGGCACGGGATATCTGCCTGATTCCGTCGTCGGCCCACGGCACCAATCCAGCCTCGGCACAAATGGCCGGGATGCGCGTGGTGATTGTTGAGTGCGACGAGGCGGGTAACGTTGATCTGGAGGATTTGAAGGTAAAAGCCGCCGAGGCTGGGGATAAGTTGTCGTGCCTGATGGCGACCTATCCATCGACCCACGGTGTGTACGAGGAGGGCATCAGCGAGATTTGCGAGGTTATCCACAAGCATGGCGGTCAGGTGTACATGGACGGCGCCAACCTCAATGCGCAGGTCGGGCTGGCGCGACCGGCGGACATCGGCGCCGACGTGTCGCACATGAATCTGCACAAAACCTTTTGCATTCCCCATGGCGGTGGTGGGCCGGGCATGGGGCCGATCGGCATTCGTGCACATTTGGCGCCGTTCGTCGCCAACCATCCGGTGGTGCCGATCGACGGGCCGCTGGCGCAGAACGGAGCAGTCAGCGCGGCGCCGTGGGGCAGTGCAAGTATTCTGCCTATCAGCTGGATGTACATCGCCATGATGGGGCCGCAACTGGCAGACGCCAGCGAGGTGGCGATCCTCGCGGCGAACTACCTGGCGCAGCATTTATCCGGTGCGTTTCCCGTGCTCTACACCGGTCGCAATGGTCGCGTGGCCCATGAATGCATTCTCGATTTGCGACCGCTTAAAGCGCAGACCGGGATCAGCGAGGAGGATGTCGCCAAGCGCCTGATGGATTACGGCTTCCATGCGCCAACCATGTCGTTCCCGGTGCCGGGCACCTTGATGGTCGAGCCGACCGAGAGCGAATCCAAGGCTGAGCTGGACCGGTTCATCGGCGCGATGTTGAGTATTCGCGCGGAAATCACCGAGGTGCAGAACGGTAACTGGCCGGCGGAAGACAACCCGCTCAAGCGTGCGCCGCATACCTTGGCGGATGTCACCGGCGTGTGGGAGCGGCCGTACAGCATCGAGCAAGGCATCACCCCGGATGCGCACACGAAGGCACACAAGTACTGGCCGGCGGTGAATCGGGTCGACAATGTCTATGGGGACCGCAATCTGTATTGCGCTTGCGTGCCGGTCGACGATTACCGCTGATTGCCCTGTAAGCATGCCATCCCCTGTGGGAGCGAGCCTGCTCGCGAAAGCGGCGTGTCAGTCACCGCAAATGCTGGCTGAACGATTGCTTTCGCGAGCAGGCTCGCTCCCACAGGGTTACAGGATGGGGCTGAAATCCGGGCAAAAAAATGCCGCTCAAATGAGCGGCATTTTTGTCTGCGAACGACTTACTCGGAAGCCACGGCGTTCTTCGCCAGAATCGCGTTCGCCAGTTCCATGTCCGTCGCCTGCAGGCCCGGATTGTCGTTACGGACTTTCTGCATCGCAGCTTCCAGGTACGGGCCACGGATGCCGCCGTCGCTGGCAACGAAACTGCCGGCGTCGTCCTGCGCGGCGACGATCAGCTTGTGATCCTTGAAGGTCAGGTAAGTCGAGCCGGTGGTGGCGCCGGAGGAAATGACATTACGCCAGAAGCTGTCGGCCATTGCCGAACCAACAGGCAGAGACAGCAGGGCGAGGGTAGCGACAGCAAGTTTGAGACGCATGAGGGGGTGACTCCACTGGTGTTGAATGACTGGTTGGATCGTCATTTTCCCTATCCGGTTCCCTGGGCGCCTATTTCAGCTCACTTTGCGGCGTCACCCTCAGCACTTCCTCCACCGTCGTCAGCCCCGCCGCAACTTTCTGCGCGCCGGAGAGGCGCAAGCTGCGCATGCCTTCCTTGAATGCCTGGCGACGGATCGCCGTGAGGTCGGTGTCCGGGGTGATGAAGGCTTTGAGGCTGTCGCTCAGTTGCATGATTTCGTAAACCCCCGCGCGTCCGTGATAACCCGTGTCGCGACACTCCACGCAGCCGATGGCCCTTTGCGCGTTGCCCGGCAGTGGCGCCTGCCAGGGACGGGTCAAGGTTTGCCAATCCTCCTCGTCCAGAGTCAGCGGTGCCTTGCAGTGTGGGCACAGGGTCCGCACCAGCCGTTGGGCCATGACCCCGAGCACCGTGGCCTTGATCAAGTAATGCGGCACGCCCAGTTCAAGCAACCGGCTGATCGCACTCGGCGCATCGTTGGTGTGCAAGGTCGAGAGCACCAGATGCCCGGTGAGTGCCGCCTGAATCGCCATCTCGGCGGTTTCGAGGTCGCGGATCTCGCCGATCATGATGATGTCCGGGTCCTGTCGCATCAGCGCGCGCACCCCGGCGGCGAAGCTCAGGTCGATGTTGTGTTGCACCTGCATCTGGTTGAACGCCGGCTCGACCATTTCGATCGGGTCCTCGATGGTGCAAAGGTTGACCTCCGGCGTCGCCAGTTTTTTCAGGGTGGTGTAGAGGGTGGTGGTCTTGCCCGAACCTGTGGGCCCGGTGACCAGAATGATGCCGTTGGGCTGGCGGGTCATGTCCTGCCAGCGGCGCAAATCGTCGGCGGAAAACCCGAGTTGATCGAAGTCCTTGAGCAGCACATCCGGGTCGAAAATCCGCATGACCATTTTTTCGCCGAACGCGGTGGGCAGGGTCGACAGGCGCAACTCCACTTCGCCGCCGTCCGGGGTTTTGGTCTTGACCCGGCCGTCCTGGGGTTTGCGCTTTTCGGCGACGTTCATGCGCCCGAGGCTTTTCAGGCGACTGACAATCGCCATGGTTACCTGCGGCGGAAATTGATAGACGTTGTGCAACACACCGTCGATGCGAAACCGCACCGTGCCTTGCTCGCGACGCGGTTCGATATGGATATCACTGGCGCGCTGCTGAAAGGCGTACTGAAACAGCCAGTCGACAATGTTGACGATGTGCGCGTCGTTGGCGTCCGGCTCCTGATCGCTGGCGCCGAGGTTGAGCAGTTGTTCGAAGTTGCCGAGGTTGCCGTTCTGTTGATCGGCGTTACTGGCGCCGCTGACCGATTTGGCCAGGCGAAAGAACTCGACGCTGAAACGCTGGATGTCCGCCGAGTTGGCCACCACCCGCTTGATCGGCAACTTCAAGACGTGAGTCAGATCGGCTTCCCAGCCAGTCACATAGGGCTGGGCGCTGGCTACCGTCACCGAGTCGCGATCAACCGCCACCGCGAGAATCTTGTGGCGCTGGGCGAAGGCGTAGGACATCAACGGAGTGATGGCGGCAACGTTGATCTTCAGCGGATCGATGCGCAGATAAGGCTGGCCGGCCTGTTGCGCCAGCCACAGAGTCAGGCTTTCGAGATCCAGATGCTTGCCCGGACGGCTGAGGTCGTCCAGTTGCTGGCTGGCGATAAACTCCAGCGGATGCTTTTGGCCATGCGCGGCGTGGCGACGGCGGGCATTGAGCGCCTGCTCCGCCGAATCCTGGCTGATGAAGCCTTGGGCGACCAGTTCACGCAACACATCATTGAGTTCCAGCCAGCGGTCCTGAGTGGCAAGTTGAACGGACATGCGGGCTTCCTTTTAAGCGACAGTGCGCAAAAGGATAGTCGCGGCCCCGCAGACCGTTGGGCCACTACCCGACGAAGCCGTTGCCGGATTTGTCAGCCGGCCGCTTGCGCCGGTTCAGCCCACGCCGTGTCGGTGTTCTGCAGATTCACCGAACAGACGCTGATCAGGTTACGAAGTTTTTCCGCAATCACTTGCGCGCGATGCCAGCTCAGGCCGCCCATGACGAGGTCGATCGACAACAGATCATCCATTCGCTGCACGTTCACTTGCTCAGGCGTAAGAAACTGCAACGCGAACAGGTTGAGCACGCGCACCAGCAGATCCGGTTCGGCCTCGGCGAGAATCTGATACTGCGCCAGGCAGTGGACGTTATTGACGTTCCAGACATCGGCGCGGGTCAGGGGGGTGTTGACGGCTTCAAGGTGCGGCATGGCGGGGCTCCAAAATAACTGGAGGAATTTTTACATTCGCTGCCGGGTATTTCTTATCTAAGATGAGCGCTATTGGCGTTTGATCAACTGGATCAATTCGCAGAATGTTCTGTTTGAGGTTTTTCTATGCACAGCGAGCTGGACAGCTACGACCGCAAGATTCTGGCTTTGCTGCAAGAGGACGCGTCGCTCTCGAGCGCGCAGATCGCCGAGCAGGTGGGCTTGTCGCAATCGCCGTGCTGGCGGCGGATTCAGCGGATGAAGGAGGAGGGGATCATTCGCGGCCAGGTGACCTTGCTCGATCGCAAGAAAATCGGCCTCAACACGCAGATCTTTGCCGAGATCAAACTCAACGCTCACGGGCGTTCGAACTTCACCGAATTCACCGAAGCGATTCGCGGTTTTCCGGAGGTGCTGGAGTGTTATGTGCTGATGGGCGCGGTGGATTTTCTGTTGCGAATTGTCGCGGCGGACATCGAGGCGTATGAGCGGTTCTTCTTCGAGAAGCTGTCGCTGGTGCCGGGGATACAGGAAGTGAACTCGATTGTGGCGCTGTCGGAGATCAAGTCCACAACAAGCCTGCCGGTTTGAGGTGAGGCTGTTGGCCTCATCGCTGGCAAGCCAGCTCCCACAGGTTTTGTGTTGAAACACAAATTACATTTCAACATCAAACCCTGTGGGAGCTGGCTTGCCAGCGATGGCGGTATTACATACGCAGCAGCATTTTCCACGCACGATTCTGATAAACCGCAATCGCCTGCTGCTTGCGTGCATCGAGCAGTTCGTCAGTGATCGTCGGCTCGTTGGCCAGTTGCGCCAGCTTGTTCAGCTCGCCGTACAGGCGATCCATTTCCGGGATCTCCAGTACATTGCGGGCGTGGTGCAGCCAGACCTGAATGCGCTCGATACGTGGCAGCTGTTCAGCCAGATCTTCCGGCTGCTGCTGATAGCGCTGCAATTGCAGGGCCGTGGCTTCTTCGCCGAGCAGACGCGGCAACCAGCTGTGCAGCTGCGCGCCACCCTGACGGTTGCCACGCACGTTACGATCAGCCGTCCAGCTGCGAGCCAGCAACCAGCGCGAAGCCGTCAGCGAGAACAGGCCCCAGCGTGGGTCTTCCAGCTCTTCGAGGAACTGCTCCGGCGCGGCTTTGCGCACATCTTCGTCTTCGATACCCACCTGAACCAGCGGACGCCAGTCTTCCAGCAGTGCGTCGAGAGCCACGCGCAGGTCGTGGGTCGAAGGACGCGGAGCGGCCTGGCCGAGGCTGCTGAGCAGAGCGCGCATTTCGGCGAGGTTCTCGACCCAGTCTTGCAACAAACGCCAGTGACCGTTGAAACGATACTGCTCGGCCAGACGCTGGCTGCTGCCGAGCAAATGCCAGCATAGGGCGGCGAAAGCGTCGTCCAGTTGAGTTTCAACCGTCAGTTGTGGCGCCGGAAGGCTCAGCGAGTAGCTGTTGGCGTCGTACAGACGATAGCCACGCTCTGCCTTGCTGATGTCGCACGGCATCAGGGCCAGGGTTTGCGCCAGTTCAGCGGCCAGTTCCAGCAACGCTTCAGGCTCGCCTTCGCGCAGTTCAAGTTCCAGCTCACAGATCTCTTCTTTCTGTTTGCCAACCACGACATGACCCAGATCCAGCGCCGCTTCAATGACTACTTTGCTCTTGCCGCGGCCCCAGGCGATTTCGGCGCGCTCGCGGACGAAATCGGTGGTGAAGATCGGCTTCAGGGTTTTCTTGTCCAGCTCGGCCAGCGACTCTGGCCAGCATTCGCCGTCGAGTTTCTTCACGTCGAGCTTGGCTTTGGGCAGTTTCCAGTCGTACTCGTTACGCTCGGACAGACCGGCGACACTCTGGCCGCGGGTCTTGAGGGTCTGAATCACCTCATCGCCGTCCTTGCGCAGGCGCAGGGCGACTTTGGCCTGGGCCAGATCGCGCTCCGGGGTGTCGAAGTACTGGTTCATCAACTCACGGCGTTCCCAGCCACTTTTGTTGCGTTTTTTCAGAAGAGGGTGCTCGCGCAGGGCCGCGAGGGTTTCGCGGCTGACGCGGAGTTTGATTTCGGTTTCTTTCTGCATGGCCGGAAAATCCAGGATCGGGAGCGCAGCCGGGGAATATGTGGCTGCCAAGGCCGTGCAGTGTACAGGACTGATTCGTCCTACGCCCTGCGGCGGTTTATTCCTGACGCCGGATGGTTCTATGATGGACTTCAAATCGGGAGTTGGAGTCAGCGATGCCTTTGCCATCCATGCAAGACCAGTTCGCTGCGCTGATTGCCGCGCCATCGGTCAGCTGCACCCAGCCGAGCCTCGATCAGTCCAACCGGGCGGTAATCGATTTGCTCGCGGGATGGCTGGGTGATCTGGGGTTCAGCTGTGATATCCAGCAGGTCAGCCCCGGCAAATTCAATCTGCTCGCCAGTTTCGGCAGCGGCCCTGGCGGTCTGGTGCTGGCCGGGCACAGCGACACGGTGCCGTACGACGACGCCTTATGGCAGACCGATCCGCTGAAACTCACAGAAGTCGACGGCCGCTGGGTCGGTTTGGGCAGTTGCGACATGAAGGGCTTCTTCGCCCTGATCATCGAAGCCGTGCTGCCGCTGCTCGATCAGCCGTTCAAGCAACCGCTGCTGATCCTCGCTACCTGTGATGAAGAAAGTTCGATGTCCGGCGCCCGCGCGCTGGCCGAGGCCGGGCGGCCGTTGGGGCGCGCAGCAGTGATCGGCGAGCCGACCGGGCTCAAGCCGATTCGCATGCACAAAGGCATCATGATGGAGCGCATCGACATCCTTGGGCAGAGCGGGCACTCGTCGGACCCGCGCCTGGGGCACAGCGCCCTTGAGGCCATGCATGATGCCATCGGCGAACTGCGCGGCCTGCGCCTGCTGTGGCAGCGCGAATACAACAATCCGCAATTCAGCGTGCCGCAACCGACCATGAATTTCGGCTGCATCCATGGTGGCGACAACCCCAACCGTATCTGCGGCCAGTGTTCGCTGGAGTTCGACCTGCGGCCGTTGCCGGGTATGGACCCGAAAGTCCTGCGGGCGGAGATTCTGCGCAAGCTCAACCCGGTTGCCGAGCGGCATCAGGTGAAGATCGACTACAAGCCATTGTTCCCGGAAGTGCCGTCATTTGAGCAGGACGCGGACGCCGAATTGGTGCGTATTGCCGAAAAGCTCACCGGCCACACTGCCGAAGCAGTAGCGTTCGGCACCGAAGCGCCTTATCTTCAGCGTCTTGGCTGCGAAACCATCGTACTTGGCCCCGGTGATATTGCCTGTGCGCATCAACCGGGCGAATACCTTGAAATGTCACGTTTGCAGCCTACCGTGCATCTATTGCGACAGTTGATTGAACATTACTGCCTGACCCCTGACAAACCATGATGTACCCCTGTGGGAGCGAGCCTGCTCGCGAAGCCATCGTGTCAATCAACATTGATGTATCTGACACACAGCTTTCGCGAGCAGGCTCGTTCCCACAAGGGATCCATGTTTTACCTGACCGAACGCTGTAAATTGCCTGCAACCCAACCCGTATTCATGAGGAGAGCGCGCGTGTCGCCAAGCCTGTTCCGACGATAACCATCAGCCCGCTGTGCGTTTTCCGTTTCGCCCTTTTTTCCGGCTGCTATTTATTACAGGCCCAGGTTCATGCCCGAATACGTTAATTGGCTTCGTCACGCTTCTCCCTACATCAATGCCCACCGCGATTGCACCTTCGTCGTCATGCTGCCCGGCGACGGCGTGGATCATCCGAATTTCGGCAACATCGTCCACGACCTGGTGCTGCTGCACAGCCTCGGCGTGCGGTTGGTGCTGGTGCATGGTTCGCGCCCACAAATTGAAACCCGCCTCGCCGCCCGCGGCCTGACTCCGCATTACCACCACGGCATGCGCATCACCGATGCCGCGACCCTTGAGTGTGTGATCGATGCGGTCGGCCAGTTGCGCATCGCCATCGAAGCGCGGTTGTCGATGGACATGGCTTCGTCGCCGATGCAGGGCTCGCGCCTGCGCGTGGCCAGCGGCAACCTCGTTACCGCGCGACCAATCGGTGTACTGGAAGGTATCGACTATCACCACACCGGTGAAGTGCGCCGGGTCGACCGCAAGGGTATCAATCGTTTGCTCGATGAGCGTTCGATCGTGCTGCTGTCGCCGCTGGGCTATTCGCCGACCGGGGAAATCTTCAACCTCGCCTGCGAAGACGTCGCCACCCGCGCCGCCATCGATCTGGGTGCAGACAAATTGCTGCTGTTCGGCGCTGACCTCGGCCTGATCGACGAGAACGGCAAACTGGTGCGTGAGCTGCGTCCACAACAAGTGCCGGCGCACTTGCAGCGTCTGGGCAGCAGCAATTATCAAGCGGAACTGCTGGATGCCGCCGCCGAAGCCTGCCGAGGCGGTGTGGCGCGCAGCCACATCGTCAGTTACGTCGAGGATGGCGCACTGCTGACCGAGCTGTTCACCCGAGACGGTGGCGGCACGCTGGTTGCCCAGGAGCAATTCGAACTGGTGCGCGAGGCGGCGATTGAAGACGTCGGCGGTTTGCTTGACCTGATCAGCCCGCTGGAAGAGCAGGGGATTCTGGTACGTCGTTCGCGTGAAGTGCTGGAGCGTGAGATCGAGCAGTTCAGCGTGGTCGAGCGCGAAGGCATGATCATCGCTTGTGCGGCGCTGTATCAGATTGCTGATTCGGATGCGGGTGAACTGGCGTGTCTGGCAGTGAACCCGGAGTATCGCCATGGCCGGCGCGGCGACGAATTGCTGGAGCGCATCGAGACCCGTGCCCGGGCGCAGGGCTTGAAGACGCTGTTCGTGCTTACCACACGGACCGCGCACTGGTTCCGCGAGCGTGGTTTCGAACCGAGCAGTGTTGAGCGTCTGCCAGCGGCTCGGGCGTCGCTGTACAACTATCAACGTAATTCGAAGATCTTCGAAAAGACCCTTTGATTCATCAGGGTGTGGCGAGTGGGGGCGGGCTGCAAGGTCCCCATATCGCGACACCTGCGCATTTCAATCTGAACCTCTCCTTCTGATTCCCCCTCGCTGAAAACCATGACTGGAATGACTTGTTGCATTCCGGCAAGAACGGCGGCTGCGCCGTGCCTGCAAAAAACCTACCGACACACAAACTGTAACAATTGATCTGGATAGTGCCCCGGGCTGGCTGCTGGGGTGATGGAACTGTTACAGGATTGCTTCAGGGCAAATGGGCTTAAACAGGGCAGCTTAATACCTTTCAGGAATTGACCGGCGCGTTGTTGTGGGCGGCACCGGAGCGCGCAAATACGGGGATAAATTCCTAAAGGGTATTAGAAAAGAAGGTGTTCATTCTTTTCAGATTCATGACGAACTCATGAACCTGCATGGACCAAAAAACCGGAGCTTAGACCATGGTCGTAGACACACAAAGTTACGATTGACTTGTGGGTCACGCTCTGGTGCTAATCGCTGACCTTTGGAACCCGGGCATCGATCCGGGCCAGGCAAACAATAATTAGAAACGAGAGGAGCT
This sequence comes from Pseudomonas sp. A1230, assembly GCF_044218825.1. Taxonomy (NCBI): domain Bacteria; kingdom Pseudomonadati; phylum Pseudomonadota; class Gammaproteobacteria; order Pseudomonadales; family Pseudomonadaceae; genus Pseudomonas; species Pseudomonas sp. A1230. Next base: position 4,736,441 of record NZ_CP162582.1, on the reverse strand, counting down.
TGACAATGAATAAGTCCACCTTGGCCGTGGCTGTGGCCTTTGGGGTATTGGCGCAGCAGGCAGGTGCCGCGGGTTTCATCGAAGACAGCAAGGCTTCCCTGAGTTCCCGCACCATGTATTTCAACAACGACAACCGTGATGGCGGCGCAGATCAGAGAGAAGCCGCACAGGGCTTCAAGTTTGATTACCTGTCCGGTTTCACTCAAGGTACGGTCGGTTTTGGTCTTGATGTGCAAGCGCTTAGCGGGATTCACCTTGATGGTGGCCGTGGGCACCACCCAGACAATAACTCGTTCAGCCCAAGTGATTCCGACGGTTCGGCAACGCAGTCCTGGAGCCGCGTAGCGGGTAACGTCAAGGCACGTCTGTCCAAGACCGAAGCTCACCTGGGTGGCGCGCTGCAACCTAGCTTGCCGATTCTGGTTGCGAACGATAGCCGTCTGCTGCCTCAAACCTTCGAGGGTGGCACGATCACCTCCAAGGAAATCGACAACGTCACCTTCAATGCTGGTCAACTCGAGCATGCAGTGGGTCGTGCCTCGACAAACAGCACCGGCCTCGCAGTGGCCGGTGGTACGCAGGACAGCAATCAGTTCCGCTATGCCGGTGCTGACTGGAAGGTCACCAAAGATCTGACCCTGCAGTACTACCACTCGAACCTGCAGGATTATTACAAGCAGAACTTCTTCGGCCTGGTGCACGTCCTTCCGATCAGCACCAACCAGTCGTTCAAGACCGACATCCGCTATTTCGACAGCAGCTCTGATGGCAAGAACGGCGACGCAGGCTACCGCTTCAATAACAACGGTGGTTATGCCAAGACTCCGGGCGAGGTCGATAACAAGACCTGGAGCGCCATGTTCACTTACACCTTGGGTGGCAACGCCTTCTTGCTCGGCCATCAACGCGTCAACGATGACGGTGGCTTCGTCTACCTGAACCAGGGCAACGTGGTCGATGGCAACGGTCGCCCAGAGGGTGCCGGTGGCGCAAGCTTCTACCTGTTCACCGACTCCATGATTAACGGTTTCGTCCGTGCCGGTGAAAACACGACCTTCGGCCAGTACTCCTATGACTTCGCAGGGCTGGGTGTACCGGGCCTCAAAGCTTCGGTCGCTTACCTGCATGGCGATAACATCAAGGCAACGAACGGTTCCGGTAGCGACATGTCCGAGTGGGAACGAGACATGCGTATCGATTACACCGTTCAACAGGGTGCTCTCAAAGGTTTTGGTGTAACACTGCGCAATGGTGTTTATCGCGGCAGCGAAATCAATATTGCCGATCAGGATCAGACCCGCCTGATCTTCAACTACACCTACAGCTTCCTGTAACAAATCCAGAGAAAAGCCTTGCCGCTCGGCAAGGTTTTTTTTCGTGCATTTTTATATATTCCATATTGCTAGGTTGTAGAAATTTTTTATTCTTTTTTGTTTTTTCGGCGAAAGGCTAAATTAGGCCCCGTCCAGCGCTCAAAAGTCACTGCGGTGTTTTGGCATTTTCGTCCCTCGACAATCTCAAGGGTTCAGGAATCGGGGCTGAAGCCGATACCTCCAATCTGCAGTGCCTTTATATATCTCGGTGCTCTGAAAAAGAGTGAAACAATTCTTTTTGGGACTATGCCGGGGTATGCTTTCGCGGCTTTGACTGGGGTAAAGGTCGAGTGCGATCAAGCGACCAAGCGACCAAGCGATCAGGATTTCGGGCAATCGATCCGAAGCCGACAGAAAAAAGCAGAAGAATTAGAAACGAGAGGAGCTTTACATGAACAAGTCCACCTTGGCCCTGGCTGTGGCCGTAGGGGTTATGGCGCAGCAGGCAGGCGCCGCCGGTTTCATCGAAGACAGCAAGGCAACTTTGGGACTGCGTAACTTCTACATCAACACGGATAACCGTAGTGGCCCAGGCGCCAACAAGAACGAAGAATGGGGCCAAGGCTTCGATCTGCGCTTCATCTCGGGTTATACCCAAGGCACCGTCGGTTTCGGTATCGACGCCATCGGCCTGTTGGGCGTGCGTCTGGATTCGAGCGGCGCCACTGCCGGTTCGACTGCCACTTCTTACGGCGGCACTGTTTTCCCAAGCGAAAGTAATGGCGAAGCTGTCGATAACTTCTCCAGCCTCGGTCTGACCGCCAAGGCCAAGGTCTCCCAGACCGAACTGAAATTGGGCACCCTGCAGCCAAAGTTGCCGGTTATCGTCACCAACGACGGTCGTTTGCTGCCGCAAACCTGGCAGGGCGGCCAGATCACTTCCGGCGAAATCAAAGACCTGACTCTGGTCGGTGGTCAGATTGAGCACGTCAAAGGTCGTAACTCCAGTAACAATGAACAGCTGTCGATTGGTGGCGCCAATGCGCGCGTAGCCAACAGCAACAAGTTCATCTACGGCGGTGGTGACTACAAAATCACCAAAGACCTGACTGCTCAGTACTACTACGGCAACCTGGAAGATTTCTACAAGCAACACTTCCTGGGTCTGGTTCATAACTGGGCAATCGGTCCAGGTGTGTTGAAGTCCGACTTCCGTTACTTCAACAGCTCGGATGACGGCGCCAACAGCAATACCCCTGCTTACTACAGCAACGGCAACTACAGCAGCACGTCGAACGGCAAGGGTAAGGTTGACAACAACCTGTACAGCGGCCTGTTCCTCTACACCGTGGCGGGTCACACCTTCGGCGGCGGTTACCAGGTTTCCAATGGTAGCAGCGACTTCCCTTGGCTGAACCAGGGCGACGGTTCGTCGAACTACACCATCACCGACATGCAGATCCAGAAGTTCGGTCGTGCTGGCGAGAAAACCTGGCAAGCACGCTACTCGTATGACTTCGCCAAAGTCGGCGTGCCTGGCCTGACAGCGGGTATGGTCTACCTGCGTGGTTACGATATCGACACCAACAGAACCGCTAACGCACCTGCCGGCACTAACAGCTCCGAATGGGAACGCGACCTGACCATCGGTTATGTCGTGCCAGAAGGCCCGCTGAAAAACGTTGGCGTCATGTGGAAAAACGCTACTTGGCGCACCAACATTCCGGGCGTTCGCGACCAGGATGAAAACCGCCTGATCGTCAGCTACTCGATCCCGCTGATGTAATAGCGCGCTTCGAATCGCGGATGTAAAAAAGCCCCGTCCGGCATCGCGCCGGACGGGGCTTTTGCGTTTCCGAGTCAGGCCCACCCCCGTAAGCCTTCCCCGACATTTCCCTCTTTACAGCAACTCAAGGCCTTCTCGAACCTTGCCAACGATGTTCGTCGCGATGCGGCCGGGCGTCCAGTGAACAGAAGTTTAATATTCCTAAAAAGTATACATATCTAGTTATATATTCTTTTTCATGAGCATAAAAGCCAAGCTACAGTTGAGGTCTCCACCCTCTCATCAGGAGCAGCACCATGAGCCTCAGACTCGGCGACATCGCCCCCGATTTCGAGCAAGACTCCAGCGTCGGCAAGATTCGTTTTCACGAATGGCTAGGCGATAGTTGGGGCGTGCTGTTTTCCCATCCGGCGGACTTCACCCCGGTGTGCACCACCGAGCTGGGCTTCACCGCCAAGCTCAAGGATGAATTCAGCCAGCGCGGCGTCAAGGCCATCGCGCTGTCGGTAGACCCGGTGGACTCGCACCACAAGTGGATCGAAGACATCAACGAAACCCAGAACACTGTCGTCAACTTTCCGATCCTGGCCGATGCGGATCGCAAAGTCTCGGATCTGTATGACCTGATCCACCCGAACGCCAATGACACCCTGACCGTGCGTTCGCTGTTCGTGATCGATCCGAACAAGAAGATTCGCCTGACCATCACCTATCCGGCGAGCACCGGGCGCAATTTCCACGAGATTCTGCGGGTGATCGATTCGCTGCAACTCACCGACAACTACAAAGTAGCCACCCCGGCCAACTGGCAGGACGGTGACGAAGTGGTGATCGTGCCGTCGCTCAAGGATGAAGAAGAGATCAAACAGCGCTTCCCGAAAGGCTATCGCGCCGTGAAGCCGTACCTGCGTCTGACGCCACAGCCCAATCGTTAAGATAAAAAGATCGCAGCCTGCGTCAGCGCCTGCAGGGAGAAACGCAGTCCAATGCAGGAGCTGCCGAAGGCTGCGATCGTTTTGAGGCATCCACAAAGCAGGGGATTTCGGGCCGTTTCGACGGCCTTTTTTTTCGTCCCGAGAAAGGTAAAACGTATATCTCCAAAATGCATAACCAAATGAATAAATATGATTTATGGATATATAAATCAACTGGTAAGGTCTCTCACATTGAAGCGAGATCGCAACCTGCGAATCGCCTGTAACGCTTAAGGAATCATCTCAATGCTGGTTGTCTCACTCGGTGGCAGTCCCAGCCTGCGCTCCCGTTCTGGAGTTCTGCTGGATCGCTCGCAGCGCTGGTTGCAGCAGCAAGGGGTGGAAGTGGTGAGTTATCAGGTACGGGATTTCCCGGCCGAAGATCTGCTCCACGCTCGTTTTGATAGCCCCAAGGTGCTCGATCTTTTACAACAGATTGAAAATGCCGACGGCTTGCTGATCGCTACACCGGTTTACAAGGCCTCGTTTTCTGGCGCCCTGAAGACTGTGCTCGATCTGCTGCCCGAACGTGCCTTGAACCACAAGATTGTTTTACCGATGGCCACCGGCGGCAGCATCGCCCACATGTTGGTGGTCGATTACGCCCTCAAGCCAGTGCTGTCGGCATTAAAAGCCCAGGAAATGCTCCAGGGGATTTTCGCCGAGGACAGCCAGATCGCTTATGGCGAAGGCAGTGCCCAGGCGCAGTTGGCACCGGCGCTGGAACAGCGACTGCATGAAGCGCTGGATCAGTTTGTCAGTGCCATGGCCCGCCGGCCGAAACCGCTGGAGCCTGGCTTGTTGAACGAACGTTTGTTGAGTGCTCGCTGGAGCATTTAAGCCTCATAAGAATTTGAAGTACTCGCCTTACTCGCCCGTCAACGGGCAAGCAGGTGCAGCCAAAACCTAACTGCAAAAAGGAGAGCGCTATGCGCACTGTATTTTTGCGTCGTGGTCTGGTCGCTCTGTTTGCTGCGGCTGTGTCCTTCGGCGCCATCACTCAAGCTCAAGCCGAGACGCTTCGGATCGGTTATCAAAAGTACGGCACGCTGGTGCTGCTCAAAGCCAAAGGTACTCTTGAAAAACGTCTGGCCGCCCAAGGCGTCGACGTGCAATGGACGGAATTTCCCGGTGGCCCGCAACTGCTCGAAGGCTTGAACGTCGGTTCGATCGACTTCGGCGTGACGGGTGAAACGCCACCGGTATTCGCCCAGGCGGCTGGCGCCGATCTGCTCTATGTCGCCTACGAACCGCCAGCGCCGAACAGCGAAGCGATCCTCGTGCCGAAAGACTCGCCGATCAAATCGGTGGCCGATCTCAAAGGCAAGAAAGTCGCGCTGAACAAAGGTTCCAACGTCCACTACCTGCTGGTGCGCGCACTGGAAGACGCCGGACTCAAATACACCGATATCCAAACCGTATTCCTGCCGCCGGCCGATGCTCGTGCCGCGTTCGAGCGTGGCAGCGTTGATGCCTGGGTCATCTGGGATCCGTATCAGGCGGCCGCCGAGAAACAGCTGCAAGCGCACACCCTGCGCGACGGCAAAGGCATCGTCGACAACCACCAGTTCTATCTCGCAACCAAACCTTACGCACAGAAAAATCCCGAGGTGATCAAGACTCTCGTCGAAGAAGTGCGCGCGGTCGGCGAGTGGTCCAAAGCCAATCCTGAAGACGTGACCCAACAGGTCGCGCCGCTGCTCGGCCTGCCGGCGGACATCACCCTGACCGCGGTCAAACGCCAGGGCTACGGTGCGCTGTTTCTGACCCCGGAAGTGATCGCCGCGCAACAGAAAATCGCTGACACGTTCTTCCAGCTCAAACTGATTCCCAAGCCTTTGAGCATCAAGGATGTGATCTGGACACCACCGTCCGCTGTGGCCAAAGCACAGTAATTCGAATTCCCAAGGAGACGACTCCATGAGCCTCAATATCTTCTGGTTCCTGCCTACCCACGGCGACGGCCATTACCTTGGCACCTCCGAAGGCGCCCGCGCTGTCGACCACGGGTATCTGCAACAGGTCGCGCAAGCAGCGGATCGTCTGGGTTTTGGCGGTGTGCTGATTCCTACCGGCCGCTCTTGCGAAGACTCCTGGCTGGTGGCGGCGTCGCTGATCCCGGTGACCCAGCGTCTGAAGTTTTTGGTCGCCCTGCGCCCGGGGATCATCTCCCCGACGGTGGCGGCGCGTCAGGCCGCTACGCTGGATCGCCTGTCTGGCGGGCGGGCGCTGTTCAATCTGGTGACCGGTGGTGATCCGGAAGAATTGGCCGGTGACGGTCTGTTCCTCAGTCACGAGGAGCGCTATCAAGCCTCGGTGGAATTCACCCGCATCTGGCGCCGAGTGCTGGAAGGCGAAACCGTTGATTACGATGGTCAGCACATCAGCGTCAAAGGTGCGAAGTTGCTCTATCCGCCGATCCAGCAGCCGCGTCCGCCGCTGTACTTTGGTGGCTCCTCGGAAGCGGCGCAGGATTTGGCTGCCGAACAGGTCGAAATGGTTTTGACCTGGGGCGAGCCGCCCGCAGCGGTGGCGGAGAAAATCGAACAGGTGCGCGCCAAAGCCGCCAAGCTCGGACGTACCGTGCGCTTCGGCATTCGTTTGCATGTGATCGTCCGTGAAACCAATGCTGAAGCCTGGCAGGCGGCGGATCGTCTGATCTCGCATCTTGACGATGACACCATCGCCCGTGCTCAAGCTTCGCTGGCGCGTTTCGATTCGGTCGGCCAGCAACGCATGGCCGCATTGCACGGCGGCAGTCGCGACAACCTGGAAGTCAGTCCCAACCTGTGGGCTGGCGTCGGGCTTGTGCGCGGCGGTGCCGGGACGGCGTTGGTTGGCGACGGTCCGACCGTGGCCGCTCGGGTGAAGGAATACGCGGACCTGGGCATCGATACCTTCATCTTCTCCGGTTATCCACACCTCGAAGAGTCGTACCGCGTCGCCGAATTGCTGTTCCCGCACCTCGACATCGAGCGCCCGGAACTGCCGAAAAGCGCCGGTTATGTCAGCCCGTTCGGCGAGATGGTCGCCAACGACATTCTTCCCAAAGCCGCGTCGCAGAGCTGAGGCGCGCCATGAAGAAAATCATCCACAGCCTCGCGCCTTGGGCGTTGCCGGTGTTGCTGCTGGCGGTGTGGCAGTTGTCGGTATCGGCGGGCTGGTTGTCGACACGGATTCTGCCGGCACCGGTGGCGGTGATCGAGGCCGGCGTGAGTCTGGTGCGCAGTGGTGAAATCTGGACGCACCTGGCAATCAGCGGCTGGCGCGCCGCGCTGGGCTTCACCATCGGCGGCAGCATCGGTCTGGTGTTGGGCTTCATCACCGGTCTGTCGAAGTGGGGCGAACGCTTGCTCGACAGTTCGGTGCAGATGATCCGCAACGTGCCGCATCTGGCACTGATTCCGCTGGTGATTCTGTGGTTCGGCATTGATGAGTCGGCGAAGATTTTTCTGGTGGCGTTGGGCACGCTGTTCCCGATCTACCTCAACACCTATCACGGCATCCGCAACGTCGACCCCGCGCTGGTCGAGATGGCGCGCAGTTATGGATTGAGCGGCTTCAGCCTGTTCTGGCAGGTGATCCTGCCGGGAGCGTTGCCTTCGATTCTGGTCGGTGTGCGCTTCGCCCTGGGCTTTATGTGGCTGACGCTGATCGTCGCCGAAACCATTTCTGCCAGCTCCGGCATCGGCTATCTGGCGATGAATGCCCGGGAGTTTTTGCAGACTGATGTGGTTGTACTGGCGATTCTGCTTTACGCGGTGCTCGGCAAACTCGCCGACCTTGCGGCGCGTGGACTTGAACGTGTGTGGCTGCGCTGGCATCCGGCCTATCAGGTTGCCAAAGGAGGTGCAGCATGACCGCTCAACAACCTCCACGCCTGCTGCGCGGGATTCCGCTGGCAGTGCGCAACCTGCAAAAAACCTTCGGCGCACGGCAAGTACTGCGCGACATCGACCTGCACATTCCGGCGGGGCAATTCGTCGCCGTGGTCGGGCGTAGCGGTTGTGGCAAGAGCACCTTGCTGCGCTTGCTCGCCGGCCTCGATCAGCCAACTGGCGGTGACTTGCTCGCAGGTGCCGCGCCGCTTAGCGATGCGCGGGAAGACACGCGTTTGATGTTTCAGGAATCCCGTTTGTTGCCGTGGAAAAAGATCATCGACAACGTCGGTCTCGGGCTCAAAGGCAACTGGCGTCCGCAAGCATTGGCTGCACTGGAAGCGGTCGGCCTGGCGGACCGTGCCAATGAATGGCCGGCGGCTTTGTCCGGTGGTCAGAAGCAGCGTGTTGCTCTGGCCCGAGCCTTGATTCACAAGCCGCGTCTGCTGTTGCTCGACGAACCGCTCGGCGCGCTGGATGCGCTGACCCGCATCGAGATGCAGCAACTGATCGAACGCCTTTGGCAGCAGCACGGTTTCACGGTGTTGCTGGTCACCCACGACGTCAGCGAAGCGGTCGCGATTGCCGACCGGGTGATTCTGATCGAGGACGGTGAAGTCGGCATAGACCTGCATGTCGAGTTGCCGCGGCCGCGAGTGCGTGGTTCGCATCGACTGGCGGCGCTGGAAACCGAAGTGCTCAACCGTGTTATGTCCCTGCCCGGCGAACCGCCGGCGCCGGAACCCGTTTCACCCTTGCCTACGCAGTTGCGTTGGGCGCAATGAAGTAGCTGCGAGCCTCAAGCTACAAGCTACAGGTAGAAGCGCTGTGCTTTTGCTTGCCGCTTGAAGCTTGCCACTTGCCGCTTATTTCGACCTCAGGAGAAATATCATGACTATCAAAGCCATCAACGTACGCAACCAGTTCAAAGGCTCGATCAAGGAAATCGTCCTCGGCGACGTGCTGTCGGAAATCGACGTGCAGACCGCTTCCGGCATCGTCACTTCGGTCATCACCACGCGCTCGGTAAAAGAGCTGGAACTGGTGGTCGGCAGCGAAGTGATCGCCTTCGTGAAATCCACCGAGGTCTCGATCGCCAAGTTGTAAACCGGTGATAAAAAACAACCCCGGAGGGTGTGAGCCCTTCGGGGTTTGTTGTGCCTGGCTTGAAATCGGCGGCGCGGCCATCGCTGGCAAGCCAGCTCCCACAAAAATCGTCGGTGGATGCAGATTGTTGGACCGCCAAATACCCTGTGGGAGCTGGCTTGCCAGCGATGCGGCCAGTCAGATCAGCAGAGATCTCTTGGGCAGATAGGGCGGCAAATACAACCCGATATAAGCATCAAACACGCGCATCCCTTCCTCTGCCATGCGCGGCGTGATCTGCCCGTGCTGCTGCACTGAACGCGCGTAAACGCGGTCGCCCAATTCCATCGCCAGGGCAAACACATCCACATCCTCCGGCAGCCTTGGCAGTTCGAAGTGATGATCGAACAGCTTGTGCATCAGGTCGCCCAGTTCGATGTCGTGCTGACGGTCGGCCTGGGTGACTTCGGTGAGGCCATGCTGGGCGAGGATCAACTGGCGGGCGGCGGCGTCTTCGTCGTAAATCTCCAGCATCCGCTGTTCGACCAGCCGCGACAGGTCGCGCCAGTCGCGCAAGGCTTGATGATCGATCGGCGCTTGCAGGCAGGCGCGGAATGCCGCGTGCACATCCGCTGTCAGGGCTTCGAGCAGCGCCGGGACGCTAGCGAAGAAGTGGTAAACCGAAGAGGGCGGAATCTGCGCGCGCTCGGCCACGCTGTAGATCGACAGGCTGGCCACACCCTCGGCGGCCAGCAGCGTGCGCGCGGCGTCGAGTATCGAGTCGATCCGCGCCTGACTGCGGGCGCGGGGTTTACGGACGGGGGCGGGACGCGTCATGAAAGTCTCCTGCGGGGCAGCGGGCATTGTACGAGCCGGCTGTTGTGTTTGTCTGCCCGGACGCCATCGCTGGCAAGCCAGCTCCCACAGTGATCTGTGTCGAACACAGAATTTGAGTACACAACAGAACCCTGTGGGAGCTGGCTTGCCAGCGATCCGCCGCAGGCGGCCATTGATCCCAAGCGGGGCTTTCGTGTGAGCCATAAAAAAACGCCGCTGGCTGAATCAGCCAACGGCGTTTTTATGCAGCTACAACCGCTTAAACGGTATGCAGATACCAGTTGTACTCAAGGTCGGAGATGGAGTGTTCGAACTCCTCCAGCTCGCTCTCTTTACAGGCGACAAAGATATCGATGTATTTCGGATCGATGTACTTGGCCATCACCTCGCTGTCGTCCAGCTCACGCAGGGCATCGCGCAAGTTGTTCGGCAGGCTTTGTTCGTTCTGCTCGTAGCTGTTGCCTTCGACGGGCGCGCCCGGCTCGATCTTGTTGGTCAGGCCGTGATGCACGCCAGCCAGCACCGAAGCCATCAGCAGGTACGGGTTGGCGTCGGCACCGGCAACGCGGTGTTCGATCCGCACGGCATCGGCCGCACCGGTCGGTACGCGAATCGCCACGGTGCGATTGTCCAGGCCCCAGCACGGCGAGTTCGGCACGTAGAACTGTGCGCCGAAACGACGGTACGAGTTGACGTTAGGGCAGAGGAAAGCCATCTGCGCGGGCAGGGTCTCGAGCACACCGCCGATCGCGTGACGCAGCGCGGCGTTCTGCTCGGGATCCTCGCTGGCAAAAATGTTTTTGCCTTCTTTATCCAGAATCGAAATGTGCACGTGCAGACCATTGCCCGCCTGGCCAGGGTAAGGCTTGGCCATGAAAGTGGTATCCATTTCATGGTCGTAGGCGATGTTCTTGATCAGCCGCTTGAGCAGTACCGCGTAGTCGCACGCCTTGATCGGGTCGGCAACGTGGTGCAGGTTCACTTCGAACTGCGCCGGGGCACTTTCCTTGACGATGGCGTCGGCTGGAATGCCTTGCTCTTTGGCGCCTTCCAGAATGTCCTGGAGGCAATCGACGTATTCGTCGAGGTCGTCGATCAGGTAAACCTGAGTCGAGTGCGGACGTTTGCCGGAAACCGGCGAGCGTGGTGGTTGCGGACGACCGTTCACGTTCTCCTGGTCGATCAGGTAGAACTCGAGCTCGAACGCGGCGCAGATGGTCAGGCCCAGTTCGTCGAACTTGCGCACCACATTAGCCAGCACTTCACGCGGGTCAGCGAAGAACGGCTGGCCTTCGAGTTCGTGCATGGTCATCAACAGTTGCGCGGTAGGGCGCTTCTGCCATGGCTCGTTGCACAGGGTATCGGGGATCGGATAGCAGATACGATCGGCGTCGCCGATGTCCAGGCCCAGACCGGTGCTTTCCACCGTTGAACCATTGATATCCAGAGCAAATAGAGAGGCCGGCAGGTTGATGCCTTTCTCGTAAACCTTGTGGAGGCTGGTGCGTTCAATGCGCTTGCCGCGCACCACACCATTCATATCCGCAATCAGAAGGTCAACGTACAGAACCTCAGGATGTTCCTTAAGGAACGCGTTCGCTTCGTTGAGCTGAACGGCACGCGGGGGTACCGACATGATGCAACACCTTTGTTGTTAAAAATATCAATCATTGATCTTTTCTGGTTTCAGTCAACCCGAACGGCCTGCCGAAGTCAAGCAAGGCCTTTTTTGCCCTAAAAAAGCGCTGCGAGGGCGTTTATGGGGCATTTTCGGGCGGTTTTTTACCCTTGGAACGCTTGGCACCCGCAGGCTTGAGCAGGCCGTGTTGTATTTTTTACGGGGGTGTTGTGTAAAAAAATGAACAAGGCTAAGCTCCGATCAAACCCATAACAGCAATAATACCGGGGTGCTTCATGTCTCGCCTGTCGATAAACGGCGTCACCGACTGCTCGCAACAGTCCGGTCTGCATGCTTATCACATCAGTGGCGAATCGTCCGTGCAGAGCGCAGTCAATCAGGCTCGCAGCCTGCCGACGATGGTCTCGCGCGCAGCAGCCGTCAAAACGGCAACGTCCGATATTCTGGACGCACGGGAAGCCATCCTCTTTATGGCGTCTCCTTCCAATATAGATCTCTTTCTCCCACAAAGCCTGTGCCGCTCTTCAAGCCGTGCTCATGATTCTGCACGTGCCGGTTGTGCACAGGAAATGCAACGCCAGCGTAAAGGGCAGGTAAGCTTCTCTTTCATTGTCTATGCGCGGTGCCAGGCGTAAGCCGACACTGCGCGCAAGCAAACCCCCTTTAACGCGACGCACAAGCGTCAAACTTTGCCTGACATAGCGTCAGGAGACTCAGCCCAGAGGCATTTATGAGTAACAACCTCGACCAGCTCACCGATTGGTTGAAAGACCACAAGATCACAGAAGTCGAATGCATGATCGCCGACTTGACCGGTATCACCCGGGGCAAGATCTCGCCGACCAACAAGTTCATCGCCGAAAAAGGCATGCGCCTGCCAGAAAGCGTTCTGTTGCAGACCGTAACCGGCGACTACGTCGAAGACGACATCTATTACGAACTGCTCGACCCGGCCGACATCGACATGATCTGCCGCCCCGACCAGAACGCCGTGTACATGGTGCCGTGGGCCATCGAGCCAACCGCCCAGGTGATTCACGACACCTACGACAAGCAAGGCAACCCGATCGAACTGTCGCCGCGCAACGTCCTCAAGAAAGTACTCAAACTCTACGCCGACAAGGGCTGGCAGCCGATCGTGGCGCCAGAGATGGAGTTTTACCTGACCAAGCGCAGTGACGACCCTGACTATCCGTTGCAGCCGCCGATCGGCCGCTCCGGGCGTCCGGAAATCGGTCGTCAGTCGTTCTCTATTGAGGCAGCGAACGAATTCGACCCGCTGTTCGAAGACGTATACGACTGGTGCGAGTTGCAGGAATTGGATCTCGACACGCTGATCCACGAAGACGGCACCGCGCAGATGGAAATCAACTTCCGTCACGGTGACGCCCTGTCGCTGGCCGACCAGATTCTGGTGTTCAAACGCACCATGCGCGAAGCCGCGCTCAAGCACGACGTGGCTGCCACTTTCATGGCCAAGCCGATGACCGGTGAACCGGGCAGCGCGATGCACTTGCACCAGAGCATCATCGACATCGAGACCGGCAAAAACGTCTTCTCTAATGAAGACGGGACCATGAGCCAGCTGTTCCTGCACCACATCGGTGGCCTGCAGAAGCTGATCCCGGAATTGCTGCCGCTCTTCGCCCCCAACGTCAACTCGTTCCGCCGCTTCCTGCCGGATACCTCGGCGCCGGTGAACGTCGAGTGGGGCGAAGAAAACCGCACCGTGGGCCTGCGCGTACCGGATGCCGGCCCGCAAAACCGCCGCGTGGAAAACCGTCTGCCGGGCGCCGACGCCAACCCGTACCTGGCGATTGCCGCGAGCCTGCTCTGCGGTTACATCGGCATGGTCGAGGGCCTCAACCCGAGCGCGCCGGTCGTTGGTCGTGGCTATGAACGCCGCAACCTGCGCCTGCCGCTGACCATCGAGGACGCGCTGGAGCGCATGGAAAACAGCTCGACCGTCGAGAAATACCTGGGCAAAACTTTCATCACGGGCTACGTCGCGGTCAAGCGGGCCGAGCATGAAAACTTCAAGCGAGTGATCAGTTCGTGGGAGCGTGAGTACCTGCTCTTCGCCGTCTGATACGCCGGGGCGCGGTGGTCAGCCGCCGCGCCTTCACCGATAACAAGGAGAATTGGCATGACCAGCAACAACCCGCAAACCCGTGAGTGGCAAGCGCTGAGCAGCGATCACCACCTGGCCCCGTTCAGCGATTTCAAGCAACTGAAAGAGAAGGGCCCGCGGATCATCACCAACGCCAAGGGCGTTTACCTGTGGGACAGCGAAGGCAACAAGATCCTCGACGGCATGGCCGGTCTGTGGTGCGTGGCCATCGGTTACGGTCGCGATGAACTGGCCGATGCCGCCAGCAAACAGATGCGCGAACTGCCGTACTACAACCTGTTTTTCCAGACTGCTCACCCGCCGGCACTGGAACTGGCCAAGGCCATCTCCGAAATCGCGCCGGAAGGCATGAACCACGTGTTCTTCACCGGTTCCGGCTCTGAAGGCAACGACACCATGTTGCGCATGGTTCGCCACTACTGGGCGATCAAGGGCCAGCCGAACAAGAAAGTCATCATCAGCCGCAAGAACGGTTATCACGGTTCCACCGTGGCCGGCGCGAGCCTGGGCGGCATGACCTATATGCATGAGCAGGGCGACTTGCCGATCCCGGGCATCGTCCACATCGCCCAGCCGTACTGGTTCGCCGAAGGCGGCGACATGTCCCCGCAAGAGTTCGGGATCTGGGCGGCCAATCAGCTGGAAGAGAAAATTCTCGAAGTCGGCGTCGACAACGTCGGTGCCTTTATTGCCGAGCCGATCCAGGGCGCCGGCGGCGTGATCATTCCGCCCGACAGCTACTGGCCGCGCGTGAAGGAAATCCTCGCCAAGTACGACATCCTCTTCGTCGCGGATGAGGTGATCTGTGGTTTCGGCCGTACCGGTGAGTGGTTCGGTAGCGATTTCTACGACCTCAAGCCCGACATGATGACCATCGCCAAGGGCCTGACCTCCGGCTACATCCCGATGGGTGGCCTGATCGTGCGTGACGAAGTGGTCGCGGTGCTCAACGAAGGCGGCGATTTCAACCACGGTTTCACCTACTCCGGTCACCCGGTGGCGGCGGCAGTGGGCCTGGAAAACATCCGCATTCTGCGCGACGAAAAGATTATCGAGAACGTGCACAACGAAACGGCACCGTATTTGCAGAAACGTCTGCGGGAACTGAACGATCACCCGTTAGTGGGTGAAGTTCGCGGGGTCGGTCTGCTGGGGGCGATCGAGCTGGTGCAGGACAAGGCCACTCGCAAACGTTACGAGGGCAAGGGCGTGGGCATGATCTGCCGCCAGTTCTGCTTCGACAACGGGCTGATCATGCGCGCCGTGGGCGACACCATGATCATCGCGCCGCCGCTGGTGATCAGCAAAGCGGAAATCGACGAGCTGGTTACAAAGGCACGCAAGTGTCTGGACCTGACCCTCAGTGCGTTGCAGGGCTAAGTGCTAGGCTTTGTGCGGGAAAGCCTCGGCGCTCTCGCGCAAAGCTGTCAGAAAGGCTGGTCTTTCCTTGAAAGACCGCCTCGGATCTTGCCAGACTAGCCGCGGTTCCAGTTGTCCGGGTTCGGCCGCTGAACAAAGTGGTTCAAAAAAGAAAAATTTGGAGCATTACGCATGAAGGCATTAGGCAAAAAGCTTGCTGGCAAGACACTTCTCGCTCTGTCCATCGCGGGCATGATGGCGGGTGCGGTTCAGGCGGACGACAAGGTGTTGCACGTCTACAACTGGTCCGACTACATCGCACCGGACACCGTTGCCAAGTTTGAAAAAGAGTCCGGCATCAAAGTCGTCTACGACGTGTTCGACAGCAACGAAACCCTGGAAGCCAAATTGCTGGCCGGTAAATCCGGTTACGACATCGTGGTGCCTTCCAACAACTTCCTCGCCAAGCAGATCAAGGCGGGCGTGTATCAGGAGCTGGACAAGTCCAAGCTGCCGAACTGGAAGAACCTCGACGAAGACCTGCTCAAAGCCGTTGGCGATGCCAGCGACCAGGGCAACAAACACGCGTTCCCGTACATGTGGGGCTCGATCGGCATCGGCTACAACCCGGAGAAGGTCAAGGCTGCACTGGGTATCGACAAGATCGATTCCTGGGACATCGTGTTCAAGCCTGAGAACATCGAGAAGCTGAAAAGCTGCGGCGTGAGCTTCCTCGACGCACCGACCGAAATGATTCCGGCGGCGCTGCACTATCTGGGCAAACCGACCAACAGCAAAGACAAGGCTGACCTGAAAGCCGCCGAAGATCTGTTCCTCAAGATTCGTCCTTCGGTCGCCTACTTCCATTCCTCCAAGTACATCTCCGACCTGGCCAACGGCAACATTTGCGTGGCCGTGGGTTACTCGGGTGACCTGGAGCAGTCGAAGTCGCGCGCCAAGGAAGCCGGTGACAAGGTCAAACTGGCCTACACCATTCCGAAAGAAGGCGCCGGCACTTTCTACGACATGGTTGCCATTCCAAAGGATGCCACCAACGTCGACGCCGCCTACAAGTTCATGAACTACCTGCTGCAGCCGGAAGTGATGGCCGAGATCACCAACGCCGTACGTTTCCCGAACGGCAACAAGGCGGCCACACCGCTGGTGGACAAAGACATCACCAGCGATGCGAGCATCTATCCTTCGGCTGAAGTGAAGAAGCAGCTCTATGCGATCAGTGATCTGGATGCCGCCACACTGCGTCTGATCACCCGCAGCTGGACCAAAATCAAATCCGGTAAATAAACCGGTTTGAAGCCGCAACCGTTGGCCGTCGTCTGCGCGACGGCGGCCAGCGGAATAATTAAATGACAGAAAGTTTTGCTGGAACGGTTTTTCGAGGGTAAGTTGCGCGCCGGTTTTGTTGCCGGGCAGCCGTGGCTGTCATGCAGCGCTGGGCAACTTGGGCCCAACTAATTTTAGAGGACCTTCACGTGCCTATTTTTTCTTCTTTGCGCAATGCGCTGCTGGCCGCTGCCGGCCTGACGATCGCCGTCGGTGCCCAAGCCGCCGGCACGGTGCATATTTATAACTGGTCGGATTACATCGGCGAATCGACGCTGGCCGACTTTCAGAAAGAGACCGGGATCAAACCGGTCTACGACGTGTTCGACTCCAACGAAACCCTGGAAGGCAAGTTGCTCGCCGGGCGTACCGGTTACGACGTGGTCGTGCCGTCGAACCACTTCCTCGGCAAGCAGATCAAGGCGGGTGCGTTCCAGAAACTCGACCGGGCGCAGCTGTCAAATTACTCGAATCTCGACCCGGCGCTACTCAAGCGTCTGGAGCAGAACGATCCTGGCAACCTGTACGCCGTACCGTACCTGTGGGGCACCAACGGCATCGGCTACAACGTCGATAAAGTGAAGGCTGTGCTGGGCGTCGACAAGATTGACTCCTGGGGCGTGCTGTTCGAGCCGGAAAACATCAAGAAGCTGCAAAGCTGCGGCGTGGCATTCCTCGATTCGGCCGATGAAATGATGCCGACCGTGCTCAACTACATGGGGCTGGATGCCAACAGCACCAATCCCAAGGATTACAAGAAAGCCACCGACAAATTGCTCGCCGTGCGCCCCTACGTAACCTACTTCCATTCTTCGAAATACATCGGCGACCTGGCCAACGGCGACATCTGCGTGGCCATCGGTTTCTCCGGCGATATCTTCCAGGCGAAGAACCGCGCGGCAGAAGCAAAGAAAGGCGTGAATATCGCCTACACGGTGCCGAAAGAGGGCGGCGCGTTGTGGTTCGACATGTTGGCGATTCCCAAGGATTCGTCGAACGTGAAGCAGGCCCACGCCTTCATCAACTATCTGTTGAAACCTGAGGTGATCGCCCAGGTCAGTGATTCTGTCGGTTACGCCAACCCCAACCCGGGCTCGGACAAGCTGATGGATCAATCCATCCGTACCGATGAATCGGTTTATCCGCCACAGGCCGTGATTGACAAGGCCTACGTGTCGACCGAGTTGCCACCGAACATTCAGCGCCTGATGACCCGCAGCTGGACCAAGGTCAAGTCGGGGATGTAAGGCACAAACTATCCTGGGTTCGTCCGCATTGGGCGAACTGCACTCTTTTTTTCTGGGAGTTTCGTAAATGGCAGTTGCCTCCGGCGCCTATAAGAAAGCCCTCGAGGGCGACCAGACACCCAAACAGGTGTTGGTCAAAATCGACCGGGTCACGAAGAAGTTCGACGAGACGATTGCCGTGGACGATGTGTCCCTGGAAATCAAAAAGGGCGAGATCTTCGCCCTGCTCGGCGGTTCGGGATCGGGCAAATCCACTCTGCTGCGGATGCTGGCAGGGTTCGAACGGCCCACGGAGGGGCGCATTTTTCTCGACGGCGTCGACATTACCGACATGCCGCCGTACGAACGTCCGATCAACATGATGTTCCAGTCCTACGCCTTGTTTCCGCACATGAC
The DNA here is from genome assembly GCF_044218825.1 of Pseudomonas sp. A1230. NCBI lineage: Bacteria > Pseudomonadati > Pseudomonadota > Gammaproteobacteria > Pseudomonadales > Pseudomonadaceae > Pseudomonas > Pseudomonas sp. A1230. Next base: position 4,718,451 of record NZ_CP162582.1, on the reverse strand, counting down.
GGTGGCGCAGAACATCGCGTTTGGTTTGCAGCAGGACAAGATTCCCAAGGCTGAAGTCGAAGCCCGCGTGGCCGAGATGCTCAAACTGGTGCAGATGAGCCAATACGCCAAGCGCAAGCCACATCAACTGTCTGGCGGTCAGCGTCAGCGTGTGGCCCTGGCGCGCTCGCTGGCCAAGCGGCCGAAGCTGTTGCTGCTCGACGAACCCATGGGCGCACTGGATAAAAAACTGCGTTCGCAGATGCAACTCGAACTGGTGGAAATCATCGAGCGCGTCGGCGTGACCTGCGTGATGGTGACCCACGACCAGGAAGAGGCCATGACCATGGCCGAGCGCATCGCGATCATGCACCTGGGCTGGATCGCCCAGATCGGCAGCCCGATCGACATCTACGAAACCCCGACCAGCCGTCTGGTCTGCGAATTCATCGGCAACGTCAACATCTTCGAAGGTGAAGTGATCGACGACGCCGAGGGGCACGCGACCATCACTTGCAAGGACCTCGACCGGCAGATCTATGTGGGTCACGGCATCAGCACTTCGGTGCAGGACAAGTCGGTCACCTACGCGATTCGTCCGGAGAAACTGCTGGTCACCGCCGAACAACCGACCTGCGAATACAACTGGTCGAGCGGCAAGGTGCACGACATTGCCTATCTTGGCGGGCACTCGGTGTTCTACGTCGAACTGCCGAGCGGCAAACTGGTGCAGTCCTTCGTCGCCAACGCCGAACGCCGTGGCGCCCGTCCGACCTGGGGCGATCAGGTTTTCGTGTGGTGGGAAGACGACAGCGGTGTGGTACTTCGCTCATGAACATGCGCAAATTCAAACGGCGCATCAACCGAATAATTCCCAATGGCCGCCAGCTGGTCATCGGGGTTCCGTTCATCTGGCTATTTCTGTTCTTCATGTTGCCGTTCTTCATCGTCCTGAAGATCAGCTTCGCCGAAGCCGACGTGGCCATTCCGCCTTACACCGAGATCTACACGTTTGCCGAGCAGAAGCTGCAACTGCTGCTGAACCTGGGCAACTACGCGATGCTTGGCGACGACGAGTTGTATATCGCCGCGTATCTCGGCTCGCTGAAGATGGCGTTGATCAGCACCGTTCTGTGCCTGGCGATCGGCTACCCGATGGCCTACGCGATCGCCACGGCCCGCAAAGAAATGCAAACGGTGCTGGTGCTGCTGATCATGATGCCGACCTGGACGGCAATCCTGATCCGCGTTTACGCGTGGATGGGCATCCTCAGCAACAATGGCCTGCTCAACGGATTCCTGATGAGCATCGGCCTGATCGATGAGCCGCTGCAGATCCTCAACACCAACCTCGCGGTGTATATCGGCATCGTTTACTCGTACCTGCCGTTTATGATCCTGCCGCTGTACGCCAACCTGGTGAAGCACGATAACAGTCTGCTGGAAGCGGCTTCTGACCTCGGTTCGAGCACCTTCAACAGCTTCTGGAAAATCACTATTCCACTGTCCAAGAACGGGATCATTGCCGGCTGCATGCTGGTGTTCATTCCGGTAGTGGGCGAGTTCGTCATCCCGGAACTGCTCGGCGGCCCGGAAACGCTGATGATCGGTAAGGTGCTCTGGCAAGAGTTCTTCAACAACCGTGACTGGCCGGTAGCGTCCGCGCTGGCGGTGGTGATGCTGGCGATCCTGATTGTGCCGATCATCCTGTTCAACCGCAGTCAGGCCAAGGAAATGGAGGGTAAAGAATGAAGCGCATCCGTTTCTCCAGCCTGATGCTGGTCGTGGGTTTGTTGTTCATCTACTTGCCGATGCTGATCCTGGTGATCTACTCGTTCAACGCCTCGAAACTGGTAACGGTGTGGGGCGGCTGGTCGATCAAGTGGTACGTCGGCCTGCTCGACAACTCGCAACTGATGGGCTCGGTACTGCGCTCGCTGGAAATCGCCTGCTACACGGCGGTGGCTGCGGTAGCGCTGGGTACTTTGGCCGCATTCGTGCTGACGCGTATTACCCACTTCAAGGGCCGTACGTTGTTCGGCGGCCTGGTGACGGCGCCGTTGGTAATGCCCGAAGTGATCACCGGTCTGTCGCTGTTGCTGCTGTTCGTGGCCATGGCGCAGATGATCGGCTGGCCACAGGAACGTGGCATCGTCACCATCTGGATCGCGCACACGACGTTCTGTGCGGCCTATGTGGCAGTGGTGGTGTCGGCGCGCCTGCGTGAGCTGGATCTGTCGATTGAAGAAGCGGCGATGGACCTGGGTGCGCGGCCGTGGAAGGTGTTCTTCCTGATCACCATCCCGATGATCGCGCCATCGTTGGCAGCGGGCGGCATGATGTCGTTCGCGCTGTCGCTGGACGATTTGGTACTGGCAAGCTTCGTGTCGGGCCCGGGTTCGACGACGCTGCCGATGGAAGTGTTCTCGGCGGTACGTCTGGGCGTCAAGCCTGAGATCAACGCCGTGGCCAGCCTGATTCTGCTGGCGGTGTCGATCGTGACTTTCATGGTCTGGTTCTTCAGCCGCCGCGCCGAAGAAGCCCGCAAGAAAGCCATCCAGCAAGCCATCGAAGAAAGCGCTGCCGATTCGTGGAAGCAACCGGACGTACGTCGCGCACCGGCGCCGGGAGTGGTGTAAGCCGATTGGGTTGATCACAAGTCTGTGATCAACCCAAATCTCTGTGGGAGCGAGCTTGCTCGCGATAGCCGTCTTCCATTCAACATTGATGTTGGCTGTGACGACGTCATCGCTGGCAAGCCAGCTCCCACAGGTTTTTCTGGTGTCCACAAAATCCGTGATCGACGCAAAACCCTGTGGGAGCGAGCTTGCTCGCGATAGCCGTCTTCCATTCAGCATTGATGTTGGCTGTGACGACGTCATCGCTGGCAAGCCAGCTCCCACAGGTTTTTCTGGTGTTCACAAAATCCGTGATCGACGCAAAAGCCTGTGGGAGCTAGCTTGCCAGCGATAGGGCCATTCCATTCACCCGAGAACTACCGAGCCGGCAGCAGCTTCAACGTGCTCCGCGTATTCGCCGTCACCTCTTCGTCGCTGAAATGCGCCTGCACGTAAATCCCGTCGACGTACGCTTCAGCCTGATCGTCATAGTGACGATCAAACGGCACGCCGCTCTGCCCGACCGGGTTGATCGTCAAGCTGTGAGCAGGATCAGCGAAGTCGACCAGACGCCGCGTAGAAGGCCCGTAAGTCACCGGCCACGGCGCCGGGCCGATCTTCGCCGAAAGGTTGTTCGGCACTTCATGGCTGCCCGGTGCGGCGAATGGCCCGACGTTGAAGATGCGATCGAGCGGCTTCTGCTGCCCCAGCGGATGCCCGTGGGTCAGCGTGTGCGCCGTGCCCCATTTCCATCCGGACGTATCGTCACCGAGGGTCAGCTTCAGGTGCTTCATGCTCGCCTGCCATGCCGCGCGCACGGTATCGGCGCGAGTCTCTTTGGTTGGCGTGTAGCGGTTATCCCACCAGACTGAATCAGCGTTCGCCGCCAAGCGTGGCAATGCCGAATCAATCACCCGCGTCGACAACAGTGTGTCGAAAAAGTCATTGCCCAACTCATCACGCATCGCGGCATTGGCGAGGTCGTAGAGGAACTGGTTGAACACCGTCGCGCTTACCGAATCCAGTGGATAGTCGCCTGGCCACTGCGCCAGTTGCGAGACCAGTTTCAACTGCGCCGGATCGCTCACCACCTCGCGCAGCACGGGCAGCAGAGGCGCCAGCAAACGCGGGCCGTAACCGGTGGCGGTGCCCAGTTGCAGTTTCTGGTTGGCTTCGTTGGTCCACTTCACGCTCTTGTCGCTGAGCTGGCGATTGAGCTGCTGGCCACGGTCGGCGAGGTTGTAGTAACCGGGAATCTCCATGCCGCTTGGCGACACGGGCTGGAAGTTGGCCGAGACGATATAGCCGCGTGCCGGGTTTTCTTCCTGCGGGTTGGCGCTGAACGGGTAGAAACCGTCCTTGTTCGCCTGATCAGTGCTGCCATCAAGGATGAAGCCCGGCTTGACCCCGGCGGGGCGCTTGGGCAACAACGCCGAAGCCCACCAGGCGATGTCGCCCTTGGCATTGGCGTAAACGAGGTTGAGCCCCGGCGCCTGCACCTTGGCCGCAGCGGCGCGGGCCTTGGCCAGGGTGTCGGCGCGGTTGAGCTGGTAGAAACCCTCGAGGATCGGGTTCGGTGTTTCGAGGAAGGCCCACCACATCGCGATCGGCGTCTTGCCGGCGGCCGCGCCCAGCGCGTCGTTGACGATCGGGCCGTGGGGCGACTGGCGCAAGGTGATGGTCACTGGCGCCTGGCCCTTCACGGCGATCTGCTGCTCGCTGCTGACCATGTCGGTCCACTGGCCGCGATACCAGACCTGATTCGGGTTGTCCGGGTTGACCTTCTCGGCGATCAGGTCCAGATCGTCGTTCTGGAACATGGTCAGGCTCCAGCCGAAATCCAGGTTGTGCCCCAGGAACGCGAAAGGCACCAGCGCCTGATGATGGCCATAGAGTTCAAACCCCGGAGCCGACAACTGCGCTTCGTACCACACCGATGGCACCGAGAAACGAATGTGCGGATCGCCGGCCAGCAGCGGCTTGCCGCTCTGGCTGCGACTGCCGGCGATGACCCAGGCGTTGCTGCCCTCGAACTGTGGCAGACCGTTGTCGATCAGTGCCTGTTCACTGAGGCGGGCGAGGGCGTTGAGGTCTTTCCAGTCATTGGCGGCGAGTGTCGGCGCCGACGTACTGTGGCCCTTGGCGAGTAAGCCTTTGGGCTGCCAGTCGAGATCGAACACATTGAGGTAATCGGCACCGAGTTGATCGCGCACGTAGGTCAGCAACGGTTCTGTGCGAAACGCGGCGGCAAAGCTGTAGGCCATGTAACCGGCGACGCTGATGCTGTCTTCGGCGGTGAACGGCCGCTTGGGGATGCCCAGCACGTCGAACTCGACAGGCGCGGCGTGCGTGTCCTGATATTGGTTGATGCCATCCAGATACGCTTGCAGGCCCTTCCACGCCGGCGACTGCTTGTCGAGGCTGGCCACATAACTGGCCGCGCGCTCACGAATGCGCAAACTGCGGAACAGTTTGTCGGTGTCGAGCAGTTTCGGCCCGAGCACTTCGGCCAGTTCGCCCCGGGCGAGACGGCGCATGGCTTCCATCTGGAACAGACGATCCTGCGCGTGTACATAACCGAGGGCGCGATAGAGGTCGGTTTCGTTCTCGGCGCGGATGTGCGGCACGCCACGCTCGTCGTAGCGCACGGTCACCGAGCCTTGCAGGTTGCGCAGTTCAATCTGGCCCTGGCGTGTTGGCTGTTTGCTGTAGATGTACCCGCCTGCGCCAGCGAGCAGGACAACGATGAGCAAGGCAAGAACGGTGAACACGCGTTTCATGGTGACTCCTTGTGCATGCGGAATTGCCGCCCGCCGGGCTGCAAACAATTAGCACAGACCTTCTGTGCCGTGCATCGCTGTCCTTGAAAAGTCCGGAATGCCTTATTGCGCCTGCACCGGCCACGGGCAATAGCAGCCGACCGCCAGCGTGTGCGTGGCATTCACCGGGCGATCATCCGTCAACGCGTTAAGGATCGGCTCAATAAAGCTGTTGCTGGAGTTGCAGGTCAGGCCTTCGCTGTAGGGGCCGAAGTACGCGAGTTTGCCGCTGCGGTCCCAGATCGCCACGGCGGGGCTGGCGGGAATCTGCTCGGCGCCGGGTAATACCGCGATGGTTTTCAGGCTGCTCAAAGTGGCGGGCAACTGGCCGTGGCTGCCGGGTCGCTGCACCGCGAAAAAATCGACGCCTCTGGCGCTGAAATGCTCGATCATCTCGGTCAGGTGCTGCTGATTGCCGACGTTGCAGGGGCAGGCCGGGTCCCAGAAATGCACCAGGCGAATCTTGCCAGGTCCGGCGAGATCATCCGGCAGGCGCAGCGGGTCGCCGGAAAAGACCGCCGTGTGCTCGCTGAACGCGCGCAAATATCGGCCCTGAAACCAGTCGTACGCCGTCCACAACACGCCGGCACACACAAGCGCGAGCAGGCTGGCAAACAGTGCGGTGCGGTAGGACGAACGCATGTATTTCGATCCTTGAGGGGCGGCTAGCTTGCCATGCTTGCCGCGACAGATGAATATCGCAAGCCGATAAAGTCTGTTCACCGCTCTGGAATTTGCCTCATGCCCGCTACTTTCGACCCCGATCAATTACGCGCCAGCCTCAAGCCTTTGGCTGAGTGGCAGCCGTTGTCGGACGAAGCCAAGGCCTATCAATGCTTCTACAAAACCGATTTTCCCGAGCGTGATGTCTGGCGCGGCATGGGCCGTTTCGCCGTTGATGGCTACGAACTGGTCAGCCATTGCTGGTGGCCGGAGAAGGTCAAGGGCACGCTGTTTCTATTGCACGGTTTCTACGACCACACCGGGCTGTATCGGCATGTGATCGAGTGGGCGCTGGACCAGGATTTTGCGGTCATCGCCTGCGATTTGCCCGGGCATGGTCTGTCGAGCGGCACGCGGGCGAGCATCCGCGACTTCTCTGAATATCAGGACGCGCTGCAAGCCTTGTTCGTCGAAGCCAATTCGATTGCCTTGCCGCAACCCTGGCATCTGTGCGGACAAAGCACTGGCGGCGCCATCGTCGTCGACCATGTGCTCAACCATGGCGAGAACAGTCCGGCGCAGGGTCAGGTGATTTTGCTGTCGCCACTGGTACGACCGCGGGCGTGGGGCTGGTCGCAGCTGAGTTATTACCTGCTGCGGCCTTTCGTACGGGGCATCGCGCGGCGCTTCAGCGAGAATTCCAACGACCCGGATTTCCTGCCGTTTCTGCTGGCCGATCCGTTGCAGCCCAAGCGCTTGCCGACGGCATGGGTCGGGGCTTTGTCACGCTGGATCAAGCGGGTGGAATTCGCCAAAAAAAGTTCGCGACGGCCGCTGATCATTCAGGGGCAGGCGGACATGACCGTGGACTGGCAGCACAATCTGCAGGTGTTGAAGTTGAAGTTCGATCGACCGCAGATCTTGCTGTTACCCGAAGCGCGGCATCATCTGGCGAATGAGACGGCTGATATGCGTGAGGAATATTTCGAGTTTTTGAGCAAGCGGATCAGAGGCCGGAATCTCTAGCGGATTTGCTGGCCTCATCGCTGGCAAGCCAGCTCCCACAGGGTTTTGAGTCGACCACGGATTTGTGAACGCCCGAAAAACCTGTGGGAGCTGGCTTGCCAGCGATGGCGGCCGGTCAGGCGACGAGGATCATTGCCCCACCGCCAACCCAGCCCTGATCGCCGCCAGCGCGGCCTGGTAATACGCCTTGCCCTCGGTCGATTCGGCGAACGTCGCAAACTCTTCCAGTTCGTTATCCGACAGATCGCGATAAACGTAGAGCAGCGTGTTGTTCATGTCCGCGCCGATCTGATCCATCAGGCGTTGACGTTGACCGTTCAACATACCTTGCGCCTGTCCGCCACCGAGCAGTCCCGGAATCATCGAACTCAAACTGTCCGCTGCGACTCCGGCAATCGCCAGGCTCACCTCGGCGCCAGCCTCCCGCGCAGGCAGTGCCTGGGCGAGGTGGCCGATGATCAGCAGGCGGCTGTCGCTGGCCGGCATTTTCGGTAGGCCCTTGGCGTTCTTGGCCAGTTGATCCCGGCGGGTCGCGAGCAATTCGGCGGCAACGATTTTCTTGCCCAGCGGCGACTGGAAAAAAGACAGCGCAGGTTTCGGATCGGCGAGGTTCTGCCGCAGCTGTGCCTCGGCGCGTTGGTCCATGGCCTGCGGGGCGAAGCGCTGGTTGCTGTTGTTCACCAGCGCTTGAAACACGGCGGGCGGCAGGCTGTTTTGATAGCGCTGTTGCGCGGCACTCAGGGCGTCATTGAAATGCGCACGTTGTTCTGGCCAACCGGCGACCTTGTACAGCTGATCGTGGCCGTCCGCCCAAGCGGGCAAAACACAGAACATCAACAGTGAAAAAAGCAAACGGCGCATAGGGACTCCTGTCAGCAGCGGACTATTCTCCGTGCGGTGCCGTGACTTGTCGAGAATTCGTAACAAGCCGCCGCGTGGCTCTGTCGGATTTCTTGCCGCCGACATACTATGCGCGCCATGCAAATATCCTCTGAACACCCGCTGCTGTTGCGCATTGTCGACGACCTGGCCGAACACGGCTGGTCGCAGCAGAACATTTTCCTGCCCGCCGGTTTGACCGGCGAGCTGGCGGCCGAATGTCGTAAACGTGAAGCCGAGGGTGAGCTGGCGCCTGCGGCGGTCGGTCGTGGGCCGTTTTCAGAGATTCGCGAGGGTATTCGCGGCGACCATATCCAATGGATCGATCCGGGGCAGGCTGAGGCCAGTGACCGTTATCTGAACCTGATGGACAGCCTGCGCGAGGCGCTCAACCGTGGCTTGTTCCTCGGGCTTGAAGATTTCGAATGCCATTTCGCCCTGTATCCGCCGGGCGCGTTTTATCGCAGGCACGTCGACCGTTTTCGCGACGATGACCGGCGCATGGTCTCGGTGGTGGTTTACCTCAATGATGCCTGGCTGCCGGAGGATGGCGGTCAGCTGCGCATGTATCTGAGCGATGATCGCGTTCATGATGTGCAACCTACCGGTGGTTGTCTGGTGGTTTTCCTCTCCGGCGAAGTACCGCATGAGGTGCTGCCGGCCCATCGCGAGCGCCTGTCGCTGACGGGCTGGTTCCGTCGTCGTGGCAACGAGCCTTTCTGACATGCAAAAGATTCTGGTCAGCCGCTGCCTGTTAGGCCACCGCGTGCGTTACGACGGCGGGGCCAGCGGGCCGTTTGATGTGTTGGAACAGTGGATAGCCGAAGGACGGGTGGTGCCGTTGTGCCCTGAAGTGGCCGGTGGCTTGCCGACGCCGCGGGCGGCGGCGGAGATTCCGGGCGGGCAAGGGGGGGAGGTGCTCGATGGTGTTGCTGCGGTGATGACCACTGAAGGCGAGGATGTCAGTGCGCAGTTCCTGGAGGGTGCGCGGCAGGCGCTGGAACTGGTGCAAAAGCACGGTATACGGGTGGCGGTGCTCAAGGCCAACAGTCCGTCGTGCGGGAATCTGCTGACGTATGACGGGACGTTCAGTAGGGTGAAGGTCAGTGGTGAGGGGGTTACTGCTGCTCTACTGAAACGCCATGGTGTGCAGGTTTTCAGCGAGCTTGAATTGCCGCGAGCAGCGCTGGCTCTGACCCTGCTCGATTAAAATTCCAGCGCAAACCCCCACAGGTTTTGTGTTCACTTGGCTTCGGTGAACCACTTCTCGGACAACGCCGCCAATCGCCCATCCGCCTTGATCCGCTGCAGCGCACTCTCAAGGCTGGCGCGAAATGCCGGATTACCCTTCTGAAACGGTATCGCCAACTCCACCGGCGCACTCACTGCCGGCTTCGTTTCGGTCAGCGCCTGCACCAGCACCATGGGGCGTGGCTGCTCATCCTTCTTCGCCAGTAATTGTGAATCGACCTGGCTGTACGGCTCGCTGAAGTCGAAACGATCCTTAAGTTCGGGTGTCAGTGCTATGTGGTTGAGCGCGACGTCGTACTTGCCGCTTTCAACGCCCTGGAGCAGATCGCCGGCGTCGGTGACGATGAAGTCGGCGCGCACATCCAGCTCACTGGCCAGCAATTGCCCAAGCTCGACCTCGAACCCCGTGAGCGTGTCGCCTTCCTTGAAATTGAAGGGCGGTGTATTAGCCTCCAGGGCTATGCGCAACTCGCCACGGTCGTTGACGTCATCAATCAGTTCGGCATGAGCCAGCGGGCTCAGAAGGGGTATCAGGCAGATCAGGCCAGGCAAAAGGCGCATGGTCACTCCTTTGAAATCATTATCGCGATGCTCTGATTCAGGCTCGCTTTGCTATGGTTGTCGAGTGCCTTCGACAACGAATGGTCATGAAGTTGTCATGACCGTGCGGATTTTACGGAAAAACTGGAGAAGAAAATGAAAAGCTTTATGTCACGTGCTGCGTTGGCGGGTTTGCTGATGGGTGTTTCGGTATTGGCCAGTGCCGCGACGCCGGCGCCGAAAGATGCTGAAGTGTTCATCGTTTCTCCCGAGGACGGTGCGACGGTTTCCCAGGAATTCAAGGTCAAGTTCGGCGTCAAGAACATCGCGCTGGCGCCCGCGGGTGACGTCACCAAGAACACCGGCCACCATCATCTGCTGATTGACGTCGACGACCTGCCGGCTGAAGGCGCACCTATCCCGACTGATGCCCACCACATGCATTTCGGCAAGGCGCAGACCGAAGCCACCATCAAACTGGCCCCCGGCAAGCACACCTTGCAGCTGATTCTTGGCGACAGCGGCCATATGCCGTTTGACCCGACGATCGTTTCCGAAAAAATCACCGTCAACGTCAAATAAAAAAAGGGAGCCTTTCGGGGCTCCCTTTTTTATTCAGCTTCGAGTTGCTAGCTACAAGCTGCAAGTAAAGGCAAAAGCGTTTTTCACCTGCCGCTTGAAGCTAGTTGCTTGCCGCTGCTTCTTTAGAAGAGAACCCGGCTACGGATGGTGCCGGTGACGTGTTGCAGCTTCTCTTGCGCCAGCTCCGAATACTCGGCGTCGACGTCGATCACCACGTAGCCGACCTTTTCGTTGGTCTGCAGGAACTGACCGGAGATGTTGATGCCGTTTTCGGCGAAGACCTTGTTGATCTCCATCATCACACCCGGAATGTTCTCGTGGATGTGCAGCAGGCGGTGCTTGCCAGGGTGAGCCGGCAGGGCCACTTCCGGGAAGTTGACCGACGAAACGGATGTACCGTTGTCGCTGTACTTGACCAGTTTTTCCGCCACTTCCAGACCGATGTTGGCTTGCGCTTCGGCGGTCGAGCCACCGATGTGCGGGGTCAGAATCACGTTGTCGAGGCCGCGCAGCGGGCTTTCGAACTCTTCATCGTTGGAGCGTGGCTCCACCGGGAATACGTCGATGGCGGCGCCGATCAGGTGCTTGTCCTTGATTGCTGCGGCCAGGTGATCAAGCTCGACCACGGTACCGCGTGCAGCGTTGATCAGGATGCCGCCCTTCTTGATGGCGCGGATTTCCTTCTCGCCGATCATCCACTGGGTCGCAGCGGTTTCCGGAACGTGCAGGGTGACGATGTCGGACATGCCCAGCAGTTCGTGCAGGTTGTTGACCTGCGTCGCGTTGCCCAGCGGCAGTTTGGTCACGGTGTCATAGAAGTACACCTGCATGCCCAGGCCTTCAGCCAGAACCGACAGTTGAGTACCGATCGAGCCGTAGCCGACGATGCCCAGCTTCTTGCCGCGGATTTCGAAGGAGTTGGCTGCGCTCTTGATCCAGCCGCCACGGTGGCAGGAAGCATTTTTCTCAGGGATGCCGCGCAGCAGCAGGATGGCTTCGGCCAGTACCAGTTCGGCAACGGAACGCGTGTTGGAGTACGGCGCGTTGAACACGGCGATACCGCGCTCGCGGGCAGCACTCAGGTCAACCTGATTGGTGCCGATGCAGAAACAGCCGACGGCTACCAGCTTCTTCGCGTGATCGAAGATCTCTTCGGTCAGTTGGGTGCGAGAACGAATGCCGATGAAGTGAGCGTCAGCGATCTTTTCCTTGAGCTGAGCTTCCGGCAAGGAACCTGTCAGGTATTCGATGCTGGTGTAGCCCGCCGCCTTGAGGACGTCGACAGCCGATTGGTGGACGCCTTCGAGAAGAAGGAACTTGATCTTGCTCTTATCGAGAGAAGTCTTGCTCATCTGCGTAAACCTGTATCCCGGAGAAAAATGGCAGGAAATGGTCAACAGAGGCTGACCGCGACGGCAGGAAAGCCGTCACCGCAGAAAGGCCGTTGGGCACTGGCCTGCGGGGTCGGTATGCTAGCATAGCCGCCCCGCTAAACACTCATTCCTGCGACGTGAAGCGTTCTCAGGATGACCATGAATTGTTCGAGAGTTCTGTCGATGACCAATCCTGCCCTGATTGATGAACTGAAGACCCTGGTCGAGCCTGGCAAGGTCCTGACCGATGCCGACTCCCTGAACACGTATGGCAAGGATTGGACCAAGCACTTCGCCCCGGCGCCCAGTGCCATCGTGTTTCCCAAGACCATCGAGCAAGTACAGGCCGTTGTCCGTTGGGCCAACGAACACAAGGTCGCGCTGGTGCCTTCGGGTGGGCGAACCGGGCTGTCCGCCGCTGCAGTGGCGGCCAACGGCGAAGTGGTCGTGTCGTTCGATTACATGAACCAGATTCTCGACGTGAACCTCACTGACCGTACCGCCGTTTGTCAGCCGGGCGTGGTCACCGAGCATTTGCAGAACGTCGCCGAAGAAAAAGGCCTGTATTACCCGGTGGACTTCGCTTCGGCCGGTTCCAGCCAGATTGGCGGCAACATCGGCACCAATGCCGGCGGGATCAAAGTCATTCGTTACGGAATGACGCGCAATTGGGTCGCGGGCATGAAAGTCGTTACCGGCAAAGGCGACGTGCTGGAACTGAACAAGGACCTGATCAAGAACGCCACCGGTTATGACCTGCGTCAGCTGTTTATCGGCGCGGAAGGCACGCTTGGTTTTGTCGTTGAAGCGACCATGCGCCTGGATCGCGCGCCGAAAAATCTCACGGCGATGGTGCTGGGTACCGCGGATTTCGACTCGATCATGCCGGTGCTGCACGCCTTTCAGGGCAAGCTCGACCTCACCGCTTTCGAGTTCTTCTCCGACAAGGCCCTGGCCAAAGTCATGGGCCGTGGCGACGTACCGGCGCCGTTCGAAACCGATTGCCCGTTCTACGCCCTGCTGGAATTTGAAGCGACCACTGAAGAAGTGGCCAACAGCGCGCTGGAAACCTTCGAGCATTGCGTTGAACAGGGCTGGGTGCTCGATGGGGTGATGAGCCAGAGCGAAACCCAGTTGCAGAACCTGTGGAAACTGCGCGAGTACATCTCCGAGACCATCTCGCACTGGACGCCGTACAAGAACGACATCTCGGTCACCGTCTCGAAAGTCCCGGCATTTCTCAAGGAAATCGACGCGATCGTCGGCAAACACTATCCCGATTTCGAAATCGTCTGGTTCGGCCACATCGGCGATGGCAACCTGCACCTGAACATCCTCAAGCCGGACAACCTGAGCAAGGACGAGTTTTTCGCCAAGTGCGCCACCGTCAACAAATGGGTGTTCGAAACCGTCGAGAAGTACAACGGTTCGATTTCCGCGGAGCACGGTGTGGGCATGACCAAGCGCGACTACTTGACCTACAGCCGATCGCCGGTCGAGATCGAGTACATGAAAGCGGTCAAAGCGGTGTTCGACCCGAACGGCATCATGAACCCGGGCAAGATCTTCGCGGTTTGATCTGTAATTCTTGATGAATCAATGAAGGCAGGAGTCGGTAAATGAGCTATCAGCACCAGTACGTCGACGGCACGCGCATTCACTTCCCTATCGGGAAAGTCGTGTGCATTGGCCGTAATTACGCCGAACACGCCAAGGAACTGGACAACCCGGTGCCTACCGAGCCGCTGCTGTTCATCAAGCCCGGCAGTTGCGTGGTGCCGCTGGACGGTGGTTTCAGCATTCCGACCGAGCGCGGCTCGGTGCACTACGAAGCGGAAATCGCCGTGTTGATCGGCAAGCCGCTGTCGACCAAACCCAGCCGTGAAGAAGTGCTGGATGCGATCTCCGGTTTCGCCCCGGCGCTGGACCTGACCCTGCGCGACAAGCAGGCCGAGCTGAAAGCCAAGGGCCTGCCGTGGGAAATCGCCAAGTCGTTCGACGGCGCGGCCGTGCTTGCGCCGTTCGTGGTTGGCAGCACCTTCGCGGACCTGACCGACATCGGTATCCGCCTGACCATCAACGGTGAGGTGCGTCAGGACGGCAACAGCAGCGCGATGCTCAACCCGATCGTGCCGATGATCCAGTACATGGCCGGCTGCTTCTCGCTACAGGCCGGTGACGTGATCCTGACTGGCACACCGGCTGGCGTCGGCCCGCTGAATGTCGGCGATGAGATCGTCCTCGAACTGGTTGGCGCCAACAGCTTCAACAGCAGCGTGCGCTAAGCGCCAACCCCTGTGGGAGCGAGCCTGCTCGCGAAGGCGTCAGGTCAGTCGACATCATTGCTGACTGACATTCTGTCTTCGCGAGCAGGCTCGCTCCCACATGGTTTTTGCTGCCCTGAAGATTGGTGGCAGCAAACGTCAATCCCGCCATTTGCCGTTTTTTTCACATCCTGTCTGGATAATTCCCGCAATTCTGGCGTCCTAGCCGGCCTCTTTATGCTATTACCCATAGCCTGAATTTTCGGAAAGCGTCCCTTGATGTCATCTCAAACTCAGCTCAAACCCCCACGCCGGTCGCGTTTCGCCATGCGCTGGTATTCCTGGTTGCTGCTGGCGATTGCCGCCGCGTACGGCTTGGCGTTTGCCATGCATTGGGATGACCGGGGTTTGCTATGGGTGCTGGAACGCTTTGAAAGCAAGGCCGAACAAAAGGAAAGCATCTGGCTGCCGGACTATCGGGTGGTGATTGATGCCAAGTCATTGCCGGGCATGGAGAAGGACGAAGCATCGGACCTCGCCTACAACCCGCAGACCAAAACCCTGTTTTCGGTGATGGGCAAGAATCCGTTCCTCGTCGAACTGAGCCTGCAAGGCGAGGTGCTGCGCAAGATGCCGCTGGTGGGCTGGAGCAATCCGGAAGGCCTGAGCGCCATGGAAAACGGCCTGATGGCGATCGTCGATGAGCGCCAGCACATGCTGTCGATCGTCAAGGTCGATGCCGACACCCGTGAACTGAACATCGCCAATTTCCCCAAGTACGACCTCGGCCCGTCGAAAGACCAGAACAAGGCCTTCGAAGCGATCACCTGGGACCCGCGCAACCAACAATTGCTGCTAGGTGAAGAACGGCCACCGGCGCTGTTCACTTGGCAAAGCGATGGCGGTCAGACCCTGAAAGGCGACAAGCAGAAGCTGTCCAGCGATGAGCTGGATATCCGCAATCTCTCTGCGTTGGCAACCGATCCGCGCACTGGCCACCTGCTGGTGCTGTCCGCCGATTCTCACCTGTTGCTGGAACTGGACGAGAAGGGCGAGCAAGTCAGCTTCATGACCCTGCTCGGCGGTTTCAACGGCTTGAAGAACACCATTCCCCGCGCCGAAGGCGTGACCATGGACGAGGCGGGCACGCTGTACATGGTCAGCGAGCCGAACCTGTTTTATCGCTTCGAAAAGCACAAATAACTCACTCTCTGTAGGAGCTGCCGAAGGCTGCTATCTTTTGATCTTGTTGTTAAAGATCAAGATCAAAAGATAGCAGCCTTCGGCAGCTCCTACACAGGTTGTCTTGTGGTTCAAGGCAAGTGGCCATTAAGCTTCAGTTCAGTCAGGCGTGATATTTCATCCGCCTGCCTTGATTCCGAGCCCGCCCGAATGCGTCGACTTGCCCGCCCCAAACCGCTGTTGCTCATCTTTTCGGTGATTGCCCTGATCGCGCTGCTCGCGATCGGCCAATACATGCGCCTGTTCGAACGCGCCTGGTTCAACCTGCACACCTTATGGCAGCCGCTGAGCAGCGAGGCCATTGGCCTGGATCAGTATCGCGTGGACATCGAAGCGCGCGTCATCGACGGGCTCGACGACGATGTGTCGGCACTGACCTACGATCCGGTGCGCGACAGCCTGTTCACCGTGACCAACAAGAATTCCGAACTGGTTGAACTGTCGCTGGAGGGCAAGATCCTGCGGCGCATCCCGCTGATTGGCTTCGGCGACGCGGAGGCAGTCGAGTTCATCAGCGCCGATACCTACGTGATCACCGATGAGCGTCAGCAGCGACTGATCAAGATACATCTGGAAGAAGACACCACCTTCCTCGACGCGGCGGACGCCGAGCAGATGACCCTCGGTGTACACATGGCCGGCAACAAGGGGTTTGAAGGTCTGGCATACGACTCGGTGGGCAAGCGCCTGTTCGTCGCCAAGGAGCGCGACCCGATGCTGATCTACGAAGTGCACGGCTTTCCTCACTTCAATTCGGAAAAGTCCTACGCGGTGCACGTGATCAACAACCCGAAACGCGATGCCGGGATGTTCGTGCGCGATCTGTCGAGCCTGCAATACGACGAGCGCAGCGGCCATTTACTGGCGCTGTCGGATGAGTCGCGGCTGATTCTGGAGCTGGATGTCAACGGTCGCCCGCTCAGCACCATGTCGCTGAACAAGGGCCGGCAAGGCTTGCAGAACACCGTGCCGCAGGCGGAAGGCATTGCGATGGATGATGACGGGACGTTGTATCTGGTGAGTGAACCGAACTTGTTCTATGTCTTTAAAAAACCAGCACAACCGTAACTAGCACCATAAAACACTGTGGGAGCGAGCCTGCTCGCGAAGGCGTCGTGTCAGCCAATGAAAATGTTGGCTGAACTGGCGCTTTCGCGAGCAGGCTCGCTCCCACAGGTTTATTTGTATGCCCAATATTTGTGGGCCATCAGGCTTACTCAGCCTTGAGGGTTTTCACACCTTCACTGGTGCCCAGCAACAACAGGTCAGCCGGACGCGCCGCGAACAGCCCGTTGGTCACCACGCCGACAATTGCATTGATCTGCGCTTCCAGCTCCACCGGGTTGGTGATCTGCAGGTTGAACACATCCAGGATGATGTTGCCGTTGTCGGTCAAAACGCCTTCGCGGTACACCGGGTCGCCGCCCAGTTTCACCAGTTGGCGGGCAACGTGGCTGCGGGCCATCGGGATCACTTCGACCGGCAGCGGGAACTCGCCCAGTACCGGCACCAGCTTGCTGGCGTCGGCGATGCAGATGAAGGTCTTGGCCACGGCGGCAACGATCTTCTCGCGGGTCAGGGCAGCGCCGCCGCCCTTGATCAGGTTCAGGTGCGCGTCGCTTTCGTCAGCGCCGTCGACGTAGAACTCCAGGTCGCTGACCGTGTTCAGCTCATACACCGGAATCCCGTGGCCCTTCAGGCGTGCGGCAGTGGCTTCGGAGCTGGCGACTGCGCCATCGAACGCGCCCTTGTGCTTTGCCAGCGCATCGATGAAGCAGTTGGCGGTGGAGCCGGTGCCGACACCGACGATGCTTTTGTCGTCGAGTTTCGGAAGGATGAAGTCGACGGCGGCCTGCGCCACCGCCTGTTTGAGTTGATCCTGGGTCATGCGGGCTCCGGAAGCGGGCAAGGGGAGAACGGGAAGGCCGGCATTATAGCCTCAAGACTGTCTAAAACCTCTGGATTCGTGTGGTCGTGTGCCCAAAAGCCGGGTTAGACTCCTTGGCCCTGCCCAACCCGCTCAGTGATGCTTTCCGATGCTCGAACAGTACGTCAAAAAGATCCTCACCTCGCGCGTTTATGACGTTGCCGTAGAAACCCCGCTGCAGAATGCTCGCCAGCTCTCCGAGCGGCTGGGTAATGACATTTGGCTCAAGCGCGAAGACTTGCAGCCCGTGTTCTCCTTCAAGATTCGCGGCGCCTACAACAAGTTGACCCAGTTGACCGACGAAGAGCGCGCCCGTGGCGTGGTCACCGCGTCGGCGGGCAACCATGCGCAAGGTCTGGCCCTGGCGGCGAAAGTGCTGGGCGTGAAAGCCACCATCGTCATGCCCAAGACCACCCCGGAAATCAAGGTCGAAGGCGTGCGTTCGCGTGGCGGCAAAGTGGTGCTGCACGGTGATTCGTTCCCGGAAGCCCTGGCCTACTCGCTGAAACTGGTCGACGAAAAAGGCTACGTCTACATCCACCCGTACGACGATCCGCATACAATTGCCGGGCAGGGCACCGTGGCGATGGAGATTCTGCGCCAGCACCCGCAACCGCTGGACGCGATTTTCGTCCCGGTCGGCGGCGGCGGGTTGATTGCCGGCATCGCGGCTTACGTGAAATACCTGCGTCCGGACATCAAAGTCATCGGCGTCGAGCCGGACGATTCCAACTGCCTGCAAGCGGCGATGGCTGCCGGTGAGCGCGTCGTGCTGCCGACCGTGGGCATCTTCGCCGACGGCGTGGCGGTGGCCCAGATTGGTCAGCACACCTTCGACATCTGCAAAGACCATGTAGATGAAGTGATCACCGTAAGCACCGACGAAATCTGCGCGGCGATCAAGGATATCTACGACGATACCCGCTCGATCACCGAACCTGCTGGCGCTTTGGGTGTGGCCGGGATCAAGAAGTACGTCGAACAGCGCGGCGTCAGCGGCAAGACTTTCGTCGCCATCGACTCGGGTGCCAACGTCAACTTCGATCGCCTGCGCCACGTCGCCGAGCGTGCCGAACTGGGCGAGGGCCGCGAAGCGATCATCGCCGTGACCATCCCCGAGCAGGCCGGCAGCTTCAAGGCGTTTTGCGAGGCCATCGGCAAGCGCCAGATCACTGAATTCAACTACCGCTACAACACCGGCAGCGAAGCGCACATCTTCGTTGGCGTGCAGACCCACCCGGAGAACGACCCGCGCAGTGCATTGCTGGCGAGCCTGACCGAGCAGGGTTTCCCGGTGCTGGACCTGACTGACAACGAACTGGCCAAGTTGCACATCCGCCATATGGTCGGTGGACGCGCGGCGCACGTGGTTGATGAAGTGGTACTGCGCTTCGAATTCCCGGAACGACCGGGCGCGCTGTTCAACTTTCTCAACAAGCTCGGCGGGCGCTGGAATATCTCGATGTTCCACTACCGCAACCACGGCGCGGCGGACGGCCGTGTGGTCGCCGGCCTGCAAGTACCCCACGATGAACGTCATCTGGTGCCGGCAGCGCTGGCGGAAATCGGTTACCCCTACTGGGACGAAAGCGATAACCCGGCCTATAAGCTGTTTCTTGGCTGAGCGGCTACGCTGATGGGCATGACCCAAGGAAGAGAAATACATGGAAACCCTGACAACCCTGAAAGTCCTTCACGTCGCGGCGACCGTGGTCATACTCGTGAGCGGGCTGGTACTTGCCGCTCTGACCTGGCGTAATCGCAGCGAAGGGCCGGCCAGCACGATGCAGCGTCCGTGGCTGTTTATCTGGTGTTTGATGCTGATCGGTATGCTGAGCATGCCTTTCACCGGCTGGTGGCTGGTGCACCTGATCGGCTGGCCGCTGGGGCAGTTCTGGATTCTGGGGTCCAGCGTGATCTATGCCGTGGCCACGTTCAGTGCGGTCTGGTTGCTGGTGCGGCTTAATCGGCTGTGGACAACCGGGGTAGGCAACCGCAAATTCAACCTGGCGCTGGCCATTGTGAGCGGTGTCGGATTTCTCGCCATTGCGGCGTTGATGGGGGCCAAGCCGGTTTAAGGCTTGAGACCGAGTCGACCCAAATCGCTGGCAAGCCAGCTCCCACAGGTTTTTGAGGTGTCCACAAAATTTGTGTCCACTGATAGTCCCTGTGGGAGCTGGCTTGCCAGCGATGGCGTCATCAGTCGCGCAGAGTCATTACCGGCCAGCCACGCTTCTGGGCTTCGGCGCGCAGATTCGGATCCGGGTCCACCGCCACCGGATTCGCCACCTGCTCCAGCAGCGGCAAATCATTCATCGAATCGCTGTAGAAATAACTGTCTTCCAGCGAATACCCGGTCTCTTCCAGCCAACGATTCAGGCGCGTTACCTTGTCTTCACGGAAGCACGGAACGTCGGTGCTGCGCCCGGTGTAGCGGCCATCAATCATTTCGCATTCAGTGGCGATCAGGGTTTCAACACCCAAACGCGCAGCGATCGGCGCGGTGACGAAGCGGTTGGTCGCCGTGATGATCACCAGTTTGTCGCCGGCGTCGCGGTGCTTTTTCAGCAGTTCCAGCGCCTTGGGCAGCATGATCGGCTCGATGCAGTCGCGCATGTAGTCGCGGTGCCATTGATCGAGCACGGCCATGTCGGTGCGGCCGAGGATCTCCAGGCAGAAGTTCAGGTACGCGGCGTTATCCAGTTTGCCGGCCAGGTAATCCTGATAGAACTCGTCGTTGCGCGTCTTATACGCAATCGGGTCGAGGAAGCCGCGCTCGCACAGATAGTCGCCCCAGGCGTGATCGCTGTCGCCGCCCAGAAGGGTGTTGTCCAAATCGAATAGAGCCAGGCGCATTGCAGTTACCCGCTGATAAGTCTGTAAAAAGGCGACAAGAATACGGTCTTTTCACAAGAGTGCACATAAGGTAGGAAGCTTCGTTGCCGCCTTATGAACCTTTGTGGAACAATGCGGCGACATGCGTTTGCGAGGTTGTGCCCGTGATCGACCCCGATGGTTTCCGCCCCAATGTCGGGATCATTCTGACGAATGACGCCGGCCAGGTGCTATGGGCTCGCCGTATCAATCAAGATGCCTGGCAGTTTCCGCAAGGGGGAATCAACCCTGAGGAGACGCCGGAAGACGCCTTGTACCGCGAGCTGAACGAAGAAGTTGGCCTGGAACGTGAAGATGTTGAAATACTGGCCTGTACTCGAGGCTGGTTGCGCTATCGTTTGCCGCAACGTCTGGTGCGTACCCACAGCCAACCGCTGTGCATCGGCCAGAAACAGAAATGGTTTCTCCTGCGCCTGATCTCCAACGAGCAACGGGTGCGGATGGATTTGACCGGTAAACCGGAGTTCGATGGCTGGCGCTGGGTCAGCTATTGGTATCCGTTGGGCCAGGTGGTGACATTCAAGCGCGAGGTGTATCGCCGCGCCCTCAAAGAGCTTGCCCCGCGCCTTTTAGCGCGCGACTGACGACGGAGTTCGACCCCGAGCCATGCTCAATACGCTGCGCAAGATCGTCCAGGAAGTTAACTCCGCCAAGGATCTCAAGGCGGCGTTGGGGATTATTGTGTTGCGCGTCAAAGAGGCCATGGGCAGCCAGGTCTGCTCGGTCTACCTGCTTGATCCCGAGACCAACCGCTTCGTCCTGATGGCCACCGAGGGCTTGAACAAGCGCTCGATCGGCAAGGTCAGCATGGCACCCAACGAAGGTCTGGTCGGTCTGGTCGGCACGCGTGAAGAACCCCTGAACCTCGAAAACGCCGCGGATCACCCGCGCTATCGCTACTTCGCCGAAACCGGCGAGGAGCGTTATGCCTCGTTCCTCGGAGCACCGATCATTCACCACCGCCGCGTCGTCGGCGTGTTGGTTATCCAGCAGAAAGAGCGTCGCCAGTTCGACGAAGGTGAAGAAGCCTTCCTCGTGACCATGAGCGCGCAGCTCGCAGGCGTTATCGCCCACGCCGAGGCTACGGGGTCGATTCGTGGTCTGGGCCGTCAGGGCAAGGGTATTCAGGAGGCCAAGTTCGTCGGCGTGCCGGGCTCGCCGGGTGCGGCGGTCGGTACCGCGGTGGTCATGCTGCCGCCTGCCGACCTGGACGTGGTGCCGGACAAGACCATCACCGACATCAACGCCGAACTTGGCTTGTTCAAGACCGCCATCGAAGGCGTGCGCGCCGACATGCGCGCCCTGTCCGCCAAACTGGCGACCCAATTGCGCCCGGAAGAGCGCGCGCTGTTCGACGTCTACCTGATGATGCTCGACGATGCCTCGCTGGGCAGCGAAATCACCACGGTGATCAAGACCGGCCAGTGGGCGCAGGGCGCACTGCGCCAAGTGGTCACCGAACACGTCAACCGTTTTGAGTTGATGGACGATGCCTACCTGCGCGAGCGGGCATCCGACGTCAAAGACCTCGGTCGCCGTCTGCTTGCCTACCTGCAGGAAGAGCGTCAGCAGAATCTGGTCTACCCGGAAAAAACCATTCTGGTCAGCGAAGAGCTGACCCCGGCGATGCTCGGCGAAGTGCCGGAAGGCACGCTGGTCGGTCTGGTTTCGGTACTCGGTTCGGGCAACTCCCACGTCGCGATCCTGGCCCGGGCCATGGGCATTCCGACGGTAATGGGTCTGGTCGACCTTCCGTATGCCAAGGTCGACGGTATCGAATTGATCGTCGACGGCACACGCGGCGAGGTCTACACCAACCCCAGCGAAGTGCTGCGCAAGCAGTTCGCCGAGGTGGTGGAAGAAGAGAAACAACTGGCGCTGGGTCTCGACACACTGCGCGACCTGCCCTGTGTGACCCTCGATGGCCACCGCATGCCGCTGTGGGTCAACACCGGCCTGCTGGCGGACGTGGCGCGGGCGCAGAAGCGCGGCGCCGAGGGTGTCGGTCTGTACCGCACCGAAGTGCCGTTCATGATCAACCAGCGCTTCCCGAGCGAAAAAGAACAACTGGCGATCTACCGTGAGCAGCTCGCCGCGTTCCACCCGCAACCGGTGACCATGCGCAGCCTCGACATCGGCGGTGACAAGTCGCTGTCGTACTTCCCGATCAAGGAAGACAACCCGTTCCTCGGCTGGCGCGGGATCCGCGTGACCCTCGACCACCCGGAAATCTTCCTGGTGCAGACACGCGCAATGCTCAAGGCCAGCGAGGGCCTGAACAACCTGCGCATTCTGCTGCCGATGATCTCCGGCACCCACGAACTCGAAGAAGCCCTGCACCTGATCCACCGGGCCTGGGGCGAAGTGCGCGACGAAGGCACCGACGTGCCGATGCCGCCGATTGGCGTGATGATCGAGATTCCGGCAGCGGTGTATCAGACCAAGGAACTGGCGCGGCAAGTGGACTTCCTGTCGGTCGGCTCCAACGACCTGACCCAGTACCTGCTGGCAGTCGACCGCAACAACCCGCGCGTCGCCGACCTCTACGACTACCTGCACCCGGCCGTGCTGCAAGCCTTGCAAAACGTGGTGCGCGACGCCCATGCCGAAGGCAAGCCGGTCAGTATCTGCGGCGAGATGGCCGGTGATCCGGCAGCGGCGGTGCTGCTGATGGCGATGGGTTTCGACAGCCTGTCGATGAACGCCACCAACTTGCCGAAGGTGAAGTGGATGCTGCGTCAGGTGAACCTGAGCAAGGCCAAGGAGTTGCTGGCCGAGCTGATGACTATCGACAATCCGCAAGTTATCCACAGCTCACTGCAATTGGCGCTGAAGAATCTCGGTTTGTCGAAGATGAATCCGCCGGCGGTCAACAAGGCCCTCTAAAAGGCCAATGGCCTCATCTCTGGCAAGCCAGCTCCCACAGGGATCTTCAGTGAACACGACATCTGTGAGCACCCAAGAAACCTGTGGGAGCTGGCTTGCCAGCGATGGCGTCAGGCCAGACGCCGCCTAAATCAAAATCTCCACCTCGCCCAGATGCCCGCCATACGGCCCAAAACTGCGCTCCACCATCCGCCGCGTCCCATCCGCCTGCACAATCAGCGCTGTACTCGCCCGCGTCCCGTAACTCTGGCTGGCAATAAACACACTCGACAGCAGTGATTCAGTCGCAAGCCCCACGCCGGTATCCGGCAACTCGGCAAACGGCGCCGTCTGCGCATCGCCAAGCAGCTCCAGCAACCGCGCAGGCGTCGGATCCTCCAGCACTGCGCTCAACGCTGCCTTGGCCTTGAGCAACTTCGGCCACGGCGTATCTAGCCCGGCATTGGATAGTCCGTAGACCCCGGACTCCAGCATCACCGGCTCGGACATCCGCGCATTGAAGTGCCACAGTTCATGGTGGTTGCCGAGCAGCAGGTTGAAACCCGCGTAGTCCGGCGAGCGGTCGACCACGTCAGCCAGATAATCCTCCAGCGACTGATCCCCCGTGAGAAACCCGGCCACCAGCTCTCCCCGCGATTTACGCGCCGGTGGCTGATGCGGGTCACGAATATTGGTCAATGCGGCGAAGCGCCCATTGGCGCCGATCCCCAGCCAGGAGCCCCCGGCCTCGAGATCACGCCCGGCATGCACGTGTGGCGCCTCCGGCCATTGCGCCAGCGGCAGGCTCGGGCGGGCGTAGAACTCGTCACGGTTGGCTGCGACGATCAGCGGTTGAGCATGGTCCGGGCGCCAGGCGAAAACGATCAGGCACATAAGGTGGTCCTTGTGTGTTTTTTGCTCACTCTACGCATCCGGCGTCCGCGCATCCATCGCAAGTGGAGCCGAAGGGTGTGCATCCGTTACCATGCCGCTCCGGTTTTGCGGATGCGTCAGGGAGACGGTCATGGAATTTCTGCTTTATCTGGCGCTGGGCGCCTGTGCGGGCGTGTTGGCCGGGCTGTTCGGGGTTGGCGGCGGGATCATCATTGTCCCGGTGCTGGTGTTCAGTTTCACCTTGCAGGGCTTTGATCCGTCGATCCTCACGCATCTGGCGGTCGGTACTTCGCTGGCGACGATCATCTTCACCTCGGTCAATGCCGTGCGTGAGCATCATCGACGAGGCGCGGTGCAGTGGCCGATTTTTGTCTGGATGGCGGTCGGGATCCTGATCGGTGCTGGTTTGGGCGCCCTGACTGCCGAAGCCATTTCCGGTCCGAACCTGCAGAAAATCATTGGCGTGTTTGCCTTGGCGATTGCGTTGCAACTCGCGCTGGACGTCAAACCCAAGGCCAGCCGCACGGTGCCTGGCAAGGCTGCGCTGGCGGCGGCCGGCAGCGTGATAGGTTGGGCCTCGGCGATTTTCGGCGTCGGTGGTGGCTCGCTGACCGTGCCGTTTTTGACCTGGCGCAGCGTACCGATGCAACAAGCGGTCGCCACGTCGTCGGCCTGCGGGCTGCCGATTGCGCTGGTCAGTGCTTTAAGTTTCATGATTTTGGGGTGGCACGATGCGCGGTTGCCGGCCCATAGTCTCGGTTTTATCTATTTGCCGGCGCTGCTGGGCATTGCCCTGACCAGCATGGTCTTCGCGCGTTTTGGCGCGCGGCTGGCCCATCGGTTGTCGGCGAAGTTGCTGAAAAGACTGTTCGCCGCTTTGCTGTTCTGCGTGGGATTAAGCTTTCTGCTTTGACCGCGTGGCAATCCTGGCTTAATCCTGAGGTGGCAGCGTCGCCCGGGAATTCTGCTTTCAACTCTAACGAGGAGTCGCAATGCTGCCTTACCCGCAGATCGACCCGGTGGCCCTGGCCATCGGTCCGCTGAAAATCCACTGGTACGGTCTGATGTACCTGATCGGCATTGGCGGTGCGTGGCTGCTGGCGTCGCGCCGGCTCAACCGCTTCGACCCGACGTGGTCCAAAGAGAAGCTCTCCGATCTGATCTTCTGGCTGTCGATGGGCGTCATTGTTGGCGGACGTCTGGGCTATGTGCTGTTCTACGACCTGAGCGCGTACCTCGCCAACCCGATGCTGATTTTCGAAGTGTGGAAGGGCGGCATGTCGTTCCACGGCGGTTTCATCGGCGTAATGCTTGCGGCCTTGTGGTTCGGCAAGCGCAATGGCAAGTCGTTCTTCCAGCTGATGGACTTCGTCGCGCCGATGGTGCCGATCGGTCTTGGCGCCGGGCGTATCGGTAACTTCATCAACGCCGAACTGTGGGGCAAGGCGACCGACGTGCCGTGGGCCATGGTCTTCCCGCCGTTCAGCGACCCGGCACAATTGCCGCGTCACCCGTCGCAGCTGTATCAGTTCGCGCTCGAAGGCGTGGCGCTGTTCCTGATCCTGTGGCTGTTCTCGCGCAAACCGCGTCCGACCATGGCCGTATCGGGTATGTTCGCGCTGTTCTACGGGATCTTCCGGTTCATCGTCGAGTTCGTCCGCGTACCGGACGCCCAGTTGGGCTATCTGGCCTGGAACTGGCTGACCATGGGCCAGGTGCTGTGCGTACCGATGATCGTCGGCGGGTTGTTCCTGATCTGGCTGGCCTATCGTCGCGCGCCGGCAGCACCACTCGCTCCGACGGCTTAAACTACGAACCCCGGCGCGCGACGCCGGGGCTCAAAGGACACAGGTAATTCATGAAGCAATATCTCGAACTGGTCTCGCACGTCATTCAGAACGGCACCAAGCAGGCCAACCGTACCGGCATCAACACCATCAGTTTTCCGGGGGCGATGCTGCGTTTCGATCTGCAGGAAGGTTTCCCGGCGATCACCACGCGCAAGATGGCCTTCAAATCGGCGATCGGCGAGATGTGCGGGTTTCTGCGTGGCGTGAACAACGCGGCTGAATTCCGCGCGCTGGGCTGCAAGGTCTGGGATCAGAACGCCAACGAAAACGCGCAGTGGCTGGCCAACCCGTTCCGTCAGGGCGACGACGACCTCGGCGAAATCTACGGCGTGCAATGGCGCAAATGGCCCGCGTACAAGCAGATTCCGCTGAGCAACACCGCCGCCATCGAACAAACCTTGAGCAACGGCTACAAGCAAATCGCTCAGGGCGAAGAAGACGGTCAGGCCTATGTGGTCCTGTACAAAGCCATCGATCAGGTGCGCCAGTGCGTCGACACGATCATCAATGATCCGGGCAGTCGCCGCATTCTGTTCCACGGCTGGAACGTTGCTCAGCTTGATGAAATGGCCTTGCCGCCGTGCCATCTGCTGTACCAGTTCCACCCGAATGTCGAGACCAAAGAGATTTCTCTGACCCTCTACATCCGCTCCAACGATCTGGGTCTGGGCACACCGTTCAACCTGACCGAAGGTGCCGCGCTGCTGAGCCTGATCGGTCGCCTGACCGGTTACACGCCACGCTGGTTCACCTATTTCATCGGTGATGCGCACGTCTACGAAAACCACCTGGACATGCTCAACGAACAGCTCAAGCGCGAGCCGTTCGCCATGCCGAAGCTGAAAATCTCGGATCGCGTGCCGGAGTTTGCCAAGACCGGTGTGTATCAGCCTGAATGGCTGGAACTGGTCGAACCGAGCGATTTCTCGCTGGAAGGCTACGAGCACCACGCGCCAATGACTGCGCCGATGGCGGTCTGAAGGTCTGCCATTAAACCTGTGGGAGCTGGCTTGCCAGCGATTGCGGCGGCACATTTAACATTAATGTGGCTGACAGACCGCTATCGCTGGCAAGCCAGCTCCCACAGGGATATTCGGTGTTTTCAATGGCCGTGACTACGGCCCACGTGGGAATGCTCAACTTCCGTCGCCACAACCCCGCCACTCACTTCCAGTCGCTGCAAAATCCCGCACTGATCCGCCATCGGCCCTTCGCCACAACGTTGGCGCAGGTCGAGCAGTTGCGTCTGTAATGCCAGCAATCCATCAATCCGCGCCTTCACGTGCTGGATATGTTCGTCGATCAGCGCATTGACGCTTTCGCATTGATCCTGCGGGCTGTCGCGCAAGGCGAGCAGGCTGCGGATCTCTTCGAGGGTCATGTCGAGGGTGCGGCAGTTGCGGATGAAGGTCAGTCTTTCGGCGTGGGCCTGGGTGTAGACGCGGTAGTTGCCTTCGCTGCGGGCCGGTTCCGGCAGCAGGCTTTCACGTTCGTAGTAGCGGATGGTTTCCACGGCGCAATCGGTCAGTCTGGCCAGTTCTCCGATCTTCATGACGGCAATCTCCAAAAGGGTGCTTGACCCTATAGTGGCTACAGGGTCTTTACTTGGCAACAGGCACCTTCATGGACGCGACCCGATGAGCGATTCCCAGCACACCCACAAGCCCGGCGACGGGCACGATCACAGTCATAAACTGCAGCCTGTGCATAAACATGCCCATGGCGGCGATTCCTGCTGCGGGTCGAAAACGGCTGCGCCTGCGTTGGTGCAGCTCAGCGAAAAGACCAGTGCCGATGCCCGGCTGAGCAGTTTCCGCATCGAGGCGATGGACTGCCCGACCGAGCAGACTCTGATTCAGAACAAGCTCGGCAAACTCGCTGGCGTTGAGCAACTGGAATTCAACCTGATCAACCGCGTGCTCGGCGTGACCCACAATCTGCCGGACACCGCGCCGATCATCGATGCGATCAAATCCATCGGCATGCACGCCGAGCCGCTGGAGGCGGGCGTCGAAGCGCCGGCGCCGGCTCCGGTGAAAAAACACTGGTGGCCGCTGGCTCTTTCGGGCGTTGGCGCATTGGCGGCTGAAGTCATCCACTTCACCAACGCCGCACCCAATTGGGTGGTGGCGATCATCGCGTTGATTTCGATCCTCAGCGGTGGCCTGACCACCTACAAAAAGGGCTGGATCGCCCTGAAGAACTTCAACCTCAACATCAATGCGCTGATGAGCATTGCCGTCACCGGTGCGATTCTTATCGGTCAGTGGCCGGAAGCGGCGATGGTGATGTTCCTGTTCACCGTGGCCGAGTTGATTGAGGCCCGCTCGCTGGATCGAGCGCGTAACGCGATCAGCGGCCTGATGCAGATGACCCCGGAACAGGCGACCGTGCAGCAGGCTGACGGCACCTGGCTCGAACAGGAAGTGAAAAGCGTCGAACTCGGCGCCCGCGTGCGGGTTAAACCCGGTGAGCGTATTGCGCTGGACGGTGAAGTCGTCAGCGGCAGTTCGACCATCGATCAGGCGCCGATCACTGGCGAGAGCCTGCCGGTGGAGAAAACCATCGGCGACAAAGTCTTCGCCGGCACCATCAACCAGGCAGGTTCGCTGGAATACGCAGTGACCGCTGCGGCAAACAACTCGACCCTGGCGCGGATCATTCACGCCGTCGAGCAAGCCCAAGGCGCTCGCGCACCGACTCAGCGCTTCGTCGATCAATTCTCGAAAATCTACACCCCGGTGGTGTTCGTCTTTGCGCTGGCGGTCGCGATCATTCCGCCGCTGTTCATGGGCGCTGTGTGGTTCGACTGGATCTACCGCGCGCTGGTGTTGTTGGTGGTGGCGTGCCCATGTGCATTGGTAATTTCCACCCCGGTGACCATCGTCAGCGGCCTCGCGGCAGCGGCGCGCAAAGGCATTCTGGTCAAGGGTGGCGTGTACCTGGAGGGCGGTTTCAAGCTCGACTATCTGGCGCTGGATAAAACCGGGACGATCACCCACGGTAAACCGGTGCAGACCGATTACATGTCCCTTGATCCGACGGCCGATGCCACGGCACCGGCGATTGCCGCCGCATTGGCCGGGCGTTCCGATCACCCGGTGTCGCTGGCCATCGCCAATGCCGCTGTGGATAAAAATTTCGCCGTGCTGAATGTGGATAACTTCGAAGCGCTCGGCGGGCGGGGCGTGAAGGGCGATATCAACGGCCAGACCTATCACTTGGGCAACCATCGTCTGGTCGAAGAGCTGGGCCTGTGCTCGCCGCAATTGGAAGAAAAGCTGTTCGCGCTGGAGAAACAGGGCAAGTCCGTGGTGCTGCTGCTCGACACGTCTGGCCCGCTGGCGCTTTTTGCCGTGGCCGATACCGTTAAAGAGACCAGCCGTGAGGCGATCCGTCAGTTGCATGCATTGGGCGTGAAAACCCTGATGCTGACTGGCGACAACATCCACACCGCGCAGGCGATTGCGGCGCAGGTTGGCATCGATGAAGCGCGCGGTGATTTGCTGCCGACCGACAAACTGCAAGCCATCGAAGACCTGTACAAGCAGGGTCATCGCGTCGGCATGGTCGGCGACGGCATCAACGACGCCCCGGCGCTGGCTCGCGCCGAGATCGGTTTTGCCATGGCCGCTGCGGGCACCGACACGGCGATCGAGACGGCCGATGTCGCCCTGATGGACGATGATCTGCGCAAGATTCCGGCCTTCATCAGCCTGTCGCGCGATACCGCCAGCATCCTGAAACAGAACATTGCGTTGGCCCTGGTGATCAAGGCTATCTTTCTTGGGGTAACCTTCGCCGGGCTCGCCACCATGTGGATGGCAGTGTTTGCCGACATGGGCGTGAGTCTGTTGGTGGTGTTCAATGGTTTGCGCCTGCTGCGCAAATAAACGATGAGGGATGGTTGTGCTGAGTGCCGAGCTGAAGGCGTTTTACATGGTGGCCCGCTTGGGCAGCATCACGCTGGCGGCGAAAAAACTCGGCCTCAGCCAGCCGACCGTGACCACGCAGATCCGCAATCTGGAAAGCCAGTATTCGGTGGAGCTGTTCTACCGTGGCGGTCGGCGTTTGAGCGTCAGCGACGAAGGCGCGCGGTTGCTGCCGATGGTCAAAACGCTGTTGCAGCAAGAGGCGGACATCGAGTTCTTCCTGCGCAACAGCGGCCAGGTGCAAGGCACACTGCGCATCGCGGCGACCGCGCCGTATTACATCCTCGATCTGGTGAAAACCTTTCGTGAGCGCTTGCCGCAGGTGGAGGTGTCGGTGGAAATCGGCAACTCGCAGCAAGTGCTCGAAGCGCTGGAGGATTACCGCGTGGATATCGCGGCGTCCTCGCAGTTGCTCGATGACGCGCGGCTGATCCGCCGGGTGCTGGGCACTGATCCGCTGGTCTTGGCGGTGCATCGCAATCATCCGTTGGCGGCGCAAGAGCATGTGGCGTTGAGTGCGCTGGCCGGGCATACGCTGTTGATGCGTGAGTCGGGCTCGACCACACGGCGGCTGACCGAAGAGTTGCTGGCCGGAGCCGGGGTGAGTTTCGGGCCATTGCTGGAGATAGGCAGCCGTGAGTCGATTCGCGAGGCGGTGCTGCGCAATATCGGCATCAGCATCATTGCCCGGCAGGAAGTACCGCACGATCCGCAGTTGCGCGTGCTGACCATCGAGAACGCGCCGCAGATTCCTGAGTACCTGTATTGCCTGAAGGAGAGGAAGGGCGCGCGGTTGCCGGCGGCGTTTCTCGGGTTGGCGCAAGAGATGTCCCCGGCCTGAGATTTTCGTTGTGTGAGCTGGCCTCTTCGCGAGCAGGCTCGCTCCCACATTGGACCTTCAGTGGACAGAGGCAATATGAACACCCCGGTCCCCTGTGGGAGCGAGCCTGCTCGCGAAGGCGCCAGATCGGTCACCCCATCACCTGAACCAAAATCCCTGAATACCACTATCGGCCGTTTTTGCCTCACTGCCACATGACGGACGCATTACAACCCTAGGATTGGCCTCATCTGCTTGATGAGGTCTGTCCATGAATCCTGCCATTGCAACTGCCCTGACCAACCCCGGTGCGCCGATGAAAGTGCGCAGCGTGCAGAAGCGCTTCGGCGCTTTCACCGCACTGGATAACGTCTCCCTCGATGTCGCCGCCGGTGAACTGGTGTGTCTGCTCGGCCCCTCGGGCTGCGGCAAGACCACGTTGCTGCGCTGCATCGCCGGTCTGGAGAAGCAGGACAGCGGCGAACTCTATCTCGGTGACCGCGACGTCTCGCACCTCGCCCCGCAAGCTCGCGACTACGGGATTCTGTTCCAGTCCTACGCGCTGTTCCCCAATCTGACTGTCGAGGCGAACATTGCCTACGGCCTCGCCGGCAGTGGTCGCGAGGAAGTACGCCGTCGCGTCGCTCAGATGCTGGAACTGGTCGGCCTCATCGGCAGTGAGAAAAAGTACCCCGGCCAATTGTCCGGCGGTCAGCAACAGCGCGTCGCGCTCGCTCGCGCCTTGGCTCCGGCGCCGTCGTTGCTGCTGCTCGATGAACCGATGTCGGCCCTCGATGCCCGGGTGCGCGAGCATCTGTGCACCGAACTGCGCCAACTGCAACGCAACCTAGGCATCACCACCCTGATGGTCACCCACAATCAGGACGAAGCCATGCTGATGGCGGATCGCATCGCGGTGATGAACAACGGCCGTGTCGAGCAATACGCCACCCCGCAGGAAATCTATAACCGCCCGGCCACACCGTTCGTGGCCGAGTTTGTCGGTCAGGGCAACTGGCTACCGTTCCAGCGCAGCAGCGAAAGCCACGCTCAGGTCGGCGGGATGAACCTGCGCCTGAGTGACGGCAGCGTCCAGCGTGCGTCGGGCCGTTTGTTCTGCCGCCCGGAAGCGATCAACGTCAATCCGCTGGTGCATGAGGAGAACCTCTTTCCGGCGAAAGTCCGTGAGATCACCTTCCTCGGCAACCGCTGCCGCATGAGCTTCGAACTCGATCAACTGCCAGGCCACGCACTGCTCGCCGAACTGGCGCCGGAAGCCATGCCGCGCCTCGGCGCCCAGCAGATCATGGTCGCCTTGCCGCCGCGCAGCCTGCAGGTGTTTGCCTGATGAACAGCAATCTCGCGCTGCCGCTACCGCACAAGCAGGTGCGGCAGACCTCCCGTGCCGAGATCGGCGACCGTATCTTTGTCGTCGGCGGCAAACTGCTGTTGCTGGTATTGCTCGGCGTTGCGGTGTTGCTGCCGTTGCTGGCGATCTTCTGGCGTGGTTTCAGCAGCGAGGCCGGGCAGGGCGGTGGCTGGGTCGCGGCGAAGGAATTGGTGACCAGCGAGAATTTCCACTGGCTGCTCGGCAACAGCCTGAAAGTTTCCCTCAGTGTTGCGGCCATCGTCGTACCGCTGGCTTACCTGTTTGCCTACGCACTGCAACGCACATTGATACCGGCGAAGGGCATCTGGCGCGGGATTTCCCTGCTGCCGCTGATGGCGCCGTCGATGCTGCCGGGCATTGCGCTGGTCTATCTGTTCGGCAACCAAGGCATGTTGCGCGGGCTGCTCTCGGACAACATTTACGGGTTCTGGGGGATTGTGCTGGGTGAGGTGATCTACACCTTTCCCCATGCGCTGATGATTTTGCTCTCGGCTTTGTCGCTGGCCGATGCGCGTTTGTTCGATGCCGCGTCGAGTATGGGCGCCAGTCCCGCCAAGGCCTTTCGCAGCATCACCTGGCCGGCGACGCGTCAGGCTGTGTTCGCCGCGTTCTGTCTGGTGTTCACCCTGACCATCACCGACTTCGGTGTGCCGGTGGTGGTGGGTGGCGACTACCAGGTGCTGGCGCTGGAAGCTTACAAAGCGGTGGTCGGCCAGCAACAATTCGGTCGCGGCGCGTTGATCGGCATGGTGCTGTTGGTGCCGGCGCTGTTCAGCTTCGGGGTTGATGCCTGGCTGCGCCGCCGTCACGGCGACTCCATGAGTGGTCGCGCTCAGGTGTTCAAACCGGCACCGTCGAAACTGCGCGACAGCTGCTATCTGGCGATTGTCCTGTTGATCAGCGCCGCGTTGCTCCTGGTGTTCGGCATGGCGGTGTTCTCCTCCTTGGTGAAGTTCTGGCCGTACAACCTGTCGCTGTCGCTCAATCACTACCAGTTCAACGAGACGGCCGGCGGTGGCTGGCTGGCCTACAGCAACAGCTTGAAGATGGCGTTGGGCACGGCGCTGATCGGCAGCGTGCTGATCTTCACCGGCGCTTATCTGATGGAGAAGACCCGCACTCAGCGCGGCCTCAACCTAGCGTTGCGCATGCTGAGTTTCATCCCGATGGCGGTGCCGGGGCTGGTGCTGGGTCTGGGTTACGTCTTTTTCTTCAACCTCACCGGCAATCCGCTGCACGTGTTGTACGGGACGATGACGCTGCTGATCGTCTGCACCATTGCGCACTATCTGACCACTGCACAAATGACCGCGACCACCGCGCTGCGCCAACTCGACGCCGAGTTCGAAGCCGCCGCGCTGTCGCTCAAGGCGCCGCTGTATCGGCATTACCTGCGCGTGACCGTGCCGATTTGCCTGCCGGCGCTGCTGGACATCGTGCGCTACCTGTTCGTCTCGGCGATGACCACTGTGTCCGCAGCGATCTTCCTCTACAGCCCCGACACCATCCTCGCGGCGGTGGCGGTGCTGAACATGGATGACGCCGGCAACGTTGGCGGCGCGGCGGCGATGTCGACCCTGATTCTGTTCACCTCGGCGGGCGTGTCCTTGCTGCTGGCGTGGGCTTCGCGCGGCTTGTTGCGCCGCTCCCAGGCCTGGCGGCAAACCGCGCCCGGTCACTGATTCACACGTTCAACTCACCTACAGGAAATCGATCATGTTCAAGCCTATGGCCCTGGCCGCTGCTGTGCTCGCTACTTTCAGCCTGAATGCCTTCGCGGCAAAAACCGAGTTGACGGTGTACACCGCCCTCGAAGCCGAACAGTTGAAGACCTACAAAGAAGCCTTCGAAAAAGCCAACCCGGACGTGGAGATGAAGTGGGTGCGCGACTCCACCGGGATCATCACCGCCAAACTGCTGGCCGAAAAGGCCCGTCCGCAGGCTGACGCCGTGTGGGGGCTGGCGGCGTCGAGCCTTGCGATCCTCGATCAGCAAGGCATGCTGCAAAGCTACGCGCCAAAGGATCTGGGCAAGATCGGCGCGAACTACCGCGATGCCGCCAACCCACCAGCCTGGGTCGGTATGGACGTCTGGGCCGCGACCATTTGCTTCAACACGATTGAGGCAGAAAAGCAGGGTCTGACCAAGCCAGTGAGCTGGCAGGATCTGACCAAGCCTGAGTACAAAGGCAAGATCGTCATGCCTAACCCGGCCTCCTCCGGCACGGGTTTCCTCGACGTCAGCGCCTGGCTGCAAACCTTCGGCGAGAAACAGGGCTGGGCCTACATGGACGGTCTGCACCAGAACATCGGCCAGTACGTTCACTCCGGTTCCAAGCCATGCAAACTGGCAGCGGCCGGCGAATTCCCGATCGGCATTTCCTTTGAATACCCGGCGGTTCAGTTGAAACGTCAGGGCGCGCCACTGGACATCATCCTGCCGAAGGAAGGTCTGGGCTGGGAGATCGAAGCGACCGCCGTGATCAAAGGCACCCCGCATGAAGACGCAGCCAGGAAACTCGCCGACTTCTCCGCCAGCGCCGAAGCGATGGACTTGTACAAAGAGAACTTCGCCGTCCTCGCGCAGCCGGGCATTGCCAAGCCGCAGACCGAATTGCCGGCCGACTACGAGCAGCGTCTGATCAAGAACGACTTCGCCTGGGCCTCGAAAAAACGCGACGAAATCCTGACCGAGTGGCGCAAGCGCTACGACGGCAAGTCCGAGAAAGTCGCCGCCAAGTAAGATTTCTATCGACTGACAGGGACCCTTCGCGAGCAGGCTCGCTCCCACATTGGATCGTGTTCACAACACAATTCCCTGTGGTGGCTGGCAGGGCCACTCCCACATTGCATTTCAGTGAACACATATTCTGTGGGCACCAGAAGTCCCCTGTGGGAGCGAGCCTGCTCGCGAAAGCGGTCTCTCATGCAGGACATTTCCATATGACACAACACAAAGACCTGCTGGTCGTCGGCGCCGGTATCCTTGGTCTCTCACACGCTTACGCCGCCGCCAAACGCGGTCTCAAGGTCGCCGTATTCGAACGCAGCGCCACACCACTCGGCGCTTCGGTGCGCAACTTCGGCCAGGCACTGGTCACCGGCCAACCCCCCGGCCAAATGCTCGAACTGGCCAAGGCAAGCCGTGACATCTGGGGGGACTGGGCGCAACTCGCCGGGCTGCAAATCAAGCGCAACGGCTCGTACCTGTTCGCCCGCAGCGAAGCCGAAGAGCATCTGCTCGAAGCCTTCTGCGCAAGCCGCGCAGTGGAGCACGGTTACAACGTCGACTTGCTGCGCGGCGCTGCATTGCGCGATCTGTACAACGGCCAGTTCAGCCACCACCGCGCCGCGTTACACGGGATGGACGACCAACAGCTGTACTCGCGCGAAGCCATTCCGGCGCTGATCGATTATCTGCGCCGCGACCTCGGTGTCGAATTTCACTTCTCCACGCTGGTGCGCGATGTCGAGTCCGGACGCCTGCAAAGCACGGCCGGGACGTTCACTGCCAAGCAGATCATCGTCTGCTCGGGCCACGATTATCAGACGTTACTGGCCGAACCGATTGCCGCGCTCGACCCGCAAATCTGTCGCCTGCAAATGCTTCGCGCCCGGCCGCAGATCGATCTTGATCTGCAACACGCGTTGCTCACGGGTTTGAGTTGCGTGCACTACGGCGCCTTCGCCGATCTGCCGGAAGCGGCGGCGGTACAAGCGCAGATTCTGCGTGAGCAACCGCACCTGCACGAAAACGGCATCCACCTGCTGATCAGCCCGACGCCGTATGGCGAGTTGATCATCGGCGACTCGCACCATTACGGCAGCGATGCTTCACCGTTCAACGCCGAACAAGTCGATACCTGGATGCTTGAACTGGCCGAACAGACCCTGGGCTGCAAGGTGCAAGTGGTCGAACGCTGGCAGGGCGTCTATGGTTCTCGGGGGCCGGGACCGTTTTCGTTCCTGCGCCCGGCACCGGGCTTGAGTGTGGCGTTGATGCACACCGGCGTCGGCATGAGCGTTGGCCCGGCGATGGCCGAGCGCAACGTGGCGCAGTTGCTGGAGGAAGTTTGATGGCAGGTCATGAGCAAATCGTGGCGAGGGTGTTCGGGTTGTATGAGCGCTTCGGCACCCGTGATTACATCGGCGAACCGGTGTCGCAGATCGAGCACATGTCCCAGGCGGCCGAACTGGCTATCGCCGAGGGCTTCGACGACGAAGTGGTGCTGGCGGCGTTCTTTCATGACATCGGCCATTTGTGTGCCGAGGGCGCGGAGAACATGGGCGGTTATGGCGTGGTCAGCCACGAACGGCTCGGGGCGGATTATTTACGTGAGGCCGGATTCAGCGAACGCATGGCG
Organism: Pseudomonas sp. A1230; assembly: GCF_044218825.1. Taxonomy (NCBI): domain Bacteria; kingdom Pseudomonadati; phylum Pseudomonadota; class Gammaproteobacteria; order Pseudomonadales; family Pseudomonadaceae; genus Pseudomonas; species Pseudomonas sp. A1230. The sequence goes on along the minus strand of NZ_CP162582.1, from coordinate 4,682,279 downwards.
CGGCTGGTGGAGTATCACGTGCAGGCCAAGCGTTACCTGACGTTGCGCGAGCCTGGGTATTTCGAGCGGTTGAGTGAAGCGAGTCGGCGCACGCTGGAGTATCAGGGCGGGGTGATGACCGAGGCCGAAGCTGAGGAATTTGAACGGGATCCGTTGTGTGCGGTGAGTTTGCGCATGCGGCAGTGGGATGAGTTGGCGAAGGAGAGGGCGGTGCCGGTGATGGACCTTGGGGTACTGAAGGAGAAAGCGGCGCGTTTACTGGCTGCTTAAAGCTTTGAACAGAGGGGCTACCATCGCTGGCAAGCCAGCTCCCACAGGCATTTGTGGTGTTCACAGAACCTGTACTCACTGAAGAACCCTGTGAGAGCTGGCTTGCCAGCGATGGCGCCAGATCAAGCGCTACAAATCTGTGGCCAGAGACTCAATCTGCTCCTGCCGCTCAGCCTGATTCAACTTCGCGTGCGGATTGAGCGATGACCACTGTGGATGCGCCCGCGCCTTGCTCAGCGCCTCGGGCAACTTGCCTTCACGCCAGGTCTTGTCCTGCGGTGTGGCCACCTGAACCGCGTCCATCGCTGCATGCCCGCGCTGATCAAGTGCCAGCAGCAATTGCCGCTGCCGCAACGCCAACAACCGCAACACCCCATCGTCCACGGTCAACTCCCGTTGCCCTTTGATCTTGCCGAGCAAACGACTGCCATAACTGCGCGCCGTTTGCAGCGCGCCACCCGCAATCGCACCGGCCAGCGCTGCTGCACCGAGGGTAATCCCGCCGACCAGCAAATCCACGCCAGCCCCCGCCGCCGCGCCCGCTGCGATCCCGCCGCCAACCCGTACACCGAGTTGCTTCAGCGTCTCGGGATTGAACAGGTCATCGCCCCAGCGCCCGTCCAGCAACGGCAAATCACTGGCCGCCGCATCCTGCGGGCGAAACGCATACAGCTTGAGCAACGCCTCGACGCACTTCTGTTCGCGTTGACGCACAGCCTTGCGCAATTCGCTGATGGCTTGCTGTTCCTGCTCGGCTTCACTGACCACGCTGCGTCGGCACGCGGCGCAGTCGATCAGCAATTCGGCGATCAGTCGCGCTGCACTTTGCTGACGGGCGAGGCGCTGTGCCTGTTGATCAGCAATCAACCGCTCCAGTTGTGGCCGCGCATTTTCCAGCAGCAGCGCGAGGCTTTCATACAGTCGCCGCTCGCCATCCTCCGGCGGCGCGACGCTGTCGAAACGCACCAGCGCATGCAGACCCAGTCGCGCCAGCGCCTCGCGCCAATCCGGCTCGCGATGGCTGGCACTGCTGACGAAATTGAGTACCGGCAGCAGCGGCTTGCCGCAACTGGCCAGCACTTCCAGCTCATCGCGATACTTGGCCAACACCGGTTCGCGGGCGTCGATCACATACAAACCGGCATCCGAGGCGAGCAGTTGTCGCAGCACCTTGGCCTCTTGCTCGAAGCGCTGGCGTGCCTCGCTGCCGTCGAGAAACCGCGCCAGCCGCGCCGGGCCATCAAGGCGTTCGCCGGGGCGCTCCAGACGTTCGAGAAAGTCCAGCAGGGCGATGGCGTCTTCCAGCCCCGGCGTGTCGTAGAGATCGAGCAGCGGCTCGCCGTCCACCGACAGCCGCGCGCCCTCGACATGCCGTGTGGTGCTTGGTCGATGGGAGACTTCGCCGAAGCCGACATCGCGGGTCAGCGTGCGCAACAGCGACGTCTTGCCGACGTTGGTGTGGCCGACCACTGCCAGTTTCAGCGGGGCTTTGCGGGCGTCAGTCATGTCCAGTCTCCAGCCAGTTCAGCGGCGCGCTGTCGGCAAACTCCAGCTCAAGCTGTTGCAGCGCGATGTGCCAGTCGCCGAGACGTTCGGCATCCAGCGCTGCACCGGGCGGCGGTTGTAGTAGCCACACGCGCGTTTCGCCAGCGCTGCGCGCCAGTTCGGCGATCAGCGCAAGGCTGCCGCGATCCGGCGAGCGCTGTGGGTCGCAGGCGATGGCCAGTCGCGCCGGTGGAAAACGGCTGAGTTGTTCGAGGAGCTTATGCCGCGACTCGCGGCTGTCGAGAATGCCGGCGTTGCTGACGTTTTTCGGCAGCGCGGGCGGCCATGGGCGTTGTTCGTCGAGTTCGATCGCGACCAGCAACGCGCCTTCGCTGGCGTGTTCGCTGACACCGCTTTCGACGCGATGCATCTGCGGGGGCTCCGGATCGTTGACACCGAGGCGCTCACTGCTTGGCATCAGGCGTTCGCGCAGTTGGGCGTAGCCGGGCAGGTTTAGGTCCAGGCGCAGTGCCGCTTTGCCGCTGTTCCAGCGCCAGAAGCACAACAGCGCCAACATCAAGCGCGGGAGCACGCCATAGACCACCAGCACGCCGACCAGCCATGTCGCCCAGGCCTGACGGGCACTTTCGATATCGAGAGCACCGTCGCCGCTGGCGCGGATCATGTCCACGGTCGGCACGTTGAACCCCAGCAACGATGGCAGATGACCGAGGGCCTGGGTGACGTGAATGAAGGTATCGGCGCTGAGAATGGTTGTTTCCCAGACGAAGCCGTAACGCCGCGTCGCCATCAGCGTCAGCAGCAGAACCAACGCGCTGAGCATTACCAGCAACCACAGGCCATTGACTAGCGCACCGAGCGCCCAGCGATTGAGTTTCTTGCGCTGCAGCATCAACAGCAGGGCCGGCGCCAGTTGGGCGGCTTTGGCGTCGCGGGCGAGTTTTTCGCTCAGCCACAACCACAGTCGCCCGAGGGTGGCGCCATGTTCGCCGGCAAAAATCAGCCCCAGTGCCCAGCTCAGCAGCAGAATCAGGTTCAGCCCGAGCAGGCTGCCCAAGGCCCAGAACACATTGACCGGCGTCTGGCCCAGCGCGGCGAACGCCAGACCGGCGCCACTCAACATCGCCAGTATCATCAGCAACACCAACGCCAGACGTGCGCCTTGCAGCCAGTGTTTAAGTGCGGCCGTCAGCCCGTCACGCTCAGCCAGCCACAAGGCGCGGCGTTGAATGCGGCTCGGCAGATCGCCGCCGGCCGCGCGGGCCAGGCGATTGGCTTCCAGATCATCCAGAGGGCCTGCATGTTCTTCGCGCAGGCGCACGGTTTCGGTCAGCCAGAGGTTTTGCAGTGGAGTCAGTTCAGTCACGCGCCATTCCGTCGCTCAATTGAGTCGAGAGCATAACCGCTGTGGCGCTTATCGGGGTAAGCGAGGCTCTGGTATCCTCGCCGACATGACTAAATCACTCCCCCTCAGCCTGATCGCAGCCCTCGGTGAAAACCGTGTGATCGGCGTCGACAACAGCATGCCCTGGCACCTGCCGGGCGACTTCAAATACTTCAAGGCCACGACCCTCGGCAAGCCGATCATCATGGGTCGCAAGACCTGGGATTCCCTCGGTCGTCCGCTGCCGGGCCGGTTGAACATCGTGGTCAGCCGTCAGGCCGGTCTGGTGCTCGAAGGTGCGGAGGTTTATCCGTCGCTGGAGGCTGCCGTGGTTCGCGCCGAAGAGTGGGCGAAAGCGCAGGGCGTCGATGAGTTGATGCTGATTGGCGGCGCGCAGTTGTATGCGCAAGGGCTGGCGCAGGCGGATCGTCTGTACCTGACCCGTGTGGCGCTGAGCCCGGAAGGCGATGCGTGGTTTCCGGAGTTTGATTTGAGCCAGTGGACACTGGTGTCGAATGTGCCGAATCCGGCAGAGGGCGATAAGCCGGCGTACAACTTCGAGGTCTGGGAGAAAGAGCAGCTTTGAGCTACAAGCTAAAAGCTGCAAGTAAAAGCTGATTGGCTCTTGGCTTGCAGCTCTTGGCTTGCAGCTTGCAGCTTGCTGGCTAGCTAGCTAGCTGCGCATGCTCATCGGCATCCAGCAGTTCTTTATCTGTCTGCTGCATCACCTGGCTGGTAATCGCACCAGCGGTGATCGAACCACTCACGTTCAACGCCGTACGCCCCATATCAATCAGCGGCTCAACCGAAATCAGCAGCGCCACCAAAGACACCGGCAAGCCCATCGCCGGCAGCACGATCAACGCTGCGAACGTCGCACCGCCACCTACGCCCGCCACACCGGCCGAACTCAGGGTCACAATCGCTACCAGCGTGGCGATCCACAGCGGATCCAGCGGGTTGATGCCCACGGTCGGCGCAACCATCACCGCCAACATCGCGGGGTACAGACCTGCGCAGCCGTTTTGACCGATAGTCGCACCGAACGAAGCGGCGAAACTGGCGATTGACTGCGGAATACCCAAACGACGGGTCTGCGCCTCGATGCTCAGCGGAATGCTCGCTGCACTGGAACGGCTGGTGAACGCGAACGTCAGCACCGGCCAGATCTTGCGGAAGAAACGCAGCGGGTTGATCCCGGCCGCCGACACCAGCAAGCCATGGACGACAAACATCAGGCCCAGACCGAGGTACGACACCACGACAAAGCTGCCGAGCTTGATGATGTCTTGCAGGTTGGAACCGGCGACGACTTTGGTCATCAGCGCGAGCACGCCGTACGGGGTCAGCTTCATCACCAGACGCACCAGACGCATCACCCAGGCTTGCAGGGTGTCGATGGCGTTGATCACTTTTTGACCTTTTTCGACGTCATCCTTGAGCAGTTGCAGTGCGGCAACCCCCAGGAACGCCGCGAAAATCACCACACTGATGATCGAGGTCGGCTTGGCCCGGGCCAGGTCGGCGAACGGGTTTTGCGGGATGAACGACAGCAACAGTTGCGGCACATTCAGGTCGGCAACCTTGCCGGCGTAGTCAGTCTGAATGGTTTGCAGGCGAGCCATTTCCTGCGTGCCGGCGACCAGACCTTCGGCGGTGAGGCCGAACAGGTTGGTCAGGCCAATGCCGATCAGCGCCGCAATCGCGGTGGTGAACAGCAGCGTGCCGATGGTCAGGAAGCTGATCTTGCCCAACGATGATGCGTTGTGCAGCCGGGCCACGGCGCTGAGGATCGAGGCGAACACCAGCGGGATGACGATCATTTGCAGCAACTGCACGTAGCCGTTGCCGACCAGATCGAACCAGCCGATCGAAGCTTTCAGCACCGGGTTGCCGGCACCGTAAATACTGTGCAGCGCCACGCCGAATGCCACGCCGAGAGCCAGCGCGAGCAGGACTTTTTTCGCCAGGCTCCACGAAGTGTGGCGGGTCTGCGCCAGACCGAAGAGCAGGGCGAGGAACACCAGCAGGTTGAGAATCAACGGTAGATTCATGAGAACTCCAGGAAAGTCTTTGCCAACAGCCTTCCGGGGCTGCTGCGAACCGGCAAGCCTAACAGCTTGAAAACTAATGATTTAATACCGAAAACGTATGGTGTCCGTCGTTTTTGGAATAAGCGTGTGTCGCTCACAGCAATGCATTTGGCGCAAACAGGGGCGGGGGCGGTCGCTGACAGACGAGGACTGTCACACGTATTTGTTAGCGTCGATGCTTTTAGATCAGGGAGAAAGCGTCGATGAAGTTCGCACCGAAATTTCTGGCTGTCGCACTGACTGTAGGGATGGGCCTGGCCACTCAGGCCTTCGCTACCGACTTGAAACACTGGCCAGCCGATCAGGCCAAGGCGCTGGACGCGATGATTGCGGCCAACGCCAACAAGGGTAACTACGCGGTGTTCGACATGGACAACACCAGTTACCGCTACGACCTCGAAGAGTCTTTGCTGCCGTTCATGGAAAACAAGGGCCTGATCACCCGCGACAAACTCGACCCCTCCCTGAAACTGATGCCGTTCAAGGATACCGCCGACCACAAGGAAAGCCTGTTCAGTTACTACTATCGCCTCTGCGAAGTCGACGACATGGTCTGCTACCCGTGGGTGGCGCAGGTGTTCTCCGGCTTCACCCTCAAGGAACTCAAAGGCTATGTCGATGAGCTGATGGCCTCGGGCAAACCGGTGCCGGCCACGTATTACGAAGGCGATGTGGTCAAGAAGCTCGACGTCAATCCGCCGAAGATCTTTACCGGCCAGCAAGAGCTGTACAACAAGCTGATGGAGAACGGCATCGAGGTCTACGTGATGACCGCCGCCTCTGAAGAACTGGTGCGCATGGTCGCGGCGGATCCCAAGTACGGCTACAACGTCAAACCGCAAAATGTCATCGGCGTGAGCCTGCTGCTGAAGAACCGCGAAACCAACGAGCTGACCACTGCACGCAAGCAAATCACGGCGGGCAAATACGATGAGAAGGCCAACCTCGGTCTGGAACTGACCCCGTACCTGTGGACGCCAGCGACCTGGATGGCCGGCAAGCATGCAGCGATCCTGACCTACATCGATGAGTGGAAAAAACCGGTACTGGTCGGCGGCGATACGCCCACCAGCGACGGCTACATGCTGTTCCACGATGTCGACGTGGCCAAGGGCGGTATTCACTTGTGGATCAACCGCAAGGACAAGTACATGACGCAAATCAACGGCATGATGGCCAGGCATGCGGCGGCGCAGGCCAAGGAAGGGTTGCCGGTGACGGCGGACAAGAACTGGGTGATCGTCAAACCGGAAGACATTCAGTAACCTCACACTGATCCAATGTGGGAGCGAGCCTGCTCGCGAAAGCGTAGTGTCAGCCGCCATCTCTATTACTGACATGCCGCATTCGCGAGCAGGCTCGCTCCCACAGGGTGGGCAGTTTGGGAGGTTGTTGCCAGACAAAAAAATGCCCCGCACTTTGGCGGGGCATTTTTGTTTTTGCTATCGCGGCTTACAGTCCGTCGAGCATCGCCTTGTTACGCACAGCACCCTTGTCGGCACTGGTCGCCAGCAGGGCGTAGGCCTTCAGGGCGGTGGTGACTTTGCGTGGACGGATTTCCACCGGTTTCCAGCCTTTCTTGTCCTGCTCGACCCGGCGTGCGGCTAGTTCTTCGTCGCTGACCAACAGGTTGATCGAGCGATTTGGAATGTCGATCAGCACCTTGTCGCCATCCTGCACCAGACCGATCGCACCGCCGGCCGCGGCTTCTGGCGAAGCGTGGCCGATGGACAGCCCCGAGGTACCGCCGGAGAAACGGCCGTCGGTAAGCAGGGCGCAAGCTTTGCCCAGGCCTTTGGATTTCAGGTACGAGGTCGGGTAGAGCATTTCCTGCATGCCCGGGCCACCTTTCGGACCTTCGTAGCGGATGATGACGATGTCGCCTTCTTTCACTTCGTCGGCGAGGATGCCGCGTACGGCGCTGTCCTGGCTTTCGAAGATCTTCGCGTTGCCTTCGAACACGTGGATCGACTCGTCGACGCCAGCGGTTTTCACCACGCAGCCATCGAGCGCGATGTTGCCGTAGAGCACGGCCAGGCCACCTTCTTTCGAATAGGCGTGCTCGAAGCTGCGGATGCAGCCGTTTTCACGGTCGTCATCGAGGCTTTCCCAACGAGTCGACTGGCTGAACGCAGTCTGGGTCGGGATGCCCGCCGGACCCGCCTTGAAGAAGTGATGCACGGCTTCATCGTCAGTCTGGGTGATGTCCCACTTGGCGATGGCTTCTTCCATGCTGCGGCTGTGCACGGTCGGCAGGTCGGTGTGCAGCAGGCCGCCACGTGCCAGCGAACCGAGGATGCTGAAGATGCCGCCGGCACGGTGCACATCTTCCATGTGGTACTTCTGGATGTTCGGCGCGACCTTGCACAGCTGCGGCACGACGCGGGAAAGACGGTCGATGTCGCGCAGGTCGAAATCTATCTCGGCTTCCTGGGCAGCAGCCAGCAAATGCAGGATGGTGTTGGTCGAACCGCCCATGGCGATGTCGAGCATCATCGCGTTTTCGAACGCCTTGAAATTGGCGATGTTACGCGGCAATACCGACTCGTCGTCCTCTGTGTAGTAGCGCTTGCACAGCTCGACGATGGTGCGGCCGGCCTGCAGGAACAGTTGTTCGCGGTCGCTGTGGGTAGCGAGGGTCGAACCGTTGCCCGGCAGTGCAAGACCGAGGGCTTCGGTCAGGCAGTTCATCGAGTTGGCGGTGAACATGCCGGAGCACGAGCCGCAGGTAGGGCAGGCGCTGCGCTCGTATTCAGCGACTTTCTCGTCAGAAGCGCTGGCGTCGGCGGCGATGACCATGGCATCGACGAGGTCGAGGCCGTGGGACGCAAGTTTGGTCTTGCCGGCTTCCATCGGCCCGCCGGAAACGAAGATCACCGGAATGTTCAGGCGCAACGCAGCCATCAACATGCCCGGGGTGATCTTGTCGCAGTTGGAGATGCAGACAATGGCGTCGGCGCAGTGGGCATTGACCATGTACTCGACGGAGTCGGCGATGATTTCGCGGCTCGGCAGCGAATAGAGCATGCCGTCGTGGCCCATGGCGATGCCGTCATCCACGGCGATGGTGTTGAATTCCTTGGCCACGCCACCGGCGCGTTCGATTTCACGGGCGACCAGCTGGCCCAGATCCTTCAGGTGCACATGGCCCGGTACAAACTGGGTGAACGAGTTGGCAATGGCGATGATCGGCTTTTTGAAGTCGTCATCTTTCATCCCGGTGGCGCGCCACAGTGCGCGGGCGCCGGCCATGTTGCGGCCGTGGGTGGATGTTTTCGAACGGTAATCAGGCATGGAGCACTCCGGGCGGCTAATCAGGTATCAAAAGGGGAGAGAGCTTCTATTGACGTCTGGAACACTCAGAAATGGCCGTGTGTCCGGAAGTTGCCGATGACTTTGCGGGATCGCCGCTTGCCTCAGCCTGAGCTCATAAACCCGCCGGGGGATGAATGGCGATGAATGAAGCGATTCTACACCGCTGGCGTCTGGAGGGAATGGCGCAAAGTGTTGTTGCCGTGCCGACGGTGCCTGTTGCGTGACGACCGGCAGGATTAATCGCTCCCCGGCTGCACGATCGCGTCGGTCTGAGTGTTTCTTGCTCGACGACTGATACCACCGTTCAATGCCAGCGCCACGCAACTGAGCAGCACGAAACTGTAGCCCAGCGTGGATTGCAGATTGGCAGGACTGAGGCTTATCAGCGCGCTGATCAATCCTGCGCAAATGAAGATGATGGTGCTGCCGGCCGAGGCCGAAGTGCCGGCGTTATCGGGAAACAGACCCATGGCCCGAGAAGTGGCGGCTGGCCGGGAGATGGTCGTGCCAGCGGTACACATCAGCATCGGGATCAGCACCGCAATCGGGGTCAGCGCATGATGGGCCGCCAGATACAGCGTCAGCAGGCCCGACAGCAGGATCAGACTCAGCCCGATAATGATTTGTCGACCGGGCGTGATGCGTCGATTCAACACCGAAGCGATGATGCCCCCGGCAATGTAGGCGGCGCCGTAAATCAGCAGGATCAGCGCAAAGTCGTACGGCGCCAGTTGCAACTGATCCATGAAAATCAGCGGCGAGATCACGATGAACGAGAAGTGGCAGGCAAAGGCGAACGCAGATATCAGCCAATAGCCGACGAACTCGAAACTTCCCAGCACCCGTCGGTAGGACTGAATGAAACCCAAGCGTTCGCCATTGCTGGCCGGACGACTGTTGTCCAGAAGCAGCCAGGCTTTGATGAATACCACGGCCGCCAGCGCAATGAAGACCCAGAAACTGCCGCGCCAGCCGAGAGTGGCTTGCAGAAAGGTGCCGGCCAGCGGCGACACCGAAATAAAGACCCCGCTCGCCGTGACCATCAGGATGCGCAGACGATCACGTTCTTTACCCTCGAACAAATCCTGCACCAGCGCCTGTGACAGCACAAAACACCCGCAGCCCACGGCCTGCACTACTCGAAACATCAGAAACAGCGAGTAGTCGCTGGTCATCACGCAACCAAGCGCGCCGAGTATCGATACGATCATGCCTGCGAGCAGCAAGCCCTTGCGCCCGATCACGTCGGACAGTGGCCCGATCGAAACCTGAGCAAACGCGATTCCCACGGCGAACAGACTGATCGACAGCGCAATGTCTGTCGGCGTGTTGCGAAAGTGTTCAGCCAGTGCCGGAAATGAAGGCAGCAGAACATCCAGAGGGAACACGCCGAGCAGTACCATCGCCAGCAACAGGCTGACCGCGCCACGGCGTTGTCTGGCGTTTACCACTGACTGCCCCTTATCCATCGATCAATCCTGCCTTGGCGAAGCGTTGCTGGTTGGTGGGCCACGCAAAAAAACCGGCGCTTTTCAGTGCGTTCAGTGTCGCGGTGGCACCCGAGCGTGCGCGCCGTCGAGTGGCTTGCGGCGCCGTTACGCTGGCGATGATGTCGGTCACGGCGCTGTCGGTGATGCCTGCTCCACGCAGGCTCTGTTGCAACCAGCGCTCGTCGGCTTCGAAGAACATCCCGATGATCTCCAACAGCGATCTGGAGGCGAAGGTTCGCTGGCGATTGTTCAAGGCCAGCCACAGGTAATGGAACACTTCGGCGAAGTAGCGGCTGTGGCGGGCTTCGTCGGCCAGATGATCGCGCAGCATGTTGTTCACGCTGGACACCAGACTGTTGCGACAGACCTCCAGCAGCTCCCGGGCAATGATGGTTTCCGAGACGAAGCCGAGAAGAAACCATGCCAAGGGGCGGTTTTTCTCCGAAGTGCGGGCGATCAGGGCGTTCATGCGCACAATCCGCTTTGGCATCGCCGGACGCCCGATGATCCCGTAGAACCCGGCGATCTGATCGGCGAGACGATTCGAAAACAGCGCGTGATAGCCCTCGTCGGTATAGAGCTGCAGCGCTGCATGCTTCATGGCTTGAGACACATGAATCGGCAGTTCCCGGTGGACGATGACTTCTACCGCGCGATTGACGATGCGGTGTTCCAGCAGGGTGGTGTAGTCGAGAAAGTGCACCAGATGATTGGCCGTCAGCCGATGCAGCACATCACGCCCTGCTGCTTGAATGGCGGGATGCGACAGGTAGGGCAGGAAGTCCGGTGGAAACCAGTAACGGCTTTCCAGTTGTTGCTGCACATCGTCTGGCAACTGATAGTCATGAGTGCTGGTGCGGACGGAGGCTCGGTTGTCCCAGTCCCCCAAGGTGAATTTGAGCGCCCAGGAGATTGGCGCTTCGCTCGGATCGGTACTGAGGAGAGTCATGCCTGGGCCTCGCGCAACAGTTCGCGCAGTTCCTGGCACATCGCCTGTCCGTCGCTTTCCCCGCAGCCGACAAAGAACAATGGCTGTTCGGCGCTTCCCCCGAGTTCGAGGTGTGTTTCGACTTGCTCGTCGGCAAACGCGCCGGTCAACCAGGTGTTCAAGCCAAGTGCTGTGGCAACCAGCTGAAAGGTTTGTGAGAGGTGACCGGCCTCCACGAACGCCATGCGATAGGCGCGGGAGTGCCCATATTTCCACCAAAGTCGATCGAATCGCGCCGTGATGAACAATCCCAGCGGCAGGTTGTTGATGAAATGCTGACCGCCGAGCAAATGGCCCAGTGCCGATGACGGCAATGGATTGACTCGACTGATGGAGTGTTCGTCGGGGTGATAGGCATAAATGCCGGGGGCAACGTTGTCGACGTTCTGCACCAGCAGAAAACCTTCGCATGCGTTCAGGCCACCGCCGGAGGGACTGCTGCGGCGTGCGCCCAGGCCTTCGGCGATGCTGTCATCCCGAACAGTGTCGCGCTCGCGCAGGTAACCGAGAGTCAGGTAAAGCAAGGTGCTGACGTTATTGAGCGTCATCGCTGCACCGGTAAAGGAGCGACAGGTTTTTCGCTGGAGCAGCGCGTTAGCCAGGCTGTCGTCGCTCAATTCGCCAGGGTCGGGCAAGGCGATGCGCTGTGCAGCCTCGTGTTGCGGACGGCTTTTTGCGGGCGGCGGGGTGGCCAGCACTTCGTTGCAGTGCGCCAGGTATTGCCTGGACCACTCTTGAATATTCTGTGGGGTATGTTCGCAGGGAATGTTTTGCGTGCCGATATGATAAATCTTCGACAGCTCATCCCAACCCCAGTGCGGGTTGTCTGGTTTTGAAACGGTTAGAATGCCCGTGTTTAATAGTTGTGTGTCTATGATGTTGTGTGTGTCGAATAAGTCGGGATTATTTATTAGTTGGGTGAGGCGTGACGCATAGTTCAGGTCGAGTTCATATTGAGTGTGATCTTTGTAGTTCCAGACTATTTGTCCGGGTGAGCGCGGCAATATAAATAAATAAGGGTTGATGTACATGTGGTTCATTCACTCTGGAAAAAGTCGAAAGGACGCCGAGGGGCCGGCACTCCGCAGCGTCCAGACTTATTTAACGGACTTTAGGCGCAACCAGAAAAGCCAGGTTTGCGATTTTGTTGGTTTCCAGAGAAATGTTTTTCATGATGTGAACTCCTTGTTCATTGATAAGCGAAGTCACCTCGTGGTGACAACTTCATAATAGTTTGTAATGGATTATTGGCAAGTGGATATTAAGTAGGAATATTCCAGTAATTTTGTCGGAGCGATCTTTGGAAAGAGATGGACTTTGTAGGGCGAGTTTCAATAATTAAAAGGCGTAAGGAAACGTCCTGCACGTCAGTCGGACGGAAGTGTAGGAAGTCGCAATAACGAAGGTAAAAGTAGGTTGATTGGCCGTCAGATTCAGGCGTAAAGCAAACGGGGAGCCTGGTGGCTCCCCGTCATCAGCATTGATCAGCTGTTAGGCAGCAGGCGGCAGGTGATGCTCTTGATGTAGCGGGTTTCGGCGATCGCCGGGTGGACCGGGTGATCCGGGCCCTGACCGCCGCGCTCCAGCAACTGGATGTTGCGATCCAGGTGGCGGGCGCTGGTCAGCAGGATGTTTTGCAGATCGTCTTCCGGCAGGTGCATCGAGCACGAAGCGCTGACCAGAATGCCGTCCTTGTTGAGCAGGCGCATGGCTTGCTCGTTCAGACGACGGTAAGCACCTTCGCCGTTCTTCATGTCTTTCTTGCGTTTGATGAACGCTGGCGGGTCGGCCACGATCACGTCGAAGCGTTCTTCGCTTGCCTTCAGCTCTTTCAAGGCTTCGAAGACATCACCTTCGATGCAGGTCATCTTGTCGGCGAAGCCGTTCAATGCAGCGTTGCGCTCGACCCCATCAAGGGCGAAGGCCGAGGCATCGACGCAGAATACTTCGCTGGCGCCGAATGCGGCAGCCTGCACGCCCCAGCCACCGATGTAGCTATAGAGGTCGAGTACACGCTTGCCTTTGGCATACGGCGCCAGGCGTGCGCGATTCATGCGGTGGTCATAGAACCAACCGGTTTTCTGACCCTGAATGACCGGCGCTTCGAACTTCACGCCGTTCTCTTCCAGTGCGACCCATTCCGGTACCAGACCGAATACGGTTTCGACGTAGCGGTTGAGGCCTTCGGCGTCACGCGCAGCGGAATCGTTTTTAAACAGAATGCCGCTTGGCTTGAGCACTTTGGTCAGTGCGGCGATCACGTCATCTTTATGCGCTTCCATGGTCGCCGAGGCGATCTGGACCACGAGGATGTCGCCGAAACGGTCAACGACCAGACCCGGCAGCAGGTCGGAATCACCGTACACCAGACGATAGAACGGCTTGTCGAACAGGCGATCACGCAGCGACAGCGCTACGTTGAGGCGATGCACCAGCAGGGATTTGTCCAGCATCACCTTGGTGTCGCGCGACAGCAGGCGTGCACAGATCAGGTTGTTCGGGCTCATCGCCACGATGCCCAGCGGCTTGCCGCCGGCAGCTTCGAGGATCGCCTGATCGCCGGCATTGAAGCCGTGCAGTGGCGTGGCGGCTACATCGATTTCGTTGCTGTAGACCCACAGGTGACCGGCGCGCAGGCGACGGTCGGCGTTGGCTTTGAGGCGCAAGCTAGGCAGGGACATGACGTCGCTCCGGAAAAAAGAGCGGGAGTATAGCGTGTTGAGACTTGTGCCGGGTTTGGCGTGCGATGAAACGCTGGTGACGCCTTCGCGAGCAGACTCGCTCTCACATCGGGCTTGTGGTGATCACAAATCCCCTGTGGGAGCGAGATTGCTCGCGCAAGCGTTAAGGAATGCTACGCCGACAGTGCGCCGATCAACTCACGACTGAACGCCGGAATATCATCCGGCTGCCGGCTGCTGATCAAGTGGCCGTCTTTGACCACTTCCTGATCGACCCAGTTGGCGCCGGCATTCACCAGATCATCCTTGAGCGTCTTGTAGCTGGTCATGGTTTTGCCATTCACCAGCCCCGCCGAAATCAACAGCCAGCCGCCATGGCAGATCACCGCAATCGGTTTACCGGCCGAGGTGCCTGTCTTGACCAGGTGCTGGGCATCCTGGTCGATGCGGATGGTGTCCGAATTCTGTACGCCACCGGGTAATACGATCGCGTCATATTGCTCGCTGCTGGCGGCCTGGAAGGTCCGGTCGACCTTGAAGTTATCCGCCGGTTTGTCATGGTTCCAGCCTTTGACCGTGCCTTCTTCGGCCGAAAGAATGTCGACCTGAGCGCCGGCCTGTTCGAGCGCTTGCTTGGGACCTGTCAATTCAACCTGTTCGAAACCATCAGTTACCAAAAAAGCGACGCGCTTGCCGTTGAGTTGAGTAGCCATCGATAAGCTCCTGAGTCTGTGGGAATTTACCGCCTCATGGGACCGAAATGATCCGCTGGGCATTAATGAATCCGAAGCCGGCGCTTGAATGAAAGTTCCTGACAATTGCCCACTGGTGTGTCGTCCTGCGGTTTTTAGAGGGTAGAATCGCCGCCTGTCCCAGAGTGTGTACTTATGTCCCAAGAGCTGACCGCCGAACAGATCCAACAATCCCTGCAAGGCATCAGCGTGCCCGCGCAGCCGCAGATCATGGTGGATCTGCAAATGGAGCAGTACATGCCTGACCCGGACCTGGAGGTGATCGCCAAACTGATCGCCCAGGATCCTGGCCTCTCCGGCTCGCTGCTGAAAATCGTCAACTCGCCGTATTACGGTTTGAGCAACAAGATCACTTCGATCCAGCGCGCGGTGAACCTGTTGGGCAGTCGTTCGATCATCAACCTGATCAACGCGCAGTCGATCAAGGGCGAGATGAACGATGACACCATCGTCACGCTCAACCGTTTCTGGGATACCGCCCAGGACGTGGCGATGACGTGCCTGACGCTGGCCAAGCGCATCGGCACTCAGGCCGGCGACGAAGCCTACGCCTTGGGCCTGTTCCACGATTGCGGGGTGCCGTTGATGTTGCAGCGCTTCCCCAATTACATGTCGATTCTGGAAAAAGCCTACGCCCAGGCCAGTGCCGAATGCCGGGTGGTGGACACCGAAAACAACGCGTTCAACACCAACCACGCCGTGGTCGGCTACTACACGGCCAAGTCCTGGCGCCTGCCGGAACACGTCAGTGCTGCGATCGCCAATCACCACAATGCGCTGGCGATTTTCAGCGACGAGTCGTCCCGCAACAGTCAATTGAAGAACCTGCTGGCGATCCTCAAGATGGCCGAGCACATCTGCGCGTCCTATCGGGTACTGGGCAACCAGACCGAAGATTTCGAATGGAACGCGGTCGGCCCGTTGGTGCTTGATTATGTCGGCCTGTCGGAATACGACTTCGAATCCCTAAAACAAACGATTCGCGACCTCGGCGCGCATTGATTCGAGGACGCCATGCCTGAACTGCCGGAAGTCGAAACCACCCGCCGGGGCATTGCTCCGCATCTGGAAGGCCAGCGCGTCAGCCGTGTGATCGTGCGCGACCGCCGTCTGCGCTGGCCGATCCCCGAAGACCTCGATGTGCGCCTGTCGGGCCAGCGCATCGTGCTGGTCGAGCGTCGCGCCAAGTATCTGCTGATCAATGCAGAAGTCGGCACGTTGATCAGCCATCTGGGCATGTCGGGTAATTTGCGCCTGGTCGAGGTCGGGTTGCCGGCGCTCAAGCATGAGCATGTCGATATCGAGCTGGAATCCGGTTTGGCCCTGCGCTACACCGATCCGCGGCGTTTCGGCGCAATGCTTTGGAGTACCGACCCACTCAATCACGAATTGCTGATTCGTCTCGGGCCGGAGCCGTTGACCGATCTGTTCGACGGTGAACGGTTGTTTAAGCTGTCGCGCGGACGCTCCATGGCGGTCAAGCCGTTCATCATGGACAACGCGGTGGTGGTCGGGGTCGGCAATATCTATGCGACCGAAGCGCTGTTCGCCGCCGGGATTGATCCGCGTCGCGAGGCCGGGGGCATTTCCCGGACGCGTTATCTGAAACTGGCGATCGAGATCAAACGCATCCTTGCCGCCGCCATCGAGCGTGGCGGCACCACGTTGCGTGATTTTATCGGCGGCGACGGGCAACCGGGATATTTCCAGCAGGAGCTGTTTGTCTATGGCCGTGGTGGTGAACACTGCAAGGTCTGCGGCACCGGGCTGCGCGAAGTGAAGCTTGGCCAGCGCGCCAGTGTTTTCTGCCCGCGCTGTCAGAGCTGAGGTAAACCGTTCGAAAACATCCTACGGTCTATAGTGAGTTGTCTCACTGCCTAGCCCGAAGGATCGTGCCATGAAATCCCTGCAAGTCCTCTGTGCCGCACTGCTGCTGTGTTCCAGTCTGGCTGTCCAGGCCTCGGAAACCGGCAGCGGTGATCCGCGTTACACCATCCAGAACCCACCGGCCTACGCCATGCTTGGCGACTTGCTGATCGCCCGACCTTTGCTGGTGGTGGCGACGGTAATCGGTGCGGGGGCGTTTGTGGTGTCGTTGCCGTTTACCGCGCTGGGTGGCGGAATTGGCGAGGCAGGGCAGGCGCTGGTGGTTGATCCGGCGAGGTCGGCGTTTGTGCGGTGTCTGGGGTGTGTCGGGGAGGGTTTTGAGCAGCGCGAGTGAGCTGATCCGGGTTTTGCGGTGTTGCCGATGGGCTCATCGCGGGCAAGCCCGCTCCCACAAGGTTTTGGTGTTCACACAATTTTTGTTCCACCACAGAACCCTGTGGGAGCGGGCTTGCCCGCGATGGCGTCGCCAGCGGCGCTGAAGAACTCAGGCCTTGCCGGTGATCTTGCGGTACTTCTCCATCAACTGTTCTTCAGTCTCCGGATGCGCTTCGTCCAGTGGAATGCAATCCACCGGGCAGACCTGCTGGCACTGCGGTTCGTCGTAGTGGCCGACGCACTGGGTGCACAGATTCGGGTCGATCACGTAGATCTCTTCGCCTTGGGAAATGGCGGCGTTCGGGCACTCGGGTTCGCAGACGTCGCAGTTGATGCAATCGTCGGTGATGATCAGGGACATGCTAACTCCAGCCGGGGCGGTAGGCCCGGGCGCTATAAACCAATGCGCGCAATTGTGCCGCATTGGCGCCCGCAGTGCACGCGGGCGCCGTTTGAACGGTCGTTACTTCTTGAAGCGCAGGGTCAGGGCATCGGCCACAGCCGGGTGAACGAACTTGCTGATATCGCCACCCAGCGCGGCGATTTCCCGCACCAGCGTCGAGGAAATGAACGAATAACGCTCGGACGGGGTAAGAAACAGGCTCTCCACATCCGGCGCCAACTGGCGGTTCATGTTTGCCAGCTGGAACTCGTATTCGAAGTCCGACACTGCGCGCAAACCACGCAGGAAGACATTGGCGTTCTGCTCTTTGGCGAAGTGCGCCAGCAGCGTCGAGAAACCGACCACTTCCACGTTCGGCAGGTGTTTGGTGACCTCACGAGCCAGTTCTACTCGTTGTTCCAGCGGGAACAGCGGGTTCTTCTTGGGGCTGGCGGCGACCGCAATGATCACGTGATCGAACAGGCGCGAGGCGCGTTCGACCAGATCGCCATGGCCCTTGGTAATAGGGTCGAAGGTACCTGGGTACAACACTCGGTTCATCGCGTCGTCCTGGCGGGAGTCCGTTGGGGAGTCGGATGGTATCGCAGCCGTCCCGGTCGGCCAAGTCGCCTGTTGGGTAAGAAAGCACTATAGACGATCGGAATATCCTGCTTTTTCACGGATTTTTCAGCCTGTCGGCGAGGGAAGTGGCCAATTGTGCAGTCAGACCGTACACCGACAATTGCGGGTTGGCGCCAATGCTGGTGGGGAATAGCGAGCCGTCATGAATCGACAGATTGCTCAGTTGATGATGGCGGCCAAGGCTATCGGTGACCGCGGTTTTCGGTTCTTCACCCATCGCGCAGCCGCCCATGACGTGGGCGCTGCCCAGCCGTGTGCGATACAACTCAAGGCTCAAACCATCGATCAGGCTGCGCGCCTCGGCCAGCGTCTTCACGTAACGCGCGTCGGCATGCATTGGCATCACCGCTTTAGCGCCACCGGCGAACTGGATCTCGGCCATGTTGTGGAACGCGCGGCGCAAGCCTTCCCAGGCGTAAGGCGAAACCTGATAGTCGAGCACCGGCGAGCCGTCGCCGCGCAACTCGACATTGCCGCCCGGGCTGTCCGGGTGAAAACCGTCGCGCAATAACGCCAGCATCGCGTGGGTGTGTGGGAGATCGGCCATGTGCTGCGCGCTCTCCTGACCAAATCCGCCCAGCAGCGTGGCCGCCAGCGCCGGGTGCAGTGGCGGCACTTCCAGTTTGTAGCCTATCGGCCCGGTGACACCGTTCTTCCATTGGAAGTGGTCGGAGTAGATCGATTGCGGCGCACCGTAAAAAGGGTTGATCACCTCGTCGAAGCGTCCGGCGGACATGTTCACCAAGTGCAGAAACGTGCGTTTGCCCACTCGCTGATGCGGATCCGGCGCTTCGGAGCGCAGCAGCAGGGCCGGACTGTTGATACCACCGCCGGCCAATATGTAATGCCGCGCCTTGACGGTGATTTTGCGTCCGGTCGGCTCGACGCAGCGTTCATCCATGGCCACGCAGTGCAGGCCGGTCACTTTGTCGCCGTTGATCAGCAGTTTTTCCGCGCGGGCGAGGTACAGCAGTTCGCCGCCCTTTTCCAGGGTGGCCGGAATGGTCGTGACCATCATCGATTGCTTGGCGTTGGTCGGGCAGCCCATACCGCAGTAGCCGAGGTTCCAGCAGCCGCGCACATTGCGCGGAATCACGTGCCAGCTATAGCCGAGTTGCTCGCAGCCTTTGCGGATCACGTCGTTGTTGGGGTTCGGTGGAACCATCCACGGCGCGACGCCGAGGCGCTGCTCCATTTTTTCGAACCATGGCGCCATGTCGGCAGGGCTGTGGCCCTTGACGTTGTGCTCGGTGGCCCAGTGTTCGAGGGTTGGCTCTGGGGTGCGGAAGCTCGATGTCCAGTTGATCAGCGTCGTGCCGCCGACCGCGCGGCCCTGCAGGATGGTGATCGCGCCGTCCTTGCTCATGCGGCCGATGCCTTCCTGATAGAGGCTGCTGTAGGCCTTGTCCTCAAGCATTTTGAAGTCGGAGCTGGTTTTCAGCGGGCCTTCTTCGATCAGCAGCACTTTATAGCCGGCGGCGCTGAGGATTTCCGCGGTGGTACCGCCACCGGCACCGCTGCCGATGATCGCGACATCGGCCTCAAGGGTCAGATCATCGGCCAGTTGCGCGCCATTGTAGGTTTTCCAGCCTCGGGCGAGGCCTTCGCGGAAGGGGTCGGGTACGGGCATCGATCAGGCTCTCTTTATTATTTTTTGATTCGACTGTGCGGCGACTGACGCTATCGCGGGCAAGCCCGCTCCCACAGGTCTAGCGTGATGTTCAGACCGTGGGCGGGCCGGGATAACCGCAGTGCGTCCAGGATTCGCCGCGGTTGTACCAGGCCATCAGCACCATCTGCTGCAAAGAGCTGTGGCCCATGCGCAGCAGGCTCAACGAGCTGTTTTCCCAGCGATCAAGAAAGCTGCGCATTGCGTCGGGACTGGCGTTTTCCCAACTGCCCCAGATCCCGGTGAGCGGCCCGCGCATCACGGTCATGCCCAGCACGTCGAACAACTGTCGTGTGAGTTTGAGCATTTCCGGCGACAGGTGATCGAGGCTGTAATCCAGCGACTTGAGAGTGCCTGCCACCGCGTCCGGCATTTTCTCTGGAGCCGCGGCGCCATCGAGCATCACCGGAATCAGTGCGCGCAGAAACAGCAGGTCGCCGTCGCGTAACGAGACGAAGCCATTGGCTGCGACGCTCGACGAGCAGCCGCTGAGGCTGGCGCCGAGTCCGGCGGTGGCGAGAAATGCCGTGGCGCCGAGGCTGAATTTCAGCAGGCCACGGCGCGACAGTGCAGGTGTATCGGTCAGGCTTGGGTGCATTGTTTTTATTACCCGGCGGCGATGACGAATGTTTAGCGGATGAACAGCTTCTGGATCAGCTTCTGAATCGATTTTCCATAAGGCGGGTAAATCAGTCGGGCCGCATTGAAGCGCTGTTTAATCAGCACCCCTTTGGCTTTGCTGAAGGTCAGGAACCCTTCGTGACCATGGTAATGGCCCATCCCCGACGCGCCGATGCCGCCGAAGGGCATGTCGTCCTGCGCCACATGCAGCAACGTGTCGTTCAGGCACACGCCGCCGGAATGGGTTTCGTGCAGCACGCGGTTCTGTTCGCGTTTGTCGTAGCCAAAATAGTAAAGAGCCAGAGGTCGAGGCCGCTGATTGATGTAAGCGAATGCCTGCTCCAGATCTCGATACGGCACGATCGGCAACAGCGGGCCGAAGATTTCATCCTGCATCACCGTCATTTCGTCGCTGACATTCAACAACACACTGTGCGGCATGCGCCGGCCCTGACCCTGATCGAACAGCGGAATCAGCAGCGCGCCCTTGCTGGTGGCATCACTGACGTAACTGTTGAGTCGGGCCAGTTGGCGTTCGTTGATGATCGCGGTGTAGTCCGGGTTGTCGGTGAGGGTCGGATAAAAACCCTGTACGGCCTGGCGATAGGCTTCGACGAAGCCGCCGACCCGGTCTTCCGGCACCAGCACGTAATCGGGGGCGACGCAGGTCTGCCCGGCGTTGAGGGTTTTACCGAAGGCGATGCGTTCGGCGGCATCCTTGAGCGGCACATCACGGGAGACGATGGCGGGGGATTTGCCGCCCAGTTCCAGCGTCACGGGCGTGAGGTTTTCTGCTGCGGCGCGCATGACGTGCTTGCCGATGCTGGTGGCGCCGGTGAACAGCAGATGATCGAAGCGCAGACGGGAAAACGCCACACCGATGTCAGCTTCGCCAAGCACCACACAGACCAGATCTTCGGGGAAGATCCGCGCCAGCAGTTCCTTGAGCAACAGGCCAGTGGCCGGGGTCGATTCACTGAGTTTGAGCATCACCCGGTTGCCCGCCGCCAACGCGCCGACCAGTGGGCCGATGGCCAGATACAGCGGGTAATTCCACGGCACGATGACGCCGATCACGCCCAGCGGCTGGTAAACCACTTTCGCCGAGGCTGGCTGGAAAGCCATGCCGACCTTGCGTCGCGAGTCTTTCATCCAGCCTCTGAGATGGCGACTGGCGTAGTGAATGCCATGCAGGCTCGGCATCAATTCGGCAAGCAGCGTTTCATCGGCGCTGCGATGGCTGAAATCGGCACTGATTGCCTCGATCAAAGCCTGACGCTCGTTGCTGAGCAAATCGCGCAGTGCCTTGAGCCATTGCTGACGCTGGGCAGCAGGTGGCATCGGGTTGGCGGCGTACGCGGCCCTTTGCGCATTGAACTGCCGATCAAGTGCTTGCAGTGGCTCCTGTAGCGTTTGCAGGTAGGCAATATCGGCAGTCATGGTCGGCTCCGGATTTATTATAATGAGGCACTTTTTAGAGTCTATGCTCTAGAAAGTCAAATGACTTCCATGCACAGCAGTGTTTTATCCATTTCCGGTTAGGTCGTAAGATGCTCCTCAACGCACTCTGAATTAAAGCTCAAGCCCATGGCCCCACGAATAAAAACCAGCGAGCGTATCGTGCTGAACAGTCTCGAACTGTTCAATCAACAGGGCGAGCGCAGCATCAGCACCAATCACATCGCCGCCCACATGGAGATTTCTCCGGGCAACCTCTACTACCACTTCCCCAACAAGCAGGCGATCATCGCCGTGTTGTTCAGTGAGTACGAGAGCCTTGTCGACAGCTTCCTGCGCCCGCCGCAGGGGCGCGCCGCGACCGTCGAAGACAAGCGTTTCTATCTCAAGGAGCTGCTCTCGGCGATGTGGCGATATCGCTTTCTGCACCGCGACCTCGAGCATCTGCTCGACAGCGATCCGGAGCTGGCCGCGCGCTATCGGCGTTTTTCCCAGCGCTGCTTGATCCAGGGCGGGGCGATCTACGAAGGTTTTGTTGCCGCCGGGATCCTCGACATGGACCGCGTGCAGATCGAATCCCTGACCCTCAATGCCTGGATCATCCTGACCTCCTGGGTGCGCTTTCTGTGCACCACTCGGGAAAACTCCAATCACCTCAGCGAACAAGCCATCAAGCGTGGCGTGTACCAGGTGCTGGTACTGGAGGCCGGGTTTGTCACCGCGCAGGCGCGTGAAGAGGTCAATGCACTGTTCGAGGAGTTTTACGTGCCGCTGGCCCAGGCCCTCGACGACGTGAAGTAAACCGTTTCGTTGAATTCACAGGAGCCCGTTATGCCGATTGCGCAACTGATCAGTCCCAACGCACTGGATGCCCGCAAGGAACAGCCGGGGCTGGTGATTCTCGATTGTCGTTTTGCCCTTGATGACCCGGATTACGGGCAGCGCAGTTATGCCGAGGGGCACATTGCCGGGGCGGGCTTTGCCGATCTGGAGCGCGACCTCAGTGGCAAAGTGGTCAAAGGCGTGACCGGGCGTCATCCTTTGCCCGAGCCGACAGCGCTGGTCGAGCGCCTGCAAGCCTGGGGCATCAATGCCGATAGCGACGTGGTTTTGTATGACGACGGCCCCGGTGCCTACGCGGCGCGTGCCTGGTGGTTGCTGGCGTGGCTGGGCAAGCGCGACGGCGTGTTCATTCTCGATGGCGGGCTCAAGGCCTGGCATGCGGCGGGTCTGCCGCTGAGTCTGGATGCGCCGACCCTCACGCCTGGTTATTTCAGTGGTCAGCCGGACATGAGCCTGCTGCTAAGTGCCGAGCAATTACAACAACGCCTCGGTCAACCCGCGTTGACCCTGATCGATGCGCGAGCCTTGCCGCGTTTCATGGGGGAAGTGGAACCGATCGACCCGATCGCCGGGCACATTCCCGGTGCGCAATGCGCGGCGTTCACCGACAACCTGGGCAGTGATGGGCGATTCCTGCCGGCCGATCAGCTCAAACAGCACTTTGCCGCGAAGCTTGGCGAGCGCTCGCCGTCGGAACTGGTCGCCTATTGCGGCTCAGGCGTGACGGCATGTCACAACCTGTTTGCGCTGTGTCTGGCCGGGTATCCATTGGCTTCGCTGTATGCCGGGTCCTGGAGTGAGTGGATCAACGAGCCTTCGCGCGGTATTGCCACCGGCGAATAAGCTCAAAAGATCACCGTCTGCGGTGCGGTTTGCCAGAAAGGGATCGACTGCCTTGATCGTTCAAGACGCAAGGCGCGCCAGCCACTGCGGGATGCGCCGTTCAAGGTAGTAATCCGGTCGGCGAAGCGTGCCATCGACAAAACCGACGTGGCCACCCTTGGGCTGCAATTCGAACTGCGTGCAGGCAGACAACTCTTCAGCGCTCGGCAAGCTGTGAGGGAAGACGAAAGGATCGTCCGCTGCCTGGATAATTAATGTCGGCGTACGAATCTCGCCAAGAAAGTAGCGGCTCGATGCACGGCGGTAGTAATCGTGCGCATCGGTAAATCCGTGCAGCGGCGCCGTTACCCGGCCATCGAAATCCCAGAATGTGCGCATGTTTTCCAGTGAGCCGAGCGCGGCCAGCTCGGCCAGACTGTCTTCGCGGCCATCGTGCTGAAACTGCCGTTGCTTGTTCTTGATGTAGCCGACCATCTCGCGCATGAAATGCGCCTGATAGATCTTCGAAAAGCCTTGTCCGATACGGTCGGCGCATTGGTCGAGCCGAAACGGTACCGACACCGCCACGGCACCGATTACGCCGCTGGCGCTGCCGGTTTCGCCCAAGTGCTTGAGCAGCACGTTGCCCCCCAGGGAATAACCAACGGCATACAGCGGCGCCAGTGGTCGCTTGGCGCGCAGGTGCCGAATGGCTTCGGCGAGGTCTTCGCTGGCCCCGGAGTGATAGCTGCGCGACAGCAGATTCGGCTCGCCCGAACAGCCACGCCAGTTGAGCGCGACACTGGCCCAGCCTTGAGCGCCCAGCACTTTTTGCAGGCCGGCGACATAAGGCGAATTGGACGAACCGGTCAGGCCGTGCAACACCAGCACCAATGGCGCATCGGCGCTGTGCGGGCCGTGCCAGTCGAGGTCGAGGAAGTCACCGTCTGCAAGCCACAAGCGTTCACGTTCGCGGTCCAGGTGGGTGGTTTTGCGCCAGAGCGGTCCCCACAAGGTTTGCAAGTGCGGGTTGCCGAGGCCGAAGGCTGGCGTAAAACGGGGGCTTGATGTTGGGTTCAGTGACGGCACGGCAACTCTCGACAGGTCTTGCGCAAAGCGGCGGGCGTATCAGGCGCTGACGCTTTCAATGAAAGAACCTAACTTGCCACAAAGCCTGTTTCGACGCGACATCACCCTGACGGTTACCAGGCGCCACCGATCAGCAGACCGGTGGCGTTTCACTGTTTCATTTATTGCTTGAGCGTCAGGCACTGCGTTGCTTGACGCTGCTAGTGAGCGGTTTAAAAAACCGAACCGCTACAGTCGCAGACTGTTTAAAGCGTTACTTCGGTTTTGTTCCGATCGGCAATGCACAAACGACGGTGGCATTTTCGCGGGTGAGGTAGGCGTTGGCTGCAACATGAACGTCCTCAGGGGTGATGCTGCGCAACAGCCCGACTTTATCGTCAAGCAACTGCAAAGGCTGACCTGATCCATACAAATAGGAGAGCGCTTCTGCCTGGTGCTCTAGTGAGCTGTTCCAGACTTGAGGCAGCGAACAGGCTTTTTTGACGGCGGAGTCGATCTCTTCAGCAGAGAAAGGGGAACGCTTCACTTCATCCAGAAACTTCCAGAAGTTCTCTTCGGCTTCCTGTGGGTCGCCGTGGATATAAAAAGCAAGGCCGAGAATTGTATTGCCTTGATTGTCTCCAATGAACCTCGGTACAACTCCACCACGCTTTTCCTGGAGTGCGGCCAAACGTGGGAGGGTATCGCCTTCAAGCAAGGAGCCTAATACTTCCAGTTCATAAGCCAGCGGTGTGTTGAATATGAAGATCATCATGGAATACTCGGGGTGTTGAGTATCCAGGTACTGCGTTATCCGGCGATAGCCGGGCGCTGCCGGAACTTGCACCGCAGATCTGAACGAAGGCTCACCTCGTGGGATATCTGCGAAGTGGCGTTCGACCAAGCGCCGGGCTTCTTCAATTCCAATATCGCCAGTGATTGCCAGCTGTGCGTTGTCGGGGCAGTGCCGACTCCGCCGCAAGTTCCGTATGCGATCGGGAGACAATCGTTCAAGGTTGGCCGAAACCGCCTGATGGGATCTGTAGTGCCTGCTGCCTGCGTACACAAGGCATTCGATTTCTGGGCTGTACCATATCGGTGATAAGAAGAAGGATTCCTTCTTGTTCCTGTCTCTGGTGATATTCAGAGCATTGTGCAGCGATTCGTCCGGCAGATCTGTTGTCATCAGCTTCGACTGGAGCTTGAGCGCGCTTTCCAAGTGTTCTACCGGTACCAATAGCGAGTCAGTCAGTTGGCCAGAGCCAGGGGAATCGCCGTAACGGAACCGAGTACCTCCGCTTTCTGTAATGAAGGCCTCGTAATCGTTTTTTAGATATCGCAGTGCACGCAGTAGCACGTTGCCCGTCCCGAACTCTTCAGGGCGCTCGTCACCGCGGCTGGCGAAAGTCAGTGTTAGTGCAACTTGAGGTGTTCGGTGATCTTCTCGCACTACAACTTTCAAACCATTGTCGAGCGTGAATTCATGAAGCGGATTAGGGGTATATGCGAGGGTGTTTGTATTCATTGAAGTTTCATCCATGATGTTTAGGCGACTAATTTCGCTTGCACAAGATGGATGAAACAGAGGCCTCTCGCTATTGCTGAACTATTGCAACTTAATTAAAACCCGAGTTGGAAGCTCGGGCAGTCAAGTTGCCTGCTCAAGCGTGTTCAAGCGATTGTTTCTGCCAGGCGATGCCACAACGCGTAATACACGCGACCGGATTTCTGCTCGCGATGCAGACGCCAGTTTTGCGGCAGGCCGAGGGTCGATGGGGCGCTTTCGCTTTCGGTGTAAACCCAGGCGTCATCGGCCAGCCATTGGCGCTCTTCGAGCAGCGTGCACACGGTGGGCAGCAGGTTCTGATTGAACGGTGGGTCGAGGAACACCAGGTCGTACGCGGTGGCAGTTTGCGTTTCCAGATAGCGCAGGGCGTCGGCAGTTTGTACCTGACCGTTGGTGCAGCGCAGGGTGCCGAGGTGTTCCTTGAGGCTTGAAACGGCGATATTACTGGCGTCCAGCGCCTGGCCCATGGCGGCGCCACGGGACAGTGCTTCGAGAAACAGCGCGCCGCTGCCGGCGAACGGATCGAATACCTTGGCCCCTTCCACGTAAGGCGCGAGCCAGTTGAACAGGGTCTCACGCACGCGGTCCGGCGTTGGGCGCAGACCCGGCGCATCGGGGAAGCTCAGCTTGCGGCTGCCCCATTCACCACCAATGATGCGCAGTTGATTCACGCCGTTGTGCACGTTGTGAACAGGTTTTTTTGGACGAGTAGCCATTAATGCTCCGGAACCCCGAGCGGTTGCTCGGCAGGTTTATCAGATGGGGCCGGTAACGGCTTTTGCGGCACGGTCGGGCCAGCGGTGACGATGACCATTTTGTCCGTGCTCAAGTGTTTGTTCAGTGCGTTGCGGACCTGCTCTACGGTCAGGCTCTGGGACTGACGCATGAAGTCATCCAGATAGCTCAACGGCAGATTATAGAAGCCCATGGCGCCGAGTTGGCCAACAATGTCGGCGTTGCTCGCAGTGGACAGCGGGAAGCTGCCGGCCAGTTCGCGTTTGGCGTCGTCGAGTTCTTTCTGGGTCGGGCCGGTTTTCAGGTAGTCGGCGAGCACATCCTGCACCAGTTTCAGAGTGCCTTCGCTCATTTCGGCGCGGGTCTGCAGGTTGATCAGGAACGGGCCGCGAACCTGCATCGGGCTAAATCCGGAATACACGCCATAGGCCAGCCCGCGTTTCTCGCGAACTTCGCTCATCAACCGGGTGCCGAAACCACCGCCGCCGAGTATCTGGTTGCCCATCGACAATGCCGCGTAGTCCGGATCATCACGATCGATGCCCAACTGCGCGATCATCAGGTTGGTCTGCTTCGATGGGAATTCGATGTGACCGACGCTGGCTTGCGGTTCCTGTGGCTGGGCAATTTTCGCCATTGCCGGGCCTTTCGGCAGGGCTGCGGAAACCTGATTGGCAATCGCCTCGGCGTCAGCGCGGGACAGGTCGCCGACCAGCGCGATCACCACGTTGCCGGCAGCGTAGGCTTTGGCGTGGAATTCACGCAGTTGCGCGAGGGTGATCTTCGGTACGCTCTGCTCGTTGCCGTCGCTCGAATGCGCGTACGGGTGATCGCCATACAGGCGCTTCATCAGCTCCAGGCTGGCAAGTTTGCCGGGGTTCTGTTTCTGGTATTCGAATCCGGCGAGCATCTGATTCTTGATGCGCGCGAACGAGTCGGCAGGGAAAGTCGGTTTGCCGACGACTTCCGAGAACAGACTCAATGCCGGCTCGCGCTGGTCAGCGGCGCTCAGACTGCGCAGCGAAGCCAGCGCCATGTCCTTGAAAGCACCATTGCCGAAATCCGCGCCGAGGCCTTCGAAACCTTGGGCGATAGCACCGACGTCCTTGCCGGCCACGCCTTCATTGAGCATCGCGTTGGTCAGCACCGCCAGACCCGGCGCGTTGCCGTCCTGACTGCTGCCGGCGGCGAAGATCAGACGCATGTCGAACATCGGCAGTTCGTGGGCTTCGACGAACAGCACCTTGGCGCCTTCGGCGGTGTTCCAGGTTTGCACGTCGAGTTTGCGGCTTGCCGGGGCCTTGCCGTCGAGTTCGGCCAGCGATTGCAGCTTCTGCGCGGACTTGGCGTTGTCCAGTGCTTCGCTCGCCTTGCTGTCAGCGCTTGGCGACAGATAGAAAGCAGTGGCACCGATCACCGCGACAGCGATCAGACCAAGCAACAACAGGCGTGGGGTTTTGCGCTCACTCATGAGTCGTCTCCAGTGGCAGTACATGGGCGACGCTGAGACGTTCGCGGGTGAAATACAGCTTGGCGGCGTTCTGGATGTCTTGCGGGGTGACGCTCTCCAGATCGGCCAGTTCGGTGTCCATCAGTTTCCACGACAGGCCCACGGTCTCAAGCTGACCGATGGCCGTGGCCTGGCTGGTGATCGAGTCACGCTCGTAGACCAGGCCGGCAATCACTTGCGCACGCACGCGTTCCAGTTCTTCGGCGGACGGCGCGGTGGTTTTCAACTGCTCCAGCAGCTTCCACAAACCGGCCTCGGCTTGCGCCATGGTCTTTTTCTTCTGCGTGTTGGGCGTGGCCGAGAGGGTGAACAGGCTGTCGCCGCGAGTGTAGGCGTCGTAGCTCGACGAGCCGCCGGACACCAGCTCTTCGCCGCGCTCCAGTTGGGTGGGAATGCGCCCGCTGTAACCGCCATCGAGCAGCGCTGAAATCAACCGCAGCGCGTTAACCGAACGTTTGTCTTCGGCAGTGGCGATGCTCGGCACGTTGAAACCGAGCATCAGGCTAGGCAGTTGTGTCTGCACATGCAGGGTGATCTTGCGCTCGCCGGGCTCGGCCAGTTCCAGCGGTTGTTTCGCCGGAGGTACGTCGCGTTTGGCGATTGGGCCGAAGTAGCGTTGGGCGAGGGTTTTGACTTCGTCCGGGGTGACGTCGCCGACGACCACCAGCGTGGCGTTGTTCGGCACGTACCAGGATTGATACCAGTGACGCAGCTCTTCAACCTTCATCCGGTCGAGGTCAGCCATCCAGCCGATTGTCGGCGTGTGATAACCGCTGGCCGGGTAAGCCATCGCCTTGTAACGCTCGTAAGCCTTGGACATCGGCTTGTCATCGGTGCGCAGACGGCGCTCTTCCTTGATGACTTCGATTTCCTTGGCGAACTCGTCGGCCGGCAGGCGCAGGTTGGCCATGCGATCGGCTTCCAGTTCGAAGGCCACGGCCAGGCGGTCGCGCGCCAGCACCTGGTAATAAGCGGTGAAGTCATCGCTGGTGAACGCGTTCTCTTCGGCACCGAGGTCGCGCAGGATCAGCGAGGCTTCGCCGGGGCCGACTTTCTCGCTGCCCTTGAACATCATGTGCTCAAGCGCATGAGACAGACCGGTCTGGCCCGGGGTTTCGTAGCTGGAGCCGACCTTGTACCAGACCTGCGACACCACCACCGGCGCGCGATGGTCTTCGCGCACGACGACCTTCAGGCCGTTGTCGAGGGTGAATTCGTGGGTCGGTTGCGGGTCGGCCGCCAAGGCCGAAAGGGGCAGGCAGACTGTGCTGAACAGCAGGCCTGCAGCGCGGCGGGCTAGAGCATTCATTCGTTTTTTAACCTGTTGAGCTGCCCGCTTGGTCTTAGCGTCGGCGGGCGAGGAGGTGCTAGGATACTGATCCGTTTTACCGGCGACCACGCCTATCAGGTTTTCAGGCCTGATGCGGCTGTATAGGTTGGCGGCAGAAAGCAGCGGTTTATCGACTAGACTTCGCTTTTTCGCCGATTTTTCCGGTTTAGTCCTTCGTTAATACGAATCTTTGGGGTGCCGCTGGCGCCTCGACAAAATGTTGCGCGTGAACAAGCTGGGTGAAACACAGTCTGTTCTGCATCGAATATTTATTTGCCGGGGCGCCCTTATGGCGCGTCGCTACCGTGAGATAGCCGTCCTCCATGTTTGGTTCCAACGACGACAAGAAGACCCCAGCTGCGGCTGGCGAGAAGAAAAGCCTGTTCGGATGGCTGCGTAAGAAACCGCAGGAACCCGTCGTCGAACAGCCGCCCGCGATTCCTGAACCGGCCCCGGCGCCTGCTCCGTTAATAGAAGAAGAGCCGACGCCGATTGTGCTGCCGAATGCCGAACCGGTGTTGCAACCGGTCGAGCCACAACCGGAGCCTGCAGCGCCTGTGGCCGTTGAGCTGCCGCTGACTCCGGCGGCTGAGCCATGGCTGACCTTGCCAGTGGCGGAAGAGCCGGTGGCGCTGGTTGAAGAGGCTGCGCCGCATATCACCCCGCAGATTCCTGCGCCGGCTGCGTTTGTTCAAGAGGTCGCTCCGGCTCCTGTGGTGGCTGCGCCCGTTGTTTCAGAGCCTGTCCCTGAACCTATCGCTTCCGAGCCTGTTGCTCCGGTGGTTGCTGCCCCTGTTGCTCCAATCCTTCAACAGCCCGAGCCAGCACCTGCCCCCGTGGTTGCTGCTCCAGTCTTGCCGGTCGAAGTGGTTGCCGAAGCCCCGCGCACCGAAGAAACCAAGGCCGGTTTCTTCGCCCGCCTCAAGCAAGGTCTGTCGAAAACCAGTGCCAGCATTGGCGAGGGCATGGCCAGCCTGTTCCTGGGCCGCAAAACCATTGATGACGAGCTGCTGGATGACCTCGAAACCCGTCTGCTGACCGCCGACGTTGGCGTCGAAGCCACCACGCAGATCATCCAGCGCCTGACCCAAAAGGTCGCTCGCAAGGAACTTGCCGACGCCGATGCGTTGTACAAATCCCTGCAGGCCGAACTGGCTGCGATGCTCAAACCGGTCGAGCAGCCGCTGAAAATCGTTTCGCAGAACAAACCGTTCGTGATCCTTGTGGTCGGCGTCAACGGTGCCGGCAAAACTACCACCATCGGCAAACTGGCGAAGAAGCTGCAACTGGAAGGCAAGAAAGTCATGCTGGCCGCCGGTGACACCTTCCGCGCTGCTGCTGTTGAGCAGTTGCAGGTATGGGGCGAGCGCAACAAGATCCCGGTGATCGCCCAGCACACGGGTGCCGATTCCGCTTCGGTGATCTTCGACGCCGTGCAAGCCGCCAAGGCGCGTGGCATCGACGTGTTGATCGCCGACACCGCCGGTCGTCTGCATACCAAAGACAATCTGATGGAAGAACTGAAAAAGGTTCGCCGTGTGATCGGCAAGCTCGACGCCGACGCACCGCACGAAGTGCTGCTGGTACTCGACGCCGGTACCGGCCAGAACGCCATCAACCAGGCCAAGCAATTCAACCAGACTGTCGAACTGACCGGCCTGGCGCTGACCAAACTCGACGGCACCGCAAAAGGTGGGGTGATCTTTGCCCTGGCCAAGCAGTTCGGTCTGCCGATTCGCTATATCGGCGTCGGCGAAGGCATCGACGATTTGCGTACCTTTGAAGCCGAACCCTTTGTCCAGGCACTCTTTGCCGAGCGGGAGCGTTCATGATTCGTTTCGAACAGGTCGGTAAACGCTACCCGAACGGACACGTCGGCTTGCATGAGCTGAGCTTTCGAGTCCGTCGCGGCGAGTTCTTGTTTGTCACCGGCCACTCCGGTGCCGGTAAATCCACGCTATTGCGCCTGTTGCTGGCAATGGAGCGTCCGACCAGCGGCAAGCTGCTGCTCGCCGGGCAAGACCTGAGCACCATCAGCAATGCGCAGATTCCGTTCCTGCGCAGGCAGATTGGTGTGGTGTTCCAGAACCACCAATTGCTGTTCGATCGCACGGTGTTTAACAACGTCGCGTTGCCGTTGCAGATTCTCGGGCTGTCCAAGCCCGAAATCGCCAAGCGCGTCGATTCGGCGCTGGAGCGCGTGGCGCTGTCGGATAAAACCGATCTGTACCCGGGCGACTTGTCCACCGGTCAGCAACAGCGCGTCGGCATCGCCCGCGCCATCGTCCATCGTCCGGCCCTGCTGCTGGCGGACGAACCGACCGGTAACCTCGACCCGCGTCTGGCGGCCGAGATCATGGGGGTGTTCGAAGACATCAACCGTTTGGGCACCAGCGTGCTGATCGCCAGTCACGACCTGGCGCTGATCGCCCGTATGCGTCACCGCATGCTGACCTTGCAACGTGGCCGATTGATCGGCGACGGGGAGGCCGGGGTATGAGTGCTACTCGCAGTCCGAAGGTTTCCGAGCGCGTGGCCCCGAAAGCCGCCGATCCGCAACCGGCCAAAAAGAAAAAACACGACGATGACGACGGCCCTGACTTCGCCACGCTGTTCCGTGCCTGGGTCGAAAGCCATCGCGCCAGCCTGCTCGATAGCCTGCGTCGTCTCGGCAAGCAGCCGATCGGCAGTTTCTTCACCTGCATGGTGATGGCGGTGGCGCTGAGCCTGCCGATGGGTCTTTCGCTGTTGCTCAATAACGTCGAGCGTCTCGGCGGATCGTGGCAGCGTGCGGCGCAGATCTCGCTGTACCTGCAGCTCGACGCCAGCCCGGAGCAGGGCGAGTCGTTGCGCGAACAGATCAAAGGCATGCCCGGCGTAGCTGATGCTGAATATGTCGGCCGCGATCAGGCGCTGGAAGAGTTTCAACAGCAGTCCGGTTTGGGCGAAGCACTGCGCGAGCTGCCGGAAAACCCGCTACCGGGCGTGGTGCTGGTGACGCCGAACGAGGTCGACAAGACCACCCTGGAAGCATTAAGACAAAAACTTTCCGAGCTGCCGAAGGTACAACAGGCACAACTTGATCTAGTCTGGGTCGAGCGTCTGGCCGCCATCCTCAAGCTCGGCGATCGTTTTGTCTTCGGTCTGACGGTGCTGCTGGTTTCTGCATTACTTTTGGTGATAGGCAATACCATTCGTCTTCATATTGAAAACCGCCGCACAGAGATAGAAGTGATTAAACTCGTCGGCGGCACTGACAGCTATGTGCGGCGCCCCTTCCTTTATATGGGCGCGTTGTATGGCTTCGGTGCGGGGCTGTTGTCCTGGGGCGTATTGGCGTTCGGCCTGGACTGGCTGAACGATGCGGTGGTTGGATTGGCCGGCTTGTACGGCAGTGATTTCGCGCTGGCCGGAGTGCCAGTTGCCGATGGTCTGTCGCTCTTGCTTGGCGCGGTGCTGTTGGGTTATATCGGTGCATGGATTGCAGTCGCACGTCATCTCAGGGAGCTGGCGCCGAAGTAGAATCTTTTTTGCGCGTGATTGGCCTTACGGTTTTTGGGAACTTGTACCTGAGTTCCCGGTCAATTTTTCGCAGTGCTGAGAAGCACGAGTATGTAAGTCGGAGGTTTTTTCGTATGACCAATTCTTTGCAACCTGCGTACGCGTTGGTTCCAGGCGCAAACCTGGAAGCCTATGTGCACACCGTGAACAGCATTCCATTGCTGACGCCGGAGCAGGAGCGTGAACTGGCCGAGAGTCTCTATTATGAGCAGGATTTGGGGGCGGCTCGGCAGATGGTGCTCGCCCACCTGCGTTTTGTCGTACACATTGCCCGTAGCTATAGCGGCTACGGTCTGGCTCAGGCTGACCTGATCCAGGAAGGTAACGTCGGCCTGATGAAGGCCGTAAAGCGCTTCAACCCGGAAATGGGTGTGCGCCTGGTGTCGTTCGCTGTGCACTGGATCAAGGCGGAAATTCACGAGTTCATCCTGCGCAACTGGCGCATTGTGAAAGTCGCGACCACCAAGGCCCAGCGCAAGCTGTTCTTCAACCTGCGCAGCCAGAAGAAACGTCTGGCGTGGCTGAATAACGAGGAAGTCCACCGTGTGGCGGAAAGCCTCGGTGTCGAACCGCGTGAAGTGCGCGAGATGGAAAGTCGCCTGACCGGCCATGACATGGCTTTCGACCCGGCTGCGGAAGCGGACGACGACAGCGCTTTCCAGTCGCCGGCCAACTATCTGGAAGACCACCGGTACGACCCGGCGCGTCAACTGGAAGATGCCGACTGGAGCGACAACTCCAACAACAACCTGCACGAAGCTTTGGAAGTGCTGGACGAACGCAGCCGCGACATCCTCTACCAGCGCTGGCTGGCAGAAGAGAAAGCCACGCTGCACGACCTGGCGCAGAAGTACAACGTGTCGGCCGAGCGAATCCGTCAGCTCGAAAAGAGCGCGATGAACAAGCTCAAATTGTCGATTGCCGCATAACCGGCCCCTGACAACAAAAAATGCCCCGATCAGCGATGATCGGGGCATTTTTGTTTGAAAATCAAAAGATCGCAGCGTGCCGCAGCTCCTACACGGGACCCGCATTCACCTGTAGGAGCTGCCGAAGGCTGCGATCCTTTGATCTTGAAGTCACTGCGCCCACGGTGCACGCCGCGAATCATTCAGACTCAGCAGATAACTCGTCCCACCCAGCTGACTCATTTGCTGTCGAATCCACCCGGCCCGACGTGCGACATAAGCCGTCGGATGGCTCGCGCTCCACACCCGCGGGTTGGGCAATACCGCCGCCAGATAACTCGCCTGCTGTCGGGACAACGACTTCGCGCTCACGCCGAAATGATGTCGCGCTGCGGCTTCGGCGCCAAACACGCCGTCATCCCACTCGACACTGTTCAGATACACCTCGAGAATCCGCTGTTTGGGCCACAACACCTCGATCAGCGCAGTAAACCAGGCTTCCAGGCCTTTACGCAGATAGCTGCGCCCCGCCCACAGAAACAGGTTTTTCGACACTTGCTGGCTCAACGTACTGGCGCCGCGAATTGAGCCGCCGAGTTCGTTGTGCGCCAGCGCTGCCTGAATTGCGCTGAAATCAAAGCCCCAATGCTCGGGAAATTTCTGGTCTTCGCCAGCCATGACCGCGACTTTGAGATCGTCGGAAATCTCGTCCCACGGCTTCCAGGTGCGCTGCAGGTCGATCGGCTCGCCGTCGATCCAGGATTCGACCTTGCGCTCGACCATCAGCGCGGTGCCCGGCGGCGGTACGAAGCGAAATACCAGAACCAGCAATACGCTGCCCCCCGCGAACCAGAGCAGGGCCTTCGTGAGACGACGGAAAATTGAACGCAACATAGAGATGGCTTGGCCGAACCCGTGGAGCGGGCCATTATACAGACCCTGCCGATCGAGTCTGACTGGAGTTCCCAATGCTGCGTGGCTTTTTGATGCTGGCCGCTTTTTTTGGTTTCACGGGTGTCGCGCTGGGTGCGTTTGCCGCCCACGGCCTCAAAAGCCGTCTGACACCTGAGTATCTGGCGATTTTCCACACGGGCGTCACCTATCAACTGGTGCATACACTGGCGTTGTTCGGTGTGGCATTGCTGGCTACGCAGATTCAGGGGCGACTGGTCACTTGGGCCGGTATCTCGTTCACTGTCGGTATCCTGCTGTTTTCCGGCAGCCTGTACCTGCTGACAACCACCGGTATCAGCAAGCTCGGCATCATCACCCCGTTCGGCGGGTTGGCGTTTCTCGTCGGCTGGGTGTGCCTGGGCCTGGCTGCCTGGCGCTTGCAATGAACCGCTTGACGCTTGGTACTGACCTTTAGGTCATGATCGGGCTAGAATGCCAGCCCCTAAAAATGATGGCGGCATTGCGCATGCGCATTCAGTTGAACGGTGAATCCCTTGAACTGCCCGACGGTGAAACCGTTGCGGCCCTGCTGACCCGTCTGGATCTGACCGGACGCCGGGTGGCGGTCGAACTCAATCTGGATATCGTCCCGCGCAGCCAGCATGCCGACACCGCGCTAAACGACGGCGATAACGTCGAGGTGGTTCACGCCATCGGCGGCGGCTAATCGCGCGGCCCACAAGGGCACAGAATTCTGCAAGACCCTCACCCCTAAAGAGGATTCCCCATGAGCATCGTTCGTAGCGACAAGCCTTTTGTGCTAGCCGGTCGTACTTACCAGTCGCGTTTGCTGGTCGGTACCGGCAAGTACCGTGACATGGAAGAAACCCGCCAGGCCATCGAAGCCTCGGGTGCCGAGATCGTCACCTTCGCCGTGCGCCGCACCAACCTCGGGCAGATCGAAGGCGAACCGAACCTGCTCGACGTATTGTCGCCGGATCGCTACACCTTCCTGCCGAACACCGCCGGTTGCTACGACGCCATCGAAGCCGTGCGTACCTGCCGCCTGGCCCGTGAGCTGCTCGACGGTCACAATCTGGTAAAGCTGGAAGTACTCGCCGACCAGAAAACCCTGTTCCCCAACGTGATCGAAACCCTCAAGGCCGCCGAAACACTGGTCAAGGAAGGTTTCGACGTGATGGTTTACACCAGTGATGACCCGATCATCGCCCGTCAACTGGCGGAAATCGGCTGCATCGCCGTCATGCCGCTGGCCGGTCTGATCGGTTCTGGCCTGGGTATCTGCAATCCATACAACCTGCAGATCATCCTTGAAGAAGCAAAGATTCCGGTATTGGTAGACGCCGGTGTCGGCACCGCCTCCGATGCCACCATTGCCATGGAACTGGGCTGTGACGCAGTGCTGATGAACTCGGCCATTGCCCACGCGGGTCAGCCAGTGATGATGGCCCAAGCCATGCAACACGCGATCGTCGCGGGCCGTCTGGCCTACCTCGCCGGCCGCATGCCGAAAAAACTCTATGCCAGCGCCTCTTCGCCGCTGGATGGTCTGATCAAGTAAGAGCCAAGATGACTGAATCGAACGACACGCCTATCCAGCCGGAAGAGGGCGACGAGCGCCAACACCGCCGCATCAAGAGTTTCGTGATGCGCGCCGGGCGCATGACCGAAGGCCAGCAGAAAGGCCTGGATCAAGGCGCACCGCTGTTCGTGCTGCCATTGGCCGATGAGCCGGTCGATTACGATCAGGTTTTCGGCCGTTCGGCACCGCGCTCGCTGGAAATCGGTTTCGGCATGGGCCATTCGCTGCTGGAAATGGCCGCTGCTGCACCGGATCAGGATTTCATCGGCGTTGAAGTTCACCGTCCGGGTGTCGGCGCGCTGCTCAATGGCGTACTGACGCAGGGCCTGACTAACCTGCGGGTCTACGATTGCGACGCGATCGAAGTGCTCAACCGCTGCATCGCCGACAACAGTCTCGACCGCCTGATGCTGTTCTTCCCGGATCCGTGGCACAAAAGCCGTCACCACAAGCGTCGTATCGTCCAGGCGTCGTTCGCTGAACTGGTGCGCAGCAAGTTGAAGGTCGGCGGCATTCTGCACATGGCTACCGACTGGGAGCCGTACGCCGAATACATGCTGGAAGTCATGAACGTCGCCCCGGGCTATCGCAACCTCGCCGAAGACGGCAAGTGCGTACCGCGCCCGGCCGAACGCCCGATCACCAAGTTCGAACGCCGCGGCGAACGTCTTGGGCATGGCGTGTGGGATCTGAAGTTCGAAAAGCAGTCGTAAGCATTACGCAGTAACAATGTGGGAGCGAGCCTGCTCGCGAAAGCGCTCTGACAGTCAACGATGAAGTTGAATGTCATGACGCCTTCGCGAGCAGGCTCGCTCCCACATTTGCTTTGTGTATGGCTCGAATTCAGCGGCGGTCGGCGACTACGCCGATCAGCACCAGTACCACCAACAACACCGGCGCCAGGCTGTAATTGTTGAACTGGCTCAGGCCTTTGATTACCCACGGTGTGGCGTAAATCAGCGCTGCGCCGCTGCCGATCACGCACAGCAGCGCCATCAGTGGTACGCGCAGGGCGCCGGCAATGCTGCCCAGACGTTGTTCGACCCAGCCTTTGAAGTCGGCGCCGAACAGCACCAAGAGGCAGCCCACCAGTGCCAGGGCGATTTCCGAGAGGTTGCTGCGGCTCCAGCGGGAGACGGTGGCGAGCAGGTCGAGTATCAAATCCATGCGTTTTCCCTTAGCACTGAAATCAGTTCAGAAATTGTTGCAGCAAGTCATTGAGGAACAGCTGTCCGCGCTCGGTGGCCGCCAGACGTGACGGTTCGACCTGCAACAGACCGCTTTGTTCTGCGGCTGCCCGGCCTTCGGCGAGGCTTTCCAGCGACAGCCCCGTGCGCTGCGGATACAGGCGCGATTCGACGCCAGCGGTCAGGCGCAAAGCATTCATCAGAAACTCGAACGGCATCTCGTCATTGGTCAGGGCTTTTTCGCCAGCCTGAAAGCTTTTGGCCGGGTTGAGATAGTCCTTCGGCAAACGGGTTTTCCAGGTGCGTACGATGCGCCCGTCCGGATGGCTGAGCTTGCCATGCGCACCCGCGCCGATGCCGATGAAGTCGCCGAAACTCCAGTAATTGAGGTTGTGCCGCGCCGGGCGGCCGGTTTGGGCATAGGCCGACACTTCGTATTGCGCGTAGCCGTGCTCGGCCAGCAGCGCTTGCCCGGCTTCTTGAATGTCCCATAGCGTGTCGTCTTCCGGCAGCACAGGCGGCTGATTCCAGAACACGGTGTTCGGCTCCAGCGTCAGTTGGTACCAGGAGATATGCGTGGGATTCAGTTCGATGGCCTGGCGCAGATCGCTCAGCGCATCGTCCAGCGACTGATCGGGCAGGCCGTGCATCAAGTCGAGATTGAAGTTATCGAACCCGGCCTGCCGCGCCATGCCAGCCGCACGTACCGCTTCGTCGCCGTTATGGATACGGCCGAGGGCCTTGAGTTTTTCCTGCTGGAAACTCTGGATACCGATCGACAGGCGATTGATCCCCAACTTGCGATACGCGACAAACTTCTCCTGCTCGAAGGTACCGGGGTTGGCTTCCAGCGTGATTTCAATGTCGTGAGCAAACGGAATGCGCTGCTCTACGCCCTCCAGCAAGCGCCCGAGCGCCTCGGCACTGAACAGGCTCGGCGTACCGCCACCGAAGAAAATCGAGCTGATTTCGCGACCGTAGACCGCATGCAGATCCTGATCGAGATCGGCCAGCAACGCGTCGACGTACTCCTGCTCCGGCAGCACCGGGCTGGCGGTGTGCGAGTTGAAGTCGCAATACGGGCATTTGCGTACACACCACGGGATGTGGATGTACAACGACAGGGGCGGCAACGTCGGCAACGGCGCCCGTGGCGAAGAAGCGGCGCCGCCGACTATCAGCGACGACGCAGAAGAGTCATGGGTCATTTCAAGCCCAGACGCTGGCGCAGCAGATCCATTGCACGGGCGCGGTGGCTGATCTGGTTCTTGTCGGCAGGCGTCAGCTCGGCACTGGAGCAATCACGCTCCGGCACCCAGAACAGCGGGTCGTAACCAAAACCGTGTTCGCCGCTGGCCGCCGTCAGCATGCGCCCGTGCCACAAGCCTTCGCAGAGGATCGGCAACGGATCGTCGGCGTGACGCACCAGTGCCAGAACACAAACGAACTGCGCGCCGCGCTCGGCCTCAGGAACGTCCTTCAAGGCATCGAGCAGTTTTGCGTTGTTTGCCGCATCGCCCTTGCCGTCGGCATAACGCGCCGAGTAGATGCCCGGTGCACCGCCGAGGAAATCCACAGCCAGACCGGAATCATCGGCC
This sequence comes from Pseudomonas sp. A1230, assembly GCF_044218825.1. Lineage (NCBI taxonomy): Bacteria > Pseudomonadati > Pseudomonadota > Gammaproteobacteria > Pseudomonadales > Pseudomonadaceae > Pseudomonas > Pseudomonas sp. A1230. The sequence continues at coordinate 4,643,140 of NZ_CP162582.1, read as the reverse complement.
AGCGCCGGCAGCCCGGATATGCGTGCGGCATTGCGTGCCTTGAGGATCGCGTTCTCGACGAACGACAGACCGGTTTCTTCCGGCTCCACGTTGCTCCACTCACCGATCGAGCGCAGTTGCACCGACTCGCCGAGCATGGCCTGGAGTTCCTTGAGTTTGCCGGCGTTGTGGCTGGCCAGTACGAGCTGCTTGAGGTTCATCATTCGCCGGGGAAAAGTTCTTGGTTGAAATTGATGGTGTTGATCTTGTCGCCATTCTGCACCTTGATTTCAAAGGTGCGGGTTTCCTGCTGTTCCACCGGGTACTGGGCGATGTAATAGATCGCGCCCTGTTCGGTGACCTGGCGGAAATTCAGCGGCACGCTTTTGCTGGTCAGGTCTTTGACCGTGCCGGTGACATTGGCGACCAGTGGTTTGCCGTCTTTGATCACCGAGACATTGATTACGCCTTGGTTTTTGCTGCGGATCAGTTCGGCAGCCTTGGCGATGTCAGGCGTCAGAAAGGTGGAATTAAAGGTGTTGTAGTGAACGGTGACATCACCAAACACTTCCTTGCGCTCGCCCTTGATCGCGTCGGCGGCGACCGCCGAAAAGCTCAGACATGCTGCCAACAGCGTACCAATCAAACGTCTCATGCTCGTTCTCCTCGAATGTCAGACCGCGATTTGGTGATCTGCCAGTACCGGGCTGCTGACGCGGTAGATACCAATCTCACCTAACAGATTAGGCCATAGCTTACTGGCCCACCCGTGGCGGTGCTGTTGATCCACGGCAAGCCGATCAATGACCTTCGCGTCACGTTCGCGGCAAAGTTCTTCAAAGTCTTCGAAGGTGCAGAAGTGAATGTTCGGCGTGTTGTACCAGGTGTAGGGCAAAAACTCCGACACCGGCATGCGCCCCTTGCTCGCCAGATACCAGCGGCAGCGCCAGTGGCCGAAATTGGGGAAGGTGATGATGCACTGACGACCGACCCGCAGCATTTCGTCGAGGATCTTGTCCGGGTAGTGCACGGCTTGCAGGGCCTGGGTCATGACGACGATGTCGAAACTGTTGCTGGCAAAGTTGCCGAGGCCCTTGTCCAGGTCCTGCTCAATGACGTTGACGCCTTTGGCCACGCACTGGGCAATGTTGTCAGCATCGTTTTCCAGGCCATAACCGGTGACCTGCTTGTTGTCGCGCAGCCAGGTCAGCAGTTCGCCGTCACCGCAACCGAGGTCGAGGACGCGGCTGCCGGCGGGGATCCATTCCTGGATGATTTCCAGATCAGCTCTCATGGCTTTCTCACAACGTGATGCGGTTCATGTAATTGCCGAACGCCTGCAAGTAGCGAGGGATCGGAATCAGGAAGGCGTCGTGGCCCTGCGGTGCGTCGATTTCCAGATAGCTGACGTCTTTGCGCGCCGCCATCAGTGCATCCACCAGCTCACGCGAGCGCGCCGGGGAGAAGCGCCAGTCGGTGGTGAAAGACATCACGCAGAACTTGGCCGTGGCGTTCTCGAAGGTTTTCGCCAGGTTGTCGTCGAAGTTCGCCGCCGGATCAAAGTAATCCAGCGCCTTGGTCATCAACAGATAGGTGTTGGCGTCGAAGCGTCCGGAGAACTCTTCGCCCTGATAACGCAGGTAGCTTTCGACCTGGAACTCGACACTGTGGAAGTCGTAGTTGAGCTTCTCGCTCTTCAGGCCACGGCCAAATTTCTCGCCCATCGAATCGTCGGACAGGTAGGTGATATGGCCGACCATGCGCGCCAGCATCAGGCCGCGCTTGGGGATTACACCCGCTTCCTGGAACGAACCACCGTGGAATTCCGGGTCAGTGAGAATCGCCTGGCGCGCCACTTCATTGAACGCGATGTTCTGCGCCGACAGCTTGGGCGCCGAGGCGATGGCCAGGCAGTGACGCACGCGATCCGGATAAGTGATGGTCCATTGCAGCGCCTGCATACCACCGAGGCTACCGCCGATCACCGCGGCCCACTGGCCGATGCCGAGCAGGTCAGCGAGACGCGCCTGGCTGTGCACCCAGTCTTCCACGGTGAGCACCGGGAAGTCGGCACCGAACGGTTTGCCGGTCTCAGGGTTGATGCTGCTCGGGCCGGTGGAGCCGTTGCAGCCGCCCAGATTATTCAGGCTGACCACGAAGAACTTGCTGGTGTCGATCGGTTTGCCGGGGCCGATGCAGCTGTCCCACCAACCGGGTTTGCGGTCGTCGACGCTGTGATAACCGGCGGCGTGATGATGGCCGGACAAGGCGTGGCAGATCAGCACGGCGTTGCTCGCCTGTGCGTTCAGCGTGCCGTAGGTTTCGTAGATCAGGTCATAGGCTGGCAGCGAGCGGCCACAGGCCAGGGCCAGAGGTTCGCTGAAGTGCGCCGTTTGCGGCGTCACCAGACCAACAGAATCGGGGGGAAAGGCAGTTGGCATCGACCCTGCTCTCGTTGAAATGAGGCGTAAGTCTAAAGACCGGGGGGGTTAGCGGCAAGCAACCATCTGGCCCTCATGTGTTCACTCTGGACCGAGGTGCCGCCATTCGCGAGCAGGCTCGCTCCCACAGGGGATTGCGTTTCAATGTGGGAGCGAGCCTGCTCGCGAATGGGACGACTCGGTGGATCAGGTCGGACGCATTAGATCTGGCAAATCCGGCAACTTCTTCGGCGAGCAAATCTTCACCCGTTTCTGCCGGTTCAACTCGCCACTGAGCAAGCTGACCTGGCTCTTGGACACCCCAAAAGCCTTGGCCAGAAAACCCATCAGATACGCATTGGCCTTGCCCTCGACCGGTGGCGCAGTCAGGCGGATTTTCAGGCGATCACCGTGCAGCCCGCAGAAATCATCGCTACGGGCTGCCGGTTGCAGGTGACACTCCAGAATCAGGTCGTCACCGTCCCAACGAAACCAGCTCACATCAGCAGACGGAGGATTTCCGGCATCATCGTCATCGCCGCCAGATTGTTGATCACCAGCATGTCGATCAGCTTCAGCGCGAGGAAGGCGAAGATCGGCGACAGATCCAGACCACCGAGGTTAGGCAGGAACTTGCGGAACGGCGCCAGGGCTGGCTCGCAGATCTGGTTGACCAGCTCGGCGCCCGGGTTGTGGCTGCCCGGAGCGACCCAGGACAGGATCACGCTGATGATCAGGGCAAAGAAGAAGATCTTCAGGAACAGCGCAGTCACGCCGATCAGCGACCAGATAAGCAGTTGCAGCGGGTTGCCGATGGTGCCGTAAGTCAGCAGCAGGGTCAGCGCCATCAGCGCCAGTTGCACCAGAATCGCCAGCACCAGCGACGACATGTCCAGACCGAACATGCTCGGGATGATCCGGCGCAGTGGCTTGAGCAGCGGCTGAGTCGCTTTGACGATGAACTGGCAAAGCGGGTTGTAGAAGTTCGCCCGCACCAGTTGCAGGACAAAGCGCAGCAGCACGATCAGCAGGTACAGGCTGCCGAGGGTTTGCAGCACGTAAACCGCTGCAGTGTTCAATCCAATCATGTAAGGCTCCTTATTTGCCCAGTTGTTCGGCCATTTCGGCCGAGCGGTGCGCGGCGGCGCCGAGTGCTTTTCCCACCAGGGCTTCGAAGCCCCCGGCCTGGAACGATTTGATCGCGGCTTCGGTGGTACCGGCCGGCGAGGTCACGCGACGACGCAGTTCGGCAGCATCGACGTCACTGGCCGCTGCCATGTGCGCGGCGCCCAGTGCGGTTTGCAGGGTCAGTTGTTCAGCGGTTTCTTTCGGCAGCCCGAGTTTGACGCCGGCGGCGGTCATGGCTTCGATCAGCAGGAAGAAGTACGCAGGGCCGGAACCGGATACAGCGGTCACTGCATCGAGTTGTTGTTCTTCATTCAGCCACAGTGCGATGCCGACGGCGGACAGCAGTTCTTCGGCTTGCTGGCGTTGTTCGGCAGTCACTTCGCTGGTGGCGTACAGACCGCTCACGCCCTGACGCAGCAGCGCCGGGGTATTGGGCATGCAGCGTACGATCGGCTGCTCGCCTAGCCATGCAGTCATGCTCGCGCAGGTAATGCCCGCCGCGATGGAGACCACCAGTTGATCGGGCTTGAGGCTCGGGCGAATCGCTTCGCAAACGGCTTTCATCGCCTGTGGTTTGACCGCCAGCACGACAACGTCGACGCCTTCGATGGCCTGAGCGTTGTCGGCGAAAGTTTCAATGCCGTGTTCGGCGCTGACCTTGGCGCGGGTTTCTTCGCCCGGGTCGCTGGCGCGGATGTGTGCAGCTTCCAGACCCTTGGCCCGCAGGCCGCCGATCAAACTGGCGGCCATGTTGCCGGCACCGATGAAGGCAATACGTGTGTTGCTCATGTCAGGTCCTTATCTGGAAAATTTCAAGATTGGGAATAGTCGCGTGCGCCAAACAGGGCGGTACCAATCCGCACCCAAGTGGCGCCTTGGGCAATGGCCGACTCAAGGTCATGGCTCATGCCCATGGAAAGTGTGTCGAGCGGCAGATTCAGGCTGGCCTGCAAACGTTGCACGGCAGCAAACGCGGCGTCTTGTTCGGCGCGATCTTCAGTCGGCTCGGGAATCGCCATCAAGCCGCGCAGCTTAAGGCGTGGCAGGGCGCTGATGGCATTCGCCAGCGCCGGCAGGTCGGCCGGGGTGCAGCCGGACTTGCTGGCTTCACCGCTGACGTTGACCTGAATGCAGATGTTCAGAGGCGGCAGGTCGGCCGGGCGCTGTTCGGACAGGCGCTGGGCAATTTTCAGACGATCCACGGAGTGCACCCATTCGAAATGCTCGGCAATCGCGCGAGTCTTGTTCGATTGAATGGGGCCGATGAAGTGCCAGATCAAGGGCAGGTCGGCCAGTTCGAGCTGTTTGCTCAGGGCCTCTTGCAGATAGTTCTCGCCAAAGTCCCGCAGACCGGCGGCATGAGCTTCGCGCAGCGCCTCGGCAGGTTTGGTTTTGCTCACGGCAAGCAACTGCACGCTGTTTTCAACGCGTCCGGCAGCTGCGGTGGCGGCCTGGATGCGCGAACTAACCTGAAGGATGTTGTCTGCTATCGTGGACATCAAGAGGCGCCGTGGGTCTGAAGGTTCGCGGCATTCTACTGGAATTGAGGAGCGCTATGGATATCACTGAACTGCTGGCCTTCAGCGCCAAACAGGGCGCTTCCGACCTGCACCTGTCGGCCGGTCTGCCGCCGATGATCCGCGTCGATGGCGATGTGCGGCGGATCAATCTGCCGGCACTGGATCACAAGCAAGTGCACGAATTGATCTACGACATCATGAACGACACCCAGCGGGTCGACTTCGAGAAACATCTGGAAACCGACTTTTCCTTCGAAGTCCCCGGCGTGGCGCGCTTTCGGGTCAATGCCTTCAATCAGAATCGTGGCGCGGGTGCCGTGTTCCGCACCATTCCCTCGAAAGTGCTGAGCATGGAAGACCTCGCCATGGGCGACGTCTTCCGCAAGATCACCGATGCTCCGCGCGGGTTGGTGCTGGTCACCGGGCCGACCGGTTCCGGCAAGTCGACCACGCTGGCGGCGATGATCGACTACCTCAACACCCATCGCCACCATCACATCCTGACCATCGAAGACCCGATCGAGTTTGTTCACGAGTCGCGCAAATGCTTGATCAATCAGCGTGAAGTCCACCGCGATACCCGTAGTTTTGCCACGGCTCTGCGTTCAGCGCTGCGTGAAGACCCGGACGTGATTCTGGTGGGCGAGATGCGCGACCTGGAGACCATTCGCCTGGCGTTGACTGCCGCCGAGACCGGGCACCTGGTATTCGGCACGCTGCACACGACGTCTGCCGCGAAAACCATCGACCGTGTGGTGGACGTGTTCCCCGGTGACGAGAAATCCATGGTGCGTTCGATGCTGTCGGAGTCACTGCTGGCAGTGGTCTCGCAGACGTTGATCAAGAAGATCGGCGGCGGGCGGGTGGCGGCGCACGAGATCATGCTGGGAACGTCAGCGATCCGTAACCTGATCCGCGAGGACAAGGTGGCGCAGATGTATTCGGCGATTCAGACCGGTGGGTCGCTGGGGATGCAGACACTGGATATGTGCCTGAAAGATCTGGTGACCAAGGGCTTGATCAGTCGCGAGCATGCGCGGGAGAAGGCGCGTACGCCGGATAACTTTTAAAAGCAAAAGATCGCAGCCTTCGGCAGCTCCTACACAGGTCAGTTCGTCCACATATCGGGGATGAACACAAAATCCTGTAAGAGCTGCCGAAAGCTGCGATCTTTTGACCCTTAGCGCTGAACCACGCGCATCTGGCTTTGCTCTTTCGGTAATACACGCTTGGCAACCACGTAATGTTTCTGCCAATACGGCTTGTTCAGCGTATCGATGCTCACCGACTTGCCACGACGTGGCGCGTGGATAAAGCGGTCGTTGCCCATATAGATGGCAACGTGATTGACCCGACGGCTCTTGAGTTTGAAGAAAATCAGGTCGCCCGGTTTCAAATCCTTGCGGTCGACTTTCTCACCGTGGCCGCTGGCCATGGCATTGGAGGTGCGTGGCAGGTCGAATGTGGCGTCGTTGAACGCGTATTTCACCAGGCCGCTGCAATCAAAGCCTTTACTTGGGCTGCTGCCGCCCCAACGATAAGGAGTACCGAGGACGTTTACGGCGCGGCTCAGGACATTGCTGCTTTCCTTGCTCGCCATCGGCGGTACCAGACTGCTGCGGCTTTTGCTGCTCAGCGTGGTGATTTTGCTTTGTTTGCTTTTGCTCGATGGGGCAGAAGCGTGGGATTTAGGGGTAAAGCCGTTAACGTTAGGAAGACGTTGCTCACGATTGGTGGCGTGGGCGGCCAGTGGCATTAATAGGCAAATAGTTAGCCATGTCTTGAAAAATGGTCGCATTAGGCGTGGCTCTTAAGTGATAGCGCGCAACTTTATAACAGCTTTTTTGTGACTTCCGAGGCCGTTGGTCGATTCAAACGGGAGGCAACGGAACCAAATAAGCGGCAAATTGACGCGATTGTCGGACAGAGGTCCGGTGCTATAAGGCTTTCACGGTAGCGACGGTAACATTTGCCATACGTCGGGTACCTGTAAAAAAGTCACAAAGAATTCAAGAATATTTATCTATCGAGTGCATCGAGGTCTTCATGAACAGCTATCAGCTACCCCGTGTGAAGGAAAAAACCACCCACAGCAAAATCATCGGTTACCTGCTGTGGATCTTCGGATTTACCGGTGCCCACCGCTTTTATTACGGCAAGCCTGTGACCGGGACGATCTGGTTCTTCACCTTCGGTTTGCTGGGAATTGGCTGGCTGATCGACCTGTTTCTGATCCCGGCAATGGATCGCGAAGCAGATCTGCGCTTTGCCGACGGGCCGATCGAGTACAACGTGGCGTGGATTCTGCTGACGTTTCTCGGCGTGCTGGGCGTGCACCGGATGTACCAGGGCAAGTGGATCAGCGGCTTGTTGTACCTGCTGACCGGCGGGTTGTTCTTCATTGGCGTGCTGTATGACTTCTGGACACTGAACGATCAGGTCTCGGTGCGCAACGCACAGAATCGCGGCACTTTTCAGTAATTACTGGATGAGGGAGCTTGCTGGAAAGCCGCAGTGCCTGGCCAGCAAGCCTCTTGATGTGCGTTCGGTTTATTTCAATTGTGCGAGTGTCCTCAGTTGAAAATCCATGAATACGATCGTGCAAGCGCCATACAGAATTGAAATCACAGCATGGTCGGGTACCGCCCAGTAAATAGTTCTGTTCGCGAGAATCAATAGCGATGAAGCTGCAATCAAATATATTGGGATATTAATTAGTAAGCCTGTGTGGTTGCGGGTGGATTTATTTTTTAGGATCACTATTTGTATCATGTGTGCGAGTGTTAGCACTGCCCATATGATTATTATTATGCTGATGGGTAACCCAACTGAGTCCCGATCCATTTGATATTTGTTTAATTCCAGATTATTTATAATTGTGAATATGCCCGTGGCAGATGTGATGGCTAAAAACAACGGGTAGATGTAGCTCGGATGTTTGTAGATTCGATTCATTGGCATTTTCGTGGTTAGCCTCTCAGGAATTCATCGTGTTACGGTGACGGATTATAGCCAACTCCGTTGAGTCGTATTTTTTGTTCGCCGAATATATCGATTTCATAGTGTGTTCCAGAAAATACTCTACCAGCTGTTGTTAATGTTTCAAGAGCGGTCGATCTGTTACTGGCGTCGAAGTCGTAGGTGTCAGCGTAGGCTTTGACGAAACCATCGAAAACCCAAGCGCCTTGATTGTCTCGAGTAAAGTTCCCTTCCATCTTCAACGTTATTCTTCCTAAGTACGCTCCCGTGACTTTACTATCATTGATGGTTGCGTATGGGATCTTGGGGTCAGACAAGTAGTAGGTTCCAGCTTCTTTGGTGCTTCTGATGGTATTGGCCAATAGTGGGAGTTCGTTGGCACTGACGTTCAGGCCGATGTTGTTGATGTTAACTTTCATCCTTTCGCCATTGCCCCAGAGGTAGTGAGCGAAGGCTTTCACCGGGCTAAAGGTGCCTCCGGACAGCTCGGTTGTCTGTATTTCGTAATTCAGATTGTATTGGGAAGTCGATGAAACCTTGATCAGTGCTTCTATGCTGCTGAGTTTTTGCTGTGCGGCAAATGAATCGGCAAGGCTGAAGTTTATTATTTTATTTTTAAAGTAGCCGTGACTGATGATTGCGGCGCTGTTTAGTAAATAATTATCGCTTTCCGTAATCTTCCACAGGTCACGTATGCCGCCAAGAGCATCGTTGTTAATCGCTTTACTCACCATTTGTAACTCATAGGTGAATGCTTTGATTCCAGATTTCATCTCCAGCCAGGCATGGAACATATCCATGTCTGCGGTGGATATTGTTGGCCCGCCACTCAACGGAAGGGAATAGGTTTGACCTTCATTAGTAATGATGGCTTCTCCCGCTCCCTGCCAATCTGCAGTTGCATAGGTTCCCCACCTGAATCCCGTGTCGACCGTAAAGCCGCCAGAATTTCCAGTTGTGCCTCGTGTGACTATTGGGGGTAACGTAAGTCCGTTTTTCATTTGTTCATCCCTGTTTGTGTTTGTCATCCTTCTGATGGATCAATGTTAATTGCTAATCGATAATTTTGTATCTGGAAGCTTTGTAGGCTGTTTCTGATTAGGTTGAAGTTGTTTTCGCGAATTGCGGAGGGGGAGAACTTTCTTTCAGGCGAGTGCGATTTTTCTGACGTTTCTGGACTGGTATTTAGCGGAGATAATTTGAGGAGGGATATGGCTGTGCGGTCTTGCGATCTCGTGCAACTGCTTGTTGTGGGTAAGGTTGATTGAGTAAATCATCCTTTTAATTACGGTTTTGTATAGCCATTAGATGCAGCTCAAGCGATCGCAGCCCCTCGCAGGGCTGCGATCTTTTGCTTTTAGGCCTGGTGGCTGATCCGCCCATCCACCAGCGTATAGCGAACCACACCCGGCAAGCTGTGACCCATGAACGGGCAGTTCTCGCCTCTCGACAGCCAGTGCTCACCGGCCACCGTCGATGCCTTCGGATCGAACAGTACGATATCCGCCGCACCGCCCACCGTCAGTTTGCCCGCCGGCAGTCGCAGTGCCTCGGCGGGGCCGGCGCTCAGGCGAGCCAGCAAGGTCGGCAGATCGAGCAAACCATCCTCAACCAGCGTCATCGCCAGCGGCAGCAGCAGTTCTACGCTGCTGATGCCCGGTTCAGTCGCGCCAAACGGTGCCAGTTTGGCGTCACGCTCATGGGGTTGGTGATGGCTGGAAATCGCCGAGATCACCCCCGACTTCACTGCTTCGCGCAGACCATCGCGGTCAGCGCGGGTGCGCAGCGGTGGCTGCACGTGATAGAGGCTGCTGAAGTCGATCAGCGCTTCGTCGGTCAGAATCAACTGATACAGCGCCACATCCGCCGTCACCTTCAAACCACGGGCCTGAGCCTGAGCGATCAGCGCAACACCGCGAGCACTGGTCAGCTGGCTGAAGTGCGCGCGCACGCCGGTCTGCTCGACCAGCAACAGGTCCCGAGCCAGCGCCACCGTTTCAGCGGTTTCCGGAATCCCCGGCAGGCCGAGGAAACTGGCCACCGCGCCTTCATGGGCCAGGCCACCTTCGGCCAGATCGTGATCCTGCGAGTTGAAGATCACCGTCAGGTCGAATGTCGCCGCGTAATCCAGCGCCCGGCACAGGGTGCGGGTGTTGCGGAAACTCTCCAGTCCGTTGCCGAACGCCACACAACCGGCGTCGCGCAGGGCAACCAGCTCGGCGAGCTGCTCACCGTCCAGACCTTTGCTCAAGGCGCCAATCGGGAACACCTTGGTATTACCGGCCTCGCGGGCGCGGTCGAGGATCAGTTCGGCCACAGCGGAGGTGTCGAGCACCGGTTTGGTTTGCGGTGGGCAGCACAGGCTGGTCACACCGCCGGCCGCTGCGGCGCGGGTTTCGCTGGCGATCGAGCCTTTGCGGCTGTAGCCCGGCTCGCGCAGGGCGACGTTGAGGTCGACCAGGCCCGGAGCGGCCACCAGGCCTGTGGCATCAATGGTTTCCATCGCGCTGAAACCGGCCGGCGCCGCGCCGAGGGCGATGATCTTGCAGGCTTCAATGTGAATGTCGGTGATTTGATCCAGGCCACTGCTTGGATCGATGACGCGTGCGCCGAGAATGCTGAGCTTCACTGGGCGTTCTCCTGCTCGAATTGGCGCTGGGCAGTCTGCCCGCTCATGGCCATGGACAGCACGGCCATACGAATCGCGATGCCGTAGGTGACCTGATTGAGGATCACCGAGTGCGGGCCATCGGCCACCGCCGACTCGATTTCCACCCCACGGTTGATCGGCCCCGGGTGCATGACGATGCAATCGGGTTTGGCCCCGGCCAGGCGCGCGGTGGTCAGGCCGAACAGGCGATAGAACTCGCCTTCGCTCGGCAGCAGGCCGCCGGTCATGCGCTCACGTTGCAGGCGCAGCATGATCACCACGTCGACGTCTTTCAGGCCTTCGGTCATGTCGGTGTAGACCTTGACGCCGTATTGCTCGATGCCGATCGGCAGCAGGGTTTTCGGCGCGATCACGCGGATGTCCGGGCAGCCGAGGGTTTTCAGGGCGAGCATGTTCGAGCGCGCGACCCGCGAGTGCAGGATGTCGCCGACGATGGCCACCGAGAGGTTTTCGAAACCGCCCTTGTGCCGACGGATGGTCAGCATGTCGAGCATGCCTTGCGTTGGGTGCGCGTGACGGCCATCGCCGCCGTTGATGATCGCCACCTGTGGGCAAACATGCTCGGCGATGAAGTGCGCAGCGCCGGAATCACCGTGGCGCACGACGAACATGTCGGCGGCCATCGCTTCCAGGTTGCGCAGGGTGTCGAGCAGGGTTTCACCTTTGCTTGCCGACGAGGTCGACACGTTCAGGGTGATCACGTCCGCCGACAGCCGCTGGGCGGCGAGTTCGAAGGTGGTGCGAGTGCGGGTGGAGTTTTCGAAGAACACGTTGCACACGGTCTTGCCGCGCAACAATGGGACTTTTTTCACCGCCCGGGCGCCGACTTCAAGGAACGAGTCGGCAGTGTCGAGGATTTCCGTCAGCAACTCGCGGCGCAGACCGTCGAGCGAGAGGAAGTGGCGCAGCTGGCCCTGATCATTGAGCTGCAGCGGGCGCTTGGTATCTAGAGGCGTCATCGCGAGGGGGACTCTCAATAGGGCGGATTAAAGGGTGAAATCTTGCAGTTCGAGCGTCAGCGGCTCGGGACCGGACAGCTTCACGCGCTCGTGAGCGGCCAGCGACAGGGTCGCGCCGACCACGTTCGGGCGGATCGGCAGTTCGCCAGCTTCCAGGTCGAGCAGGCATACCAGCGTCACGCTGGCCGGGCGGCCGTAGTCGAACAATTCGTTCATGGCGGCGCGGATGGTGCGCCCGCTCATCAGCACGTCGTCGATCAGCACCAGATGCTGGCCTTCGATCTCGAAGGGCAGGGCAGACGGGCGAACTTGCGGGTGCAGGCCGTTCTGGCTGAAGTCGTCGCGGTAGAAGGAAACATCCAGCGTGCCCAGCGGCGCGTCGCTGCCCAGTTCTTTGAGCAGCGCCTGCGCGACCCAGATGCCGCCGGTACGGATACCGATGTAACGCGGTTCGCTGATGCCGCGTTGAGCAAGGTGCGCCTTGAGGCGGATCGCCATCTGGCTGATCAGATCGGCGGGATTGGGCAGACTCATGGTTGCTCCTTCTTCGACCCGAGCTCCGTCCTGCCGGAGGTGGCTCGAGGTTTTAGCCAAAAGAAAAGCGCCGTAGCGCTTGTCAGGATTCAAATAAAGCAGTGTTTTCATCGAGCCAGCCCTGCAACAGCAGAGCGGCAGCGATGGCGTCCACCGGGTTGTCGCGGTAACTGCCCTTCTGACCGCCACGCGCCAGGCGCTCGCCCTTGGCTTCGAACGTGGTCAGGCGTTCATCGTGGGTATAGAAGGGCAGGTTGTAGCGGCCGTTGAGGCGGCGGGCGAATTTCTCGGCGCGCACGCACATGTCGCTGGGGGTGCCGTCCATGTTCAACGGCAGGCCGACGACGACGGCGTCGGGTTTCCATTCCTTTATAAGCGCTTCGACCTGGTTCCAGTCAGGAACACCGTTCTGCGCTTTCAAGGTGCACAGCTCGCGGGCCTGGCCGGTGATCACCTGGCCGACCGCTACGCCGATCTGTTTGGTGCCGTAGTCGAAGCCGAGAATCAGGCGCAGGGCCATCAGGCGTGCCCTGCCTGGCTGGTCAGCAGGTTGAGGTTGATCCCCAAGTGCCTGGCCGCCGCTTCCAGACGCAGTTCGCTGCGGGTGTTGAACAGGATGTCGACGTCGTACGGGCAGGTCAGCCAGGCGTTGTCGGCCATTTCGGCCTCCAGTTGCCCGGCTTCCCAACCGGCGTAACCCAGCGCGATCAGGCTTTTTGCCGGCCCCATGCCGTCAGCGATGGCGAACAGCACGTCCTGCGAGGTGGACAGTGCCAGGTCGCCCTCAAGCTCGGCGGTGGCCTGGAAGGTCTTGCCCGCCGGGTGCAGGACAAAGCCGCGATCGGTCTGTACCGGCCCGCCGATGAAGATCGGCACGTGCTGGCAGAGGGCCGGCGGATCGATGTCCGGGCGCAATTGCTCGAGGATGTCAGCCAGATTCAGCTCTTGCGGTCGATTGACCACGATCCCCATGGCGCCATTGGCCGTGTGCTCGACGATGTAGGTCAAGGTATGGGCAAAGTTCGGGTCGGCCATGTGTGGCATGGCGATCAGGAATTGATGCTTGAGGTAGCTGGGGCTGACGTTTTTCATGTGCGCTAGTGTGGCGTTCAAGGGGCGAACTGACAAGCTGAGGATGTCTGGGAAATGCTGCAAAAGCCGTGAGCGATGCTGATCTTTGTGGGAGCGGGCTTGCCCGCGATGGCGTCGTGTCAGTCACGATCAATGCCGCATGTGCCGGCCCCATCGCGGGCAAGCCCGCTCCCACAGGGTTCTACGGTGTTCTTTAATTACTTGAGAGCTTGTCGCCCCGGGCGAATTTCCAGGTGCGGATGATTTCCAGTCGGTCGATATCCGACAGATCCCCGGTAAACGGTGCAAACGGCGCCGCCAGTCGCACGATGCGCTGCGCGGCCTGATCCAGTAGCGGCTGGCCGGACGATTCCAGCACCAGCACTTCATACAGCGAGCCGTCGCGGTTGATCGACACCATCAGGCGCAAATTGCCGTAGATCTGCTTGCGCCGTGCTTCCTCGGGGTAGTTGAGGTTGCCGATACGTTCGACCTTCTTGCGCCAGTCGTCTTTGTACCAGGCACCCTTGTCGCGCATGGTCGAGGCAGCGCTCAAACGGTGGATTCGCGGGCGCTTGGCGTACAGCTGTTGTTCCTTGGCCAGCTCGGCTTCAAGGCTGGCGATGTCGCTGGACAGCTGCGAGCTGTCGAACGTCGGCGCGTCGACCGATGGTTTGACTTCGGTTTTGGTTTCTTCTTTCTTGGTCGGCGCCTTTTTCGGCGTCGGCGCAACCGTAGTCACGGCAGCCTTGGGCGCGGCTTCCTGCACTTGCGGCTTGGCGGCCGGTGGCGGCGTGACTTTTTTGACCTGATTGTCTTGGAACGGCGCGATCTCGGTGGTCTTCGGCGTCGCCTTCTTGTCCAGCGTGCCGCTGCCTTCCTGATTTTCCTGAGCGAGAAAGTCAGCTTTTTCGGGCTTCTTTTCGCTCTTGAAGGTGGCGAGGGTAATTTCCAGGGTTTTGCTGATCTGTTTCGGCTCGACCATCGTGAAACCGACGCCGAGCAGCAGCGCCAAATGAATCAGCGCGGCGAGGAATAGGGTAAATCCGAGGCGATCGGCCGGGCGCACGCCACGATGGGCGAGTTCAGCGGGCAGATCGGACGGGAGGGTCATGACAGAAAAACCAACATCGCGTTTTTAAAGGCACGGCATGATAACGCAATGTTGGTTTTTAGCTGCAAGTGACTAGCTTCAAGCGACAAGATGCACAGGGGCAGCTGCAAGCTACTAGTTACAAGCTGCAAGTTAGAAGCTTGTCGCTTGGCTTCAGGCCTGTGGCTTGCGGCTAATAGCTTGCAGCTGCTTTTCAATAGCATCCATGAGCATCCCGCCAATGTCGGTGCCGAAAGCGTTGTCGATTTCACGGATGCAGGTCGGGCTGGTGACGTTGATTTCGGTCAGATGCTCGCCGATCACATCGAGGCCAACGAACAGCAGGCCTTTTTCACGCAAGGTCGGGCCGACTTGAGCGGCGATCCAGCGATCCTTGTCGGTCAACGGACGGGCTTCACCGCGGCCGCCAGCCGCCAGGTTGCCACGGGTTTCGCCCTGGGCCGGAATCCGCGCCAGGCAATAATCCACCGGCTCACCGTCGATCATCAGGATGCGCTTGTCGCCGTCCTTGATCGCCGGCAGATAGGCCTGGCCCATGATCTGCTGGCCGCCGAGGGCGGTCAGGGTTTCCAGAATCACCGACAGGTTCGGATCGCCGGCGCGGTGACGGAAGATCGAAGTGCCGCCCATGCCGTCCAGCGGTTTGAGGATGACGTCGCCGTGTTTCGCGGCAAATTCGCGCAACACATCGGCGCGGCGGCTGACCACGGTTGGCGGCGTGCACTGCGGGAACAGTGTGGCGAACAGCTTTTCGTTGCAGTCGCGCAGGCTCTGCGGCTTGTTGACCACCAGCACGCCGGCGGTTTCGGCCTGTTCAAGCAAGTAGGTGGAGTAGACGAACTCCATGTCGAACGGCGGATCCTTGCGCATCAGGATCACGTCCAGATTGCTCAGCAGGTTGTCCTGCTCGGCGTCCAGTTCGAACCATTTTTCCGGGTTGGCGAAGACTTTCAGCGGCTTCATGCGCGCCCGTGCCTGACCTTCACCTTGATACAGGTCGCGCTGTTCCATATAGAACAGTTCCCAGCCGCGCTTCTGCGCGGCCAGCAGCATGGCCAGCGAGCTATCCTTTTTATAGGAGATGCTGGCGATAGGGTCCATGACAATCCCGACGCGAACGCTCATTGGGTTTTCCTCGAAAATTGGCTACCGGATCGGTATGAAAAAAGTGCCGCCAGAGTGGCGCCGGCAGGGTTTTCGGTCAAGGGAAAACCCGTCGATAGATTGCATCTGGAGACTGTGCTAAAAAGGCTGCCATGCAGTGCCGGCCCTTGAACATCAAGGGTTTCCGGCCATTACTGATAGCAAAACGGACAATTTGATTCGCAAAGGCGACGGTAGAGCCCTCTTATGGAACAGCAGTCCAGCGCCTTGAAGGTCATGGTGATCGACGACTCGAAAACGATTCGCCGTACCGCCGAAACCTTGTTGAAGAATGTCGGTTGCGAAGTCATCACGGCAATCGACGGTTTCGACGCTTTGGCGAAGATCGCCGACAACCACCCCGGGATCATTTTCGTCGACATCATGATGCCGCGTCTGGATGGTTATCAGACCTGCGCTTTAATCAAGAACAACAATGCGTTCAAGGCCACGCCGGTGATCATGCTGTCGTCCCGGGACGGGTTGTTCGACAAGGCCAAGGGGCGGATTGTCGGTTCCGATCAATTTTTGACCAAGCCTTTCAGCAAGGAAGAACTGCTCAGCGCGATCCAGGCCCATGTTCCGGGCTTTGCCGCCGTTTTGCCGCAGTAAGAAAAGCACTGAGACGCTCGGCCAGCGGGCCGGGTGTCGACAAGAAAAATGGGGAAGACCATGGCACGTATCCTGATCGTCGATGATTCGCCGACTGAAATGTACAAACTGACCGGCATGCTCGAAAAGCACGGCCATCAAGTGCTCAAGGCCGAAAACGGCGCCGACGGCGTCGCACTGGCCCGTCAGGAAAAACCCGACGCGGTGCTGATGGACATCGTCATGCCCGGCCTCAATGGTTTTCAGGCGACTCGTCAGTTGACCAAGGATCCGGAAACCGGGCATATCCCGGTAATCATCATCACCACCAAGGATCAGGATACCGA
Source organism: Pseudomonas sp. A1230 (assembly GCF_044218825.1). NCBI lineage: Bacteria > Pseudomonadati > Pseudomonadota > Gammaproteobacteria > Pseudomonadales > Pseudomonadaceae > Pseudomonas > Pseudomonas sp. A1230. Next base: position 4,626,684 of record NZ_CP162582.1, on the reverse strand, counting down.
CAAGGTCTGGGGCACCCGCCAGGGCGCCAAGGATTACCTGACCAAGCCGGTCGATGAAGACACTCTGATCAAAACCCTGAACAACGTGCTGAACGGTTGATCGCGCAGCCATGAGCGAAACACTGACTGCGTTCGAACTGCTTTGGCAGATCGACCAGCGCTGCCGCTTGTTGGCGGCGGACCTGCCGTCGCAACCCGCGCGCCAGGATCGCTGGAGCGGTATCGGGTTTCGCCTCGGCGAACACTGGTATGTCGCGCCGATGGGCGAAGTCAGCGAGGTGCTGCACGAACCGCGCTTCACCCAACTGCCCGGAGTCAAACCGTGGGTCAAGGGTGTGGCCAACCTGCGTGGGCGCTTGCTGCCGATCATGGACCTGTGCGGTTTCTTCGGGCATGAACTGTCACCGCTACGCAAACAGCGGCGGGTATTGGTGGTCGAGCATGAGGATGTGTTTGCCGGGTTGATGGTCGATGAAGTCATCGGCTTGCAGCACTTCGAACAAGACAGTTTTGAACCGCTGTCGATCAGCAAACGCCAGGGCTCGAAGGCCGAGTTCGTCAAAGGCTATTTCCGGCGCGAGCAGAACTGGCGGGTGTTCAGTTTGTTTGCGCTGGCCAGATCCCCGGTGTTCATGAGCGTCGCGATATAACAGATTCAGCACCGTCCCCTGTGGGAGCGAGCCTGCTCGCGAAGAGGGCGTGTCAGGCAAGATAAATATTGGCTGACCCACCGCTTTCGCGAGCAGGCTCGCTCCCACAGGGATTGCAGCAGGCCTCAAAGGTGTGGGTTAAGGGCGAGGACCGATGACAAAAGCAAAAACAGGCAAGTCAGCAGAGGGATCGCGCAGTCGCTCGCAGATCGTCGTGCTGTTCATTGCATTGATCGTGTTCATCATGCTGTTGTTCGCCAACTTCGCGTACCTCAACACCCAGGCGAATTACGATAAACAGTACATCGGCCATGCCGGTGAGCTGCGCGTGCTCTCGCAACGCATCGCCAAGAACGCCACCGAAGCCGCCGCCGGCAAGGCTGCCGCGTTCAAATTGCTGAGTGACGCCCGCAACGATTTCGCCCAGCGCTGGGGTTATCTGAAAAAAGGCGACCCGGCCACCGGCCTGCCGCCGGCGCCGTCCACCGTGCGCCCGGAAATGCGCGCCGTGCAGCTCGATTGGGAACGCCTGCTGAAAAACACCGACGCCATTCTTTCCAGCGAACAGACCGTGCTGTCGCTGCATCAGGTCGCCGCGACCCTGGCCGAAACCGTGCCGCAGTTGCAGATCGAATACGAAAAAGTCGTCGAAATCCTCCTCCAACGCGGTGCTCCCGCAGCGCAAGTGGCGATGGCCCAGCGTCAGTCGTTGCTGGCTGAACGCATCCTCGGCGCGGTCAACACCGTGCTCGCTGGCGATGAAAACTCGCAACAAGCCGCGGATGCCTTCGGCCGCGATGCCACGCGTTTCGGTCAGGTGCTCAATGGCATGCTCCAGGGCAACCCGGCGCTGAAAATCAGCCAGGTCGAAGACCGCGACGCCCGTGCTCGCTTGAGTGAAATCTCCGAGCTGTTCCAGTTCGTCTCCGGCTCTGTGGATGAAATCCTCGAAACCTCACCGGAGCTGTTCAAGGTCCGTGAGTCGGCCAGCAACATCTTCAGCCTCTCGCAAACCCTGCTCGACGAAGCCTCGCACCTGGCCAACGGTTTCGAAAACCTGGCCGGCGGGCGCAGCACCGACACCATCGGCGGCTACGTGCTCGGCTTGCTGGCGCTGGCCTCGATCATCCTCATCGGTCTGGTGATGGTGCGCGAGACCAATCGGCAACTGCGCGAAACGGCAGAAAAGAACGAGCGCAACCAGAACGCGATCATGCGTTTGCTCGATGAAATCGAAGATCTCGCCGATGGCGACCTGACCGTGACCGCTTCGGTGACCGAAGACTTCACCGGCACCATTGCCGACTCGATCAACTATTCCGTCGACCAACTGCGCGATCTGGTGGCGACCATCAACCTCACCGCCGGCCAGGTCGCCGCCGCTGTGCAGGAAACCCAGGCCACTGCCATGCATCTGGCCCAGGCCTCGGAACATCAGGCCCAGCAGATTTCTGAAGCGTCGACGGCGATCAGCGATATGGCCCAGTCCATCGATCAGGTGTCGGCCAACGCTGCCGAATCCTCGGCGGTGGCCGAGCGTTCCGTGGAAATCGCCAACAAGGGCAACGAGGTGGTGCACAACACCATCCACGGCATGGACAACATTCGCGAACAGATTCAGGACACCGCCAAACGCATCAAGCGTCTCGGTGAGTCGTCTCAGGAAATCGGCGACATCGTCAGCCTGATCGACGACATTGCCGACCAGACCAACATCCTCGCCCTCAACGCCGCCATTCAGGCGTCGATGGCCGGGGATGCCGGGCGCGGATTTGCCGTGGTCGCCGACGAAGTGCAGCGCTTGGCCGAGCGTTCATCTGCCGCTACACGCCAGATCGAAACCCTGGTGCGGGCGATTCAGACCGACACCAACGAAGCCGTCATTTCGATGGAGCAGACCACCACCGAAGTGGTGCGCGGCGCGCGACTGGCGCAGGATGCCGGTGTGGCGCTGGAAGAAATCGAAGGCGTATCCAAGACGCTCGCGGCGCTGATTCAAAGCATCTCCAACGCGGCGCAGCAGCAGACGTCTTCGGCGGGGCAGATTTCCCTGACCATGAACGTGATCCAGCAGATCACGTCGCAGACGTCGTCCGGCTCCACGGCCACCGCCGAAAGCATCGGCAACCTGGCGAAAATGGCCAGTCAGTTGCGCCGTTCGGTGTCCGGTTTCACCTTGCCGGCGGCGTCCGCGTCGGCGACGGATAAAGTGTGATTGGAGCGGTTATGGGTGATCGGCACGATTACGTGGCCCTCGAATGGGTCAAGGGCGAAATTGCCGAAACGCTGAAACAGGCGCATCAGGCGATCGAAGCCGTGCTCGATGATCCGCAGGCCTTTCCCGGGCTCGACGAGTGCCTGAGTTACATCCATCAGGTCCACGGCAGTTTGCAGATGGTCGAGTTCTACGGCGCGGCGTTGCTCGCCGAAGAAATGGAACATCTGGTCGAGGCCCTCCAGCACGAGCGCGTCAGCCATCGCGACGAAGCCCTGCACCTGCTGTTACAAGCCTTGGGGCAACTACCGATTTACCTTGAGCGTGTGCAAAGCGCCCGTCGCGATCTGCCGCTGGTGGTCTTGCCGTTGATCAATGATTTGCGCAGCGCCCGCGGCGAAAGCCTGCTCTCGGAAACCAGCCTGTTCAGCCCGCAACTGCCGGAACTGGCGCCGCTGAGTGAAGAGGCGCTGGCGCTGCTGGAACCGGCCGAACTGCCGAGCGTTCTGCGCAAGTTGCGCCAGACGCTGCAAATGGCGCTGGTCGGGTTGCTGCGTGAACAGGATGATCACACTCACCTCGATTATCTGGCCAAGGTCTTCAGCCGTCTCCAGGCGCTAAGCGGCGATGCGCCGTTGAGTCCGTTGTGGCAAGTAGCATCGGCATTGGTCGAAGGCATGCGTGAGGGTGTGATCGCCAACAGCCCGGCGCTACGCAGCCTGTTCAAGGATGCTGACAAAGAGCTCAAGCGCCTGCTCGAACAAGGCCTGCAAGGGCTCAATCAGCCGCCGCCTGCGGAGCTGCTCAAAAGCCTGTTGTTCTATATCGCCAAAGCCGAAAATCCCACCGGGCAGATGCTGACCATGAAAGATCGCTACTCGCTGGATGATGCTTTGCCCGACAGCGCGATGGTCGACGAAGAGCGCGCGCGCCTGGCCGGTCCCGACCGCGATGCGATGCGCTCGGTGCTCGCGGCACTGTGCGAAGAACTGGTGCGGGTCAAGGAGCGGCTCGACCTGTTCGTGCGCAGCGACCGCCAACATACGTCCGATCTGGAAAGTCTGCTGGCACCACTGCGGCAGATCGCCGATACCCTGGCCGTGCTCGGTTTCGGCCAGCCGCGCAAAGTCATCATCGACCAATTGGCGGTGGTCTTGAGCATCGCCCAAGGCCAGCGTGAACCGAACGACGCGGTTCTGATGGACGTCGCCGGTGCCTTGCTCTACGTCGAAGCGACCCTGGCCGGGATGGTCGGCACTGTCGAGCCGGAGAGCCCGGAAGATTCACGCCTGCCGACCACCGACCTCACGCAGATTCATCAGATCGTGATCAAGGAAGCACGCATCTGCCTGCAACAGGCCAAGGACATGATCGTCGACTACATCGACGCCGATTGGGACCGTCAGCAGCTGCAACCGCTGCCGGCGCTGCTCACTCAGGTGCGTGGGGCGCTGGCGATGATTCCGCTTGCGCGTGCGGCGAGTCTGGTCGAGGCCTGCAACGGTTTTATCCGCGAACATCTGTTGCTCGATCCGCATGAACCGGGTTGGGAGCAGTTGGACAACCTGGCCGATGTCATCAGCAGTCTTGAGTACTATCTGGAACGCTTGACCGACGACCCGCTGGCGCCCGGCGAGCAACTGCTGGATATCGCACAGAAGAGTCTCGCCAGCCTCGGTTTCTTTCCCAGCGAGCAGCCCGGTGAGGTCCATGTACCGGTGCTCGACGACGTGCTCAGTCCCAGCGAAGCACTGGTGATGCAGGACGCGCAGTCGCTGGACGATCCTGAAACTGTACAGTCGCTGGCCGAGGTCCTGGCCAGCCCGGTGTCGGTGCTCAACCCGCCCGCGCGCATCACGCCCGGCAGCCTGATGCCGCCACCGGCGGATGAAGAACCGGTGGATGACGAACTGCGCGAAGTGTTCCTCGAAGAGACCGACGAGGTCCTCGAAGTCCTTCACGAATACTTGCCGCGCTGGTCGGCCAATCCGCAGGATCACGCCGCGCTGACCGAACTGCGCCGCGCCTTCCACACCTTGAAAGGCAGCGGTCGCATGGTGCGTGCGCTGATTCTCGGCGAACTGGCGTGGGCCGTGGAAAACCTGCTCAACCGCGTGCTGGAGCAAAGCGTCGAACCCGGCTCGGTGGTCCAGCAACTGCTGACCGATACGGTGTTGTTGCTGCCGGAGCTGATCAACGAATTCGCCACTAATCGCCAGCGTCAGCGCAGCGATGTCGATCATCTCGCCGCGCGCGCCCATGCCTTGGCCAAGGGCGACGAACCGCTGGCCGCCGAGGACGTTGATGACGTCGCGGCGCTTGATCCATTGCTGCTGGAGATCTTCCGCAACGAAGCCGAAACCCATCTCGCCAGCCTCAACCGCTTTCTCGATCAGGCCGCTGAACACGTGCCGCTGCAAGCCAGCGACGAATTGCAGCGCGCCTTGCACACGCTCAAGGGCAGCGCGTCGATGGCGGGCGTGTTGCCGATTGCCGAACTGGCTGCGCCGCTCGATCAACTGGCCCGAGAGTTCAAGGCGCATCAACTGCCACTCGACCTCGATGAAGTGGAATTGCTCCTCGAAGCCGAGGGCCTGTTCCGTGTCGGATTACGTCAGCTCAAGCATGATCCGCTGGCGCCGATTGTCGGCGCGCAGTCACTGATCAAACGCACCGAAGCGCTGCTCGCCGAGCGTCTGGAATCGATCCTCAATGCGCCGAACACCGGCCTTCGGATCAAGCGTGATCCGCAACTGATCAACAACTTTCTTGCGCAAGGCATGGACATCCTGCTCGACGCCGAAAGCCTCTTGCAGCGCTGGCAGCAACACCCCGGCGAACGGCAGGAATTGAGCGCGCTGCTGGATGAACTGACCACCCTCGGCGAAGGCGCGCACCTGGCGGATCTGCTGCCGGTCGATGTGTTGTGCGAAGCCTTGCTCGATCTGTATGGCGCTGTGGAAGAAAGCAGCCTGGCGGTCAGCGACCGGTTCTTCCACGAAGCGCAAAACGCCCACGAAGCGCTGATCAACATGCTCGACGAGCTGGCCGCGGGCCAGGAAGTCACGCCGCAGCCTGCGCGGATTCGTGCGTTGCACGACTTGCTCGATGAGAGTCTCGATCCCTCGTCCATGGGCCTGATCCGCAGCGACGGCAGCCGCACCTTGAGCATCCGCGAACTGGGCGCCGCGACCGCTGAGCTTGCACAATCCACGTCTATCCCAGCGCCGGACGACGAGATCGTCGACATCTTCCTCGAAGAGGCCGTGGACATTCTCGACAGCGCCGGGCAAGCCTTGCAGCGCTGGTTGAACGACCCGGACAACGCCGCGCCGCTGTCCTCGTTGCAGCGCGATTTGCACACCCTCAAGGGCGGTGCGCGGATGGCTGAAGTCGAAGCCATTGGGGATCTGGCCCAAGAGTTGGAAAGCCTTTACGAAGGCCTGGTTGATCGGCGCCTCAGCCACAGCGAAGCCCTCGGTCGCTTGCTGCACAAGAGCCATGAGCGTTTGGCGCTGCTGCTGGAACAGCTGCAAGACCATCAGCCGCTGAACCCGGCGCAGGATCTGATTGAGGCGATTCGGCAGTTTCGCCAAGGTTCGTCCGCCAGTGTCGAAACGGCGCAACCTGCCGTCGATCACGAAGGTGCCGGTCACGATCCGGAGTTGCTGGAAATCTTCCTCGAAGAAGGTTTCGACATCATCGAAAACTCCGGCGCCGCGCTGCTGCGTTGGCAGGCCGAACCGGGCAATCGCCAGGAAGTGGAAACCCTGCTGCGCGATCTGCACACCCTCAAAGGCGGCGCGCGGATGGTCGAGATCGGCCCGATCGGCGACCTTGCCCATGAGCTGGAATACCTTTACGAAAGTCTCTCCGCCGGCACCTTACAAGCGTCGACCGAGTTGTTCGCATTGGTCCAGCGCGGCCACGACCGACTGGCGCAAATGCTCGATGCCGTGCGCGCCGGGCAACCGTGCCCGCCGGCGGATCGGCTGATCAATGCGATTCGCAATTTCAGTCATCCAGCGGCGCTGGAAACCCCGCCGCCGGTGCCGCTTGCGGTCAAGAGTGAGACCGCGCCACCTGCCGTCGACGCCAGCGCTGACATGGTCAAGGTCTCCGCCGAACTGCTCGACGAACTGGTCAACCTGGCCGGGGAAACCTCGATTTTCCGCGGGCGTATCGAACAGCAAGTCAACGACGCGCAGATAGCGCTCAACGAGATGGAAACCACCATCGAGCGTATGCGCGATCAACTGCGTCGCCTCGACACCGAAACCCAGGGACGGATTCTCAGCCGGCAGCAGGTCGATGCCGAGCGTCTTGGCTATGAAGAATTCGATCCGCTGGAAATGGACCGTCATTCGCAGTTGCAGCAATTGTCGCGAGCGCTGTTCGAATCCGCCTCGGACTTGCTCGACCTCAAGGAAACCCTCGACCGACGCAACCACGACGCCGAGAACCTGCTGCAACAACAGGGACGGATCAACACCGAATTGCAGGAAGGCCTGATGCGTACACGCATGGTGCCTTTCGAACGTCTGTTGCCGCGCCTCAAACGCATCGTCCGTCAGGTGGCTGAAGAGCTGGACAAGGACGTTGCGTTCGTCGTCGGCAATGCCGAAGGCGAGATGGACCGCAACGTCCTTGAACGCATGGTCGCGCCGCTGGAACACATGCTGCGCAACGCCGTCGACCATGGTCTGGAATCTGCCGAGGTACGCCAGGCCTGCGGGAAACCGACGCAAGGACAAATCAGCCTCGACCTGTCGCGCGAGGGTGGCGACATCGTTTTCGACATTCGCGACGATGGCGCGGGTGTGCCGCTGGAAGCCGTGCGGCGCAAGGCGATAAAGCGCGGCTTGCTGGCCCCCAACGCCGAGATCAGCGACCGCGATGTGTTGCAGTTCATCCTTCAGCCGGGGTTTTCCACCGCCGAAAAAATTACCCAGATTTCCGGGCGTGGCGTCGGCATGGACGTGGTTCACGAGGAGGTCCGCCAACTGGGCGGCAGCATGAGCATCGACTCGGTGCCGGGGCAGGGCGTGCACTTCCGCATCCGTTTGCCGTTCACGGTGTCCGTCAATCGCGCGTTGATGGTGCAGTGCGCAGAGGATCAATACGCGATTCCGCTGAACACCATTGAAGGCATCGTCCGTGTCTTGCCGAATGACCTCGAAGGACATTTCCGTCTCGACCCGCCGAGCTATCAGTACGGCGGCCAACGCTATGAGTTGTGCTATCTGGGCGAACTGCTGAAAACCGCGCCACGGCCGAAACTGCTCGGCCAGAATCTGCCATTGCCGGTGCTGCTGGTGCATTACAACGACCGGCACATTGCGGTGCAGGTTGATGCCATGGCGGGTACTCGCGAGATTGTGGTGAAGAGCCTCGGCGCGCAGTTCGCGGCGGTGCAGGGCGTGTCCGGCGCGACGATTCTCGGTGATGGTCGGGTCGTGTTGATTCTTGATTTGCTCGCGCCGATCCGCGCGATGCAGGCGCGCGTTACGCAGCATCCGACGCGCCCGGAAATCGACAGCGAGTCGCAGAAACCGCTGCTGGTGATGGTGGTCGACGACTCGGTGACGGTACGCAAGGTCACCAGCCGTTTGCTTGAGCGCCACGGCATGAACGTACTGACCGCCAAGGATGGCGTCGACGCCATGCTCCTGCTCGAAGAACACATGCCCGACCTGATGCTGCTCGACATCGAAATGCCGCGCATGGACGGTTTCGAAGTGGCGACCCAGGTACGCAACGACGAACGCCTGCAACACCTGCCGATCATCATGATCACCTCGCGCACCGGGCAGAAACACCGCGACCGCGCCATGGCCATCGGCGTCAACGACTACCTCGGCAAGCCGTACCAGGAATCGGTGCTGCTCGAAAGCATTGCCCACTGGAGCAAGAAACATGCATGAGCGCCGGCACAACCCGCGCACCAGCCAACTTACCGGGCTGCTGCTGCCGCTGGCGGATCGCAATTTGATCCTGCCGAACGTGGCAGTCGCGGAGCTGATCGACTATCAGGCCAGCGCCTTCGATCTGGATACGCCACCGTGGTATCTGGGGCGCGTGACGTGGCGCGAGCGGCAGATTCCGTTGTTGAGTTTTGAGTCCGCCTGCGGGCAAAAAATCGTGATTGGCGAGCGGGCGCGGATCGTGATTCTCAATGCGCTGGGCGGGTTGCCGGAGCTGAAGTTCATTGCGCTGCTGGTGCAGGGGATTCCTCGGTCTTACAAACTCGACAGTCAGTTGAGTTACGTCGATGTGCCGTTGTGTGCGCTGGAGCAGGCAGCGGTGCAGGTGGGGGAGCAGGTGGCGAAGGTGCCGGATTTGTTGGCACTTGAGCAGTTGTTGGTGGAGGCGGGGCTTGTCCATTGATCCAGCATTTGTGGTGCTCTGAATGGCCCTATCGCTGGCAAGCCAGCGATGAGGCCAGTCGCGTGGCCAGATGCCGACAGGCAAATCCGCAACTTCTGTAGTGCAATAAACCCTTTCCGGCGCTGATGTTTAAAGACACTCGGTGTTACGCCCGGGAGCCTACAAATCCTTGCGCCGCTGCCTACGCATGCACCAGAATCCGCCGGCTTGTGCGCCCAGGGCTGGCTGCGTAACTTGGATCGGGTCACTGATTCGCAGTGATCGGGTTTAGCAGCCCGTGGTTAATCTAAGGGTGCACACACATCATCAGTCAGGCTCAACGCCTGAGTTCGATGGCGGCTGTGCGCAGGGCGCTTCGGCGCGCCGGCTTCCTTAGGTTCCCCGGTCTGCTAACCTGCGTTCAGCTGCCACCCCTTCTTTTAGCAGAGAAGCGGTTCCAGCTTTATTCCGGAACCTGAAGATGATTAAACCAACGCCTAACCCGCCGGTCACAGACCCGGCATCCCCCTACGAATCGTCCGATTCCAAGAAATTTCACGAAGCCGCCGAGCGCGCCCTCGACCATTACCTCGGCCCACCGACCGCCGAAATCATGGCCGCACCCTACAAGCCCAACAAGCTGTACATGACCGACCCCGAAGCTGATACCGAGTCTCTCCTGGCAGATGCCAGCGAAACACTCGGCTCGGCCACCGTCATGCTGCACAACCATGTGGCGATGGTCGAAGGCACCCACCGCAAAACCCTGCAAGGCATTGCTCAAGTGGTGATGCTGGCGGAGCTGGCGGTTAATCGGGTGCTGGACAGGTTAGTGCCTACGGATTGATCCAGAGCTTTCACTGATTGCACTGGCCCCATCGCTGGCAAGCCAGCTCCCACAGTGTCCGGGTTGTATCCGAATCTTGTGAACCACACAAAACCCTGTGGGAGCTGGCTTGTCAGCGATGGGGCCAGTGGCATCAGCAACTTCCTACCGGCCAACCCCCTGACTCATCGGCGGACTTATCCAGAACTTACGCTGCTTTGGCTGGCCTCTTCGCGAGCAGGCTCGCTCCCACAGTTGATCTTCAGTGCCCCCGGTTTTTGCGGACGATAGAGATCCCCTGTGGGAGCGAGCCTGCTCGCGAAGGCGGCAGTGAACGTTACGCTCAGCGTAACGTTTCACCACCCTGCTTGATTGATGCCCCCCCACTCACACGCCTAACTTAGCTCCACGACAGCGAACCCCGTGGAGTGAGCATGACAACAACAATTTCCCCCGACTCGCGCTGGACGCGGCGGCGCGATGAGAAGCAGCGCCGTCTCGACAAGGTGCGTGGGCTGGCCGACGGTGTGGTGTTGCCCACCGACAAGATCGTCGCGGCGCTTGAGGCGTTGATCCTGCCGGGCGACCGTGTAGTGCTGGAGGGCAATAACCAGAAGCAGGCGGACTTCCTCTCTCGCTCTCTCGCCAAGGCTGATCCCGAGACGCTCCACGACCTGCACATGATCATGCCCAGCGTCGGCCGCTCCGAGCACCTCGACCTGTTCGAACGCGGCATCGCTCGCAAGCTGGATTTCTCCTTCGCCGGCACCCAGAGCCTGCGCATCAGCCAGTTGCTTGAGGACGGGTTGCTGGAAGTCGGCGCGATCCACACCTACATCGAACTCTACGCACGGCTGGTGGTGGACCTGATCCCCAACGTCGTGCTCTCGGCCGGGTTCATGGCCGACCGAGCCGGCAACATCTATACCGGCCCAAGCACCGAAGACACCCCGGCGCTGATCGAACCGGCGGCGTTCAGTGACGGCATCGTCATCGTCCAGGTCAATCAACTGGTCGACGACGTCAGCGAACTGCCCCGCGTGGACATTCCGGCGTCATGGGTCGATTTTGTGGTGGTGGCCGACAAGCCGTTCTACATTGAGCCGCTGTTCACCCGCGACCCACGCCACATCAAGCCTGTGCACGTGTTGATGGCGATGATGGCGATCCGCGGTATCTACGAAAAACACAACGTGCAGTCGCTCAACCACGGCATCGGTTTCAACACTGCGGCCATCGAACTGATCCTGCCGACCTACGGCGAATCCCTTGGCCTCAAGGGCAAGATCTGCCGCAACTGGACGCTCAACCCGCACCCGACGCTGATCCCGGCGATTGAAAGTGGCTGGGTTGAAAGCGTGCATTGCTTCGGCACCGAACTGGGCATGGAAAACTACATCGCCGCGCGCCCCGACGTGTTCTTCACCGGCCGCGACGGCTCGCTGCGTTCCAACCGGATGTTCTGCCAACTGGCCGGGCAGTACGCGGTGGATCTGTTTATCGGCGCGACGTTGCAGGTCGATGGAGACGGCCATTCTTCCACCGTTACCCGTGGCCGACTCGCCGGTTTCGGTGGCGCACCGAACATGGGCCACGACCCGCGTGGCCGCCGCCACGGCACGCCTGCATGGCTCGATATGCGCCACGACGACTCGCCGCAACCGATGCTCGAACGCGGCAAGAAACTCGTGGTGCAAATGGTCGAGACGTTCCAGGAGGGCGGCAAACCGACCTTCGTCGAAACCCTCGATGCGGTGGAAGTGGCGAAGAAGAGCGGCATGCCGCTGGCGCCGATCATGATTTACGGCGACGACGTGACCCACCTGCTGACCGAAGAGGGCATCGCTTACCTCTATAAAGCGCGTTCGCTGGAAGAGCGCCAAGCGATGATCGCAGCCGTTGCGGGCGTCACCGCCATTGGCCTGCGCCACAACCCCAAAGACACCGAGCGCATGCGCCGCGAAGGCCTGATCGCCTTGCCCGAAGACCTCGGCATCCGCCGCACCGACGCCACCCGCGAACTGCTGGCGGCGAAGAGCGTGGCCGATCTGGTCGAGTGGTCCGGCGGCCTCTACAACCCGCCCGCCAAGTTCAGGAGCTGGTAATGCACGCATTCAACCTGCAAACGAAACCTCTGAGCCTGGCCGAGCGACTGGCGGATCTGGCGGTCGACGCATTGATCGACGAAGCGGATCTGTCACCGAAACCGGCACTGGTGGATCGTCGTGGCAACGGCGCGCATACCGATCTGCACCTGGGCCTGATGCACGCTTCGGCGCTGTCGTTGTGGCCAGCGTTCAAGGAAATGGCCGAAGCGGCTGTCGACATCGGCGAAGTCGCTTTGCCGTTGCGCGAAGCGGTTGGGCGGATTGGCCGTGAAGGCGAGCAAGCGATGCTCGCAACCACTCACGGCGTGAATACCCATCGCGGCGCGATCTGGGCGTTGGGCCTGATCGTGACAGCGGCGGCACTGGACGCGAAATCCAGCAAGGCCGGTGCTGTTTGCGTCAGGGCCGCACGTCTGGCGCTGCTCGATGATCGCTATGCACCGCGCCCGCTAAGTCACGGCGCGCAAGTCGCACTGCGGTACGGCGCACGCGGTGCTCGCGAAGAAGCGCAACTGGGTTTTCCGTCGGTGCTGCAACGCGGCTTGCCGCAACTCAAAAGCAGTCGCGCCCGTGGTCACGGCGAACAGAACGCCCGGCTCGACGCCTTGCTGGCGATCATGACTGACCTGGCCGACACCTGCGTGCTGTATCGCGCCGGCGAAGCGGGTTTGCAAGCCATGCAGGAAGGCGCGCAAGCGGTGCTGGATGCCGGCGGTAGCGCCAGCCTCACCGGCCGCCGTCGACTGCACGAACTGGATCAACAACTCATCGCATTGAATGCCTCGCCCGGTGGCGCCGCCGACTTGCTCGCCGCCACGCTACTGCTCGACCGAATCGAGCGCGACGGCCTCTTTCAGGGAGCGTTTTGATGGAAACCCTATCGTTTGAATTCCCCGCCGGGCCGCCGCCACGCGGTCGCGCGCTGGTCGGTTGTGTTGGCTCGGGCGACCTGGAAGTGCTGATCGAACCGGGACTGGCCGGCAAGTTGACGATCAACGTGCAGACCTCGGTCAACGGCGCGCAGCAGCGCTGGCAGCACTTGTTTGCGCGGATGTTCGACGGCACCACGCCGCCCGCCATGGCCATCGATATCCACGATTTCGGCGCGACGCCGGGTGTGGTGCGGTTGCGTCTGGAGCAAGGTTTCGAGGAGATCGGCCATGACTGACAGCGCAGCGCTTTTGCACAAACACAGCTTCGTTGAACTCGGCGCGCGGCAACGGGCGAAAGTCTTGCTCGATGCCGGCACCTTCCGCGAATTGCTTGACCCGTTCCAGCGCGTCATGTCGCCATGGCTTGAACGCCAGGGCGTGGTGCCGCAGGCCGATGACGGCGTGGTGATCGCCAAGGGCAGCGTCGATGGGCTGCCGGTGGTGATCGCCGCCATCGAAGGCGCGTTTCAGGGCGGCAGCCTCGGCGAAGTCGGCGGGGCGAAGATCGCCGGCGCGCTGGAACTGGCCGCCGAGGACAACCGCAAAGGCATCCCGACCCGCGCCATATTGCTGCTGGAAACCGGTGGCGTGCGTTTGCAGGAAGCCAATCTCGGTTTGGCGGCGATTGCCGATATTCACGCGGCAATTGTCGATTTGCAGCAGTACCAACCGGTCGTCGGTGTGGTGGCGGGCAGCGTGGGTTGCTTTGGCGGCATGTCGATTGCCGCGGCGCTGTGCAGCTATCTGCTGGTGACTCAGGAAGCACGCCTTGGCCTGAACGGCCCGCAAGTGATCGAGCAGGAAGCCGGGATCGAAGAATACGACTCACGCGACCGGCCATTTATCTGGAGCCTGACCGGTGGCGAGCAGCGTTTCGCCAGTGGGTTGGTGGATCGTTATGTCGCCGATGATGTGGCGCAGATTCGTCAGCAGGTCGGCGAATTACTGCAGCAAGGATTGCCGACGCAACCGCGCAGTCAGCGCGCCGAGTGGTTCCTGCAGCGTCTGGCCAGCCTCGACACTGACAAGCAAATCGAGCCTTCGGTGGTTCGCGATCTGTATCAAGGAGAGCGCTCATGAGTAGCTATTCCGTGCGCGGTTTGAACTGGTTCAACGCGTTGAGCGCTGGCGCCGTAGAGGTCGAAGGGTTGCCGTCATCGTTGAAAGTTGCCGATGGCCAACTCGGGCGTTTTATCGCCGTGGTCGCTGACCCGGACAATCGTTTTCCCCGTGCTCGAAACGGTGAAGTCGGGCTGTTGGAAGGCTGGGGTTTGGCCAAGGCTGTGGATGACGCGATCACTGCTGACCGCGACAAATCACAGAAACGCGCACTGATCGCCATCGTCGATGTACCAAGCCAGGCCTATGGTCGTCGCGAAGAAGCGCTGGGCATTCATCAGGCTTTGGCCGGTGCTGCGGACAGTTATGCCCGCGCACGTTTGGCCGGGCACCCGGTGATTGGGCTTCTGGTGGGCAAAGCGATGTCCGGGGCGTTCCTTGCCCACGGTTATCAGGCCAACCGTTTGATTGCCCTGCGCGATCCCGGCGTGATGGTGCACGCGATGGGCAAGGCGTCGGCGGCGCGGGTCACGTTGCGCAGTGTCGAAGAACTCGAAGCACTGGCCGCCAGCGTGCCGCCGATGGCTTATGACATCGACAGCTATGCCAGCCTCGGCTTGCTCTGGGAAACCCTGTCGGTGCAGCAGATCGAACAGCCGACAGTCGAGGATCTGGCTCGGGTGACTGAATGCCTGACCCAAGCGATCAACGATGTCAGCAGCAATGATCTGAGCGGTCGTCTCGGTGCGAACAATCGTGAAGCTTCCAGCCGCGTGCGCGAACTGCTGAGGGCGCAGTGGTGAACATGCCTCTGGCCCACGACCTGCTCTGGGGCATGACGCCTGCGCAGTTGCCGGTGGATGCGCCGCAGTGGGCGGTTGAATCGCTCAGGGTCGGGCAACCGGTGGTGGTGCGCCGGGCAATGAGCGCTGATGGTTTTGTTGCCGTTGGCGTGCGCGGTGTTTTGCGCGAGCAGCGGTTGGCGGCGTTCATGGCAGTCGATTCGATTGCCTGTCGGGTCAGTCCGGAAGCGCTTTGTCATGTCGACAGTGATCGCGACGTGCCGGCCCTGCGCGCGCTCGAACAGTTGCGGCCGATGCTCGATGATTGCGGTTGGGTCTGGGGCGTCAGTGGCAGTGCCGGGTTTGAACTGGCCAGTGGCTTTGCGGCGATGCATGAGGGCAGCGATCTCGATCTGATCCTGCGTACGCCGCACCTGTTGGCGCGTAATCAGGCGCGCGAACTGGTAGCGCTTTTCGATCAGGCAGCCTGCCGGGTCGACATGCAATTGCAGACGCCATTCGGCGCGGTGGCTCTGCGCGAATGGGCTGGCCCCTCAGCGCGGGTGCTGCTGAAAAACGCCCATCAGGCGTGTCTGGTGGCAGATCCATGGAATGTGCAGGAGCAGGCAGCGTGAGCAGCCTTTTGGTGTTCCCAGGCCAAGGCGCCCAGCAACCGGGCATGCTCCAGCGGTTGCCTCGGGAAACCTTGGTCGAGGCCAGCGATGTGCTCGGCGAAAACGTGTTGCTGCTCGACTCTGCCGAAGCGTTGCGCACGACAAGGGCGGTTCAGTTGTGTCTGTTGATCGCAGGCACAGCCGCTTCGCGGCAACTGCTGCAGCACGGACTGACGGCGGATTACGTCGCAGGTTTGTCCATCGGCGCTTACCCGGCAGCGGTGGTGGCGGGTGCCTTGAGCTTCAGCGATGCACTGCATCTGGTCAGCCTGCGCGGTGAGTTGATGCAGCAGGCTTATCCACAGGGCTTTGGCATGACCGCGATTATCGGCTTGCAGTTGTCCACAGTCGAAGCGTTGCTGGTGCAGGTTCACAGCGCCGAAACGCCGGTTTATCTGGCCAACATCAACGCCGATAACCAAGTGGTCATTGCTGGCAGTGACAAGGCGATGCAAGCGGTTGCCGAACTGGCGCGCAGTCGTGGCGCAGGGCTGGCGAAACGTCTGGCGGTCAGCGTGCCGTCGCATTGTCCTCTGCTGGATCAACCGGCTCAGGCCCTCGCTGAAGCCTTCGCCAAAATACAACTGCAAACTCCGCAAATCGCTTACCTGAGTGGCAGCCGGGCGCGCCCGGTGACTAAGGTCGATGCCCTGCGCGACGACCTCGCTTTCAACATGTGCCGCGTAGTGGACTGGCGCGGCACCGTGCAAAGCGCCTACGAGCGCGGCGTACGGCTACAGATCGAACTGCCGCCTGGTGCTGTGCTGACCGGGCTGGCGCGCCGGGTGTTTGAATCAGGCACTGTCACTGCCTTCGACAGTGCTCGCCTCGACACCTTGCAGGCGCTGTTGCGTGAGGAGGGAAGCCGCCGAACCTAAAACGCCGACTCAAGCTTCGAACAACAAAAACAACATTCGACGATGCACTTTGAGGACTACAACAATGATTATTTACGGTGTGGCGTTTCTCGCCTTTTGTACGCTGGTGGGTATCTGGGTCGGTGAACTGCTCGGCAAGCTGATCGGCGTACCGGCCAACGTCGGCGGCGTCGGCATTGCGATGCTGCTGTTGATCGGCCTGGGCAGTTATCTGAACAAAACCGGCTGGCTCAAGGGCAAGACTGAACAGGGAGTCGGGTTCTGGAGTGCGATCTACATTCCGATCGTGGTCGCCATGGCGGCGCAGCAAAACGTTTACGGCGCACTGAAGGGTGGGCCGATGGCGATTCTGGCGGGGACGCTGGCTGTGGTGATTGCGTTTGCCATGGTGCCGGTGCTGGTACGCCTTGGTAACAAGGAGTCGACCGCCGTCATTCCACCCAAGACTGTGGGGTGATCGCCATGTACGAATCATTGATGAAAGTCATCACCGGTTACGGCCTGATCAGCGGTTTCCTGATTGTAGGCCTGACCATGTGGGTGTCCTACTGGATGTCCAACACCTTCACCAAGGGCCGGTTGCACGGTTCGGCGATTGCCATTCTGCTCGGGCTGGTGTTGTCCTACGTTGGCGGTGCGCTGACCGGTGGGCAGAAAGGCGTGGTGGATATTCCACTGTTGTCCGGTATCGGTTTGCTGGGCGGAGCGATGCTGCGCGATTTCGCCATCGTTGCCACGGCGTTCGGCGTGAGTGTTGAAGAGCTCAAGCGGGCCGGGTTTGTCGGTGTACTGGCGCTGTTTGTCGGGGTGGGCACGTCGTTTGTCGCCGGTGTAGGTGTGGCGATGGCATTCGGTTATACCGATGCTGTGAGCCTGACCACCATCGGCGCGGGGGCGGTGACTTACATTGTCGGCCCGGTGACCGGTGCGGCGATTGGTGCCAGTTCTGAAGTCATGGCGCTGTCGATTGCTGCGGGGTTGATCAAGGCCATTCTGGTGATGGTGATGACACCGTTCGTAGCGCTGATGATCGGCTTGAACAACCCGCGCAGTGCGGTGATCTTCGGCGGGTTGATGGGCACTTCCAGTGGCGTGGCTGGCGGGCTGGCGGCGACGGATCCGAAACTGGTGCCTTACGGTTGCCTGACGGCGGCGTTCTATACCGCGCTTGGGTGTTTGCTTGGGCCTTCGGTGTTGTTTTTGGTGATGCGGGGGTTGGTGGGTTAACGGCCGCCTGAAAAGCAAACCCTAACCCTCCCGAAACGTCGGACCGCCCGGAGGGAGAGGGGACTGAACGAGTAGTTTTTGGCGTTATACACCGTCCTGAAATTTCTGTGTCGAACTCCGGTTCTGAAAGCCCCCGATCTGCTCCCTTTCCCCCTCGCCCCCTTGGGGGAGAGGGCTGGGGTGAGGGGGTAGCTCTTGATCTTGATCTGCTTCCAATCACACCGCCGTCTGGCGATTGGCATACATCCGACACTCCGCCAACAACGCGAGCAAATTCGGATCGCGCTCCTTGGCCTTCAAAAACACTACGCCGATGTGCTGCTGCAACCGATACTTTTCCTGCAACGGAATCAGCTTTACCCGGTTCTCGTACACCGCCGCAATCCGCCCCGGCAGCAATGCATAACCCACCCCGGAACTGACCATGCTCAGCAGCGTGAAGATGTCATTCACCTGCATCGCCACCTTCGGCTCGAACCCCGCCTGCCTGAACACCCGATTGCCGTCCTGATGGGTCGCGAATCCCTGGGTCAAGGTGATGAAGGTTTCATCGCGTACGTCCGCCAGATCAACTTCACTGCGCTGGGCAAATCTTGAATCGGCAGGAGTGGCGAGGAAAATGTCATCGGAGAACAGCGCAATCTGCTCGCAATCCGGGTCGTTGATGCTGTCGTCCAGCGACACCAGAATCGCGTCGACTTCCATGTTTTTCAGCTTGTAGAGCAGGTCGATGTTCGAGCCAAGAATCAGGTCGATGTTGAGTTCGCTGCGGCGGATCTTCAGGCCCATGATCAGTTGCGGCACGGTTTTCACGGTCAGTGAATACAGCGAGCCGAGCTTGAAGCGTTCGGCGGAGAACCCGGCGGCCTCGCGGGTCAGGCGTACGCTTTCGACCACGTCCTGGATCAGCTTCTGCGCGCGTTCCTCCAGTACATAGGCGCTTTCCAGCGGCGTCAGGTTGCGGCCTTCGTGTTTGAACAGCGGGCAGCGCAGGGCGTTTTCCAGCGAGTGAATCGCGCGGTGCACGCTGACGTTGCTGGTTTGCAACTCGGCAGCGGCACGGGCGAGATTGCCGGTGCGCATGAAAGCGAGGAACACCTCGAGTTTTTTCAGGGTCAACTCTTCGTCGATCAGCATGGCGCGGACTCTTTTTGGTATCGGCCGATTGTGCACGGTAAACGCGGCCCTTTGTAGGAGCTGCCGCAGGCTGCGATCTTTTGCTTTTGAAGATCAAAAGATCGCAGCCTGCAGTAGCTCCTACGCGGATTCATGTTGAACAGAAACATTGCGCTTTTATGCTCAAGGCCCGAGCCTTGCGCACTGCGGTAATGAATTTTGAGGTGAGCAATAGATGTATCACGGAGAACGATTGAACGCCTGGACGCATCTGGTCGGGGCAGTGGCGGCTTTTATCGGTGGTGTGTGGATGCTGGTCATCGCCTGCCTCGATGGCAGTCCATGGAAGATCGTCAGTGTGGCGATTTACGCGTTTACCCTGCTGGTGTTGTACAGCGCATCGACCGTGTACCACAGCGTGCGCGGGCGCAAGAAAGAGATCATGAAGAAGGTCGATCACTTCTCGATCTATCTGCTGATCGCCGGCAGCTACACGCCGTTTTGCCTGGTGACCTTGCGCGGGGTGTGGGGCTGGACGCTGTTCGGGATTGTCTGGGGGCTGGCGCTGATCGGCATTCTGCAAGAGATCAAACCGCGTTCCGAGGCGCGGATTCTGTCCATCGTGATCTATGCGGTGATGGGCTGGATCGTGCTGGTGGCAGTCAAGCCGTTACTGGCGGCGTTAGGCGCGACGGGTTTCGCGTGGCTGGCGACGGGCGGAGTTTTGTACACCGTGGGGATTATCTTTTTTGCCCTGGATCATCGTCTGCGGCATGCCCACGGGATCTGGCATTTGTTTGTGATTGCCGGGAGCCTGCTGCACTTTATCGCGATTATGTTTTACGTCTTGTAGACCGAGGCGCGGCTAATCGCTGGCAAGCCAGCTCCCACAGGTGCGTTGTTGGCCACAACATTTGTGAACAACACTGAACCCTGTGGGAGCTGGCTTGCCAGCGATGGGGACCTAGAAATCACCCCACAACTGTTGTGCCACCGCCAACGCAACCACCGGCGCCGTCTCGGTACGCAACACGCGCGGACCCAGGCGCGCAGCATGAAAACCATTGCCCTTGGCCTGCTCGACCTCGGCCTCGGACAAGCCACCCTCCGGCCCGATCAGAAACGCCAGTGTCGAAGGTTTGGCATGGCTCACCAGCGGCTCGGCCACCGGGTGCAGCACCAGTTTCAACTCGGCTTCGGTCTGCTTGATCCAGTCTGCCAGCAGTACCGGTGGGTGAATCACCGGGACCCGCGAACGACCACATTGCTCACATGCGCTGATGGCCACCTGACGCCAATGCTGCAGGCGTTTGTCAGCGCGCTCGTCTTTGAGGCGAACTTCACAGCGATCGCTGAAGATCGGCGTGATTTCATTGACGCCCAGTTCGGTGGCTTTCTGGATCGCCCAGTCCATCCGCTCGCCGCGGGACAAGCCCTGGCCGAGATGGATTTGCAGCGGTGATTCGATCTGTCCGGCGAACTGCTCGTCGATCTGCACCACCACGCGTTTCTTGCCGACTTCCAGCAAGGAACCGCGAAACTCATGGCCGGAACCGTCGAACATCTGCACCGCATCGCCCTCGGCCATGCGCAGCACGCGGCTGATGTAATGTGCCTGCGCTTCCGGCAGTTCGTGTTGGCCGGTGCTTAGCGGGGCATCGATAAAGAAGCGGGACAGTCTCATTTCGGGTCTCTGAAAAGATGTGAATCAGTTGAATCGGTGTCGGTTTCATTCGCGAGCAGGCTCGCTCCCACAGGGGAATGCATTCCAGGGTGGGAGCGAGCCTGCTCGCGAAAGCGGCAGTTCAGGCACCACAAATTTTGAATCAACCCGGATCACGGAACCCCGGATGGAAATCCTTCGGCACGGCCACGCTGACGCTGTCACGGGTGGCGATGTCGATGCCTTCGCTGGCGACTTCGGCGAGGAAGTCGATCTGCTCCGGCGTGATCACGTACGGCGGCAGGAAGTACACCACGCTGCCGAGCGGACGCAGCAGCGCGCCACGCTCCAGCGCATGCTGGAACACCTTCAGACCGCGCCGATCCTGCCAAGGGTAGGCCTCCTTGGTGGCTTTATCCTTGACCATCTCGATGGCCAGGACCATGCCGGTCTGACGCACTTCGCTGACGTTCGGGTGATCGACCAGGTGCGCCGTCGCCGACGCCATGCGCTGGGCGAGTGCCTTGTTGTTCTCGATCACGTTGTCCTGCTCGAAGATATCCAGCGTCGCCAGCGCCGCCGCACACGCCAGCGGGTTGCCGGTGTAGCTGTGCGAGTGGAGGAAGGCGCGCAGGGTTGGATAGTCGTCGTAGAACGCGCTGTAGACATCGTCGGTGGTCAGGCACGCGGCCAGCGGCAGGTAGCCGCCGGTCAGGGCCTTGGACAGGCAGAGGAAGTCCGGACGAATGCCGGCCTGCTCGCAGGCGAACATCGTCCCGGTGCGGCCAAAGCCGACGGCGATTTCGTCGAGGATCAGGTGCAAGCCGTAACGGTCGCAGGCCTCGCGCAACAGTTTGAGGTACACCGGGTGGTACATGCGCATGCCGCCGGCGCCCTGAATCAGTGGCTCGACGATCACTGCCGCAACGCTGTCATGGTTCTCGGCCAACGTCTGTTCCATTGCCGCGAACATATTGCGCGAGTGCTCTTCCCAGCTCATGCCTTGCGGACGCCCATAGCAATCCGGGCTCGGCACCTTGATGGTGTCCATCAGCAGGGCTTTGTAGGTTTCGGTGAACAGCGGCACGTCGCCGACCGCCATCGCCGCCATGGTTTCGCCGTGGTAGCTGTTGGTCAGGGTAACGAAGCGTTTTTTGGCGGGCATGCCGCGGTTGAGCCAGTAGTGAAAGCTCATTTTCAGCGCGACTTCGATGCAGGACGAACCGTTATCGGCGTAGAACACCCGGTTCAGGCCTTCCGGCGTCATCTTCACCAGACGTTCGGACAGCTCGATCACCGGTTGATGGCTGAAACCGGCGAGAATCACGTGCTCCAGTTGATCGACCTGATCCTTGATGCGCTGGTTGATCCGCGGGTTGGCGTGGCCGAACACGTTGACCCACCACGAGCTGACCGCGTCGAGGTAGCGCTTGCCTTCGAAATCTTCGAGCCAGACGCCTTCGCCGCGCTTGATCGGGATCAGCGGCAGTTGTTCGTGGTCTTTCATCTGGGTGCAGGGATGCCACAACACCGCGAGATCGCGTTGCATCCACTGATTATTAAGGCCCATTTACAGTCTCCTCGAGGCGGCTCGCGACAGGCGCGGGCAAACAATCGCGCAAGCCTATGCAATGCATCGCGCGGGAACAACCCATTGTGTCGATTGAGCTACTTTGTATGAGCCGATAGACGTCGCTGGCGGCGTTTTGATGGCTAACGTATTCTTCGCGGTTCTTTGGGTCGTCTGACCCGCACAACTGCTTTTTTCTGTGTATTTCCGGAGTTCGCTGAATGTCTGTCGGTTGGCTGCGCGCCTGTGCGCTGGTGATGTTGGGGCTGTTCAGCGTTACGGCGCTGGCCAAGGATAAAACTGCAATCGTGATCGGCGGCGGCCTGTCGGGCCTGACAGCCGCTTACGAACTGCAAAACAAAGGCTGGCAGGTCACGCTGCTCGAAGCCAAACCAAGCCTGGGCGGTCGCTCGGGCATGGCCACCAGCGAGTGGATCGGCAATGACAAAACCCAGCCGGTACTGAACAAGTACGTCTCGACGTTCAAGCTCGGCACCACGCCTGCACCGGAATTCGTGCGCACGCCGGGTTATCTGATCGACGGCGAGTATTTTTCCGCTGCCGACCTGGCGACCAAGCAACCAGCCACCGCCGATGCGCTCAAGCGCTACCAGAAAACCCTCGACGATCTGGCGCGCTCGATCGACGACCCACAGAACCCGGCAGCGACCAACACCCTGCACGCACTGGACCAGATCACCGTGTCGAGCTGGCTCGACAAACAGAATCTGCCAGCCACTGCGCGTCAGTTGATCAACCAGGACATCCGCACCCATTACGACGAGCCTTCGCGTCTGTCGCTGCTGTATTTCGCCCAGCAGAACCGCGTGTATCGCGGCGTCTCCGACCGTGACCTGCGCGCTTCGCGTCTGGTCGGCGGCAGCCAGGTGCTGGCGCAAGCGTTCGTCAAACAGATCAAGACCATCAAGACCAACTCGCCCGTGTCGGCCATCAGCCAGGATAAGGACGGCGTGACCGTCAAGGTTGGCAGCGTCGGTTACCAGGCCGATTACGTCGTGCTGGCTGTGCCGCTGCGTGCATTGAACAAAATTCAGCTGACCCCGGCACTGGATGCCCAGCGTCTGGGGGCCATCAAGGGCACCAACTACGGTTGGCGCGACCAGATCATGCTGAAGTTCAAGACGCCGGTGTGGGAAAGCAAGTCGCGCATGTCCGGCGAGATCTACAGCAACACCGGTCTGGGCATGTTGTGGATCGAGCCCGCGCTGAAGGGCGGCGCCAACGTGGTGATCAACCTGTCCGGCGACAATGCCCGCGTGATGCAGGCATTTGGCGACAAGCAGATGGTCGATCAGGTGCTGATTCGTCTGCACGCGTTTTATCCACAGGCCCGTGGCTCGTTCACCGGTTATGAGATCCGTCGCTACAGCACCGACCCATCGATGGGCGGCGCGTACCTGGCCTATGGCCCGGGCCAGATCAGCAAGTTCTGGCGCGTCTGGGAGCGTCCGCTGCAGCGCGTAGCGTTTGCCGGCGAACACACCGACACCTTGTACCCGGGCACTCTGGAAGGTGCTCTGCGCACCGGTCAGCGTGCGGCCAGCCAGGTTGAAGATCTGGCGGCTGGCAAATCATTTGAACCGGCCAAAGTGATCCCGGCCGCAGCAGCGGCGGGCGCGGCAGGTGCCGTAGCAGCGAAGAAGGGCAACTTCTTCAGCAACCTGTTCGGTGGTTCGGATGATGAGAAGAAGCCAGAGCCTGTGAAAGCTCCAGAGCCAGCTCCCGTGGCCCCAGCGCCGGCGCCAACTCCATCACCTGCGCCAGCTCCGGTGGAAGCGCCGAAGCCAGCCGCGCCGGTAAAAGCCGAGCCTGCGAAAAAAGCCGCGGCCAAGCCAGCAGCGAAGAAACCTGCGGCGAAAACCGAAGCGAAAAAGCCAGCGGCGAAACCAGCGGCCAAACCTGCGGCGAAAAAGGCTGAACCGGCGAAGAAGCCAGCAGCCAAGCCTGCGGCAACAACCGAGACCAAGGCGCAGTAAAGCCTTGCGGTGATGAAGAAGCGCGGCGCTTATGCCGCGCTTTTTTTTGCCTGTCAGATCGCTTTCGCGAGCAGGCTCGCTCCCACATTCGAGCGGGCTCTTCAGCTGCAATGCAATTCCCTGTGGGAGCGAGCCTGCTCGCGAAGGGGCCTGTTCAGACATACCCATTCCATTGCCTGGCAACAACATCCCGCCACAATTTCTCCTTTAATCTTTCCTTAACACGCCACTTTCAGACTCTTCATCGTATTTCTCGATATTTCAAAGCGAAATTTTCCGCTTTAATTCGATAGATAACTCGCTAGTCTTGGTTCGCAGTTCTCACAGGATTTGGGCAATGCAGCTACGTAACTCTTCTTCGCGCTATGGTTGGGTCAGCATCTTCATGCACTGGGGTGTGGCGCTGGTGGTCTTCGGACTGTTCGCGCTGGGCCTGTGGATGGTGGGGCTGGATTACTACAGCACCTGGCGCAAAGACGCGCCGGATCTGCACAAGAGCATTGGTCTGGTGCTGCTCGGTGTGATGGTGTTGCGGGTGTTGTGGCGTTTTATCAGCCCACCGCCGCCGACGCTGCAAAGCTACAGTCGCATGACCCGTATCGGCGCTAAATTCGGCCACGGGTTTCTGTATCTCGCGCTGTTCGCTGTGATGCTTGCCGGTTACCTGATTTCCACCGCAGACGGTGTCGGTATTCCGGTGTTTGGCCTGTTTGAAGTTCCTGCACTGGTTTCCGGGCTACCGGATCAGGCAGATACCGCTGGGGTGATTCATCTCTGGCTCGCGTGGGCGGTGGTAATTTTTTCCGGTCTCCATGCGTTGGCAGCATTGAAGCACCACTTTATCGATCGTGATGCGACCCTCACTCGAATGCTCGGTCGCAAAGCCTGAAATTCAACCTCGACTCCAAAGGAAAACAAAGCATGTTGAAAAAGACTCTGGCCGCTCTGGCAATCGGTTCTGCCGTTCTGTCCGCCAACGTAATGGCTGCTGACTATGTCGTTGATAAAGAAGGCCAGCACGCCTTCGTCGACTTCAAGATCAGCCACCTGGGCTACAGCTTCATCACCGGTACTTTCAAGGACATCGACGGCAAGTTCAGCTTCGACGCGGCCAAGCCTGAAGACAGCAAGATCGAGTTCAACGTCAACACCGCCAGCGTGTTCACCAATCACGCCGAACGCGACAAACACATCGCCAGCGCAGACTTCCTCAATGCCAGCAAGTTTGGCAAAGCGACTTTCGTCTCCACCAGCGTCAAGTCCACCGGCGCGAACACCGCTGACGTGACTGGCGACCTGACCCTCTTGGGCGTCACCAAGCCAGTGGTTGTCAAAGCCACTTTCCTGGGTGAAGGCAAGGATCCATGGGGCGGCTACCGTGCCGGCTTCGAAGGCACCACCAGCATCAAGCGTTCCGATTTCGGCAAGCAGAAAGACCTGGGTCCTAAGTCCGACGCGGTCGAGCTGTACGTTTCGTTTGAAGGCGTGAAAGCGAAGTAATTTTTCGCCAGCCACACAAAAACGCCCCCGGTTGAACAGCCGGGGGCGTTTTTTATTGCCTGCCACACACACACATCCCCCTGTGGGAGCGAGCCTGCTCGCGAAGGCGTAGTGTCAGCCAGCATCCATATTGGATGTGCTGACCTCTTCGCGAGCAGGCTCGCTCCCACAGGGGAAGGTGTGTACAGGGTTGGCGTTGCCCATAAAAAATGCCCCGGCTCTTGTGAACCGGGGCATTTTTCATTGCGGCATCAAATCAGCGATTGCGAGTCAGCAAGGCTGGTTTTTCGCCACGTGGGCGGCTTGGCAGTTGATCGAGCTGCTCAGGTGTCGGGAAGCGGTCGGCTTTCGATTCCTTGTGCATGATCTTCGGGCCATTGCTGCGCGGAGCCTGCACGGCTGGCTCGGTACGTGGTTGATCGTCACGGGCCGGGCGGCGGTTGCGCGAGGACGAGGAAGAGTCGTCGCGACGACCCGACTGACCGTCACGCGGTGCACCATTGCGTGGACCGCTACGCTTGGCTGGCGGGGTGCCGGTGCTCGAGCCGTTGGTGTTGCGCGGAGCGTTCTGGCGACCCTGCGACTGACCGCCGCGTGGTGCGCCCGAACCTGCGCCTGCGCCCTGGGCCGGTGCGCCTGGACGACGACCGCGACCGCCGGCAGGGGCTGGCTTGGGCACGTAGTCAACGCGGTTACCGAAGTTATCCACGTCGTCGTCGAGGAATTCGTCCGGAGCGCGGTCAGCAGCAGCACGTGGCGGCTGGCTCGGACGCTGGTCACGAGCCGGGGTGCCTTCGCGAGGCTTTTGCTGACGGGCAGGACGCTCGCCGCGTTCGCCGGCTGGCTTTTCCTTGCTCTTTTCCTTGCCCTTGTCTTTACGACCACCGCCGCCGCCATTCGGACCGTCGCCACGCGGGCCACGAGGATTGCGCGGGTTGCGCACGTCCGGACGCTCACGCACTTCCGGTTTCTCGGCTTCAATGGTGCTCGAGTCGAAGCCCATCAGGTCGCCGTCGGCGATTTTCTGCTTGGTCATGCGCTCGATGCTTTTCAGCAGTTTTTCTTCGTCCGGTGCGACCAGCGAGATCGCTTCACCCGAACGACCGGCACGGCCAGTACGGCCGATACGGTGCACGTAGTCTTCATCAACGTTCGGCAGTTCGAAGTTGACCACGTGTGGCAACTGGTCGATGTCCAGACCGCGCGCGGCGATGTCGGTGGCAACCAGAATGCGCACTTCGCCAGCCTTGAAATCGGCCAGGGCTTTGGTGCGAGCGTTCTGGCTCTTGTTGCCGTGAATCGCGACAGCCGGCAGACCGTGCTTGTCGAGGTACTCGGCCAGGCGGTTGGCGCCGTGCTTGGTACGGGTGAACACCAGCACCTGTTCCCACGCGCCGGCGGTGATCAGGTGAGCCAGCAGCGCACGCTTGTGGCTGGCCGGCAGACGGAATACGCGCTGTTCGATGCGCTCGACCGTGGTGTTCGGCGGCGTGACTTCGATGCGTTCCGGGTTGTGCAGCAGCTTGCCGGCAAGGTCGGTGATGTCTTTGGAGAACGTCGCCGAGAACAGCAGGTTCTGACGCTTGGACGGCAGGCGTGCGAGGACTTTCTTCACGTCGTGCACGAAGCCCATGTCGAGCATGCGGTCGGCTTCGTCGAGGACGAGGATTTCAACGTGGGACAGATCGACGCTGCCCTGGCCGCACAGGTCGAGCAAACGACCCGGGCACGCCACCAGCACGTCGACACCACGGGCCATGGCCTGAACCTGTGGGTTCGTGCCGACGCCGCCGAAGATGCAGGCGCTGACGAATTTCAGGTCACGGGCGTAGATCTTGAAGCTCTCGTGAACCTGGGCCGCGAGTTCGCGGGTCGGGGTCAGGACCAGTACGCGCGGTTGGCGCGGGCCGTGACGCTGGGATTTGTCCGGGTGACCGTTGGGGAACAACCGCTCCAGGATCGGAAGGGCGAAACCGCCGGTTTTACCAGTACCTGTCTGCGCCGCAACCATCAGGTCGCGACCTTGCAACACGGCGGGAATGGCCCGCTGTTGCACCGGAGTAGGCTCGGTATAGCCCGCATCTTCGATGGCACGGACTAAAGCCTCGGAGAGACCGAGGGAAGCAAAGGACATGAGTAATCCTGTTTTAGTTAGGGCTTGGCCCAATGGGAATCTTGCCTGGCGCGAATCACGTTTAAGAGGACGCAATCCCGTCCGGTCCTGCTGCGGTTCCAAAGACACGTCTGGAGTGCTCGCGCTGGCTGAAAGCTGCGCTGTAGCGGGTCGAGAGGCCTGTTAAGGTTCCGGGCGTCCGGGCGTGAGCCTGGCGGGAACGCCGGAGTATAACAGAGCAATCACTGCGCGCTGCTTTCCTGCTGCTCAACGGTTTTGCTGTCCGCCGCCGCTCTACTCAATGGCGCCGCCTGGCCAGGGGCTGCGCCATAGCGTGCGCTCAGCTCGGCGTAGGCCGGTTCGCGCTTGAATCGCTTGAGTTCGGCGCCGAAGCGCTGGACCAGCAAATCCATCCCGGCATTGCGCCGAACTGCAAGAAACTGGCTCTGGCGGCTAATAACCGTAGGATTTTGGCTGATCAGCTCGCGAATATTCAACTCGTCGAGCAAATGCTGGCCCACGCGACGATCAGTGATCAATAAATCGATGCGTCCGCGCACCAGTTTGCCGAAGTTCGCTTCGTGGGTCGGCGCAGGCTCGCGGGTAAACAGGGTCGATTCGCTGAATTCGGGGCTATACAGATAACCCGGGGAAGTGCCGATGGTCAGGCCTTTGAGCTCGTCGAGCCTGGTGAACGGGTGGGGGCGGTCGTTGGCGTAGAACATCACGAACTCGACATCCGACAGCGGCTCGCTGGGGTAGAGCAGGGTGGCGTCGCGCTCGTCACTGTGAAAAATATCCAGCGCGCCGTCGGCCTGGCCGGTTTCCAGCATCGACAGGCAGCGTTTCCACGGCAGGAACTGCCATTCGACTTCTATGCCCAGGCGCTTGAACACAATGGCGGTGGTTTCGTAGTCCAGTCCGAGCTTTTTACCGTTCTCTTCATAGACGTAAGGCGCCCATGGCTCGGTGACAATACGCAGCTTCTCGCCCCGAGCGGCGAAGCTTAGGCAAGCAAAAACCAGCACGGCGAATAGTTGCGTGATCAAAGGCATGGCTTGAGATTACGACGAGAAACCATAAAGAGCCAGAAACGGCCTCTACAAGCTCTGCCTCGGGCCTTTAAAAGCAAAAAATCGCAGCCTTTGGCAGCTTCTGCAGGGAGAACTGAATCCCAATGCATGAGCTGCCGCAGGCTGCGATCTTTTGATCTGGCTTGTAGCTTTCAGCTTGAAGCTTGTAGCTGCTTCAACGCGGCAACTTCAGGTTATTCCAGATCGCCAGACTAGGTTCAGCCTGGTTCATGGAATAGAAGTGCAGCCCCGGTGCGCCGCCCTGCAACAGGCGTTCGCACATCTCGCTGACGACTTGCTCACCAAAGCGCTGAATGCTTTGAGTGTCATCGCCATAGGCTTCCAGCTGCTTGCGAATCCAGCGCGGGATTTCCGCACCGCAGGCATCGGAGAAGCGCGCGAGTTTGCTGTAGTTGGTGATCGGCATGATCCCCGGCACCACCGGAATATCCACGCCCAGCGCCTGCAAACGGTCGACGAAGTAGAAGTAGCTGTCGGCGTTGAAGAAGTACTGGGTGATCGCGCTGTCGGCGCCGGCGCGAGCCTTGCGCACGAAGTTGGCGAGATCGTCTTCGTAATTGCGCGCTTGCGGATGCATCTCCGGGTAAGCGGCGACTTCGATGTGGAAATGGTCGCCGGTTTCTTCACGAATGAATTCAACCAGTTCATTGGCGTGACGCAGCTCACCGCTGGTCATGCCCATGCCGGACGGCAAGTCGCCACGCAGGGCAACAATGCGCTTGATGCCGGCAGCCTTGTACTCGTTCAGCAGGCCGCGCAAATCGCCCTTGCTGTCGCCGACGCACGACAGGTGCGGTGCGGCCGGTACTTTGACTTCGCTTTCCAGCTGCAAAACGGTGTTGAGGGTGCGATCACGCGTCGAACCACCAGCGCCATAGGTGCAGGAAAAGAAGTCAGGGTTGTAGGTGGCCAACTGACGGGCAGTGGCGAGCAGTTTTTCATGCCCAGCATCGGTCTTGGTCGGAAAGAACTCGAAGCTGTAGCGACGGTCTTGGGACATGGAGGAAACCTCCAGCTACAAGCGGCAAGCTTCAAGCTGCAAGAGAAGCGGAGGTGCGCTTGTCTCTTGTGCCTGGAGCCTGCTGCCTGAAACTGTTTTGAAATAGGGGCAGAGCCTCACGCTTTGCACGGCAAGTCCGGCTTTTGACCTCGCTTGCCGCTTGAAGCTGGATGCTCGCAGCTGCTCTAAACTTAGTAGCGGTAAGCGTGCGGCTTGAACGGGCCTTCGACGGTAACGCCGATGTAGTCAGCCTGTTGCTTGGTCAGTTGAGTGACCACGCCGCCGAAGCCGCGAACCATTTCCAGGGCCACTTCTTCGTCGAGTTTCTTCGGCAGTACTTCAACGGTCAGGCGCTCGGCTTTCTGGGCTGGCGACAGGTCGGCGTACTTCTGGTCGAACAGGAAGATCTGTGCCAGCACCTGGTTGGCGAACGAACCGTCCATGATGCGGCTCGGGTGACCGGTAGCGTTGCCCAGGTTCACCAGACGGCCTTCGGCCAGCAGGATCAGGTAGTCGTCGTTCTGAGCGTCGAAAGCGCCAGCACCGGTACGATGAATCTTGTGTACCTGCGGCTTCACTTCTTCCCATGCCCAGTTCTTGCGCATGAAAGCGGTGTCGATTTCGTTGTCGAAGTGACCGATGTTGCAGACAACGGCGCGCTTCTTCAGGGCTTTGAGCATGTTCGAGTCGCAAACATTGACGTTACCGGTGGTGGTCACGATCAGGTCGATCTTGCCCAGCAGCGCTTTGTCGATGCTCGCTTCGGTACCGTCGTTGATGCCGTCGATGAACGGCGAAACCAGCTCGTAGCCGTCCATGCAAGCCTGCATGGCGCAGATCGGGTCGACTTCGGACACTTTAACGATCATGCCTTCCTGGCGCAGGGACTGGGCGGAGCCCTTGCCCACGTCACCGTAACCGATGACCAGCGCTTGCTTGCCGGACAGCAGGTGGTCGGTGCCGCGCTTGATCGCGTCGTTCAGGCTGTGACGGCAGCCGTACTTGTTGTCGTTCTTGGACTTGGTCACCGAGTCGTTGACGTTGATGGCCGGGATTTTCAGCTCGCCCTTGGCCAGCATGTCCAGCAGACGGTGTACGCCAGTGGTGGTTTCTTCGGTCACGCCGTGAACGCGATCCAGAACCTGTGGGTATTTCTTGTGCAGCAGCTCGGTCAGGTCGCCGCCGTCGTCGAGGATCATGTTGGCGTCCCATGGCTGGCCATCTTTCAGGATGGTCTGCTCCAGGCACCACTCGTACTCTTCTTCAGTTTCGCCTTTCCAGGCGAAAACCGGGATGCCGGCAGCAGCGATAGCGGCAGCAGCCTGATCCTGAGTCGAGAAAATGTTGCAGGACGACCAGCGTACTTCGGCACCCAGGGCAACCAGGGTTTCGATCAGCACGGCAGTCTGAATGGTCATGTGGATGCAGCCGAGAATCTTCGCGCCTTTCAACGGCTGTTCGCCGGAGTACTTGCGACGCAGACCCATCAGAGCCGGCATTTCCGATTCGGCGATGATGGTTTCGCGACGGCCCCAGGCAGCCAGGGACATGTCGGCAACTTTGTAATCGTTAAAATCTGCAGGCGTGATAACAGCGCTCATGAAGAGCCTCCATTCGTAATGTATGCGAATGGGCGCCGTTGTGCGTTTAGTGTCCGGCCTAGGCCAGTCAACGCCCCATCCGAGCCTGACAGGTTGAACCTGCTGCAGCGCCCCTCGGACAGGTGGCGGGAAAACGGTATTAGCCGTTCTGAATCGGTGGCGATTATAGCTTTCTTCGCCCGGCTAGTGGCAAGCGGCAAGCTACAAGCGGCAAGTCACAGCGAATCCGCTTTTACTTGCAGCTTGTAGCTTAAAACTTGAAGCTGGGGCCAGAACCCTTTCGCTCAAATGCCTCGACCTTGGAGCCCCCCATGAATTTCCACACCCGCAAATGGGTAAAACCCGAAGACCTCAACCCTAACGGCACCCTGTTCGGCGGCAGTCTGCTGCGCTGGATCGACGAGGAAGCAGCGATCTACGCCATCGTCCAGTTGGGCAATCAGCGCGTGGTTACCAAGTACATTTCTGAAATCAACTTCGTCAGCGCCTCGCGCCAGGGCGACATCATCGAACTGGGCATCACTGCCACCGAGTTCGGCCGCACCTCGATCACCCTGACCTGCGAAGTACGCAACAAGATCACCCGCAAGAGCATTCTGACTGTCGAGAAGATGGTTTTCGTCAACCTCGGTGAAGACGGCTTGCCGGCACCGCACGGGCGGACCGAGATCAGATATGTGAAAGACCAGTTCAAGGATGACGAGGCCGTCCAATAAGATTGGCGGCGCATTCTTCGCGAGCAGGCTCGATCCCACAGGCACGGCGATCCCTGTGGGAGCGGGCCTGCCCGCGATGGCGATTCTGTTATCGCTGAAGATTCACTGGGTCAGTGAACAGCTGTCAGCGGCGAATGTCGTAGCTAAATCGCCCCCCACCGGTTCCCACGCCATGACCACGCCCACCGACGGCAAGACCCCCGATCTCTCGGCCAAAGAGCAACACGAAGTCGAGAAAAGCCAGCCGCCCCGCGCGGCGGTTCTGCATGAAATCATCCGCTCCCAAGGCGATCAGGAACTTGAACGCAGTATCGCTGCGCTATGGTGGTCGGCGCTCGCTGCAGGGCTGACCATGGGCCTGTCGCTGATGGGCATGGGCCTGCTCACGTCACGCTTGCCCGAGGGCGACGAGTTCAAGGTGATTGCCAGTTTCGGCTACTGCGCAGGTTTCCTCGCGGTGATCCTTGCCCGCCAGCAACTGTTCACCGAAAACACCCTGACCGCCGTGCTGCCGGTCATGACCAAACCGACGCTGCTCAATTTCGGTCGGCTTATCCGCCTCTGGACGGTGGTGCTGGTCGGCAACCTGTGCGGCACGATTCTGGTGGCTTACGTGATGCTGGAGCTGCCGATTTTCGACGCCAAGACCGACCACGCCTTCCTCGAAATCGGCCGTAAGGTGATGGAACACAGCGCCAGCCAGATGTTCGCCAAAGGCATAGTTTCCGGCTGGATGATCGCGACCATGGTCTGGATGATCCCGTCGATGGAGAGCGCGAAGATGTGGATCATTATCCTCATCACCTACTTCATGGCGCTCGGTGACTTCACTCACATCGTCGTCGGTTCCGCGGAGGTGTCCTATCTGGTGTTTGCTGGTGAGTTGCCGTGGAGCGATTTCTTGGCGGTGTTTGCGGGGCCGACGCTGGCCGGCAATATCATCGGCGGCAGTTTTATCTTCGCCCTGATCAGCCATGCGCAGATTCGCAGCGAAAGCGGGACGCCGAAACCTGATGGCCCTGAGAAGGATCATGCCGAGTCCAAGCCAGATTGAATCCCGTCAGGCTTGTGCCAGTGAAAGCACTTTGGACAAGGCGCCCATCATCTTGGGCCGGTCAGTCTGAACGTGGCTGATCAGCGCAATCTCTCTGTCGTAGTGGTCGTTGCCAAGCGGGGTCACAACACACTTGTGGCCCCAGTGTTCGAAGCCGGACCAGTAAGGCACAAGGCTCACGCCCAGGCCTTCAGTCACGAGCATGGCAATGGTCTCCAGTGCATCCAGATCTACCAGCGGCGTCGGCAGCAATCCGTTGTCCGCCAGATAGTGCTCGGCATGCCTTCCGCCCCACGAGTCAGGATCGTAGCGGATATACGGTTGGGTTTTCAGTTGAGCCGGGATGCTGTCCGAGGATTTTTCCTTCGACAGAAAAACCAGAGGTTCCTTGCGAAGCGATACCGCCTGCAGGGCTTTCGGCAATTCGAACGGCGGAACCACCAGGATGGCCGCGTCGATTTCCCCAGAGAGAAGCGACTGATACAACGCGCGCGATGTACCCGGCACGATGACTGGCGTCAGCCCCGGCGCCAGCTCGGTCAGTGCGCGCAATGCGCCGGGAAGCAGACCGGTCAGCACAGTTGAAATAGCGCCTATTCGTAACTGCCCCGTAAGCCCGCCCTCGTCGGCATCTCCCGCCAGCAATGCAATCTCGCGAACGATGTGTTTAGCCCTCGGCAACAAACCGAGACAGGCTTGGGTCGGCTTGGCTGCGTGCCCAACCCGCGATAGCAGTTCAAAGCCGAGCTGCCGTTCGAGCGCGAGAATTCGCTGACTGATCGCTGCTGCCGTCAAACCTTCCACGCGCGCGGCGTGTGCGATGGAGCCACATTCCACGACCGTAATGAGGCTTTTCAAATAACGCGTATCCATAAGAAATTCTTTCGATAGCGAAAAAATTACATGCTATCTCTTTTGATGAAAACCGCACAGTCTTCAACTCAGCCAGTCACTCTCACTTTCCGGCGACGTTCAGGAGCTACCGATGCAGTCAATTTTTCATCTCGCTATTCACGTCCGCGATTTGCAGATTTCCCGCCAGTTCTATGGTGATCTGCTGGGATGCGAAGAAGGGCGCAGCACCGAGACCTGGGTGGACTTCAATTTTTTCGGGCATCAATTGTCGTTGCATCTGGGCGAGCCGTTTGCGGTAGCGAACACCGGGAAAGTAGGTGAGCACAACGTGCCGATGCCCCATCTTGGGGTGATATTGAAGATGTCGGACTGGGTTGCCTTGAAGGACCGTTTGATCGAAGGCCAAGTGAAATTTGTTCTTTCACCCACGATTCGTTTTCCGGGAGAGCCCGGCGAGCAAGCGACCATGTTCTTCCTGGACCCCGCCGGAAACCCGATCGAGATAAAAGGCTTCACTGATTTGCAATCGGTTTATGCAACTTGAAACGTCCAAAAGCGCACCTCCCTCAAGTGCTTTTCGAAGGGCAGTCCAAGGAACGATATGCACAATTTCAATCAAGCTGATGCCACCGCAATTTCTGAAATGGTTCGTGCGGATGTCGTGAGCGCAGAGGCAGTAGCCGAGCACTTTCTTGGCTGTGTCGAAGCGGGTGAACGCAGCATAAATGCCTTCGTTTCGTTCGATCCGGACGCGGTGCGCAGTCAGACGCGCCAATTGAAAAACGGTAACGCAAAAGGCCTCTTGGCAGGTGTGCCCGTGGGGATCAAAGACGCCTATGACACTGTCGATCATCCCACCCGTTTTTACTCGCCGATCTATGAGCAAAACCGCCCCTCGCGTGACGCCCATGTCGTTGCGCTGCTGCGCCAGGCCGGGGCAGTCATCATGGGCAAGACCCATACCACCGAATTCGCCTACATGCACACAGGTCCAACCCGCAATCCTCATGATCTTGCCAGAACCCCCGGTAGTTCGAGCGCCGGGTCGGCAGCGGGGATGGCTGCCGGTTTTTTCCCGCTCGCGTTGGGGACTCAGACGGCTGGCTCATTGATCAAACCGGCGGCCTATTGCGGGCTGTATGCCTTCAAGCCTTCGTATGGTCTGGTTTCTCTGGAGGGGGTCAAACCCCTGGCGCCGAGCTTCGACACGGTGGGTTGGTATGGCAGGTCTGTTCGCGATCTGGAGGTGATGGCGCGCGTCCTGATTCCTGGCTTTCCCCAGCCTGCGCATGAACGTCACGCCTGTTCGTTCGGCTTCTGTCGTACGGCGCGTTGGGATCAGGTAGATGAAGATGTGGCCAGATCTCTGGAAGCTGCGGTTCAAGAGCTGCGTTCAGCCGGACATCAGGTGAGCGAGGTGTTGCTGCCTGAGGAGTTTGCGGGGGTATTTGATGACCATCTGCTGATTAACGATTGCGAAGGCGCCCGATCACTGTCCAAAGAACTGCAAATGCATCCGGACAAACTCAGTGAAGAACTGTTAGCCATGATCGAACGCGCCCGTTTGACGACATGGGAGCAAGAGTCAGCGGCAAAGAAGCGTCTGGCAAAGTTGGCCACCGTTTTGGAGTCGATATTCCAGCCTTTCGACGCCGTCCTTGGGGCGAGCTGTGGCATCGTCGCCCCGTTGGGTCTTGAAGCCACCGGACCTTCCGATTTCAGCAAGTTCTGGATGGCGTTTGGCTTGCCGCAAATCAACCTTCCGCTCGTGCGCAATGCCGGGGCGTTACCCGTTGGCCTGCAAATGATCGGAGGGTTTAGAGACGACAGCAATCTGTTGCGTGCTGCGGAGCAGGTGGATGCTGTGCTGCGGGCTGCCGGCTAATTGAAGAGGCGCCGTCGTGGAGGTGGCTCCACGACGGCGCTCCATTGGTGCGTCAGTGCGCGGAACTCGCAGCGCTGACGTCTTGCTGGCCAGAGACGCCGCGAACAACCCGGCCAATGGTCAGGCCCTGTATCAGAATCGACGACAACACCACGATGTAGGTGATGCTCAGCAGCAGGTCACGCTCCTCGCCCAGTGGCAGCGATAGTGCCAAAGCGACCGAGACCCCACCGCGCAAACCGCCCCAGGTCAGCACCCGGATTGTGCCGCGCGGCACTGTGCGCCAACGCCGCAGCAGCAGGATTGCCGGGGCCACGGTGAGCAGACGCGACAGCAGAATCGCCACCGCCAGCAAGCTCGCCGCCGCCACGTGCAGCCAGTTGAATGGCAGCAGCAACAGCTCCATGCCGATCAGCGCAAACAGCAGCGCGTTGAGCATGTCGTCGAGCAGCTCCCAGAAGCCGTCGAGGTATTTGCGGGTCATGTCGTTCATCGCCAGATTGCGCCCCAGGTTGCCGATGATCAGGCCGGCAACCACCATCGCAATCGGTGCGGAAACGTGCAATTCGGAGGCCAGCGCCGAACCACCGATGACCAGCGCGAGGGTCAGCATCACTTCGATCTGGTGCTGCTCGATGCTCTTGATCATCAGGTAAACCAGATAACCGATCAGCCCACCGAACACCACGCCGCCAATGGCTTCGTGGGCGAATAGCATGGCGGTGGCACTGACGGTCGGGGTCTCGCCGAGTTGGGCGATGCCCAGCAACACGGTAAACACCACGACAGCGGTGCCGTCGTTGAACAGCGACTCGCCGACGATGGTGGTTTTCAGCGGTTTCGAGGCGTTGGCGGTACGCAACACGCCGAGTACCGCAATCGGGTCGGTCGGGGAAATCAGCGCGCCGAACAACAGGCAGTAGAGGAAGCTCAGGTGCCAGCCGAACAGGGCAAAGATGTAATACGCGAGGCTGCCGATCACCGCCGTGGCGATCAATACACCGAAAGTCGCCAGCAAGCCGATGGGCCAGCGATAGCTGCGCAAATCATTCAGGTTTACGTGCAAGGCACCGGCGAACAGCAGGAACGACAGCATCCAGTTCATCAGCAGATCGCCGAAATCGATCTGGCCGATCAGTTGCTGTACGCGTTCTTCCAGGCCCGGATAGCCGAGCACGCTCAAACCTTGCAGCAGCAGGGAAAACAGCAACGCGGTGACCATCACGCCGATGGTCGGCGGCAGACCGATGAAGCGGAAGTTGACGAAGGTGAGGAGGGTGGTGAGGCAGATGAAAGCGGCGACAAGTTCAAGCATCCGGGGTCCTTTGGATGAGGGGTGGGAAGAAAACGCACCGGTTCGTTGGTGCAGGGGTTTGATGGGCTGGAGGCAACTGAAGACACAGTGGAAATCTGAGCTGAGATCAAGAGCCCCCCTCATCACAGCCCTCTCCCAAAGGGAGAGGGGGGAAGGGAACCGATCTTCAGGCTTTTCAAACTGAGCTCGACTCGCGATTTCAGGTCGGCGTAATTCTACGGAACGGCGCGGTCAGTCCCCTCTCCCTCTGGGAGAGGGTTAGGGTGAGGGCAATGTCTGGCACAACTCGATCAGCCAGACACATTGACCGCAGCAGCTCCGCGACGTTGCAGGTAGATAAACCAAAGCGCCGTCAGCACCGTCAACACACCCACCAGCGCCCCGGTCCACGGCAACTGCGCAAGATCGGCACCGCTCGCCACCACCAACCCGCCAATCCAGGCACCGGCCGCGTTGCCGAGGTTGAAGGCGCTTTGATTCAGGGTCGAGCCGAGGTTCGGCGCTTCATGAGCTTGATCAATAATCAGCAGTTGAAGGATCGGGCACAGCGCGAAGGCGAAAATCCCCCACAGCACCAGCGTGATCGCTGCTGGAATCAACGAGTGACTGGTCTGGGTGAACGCCGCGAGAACCAGCACCACCGCCATTGCCACACCCACCAGCGACGGCAGCAAACGACTGTCGGCCAAACGCCCGCCGAGCATGCTGCCAGCGGTCAGGCCGACGCCGAACAGCAACAGCATCACTGTCACGCCGTGCGGGCTGACGCCGGTGATGTCCTGCAGGATCGGCGCAATGTAAGTGAACACGCTGAACAGGCTGGTCGACGCTAGCACACTCATGCCCAGCGCCAGCAGCACATTGATCTTGCCCAGCACCTTGAACTCACTGGCGAGGTTGGCCTTGTCCATCGGGATGTGTTTGGGCAACCACAACCATTGCGCGAGTGCGGCGACAACACCGATCACCGACACCGCCCAGAAGGTCGACCGCCAACCGGCGTATTGCCCGAGCGCAGTACCCAGCGGCACGCCGAGCACATTGGCCAGGGTCAGACCGGTGAACATCATTGCAATCGCCTGCGCGCGTTTGTTCGGCGCTACCAAACCGGCTGCGACCACCGAGCCGATGCCGAAAAACGCGCCGTGGCACAGCGCCGTGACCACGCGAGCGGCCATGAGCGTGGCGTAATTCGGTGCCAGCGCGCAGAGCACGTTGCCGAGGATGAACATCAGCGTCATGCCCAGCAGCGTGGCTTTGCGCGGCATGTTGGCGGTGCCGATGGCGAGGATCGGCGCACCGAACACCACACCCAGGGCATAACCGGTAATCAGCAGGCCGGCGTGAGGAATACTCACCGCGAGATCGCGGGCGACGTCGGGCAGCAGGCCCATGATGACGAATTCAGTGGTGCCGATGCCGAACGCGGCAACAGCGAGTGCAAACAAGGCGAGTGGCATGCGCAAGGTCTCTGTCGGTAGTCTTGACGCTGTGATCAGGCATACGCAGGCCAACGACCGGTCTCGAAAGAGAGCGGGGGCAGGCAGAAATTATTGGAATTAGTCTGTGCGCAACTGAGTGCGGCGTGGTCGCTTGCAGTATAAACAGCTGCTGACACATCGAGAATCAATAATCTGACTATTCGCTTACTGCTGTAGGAGCTGCCGCAGGCTGCGATCTTTTGACTTTGGTTTTTTATAAACAAGATCAAAAGATCGCAGCCTGCGGCAGCTCCTACAGGGGGGCGGTGAAAATAATAAGGAGTAAGACGTGCTGGCGACAGCTTTGGTGTTGGTAGCGGCGCTGCTGCATGCGGCGTGGAATACCCTGATCAAGTTCAGTGCCGAGCGGCTACTGGTGGTGGCGTGCATGGACACCGTGGCGCTGCTGGTTGTCGCCATCGCGTTGCCCTTCGTGAACGTGCCGCCCATGGAGATCTGGCCGTGGATTCTCGCGTCGGCAGCGTTCGAACTGCTTTATCGCTATCTGTTGATTCAAGCCTATCGCGTTGGCGATCTCGGGCTGGTCTATCCGTTGATGCGCGGTTTGTCGCCACTGGTGGTGCTGGCACTGACCCTGATCTTTGCCGGTGAAGTGCTCACTACACAGCAGATCTTCGGGATCATGCTGATTCCGTTCGGCATGGCGTGTCTGCTGTGGCAGGGCGGCGGTGGCAAACATTTACCGTGGTCGATGTTGCCGGTGGTAGCGCTGATCGGGCTGTGCATCGGCTGCTACACCTACATTGACGGTCAGGCGCTGCGGCGCTGGTCGCATCCGCTGGATTACCTGGTCTGGGTCACGCTGCTCAGCGCCTGGCCGTTTCCGTTGCTGGCGTGGGTCGCCAAACGTCCGGCATTCATGCAGTTCTGGCGTGAGCAGTGGAAACTGGGGCTGGCGGTCGGGTTCTGCGTGTTGTTCAGCTACGCTTTGGTGCTGTGGGCGATGCAGTTGGGCTCGATTGCCGAAGCAGCGGCGTTGCGCGAGATCAGCGTGATTCTGGTGGTGCTGTTCGGAATGCGATACCTCAAAGAACCTTTCGGCAGGTCGCGGCTCTTAGCTTGTGGGCTGGTGCTGATCGGCATACTGGTGATGAAGTTCTGACGGCTCGCGAATTCTATAACTCGAAAAAAGGATGGCGTTATGACGGTGGCTCTTTGGTGTGTGTTGATCGCGATCTTTTTGCCGTACGTGTGCACGATTGTCGCCAAGATCTCGGGCGGTTTCCGGCTCAGTGACAATCATGACCCGCGAGACTTTCTCGACAGCGTTAATGGCGTGGCCCGGCGGGCGCATGCGGCGCAACTGAACAGCTTTGAAGTGATGCCAGCGTTTGCCGCAGCGGTGATCGTTGCGCATCTGGTGGGGACGGCGCAGTTGGTCACCGTGAATGTGCTGGCGGTGCTGTTTATCACCAGTCGCCTGCTGTACATCATCTGCTATCTGGCGGACTGGGCAATTCTGCGGTCGCTGGTGTGGTTTGTGGGGATGGGGTTGATTGCTTCGTTCTTCTTTGTGTCGGTTTAGGTAGAGCAAGGTCAAAAGATCGCAGCCTACGGCAGCTCCTACAGAGGTCACAGATCCA
Source organism: Pseudomonas sp. A1230 (assembly GCF_044218825.1). NCBI lineage: Bacteria > Pseudomonadati > Pseudomonadota > Gammaproteobacteria > Pseudomonadales > Pseudomonadaceae > Pseudomonas > Pseudomonas sp. A1230. The sequence goes on along the minus strand of NZ_CP162582.1, from coordinate 4,586,403 downwards.
CCCTGTAGGAGTTGCCGCAGGCTGCGATCTTTTGCTTTTAAGGTTTGTCGGCCACCTGCGGCACTTGTGGCAACGGTGCACCTTTGGGCCAGAGCATCCAGATCTGCCCCTGCTGTTTCATGTCGCCGGCCAATTGCCCGGCCGCATCACCGGTGCCCCAGAACAGATCTGCGCGAACCTCACCGGCAATCGCACCGCCGGTGTCCTGCGCCGCCACCGGGCGAACCAGTGCCGTGCCATCCGGGCGCGTCGTCGACAACCACAACAGGCTACCCAAAGGAATCACCTTGCGATCCACCGCCGCGCTGTAGCCGGCAGTCAGTGGCACGTTCAGTGAACCGCGCGGGCCTTCGTTGCTGTCCGGGTTGCGGGTGAAAAACACATAGCTGGGGTTGCTGCCCAGCAGTTCCGGGATGCGCGACGGATTGGCCTTGGCCCAGTTGCTGATCGCGCCCATCGTTACGTCTTCTTTCTTCAGTTCGCCTTGCTCGACCAGCCAACGGCCAATCGGTCGATACGGGTGGCCGTTCTGGTCGGCGTAGGCAATGCGTAGCTGCTTGCCGTCCTGGGTCTGGATCCGCCCGGACCCCTGGATTTGCAAAAATTGCAGGTTCATCGGGTCGGTGAGGTAGGCAACCACTGGCGCGTTCACGCCTTTGCTTTCGATCGTCGCCGCGTCGTCGTAGGGCTTGAGCACCCGGCCTTCAAGTCGACCGCGAAGGCGTTTGCCTTTGAGTTCGGGATAAATGCTGTCGAGCGAGACGATGATCATGTCCTCGGGCACGCCATACACCGGAACGTTCGCCACATCGGTAGGCGTCAGGCTGCCGGGGTACACCGGTTCGTAATAGCCGGTGATCAAGCCGTTGGGATTGTCGTTTTCAGCACGCAGGCCGTAGACATCGAGGTTCTGTTTGAGGAAAGCACGAATCTCGCTGGCGCTTTGCGGCACGTTGGCTGCTGCGGCGCAGGTCGTGCCCCAGACCGCATCAGACTTGAGGCGGTTGCAGGCGCTGCGCCACGAGCCGAAACCGGCGACCAGATCGCTATCGGACACTGCCGGCAGTGCTTCCCACGTCGCGCTGGAATAAGTGGCCAGCGCATGGGTTTTCGGCTTGTCGCTGTCGCCACCGGTACAACCGGCGAGAATCGCCAGCATTGGAAGCGTGGTGATCAGCGGATGACGCCAGGCCTTGAAACGGCTGTTCATGGAGTGATTCCTGTGCCGGTCGCCAGAGTGCTCCATGCGCTCCGGCAACCCGTATTTTTAATAGGGCTATTGGTGTTTGTCGGTGACGCGGGGATACTGGCCGCCGATTTCCGTGACCTGAAGCCACCATGACTCTTAAAAGAATTGCTGTTGTATTGCTGGCCTGTCTGACCCTGTCCGCCTGTGGCGGTGTCGATCCGAATTCTCCGCTGGGCCAACGCAAGACGATCTTCAAGCAGATGCTCAAGACCGGCGAAGACCTGGGCGGCATGTTGCGTGGACGCATTCCGTTCGACGGGCCGAAGTTTGCCGAAGGTGCGGTGAAGCTCGATACGTTGTCCCGCGAACCGTGGAAACATTTCCCGCAAGTGCGCGAAGAAGATCACACGAGTGCCAAAGACGAAGTCTGGCAAAAGCAGGCGCGCTTCCAGGAAATGGCCCGTAACCTTGAAGCCGCCACCGGTGAATTGGTGGTCGCCAGCAAGGTCCAGCCGTACAAGGCCAGCAACCTGGGGCCTGCGGTGCAGAAGGTTGAAGATGCCTGCAGCGCTTGCCATAAAGAGTTTCGCGATCATTGATATCTGTTGGCTGATCTGACGCCATCGCGGGCAAGCCCGCTCCCACAAATTTCTCTGCTGTACATAAAGTCCAGGTTCACTCGAGATTCCTGTGGGAGCGGGCTTGCCCGCGATGGCGGCCTTTAACTCACCACCATTTACTTGTCGATCTGGTCCAGCGCGTCCTGCAGCTCTTTACGCGATTCGGCGAGCTTGTTCTTGCGCTTGTCGATCTTCTCCGGATCACCTTTCTTCATGGCCTTGTCGAGGTCGGCCTGGCGCTGGCTGACTTCATGCTTGGCCTCGAGGACCTTGTTTTCGCGCTCCTTTTTCAGGCCGGCGTCAGTGCAATGTTCGGTGACTTCACGCAGAGCGGTTTCCAGACCTGCCTGCTGATCGGCGTTGCCGCGGGCTTTGGCCTGCTCGATCTGGTTCACGATGCCCTGCTTCTTGGCCGCGCAGCCGGTCAGGCCGGGAGCGTCTTCGGCAGCCATCACGGGAGCGGCCATGACGCCGCAAAGGGTGAGCAGGGCGAGTGGTGCGAAAAATTTCATAAAAGCTCCATGTGCAAAGGCATTCGGGTCGGGAGGCGCTGCGCTGTTGGAGCGCCTCGGCGACCGTTGGGTTCCCGGTGAGCCGGGATTGCATGTTCAGAAACCGTCGATTCCGGCGGCGCGTAAAATTTCACTCAAGGCTAGCACCTGCGCGTCACGGAAGAATGCGTTCAATTGCGCTGCGCGACCGGGGCCGATGCCGGCTTCCTTCTGCCATTGTTCGGTATCGCGTTGTGCCAGTGCCTGCCACGAATCGGGGAGTTTTGCCCCGCCCGTTGGCGGCATACCCAGTGCCTTGAGCCATTGTGCGAACGGCCGTTGGCGGGCGCTGCGAAAGCTGTGCATCAGGCGCGCACTGCTGCGTTCGCCGAAGCCGGCAATGTTAGCAAGCTCTGGCTCGTCGAGGGTCAACCAATCCAGCAGGTGTTTCACGCGGCCTGTTTCGAGAAGTTTCTCCCAAGTACCGCGCCCGACATTCTGCATGGCCAGTCCTTGTTTGCCGCTGAGCCAGGTCAGGCGCGAGAGAAACTGGCTTTCGCAGCCGGGCGTGGGCTGCCAGCAACTCAAGGCATGAAAATCCTTGGCGTTCGGGACATTGATTACTGCGCGCTCGCTGGTGCGCAATACAGCGCTGTCGAGACGCGGAATCGTGAGTCCGGCCAGACTGATTGCCACCTGATCGCCGGGGCGGATATCCAGCGCCTGCCAGCGCTTGAGTGAACTGGCGCTGACCCGTTTGATCTCCCGGTCATCGAGCATGACGGGTATCAGTTCGAGTACCGGCGTGATGCGGCCGGTGCGACCAATCTTGAAATTCACCTTGCGTACTTCGGCCAATGCCTGGGCAAACGGATATTTCCAGGCGATCGCCCAGTAAGGTGCGCGGGCCTGCCAGCGCTCGGCGGGAGGGCGCTGACTCTGGCGCAGAACGATGCCATCAGTGGCAAATGGCAGGGGGGAGCGATACCAGTGCTCGCGCCACTTTTGCGCCTCTGCCAATTGCTGGACGGGATAGCTGTAGGGCACCGTTGTGGCGAAGCCCAGTGCCGCCAGTGTCGATAGCCGCTCAGGCAAATCCGAAGGCCCTTGTGGCCAGTCCCAGATGAATAAGCCGATGCCGGCACCTTGTTCTGTACTCAGGGATTTTCTGCCCATCAAGCCTGCAACGATAGCGCGTGCGTTGACGCTGCCGGCGCGTGCTTGAACATGCTCGTTCAAGCGCCAATAGAGTTCGCCTTGCACCAACACATCCAGCGGTTGCTTCAGGCGTTGAGGAATGGCGTCGATGTTGCGCGCCGATACCGTCCAGTCTTGCCCGTTGACGCCGTCACCGCGACTGATCGCTTGCTGCAAAACGCCTGCGCGATAGATGAGTGTCACGGCGACGCCATCGACTTTGGGTTGTACCCAGACGTCCTTGCGATCTCTCAGCCATGCCTCCACGGCCTCGGCTTTATGCAGCTTGTCCAGGCCAGTGTGGGCAATAGGGTGCGCAATGGCGCCCGCGGCTGTGCGCAAAGAGTCGGGCGCCATTGGTAATTTGAAACACTGCCGCCATTGGTTTAGCCGCAGGCGCGATTGATCGTAGAGTTCGTCGGCAATCAATGCGCGGCCTTCGCGGTGATAGGCGTCGTCCCATTGGTCGATCTGTTTTTGCAGGGTGGTGATTTCGCGCTGGGCCTGGGTGAGGGCCCAGTTCGGACATTGAGACGCGTAGCCAGTCAGGTATATGAGGTTCAGCAAAACAAACAAAAACAAACGCATCTTGAGCGTCCTTGCTCATGGGGGTTTCTGAAGACTAGTCAGGATTTTTAGCGAGGTCGGTTGGGTGTTTTGCGGGGTGTTGCGCAGAGCTGAAGATCAAAAGATCGCAGCCTTCGGCAGCTCCTACAAAGGATATGCGTTTCACCTGTAGGAGCTGCCGAAGGCTGCGATCTTTTGATCTTGAGAGCATAAAAAAACCCCGCACGGCGCAAACCGTGCGGGGTTTTTCATGCAGCCAGGGAATTACAAACCGGCAGCAGAACGCAGAGCGTCAGCGCGGTCGGTTTTTTCCCAGGTGAATGTGGTGAAGGTGTCTTCGCCAACAGTCTTGGTCTCTGGCGTGCGACCGAAGTGGCCGTAGGCTGCAGTTTCCTGGTACATCGGGTGCAGCAGGTCGAGCATGGTGGTGATCGCGTATGGACGCAGGTCGAACACATCACGCACCAGTTTGACGATTTTGTCGTCGCTGATCTTGCCGGTGCCGAAGGTGTTCAGCGAGATCGAGGTAGGCTGGGCCACACCGATCGCGTAGGAAACCTGAATCTCGCAACGCTCGGCCAGGCCGGCAGCGACGATGTTTTTGGCAACATAACGGCCAGCGTAGGCAGCCGAACGGTCAACCTTCGATGGATCCTTGCCGGAGAACGCGCCGCCGCCGTGACGGGCCATGCCGCCGTAGCTGTCGACGATGATCTTGCGACCGGTCAGACCGCAGTCGCCAACCGGGCCGCCGATGATGAACTGGCCAGTCGGGTTGATGTGGAACTGGGTATCTTTGGTCAGCAATTCGGCAGGCAGCACGTGCTTGACGATCAGCTCCATCACGCCTTCGCGCAGGTCTTTGTACGATACGTCAGGGTTGTGCTGGGTCGACAGAACTACAGCGTCGATACCGACAACCTTGCCGCCTTCGTAACGGCAGGTCACTTGCGACTTGGCGTCCGGGCGCAGCCAAGGCAGCAGACCCGATTTACGGGCTTCGGCCTGGCGCTGAACAAGCTGGTGCGAGAAGGTGATCGGGGCTGGCATCAAAACGTCGGTTTCGTTGCTGGCGTAGCCGAACATCAGGCCCTGGTCGCCGGCACCCTGATCTTCAGGCTTGGCACGGTCAACACCCTGGTTGATGTCTGGGGACTGCTTGCCGATGATGTTCATCACACCGCAAGTTGCGCCGTCGAAGCCGACATCGGAGCTGTTGTAGCCGATGTCCAGAATGACGTTACGCACGATTTCTTCCAGATCGACCCAGGCCGACGTGGTCACTTCACCGGCGATGATTGCAACGCCGGTCTTTACCAGAGTCTCGCACGCCACACGGGCGAACTTGTCTTCAGCAATAATGGCGTCCAGCACCGCATCGGAAATCTGGTCGGCGATTTTGTCCGGGTGCCCTTCGGACACGGACTCGGAGGTGAAGAGGGAGTATTCGCTCATCTCGATTTTTTCCTGAATTTACCGATGGTGAGTGTCGCCAGCCGGTCGCTGAAAGTGGCGGACCTGGATCTGGAAACCATTACGTAAGCCTACATAGAGGCTTTCCCCGGGAACGAGTCCCGCAGCGGTGGCCCAACGGGCCAAATCGTCCTGTTCAAACCCCAACCACAGATCACCGCAGGCCTCCCTGGCCCAACTCTGGTTGTGGCTACATAACTCTGTCACGAGCAGGCTACCGCCCGGTTGCAGCAAGTCGGCCATGTGCTTGAGCGCTTCGGCCGGCGCGGCGAAATGGTGCAACACCATGTTCAACACCACGCAATCGGCCTGAAGGCTGGTGCCGTTCAATGCATCGGCCAATTGCAGGCTGACGTTAGCCAGTTGTTCACGAACGCATACCTGACGCGCCAGTTCGAGCATCGCCGGGCTGTTGTCCAGCGCGGTTACGGTGCTGAAACGACGCGCCAGTTCCGGCAGGAAAGCGCCATCGCCGGGGCCGACTTCAATAGCCGTGGCAGCACCATCGAAATTCAGTTTGTCGAGCAGCGCCAGCACGCTTTCGCGGTACTGCGGCAGGCCTGCGATCAAGTCTTGCTGGGCGCGAAATTTCTCAGCTACCCGAGCGAAAAAGTCCTGACTGGCCGCAGCCCGTTGCCCGTGAACCTGAGTGATTCGCGCTTGAACGTCGTCAGGCAGCACCAGGTTGTCGACTTCTTCTAACAATGCGGCGTGCAACTTGCCACCCAGCAATTCGGTGTGGGGCAGGGCGCGGCGATAGAAAATCGCGTTGCCTTCGCGGCGGGTCGCCACCAGATCGGCTTGCGCCAACACTTTAAGGTGATGACTCATGCCGGACTGACCGATGCCGAAAATCTGCGCCAGCTCCAGTACACCGAACGAATCGTTGGCCAGCGCGCGCAATACATTCAGGCGCAGCGGATCGCCGCCGGCCTTGCACAGGGCCGCCAGCTCGTCGCAATCGTCATGGCGAATGGAAGGCACGCGTAAGTTCATAGGGTTGGCAGTCTAGTGACGGCCTCAAAGCACCGCAAGGGCAATATCAAAAAGTTTTGATATTGCTCGATAGATGGCACTTCTCACGAGATGGTTAACTCTACAAACCAATAGCGGAAAGGTTTCACCTGCCTAATCCGCCGCTATCCATTGGAAAAACGCTGCCGGATGACTATCTGTCATTGCCCCGAGGCGCTCCGGTGAGGGAAAATGCCCTCCTTTTTTCCGTTTCAATCTATTCACACCCAGGAGATCAGCGATGCCTAGCCGTCGTGAGCGTGCCAACGCCATTCGTGCCCTCAGCATGGATGCCGTGCAAAAAGCCAACAGCGGCCATCCCGGTGCACCTATGGGTATGGCAGATATCGCCGAAGTGCTTTGGCGCGACTACCTCAAGCACAACCCGAGCAATCCATCCTTCGCCGACCGTGACCGCTTCGTGCTGTCCAACGGCCATGGCTCGATGTTGATCTATTCGCTGCTGCACCTGACCGGTTATGACCTGTCGATCGAAGACCTCAAGCAGTTCCGTCAACTGCACAGCCGCACGCCGGGTCACCCGGAATTCGGCTATACCCCAGGCGTCGAGACCACCACTGGCCCGTTGGGTCAGGGCCTGGCCAACGCCGTGGGTTTCGCGCTGGCGGAAAAAGTCCTGGCGGCGCAGTTCAACCGTCCGAGCCACAACATCGTTGACCACCACACCTACGTGTTCCTGGGTGATGGCTGCATGATGGAAGGCATTTCCCACGAAGTTGCTTCCCTGGCCGGTACGTTGGGTCTGGGCAAGCTGATCGCCTTCTACGATGACAACGGCATCTCCATCGACGGCGAAGTCGAAGGCTGGTTCACCGATGACACGCCGAAGCGTTTCGAAGCCTACAACTGGCAAGTGATCCGCAACGTTGACGGTCACGACCCGGAAGAGATCAAGACCGCCATCGAAACCGCTCGCAAGAGCGCGCAGCCGACGCTGATCTGCTGCAAGACCACCATCGGTTTCGGTTCGCCGAACAAGCAAGGCAAAGAAGACTGCCACGGCGCCCCACTGGGTGACGCGGAAATCGCCTTGACCCGTCAGGCGCTGAACTGGAACCACGGTCCATTCGAAATCCCGGCCGACATCTATGCCGAGTGGGATGCCAAGGAATCCGGCCGCGCTGTAGAAGCCGAGTGGGATCAGCGTTTCGCTGCCTACTCCGCCGCGTTCCCGACCGAAGCCAACGAGCTGATCCGTCGTCTGAGCGGTGAGCTGCCAGCAGACTTCTCCGAAAAAGCCTCGGCCTACATCGCTGAAGTCGCTGCCAAAGGCGAAACCATCGCCAGCCGTAAAGCCAGCCAGAACACCCTGAACGCGTTCGGCCCGCTGCTGCCGGAATTGCTCGGCGGTTCGGCTGACCTGGCCGGTTCCAACCTGACCCTGTGGAAAGGTTGCAAGGGCGTCAGCGCTGAAGATGCCAGCGGCAACTACATGTACTACGGCGTGCGCGAGTTCGGCATGACCGCCATCATGAACGGCGTCACCCTGCACGGCGGCCTGGTGCCTTACGGCGCTACCTTCCTGATGTTCATGGAATACGCTCGCAATGCTGTGCGCATGTCGGCGCTGATGAAGAAGCAAGTGATCCACGTCTACACCCACGACTCCATCGGTCTGGGCGAAGACGGCCCGACGCACCAGCCGATCGAGCAGCTGACCAGCCTGCGTACTACGCCGAACCTCGACACCTGGCGTCCAGCCGATGCCGTTGAATCGGCCGTGGCCTGGAAAAACGCTCTGGAGCGCAAGGACGGTCCATCGGCGCTGATCTTCTCGCGTCAGAACCTGCAGCACCAAACCCGTGATGCTGGCCAGATCGCCGACATCAGCCGCGGTGGCTACGTGCTGAAGGACTGCGCAGGCGAGCCTGAGCTGATCCTGATTGCGACCGGTTCGGAAGTCGGCCTGGCTGTTCAAGCCTTCGACAAACTGACCGAGCAGGGCCGCAAGGTGCGCGTGGTTTCGATGCCTTGCACCAGCGTGTTCGATGCTCAGGATGCTGGCTACAAGCAAGCCGTCCTGCCGTTGCAGGTCAGCGCGCGTATCGCGATCGAAGCGGCTCACGCCGACTTCTGGTTCAAGTACGTGGGTCTGGAAGGTCGCGTGATCGGCATGACCACTTACGGTGAGTCGGCGCCTGCGCCAGCACTGTTCGAGGAATTCGGCTTCACCCTGGAAAACATCCTGGGGCAGGCTGAAGAGCTGCTGGAAGACTAAGGCACAGCGCGGTGATCTAACGGTCACCGCAGTTCCATGTGGGAGCTGGCTTGCCAGCGATAGCGTCCGTTCAGTCAGCATTTATGTTGATGCGAATGGCCCTATCGCTGGCAAGCCAGCTCCCACAAGGGTTGTGTTGCAACAAACATTACGTCTGCCTGCGTACTATCGAGAACCCCATGCCTCAACCGCGTCCTTACAAAGTTGCACTCAACGGCTACGGCCGGATTGGTCGTTGCGTCTTGCGTGCGTTGTTTGAGCGAGGCGAGAAAGCCGGGTTTGAAATTGTCGCGATCAACGATCTGGCCGACATGGCCAGCATCGAATACCTGACACGCTTCGACTCTACCCACGGCCGGTTCCCCGGCGAAGTGCGGGTCGAGGGCGATTGTCTGCATATTAATGGCAACTGCGTGAAGGTCCTGCGCAGTGCCACCCCCGAAGGCATCGATTGGGCGTCGCTGGACGTCGATCTGGTGCTCGAATGCTCCGGCGCCTACAACACCCGTGAAGACGGCCAGCGTTTCCTGAACGCCGGCGCGCCGCGTGTGCTGTTCTCGCAGCCGATGGCCAGCGAGGCGGATGTCGACGCCACCATCGTTTACGGCGTCAATCAGGACTGCCTGACCGGCGACGAACTGCTGGTGTCCAACGCCTCCTGCACCACCAACTGCGGCGTGCCGCTGTTGCGTCTGCTCGACAAGGCGATCGGCCTTGATTACGTGTCGATCACCACGATTCACTCGGCGATGAACGATCAGCCGGTCATCGACGCCTATCACCACGAAGACCTGCGCCGCACCCGTTCGGCGTTCCAGTCGGTGATCCCGGTGTCCACTGGTCTGGCGCGTGGTATCGAGCGCCTGCTGCCGGAACTTGCCGGCCGAATTCAAGCCAAAGCCGTACGCGTGCCGACGGTCAACGTGTCGTGCCTCGACATCACGATGCAGACCGCCACGGCGACCGACGCCACTGAGGTCAACCGGATCCTGCGTGAAGCCGCCACCAGCGGCCCGCTCAAGGGTCTTTTGGCCTACACCGAATTGCCTCACGCCAGTTGTGATTTCAACCACGACCCACATTCGGCCATCGTCGATGCCAGTCAGACCCGCGTTTCCGGCCCACGGCTGGTGAACATCCTGGCCTGGTTCGACAACGAGTGGGGTTTTGCCAACCGAATGCTGGACGTTGCAGAACACTATCTGCAAACAGCAATTTCAAAAAAACCGTAGGAAGTGCGACCCATGACCGTGTTGAAGATGTCCGACCTCGATCTGCAAGGTAAGCGCGTATTGATCCGCGAAGACCTCAACGTCCCAGTCAAGGACGGTGTTGTCACCAGCGATGCGCGAATCCTGGCTTCGCTGCCGACCATCAAGCTGGCCCTGGAAAAAGGTGCCGCCGTCATGGTGTGCTCGCACCTTGGCCGTCCGACCGAAGGCGAGTTCTCGGCCGAGAACAGTCTCAAGCCAGTCGCTGACTACCTGAGCAAGGCGCTCGGCCGTGAAGTGCCGCTGGTAGCCGATTACCTGGGCGGCGTTGACGTCAAGGCCGGCGACATCGTGCTGTTCGAAAACGTGCGCTTCAACAAGGGCGAGAAAAAGAACGCTGACGAACTGGCCCAGCAATACGCCGCCCTGTGCGATGTGTTCGTGATGGACGCGTTCGGCACCGCTCACCGCGCCGAGGGTTCGACCCACGGCGTGGCCAAATTTGCCAAAGTCGCCGCCGCTGGCCCACTGCTGGCCGCCGAGCTGGATGCACTGGGCAAAGCGCTGGGCGCGCCTGCGCAACCAATGGCTGCCATCGTTGCCGGCTCCAAGGTCTCGACCAAACTCGACGTACTGAACAGCCTGAGCCAGATCTGCGATCAACTGATCGTCGGCGGCGGTATTGCCAACACCTTCCTCGCCGCTGCCGGTCATCCGGTAGGCAAGTCGCTGTACGAACCGGATCTGCTCGACACCGCGCGCGCCATCGCCGCCAAGGTCAGCGTGCCGCTGCCCGTTGATGTTGTGGTTGCCAAGGAATTCGCCGAGTCCGCTGAAGCCACCGTCAAGCTCATCGCTGACGTTGCCGCCGACGACATGATTCTGGACATCGGCCCGCAAACCGCAGCCAACTTCGCTGAACTGCTGAAATCGTCGAAAACCATTCTGTGGAACGGCCCGGTCGGCGTGTTCGAGTTCGATCAGTTCGGCAACGGCACCAAAGTGCTGGCTCAGGCCATTGCCGACAGCGATGCGTTCTCGATTGCCGGCGGTGGCGACACCCTGGCGGCCATCGATAAATATGGCGTGGCTGAAAAGATCTCCTACATTTCCACCGGTGGCGGCGCGTTCCTCGAGTTCGTCGAAGGCAAAGTGCTGCCAGCCGTTGAAGTCCTGGAAAGCCGGGCCAAGGCCTGAGGCCGCCCGTTTGGCCAGGCAAAGGAGTGTTCACATGGTCAAGTCGTTAGCATTGTTGTTGCTGACCGGTACGCTGGCGGCCTGCGGGAGCAACCCGAAGGCCGAGCCTACGCCTGCGCCTGACGCGGTGCACAAAGGCTGTTATCAGGCCGACTGGCAGGCCGAGACCAACCCGGTGCTGAACAAGCGTTCCGGGCCGGACGGTCTGGACAAATACGAGACGCATACCCCGGCCAAGGAACATGGTTGTCCTTGACGGGTCTGACTCTTTAACTCAGGACTGGCGGCGTGCGTCGTCAGTCGAGGAACACGGATGAAAGGCTTGATCGCCATTGCGGCGTTGGCATTGTTGGGCGGTTGCGCGCAGTTGAACCTGTTTCAGTCGTCCGCCCCTGCGGATAACTGGACCACCTGGACCTGCGACAGCCAGGCCAAAGTGCTCTGGCGTTACGCCGATGCCGGCCAGAAGGAAGTCGACGTTCGACTGGGCGGCGGTGATCAGGTCTATCGCCTGAAAGAAGAACCGGGCGCCTCGGGCACGCTGTACAGCGACGGCATGCTGGCGTTTCACGTCAAGGGTGAGGAGGGCCTGGTGTATTGGGTCGCCACCAATGACCTGATCGGCCGCGGCTGCAAAGCCGAGTAACACGATTGAATTGATGTACGGAGATCCAAATGTGGGAGCGAGCCTGCTCGCGAAAGCAATCTTATTGCCGATGATGCAGTGTCTGTCAGACCGCTTTCGCGAGCAGGCTCGCTCCCACAGGGGTTCTGTGTTGTTCACAAGATTTTGGTACCACCGAATCACCAGGCCGGGCCTCAACCCCCGATCTGCAATCACTTGAATAGCCGCCGCCGCTCCGGCAGGCTGGCACGATTAACGACCCAAACCGGGAGAGACACACACAATGGCACTTATCAGCATGCGCCAGATGTTGGACCACGCAGCCGAGTTCGGCTACGGCGTTCCAGCTTTCAACGTCAACAACCTTGAGCAGATGCGCGCCATCATGGAAGCCGCTGACAAGACTGACTCCCCGGTGATCGTCCAGGCTTCGGCCGGCGCCCGTAAATACGCCGGCGCGCCATTCCTGCGTCACCTGATCCTGGCCGCGATTGAAGAATTCCCGCACATCCCGGTGTGCATGCACCAGGACCACGGCACCAGCCCTGACGTCTGCCAGCGCTCAATCCAGCTGGGCTTCAGCTCGGTGATGATGGACGGCTCCCTCGGCGAAGACGGCAAAACCCCGACCGACTACGACTACAACGTCCGCGTCACTCAGCAGACCGTAGCCATGGCTCACGCCTGCGGCGTTTCGGTAGAAGGCGAGCTGGGCTGCCTGGGTTCGCTGGAAACCGGTATGGCCGGTGAAGAAGACGGCATCGGCGCCGAAGGCGTTCTGGATCACAGCCAAATGCTGACCGACCCGGAAGAAGCCGCTGACTTCGTCAAGCGCACCCAGGTCGACGCATTGGCCATCGCCATCGGCACCAGCCACGGCGCCTACAAGTTCACCAAGCCACCTACCGGCGACGTGCTGGCCATCGACCGCATCAAGGAAATCCACAAACGCATCCCTAACACCCACCTGGTGATGCACGGTTCCTCGTCGGTGCCACAAGAGTGGCTGGCGATCATCAACCAGTACGGCGGCGACATCAAAGAAACCTACGGCGTACCGGTTGAAGAAATCGTCGAAGGCATCAAGTACGGCGTGCGCAAGGTCAACATCGACACCGACCTGCGCCTGGCATCCACCGGCGCCATGCGTCGCCTGATGGCCACCAACCCGAGCGAATTCGACCCACGTAAATTCTTCGGCGCGACCGTGACTGCAATGCGCGACGTATGTATCGCTCGTTATGAAGCGTTCGGTACTGCGGGCAATGCTTCGAAGATCAAGCCGATCTCGCTGGAAGCGATGTACCAGCGTTATCTGAAGGGTGAGTTGAACGCGAAGGTTAACTAAGCCTTAGCGTTAAACCATTGAATCAAGAAACCCGCCGAGAGGCGGGTTTTTTGTGGGGGCGGGTCGCTGTTAAATATCCAGCGAATAATTAAGAAGTAACTAGCGAATAAAATGGGATGATTGCATGTTATGGGTAAAAGTTCACATTAAATTGCGCTGTGCTAGAGATTCCACAAACAGGGTCGCTAACAATAATGCGAGTGTGTGCATTAACGCCGTCCTCCGCCTTAACCCTAATAGTAGCCTGATCAGTTGGGTCTAGAAATTCATATCCGCCTGTAACTTTCTCCCATTTGTAGATCTTGGTGCCGCTAGGCGTCTTTGAGTTACTCGCATCATAAACATACTCTACGTTGACTTTGCCGCTATCAGGTCTCTTGACGTCAAGATGAATGTCTTTTGAGGTTTTAACTAGGACCATTCCCCCTGCGTCCCTGTCATATTCTTGAGTGGTGTTATGGCAGGAGTCGGGCGTGTCAGCGTTGACGCCAGTACTAATGAGGACTAGCGCACTTGCAGCTGCGGCGAAAATAATTGATTTTAAAGGTTTCATAGTTAGATCCTTCTAAATTTAATTTAAGAGGCGTTGTTTTATGTTTCTGTTCATACAAAACGATAGTAGACCTCGGTTTTTTTATTTACACCTGTCAGATCTGACAGGGTTATAGATCTTTTCGCGATAGCGATGGCAGCAAGCTATAGAAAATATTTGCTTGTTTGCTTGTTTGCTTGTTTGCTTGTTTGCTTGTTTGCTTGTTTGCTTGTTTGCTTTAAGGCTGGGGGTTACTTGTTAAGTTCAACATGATCCAGTGCCTGATTCACCGCCAGTTCACCGAGCATGACTACCTGCGCAATGCCCAGCGCGGTCTTGCGGTGCGAGGTATCGAGCATCGCCGCGAAGTTGTTGAGCATTTCGCTGGCTGAGCCCAACGTTTCGCTGGCATTGGCCAGCAAGGACTCGTTGTTGTACTTCGGGTTGGCGAGGTACATGGGTTCGGGGTTGTTGGTGCTCGCCATGATAAGGGCGGCGGGATTGAGGTAGTGGTCGAGGGCGCGTTCGGCGGCGTCGCTGAGTTTTTTTGAGTCGGGGGATTCGTACGGGGAGGCCGGGTCGGTGGTCGGCGGGTGTGGCGTTGATTTGGTCATAAGCTGAAAACTCCTGTTGGAGCCGCTTCTCCCTCTCTACTAAAAGAAGGGTGGCAGCTGTGCGCAGGTTAGTAGACCGGGGAGTATTCAGCATTGACCGGCGCGCCGAAGCGCCCTGCACACAGCCACCATCAAGTCAGACAGCAAGAGCTGACTGAAGCGCTATGCACATAACTGAAAAACACCACGGGCTACTAAACCCGATCACTGGAAATCAGTGACGCGAATCAAGTTACCGATGGCCCTCCAGGCGCACAAGCCGGCGGATTCTGGCGTAGTGGTAGGCAACGACGCAAGCTGTTGTAGGCATCCGGACGTAACCGCTGACAGATCTAAACAGCGCCGTTTAAAGGTAGGAGCTGCCGAAGGCTGCGATCTCTTGATCTTGCTTTTGATATTGAAAAGTCAAAGTCAAAAGATCGCAGCCTTCGGCAGCTCCTACAGGAGAACGCGGGTTATTTGTCGTGATCGATATCGAGTTTGCTGAAGGTCACCTGCCCACCCTCGCTGGTGTAGCCGGTGTTGTCCTGCACATACACCCCGGCCTTGAAATACAGCGGCTTGTTACGCCACGTCGCGCTGATCTGTGAATCCCACTGATAACCCGCCGCACTCACGCCCAACGCGCCGCCGGGGCTGAGGTGGATGAGGTAGTTGAATTCGCGGTCCATTTTGACGCCGGTGGCGAGGGTGATGACGCGGCTTTCGTCATCATCGGGGCGCATGCGGACTTTGATTACAAGGTTGCCGGTTTCGGTTTTAGTCTTGTATTGGTACTCGAGCTTGAGCATCGGCTTCTGGCTTTCATAGGCATGAATCTGGCCGATGACGATTTTGCCGGAGCTTGGCACTTTGTTGACCGTGACGGTCGCGCGTAGCAGGTTGTCGGCGTCCGGGTAATACCAATTTCGCAGGGTGCCGTTGCTGTAGGTCTCGCGCAGTTCAGTACGCGGGTAGATGGCGTTTTCGGTTTTTGACCCGGTGACCGGTGACCAGAAGAACAGGGTGCCGGTGTCGGAATGGAAGTATTGATCCTTGAAGCCTTTCACCAGTTTGGAGGTTTCGACGGTATATGGCGGGCTGCCAACGGGAACGCTGAGGTTCCAGGTTGCGAGATCGATCATGTCGGTTCTTCCACTCAAGTTTCGCTGCACGCACGTGCCAGATGCTCTAGCCCGCGCGTTTTGGGGCGGCCTTTATAAGCGTAGAGGGAAAGTTTGTTAACGGCCGTCCGGCGGAAGGTTGACGTCAACATCCTGTCGAAATGCCACCTTTCCCGGTTTCAGGGGGCTTCAAGCGTGACCGTTAGTCGGCTAAACCAGTCATTCGTTAAATGATGGCTTGATGACAGCTACTGCTTTAGTGGATCCAAGACTAGAGTGAACGCTCAGTATGTGTGCGGTTTTTACCGGAACCGACCTGATGTCCCGACAAGAGAAGCAGCATGGAATGCGCGCAACCCCCGCCAAGTGAAGGCAGCTCTGTCCTCTTAATCGTAGATGACTACCCTGAAAACCTGATTAGCATGCGCGCATTGCTGCAGCGTCAGGATTGGCACGTCATGACCGCCGCCTCCGGTTTCGAGGCGCTCAATATTCTGCTCGAACACGACGTCGATCTGGTCCTGCTGGATGTGCAGATGCCGGGCATGGACGGCTTTGAAGTCGCGCGGCTGATGCGCGGCAGCCAGCGCACGCGCCTTACGCCAATCATTTTCCTCACCGCCAACGAGCAATCCCAGGACGCCGTGATCAAGGGCTATGCCAGTGGTGCGGTGGATTACCTGTTTAAACCCTTCGACCCGCAGATCCTCAAGCCCAAGGTGCAAGCGCTGCTGGAGCATCAGCGCAATCGCCGCGCCTTGCAGCAACTGACTCGCGATCTGGAGTTGGCTCGGGCATTTAATGCCTCGGTGCTGGATAACGCTGCCGAAGGCATTCTGGTGCTGGGCGAGGACGGTCTGATCCGCTTTGCCAATCCGGCGATTTCACGGCTGCTCAATGCGCCGGTGAAAGAGTTGGAGGGTAAGGAGTTTCTTGATTACCTGCAGAAACCACACATCCCGTTGTGGGCTGATTCCGAATTCAAAAGCAGTTACCAGCGCGGCGAAACCTTGCGGCTGCGCGACGCTTTGCTGCGTACCGCGCCCGGACAGCAAGTGCCGGTGGCGCTGTCCTGCGCGCCGTTACCCGCCGAGCAATATGGGATGGTGGTGACGGTGCTCGACATGTCGGTGGTGCGTCATTTGCACCAGCAGCTTGAATATCAGGCAGTCACTGATCCGCTGACCGGGTTGCTCAATCGTCGTGGCTTTTATCAAACCGTCGAAAACCTGCTACTGCGCGGCGAACGCAGCGACGGCAGTTGGGTGCTGCTTTATCTGGATCTCGACGGCTTTAAACGCGTCAACGATTCCCTCGGGCACGACGCGGGCGACCGCGTGTTGCGCTGGGTCTCTGAACAGTTGAAGGCGTGTTTGCGGCCGTTCGATATTCTTGCGCGCATGGGCGGTGATGAATTTACTGCACTGCTGGATCTGGAGTTTCCCGAGCAGGCGGCGAAGATTGCCGAGAAACTGATCGAACGGGTCTCGATCTGTCAGCAAATCGAAGGTATGGATATTGCCCTCGGCGCCAGTATCGGTATCGCCACTTATCCGGACTGCGGATCGAACCTCGACGGATTGCTACGTGCCTCGGACATCGCCATGTACGAAGCCAAACGCGCCGGGCGTCAGCAATATCGCTTCTATGATCATGAAATGAACGGCCGTGCGCGCTCGCGGTTGATGCTTGAAGAAAGTGTGCGCACGGCCATCGAAAACCGTGATTTCAATCTGGTCTATCAACCGCAGGTGGCGATTGATAGCGGGCAGATCCGTGGTTTCGAGGCGCTGTTGCGTTGGCAGCACCCGAGTGTGGGTGATGTGCCGCCGGGGTTGTTCCTGCCGTTGCTGGAGGAGGCGCGGCTGATCAGTCGCCTCGGCAGCTGGATTTATCACCGTGGCGCTGGGCAGCGAAAGGCCTGGGAAACCTTGTTTGCCGAAGACCTGGTGCTCGGCGTTAGTTTGAGCAACACACAGTTTGGCCTGCCCAATCTGGTCACCGAGTTGCGTCAGGTCATGGAGCGGCATGCCTTGCAGCCACGGCAACTGGAGGTCGAGGTCACCGAGGAGGCCTTGATGCAAAACCCCGACGAAACCCGCAAGCAGCTGCGCTTGCTGCGCAATCTCGGGGTGCGGGTGGCGCTCGACGATTTCGGCTCCGGGCCATGTTCGTTGACGCATTTGCGTGACCTGGAGCTGGACACACTCAAGCTCGATCGCCATCTGATCGCTCGATTGCCGGACTCCAAAAAGGATGCGTACCTGGTGAGCACGGTGATCAATCTGTGCAAGCAATACGGTTTGCTGGTGATTGCCGAGGGTGTCGAGACCATCGAGCAATATCAATGGCTGCAAGCCCACGGCTGCGAGTACGTACAGGGCTTTCTCGTGGCGCGTCCGATGATTGCCGAAGACGCCGCAAGCTTTGCCGAGCCTTTCGACTGGAGCGCGTTGCCCGGCTGAATTCGCTACACTGGCACACCTTTTTCGAACCGTGTCGCCCTTCCATGATTGTGTTGAAGTACCTCCAGGCCTATCCCGCGCAACTCCAGGATCAGGTGCGCCAATTGATCGCCGACGGGCGTCTGGGTGAATACCTGGACCAGCGTTATGCGGGGCGCCACGATGTGCAGAGCGACAAGGCGCTGTACACCTACGCGCTGGAGCTGAAGCAGGAATACCTGCGCAACGCCCCGGCCATCGACAAAGTGCTGTTCGACAACCGCCTCGACCTGACCCACCGTGCTCTCGGGTTGCACACCACGGTTTCGCGCGTTCAGGGCGGCAAACTCAAGGCCAAGAAAGAGATTCGTATCGCCTCGCTGTTCAAGGACGCTGCGCCGGACTTTCTGAAAATGATCGTCGTGCATGAATTGGCGCATTTCAAAGAGTCGGATCACAACAAGGCGTTTTACAAATTGTGCGAACACATGCTGCCGGGGTATCACCAGGTCGAGTTTGATCTGCGGGTGTATCTGACCTGGCGAGATATGCAGTGAAGAACAAGACCAAAAGATCGCAGCCTTCGGCAGCTCCTACAACGGGGAACGCGTTCCAGAGTAGGAGCTGCCGAAGGCTGCGATCTTTTGATCTTCAATAAATGCGGAGTGCATGCATGGACGTCAGCAAGACCAAAAGCAGTTTCTATCGACGCTTGTACGTCGCGTACCTGATCGACAGCGGTCTGGCCCCAAGCGTGCCGGCGCTGACCGAAGTGACCGGCATGCCCCGGCGCACGGCGCAGGACACGATCGCCGCACTGGCGGATCTGGATATCATTTGCGAGTTCGAGCAGGAAGAGGGCGCCCGCAACCATGCCGGGCGTTATCGGATTCGTGAGTGGGGGGCGATTGATCGGGGGTGGATCGAGCGCAATCTGCGGCAGATCAAGGCTGTGCTTGAGTATCCCTGAATCCTGAGTGGACTGGGCTGACGCCATCGCTGGCCAGCTCCCATAGGTTTTCTGGTGTTCACATAGGTTGTGAACGACGCAATACCTTGTGGGAGCTGGCTTGCCAGCGATGGGGCCTTCAGGAACGACGCATCCCGATATGCGGAATGTCGTCCTCCAGATATTCCTCTCCCGCCACCACGAAACCGTACTTGCCGTAATACCCCTGCAAATGCGCCTGCGCCGACAGATAGATCGGCACCTGCGGCCAGTGTTTCTCGGCCTGCTTCAGCGCCTGCTCCATCATTTCGTGCCCCACTCCTTGGCCGCGGGCTTGCGGCGCGGTGATCACGCGGCCAATCACCACGTCGCCACCCTGGGACTGCGGATCGAGCAGGCGCAGATAAGCCTTCAACTGATCATCCTCCCAACCCATCAGGTGATAGGTGTCGCCCTCCAGATCCTGCCCGTCGAGGTCGGGGTAGGCGCATTTCTGTTCAACCACGAACACTTCCGACCGCAGCTTCAACAGTGCGTACAGCTGCTCTTTGCCCAGATCGCTGTGATGTTTGCAGACCCACTCGATTGTCATTTTCCGCTTCCTTGAATACGTCGTCCGATACTAAGCGCACTGGTCGCAGATGTCTGTATGGCGTAAGAGTCTGTGACAAAGGTCAAAATGCCATCATTCCTTTCGCGCAGCACGGGCGTCTTTGTGTAATCTGCGGGTGAGCGCTGTGCACGGGCTCCATTGAGCTAATGTTAGTGCCTGGGTTTTGCCGGTAAGGGGCCTTGGGGTTTTGACTGAAAACACGCAGGGCTCCGGCCCGCTAAGGATTTTCAAGCATGCCGCGTTTGCATCGAGCCTTTGCTTTGATCGGATTGCTCTTGCTGGCTCAGACCGCAGCGGCGCAGAAGTTGCGGCTGGTGTTTGATATCTGGCCACCCTTTACCGATGACACACTGGTCAACGGCGGTCTGGCCACGGACATCGTCACCACCGCGCTGGCCCGGGCGGGCTATGCCAGCGGTTACGAGCAGGTGCCGTGGGCGCGGGCGCTGCTGGGGGTTGGCGAGGGGCGTTACGACGTACTGGTCAATGCCTGGTACAACGAAGACCGGACGAAAATGGGGCAGTTTTCCGGTGAGTATCTGGTCAACCGTATCCGCTTTCTCAAGCGCAAAGACACGCCACTTGAATACAACAATCTGCAGCAACTGCACACGTATCCCATAGCGGTGGTGCGCGGCTACGCCTACTCGCCGCCATTTGATGCCGACACGGCGTTGCAGAAAGTCCCTGTGCATAACTTTGCCATGGGCGTGCGCATGCTGGCGGCGGATCGGGTCAAGCTGACGCTGGAGGATGAATATGTCGCGCGGTATTACCTGGCGCGGGAATCATCGAAGGTACGCAGTGCGGTGGAGTTTTTGCCCAAGCCGTTGAGCGAGAACAGCCTGCACATATTGGTGAGTCTGAAGAATCCGCAGCATGCGCAGATTGTCGCGGGGTTTGATCGGGCTATTGCGGCGATGAAGGCGGATGGCAGTTATGACAAGTTGCTTCGACAGCATGGGATGTAGGTTTCTGATCCCTGAGTTGTGTTGTTGCTGAGGGCCTCATCGCTGGCAAGCCAGCTCCCACAGTGGGTCGGGTTGATTCACAAAATTGTGCTTCACCAAAGAACCCTGTGGGAGCTGGCTTGCCAGCGATGGGGTCAGTCGGGCCAACTCAAGCTTCAGAGGTGTCCTTGATCAGATGCGCCGCCAACGTCCGCAGTGGCCCCAACTGTCGGCAGATCAGCGCCAGTTGTGTCTGCACCAGTCGCTGCCCTTCATCGATTTCATCCGGCATCTGCTCCAGCTCATTGGCCAGCGCTTCTTCTTCGTCACTTTGAATCGCAATCGGTTGTTTGCTCGCCAGGCCTTGGGCGATTTCATCGATGCTCGCCGCCAGTTTCACCCCGGCGCCTTCTATCAACTGCTCACGCACATCCGCGGGCAACTGGGTTTCGCGGTGCGCTCCCAGCCCTGACAGATAACTCAGCAAGGTGTGCGACAGCACCAGAAAGCGGAAACCGACATCCGCTTCCTTACGAAAATGACCAGGCTCCATGAGCATGTTCGCCAGCGTCGTCGACAGCGCTGCATCAGCGTTGTGTGCGTTGCGTCGGGCCAGGCGATAGGCGAGGTCGTCACTCTTGCCCGCCGCGTATTGCTGCATGATCTGGCGCAGATAGATGCTGTTGCAGGTCAGGGTGTTGGCCAGCACTTTGTTCAGGCGCCGGCCTTGCCAGTCCGGCAGGAACAGGAGCACCGTCAGACCGGCGATCAGGCTGCCGAGCAAGGTATCGAACAGCCGCGGCAGGAACAGCCCGTAACCGTCGCCGACCTGATTGAAGCAGAACAGCACCATGATGGTGATCGCGGCGGTCGCCAGGGTGTAGCGAGTGGTGCGGTTGGTAAAGAACACGACCCCGGCGGCGATGGCGAAGCACGATTGCACCAGTGGACTTGGGAACAGATCGAACAATGCCCACGCCACGGTCAGGCCGATGGCGGTGCCGAGAATCCGCTGGCCGAGTTTACGCCGCGTCGCGCCGTAGTTCGGCTGGCAGACGAACAGCGTGGTGAGGATGATCCAGTAGCCTTGCGACGGGTGAATCAAATGCACCATGCCGTAGCCGATGCTCAAGGCCAGCGGCAGACGCAGGGCATGCCGGAACAGCAAAGAGGTCGGTGTCAGCTGTGTGCGCAAGCGTATCCACACATCCTTGAAGTTGCGCGGCGAACGGTCGAGCAGGCTGCTGTCGGTGGCGTCGGCCAAGGCATCGGGGTTGCTCGCATCGCTGAGCAAACGGTCGAGGGTGCCGAGGTTGGCCGCCAGTGCGCGCAGTGAGCGCAGCAGGCCGCGCCATGCCGGGTTGCTCTGGATGCGCAGGTGTTCGAGGGAGGCGTCGAGGTCGCTCAGGGCTTCGGCGAAACTGGCGTCGTAAATGAACGGCTGACGCATCTGGATCGATTCGGCCAGCGCCCGGCAGGCTTTGCCTTGCTGGCGCAACAGGCGCTGGCAGCGGAACAGTACGTCGCTGTGGAAAAATGCATCGGCCAGCGCGTTGTACGGATAGTGCGAAGAGCTGGCGCGTTCGTGGATGTCCTGGGCGAGGAAGTACAGCTTCAGGTAACGGCTGACTTTCGAGCCGGGGCGCCCGTTGCCGACCCGGTGCAGGATGATTTCCTTGGCGCTGTTCAGTGCCGCCACCACGCGACCATTCTGCTGCGCCAGTTCCAGGCGTCGGGCCTCGACGTCCATCTGCCGGATCGGCTCGAACAGCGAAGATTTCAGCTTCAGGTAAAAACCCAATTCACGGAACAACCGCGCCAGACTCTGTTGCACCGGCTGGTTGGAAAACAGCGCCTGCCACAGCACAGAGAGCAAGCCGTACCACGCGGCGCCAGCCACCAGCAGCATCGGTTCATGCCAGAAATCGAGCACTGCGCCGCCGCGCTGGTCGACGCCGATCATCGTGTACACGGAAAGGATCAGGGTTGCCGAGGCAATCGCCCCATAACGCTCGCCCAGCGCCCCGAGCATGGTCAGGCCGAAACTGGCCAACGCCAGCGCTATCGCAAAGATGATGGGGTAGGGGAAGAGCAGTTCCACCGACAGTGCGGCGATGCTGAAACACACCAGCGTCACGGCGAGTGCGTTGAGGCGACCCTGCCAACTGTCGTCGGTCTCGGCCAGGGCGCTGGCGATAATCCCCAGGAACAACGGGATCAGCAGGCCCATTTCATCCTGATACCAGCACAGCGCCATGCTGCCGGTCAGGGCGATGAACACCCGCACGCTATAACTGAATTTATCCAGCGCCCACAGGCGCCGCAAAGACTGACGAAACGAAGTCGAGGACATGAAGTGCGAAGGCCTTCCGAGGCGATGCCGCTAAATTGAGCCAGTAATGACGCCGACGCAATGGCGCCGATCACATCTGACAGCAAAAAGTGTTCCTTACTGCTTTTATGCCGAACTCAAATTCATGGCTGGCATATAACCCTGTGGGAGCTGGCTTGCCAGCGATGGCTGCCTGACAGTCAACAATGATGTTGGATGTGCCGGCCTCATCGCTGGCAAGCCAGCTCCCACAGGGATTGCATTTCACATTTGAAAGACGTGGATCAAACGTACTGCGCAGCCGCGTAACCCGATGCCCAGGCCCACTGAAAGTTGAAACCGCCCAAATGCCCGGTGACGTCGAGCACTTCGCCGACAAAATACAGGCCCGGGCTTTTCAGCGATTCCATGGTCTTGGACGACACTTCGCGCGTGTCCACACCACCCAGTGTCACTTCGGCCGTGCGATAACCTTCAGTGCCTGCCGGCACGACTTTCCAGCTGCCCAGCTTCTCGGCGATCTCAGCCAGTTCCGCATGGGTGTACTGCTTCATCGGCTTGGACACGAACCAGTTATCCGCCAGCAGATTGGCCATCTTCTTGGTGAAGATCTCACCAAGCAGCGTTTTCAGCTCGCTGTTCGGACGCTCGGCCACTTGCTGTTGCAGCCAGCTGGCGGCGTCGTGATCCGGCAGCAGGTTGATCTCCACCGTGTCGCCGGATTCCCAAAACGAGGAGATCTGCAAAATCGCCGGGCCGCTGAGGCCGCGGTGAGTGAACAGGATGTTCTCGCGAAAACTCTGATCGTTGCAGCTGACCAGGCAATCCACCGACGTACCGGACAGCTCTGTGCACAGTTCCTTGAGCTGATCGGTGATGGTGAACGGCACCAGCCCGGCGCGGGTCGGCAGCAGTTCGTGACCGAATTGCTTGGCGACTTGATAGCCGAAACCGGTGGCGCCCAACGTCGGGATCGACAGGCCGCCGGTGGCGATCACCAGCGACTGGCACTGGATCTGGCCGAAGGTGGTGTCGAGCAGGTAACCGCTTTCGACTTTCTCGATCGTCTGGATCGAGGTGTCGAGGTGCAGTTCGACGCCGACCTGATCACATTCGGTGAGGAGCATTTCGAGGATGTCGCTGGATTTGTTATCGCAGAACAGCTGACCGAGCTTCTTCTCGTGATACGGCACCGCATGCTTGCCGACCATGCCGATGAAATCCCACTGGGTGTAGCGCGCCAGTGCGGATTTGCAGAAGTGCGCGTTCTGCGAGAGGAAATTGCTCGGTTCGGTGTACATGTTGGTGAAATTGCAGCGGCCACCGCCCGACATCAGGATTTTCTTGCCGGCCTTGTTCGCATGGTCGAGCAGCAATACCTGACGGCCGCGCCCGGCGGCGGTCAGTGCACACATCAAACCCGCGGCGCCAGCGCCAATGATCACGACTTCGGTAGAGCGCAAAACGGTGTCCTCTGAAAATTTCACCACAAAACCAATTGTGGGAGCGAGCCTGCTCGCGAAAGCGGTATGCCATTCAACATTAGATGTTGGCTGACAGATTGCCTTCGCGAGCAGGCTCGCTCCCACAGGGGAGTACGTTGTTTTTACAGGATACGCACGCGCAGCGAACGGCCCTTGATCTTGCCGTCGTTGAGGCGCTGCAAGGCTTGCATGGCCACGGTACGTTCCACGGCCACATACGCCTGGAAGTCGAAGATCGCGATTTTGCCGACCTGTGCGCCCGGAATGCCGGCGTCGCCAGTCAATGCGCCAAGAATGTCGCCCGGACGCACTTTGTCTTTACGGCCGGCACCGATGCACAGGGTGGTCATCGGCGGCTGCAGCGGAGCAAGGCCCTGGGACTTGAGGTTGTCTACCTGATCCCAGTTCAGCGGCGACTTTTGCAGTTGCTCGATGGCTTGCGCGCGGTGCGCTTCGCTCGGTGCAACCAGGCTGATGGCAATGCCTTTCTCGCCCGCACGACCGGTACGGCCAACGCGGTGAATGTGGATTTCCGAATCGCGCGCCAGTTCGACGTTGATCACCATGTCCAAGGCATCAATGTCCAGACCACGGGCGGCAACATCGGTGGCAACCAGTACCGAAGTACTGCGGTTGGCGAACATCGCCAGCACCTGGTCGCGGTCACGTTGTTCCAGATCACCGTGCAGGCCGACGGCGGAGATGCCTTTGGCCGTCAGGTGGTCAACGGTTTCCTGCACTTGCTGCTTGGTGAAGCAGAACGCCACGCAGGATGCCGGACGGAAGTGGTGCAGGACCTTGGTCACCGCGCTCATGCGCTCTTCCGGGGAAATCTCGTAGAAGCGCTGCTCGATCTGGGTGTCATCGTGGAACGCTTCGGCTTTCACCGTTTGCGGATCGCGCATGAACTTCGACGCAAGCTGCTTGATGCCCACCGGGTAGGTTGCCGAGAACAGCAAGGTCTGACGACGCTCAGGGGTTTTGACGATGATGTCTTCGATGGCGTCGTAGAACCCCATGTCGAGCATGCGGTCGGCTTCGTCGAGGATCAGCGTGTTCAGGCCATCGAGTACCAGCGAACCTTTGCGCAAGTGCTGCTGGATGCGTCCCGGGGTGCCGACGATGATGTGCGCGCCGTGTTCCAGCGACGCGATCTGCGGGCCGAACGACACGCCGCCGCACAGGGTCAGGACCTTGATGTTGTCTTCGGCGCGGGCCAGGCGACGGATTTCCTTGGCCACCTGGTCGGCCAATTCGCGCGTCGGGCAGATCACCAGCGCCTGGCAACCGAAGTAGCGCGGGTTGATCGGGTTGAGCAGGCCGATGCCGAACGCAGCGGTCTTGCCGCTGCCGGTCTTGGCCTGGGCAATCAGGTCCATCCCCTTGAGGATCACCGGCAAGCTCTGCGCCTGGATCGGCGTCATCTGCGCATAACCGAGTGATTCGAGGTTAGTCAGCATGGCAGCGGACAGCGGCAGAGTGTTAAAAGCGGTGGCGATGGTGGTCACGGGACGGGCCTGCAAAACAAAATGTCGCGCAGTGTAGCAGCCCCGTGCCACTTTTCTCGAAAGTTCTGGACGAACAGCGCTTAATGTTCGATGTGTTCTTCCGGCCTTTTTGCGCGCCTTCCGTCTTCTTTCGACAGTTGCGAGAAAATCGTCGCGGCGAGCATCGCCATGATCCCGACGGTCACGAAGGTCAACTGGAATGCGCCCAGCACCGTCTCGACACCGTCGTTGCCGACCTCGGCGGTAAACCCGCCCAACAAGGCACCGGCGCAGGCAACCCCCAGACTTAGCGACAACTGCGCGACCACCGACAGCAAACTGTTGCCGCTGCTGGCACTGGCGTCGTCGAGGTCGATCAGGGTCACGGTGTTCATCGCGGTGAATTGCAGCGAGTTGATCGCGCCGAGAACCGCCAGCAGGCACAGCAGCAGCCAGTACGGCGTCTGTTCGCTGACCAGGCCCATGCTGGCCAGCATGATCCCCAACAGCAGCGTGTTGCCGGTGAGGACGATGCGATAGCCGAGACGTTCGATCAGCGGTCGCGCGACCCACTTGGCGATCATCGCCGCAGCGGCCAGTGGCAACATGCTCATCCCCGCTTGCGACGGTGAGTAACCCAGCGCCACTTGCAGCAGCAACGGCACCAGAAACGGCAGGGCGCCGCTGCCGAGACGGGCGAACAGGTTGCCGAGAATGCCGACGGCAAACGTGCGGGTCTTGAAGAGCGACGGGGAGAACAGCGGGTTTTCGATATGCCCGGCGCGCAGCCAGTACGCGGCCAGACAGGCGAAGCCACCGAACAGCAGCAACATCACGCGCAAGTGCGGCAGATGCAATTCGCCGAGGCCTTCCATGGCGATGGTGATCAGAATCATCGCTGCGCCAAACAACAGGAAACCGAGGCTGTCGAAACGCGTGCGTTCGGTGCCGCGCAGGTCGGGGATGAATTTCCACACCGCGTAGCAGCCGATGACGCCCACCGGAAGGTTGATCAGGAAGATCCAGTGCCACGTCAGGTATTCGACCATCCAGCCGCCCATGGTCGGACCGAGCAGCGGACCGAGTAATCCGGGAATGGTGATGAACCCCATGATCCGCACCAGCTCGGAACGCGGATAAGCGCGCAAGACCACCAGTCGCCCGACCGGCAACATCAATGCACCGCCCAGGCCCTGAATCACCCGGGCGCCGATCAGCATGCTCAGGGTGCTCGACAGTGCACAGAGCAGCGAGCCGATGCTGAACAGCAGGATCGCGCCGAAGAAGATTTTCTTGGTGCCGAAACGGTCGGCGATCCAGCCGGAAGCGGGGATCAGCAGGGCCACGGTGAGCATGTAGGCGATGACCACGCCCTGCATGCGCAAGGGGTCTTCGGCCAGGTCGCGGGCCATGGCCGGCAGGGCGGTGTTGAGGATGGTCCCGTCGAGGGACTGCATGAAGAACGCAATGGCGACGACCCAGGGCAACCAGCGTGCGGTGATGGCGTCGAGAGGCGGGCGGTCGGGCATGGGACCTCTAAGAGTATGGGTCAGGCGGAATGCGAACCTGTGGGAGCTGGCTTGCCAGCGATGGCGGACTTTCAGACGAGCACGATGTTGAATCTGCCGTCCTCATCGCTGGCAAGCCAGCTCCCACAAGTGCTGCGGTGTTACAAGGTTAAAGTCAGTCGGCTCACCAACGCCCCCGGCAGCAATGCTGACGACGTATTGCGCTGGCTATAAGTGCTCGCCGACAGCAGCAACTCCCGTTCGGCCGTCAACGCTTCCAGCTGCGAACCCAGCAGGCTGTAAGCGCTGTCGTCGAATCGCATGGTGCTGACCGGTGCCTGAATCTCGCCGTTTTCGACCCAGAACGTCGCGAAGCGCGTCATGCCGGTCATGCGTGCCGCCGGTTGATCCGAGAAGTTCAGGTACCACAGGTTGCTGATGTACAGCCCGGTGCCCAACTGCTTGAGGATTTGCGCTTGTGGCAAATCCCCGGCGGCCATGTTCAGCGCACTGGGTGATTCACCACCGCTGGCACCGTTGGCCGTCAGACCATACTCGGCTGCACTGCGCGAACCGACCAACTGATCTCCAGCCTTGCCCTCGATGATCAGGCGCAGATCACTGCGCGGATAACCCTCGCCGGAAAACGCCGGACTCAGCGAGTCGCTGACTTTTTCATCGAGCGATACCAGCGGACTGAAAGCCTGATCGCCGACATACAGTTTTTGCAACGGGCTGCTTTTGCTGGCAATCGACTGCGCGGAGAAGCCGCCCCAGCTCAGCATGCCCATGATTTCTTCCAGCGCGGCTGGCGCCAGATAAGCGCGGTACTGTCCTGGCGGCAAGGTGCGCAGTGGGCGACCGAGAAACTCCAGTTGTTCGCGAGCCTGCCGGAAGCGCTTGGCGAAGTCTTCGCTGCTCCAGTCGTGCCCGGCGTAGCTGGCTTTCACCGCTTCACCATTTTCGTGGAACAGGCTGAAGTCGAAATTGAAGCTGTTGGCCTGATGCCAGCCAAACGCGCCTGAGGAACTGGCGAAACCACGGCTGATCGGGCCTGCGGCATAGAAACCAACCAGATCCAGGCCTTCAGCGGCGGCGCAGATTTCGTCGACCACGTGCTCGGTATCCGGCAGCGGATGATCCTGCACTTTACTGCTCTGCCAGCCATTGTGGTTGAGCAGCAGATACGGATCCTGCGGCAGCAGCGGCAGGGTTTCGCGCAGTTGTTGCAGGCCTTCGGCCAGCCGCTGCAGATCGCCTTCCTGATCGCCGGAGAGGGTGACTTGGAGGTCGGCGTGGCGGCCATCGTTGATCAGTTTCAGGACGATGTTGGCTTGTTGCACCTGCCCGGCCTGGCGCACCTTGGCGTGATTGAAACGCACGAACGCCGAAGATTCAGCGGCGTAGCTGAGGGTGAACTGTTCCGGCTCGCGGACGCTGTCGCGCAGCCAATTGACCATGTCCTTGAAGGCGTCGGACTGACTCTTCGAAATGCTCATCAGGCGTCTCCCCCAAATACATCAACGTTGCTGAATACGCAGGCCGGCGAAGCGTGGCCGACGCGGATCACCTGGTTCGGTTCGCCCTTGCCGCAGTTCGGCGTGCCGAGCACCTTGACGGTGTTGGCATCGCCTACGGCGCGCAGGCTTTTCCAGAAGTGCGCGGAAATCGCCCGGTAGTTGGGATTTTTGACCACGCCTTTGAGTTCGCCGTTTTCGATCAACTGGCCCCATTCACAGCCGAACTGGAATTTGTTGCGCGCATCATCAATCGACCATGAACGGTTGGTGCTCATCAGGATGCCGTTTTCGATGCTTTCGATGAGTTTGTTCAGCGGCTGATCGCCCGGCTCGATGTTGAGGTTGGCCATACGATCAATCGGTGGACGGTTCCAGCCGCAGGCGCGGCTGTTGGCGACGCCGTCCATCCCGGCACGGAACTGCGACAGCGCACCGCCGAGTGGGCGCAGCAGCAGGCCATCACGAATCAGGAATTGTTTGCTGGCTTTGGTGCCGTCGTCGTCATGGCCGTAACTGGCGAGTTCCTCGGGGATGCCCGGATCGAACGTCACGTTGAGCAGTTTCGAGCCGTATTGCAGGCTGCCGAAGTCAGATGCTTTGACGAAGCTGGTACCGGCGTAATTTCGTTCGTCGCCGAGGATGCGGTCGAGCTCCAGCGGGTGACCGATGGATTCGTGGATCTGCAGCATCATCTGGTCAGGCATCAACAGCAGGTCGCGCGGGCCTTGTGGAGTGTTTGGCGCGAGCAACAGTTGCAGCGCCTGATCGGCGACCAGCGGACCGGCACCGATCAGCCCGCAACGGCTGATCACGTCTGCGCCACCCTGTTGGCCGAAGTTTTCGCGGCCGAGGCTGCGAGTCTGGCTGTCGTTGCCGTCGTAGGCGGTGACGTCGAGGCTTGGGTAAACGAAGCGCTGGGCCTGGCGCAATTCGGCGCCGGCGCTGCTCAGGTAGATCTGTTCGACATGGGTGATGCCAATGCTGACTTCCCAATTCACCAGGCGCTCATCCTTTGGCACCGAGGCGGATTCCGCGCCGAGCAGCTCGAAGCATTCGCTCAGGGACGGGAAGGGTTGTTCGAGATTGGGCGAAAAGTAATCCGCGCGGTCGCTGGAGATCGGTTGATCGCGCAGGTCGAGCAAGGCGTGGGGCTTGAGCCGCCGGGCTTGCTGTTCGGCGCGCTCAAGGGCGGCTTGCAGGCCCCGTTGCGAGAGGTCATTGGTCGCAGCGTAGGCTTCGACGCCGTTGACCCGCACCGTGAGCATCGCACCTTCGTCGCGGCTCAGGCTCGGCGGCTCGGCAACGTTCTTGCGCACCGACAGGTATTGGCCGGACTCGCGTACATACCGCAGGGAAAAGAACTCGGCGCCCGTGCGCAAGGCAGCGAAGCGCTGCTTGAGCTGGGGGTGGAAATCGAACATTCGGGAACCTCCTTGTTAGGGGGAAGCGGTAAAGCGACGGCGGGGAGGGGTGAAACGATTGCGCGAGGTCTAGAGTAGGCCTGCGTGGGGGTAGGATCAAGTGAAGAGGGGGTGTAGGAGGTTTTACTGTGCAGCGAGGGAATTTGTGCTGAATGTAAGGGCCCCTTCGCGAGCAGGCTCGCTCCCACACTGGATCTGCGTCGTTCACAAATCAAATGTGGGAGCGAGCCTGCTCGCGAAGGCCGCGCCTCGGTATTACGTCTTACTGAGCAACAGGCGTGATATCACGCATCGCCTTGCCCTTTACCGGCGCATCGCCCGCTACGTAGTAGTCGGCGGTGCTGCGCGGCAGTGGCTTGCGGCCACGGATCTTGTCGGCGATTTTCTCGGCGATCATGATCGTCGGCGCGTTCAGGTTGCCGGTGGTGATGATCGGCATGATCGACGCATCGACCACCCGCAGACCCTGCATGCCATGCACGCGGCCTTCGCCATCGACCACAGCCATCTCGTCGGTGCCCATCTTGCACGAGCAGGACGGGTGGAACGCGGTTTCGGCGTGTTCGCGGATGAACTTGTCCAGCTGCTCATCGGTTTGCACGTCGATACCCGGGCTGATTTCACGGCCACGGTATTGATCCAGCGCTGGCTGCTGCATGATTTCACGGGTCAGGCGGATGCCGTCACGGAACTCCTGCCAGTCTTGCTCGGTGGCCATGTAGTTGAACAGGATGCTCGGGTGCTGACGCGGATCCTTGGACTTCACCTGGATGCGGCCACGGCTCGGCGAACGCATGGAACCCATGTGCGCCTGGAAACCGTGCTCTTTCACACCGTTGCTGCCGTTGTAGTTAATCGCTACCGGCAGGAAGTGGTACTGGATGTTCGGCCATTCGAATTCCGGACGCGAACGGATGAAACCGCCGGCCTCGAACTGGTTGCTGGCGCCGATGCCGGTGCCGTTGAACAGCCACTCGGCACCGATGGCCGGCTGGTTGTACCAGAGCAGCGACGGGTACAGCGAAACCGGTTGGGTGCACGCATATTGCAGGTACAGCTCAAGGTGATCCTGCAGGTTTTCACCGACGCCCGGCAGATCGTGTACGACCGGGATGTCGAGGCTTTCCAGCAGTTTTGCCGGGCCTACGCCGGAACGCTGCAGAACCTGCGGCGAGGCGATGGCGCCGGAGCACAGCAGGACTTCCTTGCGGGCTTTGGCTTCAACGCGCTCTTCAGCGTCGCCAACCAGATAACGCACGCCGATGGCACGCTTGCCTTCGAACAGAATCTTGTCGGTCAGGGCGTGGGTGACGATGGTCAGGGTCGAACGCTTTTTGGCGATATCGAGGTAACCACGGGCGGTGGAAGCACGGCGGCCGTTCGGCGTTACAGTGCGGTCCATCGGGCCGAAGCCTTCCTGCTGATAACCGTTCAAGTCTTCGGTACGCGGGTAACCGGCCTGCACGCCTGCTTCAACCATCGCGTGGAACAGCGGGTTGTTGCCAGCCTTTGGCGTGGTCACGCTGACCGGGCCATCGCCACCGTGGTAATCGTTCGGGCCGATGTCACGGGTTTCCGCTTTGCGGAAATACGGCAGGCAGTTCAGGTAATCCCAATCTTCAAGGCCCGGCAGCTTGGCCCAGTTGTCGTAGTCCATCGCGTTGCCGCGGATGTAGCACATGCCGTTGATCAGCGAAGAGCCGCCGAGGCCTTTGCCGCGACCGCATTCCATCCGGCGACCGTCCATGTGTGGCTCTGGATCGGTTTCGTAAGCCCAGTTGTAGCGACGACCTTGCAGCGGGAACGCCAGTGCGGCCGGCATTTGCGTACGGAAGTCGAGACGATAATCCGGCCCGCCTGCTTCGAGCAGCAGAACGGTGACGCCTTCGTCTTCAGTCAGACGGGTCGCAAGTGTGTTACCTGCAGAGCCGGCCCCTATGATGATGTAGTCGTATTCTGTAGTCATAAATTCTCCTGGGGGAGCTACAAGTCACAAGCTTCAAGCTGCAAGAAAAAGCAGCGAGCTGTGTCTTCGAAATCGGGGGAGGGCGGCAAGCCCAAACTGCTTTTACTTGCAGCTTAAAGCTTGCCGCTTGTGGCTCCTCAGAACACTGAGGCGTAATCGCCCAGTTCGACTTGCACGGACTTGATGCGCGTGAAGTTATTGAGAGAGCTGATCCCGTTTTCACGGCCAACGCCCGACTGCTTGTAACCGCCAACCGGCATTTTTGCGTCGGACTCGCCCCAGGCGTTGATCCAGCAGATACCGGCTTCGAGCTGATGAATCACGCGGTGCGCGCGGTTCAGGTCTTTGGTGACGACACCGGCGGCCAGGCCGAAGTCAGTGTCGTTGGCACGGCGGATCACTTCTTCTTCGGTCTCGTAAGACAGGATCGCCATGACCGGGCCAAAGATTTCTTCACGAACGATGGTCATGTCGTCGGTGCAGTCGGTGAACACGGTCGGCGCCACGAACGCGCCTTTGGCGAATTCGCCGTCGGTCAGACGCTCGCCGCCGCACAGGACGCGGGCACCTTGTTCTTTACCCTTGGCGATGTAGCCCAACACGCTTTCCATGTGCGCGAAGCTCACCAGCGGACCGAAGTTGGTGTTTTCGTCTTCCGGGTTGCCGATGCGGATGCGCGCAACGCGCTCAACGATCTTGGCTTCGAAAGCAGCTTTCAGGTGGCTCGGCACGAACACGCGAGTACCGTTGGTGCAGACCTGACCCGAGCTGTAGAAGTTGGCCATCATTGCGGTGTCGGCGGCGCGATCGAGGTCGGCGTCGTCGAAGATGATCAGCGGCGACTTGCCGCCCAGTTCCATGGTCACGTCTTTCAGGGACGATGCCGAAGCGCTGGCCATGACTTTCTTGCCGGTGTCGGTGCCGCCGGTGAAGGAGATTTTCTCGATGCGCGGGTGCTCGGTCAGCCAGGTGCCGACTTCACGGCCGCTGCCGGTCAGGACGTTGAACACGCCATCCGGAACGCCGGCTGCGGTGTAGATTTCAGCCAGTTTCAGGGTGGTCAGCGAAGTGACTTCGCTTGGCTTGAAGATCATCGCGTTACCGGCGGCCAGCGCTGGAGCGGATTTCCACAGAGCGATCTGGATCGGGTAGTTCCACGCGCCGATACCGGCGACAACGCCCAGTGGCTCGCGACGGGTGTAAACGAATGCGGTGTCACGCAGCGGGATCTGCTCGCCTTCGATGGCGGGTACCAGGCCTGCGTAGTATTCCAGCACGTCAGCGCCGGTAACGATGTCGACGTACTTGGTTTCGGAGAAGGCTTTACCGGTGTCCAGGGTTTCCAGAGCAGCCAGTTCATCGTTGCGCTCGCGCAGGATGTCGACGGCACGACGCAGGATGCGCGAACGCTCCATGGCGGTCATCGCGGCCCAGATTTTCTGGCCCTTTTCGGCGCTGACCACAGCGCGCTCGACGTCTTCTTTGGTCGCACGTTGTACTTGTGCGAGGACTTCACCGGTTGCCGGGTTGATGGCTTCGAAGGTGGCGTCGCTGGAGGCGTCGGAGTAAGCGCCATCGATGTAGAGTTTTTGCAGTTCGAAACGGGCCATAGTGTCCTCGCAAGTGCATAAGTGGTTGGCGTTGGTCACCGGGTGAGCCATGTAGCTGTGGCATCGCTGATCGGTGACAGTTCAGGGGCCGAGCTTTTTTCGAGTGCTCTAGCTCACCTGCTTGGCCAATTGGAAATCCATGTATTCGTAAGCGATCTGTTGCGCCTGCGCTGTGTCGAAAGCGTCTCCCGACAGCGCGCCGCGCAACCACAACCCGTCAATGAGGGCTGCCAGACCGCGGGCGGCGCTGCGCGCATCTTCGAGCGGCAACACACGGCGGAACTGGCAGCACAGGTTGGAATACAAGCGGTGATCGTTGATCCGCTGCAACCTGTGCAAAGACGGCTGGTGCATGCTGGTGGCCCAAAAGGCCAACCAGGTTTTCATTGCCGGGCCATTGACCTGGCTGGCGTCGAAGTTGCCTTCGATGATCACCTGCAGATGCGCCCGTGGGCTGTCATCTGCCAACGCCTGACGACGTGCGGTGACACTCTCGCTGAGGGCGGTCATCAGATACCGCATCGTGGCGGCAATCAGGCCATTCTTGTCCTGAAAATAGTGACTGATGATGCCATTCGAGACACCGGCCAAACGGGCGATCAGCGCAATGCTGGCGTCCCCCATTCCGACCTGATCGACCGCCTGCAAAGTGGCTTCGATCAGTTGTTGGCGGCGGATGGGTTGCATACCGACCTTGGGCATCTTGCACATCTCCTTAGGCCTTCCGACGGGCGAATAACGCTTATCGGATTGAGGGCCAGTCTATTTTGTTTTGATTGAACGTTCAATCAACAAAGAATAAGATCTGCGACAAATCGTCGCTGCCTACAGCTTTTTCCTACGTGTAAGTGGCGATAAAACCGACATCCGAAAATGCTCGAAACCTGTATGGGGCATGGCGCGGTTCGCTATTCGAAGGACGTGTTGAAAGGGCAAGACGCTCAGGGCCAGGTTTCGGATGAACGTCCGTACATCTTCGGCCACGGTAGCGATTCGCAGCGCCATTTCGGCAGGTTCAGGCTTTTTTCGGGGTGTCTTTATATCACCCGCCGGTCGGCTGCCAACTAACCGATTGGTCGGGTTCCGTGTTGCCTTGTGTTCTTCTCTCGCACTGCCTGGAGCATTTGTGCCATGAGTTCTGCCTCGCTAATAAAGACCCCGCCCGAGAAGGTGACGGTCAACGGTTGGGTGTTTTACACCTCTACCGCGCTGATTCTGTTGTTGACCGCCATTCTGATTATCGCCCCGCAAGAGGCCGGCAGGATGTTGGGTGTGGCTCAGGCCTGGTTGTCGCGCAGCTTCGGCTGGTACTACATGGTGGTGATCGCCGCTTACCTGGTGTTTGTGGTGGGCCTGGCGTTTTCTTCCTACGGCAAACTCAAACTGGGCAGCAAGGACGACACCCCTGATTTCAGTTACGGCGCCTGGGCGGGGATGCTGTTCTCGTCGGGTATCGGTATTTCGCTGTTGTACTTCGGCGCCTCCGAACCGCTGGATCACTACTTCAATCCGCCTGAAGGCACTGCCGGCTCCAACATGGCGGCGCGTCAGGCTGTACAGCTGACTTTCCTGCATTGGGGCCTGCACGGCTGGGCGATCTATGCACTGGTCGGTCTGGCCGTGGCGTACTTTGCTTACCGTCATAACCAGCCGCTGGCACTGCGTTCGGCGCTGTATCCGCTGGTAGGCGAGCGTTGGGTCAAAGGCGCGGCCGGTCACGCGGTGGACGGCTTCGGCATGTTCGTGACCCTTCTGGGTCTGGTGACCAACCTGGGGATTGGTTCGCTGCAGGTGTCGTCGGGCCTTGAAAACCTTTTCGGCATGGAACACAGCAACACCAACCTGCTGATCGTGATCATTGTGATGAGCACCGTGGCGACCATCGCGGCGGTGTCGGGTGTGGAAAACGGCATCCGTCGTCTGTCCAACCTGAACATCGTGCTGTTCAGCGGTCTGCTGATTTTCGTGCTGCTGTTCGGCCCGACCTTGCACTTGCTCAATGGCTTCGTGCAGAACATTGGCGACTACCTCAACGGCATCGTGCTGAAAACCTTCGACCTCTACGTGTATGAAGGCAGCGCCGAGAAAACCGAACGCTGGATGGGCCTGTGGACGCTGTTCTACTGGGCCTGGTGGATTTCCTGGGCCCCATTTGTCGGCATGTTCATCGCGCGGATTTCCCGTGGTCGGACCGTGCGTGAACTGGTCGCCGGTGTGCTGCTGATTCCGCTGGGCTTCACGCTGGCCTGGTTGTCGATTTTCGGTAACTCGGCCCTGGATCTGGTGATGAACCATGGGGCGGTTGAGCTCGGCAAGACGGCGCTGGAACAGCCGTCGATGGCGATCTATCAGCTGCTTGAGCATTACCCGGCGTCGAAGATTGTCATTGGTGTGTCGATCTTCGTGGGCTTCGTACTGTTCCTGACCCCGGCCGATTCCGGTGCGGTGATGATGGCCAACCTTTCGTGCAAGGGCGGCAACGTCGACGAAGATGCGCCGCACTGGCTGCGGATTTTCTGGTCGGCAGTTATCACGCTGGTAACCATCGGTCTGCTGTTTGCCGGTAACTTCGAAGCCATGCAAACCATGGTGGTGCTGGCCGGTCTGCCGTTCTCGGTGGTGCTGGTGTTCTTCATGTTCGGCCTGCACAAGGCGATGCGTCAGGACGTGCAGATCGAACAGGAGCAAGCGCAACTGGCCGAGCGTGGTCGTCGTGGTTTCAGTGAGCGTCTGACGCAACTGGATCTGCAGCCGAGCCAATCGGTGGTTCAGCGTTTCATGGACAAGCAAGTCAGCCCGGCGCTGGAAGACGCGGCCGCGCAAATGCGTGCGCAGGGTCTGGAAGTACAGACGCTGTTGGGTAAATCCAAGCGTTGCATGGGCGTGCGCATCGAAATGGAAGAGGGGAACCCTTTCGTTTATGAAGTGAGCCTGGAAGGTTACCTCGCGACGCCGACTGAATCTGTGGGCTCTGAAGAGGCGCGCCAGCGCTACTACCGCGCCGAGGTGTACCTGCACAACGGCAGCCAGGATTATGACCTGATGGGCTTCACGCAGGATCAGATCACGCGGGATGTGCTCGATCAGTTTGAAAGCCATCGGCAGCTCCTTGGCCGGGTGTACAGCTAAGTAATGAAGGAGGCGGTGTTTCTGTCTGAAGCACCGCGTTGCCTCCTTTAAAGATCGCAGCCTTCGGCAGCTCCTACATTGATCGCATCCCCCTGTAGGAGCTGCCGAAGGCTGCGATCTCTTGATCTTCACTCAAACAAAAACGCCACGATCCTCTCGCGGCGTTTTTGTGTCTGCGGGGCTTACCCCAGGTTCTTGCCCAGCAACGCGTGATACAGCTCGCTGTCGCCCAGGATCCCCACCACATGATTGTTATCGTGCAGCACCAGTTTGTTGCCGGTCTGGTAACGAATCTGCAACGCATCGCGCATGCCGATATTCGAGTCGACCAGCGTCGGCCGGCGCTCCAGTCCTTCCACCGCTTGCCCCGGTGCCCAATTCTGCAAGTCGAGGGCCGCGCCGTTCTGCCGCGCGCCTCTGATGGTGTTGCCTTCGGCCAGGTCCAGCCACGAATCGCCGCCCGGATCGAGACACACCGAGCCGTTGATGCGTTTGCACTTGTCCAGCGTGCGCATCAGGCTGCGACCGCACAGCACGTTGAGCGGATTGGTGTGCGCGACGAAGGTGCGCACATAGTCGTCCGCCGGGTTCAGCACAATCTCTTCAGGCACGCTGTATTGAATGATCCGGCCGTCCTTCATGATCGCGATGCGGCTACCTAGTTTGAGCGCCTCATCAAGGTCGTGGCTCACGAACACAATCGTCTTGTTGAGCTTGCGTTG
This sequence comes from Pseudomonas sp. A1230, assembly GCF_044218825.1. Taxonomy (NCBI): domain Bacteria; kingdom Pseudomonadati; phylum Pseudomonadota; class Gammaproteobacteria; order Pseudomonadales; family Pseudomonadaceae; genus Pseudomonas; species Pseudomonas sp. A1230. The sequence continues at coordinate 4,548,848 of NZ_CP162582.1, read as the reverse complement.
CAGCTCCAGCAGTTCATCCTGCAAACCCTGACGGATCAACGGGTCGAGTGCCGAGAATGGTTCGTCCATCAGCAGAATATCGGCATCCATGGCCAGCGCCCGGGCAAGGCCCACACGTTGCTGCATGCCGCCGGAGAGTTCGTCAGGCTTTTTGTTGCGCCATTGGGTCAGGCCCACCAGTTCGAGTTTTTCATCGACCAGTTTCTTGCGTTCCTTTTCCGGGCGCCCCTGCATTTCCAGACCGAAACTGATGTTCTCGCGCACCGTCAGCCAAGGCATCAAGGCGAATTTCTGGAACACCATGGCGATGCGTTTGGTGCGCATCATTTTCAGTTCGGCGGGCGTGCAGGAGGCGATGTCGATCTGGCGGTTTTCATGCTCGACGAACAGCTTGCCGCGGCTCACGGTGTTGAGGCCGTTGATGCAGCGCAGCAGGCTCGACTTGCCGGAGCCCGAGAGGCCCATCAGCACGCAGATTTCGCCTTTGTTGATGTCCAGCGTGGCTTTTTCCACACCAACGATTTGCCCGGTCTTTTTCAGGATCTCGTTGCGGGTCATGCCCTGATCCAGCAGCTTGAGTGCCTCGCGCGGATCTTTGGAGAAGATTACGTCGACGTCTTCGAAGCGAATTATGCTCATGCGTCACCCCCTACTTTGGCGTCGGGTTGTTTGCAGATACGGTCGAGCATGATCGCCAGCAGTACGATCGCCAGGCCTGCTTCGAAGCCCAGGGCGATATCAGCAGTGTTCAGTGCGTTGACCACCGGTTTGCCGAGTCCGTCGGCGCCCACCAGTGCCGCGATCACCACCATCGACAACGACAGCATGATGCATTGAGTGATGCCGGCAGCGATGCTCGGCATGGCGTGAGGCAATTCGATCCGTGAGAGCAATTGGCGACGCGAGCAGCCGAAGGCCTTGCCGGCGTCCATCAGTTCTTGCGGGACATCGCGGATGCCCAGGTAGGTCAGGCGGATGGGCGCCGCGATGGCGAACACCACCGTGGAGATCAGGCCCGGCACCACACCCAGCCCGAAGAGGGTCAGGGTAGGAATGAGGTAAACGAAGGTCGGTACGGTCTGCATCAGATCGAGTACCGGGCGCATCACCGTGTAGAACATCGGCTTGTGCGCGGCGATGATGCCCAGCGGCACACCGATCAGCACGCAGACAAAGGTGGCGAACAACACCTGGGCGAGGGTTTCCATGGTTTCCTGCCAGTACCCCAGATTGAGGATCAGCAGAAACGAAGCGACTACAAAAGCGGTGAGCCCCCATTTGCGCTGGATCAGATGCGCAATCAGGGCGATGAGGCCGATCAAGACCAGCGGGTTGAACCAGGTCAGCGCAAACGTCACGCCGTGGATCATCGTTTCCAGCGTCACGGCAATTGCGTCGAACGTGTTGGCGCCGTGTTGCGTCAACCATTCAACGAATGCCGCGATGTACTGGCCTAAAGGTATTTTCTGATCAATCAGCATGGTAGTGAACGTCCGCATGCAAGGAAATAAACAGCCCGGGCAGGCGAACCTGCCCGGCATAAGCGATTACTGGGCTAACTTGGCTTTCACGGCCTCCAGGCCAGGCTTACCGTCAATGGTGGTCACGCCAGCGAGCCAGGTATCGAGCACCTGTGGATTCTTTTTCAGCCAGGCCTTGGCGGCCGCGTCAGGCTTCATCTTGTCGTCGAGGATGTTGCCCATCAGTTCGCTTTCCATGTCGACGGTGAACTCCAGATTCTTCAGCAATTGACCGACGTTGCTGCATTCCGTGGCGTAACCCTTGCGGGTGTTGGTCGCTACGGTGGCCGCACCGAAATCGGGGCCGAAGAACTCGTCGCCGCCGGTCAGGTATTGAATCTTGAACCGCTTGTTCATCGGGTGCGGCGCCCAGCCGAGGAACACCACCTCGGTGCCACGGCGCGACGCGCGGTCAACCTGCGAGAGCATGCCCGCTTCAGACGATTCGACGACTTTGAACCCGGCGGTTTTCAGGCCGAAGGCGTCCTTGTCGATCATGCTCTGGATCAGACGGTTGCCGTCGTTGCCAGGCTCGATGCCGTAAATCTTGCCGTCGAGTTCTTTCTTGAATTTGGCGATGTCGGCGAAGTCATGCAGACCTTTGTCATACAGGGCTTGCGGCACGGCGAGGGTGTACTTGGCGCCGGTGAGGTTGGTGCGCACGGTTTCCACGGTGCCGGCGTCACGGTAGGCCTTGATGTCGTTTTCCATGGTCGGCATCCAGTTGCCGAGGAACACGTCCATGTTCTTGCCGTCGGCCAGCGACTTGTAGGTCACGGGTACGGAGATCATGGTGGTCTTGGTCTTGTAGCCGAGGGCGTTGAGGACGACGGAGGTGGTAGCGGTGGTGGCGGTGATGTCGGTCCAGCCAACATCGGAGAAATTTACGGTACTGCACTGTGCCGGTTCTGCAGCTTGCGCCAGTAACGGCAGACTCAGCATGGCGGCCAACAACAACGACGGGGAACCTTTCATGGATGGACTCCTTGGTGTTTTTTTTGGCAGTGTTCCGACTGGACCACCGCACTTATGGGTTGCGGTTGGATGGCGTTCTGGAGACAGCTCTACCACGTCGCCTTGCAATCGAGTCATAACGATCATGTACCAGTGAAAATCTGACGCCTACAGGGGGGGTCGTATCCAGTACAGGGATGGTCGCATCCAGTGTCAGTGACGTCGTTTACAGCTTTTTTCTGCCCTGTCTGGCCATCTGAACTGCATAAAAACGGCGCAAACAGGCGTGAAAACCGGTACGGCGTTCGTGGACATGAGTGCGTCGGTGCCAGACGCCGTGCGAGCCATCAAAAGCCTGATGATGCGGGCATTCCGGCGGATCGCAGCTTGAGCGTAGCAGCTCCGCCAGCGGGCGCTTAACGCCCCGGATCAGCATCTTCAGGAGCTCTGCAGCAATGGCTATCAGCGTTTTCGACCTGTTCAAAATCGGCATCGGCCCTTCCAGTTCCCACACCGTCGGGCCAATGCGCGCGGCGGCATTGTTTGTTGAGTCGCTGCGTGACAGGCATCAGTTGGAACAGGTGCGGCGCATTGAGGTTCAGCTTTTCGGTTCGCTGTCGGCCACGGGCATCGGTCACGGCAGCGACAACGCGGTGATCATGGGGTTGATGGGCGAGTGGCCGGACGCGATCGATCCGTCGCAGATCGGACCGCGCATCCAGGCCCTGCGTGAAACCCACACACTTCTCTTGGATGGTCGCTTGTCGGTGCCGTTTGTCTGGGCCCGCGACATGCGCCTGATCGAGGAAAACCTGCCGTTTCATCCCAACGCCATGACCCTGGTTGCCGAAGGCGATCACGGCGAGCTGCATCGCGACACCTACTATTCAGTCGGCGGCGGTTTTGTCGTAGATGAGGCGCAGGCGTCCAGCGGCGTGGTCGATCTGGATCGCACCGAGTTGCCTTATGACTTTTCCAGCGCCGTCGAACTGCTGGAGCTGTGCAAAAAGAACAACCTGCGCGTTGCCGAATTGATGATGGCCAACGAGAAGGTCTGGCGCAGTGAAGAAGAGATTCGCGCCGGGCTGATGAAGCTGTGGCGGGCGATGCAGGATTGCGTCGAACAGGGCTTGAAGCACGAGGGCATCCTGCCCGGCGGTTTGAATGTGCGTCGCCGCGCGGCGAAGTTGCACCGTAGCCTGCAGGAGCTGGGCAAGCCGAATGTGATTGGTTCGACACTGAGCGCAATGGAGTGGGTCAACCTGTTCGCACTCGCCGTGAATGAAGAGAACGCCGCGGGTGGGCGCATGGTCACGGCACCGACCAACGGCGCGGCGGGGATCATTCCGGCGGTGTTGCACTACTTTATGAAGTTCAGCGAGGCGGTGACTGACGCCAATGTCGTCGATTACCTCCTCGGTGCGGCGGCGGTCGGGATTCTGTGCAAGAAGAATGCGTCGATCTCCGGTGCTGAAGTCGGCTGTCAGGGCGAAGTCGGCTCGGCGTGCGCGATGGCGGCGGCGGGGCTGGCGGAGATTCTTGGCGCCACACCCGAGCAACTGTGCAATGCGGCGGAGATAGGCCTGGAGCACAACCTTGGGCTGACGTGCGATCCGGTAGGTGGCCTGGTGCAAGTGCCGTGCATCGAGCGCAATGCGATTGCGGCGGTGAAAGCAATCAACGCAGCGCAGATGGCGTTGCGTGGCGACGGGCAGCACTTTATCTCGCTGGACCGGGTGATTCGCACCATGCGCGATACCGGCGCCGATATGCATGACAAATATAAAGAAACGTCGCGCGGTGGCTTGGCGGTGAGCGCGGTTGAGTGCTGAGTCAGCTCCACCGAGGTGAATTCTTCGTCGGAACGCCGCCCGGAGACAAGCTCGCTCCCACATTGGAACCAGGCGTTCATACATTTTTGTGTTCACTGGAGATCTACTGTGGGAGCGAGCCTGCTCGCGAAGGGGCCAGACCAGTCAAAACTGCGCGCTAAGTGAACACGGCTAATCAATCACGCCACCTTTTAGCGCGTCGCAATCAGATAAGAGTCTTTCCCAGCTGTTACAGGCAATCGGCACCCCCTACCGTCCGTCACCCGTGCCTTAGGTGACATTCCCCGGCAACCGTGCGCAAGCCAGTTCCCACAAGTGCTACCGATATGCTCACACCCATCGGGGCAGGGCTTTCACTGGCGTCGATGGCACTTCGAAATACCCTTCGTCGGACGTCTCGAATAGACACGTCGCGACGTCGTTTTCAGGAGTTGTTGAACGGCCATTCAATTTTAGGCATGGCAATTGCTCTGTCATAACAAAGCCCGTCTCCCCTGCGAGAACGCCGGCAATAACAAGAGCCTCCGCCTGAGGCCATCACCCGCTTTGTGTGAGGAGATACCGCGATGACGTCGTTCAACTCCGGGGCCCAACCCCAGAACCGTGCGCCTCAATCCATCGGCTTTCTGCTGCTGGACAATTTCACGCTGATTTCTCTGGCCTCCGCAGTTGAACCTCTGCGCATGGCCAACCAATTGTCCGGTCGCGAGCTGTATCGCTGGAGCACCCTCACCGTTGATGGCGGCCAGGTGTGGGCCAGTGACGGTCTGCAAATCACCCCTGACGCCTCCATGCACAAAGCACCACCCCTGGACACTGTGATCGTCTGCGGTGGCATCGGCATCCAGCGCACCGTTACCCGTGAACACGTCTCATGGCTGCAAAGCCAGGCGCGTCAGTCCAAGCGTCTCGGTGCCGTGTGCACCGGCAGTTGGGCCCTGGCGTGCGCCGGCCTGCTCGACGGTTTCGATTGCAGCGTGCATTGGGAATGTCTGGCGGCGATGCAGGAAGCTTTCCCGCGCGTGGCGATGAGCACCCGCTTGTTTACCCTCGACCGCAACCGTTTCACCAGCTCCGGCGGCACCGCGCCGCTGGACATGATGCTGCACCTGATCAGCCGCGATCACGGCCGTGAGCTGTCCGCCGCGATCTCGGAAATGTTCGTCTACGAGCGTATCCGCAACGAGCAGGATCACCAGCGTGTGCCGCTCAAGCACATGCTCGGCACCAACCAGCCGAAACTGCAGGAAATCGTTGCGCTGATGGAAGCCAATCTGGAAGAGCCAATCGACCTTGATGAACTGGCGGTGTACGTCGCCGTGTCGCGTCGACAGCTCGAGCGCCTGTTCCAGAAATACCTGCACTGTTCGCCGTCGCGCTACTACCTCAAGTTGCGCCTGATTCGCGCGCGGCAATTGCTCAAGCAGACGCCGATGTCGATCATCGAAGTGGCATCGGTGTGCGGTTTTGTGTCGACGCCGCACTTCTCCAAATGCTACCGCGAATACTTCGGCATTCCGCCGCGTGACGAGCGCGTAGGGTCCAACACCACCCAGCAAGTGGCGATGCTGCCGCTGCCGCAAGCGATTGTGATGTCGCCGCTGTCGGGTCCGATGTCGGCGTTGAGCCAGGCGCGCAATGAGTCGACGTTTGCCAGTGTAAGGCTCTAGACCGAGGCGCTTTCATCGCTGGCAAGCCAGCTCCCACAGTGATCCGGGTGAACACAACATTTGTGTCCAACACAGATCCTGTGGGAGCTGGCTTGCCAGCGATGGCGGTTTATCAGGCGCTATGGCTTTGCTGGTACTCCGCCAACGCTGGCAGCAACTGTTTGTCGATGGCCTGACGCACTGCGGGCTGGATGCTGGCGCCGCTGGTGTACATGTCCTTGACCATCTTGCGCAGCTCGGATGCCCTTACATTATCCAGCCCACGCACCGCACACTCACAGGCCTGCTCGGCCGTGGAGCCACTTGGCACCTGAAACCCCAATGCCTTGAGCTGTCCCAACAGGTCTTCCTGATCAATCAAGTCGGCGTACATCATGAGGCGAATCCTTCTTCGGCAACGGAGGTCGTGGTTCGATTCTGGTAGGCGGGTGAAGTGACGGCAAGAGCGATTTGTCGCAGTGGCCGCGACGGCTATGAACAGGTCGTTTTCGGCTAACTCGCTGTGCCGGGGAGTCGGCACACTGAACTCAGCTTGCAACACGAAGGTTTGGTCACCCTCGCATCGCAGCTCCTCAACAGTAGCCTCTGCCCCGATCCAGTCACGGCTGGTATCGGGTTTTTTTTGGCTGTAAATCAGCAAGACCGAGGTGGATTCATCGCTGGCAAGCCAGCTCCCACAGGTTTTGGATCTGGACACCTTTTTGTGACCAGCGCCTAACCCTGTGGGAGCAGGCTTGCCCGCGATGAACGATGACGCGGTCTACCGGGCAGGCGGCAGGGCGATGACGCGGCCTGTGTAAGCTGGGGCGGGCAGGTCGGTTTGCGCGGCGACGATGGTTTGCAGATGATTCAGCGTGTCGGGGGTGAACGGTGCCGAGCGTGGGCCGGCGAGATCGACATGGAGCAACATTTGCTCGTTGCCGGCCAGTTCCTGGGGATCGCCGACTTTGTGCAGGCTGTGATAGAGGTGCAGGCGTTTACTATCGTGGCCGATGATTTGCGTGTGCACTTCGACCTCGGCGTCGAGCTTCACTTCGTGCAGGTAGTTGAGGTGCAGTTCGAGCGTAAACAGCGAGTGGCCGCTGGCTTCGCGGTTGTTGCTGTCCATGCCGAGGCGATCCATCAGGGCGTCGGTGGCGTAGCTGAAAATCAGCAGGTAAAAGGCATCGCGCAGGTGGCCGTTGTAGTCGACCCAGTCGGGGATGATGCGGGTTTGGTAGGTGGTGAGGGTGGGCATGATTGGGTTCCGGGCTGTTAGATGGTCTTCAGGATCAAAAGCTACCCCCTCACCCCAGCCCTTTCCCCCAGGGGGGCGAGGGGGAAAGGGAGCCGATCTTTATGCGATTCAAAACTCGTTTTCGGCTCGGTAATTCAGGTCGGCGTCACTCGCACGAGCACCTCGGACCTCTGGGAGAGGGCTAGGGTGAGGGCAGCAATGTCATGCCAAACGCATCACTCGCTGAAACTCATTCCATGCTTTTCCTTGGTAGTCCTGACCGCCTCCAATACCGCCAGCAGGCAATCATCACGATAGCGCTCCAATGCCGAAATACTACGTTCGCCAAGCTGCTCGCTGGTGCCATCGACCACGTCATCAATCAACTTGTCAGTCAGTTCCGGGGCCGGCAGATAGGTCCACGGCAACTGCAAGGCCGGGCCGAATTGCGACATGAAGTGGCGCATCCCGGCATCACCACCGGCCAGCGTGTAAGTCAAAAACGTGCCCATGAACGACCAGCGCAGGCCCGCGCCAAAGCGGATCGCATCGTCGATCTCGCCCGTTGTGGCGACGCCATCGTTAACCAGGTGCAGCGCCTCACGCCACAGTGCTTCAAGCAAACGGTCGGCAATAAACCCCGGCACTTCCTTGCGCACGTGCAGCGGGCGCATGCCGAGGGATTCATAGACTTTCATAGCCGCTTGCACGGCTTCAGGCGCGGTGTTCTTGCCGCCGACCACTTCCACCAACGGCAGCAGGTAGACCGGATTGAACGGATGGCCGACCACACAGCGTTCCGGGTGGGTCGAGCTCTCGTAAAACTCGCTCGGCAGCAGGCCAGAAGTGCTGGAACCGATTAACGCGTTAGGCTTGGCGGATGCGCTGATTTTGCTGTGCAATTCCAGTTTCAGTTCCAGACGTTCCGGAGCGCTTTCCTGAATGAAATCGGCATCACGCACGCATTCTTCGATGGTCGCGACAAAGCGCAGACGATCCTGCGAAGCGCCCGGCGCCAGGCCGTTTTTCTCCAGCGCACCCCAGGCATTGGCGACGCGTTTGCGCAATGCCGCTTCAGCGCCGGGCGCCGGGTCCCAGGCCACCACGTCGAGGCCGTGGGCGAGGGCACGCGCGACCCAGCCGCTGCCGATGACACCGCTGCCCAGGGCGGCGAAGGTTTTGATTTCGGTGATAAAGCTCATTGGTCATGTCCTAAAGAGTTCGCAGAACCCTGTGGGAGCGGGCTTGCCCGCGATGGCGTCGGCACTACTGAAAAAATCTGTCGGTAGAACAGCCGTCATCGCGGGCAAGCCCGCTCCCACAAGGTCATGGGTAAGTTCGAATTAACCGCGCTGGGTCAGGCCCATTTTCTTGCGACCTTCCGCCGGAGTCAGCACGCGGGCGCCGAGGCGGCTGAGGATTTCGGTGGCGCGTTCGACCAGTTGGCCGTTGGTCGCCAACACGCCCTTGTCCAGCCACAGATTGTCTTCCAGGCCGACCCGCACGTTGCCGCCGAGCAGCACGGCTTGCGCCGCCATCGGCATCTGCATGCGGCCAATGCCGAACCCGGCCCACACGGCATCCGCCGGCAGGTTGTCGACCATGGCTTTCATGGTGGTGGTGTCGGCCGGCGCGCCCCACGGGATGCCCAGGCACAGCTGGAACAACGGGTTGTCGAGCAGGCCTTCCTTGATCATCTGCTTGGCGAACCACAGGTGACCGGTGTCGAAAATTTCCAGTTCGGCCTTCACTCCCAGCTCGGTGATGCGTTTGGCTCCTGCGCGAAGTTGCGCCGGGGTGGAGACGTAAATGGTGTCGCCGTCGCCGAAGTTCAGCGTGCCGCAATCGAGGGTGCAGATTTCCGGCAGCAGTTCTTCGACATGAGCGAGGCGGGTCAGCGGGCCGACCAGATCGGTGTTCGGGCCGAACTCCATCGGGTTCTCGCCCGCGCCGATTTCCAGGTCGCCACCCATGCCGGCCGTGAGGTTGACGATGATGTCGACGTCCGATTCGCGGATCCGCTCCATCACTTCGCGGTACAGCGCCACGTCACGGCTGAACTTGCCGGTCTGTGGATCACGGACGTGGCAATGCACCACAGTGGCGCCAGCCTTGGCGGCTTCCACGGCGGCTGCAGCGATCTGTTTCGGGGTGACCGGCACGTGCGGGCTGCGGGCGGTCGTGTCGCCAGCACCGGTGAGTGCGCAGGTGATGATGACGTCGTGGTTCATGGTGCGGTTTCCTTCAGGCGTGATGGGTCTGTCCGCAGCCCTTGTCGGGCTGCGAAGCGGTGATTCAGGGGTGATTTACTTGCTGGTCAGTTGCAGGTTTTCAGCGGCCGGTTTTCCATCGAAAGTGGTCACACCTTCGAGCCAGCGCTGCTTGTCTTGCGGGTGATCCTTGAGCCATTGCCGGGCGGACTCGAAGGCGTCCTTGTGATCGAGCAGCGGTTGCATCATCCGGCTCTCGTCTTCGGCGGTGTACGTCAGGTTGGTCAGCAGGCGACCGATGTTCGGGCATTGTTCGGCGTACTTGGGCGACGTGACCGTCCATACGGTGGCCATGCCTTCGTTCGGGCCGAGGGCGTCTTCGCTGCCCGTGAGATAAGTCATCTGCACGTTGACGTTCATCGGGTGCGGCGCCCAGCCGAAGAACACCACGGCCTCTTTGCGGCGCACGGCGCGATCAACCGCCGCGAGCATGCCGGCTTCGCTTGATTCGACCAGTTGGAATTTGCCGAGACCGAACTGGTTCTTGGCGATCATTGCCTTGATCTGCGTGTTGGCGCCCGAACCCGGCTCGATGCCGTAAATCTTGCCGCCCAGTTCTTTCTCGAATTTCGCGATGTCGGCGAAGGTTTTCAGGCCCTTGTCAGCCAGGTAAGTCGGCACAGCCAGGGTGGCGCGGGCATCTTTGAGGCTAGGCGCTTCGAGGACCTTGACCTGATTGGCGTCGACGAACGGCGTGATGGTCTGGGTCATCAGCGGGTTCCAGTAGCCGAGGAACAGGTCCAGACGCTGATCGCGTATCCCGGCGAAGATGATTTGCTGGGATGCGCTGGTTTGTTTGGTGTTGTAGCCGAGGCCGTCGAGCAGGACCTGGGTCATGGCGCTGGTAGCGATCACGTCGGTCCAGTTGACCACGCCCATGCGTACGTTCTGGCAAGACGCGGGTTCGGCCGCCATGACGCTGGCGCTCAAGAAAGCGGTACCGCTGAGTGCAAGAACACAGCTGCTGATCAGTCGTTTCATGTCGGGTTCCTCGGCAGGTCGTTTATTGTGGTTCCCGGCGTCTGATGCGCCGGTGATGCAAAGTTACGCAGCAATGCGCCCGTGAAAGCGCACTACGGCGACCGGCACTTGCACTGTAGCGACCTGTGCGCTTGAACGCTGACGACAATCGGCGTATCAACGACCCACGCTACCCGCCAACCGAGTGCGCCCATGTCCCAGGATTTTTACTTTTTGCTGATGCCGGGGTTTTCCGCGATCGGCTTTATCTCCGCGATCGAACCGCTGCGGGTGGCCAACCGCTTTCGCGGCGAGCTGTACCGCTGGCATGTTCTGAGCGCCGATGGCGGGGCAGTGCTGGCGAGTAACGGCATGTCGGTCAATGCCGACGCTGCGCTGGAGCCGCTGAAGAAGGGCGCGACGCTGTTGGTGGTCGCCGGATTCGAACCGCTGAAATTCGCCACGCCGACGCTTGAGCACTGGCTGCGCCGCCTGGATAACGAAGGCGTCACCCTTGGCGCCATCGACACCGGCAGCTTCGTCCTGGCCGAGGCGGGCCTGCTTGAGGGCCATCGCCTGACCCTGCATTGGGAAGCCATCGATGCGTTCAAGGAATCTTATCCACAGCTCAGCGTGACGCAGGAGCTGTTCGAGATTGACCGGCGGCGCATCACCTCGGCCGGTGGCACCGCTTCCATCGATTTAATGCTCGACCTGATCGCCCAGGCCCACGGCCCGCAACTGGCGATCCAGGTCAGCGAGCAATTTGTGTTAGGCCGCATCCGCCCGCGCAAAGACCACCAGCGCATGGAGGTCGCCACGCGTTATGGCATCAGCAACAAGAAACTGGTGCAGGTGATTGGCGAGATGGAACAACACAGCGAACCGCCGCTGAGCACGCTGCAACTGGCGGAATCGATCAAGGTCACGCGGCGACAACTGGAGCGATTGTTCCGGCTGCATCTGAACGACACGCCGAGCAATTTCTATCTGCGCTTAAGGCTGGAGAAGGCTCGGCAGTTGTTGCGCCAGACGGATATGAGCGTGCTCGAAGTCAGCATTGCCTGCGGGTTTGAATCACCGTCGTATTTCACTCGCAGCTACCGGGCGAAGTTCGCACGCTGTCCGCGAGAAGACCGCCGTACTGCCCAAGCCTGATGGGGGCACAAAAACCAATGTGGGAGCGAGCCTGCTCGCGAATGCGGTGTGCCATTCAATACCACTGTCGACAGACAGATTGCATTCGCGAGCAGGCTCGCTCCCACAGTTGATTTGTATCGTCTGAAAGAATGCTTACTTCTTCACCAACGCCGAGCACGCCGCTTTATAAGCCTCATGCTGATACTTGTTCAGCGTCCCCGGCAGCTCGAAATTGTGCTTCTTGGCCTGTGCATTGATCGTCTGCGGCGACAGCAGCGTCACCTCACACCCATCGAGCAACTGAAACACATCCTCGATCTTGAACGTCGTCGGCCCACCGGCAAATTCACCCTTCTTGCTGCGCTTCTTGATCGCAATCCGGTCAATCGAGTTCTCCCGCACAAACGACGCGACCTGCGCGGCGAAGCGTTTGACGTTGGCTGCCTCGTCATCGTCTTCGAGGGCGATTTTCTTGGTGGCGAGAGGGATGTGGCTCAGGGTCGAACCGTCGAGAGCGGCCACGGCGATGATCGCTTCGCTGCCTTTGATTTCGATGCCGCAGATGTTCATGGGTGTCCTTTGATTAGCTATAGATGTGCAGCTTACAGATCAGACACTCACTCCTGACCAATCGACTCCAAAAACTCCGACCGCTCGTCACTCATCCGCGCCACGCAATCATTCTGCGCAATCGTAAAAGCCTTGCTCCCCGCCGTTGCCGGGAAGGCTTCTACCGCGCAATCCGCATCCCGCGTCTTCAGCCATTGCTGCTGGGCAGTTTTGAGTTTGGCGGTGATGTCAGCCAGTTGCGTCGGGTTCTTGCCGTATGCCGTTTGCATGCGTTCGGTGAGGCTGGCGTAGTTGTCCTTGAGCAGGTCTTCGGCCGCGGTGCGGCTGTAGGCTGAGCACTCCAGGGTCTGCACGTCGTTTTCGACTGCGTCGCACGGGTTGTTGTCGGACTCTTCGGCGGCGTGTACGCCGGTCGCAATCAGTGCCAGGGCCAGGAAGATCGATTTCATTGAGGTCGCCGCTCTCATCCAGTGGTGTATCCAAGATGCGGGGGATTCTGGCTCAAGCTTGCGGGCTTGAACAGGTGGCTGGTCGGGCCGCCTGATGACCCTTTGTCGCGGATTGACGCTTTCGGCAATTCCCCTGTCGTTTTTGCACCCGGTCGCCCGTGCACCGAGGCATATGCTGGCCCCAAAGCGCCGGCAGACGATTCGGCGCATGAATCGCCAATAAGGGGACGCCTGATGAGCCCAGCCGAATTACACGCCGACAGCATCGTTATCGACGGTCTGATCATTGCCAAATGGAACCGCGAGCTGTTCGAAGACATGCGCAAGGGCGGTCTGACGGCGGCCAACTGCACTGTGTCGGTGTGGGAAGGCTTTCAGGCGACCGTCAACAACATCGCCGCCAGCCAGAAGCTGATCCGCGAGAACAGCGACCTGGTGATGCCGGTGCGCACCACCGCCGACATCCGTCGCGCCAAGGAGCAGGGCAAGACCGGCATCCTCTTCGGCTTCCAGAATGCCCATGCGTTTGAAGACCAGATCGGCTATGTCGAGGTGTTCAAGCAGCTCGGCGTCGGCATCGTGCAGATGTGCTACAACACCCAGAACCTGGTCGGCACCGGTTGCTACGAGCGTGATGGCGGGCTGTCGGGTTTCGGTCGCGAGATCGTCGCCGAGATGAACCGCGTTGGCGTCATGTGCGACCTGTCCCACGTCGGTTCCAAGACTTCCGAAGAAGTCATCCTCGAATCGAAAAAACCGGTCTGCTACTCCCACTGCCTGCCGTCGGGGCTCAAGGAGCACCCGCGCAACAAGTCCGATGAAGAACTCAAATTCATTGCCGACCACGGTGGTTTCGTCGGCGTGACCATGTTCGCGCCGTTCCTCGCCAAGGGCATCGATTCGACCATCGACGACTACGCCGAAGCCATCGAATACGTGATGAACATCGTCGGCGAAGACGCCATCGGTATCGGCACCGATTTCACTCAGGGCCACGGCCAGGACTTTTTCGAATACCTGACCCACGACAAGGGCTACGCCCGCCGTCTGACCAGCTTCGGCAAGATCATCAACCCGCTGGGCATCCGCACTGTCGGCGAGTTCCCGAACCTGACTGAAACCCTGCTCAAGCGCGGCCATCCCGAACGTGTGGTGCGCAAGATCATGGGCGAAAACTGGGTCAACGTCTTGAAAGACGTCTGGGGCGAGTAACGCTTTCCAAGACCGCCGCCGAACTGCCCCCTCTCCTGTGGGAGAGGGCTGGGGTGAGGGCTGCGGCCAACACTGAATCTAAAACTTTTCTGGAGTTAAGTTTCCATGGCCAAGATCGCCCCGCAATTGCCTATCGAAGTCGACAGCGAAACCGGTGTCTGGACTTCCGACGCCCTGCCAATGCTGTACGTGCCGCGTCACTTTTTCGTCAATAACCACATGGGCATCGAGGAAGTGCTGGGCGCCGAAGCCTACGCCGAGATCCTCTACAAGGCCGGCTACAAATCTGCCTGGCACTGGTGCGAAAAAGAAGCTGAATGCCACGGCCTGGAGGGCGTTGCGGTGTTCGAGCACTACATGAAGCGCTTGTCGCAGCGCGGTTGGGGCCTGTTCAAGATTCAAGACATCGACCTCGATAAAGGCACCGCCAGCGTCAAGCTCGAGCACTCGGCGTTTGTCTACGTCTACGGCAAAGTCGGGCGCAAGGTCGACTACATGTTCACCGGCTGGTTTGCCGGCGCGATGGATCAAATTCTTGAGGCTCGCGGCAGCAAGATTCGCACGGTTGCCGAGCAAGTGTACGGTGGCTCCGAAGAAGGCCACGAAGACGGCTTGTTCACCGTCAAGCCGTTGTAAGTCGAGGAACCCGTCATGGCTTTCGAAGCAATGTTCCAGCCGATCCAGATCGGCAAACTGACCATCCGCAACCGTGTGCTCAGCACCGCGCACGCCGAGGTCTACGCGACTGACGGCGGCATGACCACCGACCGCTACGTCAAGTATTACGAAGAGAAAGCCAAGGGCGGCATCGGCCTGGCGATTTGCGGCGGTTCGTCCAGTGTGGCCATCGACAGCCCGCAAGGCTGGTGGAAATCGGTGAACCTGGCGGACGACCGGATTATCCCGCACTTCCAGAACCTGGCCGACGCCATGCACAAGCATGGCGCCAAGATCATGATCCAGATTACCCACATGGGTCGTCGCTCGCGTTGGGACGGCGAGCATTGGCCAACCCTGCTGTCGCCGTCGGGCATCCGCGAACCGGTGCACCGCGCGACCTGCAAAACCATCGAGCCGGAAGAAATCTGGCGGGTGATCGGCAACTACGCCACCGCTGCTGGCCGCGCCAAGGCCGGTGGTCTGGACGGCGTTGAGCTGTCCGCCGTGCACCAGCACATGATCGACCAGTTCTGGAGTCCGCGCGTCAACAAGCGCACCGATGAATGGGGCGGCAGTTTCGAGAACCGCATGCGTTTCGGTCTGGAAGTGCTCAAGGCTGTGCGCAAGGAAGTCGGCGACGATTTCTGCGTCGGCATCCGCTTGTGCGGCGACGAATTCCACCCGGACGGCTTGTCCCACGAGGACATGAAACAGATCGCCAAGTACTACGACGACACCGGCATGCTCGACTTCATCGGCGTGGTCGGTTCGGGTTGCGATACCCACAACACCCTGGCCAACGTTATCCCCAACATGAGTTATCCACCGGAGCCGTTTCTGCACTTGGCGGCCGGGATCAAAGAGGTGGTGAAAGCGCCGGTTCTGCATGCGCAGAACATCAAGGACCCGAACCAGGCCACCCGGATTCTTGAGGGCGGTTATGTCGATATGGTCGGCATGACCCGCGCGCACATCGCCGACCCGCACCTGATCGCCAAGATCAAGATGGGTCAGATCGACCAGATCAAACAGTGTGTGGGCGCCAACTATTGCATCGACCGTCAATACCAAGGTCTGGACGTGCTGTGCATCCAGAACGCCGCGACGTCCCGCGAATACATGGGCGTGCCGCACATCATCGAAAAATCCACCGGCATCAAGCGCAAAGTCGTGGTCGTCGGTGCCGGCCCGGCCGGGATGGAAGCGGCGCGTGTCTCAGCTGAACGCGGCCACGACGTGACGCTGTTCGAGAAGAAAGAATTCATCGGCGGGCAGATCACGACTGCATCGAAAGCACCGCAGCGCGACCAGATCGCCGGCATTACGCGCTGGTTCCAGTTGGAACTGGCGCGGCTGAAAGTCGACCTGCGTCTGGGCACTGCGGCTGATGCCGCGACGATCATGGATTTGCGTCCGGACGTCGTGGTGCTGGCGGTTGGCGGACATCCGTTTCTTGAGCAGAACGAACACTGGGGCGCGGCCGAAGGGTTGGTAGTCAGCAGTTGGGACGTGCTCGACGGCAAGGTTGCGCCGGGCAAGAACGTGCTGGTCTACGACACCATTTGCGAGTTCACCGGGATGTCGGTTGCCGACTTCCTTGCCGACAAGGGTAGCCAGGTCGAGATCGTCACCGACGACATCAAACCCGGCGTGGCCGTTGGCGGTACGTCGTTCCCGACTTACTACCGCAGCATGTATCCGAAAGAAGTGATCATGACCGGCGACATGATGCTGGAGAAGGTCTACCGCGAGGGCGACAAACTGATCGCGGTGCTGGAGAACGAATACACCGGTGCCAAAGAGGAGCGGGTGGTCGATCAGGTGGTCGTGGAAAACGGCGTGCGTCCGGACGAAGAGCTGTATTACGGGCTCAAGGAAGGATCGCGCAACAAGGGCCAGATCGATATCGATGCGTTGTTTGCGATCAAGCCGCAGCCATCGCTGAGTACCACGGGTGACGGCTACTTGCTGTTCCGCATCGGCGACTGCGTGGCGCAGCGCAACACACACGCCGCGATCTACGACGCACTGCGGTTGTGCAAGGATTTCTGACGGCTTGCACCAAACCCTGTGGGAGCGAGCCTGCTCGCGAATGCAATCTGTCAGTTGACGATGATGTCGACTGACTCACCGCTTTCGCGAGCAGGCTCGCTCCCACAGTAAAGCGGATCGTGTTTCTCCAGGTTGCACTGGTGGGAGCTTCACCTATGTTGAACACCCTTCTTCCAATCCTGTTGTTCGCAGCCCTGGGCCTCGCTGTCCTTGGCGCGTTGCGGCGGGTGGCGATGTGGCGTCGAGGCCGGGCCTCGAAGGTCGATCTGATCGGCGGCCTGCTGGCCATGCCCAAGCGGTACATGGTCGATCTTCACCATGTGGTGGCGCGGGACAAATACATCGCCAATACCCACGTGGCCACGGCCGGCGGCGCGGTGGCGTCGATTGTGCTGGCGATTCTGGTGCATGGCTTTGGCCTGCATAACCGCATCCTCGGTTACGCCTTGCTGCTGATGTCGGCGGTGATGTTCGTCGGCGCGATCTTCGTTTACCTGCGCCGGCGCAACCCGCCGGCACGGTTGTCGAAAGGCCCGTGGATGCGCCTGCCGAAAAGCCTGCTGGCCTTCTCGGCGTCATTCTTTCTGGTGACGTTGCCGGTGGCCGGGATACTCCCGGAGAACTTCGGTGGCTGGCTGCTGGCAGTGATTCTCGGGATTGGCGTGCTGTGGGGCGTTTCGGAATTGCTCTTCGGCATGACCTGGGGCGGGCCGATGAAGCACGCCTTCGCTGGCGCGCTGCATCTGGCCTGGCACCGTCGTGCCGAACGTTTCGGCGGCGGTCGTTCCACCGGTTTGAAACCGCTGGACCTCAACGACCCGAGCGCACCGCTGGGCGTGGAAAAACCCAAGGATTTCACCTGGAACCAGTTGCTCGGTTTTGACGCCTGCGTGCAGTGCGGCAAGTGTGAAGCCGCGTGCCCGGCGTTCGCTGCCGGCCAGCCGCTGAACCCGAAAAAACTGATTCAGGACATGGTCGTCGGCCTCGCTGGCGGCACCGATGCCAAGTTCGCTGGCAGCCCTTATCCAGGCAAACCAGTCGGCGAGCATTCAGGCAATCCGCATCAACCGATCGTCAACGGTCTGGTCGATGCCGAGACCCTGTGGTCATGCACCACCTGCCGCGCCTGCGTGGAGGAGTGCCCGATGATGATCGAGCACGTCGACGCTATCGTCGACATGCGCCGCCACCTCACCCTGGAAAAAGGCGCAACACCGAACAAGGGCGCCGAGGTGCTGGAAAACCTCATCGCCACCGACAACCCCGGTGGTTTCGCACCGGGCGGGCGGATGAACTGGGCGGCGGATTTGAACCTGAACCTGCTCAGCGAAAAAAAATCCACCGACGTGCTGTTCTGGGTCGGCGACGGCGCCTTCGACATGCGCAACCAGCGTACCTTGCGCGCCTTCGTCAAAGTGCTGAAGGCAGCGAAAGTCGACTTCGCCGTGCTCGGTCTTGAGGAACGCGACAGCGGCGACGTGGCCCGCCGTCTCGGCGACGAAGCGACGTTCCAGCAGCTCGCCAAACGCAATATCCAGACCTTGGCCAAATACAGTTTCAACCGCATCGTCACCTGTGATCCGCACAGTTTTCATGTGCTGAAAAACGAGTACGGCGCGTTCGACGGCAATTACCTGGTGCAGCACCACAGCACCTACATGGCGGAAATCATTCAGGCGGGCGCGCTCAACCTCGGGCAGCACAAAGGCAACAGCGTGACCTATCACGATCCATGCTATCTCGGCCGCTACAACGGTGAGTACGAAGCGCCGCGTGAAGTGCTGCGTGCGCTCGGTATCGAAGTCAAAGAGATGCAACGTTCGGGCTTCCGTTCGCGCTGCTGCGGCGGCGGTGGCGGCGCGCCGATCACCGACATTCCGGGAAAACAGCGTATCCCCGACATGCGCATGGACGACATCCGCGAAACCGGTGCTGAACTGGTGGCCGTGGGTTGTCCACAGTGCACGGCGATGCTCGAAGGCGTGGTCGAACCGCGTCCACTGATCAAGGACATTGCCGAACTGGTCGCCGATGCGCTGCTCGAAGACGCCGCGCCAAGCAAGCCGACCACGCCGGCCAAACGTGAACCCGCGGAGGCCCACTGATGAGCGACATTATCCGCCGCGATCCGCGCGCCGAATGGATCGCCCGCAACCGACTGCATCCGCTGCACGCGGCGATGCAACCGGCACAACACAGCTGGATGGGGCCGAACGGCGTCATCCGTAAAAACCTGCACGGCATCGGTTTTATTGGCCCCAACGGCATCAAGCGTATCGACCGCAGCGGCGCGCAACAGGGCGGGGCGACTAAGCGTTCCGCCGCCGTAGAGGTGCAATTGCCGCTGCATCAGGTGCCGGCCCCGGCGTTCTACATCAGCGTGGTGCCGGACATGGTCGGTGGCCGCTTGAGCAGCCACGACCGCGACTTGCTGGGTCTTGCCCATGAGTTGGCCGGCAAGGATGGGGCGGTGTTGGCGGTGGTGTTCGGCGAGCACAAGGAAAGCGCATTTGCCACGGCGGGCGTTGACCGCTTGCTGGTACTCGATGGCGAAGAATTCAGCGGTTATGCACCGGAACAACGGGTGCAGGGCCTGCGGGCTGTGGATAACCAGTTCAGTCCGCGTCACTGGCTGCTGCCGGACAGTCGCAGCGGTGGCGGTGAACTCGGCCGTCGCTTTGCTGCAGCGTTGGGAGAACGCCCGGCCACACGGGTCTGGCAGGTCAAGGATGAGCAATGCATCGGCCGCGCCGGTGCGGGGCTGCAAGACCTGGCGCGTCCGGTCGCTCGATTGATTCTGGCCTCGGCCGAATGCGCAGAACCGGTCAGCGAAACTCGCCACGAAGCGCTGCCCGTGGAGTTATCCACAAGCGTCGCGCGCAGCTTGTCGCGAATCGAGGATCTGGGCGCGGTGGCGGTGGACCCTGCGGCCATTCCGATGGCCGAGGCCGAGTTCATCTTCTCTGGCGGTAACGGGGTCAAGGACTGGGCGCTGTTCCACCAGACTGCTGCCGCACTGGGTGCCACCGAAGGCGCTTCGCGGGTGGCGGTGGACGACGGCTACATGGCGCGTGATCGTCAGGTTGGCGCGTCCGGTACCTGGGTCACTGCGCGGGTGTATGTGGCGGTGGGGATTTCCGGCGCGATCCAGCATCTGCAAGGCATTGGCGCCTGCGACAAAGTGGTGGCGATCAACCTCGACCCGGGTTGCGACATGATCAAACGTGCCGACCTGTCAGTGATCGGTGAGAGCGCAGAGATTCTTCAAGCCTTGATCGCGGCGGTAGCGGCCTACCGCAACGACGCCAAGCGCGATGCGGCTTAAGGAAACGCTATGAACACGAAAATCATCAGTCTGGTTTCAATCGGCGCCCACCCGACATCCGGCCGCCCACGCCGGGCGGAGCAGGATGCACGGGCAGTGGAACTGGGTTTGCAACTGGCTGGGGATAACCTGCAAGTGCTGCACGCCGGCGATGTCGCGGAACCCGCATTGCGCGCCTATCTGGGCATGGGCCTGGAGCAGATGCACGTGCTGGAACAACCCGCCGGTGCCGATGCATTGCCGGCGCTGACCGCCTATTTGCGTGATGCCGGTGCGCAGGTGGTGCTGACCGGTAGCCAGGCGGAAACCGGTGAAGGTTCGGGGATTCTGCCGTTTCTGCTGGCCGAAGGTCTGGGCTGGCCACTGGTGGTTGGATTGGCCCAGGTCGAGTCGATCAATGATGGTTCGGCATTGGTGTTGCAAGCGCTACCGCGTGGGCAACGTCGCCGGTTGAAGGTGAAATTACCATTTCTGGCGACTGTGGATAACGCAGCGCCGAAGCCTCGGCAGAGTGCTTATGGGCCGGCGCGGCGTGGGCAGTTGGAGGCTGATGACGTCGAAGTTATCGATGATGAGCTTTTGTCTGTCGCCACGCTGCAACCGGCCAAGCCGCGGCCGAAGCGCTTGAAAGTGATCAAGGCCAAGAGCGGTGCTGATCGGATGAAGGCTGCTACGGCCAAGGCCAGTGGTGGCGGGGGGCAGGTGCTCAAAGGCGTGAGCGCCGAAGACGGCGCCCAGGCGATTCTCAAGCTGCTGATCGAAGAGGGTGTGGTCCGTTAACTCAAGGACATGCCAACCCACGCAGGAGTTGGCTTGCCGACGATAGCGGCACAACAGTCAAAATATAACTGACTGATACACCGCCATCGCCGGCAAACTGATCTTCATGTGGATAACGCTCCCTACCCGTTGCAGTTCAAGTCCATCGTCCACAGTGGTGTTGCTCGAAATAAGGCGCCATGCGACGTGTACTTGCGCACTGATGATTCATTCAACTTCATCCCAGGCATCTTTCCACGAAGAGCCTGCCCCTGGGGCATAAGCCCACGCGGCGCCGGCACACCAGGCAGTGACAGGTTCGGGTTTGCACTGATAGTTTTTGCCCGCGTTAGTCACGATATCGCCGGCCCTATACGGGGTGCCTTCTTTGTAGGCCGGGTACTCTCCGCCGTCGCTGGCTGGCGTCACGGTAAATTCGAACTCCGCTTGGTCCGTTTTGCCATTTTTCGGATCGCGAACATTCAAGCGGGCCGTGAACTTGCGTGGCTGTGTGACGGGTAATGCGATGCCGCTGACAGTCGGGCCGTCCTGTGCGCCTGTCATCCCTGGAACGGCCCACTGAAAGAGCAGGGCACCATTACTTGCCGATGATGACGTGCCGTTGAACGTAAAAGGTTGCCCCGTCTTCAATGTCGCAGGCCCGGTGATGCGCGCGACCGGTGGCGCCGGATTAACAGGGCCTGGATCCTCGCCTGCAATGATCGACATGGCCTGGCTGTAACCTTTTTGAGTGGCATAAGTCGAGTTGCTTGAAGGGTTCTGCACGTTGTAAGTGACGGTCGAACCCTGCAACTCGCCAATTCTGGCGATAGCGGGGTCGACCTGGTCAGCTATTTCCTTGCCCCATCGAGCAGGCGGTAAATTAGCTGCGCTGATTTTATGGATGATATCGACCAGCTCTTTTTTTGCCCCATCGTTACCGAAGATCCGAAAGTGCACAGAATCACCAGGCTTGAGGGCACCCATGTCGCCGTTGATAAAGCTGCCGATATTGTGAGGTTCTTCGGGTACACCTCCACCTTTGAAACTCACGTCTGAACACGAAATGAAAAACTCGCCATTCGGGTCGTTTCGTATCCAGATGCCGACAACCAGCCCATTCCCTGAAAGCCCGTCAGGGATAGTTCTGACTATTTCGAAATATCCTGATGCGCCGGGTAGTCTGGGTGGCGTCAGCCAGTTTGTTTTTGCGACGGTGAAGACTTCTTCCTGGCCCAACTGCACCAGATCGCCCCACTTTAGTTTGTCAGTCGCCGAATCGAAGCCTTGTTTACTGGTAAATGCATAGAACCTGCTGGGTACATGGGGTGCGGTGCCAATAAGTCGCAGGGTCAGTGCCTGCCCGGCTACAACGTCAGTCTTGGTCCAGTAGGGTGTGGGGTAATCCAGGCTGGCCTTTCTGGGGTCATTCGCGGCGCAGATCTGGTCATCTTTGATAATGGCCTTGATCTGATCCAACGATGGATTATCAATCTCCGGGATGTGTGCAACCTCATTCCATTGTTGGGCGGCGAATACTCTTTCGGCAGGGGTATTAAAGAGTTTGGCTGATTCGCGGCAACCTTTATCGACGATGGAGGAACCATCCTCTGATTGCCAGTAGCCTCCGGTAGCCTGGCAGTTCACCGCACGTGATGCCGGGAAATCCAGGGCGCCATGTGCCCAACTCAAGGTCGGCGCCAAACACAAAGCTGCCAGCGTCCATTTGAGAACTCCTTTTGTGTATTTATTCATGCTTTAGTCCACCTTCAATTCAGATAAACAAGTTCCGAACTGCTGGAACGATCAGTGTGCTTGTTCAATTGGCATTATTGGTTAGCGGATCTCCACGGGAGTGATGCAAGTTGCAGAGTTGTTCTGCCCAGGGCCAGACAGAAACATCCACCCTTGATTACAGCCTTGCCCTGTAAAGCTGTGATTGATGACTGAAAGTTGATTGGCTCGAATGGCTTGTCGCCCGCCACCCCGGCCGGCAGTGCCGGCCAGTGGGCAAGCAAAGGCCCGGCGCAGGTAGCGGCGCTCCAGCAGGGTTTGCAGAGAGTCAGGGGGGCGATAGGGGTTCAGTGTCAGGCGAATGGAGGACGAGTAATTGCGCAGCACGGCTTGCCGGGCTTTGGTGTGTTGGCGCAAGTGACGGGGCATGCCCTTCTCGACTAATGCCTGAAGAGAGGGCGGGTGACCGCTGTCGCTGATAGTTTTTTCAATACGACTGTCGTGGCTGGCTTCTTTGCAGGAGTCAATCGCACGGCGTTTTTCCCGCAACGAACGTTGCAGGTCAAGTCCCCGGTTGCGTTTATCCATCAACGCCGTCAGCGGATAAGCCACTGTCGAAAGCGTGGCCTGTAAGGCCAACGTCAGTAGTAATTCAATCAGCGTAAAACCTTTGGCGCAGTGATGGCTGGGCGTGCCCTGCCACATCACTGGTCTTCCTCCTTTTATAACGCCAAGGACTTCTGCATTAACCCAGGCCATTGGATATAACTGCAAAAGTGAGTGTAGATGAACTTTTCGCCCGAGTATTTTTGCGCAATTTCAATCAAGCAGCATGTTACTCACAATCGCTGTGCACACGCTTGTGGATAAGTTGTTCGCGGTTCTCTGTAGGGCACGTAAAACAGGGCCTGTAGCCTGCTGTATGAAAACTGATCAGGCTAACCCACGGTTTTTACGGGTTTTTTTGTGTGGATAAGGCTCCTGCTTATTTTCGATTTGCCCCCAAAGTCTGTTGGCGTTTCTGTGGATAAGATGTTCGCTATTGGCCACAGGCCTTGTATATAAAGGCTTTAAGACATTTGGTCAAATAGTGATCAATGTGCTGCGGAATACCAATTAAAACCCTGAAAGCCTCGGTTTATGACGGTTTGGCGTGGTTTTCCACAGAGTCGGTAAAGTTACCCCCGATCTCTGTTGGCGCTTCTGTGGATAAGGTGTTCGTCATCCTCTGCAAGCCATACAAAACGCTGCATACAGAGATATGGTCAAAAAACGTTCAATAGTCATCGCAAACCATGCTTTTGCATAAGTCACGGTTTTTCTTCACAAATCAGTGGGTTATTTTTCGAGTCATCCACAGTTGTCCCCATTTGCTGTGGGTGGGTATGTGGATAAGTTGTTTGCGGAAGGCTGGGGGGCTTGGCGGGTATGGTGTGTGGCGTGATTGATCAAAATTCATTCAATTGCAACGGAGCAGAGTCCCAGGACGCCATCGCTGGCAGGCCAGCTCCTGAAGGCTTCGGGGGTTCACAACTTATGTGTACACCGCAGAACCCTGTGGGAGCTGGCTTGCCAGTGATGCTTTTTATCCTTGAACGGGCACACCCTTGAGATACGGCGCAGGCTCAGCCCCAAGGTTGCTCAACAACCGCTCGCTGTACCAATCGACGAAATTCACCACACCAAACTCATAGGTCTTCGAGTACGGCCCCGGCTGGTAAGCCGTGGAGTTGATCCCGCGCTGGTTCTCTTCGGCCAGACGCCGATCCTGATCATTGGTCGCATCCCACACCTGGCGCATGCGTTCTACGTCGTAATCGACGCCTTCAACCGCATCCTTGTGCACGATCCACTTAGTGGTAACCAGGGTTTCCTGGGCGCTGATCGGCCACACGGTGAAGACGATGATGTGATCGCCCATGCAGTGGTTCCACGAGTGCGGCAGGTGCAGGATGCGCATTGAGCCGAGATCCGGGTTCTTGATGCGGCCCATCAGTTTGGCGCAGCCCTGTTTGCCGTCGAGGGTCATCGACACGGTGCCCTTGAGCAGCGGCATGCGCACGATGCGGTTGCGCAGGCCGAAACTGGCGTGGGCGTACGGGATCTTTTCGGCTTCCCAGGCTGCGGCGGAGGCTGCGACGTGATCCTTGAACGCCTGATCGGCGCGCGGGTCGGTGACGTCGTCCCACTCCAGCAGGGTTTTCAGCAGTTCCGGGTGCGAGGCGTTGCAGTGGTAGCACTCGCGATTGTTTTCCAGCACCAGTTTCCAGTTGGCCTTTTCCACCAGGGTGGTGGTGATTGCCACCTTGGTGTTCTCCATGTCGTACGGTTCCATGTAGTGGTTCAGCGTCGACAGGAAGTCATCGATGGCCGGTGGATTCTCCGCCAGGCTGATAAAGATGTAGCCGCCAGCTGTCTTTACGTTCACCGGTTTGAGGCCGTACTGCTTCATGTCGAAGTCGGCGCCCATTTCGGTACCGGCGAACAGCAGGCGACCGTCCAGCTCATAGGTCCACTGGTGGTAGTGGCAGACCAGTTTGGCGACCTTGCCCTTTTCACTGGTGCACAGGCGCGAGCCACGGTGGCGGCAGACGTTATGGAACGCATGCACCACACCTTCGGCGCCACGGATGACGATGATCGGGTTTTTGCCGACCTGCAGGGTCAGGTAGTTGCCCTTGGTCGGGATTTCGCAGGTCATGCCGGCGATCAACCACTCTTTCTGGAAGATCTCCTGCATGTCGATATCGAACAGCCGCTCGTCGCTGTAGAACGGTTGCGGCAGCGAGAAGGTGCGCTCGCGCTCCTGCAACATTTGGGCGGTGGCCTTGCGTGCGGGTTCCAGCGGATCGCCCAGGCTGATTTTTGCGGTGACGTCCATCGATGTGATCCTCATGGCCATCTGCGTGGCCGGCGAAAGTGGCTAATCAGGTGTGCTGCTAACGGTTGCTACGCAAGGTGTAAAGAATCTGTCTTGGTGTTGGGGCGAGTGTGGGCCCGGCGCAGTGCGGAACCTTATCCATGGGCGACATGGTGCAATCTGTTCCCGACGCGCAACCCCCGGTGGTTGGGGGCTGGTCGCGATAAGTATGCCGATGTCGCGGATAGGTAAACGGGCGGTCTGCGCTATACGCAGAATCGCCACATGAAGGCCGACAGTCGGCCGTGGAGAACAGCATGTCCAACAGCTTCCTGAATCCGGTCACCACCCAGACCTGGGCCAATGGTCGACACATTGTCCGTTGCGTCAAAGTCATCCAGGAAACCTGGGACGTGCGCACCTTCTGCTTCATGGCCGATCAGCCGATCCTGTTCTTTTTCAAGCCCGGGCAGTTCGTCACCCTGGAGCTGGAAATCGAAGGCCAGCCGATCATGCGTTCGTACACCATTTCCAGTTCGCCGTCGGTGCCTTACAGCTTTTCGGTGACGATCAAACGGGTGCCGGGTGGCAAGGTTTCCAACTGGTTGCACGACACGCTGCATGAAGGCCAGGAGCTGGCGGTGCACGGGCCGGTCGGGCTGTTCAATGCCATGGACTATCCGAGTCCGAAAGTCCTGTACCTCAGCGGCGGCGTCGGTATT
Organism: Pseudomonas sp. A1230; assembly: GCF_044218825.1. Lineage (NCBI taxonomy): Bacteria > Pseudomonadati > Pseudomonadota > Gammaproteobacteria > Pseudomonadales > Pseudomonadaceae > Pseudomonas > Pseudomonas sp. A1230. The sequence goes on along the minus strand of NZ_CP162582.1, from coordinate 4,522,943 downwards.
ACGCCGTGCATGTCGATGGCGCGCTGGTTCTACGACACCAACGCCAACGTCGACATGACCTTTGTCCACAGCGCGCGCTCGCCCAAAGACATCATTTACCACCGCGAGCTGGAACACATGGCCTCGCGGATCGACAACTTCAGCCTGCACCTGATCTGTGAGAAGCACGGCTTGGGTGAGCCGTGGGCCGGGTATCGCGGTTACCTCAATCACAAGATGCTCGAATTGATGGTGCCGGACTTCCTCGAGCGCGAAGTGTTCTGCTGCGGGCCGACGCCGTACATGCACGCCGTCAAGCGGCTGCTGGAAGCCGCCGGTTACGACATGTCGCGCTACCACGAAGAATCCTTCGGTGCCACGCCACCCGAGGCTCGCGCCGATGCTGTCGAACAGGCCGAGCAGGCAGCCGACGCCCCGGAAATCGACGCGGCGGATCTGCATCAGGTGGAATTCACTTCGTCCGGCAAGAGCATTCGTGTGGCACCGGGCGAGACCGTGCATGCGGCGGCGGCCAAGCTCGGCCTGATGATCCCGAAAGCCTGCGGCATGGGGATTTGCGGGACGTGCAAGGTGCTCAAGCTTGGGGGCGAAGTGGAGATGGAGCACAACGGCGGGATTACCGAGGACGACGAGGCGGAAGGATTTATCTTGTCGTGCTGCAGCGTGCCGAAGGGCGACGTGCGCATCGAGTTCTAAAGATTGGCGCAAATCCAATGTGGGAGCGAGCCTGCTCGCGAATGCGATGTGTCATTCAGCGTCTGCGTTTTCTGAAACGGCCTATTCGCGAGCAGGCTCGCTCCCACAGGGGTTATGGATTTCAATCTACGAAGAGGTCGGGCATCAGGGTTGCGTCGCTGTCCGGCTCGAAGCGATAGTGATTGAATTCGCTCACACCGCTCTCGCGCAAAATCTCCTCATCAATCAGCAATCGCCCCGTGATCTGCCGCTTGCTGCTACTCAAAATCACATACGCCGCATCCGCCATGATCTCGGGCGTGCGCGCATGCTTGAACGACTCTCTGTTGCCCAACTGAAACTCAATCGCTGCCGTGGCAATCATTGTCTGCGGCCACAGTGAGTTGACGCTGATCCCGTACCCGGCGAATTCCTCGCTCATGCCCAGTGTCAGCATGCTCATGCCGTATTTGGTCACGGTGTACGGGCTGTACTGGGCGAACCACTTGGTCGCCAGGTTCAGTGGCGGCGACAGGTTGAGAATGTGCCCGGCGGATTTCTTCAGATAGGGCAGGGCGGCCTGGCTGCACAGCAGCACTGCACGGGTGTTGATCTGGTGCATCAGGTCGAAACGCTTGAGTTCGATGTGTTGCACGCCGGTCAATTTGATCGCCCCGGCGTTGTTCACCAGCGCATCGATGCTGCCGAAATGTTCGTTGGCCTGCGCCAACGCCTGGCGCACTGCGTCGTCGTCACGCACATCCAGTTGCAACGCCAAGGCTTTGCCGCCCGCCGCTTCGACTTCCGCGGCGACGCTGTGGATGGTGCCGGGCAACTTGGCGTGGGGTTCGGCGCTTTTCGCCGCAATGACAACATTTGCTCCGTCCCTGGCGGCTCGCAGCGCAATCTCACGGCCAATGCCACGGCTGGCGCCGGTGATGAACAGGGTTTTGCCTTGTAACGACATGCCGATGCTCCTGCTTATTGTTATGTGAGCGGAGGGCTCGACAGACAATGTAGACCAAGCGCAGAAAGGCAATCGACGAAGGGGCCGTGTAGGAGTTGCCGCAGGCTGCGATCTTTTGATTCTGTTTTTAGGATCAAGATCAAAAGATCGCAGCCTGCGGCAGCTCCTACAGGGAGAGGGGTTGTGTCAGGTCAGGCGCTCATGACTTCGCGGATGTCACGGGCCAGTTCGCGTACGCGCTCTTCCTCGGTATCCCACGAGCACATGAAACGTGCCCCGCCCTTGCCAATGAAGGTGTAGAAGCGCCAGCCGCGTTCGGTCAGCGCGGCAATGGCCGGTTCGGACAGTTGCAGGAACACGCCGTTGGCCTGGACCGGGAACATCAGCTCGACGCCCGGAATGTCGCTGACCAGTTCGGCCAGCAGTTGTGCGCAGTGGTTGGCGTGGCGGGCGTATTTGAGCCAGGCGTCGTTTTCGAGGATGCCCACCCACGGTGCCGACAGAAAGCGCATCTTCGAGGCCAGTTGTCCGGCCTGTTTGCAGCGGTAATCGAAGTCTTCGGCCAGTTTGTGGTTGAAGAACAGGATCGCTTCACCGACCGCCATGCCGTTTTTGGTGCCACCAAAACACAACACATCAACACCGGCCTTCCAGGTCAGATCCGCTGGCGAGCAGCCGAGGAACGCGCAGGCGTTGGAGAAACGCGCACCGTCCATGTGCAGGTTCAGGCCCAGCTCTTTGCAGGTGACGCTGATGGCGCGGATTTCTTCCGGGGTGTAGACGCTACCGACTTCAGTGGCCTGGGTCAGGGTCACGACACGCGGTTTAGGGTAGTGAATGTCCTGACGCTTGAGCGCGACTTCGCGGATCGAGGCCGGGGTGATCTTGCCGTTTTCAGTGCCGGCGATCAGCAGTTTCGAGCCGTTGGAGAAGAATTCCGGGGCGCCACATTCGTCGGTTTCGACGTGGGCGGTTTCCGAGCAGATCACGCTGTGATAACTCTGGCACAGCGACGACAGGGCCAGCGAGTTGGCGGCGGTGCCGTTGAAGGCGAAGAAGACTTCGCAATCGGTGTCGAACAGCTTGCGGAAATGGTCGGCCGCGCGAGCGGTCCATTCATCGTCGCCGTAAGCACGTTGGTGGCCGTGGTTGGCCTGTTCCATGGCAGCCCAGGCTTCAGGGCAAATACCGGAATAGTTGTCGCTGGCGAATTGTTGGCTCTTGTCGGTCATGGCCGGCTTCCGTGATCGAAACGCTTGTGGCGCTTCGTTGGTCAATGATGGTGCGCACTTTACCGAAGATCTTCCGGGGAGCACACGAGATGTCGCTGTCAAAACTCTACAAGGACACGGGCCGATTATGCACCTGAGCAATCGCGACGGCGCGCTGGATCTGCTCAAGTGGCTGGCACTGTTGAGCATGTTGCTCGATCACCTGCGATATGTCGGGTTCTCCGTCGATTGGCTGTATGTGCCTGGGCGGTTGGCGTTTCCATGGTTTTGTCTGGCAATGGCGGCGAATCTTGATCGTGCGGGTGCGCGCAAGACCGAGTGGCGGTATCTGGGCTGGTTGCTGTTGTTCAGCCTGGTCAGCGAGATTCCGTATCGGTTGTACATTCCTGATCCCGACACGTTGAACGTGATGCCGACGCTGGCGTTGGGATTGCTGGTGGCGCGAGGCTGGCAGGATCGGGCCTTGGCATCGCGATTGCTCGGCGCCGGCGCGTTGCTGCTTTCTGCGTTGTTCTCGGAACGGCTGATGTTCGGTTTCTTTGGTGTTTTGCTGCCGCTGGCGACGTTGTGGGTGATTCGTCGCCCGTGGTATTTCGCGGTGTTGCCGGGGCTGGTGTGCCTGGCGGCGAATCAGTGGCGGGTGTTGGTTGAATCTGCGCGGTTCGGCAATGAGTTGGCGATCTTCGGCCTTATCATTTGCCTGATTGCGCCATGGCTGGGAATGTTCCTGTTGCGACATGCCCGGTCACTTTATCCGCCACCCATGCGCCGCTGGGCGTACGCCCTCTATCCGGGCCATTTCCTCCTGCTACTACTTATCCGCCAGATCGCCGCCTAACCCTGTGGGAGCTGGCTTGCCAGCGATAGCGGTGCGTCAGCCTCCATCAATGCAAGATGTGCCACCGCCATCGCTGGCAAGCCAGCTCCCACAGGGTTCTCCAGTGTTTTTGAGATCGAGTCTGGCAAGGGCTTTTCCCGCCATGTCGTAAACGCACCTTTGCGTGGCGTCCGTAGGCATTTGAGCTGTCTGCGCCGGTCATACCATCGCATCAAAGGGCACGCAGGTGCCTGACCGAGACGAATGGCGCACCGCCGCCGCTGGGAGAGACGCGATGTTCAGCAAGCAAGACCAGATCCAGGGTTACGACGATGCACTGCTGGCGGCGATGAATGCCGAGGAGCAACGTCAGGAAGATCACATCGAGCTGATCGCGTCGGAGAACTACACCAGCAAACGCGTGATGCAAGCCCAGGGCAGCGGCCTCACCAACAAATACGCCGAAGGCTATCCGGGCAAGCGCTACTACGGCGGCTGCGAGCATGTGGATAAAGTCGAAGCGCTGGCCATCGAGCGCGCCAAGCAACTGTTCGGCGCCGATTACGCCAACGTCCAGCCGCACTCCGGTTCCTCGGCCAACAGCGCCGTGTACCTGGCGTTGATCCAGCCGGGCGACACCATTCTGGGCATGAGCCTGGCCCACGGTGGTCACTTGACCCACGGCGCCAAAGTGTCGTCCTCGGGCAAGCTCTATAACGCCGTGCAGTACGGGATCAACACCGATACCGGCCTGATCGATTACGACGAGGTCGAGCGTCTGGCCGTCGAGTGCCAGCCGAAAATGATCATCGCCGGCTTCTCGGCTTACTCCAAGACGCTGGATTTCCCGCGCTTCCGCCAGATCGCCGACAAGGTCGGTGCGCTGCTGTTCGTCGACATGGCTCACGTCGCCGGTCTGGTCGCGGCCGGTCTGTACCCGAATCCGCTGCCGTACGCTGATGTGGTCACCACCACCACGCACAAAACCCTGCGCGGCCCGCGTGGTGGCTTGATCCTGGCCAAGTCCAACGAAGAAATTGAAAAGAAACTCAACTCTGCGGTGTTCCCTGGCGCTCAGGGTGGCCCGCTGATGCACGTCATCGCCGGTAAAGCCGTGTGCTTCAAGGAAGCGCTGGAGCCTGGTTTCAAGGCATATCAGCAACAAGTGATCGACAACGCCCAGGCGATGGCGAGCGTATTTATCAAACGTGGCTACGATGTAGTGTCCGGCGGTACTGACAACCATCTGTTCCTGGTCAGCCTGATCCGTCAGGGCCTGACCGGCAAAGACGCCGATGCCGCCCTCGGCCGTGCACACATCACCGTCAACAAGAACGCGGTGCCGAACGATCCGCAGTCGCCGTTCGTGACGTCCGGTCTGCGCATCGGCACCCCGGCCGTCACGACTCGCGGCTTCAAAGTGACGCAGTGCACTGAACTGGCCGGCTGGATCTGCGACATCCTCGATAACCTTGGCGATGCCGATGTTGAGGCGGATGTGGCGAAAAACGTCGCGGCCCTGTGCGCTGACTTCCCGGTTTATCGCTGAGCGTTCTGGAGTACATGACTATGCAACGCTATTCGGGCTTCGGCCTCTTCAAACACTCGCTCAGCCACCACGAAAACTGGCAGAAAATGTGGCGCACGCCGACCCCGAAAAAGGTCTACGACGTGGTCATCGTCGGCGGCGGCGGGCACGGTCTGGCAACTGCTTATTACCTGGCAAAAGAGCACGGCATCACCAACGTCGCCGTGGTCGAGAAAGGCTGGCTGGGCGGCGGTAACACCGCGCGCAACACCACCATCGTGCGTTCCAACTATCTGTGGGACGAGTCGGCGCATCTGTACGAACACGCGATGAAATTGTGGGAAGGCCTGTCGCAGGACTTGAACTACAACGTGATGTTCTCCCAGCGCGGCGTCTACAACCTGTGCCACACCTTGCAGGATATCCGCGATTCCGAACGCCGGGTCAGCGCCAACCGCCTCAACGGCGTCGATGGCGAGTTGCTCAACACTGAGCAAGTCGCCAACGAGATTCCGTACCTCGATTGCTCGAAAAACACTCGCTACCCAGTGCTCGGCGCAACCGTCCAGCGTCGCGGCGGCGTCGCCCGTCACGATGCCGTGGCGTGGGGCTTTGCCCGTGCCGCTGATGCTTTGGGCGTGGACTTGATCCAACAGACCGAAGTCATCGGTTTCCGCAAAGAAAACGGTGTGTGCATCGGCGTTGAAACCAACAAGGGTTTCATCGGCGCCAAGCGCGTCGGCGTGGTGACGGCCGGTAACTCCGGGCACATGGCCAAACTCGCCGGTTTCCGTCTGCCAATCGAATCCCACCCGCTGCAAGCACTGGTGTCCGAGCCGATCAAACCGATTATCGACAGCGTGATCATGTCCAACGCCGTGCACGGTTACATCAGCCAGTCCGACAAGGGCGACCTGGTGATCGGCGCCGGTATCGACGGCTACAACGGTTACGGTCAGCGCGGTTCGTACCCGGTGATCGAGCACACCATTCAGGCCATCGTCGAGATGTTCCCGGTGTTGTCCCGTGTGCGCATGAACCGCCAGTGGGGCGGCATCGTCGACACCACGCCGGATGCGTGCCCGATCATTTCGAAAACCCCGGTGCCGAACATGTTCTTCAACTGCGGTTGGGGCACCGGTGGCTTCAAGGCAACACCTGGCTCGGGCAACGTGTTTGCCGCGAGCCTGGCCAAGGGTGAAATGCACCCGTTGGCCGCACCTTTCTCCATCGACCGTTTCCACAACGGTGCGTTGATCGATGAACACGGCGCTGCTGCGGTTGCCCACTAACAGGAGAAATCCCCATGTTGCATATCTTCTGTCCTCACTGCGGCGAGCTGCGCTCCGAAGAGGAATTCCACGCATCCGGTCAGGCGCACATTCCGCGTCCGCTGGACCCTGCAAGCTGCACCGATGCGGAGTGGGGCGACTACATGTTCTTCCGCGATAACCCACGCGGTCTGCACCACGAGCTGTGGGATCACGTCGCCGGTTGCCGCCAGTACTTCAACGTCACCCGCGACACCGTGACCTACGAGATTCTCGAAACCTACAAGATCGGCACCAAGCCGCAATTCACCGACAAGGCTGATGCTGCGAAAACAGCCACGACGGCGCTGGGAGAGAAGGTATGAGCCAGACCAATCGCCTGTCCAACGGTGGACGGATCGACCGCAACAAAGTGCTGAGCTTCACCTTCAACGGTCAGAGCTACAAAGGCTTCGAGGGTGACTCGCTGGCCTCGGCGCTGATCGCCAACGGCGTCGACATCATTGGCCGCAGCTTCAAGTATTCGCGCCCACGCGGCATCTTTGCTGCCGGTGCCGAAGAGCCGAACGCGGTGCTGCAGATCGGTGCTACCGAAGCCACGCAGATCCCCAACGTGCGCGCCACGCAACAGGCGCTGTATCAGGGTCTGGTTGCGACCAGCACCAACGGCTGGCCGAGCGTCAACAACGACATGATGGGGATTCTCGGCAAGGTCGGCGGCAAGCTGATGCCGCCGGGTTTCTACTACAAAACTTTCATGTACCCGCAATCGTTCTGGATGACTTACGAGAAGTACATTCGTAAGGCTGCAGGTCTTGGCCGCTCGCCGACCGAGAATGATCCGGACACCTACGACTACATGAACCAGCACTGCGACGTGCTGATTGTTGGCGGTGGCCCGGCCGGTCTCGCTGCAGCACTGGCCGCTGCGCGTAGCGGTGCTCGCGTGATCCTCGCCGATGAGCAGGAAGAGTTTGGCGGCAGCCTGCTTGATTCGCGCGAAAGCCTCGACGGCAAGCCTGCGTTGGAGTGGGTCGCCAGCGTCATCACCGAACTGAAAAACACCCCGGACGTGCTGATCCTGCCGCGCGCCACGGTCAACGGTTACCACGACCACAACTTCCTGACCATTCACGAACGCCTCACCGATCACCTCGGCGACCGTGCGCCAATCGGTCAGGTGCGTCAGCGCATCCACCGCGTTCGCGCCAAGCGTGTGGTGCTGGCCACTGGCGCTTGCGAGCGTCCGCTGGTCTACGGCAACAACGATGTGCCGGGCAACATGCTCGCCGGTGCGGTATCGACTTACGTGCGCCGTTACGGCGTGGCGCCGGGCAAGAAACTGGTCCTCAGCACCAACAACGATCACGCCTACCGCGTGGCGCTCGATTGGCTCGACGCCAGCCTGCAAGTGGTGGCCATCGCCGATGCGCGCAGTAATCCGCGTGGCGCCTTGGTTGAAGAGGCTCGCGCCAAAGGCATCCGCATCCTCACCGGCAGCGCCGTGATCGAGACCCGAGGCAGCAAGCGCGTCACTGCTGCCCGCGTCGCCGCGATTGATGTCAAAGCGCACGCCGTGACCAGTCCGGGCGAATGGCTCGACTGCGACGTGGTCGCCAGCTCCGGCGGCTACAGCCCGGTGGTTCACCTGGCCTCGCACTTGGGCGGCAAGCCGACCTGGCGTGAAGACATCCTCGGTTTCGTACCGGGCGAAGCACCGCAGAAACGCGTGTGCGTCGGTGGCATCAACGGTGTCTACGGTCTCGGCGATTCGCTGGCTGACGGTTTTGAAGGTGGCGTGCGCGCCGCTGCCGAAGCCGGTTTCCAGACCGTTGAGGGCGTGCTGCCAAAAGCCTTGAGCCGTCACGAAGAGCCGACGCTGGCGCTGTTCCAGGTGCCGCATGAGAAGGGCACCGCACGGGCGCCGAAGCAATTCGTCGACCTGCAAAACGATGTGACCGCCGCCGCCATCGAACTGGCGACTCGCGAAGGTTTCGAGTCGGTCGAGCACGTCAAACGCTATACCGCGCTGGGCTTCGGCACCGATCAGGGCAAACTGGGCAACGTCAACGGTCTGGCCATCGCCGCCCGTTCGCTGAACGTGACCATCCCGCAGATGGGCACCACGATGTTCCGCCCGAACTACACGCCAGTGACTTTCGGCGCGATCGCCGGCCGCCACTGCGGGCATATCTTCGAGCCGGTGCGTTATACCGCACTGCATCAATGGCACCTGAAAAACGGCGCCGAGTTCGAAGACGTCGGCCAGTGGAAGCGTCCGTGGTACTTCCCGAAAAACGGCGAAGACCTGCATGCCGCTGTGAAGCGCGAATGCAAAGCCGTGCGCGACAGCGTCGGCCTGCTCGACGCCTCGACGCTGGGCAAGATCGACATTCAAGGCCCGGATGCCCGCGAGTTCCTTAACCGCGTGTACACCAACGCCTGGACCAAACTCGATGTGGGCAAGGCCCGTTACGGTTTGATGTGCAAAGAAGACGGCATGGTCTTCGACGACGGCGTGACGGCTTGCCTGGCGGACAACCATTTCGTCATGACCACCACCACTGGCGGCGCCGCTCGCGTGCTGCAATGGCTGGAGCTGTACCACCAGACCGAATGGCCGGACATGAAGGTGTACTTCACCTCCGTGACCGACCACTGGGCGACCATGACCCTGTCCGGCCCGAACAGCCGCAAGCTGCTCAGCGCTGTCACCGATATCGATTTGAGCAACGAAGCGTTCCCGTTCATGACGTGGAAAGAAGGCGAGGTCGGCGGCGTGCCTGCGCGGGTGTTCCGCATCTCGTTCACCGGTGAGCTGTCGTACGAAGTCAACGTGCAGGCCGACTACGCGATGGGCGTGCTGGAGAAAATCGTCGAGGCGGGCAAACAGTACAACCTGACGCCGTATGGCACCGAAACCATGCACGTCCTGCGCGCCGAGAAGGGTTTCATCATCGTCGGCCAGGACACTGACGGCTCGATGACCCCGGACGACTTGAACATGGGCTGGTGTGTCGGTCGCACCAAACCGTTCTCGTGGATCGGCCAGCGCGGCATGAACCGTGAAGACTGCGTGCGTGATCAGCGCAAGCAGTTGGTCGGCCTGAAGCCGATCGATCCGACCAAATGGCTGCCGGAAGGTGCGCAGTTGGTGTTCAACACTAAACAGACGATCCCGATGACCATGGTCGGCCACGTGACTTCCAGCTATGCGCACAACTCCCTGGGCTATTCGTTTGCGATGGGCGTGGTGAAGGGCGGTTTGAAGCGTCTTGGCGAGCGGGTGTTTGCACCGTTGGCGGACGGCAGCGTGATCGAGGCGGAAATCGTTTCTTCGGTGTTCTTCGATCCGAAGGGTGATCGCCAGAACATTTGATGGTCTCGAGAACTGTGGGCGGGCGGCTATTCGCGAGCAGGCTCGCTCCCACATTCGACCGTGTTCACCTGTGAAGGCGAGCCTGCTCGCGAAAGCGGCAGATCAGCCACCACAGGAACCAACAGAATTCAGCAAAGGTGCTTTATGACCACAGCCAACGTGTACCAACAACGCCCGACCACCGGTGCCCGTGCCGAGTCGTCGCTGCACCATGCCGACCTCGCCAGCCTGGTCGGCAAGGGCCGCAAGAACGCCGGCGTGATCGTGCGTGAGCGCAAACTCCTCGGCCATCTGACCATTCGTGGCGACGGTCATGATCCAGCGTTCGCCGCTGGCGTGCACAAAGCACTGGGCATCGAATTGCCCGGCGCCCTGAGCGTGATCGTCGAAGGCGAAACCAGCCTGCAATGGATGGGCCCGGATGAATGGCTGCTGATCGTGCCAAGCGGTGAGGAGTTCGCCGCTGAACAGAAACTGCGTGAAGCGCTGGGCGATCTGCATATCGCGATCGTCAACGTCAGCGGTGGTCAGCAACTGCTCGAACTGAGCGGGCCGAACGTGCGTCAGGTGCTGATGAAGTCCACCAGCTACGACGTGCATCCGAACAGCTTCCCGGTCGGTAAAGCGGTGGGCACGGTGTTCGCCAAGTCGCAACTGATGATTCGCCATACCGCTGAAGACACCTGGGAACTGCTGATCCGCCGCAGCTTCTCGGATTACTGGTGGTTGTGGTTGCAGGATGCTTCGGCTGAATACGGGTTGAGCGTTCAGGCTTGAAGTGAATTGCGTTGAGCGTGCTTGCGTTTAGGGCTGGAGATTTTTTCCCCCTCACCCCAGCCCTCCCGAAACGTCGGACCGCCCCCAAGGGGGAGAGGGGGAAGGGAGCAGATCTCGGGTGTTTTTGCGATCTGTATTCACCCGCGAGATTTCAGGTCGATGTAACTCGGCAGACACTTAGGTCAGTCCCCTCTCCCTCCGGGAGAGGGCTAGGGTGAGGGGAAAACTTGACACCCCGCACAAAGAACAGGAGTCACCGCACCATGAGCCGCGCCCCAGACACATGGATTCTGACCGCCGACTGCCCAAGCGTCCTCGGCACTGTGGACGCGGTCACGCGTTTTCTGTTCGAGCAGGGTTGCTACGTCACCGAGCACCACTCGTTCGATGACCGGCTCTCCGGCCGCTTCTTCATTCGCGTGGAATTCCGCCAGCCCGACGGCTTCGACGAACAAGCCTTTCGCGCCGGCCTCGCAGAACGGGGTCAGGCGTTTGGCATGATCTTCGAGCTAACTGCGCCGAACTACCGGCCAAAGGTAGTGATCATGGTTTCCAAGGCTGATCACTGCCTCAACGACTTGCTCTACCGCCAGCGCATCGGCCAGTTGTCGATGGATGTCGCGGCGGTGGTGTCCAATCATCCGGATCTCAAGCCGCTGGCCGACTGGCACCAGATTCCTTACTACCATTTCCCTCTCGATCCCAACGACAAACCGTCGCAAGAGCGCCAGGTCTGGCAGGTGATCGAAGAGTCTGGCGCCGAGTTGGTCATCCTCGCCCGCTATATGCAGGTGCTGTCGCCAGAGCTGTGTCGCAAGCTCGATGGCAAGGCGATCAACATTCATCACTCGCTGCTGCCGGGTTTCAAGGGCGCCAAACCGTATCACCAGGCTTACAACAAAGGCGTGAAGCTGGTCGGCGCGACGGCGCACTACATCAACAACGATCTCGATGAAGGGCCGATCATTGCCCAGGGTGTCGAGGCGGTGGATCACAGCCATTACCCGGAAGATTTGATTGCCAAGGGGCGCGACATCGAAGGTCTGACCTTGGCTCGCGCGGTGGGGTATCACATCGAAAGAAGGGTGTTTCTCAACGCCAATCGAACAGTCGTTCTTTAGATCGCCATCGCTGGCAAGCCAGCTCCCACAGGGATTTGTGTCGGTTACAAAATTTCAATCCAACCCGAATCCTGTGGGAGCTGGCTTGCCAGCGATGAGGCCATTACTGACAACGCAAAACCAACAAGCAATAACCCGAGCACTTAACGCGCTGCCTGTCTGGGCAACGCGGTTCCATAAAAACAACAGCGAGGTGAAAGCATGTCTGGCAATCGTGGTGTGGTGTATCTCGGCGCTGGCAAGGTCGAAGTACAGAAAATCGACTATCCGAAAATGCAGGACCCGCGTGGTCGCAAGATCGAGCACGGGGTCATTCTCAAAGTGGTTTCCACCAACATCTGCGGCTCCGACCAACACATGGTGCGCGGCCGTACCACGGCGCAGACCGGTCTGGTGCTGGGCCACGAGATCACCGGCGAGGTGATCGAAAAAGGCTCCGACGTCGAAAACCTGAAAATCGGTGATCTGGTTTCCGTACCGTTCAACGTGGCTTGCGGGCGCTGCCGTTCCTGCAAAGAGCAACACACCGGCGTCTGCCTGACCGTCAACCCGGCCCGTGCCGGCGGTGCTTACGGTTACGTCGACATGGGCGACTGGACCGGTGGCCAGGCTGAATACGTGCTGGTCCCCTACGCTGACTTCAACCTGCTGAAACTGCCGGATCGCGACAAGGCCATGGAGAAAATCCGCGACCTGACTTGCCTCTCTGACATCCTGCCGACCGGTTATCACGGTGCAGTCACCGCAGGCGTAGGCCCGGGCAGCACGGTTTACATCGCAGGTGCCGGCCCGGTCGGTCTGGCCGCCGCCGCATCGGCACGCCTTCTCGGCGCAGCAGTAGTGATCGTTGGCGACGTCAACACCATCCGCCTGGCCCACGCCAAAGCGCAGGGTTTTGAGATCGTCGACCTGTCGAAAGACACCCCGCTGCACGAACAGATCGCCGCGCTGTTGGGCGAGCCGGAAGTGGATTGCGCGGTGGACTGCGTTGGCTTCGAAGCCCGTGGACACGGTCACGACGGCGTCAAATCCGAAGCCCCGGCCACGGTACTCAACTCGTTGATGGGCGTGGTGCGCGTGGCCGGCAAGATCGGTATCCCGGGCCTTTACGTGACTGAAGATCCGGGCGCCGTCGACGCCGCTGCGAAAATGGGCAGCCTGAGCATTCGTTTCGGCCTTGGCTGGGCCAAATCCCACAGCTTCCACACCGGCCAGACTCCGGTGATGAAGTACAACCGCCAACTGATGCAGGCGATCATGTGGGATCGCATCAACATTGCCGAAGTGGTGGGCGTGCAGGTGATCAGCCTCGATCAGGCGCCGGAAGGGTATGGCGAGTTCGATGCCGGTGTACCGAAGAAGTTTGTGATTGATCCGCACAAGTTGTTCAGTGCCGCGTAAGCGAGCGAGAAAAAAACGGCGACCATTGGTCGCCGTTTTTTTATCCATCACAGCGCCACGCAACCTTCGCTCACGGGATTTCACAGTTTCTCCACACAGGCTCTGCGACAGTGACGCTAGCGGTTCCGGAACATGGCGGCGCATACCCGGTCAAACCGGCAGTTTGATCGTTGAATGAACGGTCTTTACGTCACAAGAGGATGTCTGAAATGAAGATTGCACGCGGTTTTGCCTTGGCCTCATTGATGGCGTTGACTGCAGGCCCCGCGCTTGCCGGTTTCAGCCTCAACGATGTAGCGGGGGCGGTTTCGGGCATGCAGGGCGGTGACAAGGCTGCCGCCGCGGCGCCGACCTCGGAAACCGCCGGTCTGTTGAGCGCGCTTAGCGCTTTGGACGTCACGCCGCAGCAAGCCGTTGGTGGTACCAGTGCGATGCTGGGCCTGGCGAAAAACCAGCTGAGCAGCACTGACTACTCGCAGCTGGCCAAGGAAGTGCCGGGCATCGACAAGCTCTCGGGTGGCAGCGGCAATCTGGCGGCATTGAGCGGCTTGCTCGGTTCGTCGGGCAAATCCGCCGGTCTGGAAAACGCGTTGGGCAACGTCAAGGACACCAATGACCTGAACAACGCGTTCAGCGCGCTGGGCATGGACAGCGGCATGATCGGCCAATTTGCCCCGGTGATCCTGCAATACCTCGGTCAGCAGGGCGTCGGTGGTTCGCTGTTGAGCAGCCTTGGCGGCATCTGGGGCACCGGCACCGGTAGCTGAATCAGCTCCGCTCGCCGCGTAACTCGGTGATGCGTTGATCCTTGAGCGTCCAGAGTTGGTTGACCCAGTTCTGGACCTTCTCGCGAAACACCGGATCGTTGGCGTAATCGCCCTGCCACAGCGCGGGGTCGAGTTCGCGGGTCTGGATGTCGACGATCACTCGCGGCACGCCGCCGCTGATCAAGTCCCAGAATCCCGGAATCTTCTGCTGTGGATAAACCACGGTGACGTCGAGAATCGCGTCCAGCTGTTCACCCATCGCCGCCAGCACGAACGCCACGCCGCCGGCCTTGGGCTTGAGCAATTGGTTGAACGGTGATTGCTGCTGGCTGCTTTTGGCAGCCGTGTAGCGCGTGCCTTCCAGATAATTCACCACCGTCACCGGCTGGCGCTTGAACAGCTCACATGCGGCTTTGGTGATTTCCAGATCCTTGCCCGCCAGTTCCGGGTTTTTCGCCAGAAACGCCTTGGTGTAGCGCTTCATGAACGGGTAGTCCAGTGCCCACCAGGCCAAACCCAGGAACGGCACCCAGATCAGCTCCTTTTTAAGGAAGAACTTGAAGAACGGCGTGCGTCGGTTGAGGGTCTGGATCAGCGCCGGAATGTCGACCCAGGACTGATGGTTGCTGACCACCAGATACGAGGTGTCCCGGCGCAGGTTTTCGCCACCGCGAATGTCCCACTGAGTCGGGATGCACAGGCGGAAAATCAGCTTGTCGATTTCCGCCCAGGTCTCGGCGATCCACATCACCGCCGCCGACGCATGATCGCGCCAGCGGCCGGGCGCAATCAGTTTGAGCAAGGCAAACACCAGCAACGGCCCGATCAGGATCAGGGTGTTGAGCAACAGCAGCAGGGTGACGAAACAGCCGGTGAGCAGGCGGCGCATAAGGAACTCTTTGAAGACGGATGTGCTCGCCATGATAAGCAGCTTCGGGCGACAGGCCAAATCTGCGCTGACGAATGTTTCACCTTTGCACCACTAAGATCAAAGGATCGCAGCCTTCGGCTGCTCCTACCCTGATCACTGTAGGAGCTGCCGAAGGCTGCGATCTTTTGATCTGTCGTTTGCCGAACGAATTCAAAGACAACGGTCTAAAATCCCGTTGCCTAACTCCTCAAGGAAGCCCCTTACGTGAAATCCCTCCTTGCACTGTTTGCCCTTGTCGCTCTGCCGGTCATGGCCGCTGAGCCGACCCTCTACGGGCGCTATGAATACATCGCGTTGCCGGAAATCGGTGGTGAAGTGCTCAAGGCCAAGATGGACACCGGCGCGCTGACTGCCTCGCTGTCGGCCAAGGACATCGAGACTTTCACCCGCGATGGCGACGACTGGGTACGTTTCCGCCTCGCCACCAAAGATGCCAGCAACAAGGTTTATGAACACAAGGTCGCGCGCATCAGCAAGATCAAAAGCCGTTCCGACGAGGACGACGATGAGCGCGAAACCACTGAAGCGGCCAAACGCCCGGTGGTGGATCTGGAGCTGTGCCTGGGTAACGTCAAGCGCACCGTGGAGGTCAACCTGACGGATCGCAGCCACTTCAACTATCCGCTGTTGATCGGGGCCAAAGCCTTGCGTGAGTTTGACGCGGCAGTAAACCCGGCGCGTCGTTACACGGCTGACAAGCCTGACTGCTAAGTGGTCTCATTGACGTGACGTCAGGCTTGGGGCAACGTTCGCGCACTCAACCACGGGCTCGGATGCCATGCCTCATATCCTGATTGTCGAAGATGAAGCGGCGATTGCCGACACGCTGATTTTTGCCTTGCAGGGCGAGGGGTTCACCACCACGTGGGTGAGCCTTGGCGAGGCGGCGCTTGAGCATCAACGGCAAACGCCGGCCGATCTGATCATCCTCGACATCGGCCTGCCAGATATCAGCGGTTTCGAAACCTGCAAACAGCTGCGGCGTTTCAGTGAAGTGCCGGTGCTGTTCCTCAGTGCTCGCGATGCCGAGATTGATCGTGTGGTGGGGCTGGAAATCGGCGCTGACGACTACGTGGTCAAGCCGTTCAGCCCACGGGAAGTCGCGGCGCGGGTGAGGGCAATCCTCAAGCGTATGGCGCCGCGTCCCGTCATTGAGGCCTCTTCGACACTGTTTCGCATTGATCCCGAGCGCGTCCAGATCAGCTATCGCGGTCAGACATTGAGCCTCACGCGCCATGAATTCCGCCTGCTGCAATGCCTGCTCGAACAACCGGAGCGGGTGTTCAGTCGCGAACAATTACTCGATGCGCTGGGCGTGGCCGCCGATGCCGGGTACGAGCGCAGCATCGACAGCCACATCAAAAGCGTACGCGCCAAACTGCGCCTGGTCCGCGCTGAAGCCGAGCCAATCCAGACCCATCGTGGCCTCGGCTACAGCTACAGCCCGGGGCATAGCTGATGTCGTTGGGCCTGCGAATTTTTCTGGTGTATGTGCTGTTTGTCGGCCTGACCGGTTATTTCGTGCTCAACACCGTGATGGAAGAAATTCGCCCTGGCGTGCGTCAGTCCACCGAAGAAACGTTGGTTGATACCGCCAACCTGATGGCGGAGATCCTGCGAGACGACTTCAAGGCCGGCACCCTCAGTGAGAATCGCTGGCCGCAATTGCTCCGTGCTTACGGCGAACGCCAGCCGCAAGCGACAATCTGGGGCTTGCCGAAGAATCAGGTCAACCATCGCATCTATGTCACCGACGCCAATGGCATTGTCGTGCTGGACTCCAATGGCGTGGCGGTGGGGCAGGACTATTCGCGCTGGAACGACGTCTACCTGACCCTGCGTGGTGAATACGGGGCCCGTTCCAGCCGCAGCAATGCGGATGACCCGAGTTCTTCGGTGATGCACGTCGGCGCGCCCATTCGTGACAACGGCCGCATTATCGGTGTGGTCACGGTGGCCAAGCCCAACAGCTCCTTGCAGCCGTATGTCGATCGTACCGAGCGGCGCCTGTTGCTTTACGGCGCCGGGTTGATCGGCCTCGGTCTGCTGTTCGGCGCATTGCTATCGTGGTGGCTGAGTCGCGCGCTGCATCGCTTGACCGGTTACGCTCAGGCCGTCAGCGAAGGGCGGCGGGTGGAAGTGCCGCACTATCGCGGTGGTGAGTTGGAGCAGCTTGCGACAGCGGTGGAGCAGATGCGCACGCAACTGGAGGGCAAGGCCTACGTCGAGCGTTACGTGCACACACTTACCCATGAACTGAAAAGTCCACTGGCGGCGATTCGTGGCGCGGCGGAGTTGTTGCAAGGCGAGATGGCACCGGCGCAGCGCCTGCGGTTTGTCGGCAACATCGACAGCGAAAGTGCACGGATGCAGCAGTTTATCGAGCGCTTGCTGAATCTGGCGCAAGTGGAGCAGCGCCAAGGTCTGGAGGAACGCGTGGCCGTGCCGCTGGCAGTGTTGGTCGATGAGTTGTTGCACGCCCAGGCTGCGCGAATCGAAGGCAAACAGTTGCGCGTTGAACAAGCGGTCGCGGCGGATCTGTTGCTGATCGGCGAGCCATTTCTGCTGCGTCAGGCGTTGGGCAATCTGCTGGAGAATGCGCTGGATTTCACCCCGCGTCAGGGCTTGCTGCGCTTTAGCGCCGAACGGTTGGGGGAGCAGATTGAAGTCCGCTTGTTCAATGAAACCTCACCGATTCCCGACTATGCGTTGCCGCGTTTGACCGAACGCTTCTACTCGCTGCCGCGCCCGGACAGTGGACGCAAGAGCACCGGGCTTGGGCTCAATTTCGTTGAAGAAGTGGTCAAGTTGCATGGTGGCTCGATGAGCATTCGCAATGTCGAGAGTGGGGTTGAAGTGAGATTGCGCATGCCTTGATACCGCCAAAAGATCGCAGCCTTCGGCAGCTCCTACATAGGGTCACGTACACCTGCAGGAGCTGCCGAAGGCTGCGATCTTTTGATCTTTCCACACAATCTCCATATTCCCCCCACATTCCTTCCATACAGCCCCGCCAGACTCTGCCCATCAAAACAGGGAGAGTCCCATGAACAAGAATCTAACCATAAAGCTGGGGGCCATTGGCCTGCTGATCCTGCTGTTGCTGGTGCCGCTGCTGATGATCGACGGCGTTATCGATGATCGCCAGCAACTGCGTGACGGCGTGCTTGAAGACATCGCTCGCAGCTCCAGTTACAGCCAGCAGTTGAGCGGGCCGGTGATGGTGGTGCCGTATCGCAAAGTGGTGCACAACTGGAAGATCAACGACAAAACCAATCAGCGTTATGACGAGCCTGGCGAAGAGCGCGGGCGTTTGTACTTCCTGCCGGAACGCTTCGAACTCGATGGTCAGGTGCAGACCGAACTGCGCGCCCGGGGCATTTACGAGGCGCGGCTGTTCCACGCCGATAACCGCATCAACGGGCATTTCTCCCTGCCGGCGCAATTGGGCATCAAGGAAGACTTCGTCGACTATCAGTTCGATGCACCGTTTCTCGCGGTCGGCATCAGTGACATTCGCGGCATCGAAAACGCCTTGAAACTGGAACTCGACGGCCAACGCCTGGACTTCGTTCCCGGTACGCAAGTCGGCTGGCTCGGCGAAGGCGTACGGGTGACGCTGCCACTGCTCGACGCCAGCAAAGCCACGGAACTGGCGTTCGGCTTCGACCTGCGTCTGCAAGGCACCGGCTCGCTGCAAGTGCTGCCGGTGGGCAAGAGCAGCAGTGTGAGCCTCACCGCCAACTGGCCGCATCCGAGTTTTGTCGGCAACTTCCTGCCGGCCAAACGCGAAATCAATGACGCCGGTTTCAGCGCTGACTGGCAGACCACCTTCTTCTCCACCAACTTGCAGGACGCCATGAGCCGCTGTGCGAGCAGCAATGATTGCGAGGCCTTCAATGGCCGTAGCTTCGGCGTAAGTTTCATCGATCCGGTGGATCAGTACCTGAAGAGCGACCGTGCGATCAAATATGCGTTGCTGTTTATCGTCCTGACGTTCGCCGGTTTCTTCCTGTTCGAAGTGCTCAAGAGCCTGGCTGTGCACCCGGTGCAGTACGCGTTGGTGGGTGTGGCGCTGGCGTTCTTTTATCTGTTGTTGCTGTCGCTGTCGGAGCACATCGGTTTTGGCCCGGCGTATCTGCTATCGGCCAGCGGTTGTGTGCTGTTGATCGGGTTCTATGTCTGTCATGTGCTGCACAGCGTGCGGCATGGCTTGAGTTTTTCGGTGGGTTTGGCGGCGTTGTATGGCTTGCTCTATGGCTTGCTGAGCGCCGAGGATTACGCGCTGCTGATGGGCTCGCTGCTGCTGTTTGGCTTGCTGGGTGTATTCATGGTGCTGACGCGCAAACTGGATTGGTACGGGATCGGGCAGAAACCGGCCAAACCGCTGGAGTTTGATATTGGAGCGGTGCAATGAGTGGATTGCGAGAGGATCAGCGTGAGGCTGAGGTGTTGGTGACGCTGATTGTTGCGTCACTACCGCCGGAACCGAGGTGGTGCCATCGCTGGCCAGCCAGCTCCCACAAGATTTGTGCTGGATCAGTTCTCTCTGCCACATCCAGCTCCCATAGGTTCTGTGATGAAACAGATATCTCTGTTACACCCAAATCCACTGTGGGAGCTGGCTTGCCAGCGATGAGGCCGGAACAGGCGCCTCGGATTCAGGGCTTGGGCATGGTCGCGATCATGGACGGTCGCTGACTGACTTCAAAGAACCAGTTGGCCAGTTGCGGGTTGGCCTCGCGCCAGCCCAGGTCCGGAAAGCGCAGGTCGAGATAACCCAGGGCACAGGCCACGCTGATCGCGGCAATGTCGAAGTGGCTGGTCAGTTCGGCGATGGCGTCGTTCTCCAGCAGATTCAGGGCGCGGCGGATTTTCTCGCGTTGCGCTTCGAGCCATTCATCCCAGTGTTTTTCTGGCGCGCGCAGCACCAGTTCATAACGCACCATGACCGAAGCATCCATGATCCCGTCGGCCATCGAGGCCAGGGTCAGGCGCCGCCAGCGGGCCGAGCCTTCGCGGGGGATCAGCGGGTTGCCGACATGCTGGTGATCGAGGTATTCGAGGATGACGCGGCTGTCATGGATGACGGTGCCGTCGGCCAGGCGCAGGGCCGGAATCTTGCCCAACGGGTTGTCGGCGTTGAGCGCCGGGTCCGGGCTGACCGGGCTGAGGACGCAGTCTTGCAGCGCAACGCGATCCTGCTGACCGGTCTCATGCAGCAACACCATCACTTTGCGTACGAACGGGGAAAGCGTGTTGTGGAACAGGGTCATGCTGGGGGCGGACATTGGCAAACCTCGATCAAAATGGTGAAGGGGCAGCATAGCGCGTAACGCCGCCTCCTCAATCCGTGCGCAAAACCAATGTGGGAGCGAGCCTGCTCGCGAAGCCGTCGGTACAGTCAACGTTGATGTTGAATGTCAGAGCGCTTTCGCGAGCAGGCTCGCTCCCACACGTTTTCTAGCTTCGCTGCAGCAATCCTTTTATGGCCAGAACCGCAGGCACGCCGAGCCCGACCCAGCTCAACGCATCCCAGATGCCATCCCCCAACAATGCCGCGAACAACCCCGCCGCACTGAGCAACGCAATCACCAGCGGTGTGCTGAACACCTTCCAGAAATTCGACTGACGCGGCTTCATGCAGACGCCTCCGCCGTTTCCAGCACAGGCTTGGCCGCCCTGCGCCGAACCACCCACAGGTACACGCCACTGCCGAGCACGATGATCGTCAGCACATCGAGCGTCGCCCAGAGGATTTTCATCGGCATGCCGCCGTAGTCGCCAAAGTGCAGCGGCTGCGACATGCCCATGGCGTCCATGTACCACGGGCGTTCGGCGATGGCGGTGACTTTCAGGGTTGTGGCGTCGATCAGCACCGGCGTCAGCAGGTGCGACGTCAAATGCGTACCGCCCTTCATGAACACCGAGTAATGATGCTCGCTGGAAAAGCGCGTGCCGGGGAAGGCAATGAAATCCGGCTTCATGCCGGGGGCGACTTCGCCGGCAATGTCGAGCAAGCGGGTGGCCGGTGCCAGGTGCGTCAGCGGCGGTGCATCGCGATAAGGTGCGATCAGCGTAGTCAGCGCATCGTTGCGCCAGGCGGCGATGATCAGATCGGAGCATGCGCTGATCACACCGGTCACGCCGACCACCAGTGCCCAGGTCAGTGTGACGACGCCGATCAGGTTATGCAGGTCGAGCCAGCGCAGGCGCGTGGATTTGTCCTGGCGTACGGTGCCGAACTTCAACCGGCGCATGAACGGCAGGTACAACACCGTCCCCGAAACAATCGCGACGACAAACAGCAAACCCATGAACGCCAGCAGCAGTTTGCCCGGCAGCCCGGCGAACATGTCGACGTGCAGGCGCAGGATGAACAGCATCAAACCGCCGTTGGCCGAAGGGGTTTCCAGCGCTTCGCCGGTGCGCGCGTCAAGCATGAAGGTGTGTGAGGAGTTCGGTTCGGTGCCGGCAGTCTTCGCCATGATCGTCAGCACCGCGTTCGGCTCATCGTCGTCGAAGCCGAAGTACTGCACGACCTCGTCAGGGCGATGTTGTTCGGCAGCCTGCACCAGTTGCGCCAGATTCAGGCGCGGTGTGTCGGCCGGCATCTCGCGTACTTGCGGCGCATCGCCGAGCGCGTGTTCGATCTCGTGATGGAAAATCAACGGCAAACCGGTCAGGGCCAGCATCAGCAAAAACACGGTGCAGATCAGGCTGGTCCAGGTGTGGATGAACGACCAGCGGCGAATTGTTTTACTTTTCATTTCATGACCTTCAAAAACACCAAAGCCGTCCGCGAGGGACGGCCAGGTTACAGGGCCTGTTTCAGCTCAGTCGCTTACCACTTGTAAGTGGCGCTGGCGACGACGCTGCGCGTGTCGCCGTAGTAGCAGTAGAAGCTGTCGCAGGTGGAAATGTATTCCTTGTCGAACAGGTTGGTCGCGTTCAGTGCCAGCGACGCACCTTTGAGGCTGTTGTCCAGACGTCCGAGGTCGTAATG
This sequence comes from Pseudomonas sp. A1230, assembly GCF_044218825.1. Lineage (NCBI taxonomy): Bacteria > Pseudomonadati > Pseudomonadota > Gammaproteobacteria > Pseudomonadales > Pseudomonadaceae > Pseudomonas > Pseudomonas sp. A1230. Next base: position 4,501,071 of record NZ_CP162582.1, on the reverse strand, counting down.
CACGCTCGCGTCGAACACGGTGTAAGCGTCCGCCTTGCCCAGCCAGGTGTTGGCTTTGTCGCCGTAGGTGTTGCCGGTATAACGCACGCCGGCGCCCACGCCGAAACCATCAAGCACGCCGGTGTGCCAGGTGTAGTCGGTCCACAACGAGGCCTGCTGGTTCGGCATCAGTTGCAGGCGATTGCCTTTGTCGGCGCCGTTCTGCACTTCAGACTTGGCCAAGGTGTAGGCGGCGATGACTTTCAGGTTTTCGGTGACGTCGGAGACCGCTTCCAGCTCCAGGCCTCTGACTTTCACTTCGCCGGTCTGGCTGGTGATCGACACGCCGTCGACGAACGTGTTGACCGAGACGTTCTTTTGGGTGAGGTCATACACGGCGGCGCTGAGCAGGGTCTTGCTGCCCGGCGGCTGGTACTTGATGCCCAGTTCCCATTGCTTGCCTTCGGTGGGCTTGAGCGAACCGGTGGACGTTGCGTCGGCGCCAGTGGTTGGCTGGAAGGATTCGGCATACGACAGGTACGGCACGAAGCCCGAATCGAATACATAGCTGAGCGCCGCGTTGCCGCTGAACGCCTTGTCGCGCTGGGTGTTGGTGGCATCGCCCTTGTTGATGAACTGAGTGCTGGTGTGCACCCAGTCTTCACGCCCGCCCAGTGTCAGGCGCCACTGATCGAGGGCCATTTGGTCCTGCACGTACAGGCCGGTCTGGTAGGTCTTCTGGTTGTAGTCGTAGAACGCAGTGGAGCGCGCCGGACGCACGATTGGCTGGCCGTAGATCGGGTTGATTACGTTGGTACCAGGAGTGGTATCCGAAAAGCCGAAAATCGAGGTGTAGTTGGTGTTGCTGCGCTGATGATCCAGGCCCAGCAGCAGGGTGTGGCGGATGTCACCGGTAGCGAAGTCAGCCTGGAAGTTGTTGTCCACGGCGAACTGGCTGATGTCTTCATCGACGCTCGTGGACGAGCGACCGACGTTGCCCTGGTCATCGACTTCAGTGAATGGATACGAGCCAACCGTCAGTGCCTGGAACGACAGATCCGACTTGGTGTAACGCAGGTTCTGCTTGAACTGCCAGGTGTCGTTCAAGCGATGCTCGAAGGCATAACCCAATGCGTAGTAAGTGCGGTCGTAGTATTCCCAGTCAGGATCACCGAGATTCTTGTGATGGGAAATATCACCGAATGGCGATTTGATCTTGGTGCCCTGAATCGGCAGGAACTGGCTGGTAATGCCGGTATCGTCGCGGGTGAACTGGCTCAGCAGGGTGAACTTGGTATCTTCGTCGATGTTCCAGGTCAGGCTCGGCGCAATGTTGTAGCGCTTGTTGTCGACGTGGTCGACCTGCGTACCGCTGTCACGCACCACGCCGCTGATGCCATAGAGAAACTGACCGGCCTCATCGATCTTGCCGGTGCTGGCGAAGTTGATCTGGCGATGGTTGTCGCTGCCGTACTGCAACTGGATTTCGCTGCTGGCGATGTCGCTTGGGCGACGGCTGACCATGTCCAGCAAGCCGCCCGGCGGGGTCTGGCCGTAGACGGACGACGCCGGGCCGCGCAGCAGGGCGAGGCGGTCGAGGTTCCAGGTTTCCTGTTTCGGGTTGGCGTACACACCTTTTGGCAGCGGCAGACCGTCGAGGAACTGGGTCGGCTCGAAGCCGCGTACGCGCAGCCAGTCGGCCCGGGTGTCGCTGCCGTAGCTGCTGGCGGTGATGCCCGGCATGTAGCGCACGGCGTCATCGAGACTGTGCACGCCTCGGTCTTCCATTTGCTGACGGGTCGCTACCGAGATCGAACGTGGCGCTTCGACCAGTGCTGTGTCGGTTTTGCTGCCGGCGGCGGTGCGGGTGGCGGTGTAGCCCTCGACCGGGCTCCAGGCTGTTTCCAGATTCTCTACACCGATGACCGATGTTTCCGGCAGCGCCATCACGCCTTCCGGCACAGCCACCAAGGTGTAAGTGCCAGTGCTGCTTTGTTCCAGTTGCAGGCCGGTGCCACGCAGTGCTGCGCGCAAAGCGCCGGCGGCGTCGTATTGGCCGCTCACGGGCGCCGAAGTCTTGCCCGCCGCCAGCGCCGGGTTCAGCGACAGCGCGAGGCCGCCCTGGCTGGCGATCTGGTTCAGGGCGGTCGACAGCGGCGCTGCCGGCAGGTTGTAGGCGCGAACGCTGGACGCTTGTTCAGCAGCGATCAGTTGGCTGCTGACCAGCGGAGTGCTGAGGGCAATGGCGACCGCCAGCAAACTGGGGCGCAACAAGGTGTCTAGCGAACGGGACATACGGCGGCTCCTGAATGAAAATATTTCTCAATTGCCTGTGTGCCGGATGAAAATCAAAAAGTGATAGGGCTGGATGGAAATAATTTCGATTTACTTGAAGTGGGGCTGCTGATTCTTGTGGCGACCCTTGTTTTTGCGAGCAACTGGCGGCCTCATCGCTGGCAAGCCAGCTCCCACAGGGTTCTGCGGTAAACATTAATTTTGTGTACAGCACTGAAAACTGTGGGAGCTGGCTTGCCAGCGATGGCGGTAGCTCAGGCAACCAATTACTCAGGTTTGGAATCAGCCTTCGCCACGGTGACCCAATACGGTGTGCGCTGCTCGATCTGCACCGGCAGGGTCGGTAACAGCGCGCTCAAGGCTTTATCGGTGTCATGCAACGGGAAGCTGCCGGTAATGCGCAAATCGGCCACTTCCGGTGCCACGCCCAAATGCCCGTGGCGATAGCGACCCAGTTCATGGACCAGATCGCTCAGTCGTGCGTTGTCGACCACCAGCATCCCGCGTGTCCAGGCATCGGCGCCGGGAGTGAGGGCGACAATCGAGCCAAGTCCGTCACTGCGCAGCAGCACTTGCTGGCCCTCGCGAAGGATCTGTTCTTCAGGGTTCGATTGCGTATGCGCCGCCACCGCCGATTGCAGCACGCTCAGGCGCGTGCCTTGTTCCTCGCGCTTGACCAGGAACCGTGTTCCGAGCGCGCGCATGCTGCCTTCGCGAGTCTCGACAATGAAAGGTCGCGTATCGCCGTGAGCGGTTTCGATGAGAATTTCGCCTTCCTGCAAAACAATCAGGCGCTGCTTCGCATCGAAGCGCACGTCCACGGCACTGTGGGTATTGAGGTTGAGCAAAGTGCCGTCGGCCAACCGCACAGTGCGCTGTTCGCCGGTGGCGGTACGCTGGTCGGCGAGCCAGTAATCGAGCGGCAGATAGCGTTCACCGGCAAACAAGGCCAGACCAACCACCGCGACAACGCTGGCCAGACCACTCCCCAATTTGCGTACGCGGCGGCGAATGCTTTCGCGCGATTGCAGCAGCGCACTGCGGGCCGGCCCTTTGGCGACGCTGAATCGCTGATCGAGCATGCCCAACTGGCGCCAGGCGCGGGCGTGTTCTTCGTGAGCCGCATGCCACTTGACGAATTCTTCGCGCTCCAACGGACTGCTGGAATCGAGCGTCAGTTGCCAGGCTATCGCCGCGTCCAGCACATGCGCCGGTACCGGTCTGGAACTGGCCGGACTCATGTTGGCTCACCGTACAGCGCGATGTAGCACTGACGAATGCCCTGAGCGAGATACTGGCGCACGCGCGGCACTGACACACCGAGCTTCTGGGCGATCTCGGCATGGCCGAGGCCATCGAGGCGGTTATAAAGGAACGCAGCGCGGGCCTTGGTCGACAGTTTACCGAGCAGGCGGTCGATGGCCTTGAGGTCTTCGAGGATCAGTTGCTGTTCTTCCACCGACGGTTGTTCGCCTTCGGGAATCAGCATCAGTTCGGTGAGGTAAGCCTGTTCGAGGGCAGCGCGGCGGAAGTAATCGAACAGCAGCCCTTTGGCGATCGCCACCAGGAAGGCCCGGGGCTCGCGCGGTGTCAGCAGTTCATCGCGGCCGAGCAGGCGTACGAAAGTGTCCTGGCTCAAGTCTTCGGCACGCTGCGGACACGCCACATTGCGCCGCAGCCACGCCAGCAGCCAACCGCGATGGTCGCGATACATCGCACCGACGAGCTCACTGTGAGGGCTTGGGACTGACGACACCGGACATCACCGATTGGGAAATATTAACTAACGCGAATTGTTCGCGATTGTGGCAGAGGTGGGAATGGTTAGCAATTGGCCACTGGTCGGGTGCTGCCCTGCGTAGGAGCTGCCGAAGGCTGCGATCTTTTGATTTTGCTGTTTATAAGATCAAAAGATCGCAGCCTTCGGCAGCTCCTACAGGGAGTGTGTTGTTTAAAGTCAGAAAGAGGGCGCCTGCTGCCGTCGCTTCCACTGGCTCAAGCGCTGCTGCAAATTCAACGGACTATGAATCTGCTGTCCCCGCGCCCGACTGAACAGTATCAACGCCAACTCCGCCGTTGCCAGTGCATCGGCACTCGCGTTGTGCCGCTCGAATACTTCAAGCTTGAACCAGTCGATCCACTCATCCAGCCCGGCCTCGCGAATGTTCGCCTGTGGGCAGACCAACGGCGCAATGTCGGCGACATCCAGAAACACATGCTGCAGTTTGTACCCCAGATGTTCCTTCAGCGCTCGTCCGAGCATGTGCTGATCGAACGGGGCATGAAACGCCAATACCGGGCTGTCACCGACAAACTCCATGAACTCCACCAGCGTCTCGGCCGGGTCGCTGCCGGCGGCGATCGCGTTCGGCCCCAGGCCATGAATCAACACACTGGCGCCGAGCTTTACCTCCGAGTACTGCAGCGTGCGTTCGAACTGCTGGCTTAAGTCGATCGCGCCGTCTTCGATCACCACGGCGCCAATCGACAACAACCGATCCTTGTTCAGGTTCAGCCCAGTGGTTTCGAGATCAAGCACCACCCAGCGCTGTTCGCGCAGGCTGCAATCGCCCAGTTGATTGATCGACGGCAGGCTTGCCAGACGCTGTTGCAGATCAGCCGGCACCACCGGGCTGGCCGGACGCAGCCACGAAAACAGACTCATAGCTGATACCGCAACGTCAGGCTGCTTTGCAGGCGTTGGGCCTGACGCAGCGATTCACGCAGGATGCGCCGGTCCAGATGATTGAGGCTGTCGGGATCGACCCGGTTGGAATACGGCAGGTTCTCTCGGCTCTGGATCTGATGCTGCTGCATGCGCGTTTGCTGAATGAAGTGATAAGCCTCTTCATATGCCGCGCCGTCGAGTCGCTCGATGACTTCCTTCTCCACCAACTGACGGAAGCGTTCCAACGTATTGTTGGCATCGATGCCGTTGGCTAGCGCGAGCAACCGCGCACCATCCACGAACGGCGTGAGGCCCTGGACTTTCAGATCCAGGGTGGCTTTCTCGCCGTTCTTGCGTGCCAGCACAAACTCACGGAAGCGTCCCACTGGCGGGCGATTGCGCAGGGCGTTGTCGGCCATCATGCGCTGGAACAAGCGGTTATCGCCGACCTGATCGAGAATTCCCCGGCGCAATTGCGCACAGCCCTGTTCATCGCCCCACACCACGCGCAGATCGAAATAGATGCTCGACCCCAACAGGTTTTCCGGCGTCGCCTCGCGGATAAACGCCGCAAACCGTCGCGCCCATTCCGCGCGGGACAGGCACAGCTCAGGGTTGCCGGCCATGATGTTGCCCTTGCACAGCGTGAAGCCGCACAGCGCCAGACTCTGGTTGATCTGCTGGGCAATCGGCAGCAGCTTGCCGCGAATCTCCGCGGCATGCGCCGCATCTCGCGCGTCAAAGAGAATGCCGTTGTCCTGATCCGTGTGCAGCGTCTGCTCACGCCGGCCCTCGCTGCCGAAACACAACCAACTGAACGGCACCCCCGGATCACCTTTTTCGGCGAGGGTCAGTTCGATCACCCGGCACACGGTGTGATCGTTGAGCAGGGTGATGATGTGGGTGATCTGCGTCGAGGACGCACCGTGAGCCAGCATGCGCTCGACCAATTGGCCGATCTCGCCGCGCAGGGTCACCAGTTGCTCGACGCGTTGGGCGCTGCGGATGGTCCGGGCCAGATGCACCAGATCCACCCGTTGCAGGGAAAACAGATCGCGTTCGGACACCACGCCGCACAGGCGCTGATCCTTGACCAGGCAGACGTGGGCGATGTGCCGTTCGGTCATGGCAATCGCGGCATCGAAGGCGCTGTGATCCGGCGACAGATAGAACGGCGCGCGGGTCATGTGGCGTTCGATGGCTTCGCTGAAATCGCCGACACCTTCGGCCACCACATGGCGCAAATCGCGCAGGGTGAAAATGCCCAGCGGCGCCTTGTGCTCATCCACCGCAACGATGCTGCCGACCTGCTGCTCGTGCATCAACTTCACCGCTTCACGCAGTGGCGTGTCGGGGCTGCACGTCACCGGATGGCGCATCGCCAACTCGCCGAGACGGGTGTTCAGCGAATATTGGGTGCCGAGATTTTCAACGGCTTTCTGCTGGACTTGCTGATTGACCTGATCGAGCAGGCTGCTGACCCCGCGCAAGGCGAAGTCGCGGAAGACGCTGGAGAGGGCGAACAGTTTGATGAACGCCTGTTTGTTCAGTTGCAGGCAGAAAGTATCTTCACCGGCCAGATGCTCGGTGCGTGTTGCCCGCTCACCCAGCAACGCGGCCAGGGGAAAACATTCGCCGGTGGTGATTTCGAACGTGGTTTCAGTGCCGCCCTTGGCCGTGTGCGGACGTTCGCCGACCACGCGGCCCTGTTTGACGATATGGAAGTATTCCACCGGGCCGTCGGCAGGCTTGATGATGCTTTCGCCCTGACCGTAAAACCGCAGCTGGCACTGCTCCACCAGATAGGCGAGGTGGGCGTGCTCCATCTGATTGAAGGGCGGGAAACGCTGGAGGAATTGCACAGTGCCCTGAATGTTCTGCAACACCGCGGTTTTCCCTGCCTGGGTGAAGGCGTCCGCTTTACTCATAACCATTACCGCAGTCTTTTTTGAATTGTTGTTGTCGGATCGTTGCAGCCATGGTCGACCCCTGCGGCCGGGGTGCCCATTGGACGTAAGTCTAGGTTGGCGATGACGTTGGGTATATTTGGGAAGTGACCTACAAATTCAGTCGGAAATTCGCCCGCCCAACTATTGGAAAAAAATCCGACGAAGTGCACATTGAAGCTCTGCCTGGCGATGTCTGACGACTGAGCGAGGTGATTGATTTGGAAATGTAGAGAATGCCATGTCCGACCACGATATTTTGAGCGACGCCGAGCGAGAAGCGCTCAGCGCCGTAATGCTCGAACCCGACCTGCCGCCGCAGCGTGTACTGATCGTCGATGACGACAAGGACGCCCGCGAGCTGCTCGCGGAGATTCTGGCGTTGGACGGCATTCGCTGCATGACCGCCGCCAGTGGCGAAACCGCACTGAAGATGCTTGAGGAAAAGCCTTCGATCGGGCTGGTGATCACTGATCTGCGCATGGGCAATGTCGGTGGGTTGGACCTGGTTCGTCAGGTGCGCGAATCGGTACGGGCGGCGATGCCGATCATCATTGTGTCGGGCGATGCCGATGTGAAAGACGCGATCGCGGCGATGCACTTGAGCGTGGTGGACTTTTTGCTCAAGCCGATTGATACGACGAAGTTGCTGGGGTTGGTCAAGCATGAGTTGGGGATGGCCCAATAGGTACCTTAGTCGGCTTCGGGTACCTGTCAATGTTGACAGTAGAACGCCATGTAATTTACCTGTTTACTTGAGTTGAAAGGCTACGTGAAGCCGAACGCAGCCTACCAGTCTAGAGGGAATTACTATGGTGGCTAATATGGATACTGCGAGCCGTGGTCGTAAGTTTAAGCTCGTTACAGAGGGCAATGCGCAGATCAAGATTTTTCGCAATGGTGTGCTTATTCGCAAGGTAGATGCGGGATACATTGCAGGCGATAGTTTTTATCTGATTGTCAGTGATGAAACATATAAAGAGATCGTTTTTGTCGAGTTTCCAGAGGAAGTTTCAGAAGGAGAGTACACGTTTAATTTTGATGGCTATCAAGACTCGGGACCGCACCCTTCATTTATACGGCATGAGTATGATTCAAAGCGGTTTTATATGTCCGGAGTATGCCATTTGATCGCCAGCAACGCAGGCCGAGAACAGAAGTTTCAAGCGGATGCGACATATGAAGATGGCAGTGATGTTATGCGGGTCGTAATGATAGGCGAGGTTAGTAGGGTTTTTAGCTGATGCATTATGAAAGCCATGTTTTATGCGTTAAGAAACAGGCTGTTTTTGGGTGAGTAGTTTGAAGCTCACTGCGCGAGTTATGTGCAAGGCTCATAAAAAAGGCTCTGTTTTCTCAAACAGAGCCTTTTTTATTTCTTAGTTAAAGGCCGTTTTTAGCCTTGAACTCACGACGACGACGGTGCAGAACCGGCTCGGTGTAACCGTTCGGCTGTTTGGTGCCTTCGATCACCAGTTCGACCGCCGCCTGGAAGGCGATGTTGCTGTCGAAGTTCGGTGCCAGCGGACGGTACAGCGAGTCGTTGGCGTTCTGACGATCGACCACCGGCGCCATGCGCTTGAGGCTTTCCATCACTTGCGCTTCGGTGACGATACCGTGGCGCAGCCAGTTGGCGATGTGCTGGCTGGAGATACGCAGCGTCGCACGGTCTTCCATCAGGCCGACGTCATTGATATCCGGCACTTTCGAGCAACCAACGCCTTGGTCGATCCAGCGCACCACGTAGCCGAGAATGCCCTGGGAGTTATTGTCCAGTTCGTTCTTGATCTGCTCTGGTGTCCAGTTCGGATTGACCGCCAGCGGAATGGTCAGGATGTCGTCCACGCAAGCGCGAGCACGTTTGGCCAATTCGGCCTGACGGGCGAACACGTCGACCTTGTGGTAGTGCAGCGCGTGCAGCGCAGCGGCGGTCGGCGATGGCACCCAAGCGGTGTTGGCACCGGCCAGTGGGTGAGCGATTTTCTGTTCGAGCATCGCTGCCATCAGGTCGGGCATCGCCCACATGCCTTTACCGATTTGTGCACGACCTTGCAGGCCAGTGCTCAGACCGATATCGACGTTCCAGTTCTCGTAGGCGCCGATCCATTTCTCGGCCTTCATGTCGGCCTTGCGCACCATCGGGCCGGCTTCCATGGAGGTGTGGATTTCGTCGCCGGTGCGGTCGAGGAAACCGGTGTTGATGAACACCACGCGCTCGCTGGCCGCCTGGATGCAGGCCTTGAGGTTGACCGTGGTGCGGCGCTCCTCGTCCATGATCCCGACTTTCAGGGTGTTGCGTTTCAGGCCAAGCACGTCTTCGATACGGCCGAACAGTTCGTTGGTGAACGCTGCTTCTTCCGGGCCGTGCATCTTCGGTTTAACGATGTAGACCGAGCCGGTGCGAGTGTTCTTGCGCGAAGTGTTGCCGTTGAGGTTGTGCATCGCCGCAAGGCAAGTCAGCAGACCGTCGAGGATGCCTTCCGGCACTTCGTTGCCGTCTTTGTCGAGGATCGCGTCGATGGTCATCAGATGACCGACGTTGCGCACGAACAACAGCGAGCGGCCATGCAGGGTCACTTCGCCGCCATCGACTGTGGTGTAGCTGCGGTCCGGGTTCATGGTGCGAGTGAAGGTCTGGCCGCCCTTGGCGACTTCTTCCGACAGATCGCCCTTCATCAGGCCGAGCCAGTTGCGGTAGATCACCACTTTGTCGTCGGCATCGACGGCCGCCACGGAGTCTTCGCAGTCCATGATGGTGGTCAGCGCGGCTTCCATCAGCACGTCTTTGATGCCGGCCGCGTCGGTCTGGCCGACAGGGGTGCTGGCGTCGATCTGGATTTCGAAATGCAGACCGTTGTTTTTCAGCAGGATCGCGATTGGCGCGTTGGCGTCGCCCTGGAATCCGATCAGCTGTGCATCGTTACGCAGACCGCTGTTGCTGCCGCCCTTGAGGGTGACCACCAGTTTGCCGTCAGCGATTTTGTAGCCGGTCGAATCGACGTGGGAACCCGCGGCCAGTGGCGCGGCTTCGTCGAGGAAAGCACGGGCGAAGGCGATGACTTTGTCGCCACGCACCTTGTTGTAGCCTTTGCCTTTTTCCGCGCCACCGTCTTCGCTGATCGCGTCGGTGCCGTAGAGGGCGTCGTACAGCGAACCCCAGCGAGCGTTCGAGGCGTTGAGGGCAAAGCGCGCATTCATCACCGGCACAACAAGTTGCGGGCCAGCGGTACGGGCGATTTCGTCATCGACGTTTTGCGTCGTTGCCTGGAAATCAGCCGCTTCTGGCAGCAGATAACCGATTTCTTGCAGGAAGGCTTTATAAGCCACAGCGTCGTGCGCCTGGCCCGCGTGTTCCTGATGCCAGGCGTCAATGCGAGCCTGGAAGTCATCGCGTTTGGCGAGTAGGGCTTTGTTCTTCGGTGCCAGGTCGTGAATGACCTTGTCGGCACCTTCCCAGAATTTGTCGGCGGTGAGGCCGGTACCGGGAATGGCTTCGTTGTTCACGAAGTCGAACAGGACTTTGGCGACCTGCAGGCCACCGACTTGAACGTGTTCAGTCATTGCTTGCCTCACTCTGCTCAGCTATTTCGCTTTTCAGCTCTTCAATTTACCAATGAAGCCTCTGGCCATTTAAACCACAAACCTGCGGACCAGTACATGCCATTGCTGGCGGCTGGGCTGGGACCAATCAACGGCTTGGGGCCTTGCTGACGGGGCTTTCAGGATTGCGAACATGCCTTGGGCAGACATCGATCCAGCGTTATGTAGTGCGCGCTGCGGCATACTACATGATGAGTTGCGCTTGTGAAAATCAGACTAATTACGTCGTTCTGCGACCCCATGACGCATTGCGGTCACGGCGCGGAACAGGATGTTCTCAAAAAACCATTGGATTGTTCCAGTTAAATATCGAAAGTTGTACACGATTTATCTTCGCGTCAGATCGGACGGGGCCCATATGGCCGGCGCATTCCCCTGTGGGAGCGGGCTTGCCCGCGAAGAGAGCAGTCGCTACGACGCACAAGTCCTGCTTGCCTATACTTGCCCTTCCATAACAAAAGTCATGACAAGAGGGCTGCGCCATGGACCATCTCGTACTCACTGTTTTCGCCCCGGACAAACCCGGGCAGGTCGAGCGCATCGCCCAATGCATCGCCGAGCATGGCGGTAACTGGCTGGAAAGTCGTATGTCGCGAATGGCCGGACAGTTCGCCGGGATTCTGCGGGTGGGTGTGCCGGCGGAGGCTTACGACGAATTAGTCGATTCCCTACAAGCACTGTCGACTCATGGCATTCGCGTGCTGATCGCCGAAAGCGGTATCGAGCAATCCTGCACCTGGAAACCGATCGCGATGGAACTGGTGGGCAATGACCGCCCGGGGATAGTGCGCGACATCACCCGCCTGCTGAGCGAGCAGGGCGTCAACCTGGAGCGGCTGGTGACCGAAGTGCGCCCGGCACCGATGAGCAGCGAGCCGCTGTTTCACGCCGAAGCGATTCTGGCGGTGCCGTTGACGTTGTCGCTGGATGTCCTGCAATCGCGCCTGGAAACCCTGGCGGACGACCTGATGGTGGATCTGGTGTTACGCACAGAGGTTTAACGCTTTGGGTTATCCAGTTTAAACGTGCACCTGCCTGTGGATAACCTGTAGAGACTGCTCTCCAGGCCACGTCCACTGTGGCTCTGCGAGAGTTGATCAAAAAACCGCCAGCATTCAGTGACTTGCGCACAAACGGCGGGGATCACGCTGTGGATAACCTTGGGAAGGAACGCTAAGGGCCGCGAGCAACGTGGCCTGTAGCTGTTTGTGCGTTTTTTGATCAGCTGCGTCGGCGCAAACTTATCCACGCATCGACGCTGTAAACGGCAAGGCCGGCCCATATAAAGGCAAAAGCGATCAACGTGCTCGACGACATGTGTTCACCGAACAACAGCACCGCTTGCAACAACACCAGCGTGGGCGCGATGTATTGCAGGAAGCCGATCGTGGTGTAGGGCAAATGCCGGGTTGCTGCGTTGAAACACACCAGCGGAATCAATGTCACCGGGCCTGCTGCGACTAGCCACCACGCTTGCGAAGTCGTCCAGAACTCGGGTTGAACACTGGTCGCAGTTTGATTGAACAGCAGCCATGCGATGGCAATCGGCACCAGCATCCAGGTTTCCACCACCAGTCCGGGCAATGCCTTGACCGGCGCCTGTTTGCGGATCAAACCGTAGAAACCGAACGTCAGCGCCAGCACCAGCGATACCCACGGCAGACTGCCGACTTGCCACACCTGCTGCGCCACGCCAATCGCCGCCAGCCCCACGGCGATCCATTGCATGCGCCGCAGCCGTTCGCCAAGAATCACCATCCCCAGCAGCACGTTGATCAGCGGATTGATGTAGTAACCGAGGCTCGCTTCGAGCATGCGCCCGTTGTTGACCGACCACACATAGGTCAGCCAGTTGGCCGCGATCAACGTGCCGCTCAGCGCCAGAATCGCCAGACGTTTCGGGTTGTCGAGCAATTCGCGCAACCAGCCTGGGTGCTTCCAGACCATCAGCAGCAGCGCGCCGAACAGCGCCGACCACAACACCCGATGGATGATGATCTCGACCGCTGGTACTTCAGCGATGGCTTTGAAATAGATCGGGAACAGGCCCCAGATGATGTAGGCACTCAGGCCCAGGATGTACCCGCGGCGCGGGTTGGCAGCTTGCATGCAGAATCCTTGCTTAGGCAGCTAACAAAGGAGGGGATTGTAAGGAGATTTTTCTACGAATGCCGTAGCGCAATGGTCGGGAAATTGTGAACAGCGGACAATTGTGGGAGCGAGCCTGCTCGCGAAGGCGTCGTTTCAGTCAACATCAGTGTTGAATGTCAGTCCGTATTCGCGAGCAGGCTCGCTCCCACATGGATTTGGTGAATCAGAAGAGTTTCAGCGGTTCTTCATTGAGCGCCGACAACTGTTCACGCAATGCCAACACCTGATCGCCCCAATAACGTTCCGTACCAAACCACGGAAAACTGTGCGGGAACGCCGGGTCATCCCAACGCCGCGCCAACCAGGCGCTGTAATGCATCAGGCGCAACGCGCGCAGCGGTTCGATCAGTGCCAACTCGCGCGGGTCGAAATCGTGAAACTCGTTGTAGCCGTCCATCAATTCCGACAATTGCCCCAGGCATTCCTGCCGATCACCGGCAAGCATCATCCAGATGTCCTGCACCGCCGGACCCATGCGGCAGTCGTCGAGGTCGACGATGTGGAACATCTCGTCGCGGCACATCATGTTGCCGGGGTGGCAGTCGCCGTGCATGCGGATGTTCTGATGCGGCGTGTTGGCGTAGACGTCTTCCACACGCTTGAGAAGATCGCGCGCTACCGATTCGTAAGCTGGCAGCAGGCTCTTGGGGATGAAGTTGCCTTCGAGCAGCGTGGTCAGCGAGGCATGGCCGAAGTTCTGCACGGCGAGGGCTTCGCGATGTTCGAACGGCTTGGTCGCGCCGACCGCGTGAATGCGCCCGAGCAACTGACCGAGTCGGTACAACTGATCAAGATTGCCCGGCTCCGGCGCACGGCCGCCGCGACGCGGGAACAGGGTGAAGCGGAAACCGGCATGTTCGTGCAGGGTTTCGCCGTTGTGGATCATCGGCGCGACCACCGGGATCTCGACGTCGGCCAGTTCGAAGGTGAACTTGTGTTCTTCGAGGATGGCCTCGTTAGTCCAGCGTTGCGGTCGGTAGAACTTGGCGATCAGCGGTTCGGAGTCTTCGATGCCGACCTGATAGACGCGGTTTTCGTAGCTGTTGAGCGCCAAAATGCGCGCATCGCTCAGGAACCCGATGCTTTCTACGGCATCGAGTACGAGGTCGGGTGTGAGGGTTTCAAACGGATGGGCCATGCTGACTCCTGCGCGCAGCAGGCTGCCGCGTCCGGCCCAGCATGGTAGCGCAGATGGCGGCGGGGGAGTTGGTTGGTGTCTGGTCGGGCCTCTTCGCGAGCAAGCTCGCTCCCACATTCGGGATGCGATCCCCTGTGGGAGCGAGCCTGCTCGCGAAAGCGATTTGTCAGGCGCCGACGACCCCGCCATCCTCACGGGTAATCGCCATCACCGAAGACCGTGGCTTGCCATTCGGCAGATGCTCAGGGAAGGTCGAACCGCCGTTCTCCCCCGGATGCTGAATCCCGACAAACAATGTCTTCTGATCCGGCGAGAAGCTGATCCCGGTGACTTCACAACCAATCGGCCCGACCATGAAGCGGCGAATCTCGCCGGTCTTGGGGTCAGCGCAGAGCATCTGGTTATTGCCCATCCCGGCAAAGTCCCCGGCGTTGCTCGAGTCGCCGTCAGTCAGAATCCACAAGCGTCCGGCCTTGTCGAAACCCAAGCCATCGGGGCTGTTGAACATGTTCTGCGGGGTGATGTTTTTCGAGCCGGCCTTTGACGTGCCGGCGTGCACGCCCGGGTTGCCGGCGACCACGAACAGATCCCACGAGAAGGTCTTCGACGCATGATCATCGCGGTCGGTGCGCCAGCGCAGAATCTGCCCGTAGACGTTCTTCTCGCGCGGGTTCGGCCCGCCCACCGGTTGCCCGTCTTCGCCGCGCTTGGCGTTGTTGGTCAGGGTGCAATAAACCTGGCCGTCCTTCGGGCTGACCACGATCCATTCCGGGCGGTCCATGCGCGTGGCGCCGACCACACTGGCGGCGAGGCGGGCGTGGATCAGCACTTCAGCCTGATCGGCAAAGCCGCTGCTGGCATCGATGCCGTTTTTGCCGTGGGTCAGTTCGATCCATTGGCCCTGGCCTTTCGGGTGATCCGGGTTGCTGTCGCCGTTATCGAACTTGGCGACGTACAGGGTGCCGTGATCAAGGATGTCGCGGTTGGCTTTGGCGTTGCGGTGGTTGATGCGGTCGCGGCTGACGAATTTGTAGATGAACTCGCCACGCTCATCGTCGCCCATGTACACCACGGCGCGACCGTCGTTGGTCTCGGCCAGTGCGGCGTTTTCATGTTTGAAGCGGCCCAGCGCCGTGCGTTTGACCGGGGTCGATTGCGGATCGAACGGGTCGATCTCGACCACCCAGCCGTGACGGTTGAGTTCGTTGGGGTTCTTCGCCATGTCGAAGCGCGGGTCGTGCGGGTGCCAGTTGATCTCGCGGCTGGCGGCCGAGACGCCGTAGCGCTTTTGCGCCGCGTCGAACTGCTGCTGGGCGTTGCTGCTGCCGAAGACGTCGGTGAAGTTCTCTTCGCAGGTCAGGTAAGTGCCCCACGGCGTTTTCCCGTTGGCGCAGTTCTGGAAGGTACCGAGGACCTTTTTGCCGTGTTTGTCGGCGGCGGTTTTCATCAGGTCGTGACCGGCCGCCGGGCCGGCGATGCGCAGCGGCGTGTTGCCATGGATGCGTCGGTTGTAACGCGAGCCCTGAACGAATTGCCACTGGCCGTTCTTGCGCTGCACCTCGATCACCGAAACGCCTTCGCACGCCAGGGCCTTGCGCACGTCTTCGGCCGATTGCGGCATGCCGCCGTGCGGGTAGAGGTAACGGTAGTTGGTGTATTCGTTGTTGATCGCCATCAACGCGCGGTTTCTGTCGTCCGGGAAGGCGAACAGGCTCATGCCGTCGTTGTTGTCACCGAACTGCACTTCCTGTGCGGCCGCGGTGCCATTGCCACTCGGGTCGAACGCCGGGCCATTCTCTTGCAGTGGCTGGCCCCAACTGATCAGTACTGAAGATTTGTAGCCTTTGGGCAGGCTGATGACATCAGTGGTTGCCGCCGGAATGCTTTCGAAGCCCAGCAGACGGCTGTTGCCAGCACTGACGCCAGTGGCCAGCGCGCTGCGGCTCAGGAGGCTACCGCCCAGGAACATCGCTGCGCCACACAGAGCGCCGGCGCCGATGAAACCGCGACGGCTGAGGCCGACCATTTTTTCCAGATCAGTCGATTGGTTTTCTTCTAGTAGGCTCACATCAGGCTTCCTGCTTGGTTTTGGCAGTCACCTTAATGAGCGTCGATGACGCTTTCGTTGCAGGCCGCGATTAAAGTGACGTGCCGATCAGCACATTGGACGGCGAAAACTGCACATGCACGGGTTGCCCCACTGCCAGCCCACGGCTGCGCAAGTCCTGCGGTTCGGCCAGCGCGCAAAGGGTGTGGCCGTTGGGTAGGGAAATCCGCACTTCGCTGGGGCCGTCGTCGGCGTCGAGAATCGCTTCGATGGTGCCCTCCAGATGATTGTGCCCAGGCGTTGCCGGCTGATCGCTGGCCAGCAATTCGAGCCAGCCGGCCTTGATCAGGGCCACCACTTGCGAACCGGTTTGCAGCTCCAGATGCACAGTGCTGTCGTGGGTGATTTGTGCGTCGAGGCACAAGCCTTCGGCCAGCTCCAGACGAATCAGGTCATTGCGCCCCTGCGCGTTGATCGCCACGACTTTGCCGTGCAACTGGTTGCGAGCGCTGGTGCGTAGCATCAAGCGACCGAGCAGGTCGAGGTCGCTGGCGTCTTCGGCGGCTTCCAGTACCTGCGCTTGCAAGGCTTGCAGCTTTTGATAGAGGCGCAGCACCCGTTGACCTTCGCTGGACAGTTTGGCGCCGCCGCCGCCCTTGCCGCCGACGGCACGCTCGACCAGCGGCTTTTGCGACAGGTTGTTCAGCTCATCGATGGCGTCCCACGCCGCTTTGTAGCTCAGCCCTGCACTTTTCGCTGCACGGGTGATCGAGCCCTGTTCGGCGATGTGTTGCAGCAGGGCAATGCGCTGCGGACGACGGACAATGTGCTGGGAGAGCAGGGAAGGCATGGACATGAATGGGTGCTTTTTTGCTGTGGCGGTGGAATGTGAAGTTGGCGGCTTGTGGCGCGCGAGTCAAGCCGTGTGCAGAACCTGTCCGTGGGGGGCGCCCTGCTATTCGTCACTGCGCAATATCGATGTAGGAGCTGCGGCACGCTGCGATCTTTTGATTTTAAAGATCAGGATCAAAAGATCGCAGCGTGCCGCAGCTCCTACAGGAGATTGCGCTGACCTCAGGAGCCGGGTTTTGGCGTGCGCGCCAGGCAATACACGTCGACCCTTGCCGCTCCCGCATTCATTAACAGTCGTGCAAGGGCCTGGGCCGTTGCGCCGGTGGTCAAAACATCATCAACCAACGCCAGATGCCGACCCTTTACGTTCGCATCTGACGTCAGGGCAAAGGCATTGCGCAGGTTGCGCTTGCGCGCCTTGGCATCAAGATCCTGCTGGGCGCTGGTGTCCTGAATCCTGTGCACAACATTCTCCTCGCAGGGCAAATCCAGTTGCCGACTCAACCAGCGCGCCAACATCGCTGCCTGGTTGAATCCGCGTTGACGCAGACGTTTAGCGGCCAATGGCACCGGCAACAACGCGTCGGGGCGCGGCAAGTCTTCATCGAAGCGATGTTGCAGGTATTGGCTGAGAACGTCGGCGAGCAGATGACCAAACGGCCATTTCGCGTTGTGTTTAAAGCGGGTAATCAAACTGTCCACCGGGAAATCGTAGCGCCATGGCACGGCGACCTGTTCGTACGCCGGAGGCTCTAGCAGGCACCCGTCGCAGGTCAGGCCGGCCTCGGGCAGCGGCAATGCGCAGGTCTGGCAGTGCTCGCCCAGCCATGGCATCTCGGCTTCGCAAGCGACGCAGATTGGCATTTCTGCTTCTGCTGGCTCATCGCACAATAAGCAGATTTGTACGTTTTTTAAACAGATGTAAACCTGATCTTTGTCTTGTGGTTGACAGCGCATGACACTTCCTTAAATATGCCGAACATCCGTGTAGCGCCTGTGGGTATTCCGTTCCCGCAGCCGCCAGCCAAGCATAACCAAGGAAATACCCATGAGCGCGAGCACCACTGCCACCCTGCGTCACGACTGGTCATTGGCCGAAGTCAGAGCCCTCTTCGTACAGCCATTCAACGACTTGCTGTTCCAGGCGCAGACGGTGCACCGCGCGCATTTCAACGCCAACCGCGTTCAAGTCTCCACGCTGCTGTCGATCAAAACCGGCGCCTGCCCGGAAGATTGCAAATATTGTCCGCAGTCCGGTCACTACAACACCGGCCTGGAAAAAGAAAAGCTGATGGAAGTGCAGAAAGTCCTCGAAGAGGCTGCCCGCGCCAAAGCCATCGGCTCGACGCGTTTCTGCATGGGGGCGGCGTGGAAGCATCCGTCGGCCAAGGACATGCCCTACGTATTGAAAATGGTCGAAGGCGTCAAAGCCATGGGCCTGGAAACCTGCATGACCCTCGGTCGTCTCGATCAGGATCAGACCGAAGCGCTGGCCAAGGCCGGGCTCGATTACTACAACCACAACCTCGACACCTCGCCTGAGTTCTACGGCAGCATCATCACCACCCGCACGTACAGCGAGCGCCTGCAAACGCTGGCCTACGTGCGTGAGTCGGGGATGAAGATCTGTTCCGGCGGCATTCTGGGCATGGGCGAGTCGCTGGATGACCGCGCCAATCTGCTGATCCAGTTGGCTAACCTGCCCGAGCATCCGGAGTCGGTACCGATCAACATGCTGGTGAAAGTCGCCGGCACGCCACTGGAAAACGCCGAGGACATCGATCCGTTCGACTTCATCCGCATGCTCGCCGTGGCGCGCATCCTGATGCCGCAATCCCACGTGCGGCTGTCGGCCGGGCGTGAAGCGATGAACGAGCAGATGCAGGCCCTGGCGTTCTTCGCGGGCGCCAACTCGATTTTCTACGGCGACAAGTTGCTGACCACTGCCAACCCGCAAGCGGACAAGGACATGCAACTGTTTGCACGTCTGGGCATTGCGCCGGAAGCCCGCGAAGAGCACTCCGACGAAGTGCATCAGGCCGCGATCGAACAGGCGTTGGTGGAGCAGAAGAGTACCGAGCAGTTCTACAACGCCGCGGTGTAAAGATTTGCGCGCACTCCTCTGAAGGAATGCAAACCCCTGTGGGAGCGAGCCTGCTCGCGAATGCCGTCGAATATTCAACAGTGATGTCGACTGGACTGACGCTTTCGCGTTCAGGCTTGCTCCCACAGGGGATCTGTCTATTTGAAAATCGAGGCCTGCATGTCTTTCGATCTCGCCGCACGCCTTGCTGCCCGACGTGCCGAAAATCTCTACCGCCAGCGACCGCTGCTGGAAAGCCCGCAAGGGCCTGAGGTGGTGGTCGACGGCCAGCCATTGCTGGCGTTCTGTAACAACGACTATCTGGGCCTGGCCAATCACCCGCAGGTGATCGAAGCCTGGCGCGCCGGTGCCAAGCGTTGGGGCGTGGGCGGCGGGGCGTCGCATCTGGTGATCGGCCACAGCGGCCCGCATCACGCACTGGAAGAAGCACTGGCTGATCTCACCGGTCGGCCGCGTGCGCTGCTGTTTACCACCGGCTACATGGCCAATCTCGGTGCGGTCACCGCGCTGGTCGGGCAGGGCGATACGGTGCTGGAAGACCGGCTCAATCACGCCTCGTTGCTGGATGCGGGGCTGTTGTCCGGCGCGCGCTTCAATCGTTATCTGCATAACGACGCGGTAAGTCTGGCCAAGCGACTAGAGAAAGCCACCGGCAATACGTTGGTGGTTACCGATGGCGTGTTCAGCATGGACGGCGACCTTGCCGATCTGCCGGCGCTGGCCCGTGAGGCCAAGTCCAAAGGCGCGTGGCTGATGGTCGACGATGCCCATGGTTTCGGCCCGTTGGGCGCTAATGGCGGCGGTATCGTCGAGCATTTCGGCTTGAGTCAGGACGACGTCCCCGTGCTGGTCGGCACGCTCGGCAAAGCCTTCGGCACGGCGGGCGCGTTCGTCGCTGGCAGCGAAGAGTTGATCGAAAGCCTGATCCAGTTCGCGCGTCCGTACATCTACACCACCAGTCAACCGCCGGCGCTGGCCTGTGCGACGTTGAAAAGTATCGAGCTGCTGCGCAGTGAACACTGGCGTCGAGAGCATTTGCAGACGCTGATCCGCCAGTTCCGTCGCGGTGCCGAACAGATCGGCCTGGAGTTGATGGACAGCTTTACCCCGATCCAGCCAATCATGATCGGCGATGCCGGCCGCGCGGTGCGCCTGTCGCAGATGTTGCGCGAACGTGGCTTGATGGTCACCGCGATCCGTCCGCCGACCGTGCCCGCTGGCAGTGCACGTCTGCGCGTAACCCTGACCGCCGCCCACAGCGAGGCGCAGGTGCAGCTATTGTTAGAAGGACTGGCTGATTGCTTTGCCCAACTGTCGTCGGAGCCAAGCCATGCGTGATCGCCTGATTCTGCTGCCCGGCTGGGGCCTCGGTGTTTCGCCGATGGAGCCTTTGGCCGCTGCGCTCCAAGGACTCGACGAACATCTGCATGTCGAGGTCGAGCCGTTGCCGGAACTCGACTCCTGCGACCTGCAAGACTGGCTCGATGACCTCGATGAGCGCATTCCTCAAGACGTGTGGCTTGGCGGCTGGTCGCTCGGCGGGATGCTCGCGTCCGAACTGGCGGCGCGTCGCGGCGACAGATGTTACGGCTTGCTGACGCTGGCGAGCAATCCTTCCTTTGTTGCTCATGAACAATGGCCGAGTGCGATGCCCGGCGAGACCTTCGATGCGTTTCTTGCCGGTTGCGCTGCTGACCCACGTTTGACCCTCAAACGTTTCTCGCTGCTGTGTGCTCAAGGCGCGCAAGACCCGCGCGGCTTGTCGCGGCTGATGCTCGGCGGCGCACCGAACACTTCGTCGGCGGCACTGATGGCCGGGCTGGAATTGCTCGCGCAACTGGATACGCGCGAAGCGTTGCAGGCGTTTCGTGGCCCGCAGTTGCATCTGTTCGCCGGGCAGGACGGATTGGTGCCGGCAGAGGCGGCGGGCGAATTGTTCGCCCTGTTGCCGGATATTGAAATTGGTCTGATCGAACAGGCCAGTCATGCGTTTCTTCTGGAAGACCCCCATGGAGTGGCGGGTGCGATCCAGGCTTTTTTACATGAGTGCGGTGATGACTGATTTGTCCCATGTGGCGCTGCCCGGCGGCTTGCCTGACAAGCGTCAGGTCGCGGCCTCTTTCTCCCGCGCGGCGGCCAGTTACGACAGTGTCGCCGAGTTGCAACGTGATGTCGGTACACAGTTGCTGCAGCGCTTGCCTGCGGATTTCGTGCCGTCGCGCTGGCTGGATCTGGGCTGCGGCACCGGGTATTTCAGTCGTGCATTGGCCGGGCGTTTTGCCCATGGCCAGGGGCTGGCGCTGGACATTGCCGAGGGCATGCTTGATCACGCGCGTCCGTTGGGTGGTGCCGAGCATTTCATCGCCGGTGACGCGGAACGTCTGCCGTTACGCGATTCAACCTGCGATCTGATCTTCTCCAGCCTTGCGGTGCAGTGGTGTGGGAATTTTGATGCGGTGCTCAGTGAAGCTTTCCGTGTGCTGAAACCCGGCGGAATTTTCGCGTTTGCTAGTCTTTGTGTAGGGACATTGTTTGAGTTGCGCGATAGCTGGCGTCAGGTCGATGGTCTGGTGCATGTGAATCGCTTCCGCGAGTTCGCGCGATATGAACAGTTGTGTGCGGCCAGTGGCCTGCGCACGGTGAGTCTGGAGAATCAGGCGCATGTGCTGCATTACCCGGATGTGCGCAGTTTGACCCATGAGCTGAAGGCTCTGGGGGCGCACAATCTGAATCCTGGTCGCCCGGGTGGATTGACCGGGCGGGCGCGGATTCTTGGTCTGGTCGAGGCTTACGAGCAGTTTCGTCAGGCGTCGGGCTTGCCGGCGACTTATCAGGTGGTCTACGCCGTGTTGGAGAAACCCGTATGAGCGCAGCCTATTTCATCACCGGAACTGACACCGACGTTGGCAAGACAACGGTCGCCGCCGGATTGCTGCATGCGGCGCGTTCGGCAGGGTTGAGCACCGCGGCGGGTAAGCCGGTTGCCTCCGGGTGCGAAGTCACGCCCAAGGGTTTGCGCAACTCGGATGCCTTGGCCTTACTGGCCGAGTGTTCGTTGCCGCTGAGTTATCAACAGGTCAATCCGATAGCGTTCGAGCCGGCTATTGCTCCGCATCTGGCGGCTCGCGAGGCCGGTGTCGCGCTGACGGTGCAATCGCTGCTGACGCCGATGCGCGAGATTCTGGCGATGAATGCCGATTTCACCCTGATAGAGGGCGCGGGTGGCTGGCGGGTGCCGTTGGCGGATCAGGACAATCTCTCGGATTTGGCGATGGCGTTGAAGCTGCCGGTGATTCTGGTGGTGGGTGTGCGGCTGGGTTGCATCAGCCATGCGTTGCTGACAGCCGAGGCGATTGCCCGAGATGGCCTGCAACTGGCGGGGTGGGTGGCGAATATCATCGATCCGAAGACTTCGCGGCTGGAGGAGAATCTGGCGACGCTCGCCGAGCGGATTCCCGCACCGTGTCTTGGGCGAGTGCCCAAGCTCAAGGCGTTGAGCGCTGAAGCGGTAGCTGAGCATTTGCAGTTGGACTTGCTCGACTAAGGTTTTGCCTATGGGCAGGCACTGTGCCATTAGTGTTTTTGACGGGTGTTTTTCTGGCGCCTCTGGTTCAATGGCGACTATTGATCCTTCCCAAGGATGAGACCAGTTATGGAAATCTCCGGTAACACAGCTTTTTATGCGGGTTTGAGCTCGATTCAGACCGGGCAGAATCGCGTCGATCAGGCGGCCGGCCAGATCGCCAACAACACCATTGAGCGTTCGGTCACCAGCCAGTCTTCCGAAGTACAGGTCGATCGCCTGCGTGGTCTGGATCGTGCGCAGCAGTCTGATCTGGCAAGCAACATCGTCGAGATGTCTCAGGGCAAATACCAAGCTGAGCTGGGCGTGAAAGTCGTCAAGGCATCCGACGAAGTGCTCGGTACGATCATCGATACATTCGCCTGATTTTCATAGCTTCCAGCACGCTGAACGCCGCGCATTGTCGCGGCGTTTTTCGTTGTAAGTCCTTCTCGCTCAACTAATCTTCTTTTTATCGCCCATGACTCGATCGAGTCGATGGCGGTTTGCTGTGTCCGGCGTTTGGAAGATATGAAGACGAACGGCAAATGATCGACGCTTGACAAGATTTCGGCGTAAACGTATGTTTCAAACAACTGTTTGACCGTCACAACAAATCAACACGGTCGTTCATTCCCGGTTACATCAGCAGAGGTTTATCGCTATGCCTGACTACAAGGCCCCCTTGCGTGATATTCGCTTCGTTCGTGACGAACTGCTCGGCTACGAAGCGCACTATCAGAGCCTTCCGGCTTGCGCAGACGCAACTCCGGACATGGTTGATGCCATTCTCGAAGAAGGCGCCAAGTTTTGTGAGCAGGTACTGGCGCCGCTGAACCGCGTGGGCGACATCGAAGGTTGCACCTGGAGCGAGTCCGGCGTTAAAACCCCGACTGGCTTCAAAGAGGCTTACAAGCAATTCGTCGAAGGCGGCTGGCCAAGCCTGGCGCACGACGTCGAGCACGGTGGTCAGGGTCTGCCTGAGTCGCTGGGTCTGGCCGTCAGCGAAATGGTTGGCGAAGCCAACTGGTCGTGGGGCATGTACCCAGGCCTGTCGCACGGCGCGATGAACACCATCTCCGAGCACGGCACCCCTGAGCAGCAAAGTGCTTACCTGACCAAACTGGTTTCGGGCGAATGGACCGGCACCATGTGCCTGACCGAGCCGCACTGCGGCACCGACCTGGGCATGCTGCGTACCAAGGCCGAACCTCAGGCTGACGGTTCGTACAAAGTTTCCGGCACCAAGATCTTCATCTCGGCCGGTGAACACGACATGGCCGACAACATCGTCCACATCGTACTGGCCCGCCTGCCGGATGCGCCTGCTGGCACCAAAGGCATCTCCCTGTTCATCGTTCCAAAGTTCATGCCCAATGCTGATGGCACCGTCGGTGCACGCAACGCTGTGACTTGCGGTTCGCTTGAACACAAGATGGGCATCCACGGCAACGCCACTTGCGTGATGAACTTCGACGGCGCCACCGGTTTCCTGATCGGCCCGGCGAACAAAGGCCTGAACTGCATGTTCACCTTTATGAACACCGCACGTCTGGGGACCGCGCTGCAAGGTCTGGCCCACGCCGAAATCGGTTTCCAGGGTGGCCTGAAATACGCTCGCGATCGTCTGCAAATGCGCTCCCTGACTGGCCCGAAAGCGCCGGAAAAAGCTGCTGACCCGATCATCGTGCACCCTGACGTACGCCGCATGCTGTTGACCATGAAGGCATTCGCCGAAGGCAACCGCGCGATGGTGTACTTCACTGCCAAACAGGTCGACATCGTCAAATACGGTGTAGACGAAGAAGAGAAGAAGAAGGCCGACGCACTGCTGGCCTTCATGACGCCAATCGCCAAAGCGTTCATGACCGAAGTCGGTTTCGAATCCGCCAACCACGGCGTGCAGATCTACGGCGGCCACGGCTTCATCGCCGAGTGGGGCATGGAGCAGAACGTTCGCGACAGCCGCATTTCGATGCTGTACGAAGGCACCACCGGTATCCAGGCACTCGACTTGCTGGGCCGCAAAGTACTGATGACGCAAGGCGAGGCTCTGAAAAGCTTCACCAAGATCGTCCACAAGTTCTGCCAGACCAACGAAGGCAACGAAGCGGTTCAAGAGTTCGTCACGCCGCTGGCTGCACTGAACAAGGAATGGGGCGAGCTGACCATGAAGGTCGGTATGGCCGCCATGAAAGATCGCGAAGAAGTCGGCGCGGCCTCCGTGGATTACCTGATGTACTCCGGTTATGCCTGCCTGGCCTACTTCTGGGCCGACATGGCGCGTCTGGCTGCCGAGAAACTGGCAGAAGGCACGGGCGACGCGGCGTTCTACACCGCCAAGCTGCAAACTGCGCGCTTCTACTTCCAGCGCATCCTGCCGCGTACCCGTACCCACGTGGCCACCATGCTGTCGGGCGCCAATAACCTGATGGACATGAAAGAAGAAGACTTCGCACTGGGCTATTAAGCCTTAACGCGGTCTGTTGAAAAACCGCTGCTCCCTCGGGGGCAGCGGTTTTTTTATGCGCGAATTTCCTCCGGCCGCGGGTATTTCTGAAAGAAATTCCCTACGTGGCCATCAAGCATGATGGCCATGAAGGAGATTTCATCTCCAAGGGGGCAAAAAACCTTGGTCGACGGCTCAGAAATCAGTGTTTCCGGCCGTTAAAGAGACTGCATGTGATCTGGATCACAATCTGTGTGCTTAACTAGCCACATTGCAGGCACAATGCCATCTCTTTGCCATGACGGGTCGGAGCTTTACCCTTGCCACGTTCTTCCGCTGTACGTTTCAGCCATTTCCTACCTTCCCTGCTGTTGTTGCTTGCGGGGTTGGCGGCTGCGTATGTCAAAGACCTCAGCGTGTTCTTCACTTCCCTGTTCAACGTGTTGCCGACTCTGGTCCTGCTGCTAGGTGGCGCTTACTGCGCGGTTTACCGACGCCAGCGCGAACTGTTTCTGATGCTCACGGTGTACATCGCCTACTTTTTGCTCGACACCCAGACCGACTTTTACCGCGACAACGGCAAAGTGCGCGAAGACGCCGCCGTGGTCTTCCATCTCGTCTGCCTGTTGCTGCCCCTGTTGTTCGGTCTGTTTGCTGCGTGGCAGGAGCGCACACACCTGTTTCAGGACATGGTGGCGCGATTCGCCGTGTTGCTCGCCTTCGGCAGTGTGGCGCTGGGGCTTGAGCAAAGTTACCCACAGGCGTTGCTGATGTGGCTTTCGGAAATTCGCTGGCCGGCGCTGCACGGCGCGTGGATGAGCCTGATCCAGTTGTCGTATCCGGTGTTCATTTCGGCATTCCTGCTGCTGGCCTGGCAATACTGGCGCAATCCGCGTCCACTGCATGCGGCGCAACTGGTCGGTTTGCTCGGGGTGTTCTGGATGCTGCCGAAAACCTTCATCCTGCCGTTTACCCTGAACATCATGTGCAGCCAAGTGATGTTGATGATTGCTGCCGCCGTGGCGCACGAGGCTTATCAAATGGCCTTTCGCGACGAACTCACCGGTTTGCCGGGCCGCCGTGCGCTCAATGAACGCATGCAGCGCTTGGGGCGCAACTATGTGCTGGCAATGAGCGACGTTGACCACTTCAAGAAATTCAACGACACCCACGGCCACGATGTCGGTGATCAGGTGCTGCGACTGGTCGCCAGCAAGCTGTCCAAAATCAGCGGAGGCGGTAGGGCATATCGCTATGGCGGTGAGGAATTTGCCCTGGTGTTCGCAGGCAAAACCCTTGAGGAGTGCATGCCGCACCTTGAAGTCATTCGCGAGTCGATTGCGTCCTACAGCATCCAGTTGCGCAATCAGGAAAACCGCCCGAACGACGATCAGCAAGGTCGCCAGCGTCGCGCCGGTTCCGGTGCTTCCAGCGTGTCGGTGACGGTGAGTATCGGCGTCGCTGAGCGGGTGGAGCAGCGCAACCCCGAGCAAGTTCTAAAATCCGCGGACGAGGCGCTCTACAGTGCCAAGGGTGCGGGGCGCAACTGCGTGGTCGCGTTCGGCCAGAACCGCCGTGGCGCGGTGCGCATGGACACCGCTGCGGGTTGAGTGATGACGGCGCATTCAGCGTCTGGACAGTGATTGTGGGGCGTGGTGGCCGGCAGTAGTTTCAAGGAAACCTGCTGACGGAGAAGCCATCATGCCCGAGTACAAAGCCCCGCTGCGCGACATGCGTTTTCTGATCGACCACGTCTTCGACTTCCACACCAACTACGCCGCCCTCGGCGCCCACGACGCCAGCCCGGACATGATCAGCGCGATCCTCGAAGAAGGCGCGAAGTTCTGTGAGAACGTTCTGGCACCGCTCAATCGCAGCGGTGACGAAGAGGGCTGCCATTTCGACAACGGGGTGGTGACAACGCCTACAGGCTTTAAGCAAGCCTTCGCACAATATGTCGAGGGCGGCTGGCATGGTCTGGCGGCAGATCCGGTTTATGGCGGTCAAGGCCTACCAAGCTCCCTGGGGCTGGTGATCAGCGAAATGGTCGGCTCCAGCAACACGTCCTGGGGCATGTACCCGGGCCTGACTCACGGCGCGATGTCGGCAATCCATGCCCACGGCACCACCGATCAGAAAGACACTTACCTGAGTAAACTCACCGCCGGCCAGTGGACCGGCACAATGTGCCTGACCGAAGCCCACTGCGGCACCGATCTGGGCATCATCAAAACCCGCGCCGTGCCTCAGGCGGACGGCAGTTACATGGTCACGGGCAGCAAGATTTTCATCTCTGCCGGTGAGCACGACATGAGCGAAAACATCATCCATCTGGTCTTGGCCAAACTGCCGGATGCGCCGGCGGGAACAAAGGGCATCTCGTTGTTCATCGTGCCAAAATTCCTCCCGGATGCGTCGGGCGAGGCGGGTGAGCGCAATGGCGTTTCCTGCGGCTCGATCGAACACAAGATGGGCATCAAGGCCTCGGCCACTTGCGTGCTGAACTTCGATAGCGCCAAAGGCTTCTTGATCGGCGAACCGAACAAGGGCCTGAACTGCATGTTCACCATGATGAACCACGCGCGGCTCGGCACTGGAATGCAGGGCTTGTGTCTGGGCGAAGCGAGTTTCCAGGGCGCCATCAAATACGCCAACGACCGCCTGCAGATGCGTTCGCTGACCGGCGCCAAAGCCCCGGACAAACCTGCCGACCCGATCATCGTCCACCCGGACGTGCGGCGCATGCTGCTGACCATGAAAGCCTTCAACGAAGGCAACCGCGCGCTGACTTACTTCACCGCGCAACTGCTCGATGTCGCCCATCTAGGCAGCGATGCCGAGGCGCGTCAGGAAGCCGAAGACCTGCTGGCGTTCCTCACGCCGATCTGCAAAGCGTTCATGACCGACTCCGGGCTGGAAGTGACCAATCTCGGCATGCAGGTTTTTGGCGGTCACGGTTTCATTCGCGAGTGGGGCATGGAGCAGTTGGTGCGCGATTGCCGCATTGCGCCGATCTACGAAGGCACCAACGGCATTCAGGCGCTCGATCTGCTTGGGCGCAAGGTGCTCGGCAGTCAAGGCAAGCTGCTGCGCGGCTTTACCAAAATCGTCCACAAGTTCTGCGCGGCGAACGAGGGGCATCCGCAACTGGGGAGCTTTGTCACGCAGCTCAATGAGCTCAACCAGCAGTGGGGCGATCTGACCATGAAGGTCGCAATGGCGGCGATGAAGAACCCGGACGAGGTCGGCGCTGCGTCGGTGGACTATCTGATGTACAGCGGTTACATCATCCTCGGCTATCTGTGGCTGCGCATGGCGCTGGTGGCGCAAGCGCAACTGGATGCGGGCGAGGGGGAGGCGGATTATCTTCGGGGGAAATTGGCCACTTGCGAGTTTTACTTCAAACGGTTGCTGCCACGCACGGCGGCGCATCGTGCGGCGATTGAGGCGGGGAGTGATTGTTTGATGAAGCTGCCGGCCGAAATGTTTGCGCTTTAAGGTAGATCAAAAGATCGCAGCCTTCGGCAGCTCCACGGGATTGCTTTTTACCTGTGGAAGCTGGCGAAGGCCGCGATATTTTTCTGATGACTAAAAATAACAGATCAGTCACCGGTTGACCCTATGTGTCACAAAAGTTGTTGATGTACACTCCGGCTCAACGAGAATACATTCCCACGAATCACCTGTTTAGATCTTGCGAGGTTTGCCATGGCTGACTACAAAGCGCCGCTGCGCGATATGCGCTTCGTCCTCAATGAAGTGTTCGAGGTCGCCAAACTCTGGGCGCAACTGCCGGCGCTGGCCGAGACCGTCGACGCCGAGACTGTTGAAGCGATTCTCGAAGAGGCCGGCAAGGTCACCAGCAAAAGCATCGCGCCGCTGAGCCGTGCCGCTGATGAAGAAGGTTGTCACTGGGCGGACGGTGCCGTCACCACGCCGGCCGGTTTCCCACAGGCTTATCAGACTTACGCCGAGGGCGGTTGGGTTGGCGTTGGTGGCGATCCGCAATACGGCGGCATGGGCATGCCCAAAGCCGTGTCGGCGCAGGTCGAAGAAATGGTCAACTCCGCGAGCCTGTCCTTCGGTCTGTACCCGATGCTGACTGCCGGCGCGTGCCTGTCGATCAACGCCCACGCCAGCGAAGAGCTGAAAGCCGCCTACCTGCCGAACATGTACGCCGGCGTCTGGGCCGGTTCGATGTGCCTGACCGAGCCGCACGCCGGCACCGACCTGGGCATCATCCGCACCAAAGCCGAACCTCAGGCCGACGGTTCCTACAAGGTTAGCGGCACCAAGATCTTCATCACCGGTGGTGAACACGATCTCACCGAAAACATCATTCACCTGGTGCTGGCCAAACTGCCGGACGCACCAGCGGGCCCCAAAGGCATCTCGCTGTTCCTCGTGCCCAAGTTCATGGTCAACGCAGATGGCAGCCTGGGCGCGCGCAACCCGGCCAACTGTGGTTCGATCGAACACAAGATGGGCATCCAGGCGTCCGCGACGTGCGTGATGAACTTCGACGAAGCGGTGGGTTATCTGGTCGGTGAGCCGAACAAAGGCCTGGCGGCGATGTTCACCATGATGAACTACGAGCGTCTGGGCGTCGGCATCCAGGGCCTTGCCACTGGCGAGCGCTCCTACCAGAACGCCGTCGAATACGCTCGCGACCGCCTGCAAAGCCGCTCGCCGACGGGCGCGCAAAACAAAGACAAGGTCGCTGACCCGATCATCGTCCATCCGGACGTGCGTCGCATGCTGCTGACCATGAAAGCGTCGAACGAAGGTGGTCGCGCATTCTCCACTTACGTGGCGATGCAACTCGACACCGCCAAGTTCAGCGAAGACGCGACGACGCGCAAGCGTGCGGAAGACCTGGTGGCGTTGCTGACGCCGGTTGCCAAGGCGTTCCTCACCGATCTGGGTCTGGAAACTACCGTACACGGCCAGCAGATTTTCGGCGGCCACGGTTACATCCGCGAGTGGGGCCAGGAGCAACTGGTACGTGACGTGCGCATCACCCAGATTTACGAAGGCACCAACGGCATTCAGGCGCTGGACCTGGTGGGTCGCAAGATCGTCGGCAGTGGCGGCGCGTTCTATCAACTGTTCGCTGACGAAATCCGCCACTTCACTGCGACCGCCAGTGCAGATCTCGGCGAATTCACCAAGCCGCTGAACGACGCCGTCACAACGCTCGACGAGCTGACTTCGTGGGTGCTGGATCGGGCGAAAAGCAATCCGCACGAAATCGGCGCGGCGTCGGTCGAATATCTGCAGGCGTTTGGTTACGTGGCCTACGCCTACATGTGGGCATTGATGGCCAAAGCCGCGTTGGGCAAAGAAGCGCAGGAAGATTTCTATGCCAGCAAACTCGGCACCGCGCGCTTCTACTTCGCCCGTCTGCTACCGCGTATTCATTCGTTGAGCGCGTCGGTCAAGGCCGGTAGCGAGTCGCTGTACCTGCTGGATGCAGCGCAGTTCTGACCCCGATAGCGTCATGTAAGCAATCGCTTACATGACGTGCTGCTGTTCTCCCATATGCGTAGATTGGATCCACGGCTAATCTACATTTCATGGACGTCGCGCAGGAAGCGCAAAGCAACAACACGGACACGTAGGATTCTGCCAGGGTGGCGGAGTGAAATGGATGTCAGGGAAACAGTCTGCAAAGCCCCGCTTCGGCGGGGTTTTCTTTTGCCTGAAGAAAAGTTTTCAGGTCAGGGAATCCAGTGCTGGCGGGCTTTTGCGCGCTTTTTCATCGCGGCCCATGACCTCTTCCAGCAATGTCTGCAGCAGTGCCAGCGAAGCTTGCTGACGTTGCACGTCGCGACACACCAGCCCGACTTTCAACGGCACCCGTGGCTCGCTCAGCGGCTTCCATAGCAGATCTTCATCGTCGTACTCTTTTTGCGAGTGCCCGGGCAGCACCGTCGCCAGTTTGGTGTGCGGCAGACTGTCGAGAATCCCCAGCATATTGTTCAACTCGGCCTGCACTTGCGGGCGACGGCCAAGGCTGGTCAATTGCGCTTGCCAGATCTGGCGGATCTGAAACTCCTCGCCCAGTAACAGCATTGGCAATTCGGCCGCCTGGCGAATCGAAACCTTCTTGAATTCCCGCAACGGATGGTCCGCCGGGATGACCAGCGTCAGTTCATCTTCGTACAGCATCACGCCATGCAGCCCAGGCTGACGTGGCGGCAGATAGCTGATGCCGATGTCCAGCGAGCCGTTAAGCAAGCGCCGTTCGATCTCCAGCCCGGTCAATTCATAAATTTGCACCACCAGATGCGGTTGCGCCTTGCGCACTCGCTCAAGCATTTGCGGCACCAGACTGGTATGGACGGTTTGCAGCACGCCAATCGCCAAGGTGCGCAAAGCCTGGCCTTTGAAGTTGCCGAGCGCTTCGCGCGCGCGTTGCAGCCCGTCGAGCAATGGCAGCGCGTGGTTGTACAACGTGTGCGCGGCGAGGGTCGGCAGCAGGCGTTTACTGCTGCGTTCGAACAGGGTGACGTCAAGATTTTGCTCGAGCTGGCGAATCTGCTGTGACAGCGCGGGTTGGGAGATCGACAGGCGTTCGGCAGCCCGTCCGACATGACCTTCCTCGTAGACCGCGACGAAATAACGCAGTTGTTTGAAATCCATAAGTAATGCTTATCGAAAATGCTGATAAATCGAAATGGCCCAAGGCCGTCAGTGCGCCTAGTCTAACCGCAATCACAAGGCTTACAGGGCCATAGCGCGCGATGAATAGCTTTTGCTGCGACAGTGTTTGCATAGGCAGTTCAAAAAACCTCGGACGAGGTTTTTTCCAATGAATCTCTTCAATCTGCGGCGCCCTGCGCCAAGCCTCGATGACCTTGTCTTCGATGCCGAGCATTCCGATGCGGATGACAGCCTGAATAGCGATCGCCTGATGCCGAGCGTTGAACGGCCGCAGCAGGTTTTCGTTCGGGGTCAGGGGTCGTGGCTGTGGGACAGCAACGATCGCGCCTACCTCGACTTCTCCCAGGCCGGCGGCGCCAACAGCCTTGGCCACAGTCCTTCAGCATTAGTCAAAGCCATCGCCGGTCAGGCCCAGGCGTTGATCAACCCCGGGTTCAATCTGCACAACCGCGGCATGCTCAGCCTCGCCGAACGGCTGTGTGCCAGCACCTCCAGCGATCAGGCGTACCTGCTCAACAGCGGCAGCGAAGCCTGCGAGGCGGCGATCAAACTGGCACGCAAGTGGGGTCAACTGCATCGTGGCGGCGCCTCGCGAATCATCGTGGCGAGGCAGGGCTGTCACGGCCGTAGCCTGGCGACGATCTCGGCGTCAGACAGTTGCAACCTGCACAATCGCTTTGCACCGCTGCTGCCGGGTTTCGATCTGGTGCCCTTCAACGATCTTCCGGCGCTGCATGACGCCGTCGACGCGCAAACCGTGGCGATCCTGCTTGAGCCGATCCAGAGCGATGCCGGGGTTGTCCCTGCGGCCGATCGCTATCTCAAAGGTGTCGAACGCCTGTGCCGCGAACTGGGGATTCTGCTGATCCTCGACGAAGTACAAACCGGCATCGGCCGTTGCGGCACCTTGCTTGCCGAACAGTCCTACGGCGTGCGCGCCGACATTGTCGTGCTCGGCAAAGGCTTGGGCGGTGGCGTGCCATTGGCGGCGCTGCTGGCGCGTGGCAAAGCGTGCTGTTTCGACGCGGGCGAACTGGGCGGCACGCACCATGGCAATGCACTCATGACCGCGGCAGGGCTGGTGGTGCTCGACAGCGTTCAGGATCGCGCATTCCTTCAGCAGGTCCGGGACAAAGGCCAGCATCTTCGTGAAGGCCTCGCACGGCTGGCGCATCGTTATGATCACGGCGACCTGCGCGGTCAGGGGCTGTTCTGGGGTTTGACCCTGTCGGATGATTCAGCAGATGCCGTAGTCAAAGCAGCGCTGCATGAAGGCCTGATACTCAACGCCCCACAAGCCGATTGCCTGCGCTTCACCCCGGCACTTACGGTCAGCAAGGCCAACATCGACGAAATGCTCCTGCGCCTGGCCCGGGCCTTCTCCCGAGTGCGCACCGCACAACTGCAATGCCGCAAAGGGATTGCCGTCTGAGCCGAAGCTTCCTACCCGAATTCAAGAACCGTCTCGCGGTATAACGCACGCCCCACGCCTGATTCTTTTGGTGTGGGGCGTTTTTTTTGCGTGTGATAGTGGCGAACAAATGGCGGAAGCACTGAACCCTGACGAGCGGCACGGGTCATTAGCGTGTAT
The DNA here is from genome assembly GCF_044218825.1 of Pseudomonas sp. A1230. Classification (NCBI taxonomy): domain Bacteria; kingdom Pseudomonadati; phylum Pseudomonadota; class Gammaproteobacteria; order Pseudomonadales; family Pseudomonadaceae; genus Pseudomonas; species Pseudomonas sp. A1230. Next base: position 4,468,023 of record NZ_CP162582.1, on the reverse strand, counting down.
GGCTCACGTGAGCCAACCCCCAATCAGGAGCTGACCCATGGATTTCATTCGTATCATCATCGCCATTCTGTTGCCGCCACTGGGTGTTTTTCTGCAGGTCGGATTTGGCGGGGCGTTCTGGCTGAACATTCTGCTGACGTTGTGCGGTTACATTCCGGGGATCGTGCACGCGGTTTACATCATCGCCAAGCGCTGAGTTCTGCGGCGCCAGGTAGATCGCTATCGCGGGCAGCCCGCTCCCACATTGGTCTCGGTTGTTCACACATTGCGTGTACACCAGAACACCTGTGGGAGCTGGCTTGCCAGCGATTGGGGCGACACGGATCCGAGTGGTGGAGGTGAATTTCAGTCCGCCAATGCCATCACCCGCCGATAAAACGCCCACTCCCGCTCCAACGCATGCGCCTGATTCACCGCTCGACGAAAGCCGTGGCGTTCGTCGGCGTAGTAGTGCGCCTCGACCGGAATGCCGTTCTGCTCCAGCGCCGTGACCATGTCGCGGGTTTGCTGCGGGACGACGACGGCGTCCAGTTCACCCTGAAAGAAAATCACCGGCACGCGGATGTTGCTCGCGTGCAGCAAGGGTGTGCGGGCAGCGTAGCGTTCGGCGTCCTGTTCGGGATCGCCGATCAGCCAGTCCAGATAATCGCCTTCGAACTTATGCGTCGCCCGGGCAAGGGCGACTGGATCGCTGACCCCGTAGAGGCTGGCGCCGGCGCGGAAGACTTGATGAAAGGCCAGAGCGCACAGGGTCGTGTAGCCGCCAGCGCTGCCGCCACGAATGAACGCGCGTTCACCGTCGATCAGGCCTTGTCTGGCGAGATAGTCGACCACGGCGCAGGCGTCCTCCACATCAACGTCACCCCAACTCAACTGCAACGCCTGCCGATATTCCCGGCCATACCCGCTGCTGCCGCGATAGTTGAGGTCGGCGACCGCGAAGCCGCGTTGCGTCCAGTACTGGATGCGCGGATCGAGCATCGGGTAGCAGGCTGAGGTAGGGCCGCCATGGATGAACACCACCAGCGGCGGCTTCGTTTCACCACTCATCGCCGGATAAAAGAACCCGTGAGCCTCGCCCGAACCGCTTGGGTAGCGCAGGGTTTGCGGGCGGCTGATGCGTTCGGCGGCCAGCGGCGCAACGCCGCCGGCCAGCACTGTTACTTTATGGGATGCGCGATCAATGGCGATCACCGCCGAAGGGCTGATCGGCGAGGCAGCGATGCAATAGATGAATCGCTCATCCAGTGCCAGATGCCGGAATCGGCTGTAATCGCCGGTAAGGTCATCGCCATTCAATGCGAGGCGACCGAAACCGCTCTCACTCCAACTGGCCAGATAGCCGTCAGCCATTGGCAGCCAGGTGCAGCCACCCATTTGCCACGGCGCTGGCGCGTGATCCGCTTGCACGCTGGGCAATGGCTCGAATCCATCCACTGATTCGACATAAGGCTGCCAAAAGCCAGCGCGGTCGGTCAGACAGTAAAGCTGTCCTTTCGCGTCGAAACGCGGCTGTTGAATCGACTCTTCAATGGCATCGCCCGCCACGCAGCGGGGCGCTGAAAAGCTCTGCCCGGAACGCTCGGCCACCATCAACCGGGTTGACGTCCATGGTTGATGCGGACGGCTCCACTCGATCCACGCCAGCCTTGCGCCATCCGGGCTGATAATCGGTGCGGCATAAAAGTCCGCGCCTTCGGCCAGCAAACGGCGCGTACCATCGGCCAGATCGATTGCGACCAGTCGGTGCTGATCGCCATTTTCCTCGACTGCCAAAATCTGCCCGTCGGCAAAATTCACATCGCCATACCGGCACTCGCCTGATGTCAGCGCCTCGGGCGAGCCATCCAGCGTTTGCCGGTAAAGCTGCTGATCCGCCTCATTAACGAAAACCACACCGTCAGGCGTCAGACAAAACGCTCCACCGCCATATTCGTAAACCCGACTGCGCACGCTGAAACCCGTGGGTGTCAGACATTTCGCCACGCCGTCGCGCCAGTGCCAGATTCGGCACGCGGCATCTTCCGGGCGATATTCGTTCCAGAACAAACCGTTGGCACCGAGTTGCAGTTCGGCAAAATCCATTCCGGCAGCGACGGCTTGGGCGGCGCTGAAAGGCTCAGCCTTTAGCGATGAGGCGCGAGTTTCGTTCATTGCGAAAGGCCAGTTGTTCGATGGTTTGGGTGGCGTGCTCGGCTTCTTCGCGGGCCGCAAAGATCACACCGTGATGTTCGGATTTGCTGCACACCGGGTCTGCATTGCTTGCATCACCGGTCAGCATGAATGCCTGGCAGCGGCAGCCGCCGAAATCCTTTTCCTTTTCGTCGCAGGAGCGGCACGGCTCTGGCATCCAGTCGTAACCGCGAAAGCGGTTGAAGCCGAACGAGTCGTACCAGATGTGCTGCATGCTGTGGTCGCGCACATTGGGAAATTGTACCGGCATCTGTCGGGCGCCATGACAAGGCAGGGCGGTGCCGTCCGGTGTGACTGTCAGAAAAATACTGCCCCAGCCGTTCATGCAGGCTTTCGGGCGTTCTTCATAGTAGTCCGGGGTAACGAAAATCAGCTTGCACGGATGCCCTTCGGCTTCCAGTTTGGCGCGGTATTCGTTGGTGATGCGCTCGGCACGGACCAGTTGCTCTTTGGTCGGCAACAGACCGACACGATTGAGCTGCGCCCAACCGTAGAACTGGCAAGTGGCGAGCTCGACGAAGTCGGCTTCCAGCGCAATGCACAGCTCGATGATGCGGTCGATCTTGTCGATGTTGTGCCGATGAGTGACGAAGTTCAGCACCATCGGATAGCCGTGGGCCTTCACTGCACGGGCCATCTCCAGCTTCTGCGCAAAGGCTTTTTTCGAGCCGGCGAGCAGGTTGTTCACTTGCTCGTCGCTGGCTTGGAAACTGATCTGGATGTGGTCGAGACCGGCCTTCTTGAAGTCGCTGATTTTCTGCTCGGTCAAGCCGATGCCGGAGGTGATCAGGTTGGTGTAAAAACCCAATTTCCGCGCTTCAGCTATCAGCTCGGCGAGGTCCTGGCGCACCAGCGGCTCTCCGCCGGAAAAGCCCAACTGAGCCGCGCCCATCTCCCGTGCTTCGCGGAACACCTTGATCCACTGTTCGGTACTCAGCTCTTTTCCCTGTTCGGCAAAATCCAGTGGATTGGAGCAGTACGGGCATTGCAGCGGGCAGCGATACGTCAGCTCGGCGAGCAGCCACAGCGGCAGGCCGATTTCAGGTTTTGCGGGCAGATCAACCAAGGGTGATCCAGTGTTGCGCACGGGCAACCTCCATGAATTGCTCGATGTCGTCACCGAGCTCGGGCACGCCGGGGAACTGCTCGTCGAGTTTGGCGATGATCGCCGCGACATCCCGTTCACCGTCAATCAAACCACCGATCAGCGCGGCCGTCTCGTTGAGTTTGATCATGCCTTCGGGGTACAGCAGCACATGGCCTTTTTGCGCCGGTTCGTACTGGAAACGGTAGCCGGGACGCCAGGTCGGGGTCTTGCTGCGGTCGAAACTCATAAGGTGATTCCTTTATGCCAGACGCGTTGCTCAGTCACGCTGTGATACGGCGGGCGGTTCAGTTCGTAGGCCATGCTCATGGCGTCGAGCATGCTCCAAAGAATGTCCAGTTTGAACTGGAGAATTTCCAGCATGCGCTCCTGGCCTTCGCGCGTCTTGTAGTGTTCCAGTGTGATCGCCAAGCCGTGCTCGACATCGCGCCGTGCCTGGCCGAGGCGGGTGCGGAAGTACTCGTAGCCGGTCGGGTCGATCCACGGGTAATGCTGCGGCCAGCTGTCCAGACGCGACTGATGGATCTGCGGCGCGAACAGTTCGGTCAGTGAGCTGCTGGCGGCTTCCTGCCAACTGGCGCGGCGGGCGAAGTTAACGTAGGCATCGACGGCGAAACGCACGCCAGGCAACACCAGTTCCTGCGAACGCAGTTGATCCGGGTCGAGGCCGACTGCCTGGCCGAGCCGCAGCCAGGCTTCGATACCGCCGTCTTCACCGGGAGCGCCGTCATGGTCGAGCAAGCGCTGTATCCACTCGCGGCGGATTTCGCGATCCGGGCAGTTGGCGAGGATCGCGGCGTCTTTCAGGGGGATGTTCACCTGATAGTAGAAGCGGTTGGCGACCCAGCCCTGAATCTGCTCACGGGTGGCGCGGCCTTCGTACATCGCCACATGGTACGGATGGTAGATGTGGTAATACGCGCCCTTGGCGCGCAGGGCCGCTTCGAATTCTGTAGGGGACATTGGCGTATCAGTCATGTCTGTTCTCCGGGAACAACCATTGGATTCTGTGGTGTCTGTCAGGACGCCATCGCTGGCAAGCCAGCTCCCACAGATTTTGCGTACGCCACAGAACCTTGTGGGAGCTGGCTTGCCAGCGATGAGGCCATCAGCTACAGCACAATACTCATGCCATCGAACGCCACTTCAACATCACGCCGCGCCAGTTCTGCGCGCTCCGGCGAATCCTCATCGAGAATCGGGTTGGTGTTGTTGATGTGGATAAGCACTTTGCGCTGTTCGGGCAATTGCTCCAGCACTTCGAGCATGCCGCCGGGGCCGTTCTGCGCCAAGTGGCCCATCTCGCGCCCGGTGCGGGTGCCAACGCCACGGCGCTGCATTTCATCGTCATCCCACATCGTGCCATCCACCAGCAGGCAATCGCTGCCGGCCATGATTTCCAGCAGCGGCGCGTCGACCTTGCCTAAGCCCGGGGCGTAAAACAGTTTGCCGCCGGTATTCAGATCTTCGACGATCAAGCCTATGTTGTCGCCTGGGTGCGGGTCGAAGCGGTGCGGCGAATAGGGCGGCGCGGCGCTGCGCAATGGCAGCGGGGTGAAGCGCAGGTTCGGGCACGCGGCAACGGTGAAGCTCTGGTCGAGCTCAATGCGGTTCCAGTCCAACCCACCGTTCCAGTGGGTGAGCATCTTGAACAGCGGAAACCCAGTGCTGAGGTCTTCGTGAACCATGTCCGTGCACCAGACCTGATGCGGGCAGCCTTCGCGCAGGCTGAGCAGGCCAGTGGTGTGGTCGATCTGGCTGTCCATCAGGATGATGGCGCTGATGCCGGTATCGCGCAGAGCGCGGCCCGGTTGCATCGGGGCAAAGCTTTGCAACTGCGCGCGGATGTCCGGCGAGGCGTTGCACAGCACCCAGTTCACGCCGTCATCGGAAATCGCGATCGACGATTGGGTGCGGGCCTTGGCATTCAGGCTGCCGTCGCGAAAACCTGCGCAGTTGACGCAGTTGCAATTCCACTGCGGAAATCCGCCACCGGCGGCCGAACCCAGAATCTGGACGAACATGAACGCTCCATCATTTCAACGCTGAAAATAAAACGCCCCGGCGAACCGAGGCGTTGCACTGCAATTCTGTCGAGGCAGAACTCAGCGGCTGGCGAAGTACATGGTGACTTCGAAGCCGATACGCAGGTCGGTGTAAGCAGGTTTTGTCCAGGACATAGGGTTACTCCTCAGGTGGTGGATGGGATAGCGCTGTCCATAGGTATAGTCCACGGCAGCGCAGGGATGTTCCAAATAGTTAGGCGGCTATGTTACTCAAAATTTCAACGTGATTGCCCGTGAATATTCGATAAAGCTCGTTGCAGCCTCGGTAATGATCACTTTGTCGCTTGCCACGGCGCGCCGAGCGGCGAATCGCTGGCGAGGCACAGCCAGCCACCCTCGGCGCGGTTCAGTCGTTGCGCGGCGGCCAGCAATGCTGGGCGTTCCAGCGAATCGATTGCGCTGACCAGTTGCGGCAGATAATCCGACGAGTGGCCGGCAAGTCTGGCCTGCCACAGCAGTTCGGCGACATCTTTGGTCGATAGATTTTCGTCGCTGAATTGATCGGCGAGGTTCTGCCGTTGCTGGACGAGGTCAGTCGCATCGATGAGCGAAGCAAGCGCTTCAATAAACTGTTGAATATGGCGGAGCAACTCCACCGGTGCGAACGTCGGCGATTGCACGCCGAACAGCAACCCGGTCTGTCCGTGCATCTGCCGCACGGCACTGAACACCGCGTAACCCAACTGCAACTCGACCCGCAGGCGTTGGTAGAACGGCGTTTGGCACGACTGCGCGAGCAGGCGCCAAGCGGCTTCATCAGCGACATCGCGACTGGCCGTTGGGCAGAACAGCAACAACGCGTGGTCGCTGGACGCGGTGTCGATGTGGCGCCACAGGTGTTGACCATTGATCGCCGACGGAGCCGGTATTTGAGTATCGGGTGTGCCGGGGATGCGGCTCAGGGCCAGGCCCATGGCTGATTGGGTTTGCGCACCGAGGCCCAAGGCCAGGCCATCCCAGCGAGAAGTTGTCCACAGGTGCCGAGCATTGTCGGATGTTTCTACAGAGGCCGAACATTGTTCAGGCAATGCCTTGAGCAATTGGCGGATCGGTAGCAACGGCGTTTCCGGCTCACCTCGCGCGGAATCGGCGTCAACTTGCGTAAGGCATTTCAGCGCATGCTCCAGGACGATCGGCATTGGTTCTTGCAGACCGGTCAGTTTCAGCAGCCATTGATTGCCGGTCGTGCTGAATGACAATTCAACCCCGGCCTGACGTGCGTCGTCCTGAGTTTCCCGCAGGCTGCCCTGCAGTTGCGCTTGCAGGCCAGCGGTGGCTGCCGCTTCCATCTGCCAGCGCAGATAAATCGCGCCTTGATCACCGTTGTCCGGCAATACCTGGCTGAAGTGCATCGGCGAGCGCTCGCGACGGCCGCGTGAACGATCCTGCGCGAACGTGCGCAGACCTCGGTGAGCGCTGGTTTGTCCGCGGATCAGTCCGGCGTTGGCGACCGGTTCGTTGGCGCGCAAAAACGGATTGGCAGTCGGCAAACGCCAATGGGCGCTGAAGTTATCCACAGTGCCGATCTCGCCAAGGATATGTTTGAGGGCAGCTACGCCGGTTGCGCTCAGGCCTGTTTCCAATTGTTCGCTGTCGAGCCGCGCCCGTTGCAATGCGCCGCTGACTTGCTGCTGACGCGCAAGCATGGCTGCGTATTCTTCACGCAGCGGCGTCCAGTCCTGCTGCGCGAAGAAGCTCAGCCAGTCCCGCACCTGTTCGCCAATGCTGCTCAGCGATTCGGAGGATGTATTGAACGCCAGATGCAGCAAGGCTTGGTCAGCAAAATGATAGAGCGGCGCCGCTTTCAAGCTGTCAGCCAAGCCCTGCTGCTGCAAATACGCAAGCAATCCTCCGGGCTTGGCGCTGTTCAACGAGTGGCAAAGAAACGCCAACGCTTCAGCGGATGAATCAGGCAAGGCGTCGAATGCAAACAGCAGATTGCACTGGCGTTCGGCGACCTGTTGATAACTTTTCACCTTTAACGGCGGCGGCGCGGCTTGCGCAATGTTATCCCCAGCCGGCAACGCCGCCGCGAACGTTTCCGCCAACTCGCGCAGCTGTTCGAGGCTTTGCGGCCCAACCAGGCTCAAGGTCATTTGCCCGGTGCGATAGAACTGCTGATGGAAGTCTGTCAGAGCCTTTTGAAACTCCGGCTGCTCGACCTGGAGAGTGTCCCGATTGCCAGCATGAAAGCCGCGCAATGGATGATCAGCCGGTAAACCTTCGTACAACGCAAACTGCTGCTGCGCCGTCGGATCTTGTGACCAGGCGAAAAATTCCGCCTGTAACACTTCCCGTTCCCGCAATTGATCGTCCGGATTCATACGCGGCTGAGCGAGCATGTCTGACAAACGCTCAAGCCCGGCACTGAATGACTGCCTCGGCAACTCAAAGAAAAAATCGGTAGTGCGCTCGCGAGTGCTGGCATTCACCTGCCCGCCGTGACGCTGCACGTAGGCCATCAGCCCTTCGCTCGCGGGAAAACGCTCAGTGCCGAGAAACAGCAAATGCTCAAGAAAATGCGCCAGTCCCGGCCACGCCAGCGGCACGTCATGACTGCCCGCGGCCACCCGCAGTGCGGCAGCGCTGCGCTTCAGACCAGGCACATGACGCAGGGTCACGCGCAAGCCGTTGGCCAGGGTTTCAGTGTGGGGGCGGGGGTGAGTCGGCGCAGGCATGGGCACTTCCAGAACAGTGAAGTGCCAATGCTAGCGGATTAGCGCTTGTTGAGCGCGCCGTAAAGTTCAGGCCGACGATCACTGAGATAGTGATTGGCCTTGCGGGAGTCGACCATTAACTGCCGATCCAACTCGCCGACGATCAACGCTTCGTCCAGGCCGGCCTGAGCAATACGACTGCCGTCCGGCGCGGCGATGCTGCTTTGTCCGCAATAATGGATGTCGCCCTCATGGCCGCAATAGTTGGCGTAGGCCACGTAGCACTGGTTTTCGAAGGCGCGCGAGCGGACGGTGACATCGGCAACGAAATCGAACGGGATCATGTTCGCCGTCGGCACCAGAATCAGCTCGGCGCCGGCGAGGGCCAGTCGTCGGGCGTTCTCCGGGAATTCGAGGTCGTAGCAGATCAGGAAACCGAGCTTCCAGCCGTTGAGTTCCACCACGGGAACCTCGTCTCCACCGGCGCTGAACATCGACCGGTCAAGATCCCCGAACAGATGGGTCTTGCGGTAATTGCACCGGCGCTCGCCGTGGGAGTCGATCAGCTGCACGGCGTTGTAGATCTGACCGTCGGCAGTGCGCTCGGGATAACCGTAGACGATCGCCAGGCCAGCGGTTTTGGCGATCCGGCCGATCTGCTGCGCCCATTCACCGTTGTAGACCTCGGCCAATGTGCTGACCGCCTCGACGCCAATGTTGTAGCCGGTCATGAACATTTCCGGCAGCACCAACAGGTCGGCGCCTTTGGCCTCCATCGCCAGTTGATGCAGGCGCTGGAGGTTGGCGGCGGGGTCCAGTGGCAGCGGTGGACATTGGTAAAGGGCTACACGCATCAGGAATTCCTCTTACTCGGGCAGGGCGATAGGGCCGATGTCTTTGAACACATCACCCGGGCCTGGGTTCTCTTTATGTGTGGCGCCGCCGAAATGTTTGATGATCCCCCACACCGCGTTGAGCGAAGTCTGCACCGCGCCTTCAACCCACGCAGGCGTCCACGACACATCGTCACCGGCGATGAAGATCCCGCGCTGCTCGGCTGGCATGTCGTCCTGCATGAAGTGCGCGTACATGCGCTGGTTATAGCGATAGTGGCCGGGCAGAGCGCCCTTGAACGCGCCGAGAAAGTGCGGATCAGCCTCCCACGACACGGTGATCGGATCGCCGATGATGCGCGCGGCAATGTCGACTTTCGGGTAGATCTTCTTCAGCGCATTCAGCGCCAGCTCTACACGTTTTTCTACCGGGTGCGGGAGCATTTTCAACGCGTCGCTCATCCACGAGTACGACAGGCAGATCACGCCAGGCTTGTCGTCGCCGTTGTCGAACAGATAGGTGCCACGGGTCAGGCGATCGGTGAGGGTCATGCTCATCAGATCGCGACCGGTTTCAGGGTCCTTGTCCTTCCAGAACGGCCGGTCGACCATCACGAAAGTCTTCGACGACTGCATATAGCGCGTGCGGTCGAGCGCCATCCACATCTTTTGCGAGAACAGCGTTTCGTCGCATTCGATCTGGGTGGTCAGCAGCCAGCTCTGGCAAGTGGTCAGGACGGCGGCGTATTCGCGGGTGTCGCCGTTGTTGTCGGTGACAGCGAAACGACCATCGGCTGCATGGGCGATTTTTTTCACGCCGGAACGCGGGGCGCCCCGGTGCAGGGATTTCAGGCTGGTGCCTTCTGGCCAGTGAACGCAACGTTCCGGCACATGACGCCAAATGCCTTGCGGCACCTGTTCCACACCGCCGACCACCAGGTGCTGGTGATCGTCGCAGTTGGTCATCACCACGCGGAAAATTTCCAGCATCGAGTTAGGGAAGTCCGAGTCCCATCCACCCGTGCCGAAACCGACCTGGCCGAACACTTCGCGATGATGGAACGACAGTTTGGCGAAGGCCTCGGAGGTGGCAACGAAATCGTAGAACGTGCGGTCGTCCCACAGCGGCACCAGAGTGTTCCACAGTTCTTTGAGGCGCGGCACATCACGGTCGCGGATGGCTTGCTGGATATCGGCGAATTGCGAACCGGCTTCCAGCGCGTCCGCCCAGGCGTCAGCCACTTCCTGGAACAGCGCAGGAAGATCCGCCAGTTTCTGTGCGTAATGGGTTTTGCCTTCCAGGTCGATCACTGTGCTGCCGGACGCCGGTGTCAGCGGGTTCGGGAACGGTTTGGTCTCCAGACCCAACTTGTCGACGTAGTGGTAGAACGCGGTGGAAGATACCGGGAAACGCATGCCGCCGAGCTCAGCGACAATACCGTCAGTGCCGTTGAACGCCTGCGAGCGCAGGCGCCCACCCAGTTTCGACGCCTCGTAAACCACCGGTTTCAGGCCCAGCTTCATTAACTCGTAAGCGGCCACAAGACCTGCGATGCCGGCGCCGACAATCGCCACTTCAGCGCCATGATTTTGCACCGGGATGCTACCGAGTCCGGCCGGGTGTTCGATCCAGTCGTCGAAGGCGAAAGGAAAGTCCGGGCCGAAAATGGTGATGGGCTTTTTACCGTCTGCAGGATGGCGATTGTTCTTGTTCATGGCTGACCTTGCTGGCGACCCGACGCGGAATGCGCGTCTGAGTATAGGAAAAGATGCCAGCCATTCTAGGGAGCGTAGAACACGTTAATAAGACGCAAAGTGTCGTCGTTTTGCCAGTTTCCTGTTCAAAATGACGATCTTAAGCTTCACTCTGTTCCCTGTGGGAGCGAGCTTGCCCGCGAATAGGCCCTATCTGACATCCGGGATCTCAATGCCTGCAGTCAGACTGGCTGACCCCGATCAATCTTGCTGCTCAAGATAATTGAAGTCGTGGTCTTCTCAACCCCATCCACACTGCCAATCTGATCCAGCAACTGATCCAGCTGCTCCGGCGAATCCGTGCGCAACCACGCCACATAATCAAATTCGCCACTCACCGCACACAGCTGCTGCACCTGCGCCATCGCACTCAAGCGGCGCAACACATCTTTACCGGAGCGCGGCTGAACCTTTATCCCGACATACGCCTGCAAACCGCCATCGACCACCCGCTGCCCCAGGCGTACGCCGTAACCGGTGATCACCTTGGCTTTTTCCAGCCGCGCCAATCGTGACGTCACCGTGGTGCGGGCAATCCCCAACTGTCGGGCGAGCATGGCCACGCTTTCGCGAGCATTGATTTGCAGGGCTGCAATCAACTGGCGGTCGATTTCGTCAAGCACGGGCGGGCGGATGTCGGGCACGGGGGGCTCCATTGGTGCGGATCGTTGATCAGCGCATGTTACAGGCGATGAAGCTCGCCAAGACTGAAAACACCAAACCATCACCCAAGAAAAAGCCGCGCATTTGCGCGGCTTTCAAAGTGGTGGGCCCACACGGACTTGAACCGTGGACCAAAGGATTATGAGTCCTCTGCTCTAACCAACTGAGCTATAGGCCCTCAGTAGGCCGCGGATTATAGCGACGGTTTCGCCGCTGTGCTATCCGAAAAATCCGATACCGTAATACGCAGAAACGTCGTGGCGAACTCTTCCGGTGGCAGCGGCAGGCTGACGATGTAGCCCTGGATCTGTTCGCAGCCTTCGGCGGCGAGAAATTGTTGTTGCGCCTGGGTTTCCACGCCTTCGGCGATGACGGTGAATTGCATGCTTCGGCCCAAGGCGATGATGGCGCGGACAATCGCCGCATCGTGCGGGTCGTCGGGCAGTCCGCGGACGAATGACTGATCGATTTTGAGGATGTCCAGCGGCAGACGCTTGAGGTAGCTCAGCGAAGAATAACCGGTGCCGAAGTCGTCGATTGCCAGTTGTACGCCCAGGTGTTTGAGTTGATGCAGCACTGTCAGTGCTTCTTCAGCCTGACTCATGATGAAGTTTTCGGTAATTTCCAGTTGCAGTAAATCCGGCCTGAGGCCGTTGTCCTTGAGCAGTTGCTCGATGCGCCCAAGCAGATTCGGTTGCCGCAGCTGCGCCCCGGCGAGGTTGACCGACAGCGGCCCGAGGCTGTCGTAGATCTGGTTCCACTCGAACATTTGCCGGCACGCGGTCTCCAGCACCCAATCGCCGATCTGCAGAATCATCCCGTTCTCTTCGGCCAATGGAATGAAGTGCTCCGGCGGCACCTCGCCAAAAGTTGGATGGCGCCAGCGGATCAGCGCTTCGGCGCCGACGAGGCTGTGGTCGTCGAGGCTGATTTTCGGTTGGTAGTAGAGATGCAACTCTTCACGCTCAATGGCTCGACGCAGTTCGTGCTCCAGTGCCACGCGCTCGATGGCCTGCGCGGTGAGGTCGCGGGTGTAACTCTCGACGCGGTTGCGGCCCTTGGCTTTGGAGCGGTACATCGCCGCATCGGCGTTTTTTACCAGTGTGGCCACGTCGCAACCGTCGCGGGGGTACAGGCTGGTGCCGATGCTGGCGCTTATGAAAAACTCGTGTTCGCCGGCCTGAAACGGTGCGCCGAAGCAATTGAGCAGTTTCAGCGCGATATGGTCGGCGTCGCTGGCCTGTTGCAGGCCGGGCAACAGGATGATGAATTCGTCGCCGCCGAGGCGGGCGACGGTATCGATGTCGCGCAACTGTTCTTTGAGGCGTACGGCGATGCCCTTGAGCAGCAGGTCGCCGACTGGATGACCGAGGCTGTCATTGATGTGTTTGAAGCGGTCGAGATCGAGGAACAGCACGGCACCCAGACCGCCGTTTTCCTGCTGATTATTGAGTGCCGTGAGCAAACGGCTTTCGAACAACGTGCGGTTCGGCAGGCCGGTGAGTGGGTCGTGGTGAGCCTGATAATCGAGTTTGGCCTGGGCGTGTTTGAGGCTGGAGATGTCGGCAAATACCGCAACAAAATGGGTGATGAGTTTGTCGCGGTTGCGCACTGCGCTGATGGTCAGCCAGCTCGGGTACAACTCGCCATTCTTGCGCCGATTGGAAATCTCGCCCTGCCAGTGACCTTCATCGGTCAACTGGTGCCACATCGCTGCGTAAAACGCGCTGTCGTGCAGGCCCGAGGCGAGCAGGCGCGGTGTATGGCCGAGGGCTTCGCTTTCGCTGTAACCGGTGATTTCGGTGAAGGCCCGGTTGACTGCGCTGATGTGCTGTTGGGTGTCAGTGATCAACACGCCTTCCGCGGTGCTTTCGAAAACAGTTGCAGCCTGTTGCAGTTTCTCCTGCATCAGGTGGCGTTCGGTGATGTCGCGGGCGATGGTCAGCATGCAGTCTTCTTCGCCGATCGGTAGCGGTCGGGCAGACACTTCGCACAGGCGAATCTGCCCATCGCTGCGGCGAATATGGCAGGTGAAATCACGGACGAAGCCGTCGCGGTGCAGCAGATCGAGTATCTGTTTGCGCTCGTTGAGGTTGACCCAGATGCCCAGGTCCAGGGCCGAACGATCCACCGACATGGCGCTGTTGAACCCGGTGATCCGGCTGAAACCGTCGTTGACTTCAAGCAGCAATCCGTCGCTTTGACGCGACAGCAGCAAGCCATCCGGCGATGCATGAAACGCCTTGGCAAACTTTTCTTCCGACGTTTGCAGTTGCTGTTGGGTTTCCTTGAGCTGAGTGATATCGCGCACCACCACGACCAGTGCGGGCGTGGTGTCGAGATCAAAGGGTTCGGCGGAAATCAACCCGGTAAACACCTGGCCATTGTTACGGCGAAAGGGCATTTCCAGATTGCGAATGCTGCCGGCCTGCAACCGCTGCAATAGCCCCGGCCCGACCCCGGGAATCCCCCAGATGTTGAGGTTGGTGGCGGTCTGACCGATGACTTCTTCGGCTTTCAGTCCGATCTGCTCTTCGAAGGCCTCGTTTACTTCCAGCAAGCAACCGTCGGACAACCGCGCGATCACCAGAATGTCCGGGCATTGCTGGAACACCGAAGCAAATTTCTGCTCGGACAGGCGCAAGGCTTCCTCGGTACGTTTGGTCTCGCTGATGTCGATCATCAGCCCGCGCATCACCGGTTCATGGCCGTGTTCGATAAGGCTGACGATGTCGCGTACCCACAGACAGCGACCGTCGGCGGTGATCACCCGGTAATCGAGGCTATGATCGCGTCCGGCCAGCACTTCGTGATCGCAGAAGCTCTGGGCGCGGGTCAGGTCGGCCGGGTGAATGATGTTGCGCCAGAACCCCGGAATCAGCCAATGCGATAGCGGATAGCCGAGCAAGTCTTCGGCGTGGGGTGACACATAGCTGTAGGTGAAGTCGCTCATTCGCGCTTCCCAGGCAATGGCCGACAAGCTCTCTACCAAGCCACGATAGTGATACTCACTGCTGCGCAATTCCTGTTCGAGGTTGATGCGGCGGGCGATCTCCGAACTCAGGCGGCGATTGATGCGGATAACCACCGCCAGCACGATGATCAGGATCACCAGGCCAGGCAGGCCGTAAACCAGCAGATCCGACCAGAATGTCCGGTGATCAAGCACGTTGCCAACCCAGTGCTCTTGAATCTCGCTGATTTCAGCGGGGGACATGTCCGCCAGGACTTTGTCCAGAATGCCCACCAGTATCTTGTTGTCACGGGGTACGCCCATCGCCAGCTGATAGCGATACGGTGTTTCGCCGCTGACGTACAGGCCGTCGAGTTTCAGCTGACGCAGGCTCCAGACACTGGACGCGAGATCACCGACTACGGCGTCGACTTCATCGGTCGCAAGCGCTTGCAAGGCAGAGCTGACATTGGGCATGGCGACCAGATTCAGGTCGGGATGGTGGGTGCGCAGGAGTTCATGGGGCGCGTAGTTTTCCACCACGGCGATCTTCAGGCCGTACAGATCGTCAAGTTTGCGCGGTTGTGCGCCGCCGACGTGGGCGAGGATGACGATGGGGAAGTCGAGGTAAGGACGAGTGAACGACAGATATCCCTGACGCTCCAGTGTCGACATGATCCCGGGCAGCAGATCGATCTTGCCCTGCTTGACCTGCTCAAGCACCACCGTCCAGCTCACGGGTTCGACCGGGGTGAGTTTGATCGCCAGACGCTGGCGTATGACGTCTATGTAGTCAGCTGCCAGGCCCTGATAGCGGGACTGATCGTCACGAAACTCAAAGGGCGGCCACGACGCGTCGACGCCTAGGCGCAAGTCCGGATGAGCCGTCAGCCAGCCACGTTCTTCATCGGTCAGAGTCAGCGCGTCAGCCGTTGCGGTCCAGATCATCAATGACAGCAGAATTAGCACGGACGCCAATCTGGGCATAGCGCTCTCGGTATGGCTCGGGGGTGGTTGTTTCGAGTGTAGACGGGGTATGCGGGGGAGGGGTGGTGCGGAGGATTTAATCTGCTACATAAACAAAACCCCCGGCCTGGGCCGGGGGTTCTGGTATCACTCGTCGAGGAAGGAGCGCAAATGCTCGCTTCGCGTCGGGTGGCGCAGCTTGCGCAACGCCTTGGCTTCGATCTGACGGATCCGCTCGCGGGTCACGTCAAACTGTTTGCCCACTTCTTCGAGCGTATGGTCGGTGTTCATGTCGATACCGAAACGCATGCGCAGTACCTTGGCTTCACGGGCAGTGAGGCCGGACAGCACTTCGCGAGTCGCTTCTTTCAGGCTCTCAACAGTGGCAACATCGATTGGCGACTGCATGGTCGAGTCTTCGATGAAGTCACCCAGATGGGAGTCTTCGTCATCACCGATCGGGGTTTCCATGGAGATCGGCTCTTTAGCGATCTTCAATACCTTACGGATCTTGTCCTCAGGCATTTCCATGCGTTCGCCCAGCTCTTCCGGGGTCGGTTCGCGACCCATTTCCTGCAACATCTGCCGGGAAATACGGTTGAGCTTGTTGATCGTCTCGATCATGTGCACCGGAATACGGATGGTGCGGGCCTGGTCGGCGATCGAGCGAGTGATCGCCTGACGGATCCACCAGGTGGCATAAGTCGAGAACTTGTAACCACGACGGTATTCGAACTTGTCCACCGCTTTCATCAGACCGATGTTGCCTTCCTGGATCAGATCGAGGAATTGCAGGCCGCGGTTGGTGTACTTCTTGGCGATCGAGATCACCAGACGCAAGTTCGCTTCAACCATCTCTTTCTTCGCGCGGCGGGCCTTGGCCTCACCGATCGACATGCGACGGTTGATGTCCTTGATTTCAGCAATGGTCAAACCGGTTTCGGTTTCCAGCGCGATCAGTTTCTGCTGGCAACGAATGATGTCCGGCTGAACACGGCCGATGGCTTCGGCGTATTTGCTCTTGCCTTTGGCCAGTGCGTCGGACCAGCTTTCGTCGACTTCGTTGCTCGGGAACTGACGCAGGAAATCGGCGCGTGGCATACGTGCATCACGTACGCACAGTTGCATGATCGCGCGCTCTTGCTGACGCAGACGATCCAGGGCACCGCGAACACGCTCGACCAGGGCTTCGAATTGCTTCGGCACCAGTTTGATCGGCATGAACAGCTCGGCCAGTAGCAGCAGTTCGGCAATCGCTGCCTTGTTGCTGCGACCGTGCTTCTTCAGCGCCTTGCGGGTGATTTCCATCTGATCGGACACAGCGCCAAAACGCTGGGCCGCGATGACCGGATCCGGACCGCTTTCGGCTTCTTCTTCGTCATCGGAAGAGTCGGCTTCATCATCGTCGGTGTCGTCGTCAGCCTTGACGGCTTTCGGATCGACCGGCGGCGGTACTTCTGCCGCAGGCGGCGCAATGCCGTCGTCCGGGTCGATATAACCGCTCAGGACGTCAGAAAGGCGACCACCTTCGGTGGTGACGCGGGTGTACTCGGAGAGAATGTGGTCAACCGTGCCAGGGAAGTGCGCGATTGCGCCCATCACTTCACGGATGCCCTCTTCGATACGCTTGGCGATTTCGATTTCGCCTTCACGAGTCAGAAGCTCAACGGTACCCATTTCACGCATATACATGCGCACAGGGTCAGTCGTGCGACCGATATCGGTCTCCACCGCTGCCAACGCGGCTGCTGCTTCTTCCGCAGCGGCCTCGTCGGTGTCGGCGTCGGCCAACATAAGGGCGTCCGCATCCGGAGCACTCTCGTGTACGGGGATCCCCATGTCGTTAATCATGCGGATGATGTCTTCCACCTGCTCAGGATCTGAAATATCCTCGGGCAGGTGGTCGTTGACCTCGGCGTAAGTCAGATACTTCTGCTCACGACCCAGTTTGATCAACTCAATAATACGAGACTGCTGTTGCGCTTTTCCGGACATAACACCCTATCCACTGAAGGTCTTGGCGGGCAAAAAACAAGCCGAGGATTATACCTGAGCTATGACCTCACGCGCCAGTTGAGGTCGGGCTTGATGCGGAAACATTGCGACTTAAAAGGTCGCGCAGTTGATTTTTCTCTTCGATACTCAGTTCGCTTTGACGCGCTTTCCTGAGTAACTGTTCAAGATTTCGCTCGCGTTGGCGGGCTGACAAGCTAGTAATGGTGTCGAAAAACTGTTGTTCAAGGTTATCTCCGTCAATCAGCCATTCCTTTTCTGCCAGTGCCTTGAGCAATCGACCCTGTTCAGTGCCGTGCCATCGCGCGATCAACTGAAATGAGTTTAGCTTGGGATTCTTCTGTACGGCTTCGAGCAGCGCCACAAGCAGCTGGGCGTTGGTCTGATTTTCGTCCGCAATGTGCCCGGCATCTTCGACGCGCTTGGCCAATTGCGGGTGATGAAGCAGTGTGCGCAGGGCGGTCAGGGTCGGCGACTCGACGCCGATTGGCGTCCGTGGCCGCTGCTGATCGCGATCGCCACCACGCTTGCCGTTTTTATCCCAGGGTTTTTTGTCCCATTTCTTGCCGCCGGCACCGGGTTTTTTCGGCGTCCACTCCTGCTGCGGCGCGTACATGTCCTGCGCCTGCGGCTGATGGTAGTCGCTGTAATCGGGCATTGCATCGTAATCGAAGCCCGGATCGTAGGCGGGCGGCGCTTCCTGCGGTGCGTTTTGCGCGAGCTGACTGACGGTTTCGCTGCTCAGGCCGGTGATTTCGGTCAGGCGCTGACGCATCAGAATGCGAAGATTTGCACCTGGCACTTTGTCGATCAACGGTGCAGCGAGGGTGGCCATGTGGGCCTTGCCTTCGAGCGAGCGCGGGTCGGACTCTTCGCTCAGTTGCTGGAAGAAATAATCTGCCAGCGGCTGCGCATGCTGATTGATTCGGGCCTTGAAGGCGTCGGTGCCCTCGGCGCGAACCAGGGTGTCCGGGTCTTCGCCTTCGGGCAAAAACAGGAATCGCGCGCGACGTCCATCCTGCAGGCTTGAAAGCGTTGCCTCTAATGCGCGCCACGCGGCATTGCGGCCGGCCTGGTCGCCGTCGAAACAGAACAAGACGTTGGGCACGACGCGGAACAGGCGTTTCATGTGCTCTTCGCTGGTCGCGGTGCCCAGCGTTGCGACGGCATTGCGCAGGCCTTGTTGGGCGAGGGCGATGACGTCCATATAGCCTTCGACGACGATGATTTCGTCAAGGTTGCGGTTGTTCTTGCGCGCTTCATAGAGGCCGTAGAGTTCCTGGCCTTTATGGAAAACCGGGGTTTCCGGTGAGTTCAGGTATTTGGGCTTGTCGTCGCCCAGTACGCGACCGCCGAAAGCAATGATCCGACCGCGGCTGTCGCGGATCGGGAACATCACGCGATCGCGGAAGCGGTCATAGCGCTTGCCGGTTTCGGCGTTCTCGATCAGCAGGCCGGCGTCGATCATGGCTTTTTGCTGAAGTGTGTCGCTGCTCAAGTGTTTGAACAGATTGTCCCAGCCCGGCGGAGCAAAGCCTAAACCGAAGTCTCGGGCAATCTCACCTGTCAGGCCGCGACCCTTGAGGTAATCCACGGCGGCTTTGCGCGCCGGGTGGCTCTTGAGTGCCTGCCGATAAAAGTCAGCGGCAGCAGTGAGCAGCGGATACAGCGGCGAATCGGTCGGCTGGCGCGGCTTGTGCGGGCGGCCACTTTCTTCGCGGGGTATTTCCATGCCGGCGGCTTTCGCAAGGTCTTCAACAGCCTGGGGGAAATCCAGGTTGTCGTGATCCATGAGGAAGCCGAGCGCGTTGCCGCCGGCACCGCAACCGAAGCAGTAATAGAACTGCTTGTCGGGGCTTACGCTGAACGACGGGGTTTTTTCTTTATGAAACGGGCAGCAGGCGGTGTAGTTCTTGCCAGCCTTCTTCAATTGCACGCGCGAGCTGACCACGTCGACGATGTCGGTGCGGTTCAGCAGGTCGTCAATGAAGCTCTGGGGAATCAGCCCGGCCATGGCGTGCTCGTCGTCTGCGCTGTAATAAGTCCGATGCGAAGGGCGGCCGGACGCGGGTCGTTGTTTGAAGCGCGCAAAATGTGCGGCTCGACCGGTGTCGTCTGCGTTATCGCTGTCGGGAAGTGTATCTGCCGAAAATCCACTGACGTTAGTACCAATCAGCCTTCGACTATTTGAAAGTGTTGCGCTGAATCCGCTGACGGCCGGTTAAAGACCTCGGATAGCTCAATAAAGCGGGCACGCATGCAGGTGCCTTGGGCTGATCGTCGTAAGAGGAATCAGTGGGTGTGCTCGTCAGTAGCCTTGAAAGGCTCGTCAGAAAAGACGTGCACCGCTGGCAAAAGAGCCAGGTCTGACGTTTGAAGCAGATTTGTCTCGGTCGCGTGTGCGGCGTCGACGATGAAGCATCAAGCGATATCCGCAAATGCCAATAGCCCGGCTGAGGGCCGGGCTTGGCAGAAGCTTGCTACGAACGTCTGTGTATTAGTACAGACGAACGGCGCGGCGCTGTTCGCGCTGAACTTTCTTGGCGTGACGCTTAACAGCGGCTGCTGCTTTACGCTTACGCTCAGAAGTTGGCTTCTCGTAAAATTCGCGGCTACGAACTTCAGCCAGTACACCGGCTTTTTCGCAGGAGCGCTTGAAACGACGCAGAGCTACGTCGAAGGGTTCGTTCTCTTTAACTTTGACGGCTGGCATCCAGAGCTACCTTCTTTCATTACCGGGATCAACGTTCTCGTCGCAAAAAATTCGCGGCTGAGGTCGTCGGTTTTTAAGGGTTGCGGATGTTAACCCCTCATCGCTCGGAATGCAAAGCCTCTGATCGAAAACCGCTGGTCGGGGCATCACGCGGGGACTATTATGCGCGCCTTCGAATTCAGCCTAAACAAGGCGCAAACCCATGCTAGTACTGGGATTAGAAACCTCCTGCGACGAAACCGGCGTCGCATTATATGACAGTGAACGGGGTCTGCTGGCCGATGCACTGTTCAGTCAGATTGACCTGCATCGCGCCTATGGCGGTGTGGTGCCGGAGCTGGCCTCGCGTGACCACGTCAAACGCATGCTGCCCTTGATTCGTCAGGTGTTGGCCGAGGCTGACTGTGTGCCGACCGAGATCGACGCGATCGCCTACACCGCGGGTCCTGGCCTGGTCGGGGCGCTGCTGGTTGGTGCTTCCTGCGCCCAGGCACTGGCGTTTGCCTGGGGCATTCCGGCACTCGGTGTGCATCACATGGAAGGTCATTTGCTGGCGCCGATGCTGGAGCCAGAACCGCCACAATTTCCGTTCGTCGCTTTGTTGGTCTCCGGCGGTCATACGCAGTTGGTTCAGGTCGATGGCATCGGTCAATACGCGTTGCTCGGTGAGACGCTCGACGACGCGGCCGGTGAAGCTTTTGACAAGACCGCGAAGATGATGGGCCTCAATTATCCCGGCGGGCCGGAAATCGCCAAGCTGGCGGAGAAGGGCGTCGCAGGACGTTTCACTTTCCCGCGTCCGATGTGTGATCGCCCGGGGCTGGAATTCAGCTTCAGCGGTCTGAAGACCTCGGCGCTCAACACCTGGCAGCAGCGCATCAGCGCCGGGGACGACAACGAGCAAGCCCGTTGCGACATCGCGCTGGCGTTCCAGCAGGCCGTGGTGGAGACTTTGACCATCAAGTGCAAGCGGGCCCTGAAACAGGCGGGCATGAAGCGCCTGGTGATTGCTGGCGGCGTCAGCGCCAACAAGGCCCTCCGTGTGTCACTGGAGAAAATGCTCGGCGACATGAAGGGCGATGTGTTTTATGCCCGTCCCGAGTTCTGCACCGACAATGGCGCGATGATCGCGTTCGCCGGTTGCCAGCGATTGCAGGCCGGACAGCAGGAAAGTCTGGCGATCAGCGTGCAGGCGCGCTGGCCGATGGAGCAATTGTCGGCGCTCTGATGGGCCGCGCTCATGAACGGTATTCAGAAATGCCGTTCGCGCCCGGCAAACAGGTCGCGTAGATTGCCACGGTGGCGCCAGACGATCAGCAGCGTCAATGCGCTCATCGGCAGCAGTGCCTCCGGTTCTTGCCAGGCCAGTAGCGGCAGAGTCAGCGGTGTGGCGATCAGCGCTGCCAGAGAGCTGGTGCGGGTCAGGTAGAACGTCAGCAGCCAGGCACACACCGCCAGCAGCGCAGCAGGCGGATACAGGGCCAGCAGCATGCCGGCAGCGGTGGCGACTCCCTTGCCGCCGCGAAAACGGAAATACAGCGGGAACAGGTGACCGATCACGGCGCACACGCCAATCCAGGCCTGATCTTGCAGCGAAAGGCCGATAGCCGCAGCGAGCAGTACCGGCAGCAGGCCTTTGCACAGATCACCCAGCAGGGTCAGGATCGCGAGTTTGCGACCGGCCAGGCGCAGCATGTTGGTGGCGCCGGCATTGCCCGAGCCACTCATTCGCGGGTCCGGATTTCCGGTCAGGCGGCTGAGCAAAATGGCGAAGGACAGAGAGCCGAGCAGGTAGGCGAGAGTCGCCAGTAACCAAAACATGCTTACTATTCCGGGCGAGGACGCCCTGATTCTAACGGCGCATTGCGCCCTTGTCGTGCAGCGGAGAAAAGTGCGTGGACAGAGTGTTTATCGAGGGCCTGGAAGTCGACACCGTGATCGGTGCTTACGACTGGGAGCGCGGCATCCGACAGTGTCTGCGTCTTGATCTGAGCTTCGCCTGGGACAATCGCCCGGCCGCGGCCGGTGATGACCTGACCCTGGCGCTCGACTACGCCAGCGTTTCCACGCGTATCCAGGCGTTTGCCGAACAGGCGCAGTTCCAACTGGTCGAGACCTTTGCCGAGCGTCTGGTCGCGGTACTCATGGACGAATTCAAGATCACCTGGGTACGCCTGAAGCTGACCAAGCCCGGCGCCGTGCCGGCCGCCAAGGGTGGCGTGGGTGTGGAGATCGAGCGCGGATGTCGCTGACTCAGGTCTATCTCGGGCTCGGTAGCAACATCGAGCGCGAAACCCATTTGCGCGCCGGTCTGGATGCGCTGGCCACTTTTTTGGTGGATATCCGCTGTTCGGCGGTATTCGAAAGCCAGCCTGTGGGGATCAAAAGTGGTCCGTTCTTCAACTTCGTGGTGTCGGCGTTTACCGACCTGCCGTTGATGGAACTCGATCGTCGCTTGAAATTCATCGAAGCAGATAACGGTCGGTATGCGCCTGACCGTAAGGGGTTGCCGCTGGATATCGACGTGCTGTTGTACGGCGATCTGGTGGGCAATTTCGACGGATTGGTTCTACCGCGCGCCGAAATACTGAAAAACGCCTTCGTGTTGTGGCCACTGTCGCTCATTGCGCCAGATCGCGTGCATCCGGCTGTGGGAAAAAGCTTCGCGACACTGTGGGCCGAGGCGCAGATTGATCAAGTGTTGGCGCCGGTGGGGTTCGAGTGGCGGGGCGAGCAGCTCACACCGCCAAGTCTATAAATCAAAAGATCTCAAGCTCCTACAGGGAAATGCGAATTCCCGTGTAGGAGCTGTCGAAGGCTCGGGCCGTGATCGGACATCTTTTGAGCTGGCCTCAGGCGTTCTCTTTGTAAGCCTTCAAAGCCTTGAGCCGTTCGCGCTTAAGCGCCTCGCCCAGTTCAGGGCCCTTGAATCCTTTCTCTAGCAGTGGCTGCACCGCCACGCCGCGCGCCACACTGGCCGCGCCCCGCAAATAATCAGCCTGTGGGTAACTCCTGTCCTCCAGCCCCTTGCGGCCTCGGGCATCCATCTCGCACGCAGCGATAAACTCTTCGAATCGCTGCGGCCGGCGATAGACATCAAAACTTTGCAGCAGCTCCAGCAACGTTGAGGCCTTCAACTCCAAGGCGCGGTGGCCGTGAGTGTGGTACTGGCCTACCAGCAGCGCCAATTCCTGACAGTCCTTCGGCGCCTTGAAGCGTTCGTTGACCACTTTGATCAGCTTCAGCCCCTTGTGTTCGTGGGCGATGTGTCGTGGCCATTCCTCTTCTGGCGTCAGGCCTTTACCGAGGTCGTGCAGCAGGCAGGCCCAGCGTACGGTGAGCGGCTGTTTGTGCCGCGCCGATTGCTCCAGCACGCTAAGCGTGTGGATACCGCTGTCGATTTCCGGGTGATGGATTTCTGGCTGCGGCACACCGAACAGCGCATCTACTTCAGGCATCAGCACTTTCAGTGCGCCGCAATCGCGTAAGACCTGAATGAACACCTGCGGTTGGTCTTCCATCAGTGCCCGGGAGATTTCCTTCCAGCTGCGTTCGGCTGTCAGTGCCTCAAGTTCGCCAGACTCACTGAGCTGACGCATCAGTTCCAGCGTCTCGGGCGCAACGGCAAAACCCAAATCCGCGTAGCGAGCGGCGAAGCGGGCAACACGCAGTACTCGCAGCGGATCTTCGGCGAATGCCGGCGAAACGTGACGCAGGACTCGAGCTTCGAGGTCGCGCTGGCCGTGATAAGGATCGGTCAGATTTTGCTGGTCGTCTTCGGCCATGGCGTTGATCGTCAGATCACGGCGGATCAGGTCTTCTTCAAGCGTGACTTCAGGGCTGGCGTGAAAGGTGAAGCCGCCATAACCGCGACCGCTTTTGCGCTCGGTGCGGGCGAGGGCGTATTCCGCGCCGCTTTTCGGATGAAGAAACACCGGAAAATCCGCGCCGACCGGGCGATAGCCCTGAGCGAGCATTTCTTCGGTGGTTGCGCCCACCACGACCCAGTCGATATCGGTGACCGGTTTGCCCAGCAAGCGATCACGTACCGCACCGCCAACCTTGAAAATCTGCATAAAAAACCTCCGTTAGCCCGACAGGATAACCCTTGCGTCGAACTTTCGGAGGCCAGAACCGAATCAAAGGTGAATGACGGCAAGGTCGAGCCGACCGTAATCCCCTTCGCTGTGTTCACCGCGTGGCGGAACGTGATGGGTTTTCATGATCTGGTCGCCTTGCAGCGTTTCCAGATGAATGTCGAAACCCCACAAGCGATGCAGATGTTTGAGCACCTCTTCGGTGGAGTCGCCCAGCGGTTTGCGGTCGTGTTGCTGATGCCGCAGTGTCAGCGAGCGGTCGCCGCGACGATCAATGCTGTATATCTGCACGTTCGGTTCACGATTGCCGAGGTTGTACTGCGCTGCGAGGGTTTCGCGGATAGTCCGATAGCCCGTTTCGTCATGGATGGCGGGTACCAACAGGTCATCTTTCTGGTCATCATCAAGGATGCTGAACAGCTTCAGATCGCGGATCACTTTCGGTGACAGGTACTGCAGGATGAAGCTTTCGTCCTTGAAGCTGCTCATGGCGAATTTGATGGACGACAGCCAATCCGTCCCGGCGATGTCGGGGAACCAGTGGCGATCCTCCTCGGTGGGCTCTTCGCACATGCGCCGGATGTCGCGGTACATGGCAAAGCCGAGTGCATAAGGGTTGATCCCGCTGTAGTAAGGGCTGTCGAAACCTGGCTGGAACACCACGCTGGTGTGCGACGTCAGGAATTCCATCATGAAACCGTCGGTGACCAGCCCTTCGTCATACAGGTCGTTCATCAGCGTGTAGTGCCAGAACGTCGCCCAACCCTCGTTCATTACCTGAGTCTGGCGTTGTGGGTAGAAGTACTGGGCGATCTTGCGCACGATCCGCACGATTTCCCGCTGCCAGGGCTCCAGCAACGGTGCGTGTTTCTCGATGAAGTAGAGGATGTTTTCCTGCGGCTCGGCCGGGAAGCGTGCGTTGTCCTTGTCGCTGTATTTGTCCGCGCCTTTGGGAATGGTGCGCCACAGATCGTTGATCTGTTTCTGCATATGTTCTTCGCGATCTTTCTGCCGACGACGTTCCTCTTCGGCGGAAATCGGATACGGGCGTTTGTAGCGATCAACCCCGTAGTTCATCAGCGCATGGCAGGAATCGAGCAGGTCTTCCACGGCATCAATGCCATGGCGTTCCTCGCATTGCATGATGTACTGCTTGGCGAACACCAGGTAATCGATGATTGAACTGGCGTCGGTCCAGGTGCGGAACAGGTAATTGCCTTTGAAGAAGCTGTTGTGCCCGTAGCAGGCATGGGCCACGACCAGGGCCTGCATGCAAATGGTGTTCTCTTCCATCAGATAGGCGATGCACGGGTCCGAGTTGATCACGATCTCGTACGCCAGCCCCATCTGCCCGCGACTGTAGGATTTTTCGGTGCTGAGGAAGTGTTTGCCGTAGGACCAGTGGTGGTAACCCAACGGCATCCCGACCGAGGCATACGCATCCATCATCTGCTCTGCGGTAATCACTTCAATCTGGTTGGGGTAGGTATCCAGCGCATAGCCGGCCGCGATACGGGCGATTTCGCGGTCGTAGGTCTGGATAAGCTCGAACGTCCATTCGGAGCCGGTGGAAATGGGTTGGCGTTTCTGCTCTTTGGCGGTCATGTCACTAACCTGCGCTGGAAGAGTTCACGGAAGACCGGATAGATATCCCCGGCCGAGACCAATTGCTGCTGGGCAAACGTATCGGAAAAGGCTTCGGCGATGCGTTCGTATTCGTACCAGAGGGCTTGGTGTTCGCGTGGGGTGATCTCCACGTAAGTGTAGTACTGCACAAATGGCATGATCTGATTGATCAGAATGTCGCGGCAGATGGGAGAGTCGTCGTTCCAGTTGTCTCCGTCGGAAGCTTGCGCGGCGTAGATGTTCCATTCGTTGCTCGGATAACGCTCTGCCATGATCTCCTGCATCAGTTTCAAGGCGCTGGAGACGATGGTGCCGCCGGTTTCCCGGGAATAGAAAAACTCCTCCTCGTCCACTTCCCGGGCGCTGGTGTGATGGCGGATGAACACGACGTCGATCTTGTCGTAGTTGCGCTTCAGGAACAGGTACAGAAGGATGAAGAAGCGCTTGGCGATGTCCTTGGTTGCCTGGGTCATCGACCCTGAAACGTCCATCAGGCAAAACATGACAGCCTTGGAGCTTGGGTTGGGTTGCTTGATCAGCAGGTTATATTTGAGGTCAAAAGTATCAAGGAATGGCACCCGATGGATGCGCGCGCTGAGCTTTTCGATTTCTGCTTCGAGTGTCTGAATATCGCCGAAGTTGTCGGGCTCTTCGCGTTTGATCCGCTCCAGTTCCGCTTTGGCTTCGCGCAGTTTTGCCCGGCTGCTGCCGGACAGGGCAATGCGCCGCGCGTGAGCTGAACGCAGGGTGCGGATGATGTTGATGCGTGAGGGATTGCCTTCGTTACTGATCCCTGCGCGCACGGTCTTGAAGGTGTCAGTGCCGGTCAGGTTGCGTTTGACCAGGTTCGGCAGTTCGAGGTCTTCAAACATGAATTCGAGGAATTCTTCCTGGGTAATCTGGAAGACGAACTCGTCCATGCCCTCGCCGGAATTACCCGCCTTGCCCGGGCCGCGTCCGCCGCCCCCTCCAGGAGGTCGGGCGATGTGTTCGCCGGCCGTGAACTCCTTGTTGCCGGGATGAACCACAGTCTGCTTGCCGCCGCGACCGTGGTGAAGCACCGGCTCGTCGATGTCGCGACCGGGAATGCTGATTTGTTCGCCGTGCTCCATGTCGGTAATGGAGCGACGGCTGACCGCCTCTTCGACAGCCTTTTTGATGTGGTCACGATAACGCCGCAGGAAACGCTGGCGGTTCACCGTGCTCTTGTTCTTGCCATTGAGACGTCGGTCGATCACATAGCTCATAGGCCCCTCCGGGGAGCTTCAAGTCATAAGCTTCAAGCTGCAAGTGAAAGCTCACCCCCTCTCGAGATCGGTTTTTGCTGTTCTCTTGCAGCTTGTCGCCAGAGGCTTGCAGCTGCTTTATTGCGATTTGCGGACCCGTAGGTACCATTCGGAAAGTAGCCGTACCTGTTTGTCGGTGTAGCCGCGTTCGACCATTCGTGTAACAAAGTCATTATGTTTCTGCTGGTCCTCTTTGCTGGCCTTGGCATTGAAGCTGATGACTGGCAGCAGGTCCTCGGTGTTCGAGAACATTTTCTTCTCGATGACCACCCGCAGTTTTTCGTAGCTGAGCCAGGTCGGGTTCTTGCCGTTGTTGTTGGCCCGGGCGCGCAACACGAAGTTGACGATCTCGTTGCGGAAATCCTTCGGATTGCTGATGCCGGCAGGTTTTTCGATTTTCTCCAGTTCCTCGTTGAGGGCGACACGGTTGAGGATCTCGCCGGTTTCCGGATCGCGGTATTCCTGATCCTGAATCCAGAAATCTGCATACAGCACGTAGCGGTCGAAGATGTTCTGGCCGTACTCGCTGTAGGACTCCAGGTAAGCGGTCTGAATCTCCTTGCCGATGAATTCGATATAGCGCGGTGCCAGATACTCCTTCAGGAAGCGTAGATAGCGCTCGCGGGTCTCCGCCTGGAACTGTTCCTGCTCGATTTGCTGTTCCAGCACGTACAGCAGATGCACAGGGTTAGCGGCAATTTCATGCGGATCAAAGTTGAAGACCTTGGACAGGATCTTGAACGCGAAGCGGGTCGACAGACCGTTCATGCCCTCGTCGACGCCTGCCGTGTCGCGGTATTCCTGAATCGACTTGGCCTTTGGATCGGTGTCCTTGAGGTTTTCGCCGTCGTACACGCGCATCTTCGAATAGATGTTGGAGTTTTCCGGCTCCTTGAGGCGCGACAGCACGGTGAACTGCGCCAGCATCTTCAAGGTGTCGGGCGCGCAATGCGCTTTGGCCAGGGAGCTGTTGAACAGCAGTTTGTCGTAGATTTTTACTTCATCGCTGACCCGCAGGCAGTACGGCACCTTGACGATGTAGATCCGGTCGATGAAGGCTTCGTTGTTCTTGTTGTTGCGGAAGGTGTGCCACTCCGATTCGTTGGAGTGGGCCAGCAGAATCCCGGTGAACGGAATCGCGCCCAAGCCTTCGGTACTGTTGTAGTTGCCTTCCTGAGTGGCAGTCAGCAGTGGGTGCAGCACCTTGATCGGTGCCTTGAACATTTCGACGAATTCCATCAGGCCCTGGTTGGCCCGGCACAGCGCACCGGAGTAGCTGTAGGCGTCAGCGTCGTTCTGTGGGTATTCCTCAAGTTTGCGGATGTCGACCTTACCGACCAGCGCCGAAATATCCTGATTGTTTTCATCGCCCGGTTCGGTCTTGGCCACGGCGATCTGGTTGAGGATCGACGGATACAGTTTGACCACGCGGAACTGACTGATGTCTCCGCCGAATTCGGCCAGGCGTTTGGTCGCCCAAGGCGACATGATGGTGTTGAGGTAGCGTTTGGGAATGCCGAAATCTTCCTCGAGGATCGCGCCATCTTCGGTGGCGTTGAACAGCCCCAGCGGCGACTCGAATACCGGCGAGCCCTTGATCGCGTAGAAGGGCACTTTCTCGATCAGCTGTTTCAGCTTCTCGGCCAGGGACGATTTACCGCCACCGACGGGGCCGAGCAGGTAGAGGATCTGTTTCTTCTCTTCCAGGCCTTGGGCGGCGTGGCGGAAATACGACACGATCTGGTCAATGCATTCTTCCATCCCGTGGAAGTCTTCAAAGGCCGGATAACGACGAATCACCTTGTTGGAGAAGATGCGTGACAGCCTCGAGTTGGTCGAGGTGTCGAGCAGTTCCGGTTCGCCGATGGCCAGCAATAGACGCTCGGCGGCGGAAACGTAGGCGCTACGGTCTTGCTTGCACAGCTCCAGGTACTCTTGCAGCGAGAGTTCTTCCTGGCGTGTGGACTCGAAGCGTTGTTGGAAGTGGCTAAAGATACTCATGACGTCACCTCGCTCGATACGTGGAGCCGACGCCGGATCACTCAGTCGATGCTGGCAAGCAGCCGTGGTGGCCACTTGTTTACCCCCCAGAACACTTTCGCGGTCGACAACCTTGAAAGTCACTCCCGATGACCCGTGCGCCGGTGTACCGGCTCTCCCCTGTTTTGGATGGCCTGGGCTTAAGGATAGTTGGGAATTCGGGAGGTAAAGGCGAGATACGTAATTAGTTGTGGCAGACCGTTCGTCTGTCACGCGCGGGCCCGCGGGAGCCGGGGCCTGCGCGGGACAAAAAAATTATTCGGTGGTGCCTTGCGCGGTTTCCGAAGGGTAGGTCGTACGCCACAGCTCGAAGCCGCCGTCCATGCTATAGACGTCGGAGAAGCCCTGGCTGATCAGGTACGCGGCGGCGCTCTGGCTGGAGTTGCCGTGGTAGCAGACCACTACCGTAGGTGCATCAAGGTCGGCGGCACGGATGAAGTCCGAGATGGAAACGTTGTCCAGATGCTTCGAACCGCTGATATGCAGTGCGGCAAAAGTAGCGGGATCACGGACATCGACCATCACCGCGCCTTGCTCGCGCAGGGCCTGGGCCTGTTCCGGGGAGATGCGTTTGAATTCGCTCATGGCGGGTTCCTGTTGCTCGGCTGATTGCGCAGTCTAACGCGGGGCGCTGACTGGCGAAGTTTCGGGGATAAGTGGTGTGAGCGGGGACAGCGCGCCGCCATGTTCATCGCATTTGCAGGAAAGGCGTTCGCCGCTGTCGACGTTCATCAGGGTCAGACTGCCGCCCCAGACGCAGCCGGTGTCCAGAGCGAAAATACCTGGCTCATGGATATTGCCCTCCAGTGCCGCCCAGTGTCCGAAGATGATCCGCGACCCTCTGGTCTTGCGCTCTTTATGCTGGAACCACGGTTTGTAACCGGGTGGGGCGGTGTCCAGACCTTCCTTGCTCTTGAGATCGAGTTTGCCTTCGGCCGTGCAGAATCGCATGCGGGTGAAATAGTTGGTGATCACACGCAGGCGGGTGACGCCTTTGAGGTCGCTATCCCATTTTGCCGGCTCGTTGCCGTACATGCCGTCGAGGAACGCGGGAAGCAGGTTGTCGTCACGCAGGGCTGTTTCGACTTCATTGGCACACTTCAGGGCGCGGCGCACAGACCATTGTGGCGGGATGCCGGCATGGACCATGGCAACGTCACGCGTCTCGTCGTAGTGCATGAGTTTTTGTTGGCGGACCCACTCAAGCAGTTCGTCACAGTCGGGGGCGTCGAGAATCTCGCGCAGGGTGTCGGACTTCTTCAGGCGTTCGATGTTCTTCGCCGCGGCGAGCAGGTGCAGATCATGGTTGCCGAGGACACAGACCAGCGAGTCGCGCATGCCATATAGAAAACGCAGGGTTTCCAGTGACTGCGGGCCGCGGTTGACCAGATCACCGACCAGCCAGAGCCGATCATGCGCAGGATCGAACGCCACTTGCCTGAGCAGACATTTGAGCGGTTCGAGACAGCCCTGCAGGTCACCAACAGCGTACGTTGCCATCAGTGCAAGGCTCCGGGCACGGCGAGGCGAAAGGGTTTGATGACGGCATCGAAATGCTTGCCGTCGTCGGCGACCATTTCGTAGGTGCCCTGCATGGTGCCGACCCTGGTCGTCATCACCGTGCCACTGCTGTAGGTATGGCTTTTGCCGACGTCGATCAACGGTTGTTGGCCCACCACACCTGCGCCGCGAACTTCTTCTTTATGCCCGTCACCGTCGGTGATCACCCAGTGCCGCGAAATCAATCGCGCCGGGATCTCGCCGTTGTTTTGCACGGTGATGGTGTAGGCGAAGGCGAAGCGGTCGTGCTCGGGTTGCGATTGGTCTGCCAGATAGTGGGTAACGACGCTGACATCGACCTGGTAACGGGAATCGGACATGCAAGAGGCCTTAAACAAAGCGGAACGCGGGGCGTAGCTGATGGGGATTCAGTCTAGGCAAGTATCGGGCAGTAAACCAGAGTGGCGTCCTGCCCGATAGCGTTCATCGCCGGTCAGTCGGCGGCGGGAGCTTCAGGGACTTGCTCGCTGAGCTTGTCGGCCAAGCGCACGAAGGCCGCCAGGTCGAGTTGTTCCGGGCGCAGGCTGCCATCGACACCGGCGGCTTCGATCTCGGCATTGCTCATTAATTGCTTGAGCGTGTTACGCAGAGTCTTGCGGCGCTGGTTGAAGGCTTCGCGCACGACGCGCTCCAGCAAACGATGATCCTTGGCCGGGTGCGGCAGTACCGCGTGCGGCACCAGACGAACGATGGCCGAATCGACCTTCGGCGGCGGATTGAACGCGCCCGGTCCGACGTTGAACAGATGTTCGACGCGGCAATGGTACTGAACCATGATCGACAGACGACCCCAGTCACCACCACCAGGGCCTGCGGCCAGGCGCTCGACCACTTCCTTCTGCAGCATGAAGTGCATGTCGCGAATGATGCCGGCGTTGTTCAGCAGGTGGAAAATCAGCGGCGTGGAGATGTTGTACGGCAGGTTGCCAACCACACGCAGACTGTTCGGCTCGGCGTTGAGCGTATTGAAGTCGAACTTCAGCGCATCGCCTTGATGCAGGTTGAAATTGCTCTTGCCGGCAAACTGCTGGTTGAGGATCGGGATCAGATCCTTGTCCAGTTCCACCACGTCCAGTTGCCCACCGGAGTTCAGCAGGCCGGCGGTCAACGCGCCCTGGCCCGGGCCGATCTCCAGCAGGCGATCTGTAGGCTTGGCGCTGATGGAGCGCAGAATGCGGTCGATGACGCCGGCATCGTGCAGGAAGTTCTGGCCAAAGCGTTTGCGCGCCTTGTGTTGGTATTGCTCGGTCATAAACGGGTCTCGGCCATCTGGTAGGCGGTTTCCAGGGCGACTTGCAGGCTGCCGGTGTCGATCTTGCCGCTGCCAGCCAGATCGAGGGCGGTGCCGTGGTCAACCGAAGTACGGATGATCGGCAGGCCCAGGGTCACGTTGACCGCGGCGCCGAAGCCTTTGTACTTCAGCACGGGCAGGCCCTGGTCGTGGTACATCGCCAGCACTGCATCGCAGTGCTCCAGATATTTGGGGGTAAACAGAGTGTCGGCTGGCAGCGGGCCACGAAGGTCCATGCCCTCGCCGCGCAGGCGCTCTAATGTAGGTTCGATGATGTCGATTTCTTCATGGCCCAGATGTCCGCCTTCACCGGCGTGCGGGTTGAGCCCGCACACCAGAATGCGAGGCTGGGCAATGCCGAATTTTTCCTGCAGGTCGGCGTGCAGAATCCGCGTGACCCGCTCCAGCCGCTCCGGCGTTATTGCATCGGCAATCTCGCGCAGGGGCAGGTGAGTGGTGACCAGAGCTACGCGCAAACCATGCGTGGCAAGCATCATCACCACCAGGGAGGTATGGGTCAGGTCAGCCAGAAATTCGGTGTGTCCGGAAAACGCGATACCCGACTCGTTGATCACGCCCTTGTGGACGGGCGCGGTGATCATGCCGGCGAAGTCGCCGTTGAGGCAGCCGTTGCCGGCGCGGGTCAGGGTCTCGAGGACGAAAGCGGCATTGGCCTTGTCCAGTTGTCCGGCGGCCACAGGTGCGCTGAGCGGTGTATCCCAGACATAGAGACTGTTAGCCGGTGCCGGAGCATCAGGCCAGTGATTCGGCCCGACTTCCAGCAGATTGACGGCCAGCCCCAGCTGCGCGGCCCGCTCAAGGAGCAGGTCGCGGCTGGTGATGGCAATCAGGGGGTGTGGCTGGACTTGCGAGGCGAGCAGCAGGCACAGGTCGGGGCCGATGCCGGCTGGTTCGCCGGGTGTCAGCGCGAAACGCTTGGGTTTCACTGCGCTGCCTGGTCTGCACCAGGGAGTTTGATCTCTACGTACGCTTCGTCACGGATCTGACGCAACCAGGTTTGCAGCTCTTCGTCGTATTTGCGGTTACGCAGTACGGTCATTGCTTGCTGCTCGCGGGCCTGTTCGGTGCTGTCGGTGGCGCGACGGCCAAGGACTTCCAGAACGTGCCAGCCGTATTGGGTCTGGAACGGCTTGGACAGCTGACCTTGTGGGGTATTGGCCATCACTTGACGGAATTCCGGAACCAGTACGTTCGGGTCGATCCAGTTCAGGTCGCCGCCGTTAAGGGCGGAACCCGGGTCTTCCGAGTAGCTCTTCGCCAGTTCAGCGAAATCTTCACCGGCGCTGATGCGCTCATACAACGACTGGACCAGTGCTTTGGTCTTGGCTTCGTCGCGGATCGGGCTTGGCTTGACCAAAATGTGGCGCACATGCACTTCATCGCGCATCTGGCTTTCGCCACCACGCTTGGCCAGCAGCTTCAGGATGATGAAACCACCCGGAGTGCGTGCAGGCTGAGTGATGTCGCCGACGGCCATGCTGCTCAGTTCGCGATCGAACGGAGGTGGCAATTGTGCGGCTTTACGCCAGCCCATGTCGCCGCCTTCCAGTGCGTTGTCGCTGGCAGACTTGGCCACGGCCATCTGACCGAAGTCAGCGCCTTGCTTGAGCTGCTGGTAAACCTCCATGGCCTGACGCGCGGCGTTCTGAATCGCTTCAGAGTTGGCGCTTTCCGGGGTCGGAATCAGGATGTTGGCCAGGTGCAGTTCTTCGGACAGTTGCATCTTGCCCAGATCGGAGGCGAGGAAGTTCTTCACTTCCTGCTCCGACACCTGAATGCGTTCGGCTACACGGCGCTGACGCACACGGCTGATGATCATCTCGCGGCGGATCTGGTCACGGGCGTCGTCATAAGACAGACCGTCGCGAGCCAGAGCAGCGCGGAACTGATCCACGCTCATGTTGTTGCGCTGGGCGATGGTACCAACCGCCTGGTTCAGTTCTTCATCGGTGATGCGAATGCCGGAACGTTCGCCAATCTGCAGTTGCAGGTTCTCGACGATCAGGCGTTCGAGCACCTGCTGATCCAGAACGCCCGGCGGCGGCGAGCCGCCACCACGCTTGGCGATGGTCTGCTGAACTTCGTGGACGCGTTGGTCCAGTTGGCTCTGCATGACCACGTCGTTGTCGACGATCGCAACCACTTTATCGATGGACTGTACTGCGGCGTTGGCCGCAGTACCCAGGAACAGCGCGCCCAGCATCAGCGGGCGCAGACAATCAGAAAGCTTGGTCTTCACGTTCACGATAACCTTGGATGCCTTTGTCGAGGAAGCTCTCTACTTTGGCGCCAGTGAGGCCGCCGAGTCCCTTCAGAACAATTTGGAGGAAGACGCCATGGTCGCCTTTTTCGTTTTGCGGAGCTTCCTGACTGAATTCGTCGTAGGAAACCCAGTAACGGTTGATCAGGCGCAATTTCCAGCAGCAGTTGTCGTACTCGAAACCACCGAAGGCTTCCAGGGTACGGTTACGGTTGTAGTCGTACTGCCAGCGGCTGATCGCATTCCACTGTGGAACGATCGGCCAGATGACCGAGAAGTCATGCTGCTGGATTTTGTAGTAGTCCTTCACGTAGCCAGGCTGGCCTGGGGTGCCGTAGTCGCCACCACCCACGGTCCATTTACCGGTGGTTTGGTCGTAACGAACCTGGTCATTGCGATAGCGATAGCCGACGTTGATGACCTTGTTCGGGTTATCTTCAGGCTGGTAGTGGAACATCGCGCTGCCCGAACGCGGGCTGCGGCTGTCCGGATCCCAGTTGTAGTCGGCCGTGGTGCGCCAATCGCGGTTCCAGCGGTATTCGTATTCCAGCGCGTACGGCGATACATCGGATTTTGCGTCGTCACGATCGTTAAATGCGATGCCCGGCAGTTGAACCTTGCGGTCCTTGAAATACAACGCCTGGCCAACGCTGATGCGTTGACGCTCGAAGCCGTCGTCTTCGATCCAGCGGCTGGTCACGCCCAGCGACAGTTTGTTCTCGTCGCCGACACGGTCGGAGCCGGAGAAGCGGTTGTCACGGAACAGTGAGGCATAGTTGAAGGTGTATTCGCTGGTGTCGAATACTGGAATGTCTTCCTGGTCGACCTCAGGTACATAGAGGTAGAACAGGCGTGGTTCCAGTGTCTGGCGGTAATTTTTGCCGAAGTACGACGTGTTGCGGTCGAAATACAGACCGCTGTCGATGCTGGCGATTGGTACGCCACGGTTTTGGTTGCTGTCGAAAGTGCCGTTGAGCTTGTTCTGCTCCGCGGTTTGCCCGGCGATGTCGCTCTTGCCCTTACCATCCAGATCAAGCTGATACTGGGTGTACTGATACTTGAGCGATGGCTTCAGGAAGCCATAAGTCCAGTTCATCGGCAGGCTGACGCCAGGCTTCAGATTCAGACGATCGCCGTTGGCACGGTCCAGGCCACGAATGTTGGTATCCAGACGTGGCGCCACATTCCCATCTTCGTCGATGAAATTGCCAGTTTTCAGATCACGATCAAACCGCACAATCTCGGTCTCGTAATCGAAATTCAAACCTTCCGGATGATACGGCAGCTGACCATTGAAGGTGATCTGCGGCAGACGACCATACGGTGTGATGTTCGAAACAGTGGCCAATTGGTACTGCTGAGCATTCAAGCGTGCGGTGTAATTGTCGCCACGATAGGTGACCGAACCCTGCTGATTCACGAAGTCGCTGGACTTCACGCCAATCTGATCAGTTTCCAGATCCTGGAAGTAATACGGATCGCTGATCTTGGTGTAATCCACCTGGGTGAGCACGCGGGAGTCGAGACCGCCCTTGTGCTGCCAGTTGTACATGTAGCGGGTTTTTTCGTAATCGGTCTGCTTGCTGCGCTCGGTGTCGTCATCATTCAGGTAAGCAGCGCCGAACTGGCCTTCACTCGACTTGGTCAGGTAACGGAACTCGCCTTCCACCAACATGCCACGCTTGCTCATGTAGCGCGGATACAACGTGGCGTCGTAGTTCGGCGCCAGGTTGAAGTAGTACGGAGTCACCAGTGTGAAGCCGGTATCGGTGCTGGTGCCAATGGTCGGCGGCAGGAAGCCGGACTGGCGACG
The DNA here is from genome assembly GCF_044218825.1 of Pseudomonas sp. A1230. Classification (NCBI taxonomy): domain Bacteria; kingdom Pseudomonadati; phylum Pseudomonadota; class Gammaproteobacteria; order Pseudomonadales; family Pseudomonadaceae; genus Pseudomonas; species Pseudomonas sp. A1230. The sequence continues at coordinate 4,432,112 of NZ_CP162582.1, read as the reverse complement.
GTCATCGATCGGGAAGTAGATGTACGGCGTGTACAGAATCGGAATGTCTTTTACGCGCAGCGTCACGTTGGTCGCGGTGCCGAAGCCGGTGGCCGGGTTCAAGGTGATGTTGTTGCCCTTGAGCTGCCAGGCGTTGCTGTTCGGTTCGCACGTGGTGTACGTGCCGTCCTTCAAGCGGATGATCGCGTTCTCTGCACGCTTGGCGTACAGGGCGCTACCGCGAATGCGCGATTTGTGCATCACGTATTCGGCGTTGTCGACCTTGGCTTCACCGGTGTCGAGCTGCACGTCGGCATGGTCGCCGACGATCAGAGCGCCGTTATCACGGATACGCACATCGCCATTGAGTTCGGCGCGGCTCTCGGCCTGATACAGGCTGGCCTCGTCGGACTCGACCTGCATGCTGCCCTGACGCAGGACGACATCACCGGCCAGCGTACCAACTTGATCATCGGTGTTATAGCGCGAAGCTTTTGCGCCGATAAAGGTCGGAGCATCGCTTTTGCTCGTCTTGTCATTCATGCCAGGACGAGTGGGTTCGATGTAGGCACCGGAGCAGTACGGGCCGGTTTCGGCCAGTTGGGCGGCGGTGAGCTTCTCGCGCGGAACCCAGTCGAGGTGACTGAAGTCTTCGCTACGGGATTTCAACCCACGGCCTTTGGCTTCGGTGACCAGCGTTGGCTTGGCGCCATTGTCGGCAACCGAACCTTTATCGCTCGGGGCATCGCCGGTGGCGCTGACGGCACTGCCGTCATGCACTGGACGTGGTGGCAATGCAGCCGCCGACGTCTTGGGCGCACAGTCCCAACCACCCGTAGCCGATACGGAGCAGTCATACTGCTCGGCGGCAACAACGAATTGACTGGCCAGAGGTTGCATAGCCAGCAGACTGCCGGTTACCAACAATGGAAATTTTTTACGAAACGCGGGGGATTTCAATGCCATCTTATTAGTCCGGGCTTCCTGCGTGCCATCTGCCCGCGGTGGTGGGCCGCACGCCTCTCGATGGTCTGAAAAAGATGCTGGATAATAAAGCATGACCCGCTTGACGGCTAGCGCCGTCGGAGACCCTTGCAATGCCTGACCAAGATGTACGCTTGCAACACCTGAAAGTTTGGCTCGATGAGCAGTTGGCAATCCTGTTTGCAGATCAGGGCTGGGGCGCCGTGCCCCCGGCCACGTTGACCGCGGCCAGTAGCGACGCGAGTTTCCGCCGTTACTTCCGTTGGGAAGGCGAGGGTCGCAGTTTCGTCGTGATGGACGCGCCGCCCCCCCAGGAAAACTGCAAACCGTTCGTGGATATCGCTTTTTTGCTGGCGAAATCCGGAATAAATGTGCCAAAAATTTATGCCGAAGACCTCGAACGTGGATTTCTTTTGCTCAATGACCTGGGCAACAAGACTTATCTGGACGTGATCGACAGCGAAAATGCCGACGCATTGTTCAGCGATGCCTTGCAGGCGCTGCTGGCTTTTCAGCAGTTGCCGATGGTCGCGCCGCTGCCGAGTTACGACGTTGCATTGCTGCGCCGCGAGCTGGAACTGTTCCCCGAGTGGTACGTGAAGCGTGAACTGGGCGTCGAACTCGATTCGACCCAACAGCAGCAGTGGCAGCGCATCAGCGACTTGTTGATCGACAGTGCGCTGGCGCAGCCCAAAGTGCTGGTGCACCGCGACTACATGCCGCGCAACCTGATGCTCAGCGAGCCGAACCCCGGCGTGCTGGATTTTCAGGACGCGGTCTATGGCCCGGTCACCTACGACGTGACCTGCCTGTTCAAGGACGCCTTCCTCAGCTGGCCTGAAGAGCGCGTACGCGGCTGGCTGGAAAGCTACTGGCAGCAAGCCTCGGCGCTGAACATACCGGTGCAGCCGGACTTCGAAGACTTCCTGCGCGCCAGCGACCTCATGGGCGTGCAGCGCCACCTGAAAGTCATCGGCATCTTCGCGCGGATTTGCCATCGCGATGGCAAGCCACGCTACCTCGCCGATGTGCCGCGTTTCTTCTCCTATATAGAAGCAGTGATCGCTCGGCGTCCCGAACTGGCAGAACTGCAAGCGCTGTTTACCAGCCTGCGTGGCGGAGCGACGGCATGAAGGCCATGATTCTGGCGGCAGGCAAAGGCGAGCGCATGCGCCCGCTGACCCTGACCACTCCGAAACCGCTGGTGCGTGCCGGCGGCGTTCCGCTGATCGAATACCACCTGCGCGCCCTCGCGGCGGCCGGCTTCAACGAAATCGTGATCAATCACGCCTGGCTCGGTCAGCAGATCGAGGATTATCTGGGAGACGGTTCGCAGTTTGGCTTGAGCATCCAGTACTCGCCGGAAGGTGAGCCGCTGGAGACCGGCGGCGGAATTTTCCGCGCGCTGCCGTTGCTTGGCGACGATGCGTTTCTGGTGGTCAACGGTGATATCTGGACCGATTACGACTTCAGCGTGCTGCATCAGCCGATCAACGGTCTGGCGCATCTGGTACTGGCGGATAACCCGGCGCATCACCCGACCGGCGATTTTTCGTTGGTGGAGGGGCAGGTCATCGACGGCCAACCGAACGTGGCGACGCTGACCTACAGCGGCATCGCCGTGCTGCATCCGCAGTTGTTCGATGGCTGCGCGGACGGGGCTTTCAAACTGGCGCCGCTCCTGCGCAAAGCCATGGCGGACGGTGAGGTGACGGGCGAGCGCCTGAAAGGTCATTGGGTGGATGTCGGTACGCATGAGCGTCTGGCCGAAGCTGAAACCTTGATAGAAGCGAGTCGCTGATATGTTGTGGCCAGGGACTCTGATTGGAGCCGGGGCGGGTTTTGCAATCGCCAGCATTCCGGGGGCCATGCTTGGGGCGTTGTTGGGGCAGGCGCTGGATCGGCGTCTGCACTTGCAGAGCTGGGGGCATTTAAGGGAAAAGCTCGGCGGCCGGCCGATGTTGCGCAACGACGAACTGCTGTTTGTGTTGCTCGGACGTCTGGCCAAGAGCGACGGGCAAGTCAGGGACGGGCATATTCAGCAGGCACGTAACGAGATGCGCGCGCTGGAAATGAGCGAGCCGGCAATGCGTCGCGCGATCGCTGCGTTCAATCGCGGTAAGTCGGGTGGCGATAATCTGCGCGGGTATCTGCGGCGTCTGAGTGCGCAACCCCATGCTACCGAAGGCGTGTTGCGTGCCTGTTGGCGCATGGTCTGGGCTGACGGCCGGGCCGGCGTCAGTGAGCGCGAGTTGTTGGCGCAGTGGGGCAAGTGGCTGGGCTGGACGCCTCAGCAGGTGCAAGCGCTGGCCAGCGATTACGAACCGGGTAAGCGGCCCATCGTCAGTGCAGCGGTGACTTATCAGCAAGCGATGCGTTTGCTCGGCGTCTCGGCGAGCAGCGAGCCGGCGCAGATCAAACGGGCTTATCGACGACTGCTCAGTCGTCATCATCCGGACAAGATCGCTGGCAGCGGCGCGACCCCTGCGCAGGTGCGTGAGGCGACCGATAGGACTCGGGAACTGCACAGTGCCTATACGTTGATTCGTGAGCGGCGGGATTTTCGTTAGGCATTTTTAAGGTCAAAAGATCGTCCGATCGCGGCCCGAGCCTTCGGCAGCTCCTACATGGGATTGATGTACACCCTGTAGGAGCTGCCGAAGGCTGCGATCTTTTGCTTTTGCTTTGGTCAGTCCGGAGTCTGCGGATTCAACCAGCCGCGCACCCGACGGAACAACTGTTCCTGCTCGGCCTTGTTATCCGGCAATGCCCTCAGCGCCACCTGGCTGAATGCCGGGGTCTTCAAACGCTTGCTCGCTTGCATACGCTCCAACGCCGCATGGCGATCCAGTGGTTTATCCATATAGAAGATATCCGCCGTCGGCAGCTTCAGCGTTGGCGTCAGTTCCGCCAGTGGCGGTTTGGCCTTGGCCGGTGCCTGCGCGTCGACCATGACGAATTTCTCCACCTGCGCTGTCTGCCGCTCGCTCAGGTAACGCGCTGCCCAATAGGCGCCGGTGCCGTGGCCGAGCACAACGATGCTTCGCGCGCTCTGCTGTTCGGCGTAGGCAATGGCTGCGTCGATCCGCGCGAAGATCCGTTCGGCATCGGCTTTGGACTGTTCTTCAGTCGTCTCGGCCACCACTTGATCGGCGACTTCCGCTTCACCGCCTGCGGCCTGTTCGATGGGTTGCGCCGTGGTGGCATCCTTACTGCCAGTTTCCGGCGCTTTCGGCGCCGCTGCGGCTTCGACTACCCGCGGCGCGACCGCATCGCTTTGCAGATCGGGCAGGGTAATACTCAGGCTGCTCCACTCGGCGTTCGGCAACTTCTGCCGCAAAGGGCCGATTGCTTGAGGCCAGTCAGCGGTCTCGCCCGCGCCCGGGACGATAATCACTGCGCCTTTGGGATCGGCGGTGTTGGCCGGTTTCCACAGGGCCAGGAAGGTCTCGCTGGCCGCCTGCAACTGTTGCTGTTCTTGCGCCGGCACTTTACGTTCAAGTGCTGCAGCTTCTTCCTGACTACGCTCAAGCAGTGGCTGACGTTCGGCCGGTTTTTCTTCAGCGGGTTTTTCCGCTGCAGCGGCCGGGGCCGGATCGGCGGCGTTGACGGAAAACGCACAAGGCAGGATCAGCGACAGGCACAATGCTGGCATTGCCAGGCGGTAAACAGAGGACATCGGTTATTCCAGGCCAGAAAGTATCCCGGCAGCCTAATGGGTTGGTCAGAATTTGTCAGTTCAAGAGACTTCAATGAAGCGATTTCACTGCCTGTGGGTTATCGGCTGTTTGTGGTTTCCCTTGATGGGCTGGGCGGCGCCTGCGCCACCGGCGCACGTTGCGCAATTGTCGGCGAGTGAGCAGCAATGGCTCGCGCAGCACAACGAATTGCGCGTCGGCCTGGTGTTGCAGGCACCGTACGCGCAATACGACCGACGCTTGCAGCGGTTGTCCGGGGCCAATGTCGAACTGATGAAGTTGCTCGCCCAGGCACTCAATGTTGAGCTGAGCTGGCGCAATTTTCAGGATCTGGCGCAATTGGAAGCGGCGGTGCGCGATGGCGAAGTCGATATCGCCCCAGGGCTGACCCAGACACCCAGTGCGCTGCGCCTGTGGCAGTTTTCCGATCCGTACATGCGCGTGCCGCAACTGGTGGTCAGCGATCAGAAGGCCAGCGGCGTGGTGGATCTGGAAAAGCTCGACGGCCAGACCCGCGTCGCCGTGCGCATGCCGAGTACTACTGCCGACTATTTGCGCGGCAACTATCCGCATCTGAACCTGCAAGGCGTGCCGCTGGAGCGTCAGGCGTTGCAGCTGTTGTTGAGTCAGCAGGCCTCTTACGCGGTGGTCGATGAAGCGCAGCTCGGTCGGCTGTCAGTGGAACCGGAGTTCGCCGAACTGGTGGTGGTTGGCGACATCGGTCTGCCGCAACTGCTGCGCGTGGCTTCGCGGCGCGATTGGCCGCAGCTGGCGGGTATCGTCCAGAGCGCATTGCGTGCGATCCCGGCCAAGGATCTGGAACGCCTGCACAATCAATGGCTGCAACCCAAGTATCCGAGGTTGTCGGACTCGCCTGGGTTTTGGCAGAACCTCAGTCTGTTGTTCGCCGTCATGTTGCTCAGTTGCATGGCGATTGTGTTCTGGCAGCGGCGTCAGCAGCGCAGTCTCGAACAGCGTCTGCTCGCCGCCCGCGAAGACATTGCCCTGCGCGCAGCCAGCGAAGAAGCCTTGCGGCTGACGCAGTTTTCCATCGATCAAAGCACCGTCGGCATTCTTTGGGTCAACTGGGACAGCCACGTGCGGTACGCCAATCGGGCTGCAGAAAACATGCTCGGTTACCCCTCGGGTGGGCTGATCGAACGGCCGTTGATCGACTTCGAACCGGGCCTGCACATGGACCGTTGGCTCAACCTGTGGAAACGCGCGCGAGCCAGTGAAGAAGGGCCGCAGAGTTTCGAAACCAGTTGCGTGCGCGCGGATGGCAGTGTTTTGCCAGCGGACGTGTCGCTGAGTTTCTTGCGCTTTCGTGACAGCGAATATCTGGTCGTTTACCTCACCGACGTCACCGACCGTCGTCGTGCACTGGCCGCGTTGCAGGAAAGCGAGGCGCGACTGCAAGGCATCGCCGCCAACGTGCCGGGGCTGGTGTTCCGTCTGGAGCGGGCGCCGGTCACCGGGCAAATCGACTTTGCCTATATATCCGAGGGCAGCGAAAGTCTGGTCGGTTATGCCCCTGCGGCCATCGCTCACCGTGACATGGGCCTGCGCAGTCTGGTGCATCCGGACGACAAGGCCAGTTATCACCAGACCCAGGATCAGGCGCTGGACACCGATAGCGACTGGTCGTGGCAGGGGCGAATCCTCACGCGCCAAGGGGTGCAGCGTTGGGCCGAAATCAAGGCGATCACCCGACAGCTTGAAGATGGCGCTTATGTCTGGGACGGCATTGTCTGGGACATCACCGAGAGCAAGCGCATCGAGCTGGAACTGGCGTCATCGCGCGAGCAACTGCGCGAACTGTCGGCGCACCTTGAAAGCGTGCGCGAGGAAGAGAAGGCGCGGATCGCCCGCGAGGTACACGACGAGTTGGGGCAAATGCTCACGGTGCTGAAGCTGGAGACATCGATGTGCGAATTGGCCTACGCGCAACTCGATCCGGGTCTGCACGAGCGGCTGAACAGCATGAAACGCCTGATCGCCCAGCTGTTTCAGCTGGTGCGCGATGTGGCGACCGCGTTGCGGCCGCCGATTCTCGATGCCGGGATTGCCTCGGCAATCGAGTGGCAGGCGCGAAGATTCGAAGCGCGGACGCAGATTCCGTGCCTGGTGCAGGTACCGGACAATCTGCCACCGCTCAGTGATGCCAAGGCGATTGGTTTGTTCCGGATCCTGCAAGAGGCGCTGACCAATGTGATGCGTCATGCCCAGGCGCATACTGTGGAACTGACGCTGGTGCTGGCAGGCGACGAATTGTGTCTGACAGTCAGCGATGATGGCGTAGGATTTGTCGCCGCTGCTGGTCGGCCGACTTCGTTTGGTTTGGTAGGCATACGTGAGCGGGTGCTGATCATGGGCGGGCGGTTTGCGCTTGAAAGTGAGCCGGGGGAAGGCACCAGTCTGATGGTGTGGGTGCCGGTGGATGAAGCCTGATGGTTGAGTGGTGTTGATGCTGGCCTCTTCGCGAGCAGGCGCGCTCCTACGTTGGAATGCATTTCCCTGAGGGAGCGAGCCTGCTCGTGAATTTTGAAGTGGAGAAGAACGTGATCCGAGTACTGGTAGCCGAAGACCACACCATCGTCCGCGAAGGCATCAAGCAATTGATCGGCCTGGCCAAGGATCTGCTGGTGGTGGGGGAGGCGAGCAATGGCGAACAATTGCTCGAAACCCTGCGCCATGTGCCGTGCGAAGTGGTCTTGCTCGACATCTCCATGCCCGGGGTCAACGGACTGGAAGCGATACCGCGAATCCGCGCGCTGAATAATCCGCCAGCGATTCTGGTGCTGTCGATGCACGACGAAGCGCAAATGGCCGCACGTGCGCTAAAGATCGGCGCCGCGGGTTACGCGACCAAGGACAGTGATCCGGCGCTGCTGCTCACTGCCATTCGTAAAGTTGCGGCGGGCGGGCGTTATATCGATCCGGATCTGGCTGACCGCATGGTCTTTGAAGTCGGCCTGACGGATTCGCGGCCGTTGCATTCGCTGTTGTCCGAACGCGAGTTCTCGGTGTTCGAGCGCCTGGCCCAGGGCGCCAACGTCAACGACATCGCCCAGCAACTGGCCCTGAGCAGTAAAACCATCAGCACGCACAAGGCGCGGCTGATGCAGAAGCTCAATATCACTTCACTGGCGGAACTGGTGAAGTACGCGATGGAACACAAACTTCTCTGACCTGAACGCGATCCTCTGTAGGAGCTGCCGAAGGCTGCGATCTTTTGATCTTGATCTTAAAAAACAAGATCAAAAGATCGCAGCCTTCGGCAGCTCCTACCAGGGGGGTGTGTGGGCATATCTGTTAGCGACAGCCGCTTTTGCTGGTTCTTGCGGCTCGCAGCTTGTCGCTCTTGGCTCGCTTGCCAATGCGCGCCATCCTTGTAGGGCGATCCCTACCCCCAACCTTCCATACGGCTGAGGCGATTCTCTCCTGCGCCCCGATTTGCGTGGCTGCCGCCAGCCACTAGGCTGGATACACAAGCAGTCATCAACAACAAAGGTGTGGGTATGAGCCAGGTCGATACAAGCGCAGGAGCCAGTGATGTACTGGTCAGCTTTCGTGGAGTGCAGAAAAGCTACGACGGCGAGAACCTGATCGTCAAAGACCTCAACCTGGACATTCGCAAAGGCGAATTCCTCACCCTGCTCGGGCCGTCCGGTTCCGGCAAGACCACCAGCCTGATGATGCTCGCCGGTTTCGAAACCCCGACCGCCGGTGAAATTCTGCTGGCCGGTCGCTCGATCAACAACGTGCCGCCGCACAAGCGCGACATCGGCATGGTGTTCCAGAACTATGCCTTGTTCCCGCACATGACCGTGGCCGAAAACCTCGCGTTCCCGTTGAGCGTGCGCGGGCTGAACAAGAGCGACGTCAGCGACAAGGTGAAAAAAGTCCTGAGCATGGTCCAGCTCGATGCCTTCGCCCAGCGTTATCCGGCGCAGTTGTCCGGCGGCCAGCAGCAACGTGTGGCGCTGGCCCGCGCGTTGGTGTTCGAACCGCAACTGGTGCTGATGGACGAACCCCTCGGCGCCCTCGACAAACAACTGCGTGAACACATGCAGATGGAAATCAAACACCTGCATCAGCGCCTCGGCGTGACCGTGGTCTACGTGACCCACGATCAGGGCGAAGCACTGACCATGTCCGACCGCGTGGCCGTGTTCCATCAGGGCGAAATCCAGCAGATTGCGCCGCCGCGCAGCCTCTACGAAGAACCGAAAAACACCTTCGTCGCCAACTTCATCGGTGAGAACAACCGCCTCAACGGCCGGTTGCTCAGCCAGAACGGCGAGCGCTGCGTGGTCGAGTTGGGTCGTGGCGAGAAGGTCGAGGCGCTGGCGGTAAACGTCGGCCAGACCGGCGAGCCGGTGACCCTTTCGATCCGTCCGGAACGCGTCAGCCTCAACGGTTCGAGTGATCAATGCGTTAACCGCTTCTCAGGGAGGGTGGCGGAATTCATCTATCTGGGCGACCACGTCCGGGTGCGCCTGGAAGTCTGCGGCAAGACCGACTTCTTCGTGAAACAACCGATTGCCGAGCTCGATCCAGGGCTCAGCGTCGGCGACGTGGTTCCGCTTGGCTGGCAGGTCGAGCACGTTCGCGCGCTTGATCCTCTTTTAGAGGCGAACTGATCGCCCCGGCAATACCAACACCAACCCTGCACGTGGAGAGAACAATAAATGTTGAGATCCCTGAAGTTCACCGCCCTTACCCTGGGCCTGATGGGTGCGGCAAGCGCAATGGCTGCTGGCCCGGATTTGACCGTGGTGTCGTTTGGCGGGGCGAACAAGGCTGCGCAAGTCAAAGCCTTCTATGCACCGTGGGAAGCGGCGGGCAACGGCAAGATCGTTGCTGGCGAGTACAACGGTGAAATGGCCAAGGTCAAAGCCATGGTCGACACCAAAAGCGTGTCGTGGGATCTGGTGGAAGTTGAGTCGCCAGAACTGTCCCGTGGCTGCGACGAAGACATGTTCGAGCCACTGGATCCTGCGCTGTTCGGCAAGACCGAAGACTACGTCAAAGGCGCGATCCAGCCGTGCGGCGTAGGTTTCTTCGTATGGTCCACCGTGCTCGCGTACAACGCCGACAAGCTGAAAGCCGCGCCAACCAGTTGGGTCGATTTCTGGGACACCAAGAAATTCCCGGGCAAGCGTGGCCTGCGCAAAGGTGCCAAGTACACTCTCGAGTTCGCCTTGATGGCCGACGGCGTGGCGCCGAAAGACGTCTACAAGGAACTGGCCAGCAAGGGCGGTCAGGATCGCGCGTTCAAGAAACTCGATGAGCTGAAGCCAAGCATCCAGTGGTGGGAGGCCGGCGCGCAGCCGCCGCAATATCTCGCTTCCGGTGACGTGGTCATGAGCTCGGCCTACAACGGTCGGATTGCTGCGGTGCAGAAAGAATCCAACCTGAAAGTGGTGTGGAACGGCGGCATCTACGACTTCGACGCATGGGCCATCCCGAAAGGTCTGGACGCCAAGCGTGCGGAAGCGGCGAAGAAATTCATCGCCTTCTCGGTACAGCCGCAGCAGCAGAAGACCTACTCGGAAAACATCGCCTACGGCCCGGCCAACACTCAAGCCGTGCCGCTGCTGGCCAAGGACGTCCTGAAAGACATGCCGACCACGCCGGAAAACATCGCCAACCAGGTGCAGATCGACGTCAGCTTCTGGGCTGACAACGGCGAGCAACTGGAACAGCGCTTCAATTCCTGGGCGGCGAAATAAGCAAGGCCTGGTGATGGTGGGCTTGCCTACCCCTGTGGGAGCGAGCCTGCTCGCGAAAGCGGTAGATCGGCCAGCATAGATGTTGAATGTGATGGCCTCTTCGCGAGCAGGCTCGCTCCCACAGGTAGCTGTGTTCCAACACAACAGAGGTGGTTCGCCACCTCTGTAACGATCAAAGATTTGCGGAGTACGTCATGGCCATCGCCGTTCCCCTGAACGAGGGCGCCAGCCCCACCTTGAAGCAGAAGCTCAAGCGCGCCGAGCGGGTCAACCGCTGGAAAGCGCAGGCGCTGATTGCGCCGCTGGTGATTTTCCTGCTGCTGGTGTTTCTGGTGCCGATCGTGGCGCTGCTCTACAAAAGCGTCGGTAACCCGGAAGTGGTCGGCGGCCTGCCGCGCACCGTGGCGGCCATCGCCAGTTGGGACGGCCGTGGCCTACCCGCTGAACCCGTCTATAAAGCGGCGAGTGAAGACCTCGCCGAGGCGCGAAAAAACCAGACCTTGGGCGATTTGTCCAAGCGCTTGAACATGGAGTTGGCCGGCTATCGCAGCCTGCTGACCAAAACTGCCCGGGCGTTGCCATTCGCCAGCGAACCGGCCTCTTATAAAGAAGCGCTCGAAGCCCTCGATGAACGCTGGGGCGATCCGGCCTACTGGCAAGCGGTCAAGCGCAACACCAGTAGCATCACCCCGTATTACTTGCTGGCGTCAGTCGATCACCGTATCGACGACCTCGGCGAAATCGCCCCGGCCACCCCGGACCAGGCGATCTACCTCGACATCTTCGCCCGTACCTTCTGGATGGGTCTGGTCATCACTGTGATTTGCCTGGTGCTGGCGTATCCGTTGGCATACTTGCTGGCGAACCTGCCGTCGCGTCAGAGCAACCTGCTGATGATTCTGGTGTTGCTGCCATTCTGGACTTCGATTCTGGTGCGAGTGGCGGCGTGGATTGTGTTGCTGCAATCGGGCGGCCTCATCAACAGCGGGCTGATGGCGATGGGCATCATCGATAAGCCGCTGGAACTGGTGTTCAACCGCACCGGCGTGTACATCTCGATGGTGCACATTCTGCTGCCGTTCATGATCCTGCCGATCTACAGCGTGATGAAAGGCATCTCGCCAACCTACATGCGCGCCGCGATTTCCCTTGGCTGCCACCCGTTCGCGAGTTTCTGGCGGGTGTACTTCCCGCAGACGTATGCAGGCGTCGGCGCCGGCTGCCTGTTGGTGTTCATCCTCGCCATCGGCTACTACATCACCCCGGCGCTGCTCGGCAGCCCGAACGATCAAATGGTCAGCTACTTCGTCGCGTTCTACACCAACACCAGCATCAACTGGGGCATGGCCACTGCGCTGGGCGGCTTGTTGCTGCTGGCGACCGTGGTGCTTTATCTGATCTACAGCTGGCTGGTGGGCGCCAGTCGCCTGCGCCTGAGCTAAGGGGAGTTTGAAATGCTGAGTCCTTACATGTCGCCCATCGAACGGGTGTGGTTCTACAGCTTGCGGATCCTCTGCGGCTTGATTCTGTTGTTCCTGATTCTGCCGGTGCTGGTGATCATTCCGCTCTCGTTCAACTCGGGCAGTTTTCTGGTGTACCCGCTGCAGGGTTTCTCGCTGCAGTGGTATCAGGACTTCTTCGCTTCGGCCGAGTGGATGCGCGCCCTGAAGAACAGCATCATCGTCGCCCCGGCCGCGACCGTGCTGGCGATGATCTTCGGTACGCTGGCGGCCATCGGCCTGACCCGTGGCGACTTCCCCGGCAAGGCGCTGGTGATGGCGCTGGTGATTTCGCCGATGGTCGTGCCGGTGGTGATCATCGGCGTGGCGAGTTATCTGTTCTTCGCGCCGCTGGGCCTGGGCAACAGCTTCTTTTCTCTGATCGTGGTGCATGCGGTGCTGGGTGTGCCATTTGTGATCATCACGGTTTCGGCGACGTTGCAGGGGTTTAACCATAACCTGGTGCGTGCCGCCGCGAGCCTTGGCGCTTCGCCGTTGACGGCATTCCGTCGCGTGACCCTGCCGCTGATTGCACCGGGGGTGATTTCCGGCGCGCTGTTTGCTTTTGCGACGTCGTTTGATGAAGTGGTGGTGACGCTGTTTCTCGCGGGGCCTGAACAGGCTACTTTGCCTCGGCAGATGTTTAGCGGGATTCGCGAGAACCTCAGCCCGACGATTGCCGCTGCAGCCACGTTGCTCATCGCCTTCTCGGTCATCCTGCTGCTGACCCTGGAATGGTTGCGTGGGCGGAGTGAGAAACTGCGTACCGCACAGGTTTAAGGATCCGCGCTATTCCCCCTGTGGGAGCGAGCCTGCTCGCGAAAGCGGTGTGTCAGCTGGCATATCAGTTGAACCAGACACCGTATTCGCGAGCAGGCTCGCTCCCACATTTTGATTTGTGTTGTGTTCAGATGTTTGGGTCATTCACATCCTGAATAGCAGACAACCCCAAATCCCCAGCTAATCTTGTGCCCAGCTCCCACATCTATAAGAGGCTGCGCACGATGAGTCTTTCCCAGTTCAAAATCGCTCACAAACTGATCACCGGCGCCGGAGCCATCGAGCAACTGGCGGCCGAACTCACTCGCCTCGATATCGATAATCCGCTGATCGTCACCGACGCCGCGCTGGTCAAGTCCGGTACCGTCGAGCTGGCGCTGTGCCAATTGGGCGGGCGCGAGTACGAGATTTTCGACCGTGTACTGCCGGACCCGGAAATCGCCATCGTCGAAGATTGCATGCGCGTGTACCGCGAAGGCGGGCATGACGGCTTGATTGGCCTCGGCGGCGGCAGTGCCATCGACATCGCCAAAAGTGTGGCGGCGTATGCCGGTTACCACGGCGCGCTGGAGGATCTGTTCGGCGTCGACCAGGTGCCGCGTAAAGGCCCGCCGCTGATCGCCATCCCCACCACCGCCGGCACGGGCTCGGAAGTGACCAACGTCGCCATTCTTTCGGACAAGGTCGCGCAACTGAAGAAGGGCATCGTCAGCGACTATCTGTTACCGGATGTCGCGCTGGTCAGTCCGCAAATGACCCTGACTTGCCCCCGCAGCGTTACTGCAGCCAGTGGCGTCGATGCGCTGGTGCACGCCATCGAATCCTATCTGTCGGTGAATGCCTCACCGATTACCGACTCCCTCGCCATTGGCGCAATCAAACTGATCGCCAATGCCTTGCCCAAGGCCTACGCCAACGGCGCCAATCTGCAAGCGCGCGAAGACATGGCCACCGCGAGCCTGATGGCCGGCATGGCATTCGGCAATGCCGGGGTCGGTGCGGTGCATGCGTTGGCGTATCCGCTGGGTGGGCGATTCAACATTGCCCACGGCGTCAGTAACGCCTTGTTGCTGCCGTATGTCATGACCTGGAACAAGATGGCCTGCGTCGAGCGCATGCAGGATATTGCCGAAGCCATGGGGGTGAAAACGGCGCATCTGAGCGCCACTGAAGCAGCGGACAAAGCCGTGCAGGCCATGACCGATTTGTGCGCGGCGGTGGAAATTCCCCCGGGGCTGCGCAGTTTCGGTGTGCCGGAAGACGCGATCCCGGCCATGGCCGTGGAAGCCGCAGGCATCGAGCGTCTGATGCGCAACAACCCGCGCAAGCTCAGCGCCGTGGATATCGAGAAGATCTACCGCGCGGCGTACTGATCCGTCGGCGACTAGCGGTCATGGCACAACCCAATCATCGCAGTCACGGTGCGCGCGCGGAAACTTGAGGTATACAATGCGCGCCATCGTGATTTAGCTCAGAAAAGGTGCGTCATGCAGCCCTTCGTAATTGCTCCGTCGATTCTCTCTGCCGACTTCGCCCGCCTCGGCGAAGAAGTAGACAATGTTCTGGCCGCTGGTGCCGACTTCGTCCACTTCGATGTCATGGACAACCACTACGTGCCCAACCTGACTATCGGCCCGATGGTGTGCGCGGCACTGCGCAAGTACGGCGTTACCGCGCCAATCGACGCGCATCTGATGGTCAGCCCGGTGGATCGCATCGTTGGCGACTTCATCGAGGCCGGCGCGACTTACATCACCTTCCACCCGGAAGCCACGCTGCACGTCGATCGCTCGCTGCAGCTGATCCGTGAAGGCGGCTGCAAATCCGGTCTGGTGTTCAACCCGGCGACCCCGCTGGACGTTCTCAAATACGTGATCGACAAAGTCGACATGGTCTTGCTGATGAGCGTCAACCCGGGTTTCGGCGGGCAGAAGTTCATTCCCGGCACCCTCGACAAACTGCGCGAAGCACGGGCGATCATTGATGCGTCGGGCCGTGACATCCGTCTGGAAATCGATGGCGGCGTCAACGTCAACAACATCCGTGAAATCGCTGCTGCTGGCGCCGACACCTTTGTCGCCGGCTCGGCGATCTTCAACGCGCCGAACTATCAGGAAGTCATCGACAAGATGCGCTCCGAACTGGCGCTGACTCGCCCATGAGCGGTTTTGAGCAGCTGTTCCCGGGCAAACTGCCACGGTTGGTGATGTTCGATCTGGATGGCACGTTGATCGACTCGGTTCCCGACCTGGCGGCAGCGGTGGACACGATGCTGCTCAGCCTTGGCCGCCAGCCGGCGGGCATCGATTCGGTGCGCGAGTGGGTTGGCAACGGCGCGCCGGTATTGGTGCGTCGGGCGCTGGCCGGCGGCATCGATCATTCGGCGGTGGATGACGTCGAGGCCGAACACGCGCTGGAAGTGTTCATGCAAGCCTACGGCGCCAGCCATGAACTGACCGTGGTTTATCCCGGTGTGCGCGACACCCTCAAATGGCTGCAAAAGCAGGGCGTGGCCATGGCGTTGATCACCAACAAACCGGAGCGCTTCGTCGCGCCGTTGCTGGATCAGATGAAGATCGGCCGCTACTTCAAGTGGATCATCGGCGGCGATACCCTGCCGCAGCAGAAACCTGATCCGGCGGCGCTGTTCTTCGTGATGAAAATGGCCAATATCCCGGCCTCGCAATCGCTGTTCGTCGGCGACTCGCGCAGTGATGTGCTGGCGGCGAAGGCGGCGGGGGTCAAGTGTGTGGCGCTCAGCTACGGTTACAACCATGGCCGACCGATTGCCGAGGAATCCCCGGCGCTGGTGATTGACGATCTGCGCAAGCTAATTCCCGGTTGCCTGGATCTGGCCGGTGGGATAACGTTGCCCGACGCTGTTCAACCCCCTTCTGGAAACGCCATCGTGGTGGTCACCCGCAAACTCTGGATGAAAGTCATCAAGGCCCTGGCCCGCTGGCGTTGGCGCGCCTGACTTTTTTCTGGCCGGCCTGCCGGCGCGTTTGCACACCTGACTGATGACACCTCACACCACGAGGCACCCTATGATCCGCGAAGAATTCCTGCGCTTGGCCGCTGACGGCTACAACCGCATCCCGTTGGCCTGCGAAACCCTGGCCGACTTCGACACGCCGCTGTCGATCTACCTGAAACTGGCCGACCAGCCCAACTCCTACCTGCTCGAATCGGTGCAGGGCGGCGAGAAATGGGGCCGTTACTCGATCATCGGCCTGCCGTGTCGCACTGTGCTGCGGGTGCACGACCATCACGTCAGCATCACCGTCGATGGCGTCGAGACCGAAAGCCACGACGTCGAAGACCCACTGGCCTTCGTCGAAACCTTCAAGGCCCGCTACAACGTGCCGACCATCGCCGGTCTGCCGCGTTTCAACGGTGGTCTGGTAGGTTATTTCGGTTACGACTGCGTGCGTTACGTCGAGAAACGTCTGGGCAAATGCCCGAACCCGGACCCACTGGGCGTGCCGGACATCCTGCTGATGGTCTCCGATGCGGTCGTCGTGTTCGACAACCTTGCCGGCAAAATGCACGCGATCGTGCTGGCTGACCCGGCGCAGGCCGATGCCTACGAGCAAGGTCAGGCGCGTTTGCAGCAATTGCTTGAGCAACTGCGCCAGCCGATCACGCCTCGTCGTGGTCTGGACTTCAGCAAGCAGCAGTCGGCCGACCCGGTGTTCCGCTCCAGTTTCACCCAGAACGATTACGAAAAAGCCGTCGACACCATCAAGGAATACATCCTTGCCGGTGATTGCATGCAGGTCGTGCCGTCGCAGCGTATGTCGATCGACTTCAAGGCTGCACCGATTGACCTGTACCGCGCACTGCGTTGCTTTAACCCGACGCCGTACATGTACTTCTTCAACTTCGGCGACTTCCATGTCGTCGGCAGTTCGCCGGAAGTGTTGGTGCGGGTCGAAGACAACCTGATTACCGTGCGCCCGATTGCCGGTACTCGCCCACGCGGGGCTACTGAAGAAGCGGATCTGGCGCTGGAAGTAGACTTGCTGTCGGATGACAAAGAGATCGCCGAGCACTTGATGTTGATCGATCTGGGTCGTAACGATACGGGGCGCGTCTCGGAAATAGGTTCGGTGAAACTCACCGAAAAAATGGTCATCGAGCGTTATTCCAACGTGATGCACATCGTGTCCAACGTTACCGGTCAGCTGAAGGAAGGCCTGACGGCGATGGACGCTCTACGAGCGATTCTGCCGGCGGGCACCCTGTCCGGTGCGCCGAAGATTCGTGCGATGGAAATCATCGACGAGCTGGAGCCTGTCAAGCGTGGCGTGTATGGCGGCGCGGTCGGTTACTTCGCGTGGAACGGCAACATGGACACCGCGATTGCGATTCGCACCGCCGTGATCAAGAACGGCGAGCTGCACGTGCAGGCCGGTGGCGGCATCGTCGCCGATTCGGTGCCGGCGCTGGAATGGGAAGAAACCCTGAACAAACGCCGCGCGATGTTCCGCGCGGTGGCCCTGGCTGAACAAACCCCGGACGTCTGATTCACGCAATTCCCTGTGGGAGCGAGCCTGCTCGCGAAGAGGGCGTGTCAGGCGCTATAGATGTTGGCTGATACACCGCTTCGCGAGCAGGCTCGCTACCACATGGGTTTTGTGTTCAGCCATAAAAAAAGCGGCGCCTGTGAGGGCGCCGCTTTTTTGTGCCTGCGATTTAAAAGTCCAGACTCACCCCGACGTTGATCCCTTGCTGGGTAAAGTCATCATCCTTGCGGACGTTGTAGCTGGCACGTAGCGCCAGGTCTTTGGTGAGGTTGTGGCTCACGCCCAGGTTCAAGCGATTGAGGTTGGTCTGCGGGGTGTAGCCTTCCAGGGTGTACTGGTTGCCCGGCAGGCTGTTGAGATTCATCGTCACATCCTGAGCGTCATCGTTGTACTCACGTTCGTGAGCCAATTCGCCGAACACCTGAGTTTGCGAAGTGATCTGGTATTTGCCCTGAATCCCCAGACCGAGACGCCGGGAGATGCGCGACTGGTCATCGAATGTCAGCGCGGTGGAGTCAGCGCCGTCCTCCGAATAGCCGTCGACCTCGACCTTGGCGAAATCAGCACTCACGAAGGGGGACAGGTGCCATGGGCTGCTCGCCTCTGGCGCGATGTCGTAACCCACGCGTCCGCTGAAAGCCAGGACATAACCGTCGGTGTCGCCTTTCTCGCCGCGCTCGTTCGTCCCCAACTGGAATTTACGCTTGAGGCTGTCGTAATCCAGGTGGCCGGCGGTCACGGCCGCGTCACCCCACCAGCGATTCTGCTGGTACTGGGCGAAAGCGGTGCCCATGTAGGTGTTCAGCTTGTAGTCGGAATCGTGCTCGCCAGCTTCGAGTTTCTGGTTGTAGAACCCGGCCGCCAGGCCAACGCGCCAGGCGTCGTTGAGGCGGTAGCTGCCACCGATGTTCAGGTTGTAGCCATTGCCGTCGGCGCTGGCGCCGCTGTCCTGGCTGTCGAAGTCCTGATGTTGGCCGCCGCCAGCGACAATCGCGCGCCATTGGCCAACGCCTTGCCAGTTTTCCCAGTCGGCCAGCCACTGGTTGCGCAGTTCATCCTGATGCGAGCGCAGGGTGCCATGCGCCATCTCTGGCAACAGGGTCGCTTCCCACGGTGCAGCCAGCAACGAGTAAGCGTAATCGGCGATCAGGCGCTGGCCAGCTTCGGTGGGGTGAACTGCATCGTTGTAGATGAGCTTGGTCGGGTCTGGCGTCGCACTGTTGATCCCGTACCGGGCATTCTCGGTGCAGCCGCTACCGCTGAAGCAGGTGGCGCTGAGATTCTGGTCGGTGGCCAGACCGAACTGGCCCGGGTTGGCAAACGACTCTTTGAGCAGCACCGGAATGTTCAGCGGAATCACGTTAGCGTTGACGCGCTGCAACTGGCTCACCAGTTCGGTGTTGAACTGACTGCTGAGCTGGGACGTGAACGCTTGCAGGGGAGAGCCATTGAAGGCCGGGGTGAAGCCGATGTCCGGCAGCAGCCATACCATGATGTAACGGGCGCCGGCTTGTTGCAGGGTTTGCGCACTGCTCGCCAGACGATCCGCCGCAGCGCTGGCCTGAGGCAGGCTGGTCACGCGTCCCTGAAGGAAGTCATTGCCGCCCCCCGACAGGTAATACAGCGCATTCGGATCGGCGCGAAAGCCGTTCGACGGCAGGTAACCGGCGCGAGTGCGTTCGCCGGTGGCGGATTGCGTGGTGATCGAATCAAGAATCTGGTCGGTACGATAGCCGCCTACCGCCCAGTTGTTACCATCGGCCAGGCCTTCGTCCGCGCGTACTGCCGATGACGAGGACGCTGTCTGATCCGGCGAGAACCCCAGTTTGCCGCCGAGAATCTGCGTCGCGTTGAGCGAGCGCAATTCGCCGCTGCCATCCAGATACACCGGGCCGGTACGGTTGGTGAAGCGCTGAGTGGCGCCGTCCGGGCCGCCGCTGTCGCTAAACGTGCCGGCGTCATTGAGGCTGTCGCCGAAAACAATGAAATTCGAATAAGGATTGGGCGCGGCATTCGCTTGGGCGCAGGCTAATGCGAGCAAGCAGCTGGCCATCGGTACAAACAACGTCTGTTTGATCATGAGCAAGTCCGTTTATTTATTGTTGTAGGTGAACAAAACGACAGTACCAAAAACTTCCGGCCTTTTGCCATCGGTCGCGATTCCTCCCCTGGATTTATCCACCAAAGCCCCGGCCATATTGCACGCTCCGCCCAGCTAAGTTACTGTGCCCGAACGTATGAACGAGACCTTCCCCGTGTTGATCACCAGCAAACTTCTGGATCAAGTCATCAAGGCACACGCCCGTTGGCGTTGGCGCGCCTGAATCTTTTCTGCCGGCTCGGCCGGATCTGTATCGCTTTGCCTTCCTTGCTCGTTTGAATTGCCGCTTTGCCGACGCCCCTGTGCGTCCGACATCGTGCAGCGCCCTGCGGGCAAGTCATCTGAAGGCTGTCTTCAAGTCAGAATTCAAGAGGTTCGAAACGCCATGTTGCTGATGATCGACAACTACGACTCCTTTACTTACAACGTTGTGCAATACCTCGGCGAGCTGGGTGCCGAAGTCAAAGTCGTGCGCAACGACGAATTGACCATCGCCGAAATCGAAGCGCTTAACCCCGAGCGCATCGTGGTGTCTCCCGGTCCTTGCACGCCGACCGAAGCCGGTATTTCCATCGAGGCTATCAAGCACTTCGCTGGCAAACTGCCGATTCTTGGCGTCTGCCTCGGCCACCAGTCCATCGGCCAGGCCTTTGGCGGCGACGTGGTGCGCGCGCGTCAGGTAATGCACGGTAAGACTAGTCCGGTATTCCACGAGGACAAGGGCGTTTTCGCCGGTCTGAATCATCCGTTGACAGTCACCCGCTACCACTCCCTGATCGTCAAGCACGATACTTTGCCCGATTGCCTGGAACTGACCGCGTGGACGCAACACGATGACGGATCAGTCGACGAAATCATGGGCCTGCGTCACAAGACCCTGAACATTGAGGGCGTACAGTTTCACCCCGAGTCGATCCTGACTGAGCAGGGCCATGAACTGTTTGCCAACTTCCTCAAACAAACCGGCGGCACGCGCTAAGGACTTCCCATGAATATCAAGACAGCCCTGAGCCGTATCGTTGAGCACCTCGACCTCAGCACCGAAGAAATGCGCGATGTGATGCGCGAGATCATGACTGGACAATGCACCGACGCGCAGATCGGCGCGTTCATGATGGCCATGCGCATGAAGAGCGAAAGCATCGACGAAATCGTCGGCGCCGTATCGGTCATGCGTGAGCTGGCCGATCAAGTCGAACTGAAAACACTCGACGGCGTGGTCGACGTGGTTGGCACCGGTGGTGACGGCGCCAATATTTTCAACGTATCCACCGCTTCTTCCTTTGTGGTTGCCGCTGCCGGTTGCACCGTAGCCAAGCACGGCAATCGCGCGGTATCGGGCAAGAGCGGCAGCGCCGATTTGCTCGAAGCAGCCGGTATCTATCTCAACCTGACGCCGGTTCAAGTCGCCCGTTGCATCGACAACGTCGGCATCGGTTTCATGTTTGCCCAGACCCATCACAAAGCCATGAAGTACGCCGCCGGCCCGCGCCGCGATCTCGGCCTGCGTACGCTGTTCAACATGCTCGGCCCGCTTACGAATCCGGCCGGCGTGAAGCATCAGGTGGTGGGTGTGTTCAACCCGGCGCTCTGCCGCCCATTGGCTGAAGTTTTGCAGCGTCTGGGCAGCAAGCATGTGCTGGTGGTGCATTCGAAGGACGGTCTGGACGAGTTCAGTCTCGCCGCGCCGACGTTTGTCGCCGAGCTGAAAAACAACGAAATCACCGAATATTGGGTCGAGCCGGAAGATCTGGGCATGAAGAGCCAGAGTCTGCACGGCTTGTCGGTCGACGGCCCGGAAGCGTCGCTGGCGCTGATTCGCGATGCACTTGGCAAGCGCAAAACCGAAAACGGCCAGAAAGCCGCTGAAATGATTGTGCTCAACGCCGGTGCAGCGCTTTACGCCGCCGACGTCGCCAGCAGTTTGAAACAGGGCGTGGAGCTTGCGCACGACGCCCTGCATACTGGCCTCGCTCGGGAGAAACTCGAGGAGTTGGGTGCCTTTACCGCGGTATTCAGAGTGGAGAATGAAGGATGAGTGTACCGACGGTTCTGGAAAACATTCTGGCCCGCAAAGTTCAGGAAGTCGCCGAGCGTAGCGCCCGCGTGAGCCTGAGCGAGCTGGAAAGTCTGGCCAAGGCGGCCGATGCACCACGCGGTTTTGCCCAGGCATTGCTGGCGCAGGCGAAGCAGAAACAACCGGCTGTGATTGCCGAAATCAAGAAGGCTTCGCCGAGTAAAGGCGTGATTCGCGAAGATTTCGTTCCCGCCGACATCGCCAAAAGCTACGAGAAGGGCGGGGCGACCTGTCTGTCGGTGCTGACCGACATCGATTACTTTCAGGGCGCCGACGCCTATCTGCAACAGGCTCGCGCCGCCTGCAAGCTGCCGGTGATCCGCAAGGACTTCATGATCGATCCGTACCAGATCGTCGAAGCCCGTGCACTGGGTGCCGACTGTGTGCTGCTGATCGTCTCCGCGCTGGACGATGTGAAAATGGCCGAACTGGCGGCGGTGGCCAAAGGCGTCGGTCTCGACGTGCTGGTGGAAGTGCACGACGGTGATGAACTGGAGCGCGCGTTGAAAACACTCGACACGCCACTGGTCGGCGTCAACAACCGCAACCTGCATACCTTCGACGTCAGCCTGGAAACCACCCTCGATTTGTTGCCGCGTATTCCGCGCGATCGTCTGGTGATCACCGAGAGCGGCATCCTCAATCGTGCCGATGTCGAGTTGATGGAAATCAGCGACGTTTATGCGTTCCTGGTCGGCGAGGCATTTATGCGTGCGGAAAGTCCAGGCACTGAACTGCAGCGCCTGTTTTTTCCGGAACGAGGTGGTTCGATCAGCGGTTCGACGCTCGACTGAGAACCTTTCAGACCGAGCCGACCCTTTCGCGAGCAGGCTCGCTCCCACATTGAAATGCAATCCAGTGTGGGAGCGAGCCTGCTCGCGAAGAGGCGCTTGAAACCCCTGAAGATTCAAATCTGCCGGAGCCCTCCATGTCGCTGCCAATCCCTCTGACCATCGAAGCGGGCCTCCAGGCCGAACAAGACCTGCTCGCCTCAGTCTGCGCCGGCGATTCAGAGTTCGGCCTTCTATTCTGGCAGCCCACTGACCGCGCCCTGGTCATGCCTCGCCGCCTCAATCGTCTACCCGGTTTCGATCACGCCTGCGAAGTCTCCGCCGCAGCCGGCTGGCCAGTACTCCTTCGCGAGACGGGCGGTGAACCTGTCCCGCAATCAGCCTCGACGATTAACATCGCGCTGGTCTACGCACCACCGCGCAGCGAAGGTGATCTCAATCGCATCGAAACGGGCTACCGGCGTCTTTGCGATCCGATTTGTCAGTTGCTGGATGAGTTGGGCGGTACGTCGTCGCTGGGCGAAATTGAAGGAGCGTTCTGCGACGGTCGCTTCAACGTCAATCTCGACGGCCGCAAAATGGTCGGCACGGCCCAACGCTGGCGTCAGAGTCAGGGAGGGCAGCGTCCTGTAGGCTTGGTGCACGGTGCGATGTTGATGGATAACGAGCGCGAATCGATGGTGGCGGCGGTCAATCGCTTCAACGAAGCTTGTGGCCTCGAGCAGCGGGTACGTGCGCAAAGCCACATTGCCCTGCATGAAAAATTCAACGCGCCACAGGCATTGGCGCGTCTTGATGAGCTGTTTCGATTGATGCTGGCGCAGATGTACAGCGCCTGATTTTCGAGCTTACCGCGTACCGAAGACCACCATGGTCTTGCCTTTCACGTCGACCAGGTTGCGTTCCTCAAGATCCTTGAGCACGCGACCGACCATCTCTCGCGAGCAGCCGACAATCCGCCCGATTTCCTGACGCGTCACCTTGATCTGCATGCCGTCGGGATGGGTCATCGCATCCGGCTGTTTGCACAGTTCCAGCAGGCAACGGGCGACACGACCGGTTA
This sequence comes from Pseudomonas sp. A1230, assembly GCF_044218825.1. Classification (NCBI taxonomy): domain Bacteria; kingdom Pseudomonadati; phylum Pseudomonadota; class Gammaproteobacteria; order Pseudomonadales; family Pseudomonadaceae; genus Pseudomonas; species Pseudomonas sp. A1230. The sequence goes on along the minus strand of NZ_CP162582.1, from coordinate 4,408,873 downwards.
CGTCAAAGAATGCCAGATCGCCGACCTTGCGCGTGGTGTTGCGCAAGCGTTGTGCGATTTGTCCGCTGAGCACGTAAAGAATGTCTGGATCTTGCTGCGACAACTCGCGGAACTTCACGTAACTGATTTCCGCAATTTCGCATTCAACCTTGGCCCGCACCCAGGCGCTGCGTTGCTGTTCCTGACCAGCCTGCTCGAACAGGCCCAGTTCACCGAAGAAGTCCCCGGCGTTCAGGTAAGCGATGATCATCTCGCGACCATCGTCGTCTTCGATCAGGATCGTCACCGATCCCTTGATGATGAAGTACAACGTATCCGAACGGTCGCCGGCGCAGATGATGTTGCTCTTGGCGGCATGACGACGACGCTGACAATGCATCAGCAGCTTGTCGAGGTTCTTGATTTTGGGTGTGGGGGTAATAGCAACCATGGTTGTATCCCGAAAAGACTGCACGGTGATGTTTGATTTTTTTAGGAGGCGCTGAAGGCGGTCGCTACACAGCTGGCATAGGCGCCAGCGAATTGGCGCCAGCTTAACAGACACTTCGTCGCAAATTCGAGAAATTACCTACACGGTTGGAGCATTCGTCCTAGGAATGCTGCTCGCTGTCAGGGCAATCCCCTGTGCTAAGCTGGCGACCCTTTTTTTACAGTGGAGTCTGGGCGATGAAGGCACGCATCCAATGGGCTGGCGAAGCCATGTTCCTCGGCGAATCCGGTAGCGGTCATGTCGTGGTCATGGACGGTCCGCCGGACGCCGGTGGTCGTAATCTGGGTGTTCGCCCGATGGAGATGCTCCTGCTGGGTGTCGGCGGTTGCAGCAACTTCGACGTGGTCAGCATTCTGAAGAAGTCCCGTCAGGCCGTTGAAAGCTGTGAAGCCTTCCTCGAAGCCGAGCGTGCGACCGAAGACCCGAAGGTGTTCACCAAGATCCACATGCACTTCGTGGTCAAGGGCCGTGGCCTGAAAGAAGCCCAGGTCAAACGCGCCATCGAACTGTCTGCCGAGAAGTATTGCTCGGCTTCGATCATGCTTGGCGCAGCCGGTGTGGCGATCACCCACGATTACGAAATCGTCGAACTGGGTTGAAGCGACATTCAACTATCATAAAAGCAGTGCAGACTCTGGCGATCCCCCGCTGACGTCTGCATAATGCGCCACTTTTTTCAGGGCAGTGATCGGTCAGCCGACGGGTCATCCGCCTGAACAGATAACCAAAATCGCCATCGCGAAGAGGTGTTAACCGTCCTACGCAGGTGCGTTGTTCGCATTTGACGGGCATGCTTGATCACGCGGCTGTGCCGCATACATAGAGAGTTTTTAACGGTGAAAAGCAAACTCAAGCTCCACGGGTTCAATAACCTGACAAAGACCTTGAGCTTCAACATCTATGACATCTGCTACGCGGAAACCCCGCAAGACCAGCAGGCGTACGTCGAGTACATCAATCAAGAGTACAACGCAGAACGTCTGACGCAGATCCTCACGGAAGTTGTAGAAATCATTGGTGCCAACATTCTGAACATTGCGAGTCAGAACTATGAGCCTCAGGGTGCCAGCGTCACGATTCTGATCTCGGAAGAGCCGGTGACCCCGACTGAAAGCCAGATCGAAGAGTCGCCAGGTCCATTGCCCGAAATTATCCTGGCCCACCTCGACAAGAGTCACATCACGGTGCATACCTACCCGGAAATCCATCCGGACGCCGGTATTGCGACTTTCCGTGTAGACATTGATGTGTCGACCTGTGGTGTCATTTCACCGCTTAAAGCGCTCAATTTCCTCATTCACCAGTTCGATTCGGACATCGTGACCGTGGATTACCGTGTGCGCGGCTTCACCCGTGACGTTGAAGGCAACAAGCACTTCATCGACCACGAGATCAACTCGATCCAGAACTACCTTTCCGAAGACACCCGCGACGCGTACCAGATGACCGACGTGAACGTGTATCAGGAAAACCTGTTCCACACCAAAATGCTGCTGAAGAACTTCGAACTGGACAACTACCTGTTCGGCGACGCCACCAGCAGCCTGTCGTCTGAGCAACGTGCCCAAGTGACTGATCGTGTGAAACACGAGATGCTGGAAATCTTTTACGCGCGCAACATGCCAGCGTAAGAGTTTCAGGCACAAAAAAAGGCGACCTTTCGGTCGCCTTTTTCATTCCATCACAGGATCTTTGTGGCAGCTGGCTTGCCAACGACAAGTCCCTGTCTGACGATTCAAACTTCAGATCCGATAAGTACTCTTGGTCATCACCTTGGCCAACAGACTCATCCCGAACTTCACTGGTGCCGGAAACCGGAAACCACCCGCATCGAGCGCACTCTCGGCATGATGCTCTTCATCAATGCGCATCTGCTCGAGAATCGCCCGAGACTTCTCGTCCTCGACTGGCAGTTGCTCCAGGTGCTCGTTCAAGTGCTTGCATACCTGATGCTCGGTCGCCGCAACAAACCCGAGGCTGACCTTGTCGCTGATCAGACCGGCCACAGCGCCAATCCCGAACGACATGCCATAGAACAGCGGATTGAGCACGCTGGTATGACTGCCCAACTGGTGAATGCGTTGTTCGCACCAGACCAGATGATCGATTTCCTCTTCGGCTGCGTGCTCCATGGCCTTGCGCACCTGTGGCAGCTTGGCGGTCAGCGCCTGTCCCTGATACAGCGCCTGGGCACAGACTTCGCCGGTATGGTTGATGCGCATCAGCCCGGCGACATGGCGGGTGTTTTCATCGCTCATCTGGGTTTCCGGCTGCAGAATCGCCGGTGACGGACGGTACGGCTGGCCGCTGAAGGGCAGCAGGGTACGCATCGCGGCATCGGCCTGCAGCAGAAGACGGTCAATCGGCGAGTAGTGACGTTGGGTAGTCATGCTGACCTCCGGGAAGAATCTCGGCGGCCAGTTTAACCGAATCGGCCGGAGAAGGTTTGCGCTGGGTCATTAGCCATGCGGTCATGCTTTTGTGGGAGCAGGCCTGCTCGCGAAGGTCGGCACATTCAAAGCATCAGCACCTGACACTCCGCCTTTGCGAGCAAGATCGCTCCCACAGTTTTTGCGTTACATCAGCCCGGAGGCCAGTTCATCTGGCGTTGTCCGAGTACGTGCATATGAATATGGTAGACGGTCTGCCCACCCTTTTCATTGCAGTTCATGACGACCCGGAAGCCCTCTTCACAGCCCAGCTCCAGTGCCAGGCGCTGCGCAGTAAACAGGATGTGCCCGGCCAGTGCCTTGTCGTCTTCGGTCAGGTCATTGAGGGTGCGCACCGGTTTTTTCGGGATCACCAGAAAATGCACCGGAGCCTGAGGGGCGATGTCGTGGAAGGCCAGAACCTGGTCGTCCTCGTAGATGATCTTGGCCGGGATTTCCCGGTTGATGATCTTGGTGAACAGAGTATCCACTGCTGTTTTCTCCGTTGTTTGGGCTGGTCTGAGTGTACTCATGGGGACTGAACCCGCCCAGTGTTTTGCCGTAGGACAGATCAGCGCGGGCAGTAGGCCTTGTTGACCATGCCGACGATGGTGCGGTTCAGCCAGCGCGAACCCAGTCGCGGTAAAAACGCGAACCAGCGATTGCGCCGTCCCGGAATGATGATCGCGCGATTTTTCTCCAGCGCGCGAACGGTGTAGAGCGCGACTTCTTCGGGGCTCATCAGCATTTTGCTGTCTTTGAGTTTGTCACTGTTCAACTGCGCGGTGCGGAAAAAAGCCGTGCGGGTCGGGCCTGGGCAGAGCACCGAAACCTTGACCGCGCTTTGTTTGAGCTCAACCCGCAATGCTTCGGAGAAGTGCAGCACATACGCCTTGCTGGCGTAATAGGTGCTCATCCACGGGCCAGGATTGAACGCCGCCACGGAGGCAACGTTGAGAATCTGTCCGCCACCCTGCAGCGCCATGCTATTGCCAATCGCATGGCACAGGCGGGTGAGGGCGAGGATGTTTACTTCGATCAGGTCCTGCTCGGTCATCCAGTCCTGAGCCAGGAAAGGGCCGCAAGTACCGATGCCGGCGCAGTTCACCAGCAGGTCGATTTGCCGGTCACCTTCTTCCAGCTCCAGCAGGAAACCGGAGAGGCGCAGCGGTTCGCCCAGATCGCAGGCTCTGAACAGGACTTCGACGCCGAAGCGTTGGGTCAGTTCGATAGCAATACTTTCCAGCTGATCACGCTGTCGTGCCACCAGAATCAGGCTGCGGCCGCGCCGGGCCAGCGCTTCGGCCATGGCCAGACCGATGCCGCTGGAGGCGCCAGTGATCAGAGCGTAACGGGTCATGCAATTCTCCCTCGCAACAGCTCCGCGCCAGCGACGCGGGTGTCACGGCGGGGAGCGCTGTTCATTCTTGCGCAGAGTCTACAGGGGCCTGCGCCGCTTCGGCTGCATCGTCGGTGGAATTCGCTGCGGGCTCGTCCTCGACTTCGACTTCATCGGTGGTCACCGAGCCGCTGTCGTAGCTGCTTTCGAGGCTTGTTTCGTATTCCTGCTGGATGGCCGAAATTCCGCCGAGTATCCCGCCCATGAAAAACAACCCGATAAAGACGATCCACAGTGCACTCAAAACCTTGACTGCTGTGTTGTTGGGCGGAGGTGGTGGCCCGTATCGGTTGGCACCGGTATTGCCCGGCACGACCATGATTACAAAAGGGAAGATGCTGCCCACGAATGGGACTAGGGTCAGCAACCACAGCCAGCCGGACCAACCGATATCGTGCAGGCGTTGCACGGTGAAGAAAATGCTGATGACGATGAGCGCCAAACCCAGAAAGAGCGCGACGATGCCGCCGATGATCAGTCCGCTGGTGGATTCGGCGCTGACCAGCCCCACGGCAATCAGCGCAAAAATGCTGATGATCGGCAGGCTTACCAACGTCACGACCATCGTCCAGGCCAGAAAGCGCAAGCGACCGATCCGGCCTTCCACACCAAGCGGTTTGAGCGGTGCAAACGCTGCGAAGGTTTCACCTACGCTGGCCCGCGGTGGCGCATAAGGCGAGGAGGGTTCTGCCACGGCAGCGGATTGCTCGCGTACGTCCGAGAGGTTCAGCTCGATGGCTGTTTCGGCTTCGATCCGGGCGTCGATCCCGGTTTTGTTCAATGCTTGCAGGTAGGTCTGCGCATCGCTGTGAGACAGATCGCGCTTGAGTGCCACGGTGCTGCCATTGAACAGCCGCTCAATGCTGGCCACTTCGCTTTTGAACAGATCTGCGAGATTCAGCTTGGCTGTGGTGATATCGACACCGGGCTGTAGAGCTCCGTCGAAAACGATCTTGTAACGGGGGTCGCTCATGGCCGAGGCATCCTTGTCGCGATAGATTGAAAGGTCGTCAGTGTAAGGCCAGTCCACCAGCGACTGGCCTGATTTTTTCTTAGCGCGGCCAGCGTTGCGGCAACTGCGCGGCACGTTCCTGAGCCTGCCGGTATTCAGTGTCGAGGCGGGCGATCAACTGATCCACGCTGGGCAGATCATCAATCTGCCCAACACCCTGACCGGCAGACCAGACAGTCTTCCACGCTTTGGCTTCATCGCTGATCGGCTTGAGCTTTTCGCCGAAATTGACTTCGCCTTTGCCTTGCAGCGTCGCCAGGTCGAAACCCGCGGCCTCAAGGCTTTGGCGCATGAAGCTGGCCGGCACCCCCGACACCGCTGGAGTATGAATGATGTCGGCTGCTTTGGCTGTCAGCAGCATCTCTTTGTAAGCGTCAGGCGCATGACTTTCGGTGGTGCCGATAAATCGCGTACCGAAGTAGGCCAAATCCGCACCGAGTAATTGAGCGGCCAGAATCTCGTGGCCATGGTTCAAACATCCCGCAAGCAGCAAGGTCTTGTCGAAGAACTGACGAATCTCGGCGATCAGCGCAAATGGACTCCACGTGCCTGCGTGACCCCCGGCGCCGGCCGCGACGGCGATCAAACCGTCGACGCCGGCTTCGGCGGCTTTCTCGGCATGGCGGCGAGTGGTGACATCATGGAAGACCAGGCCTCCGTAACTGTGTACCGCGTCGACCAACTCCTTCACCGCGCCAAGGCTGGTGATAACGATGGGCACTTTATGTTCGACGCAAATATCCAGATCCGCTTGCAAGCGCGGATTGCTGTTGTGAACGATCAGGTTCACCGCATACGGCGCCGGATTGTCCAGCGTCGCCAGTCCCGCCTCGATCTGTTCCAGCCAGGCTTTGAATCCGCTGCTTTCGCGTTGGTTCAGCGCCGGGAAGCTGCCGACCACGCCATTACGACAGCAGGCCAATACCAGTTCCGGATTGGAAATCAGAAACATCGGCGCCGCCACCACAGGCAGGCGCAGACGTTGTTCGAGCAGAGCGGGCAGCGACATTATGAACACCCCAAAGATTTGTACCGGTTGAAGTTAGAACGGCTTGACCACCACCAGAATTACGATAGCAATCAACATCAGAACCGGCACTTCATTGAACCAGCGATAAAAGACATGGCTGCGGGTGTTCTCGCCACGGGCAAAACGTTTTACCTGCGCGCCGCACATGTGGTGGTAGCCGATCAGCAAGACGACAAGGGTCAGCTTGGCGTGAATCCAGCCACCCATGCTGAAAATGCTCGGGTTGAGGTAGATCAGCCAGCCACCGAAGATCAGCGTGGCGATCATCGCCGGGCCCATGATGCCGCGATAGAGCTTGCGCTCCATGACACTGAAGCGTTCTTTGCTGATCGTGTCTTCACTCTGTGCGTGATAAACGAACAGTCGTGGCAGGTAGAACAGCCCGGCAAACCAGCACACAAGACTGACGATATGAAACGCTTTGATCCACAGATAGAGCATTTTTAGTTATTCCCAGGTTCACGGTAGTCTGGATAGTAGAGGCTTGAGCGTCCACACGTCACCTTGACGGTTGTCGCAGGCGCGCGCGGCCCCTATTATCGACGGCTTTCCAGTGGGTTCGTAGAGGGCAGGTTTATGGTCAAGGTCGGTATCGTCGGCGGCACGGGTTACACCGGTGTCGAACTGCTGCGTCTGTTGGCACAGCATCCGCAGGCAGAAGTGGCAGTCATCACTTCCCGATCCGAGGCCGGTCTGGCCGTGGCTGATATGTACCCGAACCTGCGCGGTCATTACGACGGCCTGGCCTTCAGCGTGCCGGACATCAAAACCCTCGGCGCTTGCGATGTGGTGTTCTTCGCCACGCCGCACGGTGTCGCTCACGCTCTGGCAGGTGAGTTGCTGGCGGCAGGCACGAAGGTCATTGATCTGTCGGCAGACTTCCGTCTGCAAGACGCTGAGGAGTGGGCCAAGTGGTACGGCCAGCCGCACGGTGCACCAGAGTTGCTGGATGAGGCGGTCTACGGTCTGCCGGAAGTCAATCGTGAGCAAATCAGGAAAGCCCGTTTGATCGCCGTGCCGGGGTGCTATCCGACCGCTACGCAATTGGGTTTTCTGCCGCTGCTTGAAGCCGGTCTGGCTGACACCTCGCGTCTGATTGCCGACTGCAAATCCGGTGTCAGCGGTGCCGGTCGCGGCGCGGCTGTAGGTTCTTTGTACTCCGAGACGTCGGAAAGCATGAAGGCTTATGCGGTGAAAGGTCACCGTCATCTGCCGGAAATTCGCCAGGGTCTGCGTCGTGCAGCGGGCAAGGATGTTGGTCTGACCTTCGTGCCGCACCTGACTCCGATGATCCGTGGTATTCACTCCACGCTGTACGCGACGGTAGTCGATCGCTCGGTTGATCTTCAGGCACTGTTTGAAAAGCGTTACGCCAACGAGCCGTTCGTTGATGTCATGCCGGCTGGCAGTCATCCGGAAACCCGTAGCGTGCGTGGCGCGAACGTCTGTCGCATCGCAGTTCACCGTCCACAGGATGGCGATCTGGTGGTGGTGTTGTCGGTGATCGACAATCTGGTCAAAGGCGCCTCGGGGCAGGCGGTGCAGAACATGAACATCCTGTTCGGGCTGGATGAGCGTTTCGGTCTTTCTCACGCAGGTATGCTGCCGTAACACTTTAACTCGCACAGCAAAAAGGCCCGTTCAACGGGCCTTTTTGCATTCTGAACAGCTCGTCGGGTTTATTGATATACCGTAACAATAGTTGACCGATTTTCTCGGACAAGCGGATAATGCGCGTCATCACGCATTATGGCGGCGTAACGCCGGGAGATAGTCAGCATGAGCGTCGAATCCTTCACCCCCACGGCTTTGCAATTCACCCAAGGTGCTGCGCACAAGGTGAAGAGCCTGGTCGATGAAGAGGGGAATGATCGCTTGAAGCTGCGCGTATTTGTTACGGGCGGCGGTTGTTCAGGGTTTCAATACGGTTTCACCTTCGATGAAGATGTTGCCGAGGACGACACCATTGTCGAGCGCGAAGGCGTAAGTCTGGTGGTTGATCCGATGAGTTTCCAGTACCTGGCCGGTGCGGAGGTGGACTACCAGGAAGGTCTGGAAGGTTCGCGCTTCGTGATCAAGAATCCGAATGCTTCCACGACGTGTGGTTGCGGCTCGTCGTTTTCGATCTGATCGCACTTCGCTGCAGACAATAAAACGCCGCAGAGCCTTACGGTTCTGCGGCGTTTTTTATTGGCCGGCGATCTACTCAGTTGGGGTAGATCGCGCCGAGTACACGCAGGCCTTTGGCGCCGGTGACGCTCGGGCGGTTGGTGGCGATGCCTTCGAGGCAGCAATGAGCCAGCCAGGCGAAAGCCATGGCTTCTACCCAGTCAGGATCTACACCGTGAGTGGCAGTGCTGGCGACTTTCGTGTTTGGCAGCAACTCGGCAAGACGATTCATCAGTGCCGCGTTGTGCGCGCCGCCACCGCAGACCAACAGTTCGCGGGTATTCGATTGAGCGCTTTTCAGCGACTCAATGATGGTCAGCGCAGTCAGTTCGAGTAACGTTGCCTGTACGTTTTCAGCTGGGTACGCCTGCAGGCTTGCAAGGTGTCGTTCCAGCCAAGGCAGGTTGAACACTTCCCGGCCGGTGCTTTTCGGGCCTTTGGTCACGAAGAACGGATCGCTGAGCAATGCTTTCAGCAGCGCTGGTTCAGCGGTACCGGAGGCAGCCCAATCGCCGTTACGGTCATAATTCTCGCCACGCTGCTGCTGAATCCAGGCGTCCATCAGCACATTCCCAGGCCCGCAGTCGAAACCGGCTACAGGCTTGGTCGGCTCAATCAGACTCAGATTGCTGAAACCGCCGACATTCAAGACCGCCTGATTACCGCTACGCTCTTCGAACAAAGCTTCATGGAAGGCCGGTACCAGAGGCGCACCTTGGCCGCCGGCAGCGACATCGCGGCTGCGGAAGTCACTGACCACCGTGATACCCGTCAGCTCTGTCAGCAGGGCAGGGTTACCAATCTGTACGGTAAAACCGCGCGCTGGCTCGTGGCGAATAGTCTGGCCATGGCTGCCGATCGCACGGATAGCTTCAGGTTTGAGCTGTTGCTGGCTGAGGAGGGCATCGATGCCCTGTGCCGCGAGCCTTACCCACTCTTGCTGGGCAATCGCCGAGCGAGCGATCTCGTCGGGGCCGCTTGCGCACAAGCCAAGCAGCTCGGCGCGCAGGGATTCAGGCATGGGAATGTAGTGCGTGGCGATCAGTTTGATCGCCGAGGTTTGCTCGATCAGGGCGATGTCCAGCCCGTCGAGACTGGTTCCGGACATCACCCCGATATAGAGAGCCATGGCTTATCGCTTGCTCGAAGCCAGCATGGTGGCCTTCTCTTGGTCCATACGTGCCATCAGTGGTTTGCTCTGCGCCAGGAAACGGGCGCGTTCGGCTTTGGCGATTGGATCGGCCATTGGCAGCTTCTGGCCCAGTGGGTCGACGTGAACGCCATTGACCTGGAACTCATAGTGCAAGTGCGGGCCGGTCGACAGGCCAGTCGTGCCGATGTAACCGATCACTTGGCCTTGTTTGACACTGCCGCCGGTCTTCACACCTTTGGCGAAGCCTTGCATGTGGCCGTAAAGCGTACGGTAAGTATTGCCGTGTTGAATGATGACAGTGTTGCCGTAGCCCCCGCGGCGGCCGGCCAGCAGCACTTTACCGTCACCGGCAGCCTTGATCGGCGTGCCGCGTGGGGCTGCGTAGTCGACGCCTTTGTGGGCGCGGATCTTGTTCAGGATCGGGTGCTTGCGGCCCATGGAGAACTTGGAGCTGATGCGGGCGAAGTCCACCGGAGTGCGGATGAACGCCTTGCGCATGCTGTTGCCATCGGCGGTGTAGTAGCTGCTATTACCCTGTTTGTTGGTGTAGCGCACAGCGGTGTAGGTCTTGCCGCGGTTAGTGAAGCGTGCTGACAGGATGGGGCCGGTGCCGACAGCCTTGCCGTTAACCACTTTCTGTTCGTAGATCACATCGAATTCATCGCCCTGGCGAATGTCCTGAGCGAAGTCGACGTCGTAGCCGAAGACACTGGCCATGTCCATGGTCATGCTATGGGAAAGCCCGGCGCGAGCGGCGGATTGCGATAGCGAACTATTGATTACACCGTGAGCGTAGGCGGTGCGAACGATAGGTTTTGTAGTAACCCGGTTGAAGGCGAAGCCCTTGTCATTCTTGGTCAGGGTGATGGTTTCAACGTCGCTGACTTTGCTGTGCAGGCTTGTCAGTTGGCCTTCAGGGGTGAGTTCGAACTCGAGTTTCTGGCCGCGCTTGAGCTGGCTGAACTGTTTGGCTTGTTTGTCGCTGGCCAGAACTTCATGCACGGCGGTTGCAGGCAAACCGACCTTTTCGAACAGGGTCGATAGCGTATCGCCTTTTGCAACAACTACTTCTCGATGCCCAGGGGCATTAGGTTTTTCAGCGATCGGAGCCGGGGCGGGCGCGGCTTCAGCGGTTTGCGGAGTGTTTTCTTCACTGTTTTCGATTTGGGCGAACGGCGAGGCTACAGGCTCATTTGTGGCTTGAGCGGCGTCTGCAGCGTCTTGATCTTGTGTCAGTTGTTCAGCAGGATTTTCCAGTTCAAGGCTCAGGGTTGTCTTTTTGGCTTCTACATCACTGGAAGGAAATACCAGGAGCGCCAGGCTGAGAAGGGCGGCGATTCCACTTGCAGCGAGCAGGTGGGTCTTCGGGTAAAGCGGTGGCGCTTTAGACGGTTCGGTGGTCATAGGTAATTTTGACTTTGAAAAGTAATGAATTGGAAAAGATGAATGACATGATGAAGATGAAATAACTGTATAAAATATAACCAAATCATCTCTGAAGCAAGTCTACAGACATCGCGTCTGTGGATTGGTGTCCGTGCGCCGGGCAAAACTTGTAATTGGTGCGCGATCTTGTATGGTTGGTTCCCTTTGAATCTGAGCCTTGCGGGTCTGTTATGAAGTCGGTTGAAGAGCAGCTAGCGCTGATTAAACGTGGTGCGGAAGAACTTTTGGTCGAGTCCGAGCTGATCGAGAAGCTCAAGCGCGGCCAACCGCTGCGTATCAAGGCTGGTTTTGATCCGACCGCTCCGGATCTGCACTTGGGTCATACCGTGCTTATTAATAAGCTGCGTCAGTTCCAGGAGCTGGGGCATCAGGTGATCTTCCTTATAGGGGACTTCACCGGGATGATCGGTGATCCGAGCGGCAAGAGTGCCACTCGTCCGCCGTTGACTCGTGAGCAGGTCCTGGAAAACGCCGAGACGTATAAAACTCAGGTGTTCAAGATTCTCGATCCGGCGAAAACCGAAGTTGCTTTCAACTCCACCTGGATGGATCAGATGGGTCCGGCGGATTTCATTCGTCTGACTTCGCAGTACACCGTCGCGCGCATGCTTGAGCGCGATGACTTCGACAAGCGTTACACCACCAACCAGCCAATCGCTATTCACGAGTTTCTCTATCCGCTGGTTCAGGGATATGACTCGGTCGCTCTGCGTGCGGACGTCGAGTTGGGCGGTACCGATCAGAAGTTCAACTTGCTGATGGGGCGTGAGCTGCAGCGTGGTTATGGTCAGGAAGCTCAGTGCATTCTGACGATGCCTCTGCTCGAAGGTCTCGATGGCGTGAAGAAGATGTCCAAGTCGTTGGGCAACTACGTCGGCATTCAAGAGGCGCCGGGCGTCATGTACAGCAAGCTCGTATCGATTCCGGATGCGCTGATGTGGCGTTACTTCGAATTGCTCAGCTTCCGCTCGATGGACGAGATCAATGCGTTGCGTGCTGATGTGGAAGCAGGCGCCAATCCGCGTGATGTGAAAATCAAGCTGGCTGAAGAGATCGTTGCGCGCTTCCATGGCGAAGAGGCTGCAGCGAACGCTCACCGCGCGGCGGGTAATCGTATGAAGGATGGCGAGCTCCCGGATGATCTGCCGGAGATCGAACTGGCTTCTGCTGAAGATATGCCGATTGCCGCCGTCCTTAATAAGGCAGGTCTGGTGAAGAACTCGGCAGCGGCGCGTGATCTTCTGGCGTCCGGCGGTGTGCGTATAGATGGTGAGGTCGTTGATCGCTCCTTTATATATGCAGTGGGTGCGACTCACGTTTGCCAAGCTGGCAAGAAGGCTTTTGCGCGTATCACGCTGAAATCTGAATAAAGTCGAAATTAACGGTTGACGGCAGATTCCAGACGTCTATAATTCGCCCCACTTCCGGCGCAGTCGAAACGGAAAACTCCTTGAGATTCAATGAGTTAAGTAGGTTTCGAGAGTGGGTCGCTTCAGTTCATCGAAGCCTGGAAGGAGTTGAAAGAGCGGTGATGTTTGGCTCTTTTAACGGTTCGATCTTCTCGGTCGAAAGCGGAGAAAAAGAGGTGTTGACAACAGCGAGTAACGCTGTAGAATTCGCCTCCCGCTAACGAGAGATCGGAAGCGCAAGTGGTTGAAGTTGTTGAAGAATTCTTCGAAAACTTCTGAAAATAATCACTTGACAGCAAATGAGGCTGCTGTAGAATGCGCGCCTCGGTTGAGATGAAAGATCTTAACCAACCGCTCTTTAACAACTGAATCAAGCAATTCGTGTGGGTGCTTGTGGAGTCAGACTGATAGTCAACAAGATTATCAGCATCACAAGTTACTCCGCGAGAAATCAAAGATGTAACCAACGATTGCTGAGCCAAGTTTAGGGTTTCTTAAAAACCCAAAGATGTTTGAACTGAAGAGTTTGATCATGGCTCAGATTGAACGCTGGCGGCAGGCCTAACACATGCAAGTCGAGCGGATGACAGGAGCTTGCTCCTGAATTCAGCGGCGGACGGGTGAGTAATGCCTAGGAATCTGCCTGGTAGTGGGGGACAACGTTTCGAAAGGAACGCTAATACCGCATACGTCCTACGGGAGAAAGCAGGGGACCTTCGGGCCTTGCGCTATCAGATGAGCCTAGGTCGGATTAGCTAGTTGGTGAGGTAATGGCTCACCAAGGCGACGATCCGTAACTGGTCTGAGAGGATGATCAGTCACACTGGAACTGAGACACGGTCCAGACTCCTACGGGAGGCAGCAGTGGGGAATATTGGACAATGGGCGAAAGCCTGATCCAGCCATGCCGCGTGTGTGAAGAAGGTCTTCGGATTGTAAAGCACTTTAAGTTGGGAGGAAGGGCATTAACCTAATACGTTAGTGTTTTGACGTTACCGACAGAATAAGCACCGGCTAACTCTGTGCCAGCAGCCGCGGTAATACAGAGGGTGCAAGCGTTAATCGGAATTACTGGGCGTAAAGCGCGCGTAGGTGGTTTGTTAAGTTGGATGTGAAATCCCCGGGCTCAACCTGGGAACTGCATTCAAAACTGACAAGCTAGAGTATGGTAGAGGGTGGTGGAATTTCCTGTGTAGCGGTGAAATGCGTAGATATAGGAAGGAACACCAGTGGCGAAGGCGACCACCTGGACTGATACTGACACTGAGGTGCGAAAGCGTGGGGAGCAAACAGGATTAGATACCCTGGTAGTCCACGCCGTAAACGATGTCAACTAGCCGTTGGGAGCCTTGAGCTCTTAGTGGCGCAGCTAACGCATTAAGTTGACCGCCTGGGGAGTACGGCCGCAAGGTTAAAACTCAAATGAATTGACGGGGGCCCGCACAAGCGGTGGAGCATGTGGTTTAATTCGAAGCAACGCGAAGAACCTTACCAGGCCTTGACATCCAATGAACTTTCCAGAGATGGATTGGTGCCTTCGGGAACATTGAGACAGGTGCTGCATGGCTGTCGTCAGCTCGTGTCGTGAGATGTTGGGTTAAGTCCCGTAACGAGCGCAACCCTTGTCCTTAGTTACCAGCACGTAATGGTGGGCACTCTAAGGAGACTGCCGGTGACAAACCGGAGGAAGGTGGGGATGACGTCAAGTCATCATGGCCCTTACGGCCTGGGCTACACACGTGCTACAATGGTCGGTACAAAGGGTTGCCAAGCCGCGAGGTGGAGCTAATCCCATAAAACCGATCGTAGTCCGGATCGCAGTCTGCAACTCGACTGCGTGAAGTCGGAATCGCTAGTAATCGTGAATCAGAATGTCACGGTGAATACGTTCCCGGGCCTTGTACACACCGCCCGTCACACCATGGGAGTGGGTTGCACCAGAAGTAGCTAGTCTAACCTTCGGGAGGACGGTTACCACGGTGTGATTCATGACTGGGGTGAAGTCGTAACAAGGTAGCCGTAGGGGAACCTGCGGCTGGATCACCTCCTTAATCGACGACATCAGCTGCTCCATGAGCTCCCACACGAATTGCTTGATTCATTGAAGAAGACGATAAGAAGCAGCCCGAAATTGGGTCTGTAGCTCAGTTGGTTAGAGCGCACCCCTGATAAGGGTGAGGTCGGCAGTTCGAATCTGCCCAGACCCACCAATTTTGTGTGGGAAACGCCTGTAGAAATACGGGGCCATAGCTCAGCTGGGAGAGCGCCTGCCTTGCACGCAGGAGGTCAACGGTTCGATCCCGTTTGGCTCCACCACTACTGCTTCTGACGTATGAAAGCTTAGAAATGAGCATTCCATTGAAAGATGGTGAATGTTGATTTCTAGTCTTTGATTAGATCGTTCTTTAAAAATTTGGGTATGTGATAGAAAGATAGACTGAACGTTACTTTCACTGGTAACGGATCAGGCTAAGGTGAAATTTGTGAGTTACTCTGAATTGAGTATTATCGAATTTTCGGCGAATGTCGTCTTCACAGTATAACCAGATTGCTTGGGGTTATATGGTCAAGTGAAGAAGCGCATACGGTGGATGCCTTGGCAGTCAGAGGCGATGAAAGACGTGGTAGCCTGCGAAAAGCTTCGGGGAGTCGGCAAACAGACTTTGATCCGGAGATGTCTGAATGGGGGAACCCAGCCATCATAAGATGGTTATCTTGTACTGAATACATAGGTGCAAGAGGCGAACCAGGGGAACTGAAACATCTAAGTACCCTGAGGAAAAGAAATCAACCGAGATTCCCTTAGTAGTGGCGAGCGAACGGGGACTAGCCCTTAAGTGGCTTTGAGATTAGCGGAACGCTCTGGAAAGTGCGGCCATAGTGGGTGATAGCCCTGTACGCGAAAATCTCTTAGTCATGAAATCGAGTAGGACGGAGCACGAGAAACTTTGTCTGAATATGGGGGGACCATCCTCCAAGGCTAAATACTACTGACTGACCGATAGTGAACTAGTACCGTGAGGGAAAGGCGAAAAGAACCCCGGAGAGGGGAGTGAAATAGATCCTGAAACCGTATGCGTACAAGCAGTGGGAGCAGACTTTGTTCTGTGACTGCGTACCTTTTGTATAATGGGTCAGCGACTTATTTTCAGTGGCGAGCTTAACCGAATAGGGGAGGCGTAGCGAAAGCGAGTCTTAATAGGGCGTCTAGTCGCTGGGAATAGACCCGAAACCGGGCGATCTATCCATGGGCAGGTTGAAGGTTGGGTAACACTAACTGGAGGACCGAACCGACTACCGTTGAAAAGTTAGCGGATGACCTGTGGATCGGAGTGAAAGGCTAATCAAGCTCGGAGATAGCTGGTTCTCCTCGAAAGCTATTTAGGTAGCGCCTCATGTATCACTGTAGGGGGTAGAGCACTGTTTCGGCTAGGGGGTCATCCCGACTTACCAAACCGATGCAAACTCCGAATACCTACAAGTGCCGAGCATGGGAGACACACGGCGGGTGCTAACGTCCGTCGTGAAAAGGGAAACAACCCAGACCGTCAGCTAAGGTCCCAAAGTTATGGTTAAGTGGGAAACGATGTGGGAAGGCTTAGACAGCTAGGAGGTTGGCTTAGAAGCAGCCACCCTTTAAAGAAAGCGTAATAGCTCACTAGTCGAGTCGGCCTGCGCGGAAGATGTAACGGGGCTCAAACCATACACCGAAGCTACGGGTATCATCTTAGGATGATGCGGTAGAGGAGCGTTCTGTAAGCCTGTGAAGGTGAGTTGAGAAGCTTGCTGGAGGTATCAGAAGTGCGAATGCTGACATGAGTAACGACAATGGGTGTGAAAAACACCCACGCCGAAAGACCAAGGTTTCCTGCGCAACGTTAATCGACGCAGGGTTAGTCGGTCCCTAAGGCGAGGCTGAAAAGCGTAGTCGATGGAAAACAGGTTAATATTCCTGTACTTCTGGTTATTGCGATGGAGGGACGGAGAAGGCTAGGCCAGCTTGGCGTTGGTTGTCCAAGTTTAAGGTGGTAGGCTGGAATCTTAGGTAAATCCGGGATTCTAAGGCCGAGAGCTGATGACGAGTTATCTTTTAGATGACGAAGTGGTTGATGCCATGCTTCCAAGAAAAGCTTCTAAGCTTCAGGTAACCAGGAACCGTACCCCAAACCGACACAGGTGGTTGGGTAGAGAATACCAAGGCGCTTGAGAGAACTCGGGTGAAGGAACTAGGCAAAATGGCACCGTAACTTCGGGAGAAGGTGCGCCGGTGAGAGTGAAGGACTTGCTCCGTAAGCTCATGCCGGTCGAAGATACCAGGCCGCTGCGACTGTTTATTAAAAACACAGCACTCTGCAAACACGAAAGTGGACGTATAGGGTGTGACGCCTGCCCGGTGCCGGAAGGTTAATTGATGGGGTTAGCTAACGCGAAGCTCTTGATCGAAGCCCCGGTAAACGGCGGCCGTAACTATAACGGTCCTAAGGTAGCGAAATTCCTTGTCGGGTAAGTTCCGACCTGCACGAATGGCGTAACGATGGCGGCGCTGTCTCCACCCGAGACTCAGTGAAATTGAAATCGCTGTGAAGATGCAGTGTATCCGCGGCTAGACGGAAAGACCCCGTGAACCTTTACTATAGCTTTGCACTGGACTTTGAATTTGCTTGTGTAGGATAGGTGGGAGGCTTTGAAGCGTGGACGCCAGTTCGCGTGGAGCCAACCTTGAAATACCACCCTGGCAACTTTGAGGTTCTAACTCAGGTCCGTTATCCGGATCGAGGACAGTGTATGGTGGGTAGTTTGACTGGGGCGGTCTCCTCCTAAAGAGTAACGGAGGAGTACGAAGGTGCGCTCAGACCGGTCGGAAATCGGTCGTAGAGTATAAAGGCAAAAGCGCGCTTGACTGCGAGACAGACACGTCGAGCAGGTACGAAAGTAGGTCTTAGTGATCCGGTGGTTCTGTATGGAAGGGCCATCGCTCAACGGATAAAAGGTACTCCGGGGATAACAGGCTGATACCGCCCAAGAGTTCATATCGACGGCGGTGTTTGGCACCTCGATGTCGGCTCATCACATCCTGGGGCTGAAGCCGGTCCCAAGGGTATGGCTGTTCGCCATTTAAAGTGGTACGCGAGCTGGGTTTAGAACGTCGTGAGACAGTTCGGTCCCTATCTGCCGTGGACGTTTGAGATTTGAGAGGGGCTGCTCCTAGTACGAGAGGACCGGAGTGGACGAACCTCTGGTGTTCCGGTTGTCACGCCAGTGGCATTGCCGGGTAGCTATGTTCGGGAAAGATAACCGCTGAAAGCATCTAAGCGGGAAACTTGCCTCAAGATGAGATCTCACTGGAACCTTGAGTTCCCTGAAGGGCCGTCGAAGACTACGACGTTGATAGGTTGGGTGTGTAAGCGCTGTGAGGCGTTGAGCTAACCAATACTAATTGCCCGTGAGGCTTGACCATATAACACCCAAGCAATTTGATTACTCGAAAGAGCATCAGATTGCGGTGTGTGAAGACGAAACGAACCGAAAGTTCGATGTTCACAAACACCGAAAGCTATCACATACCCAATTTGCTGAAGCGAGGCCATCTGGCCACGACTCAGTCCCCGAATTTCTTGACGACCATAGAGCGTTGGAACCACCTGATCCCATCCCGAACTCAGTAGTGAAACGATGCATCGCCGATGGTAGTGTGGGGTTTCCCCATGTGAGAGTAGGTCATCGTCAAGATTAAATTCCGAAACCCCAATTGCGAAAGCAGTTGGGGTTTTGTTTTGCCCGCAGGAAATGTACCTGCTTGATTTCTATGCAACGGCCCGGGGCATAGCTATCATTCGGGCCTCATTGTGAGGCGAGACTTGCATGCTGACGTTGTTGAATCTTCTGAAGGATGGACGGTTTCATTCTGGTCAGGACCTTGGCGCTGCCTTGGGAATTAGTCGAAGTGCGGTATGGAAGCAGCTTCAGCACCTCGAGGCTGAGCTTGGGCTATCCATCCACAAAGTTCGGGGGCGTGGCTATCAGCTATCTGCTCCGCTGATGTTGCTCGATCCTCTTAAAATGGCAGGAATGAAAGCAGTCTGGCCAATCACGGTCCTGGACACTACCGACTCCACTAATGCTGAGGCGTTGCGCGCCATTGGCTTAGGGCAAGAGGCCCCATTTTTGGTGCTTGCCGAGAGGCAGACCTCCGGGCGTGGGCGCAGGGGGCGCAAGTGGGTTAGCCCGTTTGCCGAAAACCTTTATTTCAGTCTTGTTCTGCGGATTGATGGAGGTGTGCGCCAGCTTGAGGGGCTCAGCCTTGTCGTTGGGCTGGCAGTCTTGCAAACCCTACGAAAGCTGGGTGTGACTGGCGCTGGTTTGAAGTGGCCCAATGATGTTCTGGTTGGCAATAAGAAGATTGCCGGCATCCTGTTAGAACTGGTTGGAGATCCGGCGGATGTCTGTCACGTGGTTCTGGGTATAGGCGTTAACGTGAATATGCAGGTTGCAGAAGAGGTTGATCAGCAATGGACGTCCATGCGGCTTGAGACCGGTAAAAGCTGTGATCGCAATATTCTAGTGGCCGAGTTGGGCGAGCAATTGCTGGCATACATACAGCGTCAACAAATAGATGGTTTCTCGGTTCTTCAGGCTGAATGGGAAGAAAATCATTTGTGGCAAGAGCGATCGGTGTCCTTGATTGCTGGTGTCAGTCAAATAGATGGAGTAGTGCTCGGAATTGATAACCAGGGTGCGCTGCGATTAAAGGTGAATGGCGTGGAAAAGGTCTTCAGTGGCGGCGAGCTCAGTCTGAGGTTACGCGATGATTCTTGAGCTCGACTGCGGAAACAGCTTCATAAAGTGGCGAGTGCTAAGTGGTGCTGAGGTTGTGTTGATCGCGGAGGGAGTGGTTGATTCGGACCTGGCGCTTTGCGAAAGCTTGTGCAAGCTGAGCGGGCTGTCGCTAAGAAGTTGTCGCATGGTGAGTGTTCGTACTGCTGCGGAGACTAGTGCCTTAATTGAGATGCTTGAGCGAGACTTTGGTGTTTCAGTTATCTGTGCGAAACCTGCTCGTGAAATGTCAGGTGTTAGAAACGGTTACGAAGATTACGAGCGTCTAGGTCTGGATCGCTGGTTGGCGATGCTGGGTGCTTTCCGTCTGGCTAAAGGTCCATGCCTCGTGTTGGACTTTGGTACGGCAGTGACAGCTGACTTTATCGCGATAGATGGGGATCATCTTGGTGGTTTCATTTGTCCTGGTATGCCGTTGATGCGCAACCAGTTGCGTACCCATACTCGAAAAATTCGCTATGACGATGTCGCTGCTGAGCGTGCGCTGACAAGCCAAGCGCCGGGACGAAGCACTGTTGAGGCTGTAGAGCGCGGATGCTCACTGATGTTGAGGGGGTTCGTGCTTACCCAGTTGGAAATGGCGCGATCCTATTGGGGGGAGGGCTTCACTGTATTTATTACAGGTGGCGACGCAGATCTGGTTGCAGGTGTAGCGCCCGGGGCCAGGTTTGTTCCAGATCTTGTATTCGTCGGTTTAGCTTTGGCGTGTCCTTTGTCTTGAGGTATGTATGCGTTGGATGTTCCTGCTGCTTCTTGTTCTCAATATTTTCTATTACGTCTGGCATCAACAGGAAGCGCCATTGCGGGCAAAGGACGTAACGCCGCTGAGTTTGTACAAGGGTTCACCGCAGGATATTCGTCTGCTGAGTGAAGGTGGAAGGGCCCCCAAGGAGAAGCCTGGTCCGCAACGAACTGAAAGTCAGTGCCTTTATCTAGGTGGTTTTGCTCGTCAGGAGATGGTTGCGGTGCTAGGCGAGCGTTTGGCTCAAATGGATATCAAGGCTCAGCCATCGCTTGAGGGGGCTCCTGCAGCGGGTTTCTGGATGCGTATTGCACCTGAAAGCCAGCGTTTGCTGGGGGATGCGCAGTTGCAAAACCTTTCCAACGAATTCAATGAGTTAAAACATAAAATAATGCGGTGTGAGGGGGTTGCACCTGCTGAATAGTTTGAATAGAATGGCGCCCGCTCCGCAGTGAAGACCTTTCAAAGGTTGACGAAGTAGAGCGATGTCAAAGCAGCTAACCTCAGGTTTTTAAATGAGAAATTGCTTGACAAGGGTTTGGCATAGTATAGAATGCCGGCCTGATTAGGAGGGGTTCCCGAGCGGCCAAAGGGATCAGACTGTAAATCTGACGTCTACGACTTCGAAGGTTCGAATCCTTCTCCCTCCACCAGATTTTAGCGTGAGCTGCAAGCTCTGCGGGTATAGTTTAGTGGCAGAACCTCAGCCTTCCAAGCTGATGATGCGGGTTCGATTCCCGCTACCCGCTCCAAGTTTGCAGGTTGTGCAAAGTGTTTCGCTCTTGTAGCTCAGTTGGTAGAGCACACCCTTGGTAAGGGTGAGGTCAGCGGTTCAAATCCGCTCAAGAGCTCCATATAACAAGGCAGATATGAAAATATCTGCCTTTGTTTTAATGGCTTTTGTTGTTTGCTTAATTCTTCTGATAGGGGTGATATCGATGGCTAAGGAAAAGTTTGATCGTTCCCTACCGCACGTCAACGTTGGGACCATCGGTCACGTTGACCACGGTAAAACCACTCTGACTGCTGCTCTGACTCGCGTTTGCTCCGAGGTTTTCGGTTCTGCAATCGTTGACTTCGACAAGATCGACAGCGCCCCGGAAGAAAAAGCTCGCGGTATCACCATTAACACCGCGCACGTTGAATACAACTCGCTGATCCGTCACTACGCTCACGTTGACTGCCCAGGTCACGCTGACTATGTGAAGAACATGATTACCGGTGCTGCCCAGATGGACGGCGCAATCCTGGTTTGCTCGGCCGCTGATGGCCCGATGCCGCAAACCCGTGAGCACATCCTGCTGTCCCGCCAGGTTGGCGTTCCGTACATCGTGGTTTTCCTGAACAAGGCTGACCTGGTAGACGACGCTGAGCTGCTGGAACTGGTTGAGATGGAAGTTCGCGACCTGCTGTCCACCTATGACTTCCCAGGCGACGACACTCCGATCATCATCGGTTCGGCTCGTATGGCTCTGGAAGGCAAAGACGACAACGAAATGGGCACCACTGCCGTTCGTAAGTTGGTTGAGACTCTGGATACCTACATTCCGGATCCGGTTCGCGTAGTCGACAAGCCGTTCCTGATGCCAATTGAAGACGTATTCTCGATCTCGGGTCGCGGCACTGTTGTGACTGGTCGTATCGAGCGCGGTATCGTTCGCGTTCAGGATCCACTGGAAATCGTTGGTCTGCGTGACACTACTGTCACTACCTGCACCGGTGTTGAAATGTTCCGCAAGCTGCTCGACGAAGGTCGTGCTGGCGAAAACTGCGGCGTGTTGCTGCGCGGCACCAAGCGTGACGACGTAGAGCGTGGCCAGGTTCTGGTTAAGCCAGGTTCGGTTAAGCCGCACACCAAGTTTGAAGCAGAAGTTTACGTTCTGAGCAAAGAGGAAGGCGGCCGTCACACTCCGTTCTTCAAAGGCTATCGTCCGCAGTTCTACTTCCGGACCACTGACGTGACCGGTAACTGCGAACTGCCGGAAGGCGTTGAAATGGTAATGCCGGGCGACAACATCAAAATGGTTGTCACCCTGATCAAGACCATCGCAATGGAAGACGGTTTGCGTTTCGCCATCCGTGAAGGCGGTCGTACCGTCGGTGCTGGTGTCGTAGCTAA
This sequence comes from Pseudomonas sp. A1230, assembly GCF_044218825.1. Lineage (NCBI taxonomy): Bacteria > Pseudomonadati > Pseudomonadota > Gammaproteobacteria > Pseudomonadales > Pseudomonadaceae > Pseudomonas > Pseudomonas sp. A1230. Next base: position 4,386,641 of record NZ_CP162582.1, on the reverse strand, counting down.
AATCATCGAATAAGCGGTTGTAATGTATTTTTCGGGCCGGCATAATGGTCGGCCTGATTTTGTTTTAGGTCAGTAGCTCAATTGGCAGAGCGACGGTCTCCAAAACCGTAGGTTGGGGGTTCGATTCCCTCCTGACCTGCCAGATTCACTCGGTGTGTCTGGCTTTCTTTTCACAGGATCTTCATAGATGACTCCTAAGGCTGAAGCACAAAGCTCTCGCTTCGATCTGCTCAAGTGGCTTGTAGTAGTCGCTTTGGTAGTTGTAGGCGTTGTTGGCAATCAGTATTACGCTGCTTCGCCGATCCTGTACCGTGTACTGGCTTTGCTTGTCATTGCTGCTGTAGCTGCCTTTGTAGGCCTGCAGACTGCGAAGGGCAAGTCTTTCTTTGTACTGGTTAAGGAAGCTCGTACCGAGATTCGTAAAGTCGTGTGGCCAACTCGCCAAGAAACCACGCAGACCACCCTAATTGTGGTGGCTGTTGTTCTGGTTATGGCGTTGCTGTTGTGGGGGCTTGATTCCCTGCTCGGTTGGCTTGTTTCCTTGATTGTCGGCTAAGGGTGTCCCGTGGCTAAGCGTTGGTACGTTGTGCATGCTTACTCGGGTTACGAGAAGCATGTCATGCGCTCGCTCGTTGAGCGAGTAAAGCTGGCTGGCATGGAAGATGGCTTCGGCGAAATTCTGGTTCCCACTGAAGAAGTGGTTGAAATGCGTAATGGCCAGAAGCGCAAAAGCGAGCGTAAATTCTTTCCAGGCTATGTGCTGGTACAGATGGACATGAACGAGGGTACTTGGCACTTGGTCAAGGATACTCCTCGGGTGATGGGTTTCATCGGCGGTACTGCTGATAAGCCTGCGCCGATTACTGATAAAGAGGCGGAAGCAATTCTGCGTCGTGTTGCTGATGGTAGCGACAAGCCTAAGCCGAAGACTCTCTTCGAGCCAGGTGAAACAGTACGAGTCAACGACGGGCCATTTGCTGATTTCAATGGTGTTGTTGAAGAAGTTAACTACGAAAAGAGCCGGATCCAAGTGGCGGTGCTCATTTTCGGTCGCTCTACTCCGGTAGAGTTGGAGTTCAGTCAGGTCGAAAAGGTCTAGCTGAGCAAGCATCCCAACCCCGCAGCCTTAGGCTGTGGGGTTTTGTCGTCACTGGGATATACGCGCAAGTAACCGGGGAGCCTTCCGAGGCGTTTGAACCCGTAATTGGAGTGCCTCATGGCCAAGAAAATTACCGCTTACATCAAGCTGCAAGTGAAGGCCGCTCAGGCTAACCCAAGCCCACCTGTTGGTCCTGCTCTGGGTCAGCACGGCGTGAACATCATGGAATTCTGCAAGGCTTTCAACGCCCGTACTCAGGGTATTGAAGCAGGTCTGCCGACTCCAGTGATCATCACTGTCTACAGCGACCGTAGCTTCACTTTCGAAACAAAATCCACCCCTGCTTCGGTTTTGCTGAAGAAGGCGGCCGGTCTGACCAGCGGTTCCGCTCGTCCGAACACCGTTAAGGTTGGCACTGTTACCCGTGCTCAGCTGGAAGAAATCGCGAAAACCAAAAACGCGGATCTGACTGCAGCTGATATGGATGCAGCCGTGCGTACTATCGCCGGTTCTGCTCGTAGCATGGGCCTTAACGTGGAGGGTGTGTAATGGCTAAGCTGACCAAGCGTCAAAAGGCTATCGCCGGCAAAATCGAAGCAGGCAAGGCCTACAACATTGTAGACGCCGCTGCTCTGCTGGCTGAGCTGTCGACTGTCAAGTTCAGCGAGTCGTTCGACGTTGCTGTAAACCTGGGTGTAGACCCGCGCAAATCTGACCAGGTTGTTCGTAGCGCTACTGTGCTGCCACACGGCACTGGCAAGACCGTTCGCGTTGCTGTGTTCACCCAGGGTCCTGCTGCTGAGGCCGCTCTGGCTGCCGGCGCTGACCGTGTAGGTATGGACGACCTGGCTGCCGAAATGAAAGGCGGCGACCTGAACTATGACGTAGTGATCGCATCCCCGGATGCCATGCGCGTTGTAGGTCAGTTGGGTCAGATCCTTGGTCCACGTGGTCTGATGCCTAACCCTAAGGTTGGTACTGTAACTCCAGACGTAGCTACTGCGGTTAAGAACGCAAAAGCTGGTCAGGTTCGTTATCGCACTGACAAAAACGGCATCATTCACACTTCCGTTGGCAAGATGGGCTTCGACGCCGTCAAGCTGAAGGAAAACGTTGAAGCCCTGATCGCTGATCTGAAGCGTATCAAGCCAGCTTCTTCGAAAGGTATCTACGTCAAGCGCGTTACCCTGAGCACCACTATGGGCCCAGGTCTGATCATTGATCAGAGCTCGCTGGACGCGTAAGACAAAAATTGGCGCGGTTATTCGCGCCAGTTGAAAGATTGGGGTCCCTGCCTGGCGGGGGCTATCCAAGACCGTAGGCGACGCAAGTCTTAAACCATAAGCCTACGCAGATGGTGCTCCCGGTTCCTTACCGAATCAGACACCAAAACGACATTCGGTTTCGATCGAGTGAAACGGTAACAAGCAGGAGTTAAACCCGTGGCAATTAATCTCGAAGACAAGAAGGCCATCGTCGCTGAAGTCAACGAGGCTGCCAAAGTCGCTCTGTCCGCTGTCGTGGTTGATGCACGTGGCGTAACAGTAGGCGCAATGACCGGACTCCGTAAAGAGGCTCGTGAAGCTGGCGTTTACGTACGTGTTGTACGTAACACCTTGCTCAAGCGCGCTGTTGCTGACACTGAATACAGTGTTCTCAACGACGTGTTCACCGGCCCGACCTTGATTGCATTCTCCAACGAACATCCTGGCGCTGCTGCCCGTTTGTTCAAGGAATTTGCCAAAGGTCAGGATAAGTTCGAGATCAAGGCAGCTGCGTTCGAGGGCAAGTTCCTCGCAGCTAATCAGATCGACGTGCTGGCAAGCCTGCCGACCCGTGACGAAGCAATTTCTCAGCTGATGAGCGTGATTCAAGGCGCTACCAGCAAATTGGCTCGTACTCTGGCGGCACTTCGCGACCAGAAAGAAGCAGCTGCAGCTTAAGGCTCAGCGTTTCAACTCTCGCGTATTTTTGTTTATTTCGATGGCCTACAGGCTGTCCCCCAATTCAGGAAATAAGTCATGTCTCTGACTAACGAACAAATCATCGACGCAATCGGCGAAAAATCGGTTCTGGAAATCGTTGAGCTGATCAAGGCAATGGAAGAGAAGTTCGGCGTATCCGCTGCCGCTGCTTCTGCTGGTCCAGCTGCTGCTGCCGCTGTTGTTGAAGAGCAAACCGAGTTCAACGTTGTTCTGCTGGAAGCTGGCGAGAAGAAAGTAAACGCCATTAAAGCAGTTCGCGAGCTGACCGGTCTTGGCCTGAAAGAAGCCAAAGAGAAAGTAGACGGCGCTCCTCAGGTTGTTCTGGAAGGCGTTTCGAAAGAAGCTGCTGAAGACGCCAAGAAGAAGCTGGAAGAAGCAGGCGCTAAAGTCGAGCTGAAATAAGCATCGACTTTGCTCCTCCAGCCCGAGCGTCAAGCGACAGGCTGATGGCTGGTGGCTCTTGCCACCGGCCTTTTTCCGTTATTGGCAGCCGACTGGGTCGGTGCTGATAACGAGCTGTAACCACCCGATGTGGTGGAGCAAACCATGGGGTTTGCACGATTTTCTGGCTGCTCCCGTCGGGAGGGGCCAAACAAGCAGGTGACCAAGCTGGGGAACGCTGATGGCTTACTCATATACTGAGAAAAAACGTATCCGCAAGGACTTTAGCAAGTTGCCGGACGTCATGGATGTGCCTTACCTCCTGGCCATCCAGCTGGATTCGTATCGTGAATTCTTGCAAGCGGGAGCGACTAAAGATCAGTTCCGCGACGTGGGCCTGCATGCGGCCTTCAAATCCGTTTTCCCGATCATCAGCTACTCCGGCAATGCTGCGCTGGAGTACGTCGGTTATCGCCTGGGCGAACCGGCATTTGATGTCAAAGAATGCGTATTGCGCGGTGTAACTTTCGCCGTACCTTTGCGGGTAAAAGTGCGCCTGATCATTTTCGACAAAGAATCGTCGAACAAAGCGATCAAGGACATCAAAGAGCAAGAAGTCTACATGGGTGAAATTCCCCTGATGACTGAGAACGGTACCTTCGTAATCAACGGTACCGAGCGTGTAATCGTTTCCCAGCTGCACCGTTCCCCGGGCGTGTTCTTCGACCACGACCGCGGCAAGACGCATAGCTCCGGCAAACTGCTGTACTCCGCGCGTATCATTCCTTACCGCGGTTCGTGGTTGGACTTCGAGTTCGACCCGAAAGACTGCGTATTCGTGCGTATCGACCGTCGTCGCAAGCTGCCGGCATCGGTACTGCTGCGCGCGCTCGGTTATACCACCGAAGAAGTACTGGACGCGTTCTACACCACCAACGTATTCCACCTGAGCGGCGAAACCCTCAGCCTGGAACTGATTGCATCGCGTCTGCGTGGTGAAATTGCCGTTCTGGATATCCAGGATGAAAAAGGCAAGGTCATCGTTGAAGCCGGCCGTCGTATTACTGCGCGCCACATCAACCAGATCGAAAAAGCCGGTATCAAGACGCTGGAAGTGCCTCTGGACTACGTCCTCGGTCGCACCACCGCCAAGGTCATCGTGCATCCAGCCACCGGTGAAATCCTGGCTGAGTGCAACACCGAACTGAACGTTGAGATCCTCGGCAAAATCGCCAAGGCTCAGGTTGTTCGCATCGAGACCCTGTACACCAACGACATCGACTGCGGTCCGTTCGTTTCTGACACGCTGAAGATCGACTCCACCAGCAACCAATTGGAAGCGCTGGTCGAGATCTATCGCATGATGCGTCCAGGCGAGCCGCCAACCAAAGACGCAGCCGAAACCCTGTTCAACAACCTGTTCTTCAGTCCAGAGCGTTATGACCTGTCTGCGGTCGGCCGGATGAAGTTCAACCGTCGTATCGGTCGTACCGAAATCGAAGGTTCGGGCGTGTTGTGCAAGGAAGACATCGTCGCGGTACTGAAGACTCTGGTCGACATCCGTAACGGTAAAGGCATCGTCGATGACATCGACCACCTGGGTAACCGTCGTGTTCGCTGCGTAGGCGAAATGGCCGAGAACCAGTTCCGCGTTGGCCTGGTACGTGTTGAGCGTGCGGTCAAAGAGCGTCTGTCGATGGCTGAAAGCGAAGGCCTGATGCCGCAAGACCTGATCAACGCCAAGCCAGTGGCTGCGGCGGTGAAAGAGTTCTTCGGTTCCAGCCAGCTGTCTCAGTTCATGGACCAGAACAACCCGCTGTCCGAGATCACCCACAAGCGTCGTGTGTCTGCACTCGGCCCTGGCGGTCTGACTCGTGAGCGCGCAGGCTTTGAGGTTCGTGACGTACACCCGACGCACTACGGTCGTGTTTGCCCGATCGAAACGCCGGAAGGTCCAAACATTGGTCTGATCAACTCCTTGGCCGCCTATGCGCGCACCAACCAGTACGGCTTCCTGGAAAGCCCGTACCGCGTGGTGAAAGACGCATTGGTTACCGACGAGATCGTGTTCCTGTCCGCCATCGAAGAAGCTGATCACGTGATCGCTCAGGCTTCGGCCGCGATGAACGACAAGAAAATGCTGATCGACGAGTTGGTAGCTGTTCGTCACTTGAACGAATTCACCGTCAAGGCGCCTGAAGAAGTCACCTTGATGGACGTTTCGCCGAAGCAGGTAGTTTCGGTTGCAGCGTCGTTGATCCCGTTCCTCGAGCACGATGACGCCAACCGTGCGTTGATGGGTTCGAACATGCAGCGTCAGGCTGTACCAACTCTGCGCGCTGACAAGCCGCTGGTAGGTACCGGCATGGAGCGTAACGTAGCTCGTGACTCCGGCGTTTGCGTCGTGGCTCGCCGTGGCGGCGTGATCGACTCCGTTGATGCCAGCCGTATTGTGGTTCGTGTTGCTGATGACGAAGTTGAAACCGGCGAGGCTGGTGTCGACATCTACAACCTGACCAAGTACACCCGCTCCAACCAGAACACCTGCATCAACCAGCGTCCGCTGGTGCGTAAAGGTGATCGGGTTCAGCGTAGCGACATCATGGCTGATGGTCCGTCCACCGATATGGGTGAGCTGGCACTGGGTCAGAACATGCGCATCGCGTTCATGGCCTGGAACGGTTACAACTTCGAAGACTCCATCTGCCTGTCGGAACGAGTTGTTCAAGAAGATCGCTTCACCACGATCCACATTCAGGAACTGACCTGTGTGGCGCGTGACACCAAGCTTGGGCCAGAAGAAATCACTGCGGACATCCCTAACGTGGGTGAAGCTGCACTGAACAAACTGGACGAAGCCGGTATCGTTTACGTAGGTGCTGAAGTTGGCGCAGGCGACATTCTGGTAGGTAAGGTCACTCCGAAAGGCGAGACCCAACTGACTCCGGAAGAAAAACTGCTGCGTGCAATCTTCGGTGAAAAAGCCAGCGACGTTAAAGACACCTCCCTGCGTGTACCTACCGGTACCAAAGGTACTGTCATCGACGTACAGGTCTTCACCCGTGACGGCGTTGAGCGTGATGCTCGTGCTCTGTCGATCGAGAAGACCCAGCTGGACGAGATCCGCAAGGATCTGAACGAAGAGTTCCGTATCGTTGAAGGCGCGACTTTCGAACGTCTGCGTTCCGCTCTGGTAGGCCACAAGGCTGAAGGCGGCGCAGGTCTGAAGAAAGGCCAGGACATCACCGACGAAGTTCTCGACGGTCTTGAGCATGGTCAGTGGTTCAAACTGCGCATGGCTGAAGATGCTCTGAACGAGCAGCTCGAGAAGGCTCAGGCCTACATCGTTGATCGTCGCCGTCTGCTGGACGACAAGTTCGAAGACAAGAAGCGCAAACTGCAGCAGGGCGATGACCTGGCTCCAGGCGTGCTGAAAATCGTCAAGGTTTACCTGGCAATCCGTCGTCGCATCCAGCCGGGCGACAAGATGGCCGGTCGTCACGGTAACAAAGGTGTGGTCTCCGTGATCATGCCGGTTGAAGACATGCCGCACGATGCCAATGGCACCCCGGTCGACGTCGTCCTCAACCCACTGGGCGTACCTTCGCGTATGAACGTTGGTCAGATCCTCGAAACCCACCTGGGCCTCGCGGCCAAAGGTCTGGGCGAGAAGATCAACCGTATGATCGAAGAGCAGCGTAAAGTCGCAGAACTGCGTACTTTCCTGGATGAGATCTACAACCAGATCGGCGGTCGTAACGAAGATCTGGACAGCTTCTCCGATCAGGAAATCCTGGATCTGGCGAAGAACCTGCGTGGCGGTGTTCCAATGGCCACCCCAGTGTTCGACGGCGCCAAGGAAAGCGAAATCAAGGCCATGCTGAAACTGGCAGACCTGCCGGAAAGCGGCCAGATGCAGCTGACTGACGGCCGTACCGGCAACAAGTTCGAGCGTCCAGTTACCGTTGGCTACATGTACATGCTGAAGCTGAACCACTTGGTAGACGACAAGATGCACGCTCGTTCTACCGGTTCGTACAGCCTGGTTACCCAGCAGCCGCTGGGTGGTAAGGCACAGTTCGGTGGTCAGCGTTTCGGGGAGATGGAGGTCTGGGCACTGGAAGCTTACGGTGCCGCTTACACTCTGCAAGAAATGCTCACAGTGAAGTCGGACGATGTGAACGGCCGTACCAAGATGTACAAAAACATCGTGGATGGCGATCACCGTATGGAGCCGGGCATGCCCGAGTCCTTCAACGTGTTGATCAAGGAAATTCGTTCCCTCGGCATCGATATCGATCTGGAAACCGAATAACACGTGACGCGAATCGAGAGCGGGGCAGGATTGCCCGCTCTCTGCTCCGCCAGGAGGAAAGGCCTTGAAAGACCTACTGAATTTGCTGAAAAACCAGGGTCAAGTCGAAGAGTTCGACGCCATCCGTATTGGATTGGCCTCGCCTGAGATGATCCGCTCATGGTCGTTCGGCGAAGTTAAAAAGCCGGAAACCATCAACTACCGTACGTTCAAACCTGAGCGTGACGGTCTGTTCTGCGCCAAGATCTTTGGCCCGGTAAAGGATTACGAGTGCCTGTGCGGTAAGTACAAGCGCTTGAAGCACCGTGGTGTGATCTGCGAGAAGTGCGGCGTTGAAGTTGCACTGGCCAAGGTTCGTCGTGAGCGCATGGCGCACATCGAACTGGCTTCGCCGGTTGCCCACATCTGGTTCCTGAAATCGCTGCCGTCGCGTATCGGTTTGCTGATGGACATGACCCTGCGTGATATCGAGCGTGTTCTCTACTTCGAGAGCTATGTCGTTATCGATCCGGGCATGACTACCCTTGAAAAAGGTCAGCTGCTGAACGACGAGCAATACTTCGAAGCGCTGGAAGAGTTCGGTGACGATTTCGACGCCCGCATGGGTGCCGAGGCTGTCCGCGAACTGCTGCACGCTATCGACCTGGAGCACGAGATTGGCCGTCTGCGTGAAGAAATTCCGCAAACCAACTCCGAAACCAAGATCAAGAAGCTGTCCAAGCGTCTGAAGTTGATGGAAGCCTTCCAGGGTTCCGGCAACCTTCCAGAATGGATGGTGCTGACCGTTCTGCCGGTTCTGCCGCCAGATCTGCGTCCACTGGTCCCGCTGGATGGTGGTCGTTTCGCGACTTCCGACCTCAACGATCTGTATCGTCGAGTGATCAACCGTAACAACCGCTTGAAGCGTCTGCTCGATCTGTCCGCTCCGGACATCATCGTGCGTAACGAAAAGCGTATGTTGCAGGAAGCTGTCGATGCACTGCTCGACAACGGTCGTCGTGGCCGCGCTATCACCGGTTCGAACAAGCGTCCTCTGAAATCCCTGGCTGACATGATCAAGGGTAAGCAAGGTCGTTTCCGTCAGAACTTGCTCGGTAAGCGTGTTGACTACTCCGGTCGTTCGGTAATTACCGTAGGCCCGACCCTGCGTCTGCACCAGTGCGGTCTGCCGAAGAAGATGGCTCTCGAGCTGTTCAAGCCGTTCATTTTCGGCAAGCTTGAAATGCGTGGTCTCGCGACCACCATCAAAGCGGCCAAGAAAATGGTCGAGCGCGAATTGCCAGAGGTTTGGGACGTTCTCGCTGAAGTGATCCGTGAACACCCGGTTCTCCTCAACCGTGCACCGACCCTTCACCGTCTGGGTATCCAGGCGTTTGAACCGGTACTGATCGAAGGCAAGGCTATTCAGCTGCACCCTCTGGTCTGCGCCGCGTACAACGCCGACTTCGACGGCGACCAAATGGCCGTGCACGTACCGCTGACACTGGAAGCTCAGTTGGAAGCGCGTGCGTTGATGATGTCGACCAACAACATTCTGTCGCCAGCCAACGGTGAGCCAATCATCGTTCCGTCGCAGGACGTTGTATTGGGTCTGTACTACATGACTCGCGAAGCGATCAACGCCAAGGGCGAAGGTCGTGTGTTTGCGGATCTGCAGGAAGTTGACCGTGTGTTCCGTGCTGGCGAAGCCGCACTGCACGCCAAGGTTAAAGTACGTATCAACGAAACCGTCAACGACCGTGACGGCAACAGCGTGAGCGGTACCCGTATCGTCGACACTACCGTCGGCCGTGCGCTGCTGTTCCAGGTTGTGCCGAAAGGGTTGTCTTACGACGTCGTCAACTTGCCGATGAAGAAAAAGGCGATCTCCAAGCTGATCAACCAGTGCTACCGCGTGGTTGGTTTGAAAGAGACCGTGATCTTCGCTGACCAGTTGATGTACACCGGTTTCGCTTACTCGACCATCTCCGGCGTTTCCATCGGTGTTAACGACTTCGTTATCCCGGATGAAAAAGCCCGCATCATCGGTGCTGCCACCGACGAAGTGAAAGAGATCGAGAGCCAGTACGCCTCCGGCCTGGTAACCCAGGGCGAGAAGTACAACAAAGTGATCGACCTTTGGTCGAAAGCGAACGACGAAGTCTCCAAGGCGATGATGGCCAACCTCTCGAAAGAGAAAGTCATCGACCGTCATGGCGTCGAAGTCGACCAGGAATCGTTCAACTCGATGTACATGATGGCTGACTCGGGTGCGCGGGGTTCCGCAGCACAGATTCGTCAGCTGGCCGGTATGCGTGGTCTGATGGCCAAGCCGGACGGTTCCATCATTGAAACGCCGATTACTGCGAACTTCCGTGAAGGTTTGAGCGTACTTCAGTACTTCATCTCCACTCACGGTGCTCGTAAAGGTCTGGCGGATACCGCGTTGAAAACTGCGAACTCCGGTTACCTGACTCGTCGTCTGGTAGACGTGGCGCAGGATCTGGTTGTAACCGAGATCGATTGCGGCACCGAACACGGTCTGTTGATGACTCCGCACATTGAAGGCGGTGACGTTGTAGAGCCGTTGGGTGAGCGCGTATTGGGTCGTGTTATTGCCCGTGACGTATTCAAGCCAGGTACCGAGGACGTTATCGTTCCTGCCGGCACTCTGGTAGACGAGAAGTGGGTCGAGTTCATCGAGCTGAACAGCATCGACGAAGTGATCGTGCGTTCGCCGATCAGCTGCGAAACCCGCTATGGCATTTGTGCCAAGTGCTACGGCCGTGATCTGGCTCGTGGTCACCAGGTGAACATCGGTGAAGCGGTCGGCGTAATCGCTGCCCAGTCCATCGGTGAGCCGGGTACCCAGCTGACGATGCGTACGTTCCACATCGGTGGTGCGGCAAGCCGTACTTCCGCAGCCGACAGCGTTCAGGTGAAGAATGGCGGTACCGTCCGTCTGCACAACCTGAAGCACGTTGAGCGAGTGGATGGTCACTTGGTTGCTGTGTCCCGTTCTGGTGAGCTGGCAATCGCTGATGACTTCGGTCGTGAGCGTGAGCGTTACAAGCTGCCATACGGTGCTGTGATTTCGGTTAAAGAAGGTGACAAGGTCGACGCTGGCGCAATCGTGGCCAAGTGGGATCCGCACACTCACCCAATCGTTACCGAAATGAAAGGTACCGTGACCTACGTGGGCATGGAAGAAGGCATCACGATCAAGCGTCAGACTGACGAATTGACCGGTATGACCAACATTGAAGTACTCGACGCGAAAGATCGTCCAGCTGCCGGTAAAGAAATTCGCCCAGCAGTGAAGATGGTCGACGACAACGGCAAGGATCTGTTGCTGCCAGGCACTGACGTTATCGCTCAGTACTTCCTGCCAGCCAACGCCCTGGTCGGTGTTGCGGATGGTGCGAAGATTGCGATCGGTGATGTTATCGCTCGTATCCCGCAAGAAACTTCGAAAACTCGTGACATCACCGGTGGTCTGCCGCGTGTTGCCGACTTGTTCGAAGCTCGTCGTCCGAAAGAAGCGTCGATTCTGGCTGAAGTCAGCGGCACCATCGCGTTCGGTAAAGAGACCAAAGGCAAGCGTCGTCTGGTTATTACCCCGAACGATGGTACTGATCCGTACGAAGAGCTGATTCCGAAGTGGCGTCACCTGAACGTGTTTGAAGGCGAACAGGTAAACCGCGGCGAAGTTATCTCCGACGGTCCTAGCGATCCGCACGACATCCTGCGTTTGCTGGGTGTGAGCGCGCTGGCCAAGTACATTGTTAACGAGATCCAGGACGTTTACCGTCTGCAAGGCGTGAAGATCAACGACAAGCACATCGAGACCATTTTGCGTCAGATGCTGCGTAAGGTTGAAATCGCTGAATCCGGCGATTCCACTTTCATCAAGGGCGACCAGATGGAATTGACCCACGTACTGGTAGAGAACGAGCGTCTGGGCGCGGAAGACAAATTTGTCTCCAAGTTCACTCGCGTTCTGCTGGGTATCACCAAGGCGTCGTTGTCGACCGAATCGTTCATCTCGGCGGCTTCCTTCCAGGAAACCACCCGCGTACTGACCGAAGCGGCCGTCACCGGCAAGCGCGATTACCTGCGCGGCCTGAAAGAAAACGTAGTCGTGGGTCGTCTGATCCCGGCCGGTACCGGTCTGGCATATCACAGCGAGCGCAAGCGTCGTCGTGAAGCAGACAAGCCGTTGCGCGTAAGCGCCAGTGAAGTGGAAGCTGCACTGACCGAAGCGCTGAACTCGAGCGGTAACTGAGTTCTGCGATATATGAGCGTAAGGCCCTGATCGCACCGTTCATCGAATCGAGACAATTTGTCGAGGTTCGATGAGTGGGGAGGTCGGGGCCTTGCCTTGACTGGGGACAAGATCCTCTTTAGACTCTTGTACCCCTAAATTTGGCGGGAATTCGTTCCTGCCATTTTGCTTTTCTTGCAAGACAATAGCGTCGCAAGACAACAGTGGAGCTAGTAGATGGCAACTATCAACCAGCTGGTACGTCAGCCGCGTAAGCGTATCGTCGAGAAATCCGACGTGCCTGCGCTGCAGAACTGCCCGCAACGTCGTGGCGTATGCACCCGTGTGTATACCACCACGCCGAAAAAACCTAACTCGGCACTGCGTAAAGTATGCCGTGTGCGTCTGACCAACGGTTTCGAGGTTTCCTCGTACATCGGCGGTGAAGGCCACAACCTGCAAGAGCACAGCGTCGTACTGATTCGTGGCGGCCGTGTAAAAGACTTGCCAGGTGTTCGTTACCACACCGTTCGCGGTTCTTTGGATACTTCCGGCGTTAAAGGTCGTAACCAGGGTCGTTCGAAGTACGGTACCAAGCGTCCGAAGTAATCGGCCGTTTTGCAGATTTTTATTTTATTGAGTCGATAAGAGTAAGGTCGGGCACGCATCCTTTGGATCTGTCCCGAGCTAACCTGAAGACCGCTTGAGGGCTTATCATGCCAAGACGTCGCGTAGCAGCAAAGCGTGAGATTCTGGACGATCCGAAATACGGAAGCCAGATCCTCGCCAAATTCATGAACCACGTTATGGAAAGCGGCAAGAAAGCCGTTGCCGAGCGTATCGTTTATGGTGCCCTGGAAACCGTTGCGACCCGTAAGGCTGGCACCGATCCCCTGGAACTCTTCGAAAAAGCACTCGACGCCATCGCTCCGCTGGTCGAAGTGAAGTCGCGCCGCGTTGGTGGTGCTACTTACCAGGTTCCGGTCGAGGTTCGTCCTTCCCGTCGTAACGCTCTGGCAATGCGCTGGTTGGTAGACTTCGCGCGCAAGCGTGGCGAGAAGTCTATGGCTCTGCGTTTGGCTGGCGAGCTGCTGGATGCTGCTGAAGGTAAAGGTGCTGCTGTTAAGAAGCGTGAAGACGTGCACCGTATGGCAGAAGCCAACAAAGCTTTCTCGCACTACCGCTTCTAATTTTAGCTTCACTAATTTTGCGAGGGCTTTATGGCTCGTACTACTCCGATTAGTCGCTACCGTAACATCGGTATCGTCGCTCACGTGGATGCTGGTAAAACCACCACCACCGAGCGCGTCCTTTTTTACACTGGCAAAAGTCACAAAATGGGCGAGGTGCATGACGGCGCCGCGACCACAGACTGGATGGTTCAGGAGCAGGAGCGTGGTATTACCATTACTTCTGCTGCCATTACCGCCTTCTGGAAAGGTTCTGCTAAGCAGTACAAAGACGAGCATCGCTTCAACGTAATCGATACCCCGGGCCACGTTGACTTCACCATTGAAGTTGAACGTTCCCTGCGCGTACTCGACGGCGCTGTCGTTGTGTTCTGCGGTACTTCGGGTGTTGAGCCTCAGTCGGAAACCGTATGGCGTCAGGCCAACAAATACGGTGTTCCACGTCTTGTTTACGTGAACAAGATGGACCGTGCTGGTGCGAACTTCCTGCGCGTGATCGATCAGATCAAAAAGCGTCTGGGTCACACTCCGGTGCCAATCCAGTTGGCTATCGGTTCGGAAGACAACTTCCAGGGTCAGATTGATCTGATCAACATGGAAGCTGTGTACTGGAATGATGCTGATAAAGGTATGGTTCCTGTTCGTAAGCCTGTTCCTGAAGATATGCAGGAATTGGCTGCCGAATGGCGCGACAACATGGTTCAGGCTGCTGCCGAAGCCAACGAAGAGCTGATGAACAAGTACCTGGAGGGCGAAGAGCTGACGATCGAAGAGATCAAAGCTGCTTTGCGTCAGCGTACTATCGCCGGCGAAATCGTTCTGGCCGTTTGCGGTTCTTCCTTCAAGAACAAGGGTGTTCCCCTGGTTCTCGACGCCGTTATCGACTTCCTGCCTGCGCCAACCGATATTCCTGCTATCAAGGGTACTGATCCGGATAACGAGGAAGTCGAGCTGGAGCGTCACGCAGACGATGCGGAGCCGTTCTCGGCTCTGGCGTTTAAGATCGCTACCGACCCATTCGTGGGTACTTTGACCTTCGTTCGCGTTTACTCGGGCGTGTTGAACTCCGGCGACGGCGTGATCAACTCGGTTAAAGGCAAGAAAGAGCGCGTGGGTCGTATGGTGCAAATGCACGCAAACGCCCGTGAAGAGATCAAGGAAGTACGCGCTGGTGACATCGCGGCCCTGATCGGCATGAAGGACGTCACCACTGGTGAAACCCTCTGCAACGCTGACAAGCCAATCATCCTGGTTCGTATGGACTTCCCGGAGCCGGTTATTTCGGTTGCCGTAGAGCCTAAGACCAAGGATGACCAGGAAAAAATGGGTATCGCTCTGGGCAAGCTTGCTCAGGAAGACCCTTCTTTCCGCGTCAAGACTGATGAAGAGACTGGTCAAACGATCATCTCCGGCATGGGCGAGCTGCACCTGGACATCCTGGTTGACCGGATGCGCCGTGAGTTCAACGTCGAAGCCAACATCGGCAAGCCTCAGGTTTCCTATCGTGAGCGCATCACGAAGAACTGCGAAATCGAAGGCAAGTTCGTTCGTCAGTCCGGCGGTCGTGGCCAGTTCGGTCACTGCTGGATTCGTTTTGCTCCTGCTGACGAAGGTCAGGAAGGTCTGCAATTCGTGAACGAAGTAGTAGGTGGTGTGGTTCCTAAGGAATACATCCCGGCTATCCAGAAGGGTATCGAAGAGCAGATGAAGAACGGCGTTGTTGCCGGCTATCCGCTGATCGGCCTGAAGGCTACCGTGTTCGATGGTTCTTACCACGACGTCGACTCCAACGAGATGGCGTTTAAAGTGGCTGCTTCCATGGCGACCAAGCAACTGGCCCAGAAGGGTGGTGGTGAGTTGCTCGAGCCGATCATGGCTGTAGAGGTTGTTACGCCTGAAGACTATATGGGTGATGTGATGGGCGACCTTAACCGTCGTCGCGGCATGATCCAGGGTATGGAAGACACGGTCTCCGGCAAAGTAATTCGTGCCGAAGTTCCGTTGGGTGAAATGTTCGGTTATGCGACCGACGTTCGTTCCATGTCCCAGGGTCGCGCAAGCTACTCTATGGAATTCAAAAAATACGATACAGCCCCGTCGCACATCGTCGAGTCTGTTACCAAAAAACAAGGCTGATTCAGCCCCTTTAGGCTAGGAGTTAATTGTCGTGGCTAAAGAAAAATTTGATCGTTCCCTACCGCACGTCAACGTTGGCACCATTGGTCACGTTGACCACGGTAAAACCACTCTGACTGCTGCTCTGACTCGCGTTTGCTCCGAAGTTTTCGGTTCCGCAATCGTTGACTTCGACAAGATCGACAGCGCACCAGAAGAAAAAGCTCGTGGTATCACCATCAACACCGCGCACGTTGAATACAACTCGCTGATCCGTCACTACGCTCACGTTGACTGCCCAGGTCACGCTGACTATGTGAAGAACATGATCACCGGTGCTGCCCAGATGGACGGCGCAATCCTGGTTTGCTCGGCCGCTGATGGTCCGATGCCACAAACCCGTGAGCACATCCTGTTGTCCCGCCAGGTTGGCGTTCCGTACATCGTGGTTTTCCTGAACAAGGCTGACCTGGTAGACGACGCTGAGCTGCTGGAACTGGTTGAGATGGAAGTTCGCGACCTGCTGTCCACCTATGACTTCCCAGGCGACGACACTCCGATCATCATCGGTTCTGCTCGTATGGCTCTGGAAGGCAAAGACGACAACGAAATGGGCACCACTGCCGTTCGTAAGCTGGTTGAGACTCTGGATACCTACATTCCGGATCCAGTTCGCGTAATCGACAAGCCATTCCTGATGCCAATCGAAGACGTATTCTCGATCTCGGGTCGCGGTACTGTTGTAACTGGCCGTATCGAGCGCGGTATCGTTCGCGTTCAGGATCCACTGGAAATCGTTGGTCTGCGTGACACTACTGTCACCACCTGCACCGGTGTTGAAATGTTCCGTAAGCTGCTCGACGAAGGTCGTGCTGGCGAGAACTGCGGCGTGCTGCTGCGCGGCACCAAGCGTGACGACGTAGAGCGTGGCCAGGTTCTGGTTAAGCCGGGTTCGGTTAAGCCGCACACTACCTTCGAAGCTGAAGTGTACGTGTTGAGCAAAGAAGAAGGCGGTCGTCACACTCCGTTCTTCAAAGGCTACCGTCCACAGTTCTACTTCCGGACCACTGACGTGACCGGTAACTGCGAACTGCCGGAAGGCGTTGAAATGGTAATGCCGGGCGACAACATCAAAATGGTTGTCACCCTGATCAAGACCATCGCAATGGAAGACGGTCTGCGTTTCGCTATCCGTGAAGGCGGTCGTACCGTCGGCGCTGGCGTCGTAGCCAAAATCATCGCCTAACTCTTTTGAGTTAAATGATGAATTGAAGAAAGCCTCCGCTTAGCGGGGGCTTTTTTTATTGGGTTGACACCAATCTGGGGCGTCTATAGAATTGCGCCTCCTTTTAACGGGCGTATTGCGCTCGGTGGGAATAGCAGCCGGAGTCTGAAATCCAATGCAAAATCAGCAAATCCGTATCAGGTTGAAGGCTTTTGACCATCGCCTGATCGACCAATCCACCCAGGAAATCGTGGAAACCGCGAAACGTACTGGTGCTCAAGTGCGTGGTCCAATTCCACTGCCTACCCGTAAAGAGCGGTTCACCGTTCTGGTCTCCCCGCACGTCAACAAAGACGCGCGTGACCAGTACGAGATCCGTACTCATAAGCGCGTTCTGGACATCGTCCAGCCAACGGATAAAACCGTTGATGCACTTATGAAGCTTGATCTTGCGGCCGGTGTGGAAGTGCAGATCAGCCTCGGCTAAGACTCGGTCTTAGTCGTGTAACGCTCTGAAATGGGCGGCCATAGCGGGTGAAAGCCCCGTACACTCATGAGGTTTACAACATGACTATTGGTGTAGTCGGTCGTAAATGCGGTATGACCCGTATTTTCACCGAAGAAGGTGTCTCCATTCCGGTCACGGTCATTGAGATCGAACCGAATCGCGTCACCCAGTTCAAAACTGAAGAGACCGATGGCTATCGTGCAGTGCAAGTCACTGTAGGCGAGCGTCGTGCTTCGCGTGTTACAGCTGCTCAGGCTGGCCACTTCGCTAAGGCGAACGTTGCCGCTGGTCGCACTGTCATGGAGTTCCGTCTTGAAGAAGGCGACTACCAGGCTGGCGATCTGATCAACGCTGAAATCTTCGCCGCTGGTCAACTGGTTGATGTAACCGGTCAGTCCAAGGGTAAGGGCTTCCAGGGTACGATCAAGCGTTGGAATTTCCGCGGGCAAGATAACACCCACGGTAACTCCGTATCCCACCGCGTCCCAGGCTCTATCGGCCAGTGCCAGACTCCTGGTCGTGTATTCAAGGGCAAAAAAATGTCCGGTCATATGGGCGCTGAGCGCGTGACCGTGCAGTCCCTGGAAGTAGTGCGCGTGGACGCTGAACGCAATCTGTTGTTGGTCAAGGGTGCTGTTCCTGGCGCTACTGGCGGCAACCTGGTTGTACGTCCAGCAGCCAAGGCTCGCGGTTAAGGGGAAGCTGACATGCAATTAAATGTAAATGACGCTCAAGCGATCGAAGTTTCCGAACTGACATTTGGCGGCGAATTCAACGAGACTCTGGTTCACCAAGCAGTCGTGGCCTACATGGCCGGCGGCCGTCAAGGTAGCAAGCAGCAAAAGACCCGTTCCGACGTTCGTGGTGGCGGTAAGCGCCCATGGCGTCAGAAAGGTACTGGCCGTGCTCGTGCCGGTACTATCCGTAGCCCAATCTGGCGTGGCGGCGGTACCACTTTCGCAGCTCGTCCGCAGGATCACTCCCAGAAGCTGAACAAGAAGATGTATCGCGCAGCAATGCGTTCCATCCTTGCTGAGCTGGTGCGTACTGATCGTCTGGTCGTGGTTCAGGATTTCGCTGTTGAAACTCCGAAAACCAAAGATCTGCTGGGCAAGCTGAACAACATGAGCCTGACCGATGTTCTCATCGTGTCGGACGCTGTTGATCAGAACCTGTACCTGGCTGCTCGTAACCTGCCGCACGTAGATGTACGTGACGTTCAAGGTTCCGATCCAGTTAGTCTGATCGCATACGACAAGGTGTTGATCACCGTGTCGGCCGTGAAGAAATTCGAGGAGCTGCTGGGATGAACCAGGAACGCGTATTTAAAGTTCTGCTTGGCCCGCACGTTTCCGAAAAGGCTACGGTTCTGGCTGACAAGAAGGGCCAGTTCGTTTTCAAGGTTGCAACTGACGCAACCAAGCTGGAAATCAAGAAGGCCGTCGAAAGCCTGTTCAGCGTGAAAGTTGAGCGTGTTACTACCCTGAACGTTCTGGGTAAGAGCAAGCGCACGGCTCGCGGTCTGGGCAAGCGCAATGACTGGAAGAAGGCAGTTATCTCCCTTCAGCCAGGCCAAGATCTCGATTTCAGCAGCAGTGCTGAGTAAGGAAGGGGTGCATCATGGCAATCGTTAAATGCAAACCGACTTCCCCTGGCCGCCGTTTTGTGGTCAAGGTGGTCAACCAGGAGCTGCATAAAGGCGCTCCTCACGCACCGCTGCTCGAGAAAAAATCGAAGACTGGTGGTCGTAACAACAATGGCCGTATTACTACCCGTCACATCGGTGGTGGTCATAAGCAGCATTATCGTATGGTCGATTTCCGTCGCAACGACAAAGATGGCATTCCAGCCACTGTTGAGCGTATTGAATACGATCCAAACCGTACTGCTCACATTGCTCTTATGTTGTACGCAGACGGCGAACGCCGTTACATCATCGCCCCTAAAGGCGTGAGTGCTGGCGACCAGCTGATTTCGGGTGCTTTGGCTCCGATCAAGCCAGGCAACCAGTTGCAACTGCGCAGCATTCCAGTTGGTAGCACCGTACACGGCATCGAATTGAAGCCAGGTAAAGGCGCACAGATCGCTCGTTCCGCTGGTGCCTCGGCTCAGCTGATCGCTCGTGAAGGTGTGTACGTTACCCTGCGTCTTCGCTCCGGTGAAATGCGTAAAGTCCTGGCTGAATGCCGTGCGACCCTGGGCGAAGTCTCGAACTCCGAGCACAGCCTGCGTTCGCTGGGTAAAGCTGGTGCCAAACGCTGGCGTGGCGTTCGCCCAACCGTTCGTGGTGTTGCCATGAACCCGGTTGACCACCCACATGGTGGTGGTGAAGGTCGTACCTCTGGTGGTCGTCATCCGGTATCGCCATGGGGCTTCCCGACTAAGGGCGCGAAGACTCGTGGTAATAAGCGTACCGACAAAATGATCGTCCGTCGTCGCAAGTAAATAGAGGGATACGACAGTGCCACGTTCTCTGAAAAAAGGTCCTTTTATTGATCTTCACCTACTGAAGAAGATCGAAGTGGCGGCGGAAAAGAACGATCGCAAACCAATTAAGACTTGGTCGCGTCGTTCGATGATCCTGCCACAAATGGTCGGTCTGACCATTGCAGTACACAACGGTCGTCAACACGTCCCAGTTCTCGTTAACGAAGACATGGTCGGCCACAAACTGGGCGAGTTTGCCGGTACCCGCACTTATCGTGGGCACGTGGCAGACAAGAAAGCCAAGCGTTAAGGGGTTAGGAAATGGAAGTAGCCGCTAAGTTGTCGGGCGCTCGAATCTCCGCCCAGAAAGCCCGCTTGGTCGCCGACCAGATTCGCGGGAAGAAGGTGGGCGAAGCGCTCAACTTGTTGGCTTTCAGCAGTAAGAAAGCCGCCGAGATCATGAAGAAAGTGCTGGAGTCGGCCGTAGCCAACGCCGAGCATAACGAAGGCGCAGACGTTGATGACCTGAAGGTCAGCACCGTTTTCGTCAACGAAGGGCGTTCGCTGAAGCGCATCATGCCACGTGCCAAAGGCCGTGCTGATCGCATCGTCAAGCGGTCTTGCCATATCACTGTCAAGGTTGCTGACAAGTAACGGAGTCGAAGAGATGGGTCAGAAAGTACATCCCATTGGCATTCGCCTGGGAATCGTCAAGGAGCACACCTCCGTCTGGTACGCAGACGGTCGGACTTATGCGGACTATTTGTTCGCTGATCTGAAGGTGCGTGAGTATCTCCAAGACAAACTAAAAAGCGCGTCCGTAAGCCGTATCGATATCCATCGTCCGGCGCAAACTGCACGTATCACCATCCACACTGCTCGTCCAGGTATCGTTATCGGGAAGAAAGGTGAAGATGTTGAGAAACTGCGTCAGGACCTGACCAAGCAAATGGGTGTGCCTGTGCACATCAATATCGAAGAGATCCGCAAGCCGGAGCTCGACGGTATGCTGGTTGCGCAGAGCGTAGCTCAGCAGCTGGAGCGTCGCGTAATGTTCCGTCGCGCTATGAAGCGCGCTGTTCAGAACGCCATGCGCATTGGTGCCAAAGGCATCAAAATCCAAGTGAGCGGTCGTCTCGGCGGTGCTGAAATCGCACGTACTGAATGGTATCGCGAAGGGCGTGTGCCATTGCACACCCTGCGTGCCGACATCGACTATGCCAACTACGAAGCTCACACCACTTACGGTGTGATCGGTGTAAAGGTTTGGATCTTCAAAGGCGAAGTAATTGGTGGTCGCCAAGAAGAACTGAAACCACAAGCACCAGCGCCTCGTAAAAAAGCTGCTAAGTAAGGGGTACGCCAAATGTTGCAACCTAAGCGTACGAAGTTCCGCAAGCAGATGACAGGTCACAACCGTGGCCTGGCTCAGCGCGGTAGCAAAGTCAGCTTCGGCGAGTTCGCGCTGAAGTCTGTAGCTCGTGGTCGTCTCACCGCTCGTCAGATCGAGTCAGCGCGTCGTGCTCTGACCCGTCACGTTAAACGTGGCGGCAAGATCTGGATCCGTGTATTCCCGGACAAGCCGATTTCCAAAAAGCCCCTCGAAGTTCGGATGGGTAAAGGTAAGGGTAACGTGGAATACTGGGTAGCCCAGATTCAGCCAGGCAAAGTCCTGTATGAAATCGAGGGTGTAACTGAAGAGCTGGCGCGTGAGGCTTTTGCCCTGGCTGCTGCAAAGCTGCCGCTCGCCACCGCCTTTGTTAAACGGACGGTGATGTGATGAAAGCGAATGAACTTCGTGAAAAATCCGCACAGCAGCTGAACGAGCAACTGCTCGGCTTGCTGCGCGACCAGTTCAATCTGCGTATGCAGAAAGCAACTGGCCAGTTGGGGCAGTCTCATCTGCTCTCGCAAGTTAAGCGTGACATCGCTCGCGTGAAGACTGTGCTTAACCAGCAGGCAGGTAAGTGATCATGGCTGAAGCCGAAAAAACTGTCCGTACGCTGACTGGCCGTGTTGTCAGCGACAAGATGGACAAAACCATCACCGTTCTGATCGAGCGTCGCGTTAAGCACCCGATCTACGGTAAATATGTTAAGCGTTCGACTAAGCTGCACGCGCACGACGAAACCAATCAGTGCCATATCGGCGACAAAGTCACTATTCGTGAAACTCGTCCGATGGCCAAGACCAAGTCTTGGGCACTGGTTGATGTTCTCGAACGCGCTGTGGAAGTCTAAGGACTAGGGGTCGGAGAAATTATATGATTCAGACTCAATCCATGCTCGATGTGGCCGATAACAGCGGCGCTCGCCGTGTTATGTGCATCAAGGTGCTGGGTGGCTCCCATCGTCGTTACGCTGGTATCGGTGACATCATCAAAGTTACCGTGAAGGAAGCAATTCCTCGCGGTAAGGTGAAAAAAGGCCAAGTGATGACTGCTGTTGTAGTCCGCACTCGTCACGGCGTACGTCGTGCTGATGGCTCCATTATCCGCTTTGATGGCAACGCTGCTGTTCTTCTGAACAACAAGCAAGAGCCGATCGGCACCCGTATCTTTGGGCCAGTGACCCGTGAACTTCGTACTGAGAAGTTCATGAAGATCGTCTCGCTCGCCCCAGAAGTGCTGTAAGGAGATCCGACATGCAAAAGATTCGTCGTGACGACGAGATCATCGTGATCGCCGGCAAAGACAAAGGTAAGCGCGGTAAGGTGCTGAAGGTTCTTGCTGACAACCGTCTGGTTGTTGGTGGTCTGAACCTGGTCAAGCGTCATACCAAGCCTAACCCGATGTCGGGCGTACAAGGCGGTATCGTCGAGAAAGAAGCGCCACTGCACGCTTCTAACGTAGCCATCTTCAATGGCGAAACCAACAAGGCTGACCGCGTTGGTTTCAAAGTAGAAGAAGGTAAGAAAATTCGTGTCTTCAAGTCGACCCAAAAAGCGGTTGATGCTTGAACACTGCTAGGTAGAAGACCATGGCACGACTAAAAGAGATTTACCGGAAGGAAATCGCTCCGAAACTTAAGGAAGAACTTAAGCTTTCGAACGTGATGGAAGTTCCGCGCGTTACAAAAATCACCCTGAACATGGGTCTGGGCGAAGCGATCGGTGACAAAAAAGTCATCGAGCACGCTGTTGCTGACCTGGAAAAGATCACCGGCCAAAAAGTCGTTGTGACCTACGCTCGTAAATCCATCGCTGGCTTTAAAGTCCGCGAAGGATGGCCGATCGGTGTCAAGGTGACTCTGCGCCGTGAGCGTATGTACGAGTTCCTGGATCGTCTGCTGTCGATCTCCCTGCCTCGGGTTCGCGACTTCCGCGGCCTGAATGCCAAGTCCTTCGATGGTCGTGGTAACTACAGCATGGGCGTAAAAGAGCAGATCATTTTCCCGGAAATCGACTACGACAAGATCGATGCTCTCCGCGGTCTGGACATTACCCTGACCACCACTGCCAAGAACGATGATGAAGGCCGCGCTCTGCTGCGTGCTTTCAAATTCCCGTTCCGCAACTGATTGGAGTAGGAAAATGGCCAAGAAGAGCATGAAAAACCGTGAGCTGAAGCGTCAGCTCACTGTTGCCAAGTACGCCACCAAGCGTGCAGCGCTGAAAGCTATCATCGTTGATCTGAACGCAAGTCCAGAAGCACGTTGGGAAGCTACCGTAGCTCTGCAGAAGCAACCACGTGACGCAAGCGCTTCGCGCATGCGTAACCGTTGCCGCCTGACTGGTCGTCCGCACGGCGTTTACCGCAAGTTCGGCCTGGGCCGTAACAAGTTGCGTGAAGCTGCAATGCGTGGTGACGTTCCAGGTCTGGTTAAAGCCAGCTGGTAATCGCTGTCAAAGCCTCGATGGTCGGGTCCGCAAGAATCTGACTATCGGTGGCCTTGAATTTGAATCAAGCCCCTTTTGGGGCTTGATTCATTTCTGGGGTGTGTCTAGAATGACCGGCTCGCCTGAGCCCGTGTTTTTCATGCCCGGAAGTTCTCGGCGACAAGTAGTAGCCGCAAGGCTAATTTTTCTGTATTAGGAGCGTCTAGCCCATGAGTATGCAGGACCCGTTAGCGGACATGCTAACTCGAATCCGTAATGCCCAGATGGCTGAAAAGTCTGTCGTAAGCATGCCGTCTTCCACGCTGAAGGTGGCTGTAGCAAAAGTCCTGAAGGACGAAGGTTACATCGCGGATTTTCAGATCACCACCGACGCTAAGCCGTCGTTGTCCATCTCGCTGAAGTACTTCGAAGGCCGTCCGGTTATCGAAGAAGTGAAGCGCGTTAGTCGTCCAGGCCTGCGTCAGTACAAGTCCGTTGAAGATCTGCCGAAAGTTCGTGGCGGTCTTGGCGTGTCTATCGTCTCCACCAACAAAGGTGTGATGACGGATCGTGCTGCGCGCGCTGCCGGTGTCGGCGGCGAAGTTCTTTGCACTGTGTTCTAAGGGGGGATAAGCATGTCTCGCGTCGCTAAGAACCCCGTTAAGCTGCCAGCCGGTGTCGAAGTAAAATTCGCAGGCCAACAGCTTTCGGTGAAGGGTGCCAAGGGCACTCTTGAACTGAACATCCATTCGTCCGTTGAGATTGTTGAAGAAGCTGGTGAGCTGCGTTTCGCTGCTCGCAATGGCGATCAACAAACTCGCGCAATGGCCGGTACCACGCGTGCGTTGGTAAACAACATGGTCCAAGGCGTAAGCCAAGGCTTCGAGCGTAAGCTCCAGCTGGTCGGTGTTGGTTACAAAGCGCAAGCAAAAGGCACGGTTTTGAACCTTGCCCTTGGCTTCTCGCACCCAGTGGATTACGAACTGCCGGAAGGCATCACCGCTGAGACTCCTAGCCAGACCGATATCCTGATCAAGGGCATCGATAAGCAGCTGGTAGGTCAAGTGGCCGCTGAGATCCGCGACTTCCGTCCACCAGAGCCGTACAAAGGCAAAGGTGTGCGCTACGCGGACGAAGTCGTCCGTCGTAAAGAAGCCAAGAAGAAGTAGGGCATAGCAAATGACCGACAAAAAAGTTACTCGACTGCGTCGCGCTCGCAAAGCACGCCTGAAAATGCACGAACTCGAAGTCGTGCGTCTCTGCGTGTTCCGCTCGTCGCAGCACATCTACGCCCAGGTCATCTCGGCCGACGGCAACAAAGTCCTGGCAAGCGCCTCGACTTTGGATAAAGAACTGCGTGATGGTGCCACTGGCAACATCGACGCGGCCACAAAGGTTGGCCAGCTGGTCGCTACGCGTGCTAAGGCCGCTGGCGTCTCGCAAGTGGCTTTCGACCGCTCTGGCTTCAAGTATCACGGCCGCGTTAAAGCGCTGGCTGATGCTGCTCGTGAAGCTGGGCTGGAGTTCTAAGTTATGTCAAATAACGACCAAAAGCGCGACGAAGGCTACATTGAGAAGCTGGTTCAAGTTAACCGCGTAGCCAAAACCGTTAAAGGCGGCCGTATCTTCACTTTCACCGCGTTGACCGTGGTTGGTGATGGTAAAGGGCGTGTTGGCTTCGGCCGTGGCAAGTCACGTGAAGTGCCTGCTGCGATCCAGAAGGCAATGGAAGCTGCTCGCCGCAACATGATTCAAGTTGACCTGAACGGCACCACTCTGCAGTACGCAATGAAGTCCGCTCACGGCGCTTCGAAGGTGTACATGCAGCCTGCTTCTGAAGGTACCGGTATCATCGCTGGTGGCGCTATGCGTGCTGTCCTCGAAGTTGCTGGCGTTCAGAACGTTCTGGCCAAGTGCTACGGCTCGACTAACCCGGTAAACGTGGTTCACGCCACTTTCAAGGGTCTGAAAGCCATGCAATCTCCTGAGTCTATTGCCGCCAAGCGTGGCTTGACCGTCAAGGAGATCTTCTGATCATGGCTACCGTTAAAGTAACGCTGATCAAAAGCATGACCGGCCGCATCCCTAACCACAAATTGTGCGTTAAGGGTCTGGGTCTGCGTCGCATCGGTCACACTGTAGAAGTCCAGGATACTCCCGAGAATCGCGGGATGATCAACAAGGCTTACTACATGCTGCGTGTCGAGGGTTAATCGATGAAACTCAATGATCTGAGTCCAGCGCCGGGTTCCCGTCGTGAAAAGCATCGTCCGGGCCGTGGTATCGGTAGCGGTTTGGGTAAGACTGGTGGCCGCGGCCACAAAGGTCAGACCTCCCGCTCCGGTGGCACCATTGCTCCAGGCTTTGAAGGCGGTCAACAGCCGCTGCATCGTCGCCTGCCGAAGTTCGGTTTCGTTTCCCTGAAGGCTATGGATCGCGCAGAAGTGCGTCTGTCCGAGCTGGCTAAAGTGGAAGGCGACATCGTTACCGTGCAGTCCCTGAAAGATGCCAACGTGATTAACGTCAACGTACAGCGTGTGAAAATCATGCTGTCCGGTGAAGTGACTCGCGCTGTCACTATCGGCAAGGGAATCGGCGCCACCAAAGGTGCGCGTTCGGCTATCGAAGCAGCTGGCGGCAAGTTCGAGGAATAAATGGCTAAGCAAGGTGCTCTCTCTGCGCTCGGCAAAGGCGGTATGTCTGAACTCTGGGCTCGTCTGCGTTTTCTGTTCCTGGCGATTATCGTCTACCGAATAGGCGCACACATCCCGGTTCCAGGTATCAACCCGGACCGACTCGCAGAACTGTTTCGACAGAATGAGGGGACCATTCTTAGCTTGTTCAACATGTTCTCCGGCGGCGCGCTGGAAAGGATGAGCATCTTTGCACTGGGGATCATGCCGTACATTTCGGCATCGATCATCATGCAACTGATGACAGCCGTCAGCCCGCAGTTGGAACAGTTGAAGAAGGAAGGTGAAGCTGGGCGTCGCAAGATTGCTCAGTACACCCGCTACGGCACTGTCGTTCTCGCTCTCGTTCAGGCTATTGGCATGTCCATTGGTCTGGCGGGGCAGGGCGTATCGTTCACTGGTGACTTTGGCTTCCATTTCGTCGCGGTATCCACTTTTGTGGCTGGTGCGATGTTCATGATGTGGCTGGGTGAGCAGATTACTGAGCGTGGTGTTGGCAACGGTATCTCGATGTTGATTTTCGCAGGTATCGTCGCCGGTCTTCCGAGAGCGATCGGGCAGTCTTTCGAGTCTGCGCGTCAGGGTGACATCAACATTTTTGCCCTTGTTGCGATCGGTTTGCTGGCAGTAGCGATTATCGGTTTTGTGGTGTTCATTGAGCGTGGTCAGCGTCGTATTGCTGTTCACTACGCCAAGCGTCAGCAGGGCCGTAAGGTCTTCGCTGCGCAGACTAGCCACTTGCCGCTGAAGGTGAACATGGCCGGTGTTATTCCGGCTATTTTCGCGAGCAGCATTTTGCTGTTCCCGGCTTCGTTGGGTACCTGGTTCGGTCAGTCTGAAGGTTTGGGCTGGTTGCAGGACATCTCGCAGTCGATCGCTCCTGGTCAGCCGTTGAATATTCTGCTGTTTAGTGCAGGGATTATTTTCTTCTGCTTCTTCTATACGGCGTTGATGTTCAATCCGAAAGACGTAGCGGAAAACCTGAAGAAGTCCGGTGCCTTTATTCCGGGTATCCGTCCGGGCGAGCAGTCGGCGCGCTACATTGATGGCGTTCTGACCCGTTTGACCCTGTTCGGTGCTCTATATATGACGGCCGTATGTCTGTTGCCCCAGTTCCTGGTGGTTGCGGCAAACGTTCCGTTCTACCTTGGCGGGACCTCGTTGCTGATCGTGGTCGTGGTTGTGATGGACTTCATGTCCCAAGTACAATCGCACCTCGTTTCGCACCAGTACGAATCCCTGATGAAGAAAGCCAACCTGAAGGGTTACGGCAGCGGCATGTTGCGCTGAGTACCCATAAGGTTCGAGGAGTTGGTGATGAAAGTTCGTGCATCGGTGAAAAAGCTGTGCCGTAACTGCAAAATTATTCGCCGCGAAGGTGTTGTTCGAGTAATTTGCAGCGCGGAACCGCGTCACAAACAGCGCCAAGGCTGAGTGTGATCCGCTTGAAGCCCGGCAGCTAGTGCGCTGCCGGGTTGATTATTTGTTATTACAGCGATATTATCTCGCGCCCTATTTCTTGGCTTCCGGGGCGTAGGTAGCTGTCAATTGGAGTCCCACTGAATGGCCCGTATTGCAGGCGTTAACATTCCAGATAACAAGCACACTGTTATCTCGCTGACCTACATCTATGGTGTTGGTCGCACTACTGCGCAGAAAATTTGCGCAGAGACTGGGGTAAACCCAGCCGCAAAGATCAAAGATCTGAGCGACGAGCAGATTGAACAGTTGCGTGGCGAAGTGGCGAAGTTCACCACTGAAGGTGACCTGCGTCGCGAAATCAACATGAAAATCAAGCGTTTGATGGACCTCGGTTGCTACCGTGGTCTGCGTCATCGTCGTGGTCTTCCAGTGCGCGGTCAGCGTACCAAGACTAACGCGCGTACCCGTAAAGGTCCGCGTAAGCCGATCCGCAAGTAATCGCCCACGCGAATCGACAGGAAATTAATCATGGCAAAACCTGCTGCTCGTCCTCGTAAAAAAGTTAAAAAGACAGTGGTTGATGGCATCGCCCACATCCATGCTTCTTTTAACAACACAATCGTGACCATCACCGACCGTCAAGGTAACGCGCTTTCTTGGGCTACCTCTGGTGGTTCGGGTTTCCGCGGTTCCCGCAAGTCCACCCCGTTTGCTGCTCAGGTAGCTGCTGAACGTGCTGGTCAAGCTGCGCTGGAATATGGCCTGAAAAACCTCGACGTTAACGTCAAAGGTCCAGGTCCAGGTCGTGAGTCTGCTGTCCGTGCATTGAACGGCTGTGGCTATAAGATCGCCAGCATCACCGACGTGACGCCAATCCCGCACAACGGGTGCCGTCCGCCGAAGAAGCGCCGCGTGTAATCCAGGAGATTGTAAAGAATGGCTCGTTACATTGGTCCAAAATGCAAACTCGCTCGTCGCGAAGGCACCGATCTCTTCCTGAAGAGCGGCGTGCGCGCGATCGAATCGAAGTGCAACATTGAAGCAGCACCTGGTATCCACGGCCAACGCCGCGGTCGCCAGTCCGACTACGGCACCCAACTGCGTGAAAAGCAGAAGGTCCGTCGTATCTACGGCGTTCTCGAGCGTCAGTTCAGCGGCTACTACAAAGAAGCTGCTGGCAAGAAAGGTGCAACCGGTGAAAACCTGCTGCAACTGCTCGAATGCCGTCTGGACAACGTTGTATACCGTATGGGCTTTGGTTCGACTCGTGCCGAATCCCGCCAGCTGGTATCGCACAAGTCGATCAGCGTTAACGGTCAGACCGTAAACGTTCCGTCGTATCAGGTTCGTGCTGGTGACGTGGTTGCAGTTCGCGAGAAAGCAAAAAACCAGCTTCGCATTGTCCAAGCTCTCGATCTGTGTGCCCAACGTGGCCGCGTAGAATGGGTAGAAGTAGACACTGAGAAGAAGTCGGGCGTTTTCAAGAACGTTCCTGCTCGCAGTGATCTGTCCGCCGACATCAACGAAAGCCTGATTGTCGAGCTCTACTCCAAGTAAGGGCTAGAAAATAGGTGCATCCATGCAGATTTCGGTAAATGAGTTCCTGACACCCCGCCATATTGATGTGCAGGTTGTCAGTCCAACCCGCGCCAAGATCACTCTCGAGCCTCTCGAGCGTGGTTTTGGCCACACCCTGGGCAACGCGCTGCGACGCATCCTGTTGTCCTCAATGCCCGGCTGCGCAGTAGTCGAGGCCGAGATTGACGGTGTGCTCCACGAGTACAGCGCCATCGAAGGTGTACAGGAAGACGTAATTGAAATCCTGTTGAACCTTAAAGGTCTGGCCATCAAGCTGCACGGTCGTGACGAAGTTACGCTGACCTTGTCGAAGAAGGGTTCGGGGGTGGTTACCGCTGCCGATATTCAGCTGGATCATGATGTCGAGATCGTTAATCCCGATCACGTAATCGCTAACCTGGCGTCTAACGGCGCCCTGAACATGAAGCTCACTGTAGCTCGTGGTCGTGGTTATGAACCAGCCGACTCGCGTCAGAGCGATGAAGACGAAAGCCGCAGCATCGGTCGCTTGCAGCTTGACTCTTCGTTCAGCCCGGTTCGCCGTATCGCATACGTGGTGGAAAACGCCCGTGTCGAGCAGCGTACTAACCTGGACAAGCTGGTTATTGATCTGGAAACCAACGGTACTCTGGATCCTGAAGAGGCAATTCGCCGCGCTGCAACCATTCTGCAACAGCAGTTGGCTGCGTTCGTCGACCTCAAAGGTGACAGTGAGCCAGTGGTTGTCGAGCAGGAAGACGAGATCGATCCGATCCTGCTTCGCCCGGTTGACGATCTGGAACTGACTGTACGTTCGGCTAACTGCCTTAAGGCGGAAAACATCTACTACATCGGTGACCTGATTCAGCGCACCGAAGTAGAGCTGTTGAAGACTCCGAACCTGGGTAAGAAATCCTTGACTGAAATCAAGGACGTTCTGGCCTCCCGCGGTCTGTCCCTCGGCATGCGCCTCGACAACTGGCCGCCTGCAAGTCTTAAGAAGGACGACAAGGCGACTGCCTGATCGTCGTAATCACCGAACGTAGTGTTTGGTAAGGAATGAACCATGCGTCATCGTAAAAGTGGTCGTCACCTGAGCCGCACCAGCTCGCACCGCAAGGCCATGTTCCAAAACATGGCGGTGTCGCTGTTCGAGCACGAGCTGATCAAAACTACACTGCCGAAAGCTAAAGAACTGCGTCGCGTTGCTGAGCCGCTGATCACTTTGGCCAAGACAGACAGCCTGGCTAACCGCCGTTTGGTTTTCGACCGTACTCGTTCGAAAGCTATCGTTGGTAAGCTCTTCAACGACCTGGGCAAGCGTTACGCTACCCGTGAGGGTGGCTACCTGCGCATCCTCAAGTGCGGCTTCCGCACTGGCGACAACGCGCCTATGGCGTACGTCGAGTTGGTTGATCGTGCTACCGGCGGTGAAGCTGTATCCGCTGAGTAAGACGTCAGTCTGAAACGAAGAACCGGGCCTAGTGCCCGGTTTTTTGTGCCTGTAAGAAAATGATTGATTTGTACAAGCTTGCGGCTCCCCTCTTTTGTCATCATGTGCGGGAAATGATCATTAGTAATTTTCTATCGATGTCTGCAAGGCAATGAATTTGTAGGTGTCACGTTAATGATCAATACTTCCCACCAAGCCGATTAGCCGGCAGTTTGAAGACTGAAAGAGGAAGAAGACCGTATGAGCCAGATGAAAACGCTTACGACCGCCAGTGGCGCTCCAGTCGCTGATAACCAGAATTCTCGCTCTGCCGGCCCGCGCGGCCCGCTTCTGCTCGACGATTTTCACTTGATCGAGAAGCTCGCCCACTTCAACCGTGAAAACATTCCTGAGCGCCGCGTGCATGCCAAGGGCTCGGGTGCTTACGGTACGTTCACTGTTACTGGCGATATCACCCAGTACACCAGCGCCAAGCTGTTCGAGTCTGTGGGCAAGCAAACTCCGACCTTTCTGCGATTCTCTACTGTCGGCGGCGAGCGTGGATCGGCTGATACCGAGCGCGATCCTCGTGGTTTCGCTTTGAAGTTTTATACCGAAGAAGGCAACTGGGACATCGTTGGCAACAACACGCCAGTGTTCTTTATTCGTGATCCCCTGAAGTTTCCAGACTTCATCCACACTCAAAAGCGTATGCCACAAAGCAACCTGAAAAGTGCGCAAATGATGTGGGACTTCTGGTCGCATTCACCCGAAGCGCTGCACCAGGTCACGATTCTGTTCTCTGATCGCGGTATTCCCGACGGCTACCGTCACATGCATGGCTTCGGCAGCCACACGTACAGCCTGATCAGCGCGCAGGGCGAGCGTCACTGGGTGAAGTGGCACTACAAGACCAAGCAAGGGATCAAAAACCTCACGCCGGCAGATGCTGCGCGTTTGGCGGGCACCGATCCGGATTACGCCCAGCGTGACCTGTTCGAGGCGATCGAGCGCGGTGACTTCCCGAAATGGCGCGTGTGCATCCAGATCATGACCGAGGCTCAAGCTGCGGCGCATTTCGAGAACCCGTTCGATGTCACCAAGACCTGGTCGCAGAAAGAATTCCCGCTGATCGAAGTGGGCGAGCTGGAATTGAACCGCAATCCGCTGAATTACTTTGCCGAAGTCGAGCAAGCCGCATTCGGCCCAAGCAACATGGTTCCAGGCGTCGGTCTCTCGCCTGACCGCATGCTGCAAGGTCGTGTGTTCGCTTACGCTGATGCCCATCGCTACCGTGTCGGCACCAATCACCAGCAATTGCCGGTGAATGCTCCGCGCAGTCCGGTGAATACCTATCAGCGTGATGGCTCGATGGCTTTTGGCAGCAACGGTGGTGCGGCGCCCAACTACGAGCCGAACAGCCACATCGAGTCGCCAAAGCAAGCGCCGCATTATGCTGAACCTGCCCTGAGCTTGAGCGGTGCTGCTGATCGTTACGATCACCGCGAAGACACCGATTACTACAGCCACGCCGGTGCGCTGTTCCGCTTGATGAGTGACGAGCAAAAAGCTCTGTTGGTCAGCAACATTGCCGGGGCAATGAGCGGGGTTTCGCCTGACGTCGTAGACCGCCAGTTGCAGCACTTTTACAAAGCCGATCCGGCGTATGGAGAAGCAATCGCAAAGCTGCTCAACGTACAGCTTAACGAAGTCTAAACGATAAGCAGAACCGCCCTCATTTGGGCGGTTTTTGCGTTATTTAGGCCTCATTTCTCAGAATATCTTCGCTTTTATTGCGTAGAAAGGGTGACCTCCCGGTCCGGTTGGTTCAAACTACAGCCTTTCAAGCAGGGAGATGTAGGGCGATGCAAGGCCACCCAGACGTAATCGATTACCTCAACACGTTGCTGACCGGCGAACTGGCCGCGCGTGACCAATATTTCGTTCATTCGCGGATGTATGAGGACTGGGGGTTCACCAAGCTCTACGAGCGAATCAACCACGAGATGGAAGAAGAGGCTGGTCACGCCGATGCGTTGATGCGCCGGATTCTCATGCTTGAAGGCACACCGCGTATGCGTCCGGATGATCTGGATGTCGGCACCACGGTGCCGGAAATGCTCGAAGCGGATCTGCGCCTTGAGTACAAAGTGCGCGCTGCGCTGTGCAAAGGCATCGAGCTCTGCGAGCAACACAAAGACTACGTCAGTCGTGAGATCCTGCGGATTCAGCTGAACGACACCGAAGAAGATCACACCTACTGGCTGGAAAAGCAGTTGGGCCTGATCAAGCTCATCGGTCTCGAGAACTATCTGCAGTCGCATACTTCCTGATTGCAAAGATATAAAAAAGCCCCTGTCACTGATGAAGTGACAGGGGCTTTTTCATGCCCGGTGTTTAGGCCCGATCACGGATCAGCAACGGCTTGAGGTAGTAACCGGTGTGAGATTGCTTCATCTCGGCCACTTCCTCGGGTGTGCCGGTGGCAATGATCTGTCCACCCTTGGAACCGCCTTCAGGCCCGAGATCAACCAGCCAGTCAGCCGTCTTGATCACGTCCAGGTTGTGTTCGATCACCACCACGGTGTTGCCGTGATCGCGCAGGCGATGCAGCACATCGAGCAATTGCTGGATATCCGCGAAGTGCAGGCCTGTGGTCGGCTCATCGAGGATGTACAGGGTCTTGCCGGTGTCGCGTTTGGATAACTCGCGTGACAGCTTGACCCGCTGCGCTTCACCACCGGACAGCGTGGTCGCGGATTGCCCGAGCTTGATGTACGACAGCCCCACATCCATCAGCGTTTGCAGTTTGCGCGCCAGTGCCGGTACCGCATCGAAGAACACCCGTGCTTCCTCGATGGTCATCTCGAGGGTTTCGTGGATGTTCTTGCCCTTGTACTTGATCTCAAGGGTTTCGCGGTTGTAGCGCTTGCTCTTGCACACGTCGCACGGCACATAGATGTCAGGCAGGAAGTGCATTTCCACCTTGATCAGACCGTCGCCCTGGCACGCTTCGCAGCGACCGCCCTTGACGTTGAACGAGAAACGCCCAGGCCCGTAACCACGCGAGCGTGATTCCGGCACGCCGGCGAACAGTTCGCGGATTGGCGTGAACAGCCCGGTGTAAGTCGCCGGGTTGGAGCGCGGCGTACGGCCGATCGGGCTCTGGTCGATATCGACGACTTTGTCGAGATGTTCCAGGCCTTTGATGCTGTCGTGTGCTGCTGCTTCCAGCGTGGTCGCACCGTTGAGTGCCGTGGCGCTCAGCGGGAACAGCGTGTTGTTGATCAGCGTCGATTTGCCCGAACCGGACACACCGGTCACGCACGTCAGCAGGCCGATCGGGATTTCCAGATCGACATTGCGCAGATTGTTGCCGCGCGCGCCCTTGAGTGACAGGGTCAGCTTCTTGTTGCGTGGCGTGCGCTTGGCTGGCACTGCGATCTTCACCCGGCCCGAGAGATACTTGCCGGTGAGCGAGTCCGGGTGCGCCATGACTTCGGCGGGCGTACCTTCGGCGACGATATGGCCGCCATGCACGCCAGCGCCCGGCCCGATATCGACCACGTAATCGGCCAAACGGATGGCGTCTTCGTCGTGTTCGACCACGATCACCGTGTTGCCGATATCGCGCAGATGTTTGAGCGTACCGAGCAGTCGGTCGTTATCGCGCTGGTGCAGGCCGATCGACGGTTCGTCGAGGATGTACAACACGCCCACCAGGCCAGCACCGATCTGGCTGGCCAGACGAATCCGCTGGGCTTCACCGCCGGAAAGGGTGTCCGCGCTGCGGTCCAGCGAGAGGTAGTCCAGCCCGACGTTAACCAGGAACTGCAGACGCTCGCGGATTTCCTTGAGGATCTTGTCGGCAATTTCGCCACGACGACCGGTCAGCTTCAGCGTGCCGAAATACTCGCAGGCATCGCCGATTGGCAGGTTGGTCACCGCCGGCAGAGTCTTCTCGCCGACCCAGACGTGCCGCGCCTCGCGACGCAGACGTGTGCCTCGGCAATCCGGGCAGGACTGGGTACTGAGGAACTTGGCCAGCTCTTCACGCACGCTCGCCGATTCGGTCTCGCGGTAACGTCGCTCCAGGTTCGGCACGATGCCTTCGAACGGGTGCGAACGTTTGACGATATCGCCACGGTCATTGAGGTATTTGAAGTCGACGTTCTGCGAGCCGCTGCCGTGCAGGATGGACTTCTGCTGATCGGCCGGCAGTTCGTTGAATGGCTTCTCCAGACTGAAACCATAGTGCGAGGCCAGCGAGCCGAGCATCTGGAAGTAATAGACGTTACGCCTGTCCCAGCCGCGGATCGCGCCTTCGGCCAGCGTCAGTTCGCCGTTGACCAGTCGCTTGATGTCAAAGAATTGCTTAACGCCCAGACCATCGCAGGTCGGGCAGGCGCCGGCCGGGTTGTTGAAGGAGAACAGCTTGGGCTCGAGTTCGCTGATCGCATGGCCGCAGATCGGGCAGGCAAAGCGTGCCGAGAAGATCATCTCTTCGCCCGGTTCGTCGTCCATCGGCGCCACGAGGGCAATACCGTCCGCCAGTTTCAGTGCGGTCTCGAAAGACTCGGCCAGACGTTGCTGCAGATCGGCGCGAACCTTGAAGCGGTCGACGATTACATCGATCGAGTGCTTCTTCTGTTTATCCAGTTTCGGCAGCTCGTCGAGCTCGCAGATCCGGCCATTGACCCGGGCGCGGACGAAACCTTGCGCACGAAGTTCTTCAAAAACCGACAGGTGCTCGCCTTTGCGTTCGCGAATCACCGGTGCCAGCAGCATCAGTTTGCTGCCTTCCGGTTGCGCCAGTACCAGGTCGACCATTTGGCTGACGGTCTGCGCTTCCAGGGGAATATCGTGATCCGGGCAGCGCGGCGTACCGACGCGCGCATAGAGCAGGCGCAGGTAGTCGTAGATTTCGGTGATGGTGCCGACCGTGGAGCGCGGGTTGTGGGAGGTCGACTTCTGTTCGATGGAGATTGCCGGCGACAGGCCTTCAATGGTGTCGACGTCAGGTTTTTCCATCATCGACAGGAACTGCCGGGCGTAGGCCGACAGGGATTCGACATAGCGGCGCTGACCTTCGGCGTACAGGGTGTCGAAGGCCAGGGAAGACTTGCCGGATCCGGACAGGCCGGTGATGACGATCAGTTTGTCCCGTGGCAGGGTCAGGTCGATGTTCTTCAGGTTGTGGGTACGGGCCCCACGTATCAGGATCTTGTCCAAAGTGGCCTCGCTCGGCGGGCGTCGAAAACGTAGGAGTATACGGGCAAATACTGGATGGATGCACACTATCAAACCAAGCGTTTTTTGCCTTGCATGAAGAGAGTTTCATCTATGCGTGGCAAAGCGTCGCGATATACCCCGTCTTTCGATGGGACTGGTAGAATCGCCGCCGGTTCACACGAGGTTTTTCCATGCACGATCCCCACAGCGAACGCATGAGTGGCAGCGAGACCCGCGCAGCGAGCGGTCTGGCCCTGGTGTTCGCCTTCCGTATGCTTGGCATGTTCATGGTGTTGCCGGTGCTGGCGACCTACGGCATGGATCTGGCAGGAGCGACCCCGGCCCTGATTGGGTTGGCTATCGGCGCTTACGGCCTGACACAGGCGATTTTCCAGATTCCGTTCGGGTTTATTTCCGACCGCATCGGCCGCCGGCCAGTGATTTATCTGGGGCTGATCGTTTTCGCCCTCGGCAGTGTGCTGGCCTCTCAGGCCGACTCGATCTGGGGCGTGATCGCCGGGCGGATCCTGCAAGGCGCCGGGGCGATTTCCGCTGCGGTCATGGCGTTACTGTCTGACCTGACCCGTGAACAACACCGCACCAAAGCGATGGCAATGATCGGCATGACCATTGGCCTGTCATTCGCCGTGGCCATGGTGGTCGGGCCGCTACTGACCAGTGCCTTCGGCTTGTCTGGATTGTTTCTCGCCACTGGCGCAATGGCGCTGGTCGGAATCGTGATCGTCATGTTCATGGTGCCCAAGTCCACCGGGCCATTGCAGCATCGGGAGTCGGGCGTGGCGCGGCAGGCGTTGCTGCCGACGCTCAAGCATCCGGATCTGTTGCGCCTGGATCTGGGCATCTTTGTGTTACATGCCATGTTGATGTCGAGCTTCGTCGCGCTGCCCCTGGCACTGGTGGAAAAAGCCGGTTTGCCCAAGGAGCAGCACTGGTGGGTCTATCTGACGGCACTGCTGATTTCGTTCTTCGCCATGATCCCGTTCATCATCTATGGCGAGAAGAAACGCAAAATGAAACGAGTTTTGCTCGGCGCCGTCATGACGCTGATGCTGACTGAGCTATTCTTCTGGCAGTTCGGTGACAGCTTGCGGGCTCTGGTGATTGGCACGGTGGTGTTTTTCACCGCGTTCAATCTGCTGGAGGCTTCATTGCCGTCGCTGATCAGCAAGGTTTCACCGGCGGGCGGGAAGGGCACGGCCATGGGCGTGTATTCCACCAGCCAGTTCCTCGGTTCGGCTCTCGGCGGGATACTCGGCGGCTGGTTGTTTCAGCATGGCGGTCTGTCGGTTGTGTTCCTTGGATGTGCCGGGCTGGCTGCCATATGGCTGGCCTTTGCTGTTACCATGCGCGAACCTCCCTACGTGACGAGCCTGCGCTTGCCGTTGTCGCCCGAGGCGATCCGCGAAGCGGGTCTGGTCGAGCGCCTCAAGGCCCTCGTAGGGGTAACCGATGCAGTGATAGTTGCTGATGAAGCGGCTGTTTACATCAAACTGGACAAAGAATTAGTGGATCGCGACACCCTCGAACGCCTGGTGAACAACCCGGCCGGGGCTGCTTGCGAAGCCTAGGAGAACGTTATGGCCCGTGGGGTTAACAAAGTCATATTGGTCGGCACTTGCGGCCAGGATCCCGAAGTTCGCTACCTGCCTAACGGTAACGCCGTGACCAACCTGAGTCTGGCAACCAGCGAACAGTGGACCGACAAGCAAACCGGTCAGAAGGTCGAGAAGACCGAATGGCACCGTGTTTCGATGTTTGGCAAGGTTGCAGAAATCGCTGGCGAATACCTGCGTAAAGGCTCGCAGGTTTACATCGAAGGCAAGCTGCAGACCCGTGAGTGGGAAAAAGACGGTATCAAGCGTTACACCACCGAAATCGTGGTCGACATGCAAGGCACCATGCAACTGCTTGGCGGCCGTCCACAACAGGGCGAGCAACAAGGCGGCGGCAACAACTATCAGCAGTCCGCTCCAGCGCCACGTCAGCAGGCTCCACGCCCGCAGCAGTCGGCTCCGCAACAGCGTTCGGCCCCGGCTCCACAGCAAGCCGCGCCGCAACCGGCTCCGGATTTCGACAGCTTTGATGACGATATTCCGTTCTGATTCGTGTCCTGAATCGCTCCGGATTTAGTCTCAGAACCCCCGCATTGCGGGGGTTTTGTCGTTTTGGCAGGGCTGAAAGTGGCGGGCGCTCCATGAGATGACTGAACAGTCCCGGCGATTGCGGCAGTAAAGTTTTGTACTGAGCCTTGAAGGCGGGGCCAAGCCGATCCATGATCCGTCCCGGCGACTGGCGATCCAGTCGATTTTCTGCAAGAACAGGTCCCCCGGTGTAGGGGCTGTTCCATAACAACAAGAGAAACCCATGAGCAGTAGCAAGAACAAGGAAATCGAGTACCTGCGCGGCGTGGCGATCCTGATGACGGTTTTGGCTCACATCACTCTGATGTTGCCGTTCCATGCGGGGTTCTTTGGGAATTTGCTGAATGTGTACTCACCCTGGTCAGGGGTGGATCTGTTTTTCTGTATTTCCGGTTACGTGGTCAGCAAGGCCTATCTCGATTACTTCGACAAGAATCGCGAACAGAACCGGTTCGGCGTCGCCGCTACTTCTTTCTGGATCCGTCGCGCTTATCGTCTGCTGCCCACCGCGTGGCTATGGGTGCTGATACCGCTGGCGTTCTCGATCTTCTTCAACCAGTCGAATGCATTCCAGTCGTGGTTCGAGAACCTGCGCAGCTTTACCGCAGTCGCTACATTCTCGGGCAATCTGGCGAACCAGTATGGCGTGCTGCTGGGGCCGAATTCGGCGTACTGGAGCCTGGCGCTGGAAGAGCAGTTCTACTTTATCTTCCCGCTGTTCCTGTTGCTGATCACCTCTACGCGCTGGCGGGTAATCGCCTTGATCGCGCTGATTGCCGTGCAGTTTCCTCTGGATCGCAATGGCTTTGGCGCGCCACCCGCCCCGATGCTTTTCTCGTTCCGGCTGGACGCGATGATGTGGGGCATTCTGTTGTGCCTGTTCACGCGCACGTCCTTGTACAAGCAAATCGAGCCTGTGGCACTGGGTGATAGCGTGTTCAAACGACTGGGCATCACGCTGTTTCTGTTTTACATGCTCGGCGCCATTGCCGGCCAGATGATCTCGATGCCGATCGCTGTCGGGCTGATTGCGCTGAATGCATTGATCCTGGTCTGGCTCTCCAGTTATCAAAAAGGCTACATCTACTGTCCGGCGATTTTGAGCGGGTTCGGACAATGGCTGGGGTCGCGCTCCTATGCGTTGTACGTCATCCACATGTTCGCCTACCACTTGAGCACTGAAATCTGGAGCCGCGTGGCCAGCGAGCGGGGCGTGGTGCTGGGCCCAGAGTTCACGGTGGAAATGGTGCTCACCGCATTGGCGGTCATGGCCGTGTGCAGTGAGTTGAACTACCGCTTCGTCGAGACGCCACTGCGCCGTCGGGGGGCGGAAATCTCGCGCCGCAGAATGGCCGGCATCGGCACCCACGAGGCTCTCAAAGAAAAGCCTCTGGCGGATACGCCGGCTCGCTCTACCGAGCTTTCATAACCGCCAGAAACAAAAAACCCGTAGCGCTTCCACGCTACGGGTTTTTTGTTGCTGAAAATTTGCGCTTTTAGCGGCTCAGTCCAGGATCAGGTGCGGCAAGAACCGGCTCGAATCCTTGGTAATCAGACTGTTGTCCTCACGCACACCAATCCCCGCCGCTTGATCACCAATTACCCAAGAGCCGATCAGCGTGTAGCTGTCGTCAAACTTCGGCAATGGCGCAAACTCCTGCAGGATGAACGGCGCATCGGTGTAAGGCCCGTCTTCTTTGACGATCAGACCGTCCGCGGTTTGCAGCTCGATGTTGGCGCCTTCCCGGGAAAAGTACGGTTTGCGCACCCAGCCCCTGGGTACGGCGCTGGCCGGATTCGGATCGAGATGCGCCGCGAGCAGATTCGGATGGCCCTTGTGCAACTCCCACAGCAACGGCAGCGCGCCTTTGTTTGACAGGATCGCTTTCCACGCAGGCTCGAAAAACTGCGTATCGCACGCGGCAATCGCCGCGCCGAACGGCTCGTGGAAGATGAACTCCCAGGCGTGCAACTTGAACAGGTGCGGGATCCAGCGATCCTGCAGGTCGACGAAACGGCCGTCGGCACTGAGGCCAATGTCCTCGATGTCGATGTGCCGTGATTCGATGCCGACTTTTTCCGCGATCAGGCGCAGGTAGTCCGTGGTGCCCTTGTCTTCAACCGAGTCTTTCATCGAGGCGAAGTAGAACGGCCGCTTGAGCTGTAACTCGGCGAAGGCTTGGTGCAGTTTGGTGTCGATGCTGTTGAACTGGTCGGCCTGGCTCGGCAGCGTGCCGCGCTCGATGCATTGCTCCAGCCAGCCCCACTGGAACGCCGCTGCTTCGTAGAGGCTGGTTGGCGTGTCGTAGTTGAGCTCCAGCAGTTTTGCCGGACCGTTTCCACTGTAGGAAAAGTCCATGCGTCCGTACAGATGCGGATGACCTTCCAGCCAGGACGTGCGGATCATGTCGTAGTACGCAGGCGGGATGCTCAGTCGATCAAGCAACTCTTCGCTACGCACTACGCGGTCGACCAGGTCCATGCACATCTCGTGCAGTTCGGTGGTCGGGTCTTCCAGATCATTTTCGATCTGCGCGAGCGTGAACTGGTAGTACGCGCTTTCGTCCCAGTAGGGTTCGTCGTCGATGGTGTGGAACATGAAGCCGAGGCTCTCGGCTGTCGGTTTCCAGTCGGGGCGCTCGGCGCAGTGGATCTTTTTCATGGTCAGCTGCTCGAACGACCGGAACTGCTACCCCAGCCACCCCAACCGCTGCGCGCGCTGGACTGGCTGCCGAAGCCGCCACGGGAAGTCGAAGAGGCGACGTTCACCGGTTTGCTTCTGGTGCTCTCGTAGTCCGGTTGGCTGCGCGGTGCCGATTCGATTTTGCGGTACTGCGTCGAAGTGTTGTAGGTCTGGCGTGTATCGCGGTCGCGGTAAACCGTGCGGTTGGAATTGTTGCTCATCGCATTGCCGATCAGCCATCCGGTCAACATGCCATTGCCGCCGCCTCCACCACCGGAGTAGTGCGAAGTGCTCTGGGTCGCGTTGCTGGATGTTGTGTCACCCGCCGGCATCTGCGCGTCGGCGATGGCATCGAGATTTTGCGCGGCTTCACCGGGCTGCGGCACTTTGAAGCCACCGAGTTTCGGCACGAAGCGGCCATCGGAATTTTTCTGACACCAGTCGGCGGCAAAATCCGCATCGCATTTGGCTTTGTCGTCATACGCCGGAGCGATGCGTCGGTGCTCGGTCAGGGCCGCAACGTAAGCATTCGAGCAAACATCAGCGGCGACTTCGGCATCGACGCACTGTTCCACGCTCTGGAAGTTGCGGGGCTGATCGACTGCCGCCGCTTCGCCAGAGATGGCCATGGCCACCGACGCTGCGAGGGACAACTGAACGTATTTACTTCGTTTCATCTAAGGCTTCCTGCCGATCAGTTGGACGGCGTCATGCACGCAGCGTTGAGCATGCCGACGCTAATCGCTACGGCGGCGACGTAGATGCCAGCGGCCATTTCACCGTTGGCGATGCGCTGCGAAGTACCTTTGAGCACCAGGGTCGTGCCAAGGAACGCCAGCAGTTGCACCACTGCGGCGATCACCGCCCAAACCACGAAGTCGACAACGTTGACCGAAAAGGCAATCACGTTGCTGGCGGGAATGGCGAAACCGATGATTGCACCGGCCAGCGCGACGGCAGCGGCGGCGTTGCCGGAACGAATCAGCTCGAACTCTTTGTGCGGAGTGACGCGGGTGTAGACGAATTGAAACAGCATGAACAGCAGCACGGCGCCGATCAGGTAGACGATGAAACCGGTCAACGCGGTCTTGTTAAGGGATACGGCCAGCACTTCCAGCATGGAAAACTTCCTTATTTAAATGGTGCTCAGGTCAGTCGTGTACAACGAGATGCCCAGCGAGGTGCTCAGACTGACGGTGCCTTCTTCATCCTGTTCGACGGAGAACAGCAACAGTTCGCGGCGATCGGTCAGGCCGGTCTCGCGTGCGTAGAGCATCGAGTGATGGTTGATGGTGTAGCTTTCGTCCACATTGACCACGTGTTCGGTCATCGGCACCAGTTCGGTCTGGCCCTGTTCGGTGCCCCACTCGCGGGTGTATTCGACACCTTCGTGGGTGTAGGTCGGCAGGCCGATCAGGCTGTTGGGGCCGGCCAGGCGCTGCAGTTCGGCATCGCTGTTGACGGTCACGTACGTGAGGTAGTTGAACAGCGTGACCGATTCGATCTGGTCATTGCCGGTGACGTGGATCTGCACCCAGAAATCCTCGTCGTTCATGTAATAGCGGTGCAGTTTGTTGGACTGGCCGAGATCGACCCAGCCTGCGCTCCAGACCGCCTGATCGAAGGGCACACGCACCGAAGTCGAACCGTCGAGCAGCAACGAAAGGGTCGAATCGAACCTGACACCCTTGCCTTGCGCCATGCCGAGTGGGCCGCCGGCAACGGTTTGCGTTGGCGCAGCGGTCTGCCAGTTGCTGGTGCCCAGCAAATCTTTAAACCATCCCATGGGTACGTTCCTTGAAGCGGGTGGAGGTGTTCGTTGGCAAAAAAACGTCGCTAGTGTACCGGGCTGCGTGGTGAACGAGCAGAAGGATTTGAAGCCGGTAAACCATGTGGGAGCGAGCCTGCTCGCGAATGGTGCGTGTCAGTCAACATGGATGTCGACGGGTACACCGCTTTCGCGAGCAGGCTCGCTCCCACAGGTTTGGCGCAGTTTTTACTGAGCGGATTTCTGCTTCAGGCGCTCGAGAATCGCATTGGCGCTGCCCTCGTTCGGCGTGATACCGGCGTCGCGCAGTTTGCGGTCCAGATCGTTGCCGGTCGCGGCATCAGCCAGTTCGTCCGCAGCGCTCAGTTCGGCAGCACGCTGCTGCTGTTTGGCTTGCAGGCGGTTCAAGGTGCCGACTGCGGTTTCCAGTTTGCCGTTGGCACCGCCGCTGGCGATGGACGCGCTGACCTGGGCTTTCTGCACGCTGTCACGGGCCTTGGCCATGTCCACTTGCTGGCGCAGGCTTTTGATCCGCGATTCGGCCTTGTTGATGTCTTTGCGCATGTTGGCGGCGTAGGTGCCGAACTCGTCGCTTTGTTTCTTCTCGACATCCAGGTCGTTGGTCAGGGTCGAAATCGCTTCGGCCACTTCC
Organism: Pseudomonas sp. A1230; assembly: GCF_044218825.1. NCBI lineage: Bacteria > Pseudomonadati > Pseudomonadota > Gammaproteobacteria > Pseudomonadales > Pseudomonadaceae > Pseudomonas > Pseudomonas sp. A1230. Next base: position 4,343,736 of record NZ_CP162582.1, on the reverse strand, counting down.
AGTGCCAGGTCTTCACGGCCGGCGTTCAGGGCCGAGACAGCCTTGGCTTCCAGATCCTTGATCTTGGCGTCGTACTCGCTCACGCGGTCAGCAGCCAGTTTGTGTTTGGCCATGATGGTGACCAGTTCACGGCGGGCGTTCGACAGCGCGGTATCGGCGTCGCGGATTTCCTGATCGAGGATGCGCAAGGCCTGTTGGTCGACGATGCTTTCGCCGACTTCACTGGCGCCGCCGCGCAGTGCGGTGAACAACTTGCTCCAGATGGACTGAGTCATTGGATATTCCCTGTTGATTACTTGAAGAAGTGTTCGAAGGCTTCGCTCGCGCGCTGCACGTTGTCGACCAAGGTTTTCACCTCGGTGACCACGTTGGTCAGGCTCGAGTCGGCGCTCAGTGCGCCAAACATGTTGTAAACGGTCTGGCCGTTAGGCATCGACTCGATACCGATCGACGACAGCGGAAACATTTCCCGGCTGCGCAATACGGCGTCGTTGAAGGCATGGACGTCAGTGATCGAATCGATGTCCACCAGCACGGTGTCGACGATGATCTGCTGACCGGCCAGGGCGATGTGAATCGGCAGGCCGCCGAAATCGTTCATTTCCAGCTTGATGCTGGGCTCGGAGCTCTGGATCAGAGACAGCGTGATCTCTTGCGAAGCCACCTCGTCCAGTGCCTTGAGGGCGTTGAAGAGGCTATCGATGTTCCAGTTGTTGCCTGCGCTCATGTAATTCTCCGACATGAATGAGCCAGCCAGAATCGGTTGGCGTAGCTGTTGCTCCATCTGCTTGAGCAAGCTTCGGTTTTCGGGAAGCACCCAAGTTTCGTGTTTCACATAACCGGCGGCAGCCAGGCCCGCGCGCATCTGCTTCATGTAGAAACTCGACGGTTTTTTTGCGGACGGTCTCGAGCGCTCTCCCTTTGGGCTTTCTGATGCAATAGTGGAGGAGCGGCTTTTCATGGCAGTGACTCGGTTATGAATGTCTCACGCGTGAGCCACACTACAACCAATTCAAAATGCCATCAATGACTCACGCGTGAGATTTTCATGACAAGCGAAAAAAGGCCCGCAGCGAGGCGGGCCTTGGTGATTAGAAAGTATCGAGCGGCAGGGTTTTAACGATTGGCGGCGAGGAATTCGTCGGTCGACACCACACTGGCGTAAGCAAAACCCAGCGCCGACATGAACGCGGCGTGGACGTGCGCCGCCGGTACGGTAAGACCGTTGAACTCCAGATCACGGCTGGCGCAGGCGTCGTGGATCACCGTGACGCTGTAACCCATATCAGCCGCAGCACGGGTGATGCCGTCGACGCACATGTGACTCATGCTGCCGACCACCACCAATTCCTTGATGCCTTTTTCTTCCAGAATCGATTGCAGTTCGGTTTCGCGGAACGAGTTGACGAAATGCTTGAGCACCACGGGTTCATCGGCGCGGTTGAGTACTTTCGGATGCAGCTTCGCGCCGTCGGAACCTGGCGTAAAAAACGGGGCCTCGGGTGAGGTGAATTCGTGGCGGATATGGATCACCGAGTCCCCCGCATCACGGAATGCGGCGATCAGTTGGACGGCGTTGTCGGCAGCGGCGTCGGCACCGACCAGCGGCCACTTGCCTTGGGGGAAGTAGTCGTTCTGGATATCGACTACGATGAGCGCTTGCTTGGCCATGGGTGTGTCCTTGAGGTATTGGCTGAAAGTGGCTTCAGTATTGGCGCTGGCCGGTGATTCGAGGATTGGCCCCACCGACAATAGACAGGGGAAAACTGACAATGGGCGCAGAAAGGGCCGCCGTGGCTGAATTGGGCGTGCTGATTTATCCCGGCGCGCAGATGGCGGCGGTGCATGGTTTGACTGATCTGTTCGCGGTGGCCAACCGGATCGCTGGCGAGCATCAGGCTGCGCAATTGCCGCTGTTGCGCGTCAGTCACTGGCAGGTCGAAGGTGATCAGCCACCAGCGCGGGTTTACGACAGTCTTCCCGGCACCGAAAGCCATTTGCTGGCGGTGCTGATACCGCCCTCGATCGGCGGATTTTCTGCGTCACAAATGCCTGTCGCTCTGGCACCGTGGCTGCGCGAGCAACACGCCCGTGGTGCGACGCTCGGCGGGGTTTGCGTAGGCTCTCTGATGCTCGCCGAAAGCGGTCTGCTCGACGGCCGCAGCGCTACCACCCATTGGACCTCGACCAAGGCATTCGCCGAGCGTTATCCGAAGATCAAACTCAAGGCCGACACACCGATTGTCGATGACGGCGACCTGATCACCACGGCCGGTTTGATGGCGTGGTCGGAGTTGGGGTTGCGGCTTGTCGATCGTCTGCTCGGGCCGGGTATCGCCACCGCCACGGCGCGGTTTCTGGTGGTGGAACACAGCGACAGCGCTAGCGAGTGCGGAAGTAATTTCGCGCCGATCCTCAGTCATGGCGATGCAGCGATTCTCAAGGTGCAGCACTGGTTGCAAGGCACCGGCGCGACGGATGTTTCGCTGGCCGCGATGGCCGAGCGGGCAGGGCTGGAGGAGCGCACGTTTCTACGTCGGTTTCGTGCGGCGACCGGGTTGAAGCCGACCGAGTATTGCCAGCACCTGCGGGTGGGCAAGGCGCGGGAGTTGCTCGAGTTCACCAATGACACGATCGACCATATTGCGTGGACGGTGGGCTATCAGGATCCGGGGGCATTTCGCGCGATTTTCAAGAAGATCACCGGGCTGGCGCCGAGTGAATATCGGGGGCGGTTTGGTTTAGCTGGTTGATCAGAGACTGTCGTAATCTCTGTGGGGGCGGGCTTGCTGGCGATTCGGTCTTACAGTTGGGCAAGTCGGTGGCTGACCCACCGCTATCGCTGGCAAGCCAGCTCCCACAGGGTTATCTGTGAAGCGTTGGATCGTGCAATTTGCCGGGGATTAGTGAGTCGTCGTGCAGATTGAAACAGGCGCGGTGCCATTACGCTTTCGCCAAGCGGTTGATTCACCAGCGCTTTCCACCGGGTTACCGTTGGCCTGATCTCTGCACCTTTCCTGTCTACATTCATTAGCCTGCATGAAGGGGGACGCATGACCCCGACACCCCGCAAGAAAATCGTGGTTGCCCACTCCGTTCGCGCCGAAGCGCCGCAGCACGAGGTGGAAACCAACAAGGCCCTGGCGCGCTGGCTGGCGCAGATTCTCGGTTTAAAATTCGGCGGCGCTTATGACCCCGCGAAACATCGCGGCAGTGACCTGTATCTGTTGCCGACGCAAACCCTTGTTGGCGCCGCCAGCGCCCAGGCACTTGGGGTGAAAGGTCCCGATGACTTGTGGGGCGGCTATGTCGAATACGACTTCATCTGTACCAAAGCCATCAGCCATGGCCTGCGCAGTCATCTGGCCCGCGCGCCGCAAGGCTGGTCGCCGCTGTTCTCTGAACGCGTGCGCAGCGTGGTGCTTGATGGTCTCAGCGTGTTCGCCTTCGAAGATGCGCGGCCTGCCGCCGAGCATTTGTTGTACAGCGGGCCGATCCGTCTGAAGCCAATTCACGCTTGCGCCGGTCGCGGTCAGGAAGTCATCAAAAGCCTCGACGCCTTCGACGAAATTCTCGCCCGACCTGAAGCACACGAGCTGTTCAGCGAAGGCGTAGTGCTGGAGCAAGACCTGAGCGAGGTCATCACTCACAGCGTCGGCCAGTCATTCATTGGCGACAGCGTGCTGAGTTACTGCGGTGATCAATACTTGACCAAAGATGCTCATGGCGAAGACGTCTACGGCGGCTCGAATCTGCTGGTGGTGCAGGGCGGCTATGAGGATTTGCTGGCGCTGGAATTGCCCGATGACGTGCGTTTGGCCATCGAGCAGGCGCAAGTGTTCGACAGCGCCGCCGATGAGGCCTATCCGCGTTTCTACGCCTCGCGCCGCAACTACGACATCGCCCAAGGGTTGGACAGCAGCGGTAAAACCCGCAGCGGCGTACTGGAACAATCCTGGCGCATGGGCGGCGCCAGCAGCGCAGAAGTGGCGGCATTGCAAAGTTTCGTCAACGACCCTGCAATGCGCGCAATCCGGGTATCTTCAGTGGAAACCTATATCGATCAGCCGCTGCCGGCGGACGCCATCGAGGTGTATCGCGGCCCGGCTGAGAACAGCGAATTTCTCCTCAAATACGTAATGGTCAAATCTTATGACGGCTAGAAGCGAAAGCATTCAAATCGACATTGATGATGAACAAATGAGCGGGACGTTTCTCAGTCCTAAATCGAAGGTGCCGGGGGTGTTGTTTGTCCACGGTTGGGGCGGCAGCCAGGAGCGTGATCTTGAACGGGCGAAAGGGATCGCCGGCCTCGGCTGCGTGTGTCTGACCTTCGACTTGCGCGGCCACACTGGCGGCAGCGGAATTTCGCTGAGTCGGGTTACCCGCGAAGATAATCTGCGCGATCTGCTGGCGGCGTACGACCGCTTGCTCTCCCACCCGGCGCTCGACACATCGGCCATCGCCGTGGTGGGCACCAGTTACGGCGGCTACCTCGCGTCGATCCTTACCTCATTGCGCCCGGTGCGCTGGCTGGCGCTGCGGGTGCCGGCGCTGTACCGCGATGAGCAATGGCACACGCCGAAACGCGATCTGGACAAGGCTGACCTGCGCGATTATCGCGGCGCACTGGTTCGCGCCGACAACAACCGTGCACTGCATGCGTGTTCGCAATTCACCGGAGATGTATTGCTGGTGGAATCGGAAACCGACGATTTCGTGCCGCACGCGACGATCATGAGTTACCGCGCTGCGTGTCAGCAGACGCATTCGCTGACGCACCGGATCATTGATGGCGCGGATCATGCGTTGAGCGAGCCGGTTTCTCAGCAGGCATACACGTCGATTCTGGTGGACTGGATTACCGAGATGGTCGTAGGCGAGCGGTTGAGCATTATTCAGTCTGCATAGACTGTGGTGTTCTTTCCGGCGCCATCGCTGGCAAGCCAGCTCCCACAGGGGGCGCATTTCAAATGTGGGAGCAAGCCTGCTCGCGAAGAGGCCGGCATCTGCAAAACAGGTTCAGTACGGTGTTTTCTCGATCCGCAGCGACTTGGCCTTCGCCTCCACAACCAGGTACATCACCAGCGTAATCAGCAGCGGCAACAGGAAGTAAATCGCTCGATACGCCAGCAACCCCGCCACCAGGCTGCCTCGCGAGGCCTCGTGTTGCAGCAGCGCCACGAACACAGCTTCCAGCACCCCGAGCCCCGCCGGAATGTGCGTGATGACCCCGGCAATCGCACTGATCAATAGCACGCCAAGCACTAGCGGATAATCCAGTTTGCTCGGCAGCAGTGTGAAGATCACTGCTGCCATCAACGACCAGTTCAGCGCGCCGAGCAGCAGTTGCAGCACTGCCATTCGCAGCGATGGCAAGTTGATTTCCACCCCGCGAATCGACCACTCGCGGCGCTTTGAGAACTGGCACGCCGCGAGATACCCGGCACTGATCAACAGCAACAGCACGCCGATACCCTGCAACGCCGTGCTGCTGATTTTCCAGCCCGGCGGCATGCTCACCAGTCCGCTGCTGAACACCACGCCGGCAATGGTCATGTAGCCGAACCAATTGGTCGCCAGGCTCAGGCCGAGAATCTTGGCGATGTTGCCTTTGCTCACGCCGAGCCGTGAATACAGGCGATAACGCATGGCGATCCCGCCAACCCAGGCGCTGAGGTTGAGGTTGAACGCGTAGCTGATGATGCCCACCGGCAGAATCTGTTTCCAGGTCAGGTCCTGGCGAATGTAAGTGCGGCCGATCAGGTCGAAGCTGGCGTAGGTCAGAAAACTCACGAGGGTGATGCCGGCCGCGATGATCAGCGTGCGCACCTTGAAGTCGGCAAGGGTTTGCAGCACCTCGGCCCATTCGATGCGTGCGGCGAACATCGTCAATAGCACGATCAGCGCGAGAAAGAACACCACCGTCAGCGGACGTTTCCATTTGCTCCAGCGCGAGTGGGTTGCTGGCGCCGAATGGCTGGCGGATGGCGCGTCGGAATGGCTCATGAGCGATCACCTCGAAATGGCTTGAGCCGGGGTTTGTGCGCGGGCAACCAGCCGGCCATGGCCGGAAAGTGCCGCAGGAAGTGGAATACCAGAAAGCCCACGGTCATGTGCCAGATGCGTCCGCGCGGCGACTTGGCGGCATCCATGGCTTTGCAGTGGTTTTGGCTGAGGTCTTCGAGACGCTCGAACAGCATCTGATTGAACGCGCGGTCGCGGATCAATACGTTGGCTTCCAGGTTCAGCGACAGGCTCAGCGGGTCGAGATTGCTCGAGCCGACGGTGCTCCATTCTTCGTCTACGAGCGCGACTTTGCCGTGCAGCGGGCGCTGGCAATATTCGTGAATTTGCACGCCGGCCCTGAGCAGATAGTCATAGGTCATCCGCGCCGCGAGTTTGGCCACCAGCATGTCTGGCTGGCCCTGAAGAATCAGCCGGACATCGACCCCGCGCCGCGCAGCATTACGTATCTCGCGCAGCAAGCGATAGCCGGGGAAAAAGTAGGCGTTTGCGATTACCACGCGATGTTTGGCGCGGCGCAGCACCTGCATGTACACATCTTCGATATCGGTGCTGTGCTGGTCGTTATCGCGGAACACCAGGCGCACCTGGCCGTCGTGATCGGTGAAAGCCATCTCTGCACGGCGCTGGCGGCGACGTTGCCACCAAAACCTGGCCCGGCCCGGGCGACCGCTTTGCAGCAGGGCAAAGTGATGGATGTCGGCCACCGCCGGCCCCTGCACTTGCACCGAGTAATCCTGCTTGGCTTCAGGGCCGAAATCGGCGAGGTGATCACCGGAAAAATTGATCCCGCCGATGAACGCAACTAAACCGTCGACTACAACGATTTTGCGGTGCAAGCGGCGGAACCAGTTGGTGCGAACTCCGAGGTGTTTGGGGGCCGGGTCGAAGATTTGCAGATGCACGCCGGCATCGCTGAGGGCCGAGAGGTAACCGGTGGTTAACTCGCCGCAACCGAAGCCATCGAGGCTGACAGTGGTGCGCACACCGCGCTTGGCGGCGTCGATCAGAATCTCCTGCAATTCGGCGCCGACCTTGTCTTCAAAGACGATGAAGGTCTCCAGCAGGATTTCACTCTTCGCCGCCCGCATTGCGGCAAACACGCGGGGGAAATATTCCTCGCCGTTTTCCAGCAATTCCACGCGGTTGCCGCCCTGCCAGTGGTACTCGACATCGACTTGACCCGGCTGGCGCACAGGCGGGTTGATGCTTATCGGTTCCACAGCGGATTTTTCCATCGGTGCGCTGCTCATAGTTCGATCTCCACCGATAACGGGGCGTGGTCGGAAAGGTGTGACCAAGGCCGGTTCGCCAGCACTTTTGGCTGGCTGGCCTTGAGGTTGCGTACATAGATGCGGTCGAGGCGCAGCGTCGGCAAACGTGCTGGAAAACTGCGCGCCGGTTTGCCGTGATGCTCGGCGAACACTTCACGCAGACCGCAGGGTTTGAGCAGCGCATCAGCTCGCTGGCGCCAGTCGTTGAAGTCGCCGGCGACAATCACCGAAGCATCGTCCGGCAGTTCTGCAAGGCGTTGCATCAGCAAGCCCAGTTGCTCGTTGCGATGGCTCTCGCGCAGGCCCAGATGCACGCAGATCGCATGCACCTCTTTGCCGTCGCCGGGCAGGCGCAGCACGCAATGCAGCAGGCCACGGTTTTCGTGACCGCTGATGGAAACGTCGAGATTGTCGTGGCGGATGATCTGGAATTTCGACAGCAGCGCATTGCCATGATCGCCCTCCGGATACACCGCGTTGCGCCCGTAGGCGAACTGCGGCCAGAGGCTGTCGGCGAGGAATTCGTATTGCGGCATCGCCGGCCAGTTGTCGTAGCGCTGATGATGGTGCTCGTGGGTGCCGTGCACCTCCTGCAGAAACACCACGTCGGCGGCGACGCTGCGCACCGCTTCGCGCAGTTCCGGCAGGATGAAACGCCGGTTGAGCGCGGTGAAGCCCTTGTGGGTGTTGACCGTCAGCACGGTGAAGCTGCGCACGGATGACTCGACCTCGGCCCCTTCGTCGGTGAAACCGACCGGCTCTGAAACACTCATGCCAGCACTCCTTCGCCAGCGGGCTCACCGGGCGTGGTGGCCAAGTCGTGGTCGAGGTCGAAACGCTGCAGCAAGTTGCGCGCATCGTAGGGCGCGCGGACTTTGATGTCGTTGTCGAAATAGCAGAACACTTCACGTGATTTGCGCACTCGAGGTTTCAGGCGCGGGGCGATCAGATGGGCATCTGTCGGTTGTTTTCCGTGATGCCAGGCTTCGATCCGATCCGCCCAACGCTTGAGCGCCGGTGCGCTGTAACCGCTGGCGTAGAGTTCTTCGGCACCGTGCAGGCGCAGGTAGACGAAGTCACTGGTCACGTCTTCGCGATACGGCCATTTACCGCCGGTGTCGGCAATTACCAGTGCGATGTTGTGGCGTTTCAACAGGCGCACGAAGTCGACATCGATGAAGCTGTCATGACGAATTTCGACAGCATGGCGCAACGGTTTTTTGCGCCAGGCTTTCATGCTGGCGTGGCCATGCAGGTGCGAGTCGTGCTGACGGGCGAGGGCGGCGGCAGCTTCGGTGTCGTGGGGTAATAGGGCGAGAAAATGCTCGAAACGTTCGGCGTCGAATCTGAAGTTCGGTGGGAACTGCCAAAGGATCGGCCCCAGCTTTTCCTTGAGCTCCAGCACACCTGACGCGAAGAAATTCGCCAATGGCTTTTCTATCTCGCGCAAGCGGCGGATATGGGTGATGAAACGCGGCGCCTTCACACTGAAGACGAAGTCGTCGGGCGTTTCGGCGTACCACTGGGCATAGCGTTCGGGTCGTTGCAGGGCGTAGAACGATCCATTGATCTCTATGCTGTTGACCGCTCGCGAGGCGAACTGCAATTCGCGCTTCTGCGCCAGTCCATCGGGGTAGAAATCCCCGCGCCACGGGGCGTAGCGCCAGCCTGAAATACCGATGTGAATCGTTGCCATGCCGCCCTCCCGTTGAAAGTCCTCGTACAGCCTCTGTCTGTTCATGACTGCTGGCTGTTCGGGAAAGTTTCGGCGGTGTTACGGACGGTGCATTTGTGTAAATGCCATTAATTACCTGCGGGAGCAGAGATCAAAAGCCTCCCCCTCACCCCAACCCTCTCCCCCCAGAGGGGGCGAGGGGGAAAGGGAGCTGATCGGGGAATGTTCCAAAGCTGAGTTCGACTGAAGACTCGCAAGTCGGCGTACCTCCAGCATTCAACTCGGTCATTTCCCTCTCTTTCGGGAGAGGGCCAGGGTGAGGGGGCTCTTGAACTTGCCAGCCAATTGCCGATCAGTTCCTTACAGGTTCAGCCAACGGGAGATCGGAGTTTTGATGAAGTTCAGGATCGCCATTCTGCTGGGAGCATTGTTGTTTCTCGGTGCCAGCGAGCTCGAAGCCGCGACACTGCCGGGGTTGCCGGCCGCCACTGAAGAGCCGGCCAAGCCCGAACCGATTGTGCAGGGCGGGTTGCTCGGTGCCATCAGTACGAGCATCGACGACGTACAAGAAAAACTCGACCTCAACGAAGATCTGGTGGATGCCTGGCGCCTGCGCGCCGACCGTGCCGCGAATGAGGTCGACAAACTGGTCAATCACCCCTCGAACCGCTCTGGCTGGAGCGTCGCCGGGGACTTCCTGACGCTGTCCGGGGTGTGGCTCGGCACATTCGCCCTGTTGACCGTGCTCGGCAGCCTGTTGGCTAAACGTCTGCGCGAAGGACGCTGGTTTCGCACGCACCCGCGCTGCCAGGATCTGCTCGGCTATCTGTTGCCCTACACGTTGCCGGCGCTGATCTGCCTGCCGTTGACGCTGTACGTCAGCCATTTCCTGCAAGCGTCGGCAGGACGTGCCCTGGCGCTGTGTTTTGCTTATGCGACCAGCAGCGGCATCTTTTCCACGTCAATACTGTTGTGCGTGGTGGTGATGTTCAATGTCGGGCACAAACGCCCGGCGGCAAAAATCATCCGCGATTACTGTCCGCGACCCCTGTTCCTGATCGGCTTTCTCGCTGCGCTCAGCGATGCGTTGACCAGCCCGCAAATCGCACGGCAATTGGGCGGCAACATCACCAGCAGTATTGCAGTGTTCACCGGATTGATCGCTTCGATCATCTTCGGTTTATTGGTGATTCGCCTGCGCCGCCCGGTGGCGCATCTGATCCGCAACCGTTCGCTGAGCCAGCGTCTGAAACAGCCTTCGTTGCAGGAGTCGCTGCGGATTTTTTCCGGGTTGTGGTATTGGCCGATTGTGCTGATGGTGCTGGTGTCGGCGGTCAATCTGATCGGCATCGGCGAGGACAATCAAAAGGCCCTGCGTTGCGCGTTGTTCACCACGGTGCTGCTGATCGGGACGGTGTTTTTGAGCACCATCCTGCAGCACCTGTTCAAGTCGCGAAAGGCCGAGACGATCAAGCGCAGCAGTGCTTACAAAGAACGTTTCCTGAGCCTTTTGCATGCGTTGCTGCGGATCGTCATCGCCATTGCCTTCATCGATATCCTCGGGCGGATCTGGGGCGTGTCGCTACTTGATTTCGCGCAGAGCAGCACGGTCGGCCGGGCGATCAGCAATGCCTTGAGCAGCATTGGCCTGATCTTCCTGGTGACGTGGCTGCTGTGGGTGGTGCTCGACACGGCGATTCAAGAAGCGCTGAAACCGCCGGTCAGCAAGCGCGGGGCGCGCCAGCCCAGTACCCGGGTAAAAACCATCCTGCCGCTTTTGCGCAATGCGATCAAAATCATCCTCGTGGTGATTTGCGCGATCACGACCATGGCCAATCTGGGCATCAACGTTGCGCCACTGCTGGCCGGTGCCGGGGTGGTCGGTCTGGCCATCGGTTTCGGCTCGCAGCAGTTGGTGCAGGACGTGATCACCGGGTTGTTTATCATCATCGAAGATACCCTGTCGATCGGCGACTGGGTGGTGCTCGACTCCGGGCATGCCGGCACGGTTGAAGGGCTGACGATCCGCACGTTGCGCCTGCGCGACGGCAAGGGTTTTGTGCACTCGGTGCCGTTCGGGCAAATCAAGGCTGTGACCAATCAATCGCGGCAGTTTGCGTTCGCGTTCTTTTCGGTGCAGTTCACCTATGACACGGATGTCGAAAAGGCCATCGAGTTAATTCGCGAGACCGGCGATTCGATTCGCGAAGACCCTTTCCTCAAATACAACCTGCAAGGGCCACTGGATGTGTTTGGCGTGGACAAGATGGATCTCAACGGTGTGGTGCTCACGGCGCAATTCCGCACGGTGTCCGGCGGGCAATATGCGGTGAGCAGGGCGTTCAATCAACGTTTGAAGAAGCTTGTGGATAACAGCCCGTCGGTGCACTTCGCGCAGACTTATCCACAGCAGGTTGTATTGCCGCAGCGGCAAGGAGAGTTAGTGCAGGAGACGCCACCGGAGCAGTCGCCGGTAGTTTTGCCACACCCGTCTCGCAGCTGACCGCAGGATTTCACTAGGGCTGCTGGCCTCATCGCTGGCAAGCCAGCTCCCACAGGATTTGGAGACACCGCGAAACCTGTGGGGCTGGTTTGCCAGCGATAGGGCCAGTCGCGTTGGGATAAATCCCGGGGATCTACACTTTACGGGTGACGGTTGCGCACTAAACCCGCAAAATGCAACGATTCCGGCAATTATCGACGACGGTGCCGCTGGCATCGTCGCCAAAGCCATCGTTCCAATCAGACTGGGCCTGCTGACTTTATGCGAATGCGCCTTATGTTACTGGGCGGCGGAAATGCCCTTGGGCAGGCGCTGATTCGCCTCGGTGCGGAAGAAGACATCGGCTTCCTCGCCCCCCGCCCGCCAGAAGACGGCTGGGATGCCGCGAGCCTGACGCAACTGCTTGACGACACTCGTCCGGATGCGTTGATCAACCTCGCCTACTATTTCGACTGGTTTCAGGCCGAAACGGTCAGCGAAAGCCGCATGGCCGGGCAGGAACGCGCTATCGAGCGTCTGGCCGAACTGTGCCAGCACCACAATATCGTCCTCGTGCAACCGTCCAGTTATCGGGTGTTCGACGGCTCGCGTGCCACCGCGTACAGCGAAAAAGACGAACCGGTGCCGCTGGGCCTGCGCGGTCAGGCGTTGTGGCGGATCGAGCAAAGCGTTCGCGCCACCTGCCCGCAGCATGTGTTGCTGCGTTTCGGCTGGCTGCTCGATGACAGCGCGCAAGGCACGCTCGGGCGTTTCCTCGCCCGCGCCGAACTGCCGGAAGAGTTGCTCATGGCCGATGATCGCCGAGGCAATCCGACTCCGGTCGACGATGCCGCACGGGTGATCATCTCGGTGCTCAAGCAACTCGATTGCGCGGCGCCGCTTTGGGGCACTTATCACTACGCCGGGCATGAGGCGACCACACCGCTGGCGCTGGGTCAGGCGATTCTGACCGAGGCCCGCAGCCTCCACGCGCTGGCCATCGAAGCGCCGACCGCCCAGGCTCACGCCGCACGGCCGGACGCTGCCGAGGAACCGCAACACGCGGTGCTCGCCTGCAAGAAAATTCTGCACACCTTCGGGATCAAGCCGCGCGCCTGGCGTGCCGCGCTCCCGGGCTTACTGGATAGGTTTTATCGCCATGGCTGAAGGCACTGTTTTAATCACCGGCGGCGCGGGGTTCATTGGCTCGCACCTGACTGACGCATTGCTCGCCAAGGGGCATTCGGTGCGGATACTGGATGACCTGTCGACCGGCAAACGCAGCAACCTGCCGCTGGACAATCCTCGGGTGGAACTGATTGTTGGCGATGTCGCCGATGCGGCGTTGGTTGCCCAGGCGATGCAGGGCTGCAGCGCGGTCGCGCATTTGGCGGCGGTGGCCTCGGTGCAGGCGTCGGTGGATGATCCGGTGAAGACTCACCAGAGCAATTTCATCGGCACCTTGAATGTCTGCGAAGCCATGCGCCTGGCCGGGGTCAAGCGGGTGTTATACGCCTCCAGCGCAGCGGTGTACGGCAACAACGGTGAGGGCGAGTCTATTGATGAAGACACGCCAAAAGCCCCGTTGACGCCCTACGCGTCGGACAAACTGGCCGGCGAGCACTACTTCGATTTCTACCGCCGCCAGCATGGTCTTGAGCCAGCGATTTTCCGCTTCTTCAATATCTTCGGCCCACGCCAGGATCCATCCTCGCCGTACTCGGGGGTCATCAGCATCTTCAGCGAACGCGCGCAGAACGGCTTGCCGATCACCGTGTTCGGCGATGGCGAGCAGACGCGCGACTTCCTCTATGTCGAGGATCTGGTCGACATTCTGGTGCAGGCAATCGAAAAGCCTGTTGTCGAAATCGGCGCGGTGAACGTCGGCTGGAATCAGGCGATGAGCCTCAAGCAGATGCTTGAAGCGCTGCAAGCGGTAGTGGGCGAGTTGCCTCCCGTCAGCTACGGCCCGGCGCGCTCGGGCGACATCCGTCATTCGCGGGCGAACAATCGGCGGTTGCTCGAGCGATTCAAACTGCCGCCGCAGACGCCGATGAATGTTGGTTTGGCACGGTTGTTGGGGCGCGCCTGAAAAGCCCCTCACCCTAACCCTCTCCCTAATGGAGAGGGCTGGGGTGATGGGGCTGGATCTAGCTAACTCCACAAATCTCCCAGGCATGAAAAAGGCGCCCTTCAACAGGCGCCTTTTTCACGGCCGGGATTTGTCTCAATCCCTGTGGCAAGGGAATTTTATTCCCCGATCGACTGCACATCAGTCGCCTGCAGTTTCAACCTGCTCACCACCAAGCCTCATTCACCACCACGTGAACGTTCTGTACATCCGGCTTAGAACTTATAGCCCAAACCGACCATGTAGATGAACGGATCCACATCCACATTCACCCGTGCCCGAGTGCCCGGTGCAACGGCGTTGTTTTCAACGGTCGCGCGGGTGTCGATATCGATGTAACGCACTTGAGCGTTGAGCATGATGTTGTCGGTGATCATGTAATCCGCGCCGACCTGCCACGCCAGACCCCAGGAGTTTTTCGCCTTGAAGTTGCTGAAGCCGTTGGCGCTGGCTTCACTGCCGACGTGTTCGTCGTAGATCCAGGTGTAGTTGATGCCGCCGCCGACATACGGCTGGAAAGCCGACTTCGAATCGAGCGGGTAGTAGACGACGCTGAGGGTCGGTGGCAGGTGTTTCAGCGTGCCGAGTTTTCCGTTGGCTGCTGGCAGGGCAGTGCCTTTGAGCTTCACGTCATGTTCGAACGGCGTGGCTGCAAGCAATTCGATACCGACGTGATTGGTGAGCATGTAAGCGAAGTTCAAACCCAGTTGAGTATCGCTGCTCATGGTCGCCTTGCCGCCCAGATTGGCGCCGCTCAACGGACCCTGATCGACCTTGACGCTGGAGCTGTCGGCCTTCGGGTTGACGGTGATTGCACCGGCACGGATCAGGATGTCGCCGGCTTCGTGGGCGTGGGCGAGCGGGGCTGCGAGCGCGAGGGCAACCAGCGAAGCGCTGAGCAAGGACTTGTTCATGGGGGCTCCAAAAGGACATTAAAATTTTCTGATGTCCTATTGTAAGAAGCCGTCTGATCCGGTCTTTTGACTCAGCTCAATGAAACAGTGAAGGGGCGGGTTTTTGTGGGATTTTGAAGGGCCTCTTCGCAAGCAGGCTCGCTCCCACCTTGGAATGTAATCTCCTGTGGGAGCGAGCCTGCTCGCGAAAACGATAGGTCAATCAGCACAAAATTACCGGCATTCACTCTGGCAGCTCATACACATAAATCTTGTCTGCCTCCATCTGATACCCGGCATCCGCCAGTTCACTGCTGGACGCCTTGACCTGCATCGGCCCCTCGATCCAGTAAGGCTGATATAGCTCATCGAGCTTCACCCCGAGTTCGCTTTTCACATGCACGATCTGGTTCGACGGTGGTGGCGGCACGTGGATGCAGGCGCCGAAATACGGCACCAGCAAAAAGTCCGTGGTGCGCCCCTCTTCATTGACTTCCAGCGGCACGATATAACCCGGCAGGCGAATGTTCTGGCCGTCGAGGCTCTGCACCACCGGGGCATTCGGCAAGTCCTGTTTGGCTGCTGGCGCCGACTCAGCCGACAGCGCATCGCTCATCTTCGACAGGTCGTGCAGAGGCGTCATGTTCGGCACTTCCGGCGCGGCGTCCGGCGGGATCATTTCCGACCAGGTCAGGTCTTTTGGCGCGGCTGCCCATACGGGCAGGGCGACCAGTAATAACAGCGCGAGCAGTGCGCGGGGCATGGTGAACATCCTCATAAACGGATCGACAGGCCATCGGCCAAAGATTGGCGATAGGCGCGCCAGGCCGGCACGCTGCCCATCAGCAGCGCGGCCGCCAGAATGCCACCGAGCAGCGTCCATTCATACTCGCTCGGCCACGCCAGCGGCAGGAACAAACCGTAATTGGCCTGCACGTAACCCTGCGCAGCAGCAATGCCGATGTACAACAACGCCAGTCCGGCGATCACTCCGGTCAAAGCCAAGGCAAAGGCTTCCAGCACCAGCAGACTTGCAATGTGCCACGGTCGCGCACCCACCGAACGCAGGATCGCCATCTCGCGGCGCCGCTCGTTGAGGCTGGTGAGAATCGCCGTAAGCATGCCGATCAACCCGGTCAGCACCACGAACAGCGAGACCACGAACAGCGCTTTTTCGGCGGTGCTCATCAGGCTCCACAGTTCCTGCAAGGCCACGCCCGGCAGGATCGCCAGCATCGGTTCGCCACGGAATTCATTGATCTCGCGTTGCAGGGCGAAGGTGGAAATCTTGCTGTTGAGGCCCAGCATGAACGCGGTGATCGCTTGCGGCGTCAGGTCCATGTTTCGCGCCTGATCCGCGCTGATCCGCCCGTTGCCACGGGCCGGCACGCCGTTGTGCCAGTCGATGTGAATCGCCTCCATGCCGCCAAGGCTGATGTGCAGCGTGCGATCCACCGGCGTACCGGTGCGCTTGAGAACGCCGACCACGGTGAACGGTTTGTCGTCGTGTTTGACCAGACTGATCGCGGCCACGCCATGGGCCAGCACCAGTTTGTCGCCGAGCTTGTAATGCAGCGCGTCGGCCACTTCGGCGCCGAGCACCACTTCAAATGGATCGGTGGCAAAGGCGCGACCTTCGGCCAGCGCCAGATGCTGCTGGCGGCCGTATTGGTAATGCTCGAAATAGGCTTCGGTGGTGCCCATCACGCGGTAGCCGCGGTGGGAGTCGCCCAGCGACATCGGGATCGCCCACTTCACTTTCGGGTTGTTGGCGAAGTGTTCGAAGCTGTCCCAACGGATGTTGTTGGTGGCGTTGCCGATGCGAAACACCGAGTACAGCAGCAGGTTCACCGAACCGGAACGGGCGCCGACAATCAGGTCAGTGCCGCTGATGGTGCTGGCGAAACTGGCTTTGGCTTCGGTGCGCACACGCTCGACGGCGAGTAGCAGGCAGACCGACAGGGCGATGGCGAATGCAGTGAGCAACGCGGTGAAGCGGCGGTTGGCCAGGCTGGCCATGGCCAGACGAAACAGATACATCTCAGACCTCGGCAGACGTGGCGGCGCGATTGAGCTCGGCCAGGGACAGATGACGGTCGAATAGCGGTGCCAGACTCTGGTCGTGGCTGACGAACAGCAGGCTTGAACCGGCCTCGCGGCATTCGGCGAACAACAGGCGAATGAAATTTTCCCGGGCGTCGTAGTCCAGCGCCGAGGTCGGTTCGTCGGCGATCACCAGTTCTGGCTGACCGATCAACGCACGGGCGGCGGCGACCCGTTGTTGCTGACCAATGGACAGCGAGTCGGCGCGGCGACTGAGGATGCTTTCGTCCTTGAGGCCCAAATGCGCGAGCAGGGTGGCGGCGGCTTGATCGACACTGCCGTGACGCTGTTTCGCCCGTTCAGCGCGCAATTTCGAGAAGTGGCAGGGCAACTCGACGTTCTCGCGCACCGAGAGAAACGGCAGCAGGTTGAACTGCTGGAATATGTAGCCGGTGTGGTCGACGCGGAATGTGTCGCGGGCACCGGCCGAGAGTTCGGTCAGCTCCTGGCCCAGCAGACGAATGCTGCCGCGATCAGGTTTCTGCACGCCGCCAAGCAAGCCGAGCAGGGTCGTCTTGCCGCTGCCGCTGGGGCCTTTGAGGAACAGGGTTTCACCCGCTTCCAGCCGAAACGCCGGGATGTCCAGCAGCAGTGGGTGACCGGGCCAACTGAAGCCCAGGTCGGACAGTTCGATGAGTGCTTGGGTCATGACACCAATTTCATGGTTGAACACGGAACCCCGTAGGAGCTGCCGAAGGCTGCGATCTTTTGATCTTGCTTCAAAAGCCCAGGATCAAAAGATCGCAGCCTTCGGCAGCTCCTACAGGGGATTTTCGGTGTTTTTAGAATTTCAGCGAGGCAGCCTTCGCCGTCACTTCCGTACCTTGCTGGCCGCTTGCGCTGATCAGTTGTACCTGAATTTTCTGAGTCGCCGGGAAGGTGCTGAAGACAGTCGCCAGATCCAGCGTCTTCAGTGCGCCCGGAGCTGCGCACTTGAACTGATAGTGCGCGTGGATTTCGCTGTGGTCGTGGTGATGCTCGTGGCTGTCCTTGCCCGCTTCATCGTCGTCATGGTCGTCATGGTCGTCAGCATCCGGCTTGTCACCGAACAGTGGGCTTTCCAGTTCCTGACTGACCACTTTGCAACCGGCAGCGGCTGGCAGGTTGAACAGGGCCAATGGCTTTTCAAGCTGCGCACGGGCGGCGGCAACCTTGGCCTTGTCGGCGTCCGTGGTGGCGGCATGTTCGAAGCCCACCAGATTCATCGCCGGGCTTTCCAGCTCAAGTTCCAGCGTCTGGCCATCCAGTGCCGCGTTGAGACGGCCAACGCCATGTTCATGCGCGCCGAGGCTGCCGTGTTCATGGTCGTGATCGTGGTCATGCTCATTGGCAGCATGGGCGATGGCCAGCGGCAACAGGGCAAACGGCAAAGCGAGCAGCAGACGGCGCATGACGGTCTCCGAACAGTAAAATGAAAAGTTTGTTATGTAATCTTATAACGAAAGTGCGCAGAGTTTGCCCGTGCGTTCCGCTTTGCGCAAGACATGACTGAGCACCGCCTGGGATGGGTTCCGGGGCGGCGCGTAGATTGGAGGGCACATTCTTAGAGTCAGAAGCCTGCGCCGGGATATTCGAACCAATAGTGTCCCGATAGGACATGGTTGATCAGATCTGCGCCGAGCACGCTCGGTGCATCGCGAGAGAAGCGCTGGCGCCATGCTGGCAGCCACCAGTAATTGATGGCCGTTCCGCGTGGAAGTACGACCAGTGTCATCACTTCCCTATCGATTCTTTCTTCTACATAGAGTTGATGGCTGTAATCCATGAAGCCCATGTACTGACTGATCGGCAACTGGAACATCAGGGCGGTGGTGTAGATTTTTTCGCTCTGACTGAAGGATGGGCTTCGCAGTATCTGCAACGCTTCGCAGACATACACCTGTGGTTGGCCCGCAATCTTTTGGCCTTCAGGCGTGGATAGCACGTCGAAGCGGTCGTCCATATCCCGCCAATCAATTCGGCTATTGCCTTCAAAGTAATTGCGAATCACGACGGTGAGCGGACCCGGCGCGGTGTCGTTGGAGGTACAGGCTGCCAGGTCGGCGGGTGACCAGAAACGCCATGCCACGATCAGCAGAAGGGGGAGTGTCAGGAGTATCCAGAGGAGTCGGTTCATTGTGGTTTGCTGTGCTTATAACGTCGGAAAATGGTGAAGTCATGGTCACTGTCTACCGCATTGCCCGACGCATTTCGAAAACCTGCATCGTTGACTTCGACTTTGTCCCAGCCTGCGGAAATGCAGACGCCCTGTGTTAGCACAAAACCGACGTGTCCGCTGGCATCCGAGTAGTTGACAGCGTAAGCACCTACGTCGCCCGGCAGAGGCGAGCGCTCTACTTTCCAACTATTGAGCAGTCGTGAACTATCAGCCCATTCACCTGCTAGCGGTGGACTGACCTTGGAGAAATACGGAAGATATTTGGATTTTCCATGTTCGATCAAGGCTACGTTGACCCCGATCGAAGTCAGTACGTCATAAACAAACAGATTGCATTTGTTTGTGTTTGCCGAGAATTCCACACTTTGCTCTAGCGTTGGATGCGACAGAGACTTTTTGCTTTTGTTGCCCGCCCATTGAGTGGAGCCTCGGTGTGAAAGCGCCTCCATCAGTATTCGGCGCGGCATATCCTGAATGATCACCTTCACGGTGCGGGTCTCGTTTCTGCGTTTGACCCCGTATTCCACCTCGTAAAAGGTGTCATTCGAAACCGCACCGCTGGTGGACAGGGGCACTTTCACCCATGGAGAGACGGCAACGATCGACAGAGATTTACCTTCGGTCAGCGTGGCCGTGTGAATCGCCTTTGTCGCCCCGGATGCACCGACAATCTGAACGGTGACTTCGTGATTATCGCGGGTTTTTATTGACGGTAGTTTCTTTGTACCCGAGAGGGTTATTCCGGTTTGCCCCTTCTCAGAGATGAGTGAGTAAATTCGGGGTTTGTCATCGTTTTGAATAATGTTGTCGTCAATGACCAGTCCATCCACCAGCAACTGAAATTTAACGCCTTTAGGTGGCTGCATCAGAAAGTCTTTAAAGACCAGTTTGATTTCCGATTTCATGGCAGGTCCTGATTCATAGGTTCTTCGTAGGCGTAAAACGTCCACTCGGAATCTTCACCTACCAATAGGGTGTCGTAATCCGCGTGGTTTTCAACCGGGTGTTCACAGCCCTCGCCCGTGGCGTTACAGGTGCTGTCTTGCAAGACAGACACCTTTTTCTTGTCCTTGAGTTTGTAGGCCAATCCGGGTTTTTCGATGTCGTCCAAGCGTTCAATGATGACTTGCAAATACTGATACGAAGTCACCGCGGCAATTGGCGGACCCATGTCGATCGGGGCAGGGCGGCCTATTCCTGCAAAACCACTGTGTTGTTGGGGCAACAACTTGTTGGACATGGGCGGGCAGCCGCAGGCGACATAGTCATCTACCAACGCAGCCGGGCCAGCAGGCAATATCAGTGTTCTTTCACCCACCGCCACGATCGGACCTTTGCCGGGGCCGCACACCGGACAACTGGCCAATTGTCCGATTGAGGCGATGATTTTCCCTTCGATATTGAGGTTTTCGTTCCCCTCAAGAACCACGCCGCCCGTTGAGGTCGGGCCTCCCTTTGACGCCAGTTTTCGTCCTGAAGACATGGGTATCCTTCCCATGAAAAAAAAGAGAATGTAGTGGATAATCCGGGTTCTGCCAGCCACCGACACTTGGCGTTACACAAGCCCCGTGGGAGCATGCAGGTCAGAAATGTGCGGGAGCGAACTCAATGTTGCGGATACGCGGAACCGTTGGTGACTTGCCGGTGGATTTGACGGTGGAACTGGATGACAGCGATTGGGCCAGGCTCGGTTCGGCCTTGAATGCGCAGGCGCCGATTGCTCAACCTGAAGGCGTTGCGACGACGCCAGCGGCGAAACCGCTGAACCAGGACGATGCCTTGTGGCAGCTCGCCAAGGATCTGTTGCGCAAGGCCGGGCAACTCAGCGGGCCGGACTTGCTGGAACAGCTCGAAGGGCTGACCGGCAGCGCGGTATCAGGCAAGCGCCTGCTGGTGCGACTGCGACACAGTGCGGATGTGAAGGTGATGAGCGGCGGGGATACGCCGCTTTACAGCTGGGTAGAGTAGCGCGCAAAAAGCAAAAGATCGCAGCCTGCGGCAGCTCCTGCAGGTTCAGCGTTCACCCGCAAAACGGGTGGCAACTGCGATCCCCCTGTAGGCGCTGCGGCACGCTGCGATCTTTTGATCTTCAGTAAAGCGCAGCAAACATCTTGCGACGGTAAACAGTCACCAGCGGATGCTCGTTGCCCAACAACTCGAAAACCTGCAACAACGTCTTGTGCGGCAACCCTTCGCCATAGCTGCGATTGCGGATAAACAACTTAAGCAAGGCATCCAGCGCCGCTTCATATTGCTGACGCGCCAGTTGCTGGATCGACAGTTGATACACCGCTTCGTCGTCCTGCGGATCTTTCGCCAAACGTGCTTTCAGGTCGGCGGCGTCCGGCAGGTCGCGGGCAAGGCCGAGGAACTTGATCTGGGCCTTGGCCCCGGCCAGTGCGGCTTTGTGCTCATCGCTCTTGACCGCATCAAGCACGGTTTGCGCTTCGTCCAGTTCACCACGTTCAGTCAGGCATCGCGAGTAGAGAATCAGCGCCTTGGCGTTGGTGTTGTCCTCATTAAGCATCACCACCAGCGCCGCTTCGGCATCTGCGTAGCGACCGTCATCGAACAGCGCCTGAGCCTGTTCGAACGGATCGGCTGCGGCTGGCGGCGGCATCTGCACATGCGGTTCGAGCAAGGCGCGCACGGCGGATTCCGGTTGGGCGCCGGCAAAACCGTCCACCGGTTGACCGTCCTTGAACAGCACCACGGTCGGCAGGCTGCGAATGCCGAAACGGGCGACGATGTCTTGCTCGATATCGCAATTGACCTTGGCCAGCAGCAGCTCGCCCTGATAGCTCTCGGCAATGCCCTGCAGCATCGGCATCAACGCCTTGCACGGCGCGCACCACTCGGCCCAGAAATCCACCAGCACCGGTTTGTTGAAAGAAGCCTCGATCACCGACTGGTCGAAATCGGCAGTCGTGGCGTCGAAGATGTACGGCGTTTGCTGACTCATGGGGAATCTCTTTTAAGCGTCAATGAACGCACTATAAGGGGTGAAGCAAAAGATCGCAGCCTTCGGCAGCTCCTACAGGTTTATCGTTCATCCGCAATATTGGCGGTGGACCCGACCACTGTAGGAGCTGCCGCAGGCTGCGATCTTTTGGCGTTATCAATCACGCCGCGCATGGTAAAGGCTGACATGCCGAAATTCTTCCGGCTCAGCCAGATCCGGCAAAGTCATCGCCTCCAGCATCTCAATGCGTTCATACAACGGATGGCGAAAATCCCGGACCCGCGAATCCGCCACCAATGCCTCGCGGCCACGGCTGAGAAACGCATCCAGCAACGGCAGATTCGCCCGGTCGTACAACACATCCGCGACCAGGATCAGATCAAAGCGATCCGCCTCGGCAAAGAAGTCCGTCGAATAACTCATCTGCACATCATTGAGCGCGGCATTCGCCCGACAGGCGGCAATCGCCAGCGGATCGAGATCACAGGCCACCACTTCCAGCGCGCCGGCCTTCACCGCCGCAATCCCGGCGATGCCGGAACCGGCGCCGAAATCCAGCACGCGCTTGCCGCGTACCCATCCGGGAAACTCAGCCAGATAGCGCGCCACCGCCAGACCGCTGGCCCAGCAAAAGCTCCAGTACGGCGGCTCATGCAGGATTCGCTGGGTTTCTTCCTGGCTGAATTCGCGCGCCATGTTGTCGCCGTCGATCAGCCAGAGCTGTAAATCAGTCCCGGGCAACGCGCAGGCCTTGAGTCTGGCGTCGCCGAGCAATTCACCCAATGCCTGTTGCAGGTCGAGCGGTGCATTCATGGTGCTTTGACGAATTGCAACTGGCCCAACGCCTGCGTGGTCGGCTGGGTGATGGTTTGCGACGGTAGATGCAGGATCAGTTGGCCGGACTGACTCGCCCGGCCACGCAGCTCAACCCGCGCCCCCGCTGGAAAGGCCTCGGGATTGAAACGCACGTGGAATGGCAGGATCTGGTTGGTGCCGATCAGGCTGGAACTGGCGAGCAGTTGTTGCGGGCGATCCTTTGCATCGATCACCAGCAGCGCCAGTTCGACTTCGGCACCGGCCGGCACACCTTGCAGGGTGCCGCTCAGTTCGCGTTGATGAGCGGGCAGCGGGCCGAGGGCAGCGGCCTGATTGGCTTTTTTCTGCGCCTGCTGCGGCGCCGGTCCTGGTGTGGGCGGTTGAGGCTTGGGCGCATCGCTGCCACAGGCCACCAGCAGGCTGAAAAGACTGAGCAAAACGAGCGGACGTAAAGGCATTGGCAGCTCCGGCAAAATGAAATCCATGGATCAAACGATCATGCCCGTCTGTATACCGCAAACCCTATGTCTTGTCTTGCCACCGGGATGCGCTACCATGGCCCTCCCTTTTTTTGTTGCCAGCCACCATGCACTGTCCCTTCTGCGGTGCCAACGACACCAAGGTCATCGACTCGCGTCTGGTCGCCGAGGGCGAACAGGTGCGCCGCCGGCGTGAATGCCTGGCCTGCGGCGAACGTTTCACGACATTCGAGACGGCCGAACTGGTGTTGCCGCGCCTGATCAAAACCGATGGCAGCCGCCAACCGTTCGACGAAGAAAAACTGCGCGCGGGCATGCAACGCGCTCTGGAGAAACGTCCGGTGAGCGTCGAGCGCCTCGAATCCTCTCTGGTCCACATCAAGCACAAGCTGCGCGCCACCGGCGAGCGCGAGGTCAAATCCCTCGTGGTCGGCGAACTGGTCATGGCCGAGCTGCAAAAGCTTGATGAAGTCGCCTACATCCGTTTCGCTTCGGTGTACAAGCGCTTCCAGGACCTCAACGAGTTCCGCGAAGAAATCGACCGCCTCGCCCGCGAACCGGTGAAAGAATGACCACCGTCGCCGAGCAGGCCATCCTCGACGCCCACTTCATGGCGCGTGCGCTGGAACTGGCGCGCAAAGGTCACTACACCACGCACCCCAATCCTCGGGTTGGCTGCGTGATCGTGAAGGACGGGCAGATTGTCGGCGAAGGCTGGCACGAGCGCGCCGGCGAACCTCACGCCGAAGTCCACGCCTTGCGCGCCGCCGGTGAGCTGGCTCGCGGCGCTACGGCATACGTCACCCTCGAGCCTTGCAGCCACCATGGGCGCACGCCGCCGTGCGCCGATGCGCTGGTCATTGCCGGTGTCGGCCGAGTGGTTGCGGCAATGCGTGATCCGAATCCGCAAGTGGCCGGGCGCGGTTTGCAGCGTCTGGCCGATGCCGGCATTGCGACTGAAAGCGGCGTGCTGGAAGCCGAAGCGCGCAGGCTCAATCACGGATTTTTGAAGCGCATGGAGCACGGCCTGCCGTTCGTGCGCGTCAAGTTGGCCATGAGTCTGGACGGTCGCACGGCGATGGAAAGCGGCGAGAGCCAGTGGATCACCGGCCCGTCCGCGCGTTCGGCGGTGCAGCGTTTGCGTGCTCAGGCGGCCGTGGTGCTGACCGGCGCCGATACCGTGCTGGCCGATGGCGCGCGCTTGACGGTTCGCGCCGACGAACTGGGTCTGGATGCCGAACAAACCGCATTGGCCATGAGCCGCCCGCCGCTGCGGGTTTTGATCGACGGGCGTCTGCGGGTGCCGCTTGATGCGCCGTTCTTCAAGGCTGGCCCGGCGCTGGTCGCGACCTGCATGGCCGTCGAAGAGCAATACGCCAACGGCCCGGAATGTTTGATCGTGCCGGGTGATGACGGTCAGGTCGACCTGCATCAATTGCTGGTCGAGTTGGCCAACCGTGACGTCAACGAGGTGCTGGTCGAGGCCGGTCCGCGTTTGGCGGGGGCGTTTGCCCAGCTCGGTCTGGTCGATGAGTTCGTGATCTTTATCGCCGGCAAGTTCCTTGGCTCCACGGCGCGTCCATTGCTGGACTGGCCGCTGGCCTATATGAAGGATGCGCCGGAGCTGAAAATCACTGAAATTCGTGCGGTGGGCGATGACTGGCGAGTCACTGCCATCCCTGTCCTTACGGCGAGCGTATAATTCCCGGCCATCGCGTTAGCGCTGGCTTCGTTCTCAAGGAGAACCCCATGTTTACCGGCATCATCGAATCCATCGGCAGCATCCGTGCAATGACCCCAAAGGGCGGCGATGTACGGGTGCATGTTGAAACCGGCAAGCTCGACCTGAGCGACGTCAAACTCGGCGACAGCATCGCGGTCAACGGCGTCTGCCTGACGGCTGTCGAGCTGCCGGGCAACGGCTTTGCCGCCGACGTCAGCCGCGAAACGCTGGACTGCACCGCCATGAATGACCTGAAAAGCGGCAGCCCGGTCAATCTGGAAAAAGCCCTGACCCCGACCACTCGTCTCGGTGGTCACCTGGTCAGCGGTCACGTCGACGGTGTCGGCGAAATCGTCTCCCGCGCCGATAATGCCCGCGCCGTGGAGTTTCGCATCCGCGCACCGAAAGAACTGGCCAAGTACATCGCCCATAAAGGCTCGATCACCGTCGACGGCACCAGCCTGACCGTGAACGCAGTCGATGGCGCCGAGTTCATGCTCACGATCATTCCGCACACCCTGAGCGAAACCATCATGGCTTCCTACAAGCCGGGTCGTCGGGTGAACCTGGAGGTCGACTTGCTGGCGCGTTATCTGGAGCGCCTGCTGTTGGGCGACAAAGCCGCAGAGCCGAGCGCTGGTGGCACGATTACCGAAAGTTTTCTGGCCGCCAACGGCTACCTCAATTCCTGACTGAAGGGGGTGCCTTGTGGCGCTCAATAGCATCGAAGAACTGGTTGAAGACATCCGCCAAGGCAAGATGGTCATCCTCATGGATGACGAAGACCGCGAGAACGAAGGCGACCTGATCATGGCCGCCGAGTGCTGCAAGGCCGAACACATCAACTTCATGGCCAAGCACGCCCGTGGCCTGATCTGCATGCCGATGAGCCGCGAGCGCTGCGAGCTGTTGAAGCTGCCGCTGATGGCACCACGCAACGGCTCTGGGTTCGGCACCAAGTTCACCGTGTCGATCGAAGCGGCCGAAGGCGTGACCACCGGCATCTCCGCCGCTGACCGTGCACGCACCGTGCAGGCTGCCGCCGCGAAAGACGCCAAGGCTGAAGACATCGTCAGCCCCGGCCACATCTTCCCGCTGATGGCTCAGGCTGGCGGCACCCTGGCGCGCGCCGGCCACACTGAAGCCGCTTGCGATCTGGCGCGCATGGCCGGTTTCGAGCCAAGCGGCGTGATCTGCGAAGTGATGAACGACGACGGCACCATGTCCCGTCGCACTGAGCTGGAAGCGTTCGCCGCTGAACACAACATCAAGATCGGCACCATTGCCGACCTGATTCACTACCGGATGATCCACGAACGTACCGTTCAGCGGATTGCCGAGCAGCCACTGGACAGCGAACTGGGCCAATTCAACCTGGTGACCTATCGTGATTCGGTAGAAGGTGACGTACACATGGCCCTCACGCTGGGCACTGTTTGCGCTGAAGAGCCAACCCTGGTTCGCGTGCACAACATGGACCCGCTGCGCGATCTGTTGATGGTCAAGCAGCCTGGTCGCTGGAGCCTGCGCGCCGCCATGGCTGCCGTTTCCGAGGCCGGCAGCGGCGTGGTGCTGTTGCTGGGTCACCCACTGGATGGCGACGTGTTGCTGGCGCATATTCGCGAAACCGGCGATCAGGTGCCGGCGAAAAAACCGACCACTTACAGCATCGTCGGTGCCGGTTCGCAGATCCTGCGTGACCTCGGTGTGCGCAAAATGCGCCTGATGTCGGCACCCATGAAATTTAATGCGATATCCGGTTTCGATCTGGAAGTTGTAGAATACGTGCCCTCCGAATAATGACCGGTTGTTTCCGGCCCTGAATTCGCGGCAAATAAATCACTGAGGGACGCGTAGCAGACGCGTCCCGGCTCTTTAAGAGAACTGACGAATGACCCTGAAGACCATCGAAGGTACCTTCATCGCCCCTAAAGGCCGCTACGCTTTGGTAGTGGGCCGTTTCAACAGCTTCGTTGTTGAAAGCCTGGTCAGCGGTGCAGTTGATGCCCTGGTTCGCCACGGCGTGAGCGAAAGCGACATCACCATCATCCGCGCTCCTGGCGCCTTCGAAATCCCGCTGGTTGCGCAGAAAGTCGCTCAGAAAGGCGAGTTCGCAGCAATCATCGCCCTCGGCGCGGTCATTCGTGGCGGTACTCCGCACTTCGAATACGTGGCAGGCGAGTGCACCAAGGGCCTGGCCCAGGTGTCCATGGAGTTCGGCGTTCCGGTTGCGTTCGGCGTCCTGACCGTTGATTCCATCGAGCAAGCCATCGAACGTTCCGGCACCAAGGCCGGTAACAAAGGTGCTGAAGCTGCCCTGTCCGCACTGGAAATGGTCAGCCTGCTGGCACAGTTGGAGGCCAAGTGATTAGCGACGAAAGCGATCGTTTCAACCCGCGCGACCCACGTCCAGCGGACGCCGGCAAGCCTTCGAAAAGCGAGAAGCGCCGCGCTGCCCGTCAGTTGGCGACTCAGGCTTTGTACCAGCGGCTTCTGGCCGGCACTTCGCTGAACGAAATCGAAGCGCAGTTTCGCGTCGATAACGATTTTACCTTTGCCGATGCCAGCTACTTCCACGACATCCTGCACGGTGTTCCGGCCAACCAGACCGAGATCGACACTGCGTTGGCGCCGTGCCTGGACCTGACCATCGAAGAGCTGGACCCGGTTGAGCTGTGCGTGCTGCGCCTGTCCACCTGGGAGCTGCTCAAGCGCGTCGACGTGCCGTACCGAGTGGTGATCAACGAAGGCATCGAACTGGCGAAAGTCTACGGTTCGACCGACGGCCACAAGTTCGTCAACGGTGTGCTCGACAAGCTGGCCCCGCATCTGCGTGAAGCTGAAGTGAAGGCGTTCAAGCGCTGATACGCGCTTGATATCCAATGGGCGAGTTTGAGCTGATCCGCAATTTCTTCGCCGCCGCGCCTTGTGCGCAGGGCGGCGAGGGCGTTGCTCTCGGGATCGGCGACGACTGCGCCTTGCTGGCGGTTCCCCCCGGGGAACAGCTGGCAATCTCCACCGATACGCTGGTGGCCGGCGTGCATTTCGCCGATCCTTGCGATCCATATCTGCTCGGTCAGCGCTCGCTGGCCGTTGCGGTCAGCGATCTGGCCGCCATGGGCGCTACGCCCATTGCCTTTACCCTTGCCCTGACTGTGCCGACGGTGACCGCCGATTGGCTGCAAGCCTATGCCCGCGGTTTGAACCGCATGGCGCAGAGCTGCGGCGTGGCCCTGGTCGGTGGCGACACCACGCGCGGGCCGTTGAGCCTGACCGTCACGGTGTTCGGCCGCGTCCCCACCGGACTGGCCTTGACCCGCAGTGGCGCGCAGCCAGGTGATTTGCTGTGTGTCGGCGGTGAACTGGGCAATGCCGCTGGTGCATTGCCGCTGGTGTTGCGCCAGCGCGACGCCGCGCCGGACATCGCCCAGCCGCTGCTCGATCACTACTGGTCACCGCAACCGCAACTCGCGCTCGGTCAGGCGCTGCGCGGCAAAGCCACGTCAGCGCTGGATATCTCCGACGGTTTGCTCGCCGATTGCGGGCACATCGCGTTGGCGTCGAAGGTGCGACTTCAAATTGAACGTGAGCGTGTACCGCTGTCGGATGCACTAGTGGCGTTTCTTGGTCAGCGCGGTGCCGAGCGTGCGGCGCTGAGCGGTGGCGATGATTACGTGCTGGCCTTTACGTTACCGTCCGTCGAGTTGCCGGCACTGTTGGCCGATGGTTGGCCGATCCATGTTATCGGTCGTGTGGCAGAGGGGCAGGGCGTGGCGCTACTGGACCGCGAAGGGCACGACATCACCCCGCAAATCCGGGGCTATCAACATTTTCAGGAGTCACCGTGACAGATCACCCGAAACAGGTTCCGGCCGAATTCGTTCCGCCTTCTGTCTGGCGCAATCCCTGGCATTTTCTCGCCTTTGGCTTCGGTTCGGGCACCTTGCCCAAAGCACCGGGCACGTGGGGTTCGCTCGTTGCGCTACCCTTTATCCCGTTGTGGCAGATGTTGCCTGACTGGGGGTACTGGCTGATGCTCGGCATCACCATGCTGTTCGGCTTCTGGCTGTGCGGCAAGGTGGCCGACGATCTGCGCGTGCACGACCACGAAGGCATCGTCTGGGACGAAATGGTCGGGATGTGGATTACCCTGTGGCTGGTGCCGGAAGGCTGGTACTGGTTACTCGCGGGTTTCCTGGTGTTCCGCTTCTTCGACATTCTCAAGCCGTGGCCGATCCGCTGGATCGACCGGCATGTTCATGGCGGTGTCGGCATCATGCTCGACGACGTGCTGGCTGGCGTGTTCGCTTGGCTGGCGATGCAGGGGCTGGTGTGGGTATTTGCCTGATTCGAGGGTTGTCAGGTTAGAGAGGGTACTAAGGATGTCTCGGCGCTGGTTGGCAGGAGTGTTTTTGGCGGTGCTGGGCACTGTCGCCAGTGCGCAGGAAGCCGCGCCGATGCCCTCGGTGATTCATCTGGCCAGCGAAGTCTGGGAAGACTACACCGCTGCCGATGGCCATGGTCTTGCCTGGGATGTGATGCGTAAGGTGTTCGAGCCGGTCGGGGTAAAACTCGATATTCGCAGCGAACCCTATACCCGTTCTGTAGGGCTGGCGCAGCGTGCAGAAGTCGATGCTTGCGTGGGCTCCTATCACGAAGAGTTCAGTGATCTGCTCTATCCGCGCTGGAATTTCGATATCGATCACATCTATGCGCTGGGCCTTGCCAGCAACCCGGCGCCAACGCTGAAAACGTTGGGCAGCTATCGACTGGCCTGGGTGCGCGGCTACGATTACCAGAACTACCTGCCCAATGTGCAGAGCTTCAACGAAGTCATCCGACGCACCGGAATCCTGTCGATGCTGACCCACAACCGTGCCGACTATTACATCGACGCGCTGACTGAAATCAATTACGTGGTCAGTCGGGCGAGGGATCCGTCGCAATTTCGCACGACCCATGTTGCCGAGTTGCCGCTGTACCTGTGCTTCGCCAACACCCCCAAGGCGCGCACGTTGATGGCACTGTTCGACAAACGTATGGAGCAATTGGTGAAGAGCGGCGAGCTGAAACCGATTTTCGAGAAGTGGAAGCAGCCGTATCCGTTCGAGCAGCCGTGACGCGGATCGGTCGGTTCGAAACTGAACCCTGTGGGAGCTGGCTTGCCAGCGATGACGGTGTATCAATCGCAATATTATTCGCTGACCCACCGCAATCGCTGGCAAGCCAGCTCCCACAGGGACTCATGTTGTCGGGGAAGTCATCAAACTTTTTGATCGTTATGCCCGATAATTCAGCCTAAGCGTCTGTAGGAACCTGCTGTTACAATGCCGCCCAGCGAATCTTCAGACTTTTTTAGATCAGGAGCACACCGGTGCCTGTCGTTTTTGTTGCCGCTTCCAAGCTGCCAACGCCTTTTGCGCAATTCACCATGCACGGTTTTCTCGATGAAGCCACCGGCCGCGAGCACGTCGTACTGAGCTTGGGTGATTTCACCGACGGTGCCCCGGTACTCGGCCGATTGCATTCTGAATGCCTGACCGGTGATGCCCTGTTCAGCCAGCGCTGCGACTGCGGTTCGCAACTGGAAGGCGCGCTCAAGGCCATCGCTCGCGAAGGTCGTGGTGTATTGCTCTACCTGCGTCAGGAAGGTCGCGGCATCGGTCTGTTGAACAAGATCCGCGCCTATGAATTGCAGGATGGCGGCGCCGATACCGTTGAAGCCAACGAACGTCTGGGCTTTGCCGCCGACCAGCGCGACTACGCGATGTGCCTGCCGATGCTCGAACATTTGGGCGTGAAGGCCCTGCGTCTGATGACCAACAACCCGCGCAAGGTCAAAGCCCTGACCGACATGGGCATCGTCGTCGCCGAGCGCGTGCCGCTGCACACTGGCCACAACCCGCACAACAAACTGTATCTGGCGACCAAGGCCAGCAAGCTCGACCACATGATGGGCAATGAGCATCAGGGTGAGGTAGACAGGGCGTGACTCGCGGTCAGGTAAAGCGTCGCCTCAGCGTCGACTGGTGGAAATACCTGGCGTTAGCGCTGGTGCCGTTGTTCGTGCTGAATGCCGTGTTTGGTCAGGGCGAGGCGATTCTGCCGGTGCTGGCGATGCCGCTGTTCATTGCCGGTGTCGCGTCGATGTTCGTCAGCCTGAAGTATTTTGGCCGCTACAAACATGCGCTGATCGCTACGCAAAAAGCCCTCGATACAGCGGATGAGCCGGCAGCCTGGATCGCCCTCGCGGCAAGCCGCCGAGCGGCATTTCTCGCGGCCGCATTGCCTGCGTGGATCGGTGCACTGGCGGTATTTGTCGGCCTTGAAGCCATACCGCTGATGTTGCTGGCACTGTCCACCGTCGTGCTGTTTTACCTCTACCGTATCCCGCGTCAACTCGGCTGATGCACCGTCTCTGGCTGGCGGTTCTGCTGCTGGCCATCAATGGCCCTGTATTCGCCGCTCTGCGTGTGGTCAGCCTCGCGCCGTCTCTCTCTGAAATCGTCGTTGAACTGAATTCCGCCGATCTGCTGGTCGGCGTGCTGGATGCGGGCGAGCGGCCTGCTGCGATTGCGAATCTTCCCTCGGTGGGCCGCTATGGCCAACTCGACATGGAGCGTTTGCTCAGTCTCAAACCTGATCTGTTGTTGCTCTGGCCTGGTAGTGTCGGGCCGGCGCAGCGCGATCAGCTCAAGCGGCTGAACATCCCGACTTACGTCGCTGAATCGCACAGCCTTGAACAGCTTTCTGCGCAAATCGAAGCCATCGCCGGGCAACTGGGCCGGCCCGAGCGTGGGGTGAAACTGGCGACGGATCTTCGCCAGAAACTCGACCACCTGCGCCAGCGTTATCACCGGGACACGCCGCTTAAGGTGTTCTATCAGGTGTGGGACAAGCCGCTGTATACCGTTGGCGGGGGGCAGATCATCAGCGATGCGCTTGAGGTGTGCGGCGCGCGCAATGTGTTCGGCGACTTGAGCCTGCCGGCGCCGCAAGTCAGCATTGAGGCAGTATTGCAGCGAGATCCCGAGGTGATTCTGGCCAGTGATCAGGCGCAGCTGGATGCGTGGAAGGCATGGCCGCAGGTGGCGGCTGTAAAGCAGGGGGCATTGCTGCGGGTAACCGACAAAGGTCTGGAACGCCCGAGTGGCCAGATGATCGACGCCACCGCCAAGCTCTGCCACCTCATCCAGCCTGACAATTAACCCCTGTAGGAGCTGCCGCAGGCTGCGATCTTTTGATGTTGTTTTAGAAGATCAAAAGATCGCAGCCTGCGGCAGCTCCTACAGGGAGCATCAGCTACTTCAGAGGTTTCAGCGCAGTTCAGGCGTCCAGGTCACCCCAAACATCCAGGCCCGGCCTTCCTCGCGATAACCGTACTGGTTGCCGCCATAGCTGTAGTTTGCGCGGCTGTAACCCTTGTCCAGCAGGTTATCCACCTTCAGATCCAGTTTGATCTCCCGGTTCAGCGCCCAACTGCTGCGCAGACCGAACAACGCGTAACCACCTAGTGTTTGATTGTTGGTCAGGTCGTCATAGCTGCTGCTCACCGCCTGCCAACTGGCACCGACGCTCAGTCGATCAAACTGCCGATCCAGATCCCAACTCAACGTCCGCCGTGCTCGTCGTGCCAACGTATGGCCGGTATCACGGTCGCGCGGGTCGATGATCGCCACGCCAAGGTTGCTCTGCCAGCCAAACAATTCCTGCTTCAGCGCCGCTTCAAAGCCGTTGATCCGTGCTGAAGCCACGTTTTCCGGGCGTGAGTTGCTGCCGAAGATGATCGCGTCTTCAAGATCCGTGCGGTACAGCGACGCTTCCAGTCGACTGCTTTCACTCAACTGGCTACGCCATTGCAGCTCGTAGCTTTTCGAGGTTTCCGGTTTCAGGTTTGGGTTGCTGAAATCCGGGTAGTAAAGGTCGTTGAAGGTCGGTGCACGGAAGCCTTCGCTGTAGCTGAGCAGCAGATCGTTGTCCGGATTGAGCGGTAGGGTGAATGTGCCGCTCCAGGTGTTCTGACCGCCGAACTGCTGGTTGTCGTCGTGACGCAAACCGAGTTCGGTGGAGAAACTGTCAGCCTGATAACGGTGCTGGATGAACGCGGCGCGGTTCCAGCGGCTGTCCTCGTCGAACGCGGTGCTGCTATTGATCCGGTCTTCGTACCAGTCGCCGCCGAGGATCAGGCTGTTGCGTGCATCCAGGGTCAAGTCGTTCTGCCAGTTCACCGAATCGCGGTAAGTGTTGAACACTGTGCGCTCGTCGCTGAGCTTATCCAGTGTCTTTTCGCGGTTTTCGGTGTGGCCGAATTCAATGCGGGTTTTCCAGATATCGTTGACCCGGGCATCGACATAACTGCTGACGCTGCTAACGTTGAAATCGCTGTAGGGCTGTTGCTGGACCGATTCGAACGTGGTCATGTCGAAGCGTCCGAACGGATTGTCGAACTCGCTTTTGCCACGGTTATCCAGCAGGTTGGCGCCGACTTCTATGTCATCAGTCAGCGCATGGCTGAGGCTCAGGCTCACTGACTTGTTGCGGTAGGCATCGTGATCGCCGTCGCTCGGGTATGACTCATGAGTACGGTCGATCCCGGCGGTTTCATCCAGGCTGGCGCCAAGGTTGAAGCGGGTTTTGTCGTCGCCACCGGACAGGCCGAGGCTGCGTTCCCAGGTTTGATGGCTGCCGAAGCCGACATGCATGCGTGGTTGCACGCCTTGCTCAGCCCCGCGACGGGTAAAAATCTGAATTACCCCGCCAATCGCATCGCTGCCGTAAATCACCGAGCGCGAACCGCGCAGCACTTCCACGCGTTCGATCTGCTCGATGTTCAGGTGTTGCAGATTGCTGTCACCGGAAGTGGAACTGCCGATGCGCTGGCCGTCGACCAGCACCAGGCTTTGCGCCGACTGCGTCCCGCGGATATAGACCCCGGGCAAGCTGCCGCGCCCACCGGCTTGCGCCACTTGCACGCCCGGCACGCGACGCAGCAGGTCTGATACATCGCTCGGTTGCAGGCGATCAATGTCTTCGCGGGTGAACACAGTGTTGGCGGCGCTGCTGTCATTGCGCGCTTCGACCTGACGGTTGGCGCTGATCAAAACGTCCGGCAGCTTCAGCGCTTGATCCCGCTCGAAGGTGTCGGCGACAGCGCTAGCGGATGGCAGCAGGAAAAAGGGCAGGGCGAGGCGCGAGAGTTTCATGGCAATCCATCGGGAGTATCGGGTATACACAAATCAAATGTGGGAGCGAGCCTGCTCACGAATGCGGTGTATCAGTCAGAAATGATTTGACTGACAGTCCGCTTTCGCGAGCAGGCTCGCTCCCACAAGGGTATTGCGTTTACTTGTTAAGCAATTCCAGACGCTCACGAATCGACGCTTCGATCCCCGCTTCATCCAGCCCGCACTCGGCCAGCATCTGCGCAGGCTTTGCATGCTCGACGTAAACATCGGGCAGGCCCAGATGCAGCATCGACTTGAGGATATTCTCGCGGGCGAGAAATTCGCTGACTGCGCCACCGGCGCCGCCCATGATCGCGTTCTCTTCGATGGTCACCAGCAACTCGTGGCTGCCGGCAATCTCGCGCACCAAAGCTTCGTCCAGTGGTTTGACGAAGCGCATGTCGACCACTGTTGCATCCAGCTTCTCGGCGACTTTCAGCGCCTCGGCCAGTTGCACGCCGAACACCAGCAGGGCGACCTTGCTGCCCTGACGACGGACGATGCCTTTGCCGATTTCGATCGGTTCGAGGTCTTTCTCGATAGCCGCATTCGGGCCATTGCCGCGCGGGTAACGCACTGCCGCCGGGCCGTTGTACAGGTGACCGGTGGTGAGCATTTGGCGCAGTTCGTTTTCATCGCTCGGGGTCATGATGACCATGCCCGGGATGCAGCGCAGGTAGGACAGGTCGAAGCTGCCGGCGTGGGTCGGGCCGTCTTCGCCTACCAGGCCTGCGCGGTCGATGGCAAATAGCACGTCGAGGTTTTGCACCGCCACATCGTGAACGAGTTGGTCGTAACCGCGCTGGAGGAACGTCGAGTAGATCGCCACGACCGGTTTTGCGCCTTCGCAGGCCATGCCAGCGGCGAACGTCACCGCGTGTTGCTCGGCAATCGCCACGTCGAAATAACGCAGCGGGAAGCGCTCGCTGAACGCCACCAGATCCGAGCCTTCCTTCATCGCCGGGGTAATCCCGACCAGACGCGGATCAGCCGCGGCCATGTCGCACAGCCATTCGCCGAACACTGCCGAATACTTCGGCCCGCCGGTTTTCTTCGGCGCAGTGGCCGGCGCGTCGACAGGCTCGAGCTTGGTGATGGCGTGGTAACCGATCGGGTCGACTTCCGCCGGGGCGAAGCCTTTGCCTTTCTTGGTGACGATGTGCAGGAATTGCGGGCCCTTCAGGTCACGCATGTTGCGCAGCGTAGCGATCAGGGTCGGCAGATCGTGGCCGTCGATCGGGCCAATGTAGTTCCAGCCCAGCTCTTCGAACAGGGTGCCTGGAACCAACATGCCTTTTGCGTACTCTTCGGTGCGACGGGCGATTTCCCAGGCGCCGGGCAGGCGCGACAGCACTTTTTTACTGCCTTCACGCATGCTCGCGTAAGTGCGGCTGGAAAGAATCTTCGCCAGATAGTTCGACAGGCCACCGACGTTGCGCGAGATCGACATGTCGTTGTCGTTGAGGATCACCAGCATGTTGGCGTTGACTTCCGGCGCATGGTTCAGCGCCTCGAAGGCCATACCGGCGGTCAATGCGCCGTCGCCGATCACGGCAATCGCCTTACGATCACTGTTCTGCAGGCGGGCGGCAATCGCCATGCCCAGCGCTGCGCTGATCGACGTGCTGGAGTGGCCAACGCCAAAGGTGTCGTACTCGCTCTCGGCGCGACGCGGGAAAGCGGCGATGCCGTCCTTCTGGCGCAGCGATTCCATGCGCTCACGGCGACCGGTGAGGATCTTGTGCGGATAAGCCTGATGACCAACGTCCCACACCAGCCGGTCGTCCGGGGTGTCGAAGACGTAATGCAACGCGATGGTCAGCTCGATGACGCCCAGACCGGCACCGAAATGCCCACCGGTCTGGCCGACCGTGTAGAGCAATTCCAGGCGCAACTCATCAGCCAGGGTTTCCAGCTCGGCTTCGGCTAACCGGCGCAGGCCGTCCGGCGTATTCGCACGGTCGAGCAGGGGCGTGGTCGGGCGCTTGCGGGGAATCTCATGAAACGTCGTGGGCATCAGGCGAATCGTTATAGGTATAAAAGATGCGGCAGTTTACCTGATGCATCGCCCACTGCCCACGCGTTGATCTTTTTTGGCCGATTCGCCGTCAGCTGCGACGCTCGACGATATACCGGGCCAACTCGCGCAACGGCTCGGCTGCCGCGTCAAACGGTCGCAGGGCGTGGAGAGCCTGATCGCGCAGCTCCAGCGCATAGGCCTTGGCCGCGTCCAGGCCGAGCAGCGCCGGGTAGGTCGGCTTGTCCCGGGCGATATCGGCGCCTTGGCGTTTGCCGAGGGTGGCGGTATCGCTTTCGACGTCGAGGATATCGTCCTGCACCTGGAAGGCGAGGCCGATGGCTTGTGCGTAAGTCTGCAAGGATTGCAGTTCATCCGGCTTGGCGCGGCCGCTGGCCAGGGCACCGAGTTTGACGCTGACTTCGATCAGCGCACCGGTCTTGTGTCGGTGCATCAGTTCAAGGGCTTGCTGATCGAGCTTGAGACCGACCGAACCGAGGTCGATGGCTTGACCGCCGACCATGCCGGCCGGGCCTGCGGCCAGTGCGAGCGCACTGACCATCTGCAAACGGATATCGGCGCTCAGGTCGCTCAGGCGCGGATCGAGCAAGGCGCTGAACGCCAGACTCTGCAAGCCGTCACCGGCGAGAATCGCGCAAGCCTCATCGAATTTCTTGTGAGTGGTGGGCTGGCCGCGACGCAGGTCGTCGTCGTCCATCGCCGGTAAATCGTCGTGCACCAGCGAATAGGCGTGGATCAGCTCCACCGCGCAAGCCGCGCCGTTGGCCTGCTCAGCCTTGCCACCGAGGGCTTCGCACGCGGCGTAAGCCAACAGCGGACGCACGCGTTTGCCGCCGTTCATC
Organism: Pseudomonas sp. A1230; assembly: GCF_044218825.1. NCBI lineage: Bacteria > Pseudomonadati > Pseudomonadota > Gammaproteobacteria > Pseudomonadales > Pseudomonadaceae > Pseudomonas > Pseudomonas sp. A1230. The sequence continues at coordinate 4,306,909 of NZ_CP162582.1, read as the reverse complement.
ACGCTGTAGCGCATGGCCTCATAGAGGCGCGCCAGTTCTGGCAACGGGGCGTTGAACAGGCTTTCCAGTGCCGCGTTGACCCGGGCCTGGCTGGTCGCCGAATACGCTGCAATCATTCTGGCTGTTCCGCGTCGAAGGGTTCCTCGGCGAGTTCGCCATCGCGCTCCAGCAGCACTTGCACCTTCTGCTCAGCCTGAGCCAGCGCTGCCTGGCAGTCACGGGTCAGCCCGATGCCCTGCTCGAAAGCGGTCAGCGAGTCTTCCAGCGACAATTCACCGTTCTCCAGACGCTCGACCAATGTTTGCAGGTCGGCGAGGGACTGTTCGAAATCCAGTGCAGCTTTTTTGCGGGCCATGGCGGCAGTTTCCGGTTGACGTTAAACCGGCGCGACACTAGCAGATAGGGGGGGTATGGGCAAATGAGCGGGCTATCTGCGCCCCGTATTTCTGTGGCGAGGGAGCAGGGGGATATAGGGGGATTCCAGGAGGGTGACGGTGTATTCGGCTCATTCTGTGAGCCGAATAATTCCGCTATTCGGCTCACGCACAACAAATACGCGTAATTCCTACAGCGATAGCACATGTATCCGATTGTTAAAAAAACGCCGAATGGATAATCTTCGCGCCTTCTACGACCCGATAGTCACGGGTCTTTCAGACGAAACGCAGTTTCAGAGGCTGTGAAGTACCGAGGATCGGGTGCAAGGTTTCGTTCAGGCATGGCAGGAGGCATTACATGCGTTCATTCATTTTGCTGTTGCTCGGGATGGTCTGCGCACCCGCGCTGCTGGCCGCACCGAGTGCCGAGCTGTCGGAACCGGTGGGTGGCTGGCGTTATCACGGCTTGCTCGATCGCACGGAAAACCCGCAAGTCGCCTATCCGACGCCACCGATCGATCGTGGCATCCAGCGCAATCGCACGATGATCCAGGGCCAGCTCAAAGCCATCGGCCATATGCGCCCGCCGCACAGCCTCGCCGTCAATGGCAATCCGCTGAATCTGTACACCGACGATCAGGGCCGTTTCGCCCGGCCATATGCCTTTGGCGCCGGTTCCAACAGTGTCGAGGTGATCAGCGCCGAGGGCGAGTCGCTCAAGCGCGTGCAATTTTATGAAGCAAATAATTTGCGCACGCCGGCGCGAATTCGTCTTGTCTTGGGGTGGGACGATCCAAAGGCTGAGCTGGATCTGCACATTGTCACGCCCGATGGCCAGCATGCGTTCTGGGCGCGGCCGGCATTGAGCAACGGCGGCGGCCTCGACCCCGACGGCGTCGATGGCCCCGGCCCTGAGATGTTCACCATGACCGCGCCGCTGCACGGCACCTATCTGGTTTACGTCAACTATTGGGGCAATTTCGGCAACGGCGGCTATAACTTCGAGGAGACCAGCAATCAGAACGAGGTGATTACCTCGCAAATCACGCTGGTGCTCAATGAAAACACCGTCGACGAAAAACGCGAGACGTTCATCGTGCCCCTGCGGGCGATTGGTGATCTGCTGCTGGTCAAGACTTTCAACTATTAAGTATCCCGCCATGGATGAAATCGTGAGCGTTGGGAATGAGCGTGAAGATGAGCGATAACACTGTTACCCCGGCTGCCGAAACACCTGCTGGCAAACCTTCCCGGCGCTGGCCGTTGCTGTTGGTCGGACTGTGCCTGGTGGCCAGCGTGGCGGGCGGTTTTGGCTGGCTGCTGCTCAAACCCAAGGCGCCGCCGGTGGAGCTTGCCGGTGACAGGCTCGGCCTGAGCCGCCCGGATGCATTGCTGGAAACCCGCTCGCTGAGCCAGTTACCCAAAGACCTGCTGACGGTACCGTTCCTCAAGGCCACGCTCACCGAAGATTTCGTCTTCTATTACGAAACCCACGCCGATCGCCTCGGCTTGATCGGTAGTCTGCGCCGAATCATTTACGAGCATGATCTGAAGTTGCAGGACAGCTTGATCGAACAGCTTTTCGATCAGCCAGCCGATGTCGCGCTGTGGCGCGGTGCCGATGGTCGCTTGAAGGACTTTCTGCTGGTGATGGATCGCGGTGGTTTGGCCAAGCTGCTGGAGCCGCTGGCGAAAGTCGCGCTCGATGACACGCAACTCAGTGTTTTCGGCAATCTCAAGGTTGGCAGTGACGAGGTGCCGCTGTACCAGTTGAGCTACAACGCCAGCAAATCGCTGCTGTTCGCTTCGCGCGGCGACAAACTGGTGGTGCTGTCCAATCCGGCCAAGTACTACGACCCTGAAAGCGGCGTGTCCGAGGAATCCGGCCACGTCTCGCCGCAAGCACTGGCGGCATTGCTCAACGGCGAAAAGCTGTTCCCCGAAGCCTTCGGCCTGCCTGCTAAAACCCCGGAAACCAGACAGCGACTCTCGGTGAATTCCAGCGTCCTCGCCATGGGCTACCAGCGCTTCATTCCGAACTTCGCCGGCCTGCGTTTCGACATGGACGACAAGGGCTGGCACAGCTACCTAGCCATGGACGAGCTGGAAAACCAGCCGGATTTCGATTTCAAACCGGTCTGGCAAGCCATGCCACTGGGCGCCAGTGCCTGCGTAACGTTGCCGGTAGCTGCCGAACCGCAAAAGCCGTTGCTGGTAAAACTCGGCGCCGAAGACGCCGTGGCACAGACGCTCACCGAACACGTGGCGGGTGCCGCGGGCTTGTGCTGGTACGCCGATTCGCGGTTGTACACGCCATTGCTGGTGGCCAGTCTGAAGGACGAGGACAGCAGCAAGCTCGACGGCGATCTCGGCAAACTGTTCGGGTCGATGGTCGGCGCCTTCGAGTCCAACGTCGAAGAAAAAGTATTCCCTGTAGTGGAGAAACAGGAAGGCCAGAGCCACGTCTGGCAGCGTCAAGTCAGCTCCAGCTTCGGTCCCTACGCGGCCAGGGACGCAGAGAATCCGGATGCAATCAGCGGCAAGGCTTTCATGAGGGTCAGCCTCGCCCGTCACGGCTCGACGCTGCTGTTTTCCCTCGACGACAAACTGGTCGACAAAGCCCTCGGTACCCTCGACAAACGCTTCCCGCCGATGGCCGATGTGCTGCCCAAAGACGTGCTGATGCCGATCTATTTCGGCCCGGATTCGATGGCGCAACTGATGCAGCAGGAAACCCTCGACAGCCTGCCGCAAGACATGGAACCGGTGTTCTACAACGCCGCGCAAACCTATCTGATCCCAAAACTTCGCACTCTCGGCGGCTACGGCAAATATGCCCTGACCTTGCCTGAAGGCAGCGAGCCGGATGGTCACTGGCAGTGGCTGCCGCTGGAGTGGAAAGCGCTGTGACGGCACTGATCCGCAGTCTCGGCTTGCTAGCGCTGTTACTCAGCGCGGGCGCCCGAGCCATCGAAACGCCTGCGCTCGATCCTGCACAATCCCAGGTGTTCCGCGCCTGGTTCGTGCGCATCGCCCAGGAGCAACTGAGCCAGGGCCCGAGCCCGCGCTGGTATCAACAGGATTGCGCCGGGCTGGTGCGCTTCGCTGCCAACGAAGCGCTGAAAGTCCATGACGATAAATGGCTGCGCAGCAATGGCCTGTCCAATCGTTACCTGCCGCCGGAACTGTCGCTGAGCGACGATCAGCGCAAGCTCGCCCAGCAATGGCAGCAGGGCGGCGGCAAGATCGGGCCGTACGTCAACGCAATCAAACTGATTCAGTTCAACAGTCATCTGGTCAGCCGCGACGTGTCGCAGGCACGTCCCGGTGACCTGATGTTTTTCGATCAGGGCGACGACCAGCACCTGATGATCTGGATGGGCCGCTACATCGCCTATCACACCGGCACCACCACCCCGACTGACAACGGCATGCGTTCGGCAAGCCTGCAGCAACTCATGACATGGAAGGACACCCGATGGATACCCGACGCAGCCAACCCCAACTTCATCGGCGTCTATCGACTGAACTTTCTCTCCCAATGACCGGTGCCCGCATGCTGCGTTTACTGCCTCTGCTGTTGCTATTAGCCCTGCCATTTTCGGCAGTGAACGCCGAAGACACCGTCGAACCGAGCGGCTACACACCGGTGTCCGGCGAAAGTTTTTTCCTGCTGGCTGACAGCAGTTTCGCTGCCGACGAGCAGGCCATGGTTCGCCTCGAAGCGCCGGGCCGCGACTATCGGCGTTTCCGCATGGAGCCTTACGGCGGCGCCGACATTCGCGTGTATCGCATCGACAAGCCGCTGGACTTCCTCAAGCGCCAGAAAAACCTGCACCGCGTGGTCAGCGACGGCCAGTTCAAGGGCGAAGGCTTGTCCAACACCCTCGCGTATCTGTGGGACAACTGGTACCGCAAATCCCGGCGGGTGATGCAGCGTGCGTTCTCCTATGAATCGCGCAAACAGGTCACCGAGGAAGTGCCGGAACTGAAGATGGGCAACGCCATCGTCGCGCCGACACCGTATGACGCGCAGCCGCAATTCGCGCTGATTCCGGGCTTGCCGGTGGTCAGCCAGTTCCGTTATCCGCTGTGGCAGGCCAAGCCGATTCAGCCACCGGCCGGGGTCAATCTGGCCGGGTCTTCCAGCGACTTTGTCAGCGTCGCGCCGGGTAACGTTTACATCCCGCTGGGTCAGTTGAAACCGGGTCTTTATCTGGTCGAAGCGCTGATCGGCAAGTACCGCGCGACCACCATGGTCTTTGTTTCCAACACCGTGGCAGTGAGCAAGATTGCCGGTGATGAATTGCTGGTCTGGGCTGCGCGCAAACACGAAGGCAGTTCGGTGCCGAAGGTCAATGTGCTGTGGACCGACGGCCTCGGCGTGATGAGCAGTGGCGCCACTGATGCCGATGGTTTGCTGCGCCTGAAACACGTCAGCCCCGAGCGTTCTTTCGTCATCGGCGAGGACGAGGAGGGCGGTGTATTCGTCTCGGAAAACTTCTACTACGACAGCGAAATCTACGACACCAAACTCTATGCCTTCACCGACCGACCGCTGTATCGCCCTGGTGATTGGGTGTCGCTGAAAATCGTCGGTCGCGAGTTCAAGAATGCGCGGGATTCGGTGTTGCCGGGTGCCGCAGACGTCAATGTCAGCGTGCTCGACGCCACTGGCACCGAGCTGCAACGCCTTGATCTGAAACTCGATTCGAAGGCCGGCACTCAGGGTCGTTTCCAGTTGCCGGATAACGCGGTGGCGGGCGGGTACGAGATTCGCTTCAACTATAAGGATCAGGCTTACAGCAGCGCCTTCCGCGTGGCTGAGTACATCAAGCCACACTTCGAGATTTCGCTGAATCTGGCCAAGCAGGATTACCGCACCGGCGAGCCGGTCAAGGGCAGTCTGGTGCTGTTGTACCCGGACGGCAAACCAGTGGCGAACGCCAAACTGACCCTGAGCCTGCGCGCGCAGCAACTGTCGATGGTCGACAACGAACTGCAATACCTCGGGCAATTCCCGGTGGAGCTGACCAGCACCGAACTGACCACCGACAGCAAAGGCAACGCCACCCTCGACCTGCCGGCCGCCGACAAACCGAGCCGCTACATGCTCACCGTGTTCGCCAGCGATGGCGCGGCGTATCGGGTCAGGACCACCAAGGAAATCCTCATTGATCGTGGCGCCGCGAGTTTCCGCTTGAGTGCGCCGCAGCGTTTCAGTGCGGTCGGCGACAAGGTCGCGTTCAGCTACGCCAACGAGGGCGGCACCGAGCAGAGCAAAGCGGTCACGCCGAGCACTTACGGCTGGGTGCGCCTGGAAGACCAGAGCACCGGCGAAGGCAAACTCGCGGCGACTGACAAAGGCTTCAGTCTGGCTTTTGAACGTCCGGGCACTTACAACCTGACGCTCAAGGATCAACACGGTCGCGTCCTCGGCGCCACCGGTCATGCGGTCACCGGTGACGGCGTCAAAGCTGTGCCGGGCACCGTCGAAATCGTCCTCGACAAACCTGAGTACAAGGCCGGCGATGAAGCGCTGGCACTGATCACCTTCCCTGAGCCGGTCAATGATGCACTGCTGTCGCTGGAGCGCGACAAGGTCGAAGCCACCGCGCTGCTGGCCAAGGGCGGCGACTGGTTGAAACTGGAAAAACTCAGCGACACCCAATACCGCGCACGCATTGCGGTGAAGGATAACTTCGCACCGAACCTGACCTTCTCCGTGCTTTACACCAAGGGCGGTCAGTACAGTTTCCAGAACGCCGGGATCAAAGTGATCGCACCGCAAATCGACGTGGCGATCAGCACCGACAAACAGGTGTATCTGCCGGGTGACACGGTGACCGTCGACCTGACTACGCAGTTCGCCGGTAAAGCAGTTCCGGCGCATCTGACGGTGAGTGTTGTCGACGAAATGGTTTACGCGTTGCAGCCGGAAGTCGCGCCGACCATCGACCAGTTCTTCTACCATCCACGGCGCAACAACGTGCGCACCAGCGCCAGCCTGTCGTTCATCAGTTACGACGTCGCGCTGCCGGGCAGTCCCGGTGCGCCGGGCAAAGCCAACCGCAGTGAACGTGGCGTAAAAGTGCTGGAGCGGCCGCGTCGTGAAGACGTCGATACCGCTGCGTGGCAACCGGAATTGCTGACCGGTGCCGACGGCAAAACCCGCTTCACCTTCAAGATGCCCGACTCGCTGACCCGCTGGCGCATCACCGCCCGCGCCATCGCCGATGACGGTCAGGTCGGTCAGAAGAAGCAGTTTGTCCGCTCGGAAAAACCGCTGTACCTGAAGTGGAGCGGGCCGAGCAAATTCCGTAAGGGTGATCAGCCGCAACTCGGTATTTTCGCGTTCAGCCAAGCCGAGAAACCGGTCAAGGCTGAGCTGGTCACCCACTACGCCGGCACCGAACAACGCCTGCCGGTGACCCTGAACAACGGCATCAACTACCTGCCACTGCCGGCGTTCGCATTGGCTTCCGGCGAGTGGACGGCGGAGTTGGTGCAGGACGGCAAAACCGCTGATTCTCTGGCCGTGCGCTTGAGCGCAACCGGTGACGGCTGGCAAGTGACGCAGACGCAAAGCCTCGACGTGGCCAGCGGCGATACGCCACTGAGCCTGCCGGCGGACGCCACCGATATTCGCCTGCGGCTGGATGACAGCCCGCAAGCGCTGTTCCGTTCGGCGCTGGATGATCTGCTCAGCTACCCGTACGGCGGGGTCGAGCAGACCGCCAGTCGCTTGTTGCCGCTGAGCATTGCCTATCCTTCGCTGGCATCGAGCCCGCAGATCCGCGAGCGCTTGCGTCTGATCATGCAGAACAGCCGTCTGCGGTTGGTGCAAATGGCCGGGCCGTCGGCGAGCTTCACCTGGTGGGGCTACGACGGTGAGCCGGATGCGTTCCTCACCGCTTACGCCTACTTCGCCGACTGGAATGCCAGCCAGGTACTGGATCTGACGCTGCCGCCGGAGCATTGGCAGCGCGTGTTGGAGGTTTACGCCAAACAGGCGCCGAACACTCCGTTGCTGCAACGGGCGTTGATTCTGTCGTTCGCCAAGCAGATGCATTTGCCGGTGAACACGCTGCTGACGGGGTTGATGGAGGATCTGGCGAAGGCGGGTGAAGGCAATGCCGAAACCCTGATCGACGATGGCGTAGACAGCCTGGTGATGAGCGATCCGGATTCGGCGCTCGGTCTGGCGGCGGCGCGAGTGTTGACCGCATCGCTGGCCACACAGGCGAAAGTCGCGTTGCCTGACGCATTCAATCGTCAGGTGGGCGCTGCGCAACAGCGTCTGTCGGTCAGTTCGCAGCCGTTTGTCGAAGCGCTGAATCTGTCGCTACAACCGTTCGATCAGGCTCGCGCGCAAGCCTTGCTGCAACGCCTGTTGCCGCAGCAATCGACGCTCGAGCGCGCACTGGCGCTGACCTGGCTGCAACGCAGCATCGCCCAGGCTTCGCCGACCATTGCGCTGACGCCGGGTGAGGGCTGGAAGAAAAGCTACGGTGCCAGTGGCGAGATGTTCTGGACGTGGCAGGGGGCGACGCCGGTGCCGAGCGTGTTGACGGTTTCTGGTACTCAGGAGCGTCCGCTGCGCGCGGCGCTGAGTTTCCAGACTCAACAGCCGGCCATCGATCCAATGGCCGTGACCATCACCCGGCGTCTGTCGCGACTGGTGCCGGGCGATGAAGCGTTCACTTTCAAACTGGAGCCGGTCGGCACTAAGCCGTTGTCCAGCGACAGCCTGTATCTGGACGAAGTGATCCTCACCAGCAAGGCGCCGAAACCGCTGCGCTACGGCATGCTTGAAGTACCGCTGCCACCGGGCGCTGATGTCGAGCGCACAACGTGGGGCATCAAGTTGCAGGGCAATGACGGCACCGAACCGACCGCACTCGAGAAAGCGCGTTTCGAGCCGGGGCAGTTGGCTTATGCCGTGCCGGTGGATGCGCTGAGTGGCGAATTGCGCCTGCGCCATCTGGTGCGTTTCTCGCAGAAGGGCCAGTTCAATTTACCGCCGGTGCGTTTCACCCAGGTCTACGCGCCGCAACATCAGGCTCAGGAAGCGAAAGCCGCCCTCGGTCAGGTCACGGTCAACTGACATGAAGCGGCCGCTGCTGTGGCTGATGTTGTGTGTGATTCCCGCGCTGGCAACGGCGCAGGATGAGTCTTTGCGCGTGGCCTACAAGGGTGAATTGTTGTCGTTGAGCCAGACGCAACTGATCGCTCGCGAGCCGTTGCCGCCTTCGCTGGATGCGCCGCTGGGCAGTCTGTGGAAGCTGTTTGTTTATGCGTGGCTGGTGGATACCGGCGCTCGCGAGCCCGCTTATGAATGTCGCGGGCAGTCGAAAGAAGAAGTTTATTGCTGCAGCGCTGGCGGCAAGATTGGACGTGATCAGGCGTTGGTAAAGTCGTGTGGGTTGTATTTTGAGCCTACGCGGTTGGGGATTTCTTCTACCGATTGGCGAGCGTATTGGCAGACGCGGCAGGCACCGTCGTGGTTGCTGGATCTGCCATTGGTGCAACCGGCTACCCGAGTTTCTGTGGCTGATTTGTTGATGGTGTTGTCTTTGCTGCCAGCTCAAGACCAGATGCGCCGCGTGTTGCTTGATGTCGTTCTGACTGCGGCGGATGGCAACGTCGTTGGTGAATTGGGCGGGCGCTTGCGGGTGAAAACCTGGAGCTGGCTCGGCGATAAGGACCCACAATCGCGACAGGGCGGATTTGCCGGTTGGACGGTGGATGGCTCGCCGGTTTGGGCGGGAGGGCGTGGCACCAGTCAAATGGTTCTACGAAATTACGGTCAGGCACTGGCGACGGTGTTGCCAACGGTCTGGCCAGCAGAGACGGGCCGTTGTGTCGAAGTCGTTCTGTTCTCGCGCTATCCGGTGTTACGTGTTTTGGCTGGCGATCGGGCGGTGACTTCCGGACCGTTGCAGGGCGATTACCGCGTCGAATTCGCTAACGGCAATGCGCTGGATATCCATAGCGACGGCGAACTGTTTCTGCTCAACAACAAACTCGTCGCCAGGCTTGATCGCGAAGAATACGTCGCCCGGGTGCTGGATCGCGAAGCCAAACCCGAACCCGCCGAAGCCGCCAAAGCGCTGGCCGTGGCGATCCGCACCTACCTGCTGCAAAACGCTGCGCGTAGCGGCGATTGCCTGAGCATCGATGACAGCAGCACCCGCCAGCGCGTCGCCCCGCGTCCGGCCTCGGCGGAGTCTCGCAGTATCGCCGCATGGACCGCGGATCTGGTGTTGGCCGGCAGTATCGTCACCTATCACTCAGACCAACCCGGCCCGGACAAACTCGCTTGGCAACAAGCCGTCGAGCAGGCCAATGCTGGTCAGCGCTACGACGCGATTCTGCTCCACGCCTATCCGCGCGCCAGCCTTAGCCGTTGGGACAACCCAGTCGCCTCCTGCGAAGCACTGCCCGCCGCCCAAGACTGGCTGCAAAAGCAACGACGCGGCTGGCGCCCGAAGCTGGAAAGCGAAACCGGCTACAACGAAGTCAGCACGTTCGCCGTGTGCAAACTGGCTTTTGGCAGACCCTTCGTCGACCGCGAGCGCCAACGAATCTATGTGCGCGGCGTACTCACCCTGCAGGATCGCCTCGACCTCACCCACGAATATCTGCACCTGGCTTTTGAAGCACATCCCAACGGCCAGGATGAAACCTACATTGAAGGGCTCGCCCGTCACCTCTTGCTGGAATAGACCATGAAACTCCGTTATCCACAGGTCTTGCTGCTGCTCTGCACGTTGACCGCGCTGTCGCCGGCCATTGCCGCCGACAGCGTCAAACTCGACACCCCGGTCGGCGGCTGGCGCAGCGGCGCGCCGCAAGGCGAGGGCGAAAGCTTCCGCCAGACCGTCAACTACCCAGCCTCCTCGGTGAACACCCCGATCGGCCAAGCCAACACCGCACGCATCAGCGGCGAAATCAAAGCCACACCGAAGAGCACAGAGCCCGGCCGCCTCATCGTCAACGGCGTCAGCATGCCGCTGAAAATCGACGACGCCGGCCGCTTCGACCGCCCATTCTCCTTCCCCAACGGCAGCAACAGCGTCGAAGTCCGCAGCCCTGACGGCAAACAACGCCACCGCACCCAATTCCTCAACACCAGCGGCGGCGCCACCCCAGCCAAACTGCGCGTCCTGCTCGCGTGGGACAGCGACGGCACCGACCTCGACCTGCATCTCGTCACCCCCGACGGCGGCCACATCTGGTACGGCAACCGCATCGCCCCCAACGGCGGCGCCCTCGACGTCGACGTCACCACCGGCTACGGCCCGGAAATCTTCGCCATGCCGGCGCCGATCAAGGGGCAGTATCTGGTGTATGTGAATTACTACGGCGGCGGGTATCGCGCAGATGACGAAGGTGGGGATGAAGCCGTGCAGGCGCTGACGACGGCGCAGGTGACGGTGATTACCGAAGAAGGCACGCCGAGCGAGAAGATGGAGACTTTTTTGATCCCGATGCGGACGGCGGGGGAGTTGACGTTGGTTAAGGCGTTTAGTTATCCCTGAGCAGGTACCTGCTCAGGGTTGCACTAGAAACCGGGCGGAATATAACCGGGCACGAACGGCACGTTGATGCACTTGCCGTGAATGATCTTTCCGTCCTCGATCCTGAACAGCACGATCTTTTTCGCCTTGTTGACGGTAGCCTCCAGTTTGCAATCCGAGCTGTGGCCGACCGTCTCGTAATACTCGGTGTAAACCATGCCGTTGCCGGTGTGATTCATTGAAGTAGCGGCCGCTTCTGTGGTGGTCCAGCTGGATGATTTATACCAGGTGAGCACAGCCAGATTCTCGCCGTTGGCAGTGGTCTGTTTTTTCATCGAGTCGGGTTTGCCGAACAAATCGAGCGCTTCCTGAACATCGCGTCCTTCCCAGCGCGACTGTGCAACAAGGTGGCAGCCATTCACCAACAAAGTTGTGGCTGTTATCAGTAGCGCCAGTAACGTTTTAGTCCATTGATTCATCATGACTCCCGATGTCATGTGCGATACGAAATAGCGCGCTGCAGCGTTATGAGGACAGGCTGTTACTTGTTGCCCAGTATCGAATCGAGGTTATCCATCATCTGGCCTTTTTCCTGAATAAGCGCCAGTTTGAAGAATATTTGCTGCATGCCCTGAATCATCTGCAAGTGCTCCATCTTGCCCAGCGCGATCATGTCTTTTTTCTCTGGAGAGCAAACGAAAGCAAGGGCACGTTGCACCCAGAACTCCTTCGGCTGCTGCCATTGCTGGTTCACTTTCAGGTGCCGCAGCAGGTAGGCAATTCGATCCACCGACTGGCCATTAACAAACCGCAGCTTGTTTGTCTTGCACTGAACTTCCAGGTTGTAGGCATCAATCATGGGCTTGCCCGGCTCTTCATACACCAGCGTCACCGCCAACATCTGCGCGCCCTTGGTAAGTGTCGACGGCACCACAGAAGTTGTGTCGGCGACATACATGATGTTCTTGTGCGGGACGCCGTTGCCATAAATGATCCACCAGTCGCCGATGGGGATCGGTTCTTCCGCTAACGCTGAAGTGGCTGACGATAGTGCGGTCAGTAAAGCGAGGGATTTACTCAGTTTTAAAAACGACGACATGGTGCTGCTCCATTCCTTGGCGCTTTTGTAATGCACAAAAACAGAATGGAAATTTAGTGGTGAGGGTGGGCGCGGGGCAATTAGGGCGGATGTGCTAATGGCTTATTGCGATTCCCGTTTCAATCAAGGAGCGGTAAGGGGCTAGTACCTCTTGCCCCATTTCATAACGATGTCAGGCCGCTATTTCCGGGCTGAAGCTGCTGGATGTCAGACGCGTAATCGCAATTCCTAGTGCCTGATCATCGAATAACTTGTTTTTATGCACCGCAGCTCCGGACCCACCTTCCCAGTTCTTCAGTGCTTTACGTACCGCAGGAACGGTTGGAGCAATCCTTTCCCGAATCAGCAACCAATCAACGGTCGCCAGCAACTCCATGCCGAAGGGTGACTCAAAACCGTCGATCAATTCAGCCGTTCGCTCTAAAGCTTGGGAGTATTCCTTGGCTTCAGTCTTGAGGTAGGTTTGCAAAAAGGCTTTGCGATCTTGATCAAACCAAATGACATCGGTGATTCCTGCATCACTGATGCGCTTGTCGCAATGTAAATAGCTGCCATCCAGATTGTTGAGCAGATGCTCCAATCGATTGGCATACGGACCGAATTTATGAGCGACAAATTTGAGGTTTAGCGGATTCTCAGTACCTGGAATTTTCTCGATTGCACGCTCAAGAAACCAAGCCAGTTTCTGAATTTCGAGCAGGCTGCATTCCATGCCCAGAACCCAATAACGCCGGACCAACTCAGCAATCAGTGCGCGTGCCGGAGTGAGTTGCTCAACGCCATCGCGCTTAGCGACATTCAGATACTGATTAGAGGGTTCGAACACTAATACATCGACATCCAGGTCACCCAGCACTTCTACAATCTGCTCGCGCACTTCAGGCCACTTCAAACCACCGTTACCAGCGCCCAGCGGAGGAACAGCGACGGATTTCACATCGTTTTCAAGTAAAAACCGTCGCAGATCATGCAAGCCTTCGGTTATCCATGCCATTTGCGACGGATACCGCCAGTGGCGCTGGTGGGGAAATTCACAATCCAGCGCGGTCCATCGAGTTCGTTGGTGGCAGTCACGTGCATTTTGCCGGTTTCTACTTCCCCGGCCTTACACGCCGCTGCATACACGCGGTAATTCTGCCCAAAGCGCTCTTTGAACATCAGCGCGATGCCCTTGCCCATCACGCCAACGGTATTCACCGTGTTGACGAGGGCTTCGGTTTTGGCTTCCAGCAGGTTGCCTTGGGTGAATCTGATCATTGGAAATACCATTTGGGGCGCGCATGGATGAAGGCCAACTCACAGGGCTTTTAACGCTTACTCCTCATCAAAATAATCGCGATCAAGCGTCGGCAACCGCAACAAACGCGATGTCACGCCCACCTCATGATCCATCATCAGATGCACCAGCCGCATGCCGTCTACCAACACAATGCCGTCCACCGATTTGGCGAAGTCGACAGCGTGCGCTGTAAAGCCAGAGGTGGTAATGAACACGCCACGCTTGGCTTTTTGCCCTGCGAGCGCCCCATAGAACGCCTGCAGTTCAGGCCGGCCAACCGTGTTCTGCCAGCGCTTGGCCTGAACGTAAACCTTCTCCAGCCCCAATTTATCGAGCGAGATAATGCCGTCGATTCCTGCATCACCGGAACCGCCGACACGTTGCAGATCATTACGACTGGCGCCGTAACCCAGGCGATGAAGTACATCCAGCACGATCACTTCGAAGCGGTTGGGGCTGACTTGCAGCAAGTTATCCAAAAGGTCGGCCGCCGTCGCATCGCGCAGTTCCTTTAGCGCTCGCTCCAATCGGTCATCGGGGCTTTCGGTGGCAGAGGCTAGATCTGGCTCCACATTTGGTTGGTCATCCAGTGGCTCGGCATCAGGCGCGACTTTCAGCTTCACATTCATGTAGCCGATCGCTAAATGCTCCACGTCCTTGGCTGACAGTGGAAATGCATGCTCCTTGGCGTACTGCACACCAGCGTCAGTCAACTTCCAATAACCGCGTTTGGCACTACTGGAAAGACCTGCACGCTTGAGGCGATCGTGTGCCCAGCCTGATCGGTTCTTGTAGGTGGCCTGACCACTCGCGATCAGATCTTCACGCTGCGCTTCTGTTAATTGCAGCATTTTGGCTGCCGCTTCGTGGGCGTCCCGAGCAATTGCACCGTCGGGTTTTGTGGCAAGAAACCGGAGGATCGGCTCGATGAACTGATCGTAGGTTGGAACAGACATGGGCGCATCCCTGTGCTGATGGGTGTTTTTGAACTGACCGACGGGCGAGTATAAATTAACGCTCGCTGAGGATGCCTTCGAGAGTAAGAGCTGGTGCCGTGAAAACGTAAGTCGCTGTGTCGTGGCGTCCTGATAGGGCGAGTAGCTGAGCAGAACACTTTCCAGCAGGCATTAAAAAGCCGGCTTGTGGCCGGCTTTTCTTTCGTCCGCAGCTTTTCGCCGACATCCTTAAAGCCTAGATTTTACAGGGCTTTGAGCCTAATATCAGTTCCTAAGTGTCCGCCGTTGATCGCTGGAAACCGCGATTAGGGTGTGGGTCAAAGTGTGGGTCGGGCTGAGGAGGCTTTATGGGCAAGCTGACGATTAAGGCAATCGAATCACTCGCCAGGTCTGGAGACGCAGGCAAAACCAACGACGGTGATGGTCTGTATTTCCAAGTAAGCAAAGCAGGAGTGTCCAGTTGGATTTTCCGCTACAAGATTGAGGGCAAAGGCCGTGAAATGGGTCTAGGCCCTTATCCAACCATCACTCTCGCGAAGGCCCGCGAACTGGCCGCAGATCAACGCAAGGTCCTGGCTGCTGGCAGTGACCCTCTGGCCGCCCGTGATTTCGAGCGAGAAGTGAAGCGTGAAGCAGAGCGACAAGCGCAATCGCGTCGTGTGACTTTTGAGTCGCTTGCGACCGAATACCGGAACGCGCATGGTTCCACTTGGTCGGAAAAGTGGCGTAAAGGCTGGCTGCGGAAACTGGAGCTGTATGCCTTCCCCGTCATCGGCAAGCTGCCTGCTGCTGAGGTTCAGACCGAGCAGGTCCTGAAAGTGCTTCGCCCCATCTGGCCAAGCAAGACCCGCACGGCCGACGAAGTGCGTGGACAAATCGAGCAGGTCCTAGACGCCGCCAAGGCGCACAAGCTGCGCGATGGCGATAATCCGGCACGCTGGCGCGGGCACCTGGACAGCCTGCTGAGCAAAGTGGAAAAGAAAAAAGCCCGCCAGCGCCAGCATTTTCCTGCGATGAAGTGGAAGGATGTGCCGACGCTTATGGTCAAGCTGGCGATGGACGAATCTCGCGCCTCAGTAGCGGCTCGACTGCTCATCCTCACTGGTGCGCGTGCGCTCATGGTCCGCTTTGCAAAATGGTCGGAGTTCGACTTGAAGGCAGGTATCTGGTCGCTGCCTGCCGAGCGAATGAAAATGCGCCAGGCCTTCAACATTCCGTTGGCTCCAGAGGTTGTCGAGCTGCTGGAAGCCCTGCCGCGCGATGAGGACAGCTCCTACCTATTTCCTGGCCAAGGCAAGACTGGCGTTATGCACGCTAACGCCATCCGCAACTTGTTACATAGCCTTGGGCATGATGACGTGACCCGTCACGGCTTTCGGTCCAGCTTCCGTGACTGGGCAAGCGAATACACTCAGTATCCTCGTGAAGTCTGCGAACTGGCCTTGGCGCACGACGAGCGTGATCAGACCGAGGCCGCCTACTCCCGATCCGACTTCATCGAGAAGCGCCGTGCCTTGATGGCTGATTGGGCGAAATTCACAACCACGCCGCCAGCGGCGAATGTCGTTCAAGGCGATTTCAAGTGCGCTTAAAAGTAGGTCTCGCGGGAAAAATATGGTCAATGCCCGCGGCCTATACCTGTTAGGAGAGGAGTAAGTGATGAAGTGGGCAAACGTTACGCGCGATGACCTGAAGGCAGCATTAGCCTCGATCAAGAATGGCTTTGATCCGGAAGCTGCCCAAAACCTCATTGAGTACTTTCATGAGCGCATGAGCAGCGGGCATCCATACGACGAAGAGATTCTCCGCGAACTGATGGCCTTGGTCTTCTCGAGAATGGTGGAGGATAAACGGACAGGGAGCCAAGCATTTGGTTTGAAGCTATGGAGAGGTGGGTACGATCGTGTTGATACGACGGAGCGCGATGTGAAGGCGGCAGCTTTTGTAGTGTTGCTGATGCGAAAAGATATCCGCTGGCAGGACGCAATCGGAGACGCTGCGAACCTTATGTTTCCTGATGGTGAAGGCGACAAAGCTGTCAAGGAAGCCTATGCACATTATAAATCTGAGGTTGAACACTACCCTGACGGCACCCTCATGGAGATTTTGGGGCCGTTTGCCGACACTCCCCTCATAAAGCGCGTTATGGCCGGTTAGAGCCTGCGTCACCTCCAGATGAAATGCCATCGTCCGCCCCAAACCGGGGTGATCCTCAAAGGTATTGACGATGGCAGCAACCAACCAAGAGTACGCCCAACAGAAAGCCACCCAGCGCCAGCAGCGCCGCATCTTGCGGCTCCCTGCCGTGAAGTCTGCAACGGGTTTGGGTCGTACCAAAATCTATGACTTGATGAAAGAGGGCCGCTTTCCGAAGGCCCGCCGCATTGCCGGTGCGAATCTTGTTGGTTGGGACTCGCTGGAGATCGAAGCCTGGATTTCCGAGCAGTTGGAGTGCCAATAATGAAAAACGGCCACTCACTGTTGTTTCTTGATGAACTGCAATCCGTTTATGGCCTGCTTGGTTTTCTCCCGGTGCCAGACGGCAAGATCCATCGCTTCCACGTCCCCGGTGATAAGCCTGGCAGTCTGAACGGCTGGTATCTGCTGTTTGCCGAACCCATCGCTAAGGGCTGCTTCGGTAGCCCGAAGGCTGGTGGTTTTTACATTGGCGAGGTGCTCTAAATGAAAAAGAGCCGCCCCCCTTATCAGCAGAGCAGCCCGTCGCGTGGTCAGTTTATCACCCTCATCGGCGTCTTGTCGGTCCTTGAGTACGCCCTCCGCCTGCCCGTGCTGCTGACGTTTGTTGCACTTCTGTATCGTTTGATCATGGAGGCAGCATGACCAAAATCGCCATTCACAACCACGTTGAACCACTCAACGTGCTGCTTTCGCGTCTGAAAGGTGTCAAGCAACACGGCGACCGCTTCATGGCTGTATGCCCCGCTCATCAAGACAAGTCCCCATCCTTGAGTCTGTCGCAGGCCGAGGATGGCCGCGCATTAGTTCACTGTTTTGCTGGTTGCAAGACCCGTGACGTACTGGGTGCGGTAGGCTTGGAAATGCGAGACCTGTTCACTGAGAGTTTGAGCCAAGAGCAGCGCAAGCAATTTCGGCGCATCAAGCTGCAAACAGTGCGCGGTTCAGAGTATTTGATTATCGAGGCGGCAAAAGCCGAGGCTAAGGCCGGCGCCTTGAGTGAAGAGAGCACCGCAAGGCTGGCACTGGCACAGGAGCGAGTCGACCATTTGAATCGCCAGTTGGAAGAGCTGGGGAGCGCCGAAACACCGCCGTACCGTGCATTGCGGGAGGTGAAGTTGGACGACGTGATGAACGCCAGTTTGGAAACCGTTCGTTATGCCGTGAATCCATTGATGCCTCGTCGGCACGTGACCCTGCTCGGGGGGCATGGTGGTATCGGTAAGTCGAGCCTCGCTTTGGCCATCAGCGCGCATGTTGCATGCGGTCTTCCCTTCGCCGGTCTGGCAGTCGAGCAATCCACCGTTCTGTTCGTGAGCTTGGAAGATGAGGCCAGCATCGTGCGTCTGCGCCTGCGCAGTATCATTGAAGCATACGGGCTGCCCGCGGAACGTGTGCTTGCCTCCCTGCGCCTGTTGGACGGTACGCAGACCATCGCCGCTCTGATGACGGAGGGAGACGGCTTCAGCGCACAGCCCGTTTTCACTCAGGCATACCGGGAACTGGAAGACGCTGCTCACGGTGCAGGTTTGATCGTGATCGATAATGCTTCTGATGCCTTCGATGCGAACGAAAACAGCCGTCGCATGGTACGTACTTTTGTGCGTGGTCTGGCCGACATTGCCCGCAAGCACAATGCTGCCGTGGTCCTGCTGGCGCATATCGATAAGAGCGCTGCCAGGGATGGCGCTCGTGGTAACAACTACAGTGGTTCGACTGCTTGGCACAACAGCGCTCGCTCGCGTTTGGCGCTGATGGGGCAGGAGGGGCGCATTCTGCTCGTACAGGAGAAGGCCAACCTTAGCGTGCGGGCAGAGCCTTTGGCCTTCATGTTTGTGGATGGTGTTCCCGTGCCTGAGGCTGGTATTAAAATGGATGGCCTGACCACTGAGAGCTTCGATCACGCCGAGATCCTTCGCGCGCTTACTGCAGCCCATGAGGCGGGTATCAACGTGCCCGCCAGTCTGACTCCAGGCGCGTATTCGGCTATGAAGGCGCTTGAGTCGCTTCCTGAGTATCGCCATACCTTCAGGGGCAAGCCGGGTGGTCAGCGCGCCGCACTCGCCATTACTGCGCTGATCCGTGCAGGGCGCATCCGGCGCACAGAGTACAAGACTCCCAATCGTAAGAACCGCGAGCGCCTGATGCTGGTCGAGCTGCCGGTGAAAGCCGCAGATTCGATCGATGATGTGCCCATTCAGTGAGTTTAAAAAGTGCGCCGCGCCACCCCCCTATAACCCCCCAGCGCATCGGCGCAGCGCATTGGATGCTTGCGCCAGTGCGCCAACCATGACCGGCGCAGCGCCGAACACCACCGGCGCAATCGGCGCAAATTAGAGCCCACCCCAAGTGCCGCCCAATCTTCAGATTAAGGGGTGGCGGGCATGTAATAAGTTGAGATCGAGGAGTAAACGATGAGCAAGAACCGTCTGTTCAAGAATCAGCCAAAAATCCGTCTGATCGTTTCTGTTGAAGGGGATGCGGTGGAAACCATTGACGAGCTCATTAGTTATCCCCTTGGCAGCGGGCATCCGGCTAAGGGCAACCGTTCGGAGTTCGTGCGCTTGGCAATAGAAGAGACGCTGGAGCGTGACATGGTTCGGTTTCAGAACAGTGTTTCAGCAGTCCCGAAGCATATTGAATCGGATGGATGATTTTCGTAGGCCATACATTGTGCAAACTTTGATGATTTTTATACCAGTACGCGCGTAGGGAGTAGTTGATGGGTAAACCCCAGGTTACCCGGAACAATCAATGGGCTTGGTACTCCTAGACGCGTTTGTGGTGTATCCCATATGAATACTTGCTCCAACCGCGGGGAACTGGCGCTTGAAGTGGTTTGGTTTCACAAAAAGGAACTGATGATAGGAAAAGCCAGAGCGGGCGAGGGGACTTGATACTTTTCGGAGCAGTACGCGCGCGCGTAGAGCATCAACAAGCGACCTGTCTAGGGCATCACCAATAGGGGTCGATCACCATCCAATTGATTGGGGCCTGGCCGAGGTACGCACCCCAGTCGGACAGTACCCGCTTGACAGGTGACCAGTAGAGAAAGGTCACAAGGGGGCATAGTCTTCAGCGCAACACCTGATAGCCGCCATCGGCGCCTTTCGCTTCAATTTGATTGCGTGCCAAAGATGCTTTGCAGCCATTGCTTATTTCAATCTGCGTTTAGCGATTTGAGCAGCTCAAACACCCCAGCCGAGGCACAAGCCCTTAGAAGATTCGTTTTAATGTTGATATTGTTGCCTACCGACTCTGCGCGAAGGACTGCTTATGTCTTCTATTACTACGCTTGATGCCCAAGGCCAATCGCTGCTGGCGCTCCTAGTCGCTAGGCTCCCTTCAGCAAAACCTGCCAACCCACAAACCTTCATCGGATATAAGCAAGCGCACGACCTTCTAGGCCTCCCTCAACTGCGAGAACGGTTTGGCGATAGCCTCAAGGCGCAGGGGCTCGTTTCTCTGGCTGAATGGACGCATGAGACCGGGAAACCCGCGATCACCGGCCTCGTCATTGATCGTGAGTCATTGATGCCAGGTCCAGGCTACTTTCAACTGTTTGGCAGACAGCCTGAGGACTTCACGTGGTGGCGAGGGGAGATTGAAAAATCGAAAAGCTTCGATTGGTCGCCATTCCTCCCGCAAGAGCCAGTGCCGGAACCACCTCTGGCTATCGATATTGATTGCCCAACTGGTCGCGAAGAAGTAACTATTTATCGAATCATTCGCGACACACTGTTGGCTCGGCAAGTTAAGCAACTGCATAACTACCAGTGCCAGCTCTGCGGTCACACGATAGTACTCCCCGATGGTAGCCGCTACGCTGAGGCCCATCATGTTCAACCATTGGGAACTCCCCATGATGGACCGGACGTATGGGAGAACATCGTTTGTGTATGTCCAAATCACCATGCCGAGCTTGATTATGGCGTACGAGCTCTTAATCACACCGACTTGCGCTTAGCAGAGGGGCACACCGTCGGCTCCCGCTTTCTGTCCTACCACAATACGAAGATCTATAAGGTACTTTCGAGCCCCGCAGAGAATGGGGAGGCGTAATATGTCAGCAGCAGCCGAATTGGATCTTGTTGCCTTTTCTTTTTTTCGTGAGTTTGCGCGTTGCGAGTATTGCCTCAAAGCCGTTGGTCTTTTGCTGGGTGCACCGAACAAACCACAGGCAGACTGGGGGACGTTTGCAGCAGAGGTGACTGCTGTTTTCGATGAGCCCCAGAGTTTAGAAGTTAGCGATGCTATTCAGTACTACCTTACACACCCGCCTAAGAAACAAGTATTTTTAGATGGTGTTCTAAGTTGGTCAGATACGCTTCCCAACTGTCGGAGCCAAGCAGAGCTAGTTTTACTTCTAGTGCGTCGAGTGAGGAATAATCTGTTTCATGGGGGGAAGTTCAACAGCCACTGGTTTGAGCCGCAAAGAAGTGAGGAGTTACTTCGTGGGGGATTGGTGATCCTACGAGCGGTGGTCTTGAGCCACTACAGAGTTCGTGATGCCTATGAAAATCGTGCTGAATGATCGACTCTGATGTTTAAATGGCTGCCTTGAGTCTGTTTTCTGGACTCTACAGGCAGCGCTGGGTCGTTTACTGCTGCTATGGGCCACGATGCGTGCAGATCAATTTGTAGCATTCCTCTTTTTTCGATACGGACATTCCCCCGCATCCAGCTAAGTGACACTTCGTGATCCCAGTTAGACGATTACCACAAACCGCTTGCGCCGCTTCCGTGCGGCTTACGGCACTACAGTTAACTCGTGTTCAATCGAAAAAAGTGGGCGTAATTTGAGCCTCGGCTTTCACCTGTCTTTAGGGTCCCAATAGAGCGTCACGACCTTGTGTCGAACAAAAAAATCTAGGCCAGAGCACTCGTGTTTGTGTGTCGATTGAAAGGTCAGTGGATTGCCACCTATTTTGTTGTCGACGGTAACATTAGAGTTACGAGCAACTAATACGCCTTTCCATTTCTCTAGCATTGCTTTTGCATCTTGAACAAAACAGTAGATCAAGACCTCCCCATGGTCTTGGCCGGGATTGCCCGTCGAGTACCGAGTGGAGAGTTGTTTAAAGCCTTTGTCGAGCCACGCATAGTCACTGTGCTTCTTTGCTTCCGCTAACCACAGAAAGTTAAACTTCCCTTCAATTACTACATCGCAGTGGCCGCCGACGGCGGCGTTATGTGTCGCCTTAATTCCGGAATGAGTGAGCATGTCGCAGACTTGGACAGTTAGTCCGTCTTCATCATCGTCCTGCTTTTTGTCTCGGTGCTTGATCAAATTATTGCAAGCAAAGTCCACTGAACGCTGGACAGCATTGACTCTCGCTTCGTGATTTTGGGCCAAAACGAAGTCAATTCCTGTTTCCATGGGTGTACCAGCCACTTGAACTCGTAGGATAGCTAGGGAGTCTGCATTGTTGCTCACTGCATCCGCCCTCCAAAAAGATCCTTTTCAAGTTCGAAGAATGGAATCACATGTTCCGATGCATGGGGGACCTCCACTCGTGTCACGGGATGCAGGACAGTATCCACGTCCAGAACCCTCTGGAAATCGTCAGTGGAGAGCTCGTGGCTTTGGCCTTCTTCGTCAATGAATTCGGCGGAGGCACGGAAGATTGCATATTCGGATTGAACCAATATCGCCAGTGCTCCGACCACATCTTGAGTTAGCTCAGTCCGGTCCAACATCCCCAGGATCTCCCCGACACGCCAGCTTTGCGTCGCCGCTCCGCCATTTCCAATTGCATCGATGATCTTCAACGCCGTAGTGGCGACAGGCAAATTTTTCCAGTGCTCGATGATGGCGAGTTTTAGTTCGTCAACGGTACGATCCTTCGGCTTTTCATTAATATCGATATCGAAAGCAGGAAGCTCCATCACGATCCGCATTGTTTCGAGACTAACGGTGATTACGCGTTGAAGAAGTTCCAGGGGGTATTTGGGGTCGCCGACCGTCTCATTAGCATAATCGTTAGCATCGTTGACTATGCCGCTGGCTTTGTCGGTCCTAACGCCTTGGCGCTCCATTACCCACTCCAGAGCAGGCTTGCCGTTGACGACATAATCATATGCCGCCAGCGGAATGTTTCGTATGGTGATGTTTTCGTTATAGATGACGGTGGTACGGTCCTTTTCTTTTCCTTTACCGCCAAATTTCATTTTTTTGACATAGTAAAATTTCTTGGGGTTCGACTCGGCCTCTGGGATTAGTCGATGGTCTCCTTCTTTAAAGATGACCAAGTACGGTTCAACGGTTTCGAAACCTACATGCAATTTACTTAAGGCGAGGCCAGCATCGCGGAAGGCGGTGAAATCAACAAAGCTCTTAACCGCTGGGATACGGGGAAGTTGCTTGGCGAGGTTGTTGCTGAACTGTTCGCGGTAGTTGGGCGAGTGCAGCAGGCCGTAGACGTAGTAGAAGAGATCTTCCTTACTGATTGACTCCCCTGGGTACGCGGCCTTGAAGTGCGCAAGCCCTACATCGGTGATGGCATCACGGCGGGTAAGATTCGAAGAAAGTTTATTAGCTGTGGCGAAGAGACCGTAATCGGATTGAGTCTCTTCGTAGAGATAGAGCGGGAAACATTGACCTTTTTCTATGTTGTCAAGGCAAGGGATTGTATCTGACATCAGAGCGGAAAAGTTCTTCGCTCCGACCCCCGAAACTTGGATTACCAAATTGCGAACTTCGCGATTTGGAAATATACGTGGCATTTGATACACACGATTGTTGAGGATTGGATCAAAATACAGATGCTGTTTTTGGAACGGTCTATAGACGCTTGGGAATATTTTTTCCTGCGAAAATTCGAGCGAAATTTTGCGGGCGAAATACTTTAATATGTCTCCTCCCCAACTAAAAGCTCGTTCATTAATTGAGACAAAGTTAATTAGTTTTTCTGTCGCCAACGACTGATTGGCTTCGGAAAACTTCGCAAGCTCTGCATTGTAGTATTCAATGCTGCTTTTTACATTTTTAGAAAGTCGGTCGGGACTGCCGTTGTATACCCATGCGTCTCGACTGGTCGTTACTCCCCTTGAGTTTTTCTCAAAAAGATTGCCAGACATTTCAATAAAATGTTCGAAGCCCCGATCAACTTGATCCAGCCAGTCATTGTTTCCATCAGGTACGATTCTCGTCCAGCCTTTAGATTCCGAGATTCCCTGAATAGATCCAAAATCACGGATAATCGCTAGTTTTTGCTTCTGGTCGAGATAATCGCCAATATCACGGAAATGAATACGCCCATATTCGGTGGCGTGGGGGTCTTTAACGAGAACCGAAATCGCAATCGGCGCGCGGCTACCAGAGCCGAAAATTTTGCCACCTTCCTTGCGGGAAAGTTCACCGGCCGTGCGCTGGTTGCCCCGCAAATGGAAGATGTAGAGATCATTAAACTCTGCGGCGAGACACTTACGCATTCCGTCGGCCGCGTTCCCATCGATCCAGCCGGCGTTTGTGACAAAAGCCATTACGCCCGCATTCCCGATCCGGTCACTGGCCCACCGGAAGGCGCGGATATAGCTGTCATAAAGCGAGTTTTTTAACGTTGCTGTTGAGTTGGCAGCGTATGTATCGCGAATTTTTGCATCCAGTTGCGGATAGGCAATGTTTGCCGCGTTATCGTTCGCGCTGTTCTGTCCCGCTGAATAGGGCGGGTTGCCGATAATCACGCGAATATCTAACGCCTTTTGCTTGGTCCTCCGTTCTGAGTTGTCGGGCAGAAGGTTAGCGACCATATCGCGCTCCTGCTCATACATTTGGAACGTGTCGGTCAGCAAAACACCCTCGAACGCGTCATAGGGAGCGTCGTCAGATAGTGAGCCGTAGGCCAATTCGTGATAAACCGTCTCAACGTTTACCGCAGCAATGTAATAGGCAAGTAGCACTATCTCGTTGGCATGAATTTCGTGTTTGTATTTGTGCTTAAGTTCGTCTTGCGCGATCAGCCCCGATTGCAAAAGGCGGGTTATAAATGTGCCTGTGCCGGTGAAGGGGTCAAGGATATGTACACCCTTTGAACCGAGCGTCTGGCCGAACTGGGTTTTCAGCACGTCATTAACCGAGTGGATGATGAAATCCACGACCTCGACAGGGGTATAGACGATACCAAGGCGCGCAGTGAGCACCGGAAATGCCGTACGGAAGAACTTGTCGTATAGCTCGGTTATGAGAGTTTGGCGGCCCTGTGCGGTTTTCACATCCGCAGCGCGGCGTTCCACACTAGCGTAAAATTTGGCCAGACTCTCAGACTCTTTCTCCAGATTGTGTTCATGCAGTTGGCCGAGAACGACTTCCATCGCTCGGGAAACTGGGTTTTCTTTAGTGAAGCGACTGCCTTTGAAAAGTGCGTCAAAGACCGGCTTTGTGATTAGATGCTGAGCTAGCATCTCAATGGCCTCAGCCTCGGAAATCTCAGGGTTTAGGTCGTCTTGCAGCTCACCGAGAAAGGCGAGGAACGAAGTGCGCTCCGATCCCTCTTTCGCGACGATGGTAGTGATCCGAGTAATATGAGTTTGAGCAATATCGGCAATATCTTTCGCCCAAGTATGCCAATAGTCGCGGGTTCCGCATTTCTCGACGATCTTCGCCATGATAGCGCGAGTAAATTCGTCAAAAATTAATGAGCCCTGTACGAATGCCTCCTTTTTGAGGTGTTCGCTTGTTTCGCCGCCGATGTCTGCTCTATCTTTGGAGCTCTTATTCTTGGAGGTTGCGAAGTCATCGACAACGGCAGTCAGCTCTTTCAGCTCAGTTTCCGAGGAAATACGGATCAGCTCAATTTTGTCGCTAATATCCTCGCCGATTTTGGCTTGGTTAATGCGGGCATCTAGGCGGTCGTCATGGGCGCGCAGTGCGTTGAGGATTTGCCATACGACCTTGTATCGCTCGTTGTCGTTCAGCGCCACTTCCGGTTTGGTATTGGGCGGGATTGCGACAGGAAGGATGACATAGCCCAGCTTTTTGCCCTCAGCGCGACGCATCACGCGGCCTACTGATTGCACCACGTCGACCTGGCTTTTTCGAGGATGCATGAACATGATGGCATCTAGGGCGGGCACATCAACGCCTTCAGAAAGCACTTTGGCATTGGTCAGGACGCGGCAGGTGTCATCTCCCGCGTCCGCCTTCAGCCAGCTCAGCAACTCCTCACGCGCGCTGGCATTGTAGCTACCGTCGACGTGGCGAACTTCTGTGCAGAGAGCCCCCGTATCGTCGACAAATTCGTTACCAGTGTATTCCTCGACGACCTGTGCGAACTCTTTCTCGATGACCTTAGATTTGGCAATGCTTTGGCAAAAAATCAGCGCACGGCGCATTGGGCTCGGATCGAATTCAAGATCGTTGGCGAGATCAGATTTTGTAAGCGCCTTATAACAGCCGATGATCTTGGTGGCGTCGTCGAGGGTCAGTTCCGCGCCATCCTTGAGGCGGTTCTGGATGGTGCTCGAGATTAGCCCTTCGTCCACGGCCAAGACGACCACTTTGTAATCAGTCAGTAACTCATTTTCGACCGCCCAACCGAAGCCACGATGAAACAGGTCTTTGCCAAACTTTGTTTCGTCGTCCATGGACGTTAGTTCGGCGTCGTGGTCGTCGGCCTTGCGTTTGGCCATATCTCCGAAAATACGGGGTGTGGCCGTCATGTAAAGCCGCTTCTTCGCGGTCACATAATCGTTGCTGTGGATACGGACAAATGTACTGTTGTCTTCATCCTTGAGCGTTACGCCCGTAGTGCGATGCGCTTCGTCACATATGACTAGGTCGAACTCGGGTAGACCGTAGTGCTCTTGGGCACGTGTCAGTACATCGATCGAATGATAGGTCGAGAAGACGACAGTCATCTTGTCAATAGTTGCGTTATTGACCTGACTGGCTAGTCGCTCTGGATCTGTTGTGGCCGGAAAGGCAAGGTCGTGGATGTTTAGATCAAGGCTGTCGGCGTCTGTATTTTGGCCGATTTTGATATCCGAACAGGCAGAAAACGCCGTGAAATCCTCTTGGCAGTCTTTTTTCCACTCGCGAACAGTCTGAGACATGAGTGAGAGCGAGGGAACCATGAAAAGCACGCGCTTTCCTTTACCCGCCATGGCTTCGGCGATTCGCAATCCTGTAAAGGTCTTGCCAGTGCCGCAGGCCATGATCAACTTGCCTCGGTCGGCCTCAGCCAAACCCTCCATGACCGCTTTCAGGGCGTCGGCCTGGTGGGCATGTAGTTTTTTCTTAGGCGCAAGGCTAACCGTGCCAGTGCGGATGAACTGCGACCAGTCGATTCGGCTAGCCTCAAGCTCATCGAGTCCGATTCGATTCCAATCTTTCGATAATTTATCGAGAGTATCTTTTGCATTACTCCCGAATTCTTTGCGGGTGGTGTCGGCAATGATCAGGCGCGTGAACAGAGCGTTAGATGCCGCCGAGATGAAGCTGTCGATGTCGGGCTTTTGGACGATGTGATTGGGCGAATAGAACTTACATTGGATTGCAGCGAATCCGGAGCCGTCAGAGAGCGTCGCAACCAGATCAATCCCGGTGTCAGTCGTACTCCAGCCTTGGGACCTCGCCCAATCGGCAAAAGGTACGACCTCAGAAAAATATTGTTTCTGCGTGTCATCCTTCTCAAGGAAAACGCGAACCAAACGTTCAAAATAATCACCCTTCTCGCGCTCTGACCGCGAAGAACTGCGATAAATGTTAAACAATTCTTGAAGGTCCATGACTATTACCGTTCCTAAAACTAAGGCGTTTTCTTGAGTTGGACGATGTCAGCTTGACGCGCACATCTGAGCGGCGGAGAGAGTAACGACGCTATGGGCTAAACCACAAGGGGGTCTACGGGTTCTATCCAATTCACACTGAAGGTTTTGACAGGGCTGAAAGGGTCAGAGATCGCCGGAGGGCTCTGCGACGCCTTCTCAGCTTTCGAAGTCGCTCGATATATTCGAATTGATCCACCCTCACTGCATTACTAATTTAAAGCGATTGATGAGCATGCTGCTCTCGCTTGCCCCACAGAGATTCAGATCGTAAATCTGGGGCTAACTCCGAGCTAGGGTGTGGGTCAAAGTGTGGGTCAATGAAGGGGTTTTGTATCAAGCCCGCATTCTACGTGGTTTTCAGGCATTAAAAAGCCGGCTTGTGGCCGGCTTCTCGGGGACTGGCTTGGCCTATTTTTGGTAAGCCTTGCCAGCCTTCAAAACGTACACCCGGATCTGCGTCCGGCTGTGGGACTTGGTCAGACGTTGGTCTGCCGCGTCGGGCGTCATCTGAGCCGCGGGAGCGGGGCGATGCGCAAATGTGGGGCGCAGGATACTGAGTTTTGCTTTGGATTCCCAGTGTGAAGTGCGGGTTAGAGCGATCTCGCTGGCAAAAAATCAAGATTTGTACCGGATATCAGGGCCTCATCGCCAGCAGGCTGGCTCCCACAGGTTCGGTGTGAGGCAAAGTCAGCCAAACCAGCTCAGAGAAATGGCACCACCGGCCGCCGTTTGCTCAGCGTCGAC
Organism: Pseudomonas sp. A1230; assembly: GCF_044218825.1. Classification (NCBI taxonomy): domain Bacteria; kingdom Pseudomonadati; phylum Pseudomonadota; class Gammaproteobacteria; order Pseudomonadales; family Pseudomonadaceae; genus Pseudomonas; species Pseudomonas sp. A1230. The sequence goes on along the minus strand of NZ_CP162582.1, from coordinate 4,278,965 downwards.
CACCAGAACACCCAACCCAATATATGGATCCGCTGCTCTTCGATTTGTGCGGGGCGAAAGACTTCGTCGGGATATTCAGCGCTGTTGTGGCTGCGCAGGCGCAGGCCGTTGCCGGGCATGCGATGCAGGTATTTGATGCGAAGCATGCCGTCGTGTTCGATGGCGTAGATTTCGCCGTCGACGACTTGGGTGAGGCCGCGGTCGATGGCGACGATGGAGCCGTCATCGATGCGGTCGGCCATGCTATTGCCGATCATGTGTGCGCAGATAGCGTCGCCTGGGCGGATTTCCAGTTGATCGAGGTGCGCGCGTAGCAGGCGGATGGACAGGTCCGGGTCCTGGATGACGTGGGTTTTTCCAGAGCCGTTGGTCTGCGGTGTTTCTTTGAAGAACGCCAGATCGATGTCGTTGGGGTCGATGACGTTGTAGACGCCACGGATGGTCTGGGCGTCGAAGGTGTCGCCGTTGCTCGCGGGCGGGGTCAGGCTTGGTATCTCTTTGGTGCCTTCGCCGGTTTTCAGCCATTCGCTGTTGACGGACAACAGGCGTGAGACTTCTTCCATGCGATACGCCGGGACGCCCCGGGTGTACCAGTTGTGGACATTTTGGGCTTCCGTGCCCCAGAACTTTGCGAAACCCGTGGTGGAGATGTTCGCTTTTTCCAGGAGTGCCTTGAATCTTGGACCGCTAGTGTTCTTTCTCATAAACACGGAGTCTACGGCCGTGCTAGAGGGGTTTGAATAAACTTGGCGTTCAAAAACGGGCTGAATTTTGCGACTGGATGTAAGACGTTCTTGTGGGAAATTAAACAAGTTAAAACCGTATCGCGCAGAGTTTAAACAGTCCGTTTAAGGGGGATGTTCTCGCACATAAAAAACCCCGGATCGACCGGGGTTTTATCCAAGCATCACGCAGGTTGCATGGACTCAGCCTTTGTAGGCAGCAACCGACTTGGTGATCGCTTCGCGGGCGGCGTCTGCACCGGCCCAGCCTTCGATCTTGACCCATTTGCCTTTTTCGAGATCTTTGTAGTTCGCAAAGAAGTGCTCGATCTGCTGGATCAGCAGCGGTGGCAGGTCGGTGTATTCCTTCACGTCGACGTACAGCTGGGACAGCTTGTCGTGTGGCACTGCGATAACTTTGGCATCGCCGCCGCCGTCGTCAGTCATGTTCAGGATACCAACCGGGCGTGCGCGGATTACCGAACCTGGCGCAACCGGGTAAGGGGTTACGACCAGCACGTCGAGGGGATCACCGTCGTCAGCCAGGGTGTTCGGGATGTAACCGTAGTTGGCCGGGTAGAACATTGGGGTGGCCATGAAACGGTCAACGAACAGGCAATCGCTGTCTTTGTCGATTTCGTATTTGATCGGCGCGTGGTTGGCCGGGATCTCGATCGCGACGTAGATGTCGTTCGGCAGGTCTTTGCCAGCCGGAATCTTGCTGTAGCTCATTGGGCGTTGCCCCCGTAGTTGACCAAAAACACTTGGCCGGATTGACCAAAAAGTGGCGGCGATTATAGGCATATTCTGCCGTCGACGCCATGAACCTAAAGTCGTGCAGAACTTAGTCGTGCGCCTGATAGACCGGGTCGCTGGCCTGAAGTTGCCGCAACCTGCCCAACGGGTCCTGCCGATAGAAAAGCTGCAGTTGCGCGTAGACCTGCGGATAAGCCTCGTGCAGCAGATCCGGGGCGCTGAAGAAGTATTCGCTGGTGACGGCGAAGAACTCGGCCGGGTTCTCGGCGGCGTAGGGATCGATGGCGGTTTCTGCGTCGGGATTGTCGTCGAGCTGGCGGTTGAGATCGTCGTAAGCCGTCTGCATCACATCGGCCCAGTCGCTGACGCGCATGTCGGTGTGCAGCGGCGGCAGGCCGTTGGCGTCACCGTTAAGCATGTCGAGTTTGTGCGCCAGTTCGTGAATCACCAGGTTGTAGCCCTCCCAGCCACCACTGGCCATCACGCCCGGCCAGGCGAGGATGATCGGCCCCTGCTGCCAGGCTTCACCGCTGTGTTCGCCATCCCATTCATGCTCGACGCCACTGGCATCGCGGTGACGCTGTGGGCTGAGGAAGTCGTCGGGATAGAGGACGATTTCGTGAAAACCCTGATACCAGTTCAGATCGCCCAGATGCAAAAGCGGTAATTGTGCCTGGGCGGCGAGCAGTAGGCGTTGCTCCTGATGCAATTCGACGCCGGGCAGGGCGCTCAGGTGTTTGTCTTCGAGAAACAGCACACAGGCTTCGCGCAGCCACTGATCTTCTGCGGGCGTGATGCCATCAAGAAAGCTCAGGTGATGGCGCACCTGTTGCCACATCTCGTCGGCAATCGGGTGCCTGGCCAGAATGCGCCGGCGGCGCCAGGCGCTCAGCGACCACATCGGCTTAGTGCGATTGGACTTTGGTGCCGCCGAATCGGCTGCGCACCACGCCGATGATCATCGGAATCAGCGACAGCAGAATGATGGCGACCACCAGCAACGACAGGTTTTTCTTGATGAACGGTACGTTGCCGAAGAAGTAACCCAGGGTCACCAGTCCGCCCACCCAGAGGATGGTGCCCAATACGCTGAAACCGAAGAAACGCGGGTACGGCATCCGTGCTACGCCGGCGACGAACGGTGCGAAAGTCCGGATGATTGGCAGGAAACGCGCCAGGGTCACGGTTTTGCCGCCGTGCTTGTCATAGAAATCGTGGGTCTTTTGCAGATAGTCGCGGCGGAAGATTTTCGAGTTCGGGTTGCTGAACAGCTTTTCGCCAGCCGTTCGCCCGATGACGTAGTTGGTGCTGTCGCCCAGGATCGCAGCGAGCATCAGCAGACCGCCCAACAGCACTGGGTCCATGCCGCCGCCAGCCGCAACAGCGCCGGCAATGAACAGCAGCGAATCGCCAGGCAGGAACGGCATCACCACCAGACCGGTTTCACAGAAAATCACCAGAAACAGGATGGCGTAGATCCACGGCCCGTAGTTGTTCACCAGCAAGTCGAGGTAAACGTCGAGATGCAGGATAAGGTCGAGCGGGTTGAAATCCATGGGGGCACCTGTATGGCGGCCCTACTCAGTGGGCCTGTGCGGATGACTTCGTGTAAGCCTACAGCGGGATGTAGTTTTTCTTACAAGCCGGGAAGATCGGGATTATACGGTTTGAATGATGACGCGCGTGTTGGTTTTGTAGCGCGGGATGTCGAGGTGTGAGGAATTGTCAGAGATACGGAGTTGTGGGGGCGTGAGTTTTTGTGGCGAGGGAGCTCCCCTGGCCACAAATAGACTCGTCAAACTGGCGTTATAGCTCGTCGCTGATCGGCAGCACGTAGTTCTTGAACTCGGTGTCTTCCTTGAAGCCAATCGATTCGTAGGTTTTCTGCGCCACTTCGTTGTTGGCACTGGTGGAGACGCGCATGCGCACGGCCTGGGTTTCCTTGGCCATTTTCTTCGCGGTACGGATCAGGTTGTCGGCGACCAGTTGGCGCCGAGCGTCTTCGGCGACGTAGATGTCGTTGAGGATCCACACGCGTTTGAGCGACAGCGAGGAGAAGCTCGGATACAGCTGACAGAAGCCCATCAGTTTTTTGTCGTCATCATCGGCCAGAGCCAGATAGATCACCGACTCTTTGCGGCGCAGGCGTTTTTCGAGAAACGCGCGGGAGGAATCCGGGTAAGGCAGGGAACCGTAGAACTCGCGATATTTGACGAACAACGGAGTCAACAAATCCAGATGTTCGAGGGTCGCTTGAATAATCCGCATGATAGGTCTCGTCTTCAAGTGGCTGTCTTCAACTGCTCTGACGGCGATGGGAAACCCTGGCGGCCGTGCGTCGATCCTGCCTTAAACCAGCGCAGAAACGCAATGCGGAAACGGTTCAGGCTGGGGGCGGATCGAGTAGGAAGTTTCCTTTCATGTCCGCTCCTGCGTCCGACTCCAGCGTCTGAACCTGTGCTTCGTCCTTCAGGTTGACCCCCGACAGCTGTCGCCGACAGGCTTCGCGCATCAGGTACAGCAAGCGATGCGCCGCCATGCCGTAGCTCAAGCCTTCAAGCCGTACGTTGGAAATGCAATTGCGATAGGCGTCGGTCAATCCGATTTTTGGATTGTAGGTGAAATACAAACCGAGGCTGTCCGGCGAGCTGAGGCCAGGGCGTTCGCCAATCAGCATGACGACCATTTTTGCGCCAAGCAGTTGACCGATCTCGTCGCCGACGGCAACGCGGCCCTGTTCTACCAGAACGAGGGGCGCAATCGACCAGCCGTCGCCGCCCATTTGCTCTTCCAGCCGGAGCAGAAACGGCAGCGTATGCCGATGCAACGCCAGCGCCGACAGACCGTCAGCCACGACAATCGCCAGATCGACGCCGCCCGGATGGGCCGCTGCGTAATCGCGCAAGGCCTGCGCTGACTCATCGCTGAGCTTGCGTCCCAGATCCGGACGTTGCAGGTAGCTGTTGCGGTCCACCGCTGCGCTGTGCACAAGCAGGCTTTCGCGCCCACGCTCACTCAGTTGCGCACTGAGCCCGGCATGATCGAACGGCAGATGCACCGCATCCCGCGCCTGAGCGTGGGCGTACTGGAAATCCAGTTGCGCACTGGTTGGCAGGCTGGTGCCGGTGCGGCCGAGGGCGATTCGCGCCGGCGTCAGGCGACGCAGTTCCAGCCATGGGTTTTGTGGGTCGACAGGCGGTTTATCCATCAGGCTTATCCCAGTTGCGCCAAGGCCTGGCGGAAGGCCGGCGGCAGGTTGTTGCCGAAGCGGACCTTACCGTCCGCCTGGGTGAAGATGCCCATGTTCGCCAGCCACTGTTCAAATTCCGGGGCTGGTTTCAGGCCCAGAGTCTGGCGCGCGTAGAGCGCGTCGTGGAACGAGGTGGTCTGGTAGTTGAGCATGATGTCGTCGGAGCCGGGGATGCCCATGATGAAGTTGATCCCCGCCACACCGAGCAGGGTCAGCAGGGTGTCCATGTCGTCCTGATCGGCTTCGGCGTGGTTGGTGTAGCAGATGTCGCAACCCATCGGCACGCCGAGCAACTTGCCGCAGAAGTGGTCTTCGAGGCCGGCGCGGATGATCTGTTTGCCGTTGTAGAGGTATTCCGGGCCGATAAATCCTACGACGGTGTTCACCAGGAACGGCTTGAAATGTCGCGCCACGGCGTAGGCTCTTGTCTCGCAGGTCTGTTGATCGACGCCGTGGTGAGCGTTGGCCGACAAGGCGCTGCCTTGCCCTGTTTCGAAATACATCAGGTTTTGCCCGAGGGTGCCGCGGTTCAGGCTTAATCCGGCGTCGTAGCCTTCCTGCAACACATTCAGATTGATGCCAAAACTGGCATTGGCCGCCTCGGTGCCTGCGATCGACTGGAATACCAGATCCAACGGCACGCCACGGTTGATCGCCTCGATGGAGGTCGTGACGTGGGTCAGCACGCAGGCCTGAGTCGGGATGTCGTAGCGCTGGATGATCGCGTCGAGCATTTCCAGCATCGCGCAGATTGAGGCGATGCTGTCGGTGGCCGGGTTGATACCGATCATCGCGTCGCCGTTGCCGTACAGCAGGCCGTCGAGAATGCTCGCGGCGATGCCGGAGGGCTCATCGGTGGGGTGATTCGGTTGCAGGCGGGTCGACAGGCGCCCGTGCAGACCGAGAGTGCCGCGAAACTTTGTGACCACGCGGATCTTCTGCGCCACCAGCACCAGATCCTGCACGCGCATGATCTTCGACACGGCGGCGACCATTTCCGGAGTCAGGCCAGGGGCAAGGGCTCGCAGACTGGTTTCGTCAGCGGCGTCGCTGAGCAGCCAGTCGCGAAAACCACCGACGGTGAGGTGGCTGACCACGGCGAAGGCCGGTTTGTCATGAGTGTCGATGATCAGCCGGGTGACTTCATCGGCTTCGTAAGGAATCAGTGCTTCCTGTAGGAAATGTGTCAGCGGAATGTCGGCCAGCGCCATTTGCGCGGCCACGCGCTCGCCGTCGTTGAGTGCGGCGACACCCGCGAGAAAGTCTCCGGAACGCGCCGGGCTGGCCTTGGCCATGACGTCCTTGAGGCTGTCGAAGCGGTAGGTCTGGGCGCCGACCGTGTGAGCGAAACTCGCCATACAGAATTCTCCGTGACGGCGCAGGTCTGTCCTGCGCCGTGGTTTTCGGCAGTCAGTGCAGGGCTTTTTCAGCGTTCTGAATCGCCGCGAATTCTTCTTCCGGCGTACCTGCTACCAAGTGATGTCGACTGTAGAAAGCAAAGTAAGCAATTAACACTCCATAGATGATAGCGGCGCCGATCACGACCCGTGGGTCGACCAGGAAACCCGCGATGACGGCGATGCAAGCCAGCACCAGCGCCACGCCGGAGGTGAAAATGCCGCCAGGCGTGCGGTACGGCCGATCCATTTTGGGGCGGCGGATGCGCAGCGTGATGTGCGCCGCCATCATCAGTACATAGGAAATGGTCGCGCCGAACACCGCGACCAGAATCAGCAGGTCGCCCTGGCCGGTCAGCGACAGACCAAAACCGATGATCCCTGGAATGATCAGCGCCAGCACTGGCGCCTTGCTTTTGTTGGTCTGGGAGAGTTTTCGCGGCAGGTAACCTGCGCGCGACAAGGCGAAAATCTGCCGCGAGTAGGCATAGATGATCGAGAAGAAACTGGCGATCAACCCGGCCAGGCCCACGAGATTGACGAAACCGCCCATCCAGGTCGAGCCGCCATAGGCTTTGCTCAGCGCTTCAACCAGCGGGTTGCCCGACGTCAGCAGCGAATTGGCACCCGCACCACCAGGCCCGACGATCAGGATCAGCAGGGCAAAGGCCAGCAGCACCAGCATGGCGCCGATGAGTCCGCGTGGCAGGTCACGTTTCGGGTTTTTGGTTTCTTCGGCAGCCAACGGCACGCCCTCAACGGCGAGGAAAAACCAGATCGCGTAAGGAATCGCCGCCCAGACGCCGACATAGCCGAACGGCAGGAAAGGGCTGGCGCCGGCAGCACTGGTCACCGGGATGTCGAGCAGGTTGGCGACGTCGAAGTGCGGCACCATCGCCACCAGGAACACGCCGAGCGCCAGCGCGGCGACGGCAGTGATGACGAACATCAGCTTCAATGCTTCGCCGACCCCGAAGATGTGGATGGCGATAAAAATGATGTAGAACGCCAGATAAATCATCCAGCCGCCGATGCCGAACAGCGACTCGCAATAGGCGCCGATGAACACGGCAATTGCGGCGGGTGCGATGGCGTATTCGATAAGGATCGCGGTCCCGGTCAGGAAGCCGCCCCACGGGCCGAACGCGCTGCGGGCAAAGCCGTAGCCGCCACCGGCGGTGGGAATCATCGAGGACAGTTCGGCCAGGGAAAAACACATGCACAGATACATGGTGGCCATCAGCAGCGTCGCGAGGAACATCCCGCCCCAACCGCCCTGCGCCAAGCCGAAGTTCCAGCCTGCATAGTCGCCTGAGATCACATACGCGACGCCAAGCCCCACCAGCAGAACCCAGCCGGCGGCGCCTTTTTTCAATTCGCGTTGTTGGAAGTAGTCCGAGCCGACTTTTTCAAAGTCGACGGATGAGCCGGTCGCCGGAGCGCCAGCGGGGGATTCGATAGGCATAGGGTTCACCATTTTTATTGTTTTATTGGCCCAGTTGCAGAGCCAGGGACCATGGGTTGAATCGCACATCGCTTTCGCGAGCAGGCTCGCTCCCACACTGGATGTGTGTCGGGTCGAGCATTGCGGGGCACGCAATTCCCTGTGAGAGCGAGTCTGCTCGCGAAAGCGGTCGAAAGGGCGAGCCAGGAATACCTGCCTCGCCCTGATGCTTTAGAAGAAGCCCAGCGGATTGATGTCGTAGCTCACCAGCAGGTTCTTGGTCTGCTGATAGTGATCGAGCATCATTTTGTGGGTTTCACGACCAACGCCGGACTTCTTGTAGCCGCCGAACGCGGCGTGCGCCGGGTACAGGTGATAGCAGTTGGTCCAGACGCGACCGGCCTTGATAGCCCGGCCCATGCGGTAGGCGCGGTTGATGTCGCGGGTCCACAGGCCGGCGCCGAGGCCGAACTCGGTGTCGTTGGCGATGGCCAGGGCTTCGGCTTCGTCCTTGAACGTGGTGATGCTCACCACCGGGCCGAAGATTTCTTCCTGGAACACGCGCATCTTGTTGGTGCCTTTGAGCAGGGTCGGCTGGATGTAATAGCCGGTCGACAGATTGCCCTCGAGTTTTTCCACTTTGCCGCCGGTCAGCAGCTCCGCGCCTTCGCCCTTGGCGATTTCCAGGTAGGACAGGATCTTGTCGAATTGCTGCTCGGACGCCTGGGCGCCAACCATGGTGTCGGTGTCCAACGGATCGCCACGTTTGATTTGCAGGACTTTCTTCATCACGACGGCCATGAACTCGTCGTAGATCGATTCCTGAACCAGTGCGCGAGAAGGGCAGGTGCAGACCTCGCCCTGGTTGAAGAACGCCAGCACCAGACCTTCGGCAGCTTTCTCGATGAAGGTTGGTTCGGCCTGCATGATGTCTTCGAAGAAGATGTTCGGCGATTTGCCGCCCAGTTCCACGGTGGACGGAATGATGTTTTCAGCAGCGCATTTCATGATGTGCGAGCCAACCGGCGTCGAGCCGGTAAAGGCAATCTTGGCGATGCGTTTGCTGGTCGCCAGCGCTTCGCCGGCTTCTTTGCCGAAGCCCTGCACAACGTTCAGCACGCCCGGCGGCAGCAGATCGCCGATCAGTTCGACCAGCACGGAAATACCCAGCGGCGTTTGCTCGGCAGGCTTGAGCACCACGCAGTTTCCCGCCGCCAGCGCTGGCGCGAGTTTCCAGGCGGCCATCAGGATCGGGAAATTCCACGGGATGATCTGGCCGACTACGCCCAGTGGTTCATGGATGTGATAAGCCACGGTGTTGCCGTCGATTTCGGCTGCGCTGCCCTCCTGAGCGCGGATGCAACCGGCGTAGTAGCGGAAGTGGTCGGCAGCCAGCGGGATATCGGCATTTAGGGTTTCGCGGATGGCTTTGCCGTTGTCCCAGGTTTCGGTGATCGCCAGCAGTTCGAGGTTCTGTTCGATACGGTCGGCGATTTTCAGCAGGACCAGCGAACGCGCCTGCACCGAGGTTGCACCCCAGGCGTCAGCGGCGGCGTGGGCGGCATCCAGTGCCTTGTCGATGTCTTCGGCAGTGGAGCGGGGGAATTCGGCAATCGGTTGGCCATTGACTGGCGAAGTGTTGGTGAAGTACTGACCTTTGACAGGCGCGACGAACTCGCCGCCGATGTAGTTACCGTACTTGCTCTTGAACGAGACTTTGGCGCCTTCAGTGCCGGGGTGAGCGTAACGCATGATGATGTTCTCCTTGGCTTTGTACTTATTAGAGAAACGCGCAAGTGCGCTTGCTATAAGCGTAGAGCAAAGGTCGGGCCACCGCCGTGCGGGTCATGTAAATCAAGGCGTTGCGTGGTTTCTGTCGGACGGGCGGATCGCAGCTGTGACGGTTTCGGTACAGGCTGAGTGACAGTTTGTACCGCTTTTGGCACAGCCAGTGACCGGGCAGTCTTGCCAGCATTGCAAACGCTGGTTGGCTGGAGGATGCTGGGCGTCACCTCAGCATTGGGCCGTCGAGCTTCGGGGAGAACAATAAGAAATGCACAACAATCATTTGAGTCGCCATGCCCAACAGGTGCTCACCGTTACCCAGGGCAAACCGCATCTGCACGGGCCGGGAGCCGATCCGTCGATAGCCCGCTCGTGGCTGCGCTGTGTTGAGGACTATCACCTCGACCCAGCGCTGAGCATGGCGCCTACCGTGCTCGAACATGGCCGCGTTCTTGAAAGCCGCGAGCGCCTGCAACAGGTGTTGCAGATTGCCGGCAATGAAATGAGCAGCCTGCATCAGCAACTCTCCGGTGCCGGACACGCGGTGCTGCTGACCGATGCCCGTGGGGTGATCCTCAACTGCGTTACCGCGCCGGCCGAACGCAAGATTTTCGAGCGTGCCGGCCTCTGGCTCGGCGCCGACTGGAGCGAAGCCTGTGAAGGTACCAATGGCATCGGCACTTGCCTGGTTGAACGCCAGGCGCTGACCATTCATCAGGATGAACATTTCCGCGGGCGCCACACCGGCCTGACCTGCTCGGCGAGCCCGGTGTTCGATCCGCACGGCGAATTGCTGGCGGTGCTTGATGTGTCCTCGGCACGTCACGACGTCTCGCGGCAGAGCCAGTTCCACACCATGGCGCTGGTCAATCTGTCGGCGAAGATGATCGAGAGCTGCTACTTCCTGCGCTGTTTCGATAATCAATGGTTGCTGCGCTTTCATTTACAGGCCGAGTCCGTCGGGCTGTTCAGCGAAGGGCTGCTGGCATTTGATGGAGAAGGGCGGATCAGTGCAGTCAACCAGAGTGCGCTGAACCTGCTTGGGCACATCCGCGGTGGATTGCTCGGTAAACCCGTCGAGGCGTTTTTCGATTGTTCGCTGGATGAATTGCTCGGTCGTGCTAGTGCCAATGCCAGCGCGAGTTGGCCATTACGCACCCGTGACGGGCGAAATCTGTTTGCGGTGTTGCGCGGCGAGTCGCGCAAAACGACGCCGATCATGCCCGCGCCGGTCGTGGCGCAGGCTGCGCGCCTGTCGGGGATTTGTCTCGGTGACGCGGCGTTGCAGGCGGACTTTCGCAAAGCCCTGCGGGTTTTCGAGCGTGATGTGCCGCTGTTGATCAATGGTGAAACGGGCTCCGGCAAAGAGGCTTTCGCCAAAGCTGTGCATCAGGCCAGTCAACGCGCGAGCAAAGCCTTCGTTGCCCTCAATTGCGCGGCGATTCCTGAAAGCCTGATCGAAAGTGAGCTGTTCGGCTATCGCGGAGGCAGTTTTACCGGCGCGCGCAAGGACGGCATGCGCGGCAAACTTCAGCAGGCCGATGGCGGCACATTGTTCCTTGATGAAATCGGCGACATGCCGTTGGCCTTGCAGACCCGTCTCTTGCGCGTGCTTGAGGACCGGCAAGTGGTGCCGATCGGCGGCGAGCCGGAAGCTGTCAACGTGCGGATCATCAGTGCGACTCACCGCAATCTTCTGGAGCGAGTCGAGAACGGCAGTTTTCGCGAGGATCTGTATTACCGGCTCAACGGCCTGGAAGTGGCGTTGCCGGCGTTGCGTGAGCGCAGTGATAAATCGCAACTGTTGGACTTCCTGCTGGCCGAGGAGGCGAGCGGGGAAACGATCCTGATTGAAGAGCTGGCGCGGCAGGCCTTGTTGGCGTTCAACTGGCCGGGGAATGTGCGGCAGTTGCGTAATGTCCTGCGCACGCTGGCGGCGTTGTGTGATGAGGGGCGGATCGGTCTGGAGGATTTGCCGGCGATGATTCGGCAGGTGCGGCCACAGGTGTTGGAGGTTTGCTCATCCGAACATCCGCTGGAGGATGCCGAGCGGTTGGCGTTGCTGAATGCCCTGGAACAGCAACGCTGGCATATGACGCAGACGGCGCAGCAGCTTGGGGTCAGTCGCAATACCCTCTATAGAAAGCTGCGTAAACACGGGATTGCCCGCTAAACCGCGCCGCACCGTTCGCGAGCAGGCTCGCTCCCACAGGGTTAGCGCCAACCTTGTGGGAGCGAGCCTGCTCGCGAAGGCGTCGGCAAAGGCGAAACACAAGGTGCGATTTCCCCCTCCCTACGCTAACCTGCGGCCATGTTTTACGAGGTCGACTATGCACATTCATATTCTGGGTATCTGCGGGACTTTCATGGGCTCGATGGCGGTTCTGGCCAAAGAGCTGGGCCATCACGTGACCGGCTCCGACGCCAACGTCTATCCGCCGATGAGCACGCAGCTCGAGGCCCAAGGCATTCAGCTGACGCAGGGCTACGATCCGGCTCAGCTCGATCCGGCGCCGGATCTGGTGGTGATCGGTAATGCCATGTCGCGCGGTAATCCGGCGGTGGAATATGTGCTGAACAAAGGCCTGCCGTACGTCTCTGGCCCGCAGTGGCTGGCTGATCACGTGCTGCAAGGTCGCTGGGTGCTGGCCGTTGCCGGCACCCATGGCAAAACCACCACCAGCAGCATGCTCGCCTGGGTGCTGGAGCACGCCGGCATGAGCCCGGGTTTCCTGATCGGGGGCGTGCCGCAGAACTTCTCGGTGTCCGCACGTTTGGGCGGTACGCCGTTTTTCGTGATCGAGGCCGACGAGTACGACAGCGCTTTCTTCGACAAGCGTTCGAAGTTCGTGCACTACCGCCCGCGCACCGCGATCCTCAACAATCTTGAGTTCGATCACGCAGACATCTTCCCCGATTTGCCGGCCATCGAACGGCAATTCCACCATTTGGTGCGCACCATCCCGAGCGAAGGCCTGGTGATCCATCCGACCACCGAGCCTGCCTTGCAGCGGGTAATCGAGATGGGCTGCTGGACCCCGGTGCAAACCACCGGTGCTGGCGGTCAGTGGCAGGTCAAATTGCTCAGCGAAGACGGCTCGGCCTTTGAAGTGATGTTCGAAGGTGTGTCCCAAGGCACGGTCGAGTGGGAATTGACTGGCCAGCACAACGTCGCCAACGCCCTTGCTGCGCTGGCGGCTGCGCGTCATGTGGGGGTGGTGCCGTCGATGGGCATCGCCGGGTTGAGCGCGTTCAAGAACGTCAAGCGTCGGATGGAAAAAGTCGCGGAAGTGCGCGGCATCACCATCTACGACGATTTCGCCCATCACCCGACGGCGATCGCCACCACGCTTGATGGCCTGCGCAAGCGCATCGGTGATGCACCGTTGATCGCGATCATCGAGCCACGCTCCAACTCGATGAAACTCGGCGCGCACCGTGACGGTTTGCCGGACAGCGTGAACGATGCCGATCAGGTGATCTGGTACGCCCCGGCCAACCTTGGCTGGGATCTGGCCGCCACCGCTGCGCTGTGCAAGGTGCCGTCGATTGTCAGCGATACGCTGGAAGGCATCATCGAACGCGTGAAAAGCCAGGCTCAGCCCGGCACTCACGTGGTGATCATGAGCAACGGCGGCTTCGGCGGCCTGCACGGCAAACTCGCCGAGGCGCTGCAATGAACACTTTTGCGCAGAACGGCGGCCCGGAGCGCATCACGCTGGCGATGACAGGTGCATCGGGCGCGCAGTACGGTTTGCGCCTGCTCGATTGTCTGGTGCGGGAAGATCGCGAGGTGCACTTCCTGATCTCCAAAGCCGCGCAACTGGTGATGGCCACCGAAACCGACGTCTCGCTGCCGCCCAAACCGCAGATGATGCAGGCGTTCCTGACCGAATACACCGGGGCCGCCGCCGGGCAGATCCGCGTGTACGGCAAGGAAGACTGGATGTCGCCGGTGGCCTCGGGCTCTGGCGCGCCAGCGGCGATGGTGGTTGTGCCGTGCTCGACCGGGACGCTGTCGGCCATCGCGACGGGTGCCTGCAACAACCTGATCGAACGCGCAGCCGACGTCACCTTGAAGGAGCGTCGCCAGTTGATTCTGGTGCCGCGCGAGGCGCCGTATTCAAGCATTCATCTGGAGCACATGCTCAAACTGTCGAACATGGGCGTGACGATTCTGCCGGCCTCACCCGGTTTCTATCATCAGCCGCAGACTATCGATGACCTGATCGATTTCGTCGTCGCGCGGATTCTCAATCTGCTGGGCATCCCGCAGGACATGCTGCCGCGTTGGGGTGAGCATCATTTGAGCAGCGATGAATAAGCTGCTGGTGATTGTGCTGGCGCTGCAACTGGCCGGGTGCGCCACTGTGCGCACGCTGGACGCGGCCAAACCGGGGGCGCCGGTGGTGTATTCCGGTACGCGGCTGGATTTGTATGCGTTGAATGGCGGGTGTTGTGCGATGGATCGATTCGGTGCCGAGGCGCCGAGTTATCCGGGTGTGGACCTGCCGGCGAGTGCTTTGCTGGATACGCTGCTGTTGCCGTTGTCGCTACTGACCGTGATCGGCGTGGGGTTTCAGGCGACTGGCGGGATGTAAAGATCAAAAGATCGCAGCCTTCGGCAGCTCCTACAGGGTGAAATTAAGATCCATGCAGGAGCTGCCGAAGGCTGCGATCTTTTGATCCCGGGAGTGCTGCGCACTCCATCGCCAGCCTGCTGGCGATTGCGATTTCAGATTATTTGCCCAGTTTCCTCAGTTCATCCGATTCGATCACCCGAACCCCATCCTGCTCCTCCAGCGCCAGCCGCCACATTGCCCGGGCCAGTTGGCACGCTTCGATTCCCCGGTATTTACCCGGAATCAACTTCGAAAACGGCGCAGCAAGCTGCTCGCCCAAGCGTGGTTCGGAACGTTCGCCGAGCAACAGCGACGGCCGGCAAATGGTCAGTTGCGGCCAGTCTTGCGCACGCAATGCCTGCTCCATTTCACCTTTGACCCGGTTGTAGAAAACCGACGATTTCGGATCGGCGCCGATGGCGCTGATCACGATCAGATGCCGCGCACCCATCTCCCGCGCGCGCTTGGCAAACGCCACCACCATGTCCAGATCGACTGCGCGAAACGCCGCTTCGGAGCCGGCCTGTTTGATGGTGGTGCCGAGGCAGCAATAGGCGATGTCGACGCGACCGCTGAGCTGCGGCAGAAAGGCCTGTGGGTCGCCGACCGGGTTTTCCAGGTGCGGATGCTCGGCCAGTGGCCGACGGGAGGGGGCGAGGACGCGAGAAATCGTTGGCTCGTTGAGCAAACGGTCGAGTAGATGTTCACCGGTCAAACCGGTGGCACCGGCAAGCAATACGTGCTGAGGCGTCAAGTACATAGTGTCTCTCCCTTGATACTGTTCAGCTTAGTTGCTCTTTATCGCTCCGTCGTTCAACGCAGCACTTTGCAAAGCTTTTCGCGCTTGCTGTTTACGCAGTTGCTGCCAGTGCGACAGCACGGTTTTCGGTGCCCAGATCTGCGGCTCCGAGGCTTCGAAATTGTCCGCCAGTTCACGCTCGGCGACGGTGGCCCTGGCCAGTTTGAAGGCTTGCTCCAGATCGTCGGTCTGGTTCAATGCCTGGGCGAACAGCGCATCGCCGAAGTAGGTGAAGTTGGCTTCTTCGGAGCAGCCGAAGGACACGCGATCAGCGCGCGAGGCGGTCATGATCAGCGTGCGTTCGTCTTTTAGCGCCGGGATGAAACCGCCGGAGTAACACGCGGAAATCACGATGATCTTGTCGCGGTTTTTCAGCGGCGCGAGCACGGCGGCGAGTTCGTCGGCGGGCAGGTCGGCCAGTTCCATGCGCGGCTGGTCGAGCACCAGCTCATGTTCGGCGGTGCCGTGGCTGGTCAGGTAGATGAACAGCAAATCTTCCGGACCACTGCGTTCGGCCAGGGTCAGTGCAGCGCGGCGCAGGTTCTCTCGAGTGGCCATCGGTCGGTCGCCGAGGTGGTCGCGGTGGTTGACCAGACGAATCTGGCCGTGCGCGCTGAAACGCGTATTGAGCATGTTGGCGACGTAGTCGGATTCGCGCAGGAACACGCTCTGCTTGCCGTCGCCGCCGAGGGTCAGGGTGTACAACTCGACCGCAGGCGTCGAGGGCGGAATCGCCGCCAATGCCTCATCAAGCAAACGGCCCTGAGCGAGCAGGCCGAGTTCGAGGGTGTCGGGCAGCAATTTGCCATCGGCATCACGCACACGCTGGCCGTTGATCCAGGTGCCGCTCATGACACTGCCGTCGGTGAGCACCAGCGTGCCGCGCCCCGAATAACTGTCGTTGTCGAATCCGCCGATATAAAAGCTGCCATCGGACAGGTTCAAGCGACCCTGACCGCTGAAGCGCCAGTCGCTGAACGAACCGATGTAATGGCTACCGTCGGCGCCTATCAATTCGCCCTTGCCGGTCAGCGCGCCTTCCTTGAACTGGCCCAGCCAGACATCGCCGTCGGCGTTTTCGTAGCGGCCCTTGCCGTGCAGTTGGTTGTTCTTGAAGCCACCGACATAGATGTCGCCGTCAGCGCTGTTGAACGTACCGTTGCCTTCAAGCTGACCGTTGACGAAATGGCCGGTGAACGAGTTGCCGCTGGAATCACCGCGCTGGCCTTCGCCATTGGGTTTGCCGTGGGCGAACTGGCCTTGATAAGAGCTGCCGTCATCCATTTCGAGACGGCCGAGCCCGGAATATTGATCAGCCTTGAATTCGCCACGGTAGGTCATGGCGTTTTCTTTCAACGTGCCTTCGCCGTCACGCCGGCCCTGTTTGAAGCCGCCGGTGTAACTGCTGGCATTGGTGGTCAGGCTGCCCTGACCGTCGAACAATCCCTGCTGGAACTGGCCGCGATAGATCTCGCCATTACTGCCATGCCATTCGCCCTGCCCATGCCACTGCCCCTTGTCGAACTGCCCGGCGTACCAGCTGCCGTTGGGGTAGTCGACACGTCCCTGACCTTGCAGCAAGCCATCGACCAACTCGCCGCGATAGCGTCCGCCGTCCGGCAGGCGCGCATCCGGGGGCAACAGCGATTCGCCGTCGCCGCAAGCGGCAAGCAACAGGGTCAAGGCAAGGGGTGCAAGACAAGCGAGTGAGCGCATAGCGGGATCCGGGCAATTAGGCGACCGAGTATGCCGCAGCTATGTGACCTTATACAGCCGCTCAGGGGAAGCAGATGCGAAACAGCGTGCGCCGCTTCGCATCCCGGCGCTTAAACGAAGCAGAGCGACAGCGGTTCAGCGATGTAGGCCGGTTTGTCCGAGCCTTCTATCTCAAGTGTCGCGGTGGCTTTGAGCAGCCACTGGCCAGGTTTTTTCTCGGTCACTTCAACCATGTCGACCTTGAGTCGGACTTTCGAATTGACCTTCACGGGCTGGATGAAACGCACACTGTCCAGACCGTAGTTGACGACCATCTTCACGCCTTCGGGCAGGATCAGGATGTCTTCCATCAGTTTGGGCATTAGTGACAACGACAGGAAACCGTGGGCAATGGTGCTGCCAAAAGGCGTTTGCGCGGCTTTGACCGGGTCGACGTGAATGAACTGAAAATCACCGGTGGCTTCGGCGAACAGGTTGATGCGTTCCTGATCGATGGTGAGCCATTCGGAACGTCCGAGTTCCTTGCCGACATAATCTTTGAGCTCTGCAACTGGAACATAGGGCATTGAGACTCTCCTTGGGTTCATCTGTTTTATAGTTTTTCAGGTGGGGGATTTGACCGCCCTGCGAAC
Organism: Pseudomonas sp. A1230; assembly: GCF_044218825.1. Lineage (NCBI taxonomy): Bacteria > Pseudomonadati > Pseudomonadota > Gammaproteobacteria > Pseudomonadales > Pseudomonadaceae > Pseudomonas > Pseudomonas sp. A1230. The sequence goes on along the minus strand of NZ_CP162582.1, from coordinate 4,261,842 downwards.
CACTGTAGATCATCATGGCAATTTGCTCAGGTCAACCGACCATGCTTTTGGCGAATGCCGATCCATAGCGCGGGCATGCTTATAATGCCGGGCGCTTTTTGTCGGAGATGTCAGATGTTGTTACGAGGCCTGACCCTGCTGGTGCTGTTCCAATTGCTCGGCACGGCACTCAATCATTTGCTCTTGCCGGTGCTGCCGGGGCCGATCATCGGTCTGCTGCTGTTGCTGGTATTCCTGATTATTCGCGGTGAAGTCGGCGAGCCGTTGAATCTGGCGGCCGGCAGCCTGTTGCGTTATCTGCCGTTACTGCTGGTGCCGCCCGCGGTGGGCGTGATGGTTTACGCCACGGCGATTGCCGCCGATTTCTGGGCGATTGTCGGTGCGCTGGTGGTGTCGCTGATTCTCTCGATGGCCTTCGCCGGTGTGTTGATGCAACGCCTGGCCAAGCGTCACGCACAGCCGTCGGAGGAGTCCTGATGCTCTTTGATTGGCACGGCGCCTGGGCGTCGGTGATTCACCATCCGCTGTTCGGCATCGGCATCACCCTTGGTGCCTATCAACTGGTGCTGGCGGCGTTCGAGAAAACGCGCTGGATCTTTTTGCAGCCGGTGCTGGTCTCCATGCTGTTGGTGATCGGTGTACTGGTCGGCTGCGGCCTGACGTACGCCGAGTACCGCAAGAGCACCGAGATCCTCAGCATTCTGCTCGGCCCGGCGACGGTAGCGCTGGCAGTGCCGCTGTATCTCAATCTGCGGCGCATTCGCCAATTGTTCTGGCCGATTTTTACTACGCTAGTGATAGGTGGAGTGGTCGCCACGGGCATGGGCGTCTTGCTGGGGGGGTGGTTCGGTGCTGATCACATGATCCTGATGACCATGGCGCCGAAGTCAGTGACCTCGCCGATTGCGATGCTGGTGGCCGAGCAGATCGGTGGCGTGGCGGCGCTGGCGGCGGTGTTCGTGCTGATCACCGGGGTCATCGGTGCGATCTTCGGCCCGGCGCTGTTGACCCGCCTCGGCGTGCACAGCCCCGAAGCACGCGGCATGGCGCTGGGCATGACCGCGCATGCCGTCGGCACGGCGGTGGCGATGCAGGAGAGTGATGAGACCGGCGCCTTCGCGGCGTTGGCAATGAGTCTGATGGGCGTGGCCACGGCGGTGTTCCTGCCGTTGGCGGTGTCGATGGTGGTGTAAGGAAATGTCTATGAGTCTGGCGCTTTTTCCGTTGAACACAGTGCTGTTTCCCGGCTGCAACCTCGACCTGCAGATCTTCGAGGCGCGCTACCTGGACATGATTGGCCGCTGCATGAAACAGGGTGGCGGCTTTGGCGTGGTGTGCATTCTCGATGGCCTTGAAGTCGGTATCGCTCCCGCGGGTTACGCGCTGGTGGGGTGTGAAGCGCGGATCACCGATTTCCAGCAGCAGGAAAACGGCTTGCTGGGCATTCGCGTACAAGGCGGGCGGCGTTTCCATGTGTTGCGCACCGAAGTGCAGCGCGACCAGTTGATCCTCGCCGACGTCGAGTGGCTGGACGATGAACCCGAGCAACCCTTGCAGGACGAAGACGCCGATCTGGTGGCACTGCTCAAGGCGCTGGCCGAGCACCCGATGGTCGAGGCGTTGAACATGGGCACCGAGGCGCACGGCCAGCAGTCATTGGCCAATCAGCTGGCCTACCTGCTGCCATTCGCCGAAGAAGACAAGATTGATCTGCTGCAACTCGACGATCCGCAGCAGCGACTGGATGCTATCCAGGCGCTGCTCGATGAACTGCAAGGTGAGTTGTTCGCGTGATGGTCGTTTTTATTTGTCGGTGACGCGCGGCAAGCTGATCGATTCAAGATCGATGCTGAGGTCTTCGGCGGCGATGCGGTAACCCGGCGGGTTGTCGACACTCCAGTAATCGTGCGTGGCGTTGTACAACACGTTCGCGCCGACAGCCTTGTCGGTGAAGATATTGCGAACCCTGACCACCCCCGCCAGTTGCTGGCGTTTGCGGTGTGCCCCGAGGTCTTCACTTAACGCTTTGACGCTGCTGTAAGCCTGCGCATTGACTTCGTGCAGTTGCAGCATTTCGAACACAAGGTTGATTTCATAGACATTGCCGCTGGAGGTGACTACATGAACCGACTCGACCGGAACATCAGCGGCTTCGATGTTGGGTAGCGTGATGATGACGGTTCCCACATGTAGAGTCGTGCCCTCCAGGCGTATCTCGTTGCCCGTGATCGTTTCCTTCATGTTTGCGGTGTGAATCGTCCAGCTCGAGGCATTCGCGGTTTTCGCCTCGGCACCTGGTGTTGCCAGGCTGATCATCGCGTTGCTGGCAGGGAAGACCTCGTACTCGGCACTCTGACCTTGCAGTGCGTAAATGCCTTGAGGTGTGTCTGCCTTGATCTCGATCCTGGCGTTATGCGCCGGGAGCAAGCTCTGCTCGGTGATCCTCGGCGCGTGGAAGAAATAGTGCCCATGGCGCAGTTTCAGGCAGTCGCGAGCATTTTTTCCCTGCAAGCCTGCGCGTTTTACGTCCTGCGCATACTCCAGCCTTGGCGCAACCAACCGGCAGGATTTGCCATCACGGAAGACCAGCACGACCTCATTGGCCATGTGCAAGCCATTGGTGAGAATGCCACTACCGCTATTGAATGTGGCGGCGTGTCGCTCGCTGATGACACCGACGAAGTTGATCACCCGGTTGGGAATGAACAGGCTCAGGTTGATGTTGCTGTAAATGAGTGACGAATAGCCCGACACCCCATGGCGGACATCAATGTTGTAGTTGATGTACGTGTCGCCCACGTCTGCATGGTTACAGTCGAGATAAACGATGGTAGCCGTCTTCCGGGTGGCAGTTGCGTCGAAGACGATCTTGCCATCGCCCTGGGGGACGAAATATTGCCTGGGGCTGGTGTTGGCGATCTGCACTTTTCCGCCATTGAGGATGCCCAGGGCGGATGGTTGCCGGCCCGCTACAGTCAGCGCCACCTGCACGTCATGGTCGTCGGCGTCATTGAGCGAGGCGGGCAGGACCGGGAGCAGTTCATAACCGTCGCGGGTCTTGAACAGCAGTTGCTGATGGTTGATCAAGCGCTGGCTGGCCAGTTCCCGGTAAACGTTTTCGACGGTCAGGACGTGCTCGGGCAGCTCGCCATCTTCGCCGCGCAAGGAACGCACCTCCAGTGACGTGCCGATGATCTGCCAGCGCTGAATGGTCGCCAGCGGCCAGTCTAGTTCGATCAGGCTCGACTGCCCGGCATCCTCGATAATGGTTACCTCCGCGCTGCTGGCGGTGATGAAGTAACGATCCCTGCCGGCGCCGCCGTTCACGCGGCAGTGCGTACCACGGATGAGGATGGTGTCGTCGCCTGCGGCGGCGTCCACTGTATCCATGCCGTTGGCACTAATCCGATTGGCAACGTCACTGCCGGTAACCCGACTCGCGCCTGCGGTCAATGTCGAGACGTTCTCGAGGCCAGTAGTCTGGGCAACCTTGATCAAGGTGTCCGTCGCCCCGGCGCCGCGCAAGCTGACTTCGCCGCTGTGCAGATTGACGTCGTAACCTTGCTGGCGAGTATCCGTGGCAGGACGCCTGGAAGTGAAGGAGAGCAGGTCGGAGCCTTCGCCCCCGTCAAGATTGCTGATGGCTGCCGGTGGCAATTCCCGCTCCAGTTCGGCGTGGGTCACCTCGTAGTGGAATTCGTCGGCCTTGTCGCCGCCAACGAGGTTTTTTGCGTCTGCGCGATATATGAAGAAATTCGATTTGGCCTTCACGCCGGTGATCGTGTCCTCGCCATCCCCCAGGCGCCACAGGATGCCCTTGTCGTCTCCCAGGGTGCCCGTCACCACGCCGCCAAGATTCTGCGGCAGGCCATCGCGGGCATCGATGACATCGGCGGTTTCCTGCACCACCGGTTCATGGCTGATCTTGAACGGTTGTTCGCCCGCGCCCGCATTCCATTGGTGCTTCCAGAGTTTCACCGGTTGCAGGCTGACGCTGTAACTGCCGTTGATCACCTGCTCGACGTAGTCGCGGTAGGCGCCGTCGAGCAACTCTCTGGCGGAGCGCTCGACCTGCCGACTGTGGTCGCTCTGGGTCTTGGCAACCTTGTAGCGATCCAGCACGTCCTGGTCGAGCTCCTTGCGCACGCTGGCGAACCAGCCGGAGCGCAGCCGTTCGTGCGCGCTCAATTCGATGTAGTCGTCGATATCGTCAACGATCCGCGCAGCGCGGTAGATCTCCGCACCCAGCACCAGCACACCCGCCGCCAGAATGCCCACGGGACCTGCGATGTTGCCGAAGCCGGCCAGCGCCGCGAGGCCGAGGATAATACTGACCCCGGCACTGGCCGCGCTCAGCGCGCCGCCGACGTAGTGATCCTGGGCTTCCTTGCCCTGGGCCGCCGCCGCAGCGTTGAATGATTTCACCGCGCCGATCACATCGAAGGGCAGGGTGATGGCGCTGGCGAACAAGCCGGCACCGCGGCCCAGCACCTTGCCCGCCGACGTCGTGGAGAAACGCTGGAAAACCACTCCGTTGCTCTTGAGCATCGCTTCGCCGGTCTTGCTCAGGCCGCGCTCGATGATCAGTGAGCCAAGCTCCGTGCCAACAGCTCCGGCGTTGAACGCGGCTTCGCCCCAGTCGCCGGTCTTGATCGCGTCCGCGATCCCGGCCATGCCGCTGTAGATTCCGTAAGCCTGCAGGCCGACCCCCGCGCCATTGAAAATGGAGCTTCTGGTTTTGCTGACCCATGTAGGCCAATGGCTAGCGTCGTCGACGCGCTGAATATCGATTTTCTGCGCGGCATTGACGAGTCTGCCGAAGCGCTCCATCGGGCTGCCAGGCGCCAGCGGCTCGGCGGCGCTGAACACTGGCGGCGCACCGATGGAGCGTTTGCACGCTAGTTCGAAGAAGAAGCTGGCAGTGGTGTTGTCCGCCTGCGCGACAGATTTGATCCGGGCCTCGACGGTGTCCGGGTTGAAGCCCAGTGCGTCGAGAAACGCCTGGTCGGGTGTCTTGAGGTCCGTGTTGTCTGCGCTGATCACATGCCCGGCGATTGTGGCGCCCATGGCCTGAAGCTCGACACGGGTGATGGCGAACTCACCGATGCGCAAGGCGCCCAAACGTTTGTCGAGCGATCTGAGTGTGCGCGAAGAGGGTTTTTCGGCGCCATCGGCTGGCGATTCATGAATGCCCGGCGGCGTTGCGCTCAGGCCCGTCGCAGGCTTTTGCAGATCGCTCGGCGCGTGGGTCGGTGTGACGTGAATGACTGGCTCAGGTGTTATCGGCCTGGCGGCGTCTATAGGTGTTGGCACAATTCAATCCTTTGAATGGTTGCTGTGAAGTGGCGGCTAAGTGCCGGCGTGTTGCACTCGGTAAACTCCCTGTTACAGCCAAAACAATTTCTTCGACGCATGCGACCTGGTCGCCCGGTGCGCGGGTTTATGGGCGCATGAAATCCTTGTCGATCATTTAATTGTTTGAAACGCAAAGTCTGGTCGCAGGCACATGAAGTGTTGTCGAGATGTCATTGAACGACACTGATTGTTCATGATGCTTTTGAGCGATAACTCAGGAAGTTCGCGCACCAATCTAATTGAATAGTGAAATTGTGAAAGTGCCGAAGTTGAATTTGCCCCATTGATATGTAACGCGGTTTTTATACGCAAGTTAATGCGCCGCCAAGTGCGTGAATGAATAGTTGCCGACAGGCAGACAACAACGCTCTCCGGGGCTGGCCAGGAGAGCGAAGAATGACGCTGAGACGAAATTATGTCCGATGGCGCCGAAGGGCTCGGCGTCGTCAGTAGGCGTATCGCACCAGGGTATGGGGCAGATGGCGCAAAGCAAAAAAGCTGAACAACGCCACCAGCGCTGGCAGAACCAGCCACCAGACTTTGAATGGCATGGCGTTCAACGGGGTTTTGCGCTGGCTCAACCACAACGCCGCCGCGCACACGCAAGACGCCAGCATGGCGCCGGCCAGTATGTCGGTCGGCCAATGCGCGCCCAGATACACCCGCGACAGGGCAATCGACAGCGCGGGTATGCAAGCGATCAGCAGCCAGGTCAGGCGCAGGCGTGGCGGTTGCCCGCGCCCGGCCAGCACGCCGAGGGTCAGGAACAGCGCGAACGCGCCCGATGAATGGCCGCTGGGCATGCTGAAGCTGGTAATAGGGTCGGTCAGCACTTCCGGGCGTACACGGGCGAAAAACTGTTTGGTCGCGGTGTTCGCCAGTGCGGTGACGAGCAGGGTGCCGCCAGCGAAAATGGCGTGGCGCCACTGTCGGCACAGCAGCAACAGGCCAGTCAGCAGGGCGCTGAACATCAGCATGTTGCGGAACTCACCGATCAAGGTGAAGGTGACCGCGATTTCATCCAGCACCGGTTGGCGATGTTCCTGCACCAGCGTCATCACGCCCTGATCGAGTGCCGTCAGGTACGGAAAGCCGATGAACAGGCCAACCAGAATCAACAGGCTCATGCTGCTGATCCAGACCGTTGCGCGGCGATGGCGGCGCAGGCTGCTGTTGACACTGAGGCCGACCATCGCCGCGATGCTGCCTGCGACGATCCCCGCTTCCAGCCAGAAACCTTCGGGCAATGGCAGACGGAATGCGGCGCCCGTGGCCCAGCCCGGCAGCAGATAGGCCAGTGTCCAGCCGGCCGTGGCCAGCAAACTGACGGCGGCGAAGCGGGGGAAGGGCATGTCGCACATGCCGGCGACCATCGGAAGCATCGGTCGCAGCGGCCCGATGAAGCGCCCGACCAGCAGGCTGGCGATGCCGTAACGTTGGAAATAGCTTTCGGCACCGCTCATCCATTCAGGATGATGGCGCAGCCCCGGCAGTCTGCGGATGTTCTGGTGGAAATGCCGACCGACGAAGTACGAGACCACATCGCCGAGAATCCCGCCAAGAAAACCCAGCAACAGGGTTTCGCTCAACGACAGTGCGCCGCTGCCGGCCAGCACCGCAACGGCAAACAGCAACACCGTGCCGGGCACGATTAAACCGGCAATTGCCAGGCATTCGACAAAGGCCACAATGAACACCGCGACGGCCAGCCACTGTGGGTTGGCCGCCAGCCACCCGGTCACGCTATCGAGCCATGGGCCCATACCAAAAACTCCATTTCATTGATTGCCCCCTGTAGGAGTTGCCGCAGGCTGCGATCCTTTGATCTTCAAAGCGAAAGATCGCAGCCTGCGGCAGCTCCTACAGGGGTTTTTATTTACAGCAGGAAATAGTCCCGACCTTCGACCTGACCCCGGCGCAGCGGGTTCCGCGTACACCATTGCGCGTAGGCGGCGTCGACGAAGCGGTACATCAGGTGTTCGTCACGGCCAGGGGGAATACCCAGGCGCGTAGTCTGAATGATGTGCGCGGGCGCCGGTCCGATATCTTCTACCAGCAACCGCTCATGATCAAAACGCCTGGCGTCCCACATCGGCACCTTCAAACCCAGCGCCTTGCACAATAAGGTCTGCCCGGCGCAGAGCTTCTGCGATGGCCGCGGCCGACCTTGCGCATCAGGATTGTTCAACAGCATCTGCGCCAGACTCGCCGGGCCGCTGATTTCATCGACCCACGGATAAGCCGATTTGATCAGTACGGCATTGCCCGGCCCCTGCGCGCTGAAGTTCAGCGAATCGCCGCCACGTGCGTAATACATATAGATGTGGCCACCATCCAGAAACAAAGCCTTACGCTTTTCTGTATAGCCGAGTGACGCATGGCTGCCTTTTTCCGCGCAGTAATAGGCCTCGGTTTCGATGATTCGCGCACTCAGCCACAGATCACCGACCCGATGGCGGATGACTTTGCCGAGCAGATCCCGCGCCAGTGTCTGAGAGTCACGGTCGAAAAAACTGTCCGCAAGCCCTTGTGGCAGGCGTTCGGCTTGGCTGGCAACGGTCAGGTCGGACATGGCAGGCAACGTTTATCCGGGCTGAAGAGGTCGCGATAATAACAATTTCAGTCTTAATTCCCGCTGAACGTTGGCAATTTGTAGTCCATTTCGACCATCCGCCCGTCACCGCTGTTAGTCCCGGGACGCGACAGCTATAATCTGCCGCTTTCCTCTTTGCCAAGACCCCAGCAGACCATGACTGAGTCCGTTCTTGACTATATGACCCGATTGGGTCGCGCCGCCCGCGAAGCTTCCCGGGTCATCGGCCGTGCCAGCACCGCGCAGAAAAACCGCGCCTTGCAGGCTGCGGCCAATGCACTGGATGCGGCTCGCGCCGAGCTTGCGGCAGCCAATGAACAGGATCTGGCCGCCGGTCGCGCCAGTGGTCTGGAACCGGCATTGCTGGAACGTCTGGAGCTGACCCCGGCGCGCATCGACGGCATGATTGTCGGCCTGCGTCAGGTGGCTGCGCTGCCGGATCCGGTCGGTGCGATCCGTGACATGAGCTTTCGCCCGTCGGGAATTCAGGTCGGCAAGATGCGCGTGCCGCTGGGTGTGATCGGGATCATCTACGAATCCCGGCCCAACGTGACCATCGATGCTGCCAGCCTGTGCCTGAAGTCCGGCAACGCGACTATCCTGCGTGGTGGCTCCGAGGCGATTCATTCCAATCGTGCGATTGCTGCGTGTATCCAGCGCGGTCTGGCCGAAGCCGAACTGCCTGCGGCCGTCGTGCAAGTGGTCGAAACCACTGACCGCGCCGCCGTTGGCGCGATGATCACCATGCCCGAGTACGTCGATGTGATCGTACCGCGCGGTGGTCGTGGCCTGATCGAGCGCATCAGCCGCGATGCCCGCGTGCCGGTGATCAAACATCTGGACGGCATCTGCCACGTTTACGTCAGTGCCCACGCCGATCTGCCCAAAGCCCAGCGCATCGCGTTCAACGCCAAGACTTACCGTTATGGCATCTGCGGGGCGATGGAGACCTTGCTGGTCGATCAATCGGTTGCCAAGGATTTCCTGCCGTCGATGGCAGCGCAGTTCCGCGAAAAAGGCGTCGAGCTGCGTGGCTGCGAGCGCACCCGGGCGATCATCGACGCCGTGGCGGCCAGTGAAGACGACTGGAATACCGAGTATCTGGCGCCGATCCTGTCGATCCGCGTCGTTGATGGGCTGGACCAGGCGATCGAACACATCAACCATTACGGCTCGCACCACACCGACTCGATCGTCAGCGAAAACCTCGCTGACACCCGGCGGTTTGTGGCTGAAGTCGACTCGGCGTCGGTGATGATCAACACCCCGACCTGCTTCGCCGATGGATTTGAATACGGATTGGGTGCCGAGATCGGCATTTCTACTGATAAGCTGCACGCCCGCGGCCCGGTGGGCCTCGAAGGACTGACCTGCGAGAAGTACATCGTGGTCGGTGATGGCCAGTTGCGCGGCCAGGCGACGGTCTGACTTGACCGACCTCGACCTGACAACGCCGCCGCCCGGCAACGAGACCCGCCCTCTGCGCATTGGCGTCCTGGGTGGTACGTTCGATCCGGTGCACATCGGCCATTTGCGCGGTGGGCTGGAAGTCGCCGAAGCGCTGGGGCTGGATGAGTTGCGTTTGATGCCGAGCGCGCGCCCGCCGCATCGCGGCACGCCGCAGGTGTCGGCGCAGGACCGGTTGGCGATGGTCGAGTGCGCGGTGGCCGGAGTGCCGCCGCTGGTGGTGGATGCCTGCGAATTGCAGCGGGACAAACCGTCCTACACCATTGATACCCTGGAGTTGATGCGTGCCGAAATGGCCGCCGAGACCCAGGTTTTTCTGCTTTTGGGCTGGGACGCATTTTGCGGCCTGCCCACTTGGCATCGCTGGGAAGAGTTGCTCCAGCATTGCCACATCCTGGTGCTACAGCGCCCGGACGCCGACAGCGAACCGCCGGATGCCTTGCGCAACCTGCTGGCAGCGCGTTCGGTGAGCGACCCGCTGGCCCTGAAAGGGCCGAGCGGACAGATTGCATTCGTCTGGCAGACACCGCTCGCGGTCTCTGCCACCCAGATCCGTCAACTGCTGGCCAGCGGTAAGTCGGTACGTTTCCTGGTGCCCGACGCGGTCCTGGCCTACATCGATGCGCACGGTCTATACCGTGCGTCGAACTGAACAAGGCGTGCTTAACTGATACGAATCCACGTGTCGCCAAGCCGCCGAATATATGAGCAAAACGAGTTTTATATGACTGACAAAGATCTACCTAAAGTAAAACGTAAAGGCACATTCAAAAGCGCTCCGTTGCCGGAAGTGGCCAACACCAACGAGCCGCTCAAAGGCGACGAACTGGTCAAGCTTGCTGTTGCCGCTCTTGAAGACGTCAAGGCGCAAGACATCCAGATCATTGATGTTCGCGACAAGCAGAGCATCACTGACTACATGATCATCGCCACCGGTACTTCCAATCGCCAGATCAACGCGATGCTGGACAAGGTTCGCGAAGAAGTCAAAAAGCAGGGTGCCAAGCCGCTGGGCGAAGAAGGCAAGGGCGACAGCGACTGGGTGCTGCTCGACCTCGACCTGGTGATCGTGCACATGATGACCGCCTCGGCGCGTCAGTTCTACGACCTGGAGCGCCTGTGGGCCGGTGCCGAGCAAAGCCGTGCGGCAGACGCCAAGCACCACAGCCCGGAAAACACCCACGAGCATTTCACCAAGCTCAACAAAGACCAGCTGTAAGGGATTGCTGTGCGACTGCGACTGATCGCCGTCGGTTCACGCATGCCCAAGTGGGTGGAAGAAGGCTGGCATGAATATGCCAAGCGTCTTCCGTCCGAGCTGGCGCTGGAACTGGTGGAAATACCGCTCAATACCCGTGGCAAGAATGCCGACGTGGCCCGTTTCATCCGCCAGGAAGGCGAAGCCATGCTGGCCAAGGTCGGGCCGAACGAGCGGGTTGTCACGCTGGAAGTCCACGGCAAACCCTGGAGCACCGAGCAGCTTGCGGTCGAACTCGACCGTTGGCGGCTGGATTCGCGCACGGTCAACTTCATGGTTGGCGGCCCCGAGGGGCTGGCGCCGGAAGTCTGCGCCCGCGCTGATCAGCGCTGGTCGTTGTCGCCGCTGACCTTGCCGCATCCGCTGGTGCGGATCCTCATCGGCGAACAGCTGTACCGTGCCTGGACCGTGCTGTCCGGTCACCCTTACCACAAGTAATCCTGCCCTCATGTCTCAGCCGATCCGCATCAAGGACCACGAAAAGGACGCACGCCTGGTGCGTAGCCGCGTCGTGTTCGGGGCCATTGCAGTCGTGCTGTTGATCTGCGTGTTGATTGCGCGGCTGTATTACTTGCAGGTGATCCAGTACGAGTACCACTCGACGCTTTCGGAAAACAACCGAGTTCACGTGCAGCCGATTCCGCCGACCCGTGGGCTGATTTTCGACCGCAACGGCGTGGTGGTGGCGGATAACCGGCCGAGCTTCAGCCTGAGCATGACCCGCGAGCGCTCCGGCGACTGGCAGCAAGTGCTCGACGTGATCGTCGAAGTGCTGGAACTGACGCCAGAAGACCGGGTGATATTTGAGAAGCGTATGCGCCAGGGGCGCCGGCCGTTCGAGCCGGTGCCGATCCTGTTCGAACTCAGCGAAGAACAGATCGCCCGCATCGCGGTGAACCAGTTCCGTCTGCCGGGCGTGGAAGTCGTTGCGCAACTGGTCCGTCACTATCCGCAGGGCGCGCATTTTGCGCACTCGGTGGGTTACATGGGGCGGATCAACGAGAAAGAGCTCAAAAGCCTCGATCCGGTCAACTACAGCGGCACCCACCACATCGGCAAGACGGGCATCGAGCGTTTCTACGAGCCTGAGCTGCACGGGCAGGTGGGTTACGAAGAAGTCGAGACCAACGCTCGCGGCCGCGTTCTGCGCGTGCTCAAGCGTACCGATCCGATTCCTGGCAAGGACATCGTCCTGAGTCTGGACATCAAATTGCAGGAAGCCGCCGAAGCCGCACTGGGTGGTCGTCGTGGTGCGGTGGTTGCACTCGATCCGAAAACCGGCGAAGTGCTGGCGATGGTCAGTCAGCCGAGCTTCGACCCGAATCTGTTCGTCACCGGCATCAGCTTCAAGGCGTACGCCGAGCTGCGCGATTCCATCGACCGGCCACTGTTCAACCGCGTACTGCGCGGTCTGTATCCGCCGGGTTCGACGATCAAGCCAGCCGTGGCGATCGCCGGCCTCGATTCGGGTGTGGTGACCGCGTCGAGCCGGGTGTTCGACCCGGGCTACTACATGCTGCCCAACTACGATCACAAATACCGTAACTGGAACCGCACGGGTGACGGCTTCGTCGACCTCGACATGGCGATCATGCGCTCCAATGACACCTACTTCTATGATCTGGCCCACAAGCTCGGTATTGATCGGTTGTCGGCCTACATGAACAAATTCGGCATTGGTCAGAAGGTTTCGCTGGACATGTTCGAAGAATCACCCGGCCTGATGCCTTCCCGCGAGTGGAAGCGCGCGACCCGCAAACAGGCGTGGTTCCCGGGCGAAACGCTGATTCTGGGGATCGGCCAGGGTTACATGCAATCGACCCCGCTGCAGTTGGCTCAGGCCACGGCTCTGGTGGCGAACAAAGGCGTGTGGAACCGGCCGCACCTGGCCAAATCCCTCGATGGGGTGAAGCCGGTGGACGAAAATCCGATACCGGACATCATCCTGCGCGATCCGTCCGACTGGGCCAAGGTCAACCATGGCATGCAGCAAGTGATGCACGGTGCCCGAGGTACCGCGCGTAAAGCGGCCATTGGCGCGCAATACCGTATCGCCGGCAAGTCGGGTACAGCCCAGGTCGTGGCGATCAAGCAGGGCGAGAAATACGACCGTTCCAAGGTTCAGGAACGCCATCGTGACCACGCCTTGTTCGTCGGTTTCGCTCCGGCCGATGACCCGAAAATTGTTGTTTCGGTGATGGTCGAGAACGGTGAGTCCGGTTCCGGCGTCGCCGCGCCCGTGGTACGTCAGATCATGGACGCCTGGCTTCTGGGTCAGGACGGACGTTTGAAGGCCGAATACGCCAGCCCAATCAGTTCGGAGGCTACGGCCCGTGATGAATAACTTTGATCGCATGCTCTCCAGTGAGGATGTGATGCGCCGCCGCGCGACGCTGCTGCAAAGACTGCATATCGATGGGCCGCTGCTGATCCTGTTGTTGATTCTCGCTGCCGGCAGCCTGTTCGTGCTGTATTCGGCCAGCGGCAAGAGCTGGGATCTGCTGGGCAAACAGGCCACTTCGTTCGGTATCGGTCTGGTGTCGATGATCGTCATTGCCCAGTTCGAACCGCGTTTCATGGCGCGCTGGGTGCCGCTGGGCTACGTGATCGGCGTGCTGCTGCTGTTGGTGGTCGACATCATGGGTCACAACGCCATGGGCGCCACACGCTGGATCAACATTCCCGGTGTGATTCGATTCCAGCCCTCGGAATTCATGAAAATCCTGATGCCGGCGACCATCGCCTGGTATCTGTCCAAGCGGACATTGCCCCCACAACTCAAGCATGTCGGCATCAGCCTGATGCTGATCGGCGTGCCGTTTGCGCTGATCGTTCGCCAACCGGACCTCGGCACTTCGCTGCTGATTCTGGCCGGCGGGGCATTCGTGCTGTTCATGGGCGGCTTGCGCTGGCGCTGGATCGTCAGCGTACTGGCTGCGGCCATTCCGGTGTCGGTCGCGATGTGGTTCTTTGTGATGCACGACTACCAGAAGCAGCGCGTACTGACGTTCCTCGACCCGGAAAGCGATCCGCTCGGCACTGGCTGGAACATTATTCAGTCGAAAGCTGCTATCGGTTCCGGCGGCGTATTCGGCAAGGGCTGGCTGCTCGGCACCCAGTCGCACCTGGACTTCCTCCCGGAAAGCCACACCGATTTCATCATTGCCGTGCTCGGCGAAGAGTTCGGCCTGGTGGGCATCTGCGCGCTGTTGCTGATTTATTTGCTGTTGATTGGCCGGGGTCTGGTCATCACCGCTCAGGCGCAGACGCTGTTCGGTAAATTGCTCGCCGGCGCGTTGACCATGACGTTTTTTGTTTATGTTTTCGTCAACATCGGTATGGTCAGTGGCCTGTTGCCGGTTGTAGGGGTTCCGTTGCCGTTCATTAGCTACGGAGGAACTTCGCTGGTGACACTGCTGTCAGCGTTTGGGGTTTTGATGTCGATCCATACCCATCGCAAGTGGATCGCACAGGTTTGAATAAGGTGAAGAGTTCAATGCAAGTAATGCGTGGCTGGGCGACTCGATGCGCGCCATGGGTTGGCCTGGTAGGCCTCCTTGGCAGCGTGCAGGAAGCGCTGGCCGGCGAATATGAAGGCTCACCCCAGGTGGCCGAATTCGTCGGTGAAATGACCCGCGACTACGGTTTCGCCGGTGAGCAACTGATGGGTGTTTTTCGCGAGGCTCAGCGTAAACAGGCGATTCTGGACGCCATCTCCCGACCTGCCGAGCGGGTCAAGCAGTGGAAGGAATACCGCCCGATGTTCATCACTGACGCGCGTATTGCGCGAGGTGTGGACTTCTGGCGTCAGCACGAGGCCACGCTGGCCCGTGCCGAGCAGGAATACGGCGTGCCGGCACAAGTCATCGTGTCGATCATCGGTGTTGAGACCTTTTTCGGACGTAATACCGGCAATTACCGGGTGATCGATGCCTTGTCGACGCTCGGTTTCGACTATCCTCCCCGTGCCGAATTTTTCCGCAAGGAGCTGCGCGAGTTTCTGCTGCTGGCGCGCGAAGAGCAGGTCGATCCATTGACGCTCAAGGGTTCATACGCCGGGGCGATGGGCCTGCCGCAATTCATGCCGAGCAGCTTTCGCGCCTATGCAGTGGATTTCGACGGTGACGGCCACATCAATATCTGGAACAACCCGGATGATGCGATCGGCAGTGTCGCCAGTTATTTCAAGCGTCACGGCTGGGTCGCCGGCGAACCGGTGGTCAGCCGCGCCGATGTCCGTGGCGAGCAGGCCGATGAAGGTCTGACCACTGGCATCGAGCCGACAAAGACCGTCGCGGAGTTGCGGGCGCTGGGCTGGTCAAGTCATGATGCGCTGCGCGATGATATGCCGGTTACTGCATTTCGCCTTGAAGGCGAGAACGGCCCTGAATACTGGATGGGCCTGAAGAATTTCTACGCGATCACGCGTTATAACCGCAGCGTGATGTACGCCATGGCCGTACATCAACTGTCTGAACAGCTGGTACAAGCACGGGGCGTCAAGTAATGCGGGCATTGCCTAACAATAAACCCCTGAAGCTGGTGGCATTTGCTGCGTTGGCGGTACTGGTCGCCAGTTGTTCGACCAGCCGTACCCCGACTCAGAAGGCGCCCACAACCGCCGTGCGCAAGCAGCCGGTTCTTGATATCAACCGTGCCCACAAAGATGGCGCGCCGTGGTGGGATGTCGATGTTTCGCGTATCCCCGATGCCACGCCAACCTTGCATACCGGTGCGTACAAGGCCAACCCGTACACTGTGCTGGGCAAGACCTACTTCCCGATACAGGAATCCAAGAGCTACGTCGCTTCGGGCACGGCGTCCTGGTACGGCACCAAGTTTCACGGGCAGAACACCGCCAACGGCGAGGTCTATGACCTGTACGGCATGAGCGCCGCCCACAAGACGTTGCCACTGCCAAGTTACGTTCGGGTGACCAACCTGGACAACAACCGCACAGTGATTCTGCGGGTCAACGATCGCGGGCCGTTCTATTCCGACCGGATCATCGACTTGTCCTACGCGGCGGCAAAAAAACTCGGTTATGCCGAAACCGGCACTGCGCGGGTCAAGGTCGAGGGCATCGACCCGCAGCAATGGTGGGCCGCCAAGGGCCGTCCGGCGCCGTTGATGCTCAATGAGCCGCAGGTTGCGCAGAACAGCGCCCCGGTGATCACGGCCTCGGCCGGCACCGTCGAGCAATGGACGCCACCGCCGCAGCAACACGCCGCGGCCGTTGTGCCAGTGCAGATTGATGCAAAAAAAAACGCTTCTGCAACAGCGTCTGGCCAGTATCTGCAGGTGGGCGCCTTCGCCAACCCGGACGCTGCAGAGCTGCTGAGGTCGAAGCTCAGCGGGATGGTGAGCGCTCCGGTGTTCATCAGCTCGATCGTGCGCAATCAGCAGACTCTGCACCGGGTACGCCTGGGGCCGATCGGCTCGCCGGGTGAAATCACCCAGGTGCAGAACAGCGTGCGCCTGGCTAACCTTGGTTCGCCAAGTGTGGTCACCGAGTAACACGTAGAACTTGATTGACGGTTCACCTGCGGTATTGGGGGGTGAACCAGGTTGTTGGCTCGTCGAAGAACAAAAGCCCGGCAAGGGTGACTGGAGTGAGCAGCTGAATACGCGATGACTCGTCAGAAAGTCATCTGATTAAATTTTGCATTAGCGATTTCGAGAGACGGATGAACATCACCACCTTTGCCAAACGCCTTTTCCTGCTAGTCCCGCTGCTCCTCTCACCCGCCGCGTTCGCGGTCGAGATGATGCCTTCGCCACCACAACTGGCCGCCAAGTCCTATGTGCTCATGGATGCCAGCAGCGGCAACGTGCTGGTTGAAAACAATGGCGACCAGCGTCTGCCACCGGCCAGCCTGACCAAGCTGATGACCGCGTACATCGCGACCCTGGAAATCCGTCGTGGCCAGATCGGTGAAAACGATCCGGTGACCGTCAGCGAAAACGCCTGGCGTACCGGCGGTTCGCGGATGTTCATCAAAGTCGGTTCGCAAGTCACTGTCAGCGACCTGCTGCACGGCATCATCATCCAGTCCGGTAACGACGCCAGCGTGGCACTGTCCGAGCACATCGCCGGTAGCGAAGACGCCTTCGCCGACGTGATGAACAAGACGGCCACCGAGCTGGGCCTGACCAACTCCCACTTCATGAACCCGACCGGTCTGCCAAACCCTGACCATTACTCGTCGGCTCATGACATGGCGATCCTGGCTCGCGCGATCATCCACGAAGACCCTGCTCACTACGCGATCTACTCGCAGAAAGAGTTCTTCTGGAATGGCATCAAACAACCTAACCGCAACCTTTTGCTGTGGCGCGACAAGACCGTTGACGGTCTGAAAACCGGTCACACCGACGAAGCCGGTTATTGCATGGTGTCTTCGGCTGTCCGTGATGGTCAGCGCCTGATCGCCGTGGTGTTCGGCACCAACAGCGATGTGGCTCGTGCTGCTGAAACCCAGAAGCTCTTGACCTACGGCTTCCGCTTCTTCGAAACCCAGACCTTCTATCAGAAGGGCACCGAACTGGCTCAGGCCCCGGTGTGGAAAGGCACCACCAGCCAGGTCAAGGCCGGCCTGGCGCAAGACCTGACCATGACCCTGCCAAAAGGCCAGCTGAAGAAGCTCGCTGCCAGCATGACCATGAACCCGCAACTGACCGCGCCAATCGCCAAGGGCGACGTAATCGGTAAAGTCGAAGTCAAACTGGAAGACAAGGTCGTGCACAGCGCTGACCTGATCGCTCTGGATGGCGTCGAGGAGGGTGGTATCTTCCGCCGCATGTGGGATAGCATCCGTCTATTCTTCTACGGCTTGTTCAACTGATTTGTGTTGACCTGCATGGCCCCGCCCCGATCCGGTGCGGGGCCATGTGCGTTACCACGGCTTGCGCTATAGAGGCCGTTACGCCATGACCGATACCGAAGTAAAGGCGCCAAAGATCGAATTCCCTGCCAACGATTACCCGGTTAAGGTGATCAGCGACACGGGTGTCGGCAACAAAGACAAGATCATCGAAATCGTCAAGAAGCACGCGACCATCAACGATGATCGTATTGACGAGCGTTCTAGCAGCAACGGCAAATACACCACAATCCAGTTGCACATCGTCGCCACCGGTCAAGACCAGCTGTACGATATCAACAGCGAACTGCGGGCGACCGGTTTCGTGCACATGGTGCTGTGATGCCGGGCACGCTGGGCTTTCGCGACCTCGGCCAGATGGCTTACGAGCCGGTCTGGCATGCCATGCAACGCTTTACCAACGAACGCGGCAGCGATGCCGCCGACGAAATCTGGCTCGTCGAGCACCCTCCGGTGTTCACGCAGGGTCAGGCCGGCAAGGCCGAGCACTTGCTTGTGCCGGGTGAAATTCCGGTGGTACAGGTCGATCGCGGCGGGCAGGTGACTTACCATGGCCCCGGCCAATTGGTGGCTTATCTGTTGCTGGATGTACGCAAGCTGGGTTTTGGCGTGCGTGATCTGGTCAGTCGCATGGAGCTATGCCTGATCGAACTTCTGGCCAGTTACGGTGTGACCGCAACGGCCAAGCCAGACGCTCCCGGCGTGTATGTAGATGGAGCGAAAATCGCTTCTCTGGGTTTGCGGATTCGCCACGGTTGTTCCTTTCATGGACTGGCCCTGAACGTGGATATGAACCTGGAACCGTTTCGACGGATTAATCCCTGCGGCTACGCCGGGCTGGCGATGACCCAGCTGAGCGATCACGCAGGATCGATTGAATTTGCCGAGGTAAGTGCCCGGCTGCGCGCGCAGCTCGTCAAACACCTCGACTATGCTGAGCAGACGACCCTGACGGG
Source organism: Pseudomonas sp. A1230 (assembly GCF_044218825.1). Classification (NCBI taxonomy): domain Bacteria; kingdom Pseudomonadati; phylum Pseudomonadota; class Gammaproteobacteria; order Pseudomonadales; family Pseudomonadaceae; genus Pseudomonas; species Pseudomonas sp. A1230. The sequence continues at coordinate 4,243,329 of NZ_CP162582.1, read as the reverse complement.
CGGAATCGACTGATATGACTACTGATGCAGTGCAAACCATGATCCCGACGCTCGACGTGACCGAGCGCCCGGCCCCGCGTCCCAAGGTTGAAGCCGGCGTCAAGCTGCGCGGTGCCGAGAAGGTTGCACGCATCCCGGTAAAGATCATTCCGACCACCGAGCTGCCGAAGAAACCTGACTGGATTCGTGTGCGCATCCCGGTTTCGCCGGAAGTCGACCGCATCAAGAGCCTGCTGCGCAAACACAAGCTGCACAGCGTTTGCGAAGAAGCGTCCTGCCCGAACCTGGGCGAGTGCTTCTCCGGCGGCACCGCGACCTTCATGATCATGGGCGACATTTGCACCCGTCGTTGCCCGTTCTGCGACGTGGGCCACGGTCGTCCGAAGCCACTGGACGTCAACGAGCCGCAAAGCCTGGCCATCGCCATCGCCGACCTCAAGCTCAAGTATGTGGTGATCACCTCGGTTGACCGCGACGACCTGCGTGACGGTGGTGCCCAGCACTTTGCCGACTGCATCCGTGAAATCCGCAAGTTGTCGCCGAACGTGCAGCTGGAGACCCTGGTTCCGGACTACCGTGGCCGCATGGACGTCGCCCTGGAAATCACCGCCGCCGAGCCGCCGGATGTCTTCAACCACAACCTGGAAACCGTGCCGCGTCTGTACAAGGCTGCGCGTCCGGGTTCGGATTACCAGTGGTCGCTGACCCTGCTGCAACGTTTCAAGCAGATGATGCCGCACATTCCGACCAAATCCGGTCTGATGCTGGGTCTGGGCGAGACTGACGAAGAAGTCATCGAAGTCATGAAGCGCATGCGCGAACACGACATCGACATGCTGACTCTCGGCCAGTACCTGCAACCGTCGCGCAGCCACTTGCCGGTGCAGCGTTTCGTGCACCCGGACACCTTCGCCTGGTTCGCCGAGGAAGGTTACAAGATGGGCTTCAAGAACGTTGCGTCCGGGCCTTTGGTGCGTTCCTCGTACCATGCCGATGAGCAGGCGAAGCTGGTCAAGGCTGAGCTGATGGGTTCTTGATCCGGCGCTGAATGAAAAAATGCCCGCCGAGGCTTTAACGCCCGGCGGGCATTTTTTTGCCTGTCTTACATTCAATGCTGATTTTTCCTGCAACCTGCGGCGTGGCCGAGCCTCTTCTGTTTACCGCCGTTCCTGACTACTGTGTGTGCATGACTCACAGGGAGATCCAAGGATGACCGTTCGACCAACCCACACACTTTGCCCGCACAAAGCCGTGCCCGCGTTGCTCTCAGAAGGGCTGATCGGCGTCATTGCACCAGCCGGCCCGGGTGTATTGGACACCGATAAGGCGGTGCAATGGATGCGCGCGCGGGGTTATGGGCTTAAGGTGTTCCCCGGCGTTTATGAAAAGGATGGCTATCTGGCCGGCGGCGACGACGTGCGCTTGCGCGATCTTCATGCGGCGTTCGCTGATCCCGAAGTCGATGCAATTATTTGCCTGCGTGGCGGCTACGGCACGCCACGGCTGCTTGACCGGATCGATTACGACCTGCTGAGCCGCCATGCCAAGCCATTCGTTGGCTACAGCGACATCACCGCGCTGCACCTGGCCATCAGCCGATACGCAGGCTTCGTGACCTTTCACGGGCCGCTGCTCAACGCTGACCTGTTGGGCGACAAGGAGCCGCCAACCGTCACTTCGTTCTTCGCCATGCTGCGCGGGCAAATGAAGGCGGGGAGTGTGCTAAGCCATCCTGTGGCGTATCCGTTGACTACGGTCGAACCCGGCATCGCGCACGGGCGCTTGCTCGGCGGTAATCTGGCGATGATCGCCGCCACCTTGGGCACGCCTTACGAAATCGATGTGGAGGGGGTGATTCTGCTCATCGAGGATATTAACGAGCCGCTGTATCGGATCGACCGACTGCTGACGCAGATGCGTCTGGCCGGCAAACTGGCCAAATTGCGCGGAGTTCTGGTTGGGGATGTCGCGGGGGTGGACGTCGGAGCTTTGAACCGCCTGCTCAAGCAGACGTTCGAGCCTTTGCGGATTCCGGTGCTGTCAGGTTGGCGTAGCGGCCATTGCGATCCGAACCTGACGCTGCCGATGGGCGCGCTGGTGCGGCTGGATGCGGGGAAGAAAGAGTTGATGCTGGAGCAGGATGTGGTCACCCGCCGATAATTGCGGGTGATGCAAAAAGATCGCAGCCTGCGGCAGCTCCTGCACCGGATTAACGTAAACCCTGTAGGAGCTGCCGCAGACTGCGATCTTTTGATTTTGCTTTATTGGTTACGCAGGCTTTCCAGCAGCTTATGCGTTGGATACCCATCCGCCGGCCAGCCAAACGACTGCTGTGCACTGCGAATCGCCTTGCGTGTATTGGCGCCGATGATCCCGTCTGCCGTGCCGGCATCGTAGTTGCGTGCACTCAGCAAGGTCTGCAACTCGATTCGCTCGGTGCGGCTCAGCGGCAGATCATCTTTAGGCCAAGAGCCATTGATCAAGCCAGCGCCGCCAAAGCGCTCGGACAGCAGGCTCACCGCCAGCGCGTACGACGAAGAATTGTTGTACTTGAGGATCGCCCGGAAGTTGTCGAGGACCAGGAACGCCGGGCCACGATAACCGGCCGGCAGCAACAGGGCGGCGGACAATTGTTCGGTTCCGGCGGGCGCCTGAGCCCCATTGGGCAGCATCACGCCCAGCTGACGCCATTCGGCGACGCTTTTGCGCAGGGTGCCATCTGCCAGCGTGTAGTCGAAGTTGCCGGGCAATTGCACTTCAAAGCCCCACGGCTGGCCCCGCTGCCAGCCGGAGCTTTGCAGATAGTGCGCGGTCGAGGCCAGCGCGTCGGCTGGACTGCCCCAGATGTCGCGGCGCCCGTCACCGTCGAAATCAACCGCATGGGTGTTGTAGGTGGTCGGGATGAACTGCGTCTGGCCCATGGCACCAGCCCAGGAACCGAGCATCTTCTCCGGCGTGATATCGCCCTGTTGCAGAATCTGCAGGGCGGCGATCAGTTGCGCGTGGGCAAACCCCGGGCGACGACCTTCGTAGGCGAGTGTGGCCAGCGAGTTGATCACCGATTTGCTGCCCTGGAACTGCCCGAAGTTGCTTTCCATGCCCCACACCGATACCAACGCCTGCCGGTCAACGCCATAACGCTGCTCGATGCTTTGCAGGATATCGGCGTACTGAATGATTAGCGCCTGGCCCTTGCGCACGCGCAGCGGCGACAGTGCTCCGTCGAGGTATTCCCACACCGGGCGGGAGAACTCCGGCTGACTGCGGTCGGCGCGAATCACGCTGGCGTCGAAACTGATATTGGCAAATGCACGATCGAACAGCTCGGCGCGAATCCCGGCTGCCAAGGCATCCTTGCGGAAACCTGCCTGCCATTCGGCGAAGGTCTGGGTCGGCTGAAGATCAAGTGGGTCGGCGGACGGCACTACCGGCGGAATAATCGCTGGGGCCGTGGCGACAGGGGCGGCTTGAAGAGGTTGCGCATCGGCGGCGGTAGGTTTTTCCGCACAGGCGACAAGCAGTATGAAGCTGGAGGCAGCGATCAATTGGCGAACAGGCCAACGACGGGAAAGACTAAAGGGCATGCACAGTTCCAGAGGATACGAATCAGGTGCAGACCTTAACATGACCGGGGGGTGCTGCGCTTTAAGCTGCCAGAAAGTAAGAAGCCTCCCAGCTATTAGACTGGAAGGCTTCGCGGCGGTAGCTGCCTTTACCCTTGGCTGGTTGTTCCTGGCGGCTGCGGAACAGGGGTTGGGCGATGATGGATTTGGCCTTGTTCGGGCCATGTTTCGATGGCTTTTTGCTCATGAGGGTTCTCTTGGTCGAGTGGGTTTTGCGCAGGGAATAATCTGCCGATGTCGGGCGTCTGTCTATAGGGCAAATGCAGGTGCTGTTTGTAGGAAAACAAACTCAAAAGATCGAAGCGTGCCGCAATTCCTACAGATAGAAGGCTGCGATCTTTTGACCTTATTCGGCGGGCAATGACAAGCGCTGGCCTGCCATCAACAACGCCAAACGACTGAGGCTCATCCAGGGCGACCCGGGCGCCTGGCCTTTGATTTGCGCATCAATACGCTGAGCTTCGAGCAACAACTGCGCCCAGCGTTGCGCCGAGTAACGTTGCAGGGCTTTGCTCATCAAGGGCTTGCGCTTGTCCCAGACCGGCGGTTTCGCCGAGCTGAAGCATTTGTCCAGCGGTGTGCCCTGGCTGTACTGCAGAGAGATATTGGCCAGCAGGCGCAATTCCCTCGCCAGTGCCCAGAGGATCACTGGAGGTTCGACCCCCTCACCACGCAACCCTTCGAGCATGCGCAGGGCGTGGGCCGGTTCACCGTTAAGGACCGCGTCGGTCAAGCCAAACACGTCGAATCGTGCACTGTCCGCCACAGCGGCCTGTACGGTTTCGACAGTAATCTGCCCACCTTCGGCCATCAGCTTGAGCTTCTCGATTTCCTGCGCGGCGGCGAGCAGGTTGCCCTCCACACGTGCAGCAATCAGTTCGACCGCATCCTGGCTGGCCGACAACCCCGCCTGCGACAGACGCTGACGAATCCAGCCCGGTAGCTGATTGGCATCCACTGGCCAGATCTGGATGAACTGCGTCTGCTGACCTTCAACCAACGCCTTGCCCCACTTGGTCTTCTGCGCGCTGCCATCAAGCTTGGGCAGGCTGATCAGCAGCACCGTGTCTTCGGCGGGACGCGAGCAGTACTCGATGAATGCGGCAGCCCCCTTGTCACCGGGTTTACCCGAGGGCAAACGCAGTTCCAGCAGACGCTTTTCAGCAAACAACGACATGCTGGCACCGGCCTGCATCAACGTGCCCCAATCGAAATTGGCGTCGGCGGCGAATACCTGGCGTTCGTCGAAACCTTGCTGGCGGGCAGCACTGCGAATGGCGTCGGCGGCTTCCTGACACAGCAGCGGGTCATCACCGCTGATGATATAGACGGGCGCGAGGGCGCCTTGCAGGTGTTTGCCGAGTTGCGCGGGAGCGAGCTTCATAAGAGAGGTCGAACGGGGCGCTTGAGCGCCCCGAACTTCTTATTGCTGCGGAATTTCGAGCGGCGACTGACGCGGGGTTTCCGCCTCAATCTTTTGCGCCGCTTCCAGCGCATCGGCTTCTGCCTTGGCGCGGTCATTGGCGGCCTGCTGCAGTTGCTGCAGTTGACCCGGGGTCAGCTGTTGCAGACGCAGCATCATGCGCTGAACCAGATCGCGACGGATATCGCGACGGGCGTCGTTGGCTTCCTGATCGGAGCCGACGAGGTTGTTGCCGTCGTGGATGAACACTTTCTGCACTTCAAGCTTGTCGCTGAGCAGAGACAGGTTTTTTTCACCGCGGATGTCGTAGCTCAGGACAGTGCTGAGCTGATACTCGCCCGTGCGACCGGCACCTGCATAGCTGAGGATACGCTGGCTTTCCTGTTCGTCAGCCAAGTACAGCTTGTACGGCGCACCGCTGTAAACCTTGACGCCGCTGGACTCCAGTACCTGACGCATTTGAGTGACGGTCTCGCCGTAGGCGTTACGGGCACTCAGGTCGAGTTCCTTGATCGTCAGTTCGTTGCTGCCAGTGCCACGCAGCTGGAAACCGCAGGCGCTCAGCAGAACAGCGAGGCCCATCACCAGCAGATTGCGTTTGATCATTGTGTTGCTCCCCTTGAAACCATGTGGGCCGACCTGGCGGCCCGAAAGGTTTTACAGTGCGTCAGGCAAACCTGACGCCCAATCCAATTTAGCTGGCGACGATGTTGACCAGTTTTCCTGGCACAACGATCACTTTGCGAATGGTCAGACCGTCGACGAAACGCAGCACGTTTTCGTTGACGCGAGCGGCGGCTTCAACTTCTTCGCGCGTCGCGCTCGCCGGCATTTCGATCTGGCCACGCAACTTGCCGTTGACCTGGATAACCAGGGTCAGGCTGTCCTGCACCAGTGCGCTTTCGTCCACTGCAGGCCAGCCTGCGTCGATCACGGCGTCGGCGTGCCCCAGTTGATTCCACAGCTCATGGCTGATGTGTGGCGTGATCGGAGCCAGCAGCAAAGTGACGGCTTCCAGACCTTCGTGCACCAGAGCGCGATCCTGCTCGGTGCCTTGCGCGGCTTTTTCCAGCACGTTCATCAGCGTCATGACCTGAGCGATGGCGGTGTTGAATTTGTGGTTCTGGCCGACGTCGTGGCTGGCTTGCTTGATAGCAAGGTGGATCGAGCGGCGAACGGCTTTTTGCTCGTCATTCAGGCTGGCAACGTCGAGTTTGCCCGGCAGGCCCTGGGTAACGTGGGCTTGCGCGAGACGCCAGACGCGCTTGAGGAAGCGATGCGAGCCTTCCACGCCGGAGTCGGACCATTCGGCGCTCATGTCAGGTGGCGAGGCGAACATCATGAACAGGCGGCAAGTGTCTGCGCCGAACTGATCAATCATCGACTGTGGGTCGACGCCGTTGTTCTTCGACTTGGCCATTTTCTCGGTACCGCCGATTTCCACCGGCAGGCCGTCGGCGATCAGCTTGGCGCTGATGACCTTGGCCTTGCTGTCGCGCTCCAGTTCTACGTCCGCCGGGTTGAACCAGGTGTAGGCACCGTTGGCTTCGCGACGGTAGTAAGTTTCGGCGATTACCATGCCTTGGGTCAGCAGGTTCTTGAATGGCTCGTTGGAGCTAACCAGGCCTTCGTCACGCATCAGCTTGTGGAAGAAACGTGCGTACAGCAGGTGCAGAATCGCGTGTTCGATACCGCCGATGTACTGATCCACCGGCAGCCAGTGGTCGGCCGCGGATTTCTCGACCAGGCCACCTTCAAAGTGCGGCGAGGCGTAACGGGCGTAGTACCACGACGACTCGACGAAGGTGTCCATGGTGTCGGTTTCACGCTTGGCAGGCTGGCCACATTTCGGGCAGCTGCACTCGTAAAACTCAGGCATGCGCGCCAGCGGCGAACCGGCGCCATCCGGCACCACGTCTTCCGGCAACACGACGGGCAGTTGATCTTCCGGTACCGGCACGTCACCGCAAGCGTCGCAGTGGATGATCGGGATAGGGCAGCCCCAGTAGCGCTGGCGGCTGATGCCCCAGTCGCGCAGGCGGAACTGGGTGCGCGAGGCGCCCAGTTCTTTTTTGATCAGCGCTACTTCGATCGCGTCGAACGCGCCGGCGAAATCCAGACCATCGAACTCGCCGGAGTTGATCAGCGTGCCGTGCTCGCCGTAGGCGTCTTGCCACGGGGCCGGGTTGGTCTCGCCGGAGCTGGTGCGCACTACCGATTTGATCGGCAGGTCGTACTTGTGGGCGAACTCGAAATCACGCTCGTCGTGCGCTGGCACAGCCATGACCGCGCCGTCGCCGTAGTGCATCAGCACATAGTTGGCGACCCAGACCGGGAGTTTTTCACCGGTCAGCGGGTGCTCGACGAACAGGCCGGTCGGCAGGCCTTTTTTCTCTTGAGTGGCGACGTCGGCTTCAGCCACGCTGCCGCCCTTGCATTCAGCGATGAACGCTTGCAGCTCAGGGTTGTTCTGCGCGGCCTGGGTGGCCAGCGGGTGTTCGGCAGCGACGGCCACGTAAGTCGCGCCCATCAGGGTGTCCGGACGGGTGGTGAAGACTTTCAGGGTGCCGGCTGTGCCGATCGAGTCGACGTTGTACGGGAACTGCACTTCCATACCGCGGGATTTGCCGATCCAGTTGCGCTGCATGGTCTTGACCTGTTCAGGCCAGCCAGTCAGTTCGTCGAGGCTCTCCAGCAGCTCATCCGCATAAGCGGTGATCTTGAAGTAGTACATCGGGATTTCGCGCTTTTCGATCAGCGCGCCGGAACGCCAGCCGCGACCGTCAATCACTTGTTCGTTGGCCAGAACGGTCTGATCGACCGGGTCCCAGTTCACGGTGCCGCTTTTTTTGTAGATCACGCCTTTTTCGAACAGGCGAGTGAACAGCCATTGTTCCCAGCGGTAGTAATCAGGTTTGCAGGTGGTGACTTCACGCGACCAGTCCACCGCCAGGCCCAGGCTGCGCAGCTGGGTTTTCATGTAGGCGATGTTTTCGTAGGTCCACTTGGCGGGCGCTACGTTGTTTTTCATCGCGGCGTTTTCCGCCGGCATGCCGAAGGCATCCCAACCCATCGGTTGCAGAACGTTCTTGCCTTGCATGCGCTGGTAGCGGGAGATCACGTCGCCGATGGTGTAGTTGCGCACGTGCCCCATGTGTAGCTTGCCGCTGGGGTAAGGGAACATCGACAGGCAGTAGAAAGTCTCCTTGCCTGGCTGTTCGCTGACTTCAAAGGACTTTTGCTCATCCCAGAACGACTGGGCGGCGGCTTCGATTTCACGGGGCTGATATTGTTCGTGCATGGCTACTTTTGTACTGGATAGGGGTGGCCTAATCCTCTTCAACGCGGCATTCGGGCTGGCCCGGACGAGCTGGAAGTGGAATGACAGGAAGCGCCGTAGCATACATGACCGCGCTTGGCCTAGGGAAACCCTGATTGCAGCTGTTTGGCCCGCTGAATGGGTGGCGAGGGCCGTTGGTCGCGGCGTGCAGCCGGTTCGTGCAGCGAAGCTAAGCTCTAACTGGGGAGTGAGTCTTATCTTCAATGAGGTGAGGGATGGTGGAGCAACAGCAAAGAAACGTCACGAAACCTGAGTTGTACGAGCGGTTGATGGACCGTCTGGGCATTGCTCTGGACGCTGCAAAAACCGCAGACCGGCTGCGCGACGAGCGCCCCTTGGAACTGGAATTGCGTGGCTTGAGCCCCGCCGAGTTCAAACTGGTCAAGGCCTATCTGGATCGCAGTGAACGTGAAACGCACGGATGTTTGTCGCAGGCAGTGAAGCAGCTCGATGAAACACATTCGGCCAAGGTCATCTGGCTCAAGGACAAGGCGCCGCGCAAAGACACCGTCAAGGTGCATGCTTTGCGGGCCAAGTAAGCGCATGGCAGGTCAAGAAACGGATCTTTTTCAACAGGATCCCACCCTATCGGTTGTCGCGTTGTATTAACCCACTTAGGCTTCGGGCATCTTTGGAGATGCCCGATGCCTTTACGTTATTTCATCAAACAACTTCTATTGCCGCCCGGCATTCTTTTGCTGCTGTTGCTGGCCGCGTGGTGGCTGCGCCGCTCACGGCCGCGACTGGCTGGATTGTGTTTTGCCCTCGGTTTTGGCGGATTCTGGCTGATGAGCCTGCCGGTGGTGGTGCAATGGGGTGCAAAAGCCCTCGAGCGAGAGCCGCCACTGGCCCGCGAAGAGTGGGCGACATTGGCGCAGCGTGCCGATGCGATTGTGGTGCTGGGGTCCGGGCGTGAGCGGGGTGATCTGGCCTGGGGCGACGATCAACCCACCGGCGTGGGACTTGAGCGTCAGCGTTATGCGGCGCGATTGGCGAAAGCCTCGGGACTGCCGATTTTGACCAGTGGCGGCTTGCACTACGGTACGCCTCCGACCGAGGCAAAGTTGATGGCCGATTCATTGCTGGACGATTTCGGCGTGACCGTGCGTTGGCAGGAAGGGGAGAGCCGCACCACTTGGGAAAACGCCAGATTCAGCGCCGATATGCTGTTGCCGCAGGGGATCAAGCGCGTAGTCGTGGTGACGCAGGCGTGGCACATGCCGCGATCGGTGTGGAGTTTTCAGGCGGCAGGGTTTGAAGTGGTGCCCGCGCCAGTGGGCTTCCTGGGGACAGACAACGCTCGGCCGTTTGGTGGCTGGCTGCCGGAGTTCAAATCGATCTGGCAGAGCGGACAGTTGCTGAATGAAGCGGTGGGGCAGGTGGGGTATTCGCTGTTTTACCGCTGAGAATCAAAAGATCGCAGCCTGCGGCAGCTCCTACAGGGGGAATACAAATCCCATGTAGGAGCTGCCGCAGGCTGCGATCTTTTTGCTTAGAGGGTTTTGGACATCCGGCTAGCCATCAGCGCCCAACCGAACAGCCCCAGACACAGGACGATCAGCGGCCACGAACGCCATTGCAGATATGGCGTCAGGTTGTGCATTGGCACCACTTCGCCATACAAAATGCCTTGTTCGAACTGCGGAATCTGCTCGGTGATCTGCCCGAACGGGTTGATCAGGCCGGTCACGCCATTGTTGGTGGCGCGGATCATCCAGCGTCCGGCTTCCAGCGCGCGCATCTGCGCCATCTGCAAATGTTGCAGCGGGCCGATCGAGGTGCCGAACCACGTGTCGTTGCTGATCGTCAGCAGCAGGTCGCTGCGCGCCGACAGGCTGGCGGCGAACTCCGGATACACCACTTCGTAGCAGATGAACGGCGCGATCTGGTAACCCTTGGCCTGCAGCATCGGCTGATCGGCGGGACCGCGGGCGAAGTCCGACATCGGCAGGTCGAAGAATGCGATCAGTCCGCGCAGCACATCCTGCAACGGCACGTACTCACCGAACGGCACCAGTTTCTGTTTCAGGTAAGTGCCATCGCCTTCGCCCACCACAGTGATGCCATTGTAGAAGCGTCTTTCGTGGTGCACCGTTTCGCGGATCGGTACGCCGGTGATCAGCGCCGATTTACGTTCGGCGGCGAAGTTACCCATCATGCTCAGGTAGCCCTCGGCGGACTCCTTGAGTACCGGCACCGCCGTTTCCGGCCAGATCAGCAGATCCACTGGTTTGGAGCGGAAACTCAGATCGCGGTACAGCGCCAGTTGCGCATTGAGCTGCGCCGGGTCCCACTTCATGCTTTGTTCGACGTTACCCTGAATGGCAGCAACGGTCAGCGGCTCGCCTGAAGGGCTGGTCCAGGCGTGGCCCTTGAGTGCAATCCCCGCCACCCATGGCCCGACCAGCAACAGCAGGCCAACCGCAACAAAAGCCTTGCGACCGGATTGCAGCAGACGCGGCGCGTTGTAGATCAGCGCAGCCGTCAATGCCAGAACGAACGACACCAGCCACATCCCGCCGACCGGCGCGAGACCGGCCAATGGACCGTCGAGCTGGCTGTAACCGGAATAAAGCCACGGGAAGCCAGTGAGGAACCAGCCGCGAAAGGCTTCCTGGCCGACCCACAGCGCGGCGAATGCCAAAGCATCGGCCAGCGGTGCCTCGTTACGGCGCAGCCAGCGCGCCCAGAGCCAGGCGGGCAGGGCGAAGAAAAAAGCAATCGCCGCGGTAAACAACAGCATCAGGAATCCGGCCAGCAGCACCGAAGCGCCGCCGAAGTGGTGAATGCTGTAATAGATCCAACTGGTACCGGCGCCGAACAGGCCGAAACCGAAGCACCAGCCACGGCCCAGTGCCTGACGGGGGCTTAGCTCACGCAGGCCGGCATAGAACAAACCGACCGCCAGCAAAGCCAGCGGCCAGATATCGAAGGGTGCCAGAGCGAACGTGGTGATTGCACCGGCCGCCACGGCCAGCAGGTTACCGGGCCAGCCGGGGCGGGTTGTCCAGCGCATTTCAGTCCTTAGATTTAACGAGCGATGGGCGTCAGTCGCAGCAAGTGAATCCGACGGCTGTCGGCGTTCAGGATGCGGAAACGATAAGCGCCGATTTCAGTGGTTTCGTTGCGTTTTGGCAAGTGCCCGAACGCGCTCATCACCAGGCCGCCGACGGTGTCGAACTCGTCGTCGGAAAACTCGCTGTCGAAGAACTCGTTGAAGTTCTCGATCGGCGTCAGTGCCTTGATCAGGAAGTCACCGCTGGGCAGCGGCTTGATGTAGCTGTCTTCTTCGACGTCGTGCTCGTCCTCGATATCGCCGACGATCTGTTCCAGAACGTCTTCGATGGTCACCAGACCTGCCACGCCGCCGTATTCATCAATGACGATGGCCATGTGGTTGTGGTTGGCGCGGAACTCACGCAGCAACACATTCAGACGCTTGGACTCCGGCACGAACGTGGCCGGGCGCAGCAGGTCCTTGATGTTGAAGCTGTCGCCGTTTTCCTTGAGGATCAGCGGCAGCAGATCCTTGGCCAGCAGCACGCCCATCACGTCGTCATGGCTTTCGCCGATGACCGGATAGCGCGAGTGGGCGGAATCGACCACGGCCGGGAGGAATTCACGCGGTGTCTGGGTCGCCTTGATGCTGACCATCTGCGAACGCGGCACCATGATGTCGCGTACTTGCAGGTCAGCCACCTGAATGGCACCTTCGACGATGGCCAGCGCTTCGCTGTCCAGCAGTTTGTTCTGATGTGCATCGCGCAGCAGCTCAAGGAGCTCCTGGCGGTTCTTCGGCTCGTGGGCAAAAGCCTGGGTCAGTTTACCCAGCCATGACTTCTGCCCGTTGCTCGATCGATCTTCGCTCATAGCGATTACTCTGAATCCTTTGTTGTAACGATTGGGGATGGTTCGGTTTCGTCGTCCGCGTACGGATCGGGATAGCCCAGTTCAGCAAGCAACTCGCGTTCCAGTGCTTCCATTTCTTCGGCTTCTTCGTCATCTATATGGTCGTAACCAAGCAGATGCAAGCAGCCGTGAATGACCAGATGTGCCCAGTGGGCCTTTAGTTCCTTGCCTTGTTCGGCGGCTTCGCGCTCAACCACGGCCACGCAGATCACCAGATCGCCGAGCAGCGGGATATCGAGAAACTCGTCGGGCACGTCAGCCGGGAACGACAGGACGTTGGTCGCGTAATCCTTCTGGCGCCAGGTGTGATTGAGCTCACGGCCTTCTTCCTCGTCGACCAGACGAATGGTCATTTCCGAGTCAGCGGTGCGCTGGCGCAGGGCCAGTTCGCACCATTGGCGGAACTCGGTTTCACTGGGAGCGGACGCTTCGGTCGCTATTTGCAGGTCAAGCTCAAGCATCGCGGCGAGTGTCCTTCGCAGGTTCATCAGTCACGCGATTTTCGAAGCGCTCGTAGGCTTCGACGATGCGTTGAACCAGCGGGTGGCGCACAACGTCTTTGGGCATGAAGTGCGTGAAGCTGATACCCGGCACGTCTTTGAGCACTTCGATCACGTGGTGCAGGCCCGACTTGGTGCCTTTCGGCAGGTCGACCTGGGTGATGTCCCCCGTGATAACCGCGGTAGAGCCGAAACCGATACGCGTCAGGAACATCTTCATCTGTTCGACGGTAGTGTTCTGGCTTTCGTCGAGAATGATGAAGCTGTTGTTCAGCGTACGACCGCGCATATAGGCCAGCGGCGCGACTTCGATCACCTGACGTTCGATCAGCTTGGCCACATATTCGAAGCCGAGCATTTCGTAGAGTGCGTCATAGAGCGGGCGCAGGTACGGGTCGATCTTCTGCGACAGATCGCCGGGCAGGAAACCTAGCTTTTCACCCGCCTCAACCGCCGGGCGCACCAGCAGGATGCGCCGGATCTGCTCGCGCTCCAGTGCATCGACCGCGCAGGCTACGGCCAGATAGGTCTTGCCGGTACCGGCCGGGCCTATGCCGAAGTTGATGTCGTTACCGAGTATTTCTTTCACGTAGCGCAACTGATTCAAGCCACGAGGGCGAATCATGCCTTTTTTGGTGCGCAGGGCGACGGAGGCTTCCGCGGGGGCGTGGTTGTCCAGCTCGACGACGGCTGATTCCTGCAGAAACAGGTGAACCATATCTGGCGACAACTCCGTACCCTTGGTTTCGCGGTACAGGCGGCGAATCAGATTTTCCGCAGACGTGGTGTGCTTGGAGTCGCCGATCAGCTCGAACTGGTTTCCGCGGTTGCGGATCTCGATACTCAGGCGCTGTTCGATCAAGCGCAAATGCTCGTCGAATTGCCCGCACAGATTGGCGAAGCGATGAGCCTCAAAGGGCTCGAGAATAAAACGATGTGGTTCTATGGGAGCGTTCAAGGTCGTATTTAGCCGCCCTGGGGCAATTAAGATGAAATCAAGGATAACGCCAGTGGCCTGGGTGCGAAAGCTCTTAAATTAATGAACACAATCTCAGTAACAGTGCAGTCCACTGTGGGAGCTGGCTTGCCAGCGATAGCGGTGCAACAGGCGACATATTTGTCGGGGCTGATGGCCTTATCGCTGGCAAGCCAGCTCCTACAGGATTCTCTATGTTCCTGATATTTGTTATTGGATCAGCGAACCGCGCAGCGAGTGCGGTTGCGCCGCATCGATGTGCACATCTGCGAACTGGCCGATCAGCGTTGGATTGTCGCAGCGGAAGTTGACGATACGATTATTCTCGGTGCGCCCTTGCAGTTCGCCCGGGTCTTTCTTCGAGTAATCGGTCACCAGAATTCGCTGGGTCGAGCCGACCATTTGTCGGCTGATCTCGAAACCTTGCTGATTCAGGCGGTGCTGAAGCGCGTTCAGGCGTTCTTTCTTGAGCGCTTCTGGCGTGTCATCGGCCAGATCGGCAGCCGGTGTGCCCGGGCGCTGGCTGTAAACGAACGAGTAGGAAAAATCGAAACCGACGTCTTCGATCAGCTTCATGGTCTGTTCGAAGTCTCTCTCGGTTTCACCCGGGAAGCCGACGATGAAGTCCGAGCTGATGCAAATCCCCGGCACCGCCGCGCGCAGTTTGCGCAACTTGGATTTGTACTCCAGCGCGGTGTGGTTGCGCTTCATCGCCGCCAGAATCCGGTCGGAGCCCGATTGCACTGGCAAGTGCAGGTGCTTCACCAGTTCCGGTACTTCGGCGTGGGCCTGGATCAGGCTGTCGGAGAACTCCAGCGGATGCGAGGTGGTGTAGCGAATGCGGTCGATGCCATCGACGGCGGCGACCACGCGGATCAATTCCGCCAGGTCGGCCAGACGACCGTCGTGGGTTGCGCCGCGATAGCCGTTGACGTTCTGCCCCAGCAAAGTGACTTCACGTACGCCGTTTTCGGCCAGATGAATGATTTCGGCGAGCACGTCGTCGAAGGGGCGGCTGACTTCTTCACCACGGGTATAAGGCACCACGCAGAACGTGCAGTACTTGCTGCAACCTTCCATCACCGACACGTAAGCACTCGGGCCGTCAATGCGCGGCTCGGGCAAGTGGTCGAATTTTTCGATTTCCGGGAACGAGACGTCGACTTGCGGCAATTTGGTGATGCGTGCGGCGTCGATCATTTCCGGCAGGCGGTGCAGGGTCTGCGGGCCGAACACCACGTCGACGTAGGGTGCGCGATCACGGATCGCCGCGCCTTCCTGGCTGGCCACGCAACCGCCGACGGCGATCACCATGTCCGGGTTGGCCAGTTTCAGTTCGCGCCAGCGGCCCAGTTGCGAGTACACCCGGTCCTGGGCGCGTTCGCGGATCGAGCAGGTGTTAAGCAGAATCACGTCGGCATCTTCGGCGCGAGCAGTGACTTCCAGGGCCTGATGTTCACCCAGCAGATCGACCATGCGCGAGCTGTCGTACTCGTTCATCTGGCAACCGTGGGTTTCGATGTAAAGCTTCTTGGCCATGGATTAGGATCGTCACGTGATTCAAAGAACCGCGCATTATAGGGAACATGTCTCCATGTTCCTACCGTTGTGCGTCCGGTGGCTATGCTATAGTTCGCGCCCTCATTTTTATCCCCGATGTTATCCGCCCGCCATGACCAAACGCGAAGCTCCAATCTACAAGGTGATTTTCCTCAACCAGGGCCAGGTGTTCGAAATGTACGCCAAGCAGATCTATCAAAGTGATCTGTGGGGCTTCCTGGAAGTGGAAGAGTTCGTCTTTGGCGAGCGCACGCAGATGGTCGTCGATCCGAGCGAAGAAAAGCTCAAGGCGCAATTCGAAGGCGTGGTGCGCAGCTTTGTGCCGATGCATTCGATCGTGCGCATCGACGAGGTTGAGCGTCTGGGTACACCGAAAATCAGCGAAGCCCGCGGCACCGTCGGCAATGTGATGCCGTTTCCGATGCCGATGCCTGAGAAGTAAGTTTCAAGACCGCGTCTCCCCATTCGCCAGCAGGCTTGCTCCCACATTTGATCTCCAGTGTTCCGAAGACCACTTGTGGGAGCGAGCCTGCTCGCGATGGGGCCAGCAAGATCGGCTCAGAAATCAGGGAAGAGGCGAAAACGGCGTGCGCCCATCGGCGCTCTGCAGTTCCATCAGGTATTTACGGAAAATTTGCCCGAGCACCTGTGTGGCGGTTTCGAGGTCTTCGCGGGACATTTTTTCAGAGACTTCGTCGGCAGTGTCCAGCGCCTCTTCGGCGCCGTTGACCGCGGCCATCTTCAGCACGATGTACGCCTGAATGTTGTTGGCCTGCACGCCTTCGCCGTGGAAGAACATCGTGCCGAGCTTGAATTGCGCCTGGGCATGGCCTTGCAGCGAGGCTTTTTCGAAATAGCTCAGGGCTTGATTGAGGTCGCGCGGCGCATTCTTGCCGTCGTAGTAGAACTCACCCAACTCGTATTGCGCTTGCGCATCCCCTTCATCCGCTGCCTTTTGGCAGGCGGCCAGTGCCTGCGTGACGTCTTGCGGCTGAGTATTGAGGGTGCAACGACCCATCGCCGGGATCAACAACGAGTTGCCGCCTGCTTGTGCATGCGCGAGCAGGGGCTGAAGGAGCAACAGGCAGCCCAAGGCAAGGGTGCGGCCGGTGCGGTTCATGGGAATCGACTTACCTCTGAAGGGCACGCGGACCCATCGAGGGATCCAATAAGCGCGCATTATGAAATAAGCAGGGCCATCCTTACAAAGTCTTTACTCGTTTTTCTGCTGCGCGGGGAATATATCGCCCACTTCAGGCGGATATTTAGCAGAGGCGTCGGAAAAACAGCTCGGGTGTAGGTGAAAGCTGACGCTGGCAATGGCCAACGTCAGCGGTTCGGCGATTATTTCAGTTTGGCGAAGGCGCGCTCGGCTGCATCCAGAGTCAATTTCAACTCGGCTTCGCCGTGGGCGATAGAAGTGAAACCGGCTTCGAATGCACTCGGCGCCAGGTACACGCCGCCTTCCAGCATCAGGTGGAAGAAGCGACCAAACAAGGCAGCGTCACTGGCCATCACGTCTTCGAAGGTGACGATGTCGTCGGCACCGCTGAAGTACAGGCCGAACATGCCGCCGGCCTGAGTGGTCACGAACGGAATGCCCGCTGCGTCAGCGCGTTGTTGCAGGCCGTCGAGCAGGCGCGTGGTGTAATCGGTCAGTTCGTCGTGGAAACCCGGACGGCTGATCAAGCGCAGAGTAGTCAAACCGGCAGCCATGGCCAGCGGGTTACCCGACAGCGTACCGGCCTGATACACCGGGCCCAGTGGCGCGATGCGTTCCATGATTTCGCGCTTGCCGCCGAAACAGCCGACCGGCATGCCGCCACCGATGATTTTGCCGAAGGTGGTCAGGTCTGGTTTCACGCCGTAGTAAGCCTGCGCCCCACCGAGGGCCACGCGGAAACCGGTCATCACTTCGTCGAAAATCAGCACAACGCCATGCTTGTCGCACAGCGAGCGCAGACCTTCGAGGAAGCCCGGCGCTGGCGGTACGCAGTTCATGTTGCCGGCCACTGGCTCAACGATGATGCAGGCGACGTCTTCACCGACTTCGGCGAGCATTTTTTCCACGGCGTCGATGTCGTTGAACGGCAGGGTCAGCGTGTGTTTGGCGAACGCTGCCGGTACACCCGCCGAGCTCGGAACGCCTTGGGTCAGTGCGCCGGAACCGGCCTTGACCAGCAGACTGTCGGAGTGGCCGTGGTAGCAGCCTTCGAATTTGATGATGCTGTCGCGGCCGGTGAAACCACGGGCCAGGCGGATGGCGCTCATGGTCGCTTCGGTGCCGGAGCTGACCATGCGCACCATGTCCATCGACGGCACCAGCGAGCAGACCAGGTCGGCCATCTCGGTTTCCATCGCGGTCGGCGCACCGTACGACAAGCCGTGCTGCAGTTGATTGCGCACCGCGTCCAGCACGTCCGGGTGGCTGTGGCCAAGAATCATCGGGCCCCACGAGCCAACGTAATCGACATAACGCTTGTCGTCTTCGTCAGTGACGTAGGCGCCTTCGGCATGTTTGAAGAACAGCGGCGTGCCACCCACGCTCTTGAACGCGCGAACCGGTGAGTTCACGCCACCGGGAATGTGTTTCTGGGCATTGGCAAACAGGGTTTCGGAACGAGACATGATCGGGCTCTCAAAAATCAGGATTTGAACAATTCATTGAATGCGCGGGCGCGGCGGGTCACTTCGGCTGTGCTGTCGGCACCAAACAAACCGTGGACCACAGCAAGCAAGTCGACGCCGTGGGCCACCAGCGGCGCAGCGTTGTCGAGGGTGATGCCACCAATCGCGCAGATCGGTAGATGCAGCGCACGTTTGGCTTCGTCGAGCAGATCAAGGCTGCAGGTCGGTGCACCGGGTTTTGTGTTGGAATTGAAGAAACGACCGAAGGCGACGTAACTCGCGCCTTCCTTGGCAGCCTGTTGCGCCAGTTCGATTTGCGCGTGGCAAGTCGAGCCGATGATCGATTTCGAGCCGAGCAGGGCGCGGGTCGGTGACAGCGGGCCGTCGGTCTGGCCCAGGTGTACACCGACGTTCAGGCGCGCGGCCAGTTCGGCGTCGTCGTTGATGATTAGCTGCGTCTTGTAGCGTTCGCACAGATTGCGCAGCGCCTCGGCCTCGCGCAGACGACGGGCTTCGTCGCTGCTCTTGTCGCGGTATTGCAGCAGAGTGACGCCGCCTTCCAGCGCCGCCTCCACGTACGACAGGAACTTGCCGGCCAGCAACTGGCTGTCGGTAATGGCGTACAGGCCACGTAGTTTCATCAGGCAGACCTCACGACGTTACGAGCAGAAATCCAGCGGCAGGCGACGCGGGACAAACTGGCCTTTGCCCAGCTGTTCGGCATCGCGCAGGGTGCGCCAGGTGTAATCCAGTGCACTGCGCACGGCGCTGGCGAGGTTTTCACCTTGCGCCAGGCGACCGGCCAAGGCACTGGCGAGGGTGCAGCCAGAACCGTGATAACTGCCCGGCAAGCGCTGGCAGTAAAAGGTTTCACGCAGACCGTCGCGGCTGTACAGGCGATTGTGGATTTCAGTTTCGTCGCCGTGGCCACCGGTAATCAGCAGGTTCTTGACGAACGGCAGAAGTTTTTCAGCGCACTCGTCCGCGGTGCCTTCGGGCAGTTCGGCAAGGATGCGCGCTTCGGGAAGATTGGGGGTCGCGATGATCGACAGTGGCAGCAGACGTTCGCGCATCGCATAGCCGACTTCGTCCTTGCCCAGACGTCCACCGCCGCCGGCGCGCAGTACCGGGTCACAGACCACCGGCAAGTGCGGGTGCGCCGACAACAGTTCGACAACGGTGTCGACCATTTCCAGCGAACCGAGCATGCCCAGTTTGACCGCAGCGACTTCGGAGTCGTTGAGCACGGCGTTGGCCTGGGCCAATACCCACTCACGGTCGAGGACGCGAAAGTCAGTGACGTTGACGGTGTCTTGCACGGTCAGGGCGGTGACGGCCGGAGCCGCATGGCAACCCTGCGCGAGCAGGGCTTCGATATCTGCCTGCAAGCCGGCGCCACCACTGGGGTCGTGGCCGGAGAGACAGAGGACAACGGGGCGGGAGCTGTAGATATTCATGGTGCGCGAGCTTACCACCAAAGCTGATTTTCGGGTGTGGCTGGCGCAGCAAGATCAAAAGATCGTCCGATCGCGGCCCGAGTCGTTGGAGGATCTTGTGATCTACCTGACTAATCAAACAGCTCTAGCTCGCTGCTTTGCTCTGAAACGCCCGTTCTAGAGCCTTTATAGGAAAATTCCGATGGTGCTCAATGGCCATCAACAGCTATGCTAGTCTGGATCCAAACCAATAACAGGTAACACCGGTTTTACGTCTACTCACAAGGAATGGGGGGCTTCCTGACACAACCGGACGAGCCACGCTGGGGCTTCAATGCGCTATCTGCTGATGTTGCTGTTCTGCTTGCCCCTCATGGCGAGCGCCGTCGAATTCGACGAATTCACCCAGAGCCTCCCTCTGGGCCGGTCACTGCAAGTGTTCGAAGACCCGAGCGGTCAGGCGAGCATTGCCGATGTCCGCGCGCAGGCTGCTGCCGGCAATTTCAAAGCCCACGACAAAGCCACGCTCAATGCCGGGTACTCACGCTCGGCATTCTGGCTGAAGATCGACCTGCATTACCGCCCGAGCAATCCTGGCGCCCAGCGCACCTGGCTGCTGGAGTTGGCGTATCCGCCGCTCGACCATCTCGACCTGTATCTGCCCGACGCCCGTGGCGACTTTCACCTGATCCGGCAAACCGGCGATGCCTTGCCGTTCGCCAGTCGTGAGATCCGCCAGAACAACTATCTGTTCGACCTGACGTTCGCGCCGGATCAACAGCAAACCGTGTACCTGCGACTCGCCAGCGAAGGCTCGATCCAGGCGCCGGTGACGTTGTGGTCGAGCACCGCGTATCTCGAAGACCAGCCGGTGCGCCTGTACGTGCTGGGCATCATTTATGGCGTGCTGCTGGGGATGGTGGTGTACAACCTGTTCATCTACCTGAGCGTGCGAGACACCAGTTACCTCTATTACATCTTCTACATTGCTTCGTTCGGGCTCTATCAGCTGTCGGTGAATGGTGCGGCAGTCGAGTACTTCTGGCCGAACAATCCGTGGTGGGCCAACGCCGCCACCCCGTTCTTCATCGGTTGCGCGGGGTTGTTCGGCAGCCAGTTCGCCCGCAGCTTTTTGCAGACCAGGACGCACAGCCGCTGGCTTGACCGCTTGCTGATCGCCTTGATCGCATTCGGCGCGCTGGTGGTTGGTCTGTCGTTGATGGCCAGTTACGCCTTGGCCCTGCGCCTGGCAACAACGTTGGCGCTGACCTTCACTGTGGTGATTTTCGCCGCCGGGATTCTGGCCTGGTGCCGCGGCCTGCGGGTGGCGCGCTACTTCATCATCGCCTGGTCGGCGTTTCTGCTCGGTGGCGTGATCAACACGCTGATGGTGCTGGGCTTGCTGCCGAACGTGTTCCTGACCATGTACGCCAGCCAGATCGGCTCGGCCATCGAAGTGGCGCTGCTGTCGCTGGCATTGGCCGATCGCATCAACGCGATGCGCGAACAACAGGCGCAGACGCTGTTCGATGCCAGCCAGAAACTCGAAGTGCTCAACCAGCAACTGGCCCGCAGTAACAAGCTCAAGGATGAATTCCTCGCGACCCTGACCCACGAACTGCGCACGCCGATGAACGGTGTGATCGGCTCGCTGGAACTGATGCAGACCGTCGACCTCGACCCGGAGCTTGAGCAATACCAGCAAACCGCTGCCGGTTCCGCCCGGGACATGATGCGCATGGTCAACGGCATCCTCACCCTTACCGAATTGCAAGCCGGCAAGCTCAAGGCGACACAGGGCAGCTTCAGCCTGCGCGGCGTGGTCGAGGCATTACGCGTGCAATTTGAAAGTAATGCGGCGAGCAAGTCGCTGGACTTCAAAGTCGACGTGCTGCCGACCCTGCCGGATCGCCTGAATGGCGACAGCACGAAACTGGCGCAATGCCTGGAATGCTTGCTGGATAACGCGATCAAGTTCACCCGCGTGGGCGGTCTGGCGCTACGTGTTAGCGGCAAACCGACGACGGACAATCGTATGGCGCTGTCGTTTGCGGTGATCGACACCGGTATCGGCTTCACTGATCTGGGCGAGGCGACGATGTATCAACGCTTCTTCCAGCTCGACGGGTCGATGACCCGTGAGTACGGCGGCTTGGGCGTGGGTCTGGCGATTTGCCGACAGTTGGTGGAATTGCTCGGCGGCAAGCTCACCCATCGTTCCGAACCCGGTCGCGGCAGCCGTTTCCAACTGGACGTCGAGTTCGAATTGCCGGTGGTCGAACCTGCGCCAACAGCGGCGCCTGCCCGCGATTGCATACGCGCCCCACAAGACTGCACGGTGTTGTTGGTCGATAACAACAGCGTCAACCAACTGGTGATGCGCGGCATGCTGCTCAAGCTCGGTTTCCGCGTGCGCGCCGCCGATAATAGTGCGGCAGCGCTTGATTACCTGCAGCGCGAGAGCTTCGACGCGGTACTGATCGATTGCCAGTCGCCTGCCCAGGACGGCGCGGCATTGTGCTGCCAGATCCATGCTTTGCCGGGTTGCGCGCATCTGCCGGTGTTCATGTTGGCGCTGAGTGCCGACCGCGAGATGTGCAGCCCTGGCGCGGTGATCGATTACCTGAACAAACCGGTGAAATTCGAAGATTTGCAGGCAGCGCTGGAGCGGCGCGTGCTCTGCTGTTGATAGGGTAAAAGCGCCGCAAAAACGGCGGATATGACACTTTGTTCGGCGTGGGGGCGGTGCTTAACTGACCTTCTCGCTGAAGAAGGAACCCGTCATGAACCTGCATCAGTTCGCCGAAACCCACGAAGTCACCAACCAGCCGCCGTCGCTGGACGGCAGCAACCTGTACCGCATTGATCTGCCGTTGCAGGAGTGGTCGCGCCGGTTTGGCGCCGGTTGGGCCGAATCGCGAATTGATGCCTACGGTGCTCTCGCTGGCGGGCCGCTGATGGAAGCCGGGTTCCTCGCCAATCAGAACAAACCGGTATTCGCCAGCCATGACCGCTACGGTCATCGCATCGATCTGGTGGAATTCCATCCCGCTTATCACGAGCTGATGCGCACGGCCATCGAGCATGGCCTGACTTCCTTGCCATGGGCCCACCCGCAGGACGGCGCCCACGTTGCCCGGGCCTCCATGAGTTACCTGCACAGCCAGGCCGAGGCCGGCAGTGGCTGCCCGTTGACCATGACGTTCGCCAGCGTTCCGGCCCTGCGTTTGCAGCCGAACCTGGCCGAGCAATGGCTGTCGAAAATCCTCGCCACCGAATACGATCCGCGCAATGTCGGCATGGCGCACAAGGCCGGGGTCACCATCGGCATGGCGATGACCGAGAAACAGGGCGGCACCGACGTGCGCGCCAATAGCACCAAAGCCTATCCGGTCGGTGCCAGCGGGCCGGGCGAGGCCTATGAACTGGTCGGGCACAAGTGGTTCTGCTCGGCGCCGATGTGCGATGCGTTCCTCACGCTGGCGCAGACCGACAAAGGCCTGACCTGTTTTCTGCTGCCGCGCCATCGTCCCGATGACACGCGCAATCAGTTCTACATCCAGCGCCTGAAAAACAAACTCGGCAATCAGTCCAACGCCTCCAGCGAGGTGGAATTTCGCGGGGCGCTGGCGTGGATGGTCGGTGAAGAGGGGCGCGGCGTGCCGACCATCATCGAGATGGTGGCCATGACCCGTTTCGATTGCATGGTCGGCTCCAGCGCGCTGATGCGTCAGGCGCTGACCCAGGCCAGCCATCACTGCGCGCACCGCAAGGTCGGCGGCAAACTGCTGAGCGAACAGCCGTTGATGCAGAACGTGCTGGCCGATCTGGCGCTTGAAAGCGAGGCCGCACTGGCCCTGAGCCTGCGCATGGGCAAAGCGCTCGATCATCTGGATGATCGCCACGAAGCGCAATTCGCCCGGTTGGTGACGGCGGTGGGCAAATACTGGGTCTGCAAACGCGCGCCGGCCATGATCAACGAAGCCGCCGAATGCATGGGCGGTGCGGGTTATGTCGAAGACAGCATCCTGCCGCGACTGTACCGCGAGGCGCCGGTCAACTCGACGTGGGAAGGCTCGGGCAACGTGCAGTGCCTCGACGTGTTGCGTGCCTTGTCGAAAGAGCCGGGCGTGCTGGATGTGTTGTTCAGCGAACTGGGTGACGGCCATGGCGATAAACGTCTGGCCGCGCATATTCAGCAGTTGCAGGCGCAGTTCAAGGATACGAGCGACATTCAATACCGGGCGCGGCAGTTGACTGAGGATATTGCGCTGGGGCTACAGGCCAAACTGTTGCTGGAGGCGGGGAATTCGGCGGTCAGTGATGCATTTATTGCCAGTCGTCTGAGTGGTGGCGGACGAGTCTACGGCGCGCTGCCGCGTGGACTGGACGTTGAAGCCATCGTCGCCCGCTCGACCCCGCAACGTTTCTGACCCCAATCTCCCCAACACCACAAAACCCTGTGGGAGCTGGCTTGCCAGCGATGGCGTTCTGTCACTCGACATCGATGTTGAATGTGACGACCTCATCGCTGGCAAGCCAGCTCCCACAGGGATTCGGGTTGTCTGAAAGATTTAGGTGTAGCCACAACGCCACTGTTCCCGTCACGCCACGATGCAGGCAAGATGAAGCTCTGCAAGTCAGAACACAGGAAGCTGATCGTGACCGAAGCGTTTATTGTCGTTCAAACCGCCGAACAAGCCGTGGATCGTCTGGCCGAGCTGCATGAGCGGGCCACCTCTGCGCTGAACTCGGCGCTCAAGCGGTACCTCAAGGATCGCGTCGAGCCCGACGCCGAGCAGCGTGCTCAGTTTCGTTATCCCGAACTGCGTTTGACCTATCACTGCCAGGGCGAAGTCCCGCAGACCACCCGCGCCTACGCCAAGGTGCAACTGCCGGGCACCTACAGCGTCACCGTCACCCACCCGGCGGCCTTTCGCAAATATCTGCTCGAACAACTTGTGCCGCTGATGCATGACTTCACCGTGACCGTGGAAGTCGGCGTCAGCCAGCAAAACATTCCGTATCCATACGTGGTCGAACAGGGCGACGAACTGGCCGGCTCCGGCGTGACGGCAGCGGTGCTGGCGCGCGTTTTCCCGAGTACCGATTTGTCTGCCGCCACCGATGGCATCGCCGACGGTCTCTACGATTGGGAAAATACCGATCCGCTGCCATTGGCGCTGTTTGATGCGGCGCGTGTGGATTTCTCGCTGCGCCGACTGGTGCATTACACCGGCAGCGACTGGCGTCATGTGCAGCCGTGGATCCTGCTGACCAACTATCACCGTTACGTCGACCAGTTCATCGTCCATGGTCTGGAGCAATTGCGCAGCGATCCGCGTTTCGTGCGCATGGTGTTGCCGGGCAACGTGATCATCGAAAAGAGCATGGATCACGGCGAAGCCTCGGCGATTGCTGCCGGTGTGGTCTGGCACCGCTACCAGATGCCGGCCTATCACCTGATCGCCAGCGATGGCCACGGCGTGACCTTGGTCAATATCGGTGTCGGCCCGTCCAACGCCAAGAACATTACCGACCATTTGGCGGTACTGCGTCCGCATTGCTGGCTGATGATCGGTCACTGCGGCGGTCTGCGTCAGTCGCAGACCATCGGCGATTACGTGCTGGCCCACGCCTACATGCGTCGCGACGGTATTCTCGATCGCGTCGTGCCGCCCAACATTCCGATCCCGGCACTGGCCGAAGTGCAAATGGCGCTGCAACAAGCGGCAGCCAATATCACGGGCGAGAAGGGCGATGATCTGAAAAAACGCCTGCGCACCGGCACCGTGCTGACCTACGACGACCGTAACTGGGAGCTGCGCTGGGCCCAGGAGCGACCGTTGATCAACCTGTCCCGCGCCGTGGCGGTGGACATGGAAAGTGGCACGATTGCCGCGCAGGGTTATCGCTTGCGAGTGCCGTATGGCACGTTGCTGTGCGTTTCGGACAAACCGCTGCACAGTGAAATCAAGCTGCCGGGTTCGGCCAACGCCTTCTACGAACGCGCGGTCAGCCAGCACTTGAAGATCGGCATCGAAGCGGTCGATCTGCTGCGCACCGAACTCAACTCGCTGCACTCGCGCAAACTGCGCAGCTTCGACGAACCGCCGTTCCGTTAACGGTTAGTCGTGGTCATTTGGCGATCCGGGCACTAGCATTGTCAGCCCAGATCGCCAGATGTTGTTTTGCCCATGTCCCGTCCTCCGCGTCCACCTTCTCGCCGTCCCGGCGCGAAGCCTCCGTCTTCTGCCCCTCGCCGTGTCGCCAAGGCGCCGCCGGCCGAGCCGAAGCTGATCCTGTTCAACAAACCGTTTGATGTGCTGACGCAATTCAGCGACGGTGAAGGGCGGGCGACACTCAAGGATTACATCGACGTGCCGGGCATCTACCCGGCCGGGCGTCTGGACCGAGACAGCGAAGGTTTGCTGCTGCTGACTAACGATGGCCAGTTGCAGGCGCGGATCGCAGACCCGAAACACAAGCTGGCGAAAACCTATTGGGTGCAGGTCGAAGGCGAGCCGACGGACGAGCAGTTGCAGCGTCTGCGTGATGGCGTCGAGTTGAATGACGGCATGACCTTGCCCGCCGAGGCGCGCCAACTCGATGAGCCAGAGCTGTGGCCACGCAACCCGCCCGTGCGCTTTCGCAAGAGCGTGCCAACGAGTTGGCTGGAACTGGTGATTCGCGAGGGACGCAACCGTCAGGTACGGCGCATGACTGCCGCGGTCGGGCTGCCGACGCTGCGGTTGGTGCGGGTCAGGATTGGTGACTGGACGATCGACGGTCTCGATCAGGGCCAGTGGGCGGAGGTGCCGGCGCGCTTATAGAGCGCCGGATTCGATCAGGCCGATCACCACGCTCTTGATGATGAACGCGGCCACACCCAGGCCCAGCACGAAGAACAGAATGAGCGAGCCGAAGCGACCGGCCTTGGACTTCTTCGCCAGATCCCAGACGATGAAACCCATGAAAATGATCAGGATGCTGACCAGACCGGTCATCATCCACTCTTCGAGTAGTGCAGGATCCATCGGACATCTCCGGCGCGGGGCGGGGTAAAGGGCGGCGGCGATTATACGCCATGGGCAATCGCTGAATCATTGACCTGCGTCGGTGTGCCACACCTCTTCAGTCACCGCTCCCCCCTGTAGGAGCTGCCGAAGGCTGCGATCTTTTGATTCTGTTTTTAAAAGATCGCAGCCTTCGGCAGCTCCTACAGGGAGAGATTTCAGCTACGCAAATGAGTCAGCGGCAACTCGGTACTGTTCAATACCTGATTCAGCACAAAGCTTGAGCGAACGCTGGTCACCCCATCAATCCGGGTGAGGTGACCGAGCAACAGCTTCTGATAGTGATCCATATCCGGTACCACCACTTTCAACTGGTAATCAGCATCCACCCCCGTCACCAGGCTGCACTCCAGCACCTGCGGCAACGTGCGAATCGCCGCTTCGAAATTCTCGAAACGCTCTGGCGTGTGCCGGTCCATGCCGATCAGCACGTAAGCCGTCAGGCTCAGGCCGAGCATCTTGCGGTCCAGTAGCGCCACCTGACGCGAGATATAGCCGTCGTCTTCCAGCTGTTTGACCCGGCGCGAGCAAGGGGAGGGTGACAGACCGATGCGCTCGGCCAACTCCTGGTTGGAGATGCGGGCGTCGCGTTGCAATTCCGCCAAAATGCTCAGGTCGTAACGGTCGAGTTTGCTCATCAATCTGTCCTTGGTTGTAACTATTGCGGAGGATTATCTATCCAGGGTGAAAAATTGCGCAAGTGATGTTTATTTGAGCAATCTTCGCAATCCTCTGTCGCAGCCTCCGGCTTATTCTTATCACCAGAATCACTGCTCGGTAACACAGTCCACGCGGCCCGCCCAATCAGGCCTGCCGCGGCCGCCACCCCCACCGGGGTTGGGCCGGCCCCCGAGCTACGCACTGTCCACAAGACGGCGTGAGGTGAGCCGACGTCAAAAGCGTCGAGCCAGGACGAAGTTCTCTAAAGGGAGGCCGACGGGTCTCCCTTTTTTCTTGTGCGCAATTTACTGCTGCGCCGCTCAATAAATAAGTTGCGTGACTGATAACCTGTTGCAGAACCCGGTGTGTGTTTCCCCGGTCTTAGCTACAGGCCACTCCAATCAAGGTCTCTGAGCCGCAGTGAGGAATTTCATGAAGTCGCGCATCTGGCAGCTGGCCGGTGTTGGTTTGCTGTGTATGAGTGTCGGTGCGCAGGCACTGGCCGATGAGCCGCAAAATCGTGGCCCCGACGGCGGCGGTCGCGGGCCGGAACATCAGGGCAATAATCAGGGCCATGGCGGCGACAATCAGCAGCGCCCGCAGAACAACGAAATCATCCGTGGCGACAACAGCCGCCAGTTCGAGCACAACGGTCAGCAGAACAACGGCCAGAACCAGAACCGCCCGGCCTACAACCCCAACCCGGTGCGCCAGCCCCCTCCACCGCCGCAGCTACCGGCCAACAGCCTGCCGATCCAGCCGCGCCCCGACGCCGTGCGCCAGACCCAGGAACCGCGTCAGGGTTACTACCGCGATGAGCGTCCGCAAAACGGCTACAACAATCAGCATTGGCAGACCGGCAATCGGCCCAACGATAACCACTGGCCGGGACGTCCGGACGGTCACGGCACTGGTTGGGGACCCGGCCCGCAATATCGCCCGGGGCATGTGATCGATCGCTTCCCCGATCGTGACTATCGCGTGCCGTATCGCGGTCAGGACTACTTCTATTCCGGCGGCTACTGGTATCGCCCGCAAGGCCCGCGCTACATCGTCGTGCAACCGCCGCGCGGGATTCGTACGCAGTACTTGCCGGATTACGCCCGTGAAGTTTGGGTCGGTGGGTCGCTGCTGTTCCTCGCTGCCGGCTCGTACTACGCGTATCAGCAAGACACGCAGGATTACATCGTGGTCGCGCCGCCCGTGCAGCAGCAACAGCCGCAATCCCAGGGCTACGACGTCGAGGCCTATCCGGCCAATGGACAGTCGCCGCAGCAGGTGCAGCAGGACGGATACCAGTGTTATCAGTACGCGGTGCAGCAAAGCGGTTTCGATCCGCGCACCGCGACGTATCAACCGGCGCCCGAGGTGGTCCAGGCCTACCGTCAGGCCCAGGGCAATTGCCTGAGCAGTCGCGGTTATCAGGTCAGATAGAAGCCGCTACGAGCTGCAAGTTTCGAGCTACAAGCTTGAATCTTGAGGCTGGCGGCTTGTAGCTGCTTTGATCGGGTCTGCGTGCACCAGCACTTCGGCTCGTGGGTAGGCTTTGTGAATGGCATCGGCGGCCTGATCGCTGATGCCGTGCGCGACGGACAACGTCAGCTCCCCCGGCAATTCCAGATGCAATTGCACAAACCAGTGGTTGCCCGAGATCCGTGTGCGCAAGTCATGCGCGCCCAGTACCCCCGGCACACTGCACGCCAGTTCGAGCATGTGCTGGCTGACGTCCGTCGGCAGCTCCTCGTCCATCAACACTGAGAAACTTTCTCGGGCGATCTGCACCGCGCTCCACAGGATGTAGACAGCAATCCCCAGACCGAACCACGCATCCAGTTGCTCAAAGCCAAACCCGGCCAGCACCAGCGCAATCAGAATGCTGCCGTTTAGCAGCATGTCCGAGCGGTAATGCAACGAATCGGCGCGCACGGCATTGGAGCCGGTCGCCTTGATCACCCGATGCTGCAACACCAGCAGCGCCAGCGTCAGCAGCAGGGAAAACACGATCACGCCGATGCTCAGCCAAGGCGCGCCCAGCGGCTGCGGATTGTTCAGCCGCTCATACGCCTGAAATGCGATCAACACCGCACTGCCACCAATGAACAGCGCCTGCGCCATGCCGGCCAGCGACTCCGCCTTGCCGTGGCCATAGCGGTGATCGTCGTCCGCCGGACGTAACGCGTAGTGCACTGCCAGCAGATTGAGCAACGACGTGACGCCGTCCAGCGCCGAGTCGGTGAGGCCGGCGAGCATGCTCACCGAACCGCTCAGCCACCAGGCGATGGCTTTGGCGACGATCAGCGTGCAGGCCACCGCCACCGAGGCGCGGGTGGCCAACCGCAGCAGGCGGGCGTGTTCGGGCTTGGAGATCATGGGCAGAGTGATTCCTTATGCGGCAGGTTGCAGGCCGAACATCGCTAGTTGCTGAGTGCTGCCCTTGTGCTGGATCAGGCGTGGATCGTCCAGCGGGAAGTTGCGCCCCAGTTCCGTTTCGAGAATAGCCTGCAACTTGTGGTTATCGACCTGACCGTCCGGGCCGACGGCTTGCTTGAGCTTGGCCGGATCGATTTGTGCGGTATGACCTGGCTCGAAATAGATCGCGCCAGTGGCGAAGTCGACAGCAAATGCGATCAGCCCGGGGATCACGTAGAACAGCAGCCCGACGGCATCGAGCACGGCAATCGCCGGGTCAATCTTGCCGTCGATCTGGCCGCGACGATCCGGATAGAAAATCGAGCCGCACGCGGTGATTTGAGTGAGCAGGGTGGCGACCAGCACGCCGCCGATCAGGCGAAAAGGTAAACGCATGGGAAATATCTCCTGAGTCATCTAATAACGAAGCGTCGTCGTGTGAAGTTAAGACCCTGACGAACGCCAAGCAGTTCGCCGTTATACTCGCCGCTGGCAGGGCTTGCCCACAGTAAATTGCGGCCTCGTCTCACCCCTACCGAAATATGTTGAGGATTGAAGTTGTTTTCTCCAGATCGACACCGCGTGAAGGCTGATGAGTCCTGTCGGGGTTCGGCCCTCCGGGCTAAAGCTGTGAGCGCGCCATGCTGCGTTGCGGGACTTGGCAAGGAAACGACCCTTACCTGCGTCCCGCGCCTTGCCTGGCACGCTCACATCTTTAACGTGACTCGCCATTTACTGTGGGCACGCCCTGGGGAGCCAGCATGATTTCTTTGCCGATCGATGAAGTTTTACCCGCCCTGCGTGAAGCGTTGGCGACACGCCACGAAGCCGTGCTCGAAGCACCGCCCGGCGCCGGTAAAACCACCCGCGTGCCTTTGGCGCTGCTCAATGAAGCCTGGCTCGATGGGCAAACCATCCTCATGCTTGAGCCTCGTCGTCTGGCGGCGCGTGCCGCAGCGGAACGACTGGCCAGCGAGTTGGGCGAGAAGGTCGGGGAGACCGTCGGGTATCGCATTCGTCTCGACAGCAAGGTTGGCCCCAATACCCGCATCGAAGTGGTCACCGAAGGCATTCTCACTCGCCGCTTGCAGGATGACCCGGCACTGGAAGGCGTGGGTCTGCTGATCTTTGACGAATTCCACGAACGCAGCCTCGACGCCGATCTGGCATTGGCCCTGAGTTTGAACGGTCGAGAGCTGTTTCGCGCTGAACAGCCGCTGAAGATTTTGCTGATGTCCGCAACGCTGGAAGGCGAACGCCTGGCCGGTTTGCTCGACGACGCGCCGATCCTGCGCAGCGAGGGCCGCATGTACCCGGTGACAATGCGCTGGGGGCGGCCGTTTCAGCCTGGCGAATACATTGATCAACGCGTGACGCAGACGGTACTCGAAGCGCTCAATGATGAAACCGGCAGCGTGTTGGTGTTTCTGCCGGGGCAGGCGGAAATCCGTCGAGTCCATCAGCAACTGAGCGACGCCATCGGTGAGCGCAGCGACGTGTTGCTCTGTCCGTTACACGGTGAGCTTGATCTGAACGCGCAACGAGCCGCCATCGATCCGGCTCCACCCGGTCAGCGCAAAGTGGTGCTGGCGACCAACATCGCCGAAACCAGTTTGACCATCAACGGCGTGCGCGTGGTGATCGATGCCGGGCTGGCGCGGGTGCCGCGTTTCGACCCGGGCAGCGGCATGACCCGCCTCGACACGCAACGCATTTCCAAAGCCAGTGCCACCCAACGCGCAGGCCGGGCAGGGCGACTGGAACCGGGCGTTTGTTATCGCTTGTGGTCGCAGGATCAACACGAGCAACTGGCGGCCTACGGCAGTGCGGAAATTCTCTCGGCAGATCTGGCCAGCCTTGCGTTGCAACTGGGGCGCTGGGGCGTGACACCGGGCGAACTGGTCTGGCTCGACGCGCCGCCGGCAGCGGCTTACGCACAGGCACAGGATTTGTTGCAGCGTCTGGGTGCGCTGGACGGCGAGGCGCTGACTGCGCACGGTCAGGCCATGGCCGAGCTGCCAGCGCATCCGCGTATCGGCCACTTATTGCTGCGCGGTCAGGCGTTGGGGCTGGCGACGATGGCTTGCGATGTCGCCGCGCTGCTGGGTGAACGCGATATCTTGCGCGGCGCCGGGGCCGACCTGCACAGCCGACTGGTCCTGCTTTCGGGCGAAGAGCGCGCAACCCGTGGCGCGCAGGGCGGCGTGCAGCGAGCGCGGCAACTGGCACGGCAATATCGCGGTTACCTGCGCGGTAAGGCGAGTGAGCCGGTCAACGATCCGGATCATCCGCGCTGGCTCGGCGCTTTGCTGGCGCTGGCCTATCCCGACCGTGTCGCCCAACAGCGCCGCGCCGGTGGCGCTGAATATCGCTTGGCCAATGGTCGCGCCGCGCTGTTCGCCGAAGCCGACAGCCTGATGAAAGAACCGTGGATCGTCATCGCCGACCTCGGCAGCCGTCAGGGCCAGCGCGAAGAACGGATTTATCTGGCGGCGGATTTTGATCCGGCGCTGTTCGATTCGGTGCTGGCCGAGCAGGTGCAGTGCGTCGATCAACTGGATTGGGACGAGCGCGAAGGTGTGTTGCGCGCCGAGCGTCAGCGCAAGGTCGGTGAGCTGATCCTCAGTCGTGAACCGTTGACCGGTCTCGATGAAAGCGCACGCAGTCAGGCACTGGTCAATCTGGTGCGGCGAAAGGGGCTTGAGTTGCTGCCATGGACACCGGAACTGCGTCAGTGGCAGGCGCGTGTCGCCCTGTTGCGGCATTTGGATCTGCAGACTCAAGACGCAAGCCAATGGCCGGACGTCAGCGATGTCTCGCTGATGAAATCCCTTGAACACTGGCTGATGCCGTATCTGGGCAAAGTTTCGCGGCTCAGTCATTTCGCCAATCTGGATCTGTCGAGCATCGTCCGCAATCTGCTGCCGTGGCCTCTGCCGCAACGGCTGGATGAGCTGGCGCCACATCATCTGAGCGTGCCGTCGGGTTCGTCGATTCGCCTGGATTACAGCGAGTTTCCGCCGATTCTGGCGGTGCGTTTGCAGGAGTTGTTCGGGCTGGCCGAAACCCCGCGAGTCGCTGGCGGCAGGCAAGTGGTCAAGCTGCATCTGCTGTCACCCGCGCGGCGTCCGGTGCAGGTGACGCAGGATCTGGCCAACTTCTGGCGCAGCACTTATGCCGAGGTGAAGAAGGATTTGAAGGGACGGTATCCCAAGCATTATTGGCCGGATGATCCGTTGGTGGCCGAGGCCACTGCCCGGGCCAAACCTCGTGGCACCTGAAGAACAAACGATCGCCGCCTGCGGCAGCTCCTACAGGATGTGAGTCGGCCAACAATTCATTGCTGCGAGAAAACCGTCTTCACCCAACCTTGCAGCGTGTATTTTTCATAGATGGGTGCAGGGATGTCCACGTACGGGGCTGTGATGAAGTGCTCCGGAATCACCGGGCCGTTTTCGTCGATGACCAGAATGTTTGCCGGATTGTAGAAGTCATAATCGACAACACTCTTGTTGGTCGTGATGACCTTTTTTCGCGAGGCCATGGCTTCAAAAAAGCGAAAGCTCAAACCGGTCTGACCCGGCTTGGAAATGTCCAGAATGATCCGCGAGCGCTTGACCAGCTCGCCCACAGATTCCAGCGACATTCTCTGCTCGAAGAACGTAATGCCCGGATGAGCCCCCGGGATCGGTTTGCACTGCACCAGAAACCTGTAATCGGTAATGCCGAGTCGATCGAACTCATTCGCCAGACCTTCAAGTGCCGGCACCCGGTCCTTGCCGGCCATCACCACAAACGCCGAGTAATCGCCGGGCGCACCGTCGGCAACATAATCGTCGTAAATGAAATTGTGCAGTTTTTTCAGACCGTGGCTCTTGGCGTTTTCCGGATCAAATGAAAACACCTCGTCATAACTGGCCAGCTCTTCGCGGCTCATCGGCCAGCGACTGAAGCTGTCGTACAGATAAGCGATCTTGCGGTCTGAGGCGCGCAATCCCGTCGCCAACTGCTTCGGATCGATTTGCGCCGGGTTGATGATGAGGGCAACGTCGAATCGCCCGCCTGCACCTATGGCGCGTTTGACCTGGCGCAACTGGGCCCAACGCTTGAGCGGACGACGGATGATCTTGGGGGCTCGATCGAACGTGTTGGCCATCGCCGACGTATCAATGAAGCACACGTCGTTATCCTTCCTCAGATGGTCAGCCAGTTTACGGGCATAACCGCCGATGTCCTTGCACATCAACAAGATTTTCATGCGTCTTCCATGTTGTAAATTCGAAGGCCGAAGCCGTGTAATCGGGCCGTTGAGCAATGCCGTTGCTATGGGGTGGCCGGGAGCAGAAAGCGGGCAATCACTGGCAAGTGATCGGAAATACGCAAGGTATCGTCCTGGCGCACCATCGCTTCAACCCGTTTGATCTTCGGGCTGTAGAACAGATAGTCGACCGTGCGATCCGGGCCGTTGAGGCCGGGATCGTTGGGGTAGTGCGTCAGCCACTGGGCGCGATTGATGCCGCTGGCTTCATTGTTGGTCGGGATCATCGGGTATTTGTCCCACAGCAGATGTAACTCGCTGTCGGCGGCGTAGGGCGTGCGCTGCTCTGCGGGCAAACGGCGATATTGGCCGATCGGCAGCAGGTTGAAGTCGCCGCCGACCAGCCACAGCAAACCCTGGCTTTCATACTTGTCGAGTACCTTGGCCACGGCCGTCACCTGCGCCTGCAAGGTGTCATTCGGTTGGCTGGCGCGTTCCAGATGCGTATTGAATACGGTCAGTTGCCCGCCATCGCTGAGCGGCAGACGGGTCGCGAGCAGGGCGTTTTTGGGCTGGAACTGGCGGCTGATGAAATTGCTCGAAGCCACCGGTAATTGCAGGCGTTCGGCGTGTTCGATGCGGTAGCGGCTCAGTGTCGCCAGTTGTCGTCCGACGCTGCCAAAGATGTGTGGTTCGGGAACAAAGTCGGCTTTCCAGTCAAACGCGCTGACGCTGCACGGATACAGATCGGCGACCCGCTCCTGCAACAGCTTGAGCTGATCCTGATAGTCGCTGGCCTTGGCGCCGTCATCCAGTTCCTGCAACAGCACCACATCGGGTTGCTCGTCGCGGATCACTCGCGCCACTTCATCGAGACTGAAGGCCATGTCTTCCAGGGTCGGCGCTTCGTCATTGCCCTGGGCCAGATCATTCCAGAACACGTAACGCTTGCCGGCCAGGTATTGCACGTTCCAGGTCATGACTTTCAGCGCTTGCCCGGGCACCAGCGCAGGCGGGGTGCCGGTGCAACTGACCGGCAGGGTTTCCCTAGTGTCGGGGCGCCAGGTCAGGCTGAACAACAGCGCGCCGATCAGAGCGATGGCGAGCACAACAAGCAACAGGGTGTAGCGCAGCAGACGGGTCATGGCTCGGCTTATAGCGTTACAGAAAGTGGCCCCGAGCATACCCGAGTGCGCGCCCGTCGCCCAAGGCCAAAGCGATCAGACCGCGCCACTACGTTTGTCAGGCAGTTCGCTGATCAGCATGAACAGGCGAAACAGCACCACGCTGGTGAACAGTTGCAGGAAGCTGTGGGCACTGTCGATCAGTACGGCGATCACCGGGTTTTGCGGCTCTGGATAAACCGCCAGGCTCGCCCCTTTGAGCAACCACAACGGTGTCATCACGCAAAGAATGCACAGCAGGATTCGCCAGAAATGCCCACGGGTCAGGCGCAGGCTTTCTTTCATGGCGTGCAATGGATTGAGGCCGCGCAGGACCAGCAGGTATTCGCCGAACGCCAGCATCACCATGAGGATCAGACCCGGCAGGAAATACAGCGAAATGCCCAGCAGGATCAGCAATGTGTTCAGCGCCGTCAGCAAGGCGAAGCGCGGCCACAGGGTGGCAGCCATCGCCAGCAGGTCGCGGTTGCGCGGCGACTCGCCACGACTGCGGGCATCGAGAAACAGAATCAGCGCGGCGGTATACAACGGATAAATCACCAGGCCGACGATGATGCTGCTCGCCGCAAAGCTTTCCGGCCCGGTGGCGCGATCGACCACCTGTTGCAAAAAGGCTTCGACGATCACCAGCGGCAGACACAGCTGCACGATGCTGACCAAATGGCGTTTGAAAAAAAACAGAGAGTCGCGCAGCACTTCGAAGGCATTCATCAGTCGGTATCGCAGGTCGAAAACAGTGGCTCACTTTAACCGATGATGTGCGGCGCGGCACAAACGTAAACATTCGGTAAAGGTCGTTGAAACATCCTGTCACCGTCGCCATTACAGGTGAGCACCCCGTCCAGTGTGGACGAGGGCAATGTTTTCCCCGGCAATCTACGAGGTCGCCATGAACAGCGAAGAGCAAACCCTGATCGATGGATTGTTTTCCCGGCTGCAACAGGCCGAGACGGAAGCAGCCCCGCGCGATGCCCAGGCCGAGGCGCGGATCAAGGAACACCTGACACGCCAACCGGCGGCAGGTTATTTCATGACCCAGGCGATTCTGGTGCAAGAGGCAGCGCTCAAGAGCCTCGACGAACAGAACAAGCAACTGACCCGGCAAGTCCAGCAGTTGCAGGCCGAACTGCAATCGGCCAAGGCCCAAGGTGCGGCGCCCACGCCGAGTGGTGGCGGTGGTTTTCTGTCGAGCATCTTCGGCGGCGGCACTTCGCGTCCGGCACCGGCCCAGAGCACCCCGGCATCCACTGGCGGCTGGCGTGAGCCGGCACCGCAGCAGAACTTCAATGCGCCCGCGCCGCAACAGAGCTTTGGCGCACAGTCGCCTAACTACGCGCAACAAGCGGCTCCGGCGGCAGGCAACAGCTTTCTCGGTGGCGCATTGAAAACCGCCGCTGGCGTGGCCGGTGGTGTGATGCTGGCGCAAGGCATCAGCAGCCTGTTTCATCACAATCAGCAGCCGGAAGAAATTGTTGAAGTGATCAAGGAAGAGCCGGCGCAGGTTGCAGATCAGAGCAACAGCGGTTGGGGCGATGACCAGCGCATGGCCGGAAACGACCAGGGTGGGGTTGCCGATACCGACTACAGCGATGACAACTCATCGTTCTTCGATGACGACGATTCCTTCGTCTGACTCACCATTCGTCCGGAGCCCCTGAGGGCTCCGGACCGATTATTCGCGTCACCTTCCTTCGGGCTGGCATACTGAGCGCCATTTTCGGGCCTGGCGCCTGATCCCGCTTCGTGCGCTTGCGCGCTCACAGGAACTCCGGTGAAAAAAATCGCAGTGTTCGCCGACGTGCAGAACCTCTACTACACCGTGCGTCAGGCCTATGGTTGCCACTTCAACTACGCGGCGCTGTGGGCAGACATCAGCAAGGACGGGCAGATCGTCGAGGCCTACGCCTACGCGATCGACCGTGGCGACAGCAAGCAGCAGCAGTTCCAGCAGATCCTGCGCAACCTCGGCTTCATCGTGAAGCTCAAACCGTACATCCAGCGCAGCGATGGCTCGGCCAAGGGCGACTGGGACGTGGGCATCACCCTCGACATCATGGACGCCGCCGACCACGTCGACGAAGTTGTCCTGGCGTCCGGTGATGGCGATTTCGACATGCTGCTGGAACGCATCATCAGCAAACACGGAGTGCAAGCGGTCGCTTACGGTGTTCCCGGCCTCACCGCCAACTCGCTGATCCGCGCCGCCAGCCGTTACGTGCCGATCGAAGGCGCACTGCTACTGAAGAATTGAGCGGTTACTGAAGAATTGATTTGTACGGAGTTGAACCCGGTTTGGAACGCATTGCAGTCATCGACTTTGAAACCACTGGCCTCTCGCCAAACAGCAGCTGTCGCGCCACGGAAATTGCCGTGGTCATGCTGGAAAACGGCCGCATCGTCGAGCGTTACCAGAGCCTGATGAACACGGGTGTACGCGTCCCCGCGTTCATCGAACAACTGACCGGCATCAGCAACGCCATGCTGCGCACCGCGCCGCCGGCGGAAAAAGTGATGAACGAGGTCAACGAGTTTGTCGGCTGCACGCCACTGGTCGCGCACAACGCTTCGTTCGATCAGAAGTTCTGGGACTTCGAACTGGGGCGGATCAAGCGCACACGCCTGCAAAACTTCGCCTGTTCGCTACTGTTGGCTCGCCGCTTGATGCCGGCAGCGCCGAATCACAAACTCGGCACCCTCACCACGTTCGCCCGCCTGCCACACACGGGTCAGGCTCACCGGGCAATGGCGGATGCGGAGATGGCGGCGAACTTGATGGCGCACCTTGCGGATGAGTTGCGCAGCAAGCACGGCGTGCGCGAGTTATCCCATGACCTGCTGTGCAAACTGCAGAAAGTCCCGGCCGCCAAAGTCAGCGAACATCTGCAGCGCTATCGCTGATCCCAAAATCACCGACGCTTCCCTGTAGGAGCTGTCGAGTGAAACGAGGCTGCGATCTTTTGATCTTGTTTTTAAGAGCAAGATCAAAAGATCGCAGCCTGCGGCAGCTCCTACAGGAGAACTCTACTTGCCGTTGCTTTCGATGTGCCCGAGCGGCACGCGCTTTTCGATGGCGCTCGACAGCACAATCGACGTCTTGCTGAACCCGAACTTCGCCACACGATTGATCAACTCCTCCAGCTCTGGCATCGAGCCCACCGCGGCCTTCATGATCACGCACGGATCGCCCGTCACTCTAAAACACTCGGTCAGTTGGGGGATTTTCACCAGTTCGTCGTAGACCTTCTGACTGCCGTTCTGGTGCAGACGCAGTTCGATCACGCACTGAATCGGCAGGCCGATTTTCGCCAGATCGATTTTTGCCTCATAGCCGGTGATCACTCCCGCTGCTTCAAGCTTGGCCACACGCTCCGCCACGGCGGGGGCGGAGAGGTTCACTTTGCGCGCCAGGTCGGCGTAGGACGCACGGCCGTTTTCGAGTAGGGCGCTGAGCAGCATGCGGTCGTATTTGTCCAAGGGGTGAACTCCTGAAATCGGCAGACTTTCGAAATCGTGGTTTATGCCGTTGATCTCCGTGCTTTCCAAAGTGTACCGGCGCGATAAACAGGTTTTGTAACTTATTTTTGCCGGCTGGCCTTTCTAGAATATCCAGTCTCCTGACGCTGACTGTCGAGTTGCTCATGTCTGCCCTGCGCCGTTTTTCCTTGCCGCTGATCGCCGCTTTTTTTGCATTGTATGTAATTTGGGGGTCGACCTATCTGGTGATCCGCATCGGCGTCGAATACTGGCCGCCGCTGATGCTGGGCGGCGTGCGCTTTGTGATTGCCGGCGCGTTGATGTACGGCTTCCTGCGCTGGCGCGGGGCACCGGCGCCGACGTGGGCGCAGTGGAAAGCGGCGGGGATCATCGGGATTTTGCTGCTCAGCTTTGGTAACGGCGCGGTGAGTGTGGCCGAGCACTCGGGGGTGGCTTCGGGA
Source organism: Pseudomonas sp. A1230 (assembly GCF_044218825.1). Classification (NCBI taxonomy): domain Bacteria; kingdom Pseudomonadati; phylum Pseudomonadota; class Gammaproteobacteria; order Pseudomonadales; family Pseudomonadaceae; genus Pseudomonas; species Pseudomonas sp. A1230. The sequence continues at coordinate 4,204,412 of NZ_CP162582.1, read as the reverse complement.
GTTGCTGCGTTGGCGGTGGCGACGGTGCCGCTGTTCACGTTGCTCTGCGGTTATTTCTGGGGCGCGCGTAATACCCGTCTCGAGTGGGCCGGGGTGGGCTTGGGCATTGTCGGCATCGCCATGCTCAACATGGGCTCGAATCTGCAATCGAGTCCGCTGGGTGCGGCGTTGCTGATTTTTGCGGCGGCGGCGTGGGCATTTGGTTCGGTGTGGAGCCGGCATCTGCCGCTGCCGCAGGGTGCGATGGCAAGTGCCGTGGAAATGCTGGTCGGCGGTGTGGTGCTGCTGATCGGTAGCACGCTGAGCGGCGAACATCTGGAAGCGCTGCCGCCGATTGAAGGCTGGCTGGCGCTGGCGTATCTGATTTTCTTCGGCTCGATCATCGCCTTCAATTCCTACATGTACCTGCTCAAGCACGTGCGCCCGGCCGCAGCGACCAGTTATGCCTACGTCAACCCGGCGGTGGCGGTGTTGCTGGGGATCGTGTTTGTTGGCGAGACGATTGGTATCGAAGAGGCGCTGGCGATGTTGGTGATCATCAGCGCTGTGGTGTTGATTGGCTTGCCGCAGTGGCGCCGGCCAGTACTGCCGCCAGTCGCAGCGCCGACAGCCGTTCCCGCGGAACAGCGTACGAATTAGGGTAAACTGCGCGGCATTGCACACTCGTGTCGCACAATTGCGCTGAATTTTCCTACGGTACTCCCATGACTTTCGCCTCCCTTGGCCTGATCGAACCTTTGCTGCGCTCTCTCGAGAAGCTCGGCTACCAGACCCCGACGCCTGTGCAGGCGCAAGCCATACCGGCCGTTCTGGCCGGTCGCGACCTGATGGCTGCGGCCCAGACCGGCACTGGCAAAACGGCCGGTTTTGCCTTGCCGCTGTTGCAGTTGCTGGCCATGGAAGGCCCAAAAGTCACCGCGAACTCGGCGCGTGCGCTGATTCTGGTGCCGACCCGCGAGCTGGCCGAGCAGGTTCATGAGTCTGTGCGCCAGTACGCCGAAAACCTGCCGCTGCGCACTTATGCGGTTTACGGCGGCGTCAGCATCAACCCGCAAATGATGAAGCTGCGCGGCGGCGTCGATGTGCTGGTCGCCACGCCTGGTCGCCTGATCGACCTGTTCCGCCAGAACGCGCTGAAACTCGATCAGTTGCAAACCCTGGTGCTGGATGAAGCCGATCGTATGCTCGACCTGGGCTTCTCCGAAGAACTGGCGAATATCTACCGCATGCTGCCGAAAAAGCGCCAGACCCTGCTGTTCTCCGCGACCTTCTCCGACGATATTCGCCTGCTGGCCGGGCAGATGCTCAACGACCCACTGAGCGTCGAAGTCAGCCCGCGCAACGTCGCCGCCAACACCGTCAAGCAGTGGGTGGTGACGGTGGACAAGAAGCGCAAGGCCGAACTGTTCGTGCATCTGATGCGCAAGAGCAAGTGGAAGCAGGTGCTGGTGTTCGCCAAGACCCGTAACGGCGTCGATGCGCTGGTGGAAAAACTCCAGGGCCTGGGCGTCAACGCGGACGGCATCCACGGTGATAAACCGCAGGCGACCCGTCAGCGTGCGCTGGATCGTTTCAAACTCAGCGAAGTGCAGATTCTGGTGGCCACCGATGTCGCGGCCCGTGGTCTGGACATCGAAGACCTGCCGCTGGTGGTCAACTTTGATCTGCCGATCGTGGCCGAGGATTACATTCACCGTATCGGCCGTACTGGCCGTGCCGGTGCGACGGGCGAAGCGATTTCGCTGGTATGTGCCGATGAAGTGAACATGCTGTCGGCGATCGAGATGCTCACGCGTCAGACGTTGAAGCGTCAGAACGAACCGGACTTCGAGCCTGAACACCGCGTGCCGGATACCGACGCCAGCGGCCAGGTGATCAAGAAGCCGAAGAAACCGAAAAAGCCGAAAACTTCCGGCGGTGGCGGCAAGCGCAACCTGGGTAAATGGGTCGACAGCGGCGAGACGCAGGCGCCAGAGCCTTCGATCAAACCTGTGCGCAAGGTGCCTGTGTTCAACACTGGGCCGCGCAAGCGCAAGCCGTAAAAGCAGCTTCGAGTGGATAGCTGCAAGCTGCAAGTTAAAAGCGCTGTGCTTTAGCTTGCAGCTTGTGGCTTAAAACCTGGCGCTGCTTTAAGCCACTGCACAATCCCCAACCCCGCGGCCCGCCCACTGGCAAAACACCCCGTCAGCAAATAGCCGCCCGTTGGCGCTTCCCAGTCAAGCATCTCGCCCGCGCAGAACACTCCCGGCAACGCCTTGAGCATCAATTGCTCATCCAGCGCTTCAAACGTCACGCCGCCAGCACTGCTGATTGCCTCATCCAAAGGACGGGTCTTCACGAGTGTCACCGGCAATGCCTTGATCGCCCGGGCCAACAACGCCGGATCAGCAAAGGTTGCAGCGTCAGTTAATTCACGCAACAACGCCGCTTTCACCCCATCAATCCCGACCTGACTGTGCAGATGCTTGGCCATCGACCGCGAACCGCGTGGCTTGCTCAACGCTGCCTGCAATTTATCCACAGGTCGGCCGGGCAACAGATCGATGTGAATAACCGCCGCGCCATATTGATTGATCGCCTCACGAATCGGCGCCGACAGCGCATAAATCAGACTGCCTTCAATGCCGGTCGCGGTGATCACGCATTCGCCCAAGCGCGGAATGTCGTCGTTCAAGCCGATGGCGATATTTTTCAGCGGCGCGCCGGCGAATTTGCTGACAAGCAATTCGCTCCAGGCCTGCACTTCGAAGCCGCAGTTACTTGGCTGCAATGGCGCCAGTCCTACACCACGCTGCTCAAGCGGCAACATCCACGCGCCGTCGGAACCGAGTCGCGACCAACTGCCGCCGCCGAGGGCGAGCAGCGTGGCATCGGGTTTGAGGGTTTTCTCGCCTTCCGGGCTGTCGATGCGCAGCGCGCCGTGTTCATCCCAACCGAGCCAGCGATGGCGGGTGTGGATAACCACGCCGCTGTCGCGCAGACGCTTGAGCCAGGCGCGCAGCAACGGCGCGGCTTTCATGTCGGTGGGGAACACACGGCCGGAGCTGCCGATGAAGGTTTCGATGCCCAGATCGTGAATCCAGCGGCACAACGCATCGGCATCGAAGCTGCGAAGCAACGGGGCGATTTGCGGTGCGCGTTCGGCGTAGCGCGAAAGGAACGCCGGGTAGGCTTCGGAATGGGTGATGTTCATGCCGCCGACGCCTGCCAGCAGAAACTTGCGGCCCACCGAGGGCATGCCGTCGTACAGATCGACGCGTACTCCCGCCTGGCTCAGCACTTCGGCGGCCATCAGGCCGGCAGGGCCACCGCCGATGATGGCGACGTGAGCGGGGGAGGAGGCGGTGTTCTGAGTCATGGCGTGCGCTGCGGTATGGCGAGATAAGGCGCGCATTCTAACAGCGCAGGCCAATGGGGGAGATCCCTGTGGGAGCGAGCCTGCTCGAGAAAGCGGTGGGTCAGTCACTTTTGATGTTGAAAGGACCGACTTCTTCGCGAGCAGGCTCGCTCCCACAGTGGATTTGTGGAGCAATTCAAATGTTGGTTAAAAAACAACCACCGCGCTGTACGCCATGTTCGCTGTGGCCTGTAGTCCCTTTCACTCAGGTTATCCACAGGCAGTTCCACAGCGATTGTGGGTAACGCAGCACAGCTCAATGACAACCGTGTGACGTCCAGACGCGCTGCGCGCTGTGATGAAGAATGCCGTGGCGGCGGGCGAGGGCGTGGCGATCCTTGCTGTAACCACCGCCGATCACGCCGACCACCGGGATGTCACGGCCCAGACAATGGCGCATCACGCTTCCATCGCGGGCGGCGACACCTTCGTCGGTGAGTTGCAGATAACCGAGGGCGTCGTCCTTGTGCACATCAACGCCGGCGTCATACAGCACCAGATCCGGTTGATACAGCGGCAGCAGATAGTTGAGCGTGTCGTCGACCACTTTCAAATAGTCGGCATCGCCCATGCCTTTGGGCAGCGGTATGTCCCAGTCACTTTCGGCTTTGCGTGCAGGAAAATTCTTCTCGCAGTGCAGGGACACGGTAATCGCCTCCGGGGTGTCATGCAGGATGCGCGCGGTGCCGTCGCCCTGATGCACGTCGCAATCGAAGATCAGCACGCGATTGACCCGGCCGCTTTGCAGCAGGTATTGGCTGATGATCGCCAGGTCATTGAAGATGCAGAACCCGGCCGGGTAGTCGTAATGCGCGTGATGGGTGCCGCCCGCCAGATGACAGGCCAGGCCATGCTCCAGGGCTTTTTCCGCAGCGAGGATTGAACCGCCGACCGCCCGCACCGTGCGCCGCGCCAGTGCTTCGTTCCACGGCAGGCCGAGGCGCCGCTGGTCTTCGCGGGACAACTCGCCGCTCATGTAGCGTTCGATATAGCTACGGTCATGCGCCAGCGCGAGGATGTCGTTGGGGCAGATTTGCGGACGCAACAGATCGGCGTCACGGGTCAGGCCGCTGTCGACCAGGTGATCACGCAACAGACGAAACTTGTCCATGGGAAAGCGGTGATCCGCTGGGAACTCGGGGCTGTAGTCTTCGTGGTAGATCAGCGGCAATGGCATGGCTTTTTCGCGTGGGAACGTTGGAAAGAGTGAAGGATCCTACCAGCGATGTAGACTTGCGGCATGGAAACGGAGGGGCACGATGGAGCCGATACTGCAACTGGAAAGCGCACGCCTGCTGATGCGTCAGTGGCAGGACGAGGATTTGCCGGAATTTGCGGCGATGTGTGCCGATCCTCAGGTCATGCGCTACTTTCCGGCACCCTTGAGCCGACTGGAAAGTGCCGCGTTGATCGGCCGGGTACGCGGACATTTTGCCGAGCATGGCTATGGTTTGTGGGCGCTGGAGCGCAAGGACAGCGGCGAGTTCATCGGATTCACCGGGTTGGGTGTCGTCGGTTTCGACGCCTCATTCACGCCGGCAGTGGAAATCGGCTGGCGTCTGGCCAAGGAACATTGGGGCCTGGGTTACGCCAGTGAAGCGGCGTGGACCGCTCTGCGCTGCGGCTTTGATCGATTGGCCTTGAAAGAGGTCGTGTCTTTCACCGCACAAAGCAATCTGCCTTCGGAGAAAGTCATGCAGGCGATCGGCATGCATCACGCGCCGGCCGATGACTTTGATCATCCGAAACTCGCTGTCGATCACCCGTTAAGAAGGCATGTGCTGTATCGCATCACCCGGGAACAATGGCTGCAAACCTTGCATGGATAAGCCGACACGGACGTTTACAATGGCCGCCAAATCATTGGCCTGCGCCAGAATCTGAATCGACCGCCGTAGCCAAGACTGCGCGGTATAGCTTTGTGTGAGGAGAGCCTGAATGAGCCAAGTGTTGGAAGATCTGGTCGATTTGCTGACCCTGGAACCGATCGAAGAAAACCTCTTCCGCGGCCGTAGCCAGGACTTGGGTTTCCGTCAGTTGTTCGGTGGTCAGGTGCTCGGCCAGTCGCTGTCGGCGGCCAGTCAGACCGTTGAAGAAACCCGCCATGTGCATTCGATGCACGGTTATTTTCTGCGTCCGGGCGATGCCAAGTTGCCGGTGGTCTATTCGGTTGATCGCGTGCGCGATGGCGGCAGCTTCAGCACTCGCCGTGTGACGGCAATCCAGAAGGGCCATCCGATCTTCACGTGCAGCGCTTCGTTTCAGTATGACGAAGAAGGCTTCGAGCACCAGACCCCGATGCCGGTTGTGGTCGGCCCGGAAAACCTGCCGTCGGAGCTGGAGCTGACTCAGCAACGTGCGCACCTGATCCCCGAGCACATGCGCGAAAAACTGCTGTGTCCGAAGCCGATCGAAGTGCGCCCGGTCACTGAAAAAGATCCGTATAACCCGCAGCCAGCGGACCCGGTGAAATACGTGTGGTTTCGCGCAGACGGTGCGTTGGCCGACATTCCGGCGCTGCACAAATACCTGCTGGCCTATGCCTCGGACTTCGGTCTGCTGACCACCTCGATGCTGCCTCACGGCAAATCGGTCTGGCAGAAAGACATGCAGGTTGCCAGCCTTGATCACGCGCTGTGGTTCCACAATGACCTGCGTGCCGATGACTGGTTGCTCTACGCGATGGACAGTCCGTGGGCCGGCAACTCGCGTGGTTTCTCCCGTGGCAGCGTGTTCAATCGCGCTGGGCAACTGGTGGCTTCGGTCACCCAGGAAGGCCTGATTCGGCATCGCAAGGATTGGGCATGAGCCTGGCTGACGTCCGCCATTGGGTGTTCGACATGGACGGCACCCTGACCGTCGCGGTGCATGACTTCGCGGCGATTCGCGTGGCATTGGCGATTCCGCCCGAAGACGACATCCTCACCCATCTCGCCGCATTGCCGGCCGATGAATCGGCGGCCAAGCATGCGTGGCTGCTTGAACACGAGCGCGACCTGGCCTTGGGTTCGACCCCGGCGACGGGTGCAGTGGAGCTGGTGCGTGATCTGCACTCGCGCGGTTATCGCCTCGGCATTCTGACCCGCAACGCGCGCGAACTGGCGCATGTGACCCTGGAGGCAATCGGTCTGGCTGACTGCTTTGCCGTCGACGATGTGCTGGGCCGCGATGAAGCACCACCGAAGCCGCACCCGGGTGGTTTGCTGAAACTGGCCGAGGCCTGGAACGTGTCGGCCAGTGAGATGGTGATGGTCGGCGATTACCGCTTTGATCTGGATTGCGGCCGTGCGGCGGGCGCGCGCACGGTGCTGGTGAATCTGCCGGATAACCCGTGGCCGGAGCTGACGGATTGGCATGCGCAGGATTGTGTCGATTTGCGGCGGATGTTGTTCACCTGATATCCCGGTTGTTTGAACTGGCCTCATCGCTGGCAAGCCAGCTCCCACAGGGATTTTCAGTGGATGCAGAAATGTGCCTGACACAAATCATTGTGGGAGCTGGCTTGCCAGCGATGGCGCCAGATCATTTACAGGACTTATTCGAACAAAGCCTTCTGCCCCTCCGGCGACGTCAGCATCTCGTCGCCGTTATGCCCAACCCGCGGCACCTCAACCAAGCGTTGATTCACCCCTTCCGGATGGCGGCGCAGCAAGTAACCGAAAAACATCTTGCCTCGCTCCAGGCGATACGCCCCCTGCGCTTTTGCCGAGCAACTCTTGTCCAACGCCGGATGCTGCGGGTCGATGTCCTGCTGCCCGAGTAGATAAATCACCTCGCGTTTGATGTAACTGCTTTCAAGCTGCAGCGCCGTTTGCCCACTGGCATACACCGGCATGTCTGACAGACCGTACTTCCAGCGATTGAAGCCCGGACATTGCGCGTGATCGAATGCCACGGGCCGCTGTTCGTTGAAATAGGCGTACGAGGAAGGGTTCGCTACCACGTAACGCAGGCGAATGCCGTTGGCTTTGAGCGCCGGTTGATCCTTGGCGAGCAGGGCATAACGCTGCACCACCTGGCCTCCGCCGGAGTGGCCAAAAATCACGATCTGCTTGACGTCCGGAAACTGTTTGCGATCGGTGATACGGGCGACGATTTCATCCAGCGCCGCATAGGAACTCAATGGATTCGGACCTGTGGAAAAACCGCCGCCCATCCACTCGTTGCCTTTCCAGCGCAACACCGTCGCGGGCAATGAGTACAACGGCACGTCACTTTCATTGAGAAACTGCGGGGCGATCACCAGCGTGTGCGCGGTTTGCCCCGCCAGCTCTGCCGCGCTTTCGGCGCTCTTGCGATAGGTCTCGGCGTTGCGCAGGCGACCATGAATGACGATCAGCACGCGCTCGATTTTCTCCGGCGCAGGGCCGATACCCACCGCCATTTCCCCGGCCTTCAGTTGCAATCGCCCGGGGCTGATTGCGTCGACGCCAGCCGCCTGCGCGGTGCTGCCAACGATCAGTAAAGCCAAAAGCCATTTGTGCATTTACAGGTTTTTCGCCGCAAAGGTGTCGCACTGGCTTACCTGGCCCTGCGCGAATCCGGTTTTGAACCAGCGCACCCTTTGCGCCGACGTACCGTGAGTGAACGAGTCTGGCACCACACGACCCTGACCCTGTTGTTGCAAGCGATCATCACCGATGGCGTTGGCCGCGTTCATGGCCTCTTCAATGTCGCCCGGTTCCAGCCAGTTCAGGCGCTTCTGCGCGCTGTAGGCCCAGACGCCGGCCAGGCAATCGGCCTGCAGTTCCTGGCGCACCAGCAAGCCACCGTCGCCCTCCATCTGCCGACCTTGCTGGCGGGCTGTCTGAATTTTCGCCGAGACACCGAGAAGCGTCTGCACGTGATGTCCGACTTCGTGAGCGATCACGTAGGCTTGTGCGAAGTCTCCGGACGCCTTGAAGCGTTGCGACATTTCCTGGAAGAACGCCATGTCCAGATAGACCTTCTGGTCTGCCGGGCAGTAGAACGGACCGGTAGCCGATGTGGCCATACCGCACGCGGAGTTGACCCGATTGCTGAACAGCACCAGGGTAGGATCTTTATATTGCCGGCCGGCCTGCTGGAAAATCGTGCCCCAGGTGTCTTCGGTATCGCCGAGGATCGAGCGGACGAACTCTGCCTGTTCATCGTTCGCCGGCGGTGCCTGGCGGGTCTGCGAAGTGGCTGCCGGTTGCTCGGACATTTGCCCGGTGAGCTGGCCGAGGATCTGCATCGGGTCTTGCCCGGTGATCCAGCCGATGCCGACGATCAGCAGAATTGCTCCAAGGCTCAGGCCCTTGCCGCCGCCAAAGCGCATGCCACCGCCACCGCCGGCGTCATCACCACGGGCATCGACGACGTTGTCACTGCGTCGGCCTTTTTTCCATAGCATGTGGGAATCCTCTATTGAACGTGATGATGAGTGTTGCTGGTGCGTGAGTATGGCGCCAGTCCGGTCGTCAGACACCCGGGTTGGCCCGGCGGTTCTATTGGCGCGTGAATCCGGGTTCACGTGCAGGATCAGGACTATAACTTCGCGTCATCAAAAGTTCTGCTGTCTTGCTCGTTATCATTGAAGCCGGTGTTGAACCATTTGGTGCGCTGTTCGCCCACTATTATGAATATTCTCTGTGAGAGTCTGACGCCTGGCTCTAGATTGTTTGGCAGTGTTTACAAAGGAGTGCCCATGACCGTCAGTACACCGTTGTCCGGCGTCAACCAACCCTTCAAAGGGATCATGCTGATTGTCGTGGCGACTTTCCTGTTCTCCAGTCATGACGCATTGTCGAAATACCTCTCCGGGTTTTATCCGATCGTGATGGTGGTGTGGGCGCGCTACGTGGTGCACACCCTGCTGATGGCGGGCATTTTTCTGCCGCAATCCGGGTTGCGCGTCCTGCGCACCAAGAAGCCTCTGTGGCAGTTGATCCGCGCACTTTGCCTGCTCGGCACCAGCCTGTTCTTCACCACGGCGCTGATGTACATCCCGTTGGCGGAAGCCACGGCGGTGAACTTCCTGGCGCCGGTGCTGGTGACCGCGTTGTCGGTGCCACTGCTTAAGGAGCGAGTGACCCGTGGTCAATGGATCGCGGTGATTTGCGGTTTTATCGGCGTGCTGATCATCGTCCATCCCGGTGGCGAACTGTTCACGCCGGCTGTTTTGCTGCCGCTGTGCTCGGCGCTGTTTTTCTGCTTCTACCAATTGCTCACTCGCAAGCTCGCCGAAGTCGACAGCCCGACCACCAGCAATTTTTTCGCCGGGTTGTGCAACACGTTGGTGATGAGTGCGCTGGTGCCGTTCTTCTGGCAGGTGCCAACGTTGACCCATGCCGGGCTGATGCTGGCGCTGGGCAGTTGCGGGATGACCGCGCACTTGTTCCTGACCCAGGCGTTCCGCCATGCCGCGCCGGCGTTGCTGGCGCCGTTCGGGTATTGCCAGATTGTGTTTGCGGGGCTGTTGGGCTGGCTGCTGTTCAATCACACGCCGAGCGGGTTGACGGTGATCGGTATTGCGGTGATCTGTTGCAGCGGCCTGGCGGCAGCGTGGCAGCAGAGCCGCCGCTGAAAGTAGCGACACAAACCTCTGTAGGCGCTGCGGCACGCTGCGATCTTTTGATCTTTAACAACAAGATCAACAGATCGCAGCGTGCCGCAGCTCCTACAGGGGGCGGATCACTCGGTGATGGCTGGAATCTTGCGCGGCGCCATGAAGTACATCCACGTCAGCGCGAGGAAGTACATCGCCGGAATCAGGGTGAACAGCACGGTGTAGTTGTTGTTGGTGACGGTGAGGATGTGGCCGACGATCTGGGTCATGAACATCCCGCCGATCGCTGCGCACATGCCGCCGAAACCGAACACCGTACTCATCATGTGCTTGGGCGTGTAGTCCATCACCAGGCTCCAGATGTTCGCGGTCCAGGCTTGGTGCGCGCCGATGGCCAGCGAAATCGCCGCCACCGCGACCCACAAGTTGGCGGAGCCGGCGGCCATGACCACCCCGATGATGCAGCAGGCGAACAGCAACATCGACAGCAACCGCGCCTTGATCGCGTTCATGCCGCGACCGATCAGGAACGAGGACAGAATGCCGCCACCGACACTGCCGAAGTCGGCGGTGACGTAGATGATGATCAACGGGATACCCATCTGGGTCACGTTGATGCCCAGGTTGTATTGCTGATTGAGAAACGGCGGCAACCAGTACAGGTAGAACCAGAACACCGGCGCGGTCAGCGAGTAGGCGAGGGCGAAGGCCCAGGTGCCGCGCATGCGCAGGATTTTCGAGAACGGCACGCGAGCCTGTTCCGGTTCGACTTCCTGCTGGATGTAGTCGAGTTCGGACTGTTTGACGCTCGGGTGATCTTCCGGGTTGAAGTACTTCAAACCCCAGAACAACAGCCAGATCCCGCCCAGTGCCGCCATGCACAGAAACGCCGCCTGCCAGCCCCATACGTGAAGGACCAGTGGCAACAGCATCGGCGTGAACATGGCGCCGACATTGGTGCCGGCGTTGAAGATGCCGGTGGCGACGGCACGTTCACCAGCGGGAAACCACAGGCGCGTGGTTTTCACGCAGGCCGGGTAGTTCGCCGCTTCCGTCAGGCCAAGGATAAACCGGCAGACCATGAAGCCGACCGCCGAAGTGGCCAGGCCGTGAGCGCCGGTGGCCAGGCTCCAGAGCAGCACGGCGCAGAAGAACACGCGCTTGACGCCGACCCGGTCGATCAGCCGCCCTTGCAGGACAAAACCGATGGCGTAGCCGACCTGAAACCAGAAGTTGATGTTGGCGTAATCCATCGCCGTCCAGCTCATTTCCTTGGCGAGGATCGGCTGCATGACGCCGAGGGCGGCGCGGTCGATGTAGTTCAGGGTGGTGGCGAAAAACACCAGCGCCAGCATGCCCCAACGGGTTTTGCCGACCGCCATGGCGCCGCGGATCTTGTCGCCGATGCCACCGGTGGCAGTGCTCATGGCCGGGGCCATGCGGGAAGTCTGTGAAGGAATCATGTGTTCCACCCGTTTTTGGATTTTTTATTTGGTGTTCTTTTGTTGTCGAACACTGCGACCGGTGGTTCATGTCCGGACTCAATGTGCAGTCGATGTTGGGCAGTGGACGAAAAATCGTCAATTCGTCAAACCGCCATTGTGTTCGATAATCGCCCGCAAAACTAACCGGGTAGTACACTTTAAATTGCTGCGCGAGGGGATGCAGCCAATAATTTCACCACGATAAAAATGATCACCCGTCACAAACGGCGCAGTCCGGGAGTAGAAACATGCAGCGTTCCATTGCCACGGTTTCCTTGAGCGGCACCCTGCCGGAAAAACTCGAAGCCATCGCCGCCGCCGGGTTCGACGGGGTGGAAATCTTTGAAAACGACCTCCTGTACTACGACGGCAGTCCGCGGGAAATTAAACAGATGTGCGCCGATCTCGGCATCGCCATCACCCTGTTCCAGCCGTTCCGTGATTTCGAAGGCTGCCGCCGCGATCGGCTGGCGCGCAATCTGGAGCGGGCGGAGCGCAAGTTCGATCTGATGCAGGAACTGGGTACCGACCTGGTGCTGGTGTGCAGTAACGCCTCGGCCGACAGCGTTGGCGATCAGCAGATTCTGATAGATGACCTGCGGCTTCTGGCGGAGCGCGCCGGGGCACGCGGTTTACGCATCGGTTATGAAGCGCTGGCGTGGGGCCGCCACGTAAACACTTATCAACAGGTCTGGGACATCGTGCGTCAGGCCGACCACCCAAACCTTGGCGTGTTGCTCGACAGCTTCCATACCTTGTCGCTGAAAGGCGATCCGTCTGCCATCGCCAACATACCCGGCGACAAGATCTTTTTCGTGCAAATGGCTGATGCACCGATCCTGGCAATGGATGTGCTGGAGTGGAGCCGACATTTCCGCTGCTTTCCGGGGCAGGGCGAGTTCGATCTGCCGGGCTTCCTCGCGCCGATCATCCAGAGTGGTTACACCGGGCCGCTGTCGCTGGAAATCTTCAACGATGGTTTCCGTGCCGCGCCGCCACGGGCTAACGCGGCCGACGGGTTGCGTTCATTGCTGTACCTGGAGGAGAAGACTCGGCTGCGCCTGGAGCAGGACGCGACCCCCGTTGCCAATCGCGAAATTCTCTTCGAAACGCCCAAGGCCAGCGAGTACAACGGCGTCGAGTTTCTTGAGTTTGCTGTCGATGAAAGCCTCGGCGCCAAGCTATCGAACTGGCTGGAACGACTCGGTTTCGTCAAGGCTGGGCAGCACCGCTCCAAGAGTGTGAGCCTGCTGCGCCAAGGTGATATCAACCTGATCCTCAATTCTGAACCGTACTCGTTTGCTCACAGTTTCTTCGAGGCCCACGGCCCATCGCTGTGCGCCACCGCCGTGCGAGTCAAGGACAGCGCCAGCGCGCTGGCCCGTGCAGTTGCTTATAAAGGTCAGCCCTATCGCGGGTTGGTCGGGCCGAACGAGTTGGAATTGGCTGCGGTACGCGCGCCGGACGGCAGCCTGATTTATCTGGTGGATGAACAGGCGGATGTCTACGGCACCGACTTCAATCTGCTGCCCGACGCACCGGGACGTGGCGGCCTCAAGCGCATCGATCACATGGCCATGGCATTGCCGGCGGACAGCCTCGACAGTTGGGTGCTGTTTTATAAAAGCCTGCTGGATTTCGAGGCCGACGACGAAGTGGTCCTGCCCGACCCGTATGGTCTGGTGAAGAGCCGAGCGCTGCGCAGTCGCGATAGCTCGATCCGTTTGCCGTTGAATATTTCCGAGAACCGCAACACGGCGATCTCCCACGCACTGTCGAGCTATCGCGGCTCCGGTGTGCATCACATCGCCTTCGATTGTGATGACATCTTCGCCGAAGTCAGTCGAGCCAAAGAGGCGGGGGTGCCGTTGCTGGATATTCCGCTCAACTATTACGACGATCTCGCCGCGCGTTTTGATTTCGACGACGAATTCCTCAGTGAGCTGGCGTATTACAACGTGCTGTATGACCGCGACGCGCAGGGTGGCGAGCTGTTTCACGTCTACACCGAGCCGTTTGAAGGGCGCTTCTTCTTCGAGATCATCCAGCGCAAAAATGGCTATGCCGGGTATGGCGCGGCGAACGTTGCGGTGCGTTTGGCCGCGATGGCCAAATCACGCAGTGGCGCGGTGCGCCAGGCGAAGTTGTAGGAAATTCGTAAACGCGGGATTAAACACGGGTCGCGCGGCTTCCTTCACTGTGCGGCTCGGCCCATAATCGCCAGCCTGTGCAGTGAAGGCCGTGAGCCCGCAATGACAATAAATTCAGAACTTTCCGCAGCTCCCGTCGAGTCCGTCGCAGAGCCGCGCAAAAGTCGCAAGAACAACCCGGAAAAGACCCGTGAGAACATCTTGCAGGAGGCGATCGTCGAGTTCGTCCAGCAGGGATTGTCCGGTGCCCGCGTCGACGCGATTGCCGAGCGCATCCACACCTCCAAACGCATGATCTATTACTACTTCGGCAGCAAGGAGCAGTTGTACGTCGAGGTGCTGGAGAAACTTTACGGCGATATCCGCAACACCGAAAACCGCCTGCACCTGACTGAGTTGCCGCCCGTGGTGGCGATTCGGCGACTGGTAGAGTTCACCTTCGATCATCACGACCGCAACGTCGATTTCGTGCGAATCGTGTGCATCGAAAACATCCACAACGCGGAGTTCGTGAAGCGATCCGACGCGATCAAGGCGATGAACAACACCATCCTCGATTCACTGGGCGAGATACTGCGTCGGGGTGCCGAGGAGGGTGTATTCCGCGCCGGGCTCAATGCGCTGGATGTGCATTTGTTGATCAGTTCGTTCTGCTTCTATCGCGTGTCGAACCGCCACACGTTCAGTGAGATTTTTCAGATTGATCTGCCGGACGAAAGCATCAAGCAGCGTCATCGCGAGATGATTTGCGATTCGGTGTTGCGCTATCTGCAAGCCTGACACTTCAAAAGATCGCAGCCTGCGGCAGCTCCTAATAAAACCTGCAGGAGCTGCCGCAGGCTGCGATCTTTGATCTCTAAATGTCCATACTTTGAAAATGCGCCAGCATCCGCTGCGCATCCGGCACCACGCCGCTGAACAACTCAAACGCCTTCACCGCTTGAAACACCGCCATGTTGCCGCCATCCAGCGTCCGGCAACCCAGTGCGCGGGCGTTACGCAACAATTCGGTTTCCAGCGGGAAATAGACGATTTCCGCCACCCACAACTCCTTGCGCAACAGCTCCACAGGCACCGGCATGCCCGGCAGTTTGGCCATGCCCATTGGCGTGGTATTCACCAGGCCGTCGGCCAGTTTCAAGGAGCTCGACAGCTCATGCCCGGCCGCTGCTCGGCCCCCGCCGAAGTGCTGGTTGAGGTTGTTCGCCAGGTGCTCGGCGCGTTCACGGTCTACGTCGAAAATACTCAAGTGCCGTACGCCTTCGCTCAACAGCGCGTGGGCCACTGCCGCGCCAGCGCCACCGGCACCCATCTGGACCACCCGCTCGCGTGCAGCGTCCTTCAAGCCACGGCGAAAACCTTCGGCAAACCCGAGGCAATCGGTGTTGTGGCCGACACGTTTGCCATCCTTCAGCACCACGGTATTCACCGCGCCGATGCCGCGCGCTTCGTCAGACAGTTCGTCGAGTAGCGGGATGATCGCTTGCTTGCACGGGAAGGTAATGTTCAACCCGGTGTAGTTCATCCGTTCGGCGGCCAGTAACAAGTCGGGGAGGGCGCTGCTATCCATGTGCAGTTGGTCGAGGTCGATCAACCGGTACAGATAACGCAGGCCCTGTGCGTCGCCTTCGTGCTCATGCAGCGCTGGCGTGCGCGAGGCCTGAATGCCGGCACCGATCAGCCCGGCCAGTATTACGTTTTTGCGAATCATGCCGCGCATCCCTTCAGCCGCTGGCTGAAATGTTCCAGGGCCAGACGATAGCCGTGGCTGCCAAACCCGCACATTACTGCCGTGGCGATGGCTGAAACGAAGGAGTGATGCCGGAATGCCTCGCGTGCGTGGACATTGGACAGGTGCACTTCGATCACCGGCAGTTCGCTGGCCACCAATGCATCACGAATCGCCACGGAGGTGTGCGTCCAGGCCGCTGGATTGATCACGATCCCGGCGCAACGGCCACGGGCGGCGTGAATCCAGTCGAGCAGTTCGCCTTCGTGATTGGTCTGGCGAAACTCCACGGTCAGGCCGAACTCTTCACCGGCACGACCGCACAGGGCAGAGATGTCAGCGAGGGTTTCGTGACCGTAAGTTGCTGGCTCACGAGTGCCGAGCAGATTCAGGTTCGGGCCGTTGAGCACCAGAACGATAGGGGGCATGAGAGGAAACTCCACTTATTGTTTTTGGCTTTGGCCGAGGGTTTCAGCCTGTGGAGATAAAATGTACTAGATGGTTACATTGGTCAATTGAACGCTTGGGTGCTTTGGGTTTTTTGTTCGGTGATCGCACAGATCAAAAGATCGCAGCCTTCGGCAGCTCCTACATTTGGAACGCGCTCCCCCTGTAGGAGCTGCCGCAGGCTGAGATCTTTCAAGGCACCCACAAAAAAGCCGTCATCACGACGGCTTTCCTGTATCCAGTATCTGCAATCAGCGCCGGGTTAGCAGCACACCCGATTCCATGTGATGCGTCCACGGGAACTGGTCGAACAACGCGCACTGGGTAATACGGTGCGTGTCGTGCAACTGGGCGATGTTGGCCGCCAGGGTTTCCGGGTTGCAGGAGATATAAAGGATGTTGTCGAAACGCCGGGTCAGTTCACAGGTGTCCGGGTCCATGCCGGCGCGCGGTGGATCGACGAATACGCTACCGAACTCGTAACTTTTCAGGTCGATACCGTGCAGGCGACGGAACGGACGGACTTCGTTGAGCGCTTCGGTCAGCTCTTCGGCAGACAAGCGCACCAGTGTGACGTTATCCACAGCGT
This sequence comes from Pseudomonas sp. A1230, assembly GCF_044218825.1. Taxonomy (NCBI): domain Bacteria; kingdom Pseudomonadati; phylum Pseudomonadota; class Gammaproteobacteria; order Pseudomonadales; family Pseudomonadaceae; genus Pseudomonas; species Pseudomonas sp. A1230. The sequence continues at coordinate 4,188,087 of NZ_CP162582.1, read as the reverse complement.
TTTCGCTGAGGTTGCTCAACGCCGCATTGACCGACGTCTTGCTGATTTCGGTGGCCAGTACTTTACGCACGCGGGTTGCCAGCGGCAGGGTGAAATTGCCGTTGCCGCAATACAGTTCGAGCAGATCGTCAGTGCGATCGCCCAGTGCTTCGTATGCCCAGTTCAACATCTTCTGGTTCACCGTGCCGTTAGGCTGGGTGAACGCGCCTTCCGGCTGGCGGTAGCTGAAAGTGCGGCCGCCGACTTCAAGTTGCTCGACCACATAATCCTGGCCGAGGACTTCGCGTTTGCCCTTGGAGCGACCGATGATGCTGACGCCCAGGTCCGCCGACAACTGGGTCGCTGCCGCGTGCCAATGCTCGTCCAGCGGACGGTGATAGCACAGGGTGATCATCGCGTCGCCGGCGAGCGTGGTCAGGAACTCCACCTGAAACAGCTTGTGACTCAACGCCGAACTCGCCTGCCAAGCCGCCTTCAATTGCGGCATCAACTGGTTGATGCGCAGGCTGGCAATCGGGAACTCTTCGATGAGGATCGGCGTGCGCTTGTCATCCTGGGAGAACATCGCGTAATGCCGCTCACCGCCCTCGCGCCACAGGCGGAACTCAGCGCGCAGGCGGAAGTTCGCAAGCGGCGAGTCGAACACGGTCGGCTCGGGCGCATCGAACGGCACCAGCAGATCACGCAGGCGCGTGACCTTGGCTTCCAGTTGTTCGGCGTAAGCTTTGGAATCGAAAGTCATGCGTTGAACCAACCCAACTTGATCACGAACAGAATCGACAGAATCACCAGCGCCGGGTTCAGCTCACGAGCGCGGCCCGACAGCAGTTTGATCGCGGTCCAGGAGATGAAGCCAAACGCGATGCCGTTGGCGATCGAGTAAGTGAATGGCATGGCCAGCGCAGTTACGACGACCGGCGCGGCGACGGTGATGTCGTCCCAGTCTATTTCCGCCAGGCCCGAAGTCATCAACACGGCGACGAACAGCAACGCCGGTGCAGTGGCGAAAGCCGGAACGCTGGACGCCAGTGGCGAGAAGAACAACGCCAGCAGGAACAGAATCGCCACGACGATGGCCGTCAGACCGGTACGGCCACCAGCACTTACGCCAGCAGCGGATTCGATGTAACTGGTGGTGGTCGAAGTGCCCAGCAGCGAACCGGCCATGGCCGCGGTGCTGTCGGCGATCAGTGCGCGACCCATTTTCGGCATGTGGCCTTCCTTGCCCATCAGGCCGGCGCGCTTGGCAACGCCGATCAGGGTGCCGGAGTTGTCGAACAGGTCGACGAACAGGAAGGCGAAGATCACGCTGACCAGACCGATGTCCAGTGCGCCTTTGATGTCCAGTTGCAGAAAGGTCGGCGCCAGCGAAGGCGGCATCGAGGTAATGCCGCCGAACGGGGTGAAGCCCATGGCGATCGAGGTGATGGTCACCGCCAGGATGCCGATCAGCACTGCACCGCGCACTTTCAGCGCTTCGAGGGCGACGATCAGGGCGAAGCCGAGGGTGGCGAGGATTGGTGCAGGTTGTTTCAGGTCACCGAGGCCTACCATGGTCGCCGGGTTGCTGACCACGATGCCGGCGTTGTGCAGGGCGATCAGCGCCAGGAACAGGCCGATACCGGCAGCAATTGCCGAACGCAGGGGCAGCGGGATGCTGTTGATGATCCATTCGCGAATGCGGAAGATCGACAACAGGAAGAACAGCACTGCGGAAATGAACACCGCACCCAGCGCCACTTGCCAGGTGTGGCCCATGTGCAGGACGACGGTGTAGGTGAAGAAGGCGTTCAGACCCATGCCCGGTGCGAGGGCGATCGGGTAGTTGGCGATCAGACCCATCACCGCCGAGCCGATGGCGGCTGCCAGACAGGTGGCGACGAACAGCGCGCCCTTGTCCATACCGGTCTCGCCGAGAATGCTCGGGTTGACGAACAGAATGTAGGCCATGGCCAGGAAAGTCGTGATGCCCGCCAGAATCTCGGTCCGCACGTTGGTGTTGTGTGCCTTGAGTTGAAACAGCCTTTCCAGCATGTCCGCTCCCCGTGGCGCGCGTGGCGCCGTGAATGTATCGACCTCAACAGCAAAGCACAGACCGTCGCAAGCGCCTGGGAAATTGTGGTGGGCCGGAAAAAGCCGCGCATCATACCAGCAGCGTGAGGAATATGGCGGATGTTGGTGTCGATCGTCGGCGAAGTTTTGCGCTGTGGTCAACTGCGCCATACTGCGCGCAGATTTTTGGTGATGGGGGGAAGCATGAGCAAGTGTCGGTTTAAAGCTTTTGGATTGATCGCAGGCCTGATGGTCGGGACGTCGACAGCGTGGGCCGCCTCGGCGCCGGCCTTGTCGCAAGTCAAAGTCATCAAGGTGCAATCTTCGGCCTGCGGCCTTGAAGACATTGCCGATGGTCAGGCGCAAACCCAGTGCAATCACAGCGGCGCGAGCATCAAGGTCTACGTGCTGGAAGTCGGTTATGGCCAGAACCAACCGCAGGCTGCGCTGGACGGTTTCGAAGTGAACGGCACTCGGGCCCCGGTCTGTGCCTTTGATACCGGCAATCTGACCGAATGCACGCCCGGCAGCAAAACCGTCGGTTCTCTTTATACCTTCGATCTGGCGGGCAAGCAGGAAGGCACCTTCACCTTCAGCAACACCTCGATCAACGCTCCGCGCAACACAATGTCGACGCAGCTTTACATCAAGTAACGGCTGTTGCTGCGCGATCCGGGCGAAGCTGACTACGCTTTGAAGATCACCCAGCGGAAAGCGCCCATGACCTTTAGAGCCCTGATTACCCTCGCCGAGGGCATCGATGATTTGCACAGTGTGACCCTGATCGACGTACTGCGCCGCGCCGGCATCGAAGTGATGGCGGCCAGCATCGAGGGCCGCCGCATGCTGACCTGCGCCCGTGGCACGCGCCTGACCGCTGACGGCATGTTGGTTGATGTGCTGGCGCAGACCTTCGACCTGATCGTCCTGCCCGGCGGTGCCGTCGGTTCACAACACCTGGCGGCGCATCAACCGCTGCAACAATTGCTCAAGGATCAGGCCAGCGCCGGACGCCTGTTCGCCGCCATCGCCGAAGCCCCGGCTGTCGCCCTGCAAGCCTTCGGTGTCTTACGCCAGCGACGCATGACCTGCCTGCCGAGCGCCAGCCATCAACTGTCGGGTTGCACCTTTGTTGATCAACCCGTTGTCGTCGACGGCAACTGCATCACCGCCCAAGGCTCCGGCGCTGCGCTGGAGTTCGCACTGACGCTGGTCGAGCAATTGGGCGGCAAGGCGTTACGGGTGAAAGTGGCGGGGGAGTTGGTGGTTTGAAGTGATCAGGCGTGGGCAGCGAGAGGTTCAATCGCTGGCTGCTCGCGATGTTCCGCCTGCCACAGATCGTAATCTGTTTGTACACCCAGCCACACGCGCGCCTTGCCAATGCCCGCTCGCTCCAGCCGTACCGCCAAGTCCGGACTAATGGGTGCATGGCCGTGCAATACGCGGGAGAGATGCGGGCGAGCGAAGCCAAGGTGTCGTGCCAGTTCAGTAACGCTGATGCCAAGTTCGGGCAAGACGTCCATCAACAATGTTTCACCGGGATGTGGCGGGTTGTGCATGGGCATGAGCCTGCCTCCTGTCAGTGGTAGTCCAGATAATCGACCAATTCGATATCCGAGCCGATAAATCGAAAGATCACTCGCCAGTTGCCTGAAACACTTAGCGACCAGTAATCCCAGAGCTCGCCCTTGAGAGGATGCAAGCGCCAACCCGGAAGATCCAGATCTCCCGGAAGTGTCGCGCGATCCATGAACTGCAGCATGCGAGCCAAGCGTTTTGCGTGGTCGGCGCGAATTCCGCGAGTTGAACCTGTTTCATAGAAGCCCCGAAGGCCTTTGTGCTGAAAGGATTTGATCATGGCGGCGAGTGTAAGGCGATACATTACACTCTGTGCGGTATCCATGTACCGCACCTTCGCGATTAATTTGTGCTCGTCGTGCTGAGTTCTAAAGCGAACGTCAAACCTTCACCTCTTCCACCGGCACATGCATCCGGTCGCGGTTAGCCAGCGTCGGGAACAGTTTGATCCACGTCCCGGTCACCACCAGCGTGCCGATGCCGCCCATGACCACCGCCGGCACGGTGCCAAACCAGTGGGCGGTGACGCCGGATTCGAATTCGCCCAACTGGTTCGAGGCGCCGATGAACAGGCCGTTGACCGCGCTGACCCGGCCGCGCATTTCGTCCGGGGTTTCCAGTTGCACGAAGGAGGCGCGGATCACCATGCTGATCATGTCCGCCGCGCCCAGCACCACCAGCACGGCCAGCGAGAACCAGAACGAGGTCGACAGGCCGAAGGCAATGGTCGCGACGCCGAAGATGCCCACCGCGGTGAACATCACGCGGCCGACGTTACGCTCCACGGCAAAGCGCGCGAGGAACAGCGACATCCCCAGCGCGCCGACTGCCGGCGCCGAACGCAGCAGGCCCAGGCCCCACGGGCCGGTCAGCAAAATATCCTTGGCGAACACCGGCAGCAGCGCCGTAGCGCCACCAAGCAGCACCGCGAACAGATCCAGAGAAATCGCACCGAGAATGTCCGGGCGGCTACGGATGAAGCGAATCCCCGCCAGCAGTGAATCCAGCGTGGCTTTGCCTTTGTTCAACGGTGTCTGACGGGCCGGCAGGTTGAGCATCAATGTGCAGGCAATCACGTACAGGAGCACGGTCGGACCATAGACCCAGACGCTGCCAAACGCGTAGAGCAGACCGCCAAGCGCCGGGGCAACGATGGTTGCCGACTGTTGTGCCGATTGCGCCGCCGCGACGGCCCGGGGGAACAGCGCACTGGGCACGATACTCGGCAACAGCGCCTGAGTGGTCGGCATCTCGAACGAGCGCGCCGCGCCGAGCAGGAAGGCGAGGATGAAGATCAATTCTCGGGTGACGTGATCGGTGGCACTGCCAATGGCCAGTGCCAGCGCGATCAACGCCTGCAACGACTGACAGATGGCCGCGACCTTGCGTCGATCGTAGCGGTCGGCGACGTGCCCGGTGTGCAGCATGAACAGTACGCGCGGGGCGAATTCGACCAGACCGACCAGACCCAGATCGAGGACGTTGCCGGTCAGTTGATAGAGGTTCCAGCCGATGGCCACGGTGAGCATCTGGAAACCGCTGGCGGTGAAAATCCGTGCGAACCAGAACGCCAGGAACGGACGATGGTGACGTAACAGCAGGGGCTCTTGGCTGGGCATCTGAAGGCAGGTCTGGCTCGAGGGGAACCGCGAGATTATCACCAGTCTGTAACAGGAAGTTGCTATGACAAAAAATTTAGTTAGCCAGACATCGATCTTGACCCGCTGCCTGACGGCGTGTGGCGAGGGAAGGCGTGGCAAAGGGTTGCTGCTGCAGTGAGGCAACTTGTCACGCGGCAAACGACCACGCAGTTCTTCGTCGGAAATGGGACTACTCTTTCAACGTTGCTTGATCCAGATCAAGACCCTCCCGGGCCATGCTCTGGTGGCCCGTTGGCCAGACTCCCTGCGTTGCGATGGTTGTAAAAAAAGAACGAATCGGAATTCGCCGCACTCCATATCCGTGGGGGCAGTAGGTGCAGGGGCCACAAGCCCCGACGCCGGTATTACCTGACAGAGGAAGACTTATGTTCGGTTTAGAGGCACTCGATCTCGCCCGAATTCAGTTCGCGTTCACCATCTCGTTCCACATCCTGTTCCCGGCCATCACCATCGGCCTGGCGAGTTACCTCGCGGTGCTCGAAGGCTTGTGGCTGAAAACCCATAACGACACCTACCGTGACCTTTACCACTTCTGGTCGAAGATCTTTGCGGTCAACTTCGGCATGGGCGTGGTTTCCGGGCTGGTCATGGCCTATCAGTTTGGCACCAACTGGAGCCGCTTTTCGGACTTCGCCGGTGCTGTCACGGGACCGCTGCTGACCTATGAAGTGCTCACGGCATTCTTCCTTGAAGCCGGTTTCCTGGGCGTGATGCTATTCGGCTGGAACAAGGTCGGCCGTGGCTTGCACTTCTTCTCCACGGTGATGGTGGCGGTCGGTACGTTGATTTCGACCTTCTGGATTCTGGCCTCCAACAGCTGGATGCAGACCCCGCAGGGTTTCGAAATCATCAACGGTCAGGTGATTCCAACCGACTGGTTTGCAATCATCTTCAACCCGTCATTCCCTTACCGTCTGATGCACATGGCGACCGCGGCGTTTGTTGCGACGGCATTTTTCGTCGGCTCTTCAGCGGCCTGGCACTTGCTGCGCGGCAAGGACAATCCGGCGATCCGCACCATGCTGTCGATGGCGATGTGGATGGCGCTGATTGTCGCGCCGATCCAGGCTGTCATCGGTGATTTCCACGGTCTCAACACCCTCAAGCATCAACCGGCAAAAATCGCCGCGATTGAAGGCCACTGGGAAAACAAGGGTGACGAAGCAACACCCCTGATCCTGTTCGGCTGGCCGGACATGAAGGAAGAGAGAACCAAGTTTGCCGTAGAAATTCCGTATCTCGGCAGCCTGATCCTCACGCACTCGCTGGATAAGCAAGTACCGGCGCTCAAGGACTTCCCGCCCGAAGACCGGCCGAATTCGACCATCGTATTCTGGTCCTTCCGGATCATGGTTGGCCTTGGATTCCTGATGATTTTCACCGGCCTGTGGAGTCTGTGGCTGCGCAAGCGCGACACGCTCTACACCTCGCGTCCGTTTCTTTATCTGGCGCTGTGGATGGGGCCGTCCGGTCTGATTGCGATCCTCGCAGGCTGGTTTACCACTGAAATCGGCCGCCAGCCGTGGGTGGTTTACGGGCTGATGCGCACGGCTGATGCGTCTTCCAATCACAGCTTCGCGCAGATGAGCATCACGCTGATCATGTTTGTGGTGGTGTATTTCGCGCTGTTCGGTGCCGGTCTGGGCTACATGATGCGCCTGGTGCGCAAGGGGCCGAAGATCAGCGAGGGTCAGGAAACACCGGATGGTGGGCCTGGCAAGAAACGCACACCGGCCCGTCCGTTGTCCGCAGCCGACGATTCGTCCGATGCCGACCACGGCGACGACGTCACCCTGACCAAGGAGATTTGACTCATGGGTATTGATCTTCCGCTGATCTGGGCCGTGATCATCATCTTCGGCATCATGATGTATGTGGTCATGGACGGCTTCGACCTGGGCATCGGGATCCTCTTCCCGTTCATCCCGGGCAAGGTCGACCGTGACGTGATGATGAACACCGTCGCCCCGGTCTGGGACGGTAACGAAACTTGGCTGGTGCTCGGCGGTGCGGCGCTGTTTGGCGCCTTCCCGCTGGCGTATTCGGTGGTGTTGTCGGCGTTGTACCTGCCGCTGATCTTCATGCTGATCGGCTTGATTTTCCGCGGCGTGGCGTTCGAGTTTCGCTTCAAGGCCAAGGACGACAAGCGTCACCTGTGGGACAAGGCATTCATCGGTGGTTCGGTGGCCGCGACGTTCTTTCAGGGCGTGGCGCTCGGGGCGTTCATCGATGGATTGCCGGTGGTCAATCGGCAGTTTGCCGGTGGTTCACTGGATTGGCTGACGCCGTTCACGATGTTCTGCGGCGCGGCACTGGTGGTGGCTTACGCATTGCTCGGCTGTACGTGGCTGATCATGAAGACCGAAGGCAAGCTGCAAGAGCAGATGCATAACCTCGCGCGACCACTGGCCTTCGTGCTGTTGGCGGTGATCGGTATTGTCAGTATCTGGACGCCGCTGGCCCACCCGGACATCGCGACGCGCTGGTTCAGCATGCCGAACGTGTTCTGGTTCATGCCGGTGCCGATTCTGGTGCTGGTGACGATGTACGGCTTGATCCGCGCCGTGGCGCGTAACGCCAACTACATGCCGTTCCTGCTGACGCTGGTGCTGATTTTCCTCGGCTACAGCGGTCTGGGCATCAGCCTGTGGCCGAACATCGTGCCGCCGTCGATATCGATCTGGGACGCCGCCGCACCGCCGCAAAGTCAGGGCTTCATGCTGGTCGGCACGCTGTTCATCATCCCGTTCATCCTGGGTTACACCTTCTGGAGCTACTACGTGTTCCGCGGCAAGGTTACCCATGAAGACGGTTATCACTAGAACTGTAGGAGCGGGCTTGTTCCGGGCGGCGTTCCGACGATGGCGTCGGCGGCGTTATTGAGCTAACGGAGGATCGATGCAATGACTGGCAAACATTCCCTGCACGACATTAAAGAAGCCGAAAAAAAGCCGCTGTGGCAGCGGCTCGGCTGGTTGGCCATGATCTGGATTGGTAGCGTCGGCGCACTGTTTATCCTCGCGAGCCTGATGCGCATGTTCATGAATGCTGCAGGTCTGACCACCCACTGAAATATCCAGTCGCCTTCAAGGCACGGTTTTGAAACCCTCCGAACGGAGGGTTTTTTCTGCCTGGCGTTTTACTTGCGGGCTTTGAGAATCACGAATTTCGGTGTGTTCGCCACTTGTTCGACACCGCGGAACAGTCGCGCCAGTTTGCTGTGATAGCCCAGATGGCGATTGCCGACGATATACAACGCACCGCCTACCACCAACGCTTCGCGCGCTTGCTGGAACATGCGCCAGGCCAGGAAATCACCGACCACTTGCTGCTGATGGAACGGCGGATTACACAGCACCACGTCCAGCGATTGCGCTTCCTGACCGGCCAGACCATCGCCGGCACGCACGATCATGTCGCGATCACCAAGTGCTGCGCGCCAGTTCTCGGCAGCAGACTGCACCGCCATAAACGACTCGTCGACCAGCGTGTAGTGCGCATCGGGGTTTTGCAGGGCGCTGGCAATTGCCAGCACACCGTTGCCGCAGCCAAGGTCGGCCACCCGTGCACTGCCAAGGTTCTTGGGCAGATGCGGGAGAAAGGCACGGGTGCCGATGTCCAGGCCTTCTCGGCAGAATACGTTGGCGTGGTTGATCAGTTCGATGGCCGGCGCGTCGAGACGATAACGCGAAGGGTAGGGCGACACCGCCGGTTCTTTCGCTTCAGGGGTGGCAATCAACAGCCGTGCTTTTTTCACCGCCAGTGACGCCTGTACCGGGCCGATGTAGCGTTCCAGCAAATCGCCTGCAGCGCGTGGCAGATGTTTAATCATGGCGGCGGCGATCACTTCTGCGCCGGGCGCCAGTTGCCCTTGCAGGCGAATCAGTTGTTCTTCCAGCAAGGCCAGGGTTTTCGGTACGCGGATCAGTACTCGGTCGAACGGCCCGACCAAGGGCTCGCTCGCCGGGATCCCCTGGATCGCATCGAAGGCCTGGCCATTGCGCAGCAGATTCTTTTCCAGGCCCTGAAAACCCAGAAATGAATCGCCGCTGCTGCTGACTTCAACCTTGCCCAGCAAACTGGCGGCCAACGCGCCGAAGCTGTCGTTGAGCACCAGTACCCGTGTGCCGGCCACCGGTTGCTGCGCCGCCAGGTAATTGAGCAAATATTCATCGGCCGCGTCGAAAGCTTGCAGCGGTTCATTTTGCTGTTCGGGCTGGCGAATCAGGTCGAGTTGGGCGAAGGGCGTGTCAAGCAAGGGCATGGGGCGGGGACTCAGGGTGGTCAAGGTGTGTTCCGCGGCTGGGTTACTTGCGGCGGAACCCGACCCAGTGGACAGCGACTCTGACAAACAGCGTCATCACTCGGGAAGGGCCTGAATGGTACGTTTTTTTCCAGTGCAATACCCGTAAGTTTTTGAAGGACGCCAAGCGGCGATGTCAGATAATGCCGGCTCTGGCAGCGGCGATAACCGCAGAAATCTTGTTGCAGACGTTGAGTTTCTCAATCACGTTTTGTACGTGATAGTTAACGGTGCGCTCGCTCAGGCTGAGGATTTTTGAAATTTCATAGGCGGTTTTTCCGCCAGCCGACAATTGCAGAACCTCCAGTTCTCGTGGCGAAAGATGCGGCTGGTCGGGCTTCATCGACTGCTTTGGCAGCGTACGAGCAAACAATTCGCTCAAATGACTGGCTGCATAAAAGATGTAGCCAAAATGCTCATACAGTTCGAGTGGGCTGATCGGGCAGTGTTTGCGCGCCAGGCTGAGGATGCTGCACAAGCCGCTTTCCTTATGATGGAAAGATTGCGACCAGCCATGTTGCAGGCCTTGTTCCTGCAACGCTTGCCACACATGTGGAGCCTTCTCATACAGTGTTTCATTCCAGACAATCGGCATCATCGACTGATTGCAGTGTGCCGTTATCGGATCAATTGAACTGAATTTCCTTTGTTCATACTGCCTGTTCCATTCTTCGGGGTAGTTATTGATTTGCAAGGTTTTTATTGACGTAACCTGTTGCGGCATTGCAACGGTTACTGCACAAAAGTTAAAGCCAAGATTTTCGGCAAATCTGAGCAGTATCGGATACGCAGTATCGATGCCCTTGGCGAAAGTCAGCTGCTTCAACTGCGACTCCTTCCACGTTTCCATTAAAAATGCTCCGTGCAATTTCCGGGGTGCTTCTTGGATCCAATATGATCCGCACGAAAACGAGTGTATGACGTTTCCCACGTGATGCTCCGATTATTTTGCTCTTGGAACGAGTGATTAATTGAATGGCCGGTTATTAAGTACAGAGTGTTTTATATGTGACTTATCATTGTTACGGAATTTTCCTCTCCCACACGTAATGGAAGAGTGCACGCACATTATCCCAAGGGCAGGCATTCTGATATCACTACAAATCAGAGGTATTTAAGCAGGCAACTTTGCGCGAGACTGTTGGTTAACCGTTGAATGGAGTGCCCAATGACTGCCAGCACAGACAAATTCACCCATCAGACCTTGCTTGACGTGCAACCGTTGACGCCCAATCTGTTCACTCTGCGTACCACCCGTGATGCGGGTTTTCGCTTTCGTGCCGGTCAGTTCGCGCGACTCGGTGTGATCAAGGCCGATGGCAGCACAGTGTGGCGCGCCTACTCCATGGTCTCTTCACCGTTTGACGAGTTTCTTGAGTTCTTTTCTATCGTGGTACCCGGGGGCGAGTTCACCAGTGAGCTGAGTCGGCTGGAGGTTGGCGATACCTTGATGGTTGAACGTCAGGCCTATGGCTATCTGACCCTTGATCGTTTCGTCGACGGACGCGATTTGTGGCTGTTGTCGACAGGTACTGGGGTGGCACCTTTCCTGTCGATCCTTCAGGATTTCGAGGTCTGGGAAAAATTCGACAGGATCATTCTTGTGTACAGCGTCAGGGAAGCGCGAGAACTGGCTTACCAGTCGTTGATCGCCGAACTGGAACAGCGTGATTATCTGGCGGAGCACATCCACAAGCTGCAGTACATTCCCACTGTCACTCGCCAGACGCATCCCGGTGCGCTGAACGGGCGGATCACGACGCTGATCGAGAACGGTGAGCTGGAACGCGCCGCGGGTGTGGAACTGTCTGCCGAATACTCGCGCGTCATGCTGTGTGGCAATCCGCAGATGATCGACGACACGCGTGCCTTGCTCAAACAGCGGCACATGAGCCTGAGCCTTGCTCGGCGGCCTGGCCAGGTGGCGGTGGAAAACTACTGGTAAACAAACGGCGCCTCGCAGGCGCCGTTTTTTTTGGGGTGTGGCTGATTCAGGGCTGATTGTTCTGAGCCTTGAGCAAATCGCGGATCTCGCCCAGCAATTCCTCTTCTTTGGTCGGAACCGGCGGCAGGCTAGGCGCAACGGCTTCTTCGCGCTTCAGACGGTTGATGGCTTTGACACCCATGAAAATCGCGAAAGCAACGATCACGAAGTCCAAAACGGTTTGTAGGAACTTGCCGTACGCGAGCATCACCGCAGGCGCATCGCCCTGAGCCGCTTTCAACGTAATGGCCAGATCACTGAAGTCCACTCCGCCGATCAGCAGACCGATTGGCGGCATGATTACGTCACCGACAAAGGATGAAACGATTTTGCCGAAGGCGGCACCGATGATGATACCGACGGCCATGTCGACCACATTGCCTTTGACCGCGAAGGCCTTGAACTCGTTAAGCACGCCCATAGGTTATTTCCTTGTTACAGATGAGTTTGGTGTTGGCAGTGTAAATCAGTAAAACGCTTACTGCGCGAAACACCTTCTTACAATGCACGTTTTTATCGACACATGAATAGACGATTAGTTTTCAAAGTGCCACTAATCGCGCGCGATTTACGCCATAACCACATGACTTGGAAGGAATTTTTTTCAATCATTGCGTTACGTTCTTTCTATTTATGTTCAGCGTTGCGGGCCTCTAGCCTTGTGTTGGCGCACCTGGATGCGCTCAAAAAAACAGAGGATCCTGATATGAATTCCGCTATTGGATTAGGGGCTTTTCCCCATCGCCGCACGCTTGGGGTCATCACCGCCAGCCTGCTGACCTTTTCCGTGCATGCCGCCCCGCTGACTCGCGACAACGGTGCCGCGGTAGGTGACAACCAGAACTCGCAGACTGCAGGAGCCAATGGCCCGGTGCTGTTGCAGGATGTGCAACTGATCCAGAAACTGCAGCGCTTTGACCGCGAGCGCATTCCCGAGCGCGTGGTACATGCACGGGGCACCGGCGCCCACGGCACCTTTACGGTGACCAACGATCTCAGCGACTTGAGCAAGGCCAAGGTGTTCGCTGCCGGCCAGACTACCCCGGTATTTGTGCGTTTCTCCGCTGTGGTTCACGGTAATCACTCCCCGGAAACCCTGCGTGATCCGCGCGGTTTCGCCACCAAGTTCTACACGGCTGACGGTAACTGGGACCTGGTTGGCAACAACTTCCCGACCTTCTTCATCCGCGATGCAATCAAATTCCCGGACATGGTGCACGCGTTCAAGCCTGACCCACGCACCAACCTTGACGACGATTCGCGCCGGTTCGATTTCTTCTCCCATGTACCGGAAGCCACGCGTACGCTGACCGAGTTGTATTCCAACTCGGGTACTCCAGCCAGTTATCGAGAGATGGATGGCAACGGTGTGCATGCCTATAAGTTGGTCAATGCCAAAGGCGAAGTGCATTACGTCAAGTTTCACTGGAAGAGTTTGCAGGGCATCAACAATCTGACGCCCAAGCAAGTCGGAAAAGTCCAGGGTCAAGACTACAGTCACCTGACTAACGATTTGGTTACGAATATAAACAAGGGCAACTTCCCGAAGTGGGACTTGTACATTCAAGTGCTAAAACCACAAGATTTGTCCAAGTTTGATTTTGATCCATTGGATGCAACGAAGATCTGGCCAGGTATTGCGGAGCGAAAAGTTGGACAAATGGTCCTTAATCGTAATCCGGCAAATGTGTTTCAGGAAACTGAACAAGTAGCCATGGCGCCGGCCAATATTGTTCCTGGTATCGAGCCTTCGGAAGACCGCTTGTTGCAAGGTCGAGTGTTCTCTTATGCCGATACACAAATGTACCGCCTCGGTGCCAATGCCCTGCAATTGCCGATCAATGCACCGAAAGTTGCGGTGAACAATGGCAACCAGGATGGTGCGATGAACTTCGGTGCCAGCGCTTCCGGAGTGAATTATCAACCGAGCCGTCTGCAGCCGCGCGAAGAAACACAAACCGCGCGCTACAGCCAGATGGCGCTGTCGGGCAGCACTCAGCAGGCGAAGATCCAGCGTGAGCAGAACTTCAAGCAGGCAGGCGATCTGTACCGCTCGTTCAGCAAGAAAGAGCGTCGCGATCTGATCGACAGCTTTGGCGGCTCGCTGGCCACCACCGATGACGAGAGCAAGCACATCATCCTGTCCTTCCTTTATAAGGCTGATCCCGAGTACGGCACTGGTGTCACCGAAGTGGCCAAGGGTGACTTGAGCCGCGTCAAGGCACTGGCAGCCAAACTGGTCGACTGATTCCACACAACGTAACGCGGGGCCTGAGTCAGGCCCCGTTTCGCTGAGGGAGACTGCTGATGCGTGTCTATCTGTTTCTATTGTTCGGGTTTATGTCCTGTGGTGCGCTGGCAGCACCGGCCGTGCAAAGCCCTGACGCGATCAAAGAACAGCTACAGGATTACTATTTCGACGCCGCCCGGCGCGGTGATGTACCAATGCTCGATACCTTTATCGAATCCGGTTATTCACTCGACACTCGCGACGGCAAGGGTTACACCGCGCTGATTCTGGCGGCTTATCACGGTCAGGCACCCGCAGTGGAGCGCTTGCTCGTCGCTGGTGCGGATGCCTGTGCCCAGGATCAACGCGGCAACACGGCGTTGATGGGCGCGATCTTCAAGGGTGAGTTACAGATCGCCCGTCGGTTAATGGCCACCGATTGCAGCCCCGATCAACGTAACGGTGCCGGTCAGACGGCGGCGATGTATGCGGGTTTGTTCAAACGCCTTGAATTGCTCGACGCGCTGAAAGCCAAAGGCGCCGACCTGAATGCCGAAGATCCGCTGGGTAACAGCGCCGCACGTCTGGCCAGCGGCGAGATCCGTACCGCGGCGCCGCGCTGATCGGCGGCGCGTGCGTTATCATCGCGGTTTTTGTCGGGGGTTCTGATGGCCAAGGCCAAGCGCATGTACGGCTGCACCGAGTGCGGCGCAACCTTTCCCAAGTGGGCCGGCCAGTGTGGCGAGTGCGGTGCCTGGAATACGCTGACCGAAACCATGATCGAGAGCGGCGGCGCGACGGCGCCCTCCGGACGCACCGGTTGGACCGGGCAGCAGGCGCAGATCAAAACCCTGGCCGAAGTCAGCGTCGAAGAGATTCCACGGTTTTCCACTGCCTCCAGTGAGCTGGATCGTGTACTGGGCGGCGGCCTGGTCGATGGCTCGGTGGTGTTGATCGGCGGCGACCCGGGTATCGGCAAGTCGACGATTCTGTTGCAGACCCTGTGCAACCTCGCCAAGAGCATGCCGGCGCTGTACGTCACAGGCGAGGAATCCCAACAGCAAGTGGCCATGCGCGCCCGCCGCCTCGGTTTGCCTCAGGATCAGCTACGGGTGATGACCGAAACCTGCATCGAGACCATCATCGCCACGGCACGTCAGGAAAAGCCCAAGGTGATGGTGATCGACTCGATCCAGACGATCTTCACCGAACAACTGCAATCGGCGCCCGGCGGCGTGTCTCAGGTGCGCGAGAGTGCGGCGTTGCTGGTGCGCTATGCCAAGCAAAGCGGCACGGCGATTTTCCTCGTTGGCCACGTGACCAAGGAAGGCGCACTGGCCGGCCCGCGCGTGCTTGAGCACATGGTCGACACCGTGCTGTATTTCGAAGGCGAATCCGATGGTCGACTGCGTTTGCTGCGGGCGGTGAAGAACCGCTTCGGCGCCGTCAACGAGTTGGGCGTGTTCGGCATGACCGACAAGGGTTTGAAAGAGGTCTCCAACCCTTCGGCGATTTTTCTCACGCGCGCTCAGGAGGAAGTCCCGGGCAGTGTCGTGATGGCGACGTGGGAAGGCACCCGGCCGATGCTGGTGGAAGTGCAGGCGCTGGTCGATGACAGTCATCTGGCCAACCCGCGCCGTGTGACGCTGGGTCTGGATCAGAACCGATTGGCGATGCTACTGGCCGTTTTGCATCGCCATGGCGGCATACCGACTCACGATCAGGATGTGTTCCTCAACGTGGTCGGCGGGGTGAAGGTGCTGGAAACCGCATCCGACCTGGCGCTGATGGCAGCCGTGATGTCGAGCCTGCGCAATCGGCCGTTGCCCCATGACTTGCTGGTGTTTGGCGAAGTCGGGTTGTCCGGCGAAGTGCGTCCGGTACCAAGCGGTCAGGAGCGGTTGAAGGAAGCGGCCAAGCATGGCTTCAAACGCGCCATTGTGCCGAAGGGCAATGCGCCGAAGGAATCACCACCGGGGCTGCAGATCATTGCCGTGACCCGACTGGAACAGGCCCTCGACGCGCTTTTCGAATAACTACCAACTCCCTGTAGGAGCTGCCGAAGGCTGCGATCTTTTGATCCTGATCTTTTAAAAAGCAACATCAAAAGATCGTAGCCTTCGGCAGCTCCTACACGGCCAGGCTTTATCAGATTTCGATCAGTGCGCCCAACTCCCGCTCCAGCTCCTGCGGATCGCCCAGATTGAACTCAATCAAACGCCGCAGGCGTTCGATCGACTCCAGGCTGATGTGCTTGCAGACAAAGCCCAGTTGGCCGCGGTCATCGTGGGTCAGTTGCACATCCATCTTGATGCCGACCTCATCATTGAGATGAATCTCCACGAGGAAATGCCGTTCCCGATCACCCAGCCACGGCTCGGGTTTTTCGATCAACAGCCCCTTGAGCGAGAGATCGATCAACTTGACCTGCCAGATGTACTCGCCCTGACTCAATTCAGTTCGGGCATCGAACGCGATACGTTTGAATCGGCGACGCTCTGCTGGGTGCTCGCTCATGGCGCAATCCTCTCGAAGGTTTGCTGACTATAGACCCGACCAGCCGGGTGCAGCCAACGATCAAGGCGTCTAGACCTATGTCGGGGTATGGCCTTTGTCGTCTTAAGCGCTAAACTCGGGGTGGCTGTCTTTCTTGTCCACCCTGGCTGGAATAATAAAATGAAAAACAATAATAGCCTGCTACGCCACTTACCCTGGCTAGTGCTGGCAATCGTAGGAGCGTGCGCCCTGGGCGTAGTGGCATTGCGCCGAGGCGAGGCAATTAACGCCTTGTGGATTGTGGTCGCTGCCGTGGCCATTTATCTGGTTGCGTATCGTTACTACAGCCTGTTCATCGCAACCCATGTGATGCAACTCGATCCGCGTCGGGCCACCCCCGCCGTGCTCAACAACGATGGTCTGGACTTTGTTCCAACCAACAAACACATTCTTTTCGGTCACCACTTCGCGGCGATTGCTGGCGCGGGGCCTCTGGTCGGCCCGGTGCTGGCGGCGCAGATGGGGTATCTGCCCGGCACACTCTGGCTGATTGCCGGTGTGGTGCTGGCGGGCGCGGTGCAGGACTTCATGGTTCTGTTCATGTCGACCCGACGCAACGGCCGTTCCCTGGGCGACATGGTGCGTGAAGAAATGGGCCGTGTTCCCGGCACCATTGCACTGTTCGGCTGCTTCCTGATCATGATCATCATCCTTGCGGTGCTGGCGCTGATCGTGGTGAAGGCACTCGCCGAAAGCCCGTGGGGCATTTTCACCGTGATGGCGACCATTCCGATCGCGATGTTCATGGGCATCTACATGCGCTACATCCGCCCGGGCCGCATCGGCGAAATCTCCGTGGTCGGCGTGTTGCTGCTGCTGGGCTCGATCTGGCTGGGTGGGCAGATTGCCGCCGATCCGGTGTGGGCCAAGGCGTTCACCTTCACGGGTGTGCAGATTACCTGGATGCTGGTCGGTTACGGTTTTGTCGCTGCTTCGCTACCGGTCTGGCTGATTCTGGCGCCGCGTGACTACCTCTCCACTTTCCTCAAGATCGGTACCATCGTCGCGTTGGCGATTGGCATTCTGGTGACCATGCCCGAGCTGAAAATGCCGGCGCTGACCCAGTTCGTCGACGGCACCGGCCCGGTGTGGAAGGGCGGTCTGTTCCCGTTCCTGTTCATCACCATTGCTTGCGGTGCGGTCTCCGGTTTCCACGCGCTGATTTCTTCGGGCACCACGCCCAAGCTGCTGGATAACGAAACCAACGCCCGTTACATCGGTTACGGCGGCATGCTGATGGAGTCATTCGTGGCGATCATGGCCATGGTCGCTGCATCGGTGATCGAACCAGGCGTGTACTTCGCCATGAACAGCCCGGCGGCCGTCGTCGGCAGTGACGTGGTGTCGGTTGCGCAAGTGGTCACCAGTTGGGGTTTTGCGATCACGCCTGAGGCGCTGCAAGCCGTGGCGAATGACATTGGCGAAACGACCATCCTCGCCCGTGCCGGCGGTGCACCGACCCTGGCGGTGGGTATTGCGCAGATCCTGCACAGTGTCCTGCCGGGTGAAAACACCATGGCGTTCTGGTACCACTTCGCGATCCTGTTCGAAGCGCTGTTCATCCTGACCGCAGTCGACGCCGGTACTCGTGCCGGACGTTTCATGCTGCAGGATCTGCTTGGCTCCTTCGTTCCGGCGCTCAAGCGTACCGAATCCTGGACCGCCAACCTGATCGCCACTGCCGGTTGTGTGGCGATGTGGGGCTGGTTGCTGTATCAGGGCGTGATCGATCCACTGGGCGGCATCAACACCTTGTGGCCGCTGTTCGGTATCTCCAACCAGATGCTGGCCGGTATCGCGCTGATGCTCGGCACCGTGGTCCTGATCAAGATGAAGCGTCAGCGCTACATCTGGGTCACGCTGTTGCCAGCAACGTGGCTGTTGATCTGCACCACGACCGCAGGCTTCATCAAGCTGTTCGACGCCAACCCGGCGATCGGCTTCCTGTCGCTGGCCAGGAAGTACAGCGATGCACTGGCCAATGGTCAGGTGCTTGCTCCCGCGAAAAGCGTCGAGCAGATGCAGCACGTGATCTTCAACGCTTACACCAACGCCACGCTGACTGTGCTGTTCCTGTTCGTGGTATTCAGCATCCTGTTCTATGCGCTCAAGGTCGGCATCGCTGCCTGGGGCAAAAAAGAGCGTACGGATAAAGAATCGCCATTCCAGGCCCTGCCGGATGCGTAACCAGAGGATTGCAGCATGTTCAATGACCTGAGTCGCCTCGGTAAATACCTCGGTCAGGCCGCGCGCCTGATGGTCGGCATGCCCGACTACGACACTTACGTCGAGCACATGCAAAACAAACACCCGGACAAACCGGTGATGAGCTACGAGATGTTCTTTCGCGAACGTCAGGAAGCCCGTTACGGTGGCAAGGGTGGGCCGAAGTGCTGTTGATCTGACAGCCTGAGGTTGAAGCAAGCCCCCGGTGGGAGCGAGCTTTCTCGCGAGTGCGGAGTATCAGTCGATGAATAATTTGACTGACACACCGCTATCGCGAGCAGGCTCGCTCCCACATTTGTTTTTGTGTTGTTCATTCATTTTGTGAAGGAGAAAGCGTTTGTCCTCTCCCATTCCTGTCACGGTGCTCAGCGGTTTCCTCGGCGCCGGCAAAACCACGTTGCTGCGCCATATCCTGAAAGCCGAGCACGGCCTGAAAATCGCCGTCATCGAGAACGAATTCAGCGATGCCGGTATCGACACCCAGTTGCTGGGCGACGAGCCGGTGCAGGTCATGACCCTGGCCAACGGCTGCGTCTGCTGCACCATCCACACTGATCTGACCAAGGCTCTGTACCTGCTGCTTGAACGCCTGGACAGCGGCGAGATCGCCTTCGATCGTCTGGTCATCGAGTGCACCGGTCTGGCCGATCCGGCACCGGTCGCGCAGACCTTTTTCATCGACGAAGAATTGCGCGAGCGTTACTTGCTCGACGGCATCATCACCCTGGTCGATGCGGCTCACGCCGACGTGCACCTGACCCAGACCATCGCTCAGGCGCAAATCGGTTTTGCCGACCGTTTGCTGGTGAGCAAGACCGATCTGGTTGACGAAGCCACATTCACCGCGCTGAGCGAACGTCTGACCCGAATCAACCGGCGTGCGCCGATCCGCGTGGTCGAGCATGGCAACATCGATCTGGCCGAGCTGCTGGATGTGCGCGGCTTCAACCTCAATGCCGATCTCGGTGGCGGCCTGAGTCTGCGCCCGGTGAGCAAGGCACCTTCGATCGATCGCATCTCAAGCCTGGTACTGCGCACCGATCAGCCGCTGGATATCGATCAGCTCAGTGAGTTCATGAATGAACTGCTGGAAGAACATGGCAAGCAATTGCTGCGTTACAAAGGCGTGCTGAACATTGCCGGGGAAGATCGCCGATTGGTGTTTCAGGGCGTGCTGAAACTCTACGGTTTCGACTGGGACACCGAATGGGGCGAGGGTGAGAAACGCGAGAGTGTGATTGTGTTTATTGCCGATGATTTGCCGGAAGAGAAGATTCGGGCGGGGTTTGCCAACGTGGTGGCGAGCTGATGAATCTTCAGCGTCAGTGATGACGCTATCGCGGGCAAGCCCGCTCCCACAGGTCAAGCGTCGGTCATGAATGCTGTCGGCATCTTGACCACTGAGGGAGCGGGCTTGCCCGCGATGGCGATCTAGCCGACGACGCAGCGGTCATTGACGGAATACAGGAGGGTGTCCTCCAGATGATCCAGATGTTGATTCATCAGCATGCTGGCTCTGCAAACATCCCCAGACTCCACCGCCTCAACCAGTGCCAAATGCTCCTGCCACGCGCAACAGTTGTGCGTAGTCCCGCCACACCGCGCAATGGCCAGTGACGTCAGCGGCACCAGACTGCCAAGAAAATGCGCCAACGGTGCATTCCCCGCCATCCGCGCCAATTGCAGATGAAACTCCCCGGACAAGCGAATCGCCGCGCCCCGCTGATCCTGCTCTACAGCCTGCCGCTCACGCTCGATCAGCGCTCGTAGACGTTTCAAGCCGTCAGCCTGTGGGCGCTGGCACGCCAGGCGCACCAGCGTGTTTTCAGCCAGTCGCCGCGCATGCAACGTCTGTCGATTCTGTTCCGCATCCGGCTCGGCCACCCGTGGCCGATGATTGGTGCGCAATACGATGACGTGTTCGTTGCACAGCTGCGTCAGCACCCGGCGAACATCTGCGCGGCTGGCGCCGAACATCTGCTTGAGACTGTCTTCGGTGAAGCGGCTGCTCGGGTCGATGCGCTGCTCCAGAATCGCGTCGAACAGTCGCGGATACAGATCATCATCCGGCGCGCGCAGACGGGAGAAGGGCAGGGCGGCTGACATCTGGCGAGGGTGCGACGGCGAGGCAAGGCTGTTCATGGCCGGTCTCCAGTGTGAAATATTTCAGTTGCTCAAGTGGTCGTCCGGAATGTTCATCTCGATGCCCATCCGCTGCGCCTCACGCAGAATGTGCCGGCGCATTTCAGCGCTGGCCTGGGCGCTGTTCTTGCTGCGGATCGCACGGACCACGGCTTCGTTTTCTTCCAGCCGTTCGGCCAGATGTTCCGGGGAGTTGCGCAGCACTTCGGCGCTTTGCTTGAGGGCGTTGCTGGTCTGCTGCACCACACTCTGGAAAATCGGGTTTGAAGTCAGCGTGAACAGCTCTTCATGGAAGGCAACGTAGGCGCTGACTCCGGCTTCGCTGTCGCCGGCTTCAAGGGCTTCGCGCATGTCCATCAGCGTCAGGCGCAACTGGCCGACTTCCTTGCTGCTGATCGACTGCGCCACCAGGCCGACAATGAACGGTTCAAGGGTGTAGCGCAGTTGCAGCACGTCTTCGAGGCTGGCGCCGGCCACCGCGCTGTCGTGGCGTTGGCTGTCGCTGAGTTGCGCGTCGAGCACCACCACACCTTTGCCGGGCATTGAGCGGACGAGGCCGAGTGTTTCCAGGACGATCACCGCTTCGCGCAGGCTTGGGCGGCTGATACCCAGTTGTTCGGCCAGTTCGCGCTGGCCCGGCAACATGTCGCCGGAGCGCCACTGACCACGGGCCAGTGCGGCGCGGAGTTTTTCTACGACTGAGTTGACGACGGTGGATGTGGTAATCACTTGTCTTGCTCCATGTGCCTGTGAGGGCGGCCGCAGGCGACGAACAAAGGATCGACGCCTGCTGCACCTCCCACAGGGTTGAAATCAGAACTCCTGCTGGTGCGCCGGAGTTGCTGTTTTACGCGGTTGAAAGGTGTAGCCCTGCTGACCGCTGAGTACTTTATTGGCTCGCTGCACATCAATGTCCTTTTCCCAACGGGCAATGGCCACGGTGGCGACGCAATTGCCGATCAGGTTGGTCAGCGCGCGGCCGATGCCCATGAACCAGTCCACCGCCAGCACCAACACCAGGCCGACCACCGGAATCGCCGGGATTGCCGTCAGCGTCGCCGCGAGAATCACCAAGGCTGAACCGGGAATACCGTGGGCGCCTTTGGAGGTAATCAGCGACACCAGCAGAATCGTCAGCAAATCAGTCATGGCCAAAGGCGTGCCGGTGGCGTTGGCGATGAAGACGATGGCCAGCGTCAGGTAGATCGAAAAGCCGTCGAGGTTGAACGAATAGCCGGTGGGGATCACCAGTCCGACGGTCGAGCTGCCGATGCCCAGGTGTTCAAGTTTGCGCATGATCTGTGGCAACACGGCATCCGAGGACGCGGTGCCCATGACGATCAGCAGTTCTTCGCGCAGGTACTTGAGCAGCGGCCACATCCGCAAGCCGGACGCACGCATCACCAGGCCCAGAATCACGCTGACGAACGCGATACAGGTCAGGTAGAACAAGCCGACCAGGCTGCCCAGATGTTGCAGGGAATCGATGCCGTATTTGCTGGTGGTGAAGGCGATGGCGCCGAACACGCCGATCGGCGCCAGACGCACGATCATGCCCATGATCCGGAAGATCACATGGCTCAGTTCGTTGATCAGTCGCGAGATACCGGAGGCCGCTTCGCCGACCAGATTCAAAGCGCTGCCGAACAGTACCGAGAACAGCAGCACTTGCAGAATGTTGTTCTCGGCAAAGGCGCCGATCACCGATGTCGGGATCAGGTCCATGAGGAACTGCGTGGTGGTGTGCATGTGCTGGCCGCGCTCAGCCAGATCGCCCATGTCGGCCGTGGACAATTGCTCCAGGTGGATATTCGCACCGCTGCCGATGCCGGTGCTGAAGGCGAATACCAGACCGATCACCAGCGCGATGGTAGTCAGCACTTCAAAGTAGATAACCGACTTGAGGCCAATCCGGCCGACCTTCTTCAAGTCGCCCGCGCCACTGATGCCGCTGACCACTACGCAGAACACGATCAGGCCGATGAGCATCTTGATCAGTTTGATGAAGCCGTCGCCGAGCGGTTTGAGCTGGGCCGAGTATTCCGGAAGGGTCAGCCCGCAGACGATGCCGAGCACCAGTCCGAGAACCACTTGGAGGAAGATTGAACGCGAGCACCATTTGAGCATGGGAGAAATCCTGGTCGGTGTCCTGGCTGCCGTACGCGGGGCGTATCAGATTCAGGACTTAATTATTGTGGTCTTACCGGTATGTCCAGTGCGGGTGCAGTCTAGGCTCGGCTTTTTTGAAATGACAAGTGAAAATAGTGAAGTTGGCATGACCGGTCTGACCAGTGGCCAAAGATCAAAAGATCGCAGCCTTCGGCAGCTCCTGCACGGAAACGCGAATCCCAATGTAGGAGCTGCCGAAGGCTGCGATCTTTTGATCTTCCTTCAGGCGAAAAAAAACCGGCCAATCACTTGGCCGGTTTTTCATGCTGCGGGTTTAGCGTCGCAATTAAGCGCCGTATACCGGCAGTTTCTTGCAAATGGCTTTGACTTTCTCGCGAACGGCGTCGATCACCGCTTCATTGGAAAGATCTGCCAGGATGTCGCAGATCCAGCCGGCCAGCTCTTTGCACTCTGCTTCCTTGAAGCCACGAGTGGTCACAGCCGGAGTACCGAAGCGCAGGCCGGAAGTCACGAACGGCGAGCGTGGATCGTTTGGCACGGAGTTCTTGTTCACGGTGATGAACGCTTTGCCCAGAGCGGCGTCGGCGTCTTTACCGGAAATTTCCTGCTTGATCAGCGACAGCAGAAACAGGTGGTTTTGAGTACCGCCGGAAACTACGTCGAAACCACGTTCGATGAACACGCTGGCCATGGCCTGGGCGTTTTTCACCACTTGTTCCTGGTAAGTCTTGAACTCAGGCTGCAGCGCTTCCTTGAAGCAGATCGCTTTGGCGGCAATCACGTGCTCCAGCGGGCCTCCCTGGGCGCCCGGGAATACGGCGGAGTTGAGCTTCTTCTCGATGTCGGCGTTGGCGCGAGCCAGGATCAGGCCGCCACGTGGACCGCGCAGGGTCTTGTGCGTGGTGGTGGTCACGACGTCAGCGAAAGGCACCGGGTTCGGGTAAACGCCAGCGGCAACCAGACCGGCCACGTGAGCCATGTCGACGAACAGGTAAGCGCCAACCTTGTCAGCGATTTCGCGGAAACGCGGGAAGTCCAGGATCTGCGAGTAGGCAGAGAAACCGGCCACGATCATTTTAGGCTTGTGCTCAACCGCCAGACGCTCGACTTCGTCGTAGTCGATCAGGCCGTTGGCGTCGATGCCGTACTGGATCGCGTTGTACAGCTTGCCGGAGGAGGAAACGCTGGCGCCGTGGGTCAGGTGACCACCGTGGGCCAGGCTCATGCCCAGAATGGTGTCACCGGCCGACAGCAGGGCCAGGTAAACGGCGCTGTTGGCTTGCGAGCCGGCGTGCGGCTGAACGTTGGCGTAGTCGGCACCGAACAGTTCTTTGGCGCGGTCGATGGCCAGTTGCTCAACGATATCGACGTACTCGCAACCACCGTAGTAGCGCTTGCCCGGATAACCTTCGGCGTACTTGTTGGTCAATACCGAGCCTTGAGCTTCCATCACCGCTGGGCTGGTGTAGTTTTCCGAAGCGATCAGCTCGATGTGCTCTTCCTGGCGCACGGCTTCTTGCTCCATGGCGGCAAAGAGATCGGCGTCGTACTTGGCAATAGTCAAATCACGGCTGAACATGGCGGTCCTCAAGGATCGGGGGCAGAAAAGGGGGGCATTCTAACCCAACCGCTTTTGGATGGCATATGAAACGACATCATGTCGCAGACAAGTGGCGCTCATCACAGATGTGCGGTGCTTTTGCTGGCCCCATCGCTGGCAAGCCAGCTCCCACAATAACCGGGGTGGCCGCTGGGTTGTGTGATCGATATCAATCGCTGTGGGAGCTGGCTTGCCAGCGATGAGGCCAGGAGCCTCACCCCAAAAACTCAGTCGAACATGAACAGCGCATCATTGCTGAACTGCGCCTCAAACCGTCCCGCCGGCATTGGTCGCCCGAACAGATACCCCTGAACCTCATCGCAGCCATGCTCACGCAGGAAGTCCAGTTGTTCGTGGGTTTCCACGCCCTCGGCAATCACCGCCAGATTTAGGCTGTGAGCCATGGCGATGATCGCTCGGGCGATCTGCGCGTCTTGCTCGCCGGACGGCAGGCCATCGACGAAGGTACGGTCGATTTTCAGCACGTCGATCGGGAACTGCTTGAGGTAGTTCAGCGATGAGTAACCGGTGCCGAAGTCATCGACCGCGATGCTCAGGCCGAGGTTTTTCAGGCCGGCGAGGATCTGCATCGCTTCGCTGACTTCACGCATCAGAATGCTTTCGGTCAATTCCAGTTCCAGACAGGCCGGTGGCAGACCGGTTTCGCGCAGGATCGTGGCGATCCGCGTACCGAGCTGGCCGTCGGAGAACTGCCGCGCCGAGATGTTCACCGACACCTTCGGCACGCGCACACGGTTCTGGTGCCAGGTCTTGAGCTGACGGCACGCCTCGCTGATCACCCAGTCGCCGACATCGACCACCAGCCCGAGCTCTTCCAGCACCGGAATGAAATCTCCCGGCGGCACCAGTCCGCGACGCGGATGACGCCAGCGCAGCAGGGCTTCGGCACCGGTCAGACGTTTGCCGTCGCCGCTGAATTGCGGTTGGTAATACAGGACAAATTCGTCTTGTTCCAAGGCATGGCGCAGGTCGCTTTCCAGCTCCAGACGCTCCAGTGCACTGGCGTTCATGTCGGCCTGATAGAACTGGAAGTTGTTTTTGCCACGCTCCTTGGCGTGGTACATCGCGGTGTCGGCGTTCTTCATCAACTGGCTCAGTTCGTTGCCGTCCTGCGGGCTGAGGGCGATGCCGATACTGGCGGTGACAAAGAACTCACGACCTTCGAGCACGAACGGCCGCACCAGACTGGCGAGAATCTGCTCGGCGACATGAATCGCCCGGTTCAGCGCCAGTTCGCGGCTGGAACGATGTTGCAGCAGCAGGGTGAATTCATCGCCGCCCATGCGCGCCACGGTGTCGTCATCGTCGACGCAGGCCAGCAGACGTGTGGCCATGTCTTTCAGCATGCGGTCGCCGGCCGCGTGGCCGAGGGAGTCGTTGATCGGTTTGAAACGGTCGAGGTCGAGGAACATCAGCACCACCCACGACTTCTGCCGGTCGGCCGATTGCAGCGCGGTGTGCAGACGATCCTGGAACAGCGTGCGGTTCGGCAGATGGGTCAGGGCGTCGTAGTAGGCGAGGCGGTGAATCCGCTGCTCGCTGGCCTTGCGCTCGCTAATGTCACTGAAGAAGCACACGTAACTGGCCAGATCGCCCTCGTCATCGAGCACCGCGGTGATGCCGACCCACGCCGGGT
The DNA here is from genome assembly GCF_044218825.1 of Pseudomonas sp. A1230. Lineage (NCBI taxonomy): Bacteria > Pseudomonadati > Pseudomonadota > Gammaproteobacteria > Pseudomonadales > Pseudomonadaceae > Pseudomonas > Pseudomonas sp. A1230. The sequence continues at coordinate 4,161,968 of NZ_CP162582.1, read as the reverse complement.
AATGCTCGCCGTTTCGGCGCTTGAGCCAGACCTCGCCTTCCCACGTGCTGTGCTGATGCAATTGCTTGAGCACGTAACGCAGGTGTGCGTCCTGTTGTTCGTCGACGGTGAGCATGTTCGGCAACTGGTCGAGGACTTCGGCCACCGCGTAACCGCTGACCCGGCTGAAGGCTTCGTTGGCCTGGACGATGTAACCGGCCGGATCGGTGATCAGGATCGCCGAAGTCGAATGTTCGAAAACCGTGGCGGCCATGCGCAGGTCTTTTTCGGCGCGGCGCTGCTGGCTGATGTCGCGTCCCACGCCAAGCACACCTTCGAATGCACCGTGTTCGTCCCACACCAGCACCAGGCGCAACTCGATCGGGATCTTGCGGCCGTCGGCGCGCAGGCAGTCGAACAGGAACAGCTGGGTCTGGACCTGGTTGCGCAACAGCGCCAGTTGCTCGGGTTTGTCCAAAGCCTTGCTGACCCGATCCATCAGGGCGTGGATGCCATTCAGTTGCTGCGGGTTGGCGATGGTCGATTGCCAGCCGTTCTGAAAAATCCACTCGACGTCATAACCCAGCACCGCTTGCACCGAGGGGCTGACGTAGTTCAGCGACAGCTTGCTGTCGGTGGAGAAAATCACGTCGCTGATACTTTCGGCGAGCATGCGATAGCGCTGCTCGCTGTCGCGCAGGGATTCGCTGGCCTCGATCTGCTCGGTGATGTCCTTGGCCACCCCGATGATCCGCGTGACCTGATCGTGCTTGTCGCGGGCCAGTGCCTGTTCACGGATATCGAAGCGCCGCCATTCGCCGTCGCGATGGCGGAAGCGCAACTGACATTGCAGCAACTGGCTGTAACCGGCGTGGCGCTGCATCTGCCGCGAGCGGTGGTAATAGTCGGCATCTTCGGGGTGCAGCAGGATTTCCCAGAAATACTCGCCCATCTGATGCAGTTCGCTGCGGTTGTAACCGAGAGTCTGGCCGAGGTGGTGGTTGCTGAAAATCATCCGCTGGCTGATCACGTCCTGCACGTACAGGTGATCCGGCACGGTACGCACCACGTCGGACCAGAAACCTTCGCGCTCCAGCAGCGACAGTTCGATCAGTTTGCGGCTGGTGATGTCGTTGATGCTGAGGATCACGGCTTTGTAGTCATGCTGCTCGGTCGGCAGGCGCAGCACCATCCACAGATGCTGGTCACGACCATTGATGTCGGGCAGTTTGATTTCCAGTTCCAGCTGCTTTTGCTGCTGCAGCACGGCGTCCAGAATCTGATGGCCGATCGCGCAGTGACGGTGCGGATGGCCGTCGATCAACAGTTGCCAGGCGTCGTCACAGGAATTGACGTTGAGCAGTTGCAGCGCCACCTGATTGACCTCGGTGACGCGCAGTTCCTGGAGCAATTGCTGGCGCTGTTGCGGCTGATCGAGCCAGGCCTTGAGCTGGTCGCTGGTCTGGATCTGCACCTTGTCGAAAAATTGCTTGAGACCGGACAGGTCGAGCACGCAGAGGGCCACGCCGGTCCCCTCGAAAATGTCCTGATACCGGCGACGACCCTCATGCAGTTGGCGCTGACGGCGGCGCATGTTCAGCAGCGCAATCACCGGCAGCATCGAGAAGGCCAGGCCCAGCAGGCATTTGCCGATGAACGCCGGCAGCAACTCTTCAAGCACACGTCGACGGTCGAACAGGCCGCGCAACTGCCAGTCGCTGCTGCTCAGTGGCACAGTGAGCACGGTGTTGGCCAGATCATCGGGGCTCAGCACGCCAGGCCTGGCCGACGACGGTGCCTCATCGCGGCTGATGATCTGATGGTTGAGACGGTTTTCCACCAGCCACAGTGGACGCAGGCCGGTTTCACTTTGTTTGGTCAGCGAGTCGAAGAAGATCGGCGCAAGGCGCAAGACCCAGTAGCCGCGCGTGTTGCCGCTGGCCTGATGCAGCAGCAAATGCACCAGAGAACCGTCGTCCGCGTTGCTGAAGTAATGCGCCTGGGAGCGGCTTCGGCGCACCAGTTCAGTCAGGTAGTCGGCATCGGAACTGTCCGCTGCGCTGTCACTGATGATTCTGCCGGACGGACTGAGCAGCGCCATGCTGCGCAGACCGGGCAGCGATTGCTGGAGCTTGCGCAGCAACGCCTGCTGTTCGTCGGCTGACTGCGGCTGTTCGACGATCGGTAGCAGATTGAGCGCGATTTGCGCGTTCAGCGCCATGTTCAGGCTAACCTGCGAGGCGAGGTCGGCGGTGTAATCGATGGTGTACTGGCGCTGGTTTTTCTGGGTTTCGCGCAATTGGTCGAGCAATTGCCAGAACAGCAATGCCAACAGCAAAAGCACGAGTGTCGCCAGCGCACCCTTTAATGTTCCGCGCAGGGGCGAGCCTGGCGCCGGTTGGGTGCTGCTCACAGAGGCTGGCGGAGTGACATTGGACAAGCTGTAATCCTGCGGTCTGGCTGGACTGGCGCGACATGCACTATAAGCCGGACGCCCGAAGGGCGGCTAGCATGCCTTGAGTTGTGGCGAAGTGCCAGCCCCCTAGCGGGTGGACTGCCTTCTATCATTAAGGTAGCTTTGCCGGTTACGCGGGAGCGTTCCAGCTCCTACAATCAGACTTTTTCTGCGCGCACGCATTGATGACTATCAAGTGAACGACGCGCATCGGTCTGGCCGGGCATCGCCTGCGCTCCAATCATTCATCTGTCACTGACCCAAGGTTCTCCATGGCTCAATACGGTTATCTGCCTTATTAACTTTTAGTCGTGTTTTACGATCTGCAGTCGGTCCCTCATGGCCACTAGCTTTCGAGCCTGTCCAGCATCTTTTTCTTCTCAAACCTGTGTCAGGGAGGAGAAATTGGTTAGCTTTTGCTGATTTTGAGTCAAATCTAGACTCCAAAACTTAACTTTTTTGTAAGTGTTCCTATGATCGCTTCTTGTCAAGGCATGAGACGTCCGATTTTTTGTGTCACCGGCTGATGAGCGACACTGTCGCTACGAACTGCAGACACCATGAGCAAAGGCGTAACACTTCATCACTGAGGAAATGCTGAGTCAGCTCTTGGCTAACTATCAGGAGTCTGAAAACCTGGTCGATGCTGACGGCATCCTCAACCAACTGATCAAAATTGACCAAGATACTGGCCGAGCGCGCACTGGATGCGCGACTGACCTACCATCTAGGCCATGGCAAGCATCAACCTATCAGCAACCCAGCTGGCAACCCCCGCTGCCGGAAACGTCGGTATCCGAATGCCGAACGGGTGGTTTTGCGCAGCCGCGTGAACGAGCTGCTTACGCAAAGCCGAAGCGATGCGGGCAGCCGGAGCATCATGCTGATGATGAAAGAGGACGGCATGCAGATCGGGCGATTCAAGGTACGTAGGTTGATGCGCGAGATGAACTTGATCAGCAAACAGCTGGGCTCCCATGCCTACAAAAAGGCTACCGTGGAGCGGCCTGAAATCCCGAACGTGCTTGATCGAGAGTTCAATATTACATCCCCGAACAAGGTCTGGTGCGGTGACATTACGTACGTCTGGGCTGAAGGCCGATGGCACTATCTGGCGGCTGTCATCGTCCTTTGTGTCCGTCGTGTTGTAGGTTGGGCGTTCTCATCCACGCCCGACGCCGACCTGGTAATCAAGGCATTGGACATGGCGTACGAGCAGCGTGGCAGGCCGCAAAACGTATTGTTTCACAGCGACTAGGACAGCCAATATGGCAGCCGGGGTTTCCGTCAGAGACTGTGGCGATACCGCTTCACACAGAGCATAAGTCGTCGCGGCAAGTGCCATGATAATGCGCCGATGGAACGACTATTTCGCAGCCTAAAAAGTGAATGGATACCGACAGTGGGGCTACATGAGCGCTGCGCTAGCGCAACAGGATATCGGCCGGTTCCTGATGGAGCGATACAACTGGCGGCGACCGTATCAGTTCAACGAAGGGCTAGCGCCTGCGGTCGCTGAGGAAAAACTCAATTCAGTGTCCGGGATCAGTTGACCACTACACTAGTAACTTCAAACCTGTTTAAGCGCCATGGTCGATCAGGCGGGATGCAGCTCTGACACCTGAGGCAGTAGGCCGGATGGGTCGCATGCAAGCACACCTGCGATGCGATAAAGCTTCTCGACTGTAATATTTACTTCGCCACGCTCGATCCGGCCCATATAGCTGCGGTCGATATTGCAGGCCAGCGCCAGTGCATCCTGAGAAATCTGGCAGGCTTTCCTCTGCGTTCGGATGCGTCTCCCTAACGCTTTCGCCAACTTGTCCATGACCGTCTCAATTCCACTTGAGGCGGGACTATCCTGCGTTTGCGGACACACGAGCCACGGACTATAATCCGTACTTTTGGAAATCCACTCCTTTGGTACCTCAATGAAATCAGCCTCGTTCCATCTTTGACAGGCGTCTGTATGAGCTGCTTCAGGAGGAAAGGCGTACACGATTCACGACTCGTGAATTGCGGGATGCTTACGCCAAGCGTCTGGATGACATGAGTCTTCGTATCACCGATGTGCTGCGCTACCCATTGTTTTTCCACAAAGTGGATACATGCGGCGCCGACTGAATTGGGAGTGGCTTAGCAATTGATATACGTACTTGACCCTGCAGAACGGACTGTCTCCACCAGGACACACTGTGAATTGGAGGGCATGGTTTTTCTCTTGACTATCTCTTCCACTCAGACCGGGATGTGTGATCGCGCTGCAATGGTCAGTTGCGCGTATGAGCTTCAGCATTACATGACTGCCGCCTCGAATGTGGAGATCAGCCATGTCCAAATGCTTTGTCCACCAGCGATCAGCCGCTCTGGCAAATGGAGCCTCGAGGATCTAGATCGAATCACTTGTTTCCAAGGCGTCGCAACTGAGGACAGTGCTGTGGTGTATCGCACCTCGCAAGGCGTTTACAAAATGGGGGATCTAGACCTTCGCAGGAAGAAAACATCACGGGTATGGTTCTCGAAAAAGCGGCTAGAAAATCACCAGCCCAGAATGTCGGAGCCAGCCCATAAGTCCGCAGCTCACCAGATGTACGCTCCCCTTTACCTTAAGCCAGCACCAGTTTTTAGGGCGAATAGTCAATGATGCTCGCCAGATTCGTCCGTCTTTACCGGGTCAGTACCGAGGATATTCTGTGCCTGAATTTAGAAACGCTGCGAAGGCCTTGTCGGACGCCCTCGAGATCGTCGTCTTCACGGGTGCGGGAATCTCTGCTGAAAGTGGCATCCCCACGTACGGCGATCCATTGACCGGTATTTGGGCTTCATACGATCCGCGCAATATGGAAACAGCCAAGGCCTTTCGTGAAAATCCTCCGTTGGTATGGGGGTGGTACCTATGGCGGCGCCAACAGGTCTCTAATGCCACCCCCAATGCTGCACATCTCGCGGTGAGCCGATTGGCCAAATCGGGGTATAACGTCTCCGTGATCACTCAAAACGTCGATGACTTGCATGAGCGAGCGGGATCCGTGGATGTACTGCATCTACACGGGAGCCTTTCTGCGCCAAAGTGCTTTGCATGCCATCGAACGGCAGCAGTACCTCCATCGCAGGTGACTTCTGTTATCGGTGGCGAGGTCGAACCGCCACGGTGTGTCAGGTGCAACGGGAAGTTACGCCCTGGCGTAGTTTGGTACGGCGAGGACTTGCCTTCAGACGTTTGGAAGTCGGCAATCGCCTTGGTGAAGAGCTGCGACGTTCTGATCTCCGTAGGTACATCTGGAATCGTTACGCCCGCAGCTGACATCCCCAGGACTGCCCTGTCGTATGGTGCGACGGTGATTCACGTCAACACGGAGGATGTCAGCACCGGCGCGCAGAATGAGCTCATGCTGATTGGGAAGGCGACCGAAGTCTTCAAGAGACTGTGCGCCCTCCTACCGAGTGGGGAGTAAGCACTATGACCACTGCCTATGAGCGGACACGCAGCGTAATTGAAACGGGCGGATTTTTGGCGAGGATTTCCCGAGATAAAACCTTGCCCGACTACGTCCGCGAGCAAGCCAGGCAGTTGCTGCGTCACTACCCCACGGCAGAAGCTGTAAGACTGGCTGGGCGATGCGAAGCGATCAGGCAGGATGAAGTTTCAAAGCTCTCTGGCAGTCCGAGAGCACTGCATCCCGCACTTTCGACCTGGCCTCTTCTTGATCCTTTCTTCTACGACCCTACAATCCACGATGCTTCTCACCCGAGTGCTCCACCGGTTGTGGCTGGCTATACCGCGCTGCAACCCAGCCCTCGCACAGAGGACAGTATGGTGGCCGCCAGCTTTCGAATATTGGGGCTGGTTGCACCCGCAGGCACGGGCTGCTTGAGCATTGAACACCGCTGCTTCACATCAGCTCGAGCGCTGGTTCTCTCCCGCGCCACTGTGGTGTTGGGGTCACCATCAAGAGCCCGTAACTGGTTTGAGGGTCGCATCCGTAGCTTGGATAAGCAGCTGCCCTGCACGCTGATGAACAACGTTCACGAATTCACTCTGGTCATGGACACTCTTTTCCGCCTCGAGCACGGAATCTTCTGATAAGCCTCTTGCTTCCGATGCTTACTGTCCAAGTGTGCGTGGAATCCGCATGCTCCCTGGCCGCTGCCGCAACGTCTCGAAGATCGGGCCCCGCAACGCATGGAGGCTTACTGCGCACTTTTTTGGAGATGTTGTCGAGACGGCTCGTTGGACTGATTGGTACGGTCGGCGCTGGATGCACCTATCAGGGATGGAAAACCGTGATGAGGCTTTTTGGAAGCTATTGGACGATTACCGTGTGTTCGCTGTCTTCGACGAAATCCATCATTGCGTTTGTTACGACACACTCTTAAGCAATGCTTGGTGTCGGTGCTGATACGATTTTGACCCAGCGGTGTTGCCGCTGACCGAAAACTGACCCGGTGGGGATGCGGACAAAAACCTGGACTGGTTATGCCGCGTGGCCCAGTAATCTCACGATACTCAATGGGGCCTGAGAGCGCCGCGGGGAATTTTGATACGTTTCTCGTTGTACCAGCGAATGCATGAATCCAAGGCCTGAATGAACGGCTCTATGCTCGTTGACTGCCAATTGCCAGGATGAACAGTTCCGTTTTCAGCCGGCCGAAGATGCCTTCACAAGCCGCGTTGTCAGGCGATACAGTGACCCCTCGGATCGTTAGCTTAGTTATGCCAATCGTCCAGACAAAGAAAAGCCCGCTGGGTGCGGGCCTTGGTATGCGCTGGAAATTAGCTACCATGTGGCTGCATCAGGGATGTGCTGCAGTTCGAACGACATACAGTCTTCGACCTCGGAAACGCCTTCTGGATCCGTACGCCATGCGTCTTGAACATCTGATCCATTCACGCCAATGGTGACGTTCAAAAGCCAAGTGAAGGTGCCGTGATCGGTGTGAGCGAACCAGGTCACATTCCACTCCTCGTCGTCTTCCTTGTACTGAGCGGGTGCGTTGAGGACCCACTCGCCTTCTGTCAGATCGCTTGAATCTAGGCGGTATTCATCATCCTCTACCTTGTAGGAGACATCACCGGACGCTGAAATTTGTAGGCCCATAAATTTTCCTGTTTATGTTTGAGGTTAGCTTGCAGGTGATGGGGAACCGTACCCTCCTCATCCTCTTGCAAATTATACGCGATCGGTCTGTCGCAAAGAAATGTCAGCCTCTCTGTAATCGTCCAACCAATCCATCTTGTGTGACTAGAGCGGACGTCATATGTGCGGCAGATGCCCCTCCATCTCACTCTCTCGTTGCGTCGGCAAGCGCGTCAGTAAATCTTTGAGGTAGGCATACCTGGGTGAACCTCATCATCTCTGCTGCTCCTGTCCGGCCTCAAATGGCCCTGTCATAAAGGTGGCGCGACAGCGCTGCTAGCGTTTCAGACTGTAATCGAGTGCTCTGCTGACAACGGATCCTTCTGGAACTAGGTCGCTGTGGGCGAGAAAATTATGCTCGCCAGCCGTCTAGGTAGACAGAAGTCGACCGCGTGACCTGCTGCCAAGTCAGCTATCAGTGGCAATGGTGCCAAGCCTGAGGACGAGATTGGCCTAACGGACAAAAGACAGGGGAAATGAGCACCTTTAGGAGGCGCTCCCCCTGTGTTAGGTCTCTCAATAAAGTATCATACGAGTATTGATAAAGCCTGCCACGAGGCTTGGGGTAAGTAGGATGAAGGTTTTGTTTGACACCCGCAGGATCCAGAAGCTAGGGCGCGTTTCGCTTAGCGAGCAATTGCTGAGGAATGCCGGCCTACATGAAGGCGACCAAGTAGATATCTACTTTGATGCCGCCACGAAACGCATCATTATCGAGCCTGCAGCTCAGAGCAACGACCAAGCTGCTTCGGAGAAATTGGCACCAGGGAGGAAAGGTTGATGTCGAGTATTCAACGACGAGATGAGCGCTTCTCGGGACATGAGTCCTTCGTTTGCCGTTACGGATGGCTGCCAAAGCTACATCAAGCAATTATCAACAATCCCCTTGCGCTGAAAGATGAAGCTCAGGCGACGATTACGTTGGGCATTGGCCGCAACATGGTCAAGTCGATTCAATTCTGGGGTGAGGCTTTCGGGATAGTCGATGGTCGCGATTCTTCTGGCCTGCAATCCGGCCCGATTGGAAGCTTGCTGCTTTCGAAAGATGGTTGGGACCCTTTCCTCGAACAGCCTGAGTCGCTTTGGCTGCTTCACTGGTGGATTTCATCTCACGCGGAGATTGCAGTTTGGAACTTGGTCTTCGGGAGCGCAATGTATTCCCGTTTTGATCGAAAGACTCTCATCGCGGGTCTCGTGGATCAGGCATCCGCTAGCAACAAAAAGCTGGCGGTCTCCACCCTTGAGCAGCATTCAAGCATTTTCCTGCATTCGTACAAGCGGGAAGAGTCTGCAGGTGATGATACCTCGTGGTGCCCACTGCAAGATTTGGGACTTTTTGAAGAGGTCACTGCCGACGACGGCAGAACTGTTTACCTGGTAGGTAGAAATGCGCCCTTAGGTCTGTCTCCAAGAGTTTTCCTTTTTTCCTTGATTGATTACTTCGAGCGTCAAAATACCAACTCTCTCAGTCTCACCAAGATTGTTCATGGTGAATTCAGTCCCGGTAGCGTTTTCAGGTTGGATAACTTTCAAGTGAGTAGCTTGTTAGAAGGTGTAGAAAAAGAGTTTGGTGGTGTTGTGCGATTTATTGATACCGCTGATACCCAGCAAATTATTCTGGATACAACTTTCGCGCCCGCTTGGGCTGATTGCTTGCTGGGTGTGGGAGAAGAATCGAATGTCTGATCGACTGATAGATCATCTTGAGCTGGACTCCAAATTCCTGCGCTCCATTTCACTGACTAGAGATTTGCGGTCACAAGATTCGCTCGATAGTTATCTGATCACTCCTGCTGTCTTGGCAGTGCTTCGCCAGATTGGCGGTGCGTTGAAGTCGGGAAGCGCACAACGCGCCTGGAAACTCATTGGGCCCTATGGCAGTGGTAAGTCGGCGTTAGGGTTGCTGCTAGCCCGTTTGTTAGAAGGGCAAAAGAGCTCTCATGCAATTTACAAACAGCTCATTGAGGCCTCTACAGAAGTCGCTGAGCTTTTCCCACAAGGGCAAAATCGCTTTGCACTGGCAATAAGCGGTTCGCGCGTATCGTTGGGTGACGCGTTAGCACAGTCTATTCTCGAAGCGCTTGAGCACCTGCCAAAAAGCAAGCTGGCTACTGAGCTTAAGCGCCAGTTGGATACGAAAGCTCAGACCTATCGTGACGTACCCCTTAACGCAGCGACGAGTAGATTGCTGAATGACTTTGTTCTAATCACCCAAGGTGCTGGATGTTCCGGTGTCCTATTGCTGATTGACGAGCTTGGCAAATTCATCGAGTACGCAGCTCTAAATCCGGAAGCCGGCGATTTGATGTCTTTGCAGCAAATCGCTGAGGTCGCATCTCATCCTAAGGACGATGGTCTACTAGTCATATCAATGCTGCACCAGCACTTTGATGCTTATGCCACAGGTGTAGGTCGGACACTTTCCGATGAGTGGCATAAGGTCTCAGCACGCTTCGATGAAGTGCCTTTTGATGAGCCGGTCGAGCGGTATGCGCATTTCGCTCTTCATGCCCTAGGCGCGGATGAAACCATTACTGAGTCGGTTACCCTGAAAAAAGATGCCCGGAGCATCTACAAGCAAGCAATTGATTTCAACTTTTTCCGCGGAACTGGTGAGAGTGAGCTGTTCTCTCAGGCAGAGCGCCTGTACCCATTGCACCCAGCAGCTCTGGCTTGCTTAGCGGTCATATCTAAGCGATTTGGTCAGAGCGAGCGTTCATTTCACGCATTCATGCGTGGATATGAGTCCGGAGCACTGAGAGACTTCGCGGAGCGTAATATTGTCGATCATTCTTCTTGGTATGGAATGAGCGAGCTTTTTGACTACCTCACGACAGGGGTAGGGCTTCGCTTCCGTGATCTTGAAGCTGAGCGACGCTGGGATTTCGCTCGCTCTGTCGTAGAGCGTAATGACGCGGAGATGACGGCGTTACAGCTTGAATTACTCAAGTCGATTGCCGTCATCGAGCTGGTCGCTCAAGTCCTCCATGTGGTGTTGACCGTTGAGCTCCTTAGATTTGCTATGGGGGAAGACCTTGGAGCTATCTCCGAAGCTTTGAGTGAGCTAACTGCCAAAAGAATCCTAGTACATCGTCCTGCGAGTCATGATTATGGTTTTGCCGTCAGTCACGCTATCAACGTCGAGGCTTTATACGAGGAAACGATGCAGCGCTCTGCTGATGAACTGATGTTCAATGGCGTTTCACAAGCCCTATCTGAAAGAAGCGTTATTGCAAGTCGTCACTATCAGCAGACAGGAACAATCCGCTCGGTAAGAGTGACTGCAGGCACGTCGGATAGAATTGCGCAGTCCATCGGTGTTCATGGTCGCCATGATGGCAGTGTGGGGCTGATATTCGCAGACGCCGAATCGTCTGCTTTAGTCGGTGCTGCTGAAGAGGTAGCTCGCTCTACTGACGACGTTTTATCGCTTACCGCAATTGTCAAAGTCGGTCCGGATGAGCGAAATGCTCTCATTGAATACTCCCGCTGGTTGATGGTTCATGACCAGGTCAAGCTTAGTCATTTAGATCCCTGGACTGAGCGTTATGTCGAGTCGAGGTTCAGTACGGCACGTGAGCGTGTTAGCCGACTGGTCTTGGCATTGCTGAACCGGCAAGCAAAAGGGTCCTCCGGTATGCAGTATTGGCATAAAGGCAAGGTGATCGCCGATAGCGGAGCAATGAACCTTAGCCAAGCCGCCTCTTGGCTGTTCGATAAGGTTTACGAGGCGGCTCCGACGATCAATAACGAATTGATCAACAAAGAGAAGCCTTCATCTGCAATCAATGCAGCTCGGCAGCGTCTATTTGACCTGCTGGATAAAAAGGTTGATTCAGAGCTGCTAGGTATCGTCGACTTCCCACCCGAACGATTGCTCTACAGCTCTCTGCTTCAATCCACTGGACTGCATCAGAAAGGGGCTGGCGGCCGTTGGTTGTTAACGGCACCGGACGGTAATTCTCCTGCCGGCATACGTAAAGTTTGGGCGGAGCTTGATAAGCAACTGATGATTGACGGGCAGGTCACTTTTGCTGAGGTCATTTCCAGTCTGGCACTTCCGCCGCTAGGGGTCCGAAGTGGGCCGGCCAGCGTGTGGTTCATGGTTTACCTTCTTGTTAACAAGGAATCGTGCGCGATTTTCGAACGAGGAAGTCTGATCCTAGAGTTGACCTCCGATCATCAGCAACGGATGTTCAGAAGCCCTCACACCTTTAGCTTCCGCCGCTTCGACATTGCAGCAGAGCGCAAAGACCTGATCAAAGATTATGCAAAGGCATTTGGAGCGGTAGGTGTGCAGTTGGGGTTGAACGCATCTTACCTGGATGCTGCGCGGGAGCTGATCCGCTGGTACGGGCGTCTTCCGCAATATTCGCAAGAGACACTGCGACTTACAAACCAAACCAAAGCCCTTCGCGACGTAATTAAAAGAGCTACCGACCCAGTTTCGTTGCTCGCCGTTGATATGCCGCGCGTGGTGAAGGCTGGGAAGGGGAAGGACGCTAGTAGCTTCCCCGATCTGCTGGCGAAAAGCCTCACTGAGCTTGGTATGGCATACCGACGGTTGCAGGATGAGGTTAGCTTTTCCATGGCGCAGGCTTTTGAGATCACAGGCCCTCTGAAGGCCCTTCGATCGCAGCTCCAGGAAGAGTGCGCTGATACTGCGCAGTCTCTTGCCGAGGTAGATCTTAAAGCCTTCATCATGCGCTGTTCGGACATCACCTTGACTGACGACAAGTGGATGGATTCCATTGCGAGTGTTGTCGTTCATAGACCCTTAGATATCTGGAAAGACAGTGACGCTCCGATATTTGCGGAGTCCGTTCTTGAGCTATGCGGGCGCTACAAGCGCTGGCTTAGGGTAGCTATGCGTAAAGGCGAGTTTGAGCGTCAAGCGCAACGCTTCGTCGGGGTGACTTTGACTCTCCCCAGCGGCGAAGAAGCAGCGATGCTATTGACCTCTGATCATGAGACCAAGATCATGGCTAATGGCCTGCTAGAGACTCTCACTAAGCAAGTGGGCGGCAATTTGAATTTGGCCGCTTCAGCCCTTGCTCAAGCGTTGCTGCAATTGCAGCAGGGCTCCACTGAACACGATGAGAATGAGCTAAGCGATGAGCAACGAACCGCAGGTTAGACATATCCTTAGCCTCTCAGGGGGCAAGGACAGCGCAGCGCTGGCGATTTACATGCGAGATCGTGTGCCAGAAATGGAATACATCTTCAGCGATACCGGCAAAGAGTTACCAGAGACGTATGACTATCTGCAGCGTCTGGAAAATTACCTCGGGAAGCCGTTGCATCGTTTGAATGCTGACCTAGGCTTCGATCACTGGTATGACATGTATGGAGGGATGATTCCCTCCAATCATCGTCGTTGGTGCACGAAGATGCTCAAGCTTAAGCCTTTTGAGGATTTCTGCGGTGACCAACCAATAATCAACTACGTTGGGCTCCGTGCTGATGAAAACCGCACGGGGTACATCAGCCATAAGACAAATATCGAAGCTGTGTACCCGTTCCAGGAGGACGGGCTAATCCTGCGCGATATTGAAGAGATTCTACGAGTTTCTGGGGTTGGGATGCCCCCTTACACGAAATGGGGAAGAACCCGCTCTGGATGCTACTTTTGCTTCTATCAGCAAAAAATCGAGTGGGTGAAGTTAAAAGAAACACATCCCGATTTGTACGAGAAAGCTAAAGAGTATGAAGTGCCCTTTGAAAAAACAGGTAACTTCTTTACTTGGAGCCAAGGTGAAAGCCTTGCGGAGCTTGAACAACCGGAGCGTATGGCTCAGATTAAGCGTGATCATGCGCTTCGCGTGGAAAGAATGGCTCAGCGGAAGGATAATTCAACACTGATTGCGGTTTTTTCCGAGCTTGACTCAACTGAGGCTCCAGATGACGATGATGATCAGGGATGCTTGGTATGCTCGCTTTAGACGAAGGAATGTAATATGTCATTCAAAGTGAAGGCTAGAGTCTTGCTGGAGCTAGGAGCAGAGCTTATCAGTTCTGATGGAGTAGCACTTTACGAGCTGATTAAAAACTCCATAGATGCCGGGACTCCAAAAATTGAAGTGCGTATAAACGTCGCATTAACCGCTTCTGGATATCAGGCTCTTGTATCTAGTATCAAAAATGGACAGGAAGATTTTATTCCCGATACGCTGCTTATAAGTAATCTAACCCGTTTTTTTGAACCAAGTACACCTCTTGCTATTCGAGAGTCGTTGGTGCAGAAGCTGTCAGGGCTTAATCGTACTGATTCTTTAGTCGCTCTTAGGGATTTTTATTGTCAGCACTCTTATATTGAGGTGGAGGACTGGGGAAGCGGGATGACACACGCTGACTTAGATAAAAATTTCTTGACCATAGGTACGCCGCATAGAGCAAGCGAGCGGCTAGTGGGCGAAGATTCCGAGGGAAAGCGTCCTATATTAGGTGAGAAAGGAATCGGTAGACTTTCCGCGATGCGACTCGGAGAGAAGTTAGAGCTAATTACTGGCACAAAAAAAGACACTAATTGGTCGAATCTGTTCGTAGACTGGAAGATACTTGGTGATAATATTGACCTCGATCTCGGTGCGTTTAGTGTAAAGGCTGAAAAAGGCAAGAAGAAGAACAGTGTAAAACCCAATGGCACTCTAATTCGAATTAGTGACATACGAAGTGATTGGTCATTCCAAAGAGTTTCCCAAGTTTCTAAATCCGAACTGTCTAAGCTTCAAGACCCTTTTGATCTTGAGGCATCTGTACTCGATTTAAGAATTAGCTTTAATGGAAAAGATGTCGATGTGATCGAGGAAATGAATCCGGATTGGCTGGCCGGATGGCACGGGTATTTTAAGATTGATTTTTCCTATAGAGACAACAATGGAGTGAGAGAGCCTGTTATTAAAGGCATCGCAAAGTTCAGAGTTCCAGAAAAGGATGGCCAGAATGTTGACGACGAGTTGATCGATTCTGGGGAGATATATTCTGCAGGTGATGATTTATATAGCCTTCTTGCAGATATAGATCAGCCTTTGTATAAGGGCGGTACGGAAAATGGCCCAGCACGATTTGCGGGGATCCAAACGTTAGGCGAGTTTAGCGCTGTCGGTTACTGGTTTAATAGGCAGAGAAAGAGGAGGGAGCTACCTACCGAGAAATACAACGAGTTTGGTGAGTGGCTCTCTCAGTGGGCCGGTGGCTTGTTAATGTACAGGGATGGCTATCGAGTTTATCCTTATGCAGATCCCGATGACGACTGGCTTCAGCTGGATCAGAAAGCTCTCAAGCAGCGTTCTTTTAAGCTCAACCGAGGCCAATTTGTCGGTCGAGTGAAAATTAGTTCACGAGATAACCCTTTTCTGAAAGATCAAACCAACAGACAAGGTCTTTGTGACTCACCAGAGCAAAAAAAACTTGTTCAATGCCTTCAATATGTAATATGGAAAGAGCTCGGAGCCCTTGTTAAAAAATATGAGCTAAAAAGTACCTCCAAGTCTATGTCCAGTATAAAGGAGATAGATAATAAGGTTAAAGAAAGCTCCAAAGACGCTAGGGCTCAACTTCGTGAGTTAGCAAGGCAGCTTCCAGATGAAGAGAAAACAGTGCACGCTCTTCGCGGCTACGTAGAGGAGTTAGAAGCAGCTTGGTCTAAAGCTAAAACTACGATTCGAAAGCAGCAAGATCAGTCGGATGTCTACCTTCATCTTGCTGGCGCTGGAATGCTCATGGAGTTCGTAGTTCATGAGCTTAATCGGATGACTCGTTCAACGTTAGCCGACCTCAATAAGGTGAATTTTAATAAGCTTCCTCCATCTTTACAGTCATTAAATGCTCAGCTTAAAACACTTGAAAAGCGTTTGAGGATACTCGACCCGGTTAGCACTCCTGGGAGACAGAGAAAAGAAAGTACGGACGTTGTACAGGTAATACAAACTTTATTGGAGGCCCATAGTTCTCAGTTTGAGAGGCATGAGATTAACGTTTCATTTGAAGAGCCTAGCCATTTTTTTGCTACGGTCGTTCAAGGCCAGATGTATCAAATTTTTGAAAATTTGATATCCAATTCAGTCTATTGGTTAACACACCACAGCGCGATGCTTCTTGAGGCTAATGGTGAAAAAAATACCTATTTGCCCTGTATAGAAATCTTAGTCGATGTTAATGCGCGAGAAATTATTTTTAGAGATAACGGGCCTGGTATAAGAAAAGCCGATGGCGAGAAAGTTTTCGATCCCTTTTTTAGTAAAAAGCCGTCAGGTCGTGGGATCGGATTGTATATAGTAAAAAACTTGTGCGCTGAAAATAATATCTCGGTATCACTTATTAAAGCAGATTCTCGAGATGCTCATGCTGGTTTTGTATTTGGATTTGAGAGCAAATAAAAATGGCTACAAGGAAGTTGAAAAGAAAAGCATTGTTTATCGATGATGCTTTTGCACGCCCTACTGTTTCTGATTTCCAGAAGCAAACTGTGCAGTTGCGAAGATTTCTAAAGGATAATGTTGAGACCAGAGTTTGGTTTGATGAGCAGTTCGGACTGGATGGTGAACCTTCAGGACGCTTATACTTTGAACCTCTTACCTCTAAACCAGAAGAGATTCTGAGATTCTGGAGTATACGCAATAAGTCACCATCAAAGAACCAGCTAGTTAAGCACGTTTTTTCTGATTTGGTTGAAGAGCTTAGCCAGCATCATAAGCCTTTGTCTAAAATTGAAAGGATTTTAAAAAGTAAAGGGTGGAGCGTGGTGAAAACACCTGCTCTTCCAGATTTAGATCTTGTTGAAACAGATGTTTCATTAATAATTATAGATTACCTTCTTAGTAATGAGGTGCCGGATGATATTGAAGGAAAGGTTGCGGAAAGTATTGCATTCTTAAAATCAGTAATCACTCGCGCAAAACAAGAGGAAGGCTGTACTCATCCTTTCGTAATCCTTATCTCTAGTCTTCCTAATTTAGCGGAGAGTGATGCTTATAACTTTCGCAAAAGTTCTTCAACTCCTGGAGGTTTTTTTCGGTTTGTAAGAAAGTTAACGGCAGAAGCAGAGTTTTCTGATGCCGTAGATACATTTTCTCTTCAGGAGGGTGAATTAAAGAAATTTAGAAGTGTTCATGTCAGCCTTGAGAGAGCTATCTCGTCAGCTGCGCACAATCTCCTTGAGCAAATTGAAGGGCTGGAACTGGAGGACTTAGCTACTCTTTATACTGCTCAATTGGTCACAGAGAAAGAACCTTTGTCTGACTATTTGGGGTGGCTCTCGGGTCAGCTTTTGACCGCTTCAATCCAGAAAGATATCACACTGGCCGAGAAGTCTATGGATCTTCCACCGGAAAGCTATGAGGTATTGCTAGGGCACTGTGAGCCAACGCAAAACGTGTCTAATTTGTTTTCTGATTTTTCCTCTGTTAAACCTGCATCAGGGGAACTTTTTAGGAATAAGAACAAGCAAAGACAAATTCGTTTTGGCGATCTTTTTGTAAAGCTGTCATCAAAAAAATCTAACGGTAGTGGAAAGGAAGCTATCGTCAATGCGCCGGATGCAACTTTTTTAATGGTTATATCCCAAACTTGTGATTTGTTACAAGGAAAAATTACAAATGGCCAGGTGTTATGTGTTCAAGGTAGCGGGCGACAAGTCGAACCTACTGAGATTGAACTGCTGCGCGCTACAATAAAACAGATGGGTTCTGATGGTGATATCTTAATAAGAAATGGCGAAAAGTTTACCCAGATCGAGTGGGGGAATAAAAATCTCCTTACCGTCGATCAAAAAACGTTAAGTAAAGAGTTGGGCTTCTCCTATTTGGGGCGACTTAACGAAATTTATGCTTTAGAGGTTCAGCACACAGCGCTTCATCAATTAGGCCGTATTGGCGTCCCAATTGTTCCAGGTTATCGTGTTTTTTTTGGTGCTGTTGAAATTCGAGTGTTTTCTGCAAAGTCTGAACTTTCTGATTATTTTGTTAGTTTGAATAATAGTTCTGTCTTGGCCGTGCTGCGCAGCGAAAAAATCGCTAGCTCAATCAAGCAACGACTGCTTTTTTCTGGGGAACTTCATCGTTGGTTATCAGATCGTCTGAGTGAAATGCTATTGAAAGAGGGATTTCCAAACGGCTTAATAAAGAACGTAACCGATATTTCTGCAGCTCTGAAAAGCGTTGAGTCATTCAGTACTCTTGTAAAGTTTAAAGAGGGCATGATAGACGGCTTTTCGAGAGAACCAATTACGGAGTTGGGGGAGGACAAGGTTCAATCAATTCCAAATGGCGTACTGATAGTTTTGAAAGATCTGCCTCGTGTAGAAAAAAATATTCCATCTCCTAGAGTGCAGATTACATTTTTACCATCTATACAGTTCCATAAAGATAATGTTGATATTTGAAATTATATTCTATGAAGCTTAAGTGGAAGAGTATGATTAGCTCGATAAAAAAGGCTGCTCAGCGGCGCTTATTTTTGTTGGGCTAAAATTCTGGTTGCGGCACGAATAGCAGTCATCCCCCGCACAAATCCGTACGTGCGGAACCGCGCATAGGCGCCTGCATTGGGTAAGGTAGTTATCTTTCAAATGAGATCAGGTCCTCTTCTGAAGCTGTGAAACCGGCCGCTCCAACATTGATTGCGTTAGCCCGTGCATATCTGCATTGGCTTGCCAGATCAAAAATCGGCTATGCATATCTCGAACAGCGGCTAACAGCTTCTGGTTGGACGCTGTCACTTTCTCAATGTGCTCGTTGGCTGCCTGAATATCGCTAATCCAGCCAGGCTTAAGCTTCTGAGCCTTCAATGCCGCCTTGCAGTTCTTCATCGCTAAATCCACGGCAGGTAGATTCATCAGCGACTGGCGAGCACGACTGATACCCAGTTTTTGTTTGCAGGCCTCAACGAGCAAAGGCCAGGTCAGCTTCGGCTCTGACCATTCCTCAATCAGCTTTATGATGCGCTTCTCATCCTTTGGCGTTAAATGCCCCATCTTTAACCCTCAATCTCATTCAGCAAAGCCAAGACGTCATCTAACGATGATAACGCCTCTTGCGCTGGGTGCTCTTCAATGACTTTGACTGCGATCAGACCTGACATTGCGACGGCGTTCTTGGTCAGCGTCCAACCGTTATCAGCGTTCCACACAATGGCACCCTTTTCGAGTCCGGGGTTTTCCAGCATTTGGATGAGCTCCTCGCACTTAAAGAGCTTCTCACCCAGTTTCTTGGCCCACTCCGATGCCCCAAACACGTCCCGAGACTGCGCATCCAGGGCTTTATCGAGGCGTCGTTTAAGATCGTCGCGTTCTTCCTTAAGGTTGCCAAGCTTCACGTCATCCCCTTTGACGCATCCGAGCCGCCCGCAGTCCAAGCAGGCGCCCATTTTCGGGCAGGGCTCGGAAGCAAAGTTGTGCACACAAACGCCGAGATGGGTTTGATGGATAATGCGATCCTGCTCACCCTCGCGCAGTTCCCTTACATCTGCAAGCCTCAGAGGCTGATTGGTTTTAACCTTGTCCAGACGCAGGGCAGCGGTGCCGTGCTTCGTTTTGGGGTGATAATCCGCAACCCCTTGGGTGCGTTCCTCGACTGTTTCATGGTTGTAGACCGATCCCATCGACGAGCGCCCGGAGAAAGCATCAATCAAGAGCTGCGACAGACCGGCCTTGCGCATCTGCGTGTTCAATTCGTGCCGAAACGCATGCGTGTTGACCTTGACGCCGGGGTAACCATAGCGTTCGAACAGGCTTTTCACTGCTGGGTTGTTACTACCTCCTAACTGCGCATTCATTCGGCTAGTGGTCGCCGCTATCTCCACGCCAAACCCGTGTTGCGCACCAGATGTACCTGAGTCTCCAGCCAGTGCTCCCGTGCGCATGGTGAACAACGCATCACGGTACTTCAACCGAGCTTTGCCCTCCGTGTACGGCGTGGTGTATGGAAAATCCTTTGGAAGATACTTCTCCCGCAACAGCATATTGAGTCTGCGTAGCGTGATCACACATCGGTCGTCAAACTCCCAACCCTGGACCCCAAGCTTTCCCTTAACATGTATTCTCTTCCCTTTGCTGGAATCCCACCCGTCACGGATCTCGGCCAAGAGCGCTCGGACGGCGGGGCTCAACGCCTTTTGCTTCTCAAGGCTTTTCAGTAACTTGACATTGAATACTGATCGCGCGTGCCCCTTATGAGCGGCGAGTTTCAGCGCGGCACAAGCTTCGACGTATGTGAGCGGTTCATCAGCTCCCTTGGGTGGCACTCCTGCGTGGGGGGGGAACTCATCGGGATGGTCTTCCAGCCAGGCGGCGTAAGCCCGCGCTTCATCGGTGATCGGTTTCAGTAACATGATGACCCGCTCGACGACCGGCTCCATCTCAGGGATAACGACGGGCTTCGCCGTCATCTGGTTCATCTTTTCCGCGTACCAGCGCAGGAACATGCGCCGATTGCCCTGGGCATCCTCTTTGAATAGCAGGAAATTCAATGGAAGATCCGCCAATTCACCCACGCGACTGGGTACACTCAGTAACAGCGCACAGGCGGATGTCACTACGATGTCGAGGTGGCTGGTCAATTCGTTTGTGAACACTTCCCCGAGGGCTCTGATCGCTTCAGGGTTAGGCAGCTTCTTTTCCCGATCCTCTCTTTGCTGCTTGAGCGTGCCTCTCTGGCTCTGCCTCAGCGGAGATGTCCACCGGAAATCCGACTTGAGCAGTTTTTTGGCCAGCATCAGGGCGATGATGGCCTCAAGTGACTTACTGTAAACGTATGCGGTGTTTCCTTTCGTCCAGTGACGTCTCATGTGCTCGCACGCATTATTACAGACAGCGGCGGACACCCGCGTCACATCCAGCGTGCCGGTCAACTCGAACAGGGCGACTTCCAGCCCCCTAAGAGCGTTCATCCAGTCACTCATCCCCTTTTTCTGCAAATACACCCTTCGGTACACCAGTATGGCTTTGGTAAATTCCGTGAAGGGTGCCTGCATCGTCTTTCGGGCAGATAAGGTCGATCCGAGCGCCGTGAAGCTACAGCTTGAGAGGCCATGCGGGTGCCAACTGCCGTCTTCCCAGCGAATACTCGCGTTCACTCGATTGGGAATGCCTTTGGGCAGAGTGTTTTTTGCCCATTCGATAAACGCCACGAGGTGAGCCTCCGCATCCAGCTGGCTCTTGGGATTAAAATCAACAATGTTATTCGGCGGTTCAGAATCAAACGCTTCAGTCATTCTTCTGTGCCCTTGAGTCCGATGATCGGCGCATGGCCTCGCAATCCAGAATAACCTTTCGGCAAGCGAGAATGGCCCGATCCCATAGCACGCCGGTCGTTTTATCCGTGGCAATGGTTTGCTCCCGGCGACGCTCCAATCGCTCAAGGACCTCGCGGTGATTGGCGTGCAAAAGGGGCTGGAATTTTCCGCATGCATAACAGGTATACGGCGCATCGAGAAGGCAGGCGGTCGTGGCACCGCACACTGCCACATCCTCGATTAGGCGATCCGCTCGATCCCCGTTTATGGCTGAGGTGAGATCTGTGACGATGATCCCGGTGAACGCATTCACAATCAAGGCCATATGGTTGTTCATCTTCGCGTCGATCAACGCCAGCAACTCCGTCGACACGGCGCGGTACTTTCGCACTGTTCGAGTATCGCTATGCATCAATGCGCGGGCTATCGCAAACTCACTCAGCCCCGCATTGGAAAGGTCCGTGCCGAGGGTGTGCCTGAACCGGTGCCCCGTCACTTTCAGCGGCTGATGGGTGCGAGGCGAAATTGGAAAACTCTCCATCCGCTCGATGTGACGAAGCCATTGCTTGACCGTGCCTGATCCGACATGAAAGAGGGGCTGCGGCGCGTCTTCGAGGGCTTTTTGAAGGGGGCTATCGAGCAACACAGGGGGATTCCACCGCCGTTTCCAAGCTTCTGCTGCATCACGATCCAGCTTCTTACGAAAGAGCGGCACATTCTGGATGGCTACATTCCAATCGACACCGTTTGGGTACGTTTGCCAAAGTTGCGCCAGAATCATTGCCTTGTAGGCCTGCACTGTGTTGTAGAGGTCCTCATCCAGCCTAAATCTTTCGGATTTTTTTCGCCAACCCGCCTCGTCGCCTTTTTGCTTTGCCCAATGAAACTTGACCTCGCTCTCCGTGAAGTCACCAAAAACCATCATTCGCACCTGATAGCCACGCTGTCCGTAAATCATCAACATGCGCAGGTAAATGTACTGCTCGAAATCTAACTGCCCGTGACAAAACTGCTCATGTATCCATTGATGCAGCGCGTCCTGCTCGATCTGTGTGAGCGGGCCTTCTTCGGGGTCTAGGCTAAGGATCACATCGTTGCTGGAATTCTTTTTCCTGGGCAATTCCTTGTAGGCATCGATCAGGGATTGCGACGGGCGCTGTTCGAGGGATTCGCAATCGTGCCAAAACGCTATGAAGGAGGCCATGACACTAAACTCTTTATCGCTAAAGCGCTCCCGCAGTGCGATCAGTTGATCCTCGTTGAGCGGGTCAAGCCCAGCCTGAGCAGCCCGCGACAACACACTGGCAGTGTTAGCAACCGTGCGCGCTGCCACATCGCCCATTCGGTACACCAGGGCGGCGTGCAACCAAGGCCGCCAGTCCGGCGAGACGCAGGCAATAGCCGCTTTCCAGTTAACTGAATCACTAGCCGACTTATCCGGTTTCCACATGGGGTCAGCGGGCGTGAACACCTCCCCACATTTCGCCAGGCGAGGCGTGTTCAGCCACGCATCTAGGGTGCTCTGCTTTGGTGCCTGAAGTGCTTCGACGGGAATGTTCACTATGAACCTCCTCGTGTCGTGTCGGCTTTCTGACGGCTTGCCGTAAACCGCTCGGCCCGTTTCTGAATTGCTTTGTCTGCCTCTTCCTTCCAGAATTTCGCGCCGTAGTGGCCGGGCATGTTCGAGTCGGGACTCCAGCCGAACATCCAGGTTAGGGTCTTTTGGACTTGCGTTATGCGGTCCTCCGGCGTGAGCAGTGCAAGTTCCTCACGCATGCTTTCCAGCATCGTGCAAACCGCGTCATGCCTCAGAATATGCGGGTGCACATGAGCCAGTTCCGGCGCTATTTCGCGGACTCTGGACAGAACGCCATCCACTGCCTTGATGGTCAGAGGTCCGCCCTCATTTCGCTTGTGCGCCACCAGCAAAAACGGATGCCTTCTCGCTAGCGATGCACCGCTACGGAGCTTTCTGTGGCGATATTTCGATTCGTACTCAGTTATTGCGTCATACAAGTCATCGGTCATCACCAGCATGCGCTCGTTGGTTTTGAATTGCGGGGCCATCGTTCGTGGATCGAGGCTCTCATCCTCAAGGTTGACCACCGCTAGTTGACGACTGTGCCAGTGAATATCGCTAGTCTTGATCAGCAGCATCTCGGAGCGTCGTAGCCCCATGTCGAGGCCCAGCAGCAAAATGATGTAGTTACGCAGTCTGATGGCTTCATCTGAAAAGGGGTTCTCGGCGTGATCTGGATGCATGATTTCCAGCAATCGAGTTCGCTCTTGACTCGTAAGCCCCTTCATTTCTTTCGTTCGCGTTTTTTTCCACGCAGGTCTGGCCGCTTTGATCTTGCGGTTGATGCGCTTCTTCAGATCGTCAACCGCCTCATATCGTGTTGAGTGATCACCCAGCTTGTCATAGAGAAAGGCTAGATAGTCGCGTACAGCCTCGATTCGCTGCTGTGCGTGGACCTTGCCAACGGATTTGTAGGCAGTCGGATGCAAACGCATCCCCGCATATTTCATGGCCAAGGTTTGCTTGCTGAACCCCGCGTCCGACACAAACCTGGAAAGCTCACTGTCTGTCAGGTACCTGCTGTGAGGGCGCTGTTCGAGGTGAGAAATCAGATCAATGGAGGAAAACGCCAGAAACTCCTCAAACACAGCCAGATGCTCAAGGTATTTCTTGGTTGTTTCGAGGGCTCTGCCCGAGTGCTCCATGGTGATGTATAGGTTGGGGTAGTACACAGGAATGTAGTCTTGCACCAACAGCTTTCTTCGAGCAGCATTCACCACCTGCTCTATGACCTGGAAACCCATGTAGCTCCCTCATAAAACATAACTTTTCTAAGTATAGTCAGGGGTATCGGACGGTCAGCGCAAAACTTAACGTTTTATTTCCAGAGTTTAAGCGCCTGTCTCTACCCTCAAAGCACTGAAAATACAGGATTAAAGGCGAATCAAACCATGTCCAAAACTGACAAAGCAGGAAAAACAGGCTCTTACGTCTTCACCATGCATCGGCTGGGCAAAGTTGTTCCGCCGAAGCGGGAAATCCTCAAAAACATTTCGCTGTCCTTCTTCCCCGGCGCCAAGATCGGCGTGCTCGGCCTCAACGGTTCGGGTAAGTCCACGCTGCTGAAAATCATGGCCGGCGTCGACACCGAGTTCGAAGGCGAAGCCCGTCCGATGCCGGACCTGAATATCGGTTATCTGCCGCAAGAGCCGCAACTTGATCCGACCAAGACCGTGCGTGAAGTGGTCGAGGAAGCGGTCAGCGTGATCAAGAACGCCCAGGCACGCCTGGACGAGGTCTACGCGGCTTACGCTGAAGAAGATGCCGACTTCGACAAACTGGCTGCCGAACAGGCCAAGCTCGAAGCGATCCTGCAAGCCAGCGACGGCCACAACCTGGACCGTCAACTGGAAGTCGCCGCCGACGCGCTGCGTCTGCCGGCCTGGGACGCCAAGGTCGAATTCCTCTCCGGTGGTGAAAAACGTCGTGTGGCCCTGTGCCGTCTGCTGCTGTCCGCTCCGGACATGCTGCTGCTCGACGAACCGACCAACCACCTGGACGCTGACTCCGTGGCGTGGCTGGAGCACTTCCTGCACGACTTCCCGGGTACCGTGGTTGCGATCACGCACGACCGTTACTTCCTGGACAACGTTGCTGGCTGGATTCTGGAACTCGACCGCGGCGCGGGCATTCCTTACGAAGGCAACTATTCGGGTTGGCTTGAAGCCAAGTCCGATCGTCTGGCTGCCGAATCCAAGCAGCAGTCGGCTCACGAAAAAGCCATGAAAGAAGAACTGGAGTGGGTGCGCAAAGGCGCCAAGGCCCGCCAGTCGAAATCCAAGGCTCGTCTGCAACGCTTTGAAGAAATGCAATCGCAGGAATTCCAGAAGCGTTCGGAAACCAACGAGATCTACATCCCGGCCGGCCCGCGTCTGGGCGACAAGGTCATCGAATTCAAGAACGTTTCCAAGGGCTACGGCGATCGCGTGTTGATCGACAACCTGTCGTTCTCGATGCCGAAGGGCGCCATTGTCGGCGTAATCGGCGGTAACGGTGCCGGTAAATCGACCCTGTTCCGCATGCTGATGGGCAAGGAAACACCGGATTCGGGCAGCATCGAAGTCGGCGAAACCGTGCAACTGGCGTGCGTCGACCAGAGCCGCGAAGACCTCGATGGCAGCAAAACCGTGTTCCAGCAGATCTCCGACGGTTCTGACCAGATCCGCATCGGCAACTACGAGATCCCGTCGCGTACCTACGTCGGTCGCTTCAACTTCAAGGGTGGCGATCAGCAGAAGTTCGTCAAGGACCTGTCCGGTGGTGAGCGTGGTCGCCTGCACCTGGCGCTGACTCTGAAAGAGGGCGGCAACGTCCTGCTGCTCGACGAACCGTCCAACGACCTCGACGTTGAAACCCTGCGTTCGCTGGAAGAGGCTCTGCTGGACTTCCCGGGCGCCGCGATTGTGATCTCTCACGATCGGTGGTTCCTTGACCGCGTCGCGACCCACATCCTGGCGTACGAAGACGACTCGCAAGCGATCTTCTTCGAAGGTAACTACACCGAGTACGAAGCCGACCGCAAAAAGCGTCTCGGCGAAGCAGCGGCCCAGCCACACCGGGTACGCCACAAAAAACTGGCCTGATTCGGGTTGGTTGCATGAAAAAGCGGAGCCTTCGGGCTCCGTTTTTTTTGCTTTGATTTTTTCGGGGGTACCGAGGTGGATTCATCGCTGGCAAGCCAGCTCCCACAGGATTTGTGATGTGCCCGGAATGGGTGAGCACTGCTGAAACTGTGGGAGCTGGCTTGCCAGCGATTGGGGTGTAACTGTTGGTGCATCGTCGAGGTTGGTAATCGTCATTGAGGTGCAAAAAATCCCTGAAAAGGCTTCTGATTTATATCCTGTGCACCATTTAATTTCATAACTGCGACATCTTGCGCTGTTCCTGTGCGCAATTCGTTTGCTACAGTCCGGCTCAATTTCTTCCAACGATAATAAATTTGCCGAGACTTTTTCCATGATCGAATCCGTCGAATCCTTCCTCGCACGCCTGAAACAACGCGACCCGGATCAACCCGAATTCCACCAGGCTGTCGAAGAAGTCCTGCGCAGTCTGTGGCCGTTTCTTGAGGCCAATCCGCGTTACCTCACCTCAGGGATTCTGGAGCGCATCTGTGAGCCGGAGCGGGCGGTGGTGTTTCGCGTGTCGTGGGTCGACGATCAGGGCAAGGTCCAGGTCAATCGCGGTTTCCGTATCCAGATGAACAGCGCCATCGGACCGTACAAGGGTGGCTTGCGTTTCCATCCATCGGTGAACATGGGCGTGCTGAAGTTTCTCGCCTTCGAGCAGACCTTCAAAAACTCGCTCACCTCGTTGCCAATGGGCGGCGGCAAGGGCGGCTCGGA
Source organism: Pseudomonas sp. A1230 (assembly GCF_044218825.1). Taxonomy (NCBI): domain Bacteria; kingdom Pseudomonadati; phylum Pseudomonadota; class Gammaproteobacteria; order Pseudomonadales; family Pseudomonadaceae; genus Pseudomonas; species Pseudomonas sp. A1230. The sequence goes on along the minus strand of NZ_CP162582.1, from coordinate 4,135,742 downwards.
CTTCGATCCGAAAGGTAAGAGCGACGCCGAAGTCATGCGTTTCTGCCAGGCGTTCATGAGCGAGCTGTATCGCCATATCGGCGCCGACGTTGACGTGCCTGCCGGTGACATTGGCGTCGGCGCGCGGGAAATCGGATTCCTGTTCGGTCAGTACAAGCGCCTGAGCAACCAGTTCACCAGCGTGCTGACCGGCAAGGGCATGGCTTATGGCGGCAGCCTGATTCGCCCGGAAGCCACCGGTTTCGGCTGCGTGTATTTCGCCGAAGAAATGCTCAAGCGCCGCGAGCAGACCGTTGAAGGCAAACGCGTGGCGATCTCCGGTTCCGGCAACGTTGCGCAATACGCCGCGCGCAAGGTCATGGATCTGGGCGGCAAGGTGATTTCCCTGTCCGACTCCGAAGGCACGTTGTATTGCGAAGCCGGGTTGAGCGAAGAACAGTGGCTGGCGCTGCTGGAACTGAAAAACGTCAAGCGCGGACGGATCAGCGAATTGGCGGCAGCCTACAACCTGGAGTTCCGCGCCGGTCAGTTGCCTTGGTCGCTGGCCTGCGACATAGCGCTACCGTGCGCCACGCAAAACGAACTCGACGCCGAATCCGCCCGCGTGCTGCTGCGCAACGGCTGCGTGTGTGTGGCCGAAGGCGCGAACATGCCGACCACTCTGGAGGCTGTGGATATCTTCATCGAGGCGGGGATTCTGTTCGCGCCGGGCAAGGCATCCAATGCGGGCGGCGTGGCCGTCAGCGGTCTGGAAATGTCGCAGAACGCCATGCGCCTGTTGTGGACGGCGGGCGAGGTGGACAGCAAGTTGCACGCGATCATGCAGTCGATCCACCACGCCTGTGTGCATTACGGCGAAGAGAACGGGCGGATCAACTACGTCAAAGGCGCGAACATCGCAGGCTTCGTCAAAGTCGCCGACGCGATGCTTGCTCAGGGAGTGGTCTGATCCGGCTCGATGCGAATCACTTCAATCATTTGATCGCCGGCGGGGCGCTGCCATAGCACCTCGTCGTTGAGCCGGGTGCCAAGCAGGGCCCGGCCCAGCGGTGAGCCCCAATTGATCAGGCCTTTGGCTGCGTCGGCCTGATCCTCACCGACCAGTTGCACGCGGCGTTCGGTGTCGTGTTCGTCGGCGTAGGTCAACCCAACTGCCGATTTGCACTTTGTCTGTAGACGTCGCGGCGACGGCGACTTGTGCGCTGCCGAGGCGCTGATTGAAATAACGCAAGTCTCGTTCGAGATCGGCCTGACGTTGTTTGTCGGCCTGTTCACCTTTTGCCGTTTGCTCGGCGTGCAAGGCTTGCAGCTCGGCGACTTTCGCCTGCAACTGTTGCAGACCTTGTTGTGTGACGTAATTGGGCTGCGCGCTGACCTGCCGTTCGACTGGCTGATCGGCTTGCGCGGCGGCGTTGTCTTCGTTGACGAAAGCACGGCTCATGGTGTCCTCCCCGTTAATGGGTTGGGCCATGCTCGCAGGGATTTGGTTTCATCGGATGTCTGCAAACGACCTATTGCGAGCGATAGGCCCGCGCGGCGCCCTGATCTTTCTGCTGCTGCCAGGCGCGCTCGCGCTCGTCCCAGTGCTCGTTGCGATAGTCGTTGCGATCCTTGTTTTCCAGCATCGCCTGACACTGGCGGAAACCGTCGGTCCAGCCCTCGGCGTATTGCTTGTCCTTGAGATAGCGCGGCACATTCTTGCGAAACTCGCCGCTGATCGATCCGGCGGCTTGTCGGCCGCTGACGCAACCGTCATCAAACCCGTCGGCAAAGGCCGGTGGATAACCCTTGGCGATCAAATCCTCGTGAGTGGTCTGGCAACCGCTCAGCAATAGCAAAACACCCAGCGAAACCACGCACCGCCACATCGCACTCTCCCGAGCCGTCACACGGCTTATGGGGTGAGTCTAGAAGGGGATTCGTTGATGGGGTGTGAAAGAAAGATCAAAAGATCGCAGCCTGCGGCAGCTCCTACACTTGGAATGCATTTGCCCCTGTAGGAGCTGCCGCAGGCTGCGATCTTTTAGTAGTGATACCACTTCACCTCAAGCATCACTTCAGTCTCAGGTGTTGCCACATGACTGAACTCGCGCTGCGCACTCAGGCGTAAACCCAGGTTACGCGACAGCTCCCACTGCTGATTCAGGCTGAGGCTGCGACGCACTTCGCCATTGATGAAGTAATCACCCTTGGCCTCCAGGCTCAGGTTGCCCAGCGGGTTTTTCCACAGTACGCCGGTATTGAAACCGCCGGCGGGGGAAACGAACTCGGCGAAGTCATTGTTGTGTTCGACGCGCACCGTGCCGAGGGCAAAACCGAGCACATCTTCACCCAATTGCCACGTACCGCCACCGCCGCCATTGACGTGGCTGACCAGGGTTTCGTCATCATGCTTGCCCGGTACGCGCTCAAGTCCGCCCGTGACTTGCCACGACAGCGGCTGCAGCAACTCGTTGCGTGGCGTCAGTGAGCGAATGGTCGCCAGATCTAGTTGCTGGAATTGCCAGTGATTGCCTTCGTACTGGCGCAGCTTCATCTGCAGGATTTCGATTTGCGCTCCGAGCGGGAAACTTTCGGCGTTGTCGTTGAGGTCGTGATACGCCATGCGCAAGCCGTACTCGGCGAACGCACGGTCGCCGCGAGTACCGAGGCCGGCCTGCCAGGTGCGCGACTCGTGGCCATCCTCCGGCAGACCGGGACGAGGAATTTCCAGCTCCGGTGCCGGGTTCTTGTTGATCGCCCGAAGCAGTTCAAAGCTGCGCTGCGCCCGTTGCGGATCACGTTCCTGACCGTTGGCGCGGTAGCGCTCCAGCCGATACGCGGCGTCGATGATCAGCGCTTGCCGGGCGCGGGGCAGGGCCTTGAAGGCCGGTTCCTGCAACACCTGCTGCTCGGCGCTGACTTTTAGCACCCATTGCTGTTCTTCGTCAGTCAACGGTTCGGCGCGGCTGAGCAATTCGCGTTCACGGGACGGGCGGTATTCGATGCTTTCTACCAGACCCGCTTCTTTAACGGCTTTGACCGTGTCAGTAGGGATTGCGGTCAGCGGGAATTGTTCGGTCAGGCGCAGGCTCGGCCGGGCCACTTGCAGCAGTTCGAGCAGACGGTAGGAGCAGTTTTCGTCGAAGAAGAAATAGTCGAACTGGATCTGCTTCAACTCCCACACATGCTCGACCATGCGTGCGGTTTCTTCTTGCGTCAGGTTGAGCCGGTACTCCCACAAGTCGCGGTTTTCCAGGCTGCGGTATTCGGAGAGTTTTTCCTGATACGGCACCAGCGCAAACAGCCCCGGATAGCCGCCCATCAAGCCTTTCCAGGCGTAAAGAATGCTGTTGTCCGAACCTTCGATGTAGGCGCCGAAGTTGATCGCGTAACTGAGCAGCGAGGTCTTGTCGCTTTGCACGTCAGCCTGATCGATACGCAGCAGGGTGTGGCCGAACATCGACGACGGACTGTTGAGATACGCTGCCGGAAAGATCATCACCGCGCTGTGCGGCGAGACGTCCTTGAACCACTTTTTGTATTCGGCGCACGCCGGCATCGGCAGGTCGGTCAGGTTGAGCTGCGTTTTCAACCAACGGGTGCGGGCCGGATAAACGCATTGCGCGTGCTGCTCACCGAGACTGGCCGGGGCGTACAACGCTTGCACGGTGGCGGCCAGCTCACGGTCGGGGTGTTCATTGCCATCGGGCGCGAGAAAGAATTTCTTGTCGCTGACATAGCTGCGCCAGCCGCCAAGCTTGGCGGTTTCGTAATGACCGAGGGAAATCCAGAAACGGTCATTGGCCAGTTGCTGCAAACGTTGAGGGTCGATGTTTGGCGCGGCGGACAGCGGGGCGCAGACACAGAGCGCCAGCCAGGCAAGGCGTTTGAGCATAGTCGGCAACTTAAACAGGAAAAAAACAAAAGCCCAAGGAGGGACGGGCCGAAAAAATAAAAACCCGCTCCCCGAAGGAAGCGGGCAGGGTCGAGCTTAAGCCTGCGTTGCGTACTTGGCCAGACGTGGGTCTGATTTCAGCACGGACAGGGTGTTGGTATGCACGTCTTCAGCGGTCACGTCAGCCTTGCTGAAGATCTGCTGGAAGTGCTCGTGAGTCACAGCAGCGAAGTGCGCACGGTCTTCCGGCGCCACGCCCAGTACCACGGCATAGGTCGTCAGCGCTTCGCCGTTGCCCTTGGCCATGTCTTCAGACAGCTCGTTCATCATGCCATTCATGGCAAACCAGGATTTGCCGCCATAGGTCAGCGACGCGTTGGTCGAGCAACCGTTGGTGCCGGAGGTCATACCAAACGTGGCGTTACCGGAAGTGCCGTTGGTGGTGGATGCCAGGAAGTGAGCCGGGGTGCCACGCTGACCTTCGAACAGCATGTTGCCCCAACCGCAATCCGGGCCGCCTGGAGCTTGCGCCATTGCGTTGATGGATACAGCGGTGAAGAGAGTACCGAGAAGAATCCGTTTCATAGCTTTTATCTCTTTATGTGCATACCAATGGACAGGGTTCTGGCTCCTGACGGTGCCAGTGGGCCGGTATTAGTTCCAGCCGCGCAGTTTGGAGTTTAGGCACGTTCCTGGGGTTCCGTGAGTTTTTGCAAAATATTTGGAATAAACCCCGGTTTCAAGGGGGCGGGTCACGGGACGGGCGTTTGTCTATGCTTTGTCACATGGCGCGCCTTGCCAGTGGGGTACAGGCAGCGCCAGAATGCCGCTATCTGCCCCGCCTGATTGTTAAGGAAGCCCGATGCCTGATCCTGTTGCTGCCAGCTTGCGTCTAGCGCCCGAAGCGCTTACCCGTCCGTTTTCCGCTGAACAGTTCAGCTTCACTACCACCAATGATCTGGAGCCCTTTCGCGGTGTGCTCGGCCAGGAACGTGCGGTCGAAGCCTTGCAGTTCGGTGTGGCCATGCCACGCCCCGGTTACAACGTCTTTGTCATGGGCGAGCCCGGTACCGGTCGCTTCTCGTTCGTCAAACGCTACCTGAAAGCCGAAGGCAAGCGCCTGCAGACCCCGGCGGACTGGGTCTATGTGAATAATTTCGATGAACCGCGCGAACCGCGCGCACTGGAGTTGCCATCGGGCACGGCCGGCGCGTTCATCGGTGACATCAACGGCTTGATCGACAACCTGCTGGCGACTTTTCCGGCGGTCTTCGAGCACCCGTCCTACCAGCAAAAGAAAAGCGCCATCGACCGCGCCTTCAACCAGCGCTACGACAAGGCCCTCGACATCATCGAGCGTCTGGCCCTGGAAAAAGACGTTGCCCTGTATCGCGACAGCAGCAACATCGCCTTCACACCGATGCTCGACGGCAAGGCACTGGATGAAGCTGAATTCGCCCAGTTGCCGGAAGCCGATCGCGAGCGTTTTCACGAAGACATTTCCGGTCTCGAAGAGCGCCTGAACGAAGAACTCGCCAGCCTGCCGCAGTGGAAGCGCGAGTCGAACAATCAGCTGCGTTCGCTCAATGAAGAAACCATCACCCTGGCCTTGCAGCCATTGCTGTCGCCCTTGTCCGAGAAGTACGCGGAGAACGCAGCGGTCTGCGGTTACCTGCAAGCGATGCAGGTGTACCTGCTGAAAACCGTGGTCGAGCAACTGGTCGACGACAGCAAGACCGACGCCGTCGCCCGCAAGCTGCTGGAAGAACAATACGCGCCGAGTCTGGTTGTCGGTCATCCGGTCAGCGGTGGCGCGCCGGTGGTTTTCGAGCCGCACCCGACGTACGAAAACCTGTTCGGTCGCATTGAATACACCACTGATCAAGGCGCGCTTTACACCACCTATCGCCAGTTGCGTCCGGGTGCCTTGCACCGCGCCAACGGTGGTTTCCTGATTCTTGAAGCGGAAAAAATGCTCAGCGAGCCGTTCGTGTGGGATGCGCTCAAGCGCGCCCTGCAATCGCGCAAGCTGAAAATGGAATCGCCGCTGGGCGAGATGGGCCGCTTCGCCACCGTGACCCTCAACCCGCAGCACATCCCGTTGCAGGTCAAAGTCATCATCATCGGCGCGCGGTCGCTGTACTACACGCTGCAGGACCTTGATCCGGACTTCCAGGAGATGTTCCGCGTTCTGGTCGACTTCGATGAAGACATCCCGATGGTCGACGAAAGCCTGGAGCAATTTGCCCAGCTGCTGAAAACCCGAACTTCGGAAGAGGGCATGGCGCCGCTGACGGCCGATGCGGTCGCGCGTCTGGCAACTTACAGCGCACGTCTGGCCGAACACCAGGGACGTTTGTCGGCGCGCATCGGTGATCTGTTCCAACTGGTCAGCGAGGCTGATTTCATCCGGCATCTGGCCGGTGATGAAATGACCGATGCCGGTCACATCGAGCGAGCCCTCAAAGCCAAGGCCACCCGCACCGGGCGCGTGTCGGCGCGGATTCTCGATGACATGCTCGCCGGGATCATCCTGATCGACACCGATGGCGCGGCGGTCGGCAAATGCAACGGGCTGACCGTGCTTGAAGTCGGTGACTCGGCATTCGGTGTGCCGGCGCGGATTTCCGCCACGGTGTACCCGGGCGGCAGCGGTATCGTCGACATTGAGCGTGAGGTCAACCTTGGCCAGCCGATCCACTCCAAAGGCGTGATGATCCTCACCGGGTATCTGGGCAGCCGTTACGCCCAGGAATTCCCGCTGGCGATTTCCGCGAGCATCGCACTGGAGCAATCCTATGGTTACGTCGACGGCGACAGTGCGTCGCTGGGCGAGGCGTGCACGCTGATTTCGGCGTTGTCGAAAACCCCGCTCAAGCAATGCTTCGCGATCACCGGTTCGATCAACCAGTTCGGTGAAGTGCAGGCGGTGGGCGGGGTCAACGAGAAGATCGAAGGCTTCTTCCGCCTCTGCGAAGCGCGCGGCCTGACCGGCGAGCACGGCGCGATCATTCCGCAGGCCAACGTCGCTACGTTGATGCTCGATGAGAAAGTGCTGGCGGCAGTGCGCGCAGGGCAATTCCACGTGTACGCGGTGCGTCAGGCCGACGAAGCGTTGAGCCTGCTGGTCGGTGAACCGGCCGGTGAGCCGAATGCCGATGGTGAATTCCCGGAGGGCAGCATCAATGCGCGAGTAGTGGAACGCCTGCGCGATATTGCCGAGATGATCAGCGAAGACGACCTCAAGGAAGCCGAGAAGGAATTGGCGCAGGAGGCATTGGTAGAAGCCAAGCCTGCCTGAGCCTTCATGCAGTAAATCTGTGGGAGCGAGCCTGCTCGCGAAAGCGCTGTATCAGACGACGATTAAGTTGCCTGACACTTCGCATTCGCGAGCGGGCTCGCTCCCACAGTGTTTTTCCAGATTGATTTTTGCGCTGATCTTCGTGAAAAGTGCCATCACTCTGACGCCAATATTCACACAATGACCATTCGGCGCATTCTGGTTTCATATGGCTTGCGCGGCGGACTTTTCTTCTATTCTCAGCTCAAGGATATCGACAGTATCACTGGATCGAGCCAGTCCTCCCGAGAGGGCTGAATACCGGCTTCACCGAGGGTCGCCGCCATGTCGCGCAACCTCTGCCTCACCCGTCAATGCCTGGGTCTCGTGACCCGTATCGAATGTGCCATCAAACCGTTGGCCGGCGATAACGGCATGTGGACGCTGCTCTTCGCTGCCGGCATGGCCGGTGAACAACCTTCCGCCATCAAAGCCCAGGGTCCGTTCCACGGCCCGATTGCCGCCGAGTCGATTCTCGACACCATCGTTGAAAGTCTGACGTTGCACGGCTATGAACTGGCCGACGACCCGCAGATCTGGAGCCTGCACCTGCAAGCCCAGCTTCGGCAGATCAACGGCGGGCGCGGCCGTAGCCTCAACGGTTAGGGCGCGGTGTCAGGCATCTGCGCCTTGTCGAGCTTGACCTCAAAGCCGTATTGCACGGTGGCGAGGTTGGTTCGCTGATAGGTTTCCACGTGGGTAGGACGGCCATAGAAGTAGTGCACGCCAAACAGCGCCGGGCCTTCTGCGCTCGCATCGTGGCTGACCGAGAGAATCTGCTTGAGGTATTTGCCGCTGTCGTCCTTGACGAAGAACCGCCATTCATCGGCAGGAAATAGCTTCAAGTCGACCACCAGCGTGTTGTTCCTGATCTCCAGACCTTTGGGCAAAGACTTGGCGTCGTAGGTTTTTTTCTCGACCGAGGCTAGAAACAGCGGCATTGAGCCGACGGCAATCGCCGGCGTATCCGGGAACAGGTTCAAGTCGTAGGTGATCGTCGCTTGCAGTGGATCGACCTGATAAGCCTCGGGCGGTAGCTCGATCGGTTCATCGAGTTTACCGCTGCGCTTTTCGGTGAAGAACGTCACCGGGCTGACCCCAGGGCTGAAGTCGTCCCCCAGCAGTTCGTCGTTGAAGGTGCGGCGGTGAGAAAACTCGATGCGCGCAGCGCTCGAGTCCTCCACCGATTGTTGAATACGCACGCCTGCCTTCAACTGATCCTCGGTCAGGCTCGCGCCTTTGAGCCAGTTCGTGGCCAGATCGTCATACACCACAATCGGCAAGTCCAATGGCTGGATTGTTTTTTCCATAGTGTGTGGGCTGAAGGTGCGAATTGGCAGATCCAGCGCTTTGCGTGTCACGGTTACCGAGGAAAAATCCAGCAGGCTGACTTCCAGCGTCTCGATCGGGCCATTGAAGTAGACCTTGTTGTAGCGGCGCGGGTGTTGTTGCTCGAACGCCAGTTGGTCGGCACTGAGCTGCTTTTCCAGCGCGTCGCTCCAGGTTTTTTGCTGTTGCAGGTGCGTCAGTTGCTTTTGGTAGAAGGAAACCTGCTCCGGACTTTCGTTGATCGAACCGGCACGCACCAGGTATTGACCAGTGCCATCACGCGCTTGAACGATCAGCGGATTGAGCTGGGCGTCAGCGACTTCCGGGGCCAGGGGCAGGTTGTTGCTGAATTCGACTTCGGCGTAGTTCTTTTCAAGCTTGAGCAGTTTGACGCTGAGATTGTCGTTGGTGCGGGTCTGACCGACATCTTTCTGCGTCAGGTCAAAACTGTACAAGCGGCGCGGCGCAATGACTTCGACCTGGCCTTGCAGGCGCACCGGTTGCGGCAAGGTCTTTTTGTCCACCCCAAGACCATCGATGAACGGGTAGGTCACGGTCAGGTCATCGGGATTGGTAACGTTGGAGCTGGACGGGCTGAGCTGGATGCCCGGATCGGTTTCCGACCATTCCGGCTGATAAGCAATGACGCGCTTGTTGCTCAACGTTACCGACTGCCATTCCACGCCATGCGGGAACAGGAAACCACCGGGGATGTTCAGGTTGAAAGGAAAAACCGGTTGCAGATCGGTGAGGTAATCGGAGCTGGCATCTTTGTGCAGCACGAACAGACCCTTGATGAACGTATCAACCAGCGCTTGCGGGGTGGGGTAGTGCTTGAGCACGCCGAGAGCGTCTTCGCCGTATTCGGTTTGTGCCGGATTGCTGTCGAGCTTGAGCTGTGCGCGTTCGAGCAACAGTAGCGAACCGCCGAGTTCGGTGACGGCGTCCTTGAGCTTCGGATCGGTGATGGCGTCCAGTGACTGTTCGAATTTTGCGGTTTTTTCTTCAAGGCTTACGGTGCGCTTTTCGTCACCTTGCGAGCAACCGCCAAGGAGCAGGGTGAAGCAAATTCCGGCAATCGTTATCGGCAATCGCACATCCATTTCCACTTTTCCTGTCCGCTTTCGCTGGGCCGTCAATGGTTTGGACACTAGCAGAAAAAATTGCCGCACACGTGCGCTGGTGGCGGATTTTCAGGCGGTTTCTGGCTGTCACAGGGGGCTGGTATACTCGCCCCCCATTACAACCCCCCTTGTGTGAGATTCAATGGAACGCTTTATCGAAAATGCAATGTATGCCACGCGCTGGCTGCTGGCGCCGATCTACATCGGGCTGTCTCTCGGACTCCTGGCGTTGGCACTGAAATTTTTCCAGGAAGTTTTCCACATCCTCCCCAACGTCTTCTCGATGGCCGAGTCGGATCTGATTCTGGTCCTGCTGTCGCTGATCGACATGGCGCTGGTCGGCGGCCTGCTGGTGATGGTGATGATTTCCGGCTACGAGAACTTCGTCTCGCAACTGGACATCGACGAGGGCAAAGAGAAGCTCAGCTGGCTGGGCACCATGGACTCCTCGTCGCTGAAAATGAAAGTGGCGGCCTCGATCGTGGCGATTTCCTCGATCCACTTGCTGCGCATTTTCATGGACGCCAAGAACGTCGATCCCGAGCACCTGATGTGGTACGTGATCATCCACATGACGTTTGTGATTTCGGCATTTGCCATGGGTTATCTGGATAAGCTCACCAAGCACTGATCATTCCTTGATTGCTGCAAAACCGCCCGTCTGTTGCGAAACAGACGGGCGGTGTCGTTTGTGGCTTGTGCTTTTTTGCCCGCGGGCATATCCCTGTAGACCTACTGGCTCGCCCTGCGTGAGGTGTGTTCATGAACCTGCAAGAGTTGAACGCGTATGCCATCGCCGGCAAGGTCGATGAGCTGAACCTGATCTCCATGGAAGGTGGCATTTACCTGCTCGAAGCGCGTATGCGTGGAGCGGCGTATCCGCTCAGCAATCCTCAAGGGCAGATGTTGACGCTACGCTCGGTCGAACATGCCCGGGATGTGCTGCATAGCTTCCCGGTGTTGCCATTCAACCTCGTACACACCTCGGTACATGATGAAATGTGTGGCCTCGGCGCCAGTGGCGAGGAAAGTCTGAAAGTGCCGCTCGCCTGGCGGTCCGCACTGTAGACCCGGCGCCCCAAACGCCAAGGCATCTGTGCTAGTCTGCTCGCCCTTTTGGTTCCGGGCGCGCCGGGACGCGCTGTGTACGCACGGCACGTCTGTTGGTCGTCCGCACAGCGGAGCAGTGTCATGTCCGAAGTAAATCTGTCCACCGACGAAACTCGCGTCAGCTACGGTATCGGCCGTCAGCTGGGTGACCAGCTGCGCGACAACCCGCCACCGGGTGTCAGCCTTGACGCCATTCTGGCCGGTCTGACCGACGCTTTCGCCGGTAAGGAAAGCCGTGTAGGTCAGGAAGAAATGTCCGCCAGCTTCAAAGTGATCCGCGAGATCATGCAAGCCGAAGCGGCTGCCAAGGCTGAAGCTGCAGCAGGCGAAGGCCTGGCATTCCTGGCTGAAAACGCCAAGCGTGACGGCATCACCACTCTGGCTTCCGGCCTGCAATTCGAAGTGCTGACGCAGGGCGAAGGCGCCAAGCCAAGCCGTGAAGATCAAGTGCGTACTCACTACCACGGCACCCTGATCGACGGCACTGTGTTCGACAGCTCCTACGAGCGTGGCCAGCCAGCAGAATTCCCGGTTGGCGGCGTAATCGCCGGCTGGACCGAAGCCCTGCAACTGATGAATGCCGGCAGCAAATGGCGTCTGTACGTGCCGAGCGAACTGGCTTACGGCGCTCAAGGCGTTGGCAGCATCCCGCCGCACAGCGTTCTGGTATTCGACGTCGAGCTGCTGGACGTTCTGTAAGACCTGGCCTGTCTGCATGACAGGCTAATGTGGGAGCCAGCCTGCTGGCGAAAGGGTCGAGCGGTTTTTGTTCAAGACCGCTTTGATGCCATCGCCAGCAGGCTGGCTCCCACAGTTTTTTCCGTGACTTTCATAGTTCTATCTTGTGATGCAGTTCATTCGTCGGGCGCAAGGCCCGGGCGTAGCAGAACAGGAACAGATTGCGCACCAGCTCTTTGAGCACCAGCGGCTCGCTGGAATTCAGGCTGTTCACATCCAGATCACCCTGATCCTGCAGCTCATGCAGGGCTTCTTCTTCAAGCACCGCACAGACTTCCCCGGTTTCACGATGCAGGATTCTGAGGTAGGGGTGTGGGCGATCCAGCCAGGCGTCGATCAAATAAGTCATGGTTCTCATCTCCATTGAAAGGGTTTCAATGAGAATAATTCTTATTCATCAAATAGCAAGCGCCTATTGGCGGATTGCAGATTTTTCAGGGTAAAGATTGCGTAAGGTCAAAACGGCTGGCGCTTGGCTATTGCGTGAATGTACCGAGGGAGCAGGGGAGGGGGAAGCTCCATCCCACGGCGGGCGTGGGATGGATGACAGCAGGTTCAGACTTTTCTGACGAACTCGGATTTGAGCTTCATCGGGCCGATGCCGTCGATCTTGCAGTCGATGTCGTGGTCGCCATCGCACAGGCGGATGTTCTTGACCTTGGTGCCGACCTTGACCACCAGCGACGTGCCTTTGACCTTGAGGTCCTTGATCACGGTGATGGTGTCGCCGTCCTGCAGGACGTTGCCGACCGAATCTTTCTTCACGGCGTCATCGGAGGCAGCTTCGGCTTCGCCATTGGCAGACCACTCGTGGGCGCACTCCGGGCACACCAGTTGGGTGCCGTCTTCGTAGCTGTATTCGGAATTGCATTTCGGGCAGGGTGGCAACGTGCTCACTAGGGCTCCTTGAGAGTGGATCGCTAAAAGTCGCACATTGTATAGGGTTTCTCCGCTGATGGCGCCAAAAGCAAAAAATCGCAGCTCCGACAGCTCTGTAGGAGCTGCCGAAAACTGCGATTTTTTGATTTTTTTTCAGCGATTTCAGTGTGTGCGGGCGACCGCAAACTCACTCAATTCAACCAGTGCATCACGGTATTCGCTGGCCGGCAGCGCTTCGAGGCACTTGATCGCACGGGCCACATAGTCGCGAGCCAATTGCGCGGTGTACTCAAGCGAACCGGAAGCTTCCACGGCGATGCGGATGCTTTCCAGGTCTTCGATCCCGCCTTTCTGGATCGCCTGGCGCACCAGTGCAGCCTGTTCAGGCGTGCCTTCGCGCATGGTGTAGATCAGCGGCAGGGTCGGCTTGCCTTCGGCCAGATCGTCACCGACGTTCTTGCCCAGGGTTTCAGCGTCGCCCTTGTAGTCGAGCAGATCGTCGACCAATTGGAATGCCACGCCCAGGTGATCGCCAAAGGTGCGCAGGGCTTCGCTCTGCTCGGCGGTTGCACCGGCCAGCGCGGCGGCGCTGTGGGTCGAGGCTTCGAAGAGCATCGCGGTCTTGCCGCGGATGACTTCCATGTAGGTTTCTTCGGTGGTGCTCGCGTCACGGACCTTGGACAGTTGCAGCACTTCGCCTTCAGCGATGATGCGCGTGGCCTGCGAGAGAATCTTCATCACCGGCATCGAGCCCAGTTCGACCATCATTTCGAACGAGCGCGAGTACAGGAAATCGCCCACCAGTACACTTGGCGCGTTGCCCCACATGGCGTTGGCAGTCGAACGGCCACGGCGCATGCCGGACATGTCGACCACGTCGTCATGCAGCAAAGTCGCGGTGTGCAGGAATTCGATGGTGGCGGCGAGCAGGCGCATGTCATCGCCTTCGCGACCCAGGGCCTTGCCACACAGCAACACTAATAAAGGACGCAGGCGTTTGCCGCCGGCCGAGGTGATGTAATCGCCGATTTTCGATACCAGCGGCACTCGGGAAGTCAGCTGCTTCTTGATGATGCCGTCGACGGCGCTAAAATCGTCCGCCACCGCGCGGTAGAAAGCTTGGGGTTGCATCAGCGAGAGTCGCTCCAGAAGGGTTGCGCGGCATGCTAGGACCCCCGTCCAGACCTGTCAAGGCGCGATGGACGGCTACTTGCAAGCCTGCGATAGCTTGCGTACAATCGCGCACCCTGAACTTCCTGGGCAGCACCTGCCTTACGCAATTGCTAGCGGGCCTTCCAGCCCCATGCAGCCATGCCAGCCAATACCTCTTCTTATAAAGAGCTGGGTGAGCAGGATTATCGGAGAAACACCATGTCTTATGCAGTAATCGTTACTGGCGGCAAGCAGTACAAAGTCGCCCCAGGTGAATACCTGAAGATCGAAAAACTGGAAATCGCTACCGGCGAATCCGTTACCTTTGATCGCGTTCTGTTGGTTGCCAATGGCGACGACGTAAACATCGGCGCTCCAGTTGTTGCTGGCGCTACTGTTGTGGCTGAAGTGATCTCCCAAGGTCGTCACGATAAAATCCGCATCATCAAGTTCCGTCGTCGTAAGCACCACATGAAGCGTATGGGCCACCGCCAGTGGTACACCGAGATCAAAATCACCGGTATTCAGGCTTAATTTCAGCCTAATTCCTCACTAGGAGAATTGAACTCATGGCACACAAAAAAGCTGGTGGTAGTACCCGCAACGGTCGCGACTCAGAAGCCAAACGCCTTGGCGTGAAGATGTATGGCGGCCAGAAGATCATTCCGGGCAACATCATCGTGCGTCAGCGCGGCACCCAATTCCACGCTGGTTACGGCGTTGGCATGGGTAAAGATCACACCCTCTTCGCGAAAATCGAAGGCGTGATCAAGTTTGAAGTAAAAGGCGCGTTCAACCGCCGTTACGTGAGCGTTGTCGCGGCTTAATCGCGAGATCGCTGGAAGAGCCCTGTCTTGCGACGGGGCTTTTTCGTTTGTGGGGTGAGTCTCTTGCAAAACTGTTTGTATGGGCTGTCGGCGTGCGATACAGGTCGTGTTTTGGGGTCGCTGCGCTCATTTTTGCAAGAGTCTTATGTCTTGATTGTTTTTCGGCTCGTCCGTATGGCGAGAGGCGTTGGTTATGAAGTTTGTTGATGAAGTATCGATTCGAGTAAAAGCTGGTGATGGCGGCAATGGCGCCATGAGTTTCCGTCGGGAAAAATTCATCGAGAACGGTGGCCCGAACGGTGGTGATGGCGGTGACGGCGGTTCCATCTACATGATGGCCGACGAAAACCTCAACACCTTGGTCGACTACCGTTACACCCGGCACTTCGATGCCGAGCGCGGTTCCAACGGCGGCAGCACCGACTGCACCGGTAAAAAAGGTGAAGACCTGATCCTGCGCGTTCCAGTCGGCACCACCGTGATCGACTCCGCTACTCAGGAAGTCATCGGTGACCTGACCAAGGCTGGTCAGAAACTGATGGTAGTGCAGGGCGGCTGGCACGGTCTGGGTAACACCCGTTTCAAATCCAGTACCAACCGTGCGCCGCGCCAGACCACTCCGGGTAAGCCGGGTGAGCAGCGCGACCTGAAACTGGAAATGAAAGTGCTCGCCGACGTAGGTCTGCTGGGCTTGCCGAACGCCGGTAAAAGTACCTTTATCCGTTCGGTCTCGGCAGCCAAGCCGAAAGTTGCCGATTACCCGTTCACCACGCTGGTGCCAAACCTGGGCGTGGTCAGCGTCGATCGCTGGAAGAGCTTCGTCGTTGCCGATATTCCGGGCCTGATCGAAGGTGCTTCCGATGGCGCCGGCCTGGGTATTCGCTTCCTCAAGCACCTGGCGCGTACGCGTCTGCTGCTGCACCTCGTCGACATGGCGCCGCTGGATGACGCCAGCGCGCCGGATGCCGCTGAAGTGATCGTCAATGAACTCATCAAGTTCAGCCCGTCCCTGGCTGAGCGCGATCGTTGGTTGGTGCTGAACAAGTGCGACCAGATCCTTGAAGAAGAGCACGAGGAGCGCGTCAAGGAGATCGTTGATCGTCTGGAGTGGACTGGTCCGGTCTACGTGATCTCGGCCATCTCCAAGCTGGGTACCGAGCGTCTGTGCCACGACATCATGCGTTACATGGAAGATCGTGCCGACCGCCTGGCCAACGACCCTGCCTACAAGGAAGAGCTGGCTGATCTCGATCAGCGCATCGAAGACGAAGCGCGTGCGCAACTGCAGGCGCTGGATGACAAGCGTGCCCTGCGTCGCAGTGGCGTGAAGTCGGTCCACGACATCGGCGACGATGATTGGGACGAAGAAGATGTGGATGACGAAGACGGTCCGGAAATCATTTACGTGCGTGACTGATCCGTTGCGATAAACTTGAACGCCGCTCAATCGAGCGGCGTTTTAGTATCTGGAAATCAGTAGTTGGTCAGGAATAGCCACGATTAACGTCACGGGTGGTGCCAGGTCGCGCCGCCCTCAAGCTAAGGTTGAAAATGATGCGGAGCAAGGTGACAGGTGCGCAGCGTTGGGTCGTGAAGATCGGCAGCGCTTTGCTGACGGCTGATGGCAAAGGGCTGGATCGTGCGGCAATGAGTGTCTGGGTCGAGCAGATGGTGGCTTTGCATGAGGCTGGTGTCGAGTTGGTGCTGGTGTCCTCCGGGGCGGTAGCGGCCGGCATGAGTCGCTTGGGCTGGACCGCACGACCCAGTGCGATGCACGAACTTCAGGCTGCCGCCGCTATCGGTCAGATGGGTCTGGTGCAAGCCTGGGAATCAAGCTTCGCCGAGCATGGCCGGCACACCGCGCAGATTCTCCTGACCCACGACGACCTGTCCGATCGCAAGCGCTACCTGAATGCCCGCAGCACCCTGCGAGCGCTGGTCGAGCTGAAAGTAATCCCGGTGATCAACGAAAACGACACGGTGGTTACCGACGAAATTCGTTTTGGCGACAACGACACGCTGGCGGCGCTGGTGGCCAACCTGGTTGAGGCTGATCTGCTGGTGATCCTGACGGATCGCGACGGTATGTTCGATGCCGATCCGCGCAACAATCCAGAGGCGCAGCTGATTTATGAGGCGCGCGCCGATGATCCGAGCCTGGATGCGGTGGCGGGTGGCACCGGTGGTGCGCTGGGGCGCGGCGGCATGCAAACCAAGTTGCGCGCAGCGCGGCTGGCGGCGCGCTCCGGTGCGCACACCATCATTGTGGGTGGTCGTCTCGAGCGTGTGCTGGATCGGCTGAAAGCGGGCGAGCGTATCGGTACGTTGTTGTCGCCCGAGCGCGGCATGTTGGCGGCGCGCAAGCAGTGGCTGGCAGGGCATCTGCAAACCCGTGGCACGCTGGTGCTGGATGATGGTGCTGTGTCGGCGCTGTCTCAAGGTAACAAGAGCCTGCTGCCGGTTGGCGTCAAGCTGGTGCAAGGCAGTTTCCGTCGTGGTGAAATGGTGGTCTGTGTGGCGCCGGACGGTCGTGAAATTGCTCGCGGCCTGGCCAACTACAGCGCGCTGGAAGCTCAAAAAATCATCGGTCAGTCGTCGGATGCGATTGTCGGTTTGCTGGGTTACATGGCTGAGCCGGAACTGGTTCACCGTGACAACCTGATTCTGGTGTAAGGAAAATTCAATGCGCGTAGCAAAAGGATTGTTGGGTCTGTTGATGGCGCTGCCATTGCTGGCCTCGGCCGAGGAAATCGGTCAGGTGTCGACGGTGTTCAAATTTGTCGGTCCGAACGACCGGATCGTGGTCGAGGCGTTCGACGACCCCAAGGTCGAAGGTGTGACCTGCTACCTGTCGCGTGCCAAAACGGGCGGCGTAAAGGGGAGTCTGGGGTTGGCGGAAGATCGCGCCGAAGCTTCGATTGCCTGTCGTCAGGTCGGTCCGATCAAGTTCAGGGGCGAGCTGAAGGACGGCGATGAGGTGTTCAAGGAGCGCACATCGTTGGTGTTCAAGACCATGCAGGTGGTGCGTTTCCTCGACAAGAAACGCAATACGCTGGTGTATCTGGTCTATAGCGATCGCGTGATCGAGGGTAGTCCACAGAATGCGGTGACGGCCATTCCGATTTTGCCGTGGGTGCCGGTTCAGCCATAAGGCTGGAAACCATTACAGGGTCGGGTTTGTTTCCAGGCCCATTGGTTGAATGATTGAGGGCGAGCCGTTTGGCTCGCCTTTTTGTTTCTCCTTGTTGAATTGATGTGCTTCAGGCGCGAAGGGATTCGTATGCGTTCTTTTTTTATGTCGCTGATGGTGTGTTGCTCGCTGTCCATGCAAGTGCAGGCCGAACCGTTTTATGCCGGAAAGTCATTGGCGCACCCGGTGATCCAGTCTCAGGAGAGTGGCGCGACGTTGGCGTTTGTTCGCGAGCCGTCGGGCGTTGTGGGGTATGCGTGCATGTGTGATGCGCCGACAGCGGTGCCGCAGATGCTCGACAATTTCGGTGATTCGAGCATCGAGTCAGTGTTCTACGCCAGTCTCGATAGCGATATACAGACCTTGATTGTCCTGTCCCGAGCGGGTGGGCGAAATGGGCTCCATGGCTATCGATTCAGTGAGCGATCGGGCAAATATCGCAAGCTGAACAGTCTGCAGCCGGTTCTGGATCGCATTGCGAGCA
Organism: Pseudomonas sp. A1230; assembly: GCF_044218825.1. Lineage (NCBI taxonomy): Bacteria > Pseudomonadati > Pseudomonadota > Gammaproteobacteria > Pseudomonadales > Pseudomonadaceae > Pseudomonas > Pseudomonas sp. A1230. Next base: position 4,117,692 of record NZ_CP162582.1, on the reverse strand, counting down.
ATCAGAAGAAGCTCAATGCCGCACGGGTAGTGAGCGAGCTGAACAAGTTGCTGCCCTATGACTACGGTTATGAGATGGCGGCAACTGGCATCCCCGAGTTCGATGCGCTCGATCCCACGGCTGGCACGTTAGTGGGCGAATTCGGTGTTGGTGGCGTTCCGGCCTCGGAGGGCGGTGAGCCGTCAGAAGATGGTGTCTATGACGCCTACAAGAAAACCTTTCTGCAGCGCGAAGGGCGTTGGTTGACGCTGACCTACGAGCGCACGCCGATGGAGGAGGGTGAGCTCGCTCCGGCCTTTCGTGTAACGCAAATGGCGTGGGAGTCTGACCCGAAACGATATGTGGGTTCGGAGGACGGCCCTCTCGTTAAGTTGTGGGGTGATCGTGTGCTGGAGCGAGGTGTGATGGTTCGGGGCAAGAAGACGGGTGACTGGATCGAGTTTGATGCAGCGGTCTCCGAGGCCTCGGGAGCTTATGCGAATGGTTTGAGGCAGGGCACCTGGGTGATCAACGAGCGCCATAGTGTTTCCGAGGGTTTGTTCGTCGATGGTTTGCGTGAGGGGCGCTGGACGATCACTGCGTACGATAAAGACGAAGATATTTCCGGGTTCGATACGTATAAACACGATGTTCTGGACGGTCCGACAGAGCGAGTCAGGGGAAGTGAGGTTGTCTCGCGCGGCGAGTACCGGAATGGTCGGCAGAACGGTCATTGGCTCAGTGGTGAGGGTGAGGGCGGTTACGTGTCAGGTGCCAGGGAGGGCGCCTGGACTCTCAAAGTGGACGGCGACCGCGTTCAAACCTTGTCGTTTGTCGCGGGTAAAAAGGATGGAGAGCTGCGCGAGGTTGATGCTACGGGTGTGCTGCGACTGCTTGAGCACTACAAGGCTGGTGCGCTTGATGGCTTGAGAGAGACTTACGCTGCAAACGGCAAGCTGACCTATTCGGCGACCTACGTGGCGGGGCAGATCAAGGGGCGTGCGCTGACCTATACCGATGATGGTTCGGTACTGCTGTCTGAGATCACTTGGCTTCACGGAAATAGAGAGGGGCCCTTTCGTACCTATCACTCAAATGGTCGGTTAGACCGAGTGGCTATTTATGAGGCGGATGAGCCCATCGGCAACGATCAGTCGTTTAATGAGGCTGGGGCGTTGGTTTCAGACAGAAATTACTGCCATGTGGTCGATGGCAAGTACACAAGAATCAAGCCGTGTGGCCTGCAGCGTAGTTTTCGCGGTGATGGGGTAGCCTACTTCGAGGCCGATTACCTGTTCGGGGTCAGGCAAAGTGTGCGTCACGAGTCTTACGAGGGGCGAAAGGTCGAGGAGTTGCTGTTGGGTGCGGATGATCGTGTGATACACAACGATTACTACCCCAATGGGCAATTGAAGTGCTCCGAGCCCATGCAGGGATATCGTCTGATCACCGTTGAGGGGCGGGAATACAAAGACTATTCCTATGCGAAGCGTGAAGGTGAAATGGTCTGCTACTACTCGACCGGCGTCGTTGAGCGTCGCTTCAACTTTAAGGGTGGCGAGCTGGTCGGCTGTTACACCGGGTACGATGAGTCGGGCGTGCAGAACTTTCCGCCGCCAGAGGGGTGTCCTCCACCGAAGCCGGTCATGTTCAATTTTGGTGAGTAGACTCGGTGAGTCGGGTGCGTACCCTTGATCGGGTGCGTGCCTGTTTGCGGGGTTGTGATGAGAGGGGCGCCAAATCGCAGGCAATAAAAAACCGACCCGAAGGTCGGTTTTCTAATGACTACGTCGCTTAGGCAGCTTCTTTCAGTGCCTTGACGTGGCCATTCAGACGGCTCTTATGACGAGCAGCCTTGTTCTTGTGGATGATGCCTTTATCGGCCATACGGTCGATAACTGGCACAGCCAGAACGTATGCAGCTTGAGCTTTTTCAGCGTCTTTTGCGTCGATGGCCTTAACTACATTCTTGATGTAGGTACGAACCATGGAACGCAGGCTGGCGTTGTGGCTGCGACGCTTCTCAGCCTGTTTTGCACGTTTTTTGGCGGAAGGTGAGTTGGCCACCGTCGAGCTCCTCGAAAGACTTTTTAGGAAATAGCAAACAAAATAGGCCGCGAATCATGCCGATGAAGAGAAGTCTTGTCAAGGGCACTTGAATCGTTCCGCTAAGTGGTAGGTATAAAGAGGCGGGATATTTATTTCCGGCGCTTGACCTGTAAACTCGCGAGCTTTGGCTCTGTGCTGCTGCGGCGCGGAGTATCGCACAAGTAGGCGCTTTATTCGCCTGCTGTTTATCGACAGGCATAAACTCCTTCAATGAATCTGCTCAAATCGTTGGCCGCCGTCAGCTCTATCACGATGATTTCCCGGGTTCTCGGGTTTGTTCGCGATACGCTGATTGCTCGAATATTCGGCGCCGGAATGGCGACAGATGCCTTCTTTATCGCCTTCAAATTGCCCAATCTGTTGCGGCGGATCTTCGCCGAAGGGGCTTTTTCCCAAGCGTTCGTGCCCATTCTTGCGGAATACAAAAGCCAGAAGGGCGAAGAAGCTACCCGCACTTTTATCGCCTATGTTTCGGGTTTGCTGACGCTGGTGCTGGCGCTGGTCACCGCGCTGGGCATGATCGCCGCGCCGTGGGTCATCTGGGCCACCGCCCCGGGGTTCACCGATACCCCGGAAAAATTCCAGCTCACCTCTGACCTCTTGCGGGTGACGTTCCCTTATATATTGCTGATCTCCCTGTCCTCGCTGGCCGGTGCGATCCTCAATACCTGGAACCGCTTCTCGGTGCCGGCATTTGTGCCGACCTTGCTCAACGTCAGCATGATCGTGTTTTCGCTGTTCCTCACGCCGTACTTCGATCCGCCGGTCATGGCGCTCGGCTGGGCGGTATTGGTCGGGGGGCTGGCGCAGTTGCTGTTTCAACTGCCGCACCTGAAAAAGATTGGCATGCTGGTGCTGCCGCGCCTGAATCTGCGTGATACCGGTGTATGGCGGGTGATGAAACAGATGCTGCCAGCGATCCTTGGCGTATCGGTCAGCCAGATTTCGCTGATCATCAACACCATTTTTGCTTCGTTTCTGGTTGCCGGATCAGTGTCCTGGATGTATTACGCCGACCGTTTGATGGAATTGCCATCGGGGGTGCTGGGCGTGGCGTTGGGCACAATTCTGCTGCCGACGCTGGCCAAAACCTACGCCAGCAAGGATCGCCACGAATATTCGCGGATTCTCGACTGGGGCCTGCGCCTGTGCTTTGTGCTGGTGTTGCCGTGCTCTTTGGCGCTGGGGATCCTCGCCGAGCCGTTGACCGTTTCGTTGTTCCAGTATGGTCAGTTCACTGGCTTCGATGCCGAAATGACTCAGCGAGCATTGATTGCCTATTCTGTCGGTCTGCTCGGGATTATCGTGATCAAAGTGCTCGCGCCAGGCTTCTATGCGCAACAGAACATCCGTACGCCGGTAAAAATCGCAATCTTCACGCTGGTATGTACTCAGTTGTTCAACCTGGTATTGATTGGTCCGCTCGCCCACGCCGGCCTGGCCCTGGCGATCAGTGCCGGTGCGTGCCTCAACGCCGGGCTGCTGTTCTATCAGTTGCGCAAACAGCAGATGTACCAGCCGCAACCGGGTTGGGCCAAGTTCGGTTTCAAGCTGATCGTGGCAGTGGCGGTGATGTCGGTGGTGTTGCTGATCGGCATGCATTTCATGCCGGCGTGGGATCAAGGCCACATGCTTGAGCGCTTCCTGCGTCTGGGGGCATTGGTGGTGGCTGGCGTGGTTGCGTATTTCGGCATGTTGCTGCTGCTCGGTTTCCGTCTGCGCGACTTCAATCGCAAGGCCTTGAGCTGAGGTTTTACCCTTTATGAATGGGCGCGGGCCGGCAGTTTTGTCGGCTCGATCACTTTGCGTTACGGTGTTGCCTGTCGTCGACCGTCGGGTGTGGTTATAATCGACCACTTTATGAGCAAGAAGCGCGTTATGCAGCTGGTTCGAGGCCTCCACAACTTGCGCCCCCAGCATCGGGGCTGCGTCGCCACTATTGGCAACTTTGACGGTGTTCACCGTGGTCACCAGGCTATCCTGGCCCGACTGCGTGAGCGTGCGCTCGAGTTGGGCGTACCCAGCTGCGTGGTGATTTTCGAGCCGCAGCCACGGGAGTTTTTCGCCCCCGAGACCGCGCCGGCACGTCTGGCCCGGTTGCGCGACAAACTGCAGCTACTGGCCGCCGAAGGTGTCGACCGGGTCCTGTGCCTGGCCTTCAACCAGCGTCTGAGCAAACTCAGCGCCAGTGAGTTCGTCGACACCATTCTGGTGGACGGGCTCGGCGTGCAGCATCTGGAAGTCGGTGACGATTTCCGCTTTGGCTGCGACCGCCTCGGCGATTTCGATTTCCTGTTGCAGGCCGGGCAGGTTCACGGGTTTACCGTCGAAGCCGCGCAAACCGTCGAGCTGGATGGCATTCGCGTCAGCAGCACTCAGGTGCGTAACGCCTTGGCCGCCGCCGATTTTGCCTTGGCCGAACGTTTGCTCGGTCGCCCGTACCGCATCGCCGGTCGTGTGCTGCATGGCCAGAAGCTGGCTCGGCAATTGGGTACGCCCACTGCCAATATTCAACTCAAGCGTCGTCGCGTGCCGTTTACCGGGGTGTATCTGGTGGATGTCGACATCGACGGCAAGACCTGGCCCGGCGTCGCCAATATTGGCGTACGGCCCACGGTGCAAGGTGATGGCAAAGCTCACCTTGAAGTCCATCTTTTAGATTTTGCCGGCGATCTGTATGACCGGCGTTTGACGGTGGTTTTCCACCAGAAGCTGCGTGAAGAGCAGCGATTTGCCTCTCTGGAGGCGCTGAAAACGGCGATCAATGCGGATGTCGCCACCGCCCGTGCACTAGCCGCACCTAGCGCCCATCGCTAATGAAGAGCCTTAAATGACCGACTATAAAGCCACGTTAAACCTTCCGGACACCGCCTTCCCAATGAAGGCCGGCCTGCCACAGCGCGAACCGCAGATTCTGCAGCGCTGGGACAGTATTGGCCTGTACGGAAAGTTGCGCGAGATTGGCAAGGATCGTCCGAAGTTCGTCCTGCACGACGGCCCTCCGTACGCCAACGGCACGATCCACATCGGTCACGCTCTGAACAAGATTCTCAAGGACATGATCATCCGCTCGAAAACCCTGTCGGGTTTCGATGCGCCGTACGTGCCTGGCTGGGACTGCCACGGCCTGCCGATCGAGCACAAGGTTGAAGTGACCCACGGCAAGAACCTGGGCGCGGACAAGACCCGCGAACTGTGCCGTGCCTACGCCACCGAGCAGATCGAAGGGCAGAAGTCCGAATTCATCCGCCTCGGCGTGCTGGGCGACTTCGCCAACCCGTACAAGACCATGAATTTCCAGAACGAGGCCGGTGAAATCCGCGCTCTCGCCGAGATCGTCAAGGGCGGTTTCGTGTTCAAGGGCCTCAAGCCTGTGAACTGGTGCTTCGACTGTGGTTCGGCTTTGGCCGAGGCGGAAGTCGAGTACGAAAACAAGAAGTCGTCGACCATCGACGTGGCCTTCCCGATCGCTGACGAAGCCAAACTGGCTGCCGCGTTCGGCTTGCCGTCGCTGGCCAAGCCTGCCTCGATCGTGATCTGGACCACCACCCCGTGGACCATCCCGGCCAACCAGGCGCTGAACGTTCACCCGGAATTCAACTACGCGCTGGTTGATGTCGGCGACAAGTTGCTGGTGCTGGCTGAAGAGTTGGTCGAAGCCTGTCTGGCTCGTTACAGCCTGGAAGGTTCGGTGGTTGCGACCACCACCGGTAAAGAACTGGAGCTGATCAACTTCCGTCACCCGTTCTATGACCGTCTGTCGCCGGTATATCTGGCCGACTACGTCGAACTGGGCGCTGGCACCGGTGTGGTTCACTCCGCCCCGGCTTATGGCGTAGACGACTTCGTGACCTGCAAGAAGTACGGCATGGTCAACGATGACATCCTCAACCCGGTTCAGAGCAACGGCGTTTACGTGCCGACGCTGGAATACTTCGGCGGCCAGTTCATCTGGAAGGCCAACCCGGCCATCGTCGAAAAATTGACCGAAGTCGGTGCGCTGATGCACACCACCGTCATCGAACACAGCTACATGCACTGCTGGCGTCACAAGACTCCGCTGATCTACCGCGCTACCGCGCAGTGGTTCATCGGCATGGACAAAGAGCCGGTCAGCGGCGACACCCTGCGTATTCGCTCGCTCAAAGCCATCGAAGAAACCAGGTTCGTTCCGGCCTGGGGCCAGGCGCGCCTGCATTCGATGATCGCCAACCGTCCCGACTGGTGCATCTCGCGTCAGCGCAACTGGGGCGTGCCGATCCCGTTCTTCCTCAACAAGGAAAGCGGCGAGCTGCACCCACGCACCGTCGAACTGATGGAAGAAGTGGCCAAGCGCGTTGAAGTCGAAGGCATCGAAGCCTGGTTCAAGATGGACGCCGCCGAACTGCTGGGTGATGAAGCGCCGCAGTACGACAAGATCAGCGACACCCTCGACGTCTGGTTCGATTCGGGTACCACGCACTGGCACGTCCTGCGCGGTTCGCACCCTATGGGCCACGAGACCGGCCCGCGTGCCGACCTGTACCTGGAAGGTTCCGACCAACACCGTGGCTGGTTCCATTCGTCGTTGCTGACCGGTTGCGCCATCGACAACCACGCGCCGTACCGCGAACTGCTGACCCACGGCTTCACTGTCGACGAAGCGGGCCGCAAGATGTCCAAATCCCTGGGCAACGTGATCGCACCGCAGAAAGTCAACGACACCCTGGGCGCCGACATCATGCGTCTGTGGGTGGCTTCGACCGATTACTCCGGCGAAATCGCCGTGTCCGAGCAGATCCTGGCTCGCAGTGCCGATGCCTACCGCCGGATCCGTAACACCGCGCGCTTCCTGCTTTCCAACCTGACCGGTTTCAACCCGGCCACCGACATCCTGCCGGCTGAAGAAATGCTCGCGCTGGATCGTTGGGCGGTGGATCGCACCTTGCTGCTGCAACGCGAGCTGCAAGAGAACTATGGTGAATACCGTTTCTGGAACGTCTACTCCAAGATCCACAACTTCTGCGTGCAGGAGCTGGGTGGTTTCTACCTCGATATCATCAAGGATCGCCAGTACACCACCGGCGCCGACAGCAAGGCACGTCGCTCGTGCCAGACTGCGCTGTTCCATATCTCTGAAGCGCTGGTGCGCTGGATCGCGCCGATCCTCGCCTTCACTGCCGACGAACTGTGGCAATACCTGCCGGGCGAGCGTAACGAATCCGTCATGCTCAACACCTGGTACGAAGGTCTGACCGAACTGCCGGAAGGCTTCGAGCTGGGCCGTGAGTACTGGGATCGCATCATGGAAGTGAAAGTCGCGGTCAACAAAGAGATGGAAATCCAGCGTGCAGCGAAAGCTGTCGGTGGCAATCTGCAAGCCGAAGTGACGCTGTTTGCCGAAGAGGCTCTGACTGCCGACCTGGCCAAGCTGAGCAACGAACTGCGCTTTGTATTGATCACTTCGACCGCCAGCGTTGCACCATTCGTACAGGCTCCGGCCGACGCGGTGGCTACCGAAGTCAGCGGCCTGAAGCTGAAGATCGTCAAATCGGCATTCCCCAAGTGCGCTCGCTGCTGGCACTGCCGCGAAGACGTCGGCGTGAACCCGGAGCATCCGGAAATCTGCGGTCGTTGCGTCGACAACATCAGCGGCGCTGGCGAGGTTCGTCACTATGCCTAATGCCATTGGCCGTTTCGGACGGTTGGGCTGGCTCTGGTTGAGCTTGCTGGTGCTGGTCATCGACCAGGCCAGCAAGTTCTACTTTGAAAACAAGCTCGAAATGTTCCAGCAGATCGTGATCATCCCCGATTATTTCAGTTGGACCCTGGCGTACAACACCGGCGCTGCCTTCAGCTTTTTGGCTGACAGCTCCGGCTGGCAGCGCTGGCTGTTCGCCCTGATCGCGATTGTGGTCAGTGCGGTGCTGGTGGTCTGGCTCAAGCGTCTGGGTCGCAACGAAACCTGGCTGGCCATCGCCTTGGCGCTGGTGCTGGGTGGTGCGTTGGGCAATCTGTATGACCGCGTGGCCCTGGGCCATGTAATCGATTTCATTCTGGTGCACTGGCAGAACCGCTGGTACTTCCCGGCGTTCAACATCGCCGACAGCGCTATCAGCGTTGGCGCGGTGATGCTGGCACTGGATATGTTCAAATCCAAGAAAACCGAAGAGGCCGCTCATGACTGAACAAGTATTGGCTGAGCAACGCATTGGCCAGAACACGGAAGTCACTTTGCACTTTGCATTGCGCCTGGAGAACGGCGACACCGTCGACAGCACGTTCGACAAGGCTCCGGCGACCTTCAAGGTCGGCGACGGCAACTTGCTGCCGGGTTTTGAAGCGGCGCTGTTCGGCTTCAAGGCGGGTGACAAGCGCACCCTGACCGTCGAGCCGGAAAACGCTTTCGGTCAACCGAACCCGCAGAACGTGCAGATCATCCCGCGCTCGCAGTTTGCCGACATGGAACTGTCTCCCGGTTTGCTGGTGATCTTCAACGATGCGGCCAATACTGAGCTGCCGGGCGTGGTGAAAGAGTTCGATGACGCGCAAGTGACCATCGACTTCAACCACCCGCTGGCGGGCAAGACGTTGACCTTTGACGTGGAAATCATTTCCGTCAAAGCGCTGTAAAAATATGGGAGCGAGCCTGCTCGCGAAAGCGGTGTGTCAGGCGACATCGATGTTGAATGTCAGTCAGCTTTCGCGAGCAGGCTCGCTCCCACCCAGTTGGTAATTCATTGTTTTTCGCGCGCAAGACACGAGGCATAGCATGCAAATCAAACTCGCCAATCCCCGTGGCTTCTGCGCCGGTGTGGACCGGGCGATCGAAATCGTCAACCGCGCCCTGGAAGTCTTCGGGCCACCGATCTACGTGCGTCATGAAGTGGTGCACAACAAGTTCGTCGTCGAAGACCTGCGCAGCCGTGGTGCGATCTTCGTTGAAGAACTGGATCAGGTGCCGGACGACGTCATCGTGATCTTCAGTGCTCACGGCGTATCGCAGGCCGTGCGTACCGAAGCCGCTGGTCGTGGCCTGAAAGTGTTCGACGCTACCTGCCCGCTGGTCACCAAGGTGCACATCGAAGTCGCGAAATACAGTCGCGACGGTCGTGAATGCATCCTGATCGGCCACGCCGGTCACCCGGAAGTCGAAGGCACCATGGGCCAATACGACGGCAGCAATGGCGGCGCGATCTACCTCGTCGAAGACGAAAAAGACGTCGCCGAATTGCAAGTGCACAACCCGGAGAAACTGGCCTTCGTCACCCAGACAACCTTGTCGATGGACGACACCAGTCGTGTCATCGATGCGCTGCGTACGCGCTTTCCGGCCATCGGTGGGCCGCGCAAGGACGACATCTGCTACGCCACACAAAACCGTCAGGACGCCGTCAAACAATTGGCCGACGAGTGTGACGTGGTGCTGGTGGTCGGCAGCCCGAACAGCTCCAACTCCAACCGCTTGCGTGAACTGGCTGAACGCATGGCCACCCCGGCCTACCTGATCGACGGCGCCGAAGACCTGCAAAAGAGCTGGTTTGATGGCGTCGAGCGTATCGGCATCACCGCCGGTGCTTCGGCGCCGGAAGTGCTGGTGCGCGGCGTGATTCAGCAGTTGCACGCCTGGGGCGCTACCGGTGCCGATGAGCTGGCCGGACGCGAAGAGAACATCACCTTCTCCATGCCTAAAGAGCTGCGCGTCCGCTCGATCTGACGCTTTTGGCTTTTTGACACAGCGCCTGTTCAGTCTTTTCGCTGCTCAGGCGCACGCGACCGGTCGCTGCCAGCACTATCTGGCGCTGGCTGACCGCCTCGCGAGTCGAGCAGATATGTAACGTCCCGGCCTGAAATTTGCGCCCGGGCATCAGCGGTTGCCCCAGATTGCTGAACCGCACATAACGATTTACCAGCCAATTGCCGACAATCGGCACCTTCGCATCGCTCGCATGCTCCATCAGCAGCGGGTTGTTGCTGTCCTCCGCGCCCTTGCCGCTGATATCCAGAATGATCCGCCAACCCTGACTCCAATCGCCGTTGATGCCATGAATCACCGTGGTCTGATTGCGCGTGATGGCTGTTGTGCGGGCGTTACGAATACCCTCGATCAATGACTGCGCTGCCTGGTCGCGCTGGTTCGATTCGGTGAGCGTGGCAAACGCCGGACTGACCAGCAGCAGAACAATTGCGCCAATCGCCAGTCCCATAAGCAGTTCGATCAGGCTGTAGCCTTGTTGCGACATGAAAACGCCCTCCTTGGAGTGTGATCAGCGACGCGTTCCCTGCGTCGCTGCGAGTAAATCAACCGACATGTATCGATTGAATGTTCTAGCGTGTAGAAGCAGGTATAGCCGACGGCAACGGAGGGCATCGATGGATCATCGTACAAAAGGTTTCACGCTGATCGAGTTGCTGGTCGCCATCGCGATTTTTTTGGTCCTGATCACACTGGCGGTGCCCGCCTTCACCCGATCCATACAAAGCAGCAAGGCCGATACCGAAATGGGCGATCTGCAGCGGGCGATCAATTTCGCCAGGCTCGAAGCGATTGACCGCGGCGCGACGCTGCGTCTGCGTCCGACCGCCGGGGGCGGCGTCTGGACCGGTGAGTTGGCTGTCTACGACAGTACTGGCACTGCGGCCAATGTGTTGCGGGTTGTTCCGGCGATGAGCAGCGGCGCAACTCTGACGCTAACCTCAGGAGTGACCGCGCTGGATTTCAACAACCTCGGCGGTCTGGCCGCACCCTCAACGGCAGTGGTCATCAGTTACACGCTGGGAACGCAGAGCAGGACGCTTAACGTGTGTTTGAACGGACGAATTCAACTGGGTGGAAGTTGCGGATGAGGGCAGGGAGCAAAGGCGTACAGCAGGGCATGACGCTGATCGAAGTGCTGGTCGCGTTGCTGATTCTGACGGTCGGGCTGCTAGGGGCGGCGGCGGTGCAAATCAATGCACTGAAATACACCGACAGTTCACGCATGACCAGTCAGGCCAGTTTCATCGCCTACGACATGATGGACCGCATCCGTGCCAACTCCGGTGCGAATTACACCGTTACGCCACCGACCTCGGCCAACCCTGGCAACGCCCGGGATCAGGATCTCTACGATTTCACCACTAGTATCGTCAACTTCGGCGGGCCGACCGCGACGGGCAGCATCACCCTCAACCAGCGGGTTTACACCATCACGATCACCTGGAGTGACGCGCGCGCGGCCAACACGGCCAGCGCTCAGCGCAGTTTCGTCCTGAGCAGTCGCGCCGCCGTTGATCCGGTGGTCATGCCATGAAGCGCCAAAATCGCGGTTTCGGGCTTATCGAATTACTGGTTGCTTTGGCGCTGGGGCTGATCGTGGTGTTGGGCGTGGTGCAGATTTTCATCGCCGCAAAAAACACCTATGTCAGCCAGAACAGCGCTGCTGCCATGCAGGAAGACGCGCGCTTCGTGTTGAGCAAGATGATCCAGGAAATCCGCATGGTCGGAATGTTCGGCTGCCTTGGCACCATCACCGATTCAAGTAATGCCGGGGACTTCAATGCGGCGCAGATCACGCCGATCAATTGGGATAACGCCAATCTCAAGTTGACGCTGGTCACGGCGGATATTGGCGGTGGCGGCGGCACACCCACCTGGACGGTGCTGTCCGATTGCCGCAACAGCGCGACGGCCTATACCGGGTTGCGAAGCCCGGCGACCGGGCAAATTTCTTTTCCTGTCAGACGTTTGATCTACAGCTTCAGCAATAACCAGATATTGATGGGTACTGGCAGCGGCAATCCGGCGCAACAGGTGCTGGTGAATAACGTCAGTGCTTTCAACGTGACATTCGGTGTGGCGAGTTCTGCGACGGATGTCGCAGCCTCGACCTACAGCACCAATCCGGGCGATCCGGCACTTATTCGCAGCGTGCGCCTGAGCCTGACCCTCGCCGACCCCAACAACCGGGTGCGCAATCAAACCTTCAACGTGGTTGCCGCTTTGCGCAACCGCTTGCAGTGAGGGTCAGGGCGATGAGGATTTCTCTCCATCAGCGTCAGGCGCAGAGGGGCATGGTGCTGCTAGTCAGTCTGGTTTTTCTGTTGCTGATGACGATGATCGGCCTGTCATCGATGCAGAGTGCCAACCTGCAGGAAAAAATGGCCGGGAGCGTAGGCCTGCGCAATCAATCATTTCAGACCGCCGAAGCAGCGTTGCGTGTGGGCGAGAGCGCGGTGCAACTGGACAGTTTCGCGTTGGCAGTGTGCAGCGGCACCACGCAATGTGCGCCGCCAGCCGAGTCGTCGGTGGTGAGTACGGCGGGGCTCAATTCAACCTCGGGGGTGCTCTGGATTGCCGCAGGTAACGGCTTCTATGGCGTGCAGAACATCGGTACGACGCTGACCGCCGTGAATGTGCCGAGCAACACCTCGGCGACGCTTTATCGGGTGACCGCTGTCGGCATCGCCGGTACTTCGCGTAGCGTTGTGGAGAGCATCTATGCAAAGTTTTGAACGCTGCGTATCTCTGCTGATCGGCATGCTGCTGACTTTCTATCTGGCCGCACCGGCTTATGCGTTCACGCCGTCTGACTCGCCATTGCTGAGTGCGGCGGCGGTGCCACCGAACGTTATGTTGCTGATCGACGATTCGGGGAGCATGAACAGCATCATCTATGCGGCGGGATTCGATCCGACGCTCAACCGCACGCCCGCCCGGGAGTGCAATGCGTTCCTGGGGTTGTGCTCAGGCCTGAATGCGCCAGCGATTACGGGCGATACAGTGTTCTTGTCGAGTCTGCCGACCTCAGGTTGCTCTGGCGGTGCCTATGCGTTTTACAACAACAGCCTTGCGCCGCTTTGCCTGAAACTGCCAGACCCGGTGGGTGGCGGTAATACCCGCTACTCAGGGGATTACATTTCGTACGTGGTCGGTCTTGCCATCAACAATGGCACCCGCGACTTCACCACCGGGGCGATCCCCAACGATTACCGAATCAACGTCGCACGCAACGTATCCACGGCACTGGTCAGCAGTAACCGCACTTTGCGCATGGGCCTGTCGACGTTCAACCCGGCGACCAGCAGCAACTCTGGCAATGGAGGTTACATTGCCCGTTCCATTGCTGATCTGTCTCCGGTCGCCGGCAGCGTGACCCAAGCCCAGGCTGACTCCAATTACAACGTGTTGATCTCCTCGATCAATAACTTGAGCGCCGTGGCCAACACGCCGTTGGCGGAAACCTATTACGAAGTCACTCGCTACATGCGCGGCATGGCGCCGTTCTATAACAGTACGCCGACTACCTACACCAGCCCGATCCAGTACCGCTGCCAGAAAAATTACGGCGTTGTGATTACTGACGGCTTGCCGACTTTCGACCGTACCTTCCCGACCAATGATCCGCTGGGTACAAACCGTTTGCCGAACTGGGACGGCGTCAACAATGACGGCGACAACCTTAACGGCGACGGTGAGGGCGACACGTTGTATCTGGATGACATCGCCAAATTTGCCTACGACATCGACATGCGCTCCACCGGCACCGACGCGGCAGGCAAGAGCTGGAACGCAGTGGATTTCCCCAGGCAGAACATGAACACCTACACCGTGGGCTTCGCCGCTGACAACGACATGCTCTCGGACGCAGCGAGTTACGGGCAGGGCCGGTACTATCAGGCAACCGACAGCGCTGGCCTCAATGCTGCGTTGTCGTCGGCGCTGAGCGACATCACCTCCAAGGCCGGTTCGGGCGGTGCTGGTGCCGTTAGCGGAGCCACCCTCAGCAGTAACAGCAGTTTCTATCAAACCACCTATGACCCCAAGGACTGGCGCGGCACGATCAAGGCATTCGGCTTCACATCGGCCGGAACCGTTAATACCTCGACGGCACTCTGGAACACCGACACAACAATTGTCCCCGGGGCCACGGCGCCGACTTACCAATCATGGAACACCTCCAGTAACGCCGCCGTCACGCTGGCCTACGGTAATTTTTCCGCCGGGCAGCAGACGACACTCAGCCAGGGCCTGCCCACCGGTATCACCGGCATTGATCTGGTGGAGTGGAGCAAGGGCACCAACAAGAGCGGGCTCAAGGTGCGCAGCGTATTGCTCGGCGACATCATCAACTCGCCATTGGTGCTGGCCTCGCCTGCGGACAAAACCGCCTCCGACCTGTCGGGCGACACCACTTACAGCACTTACCTGACGACCAAAGCGGCGAACATGAGCGCCAGCCTGGTGGTGAATGCCAACGATGGTTTCGTCAACGTCATCAATTCGGCCAATGGCACCCGGCGTTACGCTTACATGCCATCCAGTGTGTTGCCGTCGTTGCGCTTGATCGCCGACCCGAACTACATCAATGGCGTCAGCCACAAGTTTCTGGTCGACGGCCAGGTCGGCGTGTATGACGCGCAACTCAACAACGCCTGGAAAACCCTGGCCATTGGCGGCACCGGAGCGGGTGGCAAAACCTTTTACGCGCTGCAACTGTTCGATGCTTCCGCAGGCAACGTCATGCGTGCGTTGTGGGAAGTCAGCGCACCGACCATCGCCAACACCGGCAACGCTTTTAATGATCTGGGTTATGCCTATGCGCGACCGGAAGTGGCACGCTTGGTCGATGGTCGCTGGGCGGCGTTTATCTCCAATGGTTATGGCAGCAATTCGGGGCTGGCAGCGCTGTATGTGCTGGATGTACGCGACGGTTCGTTGATCAAAAAGATCGTTGTCGACAGTACGGACACCAGTAACGGTTTGTCCTCGGTGAAGCTCAAGGTCAACTCGCAAAATGTGGTGCAGGCTGCCTATGGCGGTGACTTGAAAGGGCGGTTGTGGAAATTCGACCTCAGCGCCACTGCGCCCGACAGCTGGGGCGTGGCGTTTTCCGGCAAGCCGCTGTTCACCACGGCGGGCGGGGCGACGCAGCCGATCACGGCGCAGCCTTTGCTGGCGGACAACGCATCGGGCGGTAAGCAGATCTTCGTCGGTACCGGTAAATTCAACGAAACCGCCGACAAGACCAACAAGGATTTGCAGGCGTTCTATTCAGTGTGGGATGCCGATGGCGGGTCCGGGCAGCTCACTGTCAGCAACTTGCAGCCGCAGGCGATTACCGGCTCTTTCTCTGGCAGTTCCGGGCAATTCCTGACCACCACGCAGAACGACACGACGTATCCGGGGGAGAAGGGCTGGTACTTGCCGCTGGTGTATAACAACGTGCTGACCGGCGAGCGAGTCATCAATCAAGCGAGTATCGTGCTGGGCCGTATCGTCTTCACCACGGCCAGCGTCGACACCACCGATCCCTGTGCGAGTTTCGGTACCGGCAAACTGGTCGAACTCGATGCGTTCAGCGGTAAGATGCTCAACTATGCCGTGCTCGACACCAATTCCGACAACCTGGTCGACAGCAATGACACGATCTCCAGTGGCGTGATATTCACTGGCGGCATTCCGACGCTGAACTTCATCTCCAGTGACGGCAAACGCAAAGGCATGACCGACACCAGCGGCACCATCACCATCATTGTTGAAAAGGGCGGCGGCGGCAGTCGTCGTATCATGTGGCGACAAATACAGTAAGTGAGAGTTTGAGGCATGCGCAGATCCAACCGAGGTTTCACCCTGATCGAAATCATGATCGTGATTGCGATCATCGGGATTGTGCTCACCATCAGCATTCCAAGCTACAACGAATACGTGAAGAAAGGCCGCCGCGCCGAAGTGGTGTCGCTGCTCTCGGAGCAGGCACAGAGCCTCGAACGTTTCTACACCAAGAACAATGTCTACACCGGTATCACCGGTTTGAGCGCGGGCAATGATTTCTACACCCTTACGCCGACGATCACTGATCAGACCTTCCTGCTGACTGCCGCCCGTAAAACGGGCACGGCCATGGCCACCGACAAGTGCGGGGATTTTACCCTGACCAATACCGGTGTCAGAAGCATGAACAACGCGACCACCGGGCTGACCACCAAGGATTGCTGGGGCCGCTGAGGCGCTTATCTTCGGGCGCCTTTTGCGCTCACTGTCTTTTTTACGGTTGGATCAAACATGACCAGGCAACAGCAAGTGGTGATTGTCGGTGGCGGGGTGATTGGCCTGCTGACCGCCTACAACCTCGCCTCCGAAGTACGCAGCGTGGTGCTGCTGGACCGCTCGAATGTCGGCCGGGAATCGTCCTGGGCGGGCGGCGGTATCGTTTCTCCGCTGTATCCTTGGCGCTATAGCCCGGCGGTCACCGCCCTGGCGCATTGGTCTCAGGATTTTTATCCACAGCTCGGCGAGCGTTTGTTTGCCGACACCGGCGTTGATCCTGAAGTCCACACCACGGGTTTGTACTGGCTGGATCTGGACGACGAAGCCGACGCGCTGGCGTGGGCTGAGCGGGAAAACCGTCCGTTGCGGGCTGTGGATATCTCGGCGGCGCATGATGCAGTGCCGGTGCTCGGTGCTGGATTCTCGCGGGCTATCTACATGGCCGATGTGGCCAACGTAAGAAATCCACGCCTGGTGAAATCCCTGAAGGCAGCCTTGCTGGCGCTGCCGAACGTGACTATTCACGAGCAGTGTGAAGTCAGCGGTTTTGTTCGCGAGGGCGAGCGGGTTGTTGGCGTGCAGACTTCCACTGGCGTGATCACTGGGGATCAGGTCGTGCTGACGGCTGGCGCGTGGAGCGGTGATCTGCTCAAGACGCTGGATCTGACGCTGCCCGTCGAGCCAGTCAAAGGCCAGATGATTCTCTACAAGTGTGCGGCTGACTTTCTGCCGAGTATGGTGCTGGCCAAGGGGCGCTATGCGATTCCGCGTCGTGACGGGCACATACTGATTGGCAGCACGCTGGAACATGAAGGCTTCGATAAGACCCCGACCGATGTGGCGCTGCAGAGCCTCAAGGCTTCGGCGGTTGAGCTGTTGCCGGCACTGGCGGATGCCGAAGTGGTGGGGCATTGGGCAGGGTTGCGTCCGGGTTCGCCGGAGGGGATTCCCTACATTGGCCGAGTGCCAGGGTTTGAGGGGCTGTGGCTCAATTGCGGGCATTACCGCAACGGTTTGGTGTTGGCGCCGGCGTCGTGTCAGTTGTTTGCCGATGTGATGCTGGGGCGAGCGCCGATTATTGATCCGGCGGCGTATGCGCCTGAAGGCCGTATTTAGCCGTGGATTGTCCAGGCGTCTGTTAGATCGCCATCGCGGGCAAGCCCGCTCCCACAGTGTTCGTGGTGTTCATCGAACCCATGTACACCAAGAAAACCTGTGGGAGCGGGCTTGCCCGCGATAGGGCCCTCAATCCAGACCGAGTTTTTTCAGTCTGTAACGCATCGACCTGAATGAAAGACTCAACCGCTGCGCCGCCGCAGTCCGATTCCAGCGGGTCTCCTCCAGCGCCTGCAAAATCAGTTTACGTTCGACGTTCTCCAGATAATCTTCCAGATTGTCGATCTGCGTCAGATCGGCAATCGCGCCATCCGCTGCACAGTTGCCTTCGCTCAAGCGCAAATCTTCAGCCTCGATCGTACGGTTCTCGCACAAGGTATGCGCCCGTTCGAGCACGTTCTCCAGTTCCCGCACATTCCCCGGAAACCGATAGTTTTTCAGAGCCTCCAAAGCGTGCAGATGAAGGAGTGCCGCTGGTTGGCCGGTGTCTTTGGCCAGGCGCTGAAGCATGTGCGCCGCCAGCACTTCAATGTCATCCCGTCGCTCGCGCAGGGGCGGCACACGCAATTCGATCACGTTTAGCCGGTAATAAAGATCCTGACGAAAGCGCTCGGCGGCGACTTCTGCGTCGAGGTCCTTGTGCGTCGCGCAGAGAATGCGCACATCGACCACGGTTTCCTGCTGACCGCCGACACTGCGTACGGCTTTTTCCTGAATCGCCCGCAGCAGCTTCACCTGCATCGACAGTGGCAAGTCCGCCACTTCATCGAGAAACAATGTCCCGCCCTGTGCTGCCTGGAACAGGCCCGGTTTGTCCTCGACCGCGCCGGTAAAACTGCCTTTGCGATGGCCGAAAAACTCGCTTTCCATCAGTTCCGAGGGTATTGCCCCGCAGTTCACCGGCACGAACGGCTTGCCGGCGCGAGGCCCTTGTTCGTGGATCAGTCGTGCGACCAGCTCTTTGCCGCTGCCGGATTCGCCGCTGATGTACACCGGTGCCTGGCTGCGAGCGAGCTTGTCGACTTGTTTGCGCAAGTTGCGCATCGGCGGCGAATCACCCAGCAAGCGGCGATCAATTGAGGTGCTTGCGTCGCCAGCGGCGGGCATGCGCAGTGCTGTCGCGACCAATTCCCGCAGTCGGGTGAGATCTACCGGTTTGGTCAGAAAGTCGAAAGCTCCCGCCTTCAACGCATTGATTGCCGTTTCCAGGCTGCCGTACGCGGTGATCATCGCCACCGGCAGTTGTGGATAACGTTGCTGAATATGCTGCACCAGTTCCAGCCCCGTGCCATCGGGCAGGCGCATGTCGGTCAGGCACAGGTCGAAGGTCTCGCGCTGCAACAGCGCCTGGGCCTCACCCAGATTGCGTGCGCTGTAGCTGTTGAGTTTCATCCGTCCCAGAGTGATTTCCAGGAGTTCGCGGATATCGGGTTCGTCGTCGACGATGAGGATTTTTTGCCGTGGGCTCGTGTTCAACTTTGTTTCCGTCCGTGAGCAAAGGTGATGCGAAAGCAGCCGCCGCCTTGGCGTGGATTGAAGTCTAGGCGCGCTTGGTTGCTTTCGCACAGCTCACGGGACAGATAAAGCCCAAGGCCGGTGCCTTGGCTGCTAGTGGTGAAGAACGGTTCGAACAGATGCGCTTGCTGATCAAGCGGTACGCCGGGGCCGTTGTCCTGAACCTCGAGTACCGCCAGTTGGCTCTCGGGTTCGATGAACAGGGCCAGCCAGACCTCGGCCTGATCATGCAGCATGGCGCTGTGACGCCAGCCGTTGCGTAAAAGATTGTCGAGAATTTGTGTGAGCTGGTTGGGATCCATCAGGGTGGCGAAGTCGCCCGAGTTGATCCGCAGATGAATCTTCTGCCGCTCGGTAGCCTGCATTCGGCTCTCAGTGACGAAGTTTTCCAGCCACGGCTTGAGGTCCAGCCGTTGTGGAGCGCTCTGTTGACGGCGGGACAGTTGCAGGACGTTTTCGATAACTCGGTTCATGCGCTGGGAGTGGTCTTGAATAATCTGCGTCAGACGCCGATCCGCGCTATCGAGTTCCTCGGACTCCCCCAACAACTGCGCGGCATGACTGATGGCGCCCAGCGGATTGCGAATCTCGTGGGAAATGCCGGCCGTCAAACGCCCGAGCGCGGCAAGTTTCAGTTGCTGGGCTTGTTGAGCGATCTGCGCGAGGTCTTCGAGAAACACCAGGGTTTGCTGATTGGGGCTTTGTTCGAGGGCGATGAAGCTTGGCTGCAGTTCCAGGCCGTTGCCGGGGATTTTCAGACTTTGTGGGCGCAGTGTCGGGTTGTTCAGCCACAGTTGCAGGCGTTCGACCAGCGCGGTCGAGTAATCGTCGATCAAATGGCCCTGAAGGTGCGATTGCGCGAGCAGGGTCTGCGCGCTGTGATTGGCCAGCTGTACCCTGCGTTGTTCGTCGAGCACCAGGATCCCGGTGCGCATGCGTTGCAGGATCAGCGCATTGAGAGCCTCCAGACCGACCACTTTGCTGGCGGTTTGCTCGGCCAGGGTTTCGCTGACCTCCAGCCGCCGGACCAGCCCCTGCACCAGCAACGACGCGGCAAAACACAACGCGCCGAGGGTGCCGGCCTGCAGGTATTCGTTGGCGCTCAGGGGATGGCTGAAACTCAGCAGAAAGCTTAAACCGACAATGCCGATGGCGCCGATGGCGGCGATCAGCAGACCGATGCGGCGGCGCAGCAAGGTATTGCTGATCGCCACAGAAACGATCAGCAAGTTGCCGAGCGCACTGGCCACGCCGCCAGCCGCGTAGAACAAGCCGCACAGCATCAGAACGTCGACCAGCGCCAGGCTGAACAATTGCGCGGGGCGTCGGGTGTTCTCCAGGAACACCACCAGCAAAATGTTCAGCGCCAGATACAGCCAGCTGCCGTTGCGCAGCAGATCGTCGTTGGCCGACGTCAGCAGGCGGTTGTCCATGTTGCTGGAGATCAGCAGCACCAAGGTGATGCCGACACTTAAACGGTAAAGATGATAAAGGCGCAGCAGACGCTGAGCCTGTTTGCTGTCGGCGTGGGAGGCCTCAGCGATCACTGGAACCTGGGCCTTGCTCGAGGTGAGCCTGGCTGCAATACCACTGTTGTTGAAGGCTCAGCGCGCGGTCGCGGGGCAGATGCACGCCGCAATGGGCGCAGCGCACCATCGGCGCAGCATCTTGCTCGCGAGGAGACTGGGCGGACGAAGCAGGGGCCTTGAACTTGCGCCACAACCAAATCGCGGCAAATATCAGGGCAATCCAGAACAATAAACGAAGCATGATGAGCGGCTTTTCGACGGATGATTCGGCAGTTTAGCCAAGGTCCTGACAAGCGCACAGCGCTATTAAGGGCGGTAATGAAAAAGGGAGATCCGAAGATCTCCCTTTTCTTTGCATCCGGTGTGATCAGTCGAACACGCCGAAAGTCATGTAGCTGAACCACGAGCGGTCGGTGTCGGCAGATTCCGGCTCCGGCTCTTCGATCACGTCGCCGTTCTCGTCTTTAGGCTTGAGCTCGTTCGGGATCGAGTCTTTCGCGTCCTGGTACTGCTTCTGCACGTCCTGGTTGGCGCGGGTCTCTCCCGGCGGCAGTGGCGGACGCGACTCGATCAGACCGAGGGTCGCCTTGCTCAGGAACGAACGGTTGTCGGCTTCTGCAACCCTTGGCACGAACTGGCCGTCTTGCAGGGTCGGGTGATCCGGGTAGTTGAGCTTCAGGGTTTCCAGGCTGGTGTTGGCCAGTTCGTCCAGGTGCAGACGCTGGTAAGCCTCGGTCATCACCGCCAGGCCGTCGCCGACCGATGGGGTTTCCTGGAAGTTTTCCACTACATAACGGCCACGGTTGGCGGCGGCGACGTAAGCCTGACGGGTCAGGTAATAGTCGGCTACGTGGATTTCGTAGGCGGCCAGCAGGTTGCGCAGGTAAATCATGCGCTGCTTGGCGTCCGGCGCGTAGCGGCTGTTCGGGTAGCGGCTGGTCAGCTGCGCGAACTCGTTGTAAGAGTCGCGGGCAGCGCCCGGGTCACGCTTGGTCATGTCCAGCGGCAGGAAGCGCGCCAGCAGGCCGACGTCCTGGTCAAAGGAAGTCAGACCCTTGAGGTAATACGCGTAATCCACGTTCGGATGCTGCGGATGCAAACGAATGAAACGCTCCGCGGCAGACTTTGCAGCCTCCGGCTCAGCGTTCTTGTAGTTGGCGTAGATCAGTTCGAGTTGTGCCTGATCAGCATAGCGACCGAACGGATAACGCGACTCCAGGGCCTTCAGCTTGGCTGTGGCGCTGGTGTAGCTATTGTTGTCCAGGTCCTGCTGAGCCTGCTGATACAGCTCGGCTTCACTCAGGTTTTCGTCTACGACTTCCTTCGATGAGCAAGCAGCGGTCAATGCGAGGATGGCGATCAGCAGCAGGTGTTTCACTTGCATGGCGGCTTGCGTCCCTATGACGGCCGCTGTCTTGGGCGGGGCCGTCCTGTTATGATGAGCGCCCCGTTGAAAAGCCTCGGGGCAAAAGACGCCGTATTTAACCACAAGCGCGCAGCCGAAACCAAAAGCTGTGCCGACGCACAGTCAGAGCATGTCCGATAAAATTGAACTTCGCGCAGAGGTGCCGTCCGAATTGGGCGGCCAACGCCTCGATCAAGTCGCTGCCCAACTCTTCGCTGAGCACTCACGCTCGCGCCTTTCCGCCTGGATCAAAGAAGGTCGCCTGACTGTGGACGGGGCGGTCATCCGCCCGCGCGACATCGTTCATGGCGGTGCCATCCTTGAACTGACTGCCGAGCAGGAAGCTCAGGGTGAGTGGATCGCCCAGGACATCGAACTCGATATCGTCTACGAAGATGACGACATCCTGGTGATCAACAAGCCTGCGGGCCTGGTGGTGCACCCGGCTGCCGGTCACGCTGATGGCACGCTGCTCAACGCCTTGCTGCACCATGTGCCGGACATCATCAATGTCCCGCGCGCCGGTATCGTGCATCGTCTGGACAAGGACACCACCGGTCTGATGGTGGTGGCCAAGACCATTCAGGCGCAGACAAAGCTTGTTACTCAATTGCAGAGTCGCAGCGTCAGCCGGATCTACGAGTGCATCGTGATTGGCGTGGTCACCGCCGGGGGCAAGATTAACGCCCCGATCGGTCGTCACGGCCAGCAGCGCCAGCGCATGGCGGTGATGGAGGGCGGCAAGCCTGCCGTCAGCCACTATCGCGTGCTGGAGCGTTTCCGTTCCCACACTCACGTGCGGGTCAAACTGGAAACCGGTCGTACTCACCAGATTCGCGTGCACATGGCGCACATCAACTTCCCGTTGGTCGGCGATCCGGCGTACGGCGGTCGCTTCCGCATTCCGCCAGCCGCGAACGTGAACATGGTCGAAACCCTCAAGCAGTTCCCGCGTCAGGCACTGCACGCGCGTTTCCTTGAGCTGGATCATCCGACGACCGGTCAGCGCATGAGCTGGGAATCGCCGTTGCCGGAAGATTTCGTCTGGCTGCTGACCCTGCTCAAACAGGATCGCGAGGCGTTCATCGGATGAACTGGCTGACGCCGGACTGGCCTGCGCCGGCCAGCGTCAGGGCCTGTGTCACCACCCGCGAGGGAGGTGTCAGCGAGGCGCCGTTCGACAGCCTCAATCTGGGTGATCATGTTGATGATCGTCCCGAGGCTGTTGCCGAGAATCGTCGGCGACTGACCGATCACTTCTCTATAAAGCCTGCCTGGTTGCAGCAAGTTCACGGGATAGCCGTGGTTCATGCTGATCCAGGCATTGTTGCGACAGCAGATGCTAGTTGGACGGCAACGCCGCGCATTGCCTGCGCGGCGATGACGGCGGACTGTTTGCCGGCTCTGTTCTGCAATCGCGCGGGCACTCGTGTTGCGGCAGCCCATGCCGGTTGGCGTGGTCTGGCAGCAGGCGTGCTTGAGGCAACTCTCGACAGCCTCGATGTTCCGGCTGCAGAGGTGCTGGTCTGGCTCGGTCCGGCCATTGGCCCCAAAGCCTTTGAAGTCGGCCCGGAAGTACGGGAAGTCTTCATCAATCAACTGCCTGAAGCAGCAGAAGCGTTCGTACCGAGCGACAATGCCGGCAAGTTCATGGCTGACATCTATCTGCTGGCGCGCCTGCGTCTGGCTGAACGGGGTGTCACGGCTGTTTATGGTGGCGGTTTCTGCACCGTGACCGATCCGCGCTTCTTTTCTTACCGCCGTGCGTCGCGCACCGGTCGTTTCGCCTCCCTTGTTTGGCTCACCCGCTAAACTCTCTGATCTGCATCAACTCACCGACGCTTGAATCTCCCAGAATCGACCGCATCTACAGTGGTATCTGGCAGGTTTCTTTATTCAGGATGGTTTTCAGGTCCGGCCTGCTCAAAAGGAAGGTGACCCCATGCGTATAGACCGTTTAACCAGCAAATTACAGTTGGCCTTGTCCGACGCCCAGTCGTTGGCTGTCGGCCACGATCATCCGGCCATCGAGCCGGCGCACTTGATGCAGGCCATGCTTGAACAGCAGGGTGGTTCGATTAAACCTCTGCTGATGCAAGTAGGCTTTGACGTCAACAGTCTGCGAAAAGAGCTGACCAAAGAGCTCGATCAATTACCAAAAATCCAGAACCCGACTGGCGACGTGAATATGTCGCAGGATCTGGCGCGCCTGCTCAACCAGGCTGATCGTCTGGCCCAGCAGAAGGGCGATCAGTTCATTTCCAGCGAACTGGTGTTGCTCGCTGCGATGGACGAAAACAGCAAGCTCGGCAAACTGTTGCTCGGCCAGGGCGTGAGCAAGAAAGCTCTGGAAAACGCGATCAACAACCTGCGCGGTGGCGAAGCCGTTAACGACGCCAACCACGAAGAGTCGCGTCAGGCGCTGGATAAGTACACCGTCGACCTCACCAAGCGTGCCGAAGACGGCAAGCTTGATCCGGTGATCGGCCGTGACGACGAAATCCGTCGCACCATCCAGGTTCTGCAGCGTCGCACCAAGAACAACCCGGTGTTGATCGGTGAGCCTGGCGTGGGTAAAACCGCGATTGCCGAAGGTCTGGCCCAGCGCATCATCAATGGCGAAGTGCCGGATGGCCTCAAGGGCAAGCGTCTGCTGTCCCTCGATATGGGCGCACTGATTGCCGGTGCCAAGTATCGCGGTGAGTTCGAAGAGCGCCTGAAATCGCTGCTCAATGAGCTGTCGAAGCAGGAAGGGCAGATCATTCTGTTCATTGACGAACTGCACACCATGGTCGGTGCCGGTAAGGGCGAAGGCTCCATGGATGCGGGCAACATGCTCAAGCCTGCGCTGGCTCGCGGCGAGTTGCATTGCGTTGGCGCAACCACGCTCAACGAGTACCGCCAATATATAGAGAAGGATGCGGCCCTCGAACGGCGCTTCCAGAAAGTTCTGGTGGAAGAGCCGAGCGAAGAAGACACCATCGCGATCCTGCGTGGCCTCAAAGAGCGTTACGAGGTTCACCATAAAGTCGCGATCACCGACGGCGCGATCATTGCGGCGGCCAAGCTCAGCCACCGTTACATCACTGATCGGCAGTTGCCGGACAAGGCCATCGACCTGATCGACGAGGCCGCCAGCCGCATCCGCATGGAGATCGATTCCAAGCCGGAAGTGCTGGATCGTCTGGAGCGCCGTTTGATTCAGTTGAAAGTTGAATCTCAGGCACTGAAGAAAGAAAGCGATGAAGCGGCGATGAAACGCTTGGAAAAACTTCAGGAAGAAATCGTCCGTCTTGAGCGCGAGTACTCGGACCTGGAAGAAATCTGGAACTCGGAAAAAGCCGAGGTGCAGGGTTCTGCACAGATTCAGCAGAAGATCGAACAGTCCCGTCAGGAACTGGAAGCCGCGCGCCGCAAAGGCGATCTGAACCGCATGGCGGAGTTGCAGTACGGGGTCATCCCGGATCTGGAACGCAGCCTGCAAATGGTCGACCAGCACGGCAAGAGCGAAAACCAGTTGCTGCGCAGCAAGGTGACTGAGGAAGAAATCGCGGAAGTCGTGTCGAAGTGGACCGGCATCCCGGTGTCGAAAATGCTCGAAGGCGAGCGCGACAAGCTGATGAAGATGGAAAGCCTGTTGCACAAGCGCGTGATCGGTCAGGAAGAGGCGGTCGTGGCGGTCTCCAATGCGGTGCGTCGTTCGCGCGCCGGGTTGTCCGACCCGAATCGTCCGAGCGGCTCGTTCATGTTCCTCGGCCCGACCGGTGTCGGTAAAACCGAGCTGTGCAAGGCTCTCGCCGAGTTCCTCTTTGATACTGAAGAGGCGATGGTGCGGATCGACATGTCCGAATTCATGGAGAAACATTCCGTGGCACGGCTGATCGGTGCGCCACCGGGATACGTCGGTTACGAAGAGGGCGGTTATCTGACCGAAGCGGTACGGCGCAAGCCTTACTCTGTGATCCTCTTGGACGAAGTCGAGAAGGCGCATCCGGATGTGTTCAACATTCTGCTGCAAGTGCTTGAGGATGGCCGTCTGACCGACAGTCATGGCCGTACGGTCGATTTCCGCAATACCGTGATTGTCATGACCTCTAACCTCGGCTCGTCGCAGATCCAGGAGCTGGTCGGTGATCATGAGGCACAACGTGCGGCCGTCATGGACGCGCTGACTTCCCACTTCCGTCCGGAGTTCATCAACCGGGTCGACGAGGTGGTGATCTTCGAGCCTTTGGCGCGGGATCAGATCGCGGGTATCACCGAGATCCAGTTGGGCCGCCTGCGCAGCCGTCTGGCCGAGCGCGAGCTGAAGCTGGAACTGAGTCCGGAGGCGATGGACAAGCTGATTGCCGTCGGCTACGACCCGGTCTATGGCGCACGTCCTCTGAAGCGGGCGATCCAGCGCTGGATCGAAAACCCGTTGGCGCAACTGATCCTGTCGGGGCATTTCCTGCCTGGCGCGACAGCAACAGGTGCAGTGGAGAACGACGAAATCGTTTTCAACTGATCCGCAGCGTCAATAAAATAAGGAAGGCCTCGCATTGCGAGGCCTTTTTTTCGCCAGGCTGTTGAACTGAAAGGAAAAGGCTTGTAAAGTGCGCCCCGCAGTCAGTCACCCACAAGGGTTTCAGCTCACTGAGCGGAAATCTGAAATAAGTTGCAAATCATTAACTTGAAAGCGATTTAGGGGGTTGACAGAGGTGTTCTAGGTTGTAGAATAGCGCGCCTCAGACACACGAACGCAGCGATGCGAACGGAGTCTGAAAGCTGCAAGTTTCACCGTTGTAAATTGAAATATGTAGTTCCGTGATAGCTCAGTCGGTAGAGCAAATGACTGTTAATCATTGGGTCCCAGGTTCGAGTCCTGGTCACGGAGCCAATTTCAAACCGGGGTATAGCGCAGTCCGGTAGCGCGCCTGCTTTGGGAGCAGGATGTCAGGAGTTCGAATCCCCTTACCCCGACCATTTTTGGGTCGTTAGCTCAGTTGGTAGAGCAGTTGGCTTTTAACCAATTGGTCGTAGGTTCGAATCCCACACGACCCACCATTTTTGAAACCAGTTAACGCTGGGATCGAATCTTAAGATCAGAGGCCAAAAGCGCTGATCGAAGAAGGCGATCGAAAGGTCGCCTTTTTTTTACCGGGGTATAGCGCAGTCCGGTAGCGCGCCTGCTTTGGGAGCAGGATGTCAGGAGTTCGAATCCCCTTACCCCGACCATATTAAAAATCCTCGTATCGAAAGATACGGGGATTTTTTTTGTCCGGCATTTATAAGCCCCACAGCAACAGTGCTTGTTTGGGGCGTAAAAAAGCCGCGTTTTCCAAAGGAAGACGCGGCTTTGTCTACAGCCGACTCAGGCGCCGTCTTGATCCTTCAGGTGTTCGAACAGACCCTTGGGCATTTTCTTGCCGTTGGCTTCGAAGTTGGCTTTCACGTTGTCATACGCCTCTTGCTCATCGATGAAGCCGTCATGGTTGGTGTCGATCTTGTCGAAGTCGGATTTCGGCGCGACTTTGATGAACTCGGCGCGCGAGACTTTGCCGTCGCCATCGCTGTCAGTCTTGGCCATCGAGGCGTCGCCGCATTTGCCCTCACCGCATTTGCCTTCCGGGGTTTTTACCGAGGTTTCTGCTGAAGCGACCATGTAGCCCTGAGCCAGTGGCTGCGCGGCGAATACCGAGCCGGACAGCATCAGGCCTCCCGCCAGTGCAGCGCCGAACAGGCCAATGGATTTTTTGCCGAGAGTCGAGTGATGGGACATTGCATTCTCCTACGGTTGCACAGCGCAACCACACGTTAAGGGCGATCAGCCGGAGCAGGTGTGCTCAGGTGGGGCCATTAGGCGGTGGCGGTGTATCGCGTCTGTGTCGTGGAGCGGGGCGTTTGTAAGCGAAGGTGGGGAGAGCGGGGCGGGATACAGTCAGACACATCTCTGCAGATCACCCTCAAACCCTGTAGGAGCATTCGAGTGAAACGAGGCTGCGATCTTTTGATCCTGATCTTTAAAAACCAGGTCAAAAGATCGCAGTGTGCCGCAGCTCCTACAGGTATTGCATCAGTGCAGCTTCAGACGCGGCTCAGTCCCGCGACCGATCTTGCTGCCCAGCATCAGCATTGCCGTGCGGAAAGGCCCGTACAGCGCCATCTGGTGCATGCGATACAGAGACACGTAAAACATCCGCGCCAGCCAGCCTTCGAGCATCACGCTGCCGGTCAGGTTGCCCATCAGGTTACCCACAGCCGAGAAGCGCGACAGCGAAATCAGCGAGCCGTAGTCGGTGTATTTGTACTCCGGCAGGGTCTTGCCTTCGATGCGCAGTTTCAGCGACTTGGCCAGCAGTGACGCCTGTTGATGCGCGGCTTGCGCACGCGGCGGCACGTTGCGGTCGGAGCCCGGTTGCGGGCATGCGGCGCAATCGCCGAACGCGAAGATGTTTTCGTCGCGGGTGGTTTGCAGGGTTGGTAGCACTTGCAGTTGATTGATGCGGTTGCTTTCCAGGCCATCGAGATCCTTGAGGAAACCCGGTGCGCGAATGCCCGCCGCCCAGACCTTCAGGCTGGCCTTGATCTCGTTGCCATCGGCGGTAATCAGGCTGTCGGCCGTCACTTCGCTGACCGACGCGTTGGTCATCACGTTGACCCCGAGTTTCTCCAGCGTCTTGTGCACCGGCCCGCTGATGCGCTCCGGCAGGGCAGGCAGCACCCGTGGCCCGGCTTCGATGAGGGTGATGTGCATGTTTTCCGGTTTGATGCGGTCGAGGCCGTACGCCGCCAGTTCATGCGCCGCGTTGTGCAGTTCTGCCGCCAGCTCGACGCCGGTAGCACCGGCGCCGACGATGGCCACGCTGATCTGCTGGACCACATCGGACTGCCCGGCATGGGCACGCAGATAGTGGTTGAGCAGCTGCTGGTGGAAACGCTCGGCCTGTTTGCGGGTGTCGAGGAACAGGCAGTGCTGCGCGGCGCCCTGAGTGCCGAAATCGTTGGTGGTACTGCCTACTGCGATCACCAGCGAGTCATAAGCCACTTCGCGGGCGGGCACCAGTTCGACGCCGTTTTCGTCGTAGGTGGCGGCCAGCTGGATTTTTTTCGCGGCACGATCAAGCCCGCTCATGCGCCCCAGCTGGAACTCGAAGTGGTTCCATTTTGCCTGGGCAACATAGTTGAGTTCGTCTTCGGAGGAGTTCAGCGATCCAGCCGCCACTTCGTGCAACAGCGGTTTCCAGATGTGCGTCAGGTTCGCGTCGACCAGCATCACACTGGCCGTGCCGCGCTTGCCCAGAGTCTTACCCAGGCGGGTAGCCAACTCCAGACCGCCGGCGCCGCCGCCGACAATAACAATACGATGGGACATAGGGATAACTCGCAAGGTTTTTAAAAGAAATCGGTGCGATTACCCGAGCGAGCGCGATGCAGCTCATAGCGTCAGGTAACTGATAAATCGGCTCAACAGGCCGAGACCAATGGTCACTGCCAGCACCAGCACCAGGAGCATCCAAGGCCGGAAAGGCCGGCGCTCGACACGGTGTTGGGAAAGTTGCAGGTACTCTTCGACATGCTTTTGGTCTTCGGGTTTCAGGCGGCTGGTCATAAAGGCCTCGTCAGGTAGACGTTGCTGAATGTGCAGAAGCTACAGCGGTTTTCAACCGGGGTTGAACGCAGCATAGCCGCTGTCCGGAACCGGTTCGACACAGAGGCTATCGTCGAGGCGAATGATGCCGCTTTGTAACACTCGCGCGGTGATTCCGCCATGCCCGCGCACCGCTTGAAAGGTGCCGGGGCCGAGGTTGTTCTGCAGGCGTGCGCAGGGCTGGCACCAGCCGGTGGTTTCGAAAATCGCCTGACCGATACGAAAGCGCCTGCCCTTGAGGCTGAACAGGTTGATCCCGCTTATAACGAGATTGCGCCGCAGATCTTCAGGTTTTACCGGTTGATCGTGCGGGCGTCCCATCAATGCGCTGATCACGGCCAGATGTTCCCACTGAATCAGCGTCACTTGCCGCGCGTTGCGCACCCCGGGGCGGGCGTGGTCGCCGGTCAGTCCGGCTTCAAGGCGTGCTTCAACGGCATCGAGTTCGATCATCGGTCCACGGGATTCGGGGCGCACGCCGATCCAGCGCACGGTGCCGGTTTGCGGGACATCGGCGATCAATTGCTGAAGTGGTGTCACAGGCTGATCCCTACATCGAAGACGATGCTGCGCCCCAGGTTACTGCGCAGAAAGTCCGGTGCATCGGGGTGCGCAAACAGCACGCGGGCGAACGTCGGGCCGACGAGGGACAGCGAACGCCAGCCCTGACGCAAATATTCGGTCGGCGGTGGAAAGTGGCTGTTGAGGTCCAGCACTTCGCGCTTGAGGCTGGCGAACGCGATGATGTCCAGCTCGCCCAGATCCATGCCGCGCTCCTTGTAGTTGTGGGCTTTTTTGCGCAGCGTCGGCGCGAGGCGCAAGAGGAATTCATTGGCCGGAATCCGCTTTGGCTTGGCTTCGCGGCGCACCAGTTGACTGAGGGAAAACGCGCTACGCCGACGTTGCAGTTCATCGCGCCATTCGTCGTTAAGCCTGCGCCCCTCGTCGAGGACGAAGAATACTTCGAAGTTGGCGTCGCGAAACAGCACGTCCGGCGGCTCGCCGGCAGGCGCGAATTCGTCGGCGCGATAAGGAATGTTCAGGCCTTGCAGCAGGCGCTGGCAGACCCAACGCTCACGCTCCCATTTGCGGGCATTGGACAGGAATGCGTTGGCCTGCTCGGCCGCGATGGTCAGCAGGCGTAAGTAATCTGAGTCATCCATAGGCCAAGCTTAGCGTTCAAATGTGATCGAAGTAGTGGCCAGGAAAACTCTTCCCGGTTACGTCATCCCCAGCCAGTTTGGCAGGGCCAGCGAAATCCACGGTACATAGGTTATCAATATCAGGAACAGTAACAGGATAATCAGCCAAGGCATCGCCGCACGGATGGTGGCACCCAGCGACATGCCTGTCACCGCCGACGTGACGAACAGGTTCAGCCCCACGGGCGGAGTAATCAGCCCGATCTCCAGGTTCACCACCATGATGATGCCCAGGTGGATCGGGTCGATCCCCAACTGCACGGCAATCGGAAACAGGATCGGCGCCAGGATCAGGATGATTGCCGAAGGCTCCATGAACGCCCCCGCCACCAGTAATACGATGTTCACCACCAGCAGGAACGTCACCGGCGTCAGCCCCGCGCCGATGACCCAGGCGGTGATCTGTTGCGGAATTTGCTCGGTGGTCAGCACATGAGCGAACAGCATGGCATTGGCGATGATGAACATCAGCATGATGCTCAGCTTGGCGGATTCCAGCAGCACTTTCGGTGTCTCACGGAACGTCATGTCCTTGTAGACGAACAGTGCAATGAATGCCGAGTAGACCGCCGCGACTGCCGCCGCCTCGGTCGGGGTGAACATTCCTGAGTAGATGCCGCCCAGGATGATGACCATCAGCAACAGGCCCCAGATGGCTTTGCGTGCTGCCGTAAACCATTCACGAACGGTGGCACGAGGCATGGCGGGCAGGTTTTTCCTGACGGCGACGACATAGATAGCCACCATCAGCGCGGTACCCAGCAGCAAACCCGGTATGACTCCGGCCATGAACAGCTTGCCGACCGAGGTCTCCGTCGCAGCGGCATATACCACCATGACGATGGAGGGTGGAATGAGAATGCCCAGCGTACCGGCATTGCACACGATGCCGGCACCGAACGCCTGTGGATAACCGGAGCGGACCATGCCCGCAATTGCGATGGAACCCACGGCCGCGACCGTTGCAGGGCTCGAGCCGGACAGCGCGGCGAACAACATGCACGCGAGGACGGCTGCGATGGCCAGACCACCGCGAATATGACCGACACACGCATTGGCAAAGTCGATCAGGCGTCGCGCCACGCCGCCCGTGGTCATGAACGCGCCGGCCAGCAAAAAGAACGGGATCGCCAGTAACGTGTAGTGCTCGGATGTCTCGAATAACTTGATGGCCAGTGAGCGCACGGAGTCGGGGCTGAACAGAATGATCGTCATCGAACCGGCCAAACCCAGGGAAATGGCGATCGGCACGCCGATGAACATCAGCACGAACAGGGCGACGAAGAGGAACAGAATGGTCATTTCTTGTCATCCTCATGTTCGGTCAGTTTCATCGCATCTGCGGCTTCATCGGCCAGGCCCAAACCGGTTTGACGGTGTTGCACAATGCGCACGAGGATTTCGGCAAAGCGAATGAACACCAGAGCGAAACCGACAGGCACGATCAGCCCGATGTGCCACTGCATGATGCCGTAGTGACCGAGATCCTCGGCGCCGATACCGGCGATGAACAACGTCTGAATCCATTCGAAACTGCTGACACTGAGCAGCCCCGCATAGGCGAGACAGCACAGGCAGGCGATGATGGCGATGATGCGCTGAGCCGGTTTGCTGGCCAGCTTCACCAAGGCATCGACGCCGATATGCCCGGCAGTGCGCACGCCATAGGACAAGCCAAAAAAGATCAGCCAGGCAAACAGGGCTTTGGTCAACGCGATGCTCCACGTCATGGCCTGGGCCATCCCCATGATGCTGTCGCCAATCGCGAATAACGGTTCACTTGCGCCTTGCCATTGCTCAGCGAAGCTGTAGAAAACGCTATAGAGGTTGTTCAGGATGACGTAAACGAACGTCACCAGCGTCATTGCCGCCAACAGGAAAACAATGAAGCCTTCCTCGAAGTGGTCCCAGATGCGCCGCAAGGCATTCATGAGTAACTGCTCCCGATCGAGTGACGACAATGAAACAG
The DNA here is from genome assembly GCF_044218825.1 of Pseudomonas sp. A1230. NCBI lineage: Bacteria > Pseudomonadati > Pseudomonadota > Gammaproteobacteria > Pseudomonadales > Pseudomonadaceae > Pseudomonas > Pseudomonas sp. A1230. Next base: position 4,085,230 of record NZ_CP162582.1, on the reverse strand, counting down.
GTGCCGCCCTTTTGAGGCGGCACATGCGGGCAGATTTACTGAGCCTGGTTTGAGGCGTCGGCGGCCTTGATCAGGTCGGCGCCGATAGCACCTTCGAACTTCGCCCAGACCGGCTTCATTTTTTCACGCCACTCGCCACGTTGTTCCGGAGTCAGCAGGATGATTTCAGTGGTTTTGGCGTCGACGATATGCTGTTTGGCGTCCTGGTTGAGCTTCTCGGCGTCTTTGTTCACCTGAGCGGTAACCTCGACGATTATTTTGTCCAGTTCGGCTCTCACATCCGGCGGCAGGCCATTCCAGAACTTGGTATTGGTGATCAGCATGTAGTCGAGCAAGCCATGGTCGGATTCGGTGATGAACTTCTGCACCTCGTGCATTTTCTGACTGAAGATGTTCGAGTAAGGGTTTTCCGCGCCATTCACGACACCGGTCTGCAAGCTCTGATACACCTCGGCGAAGCTCAACTTGCGCGGGTTGGCTTTCACTGCTTTGAATTGTTCATCCAGTACGGCCGACGCCTGTACACGGAATTTCAGACCCCGGGCATCGCCCGGTACAACCAGCTTCTTGTTGGCGGACAACTGCTTCATGCCGTTGTGCCAATAAGCCAGGCCTGTGATGTTCTTGCTTTCCATCGACTTGAGCAGTTCCTGGCCTTGAGGGCTGCGCTGGAAACGGTCGACGGCCGAGATGTCGTTGAACAGGAACGGCAAGTCGAATAGCTGCAATTTCGGTGTGTATTGTTCGAACTTTGCCAGCGACGGAGCAATGAGTTGCACATCGCCCAACAGCAGTGCCTCCATTTCCTTGCCGTCGCCAAACAACGAAGAGTTCGGGTAGACCTCAACCTTGACCTTGTCCTTCAGGCGTTCTTCGACGAGTTTCTTGAATAGCAGGGCGCCTTGACCCTTGGGCGTTTGCTCGGCGACTACATGGGAAAACTTGATAATGATTGGATCGGCCGCCAGCGCCAGGCCCGATACGCCCAGCGCAAGTGCGCAGACGACTGCGTTGCGCAATGATTTAAGCATTGAGATGTTCCTCTTGTTTTAGTTCTCGTGCGGCTCATGACTCAAAAGCGTTTGCACGGTGGACAAGAGGAGTCTAGGCAATAAATCTCAATTGGTTGTCGAGACTAGTATTTCCAGAAGACCGGTGTGAGCAGCACCAGGACAGTGAGGATCTCCAGTCTTCCCAAAAGCATGCCGACAGTCAGCAGCCATTTGGCAGCATCGGGCAATGTGGAAAAGTTTCCCGCCGGCCCAATGATCGAGCCAACGCCAGGCCCGACGTTGCAGACGGCGGTAGCCGCGCCACTCAATGCAGTTGTCCAGTCCAGGCCGATGAGCGCCAAACCCATGGCGATCACCCCGATAGTGATGGTGAAAAAGAATGAAAACGTCAGCAGCGAACGGGCGATGTCCTCGTCGATGGGGTGTTTGTTGTATCTTTTTCGGATCACGGCGCGAGGATGGATCAATTGATTCAGACTGCCCATTAGCAGCGTGCCAGCCACCTGAAAGCGGAATATTTTAAGACCGCCAGCGGTGGAACCGGAGCAGCCCCCGACAAAGGTCAGATAGAAGAACAGCAATACGGCAAAACTGCCCCATAACGTGTAATCCCCCAGTGCTACGCCGGTTGTCGTGACCACCGATGTCACGTTGACCGCCACGATCCGAAACGCTTCCCACCAGCCGTACTCGCTGTGCAAGCACAACCAAGTACCGACCAGCACCCAGGTAATGAGCAAAAAGCCGATGAACCCGCGTACCTGATGATCCTTGAACAAGGCCCGTTTATTGCCGCGAAGCGTGCTCACGTACAGCGTGAAAGGGAGGCTGCCCAGAATCATGGTAGCGACCGCCACCCAATGAATGGACGGTTGTGTCCAATGTGCCAGCGAGGCATCGGAGGTTGAAAATCCTCCCGTGGAAATCAATGACATTGAATGGTTGATGGCTTCGAACGGCGTCATCCCTGCTATCCACAGGGCCAGCGTGGCAAGACCGGTAAGCCCGACATAAAGCCCCAGAATATATTTGGCGGCGACATGGGAGCGCGGCGTGACCTTCTCCGACCAGTCGGACGATTCGGTCTTGAATAGCCGCATGCCCCCGACCCGCAGTAATGGCAGGATAGCCACCGCCATGCCGATGAAGCCGATCCCGCCCAGCCAATGCAGCATCGACCGCCAGATCAGCAATCCTGGAGATGCCGTGTCCAGCCCGGTAAGGATGGTCGATCCAGTTGTGGTGATGCCTGACATCGTTTCAAAAAACGCATCGGTGTAGCTGATGTGCTGGATAAGCACCATAGGCAATGCGGCGAATATGCACACAACCACCCAACTGGCGGTCGTCAGCATGTACATATCGCGAGGACGTAACTGAACGTTCTCGGGACGACCCTTGTTAATCATCACCAGTCCGCACAGCGCTGTGATCAAGCTCGACCACAGGAAGGCCGACATATCATCTTTGCGATCATGGATCACCAGCGTCAGCATGGGTATCAGCATGCTCACCGCCAGCGTGATCAGAATAATTCCCAGAATGAAGCTGATGAGTCGTAATACCGCAATGGACATATGTAACGCCTTTTTGTTAGCGCCGCGCAGTATCGGCGGGCCTGTTGTCTCGTCCCGTAAAGTTTTCGTAACTTTTTCTCTCCTCCGGATTCTCTGCGCGCCACGCGCAGAAGCGTGATACGGCGAGTCGCAAACGGCGGTATAGACTGAGATCTGCCTCGACGGGAGAACCGCGTGAAAAATATAACAGTGTTGCTGCTCGATCTTTGGCTGGCGCGGCGCCAGGCGTCAGCGAAGGATCACCTATGATCGGCGCCGAATTGCTGTCATCCACAAGCCTGACGCTCGGATGGCTGATCTATCTGCCGGTGCTGTTCTGGGCGATTGTTCGTGCTCCTTGGGTCGAGTTGTTCAGTGATAGCCGTCGCCAGCATCTGTTGTTCGGCACGGTGTTCGCGCTGTTTCTGTTGTGGCTGGTGCGCCGGGATTTCGATACCGGGGTGGCTTATCACTTCATCGGCATGACGGCGGTGACATTGCTGCTCGACTGGCCGCTGGCGATTCTCGGCGGGCTGGTGGCGCAAGTTGGCCTGGTGCTTCTCGGGCGCCAGGATCTCGCGGCACTGGGGGTCAACGGTGCACTGTTTATTCTGCTGCCGGTGCTGGTTACCGAGTGCGTGGCGATCCTCGTCGAGCGCGCCCAGCCTCGCAATCCCTTTGTGTACATCTTCTGCTCCGGGTTTCTCGCCGCCGCGCTGTCGGCGCTGTTGTGTCTGCTGCTGAGCCTGACATTGCTCTGGTACGACGGCCTGTTTGCCATGCCCGAATGGCTGGAAGACTTCATCGGCTACCTGTGGCTGATCATATTCCCCGAGGCGTTCATCAACGGCATGGTGGTCAGCGCACTGGTGGTGTTCAGCCCGGAATGGCTGGAGACGTTCAATCGCACGCGCTACCTTTCGGCACCCTGGAAGGACGACGATCCCAAGTCTTGATCCACATCAAACCCGCCACGCGCGCGGCATTTCATGCTCGGCCAAATTCCTTCAGGAGCGGCAGCATGAGTGTTTACGAGTGGGCGCGGCAGGAAACCCGCAAGAGTCTGGAGATGGCGCAAGAGGTGGGGTTCGATCCGGGGTTGAGCCTGCGCGCCTTGCTCAGTGCGGTGGTGCAACAGAGCAAGACCGTGCGCAACGCCGAAGACCTGGCCGACGAGTTGCGCTTTCTGGCGGAAAACCTCGACGACGATCAGGACTACGGCTTCATGCGGCCCTGAAGGGATCAGTGGCGCGGATCGAAATCGCCGGAAAACAGTTCATCCTCGGCGTCCGGTGCGACCGGGATCTTGTGTTCTTCCGAGGCCCAGGCGCCCAAGTCGATCAGTTTGCAGCGATCGGAGCAGAACGGCCGGAATTTGTTATCCGGAGTGAATTCCACGGGGGCGCCACACGTTGGGCATTCTACGGTCGGGATCTGGCTCATGATTGGCCTCCACTTAAAGTCAGGTAAAAGTCATGCAGGCGCTCGACCTCGCTGTGCAGCCAGGCGAGGTCGCGGTCGTTGACCACCACGTCGTTGGCACGGCTCACGCGGTCTTCACGGCTCGACTGGGCCTTGAGGATCGCCTGAACCTGCTGTTCGCTGGTCTGGTCACGCTGCAAGGTGCGTTCGATCTGCAGTTGTTGCGGAGCGTCGATCACCAGGATTCGCTGGGTCATCGCGTATTGCCCGGATTCGATCAACAGTGGCGAAACCAGAATCGCATAGGGCGATTTTGCCAGCGCCAGATGATGGGCGATTTCCTCGGCGATCAACGGATGCAGCAGGGCTTCGAGCCAGCGGCGCTGCTCCGGGACTTCGAAGATCAGCTTGCGCAGGGCGGCGCGATCCAGCGTGCCGTCAGCCTGTAACACGCCGGCGCCGAAGTGCTCGGCAATCCTGGCCAGCGCCGGGCGACCCGGTTCGACCACCCAGCGTGCTGCGTGATCAGCGTCGACCACATGGACGCCAAGGTCGATGAAGTGCTGGGCCGCGGCGCTTTTGCCGCTGCCGATGCCGCCGGTCAGGCCGAGAATCCAGGGTTTTTCCACAGGGGTATTCATTTCAAACCGACAAACTGCCAATAGAAGTCGGTTATTTGACCACCCCAGAGCAAGGCAATCCAGCCGGCAATTGCCAGATAGGGGCCGAAGGGGATCGGCGTCGAGGTTTTCTGCTCGCGCACACGCAGCAAAATCACCCCGAGAATCGCTCCCACCAGCGAAGACAGCAGGATCGTCAGCGGCAGAATCTGCCAGCCACCCCAGGCGCCGAGCAGCGCCAGCAGCTTGAAATCACCGTGACCGATGCCGTCCTTGCCGGTCAGCAGTTTGAACAGCCAGAAAACCGACCACAGCGCCATATAACCGGCCACCGCGCCCCACATTGCATCGTGCAGCGGCACGAACAGCCCGAAACTGTTGACGATCAGCCCCAGCCACAACAACGGCAGCACCAGCACATCGGGCAGCAATTGATGCTCGGTGTCGATCAGACTCATCGCCAGCAAGCCCCAGGTGAGGAAGATCAACAGACAGGCCGGCCAGCCAAAACCCACCTGCCAGGCGATAAACGCCGAAAGCAGTCCACAACTCAGTTCGGTCAACGGATAGCGTTTGCTGATCGGCGCTGCACACGCGGAGCAGCGTCCGCGCAGGCACAGATAACTGAGCAGCGGGATGTTTTCCCACGCACGAATTCGATGTGCGCAGTGCGGGCACTCGGAGTGCGGCAGCATCAGGTTGTAGGTCGGCAGCGGCGTTTCGCCGGGCAGACCGAGCACGTCCTGCGCCTGCTGGCGCCAATCGCGCTCGAGCATTTTCGGCAGGCGCCAGACCAGCACATTGAGAAAGCTGCCGACGATAAGACCGAGCAGCAACGCCGTGCAGACGAAGGCCAGTGGGTAAACGGCAAACAGTTCGTCGATAGGCATGTCAGATCGCTGAGCCGAGTTGGAAGATCGGCAGGTACATCGCCACCACCAGACCGCCGACAATCACCCCCAGGACGACCATGATGAACGGCTCCATGAGGCTGGTGAGGTTGTCGACCATATTATCCACTTCGTCCTCGTAAAACCCGGCGACCTTGTCGAGCATCTCGTCCAGCGCGCCGGACTCTTCGCCGATGGCGGTCATCTGCACCGCCATGTTGGGAAAAACCCCGGTGGTGCGCATGGAAAAATTCAGCTGCATACCCGTGGAAACATCCTGGCGGATGCGCAATACCGCGCGCTTGAAAACCACGTTGCCCGTGGCGCCGGCTACCGAGTCGAGCGCTTCCACCAACGGCACGCCGGCAGCAAATGTGGTCGACAGGGTCCGGGCGAAGCGTGCAACGGCAGATTTGTACATCAGCGTGCCCACCAACGGCAGCTTCAATAGCCAGGTGTCTTTGCGATCGCGCATGGCCTGGGATGTTTTCAGCGCACGGCGGGTGCCGAAAAAAGCGGCCACCAGCGCAACGAGTATCGCCCACCACCATTGCTGCATGAATTCCGAGAGGCTGATGACCAGCAGGGTGAAGGCCGGCAACTCGGCGCCAAAACCGGAAAAAACCGACTCGAACTGCGGCACCACTTTCACCAGCAGAATCCCGGTCACCACGGCTGCAACCAGCACCACGGCGGTGGGGTAGGTCATGGCTTTCTTGATCTTGGCCTTGAGGGCTTCGCTTTTTTCCTTATAGGTCGCGACCCGTTCCAGCAACGTGTCGAGGGCGCCGGACTGTTCGCCGGCATCCACGAGGTTGCAATACAACTCATCGAAATACTGCGGCTTCTTGCGCAGGGCGTTGGCGAAACTGTTACCGGCGGCGATCTCCTGTTTCACCTCGTCGACCAGTTTGCGCATGGCCGGGTTTTCGAAGCCCTCACCGATGATGTCGAACGACTGCAGCAGCGGCACGCCAGCCTTCATCATGGTCGCCATCTGCCGCGTGAACAGGGCGATGTCCCGGGGCTTGATGCGTTTGCCGAAGCTAAAAAGCGAGGCAGTTTTTTTACGCACCTTGCCCGGATTGATCCCTTGCTTGCGCAGTTGAGCCTTGATCAGTGCCGGGTTCTGCCCGCTTAATTCACCGCTGAGTTTGCTGCCTTTCCTGTCCGTGCCTTCCCAGGCGTAGACGCTGATTTTCGCTGCCTTGACCGCCATGTTCAGTCCTTGGTGACCCGGTTGATTTCTTCCAGGCTGGTAATGCCTTGCATGGCCTTGCGCAGGCCTGAGGTACGCAGGTCGTCGAAGCCGTCGCGGCGCATCTGGATGTCGATTTCCAGCGAGTTGCCCTCGGCCATGATCAGTCGTTGCAGGTCTGCTGTGTTCTTCACCACTTCATAAATCCCCACGCGTCCCTTGTAACCGCCATTGCAGTGATCGCAACCGACTGGCTCGTAGATCGTGAAACTGCCGATGCGTTCCTCGGGGAAGCCTTCCTTGATCAGGGCTTCGCGCGGAATCTCGATGGCTCTCTTGCAGTGGCTGCACAACTTGCGCGCCAGCCGCTGGGCGATGATCAGGCTGACCGAAGTGGCGATGTTGAAGCCGGGGATGCCCATGTTATGCAGTCGCGTCAGGGTTTCCGCGGCGCTGTTGGTGTGCAGTGTCGAAAGCACGAGGTGGCCGGTCTGCGCAGCCTTGATCGCGATCTCGGCGGTTTCCAGATCGCGGATCTCGCCGACCATGATCACGTCCGGATCCTGACGCAGAAACGAGCGCAAGGCCTGGGCAAAGTCGAGCCCCTGTCTGGGGTTGACGTTGACCTGGTTGATGCCTTCCATATTGATCTCCACCGGGTCTTCGGCGGTGGATATGTTGATGTCGACCGTGTTGAGAATATTCAGCCCGGTGTACAGCGACACCGTTTTGCCCGAGCCAGTGGGGCCGGTGACCAGAATCATCCCTTGTGGCTGCTTGAGGGCTGCCAAATACAGGTCTTTCTGCTCAGGCTCATAGCCGAGGGCGTCGATGCCCATTTGCGCGCTGGAGGGGTCGAGAATCCGGATCACCACTTTCTCGCCCCACAGGGTCGGCAGGGTATTGACCCGGAAGTCGATCGACTTGCTTTTGGACAGGCGCATCTTGATCCGCCCGTCCTGCGGTTTGCGCCGTTCCGAGATGTCGAGGCTGGCCATGACTTTCAAACGTGCGGCGATGCGCCCGGCCAGTTGGATCGGCGGCTTGGCAACCTCGCGCAGAATGCCGTCGGTGCGCACCCGTACCCGGTAGTTTTTTTCGTAAGGCTCGAAATGCAGGTCGGAGGAGCCGCTTTTGATCGCATCGAGCAGCATCTTGTGGACGAAACGCACCACCGGCGCATCGTCGGCGTCTTGTCCGCCGATGGCGTCCTGCTTGTTGTCGTCGATCGATTCGACATCGAGGCCGTCGAGATCGACGTCGGCCATGTCTTCGAGACCGCTGGCGTGAGTGTCGAAGAATTTTTCGATGGCATCGCTGAGCTTGTCGTCCTCCACCAGGATGGCTTCGGTGCTCAACCCGGTGCTGAACTGGATGTCGTTGATTGCCTGATGATTGCTCGGGTCGGAAATTCCCACGAACAGCTTGTTGCCGCGCCGCCACAAGGGCAGGGCATGATGCTGGCGCACCAGTTTTTCACTGACCAGGCCTTTGGGCTGGGTTTCCTTGTCCAGGCAATTAAGGTCGAGGAACGCCATGCCGAAGTGCTCGGAGGCGATCTCGGCGACCTGCGCGCTCTTTACCAGTTTGTTCTGCACCAGATAGCTGACCAGCGACAGCCGATTGCGCTGGGCCTGTTGCCAGGCCTGCTGGGCACTTTTTTCCGTGAGCAGTTCGGCCTGCACCAATTGCTTGGCCAGACCGCTCAGAGCGATGTCATTCATGGGGATTCCGCACGCTTGCAGTTCATGACTTATAGCCTAGTCAAGTGACAGCGCCAAACACGGTCGGTGCAGGTGACAAAAAGTGTCAGATAGTGCGGTTGCGGGCTGTAGGAAACTGCGTAGAGCGCTGCTCGCGCTTTGTGGGCAGGGCTTTCAGGCGCTTGGCATGGGCTATGCTCTGCTCTTCTCAGATCATGAGATTTCGACTCATGCATGGAGCGTTTCTATGAAAAAACAACAAGGTTTTACGCTGATCGAGCTGCTGATCGTTGTGGCGATCATCGGGATTCTGGCGACTATCGCCCTGCCGCAGTATTCGAAATATCAAGCGCGATCCAAGGTGACGGCGGGGCTGGCAGAGATCAGTGCGATGAAAGTGCCATTCGAGGACGTCATTAACCAAGGTACTGATCCCACACTGACTAACGTGGCGGGCAGTGCGACGGTTACCACCTCAAACTGTTCGGTGACCGCGTCGGGCACAGCTTCTTCGGGTGCCGGGACTATCGTTTGTACGATCAAAAATGCGCCAGGCCCAGTATTGGACAAAACCATCACGCTCACTCGGTCCTCTGGCACCGGCGCGGGTCTCTGGACTTGCGGCACTACCGTTGCACCTGACTATTCGCCAAAAGGCTGTACTGCTAGCGGTACATAAGGCTTTCATTGTTTTTTGGTTAAGTGCCCCGCAATGCGGGGCATTTTTCATTGCGCAGCGCTTCACAAAAGCTTCAATAATTTCAGCGCCTTAGGAACTTTTCAAAAAGCCGCAACTTGCATGTGAATATTCAGCCACTCATGCATTTTGCATGAATCCGGAAATTTGTCTTATTTATAAGTTGTTGATTTATAAGGGTTTTGTGTCATCTGAAAAGTTGGCACAGCGTTCGCAATATCTACGGTAACCCTGCTGACAAGACATCCAGCAGACTTTCCAGAAAAACAGGAGTTACTCGTATGAAGAAGTTCGCTATCACTGCCGCTGCTGCAACCGCGCTGACCCTGACCATGGCTTCCGGTGCATTCGCACAATCGGCTCAGGCTACTCAGGCTCCAATGACTCTGGCAGCCGGTGAAGTCACCGAGATGAAACAAGATACTTCCGATACCTGGATCACCACTAAGGTCAAAGCTGACCTGGTCACCGAAAAAGGCATTCCAGGTACCGACATCAAAGTAGAAACCAACAAAGGCGTTGTGTCGCTGTCGTCGACTACTGCTGTAACCGAATCGCAGAAAGACGTAGCTGTTGCCATCGCCAAGAAAATCAAAGGCGTTAAAGCGGTATCCGCTGACGGCCTGAAAGCCGAGTAAGGCATGACTTCTCGCCTGGACCGGGAGAAGGGGCGACAGACGGGCCGAGCAATACGTCTGCCGCAACTTTAGAGTTCATGCGAACGATCACATGGATGTGATCATTACGGGCCCCGACACTTTGTGTCGGGGCCCGTTTTATTTGGCACGCAACAAACAATGTGGGAGCGAGCCTGCTCGCGAAGTGCTCCGTCAGCCGACGAAGATGTCGACTGACGCGTTGCATTCGCGAGCAGGCTCGCTCCCACATGAGTTTGGTGTCGGGTCAATTACCGCGTTTGCTATCGATCTGCTTCAGACGATTGCCTTCAAAGCGCAGGTATTGATACATGCCGTTGTTCGGGCCGTAGGTCCATTCCTCGACCTGAAACTCTTCCCGCCGATTGGCGCTGCGCTTGTAACCCAGTACATCGCGGCTCACGGGCTCGCCACACTTGTTCAGCACCTCGCTTGCGCGGTCGCCTAGGCTGATCAGTTGGCTGCCGCAACGCAACGTATCGGAGGCTGACGCCTGGCCAGCAACGAATGTCAGTGCCATTGCCGCCAGCCATTTACGATGGGTCATTCGGCATCCAGGTGCATTTGCGTCACCACCCGACCGTCGCTTTCAGCCTCGCCCAGATTGGTGTCGATGAAGTACACGCGGTCGTCAGCCAGTTGGCCCTTGTCCACCAGGAAATCCTTGATGCTGCTGGCACGGTCCTGGCCCAACTGACGCAGCAGCACATCGCTGGAACTCCAGAACTGGATAACGCCTTCGCGCATTTTCGCTGTGCGTTCTTCCTTGCCCAGATCCTTCCATTCGGCCGGCGGCTGAGTCTTTAGACGAGTGCGATAGATGCCTTCGAGCAGTGGGCCTTTCTCGCTGTCCGGCACGTCAATCAAGGATGCCTGGGCCGGGACTTTATCGCCGCGGCGCTGGAGCATCTTGTAGTAGTTGTATTGGTATTCACGTTCCAGACGCTGTTCGGCAAGCAATGGGCCGTCGCTGCTTTTGGCGGCGACGCCCTCGATTTCCAGGCGCAGGGCCGGACGCTCCTTGAGTGCCTGGGACAGCTTGATCAGCGCACCCTCGGCATCCTTGTTCAACTCGCTGGAGCCGGGCGCGAAGGACACCGTGCCGAGATCCTGGGAGCCGCCACCGCTGACCAATCCACCAATCATTTTGAATGGCGCCGCAGCGGCTTTGACGATCAGATTACGCAGGGTCTGCCAGACAATCGGCATCACGCTGAATTGCGGATTGTTCAAGTCGCCCGTCACGGGTAACTCGATGGAGATTTTGCCGTCGACGTCTTTGAGCAACGCGATCGCCAGTTTCAAAGGCAGGCTTGTCGCATCCGGACTGTCGACTCTCTCACCCAGCTGCAATTGCTCGACCACCACTTTGTTCTCGGCCTTCAGTTGGCCCTTGGTGATCAGGTAATGCAGGTCGAGGTTGAGCCGGCCCTTGCGGATGCGGTATCCGGCGAATTTGCCGGAGTAGGGTGTCAGGGTGGTCAGCTCGACCCGTTTGAAACTGGTGGTGATGTCGAGGCTGGCCATCGGGTCGAAAGGATTGACCGCGCCCTTGATGGTCACCGGTGCATAGCGATCAACCTTGCCTTTGATGTCGACAGTGGCCGGTTTCGACTGTCGACTGTCGATGGTGCCGATCTGGCCGTTGAGTTGCTGGACGGCGGTGGCGAAATTCGGCGTCAGGCTGAAGTCGGCGAAGTTGGCAGAGCCGTCGTTGATGGCGATACCGCCGATGCGAATGCCCAATGGTTTGTCTTTGCTGGCCGGTTTGGCAGCGGCGGTTGTCGTGCCGCTGTCGGCAGGCTGCGGAATCAGCAGATCATCGATATTGGTGGTGCGGTCATCGTTGATCATGAAGCGCACGTACGGCTGTAACAGGTTGACCTTGTCGATCGACAGGCTGTCGCCATGCTGATAGTTCAAGCCTTCCACAACGACTTGCTGCCACTTGAGGAAGTCGCGGGTTTTCAGGGTGTCGAGGGTGTGCAGTTGATCGATCTGCGCGCGGCCGGTCACGCTGAGCGCCAGCGGTTCGGTGCTCTTGAGGTTGACCTTGAGGTCACTGCCGAGCATGCCGCTGCGCAATTCGAGACGAATGAACGGATTGATGTAGGACTGCGCAACACGCAGGTCGATGTCCTGGGTTTTAACGTTGAGCTGGGCGTTGACCGGCGCCAGATTGACCGTGCCATCGGCGAGGATCTTGCCCTGCTTGCCTAACCCGGTATCGAGTTTGAGCTTGAAGGGTGATCCGTTGAGGCTGTCAAAATCCTGCAGGTCGACGTTCAGCGGGGTGACATCCAGTGTCACCGGTGGATTGGCCGACCGGTCAGCCAGATGGACGGTGTAGTTGCGCAGCTGCACATCTTTGAGCAGTACTTGCCATGGCTTGTCCGGCGCGCTCGGTTCAGGTTTTGGCGAGTCGGCGGTCGCAGGCGTGCTGGCCGGTTCGGCGGCGGCTTTGGCGGCGGGTTTCGAAGGCTGGCTGGCGAACAGTTTCTGCCAGTCCAGTTGCCCGTCAGCCTCAAGGGCGGCCCAGGTTTCCAGTTTCTGGCTACGAATCTTGCCAACCACCACTTGCTGTTTCGCCAGGTCCACCGAGGTCTCGCTGACATCAAGGCGTTCAAGTTTCGCCAGTGGGCGCCCGTCGGGTGCCTTGATCGCGAACGGCGCGATGCTCAGTGCGATGTTGTTCAGTTGCAGCTCGGTTTGTTTCGACAGATTGAGTTTGTATTCTGTGCTGAGGTTCATCACGCCGTTTTCAAGAACCAGGGGCACCGCGTCTCGTACGTAAGGCCAAAACGCTTTCATATTGCCGTCGGTGATTTTCAGCGTGCCTTCGGAGGTGATCGGGATCAGGCTGAAATTGCCGCTCCAGTCGATTCGGCCACCGTTGGGACCAATCGCGACCAGCGTCATGTCGGCGCTGTCTTCGGGCAGAGTGCTGAGATTTTTCAGCTCGAAGTTGAGATCGTCGTAGAGGAATTCGATGGGTTCGCTCGGGCGCACATCCTCAAAGTGCACGACACCGTTGGCGAGTTTGATCTGGTCGATGCGCAGAGGAAACGGTTTGGCATCGGGATCGACGGGTGTCGGTTCACTGGCGGGTATGTTGAAAAGACCGAGCAGGTTGAGCTTGCCGTCTTTGGCGAAGAGGATTTCGGTCTTCGGTTTGTCCAGTTCGATGTTGGACAGATGGACTGCTTTCGTCCACAGGCTATCGAGTTGCAGGTCGGCGTACAGGCGTTCAAAACCGACCTGTTCTTTGCCGGGCTCGCCGATGACCAGGCCCCACAAGGTGACTTCAAGGCTGAACGGATTGAGTTCGATGCGCTGGATATGCGCAGGCACCGCTGCGTAGTTGGCCAGTTGCTGGTTGGCAACACGCAAGGCAATGCCCGGTAAAATCAGAAACCCGAGCAAGCTGTAGAGGGCCAGAGCGGTCAACAGTGCGCCAATCGCGCGAATCAATCCTTTGGGCATGTGCGGCTTCATCTGTCGGAAACGGAGTGCCTTGGAGTATGGCACGCGATTCTGGTTCCGAAGTACCTGGTGTAGAACAGGATTGTTCAGATTCTTCGGAAAACATAAAACACTGTGGGAGCTGGCTTGCCAGCGATGACGGCCGATCATTCGACATAGATGTCGCCTGGTCCACCGCAATCGCTGGCAAGCCAGCTCCCGCAGGTTGTTCGCCGCAAAGCAATGTGATCAGAGTTGCAGGATCAAGGTTTTCAACGGCGGCTGTTGGTCCAGCGACGGAAAATCCGCGCCCGGGGTCATCACGCTCCATTCGCGCACCGGGCGCCCGGCCTTCTCGGCGCAGCGCAGGACCTGTTCGCGCCAGTCATCCATGCTGACTTTCGCCAGGTTGTTGCAGCAGATCAGCACGCCGTTGTCGGCGGTGGTCAGCAGGGCCGGTTTGAGCAGGCTTTGATAGTCGCGCAGCAGGTCGACGGTGCCGAACGCGCTCTTGGCCCAGGCCGGCGGATCGAGCAGTACCAGATCGTACTGGCGCTGTTCCAGGCGCTGATAGCTCGGCAGTTTCTGCCCGCGTCGTTGACTGATGGGCAGACCGGCCAGTTGGCGGATGGCCGGAAAGTAGTCGGACTGGACGAACTCCATTTCCGGCAACTGCGGATTGAGCAAACCGTTTTCGCGACCAACGGCGAGGTTGCCTTCGGCAAAATCCAGGTTGCACACTTCACGGGCGCCACCGGCCGCGGCACTCAGGCCAACGCCGCAGGTGTAGGCGAACAGGTTGAGCACGCTTTTGCCTTTGGCGTGGTCCTTGACCCAGCCGCGGGTGTTGCGCAGGTCGAGGAACAGCAGTGGATCCTGCCCGGCATGGCGTCCGCGTACGCGGTAATTCAGGCCCCATTCGTGACCGACCAGATCCACCAGCGCCGCGTCATCGGCACGGTAGACGTGGTCTTCGCGGTCGATACGCGAGTTGCCGCGGGAACGGTCGTTGTAGACCAGCAAAGTCTCCAGGCCCAGGGTCTGGTTGACGATAGCGTGCAGTTGCAGCAACTCGTCACGCTCCAGCGTCTGGTGAAAGCTTTGCACCAGCAATTGCGGGCCGTAACGGTCGATGGTCAGGCCGCCGGCACCTTCCTGGCTGCCATGGAACAGGCGATAACAATCGGTGCCCTGGCTGTGCAGTACAGAGAGCAAGTCCTGACGTTGATCGAGGGCGGCGCGCAGCGCCTGATTCAAGGAAGACATGCGGGCGCCTTGCTGGAGAGAATTGGGGCGCGGGAGTTTAGCAGTTACTGAGCTGCAAGCTCTAAGCTTCAAGCCTCAAGCTCAAAACTTGCAGCTTGCAGCTTGCAGCTCTGAGCGTCAGCGAAGCAGCCCCATCCGCCGCTTTGCCCGTTGCACCGAGCCATTGCGCATCGCCCTGCGTAGCATCGGCGCGCTGCGCTTGACGCTGGCGCGGATCAGTTGGCGTTGCAGCGGATTCTGTCGGGCGTCGAGCATGTCGCTGGCCCAGTCTGGCAACAGATCGATGCCGGCCTTCATCATCAGATCGCCAAATGGCCGCGCCATCAGGCTGGGGGCCGGGGCTTCGAGCAGCAGGCGCAGGACTTCGCGGCTGCGCTCATCGCAGAGCAACTGCGGGCGCATGCGTTGCAGATAATCCGCCACGGCCTGCCGCGATTTCGGCACATCCCGGGCGCCGAGGCGCTCGGCGACCACGGCGATTTCTGCGTAATACCGGTCCTGATCGGCCAATGACAACTGTGGGTTGCGATAACGCAGATGCGCCGCGAGAAAGTTACTGACTTCCGCCACATGCACCCACGTCAGCAAATCCGGATCGCTGGCCGCATAAGGCCGGCCATCTGGCGCCGTGCCGACGACTTGCAGGTGAATGGTGCGGACTTTCTCGATCAACCAGTCGGCGTCGCGGCGTGAACCGAAAGTGGTGCCGGAGACAAACTGACTGGTGCGGCGCAAACGTCCGAGCATGTCTTCACGAAAGTTCGAGTGGTCCCAGACCCCGGCCAGCGCCAGTGGATGCAGCGCCTGCAGCAATAGCGCACTGATGCCGCCGATCAACATGCTGCTGAAGTCGCCGTGCACCTGCCAACTGACCGAGTCGGGGCCAAACAGCCCCGGGTCGCCCTTGGGGTTTTCCAGATCGAGCTGGCCGAGGGACAGACCGGTCAGGCTCATGAGTTGGTTTTCGATACGACTGCGGATGAATTCCATGAGCACTCAGTGAGGGAGTGGGGCGCGCTCGGTTGGCCGCGCCCGCAAGGGTTACTGATTGAGGCGCGTGTCGATCAGGCCTTGCACCACGCTCGGATCGGCCAGGGTCGAAGTGTCACCGAGGCTGTCGAGTTCGTTGCAGGCGATCTTGCGCAATATGCGCCGCATGATCTTGCCTGAGCGGGTTTTCGGCAAGGCCGGCGCCCACTGGATCAGATCCGGTTTGGCGAAGCTGCCGATCTCCTTGCTGACGTGGGCCAACAGTTCTTTTTTCAGCTCATTGCTGGGCTCGGTGCCGTTCATCGGTGTGACGAAGGCGTAAATGCCCTGGCCTTTGACGTCATGTGGATAACCGACCACCGCCGCCTCGGCGATGCTGTTGTGCAGCACCAGCGCGCTTTCCACTTCAGCGGTGCCGATACGATGGCCGGAGACGTTGATCACATCGTCGATACGTCCGGTGATCCAGTAATCGCCGTCCTCGTCGCGACGGGCGCCGTCGCCGGTGAAGTAGTAGCCGGGGTAGGGCTTGAAGTAGGTATCGACCATCCGTTGCGGGTCGCCGTAGACACTGCGGATCTGTCCCGGCCAGCTTGATTTTATGGCGAGCACGCCGCTGCCGGCGCCTTTGATCTCCTTGCCGTGTTCATCAAGCAGCACCGGTTGCACGCCGAACATCGGTTGCGTGGCGCAGCCCGGCTTGATCCGCTGCGCACTGACCAAGGGGCTGAGCATGATGCCGCCGGTCTCGGTCTGCCACCAGGTATCGACGATGGGGCAGCGTTGTTCGCCGACCACGTTGAAATACCATTCCCACGCTTCCGGGTTGATCGGCTCACCGACGCTGCCGAGTAATCTGAGGCTCTGTCGGGAAGTTTCCTTCAACGGTTCGGCACCTTCGCGCATCAACGCGCGCAGTGCCGTCGGTGCGGTGTAGAAGATATTGACCTTGTGCTTGTCGATGACCTGCCAGAAGCGCGAGCTGCTCGGATAGCTCGGCACGCCTTCGAACATCAGCGTGGTCGCGCCATTGGCCAGTGGCCCGTAGACAATGTAGCTGTGGCCCGTCACCCAGCCGACGTCGGCCGTGCACCAGAACACTTCGCCGTCGCGGTAATCGAGCACGTATTTGAAGGTCATCGCCGCTTGCAGCAGATAGCCGCCGGTGGTGTGCAGCACGCCTTTGGGCTTGCCGGTGCTGCCGGAGGTATAGAGGATGAACAGCGGGTCTTCGGCGTCCATCGGTTCCGGTGGACAGTCGTCGCTGACGTCGCGCACAGCCTGGTGATACCAAAGGTCCCGGCCTTCGACCCAATCGACCTTGCCTTGGGTACGCTCGACCACGATGACAGTGCTGACATCCGGGCAACTTTGCAGGGCTTTGTCGACGTTGCTTTTCAGCGGCACGAATTTGCCACCGCGCACGCCCTCGTCGGCGGTGATCACGGTGCGGCAATCGGCATCAAGGATACGGTCGCGCATGGAGTCAGGGGAAAAACCGCCAAACACCACCGAATGAACGGCGCCAATTCGGGTGCAGGCGAGCATGGCGTAAGCCGCCTCGGGAATCATCGGCATGTAGATGCACACCCGATCGCCTTTCTTCACGCCACGGCTTTTCAATACGTTGGCCAGTCGGCAGACGTGATGATGAAGTTTTTTGTAGGTGATTTGCGCCGATTCGGCAGGGTCGTCGCCTTCCCAGAGCAGGGCGGTTTGATCGCCGCGCTGTGCTAAGTGACGGTCGATGCAGTTGTAACTGACGTTCAGTTTGCCGCCGGCAAACCAGGCGGCTTCACCGGTTTTCAGGTCGTAGCGCTGAACGGTTTGCCACGGTGTGCTCCAGTCGAGGAAGCGTGTGGCCTGTTCGGCCCAGAAACTGCTGGGGTGTTCAATGGATTCGCGGTACAGGCGCTGATAGTCGTCCTGACTCAACTGAGCAGCCCGGCGGACGGCATCGGCTTGGGGGAACGTGCTGATATCGAACATGACGGTTCCTTATTCTTGTTGTGCGAAGAATAAAGATGCGCCGAGCGGTCAACAGGTTCAAGTCATCCACAAACAACTGTGGGAGCGAGCCTGCTCGCGAATGCGGAGTGTCAGTCAACAAAGATGCTGAATGACAAACCGCATTCGCGAGCAGGCTCGCTCCCACAGTGGATAAGTGTTGCCCGCAGGATCTGTGGGCAACACAGTCAAATCAACCGCGGTGACGACCGCGGAAGTAGCTGATCAAGCCCTGGGTGGACGGATCGTCAGCGTTGGTTTCGTCGCTGCCGACCAGGCGATTGTAAACGCCCTTGCCCAATTCCTTGCCCAGTTCCACGCCCCACTGGTCAAAGGCATTGATGCCCCAGACCACGCTTTGCACGAACACTTTGTGTTCATACATGGCCACCAGTGCGCCAAGACGACGCGGGCTGATGCGTTCGACCACGAGGGTGTTGCTCGGACGGTTGCCCGGGATCACCTTGTGCGGAGCAAGTTTGTGCACCTGGTCTTCGCTCATGCCCTTTTCGCGCAATTCGGCTTCGGCTTCCGGCAGGGTCTTGCCGAGCATCAGCGCCTGGCTCTGCGACAGGCAGTTGGCGTACAGCCACTGATGGTGGTCGGCCACCGGGTTGAAGCTGACGATTGGCACGATGAAGTCGGCCGGGATCAGTTGGCTGCCTTGATGCAGCAGCTGGTGGTAGGCGTGCTGACCGTTGCAGCCGACGCCGCCCCAGATCACCGGGCCGGTATCAGTCGAGACCGGGGTACCGTCCTGACGCACGCTCTTGCCGTTGGATTCCATGTCCAGTTGCTGCAAGTGCTTGGTGATGTTGCGCAGGTAATGGTCGTACGGCAGGATCGCGTGGCTTTGCGCGCCCCAGAAGTTGCCGTACCACACGCCGAGCAGCGCCAGCAGCACTGGCATGTTCTGTTCGAACGGCGCGGTCTGGAAATGCTGGTCCATGGTGTAGGCACCGGACAGCAGTTCCTTGAAGTTGGACATACCGATGGCCAGGGCAATCGGCAAGCCGATGGCCGACCACAGCGAGTAACGGCCGCCAACCCAGTCCCACATCGGGAAGATGTTTTCTTCACGAATGCCAAACGCCACGGCCGCGGCGTTGTTGCTCGACACAGCGATGAAGTGACGATACAGCTCGGCTTCCGAACCGCCCTGAGCCAGGTACCAGGCGCGTGCGGCCTGAGCGTTCTTCAGGGTTTCGAGGGTGTTGAACGACTTCGACGAGACGATGAACAGCGTGGTTTCGGCGCGCAGTTTTTGCGTCAGTTCATGGAACTCGCTGCCGTCGATGTTTGCCAGGTAGTGGCAGCGCACGCCTTTTTGCGCGTAGGACAGCAAGGCTTCGGACACCAGCTCTGGGCCTAGGAACGAGCCACCGATGCCGATGTTGACCACGTCAGTGATCGGCTTCTCGGTGTAACCACGCCACAGACCGTCGTGGATGCGGCCGACCAGATCGGTGATCTGATTCAGTACCTTGTGCACTTCCGGCATCACGTTGACGCCGTTGACCGACAGCTTGTCGCCGACCGGACGGCGCAGGGCGGTGTGCAGCGCTGGACGCTGTTCGGACGTATTGACGATTTCGCCGTCGAACAACGCTTTGATCGCGCCCTTCAGATCGACTTCATTGGCCAGGTTCACCAGCAGGTCGCGGGTCTGGGCGTTGATCAAATTCTTCGAATAATCGAGAAACAGCCCGCAGCTGCTGAGGGTGAACTGATTGAAGCGCTGCGGATCGGCGTTAAAGGCTTCGCGCATGCTGAAATCCTGCATGGCTTGGCGGTGATCTTTCAACGCTTGCCAGGCGGGCAGAGCGGTAACGTCTTGAGGATTGAGGTAATACGCCATCGCTGCGGTTTTCCTTTTTACTTGAACGGCCTTTTGAACACTGAACAGGCCTGCACGCCATGTTTGGGCGTGGGCCAACTGCGTTGTCACGGTTTCTGGACACAGGGCGAATACAGTAAACCTCGCGCTGCAATCTGTCTTGACTTTGTCTGACCCGATCCCTGTACTTTTTTAACATTGATACCGGGAACGAGGCGACAAACGGCCAATACACACCAGCAGTGGAGCGAAAACAAATGTGGGAGCGAGCCTGCTCGCGAAGCGTCCTGTCAGGCGGCGCGGGGCTATCTGACAGTTTGCATTCGCGAGCAGGCTCGCTCCCACTGGGTATTGCGGTGATGCTTACGTCGGCGTATCGAGATTCAGGTGCAGGTTATCGATCAACCGCGTAGTGCCGAGGAACGCTGCCACCAGAATCACCAGATCACGGTCTTCAGCCGTCGCCGGACGCAAGGTCACGGCGTGGCGGATTTCCAGATAATCCGGGCGCAGGCCAGCGGCTTCGAGCTGCTGCAGTTGCGCGCTGATCAGCGCCGGGAAATCCCGTTCACCTTGCTTGATCGACTCGGCAATCGTGCTCAGGGTGCGATAGACCACTGGAGCTACGGCGCGTTGTGCTTCGCTTAGGAAACCGTTGCGCGACGACAGTGCAAGGCCATCGTCAGCGCGGACTGTCGGTTCGCCGATGATCTGGATCGGCATGTTCAGGTCATGCACCAGCGCGCGGATCACCGCCAGTTGCTGGAAATCCTTCTGACCGAAAATCGCCAGATCCGGCTGAACCATGTTGAACAGTTTGCTGACCACTGTCGCCACACCTTCGAAATGCCCCGGACGGCTGGCGCCACACAGGCCTTCGGAAAGTTGCGGCACGCTGACCCGGGTCTGCCCGGCCATGCCATCGGGGTACATTTCTTCGACGGTCGGCGCGAACAGCAGCGAGCAACCGGCTTCCAGCAGTTTTTCCTGATCCGCCGCGAGGGTGCGCGGGTATTTGTCGAGGTCTTCGCCGGCGCCGAACTGCAGCGGGTTGACGAAAATGCTCGCGACCACGAAATCCACGCGTTGGGTGGCTTTGGTCACCAGCGCGACGTGGCCGCTGTGCAGGTTGCCCATGGTCGGCACGAAGCCGATGCGCTTGCCTTCGCTACGGGCGCGGGCTACAGCAGCGCGCAGTTCGCGTACGGTTTTGACGGTGTTCATGCAGAGAATCCGTGTTCGATGCCAGGGAACGTGGTGGCTTTGACTTCGCTGACGTAAGCCTTGAGGGCCGAATCGATACTGTCCTGACCGTGCATGAAGTTTTTCACGAACTTGGGTACGCGGCCGGAGATCGACAGACCGAGCATGTCGTGCAGCACCAGGACCTGACCATCGGTGGCGCTACCAGCGCCGATGCCGATGACCGGAATCTTCACTGCCTGACTGATTTCCGCAGCCAGTTCGCTCGGTACGCATTCGAGCAGCAGCATGGCCGCGCCAGCCTGTTCCAGTGAAATGGCGTCAGCACGCATCTGCCGCGCCTGGTTCTCGTTGCGGCCCTGCACTTTATAGCCACCGAGAATGTTCACCGCTTGCGGGGTCAGGCCCATGTGCGCGCAGACCGGGATACCGCGTTCGGCGAGCAGACGGATCGACTCGGCCAGCCACAATGCACCCTCGACCTTGATCATGTGCGCGCCGGCCTGCATCAGCATGGCGGCGTTGGTCATGGTTTGCTCGAGAGTGGCGTAGGCCATGAACGGCAGGTCGGCCATGATCAGGGCATCGCGGTTGCCGCGTTTGACGCAGGCAGTGTGATAGGCCATTTCTGCGGTGGTCACCGGCAGGGTGCTGTCGTGACCTTGCAGGACCATGCCGAGTGAGTCGCCCACCAGCAACACTTCGACACCGGCCTCGTTGCAGGCGTGGGCGAAAGTCGCGTCATAGCAGGTCAGCATGGTGATCTTTTCACCTTTCTGCTTGAGGCTCTGGAGCGTGGTCAGGGTGATGGCTGGCATGTAAAAAATCCTCGTTCAGGCGCTCTGGAAACTACTGCGAGTAACGCGCGTGATTCTTCATCTACTCAGGCGCACGGTCTTTTGTCGTGCTTATAAGGCCTGGATTGCGCCCGTATGTGCCGGGTTGGCGGCAGCGGGACGCCTATAGTCGTGAGGAGCCAAGCGGAAGTCAATTGTGTGTGTTACCGCGTTGTTACGAGGGGAGTGTTACCGGCGTTACTGATGCGATTCAGCGGCGCGGCGGGGCTGATTCGCGGGGTTTTTGTCCGACAAAAATAGCGATGCCGCACGCTATCCATGTAGGCGCTGCCTGCGGCAGCTCCTACAGGGGGATTTGTTTCAGGCTTGAGGGAGGCGTTCCAGGCCGACGAACGGGCAGGCGGCCAGCAGACCGGCGAGGCTACGGCCATCGGCAAGAAGCAAATCGGCTGGAGCCAGTTCGGCCATCGGATACAGGACGAACGCGCGTTCCTGAATCTGGTAGTGCGGGACTTTCAGTCGTGGTTCGTCGATCAGTCGATCACCGAACAGCAGAATATCCAGATCCAGCGTGCGCGGACCCCAGCGCTCCAGACGTTCGCGGCCCTGATCGTTTTCGACGGCTTGCAGCGCGTCGAGCAGATCCAGCGGGGCCAATGCGCTGTCGAGCGCGGCGACCGCGTTGGTGTAACGCGGTTGGCCCGGCAGCAGCGAGTCGCTTTGATAGAAGGCGGAAACGCCGACGAGTGCGGTCTGCGGCAATTGCCCCAGCGCGTCGACCGCGCTGCGCAATTGTTCGGCAGGGTCAGCGAGGTTGCTGCCCATGCCGATGTAGATGCGTTCCATGCCTTACTCGCCTGTGGCGCTCGGCGCACCGGCGCGCTTGCGCTTGGAACCGCCGCTGCGACGACGTTTGCGCGGAGCACCGCTGGCATCGTCACCCTTGCCGCTGAGGTCGCGGATCATGTCGCGACGTTCGCTGTCGTTGGCATCCTGATAGTCAGTCCACCATTCGCCCAGGCCGTCGGTCTGCTCGCCAGCGCTTTCACGCAATAGCAGGAAGTCGTAACCGGCGCGGAAGCGCGGGTTGTCGAGCAACAAGTCGGCACGCTTGCCGCTGCGCCGTGGCAGGCGCTCCTGCATGTCCCAGATCTCGCGGATCGGCATGGTGAAGCGCTTTGGAATCGCAATGCGCTGGCACTGTTCGGCGATCAGCTCGTGCGCGGCTTCCTGCATTGCCGGAATCGGCGGCATGCCACGCTCTTGCAGACGCAAAACGCGGGCCGGCAGGGCGGGCCACAGCATCGCGGCAAACAGGAACGCCGGGGTCACCGGTTTGTTCTGCTTGATGCGCAAGTCGGTGTTGGTCAGCGCTTCGCTGATCAGCGTGTGGGTGTAATCCGGGTTGTGATCCAGTGCGTCGGCGCTGGCCGGGAACAGCGGGGCGAACAGTTGCAGATCGACCAGCATCTCGAAGGTGATCGCACCGTGTCCGGAGAGGAACAGCTTGAGCACTTCTTCGAACAGGCGCGCCGAGGGAATCTCGCGCAGCATCGGTGCCAGTTCGCGGATCGGCTGAACGGTGTGTTTTTCGATGCCGAAATTGAGCTTGGCGGCGAAACGCACGGCCCGCAGCATACGTACCGGGTCTTCCTGGTAACGCTGCTTTGGATCGCCAATCAGGCGGATCAAGTGATTGCGAATGTCGTGTACGCCGTTGGCGTAATCGAGAATGCGCTCGCTGACCGGATCGTAATACAGGGCGTTGATGGTGAAGTCGCGGCGTTGCGCGTCTTCTTCCAGAGTGCCGTAGACGTTGTCGCGCAGAATCCGCCCGCTTTCGTTACGCGAAGACTGATTACTGTCTTCATCGTCTTCGTTTACGGGGTGATTGGCGCGGAAGGTCGCGACTTCAATGATTTCGCGACCGAAATGGATATGCACCAGTTTGAAGCGGCGGCCGATGATCCGCGCATTGCGGAATTCGGCGCGGACTTGCTCAGGCGTGGCGCTGGTGGCGACGTCGAAATCCTTGGGCGTGATGCCCAAAAGCATGTCACGCACGCAACCGCCGACCAGATAGGCCTGGTAACCGGCGCCCTGCAAGCGTTCGACAATATTGACCGCATAGCGGCTGAATTGCGTTTTCTGCAGCGAATGTTGACCGCTGTTGAGCACTTCAGGGGTGCTACGGATGTGTTGCGTACGACGCACGGGAGTTCGGAATGACTGGAACAACTTCTTCAGCATGGGATGCACTGTTTGAAGGAATGTTCGGCCATACCAAAGAATGACCGCATGATGGGCGCAGATTCTAGCATTTAGTCAGGGGATGGTGTAGGAGACAGCAGATTCGAGCTGAAAGCCGCAAGCTACAAGGGTGAAGCGGGAGTAAAAGGGCGATTTTTACAGATGGGAGAAACTACAAGGGGAGCCGAAGCTCCCCAAGAAAGTAGTTGCGTGCTCTTTTTTATTATTGATTCGGGCTTCTTGTTTTTGTTGAGTGCCCTCGCCATGAAGCTTTTCCTTCATGACCCTCCCAATCGGGAGCCAAGAGCAAACGGATTGCTTTGGTCGCTGAATTGCAGTGATCTCTCGATCCAACCAGTACTGGCTCTGTCTTAGGACAGTTTTTGTTGTTCTCGGCCTGGTCGTGGGGCAAGCCCCAAATACAACGCCTCTCCAAAAGAATCAGTTAGCTGCGCCTCTCGCCGTCTTGTTTTTATTGTGCGTGAGTCGATTCGTCTTATTTTTATTGTCTTGTGCATTGCTTGTTATTGTTCTTGTACCAAACATATAGCAGGGGGCGTGCCAACTTTTGCGAGGCCCAATAAAACAAGGGGTTAGGTCGATATAACCGTTTTTTCGGGACGAAAAAAAGCCGGGGTTTCGTTACCGATAACCCCGGCTTCTGTTACGTGAATGGACTGAGGTAACAGTTTTTTCACATCTTTAAACGTTACCCGCACACTCGGCAGGTAACGTTCAGCTCTCGCTGGCAACCCCGGTCTTGCGCCGTGGAATGCCCAGACGCTGACGCCGTTCCCACAGGCATTTACGGCTGACGCCCAGTTTGCGCGCCAGTTCGGTCTCGGTCATGTGGTCTTGATGCTCGAGGACGAAGTGCTGGAAGTAGTCCTCCAGCGACAGATCTTCAGTCGGCTCGTGGCTGCTGTTGCTGGCGTTACCGCTCGTTTGCGGTGGCAGGCCGATGAACTCGTCGTCTTCCAGATCGCTCAGCTCGATGTCGATGCCCAGCAGCTCCGCGGAAATCTCCGGACTCTCGCTGAGAATCACCGCGCGCTCCACAGCATTTTCCAACTCGCGCACGTTACCCGGCCAGGAATAGTGACGGATGGCCTGTTCGGCATCCGCGGCAAATGTCAGGTCGGTACGGTTGATGCGCGCACTCTGGCGTGCGAGGAAGGCGCTGGCGATCTCGTTAACGTCAGCACCGCGCTCACGCAGGGCCGGCAGTTTCAATGCGATCACGTGCAGGCGGTAATAAAGGTCTTCGCGGAACTGGCCGATTTTCGCCAGGCTCTTGAGGTCCCGGTGAGTCGCCGCGATCAGGCGCACATCGACCTTCTGCGACTGCACCGAACCCACCCGGCGAATTTCGCCTTCCTGCAACACACGCAGCAAGCGGGCCTGGGCTTCGAGTGGCAGTTCGCCGATCTCGTCGAGGAACAGCGTGCCACCGTCCGCGGCTTCGACCAGGCCAGCGCGCCCGGCGCTGGCGCCAGTGAACGCGCCTTTTTCGTGGCCGAACAGTTCGGATTCGATCAGGCTTTCCGGGATGGCCGCGCAGTTCACCGAGATCATCGGCGCCTTGGCGCGTTTCGACAGGTTGTGCAGGGCGCGCGCCACCAGCTCTTTACCGGTGCCGGACTCGCCCTGGATTAGCACATTGGAATCGGTCGGGGCGACTTTGCGGATCTTGCTGTAAAGGTCCTGCATGGGCGGGCACGAGCCGATGATGCCGATTTCGCCATTGCTGTTGTCGACGGCGGACTTGCCGCCGCTATTGGCGGTTTTGGCGGTAACCGTCTCACCCGCAGCAGGCGCCGATTGACGATCACGCAAGATTCGCGCGACAGCCTGGAGCATTTCATCGTGGTCGAAAGGCTTGGCGATGTAGTCCACCGCGCCCATCTTCATCGAATCCACCGCCGAGCGCAGGCTGGCGTAACTGGTCATGATCAGCACCGGCGTGCCTTGGCCAAGCTTGATCAGCTCGGTGCCAGGGGCGCCCGGCAAGCGCAGATCGCTGACGATCAGATCGAACGTTGGAATGGTGAAGCGTTCTTGTGCTTCCTGCACTGAACCGGCTTCGCTCACCTGGTACTGGTTACGTTCCAGCAGGCGGCGCAAGGCGGAGCGGATAATTGTTTCGTCTTCGACGATCAAAATGTGCGGCATTGATTCGATACTCTCGACGGTCTCAGTTCACAGCGGACGTCGCTTCGACATGACGCGGTAAGGTCACCCGGATACGGGTGCCGCGTTGGCTTTGTACATCAGCCGGGCTGTCGATGGTGATTTGTCCATAATGCTCTTCAACGATGGAATAGACCAGTGCAAGGCCCAGACCGGTGCCTTCGCCAGGATCCTTGGTGGTGAAGAAGGGTTCGAACAATCGGTCCATGATGTTCTTCGGAATACCGCTGCCTTCGTCCTCCACGATCAGGTCGACCGTGTGTTCGCCGGCTTCACTCTTGACCCGCACCGCGCTGTGCGGCGGGGAGGCGTCACGGGCGTTGGAGAGCAGATTGATCAGCACCTGGGCGAGGCGCTGCGGATCGCCTTCGACCCAGTGATCGGGATCGCAGAGGTTGTAGAACTGCACTTCGAAATTACGCCGGTTCAACGCCAGCAGCCCGATCGCATCCTGCGCGACTTCGGCCAGACAAACGGGCTCGTCGCTGTGCTGATGGCTGCCAGCATGGGCGAAGCTCATCAGCGACTGGACGATGCGTGACACGCGTTTGGTCTGTTCAAGAATCTGCCCGCTGATTTCGGTCAGCTCGCTATCGTCTTCGCGTTCTTCGCGCAGGTTCTGCGCCAGACAGGCGATACCGGTGATCGGATTGCCGATTTCATGGGCCACGCCCGCAGCAAGACGACCGATGCTGGCCAGGCGCTCGGAGTGCACCAGTTTGTCTTCGAGCATCTGGGTTTCGGTGAGATCTTCGACCAGCAGCACCAGACCGCTGTTGCCTGGGGCCAGCGGTTCGTCAATCGCTGCTTTGTGCAGATTGAGCCAGCGCGTCTGGCCGTCGAGGGCCAGGTGTTGTTTGTGCAAGTGCTCATCGGGCAGGTTGATGAAGCCCTGGAGCAATTCTTTCCACGGATCGCCAATGGTACTCAGGCGCGAGCCGACCACGCGTTGCGCAGCGATCCCGGTGAGTTCTTCCATGGCCTTGTTCCACATCAGGATCTCCTGATCCTTGGCCAGCGAGCAGACGCCCATCGGCAGTTCCTGCAAGGTCTGGCGGTGGTAGCGGCGCAGGGCATCGAGTTCGGCGGCCAGACCTGTGAGGCGCGAGTGGTAATCCTCGAGGCGGCTTTCGATGAAGTGAATGTCTTCGGTCACGTAGTTTTCGCCGCCGGCCTTGTACGGCAGGAAGGTTTCGACCATGTCCTGAGCGACGCTTGGGCCCATCAGACCGGAAAGGTTGGCTTCGATACGGTCGCGCAAACGGCGCAAGGCGTACGGGCGGCGTTCATCGAACGGCAGATAAAGATCACGCAGCGCCTGTTCGACTTCTTTCTGCGCAGCCTTGGCGCCCAGCGGTTTGGCCAGTTGCGTGGCGAATTCCTGTGGCGAGGCGGCATGCAGTTCGCGGCGTTGCGGGCGACGCACGTTGTCCACGGCGCAGGCTTCGGCAGCGGACGCTTCCTCGGGGCTGGCGTTGGTGAACAGCGAGATCAGAGTGAACATCAGCACGTTGGCGGCCAGCGAGGCGATCGCCGCCATGTGCCAACTGGTGTCATCCAGCACGTAAATCATGTTCAGCAGCGGGATGTAGAAACCTTGCAGATTGCCGACCAGCGGCAGGAGCATGGTCACCACCCACACCAGAATCCCCGCCAACAGACCGGCGATAAAACCGCGCCGATTGGCGGTCGGCCAGTACAGCACCGACAACACGCCCGGCAGGAATTGCAACGTGGCCACAAAAGCAACGATGCCCAGGTTGGCCAGATCCTGGCCGGCGCCGAGCATCAGATAGAAGCCGAAACCGGCCATGATGATCGCGACGATCAGCGCCCGGCGGGTCCACTTCAGCCAGCGATAGATATTGCCTTCGGCGGGCGGCTGATAAAGCGGCAGCACCAGGTGGTTCAGCGCCATGCCCGACAGTGCCAGGGTGGTGACGATGATCAGGCCGCTGGCCGCCGACAAACCACCAACGTAGGCGAGCAATGCCAGCGGCTTGCTGTTGGCGGCAATGCCGATGCCGAGGGTGAAATATTCCGGGTCGGTGGTGGCGCCGAGCTTGAGGCCGGCCCACAAAATCAGCGGCACTGCCAGGCTCATCAGCAGCAGGAACAGCGGCAAACCCCAGCTTGCGCTGACTAATGAGCGCGGGTTGAGGTTTTCGGTGAAGGTCATGTGATACATGTGCGGCATCACGAT
Source organism: Pseudomonas sp. A1230 (assembly GCF_044218825.1). Classification (NCBI taxonomy): domain Bacteria; kingdom Pseudomonadati; phylum Pseudomonadota; class Gammaproteobacteria; order Pseudomonadales; family Pseudomonadaceae; genus Pseudomonas; species Pseudomonas sp. A1230. The sequence goes on along the minus strand of NZ_CP162582.1, from coordinate 4,057,270 downwards.
TGCCGAAGCGAAAAACACCAGCAGCAGCGTGCGCCACGGGCCTTCCTGCAACGGCGTGTGCAACGCGGCGAGGGCGGTCTGGTTTTGCAGCAGCCACAGCTCAAGCTGTTGCGGGCCGTCGAATACGCCGTACAGCGCATAAAGGCCAACGCCGCCGAGGGCGATCAGTTTGATCACCGATTCGAAAGCAATCGCGAACACCAGCCCTTCGTGCTTCTCGCGAGTGGCGATATGCCGGGAGCCGAAGAAAATCGTGAACAGAATGATCAGCGCGCAGAACGCCAGCGCCACGCGGCTCTGAATCGGCTCGCCGGTGAGGATGCCAATGGAATCGGCCACCGCTTGAATCTGCAACGCCAGCAGCGGCAGCACGCCGATCAGCATGAAAATCGTGGTCAGCGCCCCGGCCCAGGTGCTGCGAAAGCGGAAGGCAAACAGATCCGCCAGCGACGACAGTTGATAGGTGCGGGTGATTTTCAGGATCGGATAGAGCAGCACCGGCGCCAGCAAAAATGCGCCGGACACCCCGAGATAACTGGACAGAAAGCCGTAGCCGTACTGATAGGCCAGGCCCACCGTGCCGTAGAAAGCCCAGGCACTGGCGTAAACCCCCAGCGACAACGTGTAAGTCAGCGGATGGCGAATGATCGCCCGTGGAATCATTCCACGCTCACTGATCCAGGCTACGCCAAACAGTGCGGCCAGGTAGGCGGCGCTGATCAGGAGCATCTGGGTCAGGCTAAAGCTCATCGGCATCTTTTTGGCTCTGCAGGATGAAGGTCACGACAATCAGGATCAGCCAAAGCAGATAGGGGCGATACCAGGCGCCCGTAGCGTCGATCCACCAATCCATGATGGCGGGCGAAAACAGATAGATCCCCACGACCAAAAGCAGGACCAAGCGATAGATGTACATCCCGGCCTCTCTTTTTTATGCGCGTGCCCGAAAACGTGCGGCGATGGTAACGGATGGCAGCGCGACTGCAAGTGTCGTCATAGCAGTTGCGCTTCGGGCAGGGTCAGTGTGCGCGGGATCCGGGTGGCATCCCAGTGCGCGCTGCCCCACTTCAGCAGTTCCTGCGGCGTGGCGTGTTCGAGTTCCGCGCCGGGGTTTTGCCCCAATGCACGCAAGGCCCGCAGCAGCAACGGCGTGGCTTGATCCGCCTCAAGCGGCGGCGAGCGGTAGGACTTGCCGAGTTTGTTGCCGTCCGGTTGGGTGATCAACGGCAGGTGCAGGTAGTGCGGTTGACGCAAGCCCAGCAGTTCTTGCAGATAGAGCTGGCGCGGCGTGGAGTCGAGCAGATCGGCACCGCGTACGATATCGGTGATGCCTTGCCAGGCATCGTCGAGCACTACGGCCAGTTGGTAGGCATAGAGGCCGTCGCGACGGCGAATCACAAAGTCGCCGACATCGCGGCCCAGATGCTGGCGATATTCGCCCTGCACCCGATCAATGAAGTGATATTCCAGCTCCGGCACGCGCAGGCGGATCGCCGCGTCTTGCTGGTCGTGGCCGGCGTTGCGGCACAACCCCGGATAAATCCCGTGATACGGCTCCAATTGCTTGCGCGAGCAGGTGCAGGCGTAGGCCAGGCCGTGATTGAACAGGCTGTTGAGCACTTGGGCATAAGCGTCGTGTCGATCGCTCTGGCGCACCATGTCGCCATCCCATTCAAAGCCGTAGCTTTCCAGGGCCTTGAGGATCGCTACCTGCGCGCCGGGCTCTTCGCGCGGCGGGTCGAGATCCTCCATGCGCACCAGCCAGCGGCCGCCGACCGAACGCGCGTCCAGGTAAGAGGCGAGGGCAGCGACCAGCGAGCCGAAGTGCAGGTGGCCACTGGGTGTCGGGGCGAAGCGGCCGATGTAGGCGGGGGAAGTCTTGGCAGTCATGAATGCGATAGTACTTTTGAGGACTTGCGGCGGCCACTGTGGGAGCGAGCCTGCTCGCGAAAGCGCAGTGTCAGACAATTAAATGCTGAATGACACAGCGTTTTCGCGAGCAGGGCCGCTCCCACAAAAGCAGATAGCAAACGGCAGAAACAAAAACGGAGCGTTCGCACGCTCCGTTTTTCGTTCAGGTCGATATTACTTGCCGACCTGCTTTTCCTTGATTTCAGCCAGGTTCTTACAGTCGACGCACATGTCGGCGGTAGGACGGGCTTCGAGGCGCTTGACGCCGATCTCGATGCCGCAGGATTCACACCAGCCGTAATCTTCGTTCTGGATCAGATCAAGCGTCTTGTCGATCTTCTTGATCAGCTTGCGCTCGCGATCGCGGGCGCGCAGTTCCAGGGCGAATTCTTCTTCCTGGCTGGCACGGTCGGCCGGGTCAGGGAAGTTGGCCGCTTCGTCTTTCATGTGGTCGACAGTACGGTCGACTTCCTGCATCAAGTCCTGCTTCCACTTGTTCAGGATCTTGGTGAAGTGGGCCCGCATTGGGGCGCCCATGTACTCTTCGTCTTTGGCCTGAACATAAGGTTCGAAACCGCTGACGGTCGGATTAGCCTGTTGCTTTGCTTGGGTGGGCATGAAATGGACCGCCTCTACTCTTGTAATCCATTGCGCAGGATTGCTCCATCACCGACACCTGCCGGCCCTGCGGCTGCAAGCGGGCGAACTTACCAGATCAATTCGGCCCGCGCTACTCCCGGATGTCGAGGCTGCGGCCGACGGTGCCTGGAAATGTTTGCCAAGCCATGTCTGGCGGTGTTGAAGACCTGTTCAATCACTGATTTTAGTCAATCCTGGAGCGTACGTTCTTATCGTTACAGTCCAGCGTTCTTGTGGCTGTGACCGCTACGGGTTCTCGCTCGTTCCGGCAGATGGGTAGAATCGTTTCTTTTCCCTCGTCGAAGGAAGGCCAATGGCTCAGCCCTACAGTGCGCGCAGTCGTGCGATCGAACCGTTCCATGTGATGGCGCTGCTGGCGCGGGCCAATGAATTGCAGGCTGAAGGGCACGATGTGATCCACTTGGAAATCGGCGAGCCGGACTTCACCACGGCCGAGCCGATCATCCAGGCGGGGCATGCCGCGCTGACGGCGGGCAAGACGCGCTACACCGCCGCGCGCGGTATTCCCGAGCTGCGCGAAGCGATTTCCGGTTTTTATCAGTCGCGATACGGCTTGAACATTGATCCGCGGCGCATCCTGATCACACCGGGTGGCTCCGGGGCCCTCCTGCTGGCCAGTGCTCTGCTGGTCGATCCCGGTAAACACTGGTTGCTGGCGGACCCGGGTTATCCGTGCAACCGGCACTTCCTGCGCTTGGTCGAAGGCGCGGCGCAGCTTGTTCCGGTAGGGCCGGAGGTGCGTTACCAACTGACTCCGGACCTGGTCGAGCGGCACTGGGATCACGACAGCGTCGGCGCACTGGTGGCCTCGCCGGCCAACCCGACCGGGACGATCCTGACTCGCGATGAACTCGCCGGGTTATCCACAGCCATCAAGGCGCGACACGGGCATCTGGTGGTGGATGAGATCTATCACGGCCTGACTTACGGCACCGATGCGGCCAGCGTTCTGGAAGTTGATGACAGCGCTTTTGTGCTCAACAGTTTCTCCAAATATTTCGGCATGACCGGATGGCGTCTCGGCTGGTTGGTCGCACCGGATGCGGCGGTCAGTGAATTGGAAAAACTCGCACAGAACCTCTACATCAGCGCACCGAGCATGGCCCAGTACGCGGCGCTGGCGTGTTTCGAGCCGGATACCATCGCGATTCTTGAGGAGCGCCGAGCCGAATTCGGCCGACGTCGAGATTTCCTGCTGCCGGCATTACGCGAGTTGGGGTTCAACATCGCGGTAGAACCGGAAGGCGCGTTTTATCTCTACGCGGATATCAGCAAGTTCGGCGGCGATGCCTTCGCGTTCTGCCGTCATTTCCTCGAAACCGAGCACGTTGCGTTTACCCCGGGGCTCGATTTTGGCCGTTATCAGGCCAGTCACCATGTGCGATTTGCCTACACGCAAAACCTCCCTCGCTTACAGGAAGCGGTGGAGCGGATTGCCCGTGGCTTGAAGAGCTGGCAAGCCTGATGCGGTTTTATCCTCCTCTGGAAGAGGCGCGACTGATCCGCCGATATAAGCGTTTTCTCACCGATATCGAGACCGTTAACGGCGAGTTGCTGACTATTCACTGCCCGAACACCGGTTCGATGCTCAATTGTCAGGTCGAGGGCGGGCAGGTCTGGTTTAGCCGATCCAACGACCCGAAGCGCAAATTACCCGGCACTTGGGAAATCGGTGAAACCCCGCAAGGACGCTTGTTCTGCGTGAATACCGCACGAGCCAATGGACTGGTTGAAGAGGCGTTGCAGGCCGGCGTCATTACCGAGTTGAACGGCTTTACCGCGTTGAAGCGCGAAGTGGCTTACGGACAGGAAAAAAGCCGCATCGATTTTCGCCTCGAATACCCGAGCGGCCCGGCTTACGTGGAAGTGAAAAGCGTCACGCTGGGTTTCGATGGCACGAACGTGGCGGCGTTTCCCGATGCTGTCACCCAGCGCGGCGCCAAGCATTTGCGTGAGCTGGCGCATCTGGCGCGGGATGGGATTCGTGCAGTGCAGTTGTATTGCGTGAATCTCAGCGGAATTGAGGCAGTGCGTCCGGCCGAAGAAATCGATTCGGCCTATGCCGAGGCGTTGCGTGAGGCGGTCGCCTGTGGTGTTGAGGTTTTGGCTTACGGGGTTCGCCTGAGCCATGAAGAAATGGTGATCGACCGCCGCCTTGATGTGCTGCTTAACGGTTAAACATCTATCCACAGGCCTTGCGCATCTTCGCGGCAAGGTATGGCCGTCAGCGATTGTCCGGCGCAGGGCCCTGAAACGCATTCACCGTCCTCGATCAGAAACAGTGCGCCGTGAGTGGCGCACTGGATCAGGCTATTGCTCGGGTCGAGAAACTGGTCGGGTTGCCATTCCAGCCCTACACCGCGGTGCGGGCAGCGATTGAGATAGACATACGCCTGACCTTCGCGACGCACGGCAAACAGTTTTTTCCCGTCGACATCAAAACCGCGACTGCCGGCCTCGGCCAGAGCGGCGCCCGCGCAGAGAAACTTCATGGCTATCCTCTAGTGTCGTGTCGGGATATGTCCGAGCTTGACGTTTAAATGCAAACAATTATCAAATGGCGGCCTTCACCCGAAGGCGCCGGACAGATGCCGAGGATACTTGGCCTGACATCCTGACGCCCGGGAAAACCTTGTTCAAGGAAGCTGTGTATGCGCCTGAGTACCCGCGTTGCTGTGCTGTGTGTCGGACTTTTCGTCAGTCACCAGGCTGCAGCGGCTGATTTGCCGCAACGCTGGGTCAGTGCCGGCGGTTCGCTGTCGGAGTGGGTCAGTGCGCTGGGTGGCGAGTCGAAACTGGTCGGCGTCGATACCACCAGTCAGCATCCGCAAACGTTGAAGGCTCTGCCGAGCATCGGCTATCAGCGCAGTCTGTCTGCGGAGGGCATCCTCAGTTTGCGTCCGGACATTCTGATCGGTACCGAGGAAATGGGCCCGCCACCAGTGCTGGCGCAGGTGAAAGCGGCCAAGGTTCAGGTGGAATTGTTCTCGGCTCAACCGGATCTGCCGACACTGGAGAAAAACGTCTCCCATCTGGGCCAGCTACTTGGAGCGGAAAAACAGGCCGCTCAACTGCTGCAAAGTTATCAACAGCAACTCGACGCGCAAAAAACGTGGGTGACTGAAGCGCAATCCAGACTAAAGGCGCCGGGTGTGCTGCTGTTGCTCGGGCATGCCGGTGGCAAGCCGCTGATTGCTGGCAAGGACACCGCCGCTGACTGGCTGCTGCAACAGGCAGGCGGGCGTAATCTCGCCACCCACACCGGGTACAAGCCGTTTTCCGTGGAATCCCTCGCCAGCCTCGATCCAGAAGTGCTGGTGTTCTCCGACCGGGCGTTAACCGGTGAGGCGGCCAAAACTGCGTTGTTCAAGGAAAACCCTATTCTCAACTCCAGCCGCGCGGCCAAGGCCGGGCGGGTGCTGGAGCTCGATCCAACCCTGTTGGTCGGTGGGCTCGGACCACGTTTGCCGGCAGCGCTGAAAACCCTTTCTGACGGTTTTTACCCGGCCAAGAGCGGCCAATGACCACACTGGTAAAACCCCGCAGCCTGTTTATCGGCCTGACACTTCTGTGTCTGCTGGCGATCTGGTTGTCGTTGGCGCTTGGCCCGGTCAGCCTGCCACTGTTCGATACGTTGCGCGCGGCGTTGCGCATGATCGGCGTACCGCTGGCACCGGAAGGGCTGGAGCAGGCTGAGCTGATTCTCGGGCAGATTCGTCTGCCGCGAACCTTGCTCGGGCTGGCGGTCGGCGGCGTGCTGGCGTTGTCGGGGGTCGCGATGCAGGGACTGTTTCGCAACCCGTTGGCAGACCCGGGTCTGGTCGGCGTTTCCAGTGGTGCGGCGCTGGGCGCGGCGATTGCGATTGTCGGCGGTTCTTTTTTTGGTGGCTTGCCGGAATGGTTCGGGCCTTATCTGTTGTCGGCGTGCGCGTTTCTTGGTGGGCTCGGTGTTACAGCACTGGTTTATCGTCTCGGTCGGCGCAATGGGCAAACCAATGTCGCGACCATGTTGCTGGCGGGGATCGCGCTGACGGCACTCGCCGGTTCGGCAGTTGGCCTGTTCACTTATCTGGCAGATGACGCGACCCTGCGTACGCTGACGTTCTGGAACCTCGGTAGCCTCAATGGCGCCAGTTATGCGCGGCTGTGGCCATTGCTGATCATCAGTGCCGGTGTGGCGTTGTGGTTGCCGCGTCGGGCGAAGGCACTGAACGCCTTGTTGCTGGGTGAATCCGAGGCCGGGCATTTGGGCATCGATGTCGAACGGCTCAAACGTGAACTGGTTTTTTGCACGGCGCTGGGTGTCGGCGCGGCAGTGGCGGCGGCGGGGATGATCGGGTTTGTCGGGCTGGTGGTGCCCCATCTGGTGCGATTGCTGGCCGGCCCTGATCACCGGGTCTTGCTGCCGGCCTCGGTGTTGGCAGGGGCGAGCCTGTTGTTGCTCGCTGATCTGGTGGCGCGACTGGCCCTGGCGCCGGCGGAGTTGCCGATCGGTATCGTCACGGCGTTTATCGGTGCGCCGTTCTTCCTGTATCTGCTGCTGCGGGGGCGTGCCTGATGTTGCGTACGCACAATCTGCACATCCGCCGTGGTCGTAAAACCGTGCTCAGCGGTATCACCCTTGAGCTTGAACCGGGTGAAGTACTCGGTGTGCTCGGTCCGAATGGCGCCGGAAAGAGTACCTTGCTCGGCGCTTTGTGCGGTGAGTTGACGGCCAGTGAGGGAGAGGTCTTGCTCGACGCGCACGTGTTGAGCCACTGGACCGGCACCCAACGCGCGCAACGCCTGGCCGTGTTACCGCAGGTGTCGACGCTGGATTTTGCCTTTCGCGTCGAAGAAGTGGTCGGCATGGGGCGTTTGCCTTATCAAAGTGGCCGGGTGCGCGATGACGAGATTGTCGCCGCGGCACTGGCGGCCGCAGACGCCGGGCATCTGAGCGGTCGCAGTTATCTGGCGTTGTCCGGTGGCGAACGGCAGCGCGTGCATCTGGCGCGGGTGCTTGCGCAACTCTGGCCGGGGCAGGCGGGGCAAACGCTGTTGCTGGATGAGCCGACCTCGATGCTCGACCCGCTGCATCAACACACGACGTTGCAAGCGGTGCGCGAGTTTGCCGATCGTGGCGCCGCCGTGCTGGTGATCCTGCATGATCTGAATCTGGCAGCACGTTATTGTGATCGCGTGTTGCTGCTTGAAGGCGGGCGTTCGGTAGCATTGGACACGCCGCAACAGGTATTGCAGCCGGAAACGCTCAAAGCCGTGTTCGGCCTTGAGGTATTGGTGCAGCCGCACCCGGAGCGTGGGCATCCGCTGATCATCGCCCGCTGATTTTCTCATCGAGGTGATCGCATGCGTGGGATGTGGCTTTTGGCTGTGTTGTTGCTCGCCGGGTGTCAGCATGTTGCTGCGCCGCCGCCGATCGGTGGTCAGATTCGTGATCTGCACAGCGGTCAGGTGCTGACCGCGCAGCAATTGCTCGCGCGTCTCGCCGAACCCGATCGGGTGATCGTCGGTGAGCAGCATGACAACGCCGACCACCACGCTGCGCAGTTATGGCTTTTACGGTCGCTTGGCGAGCTGCGGCCGCAGGGCAGCCTGCTGCTGGAAATGCTCACGCCGGATCAGCAGGCCAAAGTTACTGCGGTTCGCCAGTCCGCGTCGCCTCCCTCTGACCTTCCCGGCGCATTGGCCTGGCAGGAGGGTTGGGACTGGAATCTCTATGGGCCGATTGTCCGCTTCGCCCTCACGCAACCGTATCCGCTGCTGGCCGCCAACCTGGATAACGGCGAAATCCGCGTCTTCTATCGTAATCCGCCGGGTTTGAGTGGCAAGCGCAGCAATGCTGAAGCAGTGAAAACGACTTTGCTGGGGCAGATCAGCGATTCTCACTGTGGTCTGCTGCCTGATTCACAGATGCCGGCGATGCTGGCGGTTCAGCAGCAGCGGGATCGACGCATGGCAGAGGTTTTGCTGTCGGCGCCGACTCCGTCCTTGCTGCTGGCCGGTGCGTGGCATGCGCGCAAGGATGTCGGGGTGCCGCTGCACGTCGTGGATGTGAGCGAGTCCCGAGCACCGACGGTGCTGATGCTGGCAGAGCAGGGCGATGAGGTGACTGAGGCGATGGCCGATTACGTCTGGTACACCCCGGCCACCCCGAAGCGCGATTACTGTGAAGAGATGCGTAAACAGTTCGGCAAATGACTTTTCCACAGGCAAAAAAAGACCCGGTAAGAACCGGGTCAAATAACCGTGATTAGCCTGATGAGGAGATAATCTGAGAGTCCGAACCAAGGGCTTTTCAGAATATCGACTGATCTCGCGACCAGTTGTGATAATCATAGCGATTCTCATTACCATGTCAATCGCTGATTCTGCATTTATTTGATCTGATCTCTGCAATGGCTCGAACGCCCCGTAAATAAAGGAGTTCGCGCTACCCTTTGTCAGCCGTCAAGCGGGCGATCTGTTGGTTCATTTGGCCGATGCGCCGCGCCATGCTCGCGATCAGGCTGTGGGCGATCTTCGGATTACTGCTGGTCATGCTCAAAAATTGATCCCCGGGAATCAGCATGACTGTGCAAGGTTCTCGCGTGATCACCGTAGCGTTGCGCGGCTCCCCGGTGAACAGCGCCATGGCGCCGAAAATTTCGTCCTTGGGAACCTCGCCGACCTTGTGTCCGTCGACAAAGGCTTCGGCGTGCCCCTCGATGATCACGAACACGTGATCGGCGGGGTCGCCTTGGTGAATCAGGGTTTCCCCGGCCTCGACCCGCTTGAAACCGTTGGTACTGCGAAACTCCCGCGGTTTCAGTTCGGCCACGGCGTGGGCGAGGAGGGCCATTTGTCCCAGCAGATACTCGAGAAATAGCTCCGCACGGCTGGCGTCTGCAAATAAATGCTGGAAGACATCACTGCGCCGATAAGGCAACAAACGTAACGGCCCGTCACTGCGCAAGCGGCAATCGGCCCAGGCGTCACTCTGCTGGAGGCCGATCAAGTCGCCTTCCTGCCAATAGAACAGTGCGCGCGAACCGATGAAACCATTGATCACCCCTTCAGCCAGTAGAAACACTTGATCGTCGGGCAACTGCGCCGACAGATCATCAGTCGCTTCCAGTTCAATCGCCGACCCGCACGACAAAAGGCCTTCCAGCCACTGTGCAGGCAGATTCTGCAAACGGTTGATCATTGCGTCGGCCAATGCCGATTGTTCCCCAAGCAGGTACATGGCAGTCAGCGCCCGTTCAGTTCTTGTGGCGTGTGGAAATGGCTTCGAGCTGCTTGTTCAGGGCGTCCTTGCGTTCGGCGGGGATGTCGTTCCAGTGCACATCCATCAACGCGCCTTCGATCGCATACAGCAACACCTTCGACGCGCGAAACCCGCGGGTGCGCACGGCCCGGTAGGCGTCCACTGCGCCCAGGCGACGCAAGTCCGAGGCGCTGTGGATGCCCACGGCATGCAGCCATTGCGCCGACGTCTTCCCAAGATTCTTCAGGTGTTGCAGTTCATCATTCATCAAGCCTCCTTGCGACGGCCGAATGGTGCGTGGGCGAGCTTCTCAGGAGTGTAGCCATCAGTAGGAAAAGCGTGGTTGTTTGGTCGGATTCAACGCAAAAGCTTCTAAGAAACGACAACCGGAGGGTGTGAAAGGCCTGCGAACGCAGAAAGAAGGGGGCAAACAAATATCAAATGTGGGAGCGAGCCTGCTCGCGAAAGCGGTCTTACTTTCACGATCAGGGTGACTGACACTCCGTCTTCGCGAGCAGGCTCGCTCCCACAGGGTGTGGTGTCAGAGATATCAGCGAGTGCGATAACGCAGGCGTGTGCCGAAATTCATCGACATCAGGATCTCGTCAGCACTCAGTTCCGGCGGGAAGTACGCCCCGGAAATCTGCGCGTGGGCCAGGCTTGCGCCTTCAAGCGACGCGTTGCGGAAATCAATGCCACGCAAATCGGCAGAACGGAAATACGCGTCCCGGAAATCTACGCCATCGGCGTTCAATTCGCGCAAATCGAGGCCACGGAAGTCGCCACCGACCATGTCGATCGGGCCGTCTTGTGGGCGTTCCTTGTTGAAACCTGTGATGTCATCTTTATGCAGCAAGGCATACAGCGGGGTGTCGAGAAGTTTCGGCTGGCTCATGTCACATCACCTGTTGGTTTTATGACGCCAGTATAGTGCCACTATTTAGCGGCCGTGAAGCGAGCGAGGGCTTCACGGCCGAAATAGTTTCTTACAAGCCTGGCAGGCGCTGACGGATCTGCGCGACAACGGTGTCCAGTGTCCCGGATTCATTGGTCTGAACGCGTTTGCTGCGCAGAATCTCTTCCGGCGTCAACGCTTCGCGGTTGGCCTGTTGTGCTTCGATCACAGCCAACGTGGCGTCGGACGGATCCTGTTTATCGGCCTGACGAATCGCCAGCCAGCTCTCGATCACTGCTTGCGGGGCGTTACAGTCGAGGATCAGGAACGGTGTGCCAGTCGCTTCAGCGATTTTTGCGGCGTTATCGCGCTGCTCACGCTTGAGGTAAGTCGCATCGATAACCACCGGGAAACCGGCGTGCAGGATGACCTCGGCAATTTCATGCAGGCGCGAGTAGGTTTTGGCGCTGGCGTCGGCGCTGTAAATGCCGGCCTGCACATCGTTGGCCACGGTCTGCTCGCCGAACAAACGCTTGCGTTCAACGTCGGAGCGCAGACGAATTGCCCCCAGTGCTTCGACCAGGCGCATGGCCACGTGGCTCTTGCCGACAGCGGAAACGCCGTGGGTAATCGCCATGAAGCGCGAAGGGATGGTGCTGTAGCTTTCCGCCAGGTTGGCGTAGTTGCGGTACTGGCGCAGGGTAGTGGCGCGCTGCACCGGAGTCGCGTCCGCCGGCATGCTGAACAGGGCCACTTTGGCGCGAACCAGTGCGCGGTAGGCTTTATAGAAGTTCAGCACTTCCAGGCCTTGGTAGTCGCCGGTCAGTTCCAGGTATTGGCTGATGAAACGGCGAGCCAGCGACTTCAGGCCGCGGTCTTCCAGGTCCATCGCGAGGAAACCGGTATCGGCGTAGACGTCGGTGAAGCGGAACGGCTCGTTGAATTCGATGCAGTCGAAAATCACCACTTTGCCGTCGATGACGGTGGCGTTGCCCAAGTGGATGTCACCGTGGCATTCGCGGGTGAAACCTTCGGCCTTGCGCTGGGCGAACAGCGGCTTTAGGCGCTCGAAGCTGCTTTCGGCCCAGGCTTTCAGAGCCTCGAGTTGCAGCAAATCGTTTTTGTCGCTGAGGAACGGCAGGATCTGTTCGAAGTTTTGCGACACCGGTGCCATCACGCTGTCCGGGGTGCCTGCGTCGTGCTCGGCTGGGACTTTCGGCGCGGTGAGGTGGAACTTGGCGATCTGTTCAGCCATTTCGTCGATGTGCTGAGTTGTCAGCTCGCCGTTGGCTTGCAGGGTGCTGAGCAAGCCGGACTGTGGAAACTGGCGCATTTTCAGCACGTAGTCGATCGCTGGGCCGTCGCCGCCCAGTCGCGGGGCGTCGACGCTGCCCGTCACCGGCAACACTTCCAGATACAAATCCTCGGTCAAACGCTGGTTCAGACGCAGCTCTTCAGCGCAAAAGTGTTCGCGTTGATCGAGGCCGGTGAAGTCGAGGAAGCCGAAATTCACCGGCTTCTTCACTTTATAAGCAAAGGGACCGGTGAGGATCACCCACGAAATATGGGTTTCGATGACCTGGAACCCTTCGACGGGGTGCGGATACAGGGCCGGGTTTTGCAGGGCAGCGATCAGGGACTGGCTCACGGGCGATCCTTCAGAGACTGGGGGAAATTCGAGGTCGCCATTATGGCCGCTCGCCCGCCTGACGCAAACCTCGGAGCGCTCCTGTTGAGTCTGAATAAAGTGCGTATAATCCGCCGCCATGACTCGAACTCGATCTCCCCGTACCAAGAAAAAACCACCTTCCAAGGGCCTGCGCCCATGGATGGGCTGGGCCATTAAACTCAGTCTGGTCGGCCTTGTAGTGCTGGCCGGCTTCGCCGTTTACCTCGATGCCGTGGTGCAGGAGAAGTTCTCCGGCAAGCGCTGGACCATCCCGGCCAAGGTATACGCGCGCCCGCTTGAGCTGTTCGTCGGACAGAAACTCAGCAAGGAAGATTTCCTCACCGAACTCGACGCACTCGGCTATCGCCGCGAAGCCGTGAGCAATGGCCCCGGCGCTGCCGCAGTCTCCGGAAACACCGTTGACCTGAATACCCGTGGCTTCCAGTTCTATGAAGGCCTTGAGAAGGCGCAACCCGTGCGCGTGCGCTTCTCGGGCGATTACGTGGCCGAGTTGTCGGCGACCAACGGTTCGAAACTGTCCGTGGTACGTCTGGAGCCGGTTCTGATCGGCGGGATTTATCCGAAGAACCTCGAAGACCGCATCCTGATCAAACTGGATCAGGTGCCGCCGTATCTGCTGGAAACCCTGGTCGCCGTCGAAGACCGGGATTTCTACAGCCACTGGGGCGTGTCGCCGAAGTCGATTGCCCGGGCGATCTGGGTCAACACCTCTGGCGGCAAGATGACTCAGGGTGGCAGTACGCTGACCCAGCAGTTGGTGAAAAACTTCTACCTGACCAACGAACGCAGCCTGAGCCGCAAGCTCACCGAAGCAATGATGGCGATGTTGCTGGAACTGCATTACGACAAGAAGGAAATCCTTGAGGCGTACCTCAACGAAGTCTTTGTCGGTCAGGACGGTCAGCGCGCCGTGCACGGTTTTGGTCTGGCCAGTCAGTTCTTCTTCGGTCAGCCATTGTCCGAGCTCAAACTGCATCAGGTCGCGATGCTGGTCGGCATGGTCAAAGGCCCGTCCTATTACAATCCGCGCCGCAATCCGGAACGTGCACTGGAACGTCGTAATCTGGTGCTCGACGTGCTCGAGCAGCAAGGCGTAGCGACTGCCGAGCAAGTGGCCGCCGCGAAGAATATGCCTCTGGGTGTCACCACTCGCGGCAAACTGGCCGATAGCTCCTTCCCGGGTTTTATCGACCTGGTCAAACGTCAGCTGCGTGAAGACTATCGCGACGAAGACTTGACTGAAGAAGGCCTGCGGATCTTCACCAGTTTCGACCCGATCCTGCAGATGAAAGCCGAGGCGTCGGTCAACGACACCTTCAAGCGTCTGTCCGGTCGCAAGGGCTCCGATGATGTGGAAGCGGCGATGGTCGTGACCAATCCTGAGACCGGCGAAGTCCAGGCCATGATCGGCAGCCGCCAGGCCAGTTATGCCGGTTTCAACCGGGCACTGGACGCCGTGCGGCCAATCGGCTCGTTGATCAAACCGGCGGTTTATCTGACTGCGCTGGAGAAACCGAGCCAGTACACGCTGACCAGTTGGCTGTCGGATGATCCGTTGTCGGTCAAAGGCGCGAACGGTCAAGTCTGGAAGCCGCAGAATTACGATCGTCGTTCCCACGGCACCGTGTTCCTGTATCAGGGGCTGGCGCATTCCTACAACCTGTCGACCTCGCGCCTGGGTCTGGAAGTGGGCGTGCCGAATGTCCTCAAGACGCTGGCCCGTCTGGGGGTGACCCGTGAGTTCCCGGCGTTCCCGTCGATGTTGCTGGGCGCGGGCGCGATGACGCCGATGGAAGTGGCGACCATGTACCAGACGCTGGCCAACGGTGGTTTCAATACGCCGATGCGCGGCATTCGCAGCGTACTGACCGCCGAAGGGGAGCCGCTCAAGCGCTATCCGTTCCAGATCGAGCAGCGGTTTGATCCGGCCTCGATCTATCTGATCCAGAACGCCATGCAGCGGGTGATGCGCGAAGGTACCGGCAGCTCGGTTTATAACGTGTTGCCAAAGACTCTGACGCTGGCCGGCAAGACCGGCACCAGTAACGATTCGCGCGATAGCTGGTTCGCAGGTTTCAGTCAGGACTTGCTGGCAGTGGTCTGGCTGGGCCGTGATGACAACGGCAAGACGCCGTTCACCGGCGCGACCGGTGCGTTGCAGGTCTGGAGCAGTTTCATGCGCAAGGCCGATCCGCTGCCGCTGGACATGCCGCAGCCTGACAACGTCGTGCAGGCATGGGTTGATTCGCGTACCGGGCAAGGTTCTGACGCCAACTGCCCGGGTGCGGTGCAGATGCCGTATATTCGCGGCAGCGAACCACCACCCGGCGCTGCGTGTGCAAGCGAAACGCCTGCATCTGGCGAGTCGGTGATGGATTGGGTCAAGGGCTGGATGAATTAAGCAAAGAGGGTTTCAAGTGAACAAGTGGTTGATTCCAGCGGTGACCGCCGTGGCTTTGCTCAGCGGCTGCTCTACCGTTCAGCGTGGTTCGATCCCTGTAGTGGATTCGGGCACAGCCGTGTCCAACAGCGAGCGCATTTCCGCCAATGGCGGTTTCCGTCAGACGACGGTCAAGCGTCCTGTGCAGGGCCAGCCTCAAGCCATCCCGCAAGGCGATACCGGCGTCGTAGTGATGGTGCCGGGCGGTGGCGCGACAACGTCGGCACCGATCAGCGCGGCGCCAATTGTGCCGGGCCCGGCATCCGGCGGTATTACGCCGGGGCCATATAACCCGTCGCCAGTCGAGTCGGCACCGATCAACTCCGGCAGCTACAGCATGCCCTCGACACCGAGCGGCATTCCTTCGGCCAGCAGTAGCGGTGGTTTGTCGGCGGACGAGCAACTGGATGGTCCGGTGCTCGCCTTGTTGACGACTGCTCAACAGCAACAGGCCGGTGGCGACCTCAACGGTGCGTCGTCGAGCCTTGAGCGCGCGCAACGTGTCGCCCCGCGTGAGCCGCAAGTGCTCTATCGTCTGGCTCAGGTGCGCATGGCCCAAGGCGATGCGCCACAGGCCGAGCAATTCGCCCGTCGTGCGTTGACCATGGCCGGCGGCCGTCCGGACTTGCAGGCCAACCTGTGGGAAATCATCGCTCAGTCCCGTGAGAAACAAGGTGACTCCGCCGGCGCTGCTCAGGCCCGTCAAAAGGCCAAGGTAACGCTGTGATGGATGCGCGCTTCCCGAAAATCGCCGATCAGTTATTGCTGATCGAGCGTGAGCTGCGTACCCAGGGTTGGTGGGATGAGGTCTCGCCGTCGGCCGAAGCCTTGAGCAGTGTCGAGCCGTTTTCGGTCGACACACTCGAGTTCGAGCAGTGGCTGCAATGGATCTTCCTGCCACGCATGAAGATGATCCTTGAACAGGATCTGCCGCTGCCGAACGCCTCGGGCATTCAGGAAATGGCGGAAATGGTCTTCGCCCAGCGCAATCTGCAGGGCAAGGATCGACAGCTGCAGCTACTCCTTAAAGAGTTTGACCTGCTGATCACCGCTTCCCGCTGAACCGAAAACTGCCAGGCTTTACTGGCAGTTCTCTCTGATCTGTTTCTGCGCTTCGACAATGCGCTCCTGCCGTTGTGCATCATCCAGCCGCCGCAATTCTCCCCCCACGTCCTCTCGCAAACGCGGATTGTTCTGCAATTGCGCAAGATTCGTCCGTGCCTGCTCACAAAATGCCTTGAGCTGCGCTTGTTGGTCGTCGACCTGTTTCTTGACCTTGTCGTCGATGGCTTTCTGATCGCCCAGCACACCGCTGCCTGGCATGGCTGCGGGTTTTGCCGGGGCCGAGGAGGGCATGTGTACCGTGGTGGATGGTTGGCCTGGCGGAGGTTGCGCATCGAAGTGCGTAACACCTTGGGCATCGACCCATTTGTAAATCTGAGCGGCTGTGCACCATGGGCTGAGGCCGATCAGCAGGGTTAACAGAAGCATTCGCATGCTGATTCCTTGGCAAAATTGCGCAATTGACGCTAACAGAGTAGCTGTTTTCAGGTTTTTTCTTGCGTTCTCATGTGCTTACCCACAATTAACTACAGAGACGGCTTGACTTGGAGAGGACGAAACAGAAGAATCCAAAGTCCGCTGTAGAGGGACTGCCAGAAGCAGACCCACTCGGTAGATCATGAGGCGCATACCCGCGCCGACCTGTTACACCCGCAACGCGTTACCTCGCGCTGGGTGGGAAAGGCCCGCAACACTTGGGACGATCCCAATACTTGCTCAGTCAGTGCTGACGTAGTCGGCGACCACCGTCGCTCATGCTCTGCCGAGAAGTAAACCTATTAAGACCCGTCCCATTTTCGTGGGCGGTATTCTGGCGTTTTAGAGGTGAACAACGTGGAGCTTTTATCTGGCGGTGAGATGCTCGTCCGCTTCTTGCGTGACGAAGGCGTCAAATATATCTACGGGTACCCGGGCGGTGCTCTCCTGCATGTTTACGATGCCCTGTTCAAAGAACCGGAAGTGACTCACATCCTGGTTCGTCACGAACAAGCGGCAACCCATATGGCTGACGGCTACGCCCGTGCCACCGGTAAAGCCGGCGTGGTATTGGTGACTTCCGGTCCAGGCGCCACAAACGCCATCACCGGTATTGCCACAGCCTATATGGACTCGATTCCAATGGTGATCATTTCCGGTCAGGTGCCAAGCACCATGGTCGGCACCGATGCGTTCCAGGAAACCGACATGATCGGTATCTCCCGGCCGATCGTGAAGCACAGCTTCATGATTAAGCACGCCTCGGAAATCCCGGAAGTCATGAAGAAAGCGTTCTACCTGGCGCAATCCGGTCGTCCTGGCCCGGTCGTGGTCGATATCCCGAAAGACATGACCAACCCGGCCGAAAAGTTCGAATACATCTTCCCCAAGAAAGCCAAGCTGCGTTCCTACAGCCCGGCCGTTCGTGGGCACTCCGGGCAAATCCGCAAGGCAGCAGAAATGCTCCTGGCAGCCAAGCGCCCAGTGCTGTACTCCGGCGGCGGCGTCATTTTGGGCAACGGTTCCGCTCCGCTGACCGAACTGGCGAAAATGCTCAACCTGCCGGTGACCAACACGTTGATGGGCCTGGGCGGTTTCCCTGGCACTGATCGTCAGTTCATCGGCATGCTCGGTATGCACGGCAGCTACACCGCTAACCTTGCGATGCACCATGCCGACGTGATCCTGGCGGTTGGCGCACGTTTCGATGACCGAGTGATCAACGGCCCGGCGAAGTTCTGCCCAAACGCCAAGATCATTCACATCGACATCGACCCGGCTTCGATTTCCAAGACCATCAAGGCCGACGTGCCTATCGTTGGTCCGGTGGAAAGCGTCCTGACCGAAATGGTCGCGATCCTCAAGGAAATCGGCGAGACCCCGAACAAGGAGTCCGTGGCCAGTTGGTGGAAGCAGGTTGATGAATGGCGCGGTGATCGCGGCCTGTTCCCTTACGACAAGGGCGACGGCAGCAAAATCAAGCCGCAGACCGTTATCGAAACCCTGTGCGAAGTGACCAAGGGCGATGCCTATATCACCTCCGACGTGGGTCAGCACCAGATGTTCGCTGCGCAGTACTACACGTTCAACAAGCCTAACCGCTGGATCAACTCCGGTGGCCTGGGCACCATGGGCTTCGGTTTCCCCGCAGCCATGGGCATCAAGTTGAGCTTCCCGGACGACGACGTTGCCTGCGTCACCGGCGAAGGCAGTATCCAGATGAACATCCAGGAACTGTCGACCTGCCTGCAATATGGCTTGCCAGTGAAAATCGTCATCCTGAACAACGGCGTTCTGGGGATGGTTCGTCAGTGGCAGGACATGAGCTATGGCAGCCGTCACTCGCACTCCTACATGGAATCGCTGCCTGACTTCGTCAAGTTGGCTGAAGCTTATGGCCACGTCGGCGTACGCATCACCGAATCGAAAGATTTGAAGTCGAAGATGGCAGAAGCGTTCGCCATGAAAGATCGTCTGGTGATCATCGATGTTTCGGTTGATACCAGCGAGCACGTCTACCCGATGCAGATCAAAGACGGCTCCATGCGCGATATGTGGCTGAGCAAGACGGAGCGTACTTAATCATGCGGCACATTATTTCCTTGCTTCTGGAAAACGAACCCGGCGCTTTGTCTCGCGTAGTCGGCCTGTTCTCGCAGCGCAACTACAACATCGAAAGCCTGACCGTGGCCCCGACCGAAGACCCGACCCTGTCGCGTCTGACGCTGACCACTGTGGGGCATGATGAAGTCATCGAGCAGATCACCAAAAACCTGAACAAGCTGATCGAAGTGGTCAAGCTGGTGGACCTTTCGGAAAGTGCTCACATCGAGCGCGAACTGATGCTGGTCAAGGTCAAGGCCACTGGCGCCCAGCGCGCCGAGATCAAACGCACCACCGATATTTACCGTGGACAGATCGTCGATGTCAGCGCCAGCGTGTATACCGTTCAATTGACCGGTACCAGCGACAAGCTCGACAGCTTCATTCAGTCCATCGGCACCGCATCGATTCTGGAAACCGTCCGTAGTGGCGTGACCGGTATTGCCCGCGGCGACAAAGTACTCAGCATCTAAACCAAATTAGCGAATGGCCTTAACGGCCTGGATATAGGGGAATTTCATGAAAGTTTATTACGAAAAAGACTGCGACCTGTCGATCATCCAGGGCAAGAAAGTTGCCATCATCGGTTACGGTTCCCAGGGCCACGCCCAGGCGTGCAACCTGAAAGACTCCGGCGTCGACGTCACCGTTGGTCTGCGTAAAGGTTCGGCCACCGTTGCCAAAGCTGAAGCTCACGGCCTGAAAGTGACCGACGTTGCTTCCGCTGTTGCTGCTGCCGACCTGGTCATGATCCTGACCCCGGACGAGTTCCAGTCTGCTCTGTACAAGAACGAAATCGAGCCAAACATCAAGAAAGGCGCCACCCTGGCCTTCTCCCACGGCTTCGCGATCCACTACAACCAGGTTATTCCGCGTGCCGACCTCGACGTGATCATGATCGCGCCGAAAGCACCGGGCCACACCGTACGTTCCGAGTTCGTGAAAGGCGGCGGTATTCCTGACCTGATCGCGATCTACCAGGACGCTTCCGGCAACGCCAAAAACGTTGCACTGTCCTACGCTGCCGGCGTTGGTGGCGGTCGTACCGGCATCATCGAAACCACCTTCAAGGACGAGACTGAAACCGACCTGTTCGGCGAGCAAGCCGTTCTGTGTGGCGGTACCGTTGAGCTGGTAAAAGCCGGTTTCGAAACTCTGGTTGAAGCTGGCTACGCGCCGGAAATGGCCTACTTCGAGTGCCTGCACGAACTGAAGCTGATCGTTGACCTCATGTACGAAGGCGGTATCGCCAACATGAACTACTCGATCTCCAACAACGCCGAATACGGCGAGTACGTGACCGGCCCGGAAGTGATCAACGCCGAGTCCCGTCAGGCCATGCGCAACGCCCTGAAACGTATTCAGGACGGCGAATACGCCAAAATGTTCATCAGCGAAGGCGCAACCGGCTACCCTTCGATGACCGCCAAGCGTCGTAACAACGCCGCTCACGGTATCGAAATCATCGGCGAGCAACTGCGCTCCATGATGCCGTGGATCGGTGCCAACAAGATCGTCGACAAAGCCAAAAACTAAGTCGTCGTCCCTTGTACGAAAAACGCGGCCTCGGCCGCGTTTTTTCGTTTGGGTCGATGGTTCTGGTATAAAGCTGCATCGTTTGTGGCCGAACTGTCGTCCACAGGCACCTGTCGAATTTTTCCAAACCGTTGCAAGGTAATGTCCATGAGCGAACGTCCCGAAGAGCCGAACAAGGCTTCAGACGCCGAAAGCCTGCTGCCCATCGATGAGCACATCGAAGAAGGGCATGACGCAGAAGGCCGTAAAGTCCGGCATCGTGGTATCTATCTGCTGCCGAATCTATTCACCACTGCGAACCTGTTTGCCGGGTTTTACTCCATCATCAACTCGATGAGCGCGCAGGCGGCGTTGAGCGCTGGTGATTCCGTCAATGCGAGCAAGTATTTCGCGTTCGCCGCAATCGCGATTTTTGTCGCGATGGTGCTCGACGGTCTCGACGGTCGTGTCGCGCGCATGACCAACACGCAAAGTGCCTTCGGCGCCGAGTATGACTCGCTGTCCGACATGGTCGCCTTCGGTGTTGCCCCTGCATTACTGGCCTTCGGCTGGGCGCTGGGTGACATGGGCAAGGTCGGCTGGATGGTTGCCTTCATCTATGTAGCGGGCGCGGCGTTGCGTTTGGCGCGTTTCAACACTCAGGTGGGGACAGCGGACAAGCGCTACTTCATCGGGCTGGCCAGTCCGGCAGCTGCCGGCGTGGTGGCGGGTATTGTCTGGGCGTTCAGCGATTACGGCATCCAGGGTTCGAAGATGTCGTTTCTGGTTGCACTGATGGTGGCGGCTGCCGGCATGCTGATGGTCAGCAACATCAAGTACAACAGCTTCAAGGAGCTGGATTTGAAAGGTCGCGTGCCTTTCGTGGCAATCCTCGCGGTAGTGCTGGTGTTCGCTGTCGTGTTCAGCGATCCACCGCGCATTCTGCTGCTGGTATTCCTCGCTTATGCGGCTTCCGGCCCAATTCAGTATCTATTGCATCTTCGTCGTCACAAAAACGCCGAGTGATGTAATTTCCAGCATACTCCGCAGTCTATGGGTGCATCTGTCCTCCAAAGCTGCGGAGTTGCCATGCTCATCAAAATTCCTAAAGCGTCTGACTGCCATGAGTCGGACGTCACGTCTGAATCTATCTATCTGTCTCGCCGCCAGCTGCTCGGAGCCACCGCGGCCGGCATCGCCGTGAGCAGTCTTCCGCGGTGGGCCAATGCTGACGATGTGGCGCGATATGCCGATGTCGAACCTGGCAAGGCGCCCGCCTGGTTTGCCGAAAAACTCCCCTCTACTCAATGGGGGGCGGTAAACGTCAAGGATGAGGCGATCACGCCTTATAAGGACGCGACTCACTACAACAACTTCTATGAGTTCGGCACCGACAAGGGCGATCCGGCCGCTAATGCCGGTTCGTTGAAAACCGAACCGTGGAGTGTAGTGGTGGACGGGGAGGTGGGTAAGCCGGGGCGTTATGCGCTGGAAGACTTCATGAAACCGTACCAGTTGGAGGAGCGTATCTATCGTCTGCGCTGTGTCGAGGCCTGGTCGATGGTCATTCCGTGGATCGGGTTTCCCATCGCGGCGCTGCTCAAACAGGTCGAGCCGACTTCCAAGGCCAAGTACATTCGCTTTGAGACCCTTCAGGATCCTAAAAGCATGCCCGGGCAGCGATCAGGCTTTGCCTTGATCGAGTGGCCTTATGTAGAAGGCTTGCGTCTGGATGAGGCGATGAATCCATTGGCGATTCTGGCGGTGGGCATGTATGGCCGCGAATTGCCGAATCAGAACGGAGCTCCTCTGCGGCTGGTGGTGCCATGGAAGTATGGCTTCAAGAGTGTCAAATCCATCGTGCGTATCAGTCTTGTCAGTGAGCAACCGAAAACGACCTGGCAAAGTATTGCGGCGGACGAATACGGCTTCTATGCAAATGTGAATCCGACTGTCGATCATCCGCGCTGGACGCAAGCGCGCGAGCGCAGGCTACCGAACAGTCTGTTCAAGCCGAATGTGCGCGATACCCAGATGTTCAACGGCTATTCGGAAGAAGTCGCTTCTTTATATACAGGGCTCGATCTGCGGAAGAACTACTGATGCGATATCCGGTCTGGCGGGTGAGTGTTTTCATTGCTGCAGCGATTTGGCCATTGCTGTGGTTCTATCAGGCTTTCGCGGATCTGCTTGGGCCGGATCCTGGCAAGGTGTTGGTTGACAGGTTGGGCCTTGGCACGTTGGTGCTGCTGTTGATCACCTTGAGCATGACGCCTTTGCAAAAACTGACCGGTTGGGCGGGGTGGATTGCTGTTCGGCGGCAGTTAGGCCTTTGGTGTTTTGCCTATGTGGTTTTGCACCTATGCAGCTATATGGCTTTTATCCTGGGTTTCGACTGGTCTCAACTGGGTGTCGAGTTGCGCAAGCGGCCATACATTATTGTCGGTGCGTTGGGTTTCCTCGGATTGTCGGCGTTAGCGGTAACCTCAAATCGCTACAGTCAGCGCCGTTTAGGTGCTCGCTGGAAGAAGCTGCATCGGATGGTATACGTGATTCTTGGGCTGGGATTGCTGCATATGTTGTGGATCGTGCGCGCTGATCTCAAGGAATGGGCAATTTATGCTTTTATAGGTGTTCTGCTTCTATTGCTGCGTGTCCCTCCTGTTGCTCGTCGAATCCCGCGTTTACTGGCTAAAAAGCAGGTTCTGCAACAAAAGTGAAATTAACGGTTGACGGCAGATTCCAGACGTCTATAATTCGCCCCACTTCCGGCGCAGTCGAAACGGAAAACTCCTTGAGATTCAATGAGTTAAGTAGGTTTCGAGAGTGGGTCGCTTCAGTTCATCGAAGCCTGGAAGGAGTTGAAAGAGCGGTGATGTTTGGCTCTTTTAACGGTTCGATCTTCTCGGTCGAAAGCGGAGAAAAAGAGGTGTTGACAACAGCGAGTAACGCTGTAGAATTCGCCTCCCGCTAACGAGAGATCGGAAGCGCAAGTGGTTGAAGTTGTTGAAGAATTCTTCGAAAACTTCTGAAAATAATCACTTGACAGCAAATGAGGCTGCTGTAGAATGCGCGCCTCGGTTGAGATGAAAGATCTTAACCAGCCGCTCTTTAACAACTGAATCAAGCAATTCGTGTGGGTGCTTGTGGAGTCAGACTGATAGTCAACAAGATTATCAGCATCACAAGTTACTCCGCGAGAAATCAAAGATGTAACCAACGATTGCTGAGCCAAGTTTAGGGTTTCTTAAAAACCCAAAGATGTTTGAACTGAAGAGTTTGATCATGGCTCAGATTGAACGCTGGCGGCAGGCCTAACACATGCAAGTCGAGCGGATGACAGGAGCTTGCTCCTGAATTCAGCGGCGGACGGGTGAGTAATGCCTAGGAATCTGCCTGGTAGTGGGGGACAACGTTTCGAAAGGAACGCTAATACCGCATACGTCCTACGGGAGAAAGCAGGGGACCTTCGGGCCTTGCGCTATCAGATGAGCCTAGGTCGGATTAGCTAGTTGGTGAGGTAATGGCTCACCAAGGCGACGATCCGTAACTGGTCTGAGAGGATGATCAGTCACACTGGAACTGAGACACGGTCCAGACTCCTACGGGAGGCAGCAGTGGGGAATATTGGACAATGGGCGAAAGCCTGATCCAGCCATGCCGCGTGTGTGAAGAAGGTCTTCGGATTGTAAAGCACTTTAAGTTGGGAGGAAGGGCATTAACCTAATACGTTAGTGTTTTGACGTTACCGACAGAATAAGCACCGGCTAACTCTGTGCCAGCAGCCGCGGTAATACAGAGGGTGCAAGCGTTAATCGGAATTACTGGGCGTAAAGCGCGCGTAGGTGGTTTGTTAAGTTGGATGTGAAATCCCCGGGCTCAACCTGGGAACTGCATTCAAAACTGACAAGCTAGAGTATGGTAGAGGGTGGTGGAATTTCCTGTGTAGCGGTGAAATGCGTAGATATAGGAAGGAACACCAGTGGCGAAGGCGACCACCTGGACTGATACTGACACTGAGGTGCGAAAGCGTGGGGAGCAAACAGGATTAGATACCCTGGTAGTCCACGCCGTAAACGATGTCAACTAGCCGTTGGGAGCCTTGAGCTCTTAGTGGCGCAGCTAACGCATTAAGTTGACCGCCTGGGGAGTACGGCCGCAAGGTTAAAACTCAAATGAATTGACGGGGGCCCGCACAAGCGGTGGAGCATGTGGTTTAATTCGAAGCAACGCGAAGAACCTTACCAGGCCTTGACATCCAATGAACTTTCCAGAGATGGATTGGTGCCTTCGGGAACATTGAGACAGGTGCTGCATGGCTGTCGTCAGCTCGTGTCGTGAGATGTTGGGTTAAGTCCCGTAACGAGCGCAACCCTTGTCCTTAGTTACCAGCACGTAATGGTGGGCACTCTAAGGAGACTGCCGGTGACAAACCGGAGGAAGGTGGGGATGACGTCAAGTCATCATGGCCCTTACGGCCTGGGCTACACACGTGCTACAATGGTCGGTACAAAGGGTTGCCAAGCCGCGAGGTGGAGCTAATCCCATAAAACCGATCGTAGTCCGGATCGCAGTCTGCAACTCGACTGCGTGAAGTCGGAATCGCTAGTAATCGTGAATCAGAATGTCACGGTGAATACGTTCCCGGGCCTTGTACACACCGCCCGTCACACCATGGGAGTGGGTTGCACCAGAAGTAGCTAGTCTAACCTTCGGGAGGACGGTTACCACGGTGTGATTCATGACTGGGGTGAAGTCGTAACAAGGTAGCCGTAGGGGAACCTGCGGCTGGATCACCTCCTTAATCGACGACATCAGCTGCTCCATGAGCTCCCACACGAATTGCTTGATTCATTGAAGAAGACGATAGAAGCAGCTTTAAGCTCCAAGCTGATAGCTCTGAGCTAACAGTTACAAGCTCGAAATTGGGTCTGTAGCTCAGTTGGTTAGAGCGCACCCCTGATAAGGGTGAGGTCGGCAGTTCGAATCTGCCCAGACCCACCAATTTTGTTATGGGGCCATAGCTCAGCTGGGAGAGCGCCTGCCTTGCACGCAGGAGGTCAGCGGTTCGATCCCGCTTGGCTCCACCATAAACTGCTTCGTAAGTTTGAGAGTTTAGAAATGAATATTCGCGCTGAATATTGATTTCTAGTCTTTTGATTAGATCGTTCTTTAAAAATTTGGGTATGTGATAGAAAGATAGACTGAACGTTACTTTCACTGGTAACGGATCAGGCTAAGGTAAAATTTGTGAGTTACTCTGAATTGAGTATTATCGAATTTTCGGCGAATGTCGTCTTCACAGTATAACCAGATTGCTTGGGGTTATATGGTCAAGTGAAGAAGCGCATACGGTGGATGCCTTGGCAGTCAGAGGCGATGAAAGACGTGGTAGCCTGCGAAAAGCTTCGGGGAGTCGGCAAACAGACTTTGATCCGGAGATGTCTGAATGGGGGAACCCAGCCATCATAAGATGGTTATCTTGTACTGAATACATAGGTGCAAGAGGCGAACCAGGGGAACTGAAACATCTAAGTACCCTGAGGAAAAGAAATCAACCGAGATTCCCTTAGTAGTGGCGAGCGAACGGGGACTAGCCCTTAAGTGGCTTTGAGATTAGCGGAACGCTCTGGAAAGTGCGGCCATAGTGGGTGATAGCCCTGTACGCGAAAATCTCTTAGTCATGAAATCGAGTAGGACGGAGCACGAGAAACTTTGTCTGAATATGGGGGGACCATCCTCCAAGGCTAAATACTACTGACTGACCGATAGTGAACTAGTACCGTGAGGGAAAGGCGAAAAGAACCCCGGAGAGGGGAGTGAAATAGATCCTGAAACCGTATGCGTACAAGCAGTGGGAGCAGACTTTGTTCTGTGACTGCGTACCTTTTGTATAATGGGTCAGCGACTTATTTTCAGTGGCGAGCTTAACCGAATAGGGGAGGCGTAGCGAAAGCGAGTCTTAATAGGGCGTCTAGTCGCTGGGAATAGACCCGAAACCGGGCGATCTATCCATGGGCAGGTTGAAGGTTGGGTAACACTAACTGGAGGACCGAACCGACTACCGTTGAAAAGTTAGCGGATGACCTGTGGATCGGAGTGAAAGGCTAATCAAGCTCGGAGATAGCTGGTTCTCCTCGAAAGCTATTTAGGTAGCGCCTCATGTATCACTGTAGGGGGTAGAGCACTGTTTCGGCTAGGGGGTCATCCCGACTTACCAAACCGATGCAAACTCCGAATACCTACAAGTGCCGAGCATGGGAGACACACGGCGGGTGCTAACGTCCGTCGTGAAAAGGGAAACAACCCAGACCGTCAGCTAAGGTCCCAAAGTTATGGTTAAGTGGGAAACGATGTGGGAAGGCTTAGACAGCTAGGAGGTTGGCTTAGAAGCAGCCACCCTTTAAAGAAAGCGTAATAGCTCACTAGTCGAGTCGGCCTGCGCGGAAGATGTAACGGGGCTCAAACCATACACCGAAGCTACGGGTATCATCTTAGGATGATGCGGTAGAGGAGCGTTCTGTAAGCCTGTGAAGGTGAGTTGAGAAGCTTGCTGGAGGTATCAGAAGTGCGAATGCTGACATGAGTAACGACAATGGGTGTGAAAAACACCCACGCCGAAAGACCAAGGTTTCCTGCGCAACGTTAATCGACGCAGGGTTAGTCGGTCCCTAAGGCGAGGCTGAAAAGCGTAGTCGATGGAAAACAGGTTAATATTCCTGTACTTCTGGTTATTGCGATGGAGGGACGGAGAAGGCTAGGCCAGCTTGGCGTTGGTTGTCCAAGTTTAAGGTGGTAGGCTGGAATCTTAGGTAAATCCGGGATTCTAAGGCCGAGAGCTGATGACGAGTTATCTTTTAGATGACGAAGTGGTTGATGCCATGCTTCCAAGAAAAGCTTCTAAGCTTCAGGTAACCAGGAACCGTACCCCAAACCGACACAGGTGGTTGGGTAGAGAATACCAAGGCGCTTGAGAGAACTCGGGTGAAGGAACTAGGCAAAATGGCACCGTAACTTCGGGAGAAGGTGCGCCGGTGAGGGTGAAGGACTTGCTCCGTAAGCTCATGCCGGTCGAAGATACCAGGCCGCTGCGACTGTTTATTAAAAACACAGCACTCTGCAAACACGAAAGTGGACGTATAGGGTGTGACGCCTGCCCGGTGCCGGAAGGTTAATTGATGGGGTTAGCTAACGCGAAGCTCTTGATCGAAGCCCCGGTAAACGGCGGCCGTAACTATAACGGTCCTAAGGTAGCGAAATTCCTTGTCGGGTAAGTTCCGACCTGCACGAATGGCGTAACGATGGCGGCGCTGTCTCCACCCGAGACTCAGTGAAATTGAAATCGCTGTGAAGATGCAGTGTATCCGCGGCTAGACGGAAAGACCCCGTGAACCTTTACTATAGCTTTGCACTGGACTTTGAATTTGCTTGTGTAGGATAGGTGGGAGGCTTTGAAGCGTGGACGCCAGTTCGCGTGGAGCCAACCTTGAAATACCACCCTGGCAACTTTGAGGTTCTAACTCAGGTCCGTTATCCGGATCGAGGACAGTGTATGGTGGGTAGTTTGACTGGGGCGGTCTCCTCCTAAAGAGTAACGGAGGAGTACGAAGGTGCGCTCAGACCGGTCGGAAATCGGTCGTAGAGTATAAAGGCAAAAGCGCGCTTGACTGCGAGACAGACACGTCGAGCAGGTACGAAAGTAGGTCTTAGTGATCCGGTGGTTCTGTATGGAAGGGCCATCGCTCAACGGATAAAAGGTACTCCGGGGATAACAGGCTGATACCGCCCAAGAGTTCATATCGACGGCGGTGTTTGGCACCTCGATGTCGGCTCATCACATCCTGGGGCTGAAGCCGGTCCCAAGGGTATGGCTGTTCGCCATTTAAAGTGGTACGCGAGCTGGGTTTAGAACGTCGTGAGACAGTTCGGTCCCTATCTGCCGTGGACGTTTGAGATTTGAGAGGGGCTGCTCCTAGTACGAGAGGACCGGAGTGGACGAACCTCTGGTGTTCCGGTTGTCACGCCAGTGGCATTGCCGGGTAGCTATGTTCGGGAAAGATAACCGCTGAAAGCATCTAAGCGGGAAACTTGCCTCAAGATGAGATCTCACTGGAACCTTGAGTTCCCTGAAGGGCCGTCGAAGACTACGACGTTGATAGGTTGGGTGTGTAAGCGCTGTGAGGCGTTGAGCTAACCAATACTAATTGCCCGTGAGGCTTGACCATATAACACCCAAGCAATTTGACTACTCGAAAGAGCATCAGATTGCGGTGTGTGAAGACGAAACGAACCGAAAGTTCGATGTTCACAAACACCGAAAGCTGTCACATACCCAATTTGCTGAAGCGAGGCCAGCTGGCCACGACTCAGTACCCGAATTTCTTGACGACCATAGAGCGTTGGAACCACCTGATCCCATCCCGAACTCAGCAGTGAAACGATGCATCGCCGATGGTAGTGTGGGGTTTCCCCATGTGAGAGTAGGTCATCGTCAAGATTAAATTCCGAAACCCCAATTGCGAAAGCAGTTGGGGTTTTGTTTTGCCCGCAGGAAAGTTTTTGTTCGCACCACCGAACAAATTTGCACAGTTATTTTCGTATCAGAACACTAGAATAGCCCCATCTTTTTCGGAGCCAGAGCCTTTATGTCAGATCCGGTTGACGCCCCAGGGCTGTCAGATTTACCACTGGAAGACCTGGTGGCCTGTCATGAGTGCGACTTGCTGATGCGCAAGCCGAAGCTTGCCCACGGCGAAAAGGCCCTGTGCCCACGCTGCGGTTACGAGTTGTACGCCCACCGCCACAATGTGGTGCAGCGCAGCCTTGCTTTGGTCATCGCGGCACTCTTGCTCTACGTGCCAGCGAACTTTTTACCCATCATGCAGCTCAATCTTCTCGGGCAGTCGTCGCACGACACTGTCTGGAGCGGTGTTGTGGGTTTGTTCAACACCGGCATGCAAGGTGTTTCGATCGTCGTATTCCTGTGCAGCATGGCCATTCCGTTAATCAAGTTGCTGTGCCAACTGGCGGTATTGCTGACGATCCGCTTGAACCTTGGGCGCAGCTACGGCCTGCTGCTCTATCGCATTTACCACCACCTCAAAGACTGGGGAATGCTCGAGGTCTACCTCATGGGCGTACTGGTGGCGATCGTTAAACTGGCGGACATGGCGGCCATCACCGTCGGCCTCGGTCTGGCGTGTTTCATCGGCTTGTTGTTGATTCAGGTCTGGCTGGAGGTGGTGATGTCGCCGCATCAGATCTGGCAGGCGTTATCTGGAGAGGATGCTCATGCGGGCGATTGATGCGGGCATTCTGACTTGTACCGAATGCCACGAGTTGAACAGGCAAGAAACGGACGCCGACGAGCAAACCTGCACGCGCTGCGGCGCACTTGTTCACCCGCGCCGTCCGAACAGCCTGGCCAGAACCTGGGCACTGCTGATCACTGCAGCGATTATCTATATCCCGGCCAATGTGCTGCCGATCATGACTGTCAGTTCTTTGGGGCAGGGGGATCCGAGCACCATCATGTCCGGGGTGATCCAGTTGGTGCAGCACGGCATGATTCCTATTGCTGCGGTCGTTTTCATCGCCAGTATTCTGGTGCCGACTTTCAAACTGGTGGGCATCGCACTGTTGCTGTTTTCGGTGCAACGACGTCAGCCGTTGTCCGCGCGTCAGCGCATCTGGATGTACCGTTTTATCGAATTCATTGGCCGCTGGTCGATGCTCGATATTTTTGTGATCGCCATCCTCGTGGCGGTCATCAACTTCGGCCGGCTTGCCAGTGTCGAAGCCAATCTTGGCGCCGTCGCCTTTGCCACTGTGGTGATTCTGACGATGCTTGCTGCAGTAACTTTTGATCCCCGACTGATTTGGGATAACACGGAGTCGGATGACGACCATGACTGATTTGCCTGTAGCGAGAACCCGACCGGCTTCGAACTGGTCTGCCATTTGGGTACTGCCTTTGATTGCGCTGATCATCGGCGGCTGGCTCGGCTGGCGTGCTTACTCCGAAACCGGTATCGAGATCCAGATTCGCTTCGAGAGCGGCGAAGGCATCCAGGCCAACAAGACCGAGGTCATGTACAAAGGTATGTCGGTCGGTAAGGTCAAGACGCTCAAGCTCGACGATGAAGGGAGCTCCAAAGGAGTGATCGCCACGGTCGAGATGAATAAAGACGTCGAGCCATACCTCAAGACCAGCACCCGTTTCTGGCTGATCAAACCAAGCGTGACCTTGGCCGGTATTACCGGGCTGGAAACACTGGTCTCCGGTAATTACATCGCCATCAGTCCCGGCGAAGGCGAGCCTTTGCGCAAGTTCAAGGCGCTGGCTGAAGAGCCGCCGCTGTCTGATGCCAAGCCTGGTCTGCACCTGACCATCAAGGCTGATCGGCTCGGCTCGCTGAGCCGCGGCAGCCCGGTGTTCTACAAGCAGATCAAGGTCGGTCAGGTCAAAAGCTATCTGCTTTCGGAAGACCAGAGTACCGTCGAGCTCAAAGTTTTTATCGAGCCGACCTACGCCAAACTGGTGCGTAAACACACACGTTTCTGGAACGCCAGCGGCATCAGCATCGACGCCAACCTGTCTGGGGTAAAGGTGCGCAGCGAATCGCTGGCGAGTATTGTCGCCGGCGGCATTGCCTTCGCAACACCTGAGAATCGCAAGGACAGCCCGGCGACCGATCCAAGCTTGCCGTTCCGTCTTTATGAAGACTTCGACGCCGCCGCTGCCGGAATCCGCGTGAAGGTCAAACTCAGTGACTTCGAAGGTCTGCAGGCCGGTCGTACGCCGGTGATGTACAAAGGTATTCAGGTCGGCAATCTGAAGGCGCTGAAGGTCGATGCGGATCTGAACAGCGCCACTGCCGAACTCACCCTTGATCCATTGGCCGAAGACTATCTCGTCGATGGCACGCAATTCTGGGTGGTCAAACCGTCGATTTCCCTGGCCGGTATCACTGGGTTGGAAGCACTGGTGAAAGGTAACTACATCGCCGTGCGCCCCGGTGACAAAGGGGCTGCCCCGAAACGTGAATTCGAGGCCAGGCCAAAGGCACCGCCGCTGGATCTGCGTTCGCCGGGCCTGCACCTGGTGCTGTTCACCGATGCCCTTGGTTCGATTGAAGTCGGCAGTCCGATTCTTTACAAACAGGTCAAGGTTGGTTCGGTTCAGAGCTACCAGTTTTCCAAAACCCGAAAGCAGGTGGTTATCGGTGTTCACATCGAGAAGGAATACGAAAATCTGGTTAACGCCTCGACCCGTTTCTGGAATGTCAGCGGTATTACCTTGACCGGTGGCCTGACGGGCGGCATTCAAGTGAAGAGTGAATCACTGCAGACGTTGATGGCCGGCGGTATTGCTTTCGAAACGCCACAGCCCAAGGCGCCATTGCAGAAACGTATTCCGCGCTTCCGCCTGTTTGCCAGCCATGACGACGCCAATCAAAAGGGCGATGTTGTGACGATAAAGGTTGATCGTGCCGATGGTTTGCGCAGCGGCACGCCAGTTCGCTTCAAGGGGCTGGATGTCGGCAAGATTGAAAGTGTCGATCTGACCGACGATCTGCAAGCGGTCATCCTCACCGCACGCATCACGCAAGTGCCGGAGAAAATTGCCCGGGTTGGTAGTCAGTTCTGGGTGGTGAAACCGGAGTTGGGGCTGATCAAGACTTCCAATCTGGAAACCCTGGTCACCGGGCAATACATCGAAGTGCAGCCGGCGGCGAAGAACCTCGGGCCGCAAAAGAACTTTGTCGCGCTGGCTAATGCACCGGAAGTGACCAGGCAAGAGGCGGGTTTGAGTCTGGTATTGAGCGCGGCTCGTCGTGGCTCGCTGAAACCGGGTGTGCCAGTGACCTACCGTGAAATCACCGTGGGCAAAGTTACCGGTTATGAACTGGGCCAGACCGCTGATCGCGTGTTGGTGCACATTCTGATCGAGCCGAAATATGCGCCGTTGGTACGCAGTGGCAGCCGCTTCTGGAACACCAGTGGTGTGGGTTTCGATATCGGCTTGTTCAACGGCTTGACGGTTCGCACGGAATCGCTTGAAACAGCGATTCAGGGCGGGATTGCTTTTGCTACGCCGGATGGCGAGCGCATGGGTAATCCGGCGCGGCCTGAGCAGACGTTCCCGCTGTTCGATAAGTTCGAGGATGAGTGGCTGACGTGGGCGCCGAAGATTTCGCTCGGTAAATAACCCGTATTTGATGTGGCGTCTGAAAAGATGCTTTCGCGAGCAGGCTCGCTCCTACAGTGGATCGGCGGTAGACACAGATTCTGTGCCAACCATAAATCCCGGTGGGAGCGAGCCTGCTCGCGAAAAGGCCTCAGCGTTCAGCACACATCCCAAGCCATAAAAAAGGGCTGCGATCCAATCAGATCGCGGCCCTTTTTATTGCCTTCAGTTAACGCCGATCAAACCGCATCCAGCTCCGGCTCATCCGCTTCAACATTCACCGTGGCTTTGACCGCATCATGGCGGCGGATGTACTTCCAGTCCGCCTCGTCGATGTAGATCCCCGCCGGGCCGCTGCCGCCTTCCAGGTCGATGGCGACACTGGCGCAGACCTGCGGCTTCACGCTCGCCAGAATCGGCACGAAGCCCAGTTGCAGGCTGGTTTCCAGCAAGGCTGCCTGGTTCTTCTCGTCAATGTCCGCCGCCTCATCGAGGTAGTACGGCAGGCGTACACGACCGGCCTGATCGCGGTCCATCAAGTGCAACAACAAGTACATGTTGGTCAGCGCCTTGATGGTCATGGTGGTGCCGTTGGACGCCGCGCCGTCGATGTCGGTGTGGATAACCGGTTGGCCGTTGACCTTGGTGATCTCGAACGCCAGTTCAAACAAGTCCTTGAGGCCGAGCTGGTTGTGGTTTGCCGCCACCAACCGCGCCAGGTATTCCTTGGCCTCTTCGTTCTTGTTGTCCTGCTCGGCACTCTGGCTGAGGTCGAACACCGACAGGGTTTCGCCTTCTTCGTACTGACCGGCGCTGTGGATGATCTGGTCGATGTGCTTGAGCGCTTCCTTGTTCGGCGCGAGGACGATACGGAAGCTCTGCAGGTTGGACACCTGACGCTTGTTGATCTCGCGGTTGAACAGCGCCAGTTGGTGCTCGAGGCTGTCGTAGTCGCTACGAATGTTGCGCAGGGTCCGGGCGATGTCGGTGACTGCCGCACGCCGCGCCTTGCCGAGGGTCAGCGCCTCGTCGGTACGGTGCGCGTAGGCGTTGATCAGCAGTGACAGGCGGCGCTCCATGTCGTCTTCGCTGTCGAACTTGGCCACGCCTTTGAGGCGCACTTGCGCGTACAGCGCTTCGATCTGGCCATCGGCGCGCAGCAGACCCTGCCAGCTGTCCTGATAGTCGTTGAGCAGCGGCAGCAGGTTGTCCATCGAGTCGTCGACCGGATCCATGAACGGCGTGCCGAACGGCAGGTCCGCCGGCAGCAACTGGCGGCGGCGCAGGGCGTCGTCGAGGGTACGTTGCTTGGCTTCCATATCGGCGATCTGCCGGCCAACCAGTTGCAGCTTGGCCGACAGTTGCTGGACGCGCTCGGTGAACGCGTCGCTGGAGCGTTTGAGTTCGTCCTGCGCGCCTTCCATCTGCGCCAGTTGCTCAAGCTTGTCGCCTTCTTCGGCGCTCAGGGTCTGGCAGCGACGGAAGTCTTCCAGCGCCTTTTGCGCATCCAGAACCTGCTGATACAGCGCTTCGGTCTGGGTCTTGCTCGCGGTGCGGTCGGCGGCCACGGCTTGCTGGGTTTTCAGTTGCTTGAGCTCTTTATCAAGACGCTCTTTCTGATCGCGCAGCGCGGCACGGTCAGCCAAGGCTTGCAGGGCCGGCGGCTCGATGTGCGAGAGGTCGATCGACAGGCCCGGCACCTCGAAGCGCTCGCCTTTGAAGCCATCGAGAATCAGCTCAACCGATTTGACCCACTCGCCATTGTCGTCGAGGGTGATGCCGTGCTCGCCCAGCGGCAAGCTGAACAGCGCGCTGTTGAACAGACGCATCAAACGCTCGACGTCAGGCTGCGAGAACTCTTCGCGCAGACGGGCGTAGCTGTTGTTGTCGGCGTGATCGAGTTGCTGCTTCACCGACTTCAGGCGTTTTTCCAGATCGCGCAGACGCTCTTCCAGATCTTCGGCGCTGAACTGACGCGATTGCGCCAAGGCACCGGCCAACTCGTCGTGAGCGTCTTTGGCGGCGAGCAATTGTTGCTCCAGCACTTTGACGTCATCGACCAGCGCAAAGCGATTTTTCAACACCGACAGTTCGCCGAGCCAGCGCTGGATGCCGGAAATTTCCCGTTCCAGACGCATCAGTTCTTGTGTACCGCCACGCTGATTGTTTTGCAGTGCATCCTGCTCGCCGCGGTAGTGATCGGCCTGAATCGTCAGCTCTTCCTTGCGCGCACCGGCGTAATCCGACCAGGTGCCGAGTAGCGAATCGAGCAGCGGCGACAGGCGGTGCAGTTTGCCGCGCAGCACGTCGCGCTGTTTCACGCCATTGGCCAAGGCTTCGACCAAGGGGCCAGCGGCGACCAACGAGTTGTAGTCCTGTTCCATGCGGCGTACGTCGCGGAACGCTTCTTCGCACGCGGCAATGTAATCGACGCTACCCGAACGCAAGCTGTGCTCAAACGCATCGAGGAACAGTTGCTTGAGTTTGGCCGCGGTGATTTCGCGCATGTGCAGCAGGTTGATGAACAGTGCGCGGAACGTCTTCAGGCTCTGCTCACTGGTGGAGCGCAGCGGGATCAGGGTCAGGTCCAGCGGGATCGACGTGTGACCGCCAACCAGCAAGCGACGCAGTTCGTCAGGCTTGAGTTCGTAGGCTTTCAGGCCTTCTTTCTCAAGGTTGCTGAACAGCTCTTTCTGGCGCAGGCAAGTGTCGTTTTTCTGGTAGTGGGCCAGATCGAGTTTGCCGGCGTAGGCAAAGAACTGGTGACCGAAACCACCGCCCGGGCCGCGACCGACCACGCCGATAACGTGCGGGCCGTGGGGTAGGCTTACTTCGACAAGGATGTAACTGGTATCGGTCGCGAAGTAGAAGCGCCGCGATTGTTCCAGGCTGTACTTGCCGAAACTCATGTCCGACATGCGCGCCAGAATCGGGAACTGCAAGGCGTTGATCGACGCCGATTTACCGAGGTTGTTCGCGCCATAAACCGACAGCGGTTCTTCCAGCGGGAACAGGCCGAGGCTGTAACCGGCGGTGTTCAAAAGGGCAAAGCGGCGGATGCCGTAGCGTTCCTGGCTCATGCGTCGGACTCCTGTTCTTCGGCAATGGCGCGGGCCAGTGCGTCTTCTTCACTCTCTACGTCAAATTCCGAGAGATCGAGCGGATCGTCGGTTTCGAGGAATTTGGCTTCGGCAGCTTCGTCGATCAGCACTGGCGCTGGCAGCGGCAGAACGCTGTGCACGCTGGCGGCCAGGTCGCGGTCTTGCTGAACCGACAGGCACACATCGAGGAATCGGTGCATCGGCGGCAGGAAACGGTACACACCGTTCTCTTCGCCAGCGAAGCCGAGCTGGGTCATGCGGCGCATGATCTTTTCTTCCAGCTCTTCAACGGTCTGTACTTCGGCCTGAATAAACAGATCGCGGTACTTCTCCAGCAACGATGGCAGCTCTTCGCGGCCGAGGCTGCCACCATCAAGCACAGCAATCGGGTCGCGGCCCTGATCGGCCAGATGCTCGACGAGGATGAAGGT
Source organism: Pseudomonas sp. A1230 (assembly GCF_044218825.1). NCBI lineage: Bacteria > Pseudomonadati > Pseudomonadota > Gammaproteobacteria > Pseudomonadales > Pseudomonadaceae > Pseudomonas > Pseudomonas sp. A1230. The sequence continues at coordinate 4,021,549 of NZ_CP162582.1, read as the reverse complement.
AAACAGGGCCAGACGCTGGGCCGTCTTGTTCACCGCCGCCGCGGCCAGGTCCGGTACGAAGTAGTAGAAACCACGGGTGTCGCAGACCAGTTCAAAGCCCAGGGCCTTGAACAGCGTGCGGTACTGATCCTGAAAGTTCGACAGTTGCGCGTACAGCTCCGGATCACGGCGGCTGACGTGGTAGCCCTTGAACAGTTCGCGGAAGATCGGCGCGAGTTGAGACAGTTCGGAGAGATCAAGATGCATTTGGGATGCTCGCAGAATCCTCGGCGGCGGGGTCGCGGGCCGAGAGCAGGGCGAAGGAGCGCAGGCTGACCTGGTGCTCGTGAGTGTGGTATTCGCGGCGTTCCAGACGTTCGCGCTTGAAGCGTTTTTCCCGCGACAGGCGCGAGAACCAGTAAAGCAATTCGTCGGTGGCGCCGTCCGGTTCCTGCTCCAGCAGCCAGACCATAAGGTCCGGCATCGGCAGGGCGTCTTCGCAGCGATCGAGCATTTCGCGCACCGTGCGAGGCGCACGTGGAGCTTCGCCACCTTTTTGGGTTTTGTGGGCCTTGGGGAAACGCGCCGGCTTGGGCTCGAAACGCGCCAATGCATAAACGTAGGCTTCGACCTGGCTGGCGCTGCCGAGGAAGGTGCTTTGCGGCCGGGTGAACAGCGGCATCGCCGCTTGCGGCACGGCATCGATACCTTTGCGGCGGATCGCGGCCAGCGCCAGTGCGGCGCCACGGGTCACGGCATTATGGCGGCGCGCTTCTTCACGCAGCGGCAGCAGCAGTTCGCGGGCATGACGCAGGGTCAGTTGGGCGCTGGTCTGCATTTCGAGGATGCGCGCGTGGGTGCGCAGCAGCATGTCGTCATCGACCAGATGGCCGAGGCGTTGCTGTTCGCTGAGCATCTTCAGCAGTACGGTTTCGACCTTGCGCACGCCTTGTTCGAAGGCACCGTCGGCGTTGACCAGATCGATCATCGGCTCGACGTATTCGTCCCAGGTCGCCAGAACTTCGGCGTAACGCTGACGCAGTGGAATCTGTCGGTCGCTGGTCTTCGCGCGTTCGGCCACGGCCACCAGCGCCTGCTCGTCGTTGTCGAGCTTCTTCAACACGTCGCGTACGCGCATGTCGAGCAAGCGCAGCTGGCGGGCCAGGTCGTGGCCATCGCGGATGTCGAATGCGTCCTGAATATAACCAGCCAGGCGTTCGAGGTGCCGCAGATACGCTTCGATTTCCAGGCACAGGCCCAAACGGTGCTCACGGCGCAGGTAGGCGAGGAAGTCGTGAATCTGCGCATTGAGCTCGAAACGGTTCGGGCTTTTCGCCACGGGCACCAGAATGTCGAGGCGAATCCACACGTCGAGCAGACTGGTGATGTCCTGCGGCGTGCTGTCCAGTTGTTGGGCGGCCAGTTGCGTGCGCAGTTCGTTGAGGCTCAGTGTGCCTTGGTCGAAGTGCTCGCACAGTGGCTCCAGAAGTGCCCAGTGTTCAGCGAGGGCGCGCAAGACGCGCTTGGGTTCGATCATCGGAATGGCCGGCTGGTTGGCGATTAAAAGCCGCGATTGTACTGCATCACGAAGGATGCGATTCACTCTCGGGACGGGCTGTCGCTTTTTTCAAGGTAAAGAGCATGGATAAAGCGCCAGGCTCAAGACTATCGATCAACAGCGAGCGATCTTGAGCGAAGGGCGGTAGAATCGCGCACTTCAGTTATCCACAAGTGGCCGACCTTTGCTTATCGAGTCCCGCCGCCGCGCCTATTTGAACGCCATGCAGGTGGTCAATTGGCTGCCGCGCACCGAATTGCCCTTCGCTGCCCCTTCGCGGCCCGAGCTGCTGGACATGCCCGAGCCCGAAATCGAGGCGCCGGTTGTGGCTGCGCCTCAGGCCGAAACCCCGGTGCAGCCTGTCGTTCGCCCCACCGAGCGGCAGAAGATCGAAGTGCCGCGACCTTCGTCGCCGAGTACTCGAGCCAGCACAAAACCGGTCGAGGAGGCGGACGACACGCCGGTGGTCGCCAAACCTGCGCCAGTGCCCCCCCCGCGTTTCGCCCTGCAACTGCTGCGCGCCGGGCGTTGCCTGCTACTGGTGGAGTTACCCACAGGTGAATCCTTCCAGAGCCGCGATCCGGCGTATCTCTTGCTCAAGGACATGTTGCGTGCCGCCGGTCTGCCGGATGCGCCGCAGATCGTCGGCGAGCCGGTGCGCTGGCCGTGGTTGAATCGCGGCACGATGGATCAGGGGCCGGAAGCTGCGCGCGACTTCGTGCAAGGTTTTCTTTCGGTACAAATGGAAGCGGCGCCGTGCGCCTGCCTTTGGCTGATCGGCCTGCCGGCGGTGCGTTTTGCCGGTGAAGCTGACGCCGAAGCGTTCAATCGTGAATTGCAGATCGAAGGTCTGGGCCCGGCCTGGGCCATTCCCGGTCTGGAATTGTTAATGGAAGAGCCACAGCGCAAAGCCGCTGTGTGGCAAGCCATGCGTCGGCTGATGGCGCGCTGGAAAGAATCGAATGAGTGACGCTGTAACGTTCCGCCCGATGACCGAGGCGGACCTGGACGCTGTGCTGAAGATTGAATTCGCCGCCTACAGCCACCCGTGGACCCGTGGAATTTTTCTCGACGGCCTGGGCAAATACCAGATCTGGTTGATGTTCGAAGGTCAGCAGCAGGTCGGTCACGGCGTGGTGCAAATCATTCTGGATGAGGCGCACCTGCTCAACATCACGGTCAAACCGGAGAATCAGGGGCGTGGGCTGGGGCTTACGTTGCTGGAGCATCTGATGTCGCGGGCGTATGCCGCCCAGGCGCGCGAGTGTTTTCTGGAGGTGCGTGACAGCAACCGGTCGGCGTTCCGTTTGTATGAGCGTTATGGCTTCAACGAGATTGGCCGGCGTCGGGATTATTATCCGGCGGTGGGTGGGCGTGAAGATGCGGTGGTCATGGCCTGCACCTTGGTTGACTGATCCCGCTCATGTATGGCTGAGCCCCCTGTAGGAGCTGCCGAAGGCTGCGATCTGTTGATCTTGCTTTGGATGTTGAACAACAAGATCAAAAGATCGCAGCCTTCGGCAGCTCCTACAGGGATTGCGTTACTGCAGGTGATCAGCGATTGCCATCCAACGGTTCGCGCCGCGCCAGCTCTGCTTCATCCAGACCATTGCCGCCGCCGATATCGTCTTCATCGACCACGCTCAAATCCCAGTCCGCAGGATTGTCTTCACCGGATTCCTTCGCATCCCGTGCGCCATCCTCATGAATCAGCGTTTCCGGGCTCATGTCATCGTCGGTCGGCTCATGGTCGGCAGTCGACGCGCCAGTGAGACCCGCTTCACGCACGCGCTCTTCTGGCATCAGTTGCTTGCGCTCCTGCTCCGGCAGTTCGTCGCCGATTTTCGCGCTGGGCTGTTCGTCGTCGAAATCCAGCTCGTGCATCGAACCCATGCGATCTTCGTTATCATCGATGGGTTCCGGTTGCACCGCATCGTAAGGGCGTCGTGAATCAGTCATGGCAAATCCTCATAGTGTGGGCCTTACTAAGGTGGACTCGCCGGGCACACGAGAATTCCAACAAAAACACTTGCGATCCTTTCGTGACCCCGACTGACGGTCGTCTGTCAAAGCAGCGCATCTTTCTTGAGGCCTTACAGCATGCATGACTTACAAGACCTGATTGATAACAACGAGCGTTGGGCTGACGCGATCACCAAGGAAGACCCGGATTTCTTCGCCAAGCTGGCGCGTCAGCAAACCCCTGAATATCTGTGGATCGGCTGTTCCGACGCACGGGTGCCGGCCAACGAAATCGTCGGCATGTTGCCGGGCGATTTGTTCGTACACCGCAATGTCGCCAACGTCGTGCTGCACACCGACCTCAATTGCCTGTCGGTGATCCAGTACGCGGTCGATGTGCTCAAGGTCAAACACATTCTGGTCACTGGCCACTACGGTTGTGGCGGTGTGCGGGCGTCGATGCAGGATCGTCAGCTCGGTCTGATCGACGGCTGGCTGCGCTCGATCCGTGACCTCTATTACGACAAGCGTGACGAGCTGGCCAAGCTGCCGACCGAAGAAGAGCGGGTCGATCGCATGTGCGAGCTCAACGTGATCCAGCAAGTGGCCAACGTCGGCCATACCAGCATTGTGCAAAACGCCTGGCATCGCGGGCAGAGCCTGTCGATCCACGGTTGCATCTACGGCATCAAGGATGGGCGCTGGAAAAGCCTGAACGCGACCATCAGCGGTTTCGAGCAATTGCCGCCGCAGTATCGCTTGCGTCCTGTCGGGGCGCCGTAGCCGCCGAAGGTTGCCGCGCGGATCAGCGTGAGCCTTGCCGTCGCCAGCGCTGTAAAAAGTGCTGGCCCTCGATGCTCGGGGGTTCGTTGTAACCGGTGATCCACCCACGGCAACGTACAGAACCGCAACCGCAGGCAAACTGACGCAGCAGTTTGTCTTCGGTTGCGGCGTAATCCATGGTCAGCCGCTCACCCCTGTGGATATCTTTCAACGCCCACAGCCACAGTTCGCTCATGTCGAGAAATACGTTCGGGTCGCAGGCGTGTTCGAGTGCTCCGCAAAAGCGTGGATCGTAGACGTGGATACCGTTCAACAGCTGTCGGGTCTGTCGACAGCGGTAGGGCAGTAACTGTCCAGACACCCTGCACATTCGGCAGGTGCGCTGAAATTCCCGACGCGCCGCGACGCCTGTCGGGGTGCCGTGCTCATCGTGGAAGACTTCGAAGTCGGCGCTGGACGGAAACCCGAGGCGCACCGGGAGGCCAGCGAAGGGATAGATACCTTCGGTATCGCGTGGAACAGATCCAGCAATCGCATGGGTATTCATAACAGTCCTTGTTGCAGGGAGGGCGCGACTTCCTTTATCTGACGTCCTGTCAGCGCGGCGCCACTATTCTTTGGATCCAATGTAGTTGTAATAGGTATAGACGGTCTACTGTCAGATCTGACAGGCGAGATAGACGCTTTCCCGCGTCAGTCATGGCTGACACGGGAATGACATCAACGCGATTACAGGTGTGGAGCGGGGGCCGCAGTGGCGGGCAGCGGGGCTTTGAGCTGTTGCAGTTGAGCCTTGACCGGTGGTGTGGCGCACTGGGTGGCGGCTTGCTCCGGGGTCAGGTTGCGAATGGAGGTGTAGAACAACTCGCAGGTTTTGACCTTTTGCGTGACTTGCCAGGTCTGTGTGCACGTACTGAGCGTGCTCTGCGCATCGCTGTCCGGTTTGCTGCCCATGTCGGCCTGCCAGCAGGCGGCGCTCAAATCCTGCCCCATTACCCTCAGGCCTGCCGCGTCAGCCTTGGCTTGCGCATCGTCGCCGGTGTAGCTTTTGGGATCGGCGGCGTACCAGATGTAACTGGGGTGGTTCGAACCCAGCACCGGCACGTTCACCCCTGTGCTGGGGCTGATGGTCGCCAGGCCGAGGACGTTCACGGTCGGACCGTATTGCTGCTTGATCCAGTTCCTCACCGGTGCACCGAACGCCACCATCGGCAGCGTCTTGCCGCTGGCGGTCTGGCTGAACTGCTTGACCAGCGTGGTCTGGTAGTCCTTGAAGTAGTCATAGACACCCTCCAGGTCACTGCCGGCGTTGGACGGCGCGGCGATCGGGGCGATGTCGATGATGGTCTGATAGGCCGGGGTCTGATCGGCGGGGATGCCATTGACCGTCAACAGCTTTGCCCAGCGGTCGGTGGTATTGGAGCGCAGATAATCCTGAGCCTGGGTCAGCGAGTAATCCGGCGGAAAGTGCAGCAATTCGACGCTTTTACGATTCTCCAGGGCCATGCCCAACGGCAGGAACAGATACCAGCTGTACGCCCATTTGCCATCGGCGTTGAGCTTGCTGGCGCCGGTGTAGGCCAGATCTCCCGCGTCCAGCAGCGCCGACAGCGGTTTGTCGTAGCCCTGCGGCACGCCGCTGATTTCGGCGTAGATCTGGTCGTTATCGGTTTTGACCAGAACCTTCGCATTGGCATAGCCGTCGCGTTGCACGCTCTGGGTCAGGTAATGCGCGACGGTCTGCTCCAGCGTCCAGTTGCGGAAGCAAATCACGCTGCAGTTGTTGGGGTAGGCGAACAGACGTGTGACGCGCTCGGTGCTGCCCAGTTTCAGGTCGACATCGGCGTGGGCGGCGGCGCTCAGTGTCAGCGCGGCGAGGGTAAGTCCTGCGAGTTTGAACATGCTCAGATCCTTTTCAGCGTGGTTCCCGGTTGCGGGGCGGGTACATACTGAAACCACGGGTGTCGCGCGGTCTAGTGGGCAGTAGAAAAGTTATCGAGTGAGTCGTTGCAAACGTGGGAGTGAGCCTGCTCGTGATAGCAGGCTCACTCCCACATTGGTTTTATATGGTGAGGTCGAACGCTTTACGGCATCACCGGCGGCGTATACGCCAGTGTCGTCCCGAGCGCCCACAGCAACAGCAGCACCAGCGGTGTATGCACCAGCAATTGCACGAACGAGAAACCGATCAGGTCCCGCGCCTTCAAGCCGAGCACGCCCAATAGCGGCAGCATGTAGAACGGGTTGATCAGGTTCGGCAAGGCTTCCGCCGCGTTGTAGATTTGCACCGCCCAGCCGAGGTGGTATTGCAGATCGTTGGCGACTTGCATCACGTACGGCGCTTCGATGATCCACTTGCCGCCGCCGGACGGGATGAAGAAACCGAGAATCGCCGAGTACACGCCCATCAGCAGCGCGTACGTGTCGTGCGAGGCGATGCTGACGAAGAACGTCGAGATGTGGTGGGCCAGGGTTTGCGCGTCGGCGCCTTTGACGGTGGTCATCAGCGCGGCAATCGAGCCGTACAGCGGAAACTGGATCAGCACGCCGGTGGTGGTCGGCACCGCGCGGGCGACGGCATCAAGGAAGCTGCGCGGACGCCAGTGCAGCAATGCGCCGAGCATGATGAACAGGAAGTTATAGGTGTTGAGCCCGGAAATCGCGGTAATCGCCGGTTTCGTCGAGAACTCGTGGAACAGCCATCCCGCCGCCAGCAGCACCAGCACGATGATCAGCAGCGGACTGTGTTCCAGCCATTCGCCAGGGCGCGTGCGCGGTTGCAGCGGCGGCAGGTTGAAGGCAGGGTCAATCCCGCAGGCCTCGGCGCTGCGCGCAGAGTTAGGGCCGGGGGCGGTGGCATAGGCAATGATGATCGAAACCACGATCAGCGCCAGCAACATCACGCCGGACTGCCAGAGGAAAATGGTTTCGGTGAACGGGATAACGCCAGTGATCGACAAAATCGACGGCGGCAGGCTGCCGGGGTTGGCCTGCAACTGCGCCGCCGACGACGACAGCCCCAGTGCCCAAACCGCGCCAAGTCCCAGATACGCGGCGGCGCCAGCTGCACGGTAATCCATTTTCAGATCGGTGCGGCGGGCGAGGGCACGGACCAGCAAACCGCCGAATACCAGCGACAGGCCCCAGTTCAGCAACGAGGCAACCATCGAGATCAACGCGACCCAGGCCACGGCAGAGCGGCCGTTTTTCGGGATACGCGCCAAGCGATCAATCAGTTTAACGGCAGGCGGGGAACTGGCGACTACGTAGCCGCCGATCACCACAAAGGCCATTTGCATGGTGAACGGGATCAGGCTCCAGAACCCGTCGCCAAATGCCATGGCGGCGGCGGTGGGTTTGGCGCCCATGGCCATTGTGGCCAGCGCAACGATGATCACGGCCAACGCCGCGAATACCCAGGAATCGGGAAACCAGCGTTCGGCAAAACTTGAACAGCGCAGGGCAAAGCGTGCAGAGCGGCTATCTTCGATATCAACGGCCACGGGAGTACCTCGGATTTTTTATGGTTATTGTGGTCCGCGGGAGCCGCCGCCCATCTCGACAGCAAAGAGCTCCCACATGGGGTTCGCTGCGGTTGGTCGGCGTTGCGTCGTCCCTCTGGACAGGCCTGAACAGTAATTCAAGCCAAGCCATTTTGTGAGCAGGTTTTTGCAAAATCGGGACTATGGTCTAACGGGTTGTCCATCGACGCATTTGCGTAGACCATGTGCGCCTTGGTTTTTTGCCTGCCAGAGTTCTTTGCCATGACTGCCCAAAACACTGCCAAACCGGTGCCGTTCAGCCGCTCCGACTACAAGACCCTGGGCCTTGCGGCCCTTGGCGGGGCTCTGGAAATCTACGATTTCATCATCTTCGTATTCTTCGCCCTGACCCTCAGCCAGTTGTTCTTCCCGCCGGAAATGCCCGAGTGGCTGCGGCTGCTGCAAAGCTTTGGAATTTTCGTCACCGGTTACCTGGCGCGGCCGCTGGGCGGGATTCTGATGGCGCATTTCGCCGACCGGATGGGCCGCAAAAAAGTCTTCAGCCTGAGCATCCTGATGATGGCGCTGCCGTGCCTGCTGATCGGAATCATGCCGACTTACGCCCAGATCGGTTATTTCGCTCCGCTGCTGTTGTTGGCGCTGCGCATCTTGCAAGGCGCGGCGGTTGGCGGTGAAGTGCCGAGTGCCTGGGTATTCGTCGCCGAGCACGCACCGACCGGGCATCGCGGTTATGCCTTGGGCTTCTTGCAGGCCGGTTTGACCTTCGGCTATCTGATCGGCGCGCTGACCGCGACATTCCTGGCACAAGTATTCACCCCGGCGGAAATTCTTGATTACGCCTGGCGCTATCCGTTTCTGCTGGGCGGCGTGTTCGGTGTGATCGGTGTCTATCTGCGCCGCTGGTTGAGCGAAACCCCGGTGTTCATGGCGATGCAGGCGCAGCGCGAGGCACGGGTCGAGCTGCCGCTGCGTACAGTGCTGCGTGAACATCGACTGGCAATGCTGCCAGCCATGTTGCTGACCTGCGTGCTGACATCGGCAGTGGTGGTGTTCGTGGTCATCACCCCGACCATGATGCAGAAAACCTTCGGCATGACCGCCAGCCACACTTTTGCGCTCAGCGCCCTGGGCATCGTCTTTCTCAACATCGGTTGCGTGATCGCCGGGTTGCTGGTGGATCGCATCGGTGCCTGGCGCACGGTCATGCTGTATAGCGTGCTGCTGCCGCTGGGCATTGGCGTGCTTTACAGCTGCTTGATCATGGGGGGCGGTTGGATTGGTCTGGCGTACGCGGTGGCCGGTCTTGCCTGTGGCGTTGTCGGTGCAGTGCCGTCGGTGATGGTCGGGTTGTTTCCGGCGCGTATTCGGGTTTCCGGCATTTCCTTCACCTACAACATTGCCTACGCCGCTTGGGCGAGTATCACGCCGTTGTTGCTGATCGGTCTGATGCCATGGAGCCCGTGGATCTGCGTAATCTTCTGCGCGGTGATGGGCGCAGTGGGTGTGCTGAGTGCGGCGTATTTTGGCGCGCGGATGCCGCGCACGGGGCCATGTCAGGTTGCCGGAACTGCCTGACTCGCAGAGCCCGAACTATTTTTGACTGACGAGTCTCAATCGCTCTTCAGAAAAGCTGTCCAAGGCCGATGGTTAGGCTGTATCCGCTTTCCACCCTGCCCATCGGTGCTTTCCCATGTTCAATAAACGCTTGAAGCAAGAGCTGGCTGCTCTTCGTGAAGAACTCTCCAGCCTTGTGCAAGTAAAGGAAAGCCTGGAAAGCGAGATGATGGTGCTGACTCTCGAGCCGGATGGACGGGTTCAGTCGGTCAACCAGAACTTCCTCGACGAGATGTTCTACAAGAGCCATGACCTGATTGGCCGGGCCATCGATGACATCGTCCCGGCCCATGTGAAATCCGACGAATTCCATCAGCGCTTCAAGAACGCCATGACTCGCGGCGAGCATTTCGCCGGCGCTGTGCGACTGCTGCGTGGCAATGGTGACGAGGCCTGGTTGCGCTCGATCGTGCAGCCGGTACGTTCTTCGGATGGGCGGATCAAGCACATCTCGATCTTCTCCAGCGACCTGACCCGCACGATCGAAGCCTCCCGCGAGCATGAAAACCTGATCGGTGCACTGGTGCGTTCCACCGCGGTGATCGAGTTCGATTTGAACGGCAACGTGCTCAACGCCAACGAACGCTTTCTCAGCGGCATGGGTTACAGCCTGGCGCAGATCAAGGGCAAACATCACCGCATGTTCTGCATGCCCGAAGAGTACAACAGTGCCGAGTATCAGAATTTCTGGCGTCGTCTGAACAACGGCGAGTTTGTGGCTGCCCGTTTCAAACGTATCGACAGCCATGGTCGTACAGTGTGGCTGGAGGCCTCCTACAATCCGGTGGTCGATGCCAACAACAAGCTGTACAAAGTGGTGAAGTTCGCCACGGTGATCACCGATCAGGTTAATCGCGAACAAGCTGTCGCCGACGCCGCCAGCATTGCCTACAGCACCTCACAACAAACCGACAGCACTGCCCAGCGCGGCACGACCGTAGTAACCGAAGCGGTCAACGTGATGCGCGACTTGTCGCGGCACATGCAGGCCGCCGGTGAAGGCATTGAAGCGCTCAACGAGCAGTCGCTGGTGATTGGCACGATCGTCAAAACCATCAGCGGCATCGCTGAACAGACCAACCTGCTGGCGCTCAACGCCGCGATCGAAGCGGCCCGCGCCGGTGAGCAGGGCCGTGGTTTTGCCGTGGTAGCCGACGAAGTGCGGCAACTGGCCTCGCGCACTAGCCAGGCGACCGAAGAGATTGTCGGCGTCGTGCGGCAGAACCAGGAAATGGCGCGTAACGCCGTGGCGCTGATGACCGACGGCAAGCTCCAGGCCGAGCAAGGGCTGGCGCTGGCGGCGGAGGCCGGAACGGTGATCGTTGAGATTCAGGACGGCGCGCAGAAAGTCGTGAATGCCGTCGGCCAGTTCGCCAATCAACTGTCCCACTGACCTGCACTGATCCAATGTGGGAGCGAGCCTGCTCGCGAAAGCGTCAGTTAACTCCGTAGGGATGTTGACTGACACACCGCTTTCGCGAGCAGGCTCGCTCCCACCGAATCTGTGTTTCTTCAGTGACAGCGCTACAATCAGCTCCTTTTTCCCGGAGCAGATCCCCATGAGCGATTCATACCGCCGCCCGGTTGCCCTGAACAAAGCCTACCGCCTGCTCAATCACGGCCCGACCGTACTGGTCAGCGCTGCCCATGACGGCCAGCGCAATATCATGGCCGCCGCGTGGGCGATGCCACTGGACTTCGAACCGCCGAAAGTTGCCGTCGTCCTCGACAAATCCACCTGGACGCGGCAACTGCTCGAAGCCTCCGGCACCTTCGTGCTCAACGTGCCGTGCGTCGATCAGGCCGACATCGTGCAGACCGTTGGTTCGACCTCGGGTCTGGAAATCAGCCAAAGCCAAGGGCAGGACAAGTTTCAGGCCTATGGCTTGCAGACCTTTAGCGGCGACAAGGTTGAAGCGCCGCTGCTCGAGGGATGCGTTGCCTGGCTCGAATGCCGCTTGCTGCCGGAGCCGCGCAATCACGATCAATACGACCTGTTCCTCGCCGAAGTCATTGCCGCCCATGCCGATGAACGGGTGTTCAGCGAAGGACGCTGGCATTTCGAAGGGCACGACGGCCTGCGCACTTTGCACCATGTGGCCGGCGGGCACTTCCTGACGATAGGCGCCCCGGTGGACGGCAAGACGCTGGCGGTGTGAGTTTCGTTGATCTCAATCCCCCAGCGCTTCTCCCTCGCGCCGTGGATCTGCTCCACCTTCCAGCGATGCATTTCCCTGCGCATCCTTGACCCGCACGATGGCCTGGGTGCCGCTGGTCATGTCGATTTCGTTGACGGTGTGGCCCTTGTCTTTCAAAGCCTGAATCAGTGCCGGGCTGAACTGGCCTTTTTCCAGTTCGGTTGGGCCGTTGCGGCTGCCGAAGTTGGGCAGGCTTATCGCGCTTTGCGGGTCGAGGTTCCAGTCGAGCAGGCCGACGGTGGTTTTGGCGACATACTCGATGATTTGCGAGCCACCCGGCGAGCCGACGCTGGCGAGGAATTCGCCGCTGGTGCGGTCGAAGATCAGCGTCGGCGCCATCGACGAGCGCGGGCGTTTGCCGGGTTCGACGCGGTTGGCGACTTTCTGGCCATTCTCTTGCGGGATGAACGAGAAGTCGGTCATCTGGTTGTTCAGCAGAAAGCCCTGAACCATCAAGTGCGAACCGAACGCCGCTTCGATGGTGGTGGTCATCGATACCGCGCCGCCGAGGTCATCCACCGCCACCACTTGCGAGGTGGAGATGCGCAGCGGTGAGCGATCCGGTGCGTAAGCCACTTGCACGCCCGGCGGTGTGCCCGGTTTGGCGCTGCCCATGCTGCGTTCGCCGATCAGGCTGGCGCGGCTGGCGAGATAGCCCGGATCGACCAGCCCCTTGACCGGCACCGGCACGAAGTCAGTATCGGCGACGTATTGCGCACGGTCGGCATAGGCCAGGCGTTCAGCCTCGGCGATCAGGTGCACGGCTTGCGGCGCCGGTTCGAAGCCGGCGGGTTTGTCGGTCTTCAGCGGTTTCAACGGTGCCAGCGCCAGGCGCGGATCGCGGGTCTCCAGTGCCTGCAAGGTGCCGAGGATCTGCGCCACGGCGATCCCGCCCGATGACGGTGGCGGCATGCCGCAGACCTGCCAGCGTTTGTAGTCAGTGCACAAGGGCGCGCGCTCCTTGGCTTTGTAACCTTGAAGATCGTTCAAGGACAGGCTGCCGGGATTGGCGTGGCCCTGCACCTTGGCGACGATCTCCTCGGCGATCGGGCCTGTGTACAGCGCATCGGCACCTTCGCTGGCAATGCGTTTGAGCACGGCAGCCAAGGGCGGGTTTTGCAGGCGAGTGCCGACGGCTTTGACGCTGCCATCGCCATTAAGAAAGTAAGCAGCCATGTCTGGCGAGCGGCGGATCACCGGATCGGATGCCAGCAGCGAATACAGGCGCGGGGAAATCGCAAAACCTTGTTCGGCCAGTTTGATCGCCGGTTCAAACAGCTTGGCCCAGGGCAGACGACCGTGCTGTTTATGCGCCATCTCCAGTGCACGCAATACGCCCGGTGTACCCACTGAACGCCCGCCGATTTGCGCTTGCGGGAACGGCATCGGTTTACCGTCCGCTTGCAGGAACAGTTTCTCGGTGGCGCCGGCCGGCGCGGTTTCGCGGCCGTCATAAGTGCGCACCTGTTTGCCATCCCACAACACAATCATCGCACCGCCACCGATGCCGGAAGATTGCGGCTCCACCAGCGTCAACACCGCTTGCATCGCAATCGCAGCATCAATCGCCGAACCGCCCTGACGCAGCATTTCCCGACCCGCTTCAGCGGCCAGCGGATTGGCCGCCGCCGCCATGTGTTTGCTGGCGTGACGGGTTTGCAGGTCGGTGCGATAACCGGAGGCGGCTTCCGGTGCCAGCGGCAGGGTCGAGGAGGGCGGGGCGTTGCACGCGGTGAGTGACAGGGCGCTGATGATCAGCGTCAGGGCAGGCAGGCGAAAGCGGCTCAAGGGCAAGGCTGAAAACACGCGGGCTCTCCGTCCGTGGATAAAAAGTCTGAGGGACTTTATCGACCGACCGGTCGCGACGCAAACCGGTGGGCATTATTGTCTTTCTTTTCAGGGCGGATGTTCGCTAGGGTCAATGTCAAATTCATCAAACTGAAACAAGCCCCTGTGGGAGCGAGCCTGCTCGCGAATACGGTGTATCAGCCAGCCTTGATATTGAATGAAACACCGCTTCGCGAGCAGGCTCGCTCCCACAAATACAAAACCTACAGGAGGCCAGTAATGCACAGCGAGTTCCCCACCGAGTCCAGCTACCGCGACCATGATCTTGCCAAAGTTGCTGGCGGGCTCCGGTGTTCTGCCGGATTCCATGCGGTCCAGGAGCCGCCGCCGTGCGGATGCTTCCAAGGCCAGTCTTCGTCGAAGAGGGATTTGAATCGAGCCGGGGGAGCTTGTCGGTCAATAGGGGAGTGGGGCGAACCGAACGGTTGAGTTACAGGCGCCTGGCTTCACGAAAAAATCCAATTCGTACCAGGATCGAATCCGTTTCCTGCGGCGCTTTCTCGGCCTGGCGGAACAGGAGATTACCGAGACTTTTCTACAGGCATAAAAAAACGGCCTACCTTTCGGTAAGCCGTTTTTAGTACTTGGTGGCTACACAGGGACTTGAACCCCGGACCCCAGCATTATGAATGCTATGCTCTAACCAACTGAGCTATGTAGCCAAGTGGCGCGCATTATTCCCCTGAAATGGAAAAGCGTCAAGCGTAAATTTAAAATATTTCTTCTTATTTTCAACCGCTTATCCTCCGGCCCCGAAAATCGTGCCGGGCAGGGCATCAACGAAGCTGAAATCTCGCGGTGTTGGTACTCAAGGCATGACTGCCCTGACTCAAGGTGTCCGCCGCCAGATTCACCGCGCGCGCGCCTTCGAGCAATCGCACTGCTGCCTGATCGACTTGCTGAATACTGCTGCTGACCTCGTCGGCGGTGCTCGCTTGCTCTTCAACCGCCGTGGCGATCTGCGCCAGGGTGTCGGTGACGCTTTGCACGGCGCTGGCAATTTCCCCCAGGCGTTCGCCCAGCCCGGTCACGGCTTCGGCGTCCGTTTGTGCCTGGCCACAGGCTGCTTCCATCAGGCTCACGGCTTCGTTGACCGTGGCGCGCAGGCTGTCGACCGTGCCGGCGATCTGCGCGGTGGACGATTGCGTGCGTTGCGACAGGCTACGCACCTCATCGGCGACCACGGCGAAACCGCGACCCTGTTCCCCGGCGCGTGCGGCTTCGATGGCTGCGTTGAGCGCGAGCAGGTTGGTCTGCTCGGCCACCCCGCGAATGGTGTCGACCACCAATTGAATCTGCTGCCCTTGCTCACTGACCCGGCCTAGCGCGGCTGCGGTGTCGTTCAAGCGTTGGTTGAGCTGCTGAATGCTCGCTGTGGTGCGCTGACTGTCGCGGCTGCTGTCGGCGGCGATACGGCGGGTGTGTTGAGCGCTGCCAGAGGCCTGCTCGCAGCTCTGTGCGACGCCTTGGGAGGTCGCGGCCAGTTGTGTGGCCGCAGCGGCGATCTGACTGATTTGCAACTGCTGTGCTTCGACTTCGCTGAGGGCACCGCTGGAATGATCGTTGAGGCTGCGAACCGCGTTGCTCAGTTGTGAAGTCTCGTGATCGACGCCGATCATACTGGTGCGCAATTGCACCACGGCGACGTTGAGTGCGGTGCTGATCGCCGCCAGCTCATCGTGTCCCACAACCGGAACTTGCAGACTCAGATTGCCGTCGCGCAGGGCTTCGGCAAGTACGGTGATGCCGCTGGCGCTGCGGCGGATCGAGGCTTGCAGGCAGATGAACAGGTACAGCGCCACCAGCAGCAGACAGCCGAATATCGCCGCGACGATGATCAGTTGGCGAACCGCCGAGCCGTGATGGTCTTCGAGGCGCTGATCCAGCGACATCAGCGATTGCTGGCGCAGAGAGGCGAGGTCAGCCAGCAACGCATCAAGGCTGCGTTCGAAGTCTTCCGGTTTGAGATTGATGCTGCCACCGAACACGCCGTCGTCCAGCACTTTGAGGCCGCTGTCCAGGTGCTTGAGGCTGTCGTGGTATTGGCTGGCCCAGGATTGCAGGCCTGTGGGCAGACGCGCTTCCAGCAAGCCTGCGGTTTTCACCAACTGCTCACGGGCATCGCCGATGCGGCTGCGCAGGTCGCGCAACTGCAAGCGACTTTGCAAAGTGAACTGACCGGACACCACCGACGCCTGACCGACCGCCGCGAGGCGCCCGACCCGTTCGATCAGGTCCGGTGCGTGCTGCGTGGAAATCTGCGTCAGCAGATAGGTTTCCAGCCATGGCGCGAGGGTCAGGCGATTGTCCATGACGATTTGCTCGCGCAGTGCTTGCAGGGCGCTGAGGGCGTTGGTGAAACGGTCGTAACCGTCCGGCCACCAGCCGACGCCGCTGAGGCTTTTCGAGTCCAGGCCGCCGAGCGCGGTTTGCAACGCCTGATAACGGGTGAGGGTTTCGCCTTCGGCGCCCTCGTTATTCAGCGCATTGCCCAAGTCAGTGGTGGCTTGCTGGACAGCTGGCTGCACAGCATCGAACGCAGCCATGGCGGCGAGCGTCGCGGGTGTCGGCTGACGATTGGTTTCCGTGGCACGCCAACGGGCGGCGCGGTCGCGCTGGGCCGCGAGCAGGTTGTCGAGTGCATCGAGCGCGAGCAACTGACGCACGCCGGCACGTTCGCCGGAAATCAGATTGAGTTTGTCGCGATAGTCCTGGCCGATCATCAACAGGCTGCCGGCCAACGGCAAAATGAATAGCAGAAACAACAACTGGAATTTACGTGCGAAGCCAAACCGCCCCAGCAACTTGATCCCCGGTGAAAGGAAAGCCTGCATGCCCCATGACTCCTCTGGACACCACGCACCAATGGCGTGCATCGCGGTCGGTCGACGTTGATGTTGTGCCCTGCTAAAAGGCCTCGAAAGTTCACTCTTGTTCGCTCTGTGGGCAAACTTTGTAGCGAAACTTCCCATTGTCGATCACCTTTGTAAGGCGACCGCGTTCAAGCCAAGAAGCAAGGCAAGATTCAGACCATGGCGTTGCGCTATCACCTGGTCAATGACGAACAGTCAGTTAGTTAGCTGGCTAAGGGGATAGCCTTGGCGCACCGAAAAATGGCACATTGACGCACCTGCCTGCGTGCACCCATCTGCTGTCCGGAAATTTCCATGGCTATCAGCAACGCTCCGACCGCCACTGTTTCGGCGTCCGCTCCACCCCAAAGCAGCCCACTGGTGATGCGCATCATCGGCGCAGTGGCACTGGCGCATCTGATCAATGACTTGATCCAGTCGGTTTTGCCGTCGATCTACCCAATGCTGAAGGCCAGCTACGGACTGACCTTCACCCAGATCGGGCTGATCACACTGACCTTCCAGCTGACCGCTTCGCTGTTGCAGCCGTGGGTCGGGTATCACACTGATCGGCACCCGAAACCATGGCTGTTGCCGGCGGGCTCAATTTGTACGCTGATCGGCATCGTGATGATGTCGGTAGTCGGCAGTTTTCCAATGATTCTGCTGGCGGCGGCGCTTATCGGCATCGGCTCCTCGACCTTTCACCCCGAGGCGTCGCGGATCGCGCGACTGGCCTCGGGTGGGCGCTTTGGTCTGGCGCAATCGACCTTTCAGGTCGGCGGTAACGCCGGTTCCGCGTTCGGTCCACTGCTGGCGGCAGCAATCATCATTCCGTTCGGTCAGGGCAATGTCGCGTGGTTCGGTTTGTTCGCGGTGTTTGCGCTGTTCGTGCTGTACCGCATCAGTCGCTGGTACGCCCATCACTTGAACCTTTTCAAACTCAAGGCGGGCCAGGCGGCGACTCACGGGCTGTCAAAGGGCAGGGTGACCAGTGCGCTGGTGGTACTCGGCCTGCTGGTGTTCTCCAAGTACTTCTACATGGCCAGCCTAACCAGCTATTTCACGTTCTACCTGATCGAGAAGTTCGACCTGTCGGTGGCCAGCTCGCAGTTGCACCTGTTCCTGTTCCTTGGTGCGGTGGCGGCGGGCACGTTCTTCGGCGGGCCGATTGGCGACAAGATCGGGCGTAAGGCTGTGATCTGGTTTTCGATTCTTGGAGTGGCACCGTTTACGCTGCTGATGCCTCACGTCGATCTGTTCTGGACCAGTGTGCTCAGCGTGATAATCGGCTTTATCCTCGCTTCGGCGTTCTCGGCGATTGTGGTGTACGCGCAAGAGTTGGTACCGGGGAATGTCGGGATGATTGCCGGGATCTTTTTCGGTCTGATGTTCGGTTTTGGCGGGATTGGCGCTGCGTTGCTTGGGCATCTGGCGGATGTGCACGGGATTGAATACGTGTACTTCCTGTGCTCATTCTTGCCGTTGTTTGGGGTGTTGGCGATTTTCTTGCCGCGCACCAAAAAGCCCTGATTTACGCATTACCCATTGCAGGAATGTGTTGGGCCATAAATTTCAGACACAAAAAAGCCGCGTATCAAACGCGGCTTTTTCATGGGTGCAGATTTTATACGTTGAAGCGGAAGTGCATCACGTCGCCGTCTTTGACGATGTAGTCCTTGCCTTCCAGACGCCATTTACCGGCCTCTTTGGTGCCGGCTTCGCCCTTGTACTGGATGAAGTCGTTGTAGGCGATCACTTCGGCGCGGATGAAGCCTTTTTCGAAGTCGGTGTGGATCACGCCAGCAGCCTGAGGTGCAGTGGCACCGACTTTGACGGTCCAGGCGCGGACTTCTTCGACGCCGGCGGTGAAGTAGGTCTGCAAGTGCAGCATTTCGTAACCGGCGCGAATGACGCGGTTCAGGCCAGGCTCTTCCAGGCCCAGGGCCTCGAGGAACATGTCCTTCTCTTCACCGTCTTCGAGCTCGGCGATCTCTGCTTCGATCTTGTTGCAGACCGGAACAACGATGGCGCCTTCTTCTTCGGCGATGGCGCGGACAACGTCCAGGTGCGGGTTGTTCTCGAAACCGTCTTCAGCGACGTTGGCGATGTACATGACCGGCTTGGTGGTCAGCAGGTGGAAGCCTTTGATCACTGCTTTTTCGTCAGCGCTCATGGACTTCATCAGGCTGCGCGCAGGCTTGGCTTCGGTGAAGTGAGCGATCAGTTGCTCCAGCAGAGCCTTCTGAACGACCGCGTCCTTGTCACCGCCCTTGGCATTGCGCGCGACTTTCTGCAGTTGCTTCTCGCAGCTGTCGAGGTCGGCGAAGATCAGTTCCAGGTCGATGATTTCGATGTCGCGTTTCGGGTCGACGCTGTTGGAAACGTGGATCACGTTTTCGTCTTCGAAGCAGCGCACCACGTGAGCGATGGCGTCGGTTTCGCGAATGTTGGCGAGGAACTTGTTGCCCAGGCCTTCACCTTTCGAGGCGCCGGCAACCAGGCCAGCGATGTCGACGAATTCCATGGTGGTCGGCAGGATGCGCTTGGGATTGACGATGGCCGCCAGTGCGTCCAGACGTGCATCGGGCATCGGCACGATGCCGCTGTTCGGCTCGATCGTGCAGAAGGGGAAGTTCTCGGCCGCGATGCCGGATTTGGTCAGCGCGTTGAACAGGGTGGACTTGCCGACGTTAGGCAGGCCGACGATGCCGCAATTGAATCCCATGGTGTTTCCCCTCGGATAAGAGTCAGGCCTTCTGGCTGTGCAGGTTTTTCATCGCACGGTTCCATTCTCCGGCGAGGATATCCGGCAGCACGCCGAGGGCAAAGTCGATGCTGGCATCGAGTTTTTCCTGTTCGGCGCGTGGCGCACGACCCAGGACGAAATTTGAAACCATACTGGCGACGCCCGGGTGGCCGATGCCAAGCCGCAGACGGTAGAAAGTATTCTGATTGCCCAGTTGCGCGATGATGTCGCGTAACCCGTTGTGACCGCCATGGCCGCCGCCCTGCTTGAGCTTGGCGACGCCCGGAGGCAGGTCGAGTTCGTCGTGCGCCACCAGGATTTCTTCAGGCTTGATGCGGAAAAAACCGGCGAGTGCCGCCACGGCCTGGCCGCTGCGGTTCATGTAGGTGGTGGGAATCAGCAGACGAACATCCTGACCCTGATGCGAGTAGCGCCCGGTCAGGCCGAAATATTTGCGATCGGCGACAAGGTTCACACCTTGTGCGGCGGCGATGCGCTCAACAAAAAGGGCCCCTGCGTTATGCCGGGTCTGTTCGTATTCAGCGCCTGGATTTCCCAGGCCAACGATCAGTTTGATGGCAGTCACGATAGGGGCCCTTCCTTGGAGTGGTGGATAACATCGCCGCAATCAGGGAGAGCGGCGAAAGTGGACGAAAAAAGCTCATTTACCATAGATGTAAACTCCGCGTTCTCGCCCGCTTTCTCGCTACGTTCCAGTCCGCGATGTTACTTGATCACTCCGGCGTCACAGAGTGAATTACTCTGCTGCGCCTTCTTCGGTAGCTTCTGGAGCAACACGTGGAGCGTGGACGTTGGCAACAGCCTTGTCATCGCCGTGTGCCAGAGCAACGAACTCAACACCTTTAGGAGCTTTGAGGTCCGACAGGTGAATGATGGTGCCGATTTCTGCTTTCGACAGGTCGACTTCGATGAACTCAGGCAGATCTTTCGGCAGGCAGGTCACTTCGATTTCCGAAGTAACGTGCGAGATTTCGCCGCCTTTCTTCACTGGAGCTTCTTCACCAACAAAGTGCACAGGCACGATAGCGGTCAGTTTCTGACCTGCTACAACGCGTACGAAGTCAGCGTGCAGAACGTGGCCTTTCGACGGGTGACGTTGCAGAGCTTTGATGATGACGTTCTGCTTGGTGCCACCAACGTTCAGCTCGATGATGTGGCTGTAAGCCGCGTCGTTTTCAAGCAGTTTGGCAACTTCTTTGGCCAGCATGCTGATGGATTCAGGGGCTTTTTCGCCACCGTAAACAACAGCTGGAACCAGAGCGGCGAGACGACGCAGGCGGCGGCTCGCACCTTTCCCCAGGTCGGAACGCACTTCAGCATTCAGAGTAAAATCGTTCATTTTGTATCTCCAAAATAGCCATGACCGAGCGGCGTTTGCGACCAGCGCCTAACACGGTATGGGCAAAAAAGCCCCGCCCCGACAGGAATGCCGGGGCGGGGCGCTTTTCGTCAACGAGACATTTCGAGAAGGGCAGGGCCCTTAGCGGAACATCGCGCTGATCGATTCTTCATTGCTGATGCGGCGAACCGCTTCGGCAACTACCGGTGCAATATCCAGTTGACGGATACGTGCACAGGCTTGTGCTGCAGCGGACAGCGGGATGGTGTTAGTCACCACCAGCTCGTCCAGCACGGAATTTTCGATATTCTCGATGGCCCGACCCGACAGCACAGGGTGTGTGCAGTAGGCAAAGACCTTGGCTGCGCCATGCTCTTTCAGGGCCTTGGCCGCGTGGCACAGAGTGCCGGCGGTATCGACCATGTCATCGACCAGAATACAGGTACGCCCTTCGACATCACCGATGATATGCATCACTTCAGAGTGATTGGCTTTCTCACGGCGTTTGTCGATGATCCCGAGATCAACACCCAGCGACTTGGCAACAGCACGTGCACGCACGACGCCACCAATGTCAGGGGAAACGATCATCAGGTTTTCGAAGCGCTGATCTTCAATGTCATCCACCAGAACCGGGGAGCCGTAGATGTTATCTACCGGAATATCGAAGAAACCCTGAATCTGGTCAGCATGCAGATCAACCGTGAGAACACGGTCGATGCCGACTACGGTAAGCATGTCAGCGACGACTTTCGCGCTGATAGCCACACGTGCGGAACGCGGACGGCGATCCTGACGGGCATAACCAAAATAAGGAATAACAGCAGTGATACGAGTAGCCGAGGAGCGGCGGAAGGCGTCAGCCATCACTACCAGTTCCATCAGGTTATCGTTGGTCGGAGCGCAAGTCGGCTGA
Organism: Pseudomonas sp. A1230; assembly: GCF_044218825.1. Lineage (NCBI taxonomy): Bacteria > Pseudomonadati > Pseudomonadota > Gammaproteobacteria > Pseudomonadales > Pseudomonadaceae > Pseudomonas > Pseudomonas sp. A1230. The sequence goes on along the minus strand of NZ_CP162582.1, from coordinate 4,000,227 downwards.
ATAATGAAAACGTCTTTACCACGAACATTTTCATTGATCTCGGCAGTAATTTCGCCGTCGGAAAATTTGCCGACAGAGATGTCACCGAGAGGGATATGCAGCTGACGTACAACACGCCGAGCCAGATCGGGGTTAGCGTTCCCCGTAAAGACCATCATCTTGGACACGCGCAGTACCTAGAGGCTGAGGGTAACCTGGATGAGTATGGAAAATGGCAGGGGCGGCTGGATTCGAACCAACGCATGGCAGGATCAAAACCTGCTGCCTTACCGCTTGGCGACGCCCCTGTATCTGTTGCATCAAGTGCCGAGCACCTGGTTCCTTTAGAGCAGACTTTGCAGCTTGCGATGCAACATCGAAATGTTGCTTCCTTTCGCTACAAACCCTGTAAGGGTCTCTGTCAGAAGGGCCGAGACTTTATCAGCTTCAGCTTTGTTTGGGAAGCCCCCAAACACACAACTTCCAGTTCCGGTGAGCTTTGCTTCGGTAAATTTACCTAACAAATCCAATGCGTTACGTACCTCTGGATAACGCCTTGCAACCACCGGCAAGCAGTCATTTCGACTGTTTCCCTCGGGAACGGGGCGCACTTTAATGGGCGGCGTGTTACGTGTCAACAAAGGATCGGAAAAAATTTCTGCCGTACTTACAGAGACTTGCGGCACGAGCACCAGATACCACGGTTCTTCAGGGTTCACCGGAGTGAGTTTCTCGCCCACGCCCTCGGCAAACGCCGCGTGACCACGGACGAAAACCGGAACATCGGCGCCTAGCGACAAACCCAGTGCCGCAAGCCGATCTTCATCCCAGCCCAGTTGCCACAGATGATTGAGACCCAGCAAAGTCGTCGCGGCATTTGAGCTGCCGCCACCAATGCCGCCGCCCATGGGCAGAACCTTGTCGATCCAGATGTCGATGCCCAGCGCACAGCCGGACTGTTGCTGAAGCATTTTCGCCGCACGCACGATCAGATTGCTGTCATGCGGCACGCCGGCAAATTCGGTATGCAGTTGAATCACGCCGTCATCGCGTACGGCAAAAGTGATTTCATCGCCGTAATCGACAAACTGAAACAAGGTCTGCAACTCGTGATAACCGTCTTCACGGCGACCCAGAATGTGCAACATCAGATTGAGTTTGGCCGGCGAGGGCAGGGTCAGGCGTGCAGCGGTCATGCGTTATTGCCCCAACTTGCGCGGTTGCCAGGTCTTGATCACCAGCGTCACATCGAGGTCGGTGCCGTGCAGCTTGATGCGCTCGGGCAGCCAGTAACCGTTTTGTTCGGTGTAAGCGGTGTATTCGACTTTCCAGCCATCCTGTTCAAGGTTGGCCAGGCGGCTGTTGGCATCCAGATTCAGTCGGCTTTTGCTGTTCGGCGCAGGCAGGCCGCGGACCCACCAGGCCAGATTCGACACCGGCAATTTCCAGCCCAACTGCTCTTCGAGCAAAGTCTCCGGCGATTGCGATTCGTAGCGGCCCTGATTGGCGACTTCCAGCGAAACTTTGCCCGGACGCCCGGTCAGGCGTGCCGCGCCACGACCCAGCGGGCCGGACAGGCGAATGTCGTAATAGTCCTGACGCTGTAGCCAGAACAGCGTGCCGCTACCGGAATCTTTCGGTGCCCGGATGCCGATCTTGCCGTCGATCTGCCAGCCGTCGAGGCCGGTCAGCTGTTGTTTGTTCGCCGCCCATTGGGCCGGACTGCCGTGGCCTTCGACCGATTCACGAGCACCGAAACCCGCGCAACCGGCGAGCAGGGCGATAAAGCTGAAAACAATAACGTGGCGCAAAAACATGAGTTAAAGAGTCTCGGATCCGGTCAGGCGCTTGATGGTGCTGCGCAGAATGGTGCTGTCGGGCTGATCCTTGAGGAATTTGCCCCAGACTTGTTTGGCTTCACGCTGGTTGCCCTTGACCCACAATACTTCGCCCAGGTGTGCGGCGACTTCGTGGTCAGGGAAACGCTCCAGCGCTTGGCGCAGATATTTCTCGGCGTCGTCCAGATTGCCCAGGCGGAAATTCACCCAGCCGAGGCTGTCGAGTACCGCCGGGTCTTCCGGATTGATCTGGTGTGCCTGCTCGATCAGCGTCTTGGCTTCAGCGTAGCGGGTCGTGCGATCGGACAGGGTGTAGCCCAAAGCGTTCAGCGCCATGGCGTTGTCCGGGTCGCGCTTGATGATCAGGCGCAGGTCTTTTTCCATCTGCGCCAGGTCATTGCGTTTTTCCGCGAGCATGGCCCGGGTGTACAGCAGATTCAGATCGTCGGGGTATTGCAGCAAGGCTTGTTGCAATACCTTCCAGGCCTTGTCGTCCTGTTTGTTGGCAGACAGGGTTTCCGACTCGATCAGATACAGCTGAATCGCGTAATCCGGTTGTTCATCGCGTTCGGCCGCCAGTTTGCTTTGGGCTTCGGCGGTCTTGCCGTTGTTCATCAGGATATCGGCCTGACGCAGCTGTGCCGGCAGATAGTCGTTGCCCGGGCCTACCTGGGCGTACTCGATCAATGCGCCCTGCGGGTCGTTGCGTTCTTCGGCGATGCGCCCCAGGTTCAGGTGCGCCGAATCGACATGGCTTTCCCGAGCGATCAGGTCTTCCAGATAGCCTTTGGCCTCATCCCAGGCCTTGGCTTCCAGGCATACCAGCGCCAGCGAATAACGCAGTTCGTCGTCTTCCGGGTACTGCTGAACGAGGCTGGAGAACTCGGCCTTGGCGTCGTCCATCCGATCCTGCTCAACCAGCATCCGCGCATAAGTCAGGCGCAGACGTTTGTCGTCCGGATATTTCCTGATGCTTTTTTGCAGCAGTGGCAGGGCTTCGTCGCCACGGTTCAACAGCTGGAGCAGACGGGCGCGCAGCAGAATCGGGGCGATTTCGCCATCCTCTGGCGTATTGTCTTCGAGCAGTGCCAGCGCCGCTTTGTTGTCGCCATCCTGTTGCAGGAGCAGGGCCTTGCCGAAAATCAGCTGACTGTTGTTCGGGTGACGCTGCAACAAGCGGTCAAAACTTTTCATCAGACCGTTACGGGTTTCCTGATCGGTATCAGCCGCCGACAGCGCGAGGAAGTCGAAATGGGTGTCGCCCTTGCCTTGCAGGACTTTCTCCATATAGACCATCGAATCGTCATAACGCCCGGCACGCGCCAGTTGCACGGCGGCGGCGCGTTGCGCTTCGAGGTCGTCCGGCGCGTTTTTCGCCCAGATCAACGCGGTATCCAGCGCAGGCTGATCCGCACCGAGGTATTCGGCGATGCGGAACGCGCGCTCGGAGACGCCCGGATCCTGGGTGTTGATGGCCTGAGTCACGTAGTTGTCCAGGGCAATGTCGAAACGATTGCGCTGGCCGGCGAGCTCGGCGCTCAGCAGGCTGAACACGGTTTCTTCACTGAACGAGCTGTAAACCTTGGGTTTTTCAGGCGCAGGGGTGGTGTCTTCAACCGGCGGCGTACCGTCCGGCGACACGGGGGCCAAGGCCTGGCAGCCGCTGAGGAAGACAAAAGCGAGGAGCAACGCGGAGGATCTATTCATATAGGAAGAGGACGACTAACCTGCGGTCGGATCATCATGACACAAGCCTTCGGCCAAACATAACCGAGTCTCAATTGTGCCCATTATAGGGGCCGACAATTGGGACAATAGTCTGCGGTAGTTGTTCTGAATCTGACGAAGGTGGACAATTGCCGGCTTCACGTCACCATCAGCGACTTTGAATGGCCTTCCTTGCACTCGGTATCAACCACAAGACTGCTTCAGTAGACGTCCGCGAGCGCGTGGCCTTTACCCCTGAGCAGCTGGTTGAGGCGTTGCAGCAGCTCTGCCGACTTACCGACAGCCGCGAAGCTGCGATCCTCTCCACCTGCAATCGCAGTGAGCTTTATATAGAACAGGATCAGCTGTCGGCGGATATCGTGCTGCGCTGGCTCGCCGACTATCACCATTTAAGCCTCGAAGAGCTGCGCGCGAGTGCTTATGTGCATGAAGATGATGCGGCAGTTCGTCACATGATGCGCGTCGCCTCCGGGCTCGACTCGCTGGTGCTGGGCGAACCGCAGATTCTTGGCCAGATGAAATCGGCCTACGCCGTGGCCCGCGAGGCTGGCACCATCGGTCCGCTGCTCGGGCGTCTGTTCCAGGCAACCTTCAATGCCGCCAAACAGGTGCGTACCGACACCGCCATCGGTGAAAACCCGGTGTCCGTGGCGTTTGCGGCGGTCAGTCTGGCGAAACAGATTTTCAGTGACCTGCAACGCAGTCAGGCTTTGCTGATCGGCGCCGGTGAGACCATCACCCTGGTCGCCCGCCATTTGCATGAGCTGGGGGTCAAGCGCATCGTTGTCGCCAACCGTACGCTGGAGCGCGCAAGCCTCCTGGCTGAGCAGTTCGGCGCCCACGCGGTGTTGCTGTCGGACATTCCGGCGGAACTGGTGCGCAGCGATATCGTTATCAGTTCGACCGCCAGTCAGTTGCCGATCCTCGGTAAAGGTGCGGTCGAGAGCGCATTGAAGCTGCGCAAGCACAAGCCGATCTTCATGGTCGACATTGCCGTTCCCCGGGATATCGAGCCGGAAGTCGGCGAACTCGACGACGTTTACCTCTATAGCGTCGACGATCTTCACGAAGTGGTCGCTGAAAACCTCAAGAGTCGTCAGGGCGCAGCACAAGCGGCCGAAGAAATGGTTTCGGTCGGCGCCAGCGATTTCATGGTGCGCCTGCGCGAACTGGCAGCGGTTGATGTGCTCAAGGCCTATCGTCAACAGAGCGAACGCCTGCGCGACGAGGAGCTGCAAAAAGCCCTGCGCCTGCTGGCCAACGGCGGCAACGCCGAAGATGTGCTGGGGCAACTGGCCCGCGGCCTGACCAATAAACTGTTGCATGCGCCCAGCGTGCAACTGAAAAAGCTTTCTGCCGAAGGCCGCCTCGATGCGCTGGCCATGGCTCAGGAACTCTTTGCCCTCGAGGGCTCACCGGATAGCTTTTCGGATAAAAAACCGCAATGAAAGCGTCACTGCTCAATAAGCTGGACATCCTCCAGGACCGTTTCGAGGAATTGACCGCGCTGCTCGGCGATGCCGAAGTCATTTCCGATCAGACTAAATTCCGCGCCTATTCCAAGGAATACGCCGAACTTGAGCCGGTCGTACACGCCTATAAAAAACTGCTCAGCGTACAAGGCGATCTTGAAGGCGCGCAGGCGCTGCTCAAGGACAGCGACCCGGACATGCGTGAAATGGCTGTGGAAGAAGTCCGCGAAGCCAAAGAGTCGCTGATCACGCTGGAAGGCGATCTGCAACGCATGTTGCTGCCCAAGGATCCCAACGACGGGCGCAACGTGTTCCTCGAAATTCGCGCCGGCACCGGTGGCGACGAGGCGGCGATCTTCTCCGGCGATTTGTTCCGCATGTACTCGCGTTACGCCGAGCGACGTGGCTGGCGTGTGGAGATCCTGTCGGAAAACGAAGGCGAACACGGTGGCTATAAAGAAGTCATTGCGCGCATTGAAGGCGACAACGTTTACGGCAAGCTGAAATTCGAATCCGGCGCGCACCGCGTACAGCGTGTACCCGCCACCGAATCCCAGGGCCGTATCCACACCTCGGCCTGCACCGTGGCGGTGTTGCCCGAGCCGGACGAGCGTGAAGCGATCGAGATCAACCCGGCGGATTTGCGCGTCGACACGTTCCGCTCCTCCGGGGCCGGTGGTCAGCACGTCAACACCACCGACTCGGCGATCCGCATCACGCACATACCGACCGGCACCGTTGTCGAGTGCCAGGAAGAGCGTTCGCAGCACAAGAACCGTGCGCGGGCGATGGCCTGGTTGTCGGCCAAACTCAACGATCAGCAAACCGCTGCCGCGGCAAATGCCATCGCCAGCGAGCGCAAATTGCTCGTCGGTTCCGGTGACCGTTCCGAGCGGATTCGCACCTACAACTTTGCTCAGGGCCGTGTGACCGACCATCGCGTCAACCTGACCCTGTATTCGCTTGATGAAATTCTCGCCGGTGGCGTGGAGGCGGTTATCGAGCCGTTGCTGGCCGAATACCAGGCTGACCAACTCGCGGCGATAGGTGAATAAATGACCATCATTGCCAGCCTGTTGCGCGCCGCCGACCTGCCGGATTCACCGACCGCACGTCTGGACGCCGAATTGCTTCTGGCCGCGGCGCTGGGCAAATCGCGCAGCTTTCTCCACACCTGGCCCGAGCGCATCGTGCCGACTGACGCCGCGCTGAAGTTTGCCGAGTACCTGCAACGCCGCCGCGCAGGTGAGCCGGTGGCTTACATCCTCGGCCAGCAGGGTTTCTGGAAACTTGATCTGGAAGTCGCACCGCACACGCTGATCCCGCGCCCGGACACCGAGTTGTTGGTGGAGGCTGCGCTGCAATTGCTACCCGCGACACCGGCCAAAGTCCTCGACCTCGGCACTGGCAGTGGCGCGATTGCCTTGGCCCTGGCCAGCGAGCGTCCAGCGTGGCAGGTCACTGCCGTGGATCGCGTGCTCGAAGCCGTGGCGCTGGCCGAGCGTAATCGCCAACGCCTGCATTTGAACAATGCCAAGGTGCTGAGCAGTCATTGGTTCAGTGCTCTTGAAGGTCAGCGTTTTCAGCTGATCATCAGCAACCCGCCGTACATTGCCGCGACCGATCCGCATCTGATCGAAGGCGATGTGCGCTTCGAACCCGCCAGTGCATTGGTGGCCGGTGAGGACGGGCTCGACGATCTGCGTCTGATCGTCGCCCAGGCCCCGACGCATCTGGAGGCCGGTGGCTGGCTGATGCTCGAACACGGCTATGATCAAGCCGAAGCCGTGCGCGATCTGCTGCTCGGTCGCGGTTTCGAAGAAGTCCACAGCCGCACCGATCTGGGCGGCCATCAACGCATCAGCCTGGGGCGCCTGCCGTGCTGAACGATCAGGAATTGCTGCGCTACAGCCGGCAGATTCTGCTGCAACACATCGACATCGACGGCCAGTTGAAGCTCAAGGACAGTCGCGTCCTGATCGTCGGCCTCGGTGGTCTCGGCGCGCCGGTTGCGTTGTATCTGGCGGCGGCGGGTGTCGGTGAGCTGCATCTGGCGGACTTCGACACGGTCGATCTGACCAACCTGCAGCGCCAGATCATCCACGACACCGACAGCGTCGGCATGAGCAAGGTCGACTCGGCGCTCAAGCGTCTGGGTGCGATCAATCCAGAGATTCAACTGATCGCCCATCGTCAGGCGCTGGACGAGGATTCCCTCGCGGCGGCGGTGGCGGCGGTGGATCTGGTGCTCGATTGTTCGGATAATTTTTCCACACGCGAAGCCGTCAACGCCGCGTGCGTGGCTGCGCGCAAACCGTTGGTCAGCGGCGCGGCGATTCGCCTCGAAGGGCAACTGTCGGTGTTCGACCCGCGTCGCGCCGAGAGCCCGTGCTACCACTGTTTATACGGGCACGGCAGCGAAGCCGAACTGACCTGCAGCGAAGCCGGCGTGGTCGGGCCCCTGGTGGGATTGGTCGGCAGTCTTCAGGCGCTTGAGGCATTGAAGGTGCTGGTCGGTTTTGGTGAACCGCTGGTAGGCCGCTTGCTGCTGATCGATGCGTTGGGTTCGCGCTTTCGTGAATTGCGCGTCAAACGTGATCCGGGTTGCAGCGTCTGTGGATCGCAGCATGCGTGAGGCGCCGATCGGCGTGTTCGATTCCGGTGTCGGCGGTTTGTCGGTACTGGCTGAAATTCAGCGCTTGTTGCCCAATGAGTCGCTGCTGTACTTCGCCGATTGCGGGCACATCCCGTATGGCGAGAAAACCCCGGAATTCATCCGTCAGCGTTGCAATGTGATGGCCGGTTTTTTCCGCGAGCAGGGCGCCAAGGCGTTGGTGGTTGCCTGCAATACCGCCACCGTGGCGGCTGTTGCCGATCTGCGCCGCGACTTTCCCGACTGGCCGATTGTCGGCATGGAGCCTGCGGTCAAACCGGCCGCCGCCGCTACCCGCAGCGGCGTGGTCGGTGTGCTTGCCACCACTGGCACCTTGCAGAGTGCCAAGTTCGCAGCCTTGCTCGACCGCTTCGCCACCGATGTACGCGTCATCACCCAACCGTGCCCCGGTCTGGTTGAATTGATTGAAAGCGGCGATCTGCACAGTGCCGAGTTGCGCACGTTGCTGCAGGGGTATGTCGATCCGCTGCTGGCCAGCGGTTGCGACACGATTATTCTCGGCTGCACGCACTACCCCTTCCTCAAGCCGATGCTCGCGTCGATGATCCCCGAGACCATCAGCCTGATCGATACCGGTGCCGCTGTAGCGCGACAACTCCAGCGCCTTTTGGCCGAACGCGATCTGCTCGCCGCAGGGCCTGACCAACCAGTCAGATTCTGGACCAGTGGTGACGCGAAGCATTTCAGCCAAACCCTGCCCCTGCTGGGGCAAACCGCGTTCGACGTGCAAAAATTCAGTTTGTAAAAAAAATGTGAAATAACTGAAAATCAGCTGAACTTCTGATCAAGCGCTGGCTTCTATAGCGATGAGTTATCCAGAAAACCGAACGATCGTTCCGTAAAGGGAAGTTTCAAAGTGAAGCGACTATTCTGCTTGGCCGCGATTGCGGCCGCATTGATGGGGCAAAGTATTACCGCACAGGCTGCCGGCGTTGAATTCGCCGTTGGCGCTACCAGCGATTCGACCATGACGTATCGCCTGGGCATGAATTTCGACTGGGACAAGAGCTGGCTGCAGAGCGACGTCGGTCGCCTGACCGGTTACTGGAGCGGTGCTTACACCTATTGGGAGGGTGACAAGACCTCCAGCAACAACAGCCTGTCGTTCTCGCCAGTGTTTGTTTACGAATTTGCCGGTGAGTCGGTGAAGCCGTACATCGAGGCGGGGATTGGTGTTGCAGCGTTTTCCAACACCAAATATGAGTCGAACAATATCGGCGGTTCGTTCCAGTTCGAAGACCGTATCGGTGCTGGCGTGCGCTTCAATGGCGGGCATGAGATCGGGATTCGTGCCACGCACTATTCCAACGCCGGCCTGTCCAGCGACAACGATGGTGTAGAAAGCTACGCGCTGCATTACACGATGCCGCTGTAAGCGCACCGTGCGCCGGGCTTGCCCGAGTTTGCGCTGTGTCAGTTGACATCAATGTTGACTGACACAGCGCTTCTGCGAACTAGCCCGGACACCGTTAGTTTTTTTTACCTCAACACACCGTTCAGTCAAACCCCGGCCGTTTGGGCAAGTGATGCGCAGGCTGGTTTTGCCACGTCGGGTCAAATTTCCTTAAAGCGTCTTCCAGCCTGTCCAGCATTTTTCCTGGACTGGGTTCAGTCCTCATAATCGTGCTCAACTGAATCCGTTCATCCGGCTGCCCCCTCCTGAATCTCTCAAGAAACGCCCAGACGCGGCGCTGCAACAGTGCACGTTCGATCCTGAACTCCGGCGTCATACTCAGTCGACGAATGTCCGCGATGGTGTCTGCCTGCAAGGTGGCCCAAAGATCCAGTCTTTCGCGTGTGAGTGCTGGCGGCACGCTCTGTAACCACAGGTGCGCCGTTTTGTCGGGATCTATATTTCCGAGCCAGATATCGGTGCCTGTCTGGCGGCGCGCTGCAATAAAACGCCGTTGGAAAGCTGCATCGAAAAGCGGATTTCCCGCCAGATTGATGCCCTTCCTGAGCTCCAGGGATTCGGGAATCGATGAGATGAAGTTGTCGGCAAGATTCAACGCTGTTTTTGGAATCTCGGACGTGACTCCATCCGGAATACTGTCGATATGCGTAGAGTGAAGATCCACTTCCCGTAACGCGGTCATTCCTCTGAACGACGGCGCAACAAATAGCGGATTGGCACTCAGATTCAATATCTCCAAATGCAGTGGACCGTTCTGCGGGCCAATCTCGGCAGGCAACTGGGTGATGCCGGTATGTGCCAGATCCAATTCTCGCAAGGCTCTCATGCCTCTTAGCGAAGGGGCATCATCGAGGTTGTTTCTGGCGAGCTTCAATATTTCGAGGCGCATCGGACCGTCCGGCGTACCCAGTTCGGTCGGTAGTTGAGTGATTCCAGTGCCTGTCAGATTCAACTCCCGCAAGCCTGTCATGCCATTGAGCGAAACGCCGCCCGTCAGTTGAGTATTTTCGCATCTCAATACCTCAAGCCGCGCCCGCCAGACATTCGCGTTTAATCCAGCAAGGCGTCCGCTCAGTGTGTTGAATGACAGATCCAACTCGCGCAAATAGGACATATTGGTAAAGTCAGGCAGCTCTTCCAAATACACGTTATTGCTCAGATCAAGCACTTGCAGGCGTGACGGACCGGGTCTCTCGGTGAGTCCCCTCGGTGAAAACTGCATGTTGGTGTGGCGGATTCTCAATACCTGCAACTCGGTCAGGCCGCGCACCGAAATAGTATGGTGGACACTGCATTCCATCAGGGTCAGCTCGCGCAGGCGGGGCAATCCAGAGAAGCTCGTAAATTCATTTGTCCACGGGAGCGTGCATTGATGAAGCTCCAGTACTTTCAGCTCGGTGAGCCGGTTCATTGCGCCAAACAGTTCTTTGCCTTCGCCCGCCAGGTTCCGGACTTCGAGTGCTTCAACATGAGAAAACGCCGAAAACAGTGCATCCAGTTTCTGCACGGCAGTTCCCTTCAGCCCCAGAGAAACAATTGAGTCGACTCGAGTGGAAAGAATCGGCGGCTGTAGATTGGCGCGACTGCCCAGGTCCAATTCAAGCTTGAAGCCAATCAGTTGCCCATCGCGATAGACTTTTTCCGCAGCGTCGCCTTGCCACTTGTACAGTCGATGCAACGTTTCACTGATTGCAAAGCGTCTGATGAGCTCGTCGTTATCAGCCCCTCTATAAGCCGCTACCCAGGCGCTGAGTTCGCGAACCAGTCCAGGCAGCCCAAGCCGAAGCCGCTCCAGCTCTGCTTCTGCCTGCACCGAATCACCAAATCGCGCGATGAAGTCATCGGCGTGTTGATCAGTCGCTTCGGGAAAATAGCGTTTGACCTGCGCTCGCGTGGTGCCGACAACGGCCGGGGGTTGCCTGCCTGAGGGGCCTGGCGTGGTGTCGAGCCAGGGCCGGTGCAAATTGCCCGGGTTGGCCGGCCCGGGCTCATTGCGCCGCATGCCTCCCCTCAACCCCACGAAGATAGAAATCCAGGCGTTGTCCTCGTTGCGAGTAATGGCCAGGCTCTCGCCGCTTCGGCTGGCGCGGTAGATGTTGGCACTATCGCTGGCAACGGGATCAGTGGGTTTAACAATGCGCCACACCTTATTCGAGGGTGTGGACGCATCAAGATCAAGCAGTGCCTGATACGCGTGATTGAAGATTACTGCGTAGCGCTTGCCGTCGTGGCGATACAGACCGTCGCTATCGGCTTCGGCCGAGCTGAAATCCAGTTCGGTGCGAAACGCCTGCAGACGGGTTTCAGTCAGTGGTGCGGTGTCTTGCGCAGCGTCATTGCGCGCATGCCAGAGGCCGGTATCGGGATTACGCTGCAGCTCAGGGCCGGACGGCTGCAATTCGTTTGCGCGTCGGGCTCGGTACACGCCAGTTTTGGCGTCGAGTGCGACAAGAACGATGCCGCCGTCGGACAAATCCACATACTGACGTTTGTTGTACACCCTGAAGCCATCACTGTCGGCATGCGGCAGTTTTATCTGCGCATCGATCAGGTAGTGCGCCAACAGCGGCTGCGTGGAGGGACGGATTTGAGTTGCCATTGAAGTCTGCTGCACCGTGACAACCGCAGCCGGCAGAATTGCATCAAGGTCGATCTCATTCACGGAGTTGGGCCGCGTTGCCGAGTCCACTTTGAACGTCAAGGGATCGAAGCCGTTCTGATTCACCCCGTCAGGATCGGTTGAGTCCCCTTGTGATTGCCGGTTGGGGCTGACGTGGACATCGGCCTCTACGTGGGTTTTGCCACCGCGAGGTGGTTTTGCTGCCATATTTCTTCATCCTTGAAAAATTGCCCTCGGCGCTTGCGAGGCTCGGTGTTTCGGCATCCTGCCGATTGACGTGTTGGGAGCGATTCTGCTGTCGATCGTTTCGCACCAGACGGGCAAGCAATCGACCAGCCTGCTCAAACTGATACCGAGATAACGCCGTCGAATATCGGCGTTATTTTGCGGTGGGTCTTGACGCAATCAGCACCCTCGAACGAGGACGTGAACGATATCGACTGGAGATACTGAATGAGATCAGAAACGCAGACAGGGGTGGCAGGAAATGACGGCAACACGCGTAGGAACTGATTGACCTGCAGGGCAGCAGGTTATTGCCTGGTTCATTTGCCACCAGCGGTCATCGACCTGAAACAGGTGGCTGAGCGATGGCGGTTCATCGCACAGGCTCGTTGAAAGATCAGCGATATACCGTGGCAATGCCACGGCGTTCTTCGATGCACTCCGGTGCGCCCATTTCGAACTCGCGACAGATCAGCGGACGCTTCTCATAGATCGTGCACATCATCGTGTCGCGATCCAGCGCCGCACACCAGCCGTCGTCCAGACGCAGCATCACTTCGCCGCCCCACTCATCGGTATCGATAAAACGATCAGGCACGCCGGTGTCGGTGATCAGCATCACTTCGAGCTGGCAGCAGCAGGCTGCGCAGGTCGAACAGGTGACCGCCGGTTCGGCGATTTGTTGGTGGGGAATGGTCTTCATGGGCGGCAGTGTAAGGCAGTGGATGCTGCGTGTGTGAACGCTCTGACAGACGCTCAATGAGCCAAGCGTCGAGCCATCAGGTGCAGCAGCGGGAACAGCAACGCCCAGAGCAGGCCGATGCCGATCAGGCTGGCGAGCTCGCCGTAGGGAAATTGCACGCCGGCCAGGCGCCCACCGCCGTAATACGACAGCGCACCACCGACGGCCCCCAGCACGCTGGCCAGCCACCATGGCCGGGCGGTCCATTGCAGACAGTGGCGCAGCGTGGTCGCCAGCAACGCCCATAGCAGCATCAGCCACAACGGAATCAGCGGTGACGAATCCTCGAACGCGAACACACCGAGGCTGCGCAAAACGCTGTCCACCGCCGTACCGACAATCACCACGCTGAGGATCAAACGTCCCTCCGCTGCCCAGCTGCTGATCCAGAGCAGATGAATCACCAGCACCGCCAGCGCCAGCAACAGCCACAAACTGTTGCCTCCGAGCACGCAGGCCAGCCAGCCGATCTGGAACAGCGCGGCATTTGCGATCTGCTTAAGCATCGAAGCGTCCGAGCAGCGGCGCGGGCATGGCGGCCGGTTTGGCCAGCAACAATTGCGCGGTGCCGATGGTGCGCTCCAGGAAGCCACCCTCGCAGTAGCACAGGTAAAACTCCCACAACCTGAGGAAGTAATCGTCGTAGCCCAGTTCGCTCAAGCGGCCGTGGGCGCGGCGAAAATTCTCGTGCCACAGGCGCAGGGTTTTGGCGTAGTGCAAGCCGAAATCTTCCATGTGCAGCAGGTTCATGTCAGTGTCACGGCCAACGATTTCGAGCATCTTCTGCACGCAGGGCAGGGCGCCGCCGGGGAAGATGTAGCGCTGGATGAAGTCCACGCCGCGCTTGGCTTTCTCATAACGCTGCTCGCGGATAGTGATCGCCTGTAGCAGCATCAGGCCGTTGCTCTTGAGCAACTGCGCGCATTGCTTGAAGTAGGTCGGCAGGAAGCGGTGGCCGACCGCTTCGATCATCTCGATCGACACCAGTTTGTCGTACTCGCCGGTGAGGTCACGGTAATCCTTGAGCAACAACGTCACTTGATCCTGCAGGCCCAGTTGTTCGATGCGTTTTGCGGTAAACGCGTACTGCTCTTTCGACAACGTGGTGGTGGTCACGCGACAGCCGTAATTTTGCGCCGCGTAAAGCGCCATGCTGCCCCAGCCGGTGCCGATTTCCAGCAGGTGATCGCTGGGTTTGAGCGCGAGTTTCTGGCAGATGCGCTCCAGTTTGTTCAGTTGCGCCTGTTCCAGGTTGTCTTCGGGGGTCAGAAACTGCGCCGCCGAATACATCATGGTCGGGTCGAGAAACTGTTCGAACAGCTCGTTGCCGAGGTCGTAGTGCGCGGCAATGTTTTTCTGGGAGCCTTTGCGCGTGTTGCGATTGAGCCAGTGCAAGCCTTGCACCAGTGGTCGGCCGACACGAGCCAGCCCTCCTTCCATCGCATCGAGAACTTCGAGGTTGCTGACGAACACTCGCACCACGGCGGTCAAGTCCGGCGAGCTCCAATAGCCGTGGATAAACGCTTCGCCTGCGCCGATCGAGCCGTTGCTGGCGACCATGCCCCAGGCGGCGGAGTCGAGTATGTGGATCTCGCCCACCAAGGCACTGCCGGGTGCGCCGAACAGCATCCGTTCGCCATCCTCGACCACCACAAGCTGACCGTGTTTGAGCCGGGCCATTTGCCGTAGCACGCCACGACGCAGCAGCGAACCGGTCAAGCCGTTGGCACTGAGCCGACTGACCGACAGACTAGAGGATTTCATGGCGGTGTTCCTTGGTAGGCACGGTGGCGGTTTGAAAGCTGCCGTCAGCAGCCTGATGAGAAAAGATCGGAGCGCGTTTGAACAGCAGTCGTACGGCTTGCCAATAGATCGCCAGAGCGGTTTTTGCGGTCATCCACGGGAAGCGTCGCAAGTAGCGGTGCAGGCTCTGACGGTCGAGCGTTTCGCGTTGCAGGTTGAGCGTGGCGTCGAACAGTTTGTGCTCGCCCTGCCAGTCGGCCATGTGTACGCCGAGGGTTTGTGCGGCGGGGCTGAAGCTCATGCGGTATTCGAGATCGCGCGGCAGAAACGGTGAAACATGAAAGGCCTTGGCTACCGCGAAATGCTGATGAGCGCTCTGCGGATCGATTGGCGCGCGCGCTGGCAACACATAGTGATAGCGCTCGCGCCACGGTGTGTTGGTGACTTCGCAGACAATCGCCGCCAGTTGCCCGTCGGCCTCATGGCAATAAAAGAAACTCACCGGATTGAACGCCAGCCCCCAGCTGCGCGGTTGCGTGAGCAGGCACACCGACCCTTGCGGTTCATGGCCTATGGCGATGCCGACCTGCTGGCGCACGGCGTCGATCAAGCGCATGCCGGTGCCGGTGAAGGCCTTTAGGTAGTCGGTCTCGCGAAATGAAAACGGCGCAAAGCGACTGCGGCTGGCCAGTGCCGACAGGCCGAACAACGCGTCCTGTTCTGTCAGATCGAGGTACAGCAAACCGATCCGGTAACGAAATTCGTGCCGGCGCGGGGAGAAGCGCCGATGGCCGATCCAGCCGCTGTAGAGGGCGCTGTTCATAGGGTTTCCCCGAACGCGGCCGCCACGCGCAGTGCGCTGACCACACCGTCCTCATGAAAACCGTTGGCCCAATAAGCGCCGCAGTAGTGCGTGTGCTGGACGCCATCCAGTTCGGCCCAGCGGTTCTGCGCCGCCACCGCCGCGAGGCTGAACTGCGGATGGGCATAAGTGAAGCGGGCCAGCACTTTGTTTGGGTTGATGCCGGCGCTCTGGTTGAGGCTGACACAGAACGTGGTATCGCTTTCGATGCCCTGGAGAATGTTCATGTCGTAAGTGACGGCCGCGTGAGTATGGCCAGCACCGCTCAGGCGATAGTTCCAGCTGGCCCATGCCAGTTTGCGCGTGGGCAACAGTTGCGTGTCGGTGTGCAACACCACTTCGTTGTCGGCGTAGGGCAGGGCACCGAGGATCGCGCGTTCGGCCTCGCTCGGGCTGGCCAGTATTTGCAGGGCCTGATCGCTGTGACAGGCGAACACCACTTTGTCGAAGTGCTCGATCCCCGCCGGGCTGTGGATAACCACGCCGTGTTCGTCGCGGTCTACTCGCTTCACCGGACAATTGAGGCGAATCCTGTCCTTGAACGCGGCGGTCAGTGGCGCGATGTAAGCGCTGGAACCGCCCTCGATCACTTGCCATTGTGGCCGGTCACTGACTGACAACAAGCCATGATTCTTGAAGAAGCGCACAAAGAATTGCAGCGGAAAATTGAGCATCTCGGCCATCGGCATCGACCAGATCGCGGCACCCATCGGCACGATGTAATGCAGGATGAAACGCTCGCCATAGCCGCCGGCCTTGAGGTAGTCATCCAGGGTCATGTCGGCGTCGATGCGCAGCTCGTTGAGGTCGCGCTGGGCTTCTTTATTGAATCGCAGAATGTCGCGCAGCATGCCCCAGAATCCCGGCGACAGCAGATTGCGCCGCTGGGCAAACAGGCTGTTGAGGTTGTTGCCGTTGTATTCCAGGCCACTGTCCGGATCGTTGACCGAGAAGCTCATTTCGGTCGGTTTGAAGCTCACGCCGAGCTGGCCGAGCAGGCGGATGAAATTCGGGTAGGTCCAGTCATTGAACACGATGAAACCAGTGTCCACGTCATATTGGCGACCTTCGACGCTGACCTGCACCGTGTGCGTGTGGCCACCGACCCAGTCGCCGGCCTCGAACACCGTGACGTCATGTCGGCGATTGAGCAGGTGGGCGCAGGTGAGTCCTGCGATACCGCTGCCGATAATGGCAATTTTCATACTGGATCTCGCTGCGGTGGCGGTTTGCGCACCATGCGTTTACCGATTGCCAGTTGCAGACCCGTTGGCAGTTTCGACAAGGGCCACAGCGCGGCCATGAACAGCGCCGGGAAAGCGATCTCCAGTGGTCGATCCTTGAGCTTGGCGAAGATATGCCGCGCAGCTTTATCCACAGGCCAACTGAGCGGCATCGGGAAATCGTTCCTGGCGGTCAGCGGTGTTTCGACAAAACCGGGGCTGATGACCGTGACTTCGATGCCCTCATCCGCCAGGTCGATGCGCAACGACTCGAACAGATAGCGCAGCCCGGCCTTTGACGCGCCGTACGCTTCTGCCCGTGGCAACGGCAGGTAAGTGACCGAACTCGCCATCCCCACCAGATGCGGCGCGGTGCCTTTGCGCAGTAGCGGCAGGGCGGCTTCGATGCAGTAGGCGCTGGCGAGCAGATTGGTGCGTACCACGTGCTCGACGATGGAAGAATCGAATTGCCGGGCATCGACATATTCACAGGTGCCGGCATTGAGGATCACTGTGTCCAGCGACCCCCAGTCCTCAGCGATCTGCTCACCGATTTCACGCACGGTCTGGCTATTGGTCAGATCGCCCGGCACCACCAGCACTTGTCCCGGATAGCGTTGCGACAACACTTTGAGCGCGGCGACCTGGCGCGAACTGACGGCCAGGTGCGCGCCGGTGGCGAGGATGCTCTCTGCCAATGCTGCGCCAATGCCACTGCTGGCACCCGTCAACCAATAACGCCGTGGAGGTGTACGACTCATCCCATTCTCCTTTTCAGCCAGGCGATCACCCGGCCCAATATTGGCAAGTGCTCATACAGCAACGCCCCGGCATCGAAATAATCCCGGTGACGATAAACCTTGTCGCGCCACAGCAAGTGCGAGCAGCCGCCGACGCGGATCTCCCGACCACTGGCCAAGCGCGGGTGGCGATAACTCATGACCCAGCGCAGGTAGCCTTCACCCTCGCCAATCTGGTCGTAGCCGTGAAAATCGAAACGCAACTCGCTGACGTTGGCGTATAGCTCACCGAAGTAATCGCGTAGCTGCGCCAGCCCCTGAACTTCATGCAACGGGTCGGTGAAGTGAATGTCATCGCTGTACAACTCGCCCAGACGTTGCAGGTTGTCTTTGTTCAGCGCTGAAAATTGCCGGGCGAAGCTGCGCAGGAATTCACTCATGATCGACCCCGGCTGGTTGGCGGGAGGGCAGGTTCTTGAACGCAGTCAGCGCCCGCTCCCGCGATGCACTGAGGTTGACGATCGGCTTCGGATAATCCGCCACGCCGAACAAGCCACCGGCACTGGCCGGGTCATGCACCTGTTTTTTGTCGAGGTCGGCGAGTTCTGGCAGCCAGTGCTTGATGAACAGGCCCTCGCTGTCGAATTTTTCCGATTGGCTCAACGGGTTGAAAATGCGGAAGTACGGCGCCGAATCGGTGCCGGTCGACGAGCTCCATTGCCAGCCGCCGTTGTTCGCCGCCAGATCACCATCGATCAAATGACGCATGAAAAACCGCTCGCCTTCGCGCCAGTCGATCAGCAGGTTTTTGGTCAGGAACATCGCCACGACCATGCGCAGGCGATTGTGCATCCAGCCGGTTTCGAGCAATTGGCGCATCGCCGCATCGATGATCGGCAGTCCGGTACGCGCCTCTTTCCACGCCGCGAGTTCGTCGGGAGCGTCGCGCCAGGCCAGCGCTTCGGTTTCCGGACGGAAGGCGCGATGGCGCGAGACCCGTGGATAGCCGACCAGAATGTGTTTATAGAATTCGCGCCACAACAGCTCATTGATCCAGGTAATAGCGCCGACTTTGCCGCTTTCGAATTCACCCTGATTGCTTTGCAGGGCGGCGTGAAGGCATTGGCGTGGCGAAACCACGCCAGCGGCCAGGTACGCAGACAGCTGACTGGTGCCGGGCTTGGCCGGGAAGTCGCGTTCGCTTTTGTAGTAATCGATTTGGGCGTCGGCGAAGGTATCGAGGCGGCGCCTGGCTTCTTTCTCACCGGCAGGCCACAGATCGCGCAAGGTTTCGCTTGGCGTGGCGAAGCCGGTGACGGATGCAGGAATCGGATCGCTGCCGATATCCAGTGCCGACTGTTTGCCGGGTGCGGGCACCAACGCCGGAATCGAGCGATGCAGGCGTTCGTAGCAGACCTTGCGAAACTGGCTGAACACCTGGAAGTAAGTCCCGGTCTTGGTCAGTACGGTGCCAGGCTTGAACAGCAATTGATCGAGATAACTGTGAAATTCGATGCCCTCGGCCTGCAATGCCTCGGCCACGGCCGCATCGCGCCGGCTCTCGTTCAAGCCATATTCTTCGTTGACGTGCACGACCTTGATATTCAGTTGGCGACAGAGTTTGCACAGTTCTGCCGGCGCCTGGTCCCAATGCGTCGCCGTACGGATCAACAGAGGAATATTCAGTTGGCCGAGGCTTTTGCTCAGTTCGTGCAGATTGCGCAGCCAGAAGTCGACCTTGCAGGGCGCGTCGTCATGTTCTTGCCATTGCTGTGGGCTCAGCAGATACACGGCAACAGTCGGACCGCGCGCTGCGGCAGCCGCGAGTGCGGTGTTGTCATGTTGGCGCAAGTCGCTGCGCAGCCAGATCAATTGCATATCGGTCGTCGTCGCGTCCATTAAATCAGCCCACGCTGAACGAGAGCCTGATGTGCTGAAAGTGGATCTTCAGCCAGGTACAAATCAGCAGTTTCCAAGGTTTTTGCGGACAACTCGGCCTGGTGGATGCAAACCGTTGGTCCGACGATTATTTTCGGGCAAGTGACGCCAGCCAAAAGTTTTGGCAACTGCGCAAGCTGCATGGCTTTGCTGGAATACAGCAGTACGCCGCGGGCTTGCAGGTGTTCGACCGCCAGTGCCAGCTCTCCGGAGGGCAGTGGCCAGTCAAACACCTGCACCGGGCAATCAGCGCTGCTGACCAGCCACGCGCACAGCCACAGATGAGGTTCCAGTGACAGGTCGGAATGATTGATCAGCAGCAGTGGCGCGGTGTGCAATTGACGATTGTTATGGTAGATGCGCGCGCCAAATTTGCTGCGTAACCACGAATAAAAAAATACCCGTTCCATCTGCGCGCCGAACTGGCCCTGCCAGCGCTGTTCAAGTTCAGCCAGCAGCGGCACCAGCAACTGCTCACACAGCGTGCGCGGGGGATACAGCGCCATGACTTGATTGATACTGTCGTCGATGGTCCGTTCATTGAGTTGCGTAACGGCCATGAGCAGGGTCTGGCGCAAGCGTTGCCAATCGTTTTCCACCGACTCGCCGAGGTCTTGCGCAGTGTCGAGAAGCGGCTTGACCTGGCTGACCGCGACGCCACGGTTGAGCCAGGTGAGGATCGTCAGGATGCGCTGCACGTGCTCGGCCGAATACAGCCGATGCCCCTTGGGCGTGCGTTGCGGGACGATCAGACCATAGCGCCGTTCCCACGCCCGCAGCGTGATCGCATTGACGCCGGTTTGCCGCGCCACTTCGCGGATCGGCAACCAGCCATCGTCGAGGGCTTTCTTGAAATCGGCGCCGAGGTCTTCCTGGGCGCTGGTGTCGGGGCTCACGTTCATCAAATCAAGTTTCGCAGGCTGAGATTTTCCGGGTGCGGTTGCAGGTAAACCTGTTGCGCAATGTACGGATCGGGGTGTTGGCGAAAGTGATGCTTGAGCAGGGTCAGCGGTACCACGAGCGGAACGATGCCCAACCGATATTGGCCGATCACATGCACCATCTCCTGCTTGTCTTCGGCGCTGATTGCCTGTTTCAAGTAGCCGGTGATGTGCTGCAGAACATTGCTATGGGTGCCGCGGGTCGCACATTTTTTTAGCGCTGCCATCAGTTCGCTGAAGTAACGCGGGCCAAGTTCGGCAGGGTCGCTCTGCGCCATGTTGCCCAGCAACTTGCCTAGCGCCTTGTATTGGAGCGGGTTGTGCGCCATCAGCTGGTATTTGTAGCGTGAGTGGAATTCGGTGAGCACACGGCGGCTCAGGCCTTGGGCAAGCACTTGCTGCCAGGCGCTGTAGGCGAGAACCCGGGTGATGAAGTTTTCACGCAGCACCGGATCATTCAGGCGTCCGGCTTCTTCCACCGGCAAGTCCGGGTGCCGCGCACAGAAGGCCTGCGCGTAGATGCCCCGGCCACCGCCATTCACCGGCGCGCCGTTATCGTGATAGACCTTGACCCGTTCCAGACCGCAGGAAGGTGATTGCTGCATGAAGATGTAGCCGCAGATGTCATTGAGCTCGCCGGCCATTTTCTCGCCGTACTCGGCCAGAGGCGCGGTAACGTTGATCGAGGGATTGACAGTGCCGACGGCTTGCGGGCTTTGCGGATCGCCAACCAGGCGGATCGGTTCACGGGGGATGCCCATGCCGATGGCGACTTCCGGGCACAGCGGGACGAATTCGAAATGTTCAGCGAGGGTGCGGCTGCACAGGCGTGATTCCTTGTGACCGCCGTTAAAGCGAACCTCGGCGCCCATCAGGCAGGCACTGATGGCGATCTTCGGCCGGGACATGGAAAGGTCTGACATGGATACCTCTCGAATCTATACCTGTACAGAGATTGATCTCTGTACAACATTTCCTAAGCATAGATTCATAGCTGTACAAGTCAAATCATTTGTATAAGTTTTTCTGTAGGCGCTGCCGCAGGCTGCGATCTCTTGATCCTGTCTTTGATTTGGGAGTTTTGAGAAGCAAAGATCAAAAGATCGCAGCCTTCGGCAGCTCTTACATGAGCCAGCCGATTTTCCATTGGGCGTTGTTTTGTAAAGCATGCCAATCGAATCGTTCGACGCGCTTGGTCAGCACCGCCTGCAACTCGACTTCGAGCACCGTGCCCTCTTCATCGCAAATCAGCTCAGTCACCAGGAAATGTTTTTCACGGTTTTGCGGGTGGGCTGCTGTCCATTTCGACAGCAGCAATTTGCGTGGGTTGATGCGATTCATTGCAAGTGCTCATGCAAGCGGCGTGCAGCTTCCTGGCCGCTGAGCCAGGCACCTTCGACGCGTCCGGACAGGCACCAGTCGCCGCAGGCATACAGGCCCAGATCAGCATCCGCCAGCGTGCCCCATTCGTGGCCCGTCGCCGGGCGTGCGTAGAGCCAGCGATGGGCAAGACTGAAGGTCGGCGCGGGCATCGCGCTGTGCAGCAATTCGGCGAACGCGCCGTGCAGTTGCTCGATCACCGCTTCCTTGGGCAGGTCGATGTGCTGTCGGCTCCAGGCGCTGGTGGCGTGCAGTACCCACGTGTCGAGGGTGTTGTCGCGCCCCGGTTTACTGCGATTGCGCGCCAGCCAGTCGAGGGGGCTGTCCTGCACGAAGCAACCCTCGATAGGAGTATCCAGCGGCGTATCGAAGGCGAGGGCGACGGCCCAGGTCGGGTCCATTTTTACCCCGGCGGCGGCACCGGCGAGTTTCGGCGCGGCGGCCAGCAGCGCGGTAGCTTGCGGTGCCGGCGTGGCGATCACGACATGACTGAATGGGCCGTGGGTAAAGCCTTCGGCGTCTTGCAGATGCCAATGCTCTTCGCCGCGATAGACCTCGGTAATCCGACAGGCAAATTGCACCTCCAGACCCTCGAGCAAGCCGCGGGTGATGGCGCTCATTCGTGGCGCACCGACCCAGCGGGTCTGCTCGTCCGGCGACAGATTCAGTTGCCCGCCCTGGAAGGTGTAGAGCTGCGGTGTCCACTCGGCGACCCAGCCCTGACTTTGCCAGCGCTGTACCTCGGTGACAAAACGCCGATCGCGGGCGGTGAAATATTGCGCGCCCAGATCCAGCGAACCGGCGTCGCTGCGTTTGCTCGACATACGTCCGCCGCTGCCGCGACTTTTATCGAACAATTGGACGGTGTGCCCAGTCTCCGTAAGAGCCTGAGCCGCCGAGAGTCCGGCGATGCCGGTGCCGATGATTGCGATAGGTACAGTCATAGGGGCCTCGTTTACCTTTCTGTACAGACTACGCCGTCGTTGAAACCTGTACAATTTTGTTTTTTGGTATAACTTCTAGCGTTCTCGTTCTGGCAGCTTGGCCTATGGTTAAACAATAGAACCTGCCCGATAGAAAAGATCCCTGCTTTTAAAAATAGACTAGTGATCCGGGTAAAACGCCACGCGAGGAAGATGTCATGCACATATTGCTGACCGGCGGTACTGGTTTGATCGGGCGTCAACTCTGTCGGCACTGGTCGGGGCAGGGGCATCACCTGACGGTTTGGAGTCGACGCCCGGAAGAGGTCGCGAAAATCTGCGGGGCGCAGGTGCGCGGCATTGCAACGCTGGAAGAGCTTGGCGAAGAACCCGTCGACGCAATCATCAATCTTGCTGGCGCGCCGATTGCCGACCGACTGTGGACCCATCGACGTAAAGCGTTGCTGTGGAGCAGCCGCATCACGCTGACGGAAACCTTGTTGGCGTGGCTGGAAAAACGCGCGCAGAAACCGGCGCTGCTGATTTCGGGTTCGGCCATCGGCTGGTACGGCGACGGTGGTGAGCGCGAGTTAACCGAAGACTCACCGCCAGTAATCGACGATTTCGCCAGTCAGTTGTGCGTTGCCTGGGAGGAGACTGCCCAGCGCGCAGAGGCGTTGGGCATGCGCGTGGTGCTGGTGCGAACCGGTCTGGTGCTGTCGGCCGAGGGCGGCTTTTTGTCGCGGCTGTTGCTGCCGTTCAAACTTGGATTGGGCGGGCCTCTGGGCAATGGCCGGCAGTGGATGCCGTGGATTCATATCGACGACCAAATCGCCCTGATTGATTTTCTTCTGCATCGTGATGAGGCCAGTGGTCCTTATAATGCGTGCGCGCCAAAACCTGTGCGCAATCGCGAATTTGCCAAGACGCTGGGCAGTGTTTTACATCGTCCGGCGTTCATGCCAATGCCGGCCCTGGCACTGAAGGTCGGTCTTGGCGAGTTGTCATTGCTGTTGCTGGGTGGCCAACGGGCCACGCCGGCACGCTTGCTGGAAGCGGGATTCAGTTTCCAGTTCACGGATTTACGCGCGGCTCTGGATGATCTCTCCAGCCGCCTCTGAAATAGGACGTTGCATGACCGATCACGCCTTGCTTCTGGTCAACCTGGGTTCCCCGGCCTCCACCTCGGTGGCCGATGTACGCCGCTACCTCAATCAATTTCTGATGGATCCATACGTGATCGACCTGCCGTGGCCGGTGCGGCGTTTGCTGGTGTCGCTAATCCTGATCAAGCGCCCCGAGCAATCCGCCCACGCCTACGCCTCGATCTGGTGGGAGGAGGGTTCGCCGCTGGTGGTGCTCAGCCGTCGCTTGCAAGAGCAGATGAAGGCGCAGTGGAAGCATGGCCCGGTCGACCTGGCGATGCGTTACGGCGAGCCTTCAGTTGAAACGTGCCTGACAAGGCTGGTCGCGGCAGGGCACAAGCGCATCACGCTGGCGCCGCTTTATCCACAGTTCGCCGACAGTACGACGACCACGGTAATCGAAGAGGCCCGGCGTGTAATCCGTGCCAAGAACCTCGATGTGAAGCTGTCGATCCTGCAACCGTTCTACGATCAGCCGGAATACCTCGACGCGCTGGTCGCCAGCGCCAGGCCGCATTTGCAGCAGGACTATGACCACCTGCTGCTGAGCTTCCATGGTTTGCCGGAGCGGCATCTGACCAAGCTTGATCCGACCGGGCAGCATTGTTTCAAGAACGAAGACTGCTGCAAGAACGCATCCCCAGCGGTTTTGGCTACCTGCTATCGCGCGCAATGCCTGCGCACAGCGGCGCTGTTCGCCGAGCGCATGGGGCTGGCGGACGGCAAATGGTCGGTGTCGTTTCAGTCGCGATTGGGTCGTGCCAAATGGATCGAGCCGTACACCGAAGCGCGGCTGGATGAGTTGGCGAAAAGCGGTGTGAAGAAGCTTCTGGTGATGTGCCCGGCGTTTGTGGCCGATTGCATCGAGACGCTGGAAGAGATCGGTGATCGCGGCAAGGAGCAGTTCCGCGAAGCGGGGGGCGAGGAGTTGGTGCTGGTGCCGTGCCTGAATGACGACCCGCAATGGGCGAAGGCGTTGGCCACTCTTTGCGAAAGAGCGCCGTTGGCCCTTTAAAGCCAAAAGCTTCGCGAGCAGGCTCGCTCCCACATTTGATCTTCAGTGCGCTGAAGAACCCCTGTGGGAGCGAGCCTGCTCGCGAAAGCTATCTGTCAGGCAATAAACATCTTGAAGCCTTAGAGCAGCGGCTCATCCGGCTTCTTGTTCTTCCAGCCATCATTGCCCGGCAGCAGCAGGTTCAGCGCAATCGCCACCACCGCGCACAGCGCGATGCCTTTGAGGCCGAAGTCGTCCGGACCGGTGCCAGTGCCAACCAGCACACCGCCAATCCCGAACACCAACGTGACCGAGACAATCACCAGATTGCGTGCTTCGCCCAGATCGATCTTGTGGCGGATCAGGGTGTTCATGCCCACTGCCGCGATCGAACCGAACAACAAGCACAGAATCCCGCCCATCACCGGTACCGGGATGCTTTGCAGCAGCGCACCGAACTTGCCGACAAACGCCAGGCTGATGGCGAAGATCGCCGCCCAGGTCATGATTTTCGGGTTGTAGTTCTTGGTCAGCATCACTGCGCCAGTCACTTCGGCGTAGGTGGTGTTAGGCGGGCCGCCGAACATCCCGGCTGCGGTGGTGGCAATGCCGTCACCGAGCAGAGTGCGATGCAGGCCCGGCTTCTTCAGATAGTCACGACCGGTCACGCTACCGACTGCAATCACGCCGCCGATGTGTTCAATCGCCGGGGCCAATGCCACTGGAACGATGAACAGAATCGCCTGCCAGTTGAACTCCGGTGCGGTGAAATGCGGGATCGCGAACCACGGTGCTGCGGCAATTTTCGCGGTATCGACCACACCGAAATAGAACGCCATGGCGAATCCGACCAGTACGCCGGAAATGATCGGCACCAGACGGAAAATGCCTTTGCCGAACACTGCCACGATCAACGTGGTCAGCAGCGCTGGCATCGAGATCATCATTGCAGTCTGGTAATGGATCAGTTCGGAACCGTCGCCAGCCTTGCCCATCGCCATGTTCGCGGCAATCGGCGCCATGGCCAGGCCGATGGAGATGATCACCGGGCCGATGACCACTGGCGGCAGCAGACGGTCGATGAAACCGGTGCCTTTGATCTTCACGGCCAGGCCAAGAAAGGTGTAGACGAAACCGGCCGCCATCACGCCGCCCATGGTCGCGGCCAGGCCGAACTGGCCCTTGGCGAGAATGATCGGGGTGATGAATGCAAAGCTGGACGCCAGGAACACCGGCACCTGACGGCCAGTGACGATCTGGAACAGAATCGTCCCAAGACCTGCGGTAAACAGTGCCACGTTCGGGTCAAGGCCCGTGATCAGCGGCATCAGCACCAAAGCGCCGAAAGCCACGAACAGCATCTGGGCGCCGGACAGCACCGTGCGCCAGAGCGGATCGTTGAACTCTTGTTGCATGGTCACGCGTCCTTCTGCTTTGTGCCGAAGATCTTGTCACCGGCATCGCCAAGCCCTGGGATGATGTAACCGTGTTCGTTCAAACGTTCGTCAATCGAGGCGGTGTAGATGGTCACGTCCGGGTGAGCCTTTTCTACAGCGGCAATGCCTTCCGGCGCTGCAACCAGCACCATCGCGCGGATTTCCTTGCAGCCAGCCTTTTTCAGCAGGTCGATGGTTGCAACCATCGAGCTGCCGGTGGCGAGCATCGGGTCGATGATCATCGCCAGACGTTCGTCGATTTCCGGAACCAGTTTTTCCAGATAGGTGTGGGCTTGCAGGGTTTCTTCGTTGCGGGCAACACCCACAGCGCTGACCTTGGCACCCGGGATCAGGCTGAGCACGCCTTCGAGCATGCCGATGCCGGCACGCAGGATTGGCACGACAGTGATCTTCTTGCCGGCGATTTTCTCGACCGACACGGTGCCGCACCAACCTTCGATATCGTAGGTTTCCAGCGGCAGGTCTTTAGTAGCTTCGTAGGTCAGCAGCGCACCGACTTCCTGAGCGAGCTCGCGGAAATTCTTGGTGCTGATGTCTGCGCGGCGCATAAGGCCAAGTTTGTGACGGATCAGCGGATGGCGGATCTCTTGGATGGACATGGGGAAAGGCTCCGGCGGCGGGCAAAAAAACCGGCCTAGATTAATCTATCCGAGGGTGATGTCCTATAGGACATAGAGTACGTTAGTCCATAAAGGCTTGATTCAGCCGTGCGAGATGCGTACCTTTGCCCGCTTTTCGCGACTATACCCCCCTTCAACCACCCCCCGGAGAGCGCCATGTCCGCTGATCTCGAGCATATCCGTCAAATCATGCGAGAGGCTGACTGCCTGTACACCGAGTCTGAAGTCGAGGCCGCCATTGCCCGCGTCGGTGCACAAATCAACGAAACACTGGCCGAGAGCAACCCGGTGGTGTTCTGCGTGATGAACGGCGGGCTGATTTTTTCCGGCAAGCTGCTGACTCATCTGCATTTCCCGCTGGAAGCGTCCTACCTGCACGCGACCCGTTATCGCAACGAAACCAGCGGCGGCGATCTGTTCTGGAAGGCCAAGCCAGAAGTCTCGTTCCTTGACCGTGACGTGCTGATCATCGACGACATCCTCGATGAAGGTCACACCCTTGGCGCGATCATCGATTACTGCAAACACGCCGGCGCGCGCAAAGTGCACACCGCCGTGCTGATCGACAAGGATCACGACCGCAAGGCACGTCCTGACCTGAAAGCAGACTTCGTCGGCCTGCCGTGCATCGACCGTTACATCTTCGGTTACGGCATGGACTACAAAGGCTACTGGCGTAACGCCAACGGGATCTTTGCCGTTAAAGGCATGTAAGCAAGATCAAAAGATCGCAGCGTTCCGCAGCCCCTGCAAGGGATTGATGTACACCTTGTAGGAGCTGCGGAACGCTGCGATCTTTTGCTTTTAATCCCATGCTAGAGTGCTCGGCCCCGCCTCCGGAGCCTGCCATGCACCTCTTGATTCGCAGCCTTGCCGCCCTGTTGCTCACCCTCAGCCTGCCTTTGTCCGCCGCGCCGATGCACAGCCAGTTCCTGCCGCCGGACGATCTGACCCTGCGCGATGCCGAGCCCGAACATCAGCAACTGATGCAGGTCACGGACTATTCGGTGGTGGTCGGCGCGCAACGTCAGTCCAATCAACAGCCGATTCCGGTCACTTCGCCACTGATGATCCGCCTCAAGGGCAAGTCCCTGAACAAAGGCGCGACAGTCACTCAGGTGCTGGTCAGCTTCGATGGCGAAAGCAAAAGCCTGAAAAAACCGCTCTATGACGACAAAAGCAAAACACTGACACTGTTTTATCCGCTGGCTCAATACCGTGTGGTGATCGATCTGCTGCGCAACGACACCGTCTATGTGCAATTCCTCAGTTACGCCAACGGCCATATCTGGGCCGATTTGCACACCGGCAGCGTGCGTGCGCGTTGAGCCGAGCGGCAGGGCAGGGGTAAACTGCCCGCCCCGTGTCATGTCTGCGAGCTGGAGTCGGCAATGCGTAAAGATAAGAAACAAGTGATTGGTGACGAGATCGGCGATGAGCAGATCAAGCTGTTCCTCGATTTTGAACCGGTCGACGCCACTTCGCCGTCGTTGCACAAACTGATCAAGGCTTACCGTGGTCTGCGAATCGACGATTTCGAACGGTTTCTGACGTTCTTTGTGGCGGCTGGGTACGACGTCGATGGCAAGGACGAGCAGGGCCAGACGTTTGTTGATCAGATCCGCGATCAACGCAACGCGCCGGAATACATCGAACTGATCGACAAGGCTCGCGGTTAAGGTCTACAGACAAGATCAGCTCCTACAGAGGATTAGTGTTCACCCTGTAGGAACTGCCGAAGGCTGCGATCTTTTGCTTTTTGGCAGGCATAAAAAAACGCCCCGCACTCACTGAGCTGCGGGGCGTTTTTTATGCGGCACGATCAAGCGTAGCTTGGCGTCTCGCTGCTTTCTTCAACCAGTTCCAGGGCGATGTTGTTCTGCGTGTTGATCTTGCGATACAGCGCAGCATCGGTTTCCAGAACCTTTTCACGGGCCGGGAAGATTTCCGCCAGTTTGCCAGCCCACTCGCCGGACGCTTTGCCCGGGAAGCACTTCTCGATCAGTTCCAGCATGATCGAAACGGTCACCGATGCACCTGGCGATGCGCCGAGCAGGGCCGCAAGGGAACCATCCTTGGCCGCGACCAGTTCGGTACCGAATTGCAGGATGCCGCCCTTTTTCGGGTCTTTCTTGATGATCTGTACCCGTTGGCCGGCCACTTCCAGGCGCCAGTCTTCGGCTTTCGCCTCCGGGTAGAAACGGCGCAGGGAATCCAGACGCTGCTCCATCGACTGCATCACTTCGCTGACCAGGTACTTGGTCAGGTCCATGTTGTTTTTTGCCACCGCCAGCATCGGCCCGATATTGCCGGCGCGAACCGACAGCGGCAGGTCCATGAACGAACCGTGTTTGAGGAACTTGGTGGTGAAACCGGCGTATGGCCCGAACAGCAGGGATTTCTTGCCATCGACCACGCGGGTGTCCAGGTGCGGCACCGACATCGGTGGCGAACCTACGGCAGCCTGGCTGTAAACCTTGGCCTGGTGCTGTTTGACCACTTGCGGGTTGTCGCAACGCAGCCACTGGCCGCTGATCGGGAAGCCGCCGAAACCTTTGCTTTCTTCGATGCCCGAAGCCTGCAGCAATGGCAGGGCCGCGCCACCGGCGCCGAGGAAGACGAATTTGGCATCGACTTCACGGCTGCTGCCGCTGTTGACGTCCTTGATGCTGACGGTCCAGCCGCTGCCGTTACGCTTGAGGCCGGTGACGCGCTTGCAGTATTTGACCTGGGCGTCGGGAGCGCTGGTCAGGTGCTTGAGCAACTGATTGGTCAGGGCGCCGAAGTTGACGTCGGTGCCGTTCATCACGCGGGTCGCGGCGAGCACTTCGTCCGGCGAGCGGCCCGGCATCATCAGCGGCATCCACTCGGCCATCTTGGCCTTGTCCTCGGTGTACTCCATGTCGGCGAAGGCGTGGTGCTTGCTCAGCACATCGAAGCGTGACTTGAGGAAGGACACGCCACTGTCGCCCTGCACGAAACTCAGGTGCGGAACCGGGCTGATGAAGGATTTGCACGAGCCGAAGGTGCCTTTTTTGGTCAGGTACGACCAGAACTGCTTGGACACTTCGAACTGGGTATTGATGTGCACGGCTTTCTTGATATCGACGCTGCCGTCGGCCGCTTGCGGCGTGTAATTCAGCTCGCACAGGCCAGCGTGGCCGGTACCGGCGTTGTTCCACGGGTTGGAACTCTCCGCAGCACCGGAGTCCATCAGCTCGACAACTTCCAGTTTGATCGCCGGATCGAGCTCTTTGAGCAGCACTGCAAGGGTGGCACTCATGATGCCGGCCCCAACCAGTACTACATCGACTGCTTCGTTATGCGCCATTTAACGCGTCTCCAAAATCTGCAGCACCAAATTGTCGGCATGGCTGCCAGGCATTCAGGGACAGGTCAATTATGTCCCGGCTATCCGTGGTCAGGTTCGCCATGTCCGAATCTTCGCAATTTTTCGCAACTTTGACGGATGCGTGCGGCGTGGCTTCCAGAGCTCCATGAACTCATTTCAGCGCCCGGCTGGCAATTCGACTTATGGTCGAGACATCCGTTTTTGTGCAACCAAATCCGTAGCGGACAGGCTTCAGGCTCCGGTATTCGAGGTATACCCGGTCCTGTGTCGTTGGGCTGTTTCAGACGCTAATGGTGCATGTTCAGACGCAAAACTATTCATTTGCTCGCCACACTCTTGTGAAGTTGTGAAAACCCGTTTTTTTCACGCTCTTTTGAAGACGTGAACCTCAAAAAAGGGCTGTCCAAGCCTGGCACCCTGCCCGCAAAGGCAAAACAACGCGGTGGCCGAGCGTCATGACAGCTCTGCAGATTCGCGAAAAGCGGGGGTTTTGCCGGAAGAACAGGCAAGCGCGCCAACTTCACTCGATCTGTGTGGGCGACTCTCTGTGGGCGATTTTGGATGCCAATGCAAGCGCATTGACGGTGTTGCGGGGCCCGATCAGGAGACGTCCTTATAATCGGGGGGAGATTGTATCGAAGAAATGCGCGGAGTTGGTCGAGTTTAATGACTTTTATTAGGCATCCGGTCAGATGCTCAACTGCACCTGCGCCCGTGCGCGCATTTGACGCGGTACGACCCGGGCGCTGGCGGGCAGCGGCTGGTTCAACCAGGTAAGGCGGATTTCTTCTATTTCCACCCAGCCATCGCCCATCGGCTGCAGGCTGCACTGCTTGAAGGCCTGACAGTGACCGTTGCGGTCGAGCAGGGCAAAGCTGCGATGCAGCGGGCGTGGCGCGAACAACGAGATCAGATAACGCATGGCCGAGTACCTTGTTGGAGGACTGATTTGAAGGATGCCGACCAGCCGTGACGTGTACATGTATGGCGGGTGAAGAATCTGTGACAGGAACCGCTTTCGACGGGGTTTGTCAGACATTTCAGTATTCATTGTGCGGTGCTGGTTACCCGCAGTGGCCCACCGCTATACTGCCGGCCTGTTTGTGCCTGATTCTGGAGAGAAAAGCATGTTGCAACGCCTGTTGTTCGGTTTGATCACTGTGGCCGGTTTGACTCTGGCCGGCTGCGCCCACAGCCCGCAACAACTGAGTCCGGAACCGAAGCTGACCACGCAATTGCCTGCGGTCGGCCGTGGCCAGCCAGTCGTCGTGCGTGTGGTTGACGGTCGTCCGTCGCCAACTCTGGGCACCCGTGGCGGTCTGTATCCTGAGACCAGTGCCATTACTGTACAGCGCGAGCAGATCCTGCCGAAGTTGCAGGCTCAGGCTGAAGCCGCCGTGCGTTTGCTCGGGTTCACCCCGACCAACAACGCGCCCAACGCTCCGCAACTGACTGTGACCCTGGCCGAACTGAAGTATCAGTCGCCCAAAGAAGGCATGTACGTGACTGAGGCGACCATCGGCGCGACCTTCCGCTCTGACGTGCAGAACGCCAACCGTCGCTACAGCGGCCGTTACGGTGCTTCGCTGGACCAGCGCTTCGGCATGGCGCCGAACCAGGAAACCAATACCAAACTGGTCAGCGATGTGTTGAGCGATGCGCTGACGCGTTTGTTCAAGGATCCGACCGTGGGTCAGGTTCTGGCTGAATAAGCGGGTCGCCTGATGTGAAAAAGCCCGGGACCAGTGATGGTCCCGGGCTTTTTCATGCCTACATCTCTACCTGCATAACCTCCATCCCTGTAGGAGCTGCCGAGGGCTGCGATCTTTTGATCTTGTTTTCAAACAATCAAAATCAAAAGATCGCAGTCTGCGGCAGCTCCTACAGGGGGCGTATCGTTCAGGCAGCCTGCGAATAAAAATCGAGAACGCTAACCCCCGTAAGCAAATCCGTCTCGGGCAAATCCGCGTGCTGATGCCCGCCCAGCGCGCAATACACCAGCCAATGACGATCCTGAACATTGAAGGCGAGGCTGCCAACGAGACTTTGCTGCTCGTCGTAGGGGGTGATGAGGTACAGACGATCCTGGTTTTCAGCGTGAAGCATGACGCGTTCCATGTGTGTTTCGAGGCGCGCATGGTGGTGCATCCACATGACGAAGCCGTGACACAGGACAGCCATCGGTCGATTGCCGGGTTATTTGTCGTAAAGGAGAGGCGTCGCGGACAGGTTTCGGTAGAATCCTGGCGCGGTCGTCTGTCTGGCGTCTGCCACACTGATTAAGTTTGAGGTCTGTGATGTCGCTGCATTTGATGACGCTGTTTACCAACCATCCCGCCAAATTGATCAATCTGCTGGCGCTGCTGTTGGCGTTCCCCGGCAGTTGGCTGCTGCACGCGACCCGCCGCCGCGAACAACGCGCATCGGCCAGCATCGCCGCGCAGCGCCAGGCTCAGCCGAACGCTGAACCGATCCTCGATTGGTCGACGTTGCGCATGAACCGCTTTTTCTATCGCTTCGGTTTCGCCTGCCTGGGCTTGGCGCTGGTCATTTCCTGGATCAGCACCCAATTCTGAATTGAATGCAAAACCCCTCGCCACCGTTACGTGGTGTCAGGCAAAAAAACGGCGCCCGAGGGGCGCCTTTTTTGCGTCGGATCGAAGCCGCTTACAACGGCAACCCAGCCTTGACCCGATACTGGTTACGCACCGGCGTTGCATATTGCAGCACCAGATACGGACGATGCTCTTCAGGGCAAGCGTCCAGCCGTGACTGCCATTCTTCCTGCGCCTTGGCCAGCTCATCCGCCGGGAACACCTCGGCAGCTTTCGGCACATTCAGTTGCGGATCAGCATCGGCCCACTGCGCATACGCCAGGTAATGCACCGGGAACAACCGGTAGCCGCCGAGAATCTGCTTGTCCATTTCGACTGCCAATTGCTTGGTGTCTTCAAACAGCTCGGTAATGGGCGCGGCAAAGTTCACGTGCACCCGGCCCTTATAGCCGGTAATGCCCTTGGCAATGCTCACGTCATCTTCGCCCGACACTTTGCTGTAGGTGCCGGTGGTGGCGCGGATGTACAGCTCGCGCGCCTTGGCCTGGTCGCACGGATCGTATTCGTAGCTGATCGACACGGGGGTGACGTTCAGCGACTGAATCACTTCGCCGAACGGCTCGTCCTTGCGGCTCATGTGGAACATCTTGAGGATCGCCGACTCGGTGCGGTCGTCGCCATCCTTCGCCCGGCCTTCGGCCTGTGCAATCCAGATCGAGGCGCAGTCATTGCGGATCGAGTGGTTGATGTACGCCGACAGCAACTGATACGCGGCCATTTTTTCGCGACGGCCGGTGATCGAGCGATGCACGATGAAACTCTTGTTCAGGCGCATCAGGTCGCTGACAAACGGCTTCTGCAACAGGTTGTCACCAATCGCGATACGCGGCGTCGGCAGGCCGGCGTGGTACACGGCGTAGTTGACGAAGGCCGGGTCCATGACGATGTCACGGTGGTTGGCGATGAACAGATACGCGCTGCCGGACTTGAATTGCTCGACCCCGGTGTAGGTCACGCCGTCGGTGGCGCGCTCGATGGTGTGGTCGACGTACGCCTCGATTTTGTCCTGCAAAGTTGCCACCGATGTCACGTCGGCAAACTCACGACGCAGCCGATGGGCTATAAGTGGTTTGAGCATCCAGCCGAAAGGACCGGCAAAACGCGGGAAGCGGAAGTGGGTGAGGATATCTAGAAACGCCTTGTCGCCGAGCAGTCTTGCCAGTACCACGGGTACTTCGCTGTCGTCGTAAGGTCGGATGGCATCGAATTCGCCCATCATGCTCTCTTGTTGGAAACGGCTAGGGTAAGTAAAGGTTTTGATCGAAAACCAACGGGGCACGGTCTGAAAAAATAGCCAGACAAAAATAGCCCTGCAAATAGACCGGCGATTATACGCACAAGTCACTTGGGAGACCGCGATGCTGGAAGCTGCACTGTATGAATGTCCTTATTGTGGGGAGCAGGTCGAGACGTCAGTGGACTTGTCCGGCGGCGATCAGACTTATATCGAGGACTGTCAGGTGTGTTGTCGCCCGATCACGTTTGTATTGCAGGTTCACGGTGAGGAATGGCATCTGGAAGTGTTCAGCGAAAACGAGTGAGGGGCGCCCATGCAGCGGATCTACGAACCGGAAAACCTGTTGGAAGGCGAAATGCTCAAGGGCATGCTCGCCAGCGAAGGTATCGAGGCGCATCTGGTGGGCCGGGATTTGCTCGGCGGCGCGGGCGAGTTGCCGATTTTCGGGTTGCTGGGGCTGTCGGTCGATAACGATCAGGCCCAATACGCCCTCGAACTGATCACCGCGTACAATGCCGCGCTGCCGTTGCCCGGCGACGAACCGGAGAGCTTCCCCGGTACGCTGGTCTGTTAGGCTGGCGTTCGTTTTATTTTTTGAGTCGTGTTGCCCCATGTGTGGACGTTATGCCCTGTTTCGCTGGAACCGCGACTTCGCGGCTCTGCCAGGTTTTCCTGCCGATCAACTGGCGCAGTGGAACATTTCCCCCAACGATTCGGTGTTGATGCTGCGTGCCGGTGAAGACGGCGAGCGCACGCTGGCCCGCGCCCGCTGGGGGCTGACGCCGCCGTGGTTGACGGACTTGTCGCGCACGCCGGCGCATGCCCGCGCCGAAACCGTGGCCGAGCAACCGATGTTTCGCGAGGCGCTGCGTTTGCGTCGCTGTCTGCTGCCGGCCAACGGCTTTTATGAATGGCGCGGCACCCAGCGCAAGCGCCCGTACTGGCTGACGCCGGGCGAGGGGGCTTCGCTGTTTTTTGCGGCGATCTGGGAAGCGTACCCGGTGCAGGAGCAGGTGTGGTTGAGCACGGCGGTGATCACTCAATCAGCGGCCAGTCAGCGCCGGCCGTTGATTCTGGATGAGGCGGGGCAGGCTGCGTGGCTTGATCCCGCGACGCCGCTGCATGCCTTGCAAGCCTTGCTCGCCAGTGAACCGGCCGCGTTGCGCGAGCGGGTGTTGGCGAACATGGTCAATGATCCGAAACTCAATGGGCCGGAGTGTCTGACGCCGGGTTAATGCAAAAACCTCTCACCCCCAGCCCTCAGGGAGAGGGCGGGGTGAGGGGCTTGTGCTCTGCGGGATAGATCTGAAAGTCGCTGCAATACGTCCGTTGTATCTGGCGCCAATACAATTACCCACCTACGATACGCGACAGGTTTTCAGGGAGCTTTTGAATGAACAAGACATTGGTTGTAAGTGCACTGAGCGCAGCGCTGTTGCTGGCCGGTTGTCAGTCGGTCAACACCACCAGCGGCGGCGCCGTGGGTGTTGAGCGCAAGCAATACATGTTCAGCATGCTGTCCTCGCAAGAGGTCGATCAGATGTATGCCCAGTCCTATCAGAAGACCGTGGGCGAGGCGTCGTCCAAGGGTGTGCTGGACAAGACCAGCAGCGACGCCAAGCGGGTTCAGGCCATTTCCAGCCGTCTGATTGCACAGGCACCGAATTTCCGCCCGGATTCGGCGCAGTGGAAGTGGGAAGTCAATCTGATCAAGAGCGACGAGCTCAACGCCAACTGCGGCCCTGGCGGCAAGATCATTTTCTACACCGGGCTGATCGACAAACTGAAACTCACCGACGATGAAATCGCCGCAATCATCGGCCATGAAATCGCCCACGCTCTGCGCGAGCATGGTCGTGAAGCGATGTCCAAGGCCTATGGTATTGAAATGGCCAAACAGGGCGCGGGCGCACTGCTCGGTCTTGGCCAGGACAGCCTGGCGCTGGCCGATACCGTGGCCAATTACGGCATGACCCTGCCTAACAGCCGCGCCAACGAAAACGAAGCCGACCTGATCGGCCTGGAGCTGGCCGCTCGCGCCGGCTACAACCCGAACGCCGCGATCACCCTGTGGAACAAGATGAGCAAGGCGTCGGAAGGTTCGCCGCCAGAGTTCATGAGCACACACCCGGCGTCGACCAGCCGGATTGCTTCGTTGCAGGCGGCGATTCCGAAGGTGATGCCGCTTTACGAAAAAGCTCCGAAGTCCTGATCATCTTTCAGCGAGGCTGATGATCCCTTCGCGAGCAGGCTTGCTCCCACAGGTTCGGTAGTGCTCACACAATCTGTGAGCGCCGTAAATCCCTGTGGGAGCGAGCCTGCTCGCGAAGACCGATGACGCGGTCTATCGACTTGTGCCGTTAAATCCAGCCACTGCTCTGCATCGCCTTGTACACCGCAACCAGCGCCAGAATCAGGAATGCCGAGGCCGCCAGGCGTCGGATCAAGGTCAGTGGCAGTTTGTCCGCTGCAAAATTACCCGCCAGTACAACCGGCACGTTGGCAATCAGCATGCCCAATGTGGTGCCGATGATCACCAGCCACAACTCCGGATACTGCGCTGCGAGCATCACCGTCGCAACCTGGGTTTTGTCGCCCATTTCAGCAAGGAAGAACGCGATAAGCGTGGTCAGGAACGGCCCGAACTTGCGCGCGGTGCTGGCTTCATCGTCATCCATTTTGTCCGGGACCAATGTCCACAGTGCAGTGGCTGCGAAGCTTGCGGCGAGAATCCAGTGCAACACGGAGTCGGAGAAGAAGCTGCCAAACCAGGCACCTACCGCACCGGCTGCTGCGTGGTTGGCCAGGGTCGCAGCGACGATGCCGGCAATGATCGGCCAGGGTTTGCGAAAGCGTGCGGCCAGAATCAGCGCGAGCAGTTGCGTCTTGTCGCCGATTTCGGCCAAGGCAACGATTGCGGTGGGAACGAGTAACGAGTCCAGCATCAGGATTTTCCTAAGGGGCGGGTCGACACGGCTATGACACGTACAGCCTTCCCGCCCCGGGTAAGGTGTGCGTGTCATAGGTCTTGTCAAACCCTGCAATCCGTCTGATGCGGACGCTTGGGTCGCATACGCCATGATCTGAGGATCAAGTATGTTGACGTATGCCGGACGAGCTTGCTGCTCGTGGGAGACTACTCCCCTAGGACGGAGCGGATTCTGCCTTCGCAAATCCGATAGAGCAAGAACAAATTTTCAGCCGCGCTTGGCCCGGTAAATCCGGAAACCGTTACCCTCAGCCTTGATCGCACAGATCCCGAGGTGCTCTTCAATCAGCGGTTGATACTTCAGGAAGCTATTGGCAACCAAGCGAAGTTCGCCACCGTTTTTCAGATGTTTGGCCGCTTTTCGCAGCAAGTTCTCGGTGGCGAAATAATCGGTATGGACGCCGACATGGAACGGCGGATTGCTCAGAATCGCGCTCAGGCCCATCGGTGCAGCATCGATACCGTCACCGGTCAGCACTTCAGCCTCCAGCCCGTTGGCTGCAAGCGTCAGAAGGCTGCTGGCGGCGGCAAAAGCATCGACGTCGAGCAACGTGACCTGATTGTGCGGGTAGCGACGTTTTACCGCAGCCCCCAACACTCCAGCGCCACAGCCGAAATCCAGCAGGTGGCCGCTCGGCAGTTTGTCCAGATGCTCCAGCAACAGCGCGCTGCCGCGATCCAGTCGACCATGGCTGAACACGCCCGGCAGGCTGATGACTTTTAGCGGACCTTCGGCCAGCGGCAATTCATAGGTTTGTGCCAGGCTTTCCAGCGACTTCACTTCAGGGGCATTGGCTACCGTGACTTGCCAGAGCTGGCAGTGCCGCGCGCTGTCGAGCTTGCGCGGCTTGCCGAACGGGTTGAGTTGCTTGGAAGCGCCTTCGATGCCGCTGCGTTTCTCCCCGACCAGAAATACTTCGCGCCCGGCCAGGCGCGCGGCCACGGCGTTGAGGATGTAGTCGGTCAAGTCCTTGGACTTGGGCAGGAACACCACGGCGCTGTCGAACTCGCGCTCGGGGATGTTCACGCCGAAATGGCTGCGGCCTTCGAAGCGCGCCTCCAGGGCGTTTTGATCACCGGCATGCCAGCACCAGCCAAACGCGTTGGGCAGGCGACCGAGCAGATCGTCGGCAGGCAAACCGGCCAACAACAGCGAACCCTGGAATAACTCGGGCTGACGAAGCAGTACTTCACTGCGCGGATCCATATCTGCTCCTCAAAAAAAAGTGCCGCAGTTTATCAACTGACGACCCGCAGCGCCTTACCGCTGAAGAACGCTTCGGCGTTTTCGGTCAATTGACCGACGATGCGCTGCCGCGCCTCACGGCTGCCCCAGGCGTTGTGCGGCGTGACGATCAGGCGCGGAATGTCGGCGGCCAGTAGCGGATTGCCCTGAGTGGGCGGCTCGACACTCAGTACGTCAGTGGCGGCGCCGCCTAGATGACCGGCGCGCAAGGCATCGGCCAGCGCCTGCTCATCGATCAGTCCGCCGCGGGCGGTGTTAATCACGAACGCGCCGGGTTTCATCGAGGCCAGTTCGCGAGCGCCGATGAAGTGGCGAGTGTGTTCGTTGAGCGGGCAGTGCAACGTCAGGGCGTCGATCTGCGGGAGCAATTCATCCAGCGGCAAACGATCCGCCCGGGCAGGGCGCCCTGGAATCTGTCCGAGCAATACGCGCATGCCGAACGCTTCGGCCAGTTGCGCGACGGCGCCGCCGAGTTCGCCATGACCGAGCAAGCCGAGGGTTTTGCCTTGCAGTTCGACAATCGGGTAGTCGAGCAGGCAGAACTGTTTCGCCTGCTGCCAGCGACCTTCACCGACGGCTTTTTGATAATCGGCCAGGCGGGTGGCGAGGTTGAGCAACAGCATGATGGTGTGTTGCGCCACCGATGGCGTGCCGTAACCCTGGCAGTTGCACACCGTGATGCCGTGGGCGCGAGCGGCCACCAGATCGACGTTGTTGGTGCCAGTGGCGGTGATCAGGATCAGTTT
This sequence comes from Pseudomonas sp. A1230, assembly GCF_044218825.1. Classification (NCBI taxonomy): domain Bacteria; kingdom Pseudomonadati; phylum Pseudomonadota; class Gammaproteobacteria; order Pseudomonadales; family Pseudomonadaceae; genus Pseudomonas; species Pseudomonas sp. A1230. The sequence continues at coordinate 3,961,384 of NZ_CP162582.1, read as the reverse complement.
CAGGTCAGGGTTGGCGGTCATGGCGGCGGCGTCGATCAGGATCTTGTTGCTGATCGCCACGGTGGCACCTTGCAGGCGTTCGGCAACCTGTTCAGGCAAGGTCTGGGCGAACAATTGCAAGTCGCTGAAGCAGGCGCGCAACGGGCTGAGGTCGAGATCGCCAAGATCCAGTGAAGGATGATCAAGGAATACGGCGCGGCGCGGGTTCGTCATCAACTGTACCTTTTGTGCTGTGAACGGAAGGCGTAATCTGCCGAGCCTACCAGATGAAACAATTGGTTACTCGGTGTCGGCGGTGCTCCAAAATCCTGTGGGAGCGAGCACCTGCGCCTTGAGTCCGATTTGAATGATCAACTCCAGAGGAGCCCCCATGTACTGGACCGAGTTCTTGACCGTTGCACTGATCCACCTGCTGGCCGTCGCCAGCCCCGGCCCGGACTTTGCCGTGGTGGTGCGCGAGAGCGTCACCCACGGAAGACGCGCCGGTACCTGGACGGCGCTGGGTGTGGGCACGGCGATTTTCCTGCATGTGGGCTATTCGCTGCTGGGCATCGGTTTGATCGTGTCGCAGTCGATTGTGCTGTTCAACGCGCTGAAATGGGCGGCTGCGGCGTACCTGCTGTACATCGGCTTCAAGGCCTTGCGTGCGCAACCGGCAAAAGCCGTCAGCGATGATCTGCACAAGGAAGCGGGCGAGCGCACCGCCCGTGGTGCGTTCACTTCGGGCTTCGTGACCAACGGCCTTAATCCGAAAGCCACACTGTTCTTCCTGTCGTTGTTCACCGTGGTGATCAACCCGCACACGCCCCTGGCGATGCAGGCCGGCTACGGCGTTTACCTCGCCGTCGCGACCGCTTTCTGGTTCTGCCTGGTGGCCATGCTGTTCAGCCAGCAACGCGTACGCGCCGGTTTCGCCCGCATGGGTCACTGGTTCGACCGCACCATGGGCGCTGTGCTGATCGCCCTCGGTGTGAAAATCGCGTTCACCGAGATGCATTGATCCGGCGAGAGCCTGCCGGCTGCGGGCTATTGGATGGCCGCGATCCTGTAGGAGCTGCCGAAGGCTGCGATCTTTTGATCTTAAAAACACATCAAAAGATCGCAGCCTTCGGCAGCTCCTACAAAGGGCTCGTTCATGACTTTCCCTTTCCATCCTGCAAATACTGGCGCAAAGCTAGCATTTGTACGGCTCTGCAAATCATTCCTTTGGCTGATTTGGCTGGCGTATAAGGGTTTTAGAGTACAAATCTCTACGCCAACACCGAGCCGTCAGAAAAGGGATTCTTATGTTGCAGACTCGCGTCATTCCCCCAGCCGATGGGGCCTACCAGTATCCATTGCTGATCAAACGGCTGCTGATGTCCGGTGCCCGTTACGAGAAAACCCGCGAGATCATCTACCGTGACCAGTTGCGCTACAGCTACCCGACCCTGATCGAACGCGTGGCGCGGCTGGCCAACGTGTTGACGGCTGCCGGCGTCAAGGCCGGTGACACCGTGGCGGTGATGGACTGGGACAGTCACCGTTACCTGGAATGCATGTTTGCCGTTCCGATGATCGGCGCGGTGATCCACACCATCAACGTGCGCCTGTCCCCGGAACAGATCCTCTACACCATGAACCACGCCGAGGACCGCTTCGTGCTGGTCAACAGCGAGTTCGTCGGGCTGTACCAGGCGATTGCGCCGCACCTGACCACGGTCGAGAAAACCCTGCTGCTGACCGATCTGCCGGAAAAAACCGCCGAGCTGCCGAATCTGGTGGGCGAGTACGAGCAACTGCTGGCCGCCGCCAGCCCGCAGTACATCTTTGAGGACTTCGACGAAAACTCGGTCGCCACCACGTTCTATACAACCGGTACCACCGGCAACCCGAAAGGCGTGTACTTCACCCATCGGCAACTGGTGCTGCACACCATGGGCGTGTCGACGATCATGGGCTCCATCGACAGCGTGCGCCTGCTCGGCACCAACGACGTCTATATGCCAATCACGCCGATGTTCCATGTCCACGCGTGGGGCCTGCCTTATGTGGCGACCATGCTCGGGCTCAAACAGGTTTATCCGGGGCGTTACGATCCGGAGTTTCTGGTGGAGCTGTGGCGCAAGGAAAAGGTCACGTTCTCCCATTGCGTGCCGACCATTCTGCAAATGCTGCTCAACGCCAAAGGTGCGCAGGAAACCGATTTCGGCGGCTGGAAAATCGTCATCGGCGGCAGCGCACTCAACCGTACCCTGTACGAAACCGCCAAGGCTCGCGGCATTCAACTGACCGCCGCCTATGGCATGTCCGAGACCGGGCCATTGGTATCGTGCGCACACCTCAACGACGAGCTGATGGCCGGCACCGAGGACGAACGCACCACTTATCGAATCAAGGCCGGTGTGCCGGGCCCGCTGGTGGAAGCCGCGATTGTCGATGCCGAGGGCAACTTCCTCACGGCCGATGGCGAAACTCAGGGCGAGCTTGTGCTGCGTGCACCGTGGCTGACCGAAGGTTATTTCAACGAACCGCAAAAAGGCGCCGAACTGTGGGCCGGCGGCTGGCTGCACACCGGCGACGTCGCGACGCTCGACAGCATGGGCGTGATCGACATCCGTGACCGGATCAAGGACGTGATCAAGACCGGTGGCGAATGGATTTCCTCGCTGGACCTCGAAGACCTGATCAGCCGTCACGTCGCGGTACGCGAAGTAGCAGTGGTGGGCATCGCCGATCCGCAGTGGGGCGAGCGCCCGTTTGCCCTGCTGGTGATCCGTGAAGGGCATGAAATCGGGGCGCGGGAGCTCAAGGAGCACCTCAAGCCATTTGTGGAGCTGGGGCATCTGAGCAAGTGGGCGATTCCGAGTCAGATCGCTCTTGTTACGGAAATTCCCAAGACCAGCGTCGGCAAGCTCGACAAGAAGCGCATCCGTCTCGACATCACTGAATGGCAGGCCAATAACAGCACCTTCCTCTCGACCCTTTAAGTCCCTGCTGGCGCGCTGAAAACGGCGCGCCAGACCCGCCAAGCAAGCGCTTGCCTTGTGAAATCGAAAATTTCAGCCATCCTTGCCATGCCGACACGTGTCGGCCTGGCGAAAGGACTGTTCCAGAGTGGTCGGCAGCTGCAAATCACACTTTAGAGGGATCAAGCTCTACAACCTGCTGGCTATAGTCCACTTAAGGATTTTTAAGAACGTGGCACACGCACAAGATGGGGCGATGCATCTTTGGAGTGACGTCGGACAGCCTTTGGCATCCGGTCCTTCAGGCGTTTTTAAAAGTACTCACTGCCATAACAATAATGCACATGGAGTAGCGTCGATGACCTCAGTAAACCAGTTCTGGCGCCGGGCGAAACTGCCTCTGGCGGTCAGTCTTGCTTCTTCGCTCGCCGGGCCTGCATTCGGCGTCAGTTTCAACGTTGGTGAAATCGAAGGTCAGTTCGATTCATCCCTGTCGATCGGCGCAAGTTGGTCTACCCAGAGCCCGAACAAGAACCTCATCGGCGTCAACAATGGTGGTCACGGCCTGTCGCAGACTTCTGACGATGGCCACGCCAACTTCAAGAGCGGCGAAACCTTTTCGAAGATCTTCAAGGGCATCCATGACCTTGAATTGAAATACGGCGACACCGGCGTGTTCGTCCGTGGCAAATACTGGTACGACTTCGAACTCAAGGACGAAAGCCGTCAGTTCAAGGACATCAGCGACAGCAATCGCAAGGAAGGCGCCAAGTCTTCCGGCGGGCAGATCCTCGACGCCTTCGTCTACCACAACTACGCCATCGCCGATCAACCGGGCTCGGTTCGTCTGGGCAAGCAGGTAGTGAGCTGGGGTGAAAGTACCTTCATCGGTGGCGGCATCAACTCGATCAACCCGATCGACGTGTCTGCATTCCGTCGTCCAGGCGCCGAGATCAAGGAAGGCCTGATCCCGGTCAACATGTTCTACGTGTCTCAGAGCCTGACCGACAATCTGTCGGCCGAAGCCTTCTATCAGCTGGAATGGGACCAGACCGTTGTCGATAACTGCGGCACCTTCTTTTCGCAGCCGGACATTGTCGCCGACGGTTGCAACGACAACCTGCGCGTGCTGAACAAGCGTTCGACTATTCCAGCCGTTGCACTGGGGCCGTTGGCCGCCAACGGCGTCGATGTCAATCAGGAAGGCGTTCTGGTGCGCCGTGGTCCGGATCGCGATGCCCGTGACAGCGGTCAGTGGGGCGCGTCCCTGAAGTACATGTTCGAGCCTCTGGATACCGAGTTCGGCGCGTACTTCATGAACTACCACAGCCGTGCGCCGATCTTCAGCGCAACCGGTGCGCCGCGCTCGGTCTACAACACTGCAGCCGGTCTGCCCGGGCCGTTCGCAGCTCTCGCACCACTGCTGGTGGCGGGCAACTCGAATTACTTTATTGAATACCCTGAGGACATTCGCCTCTACGGCCTGAGCTTCTCTACCACCCTGCCTACCGGTACGGCGTGGAGCGGTGAGATCAGCTATCGCCCGAATGCACCCGTACAACTGAACTCCACCGACATCCTGTTCGCCGGTGTTCGTCCGCTGGGCGGCGCACTGACCAACGCCTCGCTGCTAAATGGCGTTCCTGGTCAGGATCTGCACGGCTATGAGCGCAAGGAAATCACCCAACTGCAGACGACCTTCACGCACTTCTTCGATCAGGTCATGGGCGCCAGCCGTCTGACCCTCGTGGGTGAAGCGGGCATGACCTACGTGGGCGGTCTGGAAAGCCGTTCCGACAAGCGTTATGGCCGGGATCCGGTTTATGGTCCGGGTGAGTTGCCGGCCACTGGCGGTATCAATACCTGCGCCAACATTCTCAACGCCAGCACCATCAATGGTGCAGGGCCGGGTTCGCCGCAGAACAACCGCAGCCGCAATTGCGACAACGACGGCTTCACCACATCGATGTCGTGGGGCTATCGCGGTCGGGCCATCTGGGATTACAACGACGTCTTCGCCGGTGTGAACCTCAAGCCGAACGTAGCCTGGTCCCATGACGTCAGCGGCTACTCGCCTGGCCCTGGCGGCAACTTCGAGGAAGGTCGCAAAGCGGTCAGTCTGGGCGTCGATGCCGAGTACCAGAACACCTACACCGCGAGCCTGGCCTACACCAACTTCTTCGACGGCAAGTACACCACCGTGGATGACCGCGACTTCGTTGCGCTCAGCTTCGGCGTGAACTTCTAAGCACTGCATTTCAGGACGAACGAATTTATGAAAATAACAAAAAGTCTGTTCCACGCCGGTGTTCTGGGTCTGTCGCTGCTGGCGACCGGCGTCATGGCCGCAGTGCCTGCTGGCGAAGCGGACAAGCTGGGCAAGAGCCTGACCCCGATGGGCGCAGAAATGGCGGGTAACGCCGATGGCTCGATCCCGGCCTGGAAGCCGTTGCCGAAGAATGCCGGTGCGGTCGATGCGCGTGGTTTCCTGTCCAACCCTTACGCCAGTGAGCAACCGTTGTTCACCATCACCGCCAAGGATGTCGACAAGTACAAGGACAAACTTGCGCCGGGCCAGTACGCGATGTTCAAGCGCTACCCGGAAACCTTCAAGATGCCGGTCTATCCATCGCATCGCGGCGCTACCGTGCCGGATGAGGTGTTCGCCTCCATCAAGAAAAACGCCACTACCACCACGCTGGTGTCGGGCGGCAACGGTCTGGAAAACTTCGAAACGGCTGTGCCGTTCCCGATTCCTAAAACCGGCGTCGAAGTCATCTGGAACCACATCACCCGCTATCGTGGCGGCAGTGTGACGCGTCTGGTGACCCAGGCCACGCCGCAACCGAACGGCTCGTACAGCCTGGTGTATTTCCAGGATCAGTTCGTGTTCCGCGACAAGATGAAAGACTACGATCCGGCGAACCCAGGCAACATCCTGTTCTACTTCAAGCAGAAAGTGACTGCGCCGGCACGTCTGGCCGGTGGTGTGCTGCTGGTGCACGAAACCCTCGACCAGGTTAAAGAGCCACGTTCGGCGTGGGTCTACAACGCCGGTCAGCGCCGTGTGCGCCGCGCACCGCAAGTGTCCTATGACGGCCCGGGTACTGCGGCGGACGGTCTGCGTACCTCCGACAACCTGGACATGTTCAACGGCGCGCCGGATCGCTACGACTGGAAGCTCGAAGGCAAGAAAGAGATGTACATCGCCTCCGACAGCTACAAGCTCGACGATCCGAAACTGAAATACGCCGACATCATCAAGGCCGGCCACATCAACCAGGATCTGGCGCGTTACGAGCTGCGCCGGGTCTGGCACGTGGTTGCGACCCTGAAGGAAGGTCAGCGCCACATCTACGCCAAACGTGACTTCTATATCGACGAGGACACCTGGCAAGCAGCGGTTATCGACCATTACGACGGTCGTGGTCAGCTGTGGCGTGTGGCCGAGGCGCATGCCGAGAACTACTACGACAAACAAGTGCCGTGGTATGCCCTGGAAACCCTCTACGATCTGCAATCCGGCCGCTACCTGGCGCTGGGCATGAAGAACGAAGAGAAGAGTGCGTATGACTTCGGCTTCACCGCGACCACCAGCGACTTCACCCCGGCCGCTCTGCGTCAGGAAGGTGTTCGTTAAACCGCTGTAAACCCGAGGCCGCATCCTCGTGAAAACGCCCCGACTGGTTCGGGGCGTTTTTTTTTGATCATTTTTGTACCGCCTTGTGTAGGCGCTACCGCAGGCTGTGATCTTTGATCCTGCTTTGGATTCAGAAACATTCTCGTCAAAAGATTGCAGCCTTCGGCAGCGCCTACAGGATTTGGCGTGCAGGTCGTTGTAGCCTTTTTGTAGCCATTTGTAGCAACTACCTTCATAACCGGTTCGTTTAAGGCTAGTCTGCGGACATCTGCAACGCCGCCAACAGCAATTCGAACAAGAGCCGGCCATGACTGATCTGTCCCCACTTCCGGGTCCCGCAAGCGTTGCCGTCGCGGCACTGGACGGGCGTTTTTTTCGCCCGCCGCTGCCTGACGGACACGTATTGCGACCGCGCCTTTGCGAGCGCCTGCAAGCAGGACTCGGTGGGCGGCTGTTGCTGGTCAGCGCCCCCGCAGGCTTCGGCAAGAGTTCGCTGGCCGTGGAGTTTTGCCAAAGTCTGCCGGCGCATTGGCAAAGTCTCTGGCTGGGCCTGAGCCCTCGGGACAGCGACCCCGGTCGCTTTCTCGAGCGCTTGCTCGAAGGCCTGCAAGACTATTTCCCCGAACTGGGCAGCCGCGCGCTCGGCCTGCTGAAGATGCGTCAACGCCACCAGCCGTTTGCCTTTGAAGAATGGCTCGACGGTCTGCTCGACGAGCTGGCGCAGCACCTTGATCCGGCGACACCCTTGTTGCTGGTGCTCGACGACTATCATCTCGCTCAAGGGCCGGTGCTCGACCGTTGCCTGCAGTTTTTCCTCAACCACTTGCCCGAGGGTTTGCTGGTGATGGTCACCAGTCGGCAGCGCCCTGACTGGCACCTGGCGCGCTTGCGACTGTCGCGGCAATTGCTGGAACTGCACGAGCAGGATTTACGCCTGACCCACGACGAAGCCCTGACATTGCTCGATCGCCACAGCACTTCATTGCGCGGCGAAGCGTTGGAAAACCTCATCCAGCGCAGCGAAGGCTGGGTCGCCGGGCTGCGTTTCTGGCTGCTGGCAGCATCCGAAGCCGGCAGTGAAGCCGCATTGCCGCAAGCGCTGAACGGCGGGGAAGGGCTGATCCGCGACTATCTGCTTGAAGAAGTCATCGATTGCCTGCCCATCGAAGTGCAATCGTTTCTCTACGACACCGCACCGCAGGAGCGCTTTTGCAGCGAACTGTGCGATGCCGTGCGCGAAGCCCATGACAGTGCCGAGATCCTGCGTTTCCTGCAGGCGCATCAAGTATTTCTGGTGCCGCTGGATGAACACGGGCACTGGTATCGCTATCACCATTTATTTTCCGACTTGTTGCGCAGTCGCCCGGTTGCACAGGCCATGGTGCCCACCGGAACGCTGCATTTGCGCGCCTGTCGCTGGTTCAATGCTCAGGGTTTACTCGATGAGGCCGTGGAGCAGGCGTTGCGTGCCGGCCACCTCGACGTCGCGGCGAATCTGGTGCAGAACCTGTCGGAGGAGCAACTGCTGGCCGAGCAGAATGTCGGCATGCTGCTGCGCTGGAAAATGGACTTGCCCGACAGCCTGTTGATCAGCACGCCGCGCTTGATCGTGCTGTACAGCTGGGCGCTGGGGCTGGCGTGTCAGCTCGATGCGGCCGAAGAATTGTCCAGCCATCTGAGCCGCTTCCTGCCGGCGCCATCGGCCACGGCGCAAAAGTCGATGCTGGCGCAATGGCTGGCGTTGAGCGGGATCATCGCGCGCGGACGCGGTCATCGCGAGTTGACGCTCAAATACTGCAGCGAAGCGCTCGAAAGTCTGCCGGCCAAGCGCTACGGCCAGCGGCTGATGTGCTTGTCGACGTTATCCAACCTGGCGATTGCCGACGGTGATCTGTGGCGCGCGCGGGGATTGAATCGTGAGTCCCTTGAGTTGGCGCAACGCGTTGGTAACCCGTTATTTGAAGCACTGGCGCATTATGATCGCGCCCGCGTTTTGCAGGCTCGCGGTGAAATTCTGCGTTCGCTCGATGAAGTCCATCAGGGCCTGGAACGGTTGCGCGGACTTTCCCCACAGCGCCTGTATGCCGTGCGCGCGCGGCTGACGTTGTACGAAGGTTTTCTGTTGGCGATGCGCTTGCAGCCGCAGCTCGCACGCGTGCGGTTATTGGCCGGGCTCGGTGAAGCACGGGCCTGTCGCGACATCAGCGTGTTGATCGGTCACTGCGTGATCGCGCGTCTGGATGGCGCCAGCGGTGAGTTCGCCAAAGCCTTCGCCGAACTCGCTGAAGCCGAACGGCTGATGCACATCTGGGACGTGCCGCCGATCTACTATCTGGCGATGATCACCCTGGTCAAATGTGAACTGTGGCTGGCCCAGGGCCGCACCGATCTGGCCGAAGCATGGCTGGCGCGGTTGGGCCAGACTTATACGGGCGAACGTGCGGCGGCGCCTCCGGAATTTCATCCACAACTGCCTTTGCATGTCGAACTGCAACAGGCACTGCTCGATGTGATTCAAGGGCAACCGATGCTCGCCGAAGGGCGCTTGAACGTATTGCACGAAAACGGCCAGCAAACCGGGCGTCAGTTGCTCAGCGTGATGGCGTTGACACAGAAGGTGGCGTTGCTGTTGGCGAGCGGGCGCGAAGCGGAGGCGCGCAAAGCGCTGAATCAGGCGTTGGAGGCAGCGGCCGGGGGCGTGCTGCAACCGTTCGAGGCTTTGGTCAAGGGACACGTGGACTGGTTGCGCGGACAATTGCTGACGTCGCCAACGCTGGCAGGACAGCAATTGCTGCAACACTTTCCGCCAGCCGCGCCCCGTCCGGCCGTGGAATCGAGTGCTACCGAACAGCTCAGCAGTCGCGAACTGGCGGTACTGCGGTTGATTGCTCAGGGCTGCTCGAATCAGGAAATCAGCGAGCAGTTGTTCATCTCGCTGCATACCGTGAAGACTCATGCCAGCCATATCAACAGCAAACTTGGGGTTGAGCGGCGTACGCAGGCAGTGGCGCGGGCTAAAGAGTTGGGGGTGTTGCAGTGACCGCCGTTTGACGCCTCTGGAGCAAGGAGAAACTTGAACCAGAGTTTGTCGTTCACTCTGTTCCGGCAAAGTCCGTGCGTTTTATCGAATTCTCACGCTGGAGAATTGAAATCAGCCCCAAGGCGCAATCATCTGCAGTTTCGCTGGCGATGGACTGTTGCAGGTGCTCGCTCAAAACAGCCTTGAATTTTTTTCCCGGCAACGTTGCATTCCACTCCAGCAGTTTTTGCACTGCCGGTGCGGGAACGCCGCTGGACTTTTGGTAAAGGCTTTCTGCTGTGCCGGCACTCATGATCGCCAAACCCGTCGGCGCTAAGACTGTCCCGCGGTACAGCCTGAGCTTCGATATCGCTTTAGGGTCATTCAGCAACGAGGTGGTATTGGTGAGCTCGTCATTTTCTGGAGGCGAAAGGGTCTCGAGTTGCCCGTCCGGATCAATCAGTGCAATGACGCCGACTCCCAAGTTGCCCGCCATATAGCGACCTTGTGAGTAAGCGACGAACGACAGAGTGCAGGCCAGATCGTTGATCTCGCAGCCGAGCTTAGCGGATTTGCGTCTGAACGCGTCCAGGCAACGATTGATCAGGCGCTGGGCTGCCTTGGCGTTGTGCTTTTCCATGTTCTGCCAAAGGCTTTCAAAGTTTTTGCAGACGTAGGCGAGTGTCGCGGTTACTGCGACTTGGGCGCCGATGTCCGAGCGGGCTCTGGAGCCAGCGCCGTCGGCCAAGGCAATGCATGTCACAGCGTTCGACTCTCTTGCCGCGACGTAGTCCTGGCAAGGTGCTTGAGTTTCCAGATGCGAGCGTCCTGCCACAGACGCGAAAGCGGTTTTACAGGTGAAGTCCAGCGTGAGGTCAGACATGGTGTCCTTAAGGGAAGGCGTCCATAAGAGGGCGCTTTTATCGACGAGCACGTGTTCCATTGGGTAGGGATTGACTACCTGCCGTCTTGTTTAGCAATTGGCTGGGCGCGAGGATAACCTATCGATTTTGCGGATCACAACCGCAGCGGCACGCCTTGGTATCAGGATCAAAATTATGCAAACCCCGAACACAGCCCTTATCCGCGAAACCTTCCCGGTCGGCCCTTTGCAATGCAACTGCACGATCATCGGCGATCCGATCACAAAAAAAGCCATCGTCGTCGACCCGGGTGGCAATCCCGACTTGATCATGGCCCGCCTCGATGCGCTGGGCCTGAAAGTGGTCAGCATCATCCATACCCACGCGCACCTCGATCACTTCCTCGCCTCAGGGCAGATGAAAGAAAAAACCGGCGCGACGCTGCATCTGCACAAGGAAGATCAGTTCCTCTGGGACAACCTCGAGATGCAATGCCAGATGTTCGGCGTGCCCTACGTTCCGGTGCCATCACCGGATCGCTGGTTGTCGGACGATGAGGAGCTGGCTTGCGGTTGCGGGGTGGCACTGCATACGCCGGGTCATACGCCCGGTTCCATGAGCTTTTGGTTTTCCGAGGCTAAGCTGTTGATTGCCGGCGACACACTTTTTCGTCGCGGGGTAGGGCGCACGGATTTATGGGGTGGCGATCAGGCGACCATCGTGCGATCGATCAAGCAACGGCTGTACACCCTGGACGAAGATGCAACGGTGGTTACCGGGCATGGTCCGGATACGCGTCTGGGTGATGAAATGCGCGAAAACCCTTTTGTGCGGGCGTAAATATTTTGTCATGGGTGGGCGGCGGAATTTTTGTCCATTGTCATGATCCAACGCCCGCAGAGGTTTATTGCCAACCGGCCGCTGCACCTCAGAATGCAGAAAAGTAGGAGCTCTTCATGTTCACCAAGCGTCGTTTGATTATTGTCGCTACTGCCGTGGCCTTGTTGTCCGGCTGCGCCTCGCCTAACCCTTATGACAATCAGGGCCAGGCCGACGGCGGCTCCCAAGGCATGAGCAAAACCGCCAAGTACGGCGGCCTCGGCGCTCTGGCCGGTGCACTGGCTGGTGCCGCTATCGGTCACGATAACCGTGGCAAGGGTGCCTTGATTGGTGCTGCCGTGGTGGGTGCTTCGGCGGCCGGTTACGGTTACTACGCCGATCAGCAAGAGAAGAAACTGCGTGCCAGCATGGCCAATACCGGGGTTGAAGTGCAGCGTCAGGGCGATCAGATCAAACTGATCATGCCAGGTAACATCACGTTCGCCACCGATTCGGCGAATATCGCCTCCAGCTTCTATCAGCCATTGAACAATCTCGCCGGCTCCCTGAAGGAGTTCAGCCAGAACCAGATCGAAATCGTCGGCTATACCGACAGCACCGGCAGCCGCCAGCACAATATGGACCTGTCCCAGCGTCGTGCGCAGAGCGTGGCGACCTACCTGACGTCGCAAGGTGTCAGCGGTGCCAACCTGTCGGCCCGTGGCGCCGGTCCGGATAATCCGATTGCCAGCAACGGCGACGTCAATGGTCGGGCACAGAACCGTCGCGTTGAGGTCAACCTGAAGGCGATTCCGGGCCAGCAGTATGGTGCTCAGCAACAGCCGGGCACGGTTCAGCAGTATCCGTAACTGATTGCCTGAATGAAAAAATGCCCGATCCTGTGATCGGGCATTTTTTTGTGGCCGGTGCTGGCTCCATCGCGGGCAAGCCCGCTCCCACAGGGTTATGTGTGGAACACGGATTTTGTGTACACCAAAGAAACCTTTGGGAGCGGGCTTGCCCGCGATGGGGCCGGTGCATTCACCGTAAAATCCTCAGGCACAAAAAAGCCCCCGGACAACGGAATTGTCCGGGGGCTTTTGCTTGTCGCTGCGACTTATTACTTCTTCAAACCATAATGCTCATCAAGCATGCCTGGCGCGTTCGGAGTCTTCGGCGCGTAATCGCGTGGCGGCTCCTGATCGCGCGGTGGCGTCAGACGCTCGCGCGGGGCCTGCACCGATTCAGAGTGCAACGAGGCGAGCAAGCGCTGGCGAGTCTGCTCGTCCAGGGCCAGACGATTGGCACCCTCGGCGAGATGATCCTGCACTTCCTGATAGCTTTGGGTCAGTTTCTTGACCAGCATCGCGGTGCTGTTGAAGTGGGTGACCACTTCGTTTTGATAACTGTCGAAACGCTCCTGGATATCATCCAGTTGACGCTGCGTACGGCTCGGCGCAGCGTTCGGCGCAACGCGCGCGATCAGGAATCCAATGGCGACACCCACAACCAGGGCAAGAGTCGGTAACAACCAAACTAAGAGCGAGTGTTCCACGAGTCCTTCCTCTATAAACGGCTTTGCTTTACGTTAACGGCTCGAACCTGCGCTGTATACCGCGATTCACTCGCAATAGATTGGCACAGACAATTTGCTAGACGAGTCGACCCGATTCGAGGTCACGGAGTTCCTTCCTTGCTGATGCGTGAAACCCCTGTAGTGATTGATGGCCCAGTCGGCCAAATTGAAGCTCTTTACCTGGATAACGAGCAGCCGCGCGGCATCGCGCTGATCTGCCATCCGAACCCGGTGCAGGGCGGCACCATGCTCAACAAGGTCGTCTCGACCCTGCAGCGCACGGCCCGCGACGCCGGTCTGATCACCCTGCGCTTCAATTATCGCGGCGTCGGCGCCAGCGAAGGTAGCCACGACATGGGCACCGGTGAGGTCGACGATGCTCAAGCCGCCGCCGCATGGCTGTTGGAAAAACACCCGAATCTGCCACTGACACTGTTCGGTTTCTCCTTCGGCGGATTTGTTGCAGCAAGTCTCGGCGGCCGTCTCGAAGCCCAGGGCGTGCAACTCAAGCACCTGTTCATGGTTGCGCCGGCGGTGATGCGTCTGGGCGAGCAGGATCAACTGCCAGCGCATGTCGAGTTGACCGTGATCCAGCCGGAAACCGACGAAGTCATCGATCCGCAATTGGTCTATGACTGGTCGGACGAACTCCAGCGCCCCCATGAGCTGCTGAAAGTGGCAGAATGCGGACACTTTTTTCATGGCAAGTTGACCGATCTCAAGGATCTGATCCTGCCGCGTCTCTCGAATTGATTGCAGTCTGACAAGCGATTACCCATGACGAACCGTACCCGCATCCTCACCGGCATCACCACCACCGGCACGCCACACCTTGGCAACTACGCCGGCGCCATCCGTCCGGCGATCCTCGCCAGCCGCGACAGCAATGCCGATTCGTTCTACTTCCTGGCCGACTACCACGCCCTGATCAAATGCGATGACCCGCTGCGCATCCAGCGCTCGCGTCTGGAAATCGCTGCGACCTGGCTGGCCGGTGGCCTGGATGTCGACCGCGTGACCTTCTACCGTCAGTCGGATATCCCGGAAATCCCCGAGCTGACCTGGCTGCTGACCTGCGTCGCCGCCAAGGGCTTGCTCAATCGTGCGCACGCCTACAAGGCCTCGGTGGACAAGAACGTCGAAACCGGTGAAGACCCGGATGCCGGCATCACCATGGGCCTCTACAGCTACCCTGTGCTGATGGCCGCGGACATCCTGATGTTCAACGCGCACAAGGTGCCGGTCGGTCGTGACCAGATCCAGCACGTGGAAATGGCCCGCGACATCGGCCAGCGTTTCAACCACCTGTTTGGTCAGGGCAAAGAATTCTTCACCATGCCTGAAGCACTGATCGAAGAAAGCGTGGCGACGTTGCCTGGCCTCGACGGTCGCAAGATGTCGAAGAGCTACGACAACACCATTCCGTTGTTCTCCAGCGCCAAAGAGATGAAGGACGCGATCTCGCGGATCGTCACTGACTCCAAAGCGCCAGGCGAAGCCAAGGACCCGGACAACTCGCACCTGTTCACTCTGTTTCAGGCCTTCGCTACTCCAGCACAGGCTGACGAATTCCGCAGTGAACTGCTCGGTGGCCTGGGTTGGGGCGAGGCGAAGAACCGCCTGTTCCAGTTGCTCGATAACGAATTGGGCGAGGCGCGCGACAAGTATCACCAGTTGATCGAGCGTCCGGCGGATCTGGAAGACATCCTGCAGATAGGCGCGAAAAAGGCCCGTGCCGTGGCAACGCCGTTCCTCAACGAACTGCGTGAAGCCGTGGGCCTGCGTTCGTTCGTCAATCAGGTTCAGGTGGCTGCGACCACCAAGAAGAAAGCCGTAAAAGCCGCACGTTTCGTCAGTTTCCGCGAGGACGACGGCAGTTTCCGTTTCCGTCTGCTGGCGGCCGATGGCGAGCAATTGCTGCTGTCGCGCAACTTCGCTGATGGCAAAACCGCTGGCCAGGTGACCAAGCAACTGCAATCCGGTCAGTCTCTGGACGTGCGCAGCGAAGACTTGAGCTTCAGCGTGTGGCTGGAAGGCGAGTGCATCGGCGACAGCCCGGCATTCGCTGACAGCACGGCGCGGGACGCGGCCATCGAGGCCCTGCGCATCGCGTTGACCCCGGTACAGGAATAATCAGCGGCTCGGCCCGACCAAGGGCTGATTGCCATTCCCATGGGCCGTCGCTACAGTGACGGCCCGTTTTTGTTGCCTTGCTAACGAATTATGACGCCCCTAGAACGATACCAAGCTGATCTGAAACGCCCGGACTTCTTCCATGACGCCGCGCAGGAAACTGCTGTGCGTCATTTGCAGCGCCTGTACGAGGATCTGATCGCCGCCGATCAGAACAAGCCGGGTCTTTTGAGCAAGCTGTTTGGCAAAAAGGATCAGACGCCGGTCAAGGGTCTGTACTTCTGGGGCGGCGTGGGTCGCGGCAAGACTTACCTGGTCGACACCTTCTTCGAAGCGCTGCCGTTCAAGGAAAAGACCCGCACGCACTTCCACCGCTTCATGAAGCGTGTGCACGAAGAGATGAAAACGCTCGGCGGCGAGAAAAACCCGCTGACCATCATCGCCAAGCGTTTTGCGACTGAGTCGCGGGTCATCTGC
This sequence comes from Pseudomonas sp. A1230, assembly GCF_044218825.1. Taxonomy (NCBI): domain Bacteria; kingdom Pseudomonadati; phylum Pseudomonadota; class Gammaproteobacteria; order Pseudomonadales; family Pseudomonadaceae; genus Pseudomonas; species Pseudomonas sp. A1230. Next base: position 3,945,909 of record NZ_CP162582.1, on the reverse strand, counting down.
TTCGATGAATTCTTTGTCTCCGACATCACTGATGCAATGATCCTCGGCACGCTGATGGAAGAGTTGTTCAAGAACGGCGTGACCCTGGTCGCGACCTCGAACATCGTTCCCGATGGTCTGTACAAGGACGGCCTGCAACGCGCGCGCTTCCTGCCGGCCATTGCGCTGATCAAGCAGCACACCGAAATCGTCAACGTCGACAGCGGCGTCGACTATCGTTTGCGTCACCTCGAGCAGGCGGAACTGTTCCACTATCCGCTCGACGAAGCCGCTCACGAAAGCCTGCGCAAGAGCTTCAAGGCACTGACACCGGAATGCACGGCGGCGGTGGAAAACGACGTGCTGATCATTGAAAATCGCGAGATCCGCGCCCTGCGCACGTGTGATGACGTGGCCTGGTTCGACTTCCGCGAACTGTGCGACGGCCCGCGCAGCCAGAACGACTACATCGAACTGGGCAAAATCTTCCACGCCGTGCTGCTCAGCGGTGTCGAGCAGATGAGCGTCACCACCGACGACATCGCTCGCCGCTTCATCAACATGGTCGACGAGTTCTACGACCGTAACGTGAAGCTGATCATCTCTGCTGAAGTCGAATTGAAGGATCTGTACACCGGCGGGCGCCTGAACTTCGAGTTCCAGCGCACGCTGAGTCGCCTGCTGGAGATGCAGTCGCACGAATTCCTGTCGCGGGCCCATAAGCCTTAAGCAGATCTCGAATTCAGAAAAAGGGCCTGCAATTGCAGGCCCTTTTTTTTGCGCGTTTGGTTAACCGGTTTGATCGAGGTAAGACGCCAGATGCTCTTGCTGTCGGCACCCGACCAGCAGCCAGAGCAAAATCCTCGCTTTGCGCGGGCAGGTGAACCCTGCCATCACAGCACCCTTGCGCTGCAAATCGATTTCGCTGCCCTCAAAGCCGTAGGTTGACCGTGCCGTGGAGCCACAGCCGGTGCGTGTCGCGATGATTACCGGAATGTGTCGGGCGATGGTTTCGATGACTTTGGCCCAGTGTGCGGACACATGTCCGGCACCGAATCCGGCGATCACCAGCCCGTCATAGCCCAGCTCGACGACATTTTCCAGCAGCAGACTGTCCGCAGAGAGCGACGCTTCCAGCAAGGCGATCGTCTGGTTGGTGGTTTGCGGCAGGGGCAAGACCTGACGTGCAACAGGCGGCTGCAAATAACGCACAACGCCTTCCATTAGAATGCCGGCCGGACCGGTCACAGGCGATGCGAACGCGTGCAGCGCCATGGAATCGACTTTGCGCACGGCGCTCGCCCGGTGAATCTGCCCGTGGATAACCACTTGGGCGCCGCGTCCCCGACTGCTTTGCGCCAGTGCGACGCGGCCGGCATCCAACAGGTTTGCCGGGCCATCGGCACCCGCCTGTGCCGCCGAACGCATGGCGCCAGTCAGCACCAGCGGTTCGTCGTGGTCCCACAGATAATCAAAAAAAGTGGCGGATTCCTCTAGCGTGTCCGTGCCTTGAACAATGATGACGCCTGCCGCACCTTGATTGATCTGAAAGTTCGCCCAGCACAACACGCTCAGCAGATATTCGAAATCAAGTGAGGCGCCGGGCAATAGTCCGAGCGTCTCTACAGTCAACTGCGCAAGTGTTTTCAGTTCCGGCACCGTGTTCAGGAGCGCCTCGCCTGACACCGATGGAACGACGCCTTCGCCGCTTTGAAGCGATTGCATGCTGACAGTACCGCCGAGTGCGGCAATCGCCAGTTTGGGCAAGTCCATGTGATACCTCGCAAAGGAAACCGGCGGCTCCTGAATCGAATTCAAGCGCCAGCCGGGAAGGGGGACGTCAGTGGCTTGCCAGCCAGCCGACGAGCGGAAGGATCAGCAGCGTGCTGATGGCCATGGACAACACATTCCCAATGAAACCGTGCATGTGCCCCGGCACTCGTTGCGCAAGGGCGCAAGCCAGCGGTGGGGCGATCAGGGCACCGAGCAATGCGCTTGAGACAATCACTTGCCAGTCGCCGCCGTAGGTCAAAATAGCTGCCGGAACGACTGAGACCAGCGGCACATAGGTCGGGTACCAGCCTCGGGCTATCCATTGTTTGCGCCAGATCAGCACGCCCAGTGCCGAGGTCAATGCCTGGCCCGCCAGTAGTTGTGGCAACAAACCGGTGCCATAGACAGGGCTCATCGGGTTCAGGGTAAACGCCAGCAATGCGCCGACGATCAGCCCGAGACTGGCCCATTCATTGCCGAAAAAAGGCGCTTCGGAGAAGTCCGCCAAGACCCGGCGAATGCTCCAGACCACACCATAATCGGGAGCCTTGGCGGTCACCGGGATGCTGGCCTCCTCGGCGACCTGTTCGGGCGCCGCGGATGTCACCAGACTCGGTATGTAGCGGCAGAGTACGAAGGCGCCGATGCTGGCGATTGCCATGCCCGATACATTGCCGATCACCACGGGCAGGCCGAGGGGGTTGCAGACGTAATTCACAATCAGCATGCACATGGGCGTCACGAAAAGGGCTCCCATGATTGCGCCATTGATCGCGACCTTCCAGCCACCCCCAAACATCAGAACCATGGCCGCGGGCAACGACACAAATGCTGCAAACGTTGGCTGCCAGCTTGTGGCGGTGACGGTCCAGCCCCACACGAGATTGCTCAGTACCAGGCCAAGCAAAGAGCTGGTAACGAGCCACGGCCATAGTCCGCTGCCATAACAGATGGTAAAGCCTTGCCAGGATTTTCCCGTTCGATTCGCCCAGTACCCCAGATAAGCACCTGCCAGAAGGCCAATGGATGCGAACTCGTGTTTATAAAATGCCACCTCACTGATATCTCCCAACACCCAGCGCAGCCAGGCGGTCGGCTCGGGAAGATTCGAGACCATGTGGCCGTAATCCGGCCAGCGTGCTGACCAAAGTGAGTGATTGTTCATCGAGAGCCAGAAAATCAGCGCTGTAGCACTCAGCAGCAACCCAATGATCATGCTGTCGAGCATTGTTCTGGCGGCGACTTGTTTCCGTGGTTTTGCGTGGATAGTTCCCATTGCTTGGCCCCCCGGTTAGCGCGGAAGGCACGGATGCTCGGTGTAGCCGAGCATTCGGTCGTAGACATCGCAGCGACGATCCCGATGGAGGTCGTTCAAGTCATTCCAGATAGGCGCGCTGCGAGCGCTGGTCAGGTCAATATCGGCGTAGAGAATTTCCTGCTGGTCGGCAGATGCCACGCGGCCGATCGGCCAGCCGTTGGTGCCGGCGATCAACGAACATCCAAGGTATCGAGCGCCGCGCTCTTCGCCGATTCGACTCGCCGCCGCGATAAACACATTGTTGACATGCGCGGCGGTCATGGTCAGATACGAGGCCATGCATTTGCCGGCATCATCGAACAACGGTGGCGGAGTCCAGACCCAATTGTTGAGGCTGCAAATGATGTCTGCGCCTTGCTGGCTCAGGATCCTCGGGACCTCGGGAAACCAGATGTCCCAACAGATCAGCAATCCAATGCGACCGATAGGCGTGTCAAAGACCGGGAATCCCGAGTCGCCGGCAGTGAACCAGAGCTTTTCCAGGTTCCAGAGATGAGCCTTGCGGTACTTGCCGATAAACCCGTCAGGTCCCACTAGCACGCCAGTGTTGTAAAGCCTCGATCCCTCGCGCTCGGTCAGCCCGGCTACCAGATAAACCTGATGATGACGGGCGAAATCTTCCCAACTGCCAACACTCGGCCCGTCTGGAACCGCTTCGGCATGGTCAAACGCATCCTGCCGGTTCTGAAAGAAATAACCGGTGTTGGTCAGCTCGGGCAAAACGATAAGGTTTGCACCGTTATTAACCGCTTCCAGCGCCAACTCCAGGCTGGTACTCAAGTTTGCCGCGCGGTTTTGCGTGCCGACCTGCGGATCGAATTGCACGACCGCAACACGAACGGGGCTTGTGGACTCACTCATTTTTCATGACCTCTTATTATTGTTTTCACGCCGTTGAATGGCGGGGTCATAAGAGTCGAGTCGGGAGCAAAGCGTAAGTCGGCGGTTTCCGGTTAAGTTGTAGGCCTTCTCCTAGGAAGCGTAGTCCTGCGTTAACGCAAGGTCCTCGGCCTGCTGCCGGGACCCTTCGTGAACAGTGGATGGCGTGCTCAGAAAGTCAGGTGGCGTGGTGAAAATGCGGGTAGTCATCCATGGTGAAGCCGCCGTTGAAACGCGCATCGGTCTTGTCGCAAATATGAATGACTGCATCGACGGCACCGCGAAAGCAGGGCTCGGTCCAACCGGCATCAACCGAAAATGACTCCCCCGATAGATACAGGCCCGAAGCCTTTGAATAGTCTCGGTTGTATTTCAGCAGGCGGACGGCATCGTGGTAAGTCCCGGGACGGTAAAGCTTGGCGCACCCCAACGAATTTTTATCGGTCATCCAGCGCTGTACGACGGCTTGTTGCAGGCCAATGTACGGGGAAATACGTTGTTGAATATTGCTGGAGTTCATGAGGATTCTGTCCAGTTCTTCTGCGCACTTTGCGATCAGTTCTTTGTCGCTGAAGCAGGAAAGTTTGGTTGCGTCGTCCTCCCAGGTGTAACTCAAAAGAATGCAGTCGTAGCTGTAGTTCTCGTTGTAGCGGTAGGTATAAACGTCATGGATAAAGCTGTCCGTGACAATCGCTTGGGGAATGTTGGTATTGCCCGACAGAAAGGATTTTTTCAGCGGTGCGAAGACCTTGCAGCTGGTTTCCCAGTGCGCGGTTTTGTACGCGTTAATCGTTTCGAACGGCAGCATCTGAGGCGTGAAGTCTTCCAGCTTGACTCGGGTCTCGATCAACCATGAGGGTAGCGTCATGATCACTGAATCAAAGTCATTGAAGTGTTCCTGGGCCAACTCGGGCTGGCTATGTTTGCGGTTGAAATAGACGCGGATTTTTCCGCTGCCGAGTTTTTTCAATCTGCTGACGGCGCAGTCGGTCAACAGGCCTTCACTGCTTTGCTGGCAGTGCTCATAAAACGATTGGGTGGACTCGTCGGGCTTCATGAACATCAGGCATTCACTCAGCGCAGCGAGCCCCAGATAGCGTGGTTTATCAAACTGCAGGCCAGTCGAATCGAAAACCGCATTGCTGTTCACAAGGGGTGAGTCAGGCAGCGGGTCGCCTTGTTCATCCACTCGGCCATGCACTAATTGCAAATGGCTGCTGAAACCAAATATGGCGGTGCGCATAGGATATAACGCGCACACGTCATAGAAGGCTCCCCAGCTACCGTCGCCAATCCCGATGGCATAGAAAATGGCCGACTCCTTTGCCGACATGCCCATCCCGCCAAAGTCACCGGGGGCGTCGCGATTCCAGCGCTGCAAGGCAGGCATGCCAACCAGTTCGCGGAAGGATACGGCGTGGTATTTTTCGACGATAGCGGCCCAGGCGGCTTCCCAGTCCTCGCCCGCGTACATTTCGGCGACATGCCGGGTCATGCGGTCGGCGAAAGCTCTCCACTTGGCGTGCACCGCTTGCAGTTCATCGCTGGGAGGCGGCGTCTGGCCGTCGGTATTTTTCCAGATCAGCATTTGCGGTGCAGCTTCGGTCGCCAGACGGCCCTCGCGCAGGTAAATGCCGGTTGATTTGACCCATTGGCTGCCAGGGTTGGCGAATTCCGACAGCGACAAGTCAAAGGTCTTCGCGTAGTAGGCCATGAGCGATCGACCCTCAGTCGGCAACTCGCCTTCGCGGTTGAACAGAGGCATGCGCATCGCGCCCATTTCAAACGGGGTATGACTCGCGCTGGATTGAGGGCTTCCCGGAACGGTCAGGTGTCTGCCGCCTATGCGGGAGGATTGTTCGATCAGCGTGATATGCCTGAAGCCGCAGCGCAGCAACTCTCGGGCGGCTGTGAGACCGGTGACGCCAGCGCCAATGATGCAGATCCGGTGTTGTGGGTCAGTGGCGCGAGCGATGCCGTTTTTTTGCTCGACCAATGCGCGATAGTCAAAGCACAAGTCAGGAGGATTGGGAAAGCGGGGCTTCCATTTGGATGGCGTTGAGCGTTTTTTGCGAACCTCAACGCCAGCGGCTTGTGATGGGTAGTTGTAACTGGATCCGATGGTCACTGTTCATCTTCCTTGATGCGATGTGCATGTGAAGGAGTCTGTACGGCGAACCTATGTATGGACAGTCGTAAAAAAGGTCGGAAAGCCGATCTGTTTTCGCTGGTTTATGTGGGAAAAAACACGCCAGGAGCCGTCCATGTGAAAGGGCTACTCGCACATGGACGTCTGTCTGATTGTGTTTATGCAGCCTGCTGAAACTGCTGCCGATACTGGTTTGGCGACAATTCGGTGTGCTGGCGGAATAGTCGCGCGAAGAAGCTCGCATCGTCATAACCGACTTCATAACTGATGGTCTTGATGCTCTTGCGGCTGGCGGACAACAAGCCCTTTGCCGTTTCGATGCGCAGGCGTTGCAGATAGTGCAGGGGTTTGTCGCCGGTGGCGGTCTGGAAGCGGCGCATGAAATTGCGGATGCTCATGCCGTGCTCGCGCGCGACGTCCTCGAAACGAAACTTGTCGGCGAAGTGCTCTTCGAGCCAGTGCTGAATCTGCAGGATGATCACGTCCTGATGCAGCTTCTGCCCGCCAAAACCGATGCGGCCCGGCGAGTAGCTGCGCTGCACTTCGTAGAGGATGTCACGCGCTACAGCCTGTGCGACGTTGGCGCCGCAGAAGCGCTCGATCAAGTAGATGTAGAGGTCGCAGGCCGAGGTGGTACCGCCGGCACAGTAGAGATTGTCTGCGTCGGTCAGGTGTTTGTCCTGATTGAGGTAGACCTTCGGGAAGCGCTCGGTGAAAGCGTTGAAAAAACGCCAGTAGGTCGTAGCTTCCTTGCCATCGAGCAGGCCTGCCTCGGCCAGCCAGAACACCCCGGTGGCTTCGCCGCACAGGACGGCACCGCGAGCATGTTGCTCACGCAGCCACGGCAGGACTTGCGGGTAGCGGGTGCACAGCGTGTCGAAATCGTCCCAGAACGCCGGGAGGATGATGATATCGGTATTTTCCAGGCCGCCGTCCACTGGCATGACCACATTACTGAAGCTTTTCACCGGCTTGCCATCGGGGCTGACCAGACGGGTTTCGAACGCCGGAGTCAGGCCTTGGCCCAGTTGTTTGCCGTAACGCAGGCTCGCCACATGGAAGAAGTCCTTGGCTTGCATGAGTGTGTAGGCGAAAACCTGGTCGATCGCCAGGATGCTGACGCGCCGCAAGGGCGTGGAGACGTGCTTGGACATAATTCAACTTTTGTTTTGTTTTTATAAGGGAAAGTGGTCACCAGACGGCTGGATCGTCTTATTTTTTGTCGGATGTGTCCAGTGTCCTCTATCGGAGGGGAGGCTTAGTCTCTGAAGGACACAGCCCTCCAACAAGAAAGAAAGGTGCCGCATGATCCCCAGAACCTTGTTCAGTTCCGAGCACGAATTGTTCCGCGACAGCGTACGAACCTTCCTCGAAAAAGAGGCCGTGCCGTTTCACGGGCAATGGGAGAAACAAGGCCACATCGACCGTAAACTCTGGAACAAGGCAGGGGAGGCGGGGATGCTCTGCTCGCATCTGCCGGAAGAGTACGGTGGCTTGGGGGCGGACTTTCTTTACAGTGCGGTGGTGATCGAAGAGGTTGGGCGATTGGGCCTGACCGGCATCGGTTTTTCGTTACATTCAGACATTGTTGCGCCGTACATCCTGCATTACGGCAGCGAAGCGCTGAAGCATAAATACCTGCCGAAACTGGTGTCGGGCGAGATGGTCACGGCCATTGCCATGACTGAGCCCGGCGCGGGTTCCGACCTGCAAGGCGTCAAGACCACCGCCGTGCTGGACGGTGACGAGTACGTGATCAACGGCTCCAAGACCTTTATCACCAACGGCTTTCTCGCTGATCTGGTGATTGTCGTCGCCAAGACCGATCCAAAGGCCGGCGCCAAGGGCACGAGTCTGTTTCTGGTGGAGGCGAATACGCCGGGCTTCGAGAAGGGCAAACGCCTGGAGAAGGTCGGAATGAAGGCCCAGGATACGTCGGAATTATTCTTCCAGGACGTACGCGTGCCGAAGGAAAATTTACTGGGGCAGGCCGGGGCAGGGTTTGCTTACCTGATGCAGGAATTGCCGCAAGAGCGTTTGACCGTGGCGATTGGTGGTCTCGCTTCGGCAGAAGCAGCGTTGCAATGGACAATCGATTACACCCGTGATCGCAAGGCATTCGGCAAGGCGATTGCCGATTTCCAGAACACCCGCTTCAAACTGGCGGAAATGGCCACGGAAATTCAGATCGGTCGTGTGTTCGTTGATCGCTGTCTTGAGCTGCATCTGCAAGGCAAGCTCGACGTGCCGACGGCGGCGATGGCCAAGTACTGGGGCACTGACCTGCAATGCAAGGTGCTCGATGAATGCGTGCAGTTGCACGGCGGTTACGGGTTCATGTGGGAATACCCGGTGGCTCGGGCGTGGGCGGATGCGCGGGTGCAGCGGATTTATGCCGGCACCAATGAAATCATGAAGGAGATCATTGCGCGGTCGCTTTGAGTTTTGCAGTGAGTTGACAGGCCCCTTCGCGAGCAGGCTCGCTCCCACAGGTACGGTGATCTCCTGTGGGAGCGAGCTTGCTCGCGAAGGCGGTGCATCAGAAGATTACGGCGCAGGGTTCGGATGATCCTTGTGAATCGCCTCGATCCCCGCCAGCACTTCATCCGACAGTTTCAGATCGAAACTGGCGATGTTGCTTTCCAGCTGCTCCAGCGTCGTCGCGCCAATGATGTTGCTGGTGACGAACGGCTGCTGAGTCACGAACGCCAAGGCCATTTGCGCCGGATCCAGACCGTGTTCACGGGCCAGTGCGACATAGCGGCTGCACGCCGCTTCCGATTGCGCGTTGAAATAGCGGCTGAAGCGGCTGTAGAGGCTCAGACGACCTTTTGGTGGGCGCGCGCCACCTTCGTACTTGCCGGACAGGAAACCGAACGCCAGCGGCGAATAGGCGAGCAAGCCGCATTGTTCGCGGATGGCGATTTCTGCCAGGCCAATTTCAAAGCTGCGGTTGAGCAGGTTGTACGGGTTCTGGATCGACACGGCACGCGGCCACCCCCGTGCTTCGGCCAGGGCGAGGAAGCGCATGGTGCCCCACGGCGTTTCGTTGGACAGGCCGATGTGGCGGATTTTGCCGGCCTTCACTTGCTCGTCGAGTGCTTCGAGGGTGTCTTCAAGTGGGGTCAGGTTGGCTTCGATCTTGTGTTTGTAGCCCAGTTGTCCAAAAAAGTTGGTGCTGCGCTCCGGCCAGTGCAGTTGGTAGAGGTCGATGTAATCGGTCTGCAGACGCTTGAGGCTGGCATCCACCGCTTCCGTGATGTGTTGGCGGTTGTGGCGCAGGTTTTTGTCGCGGATGTAGTCGATGGTGTTGCCGGGGCCGGCGATCTTGCTGGCCAGGATCCAGTCGGCGCGATCACCACGGCTTTTGAAGTAATTGCCGATATAACGCTCGGTGGTGGCGTAGGTTTCGGCTTTCGGCGGTACCGGATACATCTCGGCGGTGTCGATGAAATTGATCCCGGCCTCTTTGGCCCGTTCGATCTGGGCGAAGGCTTCAGCTTCAGTGTTTTGCTCGCCCCAGGTCATGGTGCCGAGGCAGATTGCACTCACGTTCAGGTCGGTACGGCCTAGCTGGCGATAGTCCATCGGGTGCTCCTTGGGCAAAACAATCATAAAAGCAGGTTGAAATATTTTTCGCAATCTGCATAATTGCCGACCTCTTTCTGCAGTGGAAGTGATGCGCCGCCGCCGAAGAATCTTGCCGTTGAACGGACGCGCCGACCCGAGCCCCCGAAAGCGTCTGTATCCGGCTGCCTTTGACTTGTCAAAGTACGCACTATTCAGTAAGATCCGCCGTCTAATTTACAGGGCGGCCCCTGAGGCTATAAAGAATGAAAACTTTTACTGCTAAACCAGAAACAGTAAAGCGCGACTGGTTTGTCGTCGACGCTGCTGGTCAGACCCTGGGTCGTCTGGCCACCGAAATCGCGAGCCGTCTGCGTGGCAAGCACAAGCCTGAGTACACTCCTCACGTTGATACCGGCGACTACATCGTCGTAATCAATGCTGAGCAGATTCGTGTTACCGGTGCTAAAACCACTGACAAAATGTACTACTCCCACTCCGGTTTCCCGGGCGGCATCAAGTCGATCAACTTTGAAAAGCTGATCGCTAAAGCCCCTGAGCGCGTGATCGAGACCGCGGTTAAAGGCATGCTGCCTAAAAACCCGCTGGGTCGCGACATGTACCGTAAGCTGAAAGTCTATGCGGGCGCTGCACACCCACATACTGCTCAGCAGCCCCAAGAACTGAAGTTTTAACGGAATAGTACATTATGTCGGCGACTCAAAATTACGGCACTGGCCGTCGCAAGACCGCAACCGCACGCGTTTTCCTGCGTCCGGGTACTGGTAATATCTCCATCAACAACCGTTCGCTGGAAAACTTCTTCGGCCGCGAAACTGCCCGCATGGTAGTTCGTCAGCCGCTGGAGCTGACTGAGACTGTCGAGAAGTTCGACATCTACGTCACCGTGATCGGTGGTGGTGTAAGTGGTCAGGCTGGCGCAATCCGCCACGGCATCACTCGCGCTCTGATGGACTACGACGAAACCCTGCGTGGCGCTCTGCGCAAAGCTGGCTTCGTTACTCGCGACGCCCGTGAAGTTGAACGTAAGAAAGTTGGTCTGCGTAAAGCGCGTAAGCGTCCGCAGTACTCGAAGCGTTAATTCCGCTTCCGCGTTCAAAGAACGCCCGCCTCCTCACGGAAGCGGGCGTTTTTTTATGCCTGCGATTTATCAAAAGAATTGCGCTGTGACAACTTGCCACATTCGTAGAGCCCCTATACTGCAAGGCTTGAGGGTGAGAGCTCCGGGTAATTCCCTTGTCAGAATTGGGGCTTTTCATTACCATTCGGCAAAATTTTTATAAGTAACATTGATTTATTTAGTAGATGCCTGATTTAACAGGCCACAAAAGCTGATGGGAGAGGACTGAATGAGCAATGACGGCGTGAATGCAGGCCGGCGTCGCTTCTTGGTAGCAGCCACATCCGTGGTGGGTGCTGCAGGAGCGGTGGGGGCTGCGGTCCCGTTCGTGGGGTCATGGTTTCCCAGTGCCAAGGCGAAAGCCGCTGGTGCACCGGTGAAAGTGAATGTCAGCAAAATCGAGCCAGGACAGCAGATGATTGCTGAGTGGCGCGGCCAGCCGGTGTTCATTGTCCGCCGTACCGAGGAAATCCTGGGGAATCTTAAAAAGATCGAGGGGCAACTCTCCGATCCGACCTCCAAAAACTCCACGCAACCCACCTATGTCGACCCTGAAGTGCGTTCGATCAAGCCGGAAATTCTCCTGCTGATCGGGATTTGCACACACTTGGGTTGCTCACCGACCTTCCGTCCCGAAGTGGCACCTGCGGATCTGGGTAAAGACTGGGTAGGCGGTTATTTCTGCCCTTGCCACGGTTCCCACTACGATCTGGCTGGCCGCGTCTACAAGTCGCAACCCGCGCCTTTGAACCTGCCAGTTCCCCCGCATTCCTATGAGACCGATGACCTGATTGTCATTGGCGTCGATACGGAGAAAGCGTGATGAGCAAGTTCATGGATTGGGTAGATGCGCGCTTCCCTGCCACAAAAATGTGGGAAGACCATCTCAGCAAGTATTACGCTCCAAAAAACTTCAACTTCTTCTACTTTTTCGGCTCGCTGGCGCTTCTGGTTCTGGTTAACCAGATCGTCACCGGTGTCTGGCTGACGATGAGCTACACCCCATCGGCAGAAGAAGCGTTCGCTTCCGTTGAATACATCATGCGCGACGTCGAGTACGGCTCGATCCTGCGTCTGCTGCACTCCACTGGCGCTTCGGCGTTCTTCATCGTGGTCTATCTGCACATGTTCCGTGGTTTGCTCTACGGTTCGTACCAGAAACCGCGTGAGCTGGTCTGGGTGTTCGGCATGCTGATCTACCTGGCGCTGATGGCCGAAGCCTTCATGGGTTATTTACTGCCGTGGGGTCAGATGTCCTACTGGGGTGCGCAGGTGATCATCTCGCTGTTCGGTGCGATTCCGCTGATCGGCGACGACCTGACCCAGTGGATTCGTGGTGACTATCTGATCTCCGGAATCACCCTGAACCGCTTCTTCGCCTTGCACGTTGTGGCCTTGCCGATCGTGATTCTCGGTCTGGTGGTGCTGCACATTCTGGCGCTGCATGAAGTGGGTTCGAACAACCCTGACGGCGTCGATATCAAGAAGCACAAAGACGAGAACGGCATCCCGCTGGATGGCATTCCTTTCCATCCGTACTACACCGTGAAAGACATTGTCGGTGTTGTGGTGTTCTTGTTCATCTTCTGCTTTATCGTGTTCTTCTTCCCGGAAATGGGTGGCTATTTCCTCGAAAAGCCGAACTTTGAACCGGCCAACCCGTTCAAGACGCCAGAGCACATTGCGCCGGTTTGGTACTTCACGCCGTACTACGCGATCCTGCGGGCGATCCCGGACAAACTCATGGGTGTTATCGCCATGGGTGCGGCCATTGCAGTGCTGTTCGTCTTGCCATGGCTCGATCGCAGTCCGGTCAAGTCGATGCGCTATAAAGGCTGGATGAGCAAAATCTGGCTGGTGGTGTTCTGCATTTCGTTCGTGATCCTCGGCATTCTCGGCGTTCTGGCGCCAACCCCGGGTCGTACGTTGCTATCGCAGGTCTGCACCTTCCTGTACTTCGCCTACTTCATTCTGATGCCGTTCTACACCAGGCTCGAGAAGACCAAACCGGTTCCGGAAAGGGTGACTGGCTGATGAAAAAGTTATTTTTTGCTCTGATTTTTGCTGCTTTGCCTGTCCTGTCTTTCGCGGCACCGCACGGTGGTCCGGAACTGGAAAAAGTCGACATTGACGTCGGCGACAAGGCTGCTCTGCAGGATGGTGCGCGTACCTTTGCCAACTATTGCATGGGTTGCCACAGTGCCAAGTTTCAGCGTTACGAGCGGGTTGCCGATGATCTTGGCGTACCCCACGAACTGATGCTGGAGAAGCTGGTGTTCACTGGCGCCAAGATCGGTGACCACATGAACATCGGCATGCAGCCGGCCGACGCCAAGACCTGGTTCGGCGCAGCGCCGCCGGATCTGACGCTGGTGGCTCGCGTTCGTGGCACTGACTGGCTCTACGGTTACCTGAAGTCGTTCTACGAAGACCCTGCACGTCCATGGGGCGTGAACAACACGGTCTTCCCGAATGTCGGCATGCCTAACGTGCTGGTCGGCCTGCAAGGTCGTCAGGTCGTAGGTTGCAAACAGGTGCAGATCGTCGAGGACGGCAAGAAGCAATATGATCCGCTGACCGGTACGCCTCTGACTCACGAAGCGTGCGATCAACTGACCATCGTGCCGAAATCCGGTGCTCTGAATGAAGAGCAGTTCGATGAGAAGGTCAAGAATCTGGTAACCTTCCTGGCTTACTCGGCTAACCCGGTTAAGCTGCAACATCAGCGCATCGGTACTTACGTTTTGCTGTACCTGGCGTTCTTCTTTGTGTTCGCCTATTTGCTCAAGCGTGAATACTGGAAAGACGTGCACTGATACGCTTCAAGCATTGCTGTTAATCGCGCGCGCCCAAGGGCGCCTCCGACATCGTAGCGCCTGGTAAGCCAGGTGTTGCGGGAGGCGCCCTCTGGGCGCGCGCGTTTTTCCGGTTCCGATAATTTCAACAAGCGAGGAGGATCGCCATGGGCGTGACCAATCGGTTGGCCTGCTACTCCGACCCCGCCGACCACTATTCCCACCGAGTGCGCATCGTGCTTGCAGAGAAGGGTGTCAGCGCCGAAATCATTTATGTGGAAGCTGGTCGCCAGCCGCCTAAACTGATTGAGGTGAACCCTTACGGAAGTCTGCCGACGCTGGTCGATCGTGACCTGGCGTTGTGGGAGTCGACCGTGGTGATGGAGTATTTGGATGAGCGTTACCCGCACCCGCCGTTGCTGCCGGTTTACCCGGTGGCACGTGCCAACAGCCGACTGCTGATTCATCGCATTCAGCGTGACTGGTGTGGTCTAGTGGATCTGATTCTGGATCCTAAAAGCAAGGAGGCCGCGCGCGTCGTGGCGCGCAAGGAATTGCGCGAAAGCCTGACTGGCGTGTCGCCGCTGTTTGCCGACAAGCCGTTTTTCCTCAGTGAGGAACAAAGTCTGGTGGATTGCTGCCTATTGCCAATACTCTGGCGTTTGCCGATTCTGGGTATTGAACTGCCGCGGCCTGCCAAGCCGTTGCTTGATTACATGGAGCGCTCGTTTGCGCGTGAGGCTTTCCAGGCGAGTCTGTCTGGTGTCGAACGCGACATGCGCTAAGGCTTAAGGAGCCGCTATGAACTCCAGTCGACCTTATCTGGTCCGCGCGCTCTACGAGTGGATTGTGGATAACGATTGCACCCCGCACATGCTGGTTAACTCCGAGTATCCAGCCGTGCAGGTGCCGCAGGGTTTCGCCAGTGACGGGCAGATTGTTCTGAACATCTCGCCAAGTGCTGTGCGTCATTTGCACATGGACAACGACGTGGTGACCTTTGAAGGTCGCTTTGGTGGTGTCCCGCACAGTCTGTACGTGCCGATCAGCGCCATCCTGGGCATTTATGCCCGGGAGAACGGTCAGGGCATGGTGTTCGATATCGAGTCGCCGATGGGTGACGAAGACGATATCGAGCAGGACGATGACCAGCCGCCACCGGACAGCGAGCCACCGCGCCCAAGCGGCCGGCCAAGTCTGAAGGTAGTGAAGTAATAAAAAAGGCGATCCGGATGGATCGCCTTTTTTATTGCCTGCTTTAAACCTGTAAGAGCTGCCGAAGGCTGCTCCTACCAGGAAGAAGTCAGTCGATGTACTCGAACAGCTTCACAATCTTCTGCACGCCCGATACGCCCTGCACCAGGTTGGTCGCCTGAGCGGCTTCCTGCTTGGTCAGCAGACCCAGCAGATAGACGATGCCATTCTCGGTCACGACCTTGATGCGCGAGCCGGGGATGCTGGCGTCGGTGAGCATCTGGGTCTTGATCTTGGTGGTCAGCCACGTGTCGTTCTGACGCGCCAGCAGGGAGGAGGGTGGCAGCACTTGCAGCTCGTTGTGCACCTTCTTCACGCGCTGAACGTTGGCAGCGGCCTGTTCGGCCTTGGCCTTGAGGTCTGCGCGCGGTGTCTGGCCAGCCAGCAGCACGACGCCGTTGAAACTGGTGACGACCACGTGCGAGTCGTTGTCCAGCGCCGGGTCGGCCTTGGCCACGTTAACGCCCACTTTGGTTTCGATCAGCGAGTCATCGATCTTGCTGCCGAAGGTGCGAGTGCCGCGGTCGTCATCAATCGGCGCTTCACGGCTGGCATTCACCACCGAAGTGCAGCCGCTGATGCCGAGGCACAGAGTCAAGGCCAGAAGGCCAAGGCGATTAGGGGTCATTCTTCACTCCCGAACAGTTGGCTGTCGATCAGATCGCAAAGGCAATGGATCGCCAGCAAGTGGACTTCTTGAATACGTGCAGTGACGTTGGCCGGTACGCGAATCTCGACGTCCTCGGGCAACAGCAGTGACGCCATGCCGCCGCCATCGCGTCCGGTCAAAGCTACGACAATCATTTCGCGATCATGTGCGGCCTGGATCGCTTGAATAATGTTCGCCGAGTTACCGCTGGTCGAAATCGCCAGCAAAACATCGCCTGGCTGACCGAGTGCACGGATCTGCTTGGAGAACACTTCGTTGTAGCTGTAGTCGTTGGCGATCGAGGTGATCGTCGACGTATCGGTGGTCAGGGCGATGGCCGGCAGGCTCGGGCGCTCGCGCTCGAAGCGGTTGAGCAGTTCCGAGGAGAAATGCTGGGCGTCGCCGGCAGAACCACCGTTGCCGCACGAAAGCATTTTGCCTTCGTTGAGCAGGGCGTTGACCATGATCTGGCTGGCTTGCTCGATGTGCGGTGCAAGTACGTCCATCGCCTGTTGCTTGGTGTCGATACTGGCCTGAAAAAGCTGGCGAATTCGCGATTGCATGTCCATCTGTGTGACCTTAAGTAGCGCGGCTGTTCGGCACATGAATGTGCAGCCCGCAAAGCAAAGAGCAAAAGTTGTCGGGTGGAAATATCCGGGTTGGCGGCAGGCAATCAACTGTCGAAAGCATTCTGCAACCAGTTCAGCTGACTCGGATGGCTGTCGATGGCCACCACGTCGAAGCGGCAGGGGGAATTGGCCCAACGCGACTCGCGCTGAAGAAAATACTGTGCAGCGAAAATCAGTTTCTGCTGCTTGCGCCCATCGATGCTAGCGAGCGCACCACCCCATTGAGTGTTTTTTCTGTAGCGAACTTCAACGAATACTACTGTATCGCCATCAAGCATGACCAGATCAAGCTCGCCGCGTTTACATAACCAGTTCTGCGCCAGCAGGCGCAGCCCCTGATTTTGTAGATGTTCGAGCGCCTGGCGCTCGGCATCCTTACCGCTTTGCGAGCGTGACCTGTCAGGCATTAGCGCTGGGTGTCCGGCAGGCGCTGAACCTGGCCGCTGACGAACTGAGCCCAAGGCAGCTGACGCACAATACGCTGAGTCTGGGTCATGCTGAGGCTGCCCGACTGACCTTCGATGCGGCTGTCCGGCAGGGCTTTGAGTTGGCCCAGACGCGGTGCCAGACGATAGGCATCGGCGCCCATGGCGTACAGGCGCCCAAGGCTGCCGGCGGCTTGTGGCCACTGCGCGGTGACTTGCTGGCGCAGCGGATCGCTGGTTTCCAGCAGCCAAGGCGTTTCGCAGAAGCGGATGCCGTTCATGTCGTTGTACTGGTTCACATCGCCGCTGGCGCTGTAAACGTGCGAGGTCGCATAGACAGGGACGTCACCGGCGTACTGGAAATTCAGGGTCGGCTTGATCTGCTGCGCCTGTTGCGGAGTCGCGGCGAGGAAGATGAATTCGATGTCCTGACGGCGCGATGGCTGAGCGGCAACGTTGGTGCCTGCAGCATTTTGCAGGCTCTTGGCGCGGGCTTCGCTCTGGCGCAGTTGGAACATGTCGGCAATTTGCTGGGCCAGTTGCACTGGCTGGTCGACACGCTCGGTGGCAACGATGCTGCCGCCATTGGCTTGCCAATCCTGGCTGAACGCGCGCAGGACGCGGTCGCCCCATTCGCCTTTCGGCACCATGATCGCGGCGCGTTGCAGGCCGTCGGCGCGGGCGCGGCGGGATACTTCGCGGGCTTCGTCTTCAGCGGCAAGGCCAAACTGGAACAGCTGCGCCGGACCTTGATCGCCTTCGCTGTAGTTCAGTGCGAGGGTGGTGATCGGCAGTTGCGGGCGGGTGCTCAGTTGTTTGACCAGCGTTTTTTCCAGTGGGCCGACGACCAGTTGCACGCCGTCGGCTTGAGCCTTGCGGTAGAACTCGTCCATGGAGGTCAGTTTCGAGCTGTCATAGAACTCGATCGCTGGTGGCTTCTGCCCGGCCTGTTGGGCCTGGTAGTGCGCAGCCATGAAACCTTCTCGCAGTGCTTTGCCGACCGACGCCAGTTGGCCGTCCTGTGGTAGTAGCAGGGCGATTTTGCTCAGCGGCTGGCTGGCCAGTTCCTTGAGCTTGGTCAGCGGCAGCGGCAGATTGATTGCAGCCGGGTGCTTTGGATTCTGCGCGCGCCAGGTATCGATTGCGGCTTGTTGCTGTTCGAGCGTGCCGGCGGTTTTCACGGCCAGCGCCAGACCCATCCAGCCGCCGAGGTCATCGGTGGTGTTCGGTTGCAGTTGATCGGTCGGCAGCGAGGCGATCAAAGTCCAGATCGCTTCATGGTTCTTGCTCGCAGCTTCGTCTTTCAGCATCGGCGCAATGAAGATGCGCTCGCGGGCGGCAGCCAGGGTCTGGCCATCGGCTTCGAGGGCGCGAGCATGAACGGTGCCGGTGCGGACTTGTTGCTCTTCCGGCATTTCACCCAGTTTCTGCAGGCTTGGATGGCTCAGGGCGGTCAGCGCCGCTTTCGGCTGATTACGCGTCATCGCGAGTTCGGCGGACAGTGTATTGGCAAAAATCTGCTGGCCCGGCTTGAGTTGCTCCACCGGCACTTGTTGCAGGATCTGCGCAGACTGCCCGGCATTGCCTTGGCGATAGGCCAGGTCTGCTGCGCTCAGGCGCAACAGGGCGGCTTTTTCCGGGGTTTTAGCCTGGGAAGCCTGTTCGAGCAGTTGCTCGATGCTGGCGTCCGGAGTCCGTGGAAGTTCGCCAAGGCTGGAGGAAGGGGAACTGGCGCAAGCCGCCAAAAGGGCAGCGAGGCAGAGGGCAGTGAACAGCCGCAGGCAAGCGATCATGTAAGTGTTCCTGATACTCGATCAAATTAGCGTGGAATTGTACCCAAGCACTGGCCGGGGCGCGATGTTGCTGGCGTGAATCGGTCAATTTAGCTGAAGTAAATGTTGCGGCGTCGCAGGACTGCGCGCAAAAACCGCAGGCCAGCAGAGGACGTCGCAAGCCTCGTGACGCGTTACAATGCCGGTTTTTACCGATCATGAGGTGTGCGCTTTGACTGCTCCAGGTTCCCTGAATTCCGCTGCCGGCTCGCTTTATGTGGTGGCGACGCCCATCGGCAACCTGGACGACATCAGCGCCCGGGCACTGAAAATCCTCCGTGAAGTGGCGCTGATCGCTGCTGAAGATACGCGTCACTCGCAACGACTGATGCAGCACTTCGGTATTTCGACGCCGTTGGCCGCTTGCCACGAACATAACGAACGAGATGAAGGTAGCCGCTTTATTACCCGTCTGCTGGCGGGAGATAGCGTCGCGCTGATTTCCGACGCGGGCACGCCGCTGATTTCCGATCCGGGCTATCACCTGGTGCGTCAGGCTCGCGCTGCCGGGATCAATGTGGTGCCGGTGCCGGGTGCCTGCGCGTTGATCGCAGCATTGTCGGCAGCGGGCCTGCCGTCTGATCGATTCATCTTCGAAGGTTTCCTGCCGGCCAAGTCGGTTGGGCGCAAGGCGCGACTCGAAGCAGTCAAGGAAGAGCCGCGTACACTGATTTTCTACGAAGCCCCGCACCGCATTCTGGAATGTCTACAGGACATGGAAGCAGTGTTCGGTGGCGAACGGCTGGCACTGCTGGCCCGTGAAATCACCAAGACCTTTGAAACGCTCAAAGGGCTGCCACTGGCTGAATTGCGCGCATTCGTCGAGTCCGACAGCAATCAGCAGCGCGGCGAATGCGTGGTGTTGGTTGCCGGCTGGTCGGCCCCTGAGAGCGAGGACGCGGTCAGCAGCGAAGCCATGCGCATCCTCAATCTGTTGCTCGAAGAGATGCCGCTCAAGCGTGCCGCCGCGCTGGCAGCGCAGATCACCGGTGAGCGTAAAAACGTCCTTTATCAGATCGCGCTGGATAAACAGAAAGACGTGTAAGCCGTCGCCCATAGCGGTCTTGAGGCTTTTAGCGCTTGTTCTTCGCTCGCTCTGCCGTTAACCTTCGCGGCGGAGAGTCGATCGGACAGTCGCTGCCCTCTATGAGAATTAGGGGGGGGAGGAAAGTCCGGGCTCCATAGGGCGAAGTGCCAGGTAATGCCTGGGAGGCGTGAGCCTACGGAAAGTGCCACAGAAAATAACCGCCTAAGCGCTTCGGCGCCGGTAAGGGTGAAAAGGTGCGGTAAGAGCGCACCGCGCGTCTGGCAACAGTTCGTGGCTAGGTAAACCCCACTTGGAGCAAGACCAAATAGGGTCCCAAGGCGTGGCCCGCGCTGGGACCGGGTAGGTTGCTAAAGATGTCCAGTGATGGCCATCGTAGACGAATGACTGTTCAAGACAGAACCCGGCTTACAGATCGACTCTCCACCTTTTTCTTTCCCTGCTTGAATCAATGGCATCGGGGCTGTGTAATATCAGCAGGCCTGCTCTGAAAGTTCGGCAGCGGCAATTGCAGTAATAGCCTTTTCCCACCTTGCTTCAATCAACAGCAGAAGCGCTTTTGTAATACCGAAAAAATCTTACTCTTAACAAATTACTTTAACTTTCGAGCGCAGCTTTCAGTGCTGCATCAAGTTATGGGTCAAAAGTCTCCGTCAGATTCTCGTTACTCCTCCTTTTATGCTCCTAAATCTCCGTTCTGTAAGGCTTTTCCTTTAATCCGCGCCTTGACGGTGTGGTGGCCGCATTCCTATAGTGTGCACAAGTGGCGGAAAGTGGCATGAAGTGGGTTTTTTGAGCTCAAAACGATAAAAATTGGAGAAACGCAGACGTGTTTCGCGGAGCTAACGCTATCAGTCTCGATGCAAAGGGCCGTCTCGCTATGCCGAGCCGGTACCGTGACGAGCTGGATTCGCGTAGTTCCGGCCAATTGATCGTCACCATTGATGCCGTTGATCCGTGTCTTTGTGTCTACCCGCTCGACGAGTGGGAAATTATTGAAACCAAGTTGCGCGCGCTCCCTTCGCTTCGTGAAGAGAACCGCCGCTTGCAGCGTTTATTGATTGGTAATGCCGTCGACCTCGAACTCGATGGCAGTGGTCGTTTTCTGGTTCCACCGCGTCTGCGCGAATACGCAAAGCTTGATAAGAAAGCGATGCTGGTGGGCCAACTGAACAAGTTCCAATTGTGGGACGAGGATGCATGGAACGCGGTATCTGCCGCTGACCTTGCTGCCATTCAACAACCGGGCGCGATGCCTGATGAACTGCGTGATTTGATCCTGTGACTATTGATAGCGGCTTTAACCACATCACCGTACTGCTTGACGAAGCCGTCGAGGCTCTCGCCGTACGTCCTGATGGCTGCTATCTGGACGGTACGTTCGGGCGCGGCGGACACAGTCGGTTGATCCTCAGCCAGCTCGGGCCGGACGGTCGACTCATCGGATTCGACAAGGATCCTCAAGCGATTGCCACCGGGCAAACGCTAGCGGCCGAAGACGGCCGCTTTGTCGTTGTGCAGCGCAGCTTTGCCGAGCTCGGTTCGGAAATCGCCGAGCGCGGTCTGGCCGGCAAGGTCAGCGGTATTCTGCTCGACCTGGGCGTGTCCTCGCCGCAGCTCGATGACGCTGAGCGCGGTTTCAGTTTCCTCAACGACGGTCCGCTGGACATGCGCATGGATCCGTCCCGCGGCATCAGCGCTGCTGAATTCGTCAACACCGCGCCGGCTGAAGAAATCGCCCGGGTGTTCAAGGAATACGGTGAAGAGCGTTTCTCCGGCCGCATGGCACGTGCCGTCGCCGAGCGTCGCGATATCAAACCTTTCGAGCGTACCGCCGATCTGGCCGAAGTGCTCAAGGTTGCCAACCCGGCATGGGAAAAGGGCAAGAATCCGGCCACCCGTGCGTTCCAGGGTTTGCGCATTCACGTCAACAACGAATTGGGCGATCTGGAAGCCGGCCTCGAAGCGGCGCTGGAAGCCCTGGAAGTGGGTGGCCGTCTGGTCGTGATCAGCTTCCATTCGCTGGAAGACCGTATTGTCAAATTGTTCATGCGCAAGCTGGTGAAAGGCGAAGCCGATAACCTGCCGCGCAACCTGCCGGTTCGCCATGTGGCGTTCGAGCCGAAAATCAAAGTCCATGGCAAAGCGCAGACGGCCTCCGACGCCGAACTCAAAGCCAACCCACGTTCCCGTAGCGCCGTCATGCGCGTCGCGGAGAAATTGCGTTGAGCAAGCTTTTCGCCAAGCCACTGCCCGGCGGCAGCTTTTTCATGCTGCTGCTGTTTGTTGCCGTGCTCGTGTCGGCCATCGCGGTGTCTTACAGCGCGCACTGGAACCGCCAGCTGCTCAACAATCTTTACAACGAACTCAGCGTGCGCGACAAGGCGCAGGCCGAGTGGGGCCGCTTGATTCTCGAGCAAAGCACCTGGACCGCACACAGCCGGATCGAAGTGCTGGCCACCGAACAACTGAAAATGCATATCCCTGGCGCGGCTGACGTGAAGATGGTGGCGCCATGATGAAACTTGAAGGCGCACTGTTCCCGTGGCGCTTCCGCCTGATGGTGACGCTGCTCGGTTTGATGGTGGCTGCGATCTGCTGGCGCATCATTGACCTGCAAGTGGTTGACCGTGACTTCCTCAAAGGTCAGGGCGATGCACGCAGTCTTCGTCACATCCCGATTCCTGCTCACCGTGGTCTGATCACCGACCGTAACGGCGAGCCTTTGGCCGTCAGTACCCCGGTGACCACCCTGTGGGCCAACGCCAAGGAAATGCAGACGGCCAAAGAGAAGTGGCCAGCACTGGCCGCCGCGCTGGGTCAGGACCCGAAAGCCCTGACCGAACGCCTTGAGGCGCAGGCCAACAAAGAATTCATTTATCTGGTGCGCGGGCTAACCCCTGAGCAGGGCCAGTCCGTGCTCGACCTGAAAGTGCCGGGCGTTTACGGCATCGAAGAATTCCGCCGGTTCTACCCTGCCGGTGAGGTCACCGCGCACATGGTCGGCTTTACCGACATCGATGATCACGGGCGCGAAGGCGTCGAACTGGCCTATGACGAATGGCTGGCCGGCGTGCCGGGCAAGCGACAAGTCATCAAGGATCGGCGCGGTCGGCTGATCAAGGATGTCCAGGTCACCAAAAACGCCAAGGCCGGCAAGCCCTTGGCGTTGTCCATTGACCTGCGCCTGCAATATCTGGCCAACCGCGAGCTGCGTAACGCGATCATCGAGAACGGCGCCAAGGCTGGCAGCCTGGTGATCGTGGACGTGAAGACCGGCGAGATCCTCGCGATGGTCAACCAGCCGACCTACAACCCGAACAACCGTCGCAACCTGCAACCGGCGATGATGCGTAACCGCGCGATGATCGACGTGTTCGAACCGGGTTCGACCATGAAAGCCATCTCGATGGCCGCCGCGATCGAAACCGGTCGCTGGAAACCGAGCGATACCGTCGAGGTTTACCCAGGCACGCTGCAGATCGGCAAATACACCATCAAGGACGTTTCGAGGTCCGAAGGTCCGGTGCTCGACCTGACCGGCATCCTGATCAATTCCAGTAACGTCGGCATGAGTAAGGTCGCGTTCGATATCGGCGGTGAAACGATTTTCCGCCTGGCGCAGAAAGTCGGTCTCGGCCAGGACACCGGCCTCGGCTTCCCGGGCGAGCGTGTCGGTAACCTGCCGAACTACCGCGAATGGCGCAAGGCAGAGACGGCGACGCTGTCCTACGGTTACGGTATTTCCGTCACTGCGATTCAACTGGTTCACGCCTTCTCGGCGCTGGCCAACAACGGTCGCCTCGCACCACTGACGCTGATCAAAACCGACAAAATGCCGCAAACCACACAAGTGCTGCCGGAAGCTGTCGCGAAAACCATGCAGGGCATGTTGACCCAAGTGATCGAAGCCCCGCGCGGTGTGTTCCGTGCGCAGGTGCCGGCGTATCACGTGGCGGGCAAATCGGGTACGGCGCGCAAGACCTCGGTGGGCACCAAGGGCTACGCCGAAAACTCCTACCGTTCGCTGTTCGCCGGCTTCGGCCCGATGAGCGATCCGCGTTACGCCATCGTTGTGGTGATCGATGAACCAAGCAAGGCCGGTTACTTCGGTGGTCTGGTTTCCGCGCCGGTCTTCAGCCGCGTGATGTCCGGCACCCTGCGCTTGATGAACGTGACCCCGGATAACCTGCCGACCCCACAACAGGCCAACACGACCCCGGTCGTTCCGCTGAAAGCCAATGGAGGGCGCGGCTGATGTCATTAAGTCTGAACAAGATATTCCCCCACGCCGGCCACGATCTCTTGATTCGTGAATTGGCGCTGGATAGCCGTAACGTACGTGCGGGCGACCTGTTCCTCGCGGTGCCGGGCGGCAAATTCGATGGGCGTGCGCACATTGCCGATGCCTTGCAACGTGGCGCCGCTGCTGTGGCCTATGAAGTGGAAGGCGCCACTGTGCTGCCAATCACCGATGTGCCGCTGATTCCGGTCAAGGGCCTGGCAGCGCAGCTGTCGGACATTGCCGGGCGTTTTTACGGTGAGCCAAGCCATCACCTGAACCTGGTGGGGGTGACGGGCACCAACGGTAAAACCAGCGTGACCCAACTGGTTGCGCAGGCGCTGGATCTGCTCGGCCAGCATTGCGGAATTGTCGGCACCCTCGGTTCCGGCTTCTATGGCGCATTGCAAAGCGGCCTGCACACCACGCCGAATCCGATCGCCGTGCAAGCGACTCTGGGCGACCTGAAAAAGGCTGGCGCCAAAGCCGTGGCCATGGAAGTGTCGTCCCACGGTCTGGATCAGGGGCGCGTCACCGCGCTGGCGTTCGACGTCGCCGTGATGACCAACCTGTCCCGCGATCATCTGGATTATCACGGCACTATGGAGGCTTACGCGCAGGCCAAGGCCAAGCTGTTCGCCTGGAATGATCTGAAGTGCCGTGTGGTCAACCTCGACGACGATTTCGGCCGGCAACTGGCCGCCGAAAAACGCGAGTCGCGTTTGATCACCTACAGCCTGCTCGACAGCAGCGCTTACCTGTACTGCCGCGAAGCGCAGTTTGACGATCATGGCGTGCGCGCCACCTTGGTCACGCCGCAGGGCGAGCATCATCTGCGCAGCACGCTGCTCGGCCGTTTCAACCTGAGCAACGTATTGGCAGCCGTTGGCGCCTTGCTCGGCCTGGATTACGCGCTCGACGAAATTCTCAAGGTACTGCCGAAACTCGAAGGCCCGGCCGGACGCATGCAGCGTCTTGGCGGCGGCACTCAGCCGTTGGTGGTGGTCGATTACGCGCACACCCCGGATGCTCTGGAAAAAGTCCTGACGGCTTTGCGCCCGCACGTCAAAGGTCAGTTGCTGTGCCTGTTCGGCTGTGGCGGTGATCGTGATCGCGGCAAGCGTCCGTTGATGGCTGAAGTGGTCGAGCGTCTGGCCGATCAAGTGCTTGTCACCGATGACAATCCGCGCACCGAAGACCCGGCAGTGATTTTCGATGACATCCGCGCCGGTTTCACGGCTGTGGATAAAGTCACCTTCGTCTCCGGTCGTGGTCAGGCAATCGCGCAATTGATTGCCGAGGCTTCGGCGGATGACGTGATCGTTCTGGCCGGTAAAGGTCACGAGGACTATCAGGAAATCAACGGCGAGCGTCATGCCTTCTCCGACCTGGTCGAAGCCGATCACGCGCTGACCGCTTGGGAGGTGGCCCATGCTTAAGGCCCTGACACTCAGCGAGCTGACCAACGCGCTCGATGCACGCCTGATCGGCGCCGATGCCAGTTTCGACGGCGTGAGCATCGACAGCCGCGGGATCAAACCCGGCCAACTGTTTATTGCCCTGACTGGCCCGCGTTTCGACGGTCATGATTATCTGAACGACGTCGCCGGCAAAGGCGCCGTTGCTGCATTGGTCGAGCGCGAAGTCGCCGACAGCACCTTGCCGCAATTGCTGGTCAAGGACACCCGTCAGGCCTTGGGCCAGTTGGGTGCCTTGAACCGTGCCGCGTTCACTCAGCCAGTGGCTGCCGTCACCGGTTCCAGCGGCAAGACCACGGTCAAGGAAATGCTCGCCAGCATCCTGCGTACGCGCGGTCCGGTGCTGGCAACACGCGGCAACCTGAACAACGACCTCGGTGTTCCGCTAACCCTGATCGAGCTCGCGCCGGAACACACCTCCGCCGTGATCGAACTGGGCGCCTCGCGTCTGGGCGAAATCGCCTACACCGTCGGGCTGACCAAGCCGCACGTAGCGATCCTGAACAATGCCGGTACCGCTCACGTTGGTGAGTTCGGTGGCCCGGAAAAAATCGTCGAAGCCAAAGGCGAAATCATCGAAGGGCTGGCGGCCGATGGCATCGCCGTGCTCAACCTCGACGACAAGGCCTTTGGTATCTGGAAGACCCGCGCTGCCGGTCGCAAAGTGCTGACCTTCGCGCTGAGCAACACTCAAGCGGACTTCTACGCCAGCGACCTGAGCACTGATGCACGCGGTTGCCCGGCCTTCAATCTGCACACGCCCGAAGGTAGCGAGCGCGTTCAACTGAACCTGCTCGGCACCCATAACGTTGCCAACGCCATGGCCGCCGCCGCTGCTGCCCACGCTTTGGGTGTGTCGCTGTTCGGCATCGCCACTGGCCTTGGCGCGGTGCAACCGGTCAAGGGCCGCACCGTCGCGCAATTGGCAAAAAACGGCATGCGCGTGATTGATGACACTTACAACGCAAACCCCACCTCGATGTGCGCGGCCGTTGATATACTCGCCGGCTTTTCCGGCCGCACCGTCCTGGTGCTCGGAGATATCGGCGAGTTGGGCGATTGGGCGGAGCAGGGGCACCGCGACGTGGGCGAATACGCCCGGGGCAAGGTTTGCGCGCTGTACGCAGTCGGGCCGAACATGGTTCACGCCGTCAACGCATTCGGTGAGCAGGCGCATCACTTCGGTACACAGGCCGAACTGATCCAGGCCCTGGACGCCGAGCAGGACACAAACACCACCATTTTGATCAAGGGTTCGCGCAGTGCAGCGATGGAAAACATCGTTGCGGCTCTGTGTGGGTCCAGTCTGGAGAAACATTAATGCTGCTGCTGCTAGCGGAGTATCTGCAACAGTTCCACAAAGGCTTCGCGGTCTTTCAGTACCTGACCCTGCGCGGGATCCTCGGTGTGCTGACCGCGCTGGTTTTGTCGCTGTGCTATGGCCCGTGGATGATCCGCACTCTGCAGAACCGTCAGATCGGCCAGTCCGTTCGTAACGACGGTCCGCAATCGCACCTGTCCAAGTCGGGTACCCCGACCATGGGCGGCGCACTGATTCTGTCGTCCATCGGCGTCAGTACTTTGCTCTGGGCTGACCTGAGCAACCGCTATGTCTGGACTGTGTTGCTGGTGACTCTGTTGTTCGGCGCCATCGGCTGGGTCGACGATTACCGCAAAGTCATCGAGAAGAATTCGCGTGGCTTGCCAAGCCGCTGGAAGTATTTCTGGCAGTCGGTGTTTGGTCTGGGCGCGGCGATCTTCCTTTATATGACCGCTTCGACGCCGGTGGAAACCACGCTGATCCTGCCGATGCTCAAGGATTACAGCATTCCGCTGGGCTTCGGCTTCATCGTGCTGACCTATTTCGTGATCGTCGGTTCGAGCAACGCGGTCAACCTCACCGACGGCCTCGACGGTCTGGCGATCATGCCAACCGTGATGGTCGGCGGTGGTCTCGGCATCTTCTGCTACCTGTCGGGTAACGTGAAATTCGCTGAATACCTGTTGATCCCGTATGTGCCGGGCGCAGGTGAACTGATTGTGTTCTGCGGCGCGCTGATCGGTGCCGGTCTGGGTTTCCTCTGGTTCAACACCTATCCGGCCCAAGTCTTCATGGGCGACGTCGGCGCACTGGCGCTGGGTGCTGCACTGGGCACCATCGCGGTGATCGTCCGTCAGGAAATCGTCCTGTTCATCATGGGCGGCGTGTTCGTGATGGAAACCCTGTCGGTGGTCATCCAGGTTGCATCCTTCAAGCTGACCGGTCGCCGCGTATTCCGCATGGCACCGATACACCACCACTTTGAACTCAAGGGCTGGCCCGAGCCGCGCGTGATCGTCCGTTTCTGGATCATCACCGTGATTCTCGTGCTGGTTGGCCTTGCCACCCTGAAGCTGAGGTAGAACGAGTGTCTCTGATCGCTTCTGACCACTTCCGCATCGTTGTCGGCCTCGGCAAGAGCGGCATGTCCCTGGTTCGCTTCCTGGCGAACCGGGGCACGTCGTTTGCCGTGGCCGATACGCGGGAGAATCCACCGGAACTGGCCACGCTCAAGCGTGACTATCCGCACGTGGAAGTGCGTTGTGGCGAGCTGGACGTTGAATTCCTCTGCCGTGCCGACGAGCTCTACGTGAGCCCCGGCCTGGCGCTGGCGACCCCGGCCCTGCAAGCCGCTGCGGCCCGTGGCGTGAAACTGTCCGGTGACATCGAGCTGTTTGCGCGTAACGCGAAGGCGCCGATTGTGGCCATCAGCGGTTCCAACGCGAAAAGCACCGTTACCACCCTGGTCGGCGAGATGGCGGCTGCGGCCGGCAAACGTGTGGCGGTGGGCGGCAATCTCGGTACCCCGGCGCTGGATCTGCTCAGCGACGACGTCGAGTTGTACGTGATGGAGCTGTCGAGCTTTCAGCTGGAAACCACCGATCAGCTCAACGCTGAAGTGGCTACCGTGCTGAACATCAGCGAAGACCACATGGATCGCTACAGTGGTCTGCCGGCGTACCACCTGGCCAAACACCGGATCTTCCGTGGTGCCAAGCAGTTCGTTGTCAACCGTCAGGATGCACTGACCCGTCCACTGATGGGCGAGGGCCAGCCATGCTGGACGTTCGGCCTGACCAAACCTGATTTCAAGGCATTCGGTATCCGCGAAGAAGAGGGCGAGAAGTATCTGGCCTTCGAATTCCAGAACCTGATGCCGGTCCGCGAGCTGAAAATTCGTGGCGCGCACAACCAGTCCAACGCACTGGCCGCGCTGGCACTCGGCCATGCGGTCGGCCTGCCATTCGACGCAATGCTTGCGGCCCTGCGCACCTTCGCCGGCCTCGAACATCGCTGCCAGTGGGTGCGTGATCTGGACGGTGTCGCTTACTACAACGATTCCAAAGCCACCAACGTTGGCGCCTCACTGGCGGCCATCGAAGGCCTGGGTGCGGACATCGACGGCAAGGTCATTCTGATCGCCGGTGGTGATGGCAAAGGTGCCGAGTTCAACGACCTGCGTGATCCGGTGGCAGCCAACTGCCGCGCCGTGATCCTGATGGGCCGCGACTCCGACAAGATCGGCGCGGCCATCGGCGATGGCGTGCCACTGATTCGCGCAACCTCCCTGGTTGATGCTGTCGCGCAATGCCGCGCCGCCGCCCAACCGGGTGATGTGGTGCTGCTGTCGCCGGCCTGTGCCAGTTTCGACATGTTCAAGAATTACGAAGACCGTGGTCACCAGTTCGTCCGCGCCGTGGAGGAATTGGCATGAACCTGAGAAATATCATCAAGCCTTACCCGTCGCCGCTGATTACCGGGCGCGGTATCGATCTCGACTTCCCGATGCTCGCCGGTTGCCTGGCGCTGCTCGGCCTGGGCCTGATCATGATCGCTTCGGCCTCCACCGAAGTGGCAGCCGCGCAGTCGGGCAGTCCGCTGTATTACATGATCCGCCACCTTATCTATGTGGTGCTGGGGTTGGGCGCGTGCATCATCACCATGATGATTCCGATCGCCACCTGGCAACGCCTTGGCTGGTTGATGCTGCTGGGTGCGTTCGGCCTGCTGATCATGGTGATCATCCCGGGGATCGGCCGTGAGGTTAACGGTTCGATGCGCTGGATCGGTTTCAGCTTCTTCAACGTGCAGCCCTCGGAGATCGCCAAGGTATTCGTGGTGATTTACCTCGCCGGATATCTGGTGCGTCGCCAGAAAGAAGTGCGCGAGAGCTGGATGGGTTTCTTCAAGCCGTTCATCGTGCTGCTGCCAATGGCCGGCCTGTTGCTGATGGAGCCGGACTTCGGTGCCACCGTCGTAATGATGGGGGCTGCGGCGGCGATGCTGTTCCTTGGCGGGGTGGGCTTGTTCCGCTTCTCGCTGATGGTGGTGCTGGCGGTCGGGGCCGTGGTCCTGCTGATTCAGATGCAGCCCTACCGGATGGCGCGTCTGACCAACTTCGCCGACCCGTGGGCCGACCAGTTCGGCGCCGGTTATCAGTTGTCGCAAGCGCTGATCGCGTTCGGTCGTGGTGAATGGCTGGGCGTGGGCCTGGGCAACAGCGTGCAAAAGCAGTTTTACCTGCCGGAAGCGCACACCGACTTCGTGTTCTCGGTACTCGCCGAAGAGCTTGGCGCGGTGGGTTCGCTGTGCACCGTGGCCCTGTTCGTCTTCGTGTGTATCCGCGGCATGTACATCGGTCTGTGGGCCGAGAAAGCCAAGCAGTTCTTCGCTGCTTATGTGGCATACGGCCTGTCATTCCTGTGGATTGGTCAGTTCCTGATCAACATCGGTGTGAACGTCGGCCTGCTGCCAACCAAGGGGCTGACCTTGCCGTTCCTCAGTTACGGCGGCAGCTCGCTGGTGATCTGCTGTGCCTGCCTTGGCCTGTTGCTGAGGATCGAGTGGGAGAGTCGAACCCATTTGGGCAGTGAAGAGATGGAATTCCATGAGAGCGACTTCGCCGAGGAGCCGAATCATGGGCGCTAACGTATTGATCATGGCCGGCGGAACCGGCGGCCACGTATTCCCGGCGCTGGCCTGTGCCCGCGAGTTTCAGGCGCGCGGCTACACCGTGCACTGGCTCGGCACGCCACGCGGGATCGAGAACGAACTGGTACCGGCCGCAGGGCTGGAACTGCACCGCATCAACGCCAGTGGCCTGCGCGGCAAGGGCAAGCTGTCGCTGCTCAAGGCGCCGTTCATGCTGCTCAAATCGGTCTGGCAGGCGCGGGCGATCATTCGTCGGCTGCGTCCGGTGTGTGTGGTCGGCTTTGGTGGCTACGTGACCGGCCCCGGCGGTCTCGCGGCGAAACTGGCCGGTGTGCCGGTGATCGTTCACGAGCAAAACGCCGTCGCCGGCACCGCCAATCGGTTGCTGGTGCCGTTCGCCGCCCGAGTGTGTGAAGCGTTCCCCGACACCTTTACTCTGTCGGACAGCCGCCGTACCACCGGTAACCCGGTGCGCAGCGAGCTGTTCCTCGAAACACCGCGACCTGCTCTGGCCGGTCGCAAAGCGCGTTTGCTGATCCTGGGCGGAAGCCTTGGCGCAGAGCCGTTGAACAAGTTGCTGCCTGAAGCGCTGGCGCAAGTCGCTGCCGATTTGCGTCCGGAAGTGTTCCATCAGGCCGGCAAAAACCACGATGAAGTGACTGCAGAGCGCTACCGCGCCGCCGGCGTGGAAGCGCAGGTGCAGCCGTTCATCAAAGACATGGCCCAGGCCTATGGCTGGGCTGACCTGGTGGTGTGCCGTGCAGGCGCGTTGACCATCAGTGAGCTGGCTGCCGCCGGTCTGCCCTCGATGCTGGTGCCTTTGCCCCACGCGATCGACGATCACCAGACCCGCAACGCCGATTATTTGGCCCGTGAAGGCGCTGCCTTCCTGATGCCGCAAAGAACGACTGGTGCCGCGGACCTTGCCGCGCGCCTGACAGAGGTCTTGATGCAACCGCAACGACTCGAAGAAATGGCCCAAGCGGCCCGCCGTCTGGCGAAACCCGATGCCACCCGTAGCGTGGTCGATACCTGTCTGGAGGTGGTCCATGGTTGAGAATCAGAAAGCCATGCCGCAACCGGAAATGCGCCGCATCCGTCGCATCCACTTCGTCGGTATCGGCGGCGTGGGCATGTGCGGCATCGCCGAAGTGTTGTTGAACCTGGGCTATGAAGTGTCCGGTTCCGACCTGAAAGCCTCGCCGGTCACCGAGCGTCTGGAATCGTTCGGCGCCAAGATCTTCATCGGCCACCGTGCCGAGAACGCTGCTGCCGCCGATGTGTTGGTGGTGTCGAGCGCCGTCAACACCTCCAACCCGGAAGTGGCGACTGCACTGGAGCGCCGCATCCCGGTGGTGCCGCGTGCCGAAATGCTGGCTGAGCTGATGCGCTATCGCCACGGCATCGCCGTTGCCGGTACCCACGGTAAAACCACCACGACCAGCCTGATTGCTTCCGTGTTCGCCGCCGGTGGTCTCGATCCGACGTTCGTTATCGGTGGGCGTCTGAACGCTGCCGGCACCAACGCGCAACTCGGCACCAGTCGTTACCTGATCGCCGAAGCCGATGAAAGCGACGCGAGCTTCCTGCACTTGCAGCCGCTGGTGGCCGTGGTCACCAACATCGACGCCGATCACATGGCGACCTACGGCGGTGACTTCAACAAACTGAAGAAAACCTTCGTCGAATTCCTGCACAACCTGCCGTTCTACGGTTTGGCGGTGATGTGCCTGGACGACCCGGTCGTGCGCGAAATCCTGCCACTGGTCAAACGTCCGACCGTGACTTACGGCTTCAGTGAAGATGCCGACATTCGTGCGATCAACGTGCGTCAGCAAGGCATGCAGACCTTCTTCACCGTGCTGCGCCCT
Source organism: Pseudomonas sp. A1230 (assembly GCF_044218825.1). Classification (NCBI taxonomy): domain Bacteria; kingdom Pseudomonadati; phylum Pseudomonadota; class Gammaproteobacteria; order Pseudomonadales; family Pseudomonadaceae; genus Pseudomonas; species Pseudomonas sp. A1230. The sequence goes on along the minus strand of NZ_CP162582.1, from coordinate 3,913,871 downwards.
GATCGCGAGCCGCTGGATGTATCGGTGAACATGCCGGGTAACCACAACGTGCTCAATTCGCTGGCAACCATCTGCATCGCCACTGACGAGGGCGTCAGCGATGAAGCCATCGTTCAGGGCCTGTCGGGCTTCCAGGGTGTTGGTCGACGTTTCCAGGTCTACGGCGAACTGCCGGTGGACGGCGGCAGCGTGATGCTGGTCGACGACTACGGCCACCATCCGACCGAAGTCGCTGCCGTGATCAAAGCCGTGCGGGGTGGTTGGCCGGAGCGCCGGCTGGTGATGGTTTACCAGCCGCACCGCTACAGCCGCACCCGCGATCTGTACGACGACTTCGTCAATGTACTGGCTGACGCCAACGTGTTGCTGCTGATGGAAGTCTATCCGGCCGGTGAAGAACCGATCCCGGGCGCCGACAGCCGCAAGCTGTGCAACAGCATCCGGCAGCGCGGTGCGCTCGACCCGATCTACATCGAGCGTGGCGTCGATCTGGCGCCGCTGGTCAAGCCGCTGTTGCGCGCCGGCGACATCCTGCTGTGCCAGGGCGCTGGTGATATCGGCGGTCTCGCGCCGAAGCTGTTGAAAAGTGAATTGTTCGCTGGCGCCGTGGCCGCGCCGGTCGAGGGGAAGTTGAAATGACTGCTGCCTACGCCAATCTGTTCTCCACCATCGCGCCGAAAGACTTCGGCCGCGTCGCCGTGCTGTTCGGTGGCTTGAGTGCCGAGCGTGAGGTTTCGTTGAAATCCGGTAACGCCGTGCTCGAGGCGCTGCAGAGCGCTGGCGTGGACGCGTTCGGCATCGACGTCGGCGACGATATTCTGCAGCGTCTGCTGAGCGAAAAAATCGACCGCGCCTTCATCATTCTCCACGGTCGTGGCGGTGAAGACGGCTCCATGCAGGGCCTGCTCGAGGTCGCCGGCATTCCATACACCGGCAGCGGCATTCTGGCTTCGGCACTGGCGATGGACAAACTGCGCACCAAGCAGGTCTGGCACAGCCTCGGGATTCCGACGCCGCGTCACGCCGTGCTGTGCAGCGAAGCCGATTGTATTTCGGCAGCGACGGAACTGGGCTTCCCTTTGATCGTCAAACCGGCGCATGAAGGTTCAAGTATCGGGATGGCCAAAGTGAGTTCTGCGTCCGAGTTGATCGACGCATGGAAAGCGGCCAGTACCTACGATTCGCAAGTGTTGGTCGAGCAATGGATTCAAGGTCCGGAGTTCACCATCGCCACCCTGCGTGACCAGGTGTTGCCTCCAATCGCCCTGGGTACACCGCACACGTTCTACGACTACGACGCCAAGTACATCGCCAACGATACCCAGTACCGCATTCCGTGCGGGCTGGATGCCGCCAAGGAAAAAGAACTCATGGATCTCACGGCCAAGGCCTGTGAGGCGCTGGGTATCGCCGGTTGGGGCAGGGCAGATGTGATGCAGGACGCCGACGGGCAGTTCTGGTTCCTGGAAGTGAACACCGCACCGGGCATGACCGATCACAGTCTGGTGCCGATGGCGGCCCGTGCTGCCGGTCTGGATTTCCAGCAACTGGTACTGGCCATTCTGGCTGCCAGCGTAGAAGAGGCGCGAGGTTAAGACGATGCAAGGCGCACAGCTCAGACATCAGCCACCCGCACCCGGCCGCAAGCCGGTGCCGCGGGGTGCCAGCCGAATGGTGGCCAAAGAGCCGATGTCCGCGCGCCTGCCAAAAGCCAACTTCGGTTTTGTGAAAAGCCTGTTCTGGCCAGTGCTGCTGGTGGTGCTCGGGTTCGGTACTTACGAAGGTGCGCAGCGGTTGCTGCCTTACGCCGACCGGCCGATCGCCAAAATCGCGGTGCAGGGCGACCTGAGCTACATCAGCCAGCAAGCGGTGCAGCAGCGAATCGCCCCGTTCGTCGCGTCGAGCTTCTTCACCATCGACCTGGCCAGCATGCGCAAAGAGCTTGAGCAAATGCCCTGGATTGCCCACGCCGAAGTGCGTCGGGTGTGGCCGGATCAAGTGGTGATCCGCCTCGAAGAGCAACTGCCGATAGCGCGTTGGGGCGACGAGTCATTGCTCAACAACCAGGGCCAGGCGTTTACGCCCAGGGAGCTGGCGAACTACGAACACCTGCCACAACTGTTCGGCCCACAACGGGCTCAGCTGCAAGTGATGCAGCAATACCAGGTGCTGAGCCAGATGCTCCGGCCTATGGGCTTCTCGATTGCACGCCTTGAATTGCGTGAGCGAGGTAGCTGGTTCCTGACCACCGGTGCCGGCAGTTCCGGCCCCGGCATCGAGTTGCTGCTGGGACGCGGCAACCTCGTGGAAAAGATGCGCCGCTTTATCGCCATCTATGACAAGACGCTTAAAGAACAGATTACGAACATTGCGCGCATCGATCTGCGCTACGCCAACGGCCTTGCTGTTGGCTGGCGGGAACCAGTAGCGCCGACGGCAGCCCAACCCGCTGTCGCAAAGAATTAAGAAGAGGCAGGACCCATGGCAAACGTGCAAAGCGGCAAAATGATCGTCGGTCTGGATATCGGCACCTCCAAGGTGGTGGCGCTGGTAGGCGAGGTCTCGGACGACGGCACGCTGGAAATCGTCGGTATCGGTACACATCCGTCCCGCGGCCTGAAAAAAGGCGTGGTGGTGAATATCGAGTCCACCGTGCAATCGATCCAGCGCGCGATCGAAGAAGCCCAACTGATGGCGGGCTGCCGCATTCACTCGGCGTTCGTCGGCGTGGCGGGTAATCACATCCGCAGCCTGAACTCCCACGGCATCGTTGCGATTCGTGATCGCGAAGTCAGCTCGGCCGACCTTGAGCGTGTGCTCGACGCCGCCCAGGCTGTGGCGATCCCGGCTGATCAGCGTGTGCTGCATACCCTGCCGCAAGATTACGTGATCGATAACCAGGAAGGCGTTCGCGAACCTCTGGGCATGTCCGGCGTACGTCTGGAAGCCAAGGTTCACGTGGTCACCTGCGCCGTCAACGCCGCACAGAACATTGAAAAATGCGTGCGCCGCTGCGGTCTGGAAATCGACGACATCATTCTGGAGCAACTGGCGTCCGCGTATTCGGTGCTGACCGATGACGAGAAAGAGCTGGGCGTGTGCCTGGTCGACATCGGCGGCGGTACCACCGACATCGCGATCTTCACCGAGGGCGCTATCCGCCACACGGCCGTGATCCCGATTGCCGGTGATCAGGTGACCAACGACATCGCCATGGCGTTGCGCACCCCGACCCAGTACGCCGAAGAGATCAAGATCCGTTACGCCTGCGCCCTGGCCAAACTGGCTGGCGCCGGCGAAACCATCAAAGTGCCAAGCGTTGGCGACCGTCCCCCGCGTGAACTGTCGCGTCAGGCCCTGGCCGAAGTGGTCGAGCCGCGTTACGACGAACTGTTCACCCTGATCCAGGCCGAACTGCGCCGCAGCGGCTACGAAGACCTGATCCCGGCCGGCATCGTCCTGACCGGCGGTACGTCGAAGATGGAAGGCGCCACCGAGCTGGCCGAAGAAATCTTCCACATGCCGGTACGCCTCGGTGTCCCGCATGGTGTGAAAGGTCTGGATGACGTGGTGCGCAACCCGATTTATTCCACTGGCGTTGGCTTGTTGATGTACGGCCTGCAAAAGCAGTCCGACGGAGTGTCGTTCTCCGGCATCGGCAGCCGCGACAGCTACAGCAGCGAAGAGCCTCAGGCGCCGCTGCTCGACCGACTGAAAAAGTGGGTCCAGGGCAATTTTTAAAAGCAGCGCGAAGCGACAAGCTTCAAGCGGCAAGCAACAGCAGTAGATACACCGCAACAAACAGCAGTAGGCGAAAAAACTAGAGAATGTAAGGAGAGGGAAAATGTTCGAACTCGTAGACAACATCCCCGCAAGCCCGGTAATCAAAGTTATCGGTGTTGGCGGTGGCGGCGGCAACGCTGTCAATCACATGGTCAAGAGCAACATCGAAGGCGTTGAATTCATCTGCGCCAACACTGATGCTCAAGCGCTGAAATCCATCGGCGCGCGGACCATCCTGCAACTGGGCACCGGCGTGACCAAAGGTCTCGGCGCTGGCGCCAACCCTGAAGTAGGTCGTCAGGCCGCTCTCGAAGACCGTGAGCGCATTGCCGAAGTCCTGCAGGGCACAAACATGGTGTTCATCACCACGGGCATGGGCGGTGGTACCGGTACCGGTGCTGCGCCGATCATCGCCGAAGTGGCCAAGGAAATGGGCATTCTGACCGTTGCGGTCGTGACTCGTCCGTTCCCGTTCGAAGGCCGCAAGCGCATGCAGATCGCCGACGAAGGTATCCGTCTGCTGTCGGAAAGCGTTGACTCGTTGATCACCATTCCCAACGAGAAGCTGCTGACCATCCTCGGTAAAGACGCGAGCCTGCTGTCGGCTTTTGCCAAGGCCGACGATGTACTGGCCGGTGCCGTTCGCGGTATCTCCGACATCATCAAGCGTCCGGGCATGATCAACGTCGACTTCGCCGACGTACGTACCGTGATGAGCGAAATGGGCATGGCGATGATGGGCACTGGCTGCGCCAGCGGTCCTAACCGTGCACGTGAAGCCACCGAAGCGGCGATTCGCAACCCGCTGCTCGAAGACGTGAACCTGCAAGGCGCACGCGGCATTCTGGTGAACATCACCGCCGGTCCTGACCTGTCCCTGGGTGAGTACTCCGACGTGGGTAGCATCATCGAAGCCTTCGCATCCGAACACGCCATGGTCAAGGTCGGTACCGTTATCGATCCGGACATGCGTGACGAGCTGCACGTCACCGTCGTTGCCACCGGTCTGGGCGCGAAAATCGAGAAGCCTGTCAAGGTCATCGACAACACCGTTCACACGTCCATGGCAGCTTCTCAGGTTCAGCAACCGGCTCCGTCCCGTCAGGAAGCACCTGCGGTGAACTACCGTGATCTGGACCGTCCGACCGTCATGCGCAACCAGGCTCAGGCCGGTGCTGCGGCTGCCGCGAAGATGAATCCGCAAGATGACCTGGACTACCTGGACATCCCGGCTTTCCTGCGTCGTCAGGCCGATTGATGGAATGTATCAGGGCTATGAAGGTGATTGGTGTTCAGCAAAGGCTCGGTCTGCTATTATCGCCAGCCTTTGTTGATACCAGTTCGCAATTTGCGCTGAAGCGGCCCAAGCCATGATTAAACAACGCACACTGAAAAATATTATCCGTGCCACAGGTGTAGGCCTGCACTCCGGTGAGAAGGTCTATCTGACCCTCAAGCCTGCGCCTGTCGACACTGGCATTGTGTTTTGTCGCGCTGACCTCGACCCTGTGGTGCAGATTCCTGCCCGCGCGGAAAACGTCGGTGAAACCACTATGTCGACGACGCTGGTAAACGGCGACGTCAAAGTGGACACGGTAGAGCACTTGCTCTCGGCCATGGCTGGCCTGGGCATCGATAACGCCTACGTCGAGCTCTCCGCGTCCGAAGTCCCGATCATGGATGGCAGCGCTGGACCCTTCGTATTCCTGATTCAATCGGCTGGCCTGGAAGAACAGGACGCCGCCAAGAAATTCATCCGCATCCTGCGTGAAGTGACAGTGGAAGACGGCGACAAGCGCGCCACTTTCGTCCCTTTCGAAGGGTTCAAGGTGAGCTTCGAGATCGATTTCGATCACCCGGTTTTCCGGGACCGCACCCAAAGTGCAAGCGTGGATTTTTCCAGCACTTCGTTCGTAAAAGAAGTCAGCCGCGCCCGTACTTTCGGTTTCATGAGTGATATCGAGTACCTGCGCAAGCACAACCTCGCACTCGGCGGCAGCGTTGAAAACGCAATCGTGGTCGATGCCGATGGCGTACTGAACGAAGACGGCCTTCGCTATGAAGACGAATTCGTGAAGCACAAAATCCTCGATGCCATTGGCGATCTGTACCTGCTGGGCAATAGCCTGATTGGTGAGTTCAAGGGCTTCAAGTCCGGTCATGCACTGAACAACCAGCTGCTGCGCAAATTGATTGAGCAGACAGATGCCTGGGAAGTGGTGACGTTCGAAGACGCCAGTACCGCACCAATCTCTTACATGCGCCCTGTTGCGGCGGTGTAAGTAAAAAACCTCTCTAGTTTTTTGAAGGCCATCCTCGGATGGCCTTTTTTTATGCCTGGTGTTTTTGTGTTGCCTGAGCTGACCTCATCGCTGGCAAGCCAGCTCCCACAAGGATTTGTGGTGTGCCGGAAATTTGTATCTCATCCATAAACCTGTGGAAGCTGGCAAGCCAGCTCCCACAAGGATTTGAGGTGTGCTAGAGATTTGTGTTTCATCCATAAACCTGTGGGAGCTGGCTTGCCAGCGATGGGGCCGGTAAGGGCAAAGCATTAATCAGGCAGCCACCACCACCCGATTGCGCCCACCTTCCTTGGCCTGATACAACGCCTTGTCCGCCGCGAACAGCAACTGCTCCAGCGTCATCTCGCTCGCCGTCGTCCACGAAGCGATGCCGATACTCACCGTCATCGGCGACTCAGCCCCTGCGACCAACGGCAATTGTTCCACCGCCACCCGAATATGCTCGGCAATCTGCTGCGCACCCGCACTGTCGGTCTCGGCAAGAATCACCGAAAACTCCTCGCCGCCGTAACGCGCCACCAGGTCCGTCGGTCGTCGCACATTCGCCGTGATCACTTTGGCCAATTCGCGCAATGCCCGATCCCCTGCCTGATGCCCATGCCGGTCGTTGAACGCCTTGAAGTGATCGGCGTCGATCATCATCACCGACAGCGGTTTGCCCGAGCGCTGGGCACGAAACCATTCATGGCGTAGCGACTGATCGAGCATCCGTCGGTTGGCCACCCCGGTAAGCGCATCGGTGGCGGCCAATTGCGCCAGTTCGTGTTCGGCGCGGTGACGCAGGCGCAGTTCACGGACAAGCAGCCAGGTCAGCCAGAGCAGGCCTAGGCACAGCACGCCGGTGGCGCCACTGATCAGTATTGCGGTGCGGCGCCAGGCGGCGAATACCTCGTCGCTGGACAACGCGACGATCACCGTCAGCGGCAGGTTACCGACCCGCGAATAGGTGTAGAGCCGCTGCTGATAATCCATGCTCGACGTGCTGGTAAAACTGCCGTTGCCACTTCTGTCGTTCAGAATCCGCACCACATTGGGTCGATTGCCGAAACTTTTACCGACGGAGTCGCTTTGCAGGTACGGCTTCTGCGCCAGCAACACGCCATCGTTGTCGATGATGTTCAGTGTGCTGCCATTGCCGATGTCGAGGCTGTTGAATAATTGGTCGAAATAATCGAGCTTCAACGATGCCACGGCCACGCCGACGAACTCGCCGGTGTCCGAGGAAATACGTCGACTGAAGCTGAGGCGCCATTGATTGGCCTCGTCGCAGTCGCAACGGGTCTTGAACGGCCGGCTGATAAACATGCCGACATCGCGGTTGAAAGCATGGGCGAGAAAGTAATCGCGGTCAGCGAAGTTGCCCGGCTTCGGCACGAGCTGCGATGAGTCGGCAACCACATTGCCGAGCTTGTCGAGCAACAGGATATCGCCCTTGAAGCGTGCAGTGGCCGAGCGGTCGAACAGCGCCAGATGGAGGATCTGCGGGGGCAGGTCACGCAGGTCATCACGCTGCGACGTGGCGATCAGGCCTTGCAGCGTCAGGTCGTACAACTCGACGGTGCGCAGTACGTCGGCGTCGATCAACTGGGCGATGGTGGCGGCGCTGCGGGTGCCTGACTCCTGAGCGCTGGCGTGCTCACGAATCAACAGGAACGTGACAATGCACACGATCGCGATCACGCTCAGCAGGCTGCCGAAAATCAATAGCCGCTCGGGGCGTCCGGTCTTGCCCGCAACAGGTGGGGTACGGCTCGCGATCATGGTGGGGTTATCGGTTGGGGAGTCTTATAAGCGTAGTAGGACATACACAGCAGCCAAAGCCAGAAACGATTCCCAATGTGGGAGCGAGCCTGCTCGCGAAAGCGATGTGTCATTCAACCGGATGTCGATTGGAAGACCGCTTTCGCGAGCAGGCTCGCTCCCACAGTGTGCATCATTAAATTCTAGACTGTGTTTGTCGCGCCGATCTTAGAAGACGTTGATCGGGTAGTCGACGATCACGCGGTATTCATCGGTGTCCGAATCAATTACGCCATAACCGTTGCCAACGCGATGGGTGGCCCACTGCAGGCGCACCGCCAGGTCTTTCGCCTGACCGCTTTGTACGACGTACTTCAAATCGAGATCGCGTTCCCAATGCTTGGCGTTGCGGCCGTCGGCGCTGTACCAATTGGAATACCCCACGCTGCTCGGGTCAGCCTTGGTCAAGTCAACCATCCCCCGCGAGTAGGACACTGCCGAGGTCAGCCCCGGTACGCCGACACCGGCAAAGTCGTAGGCGTACTTGAGTTTCCACGAACGCTCGTTCGGGCCGTTGAAGTCCGAGTATTGCTGGGAGTTGTCGAGGTAAACGCTGTCGCCCTGGCTGATGTAGTCGAATGGCGTGTTGCCGTTGACCCGTTGGTAAGCGGCGGTGACGCTATGGCTGCCGATGCCGACAGTGAAATGCAGGCTGTAGGTGTTGTTGTCGATGTTGCCGAGCAGCGCATCGCCGGTGTCCTGGGTGTGATAGAAGTGCAGGCCCGGGTTGAGGCTGACCAGGTCATTCAACTGCCAGGTGTAATCCAGGTCGTAGTAATACTGGTTCCAGATGTCCTTGAGCTCGGACGCATACAGGCTGCTGGTCAAGCCTTCGACACCGCTCCAGGCCACACCGGCCCAGTTCAGGTGTCGGCTTTCGTCACCCTCGGCCAGCGTGCCGTACGAAGTGCCGATGCGCTGGTGACCACTTTGGTTGTAAGGCTTGGTGAAACTGGCCTGGCCACCTTCGATCAACCAGCCATCGAAACTGTGGTTGGTCAGGCTGACGCCACGGAACGTCTGCGGCAGCATGCGCGTGTCGCCGCCGGCAATCACCGGGTTGGTGAGGAACAAGTCACCAGCCTTCAATTCGGTGTCGAACGCACGCATTTTCAAAGTACCGCCGGCTGTCGAAAACGAGCCTGGTGCCTTGCCGTTGCCATCGCTGATCGGCAGGATGCTGGAGCCATCCGTGCCGCCACCGCCGTCGAGTTTCAGCCCGAGCATGGCGTGGGCATCAATGCCAAAGCCGACTGTGCCTTGGGTGTAGCCCGACTGGAATACCCCGAGAAAACCCTGGCCCCACTCGATGTTGTCGTCCGCCTTCTGCAGGCGGTTGCGATTCATGTAGTAGTTGCGGGCGTTGAGGTTGAGGCTCGAGCCTTCGATAAAACCTTCTGGCGCGGGCTCGTCAGCGTGAACGGTGGGGGCAATCGTTGCGGCAATTGCAATGAACAGTGGAGTGAAACGGACTGGGTAACGCACGTGCGGTAAAGCTCCTTGGGTCAACGGCACCTCAATGTTCCGAGGCGCGAAATGTTTCTTGTTGTAAAAGACGCACCAAACAGCTTTCAGACCACAACGAAAAAAGGCCGCTGAAAGGCAGCGGCCTGGAATGACGACGGTTGAACGGGAAGAGCCAAACAACCGCGTCGAGGGAAACGTAGCGATGTGCGACTCAGCTGTCTTTTTCGGAGGCTTGAGCCTGGGTTGCTGCAGCCTGAGGCGTCTGCGTCGCGTCTTTGGCCTTGGCCATCATTTCTGTCTGATGCTGATCGTACGCCTGGGCCCGAGCGCTGTTGTGCGCAACGAACGCCTGGGACTCTTCAGCCATCGCCATCGGCGACAGGATCAATGAGGACAAAACGAAAGCGCTGGCAATACCCATACTGTTGGACATCTTGAAAACCTTCTTGCTTGGCAAGTGCTGTTTGGTGCGGGCAAAGATAAGGTTGCCGGGGCTTGGGAAACAGCGTGATTTTCATAAATGACTATTGCGCAGTAGGTAAAAATTGAAGATTGCGGTGAGGCCAAGAGCTATCCCCTCAGCCCAGCCCTCTCCACCAAGGGGGGCGAGGGGGAAAGGGAGCAGATCGGGGGCTTTTCAAACCGGCAAACAAATCCCAAAGGTATTCATCCCCCGATCACTGCGCACAAACACATCCCCGCCATGCATCAGCGCAATCGCTTTCACGATCGCCAGTCCCAATCCATGGTTATTCCCACTGTTGCTGCGCGAAGCATCCACCCGATAAAAGCGCTCGAACAACCGTGGCAGATGCTCGCTGGCAATCGGCGAACCGGGGTTGGTTACGCCGATGCTGACTAGATGTTCTTCTACCTCAATTCGCACCACGATCACCTGACCCGGCCCGGTGTGTTGCACTGCGTTGCTCAATAGATTGATCAACGCCCGACGCAAATGCGCGACCTCTATCTGCACCTGCGCATCGCCGCTGACCTGCACCTGAACCTGCGCGTCTTCGAGAATGAAATCCAGATACTCCAGCGTGGTTGCCACTTCATCGGCCAACGATGCCGACGTCAGTTTGTTCGCCTTGTTGCCCTGATCCGCACTGGCCAGAAATAACATGTCGTTGATGATCGAACGCAGTCGCTCCAGCTCTTCGAGGTTGGATTGCAGCACTTCGAAGTAATGTTCGGCTGAACGTCCGCGCGTCAATGCCACCTGGGTCTGGCCGATGAGATTGGTCAGCGGCGAACGCAGTTCGTGCGCCACGTCGGCGTTGAACGACTCCAGTCGCGAATAGGCCATTTCGACCCGCTCCAGCGTCGAGTTGAACGAGTCGACGAACTGTTCCAGCTCCGGTGGCAATGGCGACAATCGCAAGCGACCGGCTCGCAGCGGCGGGGTCAGGCGTTGGGCTTCGTGGGACAGTTTGATCAGCGGCTTGAGGCCGATCCGCGCCACCCAATACCCCAGCGCCGAGGCCAGCAGCACGCCGACAATCGCCAGGCTGATCAAGGCGATCAGCAACTGATGCTGGGTCTGGTGAAAGGTCTCGGTATCGATGCCGATCATAAAGCGCAGCGGCGGACGCTGATCCTTGGCCGGCAATTCAGTCAACAGCACTTTCAGTGGATAAGTACGGTCCGGCAGCTGCAAGTCATGCATCCCCAGCGGCCCTTGGGCGAAGGCGCGGATCCGTGAGTCCGGCGTACCGTATTCGTAACCCGGATCACCACTCACCACCCAGAAACGAATGCGCTTGTCCTCTTCGCCGAGCAGTTTCAACTTGGCGTTGATCTTCACCCAATGCTCCGGGGTACCGAAGCGATTGAGTGCCGATTCGAGCACGCTGTACCGCGCATCCAGCTCGGCTTCCGGTAACAAGCCCAAACCTTTATCGACCTGCTGATACAGCGCGCCGCCGATCAACAGAAACACCAGCAGCGCCACCAGCGTGAACATGCCGCTCAGGCGCAGGGCTATCGAGTTACTGGACACCACGACTCTCCAGCACATAACCCATGCCACGAATGGTGTGCAGCAGTTTCTCGTCGAATGGCCCGTCGAGCTTGGCGCGCAGGCGTTTGATCGCCACCTCGACGACGTTGGCATCGCTGTCGAAATTGATGTCCCAGACCATTTCGGCGATGGCGGTTTTCGAGAGGATTTCACCTTGGCGGCGGGCGAGGACACTGAGCAACGAGAACTCCTTGGCGGTCAGGTCCAGGCGCGTGCCGGCGCGAGTCGCCTTGCGGCTGATCAGGTCTATCCACAGGTCGGCGATGCTCACCTGCACCGGCTCATGCCCGCCACTGCGCCGGGTCAGCGCTTGCAGACGCGCGACCAGTTCGAGGAAGGAAAACGGTTTGCCGAGGTAATCGTCGGCACCGTCGCGCAAGCCCTTGATCCGGTCTTCAACCCGCTCGCGGGCGGTGAGCATGATCACCGGGGTTTGCTTGCGCGCACGCAATGCGCGCAGCACGCCGAAGCCGTCGAGGCCCGGCAACATGACGTCGAGGACGATCACCGCGTAGTCGCTTTCCAGCGCCAGGTGCAGGCCTTCGACGCCGTCGCGGGCCAGGTCCACGGTGTAACCCTGTTCCGTCAGGCCGCGGTGCAGATAGTCCGCGGTTTTATCCTCGTCTTCGATAATCAGAACGCGCATGACCCGCCTCAGTCTGTGGTCGCCAACGCCGGTACGGGCGCAGGTTTGGGTCTATGGAAAAGTCGCTCAAGCCACAAGTATATGACCGGCGTGGTAAACAGCGTCAGCATCTGGCTGACCAGCAAGCCGCCCACTACCGCGATCCCCAGCGGTTGGCGCAGTTCGGCGCCGGTGCCGTAGCCGAGCATCAGCGGCAAGGCACCGAGCAGCGCGGCGAGAGTGGTCATGATGATTGGCCGGAACCGAGTGATGCACGCTTCGAAAATCGCATCCTCTGGTGACATCCCGCGTTGACGTTGGGCTTCGAGGGCGAAGTCGATCATCAGGATGCCGTTCTTCTTCACAATGCCGATCAGCAAGACCAGCCCGATCAGCGCCATGATCGAAAAATCCTGGCCGCAGATCCACAACATCATCACCGCGCCCAAACCCGCTGCCGGCAAGGTCGAAATGATCGTCAGCGGATGCACGAAGCTCTCATAAAGCACACCGAGAATGATGTACACCGCCACCAGCGCCGCGAGAATCAGCCACGGCTGACTGGCCAGCGAACTCTGGAACGCCTGCGCCGCACCCTGGAAGTCGCCGCTGATCGCGGTCGGCATGCCGATTTCGGCCTTGGCCTGATTGAGCAGAATCACCGCATCGCCCAGCGCCACGCCGGGCGCCAGGTTGAACGACATGTTGGCGGCCGGAAACATGCCGTCATGGGCAATCGACAGTGGGCCAATGGTCGGTGCATCGAATCTGGCCAGCGCCGACAGCGGCACCATTTCCCCGCTCAGCGGCGAGCGCAGGTAGAAATAGTTGAGGCTTTCGGCCTTGCCGCGCTGCTTGGTGTCCAGCTCCAGAATCACGTTGTACTGGTTGACCTGAGTCTGGAACTCGTTGATCTGGCGTTGGCCGAACGCATCGTAGAGCGCCTCGTCGACATCACTGGCAGTCAGACCGAAACGCGCTGCCGCGCTGCGGTCGATGCTGATGTGAGTGATGCTGCCGCCCAGTTGCAGGTCGTTGGAAATGTCGCGAAACGCCGGGTTGCTGCGCAGTTTTTCGGTCAGGCGCTGGGTCCAGGTGGCGAGGGTCGCGCCGTCGTTGCTCTTGAGTACGTATTGGTACTGCGCGCGACTTGGGCCGGAGCTGAGGTTGATGTCCTGGCCGGCACGCAGGTAGAGCACGATGCCGGGGACTTTCATCAGTTGCGGACGAATCCGGTCGATGAACTGGCTGGCGCTGACGTCACGGTCGCCGCGTTTCTTCAGGGCGATCCAGAAGCGCCCGTTGGCGATGGTCTGGTTACTGCCGGAAACACCCACCGAGTGGGAAAACGCCTGCACCGCCGGGTCGGCGGCGACGATTTCGGCCATGGCCAAGTGTTTTTTCACCATGTCGCCGTAGGAAATGTCCGCAGCGGCTTCAGTCGTACCGAGCACGAAGCCAGTGTCCTGCACCGGGAAGAAACCCTTGGGGATAAAGATGTAGCCGGCGACGGCCAATGCGAGGGACAAGCCGAACACGCCGATCATCAATTTCTGGTGGGCGAGGGCGCGGCGCAGGCCTTTCTCGTACCAGCCAAGCAAGCGTTCACTAAAGCCCGGTTTCGCGTGGGCGTGATGTACCGGTTTGCGCATGAACAGCGCCGCAAGGGTCGGCGCCAACGTCAGCGAAACCACCACGGAAATCATGATGGTCGAGGTCGCGGTCAGGGCAAACTCCTTGAACAGTCGCCCGACCACGCCGCCCATGAACAACAGCGGAATAAACGCCGCCACCAGCGAGAAACTGATCGAGACCACGGTGAAGCCGATCTCGCCTGCGCCTTTGATCGCCGCCTCGCGCATATCGTCGCCGGCCTCCAGGTGCCGGTGAATGTTTTCCACCACCACAATCGCATCGTCGACCACAAATCCCACGGCCACCACGATGGCTACCAGCGTCAGGTTGTTCAGGCTGAAGCCGAGGATATACATCAGTGCGAAGCTGGCGATCAGCGACACACCGAGCACTGCCGAGACAATCAACGTCGCCGACAACTGACGCAAAAACAGCGCCATCACCGCCACCACCAGCAGGATCGCGATCAACAAAGTGATCTCGACCTCGTGCAGCGAGGCGCGGATGGTCTGAGTGCGGTCGATCAGAACGTCGACCTGCACAGAGGCCGGCAGCATGGCTTCGAGGCCGGGCAGGGCGGCTTGAATCCGGTCCACGGTTTCGACGATGTTGGCGCCCGGCTGGCGCGAGATCACCAGGTTTACCCCCGGTCGATCTCCCGCCCACGCTTGCACATAATCATCTTCCGAACCGTTAACAACGTTGGCGACATCTCTTAGGTGAACCGGGGCGCCGTCCTTGTAGGAAACGATGAGTTGGCTGTATTCCTCGGGATGGAATAACTGGTCGTTGGTCGACAGCGTGGAAATACTCGACTCGCCGTACAGCGCACCTTTGGCCAGGTTGAGGCTGGTTTGCTGAATCGCCAGACGAATGTCGGCGAGGGTCAGACCGATGGCCGCGAGTTTATCCGCCGAAGCCTGAACGCGAATCGCCGGACGTTGCTGACCGGTAATGTTGATTTGGCCTACACCGTCGATCTGACTGATCTGACGGGACAGCAGGGTTTCCACCAGATCGCTGAGCTCGGTGCCAGGCATCTGCGTCGAGCTGACACTCAGGATCAGCACAGGACTGTCGGCCGGGTTGACCTTCCTCCAGGTCGGCAGCGTCGGCATGTCCTTGGGCAGCTTGCCGGCGGCGGTGTTGATCGCCGCCTGAACTTCCTGCGCGGCCGTGTCGATGCTTTTGTCGAGGCTGAACTGCAGGGTCAGCAGGGTTGAGCCCAAGGCACTGCTGGAAGTCATCTGGGTCATGCCGGGAATGGCGCTGAATTGCACCTCCAGCGGCGTGGCCACGGACGAGGCCATGGTATCGGGGTTGGCGCCGGGCAATTTCGCGGACACCTGAATCGTAGGAAATTCCGCTTCCGGCAGTGGGGCAATTGGCAAACGCGGGAAGGCAATGATGCCGACCAGCACCAGTGCGAGGGTCAGCAAAATGGTCGCCACCGGGTGATCAATGCACCACGTCGAAATCCCTTTGTGCGCCTTCATGGTTTCGGCTCCGCCTGCACTACTTGCGGTGGCTCGGTCATGACTTGCACCGTCGAGCCGGGTTTGAGCCGCGACTGGCCATCGGTTACCAGCACGTCACCGGCCTTCACATCTTTGATGATGTCCTGACCGCTGCCCTGATAAACCATCTGCACTTGCACGGCTTCAACCTTGTCGCCGTTCACTCGGTAAACGAAGTGTTGGTCGAGACCGCGTTGTACGACGGTGGGCGGTACGACCAGCGCATTTTTGTCGAGGGCCGTCTGAATTTTTACCGTCACCAGCAGGCCCGGCCAGAGCTTCTGGCTGGCATTGGCGAATTCGGCTTTGGCGCGGATGGTGCCGGTGTTGGCGTTGATCTGGTTGTCGATCAGGGTCAGGTGACCTTCGCCGAGCAGGTTACCGGTTTCGCCGTCGGTGTCGGCGCCGATGTAAGCCTTGACCTGTGCGTGTTGCGGGTCGTTGATCAGGCCTTGCAGGGTCGGCAGCATTTGTTGTGGCAGGGAGAACTCCACGGCAATCGGGTCGATCTGGGTAACGGTGAACAGGCCTTGGGTGTCGGTCATGCGCAGGAAGTTGCCCTCATCGACTGTGCGAATACCGACACGGCCAGTGACCGGGGAGCGAATCTGCGTGTAGGAAA
This sequence comes from Pseudomonas sp. A1230, assembly GCF_044218825.1. Classification (NCBI taxonomy): domain Bacteria; kingdom Pseudomonadati; phylum Pseudomonadota; class Gammaproteobacteria; order Pseudomonadales; family Pseudomonadaceae; genus Pseudomonas; species Pseudomonas sp. A1230. Next base: position 3,898,096 of record NZ_CP162582.1, on the reverse strand, counting down.
GTTGTACCTGCGCTGCATCAATCGACGCTTGATTGCCTTGGGCACTGGCCTTCAGTTGGTTGACCAAGGCCTGTTGCTGGTCGTAGGTCTGCTTGGAAACCCCGTCATCGACGCTGAGCAGTTTGTAGCGTTTGAGGTTGACCTGGGCGACTTGCAGTTGGGCCTGACTCTCGCCGAGTTGGGCGCGGGCCTGGTCGAGGCTGGCGCGGATCGAGCGGTCGTCGATGGTGGCGAGCAAGTCGCCTGCTTTGACCAGTTGACCTTCTTTGACGAGGATTTTGGTGAGGGTACCGTCGATTTGGGGGCGTATGACCACGCTGTGCAGGGACAGCACCGAGCCGATGCCGCTGGTGTAGCGGGGGACGTCTTTTTCGCTGACGGCGATCACTCGCACCGGGATGGCGGTAGGGGTGGCGAGTTTGGTAGGGGCAGGTCGGGTTGCAAACCACAGGCCTGCGGCAGCCAGGGCGATCAATAGGGTGGCTAGCAGGGCTTTGTGCTTTTGGATTCGCATGCTTTTTGGGCGCCGAGGTTTGGAGTTTGGGCAGATTGGGTAGGTTATAAACCAGTGTGGGGGTCAGGAGGGTGACGGCTAGCTGTCCTGGCTGTCAGTTTCGGACTTACGTGGATAGCCGTTCCTGAGCGAAGCCTGCCGATGCGCGTTTCTGATCAGGATCAAGGGCTGCAGCCGGGCTTGCGCTGATCCTGTTGAGCGGTGGGGGGGGGGGTGAAGGGGCTTGGTCATTTCTTAATCTGAACTCCCGTTCACCGTTCTAAAGATCCGCTCCCGCCAGCGGATACAAGTTGTATACCCCAGCCATTATCGTTGCGGGTCTCTTCGGGAGTGTCTTGCAATGAACCTCAAAACTGTCATCTCCAGTGTGCTTGTTTTACTTCCGCTAACGGTCTGCGCCGCGCCTCAGCCCCTCTCGGGCGAGATCCGTTTCACCGGGCAAATCGTCGATTCCGGATGTGAAGTCGGGCGAGTGGGTGCGCTGGTGACCAGCGAGTCCCGGCAGATCGAACTCAAGCCAGGGGTGAAGGTTGATGTAGACACTTACCGCAACGCTTGCAGCCGTGGGGCGTTGCCGTTTTCGATGACCTATGAGCCGCTGAAAACCTCCACCGACAATGGCATCGTGACCATCAATTACCTGTAAGCCGTTCGGCGTGCGGTGCAAATCTTCAGGTGCCGAGCCACGGCGCGCAGGTATACTGCGCGCCTTCGCGGCTCACTTACCGGGCGCGACTTTTTGTTTTGCGGAGCTTTCATGACTTCCCCGATCCAACCGCCGGTTGACGACGCTGTGAGCGATGTCCCGGCCGATATGGCCGACGCCAGCGATTCCAAAGCCGAGATCCCGGCATTCAAGTTCCCGTTCAAACCGGGCGAATTGGCAGGCGCCAAAGGCTCCAACCAGCCGTGGTACAAGAACGGCGCCAAGAACGGCCACACCAAGAGCCCAGGCATGGCGCCGCCGGGCACCCGTCGTTCGATGGGCAAGCGCTGAGTTTTCCTTCGGGGAATTGCATTTGGTTGCGCGGGTTTTTGAGGGCGGCGACAGATTTGGGATTGTGGTCGCCTTCACTGGCCCCATCGCTGACAAGCCAGCTCCCACAGGTTTTCCGGTTGTTCACTTAGTTGATGTACGACGCAAGACCCTGTGGGAGCTGGCTTGCCAGCGATGGGGCCCGAACAGCCACTCGAGTATCTGTATCAAGCCGCCCGCAACGAAATAAACGCGTAGGTCAGCGCCGGCTCCGTCACCACCCGCGCCCCCGCCGCCCGCACTTGCCCGGCCACATCATCCCCGGACAAATGAAACAGCCATTCACTGGCCACTTCACCCAGTGGCTGCGCGTTCACCTGGTCAATTACCTTCGCAAAAGCGTCCATATTCGGCAAATACGCGGTAAACCCGTCGCCCTTGAGCGCGGTGGTCCGGATGCCCAGCGCAGCGCAGATGGCATCCTTTGTCCGAATGTCATCACGATCAGCCTGACGCGAACGCTGGATCAGCTCGATCAGTTCCTGATCGACCAGCTCGCCACCGACGATCAACACCGGCCCCTGTTCCCACGACTCTGGCGGGCAATCCTTGGCGGCAGGATTGAGCGGAATGTGCGGATTGATCTCCGCCGGATAAATCCGACACACCAACGGTCGACGCTCGTAGATGCGGCACAGCTTGTCATCGTCAAGATTCCGACAAGGTCCGACATTGTACGCGGCGAAAGTGATGGCCACGTGCACCGCCGATTCACCGCTGCGCACCGCGACCGACCGCCGTTCGGCATGTTCACGCTGCTGCGCCGGCAAGCCTAGACCGTTGCCGAGAAAAGCCTCTACCAGCACGATCACCTGACCACCGTCAGCCGCCCACATGCGGGCTTCGGCGAGGGTCAGGGGGACATGGTGGTCGGTGCAGCACTTGCCGCAGCCTACGCAGGAAAACGTCGTATTCATTGAACGATCAATCTTCAATCAGGTGTGAATCAGCGACGTAAAGCCGCCATGGGATCACCGATCGAAGCAAGTTATGCGCCATTCATTGGGTTTTAGCAGTCGGGCGGATCGAGTCCCATTCGGTGACGAATGCGGTTTTCGATTTTTTGTTGTACAGGCACAGCTCGGTGCCTTGTTGGCCTTTCATGTGCTTCTGCGGGTACTGGCCTTGCAGCAGCACGGCGGTGTAGCCGACGCGGTCGTCGAATTGCGCGGCATTGCCGACTGGTTTGGCGTTCTTCAAACCGCTGGCTTTGGTGCAACTGGCGAGCACGGTTTTGTCGTAGGCGGCCCAGGCGTCAGGGCTGGACGCGTGGGCGTTGGAGGCGAGGGCGGTGAGGCAGATGAAGCTCAGGGTAGTCGCTTTCATGGTTTTGGCACCCTTGTAGTGGCAAGGGTTGGAGTATGCCTGAGAGCGAAAAGTTGTCTTTGAGGCCGCCATCGCTGGCAAGCCAGCTCCCACAGGTATTGTGAGCGGCGCCCATCTCTGTGGGAGCTGGCTTGCCAGCGATGACGCACGATCAGGTTGGCACCAACTCCCGGCGGACTACGTACATTCCGGCACTTTCATACAATCGCTGTGCCCGCAGGTTGTCTTCCAACACTTTCAAATCGACAAACCCTTCGCGCCGTTGCTGAAAAACCTTGAATGCATTCAACAGCAATGCCCGGCCCAATCCTCGACCCTGGGCGCGCGGATGCACCACCAGATTCTTGATGTACGCACTCGTCCAGCACTGCGCCACACCAACGACACCCTCGGCATCAATGGCAATGAAACACAGAGCCGGGTCATATTCCGGGTCGCGTTCAAACCGTCGCTGCCAAACCTCCAGCGCCGGTACCCGGCCACCACCTTCGCGGTGACCGAGTTGCATCAAGTCATGCACGGCGCCGGCCAGTTCCGGGCGATAGGTGCTGATTTCAATGCCCTGCGGCCAGACGACATCCGGCACGTCTGCACTCAGATCGCGCCGCAGCAAAAAGCAGTAAATCTCGCCCAAGAGTCAATAACCGTTGGCCGCGACGTGTTTGGCCGCTTCGATCAGACGTTGGGTCAGCTCCGGCGAGGAGAACTTCGTCAGCACTGCGTTGGCCCCGGCCAGTCGTGCCTTTTCGCTGTTCATCGCGCTGTCGAGCGAGGTGTGCAGCAGCACGTAGAGATGGGCGAAATCCGGGGTCTCGCGCAGGGTGCGGGTGAAGGCGTAGCCGTCCATCTCGGACATTTCGATGTCGGAGACGATCAGGTTGATCTGCTGGGCGGTGCCCTGCAAATCAAGCAGGCAGTCGATGGCTTCCTTGGCGCTGCGTGCGGTGTGGCATTGCAGGCCGAGATTGCGCAGGGTGTGCACCGATTGTTGCAGCGCCACCTGACTGTCGTCGACCACCAGAATCCGCGCGTTGCCGAGGACGTCGGCGTCTTCCATGGTCAGGTCGGTCGGGGCCATTTCGATTTGCGCCGGAGCGATGCTGTGGATGACTTTTTCGATGTCCAGCACCTGCACCAGCGTGCCGTCCACCGAGGTCACACCCGTGATGTAGGCGCGCGGTCCGCCGGAGCCGAATGGCGGTGGTTTGATGTCGGTGGTCAGGCAGTGGACGATTTTGCTCACCGCTTGAACGTGCAGGCCCTGTTTGGAGCGGCTGACGTCAGTGACGATCAGACAGCCACCGTTGGGGTCTTCCAGCGGTCGCTCGCCGATGGCGCGGCTGAGGTCGATGACCGACAGCGCGGCGCCGCGCAGGGTGGCGATGCCTTTGACGTGCGGATGCGACTCCGGCAGCTTGGTCAGCGGCGGGCAGGGAATGATTTCACTGACTTTCAGCAGGTTGATCGCCATCAGCTTGCCGCTGCGCAAGGTAAACAGCAGAAGCGAAAGTGAATCTGCGCGGGCTTTGTTGGAAGACATAAAAACCTTCTGTGGAAAAAGGTGATGGGCGAGGGTGGAAATCGCCAGAAACTATTGATGCCGGGTTATCGGCGCTAATGGGGTGGGCTTTAGGTCAGTTGTCGGGTGGCGTTGCGTTCCAAAGCCAAAGCCCCTCACCCCAGCCCTCTCCCCGAGGGAGAGGGGGCCGACCGAGGTGTCTTGCGCAATGCATCGACCTGAAAGACCCAGTCGATTATGGATTCAGCACTGCACGTTCACGTCGGCGTAGCTCTCCAATATCCCCCAATCAGTCCCCTCTCCCTCCGGGAGAGGGTTAGGGTGAGGGGGCTTTTAGCTTTTCATGCCCAACCGCTTGGCCATCCGTCCCAGATTCGCCCGATCAAGCCCCAACTCCCGCGCCGCACTCGCCCAATTATCCTGATGACGTTCCAGCGCCGCAGTGATCAACTGCCGCTGGTACGCCTCGGTAGCACTGCGCAAATCCCCGCTGATCAATGGTACCGACGCCACTACCGCAGCAAGCGGTTCAGGCAAGTTATCCACAACCTCACGCGGCAAATCGAGATCCGCCGCACTCAAACTGAGAATCTTCGGCCGCACCTTGCAGTTGCCCAAGGCCTTCAACGCGCTGCGCCCGATCAAGTGTTCCAGTTCGCGCACGTTGCCTGGCCAAGTGTAGGCGAGGAGGGCTTCCTGGGCGTCACTGTTCAGTCGCAGGCTATTAAGGCCCATGCGCGAACGGTTCTGTTCGAGGAAGAAGCCGCTGAGCAGCAACACATCACGTCCACGATCACGCAAGGCCGGCACCCGTAGCGGGTAAACGCTCAGGCGGTGGTAAAAGTCGGCACGGTAGCGACCGCTGCGCACTTCTTCGGCCAGATCGCGGTTGGTCGCAGCGATCAGGCGCACGTCGACCTGATGCTCCTTGTCCGAGCCTAAACGTTGTAACTGGCCGCTCTGCAGCACGCGCAACAGTTTGGCCTGAACGGTCAGCGACAATTCGCCCACCTCATCGAGAAACAGCGTGCCGCCATTGGCCAGTTCAAATTTGCCGCGGCGGTCGCTGGTAGCGCCGGTGAAGGCGCCGCGTACGTGGCCGAACAACTCGCTTTCCACCAACGTGTCGGGCAGTGCCGCGCAGTTGAGGCTGATGATCGGTTTGTCGGCGCGGGCTGAGGCAGCGTGGATCGCCTGAGCCACCAACTCCTTGCCAACCCCGGTTTCGCCGGTGATCAACACGGTCAGGTCGCTACCGCCGACCAGGTTGATCTCTTCCACGAGGCGCTTGTGCGTCTTGCTCTGGCCGATCATTTCGCGGTTCTGCTGACCGCTGGCCTGCCGGTAAATCTCGGCGCGCTGGTGCTCGTCTTCGACCCGGATCGCCAGACGCTCGATGCGTTCGGCGGCGTTGACCGTGGCCGAGGCAAGGCTGGCGAAGGCTTGCAATACGTCCAGTTCGATCGGCTCGAAGCGTTCCGGATCGAGTGCGTCGAGGGTGATCAGGCCCCAGAGTTTTTCATCGACAAACAGTGGACAGCCGAGGCAGTCGTGAACTTCCAGGTGATCGTCGAGGCCGTCGATCAAACCGTCGTAAGGGTCGGGCAAGTCGCTGTCGGCGGCAAACCGGGTCGGCCCGGACCCTGCCAGCAACACCTCAAAGCGCGGGTGCTCACTGACCTTGAAGCGGCGGCCGAGGGTGTCTGTACTCAAGCCATCCACCGCCAATGGCACCAGCGATTCACCGTCGAGGCGCAACAACGCGGCGGCATCGCAGGGCAGCAGGGCGCGCATGGCTTCGAGCAGTCGACGATAACGCTCACCCTCCGGTAATTCGCGGGAGAGGTCGGAGACCAGCGGCAGTAGAGCGGTCAGCAAGGATTTGGCAATCATGGTCGTGTAGTCAAAGAGACAAGATGTAGTCGGAGTGACTATAAAGAGCGTTGGGTCGAATTGACTACATATTTTTTAACATGCTGATTTATATGGATAAATAAGTTGGCACGGAAACTGATAACTCTAGGGTAACTTTTCCAGAAAGCTCAGGAGTCACCCTTATGCTTAGCGTCCAGGATCGTGCCATCGTCAAATCCACCGTGCCTTTGCTGGAAAGCGGCGGTGAGGCGCTGATCACGCACTTCTACCGCATGATGCTCTCCGAATACCCGCAAGTGCGCCCATTGTTCAACCAGGCGCATCAGGCCAGCGGCGACCAGCCGCGTGCGTTGGCCAACGGTGTGTTGATGTACGCCCGCCACATTGATCAGCTCGACCAGTTGGGCGATCTGGTGGCGAAGATCATCAACAAGCACGTCGCCTTGCAGATCCTGCCGGAGCACTACCCGATTGTCGGTGCCTGCCTGTTGCGCGCCATCTCTGAAGTGCTCGGCGAAGAGATCGCCACGCCAGAAGTGATGAGTGCCTGGGGCGCGGCGTACGGTCAACTCGCCGACATCCTGATCGGCGCCGAAACCGCCATTTATGACCAGAAAGAGCAAGCCGTCGGTGGCTGGCGCGGGGCGCGCGAATTCGTCGTTGCGGCCAAGGTCGAAGAGAGCGCGGAAATCACTTCCTTCTACTTTGAGCCTGCGGACAAAGGCCCGATTCTGGCGGCCGAGCCGGGTCAGTACATCGGCATGAAGTTGGTGCTGGATGGCGAAGAAATCCGCCGCAACTATTCGCTGTCGGCGCTGGCGAATAAAGGTCAGTACCGTATCAGCGTCAAACGCGAACCGGGTGGCCGTGCGTCCAATCACTTGCACGATCAGTTGCATGTCGGCGCGAGCATTCAGCTGTTCCCGCCATCGGGCGAGTTCACACTGGCTGCCAGCGACAAACCACTGGTGCTGATCAGCGGCGGCGTCGGCATTACTCCGACGTTGGCGATGCTCGAAGCGGCGCTGGAAACCGAGCGCCCGGTGCACTTCATCCACTGCGCGCGCAATGGCAGTGTGCATGCGTTCCGCGACTGGATCGACGGCCTGGCTGCGCGTCATCCGCAACTCAAGCGTTTCTATTGCTACGCCGAAGACGACGGCGTGAGCCCGGCAGCGGACAAGGTCGGGATACTGAGCCAGGAGTTGCTCGCTCAATGGCTGCCGGAGCAGCGCGATGTCGACGCCTACTTCCTTGGGCCGAAAGGTTTCATGAGTGCGATCAAGCGGCATCTGAAAGCGCTGGGTGTGCCGGAGAAACAGAGCCGGTATGAGTTCTTCGGGCCGGCTGCTGCCTTGGAATAAATAGCCCAGACCGAGTAGTCCGTATCGCGGGCAAGCCCGCTTCCACAGGTTTTATGGCGTACGCAAAATTCATGTACGACGCTGGACGTGTGGGAGCGGGCTTGCCCGTGATCGCCGTTACACGGTTCCGTTCTGAAAAAACCCTTTGAATTAATGGTTCCTTAACCGCTTTATCGTTTATTTCTCCGGTGTAGACTTGCGACAACTTTCAGTCGCCAGACGGCTGAACCATGGACATATAAGGGAAACGCGATGAGCGAGGAAACAATTCGATTGGGACGTGAGCGGCGCTTTCTGGTGCTGCTGGGCATCATCTGCCTGGCGTTGATCGGTGGTGCGCTGTACATGCAGATCGTGCTCGGCGAGGCGCCGTGCCCACTTTGCATCCTGCAGCGTTATGCGTTGCTGCTGATCGCGCTGTTCGCCTTTATCGGTGCAGCCACGCGCACCCGGCGCAGCATCACCGTATTCGAAGTACTGGTGGTGATCTGTGCGATTGCCGGGGCGGCAGTCGCCGGGCATCACGTGTACACCCAGTTCTATCCGGCGATCAGCTGTGGCATCGATGTGTTGCAGCCTATTGTTGATGATTTGCCGCTGGCGAAGATCTTCCCGCTGGGCTTCCAGGTCGACGGTTTCTGCTCGACGCCGTACCCGCCGATCCTCGGTCTGTCGCTGGCGCAATGGGCGCTGGTAGCGTTCGTACTGGTGGTGATCCTGGTTCCGCTGCTGGCCTCGCGTAATCGAAAAGCACTGCGCTGAGTCAACTATTGCGCGTTATTGCCGATACAGAAAACGCCCCGATTTGCGGTTCAGCAGATCGGGGCGTTTTGCATTTCAGAGTGTTTGTGAAAACACCGTGACGAACGGCAAGGAAGGGTGTGGCAGGTGTGCGACATGTTGTCACACAGGCGGTGTCGCAAGCCGATCCACCTACCCGGATTGGCGCACTGTTACAAAAAAGGATTGGTCTGTTTCGGTGTTTTTGGGCTTTTGAACGCGTGTGCCAGATCAGGCAGTTTTAACAAGCGCGGGCAAATGGCCAGAAGCCTTGGGGTATCGGGCTTTGCGCCGATCCAGCCCTCGGAAAAAGCCTTCAGAGCTGTCTGAACTGAGGCGGATACACCTACAAATTTTGGCGTTTTTGTTGAGAATCTATTTCGATAACATGCGGCACTTTTGCAAAAATGGCGATGGATTGTTGCTTGAACGGATAAAAATTATTTCGGGATAAGACATGGTGTATAGGGCGCTACCTATCTACAATCGCCCGCACTGAATTCCCGGCGCTGTTCAGCCTTTATTAAGGAGGCGAGCAGGAAGTCGGGTGTCGAGCAGGCTGTGAGGCTTTCAAGACACCCAGGTGTCGGTGCCTTCCAACTTTCCGCACCAAATGGAATTGGTCTGTAACAAGGCCTTTGACCACGAATTCGAATAAGAACTTACCGCTGTCCCAGGTTTTGTCGAGCGTCTGACGCGCGACGGGCGGCCCTTATTCAATCCAAAGAAAATGCCAACCCTTGGCAGGGTGAAGTGTTGGCGATCAAAACCCAACTGCATTGCGCAAGCTGCTTTAGAGGTCGTGAGATGAGTAAAAACAGGTACCCCAGATTACTAGGCCTAGTGCCGCTGCTCGGCACGTTGTTGCTGGGAGGCTGCAACATGACCCTGCTCAATCCAACGGGCCAGGTCGGCCTGGAACAGCGCAACCTGATCATCACCGCGACCCTGCTGATGCTGTTGGTCGTTGTGCCGGTTATCGTCATGACCTTCCTGTTCGCCTGGAAGTATCGCGCCTCCAACAAAGACGCCATCTACACGCCGAAATGGTCGCACTCGACCAAGATCGAAGTGGCCGTCTGGACCATTCCGGTTCTGATCATCATCGCGCTGGGTTACATCACCTACATTTCGACCCACGAACTGGACCCGTATCGTCCAATCGAATCCGACGTCAAGCCGATCACCATCGAAGTGGTTGCGCTGGACTGGAAGTGGCTGTTCATCTACCCGGAACAAGGCATTGCCACGGTCAACAAGATCGTGTTCCCGGCGCACACGCCAATCAACTTCCGGATCACCTCCGACGCCGTGATGAACTCCTTCTTCATCCCGGGCCTGGGCGGCCAGATCTACGCGATGGCGGGCATGCAGACCAAACTGCACCTGATCGCTGACCGCAACGCTGAAATGGACGGTATCTCCGCCAACTACAGCGGCGCAGGTTTCACCGGCATGAAGTTCAAAGCCATCTCGACAACTCAGGAAGATTTCGACGCCTGGGTAAGTGAAGTCAAGAAGTCACCTAAACAGCTTGATCAAGCTGAATACGCAGCCCTTGCCAAACCGAGCCAGAACAATCCAGTCGAGCTCTACTCCTCGGTCACGCCGAACCAGTTCCAGATCATCGTCGACAAGTACGAAGGTATGAAGCCGGGCAAGCCGCTGAAGCACGAGAAGAAAGAGAAAGAAGTGGCGGCCACGGAAATTGACTCGAGTTCGCATTCAGCTGCCGGGGCAGAGGAGTAAACAATGTTTGGTAAATTAAGTTGGGAAGCGGTTCCTTTCCACGAGCCGATCGTGATGGTGACCATCGCCATGATCGCGCTGGGTGGTCTGGCACTGTTCGCTGCAATCACTTACTTCAAGAAGTGGACTTACTTGTGGACCGAGTGGTTGACCTCGGTTGACCACAAGAAAATCGGCGTGATGTACATCATCGTCGCCATGGTCATGCTGCTGCGCGGTTTTGCCGACGCCATCATGATGCGTACCCAGTTGGCCATGGCCACCGAGGGTTCGCCTGGCTACCTGCCACCTGAACACTATGACCAGATCTTCACCGCTCACGGTGTGATCATGATCATCTTCATGGCGATGCCATTCTTCACCGGCCTGATGAACCTTGCAGTGCCGCTGCAGATCGGCGCGCGTGACGTTGCCTTCCCGTTCCTGAACTCCCTGAGCTTCTGGCTGCTGGTATCCGGCGTTGTGCTGATCAACCTGTCGCTGGGCGTTGGCGAATTCGCCAAGACCGGTTGGGTTGCTTATCCACCGCTGTCGGGCCTGCAATACAGTCCGGGCGTGGGGATGGATTACTACATCTGGGCGCTACAGTTATCCGGGTTGGGTACAACGCTGACGGGGGTTAACTTCCTCGCCACCGTGCTGAAAATGCGTACCCCTGGCATGAAACTGATGGACATGCCGATCTTCACCTGGACCTGCACCTGGGCAAACGTTCTGATCGTGGCTTCGTTCCCGATCCTGACCGCTACCCTGGCACTGCTGACCCTTGACCGTTACATGGATTTCCACATTTTCACCAATGAACTTGGTGGCAATCCAATGATGTACGTCAACCTGTTCTGGGCGTGGGGCCACCCTGAGGTATACATCCTGATCCTGCCGGCATTCGGCATTTTCTCGGAAGTCATCTCGGCCTTCACCGGCAAGAAACTGTTCGGCCACCACTCGATGATCTACGCCTCGGGCGCGATCTCGGTACTGGGCTTCATGGTTTGGCTGCACCACTTCTTCACCATGGGTTCGGGTGCAAGCGTCAACGCCTTCTTCGGTCTGGCGACGATGCTGATTTCCATCCCGACGGGTGTGAAGCTATTCAACTGGCTGTTCACCATTTACCAGGGCCGTCTGCGCTTCACCAGCCAGGTGCTGTGGACGCTGGGCTTCATGGTGACCTTCGCCATCGGCGGCATGACTGGCGTACTGCTGGCCATCCCGGGTGCTGACTTCGTTCTGCACAACAGCCTGTTCGTGATCGCTCACTTCCACAACGTGATCATCGGCGGCGCGGTATTCGGTTACATCGCAGGTTTCGCGTTCTACTTCCCGAAAGCGTTCGGCTTCAAGCTGCACGAAGGCTGGGGTAAAGCAGCGTTCTGGTTCTGGATCTCGGGCTTCTTCGTCGCGTTCATGCCGCTCTATGCACTGGGCTTCATGGGCATGACCCGTCGTCTGAACGCCACCACCAACCCTGAGTGGGTACCGTACCTGTACGTTGCCATGTTCGGTGCGGTAATGATCGCTGTCGGTATCGCCTGCCAACTGATCCAGCTGTACGTCAGTGTGCGTGACCGCAACAAGCCAGAGAACATGTGCGAACACGGCGACCCGTGGAATGCACACACCCTGGAATGGTCGACCTCGTCGCCACCGCCGTTCTACAACTTCGCTGTGCTGCCTAAGGCTGACTGCATCGACCCGTTCACTGAAGCCAAGGAAGACGGTACCGCGTACCAGCGTCCGGCCAAGTACGAGCCGATCCACATGCCGAACAACACCGCCACTGGCGTTGTGATGGGCGCGCTGTTGACCGTCTTCGGTTTTGCCATGATCTGGCACATCTGGTGGCTGGCAATCGCGAGCCTGGTAGGCACTGTCGTCTACTTCGTGATCCACGCTGCACGTGACGACCAGGGCTATATGGTTCCGGTTGAAACGATCGAGCGCATCGAAGCCGAGCAGCACAAGCGTCTGGTTGCGGCAGGGAAAATCCCGGCCGGTGCCACCCGTGTTGAAACCTCGTTGGAACAGGCTTAAACCATGTCGAATTTAGTGACCAATGCTGGACACGCCCATGGCGAACATGGGCACGATGACCATCACCACGATTCGGGCGAGATGACCGTATACGGTTTCTGGCTCTACCTGATGACCGACTGCATCTTGTTTGCGTCGATCTTCGCGGTATACGCGGTACTGGTAAACAACGTTGCCGGTGGCCCGTCGGGCCACGACATCTTCGAACTGCCATACGTGCTGGGCGAAACCGCTCTGCTGTTGTTCAGTTCGATCACCTACGGCTTCGCCATGCTGGCGTTGTACAAAGGCAAGAAGCAGCAGGTCCTGGGCTGGTTGTTCATGACCTTCCTGCTCGGTGCTGGCTTCATCGCCATGGAGATCAACGAGTTCCACCTGCTGATCTCCGAGGGCTTCGGTCCTAGCCGTTCGGGCTTCCTGTCCGCGTTCTTCACCCTGGTCGGTACCCACGGTCTGCACGTATCCGCAGGTCTGATCTGGATGGGCATCATGATGTACCAGGTCAACAAGCACGGCCTGACGGCGACCAACAAGACCCGTCTGAGCTGCCTGAGCCTGTTCTGGCACTTCCTGGACGTGGTGTGGATCTGCGTATTCACCGTTGTTTACCTGATGGGGACTCTGTAATGGCTAACGCACACTCCCATGACAGCCATGATGCTGGCCACGGCAGCGCCAAGTCGTACGCCATTGGCTTCATTCTGTCGGTAATCCTGACTGTCATTCCGTTCGGCCTGGTGATGTACCCGACCTTGCCGAAGATGACGACACTGGCAATTGTCATGCTGTTCGCAGTGATCCAGGTGATTGTTCACCTGTATTACTTCCTGCACCTGGACCGTTCCATTGCTCAGCGTAACAACGTGATTGCGTTCGTCTTCACGGCCATCGTGATCGTGCTGCTGGTTGGCCTGTCGCTGTGGATCATGTTCAGCATTCACACGTACATGATGGCGAAGTGAGGTAGACCCGATGTCGCTCAAGCACTTTATCCAAATCACCAAACCGGGGATCATTTTCGGTAACGTGCTTTCTGTGGCAGGCGGGTTCTTCCTGGCCTCGAAAGGGCATGTCGATCTGGCGGTGTTTCTGGCAGCCATGATCGGCACCTCCCTGGTTGTAGCCTCCGGTTGCGTGTTCAACAACTGCATCGACCGCGACATCGACCTGAAGATGGAACGCACCAAGAACCGGGTGCTGGTCCAGGGCTTGATCTCCCTGAAACTGGCCCTGATCTACGCGACCATCCTTGGTGTTCTCGGCGTTGCATTGTTGTACAAGGTGGCCAATCCGTTGGCCGCCCTGTTCGCGGTAATCGGCTTCGTGATCTACGTCGGCTTCTACAGCCTGTACCTCAAGCGCAAGTCGGTTCACGGCACGCTGGTGGGCAGTCTGTCGGGCGCCATGCCGCCAGTGATCGGTTACGTCGCTGTAACCAACAGCTTCGACATGGCCGCGCTGGTTCTGCTGGTGATGTTCAGCCTGTGGCAGATGCCGCATTCCTACGCCATCGCGATCTTCCGCTTCAACGATTACCTGGCCGCATCGATTCCGGTGTTGCCAGTGAAGCGCGGGATTAAAGTGGCCAAGAAGCACATCCTGCTCTACATCCTGGCGTTCCTCGTGGCGACCTTGATGCTGACCTTCAGCGGCTACGCCGGCATGAGCTACTTGGCCGTCGCCGCCGCGATGGGCATGTACTGGCTGTACATGGCCTGGACCGGCTACAAGGCAGTCGATGACACTGTCTGGGCACGCAAGCTGTTCGTGTTCTCGATCTTCACCATCACTGCGTTGAGCGTCATGATGTCCCTGGACTTCAAGGTGCCGAGCGAGTTGTTGCTGACGTACGCGCCGTAAGTTTCAGGTTGTACAAGAAGCCCCGCCATCGAGAGATGTGCGGGGTTTTTTGTTGGCTGAATTTCGGTGATTGAGGCGCCATCAATCGCGAGCAGGGGTCACCTCGACGCGATGCCTTTGTAGGAGCTGCGGCACGCTGCGATCTTTTGATCCTGGTCTTTAAAACTACAATCAAAATCAAAAGATCGCAGCGTGCCGCAGCTCCTACAGGGTTGAGTTGCGGTATCGGAGTAAACCCCCTAGATTCGGATCCAACCATGACAGTGATAGCGCCATACCATTTCACGGGTGCTCAACTGTTCTTCATGCACCGATAACGAGGCTGGGCGAAATGACTGAGAGGATGACCTGCGACGAACGCTTCATTGCCCTGGCACAAGAGCTGAACTACGACATCCACGGTGAGAACACCGCCGGCGGTAACTACGCACCGCTGATCCGTCATCACGATGAGCTGTACATCAGCGGCATGGTGCCACGTACCCACGGCAAGATTCAGTACCCCGGTCGGGTTGGCCTGGAGTTGACGCTCAAGGACGCACAGGCCGCCGCGAGCATCAGCGCGATGCGGTGTCTGGCGCTGATCGTCGATGCGGTCGGTTCGCTGGACAAGATCCGGGCGCTGTTGCGGGTCACGGTGTACGTGAAGTCCACGCCTGACTTTGTTGACCTGAGTGAAGTGGCCAACGGTGCGTCGGATGTGTTCAGCCATGTGCTCGGCGATGCTGGCCGGCACACGCGCACCACGGTGGGTGTCTATCAGTTGCCGAAGAATGCGGCGATTGAAGTCGACATGATTGCGGCATTGCACTCGGGCGCATAATCCTCGCGCCGGAAAACAAAAAGCCCCGCCTGATCACTCAGTGCGGGGCTTTTTCGTCAGCGTGGCCGGATTACTGCGCGGCGATGCTGTAGCCATCAAATGCGGTCCGCTGCTGCAGGGCCGTGATGATGTTCTTGCGGTTGACGGCCTGTTCGGTGCCGGCATTGTCGACGAAGGTTTCGCTATCGATTTCGGCTTCCTCACCCTCACCGACGAAGGTGAAACCAAGGAACTCCAGCGCTTCACGGTCAACATTCAGGCGCGAGCGTGGCGTGCGCAATGGCAGGGTCACGCTGCTGCCATCCTTGCTGATGGTGAAGATTTCGACTTCTTTCTTCGCACGTGCCGCTTTGCTCTTGCCGCCGCTCGGGTTGCTGATCGCCTGATGGGTCTGGTTCAGTACTTTGAGCGCCAGGCCGTAAACGATTTCCTGGAAAGCCGGATCATCCTTGAAGCTAGAGAGGATGCGGCCGATCGAGAACTTGCTGCTCAGGTCTTCGAGGGCGGCGATATCGGCAGCCTCGGCATCCTTGAGGCTCTTGAGTTCGCCCATCAGTTCGTAGGCCTTGTCGTCATCGAAGCGGTCGTGCGCCTCTCGGATCGCGGTGCGCAGTTCACGGATCTGATCGCTCTCGCGGGTCGACTGGAACGCGTCCAGTACCATCTCACTGATGATTTTGGCTTGTGGCAGGTGTTGTGAAAGATTGATGGAGTTTTCGTATTCCGCTTTGGACGATTCGGTGACTACGGATTCAGCGGTGTTGAAATCGGACATTGAAATTTCACTACTTTTTAACTTGAGTGGAGATGAGCAAGCACGGGGCTTTTTCAGGTCGACTAATTTAGGGGAGCGGGGCGACGTTGTCACGGAGCAACGGGCTGGCGGTATAGGTTTTTTAGCGGGCACCGAGCGCATGCCCTATTTCAAGCGTGGTCGTTCCATGGCAATCACTGAGATCTCAAAACCCAGGCCGGTAAAAAACGCCTCTGCACCTTCACGGCCAGCCCGCAGCACCCAAGTGATGTCCGGGTTGTCGCCCATGATGTGCTCGACCAATGACCGGCCAATCCCACGGCGTCGATGTTGCCCGTCCACCACGACCATCGACAGGTAACCATTGGACAAACCATCGGTGATGCCACGAGCGAAGCCGATGATCTGTTCGCCTTCCAACGCGACGGCAGTGCGCTGGGAATTTCTGACAAGTTGCGCGAAATACTCGCTGGAACCTGTCCGGTGTTCCCAGCCATTTTGCCCAAGGAATCGTCGAACCGACTCCGCCTCTGCTGGCAGCATGTCGCGTACGTTCGGGTTGTTGTTCATATGTGGGGCGACTCCTTGTCGGTGATCATTCGAGGTCAGGTTAATGGTTCTCTGAATCAGGATCTGCCCCAGGCTGTCATCGCAAACTCGACGAAACGTCTGAGCTTGGGCAGTCGATACCGATCCGGGGCGTATAACAGGTGCAATGGACGGCTGGGCGGCTGGTAGTCGGGGATTACTGTGACCAGTCTGCCATCGCGCAGGTCCTGTTCCACCAGTGCATCGGGCAGCATCACGATGCCCATGCCGGTGCGTGCGGCCTGATGCAAACCGGCGGAGCTGTTGATCAACATCGGGCCACTGACATCGACCATGATTTCGCCGTCCGGGCCGCTGAGGCGCCAGCGCTTTTCCACCGATTGCCAGTCATCGCCGGTGGGGTAGGCGAAGGACAGGCAGTCATGCTGTTGCAGGTCTTGCGGCGTCAGCGGCATGCCGCGCCGTGCCACATAGTCCGGCGACGCGCAGACCGTCAGGGTGTAATCGATCAATGGCCGCGCGATCAGGTTGGACTGCTCGAAGTTGCCCAGCCGAAAAGCGACGTCGAGCCCGTTTTCGAGCAGGTCCGGACGGCTGTTGGTCAGCACCACATCGAGTTTGACCTTTGGCCATTGCAGGGAAAACTCACTGAGCGCCGGGGCCATGCGTTCAACGCCGAAGGTCAGCGGTGCGGTGATGCGCAAGATGCCGCGAGGTTCGTCCAGCGCCTGTTCGGCGAGGCGTTCGGAATCGGCCAGCAGGCCCAGCACCTCGAGGCAGCGCTGGTAGTAGACGCTGCCGAACTCGGTCAGTCGTTGGCGGCGGGTGGTGCGCTGCAGCAGTTGCACGCCAAGCCGTTGCTCCAGCGCTCGCAGATGATTGCCTACCATCGTCGTCGACATTTCGCACTGCAACGCGGCCGCCGTCATGCTCCCCGCTTCGACGACCTTGACGTAGACGTTCATCGACTGAAACAAATCCATTATCAAGCCCAGCTTATAAATGATTGAAGTTTTGCCGAGTTTATCCAGTTCTGGTGGCTAACCATACTGCAAACACACCGACCTTCACTGGAGTTTGAAGTCATGACCGCCGCCCTGATGAACACCTACCAACCACTGGCCCTGAGCTTCACCAAGGGCTTGGGCACTCGACTGTGGGATCAGGCTGGCCGCGAGTATCTGGATGCGGTCGCCGGGGTCGCCGTGACCAACGTCGGCCACTCGCACCCGCGGATCGTGGCGGCCATCAGCGAGCAGGCCGGACTGCTGCTACACACTTCAAATCTGTACAGCATCGACTGGCAGCAGCAATTGGCAAAACGGTTGACCGAACTGTCGGGGATGGAGCGCGCGTTCTTCAACAATTCCGGGGCCGAGGCCAATGAAACTGCACTGAAACTGGCGCGGCTCTACGGCTGGCGCAAAGGGATCGAGCAACCGCTGGTGGTGGTGATGGCCAACGCGTTTCATGGCCGCACGCTCGGCACGCTGTCTGCCAGCGACGGGCCGGCGGTGCGTTCGAGCTTCAGTGAACTGCCGGGTGATTTCGTCAAAGTCCCGTTCGGTGATCTCGCCGCAATCGAGCAGGTTCAGCGCAAGCACGGCGAGCGGATCGTGGCGATTCTGGTCGAACCGATTCAGGGCGAAAGCGGCGTGCAACTGGCGCCGTCCGGTTACCTGAAAGCCCTGCGCGAGATCTGTAATCGGCATGCCTGGTTGCTGATGCTTGACGAGATCCAGACCGGCATCGGCCGCACTGGCCAGTGGTTTGCGTTTCAGCACGAGGGTTTCGTCCCGGACGTCATGACATTGGCCAAAGGACTCGGCAACGGCGTGCCGATCGGCGCGTGTCTGGCGCGGGGCAGGGCGGCGGATCTGTTTACACCGGGCAGTCATGGCAGCACGTTTGGCGGTAATCCATTGGCCTGTCGGGTTGGCTGCACCGTGCTGGATATCATCGAAGAGCAAGGCCTGCTGGAGAACGCCCAAGTGCAGGGTGAGCGCCTGTTGACGCGGCTACGCGCAGAGTTGGCGGACGACCCCAATGTGCTGGCGATTCGAGGGCAGGGATTGATGATCGGCATCGAACTGAAACAGCCGATTCGGGATCTGACACTGATCGCGGCGCGGGATCATGGCCTGCTGATCAACGTCACGCGCGGCAAGACGATACGGCTGCTGCCACCTCTGACGATTGATGAGCGGGAGGTGGGGATGATTGTTCGGGGTGTTGGGCGGGCTGTGACTTCGATTTGATAGCTACGCGATAACCCTGTGGGAGCGAGCTTGCTCGCGATAGCGCATTGTCAGGCGACATTCATTTTGAATGATCGATCGCAATCGCGAGCAGACTCGCTCCTACATGGGAAAGGTGCATAGCTCTACTTCGGATAGTCCGCCAAATCCGGCGCCAGCATTCGCGTTTGGGGCGCGCCGTTCGAGTTGTGCTGAATGATCTCTCGCGGCTGTCCCTGTTCATTGAAAAACACCTGACCGATCCCCGCCGAATTCCATAATCGTTCGCCGGCTTCAGCATGTTCTGGCGTGTACGGCACGATGCGCATAAGCCTGCGTTTGGTAAACCAGTTCAGCGGTGAGCGGGGTGAGTAGAGCCAGCGGTTGAGGCGATCAAACCACTCCAGCAGCGTAGGCGGGAACTCGTTCTTGATGCCGCTGCTGGTGATCTGCCAGATTCGCGGGCCGGCCTTGCGGTGTCGGATAAGTACTTCGTAGACGAAGGAATAATGCACATCGCCGGACAGCACCACGTAGTTTCCGGGCGTGCGCGAGTGTCGGAAAATGTTCAGGATCACCTGCGCGGCGCCCCGGTGGGCCATCCAGTTTTCGGCATCGACCAGCAGTGGAAAACCGCACCAGCTAAAGATCTTTTGCACGGTTTCAATCAGCTTCACACCGAAGATCGGCGCGGGTGAAACGATGATCGCCGACGGGTGATCGAGCAACTCCTGCTGCAGTTCGCTCAACGCTTCCCAGTCGAGCAGTCCTGAGGGTTGCTTGAGCGCCATTTCGCTGCGCCAGCGTCGGGTCCGGGTGTCGATAACCACCAGCGCCGGGCTGGTTGGCAGCACGAAATGCCAGTGTTGAAAGCGCAGCAGCTCATCAATCAGATCATCCTGCACCGGGCTGTCGAGGTAATGGTCATCGCCGCTGGCAATCAGACGTCGAGTCTTCACCAGCACATCCTTGAACGCGTCCGGGTTATTGCCCCAGCCTTGGCACAACATGTAGGCGATCAACGCATTGCCGATGATGCGTTTGGAGAACGGATGGCCGTAGGCCGTTTCCTCCCATTGCGCAGAAAGATTCCAGTCATCGGTGATGTCGTGATCGTCAAAAATCATCAGGCTCGGCAGATGCGCCAGCGCCCGGGCGACGTTGCCCAGCCCTGCCTTGAAAGCATCAATACGCGTCTGTTCGAGGGTATAGCGCTTGAGGCGCTCGGGTGTCAGCGTTGGCGCTGTCGGATTGATCAACGTCCAAGCCACCGGCGACCACACCAGCAAATACATCGCCATGACTTCGGCAAAGGTCACCAGATGATTGTCAGCGCTGCTGCTGGTGAAAATCGGCTTACGCGCACCGCCGAAAAATCGCTCGCGCAATGTCTCGTTGCTCTCAAGTGCCGGTAATAAATCCGCACGATGGTAGTAGCTTGCCGGATGGTTATAGAGCTTGGCGCTGTCGCTGACCACTGCGCCTTCGAGGTGTTCGTCGAACAGGCCGAGGCGTCCGATCAAGGCATGAATCGCTCGTAGCGTCGGCCCGGCGACGTCATCGGCGTAGACCTGATCACCACTCATCATGAGCAGCGCCGGGCGCTGTTGCGGGTCGGTTTCGGCGGCCAGCAGGTGGTCGACGCAGAGCAAACCATCCACCGCCGGATGGTGCGGCTTGCGGCAAGAACCGTGGAGCAACTGGTCGATCCGCGAACGCACCACGAAATTTGGGCACCTGGCGTCGCCATACAACAGATGCGGCGCCCAATCGGCGATGCACGCGTCGCCATCAATCAACACGTCGTAATCGACAAACTCGTCGAGGGGCAGGGCGTTTTCGAGGCTGACATCAATGAGATGAACGAATGCGCGAGTGCCTACGGGAATGACCGTGCATTTCTCGGCATCCAGAAGAATGTCTCCTACACCTTGCACGCGCAAAGTCAGCGACAGTTGGCGCGTGCCAACCAGCCACAGCACCAGTCGCTTGGGCTCCAGCCGTCGCAACAACGGGCCGGCTAAAACGGGTGGCAGCGGGATCAGTTCATCAAGTGTTGGAGACATCCGGGGACAAGACTCAAGGCGCACGGCCGGCGATGATAGCGCAGCCGGCGCCTTGAACGCTTAAGCGAGGCTTAAGAGTCGGCTTTTTGCAGTTTCAGACCCAGCAGACGCCATTCGGCAGGCGTCGCGTCAACTCTTGGCTGCTCCTGCACGGAGCAATCGAAACGGTAGGTGACATCGTCGCCGGTCATGTTGCGAGCGATGACGGTGTTGCTGAAGGTGTAAACCTGATCCTTGAAACGGTGGCTGACGAGGCTTTTGCTGTCAGCAAAGCGAGCCGACGCGGGGAAGCGCAACGTGCCGGTCACGAACGGGCTGCACATGACATACGCGAGCATCGACTTGTCGGCTTGTGCGTCACTGCGAAACTTTTTGCTCAACGCCGCGAGGGCTTTGCGCCCCTGGTCGTCACTCTGGTCCAGCACGGTTTGTACCGCCATCGACTTCGGCGCTCGGCTGGCGTAGTTCGGCAGCAAGGCAGAGTCGGCGGGCGAAGGTTTGTCATCCGGTTCGATGGCGGCAAACACCGGCGCATCTTTCAGGGCAGCGGGAGGGGTGACTGATTCGGCTTCGGGCAACAGCGAAGTGGGTTCGGCCTCCTGCGTCTGCACGGTTTCGTAATCATGTGAAGAAGGAAACAGTGACAAGGTGATCGACAACACCACCATGGCCACAATAAAACCGCCGGCCGCGCCAACAATGTTGCCGTAGAAAATATTCCAGCTGCCACGGTTCTTGACCACCCAGCGCCACATGAAACCCCAGGCCGCGAAAAACGCCAGAAAACGCAAAAACTCCATTTGATCCTTTCCTTAAACCTGCAAAAACGCTCAAGGCAGCACGCTTCGAGCACGCTGCAATAATGGGCAGCAAGATAACAAAATAGAAGCGTCGCGCTTCTTGCTCATCGAGCTGATCAGTTACCGGTCAGTTCGAAGCGCAGGTCCAGCAACTTCCAGTCGTCAAAACCTTCGTTCATGGTTGGCAAAGCCTGCAGGGTGCATTCGTAACGATAGGTCAGATAGTTTCGCGCAGAGTCCTGGATCTTCATCAGACTTGTGCTGGTATAGATCTGGTCTATGTAACGCTGAGTCGAGAGAGCCTTATCGTCGGCAAACAGGGCGAGTTCCGGCTGACGCAGAACGCTGCGTAAAAACGGCTCGCACATCTGGAACGCGATCAGTCTTTTGTTGGCGTCCGGCCCGCCAATGAGCCCTTTTCGCAGCTGCGCATGAGCCAGAGTCTGTTGCGCAGTCATCCCTTGAACCGTCGCCAGTTCAGAACGGGTTGTCGGTATTTCATTGAGATAGTTTTCCACCAGGCCAGACTTGAGCGGTTCTGGCGTAGCAGCAGGCGCAGCAGCGACATACTCGGACAATGCATCCCGGGGCGACGTGTTGGCAGAACCCGCAGGGCCTGACTTTCCTTGCATGGTCAACTCCAGCAGGCGCCATTGGTCATCCTTGATCCCGTTGCCGGAGACGAACTGCACTGCGCAGTCATAGCCGAGACTGACCATCGTGCCTTCCATGTTTTCGCCACTGATCCTGCTCATGACGAGGTAGGTCTGGGATTTGTAGCGGTCGAATCGAAAGTCCTCAGTCTCGTCGAAGGAGGCGGAATCCGGAATGCGCAGCGTGGATTTTGCCGCTGACCGACAGATCAGGCCCGCCAGGCTTCCGTTGACCCCTTTGGCCATATCTGCGCTGGCTCGCCATTGCTCGTATTGGCTGCTCCACTGTGGATCGAGACTGGCGGAAAGCAGCGGTGTAGAGAGCCGTGGATAGCGCGGGCTGTCGGTGGGCAGCAACGGCGATGTCGGAGCGGATGTACGACTGACCGGAGAGCGTGGGACAAAAGATCTGAGCTGGCTTTCGTTCGCGATTTGCGGCTGAGTGTCGCTGGATGTCGCGGGGGTAGATTTTTCGGGCAGAAGTCCGTCGACGATAACGAACACCACGGCTGCCACGATAAACCCGGCAATCAGGCCGGCGAAGTGGCCAAAGAATACCGGCCAGTTTCCACGATTCTTGACGACCCAAACCCACATCCCTGCCCATACCAGCAAAAACATCACGATCAACGCTGTTTCCATCCCATCCATATCCTTTCTTTAATTCGTGTCAGCTCACTAAGCAGATCCGCTTTTGCGGGCGGCAAGATAGCAAAACAATTACGCCTCAGTTCACGTGTTGGGAAAATAATTCACAGCAAGAAACAGCAGGGTCGCCATGCCGGCGGCAAACCCACACACCGCGCCCAGCAACTGACGTGCAATCGGATGTTCGGGTTGACGGCGATTGGCAATCCACAACCATACCCCCGCCAGAACGCCCGCGCTTGTGGTGAGCACCACCAAGCTGCGATCCAGGTTTGGTGTCGCCATCGACGTTCCAATGACTGCGTCGTAAATCAGCGTGAACACAATGCCGGTTACCACGCTACTTCCAGCGCCAGCAAGGTTGCCAAGTAGCAAGTTCCACTCACCCCGTTGCTTCACCACCCACAACCAGGTTCCGGCCATCACTAGCAAGCACAACAAAGCATCCATTGGTTTATTCCCGAGTGCGCGATAACGGAGGCGGTTGACAGGCCTCCAGCGAGAGTGGACGGCAAGATATCAAAATAGTAGCTTTGCGCCACTTTCTTCAAACACGTAACGGACTACACATGCCGATTGTTTCTGCTACCCCGCGCCTGCTCGGCGCGTTCCTTCTCGCCATCGTCATGACCCCGGCGCTTGCCGACCGAGATGAAACCCCGGAGGTTGGCTGGAAGGAATACCTCTCCGATTGTGAGCGTTTTCAGCAAGTAGTGAACAACGTTCAAAACGGGACCATGACTGCCAGGGCGGCGATGGTCCGCATCGATAGCTTGAAGCGAACTGTTTTCGTCCATCGGGAGCACCTCGCCCAGGCAAGCCTTGCCTCTCCCGATTATGCCCGTTGCGAAAACGTCATTGCCCAGGCGACCGAGATCTGGAACAAGGAACATGACGTCCAGGACAAAGAGATTCAACAGCAATACTTCAAGGCTCAGGCCGAGCACGAGAAGTCCCCGGAATACGAGCGCGCCCTCGCTATGGGCTTTAGCGACGTCGGCGGAATCGGCAAGCTCAAAGAACTGGCCGAGGAATCGGAAACGGATGGCGAAGCGTATCTGAAGACCTTGATGATTACGGTCGACTGGGGTTGCGGCCGACATTTCCGTGCCGTGAGATACGTCAAACCCTATGTGATCTACACCGCCCACCCTGATGAGGGCAGCTGCGCCGTCTATAAAGAGGTCGCGGTGCTCGGCGGAGAGAGGGTGGAGAGGGGCGAGACCATCGATCAGGACGCGATTTTTCAATACGTGGGATGGAAGACGCTGGAAGGGCCAGGTGGGTTTCCCGTCGACATTCGAGTCGTAAAAGTGCGGCAGTAATCAGCAGAGCTGTTTCTTCAGATTGCGCATCTGATTACAGAATGTCTTTCAAATAACCCTTGAGCGCGAGGAGCGGCTGATCGAGCTGCTCCAGCGATTGCGCCTGGCTGAAATCGGCTGACAACTTGTGCAGCTCACGCCCCAACGGTTTCTCGACACCGCCCAAGGCGTCCATTGCCAGACCAAGACACTCGTTCATCTTCAACTGAATGGTCTCGACATCACCCCGCCGCACCAGCAACTCGAAAATATCCTTCTGGTAATCACCCATGACCATGTCGTCCCGCAAAATCGGGCTCAGGCCTTCTTCCTCGTAAGCGAGCTTGAGGGAGAAGAGGGCGACTGTTTCCAGTGACGTTTCCATGGGGTGCCTTTTGCGATGTCCTTCGTAACAAGAGATGAGGGTTCTGGGGGCAGCCAACGCTGCGCCGGGGACGGGCGCGATTATACGTATCCGACTGCATTCGGGGGAGTGATCAACAACGATACCGCTCACTTCAGTAAAGCCAGGACTCGAGAGTGGTGACGCTGCATTCAAAGCAGTTCTGATAAATTCTCCATCGCTAAAATCGCTGACAGGGAGTCATGTATGGCAAAACCATTCGCACAAATAACCAAACCCAAAACGCGGCAGTTGCGACCATCGGCACTGCAACGATGAAAAAGTTACTGATCGGGGCGGCGCTCGTGATGGGGGCTATTCTCTACAGCGGCTACTATCAAGCCCTTGAAGACGGTGACATTGAAACCATTCTGTTTATCAAAAAGCATCCGACGTGGCAGATGAGGTTTCACAACATCCACGCCAACGACGGGGAGATCAGGCAAGTGGAACGGCTTACGGACGAGGAGCGAAAAATGATCATCGATTACTGTCGGTATCGACTGGGGCTCGATACGGCGCTGAGAACACAGGATGATGTTGAGAGATGCAGAATTAAATAGCCCCGTTCGATAAGGGCTACGGGTACAGGCCCGGTCGAATGGGAATCTGAATTGTGCCCCCACAAACTCGACGTTAACTGTTGAACGCAAGCGGAGTTACGACCATGGAATACGACGACAAGCTGATGGAGGATGCCGTGCTCGCCCTGTTGGCAGCCTTAAGTTCAGATGACGGCAATGCCTGGAAAGGCTTCGACTTCGTGATCATGAACCGATTGCATGAGCAGGGTTTCATCAGTAATCCGGTGAACAGGAACAAGTCGATCTGGTTGACAGATGAAGGCATGCAGCGAGGTCGGAAGATAGCTGAGCGGTTGTTTGGGGCGAGTGGTCAATCCGTGCCAGCGCCCAACCTTGAGACGTGATCTCATGCTGCGGCCAGGCTGCTTGTATCTGAAAATCATTTAGCCGAAGGCTACCGGTTTTCTACAGACGAAAAAAAAGGCCTTGCCTAGGCAAGACCTTTCTTGATTTTGGTGTCCGAGGGAGACTGTAGTGTTCCAGTAAACTCAAGCCCTACAGAGAGGTTTGCTATTTCGGGATACATGTAGGGATACATGTAGGGATACATGGTCTCTTTTGCTGGGCTTAGTATGAATAGTCCATAGGGTGCCATGCAAACCTTTCGATAGACCAAGCGTCGTTTGAACTGGAGGCTGTGAGGCCCGGTTTATAAGGGGACGACCTGCCGTGGTTTGGTTAGGCACACACGTGGGCATACAGGGTGCATCGCGCCGCTTACTTTGTCGCTCTCTGAAACGCCCGGTCGTTAGCCTCCGTGACGAACGATTGTGGGCGTGTCCTGGTGATTCTCGAGCACGGCATATCCTCCTTTCTTCGTAACAAGAGAAATAGGCTGTGAGGATTCGCCCCCATCAATGGAAATGCGGACCTCCAGACTCTGATCCTCGAAAGAGCGAAGTTCTTGTATCAACTGTGCGACGGTTTTGCCGCGACCGATCCATTCTGGGGTCATACATATTCCAACTGAAGGTATGCGCTGCTGGGGAAATCAGCTATTGAGTGAAGGCGTTACCGGGGCTTGCAGGATTAAGTAGGAAAAACCCCATGGTCCTCGGCCCACTTTCCGTACGCACTCGCACCCATATTCACAAAATCTGGGAAAACGCCGACCTCGACGGATTGAAAAAAGGCGAGGCAATGACTCCAGTCGGAGTCGCTCGGATCGTCCACGGCCCAGCACTCGTAACCCAACGACTTCCAGTCAAGCTTAGGGTCTGAGTTGGATGCCCGCAGGAGTTCCTCAGCAATACGCTCTGCCCATGCAATTGCTTTACCTGCAGTGGAGGCCGCGACGTAAATACCTGTGGATGACTCGCAGTCTTCAATGATGCCTTTTTGAAACAAGGCCCACCGTTCTGGCTCGTGGTAGGTGAATCCTACGAGGAATTTATTCATGTTCAATCCTTGTGGTTCTGTCGCTGGCAGCAACGTTACCGTGCTTTCGCGGACCTCAGTAATCGGGTAAATCTGGAAATCGCGAGATGTATGTCATCTTGGGTATCTCCGTCCCACTCCTCAACCGTTTCCAGCTCTGCACGTAACCTGGCAATACGCTGTTCGATCTCTTCGATCTCGGGGGCGCCACATTGCTTAGCGATTGCCTGCCAACCGTCATCAGAGATTTTTTCCTGAAAGGATGAGCCGGACAGGGCGTCTGCGATTAGCTTCTGGAGGTTACTCATCTGAGATCTCGGGTGGGTTACAGAAAAAGGCGGTGGGGACCCTGACGATATCCTGAGGATACGGGGTCGGAAACCCGCGACATCTTGCTAGCGACAGACATCCCACCTTACTGAAATTTCAACGTTGAAATTGAAAGGATCCTGACGAAAAAGTGGCATCGTTACCGCGATGGTAAAGATGCCCCTTTTTGTTGCTGATTGGCAGAGAACGGCCAAAGGCGGACACTTCGGTCTGGTTTGCGTCGGAAAATAAGTCGAGATTATTAGAATGCCGGTTGAGTGCAAAAGATGCGGTCAAGGTTCAGTCCAAGCTATGCGTATCCGCTCTACGAATATCTTGCTGTGGGTCTGCGAGGAATGTGAAGCGACCTGGAAAAGACAAGAGGAAGTCAACGTCGGTAAGTTTGAAGACTACGGAACGCTAATGAGGGGGATCGGGCGCAGTATTTTGTGGTCGGAGCTAGTGCCTCAGTAAAAAGCGCGCAAAATTCGCTTTACACTTTCTGTGAACCGTCCGCTTGGGGTTGTGGATTCAACTGGTCGACGCAACAGATTGGCTAAGGACTTAACACGTCAATGAATCGATTGCGCCGGATGGTTTACTCGGGAATTCCGGTCACCGTATGCACTACGCGCATTGCACAAGGAGGTCGGGTCCCTTCTGGGTGCAACTGTTCGCATTTCTTCAGCAGCGGATAGGCATCGGCAAACTTCATGGCCGCCACCTGCTCAGCGTGTTGCTGCGAAACAAAGCAGTGCTCGAACCGATAGGCCGCATACACCTCGGGTAGCAGAGCCGGATGATCGTAAACCTCGTCGACGATATTGTTTAACAGCTGGGACATCTGCCCGTTGAGCCCTGGCGACATCCTGGTGAGCAGATCATCCTTAGCGACACCGGCGTGTCTGGCCTCGATGACCTGCTTCGATGCGCCGATAGACGCCTGCATCCCCTCTGGGAACGGACAACTAGACGCCCCCAATGCCGAGGCCGAAGCCATACAACTCAGTAAAGTGAAAACAGCGGCCATCCTTGTCATGGAACTCCCTCGTTTAAAGTCGGCATTGTCGAAAAGACGTTGAGGATCTTAACCGATGCCAGCTCAGACCGCTGCTATGGGTCGTTCTCTACCGGTCATGTCGACGGCTCGTACTGGTCAAATCCGATGCAAATGACTGGTCAGGTCGAATGCAAATGGGTGGGCAAGTCTGTGCAATTACCCAATTGCACTGGTGAACTGTGAGTTCACCCGGTTCACCTGTTCACTAAGATGGGTACCTTTTCGCTAGCACAGTCCCGCGGGTTCCCGGTCGCGATGCCGTCCATATGCACAGCCACGCTGCTGTTCGAGCAGTCAGTCTGCTTGGTGTATGTCGCAGCGCGTTCAGAAAGTCGCCAAGCTCAGGCTCCAACAAATGAGGGTGCTGTTGAGTTTTCGGTGCTTGAGCTGCGATATCGCGGAGCCGGCTTCCCGGGTCGTTCTCGGTTAAGCCTAAACCGATGGCTCGACCGAATATCTGATTGACCCAGGTGCGACACTTTTCCGCTACGTTGTGGGCGTCCCGCGCTTCTATGGATGCTTGCAGGTCCGCGCAATCTGTACGGGTTATTTCGTCGAGAGGTTTGTCTCCGAGCGCTGGAAGAATGTCCTTGTCGAGGTACGTGCGAATCT
The DNA here is from genome assembly GCF_044218825.1 of Pseudomonas sp. A1230. Lineage (NCBI taxonomy): Bacteria > Pseudomonadati > Pseudomonadota > Gammaproteobacteria > Pseudomonadales > Pseudomonadaceae > Pseudomonas > Pseudomonas sp. A1230. The sequence continues at coordinate 3,869,860 of NZ_CP162582.1, read as the reverse complement.
TATTGAGTGTGGACGGAGCCAGACCCTTTTCTTCTTTCGCCTTTAACCAAGCGTCAGCAGCCGCTCGGAAGGTTCGAGTTTTAGCTGCATCTATTGCCGCTTTAGCTGATCGCTTTTGTTCGAGGGGGTCAGCACCACTGCTCACTACTTTGCGTAGTTCGGCAGCTTTGTCTCTCGCTAGCGCGCCGCTTACCTCTGGGTAACCCCCAAGCCCCATCCACGCCCAATTACCCGCCGGGCGTTTATAGCGGAGCTGCCAGGATTTACCTCCATCAGGTTTGACCCTGAAGTAGAGGCCATTTCCATCCAGCTCTCGGTATTCCTTTGATTCCGGCTCCAGTCCCGCGAGTGTGGTATCTGCGAGAGGCCGACGCTTGATATCTGCGCGCTTCATCCTTGTATCCCAAAGTTCGGTACTTTTCTCGGGATACAAGTAGGGATACAGGGATACAACGGATAAGGATGGACAGGGGTAGACAGGCAGGCACAAAAAAACCGGCCAAGTGGCCGGTTTCTTTGGGTCTGAGAGACTGGTAGAGACTCTCAGATACAGCTATATGGTGCCCCGAGGGAGACTCGAACTCCCACTCCTTTCGAAAACGGATTTTGAATCCGCCGCGTCTACCAATTCCGCCATCAGGGCTCAATGGCGGCGAAGTATAGAGATGAGATTACCGTTGGTCAATCACGTTTCATGGTCAATTTTCGATATTTCCGCTAGACTTTCGGCCCCTGCTAGACGAACCCCATCATGCGCGTTGCTGACTTTACCTTCGAACTCCCTGATTCGCTGATCGCCCGCCACCCTTTGGCCGAGCGTCGCGGTAGTCGCCTGTTGACCCTTGATGGGGTCAGCGGTGCTCTGGCACACCGTCAATTCACTGATTTGCTTGAGCATTTGCGCTCGGGCGATTTGATGGTGTTCAACAATACCCGGGTGATTCCGGCGCGGCTGTTCGGGCAGAAAGCGTCCGGTGGCAAGCTGGAAATACTCATCGAACGGGTACTCGATACGCATCGCGTACTGGCGCATGTGCGTTCAAGCAAGTCGCCGAAGCCGGGTTCGAAGATTCTCATCGACGGCGGTGGCGAAGCCGAGATGCTCGCGCGTCACGACGCGTTGTTCGAGTTGGGCTTTGACGAAGAAGTGTTGCCGCTGCTTGATCGCGTCGGGCACATGCCGTTGCCTCCTTATATAGACCGCCCGGATGAAGGCTCGGATCGCGAGCGTTATCAGACGGTGTATGCCGAGCGCCTGGGCGCGGTGGCGGCGCCGACGGCGGGGCTGCATTTCGATCAGGCCTTGATGGAGGCGATTGCCGCCAAAGGCGTCGAGACCACATTCGTCACGTTGCACGTTGGCGCCGGTACATTCCAGCCAGTGCGCGTCGAAAAGCTTGAAGATCACCACATGCACACCGAGTGGCTGGAAGTCGGCCAGGACGTGGTCGATGCAGTCGCCGCGTGTCGTGCTCGCGGTGGTCGAGTGATTGCCGTGGGCACCACCAGCGTGCGTTCGCTGGAGAGTGCGGCGCGCGATGGCGTGCTCAAGCCGTTCAGTGGCGACACCGATATCTTTATCTTCCCGGGCCGACCGTTCCATGTGGTCGATGCTCTGGTGACCAATTTCCATTTGCCTGAATCCACGCTGTTGATGCTGGTTTCGGCCTTCGCCGGTTATCCCGAAACCATGGCCGCCTATAAGGCTGCCGTCGAAAACGGTTACCGCTTTTTCAGCTACGGTGATGCGATGTTCATCACCCGAAATCCCGCGCCGACTGCCCCTAGTGAATCGGACCCAGAGGAAACAGTATGAGTCGCACCTGTCGTATGTCGTTCGAGCTGCTTGCCACCGATGGCAAGGCCCGTCGTGGTCGTCTGACCTTCCCGCGTGGCACCGTCGAGACTCCGGCCTTCATGCCGGTCGGTACTTACGGCACGGTCAAGGGCATGTTGCCGCGTGACATCGTCGCCACCGGCGCGGAAATGATCCTGGGTAACACCTTTCACCTGTGGCTGCGTCCTGGCACCCAAGTGATCAAGGAGCACGGCGACCTGCACGATTTCATGCAGTGGAAGGGCCCGATCCTGACCGACTCCGGTGGCTTCCAGGTGTTCAGCCTCGGCGCCATGCGCAAGATCAAGGAAGAGGGCGTGACCTTTGCCTCTCCGGTCGACGGCGCGAAAGTGTTCATGGGGCCGGAAGAGTCGATGCAGGTTCAGCGCGATCTCGGTTCCGATGTCGTGATGATTTTCGACGAATGCACGCCGTACCCGGCTGACGAAGATGTCGCCCGTGTGTCGATGGAGCTGTCGTTGCGCTGGGCTCAGCGTTCGAAGAATGCTCACGGCGAGAATACCGCTGCACTGTTCGGCATCGTCCAGGGCGGCATGCACCAGGATCTGCGCATGCGCTCGCTTGAAGGTCTCGACAAGATCGGCTTTGATGGCCTGGCCATTGGCGGTCTGTCGGTGGGCGAACCGAAGCACGAGATGATCAAGGTGCTCGATTATCTGCCGGGCATGATGCCGGCTGACAAACCTCGTTACCTTATGGGCGTTGGCAAACCGGAAGATCTGGTTGAGGGTGTGCGCCGCGGTGTGGACATGTTCGATTGCGTGATGCCAACCCGTAATGCCCGCAACGGGCATCTGTTCATTGATACAGGCGTGCTGAAGATCCGTAACGCGTTCCATCGCCATGATGAATCGCCGCTCGATCCGACCTGCGATTGCTATACCTGCCAGAACTTCTCCCGCGCTTATCTGCATCACCTGGACAAGTGCGGCGAAATGCTGGGAAGCATGCTCAATACCATCCATAACTTGCGCCATTATCAGGTGCTGATGGCTGGTTTGCGCGAGGCTATTCAACAGGGTACATTGGCCGCCTTTGTCGATGCCTTCTACGCCAAACGCGGGCTCCCCGTTCCGCCTTTGGACTGAGTTTTCTGACCCCAAGATTCAACATTTGCAACTGGAGTGCTAAATGAGCTTTTTTATCTCTAACGCCATGGCTGACGCTGCTGCACCGGCTGCTGCAGGCCCAATGGGCGGCGGCTTCGAGTGGATTTTCCTGGTCGGCTTCCTGGTCATCTTCTACCTGATGATCTGGCGCCCACAGGCCAAGCGCGCCAAAGAGCAGAAAAACCTGCTGAGCAGCCTGCAGAAGGGCGACGAAGTGGTCACCACCGGCGGCATCGCCGGCAAGATCACCAAAGTGGCCGATGACTTCGTGGTTCTGGAAGTTTCCGACACCGTGGAAATGAAGTTCCAGAAAGGCGCCATCGCCGCCACGCTGCCAAAAGGCACGCTGAAAGCGATCTAAGGTTCCAACTTCTACTCAATCGACGGGGCGCGCAAGGCGCCCCGCGTTCATAACGGGCGGCGTGATGCTGAACAAATACCCTCTGTGGAAATACATTCTGATCCTGGCGGTGCTGGCGGTCGGTCTGATTTATTCCGCTCCCAATCTTTATCCTGATGACCCGGCCATTCAGGTCAGCGGCGCCAGCACGGCACTGCAGGTCAATCAGGCCGATCTGGATCGCGTAAGCACCGCGCTGAAAGAATCCGGGATCAACGTCAAGGCTGCCACGCTGGCGGCGAACGGCAAGGGCGGTCTGATCCGTCTGACCAAGGCTGAAGATCAGCTGCCGGCCAAAGACGTTGTGCGCAAGGCATTGGGTGATGACTACGTCGTCGCGCTGAACCTGGCACAGACCACCCCGCAATGGCTGCGCAACCTGGGCGCGCACCCGATGAAGCTGGGTCTGGACTTGTCCGGTGGTGTGCACTTCCTGCTGGAAGTGGACATGGATAAAGCCCTCGATGCACGCCTGAAAGTCTACGAAGGCGACGTCAAGAGCCTGCTGCGCAAAGAGAAGCTGCGTTATCGCAGTCTGCCGCAGCTCAATGGTGCCATTCAGCTGGGCTTCAGCGATGAAGATTCCCGCGAACAGGCCCGTGCGCTGATCCGCAAGAACTTCAACGATTTCGACATTGTTCCGGCCGACCTCAATGGTCAACCGGTGCTGCGTCTGGCGATGACCCCGGCCAAGCTGGCGGAAATCCGTGAATACTCCATCAAGCAGAACTTGACCACGGTACGTAACCGCGTCAACGAGCTGGGTGTTGCTGAACCGATCGTCCAGCGTCAGGGCGCCAACCGCATCGTGGTTGAGCTGCCGGGCGTGCAGGACACTGCCGAAGCCAAGCGTATTCTCGGCAAGACGGCCAACCTTGAGTTCCGTCTGGCTGCAGAGCCTGGCGCTTCGAAAGCCACTTCCGAAACTTTCGAGTTCCGTGAAGGCAATCGTCCTTCGGCGCAGATCGAGCGCGGCCTGATCATCACGGGTGACCAGGTAACCGACGCCAAGGCTGGTTTCGGCGAGCACGGCACGCCTGAAGTGAACATCCGTCTGGATGGTCACGGTGGCGAGCTGATGAGCCGTGCGACCCGCAGCAACGTCGGTCGCAGCATGGCTGTGATCTTCATTGAGCAGCGTCCGGTCACCACTTACACCAAGCAAATGGTGAATGGCGTCGAAAAAGACGTCGCGGTGCAGACGTTCAAGGAAGAGAAGAAGATCATCAGCCTGGCGACCATCCAGTCGCCGCTGGGTGCTCAGTTCCGTATCACTGGCCTGAACGGTCAGGGTGAGTCGTCCGAGCTGGCGCTGCTGCTGCGTGCCGGCGGTCTGGCGGCTCCAATGTACTTCGCTGAAGAGCGCACAATCGGCCCGAGCCTGGGTGCTGACAACATCACCAAGGGTATCGATGCGTCGTTGTGGGGCATGTTGTTCGTGTCTCTGTTCATCATCGCGATCTATCGCTTCTTCGGCATCATCGCCACTGTCGCTCTGTCGGTGAACATGGTGTTGCTGCTGGCGCTGATGTCGCTGCTGGGTGCAACGCTGACCCTGCCGGGTATCGCCGGTATCGTCTTGACCATGGGTATGGCGGTCGACGCCAACGTGCTGATCTTCTCGCGGATACGTGAAGAGATCGCCGCGGGCATGTCCGTGCAGCGCGCAATCAACGAAGGCTTCGGCCGGGCATTCACCGCGATTCTCGACGCCAACCTGACCACTCTGTTGGTCGGCGGGATTCTCTTTGCGATGGGCACAGGCCCGGTCAAAGGTTTCGCAGTGACCATGTCCCTCGGGATCTTTACCTCGATGTTCACGGCCATCATGGTGACCCGCGCAATGGTCAACCTGATCTTCGGCGGACGTGACTTCAAGAAGTTGTGGATTTAAGGGGCTGCCATGTTACGTACAATCAACTTCATGGGCGTTCGCAACTTCGCGTTCGGCGTCACAGTATTCCTCACCCTGCTGGCTATGTTCAGTGTCGTCACCAAGGGCATGAACTGGGGTCTGGACTTCACCGGCGGTACGCTCATCGAGCTGACCTACGAGCGTCCGGCCGATGTCACCAAGGTGCGCGAGCAGCTGGTGAGTTCGGGTTACCACGAAGCCATCGTGCAGAGCTTCGGTGCGACGACTGATCTGCTGGTGCGGATGCCGGGTGAAGACCCGCAGCTGGGCCATCAGGTCGCGGAGGCGCTGCTGAAGGTTGGCGGCGACAACCCGGCGATGGTCAAGCGTGTCGAGTTCGTCGGCCCGCAGGTCGGTGAAGAGCTGCGCGACCAGGGTGGCCTCGGCATGCTGCTGGCGCTCGGCGGCATCCTGATCTACCTGGCTTTCCGCTTTCAGTGGAAATTCGCGGTCGGCGCTATCGTTTCGCTGATCCACGACGTGATCGTGACCATCGGTATCCTGTCGTTCTTCCAGATCACTTTCGATCTGACAGTACTGGCAGCGGTGCTGGCGATCATCGGTTACTCGCTGAACGACACCATTGTGGTATTCGACCGGGTTCGTGAGAACTTCCGTGTACTGCGCAAGGCAACGCTGATCGAGAACATCAACATCTCGACCACCCAGACCCTGCTGCGCACCATGGCGACGTCGATTTCGACCTTGCTGGCGATCGCTGCGCTGCTGTTCTTTGGTGGCGACAACCTGTTCGGCTTCTCGATTGCCCTGTTCATCGGTGTTCTGGCGGGTACTTACTCGTCGATCTACATCGCTAACGTGGTGCTGATCTGGCTGAACCTGACGACCGAAGACCTGATTCCACCGGCTAACACCGAGAAGGAAGTCGACGACCGTCCATAAACGGCCATCGTTTTTCCAGTAGTCAGCCAAAAAAGGCGCGAGTTGAACTCGCGCCTTTTTTTATGCTCCAAGGCTGGGAGAAGCGCGGGCCCGTCCCGCATGTGATGGTCAGGAGGTTCATGTGAACAAGTCGTTGCTGGTTGGTGCGGTATTGGGTGCTGTCGGTGTGACTGCCGGGGGTGCTGTTGCCACCTACAGCCTGGTTAAAAGCGGCCCTGAGTATGCGCAAGTATTAGCCGTTGAACCGGTCAAGACACAGATCAAGACGCCACGTGAAGTGTGCAAGGACGTAGCAGTGACCCGGCAGGCGCCGGTCAAGGATCAACACCAGATTCTCGGTACCGCCATCGGTGCCGTAGCGGGTGGCTTGCTGGGTAACCAGATCGGCGGCGGCAACGGCAAGAAGATTGCCACTGTGGCCGGCGCGGTCGGTGGCGGTTATGCCGGTAACAAGGTTCAGGAAGGTATGCAGGGTCGTGACACCTACACCACGACACAGACTCGCTGTAACACCGTAAACGACATCAGTGACAAGGTTGTCGGTTACGACGTGCGTTACTCGCTGGATGGCAAGGAAGGCAAAGTGCGTATGGATCGTGATCCGGGCAACCAGATTCCGGTCGACAAGGAAGGCAAACTGGTCCTGTCGCAGAATGAGCCAGGTCAGTAACGGCCTGGTCGTTTAAAGAGAAGCACCCTTCGGGGTGCTTTTTTTGTGCCCGTATTCTTGTCAGCCGACGGATCTGTCGGTGATCACCTGATACCCAATGTAGGAGCTGTCGAAGGCTGCGATCTTTTGATCCTGTTTTTAAAAACCAGAATCAAAAGATCGCAGCCTTCGGCAGCTCCTACAGGGGGAATGTTGAATTTCAGGCATAAAAAAGCACCCCGAAGGGTGCTTTTTTCATTTCGCGAAAAGCTTAGCGCTTCAGCGAAGCCGGTAGGTGCGGCTGGATCGCCGTCAGCACTGCCTTGAAGCATTTGGTGTTGCCGGCAACGATGTGGCCTTTTTCAAGGAAGTCGTGACCACCGGTGAAGTCGCTCACCAGGCCGCCAGCTTCTTGAATCAGCAGGGCGCCTGCAGCCATGTCCCACTCGGACAGGCCCGACTCCCAGAATGCATCGAAACGACCGGCAGCCACATAAGCCAGGTCGAGGCTTGCCGAGCCAGCACGGCGGATGCCGGCGGTCTGGCCAACCAGAGCGCGGAACATGCCCAGGTAGTTCTCGAGGTTGTCCATCTGGTCGTCACGGAACGGGAAGCCAGTGCCCAACAGGGCGCCGTCGAGGCTGGTGCGACCGCTGACGCGCAGGCGGCGACCGTTCAGTTGAGCGCCGCGACCACGGCTGGCGGTGAATTCTTCCTGGCGAACCGGGTCCAGAACAACAGCGTGTTCCAGGCGACCGCGATATTTGCAGGCGATGCTGACAGCGAAGTGAGGAATGCCACGCAGGAAGTTGGTGGTGCCGTCCAGCGGATCAATGATCCACAGGTATTCTTCGCCTTCGATACCGGTACCGGCGTGCATGCCGGTCTCTTCGCCACGGATCGAGTGGTTCGGGTAAGCCTTGCGCAGCGCGTCGATGATTTTCTGCTCGGCGGCGCGGTCCACCTCGGATACATAATCCTTGGCGTCTTTTTCGTCGACCTTGATGGTATCCAGGCGCTCGATGGAGCGGAAGATCAGTTCACTGGCGCTGCGGGCGGCGCGCAGCGCGATATTCAGCATGGGCTGCATGGATGTGTCACCTAAGGTTGTTAAAGAAAGCCGCGCATTCTATCAGAACTTTTCTTCAGGTGAAGGTCGCTGTTCGCTTTCATAGCTTAACGGTAGGCTGTTCTGTAAGATTTGCACCCCTTTCCTGTGTCCGAGAGCGCCTCCCTTGCTGCAGAACATTCGTGTCGTCCTGGTCAATACCAGCCACCCCGGCAACATCGGCGGGGCCGCGCGCGCCATGAAAAACATGGGTCTGTCGCGCTTGGTGCTGGTCGAGCCGCGCCTGTTTCCGCACCACGAGGCCGATGCTCGCGCCTCCGGTGCCGGTGACATCCTTGAAAATGCCCAAGTCGTCGCCACTCTTGAAGATGCCTTGGTCGGTTGCAATCTGGTGCTTGGCACCAGTGCTCGTGACCGCCGTATCCCCTGGCCGCTGCTGGATCCGCGCGAATGCGGAACCAAAGTGGTTGAGGAGGCCGGGCAAGGCGCGGAAATCGCTTTGGTGTTCGGTCGTGAAGATTCCGGCCTGACCAATGACGAGCTGCAGCGATGTCACTTTCACGTGCATATCCCCTCCGATCCTGAGTTCAGTTCGCTGAATCTGGGGGCGGCGGTGCAGGTGTTGAGCTATGAAGTGCGTATGGCCTGGCTGGCGGCACAAGGTCAGCCGAGCAAGATCGAGAAAGAAGAAGTGGCCTCGGTGAAAAGCGCCGAGCTGGCGACCATGGATGAGCTTGAGCGATTCTATGAGCATCTGGAGCAGACGCTGGTCGCTATCGAATTCCTCGATCCGGAAAAACCGCGGCACTTGATGGCGCGCCTGCGCCGGTTGTACGGACGCAGCTCGGTCAGCCGGGCGGAAATGAATATATTGCGTGGCATCCTCACGGAAACCCAAAAAGCGGCCCGTGGTGAGCTTCTAAAGCGGAAGGACTGAATGATGTTTGAGCGTTTGCGTGAAGATATCCAGAGCGTATTCCATCGAGACCCGGCGGCGCGTAACGCTTTTGAAGTCCTGACCTGCTACCCCGGCATGCACGCCATCTGGATTCATCGATTGGCAGGCATGCTCTGGCGCAATGAGCTGAAATGGCTGGCGCGATTGGTGTCGAACTTCGGTCGCTGGTTGACCGGGATCGAAATTCATCCGGGCGCCAAGGTCGGTCGGCGTTTTTTCATCGATCACGGTATGGGGATCGTCATTGGCGAAACCGCCGAGATTGGTGATGACGTGACCATTTATCAGGGTGTGACCCTGGGTGGCACGAGCTGGAACAAAGGCAAGCGTCACCCGACACTGGGCGACGGCGTTGTCGTGGGCGCTGGCGCCAAGGTGCTCGGCCCGTTCACGGTCGGTGCCGGTGCCAAGGTCGGCTCCAACGCGGTGGTGACCAAAGAAGTACCGCCGGGCGCTACAGTCGTGGGCATTCCGGGTCGAATCATCGTCAAATCCGATGAGGAGCAGGACGCCAAGCGCAAGGCCATGGCCGAGAAGATCGGTTTCGATGCCTATGGTGTCAGCGAAGACATGCCCGACCCGGTGGCGCGCGCCATCGGTCAGTTGCTCGACCACCTGCAAGCGGTGGACGGGCGGCTGGAAGGTATGTGCGGCGCATTGAAGGATCTGGGCAGTAATTACTGTGCGAAAGATCTGCCTGAGCTGCGCGAAGAAGACTTCGCCTGCGTGAAGGGCAAGGATCAGAGTCAGGCCAGCTAAACCGCACCGCTGCTGTCGCGAGCAGGCTCGCTCCCACGGGGGATTGCATTCCAGTGTGGGAGCGAGCCTGCTCGCGAAGAACGGTAACGCGGTACCTCTGGCTGTTAACGGCCTGCCTTTGCTATGATGCGCGCGCTCTTTCGCGGGTAAACCCGACTAAAGCACTAGGTCTTATAGTTGACTTAAATACTCGGGAATTGCATACTCGCCCCATTCTGAACTCCGTGGTAATTGTCCATGCGACTGACTACAAAAGGCCGATACGCCGTGACCGCCATGCTTGATCTGGCGTTGCACGCGCAGCACGGGCCGGTGTCCCTGGCCGATATCTCCGAGCGCCAAGGCATTTCCCTGTCCTATCTCGAACAGCTTTTTGCCAAGCTGCGCCGCAGTAACCTGGTTTCCAGCGTTCGCGGTCCGGGTGGTGGCTACCAGTTGTCCCGCGACATGCAGGGCATTCAGGTCGCCCAGGTGATCGACGCGGTGAACGAATCGGTCGATGCCACCAAGTGCGGGGGGCAGGGTGATTGCCATTCCGGCGACACTTGCCTGACACATCATCTGTGGTGCGATCTGAGCCTGCAGATTCACGAATTTCTAAGTGGTATCAGCTTGGCTGATCTTGTGACTCGCCGTGAGGTGCAAGAAGTAGCCCAGCGTCAGGACCAGCGCCGTTGCAACAGCAAGGCGCAACGCCTGGACAAGATTGAAGCGTCCGCCGTCGAATGACAGCCGTAGAGCCAGCGGCACGCCAGCCCTGATTTAGGAGATAGTCCATGAAATTGCCGATTTACCTTGATTACTCTGCGACCACACCGGTCGATCCGCGCGTTGCGCAAAAAATGAGTGAATGCCTGCTGGTCGACGGAAACTTCGGTAACCCGGCGTCCCGTTCCCACGTGTTCGGCTGGAAAGCTGAAGAGTCCGTCGAAAACGCCCGTCGTCAGGTGGCCGATCTGGTCAATGCCGACCCGCGTGAAATCGTCTGGACCTCCGGCGCCACCGAGTCCAACAACCTGGCGATCAAAGGTGCGGCACATTTCTACGCCTCCAAGGGCAAACACCTGATCACCACCAAGATTGAGCACAAGGCTGTCCTCGACACCATGCGCCAACTGGAGCGTGAAGGTTTCGAAGTGACCTACCTCGAGCCGCAGACCGATGGTCTGGTGACTCCGGCAATGATCGAAGCCGCGCTGCGTGAAGACACCATTCTTGTGTCGGCGATGCATGTGAACAACGAAATCGGCACCATCAACGACATCGAAGCCATCGGCGAGATGCTTCGCGCCAAAGGCATCCTGTTCCACGTTGACGCTGCTCAGTCCACCGGCAAGGTCGACATCGATCTGTCGAAACTGAAAGTCGACATGATGTCGTTCTCTGCCCACAAGACCTACGGCCCTAAAGGCATCGGCGCGCTGTACGTGAGCCGCAAGCCGCGTGTGCGCATCGAAGCGACCATGCACGGCGGCGGTCATGAGCGCGGCATGCGTTCCGGTACTCTGGCGACCCACCAGATCGTCGGCATGGGCGAAGCGTTCCGTGTGGCCAAGGAAGACATGGCTGCTGAAAACGTGCGCATCAAAGCCCTGAGCGACCGCTTCTACAAGCAGGTCGAGCATCTGGAAGAGCTGTATGTCAACGGCAGCCTGACTGCCCGCGTTCCGCACAACCTGAACCTGAGCTTCAACTACGTTGAGGGCGAGTCGCTGATCATGGCGCTCAAGGATCTGGCGGTTTCGTCCGGTTCGGCGTGCACCTCGGCATCGCTTGAGCCTTCGTACGTACTGCGCGCCCTGGGCCGCAACGACGAACTGGCACACAGCTCGATCCGCTTCACCTTCGGCCGTTTCACCACCGAAGAAGAAATCGACTACGCCGCGCAGAAAGTCTGCGAGGCCGTTACCAAGCTGCGCACTTTGTCGCCGCTGTGGGACATGTACAAAGACGGCGTCGATATCTCGAAGATCGAGTGGGCGGCACACTAAATATAGAAGCCGCCAGATACAGATCCTGTAGCGACGCGGCGACTGACGCAGCGCAGCTACAGGGCCTCAAGAGCGGCCCTGATGAGTGAGGATTAGAACCATGGCTTACAGCGAAAAGGTCATCGACCACTACGAAAACCCGCGTAACGTCGGCAAGATGAATGCCGAAGACCCGGATGTCGGCACTGGCATGGTTGGCGCACCAGCGTGCGGCGACGTGATGCGTCTGCAGATCAAGGTCAACGATCAGGGCATCATCGAAGATGCCAAGTTCAAGACCTACGGCTGCGGTTCGGCAATCGCCTCCAGCTCCCTCGCTACCGAGTGGATGAAGGGCAAGACCCTGGACGAAGCGGAAACCATCAAGAACACCCAGCTGGCCGAAGAACTGGCCCTGCCGCCAGTGAAGATTCACTGCTCGGTACTCGCTGAAGACGCTATCAAGGCGGCTGTTCGCGATTACAAGCAGAAGAAAGGCTTGATCTGACTTTCAGGATTTGGCGACGAGTAAGGAGTCACCGATGGCTATCAGCATGACAGAAGCGGCTGCTCGACACGTGCGGCGCTCCCTCGACGGGCGCGGCAAGGGTGAAGGGATTCGTCTGGGTGTTCGCACCACAGGTTGTTCCGGCCTTGCCTACGTGCTGGAGTTTGTCGACGAGGTGGTTGCAGAGGATCAGGTGTTCGAAAGTCACGGCGAAAAAGTGATTATCGACCCGAAAAGCCTGGCTTACCTGGACGGCACCGAGCTCGATTTCGTCAAGGAAGGGTTGAACGAAGGCTTCAAGTTCAACAACCCCAACGTACGCGGTGAGTGTGGCTGCGGCGAAAGCTTCAACATCTGAGGCTTGTCGTGGGTACTCCTTGTCATTTCGCTTTATTCGAGCTGCAACCGAGCTTCCGTCTGGATCTCGAGCAGTTGGCCACACGCTACCGTGAGTTGGCGCGTGGTGTTCATCCTGACCGCTTTGCCGATGCTTCCGAGCGCGAGCAGCGGTTGGCGCTTGAGCAATCTGCCGGCCTCAACGAGGCTTATCAGGTGCTCAAGAGCCCGCCCCAGCGTGCGCGCTACCTGCTGAAGGTCAGTGGGCATGAAGTGCCGATGGAAGTCACGGTCCATGATCCCGAGTTTCTTTTGCAGCAGATGCAATGGCGCGAAGAGCTCGAAGACCTCCAGGACAGTGCCGATCTCGACGGCGTCGCGGTGTTCAAGCGTCGCTTGAAAGTGGCCCAGGAAGAACTCAACGAAAGTTTTGCAGCCTGTTGGGACGATGCAGCGCAACGTGATCAGGCCGAACGCCTGATGCGGCGCATGCAGTTCCTCGACAAGCTGACCTACGAAGTGCGCCAGTTAGAAGAGCGCCTCGACGATTAACCCAGTGCCGCTCCGGTCGCACGCCTGATATACAGATAAGTCCTGATCACGATGGCCCTACTGCAGATCGCCGAACCCGGCCAAAGTCCTCAACCGCACCAGCGTCGCCTGGCTGTGGGGATCGACTTGGGTACTACCAATTCGCTGGTCGCTGCGTTGCGCAGTGGTCTTTCCGAGCCGCTGGCCGACGCAAACGGGCAGGTCATCCTGCCGTCTGCCGTGCGTTACCACTCCGACCGTGTCGAAGTCGGCGAGTCGGCCAAACTGGCTGCCGCTTCCGATCCTTTGAACACTGTGCTGTCGGTCAAGCGCTTGATGGGTCGTGGTCTTTCCGACGTCAAGCAATTGGGCGAGCAACTGCCATACCGCTTTGTCGGCGGCGAATCGCACATGCCGTTCATCGATACCGTGCAGGGCCCGAAAAGCCCGGTCGAAGTCTCCGCCGAAATCCTCAAAGTGTTGCGCCAGCGTGCTGAAGCGACCTTGGGTGGCGAACTGGTTGGCGCGGTGATCACCGTTCCGGCGTATTTCGACGATGCTCAGCGCCAGGCCACCAAGGATGCGGCCCAATTGGCCGGTCTGAACGTGCTGCGCCTGCTCAATGAGCCGACCGCGGCCGCTGTGGCTTACGGTCTGGATCAGCACGCCGAAGGCCTGGTCGCGATCTATGACCTGGGCGGCGGCACTTTCGATATATCGATTCTGCGTCTGACTGGCGGTGTGTTTGAAGTTCTCGCCACTGGCGGCGATAGCGCGCTGGGCGGCGATGATTTCGATCATGCGATTGCCAGCTGGATCATCGAGAGCGCGGGCCTGTCCGCCGATCTCGATCCAGGCGCGCAACGTAATCTGCTGCAAACCGCTTGCGCGGCCAAAGAAGCCCTGACCGATGTGGCCAGTGTTGAAGTTGCCTATGGCGACTGGAAAGCACAGCTGACCCGCGAAGCCTTCGATGCGCTGATCGAGCCGATGGTCTCGCGCAGCCTGAAAGCCTGCCGCCGTGCTGTTCGTGATTCCGGCATCGAGCTGGAAGACGTGCATGCCGTGGTCATGGTCGGCGGTTCGACTCGCGTCCCGCGCGTTCGCGAAGCGGTTGCCGAAGCCTTTGGTCGTGAGCCGTTGACCGAAATCGACCCGGATCAAGTGGTGGCCATCGGTGCCGCGATCCAGGCCGATACGTTGGCCGGCAACAAACGCGATGGCGGCGAACTGCTGCTGCTCGACGTGATTCCGCTGTCCCTGGGGCTGGAAACCATGGGCGGTCTGATGGAGAAGGTGATTCCGCGCAACACCACCATCCCCGTCGCCCGTGCTCAGGACTTCACCACTTATAAAGATGGCCAGTCGGCAATGGCGATTCACGTGCTGCAAGGCGAGCGTGAGTTGATCAGTGACTGCCGCTCGCTGGCGCGTTTCGAATTGCGTGGCATTCCAGCGATGGTCGCGGGTGCGGCGAAGATTCGCGTGACCTTCCAGGTCGACGCTGACGGTCTGCTCAGCGTTTCCGCCCGCGAACTCGGTTCGGGCGTTGAGGCGAGCATTCAGGTCAAGCCTTCCTACGGTCTGACCGACGGCGAAATCGCCAAGATGCTCAAGGACTCGTTCCGGCACGCCAATGACGACAAGGTCGCTCGCGTTCTGCGTGAACAGCAAGTCGATGCCCAGCGTCTGATCGAAGCCGTGCAGGGTGCTCTTGAGGTGGATGGCGAGCGTTTGCTTGACGCCGAAGAGCGCATGGTTATCGACCTGCAATTGCAGGAACTGGCCGAACTGATGAAAGGTACCGATGGTTACGCCATCGAGCAGCAGACCAAGCGTCTGTCGCAAGTGACCGATGCTTTTGCTGCCCGCCGCATGGATTTGACGGTGAAAGCCGCTCTGTCAGGGCGCAATCTGAATGAAATCGAGGATATCTGATGCCGCAGGTCATTTTTCTGCCCCACGACAAGTTCTGCCCTGAGGGTATGGTGGTCGAGGCTGCGCCCGGCACATCGATTCTTGAACTGGCCCACGAACACCACATCGAGATGGAAAGTGCTTGTGGCGGCGTCTGCGCCTGCACCACTTGTCACTGCATCATTCGCGAGGGTTTCGACTCGATGGAAGAGGCTGACGAGCTGGAAGAAGACTTCCTTGATCGTGCCTGGGGTCTGGAAGCGCAATCGCGACTGGCCTGTCAGGCTATCGTGGGTGAGGAAGACATCACCGTCGAGATTCCGAAATATTCGCTTAACCATGCGGCCGAAGCGCCGCACTGACTGGTAAGACTGTCATGAGCTACGGTTGGAATGATGTTCAACGTATTGCAGAAGAACTGGCCGAGGCCCACCCCGGTATCGATCCGTATTCTGTAGGTTTCGTCCGTCTGCAGCAGATGATCATGAATCTGCCTGACTTTGATGACACCTCTGGTCGCGTTGGCGAGAAAGTACTGGAAGCGGTTCAGACGCTCTGGGCCGAAGAATTGGACTGATCGTCCTCGCAGGTTAGGCAATACCCAAGAACCCGCGTATAATTCGCGGGTTTAATTTTTCACAAATTACCGTTTCTGGAGTTACACCATGGCTGTTCAACGCACTTTCTCCATCATCAAGCCTGACGCTGTTGCAAAAAACGTCATCGGCGAAATCACCACTCGTTTCGAAAAAGCCGGCCTGCGCGTTGTAGCTTCGAAACTGAAGCAGCTGTCCAAAGCTGAAGCTGAAGGCTTCTACGCTGAGCACAGCGCTCGTGGTTTCTTCGGCGACCTGGTTTCCTTCATGATCTCCGGTCCTGTTGTTGTTCAGGTTCTGGAAGGCGAAAACGCTATCGCTCTGAACCGTGAGCTGATGGGCGCTACCAACCCTAAAGAAGCTGCTGCCGGTACCATCCGCGCTGATTTCGCTGATTCCATCGACGCCAACGCTGTTCACGGTTCGGACTCCGAAGCCGCAGCTGCTCGTGAAATCTCGTACTTCTTCGCAGCTACTGAAGTAACCACTCGCTAAGCATTGGCTTAAGAGTGAAGGTGAATCCATGACTACATCGACTGTTAAAACCAACCTGCTGGGTCTGACCCAGCCGGAAATGGAAAAATTCTTCGACTCAATCGGGGAGAAGCGTTTCCGTGCCGGTCAGGTAATGAAATGGATTCACCACTTTGGCGTCGATGATTTCGACGCCATGACGAACGTCAGCAAGGCCTTGCGCGACAAGCTCAAGGTTATTGCCGAGGTCCGTGGTCCCGAAGTTGTCAGCGAGGACATCTCCACCGACGGCACCCGTAAGTGGGTAGTGCGCGTGGCGTCCGGCAGCTGTGTCGAGACCGTATACATTCCCCAGGGCAAACGCGGCACGTTGTGCGTTTCGTCCCAGGCAGGCTGTGCCCTGGACTGCAGTTTCTGCTCCACCGGCAAGCAAGGCTTCAATAGCAACCTCACCGCCGCCGAAGTCATCGGTCAGGTGTGGATTGCCAACAAATCTTTCGGCAGCGTCCCGGCGACCGTCGACCGTGCCATCACCAACGTGGTGATGATGGGCATGGGTGAGCCGCTGCTGAACTTCGACAACGTCGTCGCCGCCATGCATCTGATGATGGATGACCTCGGCTACGGGATCTCCAAGCGCCGCGTGACCCTGTCCACGTCGGGTGTGGTGCCGATGATCGATGAGCTGTCCAAGCACATCGACGTATCCCTGGCGTTGTCCCTGCACGCACCGAATGACGCATTGCGTAACCAATTGGTGCCGATCAACAAGAAATATCCGCTTAAGATGCTGCTCGAGTCGTGCCAGCGCTACATGTCGTCCCTGGGCGAGAAGCGCGTGCTGACCATCGAGTACACCTTGCTCAAGGACATCAACGACAAAGTCGAACATGCCGTTGAGATGGTCGAGTTGCTGAAAGACATTCCATGCAAGATCAATCTGATTCCGTTCAACCCGTTCCCGCACTCCGGGTACGAGCGGCCTAGCAACAACGCTATCCGCCGGTTCCAGGATCAACTGCATCAGGCAGGCTTCAACGTCACTGTGCGCACCACCCGTGGTGAAGACATCGACGCGGCTTGTGGACAATTGGTAGGGCAGGTGCTGGATCGCACCCGTCGCAGCGAACGTTACATTGCCGTGCGGGAATTGAACGCCGACGGCGATCTGGCGCAGAACGCCGCGAATACAAACTAAGAGAGGATCTCTATGTCCCTGCGCTTTGCGCTGCTGTTGCTGTTGGCCAGCCTGAGTGCTGGCTGTGTCCTGTCGGGTGACTACAACCCGATGAAGACCAGCAAGGGCCGCGATGAAGCGCGAGCCGCTTATGTGCAGTTGGGGCTGGGGTATTTGCAGCAGGGCATGACCGAGCGCGCCAAGGTGCCGCTGAAAAAGGCCCTTGACCTGGACAGCTCTGACCCGGACGCCAATGCTGCGCTCGGACTGGTATTCCAGGCCGAGATGGAGCCTGCACTTGCTGACGAACACTTCCGCAAGGCCTTGTCTTCACGTCCCGCCGATGCCCGCACCCTCAACAACTACGGCAGTTTTCTCTACGAAGAGCAGCGTTACAAGGAAGCCTACGAGCGTTTTGAACAGGCCGCCGCCGATACCCTGTATCCTGAGCGCTCGCGCGTATTCGAGAGCCTCGGCATGACGGCGGCAAAGCTCGGCCAGCGTGATCTGGCGCAGCAGCAACTGGAAAAAGCCCTGCGGTTGCATCGTCAACAACCGCGCGCATTGCTGGAAATGGCTGAGTTGTCCTTCGAAGACAGGCATTATGTGCCCGCACGTGACTATTACGACCGTTTCAGCCTGCTAACCGAACAAAATGCACGTAGTCTATTGCTCGGCGTTCGGCTGGCGAAAGTGTTTGAAGATCGCGACAAGGCAGCCAGTTATGGCCTGCAATTAAAACGACTCTATCCCGGTACGCCGGAATATCAGCAATACCTGTCGGAGCAATGATGAAAGCGGCGCATCCCGAAGTTGTAGCAGCGAATCGCGTTAACCCCGGTGAGACCTTGCGCCAGGCCCGCGAAAGCAATGGCTGGTCGCTGGCCGAAGTGGCCCTCAAGCTCAACCTCACCGTGACGTCCCTGAGCAATCTTGAAGCCGGCGCTTTCGACAAGCTGCCGGGGCACACCTTCGCTCGCGGCTATATTCGCGCCTATGCCAAGTTGCTCGGCATGGACCAGACCGCTCTGGTTCAGCAATTTGACCAGTCCACCGGCACCGATTCCCAGGGCAGCAACGTGCATGCGCTGGGTCGTATCGAAGAGCCGGTGCGGGTTTCCCACACCATTTTGCGCATCGTCAGCCTGCTGTTGCTGATCGCGGTCATCGGTGGCGGTTTCGTCTGGTGGCAGGATCAGACTTCGCAGCGCACCAAAGACCTGACCAGCCTCGCCCCTGAGCACGTCGAAGTCGAAGGCGCCGACGGCACCACGCAGATTCACCCGATTGACGAGCCGGAAGACCAGGCCGTTGCCGAAGGTCAGGCCGAAGGCACGACTGATTTGGCGTTGCCGCAATCGGAAACCACCGCTGAATCCACTGGCGCCGAGCCTGCTGCTCCGGCAACCGCTCCAGCAGCACCGGCCGCGACGCCAACTGCACCGGTTCACACGCCGGCTCCGGTTGTCGCTGCGCCGGCCACGCCGACAGCGAATGCTCCGGCTACTCCTGCGCCGACCGTTGCCGCTCCGGTGGCTCCTGCGACGCCAGCGCCAACCGCGCAAGCGGCTGCGCCAGTTGCGGGTCAAGGTCAGGTTTCTGTGCAATTCGTTGCTGATTGCTGGACGCAAGTCGCCGATGGCACCGGCAAGATTCTGTTCAGTGGCCTCAAGCGTAAAGGCGATAGCCTGTCTGTTGCCGGCAAACCACCGTTTGCCGTACGACTGGGCTATGCCCGTGGCGCACAGGTCAGCTACAACGGCCAGTCGGTCGATATCGCTCCGTTCACCAGTGGCGAGACTGCTCGCCTGAAGTTGGGTCAATAAGTCATGCACGGCGAATCTCCAATCAAACGTCGCGTTTCGCGCAAGATCTGGGTCGGCAACGTACCGGTAGGCGGCGATGCGCCTATCGCTGTGCAGAGCATGACCAACAGCGACACCAATGACGTAGCCGCCACCGTTGCGCAAATCAATCGCCTGGAAGCGGCCGGCGTCGACATCGTTCGCGTTTCGGTGCCGGACATGGACGCCGCCGAGGCATTCGGCAAGATCAAGCAATTGGTCAAGGTGCCGCTGGTTGCCGACATTCACTTCGACTACAAGATCGCTCTGCGCGTAGCCGAACTGGGTGTGGACTGCCTGCGTATCAACCCGGGCAACATCGGTCGCGAAGATCGCGTGCGTGCAGTGGTTGATGCCGCTCGTGACCGCGGTATCCCGATTCGCATCGGCGTCAACGCCGGCTCGCTGGAAAAAGACCTGCAAAAGAAATACGGCGAGCCCACTCCGGCGGCGCTGGTCGAATCGGCCCTGCGCCACGTTGAGCACCTCGAACGCCTGAATTTCCAGGACTTCAAAGTCAGTGTGAAGGCCTCCGACGTGTTCATGGCCGTCGAAGCCTACCGCTTGCTGGCGAAAGAAATCGTCCAGCCGCTGCACCTGGGCATCACCGAAGCGGGTGGATTGCGTTCTGGCACGGTGAAATCCGCCGTGGGCCTAGGTATGCTGCTCGCCGAGGGGATTGGCGATACTATCCGCATCTCGCTGGCGGCCGACCCGGTCGAGGAAGTGAAGGTCGGTTACGACATTCTCAAGTCTTTGCATTTGCGTTCCCGTGGCATCAACTTCATCGCCTGCCCGAGCTGCTCGCGGCAGAACTTCGATGTGGTCAAGACCATGAACGAGCTGGAAGGGCGCCTTGAAGACCTGCTGGTGCCGCTGGATGTCGCGGTGATCGGTTGTGTGGTCAACGGCCCCGGCGAAGCCAAGGAAGCCCACATCGGCTTGACCGGCGGCACGCCAAACCTGATTTACATCGACGGCAAGCCGGCGCAGAAACTGACGAATGAAAATCTGGTGGATCACCTGGAAAAGCTGATCCGCCAGAAAGCGGCCGAAAAGGTCGAAGCTGACGCAGCGGTTATCGCGCGCGGCTGAGCCTACAGAGCCGAACGAATTTAAGGATTTAAAGTGAGCAAGTCATTGCAAGCCATTCGTGGCATGAACGACATCCTGCCCGAACAGACCCCGCTGTGGCGTTATTTCGAGGGCACTGTTGCGCGTCTGCTGGATAACTACGGTTACAAGCAGATCCGCATGCCGATCGTCGAGTTCACCGAGCTGTTCAAACGCTCGATCGGTGAAGTGACCGACATCGTCGAAAAAGAGATGTACACCTTCGAAGACCGCAACGGCGACTCCCTGACCCTGCGTCCGGAAGGCACCGCGGCGTGCGTACGTGCTGTGCTTGAGCACGGCATCACGGGCGGTGGCCAGGTGCAGAAACTCTGGTACATCGGGCCGATGTTCCGCCACGAGCGTCCGCAGAAAGGCCGCTATCGCCAGTTCCACCAGATCGGTCTGGAGGTGTTCAACCTCGACGGTCCGGACATCGACGCCGAGCTGATCACCATGACCTGGCGCCTGTGGGGCGAGTTGGGCATCCGTGATGCGGTCAAACTCGAACTCAACAGCCTCGGCACCAGCGAGTCCCGTGGTCGCTACCGTGAAGCACTGGTCGAGTATCTCTCGGCGCATCACGACAAGCTCGACGAAGACAGCCAGCGTCGCCTGAAAACCAACCCGCTGCGCGTGCTCGACACCAAAAATGCCGACACCCAGGCCGTGCTGGTCGATGCGCCGAAAATGGCCGACTACCTGGACGACGAGTCCCGTGCACACTTTGAAGGCTTGAAGGCCCGTCTGGATGCCGTCGGCATTCCGTACGTGCTCAACCCGAAGCTGGTACGCGGCCTCGATTACTACAGCAAAACCGTTTTCGAATGGGTCACCGACAAGCTCGGCGCCCAGGGCACTGTTTGCGCGGGCGGTCGTTACGATGGCCTGGTCGAGCAGATGGGCGGCAAGCCGACCACCGGCGTTGGTTTCGCCATGGGCATCGAACGTCTGGTGCTGATGCTCGAGACCCTCGAGCAGATCCCGGAAGAAATTTCCCGTCAGGTCGACGTCTACCTCTGCGCCTTCGGTGAAGAAGCCGAGCTGGCCGGTCTGGCTTTGGCCGAGCGTGTACGTGATCAGCTTCCAAACCTGCGTCTGCAAGTCAATGCCGGCGCTGGCAGCTTCAAAAGCCAGTTCAAGAAGGCCGACAAGAGCGGTGCGCTGTACGCACTGATCCTCGGTGACGACGAAATGGCCCAGCAAGTGGTAGGTTTCAAACCCCTGCGTGGCCAGGGCGAACAACAAAGCATTGCCTGGGATGCGCTTGCCGCTCACCTGGCCACCTGCGTCGTGCAGGGTTGAAGCTGTCCTAACAGCCGATTTAGCGATTAAGGAGTATTGGGGTGTCGAGTACCGAAGACGAACAGTTGGCGGATTTGAAGGACTGGTGGACACGCAACGGCAAACCTCTGGTCACCGGCGGCCTGTTGGCGCTGGTTATCGTGTTCGGCTGGCAGGCTTATCACAAATATCAGGACAACCAGTCGCAAGGCGCCTCGGTGCTCTATCAGCAACTGCTGGAAACCACGCTGACGCCTGACGGCAAGCCTGATGCTGCCCGCGTTGCGGATCTGGCTGGCAAGCTCAAGAGTGAATTCGGCGGCACTGCCTATGCGCAGTACGGCAGCCTGTTCGTGGCCAAGGTTGCAGTCGACAGCGGCAAGCTGGACGACGCCGCGACCGAACTCAAAACCATCGTCGACAAACCGGCCAATCCGGCGCTGGGCGAAATCGCCCGTCAGCGTCTGGCGCAGGTGCTGGGCGCGCAGGACAAGGCGGATGACGCTCTGAAACTGCTCGACGGCGACGCCGACACGGCGTTCCTGGCCACTCGCGAAGAACTCAAGGGCGACCTGCTGGTGAAGCTGGGCCGTACCGACGACGCGAACAAGGCGTATCAAAAAGCCAAGGCGGCACTGTCGGATGAAGCGGCGGTCGGTGGCCTTCAAATCAAGCTCGACGACCTGGCTAAAGGGGATGCGTGACGTGATCCGTTGGAAGCATGCAGCATTGCTGGCTCTGGCCATTTTGGCCGCGGGTTGCAGCAGCAACAGCAAAAAAGAATTGCCACCGGCCGAGCTGACCGACTTCAAAGAAGAAGTGGTTCTGCAAAAGCAGTGGAGTCGTTCGATCGGTGACGGTCAGGGCGAAACCTACAACATGCTGGTACCGGCGATCGACGGTGACACCATCTACGCGGCCGATGTGACCGGCGTGGTAATGGCCATGGATCGCAGCAACGGCGACGTGAAGTGGGATCAGGATCTTGAACTGCCTGTCTCCGGCGCCGTTGGCGTCGGTTACGGTCTGGTTCTGATTGGCACGCTGCGTGGCGAAGTCGTCGCTCTGGACACCATCAACGGTGAAGAGAAGTGGCGTGCTCGCGTCAACAGCGAAGTCCTCGCGCCGCCGGCCAACAACGGCGACGTTGTAGTGGTGCAGACTCAGGACGATCGTTTGATCGGTCTGGATGCTTCCACCGGTACTCAGCGCTGGGTGTATGACAGCACTCCAGCCGTGCTGACCCTGCGCGGCACCAGCGCACCGCTCGTGACCAACCGCCTCGCGGTGGCTGGCCTGTCGACCGGTAAAGTTGTCGCCCTGGATATTTCCAATGGCGTTCCGGTGTGGGAACAACGCATCGCGATTCCACAGGGCCGTTCGGAACTGGAGCGCGTGGTCGACATCGACGGCGGTCTGCTGCTGTCCGGCGGCACGCTGTACGTTGCCAGCTATCAGGGTCGCGTTGCGGCACTGGATCTGGAAAGCGGTCGTCAATTGTGGCAGCGCGATGCGTCGAGCTACGCCGGTATTGCTCAAGGTTTCGGCAGCGTTTACGTGAGCCTGTCTTCGGGCACCGTTGAAGGCGTCGACGAGCGTTCTACCACGGCTTTGTGGAGCAACGATTCGCTGGCTCGCCGCCAGCTGTCGGCTCCGGAAGTGTTCTCCAGCTATGTTGCAGTAGGTGACCTGGAAGGTTATCTGCATTTGCTGAGTCAGGTTGACGGTCGTTTCGTCGGCCGTGAGCGCATCGACAGCGACGGCCTGCGTGCCCGTCCGCTGGTGGTGGGGGACACGATTTATGTGTATGGCAACAGCGGCAAACTGGAAGCCCTGACCATCAAGTAACAACTATGCTTGGGGATAACACCCCAGGCAGCTTCACTTGTGGGAGTGAACCTGTTCACCCCGCAGTGTTGCCCCGAGCACCAGCCGCTGCCTCGCAGCGGCTTTTGTATTTTCTGAAATAACGAAGTGGAGAGCCGCATGGTTCCCGTAATCGCCCTGGTGGGCCGACCGAACGTCGGCAAGTCCACCTTGTTCAACCGCCTGACCAGGACTCGCGACGCCATCGTCGGCGACTTGTCCGGTCTGACCCGTGATCGCCAGTACGGTGAGGCCAAGTGGCAAGGGCGTTCCTACATTCTGGTCGACACCGGTGGTATCTCCGGTGACGAGCACGGTATGGACGAAAAAATGGCCGAGCAGTCGCTGCTGGCCATTGAAGAAGCAGATGTTGTGCTGTTCCTGGTAGATGCCAAGGCCGGTTTCACCGCCGCCGACCAGATGATCGCCGAACACCTGCGCAAACGTAACAAGTGTTCCTACGTGGTTGCCAACAAGGTCGACAATATCGACCCGGAAATGGCCCGCGCTGAATTTGCTCCGTTGGGCATGGGCCACGCGATTCCTATCGCCGGTGCTCACGGCCGTGGCATCACTCAGATGCTGGAAATCGCCCTGGGTGAGTTCCCGAGAGACGAAGAAGAGCCGGAAGACGGCGAAGAAGAAGTCGTTGCCGAAGGCGAGGAAGCCAAGCGCATTCCTGGCCCGAGCGAAAAAGACGGCATCAAGATCGCCATCATCGGTCGTCCGAACGTTGGCAAGTCGACTCTGGTTAACCGCATGCTCGGTGAAGACCGGGTAATCGTTTATGACCAGCCCGGCACCACCCGCGACAGTATCTACATCCCGTTCGAACGGAATGAAGAGAAGTACACGCTGATCGACACCGCTGGTGTGCGCAAGCGCGGCAAGATTCACGAAGAAGTCGAAAAATTCTCCGTGGTCAAAACCCTGCAGGCGATCAAAGACGCCAACGTGGTGATCTTCGTGATGGACGCCCGCGAAGGTGTGGTCGATCACGACCTCAACCTGCTGGGCTTCGCCATCGAGTCGGGTCGTGCGCTGGTGATCGCGATCAACAAGTGGGACGGCATGACGCCGAGCGAGCGCGACTTCGTGAAAGTCGAACTTCAGCGTCGCCTGTTCTTCGTTGATTACGCCGACATCCACTTCATCTCGGCACTGCACGGCACTGGCGTGGGCAACCTCTACGCTTCCGTACAGAACTCGTTCAAGTCGGCGGTCACCCGCTGGCCGACCAACCGTCTGACCCAGATTCTGGAAGACGCGGTTGGCGAACACGCGCCACCGATGGTCAACAACCGCCGGATCAAGCTGCGTTACGCCCACTTGGGTGGTGCGAACCCGCCGATCATCGTGATCCACGGTAACCAGATCGAGAAAGTGCCGAAGTCGTACGTGCGCTATCTGGAAAACACTTACCGCCGTGTGCTGAAGCTGGTCGGTACGCCGATCCGCATCGAGTTCAAGGGCGGCGAGAACCCGTACGAAGGCAACAAAAACACCCTGACCGACCGCCAGGTCAACAGGAAGCGTCGGATGATGTCGCACAGCAAGAAAGCCGACAAGAAACGCCGCGACAAAAAATAAAGCAGCTGCCAGTTTTTAGCTGCAAGCTTCAAGTAAAAGCAAAAAGGGCTCTTTTCAGAGCCCTTTTTTGTGTCCGACAGTTTGATGCTTGAAACTTGCGGCTTACAGCTTGAAACTTGCAGCTCACCTGCAAGGGGCTACCGATGATCACCAGTAAGCTGCCGAATGTCGGCATCACGATTTTCACGCAGATGTCTCAGCTCGCGGCGCAGACCGGCGCCATCAACCTGTCCCAGGGTTTTCCTGATTTCGACGGCCCGCAGTCTCTGCGCGATGCGGTAGGTCGACACATTGCCAGTGGTCATAACCAGTATTCGCCGATGACCGGCCTGCCAGCACTGCGCGAGCAGATCGCGGCGAAGATCGCCCGCAGCTACGGCGTGAAGGTGGATGCCGAACATGAAGTGACCGTGACGCCCGGCGCGACACAGGCGATCTTCTGTGCAATTCAGGTTATCCACAGCGGCGACGAAGTCATCGTGTTTGACCCGTGCTACGACAGTTACGACCCCGCGACGCAATTGGCTGGCGGTCGCTGCGTGCATGTGCAACTGAGCCCCGACGATTTCTCCATCGATTTCGACAAGCTTGCCGCCGCCCTGAGCCCGCGCACGCGAATGATTGTCCTCAACACCCCACACAACCCGAGTGGTGCGCTGATCAGCCGCGCTGAGCTGGATCAATTGGCGGCGTTGATTCGCGATCGCGACATCTACTTGATCAGCGATGAAGTCTACGAACACCTGGTGTTCGACGGTGTGCCGCATGTCAGCGTGCTGGCTCATGAAGAGCTGTATCAGCGCGCCTTCGTGGTCAGTTCGTTCGGCAAGACGTACCACGTTACTGGCTGGAAAACCGGTTACGTCGTCGCACCGCCGGCCCTGACGGCTGAACTGCGTAAAGTGCATCAGTACGTCAGTTTCTGCGGCGTCACGCCGCTGCAATACGCCTTGGCCGATTACATGGCCGAGCACCCGGAGCATGTCGAAGAGCTGCCGGCGTTTTATCAGGCCAAGCGCGATCTGTTCTGTGATCTGCTGGCACCGTCGCGATTCACCTTTAACCGGGTTGCCGGCACCTATTTCCAGCTGGTCGATTACTCGCAGATTCGACCTGACCTGAACGACGTCGAGATGGCCCTGTGGATGACCCGCGAGCACGGCGTGGCGAGTATTCCGATCTCGGTGTTCTATCAGAGCCCACCTGAAGGCCAGCGCCTCGTGCGCCTGTGCTTTGCCAAACGCGAGGAGACGCTGCGCGAAGCGGCGACAAAACTATGCGTGATCTGAGTACATTACCTGACCTTAATCTGGCGCTGATCCAGACCAGTCTGGCGTGGCACGACCGCCAGTCCAACTTCGAACATTTCGAGGTGTTGCTGGAACAGGCGCGCGGGGCGGATTTGATCATCCTGCCGGAGATGTTCACCACTGGCTTCTCGATGGAGTCGGAAACCCTCGCCGAAGCCGAGAATGGTCCGACCAGCAAATGGCTGCGGCTTCAGGCCGCCAGACTTGATGCGGTCATTACCGGCAGCGTGATCATCCAGGCGGCCGACGGCAGCCATCGCAATCGCCTGCTGTGGGCGAGGCCGGACGGTGAAGTGCTGCATTACGACAAGCGTCACCTGTTCCGCATGGCCGGCGAACACAACCACTACACGCCCGGTGAGCGGCAGGTGCAGTTCGAACTCAAGGGTTGGCGAATTCGTCCGCTGATTTGCTACGACTTGCGTTTCCCGGTGTGGAGCCGTGATGCGCAGGACACCGATCTGCTCCTGTACACCGCCAACTGGCCGGGTGCGCGGCGGCTGCACTGGAATCGGTTGTTGCCGGCGCGCGCCATCGAAAACCTCTGTTACGTGGCAGCGGTGAATCGCGTTGGCACCGACGGCAAAGGTTTTGCCTACACCGGCGACAGCCAGGTGCTGGATTTTCAGGGCGAGTCTTTGCTGGCGGCGGGGGAGGCGGACGGGGTGTTTAAGGCTGTGCTGGAAGCGGCGCCACTGGCGGCTTATCGCGAAAGATTTCCGGCTAATCTGGATGCCGACACCTTCGAATTCACCTGAAATTCAAGCGGTGACGGGGAGGGCCCTTTCGCGAGCAGGCTCGCTCCCACATTGGAATGCGATCCTCCTGTGGGAGCGAGCCTGCTCGCGAAGGTGGCTTTGAAATCTGCACAAAAATGTCAGGCAAAAAAAAGGCCCCGGAGCTTTCACTTCGGGGCCTTTTGCGTTTCAGCGGTGGATTAAGCCGCTTTCGCTTCCGGCTGGCTCAACGAGCGATTCAGCGCGCTGAACAGTGCCTTGAAGCTGGCAGTGGTGATGTTTTCATCGATACCCACGCCGTGCACCGCTCGTTCGCCGTTCACGCGCAGCTCAATATAAGCCGCCGCTTTGGCGTTGGTGCCCGCGCCAATCGCGTGTTCGTTGTAGTCCATGATCTCCACCGGAATCGGCAAGCCGGCCACCAGTGCTTCCAGCGCACCGTTGCCCTTGCCGCGCCAATGCAGGTTGGTTTCGCCCTGACCCTTGCTCGCCACTTCAACTTCGACGGCGCTGTTGCCGTTTTCTTCCTGCAGGCGATGGCTGACCAGCGCATAAGGGGTGTTGGCTTGCAGGTACTCGCTGATCAACAACGAGTGGATCTGCTTGGCTGTCATCTCAAGGCCCAGGCGATCGGTTTCACGCTGTACCACCTGGCTGAATTCGATCTGCATGCGACGCGGCAGGCTGATGCCGTATTCCTGCTCCAGCAAGTAGGCAATGCCACCCTTGCCCGACTGGCTGTTGACGCGAATCACCGCCTCGTAGCTGCGGCCAATATCGGCCGGGTCGATCGGCAAGTACGGCACTTCCCACAGTGCATCTGGTTTCTGCTGGGAGAAGCCCTTGCGGATGGCGTCCTGGTGGGAACCGGAGAATGCGGTGTGGACCAGATCGCCAACGTACGGGTGACGTGGGTGAACCTGAATCTGGTTGCACTCTTCAACGACTTTGCGCACGCCGTCGATGTCGGAGAAGTCCAGCTGAGGATCGAGACCCTGGGTGTACATGTTCAGTGCAACGGTAACGAGATCGACGTTGCCGGTGCGCTCGCCGTTGCCGAACAGGCAGCCTTCGACGCGATCGGCGCCGGCCATCAGGCCCAGCTCGGTGGCGGCCACGCCGGTGCCACGGTCGTTGTGGGTGTGCAGGCTGATGATCACGCTGTCACGACGGTTGATGTTGCGACCGAACCATTCGATCTGGTCGGCATAGATGTTCGGCGTCGCGCACTCAACAGTGGCCGGCAAGTTGAGGATCATCTTGTGCTCAGGCGACGGGTTCCAGACCTCGATCACTGCATCACAGACTTCCTTGGCGAATTCCAGTTCGGTGGCGCTGAAGGTTTCCGGCGAGTATTCGAAAGTCCACTCGGTGTCCGGCTGCATGGCGGCGTATTTGACGAACAGCTTGGCCGCGTTTACCGCGATGGCCTTGATGCCTTCCTTGTCTTGGTTGAAGACGATGCGACGGAAAGAAGGCGAGGTGGCGTTGTACAGGTGAACGATGGCTTTCTTCGCGCCGCGCAAGGATTCGAATGTGCGCTCGATCAGGTCTTCACGGCCCTGGGTCAGCACCTGAATGGTGGTGTCGTCCGGGATGTGGCCTTCTTCAATCAGGGTACGCACGAAGTCGAAGTCGGTTTGCGAAGCCGCCGGGAACGAGGCTTCGATTTCCTTCACGCCCACTTGCACGAGGGTTTTCCAGAAGCGCAGCTTTTTCACCGCGTCCATCGGCTCGATCAGCGACTGGTTGCCGTCACGCAGGTCGGAGCTGCACCAGATCGGCGCGGTATCGATGGTTTTCGACGGCCAGGTGCGATCAGGCAAGTTGATGACGGGGAACGCGCGGTATTTCGAGGACGGATCTTTGAGCATGCTCATCGGGAAATTCCTTATTGTCTGGGCCGAAAAGAGGCGGCCTGCCGGTACAACGAATGTGTTGGGAAAAGCGTAGGACGAGGCGCCGCGATTCAGCCTGGCAGTCGTGCGCTGACGAGGCACAGGCTGCGGTGCTGGCGAAGCTGAATAAGGGTGTGAGAGGTTTTCATGCCTTCAACCCTAACCGCGAGGACAAAGGTTGGCAAGCGGTCGAAAAAAATTGAGAGGAATACTCGAAAAGACGGGTTTTGCGCGATTTTATTGTTTGTAAGTTGCCGGATCGTTTTGATGTTTGCGCGAGGTTTGGTTGGGGCGCAATTGAGGGTGATGTGTTATTCCAGAATATTTCGGTGACAGTGAGTCCGTCATCGCGGGCAAGCCACGCTCCCACAGAGATTGGTGGTGTACACAACATTCATGTTCACCTCGAACCCTGTGGGAGCGGGCTTGCCCGCGATGAGGCCGGTAGCCTCACCACATAACTCAGGGCTGGAACGCACCAATGAAAATCGCCGGGTCCACCCGCGCATCATTCAGGCTGATGTTCCAGTGCATATGCGGCCCGGTCGCCCGGCCAGTCGAGCCGACCTTGCCAACCACTGCCCCACGAGCCAGCTGATCGCCAACCTTCACATCGATTTTCGACATATGGCAGAACATGCTGATAAAGCCCTGGCCATGATCGACAAACACCGTATTGCCGTTGAAAAAGTAATTGCCGGTCAGGATCACCTTGCCCCCCGCCGGGGTCTTGATCGGCGTGCCGGCCGGTACGGCGAAGTCGAGGCCGGCGTGAGGATTGCGTTCTTCACCGTTGAAGAACCGGCGCACGCCGAACTTGCTCGACAACGGCCCGTTGACCGGCTTGTCCAGCAACAGATTGCTTGGAATGTTCGGGCTGAAGCTGCGATAAGCCTTGATCTGCTCGGCCAACTCGCCCTCGATGCGCTTGAGGTTGGCCGGGTTCGGATTGACCTGCTGGGTGTTCTTCAGGGTGATGCGCTGTTCCGGGTATTTTTTGCTGCCAACGGTGAATGGCAAGGTTCGACCGCCGCTGCTGATCTGTTGTGCGCCAGGCTTGACCGTCAATGGCACACCGACAATCGCCAGCCAGTTGTTCTGTTCTTTCACCACAAGCACTGGTTTGCCCTGATACGTGGCTTTCGGCGCCTGAGCGGCAGCGCCAAGATCAACCACGGCCACGCCGCCGGGCACCGGTTTGTTGAGCAGCCGGGTGATGTAACTGTCGGCGTGGGCATTGAAGGTCAGGCAGAGCAAAAACAATGGAGCCAGAAAACGCGGCATGGATCAGTCCAGTAAAGAAAGGGTGACGGGCGTCAGGTGATTGTCCTCGACGCGCACTTGCAGTTCGCCTTCGCCGAGTTTGGCTTTCAGGCGCTGGCCGGTGTGTGTCTGCGCGGCGTTGCGAATCGCGTTGCCGCGCTCGTCGAGCAAAATGCTGTAACCGCGGCCAAGGGTTGCCAGCGGGCTGACCACATGCAGCGTCTGCATCTGACTTTGCAATTGCAGTCGACGGTTTTTCAGACCTTCGCGCATGGCCCGGGGCAGACGTTCGGCGAGGCTGTCGAGGCGCTGGCGCAACATCGCCAGTTGCCGTCCCGGGTGTTGTCCGGCGAGGCGGGTTTCCAGACGGATCAGACGTTCGCGGCGGGTATTGAGCTGGCGCTCGAAAGCCCGGCGCATGCGCATATCCAGATCATCCAGGCGCTGAGCCTGCTGGCGCAGTCGTTCGCCGGGATGACGCAAACGACGAGCCATGCCTTCCAGGCGCAAGCGATCGCGCATCAAGCGGTCACGCATACGCATCACCAAACGACGATGCAGGCTTTCGACCTGACGGATCAGATGACTGGAGTCGGGGGCGAGCAACTCGGCGGCAGCGGAAGGTGTTGGTGCACGCACGTCGGCGACAAAGTCGCTGATCGACACATCGGTTTCATGGCCGACGGCGCTGACGATTGGCGTCACGCAGGCATCGACCGCACGGGCCACGGCTTCTTCGTTGAAGCACCAGAGGTCTTCCAGTGATCCACCGCCACGGGCGAGGATCAATGCGTCAAAGCCGCGCGCGTCCGCCATTTTCAAGGCGCGGACAATTTGCGCGGTGGCTTCGCGGCCCTGCACGGCGGTCGGGATCAACGTCAGCTGCACTTGTGGCGCCCGGCGGCGGAACACGCTGATGATGTCGCGGATCACCGCACCGGTCGGCGAGCTGATGATGCCGATGCGCTGTGGATGGGCCGGCAGCGGCACTTTGCGTTCGGCACTGAACAGACCTTCGGCGCTGAGCTTTTCCTTCAACGCGTCGAAGGCCAGGCGCAACGCACCGTCACCGGCCGGTTCCACGGTGTCGAGT
This sequence comes from Pseudomonas sp. A1230, assembly GCF_044218825.1. Classification (NCBI taxonomy): domain Bacteria; kingdom Pseudomonadati; phylum Pseudomonadota; class Gammaproteobacteria; order Pseudomonadales; family Pseudomonadaceae; genus Pseudomonas; species Pseudomonas sp. A1230. The sequence continues at coordinate 3,838,733 of NZ_CP162582.1, read as the reverse complement.
ATCAATTGATAGTCGCCACGGCCCTCGAACAGCGAGACCTTGCCGCGCACCTTCACCGCCAAACCGTCCTTCAACGCCTGACGCACCCGAGCGGCGTTCTGCCGAAACAGTGCGCAGCGCACCTGAGCACCGCTGTCCTTGAGGGTGAAATAGATGTGGCCGGACGCCGGACGGGCGAGGTTGGAGATTTCGCCCTCGACCCAGATGTTACTGAACACGTCTTCAAGCAACACCCGCGCGCGGCCGTTGAGCTGGCTGACGGTCAGGACTTCACGGTCCAGGCCAAGTCTTGCAAAGGGATCTTTAATCATGGGGCGCAGTTTAAAGGCATTCGCCGGTGAATGTCTGGAGGAAGCGTTGGATCAAAGGTGTGGGATTTTGCCTATAGGCGAGGGCGACGGTGCTGTTGCAATCGGCATCCGAGGGAAGGAATCTTACGCCGATGGGGGCGCTGTCCTGAATCAACAGCAAAAATCGAATGGTTGCGGCTGCTGCCGTGCATGGTGGTGGGCTGTTTACCATCGCAGGTGTGTATGCCGAGCTACCCTTGTTGATGCTGGCGCTGTGTCTGTTGCCGGCCATGGCATTGGGATTGTGGGCTGGTCGGCGGCTGACGATGCGTTTGTCCCGCGAAGCATTTGTGCGACTGGTGATGTGGCTGGTGCTGGCAAGCGGGATTGCGTTGATCGTGCGCTACTTCAGCACTTGACCGGATTTCGTCAGGGATTAAGCTGCCGGCCGCACTGACGCCATCGCGGGCAAGTCGAATCGGCGCACCGATGCTCCCACAGTGATTTGAGTCGATCACAATGTTTGTATTCGCCTCAGACCCAGGGGGAGTGGGCTTGCCCGCGATGGCGGTGGAGTGAGCACCGCAGAACTTCCATTTGACGTCGCAGGCTGCATCATGAATTCGCAAAGCATCATCGTCCCGAAAATCTCCACCCTGCCGGTGCACGAGCCCCGGGCGCGGGCGATCGTGCGCTGGCTGGTGCGCAAGAACATCGTCAAGGAAGAGCTAAGCACCTGCGGGCGCACCGGCAACCGCATGGCCTACGCGATCGCTGATGGCGCCCGCGCGGTGGTGCTGCATCCCGAAGCACTGCCATTCGGCGAGCCGATCAATGGCCTGGAGATCGTCACCAAGCGCTGCATCTTCACCCCGGCCAAAGGTTTTCTCGAAGAAGCAGGTTGCGCCGAATGTCGCCGGGAAATCGGCGAAGCGCTGTTCGATAGCCTCGAGGACTGGATGCCGGCACGCACCGACAACTTCACCTGCCCCGAATGCGGCCACGAAGACGATATCAATGGCTTTCTCTTTTTGCAGGAATGCGCGTTCTCCAACCTAGGGTTCATCTTCAACAACTGGCTGGAAGCGGGGTTCAAACAGAGCTTTATCGACGAATTTGCCGATTGGCTCGATCAACCTGTGAGCTGGGTAAAAGTTGAACTCTAACGCCACATTCCCTGTGTAGGAGCTGCCGAAGGCTGCGATCTTTTGACGTTGTTCCTCAAAAGCAAGATCAAAAGATCGCAGCCTTCGGCAACTCCTACAACGAGCAGGGTTTTCCGTATATCAATTAGGCTGAGTTTTACATTGAACAGCAGGGGGTGTCTGACTATAATGGCGCGCTTCCATTTTCCCGCTCGGGAGCCCCCGCGATGCTGCGTATCAGCCAAGAAGCTCTGACCTTCGACGACATTCTTTTAGTACCTGGTTATTCCGAGGTGCTTCCTAACGAAGTCAGTCTCAAGACCCGTCTTACCCGTGGCATCGAACTGAACATTCCTCTGGTTTCTGCCGCCATGGACACCGTTACTGAAGCCCGTCTGGCAATTGCCATGGCTCAGGAAGGTGGCATCGGCATTATCCACAAGAACATGACCATCGAGCAGCAAGCTGCCGAAGTGCGCAAGGTCAAGAAGTTCGAAGCCGGTGTGGTCAAGGATCCGATTACCATCGAGGCTGATGCCACGGTGCGTGACCTGTTCGAACTGACCCGCATGCACAATATCTCCGGCGTTCCGGTGCTGCACGATGGCGACCTGGTCGGCATCGTCACCTCCCGCGACGTGCGTTTCGAAAGCCGTCTGGAAGCCACCGTCCGTGAAGTGATGACGCCTAAAGAGCGTCTGGTCACGATCAAGGAAGGCGCCAGCAAGGACGAAGCACGCGAATTGCTGCACAAGCACCGCATCGAGCGCGTGTTGATCGTCGACGACAAATTTGCCCTCAAAGGCATGATGACCGTCAACGATATCGAAAAAGCCAAAGCCTACCCGCTGGCCAGCAAGGACGATCAAGGTCGTCTGCGCGTGGGTGCTGCGGTCGGTACCGGTAAAGACACCGGTGACCGCGTCGCTGCACTGGTCCATGCCGGTGTGGACGTGGTGGTGGTCGACACCGCTCACGGTCACTCCAAAGGTGTGATCGACCGTGTTCGCTGGGTCAAACAGAATTTCCCTGACGTGCAGGTGATCGGCGGCAACATCGCCACCGGCGCTGCCGCCAAGGCCCTGGCCGAAGCTGGCGCCGATGCGGTCAAGGTCGGTATCGGCCCTGGCTCGATCTGCACCACCCGCATCGTCGCCGGTGTCGGCGTTCCGCAAATCAGTGCCATCGCCAACGTCGCCGCTGCCCTTGAAGGCACAGGCGTGCCGTTGATCGCCGACGGCGGCATCCGTTTCTCCGGTGACCTGTCCAAGGCCATCGTTGCCGGTGCTTCCTGCGTGATGATGGGCTCGATGTTCGCCGGTACTGAAGAAGCGCCGGGCGAGATCGAACTGTTCCAGGGCCGTTCGTACAAGGCTTATCGCGGCATGGGTTCGCTGGGCGCCATGTCCCAGGCTCAAGGTTCCTCCGACCGTTACTTCCAGGACTCCTCGGCAGGCGCCGAGAAACTCGTTCCGGAAGGCATCGAAGGCCGTGTGCCATACAAAGGCACCCTGAGCGCGATCATTCACCAGTTGATGGGCGGTCTGCGTTCCTCGATGGGTTACACCGGCAGCGCCGACATCGAAGAAATGCGTACCAAGCCCGAGTTCGTGCGGATCACCGGCGCCGGCATGGCCGAATCCCACGTTCACGACGTGCAGATCACCAAAGAAGCGCCAAACTACCGCGTAGGTTGAGCCTTCAAGCAAATCGTTAAGCAACCGGGGCTGTGTTATTCAGCCCCGAGTTGTTTCTGAATCACGACTGTTTCTGAATTACTTAGACGAGACTGAATCATGGCCCTCGACATTCACGCTCACCGCATCCTGATCCTCGACTTCGGTTCGCAATACACGCAACTGATCGCCCGCCGCGTGCGCGAGATCGGTGTTTACTGCGAACTGCACCCGTTCGACATGGACGAAGATGCGATCCGCGAATTCGCACCTAAAGGCGTCATCCTCGCCGGCGGCCCGGAGTCCGTGCACGAAGCCAACAGCCCGCGCTGCCCGCAAGCCGTGTTTGACCTCGGCGTGCCGGTCTTCGGTATCTGCTACGGCATGCAGACCATGGCCGAGCAACTGGGCGGCAAGGTTGAAGGTTCTGAGCTGCGTGAGTTCGGTTACGCCCGCGTTGACGTGGTCGGCAAGAGCCGTCTGCTCGACGGCATCGAAGACCACATCGACGCCGACGGCCTGTTCGGCCTCGACGTGTGGATGAGCCACGGTGACAAGGTCACCAAGATGCCGGAAGACTTCCACATTCTGGCCAGCACCCCAAGCTGCCCGATTGCTGGCATGTTCAACGACGATCGCGGCTACTACGGCGTGCAGTTCCACCCGGAAGTGACCCACACCAAACAGGGCGGCCGTATCCTGTCGCGCTTCATCCTCGACATCTGCGGCTGCGAAGCACTGTGGACCCCGTCGAAGATTGCCGAAGACGCCATTGCCAACATCCGCGCACAGGTCGGTACCGACAACGTGTTGCTGGGTCTGTCCGGCGGCGTTGACTCCTCGGTGGTTGCCGCGCTGCTGCACAAAGCCATCGGCGACCAGCTGACTTGCGTCTTCGTCGACAACGGTCTGCTGCGTCTGCACGAAGGCGAGCAAGTGATGGCCATGTTCGCCGAGAACATGGGCGTCAAGGTGATCCGCGCCAACGCTGAAGAGCAGTTCCTGAACAATCTGGCCGGCGAAGCCGACCCAGAGAAGAAGCGCAAGATCATCGGTCGTACCTTCATTGACGTCTTTGATGCCCAGTCGAACAAACTGGACAACATCAAGTACCTCGCTCAGGGCACTATCTACCCGGACGTGATCGAGTCGGCTGGCGCCAAAAGCGGCAAGGCTCACGTGATCAAGTCGCACCACAACGTGGGCGGCCTGCCGGAAGAGATGAACCTGAAACTGGTCGAGCCACTGCGCGAACTGTTCAAGGACGAAGTCCGTCGTCTGGGTCTGGAACTGGGTCTGCCGTACGACATGGTTTACCGTCACCCGTTCCCGGGTCCGGGCCTGGGCGTGCGCATCCTCGGTGAAGTGAAAAAGGAATACGCCGACCTGCTGCGTCGTGCCGACCACATCTTCATCGAAGAACTGCGCAAAGCCGACTGGTACCACAAGGTCAGCCAGGCGTTCGTGGTCTTCCAACCGGTGAAATCGGTTGGCGTGGTTGGCGATGGCCGTCGTTACGCCTGGGTCGTTGCCCTGCGTGCCGTAGAAACCATCGACTTCATGACCGCACGTTGGGCTCACCTGCCTTACGAACTGCTGGAAACTGTCAGCGGCCGCATCATCAATGAAATCGAAGGCATTTCGCGCGTCACTTACGACGTGTCGAGCAAGCCGCCGGCGACGATTGAGTGGGAATGATTCCGCGTCTGGCACAGCCAGGCACCTGATGGCATGAAATGCCGCTAAGCCCGCGTAATTGCGGGCTTTTTTTTGTTTGTGTTTGGCACGATCTGGCAACGGGAGGAAGCGCCAAGCACCGTTTGAGCATGGCATTAAAGCTGGTATTATGGTTTGGCGATGCCATGATTGATGCCGATACCATGCTGCGTTCTTTTGTGTGTTCATGGTATTAATATTCTATAAGTTACTGTTTCGTAAGAAAAAATACGATAAATTCGAGATTTTTTCAGCATGGTATCGGAGACGAAGAAGGACAAGGTACATGCTGACCGATACCAAGCTGCGCAATCTCAAGCCCAGGGACAAACTCTACAAAGTGAATGACCGGGAAGGTCTCTATGTGGCAGTGACTCCAGCCGGCTCCATCTCGTTCCGTTACAACTACTCAATCAACGGTCGGCAGGAGACCATCACCTTTGGGCGTTATGGTGTCGGTGGCATCACCCTGGCCGAAGCCCGCGAGCTGTTGGGTGACGCCAAGAAGATGGTTGCGGCGGGCAAGTCGCCGGCCAAGGAGAAAGCCCGAGACAAGGCGCGGGTGAAAGATGCAGAGACGTTCGGTGCCTGGGCGGAGAAGTGGCTGCGTGGCTACCAGATGGCCGACTCCACCCGCGATATGCGCCGCTCGGTTTATGAGCGTGAGCTGAAGCCGAAATTCAGCAATCAGAAGCTGGTGGAGATCACCCACGAAGACTTGCGGGCGCTGGCTGATGCCATTGTTGAGCGAGGCGCACCGGCCACCGCCGTTCATGTGCGTGAAATCGTGTTGCAGGTATTTCGCTGGGCCATCGAGCGTGGGCAGAAGGTCGAAAACCCGGCAGAACTGGTGCGCCCAACAAGCATCGCTCGATTCGAGCCACGTGACCGAGCGTTGACGCCAGAAGAAATTGGGCTGATGTACCAGTACATGGAGCGAGTGGGCACAAGCCCAACAAACCGTGCGGCGGCCAAGCTGTTATTGCTGACGATGGTGCGCAAGAGCGAGCTGACCAATGCGACCTGGAGCGAGATCAATTTCAGCGAAGCGTTGTGGACGATTCCAAAGGAGCGGATGAAACGCCGTAACCCGCACCTGGTATTTCTGTCCCAGCAGGCTCTGGATATTTTCATTGCCATGAAAACCTTTGCCGGTGGTTCCGACTTCGTTTTGCCATCACGGTACGACTCGGATGCGCCGATGAGCGCTGCCACACTTAACCAGGTGCTGACGCTGACTTACAAGGCGGCGCAGAAAGATGGGAAGTCACTTACCAAGTTCGGACCGCATGATTTGCGGCGCACAGCCAGCACGCTGTTGCATGAGGCCGGCTACAACACCGACTGGATCGAGAAGTGCCTGGCGCACGAGCAGAAGGGCGTGAGGGCTGTCTACAACAAGGCTGAGTACCGCGAGCAGCGGGCGGCGATGTTGCAGGATTGGGCCGATATGATTGATGAGTGGACTTCGGGAGGCAGTAAGGGTTGATGTTTTTGCTATCTTTGATAGCATTGAAGTTGATGCCGTGAATTTATAAATAAGGCCGCCATTGGCATCGGGCAGGTCAATTACCGATTAGCTGCTTCGCGCAGCTACTCGATGAATAGCAACTATTCATTTGAGAGGTATTGACCCATGCAAAATATAAAGACCCTCATCAACAGGAAGAAGCTCCTGGAGATGATCCCGCTTTCGACACGAACAATTTATAACCTGGAGCAGCGAGGGGATTTTCCACGCCGTATCGCGTTAACCAGTAGAAATGTCGCCTGGGATTTGTCAGAGGTCGAAGAGTGGATTGAGGCACGTAAATCATCGGGTGATCAAGCTGCGCGACCTGGCCCTATAGAGGGCTAGTTATATGGCTCTTGATCTTATGGCGGCTTTCACGGAATTGCCGCCACCCATTGATTATGTTCTGCCTAATATGGTTGCTGGCACTGTTGGTGCTCTTGTGTCGCCTGGTGGGGCTGGTAAATCCATGTTGGCCCTTCAATTGGCTGCACAGATTGCAGGCGGGCCTGATTTACTTGAAATAGGCGAGTTTCCCACCGGGCAAGTGGTCTATCTGCCTGCTGAAGATCCACCGGCCGCTATTCACCATCGTCTGCACGCCCTTGGGGCACACCTCAGCGCAGCGGAACGGCAAGCCGTGGCTGATGGTTTGCTCATTGAACCCTTGATCGGTAAATGCCCAAACATCATGGCTGCTAGCTGGTTCGATGCTCTCAAACGAGCCGCTGAAGGTCGTCGCTTGATGATCTTGGACACTTTGCGGCGCTTCCACATTGAGGAGGAGAACGCTAGCGGGCCGATGGCGCAGGTTGTTGGGCACATGGAGGCCATAGCCGCTGATACAGGCTGCTCCATTGTGTTTCTGCACCACGCGAGTAAAAGCGCAGCCATGATGGGGTCGGGCGATCAACAGCAGGCCAGTCGTGGATCGTCCGTACTGGTTGATAACATCCGTTGGCAATCGTACCTATCCGGCATGACGCAAGGCGAGGCCGAGATACTGGGGGTCGATGATTGTCAGCGTGGGTATTTTGTCCGCTTTGGCGTCAGCAAGGCCAACTATGGCGCACCTTTTCAAGAACTCTGGTTTAGACGGCACGACGGCGGCGTGTTGAAGCCTGCTGTACTGGAGCGGCAGTGCAAGGTGAAAAGGAGACAGCGTGAAGAAGCCTAAGCATGACCTGACCCACGTCCGACATGATCCCGCGCACTGTTTGGCACCTGGCCTGTTCCGCAGCCTCAAGCGTGGCGATCGCAAACGCTGCAAGCTGGACGTGACCTACACCTTTGGCGAGGACGAATCCATGCGTTTCGTCGGATTCGAACCTCTCGGGGCCGATGATATGCGTCTTTTGCAAGGCATCGTGGCCCTTGGCGGCCCGAACGGCATCTTGCTAACCCCGGAACCGACCAGTGAGACGGGGCGACAGCTACGGCTATTCCTTGAACCCCGTTTCGAAGCCATTGAGCAAGACGGCTTGGTGGTTCGTGAGAGCCTGACCAAACTGCTCTCAGAAACGGGCATGACGGATAGCGGCGACAACATCAAGGCGCTCAAAGCCAGCCTGCTGCGCATGTCGAACGTCACCATCCTTGTGACGAAGGGACGGCGGCAAGCCGCGTTCCACCTGATGAGTCATGCTTTTGACGAGACGGACGGCAGGCTATGGGTTGCCCTGAATCCGCGTATTGCCGAAGCGATCCTGGGGCATCGTCCATATGCCCGTATCGACATGGCGGAAGTGCGGGTGCTACAGACTGATCCGGCACGGCTGATGCACCAACGGCTATGCGGCTGGATCGACCCCGGCAAATCCGGGCGCGTGGAACTGGACACGCTTTGCGGCTATGTCTGGCCAGATGAAGCCAATGCCGAAGCTATGAAAAAACGCCGTCAGACTGCCCGGAAGGCACTGGCCGAACTTGCCGCCGTGGGTTGGGTAGTGAACGAATACGCCAAGGGAAAATGGGAGATCAAGAGGCCTGGCCCCACGGCAACTGCACCCGTTTACCGTCGTAACGTTCCCTTGTTACCGTCGTAACGCTCCCCTTCTGCCGTCGTAACGTTCCCCGTCCCAATTTGGAAAACCCAGACGGTGCGCTGCTTTGCGGGCAGTTTGGGAAATCCATCCAAGATTATCTAAAGATAATCCATCATGCGCGGTGCAGCTCGCGCCTTGAGGGCGCGTTCTGACCTTGCCAATAAAGCCCTGGCGGGCTTTATCAATCGGCCATAGGCCGATGGTTTAACGCCAAGAAGAGAAGGCGGCTTCAGTGGCCGCTGAAACGCCTTGTGAGAGGGGAAAACAACCCGGAGTCCCTTATTCCATGAGCTGAAGCAGAATCTGCGTCTAACGGTGCTGGAGGGCCGCTGTGTGCACTTGTAGTTATCTGTACTGAAACCTTGGCTCGAAACGTGAAATGGCTAAGCAGTGCCCATTCGTTCGGTAAGAATAATAAGAAGATTATTATTCTTATTATTACCAAGCAGGAATGAGCCGTGTGTGTTGGACGCCCATAACCAGTAACCTGCGTGAAGGTGTCAACATCAGGAAAGGTTGCCCCTCAAGTATCAATACGTCGCCTTAGTGGTATGACGGGAGGGGAGGCAAATTTCTTGTGTTCATTGACACTTGAGGGGCGGGTTATGCCCTTCTTTTTTGGCGTCCAACTCGCCCCATCGGGGCGAATGGTTTGTGTCGATTGTTGGCATTTTAGGTTCCGATTTAAAGCCGATTGAGCAGCGATTTTGAAGCGACTATGTCGATTGCAGGCCGATTTGGTGACGATTACGGTTATGTTGCCAAGAATCGGTGTTTGTTTGACGATAAAACGCTTTACGTTCGATATGCGCTAGATTTTCAATAGTGGGTGAAATGCGGGCAGGATGGGTGAAGTTAGCTAACCGGCAAGCCGGTTATCTATCTTCACTGTCCCTTATTCGCGCCGGGGGCACTCAACGGGAATCCTGCCCTGCGGGGCTGATCGGCTACCGCCGGTTGCAAGAGTATAGGTCTTGCTATTTTTAATATCTTTGATAGCATGGTTGTCGGGTACACCAAAAGGGTATTGATATGGCAAATGTGCTTATCAGGAATTTACCCGCCGAGGTGCACCGTGCGTTGAAAGTTCGAGCAGCGCTCAACGATAGGAGCACCGACGCGGAAATACGCGAAATACTGACGGCGGCAGTACAGCCGCTAGAGCTTGAAGAGATTGGCCGGGAAGTTGGCTTGTCCGAAAGCGATAAAAAAACAGAGTAGTTTTACGTTTGTAAGTCCGGGCCTCAGCGCCAAGGGCAATACCGATCAGCTAGTGGCGTAGCTCTTCGATGAAACGTTGCCGAGAACAAGCACAACGCTTGGTCAAGGCAATGCCTTCTTTTCATCGACGGAGTACGACCATGAAGTCCAAAATTTTAGCGGCTAAAAAAACCGCTCTAGCCGTTGCACTCGCAACCGGCTTTATCACCACTACCACCGCCCCTGTGCAAGCTGGTATCCCCGTCATCGACGGCGGCAACCTGGCCCAGAACATCATGACGGCCATCGAGTCGGTGGCGCAGACGCTCAAGCAGATTGAGCAGTACCAGACCCAGTTGCAGCAGTACGAAAATCAGCTCCAGAACACGATGGCCCCAGCCGCGTATATCTGGGATCAGGCGCAGACTACGATCAACCGGCTGATTGCCGCGCAAAACACGCTGGCCTATTACGAGAACCAGCTAGGCAGCCTGGATCGTTACCTGGCCAAGTTTCAGGACGTGGCCTATTACCGCAGCTCGCCATGCTTCAACGGCAGCGGCGGATGCACGCCGGCCGAAAAGGCAGCGATGGAAGAGAACCGCCGCCTGGCGTCAGAGTCGCAAAAGAAGGCCAACGATGCCCTGTTCCAGACCGTTGCCGACCAGCAAAAGGCTTTGAAGGATGACGCCCGTACCCTGGAGCGGCTGCAAGGCGCGGCCCAGGGTGCAACTGGCCAGCTACAGGCCATCGGCTACGCCAACCAGCTCGCCAGCCAGCAGGCCAATCAGCTCTTGCAGATTCGCACCATGTTGACCGCCCAACACAACGCGGAGGCAGCCCGGATTGCAGCAGAACTCGATGCCGAGGCGCGAGGTGATGCCAGGGCCGAGCAAATGCGTACCTGGACGTTTCGCCCGAGTCCGGCAGACAACTACTAGGGAGGCGGTGAGATGAAAAAAATCTTTTTTACTACCGCGGCTACGTTGCTGTTGTTGGCTGGATGTGAACAGGAAAGGATGCCCGAACCAAATGCGGCGACGTGTGCCCCCGATGCGTTCCAGGCAGCACTGAATGAAATGCGCAGCGAAGCGAACCGAGAGGCCTTTACCGAGGAATGCAGAGCATTCCAGAAGGCCAAGCAGATGCGTCAGTGGGAGTTCAAGCCCAGCCCTAAAGATGATTATTGAGGTGGTCGCCATGAGAAAGAAAATTGCTCTAGGTGGCTTGATGATGGTCGCCACAATGGTGCTGGCTGAACCTGCAATGGCGCAGGAGCTAAGTAGCAGCGGTGTTATGAATGATGTGCTCAAGCGTTTTCATGATGCTGCCGCAACATGGGGGCCAGCTATTGAGTCCGCTGCATCGCGTTTGTTCTGGACGCTGGTTGTGATTTCGATGGTCTGGACATTCGGCATGATGGCTTTGCGCAAGGCCGACATTGGCGAGTTCTTCGCGGAGTTCGTTCGCTTCACGATCTTCACCGGCTTTTTCTGGTGGTTGCTGACGAATGCGAACCAGGGCATGAATATCGCCGGTACGATTGTTCAGTCATTGCAAACTCTGGGCGCGCAGGCGGGGGGACTTTCCAATAGCAATCTTGGGCCCTCCAGCATCCTTGATCTTGGTTTCGAGTTATACAACCGCACAGTACAGGCCACCTCGGAGCTGGGATGGCGGCAGATGGCAACTGCTCTGGTCATGGAGCTAATGGCCCTGGCTGTTTTGTTTGTCCTGGCGTTGATTGCGGTCAACCTGTTGCTGTTGCTCGCATCAGCCTGGATTCTGTTGTATGCCGGTGTGTTCTTCCTTGGCTTTGGTGGAAGTCGTTGGACTTCCGACATGGCGATCAATTACTACAAGACCGTGCTGGGCCTGGCCGCACAGCTTATGGCAATGGTGCTTCTGGTTGCGATTGGCAAAGAGTTCATCAATCACTACTACACGCAAATCAGCGAGAACATGGCATCCCAGGAACTGGCCGTGATGTTGGTTATATCGGTCATCTTGCTTTTCTTGGTCAACAAAGTTCCGCCGATGATTTCTGGTCTTGTGTCTGGTGGTGGTATTGGCGCAGCCGGTGGAATTGGAAACTTCGGTGCGGGTGCGGCAGTTGGGGCGGCGGTGACGGCGGCCAGTATGGCAACTGGCGGCGCTGCCCTGGCAGGTAAAGCGGTTATGGGTGCCGCAGCCGGTGCAGCCGGAGGTGCAAGTGCACTCCAAGCGGCTTTTCAGAAAGCATCAGCGAGTATGGAAACCGGCGGTGACATGTCCAGCATGGGGTCAGTTGTCAGCAGTGGCGGAAACGGTGGTGGTGAAGCGGGTACTGCTGGCAGTAGCCCATTCGCCCAAGCGGCTGGCTTTGGTGACAGCGGCAGTAGCTCAAGCGGTGGCGGCTTTGCCAAGGCCGCGAAGCTGGCCACAGGCACGGCCTCCGAGTTAGCCAAGGGTGTCGGCTCTCAAGTGAAGCAGGGATTCCAGGAGCGAGTGAGCGAAACCACAGGCGGAAAACTGGCTGCTTCGATACGCGAAAGCATGGAGCCGAAAGAAGCAAGCCAATCTGGCCAGTTCGAGGGCAATAGCTTGGGCGCCGATTCTGGCCCAGATAGTAACGAAGTCAGGAGTTAGCACGATGACGACATCAACATACATGGCCGCATTGGCGGCCCTGGATGAAGCGCCAAGGGAAGAAGTCAGCCAGGTATTTATTTCGCCGCTGGGTGATCAATCGACCGAGGTCGATGCAGAGACAGAAACAGCCGCTTTTGTATCACGGCCAGACCCTATGAGAGAGAGCGAAACTAAGCCGATAAGTATTGAGGTTAATGGCGGCAGGAATGAGCGGTCAGCATTCGCGGAGGCGGCGGGGCTGTACCTGTAGGCGCACCGGGCTGGCCACAACCAGCCCGGCACTTTCAATCAACACCTACTGGAGAGGTGAATTATGACAACACAACATATTATCGAACCAGGGCAAGCAGTGCATCAAGCAGCGGCTATTCTTTCTTCTTTGGAGTACATCAACCAAGCGGAAGCGCGGAGCCTTGGGCCATTGGCCGAAGCCGTCGCTAATGCTTTTATGGTGGTGTACTACCAAGCTGAAACGGGCCGGGCGACACAGGCTGATTTTCAAGAAGCAATGAACGCCTTGCGCCAAGCGTGCAGCTAATGACGAAAGGGCGGCCACTCGAACTGGCCGCCTTTTTCAATCTTCACTGTTTGGCCATTCCCGACCCACAGACGGCGCATCCATCCATTCGCGTTCCTCCGGCGGCAGCGGGTAAGCCCCGGATGCTTCCGCGTCGGCCAGTAGTTCGGCCAGTGTGTAGCGCACCCGACCAGTGGAAACGGCGCGGGCCGGGTCGGCCTTCTCATGCAGCCTGTTCTCTAGGTTCTTTGGGTCTGTCATCGGGCGACCTCAGCAAGCATGGATACTAGGTGTTCCAGGTCAGTGATCGAATGCGCCAGGAAGCGGCCGGCGCGGCAATCTGCAATCATTTCCTCAGTTTTTTCCTACTCATGTTCAACCTCGTTCGTACCAGCTCTTCGAGCGATTCACCACGCGCACGACCAGCAGCATCACCGGCACTTCGACCAGGACGCCGACCACGGTTGCCAATGCAGCGCCGGAGTGCAGACCGAACAAGCTGATGGCGGCCGCCACGGCCAGCTCGAAGAAGTTGCTGGCACCGATCAGGGCCGAAGGACAGGCGACAGAGTGCTTTTCCCCCGCCCGCTTGTTCAGCCAGTAGGCTAACCCGGAATTGAAGAACACTTGAATCAAGATCGGCACGGCTAGCATGGCGATCACTAACGGCTGCCGGATGATGGCCTCGCCCTGGAAGGCGAACAGTAGAACCAACGTCAGCAGCAGCGCGGCCATCGACCACGGCCCGATCTTCTGCATGGCCCGTTCAAAGGCGGCCTGTCCTTGCTTGAGCAGATGCCGCCGCAAGAGCTGCGCCAGGATCACCGGCACGATGATGTAGAGCACGACCGAAATCAGCAGCGTGTCCCAAGGCACCGAGATCGAGGACATGCCCAGCAGCAGGCCGACGATGGGCGCGAAGGCCACGATCATGATGGCGTCGTTCAGAGCCACTTGCGAGAGCGTGAAAAGCGGGTCGCCGTTGGTAAGGCGGCTCCACACGAACACCATTGCCGTGCAGGGCGCGGCGGCCAGCAAGATCAAGCCCGCGATGTAGCTGTCCAGTTGATCGGCCGGCAGGAAGGGGTCGTTTGCGGGAGGGGGCGGAATCCTACGCTAAGGCTTTGGCCAGCGATATTCTCCGGTGAGATTGATGTGTTCCCATCCGAGCGGCGAAACATGGGCCAAGAGATCGGGCGATAGCAGCTTTCCATCGCGTTTCTGGTTTGCAACGACCTCGCCGAGCTTCATGGTGTTCCAGAAGATGATGATGGCGGCGAGCAGATTCATGCCGGCGATGCGGTAATGCTGGCCTTCGGCGGAACGGTCGCGGATTTCACCGCGGCGGTGGAAGCTGATTGCCCGCTTCAGCGCATGATGAGCTTCGCCTTTGTTGAGCCCGATCTGGGCACGCCGTTGGAGTTCGGCATCCAGAATCCAGTCGATCATGAACAGGGTGCGCTCGACGCGACCGACTTCCCGCAGGGCTGTCGCGAGCTCGTTCTGCCGCGGATAGGAGGCGAGTTTCCGCAGAATCTGGCTTGGCGCGACGGTCCCGGCAGCAATGGTGGCGGCGATGCGCAGGATGTCGGGCCAATTGCGCTCGATCATGGCTTGGTTGACCTTTCCGCCGATCAACGCTCGCAGGTGCGCCGGGGCGGCCGACGGATTGAACGCGTAGAGCCGTTTGGATGGCAGGTCGCGGATGCGCGGAGCGAACCGGTAGCCGAGAATGGCACATGCGGCAAAGACGTGATCGGTGAAGCCGCCCGTGTCGGTGAACTGCTCGCGGATATGGCGTCCAGCATCGTTCATCAGCAGGCCATCGAGGATGTAAGGCGCTTCGCTTGCCGTTGCAGGAATCACCTGGGTTGCGAACGGCGCATATTGGTCGGAGACGTGGCTATAGGCTTTCAGGCCCGGGGTATTGCCATATTTCGCGTTGACCAGGTTCATGGCCTCACCTTGCTCTGTAGCGACGAAGAACTGTCCGTCGCTCGAAGCCGACGTGCCCATGCCCCAGAACCGGGCCATGGGTAACGCTGCCTGTGCCTCGACCACCATGGCCAGCGCCCGGTCATAGGCTTCGCCCTCGACATGCCACCGTCCAATGCGGATCAATTCCCAGAAGGTGTGGGTGTTTGTCGCATCCGCCATTTTGCGCAAGCCGAGGTTGATCCCTTCCGCCAAGATAACGTTCATTAGCCCGATCCGGTCAGCGCAGGGTGCTCCTGTGCGCAGATGGGTGAACGCTTCGGTGAAGCCGGTCGCCGCATCCACCTCCAGCAGGAGATCGGTGATGCGCGTGGGCGGGATCTGCTTGTAGAGATCGAGCACCAGATCTTCGGCGCCTGTCGGCGCGGCGGCTTCGAGTTTCTCGATATGCAGAACGCCGTTTTCAATCGACCCGCCCGGGATCGTGCCTGCGCGAGCGGCACGGCCAAGCTCGCGCAACCGCATGTCGAGGCGAGCTTGCCGGTCTGCCAGCCATTCCTCCGGCCGCAATGGCACAGCGAGACGACCGCCTTCCGCGATGGATTGTGCCGGAACGAGTGCGTGTTTCAGATCGCCATAGCGCCGGGACCTAGTAAGCCAGACATCTCCGGAGCGGAACGCATCGCGCAGATGGAACAGCACCGCGATCTCCCATAGGCGAGCGTCGCCAGCCCTCTGGGCCCGAAGGTGGCGATGCCATTTCGAGCTGGGCCGCAAGAAGCTGGTCATCGCGGCATCGTTCAAACCGGTACGAAGGGCCGTCACCGCTTCCAGAAGCGGCAGTGCAACGGGCGCAGCTCGCAGATCGAGCAGGCGCAACATGCGTGGAGCGTATCGGCGGAAGCGGTGATAACCGTCGAGCACATGATTGAGCGGATCGTCGGCCATGGTGGCGGTCAGCCTGGTTGCCATTGCAACAAGGGTTTTTAAGCCGTCCCACCCTGACCCACTCGCGATGACATCGCCCAGCGGCTGGCCATCATCCTGTGCATCGACCAGGGCGCCCCCGATCTCGGCGAAGGATTTCAGGGTGTCACGCACCACCCCCGCTTCGTCTGCGACCTTTGCATGGCAAATACGCTCCGAAGCACGGTAGAGACGGCCGACGATCCGGTCGTGGGTTTCGACCACTGCGTCGGCCAACATCGCCTGCCATTCCGAGACGCAAACAGCCAAGATCGCAAGCCGCCTGTCCTCCGGGAGATCGCGCATGCCGTCGGCATAATACCGTTCACCCTGCCTGCGCAGACGAGTCACCCGATGGGCAGGAACGCCGGCAAGCAGATCCTCGGGGAGATCGATGCGTTGCAGATATTCGAGCCGGTCGAGCAGCCGGTTGGCCGACGAAGAGTTCGAGCCAGGCTCGAACTGGCGCAGCCACACAAAACGGGTCACCCGATCATCAGCCGTCTCCTCGAGCAATGCCAGCAACTGTTCTCGGATCGACATAGGCAGCCGACTGGCGATCCTCGTCTCGATGCGTCGCTCGGCATCGACGAGAGCCGCGGCACAAAGCCGCTCGATCGTGGATGTCGCGGGAAGGACAGTGCGGGTGCGTCGGCACTCGGCTACGAAGCGACGGGCGATATCCTCGTTCGACACCGCCATCTCGGCTTCTCGGAACAACCATTCCTTCAGCTCGCTCGCACCACGTCCGGAGAAGGTGCGGAAGCCGTAGAGCCCCCGTAACTCGGCAAGATGCTCGTGCCGTGTTTCCTCGCGGGCAGCATAGTCTACGAGATCGTCGGCACCCAGGCCAAGCTGCGCTCCGATAAATTCGATGACCTCTGCAGGGATCAGTTCGCCTGGAGCCAGCACCCGGCCGGGATAGCGCAGGACACACAATTGCAGGGCGAAGCCGAACCTGTTGTGAGCGCGCCGACGCAGCCTGATATGCCCAAGGTCTTCATCACTCAGCGTATAGTGCTTGAGCAAATCCGTCTGTGAAGTCGGCAAGCGCAACAGCGCGTCTTTCTGCCGATCGGTTAGAGTGACGCGACGCGGCATACATGTTCCTTTTTCAAAATCTGATAGCGTTCAAGACGCTTTGTTTATGAAGCTGGTTGAGATACATTTCCAGAGGTCAATGCAATCGTGGCCGAAGCGCCGCCTCAAACCAACGTTTGTGATACATGCTGATCGGATATGCCCGCGTCTCCAAAGCCGATGGCTCGCAGTCTCTCGACCTGCAGCACGACGCCTTGCGCGCCGCAGGTGTCGAACGGGACAATATCTATGATGATCTTGCTTCCGGCGGTCGTGATGATCGCCCTGGCTTGACTGCCTGCCTCAAGTCATTGCGTGACGGCGATGTGCTGGTGGTCTGGAAGCTCGATCGCCTCGGACGATCGCTTGCCCATCTGGTCAACACGGTGAAGGAGCTGTCAGACCGCAAGATCGGCCTGCGGGTTCTGACTGGAAAGGGCGCTCAGATCGACACCACGACTGCGTCCGGTCGCATGGTGTTCGGAATCTTCGCCACCTTGGCCGAGTTCGAGCGGGATCTGATCCGAGAGCGCACCATGGCGGGTCTCGCCTCCGCGAGAGCGCGCGGTCGCAAGGGCGGACGAAAATTCGCGCTCACCAAAGCTCAGGTGCGTCTCGCGCAAGCCGCCATGGCCCAGCGCGATACTTCAGTTTCCGATCTCTGCAAGGAACTCGGCATCGAGCGCGTCACTCTCTACCGATATGTCGGTCCCAAAGGCGAGCTCAGAGACCATGGAAAGCATGTTCTCGGACTTACGTAGCAACTCGTTTCTTTTCGCAGGTTGAGCCACCTCCGCGCTTCATCAGAAAACTGAAGGAACCTCCATTGAATCGAACTAATATTTTTTTTGGTGAATCGCATTCTGACTGGTTGCCTGTCAGAGGCGGAGAATCTGGTGATTTTGTTTTTCGACGTGGTGACGGGCATGCCTTCGCGAAAATCGCACCTGCTTCCCGCCGCGGTGAGCTCGCTGGAGAGCGTGACCGCCTCATTTGGCTCAAAGGTCGAGGTGTGGCTTGCCCCGAGGTGATCAACTGGCAGGAGGAACAGGAGGGTGCATGCTTGGTGATAACGGCAATTCCGGGAGTACCGGCGGCTGATCTGTCTGGAGCGGATTTGCTCAAAGCGTGGCCGTCAATGGGGCAGCAACTTGGCGCTGTTCACAGCCTATCGGTTGATCAATGTCCGTTTGAGCGCAGGCTGTCGCGAATGTTCGGACGCGCCGTTGATGTGGTGTCCCGCAATGCCGTCAATCCCGACTTCTTACCGGACGAGGACAAGAGTACGCCGCAGCTCGATCTTTTGGCTCGTGTCGAACGAGAGCTACCGGTGCGGCTCGACCAAGAGCGCACCGATATGGTTGTTTGCCATGGTGATCCCTGCATGCCGAACTTCATGGTGGACCCTAAAACTCTTCAATGCACGGGTCTGATCGACCTTGGGCGGCTCGGAACAGCAGATCGCTATGCCGATTTGGCACTCATGATTGCTAACGCCGAAGAGAACTGGGCAGCGCCAGATGAAGCAGAGCGCGCCTTCGCTGTCCTATTCAATGTATTGGGGATCGAAGCCCCCGACCGCGAACGCCTTGCCTTCTATCTGCGATTGGACCCTCTGACTTGGGGTTGATGTTCATGCCGCCTGTTTTTCCTGCTCATTGGCACGTTTCGCAACCTGTTCTCATTGCGGACACCTTTTCCAGCCTCGTTTGGAAAGTTTCATTGCCAGACGGGACTCCTGCAATCGTCAAGGGATTGAAACCTATAGAAGACATTGCTGATGAACTGCGCGGGGCCGACTATCTGGTATGGCGCAATGGGAGGGGAGCAGTCCGGTTGCTCGGTCGTGAGAACAATCTGATGTTGCTCGAATATGCCGGGGAGCGAATGCTCTCTCACATCGTTGCCGAGCACGGCGACTACCAGGCGACCGAAATTGCAGCGGAACTAATGGCGAAGCTGTATGCCGCATCTGAGGAACCCCTGCCTTCTGCCCTTCTCCCGATCCGGGATCGCTTTGCAGCTTTGTTTCAGCGGGCGCGCGATGATCAAAACGCAGGTTGTCAAACTGACTACGTCCACGCGGCGATTATAGCCGATCAAATGATGAGCAATGCCTCGGAACTGCGTGGGCTACATGGCGATCTGCATCATGAAAACATCATGTTCTCCAGTCGCGGCTGGCTGGTGATAGATCCCGTCGGTCTGGTCGGTGAAGTGGGCTTTGGCGCCGCCAATATGTTCTACGATCCGGCTGACAGAGACGACCTTTGTCTCGATCCTAGACGCATTGCACAGATGGCGGACGCATTCTCTCGTGCGCTGGACGTCGATCCGCGTCGCCTGCTCGACCAGGCGTACGCTTATGGGTGCCTTTCCGCAGCTTGGAACGCGGATGGAGAAGAGGAGCAACGCGATCTAGCTATCGCGGCCGCGATCAAGCAGGTGCGACAGACGTCATACTAGATATCAAGCGACTTCTCCTATCCCCTGGGAACACATCAATCTTACCGGAGAATATCGTTGGCCAAAGCCTTAGCGTAGGATTTCGCCCTCTCCCGCAAACGACCCCATGTGGGCGGTAAAATCAGCTATGTCCGTATTCCCTCACCTGAAGACTTCTGGTGATGAAAATGGCATCCCCACCCGGAAACTGGAAAACCCGCTATAAAGCCAGTGATCTTGCAGACCATCAAAGATTAGAAATGACCTGCAAGAAATGTAACCGCCTTGTTTATATCAATAAGGCAATGATCAGCTCAATTCGAGGACACGAGCAATTATATTTGGACGAAGTTGAACGACGCGCACGCTGCAAAGCTCAAAATTGCCGTGGCACCATGCGCATGGCAATGGTGCGTCTTGATGAACTCAGCGGTTTTATTGGCGGGATTGCTTGATCTCCCGCCAAGATTTTAAGATCGCAATAAACTGGCTGACTGGCGCAATAATGGTATAGCAATAAGATAAAGGCTTGCTGCGACGAGCCAAACCCAACCATCCCACTGCCCCGCGGTTAAGCCATAAAGCGTCGTAAATCCGACCGGCCCGATAATCGAGGTTATATTCGTCAACCCCGTTAAAGTTCCCTGTAAAGCACCTTGTTTTTCATCGCAAACAAGACCTGAAATAATGGCCTGCAAAGCAGGCATACCAATGCCGCCTGTGGCCAGCATAAAAATTGCCGGCAGAACCATCCAGCTTTGCGTGATAAAAGCCAGCAATAAAAACCCGCACATATCAGCGCCCATTCCAAGCAGCAACACACCGCGGTCACCCAGTCGCTTTGAAAGAGTGCCGGTTAAAACAGCTTGTACGAATGTATGTGCTGCACCAAAAACGGCCAGCGACACACCTGCTGTGCCAATATCCCAATTCAAGCGCTGTTCGCCATAAATCACCCACAAAGCGGCGGGCGCCTGCCCAATCAGCTGCATAAGAAAAAACAACGCAAAAAAGCTGGCAAGTCCCTGAACTGCAAAATTGAAGCGAAAGCCTTCAAACAAATTGATTTTGGCTGGCTGTCCTTCAGGCGGTTGTGACGGCGTTTTGGGCAACAAGAAAGCCACCAAACAAAAGGCAATTGCATTGAGAAGAGCCCCTGCCACAAAGGGCGCATGCACAGATATATCACCAAGAACACCGCCAATAGCAGGCCCTGCAATCATACCTGCACCAAAACACGCCCCCATAAAACCAAACCAACGCGCACGTTCTTCCTGTTTAGTTGTATCAGCGATAATTGATGCCGCGATTGCACCAGTTGCTCCGGTAACACCTGAGATAATCCGGCCGATATAAAGCACCCATAAAACAGGCGCTGCCGCCATTATGCTATAATCAATCGTGGCACCTAAAAATGAAACCAGCAAAATAATCCGCCGTCCATAGCGGTCAGATAACCGCCCTAAAACGGGCGCGCAAAAGACCTGCATAAACGCATAAAGCGATAAAAAAACACCATAGTGAAATGCTGTTTGCTCTGCCGGTACAAATTCATTTAATAAAGCCGGAACCACCGGCATGATTAATCCCAAACCAATCGCATCAAGCGCGACAACAATGAGTGCGGTTATAAGTGATTTTGACATAGATGTGACTTTTATTTATCATTGATAAGTTGGCGATAAAAAACTTTGTACCTGGCATAAAGCTCGGTGGTGTCAGCGCGTGACCGTACCGGCTTCTTTTGATACTGCCGCCTGGGCGGCTTCTCCTGCTGATCCGGTGACGCCTCAAAGGCTCCCAGCCGCTTTTCCAGGGCAGGCTTGGACAGATCGCGGGACAGGGTGCTGGGCTTGACCATCGTGCCGTCATCGGCCCGGATCACCAACCCGTTACCCCTTGGCGTAATCTCCAGGCCGTTATCACGCATGACCTGGTGCAGCTCCGTCCAGGACTGCGCGGCTTTAATGTCGTCCAGGCATTCGCGCTTGATCCAGCCCACCAGACTTTCCACGCCGGCATGGCGCTCCATGTCGGCGGCCCTCGATGCCGCCCCGCGCTGCTGCGGCCGGTGATTGTCTGCCTCCAGGCCATAGTCCCGTTCCAGCGTCTCGCACAAGTCGGCCAGCGCCAGGTGCGGATAGTACGGTTCGTGCATCGTGTGCCTGGTCGGGTGAATCTTGTTGATGGCAATGTGGATGTGCAGGTTGTCGGTGTCGTTATGCACGGCGCTGATACGCTGATGCTCACCAAACCCTAGCCCTTGGCAAATCCGTTCCTCTATCGCCTTCAAGGTGTCGGCATCGGGATTCTCGCCGGCGCGAAAACTGACAATCAGGTGATAGGTCTTATCGCCCTTGGCCCTGGTGTTCATGTGCTGGGTGGCCAGCACTTCGGTGATGGCATCGCGCACTGAATGCGCCTCGCAATTCGTGACCTGAACATGGCCCAGCCGGTGGTCTTTGCTCTGTGCGTCGGTGATGTATTTAGCCAGGTCGGCAAAGTCTGATTTGCCCAGGGAACGCATGGCAACATGCTTGGCAATCATGATGCTGCCCTGGGTCGCACAATAGATTCCATCAATCGGCTCATTTCGTCCTGGTTGGCCTCAATCCGGGCCAGCAGGCCCAAGACAGTTTCAGCGCTGAACCGGGCCGTTCGGGCATCGTCGGTCAGCCACAATTTCAGCAGACCACCGAGGCGGCCCAGGTCGCCATTGACCCGCACCAGCTCGCGCACGTTCTCGTAATCGGTCACGCCCTGGACGGCGTAACCCTGCCCCACGGCCAGCAAAAAAGCAGACGTACTCAAGCCAGCCGCTTGTGCGTTGGCCTCAATGGCGGCCCGCTCTTCCGGCAGGCAATACACCTTGATCGGCGTGCTGCTTTTTCTCGTTACCTTCTGCTCTGTCGCCTCCATCTTTGGCGTCCTCCTGGTTCTCTTATTCCGGCGTCCGCCGATGGCCCCGCAGGGCAGGATTCCCGTTGAGCGCCGCAGGTGCGAATAAGGGGAAGTGAAGAGGAACACCATGCTTGCATGGTGGGCCTACTTCACACATCCTGCCCGCTTCACCACCACTTTAACATCACTACCATTTACCGGCTATAACCCGTTTTATCGACAAACACAAGCCGATTCCACGCATAAGGCGTGCAATCTGGCTTTAGTCGCCTTACAATCGCTTTAATAGCGATAGAATCGGCATTAAATCGCGGATAAATCGACATATAAAAGGCGGTAGAATCGGCATGACTAAACGGCTTACAGAGCGCATTGCAGCGCAAATGCAGACCCAAAAGCCCACCCGTTCAGGACAGAATCGGGCGGCTTTCCTGGCCCAGCGCGACGACATAAAAGAGGCTTTGACCGATGGCTGGCCGGTAAAAGCCATCTGGAAAACGCTGCACGATGAAGGGAAAATCAGCTTCGGATATGATGCTTTTATCAGCTATGTGAACAGTCTGATTCGGTCGCCAGGCGAGCCTGAAAAGGCCACCGCAAGACCGCCGGCATCCTCCCAACCGGCCCCCAAGAAAGCCACCCCAGCGACACCCAAACCAGTACCATCAGCCAGCCATAAGCCGGGGGAGATTCCCAGCTTCAACTTCAACCCCAGCCCGAACAAAGCGGACTTGATTTGACGCCCCAAGGGGCGGATTGGACGCCAAGAGGGAAGGCATAGCCCGCCCCTCAAGTGTCAATGAACCCCTGGAAATCGACCCCGAAAACAGCCCCCTTCATAGAGGCGGCCTATTAACATTTGAGTGGGAGTGACGGGCACTGGCTGGCAATGTCTAGCAACGGCAGGCATTTCGGCTGAGGGTAAAAGAACTTTCCGCTAAGCGATAGACTGTATGTAAACACAGTATTGCAAGGACGCGGAACATGCCTCATGTGGCGGCCAGGACGGCCAGCCGGGATCGGGATACTGGTCGTTACCAGAGCCACCGACCCGAGCAAACCCTTCTCTATCAGATCGTTGACGAGTATTACCCGGCATTCGCTGCGCTTATGGCAGAGCAGGGAAAGGAATTGCCGGGCTATGTGCAACGGGAATTTGAAGAATTTCTCCAATGCGGGCGGCTGGAGCATGGCTTTCTACGGGTTCGCTGCGAGTCTTGCCACGCCGAGCACCTGGTCGCTTTCAGCTGTAAGCGTCGCGGTTTCTGCCCGAGCTGTGGGGCGCGGCGGATGGCCGAAAGTGCCGCCTTGCTGGTTGATGAAGTACTGCCTGAACAACCCATGCGTCAGTGGGTGTTGAGCTTCCCGTTTCAGCTGCGTTTCCTGTTTGCCAGCCGGCCCGAGATCATGGGGTGGGTGCTGGGCATCGTTTACCGCGTCATTGCCACGCACCTGGTCAAGAAAGCGGGCCATACCCACCAAGTGGCCAAGACGGGCGCGGTCACCCTGATCCAGCGTTTTGGATCGGCGCTCAATCTGAATGTTCACTTCCACATGCTGTTTCTCGACGGTGTGTATGTCGAGCAATCCCACGGCTCAGCGCGTTTCCGCTGGGTCAAGGCGCCGACCAGCCCAGAGCTCACCCAGCTGACGCACACCATCGCCCACCGGGTGGGTCGCTATCTGGAACGGCAAGGCCTGCTGGAACGGGATGTCGAAAACAGCTATCTGGCCTCGGATGCGGTGGATGACGACCCGATGACACCCCTGCTGGGGCACTCGATCACTTACCGTATCGCTGTCGGTTCACAGGCGGGGCGAAAGGTGTTCACTTTGCAAACTCTGCCGACCAGTGGTGATCCGTTCGGTGACGGGATTGGCAAGGTAGCCGGGTCCAGCCTGCACGCCGGCGTGGCGGCCAGGGCCGATGAACGCAAGAAGCTCGAACGGCTGTGCCGGTACATCAGCCGCCCGGCGGTATCCGAGAAGCGGCTGTCGTTAACACGAGGCGGCAACGTGCGCTACCAGCTCAAGACGCCGTACCGGGACGGCACCACGCACGTCATTTTCGAACCATTGGATTTCATTGCAAGGCTGGCCGCCCTGGTACCGAAGCCCAGAGTCAACCTAACCCGCTTCCACGGGGTGTTCGCACCCAACAGTCGGCACCGGGCGTTGGTCACGCCGGCAAAACGGGGCAGGGGCAACAAGGTCAGGGTGGCTGATGAACCGGCAACACCAGCACAACGGCGAGCGTCGATG
The DNA here is from genome assembly GCF_044218825.1 of Pseudomonas sp. A1230. Classification (NCBI taxonomy): domain Bacteria; kingdom Pseudomonadati; phylum Pseudomonadota; class Gammaproteobacteria; order Pseudomonadales; family Pseudomonadaceae; genus Pseudomonas; species Pseudomonas sp. A1230. Next base: position 3,814,411 of record NZ_CP162582.1, on the reverse strand, counting down.
ACATGGGCGCAACGGCTCAAGCGTGTTTTCAATATCGACATCGAGACCTGCAGCGGCTGCGGCGGCGCCATGAAAGTCATCGCCTGCATTGAAGACCCTATAGTGATCAAGCAGATCCTTGATCACCTGAAGCACAAAGCCGAAACCAGCGGGACCAGGGCGTTACCCGAAAGCCGGGCGCCACCGGCTGAGCTGCTCCTGGGTCTGTTTGACTGACGAGCCTGAAGGCCAACGATACCAATCAAAATGCTGCGTTCACAGCGCCGCGGCAGGGATCCGCCGTGCTGGTTGTCGGAAAAGGAGCCGCTAGTGGGAAAGAGGAGGGTAAATTTTCAGCGTTGCTGGCTCCCCGTCAGCCGGATTGGGTTGCATCGCAGGGGTGTCGAAAGAGTCAACTGCGGTCCAAAGCTGTTGGACTTGGGTGAAAAGGGCGTTTATTCTTCCTATACGTGCCGCGTTCCAGGCGGCGACTATGAGGGCTATGTCGATGCCCATGTGCGCCGGCTGGAGGCGCTACGCCGGGCCGGTATCGTCGAGCGGATCGACGCCGACCAATGGCGCATCCCCGATGATCTGGTCAGCCGTGCCGCCGCCCATGACGCCGGCCGAGACAGTCAGGCCAGCGTTCGCGTCCTTTCCCCGGTCGATCTGAACAAACAGATCGGATCGGACGGCGCGACCTGGCTGGACCGGCGGCTGATCCACGGCGAGACGGCCGACCTTGCGCCAACCGGCTTCGGGCAACAAGTCCGCGAAGCCATGGACCAGCGCCGCGAGCACCATATCGAACAGGGCGACGCCACCCGCAGCCGGGACAGCCGCGTCTTCTACCGGCGCAACCTTCTCGCCATCCTGCGGGAGCGCGAGGTAGCCGGCGTCGGATCGGATATGGCTTTGAGTAAGGGCCTGCCGTTCCGCGCCGCCACGGACGGCGAGAGCGTCAGCGGCAAGTTTACCGGAACCGTGCATCTATCGAGCGGCAAGTTCGCCGTGGTCGAGAAATCCCATGAGTTCACCCTTGTCCCGTGGCGGCCGATCATCGACCGCCAACTCGGCCGCGAGGTTATGGGCATCGTGCAGGGCGGGTCGGTGTCGTGGCAGTTAGGGCGGCAGAGGGGGCTGGAACGCTGAGTGCGCCCATGCCGCATTGCGAAGCAAAAGATAATCGGATAAAATGTAGCAATTCATATTCGTAAGCGTGGAGTAATCAGATGGGAAATTCCAAGTCAGCAGACAAGTAAGCCGCAACAACCAGTATTGTTGTTGCGGCGCTCTGTAAGGCTAGTCTCATCTGATTGCTGACGAGCAGACGTCGCCCGGTATTCCTTAATCGAGGGTTGATTCGTCATGACCACCACACGCCCCGCGTGGGCCTATACGCTGCCGGCAGCACTGCTGCTGATGGCTCCTTTCGACATCCTCGCTTCACTGGCGATGGATATTTATCTCCCTGTCGTTCCAGCGATGCCCGGCATCCTGAACACGACGCCCGCTATGATCCAACTCACGTTGAGCCTCTATATGGTGATGCTCGGCGTGGGCCAGGTGATTTTTGGTCCGCTCTCAGACAGAATCGGGCGACGGCCAATTCTACTTGCGGGCGCAACGGCTTTCGTCATTGCGTCTCTGGGAGCAGCTTGGTCTTCAACTGCACCGGCCTTTGTCGCTTTCCGTCTACTTCAAGCAGTGGGCGCGTCGGCCATGCTGGTGGCGACGTTCGCGACGGTTCGCGACGTTTATGCCAACCGTCCTGAGGGTGTCGTCATCTACGGCCTTTTCAGTTCGATGCTGGCGTTCGTGCCTGCGCTCGGCCCTATCGCCGGAGCATTGATCGGCGAGTTCTTGGGATGGCAGGCGATATTCATTACTTTGGCTATACTGGCGATGCTCGCACTCCTAAATGCGGGTTTCAGGTGGCACGAAACCCGCCCTCTGGATCAAGTCAAGACGCGCCGATCTGTCTTGCCGATCTTCGCGAGTCCGGCTTTTTGGGTTTACACTGTCGGCTTTAGCGCCGGTATGGGCACCTTCTTCGTCTTCTTCTCGACGGCTCCCCGTGTGCTCATAGGCCAAGCGGAATATTCCGAGATCGGATTCAGCTTTGCCTTCGCCACTGTCGGGCTTGTAATGATCGTGACAACCCGTTTCGCGAAGTCCTTTGTCGCCAGATGGGGCATCGCAGGATGCGTGGCGCGTGGGATGGCGTTGCTTGTTTGCGGAGCGGTCCTGTTGGGGATCGGCGAACTTTACGGCTCGCCGTCATTCCTCACCTTCATCCTACCGATGTGGGTTGTCGCGGTCGGTATTGTCTTCACGGTGTCCGTTACCGCGAACGGCGCTTTGGCAGAGTTCGACGACATCGCGGGATCAGCGGTCGCGTTCTACTTCTGCGTTCAAAGCCTGATAGTCAGCATTGTCGGGACATTGGCGGTGGCACTTTTAAACGGTGACACAGCGTGGCCCGTGATCTGTTACGCCACGGCGATGGCGGTACTGGTTTCGTTGGGGCTGGTGCTCCTTCGGCTCCGTGGGGCTGCCACCGAGAAGTCGCCAGTCGTCTAACCGACGACTGGTAGCAGGCCCGCTCCGATGCGGCGCACTAACCATCGAAACCTCGTGAATGTCGGTATCCTGTCTGGCAGGATACCGCTCATTTCCCTTGTTCAGTTCATCGCCGTCGCCGAGCATCTGAATTTTCGGCATGCGGCCAAGGCACTTGGTATCAGCCAGTCGAGCGTCAGCGCGCGTGTGAAAGCGCTGGAGGATAACCTTGGTGTCCTGCTATTTGAGCGCCATGCGCGGGGCGTTCGGCTAACAGACGCAGGCAGGCACTTCATGGAGCGTGTCACGGCGGGTGTCGATCAACTCGATCACGCAGTGAAGACCGCGGAGTGACGGGCACTGGCTGGCAATGTCTAGCAACGGCAGGCATTTCGGCTGAGGGTAAAAGAACTTTCCGCTAAGCGATAGACTGTATGTAAACACAGTATTGCAAGGACGCGGAACATGCCTCATGTGGCGGCCAGGACGGCCAGCCGGGATCGGGATACTGGTCGTTACCAGAGCCACCGACCCGAGCAAACCCTTCTCTATCAGATCGTTGACGAGTATTACCCGGCATTCGCTGCGCTTATGGCAGAGCAGGGAAAGGAATTGCCGGGCTATGTGCAACGGGAATTTGAAGAATTTCTCCAATGCGGGCGGCTGGAGCATGGCTTTCTACGGGTTCGCTGCGAGTCTTGCCACGCCGAGCACCTGGTCGCTTTCAGCTGTAAGCGTCGCGGTTTCTGCCCGAGCTGTGGGGCGCGGCGGATGGCCGAAAGTGCCGCCTTGCTGGTTGATGAAGTACTGCCTGAACAACCCATGCGTCAGTGGGTGTTGAGCTTCCCGTTTCAGCTGCGTTTCCTGTTTGCCAGCCGGCCCGAGATCATGGGGTGGGTGCTGGGCATCGTTTACCGCGTCATTGCCACGCACCTGGTCAAGAAAGCGGGCCATACCCACCAAGTGGCCAAGACGGGCGCGGTCACCCTGATCCAGCGTTTTGGATCGGCGCTCAATCTGAATGTTCACTTCCACATGCTGTTTCTCGACGGTGTGTATGTCGAGCAATCCCACGGCTCAGCGCGTTTCCGCTGGGTCAAGGCGCCGACCAGCCCAGAGCTCACCCAGCTGACGCACACCATCGCCCACCGGGTGGGTCGCTATCTGGAACGGCAAGGCCTGCTGGAACGGGATGTCGAAAACAGCTATCTGGCCTCGGATGCGGTGGATGACGACCCGATGACACCCCTGCTGGGGCACTCGATCACTTACCGTATCGCTGTCGGTTCACAGGCGGGGCGAAAGGTGTTCACTTTGCAAACTCTGCCGACCAGTGGTGATCCGTTCGGTGACGGGATTGGCAAGGTAGCCGGGTCCAGCCTGCACGCCGGCGTGGCGGCCAGGGCCGATGAACGCAAGAAGCTCGAACGGCTGTGCCGGTACATCAGCCGCCCGGCGGTATCCGAGAAGCGGCTGTCGTTAACACGAGGCGGCAACGTGCGCTACCAGCTCAAGACGCCGTACCGGGACGGCACCACGCACGTCATTTTCGAACCATTGGATTTCATTGCAAGGCTGGCCGCCCTGGTACCGAAGCCCAGAGTCAACCTAACCCGCTTCCACGGGGTGTTCGCACCCAACAGTCGGCACCGGGCGTTGGTCACGCCGGCAAAACGGGGCAGGGGCAACAAGGTCAGGGTGGCTGATGAACCGGCAACACCAGCACAACGGCGAGCGTCGATGACATGGGCGCAACGGCTCAAGCGTGTTTTCAATATCGACATCGAGACCTGCAGCGGCTGCGGCGGCGCCATGAAAGTCATCGCCTGCATTGAAGACCCTATAGTGATCAAGCAGATCCTTGATCACCTGAAGCACAAAGCCGAAACCAGCGGGACCAGGGCGTTACCCGAAAGCCGGGCGCCACCGGCTGAGCTGCTCCTGGGTCTGTTTGACTGACGAGCCTGAAGGCCAACGATACCAATCAAAATGCTGCGTTCACAGCGCCGCGGCAGGGATCCGCCGTGCTGGTTGTCGGAAAAGGAGCCGCTAGTGGGAAAGAGGAGGGTAAATTTTCAGCGTTGCTGGCTCCCCGTCAGCCGGATTGGGTTGCATCGCAGGGGTGTCGAAAGAGTCAACTGCGGTCCAAAGCTGTTGGACTTGGGTGAAAAGGGCGTTTATTCTTCCTATACGTTGTCGGCAGCGGGCCAAAAAGGAATACGTCCATGCCCATCGAGGTGAAACCGGCTGTGAGCGCGGGTTCAAGCATATAGCCCGACAGGCGCGTATCCTTGCCGATCACGACACGATGGCGGTGGTCACCGCGACGAAAGACACGGCCAGCCGCCATGCCGACGCGCAAGGCGGTTTCCGCCGTCATCGCGCCTTCGTTGGCTTTGCCACGAATACCGTCTGTGCCGAAATATTTGCGCACCATAAGGTCGATTATCCTGTCGTCGGGTCGCCCTCAAAGGGGACATGCCTGCTGAACCGCGAATATAGAGAAATATCCCGAATGTGCAGTTAACGAATTCTTGCGGTTTCTTTCAGCGCCGCCAATACCGCCAGCCCGTCGCGCAAGGGGCGCGGCTCGTGTGTGCGGATGAAGTCAGCTCCACCTGCGGCGGCGGCAAGCTCTGCAGCGAGTGTCGCGGCCCCGACATCCCCCGGACCACGGCCTGTGAGCGCGCGCAGAAAGGATTTGCGCGAAACAGACAGAAGCACCGGCAAATCGAAGCGCAGCCGCAATTCATCGAACCGCGCCAGCACCGAGAGCGAGGTTTCGGGAGCAGCCCCCAGAAAAAACCCCATGCCGGGATCAAGGACAAGGCGGTTGCGTTTGATACCGGCACCCGTCAGCGCCGCGATGCGCGCGTCAAAGAACGCCGCAATGTGATCCATGATGTCGCCAGCGGGTGCCTCGCGCCGATCTGCCTGCCCGTCTTGCACCGAATGCATAACGACGAGTTTGGCAGATGATTTCGCCAATTGCGGATAGAACGCAGCGTCTGGAAAACCGCGAATATCATTGAGATAGGCCACACCACGCGACAAGGCATAGGCTTGCGTCGCGGGTTGATAACTGTCGAGCGAGACGGGAATGCCATCTGCCTTGAGCGCGTCCAGCACCGGCGCGATACGCGCGATTTCTGTGTCGGACGAAACAGGCGCGGCGTCGGGATTGCTGGATGCCGGACCGAGGTCGATCACATCTGCCCCCTCGGCCATCAGCTTACGCGCCTGCGCAATGGCTGCGTCTGGCGCCAGATACCGGCCTCCATCGGAGAAACTGTCCGAGGTTATGTTGACGATGCCGAAAATGATGAGCGATTTATTCATGGGGGCTTCTATAATAATAATAATCGAGCATGAGTCTCATACGGATGCTCGGGTCGAAAGGGAATCCCCAGGCGAGTAACCTGTTTGCGGTGATCCATTAGCTGCAGGAGCAGAAGAGCATACATCTGGAAGCAAAGCCAGGAAAGCGGCCTATGGAGCTGTGCGGCAGCGCTCAGTAGGCAATTTTTCAAAATATTGTTAAGCCTTTTCTGAGCATGGTATTTTTCATGGTATTACCAATTAGCAGGAAAATAAGCCATTGAATATAAAAGATAAAAATGTCTTGTTTACAATAGAGTGGGAATGATCCCGCTGCACTTGAATGCCTGCATCAAGTGACTGAAAACCCCTGGCCTCGGCCGGGGGTTTTTCGTTTCAGGTGCGCGAAAACGTTCAGAGGGGCAGGCGGCTTTGCAGTTTCAGCCCTATTTCCGTCAGGCGCTGGGAGAGTGCGGCGACATCAGGAAACAATACGCCACTGATCCGCGGCATGGCCTGGACCCAGACATACACCTGGCCGTCCACTGTCTGATTCACCGGGGTTCGGACAAGGTTGCCCGAGCTATTGCGGCGTATGAGGGTGTAATTGTTCTGGGTTTTTTCCAGCAGGTACATGCCATTGCGGTGCAGCAGCCGATCCAGCGTTTCCTCGGTCCAGGTCACGGGGGGTGCTTCGATTTGCAGGCGCAGGTCGGCGTAGAGATAGTCGAACGAGTCGCGTGTGCTTGCGCCATTGTCGAAGGGGCCGCGAGCGACTTTGATGCCGGGGTCGATGTCCACGCCAACCTCCTCTGACGGCAAGGCCTCTTCTATCCGCAAACCGATGCCGCCCCGCAGTTCGCTGATGCCGGGCAGGTTCCTGAAGTTATTGGTGTTCTGGGCATCGATCAGTGCGATCCATTTGCCCGGACCGTTGAGCACATCATCCCCCCACATGATTTGCGACATCAGGCTGGTGTGCATCATTTGCTCTTCAATCGAGGTGAGGGACACGTTCATTTTGTAGCTGGCCGCGCAATCGATCCCTTGCACCCGGATGCCATTGACCTGGGCCGTCCTGACCAGCTCGAGCATGTTGAACCTCTCGTTCGGATCGGTCCCGAGGCTGGTCAGGTAAAGGCGTAAATCTTCGGACATCTGCCCGCTGGTGTAGAAGTTGTTCAGATCAACCTGAGCGAAATCGTTGAGCAGGCCACGTACATAGAGCGTCTTGGCATGTCGGGCAAGCGCGGGCATGTTTTCGATCATGAAGCGCATGCTGGTGATGCGATCGAGGGTTTCGCCAACGGCCAGGCCTTCGGCGTGTTCAAAAATGCCGTCAATCAGTTCGCCGGTTGGCATGGCGCGGGTGATTGCAGGCTGTTTCGGCCGTACCGGCAGGTTGTTCCAGTCCAGCTCGGCGTAAAACTCCTTGGCTTCACTCAGAAGCTGTGTGCGTCGGTGGCTGAAATGGGTGGCATACACGTGGTCGACCGTTCCATTGCCGGCGGCGCCGGCAGCTGCTTCGGCTGAATCGTCGGGCAGGTTCATTGCCCATTTTCTCAGGTTGAGCATGTCCGAACCGTACACGTCGTAGAGCGTACGCACGCGGCGCAGCGGGCGGGAAATCGTTGCGGGTGGCAGGACCAACGATTCGTCTGGCGTTGGTTCCAGTGAGGGGATCGACGAGCTCTTGCCGGGGCCACAGGTACCGAGGCATTGCCCGCCGCCTTTGAGACGCAGCGCCGGCATGCGCTTCCAGGTGCCGTCGGCACTCAAGCGAACCGGCAAGGAGTAGGCGAACTGGCTGGGCCGCTCCGGGTCGACGATTGCCCAGTTGCCACTGTCCTCGGAGGCGGTGAAGTAACGCACGTAGTACGGTTTGCCATCGAGGCTGATGGCATACGCCGGCTCCGAGTCGAGGCGGTAAATGCCCTGGAACTTCCCCGGTTCGGTTTCGGCGTGAAGGTGTTCAAGCACGGCATCACACTGATACCGGACAGGGATTTTCAGCGCCGAAGACGATGGCGGTGCAGCGGGGGCGAGCACCTCGGGAGTGGGCGAAGGGGTTGTGGCCTCATCCGACAGTCCGGTTGCCGTCTCACCCGCCTCGGCTTCGGCTACGGTCTGCGGCGCATCGAGCGCTGGCAGTAACGGCTCGTTCGCCGCGGTGAACTCGATCAACCCGGCCATTTCCTCGGCCTCGGCAAATTCAACCTGCGGGCCCACTTCCAGCAGCGCGCCGGAGCCGCTGAGGAACGGAACGTTGAGCAGCGCCTCGATACCGTCGAGCACCGCGCCCAGGGTGCCGACCCTGCGCTCGGCGGGAGTCCTGCCGTTGACTGCCAGGTCGATGTTCAGGCTCATGTTGGCGATCCCGGCGCCAATCACCGGTAGTGCCAACGGCCAACCCACGGCGGCCATCGGGCCGAAGACCTTCAGACCCGCGCTCAAGTAACCCATCCACAGTTTTTTGCGCAGATCGCTGTTGGAGGTCAGCGCCAGACGGGCCTCGGCAAACATGGCGTTGCGTGTCGAATCGGTTAGCCAGGTGAACGGGTCAGCGCTGATGGTGACACTGCTGCCATTGACCAGCCGATGATCGCTGCGTCCCCAAGTGCTCACCAGACGGTTCATCAGATCGGTCAGCTTTTCGTTCATCGCGTTGCGATCGGCCAGCGGGAACCGGTTTAGGAAGGCCTTGCGCTTGCCCTCGGTGTTCATCTGTTCGAGCACCCACCAATGCAGATCCGCGTCGTCCTCCATGACCCGCAAGGCTCGGGCTTCGCCGGGCAGATAGAGGATCTGCCGGCCACTGTCCTGCATCAGGCGCAGCGCATTGATGGCGACGTGTCCGTCAATTTCCAATGCACGTACTTCGCCGCTGGCCGCTTGGCTTGCCTGCAGCATTTGCAGGGTGACGGGCCAGGTGATGGGGCCAGTCACCGCGTCAATCACGCGTTGGAAATCTGTCCCGTCAAGGTGGCCTTGCTTGAGTGCCTGCACCGCCAGGGCGAGAAAATTGCACTTGGCCAAGGTGCGGAAGTCGTCCGCCGAGGCCTGCCAGAACGTCGTCAGCTCCCCGGTGTAGCGCGTGCTGAAATCGATGCTCCAGAATTCATTCAACACATCACTGCCCAGCAATCGCACTTCATTGCTCTGATCAAAGCTTTCGGCCTCCGGCCCGTCGGAGTAGAAACCGCAGTAGAGCGCCAGCAGGTCTGCGTTGTCCTGATCGGTGGCGCGAAAACGCTGGATCACCAGTTGCGTGAGGGTCAACGACTCGTACGGTTTTTCCTGCGGGTGTTCCCAGCCGGTGAAGGTCAGGGCGCTGCTCTGCGCGGTCCTGAATCGATGGAAGTAAATCCGGTCCGGATTGGCGCCCGACAGACCTTTATCGGCCAGTAACTGCGTGGCGACGGCTCGGGCTGCGTCCTCAAGGCCTGGACATACCAGCACGAGGGTTGTGGCGATTGCCTTGAGACTGGCCTTGTCTGCCGCGTTGGGCAGCTGGCGGCGTTCGGGTGCGTTCATGCACTTCTCCATCCATGGGGAAAACGAAGATCGAGCATGAACGATTGGTTGAGGGCGCAGGCACTAACTATGTATTGCCCATCGCCCATGGTGCGTGGAGGCTGGCGTGGAAATAGCAAAACCCCTGGCTCGCGTCAGGGGTTTTGTCTGTCTGGAGCAGGTGTCAGTCGGGCAGGCGACTTTGCAGCGACAGGCCCATTGCGGTCAGGCGTTGGGACAGTTCCTTGATGTTGGCGAAGCGGATGTCGTTGACCTTTGGCCAGCCAGGGCGGTGCAGGGAAACGCCGCCATCAGGCAGTTGCGTCACGGGTGTGCGCATCAGCATGCCTCGCTTGCTGCGGTGCAGCACGGTCCAGCTGTCGTCGTTCTTGATGAACATGAACATGCCGCGTCGATGCAGCAGGTTGTCCAGCGTGTCCTCATTCCAGTTCACCGGTTCTGCCGGCATTCTCAGGCGCAGGTCAGTGCGAATCACGTCATGATTGACCGACGCTCCGGCTTCAGCGGAAAACGCCTCGCGACGCACTTCCAGGCCCGGATCGACATCGACCACTGTGGGTTGGCCTATTGCCGCTTCTTCGATGCGCAAACCGATGCCGCCCTTGATTTCGGCGAGACCGTCCAGGCCTCTGAAGGTGTTGGTGTTCTGCGCGCCGGTCAGCACCATCCATTTTCGAGGACTGTTGATGTAGGTGTCGCCGGTCATGATGTCACTGGCCAGATACGTGCCGATCATTTGCTCGTCGTAGGGCGCGGCCGGCGAATTCATCTTGTAGCTCGCCGCGCAATCGATGCCCTGTACCCGCACGCCGTTTTCCCTGGCGACCCTGACCAGTTCCAGTGCATTGAAGCGTCCCGCCGGGTCGGTGCCCAGACTGGTCAGATAGGTGCGCAGGTCCGCCGACATGGCGCCGCTGGTGAAGTAGCGGTTCAGGTCCACCTGTGCGAAGTCACTGAGCACACCGCGCATATAAAGGGTTTTGGCATGGCGGGCGAGCGCCGGCATGTTTTCGATCATGAAGCGCATGCTGGTGATGCGGTCCAGGGTCTCGCCCACGACCAGCCCGGGCGCCGACTCAAAGATACGGTCGAGCAGTTCGGCTATGGATGTCTGCTCATCAAAGGCAATGGGCGGGCGCGGCGGCGACGTGATCCACGGCAGATCGTTGAAGAACTTTCTCGCGGCGACTTGCAGCGACTGCCGCTTGGCCAGCGCATGGCGCTCGAAGGGGTCCTCCATGCCGAAAGTGCCGTCGGCGGTGGGCGTCAGTTCGACATGGGTTTCGTTGAGGTTCAGCGCCCAGGCCTTGATCGAGCGGCGCACCGTCGGATCGATATCGTAAGCCGAGGGCACGATGCGCACCGCGCGCGGTATCGGCGACTGTGGTTCTGTCGGCGGTAGCGTTTCGGCCTCGGTGGATTCAGTCGACTCAAGGGTGTTGAGTTCGATAGGCGGCGTGCACTGTTTGCCCGCGCACTGGCCACCGCCCCGAAGACCCAGCGCCTGCATCCGCTCCCACTCGCCTTGGGGGTTCAGGCGCACCGGCAACGAATGCACGAACTGGTTGGGACGATCCGGATCGACAATCGCCCAGTAGCCGCCCTCGCTGGCATCGCCGAAAAAGCGCACGTAGTACGGCTTGTTGTTGAGCAGGATGGCGAACGGTGGATCACGATCAAGGCGAAAGATCCCTTGAAACTGTCCGGGCTCACTTTGCGCAGTCAGCCCTTCGAGCAGTTCGTTGCACACGTACCTCTGCGCAATCGGCGGCGGGGTCGCACGGTCAACCGGGCCCGGCCACGTTAACTCGGCGACCGGATTTAGCGTTTCGGCGTCCTCGGCCGCTTCGCTAGGCGCTTCAGGCGCAAGCGGATCCGCCGGCGTCTGGGCCGCAGTCGCTTCGCTGAACTCGGCCATCTGTTCGGCTTCTGCTGCGTCCACCTCAACGCCGACCTCCAGCGTTGAGCCTGAGTCTTTGAGAAACGCGACGTTGAATAGCGCGTCAATGCCACTGAGCACCGCACCGAGCACCCCGGCCTTGCGTTCACTGGCGCTTTTGCCATTGACCGCCTGATCGATATTCAGGCCCATGCTGGCAAGGCTGGCGCCAATCACCGGCAAGGCAATCGGCCAGCCGACCGCAGCCATGGGGCCGAATACCTTGAGGCCCGCGCTCAGGTAGCCGATCCAGAGTTTCTTGCTCAGTTCGCTGTTGGAGGTCAGGGACAGGCTGGCCTCGGCGAACATCGCGGCGCGGGTCGCTTCACCGAGCCAGCGCATCGCATCACCGCTGATCGCGCGATTGTGCTGGTTGATCAGGTGATGGTCGGCGCGGCCCCAGGTGCCGACCAACTGGTTCATCAACTCGGTGAGACCCTCGGTGATCTGCTGCCGATCCGCCAGTGCAAAGTGGCTCAGCAGCGCCTGTCGCCGGGTTGCCTCGTTCATCTGTTCGAGCACCCACCAGTGCATGTCCGCCGGGGTCTGCATGACCACAAAAGCCTGCGCTGCGCCCGGCAGATACAGGATCTGCCGGCCGTCGGTAGCCACGATGCGCAGCAGATTGATGGCGACATGCCCGGCGATATCGAACGCGCGCACATCACTGGTCGTAGTGTGGCTCGATTGCAACATGGCCAGTGTCACCGGCCAGGTAACGGGGCCGATGACCGCATCGACGATCCATTGGAAATCGCTGCCGCTCAGTTGCTCGAGCTCAAGTGCCTGCACCGCCTGACTGAGAAAGTTGCACTTGGCCAACGTGCGGAAATCTTGCGCGTGGGCGCTCCAGAAGCTGTTCAGCTTTTGCTGGTAGCGCGAGCTCAGATCAATGGTCCAGAAGTCGTTGAGCACTTCGTTGCCATGCAGGCGCACTTCATTGGTGTGGTCGAACGTCTCGGCCTGCGGCCCGTCCTTGTAGAAGCCGCCGTAGAGGTCCAGCAAGTCGGCATTGTCCTGATCGGTGGCGCGAAAGCGATGCACCACCAATTGGGTGAGGGTCAGCGATTCGTAGGGCTTTTCGCCGGTGTGCTCCCAGCCGGTAAACGACTGCGTGCTGCTTTGCGCCAGGTTGAAACGATGGAAATAAACCTGATCCGGGTCGATCTCGGTAAGGCCCTTGCGCACCAGCAACTCGCTGGCGACTTGATGGGCCTCGTCGTAAAGGCTGGGGCAAAGCTGCACGACGGTGGTGGCGATGGCCTTGAGTGACGCTTTGTCTGCCGCATTCGGCAGACGGCGCTGTGGGGACGATTTCATGTGCTCTCGATCCTTGAGAAATGAAGGTCGAGCATGGCCGAATCGCTACGGCGGCGTGCATTAGATACCTACCGCACAGGGTGTCTGCAAACGTGTCGAGGGTCAGCGCCGCGCCACGTCGGAGAAGTAGAACTTGTCCAGGGTGTGCCGGGATTCGGTGTATTCGAACTGGCGGCCGTCCTGAAGGAATGTCTGGTTGCTGACGACGATCACGTGGCTCTGGCCGTCGAGGTCCAGGTGCGACAGGTCATCCTTGCTGCACGGGCGGGCTTCGATGGTGCGCTGCGCGTAGGCGATCTGGAGCTGCAGGGTCTGTTCGATGTAGGCGTAGATTGATTGCTCGGCGATATCGAGGGACAGGCCGGGAATGACCTCGGTGACAAAATGGTTGATGTCGAGGATCACCCGTTTGCCATCAATGCGCCGCACCCGTTTGACCCGGGTAATCAGGCTGCCGGGCTGCGCATCGATGTGTTCGAGCAATGCGCCTTCGAGGGGAATCTGCGCCAGCTCGACCACTGCGGTACTGACGTCGTCGCCCAGGCGTGGGTAGGTCTCCTGAAAACTGACGATGCCACCGAGCTGAAATTCGATCGGGTTGGTCGACAGGACGAAGGTGCCCTTGCCATGGACTTTCTGCGCGAAACCGCGCTCCTGAAGTTGCTCGATGGCTTTGCGCACGGTGCCGCGGCTGGCCTGATAGCTGTCCATCAGCTCGGTTTCGGAGGGCAGGCGAGCGCCACGTTGCAGACGTTCAGTGGTGATACTCGCCAGCAGATCGCTGTAGATCTGGTTGTATTTGCTCATGAGAGGGGCTCGATGCCGGCTGTGCTCAAAGCTTCGAACCTTAAGGGCAGGGTAGGGCTTTGTCCATGTGGGGATTGGAAATCACCTTAGGCTGAGGTAGGAAAATTCTCTGCTGGTCTGGCAAAAATATACAAAAACAAACTCGTCTGTACGAGTTGTTGCAATAACTCGTACAGACGAGTACTTTTCGTTCCCACGTGCTGCCAATAACAACAATCCACAGCGGAAGAACTAGCATGAGCCATGACTATCCGAACATCGCCCGAGCGCTGCTGCAAAGCCTTGGCGGTCGCGAGAACATCGAACAGGCCGCGCACTGCGTCACGCGCCTGCGCCTGGCGTTGAAGAATCCAGCCTTGGTCAACAGCGCCACGCTCAACCAGATCGATCTGGTCAAAGGCTCGTTCTTCACCGGCGGTCTGTATCAGGTGGTGATCGGCCCGGGCGACGTGGAAAAGGTCTACGCCGAATTGCGCCGCCAGACCGGCCTCGCCGCGTCGACCATCGCCGACGTCAAACAGAAAAGCGCCGAGAAGATCAACGCCATGCAGCGTCTGGTGCGGGTATTTTCCGACGTGTTCATGCCGATCCTGCCCGCGCTGATCGTTGCCGGTTTGCTGATGGGTATCAACAACCTGATCGGCGCCAAAGGCATGTTTATCGAAGGTCAGACCCTGCTGGATGCCTACCCCAAACTCGAGGGACTGTGGAGCCTGATCAACCTCATGGCCAACACCGCGTTCGTGTTCTTGCCGGCATTGGTGGGATGGTCGGCGGCCAAGCGTTTTGGCGGCAGTGAGATTCTCGGCATCGTACTCGGCCTGATGCTGGTTCATCCGGATCTGCTCAACGCCTGGAACTATGGCAAGGCGGTGGCCGGTCTGGACGGTCAGCAGATGCCGTACTTCGACATCCTCGGATTGTTCCAGGTTGAGAAAGTCGGTTATCAGGGGCAGATCCTGCCGATACTGCTGGCCGCTTACGTGATGAGTGTCATCGAAAAATGGTTGCGGGCACGCGTGCCCAACGCAGTGCAATTGCTGGTGGTGCCCATCACCACGATTGTCGTCACGGGAGTTCTGGCGTTGGCGGTGATCGGGCCTGTAACCCGTCACATCGGTATCTACATCACCGAGGGCGTGGTCATGCTGTTCGACCTGGCGCCGATGGTCGGTGGGGCGATTTTCGGACTGCTCTATGCGCCTCTGGTGATCACCGGAATGCACCACATGTTCCTCGCAGTCGATCTGCAACTGATCTCGACCCAGGGCGGCACGTTCATCTGGCCGATGATCGTCATGTCCAACCTCGCTCAAGGCAGCGCGGCGTTGGCGGTGTTCTACATGACGCGCAATGCACGCGACAAAAGCATGGCCTCGACCTCAGCGATTTCCGCGTATTTCGGTATCACTGAACCCGCCATGTTCGGGGTCAATCTGCGTTACAAATTTCCGTTCTATGCCGCGCTGACCGGCTCGGCGCTGGGCTGCATCTTCCTGTCGATTAACAAGATTCAAGCCTCGGCCATCGGCGTCGGCGGCTTGCCCGGGTTTATCTCGATCATTCCGCAGTTCATTCCGATGTTCGTGATCGGCATGATCATCGCCATGGTTGTGCCGTTTGTTTTGACCTGTGCGCTGAGCATGAAGATTGTCCGCCCCGGCTATCGGGTTGCCTGATATCGACCCGCAGACTGCGATCTTTTGATGTTGTTTTTTGAAAAGCCAAAGTCAACAGATCGCAGCCTTCGGCAACTCCTACAGGGGGCACAGGGTTTGCCGGTTTTAAAATCAAGAGGGAAATGTGCCATGCAAGACTGGCAGCGTTCGGTTATCTACCAGATCTACCCGAAGAGTTTTCACAGCCATGCCGGCAACCCGACAGGTGATTTGCTCGGCGTTGTGGCCAAGCTCGATTACCTGCAATGGCTGGGTGTCGATTGCTTGTGGATCACGCCATTCCTGCGCTCGCCGCAACGTGACAACGGCTATGACATCAGCGACTACTACGCGATTGATCCCAGTTACGGCAGCATGGCCGACTGCGAGTTGCTGATCGCCGAGGCGGGCAAGCGCGGGATCAAGTTGATGCTCGACATTGTGGTCAACCACACCTCGATCGAACATGTATGGTTTCAGCAGGCGCGCAGCAGCCTCGATAATCCCTACCGCGACTTTTATATATGGCGCGATCAGCCGAACAATTGGCAGTCCAAGTTTGGCGGTTCGGCCTGGGAGTACGAGGCCCAGACCGGTCAGTACTATCTGCACCTGTTCGACCACACCCAGGCTGACCTGAATTGGGACAACCCCAAGGTACGCGCCGAAGTCTTCAAAATGATGCGCTTCTGGCGGGACAAGGGCGTGGGTGGTTTCCGGCTGGACGTGATCAATCTGATCTCCAAGCCTGCGGATTTTGCCGAGGACAACAGCGACGGCCGACGCTTTTACACCGACGGGCCGAACGTCCATGAGTACTTGCAGCAGATGCACCGTGAAGTCTTCGCCGGCCACGACCTGATCAACGTCGGGGAGATGTCATCCACCAGCCTCGAACACTGCATTCGTTATTCCAATCCGCAGTCGCAAGAGTTGTCGATGACCTTCAACTTTCATCATCTGAAAGTCGATTATCCAAACCTGGAAAAGTGGGTTCGCGCCGATTTCGATTTCCTCCAGCTCAAGCAGATTCTGTCCGACTGGCAGACCGGCATGCAGGCCGGTGGTGGCTGGAATGCGCTGTTCTGGTGTAACCACGATCAGCCTCGGGTGGTCTCGCGGTTCGGTCATGACGGCGAATATCGTGAGCTCTCGGCGAAAATGCTCGGTACGGCGCTGCACTTTTTGCAGGGCACGCCGTTTGTGTACCAGGGCGAAGAACTGGGCATGACCAATCCGGGTTTCGAGCGTATCGATCAGTACCGGGATGTCGAGACGCTGAACATCTTTCGGCTCAAGCGTGAAGCAGGCACCAGCGACATCGACAACATGGCGGCGATCATGCAGAAGTCCCGTGACAACGGGCGTACGCCGATGCACTGGAACGCGGAACCGAATGCCGGTTTCAGCCACGTCGAACCGTGGATCGGGTTACCGGCCAATGCCGCCCGGATCAACGTCGCCCAACAGCTTGATGATCCTGATTCGGTCCTTCATCACTACCGTCTTCTGATCGCGTTGCGGCGCACAGAGGCGCTGATTTCGCTGGGCATCTATCGACAGTTGTTGCCTGAACACAAGCAGGTCTGGGCTTATCTGAGAGAAGGCACCGGCGAGCGCCTGCTGATCGTAAACAACTTCTATGCCACACCGTGTGAAATCGAACTGCCAATAGAGATCGACGAGACGCTGAACCAGCGGTTGCTTGTCAGCAATTATCCGGACTGTCCGCCACGTAATCGACAGGTGAGTTTGCGCCCGTATGAATCGTTCGTCCTGCACCTGATTGATCCCTGATTCCTAACTAAAAAACAAGATTTCAAAAAGCACGCAGAGCACTGCGCGGGGGAGTTTTGCGCGCCGAATTCATGGAAACACACAATAAAAATAATGGGGTGGCTTATGAAAACAACAATTAATCGCAGCCTTGCAGTCGCAGGTTTATGCCTCGCTTTACCACAGACATCATCGGCGCTGGAGTTCGGTGGTTACTTGCGCAGTGGCGTTGGCAACGCGACCAAGGGCGGAAGCCAATCGTGTTTCCAGTTGCCGGGGGCGCAGACCAAATACCGCTTGGGCAACGAATGCGAGCAGTACGGCGAGCTTGAGTTGCGCCAGGATTTGTACACCCTCGACGATGGCTCGGTACTCAGCGTCGATGGCATGGTCTCGCTGTACAACCGCTACAACCAAAGCCTCACGTTCAATGAAGACAACGGCTCGGTGCGTCTGCCGCAGGCCTATGCACAGTGGTCGAACATGCCCGCGCTCAATGGCGGTTCGCTCTGGGCCGGTCGCCGTTACTACAAACGTAATGACATCCACATTTCCGATTTCTACTACTGGAACCAGAGCGCTACCGGTGGCGGGATCGAAGACGTGCTGATCGGCGATCTGAAATACAGCTACGCCTTTTCGCGCAAGGACAACCTCTATCAAAAGGACTACATCAACCGGCACGACTTCAACGTCGCCGGGTTCGCTACCAATCCCGGCGGCGAGCTTGAGTTTGGCTTGAGCTACATCGACAAACCCGACAGCCGCGATGCGCACCGGGGCTGGGCGATCACCACGCAGCATGTGCAGAAGGACTTTCTCGGTGGCAAAAACAAACTGGCCTTCCAGTACGGCGAAGGGCCCGGCACCGGGCTGGGCTATACCGGTAACGTCAAACTGGACGACAGCAGTAAAAGTTATCGGATTGTCGAGTTTTTCGACTGGCAACTGACGCCGCGTTTTGGCGGGCAAATCGAGGCGGTTTATCAAAAAGACATTCGCCCTGACGGTGCTGACCAGAACTGGCTGTCGCTGGGCGTGCGTCCGACCTATGCGCTTACCGAACAATTCAAACTGGTCACCGAACTGGGCCATGATCAAGTCGATGCACCGGGCGGCACGCGCAAATTGAGCAAGTTCACCGTTGCGCCGACATGGTCACCCAAGGGCCCGGAATTCTGGGCGCGCCCCGAGGTGCGTTTGTACTACACCTATGCCAGTTGGAACGAGGCAGCCAAACGCGCGGCCAACGAATTGGCCCAAGGGTCGGCGCTGTCCGATACCGGCGCTTTCGGTACCGCTCGCCACGGTGCGAACGTTGGATTGCAGGTCGAATACTGGTGGAAATAAGCGATGCTGGTGGGGCGGCGCGCTCCACGGGTACTTCCAAGAACAAAACCGCAGGTGACATCATGGCCACACCTCAACAATTGCAACTGCTGGCGCCTTTGTCCGGCGTGCTGATCCCAATGGATCAAGTGCCCGACCCGGTGTTTGCTAATCGCGTGATCGGCGACGGCCTGTGCATCGACCCGACTTCATCAGCCTTGTGCGCTCCGCTGGCCGGGGTGATCAGCAACGTGCAGGCAAGCGGTCATGCCGTGAGCATCACCGATGACCGTGGCGTTCAGGTGTTGCTGCACATCGGTCTGGATACGGTGAATCTTGGCGGTCAGGGCTTCACCCGCCTGGTTGAAGAAGGTCAGCGAGTGGCGGCTGGCGAAACGCTGATCAAGTTCGATGCCGATTACATCGCCCTGCACGCGCGCAGCCTGATGACCCTGATGCTGGTGGTCAGCGGTGAGCCATTTACCTGGACGGCCGCGCAGACGGGGCTGGTCGAAACGGGCCAACCTCTGCTGAGTCTCACCAGTGCGCATGCCATCCGTGAAGAACAGGTCGCGCCAACAGGCGAAGTGATTTTCTCAAATGTGCTGAAACTGCCCAATCCCAACGGTCTGCATGCGCGTCCGGCGGCGGTGTTCGCGCAAGCGGCGAAGGTTTTTTCGGCAAAGATTTATCTGCACAAACAGCAGGCCGAAGCCAACGCCAAGTCACTGGTGGCAATCATGGCGTTGCAGACCGCTTTGGATGACAGCGTGCAAGTGAGCGCCGTGGGCGAAGACGCGCAAGCAGCAATCAGCACACTCTCGCGGTTGCTCGCCGAAGGGTGCGGGGAATCGGTCACAACGTTGCCTGTGACGGAGCCTTGCGAGAGCGTCGAACCTGAGGTGCTGACGGTTCTGCGTGGAGTCTGTGCATCGCCCGGTTCGGCATTGGGCCAGGTCATGCAGATCACCGAGCCAAGCCTCGACATAAAAGAGTCCGGCGCCGGGGCGAAAACGGAACAGGAGGCGCTGACGAACGCGCTGATCGAGGCGCAAATGGCGTTGCAGCACTTGCGCGACACGGCGGGAGGCAGCGCTCAGGAGGAAATCTTCAAGGCTCATCAGGAACTGCTCGATGACCCGAGCCTGCTCGATCAGGCCCAAGCGTTGATTGCCGAGGGCAAAAGCGCAGCGTTTGCCTGGCGCACTGCAACCGAGTCGACCGCGACGCTGTTTCGGCAGTCGGCCAGTCCGTTGCTGGTTGAACGTGCGGCAGACCTGGCGGACGTCTGCTTGCGAGTCCTCAAGTTGATTCTCGGCCTGCACGACCCGGTCCTGACATTGCCGCACGGGACGATCCTGATCGCCAATCAACTGACGCCGTCACAGACGGCGGGGCTCGATGTGACAAAGGTGCTTGGCATCGTCACGGTCGGTGGTGGCGCCACCAGCCATGTCGCCATTCTTGCGCGGGCCTTTGCCCTGCCGGCGATTTGCGGGGTGCCGGCGCAGGTGCTGGCGTTGGCGAACGGCAGCACGGTGCTGCTCGATGCCGACAGGGGCGAACTGCAACTCAATCCCGACCCGCTCGCCATCGAGCAATTACAAGCCCGACGCGAGCTACAGCGTCTGCGCCATCAACACGACCACGCACAGGCGACGCTGGCCGCCTGCACCCGCGACGGGCATTACATCGAAGTCACAGCCAACGTCTCCTCCCTGAGTGAAACCGAGCAGGCGATGGGCCTGGGCGGTGCAGGCGTCGGGCTTTTGCGCTCGGAGTTTCTTTATCTGGATCGCAACCATGCGCCCACTTTCGACGAACAAGTGTCGACCTACAGCGCCATCGCCCAGGCCGTGGGGCCGTCGCACAATCTGGTGGTACGCACCCTCGATGTCGGCGGCGACAAGCCATTGGCCTACGTGCCGATGGACAGAGAAACCAACCCGTTCCTCGGACTGCGCGGGATTCGTCTGTGTCTGGAGCGCCCGCAACTGTTGCGCGAGCAATTTCGGGCGATCCTTGGCAGTGTCGGTCTGACGCGCCTGCACATCATGTTGCCGATGGTCACGCAAATCTCGGAGCTGCATCTGGCCCGGCAAATGCTGGAGGAGGAAGCGCAGGCACTGAACCTGGTCGAACGGCCGAAACTGGGGATCATGATCGAAGTGCCGGCGGCGGCACTGATGGCCGATGTGTTCGCGCCCTACGTGGATTTCTTCTCGATCGGCACCAACGATCTGACTCAATACACCCTGGCGATGGATCGCGATCATCCTCGCCTGGCCAGTCAGGCCGATAGTTTTCATCCCTCGGTGTTGCGCCTGATTGCCATGACCGTCAAAGGCGCGCACGCCCATGGCAAATGGGTCGGCGTCTGTGGCGCGATGGCCTCGGAACGTCTGGCCGTGCCGCTGTTGCTGGGGCTCGGCGTGGATGAGTTGTCGGTCAGCGTGCCGCAGATTCCGGCGATCAAAGCGGCAGTGCGGGAGGTGGATCTGCTCGACTGCAAGGCCATCGCCGAACAGGTACAGAGTCTGGAAAGCGCTGAGGAAGTACGCGAAGCACTGCGTCTGTATCACGAGGCAACGGTCGATATTTCACCGGTTCTGGAGAACTGACATGTTCGATAAATTGCAGCAGGCGTTCTGGAAAGCCCTGACCCCGGATCTGGTACCGGACGAGCCGACAATATCGGCCGAACCTGACGAGGGGTTAAGCGCAGATATCGTTGCGGCGTTGGGTGGTGGGGATAACCTCAAAGCGCAGCAACCGGTGGCGCTGACCCGGGTGCGGGTGGTGTTGCGTGACGTATCACGCATGGACCGTCAGGCATTGAACGAGGCCGGTGTCGCGGGCGTCATGCCCCTTGAGGATGGGGTGGTGCACCTGATTACCGGCCTGCGGCCATAAGTCCCTAGGGGTGTGCGGCCTCAGGTCACCCTTACTGTTTCTCAACCGCAGGTGTATCGTATTCGCCTTTTACGGGCCTTCAGGGGTCTGTCGCTGATACGTGAGGTAGTTGAGTTCATGTCCTTTACCCGTCGCCAAATCCTCGGTGGCCTGGCCGGTCTTGTTGTCGTAGGCGTTGGAGCGGGGGGCGCGTCGCGTTACTGGCTGGGCAAGATGGCTGACGCCGAGGCGGGCCACGACTACGAGTTGATCGCCGCGCCCCTGGATGTGGAACTGGTGCCGGGGCACAAGACCGAGGCCTGGGCGTTCGGCCCATCGGCACCGGGCACCGAGTTGCGTGTGCGTCAGGGCGAATGGCTGCGGGTGCGGTTCATCAACCATCTGCCGGTGGCGACCACCATTCACTGGCACGGCATTCGCCTGCCGCTGGAAATGGACGGCGTGCCGTACGTGTCGCAATTGCCGGTGCTGCCGGGCGAATACTTCGACTACAAATTCCGCGTGCCGGACGCCGGCAGCTACTGGTATCACCCGCATGTCAGCAGCAGCGAAGAACTGGGGCGCGGATTGGTCGGGCCGCTGATCATCGAAGAGCGCGAGCCGACCGGTTTCAACTACGAAAAGACCCTGAGCCTGAAGAACTGGCACATCGACGAAGAAGGCAATTTCGTTGAATTCAGCATCCCTCGTGAAGCTGCGCGCGGTGGTACGGCGGGACGTTTGTCGACTATCAACGGCGTGCCGTTGCCGGTGATCGACCTGCCGGCCGGGCAGATCACCCGCGTGCGTTTGCTCAATCTCGATAACACCCTGACTTACCGCATCAACATTCCTGGTGTTGAGGCAAAAATCTACGCGCTGGACGGCAACCCGGTTGAGCCGCGCCCGCTGGGCAAGGAATACTGGCTCGGCCCCGGCATGCGTATCTGCCTGGCGATCAAGGCACCGGCGGCAGGCGAAGAATTGTCGCTGCGCAATGGCCCGGTGCGTCTGGGCACTCTGCGCTCGGTGGCCAACACGGACGCGCCGACCGAGTGGCCGCCGGCGCTGCCCGCCAACCCGGTGGCCGAACCGGACCTGGCCAATGCCGAGAAACTCAACTTCAATTTCGAGTGGGTCGGTTCGGTGTCGGTCAACGTCGACAACGGCAAGCCGCCGAGTCTTTGGCAGATCAACGGCAAGGCGTGGGACATCACCGACAAGACGTGCGCCGATCGTCCGATTGCCAGTCTCAAACTGGGCCAGAGCTATATTTTCGAATTGAAGAACATGACCCAGTATCAGCACCCGATTCACCTGCACGGCATGAGCTTCAAGGTGATTGCGTCGAACCGGCACAAGGTCATCCCGTACTTCACCGACACCTATCTGCTGGGCAAGAATGAGCGCGCGCAAGTGGCGCTGGTGGCGGATAACCCGGGGGTATGGATGTTCCATTGCCACGTGATCGACCACATGGAAACCGGCCTGATGGCCGCCATCGAGGTGAAGTGATGCGCCAGATTCGCCCCGCAGCGATCATCGACCGCAGCCGTGACCGCGACTTCATGCGCGAAGCGCTTGCCCTTGCAGCGCAAGGCGCAGCTCTCGGCGAAGTGCCGGTGGGCGCGGTGCTGGTGCAGGATGGCGAGATCATCGGTCGTGGCTTCAACTGCCCGATCAGCGCCAGCGACCCGAGCGCTCACGCCGAAATGGTCGCGATCCGCGCCGCGGCGCAGGCGGTGGATAACTATCGACTGCCCGGCAGCACGCTGTACGTGACTCTGGAGCCGTGCAGCATGTGCGCCGGTTTGATCGTGCATTCAAGAGTGGCGCGGGTGGTGTATGGCGCGCTGGAGCCAAAAGCCGGGATCGTGCAAAGCCAGGGGCAGTTTTTCACCCAGGGCTTTTTGAATCACCGGGTGTTGTATGAGGGCGGGGTGTTGGCAGAAGAGTGTGGGGCGGTGTTGACCGAGTTCTTTCGTGCCCGCAGAGCAAAACCCACTGAATAAACACGGACTCAATGTGGGAGCGAGCCTGCTCGCGAAAGCGTCGGTACATTCAACATGAAGGGTGACTGACACACCGCTTTCGCGAGCAGGCTCGCTCCCACAGGGGCTCTCTAATGTGCGGGAGATTGGGTTACTTCCTCGCCACAATCACCGCCCGCATCGGCGCTGGCAGTCCTTCGATCGTCTTGCTGTGATCATCCGGATCAAGGAAGTCACTCAACGACTGATACTTCATCCACTCGGTGCCGCGCTGTTCCTCAATCGTCGTCGTGCTGACATCCACGCATCGAATATCGGTAAACCCGGCACGCCGTAACCACAACTCCAGCGCCGGCACCGACGGCAGGAACCACACGTTACGCATTTGCGCGTAACGGTCTTCAGGCACCAGCACCTGGTGCTTGTCGCCTTCAACCACCAGCGTTTCCAGCACCAGTTCACCGCCCTTGACCAGGCAATCCTTCAGCGCCAGCAAGTGCTCGATCGGCGAGCGGCGGTGGTAGAACACGCCCATGGAAAACACCGTGTCGAAACCTTCCAGATTCGGCGGCAAATCCTCGAACGGGAAGGGCAGGTGCCACGCGTTTGGCTCAGACAGATAGCGCTGCACAGCCTGAAACTGGCAGAAGAACAACCAATTCGGGTCAACCCCGATCACGCTGTCCGCACCGGCGCCAAGCATGCGCCACATGTAGTAGCCGTTGCCGCAACCGACATCGAGGATGCGTTTTCCCTTCAGATCCAGATGCGGGGCGACCCGCGACCATTTCCAGTCCGAGCGCCATTCGGTGTCGACGTGCACACCAAACAGATCGAACGGCCCCTTGCGCCACGGCGACAGGCCCATCAGGGCGGTGCGCATTTGCGCGCGGGTTTCGTCGTCGCAATCGGTGTCGAGTTTCAAGCCGTTGAGCAGGTCGACTTCGCTCGGCTGGATCTTCGGCAAGGCGTCCAGCGCACTTTGCCAGCGCTCCAGATCGCCGTGGCCCTTCTCCATTTTCTTGTCGAGTTGACGCTGCAGGGTGTTGGCCCATTCGGCCAGCGGTGTACCGGCCAGACGGCGGGCGAGGGGGGACAGATCAATCATGGCAAGGCAATCAACGAGGCAAAGTTAAGACACTGGAACCACGGCACGACTTTCGAGAACCCGGCGGCCAACAGGCGTTCGCGGTGTTCTTCGAGGCTGTCGGGCTTCATGACGTTTTCGATGGCGCTGCGCTTCTGGGCGATTTCCAGTTCGCTGTAGCCGTTGGCGCGTTTGAACGCGACGTGCAGATCGGTGAGCAATGCATGTTCTTCGGCGTCATTGAAGCGCAGTTTTTCCGACAGAATCAGTGCGCCGCCGGGCAGCAATGACTGGCGGATGCGCGACAACAACGCGGTGCGCTGATCCGGGGCGATGAATTGCAGGGTGAAGTTCAGTGCCACCACCGAGGCGGGTTGAAAGTCGAGGGCGAGGATGTCGCCTTCGATGACCTCGACCGGCAGCAACTCCTGAAACATCGAGTCCTGCCCGTTGATGTATTCGCGGCAACGTTCGACCATGGCGGCCGAATTATCCACCGCGATTACCCGGCAACCGTCGGTGCGCACGTGACGGCGCAATGCCTGGGTCACTGCCCCGAGGGATGCGCCGAGGTCGTAGAGCACGCTGTTCGGCTGGGCGAATTGAGCGGCGAGCACGCCGAGGTTTTCGACGATGGTCGGGTAACCCGGCACCGAACGCTTGATCATGTCCGGGAACACGCGCACCACGTCTTCGTTGAAGGCGAAGTCAGGCACCTTATCCAGGGGCTGGGCGAAAATGCGATCGGATTCTTTGCTCACGGCGGTTTCCGGCGGTGTCGGTGGAAAAGGCCGGCATTTTAGCCAAAGTGGCGCGGGGATGCTTGAGTTGTCTGATAAAGCGTGGGGAATCGGCACGCGGCCTACAGAGGGCGGGGGGCTGCGCAGGATAGTCAGGAGAGAACAGTGAATGACCCAGTCAACATCAAGACTTGGTCATTCACGGCTTAAAGCGAGATCAGGAGGCGCGCATGTAAACGTTTAATTCGGCTCTGCCAGTGATGTGCAGCTCTTCTGTCCTGTGGTCTTTGCCTTTGAAATCAAAGTTGATGAGGTAGCGCAGCGCCTGGGAGTCGTTTGAAATGACTTCGACATCAATAGTGCCGCTTTCCGGACTGTAATTATAAAAAGTGGAGTAAGAGTCGCTAGCACCGACTTCATAATATTGGAATATCTCAAACGGGAAGTCTGAATCTGTTGGGTTGTAACTGCCAGATTGAATGTCGCTGCGAAAACGAAACGTCATTCCTTTTCCGTAATTCACAAGATTTTTTTCGAAAGCGCTGGCAGTAAATTCGATTCGAGTGCTGTTAGGGTCTTGTTGGAACTCGATATTTTGCGTATTGAAATCCACGCGGTTTGAAATCGAGGTTTGAAGATCGCAGTTGACGGAGATATAGGTCCCCTGTGCATTTGGCGAATTTTTGTTTTTGAATATATTCATGATGTTCTTCCTTGGTCTACATTCGTGATTTGGATAACGCCACGCAATGGTAGAGAGGGGAAGAAATTCGGGGCACTGTCAGATCTGACAGGTTTTTATATCGTTTGGAGATAGATCAAGATTTTTATGGTTATGACACATCGCCAGATTGTTTGTTTTTATTAAACGCCGAGGCAGCAATACCCCATTGGCCCAGCCAATAACTGAGGATGATGACGTAAGGCGCGGCATGGAATGGTGCAACAAACCGGTCGATGCCAATCACGCTGTCAGAAAACACAAATGCCAGCGCACCTCCCGCTGCCAGTAACGCCGAACGCTTGGGCACGTCGGTGCCGAGGCGAGCAAGAGCACGCCAGAGCATGGCGCTTATTGCTGTGCCGTAGACGATCACGGGTACTAGCAGGGGGCCGAGGCCACTGGAAATCAGCATCCCCAACAGCACGGCACCAACGCCGAGCGCGAGCATCAGTGGCATCAACGCCAGACGTTTGCAGTCACTGAGATAAGCCTTGAGATACGCCAGATGCGCAACAAGAAATGCGCCAAGGCCGAACACGAACAGATCCCCTGGCCACGCCAACAACACATCGCCCAGCAGGGAAAAAATCAGACCGAGGCTGATCCAGCGGCGATAGTCGCTGGGCGGTGCGTCGTGCAGCCAGCCGAGCAATGCCAACACCGGCAACGGTTTGACCAGCAGACAAAGCAGCGCCGCGTGGGTGCTCAAGCCGTAGAGAAAGGTCACCGCGCCCATCAGCGCCAGAATCAGCCAGCCCACGATCAATTCACCGAAATGGCGCAGTCAAAGGTTTCTACCGGCAACACTTCCGGCGCCCAGGGTTGTTGCGAGGTCAGGCGCAGGCGCCCGGTGCCCGCAGCAAACGCTTGAAAACGCCAAGTGGAAAGCCCGGCAGCACCAACCACGCCAGCATCTTCCGGGTTGCTGTAGACCTCGGGGCTGAGGGCGCGCAAGACGCCGCCGGCGGAATCCTGAATCGCCCAGCGATAACCCGTGGTCGGGTTGCTTGGCAGCATCACGATCAGGTTTTGCCCAGTGGTGAGTCGCACGGGGCATTCGCTTTGTTTTTCCACGGTCACGTTCTGTTTCGGCTGCGTGGCGCAAGCGGCCAGCAAAGAAAGGGCGATAGGGACAAACAGGCGAATGGGGGACATAAGGTCAGCGGCTCCGGCGTTGGCGACGAACGGCGAGCATAACCGAAGATGAGACAAATTGTGACAGCGCGGCGGTTTGGCGGTGTTGCCAAGGACGCCATCGCTGGCAAGCCAGCTCCCACAGGTTTCTAGGTAGAGCACAAGATTTGTGAGCACCAATGAACATTGTGGGAGCTGGCTTGCCAGCGATAGCGGTAGTGCAGTTGCTACTTCATGTTCAGAAGAGCACCTTCGCCACATCCGCAAACCGCTTGGCGAAATGCACGGTAATGCCTTCTTTCAAGTAGTCCGGAAGTTCCTCGAAGTTGCCCCGATTCGGTTCTGGCAGGATCAACTCGAAAATCTTCTGCCGCCGGGCCGCGATCACCTTTTCACGTACCCCGCCAATCGGCAGTACATGCCCGGTCAGTGTCAGCTCGCCGGTCATCGCCACGCCTTTTTTCGGCGCTTGATTGCGTGCGAGAGAGAGCAAAGCGCTAGCCATCGTCACGCCGGCGCTCGGGCCATCCTTCGGTGTCGCGCCTTCCGGTACGTGAAGGTGGACGAAGGCTTCGTCGAAGAACTTCGCATCGCCGCCGAATTGCTTCAGGTTCGAGCTGACGTAGCTGTAGGCGATCTCCGCCGATTCCTTCATCACGTCACCCAACTGCCCGGTGAGTTTGAAACCGCGATTGAGCGTGTGAATCCGCGTCGCTTCGATCGGCAACGTGGCGCCGCCCATGCTGGTCCACGCCAGCCCCGTGATAACGCCCGTGCCGGACAGCACTTGCTCGTTGCGGAACACCGGATGGCCCAACGAGGCCTCCAGATCTTTCGGCCCGAGTTTGATCACCGCTTTTGGCTCGTCGATCAGTTTCATCACCGCTTTGCGCACCAGTTTGCCCAGTTGTTTTTCCAACTGACGCACCCCGGCTTCACGGGCGTAACCGTCGATCAGGGTTTTCAGGGCGCTGTCACTGATGCTCAGGCTGCCCTTGGATACGCCGGCCTTTTCCAACAATTTCGGCCACAAGTGACGCTTGGCGATGGCGACTTTTTCTTCGGTGATGTAGCCCGACAGACGAATCACTTCCATACGGTCAAGCAACGGACCGGGGATCGAATCAAGCGTGTTGGCGGTGCAGACGAACAGGACTTTCGACAAGTCCATGCGCAGATCGAGGTAGTGGTCGAGGAATTCGACGTTCTGTTCCGGGTCGAGGGTTTCGAGCAGCGCCGAGGCCGGGTCGCCCTGGTAGCTCTGGCCCATCTTGTCGATCTCGTCGAGCATGATCACCGGGTTCATCACTTCGACGTCTTTCAACGCCTGCACGAGTTTGCCTGGCTGTGCGCCGATGTAAGTGCGGCGGTGGCCCTTGATCTCGGCCTCGTCGCGCATGCCGCCGACGCTGAAGCGGTAGAACGGGCGGCCGAGGGATTCGGCGATGGATTTGCCGACACTGGTTTTACCCACACCTGGCGGGCCGACCAGCAGCACGATAGAACCGCTGATCTCGCCTTTATAAGCACCGACGGCGAGGAATTCGAGGATGCGGTCCTTGATGTCGTCGAGGCCGGCGTGGTGTTTGTCCAGCACCTTGCGCGCGTGCTTGAGGTCGAGTTTGTCCGCGCCATACACGCCCCACGGCACCGACGTCGCCCAGTCGAGGTAGTTGCGGGTGACCGCGTACTCCGGCGAGCCGGTCTCGAGGATCGACAGTTTGTGCGTTTCTTCGTCGAGGCGTTTCTGCACCTGCGCCGGCAGGACTTTACCTTCCAGGCGCTGCTGGAACTGTTCGAGGTCAGCGCTGCGGTCGTCCTTGGTCAGGCCGAGTTCCTGCTGGATGACTTTGAGTTGTTCCTTGAGGAAGAACTCGCGCTGATGTTCGCCGATCTTGCGGTTGACCTCAGCGGAGATTTCTTTTTGCAGGCGCGCGACTTCGACTTCCTTGCGCAGCATCGGCAGGACTTTTTCCATGCGCTTGAGCATCGGCACGCAGTCGAGCACGGCTTGCAGCTCGGGGCCGGTGGCCGAGGTCAGGGCGGCGGCGAAGTCGGTCAGTGGCGACGGATCGTTGGGGCTGAAGCGGTTGAGGTAGTTCTTCAGCTCTTCGCTGTACAGCGGGTTGAGCGGCAGCAGTTCCTTGATCGCGTTGATCAGCGCCATGCCGTAGGCCTTGACCTCGTCGGTCGGCTCGGTCGGCTGATGCGGGTATTCGACTTCCACCAGATACGGCGGGCGATGATGCTTGAGCCAGGTCTTGATGCGGACGCGGCTCAGGCCCTGGGCGACGAACTGGAGTTTGCCGTTTTCGCGGCTGGCGTGGTGCACCTTGACCAGTGTCCCGTACTCGGGGAGGGCGTCGGTGTTGAAGTGGCGCGGGTCTTCCTGGGGCGTGTCCATGAAGAACAGGGCCAGGGAGTGGTGTTCGGATTTGCTGACCAGTTCGAGGGTTTCGGCCCACGGTTCTTCGTTGACGATGACCGGCAGCACTTGCGCCGGGAAGAACGGGCGGTTGTGGATCGGGATGATGTAGACCTTGTCCGGCAGGTTCTGGCCGGGCAGGGCCAGCCCTTTGCCGGAGGTGGTGTGTTCGATGTGGTCTTCGCTGGCTTCGGTGTAGTCGTCGGAGTTATCGGGGAATTCTTGCTGGTCGCTCATGGGGCACCTGCGCAATTGGGTATGGGTGTTAGATGGGGCAGGGCTTGAGTGGTTTCAATGGGGGTGGGTGTTTCTGGTTGTGTTCAGGGTTTTGACAGGGGTCTCGCTTTGGACTTGGCGGCCTTTGGGCCGACCATGTTCTTGGGGGTTTGGGGGTATATCCGTTTTTGCGGTGCCGCTGCTGGCGGTTTCGCTTTTACAGCGAGTCACTTTTGCAGGCGCCCAAAAGTAACCAAAACGCTGGGCCCCGGCGTTCGGCCCGCTCGCTGGGGCTCGGGGTTCCTTCGCTCCGGAATTGATCCGGGGGCATCGCTTCCGGTTTGCTTCGCTGCACCTCCTTTCGATGTATTCGACTTCGTCGAACGGCGCTTCGCGCCCACCCCCGGATCAATCCCTCCACTCAGCCTGCCGAAGGGGCCAGGTAGATCAAGAGCTGCAGCCGAGCTAACGCTCATCCTGTTGAGTGGTGAGGGGCGTGCGGTTGGCTTTTGACACGTATTTGACCCTCACCCCAGCCCTCTCCCGAGGGAGAGGGAGCCGTTTTTTGGGCTTTTCAGGATTTGAGTTCGACTCGGTATTTTACGTCGGCGTATCTCGCCCAGACACCTCGGTCAGTCCCCTCTCCCTCTGGGAGAGGGTTAGGGTGAGGGCTGCTCCAGAGGCTGTTTGAGTTTGTAGAGCAACCCTCAACTTTTTCCATCAGGCTCAGCTGTGTGGCGCCGGTTGTGGGATTTCGAGGTTATCCAGCACCCGATTCACCGCCAGTTCCGCCAGCATGATGATTTGCTGGATCGCCATAATCGTGCGCCGCTGGGGCAGGTCGATGTAGGCGGCGATGTCGCTGCTCATGAGGCTGGCTTGTGCCAGGGATTCGCAGGCGTGGACCAGCAGGCTTTCGCTGTCCTGGTCTGGCGCGACCTGGAACATGGTGCTGGGTGTGTGGAAGCGCAAGGTGAGTGCGTTGGGTTTGAGGTAGTGGTCGAGCGCGCGTTCGGCGGCTTCGTGGAATTTCTTCGAATCGGGGGATTGGTAGGGCGAGGTGTCGTTGGTTTCTGGTGGGTTGGGTGTGGGCTTTTTCATGGTGAATACTCAGTTGGTGAAAGTGGAGCTGCCTTCGATTGCCGCGACGCAATCTGAGGTGGCAGCTGTACGCGGGTTCGCGGACCGATAACTGAGAAATCGGCATACCTCCAAGGACGGTATCCCGCGCACAGCCGCCATGACACAAACAACGGGCACCGAGGTGCCGTCAGGTTGGCGATTATGCATCAGTTATCGGGCCGCGACGCCCCATCGCTGAATTTGCAGCGACCCACCGAGCCTATCCAGCCGGTTTCCGACGCACAACCGACGCGACTTGTCGGAAAACTCCGCGCAATCTCCAGCATCTGTAGGACAAGCACAATTCCTACAACCCCACACATTCCAACCTGTAGGAGCTGCCGAAGGCTGCGATCTTTTGACGTTGATTGTCAGAAACAAGATCAAAAGATCGCAGCCTTCGGCAGCTCCTACAGGGGGAATTGTTGGTAACAAAAAAGGCGATGCCCCTTTCGGGACATCGCCTTCATTACTACCGGTTAAATCTTATTCCGGCAGTTTGTACGCAATCACGTAGTCACCCATCTTGGTGCCCAGCGAGCCGTGGCCGCCGACAACGAGCAGGACGTATTGCTTGCCGTCCTTGCCGGTGTAGGTCATCGGGGTTGCTTGACCACCTGCTGGCAGACGCGCTTTCCACAACTCTTTACCGGAGTTGACGTCGTAGGCGCGCAGGTACTGGTCGAGGGTGCCGCTGAGGAAGCCAACGCCACCGGCCGTCACGATCGAGCCGCCCATGCTAGGCACGCCCAGGGTGAAGCCGATCGGGATTGGCGAGCTGTCGCGGCTGGTGCCGTTTTTGCGTTTCCACACGACTTTGCCGGTGGTCAGGTCGATACCGGCCACGTAGCCCCAGGCCGGAGCCTGGCACGGCACGCCGAATGGCGACATGAACGGGTGCATGATCACCGCGTAAGGCGCGCCGGTGTTTGGTTGCACGCCAGAGGTTTCGCTTTCGCGTTTGCTGCCGGCGGCGACTTGCTCGCGTGGCACCATTTTCGAAACGAAGGCCATGTAGTTCGGGCTGGTGAACAGCATCTGGCGAACCGGATCAACCGACACGCCGCCCCAGTTGAACACGCCGACGTTGCCCGGGTAGATCAGGCTGCCCTGTTCCGACGGAGGGGTGTACTGGCCTTCATAACGCAGTTCCTTGAACTGGATGCGGCACAGCATCTGGTCGAACGGGCTCGCGCCCCACATGGCTTTTTCGGTCAGTTCCGGGGCCAGCAGGTTGAGGTCCGAACGGGCCTGGGTCGGTGCGGTGAAGTCGCCTTTGACGGCGCCTTGCGGTACCGGGATTTCCTTGATCGGGATGATCGGCGTGCCGTCACGACGGTCGAGGACGTACAGGCTGCCCTGTTTGGTCGGGGCGATCAGCGCAGGTTTCACGCCATCGGCAGTTTTCATGTCGAGCAAGGTTGGCTGGCTGCCAACGTCCATGTCCCACAGGTCGTGGTGGGTGAACTGGTAGTTCCAGCGCACTTTACCGGTGGCCAGGTCCAGAGCGACGATGCCGGCGCTGAATTTCTCGGCACCCGGGGTGCGGTCGGCGCCCCATTGGTCAGGCGTCTGGTTGCCCAGTGGCAGGTAGACCATGCCGAGTTTTTCGTCGACGCTGGCCAGCGACCACATGTTGGCCGAGTTGCGGCTGTAGGTTTCGCCCGGTGCCAATGGTTCGGTGGCGTCCGGCTTGTCGCTGTCCCAGTTCCAGACGAGGTGGCCGTCGTGCACGTCGAAGGCGCGGATCACACCCGATGGCTCGTTGGTCGACTCGTTGTCGGTGACGTGACCGCCCATGATCACCAGATCACGGGTAATCGCGGCAGGCGAGGTGGAGTAATAGCCACCAGCCGTGAACGGGCCGATGCCTTGGGTCAGGTCGACCACGCCCTGGTTGCCGAAGCCTTCGCAGATCTTGCCGGTGTCGGCATTCAGTGCGATCAGGCGAGCATCAGCGGTTGGCAGGTACAGACGACGCGGGCAGGCCTGAGCAACGGCTTTGCCAGCTTCGGAGATGACTGCAGAGGCAGCGTTTTCAGACTTGGCGTAATTGGCTTCGTCGTAGTACGACACGCCACGGCAGGTCATGTGGGCGAAGCCTTTGAAGCCGACAGGGCTCTTGATCTGCGGGTCGAAGCGCCACAGTTCTTTACCCGTGTCCGGGTCCAGTGCCAGCACTTTGCTGTGCGCGGTGCAGGCGTAGAGCATGCCGTTGGCTTTGAGCGGGGTGTTTTCGTTGGTCAGCTCAACCGGGTCATCAGCGCTCGGCAGGTCGCCGGTCTGGATGCGCCAGGCTTCTTGCAGCTTGCCGACGTTGGCCGGGGTGATCTGCTTGAGCGGCGAGTAACGGTCACCGAACTCGCTGCGGCCATAGGCCTGCCAGTCGCCATCAGGCATGGCTGGTGCGGTGCTGGTCATGTCCGCGGTGTCGCGGCCCAGTTCGCCGAACGTTTCGCCCGGGTGGGTGAACAGGCTGGCCACAGCGGTAACGCCGGCCAAAACCACGGCCACGGTCAAGCCGCCAGTACCCATGCGGGCAGGGCCGTTGATCAGCAGTGGACGACGGAACCACGGCAGCAGCATCACGAAACCGAGGGCAAACCACAGTGCCAGACGCGGCACCAGTTGCCACCAGTCCAGACCGACTTCCCACAGCGCCCAAACGGTGCTGGCAAACAGCACGATGGCGTACAGGCCCAGCGCCGCGCGACGACGCAGTAGCAACAGAATACCGGTCAGCGCGATGCCGATACCGGCCAGCAGGTAGTACAGCGAGCCGCCGAGCATGCTCAGCTTGACGCCTCCGGCCAACATGGCCAGGCCCATCAGTAGAAGCAGAATGCCGAGCAGGCTTGGTAGCAGACGGCCCCGACTCGAAGCACTTTCGGTGCTCATAGTGTGATTCTCCGTGACGTTTATGTAGTCCCGCGCTGTAGTCACTTTAGATGACGATTTGGCGTGGGCATGGTTCAGATAAAAACTTGTCTAGCTAACGAATTTTTCCCGATCCCTGTGGGAGCTGGCTTGCCAGCGATGGCGGTCTATCTGCCGGCACATCTGCGGTCTGACCCACCGCTATCGCTGGCAAGCCAGCTCCCACAGGTTTTTTCGGTGTTGGTTAGAACGAGGACTGGATCTTGATTCCGCCGATCAGTGCGTCATCAACCTTGTCCACACCGCCCGGATGGCGGATGTATTGCAGGTTCGGGCGCACGGTCAGCCAGTTCGTTACATGCACGCCGTAATACAGTTCGGCGCTGTATTCGGTGTCTTGCGGCGGCAGGAACGATGGATCGTCGTAGTCGTAGACAGCGCGCGCCTGATTGCTCTTCTCGGCGTTTTTGCGATAGGCCGGGTTGACGTGGACGCGGGCCATGGCGAAACCGATGTCGTCTTTGGCGCGACTGGCGAGCAGGCCTTTGTAGACGAGGCCGGCCTGCACGTAGTTGTCGATGGCGTTGGTTTTCTTGTCGTGCAGCGTGCCGTTGGCGAACACGCTCAGGCCCCGCGAGTTGTCGCTGGCCATGCTGGTGATTTGCTGCTGCACGCCGAGCCACACACCGTGTTTGCTGGAGGCGCTGCGGTAGGCTTCGCCGCTCAGGGCGGCAGGTTGACCGTTGTTGTCCTTATAGACATCGCTGGCCTTGGCGTTGCTGTAGTAGTAACCGGCGCGGTACTCGCCCGGCAGGCCGTTGAATTTCGGCGTCCACACCAGTTCAACCGGCAGGATCGCGCCTTGGGTGCCGCTGCCGCTCAACTTGAAGCCGTTGCCGCGATCGAGGTTCGACGGGTTTTGCTCGTAAGCGCCAACCTGCGCGTACAACTCAGGCGTCAGGTGATATTTGACGCGCATCGCCCACTGGCTGACGGGCCAGTTGTACCAGATGCCGCCCACCCAGTTGCCGACCTGCGAGCCGCAGAACGCCAGGTTCTGGAAGTCGCACGGGAAGCTGTTGAAGTCTTCGCCTTCACCGAAACGGCCGACCTTGATGTCGAGTTTCTGATCGAAGAATTTTTGCTGGTACCACATCTGTGTCAGACGCGTGGTCTGGCCACGGCCCCAGACTTCCTGGGCCGACGTGAAGCCTCCGACGCGCGGATCGTTGATGCGGTCGTTGCTGATGTTGTTGCCGCTGCGCTTGGTGATGGTCAGTTGAAACTCGGCGTCGTCCCAGCCAAGGATCTTCTGCAGGTCCAGGTGCGTGCCGAGGCCGAACTGGTCGCTGTAGCGCGCCGTGCGATTGTGGTCGTAACCGCCGTGCAGGTTGCTGCCCATTTCGCCGGTGTAGTCGAGCTTGAAGTCGTAGCCTTTTTCCGAGAGTTCTGTACGCGTGCCGTTCCAGTCACCGAGCATGTACGGCGATTCACTGTCGAACGCGGGAGCGGCTTGGGCGCAGGTGGCGAGGCCGAGGGCGGTGCAGCCGCCAATCAGGCGCAGGGTTGAGATAGCGCTATCTCGAAACAACGGAAAATCGGGCATAAATGGGTCTTTCTGGGTCTTTTTCTGGGGATAAGCTGGCCGCTACGATTTGTCGCAGGCAGTGAAGCGATTCAGCGGAAGGGCGGCAGGATAATGATCTGTAACAAAAAGACAAAGTGCTTTTGTCGACATGCAGCGTTTCGTATTCGGTAACAGTGCGGCAAACGGGCGCATTGTCGGGCGTCTGCGAGGCTGCGATCTTCGCGGGTTGACCTACATTTGAAGGAAGCACTTCCACCCGGTCTGCCCCTCGGCTAAGGTGCGCGGCTTCTGCATTTTCACTTCGCCCAAAGGCCAGGCATGAACGAACAAACCCCCGATCCGCTGCACGGCGTAACCCTCGAACAGATCCTCACCGCGCTGGTGGCCCACTACGAATGGTCGGGGCTGGCGGAGCGTATCGACATTCGTTGCTTCAAGAGCGATCCGAGCATCAAGTCGAGCCTGACGTTCCTGCGTAAAACCCCGTGGGCGCGGGAGAAAGTCGAGCGTCTGTACGTGAAGTTGATGCGCACCAAGCGACCGCTCTGAGATGGACGCCGTGTGGCGCCATCGCTTGATCACCCTCGCAGCCACCCTTGGCTGGGCCGGGTTGAGCATTCAGCTGTACCTGATTTTTATCGCGCGTTTGAGCGTCGAGGCCAGTCTGCTGGGCGGGTTGGTGAGTTTCTTCAGCTATTTCACGGTGTTGACCAATACCTTGGTGGCCACCGTGCTGACCTGCGCCGTGACCCCACGCGAATCCGCCGCACGGCGCTGGTTTTTGCAACCATGGGTCAGTAGCGGTGTGACAGTCAGCATCGTTGTGGTCGGCCTCGCCTACAGTCTTTTGCTGCGGCATTTGTGGCATCCCGAGGGTTGGCAATTCATCGCCGACGAATTGCTTCACGACGTGATGCCGCTGGTGTTTCTGGGCTATTGGTGGTTTTGCGTACCGAAAGGCACGTTGCGCCTGTGGCATCTGCCGGTGTGGCTGATTTATCCGCTGGTGTATTTCGCTTACGCATTGCTGCGCGGGAATTTGCTCGGGGCGTATGCGTATCCGTTCATTGATGTGGCGGTGTTGGGTTATCCACAGGTGTTCATCAATGCTGGCGGGATATTGGCGGGGTTTGTGGGGATTGGCCTGGCGGTGATTGGCCTTGACCATTGGCGCTCCCGCACGAAGTTAAAGTACCTGTAGGAGTTGCTGCAGGCTGCGATCTTTTGACTTTGGCTTAAAAAAACAAGATCAAAAGATCGCCGCCTGCGGCAGCTCCTACAGGGGGTATCACTCTTCCTCAGAGCCCTCGGCACGCCAGTAGCCGACGGCTTTGACCAACTTGTCATCCAGCCCGTGCTCATCCAGCAGCACCCGGCGAATCTGCCGCGAGACTTTGGTTTCGGTCGCCACCCACGCATACAGATTGCCCTTGGGCACCTGCAGTTGCTTGACGGTGGTCAGCAGGTTTTCCGTGCCGCCCTCGCGCAGTACCCAGATCACATTGACCTGCGCGGCGCTTTCCAGCGTTTGCTGCTCGGCACCGTTTTCCACTTCGATCACCACCAGCGCCTTGCGATTGGCGGCCATACCTTCGAGGCGGCGGGCGATGGCGGGCAGGGCGGTTTCGTCGCCGATCAGCAGATAGCTGTCGAATATATCCGGCACGATCATCGAACCGCGCGGCCCGCCGATGTGCAGGAATTGGCCCGGCGTGGCCTGTTCGGCCCAGGTCGAGGCAGGGCCGTCGCCGTGCAGGACGAAATCGATGTCCAGCTCAAGCGTGTCGAGGTCATAGCGACGCGGCGTGTAGTCGCGCATCTCGGGCATCGGGCCTTCGTTTTTACCGCCGAGCACCATTGTCTCGAGTGCGGCAGTTTGTTCGGCGTTCTGCGGGAACAGCAGTTTGACGTGATCGTCAGTGCCCAGGCTGATAAAACCGGCCAATTCGGGCCCGCCCAGGGTGATGCGGCGCATGCGCGGGGTCAGGTCGACCACACGCAGCACTTGCAGGCGACGGCGTTTGATTTCGTGCATCACGCGGTGAATGGTTTGGGTATCGACTGCAGTCATTCGGCTTTCTCCGGGGCAGGTTGAACGGCGGGGCCGTCGACAATCGCTTTGGCGGTGTTGTTGAGCAGATCCCGTACGCGCAGGATTTCTTCCGGGCTCCAGCGCCCGTGGTGCAACTGCAAAGCGTGGCGCAGGTTGTGCACCGCTTCATGGATTTCCGGCGGCCGGTCATGGCCGCGCAGCGAGCGCTTGCTGACGTCGATGCGCATGCGCACACCATCGAGGGCCACTGTTTGCTCGCTCAGGTACAGGCGCCCGGCGTCGGTCACGCTGTAGCGTTTCTTGCCACCCTCGGCGTCACCGCTGATCAGTTCGCTTTCTTCCAGAAAGGTCAGGGTCGGGTAGATCACGCCGGGGCTCGGGCTGTAGGCGCCGTCGAACATGCCTTCGATCTGGCGGATCAGGTCGTACCCGTGGCAGGGCTGTTCGGCGACCAGTGCCAGCAGCAGCAATTTCAGGTCGCCCGGGGCAAACACTCGCGGGCCGCGCCCACCGCGTTCACGGCCGGGGCGTTTCTCGAAGCCGTCGCGGCCGTCGCCGTGCTCGCGGTGGGGGGAATGATGGTCTCTCATTTCTGTCTTCTCTCGTCGTGTTTAGATACAACTTAAGATATATCTTATGGCCGGCGCAAGACATTCGGATCAGTGGTCGACGCTGCGCTTCAACGAAAATGACGCCGTCGTCGATGCGGGATAAATTTTGTATTTTTTTAGAGTAATTGTGCTAATTACAGCACTGTGAAATCGAATGTCAGTTTCGTTATTAGTGCGTAAGCCCGCAATAACAAGTGTTCTGGATAGTTTTAAATCTGTATGTTTTTTTTGCTGAAAACTGTATGTAGTATAGTTCTGAGAGTCACTGTTATCTTAATTGCTGAAAGCAGTTTTTTTCCTCTTTTACATGGGTATCGGTAACTACGGGTAGTGGTGAAATTTCCTACTTACTTTGTGGTTGAATTACTTGATCATGCCTCCGCGTTGAAAGTTAAGTCGGCAACCGACAAAAGTTTTCACGCGCCAATCCTTATCAAAAGCAGGTACTGATCATGTTCAAGAAGTTTGCAATTTCCGCCCCGATGGCCATCTTGGCACTGAGTTCTTCCGTGGCGTTTGCCGCAGACCCGATTAGCCAGACGATCAATATCAAGGCATTCGTGCCGACTTCGCTGTTCAATGTGGCCCCTCAGACGCCGGGCTTCGGTGTTGATGAAACCATGAACCAGCTGGGCAGCGGTGAACTGAGCCCCATCACTGAAATCTTCAACATGAAGCACACCGATAACAAGGGCGCGATCAATGCCGTGCTCGACGGCACCGCTGCGCTGTACAACGGCCGCGACAGCATCCCGCTGACCGTCAAGGTCGGTGGCGTGGAACTGACTAGCGTCTCCACCGAAATCGTTAACGAAACTGATTCCGTACCTGGCGTGCAGCGGGAAATGGTCATCAAGGCTGCCACGCCAACGGCTACTCAATCGGGTAACTACTCGGGTAGCTTCGCTGTGGTATTCGAGACTGTGTTGAAGCCGTGAAACAACTTTTTGAATAACATAATGGTTATTCAATAGTCTTGGCCCACTGGTCATCTTTTGATGATCAGTGGACGCCAGCTCATCAAGTAACTCGAGTATTAAAGACCATGTTCCCGATGACGCCCATCGCGGCAGCGCTCGCACTTTTTTTATGTGCCAGTGCCTTGGCCGCGCCCACTAATAACGCTAACACGCCGCGCAGTCTGCTCGCTCAGGCCAAAGGGTTGCCGGCGGAATTCGAAGAACACTTCTTCGATGTGCCATTAGCTGTTCGGGTTGAGCGTGATCAACAATTTCTCGGTGAGGCGATGGTCGTGTTAAGCAAGGATGATCGTGTCACTCTGCTGGAATTTACCGACACCGGCGACAGCCAGATCCCTGCCAGTGAACGGGATGTACTGGGCAGTTTTTTGAAGCAGGGGGTAAGCCTGGGAGCCTGTCAGGGCAGTTGCCCCGACCAGGTACTGGCGGTGCATTACAACCTGCAGAATTCGCTGGTTTCGATCGCTACCGAAAATGCTGAGCGCGGCAGTGACGCTCTACGCTATTACGCTCTCCCCGAAAAGGGCAGCACCGGGTTGATCCTGCGTAATCAACTGAATCTCAACGGCGGTCAGGAGCAAGACCTCGGCGGTCGCTATGGCCTCGAGGCGAGCAGCAGCCTCGGCAACTGGACGCAACGCGTCAACCTGCAAGTGGCGCGCCTGGGCGGACCTGACGACAAGCTCTATCACGCGATGCACGAGCTGTACGGCCAGCGTGAATTGCAGGGCAATTTTTTACGCCTGGGCTATTTCACCCCCAGCTCCGAAGGCCTGACGCGGCAGTTGCGTTCATTTGGCGCCAGCCCCGATACGGCGGCGGGCGTGATGTTTGGCAGCTCCGACAGTCTGGCGATCAAAAATCCAACGCCCAGCGTTTATCCGATCTACGTCACGGCCAACCGCCAGGCATCGGTGGAAATTTATCGCAACGGTCTGTTGATCAACACACAAGCGGTCAGTGCCGGCCTGCAAACCCTCGACACCCGGGCGCTGCCCGGGGGCATTTACGAAGTCGAAGTGCGGCTGATCGAAGACGGTCAGATCACCTCAACCACCCAGGATCTGGTGTACAAACCCAGCAACTGGCGCAATCACGAAGAGCGCTGGCGCTACAGCCTGTTCGCCGGCCAGGAAAGCAAGCTGTTGAGCAACTGGGACGAGCAGTCTCGTGGCGACATGACGGCCGGCGCAGCGCTGAATTATCTGCTGCACCCGCGGGTGATCATCGGTCTCTCGGCGCGGCAACTGCAAGGCAAGCAGCAGTTGGCTTCATCGATTGACTGGACGTTGGCCAATAACACCAGCCTGTACGCCAACGTTTACCAGACCGAAGACCACGGCACCGGGATGGATCTGCAAGGCATCTACAATTATGGCTCGGGCAACCTGTTCGCCACGCACAACCGCAGCTGGCTGGACACCACCAATCTTTATGAGACCTTGCCGGACGGTACGCGGGTTCGCCAACGCAACGTGTATATCGGCCAGACCGCCAACACTTCGCTGGCGATCAACCATCGACTCAACAGCAAGCAATCGCTCAATGGCCGGGTTTCCCATAGCGAGGGCAACGTCGAAGGCGTCGGTATCGATCTGGGCTGGACGCAACGAAGCCTGTTGCTCGGCAGCGATGCCAGTTGGCGTTTCTCGGTGTTCGATCGTCCTGCCAGTTTCAGCAGCGGGCAGGCGCGCAATCGCGGGGTCGATTTGAGCGTCAGCCTGGCCCTCGGCGCCAAGGGCGAACAGTGGTCGGGCAGCATCGGTACGCGCACGGCCCGCGAGGGTGGCCGCGACAACAATGCATCACTGACCTACAACAAAACTCTGCAAAACCACGTACTGCAAAACGTCTCGGTCACGGCGCTCGCTGACACCTATGGCGTCGGCGTGTCAGGCCTCGGCAGTTTTAGCACCGAGGCATTCAATGGCGATGCGTTCATTCAGCGCTCTTCCTATAACGGCAATTACACCGGCGGTCTCAACCTCGACAGCACCGTGGCCGTGGGCGCAGACAAGATCGTCATGACCAGCCAGCACGCCAGTGGCGGTGCCGGGATGATCATCGACGTCGAAACCGACCTCGACGACATCGCCCTGCGCGCCGACGACCTCAGTGGCGGCAGCACAACCCTGCGTCCGGGGCGCAATTACGTGTCACTGACTGCCTATAAAAACAGCTCGGTGAGCTTCGATTTCGAAGGCAACCACGTGCCGTCCGCCAGCATTCAACCGCAGCGCGCCCGCTATCACATGAACAAAGGCGGGGTGGGGTATCGCAAGATCACCGTGAGCAGAACCCTGACCGTGCTCGGGCGTTTGCTCGATCCGCAAGGCAAGCCGCTCAAGGGCCACCACATCATCAACCACGCCAGTCGCGGTGTCAGCGAGGTGGACGGCTTCTTCTCGATGGAAATGAACGCCGGTTCACCGACCCTCGAAGTGCGCTCCGGTGAACAGTTGCT
Source organism: Pseudomonas sp. A1230 (assembly GCF_044218825.1). NCBI lineage: Bacteria > Pseudomonadati > Pseudomonadota > Gammaproteobacteria > Pseudomonadales > Pseudomonadaceae > Pseudomonas > Pseudomonas sp. A1230. Next base: position 3,773,285 of record NZ_CP162582.1, on the reverse strand, counting down.
GTGCCAGTTCCGTCTCGACCCGGCCAATGCGCGCAGTGAAAACGATGTGCTGATGATCGGGGATCTGCGTTGCACGCCGGATACGTTGGCCGATGCCACGCCTGCCCCGACGACGGCAGGTTGAACCCTTTCAGGAAGCGACTGATGCACATGAAAAATCAATCGAGCAGAGTGATGGGCGGGCTCTTTTCAGCCGCCGTATCGCTATGGCTTGTCGCACTACCCGCTGCTGCGGCTACGCAGGAAATCACGGCCGTGTTCAAGCCTGATCCGAATAATCCGCTGGTGAACAAATTTGTTAATACCACCCCGCAAAGCGGCGTCTGTCCGGGGCATATGCCGGCGCGCTGCGAAGCGCTGGGAATTTTCAGCATTCGAACGTGGGATATCAACTTTCGCTCAAATGGCCCTATGCCGGTGCTGCCGGTCCCGGATATACGCAAAGGCGCGATGTTCAAAGTGCCTTCGCAGTGGCGAAGCTTTGAGGTGATTTCAGACAAGGGCGAGCCCGCAACCGTCGAAATGCGCATTTCAGGGATCGGTAACCGCTTTGATATTCCCGATCCCCCAAGTGTTAATGCGTGGGGCCCCAGTGCGCCTAACTGGACGTTTCCACCTGCGCCTTGCGTGCACACCGGAATGTATGCGGCGGGTTCAACGCTTCGCCTGTGGTTCTGGATCGTGCCTGAAGGGGCGGGGGTCTGCGCCTTGACCGCACCGGTTGAGATCCCCAGCCTTTACTATGCGAACTTCGAGTACGCCTATGAACTGAGAACCCCCAACCCCTTGCGCATGGCTACAGGGCAATACACCGGATCGCTCAGCTACACGTTAGGGCCGGGTCAGGACTTCGACTTTGGCGACATCATGATTCCCAACGATAACCTGTTGACCTTTAACTTCAATCTGGATGTGCAACACGCCCTTAAAGTCGAAGTTCCGCCAGGTGGCAATCGTGTGGAACTGTTGCCGCAGGGCGGCTGGCAGGCCTGGCTGCAGCGCAATCGCCGCCCTGAACGTCTGTTCCGCGACCAGACATTCAGTATCTCGAGTTCCAGCCGTTTCAAGATGCAGCTCGAATGCCAGTACGGCGACGGGAGCAATACGTGCCTGATCCGCGAACCGGTTTCCGGAGATGCCGTGCCGCTGAACATTGCCGTCACCCTGCCGGCCGGAATGATCGATGTCGGGGGGCAGCCAGTCAATCGACGTCCATTATTGCGCGACGGTACGGGCACCGAGCTTTTTGAGCCGGCCTATTACGTTGATCGCAAACCGGCAACGCTGCATTTCGAAGTCGGCCGTGAAGCGGTCGAGCAAATGCTTACCGGTGAGGGGAAAACCTACACCGGCGATGTCACCGTGATCTGGGATTCGCAAGTCTGAGCACCCTGTGTGCGTGTTTCGTCCACCGCTCCACATCCAGAGGCTGAAACCATGAATTATCGACTGGCGCTGCTACTCGCGGGCTGGCTACCGCTTATCTCCCACGCCGGGCCCGCGATCAATGTCGGCGTGGTCTACGACTACCTCGACGGTGACAAGAGCACCTACCTGAAGCGGGTTTTCAACAGCGGCGACTCCACGGCGTTCGTCAAGATCAACATCCTCGAAATTGTTTACGACGCCGACGGCACCGCGCGGGAAATTCCGCTGGTCAATCAGACCGAAGCCAATGCCCGTGATGGCTTGATGGCCAGCCCCGCGCGACTGATCGTCCCCGCCAATGGCATGCAGGGCAGTCGTCTGATGTTCATGGGCGAACGGGAACAGGAACGTTATTTCCGCGTGCGATTCGTTCCGGTGGTGCCGGAAAAAGAAGATGAGTTTGCGGTGGCCGAAGAGGAACGCGATGAATACAAAAAAGGCCTGTCGGCAGGCGTCAACGTGTTGGCCGGCTACGGCACGGTGTTCTTCGTGCGTCCCAGGGAGACTCGGTTCAACAGCGTCATCAGCAACGAAGCGACCCGCTATGAAGTGCGCAACAGTGGCAACAGTACGGTGGTGGTCGACGAGTTCAGAAACTGTTCGGCCGATAATGAACGCGACTGCCAACCGACCACGAAACATCACGTATTGCCAGGCCGGTCCTTCAAGTTCGAGAAACAAAGCGGCCGTGAATACAACTTCATGTTGATCGAGGGCAAGTCGAGCAAACCGATCGAGGTCAAGGGCTGATGCCCGGACGTAAAAGGTGATGAAGATGTCAAACCCCACACGCGCAGCTCTTTCACTGGGGCTGCTGTTACCCATGAGCGGCATTGTGAATGCAATCACCGAACGTGAAACGTTCGAAGTCTCGGTGAGTATCCCCAGCGCGGAGTTTTATGTAATCCCCTCCGAGCCCGACTGGATTCATCAGGAGCAGGCGCTGCCGTTCAATCCGGTATCGGGGAAGTTCACCCCGCTGCGCAAGAACTTCGATGTGAAAAACATCAATGGCGGCATTACGGCGCGCATGAGTACCGAGCCCTATCTGAGTAATGGCAGGGACACGGACAACATCCCGTTGACCGTCACGTTCAACCGCAAACGCCTGAGCCTCGTTGCCGAGCCCGTAATCACTGAACTCGATGGCCAGGCAGGCCAGCGGGTGGGTCTGGAAATAGCCGCGGCGTTACCGGTGGATGCTTACCGGCCAGGCAGTTACTACGGCAGCGTGCACATGATTTTTGAAGCGCTGGCGCCTTGAACGTTCAACCGGGAAGGCATCACTGCGCTGGCCGACATCCGGGTCGTTGGTTGGGTAATTGTCAGCTGTGCGGGCGTCGTTCGGCTCAGGTCTCGCCACAAGGATCGTCAAAATGAAAAGCAGTCGCCGATTCAACGATGCTCTAAAGCGTCTGGTTGCGGGCATTACGTTATCTGCGTCACTGAGCCTGCCGGCACAGGCGCTTACGCAAAATATCGACGCGTCGTTTCGACCCGATGCGGCAAACCCGCAAATGAACAAGTTTCGCAACGACACACCCATATCCGGGGTGTGCGAGGGACATATTCCGGCGCAATGCAAGGCGCTTAACATCTTCACGATTCGTGATACGGCTTTTCGCGCTACATCGATCGGGCCCATTCTGCCCGGCGCCGATCTGAGAAACGCTGCGATGTTCAAGGTTCCGTCTCAATGGCGGCCGTTAGCTGTTACCCACCAAATAACCGGCGAGGTGGAAACCGTCGAGGTGCGTATTGCCGGCATTGGCCACCGGTGGGATTTGCCCCATCCGCCGGGGGTTTCTGCGTGGACCTTGCCAGGACCTCCACAAATTGCCTGGAATCGGCGGTGGCTTGACGGGGTTGCTCCTTGTGTTGGGACCAGGTACATCGCAGCGAGCAGTACTATGGTGCTGTTCTTCTGGCTCGTTCCTGAAAATGCCGGCGCGTGCGGGTTGGCACCTGGCACTGAGATTCCCAAATTTTGGTATAGCCACCTGGAATACGCATACGAGCTCAGAACGCCCAATCCGTTAACCATGTCCACCGGCAACTACACCGGCTCCATCACCTATACCATGGGTCCGGGACAAGATTTCGACTTCGGTGATGTCATGATTCCTGCCGACAACCTCTACACCTTCAACTTCAATTTGTCGGTGCAACACACCCTCAAGGTTGAAGTCCCGCCCGGCGGGCAACGGGTCGAGTTGCTGCCTCAGGGTGGCTGGCAAGCCTGGCTGAATCAGGGGCGCAAACCCACGCGATTGTTCCGCGATCAAACCTTCAACCTGTCGGCTTCTTCGCGCTTCAAGATGAACCTGGAATGCCAGTATCCCAGCGGTAACAACTGCGCACTCTGGGAGCCAAATGCCGGACATGTCGTGCCGCTCGAAGTCAGCGTCACGCTGCCGAGTGGATTGACCGACGCGTCGAACCAGCCGGTCAATCGTCGTCCATTGCTTCGCGATGGTGTCGGTACCGAGCTGTTCCAGCCCGGTATTTACGTAGACCGCAAACCGGGCACGCTGCATTTCGAAGTGCCGCGTGATCACGTTGAGGAGATGATCAAGCAGGGGACCGCGCGCCACTACTCAGGCAATGTCACCGTCATCTGGGATTCACAAGTCTGAGCCTTGCCGTGGGGCGAGCCGCGAGTATGACGACAATCGTCGCCATACCCGAAGAGCGGCTGCGGATGCTGTTTCAGATCCCGGCGTTGGCCATCGCTGTGCGGGTCAATCGTCTGCCCAGCTCCTGCTCCTCATTGCCGATGTCGGTGTACAGCCGTTCGTACACCGCGTCGGTCATGGCTTCACCGGTAAACACCGTAGAGTCGGGCACCGATAGCTGTCGGGCCAGATTTCGCAATGCTTCCTTCAGCGCTGCTTGTTGCGCTTCGGGCAAATCTTTGCCATCGGCCCAGGCTTGTTGCGCTGAACGCAATGCGTCCAGTTGCTCGGCTTTGCTTTCGTAGATCCGTGCGTTGTTTGCGAATTGGCCCGGGTAAGTGTCGCGCAAGTATTCCATCCAGAAAATCTGCTCGAGCATGTTGTTCACCAGACCGTCGCCCTCTTCCAGCGCAACAACCGTGTCATACGCTTGATCAATGGCCTTCTGATCGACGCCGGCGACCTCTGACCAACGCCTGCCCTGAGACTGCCAAGGCAGCTCCAGGCGCTCGGCCAGGCCGGTTTCATAGGCTAAATGCACTTCCACTTCATCCGGTCGGCCTGTCCGGCTGGCCATGTCGGCACGGGCGACTTCGTTGACTTGCTCAAGGCGCGCCGCGCCTCTTGCCAGTGTCACCAGCTTGCCTTCCAGTTCTGCCTGAGATGTCGAATACGAATACGCCTCTGAGGCCAGTACCTTGATCCCCATGTTGTTGAACATCTGCGCGCCGGCATTGGCGCAGGTCGTCGGCGCCGTAGATTCGGTGAACAGTTCATTGCGTGTTTTGGGATCCAGATAAGCGGCGTCGATCATGCGCCAGACGCGATCGGTGAGTTGCATGCGAGCGTCACCACCGTTTCGGTAGTCGGCAGAATCCAGCTGTTTTTCGATGACCTGAAAGAACCCCAGGGAATCGGGTTCTGTCGCCAGGTCGTGCCAGGCTTCGAGCCTGAAGGTCCCGCGCCCGGACTCGCTCGTGCCCCAGAATGTCATGCCAGACAGACGCCAGAGCGCCAGATCCTGCTCGGCCAGATTGCTGTAGTAGTGCTGGGGATCGATGCCGACCGATCTTCGATACTCGTGATAAGCCAGCCGATTGGCTTCAGACAGATCCTCGGCATCAAGGCGTGTACGGGCAATGAGCAGCGCGTGATCGGAACCTGCGGTCACCTCCGGGATTCGACTGATGGGGTTTCTCTGCATGTCCAGAAAGAAACCTCTGGGCCGGCGCTTTTTGAAAATCCCCTCCGGCCAGCCATCGATGCCGGTGTTGTTCAGGCTCAATACTTTCAAGCGTGGCATGCGCTCGACATTTACCGCGCGACCCAACGGATTACCGTCGAGCCGCAAGCTTTCCAGGCGCGTCAGGTTGCGCAGACGCTCGACGTCGGCGACGGTCAGTTCAATCAGGTTGTCACTCAGGCGCAGTGTCTCGAGCATATGCATCTCGCCAATCCCCTCTGGCAATCGAGTCAACTGACATTTTCTGGCACTCAGATGGCGCAACTGCTTAAAGTCTTTCAGCAGGCCTTGGGTGTCGACGTTGAAGCGGGAGTTATCAATATTCAGCGCGGTGATCTGTTCAAGGTACTTGCCCAGTTCGGGCAGTTTTTTCCACCACCGTACAAGATCGCTCGGGAACAAGTCGGTCGACAGGTCCAGCGTATATCCCTCGTCCAGGTGGGCGCTGCGTTTGTCGAGGAACTTTGCTTTGCGTTTGAAACAATCGATCAGTTGGTCAGCGATGTGTTGCCCGCCACCGCCGACGAAATTGCGTGGGTCTGATATTGGGTAATCCGGTTGGTCCCATTGCCACCTGCGAAGGAGTACACGCAGGTCGTCGAGCTCTGTTTCCAACTGTATGAGTGTGGCAATCGGGTCGCCCCGGGTACTCAGCGACTGGACAAACTGCCTGACCTCTCGCTGGTTGAAATGGGGATACAGATCCTCTACTCGCGAGGTGAGGTTCGTGTCATGTCTGGACTGCTTGGGCCCTCGGAGCAACAGTAAATCCTCCTGTGGGCATTCAGGCACACGTCCTCGATCATCAAGGATGACCCGCCGTTCGGCTGGCGTTGCGGTCTGCGTGATGACCCAATGTTTGAACAGGTTCCCTTCGCTGCGGCGCAACCCCAGCGTTTTCAATTGCTCGTCAGGCAGCGCCTGCAAAACGCTTTGATACAGATCACTCGGCCCATACAACGGCGTGCCTTGGGCGTCGTGAACTTCATAAAGGCCGTTGCTGCCCTTGACCAGAATCCGCACGGTGGCGGCATCCTCCGGGCCCACCTGGCAAGTCAGCTCGCCATCGAAACGGGCGTTACGCAGCTCGATGCGCACGCTTTCCAGTGTATTGCTGTAAAGGCGCAGCGCATTGAGCGTCAGGCGTTCGGTATCGACGCTGGTCAGCGATTTTCTGTAAAAACCTTCATACGCCCGTGCGGTTCGCGTTTCCAGTTGCAGCTCGCGGGCGATGCGTTTGAGGCGCAGGGGGAGGCGACTCTCGGCGACCATGATCGCCCGTTCGGCGCGGGTGGCGGTGGCCAGGAGATTGTGGATGCCTTGGGCCGGAATGTCGGGAAATGCAGCGCGGATCAGTGGCGCCAGTTCTTTATTCTCGAATACTTCACGACTGGCGTAATCCTCGTTGAACAATTTACCGCGGCCGTTCTCAGTCACGGCGACGATGCGTTTGCGCAAAGCGCGAACGCGCGCGTCCAGCGATGCCGGAAGGATATCTGCCGGGACATCGAGAATGATCGACGTACCGTTTTCATCCAGTGTCTGCATCACGATCTTCAACAGTTCGCCATTGAACAATTGCCGGTCCTGGAGTTGAACAATCAGCTTTTGACCTGCCGAAGCCTCTTTGCCTGTGTGCTCCCAGATCGTTTTGTGGGTAACGTCAATAATCCGCATCGAGGCTTTTTCGGGCCACATGCCATGAGCGGTGAGTATCTGAAGTTGCGTCACGGGGTCCGCTTTTGCGTAGACCAGCGGGTCGTCGCTGCGCAGGTAGTCGATGAACGACCGGATGTCCGAATCAATATCAAGGCGCTTTATCGTATCGGTCAGCAGCGTGGGAGGGCGCAGGTTCTCGACATACATGCCGCGCAATTCAGCGGGGTCGGTGCCGCTGATCCTGCGCGCGGTTTCGAGCTGGGCATCGCTCAGATCCGCCACGGCAGGGCCAATGCGACGCAATAACGTGGCGTCGTCCCAGGTTCGCGGTTGCTCGCCTTCGAGTACGTAGGCACCGGCGCCATTGAGCGTGACTTGCGGTTGATAGGCTTCAGTGCGATCAGGGTGTTTCAAGCGAATCGTGCCGCTTTGTGCGTCGCGCGCGAGTTCGTAGTGTTTGTCCTGCGTACGCAGAATCTCCTTGCCTTCGTACGCGTGCACGCCTGTTGCATCGGGCTTGGCGTCCTTCGGCAGATCGATTGTTCGCTGTTCATAGGGGGCGTGGTCCGGGTGCCAGAGGGTGTCACGGCCATCGGATAGCTTTACGGGCTTCATGCCCTCGATCAGTGGCGATAGCTTGAACTTGAACGCGCCCGCAATCTCGGCCCCGGCTGCAAATGCCACCAGTTGAATGACATCCGTCACCACGCTGACTACGTGCTCGGCCGCCTCAAGGCCCAGGCCTTCAGCAAGATCGACAATGCCTTCGATCACGTCATAGGTCAGTTGATAAACCGTGTAAGCCATCATCAATTCGCCCAGGCCCGGCACGAAGGGTGTCGCTATCAGCAAGGCTACGTTGAAAATGTCCGATACGATTTTCTTGAAGTTGTCCCACCAGGCCCAGCGCGCCCTGGTGTCCGTGTCGGCGGTGGACACGGCGATGACCTTGGCGTCGTTGAGAATCTTGTTGAGTTTTTGCTGATAGGCATGTGTCCAGTAATCGCGGGGTAGTGGCAGGTGCTCGAACCTCAGGTGCGCATTGGGCTCGTCTTCTGTACGCCATACCGGGTGCGAGTCTGTCGGATCAACCTTTTCGTGCCAGACCACGTGGCTGAGGCGTTGTTCGAGGTCGGCGAAGAAGTGCCCGCGCTGTTGATGGTCTACAAACTGGCTGAAGAACTGGCGATAACTGAGCTGCGATGCCGCGCCGGTTTTGTTTTCACGCAGTTGCCGCGTCAGCTCAGTCATGAAGGCATTGAGTGATGTGTACTCCTTCAGCGGATGCTCCGGATCATGGGGGACATAGGCAATAAGCTGGCGGATGCCTCGGCTGTCTCTCACGGCAGGAATCAGCAGCAGAACACCGGTCAGACGTGTCTCCATTATGGAAAGATCACGGCACTGCATGCGTTGGCCATTGAGCAGCGGCAGAGGGGCGCCTTTTGCCAGCGCGTTGATCAGCCTGTAGGCGTCGAGCTGTATGTCGCCGGTGGTCAATGCCAATTCGGCGGCGGCGCTTAATGCATCCTTCAGACTTTGCGTCACCTTGTACTTCATGGCGGCGACGGCCACCGGTTCGCTGGGCAGCAGGTAGCTTTGCAGGTGTTGGTTGTAGAGTTTGCCGATGTCCAGTTCCCTGCACAGCGTCTGGAACTGGCTGATGGTCATCTTTGCCTTGATCGGCAATATATCGAAGTGCCCGCGCTCGTCGGGCTGGCTGGTGTATTGCGAATCGGCAAGCACCGTTTCGTTGGCGGCGAAGTTGTGCAACGCGGCGTCCAGCAGGGATACGATTCGAGTCGTGACACCGCCCAGGGTATCGATCGTGTACCAAGGTCCTTCCTTGGGGATGTACAGGTGCAGGAAGGTTGTCCTGACGTCGTGGGTGACTGCGTATTGTTCCTGGAGCTTCGCCTGAAGCAGAGGCGCCGCGAATGTCCGCACGTCCTGAAGTTTTTCGAACAGCTTGTCGACCTTGTTCTGAGAGCCCCAGGCCTTGAGGTTGGCGGTTTTCAATTGGGCGTGTCGGGCGGCGGGCGCGGTGTTGTACCAGGGCTCGATTTTCAGTGCAGTGCTCGCCAGTGCCTTGCCCCGGCCGAGGCTCGCGGTTTTGATATTTTCGTGCAGGGTGGAGCGTATGAAATCGTAGTGCCGACCTTTGTTCTGGTCAGGGTTGGAAGTATCAGACATGGCAATCATCCTTGATTGTTTGAGGATGACCAGCCTATCCGTTGGAGGGCAAAACAATAGTCTAAAAGTTGCCGCTTCAGCGGCTGTTTTACCCGTTTATCCGTTGAGTATTTGAATCTGAAAAATAACTGACTACCACCTGCCGGCGCGCCAATTAGTGTTGCTCCAGGCGTGCAACGCTTGAACTTTCAACCGGGCGACACTGAGAGTCGCTGCCCGGCTGCAGATACGCCGTGAGAATCGGCGCCATGCCCTTGAGCACTTGCGTCGGCAAGGCCGAGGTGAATTTGAAGTTCTCCGCCGAACGCCCCGGAACGAATGCGGTGAGGGTGCCGAAATGGTGATCGCCGATGTAGAACACGAAGGTCGCGGTGCGGTTGATCGACTTCGAACTGAGGATGCGTCCACCCGAGCCGATGGCTTCGATACGGTTGTCACCGGTACCGGTCTTGCCACCCATGGCCAGTGGGGTGCCGTCCGCGAGTTTGAAACTGCCGGAAACACGTTTGGCTGTACCGGCGTCGACCACTTGCGAAAGTGCTTCGCGCATTGCTGTGGCGACTTGCGATGGCATCACGCGTTTGCCAACGTGCGGGTCGTTGACCAGCCGGGTTTCGTAAGGGGTGCCGGCGGCAAAATGCAGGCTGTCGATCCGCAGGGTCGGCATGCGCACGCCGTCATTGAGGATGGTGCCGATCAGTTCGGCCAGCGCTGCCGGACGGTCGCCGGAGCTGCCGATGGCGGTGGCCAGCGACGGCACCAGGTGATCGAACGGGTAGCCGACTTGTTGCCAGCGTTGATGAATCTCAAGAAACGCCTCGATCTCGAGCATGGTGCGGATGCGGCTGTCGCGCGCGCCCTTGTGCTTGCTCTTGAACAGCCAGCTGTAAACTTCCTGACGTTCAAATTGACTGGCCTTGACGATCTGGGTGAAGGTCGCGTCCGGATGATTCAGCAGATAGCCGATCAGCCACAGATCGAGCGGATGGACCTTGGCGATGAAGCCTTGATCGGGCAAATCGTAGCTGCCCGGGCCGTAGGCGTCGTAGAGGCGGATGAGGCGGTCGTCGGTCAGTTTCTCGTTGAGCTTGGCGCCTTTGAGGTGTGAGCGCACGAACGTGTTGAAGTCTTCCTGGCTGGCGTTCGGCAACAGATAACGGTGCACGGCGGCCATGCGGATCGGGGTCGGGCGCATGCTGTCGAGGAAGGTTTCGAGCCGCGCCTGGGTGTCTTTGTTACGGTATTTCTTCCAGAACTTGAGCAGGAACGAAGTGCCTTCGCGATCGGCGAAACTCGCCAGGTATTCCTGGCGCCGTGGGTCACTATCATTCTTGAGCAACTCGGCGCTGCTGTTGGGACCGGAATAGGTGGTGTAACGCACGATATCGCGCATCAGCCGAATGAACGGCAGGTTGATCGACTCGCGTAGGGAATCGCGCAGGGTCGGCAGGCGACCGTTATCCTCTTTGCGAAAGTTGTTAAACGTGTGCAGACCTCCGCCGGTAAAAAACGCCTCGCCGGGGCTGGCCGAGTATTTGCGATCCAGTGCAGCACTGAGCAGCTTCGACAGATCGTGATCCTTGTTCTGGATCAGGTAATCGACAACCCAGCGGCTGAGGCGATCCTGCTCCGGCACCTCGACCTTTTTCAGTTCCGGCACGCCCATGGCGCCGTACTTGTCGTGCAACTCGGCGATGATTTGCAGGTAGGTGGTGAGCACGCGCATCTTCGCCGTCGAGCCCAATTCGAGTTTGCTGCCTTCGTTGATGTCGAACGGCTGGTCGGTGCTGTCGGTCTGCACCCGTACGCGCGAACCGTCCGGGGTCAGCTCGAACAGGGTGAAGCTGTAGCGCACCTGAGTGGTGCTGGTCGGCGTCAGCAAGCGTTCGCCGAGCAAACCGACTTCGGCAGCGTAGGCCGGGTCGGCGAGTTTCTTCAGGTAGGCGGTGGCCTGGGCTTGCAGCTCGCCTTGCAAGGTGCTGGTGGCCGACAGGTCGAGGCGGTCGAGGTCGTACAGGGGCCGGTTGAGCATGCTCGCCAGACGACTGCGGGCAGCGCTGATGCCTTTGTTGGTTTCGATTGGCTGAATCGTCGGTTGGGTCTGCCAGTCGCGATAGCTGACGGTGCTGGCCAGTGCAGCATCGGCCAACGCGCTGTCGATCACGCCGCTCTGCTTGAGCAGGCGCAAATGGCTGTCGGTGAGGTTGGCGAGGTCTTCACGGCCCCTGGTCAGATAATACGAAGGGCGACGCTGGGCGATCATCAACGAGAGCATTTCGCGCAGGGCCAGGCCTTTGTCGGCCGTGGTTTTCGGATCGGTCTGCGGGCTGTTGAGCTGCTCGTTGGCCTTGGCGAAATCAGTGCCGTACCAGACCCGCAAACCTTCAGCCATGCCGTGCACTTCACCGTGGCCCGGTACGGCGGACAACGGCACGCTATTCAGATAATCGCGAATGATGTTTTGCCGTGCACCCAGGGTTTGCGGACCGTCCTGATACGCACGCACGCTTGCGGAAATCATCTGACGGATCTTCTCGGCACCGGACGCCGTCAGGCCTTCAGGAGAGTGCCGATATTTTTCCAGTTGCGTCGCCAGCGTACTGCCGCCCGCCGATTGCCCGGGCAGGTGAAGCACCTTCGCCACTTGCGACCAGGCGGCCATGCCGAACCGTGGCCAATCCACTGCCGGGTTGGCCAGCGGTTGTTTGGGGTCGAGCAGAAAGCGGTTTTCGATAAACAGCAGGCTGCTGACCACTACCGGCGGAATCGCTGCAAAATTCGAATACAGTTGTTGCGGATAGTTGTACTTGTACAGCGGCGCGGCGCGGCAATCGGTGATCGACAACCCGGCCTGGATCTTCTCGGAAAAAGGCACAAACAGGCCTTTGTCGGTGTAGCTGAGCAGGGCGGGTGAAAAACGTGTCTGTTCGGTGATCACGTAATTGCGCTTGATCAGGCGCGGCAGGAATTCATCCAGTGAGCTGTAACCCAGGCGCAAATCGAACGGGCCATTGCCCGGATAGCGAATCGCTTCACTGGGGCCAGGTTCCAGTTTGTAGGTCAGCGAGGCGGCATATTGGCTGAGTTCACGGGATTGAAAGCGCGAGGTGCGCATCTCTTTGGACGCACCCAGCCCTGCCACCACCGCAATAATCAGCAGCAACAACCAGAAAGCCTTCCACCCGTGCCGGCTACGGCGGGGTTTTTCAGGGACAGGCGCTTGATCATCCACACGTTCAGTCGGAACCACGGCTTTACTCGAATCGGTTTGCCACAAAGCGCCCATAGTCGATTGATCCATTCACGCAGATTGATCGGACTTGTCTGAAGCTTAGACGGTGGTTGGCGCTGGTGAAAAAATTGTGAGGTTCACAACAGTCGCGAACGAGCCTCAGTCTCATCGCCGACAGTGACGCGCCTGTGATGATCTGATACGCAGGTGTCGAAAGTTATTGCAGGTGTAACTTTTTAAGTTGTTTCTTGTTTTTTGGTTGGTTCTGGTTACATACGCGTGCTATGTGATTGGAAAGTTTCGTTGTTCACTCGCTACTCAATTCGATGAACAAGGAAAGTTGTATGTTTGTAACTCGCTATTCTCCGGTATCGGCTGTTGGTGTTACCAAAAGTGGTCACGTATCTGCGCTCGCTGAAAACTATGAAGTTGTTAGTTCAGCCACGCCTTTATCGATACAGCAAATGTCGAAAGATAATCTGCGCATGTTGAAAAAGGTCCCGGTAGAACCGCCTGACTGGTTAGCCAGCCTGACGGCCAGACAGCGCACTGATGCGCAACAGCTCATCGACAATGCAGTTATCGCGCACACCGCATTCAATGAGCGCATGGACGCCGTCAACGCGGCGCAAGAGTTTGCTGCGCCTCTGCTGAGGAAGGCTATCAGGGACAAAGTGGGGCTGGACGTCGATGTCAATAAAGTTCGAGTAAATCTGTCCGTCAGCCAACTGGGGGATAACAGAAACCTGTCGAGTGTCACACTGTTGGAAGCGGCGTTACATAATTTTCCGAAAGCCGATATGTGGGTGCACTTCCTTTTCCCCAACTGCTTTACCGTCGACTTAGACGGCAAGGTGATGGATATCAAACTGGATGTTAATGCATTCGTTGGTATATGCCGTCAGCTCGATTTGGGTAAAAAATACCAGGCGCATATAAGGGCGGCATTGAAATGGGATGAGCCCCATGGGCGAGAAAGCCTGAATGATCTGTTCGTGGTTTATCAGAAATCGGCTTTGAAGGCCGCGAGTTACGTTGCTCTGTGCAAAAAGGATATCGAGCAGAAGCACCATGACGCGCTGGTGGCGATCGTCGAAGGTGACAAAAACGTAAGGATCGATGGAAAACCTGTCTGGTATCGGAGCCTTGATTTCACGGGCATGCCTGTCCACAGCTGCATCATGTTCGAAATCGCCGACCCTGATGACGAAGGTGTCTGGGACGCTTTGTTACCAACGGTCGACGGCTATGCCAAAAACGATTTCATTGCCTACATCCCTGATGATCCCGATCATCCGGTCAAGCATTACAAAACGCTAACGCAGCTCAAGACCCGGTTGATCGAGCAGTTTTTACGACGCGCCGAAAGTGATCCCGCCAAGGCGCCGTCGGCTTATCAGCAATTCTTCAGTCGGTTCATGCGCCATAAGGATCGAGCGAAGTTTTACTACAGTTTTACCGAAGATGTTCCAACTCCGAGTGGCGCCGTGCCGCTTTACGATCACCGTATTCGCCAGCAAAAAAAGGACTTCGACTTCCTGTTGCAGTTCAGGGTACTGGACCCTTCCGGAGATGAATGGGCGCAACACTACGACCTGTGGACAACATTGCGCAGGGAGTTCGACAAGCGGATTTTTCAGGATGCCGCCGACGCGATCGTGTCCACTGAAGATGCCGATGGGCGCGATGCTCACTCGCTGCTCGAAACACTTCTGGACGTTGGCCTGGTCGCACTGAATTTGTTGTCCTTCGCCGTACCGCCGCTGGGTGTGGTGATGTTGAGTATCTCGGCCGTGCAATTGATGTACGAATTGCTCGAGGGTTTCGAGGCGTTGAGCAAGGGCGATAAGGAGGCAGGGTGGGGGCACATCACCGACCTGCTGGAAAACATCGGAGTCAGCGTGGCGACGCTGCCTTTGTTTGTCGGCCTGCATACGGAGTTCACGGCGATTGAAGCCGCCGCGGGGCAAAAGCGGTTGTGGAAGCCAGACCTTGCGCCTTATCGCAGCCATGTGTCGCTGGAAGGTTTGCAGCCTGATGCGCTGGGGCAATATCGGGTTGATGGCAGGCATTACATTCGGCTGGATGATGCTGTTTTCGAGAAAGTCGTCGAGCCGCTCAGCGGGCAGTCGCGGATCGCTCATCCGAGCAATCCAGAGGCCTACCAGCCGTTCCTTGAGCAGGATGAGGCGGGTCAATGGCACCATTCGCTTACCCGCTCGCCGAAACCGGACGCAGCGAAGTCCATGGGCTTTGCCAATGACGAGTTTCGTCGGTATGCCATCAAACCGTCCGACATTGGCGACCTGACCCCGAGCGCCAAAGGCATCAGTAGAAGTGCCGACGGGCGCTTTTTCATTCGCAATGTCGACGCCAGAGGCAAGGTGGCGGTGTACGGGGTCAGGTCCGACTTCCTGATCAACAGCGACATCGTCGACGTAGTGATCGTCGATCCCCATACCAATCGGGCTCAGGGAGCGCGGCTCATACAAGTCGCTGCGGACCAATGGCAGCCACTGTCTCTGCGCGGCGGCAGTCACCCGGAGGCTGACGTTGAGGGCGAGGTCATCGGCGACACCGTGAGCGGGGATTTTGTCGGTGAGATTGTTGACGAAATACTGGCGACGGCCAGCCCGTCATTGAACCGTGAACGACTGCCGAACGGTCTTTGGGAACCAGTTATCGCGACCGGTATACAGCGTGGCGCGGAAGGTATCCCACTTGATTGGGGTCCCCGTCATGACGTGCCATTCACTGCCGAACGTACTCAGATCAACAGTGCGTTGTCGGTCTCGGAGTTTTCACGATTACCGATCAATACGGATTTGTTTTCTCCTGTAAGAGTTCGCTACTCGAGCAACGTCGGCGCTCAGTTGGCAAATCGGCAGGGAGGCGCCAGCTTTGTCTTCGAGATGCAGCGTGTCAAATACTCCGCAGCGGTGAAAGGCGAGTTCAACGCGATCAAAATTGTCGACATCGGTGCCGGTGAAATACCTGACCAATCCAATGCGGTGTCAGGTTTCTGGGCACCTCAGGGAGGGTATGTCGACATACCGGCCAATCCAGGGTGGGGTGAACCCGATCACGTATTTACCCCAGGCTTCGGGGGTTGCTCACTGGTGGTTGATCAACTTGAGGAAAATCTGCTGCGCGTCAGGCATGTTGAAGGCGGCAAGGAAGATGCGCAGTACAACAAGCTTGCGGCCCGCGAGCATGGCTGGGGCCAAAGTGCAGCCATGGAGTATCGGGATTACGGGATCGTTGCGGATCAAAACAGTAACCTCGACACCCTGTTGGGTGGTTTTGCCTTTATGAAATATGACCGCAAGAGCGGCGTATGGAATATCCACTATCAGGCCATTTTGGGCACGCCGACTATCTCCCGCTACTCCACTGCCAGGCCGGGCCTGTTCGGGCAGTCGGCATCCCGCGCCACGGTGTTCGAGCGAGTAATGGTCCGAAAATCCATGACCAAACAAGTGGTCACGGCGCTGTCTCCTGGACGCCTCACTTCCACAAAAACGTAACCGTCTCGTCGTTGTTTCATGACGGGTGTGGCAATGACGCTGCACCATTGTTGTGCAATACTCGCCGCCGTTTTGGCGGCGAGCTTTCCATCAGGTCTCAGGTGATGTTTGTCATCATCTGCTGTTAATGCGAGACCTTGCGCTGAATCTTGTGATTTATAGAGTGAAAAGCCCTGCCATAAGCTTTTTATACTGCACGCCCCGCTGATCTCGCAGGTTGTCCTGCGAGACGCGTCCGCCCACGAAGCCGGCGCGGTTTCATTCAAGCCAAGGCCTATCGGCCGAGGCTTCGACTCTCGGTGGTCATATCCAATAACAAGACGAGGTTGTATCCCTATGCCAGTTGGCAATCACCTGCCTCACGGCGAAACCGCTAACGGCGGTCCGCTCAAACGCGAACTCGGCGAACGGCATATTCGCCTGATGGCGCTCGGTGCCTGTATCGGCGTCGGTCTGTTCCTCGGTTCGGCCAAAGCCATCGAAATGGCCGGCCCTGCGATCATGATTTCCTACATTCTTGGCGGTCTGGCGATCCTGGTCATCATGCGCGCCCTCGGCGAGATGGCGGTGCACAACCCGGTGGCCGGGTCGTTCAGTCGCTATGCGCAAGATTATCTCGGCCCGTTGGCGGGTTTTCTCACTGGCTGGAACTACTGGTTCCTGTGGCTGGTGACCTGCGTCGCGGAAATCACCGCCGTCGCGGTGTACATGGGCATCTGGTTCCCCGATGTCCCGCGCTGGATCTGGGCCCTCGCGGCGCTGGTCAGCATGGGCTCGATCAACCTGATCGCGGTGAAGGCTTTCGGTGAATTCGAATTCTGGTTCGCCCTGATCAAGATCGTCACGATCATTGCCATGGTGATCGGCGGCATCGGCATCATCGCTTTCGGTTTCGGCAATGACGGCGTGGCACTGGGGATTTCCAACCTGTGGGCCCACGGCGGCTTCATGCCCAACGGCGTGACCGGTGTGCTGATGTCCCTGCAAATGGTCATGTTCGCCTACCTCGGCGTCGAAATGATCGGCCTGACCGCCGGTGAAGCGAAGAACCCACAGAAGACCATCCCCAGCGCCATCGGCTCGGTGTTCTGGCGGATTCTGCTGTTCTACGTCGGCGCACTGTTCGTGATTCTGTCGATCTATCCGTGGAACGAGATCGGCACCCAGGGCAGTCCGTTCGTGATGACTTTCGAGCGTCTTGGCATCAAGACTGCCGCCGGCATCATCAACTTCGTGGTGATTACCGCCGCGCTGTCGTCGTGCAACGGCGGCATCTTCAGCACCGGGCGCATGCTCTACAGCCTGGCGCAGAATGGCCAGGCGCCGGCCGGTTTCGCCAAGACCGCAAGCAACGGCGTGCCGCGTCGTGCACTGTTGCTGTCGATCGGTGCATTGTTGCTGGGCGTGCTGCTCAACTATCTGGTGCCGGAAAAAGTCTTCGTCTGGGTAACCTCGATTGCGACATTCGGCGCGATCTGGACCTGGGTGATGATCCTGCTGGCGCAGCTGAAATTCCGCAAAGGCCTGAGCGCCAGCGAACGCGCCGCACTTAAATACAAAATGTGGCTGTACCCGATCAGTTCGTACTTTGCGCTGGCCTTCCTGGTGCTGGTGGTCGGTCTGATGGCGTACTTCCCGGACACACGAGTAGCGCTGTATGTGGGCCCGGCGTTTTTGGTGCTACTGACCGTGTTGTTCTACGTGTTCAAGCTACAACCGACCAATGTGTCGCAAGGCGCGGTGCGTTCGGCTTCGTAAGTTGTAAGCGCTGAAACACAAAAGCCCCGGTCGAGAGATTGGGGCTTTTTTTTGGGAAGATGCCCGGTCACTGCACGGGTAAAGCAGGCACGACCGTTGGTCGGACTCACCCTCGTACCTGTAATTTCTGACAGTAGACAGGCCCACAGGCCAAGGCCTAGCTTGAAAGCCCGCCAGACGGAAAGGGCAGCAAGGCTATGAAGGGATTCTCTGTAACCGGCGTGATCGGCGTGGTCGATGCGTTTATCCATTGGCAAATATTCTTCGTGCTTTACATAGCGGTCGGCCTCGACCAGGCCGCCAGCAATTTTGCGGCGTTCTGTGTGGCCGCATCGTTCTCGTTTTATGTGAACGCGCTTTACAGGTTCGAGAGAGAAACGTCGGTGTTCGCCTACCTGATGTTTATCGTCGTGATGGGCGCGTTAAGTTTCGGCGTGGGCGTGATTGCCGATGCCCGTCATCTTCCCGGCTTGGTGACGGTGGCTGTTTTTTCGCTGATGAATACTTTGTCGGGGTACTGCTTTTTCCGCTTTGTACTGTTTCGGGTGCGTCGCGCATGAACGTATCAGTGACTGATTGCCCGCCAGCGTCCGAGTCTTGCGTGACTTCACAACCCTTCGTGGTCGATCTGGACGGCACCCTGCTCAAGTCCGATCTGCTGTTCGAATGCGCCATGGCCTTTGTGCGCAGCAAGCCTTTGCAATGTCTGAAACCGCTGGCCTGGCTCACTCATGGCAAAGCGTATTTGAAAGAGCAGTTAGCGCAATCGACGGACATCGACGTCGCAACCTTGCCCTACGATCCCGACGTGCTCTGGATGATTGAGGCACAACGCAACAGCGGCCGAAAAATAGTCCTCGCCACGGCCAGCCACTACTCATTGGCAGTGCGCATTGCCGAGCACCTTCAGGTATTCGATGAGGTTTTGGGGACGACCCTTGAGCGAAACCTGTCAGGGACGCACAAACGTGATGTTCTGGTGACGTCGTATGGCGAGGGAGGATTCGACTACGTCGGTAATTCATTTGACGACCTGCCGATATGGCGCTCGGCCAGGCAAGCCTTTGTCGTCAATCCGTTACCGGGCGTTGCGCTTGCCATTCGGCACCTGGGCAACGTTGTTCAGGTGATCCGCTCTGACGCGACGACATTGAGGAGTTGGTCCAAAGCCTTGCGCATTCATCAATGGATGAAGAATGCGTTGATTTTCGTCCCTCTGCTCGCCGCCCATCAACTGGCACATCCGCTGCAGCTTTGGCACGGCGTGCTGGCTTTCGTGTTTTTCGGGTTGTGTGCATCGGGTGTCTACGTCCTCAATGACCTGCTCGATCTTGCCGATGATCGCAAGCATCCAACCAAGCGTCATCGACCCTTCGCCAGTGGCTCTTTGTCGATCAAGTCCGGGTTGATGGTTTTTCCTTTGCTTTTGCTGGTGTCCTTCACGGGCGCCTGGATTTGGCTGCCTCGGTCATTCGTGGCGGTGCTCGCCTGCTATTACGTGCTGACACTCGTTTATTCACTGGTGTTGAAGCGGCTGATGGCGCTCGATGTGATTACGCTGGCGCTGCTGTACACCCTGCGCATTATTGCCGGTGGCGCCGCTTTTGGACTGGAATTGACTGGCTGGATGCTGGCCTTCTCCATGTTCATGTTTTTGAGTCTGGCATTGGTCAAGCGTTATGCCGAACTGTTGGTCGCCCTGCACAGTGGCATCACCGGGAAAACCGGTGGCCGGGATTACTTTCCCGCCGATCTGGCCATGCTCTCATCATTGGGCGCTGCATCCGGTTATCTCACCGTCATGGTGCTGGCGCTGTATATCCATGACAGCGCGACCACTGCGCTCTATGCACATCCTCGATGGATCTGGCTGGCCTGCCCTGTGTTGCTGTTGTGGATCACCCGGATCTGGCTGCTCACCCACCGCGGCCGAATGAATGACGACCCGGTGGTGTTTGCACTGCGCGATCGCTTGAGTCTGGCGATGGGCGTGTTGTTCTGCCTGATTTTCTGGGTGGCCGCATGAAGTCTTTGCTGACCTCATGGGGAGCCTATCCCCGTACCCCGCAAACCGGCCATCCATGCCATTGGCAAACTGAGGTGGGGCCACAGTGGCAGCAGTTGATCGAAACCCACGGCACAACGTTGCCGTTCGGTAGTGGCCGCAGCTATGGCGACAGCTGTCTGGCCGTCAGTGATCATGTGTTGCAGTTACGTCCCATGAGTCGCTTCATCGAGGCTGACTGGGAGAACGGTGAGATCTGCGCCGAGGCCGGAGTGACCTTGGGCGAGATTTTGCAACTGGCCATCCCGCAGGGCTGGTTTTTACAGGTCACGCCCGGGACGCGGCATGTCACGCTGGGCG
The DNA here is from genome assembly GCF_044218825.1 of Pseudomonas sp. A1230. Classification (NCBI taxonomy): domain Bacteria; kingdom Pseudomonadati; phylum Pseudomonadota; class Gammaproteobacteria; order Pseudomonadales; family Pseudomonadaceae; genus Pseudomonas; species Pseudomonas sp. A1230. Next base: position 3,753,205 of record NZ_CP162582.1, on the reverse strand, counting down.
GAGCCGTGGCCAATGACGTGCACGGCAAGAACCATCACCGGTGCGGTACGTTTGCCCATTCGGTGGTGAGCTTTGGGTTACACCGATCCATGCAACCGCCGATGGTCTGCTCCCCCACAGAGAATCCCCAGTGGTTTGCAGCTACCCTGGGTGGCTTGGGACTGACGGGCGTCATCACTTGGGTCGCCCTGCGCTTGCGCAAGATCCAGTCGAGTCTGATCGACACCACGCGGGTGCGCTTTGACGGACTGGATGATTTCTTTGCCCTGTCGGCCGAAATGGATGCCCGGCACGAATACAGCGTCGCGTGGATCGATTGTCTGGCCCGAGGCCGTGCGCAAGGGCGCGGAGTCTTCACCGCCGGGGATCATCGTGAAACGGGTGCGCTTCAGGCCGCAGCCCCGCGTTCGCTGCACATGCCGATCCGGCCGCCGGTATCGCTGATCAATCCGATCACTTTGAAACTGTTCAATCGCCACTACTGGAAGCGGCAACCGGCGACCCGACAATGTCAGACGGTCGCCTACAGCCCGTTTTTCTATCCGCTGGATCGTATCGAGCACTGGAACCGGATTTACGGGCGCAAAGGCTTCCAGCAGTTTCAGTGTGTATTGCCAAGCGCGGTGGCGCAGGCGGCATTGGCCGAACTTCTCAACGCTATCGCCCGCAGCGGTACCGGCTCTTTTCTCGCGGTGCTCAAACGTTGTGGCGATATGGCTTCCCCCGGGTTGCTGTCCTTTCCAATGCCTGGCACCTCACTGGCACTGGATTTCCCGCAGAACAATGCTCTGACGGAAAAACTTCTGCCGCGTCTCGACTCCATCGTCCGCGAAGCGCATGGCCGTTTGTATCCGGCCAAGGATGCGCACATGAGCGGCAGGGATTTTCGCCAAGCCTATCCCGCTTGGGAGCAAGTGGAAGCAATGCGCGACCCGGCCCTGATTTCCCGTTTCTGGCAGCGAGTTCTCCAATGAAAAAGATTCTGATTGTAGGCGCCACTTCAGCCATTGCCAGCGCATGCGCACGACTTTGGGCGGCTGAACGGAGCGAGTTTTTTCTCGTCGCCCGGGATGGGCAAAAGCTGCAGCAAACCTGCGCCGATCTGCAGGCCCGAGGTGCGAGAGCGGTGACTTCGTATGAGATGGATGTCAGCGATACCGCCGGCCACGCCCTCATGTTCGAGAGCTGTATGGCGGCGTTGCAGACGGTGGACATCTGTCTGATTGCCTACGGCTCCTTGCCGGATCAAAGCGAGTGCGAACAAAGCGTTGAGGTGGCCGAAAGGGAATTCGCCAACAATGGCAGTTCAACGATTGCCCTGTTGACCCTGTTGGCTAACCAGATGGCCGCCCAGCATCGCGGTACGTTAGCGGTCATTTCCTCGGTGGCCGGGGATCGCGGACGTCCTTCCAACTATCTGTACGGCGCAGCCAAAGCGGCGGTTACGGCTTTTTGCGAAGGCTTGCGCGCGCGCTTGTTCAAAACGGGTGTGCACGTAATCACCATCAAGCCCGGTTTTGTCGATACGCCGATGACTCGAGGGCTGGCGCTGCCGGCGCTGCTGGTGGCGCAACCGGATAGCGTTGCCCGACGAATCGTCTCAGGTATCGAACGCAGGACAGCGGTACTGTATGTGCCCGGATTCTGGGCGTGGATCATGTGGTCGATTCGGGCCATACCGCAGCCGATTTTCAAAAGGCTGAATCTATGAAGCAGGCCCTGATGCTTTCCGGGTGGCGCTATGGGGTTCTGATCGGTTCAGTGGTCTGCTCCGCCCTCGCGTATTTGGCGATTTCCCTGTGGGGAGGGTGGCCGGCCGTTAGCGCGGCCGTCATTCGAGTGGGCTGGTGGCAGGGCGGGCAAGTAGTCGGCCTGGTGCTGCTCGGCTACGGTCTGCGCTTTTTGCGTTGGCAGGTCTACCTCAATGCTCTGCGCCATCCATTGCCCTGGTGGCCGAGTCTGAAAATCTATCTGTCGGGATTTGCCCTGACTACGACCCCCGGCAAGGCTGGCGAGGCGTTGCGCGGAGTTTTGCTCAAGCGCTGGGAGGTGCCTTATTCACACAGTTTTGCTGCGCTGTTCAGTGAGCGCCTGTCGGATTTTCTGGCGATGGTGGTATTGGCCTTGTTCGGCCTGAGCGCGCATCCCGAATGGCTGTCGATGATCATCTCCTGTCTGGTGCTATTGGCGTGCTGCATATTGCTGGTGTCCCGTCCAAGTCTTGTCAGTGCCCTTGATCGACGGATGGATCAACGCAGCGGCTGGCTCCCTCGCCTGTTGCGCCACGTCGTTCAAGTGCTGCACCAGTCCCACAGTTGCTACACCCCACGCCGCCAGGTTGGCACGACGCTGTTGAGTCTTTTGGCCTGGGGGCTGGAAGCGCTGGCGTTTTACTCGATTCTCAATGCCATGGGCGCGGATATACCGCTGACATTCGCGGTATTCATTTATGCCGTTTCCATGTTGGCCGGTGCCTTGAGTTTCATGCCCGGTGGGTTGGGCAGTGCCGAGGCGGTGATGGTGGCGTTGCTGGTGTCGGGTGGTGTTGCGTTGCCGGATGCGATTGCGGCGACGGTTTTGCTGCGGTTGGTGACGTTGTGGTTGGCGGTGGGGTTGGGGAGCGTCGTTTTATTTCAAATAAAAGAATAATACCGGTCAAAGGCTACTTAATTTAGAACGTTGAGAGGGATTTATGCGTGATTTTATAAAAAGGGAATCGAGGGGTGTTTATATTTTATTAGGGGCTATCATCGTTTTGGGTGCGATGCTTAGAAGTTATCAGCTTTTCGAAAAAAGTTTGTGGATGGATGAACTGTTCAGCGCGTGGGCCAGTGATCCGGAGAATGATTTCAATACGGTTTTTCACAGAACCGTTGAGGATGTTCATCCTCCGCTATATCAAATATTGCTTTGGGGGATTTATAAGGTTTTTGGCTATGGCGAAATGGTGGGGCGAGTATTCTCAGTGGTCTTGGGGGTAGCAGTCATTCCGATGATGTATGTTTTGGGGCGTAAGTAATATTGTGTGGAAGTAGGGTTGTTGGCTGCACTTTTTTCAGCGATTAATTTCTTTCTGATAGTGTTTTCTCAAAATACTCGTTCTTACGAGATTTTAGTGTTGTTGACGGTTGTTTCTTTTGTGCTGTTTTTTGATCTTGTAAAGAAGAGAAAGTTTTCAACTGCGCTATGGTACGCGGTGGCGTGCGCGGCGCTGGTGAATACTCATTATTTTGGTTTTTTGCCTGTTATGAGTCAGGCCATATTTTTAATCTATTTATCATGTTGGCCACGATTCGACAGGCGTCTATTCGTTCTTGGTGGAGGGGCAGGTCTTTTTATTCTGGTCTCTATCATTCCAATATTCATTTATATATTGAAAAATCTGAAGAAGACCGATACGTGGATTCCGGTGCCTGATGGCAGTTTTATATTGGATTCATTGTTGTGGCCCTTTGGCTATCCATCTGCGGCATTATTGAGTCTTGTGTTTTTATTTGTAGGGTTGGACTCGTTGATAAAAAATGACAGGGAGCGTATGTCATTATCCTTGCTGTTGAGTTGGTGGTTTGTTGGGTATTCAATTGCTTATGTGAAGTCTTTGTTTTCTACTCCTGTACTGTCCATCAAGAATGTTATTGTATTTGTCCCTGCAATGCTGGTTATCGTGGCTTATGGCGTCGGACGGATAAAGGACTGTTTTGCAAAGGGGGTAGTGCTAGTTTTCATGGTAGTGGTCTCTATTGCTTGTTTTTTAACGAGATCTGACCTGGCTGAGTCTCTGAGACTTGAACATGATTTGAGGTCTCCGGCGCTTGAAATTATCAACAGTGGAAAAAATATTCCTGTGTATGCCAGGTGGGATACGTTGCATGCCACCTATTTTAAATTGTTAGGTGCCCCAATCGATGTGACAGGTCTTGATGCTATTGAGCGTGATTTGGCCACCGGTACGGCACCGACGTGCTTTTTCATGATTGCTGATCAATGGGACAGAGAACGTATCAATAACTACCCCAATGTGTTCGCAGTGGAGTTGAAAGATAAGGCCGAATTCAAGAATTCGGCCGTTCTGCAATATTGTGCAAGCGTCAATTCACCTGAGCGCCGGTAAAGTCGCTTTGCGCATTTACGCTCGAAGTACCAAACGGTTGAATATGGCACTCCGTCTGGACTCTAAGCCACTGCCACTTCCTGCGGCTCAAAACTGTCCGCCCGTGCCATCTGCCACATCCGCGAATAGAACTCGCCGTTCACTTCCCCGCTGAGCAATTCCCCCGGTTTCAGGAATACATGCAACTGCGAGAACAGCTTGATCTCGGTCGCCGACATGCGTCGTACCAGGTGCTTGGCCGACAGTTGCGAGGGGTGATCGAGGCCGGCGGCAGCGAGCATTTCTGCCAGCGCCTTGAGCGTGTTGCGATGGAAGTTGTAGACCCGCTGCGCCTTGTCGGGCACGACCAGCGCGCGTTGGCGCAGAGCGTCCTGGGTGGCGACGCCAGTCGGGCATTTGTTGGTGTGGCAACTCTGCGACTGGATGCAGCCGATGGCGAACATGAAGCCGCGTGCGGAGTTGGCCCAATCGGCGCCGATGGCCAGCACGCTGGCGATGTCGAAGGCGCTGACGATTTTGCCGCTGGCGCCGAGTTTGATCTTGTCGCGCAGATTCAAACCTACCAGCGTGTTGTGCACGAACAGCAGCCCTTCGCGCATCGGCACGCCAATGTGGTCGGTGAATTCCACCGGTGCGGCGCCGGTACCGCCTTCCTTGCCGTCAACGACGATGAAGTCCGGGAGAATGCCGGTCTCCAGCATGGCTTTGGCGATGCCCATGAACTCCCACGGATGGCCGAGGCAGAATTTGAAACCCACCGGTTTGCCGCCGGACAGTTCACGCAGTTGCTGGATGAAATGCATCATCTCCAGCGGCGTGGAAAACGCGCTGTGGCGTGACGGCGACACACAGTCTTCGCCCATCATGATGCCGCGGGTTTCAGCGATTTCCTTGGTGACTTTGTGCTTGGGCAGGATCCCGCCGTGGCCCGGTTTGGCGCCCTGGCTCATCTTGATTTCGATCATGCGTACTTGTGGGTTCTGCGCCTGGGTGGCGAAGCGCTCCGGGTCGAATCGACCGTCGCTGGTGCGGCAACCGAAATAGCCGCTGCCCAGCTCCCAGGTCAGGTCGCCGCCGTGTTCACGGTGATAGGGGCTGATGCTGCCTTCGCCGGTGTCGTGGGCAAAGTTGCCAAGCTTCGCTCCCTGGTTCAACGCGCGGATGGCGTTGGCGCTGAGTGAGCCGAAGCTCATCGCCGAGATGTTGAACACCGACGCCGAATAAGGCTGCGTGCACTGCGGACCACCGACGGTGACGCGGAAACTGCTCGGGTCGCTCAACGGCGCCGGACGCATCGAATGGCCGATGAATTCGAAACCGGATTGGTACACATCGATCAGCGTGCCGAATGGTTTATCGGCGCTTTCATTTTTTGCCCGCGAGTAGACCAGTGAACGCTGGGCGCGCGAGAAGGGCAGGGCGTCGCTGTCGGACTCCAGCAAATACTGGCGAATCTCCGGGCGGATGCCTTCGACCAGATAACGGATGTTGCCCAAAATCGGGTAGTTGCGGCGTACCGCGTGTGGGCTTTGCAATAGATCGAACAGACCGAGCAGGCTTAGCACGCCAGTGACGGCGGTGATCGGCCACAGCCAGTCATGTTCGAGAAAAGGCAGGCTGGCGAGGGTGAAAATCACGCAGACGGCAAAGAAGGCGTAGCGGCTCAGAAGGGACAGGCTCATACGGTTTCCTTGGTTCGGACTTTGTAGGGCAGGCAGGGATTCTGCGCCAACGTAGAAACCGTGAACAGGGAGACTTTCTGACTATTTTCGGCGTCAGGCAACAGACTGACGCAGCGGCAACAGCACACGGAACGTGGTGCCAGCCCCGAGTTCGCTGCGTACCGAAATATCCCCGCCGTGTTTTTTCACGATGCCATAGGACAGGGACAAACCCAGTCCTGTCCCTTGGCCCACCGGTTTGGTAGTGAAGAACGGGTCGAAGATTTTCTGCAAGGTTTCGGGCGCAATGCCTGACCCGGTATCGGCCACTTCGATCCACGCGGCTTCCCCTTGCAGCCCCGTGCGCAGAGTGATGACGCCGCGTTCAGGTCCCATGGCCTGCGCCGCATTGACCACCAGATTCATGATGACCTGATTGATCTGTGACGGCAGGCATTCGATGTCCGGCAGTTTCTGATATTCCCTGACCACATCGGCCTTGTATTTGAGTTCGCTGGCGACAATGTTCAGGGTCGACTCGATGCCTTGTTGCAGATTGGCCCACTGCCATTGCTGCTGGGTGTCGACCCGGGAGAAATCCTTCAGGTCCTTGACGATCTGGCTGACGCGACCGATGCCCTCCTTGGATTCTCGGATCAGTACGGGAATATCCTCAAGCAGGAAATCCAGTTCGAGGTCTTCGCGCATTTTTTGCAGTTGCGCGGCGGATTCGGGTGGCAGCGTTTGTCCGGCGGCCTGATAGGCGTCGAGCATGCTCAGCAACTGCTGGAAGTAACCGTCCAGCGAACCGAGGTTGGAGGAAATGAAGCCGATCGGGTTGTTGATTTCATGGGCAACCCCGGCCGCCAGTTGTCCGAGCGAGGCGAGCTTTTCTGACTGCACCAACTGACCTTCCAGTTGTTTGCGCTCGTCGATCTCGCGCTGCAAGGCCACGCTGGCCTTCTTGAACTGGGCGGTGCGCTGATCCACCAGATGCTCCAGATGATGCATTTGCAATGATGCGCGTTCGGTCATCTGCCACTTGGTCAACAGAGTGTTGGCCATTTGCTGGACTTCAATGTTGTCGAAGGGTTTTTTCAGGATCAGCAGACGGTCGTGAGCCTTCAGGCGATCGAGCAACTCGTCCCAGGAATAGTCGGAATACGCCGTGCAGACGACCACCTGCAATTGCGGATCCTGCTGCCAAAGATGTTCGATGGTTTTCGCGCCGTCCCAGCCGTCGGGCATGCGCATGTCGACAAACGCCACGGCATAGGGACATTGCTCCTGCAGGGCGAGGTTGAGTTTGGCCAGTCCTTCCTCGCCACCATAAGCGGAGTCGAGCACGAAATTCGGTCGTTGCGGGCGGGCTTGAGCACCGAACAGCACTGTTTCCATTTCATCCAGTTCTGCCGAGTGCGCCAGAGGCGGGGTGAGAATCTTGCGAAAGTCTTCGTGAATCGACGGCATGTCGTCGATCAGCAAAATGCGACGGTTCGACAGTTCGCTCATGCGTTCTCCGTTACGGTGATCAGCGGAAGCTGCAAGATGAATAAGGCGCCCAGCCCAGGGCCGTCGCTGTGCGCAGTGAGGTGGCCGTTCATTTCGATCGCCGCCAGCGCGCAACTGTGCAGGCCAAAACCGTGGCCTTCTTTGCGCGTGGTAAAACCGTGAGCAAAGATCCGTGTCATGTTTTCCGGGGCGATACCTTCACCATCGTCCCGGACGCTGATTTGCAGAAAGGTCTCGTCAACGATTTCCACCCCAAGCGTCATTGTCCGAGTGCGGTTGCTGAGGTCGGTCATGGCATATTTGGCGTTGCTGATGAGGTTGATCAGAATCAGCAACAGGCGGTGTTTGTCACCCATCACCTGAGGCACTTCACTGTATTGCCTGACCACGGTGACGTGATGGCGAGTCAGCGCGCCGGCATTCATGCGCAGGGCGTCTTCCAGCAGTTCGTCGATGTACAGCGGTTCGGTCATGCTGTTGGCCCCGGCATAGGATTGCTGGGTGGCGACGATGTCTTTGATGTGGTCGACGCTCTTGTTCATCTGGCCCAGCTCATCGGCCATTTCCTGCTGTTCCTTGGCAATTGCGCTTACCAGTTGGTTGAGATAGTCGGGCAGCAATTTGCCCTTGTCGTCTTCACTGAGGAAATGCCCGAGGTCGTTGGGGTGTGCGTTGATCAACTGCATGGCCTTGCCAAGCCCAATTGCCTTGCTGCTGCGCAGTTTTCGCCCGATCAGCTCGCAGGAGATATTCACGCTGTTGAGTACGTTGCCGACGTTGTGCAACACGTTGGTCGCGATTTCAGCCATGCCCGCCTGCCGCGCAGCATCCAGCAGTTCGCTCTGGGCGTTGTTGAGCTCCCGGGTGCGTTCTTCGACCCGTTGCTCCAGCGCATCGTTGGCGTTTTGCAGGGCGTTGTTGACCCGGTGGATCTCGGCGAAGCTGCGGATCAACCGGACGGCCAGCCACAGCAGTGACAGCATCAGCAGTACAGAGAACAGCAGCATGTAGAAGTGGTACTCGCGATCGATTTTTTCGACCCGTTGCTGATCCAGGTTGAGCATGTGGGTAATGTCGTCCAGACGTTCGGCCACGGGAACGACTGCGATGTTTTCCAGCAGTTCGTTGACGACTGGCTGCTCGCGCAAGATCAGCGCGACGTGACTGCTGAGAACTTTCACCGGGGCATGAAACTCTTGCGGCAAGCGTTGCGCGTTAACCGCCAGTTTGTTCAGGCCCACTTCGATGTCCGCGGCCTTGTCGGCAGAGGTGACCTGGGCGAATTCCAGGGCACTGAGCAGCAAGTCGTAGGTGTCGGTGGCGATGTTTTGTACCTGCAGCTTGTCGAGGTCGGACAAGTCCGCCAATTGCGCCTGGATATCATCTTCGGCGGTCGGCAGGAAGGCCAGGGAGTTACGCAACAAGGCGTTGTGTGACTTGAACTGCTCCACCAGACGAGTCTTTTCCTGCATCGCTTTTAAAAAGCCTTCGTGAGCATCGTTCCATTGCCTGGAGTCCTTGCGCCCATGCCCCGATTCCATTGTGGTGAAACGCTCCCACAGCTGATGCATCTCGATCACCGGAGACACGAGCGGGTCGTAGTTGTGGGAAATCGCCACGCGGGCCTTGAGTATTTCGTTCTCCCACAGGGCGTCCTGTTGGGTGATCTGGCGGATCAGGTCGCGCGATTCGGTGTACGTGACGGTCTGTTCGGAACTGGACTTGAGATAGAGAAACAACAGCGTCGAGGCCAGCAGTATGGCTAGCAGCGTGACCAACAGCAGACTGGTTCTGCGTGACATCTTCTTCATCGCTTGCCCTCCCATTGCCCGGACAGGGTCTTGAGAAACAGGATGATCAGCACTTTGTCTTCTGCGCTCGGCATGCGCCCCAGCTGATACTGGAACATGACATCCACGGCCCGTTCGAGGTCGGGGGCCGAACCGTCGTGGAAGTACGGCGCGGTCAGGGCGACATTGCGCAGACTCGGCACCTTGAAGACCGCGCGATCAGCTTCGTCGCCGGTGACATTGAATCGTCCCAGGTCAGCTACCGTCGGGTTGCCACGATCGGCGATGTAATCACCGAATACGCCGAACTTCTGAAACATGTTGCCGCCGATGTTCACGCCCTGATGGCAGGCGATGCAGCCATAGTCCTTGAAGCGTTGATAACCGTACTTTTCTTCAAGGGTGAGGATGTCGGTATTGCCCAAGAGGTATTGATCGAAACGCGACCCGGGGGATAGCAGGGTGCGTTCGTAGGATGCGAGTGCATTCTGGATATTGGCTTGGGTCACGGCATCCGGGTAGGCGCCGTCGAAGGCCTTGCGGTAGTCGGGATCGTCGGTGATGCGTTGCACGACGGTTTTCCAGTCACCGCCCATTTCGTGGGGGCTGGTGATGACATTGTCGGCTTGCTCCTCCAGAGTCCCGACCCGTCCGTCCCAGAATTGCCGGAAATTGAGGCTGGCGTTGAGCACGGTGGGCGTGTTGAACGCCACCGGTTTTCCATCGAACCCCAGAGACCGGGCACGGGTGTCGGCTCCCCCCTTGTCCAGTTGGTGGCAACTGGCGCAGGACAGCGTGTTGTTCGCCGATAGCCGCGGATCATTGAACAATTGGCGACCCAGCGCGACGCGTTCGCGATTGACGGGAGCCATCTCGGGCAGGGGCTTGAGTGGCTGGTTCAACGGCTCGCTGGCAGCGTTGACACAACCCCCGCTAAACATGAAGACCAGCGCGTAACGGAAAAGAGTCACTGGAGATTGTCCCCCGTGCTGCTCGCCGGACTGTCGCTGGAGCTCGATGGATCTGCCCAGGGCGCCGCAAGCCCTGCGCTCAAAAGCCGGGCAAACGCCGGCGCCGGCAAGGCTTCGCTGAAGTAGAAACCTTGAGCTTCTTCGCAATGGTGATCCTTGAGATATTTCAGTTGCGCTGCCGTTTCCACGCCTTCGGCGATGACGTTCAGGCTCAGGCTTTTACCAAGGCTGATGATCGCGCCGACCAGCGCGGCATCGCTGCTGTCAGTGCACAGACCACGAATGAATGACTGATCGATTTTCAGTACATCGATGGGAAAGCGACGCAGGTAGCTGAGGCTTGAATACCCGGTGCCGAAGTCATCGATGGCCAGCTTGATCCCCAGTGCTTTCAACCGTTGCAACGCGCTCATGGTCGCGTCGACGTTTTGCATCAGCACACTCTCGGTGATTTCCAGCTCCAGCAGGCACGGGGCCAGCCCTGTGTCTGCAAGGACCTGTTCGACGCTCTCGACAAAGTGGCGCTGGCGAAAGTCGATGGCCGAGGTGTTGACCGACATGCGGATCGGCGGCAATCCTGCGGCTTGCCATTGCCGCGCCTGGCGGCAGGCTTCGGCCAACACCCACTTGCTCAGCGGGACAATTAGCCCGCTGTCTTCGGCCACTGGAATAAAGTCTGACGGGTAGACCCAGCCATGCCCCGGTTTTTGCCAGCGAACCAGCGCTTCCGCACCGACAATCCGACCACTCTGCAGGGCGATTTTTGGCTGGTAGTGCAAGACAAACTCGTTTCGCTGCAACGCCTGGCGAATACCTGATTCGATACTCTGCTGTTCCCGTGCGCGCGCATTCATCGCCTCGATGAAAAAACCGAAATTGTCCGGACCGCTGTCCTTGACGTTACGCATGGCCGTTTCAGCTTTTTTGATCAGGTCGATGGCTTCGATCCCGTCGTCCGGGTAAACGCTCAAACCCATGCTGGCGGTGACGCTGACGTCATGCCCCGCGATCATCTGTGGAGTGCGAATGACGCCCAGCAGTTTTTCGGCGATGCTGCGGGTCTGCTGGGGGTGGTTGATATCGGTGAGGATCGCCACGAACTCGTCAGAACCGTAGCGAAAAACCGAGTCCGATCCGCGCACGTTTTTGAGCAACTGCTGACCCACCCGTTTGAGCATTTCGTCGCCGGCCGGATGCCCCAGCGCATTGTTGATGCGTTTGAAGCGATCCAGACCGAGGAACAGCACCACCAGTTTTTTGTCATGGCGTCGGCAGGCAGCAAGGTGCTGAGTCAGGCGGTCACCGAGCAGGGTGCTGTTGGGCAGACCTGTGAGGCTGTCGTAATGCAACAGATGCGACACCTTGAGTAATTCGTGGACCCGGGCCTCGATCGTCTGTTCGAGGTTGAACATTTTCAGTGCGGCGTCCTGAGCCAGTTGCCATTTCCAGGTCAGGGCGTTGGCCATCTGACGAATTTCCAGGGCATCGAAGGGTTTTTTCAGGATCAATAACTGATCGCCGAACTCCAGCCGTTCGGCCATGGCCTCCCAGCTGTAGTCGGTGTAGGCGGTGCATAACGCGATTTGCAGGTTCGGATCGGCTTGCCACAGTCTTTCGATGGTCTCCAGGCCATCCCAACCGGGCGGCATGCGCATGTCAATGAAAGCGAGCGCGTAAGGCTTTCCTTGTTCCAGTGCCAGTTGAACCAGTTTCAGCGCTTCCTGCCCCTGATAGGCGGAGTCGAGCTGGAAGGTCAGGTGCGATGCCTGTCGGCTGCCGAACAGCGTCTGTTCCAGGCTGTTCAGATCGGCTTCGCCGCTCGTGTCGGGGGTGAGTATCTTGCGAAAGTCAGCATGAATCGCCGCGGTATCGTCGACGATGAGTATGCGGCGGTTGATCGGCCCGGCTTGCGCACTCACGGCGCCACGCCAGATCCAGACTCGCTCTTGCTCGGGAGCATCCTTTTTCCCTCCTCGCATGCCCGTACGCAGGCCGTTTGTGTCGATCGACCTCTTGAGCATAGTTGGCCGCAGGGCACTTCGCTTGCAGGTGTGTAACCGATGTATTGCGTGAGCCCCGCGAAAATCATCTAGCCTTGCCCTCAAGCGCAGGCAAGTCAGGATGTCTGTCGGCGCACCTGTCAGGTTCACTGTTTCGCTTGAGGCCACCCCATGGACGAACAATCTGCGCCGATTTCACCGTACCGGCCGAAGGTGTTGCTGGTCGATGACGAGGAGTCGATCCTCAACAGCCTGCGGCGCCTGCTGCGCAGTCAGCCTTACGACGTGCTGCTGGCCACCAGCGGTGCACAGGCACTCGAAATACTGACCCAACAGCCCGTCGATCTGGTGATGAGCGACGCCCGAATGCCCAATATGGACGGCGCTACATTGCTGGCTCACGTCCATGAACTCTATCCGGCGACCACGCGGATCATGCTTACCGGCTATGCCGATCCTGCGGCGATCATCAAAGCCATCAACGAAGGGCGGATCAATCGCTACATCAGCAAACCCTGGAACGACGATGAAATGCTCGTGACCTTGCGTCAGGCCCTGGAGCATCAGCATTCCGAGCGTGAACGTCAGCGTCTGGAGCAGTTGGCCCAGGTGCAGAACGATCAGCTCAAATTGCTTAACAGCACCCTGGAAAAACACGTCGCCGCGCGTACTGCCGAGTTGCAGCAGACCGCCGACATGCTTGATCTGGCCTACGAGGAACTCAAACACAGTTACGTGACTGGCACCGAAGTGTTCTCGTTGCTGGCCAACCTGCGTTTGCCGCCGGCCAAGCAGACCAATCGGCAGATCATCGAACTGGTGCGCGTCTACTGCAAAATGCACGGGATCGATGAAGCCAGCAGTCGTGACCTGACCATGGCCGCTGCGTTGTACAACATTGGCAAACTGAGCTGGACCGACAACATGATGGTCACCCCCGCGGATTTGCTTCGCCATACCGAGCGCGATCGTTATCGCGGTTACCCGAAACAGAGCGAATCGCTGCTGATGACCCTCGACCCGATGAAGGATGCGGCCCGGTTGATCCTGCATCATCAGGAACGCTGGGACGGCAGCGGCTTTCCGGACCGGCTCAAGGGCGAGGCGATCCCGTTGGGTTCGCGACTGCTGAAGCTGGCGGTGGATTTCGTCGAATTGCAGCGCGGGCTGATTCTCGAGCGGCAAATGAACAGCGACGAAGCATTGTTATACCTGCGTCAGTACGCCGGCAAACTCTACGATCCCGAGCTGGTCGAGGACTTCATCCAGGTGTGCGCGGCGTTCCTCAGCGATGTGGTGCTGGCCGACCCGGACGTCAAGGTGCTGGGCACACGGGAGCTGGCGGCGGGAATGATTCTGGCGCGCAATCTGAATGCCGACAACGGCATGTTGCTGCTCAATGCCGGCAAGGTTTTGAGCGAACTGCTGGTGGACAAGCTGATCAGCTTCGAGGCCATGGAGGGGGCCAAATACAAAGTGTTCGTGAAGGTGCCGGAGGACGTAGAAGGGGCGCTTCAGGAACAAAGGTGATGGCATGTGAGGTGACGTTGGCGGGGCAGGCATGGGATCCTTGCGGTTTTTCTCCAGGACCGTGGCTGACCCATGACGTGTGCATCCGCCGTTTCACCTCGCATCATCCACATTGCCGCCGCGCTGTTACTCAACGCCGACGGCCAGACCTTGCTGGTACGCAAACGCGCCACCACGGCATTCATGCAACCGGGCGGCAAGATCGAAGCCGATGAGTTGCCGGTGCAGGCACTGGCCCGTGAGCTGGAAGAAGAGTTGGGATTGGTCATCGATCCCACGCAGGCAACGTTCCTTGGCCAGTTTTCAGCTCCCGCCGCCAATGAACCGGGATTTGTCGTACAGGCAGAAATCTTTCAACTGACCATCGATGCTGAAGTCTCCCCGGCGGCTGAAATCGAAGAGGTCGTCTGGGTCGATCCGGCCACTGATCCGGCGCTCGAACTGGCGCCATTGACACGCGACCTGATCCTGCCGTTTTATCGAGCCTCGCTGACCAGAATCGCCTGATCATTAACGCAAGGGACGCCCGCCATGATCCCGCTTCAAGACCTGCTGATTTTCGCTGCCGCCGCGTTGCTGATGGTCCTCACGCCGGGGCCGAACATGATCTATCTGATCTCGCGTTCGATCTGTCAGGGGCGCAAGGCGGGCGTCACGTCGTTGCTGGGTGTGGTCGCGGGTTTCTTTGTGCATATGTTTGCCGCTGCTGCCGGTCTTAGCGCTGTGTTTCTCGCGGTGCCAATGGCTTATGAAGTGTTGAAGTGGGCCGGTGCGCTGTACCTGCTGTGGCTGGCCTGGCAGGCGCTGAAACCCGGCGCGCGTTCGCCGTTCGAAGCCCGGCAGTTGCCGCCGGATTCGTCGCGCAAACTGATCACCATGGGCTTTCTCACCAGTGCCCTGAACCCCAAAATTGCGGTGTTCTATCTCTCGGTGTTTCCGCAATTCATCAGCCCTGAACACGGCTCGGTGTTCGTCCAAAGCCTCATCCTCGGCCTGACCCAGATCAGCGTCAGTTTCACCGTCAATCTGCTGATTGCGCTGTTTGCGGCGGGCATTGCTTCGTGGTTCGTGCGCAACCCGACGTGGCTCGCGGTGCAGCGTTATTTCATGGGCCTGGTGCTGGGCGGTCTGGCCATTCGCTTGATGCTTGAGCAACGGCGAGCCGCCTGAGATGTGGATCGAAAAGCTGGACGCCAGCCATGCCCTGGCCTATCGGGAACTGATGCTCGAAGCCTACGACCGACATCCGCAGGCATTCACCTCAAGCGTGCGTGAACGCGCGGTGATGCCGTTGAGCTGGTGGGAAGCGCGCCTGACCAGCAAGCTCGATGTGGTGCTCGGCGCATTCGAGGGTGGCACGCTGGCTGGCATTGTCGGTTTGGCATTCGAGCCACGCGAGAAGGCCCGACACAAGGCCACGCTGTTCGGCATGTATGTGTCGGCGGATTTTCGTCAGCACGGTTTGGGGTTTGAGCTGGTGCAAGCGGCACTGGCCGAGGCGCACAATCATCCCGAGCTGAAGCTTGTCCAGCTCACGGTTACTGCTGGCAATGAAGCTGCGTTCAAATTGTATGAGCGCTGCGGTTTTATCCAGTTTGGTCTTGAGCCACTGGCGGTGCGGGTAGGCGAAGACTACTTCGACAAGATCCACATGTGGTGTGAGCTCTCCAGAAAATAAGATCAAAAGCTCGTCCGATCGCAGCGTTTCAGCGCACGGCGCTGACCCCATCCAGTGTCGAGAACGACGTGTCCTTGGCCGTCAGCAAAAAGTCGCGCATGTACGGCGCATCGAGCATGTCGGCGCGTATCCCTGCGTACAGCGTGGCAAACAGGCCTTTCTCGCCCAGCCGCTTGCCTTTCACGTAACCGCGCGAGCTGTACTCATGCAGCGCCCAGTGCGGCATGCCGCAGACGCCACGGCCGCTGGCGACCAGTTGCATCATCATCACCGTCAGTTCCGAGGTGCGCACTTGCGCCGGTTCGATGTCGGCCGGTTCGAGGAAGCGGGTGAAGATATCCAGTCGGTCGCGTTCTACCGGGTAGGTGATCAGCGTCTCAGTCAGCAAGTCTTCGGGCACGATGTACGGTTTGCTCGCCAGCGCATGCTGATTGGCCACCGCGAGCATGGCTTCGTAGGTGAACAGCGGCACATAGGTGATGCCGGCGATTTCCTGCGGGTCGGAGGTCACCACCAGATCCAGATCACCGCGCGCCAGGGCCGGCAGCGGCGCGAAGGAGAAGCCCGATGCGAGGTCGAGTTCTACTTCCGGCCAGGCATCGCGGAACTGGTCGATGGTCGGCATCAGCCACTGGAAGCAACTGTGGCATTCGATCGCCATGTGCAAACGCCCGGCCGTGCCACCGGCCAAGCGGCTGATGTCACGCTCGGCGGCGCGCAGCAGAGGCAGAGTTGCGTCGGCCAGTTGCAGCAGGCGCAGGCCGGCGCTAGTAAAGCGCACCGGTTTGGTCTTGCGCACGAACAACTGCATGCCCAGCCGTTCTTCAAGCTCCTTGAACTGGTGCGAGAGTGCCGATTGGGTCAGGTGCAGACGGTCGGCGGCATCGACCAGGCTGTCGGCTTCGCGCAGGGCGTGCAGGGTTTTCAGGTGACGGATTTCAAGCACCGGCTGGCTCCATGAGGAAAACTTGTGATCAACACGAAAAGGTTGAGTTTGTCTCATGTTGGTTTGACTGTCGACAATGGCGCCATCTTTTATGCAATGGAGCACACTCGACATGGCCGTGGCCCACACCCTTGGTTTCCCGCGCATCGGCGCCGACCGTGAACTGAAAAAAGCCCTCGAAGCCTATTGGCAGGGTGATCTCGATCAGACCGAACTGAATCATGTCGGTCGTGAACTGCGCGCCCGCCACTGGCAATTGCAGAAAGACGCCGGCATCGATCTGCTGCCGGTCGGCGACTTCGCCTGGTACGACCAGGTGCTGACTCACTCGCTGATGTTTGGCGTGATCCCCGAGCGTTTCGACAGCGCGCGCGACGAGCGCGGCCTGCCAACCCTCGACACCCTGTTCGCCATGGCCCGTGGTGCGACCAGTCATTGCTGCGGCGGTGAGCACAGCAAGACTCAATACGCGCAAGAACTGACCAAGTGGTTCGACACCAACTACCACTACCTCGTCCCGGAATTCGGCGCTGATCAAGCATTCAAGCTGAGCTGGAACCAGTTGTTCGATGAAGTCGAAGAAGCCAAAGCGCTGGGCCACAACGTCAAACCGGTGATCATCGGCCCACTGACCTACCTGTGGCTGGGCAAGGCGAAAGGTGACGAGTTCGACAAACTCGAGCTGCTCGAGCGCCTGCTGCCGGTGTACAACCAAATCCTCGTGCGCCTCGCCGAGCAAGGCGTGGAATGGGTGCAGATCGACGAACCGATCCTCACCCTCGACCTGCCGCAAGCCTGGAAAAGCGCCTTCGAACGCGCTTATCACATCCTCCAGTATTCACCGCTGAAGAAACTGGTGGCGACGTATTTCAGTGGCCTCGAAGACAACCTGGGTCTGGCCGTGGGTCTGCCGGTGCAGGGGCTGCACATCGACGCGGTGCGCGCGCCGGAGCAACTTGGCCAGGTGCTCGATCGCCTGCCGACCTACAAGATTCTCTCGGTGGGGCTGGTCAACGGTCGCAACGTCTGGCGCTGCGAACTGGAGCAGGCGCTGGCGCAATTGCAACCGGCGCAGGAGCGTTTCGGTGACAACCTGTGGGTCAGCAGTTCCTGCTCGTTGCTGCACAGTCCGGTGGACGTCGAGCGGGAAGACAAACTCGATCCGGAACTCAAAAGCTGGCTGGCGTTTGCCGTGCAGAAGTGCAGCGAAATCTCCGTGTTGCGTGATGCGCTGAACGATCCGCAGGCGCCCAAGGTGCAAACTGCGCTGGCCGAGAGCCGGGCTGTTCACGCCAGCCGTGCGCAGTCGCCACGCATTCATAAGGCAGATGTGCAGGCGCGGATCAAAGCGATCAATGCCGGCGACAGTCAGCGTCATTCGCCGTTTGCCAAACGCATCGCCAAGCAACAGGCGCGTCTGCAGCTGCCGACGTTCCCGACGACCACCATCGGCTCGTTCCCGCAGACCGGTGCGATCCGTCTGGCGCGTCAGGCGTTCAAGCAGGGCAAGCTGTCGCCCAACGATTACCACGACGCCATGCGCAGTGAAATCCGCCACGCCGTGTTGATTCAGGAGCGCCTGGGACTGGACGTGTTGGTACACGGTGAAGCCGAGCGCAACGACATGGTCGAGTACTTCGCCGAGCAACTCGACGGTTACCTGTTCACGCGGTTCGGCTGGGTCCAGAGCTACGGTTCGCGCTGTGTGAAACCGGCAGTGATTTACGGTGATCTGAGCCGGCCGCACGCCATGACAGTCGACTGGATTACTTACGCACAAGGCCTGACCGACAAGGTCATGAAAGGCATGTTGACCGGCCCCGTGACGATGCTGATGTGGTCGTTCCCGCGTGAGGACGTGTCGCGCAAAATTCAGGCGCAGCAACTGGCGCTGGCCCTGCGCGATGAAGTGGTCGATCTGGAAAACGCCGGCATCAAGATCGTGCAGATCGACGAAGCGGCGTTTCGCGAAGGCCTGCCGTTGCGGCGTGCGCAATGGCAGGAATATCTGGACTGGGCGGTCGAGGCGTTCCGTCTGACGGCGTCCGGAGTGAAGGATGAAACGCAGATTCACACGCACATGTGCTACAGCGAATTCAACGACGTGATCAAGGCCATCGCCGACATGGACGCCGACGTCATCACCATCGAAACCTCGCGTTCGGACATGGAGTTGCTCGAGGCCTTTGAAGCGTTCGACTACCCGAACGACATCGGCCCCGGCGTCTATGACATCCACTCGCCACGGGTGCCGGACACTGCCGAGATGGTCAAGTTGATGAGCAAAGCGGTGCAGCGCATTCCCGCCGAACGTCTGTGGGTCAACCCTGATTGCGGTCTGAAAACCCGCGCCTGGCCGGAGACGGAAGCGGCACTGGTGAACATGGTGGCGGCGGCGCGGCAGTTGCGCAGTCAACTGGCCTGACACTCGCCCACAGGATCGATTAGAGGTCGGAGGCTGCGCCCGCCCCGGATGACCGCTCGGCACTCTTCATCAAACTGTCACGTAACTGTGGCAGCGCGCTTGTACAAACTTCATCAGACTCGCGCTCTACTGGGGTTCTGTGTTTCGGTGTTTTTGATGATGAAGGGATGGTTTTCGATCGCGGCTGTTCTGGCCGCGATTTTTTTCGGCGTGCCGGCCTCTGCGGCGTCGCGATGCGATGTGAATGTGCCCACCGAGCGTGTCGATCTGGCGCAGGTCAGCCTGGCGTACCAGAGCATTGGCCGTGCTTCGGATCCGGCATTGCTGTTGGTGATGGGGCTGGGCGGGCAATTGATCCACTGGCCGGACGAAGTGGTCGAGGCGCTGTGTCAGCAGGGTTTTCGAGTGATTCGCTATGACAACCGTGATGTGGGTCTGTCGACCTGGCGTCAGGCACCGGCGGAGGCCAACCTGACCTTTGAAGTGCTGCGATACAAACTCGGTCTGCCAGTGGCGGCGCCTTACAGTTTGACCGACATGGCCGACGATGCGCTGGGGCTGATGACGGCCCTGCATGTCGAGCAATTCCATGTGCTGGGCGCCAGCATGGGCGGGATGATTGCTCAGCACATGGCGGCCATGGCGCCGCAGCGGGTTGAGAGTCTGACGCTGATCATGACCAGTTCCGGCGCTGAAGGTTTGCCGGCGCCCAGCGCGGCGCTGGTGCAGTTGCTGGCACGACGCGGTGCGCCGAACCGAGAAATGGCGCTGGAGCAGCAGGCAGATTTACTCGCGGCACTGGGCAGCCCGGCGGTCAGCGATGATCGCCAGGCATTGCTGCAGCAAGCGGCGGTTTCTTACGATCGCGCGTTCAATCCGGAAGGCGTCAAGCGCCAGATCATGGCGATACTGGCCGAGCCGAGTCGGGTGGCGCTGCTCAATCAGTTGCGCGTGCCGACGCTGGTGGTGCACGGCACGGCCGATCCGCTGCTGCCGGTCATGCATGGCGTGCATTTGGCCGCGCACATTCGCGGCAGTCAGTTGAGGTTGATTCCGGGGCTGGCCCACCGGTTTCAGGAAGCGTTCAAGGAACCGTTGCTGGCGGCGGTATTGCCGTATTTGCAGGCGCATCGTGAAGACAATTCGCATTGGGCGCAGATTGAGCCGGTGGTGGGGCGGAATCTGCTGTAGCCGCGTTACCTTCGTGAGCAGGCTCTCTCCCACACAGGGGGTAGACGTTAGCCATGTACGCGCACCCAAACAGAAACCAACACCGTCGCCGTCATCAACCAGGCCACCGCCGCCACGGCCAGCGAAGCCTCCAGCCGCATCCGGTCGACCATCACATACAACGTCGCCAGATACACAAAGTACGGAATGATCGACCACATCCCGAACACGATGGTGGTCTTCAGATCATCAACCGAGCGCCCCTTGCCGACGATGTAATGAGCAATCAGCGCAAACGTCGGGAACAGTGGCACCAACCCTGCGATGTAATAGTTTTTCGTCTTGGCCAGTGCCGCGAGAATCAACACAACCGCGGCACCGAGTGCCGCTTTCAGCAACAGATCCATCAGTGGCTCAACCCGTATTTTTTCACTTTGTCGAACAGTGTGGTCTTGGCCATGCCCAGTTCCAGGCTGGCCTGGGTCAGGTTGCCGCCGCTGCGTTGCAGCGCGTCGCTGAGCAGGTTGCGTTCGAAGGCTTCCACCGCTTCGGCAAATGCCAAACCCTGGCCCGCGCTGCCGGCACCGGTTTTCTTGAAGGCCGGCAAACCGAGGGCAAAACGCTCGGCGACGTTGCGCAGTTCACGCACGTTGCCCGGCCAGTCGTGGCTCATCAGGTGCGACAGAGTCTGGTTATCCATTTCCGGTAGTGCGCGGTCGAAGCGCAGGGCCGATTGCTGGGTGAAGTGTTCGAACAGTTGCAGGATGTCTTCGCGGCGTTCGCGCAATGGCGGCAACTCCAGCGTCACCACGTTGAGGCGGTAGTACAAGTCACTGCGGAATTCGCCGGCCTTGCTCGATTCGTCGAGGTCGGATTTGGTCGCCGCAATCACCCGGCAGTCCACCGCCACGCTCTGGTTGGAACCGAGGCGTTCGAGGGTGCGTTCCTGCAACACGCGCAGCAGTTTGATTTGCAGCGGCAGCGGCATGCTTTCCACTTCATCGAGGAACAGCGTGCCGCCGTCGGCGTGTTCGATCTTGCCGATGCGGCGCTTGCCGGCGCCGGTAAACGCGTTGGCCTCGTGACCGAAGATCTCGCTTTCGAAAAGGTTCTCCGGCAAGCCGCCGCAGTTCAGCGCTACGAACTGCTTGCTGTGTCGCCGACTGAAGTCGTGCAGGCAGCGGGCGACCAGTTCTTTACCGGTGCCGGTTTCGCCTTCGATCAAGACGTTGGCCGAGGTGTCGGCGACGTTGGCGATCAATTCGCGCAGGTTCTGCATGGCCGGCGAGCGCCCGATGATCCGGCCTTCAAGCGAATCCCGCTCGGCCAGTTGCCTGCGCAGCGACGAGACCTCACGGGCGAGGCTGCGTTGCTCCAGCGCACGGCGTGCAACATCGACCAGGCGTTCCGGCGAGAACGGTTTCTCCATGAAGTCGTAGGCGCCTTTCTGCATTGCGCCGACTGCCATGGAGATGTCGCCGTGCCCGGTGATCAGAACCACCGGCAAGCTGCGGTCGCGTTGCTTGAGCCGGGTCAGCAGTTCGAGGCCATCGATGCCGGGCAGGCGAATGTCGCTGATGACGATACCGGCAAAGTTGTCGCCGACGCGCTCCAGCGCTTCTTCTGCACTGCCGACGCCGATGCTGGGAATGTCTTCCAGCGTCAGCGCTTGCTGGCAGCCGAGCAACACATGGGGGTCGTCTTCGACGATCAATACACTGAGGTCTTGGTTCATATTGGCTCGGCAGGAGTAGGGCTTACCAACGGTAAACTGAGAACGAAAGTGGTACCGCCGCCACCAGGGTGTTCGACACCCAAATGTCCGCCGGTGGCGGCGGCAAGGCTGGCGGAAAGCGTCAGGCCCAGGCCCAGGCCTTGTTCACCGGGCTTGGTGGTAAAGAACGGTTCGAACAGATGCTTGCGCGCTTCGACGTCGACACCGTGGCCATTGTCGCGCACCCGCAGGCGATATTTGCCATTGAACTCTTCACCTTCCAGCCACAGTTGCGGCAGCGGTTGCGCCTGCATGGCGTCGAGGGCGTTGCCGATCAGGTTGACCAGAATCTGTTCGAGGCGGGTCTGGTCGATGTGCAACTGCACATCAATGAATTGCCGGTGCAGTTGCAGCGCCGGATTTTCCAGGCGCGCTCCGAGCAATTGCAGCGCCGCGTCCACGGCTTTGCCGAGGCTGGCCTGGCCCTGATTGTCACCACGCCGGGCAAACGATCGCAGGCTGGCGGTGATCCGGCCCATGCGGTCGATCAGGTCGTTGATGGTTTTCAGATTGGTGCTGGCGACATCGAGCTGGCCGCGCTCGAGAAAACGCACGGTATTGCCTGAGAGAGTGCGCATGGCCGCCAGCGGCTGGTTCAATTCGTGGGCGATGCTCGTGGACATCTGGCCGATGGCGGCGAGTTTGCCGGCCTGCACCAGTTCATCCTGGGCCCGGCGCAGCGTCTCTTCAGCCTGCCGGCGTTCGCGGATCTGACTCTTGAGTCGATCGTTGCTGGCACGCAGGTCGGCGGTGCGTTCGGTAATCCGACGCTCCAGTTGATTGTTGGCTTCCTGCAAGGCTTCGCGGGCGGCGAGGCGGGTGGCGATGACCTTGCGCCGCTCATTCCAGGCAATCAGCAGGAACGCCACCAGGGCAAATGCGACGGCGACCAGAATTCCTTGGTTGATCGCTTCGCGGCGCAAATCCTGAAGCGGCGTCAGCAGGGTGAAATTCCACGGTGTATCGCTAAGGGGCCGGGTCTGCGCCAGATAGCGGATGTCGTCTTCGTCGGAGTCGATTTCACTGTTGGACGGGAAGGTGAGTTTTTCCACGCCTTCGGACAAGGTTTCCCGGGCCAGCGGTTGCAGTTCGGTGAGCGGGAACCAGTAGTACTGCAAGCTGCGGGCGAGTTTCTCTTTGACTTCGTCGCTCAGCGGGATGACCGATTTGAGGCGTCTGGCCGGATCGCTGGACAGAATGATGATGCCGTTTTCATCGCTGACAAACGCTTCGAGGCGCGCCCGTTGCCAGCGTTCTTCCATGGCTTCGAGGCGCACTTTGACCACGGCGACGCCGATGATCTTGCCGTGTTCTTCCAGGCCATGGGCCAGGTAGTAGCCGGGTTCGCCGTTGGTGCTGCCGATCCCGTAGAAGCGGCCGGGTTCACCGCGTATGGCTTTTTGAAAATAAGCACGGAAGGACAGGTCTTCGCCCAGATAACTGTCGACATCGCGCCAGTTGCTGGTGGCCATCACGCGGCCGGTGGTGTCCATCACGTAGATGGCCCGACTGCGGCTGCGCCGGTTCAGGCCTTCAAGGTAATCGTTGACCGTTTTCCGGTGCTCCGGAGTCGGGTCGGCCAGCAATTGCGGGACACTGGTTTCCAGTTCCAGCAGGCTGGGGAGGTAGGTGTATTTGCTGATTTCGCTCTCGACGGCGCGGGCGTGCAGTTCCAGCTGACGCTGGCCATTCTCGCCAAGGCTGCGGATACCGAAATGTTCACTGGTCCAGAAGCCGATAAAACCCAGTCCGACCATCAGGGCGATGATCAGCGGCGGCAAGAACAGGTGACGAATCAGACGGGGCTTCACGGCAAGTGATGGCTTTGCTGCGCGATAAAGATTGGGGTCGCATTTCATCACAGATGCCTTGGGTCAACCAGCACACTTGCAGCAAGTACGCTGTCCCTGTGGGAGCTGGCTTGCCAGCGATAGCGCTCTATCAGTCGACATCATCTTCAACTGACAAGGCCCCATCGCGGGCAAGCCCGCTCCCACAGGTACTGCAGTGTTTTTTAGTGCTGCAAGATTTTCTCGAGGAAGTGCTGCGCGCGTTCGGAGCGGGCGCTGATATCGCCGAAGAACTCTTCTTTCGGGCAGTCTTCGATGATTTTGCCGGCGTCCATGAAGATCACGCGGTCAGCCACTTTGCGCGCGAAGCCCATTTCGTGGGTCACGCACATCATGGTCATGCCTTCCTGGGCCAGTTGCACCATTACGTCGAGCACTTCGTTGACCATTTCCGGGTCGAGCGCCGAGGTCGGTTCGTCGAACAGCATGACGATCGGGTCCATCGCCAGAGCACGGGCAATCGCCACGCGCTGTTGCTGACCGCCGGACAATTGGCCCGGATGCTTGTGGGCGTGAGCCGACAGGCCGACGCGCTCCAGCAGTTGCAGACCTTTTTTGGTCGCCTCTTCCTTGCTGCGGCCCAACACCTTGATCTGCGCGATGGTCAGGTTTTCGGTGATGGTCAGGTGCGGGAACAGTTCGAAATGCTGGAACACCATGCCCACGCGCGAGCGCAGTTTCGGCAGGTTGGTCTTCGGGTCGGCAATCGAAGTGCCGTCGACCACGATGTCGCCTTTCTGGAACGGTTCCAGCGCGTTGACGCATTTGATCAGGGTCGACTTGCCGGAACCCGACGGGCCGCAAACCACGATCACTTCGCCTTTTTTGACCTCGGTGCTGCAATCAGTCAGCACCTGGAAGTCCCCATACCACTTGTTGATGTTCTTGATAGAGATCATACGGCGAACCTTTTTTGCAGACGCTTGACCAGCAGCGAGGCGGCAAAGCTGATTGTGAAGTACACGAGACCTGCGAAGATCAGGAACTCATTGGAGCGGCCAATGATGTCGCCACTGGCGCGCGAGGCATTGAGGAAGTCCACCAGGCCCACGGTGTAAACCAGTGAGGTGTCCTGGAACAGAATGATGCTCTGTTGCAGCAACAGCGGGGTCATCTTGCGAAAGGCTTGCGGCAGGATGATCAGACGCATCATCTGTCCGTAGCTCATGCCCAGCGCTTGCGCCGCGCCCATCTGACCTTTGGGAATCGACTGCACACCGGCGCGGACGATTTCGCAGAAGTAAGCCGCTTCAAACATCATGAACGCGACGATGCATGAGGTGAACGCGCCGATCGGGGTGTCTTCGCCGGTGATCCAGCGCAGCACGAACGGCACCGCCAGATAGAACCAGGTGATCACCAGCAGCAGCGGGATCGAACGGAAATAGTTGACGTAGGCGCCGGCAACCCGCGACAGCAGTTTGCTCGAGGACAAACGCATCAGCGCCAGGATGGTGCCGAGAATGATCCCGCCCACCACGCCCATCGCCATCAGCTTGAGGGTCATCACCATGCCGTTCCACAAACCGGGAATGGCCGGGACGATGCCACTGAAATCAAATTCCATTATTTACCCCCCACGGAGATCAGGCCGGGCACGGCAACTTTCTTCTCGACCACGCGCATCAGCAGCATGAGGCTCATGTTCAGGGTGAAATAAATCAGGGTAGCGAGGGTGAACGCTTCAAACAGGTTGGCCGAGAACTCGGCGGTCTGTTTGGTCTGCGCGAGCAGCTCCATCAGCCCGATCAGCGAGGCCACGGAGGAGTTCTTGAAGACGTTCAAAAATTCCGAGGTAAGCGGCGGAATGATGATCCGGTAGGCCTGGGGCAGCAGCACGTTCCAGTAGATTTGCGGCAGCTTGAAGCCCATGGCGCGAGCGGCCGATTCCTGGCCACGCGGCAGCGCCTGGATGCCGGTACGCACTTGTTCGCAAACACGCGCGGCGGTGAACAGGCCCAGGCACACGACCACGCTCAGGTAAGCCGAGGTGGTTGGGTTGAGGTCCTGTTTGTACCACTCTTGCAGATCGGCGGGCAGCAGGTCGGGCACCAGGAAGTACCAGATGAACAGCTGCACCAGCAGCGGCACGTTACGGAACAGCTCGACATAGCAGGTCGCAATGCCCGACACGATGCGGTTCGGCACGGTGCGCATGACGCCCAGTATCGAGCCCAGCAGCAGAGCGATGATCCAGGCCACGATGGCGATGGCGATGGTCCAGCCCAGACCGGAAATGAACCAGTCGAGATAGGTCTCGCTGCCCACGCCGGTGGACTTGAAGAACACGCTCCAGTCCCAGTTGTAATTCATTAGGGTCTCCCCTCGATTCGATCGATATACAAGTGCCCGCCTGGGAAACTCCGTTCCCTCTGATCGTGAAGATCAGGCACACGCGATCGGCTCGACAGCCACCGGTTCGAGTGTTTCCAGAATGTGCCAGCAGGGAGTGACAAACTCCTGAAAGGGCCGAGCCCCTTCAGGAGATAAGGTTAGTCAGAAATCAGGATTTCTTGTCGTCAGCCGCTTTATCGGTCGGATTGGCGATCAGAGCCTTGAGCTCGTCGCTCATCGGGAAGTTCAGGTTCAGGCCTTTTGGTGGAATCGGCGCCATGAACCACTTGTCGTAGATCTTGGTGATCGCGCCCGATGCGTAGGTCGCCTTGATGGCGTCATCCACAGCCTTTTTGAACGGCTCGTCGCCTTTGCGCATCATGCAGCCGTAGATTTCGTAGGACTGTGGAGTGCCGGTCACGGCCCAGTCGGTGGCTTTCTTGGCCTTGGCCGCTTCGCCGGCCAGCAGTGCGTCGTCCATCATGAACGCAACGGCACGACCCGATTCCAGCATCTGGAAGGATTCACCGTGGTCTTTGGCGGAGATGACGTTCATGCCCATCTGCTTGTCGGCATTCATCGCCTTGAGGATGCGCTCGGACGTGGTGCCGGCGGTGGTCACGACGTTCTTGCCTTTGAGGTCGTCGAAATCCTTGTACTTGGAGTCAACCTTGGACAGCAGACGGGTACCGATTTCGAAGATGCCGACGGAGAAGTCAACCTGCTGCTGACGCTCGACGTTGTTGGTGGTGGAGCCGCACTCGACGTCCACGGTGCCGTTCTGCACCAGCGGGATACGGGTTTGCGAGGTCACCAGGTTGTATTTGACCTGCAGGTTTGGAAGGTCGAGGTCTTTCTTGATCGCTTCTACGATAGCCAGCTGGATATCGTGGGAGTAGCCGACCGGTTTGCCGGAGGCATCAGCGATGTAGGAAAACGGGATGGAGGCATCGCGGTGGCCCAGGGTGATGACACCGGACTCTTTGATCTTCTTCAGGGTGCCGGTGAGTTCGGCAGCGAAAACTGGCGTGCTGATCAGAGCGGCAGCAATGGCTGCGCCCAGGATATGGGGAACGATGCGCATCAAATTTTCCTCGACATTGTTTTTTTTATGGAGCCAGTTTGTCGGCCCTTTTGTGCTTCGAATGCCTGACGGCTCCTGCAGTGTTGGCACAGCAGGCATTCGTCGAGAGAGTGTAGAGCATGAGTCGTGCCATACCAGTCGGTAACACCTAAGGCTCTGATTTATAACGCTATTAAAATTTTATGGCAGTTTTTTGTGGCGTATCTGATCCGGTTAACCGAATCGACCGCAAAGTCGCGTTCGGAAAACCGAATGGTTGGAGGCCTCTTACCCTGGCCCTTCCGAAACGTTGGACCGCGCAGAGGGGAGAGGGCCGGGGTGAGGCAACTGAACCCACATAAAAAAGCCCCTGAATCTCACAATTCAGGGGCTTTCATTTAAGCGATGGTTATATCAAGCCGCTTCAATCTTGCGATTCTGCTCGACCTTGCCCAGATACGCCGCCAGTTTCTCCTGCTCGGCGGGCGTAGTGAACAGCCCCAGCTTGCTGCGACGCCACAGAATATCGTGCGCGGTCGTTGCCCACTCTTCGCTGCACAGGTAGTCGACCTCGCGGGTGTAGAGCCCGCCACCAATGTGTTCACCCATGTCCGCGAGGGTTTCCACGCCTTCGAGCATGCGCCAGGTGCGGCTGCCGTAGGTGGTGGACCAGCGGCGGGCGATCTCGGTTGGCACGAAGTCGAATTTGTCGCGGATCAACGCGCTCAAGGCCTGCGGGGTAGTCATGTCTTCGCCGCCTGGCAGGGTCGCCGAAGCCGTCCAGCTCGGGCGCATCTGGGTGAAGTGCGGCATCAACTGCGCCATCGCCGACTCGGCGAGTTTGCGGTAGGTGGTCAGCTTGCCGCCGAATACCGACAGCAGCGGTGCTTCTTCACCGCCACCCGACAATGCCAAGGTGTAATCGCGAGTCACGGCCGACGGGTTATCGGACTCGTCGTTGCACAGCGGACGCACACCCGAGTAGCTGTGCTGGATGTCGTCGCGGCTGACTTGTTTCTTGAAGTGTGCGTTGACCACTTTCAGCAGGTAATCGGTTTCGCCGTCGGTGATCGCCACTTTGGCTGGATCGCCGGTGTACTCGCGGTCGGTGGTGCCGATCAAGGTGAAGTGATTCAGGTACGGAATGGTGAAAACGATGCGCTGATCTTCGTTTTGCAGAATGTGCGCATGTTCGCCTTCATACAGCTTCGGCACGATGACGTGGCTGCCCTGAATCAGACGGATGCCGTATGGCGATTCCATCTTCAGGTCGTCGCGAATGAACTTGGCAACCCATGGACCCGCGGCGTTGACCAGTGCTTTGGCAGTGATCGAGAACAGGCTGCCGTCGGCGCGCTCAAGATTCAGATGCCACAAACCTTTGGCGCGGCGGGCGCTGACGCAACGGGTCTGGGTGTGCACATGGGCGCCTTTTTCCCGCGCAGCCATGGCGTTCAGCACCACGAGGCGGGCGTCGTCGACCCAGCAATCGGAGTATTCGAAGCCTTTGGTGATTTCGCTTTTCAGTGCGCTGTCGGCGCCGAACTTAAGACTGCGCGAGCCTGCAAGTTTTTCGCGCTTGCCGAGGTTGTCGTACAGGAACAGACCGGCACGAATCATCCACGCCGGACGCAGGTGCGGACGGTGCGGCAGCACGAAGCGCATCGGCTTGACGATGTGCGGCGCCTTGGCCAGCAACACTTCGCGCTCAGCCAGCGCTTCACGCACCAAGCGGAACTCGTAATGTTCGAGATAGCGCAGACCACCGTGGATCAGCTTGCTGCTGGCCGACGAGGTGTGGCTGGCCAAATCATCTTTTTCGCAAAGAAACACCGAGAGACCGCGACCGGCGGCATCCGCTGCGATCCCCACCCCATTGATCCCGCCACCGATGACGGCGATATCGTAGATCTCGGAGATAGGGGGCGTACGCAAGGTAGATGTGGACATCGGCTGGCCTCGGGCTCTTGTGATTTTCTATATTTGAATTCGAACATTAATGTTCATTTGCGAAAATGGTAGCCCATAAACACGCGCACAGCCAGTCGCATTCGATTGAAAAAACTCATCGAAGGGCCGTTAAAGGAAAATTTCCGAACATTAAGTGCGCGAAGGGGCGCTAGAGGTGTGCTGTTTACTCGATTGCATTCGCGAGCAGGCTCGCTCCCACAGTTTGAAATGCATTCCAATGTGGGAGCGAGCCTGCTCGCGAAGGCGTCGGCGCAGCAAATGAAGATTAGGGGGCTAAACGACTTCCAGGCGAATCTTGTGCTGGCTCAACAACTGCGCCAATGCCGGCACCGGTTGCTGGTCGGTCACCAGGCAATCAATCAGGCTGATCGGCCCGAGCCGGATCATCGCGTTACGCCCGAACTTGCTCGAGTCCGCCGCCAGAATCACCTGGCGTGCATTGGCGATGATCGCCTGCGAAACCCGGACTTCCTGATAATCGAAGTCGAGCAGGCTGCCGTCCTCGTCGATACCACTGATACCGACCAGGGCAAAATCAACCTTGAACTGATTGATGAAATCCACACTCGCCTGACCCACAACACCGCCATCGCGACGGACATTGCCACCGGTCAGCAGCACATCGAAATCATCCTTGGCACTGAGCATCGACGCCACGTGCAGGTTATTGGTGATGATTTTCAGGTGGTTGTGGTTGAGCAGGGCGCGGGCAATCGACTCGGTGGTGGTGCCGATGTTGATAAACAGCGAGGCATGATCGGGAATCTGTGCGGCGATGGCTTCACCAATGCGTTGTTTTTCATCGCGCATCTGATCGGCGCGCATCGCATAGGCAGTGTTTTCGACGCTGGAATCATAGGCAGCGCCGCCGTGGTAACGACGCAGCAGATTGGCTTCCGCGAGCTGATTGATGTCGCGGCGGATGGTTTGCGGGGTAACAACGAACAGCGTAGCCATTTCCTCGATGCTCACATAGCCGCGTTCGCGGACCAGCTCGAGGATTTGCTGCTGACGGGGAGGCAGATTCATGGGGCTTCCTTTGGGCTGCCGTGCAAAATTTGCCCATGATGCCGCAGGAATCTCCTCCCGACCAGTTTCCAGCTTTAGTCAGTCCTCAGACTGGCTTATTCGGCGTCCTCACGCGCCCAGTCACGGGTGCGGCTGACGGCTTTTTTCCAGCCTTTGTACAGCTTCTCTTTCTCGACTTCGTCCAGGCTCGGTTCGAACTCACGCTCGATCACCGCTTTGCCACGCAGTTCATCCAGGCTGCCCCAGAAGCCGCATGCCAGACCGGCCAGATACGCCGCGCCCAGTGCCGTGGTTTCGCGCATTTGTGGGCGCTCGACCTGGGTGCCGAGGATGTCGGCCTGGAACTGCATGAGGAAGTTGTTCGCCACCGCGCCGCCGTCTACGCGCAGGGCCTTCAGGCGTTCGCCAGAGTCCTGTTGCATGGCGTCGAGGACGTCGCGGGTCTGGTAGGCGATCGATTCCAGCGCGGCGCGGATGATGTGATCCACGCGTACGCCGCGAGTCAGGCCGAACAGCGCGCCACGGGCATACGGGTCCCAGTAGGGAGCGCCGAGACCGGTAAAGGCCGGTACCAGGTACACGCCGTTGCTGTCCTTGACCTTGTTGGCGAAGTATTCGGTGTCGTGGGCGTCGTTGATGATTTTCAGCTCATCGCGCAGCCACTGCACAGTCGAGCCGCCGTTGAATACCGCACCTTCCAGCGCATAAGCGACTTCGCCGCGCGGGCCGCAAGCGATGGTGGTGAGCATGCCGTGCTTGGATTTCACTGCCTTGTCGCCGGTGTTCATCAGCAGGAAGCAGCCGGTGCCATAGGTGTTTTTCGCTTGGCCCGGCTCAACGCACATCTGGCCGAACAACGCCGCTTGCTGGTCACCGGCGATACCGCCGATGGCAATGCCGCTTTTGGTGCGGCCATAGATCTCGGACGAGGCTTTCACTTCCGGGAGCATTTCGCGCGGGATGTCGAGGATCTCCAGCATCTTCGCGTCCCACTCAAGCGAATGAATGTTGAAGAGCATGGTGCGTGAGGCGTTGGTGTAGTCGGTGACGTGCACCTTGCCGCCAGTGAATTTCCAGATCAGCCAGCTATCGATGGTACCGAACAGCAATTCGCCGTTGCGCGCACGCTCGCGGCTGCCTTCGACGTTGTCGAGGATCCACTTCAATTTGGTGCCGGAGAAGTACGGGTCGGTGACCAGGCCCGTGGTGTCACGGATGTACTCTTCGTGGCCATCGCGCTTGAGCTGCTGGCAGATCTCGGTGCTGCGGCGGCACTGCCAGACGATGGCGTTGTAGACCGGACGGCCGGTGGTCTTGTCCCAGACTACGGTGGTTTCACGCTGGTTGGTGATGCCGATGGCGGCGACCTGATCGTGATGCAGACCGGCCTGGGCCAGCGCTTCGACCATCACTGCGCTCTGGGTGGCGAAGATTTCCATCGGGTCGTGTTCGACCCAGCCGGCTTGCGGGTAATGCTGGGCGAATTCGCGTTGCGCGGTGCAAACCACGTTCGCATCGCGGTCGAAAATGATCGCGCGGGAGCTGGTTGTACCCTGATCGAGGGCAATGATGTAGTTCTTATTCTGAATGTCGGTCATGTCGATTGCCTTGGACGAAATAAGGGAGAGTGGGCCGTGGCGCAGGTTCTAAAGGGCAGGAACCCGCGCCGACTGTTTCAAGAAGTTCTTGGTTTGCCGTCAATGGCCGGTTCTGCATCCTTTGTAGCAGGTGTGGCGCCGGTCAGGTGACGGGCGATGAGCCCGCGATACCCGGCAGCGCCGAGGCAGGCACCGACAATCGGTGCAAAAATCGGAATCAGGAAATACGGAATATCACGGCCGCCAGTGAAGGAAATTTCACCCCAGCCCGCAAAGAAAGTCATCAGTTTCGGACCAAAATCACGCGCAGGGTTCATCGCAAAACCGGTCAGCGGGCCCATAGAACTGCCGATCACCGCGATCAGCAAACCGATCAGAAGCGGTGCCATCGGGCCTTTCGGCAAGCCATTGTTGTCATCGGTCAGGGCCATGATCACGCCCATCAGGATCGCGGTAATGATCATCTCGACCAGGAACGCCTGGGCGGTCGACAGCACCGGGTTCGGGAATGTCGAGAACACCGACGCCAGCTCAAGGCTGGCGGCCGAGCCACGAACCAGTTGATGGGTTTGTTCGAAATCGAAGAAAAGGTTGCTGTACAGCGTGTAAACCAACAGTGCACCGCAGAAGGCGCCGGCAATTTGCGAGAGGATGTAGAACGGCAGTTTGCGCTTTTCGAAGTCAGCGAAGATTGTCAGGGCGATGCTCACGGCAGGGTTCAGGTGCGCGCCGGAAACACCGGCAGTGAGGTAGATCGCCATGCTCACGCCGACGCCCCAGATGATGCTGATTTCCCACAGGCCGAAGCTGGCGCCCGCGACTTTGAGCGCGGCGACACAACCGGTGCCGAAGAAGATCAGGAGTGCAGTACCCAGGAACTCGGCCATGCATTGGCCCGAGAGCGATGGTTGCTGTAAAGCAGTTGTCATTGAAAACCTCGATTTTTGTTGTTGTCTGGCGCGTTGCCAACAGGGCAAGGCGCGATCTTCTCCGAGGCAGGATCCCCATCCTGTTCCCGGTTTACTGCTGGGTGCTGTAATAACCGTAATTCTTACATTATTCAGATTCGAAAAAATATAGACAAGAAACAAAGCTGTCAAAGGTCGAAAGTGAACTGTCGGTCACAATGTAACTATTCGTGGTGTGAATGATTGCGTGCCGTCGGCGCAGTGATGCGTGCTCGGAATGCTGGCAGGCCGCGGGAAACGTGGCCTGGAATAGAGCCTTTTGTGATGTGATGGCCTAGAATCCGGCGCAGGAATTTCCTGCCACTGCCGAGCCTGGAGTTGCCATGACCCCTGCGTTGGACCTGTTGAAAAAAGTTCGTGCCGAACATCGCGTGCACAGTTACGAACATGATCCGAAGGCCGCGTCTTATGGGCTGGAGGCCGCAGAGAAGCTTGGTCTCGAGCCTGCGCAGGTGTTCAAGACGCTGCTGGCGGCCAGTGAAAAAGGCGAACTGCTGGTAGCGGTGGTGCCGGTCGTCGGAAGCCTCGACCTCAAGGGCTTGGCCCATGCCGCTGGCGTGAAAAAAGCCGAGATGGCAGACCCGGCGGCGGCTCAGCGCTCCACTGGGTATTTGTTGGGGGGTATCAGCCCTTTGGGGCAGAAAAAGCGCCTGCGCACCTTTATTGATAATTCAGCCCACGGTTTTGCTTCTATTTATGTCAGCGCCGGTCGGCGAGGGCTGGAGGTCGAGTTGGCGCCGACAATTCTCGCCGAACATACCCAGGCGAAATTTGCCGATATTGGTCGAGCGTGACAGTCACCTGCGCTGTATGAAGAAATTTCGCCGGATCTGTCACTGGCGCTGATTTCATCGCGGTTGCATGCTCTGCCGACTGACTCAGGGAGAAGGTTATGCAGCTCGAATTTCATCAGGTCGACGCGTTCAGTGATCGGCCGTTCAGTGGCAATCCGGCGATGGTCTATCGGCTCGATGCGTGGCTCGCCGATGAGTTGATGCAGAAAATCGCCGCCGAACACAATCTGGCGGAAACCGCGTTTATGGTGCGTGAAGGCCAGGCTTGGCATATCCGCTGGTTTACCCCGACCACCGAAGTGTCGTTGTGCGGTCACGCGACGCTGGCCAGCGCTTATGTTCTGTTCGAAATCTACAAGGAAAATGCTGAACGTATCGACTTCACCTGCAAGTCCGGGCCGCTGAGCGTAAGCCGTGAGGAGGGCCGCCTGTGGCTGGATTTTCCCTCGATTGTGCCGTCGGAGATTGGTGTGACGCTGGATGTCGAGCGTGCGCTGGGTGTCGAGGCGGTGGATGTGCTGGGCTCCAACGAACTGTTCGTGGTGCTTGAATCGGAGCAGGCGGTGCTCGAGTGCACGCCGGACATGGTCGCGTTGGCCAAACTGCCGTGGCTGGGCGCTATCGTCACTGCGCGCGGCAATCAGCACGATTTCGTCTCGCGTTATTTCGCTCCGGCGATTGGCATCAATGAAGACCCGGTGACCGGTTCGACTCATTGCAGCCTGATCCCTTACTGGTCGAAGCGTCTGGGCAAGTCGAGCCTGACCGCGTGTCAGCGTTCGGCACGAGGCGGAGAGTTGTTCTGTCGGTTCGAGGGGGAGCGGGTGAAGATTGGCGGGAATGCGACGCTGGTTGCGAGCGGCACATTAGTGTTGGGTTGAGAAACGAAAAGATCGCAGCCTGCGGCAGCTCCTACAGGGATCACTGTAGGCGCTGCCCAAAGCTGCGATCTTTTGGTCGTCAGAGAGCGGTGCTGTAGCGCCTAACGCCGTTTTCCACCGCGGGAATCTGCGCCGCCGTGCTACCCGAGGCCTGGAACAACACCAGATGTTCGGCCGCAACGCGAATACCGACTTCAGCACCGACCTGATGATCTGCGTGGCTCGGGAAAATCGATTCAAGTTGTGCACCGGTCGGCAGTTGCAGACGATACAGCGTCGATGCGCCCTGGAACGTCTTGCCCACAATGTGCGCCTTCAGCGGGCTATCCGGCGCATATACGATGTCATCCGGACGCAGCAACACATCCACCGCGCCGCCAATTGGCCAGGTATAAGCCCGATTGCCGCGCAGTTCGCCAAGTTCGGTCTGCACCGATTCCGGGCTTGCGAGCTGGCCGCGAATGAAATAGCCCTGACCGATAAAACTGGCCACGAACTGGGTTGCCGGTTCGTGATACAGGTTGTACGGCGTATCCCATTGCTCCAGTCGACCTTCCTTGAAAACGCCGACGTGATCGCTCACGGCGAAGGCTTCTTCCTGGTCGTGGGTTACCAGAATCGCGCTGGTGCCACGAGCCTTGAGAATGTCGCGCACTTCGTGGCTGAGCTTGCGTCGCAGTTCGCCATCGAGGTTGGAGAATGGTTCATCAAGCAGCAGTAATTGCGGCTCTGGCGCCAAGGCGCGGGCGAGGGCTACGCGCTGTTGCTGGCCACCGGAGAGCTCGTGCGGGAAGCGCTTGCCGAGGTTTTTCAGGTTGACCAGTTCCAGCAGCTCTTCGGTGACGCGCGTTTTGTTCGGGTGCTTGCGAATGCCAAAGGCAATGTTGTCCGCAACACTCAGGTGCGGAAACAGCGCGTAGTCCTGAAACACCATGCCAATCCGGCGTTTCTCGGGCGCCAGGGTGAAACCGGCGCTGGAAATGGTCTCGCCGCCCAGGGTGATTTCGCCCTCATGCACCGGTTCGAAACCGGCAATCGCGCGCAGGGTGGTGGTCTTGCCGCAGCCGGACGAGCCGAGCAGGCAACCGATGTCACCGGCGTTGAGGTGCAGATTAAGGTTCTGCACCACACGTTGGT
Organism: Pseudomonas sp. A1230; assembly: GCF_044218825.1. Taxonomy (NCBI): domain Bacteria; kingdom Pseudomonadati; phylum Pseudomonadota; class Gammaproteobacteria; order Pseudomonadales; family Pseudomonadaceae; genus Pseudomonas; species Pseudomonas sp. A1230. The sequence goes on along the minus strand of NZ_CP162582.1, from coordinate 3,718,012 downwards.
CCTGATAGCCGCAAGCGAGGTTGCGCAGGTTCAGCAGTAATTCATGGCTCATGCGTGGTGATATGCCGGTTCGACGAGGAACTCGAGCAAGGCCTTCTGTGCGTGGAGACGGTTTTCTGCCTGATCCCAAGCGACGGAGCGCGGGTCATCCAGCAGGTCGAGACTGATTTCTTCGCCACGGTGCGCGGGCAGGCAATGCAGGAACAGCACGTCCTCGGCCGCGAGGTCGAGCAGGGCACGATTGACCTGGAACGGTGCGAACAACTTGAGGCGCTTGGCGGTTTCCTCTTCCTGGCCCATGGAGGTCCAGACGTCGGTGCTCACCAGGTGTGCACCGCGCACGGCATCCTTTGGATCGCGGACGATGGTCACACGATCGCCGGCATTGGCGACGAATTCCGGGTTGGGCTCGTAGCCTTCCGGGCAGGCGATGCGCAGCTGGAAGTCGAACTGGATCGCCGCTTCTATATAGCTGTTGCACATGTTGTTGCCGTCGCCGATCCAGGCGACGGTCTTGCCCTGGATCGAGCCACGATGTTCAAGAAAAGTCTGCATGTCGGCCAGCAACTGGCACGGGTGCAGGTCATCGGACAGGCCGTTGATCACCGGCACGCGCGAGTTGGCGGCAAATTCGGTGAGCGTGCTGTGCGCGAACGTACGGATCATCACCGCATCAAGCATGCTCGACATGACGATGGCGCAGTCGCCGATCGGCTCGCCACGGCCCAGTTGCGTGTCGCGCGGCGAAAGAAAGATCGCCTGACCGCCGAGCTGGATCATGCCGGCCTCGAACGAGATCCGGGTGCGGGTCGAGGATTTCTCGAAGATCATCCCCAGCACGCGGTTTTTCAGAGGCTCGAACAGTACGCCGCGGTTACGCAGGTCCTTGAGCTCAACGCCTCGACGGATCACGCTGACCAGCTCTTCGGGCGTGCAATCCATCAGGGAGAGAAAGTGCCTTGCGCTCATCATTGACTACCTTTTGCTACAAACCGCAGATGCTCAAAGCCTTGTTTAACGGAACAACGGGCGAGACCTGCGGCGTAAGCCGCACAGGGGCGACGAAATAGGGGGAGGCGCGATATTGACACTAAATGTCGCGTTTTTCCAATAGGCTACGGTTTTTGCGGGATTCGGAGGGCGGACGGCAAGTTGCAGTCGCGCATTTGAAGCCGGGTTCAGGACAGCAGCGAGCCTCTTTGTACACTGGCCTTACCGGGCTTGGCAATCAGGCGTGGCGGGTATGGCGCCACGCAGGTCGGTTTGATACCGGGTGATCGCGCAATCGATTGGTCGGATGTTCGCGTTGAAACATTTGCTAAAGCAAAGTGCTGAGTTATAAATAGCCTTCGAGCGACGCAGGAAGCCTCCGCATGGAATCGAAAGAACAACTGTTAATGGATTTGCTGGGCCATACGGCTCGCTCCTTGACCCATCTCACCGCTTCAATGACCTCGATGTCCTTCGAACTGCTGCGCAGCGAGGACGAAGTGGTCAAGGCTGCCAGCCGTCAAATGATCGATCGCATGGCGACCATCAGTACCGGGCTCGACGAGCATTGGCGCCTGATCGGCGAACTCACCGGTGTGCACATCGCCCACGAGCAGATCGAAACCATTCAGGAAATCCAGTTGGCGCCGCCACCCACTCTGCCGATCAATTGATCGCGTCGGGCTATCGGCTCGCCTGATGGCCGCCGATTCACAAGACGAACGTCGCTGGCGCCGTTTCGGCACACGGGCCATAGTTTTGTTCCCGCAGGCGTTGTTGCCTGCCCAGAACAAAACAGAGACTGGCCATGACCAAGACTCTTCATCACCGTGCCTGCCACCTGTGTGAAGCCATTTGCGGCTTGACCATCGAGACCACCGAAACCGATGGCGCTGTCGCGATCACATCGATCAAGGGTGATGCCCTCGATACCTTCAGTCGTGGGCACATCTGCCCCAAGGCTGTGGCCCTGCAAGACATTCAGAACGACCCGGATCGCCTGCGCCAGCCGATGCGGCGGGTTGGCAGCGAATGGCTGCCGATCGAGTGGGACGAGGCATTTGCACTGGTGGCCGAGCGTCTGGCGGCGATCCAGGAGCGGCATGGGCAGAATTCGGTGGCCGTGTATCAGGGCAACCCGAGCGTGCATAACTATGGGCTGATGACCCACAGCAATTACTTCCTCGGTCTGTTGAAAACCCGTAACCGGTATTCCGCGACATCGGTCGATCAACTGCCCCATCACCTCAGCAGTTACCTGATGTACGGCCACGGCTTGCTGCTGCCGATCCCCGATATCGATCACACCGATTTCATGCTGATCCTGGGCGGCAATCCTCTCGCCTCGAACGGCAGCATCATGACGGTGCCCGACGTCGAAAAACGCCTTAAGGCGATTCAGGCACGCGGCGGCAAAGTGGTGGTGGTCGATCCGCGACGCAGTGAAACGGCGGCCATTGCCGATCAGCATTTGTTCGTGCGTCCCGGGGGCGATGCGGCGTTGTTGTTTGGGTTACTCAACACGTTGTTTAGCGAGGGATTGTCCCGCGACAGCCATTTGCCGGTGGATGGCCTGGACGAAGTGCGCGCGGCCGTTTCGACGTTTACCGCCGAAGCCATGAGCCCGCTGTGCGCGGTGCCCGCCGAGCAAATCCGCCAATTGGCCCGCGACTTCGCCGCCGCGCCGAGTGCGGTTTGTTATGGACGGATGGGCGTTTCCACCCAGGCGTTCGGCACGTTGTGCCACTGGGTGGTGCAGTTGATCAATCTGGTCACCGGCAATCTGGATCGCGTTGGCGGGGCCCTGTGCACAGAGCCCGCAGTGGATCTCGTGGCGTCGACCTCGGGCGGGCATTTCAACAAATGGCAAAGTCGTGTTTCCGGGCGTCCTGAGTATGGCGGCGAATTGCCGGTGTCGGCGCTGGCTGAAGAAATGCTCACCGCAGGCGAAGGGCAGATTCGTGCGCTGATCACCGTGGCCGGCAATCCGGTGCTGTCGACGCCCAATGGACGGCAGCTCGAACAAGCGCTGGACGGTCTGGAGTTCATGGTCAGCATTGACCTGTACATCAACGAAACCACGCGCTATGCCGACCTGATTCTGCCGTCGACTTCGGCGCTGGAGAACGACCACTACGACACCACGTTCAACCTGTTCGCGGTGCGCAACGTCACCCGTTTCAATCGGGCGATCCTCGGCAAACCCGAGGGCGCATTGCATGACTGGGAAATCTTTGTCGGTCTGGCCAAGGCCTTCGCCGAGAAAACCGGCAAGGAACTGAAGCCGACCATGCCGCCGGCGAAGATGATCGACATGGGCCTGCGCATGGGGATGTACGGTGACGCCTCAGAGCAAAAGCTGTCCCTGGCCACTCTTTTCGATCATCCCCACGGAATAGATCTGGGCGCGTTGAAGCCTAATCTGGCCGCGCGCCTGAAAACGCCGAGTCAACGCGTACAGGCTGCGCCACCAGAGATCCTCGCTGACCTGGCGCGGTTCGCCGCCTTGCAGGCACCGGCCGCCGATGAACTGTTGATGATCGGTCGCCGGCATGTGCGCAGCAACAATTCGTGGATGCACAACTATCACCGTCTGGTGAAGGGCAAGCCGCGTCACCAGTTACTGATGCACCCGGATGACCTGGCCAGCCGCGGGCTCAATGATGGGCAGCTTGTGCGGGTGAGTTCGCGGGTCGGGCAGATTGAAGTGGAAGTGCTCGGCAGTCTCGACATGATGAAAGGCGTGGTCAGCCTGCCGCACGGTTGGGGGCATGCGCGTCCGGGTGTGCAGATGGCGATCGCCAGCAGTCAACCGGGATCGAGCGCCAATGACCTGACCGATGAATGTCAGCTCGACGAGTTGTCCGGGAACGCGGCGCTCAATGGTGTGCCGGTGACCGTGGCGGCGGCTTGAGCATGTCTGTCGGGGAGACCGAGCATGGCGCTCGGGATTCCGTTACAATGCGCCACCGTGCCGACCCGTGAGTCGGAAAGTTCAGCCGAGGTGCTCCATGGATATCATCGAAACGATTAAAGAGCAGATTGCCAACAACACCATTCTGCTTTACATGAAAGGCTCGCCGAATGCCCCACAATGTGGCTTTTCCGCGAAAGCTGCACAGGCTGTGATGGCGTGTGGTGAAAAGTTTGCGTACGTGGACATCCTGCAGAACCCGGAAATCCGCGCCAACCTGCCAAAGTACGCCAACTGGCCGACTTTCCCGCAACTGTGGGTCGGCGGTGAACTGGTCGGCGGTAGCGATATCATGACCGAGATGTCGGCAGACGGTTCGCTGCAAAGCACCATCAAGGCTGCTGTCGAAGCCGCTGCTGCGAACAAGTCCGAAGCCTGATGGCTTGTAGGGAAGCAAGCTTCTTTGCTTCCCCTCCGGTTCATTCGACACACGCTCCCCTTGTAGGGGCTGTCGAGTGAAACGAGGCTGCGATCTTTTGATCTTCAGCCAATAAAAAGCCCCGCACCTCGAAAGAGGGCGGGGCTTTTTAATGTCTTGAATTTGGCGAGTGTTAAATCACTCTTCGCCCATCTGCGATTGCAGATAGTTCTCAAGACCGACTTTGCCGATCAGGCCCAGTTGGGTTTCCAGCCAGTCGATATGTTCTTCTTCGGATTCGAGGATATCTTCGAGCAGCTCACGGCTGCCAAAGTCGCCAACGGTTTCACAATGGGCAATTGCGGCTTTCAGGTCTGCGTGGCCGGTCTTCTCGATACGCAGGTCGCACTCCAGCATTTCCTGGGTGTGCTCGCCGATGTGCAGCTTGCCCAGGTCCTGCACGTTTGGAAGACCTTCGAGGAACAGGATGCGCTTGATCAGCTTGTCCGCGTGCTTCATCTCGTCGATGGATTCTTTGTACTCGTGCTTGCCCAGCTTGTTCAGGCCCCAATCTTCATACATGCGCGCATGCAGGAAGTACTGATTGATCGCGACCAGCTCATTGGCAAGGATCTTGTTGAGATGCTGGATGACTGTAATGTCGCCTTTCATGATCGGAGTCCTGCCCTGTAATAGCTGTATATAAGGCGGAGTTTGAGCTTCGTACTTATAAGTGTCAAACCTAAGTTATTGAATAATATATGAAAATTAATCGGAATAAGAATGTTTGTGTTCCGCGTCTGGAGCCTAAGCGCTTGATTTACAGGCATAAAAAAACCGGACATAAGTCCGGTTCTTTGGAATAGGGGTAGTTACGCAGCAGTAAATTCTACTGGATAAGGAATCGCGGCCTGGGCGGTTTGCAGCTTGGTCAGGGTTTCGCGAACCACTTCCTTGGCAAGGCAGGCACATTTGCCGCACTGGCTGGCGACGCCGGTGGCCTGGCGGACTTCTTTATAGCTGCAGCAACCTTCATAGATCGCTTCGCGGATCTGTCCGTCGGTGACGCCAGTGCAGAGACAAACATACATAAGTGAGAACCGTCGCTGGTTGTGACTCAATTGCGATGGATCTTAATAATAACGAGAATGATTGTCAAAGTGCTTTGCGAGGCCTTTTCACCGAATCGGCCCATGACTGACGAACGGTGATTACTGGCGATCTGCCTGGCCCCGTAAATGCAGCCCTGTGATCGGCAACTGCGAAAAACCGTTAAGGACAGGCGAAAAACGCAGTGTATGATGGTCGGCCCTTGCGAAGGGGGTTCGTGTCACAGGGCTGTCGCCTGAGGGTGGCAGGCTGGCCCGGACCCTGAACTTCAAGTTTCTACACCAGGAGATATCAATGAGCGTACTCGTAGGCAAACAAGCCCCAGACTTCACCGTCCCGGCCGTACTCGGCAATGGCGAGATCGTTGACAGCTTCACCCTGTCCTCGGCCATCAAAGGCAAATACGGCCTGGTGTTCTTCTACCCACTGGACTTCACCTTCGTCTGCCCGTCCGAGCTGATCGCTCTGGACAACCGCATGGCTGACTTCAAGGCACGCAACGTTGAAGTGATCGCTGTGTCGATCGACTCGCACTTCACCCACAACGCATGGCGCAACACCCCAGTGAACAATGGCGGCATCGGCCAGGTGAAATACACCATGGCTGCCGACATGAAGCACGACATCGCCAAGGCTTACGACGTTGAATCCGAAGGCGGCGTGGCTTTCCGTGGCGCCTTCCTGATCGACGACAAAGGCGTTGTCCGCTCGCAGATCATCAACGACCTGCCACTGGGCCGTAACATGGAAGAGCTGATCCGTCTGGTCGATGCTCTGCAATTCCACGAAGAGCACGGCGAAGTCTGCCCTGCCAACTGGAAAAAAGGCGACAAAGGCATGAACGCTTCGCCAGAAGGCGTTGCGGCTTACCTGACCGAGAACGCTGCTGCCCTGTAAGGCGCAACGTTGCGGTAAAAAAAACCGGCCCACGTGGCCGGTTTTTTTCGCGCGGGAGAAAACCGACCAGGATCAGTCGTTGAAGTCTTCCCAGCCGCCCATCTGTTTCCAGCGATTGACGATGCCACAGAACAGCTCGGCGGTTTTCTCGGTGTCGTAACGCGCGGAGTGCGCCTCACGACCGTCGAAATCGATGTCGGCCGCCTGACAGGCTTTCGCCAGTACGGTTTGGCCGTAAGCCAGACCGGCCAGCGTCGCCGTGTCAAAACTGGAGAACGGGTGGAACGGATTGCGCTTCATGTCCAGTCGCGCAACGGCGGCATTGAGGAAGCCAAGGTCGAAGCTGCTGTTGTGGCCGACCAGAATCGCGCGCTTGCAGCCGTTGGCCTTCAGCGCCTTGCGAATGCCACGGAAGATGTCGGTCAGTGCCGTCTCTTCGCTGACAGCCATGCGCAGCGGGTGGTCCAGCTTGATGCCGGTGAACTCCAGTGCTGCTGCTTCAATGTTGGCGCCTTCGAACGGCTCGACACGGAAGAAGTAGGTGTGATCCGGATAAACGAAACCCTTTTCATCCATGGCGATAGTAGTCGCGGCAATCTCCAGCAACGCATCGGTGGCCGAATTGAAGCCACCGGTTTCTACGTCGACAACAACCGGCAGGTAGCCGCGAAAGCGTGCTGCCATTGGGTGACGGGAACCGCCGCCGCCACTTTGACCGTCCAGTTCGTCGTCGAAATGGTCTTCACTCACGCGTGTTCCTCCAGCAGGCGCCAGCGCAGTTTTTCACCGGCGCGCAGCGGGATAACGGTCAGCTCGCCAAAGGGCAGGCTGGTTGGGGCGGTCCATTCGTCACGAACCAGGGTGATGCGATCGGTGTTCACCGGCAGGCCATAGAAGCGCGGGCCATTGAGGCTGGCGAACGCTTCGAGCTTGTCCAGCGCATTGCGTTGCTCAAACGCTTCGGCATACATCTCGATGGCGGCGTACGCGGTGTAGCAGCCAGCACAGCCGCAAGCGGCTTCCTTGGCGTGCTGGGCGTGCGGCGCCGAGTCGGTGCCGAGGAAGAACTTCGCGCTGCCGCTGGTGGCGGCATCGAGAAGGGCTTCCTGATGGGTGTTGCGCTTGAGGATCGGCAGGCAGTAGAAGTGCGGCCGAATCCCGCCCACCAGCATGTGGTTGCGGTTGTACAGCAGGTGATGCGCGGTGATGGTCGCGCCAACGTTGGCCGGGGCCTCGTTGACGAACTGCACGGCATCGGCGGTGGTGATGTGTTCGAAAACAACCTTGAGCGTCGGGAAACGCTCGACCACGCGACGCATGTGCTCATCGATGAAGATCTTTTCGCGGTCGAACACGTCGACATCGCCACGGGTGACTTCGCCGTGAATCAACAACGGCATCCCGACTTCGGCCATGGCCTCGATTGCCGGGAAGATCTTGTCGATGCTGGTGACGCCAGAATCCGAATTGGTGGTGGCGCCGGCCGGGTACAGCTTGGCGGCGTGCACGAAACCGCTGGCCTTGGCCTCGCGAATTTCTTCGGGCTGGGTGCGGTCGGTAAGGTACAGCACCATCAACGGCTCAAAGCGACTGCCGGCCGGGCGGGCAGCGAGAATCCGCTGGCGATAGCCGTCGGCTTCAGCGGCGTTGCGCACCGGTGGTACCAGGTTGGGCATGATGATGGCGCGACCAAACGTGCGCGCAACATCGGCAACGGTATTGGTCAACACGGCACCATCGCGAAGATGAATATGCCAGTCGTCGGGACGCAGCAGGGTCAGGCGGTCGGACATGAGGGGATTCCAGGCGGGTCAAACTGAGGCGAATGCTACCGGAAAAGACTCTTGCAGGCACTCGCTATCAAGTTTTGCGGGAACCTTCCGATATCCCGTAGGTATGCCGTAAACGTAGTGTGAATCGGTCTTTGTGTTTCAGAAGCCAATGGAGCCTCCCGTGCGCCAGCGATATTTAGCCTTGCTCAGTGTGTTTGCCAGTTTTCCTGCGATGGCGCTTACGTACCAGACTCGCCTGGAGAACATTGAGTGGACGGTCGCCGGCGACAAGTTCGAGTGCCGTCTGACACAACCGATCACGGATTTCGGCTCGGGTGAGTTCGTGCGCAAGGCCGGCGAACAGGCGATCTTCCGTCTGAATGCCTACAACGCCATGCTCGGCGGCGGTTCGGCGACGTTGCTCGCCGCCGCAGCACCGTGGCAGCCGGGGCGCGGCGACATCAACCTGGGCACCGTAAGACTGGGCAGCGGCAACGTCCTGTTCAACAGCTCGCAGTCTCAGGCCGGCGGCTTGATCAGTGGTCTGATGGATGGGCGCAGTCCTGTTGTCCGTCGCGCCTCGGGCGATGGTCGGGTCTCGGAAGTGCGTTTGTTGCCGGTCAGGTTCAACAAGGCCTTCAACGATTACCAGGGCTGTGTGGCGAAATTGCTGCCGCAGAATTTCGAACAGGTTAAACAATCGCAGATCGGCTTCCCCGGCGAAGGTATCGAGCTCGATGCCGCTGCCAAGGCCAAGCTGCAAGTGATGCTCGAGTACATGAAGGCTGATCCGACGGTTAATCACATCGAACTCGATGGCCACTCGGACAACAGCGGCAATCGTCTGACCAATCGCGAACTGTCCCGTCGTCGGGCCTTGGCCGTGGTTGATTTCTTCAAGGCGAACGGCATTCAGGAATCGCAGATCACCGTGCGTTTCCATGGTGAGCGCTACCCATTGGTTCCTAACACCAATGCGAGCAACCGCGCGAAGAACCGTCGGGTCAACGTGCACCTTGCGCGAGTAGCCCCGACGACCGCACCTGCACCCACTGCCAGCACGCCAGCGAACGCTGCGGCAACTTCCTGACCCGCCGGTCATCGTCGCGCCTTCGACAGATTCTGTCGCTTTGTCGTCTTAAGCTGTCGCGCCTCTGTAAATTATCGCGTTTGGGCGGTAGACTCCTCGGCTTTCCGTAGAACCCCGTGGAGTGATGGCATGGCGGACGTAAACAAGGTCGTTCTGGCGTATTCCGGCGGCCTGGACACTTCGGTGATCCTCAAGTGGCTGCAGGATACTTATAACTGTGAAGTGGTGACCTTCACCGCTGATCTCGGTCAAGGCGAAGAGGTCGAGCCGGCCCGCGCCAAGGCTCAGGCCATGGGCGTCAAAGAAATCTACATCGACGATCTGCGCGAAGAATTCGTGCGTGACTTCGTGTTCCCGATGTTCCGCGCCAACACCGTTTACGAGGGCGAGTACCTGCTGGGTACTTCCATCGCACGTCCACTGATCGCCAAGCGCCTGATCGAAATCGCCAACGAAACCGGCGCTGACGCCATTTCCCATGGCGCCACCGGCAAGGGCAACGATCAGGTGCGTTTCGAACTGGGTGCGTACGCGCTCAAACCAGGCGTGAAAGTGATCGCGCCGTGGCGTGAGTGGGACCTGCTGTCCCGCGAGAAGCTGATGGACTACGCCGAGAAGCACGCGATCCCGATCGAGCGCCACGGCAAAAAGAAATCCCCGTACTCGATGGACGCCAACCTGCTGCACATCTCCTATGAAGGCGGCGTGCTGGAAGACACCTGGACCGAGCACGAAGAGGACATGTGGCGTTGGACCGTCTCCCCGGAGAAGGCTCCCGACACCCCGCAGTACCTGGAACTGACCTACCGTAACGGCGACATCGTTGCGCTGGACGGCGTCGAAATGACCCCGGCCACCGTGCTGGCGACGCTGAACAAGATCGGTGGTGCTCACGGTATCGGCCGTCTCGACATCGTCGAAAACCGTTATGTCGGCATGAAGTCCCGCGGTTGCTACGAGACTCCGGGCGGTACGATCATGCTGCGTGCTCACCGCGCCATTGAATCGATCACCCTGGACCGCGAAGTCGCTCACCTGAAAGACGAGCTGATGCCAAAGTACGCCAGCCTGATCTACACCGGTTACTGGTGGAGCCCTGAGCGTCTGATGCTGCAACAGATGATCGACGCTTCCCAGACCAGCGTGAATGGTGTGGTTCGCCTGAAGTTGTACAAAGGCAACGTGATCGTGACGGGCCGCAAGTCCGACGATTCGCTGTTCGATGCCAACATCGCGACCTTCGAAGAGGATGGCGGTGCTTACAACCAGGCCGACGCGGCGGGCTTCATCAAGCTCAACGCGCTGCGCATGCGCATTGCTGCCAACAAGGGCCGCAAGTTGTTCTGATTTTTCAGACTGACGCGCAATAAAAGGGCGGCCCCGTCTTCCAGACGGGCCGCCCTTTTTTTACAGAATTCTTTTGTCCAACACTTCGTTGCAATGTTCCTTGTCCATTTGCATGCGGTGCAATGCCGCAATCTTCAAGCTCTTCCCAACAGTGTGACCGTCTGTGAACACAGATTGTAAATAATACAGAGTGTTGTGCCTGAGCCTTTCTTCGCATGCCTGATCCGCAGTAGCGCTCTTTTCGTCAGTGAAACGTCCGACACATGGTTGGAAAGAAATATGATGACCCGCACCGTTTTCCTGTCGGCTCGTCGGATTCTTTCCAGAATTGTGGCGAGTTCTCTCGACGCATCAATATCTCGTGCATCAATGATGTGCAGGTTGCTGAAAGGTGCGGACAGCTGAAGGCTGTATTGAACCTTCAGGGTCGGCTTCGCGCTGATGCCAGACGGCGGGTCGGATGCATTATGGACTTTGCACGAGTCCCTGCGCCCTGCAGTAGAGGCTTCGCTGGGGACGATATGACTTGATATCCCGAAAGTCGCCTGTGTATCGGGCTCATGCGGCGGCGGGTTCCGTTTGCTGTCGCGGTCATCATTGTCGATGACTTTTAAAAAGCTTTTGTCCTTGCCGAAATCTGAGGGTGAATAAAGCGTGCGGTGATTGAAGTTCAAAGTGATGAAGAAAAGAAATAACAAGTAAAATGGGAAGCTAATAAGAAACCAGACGTAAATCTCTCGATCTTCGTTGTCAAGAAATGGCAAAGATACCGCGGCGGAGCCTTCCGAAATTGCGGCAAATATGGCGATAACCGTCATCGGATTAGTAATTCTCTTTCTGATTTTTAACATGCTCTTGCTCTCCTGTTGAGGTGGTGCGTCATGAATGGGTTGTATGTTTTAGTTTGTGGGTAAGTTGGGGTTTGGTGTTTTCTATGTATAGCAAAAGTATTTGTTTGAATATAAATATCTTGTTTCAAGTGTTTATGGTTTTCTGACTTGTACAAGAGGTTTGTAGGAGATTGCCGTCATTGCTTGATGTTTCTGAATTGCGCAATATTTCAGATGTTATGCAGGCATTTCGCACCGTGCTACCGATTGGCTGTCATGAAAACGGCTTTCGAGGCTGTTCTTCGGCAGATATTGGTCGCGCACTGTTACAAGTGAAAATCGAAAGTTTTGCAGACTGGTGAAAGAGTTTTTTTGTCGGATGTTTATAGTGATACGGGTTTTTTGTAGGAATATTCCTCGATGGCTGTAGGGGACGTCTCTCGATGCAAGTGCATGAGAGACCTGACATGCCATAGAGCAAATGGCTGGGCTATTGTGCGTGTTCTAAAAATTCGAACAGCGAAACTGGACTTGCCCATGAATAAAGTGCTGATCGTGGATGACCACCCCGTCATTCGTCTTGCGGTACGTATGCTGATGGAACGTCATGGCTACGAAGTCATTGCAGAAACGGATAACGGCGTGGATGCATTACAACTGGCTCGCGAACAAATGCCGGATATTGTCATTCTGGATATTGGAATACCGAAACTTGATGGTCTGGAAGTAATTGCACGACTGACGTCGGTCGCAATGCCTATTAAAGTCCTGGTATTGACTTCCCAGGCGCCGGGTCATTTTTCAATGCGGTGCATGCAGTCGGGGGCGGCGGGTTATGTATGCAAACAGCAGGATTTGACCGAATTGCTAAGTGCGATCAAAGCTGTTTTATCTGGCTACAGTTATTTTCCCAATCAGGCGTTGCACACGGTACGTACCAGCCTGGGCAATGCCAGTGAAGCAGACATGGTGGATCGCCTTTCCGGGCGCGAGATGATGGTTCTGCAACAGTTGGCGCGGGGTAAGACCAACAAGGAAATCGCCGATGGAATGTTTTTGAGTAACAAGACAGTGAGTACCTACAAGACTCGCTTGTTGCTGAAACTCAATGCGCGTTCACTGGTTGATCTGATCGAGCTGGCCCAGCGAAACGGGCTTGTCTGAATACTTCAGTCGCTGACGGGGTCATGGGCCGATCGAATTCAGCTAGCCATCAAAAGCGAAAAAGCCTCCGTTTCGGGAGGCTTTCAAATATCAGAAATCAAAGTCGTAATCGGCCAACTTCTTTTGTAGTCGGCGCTCCTCCAGCAGGTTGTCGATCGTGCGGCGTTTGCTCAGGTTGGTCTTGGCGACTTCAACCACGGGTTCGGCGTCGTCCGCGGGGTCATCATCCACTTCCAGTTCCAGTTCCTCTTTATCAGTACTCATCAGATTAACTCCCACCCTAAGACTGCCGTTGGCGCCCCTTATATCGACATTCCGGCGGCGGGTAAAAAAGATTTTTTCAATCGATCACTCATTTATTTCTATAACGATCAATCGTCCGATGTTTTTTGTTTGTATTCGCACAAGTCTTCGATTCGGCAACTGCCGCACCGCGGCTTGCGGGCCAGACACACGTAGCGTCCGTGAAGAATCAGCCAGTGGTGGGAATCGAGCAGGAATTGCTTTGGTACAAACTTCATAAGCTTGTTTTCCACCTCGACCACATTTTTGCCGGGAGCTATGCCTGTGCGGTTGCTGACTCGGAAGATGTGCGTGTCTACGGCCATGGTCAGCTGACGGAAAGCCGTGTTGAGCACCACGTTGGCGGTCTTTCGGCCGACACCGGGCAAAGCTTCGAGCTCCTCACGTGTTTGCGGCACTTCACCGTTGTGGCGTTCGACCAGCAAGCGGCACGTCTCGATGACATTTTTGGCCTTGCTGTTGTAGAGGCCGATGGTCTTGATGTATTCGGACAGCCCGTCGACGCCCAGCGCGTAGATCGCTGCCGGGGTGTTGGCGACCGGGTACAGCTTGGCCGTCGCCTTGTTTACGCCAACGTCGGTCGACTGCGCCGAAAGAATCACCGCAATCAGCAATTCGAAGGGCGAGGAGTAGGCCAGTTCGGTTTTCGGCTCGGGATTGTCTTCGTGCAGTCGGCGGAAAATCTCAAGACGTTTTGCGGCATTCATGGGCGATGCGTTTCCTTGGGAATTGAGTTCGAGCGAGTCCAGGCCTGACGGGCCGCGAGCAGCAGGCCCAACATAATCAGCGCGCCGGGAACCAGGGTTGCCAGAGGCAGGCCCTCGCTGAATAAAACCAGACCTTGCCACTGTTCGAGCAGTCCTCGGCCCAAGCGACCCTGGCCTGCGAGTTCACGCACAACGGCGAGTATCACCATCAAGGCGCTGAACATACCGCTTAGCTTGAGGCGCTCGCTCGGTGTCTGGCGGAAAAATCCGTTGTGTTCGAGTACCAGGCACTGCAAGGCAATCAATCCCGCATACAGACCAAAAGCCTGATGCCACGGAAGAAACCAGCGCTGCGCGAAAACCTCGGCACAACTGGTCAGCGTCGCGGCGAGCAGCAGGGCTGCTGACCAGGTGGCCGCAGGCGTCAGGCGCGAGCGTAAAAAAGACATGCACAAGCCATAGGCGCCCACTACCACTGCGAACATCAAGATCGCGCCCAGCGCGCCAGCCAACGAACTCGTCGTCCCGAGCAAAAGCATGAGCATCAATGAATTCGCCACGTGCGCCGTGCGGTTCATGGTGGGCTCCCCAGCAATGCCACACGATGTTGGTCAAAGTAACGCAGAGCGTCATGGACAGCGTTGACCACTGCACGGGAGGTGATGGTCGCACCGGCCATTTGGTCGAATTGCCCCTGATCCTTTTTGAGCGCCCAACCGGCATCTGTCGGCTCATCACTCGATTTCCCGACAAATAACGAAAGCCATGCATTCGGCCATTCGCCCAGATGTCCGCCGAGCGCGGGCGTTTCATTTTGCTTGAGGGTTTTTACCCCCAGCAATTTTCCATGGTCATCAATGGCAATCAGCAGTTCGATGCTGCCTGTATAACCCTTGCTGCGGCTGCGCAGCAACACCGCGACCGGTCGCCCGGCTTTGCTCGCGCGATAGCCACCGGTGAGTGTGCTGTGGCTCAAGGCAACGTCCGCCAGGGCCAGCGGCTGTTCGAGTGGTTGATTGTCGTAGCTGTCCGGTGCGAGCACGTCGAGCAGTTTGCGACTGTCGAGCAGACGCTGTTCGGCGGCAATCTGCGGCGCATTGCTGCGTTGCACAAGATACGTCGCCGTGATGCCGACGAAAGCCAACAGCAGCAGCGTGAGTGCGCTCTTTGTGCGGTTCATGGGCGCACCGGTGCCTGTCGGCTCAGGGCAAAACGCTCGAGTGCCGGCACGCAGAGATTCATTAACAGCACCGCGAACGCGACGCCGTCCGGGTAACCACCCCAGGTGCGGATCAGGTAAGTCAGCAGCCCGACTCCGGCGCCGAACAGCACGCGCGCCAGTGCATTTTTTGCCCCGGATACCGGTTCGGTGATGATGAAAAATGCGCCGAGCATGGTGGCACCGCTCAGCAGATGAAACAGCGGCGAACCGTGGGAGTCCGAGCCCGAGCCGTTCCAGCACAGCAGGCTGACTAAAAACAGGCTGGCGAGCATACCGACGGGCGCGTGCCAGCCGAATACTCGCCGTTGCAGCAGAAACAGCCCGCCGGCGAGAAACGCCAGATTGATCCATTCCACGCCACGCCCGCCGAAGCGCCCGAAGGCCGGGTTGGCGGCGAACAATTCATCGATGATCAGGCTTTTATTGATGCGCAGGCTGTCCAGGGCCGTGGCCTGAACCCAGGCGTCCGGGACCTGCGCCGGATTGAATACCTGCTGCAAGGCGTCGAGCAGCGCCATGCCATGGGCCGGCCATTGGGTCATTGGCTGCGGGAACATCACGATGACCAAGGCAAAACCGAGCATGGCCGGATTGAACGGGTTTTTGCCCACGCCGCCGTACAGATGTTTGCCAAACAGCAGACCTGCGGCGGTCGCCGTGATAGTCAGCCACCAAGGGCAATAGGGCGGCAGGGCGACGGCCAGCAAAGTCGCGCTGACCAGTGCGCTGCCGTCACCGAGCAGCGGCTGCAACGCTTGCCCGCGCAGGCGTGCCACGCCTGCCTCGACCGCCAGTGCGCAGGTGACGCAAAGGATCAGATTGATCAATACGCCCCATCCGTAAAACCACAAAAAGCTCAGCAGTCCCGGCAGCATGGCAAGCAGCACCAGTCTCATCGCCTGTTGCAGGCGATCGTCGGGTGTCTCAAGGGGCGACATGGTCTTGCACCTGGCGCTCGGCGTCCTGCAGGCGGGCGCGGGCCTTGTCGAGGGTTTCGGCCGGGGTGTCAGCGCGTCGTTCGAGTTTGTTCAGGTCCGCGCGGGCGTAGGCCAATTCGGTTTTCAACTGACGAAGTTGGCTGTCGATCGGGCGTTTTTCCACGCGCACCAGGTCAGGCACAGGCTGATCGCTGGCCGCTTCGGCGGCGTGAAGGGCTTGCTCGGCGTCACGTAACGCCTGTTCCAGCGTGGCAATCTGCTCGGTCGGCGCTTCGGCGGTCTGGGCCTTTTTCAGTTCGGCGCGGCGCATGGCCAATTGAATTTTTGCCCGTTTCAGGTCTGCGTCTTTCGCCGGCGCTGGCGGAGTGGCGGGTGCGCTGCTTTCGAGTTTGGCCAAAGCCTGTTCAGCCACTTCGAATTGCTGCTGCAATACGATCAATTGCGACTGCTGTTCAAAGGTCGGCGGATGGCCGAAGGCTTTCAGCGATTTATGCAGTTGCGCACGGCTCATCGCGACATCGATCTTGGCTTTTTTCAGTGCGGCGTCGGCGCCTGCGGATTTTTGCGCGCGCACGCGTTCCAGTGCAGCTTGCACCGGGTCGAGCGTTGTCACTTCAGATTGAGCGGCGCGCTTGGCTCGCGCCTCGCGCTCAGCCTGTTTGTGTTGTTCTTCGCGTTGCAGACGGGCATTGCGTCGTTCAAAGCGCTGGCGGGCGTGATCACGTTTGGCGGCGCGCGCGCGCTGTTCTTCAAGACTGAACGCGAGGCCACCGACCACCGGCAGTGTGCTCGGTGGCAGGGGATGCATTTCGATGCAGTCCACCGGGCAGGGCGCCACGCACAGATCGCAACCGGTGCATTCGTCGATCAGAACGGTGTGCATCAATTTCGCCGCGCCGACGATGGCATCAATCGGGCAGGCCTGAATGCACTTGGTGCAGCCGATGCATTCTGCTTCGCGGATGTAAGCCACTTGCGCTGGCGCCGAACCGCGACTGACGTCCAGTTCCAGCACCGGCACTTTCAACAGTTCGGCCAGCGCCGCGATGGTTTCATCACCACCCGGCGGGCATTTGTTGATCGGCTCGCCGTCGACGATGCCCTGTGCGTAAGGTTTGCATCCTGGATGCCCGCACTTGCCGCACTGTGTCTGCGGCAGAAGGGCGTCGATGCGTTGAATCAGACTCATGTTTTGATCAGTCCACTGAATCCGAGAAAAATCACTGCGATCAGTCCGGCGCCGATCAGGTCGATCGGCAGGCCGCGAAAGGGCAGGGGAATATCGTTGTCGGTTGTACGCTCACGCAAATCGCTGAACAGACTCAGCACCAGCCAGAAACCCAGCCCGGCACCGAGGCTCATTGCTGTCGCGTGCAGCAGGCCTTGATCGCTCTGCGCATTGATCAGCGCCAGCCCAAGCACGCCGGCGTTGCCCAGCAACAGCGGCCACAAACCCTCGAACGGCAGGTTTGGCAACCCGCGCGCCAACAGTTTCAGCAACGGCGCGATCAGCAACACGCTTAATGGCAAAAACACGAACATGCGCAGCGCTTGCAGTTGCAGGGGTACCAGCAACCAGTGCCAGACTGTGTAGCCAACCACGCCGACGATGACCATCAGGCACAACGTCGCCAGCCCCAGCGCATGCACCTGCCGACGACTGCCCGCCAACAGCGGATCGACGCCCAGCGGCCAGTGCAACACGAAGTTGTTGAGCAGCGCGGCACTGATAAGCGTAAGCACGAGTTCGGTCATGGGGCTGCCGGCAAAACGGGCGGATGTCTCATAAGGTTAGGCATTATCCGGCAGCGACGGTGAGTGGGCCAGATATGAAAAATCCCACAGGCATGCGCGCACGCCTGTGGGATCGATTTGCCGCAGAGTCTTACTTGATGCGCTGACCTGGCTTGGCGCCGCTGTCCGGGCTCAGCAGGTAGATTTCCTCACCACCAGGGCCTGCTGCCATCACCATGCCTTCGGAAATACCGAACTTCATTTTCCGCGGCTTTAGGTTGGCGATCATCATGGTCAGGCGACCGTCGAGCTTGGATGGGTCCGGATAAGCGCTCTTGATCCCGGAGAACACGTTGCGTTGCTCGTCACCGATATCCAGGGTCAGGCGCAACAGCTTATCGGCACCTTCCACGGCTTCTGCCTTGATGATCAGCGCAACGCGCAGGTCGACCGCAGCGAATGCGTCGAAGTCGATTTCCGGCGACAGCGGATCCTTGGCCAGCTCGCCGTTGCCCGCAGGGGCGGCTACGCCGGTATCGGTCTGGCTGGCGGTCAGGTCTTCTTTGGAGGCGTCGCTCATGGCTTGTACTTTTACCGGGTCGATGCGGGTCATCAACGGCTTGAATTCGTTGAGCTGATGATTGGCCAGCAGGGTGGTGTGGTCGTTCCAGGTCAACGGGGCGACGTTGAGGAACGCCTCGGCATCGGCGGCCAGCAGTGGCAGCACCGGCTTGAGGAAAATCACCAGTTGGCGGAACAGGTTGATGCCGGTGGCGCAGATCGCCTGGACTTCATCCTGTTTGCCTTCCTGCTTGTTCAGCGACCACGGTGCCTTGTCGGCGATCCAGGCGTTGGCGCGGTCGGCCAGGGCCATGGTTTCGCGCATGGCACGGGCGAAGTCGCGGGCTTCATAAGCGTCGGCGATGCTTGGCGCGGCGGCGAGGAAAGCCTCGGTCAGCTCCGGCGCGGCATTGTTGTCGACCAGCAGGCCGGCATTGCCCTTTTGAATGAAGCCGGCGCAACGGCTGGCGATGTTGACGACTTTGCCGACCAGGTCGGAGTTGACCTTCTGCACGAAGTCTTCGAGGTTCAGGTCGAGGTCGTCGACGCCACGGCCCAGTTTGGCCGCGTAGTAGTAGCGCAGGTATTCCGGCGACAGGTGATCCAGGTACGTGCGGGCCTTGATAAAGGTGCCGCGCGACTTGGACATCTTCTGGCCGTTGACGGTCAGGTAGCCGTGTACGTTGATTGCGGTCGGTTTGCGGTAACCGGCGCCTTCGAGCATGGCTGGCCAGAACAGGGCGTGGAAGTTGACGATGTCCTTGCCGATGAAGTGGTACAGCTCGGCAGTGGAGTCCTTGGCCCAGAACGCGTCGAAGTCCAGATCCGGCGTGCGGTCGCACAGATTCTTGAAGCTGGCCATGTAGCCGATTGGCGCATCCAGCCATACGTAGAAATACTTGCCCGGCTCGCCCGGGATCTCGAACCCGAAGTACGGCGCATCGCGGGAGATGTCCCACTGTTGCAGGCCGGCGTCCAGCCATTCGGCGATCTTGTTGGCCACGGCGTCCTGCAAGGTGCCGCTGCGGGTCCAGCCTTGCAGCATTTCCTGGAAGTCCGGCAGTTTGAAGAAGAAGTGCTGGGAATCCTTGAGCACCGGGGTGGCGCCAGAGATTGCCGACTTCGGATCCTTCAGATCAGTCGGTGCGTAGGTCGCACCGCATTTTTCGCAGTTGTCGCCGTACTGGTCTTCAGTGCCGCATTTCGGGCAGGTGCCCTTGATGAAGCGGTCGGCCAGGAACATTTTCTTTTCCGGGTCGAAATATTGCGTGATTGAACGTTGGGCGATGTGCCCTGCGTCACGCAGCTTGAGGTAGATCTGGCTCGACAGCTCACGGTTTTCTTCGGCGTGAGTGGAGTGGAAGTTGTCGAAATCAACCAGGAACTCGGCAAAGTCGGCGCTGTGTTCAGCCTGCACGTTGGCGATCAGTTGTTCCGGGGTGATGCCTTCCTTTTCTGCGCGCAGCATGATCGCCGAACCGTGGGCGTCGTCGGCGCAGACGTAGATGCATTGATTGCCGCGATGCTTCTGGAAGCGCACCCACATATCGGTCTGGATGTATTCCAGCATGTGGCCAAGGTGGATCGAACCGTTGGCGTAGGGCAGGGCGCTGGTGACGAGGATCTTGCGTGGCTCGGACATGTGGGGCTTCGCTACTTGATGAAACGGAGGTCGGCCACTATAAAGCGCTGGCGCATATTTTTCACCCTGTGCACCTGTTTCATTCAGGTACGATACTCGCCATCTTTTCCCAGTCTTGTTATCGGAGTTGCCCATGAGTGCCGTCACTCGCGCAGCGGTGGAAGCCGTCCTCAGCCAATACACCGACCCTTACCTGAACCAGGACCCGGTCAGCGCCGGTTGCGTGAAAAACATCGAGATCGTCGGTGACCGCGTCAATGTGCAGCTGGAAATCGGTTACGCCGCCGGCCTGTTCAAAAGCGGCTGGGCGCAATTGCTGCAACTGGCCATCGAAAACCTCGACGGCGTAGTGATTGCCAGAGTCGAGGTCAACACGGTGATCGCTGCGCACAAGGCTCAAGCGCAGATCCCGGGGCTGGCCAACGTCAAGAACGTGGTGGCCGTGGCGTCGGGCAAGGGCGGTGTCGGCAAGTCGACCACCGCTGCCAACCTCGCGTTGGCGCTGGCCCGTGAAGGCGCCAAGGTCGGGATTCTCGATGCCGATATCTATGGCCCGAGTCAGGGCATCATGTTCGGCATTCCCGAGCGCACTCGCCCTGAAATCAAGGATCAGAAGTGGTTCGTGCCGCTCAAGGCCCACGGCGTCGAAGTCATGTCGATGGCGTTCCTGACGGACGACAACACGCCAATGGTCTGGCGTGGGCCGATGGTCTCCGGCGCATTGCTGCAACTGGTTACGCAAACCGCGTGGGGCGATCTCGATTATCTGGTGATCGACATGCCGCCAGGCACCGGCGACATTCAGTTGACCCTGGCGCAGAAAGTCCCGGTGGCAGGCGCTGTGATCGTCACCACACCGCAGGATCTGGCCTTGCTCGACGCGCGCAAAGGCGTGGAAATGTTCCGCAAGGTCAACATTCCGGTGTTGGGCGTGGTGGAAAACATGGCCGTGCACATCTGCTCCAATTGCGGCCATGCCGAGCATCTGTTCGGTGAAGGTGGTGGTGAGAAGCTTGCGACGCAGTACGGCGTCGAGCTATTGGCCTCGCTGCCGTTGTCGATGCTGATCCGTGAACAGGCCGATGGCGGCAAGCCAACGGTGATCGCCGAGCCGGACAGCCAGATTGCCATGGTCTATCAGGAACTGGCCCGCCACGTTGGCGCGCGGATTGTGTTGCAGGAAGCGGCAACACCCGCGATGCCGAACATCACCATCAGCGACGATTGATAATTCAGCAACGCTTGGAAACCTGTGGGAGTGAGCCTGCTCGCGAAGAGGAAGTGTCAGTCAACGAAGAGGTTGTCTGACACTGCGCTTTCGCGAGCAGGCTCGCTCCCACATTGGTTTTGTAGTGTCAGTCAGATACGCAACCCGCCATCCATCTCCAGAATCCGACCGGTGTAGTAGTCGTTCTCGAAGATGTACGCCGCCGAATGGGCGATCTCTTCCGGCTTGCCCATGCGCTTGAGCGGAATTCCCGCGGTCATCTTCTCCAGCGCTTCCGGCTTCATGCCCAGGGTCATCTCGGTTTCGATGAAGCCCGGCGCAATGCCCGCTACGCGAATGCCATAACGCGCCAGTTCCTTGGCCCACGTCACGGTCGCCGCTGCCACACCGGCCTTGGCCGCGGAATAGTTGGTCTGGCCAACGTTGCCTGCGCGGGATATCGACGAGATGTTGATGATTGCGCCGCCGGTCTTCAGCTCGACCATTTTTGCTGCGACTTCGCGCGTGCAGAGGAATACGCCGGTCAGGTTGACGTCGATCACCGCCTGCCATTGGGCCAGGCTCATCTTGGTCATTTCGCCGTCCTTGACCTTCAGTAGCAGGCCGTCGCGCAGAATCCCTGCGTTGTTGATCAAACCATGGATCGCGCCGAAATCGGCGGCGACCTGCGCGACCATGTGCTCTACCTGTTCTTCATTGGCGACGTTGCACAGGTAGCTGCGGGCCTCGACCCCTTTGGCTTTGCAGGCGGCGACTGCGTCGTCGAGCTTTTCCTGGTTCAGATCGACCAGCGCCAGCTTCGCGCCTTTGCCGGCGAAATACTCGGCCATCGAACGGCCCAAACCCTGGCAACCGCCAGTGATAATGATTACTTTGTCGTTGAGTTGCATTCGCATGCCCCGATAGCAGGTCAGAGTGGATTTCCTTTAGAGAGCCTCTCGATCTGCGCCCGATGTGGCCTGGCTGCACATGAGAATTGCCCGATGGTGAGCGGAACATATCCCGCGCACCTGTCCGTTTTTTCGACGGATTCTATTTAAGGAGTCATAAATTGAGCGTTGAAGTGGCGAAGAATGCCCGAGAATTGCTTCTCAAGGAATACCGTGGAGTGCTCTCGACCCACTCTAAATCCATGCCCGGTTTTCCCTTTGGCTCCGTCGTGCCGTATTGCCTGGACGAGCAGGGCCGGCCGTTGATCCTGATCAGCCGCATCGCCCAGCACACGCACAATCTGCAAAAAGACCCGAAATGCTCGATGTTGGTGGGGGAGCGCGAGGCAGATGACGTGCAGGCCGTTGGTCGCCTGACCTATCTGGCCGAAGCGCAAAAGCTTGAAGACACCGCCAGCATTGAAGCGGCGGCCGAGCGTTATTACCGCTACTTCCCCGACTCGCAGAACTACCACAAGGCTCACGATTTCGATTTCTGGGTGCTGAATCCGGTGCGCCATCGCTACATCGGTGGTTTCGGCGCCATTCACTGGGTCGATCAACTGACCTTGGCCAACCCGTTCGCCGGCAAAGCCGAGATCAGCATGGTCGAACACATGAACAGCGACCACGCCAAAGCCATCGCGCACTACGTCGATCTGGCCGGGCTGCCGAAAACCGTGCCGGCGCAACTGGCCGGGATCGACACCGAAGGCATGCACCTGCGCATCGGTCAGGCGCTGTACTGGTTGCCGTTTCAAGCACCATGTCATACGCCGATACAAGTGCGCGAAGCCTTGGTTTCTCTGGCTCACGCCGAGCATTGGCCAAAAAATGCAGTGGCCGACGCTTGAATTCACGAAAGGGCGACGTCATCTAAGGCTTACTGCAAGGCATTTCTTGCGTAGAGGAAAGTTAGATGCGCCCTTTTTTGTTGCTCTTTCTGCTGTTTCCGGTGCTGGAGCTGTTCGTATTCGTCAAAGTGGCAGGGGCTATCGGGTTCTTCCCGGCCCTGCTACTGATCATTCTCGGCTCGATGTTCGGGGTATTCGTGCTGCGCGTCGCCGGCTTGGCCACTGCACTGCGTGCCCGTGAAAGCCTGAACCGCGGCGAACTGCCTGCGCAAACCATGCTTGAAGGTCTGATGCTGGCACTGGCCGGTGGTTTGTTGATTCTGCCGGGCTTCATCAGCGACGTGGTCGGTCTGGTGATGCTGCTGCCGTTCACGCGTCGACTGCTGGCCAATAAAATGCGCCAGCGCGCCGAAGATCAGGCGATGCGCCAACGTGCGTTTGCTGACGATCTGCAACCACGCGGCGGGCCTGCCCCACGCGATACGGTGGGCCGTGAGCCCAACGTGATCGAAGGCGAGTTCGAACACCGCGACACCAAGTGACACCTGGATCGACACGGCACCCTCGGGTGCCGGGTTTTTATGTGGGCTGCATCCGGGCGCTGCGATGAAAAATTTTCTGCGTTCGCCCTTGTAATAAGCTTATGCGCCCTTATGTAACGGTCACCGAAAGGTTTCTGGCATTTGCGCCAGTCAGACTTCCGCGTCTCGCTCGACGAGGCGCACCCGGCGAAGGCCGGATTTGTTAAACCCGCCGGGAATACACCGGCCGATGAAAACCACAATTAGGAGAGATCGACAATGAAGCTTCGTCCTCTGCATGACCGCGTCGTAATCCGTCGCAGCGAAGAAGAAAAGAAAACCGCTGGCGGTATCGTCCTGCCAGGTTCGGCTGCTGAAAAAGCCAACCACGGTGTGATTCTCGCTGTAGGCCCGGGCAAAGCTCTGGAAAACGGCGAAGTGCGCGCACTGTCCGTTAAGGAAGGCGACAAGGTTGTGTTCGGTCCTTACTCCGGCAGCAACACTGTGAAAGTCGACGGCGAAGACCTGTTGGTAATGAGCGAGAACGAAATTCTCGCCGTTATCGAAGGCTGATTACCCCGTCCATTTTCCCGCTACTACAAAGTATTTAAGGAATATCGATCATGGCTGCTAAAGAAGTTCTGTTTGGCGATTCCGCCCGTAAGAAAATGCTCAAGGGCGTTAACGTCCTGGCTGACGCGGTAAAAGCGACCCTGGGCCCGAAAGGCCGTAACGTGATCATCGAGAAGAGCTTCGGCGCTCCGACCATCACCAAGGACGGCGTTTCCGTCGCCAAAGAAATCGAACTCGAAGACCGTTTCGAAAACATGGGCGCGCAGCTGGTCAAAGACGTTGCCTCCCGTGCCAACGATGACGCAGGCGACGGTACTACCACCGCCACCGTTCTGGCTCAGTCGATCGTCAACGAAGGCCTGAAAGCCGTCGCTGCCGGCATGAACCCGATGGACCTCAAGCGCGGTATCGACAAAGCGACCATCGCTATCGTCAAAGAGCTGAAGAACCTGTCCAAGCCATGCGCTGACACCAAGGCAATCGCTCAGGTCGGTACTATCTCGGCCAACTCCGACAGCTCCATCGGCGAAATCATTGCCGAAGCCATGGAAAAAGTCGGTAAAGAAGGCGTGATCACCGTTGAAGAAGGCACTGGCCTGGAAAACGAACTGTCGGTTGTAGAAGGCATGCAGTTCGACCGTGGCTACCTGTCCCCGTACTTCGTCAACAAGCCTGAGACCATGGTTGCCGAACTGGAGAGCCCGCTGGTTCTGCTGGTCGACAAAAAGATCTCGAACATCCGCGAAATGCTGCCAGTACTGGAAGCCGTTGCCAAAGCCGGCCGTCCACTGCTGATCGTATCGGAAGACGTTGAAGGCGAAGCCCTGGCGACTCTGGTTGTGAACAACATGCGTGGCATCGTCAAAGTTGCAGCCGTCAAGGCTCCAGGCTTCGGCGACCGTCGCAAGTCCATGCTGCAGGACATCGCTGTTCTGACCGGCGGTACCGTTATCTCCGAAGAGATCGGCCTGAGCCTGGAAGCAGCCACCCTGGAAAACCTGGGCAGCGCCAAGCGCGTGACCATCTCCAAGGAAAACACCATCATCGTTGACGGTGCTGGCGTAGCAACCGACATCGAAGCGCGTATCGCTCAGATCCGTGCTCAGGTTGCCGAAACTTCCTCGGACTACGACCGTGAAAAACTGCAAGAGCGTCTGGCCAAACTGTCCGGCGGCGTTGCAGTGATCAAGGTTGGCGCTGGTTCCGAAGTAGAAATGAAAGAGAAGAAAGCCCGCGTTGAAGACGCCCTGCACGCAACCCGCGCAGCCGTTGAAGAAGGCGTGGTACCTGGCGGTGGCGTTGCGCTGATCCGTGCACTGGAAGCCCTGACCGAACTGACCGGCGACAACGCTGACCAGAACGTCGGTATTGCTGTGCTGCGTCGCGCTGTTGAAGCGCCGATGCGTCAGATCGCTGCCAACAGCGGCGACGAGCCAAGCGTAGTCGTCAACGAAGTCAAAAACGGCAAAGGTAACTTCGGTTACAACGCTGCGACTGGCGAATACGGCGACATGATCGAAATGGGCATCCTGGATCCAACCAAGGTTACCCGTTCGGCTCTGCAAGCTGCAGCCTCGATCGGCGGTCTGATCCTGACTACCGAAGCTGCAATTGCCGATGCACCGAAGAAAGACGGCGGCGCTGGCGGCGGTATGCCAGACATGGGCGGCATGGGTGGCATGGGCGGCATGATGTAACCCAGCCTTACCCCGTAACGCAAAAACCCCGCCTGCGATAAGCAGGCGGGGTTTTTTATTGCCGCTGATTTGAGGTTCACCTGAAACCTGAGCGCGGCCATCGCTGGCAAGCCAGACTCCCACAGTGATCACTGCTGCTCATGGCATCTCTGAACACTGGAGATCCCTGTGGGAGCTGGCTTGCCAGCGATGACGTCAGTTCAGACGCTGACCGGTTGTGTGTTGACCACCGATTCAGCCTTCACCGCCGGGCGATACAGCACCCAGTAATACGATCCCAGACAAATCAGCCAGCAGAAAATCGCCGTCCACACGTTGTGCGAAAAGAAGTGCGCGCCCTGCATCATCCGGCTGATCGAGAACACCGAGCCCAGGGCAAAGGCAAAGACAAATGCCTGTCGCGCCAGACGCGGTCGCCGGTCACGCAACACGAAGAACAGCGCAAACAACGTGAACCCCGTGGCCGCATGACCGCCGGGCCAGCAACGGCCGGGCTTGTCGGTCGGCGGGCGATGATCCATCAGTTTGCTGTAGGTTTCATGGCCGCCGAATTGCTCCAGGCTCCAGGGGCATTGCACGGCCGTCACCGCTTTGACCGGCGTCACGAACGAAGTCGCCAGCCCAAGGGACAGCACCAGACAGCCCAACTCGCGCTTGAACGGCTTGAGCCTGTTGATGAAGAACGCGCCGATGAAACCGAGAATGGCGAACACCGAAAATGCGATCACTACCTGCTTGGCGCGGTCGTGCAGGATGTCTTCGAGGAAGAAGCTGTGCCGGCCGATGAAGTCCCCCGCAACCGGATCGTAGAACAGCCTGGCCAGATCCATGTCCAGATCGGTCAGTTCGAGCAGCATCAGCACCAGTGCAGCCAAGGCAGGAATGCCCAGGCACAACCAGAAATTCAGAGGCCTTGAAACGGGACGGGCAGAGGTCGACACCATGGCAATTCCTTGGTCGGCAAGTGTTGTGAGAGGCGTAATCGCGCGCAGTCTGCGCCCGAGTGCGTGGGTGATTTGTTAACCGAAAGTGAAAAAATCGTTGGCAGGCACAAACAACCGGTTTATCGATAAACATCCCGCTACATGCCTAGCCCTGAGCCACCGTTGGCCGTAAGCTGCGCGAGCCATGACGGCGGTAACCGTGTACGCAAGAGGTGCCCATGCGAATTCTATTGGTCGAAGACAACCGCGACATCCTGGCCAATCTGGCCGATTACCTGGGGCTCAAGGGCTATACCGTCGATTGCGCCCAGGACGGTCTGTCGGGTCTGCATCTAGCGGCCACCGAGCACTACGACCTGATCGTGCTCGACATCATGCTGCCCGGTATCGACGGCTACACCCTGTGCAAACGCCTGCGCGAGGACGCCCGCCGTGACACCCCGGTGATCATGCTCACCGCTCGCGATCAACTGGACGACCGTTTGCAGGGCTTCAAGTCCGGCGCCGACGATTACCTGATCAAGCCCTTCGCCTTGTCAGAACTGGCTGCGCGGATCGAAGCGGTCATGCGCCGGGCGCAGGGCGGCGGCCGGCGTGCCTTGCAGGTCGCCGATCTGAGCTACGACCTCGACACCCTGGAAGTGACCCGCGAAGGCAAGCTGCTCAAGCTCAACCCGGTCGGCCTCAAACTGCTGGCGGTATTGATGCAGAAGAGCCCGCACGTGCTGCGTCGGGAAATTCTCGAGGAGGCGCTGTGGGGGGATGACTGCCCGGACAGCGACAGCCTGCGCAGCCACGTCCACCAATTGCGTCAGGTGATCGATAAACCGTTTGCCAAACCCTTGCTGCACACCGTGCACGGCGTCGGTTATCGCTTGGCCGAGGGGCGTGATGGAGTTTAAGCAAAGCCTTTCTCAACGGATCATCATCGCCTTTGCGCTGATGAGCGCACTGGTTGCCGGCGCTTTCGCCATGGGCATTGTCGCGACGGTGCATCTGGTCGAGGAAAAACTGATTTCGGCAGGGCTGGGCGGCGATTTGCAGCGCCTGTTGCTGATGGACAATGTCTCCGACTGGAGCCATCGCCCGGAGCCGGATCAACTGTTCTACTTCAGTGGTGGCCCCGGCGACTTCGACTTGCCCAAGGATCTGCGTCATCTGGATGCGGGTTTTCACGAAGTCTTCCGCGAGCAGCTGTCATATCACGCCATGGTCGAAGTCGTTGATGGCCGGCGGTATGTGCTGCTGCAGGATCAAAGCGATTTCGAAGAACGTGAGCGCGTGCTGTTTGCCGTGGTGCTGGTGGGCTTTGTGCTCAGCCTCGCATTAGCGGTATTCCTCGGCTGGGTCCTTGCGCGCAAGGTCATGGCGCCCGTGGTGCGCCTCGCACGCCAGGTTCGCCATCGGGATCAATTGCTGGGTCTTGCGCCGCCGCTGGCGCCGGACTACGCGGCCGATGAAGTCGGTGAACTGGCGGTGGCGTTCGATGCCACGCTGGGGCGTTTGCGCCAGGCTCTGACCCGCGAACGGCTGTTCACCAGTGACGTCAGTCACGAGTTGCGCACGCCGTTGATGGTGCTGGCGAGCTCCTGTGAACTGCTGTTGGAAAACCCGGGAATTGACCAGCGCGGCCGTTCTCAGGTCGAGCGTATTGCCCGTGCCAGCGAGGAAATGCGCGAGTTGGTGCAGACCTTCCTGATGCTCGCCCGCGCACAGAATGAAGAGGCCGGGGCGGCACCACAGCAAAACCTGACGCAAGTGGCAGAAAGTCTGGTGTGCCTGTGGCGCGAGCCGATCGAGCGCAAGGGACTGACCCTCACCCTTGATCCCGGTAACCCAGCGGATACCCGCTATAACGCAACCCTGCTGAATGCCGTGATGGGTAATTTGCTGCGCAATGCATTGCATTACACCGAGCACGGTTTCATTCGCCTGACGCTCACCGCCAACGGATTTGTCGTCGAAGACTCCGGCGTCGGCATTCCTGAAGAGAAACGTGAGGCCATGTTCGAGCCTTTCGTGCGTGGCAGCGAGAAGCGCGGGGAAGGTCTGGGGCTGGGCTTGTCACTGGTACAACGCATCTGCGAAAACCAGGGCTGGACTGTCAGCCTGAGCACGATGGAACCTAATGGTTGCCGCTTCGAGGTAGATCTTGGCCATTTCGGACGCAAATAGTGGCTCTAGGCTACTCCCGTCAACCTGTCTAAATCCTGTATAACGTTGTAATAATTTGTCGGTTTACCTGACATTTTTTTCACATTTGGACGACCTGCTGCTGACACGCCGCTCCCTAAGGTGGTGCCATCAGTAATTCAGGAGTCCTGGTGATGACCGGCCCGATCAAGCTCGATTTTTCCGAAAAGTACGACGATCAACACGCTAAGAAATATCTGCGCAAGCATAAAGAAGGCCTCGGACGTCGTCTTTCCCATCTGCGTGACGAGCAACTGGCGCGCAAGGCTCTGACACTGGCTGGCGAACCCGGTCTGGTGCTTGATTTGCCTTGCGGTGCCGGACGCTTCTGGCCGTTGCTGGCGGAAAAGCCCAATCGGGTGATTATCGGTGCGGACAACTCCGAGTCGATGATCAAGACCGCATTGGAAGGACAACCGGCGGATGTGGTGAAGCGGGTTAAACCCTTGCACACCTCCGCTTTCGATATTGCTTTGCCAGATAACGCCGTCGACAGCATTTTCTGCATGCGCTTGCTCCACCACATCGGAGAAGCCGAGCACCGGATGGCGATTCTGCGTGAGTTCGAGCGCGTGACCCGTGACAGCGTGATCGTCTCGTTGTGGGTCGACGGCAATTTCAAGGCCTGGAAACGCAAGCGCGCGGAGAAGGATCGTCCCAACCGTGATTACCAGAATCGCTTTTTGATTCCGGCGGCTACGATCGAAAAAGAATTTGAAGCAGCGGGCTTCCGCATTCAGGAACAACTCGACTTTATTCCGCTCTATGCGATGTGGCGAGTTTACGTATTACGCAAGAGGTAAAGGATGGCAGTGCAAATGGCAGCAGAAGCGCAAGTGACTTCTCAGGATAGTTTCGACTACTACTGGAGTCAGCGCGGTGAGTGGGTCGAAGAACCCAATGTGCGCCGTGGCGGCGAAAGTGGCGTGCAACGGATCGTCGGTCGCGATGGCCAGTTGCTGTATGCCAAACGCCAGACCGGTCACATTTATCGCAGTTGGCTGCATCCGTTCGGACGCCCGACTGTACTGCGCGAGCTGGATGCCCTGACCGGTGTCAGCAAGCTCGGCGTGCGCGTGCCGCAAATCGTTTTCTGCGGTGCCCAGCCTGATCCGCAGCACAAGTGGCGCGCTCTGCTGGTGACCAAGTCTCTGGACGGTTTCCAGGAACTGGAACACTGGCTGGCGTCTGCCGGTGGTCGCGATCAGTGCGGCGACGCGATCTATGAGCGTGTGCTCAAGGATCTGGCCGAAAACCTGGCGCGTATGCACAAGGGCCGCTGGCAGCACAGCTGCATCTACATCAAACACGTTTTTGTACGGGTGACGGGCGAAGGCGAGTCGGCCACCGCTGAAGTGGCGTTGATCGATCTTGAGAAATGCCGCCAGCGTCTGACCGCTCATCGCGCCGCCTCCCATGACATGAAGCAATTGCGTCGCCACTCGTCGTTCCGCGACGCGGACTGGAAAAAACTCGTCTACTTTTACGAGACGGCGTTTGGCAGCGCTATCAAAGGTTTATAGCGATGAAACTCGAAATTGCACGAGGTTTGTTTTTGGTAGGAGCCTTGGCAGTTGCTTCACTGGCGGTGGCTGCCTGGGAGCAGCCGCGCATGCAGGTTCTCGGCGCATCCACGACGGATGCGCACTGTGCAGTACCACGGGTGGCGAAAGCCTCCGTGGCAACTCAACCCGATCATGATTTGTTGTTGTTCATGTTCGGACTGACGCAAGGCATGAGGCCACAGAGTTGAACCGATTGAAGCCCAAATAAAAGGCCTCGCAGATGCGAGGCCTTTTTTATTGTGCTTTATCAGGGTTCACCCCAGCCCCTGTGGGAGCGAGCCTGCTCGCGAAGAGGGCGTGTCAGTCAACATCTATGTAATTTGACACACCCTATTCGCGAGCAGGCTCGCTCCCACATGGTTATTGGGTTTGTTTGGGATCGGGTTTCGCCAGCAGGGTGTAGATGCAGGGCAAAACGAACAGCGTAAACAGCGTCCCGATCGACATCCCCGTCGCAATCACCATCCCGATATCAAACCGGCTGACGGCCCCCGCGCCGGTCGCCAGAATCAGCGGCACCATGCCGAATACCATCGCTGCCGTGGTCATCAACACCGGGCGTAGCCGAATCGCTGCGGCCTCTTCGACCGCTTCACGCGCCGACAGGCCCTTGTCCTTGCGTAACTGGTTGGCGAACTCGACGATCAGGATCCCGTGCTTGCTGATCAGCCCGATCAACGTCACCAAGCCGACCTGGGTATAGATGTTCATGCTCGACCAGCCGAGGAACAGCGGAATCAGCGCTCCGCAGATCGACAGCGGCACCGTCACCAGAATCACCAAGGGATCACGGAAACTTTCGAACTGCGCCGCCAGCACCAGGAAAATGATCGCCAGCGCTAGCGCGAACGTCACCCACAAGGCACTGCCTTCCTGCACGAATTGTCGCGATGCGCCGCCATAGTCAAACGCGAACCCGGCCGGCGCCTCTTCCCGGGCGATCTGCAATACGGTGTCGATCGCTTCGCCCATGCTCACCAACGGGAAACCAGAGATCTTCGCCGCGTTGAGCTGTTGGAACTGGTTGAGTTGACGCGGTCGTGCGCGGTCGCTGACCTTGATCAGCGTCGACAGCGGCAGCAACTCGCCCTGGGTGTTTTTCACGTAGTAGTTGTTCAGCCAGTCCGGGTTGTCACGGAAGGGGCGTTCGACCTGGGCGATGACCTTGTAGCTGCGCCCTTCGATGGTGAAACGGTTGATTTCCGCCTCACCGAGCAATGTCGCCAGCGTGCCGCCCAGATCCTGCATCGACACGCCCATCTGCGCCGCTTTGGCGCGGTCGATGTCGACCACCACTTCCGGTTTGTCGAACGCCAGATCGAGGTCGACGAAGGCAAACTTGCCTGACTCCATGGCGCGTTTCTTGATCCGGTCGGCCACTTGCAGCAGCAGTTCGTAGTCGTTGGCAGTGTTGATCACGAACTCGAATGGCAAGCCTTCACCCGTGCCGGGCAGGGAGGGCAGGTTGAAGCCGAAAATCTGCAAGCCCGGAATGCTCTGCAGTTTGCCTTGCACCTCGGGCAGGATTTCCATCTGGGTACGGCTGCGCTCGTTCCAGGGCTTGAGCAGGAACCCGCCAATGCCCGCCTGTACGCCGTTGTAGCCGTTGATCTGGAACGAGGAGTAGTACTCCGGAAACTCCTTGAAGATCTTGATGAACTCGTCGGTGTAGGTGCTCAGGTAATCGAGGTTGGTCGGCTGCGGGGCGGTGGCAATCATGAAAATGATGCCCTGGTCTTCGTCCGGCGCCAGTTCCGATTTGGTGAACTTGAGGAACACCGGGATCAGGCACAACACAATCAAGGCGAACACCAGCACCACCGGGCGGGTGTTCAACGTGCCATGCAGGGTGCTCTGGTAGCGGCGCTTGAGGCTGTCGAAGATGCGGTCGAGTCGATGCGCCAGGCCTGTGGGGTTTTCCTCGTGGCGCAGCAAAAACGCACACATCATCGGTGACAGGGTCAGGGCGACGACGCCGGAAATCACCACGGCGCCGGCCAGGGTCAGCGCGAACTCTTTGAACAGCGCTCCGGTCAGCCCGGTGAGAAAACCGATTGGCGCGTAAACCGCCGCCAGAGTGATGGTCATCGACACCACCGGCATGGCGATTTCACGCGCGCCCTCAAGCGCTGCGTCAAACGGGGTTTTTCCTTCCTCGATATGTCGGTGGATGTTCTCCACCACGACAATCGCATCGTCGACCACCAGGCCGATGGCCAGCACCATCGCCAACAGGGTCAGCAGGTTGATCGAGTAGCCCATCATCTGCATGAAGAACATCACGCCGATCATCGACAGTGGAATGGTCACCACCGGAATCACCACCGAACGCAGCGCGCCGAGGAACAGGAACACCACGACGATGACGATCAGCACCGCCTCGAACAGGGTTTTCACCACTTCATCGATGGAGGCCTGAATGAACAGCGTGGCGTCGTAGGCGATCTCGCTTTTGAGGTTCGGCGGCAGCTGCGCCTCCAGCTCTGGCATGATCTTGCGTACTTCCTTGATCACATCCAGCGGGTTGGCCCCCGGCGTGGCCTTGATGCCGATATACACCGAAGGCGTGCCGCCGAACGAGCTGATCGAGTCGTAGTTTTCCGCGCCCATTTCGACCCGCGCGACATCGCTGAGCAACACGCGGCTGTCGCCACTGACCTTCAGCGGAATCGCCGCGAAGGCTTCGGCGGACTTTAATTCAGTGTTGGCGTTGATGCTGGTGACCACGTACTCGCCTTTCACTTCGCCGGCGGCGGAGAGGAAGTTGTACTGGCGCACGGCGTTGGTCACGTCGCTGGCGCTGAGGCCGAAACCGGCGAGCTTCACCGGATCAAGCCACAGGCGCATGGCGAATACCTGATTGCCGAGGATCTCCGCTTCGGCCATGCCCGGCAGGGTTGCCAGTTTTGGCTGGATCACCCGTGACAGGTAATCGGTGATCTGCGGGTTGCTCAGGTCCTTGCTGAAGAAGCTGATGTACATCAGCGCCGAGGCGTCGGCGGACTCCTTGCTCAGCACCGGGTCTTCGGCGTCTTGCGGCAGTTTGTTTTTGACTTCGTTGGCCTTGGACAGCAACTCGGTAAACAGGCGGTCGGTATTGGAGCCGATGCGCGCGTAAATCGAAATCACCGAGAAGTTCTGGCGACTGACCGAGGTCATGTAGTCGATGCCCTCGGCGCTGGCCAGACTCTGCTGCATCGGCTGGGTGATATAGCCCTGAATGGTTTCGGCATTGGCCCCGGGGTAGGCGGTGGTCACCGTGATCAGGGCGTTTTCCATTTGCGGGTATTGGCGCAGCGGCAGCTTGCTCCAGGCCTGGAAGCCCAGTAGCACAATCAGCAGGCTGACCACGGTGGCGAGCACCGGGCGGCGGATGAACGGGTCGGTAAAAGCCATGGGGATTCCTTGATCAGTCGGCGCGGGGCGGACTGTTCTGCTCGCCGAGGGTCTTGTCGTCGCTGATGGCAATGTGCGCGCCGTTGTCCAGTTTGATCTGGCCGGCCGTCACCACGTGTTCGCCGCTCTGCACGCCCTTGTTGATCATCACCAGCCCATCGCGGCGCTCGCCGGTTTCGATGAAGCGCCGCTCGGCAATCAGCACTGGTTGGCCCTTGTCGTCTTTTTCGAGGCTGCCGTCCTCGGCTTTCTTCTGCCCGACCACGTAGATCGAGTTGCCGTAGAGGGTGTAGGTGATCGCGCTTTCCGGCACCACGATGTGTTTCTGCGGATCGGGCAGCAGCACTTCGAGGCTGGCGAACATGCCCGGCAACAGTTTGCCGTCGGGGTTAGCCAGGGTGGCGCGGACCAGCACGTTACGCGTGGAGCTTTCTACGAGCGGGTTGATCGCGCTGATCTTCCCTGAAAAAACCTGCCCGGGGTAAGCGGCGGCGGAGATATTCACCGGTTGGCCGATGGCCAGTTTCGGCACCGATTGTTCGGGCACATAGAAGTCGGCATAGAGGCTGCTCAGATCCTGCAAAGTGGCAATTTTGGTGCCGCTGGCGAGGTAGTCGCCGATGTCGACCTGACGGATGCCGATGGTGCCGCTGAACGGTGCGAGGATGCGTTTTTTCGCCAGCGCTGCGTTGAGCTGATTGACCGTGGCCCGCTCTTTTTGCAGAACCGCCGAGAGTCGGTCGTATTCACCTTTGGAAATGGCGCGACTGTCGATCAGTTGGCTGCCACGCCCGAAGTCCAGTTGCGCCAGGCCCAGGTCGGCTTTGGCGGTCTCCAGCAGAGCGGCTTCAACGGCGCTGTCGAGTTGCAGCAGCGGTTGCCCGACCTTGACCTTCTGTCCTGATTCGAATTTGAGCTCGGTGACGGTGCCGGAGGATTCCAGGCTCAGGTCGACGCCTTGCAGCGCCTTGAGGCTGCCGACGGTGGGCAAACGCATCTGCCACGGGCGCTCGCTGGCAGTGGCCACGGCAACGCTGATCGGCGGTTTCGGCTTGGAGAAGCCTTGAACCATGGTGTAAATCGAAAAGGCTTTGTAACCGCCCAGCACCAGGACAATCAGCAAAACAACACCCAACATGATCAGCATGCGGCGACGCAGCATATTTCCAGTTCCTTGGATAAATCAGGTGAGACAGGCGGGCAACATTACTCCGAGTTCAGGGGGGATTCCAACTGGCAGTTTTTACGGGGAATGGAAAAAGATCGCCGCCGTCTGCCGCGCTCCAGGAGACCGTGATCCCCTGTAGGCGCTGCCGAAGGCGGCGATCTTTTAAAGGCGCGTCACGCCATCAGATGAAGATGGTTGTCCCAGAGCCCTGCCGGTAATTCCAGCGGCTTGGCCAGCAGTTCATCCTGACGGCAATCGTAGTAGCGGCAACGCCCCTGACCCGAAGTCACGACAAAGCCGTCCTGCACCGCACCGACGCCGGCGCAATCGGGCAGCGGTGCGTCGAGGCGGACTTCGCCGCTGTCCAGATCCCAGATGAAAAAGCGGTTACCACGCGGGGCGGTCAGCGCCACCAGTCGCAGGTCGCTGTGCACTGCGACGCTGGCGGTGTAGTGACCCATAGACTGCAACTGATGCTCCGGCACCGGGAACGCCACGAACGGTTGCCCCGGACGTTTGATCGCCAGCAGCTCCGAGCGCTCGTGTGACGCGCCCATGAATTGCTGACCGGCGACGATGGTGCCGTCGCTGGCAATCCCCAGGTGGCGCACGCTGTTCATCTGTTGGGCGAGGGTTTCCTTGCTCAGCAGGGTGCCGTCGCGTTGCATCAGGACCAGGCTCGGCTCCATGGCGCTGAGGTTCATGTCGACGCGGCTTTCCGCCTCGGTCCGAATCCCGCCGTTGGCCACCACCAGCGTCTCGCCGTCGGGCATCCACGACACTTGGTGCGGGCCGAGGCCATGGGTGGAAATCTCGCCGCTGTGCACCAGCCGCTCGCCTTCGAACTTGTACACCCCGAGCAGACCACGACCCGGATCGGTGGTGTCGTTCTCGGTGGCGTACAGGTATTCGCCATCCTTGTGCACCACGGCGTGGCCGTAGAAGTGCCGGTTTGGCTGCGACGTCACGGTTTGCAGCAACGTGCCGTCACGCAGGTCGATCAGGTAGCTTTCGGTCCCCGGCCGGCGGGCGACGAACAGCGCAATCGCAAGCGTCGGATGATTGATGATGTCGTGGCAGCGCTGACCCACCTCGGTGGCGAACACGCGCGTGCCATCCAGCCGATAGCCGACGGCGTAGTGTTTGCCGTCGGTATCGTCGCGAGCCGAAAGCAGCAGCGGGCTCTGATCCTTGCGTTTGAACAGCGTCCAGCCGCCCAGCGTCACTGCTCCCAGCAGCAAACTACCTAAAGTCAGAGCCTGGCGTCGCAGCATGGCACTTGCCCTCATCAGTCACCGTCGTTGGCGTTGAAGCCCAGTTGAATGCCCAGCGCCTTGGCCAGTTCGCCTTCGTGCAGGCGATGGACGACGTTGAGGCTGTCGTAGATATCGTTGAGTTGCTGACGACCCGCGTCGTCTTCAAGCATTTCGCCGAGCGAGCGCTGGGTGCTGTCGAACAGTTTCAGCGACGCGGCGTAGGCAGCATCGATCTTGTCCGCCAGTGGCTTTTGCTCAGCCGGCAACAGACCGCGCAGGCCTTTGTTGTCGACGCCTTCCCAAACGGTCTTGGCGGCGGCGAGGCTGGCTTCCAGCGCGGTCATTGACGACTGGCTGCGCCACGCATCAGCCTGGAATGGCTGCGGCACACCTTTGCTCTGACGGCCCATCGGCGTGCCGAGTTTTTTCTTCAGGGTGTCGAGTGCGGTGACCTGCACACGCAGCAGATCGGCGATCGCTTCGTGGGAGTCGGCGTAGCGCTGGTTGGGGAACTTGCTCATCTGCGCGAGCATGCCGTCGGTGTTGTTCCAGCCTTGCAGAATCTCTTCGGCCAATTGCTTCTGGCGTTCGCCGATGGCGATCAGCAGTGGGCAGTATTTGGCTTTCTGCTCGGCGTTGGCGACGTCTGGCTTGGCGTCGAACAGGATGTATTCATACGCCGACAGGCCTTGCACGACTACGCTCGATTTGGCCAGTGCGGCGGCGTCGATCTGCGGTTGCGCGAGGACCAGTTGCTCGACCTGACGGCCGACCAGGTTCTTCTTGTCGGGCCAGAACTGCACCTGCCAGGAACGGTTGCCCTCGGCCAGTGGCCCGATCAGCAACGGTTGCAGCTCGGCCCAGGCTTTCTGCGCGTGGAGGAAGTCGGCGCGGGCGGTTTCCAGCGTCTCTTTGCCCTGGCAGTAGGCGAGGGCGCTGACGGCCAGTTGCTTGTCGGCCTCGGCCCAGCGCGTGTAGGTCGGCAGGATCACCGATTTGGCGATGGCAGCCGAGGTAACCGCTTGCGGATCCTGCGGCGAACAGGCGCCGAGGGCGATGGCGGCAAGGCTGGTGAACAACAGCTTGGGACGGAACATGTCGGGCTCCCGGATCTTTATCTGTATTTAAAGTGAGTTCAAAAACGCCAGCAGCGCGGCACGCTGCTCGGCATTGAAAGCTAAAACCTGTTGCTGCGCAGCTTGTGCTTCGCCGCCGTGCCAGAGCACAGCTTCGAGCAAATTACGTGCGCGACCATCATGCAAAAACTGGGTGTGGCCACTGACTGCTTGCGTCAGGCCGATCCCCCACAACGGCGGCGTGCGCCAGTCGCGGCCGGAGGCCTGGAATTCGGTGCGGTTGTCAGCCAGACCGTCGCCCATGTCATGCAGCAGCAGATCGCTGTACGGGCGAATCACTTGACTGGCCAGTTCAGGTTCGGCCGCGTTGGCCGCGGTGGTGTATTTCGGTGTGTGACACGACTGGCAACCGGCCTGGAAAAACAGGTTTTTGCCGGCCAGCACTTGCTCGTCGTTAATGCCTCGGCGCGCGGGCACGGCCAGGTTGCGGCTGTAAAACAGCACCAGTCGCAGGATGTTATCGCTGACCTCCGGCTCGCCATTCGGGCCATTGCCGTTCGGTGCCTGTTTGCAGGCGGTTTGCGCGTCGGTGCAGTCATCGAACGGTCTCAGGCTGGTGGTGAGGCCCATATCACCTGAAAACGCGTGAACATTCTGTTGATTGAGGTTGGGTTGCCCGGCTTTCCAGCCAAATCGACCGATGACGGTTTTTTGCAGTTCGTCGTCCCAAACGCGGTTCGGCCGGCCATTGATACCGTTTTTGTCTTTGGCCTGCGCGGCGGCGTTGGCGAGGATCGCGTCTTCGGGGATCGCTTCGAGCAGGCCGAGGCCGATCATCGGCGGGGCGACACGCGCCGAGAAACGCGTGTCGGGGTGCATGGGGCCGTAGCCGAGCTGAGTGATCTGCAACACCGGTTTGCGCAGTTCGACTTCGGTGCCGTCCTTGAAACGCACCGGAACCGGCGTGTACTCGACCCGCACCTTGCCTTCCGGCACAACGCCCGGCACGGCCATGTCCTGGAACTGCCCGCCGTACACCGGCTCCGGCACCACGCCGAGCTGCTCGATGACTTTGGCGTATTGCGGCGCGTCGGGGATCGACAGGCGCACCAGCATCGACACCGAATTGGCCGCGTTCGGCAGTGGCGGATGACCGCGACCGTCCTTGATATGGCAGTTCTGGCAGGCGTTGGTGTTGAACAGCGGGCCGAGGCCGTCGCGGGCGGTGGTGGTCGACGGCGCGGTCACCCATGGGCTGCGAAAGAAACTGTTGCCGACGCTGAAATCCACCCGCCGCGACGGCGGCAGGTTGGCCGAGGGCAGGGAGAATGCGTTCTGATCGGTCTTGCGCACGGTCGCCGCACCGCCCGAGCGTGCTTCACCGGGCTCAGCCTTGGTGAAAAGCGGGGCGTCATCGCAGGCACTCAGGCCCAGGGCCAGAAACAGTGCGGACAAGCGAAGAGGCAGCGAGGGCATCAGACATCCTGCGAACGGGCGAAAACAAAGGCGCAAAGTCTAACAGGGCGAGGGAGTTTGAATAAGAGGAATTATCGTTTACTTGATGTGGCGCAAGCCTGAAGCTCATGCAACCCCTGTGGGAGCGAGCCTGCTCGCGAAAGCGGCGTCCGACGCGCCGGGAATGTTGCGCCAGATGACGCCTTCGCGAGCAGGCTCGCTCCCACAGGGATGGGTGGTGCATTGGATATCGAGCGCACCATGGAGCAGGGTTTAGGGAATAGCAGGCATGAAAAAGGCGCCCCGAGGGTCGCCTTTTTCAGTCAGACGCGGTTGATCAGAACTCGTGATCAGCGTTGTCCGGGTTCAGGTCGCTGATGCCCAGTTTGCCGGCAGCGGCTTCGATCGAACCGGTCTGCTTGACCAGGGAGGCGATGGCGTCACGCACGACCTGATTGCCGGCAGTGTTGCCCGCCGCGATCAGTTGGTCGTAGTGCTCACCCTTGTTGGCGTGATCAACCATGACCTGGATCTTGGCTTCGGTAGCGGCCAGATCGGCTTTCAGCGCAGTGTCGGCAGCCGGATCGGCCTTGGCCACCAGCGACGAGAGGCTGGCGCCGGTCATCTTGGTGCCGTCAACACGGGTGTACTCGCCCAGGTAAACGTTACGAATGCCTTTGGCATCGTAGAAGTGCGAGTAGTGAGTGTTGTCGCTGAAGCAGTCCTGTTCGTCTTCCGGAGAGTTGGCTTCCAGAGAAACCTTCATGCGCTCGCCCGCCAGTTCGCCCAGGGACAGACTGCCCATGCCGAAGAGCATTTTGCGCAGACCGGTTTCGCCCGACTCGGCTTCCAGCGTGGCGCGGTAGTTGTCAGCCACGTTCGGCTTCCAGTTACCCACCATTTCTTGCAGGTCGTTGACCAGCAATTGGGTCACGGACTTAAGATAGGCGCGGCGACGATCATTGTGACCGCCAGTGGCACCGGCGCCTTCCAGGTAGTCGGAAGCAGGACGGTTGCCAGCGCCAGGGCCGGTACCGTTGAGGTCCTGGCCCCACAGCAGGAATTCAATGGCGTGGTAGCCGGTGGCGACGTTGGCCTCGGAACCGCCCAGTTCATTCAGGCTGGCGAGTTTTTCCGGGGTGATGTCTTTGACGTCGACCTTGTCTTCGCCGACCTGGACTTCGGTGTTGGCGATGATGTTGGCAGCGGCGCCCGGGTTACCCAGTGCGTGCTCGTAGGATTTGTCGACGTAGTCGATCAGACCCTCGTCCAGTGGCCAGGCGTTAACCTGACCTTCCCAATCGTCGATGATGGTGTTGCCGAAGCGGAACACTTCACTCTGCAGGTATGGAACGCGAGCGGCGACCCAGGCAGCCTTGGCGGCTTTCAGGGTGTCGGCATTCGGTTTGGCAAGGAAGGCGTCGATCGCAGTTTGCAGGGTTTTCGCGGTGGATTCGGCATCGCTGTAAACGGCAAAGACCATGTCGGCGTAGTGCGCGACCACAGCTTTGGCGGCGGCATCGTCAACTTTACCGGCAGCAGGAGCAGGCGCAGCGGCAGGGGCTGGAGCAGCGCTGCTGGAAGCCGGCGTCATTTCGGAGGCTTTTTCTTTGTCTTTGCCTTCGCCGCAACCGGCGAGAGAAATAGCGATGGCCAGCAAACTGGCGGTAGCCAGAGGCATACGAATCATGGCGAACATCCTGCTTCGGTAGTTGAGTGGACTCGCGCTGGAAGCGCAAAACTGCGACATAATGCAAATCTTTCGCATTATGTGTAAAGGGTAGTGCTTGGAAATATTTCTTATTCGCGCTTCAAGATCAAAAGATCGTCCGATCGCGGCCCGAGCCTGCGGCAGCTCCTGCAGGAGAACGCATTTCAAATGTAGGAGCTGTCGAGTGGAACGAGGCTGCGATCTTTTGATCTTCTAGAGGATTGCCGCGTTGCTGCGCTGCGCCTGCTTGAGATAAACGCTCAGCTCCCGCGCCGGCAGCGGTTTGCTGTAGTGATAGCCCTGACCTTCGTGGCAGCCTTCGGAGATGATGTAGCTCTCCTGCTCGGCGGTCTCCACGCCCTCGGCGATCACCTGCATGCCGAGGCTTTTGCCCAGCTGGATGATCGCGCGAACGATGGTCGCATCGTCGTCGTCGTCCAGCAGATCCTGGACGAAGCTCTTGTCGATCTTGATCTTGTCCAGCGGCAGGCTTTTCAGATAACTCAGCGACGAATAGCCGGTGCCGAAGTCGTCGATGGCGATCAACGCCCCCGAGCGACGCAGGCTCAGTAAGTGCTGGGCAGCGGTGCTGATGTCTTCCATCAGGCCGGTTTCGGTGACTTCCAGTTCCAGACTGCGCGGCGGCAGGCGGTACATCTGCATCAGGTTGTTGACCACCCGTGGCAGCTCGGCGTGGTGCAATTGCACGGTGGACAGATTGACCGCCATGCGCAGATCGGCGAAGCCCTGATCGTGCCATTCGCGCAATTGCTTGCAGGCCTGATCGAGTACCCATTCACCGATGGCGATGATCGTGCCGTTTTGTTCGGCCAGCGGGATGAACAGGTCTGGCGGCACCAGGCCGTGTTCCGGGTGCTGCCAGCGAATCAGCGCCTCGACACCGACCACGCGGTGATCGCGATAGCTGATCTGCGGCTGATAGACGAGGTAGAACTGGTCACGCAGCAACGCATCGCGCAGGTCTTTTTCCAGTTCACGCCGGCGGCGCATCTCGCTGTCGACACTGGCGATGTAGAACTGATAACGGTTGCGCGAGCGGGTCTTGGCCAGCGTCATGGTCTGTTCGGCCTTCTGCAACAGCTTCTCGGTGCTGTCGCCGTCCTCCGGGAACAGGGTGATGCCGATGGTCGCGCGCAGGCGGATTTCCTGATGATCAAGGGCGAACGCCGCTTCCAGGTCATCGAGAATGCTTTGCGCCAGTTCCGCCGCTTCGTAGGGTTGTTCAATATCGGCTTGCACCAGGGCGAACTGATCGCCGCCCAAACGGGCGAGGGCGCCGAGGCGACCGCTGTGGGCGCGCAGTCGATCGGCCAACGCCAACAGCAATTGGTCACCGGTCTGATAGCTGAACTGCTCGTTGATGCCCTTGAAGTCGTCCAGCCCCACGCATAACACCGCGACCCGGCGTTGCAGTTTGCCGGCGTCGACCAGAATCTTGTCCAGTTGCTGCTGCAATTGCTGACGGTTAGGCAGACCGGTGAGGAAGTCGTACTGGGCCATGCGCAGCAGGCTGTTTTCCGCCTCGTGACGCAGATGCGTATTGCGCTCGATCGATTCGAGCAACTGGTTGGCGGTGTTGATCCAGATACCCAGCTCGTTTTTCTCGTGGCCCTTGAGCTGCGGGATCTTGTGCTCGCTGGGACGGTCCGGATTGATCTCGGTAAGGTGCTCGATGATCCGCGACAGCGGTTTGGTCAGCAGCCAGTGATAAACCAGATACAGCACCAGGCCCATGGCCAATGCACGCAGAACGCCAGAGATGAAGATGATCACGGAGCTGACGATAAAACCTTCGCCATAGGTGGCGGTGTCGAGGGTGATGCTCAGGTCGCCGTAATATTCGCTGTAGGGGCCGCGTCCCACCAGTTGCGTGGTGAACGTGCGCTCCTGACCCAGGATCAGGTCGGTCAACCAGCGGCTGCTGGAATGCTGCAATTCGCGGGACTTTTGCGCGAGCATGGCTTCGTTGGGATGGCCGATGGACGCCTGGCGCACGGCCTCATCCTGGAACAGGCCTTCGATTACCTGCATGCCCATTTCCCGATCAAGGCTGTAAACGGCCTGAGTCGACGGATCGCGGAACATGTCGAGGATCCGTTCGGCGTCACCAGCCACCGCCTGACGGGTCTTGTAGGCGTCGAAAACAATCTGCGCGCAGCTCAAGACAACGCCGACGATCAATGCTGACAGGAGCACGACCCGGAGCAACTTCACCGACAAGCTGTTCTTGAGTTCCAGCTTCAAAGGGTTATTCCTTGTTCCGTGCGGGTAGCGTCAATTTGCCATGAGTATTGGCAATCCCGTGTTGGCAGTCAAAGGGACAATCGGGCACAGGATAATTTGCCTGAAGGCTTGGCCTGCACCCTGCCATCTGGAGTATTAGCCCTATTTGCACTATGTCGGTAGTTTTAGCCCTCAACTTGAGCGATGCGGGGCAAATTTTCTTCTGTTGGATGTTAGTCCTCTGTGGCACGGCGGCAAGCGGCCGGTGGCGGCATTGCTCGTGAGAACAACGCTATTCTCCTGCAGGCGCTGCTGAAGGCCGCCCGAACCTGCGGTAGCTCCTATATAAATCGCAGGCATAAAAAAACCCGGCCATGGCCGGGTTTTTTATCTGGCGTACAGCTTAAGCAGTGAAGGTTTTGCCTTCGAACTGCTCAGCAACAAACTTCCAGTTGACCAGGTTCCAGAACGCTTCGACATACTTCGGACGAACGTTGCGGTAGTCGATGTAGTAAGCGTGTTCCCAGACGTCGCAGGTCAGCAGCGGGGTGTCGCCGCTGGTCAGCGGGTTGCCGGCGCCGATGGTGCTGGCCAGAGCCAGGGAACCGTCAGCCTTTTTCACCAGCCAGCCCCAGCCGGAACCGAAGGTGCCGATCGAGGTTTTGCTGAACTCTTCCTTGAACTTGTCGAACGAACTGAAGGCTGCGTTGATGGCTTCAGCCAGTGCGCCGGTTGGTTGACCGCCAGCGTTTGGCGCCAGGCAGTTCCA
The DNA here is from genome assembly GCF_044218825.1 of Pseudomonas sp. A1230. NCBI lineage: Bacteria > Pseudomonadati > Pseudomonadota > Gammaproteobacteria > Pseudomonadales > Pseudomonadaceae > Pseudomonas > Pseudomonas sp. A1230. Next base: position 3,674,794 of record NZ_CP162582.1, on the reverse strand, counting down.
GTAGAAAGTGTGGTTCCAGACCTGAGCGGCGTTGTTGAAGATGCCGCCCGAGGAAGTCTTGACGATTTCTTCCAGGGTCTTGCCTTCGAACTCGGTGCCTGGCACCAGGTTGTTCAGGTTCACGACGTAGGTGTTGTGGTGCTTGTCGTGGTGAAATTCCAGGGTTTCCTTGGAAATGTGCGGCTGCAAGGCATCGTGTGCGTAAGGCAGCGGCGGCAATTCGAAAGCCATGATGATTCTCCTAATCAGGTCTGTTGCGGTGAGCGCAAGGCCGATCACGGGCGGCCAGAAATGCACCGACGAGTTTTTACTCTTTGCGGCGCAGGGTTCGGATCATAGCACCGGGGTTGCGGCTTAACCACGCAACAACTGTGTGGGATAGAGGTTCCAGAGCGGTTTGGAATATTCAGGAGGCAAGTATCAACTGTCCCGCCACCGTGAACATCATCACCGCCACCAACAGATCGAGAATCCGCCACGTGCCTGGTCGAGCCAGCCAGGGCGCCAACCACGCAGCCCCTATCGCCAAAGTGAAAAACCACAGCAGTGACGCACTCGCCGCGCCCACCACGTAAGCGCCAGGCACCGACTGCTGAGCACCGAGCGAGCCGATCAGCAACACCGTATCCAGATAAACATGCGGGTTGAGCAACGTCACCGCCAGCGCACTGAGCATCACCGCCCGCAGCGAACGCACAGTCTGGTTCCCGCCCTGATCCAGGCTTTGCTTCGAAAACGCCCGGCGTAGCGCCTGGCTGCCGTACCAGATCAGGAAGGTCGCGCCGCCCCAGCGGGCGATCGCCAGCAGCGTCGGACTTTGCGCCAGAATCGTCGCCAGACCGAAAACCCCGGCCGCCACCAGCAGCGCATCGCACACCACGCATAGCGCCGCCACCGGGAGGTGGTGTTCACGTCGCAGGCTTTGCGCCAGGACAAAAGCGTTTTGCGTGCCGATCGCCATGATCAACCCCAACGCCACCAGCAAACCGTTCACATAGCTTTGCCACATAAGATTTACTCCGCGTTGGCTGCGAGATCGCGCAGCACTTGCATGGCGCGCTCGGCGTCGGCCTGGCCGACAAACAAATGATCGTGGTAGTAACCGGCGATCACGTTGCAACTGATGCCGGCCTTGCCCAGTGCGGTGGCGAACGCTGCGGTGAGACCGACGGCTTCCAGCGCCGAATGCACGTTGAGGGTGATCCATGCGGCCACGTAGTCGAAGCTGAAACCGGCCTGCTCGGCGTGGGAACGTTCGAGAATCACGGTCAGCCCTTCCTGTTCACGAAAGCTGCCGACAATCTCCAGACCGCTCGGCAACTGGCTGTCGCGCAGGGTGCAGAACACGTATTCGCCGGCATTGAGTTGCGGACTCATGCTGCGCAGCAAGGTCGTGAGTGAAGTTTCGCCAGCCATTGGGGTAGTCCTTGATAAAGAGTGCTTGCTGGCTATTGTCCGGTCGAAAGCTGTATAAGAAAAACCAATAATGCTGATCGCTCATTAGGAAAACTGATGTTCGACTATAAATTGCTTTCCGCTCTGGCCGCCGTGGTCGAGCAGGCAGGATTCGAACGCGCAGCGCAGGTGCTGGGTTTGTCGCAATCGGCGATCTCGCAGCGCATCAAACTGCTGGAAGCGCGGGTCGGCCAACCGGTGCTGGTGCGCGGCACACCGCCGGCGCCCACCGAGATAGGCCGGCGTCTGCTCAACCATGTGCAGCAGGTGCGCTTGCTTGAGCGCGACTTGCAGACCCTCGTGCCTGCATTGGATGAAGAAGGGCTGCCGGAACGCCTGCGTATTGCCCTCAACGCCGACAGCCTCGCCACGTGGTGGGCGTCAGCGGTGGGGGATTTCTGCGCCGAACAACATCTGTTGCTCGACCTGATCGTCGAAGACCAGACCGTCGGCCTCAAACGCATGCGCGCCGGTGAAGTGGCCGCTTGCCTATGCGCCAGCGAACGTCCGGTAGCAGGCGCGCGCAGTGTCTTGCTCGGCGCCATGCGCTATCGCGCACTGGCCAGCCCGGCGTTCATCGAGCGGCATTTCCCCGATGGCGTGCGCGCTGAACAACTGCCGCGCACTCCGGCGCTGGTGTTTGGCCCGGACGATTTCCTTCAACATCGCTATCTGGCATCGCTGGGTGTGGATGGCGGCTTCGAGCACCATTTGTGCCCGTCCTCCGAAGGTTTTATCCGGCTGACGGAGGCCGGTCTGGGCTGGGGCTTGGTGCCGGAACTGCAAGTGCGCGAGCAATTGCAACGCGGCGTATTGCGCGAACTGTTGCCAGATAAACCGATCGATGTGCCGTTGTACTGGCATCATTGGCGCAATGGCGGTCAACTGCTGGGCTTGCTGACCGAGCAATTGGTACGTTGTTCAGCGCAATGGCTGGTGCCCTTGAAGCAGCTGTAAGCGTCAAGCTGCAAGCGACAAGTGAAGCTTGCGCACTGTTTTTATCTTGCAGCTCGAAGCTTGAAGCTCGCAGCTGGTTTTGTTGGAGCTCTACATGAAAATTCTGGTCACCGGCGCAAGCGGCTTCATTGGCGGGCGCTTTGCGCGTTTCGCCCTGGAGCAAGGCCTGGATGTGCGGGTCAATGGGCGCCGGGCCGAAAGCGTCGAGCATCTGGTGCGTCGTGGCGCCGAGTTCGTCCCGGGTGATTTGACGGATCCGCAACTGGTGCGCGACCTCTGCGCCGACGTCGAGGCCGTGGTGCATTGTGCTGGCGCCGTCGGATTGTGGGGCCGTTATCAAGACTTCCATCAGGGCAATGTGCAGGTCACCGAGAACGTCGTCGAAGCGTGCTTGAAACAACGGGTTCGCCGTCTCGTCCACTTGTCCTCGCCATCGATTTATTTCGATGGTCGCGATCACCTGGGGCTGACTGAAGAACAGGTGCCCAAACGCTTCAAGCATCCCTATGCCGCGACCAAGTACCTGGCCGAGCAAAAGGTCTTCGGCGCACAGGAATTCGGCCTGGAAACCATCGCCCTGCGCCCGCGCTTCGTGACTGGCGCCGGCGACATGAGCATTTTTCCGCGCCTGCTGAACATGCAGCGCAAGGGCCGTCTGGCGATCATCGGCAACGGCCTGAACAAGGTCGATTTCACCAGCGTGCACAACCTCAACGAAGCGCTGCTCAGCAGTCTGCTGGCGGCCGGCTCCGCGCTGGGCAAGGCCTACAACATCAGCAACGGCGCGCCAGTGCCGTTGTGGGATGTGGTCAATTACGTGATGCGCAAAATGGACGTTCCACAGGTCACCAGATACCGGTCCTACGCTCTGGCCTACAGCGCTGCAGCGCTGAATGAAGGTGCCTGCAAACTCTGGCCAGGGCGTCCCGAGCCGACGCTGTCGCGCTTGGGTATGCAGGTCATGAAGAAAAACTTCACCCTCGACATCAGCCGCGCACGGCATTATCTGGACTACGATCCGAAAGTCAGCCTGTGGACGGCCCTCGACGAGTTCTGCGGTTGGTGGAAAGCCCAGGACATTCGCTGAAACGCGTGGATACCAATCGGCCGGCCGGCAATGAACCGCATCGCCGCTTGAGGGTCAATCCCAGCGGCTGCGCGGTTATACTTCGCAGCATTTAGCCATCACCGCGATTCACAAAGGTTGCCTCAATGTCCATGCGTAATGATGCCCACGACGATTTCGATGATGTACCGAGCCTGCGTGCCGATACCTTCGACGACGATGACATTCCGACCACTTCCCGCACCACCGTGCACTCGCGTACACCGCCGGTGGTCAAGGTCAAGGCCGCCAGCACCGGGCCGCTGTGGGCGTTGGTTGGCGCACTGTTCTTCGCGTTCATCGGCTTGGCATGGTGGAGTTTTCAGCAGATATCGCTGATGGAACAGCAACTGGTGGCCACCCAGGAAAGTTTCGCGCGGATCAGCGAGGAAGCGGCGGGGCGCTTGCAGGATATTTCCGGCAAGGTCGTCGCCAGCCAGACCAACGTCAGCACCGACAGCGAGGCCTTGAGGCTGCAGATCAAACAGCTGGAAGGCAAGCTGCTCGATCAAAGCAAACAGCAGCAGGGTGTGGCGGGGCAGGCCAGTGATCTGGACAAGCGTCTGGCGCAGATGTCTGCCCAGACCACCGAGCAGCAGGCTGCCAATACTCAACTGCAAGCGCAGGTAAAAGCCCTGGGCGCAGAGCTGGCAACCATTAAAAGCACTACGGCCGACACCAGTAAGGTCGACGCTCAGCTCAAGGCTTTCGATGCCCAGTTCAAGAGCCTTGGCGCGGATATCGCGGCGTTGAAGAAGCAGGGCAACCCGAGCGCCGAGATTGATCGTCTGGCGCAGGAAATCGTCGTCCTCAAAAGCATGCAGGACAACCGCCCGGCCACGCCACAGGGTGGCGGCAACACGGCCGAGTTCGATGCGTTTCGTGGCCAGATGACCCGCAACCTCAACACGCTGTCGGCGCAGATCCAGAACCTGCAGCAGCAGATCAATGCGCGGCCGTAACGCTTGATCAAATGCCGCGAAGAGCCCTTGCGGTGATGGAGTTGATTCCCCTCACCGCACTGGGCTCTGCAATCCCCTGCATCATTCTGAATATCCATACATAACCCCAACCCGTCTACGCTCTTGGAACACCAACAAGAACGAGGGATGCGTCATGGGGTTTTTGCATAAAGTGGCCTGGCTCGGCGTGATGCTGTTAGTGGGGTTGGGACAAGCCAGCGCCGCAACGACGGAGAAGGATGACAGCAAGGCCGCTATTGCCCTGCTGGAAAAAGCACTGGCCTATTACCACGACAACGGTGACAAGGCGTTCGCCGCGTTCAGTCGCCAGGGCGAGTTTGTCGACAAGGACCGCTACGTGTTTGTGCTCGACACCCAAGGCGTGATGCTTGCCAGTGGCGGCCCGTCATCGGCGTTGATCGGCCGCAATGTCAGTGAAGTGCTCGGTCCTGATCTGCAAAAAGCCTTCAAGGAAGCGTTGCGGGTACCGGAAGGCAACGGCATTCAGCAGGCCGAATACCGTTGGCAGAACTGGTCCGACGGCAAGGTCGAACGCAAGCACGTGTTTTATCAGCGCATCGGCCAGCGCATCCTCGCGGTCGGTTACTACCTGCCCCGTGCGTCGGCAGAACAAGCCAAGGCATTGCTCGACAAAGCTGCCACGGATCTTGGCAAAGACGAAAAAGGCACGCTGACGGCGATCAATTCGCTCAAGGGCGGCTATCTGCAGGATGACCTGTATGTGTTCGTGGTCGATCTGAATACCCAGCGCTATGTCGCCCACGGCACCAACCTGCGCCTGATCAATACCGACTTCGGCAAGATCAAGGACCCGGAGGGCAAGCCGGTGGGCGAGCCGATTCTGGCGCTGATTGGCAAGCAGGATGACGGCGAATACGAATACCGCTGGAAGAACCCGGTGACCGGCAAGATCGAAGACAAGCATGCGTACCTGAAGAAGGTCGGGCATTTTCTGGTGGCTGTTGGGTATTACAGTCCTTGATCACCCAGATCCTGTGGGAGCGGGCTTGCCCGCGATAGCGTCAGATCAGACAAAGCCACGTTGACTGACACGACGCCATCGCGGGCAAGCCCGCTCCCACAGGTTTTTGTCATGCGCGTGCTATTTCGCGCCGTGCTCACGTCCGCGCAGCAGGTTGTTCGGCATCGCAATCGCCGCTGCCAGCCCCAGTAGCGACACCGCCGCGCTGACCCACAGCAAATGCCGGAAGGTCACCGCAAGCTCCGCGCGCAAGGCATTCTGTGCATCACCCGGTGCCGCGTTCAAACCGTCCAGCAGCACATTGCCGGAATGTCCCTCGTTGATCAGCGAACTGCTCGCCAAATGGGCGAAATTCGAATCCTGCAGCAACGCCAGCAACAGCGCCGACATCAACGCCACGCCCACCGCGCCGCCCAGCGAACGAAACAGGTTGGTGGTGCTGGTGGCGACGCCAATGTCGCGTTGCTCCACCGAGTTCTGCGTGCCGACCAATGAAGTCGGGAACTGCATGCCGCCGGCAATACCGCTGAGTACCATGAACAACCCGCTCATCAGCGTCGCCTCGGGCGGGCTGAACGCCATGCCGACAATCGAGATCGGCATCAGGATCGCACCCGTCAGAATTTGCGGTTTGTAGCGCCCGGTGATGGACGTGCGCCGGCCGGCAAAAAATGCCCCGATCGGCAGCCCCATGGCCAGCGGCAGCAGGTGCAGCGCGGCGCTGTCGGCGCCGGCACCGGTGACGGTTTGAAAGCGCAGCGGCATCAACACGATCAGCGAAATCGCCTGGAAACTGGTGAAGAAAATCGTGCACCAGCACAGCAACGCATTACGGTTGGCGAACAGATGCATCGGCAACAACGGCTCCCGTGCGCGACGCTCGTGCCAGACGAAAATCGCCAACACCACGACCGCACAAGCGAACAACCCCAGCACTTCGCTGCTGCGCCACGAATGGCCCTGACCGACCTGCGTGATGCCGAGCAACAACGCGGTCAGGCCAATGATCATCAGTACTGTGCCGAGGTAATCGATGATCGGTTTGCGCTGCGGAATCGGCAGCCCGCGCAGATTGCGATTGGCCACCCACCAGGCCCCGAGGCCCAGCGGCAGGTTGATCAGAAACACCCAGCGCCACGACAGGTACTCGGTCATGTAGCCGCCCAGCACCGGGCCGGCGACGCTCGCGACCGCGTACATGCTGCTGAAATAACCCTGATAGCGGCCACGTTCGCGCGGCGGCACGATGTCGCCGATGATCGCCTGGCTGACCGAGATCATCCCGCCCGCACCGATCCCCTGAAGGATCCGCGCCAGCACCAGTTGCTCCATGCTTTGCGCCATGCCGCAGAACAGCGAAGCCAACGTAAACAGGCCCATGCCGAACAACATCAGTTTGCGTCGCCCGTACAAATCACCGAGTTTGCCGTAGATCGGCACCGCCACGGTCATCGCCACCATGTACCCGGAAATCACCCAGGCCAGCAGGCTGACATCCTTGAACTGTGCGGAGATGGCCGGCATCGACACGGCAACGATGGTCTGATCCAGCGCACCCAGAAAAATCGCCATCATCAGCGCGACCAGCACGCTGCGAATGGCCGGTTTGGGCGTTTCAGGCTGGTTGAGATTGGACACGGACAGAACCTGCGGGCAGAGATGAACCCGCTGGCGAGCGGGGGATGCTCGCCAGTGTAAGTCGGTAGCAGGCTATTCGATAGCCTCGTACGGAAGTCCGACGTAATTTTCTGCAATGGTTTTTCGGCCGGCTTCTGAACTGACGAAGTAGTCCAGTTCCGAGGCGCTGATGCGTTGGCTGAAAGCATCGTGATCGTCGAAGCGATGCAGCATCGAGGTCATCCACCAGGAAAAACGCTCGGCCTTCCACACCCGGCGCAGACAGATCTCGGAGTATTTCTCCAGTAGCTCCGTGCGACCGTCGCGATAGACCTTCAGCAGAATGTTGAACAGTGTGCTGACGTCGCTGGCCGCCAGATTCAAACCCTTGGCACCCGTGGGCGGGACGATGTGCGCGGCATCACCCACCAGAAACATCCTCCCGTACTGCATCGGCTCGACGACAAAACTGCGCAGCGGCGCGATGCTTTTTTCAATCGACGGACCGGTGACCAGTTTCTCTGCAAGCTCTGCGGGCAAGCGACGTTTCAGTTCATCCCAGAAGCGCTGATCGGACCAGTCGTCGACGTTTTCGTCTGCGGGCACTTGCAGGTAATACCGGGTGCGAGTCGCCGAGCGCATGCTGCACAGGGCAAAACCCCGCTCGTGGCGGGCGTAGACCAGCTCGTCATGCACGGGCGGGGTGTCGGCGAGAATCCCCAGCCAGCCGAATGGATACACCCGCTCGAACACCTTCAGGCAATCAGCCGGAATCGACTGGCGGGCGACACCGTGGAAACCGTCGCAACCGGCGATGTAATCGCAATCGACACGCCAGGTTTCGCCATCCTTTTCGAAGGTGACAAAAGCTTCGTCGCTTTTCATGCCGTGAGGAACGACATCGCTCGCTGCGTAAATCGTCGTCGCCCCCGCCTCCCGACGAGCGGCCATCAGGTCGCGGGTGACTTCGGTCTGGCCATAGATCATCACGTTCTGGCCACCGGTCAAAGCATGCAGATCGATGTGCACCTGGCGCCCGTTCAAAGCCAGATCGAACCCTCCGTGCACCAACCCTTCGGCATCCATTCGCTGACCGACGCCCGCCTCACGCAACAGCTCTACCATGCCTTGTTCAAGCACACCGGCGCGGATCCGCCCGAGCACATAGTCAGGTGTCTGACGCTCGATGATGAGGGTGTCGATGCCGGCGTTATGCAGCAGCTGGCCGAGGAGCAATCCGGACGGACCGGCGCCGATGATGGCGACTTGGGTTTTTAGCGTTTTCATTGTTTTTATGACTCGCAAGCTTCACGGGACATTCGCCGGTGAATGATTTTTATGGATCGAGTGCTTGCATTTTTCCCTTGCGGGTCTGTCAATTGAAGGTGAAAACTGAGCCGATACCTGTACATTCTGCCAATCGGGGCGATTATCGCCCGCAACACAAGAGGCCTGGATTGAAGTGATGAACAAGCCCGAGCTGCCTTCGATTCCAGTGTTCAAGCTCTACGGTGAAAGCCTGGACTGGCCGACCCCTGACTTGCTGCACTGTGAAACCATTTCCTCACGCAGTCGCGAACATCAATGGGAAATCAAACCCCACCGCCACGCCGATTTGTGTCAGTTGCTCTTCGTATTCAAAGGTCAGGCAGAGCTTGAAATCGAAGGCCAGCGCACCCAGCTCGAAACACCCGCGATTCAAGTCCTGCCGCCGCTGTCGGTGCATGGCTTTCGCTTTACCGAGGACGTTGAAGGGTTCATCGTTACTCTCGCAACGCCGCTGATCCATCACTTGCAGGCGCAACTGGGCGACGCGGTGCACGCGTTGGCGCAGGCGCATGCCTATTCGGCGGGCAACGATGACGATTATTTGAACAGCCTGTTTTCAGCGTTGCAGGCTGAGTACAACGGCCATCAACCGGCGCGGGAAATGCTCATGCATGCGCTGGTCAGCGTGATCATGGTTTGGGTCAGTCGTCAGGCAATTGTTCGCCACAAGGCCAGCCAGCGGCCACAGCGCCAGCGTGAATACCTCAATGGTTTTATCCAACTGGTGGAAGAGACTTATCGCCAGCATGTGAAGGTTGAGGATCTGGCGCATCGGCTAGGCATTTCGGTGTCGCACCTCAACGGCACATGCCGTGAGCTGGCGGGGCAACCGGCGTTGCAGATCATGCACGAGCGTCAGTTACTGGAAGCCAAGCGCTTGCTGACTTATACCAGCATGACGATTTATGAGATGTCGGAATTGTTGGGGTTTTCCGATCCGACCAACTTCACGCGTTTGTTCAGGCGTCGGGTGGGGATATCGCCAAAGGCGTTTCGCGACCGGTTAAAAGCCGAGCAGTAGCCTCATAAACGCTGCAAAAACCTGTGGGAGCTGGCTTGCCAGCGATGGCGGTGCCTCAGTCGACATCAATGTTGAATGTGAGTCCGCAATCGCTGGCAAGCCAGCTCCCACAGGATCGCATTCCAGTCAGCTGAATCAGCGCAACGCGTTCAGCGTGGCATTGTGCGGAATGCAGCGCTCGAAGTTGCAACTCGCGTAGTCACGGGGCAGTTGTCGCTGCTGCTCGACCCGCCAGGCCGCAGTGCCATACAGCGCGAGCGTGGCGGCGCAGGTGATGAAAATCGCGCAGTACCTTCTTGTTTTGATGTTCATGGTGTTCGACCTCTGAACGAATACTCTGCGGTATTACATTCAGCATAGGTCAGTGCCAAGGACTTGCCAGCCAGCGCGATGGCACATGTAACGCGACATTCAGAACAGTGATGGATCCCTGTGGGAAAAGGGTTTAGAGACCCACATCCCATTCAGGATTCTCGGGAAACCTCACCACCAGAAAATCCAGCAGACTGCGCAACGCCGTCGGCATGTGCTTGCGTGACGCGTACACCGCGTAGATGTTCATCTGTCGCGGCTCGGCATGAGGCAGCAGCCGAATCAATTCACCCGCATGAATATGCCCCCCAGCCTGATACGTCGGCAGCATCGCCACCCCGGCGCCGGCCAGGGTCGCACGTAACAGCGTGCTGGCCTCGTTGGCGCTGATGTTGCCCTGCACCGGCACGGACACCTGCTCGCCGTCCTCTTCGAAGTGCCACAGACTCTTGCCGAAATACGAGTGGGTCAGGCAGTTGTGCCGGCTGAGGTCTTCGACGCGCTGTGGCGGCGGATTTTCACGCAGATACGCCGGGGTCGCGCAGACCACCGAGCGGCACACCGTCAGGCGCCGGGCAATCAGGTTGGGGTCCAGATCATTGCTGGTGCGAATCGCCAGGTCGATCCGCTCATCCACCAGATTCACCGTGCGATCGAGCATCTGCAGGTCAATGCTCACGCCCGGATAGCGCTTGACGTAAGCCGCCATCGCATCGGCCAGTTGCGCCTGGCCGAACGAGGTGCTGACGCTGATCCGCAGCAACCCGCGCGGCGCATCGTCGGGTTCACTGACGGCGGCTTGCATGTCGCTGGACAGTTCGATCATCTGCCGGCAACGCGGCAGGATTTCACTGCCGGCAGCGGTCAGGCTCAATTTGCGCGTGGTGCGGTGCATCAAGCGTGCACCGACCCAGTCTTCCAGTTCTGCCAGATAACGCGAAACCACCGGGCGTGACAGGTCCAGATGATCGGCGGCGGCCGACTGGCTGCCCAGGTCCACCACCGTGACGAATACACGCATTGCTTGGAGACGATCCATGATTTGCCCGCTTTCAGAAACAAACTATGTTCAAGCATCGCATTTTTTGCACTGACTCAGGCAACTAAGCTCTGTCCCATCGCCAGACACGGCATTTCGGACACTGGAGCAACAGATGATCGGCTTCACCACAATCAAACGCGTTTTACTCGCCACGGCCTCCCTCGGCTTCGCCGCCCATGCGGCCGCTGCCAACCTGACCCTTGATGTCTATAACCCGGGCACCCAGGCAATCTTCCCGGTGACCTCGGTGCTGGTCAGCGGTGAAAAAGACGCCATTCTGGTCGACGCGCAGTTCGGCAAATCCCAGGCTGAACAGGTGGTGGAAAAGATCCGCGCCAGCGGCAAGCACCTGACCACCATTTACATCAGCCACGGTGATCCGGATTACTACTTCGGCCTCGATACCCTGACCCAAGCCTTCCCTGACGCCAAGGTGCTGGCCTCGCAGCCGACCGTGGATCACATCAACAAAACCGTCGAAGGAAAACTCGCGTTCTGGGGCCCGAAAATGGGCGCCGACGTCCCTGCCAAAACCATCGTGCCGGGCGTCCTCAAGGGCGACAGCCTGATGCTCGAAGGGCAGAAGTTGCAGGTGATCGGGCTGGACGGCAAACAACCTGATCGCAGCTTCGTATGGATTCCGTCGCTCAAGGCCGTGGTCGGTGGCGTGGTCGTCGCCGAGAACATCCACGTCTGGATGGCCGACACCCAGACCGCGCAATCCCACGCCGATTGGCTGGCAACGTTGCACTCGATCGAAACCCTGAAACCGAAAACCGTGGTGCCGGGACATTACCTGGGTGATGGCAGCCGTTCGCTGGCGAGCGTTAAATTCACCGCCGACTACATTAAAGCGTTCGACGCAGAAACCGCCAAAGCCAAGGACTCCGCCGCACTGATCGCCGCGATGAAAAAGCGCTACCCGACGCTGGGCGAGGAAAGCTCGCTGGAACTGAGCGCGAAAGTCGCCAAGGGTGAGATGCAGTGGTAACCCGATTCTGAACAAGCAGCACTCTCAAGCCAACTGGAGAATGTCATGAGCAAAATCGCAATCATTGGTGCCACCGGTCGTGCCGGTAGCCAACTGCTGGAAGAAGCCCTGCGTCGCGGTCATAGCGTCACTGCCATTGCCCGCGATACTTCGAAGATCGGTTCGCGTGCCGGTGTGGTCGGCAAGAGTGTCGATGTGCTGGATTCAGCAGCGCTGCAAGACGCCGTGGCGGGACACGATGTGGTGATCACCGCCGCGCATTTCGCCACGGTGCCGGCCAGCGCCATTGTCGGGCCGGTCAAGCAGGCGGGTGTGAAACGCTTGTTGGTGGTCGGCGGTGCCGGCTCGCTGTTGCTGCCGGACAACACTCGGGTGATCGACAGTGCAGGTTTCCCGGCGGAGTACAAAACCGAAGCCAGTGCCGGTGCTGCGTTTCTTGAGGCGTTGCGCCAGGAGCAGGAACTGGACTGGGCCTTCCTGTCACCGTCGGCGGAGTTTGTCGAAGGTGAGCGCAGCGGCAAGTTCCGCGTCGGCCAGGATCACCTGTTGGTGAGTGAAGAAGGGCGGAGCTGGATCACTTTTGCTGATTACGCGATTGCGCTGATCGACGAGGTGGAAACGCCGAAGCATTCGCGTCAGCGGTTTACTGTCGGCTACTAAACCGACGCACAGCCCCGCGCTGTCGGCTTCTGAACCCACACACACACACACACACACACACACATCCCGTGTAGGAGCTGCCGAAGGCTGCGATCTTTTGATCTTGTCTTTTAAAAACAAAAGTCAAAAGATCGCAGCCTGCGGCAGCTCCTACAGGGGATTAGGGTTCCTGGTTTGACGAGGTGTTCAGCGGGTGTGCGCCTGCTCAACCAGCCACAGCATCAACTCCTCAAGTGGCGGCGAAGTTTCCCCGCCCTGCGGCACCACCAGGTAGTAAGCCAGCCCGGTCTTCACCTTTAGCTCAAACGGCATCACCAGTCTTCCCGCGTGCAGGTCATCACCGATGAGTGACCAATCACCGATTGCCACCCCCGTCCCGTGGGACGCCATCGACATCGCCTGATCCAGCGTTTCAAAATGCTGACCGCTGCTGACATTGTTCAATTGAAGTGCGGCGGCGCTCAGCCACACCGACCAGTCCTGCACATCGTGAGTCGGATGCAGCAGCAGATGTTGTTGCAGGTCGGCGGGTGTCTTCAGCGCCGGCGAGCCTTTGAGCAGCAGTGGCGAACAGACCGGCGTCAGTTGTTCATCGAACAGATGCAACGCCCCCGGCGAGTTGTCTGGCGGTGTTCCATAAATCACCGCCGCGTCGAACTGCTCACGTTGAAAGTCGACGCCATGTTGCAAAGACGCGGTCAGTTTCACCGGCACGTCCGGGCGCTCCTTCTGCCATTGCAGCAACCGTGGCAAAAGCCAGCGCATCACACAACTCGGCGCCTTGAGTTGCAGGGTCTGACGGCGCACGCCGATCTGCTCCACGGCCTCGCCAAGCAGGCCGAACATCTGTTGCACGCGCAACATCCATTCCCGACCTTCGGCTGTCAGCTTCAACCCTCGAGCCAGGCGAATGAACAGCGGATAACCCAAGTGCTCTTCCAGCCCGGCGATCTGTCGGCTGACTGCACCCTGCGTGATGTGCAACTGCTCGGCAGCCCGGGTGAAGTTGCAGCACTGGGCGGTGATCCAGAACGTGTGCAGGGCGGGCAGGGGCGGCAGTCGTTTCATGTGGATCCAAGCTATGACCTGAGGACATGGCTAGTATGACTTTTAATCGATTGTTGCCGCTACCTGCCGACCGTTCAATGAGCCCATTCCCCCGAATCAATGTGGGAGCGAGCCTGCTCGCGAATACGGTTTCACATTCAGCAATCCTGTGACTGAAACACCGCTTTCGCGAGCAGGCTCGCTCCCACATTCAGTTCGGCGTATCGATCAAACAAGAAGGACAATGACATGGCGACGTGTGGCGAAGTACTGGTCAAGTTACTCGAAGGTTACGGGGTCGAGCAGGTGTTCGGCATTCCCGGGGTGCACACCGTGGAACTGTATCGCGGGCTGGCCCGTTCGAGCATCAACCACGTCACCCCTCGGCATGAACAGGGCGCCGGATTCATGGCTGACGGCTATGCGCGCACCAGCGGCAAACCGGGTGTGTGCTTCATCATTACCGGCCCGGGCATGACCAACATCACCACGGCGATGGGCCAGGCTTACGCCGACTCGATCCCGATGCTGGTGATCTCCAGCGTGCAGTCGCGCAGTCAGTTGGGCGGCGGTCGCGGCAAACTCCACGAACTGCCGAACCAGAGCGCACTGGTCGGCGGTGTTGCCGCGTTCTCCCATACGCTGATGTCGGCGTCGGAACTGCCCGGCATTCTGGCTCGCGCCTTCGCGCTGTTCCAGGCCGGCCGTCCGCGTCCGGTGCACATCGAAATTCCATTGGATGTGCTGGTAGAAGAGGCCGATGAACTGCTTGCCAGCGTCCCGGTCAGCATCGAGCGCGCGGGTGCTGCCCCAACGGCCGTGAGCCGCATGACCGAGCTGCTGGCCGGCGCCAAACGTCCGCTGATTCTTGCCGGCGGTGGCGCCATTGATGCCGCCGCCGAACTCACCGAATTGGCCGAGTTGCTCGACGCTCCGGTGGCGCTGACCATCAACGCCAAAGGCATGCTGGCGTCCCGTCACCCGCTGTTGATCGGCTCGACGCAAAGCCTGGTCGCCACCCGCGCATTGGTCGCCGATGCCGACGTGGTGTTGGCGATCGGCACTGAACTGGCCGAGACCGATTACGACGTCACTTTCGCCGGTGGTTTCGAGATTCCCGGCAAGCTGCTGCGCATCGATATCGACGCCGACCAGACCGTGCGCAACTATCCGCCGCATGTCGCCCTGGTCGCCGACTCGCGCAATGCCGCGCAAGCATTGCTGAGTGCGCTGTCGCACAAACCACTGGCCGAGCGCAGCAGCGATTGGGGTCAGGTTCGTGCTGCGCGTCTGCGCGATGATCTGGCCGCCACCTGGGACGCGCCGACGCGGGCCCAGACGTGTTTCCTCGAAACCGTGCTGCACGAATTACCGGACGCAGTATTTGTCGGCGACTCCACGCAACCGGTGTACACCGGCAACCTCACGTTCAACCCGGAGCGCCCGCGTCGCTGGTTCAACTCGTCGACCGGTTACGGCACCCTCGGCTACGCCTTGCCGGCGGCCATCGGTGCATGGCTCGGTGGCCATTGCGATCAAGGTGCGCGCCCGCCAGTGGTGTGCCTGATTGGCGACGGAGGTCTGCAATTCACTTTGCCGGAACTGGTCAGCGCCGTTGAAGCGCGCACACCGGTGATCGTGCTGCTGTGGAATAACCAAGGCTACGAGGAGATCAAGAAGTACATGGTCAATCGCGCCATCGAACCGGTTGGCGTCGACATTTACACCCCGAACTTCATTGGCGTGGCCAAGGCCCTGGGATGTGCGGCCGAAGCGATCAGCTCGGTTGAACAACTGCGTGTTGCGCTGCGTGCCGCGACCGATCGCCAAGGCCCGACAGTGATTGAAATCGACCAGAGCCAATGGATGCAGGCGGTGGCCCAATGATGAATTTCCCCACCACACTCGACGGCCTCTACATCAACGGCCACTGGTCCGCCGGTCGCGAACATCTGCGGGTGATCAACCCGGCCACTGAGGCGCTGCTGACCACAGTCAATGGCGGTGATGAACTGGCTGTCGATCACGCGGTGAGCGTGGCCGTCGAAGCCTTCAAGGACTGGTCACAAACCACGGGCGCCGAGCGCGGCGCGATCCTGCGCAACATCGCCAACGGCGTGCGCGACGGTCGCGAGCACTTGATGACATTGCAGTCGAGCAACAATGGCAAACCGCTATTCGAAGCGGCCATCGACGTCGATGACGTGATCGCCACGTTCGAGTACTACGCCGAACTCGCCGAAGGCCTCGATGCGCAACAGGACAGCAACGTGCCGCTGCCCAGCGATGATTTCAGCGCACGTCTGCGCCGCGAGCCATGCGGTGTGGTCGGGCTGATCGTGCCGTGGAATTTCCCGATGGTCACCACCGCGTGGAAGCTCGCGCCAGCCCTGGCTGCCGGTTGCTGCGTGGTGCTCAAGCCGTCGGAGGTCACGCCGCTGCCGGAGCTGGAACTGGCGGCGATCATTGCTGAGTCCGGGTTGCCGAACGGTGTGTTCAATTTGGTCTGCGGCACCGGTCTGGCGGTGGGGGCGCCGCTGTCGGCAGACCCGCGTATCGCCAAAATCTCTTTTACCGGCAGCAATGCGGTTGGCGTGCAGGTGATGCAGAGGGCCGCCGAAACCGTGAAGGGCGTGAGCCTCGAATTGGGCGGTAAATCCTCGCTGCTGGTTTTGGCGGATGCGGACATCGATCTGGCAGTTGAACTGGCCTGCGGCGGCGCGTTCTTCAACGCCGGGCAAATGTGCTCGGCCACCAGTCGCGTGCTGGTCGCCGAAGAGTTGGAGGAACAATTCCTCAATCGCCTGCAAAAACGTGCACAAGCGATTCGCGTGGCCGATCCGTTCGACCCGGAAGTAGAAATGGGCGCACTGGTCAATCAGGCGCAATACCAGCGAGTGCTTGGGCATATTGATCGGGGGCTGAGTGCTGGCGCGAAGTTGCTCTGCGGCGGCAATCGTCCTGAACATTTGCCGCGTGGATATTTCTTGCAGCCGACCGTGTTCACTGACGTGCCGCTGGACAGTGCGCTGTGGTGCGAAGAGATTTTCGGGCCGGTGGTGTGTGTGCGCAGTTTCAGCAGCGAAACCGAGGCGATTGCATTGGCCAATGACAGTCAGTTCGGTCTGGTCGCCAGTGTGGTGACCCGTGATGCTGACACGGCGGATCGAGTGGCCAATGCCTTGGAGGCGGGGATGGTCTGGCTCAACGCACCGCAGGTGATTTTCCCGCAAGCTGCGTGGGGCGGTTACAAACAGAGCAGCATCGGTCGTGAATTGGGGCCTTGGGGGTTGGCTGCGTTTCAGGAGATCAAGCATGTGATTCGGGCGGTTTGATCACAGAGATGTGTTGACTGGACTGGCCTCTTCGCGGGCAAGCCCGCTCCCACAGGAATCGCTGTCGTGCATAAAATGTGTGCACACCAATAAACCTGTGGGAGCGGGCTTGCCCGCGAAAAGGTCCGTCGCCGCATCAAATAATCTGGATCAGACCGACAAGCGCAACCGCGCCAGATCCCTTAACGGCGGTGCCCCGAACAAGCGGCTGTACTCACGGCTGAATTGCGACGGGCTTTCATACCCCACCCGATACCCCGCCGCGGAAGCCTCCAGCCCCTCGGCCAGCATCAAGCGCCGCGCCTCTTGCAGGCGCAACTGCTTCTGATATTGCAGCGGACTCATCGCTGTCATTGCTTTAAAACGGTGATGCAAGGTCGAGACGCTGAGGTTCACTTCTTTGGCCAGATCATCAATACGCAGCGGCTGTTCGAAGTTGCCGTTGAGCCACTTGATCGCCTGGCTGATGCGATGGCTCTGGCTGTTGGCAATCGCGATCTCATACAAGCGATGACCCTGCGGGCTGCGCAACAGGCGATAGAGAATCTCCCGGCGAATCAGCGGCGCGAGCATGGCGATGTCTTTCGGTGCATCGAGCAAACGCGCCAGACGCAGCACCGCGTCGAGCATCGCGCTGTCGATTTTCTCGACATACAAGCCGCGTCCGGTCGGCCGGGTCGGCACGGCCATGGGGCCGGCGTCGGCGATCAGTGCGGTGATTTCTGCCGGGTCGATATCCAGGCGTACGGCCAGGATCGGCTCTTCAGGCGACACGTTAACCACTCGCCCGCTCAACGGCATCGAAACCGAGACCACCAGGTAATTCAGCGGGTCGTAATTGAAGAACTCATCGGCCAGCCGCACCTCTTTACGCCCTTGCGCCATGATGCACAGCGCCGGTTGCGCGAGCACTGGGGCGAAGTCGTGGGATCGGGTGTGGCGCGACATGAACAGCGAACCGACAGCGGTCTGATAGCTGCCATCGTCGGTGGTGTTGCGGCGGATGATCGCCGCCAGTTCCGCACGCTGCTTTTCCATGTCAGCACTGGGTTCGGCTTGAAAACGATCGAATGACGTCATGCACGGCATCCTCGGCAAGGGAGGGGGAATGGAGCAGAGCATATGTTTGTGCAAGCACCAGCGGTAGACACATCCTGCCAAATGCTTGCCTGATTCTGCACGGGGGCGCGGCGTTGATTTGTCGTCGAACCCTGTATGAGCTGCCGAAGGCTGCGATCTGTTGATTTTTAAAGGTCAAAGGATCGCAGCCTTCGGCAGCTCCTGCACAAAGCCTGTGTGACGGTGTTGCAACTACTTTCGCAGGATTGTGCAACAGGGCGGCAGGAATCGACTAACGGCGTCTGGCACGCGGCCCTTAACCTTGGATCCTGTCGCAGCCTCCCCCCGGCTGCCACGCGACTCCCTGGGAGGGTTGAACATGTCCAAGCAGATTCCCGTCAGTCATATGGCCTTCGTACGAGCGCGCACCGGACGCTCGGCCGAACTCGGTGTACGCCTGAGCGCGTTGATCGATCCTTCTCGTGCCGCCCCCGGTTGCCTGAGCTTTGCCTTGCAGCATTCGCAGTGTGACCCCGAGTTGTGGCTGGTCTCCGGCTTCTGGAGCAATCAGCAGATGATGACCGCTTACTTCAACAGTCCGGCGATGGAAATCTTCGCCGAGCTGGTGCAGGAACTGGTGGTCAACAGTCTGGATTTCCACACCTTCAAGGATGTCTCGGCGGCGCAGGCGCTCGGCCAGTGTTCAGCACCGATACACAAACTCGTCGGTTGAGGGTTTAATGTCCGGCTTAATTGACTGAGCCAGGACTTGCGACATGGCACGTAAAGAGTTCGAACACTTCGAAGCAGTATCCGCAGTTGTCCCCGTCGAACTGGGTGGCAACAAGGGCTATTACGCGGCAATCGCGGTCAAGGCCCTGGTCGACGGCGGTGCGCCACGCTTTCACAAACTGCTGGAAGATCAGGTGTTCCCCGGCGCCATCGCGGCCGATGAGGCCGCCATCCATGAGCTGGACCGCCTCAAGGGCGTCACCGAAGACGCCGAGTTGATCTGGTAATTCGTTACTTCGCCGCGCCCGGACGCCACATCTTGAACAGGGCTTCAGGTCCCAACTGGAAATAATCCGCCGGCCCGCCGCCGCGCAGAATCGGTTCTGCCGCGGCGGTGTCGTAGACCCCGTCTTTCAACAGCCACTTGGCAATATGCACGGCGACCACTTCGCCGAGGATCAGCCAGCTCGGTACTGTCTCGCCATCAGCGCGCTGCAATTGAATGATCTGCGTGACCTTGCACTCGAAGGACACCGGGCTTTCGGCGACGCGTGGCACTGAAATCACTTTCGACGCCACGGTCGTCAGGCCTGCCAGTTCAAATTCGTTGACCTCTGGCGCGACCATCGCGCAGCTCTGGTTCATCTGTTCGGCCAGCGGACGAGTGGCGAGGTTCCAGACGAATTCGCCGGTCTGCTCGATGTTGTTGAGACTGTCTTTGCGCCCGACGCTTGAGAAGCCAATGATCGGCGGAATGTAGTTGAACGCGTTGAAGAAGCTGTACGGCGCCAGGTTCAACTGGCCGTTGGCATCCTGCGAGGAAATCCAGCCGATGGGACGTGGGCCGACGATGGCGTTGAACGGATCGTGCGGCAGGCCGTGGCCGTTGGCGGGTTCGTAGAAGTGGATGTCATCGGGCATGGCGTGTGTTCCTGAGGGGCTGGGGCTGGCGGCTAATAGTGCAAGCACATTGAGGCAATTTCCAGTCAGCCACAGATATTCCATTTAATGGGCAACCTGTGGGAGCTGGCTTGCCAGCGATGGCATTTTTTCATGCGGCATTAATGTCGACTGGCAGTCCGCCATCGCTGGCAAGCCAGCTCCCACAGGTTCTCCAGTGATTTCATAAAATTGCCATCCCCCAGAAATGACTAAGCCCGGCCGAAGCCGGGCTGTGCGCTGTACAGCGGCGCTTAACTGATGGAAGCGGATTGAGTCCGGTCATAGCCATCTTCAGCAACAGTGGCAGAACCAGTGCGATCGTAACCGTCGGCAGCAACAGTGGCAGAACCGGTGCGGTCGTAACCGTCAGCAGCAACAGTGGCAGAACCGGTGCGGTCATAACCGTCAGCAGCAACAGTGTTGGAACCAGTGCGGTCGTAACCGTCAGCAGCAACAGTGGCGGAGCCTGTGCGGTCGTAACCATCGGCGGCAACGGCCGAGCCAGTGCGATCAAAACCGTCGGCAGCAAAGGTGTTGGCGGCCAGTACGGACAGGGTTAGGGCGAGGATCAGTTTGGTTTTCATGTTCGTTACTCCAGATTCGTTGGCGGGTGTGTCTTGCATGGGTTTCATGCTACGCCAACTAAATTGATTAAAAAGCGCAAAATAATGCTAAAAACTATCGATTAACTTGATGTTAAGGGCGACGCATTTAATGGCTTCCATCATCAGGAGCGAACGTCGCGCAGGTAATCGATCAGGTAGGCACAGGATGCCGAGGCAGAATTAACCGGTGATTAATCGCCGGAAACAAAAAATCGCAGCCTCCGACAACCCCTGTAGGAGCTGCCGAAGGCTGCGATCTTTTGATCTTGCGTGACGTTCAGTCAGTCAATCAGTCAGTCAGTGACGATCCGCGAATGCTTCTGGGTGTCCTTCATGGTGATGTACACCAGCAACGACACAGCGATGCACGCCGTCACATACCAGTAGTAACCGGTTTCCATGCCGATGCTCTTGAACCACAGTGCGATGTATTCGGCGGTACCGCCGAAGATCGACACGGTCAGTGCGTATGGCAGGCCGACGCCCAGGGCGCGGATTTCAGTCGGGAACAACTCGGCTTTGACCACCGCGTTGATCGAGGTGTAACCGCTGACGATGATCAGCGCCGCCATGATCAGGAAGAACGCGCCCCACCAGCTCTGGATGGTGTGCAGAGTCATCAGGATCGGCACGGTGAAAATCGTGCCCAGCACACCGAAGGCGATCAGGATCGGACGACGACCGATCTTGTCCGACAGGCCACCGATGATCGGTTGCAGGCACATGAACAGAAACAGCGTGGCGGCAGAAATGGTTGTCGAGTCGGAGATGCTCATGCCGACGGTGTTCACCAGGTACTTCTGCATGTAGGTGGTGTAGGTGTAGAACGCCAGCGTACCGCCCATGGTCAGGCCAACCACGGTGGCCAGCTCCTTGGGGTGACGCATCAAGGTGCGCATTGCGCTTTCCTTGGACTTCTCTTTCTTGGTGAACGACTCGGTTTCTTCCATGCCGCGACGCAGGTACAGCGCGACCACTGCACACAGCGCGCCGATGGCAAACGGAATGCGCCAGCCCCACGCGTACAACTGCTCGGTGGTGAGTGTCTGTTGCAGCACGATCAATACGCCGAGGGCGATGAGCTGGCCGGAAATCAGGGTCACGTACTGGAAGCTGGAGAAGAAGCCGCGACGGTCCTTGGTCGCCATTTCCGACAGGTACGTTGCGGAGGTGCCGTACTCGCCGCCGACCGACAGGCCTTGCAACAGACGGGCGAAGATCAGCAGGATCGGCGCGCCGATGCCGATGGTGGCGTAGTTGGGGCTCAACGCGATGATCAGCGAGCCGAAGCACATCAGGTACACCGAGGCCATCAACGCTTTCTTGCGTCCGACTTTGTCAGCGTACAGGCCCATCAGCCAGCCACCGATCGGGCGCATCAGGAAGCCCACGGCGAAGATCGCAGCGGTGTTCATCAATTGTGCGGTGGAGGAACCAGCAGGGAAAAAGCTCTTGGCGAAGTACAGCGAGAAGGCGGCGTAGACGTACCAGTCGTACCACTCGACCATGTTGCCAACGGAACCGCTGAAGATCGATTTGATCCGGCTGGCGGTGGTTCTTTCTTTGGCCGGCGCGGCAGCCGACCCAAGTGGCAGGGCGTTGGAGTTATCCATTGAAGGATCCTTCGTTTAATTGTTTTTGTGGAGCGCGTTAAAACGCAGCCTGCGGGGGCTATAGCAGGAGCTGTGCCAACGGGGAGAGGGGCGGTTTAGAAGGGGTAGCGGGTTTTGATGAGCGAAAATCCGCTTATGTTGGGTGGGTGTTGAGCGGATTTTCGCTTAAAAGATCGCAGCCTGCGGCAGCTCCTACAAGTTCAGTGTCATGCGCAAATGATGCGGACACCGGAGCTCTGTAGGAGCTGCCGCAGGCTGCGATCTTTTGCTCTTCAAGGGCCGACAAACATCTCCCGGCTCAACCCATGCCGCTGCATCTTTTCATTGAACGTACGCCGCGGCAGTTGCAGCTCTTCAAGCACCGCTTTCACATCACCCTTGTGCCGCGTCAGTGCCGCGCGCAAACACTGCGCCTCGAACGCTTCCTGTTGCGCCGCCAGCGACTGCCCCGGATCAATTCCCGGTGCCGGTTCATCCAGGCCCAGCACCTGTCGTTCGGCGACGTTCGCCAGTTCGCGCACATTGCCCGGCCAGTCATGGCAGAGCAGATGACTCAGCTGTGCAGCCGTCAACGGTGGGAAGCTGCGGCCCAGGCGCTGCGCCGCACTTTGGGCGAATGATTCGAACAGCAACGGAATGTCTTCGCGGCGTTCGCGCAGCGGCGGCAAACGCAGCTCGGCAACGTTGAGGCGATACGCGAGGTCTTCGCGGAAACGCCCGGCACGCGCCTCGTCGAGCAAGTCGGGTTTGGTCGCCGCAACAATCCGCAAATCCACGCGAATGCTCTGGTTCGACCCCAGTCGCTCAAGCTTCTGCTCTTGCAATACCCGCAACAATTTCACTTGCTGGGCCAGCGGCATGCTTTCGATTTCATCGAGAAACAGCGTGCCGCCATCGGCGTATTCCAGCTTGCCGATGCGCTTGCCGGAGGCGCCGGTAAACGCGCCGCTCTCATGGCCGAACAGCTCGGCTTCGAACAGTTGTTCAGGGATCGCCGCGCAGTTGAGCGCCACGAACGGTTTGTCCGCCCGGGGGCCGAAGTCATGCAGGCAACGCGCAACCAGTTCCTTGCCGCTGCCAGTCTCGCCACGAATCAACACATTGACCGGCAACGCTGCCAGATCCAATACCTGCCGACGCAACGTCTGCAAGCCACGGGACACGCCGAGCAACGTCGAATCGAGTTTGGCGCGGTTGTCGGCCTGCTCGTGCAGGGCGCGGTTTTCCAGGACCAGTCGGCGTTTCTCCAGCGCCCGGCGCAGGCTGCCGAGCAAGGTCTCCGGGCTGAACGGTTTTTCCAGAAAGTCGTAGGCACCGTCGCGCATCGCTTCGACCGCCATCGGCACATCGCCATGACCGGTGAGCAGAATCACCGGCAGGTCGGCGTCGCGGCGCTGCACCTCGGCCAGCAGTTCCAGGCCACTAAGGCCGGGCATGCGCACGTCGCTGAGGATCACCCCGGGAAAGTGCGCGGGCAGGGCGGCGAGGCATTCTTCGGCGCGGCTGAACAGTTGCACCTCGAATTCCGACAGGCTCAGCCACTGCTCGACGGCACTGCGAATGCTGCTTTCGTCATCGACCACCATCACCGAGTTGAGCATCAGTTGTGTGCCTCCAGATCAATCGGCAAAGTCAGGATGAACGTCGCACCGCTGTCGCCATTCTCGACGCTCAGACGACCGCCGGATTCGTGCACGATGGCAAAGGATACCGCCAGCCCCAGGCCGAGGCCGTCACCTACAGGTTTAGTGGTGAAGAACGGGTCGAACACCTGGCCCAGATGCTCTTCGGCAATGCCGCCGCCATTATCGATGACGCTCAGACGCCACAATTGCTCGTCGGCTTGCAGACGAATTTCCAGGCGCTTGCACGGTTTGCCCTGCATGGCATCGAGGGCGTTGCGCAGCAGATTGATCAACACCTGTTCGAGACGGATCGCATCACCGCGCACCCACGCCGGGCGGGTCAGGTGCAGCACCAGGCTGACCTGTTCGTCGCGCAGGCGCGCGTCGAGCAATTGCAGGGATTGATCGACCACCGTCGCCAGATCCAGACGCTCGCGTAAACCACCGGGGCTCTTGCGTGCGAAGGTTTTCAGGTGACCGGTGAGGGCGGCCATGCGCGTGAGCATCTCGTCCACCGGTTTCAGGGCCTTGTAGGCGTCATCGACGCGGCCATGGTCGAGCAGCAGGCGCAAAGTCGCCAGTTGCATGCGCTGAGCGGTCAGCGGCTGGTTGATTTCATGGGCCAGGGCGGCGGACATCTGGCCGAGGGCGGCAAGTTTTGCTGACTGCACCAGGCCTTCTTGCGCAGTGCGCAGTTCGCGGGTGCGTTCTTCGACCAGTTGCTCGAGTTCTTCGCGGTTGCGTTGACGGACCTTCGACAGGCGCCAGCGCTGATTGAGGAACAGCAACAAAAACACCAGCGCCAGCCATACGCCAGCGGCAGCGAGCCCGGCGTTGCGCAGGTCTTCGAAAGCCACTTGCGGGCGGCGCAGTAGATGCAGGGTCCAGCCTTCGGTGGTCAGTGGCAGCGACTCCCACAGATAGTCCGCCGTCCCTTGCGGGCCTTCGACGCGGCGCAGGTCGCTGTTGTCATCGAAGCGGCGCAGCGACAGATGAGTCAGTGGCGTCAGCGACTGTTTGTCGTACTGGCGCGTCGTCTTGATTTCGGCCTGATCGCTGGCACTCAAGGGGCGCAACGAGCGATACCGCCAGCCGGGCTGGTTGGCGATAAAAATGATTCCGCGCGCATCGCTGACCAGCAAGGTGTCGTTGCCCTGGCTCCATTCCCGCTCAAGTTCGGGAAACTCTAGTTTGACCACCATCGCCCCGAGGAACTGGTCGTTGTCGCCCAGCACCGCACTGGAGAGAAAGTAACCGGGAATTCCGCTGGTCACGCCCACCGCGTAAAAACGCCCGGTGCCCTGGGTGCGGGTCTGGCTGAAGTACGGTCGAAAGCCATAATTGTGGCCGACATAGCTGCTGGGCAGACGCCAGTTGCTGGCGGCGACGGCGAGGCCGGTTTGATCGAGCAGTTCAAGGGTCGAGGACTGCGCCGCGCCGTTGATCTTTTCCAGTTTCAGATTCAGTACCGTTTGTAACTCGGCATCGACGGGGCCGGCCAGTGTCGAGCGCAATTGCGGGTCCAGGGCCAGGACGGCGGGGAGGGCGCGATAGCGGTCGATCAGGGTGTGCAGCGAATTGGCATAGAGCGCCAGTTGCTGGTTGGCCCGGGCCGCATCTTCTTCCAGCGCCTGACGTTCGGCGTGGCGGATGGCAAGCGTTGCGGCAAGCGCCGCACCAGCGATGATCAGCAGGGTATACAACGACAGACGCAGGGTACGGGAAGTCGGCGGCATACGGGGGCGAGCAAGGTAGGAGTCGGGCGGGCACCATAGCATGGCGCCCGTCGCAAGAAACAAGAACACTGAAACTTCTGTAGCCCTCAGCGCTTGGCTAATTTGCGCGCTTTCATCGGGACGCGCAAACGTACTTGTCGATCAACGGCTACAGTTTGCGTGGACACCTCTACAGCGCTCTCCAGAGGTCGTAATCGGCCTATTTTTTCCAGCTGATTCATGGAGTCCCAGGTAATCCCCGTCAGCTCTTCAACTTCCAGAACCTGATCACGCAGTGCGTTTTGCGCCTTCCTGGATACCTGGTCCATCACGCGGTGTTCGGCAATCAGGCCGTCGATCCTGTCGATCATTTTTTCTGCCTTGGCGTTCTTTGCTCTTATATTTTGGGTGTTTCTCAAATCGTCGACATAACCTCCCACTATCGGTCCCAGCACCGCTCCTGCCAACGTGGCGGCAAGGGTGGCAGCGACGTTGATTTGATTGAACATTCGGTTGGCATCCTGAGTGACTTCTGCAGGCGGCAAGCCGCCACCGGTTGCCGGATCCCAGCTTCCGGGAGGGGACCAACCTGGATTAAAGAGTGTGGAATGCACGACGACCTGCCCAACACTGGCAACCATTGCTGCAACCATGGCTCCAGTGGCCGGCGATGATCCACCGGTTGGAAGCAGTGCCAGACCGACTCTCGAATTGGCGGCGTTGCGGGCGGTGTCCCTGGCCCTCAGTTTCCAGGGTTTACTGGGTTCAGGTGGCGGCAGTGGAGGCGGATTGTCGCGTGGATTACTCACTGATTCCGGGGGCGTCGAGGGATCAGGACTTATTGTAAGGGTCACTGTTTGCGCCGCTGTCCTCGTCGTCCCTTGCCTATCGATAAAGTTGATCGGGTCGTTCCCCGTCATGCAGTAAAGGTTCAGGCCGTCTATCGAGCCTGACGGATCGGGATTTATCCAGCGCTGTAACCAGGGCGCGTAATACCGTTCACCGTAGTAATACAACCCACTGATATCCATTTCCTTACCGCTATAACGCGCGAACTTGTAGCTGACCTCAATCGCCGATTTCGCGGCCAGCCACGCGGTGGCGCCAAACGGGTAGTAGCCTTCGTGGCTGATGGTTTTTGCGTGCTCGTCGAGTTCCATCACAGAGGAGCCCAAATGGTCGACAAGGCTATAGCGCAGTTGAATGCGCTGCACACCTGAAGGTGGATTTTTTACCCAGTGCAGGCAGCGCGCACTGCCTGCACTGATGACGTGCAACTCTTCGCCATTGTCTTTCGTACGGATTTCCAGCCCTGGCAGGTAACGCACCTGATGAAAGTGTCCGGTGGTACCGGCAAAGGTTTCATGGCGCTTGAATACTCGGGCACCCGCGCTGTAGTGATAGTGCTCGGCATCGGCGCGACCGTCTTCGCGGTGAATCCGGGTGACGCTTTGCAGTTCGTCACGAGCGTTCCATTTCAGTGGTTGGCCGGGTTGTACGGCCAGAAGGTTACCGTGGCGGTCGAACAGTTGATCGAAGTCCGGTTCAGGATCGGTCGGTTGCCAGCGCACGCCACGGTTGCTGTTCGCATCCATGCGCATCTGTCGCGTGTAGCTGGCGTCAGCGCGCACATGGCGCAGTTCGAGCAGATTACCGCCGTTGTCGTATTGATACGTCTGGGTGTAATTGAGGCGTTTTTTCGGATCGGTTGGCTGTGGCAGGCCAGGGATATCTGATGGCGGGCTGTCGTCGTAGCCGGTGGCGCGAGTCAGTCGGTAGAGGGAGTCATAGGTGAAGTCGCGGTGGCCGTCGATAACCTGGTTGGCGTAATGGACCGTCTGGAAGGTGTGGTCCTCGATACGGGTGATGTTGCCGACGCGATCATGGCTGTACTCGAAACTTTGCAGCACCGGATCGCTGCCTTTGCGGCTGGACTGGCTCCGCAAGCGACCATTGGCCGGATCGTAAGTCCACTGGCTGATCACCTCGTTGCCAGCACGTTGCTCGGTGATCTGCCCGGCAGCGTTCAAGCGGATATCGAATATCACCGGTTGCCAATCAGTGTTACCGCTCAGTCGTAATCGCACCTGCTTCAGGTGCCCGGTCAGGCCATAGCGCGATTGCTGTTGATGCCCGCCGGCGTCGGTCTGTTCCAGCACCGCGCCCAGTGGACTGAAAATGCGCTGGCTGGTGAACGCCTCGCCATCAAAAAAAGTGCGGGTTTCTCTCAGCGGTTGGCCGAGCAGACCATAGCTGTCCATGTGCAACGTACCAGACGCGTCCTTTTGTGCCAGTAACTGCCCGCGCCGGTTTTGCCCGGAATCCGCCGTGGCATCGGCGTAGGTAAAAATATCGACATCGGCCTGGCCGTTTTCCTCCACTGTCACCACACGCAACCGAGTGTCGAAGGTCGTGCGCCAATGGCTGCAGCGCTCGTCCCAGCGCTCCAGTGGCTCACCGGCCAACCCCGGAAAATTGAGGCGCCAGCCCGCATCGACGCTGTCGACTTTCAGCACCTGGCCGCCCAATCCGTGAACCATCACAAGGTTTGGCACGGTCAAGCGCGGGTCCTGTTGCGTCACGTTGCGCCCGGTCACGTCGTAACCCTGGCGGGTGATCAGCGCGATTGCAGGCTCCCCGGCGACGCTGCGCAGGTAGCCGATCTGCCGAATCGGCAGGCCACGACCATCATTCACCGTGAGTGATGGCGTGCGCCAGTGCACGCTGGCGTGCATCAGCGTAAACGCCCATTGTCCGGTGCTGCTTCAGCGGTGTCGTTGAAGTCCAGGCTGGTTTGGTACCACGGATGATAGATCTTGCAAGAGAAGTCGCCCTTGGCGTTGATCAGTTTGATCATGCGTCCCAATGGGTCGTAGCACAGCTGATCGAAATAGCCCAGTTCGTGCAGTGACTCGTCGTTGACGTAGCCATGGGTATCGACGAAAAGCGGTCGATACTCGCGGACCGCCAAGCCCTTGTTGTTGTATTCGACCCGAGCGCTGATGCGCCACCTCGGGTCGGCGTATACCTCGACATACTTGCCATCCTCAATGACGAGCGCGCCATCCACCACTTTGTACGCCATGCCCGGGTCAACCAGTTGCTGGGTTTGCAGGGCTCGGCCGAAGCCGTCGACACAGGCCTTGATGATCTGGATTTGCGCCTTCACCTCGTCGTAGGGGTAGCGGTCGGCGCTGAGCACGACGCTGTGCACAGGCTCGCGCCAGGCCGATGTGATCGCTTCGAGCAACGCCTGTTCTGCCGCGGTCAGCGTGCTGCGACGTGCGAGCCGTTGGCGTGCGCTGGCCCGAATATGGCCGCTGGGCAGTAGATAGCCGCTGGCGATCCATTCGCTGCTGGAGCTGTCGCTGAGGGGAATCTGCCCCATCCAGCTGAACAAGTCTTTGCGCAGGGTGCTGGCGGCTTTTTGCACCGCGCCCTCCGGATCGGCTATGGCCAGGTCCGGCCGCAGATCCTCGGGACGTTTGTATTCACTCAGCGGGCAGAACCCTGCCCATTCACCGTTTTCAGTGCCGCAGAAACTGGTCGCCAGCGGCTGGCCAGAAGGTTCGTAAATGGCCTCTTGAGTGTTCTCGTTGGCGTCGATGATTTTCTGCGGTTGCAGGGCGTGGTAGTCGTAGACGATGCGAGTGGTACAGCCATCGGGCAACACGACGCTGGTGATAGCGAGGTTGTAGTCATCGTATTGGGCCTTGGTGTGGCCGTGGCTGGGGGTTTCCCGGTAGCTGCGCACTTTGTAGAACTTATCAAGGCCTGCGTATTCGGCAAACCCGAAGTGCGCCGAGTACAGGGCGGGTTCTGCATCGAACGGGGTTGGTGCTTCAAACCGAAACGGCATCGGCGTGTAGCCGATTTTCATCAACTCCGTATGAATGTTGAAGGGGGGCGGCAGGACGCTGTAGGCATCCAGCGCGGTCTTGTCCAGTTGCGCCAATTCCAGCGGACCTGCCAGTGCTTCGAACTCGGCGACGCCGTCCGCCAGCGCAGCGCCATCGGTGCTCATGTAGCGTTGCACGGACTGAGTGGTCAATAGCCGCGCGGTATTCCAGTGGGACGAATCCTGATGCAACGCCAACTGTTCAAACGATACTTGCGCCGGCGTGAGCCCGGTCGGCAGTGTGCCTTTGGGCAGCACCAGTGCATTGCCGCGCTGCAAGTAGGGCAAGCCCAGCCGCCACTTCTGAAAATCCGTTGTCAGGTTAATGGTTTGCGCACGAGTTTCACTCAGATAAAACGACTGCTGCGCCTCATCATGCGCGTCGCGCCACCACTGCTGTTCATCGGGATCGGTAAAGGGCGGTGTGTCCGTTGCAGCCAGTCGCCGCGCATAGCTCACTTGCAGGGCCTGCGTTGGCGAACCAAATTCGTTGCAACGCAGATTGACCTCATGGCTGCACAACGGATCGTTCATGAATCGGTCGTACTGGTAGTTGATCGTTTCCAGAGTCATTGGCAGCAAAACAGCGGATGCGTACTGGTCCTTTCGACGGATTTCTCGCACCAGATAGCGCAGCTCCTGCACCGCGTACGGGATAGCGCCCGGCTTATCCACATCGGCTAAGGCGTACGTTTCAACGCGCGCAACAGAGCCGGCCAGCGCCCGGGCAATCTGGTATCGGGTATCGTCATTGTGGGGCTCGATCGGTTGATCGAATTCCCCGTCGGCCGGACTGAGACTGAACAAGGTTTTACCAAGCGCGACAGCCTCCTTGTCCCCGTCGAAATAAAAATCACGCGACCGATCCATGGATAACGCGCTAAGA
The DNA here is from genome assembly GCF_044218825.1 of Pseudomonas sp. A1230. Taxonomy (NCBI): domain Bacteria; kingdom Pseudomonadati; phylum Pseudomonadota; class Gammaproteobacteria; order Pseudomonadales; family Pseudomonadaceae; genus Pseudomonas; species Pseudomonas sp. A1230. Next base: position 3,644,883 of record NZ_CP162582.1, on the reverse strand, counting down.
AAATAAGTGCGGACCTGCACCGGCTGGCTGAAGCCGACGGCGTCATCGCCGGTGGCGCTCTCGCTGTCGGTTTGCTTCAGACAGCCGAAACCGCCGAACTTGCGTGCGTTGCTGTCGTACACGCCTTCACACCAGGTGAACGACTGCGTCAGACAATTGCCCGTGATCTCATCCCGTTGCTGCTGTTTTTTCACCACGGTAACCGGAAACGGCAAATGCGAAACCGCTGGGCGTTTGAGAGCAATCAACTGTTGTTTCTCGTCCAGCCATTCCTGTGCCGAACTGCGATAGACCACGCTTGTGCTGCAGCCCATGTTGTTGTTACTGGCCGTCAGCAGATACGGTTTGGCCGCGACGAAATCGTAGCGCCAGTGCTGCGGCTTCATGTGCGTTACGGTGAGTATCAGGCTGGCGCAACCGAGGCCTTGCAGATCGGCAAAGTTCACCTGGCACAAACGGTCGTAACGCACACCTTCGGGCCATGGCACGCTGATCGGCGTTTGCTCCAGGCCGTTGCCGCCACGGTTCAGATAGATCTCGAAAACATCGCTTTTGAGGTAGATCAGCGCCGATGCGCCGGAGCCGTCGAGGTCGGCGAGGCGCACTCGCGACGAATCGAATTGCTCGTAGGCGAAGGGCAGGTCACTGATCTTGCGGCCCTCGCCAAAGCGGCCGTGACCGAGGTTGGGCCAGCAGCGGATTTCGTTGTGTCGAATGCGGCACAGTTCGGGCATGTCGCTGCCCAGCAGATTGCCGAGCAGCACCAGTTCAGTGGCGGTATTGCTGAACAACGGCAAGCGGTCATTGGCCGGTTCGTGCGCCACCTCTTCGGCCGGGGCGAAACCCTGTTCGCGTCGGTTGGCGTAAAGCCGCACCGATTTCGGCCCGATCATGGCAATCGAATTCAGACCATCACCACTCAGGTCGCCCAAGGTCGACAGCGTGTGGAAAAACTCCAGCGGGAAGGCATTGAAGGTGAGGTAGTTGGCGAATTTACCCGTCGCTTCAAGCGTGCGGAAACCGGCGCGTCCGGGCTCTGCTGTGACCCAGTCGAGGCGCCCGTCACCCGTCAGGTCGGTGAGCAGTTGTTGTACCGGACGATTGCGATCGGCAACCGGGATGAGGTCCAGCGCCGTCCACGGGCCATAGCCGATGGCATCGCCTCCGTCCTCTGCACGCAGCGGTTCGCGGTAGTACCAGCATTTGTCGTAGCGGAACAAGAAGCCTGGCACGCCTTCGCCGTACAGGTCGACGCACTGATAAAACCGGCCATCCTCGATGCCCGGTTGATGGTCCGTCTCGAACAGGCGAGTGGGGATCTGATTGATCTCGAAAGCGGAATACTCGAACTCGACCGGTGGTGTGTTTTCCACCATGCCGCTGGCATCGAAGGCCTGATAGTGCGCGGCGCTGATCTGGCTGAGCGGCCAGTGCGGCGTGGCATCGCTGTGTTCCAGCAACAGACGCCGCACCAGCACCGGTTGATCCCCTTGGCTGGGCGGGAAGTGATGAAACATCAGCATTTGCCGACAGAGGCGGCGGGTCCTGACTTCAAAGCCTTGGCCGTAGGTCGAGAAGGGATCTGCCCGCACGGGCCAGGGCTGCAGCGTTGCGCCGTCGTAGGCCGGAACCTCGGTCAGCGAAGTGGTTCGCTCACCGTAGTCGAACAGCAATTGGAAATGCCAATCCAGATCGGCCAGGTTTTCCACCGTCCAGGCGTATAAGTCTTTGCTGGCGGTGAAATTGCCGTAGCACACCCGTTCGAGATAGCGCTGGATGCCGTAATCGATGACCGAGTCGGGGCTCTGGTCGTCAGCCTTGTACACATAGGCGATGTGCTCGCCGTGTGGGTTCATACTCTCGCAGAGCAACCAGGCGCTAATGCGCAGCGGGTTATCCGGATCGGCACTGGCACGGCGTGATGCCGGGGTTTTGCCGTAGATGAGCAGCGAACCGTCGCTGCCATGCACCAGCCAGAAGGGCGCTTGGCCGGTCGTCGGCTGCCACAGCTCATGCAGAGCAAAGTCGCTTTCTACTTTCGGCCAGTAGCGCACCACGTTGTGCGGGCCAATGACGACGCCGTCATACGTGGACTCAAGGCGTGACTTGATGTTGCGGTCGGCCTCAAGCTCCGGCATCCACACCTCGCCATCCGCCCCGACGATCTCGTCGTGCTCGGTATAACGCGGCACACCCTTGTCGGTGCGCCGGCTTATCTGACTCACGCCCAGGCTCCATCCGAACCCGAAGGGTCCATTCCCGTCCTGGCTGCTGTAACCGAGGGACATCTGAGGGGCATAGCCACGCCCGGCGGAAAGCGGAATTGGCAGCTCGAACGATGCGGCTCCGGTCTGGCCGACGCTGCCCCAACTCTTGCCAATGGTGGCGATTGTCGAGCTTTTGGCGATGGAGGGCGTAACGATGCTGAGCTCTTGGTCGGCCATGATTGCGTCCGGTGCAGTTGCTGTGGCGTAGTTGAATCGACGCTACCAACAATGGCACGTGGCGTAACCTGTCAGATGTGACAGGTGCACAAGATCGTTTTGTGTGCTTTTCATCGGTTTTTATCGCTAAACAGCACGAGCGGTGAACGGCGGACACAAAAAAGGCCGGCCCGTCGTATGACGGGCCGGCCTCTCTTTACAGCGGTAAAGCGCTTACTGCACTTCTACTGCCAGGCTCTCGCTGATCTTCTTTTGCCAGATCGCAGGACCGGTGATGTGTACCGATTCACCTTGGCTGTCCACCGCAACGGTGACAGGCATGTCCTTGACCTCGAACTCGTAGATCGCTTCCATCCCCAGCTCGGCGAACGCCAGTACCTTGGATTTCTTGATCGCCTGGGCGACCAGGTAAGCGGCGCCGCCGACAGCCATCAGGTACACGGCTTTGTTGTCCTTGATCGCTTCGATCGCGGTCGGACCACGCTCGGATTTGCCGATCATGCCCAACAGGCCGGTCTGCTCAAGGATCTGACGGGTGAACTTGTCCATCCGCGTTGCAGTGGTCGGGCCAGCCGGGCCAACCACTTCGTCACCGACCGGATCAACCGGGCCGACGTAGTAGATGAAACGACCTTTGAGGTCTACCGGCAGGGTTTCGCCCTTGTTCAGCATCTCGACCATGCGCTTGTGCGCAGCATCGCGACCGGTGAGCATCTTGCCGTTGAGCAGGACGGTTTCGCCCGGCTTCCAGCTCTGCACGTCTTCCGGGGTCAGCGTGTCGAGGTTGACGCGGCGAGCCGAAGGACCGGCTTCCCAGACGATTTCCGGGTAGGCGTCCAGCGGTGGCGCTTCCAGCGAGGCCGGGCCGGAACCGTCGAGCACGAAATGCGCGTGACGGGTGGCGGCGCAGTTCGGGATCATGCACACCGGCAGCGAGGCGGCGTGGGTCGGGTAGTCCATGATCTTCACGTCGAGCACGGTGGTCAGGCCACCAAGGCCCTGGGCGCCGATGCCCAACTGGTTGACCTTCTCGAACAGCTCCAGACGCATTTCTTCAATGCGGTTGGACGGGCCACGCTTGATCAGCTCGTGAATGTCGATGGACTCCATCAACACTTCCTTGGCCATCACCGCCGCTTTCTCGGCGGTGCCGCCGATACCGATGCCCAGCATGCCCGGTGGGCACCAGCCGGCGCCCATGGTCGGAACGGTCTTGAGTACCCAGTCAACGATCGAATCGGACGGGTTGAGCATGGCCATTTTCGACTTGTTCTCGGAACCGCCGCCCTTGGCCGCCACGTCCACTTCCACGGTGTTACCCGGGACGATGGAGTAGTGAATGACGGCCGGGGTGTTGTCCTTGGTGTTTCTACGAGCGCCCGCCGGGTCGGCGAGGATCGAGGCACGCAGGACGTTTTCCGGCAGATTGTAAGCCTGGCGCACGCCTTGGTTGATCATGTCGTCCAGGCTCATGGTGGCGCCATCCCAGCGCACGTCCATGCCTACACGCACAAACACGGTGACGATACCGGTGTCCTGGCAGATCGGGCGGTGGCCAGTGGCGCACATGCGCGAGTTGATCAGGATCTGCGCCATCGAATCACGGGCCGCTGGCGATTCTTCGCGCAGGTAGGCTTCGTGCATCGCCTGGATGAAATCCACCGGGTGGTAATAGGAAATGAACTGCAGGGCGTCGGCAACGCTCTGAATCAGGTCGTCTTGCTTGATCACGGTCATGAGTCGCGCTCCTCTAAAAGACGGGAACATTCTATGGGGCAGCTACAAGCCTCAAGTTTCAAGCTGCAAGTTCAAAGCAGTACGCGGACTGCTTCAGCTTGCGGCTTGGAGCTTGCAACTTGAAGCTGGCCCTTCGGGCCGGGCACGCCGGGGCTGCTGGCGCGACGCTAAAAAGGCGCGGCAGTATACCGCGCCTCGGTGGGGCATACACGCGCCGGCAGTCATTCGTTGGTCGCATGTGTTGGCGAGTTGATGGGGATTGCATTTGCAACTTGAAATCCCTTCCCCCTCTCCCCCAAGAGGGCAATGGGGAAGGGCGCTGATCCTGGTGTTGTTTGAAGCTGGGTTCGGCTCGGTATCTCAGGTCGGTGCAGCTTGTGAAAACAACGCGGTCAGTTCCCTCTCCCTCTGGGAGAGGGCTAGGGTGAGGGACTTGTGGCGATACATGCGGGCCACACTTTTGACGTCAAATTTCGGGCCCGAAAATCGGTGGTCATTTATCGACTACGCCTCTAAAGTGGCAGCCGGTCTGTAGGGTAGGACACTCGGTCAGCCTCCAATCGCACGGTGAGTCAACGATTGACCCATAACGCCATTCAACGTCTTTTGCTCAAACGCTTCGCCCTCGCTGCAGCCACCTATGGATTGGCTTTACTGCTGCTGTGGCTGGCGTTTTTCACCGGGCATTACGACCAGTCCTTGGGCACCATTGCCGTCGGCAGCGCGCTCGTAGTCATCAGTCAAGCCATCCTGTTTGGCCTGTTCTGGTCGGGTTGCAACCAGCGTTTTGACGATCCAAGCATGACCGAAACGCAAGTGTTGCTCGGACTCGGCTGGCAGACCTGGCTGATCGCTCATCTGGATGAAGCGCGTGGCGCCTTTCTGGTGTTCTACGTGCTGATCCTGCTGTTTGGACTGTTTCACCTGAGCCGGCGGGCGTTCATCCGCTGTGCGTTGCTGGTGTTCTTCAGTTTCTGTGCAATTACTTTGTGGGACGCTTACCACTTGCGCTTGCCGGAGCCTGCGCTCGCGGCATTGCAGGTGTGCATCCTGGCGATGGTGCTGGCGTGGCTGGTGCTTTACGCGCGATTTGTTCAGGTATCGCGTCAACGCATGCGCCAGCGCCGGTTTGCCTTGCAAGCGCATCAGGACACCCTGCGCGGAATGATGCGTCAGCTCGAAGACCTTGTGGCCACCGACGAACTGACTGGCCTGTTCAACCGTCGGCACTTCCTGCGTCTGGCCTCGCGTGAACTGAATGCGATGGACAATGATGCCGTGCACGGTCTGGCGCTGATCGACCTCGACCACTTCAAACGCATCAACGACTTCTACGGTCACGCCGCTGGCGATCAGGTATTGCAGGCGTTTGCCGGTGTCGCCCAGGCGTGCCTGCGCGACGGCGACGTACTGGCGCGCTATGGGGGCGAGGAATTCGTCGTCTTGCTGCCCGATTGCGATGCCGAGCGTCTGACTGCCTGCTGTGAACGTCTGCGCATTGCTTTCACCGATGTTGAACTGGTCGGCCTGAACGTGCGTAATCTCAGTCTGTCGGCTGGCATGACGCTGCTGGCCTTGGGTGATGACCTCGATGACGCCCTGCAACGCGCCGATCAGGCGCTTTATCGGGCCAAGCGTGACGGGCGCAATCGCTGTGCGGCCGCGTGGGAGAACGTTGATGCCTGAACTTCGCGTCGGTGACCGGCAATGGTCGGTGGCGGCGGGCGGCAATTTGCTCGACGCCCTTAATCAGAACGGTGTGGCCGTGCCCTACAGTTGTCGCGCCGGCAGTTGCCATGCGTGCCTGGTGCAGTGCGTGCAAGGCTTGCCGGCGGATAATCGGCCGGACGCCCTGAGCGCCGAGCAGCGCCAGCAGGGTTGGCGTCTGGCGTGCCAGTGTCAGGTAATCGAAGATTTGCAGGTGCACACGTTCGACCCGATCGAGGATGGCCACCCGGCCATCGTCGAAGCGCTGGACTGGCTCAGCGACAGCGTCCTGCGCTTGCGCCTGAGTGTGCAACGGCCGCTGCGCTACAGCGCCGGACAGCATCTGGTGCTGTGGATCAACCACATCGCGCGGCCCTATTCGCTGGCCAGCCTGCCGCAAGAAGATCGTTTTCTGGAATTCCACCTCGATTGTCGCCAACCCGGCGAATTCTGCGATGCGGCGCGACGCCTGCAAATCGGCGACCCGATCCGCCTCGGCGAATTGCGCGGCGGTGCGCTGCATTACGACCCCGACTGGCACACCCGACCGTTGTGGCTGCTGGCTGCCGGTACGGGGCTCGGTCCGTTGTTTGGTGTGTTGCGCGAAGCCTTGCGCCAGGATCACCAGGGCGCCATCCGTGTCATTCACCTGGCCCATGACGCCAGCGAACACTATCTGGCCAAACCCCTTGTTGCACTGGCTGCCCAGCGTGAAAACCTCACGATCGACCTGTGGACGGCGGCCGAGTCAGCCGCCGCTTTGGCGCAACTGCGCCTTGTTTCCCGGCAAACCCTGGCCTTAGTCTGCGGCTCAACTGCCAGCGTCGACGCCTTTGCCAAGCGTTTGTACCTGGCCGGACTGCCGCGTAATCAACTGCTGGCCGATGTATTTCTCAGCCGTGGTTGAGCGCTTGTTTTCGTAGCGAGACATGCCATGACCGAAACCATCCTGCTGGAACGCGAACGCGGTCTGCTGACCCTGCGCCTGAACCGTCCCGACAAGAAAAACGCCCTCACCCGTGCGATGTACAGTCGTCTCGCCGAGGCGTTGAAGCAGGCCGACAGCGACCCCGAAATCAACGCCGTGCTGATCACCGGCAGCGCCGAGTGCTTCACTGCCGGCAACGACATCGCTGACTTTATCCAGCAGCCGCCTGGCGACCTCGACAGCCCGGTCTTTCACTTCATGCTCAACCTGCTCGAATGCCGCAAACCGGTAATCGCTGCTGTGGCGGGGGCGGCGGTGGGGATTGGCACGACACTGTTGCTGCATTGCGATCTGGTTTACGTCAGCCGCGATGCGCGACTGCGCATGCCGTTCGTCAACCTTGGTTTATGCCCCGAGTTCGGTTCCAGCCTGATTTTGCCGCGCATGCTTGGGCACGCCAAAGCGTGCGAACTGCTGTTGCTCGGCGAAGGGTTTAGCGGTGAACAGGCCGCCGACTGGGGCATCGCGACAGAGGCGCTGGGCAGTGGCGAGGCTGCACTGACCAAGGCTCGGGAGATGGCGTTGCGCTTCGATGAGCTACCGTCGCAAGCCGTGCGCATCAGCAAGCAATTGATGAAAGCACCGGATCGCGAGTTGATCCGCAAAGTGATCGAGGAGGAGGGCGCCTTGTTCACCCAGCGGCTGCGTTCGCCGGAAGCGTTGGCGGCGTTGACCGGGTTTATCAAACGACACTGAAATTTCGTTGCTCTGGCCACCCCCATTGCTGGCCAGCCAGCTCCCAGAGGTTGGTACCAGCTTGCTCGCGAAAGGGGCGGTTCAGTCGATCATCAGGTCCGTCCATGTATTGAAAAACCCCGCCGTCAAACAGCGAGGCTTTTGCAATGACGCAAGTCCCCGGGATGATCAGCCGTGGTAGCGCAACAGCGCCCCTTTCCTGTTGGGCATGTCTGCGCAGATCAGGATCTTGCCGTCGTCCTGTAAAGCCATGCCAGTTGCCACCTCCACGCCACTCTCCAGGTGAGTGGTTACCCAACCCTGACCGTCATTGAAAGTCGGATCCAGCGTGCCATCAATCGTTCGCATCAAGGCGATGTCAACTTCTCCATTCGGCTCGCCGAGCCCCCCGACTGTGACTGCCTTCCCGTCTTTCTGGATACCCGCCGCCAACCAGGCTGTAGCGGCTCCTTCGCCCAGCTCGGTAAACAGTGGCTTGCCACCGTTGAACTGAATGTTCGGGCTGCCATCGCGTTCGAGGCTGAACATCACGGCGGCGCTATCACCGGTAGCTCTCACAGGTGTTTCGCCTACACCGAGAATTCGCTGATTGGACTGCTGGACCATGGCGTTGAATCTGGGTGACTGAGCGTCCTCCACCATGACAAACCCGCCGTTGCCGAATGTCGGGTCAAGTTTCCCCGTGGTGTCGTAACGCACGAACATGCCAGCTCTTTTCGCATCGCTAAACACATTCCCGCAGCCGAGGTAATTGCCATCGGCCTGGACCATGATGCTTCGCAAAGTCGTGTTGTATGTAAGGGCGTCGGGATGAGCGAAGGTGACGTAGCCAACCTGATTGAAACTCAGGTCTAGAGCGCCGTTTTTGTCGAGCCTGGCTATCAGCCCGACCGTTTTTCGACCGTTGAACCCGGTGGATTTGAAGACCAGAATTTTTCCGTCAGCCAGCGCCTGGATGCCACTGGCACTGGCCCCGCTGCTGCCAATTGCGCTCTTCTCTTCTGGTGGTGCTTCTGCGGCCAGCGGCGACAGTTGAATATCGATCAGCGTACGACCGTTGGTACCGAACTCCAGATCGAGTTGGCCTGACATGTCGTACCTGGCAACGCCCATCCCGTCTGCGACCCGATCGCCTCTTAAACGGTAAGCGATCAGTATTTTTCCATCCGCTTGAAAAGTGAAACCCTGGCAATAAGTAACGTCAAAACCGTCAATCACACCCGTGACAAAGCCCTCATTACCAAACTCGTTGTCCATGCTGCCGTCTGAATTGCACCGGCCGAGGAGGTATAGGCGCTCCCCTTGGAAGGGGGTGGTGGTGCCGGCGAAATAGATTTTCCCGTCCGGTCCGATTCCTACGCTTGAAATGTAGATATCTGGATGACCCGGTACGTCGATTCGCATAACGCCGTTATTACCAAAGTCCAGATCGAGCTTCCCTGCATTATTCAAATGTTGCATGTTCATGAGCGACTCCTTCTGCATAAAGAGGATCCTGTGGCCTCGACGAAAATCGCCGCAGGAACATGCAGTGGATACCTAAAAACAGGTTGCTTCTACTGTCAGATATGACAGTTGACAGGGGCGAATTGCAAAGAGTGAAGCCAGTTTGAATGCAACAGAAAACCGAGCCTCACCCACATCGTGCCGTCGCGCCCGCAACACCTTGACTGCCATGCAAGGCCCAAAAAAAACCCGTCATTCTCATGACGGGTTTTTTGTTCGGCAGTTGATCACTCAGACCTGCGGGTCGCCCACATGCAGGATCTTCATGCCGTTGGTGCCGCCGGTGGTGTGGTAGCTGTCGCCCTTGGTCAGGATGACCCAGTCGCCTTTTTCCACAACGCCGCGCTTGACCAGTTCGTCGATCGCCTTCTGGCTCACTTCGTGCGGCTCAAGTGAAGCAGGGTCGAACGGCACGGTGTACACGCCACGGAACATCGCTGCGCGCGCCTGAGTCTCGCGGTGCGGCGAGAACGCGTAGATCGGCACCGAAGAACGGATGCGCGACATGATCAGCGGGGTGTAGCCACTTTCGGTCAGCGCGATGATCGCTTTGACGCCCGGGAAGTGGTTGGCGGTGTACATGGTCGCCAGCGCAATGCTCTCGTCGCAGCGGGTGAATTCCTTGCCGATGCGGTGGCTGGAGGTCTTGCCGGTCGGGTGCTTTTCAGCGCCGACGCAGATACGTGCCATTGCTTGCACAGCTTCCAGCGGATACAGACCGGCAGCCGATTCTGCGGACAACATCACGGCGTCGGTGTAGTCGAGCACGGCGTTGGCCACGTCGGACACTTCGGCACGGGTCGGCATCGGGTTCTGGATCATCGACTCCATCATCTGGGTCGCAACGATCACAGCCTTGTTGTGGCGGCGTGCGTGCAGAATGATTTTCTTCTGAATGCCTACCAGCTCGGCGTCGCCGATTTCCACACCCAGGTCACCACGGGCAACCATCACCGCGTCGGATGCCTGGATCAGGCCGTCGAGGGTTTCGTCGTCGGCCACGGCTTCGGCGCGTTCGATCTTCGCTACCAGCCAGGCAGTGCCGCCGGCTTCGTCGCGCAGTTGACGGGCGTAGTTCATGTCGGCGGCGTCACGTGGGAAGGACACCGCGAGGTAGTCGACTTCCATTTCAGCGGCGAGCTTGATGTCGGCCTTGTCTTTTTCAGTCAGGGCCGGTGCGGTCAGGCCGCCACCGCGACGGTTGATGCCTTTGTGATCGGACAGCGGGCCGCCGATGGTCACGGTGCAGTGCAGTTCGGTGGCCGTGGCGGTATCAACGCGCATCACCACGCGGCCGTCGTCGAGCAGCAGCTCGTCGCCCACGCCGCAGTCCTTGACCAGATCCGGGTAGTCGATACCGACCACTTGCTGGTTGCCTTCGGTCAACGGATGGCTGGTGGAGAAGGTGAACGGGTCACCGATCTTCAGCTCGATCTTCTTGTTGGCGAATTTGGCGATACGGATTTTCGGGCCTTGCAGGTCACCCAGCAGGGCAACGAAGCGGCCGTGCTTGGCAGCGAGGTCACGCACCAGCTTCGCGCGAGCCTTGTGCTCGTCGGGGGTGCCGTGGGAGAAGTTCAGACGGGCGACGTCCAGACCAGCCAGAATCAGCTGTTCGAGAACTTCCGGCGAGTTACTGGCCGGGCCAAGGGTAGCGACGATTTTGGTACGACGGACGGACATGCAAAGACTCCTGAGTTCAAGCGCAGGCAGAGGCTACTATGCTCCGAGGGTGTAGTCATTGTTCGTTTGCACTACTTATTGTTTTCTTTATTGAACCCGGCAACTTTGGGACAAACGCACCTGAAGATTTCCGACCATGGGTCGATACAGAGCTCAAGACAGGAGAACCCCCATGCGATTGTTGCCCATTGCCGCCCTTGCCCTCAGCGTCCTCGCCGTGACGGGCTGCACCCGTTGGTCGATGAACCATCATTTGAACAACGCCTACAGCGCCTATGACCGGGGCAATTGCGAGCAGGTGATGCTCGAGCTGTCCAAGGTCGAACGCGCCAGCCGTGCCCGCCCGTACGTGTGGCCGGAAGTGTCGATGATGCGCGGCCAGTGCCTGGAGCGACAAAAGATGTTTGTCGACGCGGCGCAGACCTATCAATTCATCATCGCTTCGTATCCAAACAGCGAATACGCCTACCGCGCCCGTGCGCGTCTGGAAACCCTGCAGAGCCTGGGCCACTACCCGACGCGCAGTGCGGCAGCCGTGGTGCGTCCAACGCGCTTTTGATGGCAGTTGTCATACAAAATCTGGCCGGTTGTACAGCCTGAGCTATAGTCGAATGATCTGGTTTTAGAGCCGAGGCTCTAATCCGGGGCAACACCTGCGACTGGTCAGTTGTAATGTGGCGGCGAGGTAGCGACCGTCACACCGGAAGCGGGGAGAGCGTGCCTGTGTCGTCTCTGTCGTACAGCACGTTCCGAAGCAAAAGCGCGGCTCTGTGATGGAGCCTTGCATGGCGAACTGCGCATGTTTACCGACCGCCGCATCGAACGGCATCAGCTGCCGTATTTCCTGAAAGTATTCAACAGCGTCACCGACAAACCCATCGGCTTTCTCGGCAATGTGTCCGCGGACGGGCTGATGTTGATCAGCCAGTTGCCGATGATGATCGGTGTGGATTTCAATCTGCGCCTGAAAATCCCCGGCGACGATGGCTGTCATCAGGTGATCGACTTCACCGCGTGTTGCCTGTGGTGCCACGAAGACGCGACGCCACTGCATTACGACGCCGGCTTCATCCTGCAACGACCGCCCCCGGAATACGGGCAACTGGTCGAGGCGTTGCGCCAGTACTTCAGTTTTCAGCCGTTGCCGGCCTCAGCCTGAACCTCAACAGCAAAAGATCGCAGCCTGCGGCAGCTCCTACAGAGGATTGATGTTCATCCAGCAGGAGCTGCCGCAGGTTGCGATCTTTTGATCTTCAGCCAGAAATACTGATAGCCCGCTCGTTATCCAGCGTCTTCTCCGCCAGCAACAAACCCATCTCGCTCAACTGATAAATCGCCATCGCCAGATGTCGCGGTTTGTCTTCAAGGCTGTCTGCCAGATCGAGCAACAGAATGCTCACCGACGAAAACGTCTCGTACGTCTGAATGGCCACGGCTTCGGGATTGAGATCGGGGGCGATCATGAACATCTGCATGCCGCGATCCACGGAATTGCGCGAGGGCGGCGCTGCGGGTTTGAGGTAATGGTCGAGGGCTTTCTCGGCGGCTTCGTGAAGTTTTTTCGAATCGGCTGATTCGTAGGGGGAGACCGAGTCGCCGGTTTCGGGGGGATTTGGAGTGTCTTTGAACATGATCGCGTTTCCTTTAATAGGGCTGCCACCGTCTCGCGACTAAACGAGGGGGTGGCGGCTGAACGCAGGTTAGTCGACCGGGAGAAACGCGAAAACCGGCGCGCCCGAGGGCGCCCTGCGCACAGCCACCATCGAGTGCGGGGATAGGGAATACCCGACTTGATGACGCTTATGCACCTTCGCGTTACTCCCGGGCGACTAAACCCGACCACTGATTGGCAGCGGCACGGACCAAGTTACGGGGCGTCAGCAAAGCGCACAAGCCGGCGGATTCTGAGGGATGTGTAGGCAAAGGCGCAAGGCAACGTAGCCGCGTGTTGGCAGCTGAAGGACGCGACCGGATTGCCTTGTGGGAATAATTACCGTTGGTCGGGACTGTCAGATTTTACAGGTGTGGGTCGCAGGTTTTTTGGCGTATTTAAAAGCTAACTGAAAGTCATCCCGCCCAAAAGTACAAAGAGAGAACTGCGACATGTCGGATATCAAAGTAACAATAGATAATGATCCAGAGGATTCGCCCGTGGTCGGGGATAACGATCATGTCGGAAATGCTGATACTGTCGCGTCAACTGTTAAAGATAATCCGGCCCCTCCGTTAAAGTTTTATCATGAAAACTTTCAAATGCTGGTCAGTAATAATATGCAGCTAAGATTTCGCATTCCTTCGGGTTTCGCTGGAAGGTATGAGGTATGGATAAATTATCGTAGGGGGCCAAATGTCGAAGTTGTTCTTGAACCTCAGTTGTTCGAGGCAGGTCAGTGGCTTTCGATTTACGTTTCCGGTCTGAAAGACGGTACTGGCCAATTTGAGGGTTATTGGAGTATTTGGGGGGGACCTGCGAAAGCAGGAATTCAACGTGTTCTTGTGGAACCACCGGCCACTTTTGATGATGGTTATATTATTCAAAGGCAACTCACAGGTAGTGCTGTGTGGGGCAGTACTGTATACCTTGTAGAGGATGTCGCGGGGCAACAGATAACCAATGCTGTTACTGTTGGGTCCGACGGTAAGTGGATGTTGACTTTGAATTCGGGTGTCAAGCCAGGACATTTCAGAATCCATGAGAAACTACCTGGCTTAGTTGAAAGGATTTCGCCATCGGTGGTTTGTGTCGAATTAGCTGCAGCCGTTTTAACCAGTCCAGTAGAAGCTGCAGTGATGACGGAATTTAAAGGAACCGCTGCCTCCGGTACTACTCTAGTAGTGGTTAAAGCGTCTGATCATTCTTTCAAATTGTCAGAGAGAAAAGTTGTAGGTTTGAACTGGTCGCTTCCGCTAAGGCCAGATACGCCACTATCTTGGGAGCAATTGCAGATTCAATTACAGTTCCAAATCAAGGGGTCGCAACTCCGTTACTCGAAGCCATATACCGTGCAAGCTTTTGGGTTGCCAGTAATAACTCATCCAGCCTCCGGATCAACGCTTGAAATGGCCGCTACTATTTCGGGCGACCGTGGAGTTTGGGGCGCAGTAATCGAAATTTTGCAGGATGGGGGGGGCAGATTGGGTTGGAAAGCGGCGACCCCCACCTGGGATGTGCGTCTTGACTTGCGCCCAGGACCTATATCGCTTGTACCTGAGACGGTTGTGAACGGTGTGCGATTTGGGCGTGGTGTACCGCGCGCCTTCAAAGTTCGCCCCCCCAAAATTGCCGATGTCAATGTCGAAATGATCGACAAATCCATAACCTTCTCTGGCACTGGCTACCCCGGTGCAACGGTTGTGATCACCGTCCAGGGCTGGCAGGTCACCCTGCCACAGCCGGTTGTTGCCGTAGATGGCAAATGGGAAATCAAGGCGACTGACTTGCCGCTCGGCAAGCTCCCTGCAAGCATTTTGCAGAAGGTTTCCGACAATGCCAGCGGCTGGATCGAGTCGTTGCCATACAACTTCGAAATCAACAATTCACTGCCCGACGTGTATGCCGTGAGTTCCACTGATGATTATCAGCCGACCTTCAGCGGCAAGGGTTTTACCGGTGCCACCGTGAGGCTTTTCAACCCCGGCGGCGGCAGTCAGGCCGCACCCGAGGTGGTCGTGCGGGATGGGGAATGGCAGAGCAAAGCCAGTCAACAGTGGGGGCCGACGCTCAACCGGGAAGTGCATATCAAGCAGTTTCTGGACAGGCATCAGTCGCTTAATTGGGTTAAACATCCCGTCACCATCCCGCCGCAGGCTCCGACTATTGATTTGCCAGTCGAGGACGGTCTGTCACCGACTTTTAGCGGCACCTGTTGGCCGAATGCGCTGGTGAACATTGCGTTCAATGACGACCCCGCTCCGTATAACGCAACCGGGACCGCAGGTATCTGGACCTTCCGCCGCCCCACCGAATTCAAGCACGACATCACTTACACGATCACCGTCAGTCAAACCGTTGCTACCCAGACCTCAACTGTCACGACGAAATCCTTCACGGTTTTGAGGTCCATGATCACTCCGGTCATCACTCACCCCAGCGAAGAGAGTGACGTGGGGCACGAACTCGTGATCAAGGGCTCCGGCGGGATGAAAGGCGCCACGATGCAGGTGCGTGATGTGGTGTACGACAAAAACTTGTCTGCGTCCCAAGTGCTGAGTTCGGATGGGGATTGGGAGGTCCTCGTCCGCAGCCTGAATCTCAGGTCATACGGCATCGAAGCACACCAGAGCGACAAGAACCGCGTCTCCAAGAGCAAGCGGCTCAACTTCAACGTGGTGGTGCTGCCGCCGCAAATCACTCAGCCGACAGCGGGCGGAAAACTGCCCCGAACCGCGAAGCTTAAAGGGCTGGGCCGGCCAGGAGCGCGGGTCCAGGTCTGGGTGGTGGGCGCCACCAAACCTTGGCTAGAGGACATTGTCGTGAGGGCGGATGGTCAGTGGGAGCGCGAGGCGGCATCGCCGGTGGGCGTCAAAAACATTCGAGCCCTGCAGAGTTTTGAAGAGGACGGCACGCAGCACCATTCAAGGTTCACGGACGCTGTGCAATACAGCGTCGTCCCGGCGGCGCCTTTTGTCGAGACGCCGGTTGCTGGCCAGCTCATCGGGCAGCGGGTGGTGGTGTCGGGCTTTGGCGTGCCGGGCGACACCGTCAAGGTGAAACTCGGCGCCGTACAAGCCAGCGCTACAGTCATGGCGGACCGTACCTGGTCGATGAACCTTGTGCTCACTCAAACCGGCGGTATGCACAGCCTGGAAGTGACATCGGCGCTGGATGAATTCGAATCTGAAGCCGCACAGCGTCCAGTGGTGTTGGGCACGTTTGTTCCGTCCATCGATATCCCGGCGGCAGGGCGTCGGGTCGAGAATCCGCTGCTGTTTGCCGGACGAGGGCGGACAGGCGTCGGGGAGATAGTGAGCTGGTACGACCCGGATCAGAAGTGGCTGGCGGATGTTCCCGTCACTGGCAATGGCTGGCGAGGCCAGGCCGCGACCCCCCTGAGCTTGGGCGGTCAATGGGTGCGGTTCAGCCAGACGCTGGCCGGAGGAAATGAGGGATCACACTCGGCCTGGGTTATCAGCCCGCGTTTTGAGGTGGAACCCGAGATACCGGGTAAAGCTGGCCTGTAAATCCGACAGGCGGTCATAAAACCTGTCAGATCTGACAGTAGATCTCGGCGTTGAATCGGCGCCAAATCTAAACCAGAACATTGCAGCCTGACGCCATCGTAAGGCTGCAACAGACGGTTATCGACTCAAGGAACAGGATCATGGCTCAAGCCATCCGCCCGGCAGTGCAACTGTACGAGCAGTTGTTCAGTGAAGAGCAACAGATGCAGATCATCGGTCTGCAAAACCTCAAGACTTACCTTGTGGACGGCGGTTCGATTTTTCCATTGGTGCAAAAGGGCGTACCCGGCCTCGTCAGGGAGTACGGCTTGAGTGTCGAAGATGCGCAGCGTTTTTTGCGTCGGGCCAACAGTATGGCCACGTATGTGCGCCGCCAGTTTATCGAGCACATCCTTGTCGCTGACCGAAGCGCGCAGGGCGCTCCTTCTTCAGGGCTGTTGTCGATGGTCGACGGCCCGAAATATGAAGACATTTTCAAAACCGCTTTTGAAGAAATGAGCCCTCCGGACGCGCTGGAATCGTGCATTTCACCGGTGGCGTATCTGATCGATTTGCTGGTCTGGGTTCGCGACCGTATCGAGACTCAAGGCGACGGGGACAAGATCGCGCTCGATAAGCGCCGTACCGACTTGAAGAAGTTGTCGATCGACTTCAATGCGGTGTACCAATCGTTGTCCTCGGTCGACATCATCACATCGGTGTTGGAAGCCTTTATCGTTGCGAACCAACCGAGCAGCGACATTGAAGACACCTTGATCACATCGCGTTATCCCAACGGCCTGCCCTATTACCAGCATTGGGTCACGGTCGACGGCATCGCTCAGCTCAAAGCGCTGTCGGTGGGCGACTTTGTAGACGCTGTGGATTTGTCTTACCCCTATTTTTTAGGAGGATCCAAGGCTGCCCGCCCCGCTCGGGCCCTTTCACATGCTTCGCGTCTGGGGCCCTATCAGCGAGATTTGCTGACGGAAGCGATGCCTGCCGCAGATGCCTGGGAAGATTTTTATCTCGTTAACTTCGGCGCAGGGGAGACGGAGTGGAAGACGCTGCACCATGTTCCGTACTTCGCCGCGCAAACCAAACTCGACACTTTGTCGCTCGAAAGTCTGTTATCGGTCGAGGCATTCGCTCCGGTGCGTTCGGCCAACGTGACCTATGACTCACCACCGACAACGCAGCAGCCCGAAAGCGGCCGATCCGGCTCGGTTTACATCAATGCCAATAGCCATCCTGGTGTATCTATCACCACGGATACCACTTCGCTTTTAAACCGTTTGTCCGTGAGCCCCGATAGTGTCGAAGGACAGTTTGCCTTCGACCGGATGAACCGCAAGATACGTCTGGACATCTGGCTGCAATTGCCCTGCGATGAAGTGGACGCCTTACTGGTGGCCGCGATGCGGGCCGAGAAGCGTGGCGATTCGAGCGGCGATGGTGAATGGCTGATCTCGGACAAAACTGTACATGCGCTCGGGTTGTTCCAGATTTTGCGCCAACGCTACAAATGCAAAGCAGCAGACTTTGCTGTGTTCCTCGATGGCATGTCGATCTACGGTCGCGGCGAAGCGTTCTCGCAGTTTGATCAGGTGTTCAACACTCAAGCGAACTATGGCCAGCCCATGAAGCTTGATAATGGGGCATTCCCGGTGGTGCCGGAACCGGGTGCGAATGACCTGACGATCAACCAACTGTGCGCCGGCCTGCGAATCGACTTGCGTACTTATCAATACCTTGCGGTGGCCGTTGCCCGCGCGCACAACATGACCAACAACCAACTGCAACGCACCCTGCCGATCATCTCGAGCTTTTACCGGTTGGTGTGGTTGCCCCGGGTGTTGCGCATGACACCGCTCGAAGGCGTGCTGATGTTGCAGTCAATGGGGGGCGATAACTGGGTCAATGGTCTTGCGGGGGCACCTGCAATCAAATCCGCAGCCGGCGATAAACCGGATATCTTGACGCTTATTAGCGCCATGGACGCCTGCGCGCAGTGGTGCGAGCAAAGTGAACTGCCAGTGCTGTGGGTGATGCAGCACGCGGTTGAATTGTCGCCAGGGCGAGAGGCGTGGGAGCGCGATCTGGCGCTCTTCGAGCAACTGCGCAATCTGCTGCCGAACGCGCTGTTTACCAATGCCGGTGTGTTGATGGCCGGCTTGCCTCCTGCCGGAGCATCAGACTGGCTGGACTTTCTGACGCACAGCGTCGACCTGGTGCTGCCCGATGGTAGTTTCGAGTCACTGGGGCCGATTGTTGATGCCAGCGGTTTGGTGCTGGCAGCCGTCGGAACGCCGGACGAATACCTGATCTTTGCCCGTAAACGGCTTGGCTGGGCGGTCGATAATGCGCTTGGCGCCACCTGGGCTACTCAACGCGACGCTCTCGTTGAAAGCATGCTCAACGTGCTTTTGGAAGCCCGTGACGCGCAGGTGTCTGTCGTGAAAGAAACGCTGGCAGCCTATGCCGGCGTTGCGGTGGAACTTGCGATTCCGGTCATCAATTGGGCCGGCACAACGGTTTTCCGTTTGTTGAAGCAATTGATCCAGCGGATCGGTTTAACCGGCGACACCCGGGAGCAGAGGCGCAATGCCGAAACCGATTCGTTGATCGATCTGTTGGCCGATGTGCGACGGCGCAGTGAGGTGGTTTCGACCCTGGAACTCACAGCTGAGTTGTTGCAGGACTATCTGGATTACGGCCATCTGGCCTGGCTCGGTCAGACCGATAAATACGCGATTTCAGTGAACACGCTTTATTACCTGTCGGTACTCAAGCGGGCATTTTCACTCAGCGAACAACCGCAGCAGAAACTGCTCGACTACCTGCGTCAGGTCAATGCACTGCCAACCTTGTCCGTTCACGCCCGGGCCCTGGCGCACCAGGCGTCGACCATCAAACTGGCCGAGTTTTTCGGCTGGAGCGTGCAGGAGGTGCGCGAGTGTATCCGTCACATTGACTCCGCTCTGCCGATACTCAAGAACCTCAAACAACTGGATCTGTTGATGCGGGTCCTGGTGCTGTCCACCAGGACCGGTATAGATGCCCTGACGATTTTGCAGATCGGTACCTTGCCTGCAACTGTGAACGACGGCGATTCCAAAAAGGCGTATGCCGACGCGGCCGAGCGCGCCTTGTTGAGCGAAACCGGTGAACAGGCACCCCCCGTCGAGCTGGCGGCTGATTTGAAACAACTGGTCACTACAACGTGTAGCGTCGATAACACAGAACTCATTGCCAGGAAGCCCGGCGAGAAAGCCACCTTCACAGTGACGGTGAAGGATGCTGCGGGACTGGCACTTGAGGGGGTCACGGTTTATTGGCAGACCACACTGGGCACGGTACAGAAGGGCACAACCGACAACAAAGGCACGTTGAAGGCCGACTACGTGCCCGGCAGGACTATGGGAACGGAGACGCCAAAGTATTGGCTCGATCTTTTCGATCCCGAATACGCTCCGACCATCAACATTGTTGCTGATGCCAAGACCATGGAATTCCCGCTCTTCTACAGATCCCCCGATTCATCGGAAGTGGTGCGCAAGGGCGAGGAGCGCGTGCTCTACGCCACGATGATGGATAAGTATGGAAACCTTGGTCAGGACATGTTGGTGGACTGGCTCGTAAGTAACGTCGAGTCCACAAGACGACCTATAGCGAGTGTGCGGCCCTCACAAACCTTCACCAATCAGGAAGGGCTCACGCGGGTTTTCGTCTCCAGTCCCACCGGGGGAACCTTTGTGTTCAGTGTGCTCAGCCAGGGCAGTGAGCAACAGGCCGTGTTCAACCCCATCACGTTCGAGGGCGATGAAGCCCCGGAGTAATCGGTCGTCTCATCAGGGATTTTTCTCGGGTTTCCCCAAGGAGCAAGGATCATGGCACTGAGTGACATTGGCGTTCTGCTGGAAAAACGCCGTTCTGCACTGCTCGAATACTGCATCGGTCAAGTCAATAAAACGCAATACGGGTTTGTGAAGACACCCGCCGATATCTTCGAGCTCTTGCGGATGGACCCGCTGGATACGTTTGCGGTGCAGAGCTCCTGGGTGGCCGAAGCAACCAGTTGTGTGCAGCAATACATACATGCCGTGTATCGCAAGCTGGAACCTGGCTACACCACGCATCAGTTCCCGCCGAGTGACCTGGCCGAATGGCAGCTATACAGCAACTATCCGGACTGGGCAGCGGTGCAGTTGATTTCAATCTACCCGGAAAACTACATCAACCCCTTTGTCCGGCAACGCAAGTCCAGCCTGTTCAAGAATCTTGAAAACGACCTTAACCAGAGCCGCTTGAACAATGATTCGGTGCAGGCCGCGCTGCAAGGCTACCTGCATAGATTCGAGCAGACCTGTGATCTGGATGTGCTCAGTTGCTACATGGACGGCGCCACGCCTGCCGTGGCTGATTACTATTTTATTGGGCGCCAGCGAGCGCAGCCGTTCCAGCACTACTGGCGCAAGGCCGAGATCGAGCTTACGCCCGGCTGCGTTGGCGTCAATCCCGCGGCCTGGAGTGAATGGCAGGAGATAGGCATTCAGCCGGCCCATCGGGTGCTGGATATGCGCCCGGTGTTCTGGAACGGTCGCTTGTGCCTGGTTTGGGCTGAGTGGCGGGACAAGGTGGCCGGCCAAAAAGCTGATGATTTCCTGCCGGCTCATTTGAGTGTCAAGCTCGCGTTCATGACGCAGAGTGGGCAGTGGTCGGCGCCGCTGGATGTCTACAGTGAAGATGCCGAGTCCGACGATGAGCCGAAGAATTTTCGTTTGGTTGCCACCGTGTTGATGGAGAGGCCCCCGTCGAAGGGCAAGCTGGGGATTTTGATCACGGCGGATCAAAATCCAAACAATTTGAGGGTGCACAGGATTTTCGATGTGCTGATGCGCCTGGACACAATTGACGTCGGCACTTGGCTGGATGTGGCAAGGAAGCGATTTGACTCGCCGGAAACTGTTCAGCATTCACTGGGCAATCAGGTAACGATAACTAGCGAGGGCGCCCCCGAGGGGCCCCTGTCGCCTTTTCTGAGTCTGCAAGCCACCGCCGTGCGTGATGGCCAATTTGACAAGGTGACAGTGATCGGTTCGTGTGCACCAACAGGGTTGCCCAACACCCCGCAAACGCTTCGCTTTGTATTGGGGTTGGTGAATAAAACGGTGGACGATGAGGACCTGATCGTTGACCTTCCCCCCGCCGGTGGCTGGACAACCGAACCGCTGACGGTGAGTCGCCAACAAGGCTCATGGCCGCAACCCACGGAGTTCAGGCTCGATACGGAAACTCCCGATTATGGTGGTAGAAAGTTCAAGCTGACGATTGTCGATCTATCAGACTTCACTGCGCCGACCCTGCTGAAAAACAGCGCTGACGCGGCGCAGTTTCTCTGCTTTAACCTGCCGTCGCCGTATCTGAAGTACGCCCGCCTGAATTCAATGTTCGGCCCTGAACTGGTCGAGCGCGGCAATATTTCCGTGAGTGCAGTACTGGATTGGAACACTCAGTTCATCGTCGAACCGCCACCTGAAGATGATCCGACGTTCAAGGAACCCAACGGGGCGTTTGACGGGGCCAACGGGCTGTTTTTTTGGGAGCTGTTTTTCCATCTGGTGCATTTGGTCGCCAAGCTTTTGTGCAACGAAGAGCGCTTTGCCGATTCGCAGAGCTGGCTGCATTACGTGTTCGACCCACAGGCGACGGCGGATCAGTCTGACGTTAATGGCAAACCACTCTACTGGCGCTGCCGACCGCTGGCCAAAAACCAGGGTAACCCCGGTTGTGAAGCCAAGGCCCCCACCGATCCGGATGCCATCGGCTATTCGAAACCCGAACACTTCAAGATTCTGATGTTCTGCGAATACGTGAGAAATCTAATTGCCTGGGGCGACTGGCATTACCGGCAGTTGACCCGCGATAGCCTTGTGGCGGCCAAGCTGTGCTACGTGCAAGCGGGGTTCCTGATGGGCAAGCCACCCACAGCGCGCACGGTGTCGCATTGGCAGACCTCGACGGTTAAAGAACTGTTGGATCAGTGCAAAACCCGCCCAGAGCTTGAAGCCTTTGAACAATCGCTGAACTTCAGCCTGGCGCAAGTGGCCTCCGGCTCCGATGTGGCACCCATGCTGGGCATGCTGGCCTGCGGGCCGTTCAAGGCGCCGATCAATCAACCGCTCGTGGATCTGATTGCGCTGCCAAATTACCGTATGAATAACCTGCAAAACAACCTCACCATTGACGGCAAACCGCTGAATATTCCGCTGTTCAGCCCGCCAACCGATCCGAACCAGTTGCTGCGTGATCTCGCAGCCGGCGGTGGCGCTGGCCCTCGGCCGATGGGCGGAGGGCAGGTGGCTTGCGCGTTTCGCTGGAAGATAACCTTCGAAACGGCATCGCGCGCTGTGCAGATACTGGATGACCTCGGTGCCAAGGTGTTAAGCACGCACGAACGGCGTGATCGCGCCGAGCAGGATGAGTTGCAGCAAACCCATCTGGTGGAACTGGGCGCGTACTCCAAAACCGTGCAGGAACAGTCCATTGCGCAATTGGAAGCCAGCGTGACGGCGCTTGAGCAAAGTCGTGCCGTGGCGCAGCACCGCGCTGAGGCGTACGCACGCAATTATGACGAAAACGTGTCGGCTGCCGAATACGAGGTCATGGACAGTCTGTACTCGTCCAAACAACTCGCGCTGGCGTCCACCCACCTCAAGCCTGCGGCGGCGTCGGCGGCGGCGCTGCCGAATATCCTCGGGTTTTCCAATGGCGGGCATCGCGTGGACCAGGTGATTGAGGCCGTCAGTTTAGTATTGGGCATTACCTCGTCGGTGAAGCTGATGGACGCCGATAAGCAGGCAACCACCGAAGGCTATCGTCGACGCCGTGATGATTGGCAACTGCAACGTGATCAGGCGTTGTTGGAAGTCGATGCCATCGATGCGCAAATCGAGGCGCAACGTCATGCAGTCACTGCTGCCCGAACCAGCCTGGCGCAAACCCTGCGTACCAATAGCCAGGCGTTGACGATCTACAACTACCTGAAAAAACGCGCGACCAATGCGGAGCTGTTCGGCTGGATGCTCGGTCAGCTCAAGGCTTTGCATTACCAGGCTTATGACGCGGTCGTCAGTTTGTGCCTGACGGCGCAGAACTCGATGAATGCCGAAACCGGCGACTACGATACGCAAATCCCCATACCTCAAGTGTGGTTCGACCAGCGTCATGGCTTCACGGCAGGCGAGCATTTGCGTGGGCACTTGCTGCGCATGGAGCGCGAATATCTCCAACGCTATGAGCGGCGACTGGAACTGACGAAAACAGTGTCTCTGAAAAAGCTTTTTGACGACCCGATCGATCGGCAGAAAAGTGCAGACAGCTGGGATGAAGCGCTCAAGCAGTTGCGGGAAACAGGCTCGCTGGAGTTCAGCCTGTCGCAGTTGCTCTTCGACCGCGATCATCCGGGGCATTACTGCCGCCAGATCAATTCGGTAGAAGTCAATCTGCCGGTGCTGCTTGGGCCCTACGAGGATGTTCGAGCCACGCTGGTGCAGATCAGTAGCAGAACGGCGACCCGGGCCACCACGCAATCGGTGCAGTACTTGCACAATCCGCAAGGGATCGCGCCTTCCGATGTGCTGTTCAATTTGCGCAGCGGTCAGCAAATCGCCTTGTCATCGGGCATCGCCGACACAGGCATGACGGCGATGAAACCCGACGAAGGCCTGCTCAATCCTTACGAAAACACGGGTGCCGTATCCACGTGGAGGCTGGACTTCCCGCGGCCGACAAGTCCATCGCAATCGGAGTTGCTGTATGCAATCACCGACATCGTCCCGGTCTTGAAGTACACGTCCAGAACCAGTGATACAACGTTTGCCAGGCAGGTGACGGAGCTGGTCAACGCGATTGAAAATCCCGAACAAGGCAAATCCGGCAAAGGAGCGCGCAATCATGGATGAACCCGCCATTCAAGCGAATGAAAGTCTGGTGGTCGATGGGGATTTCACCCGTCTGACAGGGTGGAAAAAGGGCGGGTTGGTCGGCATTTCAGCGGATTGGTATGGATCGGAGCGGATCAATTTTCTAGAGGCCTCCGACGGGGGATGGGTTAAGCAGACCATCAAGATCCCCTTGGAGCCAGGCATCAATGCGCGATATGTATTGAGCTTTCTTTGTGAGGTGCGACATGTCCAGTCAGGCTGGATGCGAATCCTCAGGGAAAAGGATGAATTGCTCGCTATCGAGCTTAAGCCCGGTGGCGCGAACCGTCTGGATCAAGTTCAGTCTTCTTTAGCCAGCGGGGAGCCACTGGATTTCGTACCGATTGAATATGCTCAGGACCTCGTGTCGGTTGCACAGGATGATGAGCTGACCATTGAGATCACCAGCCCGAAGAATGACCCTTCGGACAGGCAATCGAAAATCTGTATAACGCGCGTAAAAGTGCTGGTGCATCTGACGCCACTGAAGCTGGAAAAAATGCAGCTCGACGAGCAGACGCTGCTGCCAGGCACCCCGCTATACCTGTGCCTGGGAACCAAAGAAGCTGGCCTGCCCCATCAACTGAAGTTCGTACCCGAATCCGACAGTATTTGGCTGGGCAGTGGCGCGTCGCTCAATGCTGACCTCAATCCGCAGGAAGCGGTGACCGCCAAACCCGGCTGGGGGGTGAATCAGTCGCTGGAATCAGCATGGCTGCTCGATATCCCCCGGATCGATGATCGGCAAGGTCATGAATTCCATCTGAGCCTGCGTAACCGCTACAGCGCCATCCCCTACGCTATCCCCGTGTTGCTTGGGCATCACCGATTGGCGTTCACGGATGAGCGCGAAGCCAGCCATTATCCGGTGCTGGAGTACGCGCAGAATGTCGGGCTGGGTGTGCGAGTGGTGTCGTATTACACCGGTCAGCCGATGGCCGGCCACGCAGTCACCTGGTCGGTTGAAGGACAAGGGTTGAAAGCATCGACCGTCACCGACGAAAACGGCTGGTGTGACTATGTCTATGAACCGACGGCTGCCGGTGGTTTTGTTGTCACCGCGTCGGTTGCCAGCCCCTATTACGCCGACGGTGTCGTCATTCGAACGTTTCCGGTCACGGTGCTGGCGAAGGATCCGTGGTCAGAGCTGCAGACCGTTGTGGATGGCAGGTTGACGGCCTGGGAGGCGCAAGGGTATCCGAACCGGGGCAGTGCCCATCCGGTTCGGCTGAGATTTGCCGGGAACAGCCTCTTTGCAGGTACCGAGCTTTCAATGATTTGGCAGGGTGACAGCGCTGCTCAACTCGGCGTTGATGTCAGCCCGGCGCTGGATACTCCGGTGCCTGTGACATCGGCAGATCTGGTGTGGATGCTGACCAGTGAAGACAGAATTGACGGTCGGTTCCAGCTGATACTGCGCTGTTCGAAACTGTTGCACCTCTCGCCGCCAAAACCGATGTCGCTGGCGCGCAACCGGGTCAAAATCGGCAAGGTGCACGAGGCCAACAAGTCGCCGATTGTGGACGAAGACGAAAGCGTACTGTTGCGGGTGCAGGTGCTGTATGAGGCCTCTTTGGGTGATGGCGCTCCGGTCAGCAATGCGCTGGTGGACTGGCGAACACCTGAAGGTGAGGTCATTAAGTGTGTGACCGGCGCCGATGGCTGGGCGAGCTTGTTGTACACGCCGAAAACCGCAGGCGAGGTTGTCGTCACGGCCAGCATCAAGGCGCATCCCGAAGCGGTCTCGCTCAATCGAGACTTCACCGTCCACGCCCTTGCGACCAGTCCCTGGAAAAGCCATGTGAAGATTTTGCTCGACGGCAAGACAGTCGATCTGAAATCGGTCGGTGTGCTCTGCCGACAGGGGCACACACATACGCTGAAGGTCGAGCCAGTCGCCAACAGCCCCTGGATTGGCAAATTCATCAAGCTGAAGTGGCGTGGCGTTGACCCGGACATCGGTCTGACACCCTCTGACCTTGACGATTACAAGGCGTTGCCGGAAACAGGCGCGGAGTGGACGCTGGATTCTGCGGCAGATAACAGTACCAGCAGCTTGTTCGATCTGGAGTTACACCTTAATGGCGAAATGTCTGTTCGAGCGCTGCCCGGGAGGTTGCTGGCGGCGGATTTGAATAAAGAAGTGCAACTGATGCTCGATCAGGTTCGGGCGCAGTTGGACGACCAATTCCTTTATCCGTGCATGGGGGCCATTCACCATTTCAAAATCCTGCCCAATGCTCTGAGTCCGTTGGTGGGGCTCGAGACTGAATTGAAATGGACGGGAGATTCCGCTGAGAAGCTGAATGCAACGATTGAGCCGGCGCTGGATGTTGTGCGAATCCTGGACGATGGTGGCGTGGCCTGGACGCTGGATTTTTCCGCCAGCGAGCAGCGGGGGCGTTTCGATTTGACCGTCGGCCTGCCTGAACTGGACTTTGTTGCTGTCGCTAAACCGATGGATTTGTATCACAACAAAGTCAGGATTCAGACCCTGCTCGAATCGGCTGTGGATCTGGTCTTTGGTCAAGAACCGGTGTGGCTGTGGGCACGGGTCTTTTCGCACTTCACCGGCCGGCCGGTGGGGCAAGCCAACGTGAAGTGGTGGGACGGCGTCGACGGTGGCATTCAACCGACCGATGATGAAGGCTGGAGCCGATTCCCCTTCGCACCGAAAACGGCCGGCGAGCATTCGGTGACCGCGTTGGTAGACAGCAATTTCGATGACTACGCAGACTCGAGCTCAATACAGGTCAAAGCGCTGGCGAGAGATCCGTGGGACGGGTTGATGGTGAGCTATGAAGGGCGGCCGACCCAGGCGTGGGGTGAAAAAACCTACTTCCCGCGGCGCAAAGGCACGTACACGCTCAGAGTAACGGCAGCGCAAAACAGTGAGTTGTTCAATCACCAGCTCGCGCTGGGGATGACGGGCACCGGGCCTGCGCAATTAGGCGTACGTTTCCTTGAACCTGTGCTCGGGAAGCCGATTCCATTTGGCACCGCAGGGTTCGATTACCAATTCACCGTCGATAGCGTTGTCGATGGCAGCTTCGGATTGTGCTTCGCCTCCAATCGACTGGCGAACTTGTCCCCGGTGAACGCGATGTCCTTGGGTGAAGGCTCGCAGGTGGTAAAAATTGCCGAGCGTCAGATCCTCAACCAGACGTTGTTCTGGGGTGATGAGGTGTTTGAACAGATCACGGTGGTCTCCTCCGTTACGGATCAACCGATGGCGGGCATGACTGTAACCTTGAGCAGTCCTGACCTTGGGGAAGTAACAACCGAGAGCAATTTTTATGGGGTAGCGAGCATTCGTTTTGTTCCCGTTACACCGGGGGCATTTGAGTTGACTGCTACGGTCGGCGATGCGCTGTACTCGGAGTCACTTTCGTTGCCGTTTTTCCTTCATGAACCCCGGCAAATTCGCTCACTCACCAGTCCCAATCCCAGTGGCAAACCCGGAGATCCGGTATCAGCTGTCGTTAATGTAGTGTCGGCCCTTACTGGCGAGCCATTGCCGGACGTCGAAGTGGAGTGGGAATACCCTGACAGAATTCTTGCGCCGACCAGAACAGATATCCACGGCGATGCACGGGTCCAATTCAGATTGGCAGGCAAACAACGTGGGGCGCTCCAGGCCTCTGTAAAGGGTGGGTTGGCCGGATGGCAAGTTCGGTCGATTGAGTTTGTGCTGGTGCCGAGTGCTGACTGACCTTATTGGGGAAGTCATTCATCTATTTAGTTAGTTTGCTCTGGCGTTTTACAAGGGAGTTATAAGCATGAGTACTAATGCGATGCCCCACTCAAATACCTGGCTGCAAGAGTTTGCGCCCTACGTTAATGGTCAACGTGTGAAGTGGCCTGACCTGGCGCTGAATTTATTGGATAACGACGAATGCACACTGACACTGGACTATGAATACAGTTGGCTGATCGGCGATCCGGACGCCTTTATTACTATGCGATACCAGTCCGGCCAAGAGGGACACGGGCTGGTTTTCGATCCTCCCTTAGGGCAGTTGATTGAAATGGCCGAAGGTTCCACTTCGTTGACCTGGACTATCAAAACAGATGGCGCACCCAGCGGAGCTTTTGGATTGGAATTTGCCTTGCCTTTAATTGGCGACCTACCACCGTCACCACCTGTGCCGGGGACGATATTGAATATGGCGCAGGAACTGGAAATCAAGTTTGACGAATTTGATGTTGCCTTTGGAGGTGGTGCTTTTCCATGTCTTGGTGCAAAGCACACGTTTACCGTTCGGCCCAAACCCTCCAGCAAATTACTGGACAAGGCTTTCAAACTGACTTGGGGCGCGGAGCCTGGCGCAGATCTCGGGGTGAAGATTGCACCTGCTCTGGGGGCAGAGGAGCTGCTGACGCAGGAAGGAAAAACGTGGGAACTGGACTGTCTCAACAGTACTCAGTCAGGGGATTTTTCCTTGCAACTGACGTTAGTCGAATCGGGAGTAACGTCATCGCCATTAACTCTGTTATTGGCCCATAACCTTGTAACTGTTCAGCGTTGGACAGAGGAACATTGGCAATATCCAGCCCTTACTTGGTATACGCACCATATTCGTGCTACGTCGGTTTTTTTAAATAAGCCTGCTGCGGGCGTTGTCGTAACTGTAATAAGAGATGATTACATCAGTTACCCGAGAACCAATGGGGGTGGCTTGTTTGTTATGGATAATCGCAATAACGCGAATATCAGTATGTCTGTTTTGAATCACTATAACGGGATCGTCGTCTGATCGACGTTTTTTGAGTTTCCACAAGGAAGTCATGAGTATGAGTAATGATCCAACGCCCGACTCGAATACCTGGTTGCAAGAGTTCATGCCTTTCGTAAATGGCCAGCGGGTGAGATGGCCTGACTTGAAGTTGAATTTATTGCCTGGCGACGTCTGCACGCTGACACTGGACTATGAATACAGTTATTTGATTGGCCTGCCTGAGAGTCGTATTGGTCTGTATTACCTGGCGGGTGATGACGAATCCGGACTGGTTTTCGAACCGCCCCTGGAGCAGTTGATCGATATGGCGACAGGCACCACGTCGGTGAGTTGGACTATCACGGCGCAAAACGCACCCAGCACCGCTTTTGTATTGCAGTTTGAACTTCCACTCTTTGGCTTACCCGGGTCACCGCCCGTGCTGGGGACGTTGTGGAATTTGGCGCAGGAACTGGACATTAAATTTGACGAAGTTGATGTCGCCTTCCCGGGCAGCGCTTTTCCATGTCTCGGTGCAAAGCACAAGTTGACCGTTCGACCCAAACCCTCCAGTCGCTTGCTGAATAAGCCAATAAAACTGGAATGGGAAAAGGCTCCTGGCGCGAATCTCGGTGTGGCGATTTCACCTGCGCTAGGGACAGAGGAGCTGCTCACGCAGGAAGGTATAACGTGGGAACTGGACTGTCTCGACAGTACCCAGTCCGGGGATTTTTCCTTGCAGATAACGCTCGTGGAATGGGGAGTAACGTCATCGCCATTAACCATGTCGTTGGCCCATAATCTTGTGACGGTTGAGCGTTGGACGACGGAACATACAACGCCGATAGGTCACGAAAAGTGGATCAAGCGTCATATTCGCGCGACCTCCAGGTTTTCGGGTAAGAGGGCGAATGGTGTCCGAGTTAACAAAGCCGGTTCCAGTCAAACTTTTAGGATCACCGATTCATTGGGTGAGGCAGCTACAAATGTTCATACACAAGGAGTCCGGCGGCTGGAAATTCTCAACCGATATGACGGAACGATCGTTTGACACGGCTTGAGGGGGCGCTGAGCAATAAACACCTTTTCACTGAGAAAGGGTGTTTTGCTCACCGGTTACAAATTACCCGCCTTCTTTAATGCCAGATACCGTGTCACCAAGCCAACCCCTAGCTCAAAGGGGCGCGAATCCAAAAACTGGATTTTATGAGCACTCAATCGCTCATGCAGTTCTGCCCGTTCGTTCAAATAGCTCACGGTGCCGCAATAGGCTAATGCTTCGGGCAGTGTTTGCACTGGCGACTTACGCAATATGTCGAGTGTGTCCTCGCGCAGGCTCGCCACCAGCACTCGGTGTTGCTGGCTCAGACGCTTGACTGCATTTAGCAGTTCCTCATCGTCCTCATCGCGCAAATTGGTGACCAGCACCACCAGTGCCCGGCGTTTTTGTCGGGCCAGGAGTTGGTTGATGGCGGCTTGGTAATCGGCGGGGCGTTGCGTGCTGTCGAGGTCATAGACGCTATTGAGCAGTACGTTGAGTTGGCCATTGCCTTTCACCGGCGCAACGTAGCGCGGTTGATCACTGGCAAAGGTGCTCAAGCCCACGGCATCGCCCTGGCGCAGGGCCACGTAACTGAGCAGCAGGCAGGCATTGAGCGCGTGATCGAAGTGCGACAGTTCATCGTCCTGACTGCGCATGCGTCGGCCACAGTCGAGCATGAAGATGATCTGCTGGTCGCGTTCGTCCTGATATTCGCGGGCAATCGGTGTGCGTTGGCGGGCGGTGGCTTTCCAGTCGATCTGACGCAGACTGTCGCCCTCACGAAATTCACGCAGCTGGTGAAACTCCAGCCCTTGGCCGCGACGTTGCCGTTGGCGCACGCCGAGCTGGCTGAGCCAGTTGTCTACCGCCAGTAATTGGCCGCCGTAGAGTCGCGCGAAATCCGGATAAACCCGGGTGTTGTCGATAACGCTGAGCAGGCGTTTGCCCGACCATAACCCCAGTGGACTCGGCAGGCTGGTTTCGCACTGTTCGAAGCTGAAATGCCCGCGCTTGAGAGGGCGCAGACGATAGCTGATCTGACTGTGCTGACCCGGTTGCAGCGCAACATTCAACGGCAGGTTTTCGAAACTCAGGCCATCGGGCACATGGTCGAAAATCTGGATGTTCAATGGCTCGGCAAAATCGTGTTCAACCTTGAGCTGCACCTCACCCCAGCGTCCTAATGCGAGGCTGCCGGGCATCTGTCGCTTGATCCGTACGGTGGGCAAACGCTTGAGGCGCACCGCGTCGAGTGTCGCCAACGCCAACAGTGCCAGCAGCAGTCCCCAGTTGATCGACAGCAGACTGGCCGGGAGCTCGATTTGCAGTGCCTGCAAAGTGCCGAGCACGATGGCGATGGCCAGCAGCACGGCGACCCAGCTCAATAACAGTTTCGAGGGTTTCACAGACGCGGCGCCGGGACTTGGTCGAGCAGTTGCTGCAGTACCTGATCGACTTGCAGGCCTTCGATGTCCAGCTCCGGGGCAATGCGCACACGATGGCGCAACACCGCCAGCGCGCAGCCCTTGATGTCATCCGGAATCACGAATTCACCGCCGCGTAACAAGGCTCTGGCGCGGGCGCACCGCACCAGCGCAATCGTGGCGCGTGGCCCGGCGCCGAGGCTCAGGCCTGGCCAGGTGCGGGTGCTGCGCGCCAGGCGAACGGCGTAATCGAGCACCTGATCATCCAGCGGCAAATCGCTGGCGATGCGTTGCAGGGCTTGCACGTCCTTGGCTTGCAGCACGGTGCGCAACGGCTGCACATCAAGCATGTCGGCGCGGGTCGAGCGACTGACCTGACGCACCATGTCCAGTTCCTGTTCCGCGTCCGGGTAGTCCATGCGCACCTTGAGCATGAAGCGGTCGAGTTCGGCTTCGGGCAGTGGGTAGGTGCCTTCCTGTTCGATCGGGTTCTGCGTCGCCAGTACCATGAATGGCTGAGCGATCGGCAGGGCGCGTCCCTCCAGCGTGACCTGGCGCTCCTGCATCGCTTCGAGCAGCGCCGCCTGGGTTTTCGCCGGGGCGCGATTGATCTCGTCGGCCAGCAGCAGATTGGTGAACAACGGGCCTTTGCGCAGCTTGAATTGCTCGGTTTGCAGGTCATACACGGCATGGCCGGTGACGTCGCTGGGCATCAGGTCGGGAGTGAATTGAATGCGTGCGAATTCGCCGCCAAAGCAACGCGCCAACGCCCGCACCAGCAAGGTCTTGCCCAATCCGGGAACGCCTTCGAGCAGCACATGGCCGCCAGCGATCAACGCCGTCAGGACGTCATCAATCACCGGATCCTGGCCGATGACCGCTTTGCGCAATTCGCTGCGCACCGCTTGCGCCAGTTGACTGGCGCGCTGGCGTTGCTGGGCGGCGTGGCTGGCGCTGCCGGGCTCGATCTGTTCAGTCATAGCGTGTTCCTCAAGGTTTGCAGGTGGGCGACCTGGCGGCAGAAATCGGCGCTGGACATCCGCCGGTTCGGCACCGGGCTCAAGGCCTGGCTGATGGCGCGGGTGGGTTGTCGGGTCAGACGCGACAACGCCAGCCATTGTTCGGCAACATTCAATTGATCAAAACCAGGATGGCGGCGGCGGGCACGGCGCAACACGTCTTGTTGCAGCGCCTGCAACAGCGCTTGCTGACCGTTGTGCCGAAGCATGAAATCGGCACTGGCGCGCAAGTGTTCCTGCAACTGCCGGCGGCCATTTGCGGCTGGCGCCTGAAGCGGGCCATGGCGCACGCCGGCCTGCCAGAGCCACAAACCGATCAGCGCAAGAAGGGCGACGATGGCTTGCGGAAAATAGCGCCAGAGCAGCGTCAGCAAGCCATCGTGTTCGGTGTTGTAGATCAGCGTGACATCGGTGTCGGCACTCAGATACCAGAGCAGCCAGGCGTTGTCGTACTGGGCGATCGCCGTGGTTTTCCACAACTCGGCATCAGTGACCACTGTGATCGAACCGAGGCTGTAGGCCAGTTGCATCATGTGTGTGGCCTTGGCGCTGTTGGCCCAGGCTTGCGCAAGATTCTTCGGGTCGTCGAGGTGGAAGTCTGTGTCGAACCCGGCGTAGGCCGGGGCGTCTTCGTCCTCCAGATACAACTTGGTCAATTTCGGGTACGGATCCGTCTCCTGATCGGCGGGCGAATCCTTCAGATCCTTGCTCAGGGATTGATGCAGTTGCACCCGATCAAGCAACAGGTCGTTGCTCTGTTTTGACTGTTCATCCCACAACGATTCGGCGACGAACACCAGCCGCCCGCCCGCCCGCGTCCAGTTCAATACCTGATCGACCTGACGCGGAGTCATCCGCGAGCGGTCGTTGAACAGCAGCAGGGTGTGCCCGTGCGGTTCGATATCCGGCAGCACAGCAAGGCTTTCGGCATGGCTGACGTTGATGCCGCGCTCACGCAAGAACATTTCCGCCGCCAGATAGGGATTGGCCTGTGCGGCGGGCGATGGGCCGTGATCGATCTGTTCCTGATAAGGCTTGGCCACAAGGTAGAGAAAAATGCCCAGCACACTCAGCAACGCGACGAGCAATGCGCCGACCCACCACAGCGTGTGCCGATTCAACGGGACGCTCCATGGCCGAATAACGCGCGCCAGCCATCGCACAATTCCTGTTGCAGGTGCACCGCCGGTACGCGATGCCCGTAGGCCATGTTCTGCCAATGGGTGGTCAGGGTGCGGCTGAATGCGAGCAGCTCCGGACGCTGGAGTTGTTCGACTTGCGCCAGCACCTGATTTTCGGTGTCGGCAGCTTTCAGGGTCAGATCGAAGTCGTGGAGCAAGTGCCTGAGCAGGCCACGATAGAGCAGGCTCAGGGCCGCGCGTGGCTGACTCTGCCAGAGTTGTTCGGCGTGGGCGGCGATATCGTCGGGCAAGGTGTCGCGGTTCAGATCCAGGCCGAAGGCTTGCTGCGGCACGGGCCTTTTTGCCCGGGCGGGCAGGGCTGGACGGCGGCTGATAAACGCTTGCAGAAATTCGCGGTAACGCCAGATCAGCCAGCCCAGCGCAGCGATCAATGTGCCCCACAGCAATACTTCGATGATCGTGGCCAAGGCGTTGAAGTGCTGGCCATCCAGCCAACCCAGCAGGGTTTTGAGCCACTGCGGGGCTTCACCGGGTTGTTCTTCTTTGGCGGTGTTTGCCGGGTCATCGCCAAAGCGGTAACGGGTGACGGATTCCGGGTTCTTGAAGGGTGGTTGTTCGAGCAGTGCCTTGATGCTGTCGCGTGATGCCTGACTGGTCAGTGGCTGATTCAACAGACGCGGAGCGTCCGGCGCATCAACAGGCTCGGCAGCCCAGACCGGTTGCACAGGTGGCAGCAACAGACACACCGCCAGCAGCACGCCGAGCACGCTGCTGCTCAGCCGTTGGCGCAAGCGTCGGAACACCAGTTCAATGTCCCACGCTTCCAGTTGCGTGCGCCGGTTCAGATAAAGGCTGAACCCGCAGGCTACGTAGATCGGCTCCCACACCACCAGCACCAGCGCATAGAAGACATTGGTCAGGTGCTCCAGCCAGCGCCATTCGTGATCCGCCGCGAGAATCAACGACTGCCAGTCCCAATCGGTTTCAATCTGCTGCGGCAACAGCAGGTAGAACAGCACCAACAGGCCGATCCACAGCACCGTTTCCAGATGCACGCCGATGATGGTCAGCCACTGCGCGGCGCCGGCGTTGCGTTGCAGCAGCACCTGTAGACGTTGTTGCCGTTCACTGCCGTCCAGGCCTTCGAGTTGCACCACGGGCATCAGGAAACTGCGGCTGAAACTCAGCCGTCGCCACGTCAGGCTGGCCAGCAATTGTGGCTTGAGCAGGCGCGGCCACTCGCGCATGGCTTGCTTGAGCGTCGGGGTTTCGCCGAACAGGGCTTTGGACAGAATGTACAGCGGCAGGCGTTCGTAGGCCGGCTTCAGCCACCAGAAGATGAACACCGTCAGGGATGGCGAGTCCCACAACAATACGCTGAGCAAGGCGAACAGCGGCAGGGTGACGATTGCCCAACTGGTCATTAACAGGCGCCGGTGTTGCTGGCTCATGAGCACGCCCAGATCCATGGCTTCCCATGTTGTGCGCGGGCGGATCACCACGGTGGCATCACTCAGGCGCATGACGGGTCCTTCCGGCGAACAGCAAATAGCTCGCGACCAATATCCACAGACCGGCGCCGACAAGGTATTTGGTGAGCGGCGCGACGCTGGTTTTCGACGACCAGTACGCTTCGATGAACGCTGCGATCAGCAAGAACAGCATGACCCCACAGATCAGCAGCACGCTCTTGCGGGCGGCGCGTTTCAACGCTTCTGTGCGGGTCAGGCGCCCCGGTGCGATCAATGCCCAGCCAAGTTCGAGCCCCGCGGCGCCGGCCAGGGCGATGGCCGTCAGTTCGAAAGCGCCATGGGCGATGACGAATGACCAGAAGGTCTGGCCGAAACCGATTTCGCTCAGGTGCCCGGCCACGGCGCCGATGACCAGACCGTTGTAGAACAGGAAAAATGCGCTGCCCACGCCCATCAGCAAACCGCTGGCGAACGTCTGAAAGGCAATGCCGATGTTGTGCATCACGTAGTAACCGAACATCATCCAGTCTTCGCTGGCAGCCCGCTCGGCCGGGCGCCCGAGGTGGCCGGCCACCGGGTCGTACATGCTTTGCATTTCACGCACTTGATCGGCGGGGATGAGGTTGTAAACCAACTCGGGGAACATGTAGACCAGCACCGCGACACCGATAAGGCTGCCAAAAAACAGCAGGCCGGCGACCAGCACGAAGGGCCATTCGCTGCGCACCAGCCGGGGGAAACCGGCGAGGACGAAGCCGATCAGGTTGGCGCCCAGTCGACTGCGATGCCGGTACAGCTGTTGATGGCCGCGCAACACCTGTTGTTGCAGAGAGTCGATGAGAAAACTGCTGTAGCCGCGTTCCTGCGCCAGCGCCAGGTGTTGGCAAAGGCGTCGATAAGCCTTGGGGAAACCTGCCACTTGCGAGGTTTCCTTGCCTTGTTCGAGGCGTTCAAGGGCCAGCGCAAAACGCTCCCATTCGGCCTTGTGGCGACTTTCGAAAAGACTTTGCTTCATGTGGGGCCCAACAAACCGCGAGCGATCCCGTTGAGTTCGGCGACGGCTTTGGGGGCGGAAATATGCAGCGGCTGGGCCAGCAAACCGGCCAGCTCATTGACCCGTGCGGGTGACAGTTCACCTTGGCGTTCCGCAAACCCGAGCACAGCACGTTGCTCGCTCAGGGTGAGCGGCACGGGCGCACGGCGGGGTTCGGCGTCGGGTAATTGCGGGCGGGTCAGCGGGCGTTCGCTGTACACCACCAGCGTACCGGCGGCGATATCGCCCAGACGTTTGAAGGTTGGGTGTTGCAGGCAACTGATGGCGCCGAGAAAGTAGCCGAACGGCAGCAGGTCGACAAAACGCAGCAGGTTGCGCAGCAAGGAGGCCGACCAGCCGATGGGGGTGCCGTCGTCGTGCACCACCCGCAATCCCATCCATTGTTTACCCGGCGAGCGCCCCTGATGCAGCACTTCGAACAGCACCATGTACCACCAGCTGATCGCAAACAACAGCAGCGAGCCAAGGCCCATACCGAGTCTGCCGAGCAACGCCAGCACAATAAACAGCACGCCCATGATCAAGCCACGAATCCCCAGATCGATCGCGAAAGCGATGGCCCGCACCATCAACCCGGCAGGACGCAACGGCAAGTCGATACCCTCCGGCGTTTCGACCTGATGCCGCGTATCCAGCGGTGCTTTCCTTGGCGGTGCTGTGGGTTCGAGCATGGGCTACCTGATGTTCGCCTGTTCGGGATGCAAGTGGGGTCGATGCTAGCAGCCTCTCGGGGGAAAACGACATAACTATGTATTGCACATCGTGTGTCGCCCGGTGGTTGAATGACGCGAGGCTGGCCGCGACCGCGGTTGAGCGCCTAGACTTCGCCGATCTTCAGTTCAGGAACCGCCCGTGACTTCCATCTTCTGGTACGACTACGAAACCACCGGCATCAATCCCCGTTGCGACCGGCCGCTGCAGGTTGCCGGGATTCGCACCGACCATGAGCTCAACGAAATCGACGAGCCGGTCAATCTCTACTGCCAGCCCAGCGAAGACATCCTGCCGCACCCGGCCGCGTGCGCGATCACTGGCATTACCCCGAGCCAGCTCGCCGAAAAGGGTTTGAGCGAAGCCGATTTCATGACCCGGGTACACGCGCAATTGGCCGCCCCCGGCACGTGTGGCGCGGGTTACAACACCTTGCGTTTCGATGACGAGATGACGCGCTACAGTTTGTATCGCAATTTCTTCGACCCGTACGCGCGCGAATGGCAGGGCGGCAACAGTCGCTGGGACTTGATCGACGTGGTGCGTGCCGCGTATGCCTTGCGTCCGGACGGGCTGGTCTGGCCGACCGATGACGAGGGGCGGGTGACCCTTAAGCTCGAGCGTCTGACGGCCGCCAACAACATTGATCACGGGCATGCCCACGAAGCCTTGTCGGACGTGCGTGCGACCATCGCGCTGGCGCGGTTGATCCGTGAAAAGCAGCCAAAGCTGTACGACTGGCTGTTCCAGTTGCGCAGCAAGCAAAAAGTCATGGATCAGATTCGCCTGTTACAGCCGATGGTGCATATCAGCGGACGCTTCTCCGCGGCGCGCAGTTATGTCGGCGTTGTACTGCCGCTGGCCTGGCACCCGAAAAACCGCAACGCCTTGATCGTCTGCGACTTGCACCTCGATCCGCAGGGCTTGCTCGATCTGGATGCGCAAACCCTGCGCCAGCGTTTGTACACCCGCCGTGACGATTTGCTGGAAGGCGAGTTGCCGGTGCCGCTCAAGTTGATTCATATAAACCGATGCCCGGTGGTGGCGCCGCTGACGGTATTGCGTGCGCAGGATCAGCAACGGCTGGGCCTGGACATGGCGCTTTATCAGGAACGAACGCTGCGACTAACTGACGCACAACAAGTTTGGAAAGATAAAGTTGCGGCGATTTATGCCAGTGAAGATTTCACCCCGAGCGAGGATCCGGAACAACAGTTGTACGACGGATTTATCGGTGACCGCGACCGGCGTCTATGTGAGCAAGTCAGAGCGGCCGATCCTGCTCAATTGGCGCAAGAGCAATGGCCTTTCGATGATGAACGTTTGCCTGAATTACTCTTTCGATATCGAGCGCGCAACTTTCCAGAGACGTTGAATTCTGAAGAGCAGGAACGCTGGCAAATATTTTCGCGGCAGCGTTTGTCCGAGCCTGAATGGGGTGCACCCAATACCTTGAAATCTTTTACGGAGGCCGCAGAGCAATGGTTGCTAAGTGCGACACCGATGCAGAAAGAGGTGCTCAATGAATGGCAGAATTATGTCCAGGCATTACGCAAACGTTTGAATCTTTGAAATCGAACATAGCCGGGAGCAAATTCCAGGCATAAAAAAACGCCAGCATTCGCTGGCGTTTCTTTTTTCGCGGATCGCTCTGCGAAGGCGTTGCGGCTTAGCCCAGCAGGGTAGCCCAGCCTTCAACCACGTCACCGCCCCACTTGGCTTTCCACTCTTTCAGAGTTTTGTGGTTGCCACCTTTGGTTTCGATGACTTCGCCGTTGTGCGGGTTTTTGTATTGTTTAACTTTGCGAGCACGCTTGGTGCCGGTAGTTTTTACTGCGCCGCCGCGTGGTGCTTTGGTTTTCGATTCCGGATCCAGCAGCGCGATGATGTCACGCAGGGATTTGGAGTATTCGCCCATCAGGGTGCGCAGTTTGCCTTCGAATTCCAGCTCGGTTTGCAGTTTGTCGTCTTGCGACAGGTTCTTCAAACGGGCTTGCAGCTCTTTGATTGCTTCTTCGGTGGCGCGATATTCGTTGATCAAGGACATGATTACTACCTTAGTAGAGTGCTGAATTGCAGGGGACAGTGGCGCAATAATAGTCAGGCTGTTTCATCAAGTAAACATTTAACCGGGTTTTTTATTTAAATGAGTTACAAGAATTAGCGGCAAATTGAATGTCCAGTTAAATAGTGTGATGCAGTCATCACAGATATTCACAGTGAACGGCACAAGAGGGGCCATTGGTGGGTGGGCAAAGTTGACGGTGGTCCCGTGAAAAAAACGCCATGCTGCGGGGCCGGTCGCGCGTGCGCGTTCATCAATACTGCAGTTTTCCTGCGCAGTCGCTAGAATGGCGGCCTTTGCGAAGTTCTGGAGTTACCCCCTCATGCGCACTTTTCGGCTGGTGATTTCTTGCCCGGACCGCGTTGGCATCGTTGCCAAAGTCAGTAATTTTCTGGCATCCCACAACGGCTGGATCACCGAAGCGAGCCACCACTCCGACAATCAGGTTGGCTGGTTCTTCATGCGTCACGAGATTCGTGCCGATTCGCTGCCGTTCGGTATTGAAGTATTGCGCGAGAAGTTTGCGCCAATCGCCGAAGAGTTCTCGATGGACTGGCGCATCACCGATACCGAGCAGAAAAAACGCGTGGTGTTGATGGCCAGCCGCGAATCCCACTGCCTGGCTGACCTGCTGCACCGCTGGCACAGCGATGAGCTGGATTGCGAAATATCCTGCGTGATTTCCAATCACGACGACCTGCGAAGCATGGTCGAGTGGCATGGCATTCCTTATTACCATGTTCCGGTCAATCCGCAGGACAAGGAACCGGCCTTCGCCGAAGTGTCGCGTCTGGTCAAACAGCACGACGCCGAAGTTGTAGTGCTGGCGCGCTACATGCAAATCCTGCCGCCGGCGCTGTGCCGCGAATATGCGCACCAGGTCATCAATATTCACCACAGCTTCCTGCCGTCGTTCGTCGGCGCCAAGCCTTATCATCAGGCGTCCCTGCGGGGCGTGAAGCTGATCGGCGCGACCTGCCATTACGTGACTGAAGAGCTGGACGCGGGGCCGATCATCGAGCAGGACGTTGTGCGCGTCAGCCACAGCGACAGCATCGAAGACATGGTGCGTTTCGGTCGTGACGTCGAGAAGATGGTTCTGGCGCGCGGTCTGCGTTATCACCTCGAAGATCGAGTGCTGGTGCACGGCAACAAGACTGTGGTGTTCTGATCGAACTCACGCATGCTTGAAAAAGGAAGGGCCTGGGCGTTCAATCGTCCAGGCCCTTTTTTGTATAAATCCCTTTGCCGTTTTTTGATCCGAGGAAAAGCCATGAGCGATCCACTGGACAAAGCCACTTCCAAAGCACCCGCCACTGTGGGCGAGGGTTGTTTGAGTCGCTATGACCCGGATGACATGAGCCCGGAGGATGGCACCGAGTTTCCCGGTGCGGCCGAGTTGTGGGAACAACTCATGGATGAACAGGATGAGGCTAAGAAGCCTGCCTGACTTTCATCAGTTTCCTCAGCAACGGTCGCCCAAGCATCAGCAGAAACACCGGCCCACCCACCACCAGATAGAAATAAAACGTCACCACCCGCCAGATCAGAATCGCCGCCGCTGCTGTCGATTTGCCGACCATGGGTGCCAGCAGCGCCGCCGAGGTCAACTCCGCAGCGCCCGCGCCACCGGGCAACAGACTGAACTGCCCGGCGCCCAGCGAAAGCATCTGCACCAGAAAACTCCAGGCCCACTGCAAATCCGCTCCCAGGCCGCGCAATGCCAGATACAGCACGCTGTAGCGCAGCAGCCAATGCACACAGGTCAGGGCGAAGACTTTGCTCAAGGTTTGCCATGGCAATTTCAGCGTATCGATAAATGCCGCGAGAAAATGCAGCAGCTTGCGTGCCCAGCGGCGCCGGGTGTTGGGTTGCACGTTCATGCGTGCCAGCACCCGGCCGCTCAGGCGGATCAGTCGGCGATGGTAGCGCGCCAGTAGTACGCAACTGCACAACCCGCCGAACAGCGACACGGCGCTGATAATCAGCAGCCACTCCATACGGTCGCTGAGGTGTTGAAACAGGGCGTAAATCAGAATTCCGCTCAGGGCGCAGAGAAAAAACAGCAGATCACTGAGTTGATCCATGGCAAACACCGCACTACCACGGGCCGGCCGTACGCCGCAGCGGGCCAACAGCGCCATGATTGTCAGCGGTCCGCCGCTGCCGCCGGGTGTCGCGCAATAGGCGAACTCTGCCGCCATGACCACGCCCAGACTTTTCAGCGGCGTGACGCGGTCGCGTTGATCGCCCAGCAACAACCGCAGGCGCAAGGTGTTGATGCCCCAGCACAGCAGAATCATGCCGAACATGATCAGCAGCCACTTCAGGGGAAAACTTTGCAGGCGCGCCCAGATTTCACTGCCGCCGAGCAGCAGCGGAATCAGCACCGCAGCGAGGAGTCCGATCAGCAACACAATGCCGCGGTTCATGCGGCGTGCTCCATTTGATCGCGCTGTTGGGCCAGCCAGTTGATTTTGGTCATCGGTACTCGTCCATCCGTCAGCAACCGTTCGAGGGTATTGCGCCAATATTCGCGGGAGAACCCGTGGCGCATGTCCACCGGGTGCAATCCTAGCCGAATCACCGGCGCTTGGCGCCAGCGCTGTTCACGTTGCTCGCTGAGAATTTTTGACAGGCCACGACGCCAGGCGCTGCGGGCACTCCAGACCAGGCCCGGTGCGTCGATCGGGGTGAAATCCGGCAAACGATACAGATGCTGCGGATCACTGGTGTAGCGCAACGGCAACTCGCGCAGCGCCAGGCGTGTGCCTTCGCTCATCAACCAGGCCGGGGCGACGAAACCGTGCAGTGGCCAGTCGTAGCGCTGGAACATCTCTATGCCGGCGCGAAGACGGGCGAGGGCGGCCTCGTGGGACAATCGATAGAACTCGCCCTCATGGGTATAGACGCGGCGCATGAACCAGTCTCTTGGTGTGCGCGGTCGAGGCTCCTGGTCATCATGGAAAAAACCGTGAAGGGCCAATTCATCGCCACGGGCAACGCGCTCGCTCAGAAGTCGACGAAAGTCCGGGTGCGCATCAAGATTGTCGTGGCGATGAAAGTCCGGCACCACCAGCCAGGTCATCGGCACGTTGCCCAGTGCGTCGACCGCCTCGACAAACGGTTGGTAATCCGCCCA
Source organism: Pseudomonas sp. A1230 (assembly GCF_044218825.1). Taxonomy (NCBI): domain Bacteria; kingdom Pseudomonadati; phylum Pseudomonadota; class Gammaproteobacteria; order Pseudomonadales; family Pseudomonadaceae; genus Pseudomonas; species Pseudomonas sp. A1230. The sequence continues at coordinate 3,603,188 of NZ_CP162582.1, read as the reverse complement.
GGTCGATGGCGCCACATCGTGCAACACCAGCAGCACAGCGGGTCGGTTCATGAGATCAGCCATTCGCCACCCGAGGCATCGCGTGGCCGAGGACTGCGTGGTAGTGACTCAGCAGGCTATCGACGACCGTGTCCCAGGCGTAATGGTGTTCGACATGTTGGCGCGCCTGAGCACCGAGTTTGCTAACGCCGCGACTGAACAATTCGCGCACGGCATTGGCCATCGCCTGCGGGTTATTCGGTGCGCAGAGCAGGCCGCAGGAATCGGGGACGATTTCTTCAAACGCCCCGGCCGCCACCGCCACGACCGGAATGCCGCAAGCCATGGCCTCAAGGATCACCAGACCGAAAGTTTCCTGATCACCGGCGTGCAGCAGCGCATCGGCACTGGCCATCAGTCGTGCAACGGTTGGTGCGGTGCAGAATTCATTGATGACACTGACGTTATCCGGCACCACAGCAGGCATCGACGAACCGACCAACAACAAGTGATAGCGCGGGCCGAGGCGTTGCATGCATTTGAGCAGCACCGGCAGGTTTTTCTCTTTCGAACCACGCCCGGCGAAGACCAGCAGGCGTGTGTCTTCGTCGATCCCCAGTTCGGCCCGCAGGCCTGAATCACGGGCGGCAGGGTTGAAGGTTTGCAGATCGACACCCAGCGGTTGCACAAAGACGTTGCGCACGCCGAGGCCGATGAGTTTGTCAGCCATGACCTGACTGGGCGCGAGAACCCGGTCAAAGTTGCCGTAGAGCTTGGTGACGTAAGCCTCGATGTTCGGCGTGACCCAATGGCCCATGCGGTTACTGACCAAAAGCGGCAGGTCGGAATGATAAAAGCCGATCACCGGCACATCCAGTTGTCGCCGGGCATCCAGAGCGGCCCACGCAGTGAGGTACGGATCGCCGACTTCGATCAGATCCGGCTGCAAATCCTGAAGGACATTTCGCCACGGGGCCAGGCGTACCGGAAAGCGATAACCCTTGCCGAAGGGCAGGGCGGGGGCGGGAACCGTGTACACACCATCGTGTTCGCCGAATTTTGCGCCGGGAATCAGCAAGCTGTGGCGAATCCCGGATTTGATGCCCAGCCGACGGTGCTTGGCATCCAGATAAGTGCGTACGCCGCCGCTGGCCGGGGCGTAGAACATGGTGATGTCGGCAATGTGCACGGTGATCATCCCTCCGCTGTTGTTCTCCCTTGGTTGACCTTTATGAAGAATAGATGTTCTGTCGGGATTTTTGCGTTGGAACGAAGAGTCCCCTCTCCCGGGGGGAGAGGGGACTGATCGGGGTGTTTGGGGTTGCTGTGTCGACCTGAGCTTCTGAGCCGAACTCAGATTTGAAAAGCTTGAAGATCGGCTCCCTTTCCCCTCGCCCCCTCTGGGGGAGAGGGTTCGGGTGAGGGGGTAAGCTCTTGATCTTAAATGCGGAAACTCCCCACCAATTGCGTCAACCGCGAAGCCTGCTGCTCCAGATCCGAACACGCGCGCAGCGTTGCGTGCAGGTTCTCCACGCCTTCCTGGTTCAGCGTGTTGATCTCGGTGATGTCGACATTGATCGACTCAACCACCGCCGTCTGCTCCTCGGTCGCGGTCGCCACCGACTGGTTCATCCCGTCGATCTCGCCAATCCGCTGAGTCACGCTGTTCAGACGCTCACCGGCAAGGTTGGCAATCTCGACGCTGTCCTGGCTGTGACGCTGGCTCTCACTCATGGTGCTCACCGATTCCCGCGCGCCGACTTGCAGCTCTTCGATCATGGTCTGCACTTGCTGCGCCGATTCCTGCGTGCGGTGTGCCAGGTTACGCACTTCGTCCGCCACCACGGCAAAACCACGACCGGCCTCACCGGCACGCGCCGCCTCAATGGCCGCGTTGAGCGCCAGCAGGTTGGTTTGCTGGGAAATGCTGGTGATCACTTCGAGAATTTGCCCGATGTTCACGGTTTTGCTGTTGAGCGACTCGATGTTGCTGCTCGACGCACTAAGCATGCTCGACAGTTGATTCATCGCCTTGATGCTGCGATCCACCACTTGCTGGCCGTCTTCGGCGAGGCCGCGGGCGTCGCTGGCCTGATTCGAGGCCTGGGCGGCATTGCGGGCGATCTCCTGCGCGGCGGCGCCGAGCTGATTGATCGCGGCGGCGACACTGCTGGTGCGTGAAGCCTGCTGATCGGAGTTGTACATCGACGAATTAGACGCAGCGACCACGCGCAGGGCGACTTCGTTGACTTGGCCGGTGGCCGACGACACTTCGCGGATCGAGCCGTGGATCCGCTCGACGAAGCGGTTGAACGCCGTACCCAGTACACCAAATTCATCGTTATTGACGATGGTCAGGCGCTTGGTCAGGTCACCTTCGCCATCGGCGATGTCTTCCATGGCACGGGTCATGACGTGCAAAGGCTGAATCAGGATGCGGATCAACATGCCGAGCAGAGCAAGGATGATGCCGACGGCGATGATGGTCGCAATGACGGCAGAGGTGCGGAATTCGCTGAGCATCGCGAAGGCCTGGTCCTTGTCCACCGACAGGCCGATGTACCAGTTCACCGACGGCAAGCCTTTGATCGGCGCGAAGGTAACGATGCGGGTTTTGCCATCGACGGTGACTTCACTGAAATCGCCGCTGATGCGCGGGGTGTCCTGTGGATACGCTTCCTTGAGTGATTTCATCACCAGGGCTTTGTCCGGGTGCACCAAAATCTTGCCGTCGGCGCTGACCAGGAACACATAACCCATGCCGTCGAAATCCCGGGCGGCGAGGGTGTCGACCAGTGATTGCAGGCTCAGGTCGCCGCCGACCACGCCGACGCTCTGGCCGGATTTTTTCGAGGCGGTGGCGACGGAGATGATCAACTGACCGGTGGCCGCGTCGATGTACGGTTCAGTCAAGGTCGAGGTGCTGCTGCTCTCGGCACCTTTATACCAAGGGCGAACCCGCGGATCGAAACCGTCGGGCATCTTCACGTCCGGGCGGATGGTGAAGTGGCCAGTGGCATCGCCCAGGTAGGTGGCCATAAACGTCGACGTCAGGGTTTTCTGTTCCAGCAGACTGGCGACGTTGGCGGGTTCGGGGTTGATGGCGATGTTCTGGGCGGCGTTCTCGACCAGCATAATGCGGCCGCTTAGCCAGGTCTGGATGCTGCCGGCAGTGACTTCGCCCATCTCGTTTAGATAGTTATCCAGATCTTCACGAATCGCGTTGCGCTGCAGCCAGTCGTTGTAAAGCGTAAACGAGGCAAAAGCGGCGATGACGATGAGGGCGGCGGCAAGCAAAATTTTATGGCTGAAGCGCAGATTTTTGTTCATGGCTTGGGGTTCCGCTAAGGTCTTAATGTCCTGGGCGTGCTTTTATAAAGACGCGCAATATGGGCAAAGGTGAATAAAAGCTGATATTTCCGTCTCTCCTTAGGGAAATGTCCTACCGACTTTTCAGTCAGGTCTACGCCTTTATCTATCGGCCATCGCGAATTAAAGATTAACCATTGGGTGACAAAATGCCTGACTCATCGCAACTCGTAATCGGCGCCGATCTCGCGGGGCAACCGATCGCACAGGCCCTGCGCCTGGCAAACCGTCACGGTCTCATCGCCGGCGCCACCGGTACCGGTAAAACCGTGACCTTGCAGCGCCTGGCAGAAGCCTTCAGCGACGCCGGCGTCGCTGTATTTGCTGCCGACATCAAGGGCGACCTGTGCGGCCTCGGTGCTGCCGGCAACCCTCAGGGCAAGGTCGCCGAACGCATCGCCGGCATGCCTTGGCTCAATCACCAGCCGCAGGCTTATCCGGTGACGTTGTGGGATATTCACGGCGAGTCCGGTCATCCATTGCGCACCACGTTGAGCGAAATGGGCCCGCTGTTGATCGGCAGTCTCTTGGAACTCACCGACAGTCAGCAGTCGGCGTTGTATGCCGCATTCAAGGTCGCGGATCGCGAAGGGCTGTTGCTGCTGGATCTGAAGGATCTGAAAGCGCTGCTCAACCACCTCAAGGACAACCCGCAGTTGTTGGGCGAAGACGCGGCGCTGATGACCACCGGTTCCAGTCAGGCGCTGTTGCGCCGCCTGGCAACCCTGGAACAGCAGGGCGCCGAAGCCTTGTTCGGCGAGCCGGCGCTGCAGCTCGAAGACATCCTGCAACCGGCCGCCGATGGCCGTGGGCGCATTCATCTGCTGGATGCAAGTCGTCTGGTGCACGAGGCGCCGAAGGTGTATGCGACGTTCCTGTTGTGGCTGTTGGCCGAATTGTTCGAGCAGTTGCCGGAGCGCGGCGATGCCGACAAACCGCTGCTGGCGCTGTTTTTCGATGAGGCGCATTTGCTGTTCGGCGACACTCCCAAGGCGTTGCAGGAGCGGCTGGAGCAAGTGGTACGGTTGATCCGTTCCAAAGGCGTGGGTGTGTATTTCGTTACTCAATCGCCAGCCGACTTGCCGGACGACGTGCTGGCGCAGTTGGGCCTGCGCGTTCAGCACGGCTTGCGCGCGTTCACCGCCAAAGAGCAGAAATCCCTGCGCGCGGTGGCGGACGGCTTCCGGCCCAATCCGGCATTCGACAGTCTGTCGGTGCTGACTGAGCTGGGGATCGGCGAGGCGCTGGTCGGCACACTGACGGAAAAAGGCACGCCGGAAATGGTTCAGCGCGTGCTGGTGGCGCCACCGCAGTCGCGGATCGGGCCGCTGACGGAAACCGAGCGCACGGTGCTGATTACCGGGTCACCGTTCAAAGGGCGCTATGACAAACCGATCGATCGCGAGTCGGCGTATGAAATCCTCATGGGGCGTAAAGGCCTGACGCCGGAAGCAGAGGCGCCGGTGGGCAAACCTGCGGCCGAGGAACCCAGCCTGGCTGATCGTGCCGGGGAATTTCTCGGCACGGCGGCGGGCCAGGCCTTGAAGTCAGCCATGCGCCAGGCAGCCAACAACCTGGGCAAACAACTGGTGCGCGGCCTGATGGGCTCGCTGCTCGGCGGCAGCAAGCGCCGCTAAAAAGCAAAGATCGTCCGATCGCGGCCCGAGCCTGCGGCAGCTCCTAGAGAGGAATGCATTTCCAACTGTAGGAGCTGCCGCAGGCTGCGATCTTTTGATCTTGCTTTCAGGTTTTGTCTTTTGCGTGTGCCGCCAACCGCTCCAGTGCCGCGCGCAACCCCGGGTCACTGATCCCGTCTGCCGTGGCCTGAATGGTTGCCGCCGCGTTCGTCGACAGATCCATCGTGTGCCCGGTCGCCCCGCGCTGAACCGTCGGCGGCTGCACCTTGAACAGAATCCGCGTCAGGCTGGCGAACTCATCGAACATCTGCAATTGCCGTTGCAGGCGTTTTTGCTGATAACGCAGGCGCGTGGCCCAGTGGCCATCTGTCACGATCAACAGCAGATTGCCTTCACGCCACGACGCTACATGGCAATGTTCGCGGGCAGCGGGTTGCAGTTGGCTTTCGAGCAGGCGTTGCAGATGACCCAGTCGATGGGCATGGCCGAGGATGGCTTTGAGCGGCTTGGCTTCGCGTAGCAAAACGGCGGGTGCTTTGGCCGTAAGAGGGCGAAATGCCATGATCGAACACCTGAAGTAACAGAAGCGCCATGGTAGCAGAAAGCACCGAAATCACTCGCCCATTGCTTTTGACCCTGCTTTACCCATTAAATCAACGACTAACTTCTTTCCCGTGTGGGTTGAAGTTGAGCAAAACGCCCCTATTTTAAGTGAGCCCCGTCAAAGCGCAGTGCCAGCATCGTGGAACATCGCCACTTTCCTCACCACCGTTTCCGGGTAGAATGCTCGTTCGCATGCGGCCATGAGGGCTGCTCGGGCGACTCACGGGGCCGCCCTCCATCCCTTTAGTGTGGAAGATCCTGCCGATATGTTTGCGCCTTTGTTAAAGAAACTTTTTGGAAGCAAGAACGAGCGTGAAGTAAAACGCATGCTCAAGACGGTACAGAACGTCAATGCCTTCGAAGAGCAAATGGTAGCCCTTTCGGACGATCAATTGCGCGCCAAGACTGAAGAGTTCAAGGCCCGCATCGCCAAAGGGGAAACCCTCGACAAGCTGTTGCCAGAAGCCTTTGCGGTTGCCCGTGAAGCCGGCAAGCGCGTCATGGGTATGCGCCACTTCGACGTGCAACTCGTCGGTGGCATGACCTTGCACGAAGGCAAGATTGCCGAAATGCGTACCGGTGAGGGTAAAACCCTCGTGGCGACCCTGGGTGTTTACCTCAACGCACTGTCCGGCAAGGGCGTGCACGTTGTGACGGTGAACGACTACCTGGCGCGTCGTGACGCCAACTGGATGCGCCCGCTGTATGAATTCCTCGGCCTGACTGTCGGCGTCGTGACGCCGTTCCAGCCGCCGGAAGAGAAGCGCCAGGCTTACGCTGCGGACATCACCTACGGCACCAACAACGAATTCGGTTTCGACTACCTGCGCGACAACATGGCGTTCAGCATGGAAGAAAAATTCCAGCGCGAACTCAATTTTGCCGTGATCGACGAAGTCGACTCCATCCTCATCGACGAAGCACGTACCCCGCTGATCATTTCCGGTCAGGCCGAGGACAGCTCCAAGCTGTACACCGAGATCAACAAACTGATCCCGCAGCTGGAACTGCACGTTGAAGAAGTCGAAGGGGAAGTCACCAAGGCTGGTCACTACACCGTTGACGAGAAGACCCGTCAGGTCGAACTCAACGAAGCCGGTCACCAGTTCATCGAAGACATGCTCACCCGCGTCGGCCTGCTGGCTGAAGGCGAGAGCCTGTACTCGGCACATAACCTGGGCCTGTTGACCCACGTTTATGCCGGTCTGCGTGCGCACAAGCTGTTCAATCGCAACATTGAATACATCGTGCAGGACGGTCAGGTCGTACTGGTCGACGAACACACCGGTCGTACCATGCCGGGCCGTCGTTTGTCCGAAGGTCTGCACCAGGCCATCGAAGCCAAAGAAGGCTTGAACATTCAGGCCGAGAGCCAGACCCTGGCATCGACCACGTTCCAGAACTACTTCCGTCTTTACACCAAGCTGTCCGGCATGACCGGTACCGCTGACACCGAAGCGTTCGAATTCCACCAGATCTATGGTCTGGAAGTGATGGTCATTCCGCCGAACAAGCCGTTGGCGCGCAAGGACTTCAACGACCTGGTGTTCCTGACTGCCGAAGAGAAGTACGCGGCAATCGTTACCGACATCAAGGAAAGCATGGCTGCCGGTCGTCCGGTGCTGGTGGGTACTGCGACCATCGAAACTTCGGAGCACATGTCCGCATTGCTCGTGAAGGAAGGCATCGAACACAAGGTTCTGAACGCCAAGTTCCACGAAAAAGAAGCCGAGATCATCGCGCAGGCCGGTCGTCCGGGCGCACTGACCATCGCGACCAACATGGCCGGTCGTGGTACCGACATCCTGTTGGGCGGCAACTGGGAAGTTGAAGTGGCATCGCTGGAAGATCCGACGCCTGAGCAGATCGCCCAGATCAAGGCCGACTGGCAGAAGCGTCACCAACAAGTGCTGGAATCCGGCGGCTTGCAGGTGATCGCGTCCGAGCGTCACGAATCCCGTCGTATCGACAACCAGCTGCGTGGCCGTGCCGGTCGTCAGGGTGATGCCGGTTCCAGCCGCTTCTACCTGTCGCTGGAAGACAGCCTGATGCGCATCTTCGCCTCTGACCGGGTGAAGAACTTCATGAAAGCCCTGGGCATGCAGCCGGGCGAAGCGATCGAGCACCGCATGGTGACCAACGCGATCGAGAAGGCGCAGCGCAAGGTTGAAGGCCGTAACTTCGACATTCGCAAGCAACTGCTCGAGTTCGATGACGTCAACAACGAACAGCGTAAAGTGATCTATCACATGCGTAACACGTTGCTGGCCGCTGACAACATTGGCGAGACCATCGCTGACTTCCGTCAGGACGTACTCAACGCCACCGTCAGCGCGCACATTCCGCCGCAATCGCTGCCAGAGCAGTGGGACGTCGCCGGTCTGGAAGCTTCGCTGCAGAGCGATTTCGGTGTGGCGCTGCCGATCCAGCAGTGGCTCGACGAAGACGATCACCTGTACGAAGAAACCCTGCGCGAGAAGCTCATGACCGAGCTGATGGCCGCGTACAACGAGAAAGAAGATCAGGCCGGTGCCGAGGCACTGCGCTCCTTCGAGAAGCAAATCGTTCTGCGCGTGCTGGATGATCTGTGGAAAGACCACCTGTCGACCATGGATCACCTGCGTCACGGCATTCACCTGCGTGGCTACGCCCAGAAAAACCCGAAGCAGGAATACAAGCGCGAGTCGTTCACGCTGTTCTCCGAACTGCTCGATTCGATCAAGCGCGACTCGATCCGTGTGCTGTCGCACGTTCAGGTCCGCCGCGAAGATCCGGAAGCCGAAGAGCAACGTCTGCGTCAGGAAGCCGAAGCACTGGCCGCCCGCATGCAGTTCGAACACGCCGAAGCGCCAGGTCTGGAGCAACCGGAATTGCTCGGTGAAGAGGTCGATGTGGCCCTCGCCACCGCCCCGGTTCGCAACGAGCAGAAGCTGGGCCGCAACGAACTGTGCTACTGCGGTTCGGGCAAGAAATTCAAGCATTGCCACGGGCAGATCCAGTAAAACCCGTTTCAACCGCTGAAATACCCCGCGCCGCGACCGGCTCCTGCCGTCGCGGCGTTTTGCCATTCAAACCACTGCCTGCAAATGGGCGGTGCAGACATCATTGAGTAAGGAGCGCATTCATGGCTGTTGGTCTTGGTCCTTTGCCAACGTTGCACCCGGTTGCCGGTTTTGAACTCGGTATTGCCTCGGCCGGCATCAAGCGCCCCGGGCGCAAAGATGTCGTGGTGATGCGCTGCGCCGAAGGTTCGACGGTGGCGGGCGTGTTCACGTTGAACGCCTTTTGTGCAGCGCCGGTGATCCTGGCGAAGAAGCGCGTTCAAAACGATGTGCGCTACTTGCTGACCAACACCGGTAACGCCAACGCCGGTACCGGTGAGCCGGGCCTGGCCGCCGCCGAGCGCACCTGCGCGAAGCTCGCTGAGCTGACCGGCGTCGATGCAAACCAGATTCTGCCGTACTCCACCGGTGTTATCGGCGAGCCACTGCCGGTCGAGAAGATCGAAGGTGCACTGCAAGCCGCACTGGACGATCTGTCGGAAAACAACTGGGAAGCGGCTGCCACCGGGATCATGACCACCGATACGTTGCCCAAGGGCGCCAGCCGCCAGTTCCAGCATGACGGCGTGACCATCACCGTCACTGGCATCAGCAAAGGCGCGGGCATGATCCGCCCGAACATGGCAACCATGCTGGGCTACATCGCTACCGACGCCAAAGTCTCCCGTGACGTCTTGCAAAACCTGATGCTCGACGGCGCCAACAAGTCGTTCAACCGCATCACTATCGACGGCGACACCTCGACCAACGACTGCTGCATGCTGATTGCCACCGGCAAGGCTGCACTGCCGCAAATCACCCGTGCCGAAGGCGAGCTGTTCGCCAAGTTGAAGCAGGCAGTCTTTGAAGTGTGCATGGACGTGGCCCAGGCCATCGTGCGTGATGGCGAAGGCGCGACCAAGTTCGTGACCGTTGAAGTGAACGGCGGCGGCAATCACCAGGAATGCCTGGACGTTGGCTACACTGTTGCGCACTCGCCGCTGATCAAGACCGCGCTGTTCGCCTCCGACCCGAACTGGGGCCGTATTCTGGCGGCTGTCGGTCGTGCCGGCGTGCCGGATCTGGACGTGAGCAAGATCGACGTGTTCCTCGGCGAAGTGTGCATCGCCAGCCGTGGCGCCCGCGCCGCGACCTACACTGAAGCGCAGGGTTCGGCGGTGATGCAGCAGGAAGAGATCACCATCCGCATCGAACTGGGTCGCGGCGATTGCAGCGAAACCATCTGGACCACCGACCTGTCGCACGAATATGTGAAGATCAACGCCGAATACCGCACCTGATCCAGAAGGTGGGAGCGGGCTGCCGGCCTCTTCGCGGGCAAGCCCGCTCCCACAGTGATTGAGTTCGTACACAAATTTTGTGTACACCCGCAGAACCTGTGGGAGCGGGCTTGCCCGCGATGACGGACGACCAGACGCCAGACATTCTGGATTGTTTCCCTGACAAGAAGGCACTCAACCATGTCCCTGCACCTGATCATCGGCGACAAACTGCTTTCCTCGTGGTCGTTACGCGCCGCGCTGGCGCTTGAGCTGACCGGCGCCCCATACACCGAAGAGTTGATCAAACTCGGCAAGCCTGACACCCGCGCGCTTTTGCTCAAGCATTCGCCGACCGCCAAGGTACCGCTGCTGAAAACCGCCCGCGGCACTGTTGCCGATTCGCTGGCGATTGCCGAATACCTGGCCGAGCAGTTTTCTTCCGAGCAACTCTGGCCAACCGATATCGCCGCCCGGGCCCAAGCCCGATCAGCCTGTGCGCAGATGCACAGCGGCTTTTTCGCCATGCGCAACCACATGCCGTTCAACCTGAGCCACGACGCGCCGCTGAATCCGGTGCCGCCCGAGGTTAAGGTCGATATCGAGCGCATGCTCGCGCTGGGGGCAGAATGCCGTGCCGTCGCCACCGAGTCCGGGCCGTACCTGTTTGGCCGGGTGAGCCTGGCCGATGCGTTTTTTGCGCCGATCGCCGTGCGCCTGCGTACCTATCAGGTGAAACTGCCGGACGCCGACGAAGCCTATGTTGAAACCGTCTACCAATGGCCCGCCTTCCAGGCGTGGCAAAAGGCTGGACTGGAGGAATTGAATCCGTGAAACGCGTACACGTCGCCGCCGCAGTCATTCGTGACAGCAGTGGCAAAATCCTTATCGCCCGCCGTGCCGACACCCAGCATCAGGGTGGTTTGTGGGAGTTTCCCGGCGGCAAGGTCGAGGCCGACGAATCGGTCGAAACCGCGCTGGCCCGAGAGCTGCAAGAAGAATTGGGCATCACCGTGGGTGCCGCTCGGCCGTTGATCAAGGTGCGTCACGATTACCCGGACAAGCAGGTGTTGCTGGATGTCTGGGAAGTGTCGAGTTTCAGCGGCGAGCCGCACGGCGCCGAAGGCCAGCCATTGGCATGGGTGACGGCGAAGGAGCTGGTGAACTACGAGTTCCCTGCCGCCAACCAGCCGATCGTCGCAGCGGCACGCTTGCCTGCCGAATACCTGATCACACCGGAAGATCTGGAACCCCCGGCTTTGCTGCGCGGGATTCAGAAAGCGATTGCCGGCGGGATCAAATTGATCCAGCTGCGCGCCCCCAATGGCTATGACCCGAAGTACCGCGATCTGGCGGTGGACGCCGCGGGGCTGTGTGCAGGCAAGGCGCAGTTGATGATCAAGGGGCCCTTCGAATGGCTCGGTGATTTTCCGTCTGCCGGGTGGCACATCACGTCCGCGCAGTTGCGTAAATACGCGGCAGCGGGGCGTCCATTACCGGCGCAGCGCTGGCTCGCGGCGTCTTGCCATAACGCCGAAGAACTGGCGCTGGCCGAGCAGATGGGTGTGGATTTTGTGACCTTGTCGCCGGTGCAGCCGACCTTGACGCATCCTGATGCGCAGCCCTTGGGCTGGGAGCAGGCTTCGACGTTGATCGAGGGCTTCAGCAAACCCGTGTTTTTGTTGGGGGGAGTTGGCCCGGCGGAGCGCGAAAAGGCCTGGAGTGTTGGCGCGCAGGGTGTAGCAGGGATTCGGGCGTTCTGGCCTGAGGCTTGATTATGTAGAGCGGCCACCGGCCTCATCGCTGGCAAGCCAGCTCCCACAGAGATTTGTGTCGTTCACTGATGATGTGCACACCAATGGAACCCGTGGGAGATGGCTTGCAAGCGATGGCGTACCGACAGGCCCTAATCCTTTGTCGGTTTCGCTGCCGGCTGCCACAAAATCTCCGCAATGCCCTGTCGCCGCGCAATCACCCGTGCCGCGACAAACAACAAATCCGACAATCGATTGATATAAGCCAACCCAACCCCGGCCAAGGGTTCTTCGGCATTCAAGTGCTGACAGCGCCGCTCGGCACTCCTTGCCAGACTCCGGCACACATGTGCCTGAGCGATCAGCATCGAACCGCCCGGCAAGATGAAATTCTCCAGCGGCCCCAACTCTTCATTCCATACATCAATCGCCGCTTCCAGCCGTTCGATTTCCGCCTCGTTCAGTGCCTGATACTGCGGCATCGCCAACTCGCCCCCGAGGTCGAATAGCCGATGCTGACAAGGTGCCAACACCTCGACCAGCTCGTTCAAGCCTGGATACGTCTCACGCTCGGCAATCAAACCGGCCAGTAACACGCCGACCTGACTGTTCAGCGTATCGACCTCGCCAATGGCCTCGATGCGTGGGTGATCCTTGGGCACGCGGCGGCCATCGCCCAGGCCGGTTTCGCCTTTGTCGCCGGTGCGGGTGTAGATTTTCGACAGGCGAAAGCCCATGGGTTACCTCGTTAATTGATTGGTTGAGCCGCGATAGGCAGCGGTTGGGCCAGCGGCAGACGCAAAGTGAAACACGTTCCTTGCCCCGGCGCCGACTGCACTTCCATCTGCCCTTTGTGGTTATTGGTGATGATGAAGTACGACACCGACAAGCCGAGCCCTGTGCCCTGGCCGATTTCCTTGGTGGTGAAAAACGGCTCGAAGGTGCGTTTGCGCACGTTCTCGCTCATGCCGATGCCGTTGTCCTCGACCTGAATCTCGGCCCACGGCGGATTGAGCCGCGTGCGCAGGATGATCCGTCCTGGCTCGCTGTCCTCTTCGCGCTGATGAATGGCTTGCGCGGCGTTTTTCAACAGGTTGAGCAGCACTTGCTCCAGCTCGTTGGCGGTGCCCGGCACCGGGCCTAGCGCCGGATCGAACTGGCGGATGATCGCCTGACCCTTGAAGTCAAAACCGATCGCCAGGTCGAAGTCGTTACCGGCGATTTCCACCGCTTGATCAATCAGCGCTGGCAAATCGCACGGTGCCATCTGACGAGTGCTGCGGCGACTGAAGCTGAGCATGTGGGTGACGATTTTCGCTGCCCGCGCCCCCGCCTGTTGAATACCATCGAGCAGTTTCGGGACTTCCCGGCCTTGCAGATAGCGGTTGACCGTGTCCAGCTCAATGCCCAGTTGCTCGGCGGTTTCGAGGTTCTTTGGCAGGTCTGTCGACAGGCGCCGACGGATGTTTTGCACGTTGTGCAGGATCGCACCGAGCGGGTTGTTGATTTCATGGGCCATGCCCGCCGCGAGGCCGCCGACCGAGAGCATTTTTTCTGACTGCACCATCATTTCTTCCAGCGACAGGCGCTGGGTGATGTCGTCGATACGGATCACCACGCCACGCCCGGTACCGCCCATCAGCGGGTAGAAGGTCAGCGCGTAATGTTTGGGTTCATCGTCCTTGAACCAGGTCACCCGTTCGATCTTCGCCACGGTGTGCTGCTCGACCGTCTGCTTGAGCTGCGGCAAAAACGGTTTCAGCGGTTCGAACGCGAGGAAGATCGGCTGGTTCAGCGCTTCGTCCAGACGCGTGCCGGAGAGGGCGCTGGCTTCCTGGTTCCATTGGGTGACGTAGAGCTGCTCGTCGAGCGCAATCAGCGCCGACGGCATCGAGTCGATGATGCTGTTGAGGTAATTCTGGAAACCGGTGAGTTTCTTTTCGATCTTGCTGCGCACCTGAACTTCCAGCTCAAGCTTGCGGTTGGTGTGGCGGGTTTCCTCGGCCAGCCCCTGCGCCTGATCGTAAGCGGCTTGCGAGTCATCGCGGGCGCGTTTGAGCTGCTGTTCGCGGGCTTCGATACGCGACAGCATGGTGTTGAACGCCTCGGCGAGACTGCCGATTTCGTCATGGTTGCCGCGTGAGGCGCGCAATGCGTAATTCTCTTCGCGGGTGACCTGACGCGACAGTTCTTCTAGCTGATGGATAGGGCGGGTGATCAGCCGTTTGATCTGCCGGGCAATCACTAGCCACAACAGCACGCTGAAAATCAGGATGCCGAGGCTGGCCGTGAGCGTGCCGGTGTAGAACGCCATCGGCAGTTCGCTGCTGGCTACCAGCAGCAGATGACCCGGCTCGGTGCCGGGGCGGGGCAGGGTAATCACCTGGTTGGTGCGAAATTCGGTGAGTTGCCAGGCTTCGATGTGCCGGTAACGTTCCGGCAGGTGGAGTTTGTCGCCGTGTTGCAATTGCGCCAGCCGTTCGCCTTTGCCGTCATACAGGGCGGCGGCGCGCAGTGGTGAATAACTGTCGAGTTCCTTGAGCAGGCGTTCGGCGCTTTGCGGTGATTGCAGGGCTTCACTCACCAGGCTCGGGTTGGCGATCAGACGGCCGATGGTCTGCAAGGCCTGCGGGGCCATGCTCTCTTGGGAAATGTAATAGGCGGCGCTGATAAAAGTCAGGTTGGCGACCAGCAACACAGTGGTCAACAGCACCAGCAGGGCGGCCAGGAGTTTCTGGCCGACCGGCAGGTTTTCGAGGCGCTGGCGCAATGGCATCGGGTTTTTCGCAGCAAAGGAACAAGTCGCCAGCGTAGCCGCTGCTCAGTCGCTGGGCAATCCGAGGCTGCGCAGATGAGCGATCAGGCGTTGCTGCAGTTGATTGAGGTGCGGCAGATTCAGCTGGTGGCGTGCGGCGACTTTGCAGGCGTGGCCCAATAGATAGCTGATCTCCGTGCGGCGCTGATTGGCGACATCTTGATACATCGATGAGTAATTGGCCGCGGTGGCCTGGATCACCCGTTCGACTTCCTGTTGCAGGTTTTCCGCCGCCGCAGGTTGGCCACAGCGCTGCAGCAGTTCGGCGAGCTCGGCGCAGAGCGTGGCGACTTCGCAATGATGCGCCTGTAAGCCACCGTTGCGGCAGTTGTGCAGCACCGTCAGCGGATTGATCGCACAGTTGAGCGCCAGTTTGCGCCACAGCCGTGTGAGGATGTCGGTGCTCCATTCGTGGGGGATTTTCGCCGCCTCAAGATCATCCAGCCAGATCGGCGCCACCGGATGAGCGGCATCACCGAGCCAGGTAAAACCGTGGCCGGCGAACACCACACGCCAGTCGCCATCGCGGAACGCGCCTTCGGTACTTGAAGCGCTGATGCAGCGTGCATGCGGTACTCGCGCGGCGACGGCGTCCTGACTGCCGAGGCCGTTTTGCAGCAGAATAATTTCCGCATCGGGCGTCAAGCGTGGGGCGAGGCGGGCCACTGCGTTTTCGGCGTCGTAGGCCTTGCAGGCCACCAGCAGGCGACGGATCGGTTCGGGATTGTCCGGAGTTTCGCCGGGAACTGCATAAGTGTTGGCTTGTCCGTTTTCTACAAGGGTCAACCCGTCGGCTGCGTTATAGCTGCGCAAACGCGTCAGGTCGCGCACGATCAGCCTCACTGGCAGGCCGGCCCGGGCCAGCCGCGTAGCCCAGAGTGTGCCGAGACTGCCGGCGCCGAGAATGTGCCAAGGGGTAGACATCAGTTTTTTGCTCGATTGGGGACAGGCATGCGCGGCTCGCGTGTCGACAGGAAAAGACCCGTTATAATGAGCCCGATTTTAACCGCAAGCCAAGCGCGCTCCATCCATATAGAGCGCGCCTTTTTATTGGAGAAATTACATGCCGTCGTTCGACGTGGTATCCGAACTGGACAAACACGAACTCACCAACGCGGTCGAGAACGCCGTGAAGGAACTCGATCGTCGTTATGACCTGAAAGGTAAAGGCAGTTTCGAGTTCAAGGAAAAGGACCTGACTGTCAGTCTGACCGCTGAAGCCGGATTCCAGCTGGAAGCGATGATCGAAATCCTCAAGTTGGCCCTGGTCAAGCGCAAGATCGACGTGCAGTGCCTTGAAGTCAAGGATGAGTACGCCTCGGGCAAGCTGATGAAGCAGGACGCCGTGCTCAAGGAAGGCATCGACAAGGAACTGGCGAAGAAGATCGTCGGCCACATCAAGGACGCCAAACTCAAGGTACAGGCTGCCATTCAGGGCGAGCAGGTGCGTGTGACCGGCAAGAAGCGCGACGACCTGCAAGAAGCCATCGCGGCCTTGCGCGCCAAGGAATTCGGCATGCCGCTGCAGTTCAACAACTTCCGCGACTAAGCGTTATCCGTGGAGACGGTGGGAGCCAGCCTGCTCGCGAAAGCCGCTGTGTCAGTCAATTCATTGCTGAATGACACAGCGCTTTCGCGAGCAGGCTCGCTCCCACATTTATTTGTGCACATCCCGGGTAGCCGGAAATCAGGAGATAGAATATGGATTTGAATGCTGAAGTAGACCACCTGGTCAAGGCATCCCAGGCGTGGATCCCGATGATCATGGAATACGGCAGCCGCGTGCTGCTCGCAGTGATTACCCTGGGAATCGGCTGGTGGCTGATCAACAAGGTCACGCAAAAACTCGGTGGTTTGCTGGCCCTGCGTAACGCTGACCTGGCACTGCAAGGCTTTATCAGCAGCCTGGCCAACATCATTCTCAAGGTGCTGCTGATCGTCAGCGTGGCTTCGATGATCGGTGTCGAAACCACCTCGTTCGTTGCCGCGATCGGTGCTGCGGGTCTGGCCATCGGTCTGGCGTTGCAGGGCAGCCTGGCGAACTTCGCCGGCGGCGTGCTGATTTTGCTGTTCCGTCCGTTCCGCATCGGCGACTGGATCGAAGCGCAAGGCGTGGCGGGTACCGTCGACAGCATCCAGATTTTCCATACCGTCCTGCGTACCGGCGACAACAAGACCGTCATCATGCCAAACGGCAACCTGTCGAACGGCATCATCACCAATACCAACCGTCAGCCAACCCGCAAGGTTGTGTTCGATGTGGGCGTGGATTACGAAGCCGATCTGCAAAAGGCCCGTCAGGTACTGCTGGATCTGGCCAAGGATGAACGTGTTATGCAGGACCCGGCGCCGCAGGCAGTGGTTTCGACACTGGGCGACAGTTCGATCACGGTTTCCCTGCGTGTGTGGGTTAAAACTGCAGACTATTGGGATGTGATGTTCATGTTAAATGAACTGTCCCGCGATCGTTTAAAAGCTGCAGGCATTGATATTCCGTTTCCGCAGCGAGTTATTCGTGTGGTTCAGGAAGGGGCACCGCAGTAAGCGATCGATTATTTGCCCTGACGGTCAAGTAAGGCAATTAAACCCAAGAGCTGCAAAGTCTCTTGGGTTTTTTATTGTTCGCAGTAAGCCCGCTTCGGTCGACATAATTAGCTTGCTATTCAAATATGCTTAGGCCGCTATTGAATAAGCAAAAAAAACCGCCCACCTGTCAGGGTGAGCGGTTCTAATTAGAGCAGAGCTCTACAGTACTGCTGAACTACATCCGGATTACAAGATGCTCAGCGGGTACTCAACGATCAGACGCAGATCGTTGTTGTCACCGCCGTTATAAGCGGTGTTGGAGCGGTACCAGGCGCTACGCAGGCGGAAGGACAGGTCTTTTGCCGGGCCATTCTGCATTACGTACTTGGTTTCGAAGTCCAGCTCGTGTTCCTTGCCTTCTTCAGCACCGGTAGAGATGTTGTCGCCTTTGATGTAACGGGTCATGAAGCTCAGGCCCGGTACGCCGTAGGTTTTCATGTTCAGGTCGTAGCGACCCTGCCACGAACGCTCGTCTGCACCGTTGAAGTCGGAGTACTGCACGGAGTTGGCGAGGAAAATGGTGCCGCCGCCGTCTACGCCGTATACGTAACCGGTATCACCGGTCGAACGCTGGTGAGCGAGGGTGAATTTGTGGGCGCCGATGCTGTAAGCGGCAGCCAGGGACCAGATGCGGTTGTCGATATCACCCGACAGTTCCTGACCTTGGCTCTTGCTCTTGTACCCGTTGAAGTCGAAGTTCAACGACTGTTCATCGTTGATCGGCAGGGTGTAGTTGGCGTTGAGGTACTGCTTCTTGAAGTGGTCATCCACGTCGGAAGCCGCAACACCGGCGACGAAGTTGTCGGTGAACTGGTAGGTGGCACCACCGATATTGGCAGACGGCAGGCCGCCGTCAACGATGGTGTCATGGCCCATGCCGGTCTGGGAGCTCATCGCGGTGAAGCGACCAGCGCTCAGTTCAAGGCCAGGGATTTCCTTGGATACGAGCAAGGTGCCGGTGGTGGCTTCAGGCAGCAAACGGCTGTCGTCAGTGGAGAATACCGGGCTGGCGACGAATTGGTCGCCATACTTCAAGACAGTATTGGACAGGCGGAATTTAACTGCGCCACCCGCTTTGGACTGAGTGTCCTCAGGTGTGCCATCGCTATCGGCAGCGAACAGGCCGTTGCCAGTGCGACCGCGGCCGCTGTCGAGTTTGATCGAGCCCAGACCGAAAGCGTCAACACCAAACCCGATGGTGCCTTGAGTGAAGCCGGATTCGAAGATGGCGTGCATGCCAATACCGGTTTCTTCGCGGTAGCCTTGGCGCTCACCCGATGGGCTGGTTTTCAAGTTTTCATTCTTGAAATCACGATTCATATACAGCATGCGGGTCTTTACATTGAAGGTACCGTCTTCAATGAAGCCTTGGGAATCATCCTGGGCGGACGCCATTGCGAACTGCGAGGTGCCTGCTGAAACAGCCAGTGCGATCATGCTCCACTTCATCACGCGCATCGTGATTTGCTCCTTTGGTTTTTAGAAGAGTACTGCCGTCCCACCTGTTTTATTATCTGGGCGGCTCTTTCTTTTTGTGTCGGCGCAAACTTATATCACGCCGACATTGTTGGCGATACTTGCTAATCGAACCTTTCGCCTTCTTTACGACGCTGTCGCAGATGGCTTGGTAGATGTCGCAAATTCACAGTACCGATGCAATCGGACCGACAACTTTTTCGCTGTTTTTCTAGCCTTTTGCATCGCTAAAAAAGAGTCCCTGGCAAAACACTTGAATCTCCATCGGGCAACCCTGCCACTGTTTTTATCGGGCTTAAGGCTCCCACATCCCGTGGTGCGCTTATAGACCATATGAGTACGCTTGCAACAAGCGTGCACAAACTGCAATTTCGGTGCGGTTATTTTTCAACACGCTTGTCTTTACCTGTAAAAGCCTCATAAATACGGGGCGCCAAGCCGCTTTTTGTAAGGGCTTGACGCGATTGTTCGTATGGTGTTGCCACGCCGTAATTGGCGCGCGACAACCAAAAACGTTACCGGTTCACCCCGCCAGTGAGTATTCGGCGGATGCCCGACGCACTGAGCGTAGACCCACTGTGCGGTTTTGGTGCAAAAAATTTACGCGCTGTACTGTATTCATACAGACCTGTCTGCGAGCGATCGTGAGCACCTCACGGTTTTGCGGTCATTTCAGCGCACTGGTCATCTGGTCGGGTTCCGAGCTGGTGCATCAAATCAAAAAATGTCACATGTCGGGGCGTCCGGAGAAATGGCCAGGGCACAGTCCTCGTGAAGGCGAGCGCATTCGCAGGTATGCTGCGGTTCTGTCGCTTGGTGCGCTGCCTGTCGGGTGGCCCGCCAAGCTGAATTATGTAGATCAGCCGGGAGTGCGCGCAGTGTTTGCTTTAGATTCACGACTACAACAGGACACACTGGCCATCGGCGACTTTCCGCTCTGCCGTCTGTTGCTGTCCAACGACGCCAACTACCCGTGGTTCATCCTGGTGCCACGCCGCAACGATATCAGCGAGTTGTTTCAGTTGGATGTCGCCGATCAGCAACAGCTCTGGCTGGAAACCACCGCGCTGGCCGAGTTGCTCAAAGACTTGTTCGATGCCGACAAAATGAACGTCGCTACGCTGGGTAACGTGGTCAGCCAGATGCACATGCATGTGATCGTGCGCAAACGCGACGACGCGGCGTGGCCTGCGCCGGTCTGGGGCAAGCATCCGGCAAAGCCTTATGACAGCGAACAGGTGGCCGCCATTCGCGCGCAGTTGCGTGTGGTGCTGACCGAAGATTTCACCTTTTTGGAGGGCTGAGTCATGACCCTGGAAGAACGCGTTAACGATCTGGAAAGCCGTCTGGCGTTTCAGGACGACACTATCCAGACGTTGAACGACATCCTGGTGGCGCAGCAGCGGGTGGTCGAGCGCCTGCAATTGCAAATGGCTGCGTTGCTCAAGCGTCAGGAAGAAATGGTCGGGCAGTTCGAATCCTTCGAGGAAGAAGCACCTCCGCCACACTACTAAGGCGCGGTCTTTTCATCAGGCGTAAAAAAACCGCGAACAGCACGCTGCTCGCGGTTTTTTTATGCCTTGGATCAGCGGCGCGGCAGCGCGGCGATCACGTCCTCGGCTTGCAGGCCTTTGTCCCGGTTCATCACCGAGAACTCCACGCGCTGGCCTTCGACCAGAACGCGGTGGCCTTCGCCACGGATCGCGCGAAAGTGCACGAAAATGTCATCACCGGAATCCCGGGAGATAAAGCCGAAGCCTTTGGAAGTGTTGAACCACTTGACGGTGCCGGTATCGCGGTTGGTCATGTCGTAGGTGGTTGGCGTGGCTGCCGGTGAAGATCGATAAAAGCTGACGGCCAGGTGCAGGACCACGGCAACCAGGGCAATCACCAGGCTGAACAACACGGCTGGCTGGCCGGCGATGACAGGCATCGGCGCGATCAGGGTCAAGGTTTGGAGGACGACAGTCAGCACCAGAAGAGCGCTGACCAGATTTTGCAGATGCTGGCGCGGGCCTTTGTTCCAGTAAGGAATCACCGGGGCAATGACCAGGTTCAGCAGGCCGAAAAAGGCCAGGTAAAGTGCATCGGGTTGTTGCAGGTAGGGAACGGCTTCGGATTTCAAGCTAGGTATGAACGACAGCAGCAGTGCCGCTGCGCCCATTAGCAGGTGGACGATTTTCAACATTTTGATTGGCTCACGTTATTAACGGCTCACAAGGAAGAGCTGGAGGCGCACGGTTCGCTTCGGGACAAAATAAGAGGCGGTGGACACGGACGCAGCATCAGCCTATGCGCAAATCCCCGGAAAATGGGGCATAGCGACACACTGCCTATTTAACAGCAAAGCCTGCAGCTACTCAAATCAGGCCGGCCAGCGGCAGCAAAGTGGTCGATTTGTCGCAGTGCGAGTGTCGATTCGGGGCTGCGAGGGATCGACAGCCTTGCTAGAGTGGGGCGGTACCTTGGATGAATTCAAATCGCCGTTAGGGGGTAAACATGGCAATCGATATCGGTATCAGTGAAGAAGACCGCAAGTCCATCGTCGAGGGGCTGTCGCGTCTGCTGTCGGACACCTACGTGCTGTATCTGAAAACCCATAACTTCCACTGGAACGTCACAGGCCCGATGTTCCGTACGCTGCACTTGATGTTTGAAGAGCAATACAACGAGCTGGCACTGGCCGTCGATTCAATCGCCGAGCGCATTCGCGCCCTTGGTTTCCCGGCCCCAGGCGCTTATGCCACGTATGCGCGGCTTTCTTCTATCAAGGAGGAGGAGGGGGTGCCCAGCGCCGAGGACATGATCAAGCAACTGGTCGCCGGTCAGGAAGCCGTGACCCGCACCGCGCGCGGCATTTTCCCGCTGCTCGACAAGGTCAGTGACGAGCCGACGGCCGACCTGCTGACCCAGCGCATGCAGGTTCATGAAAAAACCGCGTGGATGTTGCGCGCATTGCTCGAAGCCTGACCCAAGTGCGCGGGCAGGCCTTGGGGATGCCCGCGCTGTCCACAGTCTTACTTCTATCGTTGGCTTATCCTACGGGGATGGTCAATTAGTCATCTGGATATAACTTTGCGTCTGCGCTTTTATGAAGTCACAGGATGTGACTTTGAAAAACCCGCAGAGATGGCAAAGGAGTGTCACCGATATGATAGAGGGAGACAGGCGAGGCGACAGGAATGTCGGCTTGCAACATGAATTGAAGTTCGATCCGTTCGTCAACGAATTCGACATGTCATTGGTACAGCCGCTGTCCCGATCCGTGCGTTTGAACGGATACGCGACGTGCCTGCGGCTGGAGCAGGTGTACTGGAACATCCTCGGCGCCATGGCCAAAGACAACTGCTGTTCGATCAGCTCACTGTTATCCCACGTTGACCGTGAGGTGCATCTGCGTCACGGCGGGGTGAAAAATTTCAGTGCGCTGGTACGAGTGGTGTGTGTCATGAACGGGATCAAAGTCGCTGAGTCAGCGAAATCGCTCTGAAACAGCGGTTGCAAAGGAGGTTGCGGCCTGTGCAGTCTTACGGCTGCACAGGCCGCATTTAATGGATATAATCCCGCTCTTTCGCCGCAAAGCCCTGCGCGCGGTGGCAATCTGATCGCCGAGACACCTCCATGCCGATGTACGATTATCAATGTGCTTCCTGTGGTCATCAGTTGGAAGCCATTCAAAAGATCAGCGATGCACCGCTGGTCGACTGCCCTGCCTGCCAGGCGCCAGAGCTCAAGAAACAGCTGTCGATGCCCGGCTTTCGCCTCAGCGGCAGCGGTTGGTACGAAACCGATTTCAAGACCGGAACCAAGAAGAACCTGGCCGGTAGCGACAAATCTGACTAGGGTTCAGGCCCAGGTCGAACGACACGCGTGAGTTTCCCCACGTCGCACAAGCTTGAGCGCGACGGGATCTCCACCGAATTTCGAATTACGAGAAGCGAACCACTACCATGATGCGCAGCCACTATTGCGGCCAACTGAACGAAAGCCTGGAAGGTCAGGAAATTACCCTTTGCGGATGGGTTCACCGTCGCCGCGACCACGGCGGGGTGATTTTCCTCGATATCCGTGATCGTGACGGTCTGGCCCAGGTGGTGTTCGATCCGGATCGCGCCGAGAGCTTCGCCGCCGCCGATCGCGTGCGCAGCGAGTACGTCGTGAAGATCACCGGTAAGGTGCGTCTGCGTCCGGCCGGTGCAACCAACGCCAACATGGCGTCGGGCATGATCGAAGTGCTGGGTTACGAACTGGAAGTGCTGAACGAGTCGGAAACCCCGCCGTTCCCGCTCAACGAATACTCCGACGTTGGCGAAGAAACCCGCCTGCGCTATCGCTTCCTCGACCTGCGTCGTCCGGAAATGGCCGAGAAGCTGCGTCTGCGTTCGCGCATGACCACCAGCATCCGTCGCTTCCTCGACGAAAACGGCTTCCTCGACGTTGAAACGCCGATCCTGACCCGTGCAACTCCGGAAGGCGCACGCGACTACCTCGTGCCAAGCCGCACTCACGCCGGTTCGTTCTTCGCGCTGCCGCAATCGCCGCAGCTGTTCAAGCAACTGCTGATGGTGGCCGGCTTCGACCGTTACTACCAGATCGCCAAGTGCTTCCGCGACGAAGACCTGCGTGCCGACCGTCAGCCGGAATTCACCCAGATCGACATCGAGACCAGTTTCCTCGATGAAAAAGAGATCATGGGCCTCACCGAGCAAATGATCCGCAACCTGTTCAAGGAAGTGCTGGGTCTGGAATTCGGCGAATTCCCGCACATGACTTTCGAAGAAGCCATGCGCCGCTACGGTTCCGACAAGCCAGACCTGCGTAACCCGCTGGAGCTGGTCGACGTTGCCGATCAACTCAAAGAAGTCGATTTCAAGGTCTTCAGCGGCCCGGCCAACGATCCGAAATGCCGTATTGCCGCACTGCGCGTTCCAGGCGGGGCGAGCATGCCGCGCAAGCAGATCGACGACTACACCAAGTTCGTCGGCATCTACGGTGCCAAGGGCCTGGCGTACATCAAGGTCAACGAGCGCGCTGCCGGTGTTGAGGGTCTGCAATCGCCGATCGTGAAAAACATCCCGGAAGACAAGCTGAACGTGATCCTCGATCGCGTTGGCGCAGTCGATGGCGACATCGTGTTCTTCGGCGCCGACAAGGCCAAGATCGTCAGCGAAGCACTGGGTGCACTGCGCATCAAGCTCGGTCACGACTTGAAGCTGCTGACCTGCGAGTGGGCGCCAATGTGGGTCGTCGATTTCCCGATGTTCGAAGAAAACGACGACGGCAGCTTCTCCGCGCTGCACCACCCGTTCACCGCGCCGAAATGCACGCCGCAAGAGCTCGAAGCCAACCCGGCCGGCGCTCTGTCTCGCGCGTACGACATGGTGCTGAACGGTACTGAGCTGGGTGGCGGCTCGATCCGTATCCACCGCAAGGAAATGCAGCAGTCGGTGTTCCGTCTGTTGGGCATCAACGAAGCGGAACAGGAAGAGAAATTCGGCTTCCTGCTCGACGCCCTGAAGTACGGTGCACCGCCGCACG
Organism: Pseudomonas sp. A1230; assembly: GCF_044218825.1. Taxonomy (NCBI): domain Bacteria; kingdom Pseudomonadati; phylum Pseudomonadota; class Gammaproteobacteria; order Pseudomonadales; family Pseudomonadaceae; genus Pseudomonas; species Pseudomonas sp. A1230. Next base: position 3,579,110 of record NZ_CP162582.1, on the reverse strand, counting down.
GTGGCCTGGCCTTCGGTCTGGACCGTCTGGTGATGCTGATGACCGGCGCCCAGTCGATCCGTGAAGTGATCGCCTTCCCGAAAACCCAGAGCGCTGCCGACGTCATGACGCAAGCACCGGGTGTGGTGGATGCCAAGGCATTGCGCGAATTGCACATTCGTTTGCGCGAAACGCCAAAGGCTGAGTAAGACGGGCCTGAAGGCGCATCTTCGGATGCGCCTTTTTTCTTTCTTATAGATTGAAAGCTGTTCAAGATTTTTTGTTTGCCGGCCGCTGCAAGAGCAGGGCGGGCAACGTTTCAAAGAGAATTCGGAGCGAGTTATGGCGGGTCATTCCAAGTGGGCGAACATCAAGCACCGCAAAGAACGTCAGGATGCCAAGAAAGGCAAAATCTTTACCAAGTGGATTCGTGAGCTAACCGTTGCTGCCCGTCAGGGTGGCGGTGATCCGGGTTCCAACCCGCGTTTGCGCCTGGCTCTGGACAAGGCCCTTGGTGCGAACATGAGCCGCGATATCATCGATCGCGCGGTTGCTCGTGGTGCCGGTGCCGCCGACACCGACGACATGGTCGAGCTGAGTTACGAAGGTTACGGTCCGGGCGGCGTGGCGGTGATGGTCGAGTGCATGACCGACAACCGCAATCGCACCGCAGCGGCTGTGCGCCATGCGTTCAGCAAGTGCGGCGGTAACCTGGGCACCGACGGTTCGGTAGCGTACCTGTTCGAGCGCAAGGGCCAGATCTCCTTCGCTCCGGGCGTTGATGAGGACGCACTGATCGAAGCGGCGATGGAAGCAGACGCCGATGATGTGGTTACGAACGAAGATGGTTCGATTGACGTGTTCACTTCGTTCGCCGGTTTCTATTCCGTGCGTAACGCGTTGGAAGCCGCCGGTTTCAAGGGTGATGACGCGGAAATCGTTATGCTGCCGACCACCAGCGCCGAACTGGACCTGGACGGCGCGGAGAAGGTGCTCAAGCTGATCGACATGCTTGAAGACCTGGACGATGTGCAGAACGTTTATTCCAACGCGGATATTCCAGAAGACGTCGCTGCTCAGCTCGGTTAAGAGCGACTAGGCTTTCATGTGGGAGCTGGCTTGCCAGCGATGGCGTCGGCACATCAGAAAATGATGTGGTCTGACACTCCGTCATCGCTGGCAAGCCAGCTCCCACATTTGTTATTTGTTGTACCGAATTTCGTGCTTTTTCCGAACCCGCAGGCGTTATGACTTTAATTCTTGGTATCGACCCCGGTTCGCGCATCACCGGTTACGGCATTGTTCGCGATACCGGACGTGGCGGCTGCATCTACGTCGCCTCTGGTTGCATCCGCACCGGCGCTGGCGAGCTGCATGAACGACTGCAAATCGTCTATCGCGGCGTGCGTGAAATCATTCAGACCTACGGCCCGGTCACCATGGGCATCGAAAAAGTGTTCATGGCGAAAAACGCCGACTCGGCGCTCAAACTCGGGCAGGCCCGTGGCGCGGCGATTGTTGCCGGTGCCGAAGAAAGTCTGGAAATTGCCGAGTACACGGCCACCCAGGTCAAACAAGCAGTGGTCGGCACGGGCGCGGCGAATAAAGAGCAGGTGCAAATGATGGTCATGCACATGCTGAAGTTGACCAGCAAACCGCAAATCGATGCTTCGGACGCCCTGGCCATTGCCATTTGCCACGCTCACACTCGTTCCAGTCTGCTGCCGCATGGCTTGGGAGCGGCACGCAGTCGTGGCGGGCGCCTGCGTCTCTGATAGCATCAGCAATCAAATTTTCCGGAATGCGGGTTTCGCGCCTGGGTCGTCGGCCTGAAGCACGCTTTCCGTCAGTCGCCAGCCCACGGCTGGCCAACGCTCAAGGATCTGAAACGTGATTGGACGCTTGCGCGGCACCCTGGCTGAGAAACAGCCGCCGCACCTGATTCTCGATGTAAATGGCCTCGGGTATGAGCTGGAAGTGCCCATGACCACCCTCTATCGCCTGCCGCCGGTCGGTGAACCGCTGACCCTGCACACGCACTTGGTCGTACGCGAAGACGCGCAGTTACTCTATGGTTTCGCCGGCAAGCGTGAGCGAGACTTTTTTCGCGAGTTGATCCGTCTCAATGGTGTCGGGCCGAAATTGGCCCTGGCATTGATGTCGAGCCTGGAAGTCGATGAACTGGTCCGCTGTGTGCAGTCCCAGGACACGTCGGCGCTGACCAAGGTGCCGGGCGTCGGCAAGAAAACCGCCGAGCGTTTGCTCGTCGAGCTGAAGGATCGCTTCAAGGCCTGGGAAACCTCGCCGGCCATGTTCGCCCTGGTGCCAAACCAGCCGGACGGCCCGGCGCCGGTCAATACCGCCGAGAACGATGCGGTCAGCGCGTTGATTTCCCTGGGTTACAAGCCGCAGGAAGCGAGCAAGGCAATTTCGGCCATCAAGGACAAGAATTTGAGCAGTGAAGACATGATCCGCCGCGCCCTGAAGGGAATGATTTAAGTGATTGAAGCTGATCGTCTGATCGCCGCTGCGCACATTCCGCGCGAGCGCGAAGAAATCCAGGATCGCGCCATTCGCCCGGTCAGTCTGGCTGACTACATTGGCCAGCCGACCGTGCGCGAGCAGATGGAACTGTTCATCCAGGCTGCTCGTGGCCGTAGCGAATCGCTTGATCACACGTTGATCTTCGGCCCGCCGGGGCTGGGTAAAACCACGCTGGCCAACATCATCGCCCAGGAAATGGGCGTGTCGATCAAGAGCACCTCGGGGCCGGTCCTGGAGCGTCCGGGTGATCTGGCGGCATTGCTGACCAATCTTGAGCCGCATGACGTGCTGTTCATCGATGAAATCCATCGTCTGTCGCCGATCGTCGAAGAAGTCTTGTACCCGGCGATGGAAGATTTCCAGCTCGACATCATGATCGGTGAAGGGCCGGCAGCACGCTCGATCAAACTCGACCTGCCGCCGTTCACCCTGGTCGGTGCGACGACTCGTGCAGGCATGCTGACCAACCCGTTGCGTGACCGCTTCGGTATCGTCCAGCGTCTTGAGTTCTACAGCACCGCGGATCTGTCGACGATTGTCAGTCGTTCGGCGAATATTCTTGGTTTGCCCCTGGACCCGGAGGGCGCCTTCGAAATCGCTCGACGTGCCCGTGGCACACCGCGAATTGCCAATCGATTGCTGCGCCGTGTGCGCGATTTCGCTGAAGTGCGCGCCAAGGGCCACATCACCAAAGCGGTGGCGGATCTGGCGTTGAACCTGCTGGATGTCGACGAGCATGGTTTCGATCATCAGGATCGGCGCCTGCTGTTGACCATGATCGAGAAGTTCGATGGTGGGCCCGTCGGTATCGACAGCCTTGCAGCGGCCATCAGTGAAGAACGCCACACGATTGAAGACGTGCTGGAGCCGTATCTGATCCAGCAGGGCTACATCATGCGCACGCCACGGGGCAGGGTAGTGACACGGCATGCGTATCTGCATTTCGGTTTAAACATTCCGTCACGAATGGGTGAGACGCCCGTGGTAGACGAGTTTCTCGATGCCGTGGACGATTAATACACATTTGTTGTCGATTTATTCAGGGTTTGTACTGTCAGAGGACGGTACTTTTGCGATAAAGCCCTGAAACAACGAAAAACAGTTGTCTGGCCGGATTGGCAACATGAGGAGTAAGCACTAGAGTATGCGCGCGCAAAACGGGCTTGAGCCGTTCGCACATCGTTGTCGCGTTTATTACGAGGACACCGATGCGGGCGGCATCGTGTATTACGTTAATTACCTCAAGTTTATGGAACGGGCTCGAACCGAGCGGCTCCGCGAACTGGGCTTTGCCCAATCGCAGCTTGCCGGGGAGGATCTGTTGTTTGTCGTGCACTCCAGCGAAGCGCGTTACCACGCGCCGGCGCGACTGGACGACGAGCTTCTGGTAAGTGCTGAAGTAATCGAATTGAACCGTGCCAGCCTGCGTTTCAAACAGCAGGTCAGGCGGGCAACGGATAATGTGCTGCTCTGTGAAGGGCAGTTTTTGGTGGCCTGTGTGCGCACTAACAGTTTGAAACCCCGGGCCCTTCCCGAAGACTTGCGTGCGGCTTTCGCCGACGCGGTCGGCCCGGGTAAACACTCAAAGCAGGAGATAAAGCGTGGAAGCTAACGTCGTCGACCATTCCTCCATGTGGAGCCTGGTCAGCAATGCCAGCATCGTGGTGCAGTTGGTAATGTTGACTCTGGTGGCCGCATCGGTGACCTCATGGATCATGATCTTTCAGCGCAGCAACCTGCTGCGTGCCGGTCGACGCGCCCTGGAGAGCTTCGAAGAGCGCTTCTGGTCGGGTATCGATTTGTCCAAACTGTACCGTCAGGCCGGCAGCAACCCTGATCCGGATTCGGGCGTCGAGCAAATCTTCCGCGCCGGTTTCAAAGAGTTCTCCCGTCTGCGCCAGCAGCCAGGTGTCGATCCTGAAGCGGTAATGGAAGGCGTGGCTCGCGCCATGCGTGTGGCCATCTCCCGCGAAGAAGAGAAACTGGAGCAAAGCTTGCCGTTCCTCGCCACTGTGGGTTCGGTCAGCCCGTATATTGGTCTGTTCGGTACCGTATGGGGCATCATGAACTCCTTCCGCGGTCTGGCCAGCGCCCAGCAAGCGACCCTGGCCACCGTGGCTCCGGGTATCGCCGAAGCACTGATCGCCACGGCGATCGGCCTGTTTGCGGCAATCCCTGCAGTAATCGCTTACAACCGTTTTGCTGCTCGCAGCGAAACCCTGCTGGGCCGTTACTACACCTTCGCCGATGAATTCCAGGCGATCCTGCACCGCAAAGTGCACACCAGCGAAGAATAAGCAGGTAATTTCCAATGGCTTTAATCGCTCGAGCTCGCAAAAAGCGCAAGCCGGTCGCCGAGATGAACGTGGTGCCTTACATCGACGTGATGCTGGTACTGCTGGTCATTTTCATGGTGACCGCGCCGATGCTCAATCAGGGCGTGAAAGTTGATCTGCCCAAGGTTTCCAGCGAAGCCTTGCCGCAGGACAACAACACCCAGGTCCTGACCATTTCGATCAAGGCTGACAAGACCTATTACTGGAACCTTGGCAGCGAAGTCGACACCGAGAAGCAACAGGACAGGGCCATGACCCTGCCGCAGATGACCGACGCGGTGACCAAGATCATTCGCGCCGGTACCGAAGGCGGCAAGCGTACCCAGGTCTTCATCCGCGGCGACAAAACCGTCGACTATGGTTCCGTCATGGGCGCCATGGGCGGATTGCAGAAAGCCGGGGTCGGTAACGTTGGTTTGATTACCGAGGCCCCCTGATGCAGCCACTGCGAGAGCCGTCTGCCTCGGAAAGCTACTTCTGGCCTAGTGTTCTGGCGATTGTCCTGCACGTGCTGGTGTTCGGCATGCTGTTCGTCAGTTTCGCCTTTACACCAGAGCTGCCGCCGGCCAAGCCGATTGTCCAGGCGACCCTGTACCAGCTGAAATCGAAAAGTCAGGCAACCACCCAGACCAATCAGAAGATTGCGGGTGAGGCGAAGAAATCCGCCGCGCGCCAGACTGAAGTCGAGCAGATGGAACAGAAAAAGGTCGAGCAGGAAGCGGTGAAAGCTGCGGAACAAAAGAAAGAAGAAGCGGCTCAAAAGGCCGAGGAAGCCAAGAAGGCCGACGAGTCGAAAAAAGCGGACGAGGCGAAAAAGGCTGATGAAGCCAAAAAAGCCGATGACGCGAAGAAGACCGCCGAAGCCAAGAAGGCAGAAGAGAAACAATTGGCTGATATAGCCAAGAAGAAATCTGAAGAAGAAGCCAAAAAGGCTGCTGAAGAAGAGGCCAAGAAAGCGGCCGCTGAAGAAGCGAAGAAAAAGATCGTCGAAGACGCGAAGAAGAAAGCCGCCGAAGACGCCAAGAAGAAGTCTGAAGCTGAAGAGGCGAAGAAGAAAATCGCCGACGAAGCGAAGAAGAAAGCTGCTGCCGATGCTGCGAAGAAGAAAGCGCAGGAAGCGGCACGTAAATCTGCCGAAGACAAAAAGGCTCAGGCCTTGGCAGATTTGCTTTCCGACACGCCGCAGCGTCAGCAGGCCTTGGCCGATGAACAGGGTGACGAAGTCGCGGGCAGTTTCGATGACCTGATTCGTGCGCGGGCAGCGGAAGGCTGGGCTCGTCCACCTTCGGCACGCAAAGGCATGACGGTCGTGTTGCAAATCGGCATGTTGCCGGACGGTACGGTGACTTCGGTCAGCGTGTCCAAATCCAGTGGCGATGGTCCGTTCGATGCTTCGGCAGTAGCGGCGGTCAAGAATATTGGACGTTTGACAGAAATGCAGGGAATGAAGCCGAGCGATTTCGCTCCGTATCGTTCATTCAAGATGACATTCACACCTGAGGATCTAGCCTTGTGAGAAACCTTCTTCGAGGAATGCTGGTCGTGATCTGCTGCATGGCAGGGATCGCGATGGCTGATGAAAAGAACATTCTGGTCACCAGCGGCAGCGATCGGGCTACTCCGATCGCCGTCGTACCGTTCGGTTTGCAGGGCGGCGCCGTCCTGCCGGACGACATGGCTGAAATCATTGGTAACGATTTGCGTAACTCGGGCTACTACTCGCCGATTCCAAAGCAAAACATGATCAGCCAGCCAAGCCAGGCGAGCGAAATCATCTTCCGTGACTGGAAGGCGGTAGGTGCTCAATACATGATGGTCGGCAGCCTCGCCCCAGCGGGCGGTCGTCTGCAGGTGCAATGGGCACTGTTCAACGTAGCCACCGAGCAGAAAGTGGCTGACGGCAGTGTTTCCGGTACTACGGAGCAGTTGCGCGATATGGCGCACTACATCTCTGACCAGTCGTTCGAGAAACTCACCGGTATCCAGGGCGCGTTTTCGACCCGCCTGCTGTACGTGACGGCTGAACGCTTCTCCGAGAAGAACACCCGTTACACCTTGCAGCGTTCGGACTATGACGGTGCTCGCGCCGTGACTCTGTTGCAATCGCGCGAGCCGATCCTGTCGCCGCGTTTCGCACCGGATGGCAAGCGCATCGCTTACGTGTCGTTCGAGCAGAAGCGTCCACGTATCTTCATGCAGAACATCGACACGGGTCGTCGTGAGCAGATCACCAACTTCGAAGGCCTGAACGGCGCACCGGCCTGGTCGCCGAATGGTGATCGTCTGGCGTTCGTGTTGTCTAAAGACGGTAACCCGGATATCTACGTGATGAACCTGGCTACGCGTCAGATCAATCGTGTAACAGCGGGCCCAGGCATCAACACCGAACCGTACTGGGGCAAGGATGGTTCGACCATCTACTTCACCTCGGACCGCGGCGGCAAGCCACAAATCTACAAAACCAGCGCCAGTGGCGGTGGTGCCGAGCGTGTGACGTTCGTAGGTAACTACAACGCCAACCCGAAACTTTCGGCAGATGAAAAGACGCTGGTGATGATCCATCGCCAGGATGGTTTCACCAATTTCAAGGTGGCAGCCCAGGATTTGCAGCGAGGTAGTGTAAAGATCCTCACTGATAGCACTCTGGACGAGTCACCCACTGTTGCACCCAACGGCACCATGGTAATCTACGCCACCCGCCAGCAGGGCCGGGGAGTCTTGATGCTCGTGTCCATTAATGGACGCGTTAGGCTCCCGCTTCCTACCGCTCAAGGCGAAGTCAGAGAACCGTCCTGGTCCCCTTACCTGAAGTGAGCGGGCGCTACACGTTTTACTTAACACACTGGGGTTCATTAGGAGTTTCACGATGGAAATGCTGAAGTTTGGTAAATTTGCTGCGCTGGCTCTGGCCATGGCTGTAGCTGTAGGTTGCTCGTCCAAAGGCGGCGACAACGCCGGTGAAGGCGCTGTTGATCCAAACGCTGGTTACGGCGCAAACACTGGTGCCGTTGACGGTTCCCTGAGCGAAGAAGCTGCTCTGCGCGCAATCACCACCTTCTACTTCGAATACGACAGCTCGGACCTGAAGCCAGAAGCCATGCGCGCTCTGGACGTTCACGCCAAAGACCTGAAAGCAAACGGCGCTCGCGTTGTTCTGGAAGGCAACACCGACGAACGTGGTACTCGTGAGTACAACATGGCACTGGGCGAGCGTCGTGCGAAAGCCGTTCAACGCTACCTGGTACTGCAAGGTGTTTCCCCAGCTCAGCTGGAACTGGTTTCCTACGGCGAAGAGCGTCCAGTTGCTACCGGCAACGACGAGCAGTCCTGGGCTCAAAACCGTCGCGTCGAACTGCGTAAGTAATTCGATATGCGAACGTGCCGTCGTGCTGTAACTGTTCTGGCTCTCAGTCTCGCACCGCTTGCGGTGTGGGCTGCGGTTCCTGTGGTCGATGACAACTCCGGTTATAACAATAGCGGGAGCAGTTATCCGCCTGCGGGTTACGGTACGAACGGCGCCTATGCCGGGGGAGCGGCTTCGGCCCCTGCCTCGGCACAAGGCATGCTGTTTAACCAACTGCAACAGATGCAGGATCAGATATCCCGCCAGCAAGGTGTGATTGAAGAACTGCAGAACCAGGTTGCGCGTATGAAGCAAGAATCCCTGGAGCGATACCAGGATCTTGATCGACGCATAGGATCCGGTGTTGCACCTGCCGCGACTCCTGAGAATTCTTCTGCCGGTGGCGATGCAAGTGCTGCCGCTGGCGCCGGGGCTGCTGCCGCCCAGGCACCTGCTGCGGGTAGCGAACCGGCTGATCCGGCCAAGGAAAAGCTGTATTACGATGCCGCTTTCGACCTGATCAAAGCCAAGGATTTCGACAAGGCCAGCCAGGCTTTCTCGGCATTCCTGCGCAAATACCCGAACAGCCAGTACGCGGGCAACGCCCAGTACTGGTTGGGCGAAGTGAACCTGGCCAAGGGTGATCTGCAAGGTGCAGGTCAGGCTTTCGCCAAGGTTTCGCAGCTGTATCCCAAGCACAACAAGGTGCCGGATTCGCTGTACAAGCTGGCTGATGTAGAGCGCCGCCTCGGTCACACCGACAAGGTGAAAGGCATTCTGCAACAGGTGGTGGCCCAATATCCGGGTACATCCGCCGCTCAGTTGGCGCAACGCGATTTGCAGCGCATGTAAGCCTGAGCTTTTCAGGTGCTGCACCCGTTTAGAAGAAACCCGCGCCTGTCGCGGGTTTTTTCGTTAGAATTCACGCCCTTTTTCTGAAACACGCTTCTTGTGGTCCGCGCGTTGGCGCGATTGCCTGAAGTGCCTGACGGAGGCGGACAGCCTGTTTAGCTGTTACGCCCGTGGCGACTATGCAAGACACATTGAGAATTACCGAAGTTTTCTACTCTTTGCAGGGGGAAACGCGGACTGCCGGGCTGCCCACTGTTTTTGTGCGCCTGACCGGTTGCCCATTGCGTTGCCAATACTGCGACAGTGCCTACGCGTTCAGCGGCGGCACCGTCCGCACGCTCGACGATATCCTCGAGCAAGTGGCCGGATTTCGTCCGCGTTACGTCTGTGTCACCGGCGGTGAGCCGTTGGCGCAGCCGAACGCCATTCCCTTGCTCAAACAGCTGTGTGATGCCGGTTATGAGGTCTCGCTGGAAACCAGCGGTGCTCTCGACATTTCGGCGGTCGATCCGCGCGTCAGTCGCGTGCTTGATCTGAAGACGCCGGGCTCGAAAGAAGCCCATCGCAACCTTTACGAAAATATCGAAATGCTGACGCCCAACGATCAGGTGAAGTTTGTCATCTGCTCGCGGGAAGACTACGACTGGGCGGTGTCCAAACTGATCCAGTACGGGCTCGACCGGCGTGCCGGCGAAGTTCTGTTTTCTCCAAGTCACCATGACCTCAACGCAAGGGATCTGGCGGATTGGGTGGTGGCGGACAACCTGCCAGTGCGGTTGCAACTGCAGCTGCATAAATATCTATGGAATGATGAGCCGGGGCGCTGAAATGACTGAACAACTGAACACAACCGAAAAACGTGCGGTGATCCTGCTGTCCGGTGGTCTGGACTCGGCAACGGTCGTGGCCATGGCCCGCGCTGAAGGCTACGCCTGCTACACCATGAGTTTCGATTACGGCCAGCGCTCCCATGCTGAATTGCATGCCGCTGCGCGCGTCGCTCGCGACCTGGGTGTGGTCGAGCACAAGGTGATCGGCATCAACCTGAATGGCATGGGCGGCTCGGCACTGACCGACACCAGCATTGATATCCCTGAAGAGCTGGGCGAGGGCATCCCGGTCACTTACGTGCCGGCACGCAACACGGTGTTCCTGTCTCTGGCGTTGGGTTGGGCTGAAGTGCTCGGCGCTCGCGACATCTTCATCGGTGTGAACGCGGTGGACTACTCCGGCTATCCGGATTGCCGTCCCGAGTTCATCGAGTCGTTCGAGCGCATGGCCAATCTGGCGACCAAGGCCGGCGTCGAGGGTGATGGTTTCCGCATTCAGGCGCCGCTGCAGAACCTGAGCAAGGCGCAGATCGTCCAGGCGGGCGTGAAGCTGGGCGTTGATTACGGGCTGACTGTTTCCTGCTATCAGGCCGATGATGAAGGCCGTGCCTGCGGTAAATGCGATAGCTGCCGCCTGCGCGCAGAAGGCTTCGCAGCGGCCGGCGTGAGCGATCCAACACCTTATTTTTGATTATTTTCAAAAAGGTGTTGAATAGTCCTTAAAAATCAGTATTATACGCGCCACCACACAGCGGGTCGTTAGCTCAGTTGGTAGAGCAGTTGGCTTTTAACCAATTGGTCGTAGGTTCGAATCCCACACGACCCACCATTTTTGGCGGTTTAGAAAATCCGGAAGGCCCACGCAAGTGAGGATTTCCGGGTTTTTTTTTGCCTGTGATTTGGACGTGCGTTGTTCCAGTGCAAGTTGCGCTGACGCAGGTCAGAATCATCTTTTGTATCCCCGGGATATTCTGTAGCCTTGCGCAGCTTCAACGCTGTCCGTGCCTGATAAAACTCACTCTCCCGGCGGTACCCTCAAGCGGTCCGGAGCCGGGTGTATACTCGACTTTCGCGCGAAAGCGCCTGCAGGTCTTGCGAACATGACGCAGATTTCCGAACGCCTTCTGGTTCAAGCCCACCTCGATGCCAAACAGCCCAAACCGCTGACTGCCGAGGAAGAGGCTTATTACCGTTCTGCCATCGCCGCCGAGCTCAAGGCTCAGGACGCGGTGCTGGTTGCCCACTTCTATTGCGATCCGGTGATTCAGGCCTTGGCCGAAGAAACCGGTGGCTGTGTATCCGACTCTCTGGAAATGGCCCGCTTCGGCAATGCCCATCCGGCCAAGACCGTGGTAGTCGCCGGCGTAAAGTTCATGGGTGAGACCGCCAAAATTCTCAACCCGGAAAAACGCGTGCTGATGCCAACCCTGGAAGCGACGTGCTCGCTGGACCTGGGTTGCCCGGTTGACGAATTCTCGGCGTTCTGCGATCAGCACCCGGAGCGCACGGTGGTGGTCTACGCCAACACCTCCGCTGCCGTCAAAGCCCGGGCCGACTGGGTGGTGACGTCGAGTTGTGCGCTGGAAATCGTCGAAAGCCTGATGGACAACGGCGAGACCATCATCTGGGGGCCTGACAAGCATCTGGGCACCTACATTCAGCGCAAGACCGGCGCGGATATGTTGCTGTGGGACGGAGCCTGCATCGTCCACGAGGAGTTCAAGTCCAAGCAGCTTGAAGACATGAAGGCCTTGTACCCGGACGCCGCCATTCTGGTGCACCCCGAATCGCCGACTGCCGTGATCGAACTGGCAGATGCCGTGGGCTCCACCAGTCAATTGATCGCCGCGGCGCAGTCCCTGCCGAACAAGACCCTGATCGTTGCCACCGACCGCGGCATCTTCTACAAGATGCAGCAGCTGTGCCCGGACAAGGTCTTCATCGAGGCGCCAACCGCCGGTAACGGCGCCGCGTGCCGCAGTTGCGCACATTGTCCGTGGATGGCCATGAATACCCTTGAGCGTACGCTCAAGAGCTTGAAGGAAGGGACGAACGAGATATTTGTTGATCCGGCGTTGATTCCGCAGGCGATTCGACCTTTGAAGCGGATGCTGGATTTCACCCAGGCGGCGCGGATGAAGCTGGCCGGTAACGCCTGAGATCTATAAGCAGAACACAAAACCTGTGGGAGCGAGCCTGCTCGCGAAGGCGGTGTATCAGTCGACTTGAACATTGACTGATACACCGCCTTCGCGAGCAGGCTCGCTCCCACATTGGTTTGTGGTGTGAAGAGTTACTTGGTCTTCTTCGGAACCCGCACCACGCAGGTGTCCGAGTAGATGTCATGCCACGTGCGTTTCTGCTTGTCGTACAGCGACCAGAAGAAACCCAGCCCCACGCACAACCACGACGCAATCGACACCATAAACCGCAGCAACGCCTGCCACAGGCTGATTGCGGTGCCATTGGCGTTCTGCACACGAATGCCCCACACCTGCATGCCCAGCGTCTGCCCACCATGGGTCCAGAACTTGGCGAAGAATCCAAACAACACCAACAGCAGCACGGTCGAGTACAACGGATCACCGTCGAGCTGTCCGGCGTCGGTCATCACCCGCAGGCGTTCTTCACCGATGATCAAACCCTGGATGAGCTTGTAAACGAAGCCGGTCACAATCAGCAGGGCGGTGCACAACAGAAAGTCGTAGAACATCGCGGCCAGACGACGGCCGAGGCCAACGGCAGGAAAATCGCCCTGGGGAGTGAGCAGGTTTTTCGACATGGCAGCCTCTGGACGCTTTAAGGAATTGCCATTTTACGGATTCGCGCGCACAAAAAAGCCCCTGATATCAATATCAGGGGCTTTTTTGTTAGACAGATCAGGCTTCTGCTTGTACTTCGTCAGCCTGCATGCCTTTTTGGCCTTGCACCGCAACGAAGGTCACTTTCTGGCCTTCTTTCAGGCTCTTGAAGCCGTTGCCCTGAATGGCGCGGAAATGCACGAACAGATCCGGACCGCTTTCTGGAGTGATAAAACCAAAACCTTTCTCGTCGTTAAACCACTTGACGGTACCGCTCTGACGTGTGGACATTTCTTATTTCCTTTGACGCAATAAATTAATGACAGCCTCTTTCTCATGAAAGAGTACTGGGGCTGGTTGCAGGAGAGTAAGAAGACGTCGAACGGGATGTAGCTAACTTGTAGGCTACTGCCCAGGTCACGATTCCAAGCTGACCCATGCAAACACAGTGGTGGAACTCTACGCCAACTACTGGAGAAAAAACAAGCCCCTTGCAGGCCCGGTTTTGCTGCGCTTGATGGCACTTAGTCAATCCACTAGTGCGGGCTTAGACGATTAGCTTGTTCAAATGTTTTCGAAGGTTATAAGTAAAGTTCATATTCGAATCGGTTGTTAGGAACTGCACTGTTTTATGGCGATTGCGTTACACATTAGTGCACGCATAACGCAATCGCGTTACTTATAGAAACAGTCAATCAACCACGGTAGTAGCGTTGTGGAACAAATGGCATTTTGCTTACAAGCATTTGCACCTTTTTCCCACGAACGATTGCCCACACGGGCGTATCTAGCGAGACATAAGCACTGTCGAGGTAACCCATTGCCAATGGCCCGCCCAGCGTCGGACCGAAGCCGCCACTGCATACGCTACCGATGATGTCGCCGGCTTCGTTGACGATTTCCGCGCCTTCGCGCACAGGCGTGCGTTCCTGCGGCAGCAGGCCGACGCGTTTGCGTGCGACGCCATTTTGTTGTTGGGCGAAGATAGGTTCTGCCCCCGGGAAACCGCCGGCCCGTGCGCCATCGGCGCGGCGTGGCTTGGACATCGCCCACAGCAGGCTGGCTTCGACGGGCGTGGTTTCGGTGTTCATGTCGTGGCCGTACAGGCACAGACCGGCCTCCAGGCGCAACGAATCGCGAGCGCCGAGGCCGATGGCCGCTACTTCAGGTTCGGCGAGCAGGGCGCGGGCGAGTTTTTCTGCGTCGGCGGCCGGCACCGAGATTTCGAAACCGTCTTCACCGGTGTAACCGGAACGGCTGACGAAGCAATCCACGCCGAGTAGCTGCACGCGGTTGAATTGCATGAAGGTCATCTTCGCCACTTCCGGAGCAAGACGCGCCAGTGCTGTTACCGCCGCAGGACCTTGCAGCGCGAGCAGTGCGCGCTCCTCGAACAGCGCCGTAATGGTGCACTGATCGCCAATGTGTTTTTGCAGATGCGCCAGGTCCTGATCCTTGCACGCGGCGTTAACCACCAGGAACAGTTCATCATTGCCGAGGTTGGCAACCATCAGGTCATCGAGAATGCCGCCGTGCTCGTTGGTGAACATCGCGTAACGCTGCATGCCCAGCGGCAGGTCGATGATGTCTACCGGCACCAGGGTTTCCAGGGCTTTGGCGGCATTCGCGCCGGTCAGGTGGATCTGGCCCATGTGCGAGACATCGAACAGCCCGGCCTGCTCGCGGGTGTGCTGGTGCTCTTTCATCACGCCGAGGGGGTATTGCACCGGCATGTCGTAGCCGGCGAACGGCACCATACGGGCGCCGAGTTCGATGTGCAGGGCGTGCAGCGGGGTTTTCGACAGTTGTTCGGTGGACATGCGTGGCTCCTTGAATAACGGGTCAGGATCAAAAGCCCCTCACCCCAGCCCTCTCCCGGAGGGAGAGGGGGCTAAGTACGATCCTCTTCCAAAGGAAGAGGACATCAAATTCACTTTCTGCTGACGGAGACGACGTCAATCAGCATTCGATAATGTTGACCGCCAGACCACCGCGGGCGGTCTCTTTGTATTTGCTTTTCATGTCAGCGCCGGTCTGGCGCATGGTGCGGATGACCTTGTCGAGAGAGACGAAGTGTTTTCCGTCACCCCGCAGTGCCATGCGCACCGCATTGATCGCTTTCACCGAGCCCATCGCGTTGCGCTCGATGCACGGCACTTGAACCAGCCCGCCAATCGGGTCACAGGTCAGGCCGAGGTTGTGTTCCATGCCGATTTCCGCAGCGTTTTCGACTTGCTGCACGCTGCCGCCGAGGACTTCACACAACGCACCCGCCGCCATCGAACAAGCCACGCCGACCTCGCCCTGACAACCGACTTCGGCGCCGGAGATCGAGGCGTTTTCCTTGTACAGAATGCCGATTGCCGCCGCCGTGAGCAGAAAACGCACAACGCCGTCGTCATTTGCACCGGGAATAAAGCGAATGTAGTAGTGCAGCACCGCCGGGATGATCCCCGCTGCGCCGTTTGTAGGCGCGGTCACTACGCGCCCGCCATTGGCGTTTTCTTCGTTGACGGCCAGCGCGTAGAGGTTGACCCAGTCGAGTACCGACAGCGGATCACGCAGCGCGGATTCCGGGTTTTTGCACAGTTGCCGATGCAGCGCCGCCGCACGGCGTTTGACCTTCAACCCTCCCGGCAAAATGCCCTCGTTGCGGCAGCCGGCGTCCACGCAATCCTGCATTACTTGCCAGATTTTCAGCAGACCGGCGCGGGTTTCCGCCTCCGGACGCCAGGCGCTTTCGTTGGTCAGCATCACCTGGCTGATCGACAGGCCATACGTGCTGCAATGAGCGAGCAAGTCCTTGGCGCTTTTGAAGGGGAACGTCAGTGGGGTGACATCTTCGACAATGCGGTCGGCACCGGCCGCGTCCTCGTCGACAACAAAACCTCCGCCGACCGAGTAGTACTCGCGGCTGCGGATCTGAATCCCCGCCGCGTCGAACGCACGGAAGATCATGCCGTTGGGGTGATAGGCCAGCGGCTTGCGGATCATCGCCAGGTGCTCTTTCTCGTTGAACGCAATGCTGTGTTCGCCGAGCAGATTCAGGCGTGCGTTGCTGCGAATTTCCTGTAAACGCGCGGCGACGGTTTCGGTATCAACGGTGTCGGGGTGTTCACCTTCGAGGCCTAGCAGCACGGCTTTGTCGCTGCCGTGACCTTTGCCGGTGGCGCCGAGAGAACCGTACAACTCGACGCGAACGCTGGCGGTAGCAGTCAGCAGGTTTTCACGACGCAAACCCTCCGCGAAGCGCGCAGCTGCGCGCATCGGGCCGACGGTGTGGGAGCTGGAGGGGCCGATGCCAATCTTGAACAGGTCGAACACGCTTAATGACATAGGGGCTCCTGCGGAGCAGTTGCTAGCTGCGAGCTGCAAGCTGCAAGTAAAAGCGGATCGGATTTTCCTTGCAGCTCATGTTCAAGGCGCGGTGCAAGCAATTAGACACAAGCCGCAAGTAAAAAGCAGATCAGCCCTTACTTGCAGCTTGTAGCTCAAAGCTCGCAGCTGCTTTCCTTAAGCGTAGCTTTCGATCGACGGGCAGGCGCAAACCAGGTTGCGGTCGCCGAACACGTTGTCGACGCGACCGACCGGTGGCCAGTATTTGCCTTCGATCAACGAGGCCACCGGGTAAACGGCTTGCTCGCGGCTGTATGGGTGAGTCCACTCGCCGACCAGTTCCGCTGCGGTGTGCGGAGCGTTTTTCAGCGGGTTGTCTTCCTTGTCCAGCGTGCCGTTTTCCACTGCGCGGATTTCTTCGCGGATGCGGATCATGGCGTCGCAGAAGCGGTCGAGTTCTTCCCTGGATTCGCTTTCGGTCGGTTCGATCATCAGCGTGCCGGCCACCGGGAACGACATGGTCGGGGCGTGGAAGCCGAAGTCGATCAGACGCTTGGCGACGTCATCAACGCTGATGCCGCTGCTGTCTTTCAGCGGACGCAGGTCGAGGATGCATTCGTGCGCCACCAGACCGTTGCTGCCGGTGTACAGCACTGGGTAGTGCTCTTCGAGGCGACGGGAAATGTAGTTGGCATTGAGGATCGCCAGTTGCGAAGCGCGCTTCAGACCGGCGCCGCCCATCATGCGGATGTACATCCAGGTGATCGGCAAAATGCTTGCGCTGCCGAACGGTGCCGCGCAGACCGCGCCTTCCTTGCGTTCCATCTGGCCGTGGCCTGGCAGGAATGGCGTCAGGTGCGATTTGACGCCGATCGGGCCGACGCCCGGGCCGCCACCGCCGTGGGGAATGCAGAAGGTTTTGTGCAGGTTCAGGTGCGACACGTCGCCGCCGAACTTGCCTGGCGCGCAGAGGCCGACCATCGCGTTCATGTTGGCGCCGTCGATGTACACCTGACCGCCGTTGTCATGAATGATCCCGCAGATTTCGCGGATGCCTTCTTCGAACACGCCGTGGGTCGACGGGTAAGTGATCATCAGCGCGGCGAGATGATCGCGGTGCTCGATGGCTTTGGCGCGCAGGTCTTCGATGTCGACGTTGCCACGAGCATCGCACGCGGTCACGACCACGCGCATGCCGGCCATGTTGGCAGTAGCCGGGTTGGTGCCGTGGGCGGATGACGGGATCAGGCAGATGTCGCGACGGTCATCGCCACGGCTCTGGTGATAGGCGCGGATCGCCAGCAGACCTGCGTATTCACCTTGCGAACCGGCGTTCGGTTGCAGCGAGATCGAGTCATAACCGGTGGCGGCGCAGAGCATTGCTTCCAGTTCATCGGTCAGTTGCTGATAACCGGCACTTTGTGCGGCTGGTGCGAACGGGTGCAGGGCGCCGAACTCGGCCCAGGTCACCGGGATCATTTCGCTGGCGGCGTTGAGTTTCATGGTGCACGAGCCCAGCGGGATCATGGTGCGATCCAGTGCCAGGTCCTTGTCCGCCAGTTTGCGCAGGTAGCGCATCAGCTCGGTTTCGGAGTGATAACGGTTGAACACCGGGTGGCTGAGGATCGGCGACTGGCGTACCAGCGCAGCAGGAATGGTGCTCTGCACGGTGGCGGCGAGGGCGGCGAAGTCCGGCAGGGTTTTGCCGTCGGCGAAGACGCTCCACAGGGTTTCGATATCAGCCTCAGCGGTGGTTTCGTCAACCGACAGACCCAGACGCTGGGCGTCAATGACGCGCAGGTTGATCTGCTGGGCGTGAGCCTTGTCGTGCAGCGCAGCGGTTTGCGCGCCGGTAGCCACTGTCAGGGTGTCGAAGAAGCTTTCCTGCTCGACATTCAGACCCAGCGCAGTCAGGCCCTTGGCCAGAATCGCGGTCAGGTGATGGATGCGGTTGGCGATCTGCGTCAGGCCTTTCGGGCCGTGATACACGGCGTACATGCTGGCGATGTTGGCCAGCAGCACTTGCGCGGTGCAGATGTTGGACGTGGCTTTCTCGCGGCGGATGTGTTGCTCGCGGGTCTGCATCGCCAGGCGCAGGGCAGGCTTGCCGAAACGGTCAACCGAAACGCCGACCAGACGGCCCGGCATGTCGCGCTTGAACGCATCTTTGGTGGAGAAGTAAGCCGCGTGCGGGCCACCAAAGCCCAGCGGCACGCCGAAGCGTTGTGCGGAACCGATGGCAACGTCAGCGCCGAACTCGCCCGGGGCGGTCAGCAGGGTCAGGGCGAGCAGGTCGGCGGCTACGGCAACCAAGGCGTTGGCGGCGTGGAAGCGCTCGGTCAGTTCGCGGTAGTCGAACACATCACCGTTGCTGGCCGGGTATTGCAGCAATGCGCCGAAGAATGGCGTTACATCGGTCAATGCGTGCTCATCGCCCACGACCACTTCAATGCCCAACGGCTCGGCACGGGTGCGCAGCACGTCGAGGGTTTGCGGGTGGCTGTGGATCGAGGCGAAGAATTGGTGGCTGCCCTTGTTCTTGCTCAGGCGTTTGCAGAAGGTCATCGCTTCGGCAGCGGCAGTCGCTTCGTCGAGCAGGGAGGCGTTGGCGATCGGCAGGCCGGTGAGGTCGCTGATCAGGGTCTGGAAGTTCAGCAGCGCTTCGAGACGGCCCTGGGAAATTTCTGGCTGGTACGGGGTGTAAGCGGTGTACCAGGCCGGGTTTTCCAGAAGGTTGCGCAGGATCGGCGACGGCGTGTGGCAGTTGTAATAGCCCTGGCCGATGTAGGTCTTGAACAGCTGGTTCTTGCCGGCGATGCCCTTGATCATGGCCAGTGCATCGGCCTCGCTCAGGCCATCGTCCATGCCGAGCACGCTGGTGCCCTTGATGCTTTCCGGGATGACGCTGGCGCTCAGGGCTTCGAGCGAGTCGAAGCCGAGGCTGTTGAGCATGGCTTGCTCGTCACCGGCGCGCGGGCCGATGTGACGGGCGATGAATTCGTTGGCGGTGCCCAGGTTTACTTGTGTCATGTCGGCTCTCCTCAGGCTTCGGCTTGGGCTTTGATCAGACGGTCGTAAGCGTCTTGATCAAGCAGTTTGCCGACAGCGGCGGCGTCGCTTGGTTTGAAGCGGAAGAACCAGCCTTGGCCCAGTGGATCTTCGTTGACCAGTTCAGGGCTGTCTTCCAGCGCCGGGTTCACTTCCAGCACGTCGCCGTCGAGGGGCATGTACACGCCGCTGGCAGCTTTCACCGATTCGACGGTGGCGGCTTCGGCGCCTTTTTCGTAAGCCTGCAGTTCAGGCAGTTGCACGAATACCACGTCGCCCAAGGCGTTCTGCGCGAAAGCGGTGATGCCGACAGTAACGCTACCGTCAGCTTCGGCGCGCAGCCATTCGTGATCTTCAGTAAAACGCAACTCGCTCATGGAAACTCCTCAGGGACCAGACTCGTCTGGTGGACGCGGTGGAAGGCTTGGGCCGGGAAGCCCTTATTTATGAGGAATTAATTAGCAAGATCGCGGCCAATGTAAATTTATCTATATAAAACAATGGCTTATTGATTTTTGGCGGCAGAGCTGAAGATGCGCGTGTAGCGAAATCGCTACAGCATGAGGCGAGGAAAAAAGCTGAACGGGATCAAAGCCTTGCACAGCGGTGACGGGAGGAGGGTGTAGCGATATCGTTCCGCTGTAGCGCTTTCAGTACAGATGGAGGTCGTTTTTGAACGGATTTCGAATCCGTCACATTCCCTGTGGGAGCTGGCTTGCCAGCGATTGCGGTGGATCAGTCACCCTCAATCGTGGCCATGCCGACGTCATCGCTGGCAAGCCAGCTCCCACAGGTATGCGGTGTTTTCAGGGTTTGTTAGGGATGCCGTACTTGCGCAAACGATGGGCGATGGCGGTGTGCGACGTTTGCAGGCGGCTGGCCAGTTGGCGGGTCGAGGGGTAGCTGGCGTAGAGTTTTTCCAGCAGCGATTTCTCGAAGCCTTCGACCGCTTGTTCAAGGCTGTCGACGTCACTGTCGGCCTGGCGCGCAACGGACGTGCCGGCGATGTCGAGGTCGCCGATGTCGACCAGGCTGCTCTCGCAGATCGCGGCAGCGCGGAAGATCACGTTCTGCAGCTGCCGCACGTTGCCCGGCCAGCGATTGCCGAGCAGTGCCGGGTAAGTGCCGGGTGCGAGGCGGCAGACCGGGCGCTGAATCTGCGCACACGCCTGCTGCATGAAATAACGCGCCAGCAACAGAATGTCCTGACCGCGTTCGCGCAGCGGCGGCACCTCAACATTGAGCACGTTAAGGCGGTAGAACAGGTCTTCGCGAAACGAACCTTCGCTGACCATTTTTTCCAGGTCGCGGTGGGTCGCGCTGAGAATTCGCACGTTGACCTTCACCTCACGGTCACCGCCGACCCGACGGAAGCTGCCATCGTTGAGAAAACGCAGCAATTTGGCCTGCAAGTACGGTGACATCTCGCCGATCTCGTCGAGAAATACCGTGCCTTGGTTGGCCAGTTCCATCAGCCCCGGTTTGCCGCCACGCGCCGCGCCAGTGAAGGCGCCGGGGGCGTAGCCGAACAGTTCGCTCTCGGCGAGGTTCTCCGGCAGCGCTGCGCAGTTCAGTGCCAGGAATGGCGCACTGTGCCGCGCACTGATCGCGTGGCAGGCACGGGCGACCAGTTCTTTACCGGTACCGGTTTCGCCTTGGATCAGCAACGGCGCATCAAGGGCGGCAACGCGCTGCGCACGAGCCTTGAGGGTGCGGATCGCCGGGGATTCGCCGAGCAGCGCGTCGAAACCTTCAGCGTGGTCGTGGTGCAACGCCGAGAGCTGCTCGCCGATGCGGTTCGGTTGATACAGCGTGAGCAGGGCGCCAGCGTCGGTGATTGGCGTAGCGTCGAGCAACAGCGTCTGGCCGTTGACGGTGATCTCGCGTAGCGGCAGGCGAAAGCCGTGCTCGAGCAGGGTTTCCAGCAGACCGGGATCGTTGAACAGCTCAGAGACGCCTTCGCCCGCCGGCTCACGCCCGTACAACGCGATCAATGCCGGGTTGGCCAGCAGCACTTTGCCCGCACTGTCGAGGGCCAGCACCGGGTCGGTCATCGCCGCGAGCAACGCATCGAGTTGCAGATGCCGACGCTGGCCGGGGAGGATGTCGACCACCGTTACCGCTTCCACGCCGAGCACGCGAAACAGCGCATCTTTGAGTTCTTCGAGCACTTGCGGGCTCAGGGTCGGGGCGTCGATGTAGACGTTCGGCGGGATCATCTCCACGGCATCCAGATTAAGGTTGCGCCCACCGAGAATGGCCAGTACTTCCTGGGTGATGCCGACGCGGTCGATGAAGCTGACGTGGATACGCATGGGGGCGGTTCAGTGTTCTGCAGTGCGGAGGGTGGCAAGTATGCCTTGGGGCGGGCTAATGGTGAAATTTACGGCGATTTTCAGAGCTACGTAGTTCCCTTGTGGGAGCGAGCCTGCTCGCGAATGCGGTGTGTCAGAAATGAAGAAGTTGACTGACAGATGGCGTTCGCGAGCAGGCTCGCTCCCACAGGGGGAATGTGGCGGGTGCGGGTTATTCAAAATGCTCAAGATTGACCGGATCGCCGGATTTCATATCCAGCTGCTTGCGGATGTCTTCAAACATCATGTCGTAATGCTTGTGAACCGAGCCGATCTGGCTGTGAGTCTTGGGAATGCCGTACTTCTCGGCGATTTTCGTCACATTGTTGGCAAAGTTGTAGGCCTCTTCTTTGGGCAGGAAGAAGGTCTCTTTCATGTCCTTGCCCTGAAGGTTGCCATGCATCGTGAACTGGATGCCTCTGCCTTTCTGAGGATCGGTGAACACCTCGTAGTCGAGGTGCACGTTGTAACTGACGTCGTCCGGGGTCAACGCGTGCCGCTCAATGTGCAAGTGACCAGGTTCAAACTGGGCCATGGATTTCTCCTTTCAAGGCATGGGAGAAGGGCAGACCCTGGGCCTGCCCCCGGCGTTTCTGATTATCGATAGGTGATACCGGGTTTCGCCGTGCTGATCCGCGTACCGGCTGTGCCCTGGACAATCGCTTCGATGTCCGCCAGCGAACCGATCACCGCGACCTTGCCAGTATGGCGCGCGAATTCGCAGGCTGCCTGAACCTTTGGTCCCATGGAGCCCGCGGCGAAGCCCAGGCGTTCGAGTTCGTCCGGGTGGGCCTCGGCGATGGCTTTCTGCGTCGGCTTGCCGTAATCGATGAACGCGGCGTTGACGTCAGTGGCAATCACCAGCAAATCCGCCTCCAGCTGTTCTGCCAGCAGCGACGAGCACAAGTCCTTGTCGATCACCGCCTCGATGCCCTTGAGGTTGCGGTTTTCGTCGTACATGGTCGGAATCCCGCCGCCACCGGCGCAGATGACGATGCTGCCCTTGTCCAGCAGCCACTTGATCGGACGGATTTCGAAGATGCGTTTTGGTCGTGGACTGGCGACCACACGGCGGAACTTGTCGCCGTCCGCAGCGATGGCCCAGCCTTTTTCGGCGGCAAGTTTTTCTGCCTCGGCTTTCTCGTAGACCGGGCCGATCGGTTTGGTCGGGTTCTTGAAGGCCGGGTCATTGGCGTCGACTTCGACCTGGGTGAGCAGGGTGGCGAACGGTACTTCGAAGTCCAGCAGGTTGCCCAGTTCCTGTTCGATGATGTAGCCGATCATGCCTTCGGTTTCGGCACCGAGCACGTCCAGCGGGTAAGGGGTGACGGAGGTATAGGCCGCTGCTTGCAGCGATAGCAGGCCGACTTGCGGGCCATTGCCGTGGGCGATGACCAGTTGGTTGCCGGGATGGATCTTGGCGATTTGCTCGGTGGCGATGCGGATGTTGGCGCGCTGGTTGTCAGCGGTCATCGGCTCACCACGGCGGAGCAGGGCGTTACCGCCCAACGCTACGACGATACGCATGGTGCATGTCCTTTTGAGCAGAGAAGTTTCGAGCGACGCAATCTTTCTATGTGTACTCGATCCATGTGGGAGCTGGCTTGCCAGCGATGGCGTCACCACGGGTTGTCTGAAAGCCCGGGTTGATCCCATCGCTGGCAAGCCAGCTCCCACAGGATCGGTGATCCTGCAGGAAGGATTGCGTCAGGCTTTTAGATATCCGCCAACGCCGACACGATAATCGCCTTGATCGTGTGCATGCGGTTTTCCGCTTGCTCGAAGGCGATGTTGGCCGGGGATTCGAAGACTTCTTCCGTTACTTCGACGCCATTGGCCAGGTGCGGATAGCGCGCGGCGATGTCTTTGCCCACCTTGGTTTCGCTGTTGTGGAACGCCGGCAGGCAGTGCATGAATTTCACCCGTGGATTACCGGAGGCTTTCATCATCTGCGTGTTGACCTGGTACGGCAGCAGTTGCTCGATGCGCTCGTCCCACGCTTCTACCGGTTCACCCATCGACACCCAGATGTCGGTGTGGATGAAGTCGACACCCTTGACCGCTTCTTTCGGGTCTTCGGTGATGGTGATGCGCGCGCCGCTTTCTTCGGCGAACTCTTTGCATTGAGCGATGAAGTCAGCGTGTGGCCACAGGGCTTTCGGCGCAGCGATACGCACGTCCATGCCGAGTTTGGCGCCGATCATCAGCAGCGAGTTGCCCATGTTGTAGCGGGCGTCGCCGAGGTAGGCGTAGCTGATGTCATGCATCGGCTTGTCGCTGTGTTCGCGCATGGTCAGCACGTCAGCGATCATTTGCGTCGGGTGGAATTCAGCGGTCAGGCCGTTGAACACCGGGACGCCGGCGTACTTGGCCAGCTCTTCGACGATTTCCTGTTCAAAGCCACGGTACTCGATGGCGTCGAACATCCGGCCGAGGACGCGGGCGGTGTCTTTCATGCTTTCTTTGTGGCCGATCTGGGACGACACCGGGTCGATGTAGGTGACGTGAGCACCCTGATCGTGGGCCGCGACTTCGAACGCGCAACGGGTGCGGGTCGAGGTTTTTTCGAAGATCAGCGCGATGTTCTTGCCTTGCAGGTGTGGACGCTCGGTGCCGGTGTACTTGGCGCGTTTGAGGTCGCGGGACAGGTCGATCAGGTAATTCAGTTCGCGAGTGGTGTGGTGCATCAAGCTCAGCAAACTGCGGTTACGCATATTAAAAGCCATGATGGATCTCCTTCGGTATCGGTTATCCCCCTGGCCGCACGTTGTAAGTGCCGGCCAGGGCTCAGAGGTTTAGTAATCGATTGGATCGCGGATGATCGGGCAGGTCATGCAGTGGCCGCCGCCACGGCCACGGCCCAATTCACCGGCGCTGATGGTGATGACCTCCACGCCTGCCTTGCGCAGCAGGGTGTTGGTGTAGGTGTTGCGGTCGTAGCCGATGACCACGCCCGGTTCCACGGCCACCACGTTGTTGCCGTCGTCCCATTGCTCGCGTTCGGCGGCGAAGCTGTTGCCGCCGGTTTCCACCACGCGCAGCGCTTTGAGATTGAGCGCGGCCGCGACGGTGTCGAGGAAGCTGGTTTCTTCGCGGCGAATGTCGATGCCGCCCTGTTTGCTTTCATCAGGTCGCAGGGTGAACGCGACGATCTGGTTGACCACTTCCGGGAAAATCGTCACGAGGTCGCGGTCGCAGAAGCTGAACACGGTGTCCAGGTGCATCGCGGCGCGAGACTTCGGCAGGCCGGCAACGATGACTTTCTCCACGGCTTTGTTCTTGAACAGATTCAGCGCCAATTGACCGATGGCCTGACGGGATGAGCGCTCGCCCATGCCGATCAACACCACTCCGTTGCCGATTGGCATGACGTCGCCGCCCTCAAGGGTGGAGTTGCCGTGGTCCTTGTCCGGGTCGCCGTACCAGATCTCGAATTCGGCGTTGGTGAACTGCGGGTGGAATTTGTAGATGGCGGTGGTCAGCAGGGTCTCCTGGCGACGCGCCGGCCAGTACATCGGGTTCAGCGTCACGCCGCCGTAGATCCAGCACGTGGTGTCGCGGGTGAACTGAGTGTTCGGCAGCGGCGGCAAAATGAAGCTGGAGTGGCCGAGGAAATCGCGATACATCTGAATGATCTTGCCGCCGAAGCTGTCCGGCAGATCATCGGCGGACACGCCGCCAATCAGGAATTCGGCGATGTGCCGTGGCTCAAGGCTTTTCAGCCAGGACTTCACTTCGCTGATCAGGCCCAGGCCGACCGAATCGGCGGTGACCTTGCGATCGAGAATCCAGTCCAGCGCTTCGGGAATGGCGACGATGTCGGTCAGCAGGTTGTGCATTTCCAGCACGTCGATCCCGCGCTCACGCATCTTGGTGACGAAGTCGAAGTGGTCGCGCTTGGCCTGGGCAACCCACAGCACATCGTCGAACAGTAATTCATCGCAGTTGTTCGGGGTCAGCCGCTGATGGGCCAGACCTGGGGAGCAAACCATGACTTTGCGCAGTTTGCCGGCTTCGGAATGGACGCCGTACTTAACTTTTTCCGTGGTCATTGCAGTGATCCTCCAGAGATAAAACGTTTGGCAATTACAGAGTCAGGAAGCCGTCATACAGTCCGTAGGCAGCCACCAGGGCGCCTACGACCACTGCGGCGAAAATCAGCTTCTCGACGTTGGTGAAAACCGGTTGTTTGAGTTCGAGCTTGGCCTTGGCGAACAGGATCGCGCCGGGCGCATAGAGCAGGGCCGAGAGCAGCAGGTACTTCACGCCACCGGCGTACAGCAGCCACACCGCATAGATCAGGGCAATGCCGCCGATGATCAGATCCTTGCGCCGCTCGGCCGCGAAACCTTCATAGCTTTCGCCGCGCACTGCCAGCAGCAGGGCGTAGGCGGCCGACCACAGATAGGGCACCAGAATCATCGACGTGGCGAGGTAGATCAGCGACAGGTAAGTGCTGGCCGAGAACAGGGTGATGATCAGGAAAATCTGCACCATCGCGTTGGTCAGCCACAGGGCGTTGACCGGTACGTGGTTGGCGTTTTCCTTGCGCAGAAACTCCGGCATGGTGTGGTCTTTGGCGGCGGCGAACATGATCTCCGCACACAGCAGCACCCACGACAGCAGCGCCCCCAGCAGCGAGATGATCAGACCGACGCTGATCAGCGCTGCGCCCCACGGACCGACCACGTGCTCAAGCACGGCCGCCATCGACGGGTTCTGCAATTTGGCCAGTTCTGGCTGAGTCATGATGCCCAGCGACAGCACGTTCACCAGCATCAAAAACAGCAGCACGGTGATGAAGCCGATCACGGTGGCTTTACCCACGTCGGAGCGTTTTTCAGCGCGGGCCGAGAAAATGCTCGCGCCCTCGATGCCGATGAACACCCACACAGTGACCAGCATCATGTTGCGTACCTGGTTCATCACGCTGCCCAGATCCGGGTTTTTCAGGCCCCAGATGTCGGCGGTGAAGATGTCCAGTTTGAAGGCGAAGACGGCGATCAATACAAACAGCACCAGCGGCACGACTTTGGCGACGGTGGTCACGAGGTTGATGAACGCCGCTTCCTTGATCCCGCGAAGTACCAGGAAATGCACCGCCCACAACAGAATCGAAGCACCAATGACCGCAGCAACCGTGTTGCCTTCACCGAAAATCGGGAAGAAATACCCCAGGGTGCTGAACAGCAGAACGAAGTAACCGACGTTGCCCAGCCATGCACTGATCCAGTAGCCCCAGGCGGAAGAGAAACCCATGTAATCGCCGAATCCGGCCTTGGCGTAGGCGTAGACACCGCCGTCCAGGTCAGGCTTGCGATTGGCGAGGGTTTGGAAGACAAAAGCGAGGGTGAGCATGCCGACAGCGGTGATCGCCCAACCGATCAATACCGCGCCGACGTCGGCACTGGCGGCCATGTTTTGTGGCAAGGAGAATATCCCGCCACCGATCATTGAGCCGACGACTAATGCAACCAGTGCGCCGAGTCTTAGTTTTCCGGGAGCTTCAGACATTGCATGACTCCATTGCAGGAAGAGATCACAGCGTAGTTCCGTTGTCTGTTCAAATAGCTGACATAGATCAGTTCATGGTCACATTCCATTGTTAATGAATGACTTAGGGAATCGCTTCAGGCATAAAGCGACCGTCTGCAAGGCCCGTTCTAGAAGGGTTTTCGCGATGTGGTTGGGAATGGCTATTATTACTTTCGAGTTATGACGCTAGTTCTTTTTCCGGGTTTGGCAAATTTTTCCCTTCTGTTTTCAGTACAGAATTGATTTATCAGGATCAGCGCACAAAACTGTCTTAACGTGGTAGGCATTAGCTTTATCCGCTATATATTTATTGGCTTTAACTGATAGGCGTCATCCTGTTTTATTCATCTAATTAATTGTTCTTATAAATAATCGCTCACCACATTAGAGGGAGACTGGAATGTCGCAACCGACGCAAAAGCTGCGCCTTGGTGCGTTGATCGCCCTGGTGGTGGGGTCGATGATTGGCGGCGGAATTTTCTCGCTGCCGCAGAACATGGCGGCACGCGCCGATGCGGGGGCGATCCTGATCGGTTGGGGGATTACTGCCATCGGTATGCTGACCCTGGCCTTCGTGTTTCAAACCCTGGCCAATCGCAAGCCCGAGCTGGATTCCGGCGTCTATGCCTACGCCAAGGCAGGGTTTGGCGACTACATGGGCTTCTCGTCGGCCTGGGGTTACTGGATCAGCGCATGGCTGGGCAACGTCGGTTACTTCGTTCTGCTGTTCAGCACCCTCGGTTATTTCTTTCCGGTATTCGGCCAAGGCAATACGCCGATCGCCATTGGCTGCGCGTCGGTGCTGCTGTGGGCTGTGCACTTTCTGGTGATGCGCGGGATCAAGGAAGCGGCGTTCATCAACCAGGTGACCACCGTGGCCAAGATCGTGCCGCTGATCATGTTTATCGTCATCGCCGCGCTGGCGTTCAAGGCTGACATCTTTACCCGCGACATCTGGGGCCGCAGCAACCCGAGTTTCGGCGGGGTGATGGATCAGGTGCGCAACATGATGCTGGTGACGGTGTTCGTCTTTATCGGCATCGAGGGCGCCAGCGTGTACTCGGCGCGAGCGGAAAAACGCAGCGATGTCGGGCGTGCCACGGTGATTGGATTCATCGGCGTACTGGCGCTACTGGTGCTGGTCAACGTGTTGTCACTGGGGATCATGAGCCAGCCGGAACTGGCCAACCTGCAGAACCCGTCGCTGGCGGCGGTGCTTGAGCACATCGTCGGGCCGTGGGGGGCGCTGGCGATCAGCATCGGTTTGGCGATCTCGCTGCTCGGGGCGTTGCTGTCGTGGGCGTTGCTCTGTGCCGAAATCCTTTTCGCCACGGCCCGTGACAAAACCATGCCGGCGTTCCTGAAAAAGGAAAACGCCAACCATGTGCCGGTCAACGCGTTGTGGCTGACCAACGTGATGATTCAGATATTCCTGCTGATCACGCTGTATTCCGCCGGCACTTACACCAGCCTGATTTATCTGGCGTCATCAATGATTCTGGTGCCGTACCTGTGGTCGGCGGCCTACGCGGTGTTATTGAGCGGACGCGGCGAAACCTACGAACATGCCTCGGCCGAGCGCACCAAAGATCTGCTGATCGGCGGCATCGCCCTGAGTTATGCGGTGTGGTTGTTGTATGCCGGCGGGATGAAATATCTGCTGCTGTCGGCGTTGCTGTATGCGCCGGGGGTGATCCTGTTTGCCAAAGCCAAACATGAGCAGGGCGAGCCGCTGTTCACCACGGTCGAGAAAGGTATTTTTACCTGCGTGATCATTGGCGCGGGGTTGGCGGCTTATGGGTTGTACAGCGGTCTGTTGTCGCTTTGAGAACGCTCCCCTCACCCCAGCTCTCTCCCGGAGGGAGAGGGAGCCTTTGACCCTGTGGGAGCTGGCTTGCCAGCGATAGCGGTGCGTCAGTCGACCCCTGTATCAACTGACCCGCCGTCATCGCTGGCAAGCCAGCTCTCACAGGGAATTGAGGTGATCCACTAGACGCGGAACTGATCCATCAACTTCATCTGCTGACTGGCCAGCGCATTGAGCTGGCTGCTGATCGCCGCCGACTCCGTGGCTTGCCCGGTCAAGGTTTCAGTCACCGTACGAATCGCCGAGACGTTGCGGTTAACCTCTTCAGCCACTGCGCTCTGCTGTTCGGCGGCGCTGGCGATTTGCAGGTTCATGTCACTGATCACGGTTACCGCATCACTGATCTTGCCCAGCGCATCCACGGCCTGGCGGATCTGCCCGGCGTTGTTGTGCGCCTGGGTCTGGCTCGAATGCATGGTTGCAACCACGCCGCGAGTGCCGGTCTGAATCTTCTCGATGACGATGCGAATTTCTTCCACCGAATCCTGCGTACGCTTGGCCAGGTTGCGCACTTCATCTGCGACCACAGCAAAACCGCGACCGCTTTCACCGGCGCGGGCGGCTTCGATGGCGGCGTTGAGCGCCAGCAGGTTGGTCTGTTCGGCGATGCTGCGGATCACTTCCAGTACCGAACCGATCTGCTCGCTGTTGACCGCCAGTGCCTCGACTTCGGTCACCGCTTTGCTGACTTCATCGGCCAGTTGATTGATGTCGCGGGTGCTGCGCTCGATGATCGACATGCCGTCCTTGGCTGACTGGTCGGCACCTTTCGCGGCGTTGGCCGCGTTCGATGCGCTGTTGGCGACATCGTGGGCGGTGGCGCTCATTTCGTTGGACGCGGTGGCGACCTGGTCGATTTCGCGGAACTGCACCTGCATGCCTTCGCTGGTCTGACGGGCGATTTCCGAAGACTGGTCGGCAGTGCCGCGAGCCTCGGTGATGCTCTGTTTGATCTGGGCGATGGTCGGTTGCAGCTTGTCGAGGAAGCGGTTGAACCAGTTCACCAGTTCGCCCAGTTCATCCTTCTTGCTGTAGTTCAGGCGTTGGGTCAGATCACCTTCACCGCTGGCGATGTTTTTCAGCATCTCGGCGACGCTGTTGATGGGACGAGTGACGCCGGAAGCGGTGAGCCATATCAGCAGCAGGCCAATCAGACCCGCGACCACAGCCACTGCCAGCGCAGTGATCACACCGGTTTGCTGTGCTTCGTGGAGCACCGCTTGCAGCTTGACCGAGTCGGCCAGCAGCACTTGTTTGGGCAGGTCGATGACCACGCCCCAAGCGCGCGAGTTGCCAATCGGATCGACCGGATACACCGCCCGGATCAGGTCGCCCTGTTCAAGGATTTTCGGCGTTGCGCTGCTAAGCAGTTGCAGCACTTCATTGCCATCGGCACCGAGGGTGTCGCTGATCTTTTTGCCGACCTTGGCCGCGTCAGAACTGTCGGCTGCCAACACGCCGCTGCCTGAAACGATCAGCATGTGCCCGGCGTGGTTGAACAGGTCGCGCTGCGACTCGATGGCCGCTCCTTGCAAGGCATCGAGGGCGATATCGATGCCAGCGACACCGATGGTTTTACCGTCGACGATCAATGGCACGGAAATGGTCGTCATGAGCATTTCCTTGGTGCCCACGGTGTCTGAATACGGGTCGAGCAAGCAGGTGCGCTTGCTGTCGCGAGGGCAGGTATACCAGCTGTTATAGGGCGTACCGTTGAGGCTTAGGGTAGTTTTGGTCAGGTCCTCTTCGACCATGATCGTGTTGAGTGATGCGCCACCGGAGCGGCTCCAGTAGGTGGCGAAACGCCCGGCTTCGTTGGACTGACGCGCGGCGTCGTTGACGAACTCGCTGTCCTTGCCATCGAGGCCATCGGGTTCGAAAGCGAGCCAGATGCCGAGCACTTTATCGTTGCGTTCGAAGGCGGTTTTCAGGCTCAGGTTCAACTCTTCACGCAGGGCCCCGGCGTCCAGCGAACGCTTGGCAGCCATCACGCGCATGTCCCTGATCTGGTCAGCGAGGGCGGTGATCACCAACAGGCTTTCGCCGAAGGTTTTCTGCACCCGCACCGCCTGTTCGGCGGCTTTGGCCTGCAGCAAATCTTGCACACTGGCCGTGAGCATCTTGCTGCTGGAATGGCTGACTAGTTCGTCGTTCTGGTTGGTCTGGTAAATGTTCATGCCGACGATCAGCGCAACCACACCGAGCAGGCACAGGCCGGAGAGCAGAACGATTTTCAGGCGAATGGAAAGAGAGTCGAACATAGGGCGATCTCGCGAATGAATAAACGGGGGGCTGTGGGTACGAGGTACCCGAATCGCCAAATCCATTCAGCGCCATTCAATGCTCATCGGCGTGGAACGAGAGCGCATGAGGTGTTTGCCGACGGACGGTCAGCGCTAAACGTTTGCGCCGGGGAATGTGCTGAAAAGGGGATTAATTACAGGGATGTTTCAGCTGTGAGACGCAGTGCGTTGTATCAGGAAGGATTTGTGCGGGACTCGGGCCGCGACCAGATCCACAGATTGCCCAACCCCATCCCGGCCATTGCCAGATAGATCGGCCAGCCGTGATCGAGCATCACCAGCATCAACGTCGCACACAGCAACATGCTCACCGTGGCGCTGACTTTGGCCTTGCGCGCGATGATCTTGCCGTTGCGCCAGTTACTCAGAATTGGCCC
This sequence comes from Pseudomonas sp. A1230, assembly GCF_044218825.1. Taxonomy (NCBI): domain Bacteria; kingdom Pseudomonadati; phylum Pseudomonadota; class Gammaproteobacteria; order Pseudomonadales; family Pseudomonadaceae; genus Pseudomonas; species Pseudomonas sp. A1230. The sequence continues at coordinate 3,547,605 of NZ_CP162582.1, read as the reverse complement.
GAACAGCCGATGATTTTCCAGCCAGGCACTCAGGCGCGGCGAACTGCGGGTGGCCGCCCAGGCGGCGAGGAGGATGAACTCGGTGGTCGGCAATCCGGGTACGACAATAGCGATCAGGCCGATGCCGAGGCTGACATAGGCCAACAGACCGAACAGCAGGCGGGCGAGTTTGGAGGAGGCTGGTTGCGGCATGGGCTCGGGATTGCTGTGAGGCGAGATGGGGATCTTACAGACTTGCGTTGTTCCCTGTGGTAGCTGGCTTGCCAGCGATAGCAGTGGGTCAGGCAACATAAATGGAGACTGACCAGCCCTCATCGCTGGCAAGCCAGCTCCCACAGGGTTTTGTGGCGTGTCGGGTATCAGGCCATTTCGGCTTCTGTGGCGTAAGCCTGTTCCAGCAGCACGGTGAAGCGGTTGAACGCATCGAGCGCGCCTTGCTCGACTTCAGCCTCTTCTTCAGCGCTGAACTGCAGCGAGTCGAGAGTACGCACAAAGCGCTTCCAGCCTTCAGCACGGCCACCTTCAGGCTCGCCCAGATGACGGGCGCCAAAGGTTTCACTCAGCTCCAGCGCCACGGCGCGTTTGATCAGGAACGCAGCACCGAGCTTCGAACCTTCAGAAACAAAGATCCAACCCAGTGCACGCGCCTTGCTCGGATTCTTCACCGCACCGGCGACCGGGCCCGGCACTTCGGTGTCGAGATCTGCCAGGTCGGCCTTCGCCGCGTCGGCGCGGCAACGGGCGGGCAGGTCGGGGACGATCCTGATCAGTTCGGCATCGTTGTAGAGCTCAACCAGTTCCGACTGGAACAGGTATTGCGCGACCACGAAACGGGCAAAGTTGGCGCGGGTTTCAAACGGCGCATGGGCTTTGACCAATGTGTCGAGTTTGCTGTGCGGCTCGTGGGTGATCTGGTTCAGGCGTTGTGAACGCAGGGCTTTTTCCGAAGAGGTCATGACGTGTCCTTGATAAATGAGGCGCTTGATAACAAGACGAACGGGCAAGCGCCGGACAGTAAAAAAAGCCTCACGGCGCGGTGCTTGAACACGCGCAGTGAGGTGGATGGGGTCAGATGTCCCAGATCAGATTGATCGCGAAGTTGCGACCCGGTTGGGTCAGGCGATCAAGGTTGGCCGGTTGCGTCACCGAAGCTTCGCCGACGCTGTCGTAACCGCGCACGTCATCCCACAGCCAGTATTTCTTGTCGGTCAGGTTGTAAATGCCGCCGCTGACGGTGACGTCGTTGGTGACTTTGTAGAACCCGGTCATATCAAGAATGCCGAACCCCGGCGACTTGAACTGGCTGCTGACGCCGTCCGGCGACTTGAAGTTGCTGTCGTCGACGCGATCTTTCTTCTTCACCACGGTCCAGCTCAGCAGGCCGCCGTAGTTGTCCTGGTCGTAGCCCAAACCGAACACACCGGTCAGCGGGTTAACGCTGTTGAGCGGCTCGCCGCTGTCGTTGTTGCGACCGTAGGCATAGGCAATCGAGCCTTGGGTGTAGAGGCCCTGCGGTGCGCCGAACGCGTCAAGGTTCAGACGACCTTTGACTTCAGCACCCTTGATGGTCGCGTGCTTGATGTTGCTCGACTGGAAAGTCAGCTCGTTGTAACCCGGTGACACCGCGTCTTCGTTGATGAAGTCGCGGTACTTGTTATAGAACACCGCCACATCGAATGAGCCATGCTCGAAGTTACCGCGCAGGCCGGTTTCGTAGCTTTTGCTTTTTTCCGGTTCCAGGTCCGGGTTCGGCGCGACGTGGTAACCGGTGGTGCCGTTCTCGAAGCGGCCGTACAGGGCTTTCGCGGTGGGCGTGCGGAAACCTTCGGCGTATTGACCGTACCAGGTGTAGTTTTCGCTCAGGGCGTAGGTCAGGCCGAATTTTGGCGAGACTTTGTGCCAGGTCTTGTTCTTGTCGCTGACCGTGCCTTGGCCATCGGCCGCCACGGTATTGAGGAACTCCTGAGTGATTTTCGGCTTGAGCTGGGTGTAGTCGTAGCGCAGGCCTGGCAGGAAGGTCCAGTCATTCCAGCTGATCTGATCCTGGGCGAACAGGCTGTAGGTGTTGATGGTCGGATCCGGGAAGTCGGTGGCCTTCACCAACACGTCAGCGGTACTGGTCGCGCCGATCGCGGTACAGCCACGGCCAACCGCCAGGCACTTGCCGTCGCCGCTGCGCGAACCGGTGACTTTCTGTTGCTTGATGGTGGTGCCGTAGGTCAGGACGTGATCGGTGTCACCGATGGCAAAAGCCTTGTCCAGTTGCGCGTCGAATACCCACTGTTTTTCTTCGTAATCGGTATCGCGGGTGCGCAGTACTTTTCGGGTGATGGGGTAGTAATACTCTTCGGTGCTCTGGTCTGTCTTGGCGATCTGGTGGTTGAGGCTCCACTTGACGTTGTCCACCAGCAAGCTGTCGAGCGCGAAGCGGTGTTCAAGGCCGAAACGCTCACGGGTAATGGTGTCGTTGCCGGTGCGCCACTGGTACATGCCGCCGGGCAATACGCTGTTGGGGATGGTTGGCGCGCCATTGAAGTACGGGCCGCCGTACGCGCTTTTCTGATCGGTGTCGCGATCATCCTTGTACTTTTCGTAAGTCAGGCCCAGGCGCGAATCTTCGCTGTAGTTCCAGCCGATCTTGGCCAGCACGTTGCTCGCCTTGACGTCTTCCGGGTTAGCGGCGGTGCGCTCAAGGCCGGTGCCGTTGTGGCTACCGTAGGAGTCGGTTTCGTGACCGTCGCGCTGGCTGTAGTGCAGCAAACCGTCGAATTGATCGGCACGGCCGGCGACGGTGGCGGATTTCAGCCAGCTCTCATCGGCGGAGCTGTAACCGGTTTTCAGGCGCGCGCCAACATCGTTGCCAGGCTTGATGATGTCGTCCGGATCGAGCGTGTAATAGCTGACGGCGCCGCCAATGGCGTTGCTGCCGTACAGCACCGACGCCGGGCCACGGAGAATCTCGACGCGTTTGACGATTTCCGGGTCGACGTAATTGCGCTGAGTCTTGGCGTACGGACCGTTGAAGAAACCGTCCGGCACTTCGACGCCGTCAACCTGAGTCAGGATGCGGTCGCCGTCGATGCCGCGGATGTTGTAGCCGCTGATGCCGCCACGCTGACCGGCGCCGCCGACAGACACGCCTGGCTCATAGCGCACCAGATCCTTGATGGAGTTGACGTTGTTGCGATCGAGTTCTTCACGGGTGTGCACGGTGACGGTGCTTGGCACGCTGTTCACCGACTGTTCCTGGCGGGTGGCGCTGATGGTCACCTGATCCAGATTCAGTGCGCCGCTGCTGCTGCGCTTCTCCAGCACGACGTTGTTGTTGCTCAGCTTGCGGAAGCTCAGGTTGGTCCCCACCAACAGACGCTCCAGAGCTTCTTCCGGTGGCAGTGACCCGCGCACACCCGGCGACGATATGCCCTGACCCAGTTCTGCCGGCAAGCCGATCTGCCAACCCGTCACGGTGGTGAAAGCGTTGAGCGCCGACACCAGCGGCTGCTGACTGATGGAGAAAGAGTAATCACCCATGTTGCGTGCCGGTTGCTCGGTCGCAGCCATCAGCGGCGCGGTGCCGGCCATGAGGATGGCCGCGGTCAGCAGCGACAATACGCGGGAAGGGGAAGAAGTCTGGCGGGTAAGGCGAAGGGACATCGATAGCGCTCCGTGTCGCACGAATCTTTATAGTTGCTGATTCTCATCCGAGGATGCGAATCAATTGCATTGGCTATAACTAGACGAACGCGCTCACGCTATCGAGTAAAAATAATTCTCATTTAGTTCAAGATGACCAGCGCCGGGAATTCCTGCAAACGCGCCGAGGTGATGTGCGCGAGAGAACGCACCACGTCGAGCGGCTGATCGAGGCGGTAATTGCCGGTCACGGCAACGTCGGCCAACTGCTCATTGTTGTTGATGATCCAGCCTGGATAGTAACGGCGCAATTCGGCCAGCACCTGATTCAGCGGGCAATTCTCGAACACCAGTCGACCTTGCACCCACGCCAGTTCGGTGGCCGCGTCGAGTTTGGCCGGGCGATCGAAACCGTTGGGGCCGATGCGGATACTTTCCCCGGCAGACAGGCGCATCCGCGCATCGTTGTGGGTGGCGCGCAAATCGACATCGCCACGCTGCACATTGACCTGCGCGATCCCGTCCAGATAGCGCACGGCGAACGCGGTGTCGCGCACGCTGGCCTTGACCGGGCCGGCATCAATTTCCAGCGGTTGAGTGCGATTGGCTGCGACCTCGAAAAACGCTTCGCCCTGATACAACCGCGCGACGCGCTGCTGATCATCGATGGTGCTGGAGAACGCCGAGTTGGTGTTGAGCAGGACCTGCGAACCGTCCTCCAGTTGCAAGCGCTGACGTTCGCCGACCACGGTCAGGTGATCGGCCTGCAACCGCATCGGCAGGTTGCTGAAACTGAACAGACCAAGCACCAGAACGGCGGCGGTGGCCAGCGGTTTCCAGTGTGGACGCAGGCGCTGGAGGAAGGTGACTTTCGCGGGGTTCAACGCCAGGTTTTGCGCGCACTGGGCGATTTGCGGACCGTCCCAGATCGCCTGAGCCTTGGCGAACGCCTCGGCATTCAACGGATCCGCTGCCAGCCAGGCATGGAACTGCCGGGTCTGCTCCTCATCCGGGCTGCCGAGCACGATGAGCCAGTCCAGGGCCTGGTCCATTGCCAGTGCGGCATCCTGCGCCGATGAGGGCGAAGGCGAGCGATGGGTGTCCGTCACGGTGTTTCCTCGGGCTTCTGGCGAAGCAGTTTCAAGTTTCAAGCTGCAAGCTGCAAGCCAGACGCGTGAACTGCTTTTCGTTTTTACTTGGGGCGTGAAGCTTACAGCTTGCCGCTGCTGTCGTGTCGTTCGGCGACGCCGATGCAAATGCTCATGATCAGTTTGAGTTCTTTCTGCACGGTGCTGAGGGACACGCTCAGTTCTTGCGCGATTTCCTGATAACTGTGCCCGTGCAGGCGGCTGAGGATGAAGATCTGCTGCTGGCGCGGGCTGAGTTGACTGAGACTCACGTTCAAGCGCTCCAGCATTTGTTCGGCGTGGGCGGCGTCTTCGGCGCTACTGGCCGGGGCGGCGATGCTGTGCACAATTTCTTGCGGCACGTCATCGACCATGGTTCGCGAATGGATCTTGCGCGCACGCAGATGATCGAGCGCAAGATTGCGCGCGGTCTGGAAGACAAAGGGTTCGAGGTGATCGATGGCCCGCTCGTTCAGCGCCCGTGCCACGCGCAGATAGGTCTCCTGCAGCAGGTCTTCAGCGGTGCTGTGATTGTTGACCATCCGTTCCAGCGTACGCAGCAAAGACATGCGCTGGGTGAGGAAGACGTGGTTGAAGCGCGATTGACTCACGGGAGGACCTGATCCATTTCAAGCGAATGATAATGCTTATCATCTAGCTGAATGGTCAAGTATTGATTTTGAATTGGAATAACCGACCTTGTGGGAGCTGGCTTGCCAGCGATGGCGATGGGCCAGGCAATATCCATGTTGGATGTGCCTGCCTCATCGCTGGCAAGCCAGCTCCCACAGGGATCAGGGGCGGGGCGGGTAATTACTCGGCGTTACACAGCGCCAGGCAGTTATCCAGCATGCGGTTGGAGAAGCCCCACTCGTTGTCGTACCAGGCCAGCACTTTCAGCAGTTTGCCGCTGGATTTGGTGTGGTTGGCGTCGAAGATCGACGACAGCGGGTTGTGGTTGAAGTCGCTGGAAACCAGCGGCAACGTGTTGTAACCAAGAATTTTCGAGTGCTGACTCGCCGCTTTCAGCAAAGCGTTGACTTCTTCGGCAGTGACCTCTTTCTTCAACTGCACGGTTAAATCCACCAGCGACACATTGATCACCGGCACCCGCACGGCCATGCCGGTCAGTTTGCCCGCCAGTTCCGGCAGCACCAGGCCCACTGCTTCAGCGGCGCCGGTCTTGCTCGGGATCATGTTCTGCGTGGCCGAACGCGCGCGGTACGGGTCGGTGTGGTAGACGTCGGTCAGGTTCTGATCGTTGGTGTAAGCGTGGATCGTGGTCATCAGACCGCTTTCGATGCCCAGTTCGCGGTGCAGCACTTGCGCCACCGGTGCCAGGCAGTTGGTGGTGCACGAGGCGTTGGAGATGATCTGGTGCGACTGGCGCAGAATATCGTGGTTCACACCGTAAACGACGGTGGCATCGGCACCTTTGGCCGGGGCCGAGATGATCACTTTGCGCGCGCCGGCAGTAATATGCGCAGCGGCTTTGGCACGGTCGGTAAACAGACCGGTGCATTCGAACACTACATCGATTTTTTCCGCAGCCCATGGCAGCTCGGCCGGGTTGCGAATGGCGCTCACCGCAATGCGGTCGCCGTTGACGGTCAGGCTTTCGTTGTCATGCGCCACTTCGGCGTCGAACGTGCCATGAACGGTGTCGTATTTGAGCAGATGCGCATTGATCGAGCTGTCGCCCAGATCGTTGATGGCGACAATCTGCAGATCCTGTCGATAGCCTTGGGTATACAGTGCGCGCAGGACATTACGGCCGATGCGGCCAAAACCATTGATTGCAATTCGAAGAGTCATGGAACAGCGCCGCCGTCGTTTTGTTGTTGGAATTACAAGATTATTCGCATAAAAATAGAAAACAAGCCTTTTTAGTGGCAATATTTTGTTTTATCTACAACGAGTGACCTGAATCAACTGGTCCGAATGATCAAGAAAACCGTCCGTCATCCCGAATGTGCGGGCCCTTGATCAGCATAGACAATCAGGTCGCCATTTCCGTTAGCCTGGAGTTCTACACATGCATCCCCGCGTCCTTGAGGTCACCGAACGGCTTATCGCCCGCAGCCGCGCCACGCGTCAGGCTTACCTTGCGCTGATTCGCGGCGCTGCAACTGACGGCCCGATGCGCGGCAAGCTGCAATGCGCCAACTTCGCCCACGGTGTGGCCGGGTGTGGCACTGAAGACAAGCACAGCTTGCGGATGATGAACTCGGCGAACATCGCCATTGTTTCTTCGTATAACGACATGCTTTCGGCGCACCAGCCGTACGAGGTCTTCCCTGAGCAGATCAAAAACGCCTTGCGTGAGATCGGTTCGGTCGGCCAGTTCGCTGGCGGCACTCCGGCGATGTGTGATGGCGTGACCCAGGGCGAGCCCGGCATGGAGCTGAGTCTGCCGAGCCGTGAAGTGATCGCAATGTCCACGGCGGTGGCGTTGTCCCACAACATGTTCGACGGCGCGCTGATGCTCGGCATCTGCGACAAGATCGTGCCGGGCCTGATGATGGGCTCGCTGCGTTTCGGCCATCTGCCGACAATCTTTGTGCCGGGCGGGCCGATGGTCTCGGGCATATCCAACAAGGAAAAAGCCGACGTTCGGCAGAAGTACGCCGAAGGCAAGGCGACCCGCGAAGAGCTGCTGGAATCGGAGATGAAGTCCTATCACAGCCCTGGCACCTGCACGTTCTACGGCACCGCCAACACCAACCAGTTGCTGATGGAAGTCATGGGCCTGCACTTGCCGGGCGCCTCTTTCGTCAACCCGAACACGCCATTGCGTGATGCGCTGACCCGCGAAGCGGCGCATCAAGTCACGCGTCTGACCAAGCAGAACGGCAACTTCATGCCGATCGGCGAAATCGTCGACGAGAAGTCGCTGGTCAACTCGATCGTCGCGCTGCACGCCACTGGCGGCTCGACCAACCACACCCTGCACATGCCGGCCATCGCCATGGCAGCGGGCATTCAACTGACCTGGCAAGACATGGCCGACCTCTCTGAAGTCGTGCCGACCCTGAGCCACGTTTATCCGAACGGCAAAGCCGACATCAATCACTTCCAGGCAGCGGGCGGCATGTCGTTCCTGATCCGTGAACTGCTGGGTGCCGGCCTGCTGCACGAAGACGTCAACACCGTGCTCGGCCACGGCTTGAGCAAGTACACCAAAGAGCCGTTCCTCGATAACGGCGAACTGGTATGGCGTGAAGGCCCGGTCGACAGCCTCGACGAAAACATTTTGCGCCCTGTGGCACGCGCGTTCTCGCCGGAGGGTGGTCTGCGGGTGATGGAGGGCAACCTCGGTCGCGGTGTGATGAAGGTGTCTGCCGTGGCTCTGGAAAACCAGATTGTCGAAGCGCCGGCCATGGTGTTCCAGGATCAACAGGATCTGGCCGATGCGTTCAAGGCCGGTTTGCTGGAGAAAGATTTCGTCGCCGTGATGCGCTTCCAGGGCCCGCGCTCCAACGGTATGCCCGAGTTGCACAAGATGACGCCGTTCCTTGGCGTGCTGCAGGATCGCGGCTTCAAAGTGGCACTGGTGACTGACGGGCGCATGTCGGGCGCCTCGGGGAAAATCCCGGCGGCGATCCACGTCAGTCCGGAAGCTTATGTCGGTGGTGCTTTGGCTCGCGTGCAAGAGGGCGATATCATCCGCGTCGATGGCGTCAAAGGCACTTTGGAAATTAAAGTGGACGCCGACGAATTTGCAGCGCGCGAATCCGCCAAAGGCCTGTTGGGCAACAACATCGGCAGCGGTCGCGAACTGTTCGGTTTCATGCGCGTGGCCTTCAGCTCGGCGGAGCAGGGCGCCAGCGCCTTTACTTCTGCCCTGGAGACGCTTAATTGAAACTGGCTTTGGTCGGTGACATCGGAGGCACCAACGCACGATTCGCGTTGTGGAAAAACCAGCAACTGGAATCGATTCAGGTGCTGGCCACGGCCGACCATGCCAGCCCGGAAGAGGCCATCAGCCTCTACCTGAGCGGGCTCGGTCTGGCGCCGGGCGCTATCGGTTCGGTATGCCTGTCGGTGGCCGGCCCGGTCAGTGGCGATGAATTCAAGTTCACCAACAACCACTGGCGGCTGAGCCGCGAGGCGTTCTGCAACATTTTGCAGGTCGAGCAGTTGTTGCTGGTCAACGACTTCTCGGCGATGGCGCTGGGCATGACTCGTTTGCAGCCGGGTGAATTCCGTGTGGTTTGCGAAGGCACCCCAGAACCGTTGCGTCCTTCGGTGGTGATTGGTCCGGGCACCGGCCTTGGCGTCGGTACTTTGCTCGATCTGGGCGAGGGTCGATTTGCGGCGCTGCCGGGCGAGGGTGGTCACGTTGATCTGCCGTTGAGCAGCCCGCGTGAAACACAGCTCTGGCAGCACATCCACAACGAGATCGGCCATGTCAGCGCGGAGACTGCGTTGAGTGGTGGTGGTTTGCCGCGTGTCTATCGGGCGATTTGTGCGGTGGATGGCCATGAACCGACGCTCGAAACGCCAGAAGCCATTACGGCCGCAGGCCTTGCAGGCGATCCGATTGCCTTGGAAGTGCTGGAGCAGTTCTGCTGCTGGCTCGGCCGCGTGGCCGGTAACAATGTGCTGACCACGGGCGCACGGGGTGGGGTGTTTATCGTCGGTGGGGTGATTCCGCGCTTTGCCGACTTCTTCCTTGAAAGTGGTTTTGCCCGCAGTTTTGCCGACAAGGGCTGCATGAGCGATTACTTCAAAGGCATTCCGGTGTGGCTGGTGACGGCACCGTATTCCGGGCTGGTTGGCGCCGGCGTGGCCCTCGAACAGGCTTGATACCGAGTTGCTCTCATCGCTGGCAAGCCAGCTCCCACAGGTTGTGTGAACGACAAAGATCTTTGTGGGAGCTGGCTTGCCAGCGATGGGGCCAGAACAGACAACAAATTTCCAAGGTTCATCAGGCATAATCCGCCCCAATTCCAACAACAAGGATGCCTTCGAAGTGAGCTCAGTCAACAAGTCGATATTGTTGGTCGATGACGACCAGGAAATACGCGAGTTGCTGGAAACCTATCTGACCCGCGCCGGGTTTCAGGTACGGGCCACAGCCGATGGCGCCAGTTTCCGTCAGGCCCTCAACGAGGCGCCGAGCGATCTGGTGATCCTCGATGTCATGCTTCCCGACGAGGACGGTTTCAGTCTGTGCCGCTGGGTGCGTCAGCATCCGCGTCAGGCGCAGGTGCCGATCATCATGCTCACCGCCAGTTCCGACGAGGCCGACCGGGTCATCGGTCTGGAGCTTGGCGCCGACGATTACCTCGGCAAACCCTTCAGCCCCCGCGAACTGCAGGCGCGCATCAAAGCGCTGCTGCGCCGTGCACAATTCGGGCAGGAACGCAGCGGCAGTGAAGTGCTGGCGTTTGACGATTGGCGGCTGGACATGGTCAGTCATCGGCTGTTTCACACCGACGGCGAGGAAGTGATTCTGTCCGGTGCCGATTTCGCTCTGCTGAAACTGTTCCTCGATCACCCGCAGGAAATTCTCGACCGCGACACCATCGGCAATGCTACCCGCGGCCGTGACCTGATGCCGCTCGATCGCATTGTCGACATGGCCGTCAGCCGCTTGCGCCAACGTCTGCGTGACACGGAAAAGCCGCCACGGCTGATTCGCACGGTACGCGGCAGCGGCTATCAACTGGCAGCCAACGTGGTTGCCGGCAATGGTCACTGAGTCGCTGCGCCGGCTCGCCAGCAAAGTGCCGGTGCCGCGTTCGCTGCTGGGGCGGATGTTGCTGCTGACCTTGCTCGCGGTGCTGTTTGCGCAGACCTTGTCGAGTGTGATCTGGGTTTCGCAATTGCGCGCCACTCAGCTCGAAGGCCTGGTCACCAGCGCCCGCAGCCTTGCTCATTCGATGACCGCCAGCGTCAGTTATTTTCGTTCGTTGCCGGTGGCCTATCGGCCGCTTGTGCTCGATCAGTTGCGCAGCATGGGCGGCACGCGATTTGTCGTAACGCTCAACGACAAGCCGCTGGGCATGGACGTGCTGCCGGTCACTGCGCGTAAAGCCGCGGTAATGAAAGCGGTCGACGAAGTGCTGCGTCAGTCTCTCGGGCAAGACACCGACATCTCGGTGTCTTTCGTCAGTCCCGAGGATCTGCGCATCTTCAACGCCGGGCTGAAACTCGATGAATTGCCGCGCTCCTGGGCGCACTACGCCCTGACCCTTGAGCCGGTGAATCCGCCAGTGCTGGTCACGCAGATTCAGATGGCGCCGGGCGAATGGCTGTACATCGCCTCGCTGTTGCCCGAGCCCTACACCAGCCTTGAAGAGCAAGGCCTGCCGTCGCAGCAAGTGTGGTTCATCGTCCTCACCAGCGGCTTTCTGCTGCTGTTCATCGGTGTGCTGGTGCACTGGCAGAGCCGGCCGCTCAAGCGCCTGGCCCTAGCCGCGCGGGATCTGTCGCTGGGCGCCGACGTCGAACCGGTGGCCGAGGGCGGCGGCAGTGAAGTGGTCGAGGTCGGCCGTGCGTTCAACACCATGCGCGAGCGCATCAGCCGTTACCTGACCGAACGCAGCCAATTGTTCAGCGCGATTTCCCATGACTTGCGCACGCCGATCACCCGTCTGCGTCTGCGCGTCGAACTGCTCGAAGACGAACAGCTGCAAATCAAGTTTGGTCGTGATCTGGATGAGTTGGAACTGCTGGTCAAAGGCGCGTTGCAATGCGTGAAAGACACTGACATCCACGAAAACATCGAACCGGTCGATCTCAACCATGTGCTCGATTGTCTGGTGGAACCGTATCTGGCGCCTAACGGCAATGGTCGCGTGACCCAGCATGGGCGGGCGCTGGCAGCGTATTCGGGCAAACCTTTGGCGTTGAAGCGCTGCATCGGCAACCTGATCGACAATGCGTTGAAGTACGGACAGAACGCGCATCTGCACATTGATGACGATGAAAGTGCATTCGTCCTGCACGTCGATGATGAAGGGCCGGGCGTGCCGGAGCAGCGGCTGGAGCAGGTGTTTGAGCCGCACTTCAGGTTGGCGGGGCAGCAGCAGGGTTATGGCCTCGGCCTCGGGATTGCGCGCAATATCGCTCATAGCCATGGCGGTGAGGTGACGTTGCAGAACCTGCGTGAGGGCGGGTTGCGGGTGACGTTGCAGTTGCCGCGGTCGATGGATTGAAGATCAAAAGATCGCAGCCTTCGGCAGCTCCTACGCCGATCCCTGTAGGAGCTGCCGAAGGCTGCGATCTTTTGACTTTGCTTTTCATGTCACGAATCAGTGACAAAACCCGTCCCCTTCGTTACAAGCCCACCCCGGCCCGTTGTTTAGACTCCCCGCAGTCATAACAACAAAAAAGGCCCCCCCCATGGACCACTTCGAACCCGGCTTCAGCAGCTGGCTCAATGCCCCCGCGCACCAGCAATGGCTTGCCGCCGAAGGCCAGCGCCTGCTGGATTTCGCCAGGGCGTCACGCCTGCCCGAAGGCTTCGGTAACCTCGACGAACGCGGCCGTTTGCCTGCGAACGCAAGAGCCGAAACCATGAACACTGCGCGCATGACCCACAGCTTCGCCATGGCCCACATTCAGGGGTTGCCGGGGTTTGCCGAACTGGTCGATCACGGCATTGCCGCCCTGCGTGGGCCGCTGCGTGATGCGCTGCACGGTGGCTGGTTTGCGGTGGCCGAGCATCGCGATGACAACACCGGCAAGAACGCCTACCTGCACGCCTTCGTTGCACTGGCGGCGAGCTCGGCGGTGGTCGCACAACGTCCCGGCGCGCAGGCGCTGCTAGATGATGCGATCGACATCATCGACACCTATTTCTGGAGCGAAGAAGAGGGCGCCATGCGCGAATTCTTCAATCGCGACTGGAGCGAAGAGGAAGCCTATCGCGGCGCCAACAGCAACATGCACGCGACCGAAGCGTTCCTCGCCCTGGCCGACGTCACTGAAGACCCACGCTGGCTGGTGCGCGCCCAACGCATCGTCGAGCGGGTAATTCATGGTCATGCTGCTGCCAACGATTACATGGTCATTGAGCACTTCGACCGCGACTGGCAACCGCTGCGCGAATACAACCATGACAATCCCGCCGACGGTTTCCGCCCTTATGGCACCACGCCGGGACACGGTTTCGAGTGGGCGCGGCTGTTGCTGCACCTCGAAGCGGCGCGAGTGCAGGCCGGCATGCTTACCCCCGGTTGGCTCGCCACCGACGCGCAGAAACTCTTCGAGCAAAACTGCCGTTACGGTTGGGATGTCGATGGCGCGCCGGGCATCGTCTACACCCTCGACTGGAACAACAAAGCCGTGGTCCGCCATCGCTTGCACTGGACGCATGCCGAGGCCAGCGCTGCGGCCAGCGCTTTGCTCAAGCGCACCGGCGATGAGCAATATGAAACCTGGTACCGCCTGTTCTGGGATTTTTGCGATGTGAATTTCATCGACCGTTGCGACGGCAGTTGGCACCACGAACTCAATCCGCAAAACATTCCAAGTGCCGATATCTGGCCGGGCAAACCCGATCTGTACCACGCCTGGCAGGCGGTGCTGATCCCGCGTCTACCCTTGGCACCTAGCATGGCCACTGCGCTGGCGCGCTTGTCCCAGAGCATTCCTGTGTAACCATGTGGTGACATTCGCGCGTCCCTTCGTTACCTGCGAGGGGAATCGCCCTGTTTAAACTCCTGTGCAGCGCAAGCACCAGACTTGCAATGCATAACAACAAGAAAGGTACATCTCAGATGAATGCGATTTCTCGCCTCGCTACTGTCATTTCTGTCGCCTCCCTGTTCCCGCTCGCAATTCTGCCTCTCAGTGTTTCCGCTGCCGAATCCAAAGGTTCGGTGGAAGTCGTGCACTGGTGGACCTCAGGTGGCGAAAAAGCTGCCGTTGATGTGCTCAAGGCCCAAGTCGAAAAAGACGGTTTCACCTGGAAAGACGGCGCTGTCGCCGGTGGTGGCGGTGCGACTGCCATGACTGTGTTGAAAAGCCGTGCAGTGGCCGGCAACCCGCCAGGCGTTGCCCAGATCAAAGGCCCGGACATCCAGGAATGGGCGTCGACCGGCCTGCTCGACACCGACGTTCTGAAGGACGTTGCCAAGTCGGAAAAGTGGGACAGCCTGCTCGACAAGAAAGTCTCCGATACCGTGAAGTACGACGGTGATTACGTGGCCGTGCCGGTGAACATTCACCGTGTGAACTGGCTGTGGATCAATCCGGAAGTCTTCAAGAAAGCCGGCATCGATAAAGCCCCTACCACCCTCGAAGAATTCTACGCCGCTGGCGACAAGCTCAAGGCTGCGGGCTTCATCCCGCTGGCGCACGGCGGTCAGCCTTGGCAGGACAGCACCGTGTTCGAAGCCGTTGTGCTTTCGGTCATGGGCGTTGATGGCTACAAGAAAGCCCTCGTCGACCTCGACAACGCTGCGCTGACTGGCCCGGAAATGGTCAAGGCGCTGACCGAGCTGAAGAAAGTCGCGACTTACATGGACGCCGACGGCAAAGGTCAGGACTGGAACCTGGAAGCGGCCAAGGTCATCAACGGCAAGGCCGGCATGCAGATCATGGGTGACTGGGCCAAGTCCGAATGGACCGCCGCGAAGAAAATTGCCGGCAAGGACTACCAGTGCGTAGCGTTCCCGGGCACCGATAAGGCGTTCACCTACAACATCGACTCGCTGGCCGTGTTCAAGCAGAAAGACGCGGGCACCGCGGCTGGTCAGCAGGACATCGCCAAAGTCGTGCTGGGTGAAAACTTCCAGAAAGTCTTCAGCATCAACAAAGGCTCGATCCCGGTACGAATCGACATGTTGAACGACATGGAGAAACTCGGTTTCGACTCCTGCGCACAAACTGCTGCCAAGGACTTCCTGGCGGACTCCAAGTCCGGCGGCCTGCAGCCGAGCATGGCGCACAACATGGCGACCACGCTGGCCGTACAAGGCGCGTTTTTTGACGTAGTCACCAACTACATCAACGACCCGAAAGCCGACCCGGCCGACACCGCCAAGAAACTCGGCGCGGCGATCAAGTCGGCCAAATAAGCCTTAGTGGCAAGCGGCAAGTTGAAAGCTGCAAGTAAGAGCACTGCCCTGCTTATCTTGCAGCTTGAAACTTGCAGCTTGTAGCTGCTCTTCTCTTTTTTATGGATTTCCCCATGAGTTCTGTTGCTGTGTTCAGCAAAGCCTCGCCGTTCGATGCATTGCAGCGCTGGCTACCTAAACTGGTGCTGGCGCCGAGCATGTTCATCGTGCTGGTGGGCTTCTATGGCTACATCCTGTGGACGTTCGTGCTGTCGTTCACCACCTCGACATTCCTGCCCAACTACAAGTGGGCCGGTCTGGCGCAATACGCGCGGTTGTTCGACAACGATCGCTGGTGGGTCGCGAGCAAGAATCTCGCGATGTTCGGCGGTATGTTCATCGGCATCACCTTGGTGATCGGCGTATTGCTGGCGGTGTTCCTCGACCAGCGTATCCGTCGTGAAGGCTTTATCCGCACCATTTACCTGTACCCGATGGCGCTCTCGATGATCGTCACCGGTACCGCGTGGAAGTGGCTGCTCAACCCGGGCATGGGCCTGGACAAATTGTTGCGTGACTGGGGCTGGGAAGGCTTCCGTCTCGACTGGCTGATCGACCCGGATCGCGTGGTGTATTGCCTGGTGATCGCGGCTGTATGGCAAGCCTCGGGCTTCATCATGGCGATGTTCCTCGCCGGCCTGCGCGGGGTTGACCAATCGATCATCCGTGCCGCGCAGATCGATGGCGCGAGCATGCCGCGCATCTACTGGAAAGTCGTGCTGCCAAGCCTGCGTCCGGTGTTCTTCAGTGCCGTGATGATTCTGGCGCACATCGCAATCAAGAGCTTCGACCTGGTCGCGGCGATGACGGCCGGTGGTCCGGGTTATTCCTCCGACCTGCCAGCGATGTTCATGTACTCCTTCACCTTCAGTCGCGGCCAGATGGGCATGGGCTCGGCCAGTGCGATTCTGATGCTCGGTGCGATTCTCGCGATCATCGTGCCTTACCTGTACTCCGAGCTGAGGACCAAGCGTAATGACTAGTCTCGCTGCCAAATCCCCCATCAGCCTGAGTCGCATCGCGATCTACGCGGTGCTGATCCTCGCGGTGCTCCTGTATCTGGTGCCGCTGGTGGTCATGCTGCTGACCAGCTTCAAGACCCCGGAAGACATCGGCACCGGCAACCTGCTGAGCTGGCCGACCGTGGTCACCGGCATCGGCTGGGTGAAAGCCTGGGCCACCGTCGACGGCTACTTCTGGAACTCGATCAAGATCACCGTCCCGGCCGTGATCATCTCCACCGCCATCGGTGCGTTGAACGGCTATGTGCTGTCGTTCTGGCGCTTCCGCGGTTCGCAACTGTTCTTCGGCCTGCTGCTGTTCGGCTGCTTCCTGCCGTTCCAGACCGTGCTGCTGCCGGCCTCGTTCACCCTCGGCAAGATGGGCCTGGCGAGCACCACTACCGGCCTGGTGTTCATTCATGTGGTTTACGGCCTGGCGTTTACCACGCTGTTTTTCCGTAACTACTACGTGAGCATTCCCGATGCATTGGTGAAAGCCGCACGCCTTGATGGCGCAGGGTTCTTCACCATTTTTCGGCGGATCATTCTGCCGATGTCGACGCCGATCATCATGGTTTGCCTGATCTGGCAGTTCACCCAGATCTGGAACGACTTCCTGTTCGGTGTGGTGTTCTCCAGCGGTGATTCGCAACCGATCACGGTGGCGCTGAACAACCTGGTCAATACCAGCACCGGCGCCAAGGAATACAACGTTGATATGGCAGCGGCGATGATCGCCGGCCTGCCGACCCTGCTGGTCTATGTGGTCGCAGGCAAGTATTTCGTGCGCGGGCTGACGGCCGGCGCGGTCAAGGGGTAATCATGGCAACGCTCGAACTTCGCAACGTAAACAAGACTTATGGCCCCGGCCTGCCGGACACCCTGAAGAACATCGAACTGTCGATCAAGGAAGGTGAGTTCCTGATCCTCGTCGGCCCGTCGGGCTGCGGCAAGTCGACGCTGATGAACTGCATCGCCGGGCTGGAAACCATCACCGGCGGCGCGATCATGATTGGCGATCAAGACGTCAGCGGCATGAGCCCCAAGGATCGCGACATCGCCATGGTGTTCCAGTCCTACGCCTTGTACCCGACCATGAGCGTGCGCGAGAACATCGAGTTCGGTCTCAAGATTCGCAAGATGCCGCAGTCGGCGATCGACGAAGAAGTCGCTCGCGTGGCCAAGCTGTTGCAGATCGAACACTTGCTCAACCGCAAGCCGGGCCAGCTCTCCGGTGGTCAGCAACAGCGTGTGGCGATGGGCCGTGCGTTGGCGCGTCGGCCGAAGATTTATCTGTTCGACGAACCGCTGTCCAACCTCGACGCCAAGCTGCGCGTCGAGATGCGCACCGAAATGAAACTGATGCACCAGCGCCTGAAAACCACCACGGTGTACGTGACCCACGACCAGATCGAAGCGATGACCCTGGGCGATAAAGTGGCGGTGATGAAAGACGGCATCATTCAGCAGTTCGGCACGCCAAAAGAGATCTACAACGACCCTGCCAACCTGTTCGTGGCGAGCTTCATCGGTTCGCCGCCGATGAACTTCATCCCGCTGCGTCTGCAACGCAAGGACGGTCGTCTGTTGGCGCTGCTCGACAGTGGCCAGGCCCGTTGCGAACTGCCGATGGGCATGCAGGACGCCGGTCTTGAAGACCGCGAAGTGATCCTCGGCCTGCGCCCGGAACAGATCGTTCTGGCGAACGGCGAGGGCAACGGCCTGCCGAGCATTCGCGCTGAAGTGCAGGTTACCGAGCCGACCGGTCCGGACACGCTGGTGTTCGTCAATCTGAACGACACCAAGGTCTGCTGCCGTCTGGCGCCAGACGTGGCGCCGCAAGTGGGCGGGAGCCTGACGCTGCAATTCGATCCGTCGAAAGTGTTGTTGTTTGATGCCAAGACTGGCGAGCGGTTGGGCGTTGCCAGTCAAGCACAGACCGATGCGCGGTCTGCGAACGTGGCCCAATTCAAAGGCCGGTGAAGAACAAATGTGGGAGCGAGCCTGCTCGCGAAAGCGGTCTGACATCCAGCACTGATGTCGCCTGATACACCGCATTCGCGAGCAGGCTCGCTCCCACAAAGGAGCACGCGGTGGATTGCCTGTAATCCATCGCACTTTATGTAAACCGCGTTAGATAAAAACAGTTAATAACAATAAAGACGAGGATGTAGGGATGAAAATGAAACACGTCAATGCCCGGTTGATCTGCCAAGTGTCAGCTGCGGCAGCACTGGTGCTGGCCGGCAATGCGATGGCGGCGGATGCTTTCAGCTCCGACTCCAAATGGATGACCGGTGACTGGGGTGGCGAGCGGACCAAGCTGATCGAGCAGGGTATCGACATCAAGGCCGACTACGTTGGGGAAGTCGGTGGCAACCTGAACGGTGGCTTCAACGACGACAAGACTGCGCGTTACGCTGACCAGTTCGGTCTGGGCGTGGCACTCGATCTGCAAAAGCTGTGGGGCTGGGACAACACTCAGGCCAAGATCCAACTGACCAACCGTAACGGCTACAACATCTCCAACGACCGTGTTGGTGATCCACGTGCCGGCACCTTGAGTTCGTCGCAGGAAGTCTATGGCCGTGGCCACATGGTGCGTCTGACCCAGTTGTGGATTCAGCACCAGTTCTTCGACAACAAACTCGACGTCAAGGCCGGTTACTTCGGTGAAGGCGAAGACTTCAACACCTTCCCATGCGACTTCCAGAACCTGGCGTTCTGCGGTTCGCAAGTGGGTAACTGGGCGACCAACATCTGGTACAACTGGCCCGTCAGCCAGGCCGCGATCCGTGTGAAGTACAACATCAATGATGAGCTCTACGCTCAGATCGGTGCGTACAACCAGAACCCGTCGCAACTTGAGCACGGCAACGGCTTCAAACTCAGCGGCAGCGGCACCAAAGGCACCGTTTTGCCGGTCGAACTGGTCTGGTCGCCGAAGGTTAACAGCCTGCCGGGCGAATACCGCGTCGGTTACTACAAGAGCACGGCGGACGCTGATGATGTTCGTGAAGACATCAATGGTTTCGACGCTGCCACTACTGGCGATGCCTACAAGACCCACAGCAGCAAAAGCGGTTACTGGTTCGTGGCGCAACAGCAACTCACCAGCCATAACGGTGATGCGACCCGCGGCCTGAACATCGCGGCCAACGCCACGTTCCACGACAAGGACACCAACTTCATCGACAACTATCAGTCGGTGATGTTTGTCTACAAAGGCCCGTTCGACGCACGTCCCAAGGATGACGTCGGTATCGGCGCGGCGCGTATCCACGTCAACAAGGACGTGAAGCGCAACGCTGAACTGCTGAACGCTTCCAACGGTGTGTCCGACTACGACAATGCCGCGTTCTCGCCAATTCGTGAAACCGAATACAACTACGAGATCAACTACGGCTTCCACGTCACCAACTGGCTGACCGTGCGTCCTAACCTGCAATACATCACACACCCGGGCGGTGTTGATGAAGTGGACAACGCTCTGGTCGCCGGCCTGAAAATTCAGTCGGTGTTCTAACGCGTCTGCGATAAGCTCCTCTCTATGTGCGCATATTTGCGGACAGCGAGGGGCGTTCTCAATTGTTTGTACCCGCCACGGTGGGAAAAACAATTGAGAGCGCCCCTTAGGCTGTCCGCTTTTTTTTGGGGCAGGCGCCGCCCTGTGAAAGACGATTTCAGGACTGTGGTCCCATGCATGAGCATCCGCTGCAACGCTTCTTCAAATCCCTGCGCGAGCAACCTGTTTTCGCTTGGGAGCGCTATCAGATGCGCGACGTTTTGGTGATCGATCATCCGCTGTGTCAGGCGGTGTTCAGTCGTCAGGGCGCGCAGTTGCTGCACTTTCAGCCGCGCGGGCAAAAGCCGTGGTTGTGGTGTGCGGCGAAGTGGCCGCATGTGGGTGCGATTCGTGGTGGCGTGCCGGTGTGCTGGCCGTGGTATGGCCGCCATCCAAGCGAAAACGCGTGGCCTTCCCATGGTTGGGCGCGCCTGCTCGACTGGAAGTTGCTAGACAGCAGCAGCGCTGAAGATGGCGTGCGCCTGCACTGGCAATTGCAATTGTGCGACTGGCAGGTTGACCTCCACGCTCACCTTGGGGAACGCATGGAGTTGCGCTTGAGCACCGAGCACCAGGACGACATGCCATGCCAGTTGAGCCAGGCTTTGCACGCTTACTGGCGTATTGGTGATGTCGGTGAGATAGCGCTGTCTGGGCTCGAAGGCGCGCAAGGTTATGACCAGTTGAACCGCCAGGCTTGCCAGCAGGAAGGCGAGTTGCGGGTCGACGGCGGCTGTCAGCGGGTGTTCCAGCACGACGGCGAATTACAGCTCAAGGATCACGCCTGGCAGCGCGAGTTGTGCATCGATACGGGTGACAGTGCAGACACGGTGGTGTGGCATCCGGGCTCGCGGCCGTTGCTGGGCGTTAGCTGGGATGAGGTGTTGGAGTTTGTGTGTGTTGAAGCGGCGGCGGGGGGCACCGACAGTCTGCATCTGGCGCCGGGGGAGAAGGCGCATTTGAGTTTGCAGGCGTGGGCGGCTGCCTGAATTTGTACTGTTGCTGCTGGCCCCATCGCTGGCAAGCCAGCTCCCACAGGTTCGGTGGTAGTCATCGATTTTGCGTACGACGCCGACACTGTGGGAGCTGGCTTGCCAGCGATGAGGCCGGATCATTCAATAAAGAATCATCAGACCTCAGTTGAACTCATCCCCAACCGGATACCGGCTCGCATTCAAGCTCTCTTTGATCTTGCGCAGATGCGGCTGGAAATCCACCCCGCGACGCAGCGTCATCCCGGTCGCCAACACATCCAGTACGGTCAACTGAATGATCCGCGAAGTCATCGGCATATAAATGTCGGTGTCTTCAGGCAATGGGATGTTCAGGCTCAAGGTACTGGCCTTGGCCAGCGGCGAATTCTCGGCGGTCAAACCCAGCACCGAAGCACCGTTCTCGCGAGCAATGCGCGCCACTTCCACCAGTTCACGGGTGCGGCCGGTGTAGGAGATGATCACGAACAGCTCGCCGGTGTGCGCAACCGAAGCAATCATCCGCTGCATCAATACATCGGCATGCGCTGTCACCGCCAGGTTGAAACGGAAAAACTTGTGCTGCGCATCCAGGGCCACCGGCGCCGAAGCCCCGAGGCCGAAGAAGTGAATCTGCCGCGCCTGAATCAACAGGTCGACGGCACGGCTGATCAGGTTCGGATCAAGCGCCTGACAAGCGCTGTCCAGTGAGGCAATGGCACTGCCGAAAATCTTCTGCGTGTACGCTTCGGGATTGTCATCGGCCTCGACCGCCCGGCTGACATACGCCGCGCCGCTGGCCAGGCTCTGCGCCAGTTGCAGCTTGAGCTCGGGGTAGCCGCTGACGCCGAACGAGCGGCAAAAACGGTTGACCGTCGGCTCACTCACCGACGCAGCCTGGGCGAGGGCGGCGATGCTGAAGCGGGTGGCCTGCTGCGGGTTGAGCAGGATCACTTCGGCGACTTTGCGTTCGGCCTTGTTCAGGTCTTCAAGGCGACTCTGGATCTGTTCCAGTAAATTTCGCACGCGATCCATATGGAATTCCTAATTCACCTGCGCAAAGGTGCGCCGGGCTATGCAAATTGGGCCTTTGATATCGCCCGTAACGGTGGCCTATCCTACTGATGGCTCCGACCGACCACCACTCGGAATCTATATTTTGCGAAAATGTTGTGTTTATTACTACATTTTCCCTTGAGTGATGCCTTGAAAAAAGGTATTTGTAGCTTAACTTGATAAAAGAACAAACATCATGCCTTCGATTACGGTTGAACCGTGCACCTTTGCCTTGTTCGGCGCTCTTGGCGATCTGGCCCTGCGCAAGTTGTTTCCTGCCCTTTATCACCTCGATGGCGCTGACCTGTTGCACGAGGACACGCGCATCATCGCGCTGGCCCGTGAAGACGGCACCGAGCAGCAGCACCTGGCATTCATCTCCGCCGAATTGCGCCGCTACGTCGGCAACGAGTTGAACGAGGCCGTCGCCGAACGTTTTCTGGCGCGCCTGACCTACCTGCACGTCGACTTCCTCAAGGCTGAAGATTACGTCGCGCTGGCCGAAATGGCCGGCAGCACGCAACGCATGATTGCCTACTTCGCCACTCCGGCGGCGGTGTACGGCGCGATCTGCGAGAACCTGGCGAATGTCGGGCTGGCAGAAAACACCCGCGTGGTCCTGGAAAAACCGATCGGCTCCGATCTGGAATCCTCGCGCAAGGTCAACGACGCCGTGGCGCAGTTCTTTCCGGAGAACCGCACCTACCGTATCGACCACTATCTGGGCAAAGAAACCGTTCAGAACCTGATCGCCCTGCGTTTCGCCAACAGCCTGTTCGAAACCCAGTGGAACCAGAATTACATCTCCCACGTGGAAATCACCGTGGCCGAGAAGGTCGGTATCGAAGGCCGCTGGGGCTATTTCGACAAGGCCGGCCAACTGCGCGACATGATCCAGAATCACCTGTTGCAGCTGCTCTGCCTGATCGCCATGGACCCGCCGGCCGACCTGTCCGCCGACAGCATCCGTGACGAGAAAGTCAAAGTGCTCAAGGCGCTGGCGCCGATCAGCCCGGAAGGCCTGACCACTCAGGTCGTGCGCGGCCAGTACATCGCCGGACACAGCGAAGGCAAATCCGTACCGGGCTACCTCGAAGAACCGAATTCCAACACCCAGAGCGACACCGAAACCTTCGTCGCCCTGCGTGCCGACATCCGCAACTGGCGCTGGGCCGGCGTGCCGTTTTACCTGCGTACCGGTAAACGCATGCCGCAGAAACTCTCGCAGATCGTCATCCACTTCAAGGAACCGTCGCACTACATCTTCGCCCCCGAGCAGCGCCTGCAGATCAGCAACAAACTGATCATCCGCCTGCAACCGGACGAAGGTATTTCCTTGCGCGTGATGACCAAAGAGCAGGGCCTGGACAAAGGCATGCAATTGCGCAGCGGTCCGCTGCAACTGAATTTCTCCGACACCTGGCGTAGCGCGCGGATCCCCGATGCCTACGAGCGGTTGTTGCTGGAAGTGATGAACGGCAATCAGAACCTGTTTGTCCGTAAAGATGAAATCGAAGCCGCGTGGAAGTGGTGTGACCAGTTGATCGCCGGGTGGAAAAAATCCGGTGACGCGCCCAAGCCGTACGCGGCCGGGTCGTGGGGGCCGATGAGCTCCATTGCATTGATCACGCGGGACGGGAGGTCGTGGTATGGCGATATCTGATGTGAAACTGCCTGCGGGCGTGAATGCCCACGCATTCAGGAGCCCGGTGCTGTTGGCCGAAGGTCTGGCGCTGAATGTGGCCAAGCAACTGAGCGATGCCATCGCCGCACGCGGCAACGCGGTGCTGGTGGTGTCCGGCGGGCGCAGCCCGGTGGCGTTTTTCCAGCACTTGGCCAAGCAGGAGCTGGACTGGTCGAAGGTCGTCGTGACTCTCGCCGACGAGCGCTGGGTGCCGGTTGAACATGCCGACAGCAACGCCGGTCTGCTCAAGCAATATTTGCTCAAGGGCCCGGCCGCCAAGACGCAATTCCTCAGCCTCTACAGCGCTGCGGCGAATGTCGAGCAGGCTGCCGAACAGGCTGACCGTCTGCTCGCCGAATTGCCGCCGATTGATGTGCTGGTGCTGGGCATGGGCGATGACGGCCACACCGCGTCGCTGTTCCCCGACAGCCCGAACCTGGCCCAGGCGCTGCAAACCGACGGCACGCGTCGTTGCTGGCCGATGCTGGCGCCAAGTGTGCCGCGTCAGCGCCTGACCATGAGCCGTGCGCTGCTGGCTTCGGCCAAACACAAGATTCTGTCGATTTCCGGTCAGTCGAAACTGACCACCCTGAATGCCGCGCTGGCATCCGATGACGTCGCGGCCATGCCGGTGCGCGCGTTTCTGCAACCTACGTTAGAGATTTACTGGTGCCCATGAGCCAAGGAACAGCCGCTATGACAACCCTATCCCCGACCGTTTCCATGGCGGACAAAGTTGCCCTGATCGACAGCATCTGCGCCAAGGCACGGATCCTGCCGGTGATCACCATCGCCCGCGAACAGGACGTGCTGCCGCTGGCCGACGCCCTCGCTGCCGGTGGTCTGACCGCGCTGGAAGTCACCCTGCGCTCACAGTTCGGGCTCAAGGCCATCCAGATCCTGCGTGACCAGCGCCCGGAGCTCATGACCGGCGCCGGCACTGTGCTGGATCGCAACATGCTCGCGGCAGCTGAAGCGGCCGGCTCGCAATTCATCGTCACCCCAGGCATTACCCGTGACCTGCTCGAAGCCAGTGTCGACAGCCCGATTCCGCTGTTGCCAGGCATCAGCAATGCCTCCGGGATCATGGAAGGCTACGGTCTGGGTTATCGCCGCTTCAAGCTGTTCCCGGCGGAAGTCAGCGGCGGCGTGGCCGCGATCAAAGCCCTCGGCGGTCCGTTCGGCGAAGTGAAATTCTGCCCGACTGGCGGCGTCGGCCCGGCCAATATCAAGAGCTACATGGCGCTGAAAAACGTCATGTGCGTGGGCGGTAGCTGGATGCTTGATCCTGAGTGGATCAAGAACGGCGACTGGGCCCGCATTCAGGAATGCACCGCCGAAGCGTTGGCGCTGCTGGACTGATCAATACCTGACACTTCGTTGTGTGTTCTACGGCTTTACGGTGCGCTTGGTCGGTGCACCGTTTTTTTTTGCCTGTAGAAAACGGGCGCTCCCTTGTTTAAAAACCACATCAAAAGATCGCACCCTGCGGCAGCTCCTACAGGAGGCGTGACAGTTTTTCTGTAGGAACTGTCGAGTGAAACGAGGCTGCGATCTTTTGATCTTGCTTCTAATGAACCAGGTCATCGGTTACTCAGCGATACATAGTTACCGCACCGCAAATTTTTCGTGGCGCTAACCTTGCGTTCATCTTATGGAAGAGAGGACGTACTCATGGAGCGAGATCTCGCATCAACCGCGCAGCAGTCGCTGTATCAACTGGCTCCCGAGCAAATCGCCGGGCCATTCTTTCGCAACCCCAAACTCTTGCGGCGCAACATCAGCGAAGGTGCTGAAGGGGTGCCGCTGATCCTGCGTCTGACCATCGTTGATGCCATGACCGGCGAGCCCGTCAACGGTGCGCTGGTGGATATCTGGCATTGCAACGCAAGGGGCGCGTACTCGGGCTGGAGCCGCCTCAATCCGGACGCGGAAGTCGATGTCGCGGCCATCGGCTCTATCCCGCGCACGGACGATGACACTTACCTGCGCGGCAGCCAGTTCTGTGATCACATGGGCCGCGCCCGATTTACCACCGTCTATCCCGGGTTCTATGCCGGGCGCGCGCTGCACATCCATGTGGCGGTGCGCATCGTTGCCGGTAACGAATACCTGGAGGAGCGCAATGTCGCCTGGGTCGGCCAGCTGTATTTTCCCGAGGTGGTTTCCCGGTCAGTGCTCAATGCCCAGGCCTACCGCGGGCGAGCGTCGTTGCCGCTGAACAACGCCGAGGACGTTCTCTATGCCAGCCAGAACGGTGAAGCCTCGACGCTGGCGGTCTGGCCGATCGGTCGAGAGTCGCACGAGGACGGCTTCTTCGGCCACCTGACTATCGGCATCGACACCTTCTCGGTGTCGTCGCAGATCAAACCCGAGGACTTCGACAAGTACACGGTTTGAGCCAGTCAACGCAGCTCGTTGAGCGCGCGGGTCAGTAACTGCATGTCGATGGCGGTGGTGGTCACCCCCGGCGTAATACGGATGCATGGCCCACACGCGGCGCCGGTGCGCACCACGGTGAACAGCTTGTATTCATTGAGCAGTCGCTCGGCCATCAACTGTTGATCGTCATGGCGGGTGAACCGCATCGCCGTGATCCCGCAATACAGTCGCGGATCATCCGGGGTCATGACTTCGATACCGGGCAAGTGTCGCACGGCGCTGACCCAAAGATTGCGCAGGTAGTTGAGCCGCGCACCTTTGGCCGCAGCGCCTCCAAGTGAACGATGTTCCTCGAACACCAGCGGCAAAGTCATCAGCGCCGGGATGTTCGGCGTGCTGTACGACGTGCGTGCGCGGATGTCGTTGCGTGGGTAATGCATCTCGCCCATGTCCGGATCGATATCAGCCAGGCGTTGCGGAGCGATATAGAGAAAGCCGAGGGTCAGCGGCGCGCCGATCCATTTGTGCAGGTTATAGCCGGCGAACGCGATACCCATGGCTTCGAGATCGAATTCGATCTGACCCAGCGCATGGGCGCCGTCGAGGATGATATCGACGCCATGTTCCTTGGCCAGCGCGGCAATCGCCTGTACCGGCATTACCAGGCCGGTGCGGTGGGTAACATGGGTCAGCGCCATCAACTTGAGTTTCGGGTGGCGAATGAACGTCTCGCGATACGTCTCCAGCAGGCTGTCGAAACTGGCCGGATGCGCGTGCGCTATCTCGATCACCTCGACGCCGCGATGCCTTGCCAGCCAGCGCATGGCCCCCTTGACCGTGTCGTACTCCAGATCACAGATCAACACCTCATCGCCCGGTTGCAGGCGGTTGTAGTTGCGGATCAGCGATTGCAGGCCTTCGGTGGCGTTGCGGGTGAACGCGATACTCTGCGCACGCACGCCCATCAGCTCGGCCAACTGTGCCCGGATCTCGAGGTTGTCGTGCTGTTCGAAGCGTTGGCGTACATACACCGAGTTGCTGTTGTTGATCATCTCGATGTTGCGCTGATACTCCTCGATCACCGTGCGCGACATGCGCCCGAAGTAACCGTTCTCCAGGTTTATCGGCGCGGATTGAGCGTCGTAGCGATTGCTGAACGTTTGCCAGAAGTCTTCATCACGGGCGCGGCGGGTGTTATCAGGCATGGTCGGCTTAACTCTGATAGAGAAGGGCGCTTCAGTGGCGCGGGGCAGGTTTGCCGTGTTTGGCGCGCAGTGGTTCGAGCAAGTCCGAGAGGCCGTTGTGGTCGATCTCCTGCATCAATGCCAGCAAGCCACCGAGTTCGCCGTGGGGAAACCCCTCTCGGGCAAACCAGTTAAGGTAAGGCCCTGGCAGGTCGGCAATGATCCGGCCCTTGTATTTGCCGAAGGGCATTTCGCGGGTGATCAGCAGTTCGAGTTTTTCTGGATTCATCGGTTTTCGTCTGGATTCAAATCAGATTGAAAAATACAGGCATTCTGCATGCAGGCCAAATGACAGATCATGCAAATTACCGAGATACAGATAGTTCATTTATCTTTAAATTGTTGATTTATAAAGGTTTTTAAAAAATAAGAAAGCTGGCACGCACTCTGCAATATCCCTTGCATCTTTCATCAACCCGCAAGGAATTGAAAAATGACCGACGTTAATAAAGAAGCCATCTCTGTACTGAACGACCTGATCGAAACCAGCAAAGACGGTCAGGAAGGGTTCAAGACTTGCGCTGAAGACATCAAGCATCCTGAACTGAAAACCCTGTTCGCGACTCGCTCCGCCGATTGCGCCACTGCCGCTGCCGAGCTGCAAGCTGAAGTTCGCAAACTGGGTGGCGATCCGGAAACCTCCACCAGTGTCAGCGGTGACCTGCACCGTCGCTGGGTCGACGTCAAAGCCATGTTTACCGGCAAAGACGAAGAAGCCGTGCTGAACGAAGCCGAGCGCGGTGAAGACCACGCCCTCAAGGCTTATCGTGAAGCCATCGAAAAAATCAACAAACACAACCTGGTCGGTATTCGTGATCTGGTTGAACGTCAGTACCACGGCGTACAACGTAACCACGACCAGGTGAAAGCCCTGCGTAACCAGGCCCGCGCACGCTCGTAAGCGTTCGTAGGCTGTATAAAAAACGCCAGCTAGCCTGGCGTTTTTTTATGTCTGGGTGGAAAGATTTTCCTGACGCAGCGCAATCAATCAGCCAATGCTGATCGCCGGCAACGTCGGCAGCGTCACTGTCTGCTGCTTGCGCGGCGCCAGAATCTCGGCCTCGCCATCCACGACCAACTCATCACGCTGGTTGAACACGCGAGTGGCAATGCGCACGCGAAACTTCGGCAGCTTCTCGAGAATTTCCAGACGTACAGTCAAGGTATCGCCAATCTTCACCGGCTTTTGAAAGCTCATCTGCTGACCGATATAAATGGTGCCCGGCCCAGGCAGTTCGCAGGCCACCGCCGCACTGATCAGCGCGCCGCTGAACATGCCGTGGGCGATGCGCTCCTTGAACATGCTGGCGGCGGCGAACTCGGCGTCCAGGTGCACCGGGTTATGGTCGCCCGACATCGCGGCGAACAGCTGAATGTCACGCTCTTCGACAGTCTTGCTGTAGCTGGCGGTCTGGCCGACTTCGAGGGCTTCGTAAGGGATGTTGGTAACCTGGGTCATCGGTCTCGATTCCTGTGATGGATTGGATCAATCCACAAAAATTTATTCGCTGCGCTGAGGGCGTGGATGGCTCAGGGTCTGGTCGATCCAGGCCAGCACATCGGCGATCACTTCGTCGCGATTGGTTTCGTTAAACAATTCGTGCCGCGCCTGCGGGTAGATCTTCAGTTGCAGGTTCTGGCTGCCGGCCGAGCGCAATGCATCAGCCAGATCTTTCAGACGTTTGCCATCGCTCACCGGATCACATTCACCACCGATTACCAGCAACGGCAGGCCCGGAGCGATCTGGGCGAGATTGGACGCTTTGCTGATTTGCTGCAAGCCGCCGAGCAAGTCGATCCACAGCTGATTGGTGCAGCGAAAACCACACAGTGGGTCGCTGGCGTACTTGTCGACTTCAGCCGGATCGCGGCTCAGCCAGTCGAAAGGTGTGCGCACCGGTTTGAATTTTTTGTTGAACGAGCCGAACGACAGCCACTCGATCAGCGCGCTGCGTCCCTTGCCGCCCTGGCGCAGCTTCTCCAGACGGGCGATTTGCCGCGCCGCACCATAGAGCGCCACTGGTTGAAAATTCGAGCCACTGAGAATTGCCCCATGCAGACTGGCGCTGTGATGCAGCAGATAACCCTGGGCGAGGTAACTGCCCATGCTGTGTCCGAGCAGGATGATCGGCACGCCGGGGTGCTGCTGGCCGATGTGCTGGTTGAGACTGGCAAGATCACCGACGACTTTGCACCAGCCGTCGTCATCGGCGAAATGTCCGAGGGTGCCGTTATCGGCGGTTTTGCCATGTCCGCGAAGATCCGGGGCATACACGCCGTAACCTTTGTCGCAAAACGTGTCGGCTAATCGGGCATATCGAGCGCTGTGTTCCGCCATGCCGTGGGCCAGCAGGATCACCGCTTTGAGTGGCCCGGGCGGCAGCCAGCGATTGACGTACAGGCGGCTGCGGTCACTCGCGTCCAGCCATAAGGTGTCGTGGGTCATGGCGATTCCTTTGCTCAGAGTCGGCACATTGTATAGCGCGTCTGATCAGCCCACGCCACGGCACGAAGATTCACACGATCAATGAGGACCTCGCCCATATTTGCCTGAATGGCCATAACTGCTAGTGTCCGTGAAGCTCCGCTTTTTCAGAAATGACAGAAAGCGGCCCGGATCGGCTCAGGTAAAGAGGACAAGAACAATGCAACCTGATTTCTGGAATGACAAACGCCCCGCCGGCGTACCGCTGGACATCGACATGGGGGAGTTCAAGTCGGTGATCGAGGTGTTCGAGCGTTCCTGCAAGAAGTTCGCGGATCGCCCGGCGTTCAGCAACATGGGCGTGACCTTGACCTACGCCGAGCTTGAGCGCCAGAGCGCAGCCTTCGCCGGTTACCTACAGGCGCATACCGATCTGGTGCCGGGGGATCGCATCGCGGTGCAGATGCCCAACGTCCTGCATTACCCGATTGCCGTGTTCGGTGCGTTGCGTGCCGGGCTGATCGTGGTCAACACCAACCCGCTGTATACCGCGCGGGAGATGCGCCACCAATTCAAGGATTCCGGCGCGCGGGCGTTGGTCTACCTGAACATGTTCGGCCAGAAAGTCCAGGAAGTGCTCCCCGACACCGACATTCAATACCTGATCGAAGCGAAGATGGGCGACCTGATGCCCACCGCCAAAGGCTGGCTGGTCAACACCGTGGTCAGCAAAGTGAAGAAGATGGTCCCGGCGTATTCACTGCCGCAGGCGATCTCCTTCAAAAGCGCGCTGCGCATGGGGCGCGGTCTGGGCATCAAGCCGCTGAAGGCCGGCCTCGATGATATCGCCGTGTTGCAATACACCGGCGGCACCACAGGCCTTGCCAAGGGGGCAATGCTCACCCACGGCAATCTGGTGGCGAACATGCAGCAAGTGCGCGCCTGCCTTGCGCAACTCGGCCCGGATGGTCAGCCGCTGCTGCGCGAAGGCCAGGAAGTGATGATCGCGCCGCTGCCGCTGTACCACATCTATGCCTTCACCGCGAACTGCATGTGCATGATGGTTTCCGGCAACCACAACGTACTGATCACCAATCCACGGGACATTGGCGGGTTCATCAAGGAGTTGAAGAACTGGAAGTTTTCGGCGCTGCTGGGCCTCAACACCCTGTTTGTCGCATTGATGGAGCATCCGGATTTCAAGACCCTGGATTTCTCCACACTGAAACTGACCAACTCCGGCGGCACGGCGCTGGTGAAGGCGACGGCCGAACGCTGGGAGCAGATCACCGGTTGCCGCATCACCGAAGGTTACGGCTTGACCGAAACCTCACCGGTGGCCTGCACCAATCCGTACGGCGATCAGTCGCGTCTGGGCACAGTCGGTTTGCCAGTGCCGGGCACGCTGTTGAAAGTGATCAACGATGACGGCGTCGAGCAGCCCATGGGCGAGCGTGGCGAGTTGTGCATCAAAGGCCCGCAGATCATGAAAGGCTATTGGAACAAGCCCGAAGCCACCGCCGAAGTGCTGGATGCTGAGGGCTGGTTCAAATCCGGCGACATCGCGGTCATCGATACGGACGGGTTCGTGCGCATTGTGGATCGCAAGAAAGACATGATCATCGTTTCCGGTTTCAACGTGTATCCGAATGAGATCGAGGACGTGGTCATGGCCCACCCGAAAGTCGCCAACTGCGCGGTGATCGGTGTGCCGGACGAGCGTTCGGGCGAGGCGGTGAAATTGTTCGTGGTGGCGCGGGAAAGCGGGGTCAGCCTTGAAGAGCTGAAGGCTTATTGCAAGGAGAATTTCACAGCGTACAAAGTGCCCAAGCACATTGTGTTGCGTGAGTCGTTGCCGATGACGCCGGTCGGGAAGATTCTGCGGCGTGAGTTGCGCGATATCGCATAAAGGGCAAAAGCGCAAAGATCGCAGCCTTCGGCAGCTCTTACATGGGAATGCGTTTCCTGTAGGAGCTGCCGAAGGCTGCGATCTTTTGCTTTCAAGGC
Organism: Pseudomonas sp. A1230; assembly: GCF_044218825.1. Classification (NCBI taxonomy): domain Bacteria; kingdom Pseudomonadati; phylum Pseudomonadota; class Gammaproteobacteria; order Pseudomonadales; family Pseudomonadaceae; genus Pseudomonas; species Pseudomonas sp. A1230. The sequence goes on along the minus strand of NZ_CP162582.1, from coordinate 3,516,437 downwards.
CCAAAATTCAGGGGCCTTAGGGGTGTTCTAGGATTTTTGCTCTAAAATGACTGCTAGAAAGTCTTGAGTCATCAATGTGACTGTAGGGGCCGCTTTTGGCTCTAGTCGACCCTCGGCAAAGCTGCTACTCTCGGCGCGCTTTGTGACTTCTCGGCCTATATACAAGCCAGATTCACCAATACAAAACACACACCAATAATAATCGCATCAAATGCGGTGAAGAATTCGCGTTGCTGAGGAGTGGGCTTCCATGATCGAAGACTTTTGGAAGGATAAATACCCGGCTGGAATTGCTGCCGACATCAATCCAGACGAGTATCCGAACATTCAGGCAGTGTTGAAGCAATCCTGCCAACGCTTCGCCGACAAACCGGCTTTCAGCAACCTGGGCAAGACAATCACCTACGGTGAATTGTATGAATTGTCCGGCGCGTTTGCCGCGTATCTGCAACAGCATACCGATTTGCAGCCCGGTGATCGAATCGCCGTGCAACTGCCCAACGTTCTGCAATACCCGGTGGCCGTTTTCGGTGCCATCCGCGCCGGGCTGATCGTGGTCAACACCAACCCGCTGTACACCACGCGGGAAATGGAACACCAATTCAACGACTCCGGTGCCAAAGCGCTGGTGTGCCTGGCGAACATGGCGCACCTGGCCGAAGCCGTGGTGCCGAAAACCGGCGTCAAACACGTCATCGTCACCGAAGTCGCCGACCTGCTGCCGCCAATCAAGCGCTTGCTGATCAACAGCGTCATCAAGTACGTGAAGAAAATGGTCCCGGCTTATCACTTGCCAAAAGCCGTCAAGTTCAACGACGTGCTGAGCAAGGGCCAGGGGCAGCCTGTGGCAGAAGCCAACCCGCACAGCGGGGATGTGGCGGTGCTGCAATACACCGGCGGCACCACCGGCGTGGCCAAAGGCGCAATGCTGACCCACCGCAACCTCGTCGCCAACATGCTGCAATGCAAGGCGCTGATGGGTTCCAATCTTAATGAAGGTTGCGAGATCCTGATCACGCCGCTGCCGCTGTACCACATCTACGCGTTCACCTTTCATTGCATGGCGATGATGCTGATCGGCAACCACAACATCCTGATCAGCAACCCGCGCGACCTGCCGGCGATGGTCAAGGAACTGTCGAAGTGGAAGTTCAGCGGTTTCGTCGGCCTGAACACACTGTTCGTGGCGCTGTGCAACAACGAAGGTTTCCGCAAGCTGGATTTCTCGGCGCTGAAAGTCACCCTGTCCGGCGGCATGGCCCTGCAACTGGCCGCTGCCGAACGCTGGAAAGCGGTCACCGGTTGTGCGATCTGCGAAGGTTACGGCATGACCGAAACCAGCCCGGTGGCCACGGTCAACCCGATCCAGCACATCCAGATCGGCACCATCGGTATTCCGGTGCCATCGACCCTGTGCAAAGTCATCGACGATGCCGGTGTCGAGCAGCCGCTGGGTGAAATCGGCGAGCTGTGCGTCAAGGGCCCGCAGGTGATGAAGGGTTACTGGCAGCGTCAGGACGCCACCGATGAAATGCTCGACAGTGACGGCTGGCTGAAGACCGGTGACATCGCGCTGATCCAGCCGGATGGCTACATGCGTATTGTCGATCGCAAGAAAGACATGATTCTGGTTTCCGGTTTCAACGTGTACCCGAACGAGTTGGAAGACGTGTTGGCAACCCTGCCGGGTGTGTTGCAGTGTGCAGCCATCGGCGTGCCGGACGAGAAGTCGGGCGAGGCGATCAAGATTTTCATCGTCGCCAAACCAGGCGTGACGCTGACCAAAGAACAGGTGATGGAGCACATGCGCGCCAACGTCACCGGTTACAAGGTGCCGCGCTCGGTGGAGTTCCGCGATGCGCTGCCGACCACCAACGTCGGCAAGATCCTGCGCCGCGAACTGCGCGACGAAGAGCTGAAGAAGATCAAGGCGAAAAACGCCGCGTAAACAAAAAGCCCCGCAGATGCGGGGCTTTTTGTTGGTGCAGACTGTAGATGTGCGTTGCCTGTAATGGCGTCTTCGCGAGCAGGCTCGCTCCCACTTTTGACCGTATTTCAACTGACGGAGCGCGGTTGAATGTGGGAGCGAGCCTGCTCGCGAAGCTTTGGCTTTTTCTGTTACTGCCGAAACGGCGCGAAATTCACGTTAGTCCCCGTCGGACGCATGTCCTGCAGATACGAATCCTTGTCCGCACTCAACTCCAGGCTCAACGCAGCCTTGCGCTTGCCTTCGTTACGAATCACCAGCCCTTCGAGCTTCTCACGCAGAAACACGGTCGGCACTTTCAGGTGCAGCAGTTCGTCGGTAGCCGGTGTGTGCATCAGCAGGTGAATCCACTCGTACTGACCGACGGCCAGACGCGCCACCGGCAGGTCGAACCACCAGATGTTGCGGTTACGGTTCAGTTCGGCGAAGTGGCAGTTGTTGACGCCGAGCACGGCACCGCCCAGTTCCTGGTTTCTACGGGCAATGGCCAGCTTTTTATCGAGTTTCATAACATTCCTGCGGGATCGGTTCTCTGGCGCACGGCGCCCATAGGTGCGCATTCTCGGGGCTGGGCGAGTAAACATAAAGCCCAACCTGCTCGCTGCGACGAAATGAGCCGCTAAAAATAAATGAAACTTGGCGCAAAAGCGGCCTGTCAATGATTACGTAATGACTTTCCCCTAACTGCACCAAGGAGAAACACCATGAGTAGCACAGGCGATAAAGTAAAAGGCATGGCCAACGAAGCAGTCGGCAACGTCAAGCAAGGCATCGGTAAAGCTACCGACAATGACAAAATGCAGGTCGAAGGCAAAATCCAAGAGAAGAAAGGCGAAGCCCAGCAAGCTGTTGGCAAAGCCAAAGACGCAGTGAAGAACACTGTCGACAAGGCGTAATCCGGCCTTGAACGAAAGACACGAGCGGCCATCCAAGGATGGCCGTTTTTGTGTCAAAAGCCTGCGGTTATCCTGCAAGGGTCGCCAAACAGGCTACCGTGATGTAAAAAACGGCCCCTGAGTCGCCACGACTTCAACCTGTATTGCGGCGAAAGGAGACGCGAATGATTTTTCCGAACATGAAAGGTCTGCCCCTGCACCGGGTGATGGTGCGCACGGTCACTGAATTCATCGACGACGAGATGTCGACCTACGCCTCGGCACTGGCCTACCAGATGCTGTTCTCGCTGTTCCCGTTCATCCTGTTTCTGATTGCCCTGATCGGTTTCCTGCACCTGCCGGACTTCTTCTCCTGGCTGCGCCTGCAGTCGGAGCTGGTGCTGCCGCCGCAAGCGCTGGAGCAGGTCAACCCGGTGATTGATCAGCTGCAGCAGTCCAAGGGCGGCTTGCTCTCGGTGGGTATCGTCATTGCCCTCTACACCGCGTCTGCCGGCGTGCGCCTGATGATGAGCGCAATGAACGCCGCTTATGACGTTGTCGAAGGCAGACCTGTCTGGAAGCGCTTCCCGTTGTCGATCGTCTACACCGTCGGCATTGCCGGCATGTTGCTGGTGGCGGCGGCGCTGATGGTGCTCGGGCCGCAGGTGATGGGCTGGATCGCCGCGCAGGTGGGGCTTGAGGAATTCATCGTCACCCTGTGGACCATCGCGCGCTGGCCGGTCATCGTGATTCTGATGATGGTCGCCGTGGCACTGATCTACTACGTGATGCCGGACGTCAAACAGGAATTTCGCTTCATCACGCCGGGTTCGGTATTGGCCGTGGTGGTGTGGATCATTGCCTCGTTGGGCTTTGCTTTTTACGTCAAAACCTTCGCCAACTACAACGCGATGTATGGCAGCATCGGGGCGATCATTGTGCTCTTGCTGTACTTCTACATTTCCGCTGCCGTGCTGCTGCTCGGCGCGGAGATGAATGCGGTGATCGAGCACATGTCGAGCGAAGGCAAGGACGCGGGCGAGAAAGTCCCCGGCGAACTCGATGAAACTCCCAAACAACACGTCTCGGGCCTGGGTCGCGATCACTCGATCAAGCCGGACACTGACGAAGCCAGATCATGATTCGTGAAATTCTTAAAATGGGCGACGAGCGCCTGCTGCGTATCGCCCCCCCGGTTCCGCCCGAAATGTTCGACAGCCCTGAGCTGTGGCAACTGATCGACGACATGTTCCAGACCATGGAAAGCGTCGGCGGTGTCGGCCTGGCCGCGCCGCAGGTCGGTGTCGATCTGCAACTGGTGATCTTCGGTTTCGAGCACAGCGAACGTTACCCGGACGCCGAAGCGGTACCGCAGACCATCCTGATCAATCCGCTGATCACGCCGCTCAATACGTTGACGGAAGAAGGTTTTGAAGGCTGTCTGTCAGTGCCCGGTTTGCGGGGGGCGGTGGATCGCTTTCAGCTGATTCGCTACGAAGGCTTTGATCCGAAGGGCGAGCCGATTGTGCGGGTCGCTTCAGGTTTTCATGCACGGGTGGTGCAGCATGAATGCGACCATTTGATCGGCCGGTTGTACCCGTCGCGGATTACTGACTTCAGCAAGTTCGGTTTTACCGAAGTGATATTCCCCGACCTTGATCCCGCAGCGGACGAATAAACCGAGTCCACAAATAATCCCCTGTGGGAGCGAGCCTGCTCGCGAATGCGGTGCATCAGTGGCAGAAACTGGTCTGACACACCGCTTTCGCCATCAGGCTCGCTCCCATATTGGTTTTTATCCGCTTCAAGGGTTCAACCCCATCGCAATCATCGGTTTGCTCCGCGCATACCGGCTCAACCGTTCCGCCATCGCCTGGGGCAGGGCGGGGTCGACACTGAACCCGCGTCGCTCATAAAACCCGCGCAAATCCGGATGGCAGAACAGCCACACCGGCTCTGTCACATCCTTCACCGCAATGCTGATCAACTGCGCAGCAACTCCCTGCTCACGGCATTGCGGATCAACAAACAACCCCGTCAACCAACGCCCACCCGCCACCGGCCGCAGGCATAGCGCCGCAACAATGTCGCCACGTCGCGCCACCCACAGCTGCGCCTCGCGCACGGCTTTCATCGAAGATTGGTGGCGGCGGTAAAACTTGTTCATCAAGGGCCATAACGATTCGTCGAGCAGGCTGTACTGGGTGTCGGGCATGGGATCGGACTGGCGGTGGAGGAGGCGGCGATTATAAAAGAACGTGCGTCACTGGATAGGTGTATACCTGAGCCTACAGTCATGTGAGTGGAGTCATCATCATGTCCAAAGGTATGGATTCAAAGAAAGCCGCGAAGAAGAAACCGGCCAAGACCGCGATTGAGAAGCGGGCGGAGAAAAAAGCCAAGAAAGTAGACGTATTCGGTCACTGATCACGCCATTCGGGAGCCCGGTTCTCGGGCTCCTGCCTCTATCAGAAATAATTTGCCTAGATCTCGCTTGCCATTGCACAAAAGCCTCCTGGAGGCTTTTTTTGTTTCTGGCTGAACCGATTTTTGTGCAAAAAATGCCAGATACTGGCCGACTAGTGGCCTTGCATCAGGCTTTGCGCTGGCTATGCTGACCCATAACTAACTATGTCGACCGTCGTGCCAGGCATGCCGAGTGCATAGGGTTAGTTCGTGATTCATGCTGCCAGAGTGCGCAACCCGAGGCACCGACACTGAACCAACAAGGAGCGTTATCTAAATGGACTTTCTTCAAAACGTTAGGGCTGGCCCTCAACCGGGCTATCAAGAGAAGGATGTCTTGATTAGAGCGTTGCTGCATGGACGCTCCGATTAATCATCATTTATCACCTGACAACTTCCTCCCGTGGAGGAATGCGTGTGCCTGTTCTGTGGAACGTAGTGGTGGATTCTGAAAGACCTGAACTTTCATCAAATCAAAAGAACGCGCGGAAGGTGATACAACCATGTTCAACCTACATCACAAGGCTGACCTGAAGGAAATCGAGCGCTTCAGCTGCGCCTTGACTGAAACCAATGCCAAGTTGGCAGCGATCAGCCGTTCGATGGCGATGATCGAGTTCAGCCCCGATGGCATCGTTCTGGATGCCAATGAAAACTTCTGCAAGACCATGGGTTATGGCGCCGAAGAAGTGCGCGGCAAACATCACCGGATCTTTTGCGAAGAAGCGTTTTATCGCAGCGAGGAGTACGCGAAGTTATGGCGCGACCTGGCCCGGGGCGAGCCGATCAGCGGGACGTTCCTGCGTTTGAACAAGAGCGGCAAGGAGGTCTGGCTCGAAGCCAGTTACATGCCGGTCTATGGCCAGGACAAACAAGTAAAAAGTGTGATCAAAGTGGCGTCGGACATTACCGCGCGGATCAATAAGGAACATGAAGAGGAAAGCATGCTGGCGGCGATTGGTCGCTCGATGGCGGTGATCGAGTTTACGCCGGAGGGCAATGTGATCACCGCCAACGAAAACTTTCTGAAGACCACGCAGTACACGCTCAGCGAAGTCGTCGGCCACCATCACAGCATGTTCTGCCATCGGGCCGAAGCCGAGTCGGTGCAATACAAGGCATTCTGGGCTTCGCTCAATCGCGGCGAATATCACTCCCATCGCTTCGAGCGCAAGAACAAGTCCGGGCAGATGGTTTACCTCGAGGCTTCGTATAACCCGTTGTTCGACGCCAAGGGCCGCTTGTACAAAGTGGTCAAGTTCGCCAGCGACATCACCCATCAGATGACCACGTTGCAGAACGCCGCGGAATCGGCCCACAGCACTTCGGTACAAAACGACGCCTGCGCGCAAAAAGGCTCACAGGTCGTGCAGCAAACGGTGCAGATCATTCAGGACATTTCCCGCGATCTCAACGAAGCGGCGGTCAGCATCGATGCGGTCAGCAAGCAATCGGACATCATCGGCACCATCGTCCAGACCATTCGCGGAATTGCCGATCAGACCAATTTGCTGGCGCTCAACGCGGCCATCGAAGCGGCGCGGGCCGGCGAACACGGGCGGGGTTTTGCGGTGGTCGCGGATGAGGTGCGCAGTCTTGCTGCTCGCACCAGTCAGGCGACGCTGGAGATTGTCGAGGTGGTGCGCAAGAACCATGATCTGTCGCTAAGCGCGGTATCGAGCATGCAATCGAGTCTGAGCCGCACCGGGCTTGGGGTTGAATTGGCGAACGAGGCGGGCGAGGTGATTCTGGAAATCCAGCAAGGCTCGCGGCATGTGGTAGATGCGATCAGCCAGTTCAATGAGACCCTGCAACTGAACTAGCACCGCATAAAAACTGTAGGAGCTGCGGCACGCTGCGATCTTTTGATCTTTAAATTCCAGATCAAAAGATCGCAGCGTGCCGCAGCTCCTACATCATGTTTCATGCTGCCTTGAGGTCAAAGTGCAGCAAGAAACTTGTCGCCTGTCCTTGACGTCACTGCAGTGGCTGACGATTTATGTCGCCGCCGCAGAATCCGGCAACGCCGAAGCAGGCAGACCAAACACCCGATCAAACAGCCAGTTGAAGGCAAACGTGTAGCAAGGGATGAAGATGATCAGCGCCAGATCCAGCAGGAAAGCCTGCACCAGGCTGATATTCATCCACCACGCGATCAACGGAATCAGGAACACGATCAACGTCAGTTGAAAACCGATTGCGTGGGCGATGCGTCGTTTTACGGTGCGGGTGCGTGATTGCTGACGACTTTCCCAGTGCTCGAACATCGAGGTATAGATGAAATTCCAGGTGACGGCGATGGTCGTGATGATCACCGCCAATGGCCCGGTGCTGCCCGGCGAGGTGCCCGACAACAGTGCCAGACCAAGGGCGGAAAAGGTCATGCCGATCACTTCGTAGAGCGACACATAGACCAGTTTGCGTTTGACGCCTTGCATGCAGATTTGCCTCTTTCTTGCCATTTGTTGGCCAGTGGGACTGGCGGAGACGGCGAAAGATAGCTTCAATAGGGCTGACAGAAAAAGTCAGAAGCTTTCAGTTCTATTGATAGGTTGATCCATTGAATTTCAACAGCGACAGCATCGAACTGTTCCTTGCGGTGATTGAGCGCGGCTCGTTTTCCGCCGCCGCCCGCGCATTGGGCAAAGTCCCATCAGCCGTGAGCATGGGCATCGGCAACCTTGAGGCCGAACTGGGTTATTCGCTGTTTGATCGCAGCCATCGCGAACCGCAACCGACGGCAATGGCGCTTTCACTGGTCCCTCATGCCCGGCTGATCGCCGGGCAGCTCAAGCAACTGCAAGTACACGCGGTGGAGTTGTCATTGGGGCTGGAGAGCAAGTTGTCGATCGGCGTGGCTGCGGACATCGACCGTCGGCGTTTGCTGGCGGCGATCAAGGCTATTGCCGAGCGTCATCCGCTGCTCGACATCGAAGTACTGACGGCGCCGCAGGATGATGTGCTGGCGATGCTGCACAGCGGCCGCGTCAGTGTGTGTCTGGCGTTCGCCGGGTTGAGCATGAACGTGCTGGAGCGCTTTCAGTTTGTCGGCAGCGAACGGATGATCGCTACGCTGGCGGCGGACAGTCCGCTATTGCAGGGCCAGGATCTGTTTCTGGAAGACCTGGTGCACGTACGACAAATCTTCGTCGCCAGTCGTGACTTGCCGATCAGTGAGACGCGGCCGTTGGTGGCTGAATCTCACTGGCGCACCGATACGCTGGAAACAGCGATGGAGATGGTCGAGGCGGGATTGGGCTGGGGCAATTTCCCGCTGTCGGTGGTGCAGTCGCGACTGGATGCCGGGCGTTTGAAACGGCTGAATTTTCGCAACATTGAAAATGGCCTGGTGCTGCCGGTGCACGCGGTTTGGCTCAAGAGCCAGCCGCTACAGAAAGGCGCATTGGCCCTCGTTGACCTGCTCAGTCACTAGAGACGGTGGAGATCCAATGTGGGAGCGAGCCTGCTCGCGAAAGCGCCGTGTCAGTCGTCAATTGCTTATCTGACACGACGCTTTCGCGAGCAGGCTCGCTCCCACCGGGATTGTAATTCAACCTTGAATTTTGCGAATACCACAAAATCTGTGGGAGCTGGCTTGCCAGCGATAGCGGTGTATCAGCCAGAAATGTATCGACTGACCGGACGCCATCGCTGGCAAGCCAGCTCCCACAGGAATTTCAGGGGTTATGTGCTTTCGCGGATCTTCAGTTCGAAGCCCATGTCTTCCACCGGCCGTGCCACCTTGTTCCCGGCCATCAACGTCAGCATCTGCTCCGCCGCGCGCCGGCCAATTGCCTCACGCGGTGTGTTGATGCTGCTCAGGCGCGGCACCATGTGCTCGGACATCGGCAAGTCGTTGAAGCCCAGAATCGCCACTTGCTCAGGGATTTTGATGCCGTGGCGCAGCGCCTCTAGCAATGCGCCCTGTGCCAGGTCATCGTTACCGAAGAAGATCGCATCGACATCCGGGTGCGCTGCGAGCAATTGCAAAAACAACTCGCCACCCAATCCCACTGACGAAGCGCGAGGCGTCAGCACTTCCAGATCCGGGTCATAACGCCCGGCCTTCTGCAACGCTTTGCGAAAACCTTCGCCACGCAGCAACGTGCGCTGATCAAGTTGCGCACCGATGTAAGCCAGACGTTTGCGCCCTCGCGAGAGCAAATGCTCAGCCGCCGTTTCGCCGGCGCTGAGCTGGGAGAAGCCGACGCAATTCACTCCGGCGGCGCTGTCCAGTTCCATCATGTACACGCAGGGAATGTTGCTGGCCTCGATCATCCGCCGCGAACTTTCGGTGCGATCAAACCCGGTCAGCAGAAACCCGCGCGGCTGATACGCCATGTAGTTGCGCAGCAGGTTTTCTTCTTCATCACGGGAGTAATGGAAGTTACCGATCAGTACTTCGAAGCCTTTGGGCGTCAAAACCCGATGAATGGCTTCCAGCGTATCGATGAACAACAGGTTGGACAGTGACGGCACCAAAACCACCACCGAATGGCTCTGCGCCGAGGCCAGGGCGCGGGCGGCAGGGTTGACCACGTAGTTGAGTTCGAGGGCGGCCTTGCGGACTTTGTCCACCAGTTCGGTGGCCACGGTGCTGACTCCGCGCAAGGCACGGGAAGCGGTAATCGGGCTGACGCCGGCAAGGCGAGCAACTTCATTAAGGGTGGGACGGCCGGTGGTGCGGGTATTTTTATCGTTTTTAGGAGTGGTCATCGGGCGGCTTGCCAAACAAAAATCAAGGCACTAAGGTAGCGCTGTCCTGATGCAGCTGCAAATGCGTAAGCGAGGTCCTGCCTGATCTTCGCTTTTTGGTGTTGGGAACAAACCTGCTGCAACCCAAAAAAACGACAAGAAGGCGTCGGCAACTTCTATCTGTGCACTAGAGTCATAGCTTGCAAAGGTAGCGCTGTCTGCGCGCTGAGGTGTTTCATGAATCATCCCATCACCGCCCTGGTCATCATGGGCGTTGCCGGTTGCGGCAAGACGTGCGTCAGCGAGGCCCTGTGCCAATTGAGCGGCGCCACTGCCATTGAAGGCGATACTTTCCATCCGGCCGCGAACATCGAAAAGATGAGCGCGGGGATCCCCCTGAACGACGACGACCGTGCCGGCTGGCTCGACAGCCTGTGCGAGGAGCTGCGTCGCGTTGACGCCACGGGCCAGCGCCCGGTGCTGACCTGCTCGGCCCTCAAACACAGTTATCGTGAAGTCTTGCGCAGTGCCCTGCCGGGCCTGGGCTTCGTGTTCCTTGAATTGACCCCTGAAGTTGCCGCCGAGCGTGTGTCCCATCGTCCGGGCCACTTCATGCCGGCCACGCTGATCGAAAGCCAGTTCGCCACCCTCGAATCGCCCAAAGGCGAGCCGTTGACCCTGGCGTTGAACGCTTCGATCCACAGCGTTGAAGAACTGGCAGAGCAAGCTCACGTCTGGTGGCAGGCCAATGGCCTGAAACAGGCGGTATGAGTGTGTTCATGCAGACAGCGCTGTCCTTACGACTTCTGATTAACCCGCTTTAATAACAACAACAAACCAGGAGACACCCCCAATGTTTGGCATGTCCCACGACGCCTACCTGCTGCTTGATGCAGTGGTCACGGTGATCGGACTTATCATCCTGATCACCAAGTTCAAGATTCACCCTTTCATTGCCCTGACCATCGCCGCCGCATTCCTCGGCCTGACGTCCGGCATGCCGATCGGCACCATCATCAAAGCGTTCCAGGACGGCTTTGGTGGCGTGCTTGGTTTTGTCGGCATCATCCTCGCGCTGGGCACCATGCTCGGCAAAATGATGGCCGAGTCGGGCGGGGCAGATCAGATTGCCCAGACCCTGATTCGCGCGTTCGGCAAGGACAAAGTGCAGTGGGCAATGATGTTCGCCGCGTTCCTGGTGGGCATTCCATTGTTCTTCGAAATCGGCTTCGTGCTGCTGATTCCGCTGGTGTTCATCGTTGCCCGCCGCACGGGCGTGTCGATCATCAAGATCGGTATCCCGTTGCTCGCCGGCCTGTCCGCCGTGCACGGTCTGGTGCCACCGCACCCGGGCCCGCTGCTGGCCATCGGCGTGTTCGGCGCTGACATCGGCAAGACCATTCTCTACGGTCTGATCGTTGCGCTGCCGACTGCAATCATTGCCGGGCCGATCTTCGGTACGTTCATCGCCAAGCACATTCCGGGTCACCCGAATCAGGAGCTGGTCGATCAACTGGCCCGCGAAAACGATACCGCTGTCCTGCCGAGCTTCAGCATCACCCTGATCACCGTGCTGCTGCCGGTGTTCCTGATGCTGCTGAAAACCTTCGCTGACGTGGCGTTGCCGGACGGTAACTTCTTCCGCACCTGGATGGACATGATCGGTCACCCGATCTCAGCACTGCTGCTGGCATTGCTGCTGTCGCTGTACACCTTTGGCTACAAGCAGGGCATCGGTTCCAACCAGATCCTCAAGTGGCTGGATGCGAGCCTGGCGCCAACCGCCGCGATCATCCTGATCATCGGTGCCGGCGGTGGCTTCAAGCAGATGCTGGTCACCAGCGGCGTGGGCGATGTGATCGGCCACATGGCGGTCAGCGCACAGATCTCGCCGATCCTGCTGGCATGGCTGGTGGCGGCGGTGATTCGTATTGCCACCGGTTCGGCAACTGTTGCGACCATCACTGGCGCGGGCATCGTGGTGCCAGTGGTCGGAATGGTTCCGGGCGTCAACCGTGAACTGCTGGTGCTGGCCACCGGTGCCGGTTCGTTGATCCTGTCCCACGTCAACGACGCCGGTTTCTGGCTGGTGAAGCAGTATTTCAACATGACCGTGGCCGAAACGTTCAAGACCTGGACGGCGATGGAAACCATCCTCTCGGTGGTCGCGTTGGGCTTTATCCTGCTGTTGTCGATGTTCGTTTAACAGCAAACGCCACTCACAAAAAAACCGCAGCGATGCGGTTTTTTTGTGGGTGATGATTCGTGACACAGACAAACCAATGTGGGAGCGAGCCTGCTCGCGAATGCGATGTGTCAGTCGATATGGATTTCAGCTGACTCGACGCTTTCGCGAGCAGGCTCGCTCCCACAGGGAAGGTGTCAGGTGCTGGATTTCGGGGCTAACCCATCCGCCCGGAACATCCCGCGAATGCCGCGTACAGCCTGGCGAATGCGGTCCTGGTTTTCGATCAGCGCGAAGCGCACGTGATCATCGCCATACTCACCAAACCCCACCCCCGGCGAGACGCAAACCTTGGCCTCGGACAGCAGTTTCTTGGCGAATTCCAGCGAACCCAGATGCGCATAAGCCTCTGGGATTTTCGCCCAGACGTACATCGAAGCCTTCGGGTTTTCGACCATCCAGCCCAGTTCATGCAGGCCTTTGACCAGCACATTACGGCGCTGGCGATATTGCTCGGCGATGTCTTTCACGCACTGCTGATCGCCTTCCAGCGCAGCAATGGCGGCGACTTGCAGTGGGGTGAAAGTGCCGTAGTCGTGGTAGCTCTTGATCCGCGCCAAGGCGTTGACCAGTTCCGGATTGCCGACCATGAAACCGATGCGCCAACCGGCCATGTTGTAGCTTTTGGACAGGGTGAAAAACTCCACCGCGATGTCCTTGGCGCCCGGCACTTGCATGATCGACGGGGCTTTCCAGCCGTCGTAGACGATGTCGGCGTAAGCCAGATCGTGGATGACCAGCACGTCGTATTGCTTGGCGAGGGCGATCACCCGTTCGAAGAAATCCAGTTCCACGCACTGCGCAGTCGGGTTCGACGGGAAGCCGAGGATCATCATCTTCGGCTTCGGGATCGAGCCGCGAATCGCCCGTTCCAGTTCGTCGAAGAAGTCCACGCCCGGCACCAGCGGTACGGAACGCACCTGAGCGCCGGCAATTACCGCGCCGTAGATGTGAATCGGGTAGCTGGGGTTCGGCACCAGTACGGTGTCGCCCTGATCAAGGGTCGCCAGCATCAGATGCGCCAGGCCTTCCTTGGAACCGATGGTGACAATGGCTTCGCTTTCCGGGTCGATATCGACCTCGTAGCGTTGCTTGTACCAATTGGAAATCGCCCGACGCAGACGCGGAATGCCCTTGGATGTGGAATAACCATGGGTGTCGTCACGCTGGGCGACTTGCACGAGTTTTTCGACAATGTGCGGCGGCGTGGCCCCGTCGGGGTTGCCCATGCTCAAGTCGATGATGTCTTCACCACGACGCCGCGCGGCCATCTTCAGCTCGGCGGTGATGTTGAAAACGTAAGGGGGGAGTCGATCTATGCGCGCAAAGCGGCGCGGCGAACCTTGTTCAGCCATTGTTGCCTCGGATAACGTAAGCGCCCGGAACCGTCCGAGCGACGCTGGTCACTGCGGTGACCTGTTGGCGAAGATAAGGGCTGTGATGGCAGACTGTCCAGCCTGCGCGTAAACAAATTTTTCCAAGGAAATCGGTTGATGGAATTCACCAGCGGCTTTTTGCTGAGCCTCTCGCTGTGCCTGGATATCGGCGTGGCCAACATCGCAATGATCACGCTGGCCATGCAGCGCGGTTATTTTCAGGGCTTCGCGCTGGGCCTCGGCACCTGTGTCGGCGATCTGATTTACGCGGTGCTGGCGCTCGCCGGGATGACCGTGTTGCTGCAATACGAAACCGTGCGCTGGGTGCTGTGGATCGGCGGTTCGGCGCTGCTGATCTACTTTGCGGCGAAGATGATCTATTCGGCAATCCATCACGAGGCGCTGCTGGCCGAGACGGCTGAGGTAGGGCAGAACTCCCATCGCAAGGAATTCTTGCGGGGGATCTTCCTCGCCATGTCCTCGCCGAGCGCGATTCTCTGGTTCGCTGCGGTAGGCGGCACGTTGATCGCCCGCTCGGGCGGGGGCGGGCCTTTGAGCTCGGCGTTGTTTCTCGGTGGGTTTCTGTGCGCCGGGCTGTTGTGGTCGGCCGGTTTGTGCTTCGCCGCAAGCCATGGTGGCAAGCTCCTGGGCGATAAGCTGCTGCGCTACTCGTATATGGCATCTGCAGCGATCTTCTGCTATTTCGCGGTGTACGTGATCGTATCTGGCTACAACGAGTTTGTCGGGTCAGGTGCGGCCGAGGCCCTGCATACGCTCTGATGTTGCGAATCGGGTTTGGCTTCTATACTCCCAGCCGAACCCACTTTTTTCGTTCCAGGAGTCGAGTCATGGATGAGCAAACACGCGTCGAAGTGGCAGAACCTCGCTTCGAACATGGACAATTCCTGCTGATAGCAGGGCTTGGCGGACGATTTACTCAGGACACCACCGATGGCATCCCCGAGCTGTGGGAAAAATTCATCCCGCATCTGGGCAAGATTCCCGGGCAAAAGAACGAAGTGACGTTCGGCGTCTGCTGCAATGCGGACGGCAAGGGTGGTTTCGAATACATCGCCGGGGTCGAGATCAGCAAACTCGATGACCTGCCGGATCAGTACCGTTGGATCGAAGTGCAACCGCAGGATTACGCGGTGTTCGAGCACAAAGGTTCACTGGATCAGTTGCCAGAGACCTTCCAGTACATCTGGAAAACCTGGCTGCCGCAGTCCGGACGCGAAGCCGCCGATGCGCCTGAGTTCGAACGCTACAGTGAGGATTTCAACCCCAAACTGCATACCGGCACGCTGGAAATCTGGCTGCCACTCAAGGCCTGACACACGTTGATGGACGGATCAGCGATCCGTCCATCAACGCTTTCAGCCGCGCTTGCCCTTGCCCACACGTCGCGCCCGCAACAGGTCGATGCCCAGGGTTATAAAGCCGAATGTACTGATGCCCAACACCATCAACAGGCCGATTTCTACGCTGCTCATAAACGGTTTCCCCCAAGGGTAATCAGAGACACGCCACAGAAATAGCCGCCCGCGAGGCGCAAGAAAAGCGCTTATACGCAGGCTTTACGCCGCCCGCGCGGATCGATATGCACTCCTTATTCCTTTATGCTCTGCGCACTTTTCCCGCTGATTTCCGAGCTGCCATGAACACCGTTATCCGCAACGTCACCGCCACTGACCTGGATCGCTGCTACGCCATCGAAACCGTTGCCTACGAAGGCGATGAAGCCGCCACCCGCGAAAAGATCGCCACGCGCATTGCGACCTGGCCGGAAGGCTTCATCGTTGCCGAGGTCGATGGCGAGGTCGCCGGGTTCGTCAACTCGGGCGCGGCGTTCGATGTGCAGATGTCGGACGAGGCGTTCAAGGAACTGATCGGGCATGATCCGGTGGGGCCGAACGTGGTGATCATGTCGGTGGTGGTGCACCCGGATTACCAAGGGCAGGGCCTGGCCAAGCGCTTGCTGGCCGAGTTCATCGAGCGCATGCGTGGGATGGATAAAGCGACGATTCATTTGATGTGCAAGGAACAGCACATCCCGCTGTATGCCGGGTTTGGCTTTGCCTACATCAAACCGTCGGAGTCGGATCACGGCGGGATGGCGTGGCACGAGATGATTCTGACCCTGTAAATACTTCCCCCTGTAGGAGCTGCCGAAGGCTGCGATCTTTTGATCTTGCTTGTAAAAAACAGGATCAAAAGATCGCAGCCTTTGGCAGCTCCTACATGGGGGGGGGCGTGGTGCGTCAGTAAAGGCTGTCGCGGACCCTGATCGGCGCTTCGCGGTCGTACGTGTCGGCGTCGAATTGCCCATCGTTCAGGCGTTTATGAAAGGCGCCAGCCGTGGGCAGTGCCGAGCGCGGCAGATGCGTTTCCGGGTTCCACGCATCCGAACGCACAAACGCCTTCGAACAATGGAAAAACGCCGCTTCCACCGTCACCAGCAACACCGTTTTTGCCGGTTTGCCGTTCACCGCAAAACTCTCCAGCAACGTCGGATCAGCGCTGATGGTGGCCGTGCCGTTGACCCGCAGTGTCTCGCCTATACCCGGAATAATGAACAGCAGCGACACCCGTGGATCGTGCAGCACATTGCGCAAGGTATCGATGCGGTTGTTGCCCGGGCGGTCCGGCAGGGCCAGCGTGCGTTCATCGACGATCCGCACAAACCCCGGGGCATCACCGCGCGGCGAATTGTCGAGACCATCGGCACCCACCGAGCTGACGATTACCAGCGGCGAGACCTGCACCATCGCCTGATAGTCTTCGTTGAGAAAAGTGATCTGCTTGCGCACCGCACGTTCGTGCGGCAATCCGTAAATAGCTTCCAGTGCTTCGATTGAATCGATCATCGTGCATCCCCTCGATGACTTAAAAAAACAGACCCATGCGCCGCTCGTAACCGATTCGGCCCTTGTACGCTTCGCCGCTGTCGACGTAGCCGTGTTTGGCGTACAGCGCGATGGCAGCCTCGTTGTCGGCGTCCACCGACAGTTCCAGTCCCTTGATCTCCGGCCAGGCCTGGCGCGCAACCTCGGGCAACGCATGCAGACACGCCTTGCCGTAACCCTTGCCCTGCGCCCGGCGATCGACCTGCAACGCATGCAGCGTGGCGCTGTGTTCATCGGCCCATGCCGGTAACACCGGCGGACGCTTGAGCAGCAGGAACGCCACCGGCACTTCATCGGCCAGCAGTGCAAAACCCTTCACGCCAGGGCCGGGTTTCGACAGCAAGGTGTGCAGGGCGCCGTGGATGTCGCCGGAGAACTTGATTTGCTCGGGGTGGATTTCAATCGCCTCGACTTGCTCACGCTGCTGGGCGTTCAGGCTGTCGTACGGCACGAGTTGGGCTGACACGGGAATTTCCTTTTTCCTACAAAGATGAGCCTCGGATTCTAGCGACTTTGCTTCCTTCGGAATTTTTTTGTTTCGCCTGTCGATCTGCCGACGTGCCGAACGACTAAGGGTGTCTTTCCAACAAAAATCACGGAGAACACCATGAGCGCACAAGCTGACATCCAAACTCTGATCAATACCTACCGCGACGCCGTCATGACCAAGGACGTGGAGAAAGTCATGGCGTTGTATGCCGATGACATCGTCTCGTTCGACGCGATCAAGGCCCTGCAATTTAAGGGCAAACCGGCCTACCGCGCGCATTGGTTGGACTGCATGCAAATGTGCCCCGGGCCGCACATCTTCGATTTTCAGGAAGTCGTCATCGAAACCGCCGACAACATCGCCTTCGCCCACTGGGTCGCCAATTGCGGCGGCACCAACGAGAAGGGTGAAACCCAAAGTTGCTGGATGCGCGTCACTGCATGCTATCGGCAGGTCGGCGGCGCGTGGCGGATTGCCCATGAACACTGGTCGGCACCGTTTGATCCGATGAGCGGCGCGACGCTGTTCGATGTGCAACCGTGATCTTCAGCCATAGTTGATCCGTTCGAATCAGGAGAGCGCCATGAAATATCTATGCCTGGTCTACAGCGATGAACGCCTGCTGCATTCGTCGCCCGACAGTCCCGAAGACGCTGAATGCTGGGCCTATGCCGAGTCGATTCAGGGCAGCGGGCGGATGGTTGCCGCCGAGGCGCTGGAGTCAGTGCAGACCGCCACCACGGTACGAATGCGCAACGGCAAATTGTCGATCACCGATGGGCCGTTCGCCGAAACCAAGGAGCAACTGGCCGGCTTCTACCTGATCGACGCCAAGGATCTCAACGAAGCGATTCAGGTCGCCGGGAATATCCCGGCGGCCCGAGTGGGCAGCGTTGAAGTGCGCCCCGTGCGGCAGTTGAATGTCTGAGGTCGCGGCGCGGGTCGAGCAGGTTTATCGCGAAGACTCGCGGCGGATTCTGGCGACATTGATCCGCCTGCTCGGCGATTTTGACCTTGCCGAAGAAGCCTTGCACGAGGCGTTCTTCGTCGCGGTCGAGCGTTGGCAGCGTGACGGCGTGCCGGACAATCCGCGCACCTGGCTGGTGTCGACCGGGCGCTTCAAGGCAATCGACGTGCTACGCCGCCGTGCACGCTTCAAAGCCTCGCAGCCATTGTTGCTGGCGCAACTCGAAGAGCTCGAAGATGCCGACTGGAGCGACGAAGACGTGGAAGACGATCGCCTGCGGCTGATCTTCACCTGCTGTCACCCGGCGCTGGCGGCGGATGCGCAAGTGCCGCTGACCTTGCGTGAAGTCTGCGACCTGACAACCGAGGAAATTGCCCGCGCCTTTCTCTCGGCGCCGGCGGCCATTGCCCAGCGCATCGTGCGCGCAAAAGCCAAGATCCGTGACGCGAAAATCCCTTATCAAGTCCCCAGCCTGAGCGAACTGCCCGAGCGTCTGGACAGTGTGTTGCGGGTGATTTATCTGGTGTTCAACGAGGGCTATTCGGCGTCGATGGGTGCTGAGCTGACTCGCGAGGACCTGACCCGTGAAGCGATCCGGCTCGGGCGACTGCTGATGGAATTGTTGCCGGAGCCCGAGGTGATGGGGTTGCTGGCATTGATGCTGCTGCATGAGTCCCGGCGTCCGGCGCGCACTTCTCCCGATGGCGAATTGGTGCTGTTGGACGATCAGGATCGCTCGCAGTGGGATGCTGAGTTGATCGCTGAAGGTTGTGCGTTGGTGGAGAGGGCGCTGACCACACGACGATTCGGGCCGTACTGTCTGCAAGCGGCGATTGCCGCCGTGCACGCCGAGGCGCCAACCGCCGAGGAAACCGATTGGCAGCAGATCGTCGGGCTGTATGACGTGCTGTTGCGGGCGATGCCTTCCCCGGTGATCGAGTTGAATCGCGCGGTGGCGGTGGCCAAACGAGATGGGGCGTTGGCGGGGTTGACGTTGATTGAAGAGATTCTGGATCGCGGCGAATTGCAGGACTACCACTTGGCGCATTCGGCGCGGGCGGAGTTTTGTCGGCAGTTGGGCCGGGTCGAGGGGGCGCGGGTGGCTTATTTGCGGGCGTTGGAGTTAACCCGGCAAGAGCCTGAACGGCGGTTCATCGAGGCGCGCTTAAACCAACTACCGACACCCAACCCCCTGTAGGAACTGCCGAAGGCTGCAATCTTTTGATGTTGATTTTCTTCAATCAACAACAAGATCAAAAGATCGCAGCCTTCGGCAGCTCCTACATGGGTTGCAACTGTAGGAGCTGCGGCACGCTGCGATCTTTTGATCTATTCCAGCATCTTGCTCAGCAACCAGCTCCCCGCTGGCCCCGGCGGATATAGCCGCGACCACAAGGCATCGACAAACACCGGTTTCGGCCAGCCGCGCACTGTCAGCTCCACCAGCGTGCCATTGCCGAAACGCCCCACCAGCCAGCGCGGCAACGGCGCCCAGCCGAAACCCATTTCGGCCATTTCCATCAGCATCAGATAACTCGGCGCCGACCACACCCGGCCCTTGGCGCGACTGTCGTAGGGATTGACGATCGTCGCCAGACGCAACTCGCGATGCTGCTCCAGGATTGGCTGATCGACGTTTTCCAGTGTCGCCAGCGCATGTCCGCGACTGACGAACAGGGCGATATCGGTGCGCTCGGCCACAGTCGAGGTCACCAGATCCGGCGGGTAATTGTCCTGCATCTCGGCAAACGCCAGATGCGCCCGACCGCGCTGCACCAGTTCGATCAAGTCATCGCATTCGGCAATCAGGCATTCGAGTTCCAGATCCGGATAGCGCTGTTCAAAACCGAACAGCGCCGCTTCGAAACGCGCGGATTGATAAGTGTCGGAAATCGCCACGGTCAATTTCGGCTCAACGCCTTGGGACAATTGCCGCGCGGTCATTTCCAGGCGACTGTTGGCCGTAAGGATCGCCTCGGCGCGTTGCAGCATGACGTGGCCGGCAGGTGTCAGCGTTGGTTTGCGGCTGCTGCGATCAAACAACACCAGGTCCAGATCAATCTCCAGACTCGCCACCGCCGCACTGATAGTCGACTGACTGCGCCCGAGTTTGCGCGCCGCCGCCGAAAACGATCCCTGGGTCGCCGCCTGGACAAATGCCAAAAGCACTTCTTGCGATGCCATGAACTATCGCCTCAATCGATGGTTATTGGTTTTGAAGTATCGATGCGAGGATGGATCATGGCAACCATCTTCACTCAAGGAGTCAGGCCATGACTGCCCAAAAATCCATCACTGAACGTATCTTCCAGGCTATCGGTTTCGAATTGCTGGCGATTCTGATCTGCACGCCACTGCTGGCGTGGATCATGAAAAAACCGCTGCTCGACATGGGCGCGGTGACGGTTTTGATCGCGATGCTGGCGCTGGGCTGGAACGTGGTCTTCAACCGGTTTTTCGACCGCATGCTCGAGCGCATGAATGTTGCCCACAACGCCTGGGTGCGGGTCGTTCACGCCTTGCTGTTCGAGGGTGGTTTGATCGTGATGGGTGTGCCGCTGATTGCCTGGTGGCTGTCAGTCAGCTTGTGGCAGGCGTTCTTGCTCGACATCGGCGTGTTGCTGTTTTTTCTGCCGTACACCTATGTGTATCACTGGGGCTACGACGTACTGCGCGAGCGCTTCCTGATGCGCAACGCCTGCCAGGGCTAAACCTCATTTTCGTGTAGGAGCTGCCGAAGGCTGCGATCTTTTGATTTTGATCTAAAAAAGATCAAAAGATCGCAGCCTTCGGCAGCTCCTGCAGCGGGATTATTTCGGTTAGAAGATCTGGGTGAACAGCCAGTAGAGGCTACCCGACAGCAGGATCGCCGCCGGCAGCGTCAGCACCCACGCCATCAGCAGATTACGGATAGTCCTCATCTGCAATCCACCGCCATTGGCGACCATGGTCCCGGCCACGCCCGAGGACAGCACATGCGTCGTCGACACCGGCAAACCAAACATGTCCGCTGCACCAATGGTCAGCATCGCCACGGTTTCCGCCGAGGCGCCTTGCGCGTAGGTCAGGTGGGTGTTGCCGATCTTCTCGCCCACCGTCACCACGATGCGTTTCCAGCCGACCATGGTGCCGAGCCCCAATGCGATAGCAACGGCGATCTTCACCCACAGCGGGATAAACCGTGTGGCGTTGTCGATCTGTTGCTTGAACAGTTGCAGCTTGCCAGCGGTGTCGGCGTCGAAGTTGCCGACCTTGTTCTTGTCCATCAGGCGAATCGATTCGCTGGCCAGGTACATGTCGTTACGCACGTTGCCCATCGCCTCGGCCGGGACTTTCGCCAGCGAACCGTAGCCTTTGACTTCCTCGCCAATGTGCCCGGTGAGTGCGGCGAGGGCGGGGATCAGTTGCGGCGTGGCCTCCTTGCTGCGCACGTAATCCGAGAGGATCGGGCGCGGATCGGCAGGTGCCGGCTGCGGCGCACTTTTCATCAGGGCTTGTTGGGTGACTTGCGCCACGGCGGCGAACTGCAGCGATTGTTCTTCGGGCATGGTGCGGTTCAATGCATAGGCCATCGGCAAGGTGCCGACCAGAATCAGCATGATCAGGCCCATGCCTTTCTGGCCGTCGTTGGAGCCGTGGGCGAACGACACGCCGGTGCACGTCAGGATCAGCAGACCACGAATCCACCATGGCGGCGGGGTGTTGCCTTTCGGTGCCTTGTACAGCGCGCGGTTCTTCACGAATGCACGCAAGGCCAGCAGCAACAGCGCCGCACAACCGAAACCCACCAGCGGTGAAAGCAGCAACGCATAACCAATCTTGGTGGCCTGCGCCCAATCGACACCGCTGGTGCCGTCGCGGCCATGCATCAAGGCATTGGCCACGCCGACGCCGATGATCGAACCGATCAAGGTGTGCGACGACGAGGCCGGCAAACCCAGCCACCACGTGCCGAGGTTCCACAGGATCGCTGCGATCAACAGGGCGAAGATCATCGCGAAACCAGCAGACGAGCCGACCTGCAGAATCAGCTCCACCGGCAGCAGGGCGATGATGCCGAATGCCACCGCACCGCTCGATAGCAGCACGCCGAGGAAGTTGAAAAACCCCGACCAGACCACCGCAACATTCGGCGGCAGCGAGTGGGTGTAGATCACCGTAGCCACGGCGTTGGCGGTGTCGTGGAAACCATTGACGAACTCAAAACCCAGCGCAATCACCAACGCCACGCCGAGTAGCAGAAATGGCGTCCAGGTGGTGACCGTCGTGCCGAGCTCCTGCACGTCGTGCATCAGACTGTAGGCGGTGAACAGCATCCCCATGGCCAGCACTGCGAAAAACAATACGTAAGTGAACGGGCTGGTTTTCTTGTCGAGGGAGGGCCTGCCGCTGGCGGCGGACGCTGGGCTGGCGGTCAGGGAGGGAGTAGCCATGAGAGGACAATCCTGAGCGAGGGAAGGAATGTCGCCCATGATCGTTGCAGAATGTTACAGAGAGACTGCCTCAGGTCAGTGTTTGGATGAATCGCTGGAGGCAAAGTCAAAAGATCGCAGCCTTCGGCAGCTCCTGCAGTGGCAGTGTGGGAGCTGCCGAAGGTTGCGATCTTTTGATCTTAATAATCTCCACGCTTACGAAACGCCCACCGCCCCGCAATCACCGTAAACGTCGCCACCAGCGCGACCAGTATCCAGAACCCATGCGCGTCTTGCGACAGCGGCACGCCGCCGACATTCATCCCGAAGAAACCGGCAATGATGTTGATCGGCAGCGCCAGCACCGTCACCACGGTCAGGGTGAACAGCGTGCGGTTGCTCTGTTCGTTGAGGTTGGCGGCGATTTCTTCCTGCAACAGTTTGATGCGCTCGCCGAGGGCCGTGAGGTCATTGATGATCAGCGCAAACTCCTCGGTGGATTTGCGCAGTTCCTTGACGTCCTCCTTCTGCAACCACGGCGGCGGGCGGTTGAGTAGACGCAGTAGCGAACCTGGCTCCAGTGCCAGCAGCCGTTGCAATCTCACCAGCACTCGGCGGTTGGCACCGAGTTCGGCGCGGTTGGTCGACAGGCGCGAGGAGAGCAACTCGTCTTCGACCGTATCAACGCTCATGCTGGTCTTGCGCACGATCTGCGTCAGCACTTCGCCCTGATCGCGCAGCAGGTGCACGAGCAATTCCGAGGGCGAACGAAAACGCTCGCCGGCCTTCACCGACGAGCGCAGTTTATCCACCGAGTGCAGCGGTTGCAGGCGCGCACTGACGATCAGTTTGCTGCGCACGCACACCCACAACGTCGACACGTCCGACGACACCATGCTGCTGAGGTTGAACACCACATCGTTGACCACTGCAAGCAACGCCGAGTCAACGTGCTCGATGCGCGTCGAGCGCGAACCTTCGTGCAGTGCCTCGAAAAATTCTTCGGGTAATTGCAGATGGCTTTTCATCCAGCGTTCGCATGCCGCGTGGGCCAGGTTCAGATGCAGCCAGAGGAATTCGCCGCTGTCGTTGTCGTCTTGCAGGCAACGCAATGCAGTTGTCGAGTCGACTTCGCGACCCCGTTCGCCGGGCAGGAAACGAAAGCCGTAAAGCAAACCGAACAGGTCCGGATCGCGATGGCTGATATCGAGGCTGTGGTTCATGGAGGCTCGCTGCGAGGAGGGCGCTGGGCGGGATTTTCAGATTCACCTGTGCCGAATCATCGCAATGTCACATGACGTTTGTGTGACAGCTAAATGACGTCAAATCAAAGTGTTACCGGTGGTCGGGATTTGTTCAAGAAGCACTCTGGCGCGCCGATCTCAGGTGAGTTAGGTTGCGCGCCACTGGCCGTTGGCCAAGGTTCGCCGACAGGGACGTCCGGCAATATTTCACGCCTTTTGCTGGCGTGCCTCATCCCTGTCCTGAGTATCTGCGATGCTGCAAAAATCCCTGAGAGCGCAAATTCTCGCCCTGCTGAGCGGCAGCCTGCTGGCGGTCTTGTTGATCGCGCTGGCGTGTTTCCATTTCCTGTCGAATGGCGTGCAAAGCTACAGCCAATTGATTGCCGGCCCGTTGCACACTTCGCAATTGATCGATGAAGCCAACCTGCAATTCAAGGTGCAGGTACAGGAATGGAAAAACGTCCTGCTGCGTGGCAAGCAGCCGGCGGATCTGGCCAAGTATTGGAGCCAGTTTGAAGACCGCCAGCGCGATGTGCAGAGAATCCTCGGCGAACTGGCCAGCCAGAAAGGCATCGAGCCAAGCCTGAAAACCCGCATCGAACGCTTGCAGGAAGAGCATCGTCAGTTGGCAGGCGCCTACCAGAAGGGCCGTGATGCCTACGTCGCCGCGGGTGGCGATTCTGCTGTCGGCGACGCCGCTGTCAAAGGTGTCGATCGCGCTGCCAGCGATCAGATGAGCGAGCTGGTCGCCGAATTGCGCAAGCAGGGCACCGAGCAGTCGGCGCTGATCAGTGCTGATGCCGATCGCACCGTATGGCTGGGGCTGTTGGTGATGCTCGCTTCGGGTCTGTTGATCGGGCTGTTGAGCCTGTGGCTGGTCAACCGCAACCTGATCGAACCGATCCGCAAACTCATCGACTACGTCACCCAACTGAGCCGCGGCAAACTGGCCGAGCGTGTGGTCAGCGACCGTCAGGATGAGCTGGGTAACCTCGCCGCCGCAGCCAATACCCTGCGCGACTTCCTCGCTGATACGTTCACCCGTTTGCAGCGCAGCGCCAGTGATCTGGACAGCGCCAGCGGCGAATTGAACGCCATCGCCACGACCATGGCCGGCGGCACCAACGAGCAGTTCAACCGCACCGACCAGGTGGCCACGGCGATGAACGAAATGTCCGCCACCGCCCAGGAAGTCGCGCGTCACGCCGCCGATGCCGCGCGAGCCGCCGACGATGCCGACCAGTCCGCCCAGCAGGGTGAAAAGGTCATGCAAAGCACCATTCACTCCATCACGCTGATGCGCAGCGAAATCGCCAACACCGCCACGGTCATTCGTCGTCTCGAAACCGACAGTGGCCGCATCGGCAAAGTGCTGGAAGTGATTCGCGGCATCGCCGAACAGACCAACCTGCTGGCGCTCAACGCCGCGATTGAAGCGGCGCGCGCCGGTGAGGCCGGGCGCGGTTTTGCGGTGGTCGCTGACGAAGTGCGCAACCTGGCGCAGCGCACGGCGGAGTCGATCATCGAGATCAACCAGATCATTCAGAGTGTGCAGACTGGCGCGATAGACGCGGCGCAAGCCATCGATAGCGGCCAGACCCGCAGCGACGAAAGCGTTGAGCAAGTGACGCAGGCAGGCGCCATGCTGGAACGCATCACCCACGCGGTGGAAGCGATTCGCGACATGAACCGTCAGATCGCCACGGCCGCGGAAGAGCAGACGTCGGTCGCCGAGGACATCTCGCGCAACCTGACCGAAATCACCTCGATTGCCAGCACCAACCTGGACAACGTGCAGCGCACCGAAAGCGCCAGCCAGAATCTGCACGGCCTGTCCGGGCAACTCAACGAAGTCACCGCCCGCCTGAGCGCGTGACGCCATTTCCCCTCACCCTGGCCCTCTCCCGGGGTGAGGGGGGACGATCTTTCTTGCGACACATCATTCAGGCCAGACCCCAGACGTAAAAAAGCCGCACGATCTTTCAATCGTGCGGCTTTGGTTAAACGGTGTATCAAGTGTCTTGCTTGTTGCTCAGCACTTTGCCGGTGGTGGCGTCGAAGTCGACATCGAACTCTCTGCCATCAGCCATTTTCAATTCAACTTCATACACGTAACCGTTGAAGTGGTTGTCCAGGTCAGTGTCAGTGATGGTTGCACCCGGGTGCAGTTTCAATGCCTCGGCGTTCATCGACTCCAGCGACTTGATCTTGCCAGACTTGACCAACTCAGGGATCTCATCAACGCGAACATCAGCCTGAGCGATACCAGCGGTGAGGGTCAGGGCAGCAGCGGTAAACAGGGCAGTCAAAGTTTTCATCGGTTCGTTCCTTGGGTAAATCGTTTAAGTGGGCTCAGGTTAACCACCGCAACTTAACTCACCCTTAAAACCCCGCATCGTTCGCAGATTGCTCTTGTGGGAGCGAGCCTGCTCGCGATGCGGATACCTCGTTAACTGATCAGAACCCGTTGTTCTTCAACACCTGATCAACACTACCGGCCGCCGGGCGTTTGTAGAACTTCAACAGTTCACTGGCGCGGTTGGTGAAGATGCCGTCGACGCCTGCGGCCATGACTTTGTCGAAGTCCACCGGTTCATCGACCGTGTAGACATGCACCAGCATTCCTTGGTCGTGGGTGTACTGGTTCATCCACGGTTGCACCAGATCCGAATAGCTCTGGTCGCCCCCTTGGGTGAGCTTCGCCGAAGGGCCTGTGCCGATAGCGCCCTGAGCCTTGGCGTAATCAACCCATTTTTTAAATTCAGCTTCGGATTTCGGCTCCTGCTTGCCGTAGAAAGCGTTTTTGTCTTTCTCACCGGACTCGGCAAACGTCACCTTGGATTTCGGCTCGATGCTGCCTTCGCCGACCCACAGCAGCAGAATCTTCGGCACCTGCGGCATTTCCTTTTGCAGCAGTTCGAGGCTGTTTTTCTCGAAGGTCTGCAGAATCACCTTGCCTTTGCCCTGACCGACACCCAGCGCACTTTTCGCCAGTTTCGAGCCGGCCGGGCTGAGCCAGCCGCGATCCTGCAGTTTCTCCTTCAGGTCTTTTTCGAGGCCGGGGAACAACTGCGGCTCTTTGGTCTCGATGTACAGGCCCGGTTTGTGCTGCGGATTGGCTTGGGCGATGTCGATGACTTCATCGAGGGTGAGGATTTTCAGCCCGGCGTAGGACGGGCGCGCGCGGTCCGGGTATTTGGTGTTGTACCAGGTGCCGGCATCGAGGGTTTTCAGCTCGGCCATGGTGAAGGCGTTGGCCGGGCTGTCCTTGCGATCCGGGAATTTGCTGGCAACGTCGGTGGTGCGCTGCAGATTATCGTCGTGCAGCACGAACAACACGCCGTCCTTACTGCGTTGCAGGTCCATTTCCAGATAGTCGGCACCGAGGTCACGGGCCAGTTTATAGGCGGCAGCGGTGGATTCCGGTGCATCGAAGGACGCGCCACGGTGAGCGATTACCGCCGGGTGCGGGATGCCGTGAGCTCCAGCCACGGCGTTCGGATCGCTGTGCGTGGCGGCATGCGCCTGACTGAAGCCGAGCAACAGGCTCAGCATGAGGGCGCTTTTGGTGAAAGTGGCGGGCATGGTCGAGGTCCTTTCGCAGGGCATTTTAAAAGACGTACCTTTTAACAACTGAATCGATTGCATGCTATCGCCAGACCGACATAAACCTATTAAAAGCGATATTTCCTGCACTTTTGTGGTGCTGTTTGCAGTACGCTTGCCCTCGGCAGACGTCCCGGCAGAGGGCGCGCCGTTCAGTTGTCCTGCGTGTAAACCATCGATCAACATTTCGTGAGGTTTACCATGCGCATCACCTCCCAACTCATCTGCCAGGCGGCCGACGACCTCAAGGGCTTTGTCGGCCTCAACCGCAAGACCGGCCAGTACATTGTGCGTTTCAGCGAAGACTCATTCGGCATGGACGTAGCGGATGACGGCATTATCCCGACCAGCGAATTCGTCTGGGCCCCGATTTCGCCAACGACCATGACGTTGAAGCGTGAGCTGATTCAGCTGCTGCTGGATCAGAATATCGATGACCGGATCAACATCACTGAGCCGTTGCGGGTGTATATGAGCAAACGTGAAGTGCCGGAGATTGAAGCGGTGCGGAGTTTGGTGCGGGGCTGAGGTTTTTGCTGTTGCTGTCAGGGCCTCATCGCTGGCAAGCCAGCTCCCACAGGTACGGCGTGGTCTTCAGAGCAACACCTAACCTGTGGGAGCTGGCTTGCCAGCGATGGGGCCTGTGAGTACATCGCAATACTCACTGGCCAAATCGATATTCTCGCTCCACCCGACACACCCGCGTATGAAACGCCGAATACCAGATCGACCGCCCACGCTGCTGAATAAATTCCGTAGATCGTGGCCATCATGCGCTGGGCGGTCACGTGAACCAGGGCGAGCCTTGCGTTTGCCCTGATCAGCGCTGTGGGTTCTGGCACACGTGAGCGTGCAACTCGCTGGTCAGGCCTTCGATGCGCTCCGTGAGGTTTTTCGTCATTTCGGTAAGGCGGGTGTTTTGTTCAAGCAACGCCAGCAATTGCGCGGAGTTCTTCGCCGCCTCAGCCTGACGTTCGGTATTGGCCTGTGCCAGCGCTTCACGGTGCTGCGCGTCGGCGTCGGCCTGCGCTTTGTCGCGTGCGGCCTGACGGGTTTGTGCGAGCAGGATCAGTGGCGCGGCGTAGGCCGCCTGCAGGCTGAAGGCCAGGTTCAGCAGGATGAACGGGTAGACGTCGAATTGAGTCACGCCCCAAACGTTGAGGCCGATCCACACCGCAACAATCAAGGTTTGCGCGCCAAGGAACAGCGGCGTGCCGAAGAACCGCGCAAAGGCTTCGGCGCGCAGTGCGAAGGCGTCGTTGCCGAAAGTCGTGTTCAGGTGGGCGTGGGGCCGATGAAAGCGCAGGTGATCGATGGGGGCGGGGGATGTTTCGGGTTTTTCGCTATTCATGGTGTGCTCGGCAGGACTTCGGACGTGCCGTCACTATAGCTCTGCGTTGTGGCGGCCGGCCTCTTCGCGGGCAAGTCCGCACAGGTTCGGCAGTCGTACACAGCATGTGTGATTGACTCATTCCCTGTGGGAGCGGGCTTGCCCGCGAAGGTCGCGGCTCGGTCTATCGCTCCAGCACGACCCTCAATTGGGCGCCCGCTCATTGGCAAACATGCTCACCGCCTGCACCGCTTCACTGGCGCCATCACGAATCTGCAAGATCACCGTACCCGCCTGATCCGCCAGTTCCACGCCCTGGGCCGCGCGATCGCGGGTGCCGTCCATGCTCTTGATCGCCTGGCGGGTTTCGCTCTGGATCAAACCGATCATGTTGGAAATTTCCGCTGTGGAGCCGCTGGTACGCGCCGCCAGTTGCCGCACTTCATCGGCCACCACCGCAAAACCACGGCCCTGTTCACCGGCGCGAGCCGCTTCGATGGCTGCGTTGAGCGCCAGCAAATTGGTCTGGTCGGCAATCCCGCGAATGGTGTTGACGATGGCCGTGATCTGCTCCGAGCGTTCACCCAGGTGGGCGATCAGCGTCGAAGACGCGGCAATGTCTTCAGCAATTTCGCGCATTTCGCTGGCCGCTTGTTGAATGACCTGAGTGCCTTGTTCGGCGACTTTCCGCGTCTCGACCGAGATGTGATAGGCGGCGCTGGCACTGCGTGCGTCTTGCTCGTGCTGTTCGACCCTAGCGGTGACGTCCGAGGCGAATTTCACCACTTTGCACAAACGGCCGGAGGCGTCGTAAACCGGGTTGTAATTGGCCTCCAGCCAAACGGTCTGGCCGCGCTTGTCGATGCGTTCGAACTGGCCCTGAAAGAACTCCCCCTGATTCAACCGTCGCCAGAAATCCTGATACGCGCTGCTGTTGACCAATTCTGCGGTGCAGAACAAACGGTGATGTTTGCCTTTGAGCTCGGCGAGTGTGTAACCCATGCGCGTCAGAAAATTCTGGTTGGCCGTGATAATGCTGCCGTCGAGGTTGAATTCAATCACCGCCATCGCCCGGTCGATCGCCTCCAACTTGGCGTTGGCCTCGCTTTCCTGCTGCACCTTGGCCGTGACGTCCATCGCGTACTTGACCACTTTCACCACGTGCCCGGCGGCATCCTTGATCGGGTTGTAACTGGCTTCGAGCCAGACCGATTCGCCTTTGCTATTGATGCGTTCGAACGTGCCGGACTGAAATTCACCTCTTTTCAGGCGTGACCACAACTCGCTGTACTGAGCACTGCGGCCAAACTCAGGCGTGCAGAACAGACGATGGGGTTGGCCAATGGCTTGTTCGGCGCGGTAACCCATGGTTTTGAGGAAGTTGTCGTTGGCGCTCAACACCACTGCGTCGAGATCGAATTCGATCACCGCCATGGAGCGGTTGATTGCATCGAGCAGGCCGTTCTGTTGAGTGAGGGTCTGTTGAAGGTCGTCGAGGGCTGATTTGTGGCGATTGAAAAACATGGCGCATACCTGGAAGTAGGGGAAGACGGGGTTTTGTCCCTGTTTCCGCGGGGCAGACCAAGCTGAGGGTTATTGGCATTGGCTGCAAAGTGCCAGCATCCAGGCTGACCAATGAATCTTATACAGACTTATAGGTTCTGTACAAGAAACTGCTGCTTCGAAATTGTACGAACGTGCTCAGATGCCAAGCAGACTGGCGTCATTTGAGGCCGGATCGCTCATCGCCACGCCGATGGTGTTGCGGCCGGCATGCTTGGCTGTGTACAGCGCCTTGTCGGCGGCATCCAGCCAGACAATCGCATCGCAATAGGAGGGCTGGAACTGCGCCAGACCGATACTGAGGCTGACCCGTAGTTGTGGCACATCGGGATGGCGATACTGATCCAGCGCCTGGCGTAGTTGCTCCATCAGTGCTTCGGCCTTGTACAACGGCAGGTTCGGCAGAATCACGCAGAACTCATCGCCGCCGTAGCGCCCGGCCGGTTCATTTTCGACCAGCAGACGTTTCAACTCGCGACTCAACTGTTGCAGCACGGCATCGCCGACGATATGCCCGTAGCTGTCATTGATGACCTTGAAATGATCAATGTCGATCAGCGCCACAATGGCTTGGCTGTTGTGCTGGTGACATTGTTGAAACTTCAGGTGCAGCACATCTTTCCAGGACCCGTGATTGAGCAATCCGGTCAGGCTGTCAGTGCGGCTCAGGGCGCTGAGCGCGCGTTTGTGTTGGGCCAGTTTGATCGCCAGTTGGTAACAGACCATGCCCAGTGCCAGCGGATACAGGGTCAGCATCGGCAAGCAGGCCAAGACCTGGATTTGCGTCATGATCGGGTTGAATTTGAAGCCCAGCAGCATTGCGCTGAGCAGCACGCCGGCCACTTGGGCGAGAGCGCCGAAGACGAACAGGCGACGGCCACCGGCCGCGACATTGTTCATGGTCATCATCGACAAGACGGTCACGGTGGCCAGCGGATTGAACTGGAAACACGCGACCCAGAAGCCGCCACACAGCGAGTCGTACAACAGGTTGCGGCGTTCGGCCTGATAGGGAAATGCCGAGTGGGTCGACATTTGATAGGCCACGTGCGGCCAGAAAAATCCGTTGAACACCAACAGCGCCCATAGCCAGGTCGGCGTGCTCAGCGGATACAGCGCCGCGGCGACGCTGAAAAAACCGACACCCAGCCCAATGGCGCGTGGCAGGTAAATACGTCTGGAGAATGACAAGCCTTTGCCGCGTTGGTTTTCCATGATGTCCTGCGCCAGATCGCCCTGAAATACTTTGCAGTATTTTTATCGAATTGACCGTTCGTCGGTCATTGGCGGACATTGTCATTTATTCCAGCGGAAATAATCAGTGTCCTTTCGAGCCATTTGATTTGGGGTATGCGCAGGGGATGGTCGATCTAGAGCTGATAGTGCGCCAGAAACATCTCCAGAGCCGATTCGGCCACGGTGTTCTGCATGGCCTCATCAAGCGGTGGCCGCCCCATGGAAATCTGTGGCCAAAAGCCGAACGACTTCAGCAGACCCTGCAACTGTTGCGCAGCAAAATCCGCATCAACGGCTTTCAACCGGCCATCTGCCTGGGCGGCACGAATCCATACCGTCAGGCCTTCTTCCCGCTCTCCCATGCGGGCCACCATGTTCTGCGCGCGTTCCGGGGAGTGAATGGTCGCGGCAATTGCCACGCGAGCCAGGCTCAGAAAATTGTCATCAGCCAACAATTGCAGTTTGGCCAACAACATCAGCCGCAACTGATCCCGCAGCGGCTGATCGGCTCGGTAAATGACCGACTGCTCGGCGCTGATCCGCGCCCACAACTGGTTGAGAATTTCGGCGAAAAGCTCTTCTTTGCTGGGGAAATGGTTGTACACCGTGCGCTTCGACACACCGGCAGTCGCCGCGATTTTGTCCATGCTGGTGATCTCGAAACCGTTGGCACGGAATTCAGCAATCGCCGCTTGAATGATGGCTTCGCGTTTGCGGTCGGTGAGGCGCTGTGGAGCTGTCATAAGTACGCTTCGGCAGGAAAAGGGTGAAGTTACACTTGGCAGTTTACTTGTCATCTCGTTTGATGCAACCTAGAAACTACACCGTCGAGTGTAATGTTGCGTTAATCCTCGCAACCTAAAAACAGACCGTTCGGCTGATGCGTGCGTGCTTTGGCCATTTATCGTCCCACCGAGGAAAACCGTGAATCGCGCGGGTTTTCTGG
Organism: Pseudomonas sp. A1230; assembly: GCF_044218825.1. Lineage (NCBI taxonomy): Bacteria > Pseudomonadati > Pseudomonadota > Gammaproteobacteria > Pseudomonadales > Pseudomonadaceae > Pseudomonas > Pseudomonas sp. A1230. The sequence goes on along the minus strand of NZ_CP162582.1, from coordinate 3,484,093 downwards.
AGTCACTCAGTCATGGCCAATCCAGTTTCCGTTCCGGATAAAACATCCACGCCTGAAGCCTCTCGACAGGATCAGGGGCTGTTCCGCAATCATGCGCCGGTGCAACGCGAAGGTGTGCGCAAAATGCTGCGGATCATGTGGAACATGATTTTCCACAAACCGAGCAACACCCGACCTGCTGCGGCAATCCCGGTGCAACCGCTTACCCGTGAAGATCTGCTGGCAGCGCCAAACCACAGCGTTTTTCGTCTCGGCCACTCGACTCTGTTGCTGAAGATGCAGGACAAATTCTGGATCACCGACCCGGTCTTCGCCGAACGCGCCTCGCCCGTGCAATGGGCCGGCCCAAAGCGTTTCCATCAACCACCGATCAGCCTCGACCAGTTGCCACCGATTGAGGCCGTGATCCTTTCGCACAACCACTACGACCACCTCGATTACGAGGCGGTGCTCAGGCTGGCGGTCAAAACCAATCTGTTCCTGACCCCGCTGGGCGTCGGCGACACGCTCATCAAGTGGGGCATCGACGCGAACAAGGTGCGCCAGTTCGACTGGTGGCAAGGTACAGAAATCGCCGGTGTCCGATTCATCGCCACTCCGTCGCAGCACTTTTCCGGTCGTGGCCTGTTCGACGGCAACAGCACCTTGTGGGCGTCATGGGTGATGATCGACGGCGATACACGAATCTTCTTCAGCGGCGACAGCGGCTATTTCGACGGCTTCAAACGCATCGGCGAACAGTTCGGCCCGTTCGACCTGACATTGATGGAAACCGGCGCCTATAACGTCGAATGGCCGCATGTGCATATGCAACCCGAACAAACCCTGCAAGCCCACATCGACCTAAAGGGCCGCTGGCTGTTCCCGATCCACAACGGCACTTTCGATCTGGCGATGCATGCGTGGCATGAACCGTTCGACCGGATACTGGCGCTGGCCTGGGAGCGGAGCATTTCGATCACGACGCCGCAAATGGGGGAGGCGTTCAACATCAGTCAACCGCAGCGCGGCAATGCCTGGTGGTTGGGGATTGAAGGGGAGAGTGAGGGAGTTGTGCAAAACGCCTGATCCCCTTCAGTCAGTGCTGAAGTTGATTTTCGTGGTGACGAGGAATCTATCCCGTCGCCACAAACCCTCACTCAGCCATCGCATATTCCCCATGCCCTGCTGATTCCGAAGTCATCGCGTTCAAACTCGCACTACGGCCCGGCGCAAACCCGGGAAAGAACACCAGCCCCCGCGACTCAAACCGGTAGGCCAACGCCAGGCGTGCCGCATCCGCCACTTCTTGCTGCGCTTCAAACCGTTGAATGTCGCCTACCGAAACTTCAGCCTCCCGCGATAGCTGTTCCACGCTCCAGCCCAGCATTACTCTGGCCTGCACGCAGTGCGTCGGGGTGAACTGGAAAAGGGCAATGCGTTCGAGGATGTGGTTCATCGCAAGAGAGGCCATGGTGTGCTCCGGGCTCAAGAGTGCTGATTGAAAATGTACTGTGTTTTTGTACAGTTGTTTTCAGTCGGGATCAAACGCATTTTTTGATTTTGCCTATTTTGCCGCCTCCAACCAGACGGACGGTGGCTGACCGAGGATGCGCCGGAACATCGTCGAAAACGCTGCGGGGCTTTCGTAGCCGAAGTCCAGGGCGATCCGAGTCACCGTTTCACCCGCCGCCAACCGTGCCAGTGCGAGCACCACGCAGGCTCTTCGCCGCCATTCGCTGAAGCTCATTCCAGTCTGCTGGCGAAACACTCTGTTGAAGGTCCGTAAGCTTATGTGTAACTGCTCGGCCCAATGTTGTGGCGACTGATGGGCGTTGGGCTGATGCAGAAAGTTCTGACACAGCGCGAGTAGTTTTCCGTCGTTCGGCAACGGAATGTGCAGGGGCAAAGGAGCACTGCGTGTAACTTCGTGCAGCAACAAATCGATCAGCAAACCGTCTCGCCCACTCGGGTCGTAGGCCTGCGGAACCTCCACCGCTTCCATGAGCAGATGGCGCATTAACGGTGACACGTCGATAACCTGACAGCGTTCGCCCAAATCAACCGCTCCCGGTTCGATGTACAAACTTCGGGTACTCACCCCAAGCATCAACACCTCATGCGCCACCCCCGGCGGAATCCACACCGCCCGTTGCGGCGGCACCACCCAGTTGCCGTCATGGGTGCTGACCTGCATCACTCCCGTCGCGCCGTAGAGCAATTGCGCTCGACGATGCGTATGAAATGGCAGCAGATGGCCGTGGGAATAATCCGTACCGATCGCCACCACCGGGCGCGGTGTGTCATCCAGCAAATTGATTGAAACATTGCGCATCGAACGGCACTCAGCGGTTGGCGTAAACGCAAATATTATTGGCTGATTTGCTGAAGCAGGCCAATCCATGTCGCTCTATCGTCGACCGCTCCCCATCACCGGAAGACGCGTCATGTTCTACCTCCTGCTAACCCTCTTTGGCTGCCTGACCGGCATCACCGCCGTACTCTTCGGCTTCGGTGGCGGCTTCGTCGTTGTGCCGCTGCTGTACCGCATGCTCACCGCCAGTCACGGGGCCGACGACCCCATCGGCCAATCAGCGATGCACATTGCCGTCGCCACTTCGACCTGCGTGATGATCGTCAACGCTCTGATAGCCATCGACAAACACCGCCGCGTCGGCAATCTCATTCGCGATTACCTTTGGCCGTTGGGCGGGTTCATCGGATTGGGCGCGATCCTCGGCGCGATAGCGGCGGTATGGGTCAGCGGCGAAGTCATCCGCTATGCGTTCATCGCCTACCTTGGCGTGACCATCGTCGATTGCCTGCTGCGACGCGGATTTCTCACACACGCTAAAGACGTAGTCCCACGCCGATTGGGCAGGATGGAAACGTCCGGCGGCGGTGTAGGCATTGGCGCTATCGCGACGTTTCTTGGCGTAGGAGGAAGCGTCATGACCGTGCCGCTCCTGCGCCGCAGCGGGTTGAGCATGTCGCAGGCGACGTCCATGGCCAATCCGTTGAGCGTACCGGTGGCAGTGGCCGGGACCCTGACGTACATGGCGCTGGCCGGTTTCAGCGAGACAGATCTAGGGCCATGGTTTATCGGGTATGTGGATTTGCTGGCGTTTGCGCTGTTGACGGTGGGGTCGTTACTGGGGATTCGATTGGCGACGCGATGGATCGGGCGGATACCGGATCGGGTGCATGCGTGGGTCTATATTGGATTGTTGATAGTCGTGATGCTGGGGATGGTGATCAGATGAGTGATTATTCGGCTCAGCTCAGGCAAAGGTCACGGCGCGGTGAGGAAGCGATCGGTTCTGAGTGATGAGATGCGTGAGAAAATCTCGTACGCTGTACGCCAGCCTTTCGGAATTGAATGGGCAGAAGAAATCGAACGCGATGATTGAACATCGTTAACCGTCTTAGCAGAGAACCAGGATGTTGATCTTCAATTGCACCGAGGCTGCCAGCAAGTTCTTCAGCCGCATCCATAAGGGCAAAAAGATTTCGCCCGTGGATAACAAACCGCCGTCGCCGGCCATCGAAGACGACGAGGCCAGCAGATCTGTAGAGCAGTGGCTAGTCCATGCGATCACTGTGCAACGTAAGCACGTATTGTTTGTTATCCATGTGAAAACCCGTTACTGCATGGTCTTCGCCGATGCGAAAAAGGCTGACGCAGAAGGTTTTGTTGCCTGGTTTGCTGATCGCTGGCGTGAAGGCTTGATTCGCGATGCGATCAATCATGGTCTTATGGATTGGGTCGATGCCGGCATCATGCCGGAGCGTATGGATCAAAGCTGTCGCGAGTACAGGTTTTATCGGCGCAGCCATCGCAGCGCACAAAAACACATTGATGAAATCGCCTGGTATTTCCAGGGCAGTGCAGCTGAGTGGGGCTGTTTACCACAAGGTGAACGTGCAGCCATTGGTTTCGATGCCGCGATGAATGACACGCCCAGGAGCAGCAAAGGCCAGAAAGATACGTACTGGCCAAATGTCGAAATGGTCGCTCACTGGTTACGTGATTATTGCGCTGTTAATGAGGCGGGTATCAAACGTGCCTTGGAGCGACGACTGGCGGCGTGGCGAGAGATCGAAGCTTTTCATTAAGCGCCAGGGTGAGGCCGAAATGTGCGGTTGCACTCGATTCTCTGGTTTAGCCTCGCCATAATCCGCCCCGACTTTAACCGCGCCGGCGTGCAAACACCGGCGCCGCCTCCGCCTCTTTCAAGGATCGATCATGCTCAAGGGACTGCTGCGCCTGGCGCCATACGCCGCGGCGCTGTTCACACTGATTTCCGCCGCCCATGCTGAAGATGGCCGACGCGTGTTCACCGGTACGTTGGGTAAAACACCGATTGTGGTGGAGCTCAATACCACGCAGCCGGACGAAGTGAATGGCCGCTATTTCTACGAGAAATACCATCGCGATCTGGCACTCAGCGGCTCGTTGCACGAAAGCACTTTGACGCTGGTAGAAGGTGAAAACCGCTATGGCGAAGATGAGCCGTTACCAACTTTGAAGCTGGAAGAAACCAGCAATGGCTGGCAGGGCGAATGGCAAAGTCCACAGGGTAAAAAACTGCCGGTGAAGCTGGCTGAGGCCAAACTCCCAGCGCCGACCTCAATGACTTTGCCATTTATTGCCACGCTGCCCCAAAGTGCACCGTATGAGTATTTGCGCCTACAGGGACTTAAGCTCAAACCCGCGAAGAAAGAAAACTTCATGGGCTACGACCTGCAATGGTGGACTGAGCCAGAGTCGAAGATCTCCTTGTTCAGCGTGGAATCCGGTTTACCAAAAGATGACCTTCGGCGGGTCAATCAGCAGTTGCTCGGCAGGTTGTGGCGCGAGGTGATCAGTTATCACGGTTGCCTGCTGCAAGGCGGCGTGAACACCGACTTCATGCAACAAGCAGAACCGAAGATGATCTCGCCAGCGGTGGTCAGTCTTAACATCTCCACCAGCTATTACTGTGGCGGTGCACATCCGGACTTCGGCGATTCACCCCTCAATATTGATGTACAAACCGGCCATCCGCTGTCTTTGGCAGACGTGTTATGGGTCGGAGCGGGCAAGCCACTGTCACATGCCGACCGCGACAGCACAGGTGACCAGCCGTTGAGTGCTTCGGAAAGTGAAGCGTATTCAACTTATCAGCGCGAAGTGCTAGTGCCTTGGCTGATCAAGCAGTTCACCACGCTTTACCCCAATGAAATGAAGAAACCAGCGGAGGACGACGACAACGCTTGCGACTACAGCGACGAAAGCATTTGGGGATACTCACCCTGGTACTTCACCACGAAAGGTCTCTATCTCGGCCCTTACTTTGCTCGTGTGGCCCGCGCTTGCGATGCGCCAGACTGGTCGATCCTGCCGTACTCCGTCGTCAAACAACACCCCGGTGCCGTCAACCTGCAACTGCCCCAGGGCTAACCGTCACTCCAGACCCGGCGCTTCACGAATAATGAAGTGATCCAGGTTCTCGATATTGGCATTGAAGACCTCGAAAGGCTTTTCGGGGTTCTTCTTGCCCGGAACCTGCTTCAACTCCGGCGTCACACCATAGAAGAAACAGAACAATGCCTTGTCGCTATCAGCAGCGTGCTTGATCTCCTCCAGAAACGCCTTGCGCTTGCGGTAGTTGTCGATCAGCTTCTTGTTCAGATAAACACTGACCGCATAAGGCTTCTTCTTACTGTCCTCCGGCTTCTTGAACCAGACCTTGTCTTCGAAATCGATCCGGAAACTGGCGCCGCTGTGAAAGTCTTCAATCTTCTTGATCCGCCCCCAGTAAATCAGCCCCTTGTTGTCCGTCAGATACTCAATCTTCTTGAAGAACGAACTGTACGGCGCCGAGTGTTCGCCGACCTTCAACGGCATGCGCTTGAGCAAATCCTTGTCGGCGAAGTTAGAAACAAAGCACTCCACCGGATGCGCGAAAACGCTGGTCTTGTCCGGCGCCGACTCGCGACTTGCGGACTCTTTACCACTGTCCGCCGTCACTCGTACCGGATCATCGCGCAACACATCCGCTTCTCCCGCGGGCGCGACAGGCTTGCGCACATACTCACGCCGCGTCAGCAACAACTCCGATGGGAAGTGCTCCTCGCGACCGTCATCCGCCTCGCCATCCGCCGTTTCAACACCCGAGGCTGAAGCTTTCAAACTCACATACGGACAACCCGCCACATGCTGCGTCGTGGGCAGATTCTTGAAGTGCGGCGTGCGCACGTAATTCACATTCTTGGCGTTGAACGTACCCAACTCGTTGGAAGCCTCGAACGCCGAACGACAGGCATCGTTGGGGCACTGGAAATGTTCTTTTGCGGAATCGAACGCCACCGTCTCATCGAAATTGAGATCGCGAACGTCATAGATCGACAACTTGTCGTCGAGGCTGAGGCAATAGGCGAGATCGAATTTCATGGTGGGGCTCGGATCCTTGAGTGGGGGAGGGTGTTAATAGTGGGAGGCGAGTATGGCGCACGCTTGAACAATTAGTGGCTCTTCGCCCTGTCACGTATTGAAACCCTTTTGCTGTTTAGCGACTATAGGAATTTTCCTACAGACGTTGGCGAAAAAGGGGCAGCTCCCGTGGCGATCAAGGCGGTTTCGAAGGAACGAATAGTCAATGCGATGCTGGAGTTTGATCATAAATTCCGAGGCAAGCCTGATTGGAGGGGGTGGGAAGACAACCAAGCTCACCGTTACGCCGTTCACGCGGGCGGTGAACTGTATCCAGCGAAGAAGATCGTCTCCTTGGCGACAGGAGTTGCAGTCGGTGAATTCTCCGGGGGGCATCCGACTAACAGTTACCTAAAAAAGCGCGGTTTTAATATTGTGGAGTTGCCGCGTGGCGAAGGCGAACCAGTGCTTCAGTTCACGCAGGGGGCTGTTTACGATCGAATAACAGAGATCAATGGACCTTTTGGCGGAAGCCGACAAAACGGCATCGCAAGCTCCAGAACCTACCCTGTGATTTTTTTGTTCACCGGTGATAGCGGTAAGCAATACGGGTATGCCGATGATTGGGAACACGGTGCTTACCTTTACACCGGTCAAGGACAGCGCGGGCCGATGACTCTGAGTAGCGGCAACCGAGCCATTGCCGAGCATGCCGTGAATGGCCGAGCGCTGCATATGTTCAGATCGCTCGGTAAGGGTGAGGGCTACGTTTATGAGGGCGAGTTTTCTTGTGCCGATATGTTTGAGCGCACCCAGCCGGATGTGAACGGCGAAGCTCGGACGGCGATAGTTTTTCGGCTAGTTCCTGTGGGCCTTGCAAATGGAGTGTTTGAGTCTGAGATAGATGATGAGAACGTGGCTGACCTTCCTGGCTCTCTGGAGGCTGCGCGTTTGGTTGCGCTTGCTGCATGCAAGCCTGACAGTGATGATCTAAAACTATCTGCTCCGCGTAAGATTTATCAGCGCAGTCGAAAGGTTGCGCACTATGTGTTGATGCGTGCCCAGGGAGCATGCGAGAGCTGTCAACGACCGGCCCCTTTCATGAAAAAGGATGGCACACCCTACTTAGAGCCTCATCACGTAAACCGTGTTTCCGATGGCGGTTTGGACCATCCACGTTACGTGGCGGCCGTATGTCCAAGTTGCCACCGGGAAATTCATTCTGGAGCGCACGGAGCGTTGGTGAATGAGAGGCTCAAGCGACGGTTGGAAGTAATTGAAAGCTAAGAGCTCCAATCATTCATGCACTTTCCGTATCTACGTCTCAACGATTGAAACGCCTGCGCCAATCGCCTCCATAAAGACGTGGTTCCGGCGACGCCGCGCTGTGGCTGGCCGCTCAACAGATAGGGCATGTCCCGCAGCCGAATCCAACCTTCGTTCTGCCAATGCAACAGACTCAACGACATCTCCGGCCAATCCAACAAACTCAACATCGGCCGATCTGAATGGCCTAAATGTTCAGCATCGCGCAAGGCCGGCACCACCTGATGAGTCAGCCACTCACGCAACAATCGATTCCCCGGAACGTAGTGATACACCAATAGCGCGTAGACGCCGGACTCGCTGAGCATCAGTTGTTTTTCGGGTTGCCGGAAATACTCAATCCACAAAACGCGACGCTGATCCTTGTCCAGTTTGTTGACCATGCGCTCGCTCAGATGAACACCCATCAAACGGCCGATATCGCGAGCGCAGAACCATGGTTGGTTTTCGAGTAGAAGGGCATGAAGAGCGAGGTTGTGGCGAGAGAAGACGGTTACAGAAAAAGGATCGGGCATATCCATGACCTCTACATTTAGATATTGGAGAGCCTGGCCCCAACGTAGAGTGGACTTAAGAAATCCCAACGAGCAGGCAATCACCACTGACGACGTGTGCGTCTGTGGGTTGACCATGCTTTCTACGTTGGGCGTTTCTTAGGCACCTGCGGTTGAGCTTAGAGGTGCTTGTGGAGCGTATCAATGCGGAAGCGGCTGTAACTGCTGTAGGAGATTTAGCGCTCGGATGTAGGGATGGAAACGGATTACCCATCGCCCATAAAAAAGCCCCGATTAAATCGGGGCTTTTTGCTTTCTCGACTTGTCGACTCAGACCGCAACCGTCAAATCGTGGCGAGCGAGACTATTAGTTAGTCCCAGCTCAGAGCACCACCAGTTTGGTATTCGATCACACGAGTCTCAAAGAAATTCTTCTCTTTCTTCAAGTCCATAATCTCGCTCATCCAAGGGAACGGGTTAGTCGTCCCTGGGTACTCTTCCTTCAAACCGATCTGGCTCAGACGACGGTTAGCGATGAACTTCAGGTAATCCTCCATCATCGCCGCGTTCATGCCCAGTACGCCGCGAGGCATGGTGTCACGGGCGTATTCGATCTCCAGCTGCGTACCCTGCAGGATCATCTGGGTCGCTTCTTCCTTCATTTCGGCATCCCACAGGTGCGGGTTTTCGATTTTGATCTGGTTGATCACGTCGATGCCGAAGTTCAGGTGCATGGATTCGTCGCGCAGGATGTATTGGAACTGCTCGGCGACGCCGGTCATTTTGTTGCGGCGGCCCATGGAGAGGATTTGGGTGAAGCCGCAGTAGAAGAAGATGCCTTCCAGAACGCAGTAGTAGGCGATCAGGTTGCGCAGCAGCTCTTTGTCGGTTTCGACGGTGCCGGTTTCGAACTTCGGATCGGAGATCGAACGGGTGTATTTCAGGCCCCAGGTGGCTTTTTTCGCGACCGATGGGATCTCGTGGTACATGTTGAAGATCTCGCCTTCATCCATGGCCAGCGATTCGATGCAGTACTGGTAGGCGTGGGTGTGGATCGCCTCTTCGAAGGCCTGGCGCAGGATGTACTGGCGGCACTCCGGGTTGGTGATCAGGCGGTACACGGCCAGGACCAGGTTGTTGGCAACCAGCGAGTCGGCGGTGGAGAAGAAGCCGAGGTTGCGCATCACGATGCGGCGCTCGTCGTCGGTCAGGCCTTCCGGGTTTCTCCAGAGGGCGATGTCGGCGGTCATGTTGACTTCTTGCGGCATCCAGTGGTTTGCGCAACCGTCCAGGTACTTCTGCCAGGCCCAGTCGTACTTGAATGGCACGAGTTGGTTGAGGTCGGCGCGGCAGTTGATCATGCGCTTTTCGTCAACGGCGACGCGGGCGGAGGCGCCTTCGAGTTCGGCGAGGCCTTCGGCGACGTCGAGGGAGTTCAGTGCAGCCTTGGCGCGGGCCACGGCAGCCGAATCACTGGCCGTTACGGCCCGTGCTTCGAGGGCGGCGGCACCGCCGGCGCTGTCGAGGCGGTCCATGTTGGCTTCGGTAGCGTGGCCGGCGTTGGCGCCTTTCACTGCTGCTACTTCACTGTCTTCTTTGTCGAATTCGTCCCAGCTCAGCATGACGTGTCGTCTCCTGCGTGAGGGCCTGTCGCCCGTGTGAAACCTGATGGTTGGTTTTTCACACGGCCATACAGACCGCGTTGGATCTAAAGGAATCGTTTTTTGCAGCAGCTATACGCAGGCAATAAAACAGAATTTTGTTCGGGGTTCCGAGAGCCTCTGACGGGCGCAATCAGCGTTGAACGATGCTGCGGGGCTTCAGACTGGCTTTTCATCCCTGTAAGGGAATATTGCTGTCCCGATTAGGGCGGCATTATAGGGAAAAAAACACGGCTGTGCTGAGGCGAATCCGCACATGGAGCGGTCGAGGAGGATGGTTTTTCGAGGAGAGTGAGGGTTTACAGGGCTTTGCCGGGGAAAGATTTTTTTTTGGAAAAATATCGCAGTTGTGGATTTGATCAAAAAACGTACAAAAAATCGCGGTTTTCACTACATCTAGTGTTTTGCAACCCTTTTGAACGACTTCAGACACAACTGAGCCCGACCGAAGTCGGGCTGGAATCGACCCTCAATGTTGCGCAGAGCGGTTCAATTCGGTGCAGTCTCAATCATCAATTGGTGCAGCCGTTGCCCATCACGCTATAGCGCAGGATGTGGCGCTGGCCTTTGGAGTCGTCGTACTCCATTTTCGCCGGTACCACTTCGCAGACATTGGGAATCTCGCTCATGGATACAACGTTGGCGATGTCCAGGTGGGTCGAGTAGGTGTATTCCTCGATGATCGGTTGTTGCTGTGCGACATCAGTCGGGACCTCGTCTGCCATGGCGGTTACGCACAGACTGCTGAGGGCCAGAACCAATAAAGCTTTCATTTCAAAGTTACCTTTTTGAGGTCGAGTGGGGTCACGCAACCTTTTTGGGGTTGCGTGTGGAGCTTGAGTATTTGATGCATTACCTGGAGAGCTGGATTAACGGCCTTCGTGGGGGCTGTAACGTTGTTAATCGCGTTTGCCGTGTTGGCGAAGTGAATTTTAGGGAGGTAGGGCGGGGGTAAACAGAGCGGGTTTTGATAAACACTTTTGGCAGATTTGGTAACAATCGCCGGATGTCGTGTTTGCGGCGATGCGGTGTGTCTGATAGACCGAGTCGTCTGAATCGCTGGCAAGCCAGCTCCCACAGGGGCGCGCGGTGATTTGACCGAACGGTGTAAGGCCTGCACGAGGGGTATCTGGACGTTTTGTAGGGGCTTGTTACTACCATCGTCGAATGGTTCTATGGGCCCGGCCCCGTTACAACAGGGTCATACAAAAACAACTATTACACCGAGGTAGGAAAGATGAGTGCGGCTTCTCTGTATCCCGTTCGTCCCGAGGTTCTGGCTAACACGCTGACTGACGAGGCGACCTACAAAGCCATGTACCAGCAGTCGGTCGTCAACCCTGACGGTTTCTGGCGCGAGCAGGCCAAGCGTCTCGACTGGATCAAGCCTTTCACCACGGTGAAGCAGACGTCGTTCGACGATCACCATGTCGACATCAAGTGGTTTGCCGATGGCACCTTGAACGTTTCCTACAACTGCCTCGACCGTCATCTGGCCGAGCGCGGCGATCAAGTCGCGATCATTTGGGAAGGTGACGATCCTTCCGAAAGCCGCAACATCACCTACCGCGAACTGCACGAACAAGTGTGCAAACTCGCCAACGCCCTGCGTGGCCAGGACGTACACCGCGGCGACGTGGTGACCATTTACATGCCGATGATTCCCGAAGCCGTGGTCGCCATGCTGGCCTGCACCCGGATCGGCGCGATTCACTCGGTCGTGTTCGGCGGTTTCTCGCCGGAAGCGCTGGCCGGTCGCATCATCGACTGCAAATCGAAAGTGGTGATCACCGCCGACGAAGGCATCCGTGCCGGCAAGAAAATCCCGCTCAAGGCCAACGTCGACGACGCGCTGACCAATCCGGAAACCAGCAGCATCCAGAAAGTCATCGTGTGCAAGCGCACCGGCGGCGATATCAAGTGGAACCAGCATCGCGACATCTGGTACGAAGACCTGATGAAAGTGGCGGGCACTGTCTGCGCGCCGAAAGAGATGGGCGCTGAAGAAGCGCTGTTCATCCTTTATACCTCCGGCTCGACCGGCAAGCCGAAGGGCGTGCAACACACGACTGGCGGTTACTTGCTGTACGCGGCGATGACCCACGAGCGCGTGTTCGACTATCGCCCGGGCGAGGTTTACTGGTGCACCGCCGACGTCGGCTGGGTCACTGGCCACAGCTACATCGTCTACGGCCCGCTGGCCAATGGCGCGACCACGTTGCTGTTCGAAGGCGTGCCGAACTATCCGGACATCACCCGGGTGGCGAAGATCGTCGACAAACACAAGGTCAACATCCTCTACACCGCGCCGACCGCGATCCGCGCGATGATGGCGTCGGGTCAGGCAGCCGTTGAAGGCGCTGATGGCAGCAGCCTGCGTCTGCTGGGTTCGGTGGGCGAGCCGATCAACCCGGAAGCCTGGGACTGGTACTACAAGAATGTCGGCAAGTCGCGTTGCCCGATCGTTGATACCTGGTGGCAGACCGAAACGGGCGGCAACATGATGAGCCCGCTGCCGGGGGCTCACGCGCTCAAGCCGGGTTCGGCGGCGCGTCCGTTCTTCGGTGTGGTGCCGGCGCTGGTCGACAACCTCGGTAACATTATTGAGGGCGAGGCCGAAGGCAATCTGGTGATTCTCGATTCGTGGCCGGGTCAGGCGCGTACGCTGTATGGCGACCATGACCGCTTCGTCGATACCTACTTCAAGACCTTCCGTGGCATGTACTTCACCGGTGACGGTGCGCGGCGTGATGCCGATGGTTACTACTGGATCACCGGGCGTGTCGACGACGTGCTCAACGTGTCTGGCCACCGCATGGGCACAGCCGAGATCGAAAGCGCCATGGTTGCCCACCCGAAAGTCGCTGAAGCAGCGGTGGTCGGTGTGCCGCACGACATCAAGGGGCAGGGCATTTATGTCTATGTCACGTTGATTGGCGGTGAAGAGCCAAGTGAGCAACTGCGTCTGGAATTGAAAAACTGGGTGCGCAAGGAGATCGGGCCGATCGCTTCGCCGGACGTGATCCAGTGGGCGCCGGGCTTGCCGAAGACGCGTTCGGGCAAGATCATGCGCCGGATTCTGCGCAAGATTGCTACGGCGGAATATGACGGGTTGGGCGATATTTCGACCCTGGCTGATCCGGGTGTGGTGCAGCATTTGATTGATACGCACAAGACGATGAATGTGGCGTAAGCATTCGGTCTGATGCATTGAAAGCCTCGCCCGGTGATTGCCGGGCGGGGCTTTTTTTGTCTGGAAGTTTTGTTGTGGCAGGTCTGGCCCCATCGCTGGCAAGCCAGCTCCCACAGGTTTTGTGGTGTGTTTGGGATTCTGGTTTCAACCGAGATCCCTGTGGGAGCTGGCTTGCCAGCGATAGCCATCTGGCAGACCCCGGTATAGCCACTGTCAGTCCGCAAACCCACCCAACCAATAATTATCGATCTGCGCCGTAAGACATTTCCCACTGTTACCGGGCCAGATCCACGTAACCCAATATGTAACCGCTGGCGCCAAACCGGGGCATAGGGAAACGCATCGCCCCGTTTTAGAGCCTCAAACCCTCCAGTGAAAAATAAGACATAACGCTGCGCTTGCCGGATTAGAAGGGTTTGCGAATAATAGGCCCGCAATTTGCAGCATAGATCGGTTCACAATCGTTCGCTCTTGCATGAAAATGCAGGGCTGTCAATGTGCTCAAGCGGGTTTCTCTGTGCATCTGTAATTAGTTGTCGCATTGAAGAAATATCGGCTTCGGGCCTGTCGTTAGAATGCCGATCACCCGCTCATCGTGGCTGACGTTGAAACCTGCGACGGTTTCAATGGGAAATTTCCCACCGATGCAGCAACCGATTTCTCGATTCACCCATTCGCATATTGGGCTGTCGCTCACTCTGCCGTTTTTGCCCTTTACCGATGGAGTCCCAAGATGAAGAAACTTGTGCTGCTTGGCGCCCTGGCACTGTCCGTGCTGTCGCTGAATTCCTTCGCAGATGAAAAACCTCTGAAAATCGGTATCGAAGCGGCTTACCCTCCGTTCGCGTCGAAGTCGCCGGACGGCAACATCGTCGGTTTCGACTACGACATCGGCAACGCGCTGTGCGAGCAGATGCAGGTCAAGTGCGTGTGGGTCGAGCAAGAATTCGACGGTCTGATCCCGGCACTGAAAGTGCGCAAGATCGACGCGATCCTGTCGTCCATGTCGATCACTGAAGATCGCAAGAAGTCTGTGGACTTCACCAACAAGTACTACAACACTCCGGCCCGCCTGGTCATGAAGGCCGGCACTCAGGTCAGCGAAGGTCTGGCTGAGCTCAAGGGCAAGAACATCGGCGTGCAACGTGGTTCGATCCACGAACGTTTTGCCCGCGAAGTCCTGGCCCCACTGGGTGCCGAGATCAAGCCATACGGTTCGCAGAACGAAATCTATCTGGACGTGGCCGCCGGTCGCCTCGACGGCACCGTGGCTGACGCGACCCTGCTGGATGACGGCTTCCTGAAAACCGACGCTGGCAAAGGTTTCGCCTTCGTTGGCCCGGCATTCACCGACGTCAAATACTTCGGTGACGGCGTAGGCATCGCAGTGCGCAAGGGCGACGCCCTGAAAGACAAGATCAACACCGCTATCACGGCTATCCGTGAAAACGGCAAATACAAAGCAATCCAGGACAAGTACTTCGCCTTCGATATCTACGGCAAGTAATACGTCTCTGCGACAAGTCCGAAATGGCGCAAGCAACAGGATCTCTGAGGTTTGCGCCATTTTTTCATCCCAACTTTCGAGGACCTGAATCATGTTGAAAGGCTACGGGGCTGTCATCCTCGATGGCGCATGGCTGACGCTTCAGCTCGCCTTGTCTTCCATGGCCCTGGCCATCGTTCTCGGGCTGATCGGTGTCGCGTTGCGCCTGTCGCCGGTGCGCTGGCTGGCCTGGCTGGGCGATCTGTATTCCACGGTGATCCGCGGCATTCCCGATCTGGTGTTGATCCTGCTGATCTTCTACGGTGGTCAGGACTTGCTCAACCGCGTCGCGCCGATGCTGGGCTATGACGATTACATCGATTTGAATCCGCTGGCCGCCGGTATCGGCACCCTCGGTTTCATCTTCGGTGCGTACCTGTCGGAAACGTTCCGTGGTGCGTTCATGGCCATTCCCAAAGGCCAGGCCGAGGCAGGCATGGCGTACGGCATGAGCAGTTTTCAGGTGTTCTTCCGGGTGATGGTGCCGCAGATGATTCGTCTGGCGATTCCGGGCTTCACCAACAACTGGCTGGTACTGACCAAGGCCACTGCGCTGATTTCCGTGGTCGGTCTGCAAGACATGATGTTCAAGGCCAAGCAGGCGGCTGATGCTACCCGCGAGCCTTTCACCTTCTTCCTTGCAGTGGCGGCGATGTACCTGGTCATCACCAGCGTTTCGTTGCTGATACTGCGTCAACTTGAGAAGCGCTACTCGGTAGGCGTAAGGGCGGCTGATCTATGATCTTCGACTACAACGTCATCTGGGAGGCTCTGCCGCTGTACTTCGGCGGCTTGGTGACCACCCTTAAATTGCTCGCGTTTTCGCTGTTTTTCGGTTTGCTGGCAGCGTTGCCACTGGGCCTGATGCGCGTCTCGAAGAACCCGGTCGTCAACGGCGCCGCGTGGCTCTACACCTACGTGATTCGCGGCACGCCGATGCTGGTGCAGCTGTTTTTGATCTACTACGGTCTGGCGCAGTTCGAGGCAGTACGTGAAAGCTTCCTCTGGCCATGGCTGTCCAGCGCGACGTTCTGCGCGTGCCTGGCGTTCGCGGTCAACACCAGCGCCTACACCGCTGAAATCATCGCCGGCAGCCTCAAGGCCACGCCGAACGGTGAGATCGAAGCGGCCAAGGCCATGGGTATGTCGCGCTTCAAACTGTACAAACGCATCCTGTTGCCGTCGGCCCTGCGCCGGGCGCTGCCGCAGTACAGCAACGAAGTGATCATGATGCTGCAGACCACCAGTCTGGCGTCCATCGTGACCCTGATCGACATTACCGGTGCGGCGCGTACCGTCAACGCGCAGTTCTATCTGCCGTTCGAGGCGTACATCACCGCTGGCGTGTTCTACCTGTGCCTGACCTTCATTCTGGTGAAGCTGTTCAAGCTGGCCGAGCGCCGCTGGCTGAGCTACCTGGCCCCGCGGAAGCACTGATATGGAACGCATCGATCACGTATTACCGTGGAGCCATCTGGGCAGCGAGCGCAAGATTTCGGTGTTCCGTTTCGGCGGCGGCGAGCGCAAGGCCTACATTCAGGCCAGCCTGCACGCTGACGAATTGCCGGGCATGCGCACCGCTTGGGAGCTGAAAAAGCGCCTTGGCGAACTTGAAGCAAAAGGCTTGCTCAACGGCGTGATCGAGTTGGTCCCGGTGGCCAACCCGCTGGGGCTGGGGCAGTTGCTGCAAGGCAATCACCAGGGCCGTTTCGAGGCGGGCAGTGGCAAGAACTTCAACCGTGATTTCGTTGAGCTGAGCGCGCCGGTTGCGGCTGCTTTGGCCGACAGCCTCGGTGATGATCCACACGCCAACGTTCGCCTGATCCGTCAGGCGATGGCTGATCATCTGGCGGCGTTGCCTGCGGCGAGCAGCCAGTTGCAAGGCATGCAACGCGTCTTGCTCAGCCACGCGTGCAACGCTGATGTGGTGCTCGACTTGCACTGCGACGCCGAAGCCGCGCTGCACATGTACGCGCTGCCGCAGCACTGGCCGCAGTGGCGTTCGCTGGCAGCGCACCTGAATGTGAAAGTCGGTTTGCTGGCGGAAGATTCCGGCGGCAGCTCCTTCGACGAAGCGTGTTCGCTGCCGTGGTTGCGCCTGTCGCGTCAGTTCCCCGATGCGCAGATTCCATTGGCGTGCCTGGCAACGACCATTGAGCTGGGCGGTCAGGCCGACACTGGCCGCGCTGAAGCCCAGGCGTATGCTGAAGGCATTCTGGCGTTCCTCGCCGAGCAAGGTTTGATTACCGGCGAGTGGCCGAATGCGGCGCACGAAGCGTGCGAAGGCATGCCGTTTGAAGGCACGCAATTGCTGTTCGCGCCCCACCCGGGCGTGGTGAGTTTTCTGCGTAAACCCGGCGAGTGGGTTGAAGCCGGTGACGAGATTTTTGAAGTGATCGACCCTGTGTCCGATCGGGTCAGCACGGTGTGTGCTGGTACGTCCGGGGTGCTGTTTGCCATTGAACGGCTGCGCTATGCCCAACCCGGTTTCTGGCTGGCCAAGGTGGCGGGGCGCGAAGCGCTGCGTCACGGGCGCTTGCTCAACGACTGACTGACTGTTTTTGTGAGAACCGACCGCATGTACAAACTTGAAGTCCAAGACCTGCATAAACGCTATGGCAGTCACGAAGTGCTCAAGGGTGTTTCCCTGAAAGCGGCAGCCGGCGATGTGATCAGCATCATCGGCTCCAGTGGCTCCGGCAAAAGTACTTTCCTGCGCTGCATCAACCTGCTCGAGCAGCCGCACGCGGGCAAAATTCTGCTCAACAACGAAGAGCTGAAACTGGTCGCCAACAAGGACGGCGCGCTCAAAGCCGCTGATCCGAAACAGCTGCAACGCATGCGTTCGCGCCTGTCGATGGTGTTCCAGCATTTCAACCTGTGGTCGCACATGACCGCGCTGGAAAACATCATGGAAGCGCCGGTGCATGTGCTCGGCGTCTCCAAGGCCGAAGCCCGCGAGAAAGCCGAGCACTACCTGAACAAGGTTGGCGTGGCGCATCGCAAGGACGCGTTCCCGGGGCACATGTCCGGTGGCGAGCAGCAGCGTGTGGCGATTGCCCGAGCGCTGGCGATGGAACCGGAAGTGATGCTGTTCGACGAACCGACGTCGGCGCTCGACCCGGAACTGGTCGGCGACGTCTTGAAGGTGATGCAGGCGCTGGCTCAGGAAGGCCGCACCATGGTTGTCGTGACCCACGAAATGGGCTTCGCCCGTGAAGTGTCGAACCAGTTGGTGTTCCTGCACAAAGGTGTTGTTGAAGAGAGCGGTAACCCACGCGAAGTGCTGGTCAATCCGCAATCGGAACGTCTGCAGCAATTCCTGTCGGGTAGCCTCAAGTAAACGGGGCTGCCGATATGCACCGGAATAGTGCATGCTTCGCAGCCTGAAGGCTGGCTACAATTCCTGTGGGAGCTGGCTTGCCAGCGATAGCGGTGGGCCAGTTGGCATATCTGGTGCAGATACACCGCCATCGCTGGCAAGCCAGCTCCCACAATGGATCTGCGCCGGTTTTGCGATTTACGTTCATTTACGGGCTAGCATTGGCCCATGCCTTCATCACCGTTGTTCGTTTCGGATCGCCCACCCATGACTGCCCATCGAATTGGTTTCCTGATTTGGCCCAGCACTAAAGCGTTGACGCTGGCGCTGGCGGAGGAGGCCTTGCGTGTTGCTCAGCGTGTGCATCCGGACGTGGTCTACGAACTGTCGTTCTTGCAGGCCGAGCCGCCGAGCGACGGCGCCTGGCAATTACCCGGCGAGCCGTGGGCCGGCAAGCTGGAAAACTTCCAGAAACTGTTTTTGGTCGCCGATGAACCGCCGACTACCCTGGCTCCGGCACTCAGCAGTGCGCTCAAGCAACTGGTGCGTGCCGGTTGTGTGATCGGTGGTTTGTCCGCCGGTGTTTACCCGTTGGCGCAAATGGGTTTGCTCGACGGTTACCGCGCGGCGGTGCACTGGCGTTGGCAGGACGATTTCGCCGAGCGCTTTCCGAAGGTCATCGCTACCAGCCATCTGTTCGATTGGGATCGTGATCGCCTGACCGCGTGCGGCGGCATGTCCGTGCTTGATCTGCTGCTGGCATTGCTGGCCCGTGATCACGGTGCAGAGTTGGCCGGCGCCGTTTCGGAAGAACTGGTGGTCGAGCGCATCCGCGAGGGCGGCGAGCGTCAGCGCATTCCGTTGCAGAATCGCCTCGGTTCTAGTCATCCAAAGCTCACGCAAGCCGTGTTGCTGATGGAAGCCAACATCGAAGAACCGCTGACCACCGACGAAATCGCCCAGCATGTGTGCGTGTCCCGTCGACAGCTTGAGCGGATCTTCAAGCAATACCTCAACCGTGTGCCGAGCCAGTACTACCTGGAACTGCGCCTGAACAAGGCCCGGCAAATGTTGATGCAGACCAGCAAGTCGATCATCCAGATCGGCTTGTCGTGTGGCTTCTCCTCGGGGCCGCATTTCTCCAGCGCCTATCGCAATTTCTTCGGTGCCACGCCGCGGGAAGATCGCAACCAGCGGCGCAGCAGCAGCCCGTTTGAATTGTCGTCGGTGCCGTCAGAGCGCGGTTAACCGCCGCCGGTCATTCTGAAAGATCGGATGAGTCGATCGACATGACTGATCCTTCCGTTTCTGTGGAAATGGATGTCGACTCGGACGGCGTCGGAACTCGCTCTGTTTGTCGCTCTGCCAGTGCGGCATTTCTTCTGAGTCGATAACGTTCCACGCGTTGCTCACTTTGCGCGGATAGCGGATTACCGCTGAAATCGAACTCGGTAGTGCTGGCGTTCCAGAAGTTTTCCGGTAACTCGACAATCGCATTGTTGGAGAAATTGACGTACTCCAGGCGCTGCACGGGGAGCGTGAGCGGTGGTTCGCTGATACCGGTATTGCTCAGATCCAGCCAGGACAACTGCTTCAGGCGGCCGAGATCGGGGGTGAGGCCTAGCGGGTTGTCTCTTAGGATCAGCGTGTTGAGATTGCTCCTCGTGGCCAGCACCTCAACGCTGGCCGGGGTCAGCGTGATGTGGCAGCCCGACAGTCTCAATGCAGTGAGTTTTTCCATGGACGTCACGACTGTTGCAATGTCGTTGAGCTGATAACCCTGAATCGCCAGCTTCTCTGCGTTAGGAAACAGCTTCAGAAACTCACCGAGACGCGACGGCGCGCCAGACCCGTTCAACAGGAAGACAGTGCGCACATGCGCGAAGTCTGCTGTAGGTGTGGGCAGGTCCCCCCTCACAGGGACGTTGAAGTTGAATTCGAATTCGTTGTGCCCCTGTGCAACGATCCGGCGCCAGCAGTTTTCCAGGGTTTGCTTGAGCGACTGTCTGTTGGCCTGTTCCTCTCTCAGAGCGTTGCCCGTCAGTGGACTGCGGTTGGCCGGATCCAGCGGTGTCTCGTTGGCCCATAAATCGAGCTCGTGTGTCAGCGTGGCGAGTTCAGTGGTGCGGCGTACCAGTTCGGCATGACCATCAGCTAGCGTGCCGGGCAAACTGTAGACAAGTTCGTTGATTTGGCTGTCAGTCAAACTTGGGTAAAGCGTAAGGGCCAGCTCCCTGTCCGTGGCTTCGACCGGCACGCTGAATGTGTAGCCGCTGGTTTGGTAGCAGACTTTGATGCGTTCCCGCGCAGCTGCCGAGATAGGGTTGTCATGCAAGTCGATAATCTGGGCGACGTCGGCGGGGAGGTTGAGCAGTTCATCGGACAGTTCGCTGATGTTGTTCTCAGAAAGCATTACGTCCTCCAGAAGCGGCAGGCTGGAGAGTCCGGGCGGTACACGGTCGATCGAGGTTTTGGAGAGATCCAGAAATATCATTTCGGTCAGCGCCGAGACGTCTGGCGCTTCGACCAATGGGTTGTTGTGAAGATCCAGTGCCCTGAGTCGCGACAGTGAAGAGAGCGCAGCTTGCCCCTCGGCATCGAAGATGACGCCGCAACTACTCAGCACCAGCGATCTGAGCGTAGGCATTCGATTGAGCACCGGGGGAATCCGCCCCAAAGCGAATGTGCGCAGCTCCAAAGCCTGTAGCCTGCTGAAGCCGCTCAGAAAGCCATCAGACACTGTCAGCGCATCGTTGCCCAGCAAAGAGAGCTGGGCGACATGACTGAAATCAGCAGTCAGTGTCGGCATGTCGCCGATAAACCTGAGTTCGGCAGCGAAGATATTGGAGCGTACTTCAGTTTTTTCGACATGTCGGCTGCGCCAGAAAGTCTGCAACTCTCGACTGAAATTCGTCCGGGCAAAATGCTGGTTGGCTCTTTCGACCGCATCGATGAAACGACCCGTGCTCGGGTCGCGTGGGGGAATGCGTTCGGCCCACTCGGCGAGGTCGCTGATCATCGTCGCTATCTCGGCTTCCCAACGCAGCAGTTGAGCGCTGCCAGCCGCCAGCGTGCCGGGCAGGGAATAGATCATGTTGACGGCGCCTTTGGACTTCAGTGCTGGAAACAGTACCTTGGCTTTGGCGATATCGGCTGTATCGGGGAGCACTCCGAAATTGTTGAGGGCGTGGTAATGCCCCTTGATTCGATTGCGACTGGTCGCAGACAGCGGATTGCCCGCCAGGTTGATGCCATCGGCAAGGTCGGGAACAACCTCAAAAAAGGAGTCGGGCAGATCGACGATCCCGTTGCCATCAAGCCTGACATCGCGCAGGTTGGGATGGTCAGCGAGACCTTCCGGCAAGCTGGAAATACCGGTATTGGAAAGGCGAAGATCATTGAGCAGCGGCATTGTCTCAACGTTAGGCGCGACCCCCAGCGGGTTGTTGCGCAGATCAAGCAGCTCAAGTTCACTCAATGATTCCAGAACGCTCTGCCCGTCGGCTGTCAACGTAACGCCGCAGTTAATCAGCGACAGCTCCCTGAGCTCTTTCAGGCGAGTGAGGTTGTCTGGCATTTGACCCAGCGCGAAATCGCGCATTTCCACCACTTGCGCGTAGGGGAAGAGCTCTAGAAAACCACCGACTTCGGTGATGCCCGGATTGCCGGTGAAATCCACCGTCAAAACGTGACTGAAGTCGACCGTCAGCCTTGGCATATCTCCCGAAAAAGCCAGGTTCGCTTCGAAGAAGTCGTTACGCGTGTCGGTGCCGTCCGAGCGGCTTTCCCAGAGTCGTAAAATCTGCTCGCGAAAGTCCTCTCGCGCCCGGAAGTCATTGAGAAAATCCATGGGCGGGCGAGCTTCGCCGGTCACCGGGTGATGCGTCGAGCCTTGGGTAGTCCACGCAGAGAGATCCGCCCTCAGGGTTTCGCGCTCTGCTTGCCAGTGTTGCAATTGAATCCTGCCCTCTGCCAGGGTGCCGGGCAGGGAGTAGATCATGTTGCTCGCATCCTGCGCGTCGAGTGACGGAAACAGCTCTCTGGCGAGTTCGACATCGGCGGTGTCTGCTGACACTTCGAAGTCATGACTGGTCTTGCGGAAGTAGGTTTTTATCCGGTTACGCGATTCGGTTGAAAGCGGGTTCTCAGCAAAGTCGAATCCTCGTGTATGGTCCAGCGGTAGCTTGAACAGCGCTTCTGGCAACTGCGTGATGAAGTTGTCGCGCAGAACCGCGATGTGCAGTTCGGGAAGATCGAGCAGCCTGGGCGGGAGTTCGTTGATGCCGGTCAGGGACAGATCGATGCTCCTGAGCATGGGCAAAAGATTCAAATCAAACAGGGAGCCTAATGGGTTGTCGCTCAGCTCCAGGATCTCGATCTGATTCATCTTCAGCAAGGCTGCCTGGTTTTCAGGCGTGAGTACGAAGCCGCAGCTCTTGAGCTCCAGTGCGCAGAGCCGGGGCAGGTCGAGGGTTGGCAGAAGACCCGGCTCCAGATCAAAAAAACGCAGTTCCAGAATGGTCAGACTCTTGAACCGTTGCAGGAACGGTGACAACGCCGTAATGCTCTTGTTGCCGTTAAACGTCAATCGGGTCACATGGCTGAAGTCTGCGCTGAGCACGGGCATGTCCCCCATGAACTCGAGGGTCGCCACCAGATGGCTGTCTCTGGCGCCGGGCTGGCGAGGCGACCTGTTGCGCCAGAAATGCTCCATTTTTTCGGCGAAGTCCTCCCTCGCCAGATGCTCACTTACCTGTTCGTTGTGATTCAAGCGTTGGCCACTGGAAGCCGAGTGCTCCGGGATCCGGGTTTTCCATTGAGCAAGATCAGTGCGTAATTGCGTGACCTCTGCCTCCCAGTTGGCGAGTTGGCTTCGGCCTTCGGCCAGTGAGCCGGGCAACTTGTAGAGCAGGTCATTCGCTTGCTCAGCGCTCAGTGCTGGAAACAGTTCGGTGGCGCGATGAATATCCGCCTGCTCGATCGTCACCCCGAAATTTTTCTGCGTTCGGTTGAAGAGGGTCTTGACCGACTCCCGAGTGGCGGCGGATAGCGGGTTGTTGGTAAAGCTCAGTTGCCCGGTCAAATAGTGCGATGACGTCAGCAACTCTTCGGGGATTTCAGTGATCTGGTTGTCGTCGAACTTGCCGGTAAACAGGTTTGGATGGTCGAGCAATCCCGGGGGCGTGGTGGAGATGCCGGTATTGTCGAGGTTAAGGTAGTGCAACGCAGGCAGGGTGCTGATGTCGGGCGGCACGCCCAGCGGGTTGTCTTGCAAATCAAGGATCGAAAGCTGTTCCATGGGTGGGAAGCCAGCGGAGTCCGCGGTCGAAAGCCTTATGCCGCAGTTGCGCAGCGCCAGATGCTGCAGGTTTGGCATGTTGGCAAAGCTCTGCGGTAAATCGGGCACGTTCAGGTCATGCATGTCGAGGTAGCGCAGGGACGGGAAATACTGCAGAAAACGCTCAACACCGCGTGTACCGGCGCTGCCCTTGAAGGACAGCATGGTGACATGGCTGAAATCGGCATGCAGCGACGGCAGTTCTCCCGCTACTGGCTCCAGAATCTGCAGCATGTAGGTGTCGGCCCCTCCTGGTTCTCTACGCCAGCAACCCTCTACGGCTTTCTTGAACAGCGCACGGTTCTGCGCGGCGGCCCGGCGCTGGATGTCCGTCAGTGCTACCCCGGTGTCCGGGTCATTCACAGGCGCCTCGTTCTTCCAGCGCCGCAGGTCATCCTTGAGTCGGCTGAATTCCGTCCGCAAGCGCGACAGTTCGTTGCTCAGCCCGGCTCGATCATGCTGAAACCGGGCTGCGAATGCCCGTGCATCTTCAGGGGTAAAGGTCGGAAAAATCGCCCGTACCCGTTCTACATCCGTTGCTGCGGCATCCGGCGCGCCGAAGGAATAAGCCGCATCAATCCCGGCGCCGCCACCACGGCCACCGCGCCCCACAAGCCGCAGCGTGTCCACGGTCGGTTCCGGGATCGGCGCAGGAGAAATCGCGAGGCGCAACTCGCTTCGCTCCATTGGCCGTTTGCGGATCGCTGTCTTGAGGTTGTCGCCCTGACCGATCTGGATACTCAGGTTTTGGCGTTCGCTATCGGGCAGGGCGTAGAGAATGCCGGAGTACAAGTCGGTCGCTGAATGCAGTTCCTGACCTCGCTCGTCATAGGGTTGATAAGTGCCGTCGCTTTGCCGCACCAGGACTTTTTGAACGGGCGCCTCCACGCTTCCGGTGCTGTCGACTAATCGTCCTTCGTAATGCCCGTCACGAATCTCCAGTCGCACCTCACCGCTCCAGCCGGGCAGACGTTTAAGGCTGTGCAGTGCCAGGGTGTCGGTATCCGGACTGTTGACCGAGTCCAGCTCCAGCCCCTCGTAAGCGCGGGTGACACGCAGCTCCTGATTGGCCAGTTGCATGAGCGCCTGTTGGCGCGGGGGCAACTGACCTTCGCTGATTTGCACCAGCTCTTCTCCGGTCGCGGTGCCGAGCAGTTCGCGCGTGACGCTGGCGGGCAATCCTGAATCGTGTTGTGCGAGCAGGTTGGCCAGCGGATCGTCATTGCGCTGAAGGGCGTCGTAGCGGGATTCGAAGATTGAAGTTCGCTGCTGTGTGGCGATCTCTGCCAGCTGCTGTCTCAACTTCTGGCTTCGCACATCCAGCGCCAGCGTCGGACCGGCGAACGACTCGCCGAGCAGGGCCTTGGCTTGCTGCTCGTCGAGGGAGGAGAGCAGGGTCTTGAGCAGGTCGCCGTCCTTGAGGCTGCCTTGGCCAAGGGTTGTCAGCGGCAGGCGCTCATCGCTGGACGACTGCCAGACGAGTTCGCCCGCAGGGTCGAGCAGGCGCAAGCGCTGGCCCTTCGGCCAACGACCCTGTTCGGTCAACAGTTGTAACTGCAAAACAGGATCGGCGCGCAAATACGCCTCGGGCGATTCGCTGTGTAAATCATCGGCAAAGCGTTGCAGGTCCTGATCGATCCTGAAGCGCTGGATGCTGTCCGCCAGCAGCGGCGGAACCGTTTCCTGATCGACGTGCATGGTGCGCAGCACTTCTTCGTCGAGGCCGCTGACCTGCAGGATCGTTTCTCGCTGGGCGGCTGAAAACGACTCGACCGAATGGCCGATGCGGCGCAGTGCTGTCGGTCTGTCCCACGCCAGCGGTTGTTCGATTTCGCTGTGCCAGGCGCCTTCGCCGTTATGGCGAACCCAGGGTTGATAGGCGTCGGCCTGGGTCGGGTGGGCAATCCGGTATTCACCGGCATCGGGTGTTTCGCTCACGGCAAAATGCGCGTCATCAAGGGGCAGCAGTTGACGGCCCTCGTGTGCGTGCAGGCCCAGTTCATTCGGTGCGGAATTTGCTGCGGGAGACGCTGTGTGCTCGTACCGGGCCAGGTTCGGCTCCCAGTATTTGGTCTGGCCGCCGGGCATTTGCACAGGTTTGAAGCGGTCGATGAACTCGACGATTTCCGTGGGCAGGACTTTGCGGAACTCACCGGCGCCAATCGCCCCGCCGATGGCGAAAATGCCTAACTGCACCAGTGATTCGAGGGTGCCCATCAGGTAGGTGAACGCTTCGGTGGTTCGGCCTTGCGCCCAGGCAATGATCCCCTCGAACACTTCGTCGAGCAGTTGATAAGCCATGTAAGCCATCATCAGTTCACCGAGGCCGGGCACGAATGGCGCGATGATGAACGCGACCGTCTGCAGGATCGTCGAGACAATGTTGACGACCGAGTCCCAGAACGCCCAGCGCACTTTCTGATCAACCGTTGCCGTGGGCACTGCGATGATCGCCGCATCATTGAGGATCTTGTTCAGCTTGCTCTGGTAGAGGTGCTGCCACAGTGGAGCGCTGATCGGCGTGACGGTCAGTTGCAGTTTGGGCTGCTCAAGTGGGGTCTCGCGCCAGGGCGGCTCGGTGCTGCCGGCGACCGGTTCGTGCCATTTTATCCCGCTCAGTCGTGCGTTCAGCGTGGCGAAGTACACGCCGCGCTGTTCGAGATTGACGAACCGGCTGAAGAATTTCTGGTAATCACTGGAGCGCAGTTGTCGCGTCAGTTCGGTGTACATCTCGGCGGGTGAGGCATATTCCTTGACCGGATGCTCCGGGTCATCCGGTATGTAGGCCACAACGCGCGCCGACGTTCGCGGCTCGAGCAACTCGGGCGCAAAGACGACGATGCCGGTCAGGGGCGTTTCCAGCATCGACAGGTCCTGGCATTTCAATGCTGGCCGATCACCTGGCGCAGCCGGTGCTGCATCGAGCAGTGCTTCGATCCGCAGGAAATAGTCCTCGCTGATGTCACCGCTCATCCGTGCCCATTGCAGCGCGGCCTGCATCGCGGCCTTCTGGCTCGCGTCGATTTTGTGTCGCAGCACCGCCGCTGCAACGGGATGGCTGGAGCCAAGGGCTTCCCGCAGGTAGGTCTGGTATCGGGCGCCGATATCCAGCTCGCGGCACAGTTTGGTGAACGCCACGATGCTCAGCCTGGCCTTGAGCGAGGGCAGGGTTTCAAACTGCCCTCTGGCGTCGGGTTGGGTGATGAAGGTCGACTCGGGTTCGTAGGAGTCGTCTTCGGTCTCGGCGAGTTCGAAGTTGTGCAGTGCGGCATCCAGCAACGAGACCGTCCAGGCGCGCGCCCCGGTTTTGATTGGGAACCACGGCGTCTTCGCGGGAACATAAAGGCGCACGAACGTGGTCCTGACATCTACATCCAGATCGAATTTCTCCTTCAGCTCTGCCTTGAGCAGCGGTTCGGCGAAGGCGCTGGCGTCCTGCAGGTGTTCAAGGCGTTTCTCAACATCGTTTTGCGCGCGCCAATGCGTGGCGTTCAGCGCCATGAGGGCTTGATGCCTGACGTCCGGTTGCGTCTTCAGTTTTGGCGGCAGGAAAGGAGCCTGGCGCCCAAAGGCTTGACGCCTGGCGGCCGAAGCGGTGCCGAGCCAGTCAGGGATGCCGGCTATGAGCGGGTGGAAGTGGGCGTCATGTATGTCGTCATAAGGTGGTTTGGGGAGCTTGGCAGATTGCCGATCTGGGATTGGGTGCATCGGGACCGTTCCTTGGTCTGGAAAGGCCCCAGCAAATCAGAGTCATGCGATGGCGGTGCGGTACATATATATACCGCTGGCACCGGGTTGAATTGATATCCTCCCGGGCCTGCCGCAAATCGGCGGCGGCAGTTTAAACTGCGCCTTTGCGACGTTATTTGTCGCATTGCCGTAAACCCGGAAAAATCCGGGGTTGGCGCTATAAGAAGTTGTCGCCTGGCGGCAAGGCCGGGCCGATAACTGTCCTTACAATCCCCCCATCGCTCGCCAGTTTCCGGCGGGTGGCCCTCATCAGGAGACTCCGATGTCCGTTGAGCACGCTGCGGTACAACGCGCCGATTTCGACCAGGTTATGGTTCCCAACTACGCGCCTGCCGCTTTCATTCCGGTGCGTGGCGCCGGTTCCCGCGTCTGGGATCAGGCCGGCCGCGAGCTGATCGACTTCGCCGGCGGTATCGCCGTCAACGTATTGGGTCATGCGCATCCGGCGCTGGTCGGTGCCTTGACCGAGCAAGCGAACAAGCTGTGGCACGTTTCCAACGTGTTCACTAACGAGCCAGCCCTGCGCCTGGCGCACAAGCTGATCGACGCCACGTTCGCCGAGCGCGTGTTCTTCTGCAACTCCGGCGCTGAAGCCAACGAGGCCGCGTTCAAGCTGGCCCGTCGTGTTGCATTCGACCGTTTTGGAAGCGAGAAATACGAAATCATTGCCGCGCTGAACAGCTTCCACGGCCGTACCCTGTTCACCGTCAACGTCGGTGGCCAGTCGAAGTACTCCGACGGTTTCGGTCCGAAAATCACCGGTATTACCCACGTTCCTTACAACGATCTGGCTGCCCTCAAGGCCGCCGTTTCCGACAAGACCTGTGCGGTCGTGCTGGAACCGATTCAGGGCGAGGGCGGCGTGCTGCCGGCCGAGCTGGCTTACCTGCAAGGCGCCCGTGAACTATGCGACGCGAATAACGCGCTGCTGGTGTTCGACGAAGTGCAAACCGGCATGGGCCGTAGCGGCAAGCTGTTCGCCTACCAGCATTACGGTGTGACCCCGGACATCCTGACCAGCGCCAAGAGCCTGGGCGGTGGTTTCCCGATCGCAGCGATGTTGACCACCGAAGCGTTGGCCAAACATCTGGTCGTCGGCACCCACGGCACCACTTACGGCGGCAACCCGCTGGCATGTGCTGTCGCGGAAGCGGTGATCGACGTGATCAACACCCCAGAGGTGCTGAACGGCGTCAATGCCAAGCACGACAAGTTCAAGACCCGTCTGCAGCAGATCGGCGAGAAGTACGGCCTGTTCACTCAGGTGCGTGGCCTCGGTCTGCTGATCGGTTGCGTGCTGAGCGATGCCTGGAAAGGCAAGGCCAAGGACATCTTCAACGCCGCTGAACAAGAAGGCCTGATGATTCTGCAAGCCGGCCCGGACGTGATCCGTTTCGCTCCGAGCCTGGTGGTGGAAGATGCCGATATCGATGCCGGTCTAGACCGCTTTGAACGTGCCGCAGCGAAGTTGACGCAAGCCTGATAGACCCTTCGGCGCCCGAACTTCTCGGGCGTCGATCAAAATTTTTGATACCGGGCGAATTCCATTGTGGGAGCGAGCCTGCTCGCGAAGAGGGCGTGTCAGTCACCATTTTTGCTGACAGATAGACCGCTTTCGCGAGCAGGCTCGCTCCCACAATATCCGGTGTTTTTTTCAGTAAATTTTAAGAGAAAGGAGTGACACCATGCTGGTGATGCGCCCCGCGCAAATGGCTGATCTGGGCGAGGTACAGCGTCTGGCTGCGGACAGCCCGATTGGTGTCACTTCCTTGCCGGATGACGTGGAACGTCTGAGCGACAAGATCGCGGCGAGCGAAGCCTCGTTCTCTGCCGAAGTGAGCTTCAACGGTGAAGAGAGTTACTTCTTCGTTCTCGAAGACACCGCCACCGGCAAACTGGTTGGCTGCTCGGCCATTGTTGCTTCGGCCGGTTACTCGGAACCGTTCTACAGCTTCCGCAACGAGACCTTCGTCCACGCTTCCCGCGAGCTGAAGATTCACAACAAGATCCACGTGCTCTCGCAGTGCCACGACCTGACCGGCAATAGCTTGCTGACCAGTTTCTATGTGCAGCGCGAGTTGGTCGGGTCGCCGTGGTCGGAGCTCAACTCCCGTGGTCGCTTGCTGTTCGTCGCCAGCCACCCGGAGCGTTTCGCCGATTCGGTGGTGACCGAGATCGTCGGTTACAGCGACGAGAATGGCGACTCGCCGTTCTGGGATGCCATCGGTCGCAACTTCTTCGACCTCAACTACGCTGCGGCTGAACGCCTGTGTGGCCTGAAAAGCCGTACGTTCCTCGCCGAACTGATGCCGCATTACCCGATCTACGTGCCGCTGCTGCCGGATTCAGCCCAAGAGGCGATGGGCCAGGTGCACCCGCGTGCGCAGATCACCTTCGACATCCTGATGCGCGAAGGCTTCGAGACCGATCACTACATCGACATCTTCGACGGTGGCCCGACCCTGCATGCGCGCGTTTCGGGGATCCGTTCGATCGCCCAGAGCCGCGTTGTGCCGGTAAAGATCGGCGAGCCGGTCAAAGGTGCCGGGCGTCAGTATCTGGTGGCCAACGCGCAGCTGCAGGATTACCGCGCCGTGTTGCTCGAGCTGGATTACGCGCCGGGCAAACCGGTGACTCTGGATCTGGAAGCGGCCGAAGCCCTGGGCGTCGGTGAAGGTGCCAGCGTGCGCCTGGTGGCGGTTTAACGCCTTAGCGAGTTTTACGGGTGGCCGCAGGCGGCCCGTTTGAGGAGATAGCATGATTGTTCGTCCCGTACGCAGCAGCGATTTAGACGCGCTGATCGACCTGGCCCGCAGCACCGGCACTGGCCTGACCACGTTGCCGGCCAACGAAGAACGCCTGACCCACCGGGTTGGCTGGGCCGAGAAGACCTTTCGCGGCGAAGCCGGCCGTGGCGATGCGGACTACCTGTTCGTGCTCGAAGACGACGACGGTCGCGTGGTGGGGATTTCCGCCATTGCCGGCGCGGTCGGTCTGCGTGAGCCCTGGTACAACTTCCGTGTCGGCCTGACCGTCAGCGCTTCGCAAGAGCTGAACATCTATCGCGAGATTCCGACGCTGTTCCTGGCCAACGACCTGACCGGCAATTCCGAGCTGTGCTCGCTGTTCCTGCACGCCGATTACCGCAACGGCCTCAACGGTCGCATGCTGTCCAAGGCGCGGATGCTGTTCATCGCCGAGTTCCCGGAGCTGTTCGGTAACAAGATCATTGCCGAGATGCGCGGCGTGTCCGATGAAGCCGGCCGTTCGCCGTTTTGGGAAAGCCTGGGGCGTCACTTCTTCAAGATGGAATTCAGCCAGGCCGATTACCTCACCGGTGTCGGCAACAAGGCATTCATTGCTGAACTGATGCCGAAATTCCCTCTGTACACCTGCTTCCTGTCGGAAGACGCGCGCAGTGTGATCGGCCAGGTTCACCCGGACACCGAACCGGCGCTGGCGATGCTCAAGAGCGAAGGCTTCAGCTACCAGGGTTACGTCGACATCTTCGACGCCGGCCCGGGGATTGAATGCGAGACCAGCAAGATCCGCGCGGTGCGTGACAGCGAAGCTTTGGTGCTGGCCATTGGTACGCCGGGCGATGACGCTACGCCGTTCATCATCCATAACCGCAAACGCGAAGATTGCCGCATCACCGCCGCGCCGGCCCGTTTGGCTGCCGGCACGCTGGTGGTCGATTCGCAGACTGCCAAACGTCTTCAACTTAACGCAGGCGACCAGGTTCGCGCCGTGGCGTTGTCCGCTGCTCGGGAGTCGAAATAATGAATTCGCTATACATCGCAGGTGAGTGGCTGGCCGGACAGGGCGAAGCCTTTCAATCGCTGAACCCGGTGACCCAGCAAGTGCTGTGGTCGGGGGAGGGCGCTACCGCCGCTCAGGTTGAGTCGGCGGTGCAGGCTGCGCGTCAGGCGTTTCCGGGGTGGGCGCGTCGTACGCTGGAGGAGCGCATCAGCGTTCTTGAAGCCTTTGCCACCGCGCTGAAAAACCACGCTGACGAACTGGCTCGCACCATCGGTGAAGAGACCGGCAAACCGTTGTGGGAAGCCGCGACCGAAGTCACCAGCATGGTCAACAAGATCGCGATTTCGGTGCAGAGCTACCGCGAACGCACAGGCGAGAAGAGCGGCCCATTGGGCGACGCCACCGCTGTATTGCGTCACAAGCCGCACGGCGTGGTAGCGGTGTTTGGCCCCTACAACTTCCCGGGTCACTTGCCGAACGGTCACATCGTGCCGGCGCTGCTGGCCGGTAACAGCGTGCTGTTCAAGCCAAGCGAATTGACGCCGAAAGTCGCCGAGCTGACGGTCAAGTGCTGGATCGAAGCCGGCCTGCCCGCAGGCGTGTTGAACCTGCTGCAAGGCGCTCGCGAAACCGGCATCGCGCTGGCCGCGAATGCCGGTATCGACGGTCTGTTCTTCACCGGTTCGAGCCGTACCGGCAATCATCTGCACCAGCAATTTGCCGGACGTCCGGACAAGATTCTGGCTCTGGAAATGGGTGGCAATAATCCGCTGGTCGTCGATCAGGTTGCTGATCTGGATGCGGCGGTTTACACGATCATTCAGTCGGCGTTCATTTCTGCCGGCCAGCGCTGCACCTGCGCCCGTCGTTTGCTGGTGCCGCAAGGCGCGTGGGGCGACAGCCTGCTCAAGCGACTGGTTGAAGTGAGCGCGACCATTGAAGTCGGTGCATTCGATCAGCAACCAGTGCCTTTCATGGGTTCGGTGATTTCCTTGGGCGCTGCGAAAGCGCTGATGGATGCTCAAGAACATTTGCTGGCCAACGGTGCCGTATCGCTGCTGGAAATGACTCAGCCGCAAGCGCAAGCCGCACTGCTGACGCCGGGCATTGTTGATGTGACCGCGGTTGCCGAGCGTCCGGACGAAGAACTGTTCGGCCCGTTGCTGCAAGTGATTCGTTACGCCGATTTCGCAGCGGCAATCAGCGAAGCAAACGACACCGCTTATGGCTTGGCCGCCGGTTTGTTGTCGGATTCTGAAGATCGCTACCAGCAATTCTGGCTGGAAAGCCGCGCCGGTATCGTCAACTGGAACAAGCAATTGACGGGTGCTGCGAGCAGCGCACCGTTCGGCGGTGTGGGGGCCTCTGGCAACCATCGCGCCAGCGCCTACTACGCAGCGGATTATTGCGCGTACCCGGTGGCGTCGCTGGAAACGCCGAGCCTGGTGATGCCTGCGACGTTGACCCCCGGCGTGAAAATGGTGTGATGCCTATCGCTGGCAAGCCAGCTCCCACAGGGATTGAGTCGTCCACAAAATCTGTGAACACCGCCAATCCTGTGGGAGCTGGCTTGCCAGCGATGGCCGCGACGCGGTCGCACTGAACAGTTAGTTACTGAAGCCTATAACAACAGATTCTCGTGGAGCCTCGCTGATGAAATCCTATGAAGTCAATTTTGACGGTCTAGTGGGGCCGACTCATAACTACGGCGGTCTGTCCTACGGCAACGTCGCGTCCCAGAGCAACAGCCAGCAATCCTCGAACCCGAAGGAAGCCGCGCTGCAAGGTCTGGCAAAAATGAAAGCGCTGATGGAAATGGGCTTTCAGCAAGGCGTACTGGCACCGCAGGAACGTCCGGACGTGGCCGCACTGCGCCGTCTGGGTTTCAGTGGCACCGACGCTCAGGTGATCGAGCGTGCCGCCAAAGAAGCGATGCCGCTGCTGGTTGCCAGTTGCTCGGCATCGAGCATGTGGGTGGCCAACGCCGCCACCGTCAGCCCGAGCGCCGATACCGCTGACGGTCGTGTGCATTTCACCGCCGCCAATCTCAACTGCAAATATCACCGTAGCATCGAGCACCCGACCACCAGCCGCGTACTCGGCGCGATGTTCGCCAATCAGCAGCACTTCGCCCATCACGCGGCGCTGCCGGCAGTGGCGCAGTTCGGTGACGAAGGCGCGGCCAACCACACGCGTTTCTGCCGTGAATACGGTGAAGCCGGTGTCGAGTTTTTCGTGTTCGGTCGCAGTGCCTTCGACAACCGCTACCCGGCGCCGCAGAAGTACCCGGCGCGCCAGACTCTGGAAGCCTCGCAAGCTGTTGCGCGTCTGCACGGTCTGCGTGACGAAGGCGTGGTTTACGCGCAGCAGAATCCTGGCGTGATCGATCAGGGCGTTTTCCATAACGACGTGATTGCGGTGGGTAACGGCGAAGCACTGTTCTATCACGAGGACGCGTTCCTCGACACCGAGCAGATGCTGGCCGAGTTGCAAGGCAAGCTCGCCAGGGTCGGCGGCAATTTCCAGTCGATCTGTGTGCCGCGTTCGGCGGTAACCGTGGATGACGCGGTGCGTTCGTACCTGTTCAACAGTCAGCTGCTGTCACGTCCTGATGGCTCGATGCTGTTGATCGTGCCGCAAGAGTGCCAGGCCAATGAGCGCGTGTGGAATTACCTGCAAGGCCTGACCAGCTCCGGCGGCCTGATCCGCGAAGTGAAGGTGTTCGACCTCAAGCAGAGTATGCAGAACGGCGGTGGCCCGGCGTGCCTGCGACTGCGTGTCGCGCTCAACGAAACCGAACTGGCGGCGGTCAACCCAGGGGTTATCATGACGGCCCCGTTGTACGGTTCGTTGACCGCATGGGTTGAAAAGCACTACCGCGACCGCCTGAGCGAAACCGATCTGGCGGACCCGCAATTGCTGCTTGAATGCCGGACGGCACTGGATGAACTGACGCAAATCCTTAAACTGGGCGCGGTTTATCCATTCCAGATCAATTGATGGCCGGCGCGTCGCCTGAACGCGGCGCGCGGCTTGTCTTCACAAGAGAGTAAAAACATGAGCGATTCCCTGCGGCTGATCCTTGAAGACACCGACGGCAAGCAACTGGAAACTTCCTGCACCCGCGTCGCGGTCATGTGGCAAGGCAAAGAGCTGTGGATCCAGCAGGACGGCCGCGGCCAGCTGTTGATCGGCGTAGACGTCGAAGAAGGCGATGCCGAGTACGCCAACCTGCTGTTGCGCCCATTGGCGACTAATCTGGTAAGTCTGCAACTGGAAATGGAACCGGCCGAAGTCGGCGACGACGAAGAACACGTGCACGGCCCGGATTGCAACCACGACCACTAAGGAAACCGCTCTATGCTCGCTCTCGGCAAACTGCTTGAACTGACCCTCGCCGGCCGCGAACCGGCGGAGAAGACTCAACTGACTGTCGAAGGCGTGCGCATGCGCTGGTTGAGCGAGGGCGCGCTGGAAGTCCGGCCTCCCGAAGCTCGCGACAATGGCCTGGATCTGCTGCTCTCGGCAGGCATCCATGGCAACGAAACAGCGCCGATCGAGTTGCTTGATCGGCTGCTGCACGACATCGCTCGCGGCGATCTGAAGCCGCGCGCACGCATTCTGTTCCTATTCGGCAACCCCGAGGCGATTCGCAAAGGCGAGCGCTTTATCGAACAGGACGTCAATCGGCTGTTCAACGGCCGTCACGAGCAAAGCAGCGGCAGCGAAGCGCTGCGTGCCTGTGAGCTGGAACGGTTGGCGGCGGTTTTCTTCAGTCAGCCGGATCGCCAGCGTTTGCACTACGACCTGCACACAGCGATTCGTGGCTCGAAGATCGAGCAGTTCGCCTTGTATCCGTGGAAGGAAGGTCGCCAGCATTCACGTCTCGAGCTGGCGCGTCTGCGCGCGGCCGGGATGGAAGCAGTGTTGCTGCAAAACAAGCCATCGATCGTGTTCAGCTCGTACACCTACGACAAGCTCGGTGCCGAGTCTTTCACGCTGGAACTGGGCAAGGCGCGGCCGTTCGGGCAGAACGACGGGGTCAACGTATCGTTGCTGGAAACGCGTCTGAAACAGATCATCGAAGGCAACGAACCGGAGCAGATCACGCAAGAATTGGACGGTTTGCAGTTGTTTAGCGTGTCGCGGGAAATCATCAAGCACAGCGATGCGTTCCGCCTGAACCTGCCGGCGGACGTTGAAAACTTTTCGGAGCTGGAAGTGGGTTATGTACTGGCCGAGGATCTGGCCAATACCCGCTGGATCATCGAAGAGCCGGGCGCGCGGATCATCTTCCCCAACCCCAAGGTCAAGAACGGCTTGCGCGCTGGCATCCTGATCGTCCCGGCCACTGACGAAAACCTCGCCTGACCTGATCGCCATAAAACCCTGTGGGAGCGGGCTTGCCCGCGATGGCGTACGGTCAGTCGACATCTGTGGCGACTGATACACCGCTATCGCGGGCAAGCCCGCTCCCACAGTGCATTGAGTGAAGCTCTAGACCTCACTCAACGCGGGATAAGCTCAGACCGCCAGAGCGCGCGGCTCGCTACGGCGTAGCGCACGAACCTTTTGCAGTGTATCCGCACACGTCTTCGCCGCTTCCTGACCCTTGTGCACAAAGTGCTCGAAGAAGAACTTGTGGTGTTCTTCGCCGGCATGGAAGTGGTGCGGGGTGAGTGACACCGAGAACACCGGCACTTCGGTT
Source organism: Pseudomonas sp. A1230 (assembly GCF_044218825.1). NCBI lineage: Bacteria > Pseudomonadati > Pseudomonadota > Gammaproteobacteria > Pseudomonadales > Pseudomonadaceae > Pseudomonas > Pseudomonas sp. A1230. The sequence goes on along the minus strand of NZ_CP162582.1, from coordinate 3,448,599 downwards.
TCCAGCTGAACCTGCATCAGGCCGCTGACGACCGACTGGGCGACGAACTCATGACGATAGATCCCGCCGTCCACCACCAGGGCTGCCGCAACGATACCGGCATAGCGACCGGTTTTGGCCAGCAGCTTGGCGTGCAGGGGCATTTCAAAGGCACCGCCGACTTCAAAGAAGTCGATGTCCGATTCCTGATACCCCTGGGCAAGCATTTCGGTGACAAAGCCTTTACGGCTCTGGTCAACGATTTCCTTGTGCCAGCAGGCCTGGATGAACGCGACGCGCTCGCCGTGAGGGTGTTTGCTTTTGCTGTCGATAGCGGTGGGTTGCATGTTCTGACTCCTGTTTGTGTGAAAAACAGGGCGTTATGAATCGAAAGGGATTCAAGGGTGCGCACGCTGGCACGAATGCACGCGGACGGCCCTCTGGCGTTAATCCCGTTCTCTCTTCATCCGGACTATGACCGTCGGCCCCGGGATCACACCGGGTCTGCTGACCTTGCCGTCGACCACCGGTCAAAACCGTGTTCGTCGCCAAGCGCTCGCGGGCTATGCGCATTTCGCGCAATTACCGCCGGTGGGGAATTGCACCCCGCCCTGAGAACGTTTTTGCCGCCCCTTTTTGGGCGACGCAGCGTTTTTAACACAGATTGTGAGTCCGTGCATTGCGCCTATCTGATGATTGTTATCGAGTTTTTTAAACGCTCTCGTGGTGTTTTCCTGCGCCAAGGGTTGATTAATCGAGGCGATGACCGCAGTAATTCACCTTCGTAAAGGGATTTCCCCTGCTGACTTGAGGCCAGGTTCATGAGCGTTATCGATCTTCGCAGCGACACCGTCACCCAACCGACCCCCGCCATGCTCGACGCGATGACTGCGGCGGACACCGGTGACGACGTTTATGGCGAAGATCCGACGGTCAATCGTCTGGAAGCGGAACTCGCAAAACGGCTGGGTTTCGCTGCTGCGTTGTTTGTGCCGACGGGCACTATGAGCAACCTGCTGGGGTTGATGGCGCATTGCGAGCGCGGTGACGAATACATCGTCGGCCAACAGGCGCACACCTATAAGTACGAGGGCGGCGGTGCGGCAGTGCTCGGTTCGATTCAGCCGCAGCCGCTGGAAGTTCAGGCTGACGGTTCGCTGGATCTTGCGCAGGTCGCGGCGGCGATCAAGCCTGATGACTTCCACTTCGCCCGGACCCGGCTGCTGGCGCTGGAAAACACCATGCAAGGTAAAGTGTTGCCCCTGGAGTATCTGGCCCGCGCGCGTAAATTCACCCAGGACAACGGTCTGCAACTGCACCTGGACGGCGCGCGCCTGTATAACGCGGCGGTCAAATTGGGCGTTGATGCCCGTGAAATCACTCAGCACTTCGACTCGGTGTCGGTGTGTCTGTCCAAAGGCCTTGGCGCGCCGGTTGGCTCGGTGTTATGTGGTTCGGTCGAGCTGATCGGCAAGGCTCGGCGCCTGCGCAAAATGGTCGGCGGCGGCATGCGTCAGGCCGGATTGCTGGCGGCGGCGGGGCTGTATGCGCTGGATCACAACGTCGAGCGTCTGGCCGAGGATCACGCCAACGCGCAATTTCTCGCCGAAGGCGTGCGTAGCGCCGGTTTCAGCGTCGAGCAGGTGCAGACCAATATGGTTTATGTGCAGATGGGCGACAAAGCTGAAGCGTTCAAGGCATTTGCCGCCGAGCGCGGGATCAAATTGAGCGCCGCGGCACGTCTGCGCATGGTCACGCACATGGACGTCAATCACTCGCAAATCGAACGAGTGATCGCGACATTCGTCGAGTTTTCACGCAAGTGACAGCGTTACCCGTCCAATTGACCGTTTCTATCGTATAAACACGCTGTACCCCGCGCGCAGGGCCGATATAATGCGGCCCTTTGCCGTCGCTTCGTCTGTTGACGTTTCGAACAGGCCTTTGGCCGCAGCCTCCGTGGAAGAACCTAATGAAAAGCGCAGAAATCCGTGAAGCCTTCCTTCGCTTCTTCGAAGAGCAAGGCCACACCCGTGTAGCCTCCAGCTCTTTGATTCCGGGCAACGACCCAACCCTGCTGTTCACTAACGCGGGGATGAACCAGTTCAAGGACTGCTTCCTGGGCCAGGAAAAACGTGCGTACACCCGTGCAACCAGCAGCCAGAAATGCGTGCGTGCCGGTGGCAAGAACAGCGACCTGGAAAACGTCGGTTATACCGCTCGTCACCACACGTTCTTCGAAATGCTCGGCAACTTCAGCTTCGGTGACTATTTCAAGAAAGACGCGATCACCTTCGCATGGACTTTCCTGACCGGCGTGCTGCAATTGCCGAAGGAAAAACTCTGGGTCACCGTCTACGCCTCGGACGACGAAGCGTATGACATCTGGACCCAGGAAATCGGTGTGCCGGTCGAGCGCATGATCCGCATCGGCGACAACAAAGGCGCGCCTTACGCGTCCGACAACTTCTGGACCATGGGTGATACCGGCCCATGCGGCCCTTGCACCGAGATTTTCTACGATCACGGCGACCACATCTGGGGCGGCCCACCGGGTTCGCCGGAAGAAGACGGCGACCGTTACATCGAGATCTGGAACAACGTGTTCATGCAGTTCAACCGCACCGCCGATGGCGTGTTGCATCCGTTGCCAGCGCCGTCGGTCGATACCGGCATGGGCCTGGAGCGGATCAGTGCGGTGATGCAGCACGTCAATTCCAACTACGACATTGACCTGTTCAAGAACCTGCTAAAGGCTTCGGCTGAAGCGATCGGCTGCGAAAATGGCGATCAGTCTTCGCTGAAAGTTGTTTCCGACCACATCCGTTCGTGCGGTTTCCTGATTGCCGACGGCGTGCTGCCGTCCAACGAAGGTCGCGGCTACGTGCTGCGCCGGATCATCCGTCGCGCCTGCCGTCACGGCAACAAACTGGGCGCCACCGGCAGCTTCTTCTACAAGATCGTCGCGGCGCTGGTTGCCGAAATGGGCGAAGCGTTCCCGGAACTGAAGAAGCAGCAGAGCAACATCGAGCGCGTCCTCAAGGCCGAAGAAGAGCAGTTCTCCAAGACTCTGGAGCACGGCCTGAAGATTCTTGAACAGGATCTGCTGGAACTCAAAGGCACCGTAGTGCCGGGCGACGTGGTGTTCAAGCTCTACGACACCTACGGTTTCCCGATGGACCTGACCGCGGACATCGCCCGCGAGCGCAGCCTGACCGTCGACGAAGCCGGCTTCGAGCGTGAAATGGAAGCTCAGCGCGTCCGCGCACGTTCGGCCAGCTCGTTCGGTCTGGACTACAACACGTTGGTTAAAGTTGACGTGGCCACCGAGTTCACTGGCTACGCCGCCACCAGCGGTTCGGCCAAAATCGTGGCCATCTATAAAGAAGGCCAGTCGGTCGACGTCCTAAGTGAAGGCGAGGAGGGCGTGATCGTTCTCAACCAGACGCCTTTCTACGCCGAATCCGGCGGCCAGATCGGCGACTGCGGTTTCCTTCAGGCCGGCAACGCACGTTTCGATGTGCGCGACACCACCAAGACTGGCGGCGCGTTTCTGCACCACGGCGTGTTGGCGTCGGGCAGCCTGATCATCGGCGCGCCGGTTGAAACCCACGTTGATGCCGAAGTGCGTCACGCCACTGCGCTCAACCACTCGGCGACGCACTTGCTGCACGCCGCATTGCGTCAGGTGCTGGGCGAACACGTTCAACAGAAAGGCTCATTGGTCGACAGTCAGCGCCTGCGCTTCGACTTCAGCCACTTTGAAGCAATCAAGCCTGAGCAGATAAAAGCACTGGAAGACATCGTCAACGCCGAGATTCGCAAGAACTCCGCAGTTGAAACCGAAGAAACCGACATCGAAACCGCCAAGAACAAAGGTGCGATGGCGCTGTTCGGCGAGAAATACGGCGACAACGTGCGCGTGCTGAGCATGGGCGGCAATTTCTCCGTCGAGCTGTGTGGCGGCATCCACGCCAACCGTACCGGCGACATCGGCCTGTTGAAAATCATCAGCGAAGGCGGTGTGGCATCGGGCGTGCGTCGTATCGAGGCAGTCACCGGTGCAGCCGCACTGGCCTACTTGAACGCTGCGGAAGAACAACTCAAGGAAGCGGCCAGCCTGGTCAAGGGCAGCCGTGACAATCTGATCGACAAGCTGTCGGCTGTGCTGGAGCGCAACCGTCTGCTGGAGAAGCAACTCGAGCAGTTGCAGGCCAAGGCTGCCAGCGCTGCGGGCGACGATCTGTCGGCTTCGGCACTGGATGTCAAAGGCGTGAAGGTATTGGCCGTGCGTCTCGACGGTCAGGATGCCAAGGCGCTGCTGGCGCTGGTCGATCAGCTGAAAAACAAACTCGGCCGCGCAGTGATCCTGCTCGGCAGTGTCCATGAGGAAAAGGTCGTTCTGGTTGCAGGCGTAACCAAGGACCTGACTGGCCAACTCAAAGCCGGTGATTTGATGAAACAGGCTGCTGCGGCAGTGGGCGGGAAGGGCGGTGGTCGTCCGGACATGGCGCAGGGCGGCGGTGTCGACGCCGGCGCGCTGGATGGCGCACTGGCGCTGACCGTCCCATTCGTCGAGCAGGGTTTATAAGACGGCCCGCCGGGCCCGCAGTCTAGTGGCGGGCCCGGTGGCTGTTCGAGAAATTATTGGGCGCCCTTCATGGGCTGAGGCGGCTTTGAAATGGCTTTGATCGTACAGAAATTTGGAGGCACCTCGGTCGGTACTGTCGAGAGAATCGAGCAGGTCGCCGACAAGGTTAAGAAGTTCCGTGATGCCGGCGATGACCTGGTGGTTGTGCTGTCTGCAATGAGCGGCGAAACCAACCGTCTGATCGATCTGGCCAAGCAAATCAGTGGTGACGGTCAACCGGTTCCGCGTGAGTTGGACGTGATTGTCTCCACCGGTGAGCAGGTGACGATTGCCCTGTTGGCCATGGCGCTGATCAAGCGCGGTGTGCCGGCGGTGTCGTACACCGGTAATCAGGTGCGGATCCTGACCGACAGCGCACACAATAAAGCGCGTATCTTGCAGATTGATGACCAGAAGATTCGCGGTGATCTGAAGGCAGGCCGCGTTGTTGTTGTCGCCGGATTCCAGGGTGTCGACGAGCACGGCAATATCACCACGCTGGGGCGTGGCGGTTCGGACACCACCGGCGTGGCATTGGCTGCAGCGCTGAAAGCCGATGAATGCCAGATCTACACCGATGTCGATGGTGTCTACACCACCGACCCGCGTGTCGTGCCGGTCGCTCAGCGTCTGGACAAGATCACCTTCGAAGAGATGCTGGAAATGGCCAGCCTCGGTTCCAAGGTGTTGCAGATCCGTGCGGTGGAATTCGCCGGCAAGTACAACGTACCGCTGCGCGTACTGCACAGCTTCAAAGAGGGTCCGGGCACCCTCATTACTATTGATGAAGAGGAAACCATGGAACAGCCGATCATTTCCGGCATCGCTTTCAATCGCGATGAAGCCAAGCTGACCATCCGTGGCGTGCCAGACACCCCGGGTGTGGCGTTCAAGATTCTCGGCCCGATCAGTGCCGCGAACATCGAAGTCGACATGATCGTGCAGAACGTTGCGCACGATAACACCACCGACTTCACCTTCACCGTGCACCGCAATGACTTCCAGGCCGCACAGACCGTGCTGGAAAACACCGCTCGCGAGATCGGTGCCCGTGAAGTGGTTGGCGACATCAAGATTGCCAAGGTCTCGATCGTCGGCGTCGGCATGCGTTCCCACGCAGGTGTGGCCAGCCGCATGTTCGAATCGCTGGCGAAAGAAAGCATCAACATCCAGATGATCTCGACGTCGGAAATCAAGGTTTCCGTGGTAATTGAAGAGAAGTACCTGGAACTGGCCGTGCGCGCCCTGCACACGGCTTTCGAACTGGATGCTCCGGCCCGCCAGGGCGAGTAATTCCGCTTCTTGAAGGGCGCGGTCTGACCGCGCCCTTTATTTTTTGAATGGCGCGAGCCCTGATCTGTTCTTTTGCTCGCGCTGGTCAATACTCAGGCATGTAGGGCTACGATCGCTCTGGTTGTAGGTCGGGTGCCTTTTTTTTGCAGACTGTTGTCCCTGAACTGAATTGCGTAAGGAGAAAGGTATGTTGATTCTGACTCGTCGGTGCGCAGAAAGCCTGATTATCGGTGATGGCGAAATCACCGTGACCGTGCTCGGCGTTAAAGGAAATCAAGTGCGTATCGGCGTCAACGCCCCGAAAGAGGTTGCCGTGCACCGTGAAGAAATTTACCTGCGTATAAAGAAAGAGAAGGACGAAGAACCAAGCCATTAATTTTTATCGATTTTTATGTTTGCAAACGGGGAAGAAGCTGGTTAATATACGCCCCGTGTTGCGGAGAGCTGGCCGAGTGGCCGAAGGCGCTCCCCTGCTAAGGGAGTACACCTCAAAAGGGTGTCGGGGGTTCGAATCCCCCGTTCTCCGCCATTATTTGCTTAGTACGTCGTGATCTGGCTTTTTCGGTAAGTTGTTGAAATTACTAGAAAAAGTGGTTGGAATAGAGATTGGACGGGCTATAATGCGGCGCAACAAATGCACTCGTAGCTCAGCTGGATAGAGTACTCGGCTACGAACCGAGCGGTCACAGGTTCGAATCCTGTCGAGTGCACCATTTAAGAGTCAGTTACAGCAATGTAAGTGACTTGCTTCAACCAGGTGTGATCTGGTCTAAAAAACACAAATGCACTCGTAGCTCAGCTGGATAGAGTACTCGGCTACGAACCGAGCGGTCACAGGTTCGAATCCTGTCGAGTGCACCATTTAAGAGTTAGTTGCAGCAATGCAAGTAACTCGGTTTCAGCCAGTTGTGGTCTGGTCTAAAAACACAAAATGCACTCGTAGCTCAGCTGGATAGAGTACTCGGCTACGAACCGAGCGGTCACAGGTTCGAATCCTGTCGAGTGCACCATATACCGAAAAGCCCGCGTTTAACGCGGGCTTTTTGCTGTCCGGGATTTGGCTTTTGCCTTCACGCAGCCTCTCTCATCAAAATCGACTTGAGCACTTCGGCCTCGTTTGAGGTCGTATCGATAGCTTGTCGTCGACGTCCGAATATTCACCTTGTCCGGTTTGCCGAGCGCGCTTTCTACATCCTGCTGACTCATGCCGGCAATCACGCGTCGATTGATGATTGCTTCGCGGCGTTGTCTGGCGTCGATCAGATTTCCGCATTTGTCTTGTGTGTGGCCAACGATGCCCGGTTCGCGGCCCGTGTTTTTCATACCGGATATTTCTTCGTGGTTGTGCTCAGGCATGATTGCCACGACCGATCCGGGGAGGTAGGGATGAACCTCCTGAGCTGAAAGTTTTTCACCGTTCGCGCAACTCATCGACGTGAACGTGATGCTGCCGTCGGGGGCTTCGCAGCGATGGAGGCTGGTTGCAGCGCCGGCAGGTGGTAGGAAGAGCAGGCTGGTCAGTACAAAAAGGGATGTTTTCGATGGCATTCGACGTCCTCCATGACGATCTCCGTTCAAGGGTAGTCGCTACAATCTTCCCTACCGGTGTGTTTTCTTTTCAGGATGAGTCGTCGCACTTACATGGATCAGGATGGCGCTCAGGTTTGTCTCGCAAGCGCTTGTTTCAGCCACGATTTTTTAGCGTGTTAAACCGTTAGGCGGTGTATCATTGCGCCCGTCAGCCCCGCCGGGGCTTATGGAAAACCTCCATGGACTTACCCAGTAGCTACTCAGTACCCCGTTTTTCCAATCATGAATTGACTGATTGATCCTTCCGGCGTGCCCCGCTGCTGGGAGTGGAGTTCGCCTATGTCTGAAATCGAAGTAAAGAAAACACAGGAAAGCCTGCAGGACCGCCTGGCTCAGGTCGTCGAGTTGCTGCAGCGCCAACGGGTCGTCGAAGACCTGACTCACCGCCAGGAAGGCGCGCATCACGACCGGGTGGAAAACCTGGTTCACCGGCAAAATCTGGTCGAGCTGCAACGCAAGCTCGATGATCTGCACTCCGCCGACGTCGCCTACATACTTGAAGCCTTGCCGCTGGACGATCGTCTGACGCTTTGGCAACTGGTCAAGGCCGATCGCGACGGCGACATTCTTCTCGAAGTATCCGATTCCGTTCGTGAAACGCTGATCGCCGACATGGACGATCACGAGCTCCTGGCCGCCGCCAAGGACATGGACGCCGACGAACTTGCTGACCTGGCCTCCGAGCTGCCGCGAGACGTCGTTCATGGGCTGATGGAGAGCCTGGATAACCAGCAGCGCGAGCGTGTGCGTTCGGCCCTGTCTTATGACGAGGATCAGGTCGGTGCGCTGATGGACTTCGAGATGGTGACTATCCGTGAGGATGTCAGCCTTGAAGTGGTTCTGCGGTACCTGCGCCGTCTAAAGGAGCTGCCGGGGCACACCGACAAGCTGTTCGTGGTCGATTACGACGGCGTGCTCAAAGGCGTGCTTCCGATCAAGCGATTGCTGGTCAATGATCCGGAAAAGCAGGTTGCCGAGGTGATGGCCAGCGATCCGGTGAGTTTCCACCCGGACGAAGACGCCTACGACGCCGCACAGGCGTTCGAGCGTTACGATTTGATCTCCGCCCCTGTGGTCGACAAGACCGGCAAGCTGATCGGTCGTCTGACCATCGACGAGATGGTCGACCTGATTCGTGAAGAGAGCGAAAGCGAAGTTCTCAACATGGCCGGTCTGCGTGAGGAGGAAGACATCTTCGCCTCCGTGTGGAAATCACTGCGCAACCGTTGGGCATGGTTGGCGATCAACTTGATCACCGCGTTCGTCGCCTCTCGAGTGATTGGTTTGTTCGAAGGCTCGATCGAGAAGCTGGTAGCGCTCGCGGCGCTGATGCCGATTGTGGCGGGTATCGGCGGCAACTCGGGTAATCAGACGATCACCATGATTGTGCGAGCCATGGCGCTGGATCAGGTGAGCACCGGCAACACTTCACGGTTGATGCGTAAAGAGTTGGCAGTCGGGCTGATCAACGGCCTGGTCTGGGGTGGGGTGATTGGCGTAGTCGCTTACCTGCTTTATGGCAGTTGGTCGCTGGGCGTGGTGATGACGGCGGCGATGACGCTCAATCTGTTGCTCGCTGCACTCATGGGTGTATTAATTCCCATGACCTTGGCGAAGATGGGCCGCGACCCCGCAATGGGTGCTAGTGTGATGATCACCGCAGTAACGGACAGTGGCGGCTTCTTCATTTTCCTGGGGCTGGCAACAATCTTCCTGCTCTGATCTGCTGCAATTAAACAGCCCGCTAAATTGGCGGGCTTTTTTATGTCTGCGAAAACTGCCAAGCCAAATTCCGGGCAAAAAAAAGCCAGCAATAACGCTGGCTTGAGATGTTCGATAGGGCTCAGGACGCGTCTGCGGCCATTTCGGCGTCGTGTGCAATCAAGGACACCAGTGCGTTCTGTTGACGGTGAGACAGCTGGCGGAAGCGTTGCAGCAGTTCGCGTTCGTGCAACGACAGCTCAGGGCTGTCCAGGCGCATGCTCAGTTCTTCGCCCAATGCACCTTCCTGAATAAGACTCTGCTCAAGGCGCGCAATGATTTCAGAGTTCATGCTGCGATGATGATTGCGAGCCACCTCGGCAATGCGTTCACGCATTCCGTCTGGCAGACGTACGACAAACTTGTCAGCCGTACGGCTGGAATAAATTGCCTGTTTCAATGGGCGCATATATTTAACCGGTTAGTTCAGGGGAGCGGTTCTCGGGATTGGCCGCAGGATGTGTGGTAGGACACGCATTTGCGCCAAATGGTTCAACCTGAATTGTTAAGAGGCCCGCATCATGCCTCAAAATTGCCGGATCATTGGCGTCAATTCTGTGACAAATATTGATCCGGATAAAGGCTTAATGCCAGCACCAATTATCAGAAATGCGGACTGGTTTGAAAACTTTGTCCTGAGTCGCATTGCTGCTCGCTTCCTGACGCACACCAGTTGATGTCCAAAGACGTCAGACGGTGCATGCTATGTGGCTTTCGATCCTTGTCCCTTATCTATACAGGATAGTGGCATTTTGCCGATTTACTAGCGCTGAAGCATGCCGGAGGGCGTTTTCGAGATGGATGGCAGGCTTATTTATCTGATGGGACCGTCCGGTTCCGGCAAAGACAGCTTGATTGAGGCTGCACGTGAGCCATTGCGCGCGCTCGGCTGCGAAGTGATACGCCGGGTGATAACGCGATCGGCCGAATCGGTAGGCGAGGATGCGATTGGCGTGACGCCGCAAGAGTTCGAGAGACGTCAGCGCGCAGGAGACTTTTCCCTGGCGTGGCAGGCCAATGGCCTTGCCTATGGCATTCCTGCGCAAATGGATCAATGGCTCAAGGATGGGCGGCACGTGCTGGTAAACGGCTCTCGCGCCAACCTTCGGCAAGCCCTGGAGTGCTATCCGACGCTGTTACCGGTTTTGCTGACAGTCAAGGATGAGGTGTTGCGTGAGCGTCTGCTCAGACGTGGCCGTGAGACGTCTGAGCAAATTGATGCGAGGCTGGCCCGCAACGCTTTGTTCAAGGACAGGCGATCAACTGACGAGGTTGTTTACCTGATAGACAACTCGGGTGACCTGGCTGACGCGGTCAGCCATTTACTGGACTTGGTCCGACTCAGCGCAGAACCGGATCAAACTTGAATTTGCGCCCGGCCACCAGTGCCAATACGAACAACACCGCAAATACGCCACAGCCAACCAGAGGCAGGGTGATTTCGGTTTCCTCGAACAGCGAAAAATGCAAAACGCCACTGACTAAGGCGAGGATCAGAAATCCTGCAGCTGACTTGGACATGCTGTACTCCTGAAGATATTTCAAAAAACCAGACGTTCGGTAGCGTGAGCTGGCAATGCCTGCTCAGGCTCGCTGACCGCCTGTGGGACGAAACTGTGCTGATCGCTCAACACCGCTAGCTGCGGCGCTTTTTGCACCTGCAAGTAATGCGGCATGCGTTGAGCCACCGACTCCGGCGCAGCTCGCTCCGGGATGAAGTGAAAACCCATCAAAACCGCGAATGCAATTGCGTTTGCAAGCAAGAGAGTGCTGTTCATGGGACGGTGCTCCGATTGTTCTTCTATGGAACAGACAAAGCAGCCGTCGTGCCAACAGTCTAACCGCTGTTAAGTCCTTTAAAAACAAGGATTTGAGAGGGCTTATCGGATGTTGTGGGTTGCAATCTGCAATGCTGGCATTTTGCAGTAGTGCAAAATGCACGGTAAAGCTTCCCGCAACATTGCGAGGCGCCTGCCTACACTCAAAAAGCCCTACGGATGACATGACAAATCGGGGCCCGGCCGTTAACATGCACGCCGTCCGTCGCGCAGCGTCTGCTGCCGACAACTCAGTGTCTCAGTAGCTCAATTGGATAGAGCATCCCCCTCCTAAGGGGAAGGTTGGCAGTTCGAACCTGCCCTGGGACACCATATTTTAAAGGCTTTTAGCGTTTACCTACCCTCCAATGCCAAACCCATGGGTGCAGGGCGGGTGCAGTTGTTGATTTCTATCGATGTCCTACTGCTACTAAGGAGGGTAAAATGCACAAGGTTTTTACCGAAATTCTTTCTCAGCTCAATGCGATCGCAGAGTTCATCGAGTCAACGGTTCCAGCAAATGTTCCTTTAGGACAAGCGGTAGGTCATTGGGGTGTGGCGGCCGTTAGTCGATCGAATCTTGTCTCATGGATAAATTCAATTTCCGGAAAGCTGTTATCCGCTGATCCGGACGAGCCAGGCAGCGATTTGCCTGAGTTGACCGAGTTCGTTGCCGCGCTTCAATGGACACGTGCTAACAGCTTGGCGCAGGTTGCTTCGCAAAACGCGACATCGGCTCTTCCTGCGCTTGTTATCACTCTCCAGGCGTTGGAGAGACTGTTACAGCCCTTTATTGAGCCCAATAACAAACAAGCATTAGAAAATAGTAAAGCGCTTCGAAGAGCTGCCGCCCAAATTAGGGGGATGGAAAGCCGCCTAAGAGAAATTTCACCTAAGGCTGCGTCTGTTCAGACAATGGTGGAGGGAATCGAGCGAGCGTACGAAGCAGCAGATCAGCTTCCTACTGATCTTGAGATGTTGAGCGAGGCACGGCACAAGATCGAATCTATTTCTGTGGATGCAGAGAAGGATAGGGCTCAAATCTTGGTGGCCCGTGAAGAAATCATGGCGCTCAAGATCGCTCTTGATGCGGTTAACACTCAAGCTGGCGAAGTGCTGAAAAAATGTGAGTCGGTTTATTCTTCAGCCACAAGCGTTGGGTTGGCGGCCGCTTTTACTGAGCGCTCTGCGTCACTCGATAAATCTATGTGGTGGTGGCTAGGCGGGTTGGTCACTGCTCTCGCCGTCGGAGGCTTTGTTGGAACGGGCCAGCTGAAAGCTCTGACTCTGCTGATCACGCAGCCAGGCGGTGCGCCTGTTTTCTTAATAGTTTTGAACATCACCCTCGCCGTTCTCTCGGTAGGGGCGCCAGTCTGGTTTGCATGGTTAGCAACAAAGCAGGTCGGCCAGCGCTTCCGGCTTTCTGAGGATTATGCGTTCAAGGCCTCAATATCCAGAGCTTATGATGGATATAGTCGAGAGGCTGGGCGAATAGATCCTAAGCTAGAAGCGAAGCTTTTGGAGTCAGCACTTTCACGGCTGGATGAACAACCACTGCGTCTCGTGGAAAGCGCAAGTTACGGCAGTCCTTGGCATGAGCTATTTGCATCGGATGTAGTCAAGGACGCCATGAAATCGATTCCCAATTTCGCGAGTCAGATGAAGGATTTTGCGAGTGCTGCCTTGGACAAGCTAAAAGCTCGGCCAGAAAACGTCGCAGCAAATTCAGCCCAAGTGGTGGTTCCACCCGGCGAAGAAAAAACTAATCCTGCATCGACTGCCTAATACGCAGCACCGTGGTTGTGGAGCAGCTTGCGTGCCTAGCTGTTGCGCGAATCCCCAGCCCCGCAGCGAGTAATTCATTTACTCGCTTGTGCAGATCCTCGTTGACCGGCCGACCCTGGTACTTGCCGGCTGCTTTCGCCTTCTCGATACCCTGAGCCTGCCGTTCGCGCCGCTGCTCGTAATCCTTGCGTGCGATCGCCGCCATCATATCCACCAGCATTGAGTTGATCGCTCCCAACATCCGACCGGTGAATTCGTCGCCTTTGGTGTCCCGCATTCCCTGGTGGCTTGTCGGTAGATCGAGCGCGACGATGCGCAACCCCTTGGAATCGATCGCCGTCTTTAGCTTCTGCCAATCCTCGACAGGAAGGCGCGAGAGGCGGTCTATCGACTCCACCAGCAGTACGTCACCCTTTCGCGCATCTTTGAGCAGGCGCAGCAGCTCAGGCCGATCTGCCGACGCGCCGCTGGCGTTCTCCAGGTACACACTCGCGATCACCTTGTTGTGGTCGGTGGCGAATTGCTCAAGTGATGCTCGAGCGCGGCCGGCGTCCTGCTCTTCGGTCGATGCTCGGAGGTATGCGCGGATGAACATGATGTGCTGTCCGTATCAGTTAAGGTGTTCTACTAATACTGTTGCACTTTGAGTGTTACTTATCAAGCGGGAAGGGTAAATAAACCCGAATTTGTGCGTATCAGCTCAGGCATACGCAAAAACGTTGGAACGCGGTAGCATCGCTTCAAGCGGGTCCGTCGCCATCAAGCCAATATGCGCTCAGTAAGGAAGGTATCGTGGAAGGAAAACCAAGCGTTTTTATCGCTTCATCAGCGGAAGCTCTCACGGTCGCGGAGGCAGTCAATATAAAGCTTTCGTTCGAAACAATTGTCAAACAATGGGATAACGCGTTTGATTTGTCTTCAGTAACTATTACTAGCTTGATACAACGGGCGAAAGAGACTGATTTTGGTGTCTTTGTTTTTCATAAGGATGATGAAACAACTATTCGAGGAGATAAGTACAGCTCTGTTCGCGATAATGTTTTGTTCGAGTTGGGTCTGTTTATCGGTGTGCTAGGTATCGAGAAATGTTTTATTGTGGTACCGGAGTCAAAGAAGGGAGAGTTTAGGCTCCCGACCGATTTGGCGGGCCTCACAATGACTTATTATGACGACCAATTGGATGATATGGTTGATGCAGTTACAACAAGCTGCGCCAGAATCAAAGCATCTATCAGAAAGCAACTTGCAGTTACCTTGCCGCAGGCTCCTGAAGAGTCTGTAGTAGCCTTGCTTCAGCAACAGCTTGGGGCTACCCAGTCGCAGCTCTGGAGCTTAGGGCACGAGACTGACCGAGCTCGCTCTGATGCAGCGAAGCTACTCGAATCCATTAAGAATCACTTCTTCTCCGTTGCTAAACCTGCAACGCCGTCTGAGATTTTGGCTTGGGAGGTCGGCGCCAAAGACGCGTATTTAAAGGAAGTAAAAATCTCCCGAAGAGATACATATTTTGTGGACAAGGATGTAGTTATCCCACCGCTTTACGGTGCTGCGTCGATTTCGGTTTTAGTTGCAAGTGGGGTAAGGGTGTTCGGTCTGGATAAGTGGAGCCATAACACAGTGTATTATATGGATGGATTTAGGTCGGACGGGGCTATATAGTTTCAGTGGGTAGGGGGAAGTGGTAGCCACAACATCTTCGCAATATAGTGAATGCTGCATTCACTATATTGCTTGCACTCAATTAAATTAGATCGAGCTGGGGCGAATATCGGTGCCGTTCTGCGTGCCTGATATCCGGTATTTTTGCAATTCTCCGGCGACGACTTCAGTCGAGGTCTCTCTCACTGGCTGCCCGATCTGCATTGCGCACAGGCCGCTACCGTCTTCATCACCGCTGATGCCGATTATGTGTCGCCCTGGCTTAACGTGGAATTTTGCTACCTCGCCAATATCCACGCGAGCCGCCCTCCTGCCATCAATGAGCAGCGTAGCGAAGCATCCACCCGCCGCCCAAAAACCATTGTCACGGCTGACAATAAGCGTCGCCCCGCCTGGTGTCTCAGTTTGATAGGAGTAGACGCGATCGGCCGGAACTCGCTTGGCGGAGCCAGAATCCACGGGGGTGCTTGAGCACCCAGCAATCAGCGCGATGGCTGCGGTAGCTGGCAAAATCCTGTGCATGATTCGTTCTCAATGTTTAGAGGGCTGACTTTACACCAGGTTAGCTAGGTCTTGTCTTCGGCGTGGATCGACGCCGAAATGATGATTCCGCCCCACCGGCGTTCGCCTATGCAGATCGGCACGGGATTTCCGCTGGCTGTTGTGTTCCTCGCGCTGCCGAAGGCGTAGGACGGAGCGTTTTCAGGGGATGCGCTTTGCTTCAGGCCGGTTGCCTGTGGGCTGAGCATCTGTATAACACCACCCGCTGCGAAGGCGATGCCCGGCGCCAACGTTGTTCCATTCGTGAAGGGACTCATGACGATCAGAGCGACGCCGAGGATTGTTTGCAGCAGGCCAGCCCGTTTGCTGCCGGCGATAACCGGAACAATGCGGATCTCCTTCGCACCGCCCATCTTCAATTCGCTCTCGCCAATGTTCTTCCGATTCCGGAACACCGCGAACTCGAGACCCATCCGTTTTGCATCAGCAAGGTATTTCGCGAAACCTGGGTGATTGACGTCGATAGCCTTCACAGCCTCTCGTGTGTCGCCGGTGGATAGCTCGTAGATGTGCTCGCGCCCGAACAGCTTTGCGGCTGAACCGCCTAACAGGATTCGGGTTTTGGTGCTGTAGTTGGTGGCCATAGCCATCGTTTACTCCTTGGCGCCCTGGACGCTGTTGTTGGGTACTTCAACACCCAGTCGTATGGCGAGCAGCGAGCGCGACATATTCGCCTGGTCGATCGTCACCTGTTCGCGCCTTGGGTCGTAGTTCCAGATCCGGTCATAGATTCCTTGGTAGGCCCTGGCACCGCGGAAGGTGCCGCGCAGAAGATCGGCCGACACCCTGGCTTCGTCCTCGGTAAAGAAAGGCCCGTCAATCGTCACCTTCTGGCCGTCGCGGACGTGCTGGACATCCCACACCACGTAACCGGAGTTGGGGCCTTGCTTAAGTGGGTACGACGCAAAGCAATGTGTCTTGCACGCCTCGGCGAAGCGCTCTTGGTAAGTGTTCACGGTATTTGCTCTCAGTTGGCGGCCGCACTTTGACGGCCGCACGCCGAACTGCTTACGCGGCTTCGGATTCTTCTGCTTCTGTTTTTGGTTTTCCTCGGGCCGGGATCTTGTCCAGCCAGGCGCGCAGAGCTTCCGAGCCTTCACAGCCGGATCGCCACTTTTCGAATCGACCGGCATAACCCGTGGAGTTGGCAATCATGCTGCTAAGCGATACGCCGACCTGCGAAGTGGTAGCAAGTACATCGTCGTAGACGGCCAGCATTTGACGAAGAGCTTCAATGTCTTCTGCGCGGGAGGCGGCAATGCCAGCTCGGGAAAGGCTCGCTGCTGCTTCAGAGTTGAGGCCAGAGAGCATTGGATTTGCTCTTAGCACTGCTTCGACGATATCGGGGTGACCACCTTGGCGCGATTCGGACATGAGGGTGCGGCGTTCATCCGGACTGAGACCTCGCACAAGGGCTCTCAGTTCTTGGTCTGCCAGAAAGCCTGCGATATCGCTACTCGCGCGCGGAGTGACAGGAGAGAAACCTTGGGTGACGGTTTCGGCCAGGGTGAGCATATCCTTCGCGACCGACTGCATTGCGGGAAGGAGGGTGTCTGTCACACCTGCGATTTTTTCTTTGCTCAAGCGCTCGATCGCGGACGAGTTGAAATCTTTGTTTTCCCGGATCGAGACGATCTCTTCGCCGAAGTCTTTGAAGGTCTCCAGCGCCAGTGTTTGAAGCTGGCGAGCGGACTTCATCAAACCGCCGGCTTGCCATACACCTTTGGTCCCGTCCGGACGCTGGATAGAGAAGGTGTGAGACTCAATGCGGGAGTGCTCGTATTCGGAGTAGTGGAGGTTGGCCAAGCCGACCTTGAGAACTGAGCGTTTGCCGATTTTCATTGCGTTACCTTTGGATTGTTTGGGATTGGAGTCGGGCGGTCGGAGCACGTAGTGGCGTTGAGAATTTCGAGGAGAGACGTTTCCCCAACAGCGGCGCCGCCGACGGCTTCGGCGCTCAACTCGTCCATAAGCCGACTGATCTGCCGAACGTCGCTGCTAAACTGGGAGTCGCCGGCGGTCTGCTTCAGGCGGGCGATTTGGTTACGGATGTTCATTACGCGCCTCCACGATCCGTTGGTATTGCTCTGCAGCGTGCTGCTCAAGCGAGACACCTTCAGGAGGCCAGGTAACGATCCAAGCCCCTTCCTCGGGCGCGGCGCGCATATCGAGAATGCCGACTTGAGCTGTCCGGCCGGCGCGCTCAATTTGTCGGGTGTGAAGAATGATGGCTTTCGCCATTTGCTCACCCTGGTCGCTATCCATCTCTGCGAAGGGGAAGAAGAGCGATACGTTCCGCCCCTGAATTCGATAGTCGACTTGGTGCCCAGCGGTTTTCGGGAAGTCTTCTTCCGCTTGGATCTCTCTGGAATTTGCTCGGATCACCGCGAGCACAATCAGCAGCACTGTTTCATCTGCGGCGCCGATCTTTTGGGCGATCCTTTGCAGTTCTGCTTTCAATGACTTGATGCTCATTGCTGCATTCCCTCCATTTGCGTGCGGAGTTCTTCGACGGCCTTTTGAAGCTCAGCGACCTCTATCACCCGGGCTACGGCGCTCAAGCCTTCGATGAGCGACTTACCCTGGTCGGGCGCGAGTTGTCCGCCGGCAACTGCACGCATGATTGACTTGGCTGCGCTCGGTAGGTCCGTATCGTCGAGTTCGAATTGCACCGGCTCGGAGGTCGGTTTGATTGGCGGGACAAGGCGCTCAAGAATCAGTCGGCAAGCCTGCATATCGCCCTTCTTGGCAGCCGTGAGCACCTTCTTCGTAACTGCGTCCGCACCCTCGGCAAGTCGAGCGCGAAGCTCCTGTGTTTGCCCGGAGCGTCCACCTGGGTTGCCTGACTGCCCGGGCTTCCATTTCCCGCTCTTGTCGCGCTCAGTCATGCGGTGGGAGATTCCATGGCAATGACCGGTTTGTTTTCCGCAAGCGCGATGAGGAGGGCGGATGCCTGGATACTTCCTTCGCTGGCAGCGTCGCGCAGGCGACCCCACGCCGCGGCTACCTCTGAGCGAGTCGGTTTGTGTTGTCGACCTCGAGCGGTCTTGGCTGTGTTCATGGGATGGCCTCGAGTGGATTTGAATTGGCTTCAAACCCACATTAGGCATGATCTGATCTTATATCCAGTGTTTTTTGGGTGCACATTAAGTGCTACACGCAACCGGATTAAACAGGACTGAAATAGTTGGTTTGCAGCGGATCGAGGAGGGTGTTTTCGTTGCAGTAAATCAGCGATAGGCAAAGTGATACAGGGCCGGGTTTTCGGCTCAGTCCTCAACCTGAGGAAGTTGGTCGGATTTCAAATCCATCCCACCCCCAGGGGGCTGAACCTGGCCTCCCATTTCGGTATGGCAGGTGTCGCGACACGTTTTGCGGGATCTGAAAACGTGTCGCGTACTTGATGATCCAGATTTGGATGAGTCTTCCCCCAGCGGGGTAATACCTCGGATATGAGGGGTTTCGAACTACCGAGAAATCCTCGGCAGTTCGCAGCTCAGGCAGATTGAGAGAACCCCACATCGGTCAGGATGGTTTAAGGTGAACAAGGATCACAGTTGAACGAAGGTGTTGCTGTCATCGCAACACCTGCTCCAGCCTGCTGTCAGGTTATGTTGTCTTATTAAAATTGATAACTTACGAGGTCTTTCAGTCGAGATAAAGTTGATAGCTTTAACTTTGGGTTGGCGCTCTCATCAAAATATCCTATAGCTAGATAGACACTCTCCGGCACTCTTGATATTTCAAATTTTTGAAAGGAATTTATTATATCGCTAGTTGTTATGTCTAGGCTCGGAATTAGGAATATTGTGGTTGTTGTGAAATTTGAAAATTCACTGATGTTAATTGCATGTTGGCAGATTTTTGATATGACAGTTGAGGGTAGTTTTTCAAGGAATCTTATATCGTATGCATGGTTTTCGCTGCCGTTATTAGCTATGAAATCGGTATAGCCTTGGAACGATTCCTCCAGCATCGGGTGAGTATCAAGAATCCATTTTGCGATTTCGTTATAGAGGCTGGATCTTGGGTTCGCCGGATTAAGAAGGCTGAACGTATTTTTGTTGGCAGATGATATCTCCCTAACTTCGTTTAGTGTTTGTTCAGATATGTTGGTTTTTAGATAAACCTGCGATTGTTTTAAGAAGCCTTCAGGTTTGTACATTAGAAAAGTATTTAACTTGCCTACTCTGAATGCTTCGTCAACCAATTCTACTCTAGGGCCAATTGTCTTAGGGCCTTCCATGTCGATCTGCAGCCACCAATCCTCTTTACTGTCGTCGGTAATAAAGATTATGTTTTTTAGTTCGCTGTTTGCAGTGTGGGTTAATAGTTGACTCCATACAAAATAGTCACCGAATTTCTTCTTGTATGTAACTCCGTTGTAAATAAATTCGTCAATTTCTTCTTTTTCTTTTGCTTCGTCCTTATACCCCGGAGGTGTTTTGTTTTTGTACCTTTCCTCCGCTATCTTACTGGCGCTATTTACCTCTTCTTGATCAGAAAAGGCGGGGCCAACCTTTCCCTCAAAAAGATCTTCAATGCGCTCTTTTAAAGGGTCTGGTGCTGTAAGGGTTTGCTGGGCCTCTTGCAATGTTTCAAGTTCGCGAAGGAAATCATCTGCGAGCTTTTCGAAACCGCTCACCAACGGCTCAGGGTTTATAAGGGCATGCCTTTTCTTTAGTCTGAGCTTTTCAATGTCTCTTGAAAGATTTAGTTTTGATGTTTCTATTACTCTTCGTATTTCGGAAAAGCGCTTACCTTGTCCTGCAATTACGGATAGTCGGTTTCTTTGGAATTCGAGTGCGACGTGGTGAGGGATCCAAATTCGATTTTCTAATTTTGATATTACATTTAATAACTCTTCCCTAGTACTTTCTTGGTAGCGATAAAGATTAAGTAGAACGTTCGTATCGAAAACGAAGGTCGCGGTTTTCCATGCCTCCGCATGGTCGACTTTGCTCGAGTGATCGTATTGAGGAAAGAGTCCCTTCATGTGCCCTCCAGGCGCTTGACACCCAGGCAAGTGGGTGGCCATTGAAATGGCATCATCTTGCAGGCTTTTCGTTCGATTGTCGAAAGACCCCTACAGTAAAGATTCCATCACCATCCGCGGAATCAGCCCGAAACGGTCAGCTCTGCAATTCCCTGCCTGATGAAGTTTAGGTTCTCGTCCAGTGTGGAGAGCGCGCCGCGCACGTTCTCTGCTACGTCCGCAGAGCCGCGCTGTTCCACCCAATTGGAAAGCTCCTCTACGGCAGCGCCCAAGGCGATCTGGTTTTGATTCAGTGCATTGAGCAGGCCAGCGATCAGTGTGTTGTTCATTTCATCCCTCCGTGTGAGCTGGAAGGGTAGCAGGCAGGAGGCAAGTGATGGCTTGCGGGTGACGCCCCAATTAGCGTTGACAGGTTGGCCGTTGGTGCTCAATCAGTGAGACCAGACCGTCTCACTGAGACCAAAACGACACACCTCGCGATATTTCACTGTGGGAGCGAGGTATCACCGGATGTTTACCTGCAGGACGCAAAACTGAGGGTATCGGTGAGGTAAACGCGGTGCTCGTCATTACACCTATGGTATCCATTCGTGAGCCTGATGTTCGTTCAATTTGAGCATTGTCTACAAGACGTAGCGGATACCTATCCTGTCCGAATATACGGTGGATGAGGTGTGCTGGACAGGATGATGGCGAATCGGTAGCGTCGAGCAACCCGTACGGCAGCACCGCCAAAATTGGGTTAATGGGAGAAGAACTTGTCGGACGTAAGGATTAGCTCCGTTAAATTCACAAACTTTAAAGCTCTGAGTAATTACTCCGTGAGCCTTACGGAAACCAATATTTTAGTGGGGCCTAATAATGCTGGAAAGTCCACTATCATCAGTGCCTTTAGAATATTGGACGTCGCCCTCAGGCGAGCTAGGCGCCTTAAGGCTGAGCGTGTCCCATTGCCTGATGGTGGTTTTGGTCTCGGTCACCGCATACCCGAGCAGCAGATAAGTGTGTCATTAGAGAATGTGGCAACAAATTACAATGGGGAAGATAGTAGGATTGAATTTAAACTAACTAATAAGAATAAGCTCTGTCTTTTTTTTCCTAGTGATGGTGGCTGTATATTGCACTGGGAGAGCGAAGGTCCTTTAATTAGTACGACGTTAAAGTTTAAAAGTGCTTTCCCTATAATTATCCAAGTAGTCCCAGTGCTAGGCCCGCTTGAGCACGAGGAGGCTTACGTATCAGAGGATACTGTAAAAAATGCGTTGAATACCCATAGGGCTTGTAGGCATTTCCGTAATTACTGGTACTATTTTCGGGAGGACTGGGAAAGATTCTCCCAAATGGTGACAGCAACCTGGCCAACTATGTCCATGAGTAAGCCTGAGTTGGATGTCGGCAGCAAGAAACTGCGAATGTTTGTGGCAGAGGAGAGGATTGATCGCGAGGTTTACTGGGCCGGTTTTGGTTTTCAAATCTGGTGTCAACTTCTGACGCACCTGTCTAGGGCTGACGAAGCTAGTATCGTCGTGATAGATGAACCTGAAATATACCTTCATCCAGATATTCAACGTCAATTGCTTAGTATTCTAAGAGCTCTGGATTCTGATGTTTTATTAGCAACACACTCAGTCGAAATTATGGGTGAGGCAGATCCGTCAGAGATTTTGCTTGTAAGCAAAGGGGCTAGGCAGGCACGTCGCCTTAGAGATATTGAAGGGGTTCAGTTTGCTGTTGAGGAACTAGGTTCGGCGCAGAATATAACTTTAAGTCATCTCGCTAGAACAAAGAAGATACTCTTTGTCGAGGGCATGAGCGATTATAAAACAATTCGTCGTTTTGCAAAAAATCTTGGGTTTCCCGATCTTGCGTCTGGTAATGATTTGACTGCTTTCGAGTCTGGTGGGTTTTCTTCTTGGGAAAAAATTAAAGCATTTGCATGGGGTATAAAGAATACTATTGACGCTACTATGAAGCTTTTCGCGGTTTATGATAGGGATTATTATTGTCAGGAAGAGATCGAGTCTATTCTGTGTGGTTTGAGATCGGAGTTGACTGCTGCGCATATTCACAGCCGCAAAGAGATGGAAAATTATCTTCTTGTAATACCGGTACTCCAGCGAGTTCTGGAAAAGCGTGTAGAGGCGAGAGGTAGAAGAGCTGGAGAAAAAGTAGCCTTGACTAAAGGCGTGGTTGATTATCTTGAGGAAATCACCGCTGGCCTGAAAATTGATGCGCAATCGCAGTACATAGGTAGGCGGCTTGGCTATCATCAAGGTAGGAGGGAGGATACGAGTACTATCAGTAGGGCAGCAATCGAAACGTTTGAGAAAATGTGGGCTGATATAAACTCTCGGATGCTTGTAGTGCCTGGAAAAACCACCTTGAGATTACTAAGGGAAGCGATACAAACTGACTACAGTGCCAATCTCACAGATGTTCAAGTAATAGATGAGTTTAACGTTGAAGAGGTTCCGGAGGACTTACGAGATTTGATTGCAAGTTTAGACGTTTTTCGCAAAAGCTGAATGCTTCCAGCGACGAGTCGCAAAAATACGAAAATAATGACCAGTGGACCAGAGGTCGCTGAGTCATTTGTGACAATTAGCAACCATCTGCAGGTCGATCCCTTCTAGAGCTTCAGGGGCTCTACCTCGATGGGGGGGCTACTCCTCCACGATCGTCTCGCTTTACCCATGAGCCTAGCGATATTCCCGACCTCGAAATCGGAAAAGCGGGAATTCCCACTTTCAGATCTGTAACGCAGATGTGAGCAGCTTTGCGCGCATCTGCCTGACAAACTGTCGCGATGATGGTGATGGGAGATAGCGGAAATTCTCCCGGCATCTGTGATGTGCTCAGTTTTGAGCACACCTCTCTCAAGTGTTAGGGGGTGAAATTATTTTGCACCCTCCCCCTTGCGTGACTGCTAACGATGATCCATTATTGGCTTGTCGTGACTGCTAACGGAGGTTGTTGTGAAGAGAGAGGAACCGAAAGGCCCGCTATCTGCGGCCGATCGCCAGAGGATCTACAAAGAGCGTCAGCGCGAAGCTGGTTTTAGGCAAACAACCGTATGGATTCACGGTGAAACCGAGGAGGAGGGCAGGCAAGCGGCGCGGGATGGCAAGCCACTCAAGCCGATGGGCACGAAAGACCCCTTGAGCTGGGCAGCGGGCTGGATAAGCGAAAAGAGCAAGCAGTAACGAGTCAAGCGGTGGCTCAGACTTGCGCCATCTAGAGAAGAGGTGCCAACCCGGTGCGCTAACACCGGGTTGGCGATCACACGACGAAACTTGAAGGTACACGTCATGCAATTTAAACAGAATACCATCCAAATTTTGGACGCGCACGGCCAGATCATCACCACCATGGTGTTGCCGGCCAACATCAAGCTGGCCCAGTTGGCGCCACTGAAGATCCTCGGCGACATCAGCGTGAAGGTTTTGCCAAGCGCGGCGCCATTCCGCGGAATCTGCGTAGGGGGTGTGCAATGAGCCAGCCCGCCGCCCGCATCGCCGACGAAGCCCTTGAGCTTCTGCGCGCCACGCACGAACGCATCAGCAATATGCGGGTGCTGTTCAACGCGATCACCAAGGATTTTAAGCACGGAAAGTCGCATGACATCGAAGAGCTGGCCAGCCTCGGCAGCTTCCTTGGCTACGACTGGGCGAACTACGTCGATAGCGAAGTTGAGCAGATGCAGAAGGCGCTCGACGCGGCAGAGGTGATCCAATGAGCGCCGCTATTCGATCACGGGATGATCTGAGCTTCACCAAACGCGATGATGCCGGCCGGCTCATCAATTGGCCTCGGTACAACTACGGCGTGCCTGGAGACTGGGAAAAGGGCAACGCCTGTTTCGATGTCGAGATTTCCGAACTGGCTGCTCACGACGAAACTGAGGCGTTCCATGCGATCCAATTTGCGATCGTGGGAATGGGAGGGCGATGTACAAGTCTGGAAACGGGATTCATCGATCGCGTAGCTCGGGCGGCGGTGATTGGTCTCCGTTCGCTGCGGTCTGGTGCTGAGCAGTTCGCTCCTACAGACATCGACTGACAAACTACGGAAGCTTCGTGGCATCCAAGGCACTACCCCGTTACAGGGTGGTGCCTTTTTTTCGTTTGATGGCAGGCGACGACTATCGGCCTTTGCCCTTTTCAACTTGGTAGATCAGATCCTTCCTCACTTCTTCCGCACACGGCCGACACATATCGATCAGTGTCCAAGGGAGGAAGTCGAGAACAAGAAAGGTGAAGCCTCCAGCACGTTTACATTTGACCGTGTGACCATGCGTGCAGCGAGACTGTTTGTAGGTCTTGGTGCCCATATAAATAAACCCGGTGGTGGTAATTTAATAAGACTGGGATTTTTTCCGTTTACTGCTATGCCCTGAAAGCCCCGGTTTACGGGAAAACCACTGGGAAAAAATCCCAGTAGATGCTCGGTACGCCTGAACGACCGGACGCAACCAGACATTTCGCCAATGCTGAGTGGGAAAAAATCCCAGTAGCAGGCGGAAAAAATCCCACCGAAAAATTCGAAATCAGATGAACTTGAATGTAGGGGGACCTGGTCTCACTTCCAGGTCTTTCCCTGGGCACTCGTCTATTGCCGCCCAAGTGATCGCGTACAGCGCACAACGTGCCATTCCTTTTTCACGACCCTTCCTATACGCCCGAGTGCGAACGATAAGTCCAACATCCAGAAGCTCCTGTAGAGCGGAGGCGAGTGTCTTTGCATCCATAGGCCTTCCTTTGGCCAGCATTTCGACGGTGCACGCGAGATCGCCGTTATTCCGACCGTTGTAATTTCTGGCCAGCTTTATGAGTACGGCAATTGCTTTAGGCGTTAGATTGTCGAATGCAGGATGAGCCAGTAGCCGATATGGAAGCGCCAGTACACGACCGCCACCGAAATCGACCTTGTAGCCTTTCTTTCTGGCCATTAGAAGCTCACAGGCAGGCGCGGACGCTCACCCCAAGGCTGAGGAGAGCGCCGCAAGTCTGAATTAGGAAACTTTACGCATAGCGCCGGAAGTACGGGACGAGAACTCCCGCCTCAGCTCTTCATATGCCTGCAGTTTTTTTCCAGCAGCGCTCTCCCTAATGAGTCGCTGGCAATTTGGTGCACTGGCGTTCATCCAAGCGCGGGCAGTAGAATCTGTTTGTCTCATCTGTGGCTTCCCAAAGCATTCCGATGCGATACGTCGAGTCAGTGGTGCAAACACTGGCTCGACACTTTTTCCTCTCATCGTGCACCTTCTTTGGCTGCGCGTTCGACCCACGCCTTAAGCTCAGTCATCAAAATCAACCGTCGCCGGCCTAGTTTGAAGGCCTTCAGATCTCCGCTAGCTATAAGTTCGTAGATCCCGGAGCGCGAGTGGCCGACGATCCTCGCGGCATCCTCGACGCTTACCGAAAGCGGTGCGAACTGTTCTGCCTGGCTCATGTGTTTATCCTTGATCGATGGGGCGGACTGTACGATACTCGTCCGGACGTAAACATCGTATTTGTAAGTAACACGATCTGCAAGCACGAATTTTGTAAACTCTTTGGAGTCGCCCAATGGCAAACCGCTCAAAAAAGGTAGTTCTGTCGACCAGGATTGCCCCCTACCTAAAGAGTGGGCTTGAGCTATGCGCCCGCGCTCGAAACATGAAAATTGTCGAGACGATAGAGGAACTCATTGAGCACGCGCTTATGACGAACAGCATTGACTCTCCCTTTCCAGATAAAAATGGGGTCAGAGGCAAGGCGTCGGTCTTGAGTGTTGTGGAATGGTTGTGGAACGATGATCCGATTATCTACACGCTTCGCCTAGGGTTCATCAGCGACCAGTTGGTCGATCGAGAAACCTATGTGGTATGCGCTGAGACCACGACCGCTAGGTTCAAGGGAGATTTTGACCTGTTTGAGGAGCCACGAAAACGGGCTACTTACCAAGACGTGTACAAAACTACCGCTTTGAATATAGAAAAAATCCGGGAGGAGTGGGAGGACCTTTGCGCTTACGCTAAGTTTGTTGAGGCGAATAAGCCTATGAAGATTGATTACGAGGATTTTCTGAGAATGGCCAAAGGTTAGGGGGCTATATCAACTCGACTGCTGCGGCCTTTGTTCCAGGTGCCAAGTGTGCATACCTAAGTGTCATCTTGATATCGGCGTGCCCCAGCAGATCCCGTACTGTGTTGAGCGGTACGCCGGCCATCACTAGACGTGACGCGAAATCGTGACGCATATCGTGCCAGCGGAACCCTTCGATATTGGCTCGCTCTAGCAGCTTAAGCCAGGCGCTTTTAACGTCCTCCAGACGACCGCCTTCCTGACTCGGGAACACATATCGAGATTTGCCGGCCAGCTTCTTCCAGTCTTCCAGCACGCGCACCGTTTCCTTGTTCATCGGGATGTGTCGTGTGTCGCTTGTTTTGGTGGTAGCGCCGGCGGCGGTGATCGTCTTCGTTTGGAAGTTCACCGCGGACCATTTCAGGTCGAAAAGCTCTCCGCGTCTCATGCCTGTATTCAGCGATACCAGGACCATAGGCTTTAGGTGGTCAGTGAATGGGACCTGCAGCAAGCTCGGCATTAGCTCCTTACCGCGATCTGCTCTCCACTTGTTCGCACTCCCACGCTCCACCCGCGCTTCGTCTTGGCGGGCGTCCAGCGCTTCCCGGAGCCGTTTTGTCTCTTCAGCATTCAAGTAGCGGACCAGTCCCATCGAGTCGACTTTTAAGGCTTTGAGCCTATCCATCGGGTGGGCATCGATGTACTCCCACTCAACGGCTCTACTGAATACACCGCTGATAGAGCCCATCTTCCGGTTGACCGTCGACGGCTTGTTGCCCGACTGCATCCATCCGGTGCGGATTTGGTCCAGGTCGCGGCCGGTGATCGCGTCGAGCCGCTGAGGCATGATCGCCTCGAAGTTGCTGTCGAGCGTGTGCAGAGTTTTCTCATGCCCCTTATGGTGCGTCTTGAACCAGGGCATATACGTGTCGTCGATAAACTCCCGCAAGGAGGGCAGGGTGGCTCCTCTTCGTCCTTGAGTAACGGCTAGCGGTTCCCCTAGAGTTCTTGCCTCTGCAAGATATTGAGTAGCCTCCGCTCGCGCTTGCTCCAACGTCAGTATGCCAATGCGACCCAATGTTTTCTTGCGGCCCCTGGCCCAGGTCACTACATAGGACTTGGCGCCGGCGGCAGTGACGCGCACGAATAGACCGCCAACGGTGGTATCATGGACCTCATATTCGTGGCCGGTTATCTGCAGGGACGCCAGCAGCTTGGCGGTTAGCTTCTCTTTCAATTTGTTCCCATGGGTGCATGGTGGGTGCAAAAAGAACTATACGGCGTCGTTTTTACGGATACAACCGGACGTTGAGCCCAATGAATACTGGGTTTGGTTCGTGTTTGTTGGAGGTTGGATAGCCCTCCTAAGGGGAAGGTTGGCAGTTCGAACCTGCCCTGGGACACCATATATTCAGGCCTTCTGGCCACTCCTCTGCCAGCCGCGTTCACTGCGATAGCAGCGCGGTAGCAGCAGGACAAAATAAAGCCCCTTTCAGAATGATCTGGAAGGGGCTTTTTCGTATTCACAGTTTAAGGATGTTGCCAATGGATGGCGTGCAAATACTCTTCATCGTTTCGATTGGATGTTTATCGTTGATGCAAGCGTCGCGGTCCTCTGCAGATGATGTCAGCGGGAAGAACCTCTATTCACAGCGTTGCGTCATGTGCCACGGGACAGATCTCAAAGCAACAGGGCCATTGGCTGATAGAAGCAACCCACCCACGCCTGATCTGACAACATCCGCTTTCAAACAACGACTGAAGGCTTATCCGGGCGTTATCGTGTCATCAATAATTCTTCGCCCAAACGGGGATTTGATCCCCCGGACCTTGCAAGAGAATGGTGTAAAACTGGCGCCGCACGTTTGGACGGTTAAGGATTTTCGCGATTTGAATCAGTACATGAGTGGTGTTATTTCGAAGAGCCGATGATTTCAGATCAAGCAAAGCCCCGCGTAGCGCCGGTTGTCGGGGCTTTTTCATGCGCGGGCATCGAGACTACTCCTCGGCGCCACCTCCGGGTTTGCCGATTGAAGTGCTGATCTCGGTAATGCGCCGACGGCCGTTAACCTTGTAGTCACGTTCTTGTTCTGCTTCGCCCGGTTTGCGCACAGTCATTTGCGCGTACAAGCCATCCTTCGCACTGTAGGTGCCGAACCAGTTATTCATTCTCGCAATAAAACACTCGCCACCGATGATCACCGGGAAGTCGGCGACTGGTTCGATGGCGTAATAGCCTGCTCCGTAGCCGTAATACTCCTCGCTGTCTGTGGCGGACTCAGGAATGGGGCAGAGGGGCTTTCTTTCTTGTGCGGTGTCGGGCGTGTGTTCCTCGACGGTAGCCAGGCCTTTGGCAAGTTCATGGTGCAGGTCTGGCTTCAGCTTATAAGTGGTTTTGTGATCATCAGACTGAATGCGGGGGATACTGAGTCGATAGCGATAGCGAACCGTCAGCTTCGGCACTTCGCGGTTTACCTGCAACGGACTGAGCAGGTAGACATCATCAATGCCGTACCCGCTGTCGCGATAGGCGGCATAGACCTTGCCGCGAATGCTGATCCAGTTCACGGACTGGTTGGCGCCGCGATCACTAGTGGAATAGAGGACGCCGCCAATTGATTCTCCGTCCGACGCTGGGGTCCTGCGGGTGAACTTATCTCCGTCACGGCGATAAGTTCCAACTGAAGTGTACAGACTGGTACCGCCGTTATAAGTCTGAACAATCAGGTCACGTTGCCCGTCACTGTCGAGATCCCGCAGCGTAAAGGATGTCGGGCCCAGTGCGGTGTCAGCCTCGAAATCAGTGGCGCTCAAGGCCTTCCACTCATTCCGCGAAACGCCTTTGGGGATGGTTTTAGGGAAGTGCGTTTTATCAGAATATTGATCGGCGTCCGGCTCTGCAGAAAATGTGGTTTCAGTGTTTTTTAACGACAGTGAAACGAGTGCTCGTTCCAGGGCAAACTCCGGATCATTTTTACTGATTGCCCGAATACTGTTTTGCAGATCATCCAATACCTGTTTGTCGACGCCACTCGGCTGATGGGCGACAACTTCTGTCCACTGCGCCTGCAAAACCTTCAGTTGCTCGCGGTAGCGTTGATCCAGGCAGGCGACATCTTCAACGCATCCGTTGCGCGCTTTCAACCAAAGCCGCTGAGTACGTTTGAGCTCGGGTTGTGCATCGACAGAAGCCTTCATCAACCCCCGATAAACCGTCCCCATCTGCGCATCCAGTTCATACAAACCTTTATTCGCGCAGATAGTGTTTTCAACGGCATTCGCCGCTTTGCTGCAGTCCATTGCGTTCGCCATTGCCTGCTGGAGAAACAGCAGCGCACAGGCGGACACGATGTAGCGTCCTTTGATGTACACGAAGTAAGCCTTGTAGTGGAAGTTGTGCAGGCGCGCAGAGTAATCGTAGTGCGAGGAATGTTGTAGCACCCGCTTCAGGGAACGCGACTTCTGGCCGATAACCCAAACGGTGAGTTCAGACTTGCGTGAAAACGCTTGATAGCATTTTGCCGGCAGTTATCATCTGCACGCCTGAAATCGTCCTTGGTTCATCTACTTCAATTGCCTGGAAATCCTCGATGCTGTCGTATCACCAAAAGCGTTTTCTGATCGTCGATGATTTCTCGGATTTTCGCAGTTCCGTGCGCTCGATGTTGCGCGAGCTGGGCGTCAAGGACGTGGATACGGCAGACAGCGGCGAGCAGGCGCTGAAGATGTGTGCGCAGAAGTCTTATGATTTCATCCTGCAGGATTTTCACCTCGGCGACGGTAAAAAGAACGGCCAGCAAGTCCTCGAAGACTTGATGGTGGAAAAGCTCATCAGCCATGAAGCGGTGTTCGTCATGGTGACCGCCGAGACCAGTCAGGCGATGGTGCTCAGTGCTCTTGAGCATGAGCCGGATGCCTACCTGACCAAACCGTTCAACCGCTCGGGTCTGGCTCAGCGCCTTGAGCGTCTGGAGCAGCGCAAGACGTTGCTCAAGCCGATCCTGCAAGCGCTCGATCGTGGCAAACCGGTCGAGGTGCTCAATGCCTGCATCGCCCTGTGCAAGCAGGACATCCGCTATTCGCCGCTGTGCCTGCGTTACCGCGCCGATGCGCTGCGCGACCTGAATCAGAACGAAGCGCTGGAGCGTTTGTACGACGGCATCATTGCTGATCGGCCGCTGCCTTGGGCATTCGCCGGGCTGGGCAAGTTGTTGTTCAAGCGTGGCCAGGTTGCCCAAGCCAAAGGCGTGTACGAGAAAGCCCTGAAAGCGTTCCCGCTGATGCCGTCGCTGTATGACGGCATGGCCGATGTGCTGGTTGCCGAGGGCGATACCAAAGGCGCGCAGCGGGTGCTGGAAGAGGCGATCCGGTTATCGCCACTGGCAGTGCGTCGACAGGCGTTGCTGGGCAAACTGGCGATGGCCAACGAAGATTTCGACACCGCCTCGCGCGCTTATCGTCAGGCCGTGGCGCAAGGCGCGCAGTCGCGATTCAAAGATGCGGAAAGCAACCTCGGCCTGGCCCACGCCTTGATCAGCAAGGGCAGCGAGCGCGGTCTCGACACCCGCACGCGGCTTGAGATCAACACCACGCTCAGCGCGGTGGCCAAAGAGAACCCGAGCGATCCGGGCCTGCAGATTCGGGCGCGGCTGATGAAGGCCACCAGCCTGCTGCTCAACGATGCCGAAACCGCTGACAAGCTTACCGAGCAGGCAATGATGCGCCTCGACGGCATGGAGCAGTTCATGAGTCCGGAGGCGGCGTTGCTGGTCGCCAAGCAGTTGCAGATGCTCGGTCAGGCCGAGGCGGGTAACTCGATGCTCAAGAGCTGTGCGGAAATCTACGGCGACGATCCGGCGGTGATGAAAGACATCGCCAAGCTCACCGATGACCCAACTATCCTCAGTTCCAGCAACGCCGCCGCCGACCTCAACCGTCAGGGTGTGCGCGTGTACAAGACCGGCAATCTGGTGGAGGCCCGCGAGGTGTTCCGCAAGGCGCTGAAGATGCAACCGAAGAACATCAGTATTGCGCTGAACATGGCCCAGTCGTTGCTGCACGGCACCGACACCAGTGTGCCGTCGGCGGAGCTGGAAGAATGTCGGGCCTGCCTGAAAATGGTCGGCCTGATGCCCGACACCGACGCGCGTCATGCGCGTTATCAGAAGCTGAAAAGCAAGGCCTTTGGCGAATGAACCAAGACGAGCAGGCTCTCGATTTTTCCACGGTGATTGCCTCCACCGTCCACGACATGAAGAACTCGCTGGCCATGCTCATGCAGGCCCACAGCCAATGGCTGGCGCGCTTGCCGCAGGGGCAACGCGAAGGCACGGAGCAGGGCGTGATCGACTTCGAGTTCGCCCACCTCAACGGCATGCTGGTGCAACTGCTCGGGCTGTATAAGCTCGGCGTCAACCAGATGCCGTTGCAGCCGGCGTACCACGAGCTCGATGATTTCATCGAGGCGCAACTGGCGGCGCATCAAGAGGTGTTTGCCAGTCGCGGGATCATCGCGACCTACGAAGTTGATCCGTTGAGCCCGCTGGGCTTCTTCGACCGTGAATTGGTCGCTTCGGTGCTGGGCAACTGCATCAACAACGCCATTCGTTACGCCCGCGAGTCGTTGCTGATTACCGTCAGTGACGAGGCCGGGCAATTGGTAATCAGCATCAACGATGACGGCGACGGTTATCCGGCCCAGATGCTCGAGCGTCAGGCCGACTACGTGCAGGGCATCAATCACAGCAGCGGCAGCACCGGGCTAGGCCTGTATTTCGCCAATCGAATTGCGGCGTTGCATCAGCGCAATGGCGTTGAAGGGCGCACCGAAATCGGCAATGGCGGGCCGCTGGGTGGCGGGGTTTTCAGTCTTTATCTACCGTGACGCGGGATTTTGTTTGACGCTGCTTGATATTGCGAACAGCCGGAGCCTATTTTGTACGGGTCGCCGTTCGCGGCTCGCAAAATAACAAGGATTGCGTCATGACAACCGATGGCCAGCGTTCACTCGCACAGCGACTGACGGGCATTGATGAGATTGAATGTGTCACGCCGGATTTGAACGGCGTACCACGGGGCAAGGTAATGACTGCCGAGGGTTTCCTCGAAGGGCGCCGTTTGCAGTTGGCCCGGGGTGTGTTGCTGCAATGCATCATGGGCGGATATCCGCCGGCGCGGTTTTACGGCAGCGATGACGGCGATCTGGCGCTGATTGCCGAGCCAGGCCAGATTCATCGCTTGCCGTGGAGCGACGAACCGCGTGCCCTGGCGATTTGCGATGCTGATGAGCTGACCGGCGAAAGCTCCAACCTGTCGACCCGCGGCCAGCTCAAGGCAGTCATCGCCCGTTACGCGGCGCGCGGCCTGGCACCGGTGGTGGCGACAGAACTGGAGTTCTTCGTGTTCGCGCCTAACACCGATCCAACCCAACCGTTTCGCCCGCCAGTCGGCCTCGATGGTCGCCGCGAGGACGGTTTGTCGGCGTTCAGCGTCAGCTCCAATAACGGTCTGCGGCCGTTC
The DNA here is from genome assembly GCF_044218825.1 of Pseudomonas sp. A1230. Lineage (NCBI taxonomy): Bacteria > Pseudomonadati > Pseudomonadota > Gammaproteobacteria > Pseudomonadales > Pseudomonadaceae > Pseudomonas > Pseudomonas sp. A1230. The sequence continues at coordinate 3,415,944 of NZ_CP162582.1, read as the reverse complement.
TTCAGCGAAGTGTACAAATGCATGGCGGCCCTTTGTTTGCCGCGCGATACCTTCATGCATGAAATGGGCGTCAGCCAGTTCGAGATCAACCTGCTGCATGGTGACCCGCTGCTGTTGGCCGACCAGACGTTCCTGTTCAAGCATCTGCTGAAAGAAGTCGCGCTCAAGCACGGCCTGACCGTGGTGTGCATGGCCAAGCCGCTGGCGCACACGCCGGGCAGCTCGATGCATATTCACCAGAGCATCGTCGACATCGCTACGGGCAAAAACGTCTTCAGTGACAATCACGGCGAGCCGACCGCGATGTTCCGCCACTTCATCGGTGGGCAGCAGGCGGGGATGGCCGACTTCACAGCACTGTTTGCACCGAATGTGAACTCGTACCAGCGTCTGTGCCATCCGTACGCGTCGCCGAACAATGCTTGCTGGTCGCACGATAACCGTGCGGCCGGGTTGCGGATTCCGGCCAGTGCGCCGGTCGCTCGTCGGGTGGAAAACCGTTTGCCGGGCGCCGATGCCAACCCCTATCTGGCGATCGCCGCCAGTCTGGCCGCCGGTTTGCATGGCATCGAGCATGAGCTTGAACCGAGCGAAGCGATCCAGGGCGAGTTCGAGGTGCCGGACAATCTTTCGCTACCGTGTACCTTGCACGCCGCGCTCGAGCGTCTGAAGCGTAGTCAATTGGCGAGGGAACTGTTTGGACAGGAGTTCATCGAAGGCTACATCGCTTCGAAGACCATGGAACTGACCAGCTTCTTTGATGAAATAACTCCCTGGGAACGGCGTGTTCTAGCAGCCCAGGCCTGACGTACCATCGTCACCGGGCTATCGTTCTGGTAGCCCGATCTTTACTGCAAGGAGCCGCTCGGAACGCCGATGCGCCAAATCTGGAAATCCTTTCGAGCGCTGTATTTCGCCTCGCTGATGATGCTGATCGGCTCGGGCCTTTTGTCTACGTATCTGGCGTTGCGCCTGGCGGCCGAGAATGTCGACGGACTATGGGTCGGTGCGCTGATGGCGGCCAACTATTTCGGTCTGGTGCTGGGCGGCAAGATCGGCCACCGGTTGATCGCCCGCGTCGGCCATATCCGGGCGTATTCAGCGTGTGCCGGGATCGTCGGTGCGGCGGTCCTTGGCCATGGCATGGTCGATTGGTTGCCGGCGTGGCTGGTGCTGCGGACCATCGTCGGTCTGGGCATGATGTGCCAATACATGGTGATCGAGAGCTGGCTCAATGAGCAGGCCGATGCCAATCAACGTGGGCTGGTGTTCAGCGGCTACATGATTGCTTCGTACCTGGGGCTGGTGCTCGGTCAGCTGATTCTGGTCATGCACCCGGGGCTGGGTCTGGAACTGCTGATGCTGGTCGCGCTGTGCTTTGCCCTGTGCCTGGTGCCGGTGACGCTGACCCGGCGGATTCACCCGGCGCCACTTCATCCGGCACCGATGGAGCCGCGCTTCTTTATCAAGCGCGTGCCGCAGTCATTGAGCACGGTGCTCGGTGCGGGATTGATCATCGGCGCGTTCTACGGTCTGGCACCGTTGTATGCGTCGCAGCAGGGGCTGTCGACCGAGCAGGTCGGTCTGTTCATGGGTAGCTGCATCTTCGCCGGATTGCTGGTGCAGTGGCCATTGGGCTGGCTGTCTGATCGTTATGACCGTGCGTTGCTGATCCGTTGCTTCGCCGGCTTCCTTGCGGTGGCGGCGTTGCCATTGGCGATCTTGCCGCAGGTGCCGCTGGAGGTGCTGTTCGTGGTCGGCTTCCTCTGTTCGCTGGTGCAGTTCTGTCTGTATCCGTTGGCGGTGGCGTTTTCCAACGACCACGTAGAGGGGGATCGGCGCGTGTCGCTGACGGCGATGCTGCTGGTCACTTACGGTGTTGGTGCGAGTATCGGGCCGTTGCTGGCGGGGGTGCTGATGAAGTTTCTCGGCAGCCAGAGCCTGTATGCGTTCTTCAGCTTCTTTTCGCTGGTGCTGGTGTGGCGAATCCGCCCGAAAGCCGTGACCAATCTGCATCAGGTCGACGACGCGCCGCTGCATCACGTGGCAATGCCGGACAGCATGTCGAGTTCGCCGCTGGTCGCTGCGCTTGATCCGCGAGTGGATGAGCAGGTGGTGCAGGAGCAGATGCAGAATCCGGTGCCGCCGGAGCCGGAGCCAGAGCCCGATCCAGCGCCGGAACCAGAGCCTGAAAAAGAACCAGAGCCTGAGCCAGCAACAAGCCCGGATGAGGACAGCGACAGACCCACGCCGGATATCAGTGGCGCCAGACCTTGAAAATCGGTCGTGCATAAAAAAGGGCCGTCCCTTCAAGGACTGCCCTTTTTATTTGCGCGTACGACTCACATATCGTCTTTGTCGAAACGCCGTGCTTCACGTTGCAACTGATAGACGAAACGCTCGACGTTGCGCGCGGCCGGGCCACTGATGTTGTGGAAGCGCAAGCCGGCGAAGGTGATGTTGAGTTTTTCTTCGAAGTGCAGATAGCGCAGTTCGACGGAAATCGGCTGATTGCCGAACAGTGGCGGGGCGATCATGCGGTCGTAGACCTGGCCCAGTTGCAGCCGGTCAGTGATGTCGCCTTCGAAGCGCAGCTTGCAACCGGTGGCGGAAATATCCAGCAGTTTGCCCTGGATCGGCGCCTTGAGCTTTTCGCCACCCAGTTCAACGCTGACCAGATCGGTCAGTTTCAGTGCTGCGCGAAACGCGTTGCGGCGCTGGTGGTAAACCACTTCGCTCGGCAGCTCGCCGGTGTAAAAGCGGTCGCCGTCGGATTCTTCGATGTTCAGCGTACCGTTGCATTCCCAGGCGATGCGCACACCATCATGGAAGCCTTCAACCCTGAATGGTTCGCCGGCGAGCAGAAAGCGTTCGCCGTCGCGTGGGATCATTTCATCGAGGGTAATCGAGGCGCTGTCGCGGTCGACTTTGATCAGGTAGCTCTGGAAGCGCTGGCTGCGTTCATGGAACGTGATGATCAGCGGGTCGTGACTGTCTTGCAGTTGACGCAGGTTGCTGGAGATTTCCAGTGGCGTGGTGAGCACCTTAGGGGGCTGCGGAGCATCATCCGCGCTTAGGGCGTTTGGCACGTTCTCTCAATCTCCAGACAAAATTTGACGATGAATGGCCAGCATTTTGCCAGCATGTTCCGCGTGTTGATAGTGCAGGCACATCGAATGGCTCACGCCTGGCTGAAGGTGCGCGGCTTGACGGGTCTGGCGAAAGTGCCGCTCGCGTCATACAGCGCTGGCGGTTCGCCCCCGGTGAGGATTTTCAATTGATTGGACGTCGCGGCCTGCTGGATCTGGATCGACTGGCCGTTCTTGGCGTTGGCTGCCTGACACTGGCTGATGAGGTCCGTGAGGGCATCGCCCTGCGTCATCAACTGCTCGCCAATGCTCGACTGGCTGGCCAGTTGCTCGAGCCCTGTGCGGTCAGTCGGCAGGTTCAGGCTGGCGAGGATTTCGCTGCGCTTGCGGCCATGCTGTTCAAGCAGAATGATCAATGCCTGTTTGCGCGCCAGAATTTCTTCCAGCAAGGGCATGTCGCGACCGTGCAAAGCGAGGGCCTCGGTTTGCAGTAACTCCAGCAATTGTTGAGCTGGAGCAAAGTCGTCGTTGATCAGTTGCAGTAAATTAGTGTCGTGCATGGCTGGCCTTGGGTTTTAAGCGTCCAAAAGCCTGGCGCAGGCGAAGGCCTAGCGCTGGGCTTCGAAGTTGAGCAGTTTGCTGGCTACACGGTTGCTGTCGACTTTATAGCTGCCATCGGCAATCGCGGCTTTCAACTCGGCCACACGGGCTTTGTCGACAGCAGGTTGATCGCGCAGCTTGTCAGTGACCTTCTGCAACTGTTGAGCCTCATTGCTGAGGTGTACCGATTCCCCGCTTTTAGCGGTACTGGCCGATTCGGCCGGGGTATTCAGCGGCGCGGAGGTGCCGTTTTCGGCGGTTTCCTTGGCGTTGCTGGTACGCGTACTGCCCGTAAGTGACGAGGAGCTGTTCAAACGGCTGAAATCGATGACCATGATAAAAACCTCTGGGAATTTGGACGCTTGCCATGTTTTCGGCTATCCCCTGGAAAACTTTAGGCCCATTTGCCAATGAGTCTGCATGCGCCGGCGCGTGTCCTGCTGCGGCACAGTTTAGGGAAGCGACGGGGTCCGCGCCAGTTTTCTCACTAGGGCTTCTACATGGCGACTTCCACTTGGCCCGGCGCGGTGACTTGCGCCTTGATGACCCGTTGCGAGTTGAGGTTTTTCACCCGGATCTGTTCTCTCAAGCCGCCATTGGCAAGGGCTTCACCGGGCATGCGCACGGCGAGCGTGCCGCTGCGGGCGATGATGACCACTTGATCGCCCTTGCGCACCACTTCCGCCTGTTCCAGATGCACCAGGGTAATGACCTGATCGGCGACCGTTGGTCGGGTTAATTTCTGCCCAATCGCTTCGTCTACCGACGTCAAAAAACCTTGGTTGATTGTGCTGACGTCGCGCTCGCGCAATGTCACGTCCTGAGGCTCGATAATTCCGGCGCGCTTGAGTGGCCGGGTAGTGGTCACAATCTCGCGAAACAGGCGGACTTGAGCGGGTACGAACACGGTCCAGGGGGATGCGCCCTCACAGCGAATCTTCACCGTTACCCGGCCCAAAGGACGTGCCGGACTCTCCAGTGAGGCTGTCAATTCCTTGTCGCACATGGGCATGCGCATGCGGGGATCCAGCTGGTTCACTTCGATTTCGTAGCGGCCTTCCGTTTGACTGGTTGCCAGATAGTCTTCTACGGTGAACTCAAGAAAGCCCTGAGTGACGCCGATAAGCATGTCAGGCATGGTAACCGCATCAGCAATGGCAGGGCTGCCAGCGAAACAGCAGCAAATGGCGGACACCGCGCAAAGCCCTCTGCGGAGGGAAGATGTCAGGTGTCGGAAAAATGTCGTTTGAGCGTTCATACGAGTTAAAAAGCAAGCGCCGTGCCGTTTAGCAATGAATGTGCGTCGCAACAACACTTGGCGTTGGTTTAGGAGTCTGGCATGGCTGGTGTAATGGATTCGGTGAACCAGCGCACGCAACTGGTAGGGCAGAATCGCCTGGAGCTGTTGTTGTTCCGTCTCGACGGTCAGCAGCTCTACGGGATCAACGTGTTCAAGGTTCGGGAAGTGCTGCAATGCCCTTCGCTGACGTTGATGCCCAAGTCCAGTCCTGTCGTGTGCGGGGTGGCAAGTATTCGGGGGGCGACCATTCCGATCCTTGATCTGGCAATGGCGACCGGCTCCGGTGCGTTGAAAGACAAGAAAAACCCGTTCGTGATCATCACGGAGTACAACACCAAGACCCAGGGTTTCCTGGTCCGCTCGGTGGAGCGCATCGTCAACATGAACTGGGAAGAGATTCATCCGCCGCCCAAAGGCACGGGTCGCGATCATTACCTGACCGCTGTGACTCGGGTGGACAATCAGTTAGTCGAAATCATCGACGTCGAGAAAGTGCTGGCGGAAGTCGCACCGACGCCGGAAGCGATTTCGGTCGGCGTGGTCGATGTCGAGACCCAGACCAAAGCGTTGTCGCTGCGAGTGCTGACGGTCGATGACTCGTCGGTGGCACGCAAGCAGGTCTCGCGGTGTCTGCAGACGGTCGGCGTTGAAGTCGTGGCGTTGAACGACGGCAAGCAGGCGCTGGATTACCTGCGCAAGCTGGTCGACGAGGGCAAGAAGCCGGAAGAAGAGTTCCTGATGATGATCTCCGACATTGAGATGCCGGAGATGGACGGGTACACCCTGACGGCGGAAATCCGCAGCGACCCACGCATGCAAAAGCTTCATATCATCCTGCATACTTCGTTGTCGGGAGTGTTCAATCAGGCGATGGTCAAGAAAGTCGGTGCCGATGACTTTTTGGCCAAATTCCGTCCTGATGACCTGGCATCCCGGGTAGTCGACCGGATCAAAGCAGCAGATATCAGCTAGGGGCCTTCTGCCCCTGGCGGTCAACACGATTTAAGAGGCGGCATCATTGTCTACGGGTAATTTGGATTTCGAACAATTCCGGGTATTTCTGGAAAAAGCCTGTGGCATTTTGCTCGGTGAAAACAAGCAGTACCTGGTCTCGAGCCGTCTCAACAAACTGATGGAAGTGCAAGGCATCAAGTCACTGGGTGAGCTGGTTCAGCGCATCCAGACCCAGCCGCGCAGCGGTTTGCGCGAACAGGTGGTCGATGCCATGACGACCAACGAAACCCTGTGGTTTCGTGACACCTATCCGTTTGAAGTCTTGAAGAACAAGGTGCTGCCCGAAGCCATCAAGGCCAGTCCCAACCAGCGTCTGCGGATCTGGTCGGCGGCATGCTCGTCGGGTCAGGAGCCATACTCGCTGTCGATGTCGATCGACGAGTTCGAGCGCAGTAACCTTGGTCAGTTGAAGATGGGCGTGCAAATCGTTGCCACGGACTTGTCCGGTCTCATGCTGAACAACTGCAAGACCGGCGAGTACGACAGCCTGGCGATCGGTCGCGGTTTGTCCGCCGAGCGCTTGCAGCGTTATTTCGACCCGAAAGGGCCGGGTCGCTGGGTCATCAAGGCGCCGATCAAGAGCCGGGTGGAATTCCGCTCGTTCAACTTGCTCGACAGCTATGCAGCGCTGGGCAAGTTCGACATCGTGTTCTGCCGCAACGTGTTGATCTACTTCTCTGCCGAGGTGAAGAAAGACATCCTGTTGCGCATTCACAGCACGTTGAAGCCGGGCGGTTATCTGTTCCTCGGCGCTTCCGAAGCGCTGAACGGTTTGCCGGATCATTACCAGATGGTTCAGTGCAGTCCGGGGATCATTTATCAGGCGAAGTAACTGGCATCGGCAACACAAGAACGGGAGTCCTCAGGGGCTCCCGTTTTTTTGTGCCTGGCGTTTAATCCGAAATCACCGCAAAACCCTGTGGGAGCGAGCCTGCTCGCGAAAGCGGTTTCCCAATCAGCATCATTGGTGGCTGACCCACCGCCTTCGCAAGCAGGCTCGATCCCACATTTGCTCTCTAGTGTTCTTGAGGGCAGGGGCAAGCGGCAGAAAAGCGGCATCTGGCGGAAAACGGTTGCCGCTTTTCTGGCATTGCCGCTTTGCCGATAACCCGCAAGGCCCCGGTTTACGGGTGTTTCTCGCATTGGCACGCAGCTTGCTAAAGCTCAGTTACGAAAAACCGGTCACCTGAAGGTTCCCGACATGAGCATCAGCTTCGATAAAGCGCTCGGCATTCACGAAAAGGCTTTGGGCTTCCGCGCCCAACGCGCCGAAGTGCTGGCCAACAACATCGCCAACGCCGATACCCCGAACTACAAGGCTCGGGATCTGGACTTCTCCAAAGTGCTGGAAGCACAGACCGAGAAAACCAAAAGCGGCGGCCACTTCGCCCTGAACATGACCAACAGCCGTCACATCGAGGCTGAAGGCTTGGGCAATGGCGACGAATCGCTGCTGTATCGCACGCCGATGCAACCGTCGATTGACCAGAACACCGTTGACGCTCAACTGGAACAGTCCAATTACGCGGAAAACGCCGTGGGCTTCCAGGCCAGCTTCACCCTGCTCAACAGCAAATTCAAAGGGCTGGTTTCAGCCCTGCGCGGAGAGTAATTCATGTCCCTGTCCAGCGTTTTCAACATTGCCGGCAGCGGCATGAGCGCACAAACCACGCGTCTGAACACCGTGGCATCGAACATCGCCAACGCCGAGACCGTCTCGTCGAGCATCGACCAGACCTACCGTGCCCGTCACCCGGTATTCGCCACCATGTTCCAGGGTGGCCAGAGTGGCGGCAGCAACTCGCTGTTCCAGAACCAGGACGCTGCGGGTCAAGGCGTGCAGGTGCTGGGTGTCGTCGAAGACCAGAGCAACCTCGAAGCGCGCTACGAGCCGAATCATCCGGCTGCCGATGGCAAGGGCTACGTCTACTACCCGAACGTCAACGTGGTGGAAGAAATGGCTGACATGATTTCCGCGAGCCGGTCCTTCCAGACCAACGCCGAAATGATGAACACCGCCAAAACCATGATGCAGAAAGTACTGACCCTCGGTCAGTAATAAGGTGCGACTGCCATGAGCGTTACCGATACCACCAATAACCTCAGCATGAAAGACATCCTGGCGAACTCCTCGAAGAAGACGAGCAGCACTACTTCGGGCGGCATCGCTTCGGCCACCAACAGCGCCACCGGTGGCCAGGCCTTGGGCAAGGATGCGTTTCTGCAACTGCTGGTTACCCAGCTGAAAAACCAGAACCCGCTTGATCCGCAGGACAACAGTGCGTTCGTTGCACAGTTGGCGCAGTTCAGCAGCCTGGAAGGCATTACCACGCTCAACAGCACCGTTAGCGGGCTGGCCGGCAACTACAACTCTTCGCAAGCGTTGCAGGCGTCGTCTCTGGTTGGGCGCAACGTAATTGTGCAGACCAACACCGCACAGCTCGACGATCCGACCAAAGGCCTGACCGGTTCGGTAACCGTGCCATCGTCCATCGCGGGCGGCACCGTGACCATCACCGACAAGGACGGCAAAACGGTGCGCACCATCGACCTGGGCAGCCGCGCCGCTGGCGCCGCCAGTTTCACGTGGGATGGCAAGGATACCAGCGGCACCGTGGTGCCCGTCGGTACCTACACCTTCAAGGCCAACGCACCGATCAACGGCGCCGCGACGGACCTGGCGACTTACCTGCCAGCCACGGTCAACAGCGTGACGATCAGCCAGACCGGTGGCGAGCTTATGCTCAACCTGGCCGGCAAGGGCTCCGTCGCCCTGTCCAAAGTACAAACCATTGGTATATAGAGCCGACTAACCGGCACAAAGGAGTGGAATATGTCTTTCAATATCGGCCTTAGCGGTCTCTATGCAGCCAACAAACAACTGGACGTGACCGGCAACAACATCGCCAACGTCGCGACTGCCGGTTTCAAATCTTCTCGTGCAGAGTTTGAAGACGTCTATTCGGCGACCAAACTGGGCACCGGCAGCAAGGTCATCGGTAACGGTGTGCGCCTGGCCAACGTTTCGCAGCAGTTCACCCAGGGTGACATCAGCAACACCGGTAACGTGTTGGACATGGGCATCAACGGCTCGGGTTTCTTCACCATGAGCAACAACGGTTCGATCTCCTATACCCGTGCCGGTACATTCAAGGTCGATGACGCCGGTTTCATCACCAACACCGATTACACCTCGCGTCTGCAAGGCTACGGCGTGGATGCCAACGGCAAGATCATCAACGGTGTGTTGACCGATCTGAAAATCGACACCTCGAACCTGGCGCCGAAGTCGACTTCGGCCGTTGGATCGAGCATCAACTTGAACTCTTCGTCCCCGGTGATCGTTGATACTGGCGCCACCGCCGTCAAGTTCGATCCGTCCAAGGTCGAGACCTACACCAAGTCGTTCAGCACCCCGATCTATGATACGCAGGGCAACAAGCACGACATGGATCAGTATGTGGTGAAGACGGGCCAGAATACCTGGAAGGTTTACACGTTGGTGGACGGTCGTAACCCGGATGCAGCAGGTAGCGATCCAACCAAGGTCGACCCGATTGCTTCGACACTGACGTTCGACTCTTCCGGCAAGTTGCTTCAGGTAAGTACGCCAAACCCGGCAGATCCAGCCAATCCGATCATCAGCAGCGACCTGAAGATGACAGGCTGGAGGCCGGGCAATGTTATCGGCGGTAACTTTGTTCCTAATGGCGCATCAGCAAACCCGGCTGGCGTGACCATTTCGATGGCCAAGACCACCCAGTACAACGCGGACAACTCGCGTACGATTCCGACTCAGGATGGTTACGCCACTGGCCAGATCACCAATCTGACCATCGACGGCACCGGTACTCTGTTCGCCAACTTCAGCAACAATCAGAACAAGGCCATCGGCCAGGTTGCGCTGGCCAGTTTCACCAACGAGCAGGGTTTGCAGGCTGTTGGTGGTACTAGCTGGAAAGAAACCTTTGCTTCGGGTATCCCGGGCTACGACGCTCCGGAAACCGGTACTCTGGGTTCCATCCAGTCCAACTCGCTGGAAGAGTCGAACGTTAACCTGACCAATGAGCTGGTTGATCTGATCAAGGGTCAATCGAACTATCAGGCGAACGCGAAAACGATTTCGACTCAGAGCACGATCATGCAGACCATTATTCAGATGGCTTGATTCTGGGTTTTTGGCTGTAAAGGGAGCCCCTCTTTTTGAGGGGCTTTTTTGTGGATGGCGTTTTTGGGGGGCGGGGGATATCCGTTGCTGCGATGATGGCTGCTTGAGGTTGTGCCCTGACGTCGGGGCCACTTTGGCAAGCGCCGGAGTGCCGGCCCAGTCCAAAGCAACCAAAGGTCTGTGCCCTGACGTTCGGCCATCTCCCGAGGAGGAGGGAGCGGACTTGTGGGCTATTCAGAGCTTGAACTCGACTCGGTATGTCTCTACCAATCACCACGGTCAGTCCCCTCTCCCTCGGGGAGAGGGCTAGGGTGAGGGGCTTTTGATCTTTTGCCCCTTCAGCACACCGAGCGAAGGCGATGCCCCCAACCCCAAAAAAACAAAACCCCCGACAAACCAGAAGTCTGTCGGGGGTTTTTTTGCCTGGAAGAATCAGGCGTTTCGCAACGCCTGATTCAGCTCAGCTTATTGGCAAGCTTCGCAATCCGGCTCGTCAATCGCGCAAGCCTTTGGCACTGGAGCAGGACCGGCAGGAGCAGCCAGGACCGAATCTTCACCGTGGTTACCGCCGCTGGAAACAGCGTTCAGCTTGCCGGTGTTGATGGTCGACTTCTCGGTGCTGGTCGCGGCCAGGGCACGGAGGTAGTAGGTGGTTTTCAGACCACGGTACCAAGCCATGCGGTAGGTCACGTCAAGCTTCTTGCCCGATGCGCCGGCGATGTACAGGTTCAGCGATTGGGCCTGGTCGATCCACTTCTGACGACGGCTGGCCGCGTCAACGATCCACTTGGTGTCCACTTCGAACGCGGTAGCGTAGAGCTCTTTGAGTTCTTGCGGGATGCGCTCGATCTGCTGAACCGAACCGTCGTAGTACTTCAGGTCGTTGATCATGACCGAGTCCCACAGACCGCGAGCCTTGAGGTCGCGAACCAGGTACGGGTTGATCACGGTGAATTCGCCCGACAGGTTCGATTTCACATACAGGTTCTGGTAGGTCGGTTCGATCGACTGCGATACGCCGGTGATGTTGGCGATGGTCGCGGTCGGTGCGATGGCCATGATGTTGGAGTTACGAATGCCTTTCTGTACACGGGCGCGAACCGGTGCCCAGTCCAGGGATTCGTTCAGGTCAACGTCGATGTACTTCTGGCCGCGTTGTTCGATCAGGATCTGTTGCGAATCCAGCGGCAGGATGCCTTTGGACCACAGCGAACCCTGGAACGTCTCGTAAGCGCCGCGCTCGTCAGCCAGGTCGCAAGAGGCCTGGATGGCGTAGTAGCTGACCGCTTCCATCGACTTGTCGGCGAACTCGACAGCAGCGTCGGAGCCGTAGGCGATGTGCTGCAGGTACAAAGCGTCCTGGAAGCCCATGATGCCCAGACCTACCGGACGGTGGCGGAAGTTGGAGTTCTTCGCCTGCGGTACCGAGTAGTAGTTGATGTCGATCACGTTATCGAGCATGCGCACGGCGGTGTTCACGGTGCGTTGCAGTTTAACGGTGTCCAGCTTGCCGTCGACGATGTGGTTCGGCAGGTTGATCGAGCCCAGGTTGCAGACCGCGATCTCGTCCTTGTTGGTGTTCAAGGTGATCTCGGTGCACAGGTTCGAGCTGTGAACCACGCCGACGTGCTGCTGCGGGCTACGCAGGTTGCACGGGTCTTTGAAGGTCAGCCATGGGTGGCCGGTTTCGAAGAGCATGGACAGCATTTTGCGCCACAGGTCTTTGGCCTGGATGGTCTTGAACAGCTTGATCTTGCCCGGGTACTGGGACAGGGCTTCGTAGTATTCGTAACGCTCTTCGAACGCCTTGCCGGTCAGGTCGTGCAGATCCGGTACTTCGGATGGCGAGAACAGGGTCCACGGGCCGTCATCGAAGACGCGCTTCATGAACAGGTCAGGGATCCAGTTGGCAGTGTTCATGTCGTGGGTACGACGACGATCATCACCGGTGTTCTTGCGCAGCTCGATGAACTCCTCGATGTCCATGTGCCAGGTTTCCAGGTAAGCACACACAGCGCCTTTGCGCTTGCCACCCTGGTTAACGGCTACAGCGGTGTCGTTCACGACTTTGAGGAACGGAACCACGCCTTGCGACTTGCCGTTGGTGCCTTTGATGTACGAACCCAGCGCACGGACCGGAGTCCAGTCGTTGCCCAGGCCACCAGCAAATTTCGACAACATGGCGTTGTCGTGAATCGCGTGGTAAATGCCCGACAGGTCATCCGGCACGGTGGTCAGGTAGCAGCTCGACAGCTGAGGACGCAGGGTACCGGCGTTGAACAGGGTCGGAGTCGAAGCCATGTAGTCGAACGAGGACAACAGGTTGTAGAACTCGATCGCACGGTCTTCTTTGTTCTTCTCTTCGATCGCCAGGCCCATGGCCACGCGCATGAAGAAGATCTGCGGCAGTTCGAAACGCACGCCATCCTTGTGGATGAAGTAGCGGTCGTACAGGGTCTGCAGGCCCAGGTAGGTGAATTGCTGATCGCGCTCGTGGTTGATCGCCTTGCCCAGTTTTTCCAGGTCGAAGGTGGCCAGCACAGGGTTCAGCAGTTCGAACTCGATACCTTTGGCGATGTAAGCCGGCAGGGCCTTGGCGTACAGGTCGGCCATTTCGTGGTGAGTGGCGCTCTCGGCCACTTCCAGGAAGTTCAGGCCTTCGGCACGCAGGGTGTCCATCAGCAGGCGGGCGGTCACGAACGAGTAGTTCGGCTCGCGCTCGACCAGCGTACGGGCGGTCATCACCAGGGCGGTGTTGACGTCGGTCAGGGCCACGCCGTCGTACAGGTTTTTCAGGGTTTCGCGCTGGATCAGGTCGCCGTCGACTTCAGCCAGGCCTTCGCAGGCTTCGGTGACGATGGTGTTCAGGCGACCCATGTCCAGCGGCGCCAGGCTGCCGTCGGCACGGGTGATGCGGATCGACGGATGCGCATTGACGGCTTCTTCGGCCGGGGCGTGTGCAGCGCGTTCTTTCGAACGACCGTCACGGTAGATCACGTAGTCGCGAGCGACTTTCTGCTCACCGGCACGCATCAGGGCCAGTTCGACCTGGTCCTGGATTTCTTCGATGTGGATGGTGCCGCCCGAAGGCATGCGACGCTTGAAGGTCGCGGTGACCTGTTCGGTCAGGCGGGCAACGGTGTCGTGGATTCGCGACGAAGCGGCAGCAGTGCCGCCCTCAACTGCGAGAAACGCTTTGGTGATAGCGACGGTGATCTTGTCATCGGTGTAAGGAACGACAGTGCCGTTACGCTTGATCACGCGCAGTTGACCAGGCGCGGTGGCTGCCAGATCCGAATTCGAATCAGCGGCCTGCGGCAAGGTGCCCTGCGGGTTCTCGCGAGTTGTGTCGGTTTGCATGAGGGATTGTCTCCACATTCTCTATGTTTGTTTGGGCACCATCATGGTGCTCACCGTTCTGTCCCGAAGCACTACAACCGACGAGAGTCGGCATTCACAACTTCGGAGCAGTAGGAAAAAGGCTACGACGCCGCATCCTTGCCGAAGTTTTTGGTTGCGAGCACAGGCTCGAACCGGATTCCTTTCGGATGACAGTAATGACTGCAACACCCATACCGTTTTGCCCGTTCGGGGCTATAAAAACGGTGCCATCCGCCAGTGCGGTTTGGTCTTCGAAAAACTTGCTGCGTTCAAGCTGAAACTCGCCATAAATCGCTTGAGTTTCAGCTCTGAAATGTGGTTGGCCTTTTAAGGCGAAAACCCTACATGTAGGGTCTCTGTTTTCGCTGCGCTACAAGATAATGCGTTTTAAGGGGTGTTGCAACGTACGGACTGTGGATAAACCTGTGCGTAAATTGTGTAAGAAACCTGGAATTCCCGTGTAGGCCGCGAACCTGCTGACCTAGACCGTTTGTCACTGTTTTTCCGCTGACAAAATCGCTTCAGCGGTTTTTTAAGGGCGCGAACCCTATCACAAAATCTGGCCTTGTCCGAACGCATTTACCGACTTGTGTTCTGGCTGTACGCCGTTTATACAATCGGCCCATGCACAGGCATTCTTATCCTCCCAGGACATGACAAATGAACGGGAGGATTCAGAAAAATGTAGGACCGTGCCTGGCAGGGCATCGCCTTCCTTCTATTAATAAAAACAGCAAGCAGAGGTCACCGGTGGAGCAACAAGCCTTTCAGATATTGATAGTCGAGGATGATCAACGTCTGGCCGAACTCACTCGGGACTACTTGCAAGCCAATGGATTGCGCGTGGAGATCGAAGGCAACGGCGCGCTGGCGGCGGCGCGGATCATCGCCGAGCAGCCGGATCTGGTGATCCTCGATCTGATGCTCCCCGGTGAAGATGGCCTGACGATCTGCCGCAAGGTGCGCGACCGTTATGACGGGCCCATCCTGATGCTGACCGCGCGCACCGACGATGCCGACCAGATCCAGGGGCTTGACCTCGGCGCCGACGATTACGTGTGCAAACCGGTGCGTCCGCGACTGTTGCTGGCACGCATTCAGGCATTGCTGCGACGCAGTGACACACCCGAGCCGAGCGCGGAAAAAAGCCGTCGCCTGCAATTCGGTCCGCTGGTGGTCGACAACGCCTTGCGCGAGGCCTGGCTGAGCGACAACGGCATCGAGTTGACCAGCGCCGAATTCGACCTGCTTTGGCTGCTGGTGTCCAACGCCGGGCGCATCCTGTCGCGGGAGGAAATCTTCACTGCGCTGCGTGGCATCGGTTACGACGGCCAGGACCGTTCGATCGATGTGCGTATCTCGCGCATCCGCCCGAAAATCGGTGATGACCCCGATCACCCGCGCCTGATCAAGACCATCCGCAGCAAAGGCTATCTGTTTGTCCCTGAAGCCTGCGTAGACCTGACGCTGTGAACTCGATCTTTCTGCGCATCTACGGCGGCATGTGCGCAGCGCTGATTCTTGTGGCGGTGCTCGGGGTATTGGCGCTGAACCTGCTCAATCAGGTGCGCAGCGAGCAATATCGCGAGCGTCTGGCCCACGGCACGTTCTCGCTGATGGCTGACAACCTGCAGCCGATGAACGAAACCGAGCGCCATCGTGCGCTGCTGGTGTGGGAGCGACTGCTGGGGATTCCGCTGACCCTGAAGACATTTGCCGAAACCGATCTCGATTTGTCTCAGCGGGCCCGGGTGCAGCGCGGGCAGGCGCTGGTCGAACAGACCGGGCCGCACGCGGCGAAAGTTTATCGACTGGTCAGCGACAAGGAGCAAATCGTCCTCACCGGCGAAGTGCAACAGATCAGCGAGCAACTGGCCCGGGCGACGATTTATCTGCTGGCTGATGAGCTGGTGCGCGTGCCAGTGGCCGAACAACCGAAACGGCTGGCGCAGATAAAGAAAGACAAGGGTTTTGGTTTTGACCTGCGGCTGGTCACGATCAGTGACGCCGACATGGACGAAGACCAGAGCCGGCGCGTGTCCGAGGGCGATACGGTGATGGCGCTGGGCAAGGGCGGCGATTCGATCCGTGTCTTTGCCGGCATGGTCGGCACGCCATGGGTGCTGGAAATCGGCCCGTTGTATCAGATGAATCCGTACCCGCCGGAGTGGCTGGTGCTGATCGCCGCGCTCGGTCTGAGTTTGATCGGCCTCATCGTTTATCTATTGGTGCGTCAGTTGGAGCGGCGTTTGCGCGGTCTCGAAGCAGCGGCCACGCGCATCGCCAAGGGCAGCCTGGAAACCCGCGTGCCGGCGCGCGGTGCCGACTCGGTCGGGCGCCTGGCCTCGGCGTTCAATGGCATGGCCGAGCACTTGCAGCAGTTGCTGGCGATCCAGCGCGAACTGGTGCGCGCGGTGTCTCACGAATTGCGCACGCCGGTGGCGCGCCTGCGTTTCGGTCTGGAGATGATCGGCTCGGCGACCACCCCGCAAGCACTGGAAAAGTACCGTGAAGGCATGGATCACGACATTGAGGACCTCGATAAGCTGGTCGACGAAATGCTCACCTACGCGCGGCTGGAGCAGGGTTCGCCGGCGCTGACGTTTCAGCGCATTGACCTCGACGCGTTGGTTGATCAGGTGATCGAAGAGCTGGCGCCGTTGCGCGCCGAGGTCACGGTGCAGCGTGGGTTGTGCCTGTCGGCTGCCGACAACGATGATGCCTGGGTCGAGGCTGAGCCTCGGTATCTGCACCGCGCCCTGCAGAATCTGGTGGGTAACGCGATGCGCCACGCGCACTCGAAGGTCACGGTGAGTTATCAGGTCGGGCAATTGCGTTGTCGGGTTGATATCGAAGATGACGGGCCGGGTGTACCGGAGGTGGCGTGGGAACGGATTTTCACGCCGTTTCTACGTCTGGACGACAGTCGCACACGGGCGTCGGGCGGGCATGGCTTGGGGTTATCGATTGTGCGGCGGATCATCCACTGGCATGACGGCCGGGCGATCATTGGCAAAAGCAAAAGCCTGGGTGGAGCTTGCTTTAGCCTGAGTTGGCCGAGGAATCAGGAACGCCGCTGAGTCTTGAGCTGGCCGGGCTGGCCCCATCGCTGGCAAGCCAGCTCCCACAGGTATGAGGTGGGTCCATCAACTCAGCCACAGGTGTGAGGTGGGCCCATAAGTTCAGCCACAGGTGTGAGGTGGGCCCATAAGTTCAGCCACAGGTGTGAGGTGGGCCCATAAGTTCAGCCACAGGTGTGAGGTGGGCCCATAAGTTCAGCCACAGGTGTGAGGTGGGCCCATAAGTTCAGCCACAGGTGTGAGGTGGGCCCATAAGTTCAGCCACAGGTGTGAGGTGGGCCCATAAGTTCAGCCACAGGTGTGAGGTGGGCCCATAAGTTCAGCCACAGGTGTGAGGTGGGCCCATAAGTTCAGCCACAGGTGTGAGGTGGGTCCATAAGCTCAGCCACAGGTGTGAGGTGGGTCCATAAGCTCAGCCACAGGTGTGAGGTGGGTCCATAAGCTCAGCCACAGGTGTGAGGTGGGTCCATAAGCTCAGCCACAGGTGTGAGGTGGGCCCATAAGCTCAGCCACAGGTGTGAGGTGGGCCCATAAGTTCAGCCACAGGTGTGAGGTGGGCCCATAAGTTCAGCCACAGGTGTGAGGTGGGTCCATGAGTTCAGTCACAGGTGTGAGGTGGGCCCATGAGTTCAGTCACAGGTATGAGGTGGGCCCATGAGCTCAGTCACAGGTATGAGGTGGGTACATAAGCTCAGCCACAGGTATGAGGTGGGTCCATGAGCTCAGCCACAGGTATGAGGTGGGCCATGAGTTCAATCAGAGGTTTGAGGTGAGTCCACAATATCTGTGTTCATCACCGACACTGTGGGAGCTGGCTTGCCAGCGATGAGGGCCCATCAGGCAATAATGATCTCAGGCCTTGATGCTGACCAGGCTCAACAACTGACCATCCTGCACCCCGAACTGGGCATCCAGCTCGGTGCCGTTGCGCCACTCAGCCGACAGATCGGTCAACAAGCGCAACCGGACGGATCCCGCCGCGGTCCACTCCAGCACCTCGGCGTGCTCAAAGTAAAAGCGCTTCTGCACGATCGGGTAGAGCGCCTTGAACAAACTCTCTTTCACCGAAAACGTCAGTGTCACCCACAGGGCCGTTTGATCCGGAGATGCCGCAGCCATGCGCTGCATTTCCGGCGCGGTCAGAATTTCTCCGGCCAGGCGCTCGGCGCGTTCGCGGTTGAGCAGGTTTTCCAGGTCCATGCCCAAACCGCGCCAATGCTGCTTGTTGGCGACAATCGCCGCCGCGCGGCCGGTGCTGTGGGTGATCGAGCCGCAGATGTGCGCCGGCCAGACTGGCGCGCGATCTTCGCCAATTGGCGGAACCACGCCGCTGCCCTGAAGTTGCTGCAACGCCGCGCGGGCGCAGATGCGCCCCGCGAGAAACTCCGCCTGCCGCTTGGCCACCGAACGCTGAATACTCGGCGGCGGCTCGATGGCGCTGCGCTGGAAGTCATTGCCAAGCAGTTGTGACGGATCGAAATGCGTACTGAGCAGCACCGTGTCGGGCAATACCGTCGGCAACGGCCAGTGAGCATCGAGCGGGGTGCAACAGGCGGGGAGGGCTGGAGTTGGATTCATGACGGGCATTTTGCCGGTTAGTCGGGACAAGGTCGAGATCAGTGGCGCGGCTTTCGCGAGCAGGCTCGCTCCCACAGGGAATTTGTGATCAACGCAGATTCAATGTGGGAGCGAGCCTGCTCGCGAAGGCCGCGCCGCGGTCTTTCAGGTCAGCCAAATATTTTTTGGAAGAACGCTTTCATGTCCGCCCAGGATTTTTCATCGGCGGCCTTGTTGTAGCCGATATCCGGGCCACCGTGCTCGCCATGACTCAAGCGATCAGCATCCGGATTGCTGAAGCCATGCTTGGCACCCTCAAGGCTGACAAATTTATAGTCAGCGCCAGCCTTGTCCATTTCTGCTTTGAAGGCGCTGACGTTGTCCGGTGTGACCATGCTGTCGAGCGCGCCATGTTCCACCAGGATTTTCGCTTTCACACTGCCAGGCGTGGCCGGGGTTTTGGTTGCCAGTGCGCCGTGGAAACTCACCACACCCGCCAACGGCACACCCTGACGCGCCGCGTTCAACACCACCGCACCGCCAAAGCAGTAACCGATGGCCGCCAGTTTGTTCACGTCGGTCTGCGGCTGTTTCTTCAGCAAATCCAGCCCGGCTTCGAAACGCTTGCTGGCGGCCGCCGCGTCCGCGGTCGCTGCCTGCATGAACGCCATCGCATCTTTCGGGTGCTCGGTGTTCTTGCCTTCGCCGTACATATCGATCGCCAGCGCGCTGTAACCGAGTTCGGCCAGATCCCGCGCGCGGCGCTTGGCGTAATCGTTCAGCCCCCACCACTCATGCACCACGACGATCCCCGGACGCTTGCCTTTGATGGCGTCGTCGTAGGCGTAGTAACCGAGCAGCTTGGTGCCGTCGGCGCTCTGGTAGGGGATTTCCTCAGTCTTGATCGCAGCCTGGGTGAGGCTGCTGACAGCGAGCAACGTGAGGGCGAGGAACAGGCGCATGGTCGGTCTCCTTATTGATAAGTGGTCAAAACAGCCTAGTCGATTTGGTTCAGGTCAGGTTCAGAGAGCGTTCAGGGTCGGTACAGGGGAGGGGCAGTAATCTTGCGCCATACCCAAACAGCACTGTGAAAGAGGAAATACCATGACTCGTTTAAACAAACTGCTGCTGGCATTTACCGTAATGAGCGCCAGCATCGCGGCCCATGCCGACACCACTTCCAACTTCGCTGGCCTGACTTTCGGCCAGACGAGCGACAAGATCAAAAAGTCCCACGCACTGAACGATAACCTTGATCACCCGAACGCCACTGGCGCGATCGACGGCAACAACACCTACGGCGTACGCCTCGGTCAGCAAAACTCGCAAGGTCGCTACTACGCCACCTACGACAATGTGTCCGGTTCGCACAATGGCATTAAACTGCGTCAGGAAAACCTGCTGGGCAGCTACGATCTGTTCTACCCGGTGGGCAGCAGCACCAAACTGTTCGGCGGCGCGACGGCGGGTCTGACCAAGCTGACTCAGGAATCCCCAGGCTTTAGCCGTGACAGCGACATCGGCTATGCAGTCGGCGGCCAGTTCGGTGTGATGCAGCAAGTTTCGCAAAACACGTCGGTGGAACTCGGTTACCGTTACCTGCGCAGCAATGCCAGCACCGAGATGAGCGAACGTGGTGGCAGCAAGCAAGGCTCGCTGGACCTGACCAGCAGCGCGCAGACGTACTTGTCGGCCAACTACTTTTTCTAAGAAGTTGCCGCCAGGCTAAATGTGGGAGCGAGCCTGCTGGCGAAGCGATGTGTCAGTCGACATCTTCATTGACTGATCCACCGACTTCGCGAGCGGGCTCGCTCCCACAGGTGTGTTTTTGGAGATTTCTGATTTGCCCGGGAGAGCGTCATGAAGCTATTGGTCGTCGAAGATGAAGCGCTGTTGCGCCATCACCTGCAAACCCGCCTGACGGAGAGCGGTCACGTGGTTGAGTCCGTGGCCAATGCCGAAGAGGCGCTGTACCAGACCGGCCAGTTCAACTTTGACCTGGCGGTGATCGATCTCGGTCTGCCGGGTATGGGCGGTCTCGACCTGATTCGTCAGTTGCGTTCAGGCGGCAAGACCTTTCCGATCCTGATTCTCACCGCGCGCGGTAACTGGCAGGACAAGGTCGAAGGCCTCGCCGCCGGCGCCGATGATTACGTGGTCAAACCGTTCCAGTTCGAAGAACTCGACGCGCGCCTGAATGCCTTGCTGCGCCGTTCCAGCGGCTTCACCCAGTCGACCATCGTTGCCGGCCCGCTGTTGCTTGATCTCAATCGCAAACAGGCGAGCCTCGATGAGCAACCGCTGGCGCTGACCGCTTACGAATACCGCATCCTTGAATACCTCATGCGCCATCACCAGCAAGTGGTGCCCAAGGATCGCTTGATGGAGCAGCTCTATCCGGACGACGACGAGCGCGATCCAAATGTGATCGAAGTGCTGGTCGGCCGCTTGCGCCGCAAACTCGAAGGCCCGGCCGGGTTCAAGCCGATCGATACCGTGCGTGGCCTCGGTTACCTGTTCAATGAGCGCTGCACTTGATTCGTTCCCTTCGCGTTCGGCTGATGCTCGCCGCCACCACGTTGGCGGTGTTGTTCATGCTTGCCCTGCTGCCGGCGATGCAAGGCGCATTCAGCCTTGCCTTGCAGGATTCGATCGAGCAACGCCTGGCTTCGGACGTCACCACGCTGATCTCTGCCGCGCGCGTTGAAAACGGGCGATTGATGATGCCGTCGCAGTTGCCCGACGAGCGTTTCAACCTCACCGACTTCCGTTTGCTCGGTTACATCTACGACCGTGAAGGGCACTTGGTCTGGCGTTCCAGAGCGACTCAGGAAGAACAGATCAACTACAAGCCGCGTTACGACGGACTCGGCAATGAGTTCGCGCGGATACGCGAAGCCAATGGTCAGGAGTTCTTCGTTTACGACGTTGAAGTCAAACTGCTCGGCGGCAAAAGTGCGGCGTTCAGCATCGTCGCCCTGCAACCGGTGCGCGAGTACGAAACCACCCTCGAAGGCCTGCGCGAAAATCTTTATCTGGGCTTCGGCGCAGCCTTGCTGGTGCTGTTGGCTCTGTTGTGGATCGGCCTGACCTGGGGCCTGAAAGCCTTGCGTCAACTCAGTCAGGAGCTCGACGAAATCGAAACCGGCACTCGCGAAAGTCTCACCGAACAACATCCGCGCGAACTGCTGCGCCTGACAGGCTCGCTGAACCGCTTGCTGCTGAGCGAGCGTCAGCAGCGCAGCCGCTATCGCGATTCTCTGGATGATTTGGCGCACAGCCTGAAAACGCCGTTGGCGGTGTTGCAAGGCGTCAGTGAGGACATGGCTCAGCGGCCTAAAGACGTCGATCAGGCCTGGGTTCTGCAGAGTCAGATTGAGCGCATGAGTCAGCAGATCAGTTATCAGCTGCAGCGGGCGAGTTTGCGTAAAAGTGGGCTGGTGCGGCATCAGGTGCGGTTGCGTCCGGTGCTGCAAAGTCTGTGCGATACGTTGGACAAGGTGTATCGCGACAAGCGTGTGCGGGTGGTGTTTGATCTGCCGGAGCATTGTTATGTGCCGATCGAGCAGGGCGCCTTGCTGGAGATGATGGGGAATTTGCTGGAGAACGCTTATCGGCTTTGTCTGGGTGAGGTGCGCATCAGTGTGCGTGAGAGCCTGACCGGGGTTGAGTTGTGTGTTGAGGATGATGGGCCGGGTGTGCCGCCGGATCAGCGGGCGCGGATTCTGGAACGTGGTGAGCGCCTGGATCGGCAGCATCCGGGGCAGGGGATCGGGTTGGCGGTGGTGAAGGATATTATTGAGAGCTATAACGCCAAACTCGCGCTGGGCGATTCGCCGATGGGTGGGGCGGCGTTCAGGATTCACTTTCCTGCGGTTTGAGTTTTGACCGGGGGTTTGGTTTTGGGGTTGGGGTTGGGGTGTATATCCGTTGCTGCGGTTATGGCGGCTTAGGGTTTCGCCCTTACGGCGAGTCACCTTTTCCAGACGCCGGAGTGCCGGCCCAGCGAAAAGGTAACCCAAAAGGCTTTGCCCTGACGTTCGGCCCACTCGCTGGGGCTCGGGGTTCCTTCGCTCCGGGATCCATCCGGGGCATCGATTCCGGTTTGCTTCGCTGCACCTCCTTTCGATGTCTTCCCCGGATGAACCCCTACACTCAGCCTGCCGACGGGCCTTTTAGATCAAGATCAACAGCTGCACTCGAGCTAACGCTCATTGTGTTGAGTGGTGGAGAGGCCGGGCGGTGTGCGCTTTGCATTGAGTTCAAAATTGTGGGAGCTGGCTTGCCAGCGATGGCGGGCTGCCAGCCGGCAGTTTTTTGCGTGTACTCGGTTCAACTGTAGGAGCTGCCGGAGGCTGCGATCTTTTGATCCTGATCTTTGCGGTGCTTTTCTGGATGCGAGCCCGGCTCGATATACCGCAGGTATGTACCCTCGCCCAAACACCTCTGTCAGTCCCTCAAAACTGCATCAATCAATGCTGGAGTCCGGCGCTTGGCGGGAGGCGGCTTCTAGGTCCAGCAGTCCTTGTCCGTAGGCTTCGCTGTTGCCGTAAATGCCCGTCCGGTTGGCGGTGGCCAGCAAGTGCGCGCGCACTTGTTGTGGCGTGAGTTCGGGATAACGACTTTGCAGCGCTGCCATGGCGCCACTGACCAGTGCGGCGGCTGGAGATGTGCCGGCAGTCTGCACGTATTGACCATCCTTGTTGGTGGTCAACAGACCTTGGTCAGCACCTGAGTCGCCACCCGGTACGGCGATGCACCAGGCTGCTGCGACGCCGCAGTAGTTGGATTTGGCATTGATGGCGCTGCCATCGTTTTTCAGTGCAACCACGGCGATCCAGCCTTTTTCAAGTTCTGGCAGGGCGAGCGGCAAGCCAGGTTCGGCCAAGGGTTCTCGTTTCAATTCGTTACCGGTCGGGAAGACAAATACCGCGCCGTCCTGCACCAGTTTTCGGGCGGTTGCCAGCGATTCCGGCATGACCTGCTTGTAGCGTGCTTCATTGATCTCCGTCGCCGGGATGGCATTGGCCCACGAGTTATTGAGGATCAGTGCGCCTTTGTCGAAACCGGCCTGCCAGGATTGGGCAATCTCGCTGTCGAAGAAAAACGGCTCATTGTCGTCACCGAAACGAAACGGAATCAGCTGTGCGTTGAACGCAACGCCGTGCATACCCTGGTCGTCCTTGTTGGCGGCGAGAATGCCCGCCATCTGGGTGCCGTGACCGATTCGGTCAAAGGTGCCGACCCGGTTTTCGACATGATCAAACCCCGGATCACGCAGCCGTCCCTGAAATTCCGGCACGTTGCTGTTCAATCCCGAGTCGATCAATGCGACGGCCACGCCCTGACCGGTGCCGCCACGGGCATATAGAGATGAAGCATGAATAATCGCCAGGCCTTTCTGGGCTTGATATTCCGGCGTCTCGAACGGCGTCGGATCGATAGCGGGCTGTACGGGGTTTGTCAGGCATCCGGTTAACAGCAGCGGCAGCGCAAGCGCGGGGATGATTGAGATATTGGCTATTTGAAGCATGATCGTTCCTTGATAAGGCTCCGTGCAGGGCAGGCTTTCTGGCCTGAGCAAATGTCGCGGAGGAAGGTTTTGATGAAGCGAGAACCTTACCGGTGAGAAGCGGTGAAACGTCATGGAGGCAAAGTGCCCCGTCTGTTTCAAAGGATGGCGAATGGAAAGGTTTGAAGTATCGAAGTTTGAGGCGAGGGAGCGCAGCGCCCGGATTTACTTACCTGACCTGCCTGAATCACTTCCAACGAAGCGGTTCAACCGACATCTTCAGACATGCTTTCACTACACATCGCGACCTGTGAGCGTTTTCAATGCTCTTGAGCGCGATAGGCCCCCGGCGTCAGCCCCGTCCACTTCTTGAGCGCCCGATGAAACGCCGACGGTTCGGAAAAATCCAGTTTTCGCGGGTCAGGTCATCTTTTTATGTGAGTAAAAGGTAATGCCGTTGAAGGCCTTTGGTTTATATCGAAGTTCGAGGTTTAGAAGGGTTTTTAGTCGCTGTTGTTATTAAAACCTGTCAGTTCTTACAGGTGTCAGTTGGGTGCTCCGACGTTATTGTGACGTACCGGAACCTCGTTTGAAGGGCCGGATTTCCACTGCGGTGAAAACATGAGGGGCTCAAAGTGAACGACAAAACAGATAATTTCGATGATTTTACGGATTTTAATAACTTCGATTTTAACGGGTGGGAGGGGAGTGATAGCAGTGTTCATATCGTTAACATCAAGGGAGCTTTCTTTCTGGAAGCGCTGCCGGGTGGCGACACCAAAGTGCGTAAAAGCTTCGTAGGTTTGCCTGAGGGAAAGGCCTACCAGGTTACCTTTACTTATGAAACTCCCCATACTGGCTATGTGAGGCTTCAATATGATACCGGCCGGTTTGAACAGGCCATCACTGCTACGCAGGGAATCCTGAAAGAACATCACATATTTTTAAATTCGGGAGCTCTTCAGAAAACATTGGAGCTGTACGTGTACACCAATAGCATAGTCGGTATTTCCAATGTCAAGTTGGGTGAAATCCGAGTGCGTCAGGTTACTCAAAAATATATTGATAGTCTGGGAGGCTGATGCCACGCAATATAATGTGCATTCATCGAGTCATTGAGCGATGAATGCACACCAACCGCTGGCACGGTTATGAGGTCGCTATAAATCCATGCAAGTCGACCATCCTTCATGGGGTAACAAGCTCACAATTAGCGGCGGGCAAGATCCGTGGCAACGAAACAATCTTCGGTTTCTCGCCTCAGGTAATTAATGATTGAGATTTTTGGTCGGGCTAGCGTCTCACAACTCTTGCGCCCGATAAGCCCCCGGCGTCAGCCCCGTCCACTTCTTGAACGCCCGATGAAACGCCGACGGCTCGGAAAAACCCAGCTGTTCAGCGATCTGTTGCAACGACAGATCCGCGCGGCCCAAATGGTAGATGGCGATATCCCGCCGCAGCTGATCTTTCAGCTCTTGAAAACTGGTGCCTTCCTCGCGCAAATGCCGGCGCAGGGTTTGCGGGCTGATGTGCAGGTGCGCAGCGACGGCGTCGAGATCCGGCCAGCGTGTGCTGTCGCGGCTGAGCAAGCGGCGCAGGCGGCTGCTCAGGCTGTCGCCGTCGTCGGGGCGTGACAGCAAATCAGCGGGGGAGCGTTCGAGGAAGTGTTTGAGGGTGCGTTCATCCTGCAATAACGGCATGTGCAGGTAGCGGCTGTGGAACAGCAGGCTGCTTCGATCTGCTGAAAACACCAAGGGGCAGGGGAACAGCAGGTCGTATTCGGCGCCGTGCGCAGGTTTCGCATAGCTGAATGTCGCCTGCTCCAAGCGGATTCGCTGGCCTATCAGCCAACTGCCGAGACGATGCCAGATCACCAGCAGGCTTTCGCTGAGGAAGTGATCCGGGTCCCACAATTGCGAATCGTCGAGGCTCAGGCGCACCCATTCGTCCTCGCGGCTCAGGGTCAGGCGCGGTGCGTCGGGGAACAGGCTGTAAAACAGCAGGCCGCGTTGCAGGGCCTTCTCCAGGTTGCGGCAGTGAATCGAGGCGTGGCACATCATGGCGAAGCTGCCGGGTTTGCTCGCGGCCTTGCCGAAGCCCAGGTATTCGTCGTCCAGTGCCAGCCACAGGCTCTGGATCAGGCGGGTGAACTGTTCCGGGGCGATGCGCGCACGGGGCTCGTCAAGCAGTTCGGGGCTGATCCCCAGTTGCAACAGCAGGCCCGAGTAATCGAACCCCAGGCGGCGTGCGCCACCCAGGGCGGCACGGGCGAAATGACTGGCAACGGTGCGTTCGCGCATAAGCGGCAGATCCTTCCTCAGGCGTCGGATGGTAGCCGGGGGGTGGCAGGGGAACAAGGCGGATTTCCGCCAAATTGTAGGACGAGAACCGGCGAGTTGGCGGATATCCGCCACCCTTGAGTAACCAGGTTGTGACGAAAAAAACCTGTAACCCCTGATATCGAAAGGCTTGTAGCCATCTGCACCAAAGTGGCACGACGTTTGCGATATGAGCGATAGAAACGTGCGTTGAGCCTGTGCGCAAGGTGCCGTTCCAACAACAAATCCCTCCAGTGCAGGAGGGTTCGCAATTCAGGTGTCGCGGTCAACAGATGGATGCTGCCACGCGGGACTCTTGAGGAAACTTGCAATGACGACTCGTCAGCCAATTTACAAATCCCTGTATTTCCAGGTGATCGTTGCCATCGCTATCGGCATTCTGCTCGGTCACTTCTATCCGCAAACCGGTGTGGCCCTCAAACCGCTGGGTGACGGGTTCATTAAACTGATCAAAATGGTCATCGCCCCGATCATCTTCTGCACCGTTGTCAGCGGCATCGCTGGCATGCAGAACATGAAATCGGTGGGCAAGACCGGCGGCTACGCGCTGCTGTATTTTGAAGTCGTATCCACCATTGCCTTGCTGATCGGCCTGATCGTCGTCAACGTCGTGCAGCCGGGCGCCGGCATGCACATCGACGTGACCACTCTGGATGCTTCGAAAATCGCCACCTATGTGACGGCCAGCCAAGACCAGAGCATCGTCGGCTTCCTGCTCAACGTGATCCCGAACACCATCGTCGGCGCGTTTGCCACAGGCGATATCCTGCAAGTGCTGATGTTCTCGGTGATCTTCGGCTACGCCCTGCATCGTCTGGGTTCGTATGGTCGTCCGCTGCTGGACATGATTGATCGCTTCGCTCACGTGATGTTCAACATCATCAACATGATCATGAAACTGGCGCCGCTCGGTGCGTTCGGTGCCATGGCTTTCACCATCGGTGCTTACGGTGTCGGCTCGCTGGTGCAACTGGGCCAGTTGATGATCTGCTTCTATATCACCTGCGTGCTGTTTGTGTTGGTGGTGTTGGGTGGGATCTGCCGCGCGCACGGTTTCAGTGTGTTGAAACTGATTCGCTACATCCGCGAAGAGCTGCTGATCGTACTGGGCACTTCGTCCTCTGAATCGGCACTGCCACGCATGCTGATCAAGATGGAGCGTCTGGGTGCGAAGAAATCGGTAGTCGGTCTGGTAATCCCGACCGGTTACTCGTTCAACCTCGACGGTACTTCGATCTACCTGACCATGGCCGCGGTGTTCATCGCTCAGGCGACCGACACCCACATGGACATCACCCACCAGATCACTCTGCTGCTGGTGCTGCTGCTCTCCTCCAAAGGTGCGGCAGGTGTGACCGGTTCGGGCTTCATCGTGCTGGCGGCTACGCTGTCGGCGGTAGGTCACCTGCCGGTGGCCGGTCTGGCGCTGATCCTGGGTATCGACCGTTTCATGTCCGAAGCTCGCGCACTGACCAACCTTGTTGGTAACGCTGTTGCGACCATCGTTGTCGCCAAGTGGGTGAAAGAGCTGGACACCGACGTGCTGCAATCAGAGCTGGCCTCTGGCGGTCGCGGTATCTCCGACCAGCGTGAAGAAGACGACCTGGGTGTGGCTGAAGGCCCAACTCCGGTCAATGTGAAGTAAGCATCGCTTGTAGGAAAAACCCGCTTCGGCGGGTTTTTTCATGCCCGCAATTTGAGCGTAACGGTCACGGCTGGTGACACTTACGGTGATTGCTGTACCGGCCATCGCTGCCTAGGCTGAAGGCATCGTCCAAGGAGTTCGCCCATGTCCGCACCGCTGGCCTCATTGAAGATTCTCGATTTCTCGACGCTGCTGCCGGGGCCGTTTGCTTCGCTGTTGCTGGCGGACATGGGCGCCGAGGTGTTGCGCATCGAGTCGCCGACGCGCATGGATCTGCTGCGAGTCTTGCCGCCGCATGATCAGGGGCTGTCGGCCAGTCACGCTTATCTGAACCGCAACAAGCGCAGTCTCGCGCTCGACCTGAAACAGCCCGAAGCGCTGGAGCTGGTCAAGCAGTTGCTGGCCCATTACGACATCGTCCTCGAGCAGTTCCGCCCCGGTGTGATGGAGCGTCTGGGCCTGGGTTACGAGGCCCTGAAGGCGATCAATCCGAAGCTGATTTACGTGTCGATCACCGGTTACGGCCAGACCGGCCCGTACAAGGATCGCGCCGGGCATGACATCAACTACCTGGCGCTGGCCGGTCTTGCCAGTTATACCGGCCGGGCCGACAGCGGGCCGTTGCCGTTGGGTATGCAGGTTGCGGATATCGCGGGTGGTTCGCTGCACGGGGTGATTGGTCTGCTTGCTGCGGTGATCGCCCGTCAGCAAACCGGGCAGGGCACGCATCTGGACGTGAGCATGACCGATTGTGCATTCAGCCTGAATGCCATGGCCGGTGCCGGTTTTCTCGCCTGTGGTGCAGAGCCGGGTTGGGAAGACCAGATGCTCAATGGCGGCAGTTTTTATGATTATTACCGTTCACGGGATGGCCGCTGGATGTCGGTGGGCAGTCTGGAACCGGCATTCATGCAGCCATTGTGCGCGGCACTGGGGCGGCCGGAATTGGCGGCGCAGGGCTTGTCGCCCAAGCCCGAGCATCAGCGAGCGCTCAAGGAAGCCTTGAAGGTCGAGTTTGAAAAGCATGACTTTGCCGAACTGTGCGAGTTGTTTGCCGGGATCGATGCGTGTGTCGAGCCGGTGTTGAATCTGAGCGAAGCAGCCGAACATCCGCAATTACAGGCGCGGGAGTTGGTGACGCAAGTGCCGCGCGGGGATGGTTCGACGCAGGCGCAAATGGCATGCCCACTGAAGTTTTCCCAAGGGTTGCCGGCGCCACGGCATGTCGGGGCGGTGTTGGGACAGCATACGGATGAGGTGTTGGGAGAGTTGGGGTTGAGTCCTTCGAAAATTGAAGAGCTGCGCCGGGCCAAAGTCATTCTTTAGTGCCTGTTCTGGCTTCATCGCTGGCTTGCCAGCGATGGGGCCAGTCAGGGCAACACAACACTGACTATTCCACCCGCATCTCACCACTGAACACCAACGTGTTCCGGCATCTGCGGCACAGATACCGCCGCCCTTGCCGCACCAGACTATGGCGCTGCGCCGAAAACGGAAAATCACTTTCCGCACACGGGCATTTGTAGATGTAGCGGGTCACGCTGCGGCGTTTGACTGCATAAGTGTGGCAGCGATCCGGCGGCAGTTCGTAAACGCCGCGCATGATCAGTTGCCATTCTTCGCCGTGGGGCTGGATGCGGTCGCCGAACAGCTGATGGGCGATCAGGTGCGCAACTTCGTGGGCCACGGTTTGCTTGAGGAAGTGTTCGGCGTTTTCCCGGTAGAGCTGAGGGTTGAAGCGCAGCAGGTTCTCGTGCAGATGCGCGACCCCGGCTTTTTGTCCGCGCAGCTTGAGACTCACCACGGGGCGTTGGAAATGACGTTTGAAAAAGGATTCAGCGAGTTGGTAACAGTCTTCGACGCGAGTATTGAGTTGCTCGGGCATGCTTGATGGATCTCCAGAGGCGTCAAGTATGCCGCAACCCTCGAGAGTTGCGAATCGCCGAACCGCCGAATGGTCATCCTCCACACGAGAAGGCCGCCTTGCGGCGGCCTGTATTGGCAGATCTTGTTTTTCTCGGGGAGTCATTGCGTCAGTTGGTATAGACGGGGCCTACGCCCAGTCCCCAGACAATCACGGTGAACGCCATGATGGCTACCAGCACCACCAGACCCACCGCCAATACCGAGCTGGAAAACAGAAAACCTTCGTCCGACGGTATATTCATGAACGTCGGTAGCCCCACGTACAACAGGTACACCGTGTAGCAGATGGCCGCCGTGCCAACGATCATGCCCAGCCACATATGCGGATACAGCGCCGCCAGCCCGCCGACAAACAGCGGCGTCGCGGTGTAGGTGGCAAACGCCACGCAACGCGCCAGGCTGGGGTTGGCGTCATAAGTGCGGGCCATCCAGTGCACGAAGGCACCCATGACCGCGACCCCGCCGAGCATCGCCAGGTATGACATGACCGTCATCCACGCCGCACTTTCTACGGTGAGCATGACCGGCGCGCGATTACCAATCACCCAGCCGACCTGGGTGGTGCCGATAAACGCCGAGACAGCGGGGATCGCCGCCAGAATCAGCGTGTGCGTCAGGTACATGTGGCTGATGCTTTCCTCTTGGTCGCCACGGATTTCCTTCCATTCCTGATCGGGGTGGGTAAAAAGTCCCACTACGTGATGGATCATGCCATTCACTCCTCTTGTTATTGCCATCGCCCCCCAACGGAGCGCCTACGGGCCAAGGTGGCCGAGCAAATTCAGGTCTTCAGATGTGTGCGACCTTACGTCGCAGTATAGAAAGGTCTTAACCGCACAGGCACTAGGGGCTTAGAGCAAATTGCGCTGTAAACACGGGGCTTAATCGCGGTGGGGTCTTGCCGCAGCCCGACGGCCCTTCGCCCTCACGATTTTTTTGCGTAAAATGCCGGCCTTTCGTCACACCTCACGGATTTCGCGTCATGGGCACTCTTACGGTCAACCAGAACAAGCTGCAAAAGCGCCTGCGCCGTCTGGCGGGCGAAGCTGTCGCCGATTTCAACATGATTGAAGACGGCGACAAGGTCATGGTCTGCCTGTCCGGGGGCAAGGACAGCTACACCATGCTCGACGTGCTGATGCACTTTCAGAAGGTTGCGCCGATCAGGTTCGAGATCGTCGCCGTGAACATGGACCAGAAGCAGCCGGGCTTCCCCGAGCACGTGCTGCCTGCCTACCTCAAAGAGCTGGGCGTCGAGTATCACATCGTCGAAAAAGACACTTATTCGGTGGTCAAAGAGCTGATCCCGGAAGGCAAGACCACCTGCTCGCTGTGCTCGCGTCTGCGTCGCGGCACGCTGTACACCTTCGCTGACGAAATCGGCGCGACCAAAATGGCCCTCGGTCACCACCGTGACGACATCGTCGAGACGTTCTTCCTCAACATGTTCTTCAACGGCAGCCTCAAGGCAATGCCGCCCAAGCTGCGCGCCGACGACGGCCGTAATGTGGTCATCCGTCCGCTGGCCTACTGCAGCGAGAAAGACATCCAGGCCTACTCGGACCTCAAGCAATTCCCGATCATCCCGTGCAACCTCTGCGGCTCGCAGGAAAATCTGCAGCGTCAGGTGGTCAAGGAAATGCTTCAGGACTGGGACCGCAAGACCCCGGGCCGAACTGAAAGCATCTTCCGCAGTCTGCAGAATGTGATTCCGTCACAACTGGCCGACCGCAATCTGTTCGACTTCACCAGCCTCAAGATTGACGAGACCGCCGCTTCGCGCTTCGTCAACGTCGTTAACCTGTAAACACCTTCAAATGTGGGAGCGAGCCTGCTCGCGAAGAGGGAGTATCAGTCAACAAATCAGTTGAATGACACACCGCTTTCGCGAGCAGGCTCGCTCCCACATTGGTTTCTTCGCTTTATTCAATAGGAGAGGGCATGCGCGATTACAAGTGGCTGCACGAATACTGTCTGAACCGTTTCGGTTCGGCGGCTGAACTGGAAGCCCATCTGCCCGTCCCCAAGACTGCGGCACAACTGCGCAAGATCAGCGACGACCGCTACCTCTCGACCATGGCCCTGCGTGTATTCCGCGCCGGCCTCAAGCACAGTCTGGTAGACGCCAAGTGGCCGGCCTTCGAAGAAGTGTTCTTCAAATTCGACCCGGAAAAAGTCGTGCTGATGAGCGCCGAACACCTTGAACGATTGATGCAGGACGCGCGGATTATCCGTCACCTGGGCAAGCTCAAAAGCGTGCCGCGCAACGCGCAGTTCATTCTCGACGAGGAAAAAGAACGCGGCAGCTTTGGCGCGCTGATTGCCGACTGGCCGGTGACCGACATTGTCGGTCTGTGGACGTACCTGAAAAAGCGTGGACATCAACTGGGTGGGCTGTCGGCGCCACGGTTTTTGCGCATGGTCGGCAAGGACACTTTTGTGCCGAGCTATGACGTGGTGGCGGCGCTGAATGCGCAGAAGATCGTCGACAAAGTGCCGACCAGTCTGCGTGATCTGGCGATTGTGCAGGATGCGTTCAATCAGTGGCATGAACAGAGTGGCGGGCGGGCGATGAGCCAGATTTCGATGATGCTCGCTTACACCGTCAATCATTAAGACCGCGTCGCCCCAATCGCTGGCAAGCCAGCTCCCGCAGGTTTTGCGTCGATCACAAATTAGTGTTCCAACACAGATCCTTTGGGAGCTGGCTTGCCAGCGTTGGCGTCAGCTCAGGCGACTGAGATTTCACCCTCGCCAGCCAATTTGCGATTCAACTGATACCGCCAGCGCACATACAGCAGCGCCGAGCAGAACACCGCCAGGCTTGCCGCCATTTCCAGCACGCCAAACCACTGTCGGTTCGGGTCATACGCGGCCAGTGCGCCTTTGATGAAATACAGATTCACCACAAAGCACATCCATGAATGCCCGCGGGCGCTGCCCATGATCATCGCCGGAGCGAGGATCAGCCACGGGACCAGTTCGACCAGCAGAATCACCCACGGCCGCGCACCATGCAGGTCGGCGAATATCAGGTAATAGACGGCGAGCAATCCGGCCAGGGCGAAAAAGCTCAGCAGACTGATGATCCGCATCGCCTTCACGCGCGGCTCCAGCCACTCGACAGAGGGCAGGACTTTCGGCTTCTTGGCCACCTCAGCCCTCCAGTTTCTGCGCGGTTTTGGCCAAGCGCAGACCGAGGGCGCGACACAGCGCCACTTCGTGCTGATCAAGACCTCTTTTGCCATCCGCGCCGGCGTGGTGGCTGGCACCATAAGGCGTGCCGCCGCCTTGGGTTTCCAGCAGCGCCGACTCGCTGTAAGGCAGGCCGGTGATCAGCATGCCGTGGTGCAGCAGCGGCAGCATCATCGACAGCAGGGTGGTTTCCTGACCGCCGTGCAGGCTGGCGGTGGAGGTGAACACGCCGGCCGGTTTGCCGACCAGCGCGCCGGTCAGCCAAAGGTTGCTGGTGCCATCGAGGAAGTACTTGAGCGGCGCGGCCATGTTGCCAAAACGCGTCGGGCTGCCCAGTGCCAGACCGGCGCAGTTTTTCAGGTCGTCGAGGGTGGCATAGAGCGCACCTTCGTCCGGGATGCCTGGCGCTACGGCTTCGCACTCGGTGGAGATCGCCGGCACGGTACGCAGGCGCGCTTCGAGGCCGGCCTGTTCTACACCGCGGGCAATCTGCCGCGCCATCTCGTTGGTCGAGCCGTTGCGACTGTAATAGAGGACCAGAATGTATGGCGCGCTCACGGCAGCAACTCCAGAATATTCTCCGGTGGACGACCGATGACGGCTTTGTCGTCGGCTTCGAGAATCGGCCGCTCCATCAGTTTTGGATGTTCGGCAATCGCGGCGATCAACTGTGCTTCACTGAGGCTGTCGTCAGCGAGCTGAAGCATTTTGTATTCATCTTCCCCGGTACGCAGCAATTGCCGCGCGCTGATTCCGAGCTTGCCGAGCAGGGCCTTGATTTGCGCGGCATTCAGCGGGGTTTCGAGGTAGCGCACGACGTTCGGCGTCAGGCCGCGGGCTTCAAGAAGCTCCAGCGCACCGCGGGATTTCGAGCAGCGCGGATTGTGATAAAGCGTCAGATCGGTCATGTCGGGTCGCTTCTGGCGTAGAGTGGCGGCTATTCTAACTGTGCAGCGCGCAATCCAGAACCTTCAGAGGCGATGGGTCGCAGGCGTTTTCAAATTTTCACAAGGAACAGGACATGACACGGCGATTGGCAGCGGCATTGACGATAATCGGGGCGTTGATGCTGGGGGGTTGCGGCAACGATTACGGGATTGACCAGAACGGTCAGAAGGTCGCATCCGAGCGCCTCGACAAGCAATGGGTAATCGTCAACTACTGGGCTGAATGGTGTGGCCCGTGCCGAACCGAAATCCCGGAGCTCAACCACTTGGCTGAAGAGCTCAAGAGCAGGAAGGTCGGTGTGTTCGGGGTCAACTTCGACAACGTGCAGGGTGAAGAGCTGAAGAGCGCCAGCGAAAAACTGGGCATCAAGTTCACCGTGCTGGCGCAGGACCCGGCGGAGTTGTTCGAGCTGCCACGCAGCGAAGCGCTGCCAGTGACATACATCATCGACGACAAGGGCAAGGTTCGGGAACAGCTGATGGGCGAGCAGACGGCGGCCGGGGTGATGGCGAAGCTTGAGGCGTTGCAGGCTGCGAAGTAGCTTTCAAAAGCCCCTCACCTCAGCCCTCTCCCAGTGGGAGAGGGCCAGGGTGAGGGGCTTGGCGATTCAAGCGATCAACCCTCTTCCAGCCACCAGCGCAACGGTTTGCCTTGCGCCGGCCAGAAGCGCATCTGCTCGATTGGCGAAATATCCCAGCGCTCGACATGCTCCAGCGCCTCCAGGAACCGTTGTTCCTGTTCCATCAGCGCCGGTGCACACAGTTT
The DNA here is from genome assembly GCF_044218825.1 of Pseudomonas sp. A1230. NCBI lineage: Bacteria > Pseudomonadati > Pseudomonadota > Gammaproteobacteria > Pseudomonadales > Pseudomonadaceae > Pseudomonas > Pseudomonas sp. A1230. The sequence continues at coordinate 3,381,425 of NZ_CP162582.1, read as the reverse complement.
GCGGGTCTTGCCGATCTTGCCGAAGGTCAGCTTGTCGCCATCCAGGGTGTACGGCGCGAACCAATGGTTGCAGCCGCCGTTACCGTAGGCACGACCGTCATCGCCAAGGGTCACGGTCAGATGGCTGTAATCCATCAATGGCCGCTCGCCGATCCATTCCAGAATGTAGCTGCGGTTCTGTTGCAGTTGCACAGGCTCGGCGGCGCAGCCCGCGAGGCCAATACCGACCAGAGCGGCCAGGGCAAAGCGTTTCATCACGCAGGCTCCTGGCATTTCGGGCACAGGTGCTTGTCGCCAACGGCCTTCCAGCCCAGCTCGGCAATGCGCGCGGTGGCGGCCGGTTTTTCTGCCGTTTTGCCCAGCTTGGCGTCCACTGCAAACTCGAAGTTCAGCGCTTTGGCGCAGCTGTCGCAATTGACCTGCCAGGTGTGGATCGCCAGTTCGCCGAACACCGGGCCCGTGGTCATCGCGGTCCATTGGCCCGGCGGGTTGATCAGGTGGCGGACGGTTTCAACGGTCAGGCGCATGGACAAATCCTTGCTGCCTTTGAGGGTGACCAACAGCGCGTCACCGATGCGGATCGAGCCACCGTTGCCGGTGACCTGATAGCGGCCCGGTACGAGGGCGCGGCATTCGGTGAGGGTGTGTTGCGGGTTCATCAGGTTGTAGCGGAAATCGTGTTCGACCATGGGTCCTCCAAATATGCGCGACATGCTAGCACGGGCTGGATTGCAGAATGATGCACGCGTGCGACCTTCGATCAGGTTCAAATCGACCTGCGCACATGGCAAACTGCCGCCCTCGACTCTGAAGGAACGGAACATGGCGCTGATCGAATGTTATGAATGCAAGCGGAGCATCAGTTCCGAAGTCAAAGCGTGCATTCATTGCGGGGCTCCGATGGCGGAGCACCAGGCCCACGCACAAGCGCAGACCGCAGGCGCATCGGCTCAGGCTTCGACGATTTCTTTCGGCAGTCTGCCGCGTAACAGCGCGGTTCCTGAGGCCGCGGTGTTGCCGCAAGCTTCGCAGGGTTTGCCGAAAGTCATGCCGGCTGCGGCGGGGCGTCGGCGTCGACAACAGGCCGCGCAAGCTGCGCAGATCAATGAGGACGGCAGCCGCCCGGTGGAAGGCTGGCTGAAGATCATGGTGTTCCTGATTCCGTGGATTTTCGTCTGGTTCCTGCTGCGCAGCGGCCATTCGGCGAAACAGCGGTTGTTCGGCTTCGGCTGGCTGGCGTTGCTGATTCTGGCGTCGTCGCTGAAGTAAGCGGTTAAGCGATCAACCTTCGACCTGATTCTGCGGTGATCCCGCCGCCCAGGTCGCGATATTGCGCAGGGTCGTCGCAGCAATCGCGCCCAGCGCCTCTTGCGTCAGGAACGCCTGGTGCGCGGTGACGATCACGTTAGGAAAGGTCAGCAGACGCGCCAGCACATCGTCCTGCAACGGCAAGTCGGAACGATCCTCGAAAAACAGCTGCGCTTCTTCTTCATACACATCCAGCCCCAAATAGCCGAGTTGACCGTCCTTGAGGGCGTCAATAAGCGCCGGGGTGTCGACCAGCCCGCCGCGACCGGTGTTGATCAGCATGGCGCCGGCTTGCATGTGCGCCAATGAATCGCGATTGATCAGGTGTTTGCTCTGCTCGTTCAGCGGGCAGTGCAGGCTGATGATACGCGACTGCGCGAGCAAGTCCGGCAGGCTCAGATAACGTGCGCCGAGTGCCAGAACATCGGGATTTGGATACGGATCGTACGCCAGCAATTCACAGCCGAAACCGTGCATGATTTTCGCGAAGGCGGCGCCGATCTGTCCGGTGCCGACGATGCCGACAGTCTTGCCGACCAGATCGAAACCGGTCAGGCCATGCAGACTGAAATCACCCTCGCGGGTGCGGTTGTAGGCGCGGTGCAGGCGACGGTTGAGGGCGAGGATTAGCGCCACGGCATGCTCGGCCACGGCATGCGGCGAGTAGGCCGGAACCCGCACGACGGCCAGCCCCAGACGTTTGGCCGCGAGCAGATCGACATGGTTGTAACCGGCCGAACGCAAGGCAATCAGCCGGGTACCGCCCGCCGCCAGACGTTCCAGCACTGCGGCGCTGAGATCGTCATTGATAAAGGCGCAGACCACCTCATGCTGGTCGGCCAATGCCGCCGTATCGAGACTGAGCCGGGCCGGTTGAAAATGCAGTTCAATCTCTGCCGGGCAATCGGCATCGAGGAAACTCTCGCGGTCGTAGGTCTGGCTGCTGAAAATGATCGTGCGCATGGAATCCTCCTGGAGCATCACCGGGGCTGCATCACCCGAGTCCACTTTAGCCGTGACGGCGTTGACCGGCATTGCGCTGGATCAGGCGCTGATCTTCGCTTGCGCGGCCAATCGGTTGATTGCAAGTTCCAGCTCATCCAGCGCCATCGCTGCTTTCGGGTCTTCCTGTTTGAGCAGGGTTTCACTGCGCTGGCAGGCTGCGCGCAATTGCGGTACGCCGCAGTAACGCGTGGCGCCATGCAGGCGATGCACGCGTTCAATCAGTGCATTCTGGTCGTGGTTGTCGCGCGCGCTGCGGATGGCTTCGCGGTCGGCCTCCAGTGAAGCCAGCAGCATCGCCAGCATGTCCGCCGCCAGATCTTCTTTGCCGGCAGCCAGACGCAAACCTTCCTCGTGATCAAGCACTGGCAGTTCGTGATTGCCCGCAGCACCTTCGCTGACGCGCTCCGGTGCCTGATTGCGCAGTGCCAGACCGGTCCATTTCAGCACCACTTGCGCCAGTTGCCGCTCGCTGATCGGTTTCGTCAGGTAGTCATCCATGCCGCTTTGCAGCAACGCACGTTTTTCGTTGGCCATGGCATGGGCGGTGAGGGCGACGATCGGCAGCGGTGTGCAATGCCGCTCGCTTTCCCACTGGCGGATGGTTTCGGTGCTCTGGCGACCGTCCATGCCCGGCATCTGCACGTCCATCAGCACCAGATCGAACGATTCGGTCTGCACTGCTTTGACCGCGGCATAACCGCTTTCCACGGCCAATACCTTGGCGCCCATGTCTTCGAGCAAGGTCTGCACCAGCAACAGGTTGGCCGGGTTGTCGTCGACACAGAGCACTTTCGGCGCGCGACTCGACAGCGGTTCGCCGGGTTCGTTGCGCGGTTGGCGCGGGTTGGCCAGGTCCGAAAGGGCGCGGCGCAGTTTGCGCGTGCAGGCCGGTTTGGCCTGCAGCTGGCTGTGCGGGTTGGGCACCGACAGATGGAACAGCGTCTGCTCAGTGGTCGGGCACAGCACCAGCACTTTGCAGCCCAGGTGTTCGAGGTCCCAGATATGCTGGTTCAGGCGTTCGGGCAGCATGTCGTTACTGGTGATGCCGATCACCGCCAGATCAATCGCCTGATCGGTCTGGTGTGCGCCAGTAACGCCATTGGTCAGGCTTTCCAGGGTATTGAACGGGGTGACCATAAGCCCGCAGTCTTCCAGTTGATGCTGCAAGGCCTGACGCGCCAGTTCATGGTTTTCCAGCACGGCGACCCGGCGGCCGAGCAGCGGCGCCGAGGGCAAGTCTTCGGCATCGTCGCGGGCTTTGGGCAGGCTCAGGCTGATCCAGAATTCCGAACCTTCGCCCGGCGTGCTGTCGACGCCGATCTCGCCGCCCATCTGTTCGATCAGGCGCTTGGAGATTACCAGACCCAGTCCGGTGCCGCCGGGCTGGCGCGATAGCGAATTGTCTGCCTGGCTGAAGGCCTGGAACAACGCGCGCACGTCCTGATTCGACAGGCCGATGCCGGTGTCCTGGATGCTGATGCGCAGCTGCACGCTGTCATCGTGCTCTTCTTCCAGCATTGCACGGGCAACGATGGTGCCCTCGCGGGTGAACTTGATGGCGTTGCTGACCAGGTTGGTGAGGATCTGCTTCAGGCGCAGCGGATCACCGACCAGCGACAACGGGGTGTCGCGGTACACCAGACTGACCAGTTCCAGCTGCTTGGCGTGAGCGGCGGGGGCGAGAATCGTCAGGGTGTCTTGCAACAAGTCGCGCAGATTGAACGGAATGTGGTCGAGCACCAGTTTGCCGGCCTCGATTTTCGAGAAGTCGAGAATCTCGTTGATGATCCCGAGCAGGCTGTCGGCGGACTTTTCGATGGTGCCTAAATAGTCGAGCTGGCGCGGGGTCAGTTCACTTTTCTGCAACAGGTGGGTGAAGCCGAGAATGCCGTTGAGTGGCGTGCGGATTTCGTGGCTCATGTTGGCGAGGAATTCGGATTTGATCCGGCTCGCCTCCAGAGCCTCTTTACGCGCCAGATCGAGTTCGATGTTCTGGATTTCGATGGTTTCGAGGTTCTGGCGCACGTCCTCAGTGGCTTGATCGACGCTGTGCTGCAATTCTTCCTGGGCGTTTTGCAGGGTGCCGGCCATGCGGTTGATGCCCGACGCCAGTTCGTCCAGTTCCTGACTGCCGAGGGGTGGCAGACGGGTTTCCAGGTGACCGTCCTTGAGTTGCGCGACGGCCTGTTTGATCTGGCTCAGCGGCCGATTGATGGTGCGGCCCATGCGTAGTGCGAGCAGCGCCGCACCGGCGAGGCCTGCGGCGATCAACAACAGGCTGGCAAACAGGCTGCGATACCCGCGCAGCAACATGCCGTTGTGCGACAGCTCGAGTTCAACCCAGCCGAGCAGGCGCTCGGATTCTTCCGGGATCAGTTCGCCGGCGAGGTTGCGGTGCTTGCCGAAGACCGGCATCAGGTAACGGGTCGCGTCATTGCCGCTGCGTCGTTGCAAGTGCGCGCTGTCGCCGCTCGGCGCCTGATTGAGCATGGTCGGGCCGGCGTGGGCCAGTGGCGAGCGATCCGGCGCGAGAAAGGTCACCGCGCGCACGTCCGGTTGTTCGAGGGACTGAGTGGCAATGCGTTCGAGCAGTTCGCCATTGCCGTGGCCCATCGCCGGCGCCACCAAGGGTGCCAGTTGCTCGGCGATCATTTCGCCACGCTGGAGCAATTGGGTTTGCAGGTCGGACTGCTGCGTCCAGGTGAAATATCCACCCAGCACCAGCGCCATCAGGCTGGTCGGCAACAAGGTCAGCAACAACACGCGACCTTTGATTCCCAGTTTCTTGAGCACGCCTATCTCCTGCATCCCGCTGATCTGTTGACTCATGCGTGCATCCGGCACGCGACTTGGGCGCAGTGTAGCGATTTGCTCGCGGGCAATCTCCGGAAAAATACCGGCGTTGTCGTTCGGCCTGGCAAGGCGCGTTTGTCCGACAGTGCAACCTTGGGTTGCCCGGTGTCCGCCAATCTTGAATAATCGCGCCTAACTGAGAATTACTTGCAGATACTCATGACTCCTGTTTCCGTTGGCCAGCCACGCATTCTTTCCATCGAGGACGATCCGGTCCTGGGTGCCTATGTTCATGAACATCTGGGTCGCAGCGGGTTTCAGGTGACCTGGTGCCAGAACGGCCAGGAAGGCCTGAACATCGCCCAACGCCAGCCGTTCGACGTGGTGTTGATGGACATCCTTTTGCCGGGGCTGGACGGTCTGAACGTGCTCACTCAACTGCGCCAGAGCCATTCGACGCCAGTGCTGCTGATGTCGGCGCTTGGTGCCGAAGCCGATCGCATCAGTGGTTTTCGCCTGGGTGCCGACGATTACCTGCCCAAGCCGTTCAGCATGGCCGAACTGCATGTTCGCATCGAAGCGATCTTGCGCCGGGTCGCCCTTGATCGGCGTCCTCCAGAGCGCTCGGCGCCAGTGGCGACCGGCACGCTGCGCTTCGACGATGAACAGTGCGACGTGTATTGGCGCGAGCAACCCGCTGGCCTGACCCGAAGCGAATTCCGTCTGCTGGAAACCCTCAATCGCAATGACGAGGAGGTCCTGAGCAAGGCCTTCCTTTATCAGCACGTTCTGCAACGCGGCTATGCCGCGCACGATCGCAGCCTCGACATGCACATCAGCCAGATCCGCCGCAAACTCAAAGCCATCGGCTACACCGAGCGCGAAGTGCGCACCGTGTGGGGCAAGGGCTACGTGCTCAGTGGTGCCGATGAAAGTGTCTGAGTTGCCGGGGCGTCACTCGCTGTTCTGGAAACTGGCCTGTTTGCTGGTGGCGTTCTGTCTGCTAATGATCTGGCTGAGTTGGTCGTGGGGCCGATACATGGAGCAGCGCAACCAGTTCCTGTCTGACGTCGCCCGCGACACCCTTACACGTTACGCCGCTGAAGCCGAGCGGGCGTGGCAGCAAGGTCGGCGTGACGGCGTCGATAGTTGGCTGCAGAGTATGGAATTGCGCGAGGCTGGCTGGGTCGGCGTAATTGACAGCAATTTGCAGTCGCTGGCCAATGATCCGTTGAACGAGCAGGAAATCCAGCGCCTGACTTTTCTGCGCGGGCTCGATTGGCCGATTCATAAAAAGGGCCGGCCCGGGCTGCGCATACCGTTTCCCAAGGATCCTTCCGCCGGCAGTCTGGTGATCGAGTTGCCCGAGCGTTTCCTGCCGGGCAAATATCGACTGTTTTGGCGGGTGATCACCAACGGGGTGATTCCGGGGTTGTTCACCTTGCTGCTGTGCGTGGGGCTGTATCGCCTGCTGGTGGTGCCGCTGAACAATCTGCGCGAACAAGCCAATGCCTGGCGTGCCGATCAATTGAATGTGCGGTTATCCAGCGGTATCACCCAGCGCCCGGACGAACTCGGTGAACTGGCCCGGGCGTTCGACTCGATGTCCGAACGTCTGCAGTCCACCGTCGCCCTGCAACAGCAACTGCTGCGAGACCTGTCCCATGAACTGCGCACGCCCCTGAGCCGATTGCGGGTAGCGAGTGAAAGCGAGCAGGGCCTGGTGCAATTGCGCGCACGCATCGGTCGTGAAGTCGACGGCATGCAGCGACTGGTCGAAGACACGCTGCAACTGGCGTGGCTCGACACCGAACGCTCACCATTGCCCGACGAGGCGATCCAGATTCAGGCGCTGTGGGAAATGCTCACCGATAACGCCTGTTATGAAAGCGGCTGGCCGAGCCTGCAGTTGCAGTGCTCGGTGCAGGCTTCTTGCTGGGTGCGCGGCAATCTCAACACCTTGGCCCAGGCGCTGGAGAACATTCTGCGCAACGCCATTCGTCATTCGCCCGAGGGCGGGATTGTGCGGCTGGAAGGACGGCGGGACGGGGATTACTGGCATCTGTGGCTGGAAGATCAGGGCGGCGGCGTGGCTGAAGCGGATCTGCAGCGGATTTTTGATCCGTTCACCCGACTCGACGGCTCGCGCCCGGGGGATGGCGGGTTTGGTCTGGGGTTGAGCATCGCCAGGAATGCGGTGCAGCGCCAGGGCGGAACGCTTTGGGCGGAGAATAGCGGGGCGGGGTTGCGGGTGAATTTGCGGTTGGTGGCGGATGATGCTGTTGTCAGCCCAGACGCCATCGCTGGCAAGCCAGCTGCCACAGGTGCCAGCGGCGCTCACCCAACCTTCACCCACCCCCAGGCCCTGTAGGAGCATTCGAGTGAAACGAGGCTGCGATCTTTTGATCTTGTTTTGTTAGACGCCAGATCAAAAGATCACAACGTGCCGCAGCTTCTGCACGTATATAAGCAACACCAAAATTCTGTGGGAGCTGGCTTGCCAGCGATGAAGCCTTTTGCACCCCTGCTGAATCGGAAATGTCTCACCACTGGCGAGACAATTGCTGCTTATTCCCATAAACCATAAGCACCGCACTTTGCGTGATATGGCCTTCGCGGGTTTGCCGGTATGATAGGCGCCCCCGCACGTCTGGATTGCGAATACGCCATGACCCTGCAGTACCCAACCATCGCCGATTGCGTCGGCAACACTCCGCTGGTGCGTTTGCAGCGCCTGCCCGGTGTCACCAGCAACACCTTATTGCTCAAGCTCGAAGGGAATAACCCGGCGGGTTCGGTCAAGGACCGTCCGGCGCTGTCGATGATCACCCGTGCCGAGTTGCGCGGGCAGATTCACGCCGGCGATACGCTGATCGAAGCGACCTCGGGCAACACCGGAATTGCGTTGGCGATGGCCGCCGCGATCAAGGGTTACAAGATGATCCTGATCATGCCGGACAACTCCAGCGCCGAGCGCAAAGCGGCGATGACCGCTTATGGCGCCGAGCTGATTCTGGTCAGTCAGGAAGAGGGCATGGAAGGCGCTCGCGATCTCGCCCAACGCATGGAGGCCGAAGGTCGTGGCAAGGTGCTGGATCAGTTCGCCAATGGCGACAATCCAGAAGCGCATTACACCAGCACCGGCCCGGAGATCTGGCGTCAGACCGAGGGCACCATCACTCACTTCGTCAGCTCGATGGGTACCACCGGGACCATCATGGGCGTCTCGCGCTACTTGAAAGAGCAGAGCGACAAGGTGCAGATCGTTGGTCTGCAACCGATGGAAGGCTCGGCCATTCCAGGTATTCGCCGCTGGCCGCAGGAATACCTGCCGAAGATCTATCAGGCCGATCGTGTTGATCGCATTGTCGACATGGCGCAAAGCGAGGCCGAGGACGTCACCCGTCGTCTGGCCCGCGAAGAAGGCATTTTCTGCGGCGTGTCCTCGGGCGGTGCGGTAGCAGCGATGCTGCGTCTGTCCCAGGAAGTTGAAAACGCGGTGATCGTCGCGATCATCTGTGACCGTGGCGACCGATACTTGTCGACCGGCATTTTCGACGCGCCCAACTGATGGCCAAGCAAGAGAGAGGCCTGCGCTTCCAGCCCACCGGCGGCAGCAAGGCCCCGCAAATCCCGACTGGCAAGAAGCAGCGCTTGAACATCGAGCGCCTGGCGAATGACGGGCGCGGTATCGCGTTTTTCGAAGGCCGGACCTGGTTCGTGCTCGGCGCGCTTGCCGGTGAAGAGGTCGAAGCGCGAGTGCTCGGCGCCCACGGCAAAGTGGTCGAGGCGCGCACCGAACGCGTGTTCAAGGCCAGCGAACTGCGCCGGCCGACGCCGTGTCAGCACGCCGGTCGCTGCGGTGGCTGCAGCGTTCAGCACTTGCCCCACAGTGAACAGCTCGCCCTGAAACAGCGCATGCTCGCCGAGCAATTATCCAAAGTTGCCGGTGTCGAACCGCAAGAGTGGGTAGCACCGTTGACCGGTCCCGAGTTCGGCTATCGCCGTCGCGCCCGCGTTGCTGTGCGCTGGGACATGAAAGCGAAGAAACTCGAAGTGGGTTTCCGCGCCGCCGGCAGTCAGGACATCGTCGGCATTAACGAATGCCCGGTGCTGGTACAGCCCTTGCAGCCGATCATGAGCCGTTTGCCGGAGATGCTCCGTCGTTTGAGCAAGCCGCAAGCGTTGGGCCATGTCGAATTGTTCGCTGGCTCGTCGCTGGCCGTGTTGCTACGGCACATGGCGCCGTTGTCTGAAGCAGATCTGACGATCCTCAAGGACTTCTGCCAGTTTCATGAAGCGCAGTTGTGGTTGCACGGCGAAGGCGGGCCGCAACCGGTCGATGCCACGCAGGCGCTCAGTTATCGCCTGGAGCAGTGGGATCTGGATCTGGCTTACCGGCCGGGGGATTTCATCCAGGTCAACGCGGGCGTCAACGAAGCGATGGTTGCGCAGGCACTGGACTGGCTGAAGCCGACCAGCGAAGAGCGCGTGCTGGACCTGTTCTGCGGGCTCGGCAACTTTGCTTTGCCACTGGCCAGAACGGTGCGCGAAGTGGTGGCGGTGGAGGGTGTGCAGACCATGGTCGAACGTGCCGCTGCGAATGCCGCCAGTAACAATTTGCATAACACAAAGTTTTTTCAAGCCGATTTATCCCAGCCTTTAACGGGTGTCGAGTGGATCGGAGATGGCTTTTCTGCGGTACTCTTGGACCCACCGCGTGACGGTGCTTTCGAGGTGGTGCGCAAGCTGGCGACCCTGGGTGCGAAGCGGTTGGTGTATGTGTCGTGCAACCCTGCAACGCTGGCGCGCGACACGGTCGAATTGATCAAGCAGGGCTACCGGTTAAAACGTGCCGGGATTCTCGATATGTTTCCTCAGACGGCACATGTCGAGGCCATGGCGTTATTTGAAGCGAGCCAGGATGGCTCGTCTGATCCGTCTGGTCCGTCCGTACAGCGCTCGCTTTAGCCCCACGAGTGCAAACGGGCAACGAAGGTCAGCGATTTGACGCATTGAATCTGCGTCGTAGGGAAGGTAAAGCAAGATGGTACAGGTGAGAGCACACCAGCCGATCAACACTGACGGCAGTATCAATCTCGAGGCTTGGCTCGATCACGCGGTCAGTGTCGATCTGGCACTGGATCGCGAAGCCTTGAAAGAAGCCTGCGAGTTCGCTCGCGAGGCCGAACAACAGTCCAATGCTGCGAAAAACCTGTGGGCCGAGGGCTCCGGGAGTTTCAGAACCGGCCTTGAGATCGCCGAGATTCTCGCCGACCTCAAGCTCGATCAGGATTCGCTGGTCGCCGCGGTCCTGTACCGCGGTGTGCGCGAAGGCCAGATCGAATTCGCGGCTGTCAGCCAGCGCTTTGGTCCGGTGGTTGCCAAGCTGATCGACGGCGTGCAGCGCATGGCCGCGATCAGTGCCAGCCTCAGTCCGCGCCAGTCCATGGTCATGGGCACGCAAGGGCAGGTGGAAAACCTGCGCAAAATGCTCGTGGCCATGGTCGACGACGTGCGTGTTGCCCTGATCAAACTGGCCGAACGCACCTGCGCCATTCGTGCGGTGAAAACCGCCGACGACGAGAAGCGTAACCGTGTCGCCCGGGAAGTCTTCGACATCTATGCGCCGCTCGCGCACCGGCTCGGCATCGGTCATATCAAATGGGAACTGGAGGACTTGTCCTTCCGTTATCTGGAGCCTGATCAATACAAGCAGATCGCCAAGTTGCTCCATGAGCGACGGCTTGATCGCGAGCGTTTCATCGCCGACGTAATGACCCAGCTCAAGGATGAACTGCAGGCCACCGGCGTCGACGCCGACATCAGCGGTCGAGCCAAACACATCTATTCGATCTGGCGCAAAATGCAGCGCAAGGGTCTTGAATTCAGCCAGATCTACGACGTGCGTGCGGTGCGCGTGCTGGTCCCGGAAATGCGCGATTGCTATACCGCGCTGGGTATCGTCCACACGCTGTGGCGGCACATCCCGAAAGAATTCGACGACTACATCGCCAACCCGAAAGAGAACGGCTACCGCTCGTTGCACACGGCCGTGATCGGTCCGGAAGGCAAAGTGCTTGAAGTGCAGATTCGTACGCACTCGATGCACGAAGAAGCCGAGCTCGGGGTTTGCGCGCACTGGCGTTACAAGGGCACTGACGTCAAATCCGGCTCCAATCACTACGAAGAGAAAATTTCCTGGCTGCGTCAGGTGCTCGAGTGGCATGAAGAGCTGGGTGATATCGGTGGTCTTGCCGAACAGCTGCGCGTTGATATCGAACCGGATCGGGTCTACATCTTCACGCCCGACGGTCACGCCATCGACTTGCCGAAAGGCGCAACACCGCTGGACTTCGCCTACCGCGTACACACCGAAATCGGTCACAACTGCCGTGGCGCCAAGATCAACGGGCGCATCGTGCCACTCAACTACAGCCTGCAGACCGGCGAGCAAGTCGAGATCATCACCAGCAAACACGGCACCCCCAGCCGAGACTGGCTGAACTCGAACCTCGGTTACGTCACCACGTCGCGGGCGCGGGCGAAGATTGTTCACTGGTTCAAGTTGCAGGCCCGTGACCAGAACGTCGCCGCCGGTAAAACCCTGATCGAACGCGAGCTCACACGCCTCGGCTTGCCGGCGGTGGATTTCGACAAGTTGGCCGAGAAGGCCAACATGAAAACCGCCGAAGACATGTTCGCCGCCCTCGGTGCCGGTGACCTGCGCCTGGCGCAACTGGTCAACCTGGCGCAGCAACTGGTCGAGCCGGAGCGCGGTAACGAACAGCTGGAACTGATCCCGCGCAAAGCGACTGGCTACAAGCCGGGCAAGCGCGGCGACATTCAGATTCAGGGCGTTGGTAACCTGATGACGCAAATGGCCGGCTGCTGCCAGCCCTTGCCGGGCGATGCGATCGTCGGTTACATCACCCAGGGCCGTGGCGTGAGTATTCACCGCCAGGACTGCGCCTCGGTGCTGCAACTGGGCGGACGAGAGCCAGAGCGGATCATTCAGGTCAGCTGGGGGCCGGTGCCGGTGCTTACCTATCCGGTGGACATCGTCATCCGCGCCTACGACCGTTCGGGTCTGCTGCGTGACGTCTCGCAGGTGCTGCTCAACGAGCGGATCAACGTGTTGGCGGTCAACACCCGCTCGAACAAGGAAGACAACACTGCGCTGATGTCCCTGACCATCGAGATCCCGGGTCTGGATGCACTGGGGCGGTTGCTGGGACGGATTTCGCAGTTGCCGAACATCATCGAGACACGGCGTAATCGCACCCCGTGACGCAATTGATTGTTCCCTGTGGGAGCGAGCCTGCTCGCGAAGAGGGCGTGTCAGTCGACATCTTTGTTGCAGGCACACCGCTTTCGCGAGCAGGCTCGCTCCCACATGGGTTTTGTGGTGAGACAGAAAACATGATGTACAGCCTTGAAGACCTGCTCCATCTCATGAGCCGGCTGCGCGATCCGCAGTTCGGTTGCCCGTGGGACATCAAGCAAACCTACGCAACCATCGTCCCGCACACCCTCGAAGAAGCGTACGAAGTGGCCGACGCCATCGAGCGCGGCGATTTCGATCATTTGCAGGGCGAGCTTGGCGACCTGTTGTTCCAGGTTGTCTATTACAGCCAGTTGGCGCGCGAAGAAGGGCGCTTTGAGTTTGCCGGTGTGATCGACAGCATCACCCGCAAGCTGATCCGTCGTCATCCTCACGTTTTCCCCACCGGCGACCTGTACGCGCCGCTGGACGTGCCGCGTTTGAATGAAGAGCAGGTCAAGCAGCGCTGGGAGGAAATCAAGGCCCAAGAGCGTGCCGAGAAATCCGCCGCGCCACAGCAACTGTCACTGCTTGATGACGTACCGGCCACGTTGCCTGCATTGTCGCGCTCAGCCAAGCTGCAGAAGCGTGCGGGGCAGTTGGGGTTCGACTGGCCGGACGCCTTGCCGGTGTTCGACAAAGTGCGTGAAGAGCTCGATGAAGTGCTCGAGGCGATGTCCGAAAACGATCCCGTAGCGGTGGCTGACGAGATCGGTGATCTGCTGTTTTCCGTGGTCAATCTGGCCCGGCATCTGAAGGTTGACCCGGAAACTGCACTGCGTGGCGCCAACGGCAAGTTTGAAAGACGTTTCCGTTTTATCGAACAGGCATTGCGCGACACCCACCGTCCCATAGAAGATTGCACCCTCGAAGAGTTGGACGCCCTGTGGGGTGAAGCCAAACGTCAGGAAAAGAATTTGCCCAGCTGTGGCTGAGCAACTGCCCAAGTGAGTAAGCACCATGAGTATTTCCCTTCGCGATCAGTTGCTCAAAGCAGGCCTGGTCAATCAAAAGCAGGCCAAGCAGGTCAGCAAGGACAAGCAGAAGCAGCAACGTCTGGCCCACAAAGGTCAGATCGAGCTGGACGACTCGCAGCAGCGCGCCGCCCAGGAAGCCATGGCCGAGAAGGTCAAGCGCGATCAGGAGCTGAACCGTCAGCAGAAAGAGAAGGCCGAAGCCAAGGAGCGCGCCGCTCAGGTCAAGCAATTGATCGAAGTCTCGCGTCTGCCGAAGCTGACCACCGAGGACTACTACAACTTCGTTGACGACAAGAAGGTCAAGCGTCTCTCGGTCAACACGCTGATGCGCAACAAGCTCAGCAGCGGTTCGCTGGCGATCGTGCATCATGCCGGCGGCTATGAAGTGATCCCGCGTGAAGCGGCCCTGAAGATCCAGGAGCGCGACCCACAGCGCATCGTGCAACTCAACGTGAAGACCGAAGAGGTCAACGCCGAGGACGATCCGTACGCGGCCTATCAGATCCCCGACGATCTGATGTGGTAAATCGTCAAGCCGTAACAACGACAAACCCCGCTGATCGCGGGGTTTGTCGTTTTCAATGCTGTGGTTGATTCAGGCGGATCGTAAATCCCGTTGCTGCTCTTGCACTTCCAGTTCGGCCTTGTAGTTGTGGGCGTCAATCTCGTTGTGGAACATCCCGACCAGCAAGTCTTGTTGATGCACATCCCAGATCCGGATACCGGCGGCTACGCCTTCATGGGACATGTGTGAATCGTCGCGTTCAGTTACTTTTACAGTCATCTGCTAGCTCCAAATCTCAAGTTATCTGCAGCAAGGCGTGTGCAGGACTCTTTTATAGAATTTGTTAGGCAGCTAAGTAAACGGCTTATTCGAGCAAGGTGTTGTTGCGTTTTTTGCAACAGTGCTGCAGGCCGCTGAATCCGCGACATTCGGTCGCAGGGCGGTAAGTTTCATGACAGAAGTTTCATTTTCAGGGCATGCATAGAAACCTGTGGGAGCTGGCTTGCCAGCGATGACGTCGGCACAGCAAACATCTTCGTTACCTGACACTCCGCTATCGCTGGCAAGCCAGCTCCCACAGGGATCAGCGGTGTCCCGGTTATTTTCTTCAAACGAAAAAAAACGCCCCGAACCAGTCGGGGCGTTTTTCATGTGTGGCTCAAGCCTTGGGAATTACTTGCCTTCCCAGCGCTTCATCACCAGCGTGGCGTTGGTGCCGCCGAAGCCGAAGCTGTTGCTCATCACGGTGTTGATGGTGGCGTTTTCGCGAGTCTTGGTCAGAATCGGCATGTCAGCCACTTCCGGGTCCAGTTCGTCGATGTTGGCGGAACCGGCAATGAAGTTGCCTTCCATCATCAGCATGCAGTAGATCGCTTCGTGAACGCCGGCAGCGCCCAGGGAGTGACCGGACAGGCTCTTGGTCGAGCTGATCGCTGGAGCCTTGTCGCCGAACACTTCACGCACACCTTTCATTTCCGCGACGTCGCCGACCGGAGTCGAAGTGCCGTGGGTGTTCAGGTAGTCGATCGGGGTATCAACGGTGGACATCGCCATCTGCATGCAGCGGATCGCGCCTTCGCCACTTGGGGCAACCATGTCGTAGCCATCGGACGTCGCGCCGTAGCCAACGATTTCCGCGTAGATCTTCGCGCCACGGGCCAGAGCGTGTTCCAGCTCTTCAACCACGACCATACCGCCACCACCGGCGATGACGAAACCGTCACGGTCGGCGTCGTAGGCGCGGGAGGCCTGTTCCGGGGTGTCGTTACGCTTGCTGGACAGGGCGCCCATCGCGTCGAACAGGAACGACTGGCTCCAATGCTCTTCTTCGCCGCCACCGGCGAAGACGATGTCCTGCTTGCCCATCTGGATCTGTTCCATGGCGGTACCGATGCAGTGAGCACTGGTGGCGCAGGCAGAAGCGATGGAGTAGTTCAGGCCCTTGATCTTGAATGGCGTGGCCAGGCAAGCGGAAACGGTGCTGCTCATGGTCCGCGTTACACGGTATGGGCCGACGCGCTTCACGCCTTTCTCGCGCAGGATGTCCAGCGCTTCCATCTGGTTCAGCGTGGAAGCACCGCCGGAGCCGGCGATCAGGCCGGTACGCGGGTTGGACACTTGCTCTTCGGTCAGGCCGGAGTCAGTGATCGCGTCTTTCATCGCCAGGTAGGCGTAAGCCGCGGCGTGGCCGACGAAGCGAAAGATCTTGCGATCGATCAGCTCTTCGAGGGGAAGGTCAATGGAGCCGGAAACCTGGCTACGCAGACCCATTTCGGCATATTCCGGGTTGAACCGGATGCCAGGGCGACTTGCACGCAGGTTAGCGGAGACGGTCTCTTTGTCATTGCCCAGGCAAGAAACGATACCCAGACCAGTGATAACGACGCGGCGCATGCGGATAACCCTTAGAAGTTTTCAGTGGAGGTAAACACGCCGACCCGAAGGCCTTCGGCGGTGTAGATTTCGCGACCGTCCACAGAGACCGAACCGTCAGCGATAGCCAGGTTCAGCTTGCCCTTGAGGACGCGCTTGATTTGAATGTTATAGGTGACTTTCTTGGCGGTCGGCAGAACCTGGCCGAAGAACTTCACTTCGCCCGAACCCAGCGCACGGCCGCGGCCCGGCAGACCTTGCCAGCCCAGGAAGAAGCCAACCAGTTGCCACATGGCGTCAAGGCCCAGGCAGCCCGGCATCACCGGATCGCCCTCGAAGTGGCAAGCGAAGAACCACAGGTCAGGGGTGATATCCAGCTCGGCGACCAATTCACCTTTGCCGTACTTGCCGCCTTCTTCGCTGATATGGGTGATGCGATCCACCATCAGCATGTTCGGGGCGGGCAGTTGCGCGTTACCTGGGCCGAACAGCTCACCGCGACTGCAGCGCAGCAGGTCTTCCCGAGTAAAGGCGTTTTGTTTGGTCATGCGAGCTCCTCAATAATCCCATGCGGCAGGTGGGGCAAATCTTCCCGACCGTTCGAAGCATTCATGCCTCGAACCGGCAGCCTACTCATAGACTATTGCGTTGTGGTGAAAGTCACAGCACCAAGGACATGAATGTACACTTGTGCACTGAAATTTTTAATCAAGCCTCTTTTGAGGCTCGTTCGGGTGCCTAAGACTGCCGCACTTTCGCTTTTCATGCCAGTCGCAGATGCTCGAAAAGCCGACACTAAGACACCCACCGCTGCAGAATCTGCTGCAGATCATTACGTTTGAACGGCTTGGCCAGATAATCGTTCATCCCCGCCGACAGACAGGTTTCCCGGTCGCCCTGCAAGGCATTGGCGGTCAGCGCGATGATCGGCACGTTGCCGCGTCCGGGCAGGTTGCGGATCTGTCGGGTTGCTTCATAGCCGTCGATGATCGGCAGGCGACAATCCATCAGAATCACTTCGAACTCACTGCTCTGGGCACTGCGCACTGCCTGAGCGCCATCGGTGGCGACACTGACAGTAAAGCCCAGACTGCGCAGCATCGCTTCAATAACCGTCTGATTGACCGGATTGTCTTCAACCAGCAACACAGTGCGTCCAGCGCCCTGGCCGTCACCGTTCAATGCGCGCGGTGCGACCTGTTTTGGCAATGCCTGCTTATAAAGAGCCAACGGGATTTCCAGGGTGAACACCGACCCAAGACCTTCCTCACTCTGCGCTCTTAATGTGCCGCCCATGCGTTCGGCGAGTGTGCGGGCGATCGGCAGGCCCAGGCCGGTGCCGCCGTAGCGTCGCGAAATCGAGCTGTCGGCCTGCTGGAACGCGTTGAACATCAGCTCCAGGCTCTCGGAGGAAATGCCGATGCCACTGTCGCGCACCGAGCAGGTGAACCACAGCAATTCGTGATCCAGCGACTGCCACTGCGCCTCGATACTGACCCGGCCCTGTTCAGTGAACTTCAAGGCATTGCCGACCAGGTTGACCAGAATCTGCCGGATCCGCGTCGGATCGCCCTGCACCTGCAAGCCGCGCATGTCTTCGGGAATCCGCAGGTTGAGCGCCAGACCACGTTGCACTGCGCTGTGCTGGAACGACTGGGCGCACGCGCCGATCAGTTCGGCGAGGTTGAACGGGATGTGTTCCAGCTCAAGCTCGGAACGCTCGATGCGCGAAAAGTCGAGGATGTCGTTGATGACCTTGAGCAAGTGTTCAGTGGACTCCGAGGCGAGCGCGGCGTACTCGATCTGCTCCTCGGTCATGTCGGTGGTTTCCAGCAATTGCAGCATGCCGAGCACGCCATTCATGGGCGTGCGCAGTTCATGGCTCATCATCGCCAGGAAGTCGGATTTGGCGTTGTTGGCCTTTTCCGCTTCCTCGCGTGTCTGGATCAACTGTGCCATCGCCTGATGCTGTTCACGACTGGCCTGCTCCAGCGCCTGAGCGAGATTGTTGATGTGCTGCGACAGCGCGCCCAGCTCGGTGTCATCGACGATCGGCAGCGGGGTTTTAAAGTCGCCATCCTGGATCGCCTTGACCGCGTTGCCGATATCGCGAATCGGCTGCGACAGGCTGCCGGCCAGTCGCCGCGCCAGGACAAACGTAAAGAGCAGGGCGAACAGCGCCAGAATCCCGGCCTTGAGCAGAATTTCCTGTTGGCGCTGACTGAAGGCATCGTTGGACAGACCGACGATCACCCGCCCCAGATAATCCTCGCTGGCCGCGCCGCTGCTGACTTTGGCGTCCTGGAAAAAATCATTGTTCAGGGCAATCCGTTGCAGTCGAACCGGCGCCTGGAACACTTCGACCTGATGCGGACGACTGTGGGAATCCGCCGGTTGTTCGACATACACCAGAATCCGGTTGGCGCTGTCCTGTACTTCAAGGAAGCGCACGTTGGGCGTTGCCAGCGTCGCCTTGAGCAGACTTTCCAACACGTCGTTGTTGCCGGAAATCACCCCGTATTCGGTGGCGGGCGCCAGTTGGTTGGCGATCAGTTGACCGGTGTGGTTCAGCTCCTGGCGCAAATCCTGAATGCGCACGAACGTGAAGAAACTGATCAACAACAACGTCAGCAACAGCGCCGGGCCGAGGCTGATCAATTGGGTACGGGTGTTGATGTCCCAACGTCGAAAATTCATGGGCGGCTTTCTCCTTCAGCCAACGCGCTGGCGACAGACGCTTCATTCAGCGGTTCTATACCCAAGGAACGAGCGACCTGGGCATTACTTGAGACCTTAAAGCGTTCGGGATAGAGCGATCGCGGCCAATGGATCGGCGGCTGGTCGAGCAACCGGTCGAGAACGCTCAGCCAATCGCTCTGGTCGCTGTAAGTGCTGGCCAGGCTGCCGGCGCGCACGAACGCGGCGTTTGGCCCGACCAGCGCCATTTGCCGGGAATAGCTGCTGAGCAGCAGATTTTTCGCGGTCTTCGGGTTGTACAGATCCGGATCATCCAGGCCCAGCAGCACGTCACTGTTTTTCAGCACGGCTTGCAGGGGGCGGCTGTCGTGAGTGTTGTCCCAGCGCTGGCTGACCACTTGCAGATTCAGCGGCTCGGCAGCCAGAAGCAGTTCTTTGAGGAGGAACTCGCTGTGTTCATCGAACAACACGCCAATCCGGCTCGCCTGAGGCAGGATGCGTCGGATCAATTGCAGCTGTCGGCTCAGTGGCGGATCACTCCAGAGCAAACTCAGGTGCGCCGGTTGCGCCGCGCCGAGGCGTTGTCGGGCTTGCAGACGGCTGATACGCAGCACCAGCGTCGCCGGGCCTTGAGGTTCTTGCAGGCGCCAGTCGAGGCTTGGCAGGTCGAGCAGAATCAGGCGCAGGCTGGACGGCAATTTGCCTGGCGCGGGCAGACTGGCCAAGGGCTGGAAACGCACGTTGTCGGTGGGACGCAATTCGCTCAGCGCCTGCACGAACGCCTGCACGCCGGGGCTTTCTTCGGCGCCGGTCAACAGAATGTCGGCGGCCTGCACCGCCATGCCGTGCAGCCACACGGTCAGAAACAGGCCAAGTCCGGCCAGCCAATGGCCGAGGGTCGGCGTCTTCCTTGACAGACCGTGGCGCATCCTAGAACTCCAGCTCGGCGCTGACATACATCACGCGGCGTTCGTCGTAATTGTTGTCGACGAACGTGGTCGGCTCGTGATCGAGGCGCTGCTGCAGCACGCCGGCCAGTTCCAGTTGGGCCTTGCCCAGCTTGATGCGTTTGGCGATTCGGGTGTCGACGCGCTCGAAGCGATAGCCGTTGAGCGCGTTGTCGCCGTAATAGAAGAGGGCGCTGTTCCAGCCGTGGCCCCAATCGCGCAGCCATCCGGCAGAACCGCTGTGACTGGCGGTAAATTGCTGATCCAGCGGATTGCTCGCTTCGGCTTCGACGTAGGCGTAAGTGAAGCGCAAGCGGTCGACTGTGTTCACGCGCCAGTCGAGTTGGGTTTCGGTGCCGCGAAAACGTGAGCTGTTGGCGTTGCTGGCGATGTACTGATTGTTGCGCAGCGGTTCGCTGATCATCCCGGTGATCTCGTCGTAGAACAGTTTGACGTCGACCGCCAGACCCCACTCGGCGAAGTAGCCGTTGTAGCCCAGCTCTCGCGAGCGCATGTGTTCCTGATCGAGATCGCCGGGGCCGCGCGTCTTGACGAAATAGCGCGCCGAAGACTTGCCGTACGCCGAAGGTCGCAATTTGCTGACCTGATAGCTCCAGTTGACGTTGTTCTCGAACATATCCGGCGAGCGGATCGCCTCCGAGTACACCGCGCGCAGGCCGTGACGCGGGTTGATCAGGTAATTGATCGCGAAGCGTGGGGTCAGCGAACTGCCGATCAGTTGCGTGTCTTCGAACATCGCACCGCCCTGTAACAGCCAGTGTTCAGTGGCGCGCCACTCCAATTGGCCGAACGCACGCCACGTGGTGTCGTCCAGCGTGCCGTTGAAGTAGGTCTCGGAACTGGCGCGGTCATAACGATAGTTCAGGCCGCTGACCAGGCGCAGGCTGTCGGACAGGCTGAGGGTGTCTTGCAGTTCGAGGTCGTAGCGTGACTCGCGAGCGCTTTGGTCGATGTCGCCGCACAGGGTCTGACTGGCGCCGTTGCGCCACTGCTCGAGCACTTGGTTGGCCAGCGCCATTTCCTGCGGCGTGCCGGGCGCAGCGCCTGGGCCGGTGAAGCGTGTGATGTTGCGCGCTAAACGTTCGGTGTAATTCGGGTTGAGCTGCCACAGCTGTGTCAGCTCCGGGCTGAAGGACACCTCGGCATCACAGGCGCGCCACACCTGCTGACGATCCCAGTGCTGCGCCGAACCTTGTACATAGAGACTGTGCTCGGGATTGATGTCGAGATTCCAGCGCACCGAGCCGGCATAGTCCTTGGCGACAACGTCGGAATTGTTGCCGCTGTCAGTAATCCCCGAGAACACCGGGCGGTAGGTATAAGGCCGTTGATTGCTGCCGTCCTTCGCGTTGACCTGCCAGTCGAGGCTCTGGTTGTCATTCAGCGTGTGGCTGACCGCGAGGCTGAAGCGGTTCAAACGGCGGCTGTCACGGTAATCGGCGCCCGTGCGATCGCTGTCGAAACCGTCATCCTCCTGGCCGGACAGCGACAGACGCAGATCACCGCCATTCCATCCGGTGCCCTGGCTGGCATAGAAGTCATTGATGCCGCGCTGGCCTCGGGTGATTTTCAGCCGCGTGCCGTGGCTTTCCGCCGGGTGGCGCGTGATGATATTGACCACCGCCATCAGCGCGTTGGCACCGTAGCTGACGGTGTTGGGGCCGCGAAAGACTTCGATGCGGTCGATGTCCTCCATGGCCACCGGCATATCGCTCCAGTCCACCGTGGCCAGACCTGCGCGGTACACCGAGCGGCCGTCGATCAATACCTGCATGCGCCGCGCTTCGGTGGCGTTGGTGCCGTGGTAATTGACCGCCGCCTGATTGCCGCTGATGTTGCCGACCATCATGCCCGGCACCAGCCGCAGCAGTTCGCTGATGTCGCGGGCGCCGCTGGCGCTGATCAATTCGCTGTCGAGTACGGTCATGCTCCCCGGCACTTCCGCCGGCGTCTGTTTTAGCCGAGTGGCCGTCAGTACCTGCGGCAGCGCCTGGCCGTCCATGAACAGGTCGTCCGCCAGCAGCACCGGGCTGAACAACAGCGCCAGTAGCAGGGAAGAACGCGGTGGGGGAGGAGCGAAAAACACGACGCGGCCTATCGAACGAAGAGTTGGCGCGCATGTTAACCGAGGACAGCGACTTTTCCAGTTACGTTGCGGGCATTTTCCCAGGATTTATTGGTCTTCTTCCTATAACTGTCGGTTATTGACGCAGGGGCTGGCCGCGACCGGGTCGCCCCGTATAATGCCGGCATCGCCACTGGTATGGATTAACGGATTGCATATGACTGAGCAGCGCCCGATTGCGGTCCTGGGAGGCGGAAGTTTTGGTACCGCCGTGGCCAATTTATTGGCCGAGAACGGCCATCAAGTCCTGCAGTGGATGCGTGACCCCGAGCAGGCCGAGGCCATCCGGGTCAATCGCGAAAATCCGCGTTACCTCAAAGGCATCAAGATTCTGCCGGGAGTGACGGCGGTCACCGACTTGCAGCAGACCCTCGACGCCTGCGATCTGTGCTTTGTTGCGCTGCCGTCCAGCGCACTGCGCACAGTGCTCGCCGCGCACGCCGAGCGTTTGAGCGGCAAGATGCTGGTCAGCCTGACCAAAGGCATCGAAGCCCAGACCTTCAAGCTGATGAGCCAGATCCTCGAAGAGATCGCCCCGCAGGCGCGCATCGGCGTGTTGTCCGGGCCGAATCTGGCGCGGGAAATCGCCGAGCACGCGCTGACGGCCACGGTGGTCGCCAGTGAAGACGAAGAACTGTGCAAACAGGTGCAAGCCGCGCTGCATGGCCGCACCTTTCGTGTTTATGCCAGCGCCGACCGTTTTGGTGTCGAACTGGGCGGGGCGTTGAAAAACGTTTACGCGATCATCGCCGGCATGGCGGTGGCGCTGGAAATGGGCGAGAACACCAAGAGCATGCTGATCACCCGCGCCTTGGCCGAGATGACCCGGTTTGCGGTGAATCAGGGCGCCAACCCGATGACCTTCCTCGGTCTGGCGGGTGTTGGCGATCTGATCGTCACGTGCTCGTCGCCGAAAAGCCGCAACTATCAGGTCGGATTCGCCCTCGGCCAGGGCCTGAGCCTCGAAGAAGCGGTATCGCGCCTCGGCGAAGTCGCCGAAGGGGTCAATACCCTGAAAGTGTTGAAAGCCAAGTCCCAGGAAGTCGGCGTATACATGCCGCTGGTCGCAGGCTTGCACGCGATCCTGTTCGAGGGGCGCACGCTGGAACAGGTCATCGAACTGTTGATGCGGGCCGAGCCGAAAACCGATGTCGACTTTATTTCCACCAGTGGTTTCAACTGACTGCTGTTATTCACGGGTAGGGGAGCTGAACATGAACGAATCAAAATCCGAAGCCAGGTACGAATCCATCCTCCTGCGGGTGTTGTGGATGATCGTCTACCTGCTGGTCTGGCAAGTGGCGCAGTTTATTCTCGGCGCAGTGGTGCTGGTGCAACTGATCTATCGTTTGATCTATGGCGCACCGAGCGCCAGCCTGATGAACTTCGGTGACAGCCTGAGCCAGTTTCTGGCGCAGATCGGCCGCTTCGGCAGTTTTCACAGCGACCAGAAGCCTTGGCCGTTTGCCGACTGGCCAGCGCCGCGTACGCCCGAAGGTGAGGCGCCACATGCCGTGCCGCCAGCACCGCATCCGGTTCGCGATGAGGAACCCAAGCTATGAAACTCTGGGTATTGCGTCACGGTGAGGCCGTGCCTTACGGCTCGTGCCCCGACTCCGAACGGGAGCTGACCGAGCATGGCCGTGAAGAAGCATTGCGCAGCGCTGCGCAGTTGATCGGGCAACCGATCACCGCGATCTACGCCAGCCCGTACCTGCGCGCGCAACAGACCGCGCAGATTGTCCGCGAGGCGCTGGGCTTCGAGCCCGAGATCCGCACGGTCGAGTGGCTGACGCCGGAGGTCGATCCGGACAAAGTCGCCGATCAGCTGGTTTCGGTGAGCAATGCGCTGCTGGTCAGTCACAATCCGCTGGTGGGCAATTTGCTCAGCTATCTGCAGCATGGCGCCGGGTATCCGCCGGAGAAGGTCGGCACGGCGGGGTTGGCCGAGCTTGAGAGTGCTGAACTGCTGATTGGCTCGATGACTCTCAACAGCCTCAAGCACCCTTAAAGCAAAAGATCGCAGCCTTCGGCAGCTCCTACATGGGATCGCATTCTCATGTAGGAGCAGCCGAAGGCTGCGATCTTTTGATCTTGTTTCTTTTAGTAAAAATTCCAACCAAGCACTTGCTTGGTTGACTACGCTTGCTCCAGACCTAAAAAAACAGGAGCGAGTCGCATGTCTGCCGCATTCCGTTTGCCGCTGGACGTGTTTTACGAACGTGAAGCCCGGCATCCACGCCAGCGCTTTCTCGTGCAGCCCATCGGGGGTGGCGAGGTCGAGACGCTGACCTGGGCCGACGTTGGCCATCAGGCTCGCTGCGCCGCACACTGGCTGCGTGCACGGGAGTTGCCGCAAGGCAGCCATATCGCCCTGATCTCGAAAAACTGCGCGCACTGGATCATTGCCGATCTGGCCATCTGGATGGCGGGGCACGTTTCCGTGCCGCTGTATCCCAACCTGACGGCCGACTCCGTCGCTCAAGTGCTCAATCACTCGGAGAGCGTGCTCGCATTTATCGGCAAACTTGACGATTGGCCGAGCATGTCGATCGGCGTGCCGGCGGACTTGCCGACCATCAGCCTGCCGCTGCATCCGCCCGGCGATTTCGATTTCAGCTGGGCTGAGTTGCAACGCAGTTCGCCGATCCAGGACGACCCACGTCCCGCCGCCGAGCAACTGGCGACCATCATTTACACCTCCGGCACCACTGGCCTGCCCAAAGGCGTGATGCACAGTTTCGCCAATCTGGGGTTCGCCACCAGCCGTGGCACGCAGCTGTTCGGGCTCAACGAGAACGATCGGCTGCTGTCGTACCTGCCGTTGTGCCACGTCGCGGAACGCATGTTCGTTGAAATGGCTTCGATTTATACCGGGCAGACAGTGTTCTTTGCTGAAAGCCTCGACACCTTCATCACCGATCTGAAGCGGGCGCGGCCGACGGCAATGTTCGGGGTGCCGCGGATCTGGACCAAATTCCAGATGGGCGTTTACAGCAAGATCCCGGCGAAACGTCTGGACTTGCTGCTCGGTCTGCCCTTCATCGGTAAGCGGGTCGGGCACAAAGTGTTGGCGGGCCTGGGGCTGGACGCCTTGCGCGTGGCCCTTTCCGGTGCAGCACCTGTGCCGCAGACATTGCTCGCCTGGTATCAGAAACTCGGCCTCGATG
Organism: Pseudomonas sp. A1230; assembly: GCF_044218825.1. Lineage (NCBI taxonomy): Bacteria > Pseudomonadati > Pseudomonadota > Gammaproteobacteria > Pseudomonadales > Pseudomonadaceae > Pseudomonas > Pseudomonas sp. A1230. The sequence goes on along the minus strand of NZ_CP162582.1, from coordinate 3,356,681 downwards.
TGCTGGAGGTCTACGGCATGACCGAGGGTTGCGGTTACTCGCACATCTGTTTGCCCGGCGAATACAAACAGGGCTGGATCGGCAAACCGTGTCCGGATGTCGAGGTGCGCATCGATGCATCCGGCGAGGTCCAGGTGCGCAGTCAGGCGAACATGCTTGGCTATTTCAAGGAGGCGCAGAAAACTGCCGAGACCCTCACCGCAGACGGCTTTCTGCGCACTGGCGACAAGGGCGAACAGGATGCCGAAGGGCGCTTGCGCCTGACCGGGCGACTGAAGGAAATCTTCAAGACCAGCAAAGGCAAATACGTCGCCCCGGCGCCAATCGAAAACCGTTTGGCCGTGCACTCGCGCATCGAACAGGTGTGTGTGGTCGGTGATGGTTTGAGTGCGCCGCTGGGCCTGTGCGTGCTCTCGAGCGTCAATCAGGAAGAGCCACGAGCGAGCCTGCATTCGAGCCTGGAAAAGCTGCTGGAGGAGGTCAACGCCGTGCTCGACAAGCACGAGCAACTGCGCCGGCTGGTGGTGGTCAAGGACAGCTGGGCGGTGGAAAACGGTTTTCTCACGCCGACCCTGAAGATCAAACGCAACGTCATCGAAGACACCTACGGCGCCCGATTCGAAGAATGGAGCGCGCGCAGTGAGGCGGTGCTGTGGCAGGATTGAGCGACGACTAAAACAACAAAGGAAGTCTGCGATGAGCTTGTGGCGCACCACTCCCAACATCGAGCAGTTGAACGCGATTCAGAAAAACACCATCGGCGAAGTGCTCGACATCCGTTTCGAAGCGTTCGACGAAGAATCGCTGACCGCGAGCATGGTCATCGACCACCGTACGCATCAGCCTTATGGCTTGCTGCACGGCGGCGCGTCAGTGGTGCTAGCGGAAACCGTCGGTTCTATGGCCAGCTATCTGTGCATCGATGCCAGCAAGTTTTATTGCGTGGGGCTTGAGATCAACGCTAACCATTTGCGCGGCCTGCGCAGTGGTCGGGTGACAGCGGTGGCCAAGCCGATTCACATCGGTCGCACCACGCATGTCTGGGATATCCGCCTGACCAGCGATGAGGGCAAGGCCAGTTGTGTGTCGCGGTTGACCATGGCGGTAGTGCCACTGGGTGAGCAGCCGCCAGCACGGTGAGATCGAAAAAGCCTCTCATTCTGGCCCTCCCGACACGTCGGACCGTCCAGAGGTCTGGGGTGAGGGGGAGGGATTCCCTTGGCACACCATAACCCTGACCAGACTGTCACCATTCCTGGCAGTTACAGTCATTGCCGCCGGGCGCGGTCTTACGGACAATCAACGCCACGTTTCCCGCTCATGGATTTGCCCGCATGTCGCAACCTATCTTTTTCGCCCACGCCAACGGGTTTCCCTCGGGCACCTACGGCAAGTTGTTCGCGGCGCTGGCGCCCGAGTATCGGGTCGCGCATCTGGAGCAGCACGCTCATGACCCGCGTTTTCCAGCGGATGACAACTGGTACAACCTTGTCGACGAATTGATCCACCATTTGCAGCAGCAAGATCAGCCCGTGTGGGGCGTCGGTCACTCCTTTGGCGGTGTGCTGCACCTGCATGCGGCGTTGCGTTGCCCGGAGTTGTATCGCGGGGTGGTGATGCTCGATTCGCCGGTGCTGACTCGCACCGACCAATGGGTGATCCGCGCGGCCAAGCGCTTCGGTTTCATCGACAGGCTGACCCCGGCCGGCCGCACCCTTGGCCGACGTGAAGAATTTACCGACCTCGCCAGTGCGCGCAGCTATTTCGCCGGCAAGAGCCTGTTTCGTGGTTTTGACCCGGAATGTTTCGACGCTTACCTGCAACATGGCTTGCACAAGGTGGGCGACAAACTGCGCCTGCGCTTCGACCCGGCCACCGAAATCAGCATTTATCGCGGCGTGCCGCACACCAGCCCCGGCCGCACCCGCCAGTTGCAGGTGCCGCTGGCGGTTGTGCGTGGGCACACGAGCCGGGTGGTCATGCGCCATCACACGCGCTTCGTTTCGCGGCTTGCCCAAGGTGAGGCGCTGAGCATGCCCGGAGGGCACATGTTTCCCCTTGAACGTCCACAGGACACGGCACGCTTGCTGAAAAACCTGTTTAGCCGCTGGGAAAACCGCCAGGACAAGGATTGCGCATGAGCCCGACCTTCGAAGAAGTGCGCCTGAGCCTGCCGCATATCGAACTGGCCGCGCATTTGTTCGGACCCGAGGACGGTGTGCCGGTCATCGCCTTGCATGGCTGGCTCGACAACGCCAACAGCTTTGCCCGTCTCGCGCCGAAGCTCAAAGGTCTGCGCATTATCGCGCTGGATATGGCTGGGCACGGGCATTCCGGGCATCGGCCGCACGGCGCCGGATATGCGCTGTGGGACTACGCCCATGACGTACTGCAAGTCGCCGAGCAATTGGGCTGGAAGCGTTTCGGCCTGCTCGGGCATTCCATGGGCGCGATTGTTTCCATGGTGCTGGCGGGATCGTTGCCGGATCGGATCACTCATCTGGCGTTGATCGATGGGGTGACTCCTCCTACAGACAAGGGCGAAAACGCTGCCGAGCGCATGGGCATGGCCCTGCAAGCGCAACTGGATCTGCGCGAGAAGCGCAAACCGGTCTACACCACCCTCGACCGTGCCATCGAGGCGCGGATGAAAGGCCTGGTCGCGGTCAGTCGGGAGGCCGCAGAGTTGCTGGCCCAGCGCGGCTTGATGCCGGTTCCCGGCGGTTACACCTGGCGCACCGACAATCGCCTGACCCTGCCATCGCCGCTGCGCCTGACGCAGGAGCAGGCGATGGCCTTCGTCCAGCGCATCGGTTGCCCAGCACAATTGGTGGTCGCGGCGGACGGCATGCTGGCCAAACATCCTGAGCTGCTGGAGCGTCTACCCTTTAGCCGGGAACAGCTGCCCGGTGGGCACCATTTGCACCTGAACGACGAGCCCGGTGCGGATCTTGTCGCAGACTGTTTCAATCGGTTCTTCGCCATTCCTTGACTTGCACCGGGCAACTGTCGAGGCTGGGCGGGTTGAAATGGGAGACAACCACGATGGATTTCTATACCGCTACGACCCCGATCCGCCAAGCCATGCCGATCCGATGAGCCTGACTATGCGATCACTCAGTCTGTTGGCGCTGTGCTGCTTCAGTTCCATTTCGTTCGCCGCCGATGTGCCGGGCAGTCAGGACCTGCAGATCGTGCCGCGACTGGCCGACGCGCAAATCGTCGACTATCGCCCTCCGGCAGAGCAGGAGCGGATTTACCCATTGGGCTCGATCCGCAAGATCAGCGGCCAGTTGCGCTTTGACGGCCAGGTCACTGCCCGTGGCCAGACCACCTCGGTCACTTATGAGTTGCCACCCGAACACGCCGCCACCGAAGCCTTCACCGCCGCCCGCGAGGCCCTGCAAAAGCAGGACGCCGAGTTGCTGTTCTGGTGCCAGGCCCGCGACTGCGGCGAAAGCAGCCTCTGGGCCAACGAGGTGTTCGGCAATGCCAAACTGTACGGTTCCGACGAGCAACAGGCGTACTTGTTGCTGAGGCTGGCCGCGCCGCGGGACAACACGCTGGTGGCGCTCTACAGCATCACGCGCGGCAATCGCAAAGCCTATCTGCATGTCGAACAGTTCGAAGCGGCTGCGCCGCTGGGTGAACTGCTGCCGACCTCGGCGACCCTGTTGCGCCAGCTTAAGAGCACCGGCGAGCTGGATTTCCCCAAACTCGTCAATGACCCGGATGACACGTGGTTGCGCCTGATTTCCCGTGGACTGAATCTCGATACCACGCAGCGAGTGACAGTGTCCGGGCCGAAAGCCGAGGCCTGGCGCCAGGCATTGATCAATCAGGGCGTGCGTGCGGCACGGATGGAAACCGGCAAAGTCGATGGCGTAGGTTTGCGCATTGATTTGTTGCGATAAGCTGCATCGGGCGAGCGCGCGCCGCGTGTTCGCCTACTCTTTGCCTGACTGACTTTTTCGAGACCTTACATGCTCAATAACGATCGACTGCTGGTGCAGATCCTGCTGCTGGTGTTGTTTGGCGCCAGCCTGTGGGTGATGGCGCCGTTCTGGTCGGCGCTGTTCTGGGGCGCAGTACTGGCGTTCGCCAGTTGGCCGCTGATGCGTCTTTTGACCCGGCTGCTCAATGGCCGTGAATCGCTGGCGGCGGCGGTTCTGACCTTGGGCTGGATGTTGTTGGTGGCGGTACCGTTGGTCTGGCTGGGCTTCAACCTGGCCGATCACGTGCGTGACGCGACGGCGTTCATCAAGGACGTGCAGGTCGATGGTTTGCCGGAGGCGCCGACCTGGCTCGGCAGTGTCCCGCTTGTGGGCGAACGGCTGGTCGGCATTTGGGACAGCATCGATCAGCAGGGCGCCGCGTTGATGGTGTCGATCAAGCCTTATCTGGGGCAGGTCGGTAACTGGTTGCTGGCGCGCAGTGCGCAGATCGGCGGCGGGATTCTCGAGCTGTCACTGAGCATTGTCTTTGTGTTCTTTTTCTATCGCGACGGGCCGCGTCTGGCGGCGTTCGTGCACGGTTTGCTGGAACGTTTGATTGGCGATCGCGCCGGGTACTACATCGAACTGGTTGCCGGGACGGTGCAGCGAGTGGTCAACGGGGTGATCGGCACGGCAGCGGCGCAGGCGGTTCTGGCGTTGATCGGGTTCCTGATTGCCGGGGTGCCCGGGGCGTTGGTGCTGGGTATCGTCACGTTTCTGCTGAGTCTGATTCCGATGGGGCCACCGTTGGTGTGGGTGCCGGCCACCGCCTGGCTGGCCTGGAAGGGCGAGTATGGGATGGCGGTATTTTTGGGTATCTGGGGGACGTTTATCATCAGTGGCGTGGATAACGTGCTCAAGCCGTATCTGATCAGCCGAGGCGGGAATTTGCCGTTGGTGATTGTGTTGCTTGGGGTGTTTGGCGGGTTGATTGCGTTCGGGTTTATCGGGTTGTTTATCGGGCCTACGCTTTTGGCGGTGGCTTATAGTTTGTTGACGGATTGGAGTAAGAGTCATGCTCGGGTTTAAGGGCGCTTCAAGGTTTTTGGCTTGGGGTATATCCGTCGATCTTGATGTCGACTGACACGCCCCATCCCGGCAGGCTCACGCCTACCGGGATGGTGCTTTTCAGGTGCGCGGCAGGCGAATGATGGCGGTGAGACCACCGCCCGGTGTTTCTTCCAGATTCAATTGCCCGCCCAGTCGCTGCGCGGCTTCCCGGGCGATGGTCATGCCCAGCCCGACGCCACCGGAATTGCGGTTGCGCGATCCTTCCAGACGAAAGAATGGCTCGAACACCGCTTCACGTTTGTCCTCGGCAATCCCCGGCCCATGGTCGATCACGCAGATCAGCAGTTGCTCGCGCTGATCGTGCAATTCGATGCGCGCCTGCCCGGCGTAACGCAGGGCGTTATCCATCAGGTTGTTGAGGCAGGAACGCAGTGCCATCGGTTGCACCGGCAGCGGTGCGCAATGTCCGCTGACGTATACGTCCGCACCTTGATCCTGAGCGTTTTCGCACAATGATTCGACCAGCGCCTGCACGTCCATCAGCTGTAGGGCTTCGCTGGTGCGTTGCTCATGCAGGTAGGTGAGGGTGGCGTCGAGCATGGCGATCATGTCGTTCAAATCCTGCCGCATCTGGCTTTGCAGTTTGTCGTCGCTGATGTTCTCCAGGCGCAATTTCAGTCGTGACAAGGGGGTGCGCAGGTCATGGGACACTGCGCCGAGCATGCGCGCACGTTGCTGGACTTGTTCTCGAATGCGCCGCTGCATCAGGTTGAAGGTATGCGCCGCTTGCCGCGCCTCGCGTGGGCCTGACTCGTCCAGCGGGGGGCTGTCGAGGTCTTCGCTGAGACGTTCGGCGGCGTCGCTCAGGCGTTGGATCGGCCGACTGAGCAACTTGGCGCCGTACCAGGCGGCGACCATCAAGGTGATGAACTGAAAAGTCAGCGGCACGATCGGGCCACCGAACCAGGGGCGCGGTGGGCGTGGCGGGTAGCGAGAATCGTGCGGCGACGGTTGGCCTTCGATGGTTTGGGAGAATTCCGGTGGCGGCGGAGGCGGGGGCGGGCCGTAGAGGCGGAACCAGGTAAAAGCGAGCAAGTGCGCCAGGACGATCGCCACGAACAGCACGCCAAACAGCCGGCCGAACAGCGTGTCGAAGCGCGCCCGCATCAGCCGATGTCTCGGGCGTCGAACAGGTAACCTTCACCGCGTACGGTTTTGATCAACTGCGGGGCTTTCGGATCATCGCCGAGTTTCTGTCGCAGGCGCGAGACCAGCAAATCGATGCTGCGGTCGAACGCTTCGATTGAGCGACCGCGCGCAGCGTCGAGCAATTGTTCGCGGCTGAGCACCCGACGCGGACGTTCGATAAACACCCAGAGCAGGCGAAACTCGGCGTTGGACAGCGGCACCACCAGGCCGTCGTCGGCGACCAGTTGGCGCAGGACGCTGTTCAGGCGCCAGTTGTCGAAGCGGATGTTCGCCCGCTGCTCGGTGCGATCATCGCGCACGCGGCGCAGGATGGTCTGGATCCGCGCGACGAGTTCGCGCGGTTCGAACGGTTTGGCCATGTAGTCGTCGGCGCCGAGTTCCAGGCCGATGATGCGGTCGGTGGGTTCGCAGCGTGCGGTGAGCATCAGGATCGGGATGTCCGATTCGGCGCGCAGCCAGCGGCACAGCGACAAACCGTCTTCGCCGGGTAGCATCAGGTCCAGCACCACCACATCGAAATGCTCGGCTTGCATGGCCTGGCGCATCGCTGTGCCATCGGTGACGCCGCTCGCATGGATGTTGAAACGCGCGAGGTAGTCGATCATCAACTCGCGGATCGGCACGTCGTCGTCGACGATCAGTGCACGAATGCTCCAGCGCTTGTCGTCTTTTTGCTCATCCGTCACGGTGGTTTGGGTGTTGTGCATGGGGCTGTTCATCTGCCAGTAGGCCGCCAACCACAAAGATGGGCTGCGAGGTGGTGGTTTCAGCATAGGCGTCCGGCGGTGAGGCGGGAAGTGCTGATGTAAGGACGTATTGCGGCTGGCGAGGCTAGCGCGGGCGCGTGTTGGCGACATGTCGGTTGTGTATCGGAGTCGACACAATAGCAGCGAGCGCTATGCTGATCTCGGCTGGCGCGACGATTTTACCGATCATCGGGTGCCGCGCCGCCGCCGGTTCCGCTACAATGCGCGCCGATTTCGACCTGCCTGAGAGCCCTCCCAATGTCCGTCTGCCAGACTCCTATCATCGTCGCCCTGGATTTCCCCACCCGTGACGCCGCACTGAAGCTGGCCGACCAGTTGGACCCGAAACTGTGCCGGGTCAAAGTGGGCAAGGAGCTGTTCACCAGTTGCGCCGCTGAAATCGTCGGCACCCTGCGTGACAAGGGTTTTGAAGTATTCCTTGATCTGAAATTTCACGATATTCCCAACACCACTGCGATGGCCGTAAAAGCGGCTGCCGAGATGGGCGTGTGGATGGTCAACGTTCACTGCTCCGGCGGTATGCGCATGATGGCGGCCTGCCGTGAAGTATTGGACAAGCGTAGCGGCCCACAGCCGCTGCTGATCGGCGTCACTGTGCTGACGAGCATGGAGCGCGAAGACCTGGCAGGTATTGGTCTGGATATTGAGCCGCAAGAGCAGGTCCTGCGTCTGGCAGCATTGGCCGAGAAAGCCGGGATGGATGGTCTGGTGTGCTCGGCACTGGAAGCCCAGGCGCTGAAAACTGCGCATCCGTCGCTGCAACTGGTGACCCCGGGGATTCGCCCGGCGGGCAGCGCGCAGGACGATCAACGACGCATTCTGACCCCGCGTCAGGCGCTGGATGCAGGCTCCGATTATCTGGTGATCGGCCGTCCGATCAGCCAGGCGGCTGATCCGGCGCAGGCGTTGGCCTCCGTCGTCGCCGAAATCGCCTGATCAGACCCTGCACAAAACCCTGTAGGAGCTGGTGCAGCCTGCGATCTTTTGATCTTCCCTCAGCTGATATAAATGGCTGCAAGCGGTAAAAAGATCGCAGCCTTCGGCAGCTCCTGCATGGGCTGCCTACAGGCTGAGATCCTTTTGACTTTGCTTTAGACCTTCAACACCAACTTGCCGAAATTCTCGCCGCTGAACAATTTCATCAGCGTCTCCGGGAACGTCTCCAGCCCCTCGACAATATCTTCCTTGCTCTTGAGTTCGCCCTTGGCCATCCAGCCGGCCATTTCCTGTCCGGCGGCAGCGAATTGTGCGGCATGGTCCATCACCACAAAACCTTCCATCCGCGCACGGTTGACCAGCAGCGACAGGTAGTTGGCCGGGCCTTTGATCGCCTCCTTGTTGTTGTATTGGCTGATCGCACCGCAGATCACCACTCGCGCCTTCATGTTCAAACGGCTCAGCACCGCGTCGAGAATATCGCCGCCGACGTTATCGAAATAGACGTCGACGCCTTTCGGACATTCACGTTTAAGCCCTGCAACCACGTCTTCGCTCTTGTAGTCGATGGCGCCGTCGAAGCCCAATTCATCAATAAGGAATTTGCACTTGTCGGCACCGCCGGCAATGCCGACCACGCGGCAACCTTTGATCTTGGCGATCTGGCCGGCAATGCTGCCCACCGCACCGGCCGCGCCGGAAAGCACCACGGTTTCGCCGGCCTTTGGTGCGCCGACATCGAGCAGGGCGAAGTAGGCGGTCATGCCGGTCATGCCCAGCGCAGAGAGATAAACCGGCAACGGCGCCAGTTTCGGATCGACTTTGTAGAAACCTCTGGGCTCGCCGAGGAAAAAATCCTGCACGCCAAGGGCGCCGTTGACGTAGTCCCCGACTGCAAAGCCCGGATTGTTCGATGCGACGACTTTGCCTACGCCCAAGGCGCGCATGACTTCGCCGATACCGACCGGCGGAATGTAGGACTTGCCTTCATTCATCCAGCCGCGCATGGCCGGGTCGAGGGACAGGTATTCGTTCTTGACCAGAATCTGTCCTGCCGCAGGTTCTCCGACCGGCACTTCCTGATAGGTGAAGGTCTCGCGGGTGGCGGCACCCACCGGGCGTTTGGCGAGCAGGAACTGGCGATTGGTCTGGGAAGTCATGACAGGCACTCAAGTTGAATGAAGCCTTGTTGATAGACCTTCATGGGCGATGCCGCAAGGTTGGCTGATGCGGCGAATGCACGTCGATCCAATGCAGTGATAGTCATAGGCATGGATTTATCACTGCGACGCATGGGGGCATAAACAGCCCTCTGATAGTGCTGACGTCCGGCAAACCCTTGTCGCTATGCTGCAATTGCGCTGCATGTCTACACAGCCCCCCTGCATCTATCCGTTCGAGGACATAACAATGAGCATGACGTTTTCCGGTCAGGTCGCCGTAGTCACGGGAGCCGCCAATGGCATCGGCCGCGCCACGGCCCAGGCATTCGCCGCCGAAGGTCTGAAAGTGGTGGTGGCCGATCTGGATACTGCCGGAGGGGAGGGCACTGTCGCGCTTATTCGTACAGCCGGCGGCGAAGCTACCTTCGTGCGCTGCAACGTTACCGTCGAAAGTGAAGTAAAAAATCTGATGGACGAGGTGATCAATAACTACGGCCGTCTCGACTATGCCTTCAACAATGCCGGGATCGAAATCGAGAAGAGCAAACTGGCCGACGGTTCCATGGACGAGTTCGACGCGATCATGGGCGTCAATGTCAAAGGCGTCTGGCTGTGCATGAAATATCAGTTGCCGCTGTTGCTGGCTCAGGGGGGCGGAGCGATCGTCAACACCGCCTCGGTGGCAGGCCTGGGGGCGGCGCCGAAGATGAGCATTTATGCCGCGTCGAAACACGCGGTGATCGGTCTGACCAAGTCGGCAGCTATCGAGTACGCGAAGAAGAAAATCCGCGTCAACGCCGTGTGTCCGGCAGTCATCGACACCGACATGTTCCGTCGTGCCTATGAGGCCGATCCGAAAAAAGGCGAGTTCGCCAATGCCATGCATCCGGTGGGGCGCATCGGCAAGGTCGAGGAAATCGCCAGCGCGGTGTTGTACCTGTGCAGCGACGGTGCAGCGTTCACCACGGGCCATTCGTTGGCGGTGGATGGTGGCGTTACCGCGTTCTGAATCACATGGCTGAAAAAACCCGCATTCGTGCGGGTTTTTTTATGGGCTGCGTTGAGTTCACTTAAACCACTAAACAATGTGTATCAAATGATTAGAACAGTCGCTTTTGACGGCGTTGTCGCACAGCCTGTGCCGCGCGGCTGTGATTAACTGCCGCCAGCAAAACGGACAGGAGTTTGCTTGCTCATGGAATTGAGAATTGACCGACAGGCAATGGTGCCCGTCGTACAGCAGATTGTTGACGGGCTGACTGAGTGGATCCTGCAAAGCGGGGTACCGCCGGCCACCCGTTTGCCCTCGGTTCGGCAAATCGCCCGGGGTAATCTGCTCAGCCAGTCGTGTGTCGTCGAGGCGTGCGAGCGGTTGGTTTCGCAGGGCGTCCTGACCACCCGTCAGGGCGCGGGATTTATCGTGGCAGCATCGCCGTCGACGGCGAACGCAGAGGATGAGTCGGTGCCCTTCGAGGACCGGCTTGCCTGGTGTGATGCGGTGTGTGGGGCCGCGAGTGGTTTGAAACTTGGCGGCGGCGGTTTGCCGCAGAGCTGGCGCGAGCCTGACGATCTCAGCTATGCGCTGCGAGAGGTGGCGCGCACCGACATGGCCAGCCTGTTCAACTACAGCACGCCGCTGGGCCTTGCGGCATTGCGCGAGCAGATCGTCAAACGCCTGCGACTGTTCGGTATCGAGGCTCGCAGCACGCAGTTGCTGAGCACGAGCGGCGCCAGTCACGCGCTGGACCTGATCGTTCGAACCTTGTTCAAGGCCGGCGACTGCGTGGTCGTCGAAACCCCCGGTTACGCGCCGCTGTTCGACCTGTTGCGGCTGCACGGGGTGCAGATGCTTGAAGTGCAGCGCACGCCGAGCGGGCCGGATACCGTCGCGCTCGAGGCGTTGCTGCGCCAGTTTCAGCCCAGGGCGTTGTTCATTAACAGCCATCACCAGAACCCGACTGGCAGTTGCCTGACGCCGGCGGTGGCGCAGCGCATCGTGCAATTGAGCAAGACCTACGATTTGCGCGTGATCGAAGACGATGTCTACGCCGACCTGCACACGGGCAACGGTACTCGACTGGCGGCGCTCGACGATGAAGGGCGGGTGATTTATGTCGGCAGTTTTTCCAAGACACTCAGCAGTTCGTTGCGGGTCGGGTTTGTTCTCGCCGACAGCGAGATTGTTGCGCGGCTTGCCCAGGTCAAGATGATCAGTGGTCTGGGGGCCTCAAGGTTTTCCGAGGCGGCGCTGGCCAACCTGATGGCGACCGGTGCTTATCGCAAACTGGTGCAGCGCCAGCGGCAGCGTTTGAATGCCGATCGCGCCGCGGCGTTGCAGGCACTGGAAGACGCCGACTGGGAAGTGTTCGGCAAACCGACTGGCGGCTTGTTCATCTGGGCACGTGCGCGGGTAGCGGATCAGGCGCGAGTGCGCGCACAGGCTCAGCGTTGCGGTGTTTTGCTGTCCGCCCCGGACGCCTTCAGCCCCAGTGGCGAGGCGGGCGACTGGCATCGCATCAACGTGGCTTACGCCTGTGATCCGCGGGCTCGACAGTTTTTTCGGCATACCGGTTCGGATCGACCTCAAATGTTCTGAAAACGACGCAGGCGTAGCTTTTTGCCATTATTCCGACGCCAGAGACTTGTGCTTGTTCATGGCCATTGCGACTCTTCGTCAACTGACTTTGGCAGGGGACTACGCGCAATGATTTCGGCCGTGCAAGGACGTTTTGCCAACCTCGGTATGGCGAAAAAACTGGGTATCGGGTTTGTGCTGGTTTTGCTGCTGACCGCACTGGTGGCGGCGATTGGCGTCTGGTCCCTGCAAACCATCAGTCACCGGTTCGACGGACTGAAACAGATGTCCTCGCTCAATAGCGGCCTGCTCAAGGTGCGTTTGCTCGAGCAGGAGTATGCCTTGCGCGGTAATCCGAAAACGGCCGACGCCTTGCGTGAGGGGGTGGATGGCTTGATTGCCCTGGCCAACGAGCTCAAGGCGCAATCGCCGGCCAACGTCCCGGTCATGCTGGATGTCGAGCAGTCGCTGGGCGCCTATCGCAAGGCGTTCGACGAGTTTGTCTCGTTGACCCAGACCAAGGATCTGGCGCTGGAAATGGCCAGTTGGTCGGTCTCAAGCGTGGCCAACAACCTCGACGTGTTGCAGGCCGGGCTGGCGGACGACGGTGCCTATACCTTGAAGGACACCGAAGGCAAGGACGGTGCGCAGTTCATCGAACAGGCCAATCAGATCAGCCAGGTGTCGAGGCTGATGCTGCAAGCGATGAATGAGGCGCGGGTCCGTCTGGATCAAAGTCGCAAGGGCGATGACAGCGCTGGCAAGGGCAATATCGAACAGGCCGCGCAAGCCCAGAGCCAGGCCGAAGCGCTGAAGTCCACGGTCAAGGACGATGGGTATCTGACGGTGCTCAATGAAGTCTCGGGGCACATTGCCGGTTTCAACGACAAGCTGGCCGAGTACACCGGATTGCTCGAACAGGAAAAAACTGTCTACGAGCAATTGCATCAGCGCGCGGCACAAGTGATGGAGCGGGTGGATCAGGCTTACGTTGCCGAAGACGCCGCCATGCAGGCCGAGCTGAAAAAGAATTCACTGTTGATTGTGGGTTCTTCGGCATTGGCGCTGTTGGTCGGTTTGATTGCGGCGTGGCTGATTACTCGGCTGATCGTCGCGCCGTTGCGCAGTGTGATCAATGTCGCGCAGCGCATTGCGGCCGGTGATTTAAGTGCGACCGTGGAAGTCACCCGCCGTGACGAGATTGGCCAACTGATGTTGGCGATGCAGCAGATGGGCGCGGGGTTGAGCACAATTGTCAGTGGGTTGCAGGCCGGTATCGAACAATTGGCCAGCTCCGCGCAGTCGCTGTCTGCAGTCACCGAGCAGACCAATCTTGAGGTCAGCAGTCAGAAGGAAGAAACCGAACAGGTGGCCACGGCCATGAACCAGATGACCGCCACCGTCCACGATGTCGCGCGCAACGCTGAAGAAGCGGCGTTTGCGGCGCAGACGGCGGATGGCAAGGTCGAGAGTGGTCAGCAGGTGGTGCGCCAGAGCATGGCGCGGATCGAGCAACTGGCGGAATCGGCGAATTCGGCCAGCTCAAGCATCGAGAGTCTCAGTGCCGAAATCCAGAATATTGGTACGGTGCTGAGTGTGATCAAAAGCGTTGCCGAGCAGACCAATCTGTTGGCATTGAATGCGGCGATCGAAGCGGCGCGGGCCGGGGAGCAGGGCCGGGGCTTTGCGGTGGTGGCCGATGAGGTACGAGCATTGGCTCGACGCACGCAGCAATCGACCGAAGAAATTGAGCGGCTGGTCAGCGCGTTGCGCTCGGCGGCGCATTCGTCGGTGCAGCAAATTCAAAGCAGCGGTGAGTTGGTGAAGCTCGCGGTAAGTGATGCGTTGCAGACTGAAAGTGCGTTGGGGAGTATTGCGGCGGCGGTTTCGTTGATTCAGCAGATGAATCAGCAGATTGCGGCGGCGGCGGAGGAGCAGAGTTCGGTGGCGGAGGAGATCAATCGCAGTGTGACGAGTATTCGCGCGAGTGCGGATCAGTCGTCGATTGCGATGCGTGGGAACGCGGCTTCGAGTATTGAGCTGGCGCAGTTGGGGAGTGAGTTGCGGGGGATGGTTGGGCATTTTCGGCTTTGACGCTTTTGACTTGGCGGCCTTTGGGCCGACCATGTTGTGGGGGTTGGGGTGAATATCCGTTTTTTTTGGTGTTGCGGCTGGCGGTTTCGCTTTTACAGCGAGTCCCTTTGGCAAACGCCCCAAAGGAACCAAAGGTCTGGGCCCCAACGTTCGGCCCGCTCGCTGGGGCTCGGGGTTCCTTCGTTCCGGGATCCATCCTCTCAGCCTGCCGACGGGGCCTTGTAGATCAAGAGCTGCAGTCGAGCTAGCGCTCATTCTGTTGAGTGGGGCGGCTGCGCCGCGGTGGTGCTGCTTGCTGTTTTGCTTGTATTTGGGAGCGGGTCTGCCAGCCAACCAATCTCTCGGTGGGGACTCCCTGTAGGAGCTGCCGAAGGCTGCGATCTTTTGATTTTGCTGTTGCTCTTTGTGTGAGCTGGCCAATCCCTAGTTGAATGCATCCATTCCAAACTGTAGGTGTGAGCCTGCTCGCGATGGCGATCTGTCATTCGCCTTGCTTGTGCAAATGAAACACCAACATCAGCCCACAAAAAAGCCACCTATCGGTGGCTTCTCTTTCAGCATCTGCGATCAGTCGTAGATGACTTTTTTCTTCCAGTCCGCATCGGCTTCAACGTCTTTGAGCCCTGCAGTCAGTTGGTTCTCTTCACCTTCCACTGGAGCGATTTTGTCCATGACCTGGGCGTTGGCGCGAGCCAGCAGTTTCTCCAGGTACTCCAGTTGTTCGGCATACATTTTCGGGTCTTGTTGTTTGCGCAGGTATTGCACGCCGCGTTCGAAGGCGAGGCGGGCCTGGCCGGGTTGGTTTTGTTGCAGGGACTGTTGGCCGAGGTTGTTGAAGAACTCGATGTGCAGCAGTACCAGAATGTGGCGGACTTCGCGAATCCATTGTTTGGCTTCGTTCGGTGGCAGGAAGCCGTCATGGGCGGCGCGGGTGATCTGGCCGTGCAGGGCTTCGAGGAGGAAGCGTACGTCTTTGGCTTTGGCTTCGGTCAGGATCGGCGCCGGTGGATTGTTGACCGGGATCGATTCGCCTTGGGCTACCAGTGCATTCAGTTCGGTGATGCGGGCTTTGGTGGCTGCGCTGGTTTTCTCAAGGTTCAGCAGGCGCTGACAGACGTTGAGTTCCAGACGAGTCAGTAACAGCTTGAGGGCCGGTGTCATGAACTGGCCGGGGAAGGTCTCGGTCAGTTCACCGCAACGGCGCAGTCGGTCGTTGAGTTCGACTTTGGTGCGGGCCTTTTCCAGTTTGTTGTTTTCCACCACATGGTTCATGTAGCCAATGGCGATCAGAATTGCGATCCCGGCTACTACTAGCAGGGTGATCATGAGTGGTGTCACCGGTAAGACCTCTTTATAGGGTTCGCATGCGAGTGTAGTGGTTGGAGATTTACGCGCCTAGCGCCGTTCGACGAGCTGGCGCGGCGGGTTCTATCTGTATCGGCCATACACCGCTTATATGAATGCTGGCGCATGATGTGCAGATTGCCATCACTGTGCGGTGGACTATAACGTCTTGGCGACTGCCGGAATATAGGCGTCAATCGTCGGGCGACGGAAAAGTCGGATCGGTGCCTTAAAGCAGGTCGAAGTCATTGATTTAAATAAATTTATATCAGGGGGTTGACGACCTCCCAATCCATCCATAGAATGCGCGCCACTTACAGCGTAAAGCACACAGCGAAACGCGGTAGGGAGTGAATGTTGTAGTGTGTCCCCTTCGTCTAGTGGCCTAGGACACCGCCCTTTCACGGCGGTAACAGGGGTTCGAGTCCCCTAGGGGACGCCAATGCGGGAATAGCTCAGTTGGTAGAGCACGACCTTGCCAAGGTCGGGGTCGCGAGTTCGAGTCTCGTTTCCCGCTCCATTTTTAAACAGCACTGCTTTCGGGCGGGGCTGAGTGAAACCAGAACCAAGTCTTCGGGCTCGGATCTGGACACCGAAACACACACCATGTGTTCCGGGTAGCGTGTCCCCTTCGTCTAGTGGCCTAGGACACCGCCCTTTCACGGCGGTAACAGGGGTTCGAGTCCCCTAGGGGACGCCATTTGCGGGAATAGCTCAGTTGGTAGAGCACGACCTTGCCAAGGTCGGGGTCGCGAGTTCGAGTCTCGTTTCCCGCTCCAAATTCACAAAAACGCCGCTCAGTGATGAGCGGCGTTTTTGTATGCGCGTTATTTGGATTCTTCTCCCAGGTATCTCCAGGCAAAAAAAGGCCCACCGATGAAAATCGGTGGGCCTTTTTGCGTTGCGGGACAGATTACCAGGACAGCATCAGTCGACCGGCAAACAGAATCAGCACAACGCCCATGGTGCGTTCGAACCAGTGCCCCATGCGCATGAACAACAACCGTACCTTGCTGCTCGAAAAAAACAGCGCGACCACCACAAACCACAGCGCATTCACAAAACACATCCACACACCGTAAAGCGCTTGAATCTTCAGCGGTGTGCTGGCGCTGATGATCGTGGTGAAGATTGCGAGGAAGAATAGCGTGGCTTTAGGGTTGGTGGCATTAGTCAGAAAACCGGTACTGAAGGCTTTGAACAGCGTTTGTTCGGCGACGGGTTCATCGGCAGTTTTGTCACCTTCGAGTGTCGATTTCGGCTTGCTGCGCAGCAGGCTGATACCCAGATACAAAATGTAGGCACCGCCAATCACCTTGGCGACCGTCAACAGCCACGGGGTGGTGTGCATCAATGCGCCGACGCCCAGCAAGGTGTACAGCACATGTACGGAAATGCCGGCGCCGATACCCAATGCCGTGCAAATCCCGACCAAGCGTCCAAAACGCACACTCTGGCGAATGGTGACAGCGAAATCCGGTCCGGGAGCGACCACGGCCAGAAAGTGAATGGTGGCCAGCGCCAAAAACTCGCCCAGGTAGTTCGATAACATCTCAGCTCCAGAAGGTCAGGGGTGAAGCATTGCCGCGGTAGCCGACAAAGAAGGAAAGGCTCAAGCGCGGATCGGCCACGCCCGGCGTGACCGAGTGCATGCAGCGCGAATTGAACATGATGAAATCGCCGGGCTCAGGCTGCACTTCCAGGGTTGGCGGGCCGAGCAGTGCCGGATCGATGCCGTAGCTGTCGCCGCGCATTTCGTCGAATTGATCCGGCGTAATGTCGTCATCCCACATTTGCAACGCGCCGCCCTCGGTCGGCATGTTCAGGTATACGTTGCAGGCAAATTGCGCCTCGAGGCTGCGGGCCTGAAAACTCTCTGGCGCGTCCTTGGCGAAAATGTCGTGGTGGGCCAAGAAGCACACGCCGGGTTTCACCACGCGCGAAAGACCGACATACATTTTGCGTCCGTAGAGGTTTTCCAGATGTGCGCCGGCTGGCCAGGATTCGTCGAGCATACAACGCAGCGTGTCGACAGGCGAAGAGTAGGGCGCACAGCGCTGACGCAGTTCGGCGATGTTGCTGGTGGCCCGTTCGAAATAATCCTCGATCAGTAGCGGCTGGTTTTCCGCTTCATAAAACGCCATGCCGATGCGGCCGATACTCGGTGCGTTGATGTAGCCCTCAAAGCCTGGAGCAAGAATCCTGTCGCCAACCTGGATCGCCAGCGGCTCGGGCAAAAAACCTTTGACGCGGATGGCAAGGACTTCTTCGTTGGCCAGTTTTTTTATGCACGTCTCATCGAGACGCTCGACGTCTAGCATCATTTTTTTTAGGTCCATCTATCGATAGTCAACGGAATCCGCGCGTGCGGTTCCCCCGCGCCGGCCACTGCGCGGGGCAGTGGCCGAAATGCTCAATCCACGCTGTAGTGGACGGACAGCGTGCCTTTCTTCTGCGAAAGGGACGCGATCGTGACTGTGCCCAAATCCTTCAGGCTACGTACGTGGGTGCCGCCGCAGCCATAGGCTGGCAACTCGCCAAAACCGATTTCCCGCGCGCCTTCGCGCAGTGACGTCAGGCGTGGCAGATCGTGTTCTACCCATTGATCGATACCGAGTTGAACGGATTGCGCGTCGATCTCCTGCGCGTCATCGCCCGGCTTGAATTGCACGCGTCCTTCGTCTGGCCAGTGGTGCGCCTTGATCGGCGTCCAGCCCAGCGTCTGAATGAAATGCCCGATCAAATGACCGGCCGAGTGCATGCGGGTATTAAAACAGCGGCGCTGTTCGTCGACGCGGATGCAGGTCATACCGAGCGGTACCGGTCGGTCAACGAAGTGGATGATTCGATCCGGTTCCTGCACCACGCGCAGCACCAGACTCTCGCCAATCCAGCCGGTATCACACGGCTGGCCGCCACCTTGCGGATGGAACAAAGTGGCGCGCAGCACTACTGCGAATTCGTTCTCTTGGGGCGTGCAGTCGAGGACTTCCACATTGGCCTTGAGGTCATCACTATGGAAAAAGAGGCGAAGCGTCATATTCCATGCCCTGATTAAAGTTCCTGTTTTTATTATATGAATCGTGCAATAACGTGATAATCCGTTCAAACCTCAAAGGACTTGTGCGCTGTGAGCATCAATCTACCGCTACCACTGCTTGGCGAAATGGCGATTTTCGTCAAGGTGGTGGAGACCGGCAGCTTTTCTGAGGCGGCGCGCCAGCTCGGCTCTTCTCCATCGGCGGTCAGTCGCAGCATTTCTCGGCTGGAAAAGGCTTTGGCTACGCGGCTGTTACAGCGCACCACGCGTAAGCTGCGGCTGAGTGACGGCGGGGAAGAGGTGTTCAAGCGTTGTCAGGAGATGGTCAGCGCCGCCAAGTCGGTGATGGAGATCAGCGGCCAGTTCACCCATGAGGCCGAGGGCCTGATACGCGTCAGTGTGCCGAAGGCGGTGGGGCGTTTCGTGATTCATCCGCACATGCCCGAGTTTCTGCGGCGTTACCCCAAGGTCGATGTCGAGTTGTTGCTGGAAGACCGGCAGGTCGACTTGATTGACGATCATGTCGATCTGGCGATCCGCATCACGGATCGGCCACCGGCCGGGCTGGTTGGGCGGCAACTGCTGACCATTGATCATTTGCTGTGTGCTTCCCCGCAATATCTGGCCGAGCACGGTACGCCGACGCATCCCCACGATTTGCTCAATCACAGCTGCATTTATCTGGGCGAAACCCCAAGCGATGCGCGCTGGAAATTCAAGAAGGGCACCAAAGCAGTAACGGTGGGGGTGCGCGGGCGCTATGCCGCCAATCACACCGGCGTGCGCTTGGGGGCGGTGTTGCAGCACATCGGTATAGGCAGCCTGCCGTATTTCACCGCGCGCTATGCGCTGGAGCAGAAGTTGGTGGTGCAGGTGCTGCCAGACTGGACGTTCCTGGCTTCGTACCACGGGGGGCTGTGGTTACTGCATTCGCCAACGCGCTACCTGCCGCCAAAGTTGCGGGTGTTTATCGACTATCTGGTGGCGTGTCTGGAGAAAGAGCCGACGTTGAGTAAGCCGGGGAAATCGGGTGACGTTATCAACGCAGCGATGGCGTATGAGCTACCGGAAAGCGAGGGGTTGTTGTAGCGCAAAAGCAAAAGATCGCAGCCTTCGGCAGCTCCTACAGGAGAGTACGTTCCCATGTAGGAGCTGCCGAAGGCTGCGATCTTTTGATCTTCAGCAGATAAAATCAGTGCTTGCTGTCCTGAGCGGACATCGCCAACAGCTGTTTTTCCTGATTCCAGTCGAACGGCTCATCGTTCTGTTCAGCCTCGAAGCGACGCTCTTCCAGAGCCTGATACATGTCGATCTCTTCATCAGACAGGTAGTGCAGGCAATCGCCGGCAAAGAACCACAGCAGATCCCGTGGAATCAGGTGGGCAATCTGCGGATAGCGGCTGATCACTTGAGTCAGGATGTCCTGGCCCAGGTATTGGCTTTCGATCGGTTCGATTGGCAGTGAAGCGAGCAATTCGTCGAAGCGCTCCAGGAACAAGGCATGGCTTTCTTCGGGAACCTGTTCGGCCTCACCTACGGCGACCAGAATACTGCGCAGATGGTCGAGTAACACAAGATGATCGGCAACGACGTTGGACACGAGATAAGTCCTCAAGAGCAAAACGGGCGCAGGAGTATAAAGCTCCTGCGCCCTTTTTTCACGGCTAACGGTTAGGCGGTAGCGCCGATCAGCGCACTTTGCCCTCTGTCAGCAGCAGTTCTTCTTTGTCGAAGTCATCGACATCGATCACCTTGCGCCGTGCTGCTTCGGCATCGCGCAGGCTCTGCGCTTCAAGCGGTTGCAACACACCTGCTTCCAGGGCCGCATCAATGGCGTGCTCGCCCGCCACCGGTTTGACCTGGCCGCTTTTCAACGAAGTGTGCAGTTTTTTGTGCAGTGGCTGCGCGGCATTCAGCAGATCGCTGGCGTGTTGCAGCGCACCGACAGCATCGTCCGCCGATTGCGGGCGATAGCAGCCGGCAAGCAGTTCTTCCAGCGCCGGATCACCTTTGGCGCGGCCGATGACACCTGCCACTTCGGCACCGAGTTTGTCCGACGGGCCTTTATGACGACGACCGAACGGGAACACGATCACGCGCAACAGGCATCCGAAGACCTTGTTCGGGAAGTTGCTGAGCAGTTCATCCAGCGCCCGTTCCGACTGACCAAGGCTTTCTTCCATGGCCCACCTGAACAACGGCTCCATGTAGGCCGGCGAATCCAGATCGTGATAACGCTTGAGCGAGGCCGACGCCAGATACAGATTGCTCAATACATCACCCAGGCGTGCCGACAGGCGTTCGCGACGTTTCAGTTCGCCGCCCAGCAGCATCATGCTGAAGTCGGCGAGCATGGCGAACGCCGCCGCCTGACGATTGAGTGCGCGGAAGTAACCCTGACTGATCTTGTCGCCCGGTGCTTTTTCGAAATGACCGAAGCCGAGGTTCAGCACCAGCGTACTGGCGGCGTTGCCCACGGCGAAGCCGATGTGTTTGAGCAGCAGGCCATCGAACTCTTTCAGTGCCTGGTCCTTGTCCTCGCGACCGGCCAGGGCCATTTCCTTGAGCACGAATGGATGGCAGCGAATCGCACCCTGGCCGAAGATCATCAGGTTGCGCGAGAGAATGTTCGCGCCTTCCACGGTGATGAAAATCGGTGCACCGTTCCAGCTGCGTCCCAGGTAATTGTTCGGGCCCATGATGATCGCCTTGCCGCCGTGTACATCCATGGCGTGGCTGATGCATTCGCGACCGCGTTCGGTGAGGTGATACTTGAGGATCGCTGACAGCACCGAAGGTTTTTCGCCCAGATCCACAGCGTTGGCGGTGAGCATCCGCGCGGCGTCCATCATCCACGCGTTACCGCCGATGCGTGCCAGCGCTTCCTGAATACCTTCGAATGCCGACAGCGGCACGTTGAATTGCTCGCGAATCTGCGCGTACTGGCCGGTCACCAGGCTGGTGAACTTGGCCGCGCCGGTGCCCACTGCAGGCAACGAAATCGAGCGCCCGACCGATAGGCAGTTCATCAGCATCATCCAGCCTTTGCCAAGCATTTCCTGACCGCCGATCAGGAAGTCCAGCGGGATGAACACGTCTTTGCCCGAGTTCGGCCCGTTCATGAACGCGGCCCCCAGTGGCAAGTGCCGACGGCCGATCTCCACGCCGGCTGTATCGGTCGGAATCAGCGCAAGGCTGATACCGAGGTCGGTCTTGTCGCCCAGCAGGTGATCCGGGTCATAGGCCTTGAACGCGAGGCCGAGCAGGGTGGCCACCGGGCCGAGGGTGATGTAGCGCTTCTCCCAGTTCAGGCGCAGGCCGAGAACTTCCTCGCCTTCCCATTGGCCTTTGCAGATGATCCCGGTGTCGGGCATCGCGCCGGCGTCGGAACCGGCCAGTGGTCCGGTGAGGGCGAAGCACGGGATATCGTCGCCTCGGGCCAGCCGTGGCAGATAGTGATTACGTTGTTCGTCGGTGCCGTAATGCAGCAGCAGTTCGGCCGGGCCGAGGGAGTTGGGCACCATCACGGTGGAAGCGAGGTCGCCGCTGCGCGTGGCGAGCTTCATTGCCACTTGGGAGTGGGCATAGGCCGAGAAGCCTTTGCCGCCGAATTCCTTGGGAATGATCAGGGCGAAGAAGCCGTGCTCCTTGATGTGCGTCCAGGCTTCTGGCGGCAGGTCCATCGACTGACCGATCTGCCAGTCCGTGACCATTGCGCAGAGTTCTTCGGTCGGGCCATCAATGAACGCCTGTTCTTCTTCGCTCAATTGAACCTTGGGATAAGCCAGCAGTTTGTCCCAGTCCGGACGACCACTGAACAGCTCGCCATCCCACCACACTGTGCCGGCATCGATCGCGTCGCGTTCGGTCTGGGACATCGGCGGCAGGGTTTTCTGGAACCAGTTGAACAGCGGCGCACTGAAATGTTTACGGCGCAGGTCGGGCAGCAGCAAGGGGGCCGCGACTACCGCCAGGACGACCCAGAGCACCAGCAGCAGCAAGCCTGGCGCGTGGCTGAAAATCCCCATGGCCACCAGATAAACAGCAACGATGCCCAGCGCGGGCAGCGGGGCGACGCGCCGGTGGGCGAGGTACGCCACACCAATGATCAAAACCAGTATCCACAACAACAGCATATTCAGTCCTCCGTGAACCAAGGCAAATCGACCCTCCACAGCTTAGACGGCATCTGCGAAACCGGGTGGTCAGAGCATGGTGATTGAAATCGTGGGAAACCCCGGATGGTTTTCGTAGGTTCGGTGGGCAACACGTGTGGGAAATCGTTCGCTTATCCCGCGCCTTTGCGTCCAAGTTTGGCCGAAACGTCGTTATCTCTGTGCTTTGGCTATCGCTAGACTCGGCTCTCACCCAGGAGATCTGTCGTCATGCGCGAGTATCTGAATCCCGGCCGCTTCATCGATAGTGACCACCCGGCGGTGATGGAGTTCGCCGAATTGCATCGTGGTGTCAGCCGCGATCCGCTAGCGCAGGCGATCAGCCTTTATTACGCCGTGCGCGAGGCAGTGCGTTACAACCCGTACACCTTCAGCCGTGACCCGCAAACCTTGTGCGGCAGCTATGCGCTGGCGACGGGGGAGAGTTACTGCGTGCCCAAAGCCACGCTGCTTGCCGCCTGCGCGCGCCATTGCGGTATTCCTGCGCGCATCGGCCTGGCGGATGTCAGAAATCACCTGTCGACCCCGCGATTGCTTGAACTGCTGAAAAGCGATGTGTTCGCCATGCACGGCTACACGGAACTGTTGCTAGACGGTCGCTGGGTCAAGGCGACTCCAGCGTTCAACCAGCAGCTCTGCGAGATGTTCAACGTCGCACCGCTGGAATTCGATGGCATCAATGACAGTGTTTTCCACCCGTTCAACCGTGACGGTGCGCAGTTGATGGAGTATCTGGTCGATCACGGCCAGTTCACCGATGTGCCGGAAACCTTCTTCTTCGAACACCTGGAAAAATGCTATCCGCACCTGTTCGGTGATCACTTGCCGCCACTGTTGGGCGACATGCAGAGTGATGTCAGGAGAGTCTGATCCGGCGTATGCTGCCTGCCCACTCAAGTGCAAAGAGGCGGTCATGCTGAAGATCTGGGGACGGAAAAACTCATCGAATGTCAGAAAGCCGCTTTGGGCCGCCGAGGAATTGGGCCTGGATTACGAGGCGCTTGATGCCGGTGGCGCATTCGGCGTGGTCGACACGCCTGAGTACCGGGCGATGAACCCGAACGTTCGGGTGCCGGTGATCGAAGATGACGGTTTCGTGCTGTGGGAATCGAACGTCGTCGTCCGCTATCTGTTGGCCAAGCATGCGCCGGCCAGCAACTGGTACCCGGCAGATCCGCAAGCGCGCGCGATTGCCGACAAGTGGATGGACTGGGCCACCGCGAGTTTTGCCGGCCCTTTCCGCACCGTGTTCTGGGGCGTGTTGCGTACTCCGGCGGACCAGCAGGATTGGCCGGCCATCCGCGCCGCGATCAAGGAGTGCACCGAGTTGCTGGCCATGGCCGATCAGGCCCTTGCCGACAAACCCTACTTGTCCGGTGACGAAATCGGCATGGGCGATATCCCGCTCGGCAGTTTCATTTATGCCTGGTTCGAGATGCCCATCGAGCGCGCGCCGCAACCGCATCTGCAAGCCTGGTACGAGCGCCTGAAGCAGCGTCCGGCGTACCGCAAAGCAGTTATGACCGCGTTGACTTAATACCTACTATCGACACGCTTGACTGTACTTGTGCGGCGGCGGCACGCACCATTGCGCTCTTGCGCCGCGGTTGAATTCGCCGTCGCGCGCCCTTATTCAGTTCTTTCTTCCCTTCACCATGGTGCGTAAATCAGATATGAGTTCCGCTCTGTCCATCCGGCAGCTAACCAAAACCTACGGCAACGGGTTCCAGGCCTTGAGTGGTATCGATCTGGACGTCGCCGAAGGTGACTTTTTCGCCTTGCTCGGCCCCAACGGCGCCGGCAAATCCACGACCATCGGCATTCTCTCGACTCTGGTGAACAAGACCAGCGGCACGGTGAATATCTTCGGTCATGACCTGGACAAGAACCCTGCGCAGCTCAAGCGCTCGATTGGCGTGGTGCCCCAGGAATTCAACTTCAACCAGTTCGAAAAGACCTTCGACATCGTCGTGACCCAGGCCGGTTACTACGGCATTCCAGCGAAGATCGCCAAGGAACGCGCCGAGCAGTACCTGACCCAGCTCGGTCTGTGGGACAAACGCGATGTGCCGTCGCGTTCGCTGTCCGGCGGCATGAAGCGGCGGCTGATGATTGCCCGCGCGCTGGTGCATGAGCCGCGTCTGCTGATCCTCGACGAACCGACTGCCGGCGTCGACATCGAGCTGCGCCGTTCGATGTGGACGTTCCTCACCGAACTTAATCAGAAAGGCATCACCATCATCCTCACCACGCACTATCTGGAAGAGGCTGAGCAACTGTGCCGCAACATCGGCATCATCGACCACGGCACCATTGTCGAGAACACCAGCATGCGTCAGCTGCTCGGTCAGTTGCATGTGGAAACCTTTCTGCTCGACCTGAAAGGTGATCTGGCTGCCGCACCGCAACTGGTCGGCTATCCGGCGCGTCTGGTGGATGCGCGCACGCTGGAAGTCCAGGTCGACAAATCGATGGGCATTACCGCGCTGTTCGGCCAATTGGCGTTGCAGAACATCGAAGTCCTGAGCCTGCGTAACAAAACCAATCGCCTTGAGGAGCTATTCGTGTCCCTGGTGGAGAAAAATCTGTCGAAGGTGGCGGTATGAGTTCCGAGTTCCGTCCCAACCTCGTCGCTCTCCAGACCATCGTTTACCGCGAGGTCAAACGCTTCACGCGGATCTGGCCGCAGACGCTGCTGCCGCCGGCGATCACCATGGTTTTGTACTTCGTGATCTTCGGCAACCTGATCGGTCGGCAGATCGGCGAGATGGGCGGCTTCACTTACATGGAGTACATCGTGCCGGGGCTGATCATGATGTCGGTGATCACCAATTCCTATGGCAACGTGGTCTCGAGCTTCTTCGGCAGCAAATTCCAGCGCTCGATTGAAGAACTGATGGTCTCGCCGGTATCACCGCACACGATTCTGATCGGCTACACCTGCGGTGGCGTGCTGCGCGGTTTGATGGTCGGGGTGATCGTGACCATCCTGTCGCTGTTCTTTACTGATTTGCAGGTGCATCACCTGGGCGTGACCATTCTGGTGGTGGTGCTGACAGCGACGATTTTCTCGCTGCTGGGCTTCATCAACGCCGTGTTTGCACGCAACTTCGATGATATTTCGATTATCCCGACCTTCGTGCTGACACCCCTGACGTATCTGGGTGGCGTGTTCTACTCGATCACTCTGCTGCCGCCATTCTGGCAGACCGTGTCGATGGCGAACCCGGTGTTGCACATGGTCAATGCGTTCCGTTACGGCATTCTCGGTGTGTCGGATATCCGCATCGGCATCGCGATCACGTTCATGCTGGTGGCGACGGTGGTGTTGTATATCGGCTGTGCGCGGTTGCTGGTGAGTGGGCGCGGGATGCGTACGTAATGCCCGTGTAGGAGCTGCCGAAGGCTGCGATCTTTTGATCTGGTTTTTAAAGGCAAGATCAAAAGATCGCAGCCTTCGGCAGCTCCTACAGTGGGATTGTTGTCAGTTCAGGCAACACAAAAAACGGCCTCCATTGCGGAGGCCGTTTTGCATTCACGACATGCGTTTTTTCTTGCGCCGCGCCCATTGCCGGGACACCCACCAGCGCCAGTACATCATCACGCCGAAATAGGCGATGACGCCAAGCACCAGCCCGACCACTATCGAGCCCAGCAAAAACGGTTGCCAGAGCGTCGACAGTTCACCGCTGATCCATTCCCAGGTCAGCTCATCCGGCAAGTGCCGCGCCGGCACGTCCATCAACCAGGCGCCGGCCTGATAGGTGCAGAAAAACACCGCCGGCATGGTGATCGGATTGGTCAGCCACACCAGGCTGACGGCAATCGGCATGTTGCCCCGAACCACGACTGCCAGTGCCGCGGCGACCAGCATCTGAGCGGGAATCGGCAGGAAAGCGGCGAACAGCCCAACCGCCATTCCTCGGGCCACCGAGTGGCGATTGAGGTGCCAGAGGTTTGGGTCATGCAGCAACTTGCCGAGAAAGCGTAAGGATTTGTGTTCCCTGATGCTCGTCGGGTCGGGCATGTAACGTTTGAATAAGCGCCGGGGCATAAGGCTTCTCGGTCGGTTAAGGCGGCAAGTATGTCTGGATTCCATGAACGGCCCATTCAGACTTTGTGACAATTGTTGACGGCGGTCGTGCCAAATACCCGCTATGCCTAAGTTCGGGACTCTCAAGGACGGGCTTATGCGCACAGGGATGATGGCGCTGGCAGTCGGTTTGCTTGCTCCGATATTTATGCCGGCCTTACCGCCGGTCTGGTTGATGGTGTTGCTGGCGGTCGTGGCTTTGATGTTGCTGCCGTTTCGCAGCTATCCATTGGCTTTTCTGCTTTTTGGTTTCACCTGGGCTTGCGTCAGCGCGCATTGGGCGTTGCAGGATCGCTTGCCGGTGGCGCTGGATGGCGAGACCCGTTGGCTCGAAGGGCGCGTGGTCGGGTTGCCACAAAACAGCGACGGCGTGGTTCGTTTCGAATTGGCGGACGCCCATTCGCGCCACGGCAAACTGCCGTCACTGATGCGCCTGGCCTGGTACGCCGGGCCGCCGGTCAACAGCGGCGAGCGCTGGCGCCTGGCGGTCAAGCTAAAGCGCCCGGGCGGTTTACTCAATCCGGACGCCTTTGATTACGAAGCCTGGCTACTCGCCCAACGCATTGGTGCAACGGGCACGGTCAAGGAGGGTCAGCGCCTTGGCGAGGCGCGATGGGCGTGGCGCGACAGCATTCGTCAGCGCTTGCTGGCGGTCGACGCGCAGGGCCGGGGAGGGGCGCTGGCGGCGCTGGTGCTGGGCGATGGCTCGGGCCTGAGTCGCGAGGATTGGCAAAGTCTGCAAGACACCGGCACCGTGCATCTGCTGGTGATTTCCGGCCAGCACATCGGCATGCTGGCGGCGGTGATGTACTTGCTGGTCGCCGGGCTGGCCCGATATGGTCTGTGGCCGCTGCGTTGGCCGTGGCTGCCTTGGGCCTGTGGTCTGGCCTTCGCCGCGGCACTGGGTTACGGCTTGCTCGCCGGATTTGATGTGCCGGTGCAAAGGGCCTGCGTGATGGTCGGGCTGGTGCTGTTGTGGCGCCTGCGCTTTCGGCATCTCGGCGCCTGGTGGCCACTGTTGCTGGCGTTTAATGGCGTGCTGTTGCTGGATCCGCTGGCCAGTCTGCGCCCCGGTTTCTGGTTGTCCTTCGCGGCGGTGGCGGTGCTGATCTTCACCTTTGGCGGGCGCCTTGGGGCATGGCGCTGGTGGCAGACCTGGACGCGGGCGCAATGGTTGATCGCGATCGGCCTCTGCCCGGTGTTGTTGGCGCTGAATCTGCCGATCAGCCTCAGTGGGCCGTTGGCGAATTTGCTGGCGGTGCCTTGGGTCAGTCTGGTGGTGCTGCCCCCGGCATTGCTTGGGACTCTGTTGTTGCCAGTGCCGTATGTCGGCGAAGGGCTGTTGTGGCTGGCGGGTGGTTTGATCGACTGGCTGTTCCGCGGCCTAGCGCTGATCGCCGGGCAGTGGCCGGCGTGGATTGCGCCGTCGCTTCCCGGTTGGGCGTTGGCTATCGGCAGTCTCGGTGCGGCGCTGTTGCTGTTGCCGCGAGGGGTACCGCTGCGTCCCTTGGGCTGGCCATTGGTGTTGATTCTGGTCATGCCACCCCGGGAGCGGCTGGACGCCGGACTGGCCGATGTCTGGCAACTCGATGTCGGCCAGGGCCTGGCGATTCTGATCCGTACTCGTCATCACGCGCTGCTCTACGATGCCGGGCCGCGGTTCCG
This sequence comes from Pseudomonas sp. A1230, assembly GCF_044218825.1. Taxonomy (NCBI): domain Bacteria; kingdom Pseudomonadati; phylum Pseudomonadota; class Gammaproteobacteria; order Pseudomonadales; family Pseudomonadaceae; genus Pseudomonas; species Pseudomonas sp. A1230. Next base: position 3,328,614 of record NZ_CP162582.1, on the reverse strand, counting down.
CGATTTCGATCTTGGCGAACGTGTTGTCTTGCCGGCCCTGCGCAAATTGAATGTCGAGACACTGGACCTGATGCTGCTCAGCCATGCCGACGCCGATCATGCCGGTGGTGCTTTGGCCGTTGCGCGCCGTTTGCAGGTGAAGCAAGTCATCAGCGGCGATCCGCCGGGGCTGCCAGCCGAACTGAACGCGCACGCGTGTGAAAGTGGCCGGCAATGGCAGTGGGACGGTGTCAGTTTTCAACTCTGGCAATGGGCGGACGCTCAGGACAGCAATCAGCGCTCCTGCGTGTTGCAGATCGAGGCCAATGGTGAGCGCCTGCTGCTGACCGGCGATATTGATAAACACGCCGAGCGAGTCTTGCTGCAAGGCCCTCTGAACGTGCCTACTCAATGGTTGCAAGCCCCGCACCACGGCAGCCGCAGTTCATCATCGATGGCATTGCTCAAAGCGTTGAAACCCGACGCCGTCTTGATATCCCGTGGTCAGGGCAACTCGTTCGGTCATCCGCATCCGACCGTCGTTGCGCGTTATCGCCAGCAAGGGCTGCGTATTTACGACAGCGCCGAGCACGGTGCCATTCATCTGCAACTTGGGGCGTTCAAACCACCGTGGACAATGCGCCAGTACCTGCGTTTCTGGCGTGAACCGCCGCTGTCCTCCCATTGAGCGAGGCAAGCGTGGAGGCGACATCACGGTCGTCGGAGCGGCGGATCTTAATCTTTACCCTATATGGTAAAGTGGCGCACTTTTTCGAGGGGACTGTCACTGTGTGGGAATTGGTCAAATCCGGCGGCTGGATGATGCTGCCGATCATTCTGAGTTCCATCGCGGCCATGGCGATTGTCGCCGAGCGCCTGTGGACCCTGCGCGCCAGTCGCGTCACCCCCGAGCACTTGTTGGGCCAGGTCTGGGTCTGGATCAAGGACAAGCAGCTCAATAAAGAAAAACTCAAGGAGTTGCGCGCCAATTCGCCGCTGGGGGAAATCCTCGCCGCAGGCCTGGCCAACTCCAAGCATGGTCGCGAGATCATGAAAGAGTGCATCGAAGAGGCCGCCGCCCGGGTCATTCACGAGCTCGAGCGCTACATCAATGCACTCGGCACCATCGCCGCCATGGCGCCGTTGCTGGGTTTGCTCGGCACCGTGCTCGGCATGATCGACATTTTCAGCGCGTTCACCGGTTCCGGCATGACCACCAACGCCTCGGTTCTGGCCGGTGGTATCTCCAAAGCGCTGATCACCACGGCTGCGGGCCTGATGGTCGGTATTCCGGCGGTGTTCTTCCACCGTTTCCTGCAACGCCGCATCGATGAACTGGTGGTGGGCATGGAGCAGGAAGCGATCAAACTGGTTGAAGTGGTGCAGGGCGACCGTGACGTCGACCTGGCTGAGGGCCGCGCGTGAAATTCCGTCGCAAGCCCCGGGAAACCGTAGACATCAACCTCGCGTCGCTGATCGACGTGGTGTTCATCCTCCTGCTGTTTTTCGTCGTGACCACCACATTTACTCGCGAAACCCAATTGCGCGTGGATCTGCCGGAAGCGGTCAGCGGCTCGCCGGCCGAAGATCAGCAACTCAAGCAACTGGATGTCGCCATTAGCGCCGAGGGCGTGTTTTCGGTGAATAACAAGATTTTGCCGAAAAACGATCTGGCCACGCTGATGGAAGCCATGCAGAAAGAATCCAACGGCGATACCAGCATGCCGTTGTCGATCAGTGCCGATGGCAAGGCTCAGCATCAATCAGTGATCACCGCCATGGACGCGGCCGGCAAGCTCGGTTTCAGCCATCTGCGCATGACCACGGTCGAGGCGGCGCCTAAATCCTGATGAGCCTGTCCGATCGTTTGCTCGCCGCGTGGTATCAGGGGCACCCGGCCCTGACGCTGTTGCGGCCGCTGGAAATGCTCTATCGGCGCGTCGTCATCGGCAAGCGCCAGCGTTTTCTCGACGGTGAAGGCGAAATCTATCAGCCGCCGGTGCCATTGATCGTGGTTGGCAACATCACGGTCGGCGGCACCGGCAAGACGCCGATGATTCTCTGGTTGATCGAGCATTGCCGGCGCAGGGGGTTGCGCGTCGGCGTGGTCAGTCGTGGTTACGGCGCCAAACCACCGCAGTTGCCCTGGCGAGTCGAGGCCGATCAAAGCGCCGACATTGCTGGCGACGAACCATTGCTGATCGTGCAACGCACGGGCGTGCCGCTGATGATCGACCCCAATCGCAGCGCCGCCGTCAAAGCCTTGTGCGCCAGTGAACCGCTGGATCTGATCCTATCCGACGATGGCATGCAGCACTACCGACTGGCGCGGGATCTGGAGCTGGTGCTGATCGACGCCGCCCGTGGCCTGGGCAATAAGCGCTGCTTGCCGGCAGGTCCTTTGCGCGAGCCGATCGAACGTCTGCAAAGCGTTGACGGCGTGCTGTTCAACGGTGCCACCGAGGACCGCGACGACGGTTTCGCTTTCCGCCTGCAACCCACCGCGCTGATCAATCTGCGCAATGGCGAACGCAAGCCGCTTGATCATTTTCCGGCCGGGCAGGCGCTGCATGCGGTGGCCGGGATCGGTAATCCGCAACGTTTCTTCAATACCCTCGAAGCGCTAGACTGGCGGCCAGTCCCCCATGCGTTTGCCGATCACGCCGAGTACAGCGTGCAGGCCTTGAATTTCACACCGTCATTGCCGTTGGTGATGACTGAAAAGGACGCGGTGAAGTGCCGTGCCTTCGCGGCTGCCGACTGGTGGTATCTGGCGGTCGATGCCGTGCCGTCGCCGGCCTTCGTGGCCTGGTTCGACACACAGCTGATACGCCTGTTGCCGGATCGTCTTTTGCCTTAACTCTTTTATCCAGGGAATGTTCATGGACACCAAATTGCTCGACATCCTCGCGTGCCCTATCTGCAAAGGCCCGCTCAAGCTCAGCGCCGACAAGACCGAACTGATCAGCAAGGGCGCCGGCCTGGCGTACCCGATCCGTGACGGCATCCCGGTCATGCTCGAAAGTGAAGCCCGCACCCTGACCACCGATGAGCGTCTGGATAAATGACCACTGCCTTCACCGTTGTCATCCCGTCGCGTTACGCTTCGACACGGCTGCCGGGTAAACCGCTGCTGGACATTGCCGGCAAGCCGATGATCCAGCACGTCTGGGAACAGGCGAGCAAAAGCAGCGCCACTCGTGTGGTAGTGGCAACCGACGATGCGCGCATCGTCGAGGCTTGCAAAAGCTTCGGCGCCGAAGTGGTACTGACCCGTGAAGATCACAACTCCGGCACCGATCGTCTCGCCGAAGTCGCGGCGAAACTGGGCCTTGAGCCTGACGCAATCGTGGTCAATGTGCAGGGCGACGAGCCGCTGATTCCGCCAAGCGTGATCGATCAGGTCGCCGCCAACCTCGCGGCCCACACCGAAGCGCGCATGGCCACGCTGGCCGAGCCGATCGAAGATGTGGAAACCCTGTTCAACCCGAACGTGGTCAAGGTCGTCAGCGACCTCAATGGTCTGGCGCTGACCTTCAGCCGTGCAACCTTGCCGTGGGCGCGCGATGCGTTTGCCAAGAGCCGTGAGCAATTGCCTGATGGCGTACCGTATCGTCGCCACATCGGCATTTATGCCTACCGCGCCGGATTTCTTCAGGACTTCGTCAGTTGGGGCCCGTGCTGGCTTGAAAACACTGAATCGCTGGAGCAACTGCGTGCCCTGTGGCACGGCGTGCGGATTCATGTCGCCGACGCGCTGATCGCGCCGCCGACCGGTGTCGACACCGTCGAAGACCTTGAGCGCGTTCGTCGCCTGCTGGAGGCTTGATGCGGGTTTTGTTTGTGTGCCTGGGCAACATTTGCCGTTCGCCCACGGCCGAAGGGGTGTTGCGCCACAAACTGCGTCAAGCGGGGCTGGCCGATCAGGTGGAAGTGGCCTCCGCCGGCACCGGTGACTGGCACGTTGGCAACGCGCCTGACAAGCGTAGCCAGGCGGCGGCCAAGGTGCGCGGTTATGATTTGTCGGCGCAACGCGCGCAGCAAGTCAGCCGTGCCGATTTCGCCACTTACGATTTGATCCTGGCCATGGACAACAGCAACCTGCGAAACCTCAAGGCGCTGCAACCGTCCACTGGCAAGGCCGAGCTGGATCTGTTCCTGCGTCGTTATGCCGGTGTCGTCGATGAAGTGCCTGATCCGTATTACGACGGCGACCAGGGTTTCGAGCAGGTGCTGGATCTGATCGAAGCGGCCTGTGACCAACTGCTGATCGAAGTAAAGGGCCGGTTATGAGTCTGCTGGTGCAACCCCGGGTTTCCCTGAAACCGTTCAACAGTTTTGGCGTGGACGTTCACGCGCAGCTGTTCGCCGAAGCCCACTGCGACGCCGATGTCCGCGAAGCGCTGGCGTATGCCGAGTCTCACGATGTGCCTCTGCTGGTAATCGGTGGTGGCAGCAACTTGCTGCTGACCGCTGACATTGCGGCGCTGGTGCTGCGCATGGCCACGCGCGGTATCCGCGTGATCAGCGATGACGGCAGTCGCGTGGTGATCGAAGCCGAAGCGGGCGAGCCGTGGCATCCCTTTGTGCAGCACACTTTGGCGCAGGGATTATCCGGGCTGGAAAATCTCAGCCTGATCCCCGGCACCGTTGGCGCTGCGCCGATGCAAAACATCGGTGCCTACGGCGTCGAGATCAAGGATGTGTTCGCCGGGCTCACCGCGCTGGATCGCCACACTGGCGAACTGCGCGATTTCAGCCTCGAAGAATGCAACTTTGCCTATCGTGACAGCGTGTTCAAGCAGCAACCGGGGCGTTGGCTGATTCTGCGGGTGCGTTTTACGCTCGACCGCGCCGCGCATCTGCATCTGGAATACGGCCCGGTGCGTCAGCGCCTGACCGAGCAGGGTATCGAGCAACCGACGCCCACTGACGTCAGCCGCGCAATCTGCAGCATCCGCAGCGAAAAGCTGCCGGATCCCGCAGTGCTCGGCAATGCCGGCAGCTTTTTCAAGAATCCGTTGGTGCCGGCAGCGCTGGTGGCGCAGATCAAGAAGCAGCATCCGGATCTGGTGGCCTACGCCCAACCGGACGGGCAGATGAAACTCGCCGCCGGTTGGCTGATCGAACGTGCCGGCTGGAAAGGTTTCCGTGAGGCCGATGCCGGCGTGCATAAGTTGCAGGCGCTGGTGCTGGTCAACTACGGCGCGGCGACCGGCCTGCAGTTGCTCGACTTGGCGCAGCGTATCCAGAAAGACATTAGCAAACGTTTCAATGTCGAACTGGAAATGGAGCCCAATCGGTATTGAGGCAGCTACAAGCTATAAGCTTCAAGCGGCAAGCTACACTGCGTCATGAGTGCCAAACCGCTTTTTCTTGCAGCTTGTAGCTTATAGCTCGCAACTTTGCAGCATGTAGTTAAAAGCTCGTTACTGAAAGCCCTGTCTCAGCAGGGCTTTTTTGTTAATCCTGGGTTAACTTAGCGAGCTAACGATACCGTTCATTTGCTCCACCAAAGGCCCGGTGCAGACCTTTCCGTCAGCACAAGAGAGCCCATTAGCCTGAGTCGATCTGCGCGAACCCACCGCTGACTTTCCGGCGGCAGATTGCTCGACCCCATAACCTCCAAAAATATGCGGGCGTGCCCATGATTACCCTGAAACTCAATGGCCAAGACCATTCACTCGATGTCACCGAAGACATGCCGCTGTTGTGGGCGATTCGTGATGTCGCCGGTTACAACGGCACCAAATTCGGTTGCGGCATGGGCCTTTGCGGCGCTTGCACCATTCATATCGATGGTTTGCCGGCGCGCAGTTGCATCACGCCGATCGGCTCGGTAGTCGGCCAGAACGTCACTACTATCGACAACCTGCACGCCGACCCTGTCGGGCAAGTCGTCCAGCAAGCCTGGCTCGACAGCGCCGTGGCCCAGTGCGGTTTTTGTCAGGGCGGGCAGATCATGTCGGCCACCGCTTTGCTCAAGACCAATCCCGACCCGAGCGACGAGCAGATCGAAGAAGCCATGGTCGGCAACATTTGCCGCTGCGGCACCTATAACCGGATCAAAACCGCGATCCGCCAGGCTTCCACCCACCTGAAGGAGGCCAAGGCATGAGTCGCCTGCCGAATGATTTCGCCCTGAGCAATCTCAGTCGCCGTGGCTTCCTTAAAGGCGCAACCGCCACCGGTGCATTGGTGCTGGCGGCGAGTTGGGGTTGGCAGGATGCGTTGGCTGAAGATAAGCCGAAGCAGTTCGGTGCCGATGGCATGCCCAACGGCTGGATCGACGATCCGAAGGTCTACGTCAGCATCGCCACCGACGGCACGGTGACTGTTGTGTGTAACCGGTCCGAGATGGGCCAGGGCGTGCGCACCAGTCTGACCATGGTTGTCGCCGACGAACTGGAAGCTGATTGGGCGCACGTCAAAGTGCAGCAGGCGCCTGGCGATGAAGTGCGTTTCGGCAATCAGGACACCGACGGTTCGCGCAGCATGCGTCACTGGTACGAGCCGATGCGCCGTTGCGGCGCGGCAGCCCGTACGATGCTTGAGCAAGCGGCGGCAGCGCAATGGAAGGTGCCGGTGGGCGAATGCCATGCGCAATTGCACAAAGTCATTCACAAGCCGTCCGGGCGTGAGCTGGGTTATGGCGAGCTCGCCGCTGCAGCCAGTGCGTTGGCGGTACCGGCGCGCGACAGTCTGCGCCTCAAGCAGCCGTCGGAATTTCGCTATATCGGCAAGGAAGGCACCAAAGCCATCGACGGTGACGACATCGTCAAAGGCCGCGCGGTATACGGCGCCGACGTGCATTTCGACGGCATGCTGTACGCGACCATCGCCCGTCCGGCGGTGTACGGCGGCAAGGTCAAATCGCTGGATGACAGCGCGGCGCTGAAAGTGCCCGGCGTGATAAAAGTCATTCAAATCGAAGGCCGCCCATTGCCTTCGGAGTTTCAACCGTTGGGCGGGGTGGCCGTGGTTGCCAGCAACACCTGGGCGGCAATCAAGGGTCGCGAGGCGCTGAAGATCGAATGGGACGATGGCCCGAACGCCAGTTACGACTCGATCGCTTATCGCAAGGAACTGGAAGCCGCGTCGCTGAAGCCCGGCAAAGTGGTGCGCAACACCGGCGATATCGACAAGGCGCTGAGCAGTGCTGCCAGCAGCCTGGAAGCTTCTTATTATTTGCCGCATCTGGCGCAGGCACCGATGGAGCCGATGGTGGCCATCGCCCGTTTCAACAACGGCGTTTGCGAGGCATGGGCGCCGAGCCAGGCACCGCAGGTGACGCGTGAACGCATCGCTGAGCGCCTGGGGGTGCCATTCGATAACGTCACAGTCAATGTGACGCTGCTGGGTGGCGGTTTCGGGCGCAAGTCGAAACCGGACTTCGTCATTGAAGCGGCGATCCTCGCCAAGGAGTTTCCTGGCAAGGCCGTGCGGGTGCAGTGGACGCGCGAGGACGACGTGCACAACTCGTATTTCCATACCGTGTCCGCCGAATACCTGAAGGCGGGCGTGGGCAAGGACGGCATTCCGTCCGGCTGGTTGCATCGCACCGTGGCGCCGAGCATCACCGCGCTGTTTGCGCCGGGCATGAACCACGAAGCCGCGTTCGAACTGGGCATGGGCTTCACCAACATGGCCTACGCCATTCCCAATGTGCGTCTGGAAAACCCGGAAGCGAGGGTACACACACGGGTCGGCTGGTATCGCTCGGTGTCGAACATTCCTCATGGTTTCGCGATCCAGAGTTTCGTCGATGAACTGGCGCACAAGGCCGGTGTGGATCCGCTCAAATATCAGATCAAGCTGCTTGGCCCGGACCGGCAGATCGATCCTCGTACCTTGAGCGAAGAGTGGAACTACGGCGAATCCCCTGAGCGTTATCCGATCGATACCGGTCGTATGCGCGCCGTGCTGGAAACCGCGGCCAAGGCAGCCGGTTGGGGTCGTCAACTGCCAAAGGGTCGTGGCCTGGGGCTGGCGGTGCATTACAGCTTCGTCACTTACGTGGCGGCGGTGATTGAAGTCGAGGTCAAGGACGATGGCACGCTGATCGTGCACAAGGCCGACATCGCCGTGGATTGCGGGCCGCAGATCAATCCTGAACGTATTCGCTCGCAGTTCGAGGGCGCTTGCGTGATGGGCCTGGGCAACGCCGTGCTGGGTGAAATCAGCTTCAAGGACGGCAAGGTTCAGCAGGACAATTTCCATATGTACGAAGTGGCGCGCATGTCGCTGGCGCCGAAGGAAGTTGCCGTGCACCTGGTCACGCCACCGGGCGATGTGCCGTTGGGCGGCGTCGGTGAGCCGGGCGTACCGCCGATTGCGCCGGCACTGTGCAATGCGATCTTCGCCGCTACCGGCAAACGCATCCGCAACCTGCCTGTGCGTTATCAGTTGCAGGGCTGGCAGAAGGCAGAGGCCTGATGGACAGCGTCGATCTGAATGTCCTGCGCAGCGTGCTCGAATGGCGCCGCGCCGGCCAGCGGGTGGTGCTGTTCAGCGTGGTGCAGACCTGGGGCACGGCGCCGCGGTCGCCCGGCGCCATGCTCGCCTTGCGTGAGGATGGCGTGGTAATTGGCTCGGTGTCCGGCGGCTGCGTCGAGGATGACTTGATCGCCCGGCTGCACGACGGGCGCATTGCCACCGACGGGCCACCGGTGCAACTGATCACCTATGGCGTTACGCGTGAAGAGGCGGCGCGGTTCGGCTTGCCGTGTGGCGGCACGTTGCGCCTGACAGAAGAGCGGGTCGGCGACCCCGCGTGGGTCGCCGAACTGCTTGCGCGATGTGAAGCCCACGAGATCGTTGCCCGTGAGCTGAACATTGAAACGGGTGAAGTGGTGTTGACGCCCGCGAGCAAATCCGACGCGCTGGAGTTCGATGGCAAAACCCTGCGCGCGATTTACGGCCCGCGCTGGCGTCTGCTGTTGATCGGCGCCGGTCAGTTGTCGCGGTATGTGGCGGACATGGCGCGACTGCTGGATTTCGAGGTGCTGATCTGCGATCCGCGCACCGAGTTCGTCTACGGCTGGGAAGAACAGCATGGTCGTTTCGTTCCGGGTATGCCGGATGATGCGGTGCTGAACATCCAGACCGACGAGCGCACGGCGATTGTCGCGCTGACCCACGATCCGCGGCTGGACGACATGGCGTTGCTCACTGCGCTCGATTCGCCGGCCTTTTATGTCGGCGCACTGGGTTCGCGGGTCAACAGTCAGAAACGCCGGGAGAATCTCGCTCAGCTAGGTTTGTCAGTCGACGCGATCAAGCGTTTGCATGGGCCGATCGGTCTGCACATCGGCAGTCACTCGCCGGCGGAAATTGCCTTGTCCTTGCTCGCGGAGATCGTGGCGATCAAGAACGGGGTCGAGTTGAAACAGAAGAAGCCAGTGGAGGGCGCATGAGCCATTCCATCGCAGTGATCGTGTTGGCAGCAGGCGAGGGCAGCCGCTTTCGCCAGGTGGCGGGCGCGGACAAGGACAAGTTGCTGGCCGATTGCACCGGTCGCGATGGCGCCGTGCGTTCGGTGATCGAGCACGTGCTGGTGAACCTGCCGGCCAGTCTCGACAAGCGCGTGCTGGTGACGACTGAAGCGCGACCGCAGGCGATGCGCATGGCGCAGGCTTATGGCTGTGAAGTGGTCTCGATCGAGTCGACCGGCATGGGCGACAGCATTGCCGCAGGCGTGGCGGCGTGTCCGGATGTTGATGGCTGGCTGATCGTGCTGGGAGATATGCCGTTTATCTTGCCGTCGAGTATCGAGCGGGTGACGGCGGCGATGGTGGACGATGCGGTGAGTGTGCCGGTGCAGGATGGCGAGTTTGGGCATCCTGTGGGGTTTGGACGTTCGTTTGGCTCGGGGTTGCTGGCGTTGAGCGGTGATCGCGGAGCCAGGCCTTTGTTCAAGCAGGGAAGGGTGGTGGAAGTGTTGGTAGATGATCCAGGGGTGTTGTGGGATATCGACGTTCCTGAAGCTCTGGTATTTAAGTAACAGCAAAGTCAAAAGATCGCAGCCTTCGGCAGCTCCTACAGGGGGATCGCATCCCTGATATTGATCGTACCCACGCTCCACCTGGGAACGATCATGTAAATGCGATCCCCTGTAGGAGCTGCCGAAGGCTGCGATCTTTGATCTTCCAAACCGCATAAAAAAGCCCCGCCTGATTGCTCAGGCGGGGCTTTTTAGTGGCTTACGGAATCAGACGAGTGGTTTAGGCTCGTGTTCTTTTTCCTGGGCCTCTTCGTGTTGCTGTGCCGCGTCCTGAACGGAGCGTGGCGCTTCAGCGATTACCGATTCAACGGTAGCTTCTTCGGCAGTCGGGGCAGGAGCTGCCTCAACCACTTCCGCAACCACTGGCTCGGCAACAACCGGAGCAGAAGCTGCTGCCAGCTCGGCTTCCTTCGCCAGACGCTCTTCTTCACGCTTGCGACGACGCACTTCACGCGGGTCGTTCGGCGCGCGGCCGCTTGGCGTCAGCGCGCTGACCGGTGCAGTTTCAACCACTGGGGCTGGTGCTTCGGCAACCACTGGAGCCTCGACGACTGGCGCTTCAACGATTGGCGCTGGAGCCGGTTCGGCAACCTTGGCTTCTTCAACCACTGGCGCTTCGTATGCAGGCGCTGGTGTTTCAGCGGCGGCAGGCTCAGCTACCCAGTTGAATGCAGTCTGCTCTTCGCGAACTTCACGCACGGTTTCGGTCACGGTTTCAGCGACGGTTTCGACAACCGGCTCTGCAGCGACGACTGGCGCCTCGACGACTCGTGCAGGTTCGGCGGCAGGTTCAGCAAAAGCTTCAAACTGAGCCTGGGTTTCGCGAACCGGTGCTACTTCAACTTCCGGAGCTGCTGTCACTTCCACTGGAGTGGTGGCTTCAACAACCGGTGCTTCTACTGGAGCAGTTTCCAGAGTAGCGGCGGTGGCACGTTCGGCTTGCTCGTGAGCTTGTGCTTCAGCCGGAGCGCTGATCACGCTGCTGGCAACGGCGGTAGTCACGGCCAAGCCAGCGGCCAGATCGGCAGTGCTTGGGCCTTCAGCGTTTTCGTCGGACTCGGACTCTTCCGAACCTTCGATCACGTTGCCATTGGCATCACGCTGACGCTCACGACGGTTGCTGCGACGACGCTGACCGCGGGAGCGACGACGTGGGCGATCGCCTTCGGCGCTCTCCGAACCGTCTTCCGGCAGTTGCTCTTCGTTGCTGATGACTTCTTCTTCATCGGCAACGGCAGCAGCGGCCTGCTCGGCGCGCGGTTGACGTTCTTCACGCGGTGGACGCGGTGCGCGCTCTTCACGTGGCTGGCGGGCCGGACGCTCTTCAGCGGTCACGGCAGCGGCTGCGGCTACAGCTGGAGCGGCATCCAGTGGCTCGCGCAGTTCACGAACACGTTCTTCACGCTCGCCACGTGGCTTGCGATCTTCACGTGGAGCGCGTGGTGCACGCTCTTCACGCGGGGCGCGTGGTGCGCGTTCTTCGCGGGCGGCTGGCGCTTCGGTGCGGGCTTCACGAGGCTCGCGAACTTCACGGGCTTCACGAGGCTGACGCTCTTCACGCGGCTCACGTGGGGCGCGCTCTTCACGCGGTGCACGCTCTTCGCGCGGCTTGCGTTCTTCATCGCGGCGACCGTTACGGTTGCGGCTCTGCTGACGACCGTTGCGACGCTCTTCGTTACGGGCCGGGCGTTCGGTGGCCGGTTTTTCAACCACCACCGGAGCGGCTGGCTCTTCCTTGGTAGCGAACAGGCTGACCAGCGACTTCACCAGACCTTTGAACAGGCTTGGTTCTGGTATGGCAGCTGGAGCAGGCGCTGGTGCGGCAGGTGCTGCAACTTCGGTCGGAACCGGAGCGTTGGCGCGAGCCGGAGCAGTCTTGACCGCGGCTTCCTGGCGAACCAGGGTGCGGGTCGCAGCGGCTGGCTGGACTTCTTCGACTTCGGCAGCGGCCGCAGCGATTTCGTAGCTGGACTGGTTGGTCGCGGCTTCCGGGCTGTCATCACGCAGACGCTGAACTTCGAAGTGCGGGGTTTCGAGGTGATCGTTCGGCAGAATGATGATGCGGGCACGGGTGCGCAGTTCGATCTTGGTGATCGAGTTGCGTTTTTCGTTGAGCAGGAACGCAGCAACCGGGATCGGCACCTGGGCGCGGACTTCGGCGGTGCGGTCTTTCAGTGCTTCTTCTTCGATCAGGCGCAGGATCGCCAGCGACAGCGATTCAACGTCGCGGATGATGCCGGTGCCGTTGCAACGCGGGCAAACGATGCCGCTGCTTTCGCCCAGTGATGGACGCAGGCGCTGACGGGACATTTCCAGCAGGCCGAAGCGCGAGATACGGCCGATCTGCACGCGAGCGCGGTCGGCTTCCAGGCATTCGCGGACTTTCTCTTCCACGGCGCGCTGGTTCTTGGCAGGGGTCATGTCGATGAAGTCGATGACGATCAGGCCGCCGATGTCGCGCAGGCGCAACTGACGGGCGATTTCTTCAGCCGCTTCAAGGTTGGTCTGCAGGGCGGTTTCTTCGATGTCGCTGCCTTTGGTGGCGCGGGCCGAGTTGATGTCGATGGACACCAGGGCTTCGGTCGGATCGATAACGATGGAGCCGCCGGAAGGCAGTTCGACGACGCGCTGGAAAGCGGTCTCGATCTGGCTTTCGATCTGGAAGCGGTTGAACAGCGGAACGCTGTCTTCGTACAGCTTGATCTTGCTGGCGTACTGCGGCATCACCTGGCGGATGAAGGTCAGGGCTTCGTCCTGGGCTTCAACGCTGTCGATCAGCACTTCGCCGATGTCCTGGCGCAAGTAATCGCGGATAGCGCGGATGATCACGTTGCTTTCCTGATAGATCAGGAATGGCGCGGCGCGATCCAGCGAGGCTTCTTTGATGGCGGTCCAGAGTTGCAGCAGGTAATCGAGGTCCCACTGCATTTCTTCGCTGCTGCGGCCAAGGCCGGCAGTGCGCACGATCAGACCCATGTCGGCTGGAGCAACCAGACCGTTCAGCGCTTCACGCAGTTCGTTGCGCTCTTCGCCTTCGATGCGACGGGAGATACCGCCAGCACGCGGGTTGTTCGGCATCAGTACGAGGTAACGACCGGCCAGGCTGATGAAGGTGGTCAGGGCTGCGCCCTTGTTGCCACGTTCTTCTTTCTCGACCTGAACGATGACTTCCTGGCCTTCGCTCAGGACGTCCTTGATGTTGACGCGGCCTTCAGGGGCTTTCTTGAAGTATTCGCGGGAGATTTCTTTGAGGGGCAGGAAGCCGTGGCGCTCAGAGCCGAAGTCGACAAAGGCAGCCTCAAGGCTTGGTTCGATGCGAGTGATCTTGCCTTTATAGATATTGGCTTTTTTCTGCTCGCGTGCACCGGATTCGATGTCCAGGTCGTAGAGGCGTTGACCATCTACCAGTGCAACACGCAACTCTTCGGGTTGAGTTGCGTTAATCAGCATTCTTTTCATGTAGTACCGTCGGTTTCCGGGCTGCCGGAAACGGCGTTCGGCACACACGACTTCTCACGGTCGGTGTCAGGTGCGTCGGGAGTGGTTGGCCATTCCCGTGTCTAGCGATTGCGACCAATTGGGCCGAGACCGCGACGTACGCGTCCTGCTTGCTGTGGCTACTTAAGCACTCAGTCAGGAGGAGGAATCAACCAGCGGCTGTGGACGAGATGAAGCGTCTTGATAAAGCCTAATGCTACACAGTCCAGCGGTTGTGCATCTCCACCCTACACGTATCCCTGATAATTCGGGTGCTGCCGCGCGCAGAATCCGCAACGGGTTGGCATTTACCGTGAGCTCCGAAAGGGGAGGTCACGCATCATGGCTAATTTAGGCGTTGTTTCCGAAGCCTTCGCTCGGGGTCATTCACAGCTGACTGCACTTTGTGAACTGGCCTTGAATGTTTGCCTGCCAGGCGAGTAAAAACTCTGCTCGGCGGTGTGATTCAGGCCTTATGTCACCTGCGCTTGTTACAACTGCAAACTCCACCGTTACGTAGCGAAAGCCCCGTAGGACGGCCTCGCGTCCTGGTGAATTGCGTTGGTCAGGGCCGGTTTTTGACCGTGGTGCCGCTGTCCAGGCCGCTTTTGGCGGCGTTCGCGACTATAGCAGCAATGATTAAGTGCTTCAAATCCATAAAAATTGTTATCATCCGCGCCATGACAACTACTGCCCCTTCGACTCCAGGCGTTCAACTGCTTGAAGTCTCGCCGGAGTATGCCGGCCAACGAATCGACAATTTTCTCCTCGCCCGGCTCAAAGGTGTGCCCAAGACTTTGATTTACCGCATTTTGCGCAAAGGCGAAGTGCGTGTGAACAAAGGTCGGATCAAGCCCGAATACAAGCTGCAGGCCGGTGATATCGTGCGCGTGCCGCCCGTTCGCGTGCCTGAGCGTGACGAACCCGTGCCTCTGGCCCAGGGCCTGTTGCAGCGCCTGGAAGCCTCGATTGTCTTCGAAGACAAAGCCCTGATCGTGATCAACAAGCCTGCGGGCATTGCGGTTCACGGTGGCAGCGGCTTGAACTTCGGTGTGATCGAAGCCTTTCGTCAGTTGCGTCCGGATACCAAAGAGCTGGAGCTGGTTCACCGTCTCGACCGCGACACTTCCGGCCTGCTGATGATTGCCAAGAAGCGCAGCATGCTCCGTCATTTGCACGAGCAGTTACGCGGCGATGGCATCGACAAGCGCTACATGGCGCTGGTGCGCGGCAACTGGGCGACCTCGATCAAGAAAGTCAGCGCACCATTGCTCAAGAGCAACTTGCGTTCCGGCGAGCGCATGGTTGAAGTCAATGAAGAAGGCAAAGAAGCCCTGACCCTGTTCAAGGTGCTGCGCCGCTTTGGCGACTTCGCGACCATGGTCGAAGCCAAGCCTGTGACCGGTCGCACCCACCAGATTCGCGTTCACACCCTGCATGCCGGGCATTGCATTGCTGGCGACAGCAAGTATGGCGACGAGGGTTTCACCAAGGAAATTCGCGATCTGGGCGGCAAGCGCCTGTTCCTGCATGCTTACATGCTGACCGTGCCGCTGCCGGATGGCGACAAGCTGACCTTGCAGGCGCCGGTCGATGAAATGTGGGCCAAGACCGTGGAGCGATTGAGTGCGCCCATCTGATTACAAACTGCTGATTTTCGATTGGGACGGCACGCTGGCCGATTCCATTCATCGGATCGTCGAGGCCATGCATTCGGCGTCCAGGCGCTCCGGTTTCCAATTGCGTGACGATTTTGCCGTCAAAGGCATCATCGGTCTTGGCTTGCCCGAGGCGATCCGCACCTTGTATCCCGAAATCAGCGACGCCGAAATGACCTTGTTTCGTGAGTATTACGCTGATCACTACATTGCGGCAGAGGCTGTGCCTTCGCCGCTGTTTGAGGGGGTCGTCGAATCAATGGCGTCCTTTCGTGAGCAGGGTTATCACCTCGCTGTTGCGACCGGCAAGAATCGGCGCGGACTGGATCGGGTGCTCAAGGCCAATGGCTGGGAAGAGTATTTCGACATTACCCGCGCGGCCGATGAAACTGCGAGCAAGCCGCACCCTCTGATGCTGGAGCAGATACTTGCTCATTGCGGTGTGCGTGCCGAACAGGCGCTGATGGTCGGGGATTCGTCCTTCGATCTGCTGATGGCGCGTAACGCGGGGATGGATTCGGTGGCTGTCAGTTATGGCGCGCAATCGATCGAATCGTTGCAACAGTTCGAGCCGCGTCTGTCGATAGACCGTTTTTCCGAATTGCATGCCTGGCTGGCACAGCAGGCTTAATACGTTTTTGCTGGGGTGGATGGCATGACCGACGAATGGAAAGCACCGGCCAAGGCAAGTGCCGACGACGGTGACGAGAAGAGCTGGAAGCTGCTGGAAAAGACCCTTCTGGCGGGTGTGCAGGAACAGCGTCGTTCGCGGCGTTGGGGGATTTTCTTCAAGCTGCTGACATTTGTTTACCTGTTTGTCGCGCTGATTCTCTTCACGCCGCTGATGGACATGGAAAAAAGCGCCACTCGCAGCACCAACTACACCGCGCTGATCGACGTCACTGGCGTGATCGCCGACAAAGAGCCGGCCAGTGCCGACAACATTGTCGGCAGCCTGCGCGCTGCGTTCGAGGACAAGAAGGTCAAGGGTGTCATCCTGCGGATCAACAGTCCGGGCGGTAGTCCTGTGCAGTCCGGTTATGTGTATGACGAGATCAAGCGTCTGCGTGGCTTGCACCCCGAGATCAAGCTGTATGCGGTGATTTCCGATCTCGGCGCGTCTGGTGCGTATTACATCGCCAGTGCTGCGGATCAGATCTATGCCGACAAGGCGAGTCTGGTGGGCTCCATTGGTGTAACGGCGGCCGGTTACGGCTTTGTCGGCACCATGGAGAAGCTGGGAGTCGAGCGTCGCACGTACACGTCTGGCGAGCACAAATCGTTCCTTGATCCGTTCCAGCCGCAGAAGCCTGAAGAAACGGCGTTCTGGCAAAGTGTGCTGGACACCACGCACAAGCAGTTCATCAACAGCGTCAAGCAGGGTCGTGGCGATCGCCTGAAGGACAAAGAGCATCCGGAGCTGTTCTCCGGGCTGGTCTGGTCTGGCGAGCAGGCGCTGCCGCTGGGCTTGATCGATGGTCTGGGCAGTGCCAGTTCGGTGGCGCGTGATGTGGTCGGCGAGAAAGAGTTGGTGGACTTCACCGTCCAGGAATCGCCGTTTGACCGCTTCTCGAAGAAACTTGGCGCCAGTGTGGCCGAGCAGTTGGCGATGTGGATGGGCTTCCACGGGCCATCGTTGCGTTAATTGGTTGTAGCGATCAAAAGATCGCAGTCTGCGGCAGCGCCTGCAGGTTCGATGTTCATTCGCATTATTTGCGATGACGCGAACCCTGTAAGAGCTGCCGCTGGCTGCGATTTTTGCTTTAAGGAATCTGTACGCCTTCAAGTAGCAGCATGTCGATCAGGCGAATCAGCGGCAGACCGATCAGGCTGGTAGCGTCAGGGCCTTCGGTGGACTGGAACAGGCTCACGCCCAGACCTTCAGCCTTGAAGCTGCCCGCGCAGTCGTGAGGCTGCTCGATGTGCAGGTAACGCTCGACCCGTGCCTGATCGAGCTGGCGCATGTGCACTGTGAACGGTACGCAGTCGACCTGGCATTGCCCTGTCTGGCTGTTGAGCAGCGCTAGGCCGGTGAGAAAAGTCACGCTGGCGCCGCTGGCGGCCATCAGTTGCTCGCGGGCCTTGTCGAAAGTGTGCGGCTTGCCGATGATCCGGTCGCCGAGTACGGCCACCTGATCGGAGCCAATAATCAGATGAGCGGGGTGGCTGTCGGCCAATGCTCGGGCCTTCTGTTCTGCAAGACGTTTGACCAGCTCGATCGCTGGTTCGCCGGGACGGTGGCTTTCATCGATATCTGGCGAGCTGCAGACGAATGGCAGGTGCAGGCGGGAGAGCAATTCCCGGCGATAAGTCGAGCTTGAAGCAAGTAATAAAGGCAGCATTTGCGTCTCCTGAGGCAGATGTGAATTCTAGCGGAGGCACGCAAGTGACGGACAGGGCACAATTTCCTTTGACATGGGTGGGGGCATCCCTATAATGCTGCGCCTATGTTGAATGACCCGATTCCACCTCACGTTGACCCGCGCAAATTGGCTGATCGTGGCACCACCATCCAAGGTGAGCTGCTACTGGCCGATTTGAAGAGACTCTGCGACCCGCTTTCCGACACTGTCGGTACGGTGCAGGCGAAATTCGTTTTTGAACGAGATGAACGTAAATCTGTGGTAATCCACAGCTTTATCGACACCGAGGTCAAAATGGTTTGCCAGCGTTGTCTTGAGCTGGTCACCCTGCCGATCCACAGCGAATGCAGTTACGCTGTGGTTAAGGAGGGTGCGAATACCCAGTCGTTACCGAAAGGTTATGACGTGCTGGAACTGGGCGAAGATCCATTGGATCTGCAGTCACTGGTCGAGGAGGAGCTTTTGCTTGCCTTGCCTATCGTGCCTGCTCATCATCCGGAAGAATGCCAGCAGCCGGCGGGGTCAGATGAGCCCGAACCGAGCGAGGACGAGGTAACGCGGTCCAACCCGTTCAGTGTATTGGCGCAGTTAAAGCGTGACCCAAACGTTTAGGAGTTAATCAATTATGGCTGTTCAGCAGAACAAAAAATCCCGCTCTGCCCGTGACATGCGTCGTTCGCACGACGCCCTGACGGCGAGCACTCTGTCTGTAGAAAAAACCACTGGTGAAATTCACCTGCGTCACCACGTATCGCCAGAAGGCGTATACCGTGGCCGTAAAGTGATCGACAAGGGCGCTGACGAGTAATCACTTGTCTGCTCAAGTCATCGCGATTGACGCAATGGGCGGGGACTTCGGTCCCCGCAGCATTGTTCAGGCCAGCCTTGCTTGCCTGTCTGCTACACCCTCGCTGCACCTGACCCTAGTCGGTCAACCCTCCCTTCTTGAAGAATTGATCAATGGCCAATCGGCTGCCGATCGCGCGCGCCTGACGATTGTTGCGGCCAGCGAAGTCATCACCATGGACGAAAAACCGACTCAGGCCCTGCGTGGCAAGCCGGACTCGTCGATGCGTGTTGCTCTTGAACTGGTGCGTGATGGCAAGGCTCAAGCCTGTGTCAGTGCCGGCAACACCGGAGCTTTGATGGCGCTGTCGCGCTATGTGCTGAAGACCTTGCCGGGTATCGATCGTCCCGCGATGGTTGCCGCCATTCCGACGCAGAAAGGTTATTGCCAGTTGCTTGATCTTGGCGCCAACGTCGATTGCAGTGCGGAGCATCTGTTGCAGTTTGCGGTGATGGGTTCGGTGGCGGCGCAGACGCTGGGTATTGCTCGCCCTCGGGTGGCGTTGCTGAACATCGGCACCGAAGACATCAAGGGCAATCAACAGGTCAAGTTGGCGGCAACGCTGTTGCAGGCGGCCAGAGGCATTAACTACATCGGTTTTGTCGAAGGTGACGGCCTGTATCGCGGTGAGGCGGATGTGGTGGTGTGCGACGGGTTTGTCGGCAACATTCTGCTCAAGTCCAGCGAAGGCCTGGCCACGATGATTGCTGCGCGCATTGAGGCGCTGTTCAAAAAGAACATGGCTTCGCGCGCAATCGGTGCCTTGGCGCTGCCATTGATGAAGCGCTTGCAGGCAGATCTGGCACCGGCGCGACACAATGGGGCAAGCTTCCTTGGCTTGCAGGGCATTGTGGTGAAAAGCCACGGTTCGGCGGGAGTTCAGGGCTTTCAGAGTGCGATTCAGCGTGCGCTGATCGAGATTCAGGAGAACCTGCCCGAGCGCCTTCACGGGCGTCTGGAGGATTTGTTGTCTTAGGCGTTTTCGTCGGACAATGCTTAAATGTGACCGCCCGGTTCAAAGGGCCATCCAACTGTCAGTTTCTTGCGTCCCCCAGTGGGGCGTCATTTTCCGACGACAAGATCATTAGGGGCTTGTTACATGTCTGCTTCCCTCGCATTCGTCTTTCCAGGACAAGGTTCGCAGTCCCTCGGCATGCTGGCCGAGCTGGGCGCGCAACATCCATTGATCCTCGAAACTTTCCAAGAAGCCTCCGCTGCTCTGGGCTATGACCTGTGGGCACTGACCCAGCAGGGGCCGGAAGAGCTGCTTAATCAAACCGACAAAACCCAACCGGCCATTCTGACCGCATCGATCGCCTTGTGGCGTCTGTGGCTTGCTGAAGGTGGTGCGCGTCCGGCATTTGTTGCCGGTCACAGCCTGGGTGAGTACAGCGCGCTGGTGGCTGCCGGCAGCCTGAGTCTGGCTGATGCGGTAAAGCTCGTTGAGCGCCGTGGCCAGCTGATGCAGGAAGCGGTTCCGGCCGGGCAGGGCGGCATGGCTGCCATTCTGGGTCTGGAAGACGCTGACGTGCTGGCGGCCTGTGCTGAAGCGGCACAGGGCGAAGTGGTCAGCGCCGTCAACTTCAACTCCCCGGGTCAGGTTGTAGTGGCCGGTGCCAAGGCTGCCGTCGAGCGCGCCATTGAGGGCTGCAAGGCGCGTGGCGCCAAGCGTGCCTTGCCGCTGCCGGTGAGCGTGCCGTCGCACTGCGAGCTGATGCGTCCGGCTGCCGAGCGCTTTGCCGAGTCCATTGCCGCCATTAACTGGCAGGCGCCGCAGATCCCGGTGGTACAGAACGTCAGCGCACAAGTGCCGGCCGATCTGGAAACCCTCAAGCGTGATCTGCTCGAACAACTCTACAAGCCAGTACGCTGGGTCGAGTCCGTACAGACACTGGCCGCCAAGGGCGCGACCAATCTGGTCGAATGTGGCCCGGGCAAAGTACTGGCGGGTCTGAACAAACGTTGCGCCGAAGGCGTTTCGACTTCCAACCTCAATACCCCAGACGCCTTCGCTGCCGCTCGTGCAGCGCAGGCCTGAATCAGGAGAAACTTGCATGAGTCTGCAAGGTAAAGTTGCACTGGTCACCGGTGCAAGCCGCGGTATCGGCCAGGCTATCGCACTGGAACTGGGCCGTCAGGGCGCCATCGTTGTGGGTACCGCAACCTCCGCCAAGGGTGCCGAGGCGATTGCCGCCACGCTCAAAGAGCACGGCATTCAGGGTACCGGTCTGGAACTCAACGTCACCAGCGACGAATCCGTCAGCAAAGTGATCGCGACCATTCAGGAGCAGTTCGGTGCGCCGGCGATTTTGGTCAATAATGCCGGCATCACCCGCGATAACCTGATGATGCGCATGAAAGATGACGAATGGTACGACGTGATCGATACCAACCTGAACAGTCTGTATCGCCTGTCCAAGGGCGTTCTGCGCGGCATGACCAAAGCCCGTTGGGGTCGAATTATCAGTATTGGCTCGGTGGTGGGTGCCATGGGCAACGCAGGCCAAGTAAACTATGCAGCCGCCAAGGCCGGTCTGGAAGGTTTCAGCCGTGCAATGGCGCGTGAAGTCGGTTCGCGTTCGATTACGGTCAACTCGGTAACCCCAGGGTTTATCGACACCGATATGACCCGCGAACTGCCTGAAGCACAGCGTGAAGCCTTGCAGACGCAGATTCCGCTGGGTCGTCTGGGACAAGCTCAAGAGATCGCGTCTGTGGTCGCTTTTCTTGCATCCGACGGTGCGGCATACGTTACTGGGGCTACAATCCCGGTGAACGGTGGGATGTACATGTAAGTAAAATGTGACGGATTGCTTCAAAAAAATGTCATACGAGCTGTCTAAAATCCGTTATAAAGCTGCAATCTATTTATAGGCAGAGGGCTGCAGGGTTTGAGGAGTGAAGCTTTCAGTTGAAAAACTGAAAAGTCTTTCTATACACTTACCCACTGGCCAGCTGCCTGAATTTGTCCATTAGGAGTGAAAACAAGGTATGAGCACCATCGAAGAGCGCGTCAAGAAAATCGTTGCCGAGCAACTGGGTGTTAAAGAAGAAGAAGTGGTTAACACCGCTTCCTTCGTAGAAGACCTGGGTGCCGACTCCCTTGACACCGTTGAGCTGGTGATGGCTCTGGAAGAGGAATTCGAGACCGAAATCCCTGACGAAGAAGCTGAGAAGATCACTACTGTACAAGCTGCAATCGATTACGTTACAAACCACCAGGCTTAATAGCTTGTAATCGTTGCTTGCTGTCATGGAAAAACCGCACTGCCATCACGGCGTGCGGTTTTTTCTTTAGGCCTGATGCAAAGTCGTCATTTGAAAAAGGAGAGTGCTGTGTCGCGTAGACGCGTCGTAGTCACCGGTATGGGTATGTTGTCGCCACTGGGCACGGATGTGCCAAGCAGTTGGCAGGGCATTCTGGCTGGCCGCAGTGGCATTGGTCTGATCGAACACACCGACCTTTCTGCCTATTCCACCCGCTTTGGCGGCTCGGTAAAGGGCTTCAATGTCGAGGAATACCTGTCGGTCAAGGAAGCGCGCAAGCTCGACCTGTTCATTCAGTACGGTCTCGCGGCTGGCTTTCAAGCCGTACGCAACGCTGGCCTGGAAGTCACTGACGCCAACCGTGAACGCATTGGCGTGGCCATGGGTTCGGGCATCGGCGGTCTGACCAATATCGAAGAAACCAGCCGTACTTTGCATGAGACGGGCCCGCGTCGAATCTCGCCATTCTTCGTGCCAGGCTCGATCATCAATATGATTTCCGGTTTCCTGTCCATCCATCTGGGCGCACAGGGACCTAACTACGCCATTGCTACAGCGTGTACCACCGGTACGCACTGCATCGGCATGGCGGCGCGCAACATCATGTACGACGAAGCCGACGTGATGATTGCCGGCGGTGCCGAAATGGCCGCATGCGGTCTGGGCATGGGCGGCTTCGGCGCGTCCCGTGCGCTGTCGACCCGCAACGACGAGCCAACTCGCGCCAGCCGTCCCTGGGACAAGGGCCGTGACGGTTTCGTACTGTCCGACGGTGCCGGTGCACTGGTGCTCGAAGAACTCGAACACGCCAAGGCGCGCGGCGCGACCATCTACGCCGAGCTGATCGGTTTCGGCACCAGTGGCGATGCGTTCCACATGACTTCGCCACCTGCCGACGGCGCGGGTGCAGCTCGCTGCATCACCAACGCCTTGCGCGACGCGAAGATCAACGCCGATCAAGTGCAATACATCAATGCCCACGGCACCTCGACCCCGGCCGGCGACCTTGCCGAGGCCAACGCGATCAGGTCGGTGTTCGGTGAGCACGCCTATAAACTGGCGGTCAGCTCCACCAAGTCCATGACGGGCCACCTGCTGGGTGCGGCCGGAGCGGTCGAGGCGATCTTCAGCATCCTGGCGATCAACAGCCAGGTAGCGCCGCCAACCATCAACCTTGATGAGCCGGACGAAGGCTGTGATCTCGATTTCGTGCCGCACACCGCGCGCAACATGGACATCGATGTCGTGCTGTCGAACTCCTTCGGCTTTGGCGGCACCAACGGTACCTTGGCGTTCCGTCGGTTCGCAGGCTGATGGACAGCTGGGTCGACGGTCAACCGGCTGACACTCTGTCGCTGAAAGACCGCGGCCTGGCTTACGGCGATGGTCTGTTCGAGACCATTGCCGTGCATGACGGCCAGCCGGTATTGCTTGATCGACACATGACGCGGCTGGCCGATGGCTGCTCGCGTCTGGCTATCGCTGCCGATATCGAGCTGATTCGCCACGAACTGCTGAGCTACGCTGCCGCGATGGACGAGGGTGTGCTTAAACTCATCCTCACCCGTGGCGACGGTTTGCGCGGTTACGCGCCTGACCCTGCGGCGCCGGGTCGACGCATCCTGCAAGGCAATCCGCCGGCGGCTTATCCTGCTGCGCATGCCGAACATGGCATCCGCCTGTTTCCGTGCAATACGCGCCTGTCCAGACAGCCATTGCTTGCCGGACTCAAACACCTCAATCGACTGGAACAAGTACTCGCCCGCGCCGAATGGCAAGACAGCGAGCACGCTGAGGGCTTGATGCTTGATCAGGCCGGTCGAGTGATCGAAGGGGTGTTCAGCAACGTGTTTCTGGTGCGCGATGGTGTGTTGATCACGCCCGATCTGAAACGCTGCGGTGTCGCCGGTGTGATGCGCGCGGAAATATTGTTTCAGGCCGAGTCATTGGCCATCCCCACCCAAACCGTCGATATCGGCCTAGAACAGCTGCAATGGGCCGATGAAGTGTTTGTCTGCAACAGCGTATATGGCGTCTGGCCGGTACGCGCCTACGCTGCACTGAGCTGGCCGGTTGGCCCGCTCACCCGTAAACTGCAAGCCATTGCCCGCGCCCTACTGGATGCCTGATTTGTGAGACGTAAATTATTGCTGCTGCTGGAAACCGGACTGGTTCTGGCAGGGCTGCTGTTGGGCGCCAGCGCCTGGAAGATTCACTCCGCGCTGGAACAGCCCTTGAACATCACGCAGGAAGAACTGCTGGATGTGCCGAAAGGCTCTACACCGACCCGTACCTTCCTTGGACTCGAAAGCGATGGCGTCATCAAAGACGCTTTCTGGCTACGGGTCTATTGGCGTTTCAATCTCGCTGGCACGCCGATCCACACTGGCGAATACCGCATGCAGCCCGGGATGACCGTCAACGGTCTCATCGATTCGTGGAAGCGTGGCGACGTGGTTCAGTACAGCCTGACGCTGGTTGAGGGCTGGAATTTCCACCAGGTGCGTGCTGCGCTGGCGAAAGATGAAAAAATCGAACAGACCATCAATGGTTTGAGCGACAGCGACGTGATGGCGAAGATTGGCCACAAAGGCCTGTTCCCGGAAGGCCGTTTCTTCCCCGATACCTATCGCTTCGTGCGCGGCGTGTCCGATACCGAGCTGCTGAAAAAGGCTTTTGAGCGTCTCGACGAAGTGCTGGCCAAAGAGTGGGAAAAACGCGCTGCCGATGCGCCGTACAAAGAACCTTATCAAGCGCTGATCATGGCGTCCCTGGTCGAGAAGGAAACCGGTGTACCGCAGGAGCGCGGCGAGATTGCCGGGGTTTTTGTGCGCCGGATGGCGCTGGGCATGCAGCTGCAGACCGATCCTACAGTGATCTATGGTTTGGGCGATCGCTACACCGGCAAGTTGACCCGCGCTCACCTCAAGGAGCCGACGCCGTATAACACTTACGTGATTCCCGGCTTGCCGCCGACGCCGATTGCGATGGTCGGGCGTGAAGCCATTCACGCGGCGCTGAACCCGGTGGGAGGCACCAGCCTCTACTTTGTTGCCCGTGGCGACGGTAGCCATGTGTTCTCTGACGATCTCGATGCGCATAACAATGCGGTGCGTGAATTTCAGCTCAAGCGCCGTGCCGATTACCGCTCCAGCCCGGCGCCGGCAACTACGCCGGAAGCGGCACCGGCCGCCGAGGAGTCGATTCCTGCGGCATCGCCTAATACTGCGCCCGAGTCGCTGCCGCAGGTTCCGACTGAGGAATCCGCGCCGACTCCTGACGCCGACGCACCACAAAACACGCAATGACTTTTATTAAGGACTGCCTGTGACTGGCTTGTTTATCACCCTGGAAGGCCCGGAAGGCGCCGGCAAGAGCACCAATCGCGAATACCTCGCCGAGCGTTTGCGCGCCGCTGGTGTCGAGGTCGTGCTGACCCGCGAGCCCGGCGGTACGCCACTGGCAGAGCGGATTCGCGATGTGCTGCTGGCCCCGGCCGACGAAGTCATGAACCCGGATACCGAACTGCTGCTGGTGTTCGCCGCGCGTGCTCAGCATCTGGCCGAGGTGATTCGCCCGGCGCTGGCGCGCGGTGCGGTGGTGCTGTGTGATCGCTTCACCGATTCGACGTATGCCTATCAGGGAGGCGGTCGCGGTTTGTCGCTGGAGCGTATCGCGACGCTGGAGGCTTTCGTGCAGGGGGATCTGCGCCCGGACCTGACGCTGATTTTCGACCTGCCGGTAGAAATCGGCCTGGCTCGTGCCAGCGCTCGCGGTCGCCTCGATCGCTTCGAGCTCGAAGGCCGGGCATTTTTCGAGGCGGTGCGCAGTGCATTCCTCAAGCGTGCTGAAGCCGATCCTGCGCGCTATGTGCGCATCGATGCCGGTCAGCCGTTGGTCAAGGTTCAACAATCGCTGGATACCCTGATTCCGAACTTGCTGGAGCTGAGCCGTGGCTGAGGCCTATCCATGGCAGGACAGCCTCTGGCAGCAACTGGCCGGACGTAGCCAGCATGCTCACGCTTATCTGCTGCATGGGCCGGCCGGGATCGGCAAACGCGCACTGGCCGAGCGGTTGATGGCCAGTCTGTTGTGCAAGCACCCGACGCCGGAGGCTTGCGGTGAATGCAAATCCTGCCTGCTGCTCAAGGCTGGCAGCCACCCGGACAATTACATTCTCGAGCCGGAAGAAGCCGACAAGGCGATCAAGGTCGATCAGGTGCGCGATCTGGTCAGTTTCGTGGTGCAGACCGCGCAACTGGGTGGGCGCAAGGTGGTGCTGATCGAGCCCACGGAATCGATGAATATCAATGCCGCCAATGCCTTGCTCAAGAGCCTTGAAGAGCCTTCCGGCAATACGGTGTTGTTGCTGGTCAGCCATCAGCCGAGCCGTTTGTTGCCGACGGTCAAGAGTCGTTGTGTGCAGCAGGCCTGCCCGCTGCCGGGTGAGGCGATGAGCCTGCAATGGCTGGCTCAGGCCCTGCCGGAGTGTTCCGAAGCGGAGCGTGTCGAACTGCTGACGCTGGCCGCCGGTTCGCCGTTGATGGCGGTCACTCTTCAGTCCCAGGGCGTACGCGAACAGCGCGCGCAAGTGGTCGAAGGGGTGAAGAAGTTGCTCAAGCAGCAGCAATCGCCAACGCAATTGGCCGAAGAATGGAAAAACATTCCGATGCTGCGCCTGTTTGACTGGTTCTGTGACTGGTCGAGCCTGATCCTGCGTTATCAACTGACTGAGGACGAAGCCGGCCTCGGTCTGAACGACATGCGCAAAGTGGTGCAGTACCTGGCGCAGAAAAGCGCCCAAGGCAAAGTGCTCGATATTCAGGACTGGATTCTCGCGCAGCGGCAGAAAGTGTTGAGCAAGGCCAATCTCAATCCGGCGCTGTTGCTGGAAGCGCTGTTGGTGCAATGGGCAGGACTGCCAGGCCAGCGGTGATCCCCGCAAAAACGATGGTGTGCGCCTAGACTCTGAACATCAGCAGTGGAGGTCAACATGAATGAACCCGTCAGCCCGGGGCCGCGCAACGGCATTTTGTCCCTGACCATCAAAGACAAGTCGGTGCTTTACGCCGCTTACATGCCGTTCATCAAAAACGGTGGCCTGTTCATCCCGACCAACAAGAGCTACAAGCTGGGCGACGAGGTGTTCATGCTATTGAACTTGATGGATGAACCGGAAAAGATCCCGGTTGCCGGCAAAGTCACCTGGATTACGCCCAAAGGCGCACAAGGCAATCGCGCAGCCGGTGTCGGCGTGCAGTTCAACGACGGCGACAACACCGCGCGCAGTCGCATCGAAACCCATCTGGCCGGAGCCCTCAAGTCCGACCGTCCCACTCATACGATGTAAGTAGCCGTATTTTTATGCTCGTAGATTCCCATTGTCACCTGGATCGCCTCGACCTCACCGCCCATGACGGCTCGCTGGATGCCGCACTCGATGCGGCCCGCGAGCGCGGGGTAGGGCATTTTCTGTGCATCGGCGTAAGCGCCGACAACGCCGCTGACGTCAAAGCCCTCGCCGAGCGTTACGACGATGTCGATTGCTCGGTCGGCGTGCATCCTCTCGATGTGCAACCGGGAGCCGCCCCCGCGCTGGACTGGTTGCTGCACGAACTCAATCACCCGAAAGTGGTGGCGATCGGTGAAACCGGTCTGGATTACCACTACGAGCCGGAAGCCGCCGAACTGCAGCAGGCCTCGTTCCGCCTGCACCTGCAAGCGGCGCAGCACACCGGCAAACCGGTGATCATCCACACCCGCGGCGCCCGCGCCGATACCCTCGAACTGCTGCGTGAAGCCGCGTTGCCACAGGCCGGGGTGCTGCATTGCTTCACCGAGGATTGGGACATGGCCAAGGCTGCGCTGGACATGGGTTATTACATTTCCCTGTCAGGCATCGTGACCTTCCGCAATGCCGATGCGCTGCGTGATGTGGCGAGCAAAGTTCCGGCGGATCGTCTGCTGGTTGAAACCGATTCGCCGTACCTGGCGCCGATCCCTTATCGCGGCAAGCCGAACCTGCCGCAATACGTGCGTGAAGTGGCAGAGTTCCTGGCGATGCTGCGTGGTGAGAATTACGAGCGTTTTGCCGAGCAGACGACCGAAAACTTCAAGCGGCTGTTCCCGCTGGCTCATGTGAAGGTCTGAATCGCAGGCAAAAAAAACCCGGGTTCTGGGGGGTGAATCCGGGTTAAGACCATTAGGAGTAAAACAAAGGCACGCGGTCCGTTGGTACCTTTATCGGCACGGCACTTGGGGGAGATGCCGTCCGACAGTTGAAGTATTGATCAGTCTGGCGTGCAGTCCAGTTAGCGGGCCGTGGTTTTTAAACAAATTTGGAATACGTTCGCTTCAGTTGAGTTCTCATTGCGCCCAAAACGTTCTCAAAATGAACAAGAAACACAGATGTGGTCGGATGATCCGTGCATTTTTGCGCAAGTTAGGCATAATACGCGGCTTCGAATTTTGACCCTTCAGACCTTTTTCTTATGCACAAAGAACCTCGTAAGGTCCGTGAGTTTCGTCGCCGCGAGCAAGAAATTCTCGATACCGCGCTCAAGCTGTTCCTCGACCAAGGTGAAGACAGTGTCACCGTCGAGATGATTGCTGATGCCGTAGGTATCGGCAAAGGCACGATCTATAAACATTTCAAGTCCAAGGCCGAGATCTATCTGCGCCTGATGCTCGATTACGAGCGCGATTTGAACGAGCTGCTGCATTCGGCCGATGTCGACAAGGACAAGGAAGCACTGTCCCGTGCCTACTTCGAATTCCGTATGCGTGATCCGCAGCGCTACCGTCTGTTCGATCGTCTCGAAGAGAAGGTGGTCAAGGGCAACCAGGTGCCGGAAATGGTCGAGGAGCTGCACAAGATCCGTGCCTCGAACTTCGAACGCCTGACCCTGCTGATCAAGGGGCGCATCAGTGAAGGCAAGCTCGAAGACGTGCCGCCGTACTTCCACTACTGCGCGTCCTGGGCATTGGTGCACGGCGCTGTCGCGCTGTATCACTCGCCGTTCTGGAGCAATGTGCTGGAAGATCAGGAAGGTTTCTTCCAGTTCCTGATGGACATCGGCGTGCGCATGGGCAACAAGCGCAAGCGCGACCCCGAAACGCCGAGCAGCTGAGCCATTCAGCTGCCTTATTGCGCAATGATTTCGTTACATGGCGCAGTACCGCAGGAATATACTCAGGCATAGGGCTTGCTAAAACTTGATTTGTGAGTCAAGTTTTAGCTGCTCGATTTCCTTTCGCCGGAGTGATCATGATCGTTGACCGTCAAGGCAGGCGTTTTCGCAATTTGCGGATCAGCCTGACTTCAGCCTGCAATTACGCTTGTACCTACTGCGTGCCCAACGGCAAGCGGTTGGTAGCTGCGCAGGATGAGCTGTCGGCCGACGCCATGGCGCGCGGCGTGGCGTATCTGATTGAAGCCGCTGGCATTGAGCGTTTGCGCATTACCGGTGGCGAGCCGCTGGTCAGCCCCAAACTTGAATCGTTCATGACCGCCGTCGGCAAGATGGGGCTGGAAGACATCAGTCTGACCACCAACGGTCAACTCCTCGCCAAGAAACTTCCGCTGCTGGTGGATGCCGGTCTGCGCCGGATCAATGTTTCTCTCGATACCCTCGACGCCGACGCGTTCCGCAGCATTGCCCGCGGCGGCGACCTGGCCACCGTGCTCGACGGCATGGACAAGGCCGCAGCGGCGGGGATGAAGATCAAGGTCAACATGGTGCCGTTGCGCGGCCAGAATCTTGATCAGGTCATGCCGTTGCTCGACTACTGCCTGGAGCGCGGGTATGAGCTGCGCTTTATCGAGCTGATGCGCATGGGCCACCTGGCCAAAGACTCCAATGCCTTCCTGCAACAGTTTGTCAGTCTTCAACAATTGCTGGAGCTGATCGGTGAGCGTTACGAGTACGCGCAAGCTGATGCCCCTGTCGACGCTACGGCGGTGCGTTACGCGATTGCCGGGGTGGGCCATTTTGGGGTGATTGCCAATGAAAGCGTGCCTTTCTGCCGAACCTGCTCACGCCTGCGCCTGTCGTCGACCGGTTGGCTGCATGGTTGCCTGTCGTCGAGCAACCGCCACTACGTCGGCGATCTGCTCGACAAACCGCGTCACGAGGCACTGCCTGCGCTACAACGCTTGCTGGTGAAGGCCTTGGGCGACAAGCAGGAAGTGGCATTTTCCGGCGGCGCAACCATCATGAAAATCATCGGCGGCTGATATTCCCATTCGCGATCAGGCTCGCTCTCACATCTGGAATGCGTTCCACTTGTGGGAGCGAGCCTGTTCGCGAAAGCGTCCTGTAGATAGACGAAGTTCCCGAGCTGGCGCAAAAGCTGCATTCAACGCCCATTCGCCGGTTTTCCGTCACCGGCTTCTGGAGGATAAGGATGCGTAGCCTGGTTTTGCTGCTGGCCATTTTGGCGCTTGGCGGCTGTATGACTGTCAGCGATATGGCCGAAGGCACTCGCTATCAGATGAGCGACGCGGGGCTGCTGGACCACAGCGACAGCCGCCGCGTGAACAACTTCCGTATTCAGCCGGATTCGTTTATCTACATCGCCCAGGGCGCGTTTGCGCCGCCGGGTGGTTCGTATCCGCGGCCGAACGTGGTCGCCGAGGAAGCGTTCAAAGGCTTTATCGAATACTTCCCGATGGTTCGCCGCGCCCGTGCGCCGGAAGGCCTCGATCAGGCAATGGGTGAAGCCCGTGACGCGGGTGCGCATTACCTGCTCTATACCCGTTTCGCCAAGGCAGACGACCGCATCGGCAACTCTGATGAGTGGCTGGATGAGGAGGCTGTGGATCGCCTCGGTATCGACGGCGGCGTGATTCAGATCATGTTGATCGAGACCAGCACCCAGTATTTGATTGATACTGCACGGATCAAGAGTCGTGGCGGTTTACTGACGTTCCACGACAGCAAACCCGAAGACCTGATCGGCCCACCGCTGGCGCAGTACGCGCGCAGCCTGTTGGGGATCGGCAACCAGTAATTTCAAGGAGTACGCCATGAGTGGCCCGCAAAAAGCCAATGACCTGTTGGGACAAATCCCCAAAACCAAAGGCCTGCCACCGGTGCACTTGTGGAACCCGGATTTCTGCGGCGACATCGACATGCGCATCGCCCGGGACGGCACTTGGTATTACCTGGGCACGCCGATCGGGCGCAAGCCTATGGTCAAGCTCTTCTCCACGATCATCCGCCGCGACGGCGATGATTATTTTTTGATTACGCCGGTCGAGAAGGTCGGCATCAAGGTCGACGACGCGCCGTTTGTGGCGATTGCCGTCGAGGTTGAAGGCGAGGGTGAGGCGCAGGTGCTGCGCTTTACCACCAATGTCGACGAAACCGCTGAGGCTGGGCCGGAGCATCCGATTCGAGTTGAGATCGATCCGGTCACTCAAGAGCCTGCGCCTTACGTACACGTGCGTACCAACCTTGAAGCGTTGATTCATCGCAATGTGTTCTACCAATTGGTCGAACTGGCGGTCAGTCGGAAAATCGATGGGCAGAACTGGCTCGGTGTGTGGAGTGGCGGCGAGTTCTTCCGTATCGGCCTCGAACCGTAATTCGAATCCCTGTGGGAGCGAGCCTGCTCGCGATAGCTGTGTATCAGTCGACGAAAATATTGACTGACACTCCGCTATTGCGAGCAGGCTCGCTCCCACATTGTTTTTGTGTGATCACAAAAAACTGATTTGACACCCAATCGTATGATCATTAGCTTGATCACCCATCGCGATCCGCTTTGAGGTGTTCATGTCCAGCAGCTTTCATGCATCAACGGTTGACTGGCTGGGCAGTTGGATTGCCGCTGGCCAGATCAAACCGGGGCAGACCATCAAGGTCGAAGCTGATCTGGGCGAACAGCTCGGCGTCAGCCGCACCGTCATTCGTGAAGCGATCAAAACCCTCGTTGCCAAAGGCATGCTTGAAGTCGGGCCGAAGGTCGGCACCCGCGTGTTGCCGGTGCGCCGCTGGAACCTGTTCGATCCCCAGGTCGTCGGTTGGCTGTCACGCAATGGTCTGCCGGAAAACTTCGTCGATGATTTGCTCGACCTGCGCCGCACCATTGAACCCATGGCTGTGCGCTGGGCCTGCGAGCGCGCGACGCTGGAGCAGATCGACGCCGTGCAACTGGCCTACAACGCCCTCGAGCGCGCGGTAGACAGCGGCGGCGATTACAACCGTGCCGATCAGGCCTTCCACGAGTGCATTCTTGCCGCCAGCCATAATCAGTTCATTGAACAGATGGTCCCGGCGCTCGGTGCGTTGCTGGCCGTTTCGTTTGAAGTCTCGGCGGCCGATCCGGATGAACTGCGCCGCACCTTGCCAATCCACAAAGACATGGCCGACGCCATCGCCGCTCGCGATTCTGCGCGCGGTGTGTGGGCCTGCATGACCCTGATCGACAACGCAGACCTGGCGATCAAACGGTTTTACCCAAAAGTCATGGCCGACAAAAAGGCCGGCTAAATATCCAATATCGCTCCCACACTGAAAAAAACTACAAGATCCAAGGAGTTGAAATGACCTGGACCGCACTGACCCAGCACCGCGCCCAACTCGGTGAAGGCCCGTTCTGGGACGCGCCGACCCAGGCGCTGTACTGGGTCGATATCGCCGGCCAACAGGCCCTGCGCCTGATCGGCCAGAACGTGCAGATCTGGCAAATGCCCGAGCACGTTTCTGCGTTCATCCCCTGCGCCAGCGGCGATGCGCTGGTTACGCTGAGCAGCGGCGTCTATCGTCTCGATCTCGACTCCCCGGGCCTGGAACCGCGCCTGACGCTGTTCTGTGTCGCCGACCCGCAACCTGGCAATCGTCCCAACGAAGCCCGCTGTGACGGACAAGGCCGACTGTGGCTCAGCACCATGCAAAACAACATCGGCGAGCGGGGCGAAGATCTGCCGATCGTCCGGCGTTCCGGTGCCCTGTTCCGTATCGATCCCGACAAACGCGTCACGCCATTGCTACGCAACCTGGGGATTCCCAACACGCTGCTGTGGAGCGACGACGGCACCAGGCTGTTGTTCGGCGACAGCATGGAAGCCACGTTGTACAGCTATTTCATCCACACCGACGGCAACCTCGACGTCGCCAATCTCTGGTACGGCCCCGATGAACAGGGCGGCCCTGACGGTTCGGCGATGGATGTCGAAGGCTATGTGTGGAACGCCCGTTGGGACGGCAGCTGTCTTTTGCGACTCGCGCCTGATGGCAAGGTCGACCGCAAAATCGATCTGCCGATCAGTCGCCCGACCAGTTGCGTATTCGGCGGCGAAGACCTGAAAACCCTGTACATCACCAGCGCCGAGAGCCCGCGCAACCATCCTCTGGACGGCGCAGTGCTGTCGATGCGTGTTGATGTTGCAGGAAAGCTCTGTACGCGTTTCGCTGGCTGAATCCCAAAATATGGGATGCAAAATTATATATTGAGATTATTTGGCGGTCGGGTTTATAGTCGGCTCCAGCAGTAACACGCACTCACACTTAAAAAGAACAAAACAGGTGAAGTGATGCAGCGAATTTCCATCGCACTCCCACGCGGAGTCCGTGCCACGCAACGGCCCAATGCCGTCAGTGGCGCCTGCCTGTTCAGTTCTAAACGCTCTCCAGACCGGACATCGTCAAATGCCCGGTTTTTTTGCGCTTGCGAACAGGAGTCCTTGAGCCATGGCTGAACCTCTTTCCCTGCCGCCGGTGCCCGCACCGCCGAAGGGCGAGCGTCTGAAAAACAAAGTCGTGCTGCTCACCGGTGCCGCTCAGGGTATCGGTGAAGCCATCGTCGCAGCCTTCGCTTCGCAGCAAGCCAAACTGCTGATCAGTGATATTCAGGCCGAAAAAGTCGAGAAGGTTGCCGCCCATTGGCGCGAGCAAGGCTTTGACGTCCAGGCGATCAAGGCTGATGTGTCGCGCCAGCCCGACCTGCACGCCATGGCCAAACGCGCCGTTGAACTGCACGGGCGCATCGACGTGCTGGTCAACTGCGCCGGGGTCAATGTATTCCGCGATCCGCTGGAAATGACCGAAGAAGACTGGCGTCGCTGCTTCGCCATCGACCTTGACGGCGCGTGGTACGGCTGCAAAGCGGTCCTGCCGCAAATGATCGAGCAGGGCATCGGCAGCATCATCAACATTGCCTCAACCCATTCTTCGCACATTATTCCCGGCTGTTTCCCGTACCCGGTGGCCAAGCACGGGTTGTTGGGACTGACTCGCGCACTCGGCATCGAGTACGCAGCGAAAGGCATCCGCGTCAACGCCATCGCCCCCGGCTACATCGAAACGCAGCTGAACGTCGATTACTGGAACGGTTTCACCGACCCGCATGCCGAGCGTCAACGCGCCCTCGACCTGCACCCGCCCAAACGCATTGGTCAGCCGATTGAGGTGGCGATGACAGCGGTGTTCCTGGCCAGCGATGAAGCGCCATTCATCAATGCTTCGTGCATCACCATCGATGGTGGCCGCTCGGTGATGTACCACGACTGATCGATCGGATTCCACGTGAAGAAATCCGTCTGAAATCCAATCATCATACGATATGACTATTTTCAACAGGCTTTGCAGGAACGTGCTTTACCGCTTTTCAAACATTGCTCAAAAAAAATAACAAGGAGTCAGCTTATGAAACGTCGTTTCGGGATTCGTACCCTGTGCAGTGCCGCGCTCGCGGTCACCGCGTTCAGCCTGAGCAGTTCGCTGCTCGCCGCCGATGCCGTGAAGATCGGTTTCCTGGTCAAGCAGGCCGAGGAACCGTGGTTCCAGACCGAGTGGGCCTTCGCCGAGAAAGCCGCCAAGGACAGAGGGTTTGAACTCATCAAGATCGCCGTCCCGGATGGCGAAAAAACCCTGTCGGCCATCGACAGCCTCGCCGCCAACGGTGCCAAAGGCTTTGTGATCTGTCCGCCTGACGTGTCGCTCGGCCCGGCGATCATGGCCAAAGCCAAACTCAATGACCTCAAGGTGATTGCCGTCGACGACCGTTTTGTCGACGCCAACGGCAAGTTCATGGAGGACGTGCCGTACCTGGGCATGGCCGCGTATGAAGTTGGTCAGAAGCAGGGCGCCGCCATGGCTGCCGAAGCGAAAAAACGCAACTGGGACTGGAAAGACACCTACGCGGTCGTCAACACCTACAACGAACTCGACACCGGCAAGAAGCGCACCGACGGCTCGGTCAAGGCCCTCGAAGACGCAGGCATGCCGAAGGATCACATCCTCTTCGCCGCACTGAAAACTCTCGATGTGCCAGGCAGCATGGACGCCACCAACTCGGCGTTGGTGAAACTGCCAAGCGCGGCGAAGAACCTGATCATTGGCGGCATGAACGACAACACCGTGCTGGGCGGCGTGCGCGCCACAGAAGCCGCCGGGTTTGCCGCGGCCAATGTGATCGGCATCGGCATCAATGGCACCGACGCCATCGGCGAACTGAAAAAGCCTAACAGCGGCTTCTTCGGTTCGATGCTGCCGAGCCCGCACATCGAAGGCTACAAGACAGCCGAGATGATGTACGAGTGGGTCACCACCGGCAAAGAGCCGCCGAAATACACCGCCATGGACGACGTCACCCTGATCACCCGCGAGAACTTCAAGCAAGAGCTGGAAAAAATCGGCTTGTGGAACTGACGTAGCGACGGCCCGGGCAACCGGGCCGTTTGAACGGTGTGAAGAGGTGGCTTAAATGCACGCGCAAGTACAAAGACAAGAAAACAGCGCCGGCGGCAGTCTGCGCTTCAACGGGATCGGCAAAACCTTTCCCGGCGTGAAGGCGCTGGACGGCATCAGCTTCGTCGCCCATCCCGGCCAGGTCCACGCCTTGATGGGCGAGAACGGCGCCGGCAAGTCGACCCTGCTGAAAATCCTCGGCGGCGCTTACATTCCGAGCAGCGGCGAGATGCAGATTGGCGAGCAGACGATGGCCTTCAAGTCGACCGCCGACAGCATCGGCAGCGGCGTGGCGGTGATCCATCAGGAACTGCATCTGGTGCCGGAAATGACCGTCGCCGAAAACCTGTTCCTCGGTCATCTGCCGGCCAGTTTCGGTTTGATCAATCGCGGCACGCTCCGTCAGCAAGCGCTGGATTGCCTCAAAGGACTGGCCGATGAAATCGATCCGCAGACCAAAGTCGGTCGTTTGTCGTTGGGCCAACGGCAACTGGTGGAAATCGCCAAGGCTTTGTCGCGTGGCGCCCATGTGATCGCCTTCGACGAGCCAACCAGCAGCCTTTCGGCACGCGAGATCGACCGCTTGATGGCGATCATCGGGCGCCTGCGGGATGAGGGCAAAGTCGTACTTTACGTGTCCCATCGCATGGAAGAAGTGTTCCGTATCTGCGACGCAGTGACGGTGTTCAAGGACGGCCGCTACGTGCGCACCTTCGAGGACATGAGCCAGTTGACCCACGATCAACTGGTGACCTGCATGGTCGGCCGCGACATTCAGGACATCTACGATTACCGCAACCGCCCACGCGGCGCAGTGGCGCTGAAAGTCAACGGCCTGCTCGGCCCGGGCCTGCGTGAGCCGATCAGTTTCGAGGCGCACAAAGGCGAGATTCTCGGTTTGTTCGGATTGGTCGGGGCAGGGCGCACCGAGTTGTTTCGTTTGCTCAGTGGCCTGGAGCGCAAAACCGCCGGACGCCTCGAACTGCGCGGCCATGAACTGAATCTGCGCTCACCGCGCGATGCCATTGCCGCCGGGATTCTGCTGTGCCCCGAGGATCGCAAGAAAGAAGGGATTATTCCGCTGGCCAGCGTCGCCGAGAACATCAACATCAGTGCGCGTGGCGCGAATTCGGGTCTTGGCTGCCTGATTCGTGGTTTGTGGGAGAAGGGCAACGCCGACAAACAGATCAAGGCGCTGAAAGTCAAAACGCCCCACGCCGGCCAGCAGATCAAGTTCCTTTCCGGCGGCAATCAGCAGAAGGCCATTCTCGGTCGCTGGCTGTCGATGCCGATGAAAGTCCTGCTGCTCGACGAACCGACCCGTGGCATCGACATCGGCGCCAAAGCCGAGATCTACCAGATCATCCATAACCTCGCTGCTGACGGTATTTCGGTGATTGTGGTGTCGAGCGACCTGATGGAAGTGATGGGTATTTCCGACCGCATCCTGGTGCTGTGCGAAGGCGCCCTGCGCGGCGAAGTCAGCCGCGACCAGGCCAATGAATCCAACCTGCTGCAACTGGCTTTGCCGCGCCACCGCGCTGACGGCGTGGCGAACTGAGAGGTGACTATGATGACAACCCAAAACGAAACCCTGCCGAAAGAGCGCAAACCTTTGGACATGCGCCGCTTCCTCGATGACTGGGTCATGCTGTTGGCGGCGGTGGGCATTTTTGTCGCCTGTACTTTGCTGATCGACAACTTCCTCTCGCCGCTGAACATGCGCGGGTTGGGCCTGGCGATTTCCACCACCGGCATTGCTGCCTGCACCATGTTGTATTGCCTGGCGTCGGGGCACTTCGACTTGTCGGTGGGCTCGGTGATTGCCTGCGCCGGGGTGGTGGCGGCGGTGGTGATGCGCGACACCGACAGCGTATTCCTTGGCGTCGGAGCGGCGCTGGTGATGGGCTTGATCGTCGGGCTGATCAACGGGATCGTGATCGCCAAGTTACGCGTCAATGCTCTGATCACGACGCTTGCGACCATGCAGATCGTGCGTGGCCTGGCCTACATTTTTGCCAACGGCAAAGCGGTGGGCGTGTCGCAGGAGTCGTTTTTCGTGTTCGGCAACGGCCAGTTGTTCGGCGTACCGGTGCCGATCCTGATCACCATCGTCTGCTTTCTGTTTTTCGGCTGGCTGCTGAATTACACCACCTACGGGCGCAACACCATGGCCATCGGTGGCAACCAGGAAGCGGCGTTGCTGGCGGGGGTCAATGTAGATCGCACCAAGATCATCATCTTCGCCGTGCACGGTGTGATCGGTGCGCTGGCCGGTGTGATTCTGGCGTCGCGCATGACCTCCGGGCAGCCGATGATTGGTCAGGGTTTCGAGCTGACAGTGATTTCCGCGTGTGTGCTGGGCGGGGTGTCGCTGAGTGGCGGGATCGGCATGATTCGGCATGTGATTGCCGGGGTGTTGATTCTGGCAATCATTGAGAATGCGATGAACCTGAAGAACATTGATACGTTTTATCAGTACGTGATTCGCGGTTCGATTTTGCTGTTGGCTGTGGTTATTGACCGCCTCAAGCAACGCTAAGATCAGGCGCCCCTCGTCGGAGCGCCGCCCGCCCAGCCCTCTCCCGACGGGAGAGGGCGCCGACCGAGTTGATTGTAGATTCGGCAAAGCACTTTGAGGTCGGTGCTCCTCCTGAGCATCCTGCATTCAGTCCCCTCTCCCTCCGGGAGAGGGCTAGGGGGAGGGGCTTTTGATCTCCGGACTTCCGTCATCTTCCTTAAATTTCCCTTGCCCACCCACGCCCGTTTCGGTTATCAATTTGTACATGATTAGACAGGTACGATTCGACAAGAAACAACGGGTGGTCGACGAGCTCGTCCGGCGCATCGAAAGCGGTCTCATGGAGGACGGCTTTCTGTTGCCCGGCGAGCATCAGTTGGCTCAAGAATTCAACGTCAGCCGTGGCACGTTGCGCGAAGCGCTGGCCGAACTGAAGCGGCGTAAATACATCGCCACGCAAAGCGGGGTCGGTTCCATCGTCACCTTTGACGGTGTGGTCCTCGACCAACGCAGCGGCTGGGCTCAGGCACTGGCAGACACTGGTGCGTTGATCAACACCGAAGTATTACGCCTCGAAGCCGTGACCCGGACCGATCTTTCGGCTGTGTTCGGCTCCGATCAATTCATTCTGCTCGAGCGCCGTCGCCGCTCCAACGACGGCACATTGGTGTCCCTCGAACGCTCTCTGATGCCGGCCAACGGCGGCCTGGAAAGCCTGCCGCGTGTCGGCCTGATCGACAATTCCCTGACCATCACCCTGGCCGCCTACGGCTACATCGGCGAGCGCGGCGATCAGTGGCTCGGCGCCGAACCCTTGAATGCCGAAGACGCCGAATTGCTCGGCCGTCCGCCAGGCACGGTATTTCTCAAAGCCCTGCGCACCACCTACGACCGGCAGAACCGTTTCATGGAGCAGGTTGAAAGCCTGCTCGACCCGGTGCATTTCCGTCTGCATCTGCAATTTGGAGAATCGAAGTGACCCCGCTTAACCGTGCCCTCGGTGCGTTTTATGGCCTGGCCCTCGGTGATGCGCTGGGCATGCCAACGCAATCGCTGAACCGCGAAACCATCAAGACACGTTTCGGCCAGATTACCGATCTGCAAGACGCCGGTCCGCTGCAACCCATCGCTGCGAACATGCCCAAAGGGTCGATTACCGACGACACCGAACAGGCGATTCTGGTTGGCGAGTTGCTGGTCGAAGGCAAGGGCCATATCGACCCCGCCATCCTTGCGCAACGGCTGATCGAGTGGGAAGCGCAGATGCAGGCCAAAGGCTCGCAGGACCTGCTGGGCCCTTCGACCAAGCGCGCCATCGAAATGATCCTCGCCGGTCATTCGCCGCAAGAAGCCGGGCGCTACGGCACCACCAACGGCGCGGCCATGCGTATTACCCCCGTCGGGATCGCGGCGGACGTTGCGGATCCTCAGCGGTTTATCGCCGCAGTGGTGCAGGCCTGTCAGGTCACGCACAACACCACTCTGGGGATTTCCAGCGCGGCGGCGGTAGCGGCGGTGGTCTCGGCGGGGATCAATGGCATGGACCTGGGCGAGGCGCTCAACCTCGGCCAACAAATCGCGCAACAAGCGCAAGAACACGGTCACTGGGTGGCCGGTGGGCGCATCGCTTCGCGCATCAGTTGGGCGCGCAGCATCAGCGTCGACAGCGACAAGGCATTGCTCGCCGATCTGCTCTACGACGTGATCGGCACTTCCGTGGCGTCGCAGGAATCGGTGGTGGTCTCGTTCGCCCTGGCGCAGCAGGTGGCCATCGGTGAAATGAGCGCGTTCGATGCGTTGTGCATGGCGGCGAGCCTGGGTGGCGACACCGATACCATCGCCGCGATTCTCGGCGCCATGCTTGGGGCCTGCCTGGGTCTTGAGTGTTGGCCGACCGAGATGATCAATACGGTG
Organism: Pseudomonas sp. A1230; assembly: GCF_044218825.1. Lineage (NCBI taxonomy): Bacteria > Pseudomonadati > Pseudomonadota > Gammaproteobacteria > Pseudomonadales > Pseudomonadaceae > Pseudomonas > Pseudomonas sp. A1230. The sequence continues at coordinate 3,288,891 of NZ_CP162582.1, read as the reverse complement.
AAAGCCGTCAATCATCTGCAGCTTGAGCCGTTGGTGCAGGGGCTATTGGCCTTGCGCTGATTGAACTGACGCCATCGCTGGCAAGCCAGCTCCCACAGAGCAAGTGCACACCTTAAGGTTCACTCTGTACCTGTGGGAGCTGGCTTGCCAGCGATAGGCGCACCGCATAATCGAATATTCACCCGCAATGGATCGCAAAGACAGGCCGAGGACGGCCGCGATGTCTTGTTGTTTCGCATCATTGCCACAACCACAAAAAAGGCAAACAGGAGCATTTTCATGAGTTCATCGAACGCCGGGCAGAGCGCCGGGCAGCTGGAAACCCGTGGCATCGAGCCGGTGCCGGAAGCCGAGTGCAACGGTCATCCGCTGCAACTGTTCTGGGTCTGGTTCGCCGCCAACATTTCCATTCTCGGCCTGCCGCTGGGTGCCACGCTGGTCGCGTTTCGCGGTCTGGCGATCTGGCAGGCAATCATCGTCGCGATCATCGGTGCCGCCGGTTCGTTCGCGGTGGTCGGGATCATCTCGATTGCCGGCCGCCGTGGCCGCGCGCCAAGCCTGACCTTGTCGCGGGCGATCTTCGGCGTGCGTGGCAATATCGGCCCGACACTGGTCTCGCTGATCTCGCGTCTGGGCTGGGAAACCGTCAACACCACCACCGCTGCATTCGTCCTGCTGTCGCTGTGCTCGATCCTGTTCGGCTCACCGGTTGAGGCGAAAAGCGCACCCGTGCTGACGCTGCTCTTCATTGCGATTTTCGTGCTGCTGACCCTGGCGGTCTCCGGCCTCGGCCATGCGACTTTGCTGGTGATCCAGAAGTGGGCGACGTATGTCTTCGGCGCGCTGAACATTCTGGTCGGCGGCTTCCTCTGCGCCACCATCGACTGGAGCGCGGTGTTCAACGCCACACCGGCGCCGGTCAGCGCAATGATCATCGGCATCGGTACCATGGCGGCCGGCACCGGTATCGGTTGGGCCAACGCGGGCGCTGACATGTCGCGCTATCAGCATCGCAGCGTCAAAGCCGTGCGTCTGGTCGCTTCCGCAGCGTTCGGTGCGGGTATCCCACTGGTGCTGCTGATTACCCTCGGCGGCCTGCTGTCGGTGGGTAACAACGATCTCGCCTCGGCGACTGACCCGATCGTGGCGATCCGCGACATGCTGCCGACCTGGATGGCCGTGCCGTACCTGATCACGGCGTTCGGTGGTCTGCTGCTGTCGAACAACCTGTCGGTGTACTCCGCCGGTTTGACCACATTGACGCTCGGCCTCAAGGTCAAGCGCGTCTACGCCGTGGTGGTCGATATCGTTGCGATCTTCGCCGGTTCGATCTACTTCATGCTGATCGCCGACAGTTTCTACGGCCCGTTCATTACCTTCATTTCCCTGCTGGCGGTGCCGATCACCGCGTGGGTCGGGATCTTCGTGATCGACTTGATTCATCGTCATTACTACAGCCCGCAAGATCTGCTCGACGTCAGCCCAAGCAGTGCCTATTGGTATCACGGCGGTATCGAGTGGCGCGCATTCGGGGCGTGGGCGATTGCCATCGTGCTCGGTTTCAGCTTCACCACCATCGGCACCACCGCTGAGAATGTCTGGTTCAAAGGTTTCCTGTCCGACTCGTGGCTGGGCCACAACGGCCTCGGCTGGATCGTGACGTTCGTGGTGGCCGGTGGCATCTATTTCCTCCTCGGCGGGGCAAAAGATCGCCGTGCCGCACCAGTCGAGAATGCTCATGCCTAAGATGTTGCACACCGGCCAGGTCATCATCGACCTGGTCATGGCCGTGGATAAACTGCCGCAGATTGGCGGCGACGTACTGGCGCAGTCCGCCGGTTTCGAGGCTGGCGGCGGTTTCAACGTGATGGCGGCAGCGGTGCGCAATGGCCTGCCGGTGGTTTACCTCGGTCGTCATGGCACCGGGCGTTTCGGCGATCTGGCGCGGCAGGCGATGCAGGCCGAGGGGATTCACATCGGTATCAGCCAGCCTGCGCAGCGCGACACGGGTTTGTGTGTGGCACTGACCGATGCGTCGGCCGAGCGCAGTTTCATTTCCTACATCGGTGCCGAGGGCGAGGTGACCGTCGATGATTTGAACAGCGTGGCTTTTGAGGCCGGGGACTATGTTTATCTCAGCGGTTACAGCCTGCTGCACGAGGGCAAGGCGCAAGCTCTGCTTGACTGGACGTTGGCATTGCCCGCCACGATTCACGTGGTGTTCGATCCGGGTCCGTTGGTGGAATCGCCGGATTCACCGCTGATGCAGGCGCTGTTGCCACGCATTGATGTGTGGACCAGCAACAGTGTCGAGGCGTTGCGTTTTACCGGTGCTGAAGACATCGGTGTTGCGCTGGATTGTCTGGCTGAGCATCTGCCGCGAGACGTATTGATGGTGGTGCGCGATGGGCCGCAGGGTTGCTGGATTCATCAACGTGACGAGCGTCGGCATGTGCCGGGGTTTGCCGTCAAAGCGGTGGACAGCAATGGTGCCGGTGATGCGCATGCCGGGGTGTTTGTTGCGGGCTTGGCGCAGGGTTTGACTGCGTATGAAGCGGCGCAGCGAGCGAACGCGGCGGCGGCATTGGCGGTGACACGCTGGGGGCCGGCGACAGCGCCGGGGACTGCTGAAGTGGATGCGCTGATCCGTGAGTCCAGCGGCGGCTGATCTACCTTTATCGCTGGCAAGCCAGCTTCCACAGAGATCGGAGGTGTGCACAAATGTTGCTCCCACCAGAAAAACTGTGGGAGCTGGCTTGCCAGCGATGAGGCCGTCAGCCCCACCATAAATTTCAAGCGGCCGCTCACCGCATCGGCAGCGAGCGGCCGCAGTACTACTGCATATCCAGTTTGCGCGCTGCTTCAACCCCGGCAGCACTGAGCTTGATCGGCAAATTCAGCGAGTGTTCACCGGCCTCGTTGCAGGTGATATGGCCATGGTGAATCAAACCGCGGTCCTGCAATGAGGCGAGGGCGCTGGCGACGACTTTTTCGCCCCGGTAGTTGTCCAGCACCTCCTTGCCCAGTCCACTCGGGTGGGCGTGCAGCAGGCGGGTGAGGACTTCTTTTTCCAGGTTTTTATCGACGTTCATGGTTACCTCTTCATGGGTGTGAATAGGGTCGCTCGCGTCGGCGAACTACTGGCCGGATCCTTCGGAACCGGAGCCACCGGTGGTGGTTTTCGAACCGACGCCCGGGCCCGCGTTGTCTGGCGTGGCGGGAGCGTCGGGGGTGTTCATGCCACCTTGACGACCGGGATCACTGCCTTGCGTGCGCGGGTCAGTACCGGTGGCAGGTGGCTGGTTGATCAATGGCACGCCAGAGCCATCGGTGTTCATGCCGGGGGCACTGTTGATGACTGGGGCTCGGGGTGGGGTCGGATCGGTAGGGCCGGTGCCCGCAGCGGTGGCGGCGAACACCGTGGGGCAGAGCAGGGCGCTGAATACGAAAGCGGTCAACCTTGACGGGATCATAGGGCTTCTCCAGTGATTGGAATCCATACCCTTTGTTGGTCTGCCCTCGTCGTCGATTGGTGCCTGATGAGCGACGAACGGTCTAGATCGCTGGCGCGGTTCTGACGTTGAGTCGTCGCCAGAGCAAGCGGCCGATGGTAATCAGCCAGTTGATCAGCGCCACAGCCAATACGGTGTACAGCAGCGCCGTCATTCCGTGTTCGACGATGATTTTTCCGGCCAGCAGCGGAAAGCCGAACACGCCGATGAAGTACGCCAGGCTGAACAGCAACAAGGCCTGCGAAGTGGTACCGATTGGCGCTTCGTTGGCCGCCAATCCGTTGATCACCGAATATGTCAGGCCGTATCCGACACCGAGCATGGCCGCCGCCAGCAGATAACTGAAAGCGCTGTGCACGCCGAAGGCGAACAGCACAATCGAGCCGAGCATCAAACCGGACAACAGACATGACGCCCGCAACGGATCACGCTTGACCACAAACCCTGCGATCAACAGGCGACTGCTGATTGCCGCGCTCATGAAGCCGAGAAAGAACAGCGAATAATCCAGCGAATGGGCGGCGGCGTAACTGGTCTGGAAACTCGACAAACCGCCGAATACGCAGCCACCGAGACCGACCATGATGATCGCGAAGACTGCGCGGGAACCGAGCACCTGCGCCGACGTTGACCAAGTGATGCTTGCGGCTGTTGTGGCTTGGGTGCTTTTCAGTCGCGAGCCGAGACGCCAGAACATCAACACGCCGATCAGGCTCGCCAGCGCTGCCAGATAAAACGCCGAGGTCACCGGTAACTCCAGCGCACTGGCCGCACGCCCGAGCAATGGGCCGCTGCCAATCCCAGTCATCATGCTGCCGGACAGCAAGGCAAAGTACTTCGCCCGCTGCGCCGGGGTCACCAGACTCGCCACAATAATCGGCCCCAACGTGTAAAACACACCCCAGCCCAGGCCGAGCAGCAAGCCGAAAAACAGCAAGAGATGACCAAACCCCGGCGTCATCGCAAAGCCCAGGCTCGCCGCAACAAGCAGCAGACCAAACAAGGCAATCGAACGCGCCGCCCCCAGCAGATCCGACAAATGCCCAGACACCAGCACCGCGACAAACGTACTGAGCATCGCCGCAGAAATCACGCTGCCCGCATCGTGTTCATTGCCACCGCGAGAACCGATCAACAGCGCCAGCAAAAACGTCGAGCCGTAGGACAGCGACAGCAGATAACTGGCGAGGCAGAACAGGCCGAACAACTTGCTCGACACTTGAGGTGTTGCTTGCGACATGACGCGGTTCCTTGACCCGAGAAAGTGAACAGCCTCTGTTTACCACGCCAAGGTCAGGGATTAGGTGCGAGGTTGGCGAAGTCAGGATCGCGGCAGGCCGGAGTAATACTTCAGACGATGCCGATCTCTTCTTTGAACTGATCCATGAAACCCTTCAGACGCTGATGGCGAATCTGCGCCAGGCGCTGGCCGGCGACGGTCTGGAAACCGTCGGCTAGGTGCAGCAGTTTGGTCTGGAAGTGGTCGAGGCAAAAACGTGTGTCGTTGTAGTCGCGCTCCCTCGCTTCCGGATCTTGCGGGTCGTAGAGCGCCGCCCCCATGCGTCCGGCAACATAGAACGTGCGAGCGACGCCGAGCATGCCCAGCGAGTCGAGACGATCGGCGTCCTGGACGAGTTTCGCTTCGAGGGTGAGCGGAGTGATCTTGGCGGAAAAACTATGGGCTTGGATGGCGTGGGCGACGGCGTCGATTTTAGCGTCGGCCCAGTTCAACTCCGTCAGCACCGCCGACGCTTTTTCCGCTGCCAGACGTGAAGCTTGCGAGCGCAATGGCGAGTTCTTTTCGACGGCTACGCAATCGTGAAGCAGCACGGCGGCGAGCAGCACTTCCAGATCGCCACCTTCTTCGGCTTGCAAAGTGCGCACGTTGTGCCAGACACGTTGCAGGTGTGCGAGGTCGTGCGCGCCGTCATCCGAGGGCTCCAGAGCATGGGGCAGCAGTTCTGCCGCAAGCGCTGGCAGTGGTGCGAAGGCGTAGTTATTCATAAACATCCTTTTAAGCGAATGCAGAGCCTGTGGGAACGAGCCTGCTCGCGAAAGCATACTGTCAGTCACATTGAAGGCGGCTGAAATAATGCATTCGCGAGCAGGCTCGCTCCCACAGGAACGGCGGTGTTTTGCCACATCGAGCAGGATAATGCGTTGTTGCCATATGAAGAGCGCTTCAACGCGTTTTACTATGGCGTTTTCTTCCCCCGACAAGGCCCGTCCATGACGATCGAGATCCGCCCGGCGACTCCCAGCGATGCACCCCAAATCCTCGCCTTCATCACTGAACTCGCGGATTTCGAAAAGGCTCGCCACGAAGTCATCGCCAGCGTTGCCGACATTGAGCGCAGCCTGTTCGGCGAAGGCGCGACCGCCCACGGTCTGATCTGTCTGCGCGACGGCCTGCCAATCGGTTTCGCGGTGTTCTTCTTCAGCTATTCGACCTGGCTCGGCAGCAACTGCCTGTACCTCGAAGACCTCTACATCACCCCGGAACAACGCGGCGGCGGCGCGGGCAAAACCCTGCTGCGGCAACTGGCGAAAATCGCCTGCGCCAATGACTGCGGACGCTTCGAGTGGAGCGTACTGGACTGGAACACCCCAGCCATCGAATTCTACAAATCCCTCGGCGCGCAACCGCAGGAAGAATGGGTGCGCTATCGCATGGACGGCAAGGTGTTGCGCGAGTTCGCCGAAGGCCAGTGAACGATGATGGCTATTTAGTGTTTATTCGATTGTCGCCAAGGCTCTAGTCCGGCATTCTACGCGCGCATTTTTGCGCGCTCACGGACGACACCTGCAATGCCTCTGGCAAAAACTCTCCACGCCCGTGGAGCCTTCGCTGCGTCAATGAGTGGCGGGCGATGAGCGGACTACGTGCGTCAATACGTTTGTATGGCCTGGTGAAAAACTCGGGCTTTTCCGACAACCCCCAGCGCCAACCGGTAGACATTCTCTGCATGGTCAATCGCCTGGGCGGCAAAGCCATCCGCGCATTTGTCTCGCGACTGGATGCCGAACTCATGACTCGCAGCGCAGGCCTTCACGACTATCGCGTAATCCCGTTGCGCAACTTCGAACCGAAGACGTTCATCGACGCGCACCAAGGCTGGTTAACGCTGCACATCAGTTGCGGTTTCGTCGCTCCGGCGGGGCATTCGCTGCTCAAGGATGGCGCATTGATGCCGATGGGGTGGTACGTCTACTCCGAGATCGGCCAGTGGACGGCCGAACATCATTTGGACCTCGGCACGCAAATGGCTGAGTTGCTGCAAAGTACCTACGAGCTGAATCGCCTGCGAAACTACAACGCTTGGCTCAATGAACTCGATGACGCCACACCCGCTGAACTCACCTGGCATGTCGACGAAGCCTGGCAGCACCTGCAAACCGCATATCCCCCGACACCCGCGAGCACAGCCACGCACTGTTCGACCCCGTCGACAATCGCTGGCGCTTCGCCGCGACCGAAGTCGACATCTACCAGCCACACCCGGAATCTCTGAAGCAAGGAGCTTTGAATTGAGTGGAAAACCCGCCGCCCGCGTCACCGACCCGACCGCATGCCCATTGCCAGGCCATGGCACCAACCCTATTGTTTCCGGCTCGCCCGACGTCTTCTTCGACGGCCTCGCCGCTGCGCGCATGACTGATAAATCGGCCTGCGGCAGCCCGATCACCGGCGCTGTCTCCGGCACCGTTTTCATCAATGGCCTGAACGCCGCAACGCTCGACAGCACCGGAGGACACGGCAATGTCGTGGTCGGTGGTTCGGGGACGGTGAGTATTGGACAGAGTGGCGGAGGGGCGGCGTTTAGTGGGCTGTTGCCGATGCCGGTGCATTTTACGGACAGGTTGCAAGTTGTAAATGAAGCAGATGGAGAGCCTGTGCCCTACCACCCATATACCATTCAGCGCGGTGACGGCAGCGAGGAGCCAGGTATAACAGATGCTTTCGGGTTTACCCATACCGTCAGTTCGCACTTGGCTGAAACTATTAAATTGTTTGTGGAGTGACGAACATGGCAGATGGAATTGCTACCGCAGATGCACCCGCGGCGCCAGTGGCAAAGAAAGAACCCGTGACCCATACGCTTACTTGTAAAACCGATCAGTCGGTCAAACAAGTGGCGGTAGCAATGCGAGATGTAATGGTTTTTCTTGTTGGCGGTGCTGGGGATCAGGAAAGGTATTATGTTGATGGCCCGAACCACAATGTTGATTACGTTCGCAAAATGGTCGATACGGATATTGAAGCACTTGAGATTAAGGAGTTTTGTACTACGTTGCCTCTTGGCTATAACGCGTTTATGAGTGAAGAGGATTTGGAGAAGAATGTAATCAGGAAGATTTCGAATTGTAATACGGCTGTTTATATTATCGGTCATAGCCTGGGTGGCTGGAATGGCGCTCATCTCTCAGCTGTTTTGACTGATCGTGGGTTTAAAGTGAAAATGTTGATTACCTTAGATCCTGTAGGCCACGGCAAAATTGTTTACGGTATTTCGAAAATATACAGGCAAATTCCAAAGCCAAAAGCGGAGTTTTGGGTCAATATCAGGGCGGCGGCCGTCGATTGGAACGTATCAGACCTCGTGGCAGACTTTGGCGAACAATGGGAAGTTACCGAGGGACCGAATGTTATGGGGCGCCTTGATATCAATCACGCAGATGCCAATTTCATGTTCGCTCGGGCGTTGCCCGGTGGAAAGTCTGCTCGTCAGATTTTAAAGGAATCCATTTTGAAGCGAACCAAGGGGTAACGTCTTGTGAGAGTGCTAAGTCTGTTGGTTTTGATATTAATAACCTCTGCCTGTTCCTTGAATCATGGCCGGCCTGTCGCTAATCTGGAATACACAAAGACTGAGAGGCTTCGCAGTACTGGGATTTATCAAGTTTACTTTTTTTCGGATGTAGAGCTTGTTGGCTTGTTTAAATCGTCTATTGGGCAGGGGCTTGTATGTTCATTAACAGATGATTTGGATTTTTCTCAGTCGCATCAAATAAAACAATCCGGGTTTGGGTTTGTAGAAAGGCTTTCCGCTGATTCGCTGCTCTATCGTGCAGATGTTATTTTTGACGAGTCGGTGGATGGTAAGGGTGAAGAAAGACGTCTCAAGGGCGAAACATTGGCTCCGTTCTTGAGTGCCAGAGACACTATTTCGTGCGTGTTTAGAGTGCACTCCACTACCTATAAGACTTACTTCTCCAAGATCATGCATATTCCTAGCGCGGATTTACTGAAATCTGGACCTGCTCAATAGCCTACCAAGCGCTTGTCTTTCATCATCGAGGGCAGGCATTTTGGGGGATCGCCGCAGGAATTTTTCCACGCCCGATAATCCCATAATGTGAGATGCAAAATTACATATTGAGATTTTCAGCTTGAGAGGTCTATAGTCCGTCGCACTCACTGCCAAAAACAAAACAGGTGAAGCGATGCTGGCGCAATTGATCGCGCTCGATTGGGGGACGACCTCATTACGTGCTTACAAACTCGCGGCGGGCGGTGTGGTGCTGGAGCAGCGCTCGCTGTCGTCCGGGATCATGCAACTGCCGAAGACCCCGCTAGTCATCAACGGTCGCGAATGTGCCGACGGTTTTGAACTGGCCTTTGATGAGGCCTGTGGCGACTGGCTCGATGCGCAGCCGGATCTGCCGGTGATCGCTTGCGGCATGGTCGGCAGCGCGCAAGGCTGGCGCGAAGCCGCCTACTGCGACACGCCGGCGAACGTCGCCAATCTCGGAAACTCCCTACAAACAGTTATCAGTCTTCGCGGCGCGCGAGTGCATATCGTGCCGGGCGTGATTCAGCGTTCCCGTCTGCCGAACGTGATGCGCGGCGAAGAGACCCAAGTGCTGGGCGTTCTGCAGAACCTCCCGGTCGAGGCGGGCGGTGATCTGTTGATCGGCCTGCCGGGCAGTCACTCGAAATGGGTCGAAGTGGTCGATGGCTGCATCACCCATTTCGACACCTTCATGACCGGCGAAGTGTTCGCGGTGCTCAGCGAACACAGCATTCTTGGCCGCACCCAACAGCAAGGCGCCGCTTTCGATGGCCAGGCATTTGACCGCGGTGTGCAGGTTGCGCTGTCGGCGGACGGTGAGCTCGGCGTGCTCTCTACATTGTTCAGTGCCCGCACCCTGGGTCTGACCGGCGAGCTCAGTCCGACGGCGCAAGCGGATTACTTGTCCGGCCTGATGATTGGCCATGAACTGGCGGCACTTGCCGCCGCTCAGCGCCGTCGCCGTGACAATCCAAATCTTCCCTCGATCATCCTCATCGGCAATGCGCAACTGTGCACACGTTATAGCCGTGCCCTCGACGCCTGTGGGTTCGCCAACGTGACGCTGGCCGAGCAGGCCACCGAGCGTGGCCTGTGGCAACTGGCGCTGGCCGCCGGACTGATCGATTCCTCATCCCGTTAACCCCGACTGGAGGCCTGACATGCTCAAGCAAGCATTGGCGCAAAACGGTCTGATCGCGATTCTGCGTGGCCTGCATCCGCAGGAAGCTGCTGCTGTGGGAGAAGTCCTGTATGCGGCCGGATTTCGCGTCATCGAAGTACCGCTCAATTCCCCTTCGCCGTACGAAAGTATCGCCATCCTGCGTAAGGCCTTGCCACCCGATTGCCTGATCGGTGCCGGTACGGTGTTGACCCCGGAACAGGTCGAGTTGGTGAAGGAGGCCGGCGGCCAGGTCATCGTCATGCCCCACAGCGATGCCAAGGTCTTGCGTGCGGCAAAAGCGGCGGGGCTTTACCTGTCGCCAGGCGTTGCCACGCCGACCGAAGCCTTCGCGGCGCTGGAGGAGGGCGCGGACATTCTCAAGCTGTTTCCGGCCGAGCAGATGGGGCCGGCGGTCGTCAAGGCCTGGCTGGCGGTGTTGCCCAGCGGGACGATTCTGGCGCCGGTCGGTGGCATCACCCCGGACAACATGCAGGTGTTCATCGACGCTGGCGTCAAGGGTTTCGGTCTCGGCTCGGGGCTGTTCAAACCGGGGATGAGCGTTGAGCAAGTAGCGGCGAATGCCAAGGCCTATGTGGCTGCCTGGAAAGCCCTTCGCTAAGACTTTTTGGCGCTGCGAGCGCTACCTCTACAAGAGAGACAACAAGATGAAAATCACCAAACTCACCACCTTCATCGTTCCGCCGCGCTGGTGCTTCCTCAAGATCGAAACCGACGAAGGCGTGACCGGTTGGGGCGAGCCTGTGGTTGAAGGTCGCGCACACACGGTGGCGGCGGCTGTTGAGGAATTGTCCGACTACCTGATCGGCAAAGACCCACGCAACATCGAGGACATCTGGACGGTGTTGTATCGCGGCGGCTTCTACCGTGGCGGCGCGATCCACATGAGTGCGCTGGCCGGTATCGATCAAGCGCTATGGGACATCAAGGGCAAGGCCCTTGGTGTGTCGGTCAGCGATCTGCTCGGTGGTCAGGTGCGCGACAAGATTCGCGTGTATTCGTGGATAGGCGGCGACCGTCCGGCTGACACGGCGCGTGCAGCGAAAGAGGCCGTGAGCCGTGGTTTCACCGCAGTAAAAATGAACGGCACGGAAGAGCTGCAGTTTCTCGATACCTTCGAAAAAGTCGATCTCGCCCTGGCCAACGTCGCCGCCGTGCGTGATGCGGTCGGGCCGAACGTCGGCATCGGTGTCGACTTCCATGGTCGGGTGCACAAGCCGATGGCCAAGGTGCTGATGAAGGAACTCGACCCCTACAAACTGATGTTCATCGAAGAGCCGGTGCTCAGCGAGAACTACGAAGCGCTGAAAGAACTGGCACCGCTGACCAGCACGCCAATTGCACTGGGCGAGCGCCTGTTCTCGCGTTGGGACTTTAAACGCGTACTGAGCGAAGGCTACGTCGACATCATCCAGCCGGACGCCTCCCACGCCGGCGGCATTACCGAAACCCGCAAGATCGCCAACATGGCCGAAGCCTATGACGTGGCGTTGGCGCTGCATTGCCCGCTGGGACCGATTGCGCTGGCGGCGTGTCTGCAACTGGATGCGGTTTGCTACAACGCGTTTATCCAGGAGCAAAGCCTGGGCATTCATTACAACGAGAGCAACGATTTGCTCGACTATGTAAAAGATCCGCAGGTGTTCGATTACGACAAAGGCTTTGTGAAGATTCCGAACGGGCCGGGGTTGGGTATCGAGATCAACGAGGAATATGTGATCGAACGCGCGGCCGTCGGTCACCGCTGGCGCAACCCGATCTGGCGCCATGCCGATGGCAGTTTTGCCGAGTGGTGAGTCCAGCCTGACACACCACTAATCCCTGTGGGAGCTGGCTTGCCAGCGATGACGGCGGCACGTCCAACACTGATGTGACAGACACACCGCAATCGCTGGCAAGCCAGCTCCCACAGGGTCCCGTGCAAGTCTTAAGACTGTCCTCAAATAAACATAAGAAGAGGCATCTCTCATGCAACCGCAAACCCTCAGCGGGCAGGCGTCTTTAGTCGCGCCTAGCCGAAAGCGTTTTTTCATCATGGTGTTGCTGTTTATCACCGTGGTCATCAACTACCTCGACCGCAGCAACCTGTCGATTGCCGCCCCGGCCCTGACCAGCGAGCTGGGCATCGATCCGATTCACGTTGGCCTGATCTTCTCCGCATTCGGCTGGACCTACGCTGCGATGCAAATCCCCGGTGGCTGGCTGGTGGATCGCGTGCCGCCACGCATTCTTTACAGCGTCGCGTTGCTGTTGTGGTCGATCGCCACCGTGATGCTTGGTTTCGCCGCCAGTTTCATCGCGCTGTTCGTCCTGCGCATGGCAGTCGGCGCGCTGGAAGCCCCGGCCTATCCAATCAACAGTCGCGTGGTGACAACATGGTTTCCCGAGCGTGAACGCGCCACGGCGATTGGTTTTTACACGTCCGGGCAGTTCGTGGGTCTGGCCTTCCTCACGCCGGTTCTCGCGTGGCTGCAACACGAATTCGGCTGGCACATGGTGTTTGTCGCGACAGGTGCGGTGGGCATTATCTGGGCTGCAATCTGGTACGCGGTGTATCGCGAGCCACGGGATTTCAAAGGTGCCAACGATGCAGAAATCGAGCTGATCCGCGAGGGCGGCGGGCTGGTGGATATCCAGGCCGACAGCGCCAAGGTCAAAGCCAAATTCAGCTGGACCGATCTCGGCATTGTTCTCACTAAACGCAAATTGTGGGGCATCTACCTCGGCCAGTTCTGCCTGAACTCGACACTGTGGTTTTTCCTGACGTGGTTCCCGACCTACCTGGTGAAATATCGCGGCATGGACTTCATCAAGTCTGGCTTGCTGGCCTCGTTGCCGTTTCTCGCCGCGTTCGTAGGCGTGTTGTGCTCGGGGTTCTTTTCCGACTTCTTGATTCGTCGCGGTTACACCATTGGTTTTGCGCGCAAGTTGCCGATCATTGGCGGACTGCTGATTTCCACTTCGATCATCGGCGCCAACTTCGTCGAGTCGACGCCGCTGGTGATTGCCTTTCTGGCGCTGGCGTTTTTCGGCAATGGACTGGCCTCGATCACCTGGTCGCTGGTGTCGACACTGGCGCCGGCACGCCTGCTCGGCTTGACCGGTGGAGTGTTCAACTTCATCGGCAACCTGTCGGCGATTGCAACGCCGATCGTGATCGGTTTCCTCGCCAGCGGGGATTCGTTCGCCCCGGCGATCACCTATATCGCGGTTCTGGCATTGATCGGTGCATTGTCCTACGTACTGCTGGTGGGCAAGGTTGAACGTATCGAGTTGTAGTGCTTAGCGTCGGGCGACCATAATGCCGCCCGTTCCCTCGCTCAACGGTAAAGGCTGGATATGCAGGAAGACGCCCCGGAAAAAATCAAGGACGCCGCACCCACCGGCACCCAGACGCTGCTTCGCGGGCTGGGTGTGGTGCAGGCCGTGGCCAGCGGCGCGCGTGATCTCAAGGAGATTGCCCGGCTGATCGGCACCACGCGCAGCACCACCCATCGGCTGGCCAGTTGTCTGGTGGATGAGCGCTACCTGCGCGTGGTGCCGCAAGTCGGTTATCTGCTGGGACCGAAGCTGATCGAGCTGGGCTTTCAGGCGCGTGAAGAATTGCCGCTGGTGAGCCTGGCCGGACCTTATCTGGATGAGTTGTCGGCACTGACCGGGGACACCGTTCACCTGGGGATTCGTGAAGGCGATGAAGTGCTGTATCTGCTGAAGAACCCCGGGCGCAACGGACCGGAAATGCGTTCGCGGGTAGGCCATCGTATGCCGCTGGCACGCACCGGGATCGGCAAGGCGTTGATGCTCGATGATTCGCCGCAGGATTGGCAGCGTCTGTACGACATCAGCCTGCCGGCGGGTGGGAAAAGTCAGTTCTGGCCGCAGCATCCCCAGCAGTCGTGGGAACAGCTTGAACAACGCATGACCGATTACGTGGCCGGTGGCTACGCGTTCGATCTGGAAGACAACGAACCGTCGATCCGCTGTGTGGCGGCGCCGATTCGGGATGCGAGCAAAGGCATTGTGGCGGCAATCAGCATCGCCAGCACCGTGCCCTATATGCCGCTGGAGAAAATGGCCGAGCTGATTCCCCTGATCAAAGGGGTCACAGCCCGGCTATCGGCGGAGCTGGGTTTAAAGGTGTGATTAAACCTTGAGCGTTGCCATGTCGATCACGAAACGGTACTTCACGTCGCCGGCGATCATGCGGGCGTAAGCCTCGTTGATCTGGCGGATGTCGAGCATTTCGATGTCGCAGGTGATGTTGTGCTCGGCGCAGAAATCCAGCACTTCCTGGGTTTCGGCAATGCCACCGATCAACGAGCCGGCAAGTATGCGGCGGCTCATTACCAGTTTGCCGGCGTGTACCGGTGGATCAACCGGCTCGATAAGGCCGACCAAAATGTGCACGCCGTCAAAGCGCAGGGTATCGAGGTACGGGTTGAGGTCGTGCTGCACCGGAATGGTGTCCAGCAGGAAGTCGAAGTAACCCGCGGCAGCCTTCATCTGCTCGGCGTCGGTGGAGACGATCACATGATCGGCGCCCTGACGACGACCTTCTTCAGCTTTGCTCGCCGAACGGGTGAACAGGGTTACTTCCGCGCCCATCGCCTTGGCAAACTTGATGCCCATGTGGCCCAGGCCACCCATGCCGAGAATCCCGACCTTGTCGCCAGCCTTGACGCCGTAATGCTTGAGCGGCGAGTAAGTGGTAATGCCGGCGCAGAGAATTGGCGCGGCGCTGGCCAGGGCGAGTTTTTCCGGGATGCGGACGACGAAGTGCTCGCTGACGACGATGCTGTCGGAGTAGCCGCCCATGGTGTTGCTGCCGTCGACCCGGTCCGGGGTGGCGTACGTCATGGTCGGGCCTTCGAGGCAATACTGCTCGAGGTTCGACTGGCAGGCTTCGCAACTGCGGCAGGAGTCGACCATGCAGCCAACGCCGACCAGATCGCCTACTTTGTGATTGGTGACATTCGCACCGATTGCGGTGACTTTTCCGACGATCTCGTGGCCGGGCATCAACGGGTAAACAGCGATGCCCCATTCGTTGCGTGCCTGGTGGATGTCGGAGTGGCAGACGCCGCAGTAGAGAATTTCGATGGCGACGTCGTCGACGCGAGGGCTGCGGCGTTCGAATTTCATCGGGGCGAGGGGCGTGGTGGCCGATTGGGCGGCGTAGCCGATAGCGGTATACATGTGAAACCTCGCAAAAGCAGTGACAAGTGAGGCGGCGCATTTTGGGCGCCGCGCGACTGTCCGGCCATGGCGATTCCTCCGGGTCTCATGCCTAATCCTCCGGCATGCGGGTTTGTTCAGTCGCATTGGCAAAGGGATCTGCGATGATGCTTTCATGCCTTTTTCCGTTACTTTTTTCTGAAGAACCTCGATGCAATTAACTCGTCACCTTGATGCCAATGCCACCCTGGTTTCGCTGATTGAACCGCTGGCACTGCGCGACGGTTATTCCCCGACCGGGCTGCCGGGCGTGCAGGTGCTGCGCGCCAGTTGCGATGTTGCCCGTGGCCCGCACATCTATGAACCGAGTCTGATGATCATCGCCCAGGGCAGCAAACTGGCGTTTCTCGGGCCGCGCACCATGGAATATGGCGCCGGGCATTATCTGATTCAGGCGCTGCCGGTGCCTTTCGAGTGTGAAACCTTTGCCTTGCCGGATGCGCCGCTGCTGGGTGTGTCGGTGGCGATCGACCGGGTTTTGCTCGGCGAGCTGGTGCTGGCGATGGGGCTGGCGCCGGGGCGGCATATTCCGGCGCAGACACCGGAGTCGATGACGTCGGTGGTGCTCGACGATGACATGCGCGGCTGTGTCGAACGGTTGCTCCGTTGTCTGCACGATCCGCTGGAGTGTCAGATTCTGGGGCCGGCGCGCATTCGCGAATTGCTGTTTGTCGCGTTGCGCGGACCGCAGGCCGATGTGTTGCGCGCGCTGGTTGAGCAGCAGGGGCAGTTCGCCCGGGTGGCGGCGTCGATCAGTCATTTGCACGCGCATTACACCGAACCGTTGAATGTCGAGATATTGGCCAGTTGCGCGAACATGAGCGTGTCGACCTTTCATGAGCATTTCAAGCGCAGCACGTTGTTGTCGCCGGTCCAGTATTTGAAACGCTTGCGGCTGCTCAAGGCGCAGACTTTATTGGTGGCTGAGGGATTGGGTGTGGCGCAGGTGGCGCATCGGGTGGGGTATCAGAGTACTTCGCAGTTCAGTCGTGAATATAAGCGCTACTTTGAGCGCAGCCCCGGGGATGAACGCGCTGCTTGAGGATTTACACAATCCCTGTGGGAGCTGGCTTGCCAGCGATTGCGGTGGTTCAGGCTGCCAGGATGTTGTCTGACACGGCCCCATCGCTGGCAAGCCAGCTCCCACAGGGTTTGATGTGATGCATTGAATGGCGGGCAACAAAAAGGCCCCCGTTTCGGGAGCCTTGTTGTTCAGCGGTTCGGCTTACATGTTCGGGTAAGTCGGGCCGCCAGCGCCTTCCGGCGTCACCCAGGTGATGTTCTGCGAAGGGTCCTTGATGTCACAGGTCTTGCAGTGCACGCAGTTCTGGGCGTTGATCTGGAAGCGTTTCTCGCCGTCTTCCTTGGTGATTACCTCGTACACGCCGGCCGGGCAGT
The DNA here is from genome assembly GCF_044218825.1 of Pseudomonas sp. A1230. Lineage (NCBI taxonomy): Bacteria > Pseudomonadati > Pseudomonadota > Gammaproteobacteria > Pseudomonadales > Pseudomonadaceae > Pseudomonas > Pseudomonas sp. A1230. The sequence goes on along the minus strand of NZ_CP162582.1, from coordinate 3,272,272 downwards.
AGCGCTGCGCCGGCTCGTCGTACAGCGGCAGGTTTTTGCTGATCGGAATGCTCGGGTCGGTCAGCTTCAAGTGGCAAGGCTGTTCTTCTTCATGGTTGGTACCGGAGATGAACACCGAGCTGAGTTTGTCGAAGCTGAGTTTGCCGTCGGGTTTCGGGTAGTCGATCTTCTTGCAGTCTGCCGCGAGCTTGAGGCAGGCGTAATCCGGCTTGTTATCGTGCAGGGTGAACGGCAGTTTGCCGGCGAAGATATTCTGATCCAGCCAGTTGAAACCACCGCCGAGGATCGCACCGAACTTGTGGATCGCCGGGCCGAAGTTACGGCTGGCGAACAGTTCGTCGTAGAGCCAGCTCTTCTTGAAGGCGTCGACGTAAGTGGTCAGCTCTTCAGTGCCGTCCTTTTCAGCGAACAGCGCGTCAGCCACCGATTCAGCGGCGAGCATGCCGGATTTCATCGCGGTGTGGCTGCCTTTGATCTTGGCGAAGTTCAGGGTGCCGAGGTCGCAACCGATCAGCGCGCCGCCCTTGAAAACCATCTTTGGAAGCGAGTTCAGGCCACCTTTGCAGATTGCGCGGGCGCCGTAGCTGATGCGCTTGCCGCCTTCCAGATACTGAGCCAGCACCGGGTGATGTTTGAGGCGCTGGAACTCGTCGAACGGCGACAGGTAGGTGTTGCTGTACGACAGATCAACGATCAGGCCGACCACTACCTGATTGTTTTCCAGGTGATAGAGGAACGAGCCGCCGGTGTTCTCGGTGCCCATGATCTCCAGTGGCCAACCGGCGGTGTGAACCACTAGGCCTGGCTGGTGTTTGGCCGGATCGATTTCCCAGATTTCTTTCAGACCGATGCCGTAATGCTGGGCGTCGGCATCGCTGTCGAGGTTGAAACGCTTGATCAGTTGCTTGCCGATGTGGCCACGGCAACCTTCGGCGAACAGCGTGTATTTGCCACGCAGCTCCATGCCCGGGGTATACAGGCCTTCTTTCGGATTGCCTTCGCGATCGACACCGAGGTCGCCAGTGATGATCCCGCGAACCACGCCTTGCTCGTCGATCAGCGCTTCCTGAGCAGCGAAGCCCGGGTAGATTTCTACGCCGAGGTTCTCTGCCTGCTGGGCGAGCCAGCGGCACAGGTTGCCCAGGGAGATAATGTAGTTGCCTTCGTTGTGCATGGTCTTGGGCACAAAGAAGTCAGGAATTTTCTGCGCGCTTTCGGCGTTTTTCAGCACGAAAATGTCGTCGCGGGTAACCGGCGTGTTCAGCGGGGCGCCGAGTTCTTTCCAGTCCGGGAACAGTTCGTTCAGTGCACGGGGTTCGAATACGGCACCGGAAAGGATGTGTGCGCCGACTTCGGAGCCTTTTTCGACCACGCAGACGCTGATTTCCTTACCGGCTTCGGCGGCCTTCTGCTTCAAGCGGCAGGCGGCGGACAGGCCAGCGGGGCCGGCACCGACGATGACCACGTCGAATTCCATGTATTCGCGTTCCACAGGCTATCTCCTACTCAAGGCTCAACAGTTTTTTTTCTAATATGGAGGTTTGATGTCGCTTCCGCTACGCCTTTACGTTAACGTCAAGGGGATAAAGGAGAAGCCACCTTTCTCTCTAGGGGGCGCATTATATCTACACCACTCCTAGCGTCCAATACAAACGTTTGTTTGAATCGGCTCCAGGCCAGATAAATCAAAGAAGCGCGGCTTATGAATGGTCATTTTGCTGTATTGACCGGAATAGGCGTTCCGGTCAAGATACGGGCGGTTTTGCGCTCGCCGTAGGCAGACTGGCGGTTTCAAGAGCACCTCTAAAGACAGGGCGTAGGCAGTACAAGGTGATGCGCAGCGCATGTGCGGCGCGCAGTTTACACACCGTGAAGAGGCATGACTCGTCGGTCACCACTGACGAACGGTCACAGCACTTCGCAGCGTGGAATCACCGCGTATACAGGCCGGCGTTTTTAGAGGTGCCCTTGTAGCCCGATGAGCATCAACCGCCAGGTTCGCCTAGGCGACTTTCTTTTCACCGGAGAGTAACGAGGAATCCATGAAGGTTCTTGTAGCTGTCAAACGCGTTGTGGATTACAACGTCAAGGTTCGCGTCAAGGCGGACAATTCCGGCGTAGACCTCGCCAACGTCAAGATGTCGATGAACCCGTTCTGCGAAATCGCAGTGGAAGAAGCCGTACGCCTGAAAGAGAAAGGTGTTGCGACTGAAATCGTCGTCGTCTCCATCGGCCCGACCACCGCTCAGGAGCAGCTGCGTACCGCACTGGCTCTGGGTGCCGACCGTGCCATCCTCGTCGAATCCGCTGAAGATCTGACCTCGCTCGCCGTGGCCAAGCTGCTCAAGGCTGTGGTCGATAAGGAACAGCCTCAGCTGGTGATCCTTGGCAAACAAGCCATCGACAGCGACAACAACCAGACCGGTCAGATGCTCGCTGCACTGAGCGGTTATGGTCAGGGCACGTTCGCCTCGAAAGTCGAAGTCTCCGGTGACAGCGTTGCCGTGACCCGCGAAATCGACGGCGGCGCGCAGACTGTTTCGCTGAAACTGCCGGCGATCGTCACCACCGACCTGCGTTTGAACGAGCCGCGCTACGCGTCCCTGCCAAACATCATGAAAGCCAAGAAGAAGCCTCTCGAAGTGCTGACTCCGGACGCTTTGGGCGTTTCCACCGCCTCCACCAACAAGACCCTGAAAGTCGAAGCGCCGGCTGCACGCAGCGCAGGCATCAAGGTCAAGTCGGTGGCTGAACTGGTCGAGAAACTGAAAAACGAAGCGAAGGTAATCTAATCATGACTATCTTGGTAATCGCCGAACACGACAACAAAGTGCTGGCTCCGGCCACACTGAACACCGTGGCTGCTGCTGCCAAAATCGGCGGCGACATCCACGTTCTGGTTGCTGGTCAAGGCGCTGGCGCCGTGGCTGAAGCCGCTGCGAAAATCGCTGGTGTGAGCAAAGTACTGAATGCTGATAACGCCGCTTACGCGCATCAGTTGCCGGAAAACGTTGCTCCGCTGGTCGCAGAACTGGGCGCTGGCTACAGCCACATCCTGGCTGCCGCCACCTCCAACGGCAAAAACATCCTGCCACGCGTTGCTGCGCAGCTGGACGTTGATCAGATCTCCGAGATCATCTCGGTAGAAAGCGCTGACACTTTCAAGCGCCCGATCTACGCCGGTAACGCCATCGCTACCGTGCAATCGACTGCTGCGATCAAAGTGATCACCGTGCGTGCCACCGGTTTCGATCCGGTTGCTGCTGAAGGTGGTTCGGCTGCTGTTGAAGCTGTTGGCGCTGCACACGACGCCGGTACTTCGAGCTTCGTGGGTGAAGAGCTGGCGAAGTCTGATCGTCCTGAGTTGACCGCTGCCAAGATCGTCGTTTCCGGCGGCCGCGGCATGCAGAACGGCGACAACTTCAAGCACCTGTACGCCTTGGCCGACAAGCTGGGCGCTGCTGTAGGTGCTTCGCGCGCCGCAGTCGACGCAGGTTTCGTACCGAACGACATGCAGGTCGGTCAGACCGGCAAAATCGTTGCGCCACAGCTGTACATCGCCGTCGGTATCTCCGGCGCGATCCAGCATCTGGCCGGTATGAAAGACTCCAAAGTGATCGTTGCGATCAACAAGGACGAAGAAGCGCCGATCTTCCAGGTAGCTGATTACGGTCTGGTAGCAGATCTGTTTGAGGCAATCCCTGAGCTGGAGAAGCTGGTCTAATCCAGCGGCTTCACTTATAAAGAGCCCGACCTTTTGGTCGGGCTTTTTTTTGTCTCGGGTTTGAGTGGGAGCGTTTGGCTATGGATCTGCGCTGCGGATTGTTGTTGGGATTGGCGCTGTTGTCAGGATTGGCCTCGGCCGCGGGCAAGTGCGAGCGCCTCATCGTCACCGGCAGCCCGGATGCTCCGCCGTATCTGTGGCAGGATCCGCAAAACCCCAAGCAATTGATCGGTGCCAGCGCAGACCTGTTGCAGCAAGTGGCCAAAGACTTGGGCATCAAAGTCGAGTTGCTCTACGCCGGCAAGCGCTCGCAGGCCCTCGATGAGGTGCGCAGTGGGCGCATGGACATGCTGGCCGATGCGTCGCTGACGCTCAATGAGCTGGAGAACCTCGACTACATCCATCCGCCGCTGCTGGAAAACGACTATCTGGTGTGGACCCGCAAAGGCTCTACGCTGACCTACGGCGAAGCCAGCGACCTGCACGGCCATACCGGTGGCGTGTCGGAAAAGTCTCGAATGACCCAGGCATTCGGCACTTTCGCCGCTCAGCAATTGACCCTGACCCGGACAGCAAACCTCACCCAGGCCTTTCAGAAACTTCTGCTGGGTGAAGTGGAATATGTACTCGCCGGACGCTACTCGGGCATGGCCGCCGCGCAGGCGTTGGGCATGGCCGATGACCTGCTGGCGTTTGAACAACCGATCGACCGACCCGGCCTGTTCCTCGCGGTTTCCCACAACTCGGCGTGCAACGATCCGTGGTTGCGCGGACAGCTGGCCAAAAAGATGACAGAATTGCCCGCGTCCGGACTGACGGAAGCCGCGCTGCAACGCAATATCGAGCGCTGGAAGGCGCAGCAGCAACAGCCGCAACTGCCTGTCAGTGCCCCAAAACAGTAGGGATTCTTAGTGAGTATTCGACCTCTTTTCGCGGCTGTGGCCGTTCTGGCCATGGCCGGTTGCGCGACCGATCCGGCACCCATTGAACAAATGCGTTTGACCGAGCAGGCCATTGCCCAGGCCAAGGCCGTCGGTGCCACTGGCGATGACGTGCCTGAAATGAAACTGGCCGAAACCAAGTACAACCGGGCCAAAGGGAACATGGCAGACGAATCGTTTCGGAACGCGCGCATGCGTTCCGAACAGGCTGAACTCGACGCACGTCTGGCAGAAGCCAAAGTGCTGACCCAGAAAAGCGAAGAACAGTTGAATGTGCTTAACACCCGCATCGTCCGTCTGCGCAAGCAACTGGGAGATGCCCAATGAGCCTCAAATCCAAAGTCCTCGGTGGTCTGATTCTCGTCGGTTGCGCGAGCCTGTTCGGCTGCGCCGGTCAGCACAGTGAATCCGCTTTGCAAGAGGCTGGCGCCGACTTCCAGAAGGTCAAGGAAGATTCCAACGTGCTGCGCATTGCGCCGAAAGACGTGATCCGCGCCGGAGAGTCTCTGGCCCGTGCCGATCGCCTGTCCACTTACTGGGGCAGCGGTTCGGACGTGGTGCACTACGCCTACCTGAGCCAGCGTTATAGCGCGATTGCCCGCGAGCACACCAATCAAGTGCTCAACGAAGAGCGTGCAGCCAAGCTCGAACTGGATCGTCAGCGCCTGCAACTGGCCCTGCGTGAATCAAAACTGCTGAGCGTGCAGCAGCAGGGCAAGTGGCTCGAAGAGCAGATTGTTGCGCTGGCCACCACGCAGACTGATCGTGGTCTGGTGATGACCTTGGGTGACGTGTTGTTCGACACCGGTGAAGCGGAGCTGAAAAACTCGGCCAACCGCGTTGTTCTGAAGATTGTGCAGTTCCTGCAGTTGAATCCGAAGCGCGTAGTGCGTATCGAGGGCTACACCGACAGCACCGGCGGCAAACAGGAAAACCTCAAACTGTCCCGCGACCGCGCGCAGTCGGTGGCCGATGTGCTGATGGACCTGGGCATCGACGACAAACGTATTCAGGTCGAAGGTTACGGTGACGAATACCCGGTGGACGCCAACGCTTCCGAGCGTGGGCGAGCGCAGAACCGTCGTGTGGAAATTGTGTTCTCCGACGAAAAAGGCCAGCTCGGCGCCGCCCGTTGAGGGTTGCGTCTCTGGAAAGCCCGGACTGTCATGCAGTGCCGGGCTTTTTTACGCCTGTGCAATAGCGCGCAAATCGGTACAGTTGTGGCAGACAACGCACTGTATGGTCGTCTATGGTGACAACTGTCCCAGTACACTTCTAAACTGTTCCGGTATTGTTTCACACAAGAATAAAATGCCCGTGAAATCGAGTGCTGCGTCATGACCAATCTCTTGCTCTACCAACGTATTGCTCAGCAACTGGCCGAGGACATCCGCCGTGGTGTCTATCAACCAGGGGAGCGCGTGCCTTCGGTACGCAAGATGAGTTCGCAGCTCAACGTCAGCCATGCGACGGTGTTGCAGGCTTACGCCAATCTCGAAGATCAGGGCCTGATTCGCGCCAGACCGCAGTCTGGTTATTACGTGCACCAGACGCCCGCGCTGACGGCACCGACGCCGGATATCGCCCGGGTCGAGCGGCCAGGGCTGGTCACGCGCAGCAGCATCATTCAGCAGGTTCTGGTCGAGTCGCGCCGCGAAGGCGTTTTTCCGTTGGGCGCCGCAGTGCCGAGCGTGGACTATTTACCGGTGCGGGCGCTGCACCAGCAACTGGCCAAAGTCACTCGCTTCCACAGCCCGCGAGCGTTCAGCTACATGTTCAGCCCCGGCTTCGAACCACTGCGCCGGCAAGTGGCGATCCGCATGCGCGACGCGGGTGTGGTGGTCGACCCGTCTGAAGTGGTGATCACCCACGGTTGTGTCGATGCGTTGCAGATGTCGCTGCGCGTGCTGACCCGCCCGGGCGATCTGATCGCCGCCGAGTCGCCGACCTATTACGGACTGCTGCAACTGGCCGACCTGCTGGGCCTGAAAGTCATAGAGATCCCCAGCGATCCCGCCACTGGCATGAGCCTCGAAGCACTGCAGCTGGCCGCCAACCAGTGGTCGATCAAGGCGTTGGTGTTGACCACGCGCCTGAGCAATCCCCTGGGCGGCACCATGCCTGAAGAGCGGCAGAAACAACTGCTGCGCCTGGCGTCGGATTTCGATATCCAGATCGTCGAAGACGACATCTATGGCGAGTTGATGTTTGAACAGGGCCGCACCAAGGCCCTCAAGGCGTATGACCGACTTGACCGAGTGATCTATTGCTCGAGCTTCTCCAAGACCCTGTCGCCCGGTGTGCGGATCGGCTGGATGATTGCCGGTAAGTACCAGCAGGAAATCCAGCGCTTGCAGACCTTCAGCACCCATTCGGCGTGCAGCGTGACGCAGATGGCGATTGCCGCCTATCTTGAGAACGGCGGCTATGACCGGCATTTACGGTACATCCGTCAGGAATACCGGAAAAACCTCAGCGCCTTCCAGTTGGCGGTGCAGCAGCACTTCCCCGAAGGCACGCAAATGACTAGGCCCACGGGCGGTTTTATCCTCTGGGTGAGTCTGCCGGGGCGGGTCAATACTCAGGAATTGCACGTGCGCGCGTTGCAGCAGGGCATCAGTATCGCGCCCGGCCTGATCTTCAGTAATACAGAGCAATTCAACCACTGTATCCGCCTGAACTGCGGCATTCCGTGGAACCGCGAGGCGGAGCGGGCGTTGATGACCCTTGGAATGTTGGCAACCCAACTGTGTCAGGAAACGGCGGTCGGTTTCTGAACGAAGGTACGGACAGACTTGTCTTGTGACGCTCAACAAGCGAGCATATGGCCCTCTGCCGTTAGTGTCGTTGGGTTCATGAAAGCGATTTTTTCTGCCGCCGGGATTGTCCTTTGCTTGCTGATGATCAGTCATTCGCCGGGTGTCATGGCGGCTGCGGTCCAGGAAAAACCAGCCGCGGCGGCGACCCAGAAGAAAGCGCTGGCGAGCCAAACAAATACGCCGGCTAATGTGCAGAAGAAGAAAGCTGCGCCGGTAAAGAAGCGTCCACCAGTGGCTTCCAAGTCGAAATCTGCCAGCGAAGTGGCGAAAACCAAACTGCCGTCAGCCAGACTCGACTTGAGCTTGCCCAAGGACATGGTTGAAGAGTTGAAACCAATCGGCACAGTCAATCTGCCCAAGCGCGAACCGATCCTGCCGCAAATGTTTGGCGAGAAGAACAGCGGGTTCCAGCTCAATGGCCGTTTACTCAGCAACGAAATGCAGTTGCAACTGCGCAATGACGAGCGTCGTGAAGTAGACGGCGCAGCCCTGGATTTTGAATTCAAGCAGTAAATCCAATGCATCTGTGAGCCCTGAACCAGACGCTTTGTCGGAGACTGGTCAGTCACATTCACTTATCCGTAAAAACCCCGGCGCAGGGAATTTTAAACAGCCGTTTTAGCGGTTACCCTGTCCGCGTCCCTTTCACACATCGCCCCTCGCGAGGATTTGTTCGTCATGAAATGCCGTGAAGGCTGTGGCGCCTGCTGCATTGCCCCCTCCATCAGCTCGGCGATTCCCGGCATGCCTGATGGCAAACCTGCCGGCGAACGTTGCGTGCAACTCTCGGTCGAAAACCTGTGCAGCATTTTCGGCCGCCCGGAGCGCCCGGCTGTCTGTTCGGGCTTTGCCGCCGATGTCGAAGTCTGTGGCGATAGCCAGGAAGAGGCGATCAAGTTGATCGGCTGGTGGGAGCAAATGACGGCGGCCTGATGTGTCAAACGAACGGAACTTCAACAATAAGGAAAAAGACTATGGGTTCGCTGCATCGTATTGCTGTGTTGTGTGGTTTGACCGCCGTACTGGCCACGTCGCTGGCGCAGGCTGAAGACTGGAAAGTCGCCAGGAACGAGGACGGCATCAAGGTTTCCCTGAGCGAAATCCCGGGTTCGGACTACAAGTCCTATCAGGGCGTAGCCTTGATGAAGACCACTGTCGCCAAGTTGCGCGCGCTTCAGGACGATGTGACGGGCGCTTGTGCATGGATTTACGAATGCAAAACCCAGAAGCTGCTCAAGCACGAAGGTGATCAGAGTTGGACTTATACCCAGTTCAATACGCCATGGCCTGTGACTCCGCGTGATTCGGCAACGCATGTCACCACCGTCGAAGGCGCCGATGGCAGTCTGACTCGTACTCTTGAAGGTGTGCCGACGTACATTCCGGAAGAAAAAGGGTTTGTCCGCGTGGCCCAGGTCAAGGGTTTCTGGAAGTTCGTACCCAAAGGCGATCAGGTTGAAGTGACCTATCAAGTGCACACCGAGCCAGGCGGCAGTGTCCCGGCGATGGTTGCCAACAAGTTCGTCGTTGATGCTCCGTTCAACACCCTTAAAGCTCTTAAAGAGCGGGCCGAGAAGTAATTCCCGTCTTCAATGAAACGCCCCGATCGATTCGGGGCGTTTTGTTTTGCGGTTTATATTGTGTTTCCAGATATGCGTTGAACGAAATTTTCACAACGCGTTCAAGACAATCCGCCCGCGCTATTTCCAGGCTGTCCCGTGGTCATTACTTCAAATGAATGTGTCTGGTGACAGGGCAGTAATCAATGGCAATGGTGCCGGTGATCGTGCAACATTTGCGCACTGCGCACGCCCCGGGGTCTGGAATGACCAATAGAGGGCATGGCGCCGCTGTATTTTTTGCAACTTCAACTTCCAATGGGTCCTAAAACGACATGGCAAACCCGGACGCCCTGAATCAGCAGCGATCTTCCAGTCGCCTGCTGCAACCGACCGTCAAATCGCATCTGGCCTACACGCTGCTCTGTGCGCTGGTCATGATGGTGATGTTTTCCGTGCTGCGCCTCGCGCTGCTGGTCTACAACCGCGAGATGATCCTCGACACCCCGGCCGCGACGTTCCTCGAAGCGTTCGCCAACGGCTTGCGTTTCGACCTGCGCCTGGTGGTTTACCTGAGCATTCCGCTGGTACTGGCGCTGTTCAGTGCCCGCGCCATGGCGGCGCGCGGCTTCTTCCGGCTGTGGCTGACCGTTGCGTCGAGCATCGCGCTGTTCCTCGGTCTGATGGAAATGGACTTCTATCGTGAGTTCCACCAGCGCCTCAACGGTCTGGTGTTCCAGTACGTGAAGGAAGACCCGAAAACCGTGATGAGCATGCTCTGGTACGGTTTCCCGGTGGTGCGCTATCTGTTGGCGTGGGCTATCGGCACGGTGATTCTGACGCTGGCGTTCAAAGGCGCCGACCGTGCCACGCGTCCGCGCGGGCCTTTCAGCGGTGGCACTGTCAGCTCCCGTCAGGTGGCGCCGTGGTACACCCGTCTTGCGGTGTTCGTGGTTTGTCTGCTGATTTGCGTGGTCGCTGCACGCGGCACCCTGCGTCAAGGCCCGCCAATGCGCTGGGGTGACGTGTACACCACCGACTCCAACTTCGCCAACCAGCTCGGCCTTAACGGCACGCTGTCGTTGATCGCTGCCGCCAAGTCACGCATGGGCGAGGACCGCGACAACATCTGGAAAGCCACGCTGCCGCAAGAGCAAGCGCAGCAAATCGTCCGCGACATGCTGGTCATGCCACAAGACAAACTGGTCGATGCCGACATCGCTGCAGTGCGCCGTGACTACACGCCGCCTGCCGACAAGACACTACCGATCAAAAACGTTGTCGTGATCCTGATGGAAAGCATGGCCGGTCACTCGGTCGGCGCATTGGGTGCACCGGGTAACATCACGCCGTATCTGGACAAGCTGTCGAAGGAAGGTCTGCTGTTTGATCGCTTCTTCTCCAACGGCACGCACACCCACCAGGGCATGTTCGCGACCATGGCCTGCTTCCCGAACCTGCCGGGTTTCGAATACCTGATGCAGACCCCGGAAGGCAGCCATAAGCTGTCTGGCCTGCCGCAGTTGCTCAGTGCCCGTGACTACGACGATGTCTACGTCTACAACGGCGACTTTGCCTGGGACAACCAGTCGGGCTTCTTCAGCAACCAAGGCATGACCAACTTCGTTGGCCGTAACGACTTCGTCAACCCGGTGTTCTCCGATCCGACGTGGGGCGTGTCCGATCAGGACATGTTCGACCGTGGCCTGCAGGAGCTCAAGGCGCGGGAAAACGGCAAGCCGTTCTACGCGCTGCTGCAAACCCTGTCCAACCACACGCCGTACGCCTTGCCGACGCCATTGCCGGTTGAGCGCGTGACCGATCGGGGCTCGCTGAACGAGCACTTGACCGCCATGCGTTACTCCGACTGGGCGCTAGGCCAGTTCATGGAGAAGGCGCGCAAAGAGCCGTACTTCAAGGAAACCCTGTTCGTCATCGTCGGTGACCATGGTTTCGGCAACGAGCGCCAGATCACCGAAATGGATCTGGGTCGCTTCAACGTGCCGATGCTGATGATCGCACCAGGCATCCAGGAGAAGTTTGGTACGCTCGACCACACCGTGGGCACGCAGATCGACATCGTGCCGACCATCATGGGTCGCCTCGGTGGCGAAGTACGTCATCAATGCTGGGGTCGGGACTTGCTCGATCTGCCGGAAGGCGATACCGGTTTCGGTGTGATCAAGCCGTCGGGCAGCGAGCAGACCACTGCGATCGTTACCGCTGACCAGATCCTCGTGCTGCCGAGAGACAAGGATATGGGGCCGAAGATCTGGAATTATCAGTTGGGCGCGAATCCAGGTGCTCAGGTAGTGCCGAATGCACCGCGCACTGCCGAGTTGAAGCTCAAGCTCGAAGCGTTCCTGCAAACAGCGACCAAGAGCCTGATGGACAACACTGCCGGTGTAATCCACGGCAAGCCGGACTGATCCAGCTGCAAAGATCCGCACAATAAAAAAGAGGCCCTGAAAAGGGCCTCTTTTTTTATGCCTGGATCGTTATATCCGACCGAGTAACAGCAGCACCAGCAGCACGACCAACACCACGCCGATAATGCCCGATGGACCATAACCCCAACTTCTGGAGTGCGGGAAGACCGGCAGACCACCGATCAGCAACAGGATCAGGATAATGATAAGAATTGTGCCCATGGTGATTTCCTTGTTGATAGCGTTCGAGAAGTCTTGGTATTCCAGGGCGACTGGAGATTAACTAATTCCAGACGGCTTACAAATTCCGACCGGTATGAATGAAAGAAAATTCAATGTTTTTTTAAGGTATTTGGATTGCTTGCTTATTTCCTTTTAAAGGCATCGATCTTTTGATCTTTACGCCACGGTTTGCCCTCACCATTCAGCAATCTGATAGAGCGTGGGTGGGCACCGTTCCTTCGCTACACTCGGCGAATCTTTCCCGGAACAACAAGGCTGTCTGCTATGCAAAATCGCATGATGATCACTGGCGCGGGCTCAGGCCTGGGTCGCGAAATCGCGCTGCGCTGGGCGCGTGAAGGCTGGCAACTGGCCTTGTCCGACGTCAGCGAACCCGGTCTGCAGGAAACCTTGAAACAGGTCCGTGAGGTTGGCGGCGACGGTTTTATCCAGCGCTGCGATGTGCGTGATTACAGCCAGCTCACCGCGTTCGCCCAGGCTTGCGAAGAGAAACTTGGCGGTATCGATATCATCGTCAACAACGCCGGTGTCGCTTCCGGCGGGTTCTTCAGCGAACTGTCGCTGGAAGACTGGGACTGGCAGATAGCGATCAACCTGATGGGCGTGGTCAAGGGCTGCAAGGCGTTCCTGCCATTGCTTGAGCAAAGCAAAGGCAAGATCATCAACATCGCCTCCATGGCGGCGCTGATGCAAGGCCCGGCCATGAGCAACTACAACGTCGCCAAGGCGGGGGTGGTGGCATTGTCGGAAAGCCTGTTGATCGAACTGGCGCAACAGGAAGTCGGCGTGCATGTGGTCTGCCCGTCGTTCTTCCAGACCAACTTGCTCGACTCGTTCCGTGGCCCGACCCCGGCGATGAAAGCGCAGGTCGGCAAGTTGCTGGAAAGTTCGCCGATCAGTGCAGCGGACATCGCCGAGTACATCTATCAGCAAGTAGCGGCCGGCGAATTCATGATCTTGCCCCACGAACAAGGGCGCATGGCGTGGGCGATCAAACAGAAGAATCCGCAACTGCTCTACAACGAGATGACCTCCATGGCCGATAAAATGCGCGCCAAGGCCAAACAAAACAACGGTTGATCTTGTCCGTAGCACTTCCCGTCGTTAGGGTGGCCGCAATGGTCACCCTGTCGAGACGCGATAATGCTCAATTACTTGTGGTTCTTCCTCGCGGCATTATTTGAAATCGCCGGTTGTTTCGCCTTCTTCATGTGGCTGCGTCAGGGCAAAAGTGCGCTGTGGGTAATCCCGGCGCTGCTCAGCCTGACGTTGTTTGCGCTGTTGTTGACGCGCGTTGAAGCGGCCTACGCCGGGCGTGCCTATGCCGCTTACGGCGGGATCTACATCGTGGCGTCCATTGGTTGGCTGGCCGTGGTCGAGCGGGTTCGGCCATTGGGGTCGGACTGGATCGGCGTGGCACTGTGCGTGATCGGTGCCAGTGTGATTCTGTTCGGGCCGCGCTTTTCTGCTGCTTGAGATGAGGGCTGTTTAACAATTTGCGGGAAACGTCTGAAGGGCGGCGCGCTGAAGGGTTGTAGGGCATTACTGATTTGCCCGCGATGCATTGAACCGGCGCCGTAAGCCGCGCATCTTCATTGCTCGCTAACCCTGAAGGACGAATCTCATGCTTGTACTCAGCCGTGTCGTTGGTGAGTTGATTTCAATTGGTGACGACATCACCGTGCGCGTTCTGTCAGTGAACGGTGCAAGTGTGCGCTTTGGCGTCGAGGCACCCAAGAAGGTCAATGTGCATCGCGCGGAAGTCTACGAGCGGATCCAGCGCAAACAGGCCCTGGAAAAGGCCCGTTGAGGTTTCAGTCAAACAGATGCTTGGGCACGTCATGCTTGAGCATCAACTGGCACTGCTCGCTGTCGGGATCAAAAACAATCAATGCCTGGCCCTTGGTCAGCGCCTGACGCACACGCAGAACACGGGTTTCCAGCGGAGTGTCGTCGCCGTTGTCGGTACCGTCGCGGGTGACGAAATCTTCGATCAGGCGGGTGAGGGTGTCGACTTCAAGAGCGTCGTAAGGGATGAGCATGGGCACCTCAGCTAAATCAATGTCGCGATGCTACGGCGATTGATCTTCGCCTGCCAGTTTTGTGTTGTCTTGGCCGGCGCCATCGCCGGCCAGCCAGCTCCCACAGTGACTGATGCTGTACGCAAAAGTTGTGTTCCACCCAAATAACGGTGGGAGCTGGCTGGCCAACGATGGGGTCAGTCATGGCACTACAACATCTGGATCAATTGTCTGAACGCTGTCCCACCAGACTGTCAACCGGTGGCACCCGCGTATCGCTTTCCATCTGCGTGTCGTGCTCGATCTGATGACTGAAGCGATCCAGCGAAGCATTCGCCGGCGCCGCGTCGCTGGCGAATACCGGCGGGCTCAGGATATACGCCCCGAGCAAGCGGCTCAGCGCTGCCAGGCTGTCGATGTGCGTACGCTCATAGCCGTGAGTCGCATCGCAGCCAAAGGCGAGCAGGGCGGTGCGGATGTCGTGGCCGGCGGTCACCGCCGAATGCGCGTCGCTGAAGTAATAACGGAACAGATCACGGCGCACCGGCAACTCGTTTTCACCGGCCAGGCGCAGCAGGTGCCGCGACAGGTGATAGTCGTACGGCCCGCCGGAATCCTGCATCGCCACACTCACGGCGTGTTCGCTGGAGTGCTGCCCCGGCGCGACCGGTGCGATGTCGATGCCGACAAACTCACTGACGTCCCATGGTAAGGCCGCCGCTGCACCGCTGCCGGTTTCCTCGGTGATGGTGAACAGCGGATGACAGTCGATCATCAGTTCCTGACCGCTGTCGACGATGGCTTTGAGTGCCGCGAGCAGCGCTGCGACGCCAGCCTTGTCATCGAGGTGGCGGGCGCTGATGTGGCCGCTTTCGGTGAATTCCGGCAATGGATCGAACGCCACCACGTCACCGACATTGATGCCCAGCGACTCGCAGTCGGCCCGGGTTGCGCAGTAGGCGTCCAGGCGCAGTTCGACGTGATCCCAACTGATCGGCATCTCGTCAACGGCGGTATTAAACGCATGCCCGGAGGCCATCAGCGGTAACACGCTGCCGCGAATCACACCGTTGTCGGTGAACAGGCTGACGCGGCTGCCCTCGGCAAAACGGCTCGACCAGCAGCCGACCGGTGCGAGCGTCAACCGACCGTTGTCTTTGACCGCGCGGACCGCGGCACCGATGGTGTCCAGGTGCGCGGAAACGGCGCGGTCGGGGCTGTTCTTTTTACCTTTGAGCGTCGCGCGAATGGTGCCGCGTCGGGTCATCTCGAACGGAATGCCGAGTTCTTCCAGACGCTCGGCAACATAGCGCACGATGGTGTCGGTAAACCCGGTGGGGCTGGGAATGGCGAGCATTTCCAGCAGTACTTTTTGCAGATAGTTGAGATCCGGTTCGGGGGTTTGGAGGGTCATGGAAACTCCTGATGGGTTGAGCACATCGATGGTTTCGATGAGGAGGGAGAGTTTGCGTCGCTTGTCAGGCCCTCATCGCTGGCAAGCCAGCTCCCACAGGGGAATGCGGTCACATGTGGGAGCTGGCTTGCCAGCGATGGCGTCAGACCAGACAAAGCAGATTCAGGAAACAACCGGCTGACTGTGCGGAAACAACAAATCCACAAAGCGTTCAGCCGTGGGTTGCGGCTCATGGTTGGCGAGACCGGCCCGTTCGTTGGCTTCTATAAACACGTAGTCCGGCTGATCCGCCGCCGGCACCATCAGATCGAGGCCGACCATCGGAATGTCCAGCGCCCGCGCCGCCCGCACTGCTGCGTCGACCAGCGTTGGATGCAGAATCGCCGTGACGTCTTCCAGTGTGCCGCCGGTGTGCAGATTTGCCGTGCGTCTTACGAACAAATGCTCGCCGGCCGGCAAGATGCTGCTGTAGTCGTAACCCGCCGCATGCAGCGTGCGCTGGGTTTCATGGTCCAGCGGGATTTTGCTTTCGCCGCCTGTGGCCGCTTGCCGGCGTCGGCTCTGGGCTTCAATCAGCGCACCAATCGAATGCTGACCGTCACCGATCACTTCGGCCGGTCGACGAATGGCTGCCGCCACCACTTCAAAACCAATCACCAGAATCCGCAGATCCAGACCTTCGTGAAAGCTCTCCAAGAGCACACGGCTGTCAAACTGCTTCGCTGTTTCGATGGCCTGCTGCACCTCTTCGATGCTCTGCAAATCCACGGCGACGCCCTGACCCTGTTCACCGTCGAGCGGTTTGACCACCACCCGCTGATGCTCATCAAGAAACTCCAGATTGTCGTCAGCGTTGCCTGCCAGTTGCTGCGACGGCAGTTTCAGCCCGGCGGCCTTCAGCACTTTGTGGGTCAGGCTTTTGTCCTGGCACAGGCTCATGCTGATCGCGCTGGTCAGGTCGCTCAGCGATTCGCGGCAGCGTACGCGGCGCCCGCCGTGACTGAGAGTGAACAGCCCGGCGTCGGCGTCATCCACCTGCACATCGATGCCACGCCGATGAGCTTCTTCGACGATGATCCGCGCATACGGATTGAACTGCGCTTCAGGACCCGGGCCGAGAAACAGCGGTTGATTGATGCCGTTCTTGCGCTTGATTGCAAAGGTCGACAGGTTGCGGAAACCGAGTTTGGCGTAGAGGCTTTTCGCCTGACGGTTGTCGTGCAGTACCGACAGATCCAGGTAGCTCAAACCGCGACTCATGAAGTGCTCGACCAAGTGTCGCACCAGCACTTCGCCGACTCCGGGCCGCGAGCACTGTGGATCAACTGCCAGGCACCAGAGACTGCTGCCGTTTTCCGGATCGTTGAACGCCTTGCAATGATTCAGGCCCATGACGCTGCCGATCACCGCGCCGCTGTCCTCGTCCTCGGCCAGCCAGTACACCGGGCCGCCCTCATGACGCGGGGTCAGCAGCGCGGCGTCGATCGGCAACATGCCGCGCGCCTGGTACAGCTGATTGATCGCCTGCCAGTCCGCTTCGCTTTGCGCACGACGAATGCGGAAGCCACGAAACACGCGAGTGGCGGGGCGATAGTCGCTGAACCACAGGCGCAGCGTGTCGGACGGGTCGAGGAATAACTGCGTCGGTTCGAGGCCAAGAATCTGCTGCGGCGCGGCGACGTACAGGGCGATATCACGCTCGCCCGGCTGCTCGTTGAGCAGTTCCTGGGCCAATGACGCAGGGTCGGGAAACGTGTGACCGATCAGCAACCGGCCCCAGCCGCAATGCACGGCAATCGGGGCGGTGTTGAGTTCGCTGCCGTCTTCAGCCAGACGCGCCTGTAATCGTTCATACGACGGTGTCTGGCCGCGTAGCAGGCGTTGGTTAACGGCTGTGGCGTGAGGTTTCATCAATCAGATTCCTTGTTCACTGAGCCACAGGTTCAGGGCTGCCAGTTGCCACAGCTTCGAGCCGCGCAATGGGGTCAGTTGGCCTTGCGGATCAGTCAGCAATTTGTCGAGCATGGCCGGGTTGAACAGGCCGCGATCCTGACTTGGATCGAGCAGCAGTTCGCGTACCCAGCTCAATGTGTCACCTTGCAAATGCTTGAGGCCGGGCACCGGGAAGTAGCCTTTCTTGCGGTCGATCACTTCACTTGGAATGACTCGTCGCGCAGCTTCCTTCAGCACCTGCTTGCCGCCATCGGGCAGCTTGAACTTGCCTGGCACACGGGCCGAGAGTTCAACCAGTCGATAGTCGAGGAACGGCGTGCGCGCTTCCAGACCCCAGGCCATGGTCATGTTGTCGACACGTTTGACCGGGTCATCGACCAGCATCACCGTGCTGTCCAGGCGCAGGGCTTTGTCCACGGCGGCGTCAGCACCGGGCTGGGCGAAATGTTCTTTGACGAAGTCGCCGGCAGCGTCATTGGCGGTCAGCCATTTCGGTTGCACAGTGGCAGCGTAGTCGTCGTAGCTACGGTCGAAAAATGCATTGCGATACGCCGCATACGGGTCGGCTGCGCCATCCACCTGCGGATACCAGTGGTAACCGGCGAACAACTCATCGGCACCCTGACCGCTCTGCACAACCTTGCAATGCTTGGCCACTTCGCGGGACAGCAGATAGAACGCGATGCAGTCATGACTGACCATCGGTTCGCTCATCGCGCGGAACGCGGCGGGCAGTTGTTCGATGATCTCTTTCTCGTCGATGCGCAGTTGGTGATGCTGGGTGCCGTAGTGCTTGGCGATCAGATCGGAATACTGGAACTCGTCGCCGCGCTCGCCACCGGCATCCTGAAAACCGATAGAGAAGGTCGACAGGTTTTCCACACCGACTTCACGCAGCAGGCCTACGAGCATGCTCGAATCGACGCCGCCGGACAGCAACACACCGACATCCACCGCCGCACGTTGACGAATTGCCACGGCTTCGCGGGTGCTGTCGAGCACGCGGTCGACCCAGTCTTCGAGGTTGAGGTTTTTCTCGTCCTCGTGTGGGCCGTAAGGCAGGGTCCACCAGGTTTTCTGCTCGGTGGTGCCGTCGGCTTCAACACGCATCCAGGTCGCTGGCGGCAGTTTCTCGATGCCGGCCAGCAGGGTGCGTGGCGCGGGCACCACGGCGTGGAAATTCAGATAGTGGTTGAGCGCTACCGGATCGAGGATCGGGTTGATGTCGCCACCCTTGAGCAGCGCCGGCAGTGCAGAGGCGAAACGCAAGCGCTGGCCGGTGCGCGACAGGTACAGCGGCTTCACGCCGAGACGGTCGCGGGCGATGAACAGACGCTGCGCATCTCGCTCCCAAATGGCGAACGCAAACATGCCGTTGAGTTTGGGCAGCAGTGCTTCGCCCCAAGCGTGATAACCCTTGAGCAATACTTCGGTGTCGCCACCGGAATAGAAGGCATAACCCAGTGCTTCGAGTTCAGCGCGCAGTTCCGGAAAGTTGTAGATCGCGCCGTTGAAGGCCAGGGACAAACCCAGTTGACTGTCGATCATCGGCTGCGCCGAGCCGTCCGACAGGTCCATGATTTTCAGGCGACGATGGCCCAGGGCAATCGGCCCTTGGGCATGGAAACCCCACGCGTCAGGGCCGCGAGGGGCCAGGTGATGGGTGATTCTCTCAATGGCTGCAAGGTCTGCAGGTTGATGATCAAAACGTAACTCGCCAGCTAATCCACACATAAAATCCTTACCGGTTTTTCCGTTGGGGAGGGGGTCAAACGCTACCTCGCCAAAGGGCGGGTACTCAGAAACTGACCCGCCCCGGTATGTGGAGTTTTAGAACGATAAGTTATAAGCATCCCGTTGAGACAAACGGCAGCCACCGTTCTGGCCGGGCGCGTGTGCGATCCTGCTCAGGTCATGGTTTGTGTTCGACGAGTCGCCCGACCTGTGCGGTGGACGCTTATTTAGCCAACTCCCAACCTCGGTACATGACGTACGGGCGATAAGCGCTTTTATTGAATGGGTGGACCACTCGCCAACCCAGGAGGCTTGGCTTCACTTCATAGGCGCTGTCCTTGATCCAGATAAAGTACCTGCTGTTCAAGAGCAGGATCTGCGCTCCGTCTTCATAAGGTTGCCCTGAAGTCTTCAGTCGGCTTGCCACAACGTCTCGTTGCTGGTAACCGGCCAGATCGCGTTTCCATAGAAAAAGGCGTGTGTTTTCACGGTTGCCTACCAGCTCGAACGCGTTGAAGTAATCCGGTAACCGGGTTTGAGCATCGGAGTTTTCTTCGTCTTCGGCAGAAGAGGACGTGGGCTGCTGATTTCGCAACTCCTTCAGCTCCAGCAATTGCAGTAGCCCCTTCTTTTTTTCTTCAACTGTCCATTCTTCTACTCCGGTAAACAATTCGCTTAGCAGAGTATCCACAGGGGACGACCGCAGGCGCATGCGGAAGGAATAAGTGAGTTGTTCGGACACCGGCGGGCGTGGGTGCAAATGACTATTTGCACGCCGATTGGCATGGGTTGGCAGATTGACTTCATTGACGGGAACGGCAATTCGTTTGGTATCGGTTATAAATGTATTCAGGTTCAGGGTGGCAATATGGGCGAACAGGTTTTCGGCCTTCAACTTTGTCAGCGTTACATATTCTCTGCCGGACAAATCGATGGTCTCTACGCTCCGTTCTTTCCTGTCAACTGTGCGGGTATTCTTTGCTTTCTGTAATTCCTTTAGTTCAGCCAGGCAGGCCGCTTGGTCGACAAGGTTCATCCGGGATGCTAAAAATTTTGGCAGAGGTGTGTCGTTTTGCAGTAGGTATTCAAACTTCTGACGAAAATCATCCGGGCTGTCGTACACATAAAAGCCCGGCCCCCTGTCATTGGGGACATATAATATGTACTGGTTTTTCGTCGGGTCGTCTTTGCTCACTATCAGCATGACTGTGTTGGTGTCGTACTTGCCTAAAAGTTGAACGCTGTAAAACAGGATGCGTACTTTTTCAGGGGCGCTACCATTGGCAGTGTCGACTTTTTTATCTGTCAGGTTCTTTAGCGTCGACCAGGTTTCTTCATCGATATCCTTGCTGAAAAATTTGGTGTATGCCGCCAATTTCATGTTGAGCATGGCCAGTTGCACGGCATCTGCTCGGGCTTGCGCAGTATTGAACTTTTCCTCGATCATTTTCTGGTATTCGTTGCCAAGATCAAGGCTGCGGCTCAGCGCAGAAAATTCCTGGGCGGTGATTTTCTCCTTGGGAATATCGTCATCAGACGCGTCCTGAGGATTGAGCACGATTTCGCTGTCACTTGAGTAGTAATCGGCGGCGGCTTCGGTGTCCGTGAAGTTCAACATCGCAGCCTGCAGCAAGGTAATACTGTAATCCGCATCATCCGTGGAAGCTTTCGGTTTGAGCTTGATTTTGTGTTTGGAGGTGACCCAGGCTGGGTATTTAGTTCGCATCATCATGTTGAGCTTTCGCTTGCAGAAGATGCTGGGGGGGCTCGAGTGTTGAAAGAGACTGGTCGACAGCGTTCTGAAGAATAAACGCCTCTTCCAGTGCCGCACGATATTCATCAATCTTGCTTTTGTGCGAAGGTTCAAAGTTTTCCAGAGATGTGGCCAGGAAGTTTGCTACAGGCGTTGTCATGTCCTGATCGGTGATTTTTTTGAAAGCGTTGTTGACGACTTCATGGGCGTGATTGTTATTTGTCGAGTTGTCTGTCGGTGATGTCATGTAGGAAAGCTCATCTATTGGGTGTGGAGCTAGCCTACGGATGTTTCGTGGATAAATATAACTTCAATATTGAATGGTTTTAGGGTGTGTTTGTGCAAGACTTTGAAAGCTTGATATAGATATGTAGTGCACGAATGTTGTCGTTTTATGCTGCATATGATGTATCTGCGATATATCGTTATTGTCGGGTTGTAATTTGGTTTCAAGTCGATAGTTTTATTGGCTCCAACCTGCAATAAAGGATTATTGCCATGAAAACCGAAACGGAAAACTCCGGCCCGCAGCCGCCTGTTCAGAGCAAAGTTATAGGTGTCTTGCTCGAAGCCACCGGTGATCTGGACAGCGCCGAAGCATTGCAAAAAAGCCTGCCTGACTTATTGCTCAAAGGCTCGGCCACTGCATTGGTCGCACTCGATCAAACCGCCCGCGACCTTTACACCGTTCAGCTCAAGGTCGAAAAGGATTTGCGCCAGCTCAAACCCTTGCATGGTTTCTGTATCAGCGAATTGACCAGCGCACTGAGCAGCAGGTGGCCGGCGGTTTTTGATGTTGAAAAAGATCTGTTTAGTCTGCCGGGGGGCGAATGCGGTTGCACGCCGACATCGACCGACGACGCGGGTATCGAGACCTACCCGCATATCACTCAGACCTTGCTGCAAGCTGCGATGCAGAGCTTCACCAAAGACGAAGAGACTGACGATTATCCTCCCGGCAGCCAGGTGCGAGTGGTAAGTGCGCCCTCGGGGGTGGCCGGTTTGACGCCGGCGGCGTTTGCAAAATTCTGCCGTGAGCTGGATCTGGGTAAACGTTACCAGGAGCACTTTCAAAAAGTGTTCGGCCTCGTCGACAGCGCAGGCAAGGTGATGGCAACCAGTCCCATGACCCGCGACATCGCTACGATGAAAAAACACCTGTTGCAAATGGACATGCATCTGGCCGTGCTCAGGCAACACATCGCCTCGGCAACCTTGCAAACGGTGCAAAGGCTGATTACCGCTGACGGTGTGATATCTGCGAAAACCCTGCATTACAAGAATCGTCCGCTGATCATGCAAGGCATCGAGATACTCGACAGTTGCATCTGGGGCGTCGTGGTGTTTTCCGAGCGTTCGTTCGAGTTGTATCCGGACGAATGGTGCTTGGTGTACATGGCAAACGAGCCCGAGCGCCCGTTGTACGAGTACGCGAGTTTTACCGCGTTCAAGCAGTACCTCACGCAAAAAATGAGCGAGAAAAGCTATCAGCAATACCTGGCCAACAGCCTGGACGAAGATGACAAGGCGGACTTCTTCAAGACGTTGGCCAAGACCGCCGATCTGGGGCACATCAGGCAGTTATCGATCAGCCTCCCGCTGTTCGAATTCATGGTGCAAAGCCATGTAGGCAAGTTTCAGATCGACGCGCGCAAACTCGCCGTGCCGACGGCTGATATTGATGAAGACGTGCGCAAAAAACGCCTGCTCGATTTTCTCGAACTGGGTGTGACGGTGGCCACGGCTGCGGGTTTTTTCGTTCCCGTTGTCGGGCAGTTGATGATGGGCGTCGCGGTCGGGCAACTGCTGGCGCAGGTGTACGAGGGGGTCGAGGACTGGCAACGGGGCGATCACCAGGCAGCGCTGGCGCACCTGCTCAGCGTCGCGGAAAACATTGCGCTGATGGGCGTCTTTGTCGGGGGGCAGAAAGTGTTGGGGACATTGGCACGAAAATTACGGCGAGCCCATCCGGAGTTTTTCGGCCAGTTCACCGCCATTCTCGATCCGAAGGGTCAGCCGCGATTGTGGAAACCTGCTCTTGGGGCTTACGAGCATCAACTGCCCGCAGGGTTCACGGTGGCGGAGGACGCCGTGGAGCTGTATCAGATTCGCGACAAAAGCGTTGGTCGTGTCGATCACCAGGCACTGTCCGGGGTATTCGACCCGGCCACGAAGCGCTGGCAACTCGAACACCCTGTACGCGCCCAGGCATATGCCCCGTTGCTGGACCAACACCTTGAGGGAGGCTGGCGACTTCCGGCTGAAGATCCCGAACAATGGAACAGCGCACCCTACACCCTCAAACGCATCGATCCACGGCTGAGTGAATTCGTCGACAAGGATCTGGACGTGATGCGGCGACTTGGCGGCTGCACCCATGACGAGTTGAACCGCGCCTATATCGATAATCTTGCGTTGTCCCCCCGGTTGCGCGACACCGTGGAACGCATGCGGATCGAGCGGCAACTGGATCAACTGATCCGCGAACTGGAGAACGGTGAGACTCACTCCGGCCAGCCCTTGCCAGAACAACTGCACGACTTGCCGAAACTGCGCAGCTGGCCCACGGATCGTTACATCGAAGTCACCGATGCCGAAGGTGTTGTCAGCGCAACCTATCCGTCCAACGCTCCCCATGACGCTGCGCTGAGTGTGGTGGTCAGCCAGGCACAACTGCAGGAAGGGCGGCTGCTTGAGACTGTGATCAAGGGGCTGCATCCGAGAGAGGTCGAAACATTGCTCGGAGCCAAGGTCAGCGTCGGGCGCGAGCGAGAGGCATTGGCGCGCAAGCTGGGGGCGAGTTTCAAGGCTGATCGTCGTGGGGTTTTCGACCGCATGTATCAACGCTATGACCAGAGTGATGCTGACGAAGTGGGGAAGTTGCGTCGCGTATTTGCAGACATCCCGGCGCGTTATGCCCAGCGTCTGATTGATCAGGCGTCGAGTGTCGACCGTGTACATTTGCGAACGACCGGGCGGGTGTCTCTGCGCCTGGGAAGAAAAGTCCGCAGTGGCATGGCCGCGGTGCGAGTAGATCGCGCGCCGAGCGGATTCCATGTGCCGCAGGTCGCTAATCCCGACAGTGAAAAACTGGCCATCCAGTTGTTGCCTCGATTGAGTGGCTGGGATGCGGGGCTGCGTCTGACGGTGCGTGACAGGAGATTGACCGGGCCGGTTCTGGAAGCGATCGGCGATGAGTCGGCGCCCCTTTTGAATACGTGCACGCTGGTCAAGTCCAGCGCGGGCTATGAAGCGTTCGCCGGCGACGGCAAATCCCTCGGTCGTGTTGCGATAGGCCCCGACAGCCTCTATGCCGCTATCCTCAAGGCACTGCCACCGCGCCAGCGCCTGGGGGCCGGGTTTCCTGACCCTGTAGCCGCCGACAGTGCGCGGCTGCGCGCAAAATTGCTCGATGTCGGGCTGGATGAACGTGAGACCTGCGCGCAGATATTGGCCGACGGCAAGCTTGCGCCGAGGATCATTGAACCTGCCTGCCTTCAGGGCGATCCTGCGCCAGCGACGACGGCTCATCCGCGTGCGTTGCTGCGCAAGGTCAGAAAGCTCTACCCGCTATTCTCTGAGGCGCAGGCCCATACATTTCTCGAGCAACTGGGCGACGACCTGCTGACCCGGGCGACCCGAGTGCGGGCGCTGCGTCGTGACCTGGAGCAACTGCGCGATGTGCTGGAGCTCTGGAGCAATGATCAGGCGGACATTAAGGCGCTGGGCGGCGAGCCGCTTGAGGTGCAGCGCAGCCGTTGGTATACCGCCGAATTGATCGAAGACAGTTTTCGGCGGATCTTTCAGGCGACCGATGAAAGTGGGATATCCCGTTATGTGCTGGGTCTTGACGGGCTTCGTGTTGGGCGATTGCCCGAATTACCCGCCGAGTTGAACTTCGATCATATAAAGAAGCTGTCGCTGCAAAACATGGATCAGGGTGACAACATTACTTCGTTCCTCAAGTCCTTCACCCATGTCGAGTCGCTGGAGCTGGACAGTAACAATCTCTCCCGTTTGCCTGAAGTACTTTCGCACATGCCCAATCTCCGGCGCTTGAGCCTGGCCAACAACCAGATCAAGTTGACTGAGTACACCTTGGCGAAGTTGAGCTACCTGCGTGATCTGCAAAGCTTGAACCTCAATGGCAACCCGCTGGGGGCAACGCCGAACGTGAGCAATATGTTCGACCTGCATTGCCTGACCCTGCGCGAGACTGGCGCCACCGAATTACCCCTTGGCCTGGCGCGCCTGCCGTCGCTGGAGTGGGTGGATCTGCGTGATAACGCAATCAAGGTTCTGCCCAATTGGTTGTTCAGCACATCGCGACGTTTCAGCAGGGCACTGGATCTGCGAGGTAACCCCTTGTCGTTGAGCAGCCGCACGCATTTGCAGGACTACCGAAATAAGGTAGGCATCGGCATGGGTTTTCTGGAGAACGATATAGCGCGTCTGGACGAGCAGCAGGCGCGAGCATTGTGGTTTAACGAGGGCGCGGGTGAAGAATGGGCGCGACGTGACCGCATCTGGTCTGCATTCAATGATGACCCGCGGGCCGAGGGCTTGTTTCATTTAATGGCGGAACTGGGCAATACAGCCGACTCGCAGCGGGTCAATGAAGATATGCAGCGTCGGGTCTGGGAGGTGCTGGAGGCCGCTGAATCCGATGAGGCTCTCGGTGAACAGGTCCTGAGTCTGGCCGCCAACCCGATCAATTGCACTGACAGTGCTGCGGTGAACTTCAGCAATCTCGAAGTTGCCGTGGAGGTGAGTCGCGTGAAGCGGCTGGCGAAGGGGGGGAACAGCGTAAAACCTTTACTTGCTCTTGGCCGGGGCCTGTTTCGGCTGGACAAGCTGGATCAGATTGCCCGTGAACATGCGCTCACCCACACGGCTGCCGATCCGCTGGAGGTAACCCTGGCATATCGTATCGGGCTTGCCGAAGAACTGGAGCTCCCGGGCCAGCCGGGGCACATGCTGTTCAGCGGGTTGGGCCAGGTAACTGAAGCGGATCTGAGCGTGGCGAAGGACAGGGTGATTACGGCGGAACTGTCTTCCGAATGGCTGACTTTCATGGTGCGCCAGCCGTTCTGGTGCGACTACCTCAAGCGAACAATTCCCCGACAATTCGCCCGCATCGATGAGGTTTTCATGCCGGCCATGGAAAAGCTGTTCGAAAGGGAGAGCAAGCCTTCCTCCGCCGACTACCTGACCCAGATGGACGCGATCAAGCTCAAGCGCGAGCAGGCCGAAGAAGCGTTGCTCAAGCGCCTGACCACCGACGCGATACGCCTGGTGGATCTGGGCATCTGTGCGATGCCCGAGGTGTAACGGTCATTTGCCGCGAATCAGTTGGCGTAACGCAAAACGATTGGGATGACAGGCCTCGGCCACGCTGCGTGGCACCGGCAACGGCTCATTGTCCAGCCACGCGGCGAGCAGCTCACCCGACAGCGGCGCGGTGATCAGCCCGCGCGAGCCGTGGCCGCTGTTGACGTACAGACCGTCGAGCCACGGGCAGGAGATGTCCGGCACTTGCCGGGCATCTTTGCTCAGCGCGGCATACGCCTGAGTGAAGGCTTCACGGTCGGCGAGCGGGCCGACAATCGGCAAATAATCCGGACTGGTGCAACGAAAGGCTGCGCGCCCCTCAAGGTCTTCAGCATTGAGTTCGTTGATGGCCAGACGGGCAACCAGATCGCTGGAGATCTCTTCAAGCATCGCCAGATTGCCCAGGTGTTCGGCGGTGGTCGGGGTCAGGTCATCGCTATTGAAATCGAAGCTGGCGCCGAGGGTATGTTCGCCCAGCCGCGCGGGCGCAACGTAGCCTTCGGCGCACACCACGGTGGACAGCGCCTGACTTTGTCCGGTCTGCGCCAAACGGGTGATCTGCCCGCGAATGCGCTTGAGCGGTAACTCGGCGCTTTGGGCGAAACGCTTGATCTCGGCAGCGCCGGCCAGCACCACGACCGGCGCGCTGGCGAGCAAATGGTCACCGTCGAAGGCTTGCCACTGGTCATCGACCCTGCGCAGTTCGACAGCTTCCTGATGGCTGAGCAATTTGATCTTCGGGTGCGTCGCTTGTGCCTGGCACAACGCGGGCGGATGCACCCAACCCCCTTCGGGATAGTACAAGCCGCCATGGGCCAGACCGACACCGGCACGGGTTTGCGCCTCGGGCTGTTCGAGCCACTGCAACAGATCTTCGGGGAACGCAGCGGCCAATTGCGCGTGGCGTTCGGCTTCCTTGGTGTTGAACGCCAGTTGCAGCACGCCGCAATCGTCCCAGTCGGTGCCGCGTTGCAGGGTTTCAAGCAGGCGTCGGGTGTAGCCGAAACCGCTGACGATCAGTTGCGACAGCGCGGTGCCATGGGCAGACAGTTTCAAATACAGCACGCCCTGCGGATTGCCCGATGCTTCTTGCGCAACGCCAGCATGACGCTCCAGCAAACTCACTTGCCAGCCGCGTGACGCGAGGCTGGCCGCTGTGGCGCAGCCGGCCAGACCTGCGCCGATCACCAAGGCTCGCCGCTCACCGGTCAATGGCCTAGGGCGCGCAAACCAGGGTTTCTCGGCAGCGGGCGGCGCAACGCCTTCGGGCCAGCCGAGGAGCTCACCACGCAGGATTTCCCATTTGTGGCCGATGCCCGGCGTGCGCTTCATCTTGAACCCGGCGGCATTGAGCAAGCGCCGCACCCAACCGGTGCTGGTGAAGGTGCTGATGGTCGAGCCGGGCGCCGCCAGACGTGCCAGTTCGGCGAACAGTTCGGCCGTCCACATGTCGGGGTTTCTTGCCGGAGCGAAGCCGTCGAGGAACCACGCATCGACCTGGGCATCGAGCTGCGGCAATTGCTCAAGGGCATCGCCGATCAGCAGTGTCAGTGTGACGCGACCATCGGCCAGCGTGATGCGCTGGAAGCCCTGATGAATGGCCACGTAGTGCTTCAACAACTGATCGGCCAGCGGCTTGAGTTGCGGCCACAGGGCCAGAGCACGGTGCAGATCCGCCGGGCTCAGCGGGTACTTTTCGACACTGACAAAATGCAGCTGTGCACCTGCCACGGCATGCTGTTCGAACACTTGCCAGGCGCAGAGAAAATTCAACCCGGTGCCGAACCCGGTTTCTCCGATAACCAGTCGTCCACCTGCGGGCAGTGCCGCAAAACGCTCAGCCAGACGGTTCTGCTCAAGGAACACATAACGGGTTTCATCGAGCCCCGACTGATCGGAAAAATACACGTCATCGAAGACACGTGAACGCGGGCGTCCGTTTTCATCCCAGTCGAGTTGGGCGTGGGGCGATACAGGTTTCATGGCAGGCTCGGCAACGACAAGGCGGCCATTCTAGCCGATCAGGCGCAGGGCGCTTGATCCATGGCAATTAGCGTCTTGACGGAATCACGGAAGATCGCGGTCCTCCATAATCAGGAGGTCTGTGTGGCGTGGGAATTTGTGCCCTGTATCCGTGCCCAATCCGCTAGTCTTGCTGAATTCTGGAAGGAGCCGTCCAATGTTTGAATCCGCTGAAATCGGTCATGCCATCGACAAAGACACCTACGAGGCTGCCGTCCCTGCGCTGCGTGAAGCACTGCTCGAAGCCCAGTTCGAATTGCAGCAGCAAAAGCGTTTCCCTGTAATCGTGTTGATCAACGGCATCGAAGGCGCGGGCAAGGGCGAGACGGTCAAGTTGCTCAACGAGTGGATGGACCCGCGACTGATCGAGGTGCGCACCTTCGACCAGCAGACGGATGAAGAGCTGGCGCGACCACCGGCGTGGCGCTACTGGCGGATGCTGCCAGCCAAGGGACGGATGGGGATTTTCTTCGGCAACTGGTACAGCCAGATGCTCCAGGGCCGTGTGCATGGTTTGTTCAAGGACCCGCGGCTGGATCAGGCGATCGCCGGCGCCGAGCGTCTGGAAAAGATGCTTTGCGATGAAGGCGCGCTGATCTTCAAGTTCTGGTTTCACCTGTCCAAAAAACAAATGAAGGCGCGGCTCAAGGCTCTCGCCGACGATCCGCTGCACAGTTGGCGCATCAGCCCGCTGGACTGGCAGCAATCGCAGACCTACGACAAGTTCGTCAAATACGGCGAGCGCGTGCTGCGCCGCACCAGCCGCGACTACGCGCCGTGGCACGTCATCGAAGGCGCGGATGCCAACTATCGCAGTCTGGCGGTGGGCAAGATTCTCCTTGAAGGTTTGCAAGCTGCCCTGAAGCGTCCGGACGTTCATCCTCACGAAGTCAGCGCCGCGCCGCTGGGCACTGCGGTCGATCAGTTGAACCTGCTCGACAGCCTGGACCTCAGCCAACACCTGGAAAAGAAAGACTACGAAGAACAATTGATCACCGAGCAGGCGCGGCTGTCCGGGCTGATGCGTGACAAGCGCATGCGTCGGCACGCCTTGGTTGCGGTGTTCGAAGGTAACGATGCGGCGGGCAAGGGCGGGGCGATTCGCCGGGTAGCGGCGGCACTCGATCCGCGCCAATACGGCATCGTGCCGATTGCCGCGCCGACCGAAGAGGAACGCGCGCAACCGTATCTTTGGCGTTTCTGGCGGCATCTGCCGGCGCGGGGCAAGTTCACCGTGTTCGATCGTTCGTGGTACGGCCGGGTTTTGGTGGAGCGCATCGAGGGTTTCTGCCCGCCGGCCGACTGGTTGCGCGCCTACAGCGAGATCAACGACTTTGAAGAGCAGCTCGCCGATGCTGGCGTGATTGTGGTCAAGTTCTGGCTGGCGATCGACAAGGACACACAAATGAAGCGTTTCCAGGAACGCGAAGAGATCCCCTTCAAACGCTTCAAGATCACCGAAGACGACTGGCGCAACCGCGACAAGTGGGACGCCTATCGCACCGCAGTGGGCGACATGGTTGATCGCACCAGCACCGAAATCTCGCCGTGGACGCTGGTCGAGGCCAATGACAAGCGCTGGGCGCGGGTCAAAGTGTTGCGCACGATCAACCTTGCTTTGGAAGAAGCCTTCGAGAAATCCGACAAGAAGGCCAAAAAGCACAAGGATTGAAACGATGGGCACGCATACGCGGGGTGAATGATTGTCGCGGTCGGTAATGGGGTGGACTTATGCTCAGGTCCACTCTCAACCGATAACAACAATGAGGTATGCCATGCGTGAAGTGGTGATCGTCGACAGCGTACGGACCGGCCTGGCCAAATCCTTTCGCGGCAAGTTCAACCAGACCCGTCCCGATGACATGGCGGCTCATTGCGTCAACGCGCTGCTGACACGCAATGACATCGACCCGACCAGTGTCGAGGATTGCATCGTCGGTGCCGGCTCCAACGAGGGCGCGCAGGGCTACAACATCGGTCGCAACGTCGCGGTGCTTTCGCGTCTGGGGACCGGCACCGCCGGCATGACCCTCAATCGTTTCTGTTCCTCGGGCTTGCAGGCTATTGCGATTGCCGCCAACCAGATCGCCTCGGGCTGCAGCGACATCATCGTCGCGGGCGGCGTCGAATCGATCAGCCTGACGATGAACAGCGTTAACACCGACCACCTGATCAACCCGCTGCTCAAGCAACAAACGCCTGGCATCTATTACACGATGGGCCAGACCGCCGAAGTGGTTGCACGTCGTTATGGTGTCAGCCGTGAGGCGCAGGATCGCTACGCGCTGCAAAGTCAGCTGCGCACCGCACAAGCCCAGGCGGCCGGTTTGTTCGACGATGAAATCGTGCCGATGGCGGTGAAGTATCGCGTCGAGGACAAGAACAGCGGCGAAGTGCAGATCCTCGATGGCGTCGTCGAGCGCGACGACTGCAACCGTCCGGACACTACTTATGAAAGCCTTGCCGGGCTTAAACCAGTGTTCGCCGACGATGGTTCGGTGACGGCTGGCAACTCGTCGCAACTGTCCGACGGCGCGTCGATGACGCTGGTGATGAGCCTGCAAAAGGCGCTGCAACTGGGGCTCAAGCCGAAGGCGTTTTTCCGCGGTTTCACCGTGGCCGGTTGCGAGCCGGACGAGATGGGCATCGGCCCGGTTTTCTCGGTGCCGAAACTGCTCAAGGCCAAGGGCTTGCAGGTGGCTGACATCGACTTGTGGGAGTTGAACGAGGCGTTTGCTTCACAGTGCCTGTACAGCCGTGATCGGCTGGAGATCGATAACGACAAATACAACGTCAATGGCGGCTCGATTTCCATCGGCCACCCGTTCGGCATGACCGGGTCGCGGCAGGTCGGGCATCTGGTGCGGGAGTTGCAACGGCGTAACTTGCGTTACGGCATCGTCACCATGTGCGTGGGCGGCGGGATGGGGGCGACGGGGTTGTTTGAGGCGGTGCTTTAAACGCAGAAAAATGTGTTGAATGATCTACCGCTTTCGCGAGCAGGCTCGCTCCCACATTGGAATGCAGTTCCCTGTGGGAGCGAGCCTGCTCGCGTATGAATTCACCAAGGATCAGCGATTGGAATCCTGAAGTTGCATCCGCGCGATGTAGGCCTTTATCTCCTGCTCAGCCTTCTCATGGCTGTCAAACGGCCCCTCAAGGGTATTTTCCCGGGTGCTGAAAAACAGTTCGCCATTAACCCGACACACTCGGTCACTGCGAAAGTGCGTGGCCGGGGCGGGGTCTTGGGCGCGCATGCCT
Source organism: Pseudomonas sp. A1230 (assembly GCF_044218825.1). Lineage (NCBI taxonomy): Bacteria > Pseudomonadati > Pseudomonadota > Gammaproteobacteria > Pseudomonadales > Pseudomonadaceae > Pseudomonas > Pseudomonas sp. A1230. The sequence goes on along the minus strand of NZ_CP162582.1, from coordinate 3,241,068 downwards.
AACATGATCGGTCTCCCTGCTGATGCAACGCTTGGGCTGGATCGAATGAGCTTATGTCTGAACCACTTGGCCCGCCTGTTCAGCCGATCAACGGCGTTGCGTCAACTTGATGCAGCGACCTGTACAGTTTCATTTGCGGCCCGGCTCTAACTGTCCCTGTGTTGCATCAGGCGCGAGGCCTAGAATGAGCGCTCCAGTCAGCAGGCTTTGGGGTTCGCATGCACATTTCATCTGGGCGCTGGGCCTACGGTTTGTTCCTGGCGCTGCTGACTGCGTTTCTGTGGGGCATCCTCCCGATAAAGCTCAAACAGGTGTTGCTGGTGATGGACCCGGTCACGGTGACCTGGTTTCGTCTGCTGGTGTCCGGCGGCTGCCTGTTCATTTACCTGGCCGCGGTCAAGCGCCTGCCGAGCCGCAAAGTGCTCGGGCCCAAGGGCGGCTGGCTGGTGCTGATGGCGGTGCTCGGGCTGGTCGGCAACTACGTGCTGTACCTGATGGGGCTTAACCTGCTCAGCCCCGGCACCGCGCAACTGGTGGTGCAGATGGGCCCGATCATGTTGCTGATCGCCAGTCTGTTTGTGTTCAAGGAGCGTTTCAGCATCGGGCAAGGCATTGGCCTGGCGGTGTTGCTGATCGGTTTTGTGCTGTTTTTCAATCAGCGGCTCGCGGAGTTGCTGACCTCATTGTCGGATTACACCGCGGGCGTATTACTGGTGCTGTTGGCATCGACCGTGTGGACGTTCTACGCCTTGGGCCAGAAGCAATTGCTGTCGGTGTGGAATTCGTTGCAGGTGATGATGGTGATTTACCTGTTTTGCGCGTTGTTGCTGACACCCTGGGTGCATCCACTCGAAGCGCTTGAGTTGAGCCCGGTGCAGGGCTGGCTGCTGCTGGCGTGCTGCATGAACACGCTGATTGCCTACGGCGCGTTTGCCGAAGCGCTGGCGCATTGGGAGGCTTCCCGTGTCAGTGCGACGCTGGCGATCACGCCGTTGGTGACGTTCGTGGCGGTGGCGATTGCGGCCGGGATCTGGCCGGAATACGTGCATGCCGAGCAGATCAATGCGCTTGGGTATGGCGGGGCGGTGCTGGTGGTGCTGGGTTCGGCGCTGGTGGCGTTGGGGCCTTCGTTGATTGCCGGGCTCAAGGCGCGGCGGCTGCGGATGGCTTGAAGGTCAAAAGATCGCAGCCTGCGGCAGCTCCTACAGTTGGAATGCGTTCCCCTGTAGGAGCTGCCGCAGGCTGCGATCTTTTTGCTTCTAGCCTTTGGCGCCAGCCTCGATCATGTTCTCCGGCCGCACCCAGGCATCAAACTCTTCATCAGTCAGATAGCCCAACTCCAGCGCCGCTTCGCGCAAGGTCAGACCTTCGCTGTAAGCCTTCTTGGCGATTTCTGCGGACTTGTCATAACCGATGTGCGGGTTCAACGCCGTAACCAGCATCAGACCGCGCTCCAGATGCTGGGCCATGACCTGCGCATCCGGCTCGAGTCCTGCGATGCAGTGCTGCTGGAAGTTGCTGCAACCGTCACTGAGCAAGCGGATCGATTGCAGCAGGTTGTGGATGATCACCGGTTTGTACACGTTCAACTGCAAGTGGCCCTGGCTCGCGGCAATGCCGATCGTCACGTCATTGCCCAGCACCTGGCAGGCGAGCATCGACAGCGCTTCGCACTGGGTCGGATTGACCTTGCCCGGCATGATCGAGCTGCCCGGCTCGTTGGCCGGCAAGCGCACTTCAGCGAAACCTGCGCGGGGGCCCGAGCCGAGCAAGCGCAGGTCGTTGGCGATTTTCATCAGGGCCACGGCGAGGGTTTTCAACGCGCCGGACAGACTGGTCAGCGGTTCATGGCCGGCCAGCGCGGCAAATTTGTTCGGCGCGGTGATGAAGGGCAGGCCGGACAACGCAGCGAGCTCTGCCGCAATGGCCTCGCCAAAACCGTGCGGCGAATTCAGCCCGGTACCGACGGCGGTACCGCCCTGCGCCAGTTCACACACCGCCGGCAGTGCCGCGCGGATCGCTCGCTCGGCGTAATCCAGTTGCGCTATGAAGCCCGACAATTCCTGACCGAAGGTAATCGGCGTCGCGTCCATCATGTGCGTGCGGCCGGTTTTCACCAGTTTCATATGCCGTGCTGCCAGTTCAGCCAAGCCACCTGACAGCTCGGCAATCGAGGGCAGCAACTGCTCTTGCACGGCTTTGACCGTGGCGATGCTCATGGCAGTGGGGAAGCAGTCGTTGGAGCTTTGCGAGCGATTGACGTGATCGTTCGGGTGGACCGGGGTCTTGCCGCCGCGTGGATTGCCGGCCAGTTCGTTGGCGCGACCGGCGATCACTTCGTTGACGTTCATGTTGCTTTGAGTGCCGCTGCCGGTCTGCCAGACCACCAGCGGGAACTGGTCGTCGTGCTGGCCGTCGAGGACTTCGTCGGCAGCCTGCTCGATCAGGCGGGCAATGTCGGCGGGCAGGTCACCGTTGCGGTCGTTGACCCGCGCGGCGGCTTTCTTGATCAGGGCCAGGGCGTGCAGTACCGGCAGCGGCATGCGTTCCTGGCCAATGGCGAAGTTGATCAGCGAGCGTTGCGTCTGAGCACCCCAGTATGCGTCGTCCGGGACCTCGATCTGGCCCAGGCTGTCGGTTTCGATACGGCTCATCGTGCACACTCCTGTTGGTCTGTTTGCGCAGTTTAGGCCGGTGTCGGCCCTGGTGGTTCCCTCGAATCGATTGTTGACCGGTAAAACCCCGCCAATCAAGCACGGCAAGGCTTTGGGGGTTGAGCCGCGATGAATGTTAGGCGCAGAATGGGCGCCCTTGGGGTTTTACCTCGCCTAGCTGAAAAGGAAACTCGATGACTCGTCTTCGTGCCATCTGTACCGCAGTAGCCCTGGTTTGCGCCAGCGGCCAGGCCCTCGCCGATACCGCCAGCCACAACGCCAGTGCCGAAGCTTTCCTGACTCTGGCGCACGCTGACAAACTGGGCACCCCGGTGTACATGCAAGTACAGCAAATGTTTGCCCAGCGTTTTGAGCAGACCAAAGCCCCGGAAGCCAAGAAAGCCGTGCTGGAAACCTATCAGGCCAAGGCTAACGCTGCGCTGGACCAGGCCATCGGCTGGAACAAGCTCAAGCCGGACATGGTCAAGCTCTACACCACCAACTTCAGCGAGTCCGAACTCAAGGACCTCGTCGCGTTCTACAAGTCGCCACTGGGCAAGAAAGTCCTGGAAAAAATGCCGCAGCTGACTCAGCAATCGGCCCAGATGACGCAGGCCAAGCTGGAAAGCGCCGTGCCGGTAGTCAACAAGCTGCTGGAAGACATGACCAAAGAGTTGGCCCCTGCAGCTCCTGCGGCCAAGAAGAAGTAAGCGGAGTTCGTGATGACCATGCAACAACGCATTGAATCGACGCTGGCGCTGCTTCAGCCCGAGCATCTGCAAGTGCTGGATGAAAGCCATATGCACAGTCGTGGGTTACAGACTCACTACAAGGCCGTGGTAGTCAGCGCGCAGTTCGAAGGGCTGAGCCGGGTCAAGCGCCACCAGAAAGTCTACGGCACGCTCGGCGAGCTGATGGGCGAGTTCCATGCGTTGGCGCTGCACACCTACACCCCGCAGGAATGGGCAGAGACTGGCGCCGCCCCCGCGTCGCCAACCTGTGCCGGAGGAAAGCAGCGATAAGCTTCAAGCGGTAAGCTGCAAGGCAATGGCGGACAGGTTTTGGCTTGTCGCTGGAAGCTCGCCGCTCGAAGCTGCTTTTTTGCTAGAATCCGCAACGCGCCGCTCACCCGGCGCGTTTTTTTTCGCATCCGGTTCACCCTTTACGAGGGTAGCCACCTGGAGAAATACCCATGACACAACCGATTGTCGTGGCGGCACTGTATAAGTTCGTCACCCTCGAAGATTACGTCAACCTGCGCGAGCCGCTGCTGCAAGCGATGGTCGACAACGGCATCAAAGGCACCTTGCTGATTGCCGAAGAAGGCATCAACGGCACGGTTTCCGGCACTCGCGAAGGCATCGATGGCCTGCTCGCCTGGCTGAAGAACGACCCGCGCATGATCGACATCGACCACAAAGAGTCGTACTGCGACGAGCAGCCGTTCTACCGCACCAAGGTCAAACTGAAGAAAGAGATCGTCACCCTCGGTGTTGACGGCGTCGACCCGAACAAAAAGGTCGGCACCTACGTTGATCCGCAAGACTGGAACGCGTTGATCAGCGACCCTGAAGTGCTGTTGATCGACACGCGCAACGATTACGAAGTGTCGATCGGCACCTTCGAAGGCGCCATCGATCCGAAAACCACCAGTTTTCGCGAATTCCCCGACTACATCAAAGCGCACTTCGACCCGGCCGTGCACAAGAAGGTCGCAATGTTCTGCACCGGTGGCATCCGCTGCGAAAAGGCATCGAGCTACATGTTGGGCGAAGGCTTTGAAGAGGTTTACCACCTCAAGGGTGGCATTCTGAAGTACCTCGAAGAGGTGCCGCAGGAAGAAACCAAGTGGCAGGGCGACTGCTTTGTGTTCGACAACCGGGTGACTGTGCGCCACGACCTCACCGAAGGCGACTACGATCAATGTCATGCTTGCCGCACACCGGTCAGCGTTGAAGATCGCACCTCCGAGCACTACGTCGCTGGCATCAGTTGCCCGCATTGCTGGAACACGCTGAGCGAGAAGACTCGCCGCAGCGCCATCGACCGGCAGAAGCAGATCGAACTGGCCAAGGCCCGCAACCAGCCGCACCCGATCGGCTTTAACTACAAGCAAGCATCCACCGAGGCTTAACCATGTCTGCGCGCCTGCTCTATGTGATGGATCCGATGTGTTCCTGGTGCTGGGGATTTGCTCCGGTGGCCAAGGCACTGGTCGAGCAAGCGCAGGCAGCCGGGGTCGAGCTGCATCTGGTGGTGGGCGGATTGCGCACCGGCAGCGGTTCGGCGCTGGAGCCGACCACCCGCCGCTACATTCTTGAACACTGGCAAGCGGTCACCGAGGCCACGGGTCAGCCGTTCAAGCTTGACGGTGCGTTGCCCGAGGGTTTTGTCTACGACACCGAGCCGGCCTGCCGTGCGATTGTCACTGCACGCAGCCTGGCGCCGGATTGTGCGTGGAAACTGGTCGAACTGATCCAGCAGGCGTTTTACGCTGAAGGTCGCGATGTCACTCAGGCCAGCGTGCTGGTCGAGTTGGCGGAGCAGGCGGGCGTGCCGCGCATCGAGTTCGCTGCGTTGTTCGATCATGCCGATCAACACAAGGCCACTCAGGCCGATTTCAGCTGGGTGCAGGATCTCGGCATCGCCGGTTTCCCCACGTTGCTCGCCGAACGCAACGGCCAGCTGGCATTGCTGACCAACGGTTATCAACCGCTCAGCGAACTGTCGCCATTGCTGGGCCGATGGCTGGAGCGCGCAGCCTGTGCCTGACCGGGCCGATGACACGCCAGCCGCAAAGCGTATCGACCGGCTGAGCTGGGCAGAAGTCCGGCGACTGGCACTCACTCACAAAAAATCCCTGTGGATCGCCAACGGCGTCGCCGTTCTGGCCACGCTGTGCAGCGTGCCGATTCCGTTGCTGCTGCCATTGCTGGTGGACGAAGTCCTGCTCGGCCACGGCGATGCGGCGCTGAAGGTGATGAATCACCTGTTACCGACGATGTGGCAGCAAGCGGCGGGCTATATCGGCCTGATGCTGGTGGTAACCTTGACCCTGCGTTGCGGTGCGTTGGGCTTTGGCGTGTTGCAGTCGCGGCTGTTTGCGCGTTTGGCCAAGGACATCGTCTATCGCATCCGCGTGCGCTTGATCGAACGGCTGAAGCGTATTTCCCTCGCCGAATATGAAAGTCTGGGCAGCGGCACGGTGACCACCCATCTGGTCACCGATCTCGACACCCTCGACAAGTTTGTCGGTGAAACCCTCAGCCGGTTTCTGGTGGCGATGCTGACGCTGGTCGGCACCGCGAGCATCCTGATGTGGATGCACTGGAAACTGGCGCTGCTGATTCTGCTGTTCAACCCGTTGGTGATCTACGCCACGGTGCAGTTGGGCAAACGCGTCAAACACCTGAAGAAACTCGAGAACGACAGCACCGCGCGTTTCACCCAGGCGCTGAGCGAAACCCTCGACTCGATTCAGGAAGTGCGGGCGGGCAACCGTCAGGGTTTCTTCCTCGGCCGGCTCGGTTTGCGGGCGCAGGAGGTGCGTAACTACGCGATCAACTCGCAATGGAAAACCGACGCCTCCAACCGTGCCAGTGGCCTGCTGTTCCAGTTCGGTATCGACATCTTTCGCGCCGCGGCGATGCTCACCGTGCTGTTCTCCGACCTGTCGATCGGGCAGATGCTCGCGGTGTTCAGTTACCTGTGGTTCATGATCGGCCCGGTGGAGCAACTGCTCAACCTGCAATACGCCTATTACGCGGCGGGCGGGGCGCTGGCGCGGATCAACGAACTGCTGGCGCGGGCCGATGAGCCGCAGTATCCGGGCGGCGTCGATCCGTTCAAGGGCCGCGATACCGTGGGCATCGAGGTGCAAGGCCTGAGCTTCGGTTACGGCGATGAACCGGTGCTGGATCAGTTGAATCTGTCCATCGCGCCAGGAGAGAAAGTCGCGATTGTCGGCGCCAGTGGTGGTGGTAAAAGCACCCTGGTGCAATTGCTTCTGGGGCTGTACACGCCGCTGGCCGGGACGATTCGCTTTGGCGGTTCGACCCAGCAGGAAATCGGTCTTGAGACGGTTCGGGAAAACGTCGCGGTGGTGTTGCAGCATCCGGCGCTGTTCAATGACACCGTACGCGCCAACTTGACGATGGGCCGCACGCGCAGCGACGAAGCCTGCTGGCAGGCGCTGGAAATCGCTCAGCTCGAACCCGCTATCCGCGCCTTGCCGGATGGACTCGACAGCATCGTTGGCCGTTCCGGCGTGCGCTTGTCTGGTGGTCAGCGCCAGCGCCTGGCAATTGCACGGATGATCCTCGCCGAGCCAAAAGTGGTGATCCTCGACGAAGCCACTTCGGCCCTCGACGCCGCCACCGAATACAACCTGCATCAAGCCTTGGCGCGGTTCCTACATGGCCGCACCACGCTGATCATTGCGCACCGGTTATCGGCAGTGAAGCAGGCTGATCGGGTGCTGGTATTCGACGGCGGACAAGTGGCCGAAGATGGCGATCACCAGCAGTTGATTGCCGACGGCGGGCTGTACGCCAAATTGTATGGCCATTTGCAGCAGATTCAGCGCCCCTGAGTTTCTTGCCCTTTTTTGCCCTCAGTGTGTGAATATCATTGAGTAAACCTGTTCGGAAAGCCTCTAAAGATCAGTCGGTTGCACGATCAGCGTTGCAGACGGGCGAGCTGTCCCTTTGACATATCAAAAATTAGCCTAGGCTGAGCTGTCAGGAGCAGGATTTTCCGGTTGTTCATCTGGCAGTACTTGCGCAAGGGATCTCATGGAGCAAAAGCGGACTTTCGGAACGCCACGATTGTTGGGCATCGTCTGGCCATTTATTGCCGTCGTGTTGTTTCAAGCGTTATTGGGGGGCGTGAGCCTTTACGTGCTGTCGGCCGTTCGCGGCTACGTTGCGGGGGAAAGTCTCTGGTCCAAGGGCCAGAAAGATGCCATCTACTACCTCAATCTGTACGCAGACAGTCGCGACGAAAAGATATTCCTCAAATACCAGACCGCGATTGGCGTCCCCCAGGGCGGTCATCAGCTGCGTCTGGCGCTGGACCGCCAACCGCCGGACCTGGCCGCTGCGCGCGAAGGCATCCTCAAGGGTGGCAACCATCCGGACGACGTCTCCAGCGTGATCTGGCTGTACCTCAACTTCCGTCATTTCAGTTACCTGGAAACTGCCATCGACCGCTGGACGGTGGGTGACGCTTATCTGATCGAGCTGGATGATCTCGCGCGCGAGATGCACCGCAGTATTTCCGAGAATACCGCCAGCAGTGCCGATATCCTGCGCTGGAAGGCGCAGATCTTTGCGATCAATGATGCCGTGACTCCGGCGGCGAAAGCCTTCAGTGATGCCTTGGGCGAAGGCTCGCGGATGATCCTGCGACTGTTGCTGGCGATCAACCTGGCCACGGCACTGGGGCTTATCGTGCTGGCCTTGCTGCGCACCCAGAAATTGCTCAAGCAGCGCCACGCCTTTGCCGAGGCGCTGCAATTGGAAAAGGATCGCGCGCAGGTCACCCTGCAATCGATCGGCGATGGCGTCATCACCACCGACGTGACGGGGGCCATCGATTACATGAACCCCGCCGCCGAAGCCATGACCCACTGGAAAGCCGAACAGGCCGCCGGTCTGCCGCTGGCGGCGCTGTTCAATTTGCTTGATGACAACGCCCAGGCCGAAGGTCTGACGCTGATCGAACACATTCTCAGCGGTCAACTCGGTGGCGGCAGCGAACACTCAAAGCTGATCCAGCGCCTGGACGGCAGCACGTTGTCGGTGACGCTGGTGGGCGCGCCGATCCGCAATGCGGGCAAGGTCAGCGGCACGGTGCTGGTGCTGCACGACATGACCCAGGAACGCCAATACATCGCCAATCTCTCCTGGCAGGCCACCCACGATGCACTGACGGGGCTGGCCAACCGCCGCGAGTTCGAATATCGCCTGGAGCAGGCGCTGCACACCCTTACGCGGCAAGCGGGGCGGCACGCATTGATGTTCCTCGATCTGGACCAGTTCAAACTGGTCAACGACACCTGCGGCCATGCGGCGGGCGATGAACTGTTGCGACACATCTGCACGCTGCTGCAATCAGGCCTGCGCGAGGGCGATACGCTGGCGCGACTTGGCGGTGACGAGTTCGGTATTCTGCTGCAGAACTGCTCGCCGGAGGCGGCGGAGAAAATTGCCGAGGTGCTGCGTCATACCGTGCAGAACCTGCATTTTGTATGGAAAGGGCGACCATTCCAGACCACGGTCAGTATCGGCCTGGTGCATATCACGCAAATCCCGACGACCCTCGAAACCTCGCTGCGAGCAGCAGATATGGCCTGCTACATGGCCAAGGAAAAAGGCCGCAACCGGGTGCAGGTCTATCACGCCGACGACTCCGAACTGTCGCTGCGCTTCGGTGAAATGGCTTGGGTGCAGCGTTTGCACATGGCGCTGGAAGAGGACCGTTTTTGCCTCTTTGCCCAGGAAATCTCCCCCCTCAAACCAAGTGAGGGCAAGGGCGGGCACATTGAGATTCTCCTGCGTCTGCATGATGAAGCCGGGCGAATGATTCTGCCCGACAGTTTCATTCCTGCTGCAGAACGTTATGGCTTGATGAGTCAACTGGATCGCTGGGTAGTGCAAAACGTGTTCAAGGTGATTGCTCAATGTATTGCGCAAGAACATGAAGGCCCATTAGCGATGTGTGCGATTAATCTGTCAGGCATTACTATAGGAGATGACGCGTTTTTGAACTTTCTGCGCGAGCAGTTTGTTAACTATTCAATACCGCCTGAAATGATTTGTTTTGAAATTACTGAAACCAGTGCAATTTCAAACTTGGGCAGTGCAATTAGATTTATTAATGAACTCAAAGGCTTAGGTTGCTACTTCTCTCTGGATGACTTTTGTGCCGGAATGTCTTCATTCGCTTATCTGAAACATTTGCCTGTAGACTTCCTGAAGATCGACGGGAGTTTCGTAAAGGATATGCTGGACGACCCGATTAACCGCGCAATGGTCGAAGTGATCAATCACATCGGGCATGTTATGGGTAAGCAGACAATTGCCGAGTTTGTTGAAACAACTCAGATCGAGCAGGCATTGCTTGAAATTGGTGTGGATTACGCACAAGGTTATGTTATTGAGCGTCCGCAATTGTTTACCTGTAACAGTTTGCAAAGTCGGCCCGCCAGACCGCAACCACTGTTATTCAAAGCGCCTGGCACGTTCCGTTGAAATCTCTCGCCGATCCTTACAATCACAAATCAAAAGGAGCCGAACAGTGATCGACACATTCAACCGAACCGGACCACTCATGGAAGCCGCAAGTTATCCAGGCTGGGCACAGCAGCTGATAGATGATTGCAGCGAGAGCAAGCGCCGGGTTGTCGAACATGAACTTTATCTGCGCATGCGTGATAACAAACTCAGCGCCAAAACCATGCGCCAGTACCTGATCGGGGGCTGGCCGGTCGTTGAGCAGTTCGCCTTGTACATGGCGCAGAACCTGACCAAGACCAGATTTGCCCGTCATCCCGGCGAAGACATGGCGCGGCGCTGGCTGATGCGCAACATTCGCGTCGAACTCAATCACGCCGATTATTGGGTGCACTGGAGTCGCGCGCACGGTGTAAGCCTTGAGGATCTTCAGGCCCAGCATGTGCCGCCTGAGCTGCATGCCTTGAGTCATTGGTGCTGGCATACCAGTTCCGCCGATTCACTGATTGTGGCCATCGCCGCGACCAACTACGCCATCGAAGGCGCGACCGGGGAGTGGTCGGCGCTGGTCTGTTCCAATGGCGTGTACGCTGCGGCATTCCCTGAAGAGGATCGCAAGCGTGCGATGAAGTGGCTGAAGATGCACGCCCAGTACGACGATGCTCACCCATGGGAGGCGCTGGAAATCATCTGCACCCTCGCTGGCATGAGCCCGAGCAAAGCCTTGCAGGTCGAATTGCGTCAGGCCATCTGCAAGAGCTACGACTACATGTACCTGTTCCTGGAGCGGTGCATGCAGTTGGAAACGTCCGAACGCTTGCTGGTAAGCCGTGAGCGAAGGGCCGTGCTCGAAAACTGATTACCGGCTTCGCCAAAAGCTAATGTGGGAGCGAGCCTGCTCGCGAAGAGGGCGTGTCAGTCAGCACTCGGTTGACTGACACACCGCTTTCGCGAGCAGGCTCGCTCCCACACTGTTTTGTGCTGTCTGGAAGGATTCAGCCCGCCATTGCCAACCGATTACGCCCCTCACGCTTGGCCACGTACAGCGCACTGTCCGCGCGGCGCAACAGGCTTTCTGCCGATTCACCCGGTAGCAGGGTGGAGCAACCCAGGCTGACCGTCAGCTCGATCAGTTGACCATCGGCGTAATACTCCGCCGCTTGCGCCGCATAACGCAGACGCTCGCCAACCATCGCTGCCGCTTCCCGGCTGGTGTTGGACAGCATGATCAGAAACTCTTCCCCGCCATAACGAAAGACCATGTCGACGTTGCGCAACTGGCTCTTGATCGACGCAGCTACGGCTTTAAGCACGTCATCTCCTGCGCTGTGGCCGTGACTGTCGTTGACGCGCTTGAAGTGGTCGATATCCAGCATCAACACCGACAGCGGCTGCACATGCCGGCGAGACATCTCGATCTCGCGTTGCAGCGTCTGCTCCATCGCGATGCGATTGCCGGCGCCGGTCAGCGGATCACGCAACGCGCTCTGGGTGGCTGCTCGGTACAGCAGGGCATTGCGCATCGGGTATAGCAGCGACGACAGTAGCGATTCGAGATTGCCCTGATCCTGCTCGTTGAAGCGGTGATTGCGGCGGAACACCACTTCGCCCATGTGCTCGCCTTCGTGGCTCAGGCTGTAGCTGACGGAATGGTGGCCGCGTGCGCCGAACTCCAGGCGCAAGTCGCTGCCCTTGTGCTCGTAGCTCAAGGCGTCAAGCGGCACAAGGCGTTGAACCTCGCGGAAAAACAGACCGAGTATGCGTTGCGGTTCGAGACTGGTTTGCAATTGCAGGCTCATTTGCTGGCGCAATTGCGTCAGGCTGGTCGGGCGTTCCAGAAGTGGAGGAAGCTGACCAAAGCCCAGGCGTTGCAATTTGGCACTGTCAAAGTCAATTGCATTGGTCTGGGAGGGTGATTTCATGTGGCGTGAGCCCCTAAGCAGTAAGTCTGTCTTACAGGCTGGGTGAGAGCGGCTATGGGCTGCGCGTCGTACTGATCCATCAGTCCCGTAGGACATTTGGCGTAAGTTTAGTCTGCCTGATGACGATTAGTAAGCTATCGAACCAGGCCTCGCCCCACTGCCTTCACACGGCATGCTTTGTGGGAAATTAGAGCGAAAGTCGTGCCATTCAGTTCGGTTTTATTTAAACCCATATGAATCAATGGCTTGTGAAGTCGCGAGGAGGAGGGGTGCTGGATATTTGACTTTATTGTGACGGCCGATAGCGGCAAATGACTGCCGCGGCAGTAATCCGCCGCGGCTACAAATGCGACGTATGGCATTACTGTGCGTTGAATGCCTGGCCGTTGATACCGGTGCTGTCGGGGCCCATCAAGTAGAGGTAGACCGGCATGATGTCCTCCGGGGTCGGATTGTTCAGCGGGTTTTCTCCGGGATAGGCCTGTGCTCGCATGCTGGTGCGGGTGCCGCCCGGGTTGATGCTGTTGGAGCGCACCGGCGCCACGCCGTCGACCTCATCCGCCAGGGTTTGCATCAGGCCTTCGGTGGCAAATTTCGACACACCGTACGCGCCCCAGTAAGCACGGCCCTTGCGACCAACGCTGCTGGAGGTAAACACCACCGACGCATCCTGCGACAGCTTGAGCAGCGGCAGCAGCGTGCTGGTCAGCATGAACATGGCGTTGACGTTGACCTGCATGACACGCATGAAGTTTTCCCCGGACAACTGCTCGATCGGCGTGCGCGGGCCGATGATCGAGGCGTTGTGCAGGAGGCCGTCGAGGTGGCCGAACTCGGTCTCGATCATCGCTGCCAGTTCATCGTATTGATGGGGCAGGGCGGTTTCGAGGTTGAAGGGGATGACTGCTGGTTGCGGATGGCCGGCCGCTTCGATTTCGTCGTAGACCTGCGTCAGATTGGCTTCGGTCTTGCCCAGCAGCAGCACGGTGGCACCATGGGCGGCATAGGTTTTCGCGGCGGCCGCGCCAATGCCACGACCGGCACCAGTGACCAGAATGACCCGATCCTTGAGCAATTCGGGGCGAGCGGAATAATCAAACATAAAAACCTCACAATCCGTTAATAGCTAAAAGATCGCCGCCTGCGGCAGCTCCTGCATGAGTTGGATAACTTCCCTGTAGGAGCTGCCGCAGGCGGCGATTTTTTGACTTTGATCAGCAGCTGCAGAGCGCGCTATCCAGCACCTTGCGCAACTCCAGCGGATGATCCACCACCACATCCGCGCCCCAATGCCGCGGGTTGTCGTCCGGATGGATGTAGCCGTAGGTTACCGCGGCCGTTTTGGTCCCGGCATCGCGCCCCGACTCGATATCGCGCAGATCATCGCCCACAAACAGAACGGTCGATGGATCCAGATCAAGCATCTTGCACGCGAGAATCAGCGGCTCCGGATCCGGCTTGCTGTTCTTCACGTGATCCGGGCAGATCAGCAGCGCCGAGCGCTCGGCCAACCCCAGTTGCTGCATGATCGGCTCGGCGAAACGCACAGGCTTGTTGGTGACCACGCCCCAGATCAGGTTGGCCTGTTCGATGTCGGCCAGCAGTTCGCTCATGCCGTCGAATAGTTTGCTGTGCACCGCGCAACCGACGAGGTAACGCTCAAGGAACTCCAGACGCAGTTCCTCAAAGCCCGGCGACTCCGGGTCCATCGAGAACGTCACCGCGACCATGGCTTTGGCGCCACCGGAAATCTCGTCGCGGATGTGCTTGTCGTTGATCGGCGGCAAGCCGCGATCCGCGCGCATCGCCTGGCAGATGGCAATGAAGTCCGGCGCGGTGTCGAGCAGAGTGCCGTCCATGTCGAAAAGAACTGCTCTGATGGCCATCGGCTTATTCCTCGCGCAGGGTCTGGATCATGTAGTTGACGTCAACGTCGTTGGCCAGTTTGTAGTGCTTGGTCAGCGGGTTGTAGGTCAGGCCGATGATGTCCTTGACGGTCAGGCCGGCCAGGCGGCTCCAGGCACCCAGCTCGGACGGACGAATGAATTTCTTGAAGTCGTGGGTGCCGCGCGGCAGCAGCTTCATGATGTATTCGGCGCCGATGATCGCGAACAGGTACGCCTTCGGGTTGCGGTTGATGGTCGAGAAGAACACCTGGCCGCCCGGCTTGACCATGCGGTAGCAAGCGGCGATGACCGACGATGGATCAGGCACGTGTTCGAGCATTTCCAGGCAAGTCACGACGTCGAACTGCTCGGGCATTTCCTCGGCCAGGTCTTCGGCGGTGATCTGGCGGTACTCGACGCTGACGCCGGACTCCAGTTGATGCAACTGCGCGACCGCCAACGGCGCTTCGCCCATGTCGATGCCCATGACGGTGGCACCGCGCTGGGCCATGGCTTCACTGAGGATGCCGCCGCCGCAACCGACGTCGAGGACTTTCTTGCCGGCCAGATTGACCCGTTCGTCAATCCAGTTGACCCGCAGCGGGTTGATGTCGTGCAGCGGTTTGAACTCGCTTTCACGGTCCCACCAGCGATGGGCCAGGGCTTCGAATTTGGCGATTTCGGAGTGGTCGACGTTGCTCATGGTTCAATCCTCTAAAACTTGAAAAAGGCTGTAGCCCCGCGGGTTGGCTGCGAGGTGTTTACGATTCGGTGTGGCCGCTGATGCGCTGGCCCCAGGCCCGGGCGGTGGCGCCCAGTTGCTGTTCATCCATGCGCGTCAGGCGGCGGTCGTCGAGCAGTTGTTTGCCGGCGACCCACAGGTGTTTCACGCAATCGCGCCCGGTGGCATATATAAGCTGCGAAACCGGGTCATAGATCGGCTGCTGCGCCAGGCCGGACAGGTCGAAGGCGACGATGTCCGCGGCTTTGCCGATTTCCAGCGAGCCAACCTGCGCTTCGATTCCCAGTGCGCGAGCACCGTTGAGCGTGGCCATGCGCAACGCACGATGGGCGTCGAGCGCAGTGGCAGAACCGGCGACAGCTTTGGCCAGTAGCGCTGCGGTACGGGTTTCGCCGAGCAGGTCGAGGTCATTGTTGCTCGCCGCACCATCGGTGCCGACCGCGACATTCACACCAGCCTGCCACAAACGCTCGACCGGGCAGAAACCGCTGGCCAGTTTGAGGTTCGATTCCGGGCAGTGGATCACGCTGGTGTTGCTTTCTACCAGCAACGCCAGGTCGTCATCGCTGATCTGCGTCATGTGCACAGCCTGGAAGCGCGGCCCGAGCAGGCCCAGTCGGCCTAGGCGGGCCAGCGGCCGTTCACCGCGTTGCTCGACCGCTTGTTGCACTTCGAACGCCGTTTCGTGGACGTGCATGTGAATCGACGCGTCCAGTTCCTCGGCGATCACGCGGATTTTCTCGAGATTTTCGTCGCCTACGGTGTAGGGTGCATGAGGGCCGAAGGTGATCTTGATGCGCTCGTGATGCTTCAGATCGCCGAACAGCTCGACACCTTGGCGAATGGCCTCATCGGCGCTGGAGGCGCCGGGAATCGGGAAGTCGAGGATCGGAATGGCGATCTGCGCGCGAATGCCACTGTCATGCACGCGTTCGCTGGCGACTTTGGGGAAGAAATACATGTCCGAAAAGCAGGTGATGCCGCCCTTGATCTGCTCGGCGATGGCCAGATCGGTACCGTCACGAACGAAGTCTTCATCGACCCATTTGGCTTCGGCCGGCCAGATGTGGTTTTCCAGCCAGGTCATCAGCGGCAGATCATCGGCCAGGCCACGGAACAGCGTCATTGCCGCATGGCCGTGAGCGTTGATCAGGCCGGGGCTGAGCAGGACGCCGGGCAATTCGCGCACTTCAGCGGCGTTACACTTCAGTGCGTCGCTGCGCGGGCCGATAAACACGATGCGACCGTCGCGGATGCCCAGGCCATGCTCCTTGAGCACAACGCCTGCGGGTTCGACGGGTACCAGCCAGGTTGGCAGCAATAATAAGTCGAGCGCAAGGACAGGTTTCGGCATCGAGGGTCGGTTCCAGTGCTTTTGTAAAGGATGGCGAAGTATACCCGAGCGTCTTCGCGGGGGGATCGCTATAATCGGCGGCTTTTGTTCATGAGTGCGGGGTGTGGGATGCGCGATCGACTGTTGGCTGCGGAGAAAGTAAAGGCCATCGATTGGCGAGATGGCGCGCTCCACCTGCTGGATCAGCGTATTTTGCCGTTCGAAGAAACCTGGATCGCTTACACCAGCGCCGCCGGCGTGGCCGAGGCGATCCGTTCGATGGTGGTGCGGGGCGCACCAGCGATCGGCATCAGTGCGGCTTATGGCATCGTCCTCGCGGCGCGTACGCGGGTGGCCGAAGGTGGCGACTGGTACGCCGCGCTGGAAGAGGATTTTGCCCTGCTTGCCGATTCCCGGCCGACGGCGGTCAACCTGTTCTGGGCGCTGGGTCGCATGCACGATCGGCTCGATCGCCTCAAAGGCAATGCCGATCCGCTGGCAGCACTGGAAGCCGAGGCCATCGCCATCCACGAAAGTGATCGCGAGGCCAACCTGACCATGGCCCAACTCGGCGTCGATCTGATCCGCAAGCATCAGGGCAACGCTCAAGCGATTCTCACCCACTGCAACACCGGCGCTCTGGCGACGGGTGGTTTTGGTACGGCGCTTGGCGTCATTCGTGCGGCATTTCTCGAGGGCATGGTCGAGCGCGTCTATGCCGACGAAACCCGGCCGTGGCTTCAGGGTTCGCGCCTGACAGCATGGGAGCTGGCCAACGAAGGCATCCCGGTCACTCTGAATGCTGATTCTGCCGCCGCGCACATCATGAAAACCAAAGGCGTGACCTGGGTGATCGTCGGTGCTGACCGGATCACCGCCAATGGCGACGTGGCCAACAAGATCGGCACTTATCAACTGGCGGTCAACGCCATGCATCACGGTGTGCGTTTTATGGTGGTGGCGCCGAGTTCGACCATCGACATGAATCTGGCCAGCGGCGACGAAATTCCGATTGAAGAGCGCGATGGTGCCGAATTGCTGGAAGTCGGCGGCAAGCGTGTTGGCGCTGACGTTGAGGCGTTCAACCCGGTGTTTGATGTGACACCGGCGGATCTGATCGATGCCATCGTTACCGAAAAGGGCATCGTCGAGCGGCCGGATACGGCGAAAATGGCCCAGTTGATGTGCCGCAAGCGCCTGCATTGATTGGCTTGACGTTTGCGTTGACCTCTTCGCGAGCAGGCTCGCTCCCACAGGTTTTGTGCTCGCCGCCGATCCTGTGGGAGCTGGCTTGCCAGCGATGAAGCCCTAAAAGTCAATAAACATCCTCAAACTCAGCCCGAATTCTGCATTCAAAGAAGCTCTGAGCCTCTCTCGTCCCCGTTAAGCCTGTCACCAGTCAACTAACTATGCTCCATGCGCGTCTGGGGGATAGGTGCGTGGCGGCCTTTGTGATAACATCCGGCGTTTTCCGAGGCCGCTCCACGGAGCTGTCTTTACTGCGCAAATCCACTCTCCGGAATGTTGATTTGTCGTAAGTCGGCGCACGGCACTCTGCCGTGCCCGACGAGCTTCGTTGCTCCCACATGGATATGACGAAGTTTCACCAGAAAAAGGAATCAGGCTTCTCATGGGCGAACTGGCCAAAGAAATCCTCCCGGTCAATATCGAAGACGAGCTGAAGCAGTCCTACCTCGACTACGCGATGAGCGTGATCGTCGGCCGTGCACTGCCGGATGCGCGCGATGGCCTCAAGCCCGTGCACCGTCGCGTACTGTTCGCGATGAGCGAGCTGGGCAACGACTACAACAAGCCGTACAAGAAATCTGCCCGTGTTGTCGGTGACGTGATCGGTAAGTATCACCCGCACGGTGATACTGCGGTGTACGACACCATCGTCCGCATGGCTCAGCCTTTCTCCCTGCGCTACCTGCTGGTCGACGGTCAGGGCAACTTCGGTTCGGTGGACGGCGACAACGCCGCGGCCATGCGATACACCGAAGTGCGCATGACCAAGCTGGCGCACGAGCTGCTGGCCGACCTGCACAAGGAAACCGTGGACTGGGTGCCGAACTACGACGGCACCGAGATGATCCCGGCGGTCATGCCGACGCGGATTCCCAACCTGCTGGTCAACGGCTCCAGCGGTATCGCCGTGGGCATGGCGACCAACATTCCGCCGCACAACCTCGGTGAAGTCATCGACGGTTGCCTGGCGCTCATCGACAACCCTGAGCTGACCGTCGATGAACTGATGCAATACATCCCCGGTCCGGACTTCCCGACCGCCGCGATCATCAACGGTCGCGCCGGCATCATCGAAGCCTACCGCACCGGTCGCGGGCGCATTTACATGCGTGCCCGCTCGATCATCGAGGACATCGACAAGGTCGGTGGTCGTCAGCAGATCGTCATCACCGAACTTCCTTACCAGTTGAACAAGGCGCGTCTGATCGAGAAGATCGCCGAGCTGGTTAAAGAGAAGAAGCTTGAAGGCATCACCGAGCTGCGCGACGAGTCCGACAAGGACGGTATGCGCGTCGTGATCGAGCTGCGTCGCGGTGAAGTGCCTGAGGTGATCCTCAACAACCTCTACGCCCAGACCCAGCTGCAAGCGGTGTTCGGCATCAACATCGTCGCGCTGATCGACGGCCGTCCGCGGATCCTTAACCTCAAGGATCTGCTGGAAGCGTTCGTCCGTCACCGCCGCGAAGTCGTCACCCGCCGTACCGTGTTCGAACTGCGTAAAGCCCGTGAACGTGGCCACATCCTTGAAGGTCAAGCGGTTGCCCTGTCGAACATCGACCCGGTGATCGCCCTGATCAAGGCTTCGCCGACCCCGTCGGAAGCCAAGGAAGCGCTGATCAAAACCGCGTGGGAATCCTCCGCCGTGGTCGCGATGGTTGAGCGCGCTGGTGCTGATTCGTGCCGTCCTGAGACGCTCGATCCGCAATATGGTCTGCGTGAAGGCAAATACTTCCTGTCGCCAGAGCAGGCGCAAGCCATTCTGGAACTGCGTCTGCACCGTCTGACCGGTCTGGAACACGAGAAACTGCTGGCCGAGTATCAAGAGATCCTCAACCAGATCGGCGAGCTGATCCGCATCCTCAACAGCGCCGTGCGCTTGATGGAAGTGATCCGCGAAGAGCTGGAAGTGATCCGTGCCGAATACGGCGATGTGCGTCGTACCGAAATTCTCGATGCACGCCTCGATCTGACCTTGGGTGACATGATCCCGGAAGAAGAGCGCGTCGTGACCATTTCCCACGGTGGCTACGCCAAGACCCAGCCATTGGCTGCGTACCAGGCTCAGCGTCGTGGCGGTAAAGGCAAATCGGCGACTGGCGTGAAGGATGAGGACTACATCGCGCACCTGCTGGTTGCCAACAGCCACACCACGCTGCTGCTGTTCTCCAGCAAGGGCAAGGTGTACTGGCTCAAGACCTACGAGATTCCGGAAGCGTCCCGCGCTGCCCGTGGTCGTCCGCTGGTCAACCTCTTGCCATTGAGCGAGGGCGAATACATCACCACCATGCTGCCGGTCGATCTCGAAGCCATGAAGCGTCAGGCTGACGAAGAAGAAGCCGAAGGCGCCGAGGCTGATGTAGAAGAAATCGAAAACAGCAACGAGACCGACGAAGAGCGCCGCGCGCGCATCAAGGCGGCCGATCGCAAGAAGGCGCCGTTCATCTTCATGTCGACCGCCAACGGTACCGTCAAGAAGACCCCGCTGGTGGCCTTCAGCCGTCAGCGTAGCGTTGGTCTGATCGCGCTGGAGCTGGACGAAGGCGACATCCTGATTTCCGCGGCCGTCACCGACGGCGAGCAGGAGATCATGCTGTTCTCCGACGGCGGCAAGGTCACTCGCTTCAAGGAATCCGAAGTTCGCGCCATGGGCCGTACCGCCCGCGGTGTGCGTGGTATGCGTCTGCCGGAAGGTCAGAAGCTGATTTCCATGCTGATCCCGGAAGAAGGCAGCGAGATTCTCACCGCTTCCGAGCGCGGTTATGGCAAGCGTACCGCCATCACCGAGTTCCCTGAGTACAAGCGTGGCGGTCAGGGCGTTATCGCCATGGTCAGCAACGAACGTAACGGCCGTCTGGTCGGTGCGGTTCAGGTGCAGGACGGCGAAGAGATCATGCTGATCTCCGATCAGGGCACGCTGGTGCGTACCCGTGTCGACGAAGTGTCGAGCCTGGGTCGTAACACTCAAGGTGTCACGCTGATCAAACTGGCCAAGGATGAAACCCTGGTCGGCCTGGAGCGGGTTCAGGAGCCTTCGGAAGTCGAAGGTGAAGAGCTCGAAGGTGAAGAGGGCGAGGAGTTCGAAGGCAATGTCGTGATCGACGACGCAGTCGAAGACCAGCAACTCGACGCCGCAGCAGACGAAGAACCGCAAGAATAAGCGGACAAGCGAGGGGGCGGATGAGAATTCGCCCCCTTGTTATTTGTCCGGTATGAATTTTCGACATCATGGAGATCCCCTGTGGGAGCGAGCCTGCTCGCGAAAGCAGGCGCTGCGGTACCTTCGAAGCACCGCGGTGATGCGTTCGTGAGCAGGCTCGCTCCCACAGGGCCGTGTTGATCAATAGTGTGATTTATTGCGTGATACCACCAAATCAGAGCGAGATTGGATGTGAGCAAGCGAGCCTATAACTTCTGCGCCGGTCCTGCGGCGCTTCCTGAAGCTGTCCTGCAGCGCGCCCAGGGTGAACTCCTTGATTGGCATGGCAAGGGCTTGTCGGTCATGGAAATGAGCCATCGCAGCGATGAGTTCGTGTCCATTGCCACCCAGGCCGAGCAGGATCTGCGTGACCTGCTGAATATCCCGTCGAACTATAAAGTGCTGTTTCTGCAAGGTGGCGCCAGCCAGCAATTTGCGCAGATTCCACTGAATCTGCTGCCTGAGGGCGGCTCGGCCGACTATATCGACACCGGTATCTGGTCGCAGAAAGCCATCGAAGAAGCCTCGCGTTACGGCCATGTCAACGTCGCCGCCACCGCCAAGCCTTACGACTATTTCGCCATCCCCGGCCAGAACGAGTGGAACCTGTCGAAAGACGCCGCTTACGTTCATTACGCCCCGAACGAGACCATTGGCGGTCTGGAATTCCAGTGGATTCCGGAAGTCGGCGACGTGCCGCTGGTTGCTGACATGTCTTCGGACATTCTGTCGCGTCCAGTCGATGTCTCGCGTTTCGGCATGATCTATGCCGGCGCACAAAAGAACATTGGTCCGAGCGGCATCGTCGTTAACATCATTCGTGAAGACCTGCTGGGCAAGGCCCGTGCACTGTGCCCGACCATGCTTGACTACAAGGTCGCGGCCGACAACGGCTCGATGTACAACACGCCGCCGACGCTGGCCTGGTATCTGTCCGGTCTGGTGTTCCAGTGGCTCAAAGAGCAGGGTGGTGTCGAAGCCATCGCCAAGCTGAACGATGCCAAGCAGCGCACGCTGTACGACTTCATCGACGCCAGCGGTCTCTACAGCAACCCGATCAACAAGTCGGATCGCTCGTGGATGAACGTGCCGTTCCGTCTGGCCGATGATCGTCTCGACAAGCCGTTCCTGATCGGTGCCGAAGAGCGTGGTCTGCTCAACCTCAAGGGCCACCGCTCTGTGGGCGGCATGCGCGCCTCCATCTATAACGCCGTCGACATCACCGCCGTTAACGCGCTGGTGGCGTACATGGCTGAATTCGAGAAGGAACACGGCTGATGTCCGAGCAAGAACTCAAGGCACTGCGCGTTCGCATTGACGCTCTGGACACCAAAGTCATGGAGCTGATCAGTGAGCGTGCGCGTTGCGCCCAGGAAGTTGCGCGAGTAAAGATGGCCTCGCTGGCCGAAGGCGAAGTGCCGGTGTTCTATCGTCCTGAGCGCGAAGCCCAGGTGCTCAAGCGAGTGATGGAGCGCAATCAGGGGCCGTTGGGCAACGAAGAAATGGCGCGGTTGTTCCGCGAAATCATGTCTTCGTGCCTGGCGCTGGAGCAGCCGCTGAAAGTGGCTTACCTCGGCCCTGAAGGCACCTTCACTCAGGCTGCGGCCATGAAGCACTTCGGTCACGCGGTGATCAGCAAGCCGATGGCGGCGATCGACGAAGTGTTCCGTGAAGTGGCGGCCGGTGCGGTGAATTTTGGCGTGGTGCCGGTGGAGAACTCCACCGAAGGCGCGGTCAATCACACCCTCGACAGCTTCCTCGAGCACGACATGGTGATTTGTGGCGAAGTCGAGCTGCGCATTCACCATCACCTGTTGGTCGGTGAAAACACCAAGACCGACAGCATCAGCCGCATCTATTCCCATGCTCAGTCGCTGGCCCAGTGCCGCAAGTGGCTGGATGCGCATTACCCGAATGTCGAGCGCGTGGCGGTGTCCAGCAACGCCGAGGCGGCCAAGCGGGTCAAGGGCGAGTGGAATTCGGCGGCGATTGCCGGCGACATGGCAGCCGGGTTGTATGGCCTGACGCGTCTGGCCGAGAAGATCGAAGATCGTCCGGACAACTCCACGCGCTTCCTGATGATCGGTAACCAGGAAGTACCGCCAACCGGCGACGACAAGACCTCGATCATCGTGTCCATGAGCAACAAGCCCGGCGCGCTCCACGAGTTGCTGGTGCCGTTCCATGACAACGGGATCGACCTGACCCGCATCGAAACCCGGCCGTCGCGCAGCGGCAAATGGACCTACGTGTTCTTCATCGACTTCGTTGGCCATCACCGTGATCCGTTGATCAAAGGTGTACTGGAAAAGATCAGTCAGGAAGCAGTAGCACTCAAAGTGCTGGGTTCCTACCCGAAAGCAGTTCTGTAAGGGGCGGTAGTAATGAGTGGCAATTTCCTCGCTCTGGCACAGCCGGGCGTGCAACAACTTTCGCCTTACGTTCCGGGCAAGCCTGTGGACGAACTGGCGCGCGAGCTGGATCTGGACCCGGCAAAAATCGTCAAGCTGGCGAGCAACGAAAACCCGCTGGGTGCCAGTCCAAAAGCCTTGGCGGCGATCCGTGAAGAGCTGGCCGAGCTGACTCGTTATCCCGATGGCAACGGCTTTGCGCTGAAGTCCTTGCTGGCCGAGCAGTGCCGCGTCGAGCTGAACCAGGTCACCCTGGGCAACGGCTCCAACGACATTCTTGAGCTGGTGGCGCGTGCCTATCTGGCGCCAGGCCTCAACGCCGTGTTCAGCGAGCATGCGTTCGCGGTGTACCCGATTGCCACTCAAGCGGTCGGCGCTCAAGCCAAAGTGGTGCCGGCCAAGGATTGGGGGCATGACCTGCCTGCGATGCTGGCGGCCATCGATGCCAACACTCGCGTGGTGTTTATCGCCAATCCGAACAACCCGACCGGTACCTGGTTCGGCGCTGAAGCGCTGGACGAGTTCCTGCAGGATGTTCCGGAGCATGTGCTGGTGGTCCTGGATGAGGCCTACATCGAGTACGCCGAAGGCAGCGACTTGCCGGATGGTCTGGATTTCCTCGCGGCGTATCCGAACCTGCTGGTTTCGCGCACCTTCTCCAAGGCTTATGGCCTGGCAGCGTTGCGCGTCGGCTATGGTTTGTCGACTCCGGTAGTGGCGGACGTGCTGAACCGTGTTCGCCAGCCATTCAACGTCAACAGCCTGGCCCTTGCGGCTGCCTGTGCGGCGTTGAAAGACGAGGAGTATCTGGCACAAAGTCGTCAGCTCAACGAGTCCGGCATGCAGCAGTTGCAAGCGGGTTTCCGTGAGCTGGGTCTGGGCTGGATCGAGTCCAAAGGCAACTTTATCTGCGTCGATCTCGCTCAGGTGGCGGCTCCGGTTTTCCAGGGGTTGCTGGCCGAAGGTGTGATCGTGCGTCCGGTGGCCAATTACGGCATGCCGAATCACCTGCGGATCACCATTGGTCTGCCGGCCGAAAACAGCCGTTTCCTTGAAGCGCTGCGCAAGGTTCTGGCTCGTGGGTGATGTCACTGCGCTGCAATCTGCTGCACCTATGATCGGTCGCCTTGTGGTGGTCGGTCTGGGGTTGATCGGTGGTTCGTTTGCCAAAGGCTTGCGTGAAAGTGGCGTTTGCCGTGAAGTGGTCGGGGTCGATCTCGATCCGCAATCGTGCAAGCTGGCGGTCGAGTTGGGTGTGGTGGATCGCTGTGAAGACGATCTGATGGCTGCGTGCCAGGGCGCTGACGTGATTCAGTTGGCGGTGCCGATTCTGGCCATGGAAAAAGTCCTCGCGCGTTTGGCGAGCATGGATCTGGGTCAGGCGATTCTGACTGATGTCGGCAGCGCCAAAGGCAATGTGGTGCGCGCGGCGACCGAGGTGTTTGGCGGCATGCCTGCGCGGTTCGTGCCGGGCCATCCGATTGCCGGCTCCGAGCAGAGTGGGGTGGAAGCCTCCAATGCCGAACTGTTCCGTCGTCATAAAGTGATCCTGACGCCGCTTGAGCAAACCGATCCGGCTGCGCTGGCGATCGTTGATCGGTTGTGGCGCGAATTGGGGGCTGACGTCGAGCACATGCAGGTCGAGCGTCACGATGAAGTGCTGGCCGCAACCAGTCATTTGCCGCATCTGCTGGCCTTCGGTCTGGTCGACTCGTTGGCCAAGCGCAATGAAAACCTTGAGATCTTCCGTTACGCTGCCGGTGGTTTTCGCGATTTCACAAGAATCGCCGGAAGCGACCCGGTGATGTGGCACGACATCTTCCTCGCCAACCGCGAGGCTGTTCTGCGCACACTCGATACATTTCGCAGCGACCTCGACGCCTTGCGCGACGCGGTCGATGCAGGGGATGGGCACCAATTGTTGGGCGTTTTCACTCGCGCCCGGGTTGCCCGTGAGCATTTCAGTAAAATCCTGGCCCGCAGGGCCTATGTGGACGCTATGAATTCCAACGATCTGATCTTCCTGGCTCAACCTGGTGGCCGCCTGTCCGGTCGGATTCGCGTACCGGGCGATAAATCGATTTCCCACCGCTCGATCATGCTCGGTTCGCTGGCCGAAGGCGTCACCGAAGTCGAAGGTTTCCTTGAGGGCGAAGACGCCCTGGCAACCTTGCAGGCGTTCCGCGACATGGGCGTGGTCATCGAAGGCCCGCATCATGGTCGCGTGACCATTCACGGTGTCGGCCTGCATGGCCTGAAGCCTGCGCCGGGCCCGATCTATCTGGGCAACTCCGGTACATCGATGCGTCTGCTGTCCGGCCTGTTGGCGGCGCAGAATTTCGACAGCACCCTGACGGGCGATGCTTCGCTGTCCAAGCGTCCGATGAATCGCGTGGCCAATCCGCTGCGTGAAATGGGCGCCGTGATCGAAACTGCTGCTGAAGGTCGTCCACCGATGACCATCCGTGGCGGTCACAAACTCAAAGGCCTGACCTACACCATGCCGATGGCCAGTGCGCAGGTGAAATCCTGCCTGCTGCTGGCGGGTCTGTACGCTGAAGGCAAGACCACCGTCACCGAGCCTGCGCCAACCCGCGACCACACCGAGCGCATGCTGCGTGGCTTCGGGTACCCGGTGAGCGTTGAAGGCGCGACGGCTTCGGTCGAGTCCGGCGGCAAGTTGACCGCAACTCATATCGAAGTGCCGGGCGATATCTCGTCGTCAGCGTTTTTCCTGGTGGCGGCTTCGATCGCCGAAGGCTCCGAGCTGGTGCTCGAGCACGTCGGTATCAATCCGACCCGTACCGGTGTCATCGACATCCTGCGCCTGATGGGCGCGGACATCACGCTGGAAAACCAGCGTGAAGTCGGCGGCGAGCCAGTGGCTGACCTGCGCGTGCGAGCAGCTAAGCTCAAGGGTATCGAGATTCCGGAGGAGCTGGTTCCGCTGGCCATCGACGAGTTCCCGGTGCTGTTCGTGGCCGCTGCCTGTGCCGAAGGGCGCACGGTGCTGACCGGCGCCGAAGAGCTGCGGGTCAAGGAATCGGATCGTATCCAGGTCATGGCGGACGGTTTGCTGGCGCTGGGCGTCAAGTGCGAACCGACCCCGGACGGCATCATCATCGACGGCGGCCAGATCGGTGGCGGCGAAGTGCATGGTCACGGCGATCACCGCATTGCCATGGCTTTCAGTGTTGCGTCTTTGCGCGCTACCGCGCCGATTCGCATCCATGATTGCGCCAACGTCGCGACATCGTTCCCGAACTTCCTCGCGCTGTGCGCTCAGGTCGGCATTCGTGTGGCACAAGAGGCTCAGTCGTGAAAAACATTGCACCGGTCATCACCATTGATGGGCCAAGCGGCTCGGGCAAAGGCACTGTAGCCGGGATTCTGGCCAAGCGTCTGGGCTGGAATCTGCTGGATTCCGGTGCGCTTTACCGCTTGCTGGCGTTTGCTGCGCACAATCACGGTGTCGACCTGACCAATGAAGAGCTGCTGAAGAAACTTGCCGCTCATCTGGATGTGCAGTTCATCGCGGCGACCGACGGTCAACTGCAGCGCATCATTCTGGAAGGTGACGAAGTCAGCGATGTCATTCGCACTGAAAGCGTCGGTTCCGGCGCCTCTCAAGTGGCTGCATTGCCCGCCGTACGCGAGGCGCTGCTGCAGCGTCAACGCGCGTTCCAGGAGGCGCCGGGTCTGGTGGCCGATGGTCGCGACATGGGCACGGTGGTTTTTCCGACCGCACCACTGAAGATTTTCCTGACCGCCAGTGCCGAGGAGAGGGCGCGCCGTCGATATTTGCAGTTGAAGGGCAAAGTCGAGGGTGTTAGTCTGTCGAGTCTGCTAGATGAGATCCGTGCACGCGATGAGCGTGACACCCAGCGCGCAGTAGCCCCGCTCAAGCCGGCGGCTGATGCCATACAGCTGGATTCCACGGAGTTGTCCATCGATCAGGTGCTTGAACGCATCATGAGCGAGATCGCCATTCGCGATATCGCCGGGTGACCAAGAAGGTCGCAGGGGACCAGTCATAGTCCTGCGGCGCTTCTTCTATATGAAACTAACCCACACCGTCTGGGGTGTGGAGATGGGCGTATCCTTCGCCCTCATTTACAGGAATTAAAATGAGCGAAAGCTTTGCGGAACTCTTTGAAGAAAGCCTAAAAACCCTGAACCTTCAGGCAGGCTCCATCATCACCGGTGTTATCGTTGATATCGATTACCAAGCTCGCTGGGTAACCGTTCACGCTGGCCTGAAGTCTGAAGCACTCATCCCGCTTGAGCAGTTCTACAACGACGCTGGCGATCTGACTATCAATGTCGGTGACGAAGTTCACGTTGCTCTGGACTCGGTTGAAGACGGTTTCGGTGAAACCAAGCTGTCCCGTGAAAAAGCCAAGCGCGCTGAATGCTGGATCGTTCTGGAAGCTGCCTTCGCAGCCGAGGAAGTGGTCAAGGGCGTTATCAACGGTAAGGTTAAAGGCGGCTTCACTGTCGACGTTAACGGCATCCGTGCGTTCCTGCCAGGTTCCCTGGTTGACGTCCGTCCAGTGCGCGACACCACGCACCTGGAAGGCAAAGAGCTGGAATTCAAGGTCATCAAGCTGGACCAGAAGCGCAACAACGTTGTCGTTTCCCGTCGCAGCGTCCTGGAAGCCGAGAACTCCGCCGAGCGTGAAGCTCTGCTGGAATCCCTGCAGGAAGGCCAGCAAGTCAAAGGTATCGTCAAAAACCTCACCGATTACGGCGCATTCGTCGATCTGGGTGGCGTGGACGGCCTGCTGCACATCACCGACATGGCCTGGAAGCGCATCAAGCATCCTTCCGAGATCGTTAACGTTGGTGACGAAATCGACGTTAAGGTTCTGAAGTACGATCGCGAACGCAATCGTGTTTCCCTGGGCCTGAAGCAGCTGGGCGAAGATCCATGGGTTGCTATCAAAGCCCGTTACCCAGAAAGCACTCGCGTTACCGCTCGTGTAACCAACCTGACCGACTACGGCTGCTTCGCTGAGCTGGAAGAAGGCGTTGAAGGTCTGGTACACGTTTCCGAAATGGACTGGACCAACAAGAACATCCACCCTTCGAAAGTCGTACAAGTCGGCGACGAAGTGGAAGTTATGGTTCTGGACATCGACGAAGAGCGTCGTCGTATCTCCCTGGGCATCAAGCAGTGCAAATCTAACCCATGGGAAGATTTCTCTGGCCAGTTCAACAAGGGCGATAAAATCTCCGGCACCATCAAGTCGATCACCGATTTCGGTATCTTCATTGGTCTGGACGGCGGCATCGACGGCCTGGTTCACCTGTCCGACATCTCCTGGAACGAAGTTGGCGAAGAAGCTGTTCGTCGTTTCAAGAAGGGTGACGAGTTGGACACCGTTATCCTGTCGGTTGACCCAGAGCGCGAGCGTATCTCCCTGGGTATCAAGCAACTGGAAAGCGACCCGTTCTCTGAGTACGTTCAAGAGAACGACAAAGGCGCCATCGTTAAAGGCACTGTGAAAGAAGTTGACGCCAAAGGCGCCATCATCGTTCTGGCCGACGATATCGAAGCGACTCTGAAAGCCTCCGAAATCAGCCGTGACCGCGTTGAAGACGCGCGCAACGTTCTGAAAGAAGGCCAGGAAGTAGAAGCCAAGATCATCAGCGTTGACCGCAAGAGCCGCGTAATCCAGCTCTCCATCAAGTCGAAAGACGATGCTGAAGAGAAAGAAGCTATCCAAAGCCTGAAGGCTGAAGAAGCTCCTGCTGGCGACACCACCATGGCGGCACTGCTGCGCCAGGCAATGGCCAAACAGAACTAAGTTCTGCTTGATCATTAAAAAGGGCGACTTCGGTCGCCCTTTTTTGTGCCTGCGATTTGATGCGACGCTTCAGCGCGTGAAACCAATTCCTTTGCTTGTAGGTCTGTTTCTTTAATCGGATCAATCGTCTATTCACGACTAAGCTGGTCTTAAGCGTTTAGTCGTCAGGCATGGCCTGGCATAAGGAAGTGGATGAACAAGTTTATTGTCGTTGCAGTGGTGCTGGCGTTGGCAGGTTGCACCACAAGTGCGAAGACCCATGCAGTGCGCGGCGTCAGTGGTATCGAGGTCGACTGCTCAGGGCTGGGCTCTGGCTGGGAGAAGTGCCAAAAGCGTGCAGCGAAGGAGTGCAAGGGAGCAGGCTACAAAGTGATTACACGATCCGACGATGCCGAGGATGAGGATGAATACCCGTTCGGCTTCAACCCTGCGGGCTTCGTGACTCGAACCATGCTGGTGATCTGTCGCTAATCTCGCATGATCCGGTCGGGTGTTGATCTCATGAAAATGCGCGTACTGACGCGTAGGAAGATATGTCAATCCCTGGGCTGTTCAAAATCTTCCGGGCGTGCTAAAACCTTTCAAGCGCTGATCTAGCTGCTTGAAAAAGAAGGGAAAAATATGACGAAGTCGGAGTTGATCGAACGAATTGTCACCCATCAAGGGCTACTCTCATCCAAGGATGTGGAGCTGGCCATCAAGACCATGCTTGAACAAATGTCCCAATGCCTGGCCACCGGTGATCGCATCGAGATCCGTGGATTCGGCAGCTTCTCCCTGCACTATCGCGCGCCGCGCGTTGGTCGCAATCCCAAGACCGGCCAGTCCGT
Organism: Pseudomonas sp. A1230; assembly: GCF_044218825.1. Classification (NCBI taxonomy): domain Bacteria; kingdom Pseudomonadati; phylum Pseudomonadota; class Gammaproteobacteria; order Pseudomonadales; family Pseudomonadaceae; genus Pseudomonas; species Pseudomonas sp. A1230. Next base: position 3,211,801 of record NZ_CP162582.1, on the reverse strand, counting down.
CAGTCTGGACGGTAAATTCGTTCCGCACTTCAAGCCGGGCAAAGAATTGCGCGATCGTGTGAACGAAGAAGAGGAAGAGGGGGTTTGACAGTGGCTATTTTTCAGGGAGTTACTCATGCGTAACCTCAAACGCATACTTCTCGGCGTTTTTATTCTTTTGCTGGTGATGGTGATTCTTGCGTTTGTTCTCGAGAACCAACAATCGGTGTCGTTATTGTTTTTAGGTTTGTCCGGGCCTCAATTGCCGGTTTCACTGCTAGTGGTTTTGGCGTTGCTCATCGGCATGTTGATTGGGCCAATACTTGGCTGGTTTCTGGGGCGCTCGTCCAAAGCACAGCGCAAGCGTCTTGTCTAAAAATGGCAGGTGCAGGGCATCTGTCGAAATTGCCTCTTTGCCTGTCTTTATCCATTAGTAAAACGTTCGTTAAGCTGTAAAATGCAGCCCTTGTTCGACAGTGCCTTGATTGCGCGTTCGATTCAGACTGACTCTGACGGGAGCCTCGGATTTGATGGCTTCTGCATTCATGGATTAGACGGTGCTCGTTGATGGTGCCGTCTGCAGCTCAAGGGTATGGTTTCGCGTGAAAATCCTAGTTACCGGCGGCGCCGGGTTTATCGGCTCGGCAGTCATCCGTCACATCATCTCCAATACCACCGACTCTGTCGTCAACGTCGATAAGCTGACTTATGCCGGTAATCTGGAGTCGTTGGCGCAAGTCAGTCAGGACTCGCGTTATGTGTTTGAGCGCGTTGACATTTGCGATCGTGATCAGATCGATCGTGTTCTGCGTGAGCACCAGCCTGATGCGATCATGCATCTGGCCGCAGAGTCCCACGTTGATCGATCGATCTCGGGTCCGTCCGAGTTCATCCAGACCAATATCATCGGAACGTACACACTGTTGGAAGCTGCGCGCCACTATTGGGCGGCGCTGGATGATGCGCGTAAAGCAAACTTCCGTTTCCATCATATTTCGACCGACGAAGTTTATGGTGATCTGGAAAGTCCTGAAGATCTGTTCACCGAAACCACGCCTTATCAGCCAAGCTCGCCATACTCGGCTAGCAAGGCCAGCTCCGATCACCTGGTTCGTGCCTGGGCCCGCACTTATGGCCTCCCGACACTGGTTACTAACTGCTCGAATAACTACGGGCCTTGTCACTTCCCTGAGAAATTGATCCCGCTGATCATTCTCAATGCACTGGAAGGCAAGGCATTGCCTGTCTACGGCAAGGGCAATCAGGTTCGCGATTGGCTCTATGTCGAAGATCATGCCCGTGCATTGTACAAAGTCGTGACCGAAGGCGTGATCGGCGAGACTTACAACATCGGTGGTCATAACGAAAAACAAAACATCGAAGTCATCCATGCCCTGTGTGCACTGCTTGATGAATTGCGACCGGATTCCGGTCACTGTCCTCACGCAAGTTTGATCACCTATGTGCAGGATCGCCCGGGGCACGATCAGCGCTACGCCATTGATGCGAGCAAGATTCAACGTGAATTGGGCTGGATACCGGAAGAGACATTTGAAACCGGCATCCGCAAGACGGTCGAATGGTATCTCGCCAATACTGAATGGGTTGCTCATGTGAAGAGCGGCAGCTATCAGCAATGGATTGACCAGAACTACAGCGGTCGTTCGGACAAGGCATGAAGATTCTCCTGCTGGGAAAAAATGGCCAGGTCGGCTGGGAGCTGCAGCGCTCTCTCGCACCACTTGGAGAGTTGGTCGCGCTTGACCGGCATTCGGTCGATGGTTTGAGTGGTGACCTATCCGACCTCGATGCATTGCGTGCGACGATCCGGCGGGTATCCCCCGATGTCATCGTCAACGCCGCAGCCTATACTGCTGTCGATAAAGCGGAGTCAGATAAAGAACTGGCCGATCGTGTGAACGGTGAGGCCAGTCGGGTCATGGCAGAGGAAGCGGCATCCCTGGATGCCTGGCTGATCCACTATTCGACCGACTACGTATTCAGTGGCGAAGGCTCGACGCCTTGGATGGAAACCGACGCAGTTGCTCCCGTGAACCACTACGGCGCCAGCAAGCTGGCTGGAGAGCAGGCAATTGCCGCCTCGGGTTGCAAGCATCTGATCTTCCGAACCAGCTGGGTCTACGGTGCTCGCGGCGATAACTTTGCCAAGACCATGTTACGGCTGGCGAAGGATCGCGAATCGCTAGGGGTGATTGCCGACCAGATCGGCGTCCCGACCGGTGCGGACCTGATTGCGGACGTAACCGCTCTGGCGATCCAGCAGGCAATACGTCGCCCCTCCACGCTGTCGGGGCTCTATCATCTGGCGGCTGCTGGTGAAGTGTCCTGGTATGACTACGCCAGCTTGGTGATCGGTTTTGCCAAGGCTCACGGTGAAGAGCTCGCTGTCACCGCCATCAATCCGATTGATACCAAAGACTATCCAACACCGGCGCGCCGCCCGTTGAACTCACGTTTGAATACGCAGAAGCTGCGCGATAATTTTTCTGTGCACCTGCCGGATTGGCGAAGTGGTGTAACCCGAATGCTTAGGGAAGTTCTCAATAAATGACCTCCACAAATCGCAAAGGCATCATCCTCGCCGGCGGTTCGGGCACTCGCCTGCACCCGCTCACCCTTGGCGTGTCCAAGCAGATGCTGCCGATCTACGACAAGCCGATGATCTTCTATCCCTTGTCCGTGCTGATGTTGGCGGGGATGCGCGAAATTCTGATTATTTCCACGCCTGAAGATTTGCCGTGCTTTCGAAAACTGCTGGGTGATGGCAGTCGGTATGGCATCCAGCTGACTTACGCGGAGCAGCCAAGTCCGGATGGTCTGGCGCAGGCTTTCATCATTGGTGAAGAGTTCATTGGTAGCGACCCTTGCTGCTTGATCCTCGGGGACAATATTTTCTACGGTCAGCACTTTTCGGACAATCTGCGCTCAGCCAGTTTGCAGGAGCAGGGTGCCACGATCTTCGGTTATCACGTATCTGATCCCGAGCGCTTCGGTGTGGTTGAGTTTGACGCCGCCGGATGTGCTTTGAGCATTGAAGAGAAGCCACTGGAGCCTAAGTCCAATTACGCTGTGACAGGGCTGTACTTTTACGATAATCAGGTTGTCGAGATTGCACGGAATATCAAACCGTCCTCGCGCGGCGAGTTGGAAATTACTGATGTCAATCTGGCCTATCTCGAGCGCGACTCGCTCAAGGTTGAAGTGCTCGGGCGCGGCTTCGCTTGGCTTGATACGGGTACTCACGACTCGCTGCTTGAGGCGAGTCACTTTGTACATACCATCGAAAAGCGCCAAGGACTGAAAGTCGCCTGTCTTGAGGAAATTGCATACAGTAACGGGTGGATTGATGCCAATGAGTTGCGCGCTCAGGCTGATCGCCTCAATAAAACCGGTTACGGGCAGTATTTGGAGAAGCTTCTGGATTTTTCGGCGCGTCAAGGCTGAGGCCGGTTCGTGTTAGCTGGATCTCATGATGATGGGGGGGGGCTTCGCTTGCGGAGTGTTTCGCCATTTGACTGAATTTAGGTGATGGTTGATGGTGTTTCGCTATTGTCTTTGCTGAACGGCTATTGGTTTCAGGGTTTTTTACCTTCCGCCGGGAGGGGGTTATTAATGTCCTGTAACAAGCTGTAGAATGATTGACAAAATTACCTGATCTCACGTCTTGCACCGAAAGGGAAGGCTTCCGCTTTTAGGTAAGAATTATAAAGCCTGAAGCTGCCACCAGGGTTCGATGACCAGCCGTGATCTGGCTTGAACCAATGGTTTTGAATTAAGTCCGAGTTGCTGATTTTGCGGCAGCTTGGAGCAAGTATCTTGCGTCTATCAGGACGCATAAATGACCAAAAATATAACTAAGCCCGCTTCTGGACGTATCTACCAGAGAGGGGACTAAGGATTGAGAGCATGGAACTGATTCCCGTAATTTTATCTGGCGGAGTAGGCAGCCGTTTGTGGCCGGTATCTCGCGAGGCCCATCCAAAGCCGTTCATGGATCTGCCAGATGGTCAGAATCTGATTCAGAAGACCTTTTTGCGCGCATCTCGCCTGGAGGGTGTTGTGGAGGTTCTTACGGTGACAAACCGAGAACTCCTGTTCAAGACCGAAGATGAGTACGGAGCAGTCAATACGGCCAAGCATGCACAGGCTTTCATTCTCGAACCGTTCGGTCGCAATACTGCGGCCGCAGTTGCTGCCGCTGCACTCCAACTCGAAGCTACCCACGGTCCCGATGCCCAGATGCTGGTGCTGGCCGCTGACCACTTGATTAAAGATGAGAAGGCCTTCGCCGCGGCCGTATCCAGTGCCATGGCGCTGGCAGCCGACGGTTGGATGGTGACATTTGGTATTCAGCCAACGTACCCCGAGACAGGTTTTGGCTACATCGAAGCGCAGAAAGATGCCCCTTTGAAGGGGGGCTTGAAGGTAGCGCGCTTTGTCGAGAAACCAAATCTTGAAACCGCCCAAAATTACGTCAGTGCCGGAAATTACTTCTGGAACTCGGGGATGTTCTGTTTCCGGGTGGGCACTGTCCTCGAAGAGCTTCGTCAGCATGCTCCGGACGTAGTCGAAGCGGTGAGCAAGACTATCGAAAGCTCGCGTCTTACCTCTTCTACCAAATACCGCTGCCTGGCGCTTGATGCAGACGCGTTTACGAAGGTCCCGGACATTTCCATTGATTACGCATTGATGGAGCGCTCTTCCAAAGTCGCGACTGTTCCCTGCGACATTGGCTGGAGCGATATCGGTTCCTGGAACGCGGTGAGTGAACTGACCGCGCCTGACGAGAATGGTAACCGCTTTGAAGGCGAGGTGCTGTCTCATGGCTCTCGCAATAACTACGTCAACAGCGAAGGCCGGTTGACCGCGCTTGTCGGTGTTGAAGATTTGTTGGTCATCGATACGCCTGATGCGGTGATGATTGCCCACAAGGATCACGCTCAAGACGTAAAGCATATTGTCAATCAACTGAAGGCCTGCAGCCATACGGTTCATTTGCTTCACCGCACGGTGCACCGCCCATGGGGCACCTACACAACGCTGGAAAATGGCGAGCGTTTCAAGATCAAGCGCATTGTAGTCAAGCCTAAGGCTTCTCTGTCATTGCAGATGCATCACCACAGAAGCGAGCATTGGATCGTTGTAAGCGGGATGGCAATCGTGGTGAACGATCAGCAAGAGCTGATGCTGAACACCAATGAGTCCACCTTCATTCGTGCAGGTCACCAACATCGCCTGATGAACCCGGGTGTTATCGATCTGGTACTGATCGAAGTGCAGAGCGGTGATTATCTGGGTGAAGACGACATCGTCCGTTTTGAAGACAACTACGGCCGCGTAGACAAATAAAATACTGAACCCGAAGCGAACCCCGCCCCTGGCGGGGCTCATGCGCCAGTGACTTCAATTCTGGCGGTCCATTCATGCCGTTGCCGCCTCAGGGCGGCATCGGACATTTCAGTTATGTGAGTAGCATGCATTCTCCTATCGTGACGCAGTGTTTCAAAGCCTATGACATTCGGGGTCAAGTTCCCGCTCAACTGAACGAAGACATTTCCTATCGCATAGGTCGCGCGCTGGTGGCCGAATTGCAGGCGAAAACTTTTGTGGTCGGTCAGGACATGAGGCTCGAAAGCCCATCCCTGGCAGGAGCACTGATGCGAGGGATCACCGAGGCTGGCGGCGATGTGATTGATATCGGGCTGTGTGGCACCGAGGAAGTCTACTTCGCGACCAGTCATTACAAGGATGATGGCGGCGTGATGATCACCGCCAGTCATAACCCCAAGGGCTATAACGGGATGAAGCTCGTCAAGGCCCAGTCTCGCCCGATCAGTGGCGACACAGGTCTTGATGCTATTCGCCAGCGCGTGGAGCAGGGTGATCTGGGCAGTGCCGCTGAGGAAAAGGGCACAGTTCGACAGGCATTCGACAAGAGCGCCTACATCGACCATTTGCTGACATACGTCGACGTCAGCGCTCTGAAACCGCTGAAAGTCCTTGCTGATCCAGGCAATGGAGCAGCCGGTCCTGTATTGCAGGCGCTGGCAGCGCGACTGCCGCTGGAGTGGGTATTCATTAATGAAGAGCCTGATGGCACCTTTCCAAACGGTGTTCCCAATCCACTGTTACCCGAGAACCGCGAACTCACACGCGAAGCTCTGTTGGCGAATCGTTGCGATATGGGATTAGCTTGGGACGGCGACTTCGATCGATGCTTCTTCTTCGATGCCGGTGGTCGTTTTATCGAAGGCTATTACCTGGTTGGCCTTTTGGCTGAAATGTTGCTCGGCAAGCACCCGGGCAGCAAGATCATCCACGATCCGCGTTTGACCTGGAACACTATTGAGCAGGTTGATCAGGCCGGTGGTGTCGCCGTGCAGAGTAAGACCGGTCACGCCTTTATCAAGGAGCGTATGCGCGAGGAAGACGCAGTGTATGGCGGGGAGATGAGCGCCCATCACTACTTTCGCGATTTTGCATACTGCGATAGCGGCATGATTCCGTGGTTGTTGGTGGCCGGGTTGATGTCGGCAAACGGCAAGAGTCTGGCTCAGTTGGTGGATGAGCGCATTTCCGCTTTTCCGTGCAGTGGTGAGATCAACTATCGCGTCGCCAATGTTCAGGCGACGATTGAAAAAATTCGCAATGCCTATCTTCATCTGAGCCCTGCGGTAGACACTACTGACGGCTTGAGCATGGACTTCGGTACTTGGCGTTTTAATCTACGGGGTTCCAATACTGAGCCTCTCTTGCGACTGAACGTTGAAACGCGTGGGGATCAGGCTGCTCTCTCTTTGCAGTTGTCGCGACTGGAAGAATTGCTCTTGGGGGAAACTCAATGAGTTCTATGGTTAAAGCGCTTTGGAACTATCGTGGGTTTATCTCTGGTAGTGTCAAACGAGAATTTCAGTCCAAATACAGAAACTCCTTGCTGGGTGCGCTGTGGACAATACTCAACCCTTTGGCGATGATTGTCGTATACACGGTGATTTTTTCTGAAGTGATGAGAGCGAAGTTGCCGGGTATCGACAGTACCTTTGGTTACAGCATTTATCTCTGCGCAGGGATACTCACATGGGGGTTGTTTGCGGAGCTTGTAGGTAGAAGCCAAACCGTTTTCCTTGATAATGCCAATTTGCTGAAGAAAATCAGCTTCCCTCGTTTGTGTCTGCCAGTCGTTGTAGTAGCCAATGCCGGCATAAACTTCATTATCACATTTGGTCTGTTTACCACTTTCCTGATCATCAGCGATAACTTCCCTGGGCTGGCGTTTGTTGCACTGCTTCCCTTGTTGTTCATTCTGGTTCTTTTTTCTATCGGGCTGGGGATTACATTGGGTGTGCTCAATGTGTTCTTCAGGGACGTCGGGCAATTTTTCGGGATTTTTATTACGTTCTGGTTTTGGCTGACCCCCATCATCTATCCTATATCCGCACTCTCTAAAGAACTTCGCGTGTTTATCGATTACAACCCTATGACCAGCCTCATGGCAGCCTTCCAGGGCGTATTGGTTTCCGGTCAATGGCCGCAGTGGGAGACCTTGTGGCCAATTACCTCCCTGGCGGTATTTTTGTGTGTTGTAGGGATGCGCTTTTTCCGCAAGCATGCGGGCGAAATAGTGGACGAACTTTGATGGGTAGTATTTCGGTTGTTGGCTTGGGCAAGGCTTATAAACAATATCGCACGCGATGGGGGCGATTGGCTGAATGGATCATTCCCAGGCTCAAGCCTCGGCATACCCTGAAGTGGGTGTTGCAGGACATCAGTTTTTCGGTAAGTGCGGGTGAGGCGGTTGGTATCATCGGCGTAAACGGAGCAGGAAAAAGCACACTGCTCAAGATGATTACCGGGACCACCCAGCCGACGATGGGAAGCGTGAGCATCAATGGGCGAGTGGCGGCGCTGCTTGAGTTGGGTATGGGCTTTCACCCTGACTTCACTGGCAGACAAAACGCCTATATGGCTGGTCAACTCCTTGGACTTTCCCTTGAGGAAGTCTCCCATCACATGATGGAAATCGAGGCGTTCGCGGACATCGGTGATTATATTGATCAACCCGTGCGTGTGTACTCCAGCGGTATGCAGGTAAGGTTGGCGTTTGCCGTTGCAACGGCAGTGCGTCCGGAAATTCTCATCGTCGATGAAGCGCTGTCGGTAGGGGACGTTGCTTTTCAGCGAAAGTGTTACCGGCGTATTGAACAGTTTCGTGAGCAAGGCACAACCCTGCTTTTCGTTACACACGATACTGAAACGGTAAAAAAGATTTGCGACAAAGCACTGTTTCTTCAGCATGGAGCCATGGCCGCTTTTGGTCCTGCAAAAAGTGTCTGTGATACATACGAGCAAGTCTTGTTTGGCGGTGGAAAGAAGACTCTGCCAGCCGCAAAGAGCGTCGAGGCAGTTGTTGATCCTAGTTTGATGAGTAGTTGTGAGCTTTCATACGGCGACGGACGAGCGGTGGTCGAATCGATATGGATGGAAGGTTCGCAAGGGCAACCGGCCAATGTGTTCGGCAGTAGCGATAGCCTGGTACTGAAATATCGTGTTCGTTTTACTGAAGAAGTGTCGCAGATCGCATTTGCCTTCATGGTCAAAACCCGTGACGGTGTCGCGCTGTTTGGCATGGACACCGCGGACATGCCGGAGGTGAAAGGCAGGACTTTTGCGGCTGGCGAGAAGCTTTTGTTGAAGTTTGAATTTGGCAATTCATTCGCACCTGGCACTTATTATGTGAATTGTGGGGTGCGGGACGATACCGGTGATGTTGCGTTGTTTCTGCACCGTCGCATTGATGTGGTCCTGTTTCGCGTGCGCGCGGATGAGGGTACTTTCGCCAAAACAGGAGTTATAAACGTTCCGGCGAAATTTGAACTTGCTATGGAGTAAGGGATGAGCATTTTAAACGAATTTAAAAGCAGTCCTGTATTCGTTCATTCTTTATTTCGAGCAGGAAGTACTTACATTTTCAGCGTTTTCAGACGCTCTAAAGCAGGGTACTGGTGTTATCAGGAACCCATGAGCGAGTTTGTATTATCTGCACGAAACGAGCGTGAAAGCATGCTCGCAGCAGACGACAATCTGGCTAAAGTTCTACGCCATCCGGATATGAAGGGTGCCTATTACTCCGAGTTATACAGCGTCTCTGATGAATGTATAAGCATGCTGGATGAGTCCTGCATCTACGATGGTTATTTTACCACGACACCTGAGCAGGCTGGCGTGCCTTATCTGTCAGGCCTGGTAGCTTTAGCCAAAGGCAGGCCCTTCATTCAGGAGTGTCGAACAAGTTCGCGCATTGGTGTGATAAAGAAAGCTTTGGGCGGCTGTCATGTCTATCTCTGGCGCAATCCCTGGGATCAGTGGTGGTCATACAAGGTTGACCACTATTTCGATAATGCAACTCAGATGTGTATCAATGCTACCCAGCATCCAGACATCATTACTCGCCTGATTGAAGAAGTCGGATTCAAGGGATTGGCCGAGGGAAATATTTTTGAGAAATTTTCCTGGTTTTTTCAAAATTGCCTGTCTCCGGACAATAGTTATCTTGTCTTTTATGTGCTGTGGTTCTTGGGATTGAAAGAAGGTCTGACACACACTGACTTGCAGATTAATATTGATCGCCTCAGCGACAGTCTGGATTATCGAAAGCAAGTGACGGCCGCGCTTGAAGATAAGGGTGTCGACGGCCTTGATTTTTCTGATTGCTCTGTTCCTCAGGCAGTTTACGGCGAAAAAGACAGGGCGTTTTTCCAGGGCATCGAAGAGCGAGCGCACAGCCTGCTGCTGCTCTCAGGGACATCGCAGCATGAGATCGATGAAATTATTGCGCTGCGTAACGCTAGTGAGCCACTAGTTTGGCATCGGGATGTTAAACTTGAGGCCAACTCCAATCTTATTCGAGATGCAGAAAGAGCTCGCGAATTGGTTCTGGCCATCGAGCAGAGGGCGGTGGACGCCCGAGTTGGTTATCAGCAGCAATTACGTGCTGAGCAAGAAAAATATGCCGCCATGGAAGCAAAACCTCTAGTGCCTAGCGCAGAGGTAGAAGAGTTGGAACCGGAGAAAATGGCGGTTGAAGCAGAAAGGGTAAATCTCGAAGCCAGGCGAGCACAACTAGATAACGAGCAAAAAGTACTGATAGTCAAGCGCTCAGAGCTTGTGTCTGAGCGTTCAAGGCTTGAAGCCAAACTCGCCGACACACTCGTTGCGTCGGATGCAAAAGTAGCGTCGGCAAATGCTAAGGCTACAGAGCTTGAAAGCAAGCTTGTATACAAGGATATCGAACTCGAGCAAGCCAGGCTGGAATCCAGGGCAATGGTGGCTGAGTTTGAAAGGAAAACACATGAACTGCTGACAAGTACTTCGTGGCGACTGACCAGGCCGTTGCGGGTGTTGAGCAGGCTGATAAAAGGGCAAGGGATTAACTTGAAGGCTTCCCCATCGCTGATAATTAAACATCAGCTTAAATCTTCCATTTCTCGTTTAATACGAGTAGTAGTCGCAAATCCAAGAATCAAGAGCTTGGCTGTTGGTTTTCTATCACGTCGCCCAGTATTGAAAACCCGGCTTAAACGACTGGCTTGGGGAATGCAGCAGAATCAGAACTCCGTTGCGAGTCAGCCGATGACCGCCGTGGACGCGTCACCCTCGCATCAACAGACTTCACTGTTGAAGAGAAAAGGGAACGGCGATGAGCTGAAATCACCGCTTGAGTCTTTTTTCTACTGAGTATTTATTTTGAAAAAAATATTGGCATTTAGCTTTTTTCCAGCATTTACACCGGTGTCGAACGGTGGTGAATCCAGGATTTTTAATTTTTATAGGTCCCTGAGCCGCACTCACCAGGTCACGTTGTTGAGTTCTACTCATCAAGACGCTCAAGAGGAGCGTGTGTTTCATGGAGTGAACTTCATTGAGCGCAGAATTCCGAAAGATAACGCGTTCAATGAGGTATGGGCCACGTTGTCCAAGGTTGCCGGTAAGGGCGATCTATCTGGCCCTGCTCTTGCAGCCTGTGCAAAGTTTCCCGGTGCCTTCCACAACGCTTATCTGGAAGAGTATGCGTCGGCGGATATTATTATCCACGACTTCCCTTTTACTATCGATTATGACGTCTTTGCAGGTTTCGATAGTAAGCTACGGGTTTACAACTCTCAGAATTGCGAAAGTGTTCTTTACAGTTCGTTGCACAGCGATTCCGAGTCGGATGAAATTCCGAAGCTCGTTGAAGGCTTGGAAAAAAAGATACTTGAGATCTCCGACCTCGTTTTTTATTGCGGTGATGACGACCTGGTCGCGTTCCATGAATTGGCGCCAGACGCTAAGTTTGAGAGCGAGTTTGTTCCGAACGGCATGACACCAGTTAGAGCAATTTCCTCAAAAGATAGCTCGGACAAGGTTTTTTCTACGGTTTTCATGGGCAGTGGTCATTTGCCCAATCAGAAAGCTGCGCTAACACTTGCCAATGACATTGCTCCACTCGTTCCAGAGGTACAATTCAATATTCTCGGTACCTGCCTCCCGGAAGGGAAGTACTCAAAAAACGTCATCCGCCACGGCCGGGTGAGTGATGCCTTGAAAGACGAGTTGTTGAGCAATAGCCATTTGGCGTTGAACCCTATGTCTACTGGCAGTGGGTCAAATATTAAAGTGCTGGAATATTTGGCTAGAGGGCTGCCGGTTCTGTCAACTGACTTTGGTGTGCGAGGGCTTTCGGGTAAGGAGGGTGAACACTTCCTGGTGTCTTCTCTCGAGGCGTTCGGCCAGGCTATTCGTGATGCCGCGAGCACGCCTGCGCGCCTAACGTCTTTGGGCGAGGCGGGGCTGTCATTTGTTAATGCTAACTATACGTGGGATGCAATTGCCGACAGGGCTAGCAAAAAGATAGTAGAAGTACATGGGCGCAGTAAGACCCATTCCGCCAATAAACTTGTAACAGTATTGAACGATTACGATTCCTTTGCAGGAATTGGTGGTGGTGCTACGCGAACACGAGGCTTGTACGCTGCGGTTTCGGAGTCGAGTACAGTTGTGTTTTTATGCTTTTCAAGCGATCGATTCTTGCGTGTTGATCGTTATGATGAAAATACCTTGGTCATCGCGGTTCCTAAAACTGCGGAACATGTTGCCGAACTTCAGTATGTTAATGCTCAATCGCATATCTCTTGTGATGATATCGTTGCTGGTCGCCATTGCACGCTCAACCCGCTCTTGGTGAGGTTTTACCAGACCCTGAGAGGTTTTTCTCAGAGTGTGGTTATTGAACACCCATTCATGGTCGGATTGCCCGTCGCATATGCTGACAGATTTGTTTATTCCTCTCAGAATAACGAATTGAGCCTGAAATCTCGTTTGTTTGAATACCATCCTCTCCGGGATTCCTTGATCGCGGATGTTGCAGAGTTTGAGCGTAAGGCCGTTGAATTGTCGGCGGTAACAGTAGCTGTTTCCGATGAGGATGCCGATTCTCTGCTGAGAAATCGACGCACAGCAGGTCCGGCAATAGTGGTCCGCAATGGATCGGCCCCTGCGGCGCCGATTGATACCGCAAACGCGCGCCAGTTACAGGGCACTATTTCTGCCCGATCGGTAGTTTTCCTGGGCTCCGCGCACATGCCTAATGTCGACTCGGCAAACTATCTTGTGGAGCATATTGCTCCAAACTGTCCAGATGTCGAGTTCCATCTGATCGGTTCGGTTTGCAGTTCCATAAGTGCCAAATCCGCTCGAAACGTTCGTTTGTGGGGGGTTTTGGATGATTCGGAAAAGTCTGCGGTCATGCAGGCGTGTTCAATAGCGATCAACCCGATGATGTCGGGTAGCGGTTCGAATGTGAAGTTGGCTGATTATCTCGCCAATGGACTGTTTGTCGTGACGACGGTGTTTGGGCAGCGTGGATATCCTGAAGTCATTCAAGATCACATCGATGTTGTCGCGCTGGAGAGTTTTCCCCAGGCGATACTATCAGCACTTTCCGATGTGGAATTGCGTTCACCAATGTTAAGGGAGCTGCGCCAGTCGGTATTTGACAGGTGTCTCTCTATGCAGGCACTTGCGGCGGATTATGTTCATGCTTTGCAGAATCTTTCAGTGCCCAAAAAGCGTGTGCTTTTTGTAACCTATCGTTATACCTCTCCTGCCATGGGCGGAGCAGAGATGATGATGGAGCAGTTGTTACGGGCGCTCGGCCGAAGTAATATGTTTCAAATTGATGTAGTTGCTCCAGAAGTGAGTTCGATGCACAGTCGATATCGTTTTTCGGAAAACTACTATTTTGACTCTAACGACAGTGCGTTTATTAATATGCACAACGTCAGATTTGCTCGTTTTCCTATTGAACAGTCGGAAGATCAGCAAGCCAGGTTGGAGTTGGAACGCGCGTGGCAATTGCAGCCCTCATTCGAGCGTATCGTTTCGGACTCCGTTAAAGCCGGCTTTGATCGCAGCGGTCTTACATGGGGTTGGTCCTTGCCGGAAGGTAAGGGCTTGACTGCCTCTCGGTGGGCTTATGCCACATGCGGGTTGTACGTAGAGCACAACACAGAAGTACGTATTAACGGGTTTGTTCACAAAAAAGCGTACGTCACGGTTCTTGATAATCAAGGTGTTGCCATCCTCACATCAGAGGTTGAAGGGCAATTCGTATTGTCATTCTTTGCTCCAGCGGGTGAGATGGAGATCACAACATCCATTCGATCTTTCCAGCAAGAAGATCCGCGGCCACTGGCTTTTATAATGACCGCACTGCATTTTGACGGTGTGCAACTCGATATTTCCAATCAGACGTTGGTAAGCCTGGCCTCTGTGGATGCACAAAAAGCTTTTGAGGTGCTGGCTGTTGCTGCTGAGGGAACTCGAGATTCATTGAATGTTAAATTGAGTGATCTGCGTGGGCCGTTTTCCGAAGGCCTTGAACATTACGTAGAATCTCAGGTAAGCAAATATGACCTGGTGATAACGCATAACCACGTATTTCGCCCAGCCATTGTTGCTGTTGAAGCTGCCAAGCGTCACGATGTGCCAGTGGTGATAATACCTCATGCCCATTTGGACGATGATTTTTATCATTTCCCAGATCTTAACGCTGCTGCGAAAAGTGCTGACCTGGTATTGGCTTCACCTCTCGCGGCGTGCGAGTTTTATCGCGGCCGTGGTGCTAATGTAAGTTATTTTCCAGCGGGAATTGATACTAAGGAAGTATTTCATCAGGATGATGTTGACGCATTTCGCAGCGTTTTTTCTGGCGATCGTCCTTTCCTATTGGTACTGGGTCGTAAATCAGGTGCAAAGGGATATAAAGATACAATCGCATCTGTTGAAAAGCTCAATGCTCAAGGACAGAATCTACACGTTGTGCTAATCGGCCCTGACGATGATGGCATTCCTGTTTTGTCGCAGCATGCAACCTATCTGGGTAAGCAACCGAGAAATGTAGTTCGTGGGGCGCTCATGTCCTGCTTGTCGCTTGTTAACATGAGTAGCAGCGAAAGCTTCGGCATCGTACTGCTGGAGGCGTGGCTGGCCGGTAAGCCTGTTATTGCCAACAATGCTTGTGCAGCTTTCCATGACATGGCCATCAATGGTGTTAACGCAATATTGACGGACGCTGAATCTTTGGCGGAGGCTATCAAACGCTTGATCAGTGATCCTGCATTGTGTACGACTTTGGCCGAGAATGGTCGGGGCATTACACAAGACTATGACTGGTCTGTCATTGGAGATCGCTTTATCAATATCTGTGGCGAGCTTATGACATAACGTTCAGTGATTGCCACTTGAATTGCGGGGGAGCATTTGTGCTATCAGGCATGATGTTCCCCCCACTTTTTCAAAAAAAGGAGTGCTCTTCTAAAAGGCGAATATCCTTGTCTCTCGGCAAGATACGCATAGTTGCTGAATGAGGGCCTTCGATGAGTGCTGCAGTTATCTTGAGGTCTCGGAAGTTTACGTGGCAGTTTCAGTTTTTGTTGCGAGAAATGGTTTTTTGTCGGTCACCAATTTCGCTAATGTAAAGTCTTGGTTTCACTTGAGGGAGCGGGTTTTTGAATAGGAACGGTTTTGGTCTGAGGTCATTGAAATGGCTTGCGTTAGCCCTTGCTCTGTTAGCCTGTGTGGTTTATGCAATCTACCTTGGTCACGCTATTTATGTTGAGCGAGCATTGTATGCGGATGGGTCTTTTTTCTTTGTCGACTTGTTGAGTCATAATCACGGATGGCCAATTGCCGATGATGAAAAGCATGTTAGGCTTTTCGCGAACATTCTGAACCAGTTTCCGTCTGCTGTCGCTGTTCAGCTTGGAGTGGAAAGTCTGGTTGTACTAAAAATCCTGTTTGGTGCGAGTTTGTTTTTAGGGCCGTTTCTCGCTTACATCTATTGTTTCTTTTTGAGTCGGCGCGCAAACAACTATCGGGTTTTTTTGTTTTCTATCGCGAGCTTGGTGACTTGCGCAATTCCATCCGATATTTTCATAGTTAATCAGTCTTTCATATCTCTGGCGTTGGTGTGGGTCTTGCTGCACTATTTGCTATTGAATATTGATATTCGACGGTACGACTGGGTTGTTATTTCTTTTGTCTCTTTACTTCTTTTCAGAGCGCATGAGAATTTGATTTTTTGGGGGGGGGTGATTTTTATCGGCGCGGTGGGAGTTATTAGATTCGGTGCTGGCGGTAGTATTCTTCGTGAAAAACGGCATCTTTACATGCTCGGGTTCGCGGGTCTGGCTCAGGCTTTATTTGTCATTTATTGGCAAATGACTCACCCAGTGGGTGAGCAAACGAACGCCTTTTTGCAACTTATCGATTTTGCCATGCCCCAGGAAATGTGGCTAGGCAACACGAGGATAAGCTTGTTGACAACGGCTCTTCTCGTTGTGGCGATGTTATACGGTGCCTCCAGTCGCAGCGTCAGGAAAACAAGTGTGCTGCTTTCGGGTTTGTTTTTGTTGCTCTTTTTGTCATTGTCGATTTACGTTTTATACTTTGGCGCTTCTGCTATTCAAAATCTCACTATGACTGACCCGCGTAGAGAATTTAATTACCGGTTCCTGATGACATTTGGTTCATCTGGTTGGATGCTGTTATCGATTGTTTTCGTCCTGGCAAGAATCAATATAGATGTGCGTGCACAGTATTTGGCTATTGGCGCGCTGTCGGTCGGTTTGCTGTCTGCATCCATGTGGCAGATTTCTAATAGTCTTCAATGGCTGGACTTCAAAGAGGCTGCCTTTAATGAGCTCAATGCTAGTTCCGGGCCGATCGTTCAACCTGAGTTGGTAAGAGAGAAATTGCAATCGGAAGGTCGTGATTATCTTTATAAGTACCGTTGGGATTGGACCTGGCCGGTATTTGGTATGAGCTTGCAGGCCGATGGTCGGGTTGTGAAAATGTATAAGCCCGAAGGGTTTGAGGCATATTTCAATCCTCCCGAGAAAATACCTTTTCTCCGGCGTTCGGTGGCGGGTGATGGTAGCGTGCGCAAAGAGTTCTATTCTTTTGACGAGTTTCAGCGCGCTGGAAAAACTGAACAATGAAGTTGTTTCTAGGTTTTCTGCTGGTTTCCGGAGTTGGATGGGTTCTTGATCTGGTTTCTTATACAGTGCTGACCCAGATACTCGATGTCTCCCCAGGCTATGCGAATTTTGCTTCGTCGATGGTCGGTGTCACTTACGTATGGGTGGTTGCGCTCAATCGGGTTTTTAACCGAGGGGGACGCGATAAATATATTTTCCTGCCGATTTACTGGGCCTATCAAGCGGTGTCGATTCTCGGCTATTCATTGCTTATTTCCGTCGTGGTTGTAAATCTGGTAGATTTTGGGGTTGATCAGGCAATCATGCTGCCGGTGGCGGTGCTGGCAAAGCTGATGGTAACCCCGGTTAATTTGTTGACGAATTTCCTGTTTATGACCGTTCTTGCAAAATTTATGAGTGCTGAATCTGATGGCCAAGTCTGAAACTAATCCAAAAATCCTGGTTTTTATCCCTGCGTACCGCTGCGAAGCGCAGATCACTCGCGTTATCGATCAATTTGACGAAAGCGTTCAGGCCAGGATCGATACTGTCATGGTTGTTGATAACCGTTCACCTGACGGTACTCTGGACGCAGCCATCGAGCGCGGTAAATTGGTGTTGAAGAACTGTAATTTCATCGCTTGGTGCAACGATGATAACTACGGTTTAGGCGGCTCGCACAAGGCTGCCTTTCGCTACGCAGTAGAAAAAGAGTTTGATTACATTGTTGTGCTGCATGGCGATGATCAGGCAGACATTCGAGACCTGATTCCGCAACTGGAATCAGGGATGGATCAGGGCGCAGATTGCTTGTTGGGCGCCCGGTTCATGCGCGGTAGTCAGCTGAAAGGATATTCGTGGTTCCGCACCTTCGGTAATCGTGTGTATAACGCACTGTTTTCGATGGTCACGTTTCGTGCTATCTACGACTTGGGGTCTGGACTGAACCTTTATCGCGTGGCTGCGTATCGCGATTTTTACTACAAGTCCTTCCCTGACGATCTGACGTTCAATTATGTGATGTTGCTGGCCAGCTATCATCGCAAGCAAACGGTGCGTTTTTTCCCTATTAGCTGGAGAGAGGACGACCAGATTTCCAACGTCAGACTCTTCCGTCAAGCTTTCAAAGTGCTCGGGTTGCTAGCCGGATATGGCCTGCGACGTGGTGGTTTTATCTCCAAAGAGCTCCGCTCTCGTGCATTTGATGCTTACACAGGGCAAATTCGCTATAGCCAAGGCTCAGCGTCCAATGAGTAACAGCTTGAAGGTTTACTTTGGCCTGCTGCTGATCGTGGTGAGTTGCTGGCTATGGCTGCGCGCGCCTGATATAGCGAGTTTCGGTCGTGAGACGCAATGGGCTGGTCTATTAGGTATTACGCTACTTTATCTTGGTTCGCATATATTGCGTATCCTGCGCTTGGTGCTGTTGACGCTGGATGATCGCGGTAAGGCGTTTCCACTGTCTGCAGCACATACGCTGACAGCCTTTCCAAGTAGTTTCCTGCCATTCAAGTTGGGTGAGATCTTACGTCTTGCCTCTTTCTTTCATGTGTTTGGGAAGCGGCAGAAAGCATTGGCGGTGTGGCTGGCGGAACGCTTTGGGGATGTAGTCGTAATCTCGACCTTTATTCTCGGGCTTTACATCTTTGACGTACAAGTGGTACCGGCAATGCGGACGGTCTTTGTACTGTTTGTATTGGCCAGCGGATTAAGCCTATTGGGCTTCTTTGCTGTTGCAAAGGTCTTCGTATACCTGAATCGTCATCTTGTGCTGACCAGTCATACACCACGCGGGCTAACTCTTCTACGTGCGAGTCATGTGCTTCGTAGGCTTGAAGTCGCGATCTATAGGTCGGTCGAGGGACGTATTTCCGCGTTTCTACTGCTCTCGGTACTTATCTGGTCTGTCGAGATCCTCGCACTGTCTCTGTTTATCAACCTGCTCGGGATCGGGGATCCGGACCTCGCTGCACTCTTCACGTCCGGGTTGCTGGCGAGTTTACCGGGCGGCGGTGGGGTATCGAATGCTTTCGGTCTCTATCAGTCGCTTGGGCTGGTGGCACTAACATTGGTATTTTTGCTCGTCGTTTCGCTGTCGGCGCGCTCCAAAATTTTGAGGACCCGAGATGTCTGAACCTTACGCCAAACTAATGCTGATTCTCGATGATCGCGAGTTCGCCTTTGGTGAGGTGCGCAGCTTGGTTGGTTCGCGTCGATTCGGTGATATTGTCTTCAAGCGCCGGCCATTGATTGAGCATTTTTGCGCTGCGCTGCCTGTCTGGAGTCGTTCGAATTTGATTCGATTGCAAAATGACGATGATCTGGTCGCGCTCCGTTCGACGCTGGAAGCTTGCAGTGAAAATACGTCCGTCTGCGTCATCGCTGGCCGTGCCGGTTTTTCACAACCTGAGCGTCTCACTCAGTTGATAGAACGCTTGCCCTATGCGGAAGAAGACTTTACCGATTCGTTGTACAAACCGATGTTGGTATTTCTGCGCAACGCCCATGCCTTGGTTGACCAATGGTCGGCGTTCGCGGCCGCTCCGCTTCATACTTGGGAGAAGGCGTGGCAGGGCAGTCAGCGACTACAATCGGTGGAGTTGTTGGATTTAGGCAAGATCCGCGATTTTCTTTCTTACACTAGCGGTTCCACAGCAACTCGACACTTCAACGAGATGCAGATCGATGCGTATTATTATACGAAGCGATCCAGCGACAAAACCAAGATGCTGGCGGAGTATTCCTTTTACGGGTTAGCTCCCGAGTCTATGCGGCCGTGGCTGATACAACCATTTGATTTTCAAGACGATGGCGATCGGGCCTCTTACAAGATGCTGCGTTATTACCTGGCTGATACTGCGCTGCAATGGGTCCATGGTGCCTTCGAGGAAGATACGTTCACGTCTTTTGTCGATCGGTTACTGTTCTTTCTCGCCGAGCGATCGAGACAGGTTTGTACGAAGGAGCAGTCTGCGGCCATTGCTCGTGAACTGTTCGTCAATAAACTTGAAAAGCGCGTAAAGCAATTCCTGGCAATGGAGGAGGGGCAGCGGATCAATCGCCTGGCCGCCAGCGCTACTTCCGAACTGGATATTTCACTTCAGTTTGAGCGTTTTGTGAAGCTCTACAAGCGTTACGAAAAAGGGTTTGCCTTTGATCACAGCGTAGTGGGTCACGGTGACCCTTGCTTCTCCAACGTGCTTTATGATCAGCAACGCTATTTGCTAAAGCTGATTGATCCCAAGGGCGCGCTGACGGAAGAGGGTTTGTGGACGCACCCCTTGTACGATCTGTGCAAGGTTTCGCACAGTGCGCTAGGGGATTACGACTTCATTAACAATGGTCTCTACAATGTCGGTTTCACCGACAATAATCAGTTGCTTTTGAGTTTCAAGCACACCAACCACTCGGTATTGAAGCCAATTTTTGTTCAGCGAGTCAGGGCTGCAGGTCATGACGTTCGCGTCATGCGACTAGGCGAAGCATCCTTGTTTTTATCGATGCTGCCGCTGCACATAGATTATCCAAATAAGGTGATAGCTTTCCTGCTGAACGCTCACCACATTCTCAATGAGGTTGAAAGTGAATCAAGAGTTTGAGGGCGTTGACGGCGTATTGGTCGTCGATATCGACGGCACGTTATGTGGCATTAAAACGGCGGATCAGTCCTATGCCGATCTGATACCCGACCAAGCCATGTTGGTTAAGTTGCGCGAATATCAGGCCAAGGGATATCGGGTCCTGCTTTTTACTGCGCGTAATATGAATACTTACAAAGGCAATCTGGCGCTTATTAATAAACATACGGCTCCCGTTCTTCTGGAATGGCTCGCCAAGTGGGAGGTGCCTTATGATGAGATCCTCTTTGGCAAGCCATGGCCGAGAAAAAAAGGTTTCTATATTGATGATCGATCTGTACGCCCGGACGAGTTTCTCAATATGACCGAAGAAGAAATCCAGAAATTGCTTGGACAAGAATAGGAGTCTGAAATGTCGGTGAATATTGTTATTACGATGGCCGGCCGCGGATCGCGCTTCTATGAGGCTGGTTATACGGTACCCAAGTATGAAATTCCTGCGCACGGCAAAAGTCTGTTTGACTGGTCGATGCTTTCTCTGCGGAATTTTCTTACGCCAGATAGCCGAGTGATTTTTGTCTGTCTGGAGGAAAATAACTCTGCCGAGTATGTCCGAAAGCAGAGTCAGGCACTGGGACTTCGTGATGTGCATGTTATCGAGATCAGTCAGGTGACTGATGGTCAGGCAACCAGCGCCTATCTGGCGCGTGGACTGTGTCGGCCTGATGAACCTTTACTGATTTATAATATTGATACATACGTTAATCCCAATGCATTGCGGCCTGAATTTATCCGTGAGGGAGCTGATGGATGGGTTCCGTGCTTCCAGGTCCCAGGCGAGCATTGGAGTTTCGTCAAGCTGGGCGATGATCAATGGGCCACGGATTTAGCTGAAAAGCAGCGTATCTCAGACTTCGCATCCATCGGTTTATACTGGTTTTCACGAGCTGAGGACTACGAGAAAGCATATGAACGATTCTTTGCTGACTCGCAAAACCTGGTTCGCGGGGAGCGCTACATTGCGCCCCTTTATCGGCAGTTAATTGCTGAAGGTCGAAAAGTATCCATTACCGATCTTGCTGTTGATGATGTTCATGTATTGGGTACGCCGGCAGAGCTGAATGCCTTTCTTCAACTGAATCCCAAAGACCTGAATGTCGACTGAGTAGTGGCGTTTTGAGATTGGTGGGCTAAAAACTGTTGTATTCGGTGGGTACATTTAAAAGGTTGCCCACCGGCGCTTGTTGGTACACGCTCGTCATCACCGTTACGGCCAGTTCAGTCGCTCGATTGGGTTAGCCCTCCTGTTTCCAGGATAGTTCTTGGTAATGGGTTAAAATACAGGGCGAGAGGTCGCCTCAAAAACCGCTGTCGTGAGTGCGCGACATCAATGGTAATCTGAAGGATCAGAGATACGAGGTGCCCCAGTGTGTCCAACAACAATTTAGTTTTTCAGGCGTCTGTTGTAGATGGTTCAACCAGAGCGCTCGTCAAGGCGCAGAAACCCATCACTTTGTGGTTGACCGGGTTGAGTGGTGCTGGCAAATCTACCATTGCAAACGCGTTGGAGTTGGCTTTGGTCAAGCGTGGTCGGCACACCTATCTGTTGGATGGTGACAATGTGCGTCTCGGCCTGTGTAAAGATCTGGGATTCAGTGACGCCGACCGGGAAGAAAACATACGCAGAATTGCTGAACTGGCCAAGTTGTTCATGGATGCTGGGTTGATAGTGATCACTGCATTCATATCCCCCTTTCAACGTGATCGCGCCTTGGCGCGCGACGTAATTGGCAATGAAAGGTTTATCGAGATTTTCATTGATACGCCTTTGGCAGAGTGCGAGCGGCGAGACCCGAAGGGCCTTTATGGTAAAGCTCGTTCGGGCGTGATCAAAAATTTCACAGGCATTGATTCGGCTTATGAAAGTCCAGTGAATGCCGATGTGCGCGTCAACACGCTGGAGGAAGACCTGGACACCTGTGTCGGGAAAATACTGAACTGTCTGGATAAGCGGGATCTGGCATGAAGACTCTCGTCATCATCGGCGCGGGTTTTAGTGGGACAGTAACTGCCATTCAGTTTTTGAAGCATTGCCCGCCTGGTGTTCACGTCATTCTGATCAACCGTTCAGGCGGTATGGCCCGTGGTCTGGCTTATGGAACAAACAGCGCTCAGCATTTGCTGAATGTTCCGGTTGGAAACATGACAGCTCTGGTGGATGAACCCGAGTCGTTCCAGAAATTCTGTCAGAAAACCGACCCAGATATCGTGGGATCGTCCTTTGTGCCAAGACGGTTATATGGCGACTATCTCTCTTGCCTGCTGGATTCGGCCGTTGACAGTGCCAAAGGTATCTCGCTTCAACGATTGGCAGCGGAAGTGCACAGTCTGAGAGCGGATCAACAGGGCGCAATTGTGGAGTTGGCGGACGGTGAAAAACTACGAGCTGATCATGTCGTGCTTGCGTTTGGTCACTTCGCGCCCCTCAATCCTCAGTGTGTTGCTCCCGCTATCGCCGTGGGCTGCTATCAGCAGGATCCTTGGGATCGGGAGCGTATGTTGCCCGATGCAACTAAGCCGGTACTCCTGATAGGTGCCGGGCTGACCGCTCTGGATGTTGCGTTGGGCATGGATCAGGGCGACACACGTCCGATTTACATGCTATCTCGCCGTGGATTGCAGCCGTTGGCTCATCGTCCTCATGGCCATGTTCTTCCACCGATTGTCGGAGCCAGCGAGCGACTGCTCGACGTCGAACCTACCGTGATAAATTATCTCCGGGAAGTTCGCCGTCTTATCAAAGCGGGCGCTACCACGGGGCGTGATTGGCGGGATTACATTGCAGCTCTGCGTCCCGCGACACCAGCACTTTGGGCTCGATTACCAGAGGTCGAGAAGCGACGCTTTATTCGCCACCTGCAACCTTACTGGGATGTGCATCGTCATCGCGTGGCCCCGGAGACTTACGACCGCTTCATTGAAGCGTCTGGCAGTGGGCGTATTGTTTCACTGGCGGGACGTATTATGGGGATCGCCCCTGGCGGTGAAGGCGTGCAAGTGAGTTTTCAGCGGCGCGGTACTGATCAGATCGAACATATCGACGTTTCGAAGGTGATCAATTGTACCGGGCCCAACTCGAATTTACGGCATGTCGATGATCCGCTGATTACTCAGCTGCGCGACGAAGGGCTGCTGCAGCCCGATACCTTGGGTTTGGGGCTGCATGTTGACGAACGCCTGGCTGTTAAAAACGCTGAAGGCGATGCTTTGCCGTGGCTTTCCTATATAGGTCCAATGCTCAAGGCTGATCTGTGGGAGGCGACAGCGGTACCAGAATTGAGGGAACTGGCCAAGAGTTTGGCTTGCAGGCTTGCGGAGGACTTTCGCCATGAGCCACAAGCAAATTAGCCCCAGACATCTAAAAAAATCGTCGAAGGGGCGGCAAAGTGCCTCTCTTCGGGTACTATTCTCCCCGTACGGCAGTTAATCGCTCAGTCTCGGCTTCATGCAGATTGCCGGGCTAGATTATTTTTGTTTCAACAATGTTCAAATGGAGTTTAGAGGATTCGCATGAAAGCAATCGTTACTGGCATTACCGGTCAAGACGGCGCCTACCTGGCGGAACTGCTGCTGGAGAAGGGGTACACCGTTTACGGTACATACCGTCGTACAAGTTCTGTCAATTTCTGGCGTATCGAAGAGCTGGGCATCCAGCAGAACCCTAACCTGCATTTGGTCGAATATGATCTGACAGATCTCTCTGCCAGCATCCGTTTGCTGCAAACCACCGAAGCCACCGAGGTGTATAACCTCGCCGCGCAGAGCTTTGTGGGCGTGTCGTTCGAGCAGCCAATCACTACCGCTGAAATCACTGGCCTTGGTGCCGTGAACCTTCTCGAAGCGATCCGCATCGTCAATCCAAAGGTGCGTTTCTATCAAGCATCGACCTCTGAAATGTTTGGTCAGGTACAGGCAATCCCGCAGGTCGAGAGCACGCCTTTCTATCCGCGCAGCCCTTACGGTGTTGCCAAGCTTTACGCTCACTGGATGACCATCAACTATCGCGAGTCTTACGGCATTTTTGCGACCAGCGGTATCTTGTTCAACCACGAATCGCCACTGCGTGGTCGTGAGTTTGTAACTCGTAAAATCACCGACTCCGTTGCCAAGATCAAGCTGGGTTTACTGGACAAGATGGAATTGGGCAACCTTGATGCCAAGCGTGACTGGGGTTTTGCCAAGGAGTACGTAGAAGGTATGTGGCGCATGCTGCAGGCTGACGTGCCGGATACCTTCGTACTGGCAACCAACCGTACCGAAACCGTGCGTGATTTCGTGTCGATGGCATTCAAGGCTGCAGGCATCACGATTTCCTGGGCAGGCACTGCTGAAGCGGAGCAGGGCAGCGATGCTGCTACTGGCAAGGTACTGGTTACCATCAATCCGAAGTTCTACCGTCCTACTGAAGTCGAACTTCTGATCGGTAACCCTGCAAAGGCCAAGGAAGTACTGGGCTGGGAGCCGAAAACTACGCTGGAAGAGCTCTGCCGCATGATGGTCGAGGCTGATCTGCGCCGTAACAAGCAAGGGTTCTCTTTCTGATGATCAATGCTGGCAAACGTGCGCTGATTACGGGTATTCATGGTTTTACCGGTCGCTACATGGCGGCTGAGCTGGAAGCTCATGGCTACGAGATTGTCGGAATGGGCAGTCGGCCCTCCGACGATCACAACTATCATCAAGTTGATCTGGCTGATGCGGTTGGTCTGCGTACGTTGCTGGCAAAGATTCAGCCGGATGTTGTTGTGCACCTCGCAGCGCTGGCATTCGTCGGGCACGGTGCAGCGGATGCGTTCTATCAGGTTAATTTGATTGGAACGCGCAATCTTCTCGAGGCGATTGGTGCTTGCGGGAAGACCCCGGATTGTGTGCTGATTGCCAGTAGTGCGAACGTGTATGGTAACGCTTCCGGCGGCTTGCTATCCGAAGCAACAGACCCGGCGCCGGCGAATGATTACGCTGTCAGTAAGTTGGCCATGGAGTATATGGCCAAGCTTTGGCTGGATCGTCTGCCTATAGTGATCGCGCGGCCATTCAACTACACGGGTGTTGGGCAGGCCGAAAATTTCCTGTTGCCGAAAATAATCTCCCATTTTCAGCGCAAGGCACCAACCATCGAACTGGGTAATCTCGATGTTTGGCGTGACTTCAGTGATGTTCGTGCTTTGGTTCAGGCCTATCGCGGATTGATCGACGTGAAACCGTTGGGCCAGGTTGTCAATGTCAGCTCAGGCAACACGCACTCACTTCGTGAGGTTATCGAGTTGTGCAAAGGGTTTACCGGGCATCACATTGAAGTTGAAGTGAATCCAGCATTTGTCCGTGCCAACGAGGTAAAAACCCTGTGTGGGGATAACTCAAGGCTGCGGGAACTGGTTCCCGGGTGGGCAACGCCTCCCCTAAGCGAAACCCTGCGCTGGATGCTGGCGGCTGAATAAGTGAAGTTAATCCTTTCTGTTGAGCCAGTCCGTTTTCCACTGACTGGCATCGGTCGATATAGCTACGAATTGGCGCTGCGACTGCAGCAGAATCCCGAAATCGCCGACCTGCAGTTCTTTGCAGGTCGGCGATTTCTGCCTTCGCTACCGTCTGCCTCCGAGACATCAGGTGCGGGTTACGGTCTCAAGCGGGCAGTGCAAAAAAACTTCCTGGCGGTCGAGGCATATCGTTTGTTGATGCCGTTACTCAGGAAGCGCGCGCTAAAGGACCATGGTGATTTTCTTTACCACAGCCCCAATTATTATCTGCCTCCATTTGCCGGGAGTAGTGTAGCCACATTCCACGATCTCTCTCCCTTTACGTGGTCACACTGTCATTCGCCGCAACTTGTGCGCTATTTGCAGAGGGAGCTCAAGACTACGTTAGTCAGAGCTGATGCGTTGATAACGGACTCTGAATACACGCGTAAAGAGTTAGCTGACTATTTTTCCTGGCCCATTGACCGGATACACACAGTACCGTTGGCCAGTTCCGCGGAATTCCATCCTCGCTCTGCCGATGCCCTCAGAGCGACGCTTTCGAGGCATGGTCTTGAGGTGGGCGGTTACAGCCTGTTTGTTGGCACCATTGAGCCACGCAAGAATATCGAAACGTTGCTTGACGCTTATTCACGTCTGCCACTGGAACTGCGCAAGCGCTGGCCGTTAGTTTTGACTGGCTACTATGGATGGCGTAACGAGAGTATCCATAATCGGCTCGAAAGTGCTCGCCGAGAAGGATGGGCTTTCTATCTGGGCTTTGTGCCCAGTGAAGACTTGCCTCTGTTGTTTTCCGGTGCGCGGCTATTTACTTTTCCTTCGTTGTACGAGGGCTTCGGTTTGCCGGTGCTGGAGGCCATGAGCTCGGGCGTTCCGGTGGTGTGCTCCAACAGTTCGTCGCTTCCTGAGGTCGCCGGCAATACGGCACTCATGTGCGAGGCAGCGGACACTGTCGCGCTGACCGAACTTCTTCAGCGGGGCCTTGAAGATGAAGCCTGGCGTGCCAGCGCCATTAAGCAAGGATTGCTGCACGCGGCGAAGTTTTCATGGGAGCGCTGCGCAAGAGAAACATTTGAGGTTTACCAGAAGGTGGTCAAAGGAAAATGATCAAGGTTCTGCATTTCTTCAAGACATACTACCCGGAAACGATGGGTGGAATAGAACAAGTCATTTTTCAGATTGCCGAAGGTGGTTTGACGCACGGTTACGAGTCCCAAGTGCTCTACCTTAGCGAGCGAGGGGCTGCGCGAAATGAGCCGATTGCGCATCATCTGACACATCGCTCGAAACTGGATCTTCACGTAGCCTCTACCGGATTTTCGTTTTCGGCGCTCAAGGATTTCGCTGAGCTGGCCCGAGAGTCGGATATCGTTCACTACCACTTTCCGTGGCCTTACATGGATCTCGTCCATTTTGCGAGTCGAGTTCGCAAGCCCAGTGTGGTCAGTTACCACTCCGATATCGTCAAGCAGAAGACGCTCTTCAAACTTTATCAACCATTGATGAATCGCTTCCTCTCCAGTGTTGATTGTATTGTCGCGTCATCGCCCAATTATGTTGCAAGCAGCCCGGTATTGAGTCGCTTCAAAGACAAGGTGCGTGTTGTTCCTTATGGTCTTGATCGTGCGACCTATCCCTTGCCATCGATGCAGAAGCTGGCATTCTGGCGAGAAAGGCTGGGGGAGCGATTTTTTCTGTTTGTCGGTGCACTGCGCTACTACAAGGGTTTGGACTACTTGCTCGAGGCCGCGAGGACGACTCGATTGCCGGTCGTTATTCTTGGTGGTGGGCACCTTGAAACCGAACTCCGCGCACAAGCAGCTGAATCGGGCCTGTCCAACGTGCATTTTCTGGGGCTGTTGCCAGACGAAGACAAGACTGCTCTGCTGACGCTTTGCTATGCCTTTGTTTTTCCGTCGCACCTGAGATCAGAATCGTTTGGAATCTCGCTGCTCGAAGGCGCCATGTACGGTAAGCCAATGATTTCTTGTGAAATCGGCTCGGGTACTACCTACATCAATATTGCCGGAGAAACCGGTTTCGTGGTTCCGCCGAGGGACTCTGTTGCCTTGGCTCAGGCCATGAACAGTCTATGGAATCAGCCTGCCATAGCTGCCTCGATGGGGCAGGCGGCTCTGCGACGTTTCGAAGAGGTTTTCTCTTCAAACTCGATGGGTGAATCCTACGCCGGTATTTATCGTTCATTACTTTGATTGCTAGTCACGGTAGAAACTGCCCGCGGTATCAGCGTGATGCGCCAGGCCATGGTTCTGTTATCGGCGAGATTGCCCCTCTACTTTTATTCTCGAGTACATTTCCAAGGCTTGCAGTAGGCTTTTCAGTTGCGAGGCTGCCATGAGATCTAAAAATTACCTGATAACCGGCGGCAATGGCTTTTTAGGGAGCGCGCTCATCGAGCGATTGATGCTGGCAAAAGATTGTTCAGTTGTCGCCCCGATGCGCACTGCTACTGATGGGGTCTCTGCCGGTGTGCACGTATTACCACTTTCGGGGCTCAATGGCAGAAACGAATGGAGCGAAGCCCTTGCCGGCGTGGATGTTGTAATCCATGCAGCAGCACGCGTTCATGTCATGAATGAAGTAGTAACCGATCCCATGGCAGCTTTTCGCGAGGTCAATGTCGAAGCAACTTTAAATCTCGCCGGACAAGCCGCAGCAATGGGCGTTAAACGGTTTATTTTCATCAGTTCGGTGAAAGTAAATGGAGAAACAACGACCCCCGGACGCGCATTTCAGGCTGACGACGTACCGGGCCCGGTTGACGCCTACGGCATTTCCAAGTTTGAGGCCGAACAGGGACTGCAGCAGTTGTCACTGGCTACCGGCATGGAGGTAGTCATTATTCGCCCGGTGCTGGTGTACGGGCCGGGTGTAAAGGCTAATTTTCTCAGCATGATGCGGTGGTTGCACCGTGGCGTGCCGTTACCTTTTGGTTCGGTCCGTAATCGTCGTAGTTTGATATCAGTAGGTAATCTTGTGGATCTTGTCGTTACCTGTATCGATCATCCCGCAGCTGCCAATCAGACATTTATGGCAAGCGATGGAGAGGATGTTTCCACAACGGATCTCCTGCGTAAGTTGGCCCACGCACTGGGGAAGACGGCTGTTCTACTGCCGATGCCCGTCTGGATCATGAAAACCGTCGCTGTGTTAATTGGGCGCCGGGCGTTAACGCAGCGGCTCTTCGGGTCTCTGCAGGTTGATATCAGCAAAAATCGACAAGTACTCGGTTGGACCCCGCCGCTCAGTCTCGACAAGGGCCTTGACCTGACCGTGAAGCATTTTTTGGACACACGAAAAACATGACTTATGGATGGTTAATTCCTGTCGTCACCTGTTTATCCTTTTTTCTCACGTGGGGCTTACGTCATTACGCATTGACCCGCAGTCTGATGGATATTCCGAATGAGCGCAGCTCACATTCCGTCCCTACACCGCGGGGAGGTGGTGTAGCGATAGTTGTGGCGTTTTTGGCGTCTTTGCTGGTGCTGTGGAGCGTCGGGATGAACTCGCCAAGCACCTTGCTTGCTATCGGCGGCGCTGGAGGTTTGATAGCGATCATAGGTTTCATGGATGATCACGGTCACATCGCTGCGCGCTGGCGTTTACTGGGGCATTTTTTTGCCTCTGGATGGTTGTTGTTTTGGCTGGGCGGACTGCCCGTCGTCGAGTTGTTCGGCGCGCATTTCGATCTAGGGGTCTTCGGGCAGGTTCTTGCGCTGTTTTACCTGGTATGGCTCCTCAATCTTTACAACTTCATGGATGGGATTGATGGCATAGCCGGGGTAGAGGCGGTTTGTGTCTGCCTCGGAGCATGCCTGTTGTATTGGCTCATTGGCGCGAATGAGTTGATCTGGGCTCCTTTGTTGCTGGCCGCGGCAGTCATTGGGTTTCTCTGCTGGAATTTCCCCCCTGCAAAAATATTCATGGGCGACGCAGGTAGCGGATTTCTTGGTGTCGTTTTGGGTGGGCTTTCCCTCCAGGCCGCCTGGGAAAACCCGTCTTTGCTTTGGGGATGGCTGATTTTGCTCGGTGTGTTTATCGTCGATGCCACGTTCACGCTATTCCGTCGCCTGTTGCGGGGAGACAAGGTATACGAGGCGCACAGAAGCCATGCTTATCAGTTTGCTTCCAGGCGTTTTGGACGGCATTTGCCCGTCACGCTCGCAACAGGTCTAATCAATCTATGCTGGCTGCTACCGATTGCGGTATGTGTTACACGGTTTGGGCTAGGCGGCGTCTGGGGGGTACTGTTGGCTTACATCCCGCTGATTGTTCTCGCCATCATGTTTCGCGCGGGAGAGTTCGAAAAAAACGCTTAAGATGGAAAAGATTACAAGCCTGTTATTCAGGCTTAGAGTCAATACCCTGATCTCAAGTGCTCCAGTCGGGTCATCAGCAGTTTAAGGAGGGGGGGCAGAGGTGCTTGAAGAGTTAATGGATAAGGTCAGAGAGCGTCTCGTTGGGCTCCCACGACGACGCAAACGCCTGATTCAGGTGGCTACAGACATTTTTCTTGTTTGGGGAGCCCTGTGGTTGGCGTTCATCGTACGTTTGGGTATTGATGACATGTACAACCCCTTCAAGGTGCACGTCTGGCTATTCGTCTGTGCGCCTGTTGTCGCTATTCCATTGTTCATTCGCTTCGGCATGTATCGCGCTGTCATGCGTTACTTCGGCAATGATGCTCTGATAGCGATCATCAAGGCTGTCAGTTTGTCCTCGCTGATACTGGCGGTTGTCGTTTATTGGTATAGCAATCACGAAGCGGTCGTACCTCGTTCGATAATTTTCAATTATTGGTGGTTGAGTTTGGTCATCATTGGAGGGTTGCGGCTATGTATGCGCCAATACTTCATGGGGGATTGGTTCACTGCAGCGCAGCATGTTCCTTTTGCCAACCGAGACGATGGTTTGACCAAAGTTGCTATTTATGGCGCGGGCGTCGCGGGGAATCAACTGGTAGCCGCACTGCGAATGGGCCGAGCCATGCGGCCCGTTGCATTTATCGATGATGACCCGGGTATTTCGGATCGCTCGATCTCTGGCCTCCAGGTCTACAAGCCAAAGCATATTCCGCAGATGATCGATGTCACAGGAGCCCAAGAAATACTTCTCGCGCTTCCGTCGTCGACGCGTGCTCGTCGCAGGGAAATTCTCAACTTGCTGGAGGGGTTCCCGCTCCATATTCGCAGTGTGCCAAATTTCTCTGATCTGGCCAGCGGTCGGGTAAAAGTTGAGGATATCCAAGAGGTTGATATTGCAGATCTCTTGGGGCGTGACGCTGTTCCTGCCCAGCCCGATCTCTTGGAGCGTTGTATAAAAGGCAAAACAGTCATGGTCACAGGTGCCGGTGGTTCGATCGGCTCGGAACTGTGCCGTCAGATCTTTGCGTTGGGGCCAACGACTCTGCTGCTGTTTGAGCACAGCGAGTTCAATCTCTACAGCATTCTGTCGGAGTTGGAGCAGCGTGGTTGGAGGGAGTCGGTTCCGGTGCGTTTGCTGCCGATCCTCGGATCGATTCGTCATCCGGAAAAGTTGCTCGACGTGATGAAAACCTGGAAGGTTGATACGGTTTATCACGCAGCCGCCTACAAGCACGTACCGATGGTCGAGCACAACATCGCTGAAGGCGTCCTGAATAATGTTATTGGGACGCTCAACACTGCACAGGCTGCCTTGCAGTCCGGTGTCTCCAACTTTGTACTGATCTCGACCGACAAGGCTGTGCGCCCGACCAATGTCATGGGCAGTACAAAGCGTTTGGCCGAACTGGTGCTGCAGGCCCTGAGCCTTGAAGTGGCTCCGGTATTGTTCGGTGATAAAGCCAATGTGTCTCGCGTGAATAAAACCCGCTTCACCATGGTGCGGT
The DNA here is from genome assembly GCF_044218825.1 of Pseudomonas sp. A1230. NCBI lineage: Bacteria > Pseudomonadati > Pseudomonadota > Gammaproteobacteria > Pseudomonadales > Pseudomonadaceae > Pseudomonas > Pseudomonas sp. A1230. The sequence goes on along the minus strand of NZ_CP162582.1, from coordinate 3,180,276 downwards.
TCGGCAATGTGCTGGGTTCGTCCGGCTCTGTGATTCCATTGTTCCACAGTCAGATCAAGTCCGGTGGACCGCTGACAGTGACGCATCCGAAGATCACTCGCTATTTCATGACCATCCCTGAAGCCGCGCAGTTGGTCATTCAGGCAGGCTCGATGGGACAGGGCGGCGATGTGTTCGTTTTGGATATGGGCGAGCCGGTGCGGATTGTAGAATTGGCAGAGAAGATGATCCATCTGTCAGGTTTGAGTATTCGTTCCGAACGTAACCCTCAAGGCGACATATCCATCGAGTTCACCGGATTGCGTCCGGGTGAAAAGCTCTACGAAGAGCTGTTGATCGGTGACAACGTGGCGGCGACCTCTCATCCGATGATCATGTCTGCCAATGAAGATCACCTGCCTTGGGAAGTGTTAAAGGACAGGTTGAGCAATCTGCTGAGCGCGGTTGAAGCGGATGATTACTCCCGAGTCCGCCAACTCCTGCGCGAGACCGTCTCCGGCTACACCCCCGACGGCGAGATCGTCGACTGGATCTACCAGCAACGCCGTCTCGAGCCCTGATTGTTTCACATTCTGTAACGCACGAATTTTTGACTTGAGCCCGTCATGACCTACATTTGAAGAGCAGCTTCGGAAAGCTGCTTTCTCAAATGATGATGGAGCGTCACTAATGCGTACTGGTTATTTCTATTCCCTGATGTTTGCTCTGCTCACTAGCGCCTCTATTGCGGTGGTTGCGGCGCCTGTCTCCCCGCCTGTGCCGCCAGAAGCGTCGATCGTGATCGACGCTGCGGCGTCTTCGAAAAGTGCAAAAATCAATCTCAACGAGGCCGACTCGGCAACGCTGCAAAAGGAACTGTCGGGTGTAGGCGAGGCCAAAGCCAAAGCAATTGTTGCATATCGTGAAACAAACGGGCCGTTCGCATCCGTGGACGAGTTGCTGGAAGTCAAGGGTATCGGCAAGGCGATCCTGGATCGCAATCGCGACAAGCTGGAAGTGAACTAAGCTTATTGTTCAACGCCAAGGGGCCGGTCATTGACCGGCCTTTTTGTTTTTCTGGTAAGGCGTTTGACTGAGGAAACCAAGAGCACGCCCGTCGGATAGCCAAAAATTACGGCTATCATATTGTGTTGAGATTATGCCTATAATAATTTCCACGCGCTCTGTATCAACCCGATCCAGAGGGCTATCTCTCAAGCATTCCAGGAGTCCTGTCATGAATTCTGTTGCGTCCCAAGGTACAGCTCTCGTCACTGGCGCATCGTCTGGTATCGGTGCGATTTACGCAGAGCGGTTGGCATCGCGCGGTTTTGACTTGTTGTTAGTGGCCCGCGACCAAGAGCGTCTGGACAGTGCCGCAAGCAAGCTGCGTGACGCCCATGGTGTTCAGGTCGAAGTGCTCAAGGCGGACCTGACGCAGAAGGATGACGTGCTCAAACTCGAGCAGCGTCTGCGCAGTGATTCGAGCATCAGCCTGCTGGTCAACAACGCCGGCGTTGCGGCTGACGGTCTGTTGGCCAATGCAGATTTAGAGAATCTTGAGCGGCTGATCCAGCTCAACGTCACCACGGTCACTCGTCTGGCATCGGCCGCTGCAGCGAGTTTTGCCAAGGCGGGTCGCGGCACGATCATCAACATTGCCTCGGTCGTGGCGCTGTTTCCGGAGCGTTTCAACGCCACTTACAGCGCTAGCAAAGCCTATGTGCTGAGCCTGACCCAATCGCTGAACGCTGAACTCGACGGCACCGGTGTAAAAGTCCAGGCGGTGCTGCCCGGCGTTACCCGCACTGAAATCTGGGAGCGTTCCGGAATCGATGCCAGCGGCATCCCGGCCGAAATGGTCATGGAGGCTGGCGAGATGGTCGATGCCGCGCTGGCAGGTCTGGATCAGGGCGAGCTCATTACCATCCCGTCCCTTCCGGATGCGGGTGAGTGGCAAGCCTTTGTGGCTGCGCGGCTGGTGATGGCGCCGAACCTGTCCCGCAGTTCGGCTGCCAGTCGCTACAAGTAAGTTCTTCTGAATCAGTTAGAGGTCACGCGGTATGGATCAGCGTCGAATAGTCGTCACGGGCATGGGCCTGGTTTCACCCTTGGGCAGCGGTGTTGAGGTTGTTTGGCAACGTTTGCTGCAGGGGCGTTCCGGGTTGCGCAATTTGCCTGAAGCAGTGGTCGCTGACTTGCCCACGAGTGTTGGCGGCCGAGTGCCGACTCTGGAAGAAGACGCCGAGGCCGGTTTTGACCCGGATCGCGCCACCGCGCCGAAAGAACAGAAGAAGATGGACCGCTTCATCATGTTTGCCATGGAGGCCGCGCGGCAGGCGCTAGAGCAGGCTGATTGGCATCCGGAAAATGCCTCTGATCAGGAGCGCACCGCGACAATCATCGGTTCCGGTGTCGGTGGGTTCGGTGCGATTGCTGATGCCGTGCGTACGACTGATAGTCGTGGCCCGCGTCGTTTGTCGCCGTTCACCATTCCGTCGTTTCTGGTCAATCTGGCAGCCGGGCACGTATCGATTCAGCACCACCTCAAAGGACCGTTGGGGGCGCCAGTGACTGCTTGCGCTGCCGGCGTTCAGGCGATTGGTGATGCGGCGCGATTGATTCGATCCGGTGAAGCCGATATCGCCGTGTGCGGCGGGGCGGAAGCGTCGATCGATCGAGTCAGCCTTGCCGGTTTCGCGGCTGCGCGGGCGCTGTCCAGTGGCTACAACGACACTCCACAGCGAGCCTCACGTCCATTCGACAGTGGACGTGATGGTTTTGTCATGGGCGAGGGCGCCGGCCTGTTGGTGATCGAGTCTCTTGAACATGCCTTGGCTCGTGGCGCGCAGCCCTTGGCGGAACTGGTCGGTTACGGCACCACGGCCGATGCCTATCACCTGACCGCTGGGCCGGAAGATGGCAGTGGTGCACGGCGGGCAATGGAGCTGGCTTTGGCTCAGGGCGGTATCACGCCGGATCAGGTCCAGCATCTGAATGCTCACGCGACGTCCACGCCGGTTGGCGACCTTGGCGAGTTGGCGGCGATCAAGGCGTTGTTCGGTGCAGAAAACAAAATCGCCGTGACCTCGACCAAATCCGCCACCGGCCACTTGCTGGGTGCTGCGGGCGGACTTGAGGCGATTTTCACGTTGTTGGCAATTCGCGACCAAGTGGTGCCGCCGACGCTCAATTTTGACAATCCTGATCCTGCCAGCGAAGGCGTGGACATCGTCCATGGCCAGGCCCGGCCGATGCCGATCGAATATGCGTTATCCAACGGATTCGGCTTTGGCGGTGTAAATGCCAGCGTGTTGTTCAAGCGTTGGCAGGCCTAGTCTTTGGATTGTTTGAGGTGCTCGCGGGTGACATCGAGGATGCGTTGAGCGAACTCGTTATCCGCGACACTGCGTGACAGCAGTAAGGCGCCAACCAGGGTCGACATGATGACGATGGCCCGGTCGGCGCCATTGTCACCTTCGAGGGTGTCTTCGATCTGAATCAGTCGTGCGTTGAGCACGGCGTCACTGGTTGGACTGGGTTGTCCACGCAATCCCAGTTCCGCAGAGATGGTCAGGAGGGGGCAACCTTCATGTGGCGATGTCTGATGCCATTCGGACAGGTAAGTGTCGATAAACACTTGCAGCGGATGTTCTTGGGCAAAAATTTCAGCGCATAACCCATCAACCTGGTCGCCTGCCTCTTGCAGTGCCTTTTCGACCAACTCGTCCTTCGATCTGAAGTGCGAGTAAAAACCGCCGTGGGTCAGCCCCAGCGCTTTCATCAACGGCTGCAGGCCGGTCGCACCGATTCCATCCTTGCGGAATCGTGCCGAGGCTTCCTTGATTATTCGTTGATGTGTCTGGGCTTTATGGTCCTGCGAGTAACGCATCTGGATCTCTCCGCAACAATACCCGCATATTAACCATGGAAAATTAAATGGTGACTGTACTTCTACTTCTAAAAAACACGCAGAAGGGCAGATACGGATCTGAAAAACAAACCCCGCCAGTTAGGCGGGGTTTTTTCTTTAGCGGTCTTGGGCTTCTTTCGCGTCCGCCTCGGCATTGCGTGCGGCGACGCGTTTGCGTTCTTCGTCGGTCAGTTCGACCTTGTTGGCGGTGTCTCGCAACATCATCAACCCGCCCACGATCGAGCCGATTGCAACGACAAGAATCAACCAGGCATACCAAGGCATAACGGCTCTCCTTAAAGGCAGATCGGTGGGCGAGGATTTCGCCGTTAACCGCTGCATACAACTTTTGAGCGAAGTTAACTCGCAGTGGTTCCATTCTAGGCCCGTTATGCCCGGTGCACCCGATCAATCCCTCAATGACCCGTGAGCATCGCGTCGGCCGGTGCGTTGGCACGCAGTTGGCCAGTCAGCATGAAATAACCAAACCCCACCGCCATGAAACCGAGGAATATCAGCCCGATCAGTGTGTTGAACCACGCCATCGCCACCAGACACACCACCGCCAGTACCAATGCAATCATTGGGATCAGCGGATAGCACGGCGCACGGAAGGTGCGCTCAAGGTTAGGCTCGGATTTACGCAGTTTGAACAGGCTGAGCATACTCATGATGTACATCACGATCGCGCCGAACACCGCCATGGTGATCATCGCGGCAGTGAGGGTCATGCCGCCGAGGTTGATCAGGCCGTCGCTATAAATAGCCGCGATGCCGATGATGCCGCCGGCGATGATCGCCCGGTGCGGCGTCTGGAAGCGCGACAGTTTTGCCAGCGATGCGGGCAGATAGCCGGCGCGGGCGAGGGCGAAGAACTGGCGCGAGTAGCCAAGAATGATCCCGTGAAAGCTCGCCACCAGACCGAACAGGCCGATCCATACCAGCATGTGCAGCCAGCCGGAATTATCGCCGACCACGGTTTTCATCGCTTGCGGCAGTGGGTCGTTGATGTTGGCCAAGGTGCGCCAGTCGCCGACGCCGCCGGCAAAAAACATCACGCCCATTGCAAGAAGCACCAGAGTCAGAATGCCGCTGATGTAAGCCTTGGGGATCGTGCGTTTCGGATCCTTGGCTTCTTCGGCGGCCATGGCTGCGCCTTCGATGGCGAGGAAGAACCAGATGGCGAACGGAATCGCGGCGAACATCCCGGCAATCGCTGGCGCACCGAAAACGTCCGAACCGGCCCAGCCATTGAGCGCGAAGTTACTGAAGCTGAACGCTGGAGCGACGACGCCCATGAACACCAGCAGTTCGGCGACGGCGAGCACGCAGACGATCAACTCGAAGGTCGCCGCCAGTTTCACCCCAAGGATGTTCAATCCCATAAAGACGATGTACGCACCGACTGCCGCGTGTTTCGGATCAAGCGCCGGAAATTGCACATTCAGATAGGCACCGATGGCCAGCGCAATCGCGGGTGGAGCGAAGACGAACTCGATCAGCGTCGCCAGCCCGGCGATCAATCCGCCTTTTTCACCAAACGCTCGACGGCTGTAGGCAAACGGCCCGCCAGCGTGAGGAATTGCGGTGGTGAGTTCGGTGAAGCTGAAGATAAAGCAGGTGTACATGGTCGCGACCATGAACGAGGTCACCAGAAAACCCAGCGTCCCGGCCACGCCCCAGCCGTAACTCCAGCCAAAGTATTCCCCGGAAATCACCAGCCCCACGGCGATACCCCACAAGTGCAGCGTGCCCAGCGTGGGTTTGAGTTGTGTGTTCATGCGTTTGCTCCCTGAACGGTTGGAAAGCTCGGGGGAGGGTGTGTGCAGTGGGCGTGCCATTTTGTATTGGCGGGTCGTAAAGGGCTGAAAGCTGTCGTATCGGGGATGTTCGGCGGTGGATGTTGGCATTTTTGTGCGCCAGTCGGGTGCGATGGAGTCTGTAATGCCGCCATCGCGGGCAAGCCCGCTCCCACAGGGTTTTGTGTAGACCGCAGAATCTGCTTTCACCGCGAAACCTGTGGGAGCCGGGCTTGCCCGCGATGAGGCCGGCCCAGCCAGCGCAAAACCTGGCTGTAACGAACGCATAAACCCACTCTTTACGCTTTCTTTATGTCCCGCGCGCACCCTCGCTCTCGTTCCTTTACAGCCTCCTTCCCGACAATCACTCCACACGCGGCAATACGCCGTAACACGGAGATCTTCCATGAGCGTTCTGGACGGGGTGTCACTGCTATTGGCAGTGGGGCTGTTCATTTATCTGTTGGTTGCGCTGTTGCGCGCGGATCGGAACTAGGAGCGGCTATGCACAGTTATGACTATTGGCTGATCCTCGCGTTCTTCGCGTTGGTCTTGCTGCCGGCGCCGTTCCTCGGGCGCTTCTACTACAAAGTGATGGAAGGCCAGCGTACCTGGTTGACGCCGATTCTCGGTCCGGTCGAGCGCGGCTGTTTTCGCGTGGCCGGGGTCAATCCGCAGGATGAACAAAGCTGGCAGAAGTACACGCTGGCGCTGCTGGCCTTCAACCTTGCCGGTTTCCTGCTGCTGTTCACGATTCTGCTGTTTCAGGATCACCTGCCGCTGAACCCACAGAACCTGCCGGGCCAGGAATGGACTCAGGCGTTCAACACCGCGGTCAGTTTCATGACCAACACCAACTGGCAGTCCTACAGTGGTGAAGCGACCCTCAGCTACCTGAGCCAGATGGTCGGCCTCACCGTGCAGAACTTCGTCAGCGCCGCCACCGGCCTCGCCGTGTTGGTCGCTTTGTGCCGTGGCATTGGCCGCAAGTCGAGCAAGACACTGGGCAACTTCTGGGTCGACATGACCCGAGCCACCCTCTACGGCTTGCTGCCGCTGTGCCTGCTGCTGGCGCTGTATCTGGTCTGGCAGGGCGTGCCGCAAACCTTCGCGCAGTATGTGAACGCGGTGACCCTGCAGGGCGTTGATCAAGTGATCCCGCTCGGCCCGGCGGCGAGCCAGATTGCGATCAAGCAACTGGGCACCAACGGTGGTGGCTTCTTCGGCGTCAACTCGGCGCATCCGTTCGAGAACCCGACCGCGTGGAGCAACCTGTTCGAAGTTACCTCGATCATCCTGATCCCGGCGGCGCTGGTGTTCACTTTCGGCCATTACGTGAAGGACCTGCGTCAGAGCCGCGCGATCATCGCCTGCATGTTGGCGCTGTTCCTGATCGGCGGCGCGACTTCGCTGTGGGCTGAGTACCAGCCGAATCCGACCCTGAACAACGCTGCCGTCGAACAGACCGCACCGCTGGAAGGCAAGGAAGCGCGCTTCGGCACCACCGCCACTGTGCTGTGGTCGGTGACCACCACGGCGGCGTCGAACGGCTCGGTCAACGGCATGCACGACAGCCTCAATCCACTGAGCGGCATGGTTGCGCTGGTCAACATGATGGTCGGCGAAGTGATCTTCGGCGGCGTCGGTGCCGGGCTTTACGGCATGTTGCTCAACGTGTTGATCGCGGTGTTCCTCGCCGGTCTGATGATTGGCCGTACGCCGGAATACCTGGGTAAAAAACTCCAGGCGCGAGAAGTGCAATTGCTCGTGGTCACGCTGCTGGTGATGCCGGTCGGCGTGCTGGTACTCGGCGCGATCGCCGCCACCCTGCCAGGCCCTGCGGCAACCATCAGCAACCCCGGCCCGCACGGTTTCAGCCAGTTGCTCTACGCCTACACCTCGGCCAGTGCGAACAACGGTTCGGCGTTTGGCGGCTTGAGCGCGAACACGCCGTTCCACAACCTGATGCTTGGCCTGGGCATGTTGATCGGTCGCTTCGGCTACATCCTTCCGGTTCTGGCCCTGGCCGGCAGCCTGGCAATGAAGAAAACCGCACCGATCGGCCAGAACAGCTTCCCGACCCACGGCCCGCTGTTCGTGACCCTGTTGACCGTGACCATTTTGCTGGTGGGCGGCCTGACCTTTTTGCCGACTCTGGCGTTGGGTCCAATCGCTGAACACCTGAGCCTGGGCTTCTAAGGAGTCAATGATGAATATGCCCGCAATCAAACCCGCTGCCGCCAAAGCACCGGAACAAGCGAAAACCGCGATCTCGGCCCTGTGGCGTCCGGCGCTGGTGCAAGCCTTCGTCAAACTCGACCCTCGGCAACTGAAGCGTTCGCCAGTGATGCTGGTGGTTGAACTGACCGCGATTTTCACCACGGTGCTGTGCTTCATTCCCGATGCTGATGTGCCGACGTTCGTCGCTGCGCAAATTGCCCTGTGGCTATGGTTCACCGTGTTGTTTGCCAACTTCGCCGAAGCCTTGGCCGAAGGTCGCGGCAAGGCCCGCGCCGACAGTCTCAAGGCTGGCAGCGAAGGCTTAAGCGCTCGACGCAAACAGGCTGACGGCAGCTTCCAGGTTGTGCCGGCGACAAGTCTGCGCAAGGGCGATGTGGTCCGCGTCGAAGCGGGGGAGATGATCCCCGGTGACGGCGAAGTCATCGAAGGTATTGCTGCGGTCAACGAAGCGGCGATTACCGGTGAATCGGCGCCGGTCATTCGCGAGTCCGGCGGCGACCGCTCGGCCGTCACCGGCAACACCCGACTGGTGTCTGACTGGCTGCTGGTGAAGATCACCGCCAACCCCGGTGAATCAACTCTCGACCGCATGATCGCTTTGGTCGAAGGCGCCAAACGCCAGAAGACTCCGAACGAAGTCGCGCTGGATATCCTGCTGATCGGTCTGACGCTGATCTTTCTGCTGGTGGTGGTGACCCTGCAACCCTTCGCCCACTTCGCCAACGGCAGCCTGCCGCTGGTGTTTTTGGTAGCGCTGTTGGTGACGCTGATTCCGACCACCATCGGCGGCCTGCTGTCGGCGATCGGTATCGCCGGGATGGATCGTCTGGTGCGCCTGAACGTGATTGCCAAGTCCGGTCGCGCGGTGGAAGCCGCGGGCGATGTGCATGTGCTGCTGCTCGACAAGACCGGCACCATCACCTTTGGTAACCGTCGGTGCAGCGCGGTGTATGCCGCGCCGGGCGTGACGGGCCGTGACTTGGCCGAAGGTGCGTTGTTTGCCTCACTGGGTGACGAAACTGCCGAAGGCAAATCCATCGTCGAGTACCTGCGCGGTCTGCATCCGCAACCTGAGCCTTCGCCGCAAACCCTGACTGTTGTGCCGTTCAGCGCTGAAACCCGCTTGTCCGGTGTCGACTACCAGGGCCGCATCTATCGCAAAGGTGCCGTGGATTCGCTGCTGAGTTTCATCGGCCAACCACGCGCCGATCTGGCGCCGGCCCTGTCGCGGGAAATCGACAAAATCGCCCAGAGCGGCGGCACGCCGTTGCTGGTCTGTGTCGACGGCAAATTGCTCGGCGCGATCCACCTCAAGGACGTGGTCAAGCCGGGTATCCGCGAGCGTTTTGCCGAGCTGCGCAAACTTGGGATTCGCACGGTGATGGTCACCGGTGACAACCCGCTGACCGCTGCTGCGATTGCGGCTGAAGCGGGCGTCGATGACGTCCTCGCCGAAGCCACCCCGGAAAAGAAACTGGCGCGTATTCGCCTCGAGCAGAACGACGGTCGTCTGGTCGCGATGTGCGGTGACGGCGCCAACGACGCTCCGGCGCTGGCCCAGGCCGACGTCGGCATGGCGATGAATGACGGCACGCAAGCCGCACGCGAAGCGGCGAACATGGTCGACCTCGACAGCGATCCGACCAAGCTGCTGGACGTGGTGCAGATCGGCAAGGAATTGCTGGTGACCCGTGGTGCGCTGACGACCTTTTCCATCGCCAACGACATCGCCAAGTATTTCGCGATTCTGCCGGCGTTGTTCGCCTCGATCTACCCGCAACTGGGCGTGCTGAACATCATGCACCTGAGCAGTCCGCAGAGCGCGATTCTGTCGGCCATTGTGTTCAACGCGTTGATCATCGTAGTGCTGATTCCGCTGGCTCTGCGCGGGGTGCGCGTGCAAGCGGCGAGTGCGGCGGCGTTGTTGCGACGCAATCTGCTGATCTATGGCGTGGGCGGGATTCTGGTGCCGTTTGTGGGGATCAAGGCGATCGACATGCTGCTGACGGCGTTGCACTTGGTGTGAGGCTGAAGAGCCCCTCACCCTAACCCTCTCCCGGGGGGAGAGGGGACTGATTGAGGTGTTTTTGCGAGCTACGCCGACCTGAGATACCGAGCCGAACTCAGGTCTTGAAAAACACATGGATCGGCTCCCTTTCCCCTCGCCCCCTTGGGGGAGAGGGCTGGGGTGAGGGGGAAGGAATTTCCCTGACACGCCACCAAAAGTTTGCCCAACGAATTCGAGGATTATGAAATGTCCACAATGATACGTCCGGCCCTGAGCCTGCTGGTGCTGATGACCCTGGTCACCGGCGTTGCCTATCCGCTGGTCGTCACAGGCGTCGCGCAGGTCGCGTTTCCCGAGCAGGCCAACGGTAGCCTGGTGCACGACGCCGCTGGCAAAGTCCGCGGTTCATCGCAGATCGCCCAGGATTTTGTCGGCGATGCATGGTTCCATCCGCGCCCATCGGCCGGCGCCTTTGCCACTGTTTCCAGTAGCGCAAGCAACCTGGCGCCGAGCAATCCGGCACTGGCCACCCGCGTGATCGATGACGCCAACAAGTTGCAGGTTCCAGGTCAAGGCCCGGTGCCGCTGGCGCTGCTGACTACTTCCGGCAGCGGCCTCGATCCGCACTTGCCTCCGGCGGCAATTGCCTATCAACTGGCGCGTGTCGCGCAAGCGCGTAACCTGCCGGTGTCGACCGTGCAGCAACTGCTTGATGCGCACATCGAGCGGCCGCTGGTGGGACCGCCGGTGGTGAATGTGCTTGAGTTGAACATGGCACTGGAAAAACTCTGAATCGGCGGCGCGGCCATTCGCGAGCAGGCTCGCTCCCACAGGGGACTGCATACTCCTCGTGGGAGCGAGCCTGCTCGCGAAGAGGGCCACTAGAACACTGCATAACCATCAGCAAGAGAGAACTTCAAGCATGAGCGACTCCGGCCGCGCCGACGCACTGTTAGCAGACCTGCCCCGCGACGGCCGAGGCCGGCTCAAGGTTTTCCTTGGCGCCGCGCCCGGTGTCGGCAAGACCTACGCCATGCTCCAGGCCGCCCACACTCAACTGCGCCAAGGTGTGAAAGTCATCGCCGGCGTCGTTGAAACCCACGGCCGTGCCGAAACCGAAGCGTTGCTCGGCGGCTTGCCGCAGCAGCCTCTGGTGCGCTCGGAATACCGTGGCGTGATGCTCGAAGAAATGGACCTCGACGGCCTCCTCGCCGCCAAACCGAAGCTGGTCCTTGTCGATGAACTGGCCCACAGCAACGCCCCCGGCAGTCGCCATGCGAAACGCTGGCAAGACATTCAGGAATTGCTCTCGGCCGGCATCGATGTTTACACCACGGTCAACGTCCAGCACCTCGAAAGCCTCAACGATCAGGTGCGCGGCATCACCGGCGTGCAGGTGCGCGAAACCCTGCCGGACTGGGTGCTGCAAGAAGCCTTTGAGTTGTTGCTGATCGATCTGCCGCCGCGCGAATTGCTCGAGCGACTGCGCGAAGGCAAGGTCTATGTGCCGGAGCAGGCGCGGGCGGCAATCGATGCATTTTTCACCCAGACCAACCTCACCGCATTGCGCGAACTGGCGATGCAAACGGCAGCGGCACAAGTCGATAACGACCTCGCCCAAGGCTATCGCCAAATGGGTCAGGCCGCGCCGGCGGTGCGCGGACGTTTGCTGGTCGGCATTGATGGCGATGCCCAGGCCGAGCGTCTTGTGCGTCACGCCAGCCGCGTTGCACAGCGTCGGCATTTGCCGTGGAGTCTGGTGCACGTTGACAACGGCAGCGTGCGCGACGAGCAATCACGTCTGCGTTTGCAAAGTGCTCAGCAACTCGCCGAACGCCTCGGTGGCGAAGTGGTGTTGCTGCGCGCCGGCGAGGTGGCGAAAACCCTGATCCAGCATGCTTCCGAGCGCCGCGCGAGTCTGGTGCTGGTGGGCCAGTCCCGGCCACGATTGCGCCGTCGTCTGTTCGGTGGAGGGCTGGCCGCGCGGTTGTTGCGTCAGGCTCATGGGCTGGAAATCAACGTCCTCGACAGCGATCAACAACAGGATCAACCGCGTACTCGAAATCCACTGACACTGGTTTGGTTTGACTACATGCTGGCGCTGGTCGCCACCGTGTTGGCCACTGCACTGGCGTGGGCAGTGTCGAGTGTGTTGCCGCTGCCGAACATCTCGCTGGTATTCCTGGCGGCCGTGCTGCTGGTGGCGGTACGCAGCAGTCTCGGCCCGGCGCTGGCCTGCGCGGCGTTGTCGTTTCTGACCTACGACTTTTTGTTCATTCCGCCGAATTTTTCGTTCAGCATCCAGCGCGAAGAAGACGTGCTGACCTTGCTGTTCTTTCTGTTGATGGCGGCGCTCACAGGCAACCTGGCTGCGCGTCAGCGTCGGCAATTGCAGGCGTTGCGCGACACCCAGGAAGAAACCTCCGAGCTGCTCGACCTGTCGCGCAAACTCACCGCCGCCACCGACCGCCAGGCCGTGGTCAATGCCGCCGCGCAGCACCTCAATGGCTGGAGCGATCTGCAAATCTGCTTGCTCAATCGCGACGGGCAGGCTGGCTGGAAAGTTGAAACCGGTGGGCCGCTGCAATTCACCGAGTCCGAACGCGCTGCCGCCGATTGGGCCTGGCAGCACGATCAACCGGCCGGGGTGGGCACCGGCACGCTGCCGTTCGGTCGCTGGTGGTGGTGGCCGCTGTCGGTCGAGGACGGTCCGCTGGCGCTGCTCGGGGTGTGCGCCCAAGAGGGCCAGACCTTGAGCGGCCAGCGTCGTCGTTTGCTCACCGCGCTCAGTCAGCCACTGGCACAGGCGTTGGCTCGCGCGCAGTTGGCGGATGATCTGGAGGCCGCGCGCTTGCACGGCGAAACCGAGCAATTGCGCAGTGCGCTGCTGGCCTCGGTTTCCCATGATTTGCGCACGCCGCTGACGTCCATGCGCGGCAGCATCGACAGCTTGTTGGCCCTCGGCGAAGCGATCCCGCTGGAGGATCGCCGCGAGCTGCTCGAAGGCACCCGTGATGAAGCCGAGCGCCTCGACCGCTACATCCAGAACCTGCTCGACATGACACGCCTGGGCCATGGCGCGCTGAAACTCGCGCGCGACTGGGTGTCGCCGGCCGATATCGTCGGCAGTTCGCTCAATCGTCTGCGCGCAGTGCTCGCGCCGTTGCAGGTCAGCACCGAGGTGCCAGCCGAGTTGCCGTTGCTGTACGTGCACGCGGCGTTGATCGAGCAGGCGCTGGTCAATGTGCTGGAAAACGCCGCGCGTTTCTCGCCACCCAACGGCCGATTGCAATTGAATGCCGGCGCGAACGACAACGAAATTTACTTCTCGGTCAGCGACGAAGGACCGGGGATTCCCGAAGACGAGCGGGCGAAGATTTTCGATATGTTCTATACCGCTGCACGCGGTGATCGCGGCGGCCAGGGCACCGGCCTCGGCCTGGCGATTTGTCAGGGCATGGTCGGTGCGCATGGCGGGCGAATCAGCGTTGCCGATGGCATTGACGGGCGCGGCACCTGCATCACCTTGCACCTGCCATTGCAGGCGCAACCGGGGATGGACGATGAAGCCTGAATCTGACTGCGCTACTCTCTTGCCAATCTTTTGTGTTGATGTGAATTCATGAGCCAGACCGCGACCATTTTGGTCATCGACGACGAACCGCAGATCCGCAAGTTCCTGCGCATCAGCCTCGTTTCACAAGGCTACAAAGTGCTCGAGGCCGGCACCGGCGCCGAGGGCCTGGCGCAAGCCGCGCTGAATAAACCGGACCTGCTGGTGCTCGACCTCGGCCTGCCGGACATGGACGGCCAGCAAGTGCTGCGCGAATTTCGCGAGTGGGCCACGGCGCCGGTGCTGGTGCTGTCGGTGCGCGCCAGCGAAGGGCAGAAGGTCGAGGCATTGGACGGCGGCGCCAACGACTACGTGACCAAACCGTTCGGCATTCAGGAGTTTCTGGCGCGGGTGCGCGCGTTGTTGCGTCAGGCGCCAGTGGGAGAAGCGCAGCAGGCAGCGCTGAATTTCGGCCCGCTGACGGTGGACCTGGCCTATCGACGGGTGTTGCTTGATGGCGTCGAAGTGGCCCTGACCCGCAAGGAATATGCGGTGCTGGCACAACTGGCGCGGCATCCGGGACGGGTGATCACCCAGCAACAATTGCTCAAGGATATCTGGGGGCCGACGCACACCGAGGACAGTCATTACCTGCGGATCGTGGTTGGGCATTTGCGCCAGAAACTGGCGGATGATCCGACGCGGCCACGGTTTATCGTGACAGAGGCGGGGGTCGGGTATCGGCTGATTAGCGACAACACCCTTTGAATTTTATGTTGTCCTTTCTGGCCTAATCGCTGGCAAGCCAGCTCCCACAGGTATCTCGGGTGTGTTTGCGCTTGTCTTTCACACTAAACACTTTGGGAGCTGGCTTGCCAGCGATGAGGGCCTGGCATTCAGCAGAGAACTTCAGGACTCTCCCACAGGTATCTCGGGTGTGTTTGAGCTTGTCTTTCACACTAAACACTGTGGGAGCTGGCTTGCCAGCGATGAGGGCCTGGCATTCAGCAGAGAGTTTCAGGACTCTCCCACAGGTATCTCGGGTGTGTTTGCGCTTGTCTTTCACACTAAACACTGTGGGAGCTGGCTTGCCAGCGATGAGGGCCTGACATTCAGCAGAGAACTTCAGGACTCTCCCACAGGTATCTCGGGTGTGTTTGAGCTTGTCTTTCACACTAAACACTGTGGGAGCTGGCTTGCCAGCGATGAGGGCCTGACATTCAGCAGAGAATTTCAGGGTTCTCTGTTTTGCTCCTCTTCATACCGATCCAGGGTATCCCGCGCAATTTCCCTTCCCAGCGCGATCAACTCCGGCGCCTTGTAGAACTCGAAAAACCGGCACACCCGCTTCGGCACGTTGATCAGGATGTCCGGCGGATACCCCGCAATCTTGTACTGCGCCAACGAGGTCTGCATCACCTCGAAACTCTGGTTGATCAAGTCCAGCAATGACGCCGGCCCCACGTTATCGATGATGAATGAACCGGTTGCGGATTTCGGTGCGCCTTCACGCTCCGGGGCGGCTGCCGGTTGCTGGTTTTCCGGTTCGGCGCCTTCAATCCAGGGATTGATTTCAGCGGCCTGCGCGCGCAGCGCTTCCTGCTCCAGTTTCAACATCTTCTCTGCCTGGGTGCGACGGAACGGCATCTTCGAACCGAGCGAATTGATCAGGCTGTCGAACCGCGAGCGGAAGGCGGGCGGGCGCTGGATCACCGGTAATTTGTAATGCCGCTGGTTGGTCGAGTTGAGATTGACCGCGATGATCAGATCGCAATGACTCGACACCACCGGCACGATCGGCAGCGGGTTGAGAATCCCGCCGTCAACCAGCATCCGGTTGCCTTGCATCACCGGGGTGAACAGGCTGGGAATCGCCGCCGAAGCGCGCATGGCCTGATGCAGACAGCCTTCCTGAAACCAGATTTCCTGCTGGTTGGTGAGGTCGGCGGCGACTGCGGTGTAAGGAATACGCAGGTCTTCAATGTTGATATCGCCGACGATCTTGCGGATCTGACCGAAGACCTTTTCTCCGCGAATCGCGCCGAGGCGGAAACTCACGTCCACCAGGCGCAGCACGTCGAGGTAATCCAGGCTTTCGATCCAGTTCTTGTATTCATCGAGCTTGCCGGCGGCGTAGATCCCGCCAACCACTGCGCCCATCGAACAACCGGCAATACAGGCGATGTCATAACCGCGTCGTTCGATCTCTTCAATGACTCCGATATGGGCGTAACCCCGGGCGCCACCGGAGCCCAGCACCAGTGCGACACGCTTTTTCATCAAACTTCCTCCCGACAAGGTTGCACAATGCACCCATCGGGCAGGGGGCTCAATCGCCGAGGTCGTTCTGCGCGCCGATGACGTCGTTTTTTCGATACTGTTTGACCACTCGGCGCTATCCTCTGGCCATCGCCTATTCATGGGGCGGCAAGGCACTTTTTCGCAGCCTTATCGTCTTACCTGCACGACTGTTGACCTATCTTTGAGGTGTGAGTGATGAAAGCCTGGATCTGTGTACCGTTGTTGGCCCTGGCATTGGCCGGTTGCGCCGGTAAAACCGCTTACCGCGACAGCTGCGGCAGCCAGCTCGACACCGCGTGGCATGAGCTGGACCTGGCCAAGGCCGAAGGCTTTGCCGGCACCGTGAGTTATTCCAAAGCGCTGTCATTGCTGACGGCCGCCAAGACCCAGCAACAATTTGAAGGCTTCGAAGGCTGTGCGAACAAGGCCGAGAAGGCGCGTTTCTATATTCGCGAATCCCGCGCCGGCCGCTAAGCTGCTGACTTGGCACAAGTCGGCTGAGGCTGTGACATTGCAGACTCAGTCGACAGGCTTTTTGAATCAGGGAGCAAGTGATGTCTGCGTTGGTTGACGGCTTGGTGGCTCATGTCCTGAGCCTGGAAGTACGATTGCTGGCCTGTCAGGCGCGCCTCACCGCGCGTACCGACCCTGAGGCGCTGCACGATCTGCGCACCACGGTGCGACGCTTGCGCAGTCTGTTGCGGCCGTTGCGCGGCTTGCCGGGTGTCGAGCAACTGGAAGACGCAGCGTCGGCGGTCGGCCAGTTGACCACGCCGTGGCGTGATCGCGAAGTGCTGGCGGCGTATCTGCTCGAACACGATCAACCCGAAGCCGCACAGCGACGCATGGCGCAGATGGCCGAAGCCTACCCGGCGCTGGCGGCGAGCCAGGAAGTGGCCTCGCTGCTGATGATCCTCGACGCTTTTCCGCGCTTCTTGCGTGCCTCGCAGCGTCAGGGCCTGCTCAAGCGTCTGGGCAAGCGCATCGAAAAACGCCTCGGCAAACAATGGGAAAAACTCGACGAAGCGCTGCACGATCCGGCCCATGACCGGCATCGTCTGCGCCTGCTGATCAAGCGTGTGCGTTATGGCATCGAAGCTTATCCCGAACTGGATCGCTTGCCCGAGTCAGCGCTGGAACGGCTGAAATCCGCGCAAGGGGCCTTGGGTGATTGGCACGATTGCTGGCAGTGGCTGGCGCGGGCCGAGCTGGAACCGGACCTGCAGCCATGTGTCGCGACCTGGCAGGCGACCATGATCAAGGCTGAAGCCAAGGCCGATCGGGTGCTCGAAAAACTCAGCTCATCCTGTTTCAAATAATCTCGCAATTTCCCTTCGGCAGCTCCTACAGGGGTTTTTCATTGGGTTTGAAATCGGTGTAAGGCCTATCTGTCTGCCCATTTGACCGGAATAGACGCTGCGGCGCCCTGCGTGGCTGGTTAAGATCCTCGCATTCATTTTTCGTTTTTTGAGGTTGGCATGCGCTTTAGCGATCTGCTTGATGCGGTCCGTCGTGGTCCGGAACTGACCATTCCCGCCGAATGGGGTCAGGGCCGCGCGAGTTTCGGTGGCCTGGTGGCTGCGCTGCAATTCGAGGCCATGCGCGCCAGGGTGCCGGCGGATCGCCCGGTGCGTTCGCTGGCGATCACCTTTGTCGGCCCCGTCGAGCCCGAAGTGCCGGTGCAATTCGAAGTCGATGTTCTGCGGGAAGGCAAAGCCGTCAGCCAGGTGCTGGGCCGGGCGATGCAGAACGGTCAGGTGGTGACGATCGTCCAGGGCAGCTTTGGTGCCTCACGACCATCAGAGGTAGCGGTTGAAGCGTATCCCGCTCCGCAAATGAAGCACTGGGACGAATGCCAGGAGTTGCCGTACATCAAAGGCGTGACCCCGGAGTTCATGCGCCACCTGGCGATGCGCTGGACCAACGGCGGCATGCCGTTCACCGGCACCCCATCGCGGCTGATGGGCGGTTGGGTACGTCTGCGTGGGGATGTGAAAGAAGAGCCGGTCAGTGAAGCGCATCTGCTGGCACTGGTGGATGCGTGGCCACCCGCGCTGTTGCCGTATCTGAAAAAGCCTGCACCGGGCAGCACGTTGACCTGGACCATCGAATTCGTTCAGCCGCTACGCGACTTGAGTACGCTGGACTGGTGCCAATATCTGGCAGACATCGAGTACGCCGCCGACGGTTACGGCCATGTCGCCGCCAAGCTGTGGAGCGCGCAAGGGGAACTGATCGCCATGAGTCGCCAGACTGTCACGATCTTTGCCTGACTCGATGCCGACGCTGGCGCTCACGCTTCCAGGTGGTGACCGTGGCGCTGTAAACCCAGCGCCGCGACGATGCCAATCACACCGATGGCCACGCTGACCAGGCTCAGGCTGAACACACCGGAAACGATCAACAGAAACGCCACGATGAACAACGGCACTGCGATCAAGTGCAGCACCTGATGGGTCGGATGCTGTTGATTGCCCGGGTGGGTGCGCCATTGCCACGCGGGAAGGTTGGGGTGACGTTTGCCCATGTCTGCTACTCCTCGATCCGTGTTGAACACATGGGTGAAGAATAGGCCGGGGCGTGAAGGGCGGCGAATCAAGCTTGGCTATGAACGCGATAGGCTTCATCGCAGGAATTGATATTGACCGGGCTGACGCCATCGAGGGCAAGCTCGCTCCCACTGGCTTGAACGGTGCTCACATAATTTGCGTCCGCTAAAGATCCCTGTGGGAGCGGGCTTGCCCGCGATGGGCCCTCAGAGTTTCAACTGTCCAATGGCTTTGCTCAGTTCCCCCGCCAACGTCGCCAACTCATTACTGGTCGTCGCCGAATCCACTGTCTGCTGCACGGTGTTCTCGGTCACATCGCGAATGCTCACCACCGCCCGATTCATCTCCTCGGCGACCTGACTTTGCTGCTCTGCCGCGACCGCGATCTGCGTGTTGCTCTCACGCATCTGCGCCACCGCTCCAGTGATTTCCGCCAGCGCCTCGCCCGCTTCCTGCGCCTGCTGCACACAATCGTCAGCCTTGTACGAACTCTCCTGCATGAAATCTACCGCATCACGCGTGCCGGCCTGCAACGCCGACACCATGGTGGTGATCTCGTCGGTGGAGGTCTGCACGCGTTTGGCCAGGTTGCGCACTTCATCGGCGACCACCGCAAACCCACGGCCCATCTCACCAGCGCGGGCCGCCTCGATGGCGGCGTTGAGCGCGAGCAGATTGGTTTGTTCGGCGATGCTGTGAATCACGCCGACCACGCCGTTGATCTTCTGGCTGTCCTCGGCCAGCCGTTGAATCATCTGCGCGGTCTGTTGCACGCCGCTGGACAGGCCGGTAATCGAATGCTGAACCCGTGCCACCACTTGCTGGCCGCTGCCGGCGAGGGCATCGGCGGTTTGTGACAGATCGCGGGTGGCGCCGGCGTGCTGGGCGATGTGGTAAACGGTGGCGGTCATTTCGTTGATCGCCGTGGCCGCCTGATCGGTTTCACTCTGTTGGCCGAGCATGCCGTGACGCACTTCGTTCATGCTCGACGCCAGGCGCGCAGCCCCGACATCCAGTTGCCGTGCGGTATTGGCGACAGTGGTGACGACGCGCTGATAACCGGCCTGCATCGCATTGAACGCATTGGCCATCTGCCCGACTTCATCCTTGCCGGCCAGCGGCACGCGGGCGCAGAGGTCGCCGCTTTTTTCAACGTGCAGCATCACGTCTTTCAACGTGTTCAGTTGGCTGAGCAGGAAGCGGATCAGCAGTTGCGAAGCGCCAAGCATGGCAAGCATCAGGATGAACACCGCCACCGCGTAATTGGCGAAGCGCTCCCCGAACACTTGAGTCAGGCTGGGGCCATAAGCGACGACCGCGACTTGCTGACCGTCGGCGCGGCTGAAAACTTCGGCACCGAGCAGCAGGTTGTCGCCGAACAATGGCAGGTGATTGATCTCGTGCCAGCCATTGCTTTCGGTGATCTCCAGCAGCGGCTGATCGTTGAGGCGCGGTACTTCGCCGCGTTTAAACGTCAGCACTTGCTCGGCCTTGGGCAGCGGTTGCCCGACAGGCCAGGCCTTGAGCAACTGCGCCTGAGTTTGCGCCGACGATTGGGCCGCGTGACTGCGCGCCTGCTGTTCGAGTTGAACGGCATATAGCACCAGCAGCAGGGTGGTGACGAAGGCGACCGCGTTGACCGCCCAGAATTTGTATTTCAGCGAGATGTTGCTAAGCCAGGCACCCATGGAGGTCTTCTCTGATAGCGGAAACAGTTTTGGCAAGGTGCCAGCATTGTGCCGCTATGCAGGGGAGCCTATTTGATGTGGGTCAACAGATCCGGTGGTGAAAGAAAAAGATCGCAGCCTCCGGCAGCTCCTACAAGGGAATGCCGTCCATGTAGGAGCTGCCGAAGGCTGCGATCTTTTGATGTTCAGGCCACTTCAGGGAGACCAAAAAATGCCCGGCTGCTAGCGGTCGTGTGCGCCGCCAGATCTTCTTCGGTCTCACCCCGATGCAACGCCACCTCACGCAACACCTCAGTCAGATACGCCGGCTCATTGCGTCCGTTCTTCGGTTTCGGTCGCAGGGTGCGTGGCAGCAAATACGGCGCGTCACTCTCGAGCATCAGCCGCCCGCGCTTGACCTCCTTGACCAGCGGATGCAGATGCGTGCCTCGGCGCTCGTCACAGATCCAGCCGGTAATGCCGATGTGCAGATCCAGGTCGAGATAGCTGAATAATGCCTTTTGTTCGCCGGTGAAGCAATGCACCACGGCGGCGGGCAGTTGATCGCGGAAATCCTTGAGAATCTCCAGCAGGCGCTGACTGGCATCGCGCTCGTGCAAGAACACCGGCAATTGCAGTTCAACGGCCAGTGCCAGATGCTCTTCGAGGACTTTTTCCTGCTGCGGGCGCGGCGAGAAATCGCGGTTGAAATCCAGCCCGCATTCACCCACCGCGACCACGCTGGATTCCTTCAGCATACTGCGCAGGCGTCGGGCGCTGTCAGCGTTCCAGTCACTGGCCGAATGCGGGTGAATCCCGGCGGTGGCGAACAGTCGTTGACCGCTTTCATCCAGATGCTGGCAGAGTTCCAGCGCCTGCTCGCTCCCCTCGACGCTGGTGCCGGTCAGCACCAGTTGGCAGACCCCGGCGGCATAGGCGCGGTCGAGTACGGCCTGGTGTTTGTCGGCGAAACTTGGGTTGGTCAGGTTGACGCCGATATCGATGAGTTGCATGGTTGCTACCTCGGGCCGAAGGCCGGAAAGCATACCAGAGCTGTAGATTCATAAGAAAAGCCAAGAACTACAAAGACTTATCGCTGTCTTTTGATGCCGCGAAACAGCTTGGGTTGGCAGCAATGCCATCACTGTGCCAGTCTCTCGCACGTTGCCAGCGCTCCAGGCGCTCTGTTTTCGTCGGTGATTTCAACCGTTGCGCGGTGATTTTGCCCCGTATCCTTTCCGGAGAGTGGATGATTCGTCCCTCGGTTTTGCTGCTGTTGTGTGCATCGTTGCTACTGCCAATGACGGCGGTTGCGCGTCTGCCCGGGCCGCTACAAGCCGTGCCCGCCGCCAAAGTCCGCGATCTTTCGGAGATTCGCAGCAGCCGCGTGTTGCGGGTGCTGGTCAACCAGAGCCGTAACAGTTCCGGTGAAGTCCAGGGCCAGGCCATCGGCGTCGAATACCATCGCCTGCGTGCCTTCGAGCAATACCTCAATGGCCACTCCCGGGATGGCCAGGAAATTACCCTCAAGATCATTCCCAAAGCCAAGGATCAACTGCTCGGCGCGTTGCAGCGTGGGGAAGGTGACCTGGTGGCGCCCGGGGAATTGCTCGAACTGCAACCGGGTTATGCGGTGGCCAGCAGTGAACCGATCGCCAGCAACGTGCCGTTGGTGCTGGTGGGCATCAAAGGCCAGCGGCGCTACACCAAGGTCGAGCAACTCGCCGGTAAAACCCTCGCGTTGCCCACCGGCAGCGCAGCAGGGGAGGCGATCAGTCAGCTCAATCAAAAACTGGCGTTGCACAAACTCGCGCCGATCAAGATCGAATGGGTCGATCCGACGCTGGCCGTCGAGGATGTGCTGGAGATGGTTCAGGGCGGCATTTTTCAACTCACCGTCGTTGAACTGCCGATTGCCGAGCGCTGGGGCAAGATCCTGCCCAAGCTGCGTGTTGATCGACAACTGGTGATCAGTGAGCCGGGTGAGGAAAACTGGTTCGTGCGCCGTGATGCGTCGATGTTGCGGGCCAGCGTCGACCGCTTCATCAGCGGTTACAAGAAACCGGCGAACGAAGACGCGGCGTTTCTGCGCATTTATCGCCGGCTCTATCAGGTTCACTATCCATTGGCCAAGGCCGACCGTCAGCGTCTGGAAAAACTGCGCCCGACCCTGCAAAAACATGCTGCTGCACAAAATATGGATTGGTTGAACCTGGCAGCGCTGGCGTTCAAGGAATCGGCGCTGCAGCCCAACGCCCGCAGCGGCAGTGGCCCGACCGGACTGATGCAGATCACGCCATCCGCCGCCCAGCGCGTCGGCGTGAACAATATCCAGAATCTTGATGCAAACGTGCAGGCCGGGGCCAAGTACCTGGCGCTGATCCGCCGCAAGTTCTTCAACAGCCCCAAACTTAACGAGCGTGAACGCATGGCGTTCACGCTGGCGGCCTACAACATCGGCCCCGAGCGAGTGCAAGGCATGCGCGCCGAAGCGCGGCGCCGTGGACTCAATCCCAACCAGTGGTTCTTTCAGGTCGAGCGTATTGCCATGGAGCAGGTGGGAATGGGGGCCGTCAGCTATGTTAATAGCGTGAACAAGTATTACTTGGCGTTCGATCGGGAGCGGGAGTCGTTGGAGCCCGGCGGACAGAAAGTTGTCTCACGGAAATAATCAAATAAATCGATTGTTATGGCGAAATATTTGCGCTTTAAACATGAAAATAACTGATTAATATAGCGGCCAACCCACACACACTTTCGCAAAACAAGGAACGCAACATGAGCTCTCTGATCAACAAGGTACTGTTCACCCGCGCTGGCTACGGCCTGACCATCCTGCGCATCGTAGTCGGCGTGATCTTCGCCGCTCATGGCGCACAAAAACTCTTCGGAATGTTCGGTGGATATGGACTTGCCGGCACTGCGCAGTACATGGAGAGCCTGGGTCTGACGCCGGGTTACGCCATGGCCGTCCTGTCGGGTGGTACCGAGTTTTTTGCTGGCCTGGCGCTGATCATCGGCCTGCTGGTTCGTCCGGCAGCCTTGGGTTTGACCGTCCTGTCGCTGGTGGCGATCTTTACCGTGCACATCAGCAACGGTCTGTTCATGGCCAACAACGGTTACGAGTTCGCCTTGGCTTTGCTCGGTGGCAGCCTCGCGGTACTGATCGAGGGCGCCGGCAAGCTATCGGTGGACCGCGCCATCGCCGGTTGACCGCTCTGGCTCAAGCAAAAGGCCCGCATTGTGCGGGCCTTTTTTTGTTGTGGCTGATTCTTGACACTGATCGGTCACGTTCTCTAGGATGTTGCCCATGCGCCGATTTAAACAGCTACTTGCGGGGCGCCAGGTGACTCGATCAGTCACCGTCAGAAGCCGGAACAGGGCTTCGAAATACCGCTAAAGCGCTGGTTCGGTGTTGCCTCTCACCTGCCATGCAGACTTTTGAGGCAGAGACACGACCAATGAATGCATTACGCCCTCCAGCACGTCCCGCGCCGATTACGGCACATATCACCCAGCGCAATCCAAAAATCCTCCTTGGCGGTAAACATCAGCCGACGCTGTTGCGTTATCTCGACGGCTGGCCACGGCGCAGCGGCGGTCCTGCCGCGTTCCTGATCCAGTTCGTTGAGGACGGTGAGTCGCTGACGCGTTTTGCCAGTGACAGTTTCGATCTGGCGGTGATTCAGTCGCCGAGTCAGGAAGAGGCCTCTGAAATGATCAAGCAACTGGTGCGTGTCGCGCGGCAGGGGCTGATTACCCGTCGCTGATTACGGGTAATCGATCGCCACGATGTAAACGCATTGTTCGCCGGTCGGGGTTTGCACGCGCACTTCGGCATCCAGCGCCTTGCCAATCAAGGCGCGGGCCAACGGCGAATCAATGCTGATCAGGCCCAGCTTCAGATCCAGTTCATCAGGGCCAACGATGCGGTAGCGCGATTGCTTGCCGTCTTCGTCCTCGATGGTGACCCAAGCGCCGAAGTAGACCTTGTTCGGATCGCTGGGTTTTTCGCTGACAACCTTGAGTGCTTCCAGACGTTTGGTGAGGAAGCGCACACGACTGTCGATTTCGCGCAGCATCTTCTTGCCGTAGGTGTATTCAGCGTTTTCCGAGCGATCCCCCTGAGCCGCCGCCTCACTGACCGATTGCGTCACTTGCGGGCGGCGCACGTGCCACAACTCATGGAATTCGGCGCGCATCCGCGCTTCACCTTCAGGGGTGATCAGCGCGGTGCCGGCGGTGCGGGGAGGGCGATAACGGCTCATGGCAACTTCTTGTGGTGACGAGCGCTTGAGTCTATCAACCCTCGCGCAACACTGTCAGCGGACTTGCGTTGAGTGCCCGGCGCGTGCCGAACACGCCAGCGCCGCCAATCAGCACTGCGCCAATCAGCGGTAGCACCAGCAGCCACGGATGCGGATGCCACGGCAGATCGAACGCGTATCGATACAGCACCAGACTCACCACTTCCGAGCCAATCGCCGCGAGCAAACCGCTGACCGCGCCGAGCAGGCCGAACTCGATGCGCCGGGCCTTGATCAGCAATTGCCGCTCCGCACCCAATGCACGCAGGAGCGCACCTTGGCGGATGCGTTCATCCAGCGTCGCTTGCAACCCGGAGAACAGCACGGCCATGCCCGCCGCCAGGACAAACAACAGCACGTATTCCACCGCCAGAGTGACCTGGGCGAGGATGCTGCGCAGCTGTTCAAGCAAGGCTTCGACCTGAAGGATGGTCACCGCCGGGAAGGCGCGCGACAGTTCGACGATATGCTGGTCGTGACCCGCGGCCAGATAGAAACTGGTCAGGTAGGTCGCTGGCAGATCCTTCAATGTGCCGGGCTGGAAGATCATGAAGAAGTTCGGCTGGAAGTTGTCCCAGTTGATATCGCGCAGGCTGGTGACTTTCGCTTCGCGATTGACCCCGCCAACACTGAACACCATGTGGTCGCCCAGCTTGAGCTTGAGGCTCTCGGCAACTTTGCCTTCCACTGACACTCCCGGTACATCACCGGTTGGCTGGTCGGTCCACCACGATCCGGCTGTCAGTTTGTTGCCGGCGGGCATATCCGCGGCCCAGGTCAGGCTGAGGTCACGTTGCACCGCGCGGTCGCCGGCAGAATCCTTGCTGACGATTTGCTGCACCGGCTCACCGTTGATGCTGATCAGCCGCCCCGGCACGACCGGGTACAGCGGCGCCGCTTGCGCAGACACCTTGATCAGGTGATCGGTGAAAGCCTGTTTGTCCGCCGGCAGAATATTCAGGGCAAAGTAGTTCGGCGCGTTTTTTGGCAGCTGGTTTTGCCAGGTGTCGAGCAGTTCGCCACGCAACAGCGCGATCAGCGCCATGGACAACAGGATCAGTCCGAAGGCCAACGATTGACCCGCTGCGGCCAGTGGGTGGCGCAACAGTTGGCCGAGGCCAAGACGCCACGGCAACGATGCACGGGCGAGCATCCGCCGCAGGCTTTGCAGCAACAACAGCAACAGGCCACCCAGCACCAGCGCAGCGACGACGCCACCGCCGAGCAGTGCGAACGTCAGCAGCAGATCAAGGCTCAGGCGCCACATGATCAGGCCTAGAGCGCCCAAAGCGGCACCGTAAACCATCCAGGTACTCGATGGGATCGGCAGCATGTCGCGGCGTAGCACGCGCAATGGCGGTACACGACCCAGCGCGGCGAGCGGCGGCAGGGCGAAACCTGCCAGCGCCACCAACCCGGTGCCGATCCCGGCGATGGCCGGAAACAGGCCGCCCGGTGGCACATCACTCGGCAACAGATCATGCAACAGCGCAAACAAACCCAACTGTGCCAACCAGCCAAGCAAAGCGCCGCTGAGGCTGGCGAGCAGACCAAGTACCGTCAGTTGCAGGCTGAACAACACCATGGTTTCGCGGCGTGACAAGCCGAGGCAACGCAGCAACGCACTGGCATCGAAACGACGGCTGGCGAAGCGATTTGCCGACAGAGCGACGGCCACCCCGGCCAGCAACACCGCGACCAGGCTGGCCATGTTCAGATAGCGTTCGGCTTTGCCCAACGCGCCACCAATCTGTCGGTTGCCGTCGCGGGCATCCTGAATCCGCTGGTTCGCCGCGAGCCCCGGTTTGATCAACTGTCGATAGGTTTCCAGCGCTTGCGGCTCGCCGCGCCACAGTTCGCGGTAGCTCACCCGACTGCCGGGCTGCACCACTGCGGTGGCGGCAAGATCGTCGAGATTGATCAGCACCCGCGGCGTCAGGCTGTAGAAGTTGCCGGCGCGATCCGGTTCGTAGGTCAGCACCCGGGTCAGCTTCAATGTCTTTGAGCCGACATCAATGCTGTCGCCGATCTTCAGATCCAGCGCAGTCAGCAGACGTGCCTCGACCCAGGCTTCGCCCGGTTGTGGTTCGCCACCGGTCTCTTCAGTGGCGAAGGGCGCCGGCGCGCTTTTCAGTTCGCCGCGCAATGGATAAGCGCGATCAACCGCTTTGATGCTCGACAACTGAATGCCGTTGTCGGTGGCGATGACGCTGGAGAACTCCACCACTTGCGCATGGTTCAGACGCAGTTCGGTGCCGCTCCTGATCTGCTCCTCACGGGCCGGCGAGCTGCCTTCAAGCACCAGGTCTGCGCCGAGAAACTCGGTGGCACGCAACATCATGGCGCCGTTGAGGCGAGCGCCGAAATACCCGATGGCGGTACTCGCCGCCACCGCCACGACCAGGGCGAAGAACAATACCCGCAATTCTCCGGCGCGGGCATCGCGCAGCAGTTGGCGGATGGCGAGGCTGAACAGACGCAATAGCGGCAGACGTGCCATCAAGGCTCCAGTGGGGCGACCAACAGCCCGGCTTCAAGACGGATCAGGCGCCGGCAGCGGTGGGCCAGGCGTTCGTCGTGGGTCACCAGCACCAGCGTGGTGCCGCGTTCCTTGTTCAATTCGAACAGCAAGTCGCTGATGCGTTCGCCGGTGTGGCTATCGAGGTTGCCGGTGGGTTCATCGGCGAACAGCACGTCAGGTTCGGCAGCAAACGCCCGGGCAATCGCCACACGTTGTTGCTCGCCACCGGACAATTGGCGCGGAGAGTGCGTCAGGCGCTGGCCGAGGCCGACCCGTTGCAGCAATTGGGTGGCGCGCTCACGGGCGTCTTTGCGGCCATCAAGCTCCAGCGGCAACATGACGTTTTCCAGGGCATTGAGGCTGTCGAGCAATTGGAATGACTGAAAGACGAAACCAACGTGCTCGGCACGAATGCGCGCGCGCTGGTCTTCGTCGAGACCGCTCAGGTCCTGGCCGGCGAGCGTGACTTCGCCGCTGCTGGGCAGGTCGAGTCCGGCGAGCAGGCCCAGGAGGGTGGATTTGCCGGAACCGGACGCGCCAACGATGGCCAGGCTGTCGCCCTTGTTCAGTTCCAGGCTGAGTTCGTGCAGGATAGTCAGTTCACCTTCCGCGCTGGAAACCACTTTGCTGAGGTTCTTCGCGGTGAGAATGCTTGCGCCCATGGAGAATCCGATGCGAGTGTGGTTTTTGAGTGCTGGCCTGGCCTTGATGTGCATGGCCCAGAACGCAGCGGCGGGTACTGTCCTGATCGTTGGCGATAGTATCAGCGCCGGTTTCGGCCTGGATACCCGTTTGGGGTGGGTGTCGTTGCTTGAGCAACGGCTTGAACAGGAGGGTTTCGACGATAAAGTGGTCAATGCCTCCATCAGCGGCGACACCAGTGCCGGAGGCCAGGCGCGGCTGCCCGCGCTGCTTGCAGAGCATAAGCCTGATCTGGTCATCCTCGAACTGGGCGGCAATGACGGCCTGCGCGGAATGCCGCCAACGCAATTGCAACAAAACCTTGCGGCGATGATCGACAGTTCGCGACAAAGCGGCGCGAAGGTGCTGCTGCTGGGCATGCAGTTGCCGCCCAACTATGGCAAGCGCTACACCGATGCTTTCGCCGAGGTTTACGGCAAACTCGCCGACGACAAGAAAATCCCGCTGGTGCCGTTTTTCCTCGACGGCGTGGGCGGTCATCCGGACCTGATGCAGGCCGATGGCCTGCACCCGGCGGCCGGGGCTCAAGGCAAGTTGCTGGAAAATGTCTGGCCGACGCTGAAACCGCTGCTTTGAGGCTTTTCTAGCGGCAGGCTTTCGGCTAATGTGGCGCCCCCTTAATCGGAGGCCCCGATGTCGCGTTCTGCCTGGTCCCTTTTTGCCTATCAACTGATCGAGCCTGACGAGCAGCTGGATCTGTTCGCCTGCCAGGAAGTGCGGGTGCATCTGGTGACACGTCAACTCGAACTCGGTGGCTCGGCCGATCGCACCTTGTGCGGCAGCCTGCTGCCGGCGCAACCGCGCTGGTCGAGCGTGGATCGCCGGGTCTTTCAGGACCAGCGGCTGTGCTCGCTGTGCCGGGCGATTCTTGAGTCGCAGAAGCGTGGCACTTCGCCGATCTGGCCCGAGTTGCGTTTCGAGCTCTAAGATAAAAAGAGCGCAGGCACGGTCTATCGGCCTGTCTCCCCGAATATTCCAAGTGCGGTGTACAATCGCGCTCTTATACCCTTGTTGATCACGCGAAGGATTTTCCGGATGTTGCCGCGCTTTCCTGCCGTCACCCGCTGCCTGTCACTTGCCGCCCTGTGTGTGGCCGGTCCCGTTGCTGCATTGGAGCTTCCCTTGCCACCACCCGGTGAAGACATCGTCGGCCAGGTGCAAGTGATCAAAGCCAAGTACGAAGACACCTTCGCCGATCTGGGCACCACCTACGATCTGGGCTATTCGGAAATGGTCGCAGCCAACCCGGGCGTCGATGCCTGGCTGCCAGGTGCCGGTACCGAGATCGTTCTGCCGACGCGTTTCATTCTGCCGCCGGGCCCGCGTGAAGGTATCGTCATCAACCTTGCCGAATACCGCCTCTATTACTACCCCAAAGGCCGGAACGTGGTGTACACCTTCCCGCTGGGTATCGGGCGTGAAGGTTGGGGCTCGCCGATCGCGCACACCACCATCACCGCCAAAACCCCTAATCCGACCTGGACGCCTCCAGCGTCGATCAAGGCTGAACACGCCGCTGATGGTGATCCGCTGCCAAACGTGGTGCCGGCCGGTCCTGACAACCCGCTGGGCCCGTTCAAGTTCACCCTGGGCACGCCGGGTTACCTGATCCACGGTTCGAACAAGAAGTTCGGCATTGGCATGCGCACCAGTCACGGTTGCTTCCGCATGTTCAACAACAATGTGCTGGAAATGGCTGGCATGGTGCCGGTCGGGACTTCGGTGCGCATCCTCAATGATGCGTACAAGTTCGGTCGCAGTGGCGGCAAGGTCTATCTGGAAGCGCACACGCCGATCGACGAAAAAGGTAATCCGTCGGTGGTCGACAAGCACACGGCGGTGATCAACGCGATGCTCAAGCGTGAAGACATCACCAACAACCTGCGCATGAATTGGGATGTGGTGCGCGATGTAGTCGCAGCCGAAGATGGCCTGCCAACCGAAATCGGTACGCCTGGCACCTCGGCGCCGATGGTCTCCAGCGCCCCAATCGATCTGCAGCAGTAAGCTCAAACAAAGAACCCGCCGATGCGTGAGCGTCGGCGGGTTTTTTATTGTCCGGACAAAAGCATCCGGCACAAAAAAGCCGACCCAAAATATGGGTCGGCTTGATAATAATCCCGAAGGACTATTACTTGCGGCTAGCTTTTTCCAGCATGCGCAGAGCACGCTCGTTAGCTTCGTCAGCAGTCTGTTGTGCTTTTTGAGCAGCAGCCAGAGCTTCATCAGCTTTACGGTAAGCTTCGTCTGCACGAGCCTGGGAGCGAGCAGCTGCGTCTTCAGTAGCGGTCAGACGTGCTTCGGTTTCTTTCGATGCGCTGCTGCAACCGGTAGCCAGAACTGCGGCCAGAGCCAGAGCAGAGAATTTCAGAACGTTGTTCATCGTGTTCCCCTTCAAGGACTTTCAATTAAGTGGCTGTCTCCTCCGATTGAGGAAATAGCCGGCGTACATACTACCCATTACTTGTAGTAAGTAAACTGACGTAGAGCAAGAAGCAAAAAAATTGTAGGCGCTGATTCTTTTTCGAGCAACTTTTAACTGGTCTGTTTAAAAAACAACCAGCTGCAAGCCCCGCGCTGAGCGAGTCAAACAGAAAAAGTTCCCGTCATGGCGTGTTGTTTTTGCAGTGTTGGCTAAAGTCTTTCTAGATGAATTCGTCCACACTTTTGTTCCGATTTTGCGTGCTGCTTCGCTTATCTTTGTCCATGTTGAGGTGACTTTAAAAAAGGTTGCACGTCTTAAGTCTCAACATCCGGCAATGTTCAGGTAAGCGGCCCGGGAAGATCTGCTCCCAAACCGTCCCTGCGTCCATCGGAGCAACCCGCGTCAACCCGCTTGATGACGAGCGTACCTTGAGCAATTTTGCCAATGGTGCCTACTATTTATCAGGTGCTCGGTTGTACGAGATCGGTGTGTCTCTTCTCGGTGTCGATCAGGCACGGGGTGGCGTAGATGTTCCTTCGCCGGAAAAACATCGGTAAGGTAGGGGTCAGAATCCAAGACCCGCGAGGAGTAGTGATGAGCGAGGCGTTGTCCATCCACCATGACCAGGCTGGTCATCAGTTCGAGACCAATGTGGACGGTCATCGTGCCTACCTGACCTATATGGATCTGGGGAAACAGACCCTGGATATCTATCGCACGTTCGTGCCCAACGCCTTGCGCGGTCGTGGCATTGCGGCGGCGCTGACGGAAAGCGCGCTGCAATATGCCGAAGAAATGGGCTACACGGTGATTCCATCCTGCTCCTACGTCGAGCGCTACATGGAGCGTCACCAGCGCCGCGCCGCAAAGATCTGAATCGAGCACACAAAAACGCCGGGCAATGCCCGGCGTTTTTTTATGCCTGTAAAACGCGTATCAGCTGCGCTGGCGTTTTGGCAGAACATCCTTGAGCTTGGCGTGCATGCTGCGCAGGGTGTTTTCGGTAGCGGACCAGTCGATGCAGGCATCGGTGATCGACACGCCGTATTGCAGATCGGCGAGGTCTTTCGGAATCGCCTGGCAGCCCCAGTTCAAGTGACTCTCGACCATCAGGCCGATGATCGACTGGTTGCCTTCGAGGATCTGGTTGGCGACGTTTTCCATCACCAGCGGTTGCAGGGCCGGATCCTTGTTGGAGTTGGCGTGGCTGCAGTCGACCATGATGTTCGGCTTGATCTTCGCCTTGTTCAACGCCTGCTCGCACAGCGCAACGCTGACCGAGTCGTAGTTCGGCTTGCCATTGCCGCCACGCAGCACCACGTGGCCGTAAGCGTTGCCTTTGGTGGTGACGATCGACACGCCACCTTCCTGGTTGATCCCCAGGAAACGGTGCGGGCTGGAGACCGACTGCAAGGCGTTGATCGCCACGGTCAGGCCGCCATCGGTGCCGTTCTTGAAACCGACTGCCGAGGACAGGCCGGAAGCCATTTCACGGTGAGTCTGGGATTCGGTGGTACGCGCGCCGATGGCCGACCAGCTGATCAAGTCCTGCAGATACTGCGGGGAGATCGGGTCGAGGGCTTCGGTCGCGGTCGGCAGGCCTTTTTCAGCCAGGTCCAGCAGCAACTGACGACCGATGTGCAGACCGTCCTGGATCTTGAACGAGTCGTCCAGATACGGATCGTTGATCAGGCCTTTCCAGCCGACGGTGGTCCGCGGCTTTTCGAAATACACGCGCATGACCAGATACAAGGTGTCGGAGACTTCCGCGGCCAGCACCTTCAGGCGCTCGGCGTATTCGTGGGCAGCCTTGATGTCGTGGATCGAGCACGGGCCGATCACTACGAACAGACGGTGGTCGGTGCCATCAAGAATGTTGCGAATGACTTCGCGGCCCTTGGTGACGGTGCGCAGGGCGGCGTCGCTCAGAGGGATATCACGCTTGAGCTGATCAGGTGTGATCAGGGTCTCGTTAGAGGCGACGTTTAGGTCGTTGATCGGTAAATCAGCCATCGTTTACTCGTCAGGTCACGGGTGCCGGCCGCCAGCGATCCCCGCGCGGCGGAGCACAGCGGATTTAAGCGCGTCGGGGAGCGGAACCTTAGCGCGTCAGGCGCTGCTCGACAATGGGCAAACGCCGCTTTAATCCAGCACTGGCAGGGTAAAAGCCTTGCTCACGCTGTCATGGGAGAACTCGTCGGCGTGTTGTTCGACCCATTGCAGGGCCACCGCTTGAATATTCTGCAGGCCATCGTGGGCGTCGTTGATGCGGCAGTAGCGTTCAATCTGACACACCTGCTCACCCATTCGTGCACTGAACAGCGTTTGTTCGTCAGTGAAGGCGATGCCCACCAGATAACCTTTTTTGCGGCGCAGACACCAAGCCACATAGCCCGGAAAACACATGTCGGCGTTGAGTGTCGGCAGCCGTACTTGCAGCGCCGTGCCATGGCGCCAGGCACGGTGGTAATTGCAAGCGATGCCGCCGAGGCTGATAGTGTGCAGCTGTTGCCTGGAAATACATTCGGGCGTGAGCAACGTCAGTTCAACCGGCACTTCGTCCGGATGAGGAATGAAACGTCCCATGAGCACAGACTCCCTGTGTCAGCCATTTGACATTGTTTCCCCCAGTATAGTGGTCGAATCCGAACTGACCGATTTCGACGCCGACCAAAGGCTGTTGGCGATGAGCGGCGTTTCGCTGGTGATTTTCACCAGCGTCGGCTGCGCCAGTTGCCGCTTCGCCCGCGAAGTGCTGCCGGGATTCGCACTGGCGGTGGATCGTCTGTGCTGGATCGATGCGGGCAACAACGGCGGTCTGGTCGAGCGTTATCAGGTCTTTCATTTGCCGGCGCTGTTTGTCGTGCGCGACGGCGAGTTCTTTGGTGCATTGCACACGCGCCTGACAGCTGACGCACTCAACACTGCATTGGCGCAGGCACTGGTTCGAATTGCAGAGGAGTTGCCATAAATGGGGACAATCAACAAACCGGTGGTGGGGATTATCGGCACCGGTGCGATCGGCGGGTTCTACGGGTTGATGCTGGCGCGGGCGGGGTTCGATGTGCACTTTCTGTTGCGCAGCGAATTTTCTGCCGTGGCCGAACGTGGCTTGCAGGTGGACAGTGCGGTACATGGCCCGCTCAAGCTCGATCCGGTGCAGGCCTATTCGGCAGCTGAAGACATGCCAAAATGCGACTGGCTGCTGGTCGGCGCCAAGACCACCAGCAATGCCGGGCTGGCGCCATCGATCATTGCGGCGGCCAAGCCAGGCGCGAAAGTGCTGGTGCTGCAAAACGGTCTGGACGTCGAAGACAGCCTGCGCGAATTGTTGCCGGACTCCCTGCATCTGCTCGGCGGTCTGTGCCTGATTTGCGTGCATCGCAACGGCCCGGGTCTGATCACCCATCAGGCGCTCGGCGCAGTCAACGTCGGTTATCACAGCGGCCCTGCTACTGATGATGTGGCGCGCATGGCCATCGTCGAAGTGGGTTCCGAGTTGTTCCGTGCCGCCGGCATTGATTCTCAGGCGATGCCCAATCTGCATCAGGCGCGTTGGCAGAAGCTGATCTGGAACATTCCCTACAACGGTCTCTCGGTGCTGCTCGGCGCGGGCACCACGGCGCTGATGGCCGATGCTGACAGTCGCGCGCTGATCCAGGCGTTGATGGCCGAGGTTGTGCAGGGCGCCAAGGCTTGCGGCCAGGACGTGGCGCCCGGTTACGCCGACTTCCTGTTTACGATGACCGAGAAACTGCCCGACTATTGGCCGAGCATGTACCACGACTTTGTGCACAAGCGACCGCTGGAACTGGAGGCCATCTACGCCAGGCCCCTGGCGGCGGCGAAAGCGGCAGGGTGTGAACTGCCGCGCATCGAAGCGTTGTATCGAACATTGAGTTTTATTGACCGACGCAACACGTGAGTCGGTTTTTTGCGCAGGGTGGGGGAAGGCATGGCGAAAAACATTGATGACAAACTGGTGCTGGCGATTTCGTCGCGTGCCTTGTTCGACCTGAGCGAGAGCCACAAGGTTTACCTGTCGAGCGGCGTCGAAGCGTACCGGCAATATCAGATCGAACACGAAGACGAGATCCTCGCGCCGGGTGATGCGTTCCCGCTGGTGGAAAAACTCCTGAACCTGAACAGTCGTCTCGGCCGTGCACGGGTAGAAGTGATTCTGGTGTCGCGCAACAGCGCCGACACCGGATTGCGCGTCTTCAATTCGATTCACCATTATGGTCTGGCCATTTCCCGCGCGGCGTTCGTCGGTGGGCGCAGTCCTTATCCCTACCTCAAAGCGTTTGGTTGCGACCTGTTTCTCTCCACGCATGCCGAAGACGTGCGCGCTGCGCTGGATGCCGGTTTTGCGGCGGCGACGATTTTGTCCGGAGGCGCCAGTCGCGCAGCCAGCGATGAATTGCGCATCGCCTTCGACGGTGACGCCGTGATTTTTTCCGACGAGTCGGAGCGGGTTTATCAGTCCGGTGGGCTCGAAGCATTCCAGGCCAAGGAACGAGAGTCGGCGCGTGAGCCATTGCGTGGCGGGCCGTTCAAAGGCTTTCTGGCGGCGCTCAATCTGTTGCAGCGCGAGTTCCCTGACGACGACTGCCCGATCCGCACGGCGCTGGTCACCGCGCGCTCGGCGCCGGCCCATGAGCGGGTGATTCGCACGTTGCGTGAATGGGACATCCGCCTCGACGAATCCCTGTTTCTCGGTGGCCTGACCAAATCGGCGTTTCTCGAAGCGTTTGCCGCCGACGTGTTCTTCGACGATCAGGCCGGTCATTGCGAACTGGCCCGTGAAGTGGTCGCCACCGGCCATGTGCCGCATGGCATCAGCAACGAGCCGTCGATCTAAAGCCTCGTGCTTCAAGACGTTGCGTCTCCCGTCGTACTCGTCAAGGCACTGCTAAGCTGAATCAAATCTCCGCCATGTTGGCTAGCGAGGAGGTCATATGATTCATTCGATGCTGTATGCCACTGACCTCGGTCTGTACGCACCGTTAGTGATGCAGCATGCCTTGGCGTTGGCTAGGACATTCGATGCCGATCTGTATGTGGTTCACGCGGTGGAGCCGATGGGGCTGTTCGCCGAATCGGTGTTGCAGAGTTATCTCGACGAGCAGGCGTTGAACGAATTCCATAGCCAGGGTCTGAAAACAGTCATCGCCAATATCGAGCAGCGCGTACTGGAGAGTTTTCGCGAAGAGCTTGGGGAAGAGGGCGAGCAGGACTTGCAGCGGATTCGAGCCGTGCGCGTGGTGCAGGGGGATCCGTCACAGGTGATTCTCGACCAGGTGCAGAAACTCTCTGTCGATCTGCTGATCGTAGGAAGTCATAGCCACGGGGTAGGCGCGGAAACACCATTGGGGCGCACGGCGGCGCGGGTCCTGCAATTGGCCAAGGTCCCGGTTTATCTGGTGCCGTTGGTGGAGCGGCGGCGGCGCGAAGATCGCTGAGGCAGGAATAATGGCGCTTTGACAAAAAAGTTCTAGATTTATTCTTTAAACCATTAATATAGTTATATACCGTCGCTGATGCCCGTGGCGTCTACCTGCTTTGAGGGATACATATGAAGCTTCAACAATTGCGCTACATCTGGGAAGTGGCGCACCACGACCTCAACGTTTCCGCCACAGCCCAAAGCCTTTACACCTCGCAACCGGGCATCAGTAAACAGATCCGACTGCTGGAAGACGAACTCGGCGTTGAAGTATTTGCCCGCAGCGGCAAGCACCTGACCCGCGTCACCCCTGCCGGTGAGCGCATCATCACCACCGCCGGTGAGATTCTGCGCAAGGTTGAAAGCATCAAGCAGATCGCCCAGGAATTCTCCAACGAGAAGAAAGGCACCCTGTCGATCGCCACTACCCACACTCAGGCACGTTATGCACTGCCGCCGGTGATCAGCAACTTCATCAAGCAATACCCGGACGTGGCGCTGCACATGCATCAGGGCTCACCGATGCAGATCGCCGAAATGGCAGCTGACGGCACCGTCGATTTCGCCATCGCCACCGAAGCGCTGGAACTGTTCGGCGATCTGGTGATGATGCCGTGCTACCGCTGGAACCGCTGCGTGGTCGTGCCACAGGGCCACCCGCTGACCAAACTGCCGAAGCTGACCCTCGAAGCGCTGGCTGAATACCCGATCGTGACTTACGTGTTCGGCTTCACCGGCCGTTCGAAACTCGACGAAGCCTTCAGCCATCGTGGTCTCACGCCGAAAGTGGTGTTCACTGCCGCCGACGCCGACGTGATCAAAACCTACGTGCGCCTGGGACTGGGCGTGGGCATCGTCGCCAAAATGGCGGTCGATACCAAACTCGACAGCGACCTGGTGGTACTGGATGCCAGCGAGTTGTTCGAGTCGAGCGTCACCAAGATCGGTTTCCGTCGCGGCACCTTCCTGCGTGGTTTCATGTGCGACTTCATCGAGAAGTTTGCCCCGCACCTGACCCGCGAAGTAATGGCCAAAGCCATCGCCTGCCACAACAAGCAGGAGCTGGAAGAGCTGTTCGACGGCGTCGAACTGCCGGTCCACTGATCGCCTGCCTCAGAGCACCTCGGTAACAGCAAATTGTTGCCGGGTGCCCGCCACCAGAATCTCCACCTCATCCCCCTCGAGCTTGCCCAGCAGGCTTTTGCCCAGCGGCGAGCGCGGCGTGATGACGGTAATCGGTTGACCCACCACATCGATTTTCAAGCCTGCGGCGTCCGGCGCCAGGAACAGCCATTGCTCGCGACCCTTTTCGTCTTCCAGGCCGAGAAGGGCGCCAACCTCGATGCCACGGTTTTCGTCATAGGGACGCAGCGTCAGGTTCTGGCACAGCGCCAGTGACTGTCGGATTTCCTCGACGCGTTTCGCTTGCCCCGCCGCCAGATAAGACGCCTCAAGTCCAAGCGTGTCGTACTTGTTCTCGGCGATGTTCTCTTCGTGGGTCGCGGTTTCGTAAGCGGTTTGCGCGGCGCGTTCGGCTATATCGAGGTCGATGCGCAGCTTGTCGAGAATCAGTTGGTGGACGCTGTTTTTGTTCATGATCAATCGCAGAATTGCAAAACGTTGGCGCGGCTTTTTTCGCTGGGCGCGGTTTGGTCCTGTTGCAACCAGAACTGACATTTCGGATTGGACAGATTGCGGCGGCTGTCGCGTGCCTGATCCAGACGATTCTGTTGCTCGTTCTTGCGCAGGTTTTCTTCGTACTGGTCGAACAGTGGACTCTGCGGCGCAATGTCCGGCGCCGGTTGCACAACGGGTGGAGCCGCCAGTTGCTGCACTGCTTGGGCCACCGGCGCCAGTTGTTCGTTGAACACAAAACGCGAGAGCAGCCAGCAGGTCAGCGCGATCGCGAGGAAACCCAGCCACATACCCAAGGCAATACTGCCGGTCAAATGCAGCGCGCTAAGCTGAACAGGCAAGGGGCGACGCGGGTTGGGACGATAGGGCATGGCTGCCTCCTGGCGGATGGTTGCGGGCAAGGGGCGATTGTCGCACGAAGATTAATCGCCGTCGGCTCTTCTGCATCAGCTCATTAATGCGGACAATCGGTGCTTTTGCCAACGGGAGTCTTGAATGCCGTCACTGAATACCCGCTGGGATATTTTTTGCACCGTCGTCGACAACTATGGCGACATCGGCGTGACCTGGCGTCTGGCCCGACAATTGGTGGCCGAGCATTCGCTGGCCGTGCGGCTGTGGGTTGATGATCTGCGTGCGTTCGAACGTATTTGTCCAGAGATCGATATCAACGCCGCGCAACAATGGCAGCAAGGTGTAGAGGTGCGGCACTGGCCGAGCGAGTGGTTGCCCATCGACGCCGCTGACGTGGTGATCGCGGCGTTCGCCTGCCAGTTACCGAGTGCCTATATGGACGTCATGGCCGAACGGGAGAAGCCACCGCTGTGGTTGAACCTCGACTATCTCAGTGCCGAAGACTGGGTCACCGGGTGCCACGGCCTGCCATCGGTCAAATACAAGTCGGTGCAGAAAATCTTCTTCTTTCCGGGGTTCCGCCCCGGCACGGGTGGACTGCTGCGCGAACGAGGATTGCTTGAGCAACGACGGAAGTTTCAGCGCGATGCCCACGCGCAGCGACAATTCCTGCAAGGTCTGGGCGTCGAGCGTGCGCCCAACGCACAGTTGATCTCGTTGTTTGCCTACGAGAACGCCGGGCTGGCCAGTTGGCTGGACGTGCTGGCCGCAGGCGCGACGCCCACGCATTTGCTGGTGCCGGAAGGGCGGATTCTCGGTGACGTTGCGCGATGGCTTGGGGTGGAATCCTTGGCCGTCGGAGCTATTGATGTCCGTAAGGCGTTGACCGTGCAGGTGCTGCCGTTCATCCGTCAGGATCAATACGATCACTTGCTCTGGTGCTGCGATTTCAACGCGGTGCGCGGTGAAGACTCATTTGTCCGGGCGCAGTGGGCGGGGCGGCCGATGCTGTGGCACATCTATCAGCAGGACGAAGACATCCATCTGGACAAGCTCGATGCCTTCCTTGCCCTGTATACGAAAGGCCTCTCGCCGGCAGCAGCCCATGCGATGAACGGTCTGTGGCAGGCGTGGAGTGCGGGGCAGCCGATTGGCGATCAATGGCTTAGCGCGCGTAAACACTGGCCAGAACTGCAGGAAAATGCCGAAGCATGGTGTCTGGAACAAGGCTTGCAGGCCGATCTTGCCGCAGCGCTGGTACAGTTTTACCTAAATTGGATATGATACGCGGCCTAGATTTATGTAAATCCCATCCAAATTCGGATATTCGCAATGAAAACTGGTAAAGAACTCAAACCCGGTACCGTGATCCGTCTCGAAAACGATCCTTGGCTGGTTCAGAAAGCTGAATTCACCAAGTCGGGCCGTAACAGCGCGATCATGAAGACCAAGCTGAAAAACCTGCTGACCGGTTACAAGACCGAGATCGTTTACAGCGCTGACGACAAACTGGACGACGTGATCCTCGACCGCAAAGAAGCGACCCTGTCCTTCATCAGCGGCGACACCTACACGTTCATGGACACCACTGACTACACCATGTACGAGCTGAACGCTGAAGACATCGAAGCCGTTCTGCCTTTCGTTGAAGAAGGCATGACCGATGTTTGCGAAGCGATCTTCTTCGAAGAGCGTCTGGTTTCGGTAGAACTGCCGACCACCATCGTGCGCGTCGTTGACTACACCGAAGGTTCGGCTCGTGGCGACACTTCCGGCAAGGTAATGAAGCCAGCCAAACTGGCCAACGGTACCGAGCTGCAAGTTGCTGACTTCATCGAAATCGGTGACAAGATCGAAATCGACACCCGCGAAGGCGGTTCCTACAAAGGCCGTGCCAAATAAGCACTGTTTTTTGCGGAAAGAAAAAGCCCGACCATTGAGTCGGGCTTTTTTGTGCCTGCAGGTTACGTTCTTTTGCCTTGTTTACACGGTGACGTGCAGACGTACTTCGACATTGCCACGCGTAGCGTTGGAGTACGGGCAGACCTGGTGAGCAGCGTCGACCAGGCTTTGTGCGTCGGCCTGTTCAAGGCCTGGCAAGCTGATGTGCAAGTCGATGTCCAGACCGAAACCACCAGGGATCTGGCCGATACCGACATGGGCGGTGATCGAGGCGTCGTCCGGGATTTTGCGTTTGGTCTGGCTGGCGACGAATTTCAGTGCGCCGATGAAGCACGCCGAATAGCCGGCGGCGAACAGTTGTTCAGGGTTGGTCGCCGCGCCGCCAGCACCACCGAGTTCTTTCGGGGTGGCAAGTTTGACGTCGAGGACGTTGTCGCTGGAGATCGCACGACCGTCACGGCCGCCGGTGGAGGTTGCGATTGCGGTGTAGAGAGTTTGCATGGTGTGGGCCTCGTTGGGTGTATCGAATCGCGCTAATTATTTGCGCGCTAATCAAGTTCGAGGTGAATGTAGCTCGCTAATGTTTAGTGCGCAAGATAAATTTTCGGAAATAGTTGGCTTCATTGGTCCGGAGGAGCGCCAAGAGCGTCAGAACCCTTGATCCAGAGCCGTTATCAGCATTGAGCGGGGAGGGGAAATTTCACAGCGCAGGGTTCAACTGTAGGAGCAGCGTGCCGCAGCTCCTACATGGATACAGTCCAGCCCGGGTTTAGTTGAGGCTCTCTTGCAGGTGACTGCGCAATGCCTGCAACTCGGCTTGCAGGCTCTGCAAACGCTCCAGGCTGAAACCGCTCGCGCCGAGGATGCATTGCGGGATGCTTTGGGCTTTGTCTCGCAAAGCGCGTCCCTGCGCAGTCAACTCGACAATCACCACGCGCTCGTCTTCACGGCTGCGCGTGCGACTGAGCAAACCTTCACCTTCCAGTCGTTTGAGCAAGGGTGTTAGCGATCCCGGATCCGTCAGCAGGCGCGTGCTGATTTCTCCCACGGTCAGACCATCCTTCTCCCACAGCACCATCATCGCCAGATACTGCGGATAGGTCAGGCCGATGGCTTGCAGCATGGGCTTGTAAACTTTCGTCATCATCAGCGAAGTGGAATGCAGGGCGAAGCAAGCCTGATTATTCAGCAGCAGGTCATCGCAGGTGTCGCGGTCGGTGGTCATGTCAAAGCCTTGATCAGTAATGCTCATGAATCTAGCGTTCGAATGTTTAATGCACCAGATAATTTTCCAGACGTCAGAGTCTGCCTAAATCCCGTTGCAGCGCCAGATCCCATGGTGGCACCGGGCTGAAGCGGGTCTTGAGGTACTCCAGCAACAAACGGCTGCGCGAGTTTGTCTGCTGCTCCATGCGCAAGGCGTAAATGCCGGTGCTCTCGGGTTGCGGCAGGCCGTTTTCGCAAAACAGCGGCAGCAGTTCGCCGCGCAGCAGATATTCGCTGGCCAGCCACGTCGGCAGGTGCGCGATGCCCAGCCCGGCCAGCGCGCCGCACACCAGTGCTTCAGCGTTATTGGCGCTCATGCGGATGCGCGCCGGGCGGTGCAACTGCATCTGCCCGTCCTGCTCGAAGCGCCAGGCGAAGGGAGGGGCGAGGCCATCCCAGTCGAGGCCGTCATGTTCGCTCAACTGCGCGGGATGATTCGGTACACCGCGCCGCTTAAGATAGTCGGGGCTCGCGCAGGCGATTCGCACCATGCTCGCCAGTGGAGTGGCAACCAGTCGGGTGTCGGCCAGTTGCCCGGCGCGCAACACCAGATCGACCTTGCCCAGATTCGAGCCGTGCATGTCGACGAAACTGTCGATCAGGTGCAACTGCACATCCAGGCCCGGATACAGCACGAGAAAATCGGCAATCACTGGCGCCAGATGCCGACGTCCGAAGGCTGCTGGTGCATCGATGCGGATCAAACCTTCCGGTGCGCTGCTCAAGGAAACGGCTTCGGCGCGGGCCAATTGCAGTTCGGCGACGATCCGCCGCGCCCGTTCGGCAAAGGCCAGACCTGCTCGCGTGGCGCGTACGGCATGGGTGCTGCGAATGAACAACTGGCTGCCCACCGCGCTTTCCAGACTGTCGATGCGTCGCGCGACAGCCGAAGGTGTCAGTGGATGGCGACGAGACGCGGCAGAGAAACTGCCGCTTTCCAGCACGTCGAGAAACAGCCCGAGTTGATCGGTCAATTGATTGGGATTCATGTTGTTTAACGCTTGTGCGAAATCGGCACAGCCATTGTGCGTTGCTATGCGTTTCCCCGCCAGCCGTGACTGCGTAGGATGGCTCGCCTGACGTAAGAGGAATTCGGCTGTGATGGAGTTTTTGTTGTTCCTGCTATTCGGCGCCGCGCTTGGCACATTGGGCGGCATCTTCGGCATCGGGGGTGGCTTGATCGCGATCCCGCTGCTCGGCGTGTGCTTCGGGCTCGATCAACAGATCGCCCAAGGCACGGCGCTGGTGATGGTGGTGCCGAACGTGATGCTGGCGCTGTGGCGCTATCACCAGCGCAATCGCATTGAACTGCGCCACGCGTTGCCGCTGGCGGTGATGGGGTTTTGCTTTGCGTGGATCGGTTCGATCTTGGCCGTGGGCATCGACGCGCAGACCATGCGTATCGGCTTTGTCGCGTTTCTCGTGGTGCTTTCGGTTTACAACCTGCTGAAAATGTTCGGCAAGCGCCCGGCGCCGACGGCCGAGATGCGTTATTCCTGGCCATGGCTGGGCGTGCTCGGCGCAGCGTCGGGGACCATGGGCGGGTTGTTCGGTGTCGGTGGGGCGGTGGTCGCGACGCCGGTGCTGACCAGCCTGTTTGGCACCACGCAAGTGGTCGCTCAAGGCTTGTCGCTGGCGCTGGCATTGCCGAGCACCGGTGTCACCCTGGTGACGTACGCGGTACACCACGAAGTCGACTGGATGATCGGTTTGCCGCTGGCCATTGGCGGTCTGGCCAGCATCAGTTGGGGGGTGAAAGTCGCCCACGCCATGCCGGAAAAACTTCTGCGTGGGCTGTTCTGCGGTTTCCTGGTGCTGTGCGCGGTGATGCTCGCCTTTAAAGTTTGAAGCCTTCGACGATGTGTTCGGCCAGGCATTCGGTGATCGGCGATGGATTGTTCAGATTGCGGATCAGCATGATGCTGGCCTCGGGCAGCAGCGGCAGATCTTCATCGGCACCTAGAATGCGCATGTCCGGGGTGATCAGGCTTTCCAGTTGCGCGGTGATCGCCAGACCCGCGCTCACCACGGCCATCAGCGCCGAGAGGCTGGTGCTGTTGTAGGCAATGCGGTAATCGCGGCCCATCGCGTCCAG
This sequence comes from Pseudomonas sp. A1230, assembly GCF_044218825.1. Lineage (NCBI taxonomy): Bacteria > Pseudomonadati > Pseudomonadota > Gammaproteobacteria > Pseudomonadales > Pseudomonadaceae > Pseudomonas > Pseudomonas sp. A1230. The sequence goes on along the minus strand of NZ_CP162582.1, from coordinate 3,137,613 downwards.
CGCATTGCACGCCCACAAGCGGCAGAAACAATCACTGTTGAACATCGCCAGCGGCAACGGCGTCTGCTCGTGGGCGCTGAAGTTTTGTGCCTCGGCCCAGACGAAACGCTCCTTGCGCAGCAGTTGGCCAATCTCGTTACCCGGTTCGCGGGTGACGATCGACAAGTCAAGATCGGTGCGCTGCAACAACTGTTTGGTCGATTCGCAATGCACTTCGATCTGGATCAGCGGATAGAACTGCGCAAACCGCGACAGAATCCCCGGCAGAAAACGCATCACGTAATCGTCCGGCGTGCCGATCCGCACCGTGCCGACCATGTGTGGCTCGCGCAGGGTATTGAACACTTCACTGTGCAGTTTGAGGATGCGCCGCGCGTAGCCGAGTAACACCTGGCCCTCGGCAGTCAGGCGCACCTGCCGCCCGTCACGCTCGAACAACTGGCGCTGCAACACGTCTTCTTCCAGACGCTTCATCTGCATGCTCACCGCTGATTGCGTGCGGTTGACCATTTCGCCGGCGCGGGTAAAACCGCCCTGATCGGCTATCGCGACAAAGGTGCGCAGGACATCGGTATCAATACTGGGGTAGGCCGACAATTGATGAATCTCCGTGATGCATACCATCAGAAACATTCGTTGGATTGATCTTAGCGCTGGCGCGAGACTTGAGCCATCCACAACGGAGAGCAAAACGATGAAAGGTCAAAGAGAGTATGTAGACGAAGAAAAATTTTCCGGCCATGGCCACATGGTTTCTGACTTGCTGCACAAGTTCAGCCGCTGGTACGAACTTCACCGTGAGCGTGAATTGCTCGCCAGCCTGAGCGACGAGGCGTTGAAAGACATCGGGGTCAGTCGTGCCGACGTCGAGCACGAATCAGTGCGGCCGTTCTGGGATGATCCGATGCATAAATGATGAGGTCATCGCTACACAAAACCTTCTGGACTGAGGTAGGTTGCGAGCAGACAAGGAGATGCTCATGCCCGCGACACTGTCCTTTTCCCTCAAACAGGCTCGACGTCTGGCGCTGGCTGCCCAAGGGTTCAATGGGCGCCAGCCGCCGATCGTCAAGGCGCCCCACATCAACCGGCTGATCGAACGGCTGGGCCTGCTGCAAATCGACTCCGTCAACGCTGTAGTGCGCTCGCACTATCTGCCGCTGTTTTCCCGTCTTGGTTCCTATTCTTCCGATCTGCTCGACCAGGCTGCCTGGAGTTCGGGGCGACGTCGTTCGCTGTTTGAGTATTGGGGGCATGAGGCGTCGTTGTTGCCGATGTCGATGTATCCATTGCTGGGTTGGCGCATGCAGCGGGCCAAGCGTGGCGAAGATATCTATCAACAGTTGGCGAAATTCGGTCGTGAGCAGCAGGAAACGGTACGTCGAGTGCTGGCTTTGGTCGAAGAGCGGGGCGCACTCGGTGCTGGCAGTGTGTCGACTCGTCAGGACAAAGCCGGACCGTGGTGGGACTGGAGTGCGGAAAAGCATGCGCTGGAATGGTTGTTTGCCGCCGGGGAAGTGACCGTCGCCGGGCGACGTGGCTTCGAGCGTTTGTATGATTTACCGGAGCGGGTAATTCCCGCGGAGATCCTGCAACAACCATTGCCTGATGAAGCGCAGGCGCAGCGTGGATTGTTATTGCATGCGGCCGAAGCGCTGGGCGTGGCCACCGAAAAAGACCTGCGTGATTACTTTCGCTTGAACCCCGCTGATGCACGTCCGCGACTGTCCGAGTTGGTCGAGGCGGGGCAATTGCAGATGTGCGAAGTCGCCGGTTGGCGGCAAATCGCGTATTGCCTGCCGGAGCCGAAAGTCCCGCGCAAGGTCGCGGCCAGCGCACTGCTGTCGCCCTTCGATTCGTTGATCTGGGAGCGTAGCCGCACTGAGCGTCTGTTCGATTTCCGTTATCGTCTGGAAATTTACACACCGCAGGACAAGCGCGTTTACGGTTATTACGTGTTGCCGTTTTTGCACAACGAGCGGATTGCCGCGCGGGTGGATTTACGTGCCGAGCGAGCATCAGGACGACTGGCGGTGCATGCGGTACACGAGGAGGAACCGGGGCTGGATGAAGAGGGGATGTTGGCGCTGGCGGTGAATTTGCGACGAATGGCGGATTGGTTGGGACTGGCGCAGGTGCAGCTTAATTGTCAGCGCGAGAGTGCGGGGCGGTTGCGGGTGGCGTTGGCGCAAATTGATGTTGTCTGAGCTGACGCTATCGCTGGCAAGCCAGCTCCCACAGTGACCGAGTCGTACTCCAATTTTGTATACGACACAGATCCCTGTGGGAGCGGGCTTGCCCGCGATGAGGCCAGTTCAAACGATACAAATCTCGGATCTCAGCGCCGAACCTGCTTCAGGGTTTCAGCAATCAAAAACGCCAACTCCAGCGACTGATCAGCATTCATCCGCGGGTCACAGTGCGTGTGATAGCGATCCGACAAGCCATCTTCAGTGATCGGTCGTGCGCCACCAATGCACTCGGTGACATTCTGCCCGGTCATTTCGATGTGAATACCACCGGCGTAAGTGCCTTCCGCTTCGTGCACCTGGAAGAACTGCTTAACCTCGCCAAGGATCTGCGCAAAATCGCGAGTCTTGTAGCCACTGCTGGCCTTGATGGTGTTGCCGTGCATCGGATCGGAGCTCCACAGCACCTGCTTGCCTTCACGCTGCACCGCGCGGATCAGCGCCGGCAGGTGATCGCCGACCTTGTTCGCACCCATCCGCGCGATCAGGTTCAGGCGCCCGGGATCGTTGTCCGGGTTGAGCACGTCGATCAGGCGGATCAGGTCGTCGGGGTTCATGCTCGGGCCGACTTTGACCCCGATCGGGTTGTTCACCCCGCGCAGGAATTCGACGTGCGCGCCGTCGAGCTGACGGGTGCGGTCGCCGATCCACAACATGTGTGCGGAGCAATCGTAGTAATCGTTGGTCAGGCTGTCGCGGCGCACGAACGCTTCTTCGTAGTTCAGCAGCAGCGCTTCGTGAGCGGTGAAGAAACTGGTTTCACGCAGTTGCGGCGAGCTGTCCATGCCGCAGGCGCGCATGAATGCCAGAGTTTCATCGATGCGATCGGCGAGGTGGCTGTACTTCTCGGCCAGCGCGGAGTTGGCGATGAAATCGAGGTTCCACTTGTGTACCTGGTGCAGATCGGCAAAGCCGCCCTGGGCGAAGGCGCGCAGCAGGTTCAACGTCGCGGTGGACTGGTGATATGACTGCAGCAGGCGTTCCGGGTCCGGCACGCGGCTCTTTTCGTCGAAGCCGATGCCGTTGACGATGTCGCCACGGTAGGCGGGCAGGGTCACGCCATCGATGGTTTCGTCGTTGGCCGAGCGCGGTTTGGCGAACTGGCCGGCCATGCGCCCGACCTTGACCACCGGGCAACCGGCCGCGAAGGTCATGACGATCGCCATTTGCAGCAACACTTTAAAGGTGTCGCGAATCTTTGCCGCGGAGAATTCGGCAAAGCTTTCGGCGCAATCGCCGCCCTGCAACAGGAACGCGCGGCCTTGAGTCACTTCGGCAAATTGACGACGCAGTTCTCGCGCCTCGCCGGCAAACACCAGTGGCGGATAGCTGGCCAGGGTTTGCTCGACCTGGCGCAGGTGCGCGGCGTCCGGGTATTGGGGTTGTTGCTGGATCGGCAGGGCGCGCCAGCTATCAGGGCTCCACGGTTGGCTCATCACGGTCTCTATGGTTCTACGCACGGAAGGCCATGTTAGCAGCAATTAGTGCGTGACCTGTTCCCGCCCCTTCGTCGACAATCGCCGCTTTGCCACGGCACAACTGCGGTGCCATCGCGTCACCGCGCCCGGTGACCATCAGGAGACAAGATGACTGAGGAGCGCGTCGAGCATCTGCTCGCCGAAGTACAGGATGAGTTCGGCGTGATTCGCGTGCTGGAAGTGGCCGATTACCGCTTTCTCGAATTCGGCGATGCCATCGAGCAGAGCTGCGTGTTCACTGCCGATCCGAGCTGGCTGGAATATGACTACACCCGGGCGATGCTGATTGGCGCGTTGTGCCACGAGCACCCGGAGAGTGCGCTGTTCCTCGGGCTCGGCGCGGGTACGCTGACGCAGGCGTGCCTCAAGTTTCTGCCGCTGGAAGATGTCGAGGCAATCGAGCTGCGCCCGGACGTCCCGCGTCTGGCCATTGAATACCTTGGCCTGGATGACGATCCACGCTTGTACATCCGCGTCGGCGATGCCCTTGATTTGCTGCCGACTGCCGAGCCTGCGGACCTGATCTTCGTCGACCTCTATACCGACGTCGGCCCCGGTGTCGGGCATCTGGCCTGGAGTTTCCTCGGTGACTGTCAGAAACGCCTGAATCCGGGCGGCTGGCTGGTGATCAACCAGTGGGCCACCGATGATGGCAAACCCTTGGGCGCGGCCCTGTTGCGCGGGCTTTATCACCGGCATTACTGGGAGCTGCCGGTGAAGGAGGGCAACGTGATTCTGCTGGTGCCGGCGGATCTGGATCAGACGTTGGATATGGAAGCGGTCGCCGCCCGTGCTGAGGCATTGGCGCCGAGGTTGGGTTACTCGTTGCAGTCGCTGATCAAGGCGATTCGCCCGGCGACATAAATGGCGAATTGAGCCTCTGCAGGAGCTGCCGAAGGCTGCGGTCTTTTGGCTTTGATTTTTCAAGATCAAAAGATCGCAGCCTGCGGCAGCTCCTAAAAGGGTTGGTGCAACTGCTCAGATCCCTTTGAAGATCCCGGGCCGTCGCTCCACCAGCGACCGCACACCCTCCTTGGCATCTTCACTGGCCAGCAACTTCTTCACCAGCGGCGGCAAGCCCTGTGCCGCCGCTGTCTCGCCTTCATACCGCGCCTGTCGCGCCGACAGCAACGTCGCCTGCACCCCCAACGGCGCCTGTCGCGCAATTCGCTCAGCCAGTTCAATCGCGCGGGGCAGCAGATCCTCGCTGGCCATCACTTCCTGGACCAATCCCAGACGCAACGCATCGTGCGCATCGAACTCGTCCCCGGTCAGCAACCAGCGCATCGCGTTGCCCCAACCGGCCACCTGATGAAAACGTAAAGTCGCGCCACCAAAGGGAAAAATCCCACGCTGTACTTCCATTTGTGCGAAGCGGGTATTGCTCGCGCAGAGGTTGATGTCGGCGGCCAGCATCAATTCGATGCCGATGGTCAGGCAGTAACCCTGTGCCGCGACAATCACCGGTTTGCTGACCCTCGGCCCGACGAAAACACCCCACGGATCGCAACCGCCGGTCGGAACCTGCCAGCCTTGGGCGAGGGCGGAGCTTGCATTCACCAGATCCAGACCGGCGGTAAAATGCTCGCCATGGCCGAACACCACTGCCACCCGCGCCTCGCTGTCAGCCTCGAACTCGCCATATGCCAGGCTCAGCTCATTCAGCAGGTCGAGGTCGAAAGCATTGCGCTTGGCCGCTCGATCCAGGCCGATCATATGCAGGTGACCACGGCGCTCCCGGCTGACGCGACCAGGACAGGACTGATTCATGGGAATTTCCTCGAGCGGGGAGGGAGGGGGCCGCGACCACATGCCGCACATCGGTGAAGCGTTTAAGCAGTATCTTCAGCAGGGCCGGGCCCTTGGAAAATAGACCTTCGCACGATTATCCGCAAAACCCCGTTACACAACGGTGACGGACGGATTCAGGCGATAAAAAAAGCTCCCTTTTTCGGTAATTTCCGGTATAGTGCGCGCCGGCCTTTAGCCAGGCCGCGTCAAGGTAGCGCAATTCCCCGAAGTCAGCTTCGGCTGCATGTCCGCACTGCGGGCTCTTCCTGGACGTTTCTTTTTTTCTTTCATTCGTTTTCGCAAATCCCCGCCGACAAAGCTGCCAGGGCGACTCTTGAGTCTTACACGGCATGCGCAGCTTTGGAGCATGGGTCTTTGCGGATGCACTTAGAGGCAGACCCATGACCCAGGAAACCGGCGGATTCGCCGCTTTTAATCTTAATCCGAACATTCTTGCAGCCGTCATCGCGACTGGCTACGAAGAGCCTTCGGCTATTCAGCAGCAATCGATCCCGATCATCATGGCCGGCCAGGACATGATCGGTCAGGCGCAAACCGGTACGGGTAAAACCGCCGCGTTCGCTCTGCCAATTCTTCATTGCATCGATCCTGCCAAGCGCGAACCGCAAGCCCTGATCCTGGCGCCAACCCGTGAGTTGGCGCTGCAAGTTGCAACCGCTTTCGAAACCTACGCCAAGCAAATGCCGGGCGTTACCGTTGTGGCCGTTTACGGCGGCGCGCCTATGGGCCCACAACTGAAAGCAATCCGTAATGGCGCACAGATCGTTGTCGCCACTCCGGGCCGTCTGTGCGACCACCTGCGTCGTGACGAAAAAGTGCTGTCGACCGTGAACCACCTGGTTCTCGACGAAGCAGACGAAATGCTCAAACTGGGTTTCATGGACGACCTCGAAGTCATCTTCAAGGCTCTGCCAGCTACCCGTCAGACCGTTTTGTTCTCGGCGACCCTGCCGCAGTCGATCCGCGCCATTGCCGAACGCCATCTGCGCGATCCGCAACACGTGAAGATCCAGACCAAGACCCAGACTGTTACCGCGATCGAACAGGCTCACCTGTTGGTTCACGCTGACCAGAAGACTTCGGCCGTTCTCAGCTTGCTGGAAGTGGAAGATTTCGACGCTCTGATCATGTTCGTACGCACCAAGCAAGCGACCCTGGATCTGGCCAGCGCCCTCGACGCAAAAGGCTACAAAGCCGCTGCGCTGAACGGTGACATCGCCCAGAACCAGCGTGAGCGCGTAATTGACTCGCTCAAGGATGGCCGTCTGGACATCGTTGTAGCGACCGACGTTGCTGCTCGTGGTCTCGACGTTCCACGTATCACTCACGTGTTCAACGTTGACATGCCGTACGACCCAGAGTCCTACGTGCACCGTATCGGCCGTACTGGCCGTGCCGGTCGCGAAGGTCGTGCACTGCTGCTGGTGACTCCACGTGAGCGCCGCATGCTGCAAGTGATCGAGCGTGTAACCGGTCAGAAAGTTGCCGAGGTTCGCCTGCCGGACGCTCAGGCAGTTCTCGATGCGCGCATCAAGAAACTGACCAACAGCCTGGCGCCGCTGGTTGCCGATGCTGAATCGACTCACGGTGAGCTGCTGGATCGTCTGACTGCAGACATCGGTTGCACGCCGCGTGCTCTGGCTGCTGCTCTGCTGCGCAAGGCCACCAATGGTCAAGCGCTGACGCTGGCTGCGATCGAGAAGGAACGTCCACTGGTGCCTAACAACGCACCGCGTGGCGATCGTCCTGAGCGTACCGGTGACCGTCCGGACCGTGGTGATCGCGAGCGTCGCGCGCCAATTCCTTTGGGCGAAGGCCGTGCTCGTTGCCGTACTGCGCTGGGTGCGCGTGACGGTATCGCCGCTAAAAACCTGCTGGGCGCCATCCTCAACGAAGGTGGTCTGGCCCGTGAAGCGATCGGTCGCATCCAGGTGCGTGACAGCTTCAGCCTCGTTGAGCTGCCGGAAGATGGTCTGGACAAACTCCTGACCAAGCTGAAGGACACTCGCGTTGCCGGTAAGCAGCTGAAACTGCGTCGCTATCGCGAAGATTGATCCGCCCCTGGGCTGATTGATCGAACGTAAAAAATCCCCGACTGGTTCGGGGATTTTTTTTGTCTGCTTTTCAAGGGCAAAGATCAATAGATCGCAGGCTTCGGCAGCTCCTGCAGTGGGGTAGTGCGATCTTTTGATCTGGCTGTTTAACCGAAACGATAAATATCCATGCCCAATGCGCCCATGGTGAATCCCTTGTGCGCCACGCTGAACGCTCCCCCGGCACCCCGCGCAAAATACAGCGGCAATAAGTGCTCATCACTCGGATGGCTGCGCACCGCGTTCGGAGCCTGCTGGCGGTAGTCATGCAGCGCTGCCTCATCACCGGCCGCCAGTTTGTCGATCACCCAGTCACGGAAGTCCTGGGCCCACGGCTCAACGCTTTCCGGGCCGGCATGCCAGTCCAGTTCGCGCAGGTTGTGGGTGATGCTGCCTGAGCCGATCAGCAGAATCCCTTGCTCGCGCAAACCCGCCAATGCTCGGCCGACGCGGGTTTGCAGCGCTGGACCGCCGCGGCTCGGTAGCGAAACCTGCACCACTGGAATATCCGCCTGCGGATACATCAGCGACAGCGGCACCCACACACCGTGGTCGAACGGTCGTTGCGGATCGAGGCGCGTCGGCAGGTCGCTGGCGGTCAGCCGATCGGCGACTTCAGCGGCCAGTTGCGGATCGCCCGGCGCCGGGTACCGCACTTCAAACAGCGCGCGGGGGAAGCCGCCGAAGTCGTGCCAGGTTTCCGGCTTTGGATGGCTGCTGACCAGTAGCTCGTGGCTCTCCCAGTGTGCGGAGACAATCACGATGGCTTTTGGCGTGGGCAGTTCGGCGGCCAATCGTGTCAGCGCCGGGCCGCTGGCACCGGGCTCCAGGGCAAGCATGGGAGAACCATGGGAAATAAACAGGCTGGGAAACATGATGGGTTCCTGAGCGTTAAGATGGCCCATCTTCAGTCAGATCATTGATCTAAATCTAATATAAGTTTTAACGCTTTTTGATCGAATTTTTGGGGGGGTATATGCAGCATGAGTTCTGGCACAAGAAGTGGGCGTCGAACCAGATCGGCTTTCATCTGCCGCAGGTGAACCCGCATTTACAACGACACTGGCCGGATCTGAACATTCCCGCATCGGCGCGGGTGCTGGTTCCGCTGTGCGGGAAAAGTCTGGATTTGCGGTGGCTGGCCGGGCGTGGTCATCAGGTGCTCGGGGTTGAGCTGTCTTCGACGGCTGTTGAAGACTTTTTCACTGAGCATCAACTACAGCCACAGATTAGCGAGAACGGTGCGTTCAAGGTCTATCGCGCTGACGGCATCGAGCTGTGGTGCGGCGATTTCTTTGCCCTGACGGCAGACGATGTGGCGGAGTGCACGGCGCTGTACGACCGTGCAGCCTTGATTGCCTTGCCACCGCCGATGCGCGAGCGCTATGCGGCGCAGCTCCAGCAGATTCTGCCGCAAGGCTTGAAAGGGCTGCTGATCACCCTCGATTACGATCAGGCGCAGATTCCCGGACCACCGTTTGCGGTGGGGGATGATGAGGTGCAGCGGTTACTGGGTACTGGCTGGCAGGTACAGGCGCTGCAAGTGCAGGATGTATTGCAGGAAAGCGGGAAGTTCTTGCAGGCGGGGGTGACGGCGCTGGAGGAGCGGGTTTATCGGGTTTCGCCTCGTTAGTTTGTGTTGGCTGTTCCGGCCTCATCGCTGGCAAGCCAGATACCACAGTGAATTGCGGTGTATCGAAGATTTGGATAACACCACGGAACCCTGTGGGAGATGGCTTGCCAGCGATGAGGCCTGCATGAACAGCCAAGTACATGGCCCCTACAAAAAAGGCCCGCATCTCTGCGGGCCTTTTTGTTTTTACCGCGGCTGGATCAACCGAGACGACGCAGGGCGTCGATACGATCTTCCAATGGCGGGTGGCTCATGAACATGCGGGCGAACCCTTGTTTGATGCCACCGTTGATGCCAAAGGCATTCAGGGTGTCGGGCATGTGCACCGGCAGGCCCTGTTCGGCGCGCAGACGTTGCAGCGCGCCGATCATTGCGCTGGTGCCGGCCAGTCGTGCACCGGCTTCGTCGGCACGGAATTCGCGTTTGCGCGAGAACCACATGACGATCGAGCTGGCGAGAATGCCCAAGACCAGTTCGGCGAAGATGGTCGCCACGTAGTAAGCAATGCCCTGACCTTCTTCGTTCTTGAAGATCACCTTGTCGACGAAGTTGCCGATGATTCGCGCGAAGAACATCACGAAGGTGTTCACAACGCCCTGGATCAATGCGAGCGTAACCATGTCACCGTTGGCGACGTGGCCGATTTCGTGGGCCAGCACGGCTTTCACTTCGTCGGGCGAGAACCGCTCGAGCAGGCCCTGGCTGACCGCGACCAGTGCGTCGTTCTTGTTCCAGCCAGTGGCGAACGCGTTCGCTTCGTAGGCCGGAAAAATACCGACTTCGGGCATCTTGATCCCGGCTTCGCGGGACAGTTGCTCGACCGTTTGCAGCAGCCATTGCTCATGCCGGGTACGTGGCTGGCTGATGATCTGGGTGCCGGTGCTCATTTTCGCCATCCACTTGGAGATGAACAGCGAGAACAGTGAGCCGGCGAAACCAAAGACCGCACAGAAAACCAGCAGCTGACTGAGGTCGAGATCAACCCCGTTGGCCGCCATGAACCCGTTGAAGCCGAAAAGGCTCAGGGTGATGCTGGCTATCAGCACGACCGCCAGGTTAGTGGCCAAAAACAGCAGGATGCGCATCATGGTTGTAGAAATCTCCTCAAGCTAAAGATGTAGCGTACTGCGGGGTATATAAGGTGCTGCACCGGGCTATTCAACTGGGTGACTATTTCAAACTGTGTCCTACAGCTGATTCTTCGTCACATAACCCCATTTCCCACAGCAGACACCGACACGGATGACGAACACTCGCGACCCGTCGCCATTGCGTCAGACGCATGTGACCGGTATGAATCGCAAGTGTAGAAGGCGAGCGGAAGCAGGGAATGCAGAAGTGTTGCTGAATCAGACAGTGCGCAACGTTCGGTCGTTGCGCACTGCTGGCCAGTTACTGGCGGTAAGACTTGAGGAAGTTGCCGATGCGGCCGATGGCCATTTCCAGTTCATCGACCCGGGGCAGGGTGACGACGCGGAAGTGATCCGGCCATGGCCAGTTGAACGCCGTGCCTTGCACCACCAGCAGCTTCTCGGAAAGCAGCAGGTCGAGGACGAATTTTTCGTCGTTGTGGATCGGGCAGACTTTCGGGTCGATCCGCGGGAACGCGTACAGCGCGCCCATCGGCTTGACGCAGCTCACGCCCGGAATGTCGTTGAGCAACTCCCAGGTGCGGTTGCGCTGTTCCAGCAGACGACCCTGCGGCAGCACCAGATCGTTGATGCTCTGATAGCCACCCAACGCCGTCTGGATCGCATGCTGGCTCGGCACGTTGGCACACAGACGCATATTGGCCAGCATGTCGATGCCTTCGATGTAGCTCTGGGCATTGTGTTTCGGCCCGGAAATAGCGATCCAGCCAGAACGGAAACCGGCCACGCGGTAGGATTTCGACAGACCGTTGAAGGTCAGGCACAGCAGGTCCGGGGCCAGCGATGCGGTGCAGATGTGCACGGCGTCGTCGTACAGGATCTTGTCGTAGATCTCGTCGGAGAACACCACCAGATTGTGCTGGCGGGCCAGCTCCAGCATGCCCAGCAGCACTTCTTTCGAATACACCGCGCCGGTCGGGTTGTTCGGGTTGATGATCACCATCGCCTTGGTGTTCGGCGTGATCTTGGCCTTGATGTCGGCCAGGTCAGGGAACCAGTCGGCACCTTCGTCGCACAGGTAATGCACGGCGTTACCGCCGGCCAGGCTGACGGCGGCGGTCCACAACGGGTAATCCGGCGCCGGCACCAGCACTTCGTCACCGTTGTTGAGCAGCGCCTGCAGCGACATCACGATCAGCTCGGAGACGCCGTTGCCCAGGTAGATGTCTTCGATACCGACACCTTCGACCTGCTTCTGCTGGTAGTACTGCATTACGGCCTTGCGCGCGCTGAACAGGCCTTTGGAGTCACTGTAGCCTTGCGCGGTCGGCAGGTTGCGGATCACATCCTGAAGGATTTCGTCCGGCGCTTCGAAACCAAATGGCGCCGGGTTGCCGATGTTCAGCTTGAGGATGCGCTGGCCTTCCTCTTCCAGACGTTTGGCGTGCTTGAGCACCGGGCCGCGAATGTCGTAGCAGACGTTGGCGAGCTTGTTCGATTTGCTGAACTGCATGGCGATGTGATCCCGAAAATGAACGATCCAGGCGGCGGATGGACAACCGTACTGGGATTCCTGCGTTTACACACAGACGGACGTCTTGAGCGCGTGGCTCCAAGAATCCGTTTGAATGCGCCCGGTCTGGCTGCCAGACTGGCGCGTAACGAGGCGCAATCATACGTGCCGCCCGATCCGTGGAAAAGGTACAGATCGGGCTTTTTCAGCCGCTGAGGTGTGATGATGGAAAAGTTGGAAAAAACCCTGGAAGAATGGCAAGCCATGCTCGACCCCGAGCAATACAACGTGTGCCGCCTCAGTGCGACCGAGCGACCGTTCTCCGGCAAATACAACGCCACCAAAACCGACGGTGTTTATCACTGTGTCTGCTGCAACGAGCCGCTGTTCGATTCCCAGACAAAATTCGATTCGGGCTGCGGCTGGCCGAGCTTCTATGCGCCGATCGGCGAAAGCGCCATGACCGAGATTCGCGATATCAGCCACGGCATGATTCGCACCGAAGTCAAATGCGCCCGCTGTGATGCGCACCTTGGACACGTTTTCCCGGATGGCCCGCCACCGACCGGTCTGCGTTATTGCATCAACTCGGTGTGCCTGGATCTGGTGCCCCGCGAATAAGTTGCACAGTCGAGCGGTTTGATTGACGTTTCTGTAGGAGCTGCCGAAGGCTGCGATCTTTTGATCTTGTCTGTAAAAACAAAATCAAAAGATCGCAGCCTTCGGCAGCTCCTACACGGGGGTAATCCTATTAATTAAATTGCACGCAATTTAATTGCTCGCTATGTTTGCCCTTCGACTATCTGCGGAGACTTTTTCATGAGCGACAACCTGCTGAATATCCCGTGCACCACCATCAAAGGTGAGCAGAAAACCCTGGCCGATTACGCCGGCAAAGCCGTGCTGGTGGTCAACACTGCCAGCAAGTGCGGTTTCACTCCGCAATACAAAGGCCTCGAGGCGCTGTGGCAGGCCTACAAGGATCAAGGTCTGGTGGTGTTGGGCTTTCCGTGCAATCAGTTCGGCAAGCAAGAGCCGGGCAACGAGGGCGCGATCAGCGAGTTCTGCGAACTGAATTTCGGTGTCAGTTTCCCCCTGTTCAAAAAGATCGACGTCAACGGCTCCGACGCCCACCCGCTGTTTGTGCAATTGAAGAAACGTGCCCCGGGCGTACTCGGGTCCCAAGGCATCAAGTGGAACTTCACCAAGTTTCTGATTGGCAAGGATGGCCAGTTGGTCAAGCGTTTCGCCCCGGCGACCAAGCCGCAGGATCTGAGCCGCGAGATCGAAGCCCTGCTCAAATGAACAGCCAGTCCGTTGATTCGCTGAAGCTCGACAGCCAGTTGTGCTTCAAGTTGTATGCCGCGTCTCGGGCGGTGATTCGTGGCTATAAGCCGATGCTCGATCAGCTCGGCCTCACGTATCCGCAATACCTGGCGATGCTGGTGTTGTGGGAATGGCAGCAATCGGCGCCGGAGCAGCCGACGGTCAAGGCCTTGGGTGAGCGTCTGGCGCTGGATTCCGGCACGCTGACGCCGCTGCTCAAGCGTCTGGAGCAGTTGCAACTCGTGCAGCGTCAGCGCTCGGCGCGCGATGAGCGGGAAGTGCATCTGAGCCTGACGCCGCAAGGCCAAGCGCTGCGTGATCAGGTCGGGCCGCTCAAGGCCCGATTGCTCTGCGACAGCGGGGTGGACCTGGACCGGCTCAACGAACTGCGCAATGGTCTTGATCAACTGCTCGTGCAGATCAAGGCGCTGTCCTAGTCGGGATCCACTGATCCAGCAGCGCCGCCAATTCTTCACGACGAAACGGTTTGGCCAGATAGTCGCTCATGCCGGCAGCCCGGCAGCGCTCGCGTTCCTCGGACATGGCGTTGGCGGTAAGCGCAACGATCGGCAGGTTTGGCCAGCGTCCGCTCTGGCGAATCTGGCGGCTGGCTTCGTAGCCGTCCATCACCGGCATGTTGCAGTCCATCAACACCAGGTCGAACTCGTGGTACTCCAATTGATCCAGTGCTTCGGCGCCATGTGCGGCGACGATCACATCGCAGCCGAGTTTGCCGAGCATGCCTTTGGCCACCAGCTGATTGACCGGGTTGTCCTCGACAAGCAACACGTTCGCGCGTTTGACCAGTGTCGACGGTTCGAGCTGCGCGGCGTTGAGGGTAGCGACTTCAGGTTGCAGGGTGCGCCGCAGGTTCTGGTAGAGCGCATTGCGCGCCAGAGGCCGCGCTTGTTGTTGCAACGGGGTGAGGGCCGCCGCCTCTTCACTGGGCAGGAAACTGCCGTAGGCGGTCACCAGCAGGATTGGCGCGACCAGTGTCGGACGCAGCCCGAACAGGCACTCCGGGCAATCGGTGATCACCACATCGGGCGTAACACCCAGCAGCGAGTCGTCGATGGTGCGTTGTTCGTAGGCCAATCCCCACACCGGCAACAGACTTTTCAGCAACTCGGCCAGACCGCTGCTGGCAGCGGTGATGGCGAGAATTTTGCCATGCAGGGGCGGCTGGGCCAGCGCTCGGGTGTGGCAGGGCAAAGGCAACTCAGCGCAAAACTGGCTGCCGAAGCCAATCTCTGAGCTGATGGTCAAGCGTCCCTGCATCGCTTCGCAGAGGTTGTGAGTGAGCGCCAGTCCCAGCCCGGTGCCGCCGTATTGGCGGGTGATACCGGCGCCTGCCTGGGTGAACGGCTGGAAGATTCGCAGCTGGGCTTCCTGCGCGATGCCGATGCCGGTGTCGCAAACTTCTATTCGCACACCCTCCTTGTAAGCCGACAAACGCACATCCACCCGACCGAAGCGGGTGAATTTCAGCGCGTTGGACAGCAGGTTGCTGACGATCTGCCGAACCCTTGTCGGATCGCCCAATACCAGCGCCGGAAAATGCGGATCAATCAGGCACGTCAGCTCGACGCTCGGCGCCGCGTTTTGCGACAGCAGGTTGGCGGTGTCCTCGATCAGTGAGCCGAGATCGAACGGAATGTGTTCAAGTTCGAGTTGCCCGGCATCGAACTTCGACAAATCGAGAATATCGTTGAGCAACTCCACCAGCACCTTGCCGGAGTCGTGGGCGATCGACAGCTGTTGCTGCTGTTCGGCATTCAGCGGTCCGTCGAGCGACAGGGCGATCATCCCCAGCAGGCCATTGAGCGGCGTGCGGATCTCATGGCTCATGTTGGCGAGGAACGCGGAGCGGGCTTCGGCCATTTCCAGTGCGGTGCTGCGGGCGACTTCGAGTTCTTCGTTGGACTGACTGAGCCGGGCGTTGATCGTCTTGAGCTCGACGGTGCGCGCCGAGACGATGTTTTCCAGTTGGCCGAGATAATCGGTCAGACGGTTTTCGGCATTGCGTCGCTGCTGGATTTCGGTGGCGATGTTCTCGAATTGCTGATTGGCGACTTTGACCAGCACGCCGATTTCATCGTTGGCGTGCCCGGTCGGGCATTCCAGTGTGGTGGGCTCGACACTGCGCGGATCACGCCCGCTGAGCTCACGGATCACCCGCACCAGTGGTTTGGTCAGCATCACGTAGAACAGCGCCAGGAGGATGCCGGTCAGGAGCAGGCTGCGGGCGAAGCCGTTGAGCAGAGTGACTTCGGCGCGGCGCAGAAAGCGGCTTCCGAATGCATAAGTGTCGACCTCAAGTTTCAGGGTGCCCAGCGATTCGTTGGGCAGATGATCCAGATACAGGCGATCTTCGAACCGGCGCTTGGCGCCGAACAGATAGTCACTGATGACCCGATAGCCGCTTTGCAGCTCCGGGCGTTTGACGCTGGCGAGCACCGTATTGTTGTTGTCGGTCAGTTGCGCAGAAATGATTGCCGGTGAGCGCAACAGCCCCAACGTGAGTTCCTGGGCCAGTTCGGCATCGATGTTGTAGGCGATGCGTGATGCCGGGTTGTGGCTGATTTCCAGCAAAGACAGGATTTCACGGTTGATAGAGGCGTCTTCGCTGGCATAATCGATACCGATTTGCAGCAGGCTGAGCAGCGTGCCCAGAATGAACCCGACCAGCACGGTAAGCCTGGCTTGCTTGTACGACAGCCGGTGGGTGAATTTGATATCCATGGGGTGTTGAACCACTTTCGTTTCCCTTCGCTGCTCAAGCATAGTCGATCATGCATCGATACCGAGGATCCCGAATCGCCTTGTAACAAGGCACGGAGCGGGAATTTCATCTGCGTGTCGTCGCTGGATCGCCATCATCACTGTGAACGTGCCCGAGGAAAAGACGTGGATTCCCGATTAAATGCTTTTCTTGAACGCGCCGAGTCGGTTTTGGCGCGGATCGAACCCTTGTTGCCGGCAACGCGCCCGACAATTGACTGGGGCACTTGCCTGGCGGCGCGCTGGCAGCGTGACGGACGCAGCGGGTACTTGCTGCCGCTGGAAGTCAGCCTAGACATGCGCCTGTCCGATCTGATCGGCGTCGACCGTCAACTGGAACAGCTGGGGCGCAACACCCGGCAGTTTCTCGATGGCATGCCGGCCAACCATGCCTTGCTCTGGGGTTCGCGTGGCACCGGCAAATCCTCGCTGGTGCGCGCATTGCTCGCGGAACACGCCGAGGCGGGCCTGCGCCTGATCGAGATCGAACGTGACCATCTGGCCGACTTGCCACGGGTGGTCGAGCAGATCGGCAAACTGCCACAACGTTTTGTGCTGTTCTGTGATGACCTCTCGTTCGAATCCGGCGAAGGCGATTACCGCGTCCTCAAAAGCGTGCTCGACGGTTCGTTGGAGCAGGCACCGGACAACGTATTGCTTTACGCCACGTCCAACCGTCGCCACCTGGTGCCGGAGAAGGAAAGTGACAACGAAAACTGGAAACGCGTCGACGGCGAACTGCACCCCAGCGAAGCGGTGGAGGACAAGATCGCGCTGTCGGACCGGTTTGGTCTGTGGCTGTCGTTTTACCCGTTTACGCAAGAACACTTCCTGAACGTCGTCGAGCACTGGATCGGCCAGTTGGCTGCCAAGGCGGGCCTGAACTGGCAACGCGACGAGGAACTGGAGAATCTCGCCGTGCGCTGGGCCACCGGCCGCGGCAATCGCAACGGACGTTGCGCGTACCAATTCGCCCGATACTGGGTGGGACTGAAATTGTTGGAGCACAAGGCATGATTGATTTGCAACAGAGCGGCCAGGGCCTCGAAGGCTATGGCATGTTGGCCGCACAACTGGAATCACTGCTGGCGGACGAACGCGACTTTATCGCCAACGCCGCGCAGTTTTCGGCGTTCCTGTTCAACCAGCTCGATGATTTGAACTGGGCCGGCTTTTACCTTAATCGCAACGAAGAGCTGGTGCTGGGGCCGTTCCAGGGGCAGATCGCTTGCGTGCGCATTCCGTTTGGTCGCGGTGTGTGCGGCGCTGCTGCGGCCACTCTGCAGACGCAGCGCGTTGAAGACGTTCATGCGTTTCCCGGTCATATCGCCTGCGACAGTGCGTCGGAGAGTGAACTGGTGGTGCCGTTGGTCAAGGACGGTCGCCTGATCGGCGTGCTCGATCTCGACAGCCCAAAGCTCGCCCGTTTTGGTGTGCACGATCAGGCCGGCATCGAGCAACTGGCGGCGATTTTCCTGCGCCTGACCGACTGCTGATCATGCGACAAGGCCAGCCTTGCGCAACAGGCTGGCCGGGTCCACGGCATCAATCTGCTGCGGGTCGAGAAAACGCACGGCGTACTGCATGTAGACGCCTTCGTTGATGAACAAGCCAAACAGCTGCGCATCGATGTGTGCCTCGCGACTCATGGTCGCCATGATTCCCAGGGCTTCGCTTAACGACTTGGCTTTCTTGTACGGGCGATCGGCTGCGGTCAGCGCCTCGAAAATATCGGCAATTGCCATCATCCGTGCCGGCAGGCTCATTTCTTCGCGCCTCAGGCGTTTCGGGTAACCGCTGCCGTCCATTTTCTCGTGATGACCGCCGGCGATTTCGGCAATGCTGTCCAGGTGGCTGGGGAATGGCAGGTGGCTGAGCATCATGATCGTCTGCACCATGTGGTGGTTGATGATGTAGCGCTCTTCGCGGGTCAGCGTGCCACGCGTGATGCTCAGGTTGTACAGCTCGCCACGATTGAATTTGTAGCGCGGTACGTCCAGCTTGAAGCCCCACGGATTGTCTTCGGGAATCAGCTCGTTTTCGTTGCGTTCAAGCAAATGCGCGGGTTTGTCCGCCAGCAGTTTTTCGCTGACCGGTAATGTCGGCGCAGGCGTGCGTGCCTGACGCTTGTTCTCTTCCCATGAAACGCCCAGACGGTCATCCAGTGTGCGCATCCAGGTGATTCGGGAAAGCTTGTCGAGGCGTTGCAGATCGGCCTCTGCCATCGCCTCACTGCCCAGATTGCAGCGAGCGATAAAGGCGAAGTCTTCGTCCAGTGCCCGCAGGTTCGTATCGCGCAGATCAGCCAGTGAGGGTTCATCACCACCCAGGGCCAGCGCCTGCCAGTAACTGATCCAGGCATCACGCTTGAGCACTTCGAAGCGGGTGCGAATCTCGTGGATCCGGTCATTGATGGTTTCCAGTTTGGTGGCCTTGTCGACCACGTACTCCGGCGTCGTGACCTTGCCGCAATCGTGCAACCACGCGGCAATGTGCAGGGCTTCCCATTCATCCTCGGTGGGCTGATAGGCACTGAAGGCGGGGGCTTTACTCGCCGCTGCGGCCTGGGCGAGCATCAGGGTCAGCTCTGGTACCCGCTGACAATGCCCACCGGTATAGGGACTCTTGGCGTCGATGGCGCCGGCGAGCAGTTGAATGAACGCATCAAGCAATTGCTTCTGTCTGTCTTGCAGGCGCTGACTTTCGATACTCACTGCAGCGGCGCCGGACACCGCTTGCAAGAAGGCGATGCGGTCGGGCCGCAGTTTTTCCATGTCGGCCGGCGTGCCGCTGTCGTTGACCAGCAGGATCAGCAAGCCAATGGTTTCGTTGTGGCGGTTGTGCAGGCGGATGCCGATCAGATGAACGCGGGGTGAGGCCATTGCCAGCAGGATTCGCTGCAGGTCGCCCGCCTGATCGACACCGAGATTGCTCACCACATTGTTGGCGCTGACCAATTGTTGGAACCACGCCGGGCCGCTGCTTGTTTGCAGGTCGTGGCCCTGAATATCGAACGTCTCCAACAACTGCGGTGCGCCATCGATGATCAATCCGTATGGTTCCATGCGACTGCTGTCGTTTTCACGCAAATAGATCAGCCCGGCCTGAGCCTGGGCGATTTGTACCGTTTCAAACAGCACCCGTTGCAGCAGCGGGGCAAAGCGCGTTTCGGCGCCCAGGGTATCGGTGATGCGGAAGAAGCTCGCCAGGGTGTCTTTCATTCTTGCCATCGACACACTCAGCTGGTCGACTTCCAGCACCGGTGAGCGTCGGGTCAGGGGGAAATTGAAATCGAAACTGCGGATCGCATCAGCTTCCTTGACCAGCGCGTGCAGTGGTTTGACCAGAATCCTCGAGATCAGCCAACCCAGTGGCAGGCACATCAGCAGCGTAGCCAGGGTGATCAACGCGCCTTGCCAGCGCATGCGATAGGCATCGACCAGCAGTTCGTCTTCCGGCACCAGCAGGGCCAGTTGCAAACCTTGCGGCCCACCTTCCTGAATGCTGCTGCGGGCGACAATCCATTGCCGGCCATCGGCTTCAAGGCGATTGGCGGTGGGAGCATCGGACAGCAGAGCGTGCAGGCTCGGGCTCAGGTCGGCGGCTTTTACCAGGTGCGCGGTACTGTCATCGACGATCAGACGGCTGCTGTCGGGGTAGGCCACGGCGTTGCCTTGCGCATCGAACAAGGCTATTTCGGTGGACAGCGTCACCACATGTTTGCTGAGGGTGGCAGACAGCGCGGCCAGCGTCATGTCGGCGCCGATTACCGCGTGTTCACCACTGCGTCGAGCCAGCGTGGTGCCGACATTGCGGGTGGAAAAAAATACGTAGGGTTCGGTGGTGATCTGTTCGGTTTGCTGGCGGGCATTGGCGAACCACGCTCGGCTGCGCGGGTCGTAGGAGTCTTCGGGATTGTCCTTGCGGCTGAGCTGAGTCAGTGTTTGATCAAAGAACAGCGATTGCGAGTGCGATGCGCCCTGCAAGTCATGCTCAATGCTCCACACCTGGTACGCCGCGGTGTCGGGGGCGTTGAACAGCGATTTCAGGGCCGCAGTGCGTAGCGGACGGACCATGAAAAAATCGCCATTGGCATAACCCAGATAGAGCGAAGCCAGGCTCGGGTTGTCCGTGAGTGACTGGCTGAACGGCTTGAGCAGCGGCAAGCGTTGTTCAAGGTTCAACGCCTGAGTAGCAGGGTAGTCCCCCAGCAGGCTCAGCAGGTGCCGGATCGGCTGATAGGTGGCGGATATGTCCAGGCGCACGTCCTGTTCGATCCGGTTGAACAGCTTCTCGCTGCTCGACAGAATGATGTGCGTGGTCTGGCGATAATTGAACAACCCCAGTACCACGCCGGTGAGCAGCAGGAGAAACGTGAACATGACGCTGATGTGCACATGCAGCGGGAAGCGGCGTTGTTCCGGGCGCAGTGGGCTGGGCATTTCCGGTTCTCCATGACGTTTAACTCACTGCTCAGCGCCTAAGCATAGTTAAGGCAAGCTCATTGCGCCTTGATCGAACAAAACCAGTTGTTGCTGCAGGGCCTGCTCCAGTTCGAGGATTGCCTGGTTGCTCGCCTCGCAACGACGTTCAATCTCCTCTCTTGCCAATGCCTGCGCGCAGGCGTGTTCGAGGGCATCGCAGCATTCGATCACACGTGATGCCTGGGCAATGCGCGCGGCGCCTTTGATTTTGTGGGCGACCACCGCCAGTGCGTCCCGATCATGTTCCAGCGCCAGCGTGAGTAACTCCTGACGATCGAGGCGGCTGCTCTTGAGCAGTTCCACCAGCAGACGCCGAGCCTGCGCGGGGCTGCCGCCGGTCAACATGTTCAGACTTTGCAAACTGAATGCCGGTGTCGGTGATAAAGGGGTGATGCCGTCGACCCACTGCCCGAGCAGACTCAGGCTCAAGGGTTTGAACAGGCAGTCATCCATGCCGGCCTGTTTGCAGCGTTGTACTTCCTCGGGTTGCGCGTTGGCGGTGAAGCCCAGCACCGTGCAGGGTGGGCAGCGATTCTGCAGCTCGTGCTGGCGAATGGCGCGGGTCATCTCATAGCCGTTCATCAAGGGCATGTTGCAGTCGACGATCACCAGGTCGAAGCCGCCATCCTTCCACAGCTCCAGACCGCTGCGGCCATTCTCGGCGACGCTGAAGTGATGACCGAGAAACTCCAGCTGCTGACACATCAACAAGCGATTCGCCGGGTGGTCGTCCACCACCAATACGCGCAAGGGTGTCTGTGAGATCTTGATTGAGGGTTCGGCCCTCGCGGTGCTCACCTGGGCCGGAAAAGTTTCCAGCGGCAGGGAAACGCAAACCTGTGTACCGATGCCGGGCTGGCTGCTCAGTTGCAACTGGCCGCCCATCATTTCGCAGAGGTTGCGGCTGATGACCAGCCCCAGACCTGCGCCGCTGCGGGCTAGTTGATGGCTGTTCTCCGCCTGGGCAAAGGGTTCGAACAATCGCTGCTGATCCTCCGCACTGATACCGACGCCGCTGTCCTGTACCGTCAGTTGCATCAACGCAGGGGCAGGCGCGTCCGTGCTCATGAGGTCCAGGGTAATCCTGATGTGTCCATGCTCGGTGAACTTGATGGCATTGCTGACCAGATTCGACAGCACCTGCTTGAAGCGCAGGGGGTCCAGATGCACATCGACTGCCAGATCCGGCGGGTTGAAGATCACTTGCAGGGCGAGGTTCTTTTGCCGGGCCAGGCCGTCGAAAATTCTTGCGACAGACGTTACCGTATCGACCAGATTGACCCGTTCCGGGCACAGGCTCAGACGCCCGGATTCAATCCGGGCGATGTCGAGAATGTCGCCGATCAGCCCCAGCAGATCCTTGGCCGAATGGTAGGCGGTGTCTATCGAGGCGCGATCCGGATGCTGCTGGTCCATGCGCCTGAGGGTCAGTTCGAGCATGCCGATCACGGCATTCATTGGCGTACGGATCTCATGGCTCATGGTGGCGAGGAATGTACTTTTGGCGCGGTTGGCCTCATCCGCCTGCTCTTTGGCTGCTCGCAGGTCTTCGAACAGCTGACGGCGTTCGCTGATGTCGATCCAGCCGCCAATGATGCCTTTCACGTCACCACTGGAATCGCGATAGGGAATGATCCAGTGATAGATGGTCAGACGTCGGCTGCCGATGTGCAGCGGCCGGTCGAGCAACAGCGGAATGCCTTCAGCGACGACTCGCTGGTAATCGGCGTGGAAGGCTTGAGCCTCGAAAGCGTTGCTTACGGTACCCTGAATGACGCTTTTGCCAATGACATCCTCGCGCTTGGCATTGAACGTTTCGAGGTAACTGTCATTGCAGCTTTGCAGCAACCCCTGGCGATCGCGAACGTAGATAGGGTGCGGTGTACCGTTGACCAGCGAGCGCATGAATTCGAACTGGTCGCTCAGGGCTCGCTCCGCCGCCTGGCGTTGTTTGATCTGGTGGCGCATGTAGGCGTTCCACGCCAGCAACAGCAGCAGGAGCAGGCAGGCGCCGATGACTACTTGATAGAACAGGCGCTGGTAGTTGCGCCAGATATTTTGCGAAGCCGTGGAGTATCCACGCCAGCGGCCATTGATCACGCCCAGTTCTTCGGGGGAAATGCTTAGTAATGCTTTGTTGATGATCGAGTTCAGTTCCGGGTTGTCACGCGCGGTTACCAGCGAAAACGCAGCCTGCCCGGTGCCGATGGTGGTGGTGATTTGCAGCGCTCGTTCGAAGATTTGCGAGGAGATGAAATAGTTGGCGATCACCAGTGAATTGACTGCGCCGTCGACGTGACCTTCGGCCAGCAGGGACACCGCGCTGAAGGTATCTGCCGTCTCAACCAGTTGGATGCGGGGATACTCGCTTCGCAAGTACTCGACCATCGGATTGCCTTTGGCGATCGCCAGTTGCTTGCCTTTGAGCTGGCCCAGATTGGTCGGACTGTCGGCGCTCTTGCGCGTCAGCAGGACATAGGAGTTTTCCAGATAGGGTCGACTGAAGTTCAGGGTTTTTTCCCGTTCGGCAGTCGGAAGGAGGGCGGCGATAAGGTCGGCCTGATGGCTGTCTATCTGCTGGATCATTTCCGCGTCGTTACGACTGCGCCGGATCTCGAAACGCAGGCCGGTGCGCAGGCGGATCAGTTCGAGAAGGTCGGCGCTGATCCCGCGAAAATTGCCGTCGCCGTCGAAGAAGGTCAGCGGTGCGTATGCCTCATTCACGACCACACTGACGACAGGATGCCGGTTGCGCCATGCTTCTTCGCGCTGGGTCAGTTGCAGCTTTTGGTCGGTGAGCAGCAGATCGCTGCCGGCGCTCCAGCGTTTGGCGATGTTTTCACGCTCGCTGCGCGGCACCGCTTTGAGTACGGTGTCGATAACGCCCAACAACTGCGGATTGTCGCGGCGTACGGCGAAACTGAAACCGTGGGCCTCCTGCTTGCCGAAATTGGCCATGCGCACGTTGTTGAGGTAGCCCTTGTTGATCATGTAGTGCGTGGAAATGGTGTCGCCGAGAAATACATCGGCCTGATCGAACGCGACTGCGTTGATCGCATTCTGGTAGGAGGGGTAGCAGGTAATCAGTGCTTTGGGGTACAGCGCCTTGACCTCATGCAGCGGCAGATAGTGATAAACCATGCTCAGGCGCAATCCTGCCAGGCCTTCGGTCAATGTCCGGCTTTCGTCCTCGCGGGTCACGAGCACCGGCTGATCATTGGCGTAGGGTTCGGACAGCGCAAGGTTGGCGTTGCCTGCTTCATAGCCGTTGGCCGTACCGAGCAGGTCGATTTGACCATCGACCAGCGCGCGAATCGCGGCCTCCCGGGAGGGAAAGCGTTTGATCCGGATCGACATCCCGGTAGCCTCGCCGATAATCCCGGCATAGTCGGCGGTCAGACCTTCGTAGTCCTGGCCACTGACGGTCATGTCAAAAGGCGGATAGTCCGGTGCGGAAGTGCCCAATAGCAGCTCGCGGCGGGTTTGCAGCCACTGTCGTTGAGACTGTTCAAACGCGACCGGCATCGACTCGTTTGCCGACCGGCTGAGCAAGGTGTAGTCAGGTGAGCCGCCCTGCATGGCGAACACGTTGGCGCTCAGGAAAAACCCTGCACTCAACGCAATTAGATAGTCCTTTAAACGGCTGGGCATGCGGGGTCTCACACGAGTGCGTTGCGTTTGGCCATCTCGATAAGTTCTACAAGGGATTTGGCTTTGAGTTTTTGCATCAAACGTTTTTTGTAAGTGCTGACGGTTTTGTTACTGAGAAACATCCCCTTGGCTATTTCCTTGTTGGTGCGACCTTGGGCAAACAATTGCAGGACCATCAATTCGCGATCATTGACGGGCTTGAAGAGTTCCAGTTCCGTATAACGAACATCGTCACTGCGAACCGGATTCAACGCCTGACTGGGGAAATAGTTGTAGCCGGAGAGTACGGCTTTTATCGCGCTGACCAGTTCGCTCAAATCCTCCTGTTTGCATACATAACCGGAGGCGCCCGATTGCATGCAGCGAACACCGAACAAGGTCGGACACTGGGCGGTCAGCACCAGGGTTTTCAAAGGTGAACTCATGGCGTTGAACCGGGCCAGCACCTCCAGTCCGTCGAGTTTTGGAATACTGATGTCGAGAATGATCAGATCAGGCATGCACTCGCGCACCATCTGCATGGCATCAACCCCGTTATCGGTCTCACCGACGACCTTATAACCTTCATGTTCCAGCAGCATGCGTACGGCGAGACGAATGACCGGGTGATCGTCGACAATAAAAACGGAGTTCATAATCAAATCCCATACAAGCACGAATAAAGCGCGCACCTTAGCTCAGATGAATGAGCGCTCGCATGAGCTGACATGGCTCCAGTCGTGTTATCGGATAATTCCTACATTTAACAAGGAAAAAGACTACAGCTGAACTAGGTCGGGCGTAAGTAAGTGCAGGAATCGTATTGGCTTATAGTTCGCCTTTTTCTTTTTGCAAATGCTGGTTGTAATTGGCTTTTTCAATAGTGTTTAAGTTTGGTGGGATCTGGCGAGTTGGCGGGTTGTCTTTAGCGGTTACATTGCGTCATAAATCGACAAGAGTTTGCCGTTGTTAATGGCATCGTGCAGATAAGTGAGCCCCTTGCATTCAGCTGGCCGGGGTTTGCGGCCAGCTGAACGAGGCGAAGTCAGTGACTGGAGCGACCGGTCATTTCCAGCGCCATGTCGCTGGCGTAGCCGTCGGTCATGCCGGCGATGAAATCGATCATGCGCAAAAATGACGTGTGCAGCGAACCTTGCGGGTCAGGCGCGTTGTTGCCCAGCAGATCGAGGATGCGCCGGCTCTTGAACGACGGGGTGCGTCCATTGTGTTGTTCCAGTGCGGCGCCGCAAAACGAATTGAGCAGGATCTCCAGCGTCGTGTAGGCGCCGATTTCGTGCAGGGTCTTGCGTTTGTCCTGGAAAATCTTCTTGCGGGCAATGTCCTTGGCGTTCAATACACAGCGCTTGGCCGGGCCATGCATGTGCTCGACCAGATCGCCGTGCAGCGTGCCGGCCAGCAAAGCGTCCTGTTGCTCGACAAAGGCTCGCGCCGCTGCATTGGTCAGATGTTCGATGGCCTTGCCGCGCAGGATTGCGAGTTTGCGCCGCCGCGAATCCTGCGGGCCAAGCTGGCGGTAGGTTTCCGGCAGGTCATCGCCCACCAGTCCGAGCAGCAGCGATTCGACTTCGGCGTACTCCAGCAACTCCATCTCAAGGCCGTCTTCGAGATCGATCAGCGCATAGCAGATGTCATCGGCGGCTTCCATCAGGTACACCAACGGATGACGCGCCCAGCGCTGATCTTCGAGTTGTGGCAGGCCAAGCTTGTGAGCAATCTGCTCTAGCAGCGGCAGTTCGCTCTGATAGCAGCCGAACTTGTGTTTCTTGTAGCCGAGGGAGTCCGCGTGACGGGCCGTCCACGGGTATTTCAGATAAGTGCCGAGGGTGGCATAAGTCAGGCGCGTACCGCCGTCGAACTGATGGTACTCAAGCTGAGTGAGCACGCGGAAACCCTGGGCATTGCCTTCGAAATTGAGGAAGTCACCGCGCTCGGCTTCGCTCATGCCATCCAGCCAGCCGCGCCCGGCCGCCTGCTGAAACCAATGGCGAATCGCGTCTTCACCGGAATGGCCGAATGGCGGGTTGCCGATGTCATGAGCGAGGCAGGCCGATTGCACGACCATGCCCAGGTCACTCGGATCGCACCATTGCGGCAGCGCACTGCGCAGTGTTTCGCCGACGCGCATACCCAGCGAGCGGCCCACACAACTGACTTCCAGCGAATGGGTCAGGCGGGTGTGAATGTGATCGTTGCTGGTGACCGGATGCACCTGGGTTTTACGACCCAGACGGCGGAAGGCGCCTGAAAAAATGATGCGGTCATGATCTTTGTGAAAAGGGCTGCGGCCAAGTTCCTGCGGGCTGTGCAGCGGCTTTCCTAGACGTTCGCGGTTGAGCAGGGTTTGCCAATCCAAGGCTGATTCTCTCCGTCTGATGGATGAATTGTCCTAGCTTCCCGGTTCAGGTCTGCGCCTGCAAGTGGAACTACAGTCCCGCCGCATCAATGTCGATCAACAGCAACCGCTCACCGTTGTCGAAAAATTGCCCGGCCGTCAGGCAATACTGGTTGCTGGTGGCATCACGGTAGGTGTTGGACAGGGTCAGGCGCCGCTCCTCCCAGCCCTCGGCGAGCAAATGGTAGAAGTACGGACGCCACGACCAGTTGTGCCCCAGATAGCGGTCATCGGATACCCAGCCGTCGTGGCGCCATTCCAGATTGGGGGTCAGTTGCGTGCCATGGCGATCGCATTGGTAAAACCGCAGCAGCCATGGGAAAGCGTCCAGTTGCGGTAATGCGCTGAGTGGCGCACGAGCGTGTGCCCAGTTTTGCAGGATCGCCATCAATTCACTGAGTTGATGGCGCATCTGCATCAATCGTCCTCGCTCGGTGAGCTTTTGCTGAACGTAACGCTGGCGCAGTTCGGCAAAACGTCGCACAAACGCATCGGTGGCAAAGAACGCCTCTTGCGCCCGCGCGAACAGAAAACCCTGCACATAACGCGATCCGCATTCCAGGGCGAAATTCAGCTGTGCTTCGGTCTCGACGCCCTCGGCGATGATCCAGCACCCCGTCTTCTCGGCCATCTGCGCCAGGGCCTTGACCACGTCGCTGCTTGGCCCGCCTCTAGCTGCGGCCTGAAACAGGCGCATGTCGAGTTTGAGAATGTCCGGTTGCAGGGCCAGCACCCGATCGAGCTGCGAGTGACCGGCGCCAAAATCGTCGATAGCGATTCGCGCCCCCGCCTTGCGATAGCGGCCAACGACTTCGGCCAGACGTTGGCTGTTACCGCCAAGTTCGGTGATCTCGAACACGATGCGTTGCGGATCGACATTGTGTCGCGCCATTTGTTTGAGGCTGGGCAGCGCCTGGTCGGGGCGCAGACGGCTGATCCAGTGGGGCGACATATTCAGGCTGAGAAACCAGTCTGCCGGGGCTTCGTGCAGACGGCTCAAGGCGTTGTCGCGGATCTGTCGGTCGAGGCGGCGCAGGGCAATGGCCGGCGTACGCGGATCGGCGAACAACGGCCCGACCGATGTCAGTTGTCCATCGGCCTGGCGCAGACGGCCAAGTGCTTCGACGCCTGCAATACGTCCTGTGGCGGTATCGATGAAGGGTTGAAAGCAGGCGAGCGGTTGCCCGTCGATCACGAGGCCTCCTTAGTCGTTGTTGTTCTGAGTGAACCCGCCGACCGGGTAGGCACGCGGGATTGAACCTCCAGGTAAAGAGGTCAATCCCGCCGACATTGCAAGAATGTAGCCAGATACGTCAGTTCAGCGCTTGCCAGGACTCTGCATGACCAGTCTGATCAGTGGCCCAAGGCTGGTTCCCAGGCGAATCAGTCGAGTCAGGCCACCGACACCGCCGCTTTTCGCGCCTTTGCCGGTGATAAAACCCAACAGCGTGACCGCGGCAACACCCCACAACGGCGCGTGTTTGATCCCGAATCCGCCTTGCAGGTTTTGCGACATGCCACGCATGCGCTGCAGAGGTTGCAGCACTTGCCCGGCTTCGTGGCGGATTTCCTGCCGATGCATTTCCATGCGCAGGCGAATCAGTGCCTTGCGCATTTCCCGACGTGAGCTGTTGTGTGGAAGTTCAGGCAGGCTCATGGCAGCAGGCGCTCCCGGTCGTTGGCCAGCTCTTCGAGCGTGCCATGGAAGGGTGAGGATTCATCGAACACCGCAGCCTTGAGGCGCAATCCGCAGAACGCAGCCGCAAGGGTATAGAACACGCACAGGCCGATGATCGCAGGCAGGCGGTAGGTGTCCCAGAATACGATCAACACCAGCGTCGACAAGCCGACAAGCAACAGCAGGGCAAACACTAAAGCCAGACCTGCGAACAACAACAGGCTGACCGTGCGTGCTTTCTGTTCCTGCAGTTCGATGCCGAACAACTCGACATGACTGTGCAACAAGCCGAGGACTGCGGCGCCCAGACGCCGCGTGGAGGATGAGGTGCCCGCAGCCGGGCCGGATTCACCGATCGACATAATCAGCGCCGAGTAGCTAGCAGGCCGATCAAAAAGCCCACACCGGCAGCGATGCCCACGGACTGCCAAGGATTGGCCGACACGTAGTCTTCGGTGGCGGTGACTGCGGCCTGACCGCGTTCGCGCAAGGTGTCTTCGGTCAGCTTCAGGGTTTCGCGTGCACGCAGCAGGCTGTCGTGGATCTGTGCACGCAGCTCATCTGCCTGATCACCGGCCAGAGTGGCGGTGTGCTCGAGCAACCGCTCGGTGTCGGCGACCAGGGTCTGGAAGTCGTTCATCAGGATGTCTTGAGCAGTCTTTGCCTTGATGCTGGCCATGGGTGGATCTCCGTATATGTGGCTTCTGAATCGTTCGAGTATGAGCCTTGCGCGAAGGTTCAGTACAAATGACTGGTACAACTTTTGCTGTGTCGTGGTGCGTCGGTGGTCAGTCGTGCGCTGTTGCCGGGCGTACAGGCCGCAAACGCCTGACGCAAATTATGCCGGTTCGTGCCAGCACATCGAGCTCGTGCGCCAAAGCGGTTCATCGGACCCTCAGGTTCATGACTGTTCGGGCGCAACTTGGTGCATGAAATGTGTGCATGAACTGCTTTGGTGCCTTTTTATCTTTCAGGTCTGCCTCTTTATGGAAAATCTGCAAAGCGCTGTGGAAACATTGGTTCACAGCTCCAATACGTTGTTCATCCTGATCGGTGCGGTGATGGTGCTGGCGATGCATGCCGGTTTCGCCTTTCTGGAAGTCGGTACGGTACGCCAGAAAAACCAGGTTAACGCGCTGTCGAAGATTCTCAGCGATT
The DNA here is from genome assembly GCF_044218825.1 of Pseudomonas sp. A1230. NCBI lineage: Bacteria > Pseudomonadati > Pseudomonadota > Gammaproteobacteria > Pseudomonadales > Pseudomonadaceae > Pseudomonas > Pseudomonas sp. A1230. The sequence goes on along the minus strand of NZ_CP162582.1, from coordinate 3,108,274 downwards.
TCGCTGTCTCGACCCTGGCCTATTTCTTTATAGGTTACTGGATCTCTTATGGTGTGACCTTCATGCAGCCGGCGGCAGTGTTGAGCGCCGATCATGGTTATGGGCTGATGAAGTTTTTTTTCCTGCTGACCTTCGCAGCGGCGATCCCGGCAATTATCTCCGGAGGCATTGCCGAACGCGCGCGCTTCGTTCCGCAGTTGTGCGCCACGGCGCTGATCGTTGCGTTCATCTATCCGTTTTTCGAAGGGATGATCTGGAACGGCAACTATGGTCTGCAGGCCTGGCTGACGGCTCGGTTCGGCGCCGCGTTTCATGATTTTGCAGGTTCCGTGGTGGTGCATGCCATGGGCGGCTGGCTGGCGCTGGCGGCGGTACTGTTGCTGGGGCTGCGCAACGGGCGTTATCGCGACGGACGACTGGTGGCCTTCGCGCCATCGAGCATTCCATTTCTGGCATTGGGCTCGTGGATTCTGATTGTCGGCTGGTTCGGCTTTAACGTGATGAGCGCACAGACCTTGCAAGGCGTCAGCGGCCTGGTGGCGGTCAACTCGTTGATGGCGATGGTCGGCGGCACCATGGCGGCATTGGTCGTCGGGCGCAATGACCCAGGCTTTCTGCATAACGGCCCGCTGGCCGGATTGGTGGCGATCTGCGCAGGTTCTGATCTGATGCATCCGGTCGGTGCTCTGGTGACCGGGGCCATCGCCGGCGCGCTGTTTGTCTGGTGCTTTACGGCGGCGCAGGTCAAGTGGCGCATCGACGATGTGCTGGGCGTGTGGCCGTTGCACGGTTTGTGCGGCGTGTGGGGCGGGATTGCCTGCGGGATTTTCGGCCAGACCGCGCTCGGCGGGCTTGGCGGCGTCAGCGTGATCAGCCAGATGATCGGCACGGCGCTCGGCGTGGCGGTGGCGTTGATCGGTGGTTTTGTGGTGTACGGCGCGATCAAGGCGCTGCATGGGCTGCGCCTGAGTCAGGAACAAGAGTATTACGGCGCCGACCTGTCGGTGCACAAGATCGGCGCGGTGAGCCAGGATTAGGTTTCTTCATCATTGGCTCCGGAATAAAAACCGTGCAGCAGGCGATATCGGTCTCTTCGCACTTGATCGGCTTTCTCTTGTACTTGTCGCGCCGACAAGCCGAGCATGATCAAGGCGTGAGAGCCGAGCATCAGGCTCGATTCCAACAGCTCCGGCACCACTTCACTGGCGCCGGCAGCTTTGAGTTCGGCCAATTCACTGTCGTCGCGGGTGCGTACCAGGATCGGTATTTGATCATTGAGGCGACGTGCCTCCTTGAGAATGCGCATCGCAACGTCGGTTTGATCCACCGCAATCACTAGCAGTTTTGCGCGTAGCAGGCCGACGGCGGTGAGCAAGTCACCGCGTGATGAGTCGCCGTAATGCACGTCACTTTCTTCGGTGGCGGCTTCCTGTACCCGCACCGGGTCATTGTCCAAAGCGATGTAAGGCTGCTTTGCGTTACGCATGAAGCGGCCGATGGATTGACCGACCCGTCCGTATCCGCAAATCACCACATGCTGGTCGAGGTCGGCGTTGAGCGCGCTGATGTGCTCGATCTGTGCTTCCTCATTGGGTTTGCGGTGCAGGGCCGTGGCGATGCGTGGGGCGGCGCGTAACAGGATGGGGGTCAGCAGCATCGAGCAGAACGTCGCTGCAAGCAGCAAGGCGCCAAGCTTTTCGGGCAGCATGCTGTTCTGTTGCATCTGCGCCATCAGCGCGAAGCAGAATTCGCCTCCCTGAGCCAGGGCCAGACCACTGCGCCATGCGGTTTCACTGTCACTGCCGCGCCACTTCACCAGCAACGCCACCACGACGCCTTTGATGATCATCAAGCCGACAGTCAGTCCGAGGATCAACAGGCCGTCGCTGACGAATAATTGCAGGTCGATCAGCATGCCGATGCTGACAAAAAACACCCCGAGCAGAATGTCGCGGAAGGGCCGGATATCGGCTTCGATCTGATGCCGGTAATGGCTTTCACCCAGCAACATGCCGGCCAGAAAAGCACCCAGGGCGGGAGACAGGCCGAGCAAGTGAGTCAGCCACGCGGTAAGCAGCACAATCACCAGCGCCAGCAGCACGAATAATTCTGCCGAGCGTGAGGCCGCGACTTCGTGGAACAGCCGGGGCAGCAACCAACGACTGGCCAGCAACAGACCGACAAACAACACCACGGTTTTCGCCAGCGTCAGCGGCAATGCCCAGTACCAGGCCTGATCGCTGCTGCCGGCGAAAACGGGCACCAGGGTCAGCAGCAACACCGCGACCACATCCTGAAACAGCAAGACGCCGACCGCATTCTGGCCGTGGCTGCTGAACACCTCACCGAGGCTGCCCAATTCCTTGGTCACGATCGCCGTGGAGGACAACGCGAGCCCGGCGCCGAGCAGAAACGCTGGCGTTATAGGCATGCCCAGGAGCATCAATAACAGGCCCAGCACTGCCGCGCTGACCAATACTTGCTGACTGCCAAGACGAAACACCAATTGGCGCAAGGCGATCATCTTTGAAAGGGAAAACTCCAGGCCGAGGGAAAAAAGCAGGAACACCACGCCCAGCTCCGCCACGTCGGGCAGATGTTCACTCTCATTGACCCAATCGAATGCATTGGGGCCGACCAGCAATCCCACGCACAGATAGCCCAATACTGGTGGCAGCCGCAGGCGGCGAAACAGTGCAATCACCACTAGGGATGAGGCAAGGATGATCAACAGGTTGGCAAACACTAGACACTCCGAGGTCAGGCTCTGGCTTCTCAAGCGTAGAAGCAAAAAAACCGTAAGCATCGCGTAATCGTCTTTTGCGTGCGCTGATTTGCATCAGGGTTTTGCGCGCCAGCTGCTGCACATGCGCTCAAGCCTTTGGGCGGCGGTGGCTCGACGGGTTTTCAGTGGCGGCCTAGAATAGGCGGATTAATTTGTGGTTGAGCAATCATGCCTCCTGAATGTCAGCTGTTCGGCACCCTGGGGTGTCATCTGTGTGAAGTCGCTGAAGCTGAGCTGATGCCTCTCGTCGAACACGGCCTGCTGGTTGAACTGGTGGATATCGCCGAAGACGAATCCTGGTATGAGGCTTACAGCCTGCGGATTCCGGTGCTGCGGCGAGTCGACACCGGAGCGGAACTGGACTGGCCATTCAGCGCCGACGAGGTTGTGAATTTCCTGAGTTAGCCTGTTCCCTTGCAGCGCCCGCTGGTCGCCAGCACAAATCCATCCCTTGGCACTTCCCGGCTTATTCGGTTACTGTATGTTCATACAGTAATTGGGTCAGAGGGACGAACCGTGGTCAATGTAGAACAGTTGAAGAACAGCGTGAACCGGATGTCGGTTGACGTGGTGCGCGAGGCCGTTCTGGAATTGCGCCTGGACGGGTTGGTCACGGAAGGCAAGACCCCATTCAACAAGCTGCATTTCAATACGTGTTTTGCAGAGATCGAAGCCTTGTTTCAGCGCGCCGGTTATCACAAGCAACTGGACGTGGTCGGGTATCAGGGTCTGATGTACGCCTTGTATGACCCGGGTCGTTGGGAGGCTGTCGACGTGTTGCGCTGGCTCAAGGAGTTCACCGACGCGGCGGCGCTCAAATCGATTCCGGCCTGAGGATTCTGCGCTAGGTTCGTTTCCCTCAGTGCTGGATAATGCCGGCCTGCATTGAGGGTTCGAATTTGCATATGTCCACATCAACGTTTTCCGCTGCACAGAATCAGGCCAGCACGCTTTGTCTGCCGCCCGGCGCCTGGCTGACCGTACTCGATTGCTTGTGCGAGCATTTCAGCGCCATTGGACGCGAGCAGTGGCTGGACCGGATCGCTCGGGGGCGGGTGCTGGATGCTCACGGTCAGCCGATTGCGCTGGATTTGCCCTACAAGGAAGGCCTGCGCATTCACTACTTTCGCGAAGTGCCGGACGAAAAACCGATCCCTGTGGTCGAGTCGATTCTCTATGCCGATGAGCACCTGGTGGTGGCTGACAAGCCGCATTTTCTACCAGTGACGCCGGCCGGCGAGTACGTAGAGCAGACCTTGCTGCGCCGGCTGATCCGGCGTCTGGACAATCCCCATCTGGTGCCCCTGCACAGGATCGACCGGCATACCGCGGGGCTGGTGATTTTCTCGGCCAACCCGCTAACCCGTTCCGCCTATCAGTCGCTGTTTCCAACGCGACAGATCGACAAGCGCTACGAAGCCATTGCCCCGGCATTGCCTGGACTCGATTTTCCCTTGGTGCACAAAAGCCGTCTGGTCGATGGCGAACCGTTTTTCCGAATGCAAGAGGGGCCCGGTGTCAGCAACACCGAAACGGCGGTAGAGGTTCGGGAAAAGAATGGCGACCTTTGGCGTTATGGCCTGTACCCGGTGACCGGCAAAAAACATCAGCTTCGGGTACACATGACCGCGCTAGGCGCGAGTATCTGCAATGACCCGTTTTACCCGGACGCACTGAAGGACGTTGAGGATGACTACGCTCATCCGTTGAAGCTTCTGGCGCAGGGCTTGCGTTTTATCGACCCGGTCACTGGTGAGGAGCGCGAGTTCGAAAGTCGTATCACTTTGCAGTGGTGACGTCGTAGCAACTTTTCGAGCGCCCATGAAAAAGCCCGCAATCAATGCGGGCTTTTCTGTGTCCGGCGTCGCCGTTGAGCTTACAGCTCTTTAACGGTACGAACCTGATCCTTGTTGATGCGTGTTTCTTTGCCGTCCAGTTGCTGGAACTCGTAGAAGCCCGAATCGTCATCGTATTTCGGGGTGTCGACGGCCTGGATTTCGCGACCATCATTCAAGGTGATCACTGTAGGCGAGGAGCAACCTGCGAGGGTAGCAAGGCCCAGTGCGAGCATGAAAGTGGCGAGGGTCCGTTGAGTCATGAGTGTGTCTCCGAATGGGAATTCTTTTGGTTACTGAGCTTGAGACGTATACAAGGCGTGAGAGTTCCTTGAATAGTGTCAGTCTGACACAGTGTTGTGAGCATTTAACAGTTCGGGAGTGTTGAGGTTGGCCAGTCTCGGGTCGTTGTCGGGGCATTTCAGCGCCATGGCACCCAGCTCGCGCATGACCCGACCGGGGCTGCGTTCGCCAGCGTTCCAGGCGTTTTCGAATGCCGGTGAAAGAGCTGCCGGAATCACACACAACAGCGGTTCCCAATGTTCGCCATGCCACAACATTAAAGGTTTTTCAGGGTTCTGATTGGCGGACTCGCGCATGCTTTGCAGCAATGCATGGTCGATCAGCGGGACATCGCAAGGCAGTACCAGCAAGTGCGAATGTCGCGCAGCTTTCAGGCCTGCGCGAATACCGGCCAACGGCCCTGGAAAGTCGCCTTCGTCATCCTCCACCAATTGATCGGCAAGCGGCGCGTAACGCTCGCGATTGCGGTTGCAGGAAATGATCAGGTCATCGGTCAGCGGACGGGTCTTGCGCTGCAAATGCGCAATCAACGGTTCGCCCTGCCATTGCACCAGACCTTTGTCCTGGCCGCCCATGCGCTGGCCGCGCCCGCCCGCCAGGAGCAGAATGGAGCAGGGCGGCAGTTGCGTATCAAAGGTCATGGCAGCTCTCCACAGGGGCGGCGAAAAAACAGGGCGCTGTGATATAACACCGCACCGTTTCTCCTACAACTGGACGAGCCTATGAAAGCCAAGGCTGATGTACCTTTCGTGCCGCTCAATATCGCGGTGCTGACTGTCAGTGATACCCGTACTCTGGAAACCGACACCTCAGGCCAGGTCTTTGTCGACCGCCTGGCAGCGGCCGGCCACAATCTGGCGGCGCGGGTCCTGCTTAAAGATGACCTCTACAAAATTCGCGCGCAAGTCGCCAACTGGATCGCCGACGATGTGGTGCAGGTTGTGCTGATTACCGGTGGCACCGGGTTCACCGGTCGCGACAGTACGCCGGAAGCTGTAGCGTGCCTGCTCGACAAGCAAGTGGATGGGTTTGGCGAGTTGTTCCGACAGATATCGGTGGCCGATATCGGCACCTCTACCGTGCAGTCCCGTGCGCTGGCCGGTCTGGCCAACGGTACGCTGGTTTGCTGTCTGCCAGGCTCGACCAACGCCGTGCGCACGGGTTGGGATGGCATTCTCGGTGAGCAACTGGACGCTCGTCACCGTCCATGCAATTTCGTCACTCATCTGAAGCAGGCCGCGCCTTGTGAATCCCGTGGGTAAGCCGGGCAAGACGGGCTCGCTGATGCCCGTCGAAGTTGCGCTGGCGCGTCTGCTGGAAATGGCTGAAGCGTCACCGATTGCCGAGCAGGAATATTTGCCGCTGGCGCAGGTCGAGGGCCGAGTGCTGGCCGAAGACCTCGTTTCGACCCTGGATTTGCCACCCTGGCCGAACAGCGCAATGGACGGTTATGCCCTGAACCTGGTCGACTGGACGGGCGAAGCCATGACGGTCAGTCAAAAGGTGTTCGCCGGACAATCTCCGCAAGCCCTGAAACCCGGCACGTGCGCGCGGATTTTCACCGGGGCACCGGTACCGCCGGGCGCCGATTGCGTAGAAATGCAGGAAAACGCTGAGGTTCAGGCTGATGGAAGCGTGCGCTTCATCCAGCCGATGAAGATTGGCCAGAACATTCGCCCGCAAGGCCAGGAAACCACGGTCGGCGAGTTGATCTTGCCGGCCGGAACCCGGCTTGGCCCGATAGAGCAGGGTTTGGTTGCCTCGCTGGGCTGTGCCGGCGTTAAGGTTGTGCGCAAGGTTCGCGTGGCGGTGATTTCCACCGGTGACGAATTGGTCGAGCCGGGGCAGCCGCTGGGGCCGGGTCAGATCTACAACAGCAATCGGGTGTTGCTGTGCAGCTGGTTGGAGCGCCTGGGCTGCGAAGTGATCGACGCCGGTATTTTGCCGGATGATCTCGCCACCACCCGTGTCCGTTTGGGTGAGTTGCAGGATGTTGATTTGATTCTTTCCACCGGTGGTGTCTCGGTGGGGGAAGCTGATTTTCTCGGTATCGCCTTGCGAGAAGAAGGGGAGTTGGCCCTCTGGAAGCTAGCGATCAAGCCCGGTAAACCGCTGACATTCGGCCATTTCCGCAATGTGCCGGTTATCGGGTTGCCTGGCAATCCGGCTTCGACGTTGGTGACGTTTGCATTACTGGCCCGGCCTTATCTGTTGCGACGCCAGGGGGTGCAGGACGTCGAGCCGTTGAAGTTCCCGGTACCAGCAGGCTTTGTCTGGCCAGTTGCCGGTAATCGGCGTGAATATCTGCGGGGCCGTCTGGAGCAGGGGCGGGCGACTATTTACCGCAACCAGAGCTCGGGTGTGCTGCGCAGCGCCGCATGGGCAGACGGATTGGTGGAAGTGCTGGAGGGGCGCACACTGCTCGAAGGAGACGAGGTCGTCTTCATCCCTCTAAGTGAACTCCTGGGCTGAATCCTGTTTCGCAAATGCAGGCATGGGCTGATCCAGCCGGTGCCTGCAAAGTTTCATTCGCTCAATGGCTTAGCAGGGTAACCAGCTGGTCGAATCGGCTGTTGGCCACCCAACCCAGCAGGCCCATCACTACGGCGGTTGCACCCGCCGAGTAGGCCAGACGATGTTTGATCGTTCTGACGTCACTGCGGACTTCGTCCATGTCCCGTCGAATATATTTGAGGTGGGTTTCCAGTTCGGTCACACGAGGTTCCATATCAACTTCTCCAGTGGTCTTCTTGAAATCGGACGAGTGATTCGCGCGACATTCGGCGAGGGGTGCAATCGGATTCACTGGCATTCTGGCTTCACGACCTGGCATGGAGATATCCATCTGCTGCTTCAAACCCCTGCCTGCAATATTTGCCCTCTTTACAATTGCTAAAACCCTTGGAGTAACCTCTCATTACATGCACGTCCTTGTGTAGTCGGATTGATGATTGATACCGCTCGCACACGGTGAACCAACTGTCCTACCGGGTCAATTGAGCCGATTCCTCATGTTTTGTAAGAAAAAATACCGCTGTGTAGGACGCCTCAGCCAGACGAAAGATTTGTTTGCCATTCTCAGGGCTTTTTTGCGCGCCACGGTGGTCAAGATGTTTCAACCGATTCAATTCAGGGAGTGACGCTATGAGTGAACGCCGGGCACTGTTGATTCTGCATGGCAAGCAGGCACTCAACGAGGCGGTTCGCACCGCGGTCGAGGACAAACGCGAGCAAGGCTGGGAATTGGCGGTGCGCCTGACCTGGGAGGCGGGGGATGCCCAGCGCTGGGTCGAGCAAGCATTGGCGGACGGGTACACGAAAATTATCGCCGGCGGCGGAGACGGTACGTTGCGCGACATCGCCGAGGCCCTTGCGGCCCACCCGGGGAAAGCCAGTCTTGTCCTTTTGCCTTTGGGTACCGCTAACGATTTTTCCCGCGCAGCGGGGATTCCGCTGGAGCCGGCCGAGGCGCTTGAACTCCTCGATGTACCGCCGCGTGACATTGATCTGGGTGAAGTGGGCGGGCAAATTTTCCTCAACATGGCTACGGGCGGTTTTGGCAGTCAGGTCACGGCCAATACTTCAGAGGATCTGAAAAAGGTACTCGGCGGGGCAGCCTATCTGTTCACTGGTTTGACCCGGTTCAGCGAACTGCACGCCGCTTATGGCGAGCTGCAGGGGCCGGATTTCCACTGGAGTGGCGAGCTGCTGGCGTTGGGCATCGGCAATGGTCGCCAGGCTGGCGGCGGGCATGTTTTATGCCCGCAGGCGCTGGCTGACGACGGGTTGCTGGATATCAGTATCCTGCCAGCGCCACAGGAATTGGTGGGGACATTGAAAAACCTGCTCAGCGATGGATTCGGCATCGACAGTATGTTTGTCCGAACTCGCTTGCCTTGGGTTGAAATCAAGGTAGCCGAGGGGCTTTACATCAATCTTGACGGTGAACCTCTGGAGGGCGACAGCATGCGCTTCGAGGCGCGCCCGGCGGCGTTGCAGATACACCTGCCGAAGGACTCGCCGCTATTGAGCGAAAATCTGGCGCTCAATCGTCCAGACTGATGATCTGTTCGCGTACCGCGAAAAGCACCAGGCCCGCCACATCGTAGATTTGCAGGCGCTTCATGATCTGCGAGCGGTGGGTCTCGACAGTTTTGATGCTCAAGCCCAGGCCATTGGCAATTTCCCGGGTGGATTTCCCACGCACGATCAGCCGCAGGATTTCCAGTTGTCGAGCCGTGAGGTTGTGCGATTCGGCGATTTCCGGCTGCTTCTGATTGCGAGTCAGTGCCTGATTGATCACGGTGTGGGCGATGGCCGGACTCAGGTAACGCTCGTTATTGCGCAAGGCTTCCAGAGCGTGTTCGAGCTCGGTGGCCGTGGTGTCTTTAAGAAGATAGCCGTGAGCGCCGGACTCCAATGCCTGCATGATCAATGCAGGATCGGTGTGCATCGACAAAATCAGCACTTTGCTCTGGGGCCGCACACGTTTGAGTCGTTGCAGGGCTTCCAGGCCGCCGGTTTGCTTCATGGAAATATCCAACAGCACGATGTCGGGGCTGAGCTGCTCGACCATTTCGAGCAGTTGCGAGCCATCATTGGCTTCGCCAATAACCGCGTAACCTGGAATATCCAGCACCAGAGCGCGAACGCCGGCCCTGATCAGCGAGTGGTCATCCACCAGAAGTAAGTTGCAAGTCAACGCATAACCTTATTCGTACTGGCCCGCTCGAGTGCCCGCGGCGCCCAGGGGAGAAGTGCTTCGATTTGAGTGCCCTTGCCAGGCTCGCTGGTAACGCTCAGGGTGCCACCCAATTGCTCGATCCGTTCGGCCATCCCGGCCATGCCCCGCTGTCCTTCACGACCTGGATTGGCGGCTGGGGCGAACCCCAGACCGTCATCACTGATCAGCAGCGTCAAGCCTTTCGGCAGGCGCTGCACGCGTATCAGCAGGTTTTTCGCCTGTGCATGACGCAAAATATTGGTGACGGCTTCCTGGGTGATGCGGAAAGCGGCGACCGCCATTTCTTCCGGAATACCATTGAGGCGCTGCTGGCAATCGAGACTCCAGTGCACGCTGGTATTGGTCATTGTCTTGAGTAGATGCGCTCGCAGGCTGGCCTCAAGACCGAGGCTGGTCAACTGGCGGGGATTGAGAATGGCCGATACATCGCGCACTTTGTTCAGCGTCTCTTCGAGGGTTTCGCAAAGTGTGGTGCAGTGTTCCTGCAAATCTTCCGGCATGCGTCGTTTGAGCCATTCGCCTTGCAGCTTGGCGGCGGTCAGCAATTGGCCGATATCATCGTGCAATTCTCGGCTGAGCCGGTGACGCTCGTTTTCCTGGACTTCCAGCAGACGGTCAGCAAGTTCCTGTGGCTGGAATTTTATCGATTTGCGTGACAGCCGATATTGCACCCAGACACAGGCGGTGGCGGCAATATTCAGTAACAGAACGCCCAGGTAAAGTTGCGCGGAAAACCCGTAGGTCAGCAGGCTGCCAAGGGCTGCAGCGACGCACAGAATGAGTGTGAACCGACGCGCATTTTCCCGGGAGGGAGGCCATGTAGTGATTGACTTGAGGCTGGCGTACATAACGGATGGAGCCAATGGATGTTCGCTGCGGGTAGACCGGCCGGTGGCTGGCGGGTCTCTGTCTGTAAAGGGTGCCAATAATGCTAAGGATTTCAACGTGGTTCAGTGAATGTACAGGATCACCAACTTCGGGTGGATGCCTTTCTATGGAGTCACTGTGCCATTAACTTGGAAGCAATTAGTGGGCGGCATAATACCACTTAAGATACCGTTGGTCGCGTTTGCTATATATGTCCAATGGGTCAGGAAATACGGCATGTTGGACGCGAGTTCCATAATGGAAATATCGATATATTGAGTTGGATTAGTATCTGCATTGCCAGAAGTTGGAACTCTTCAGACACAGGCAAACCCCTAGCCCGGCAGGAGATACACGCTGTTGTCCGGTGTGAATATTTATTTGATTTGTCGCTGGCAGATACGATTTATGCAATTACGACAATGAGGGTGTGGCCCGGCAACCTCGACGATCACCGTCATGCCGAATCAGGCCTGTCGTTCCGAATAGTTCAGCAATGGCAAGCGGTTGGTTTTCAGTATTGGTTGAAACTGAGTTTGTCCGACGTGAGCGGCAAACGCTTCGAGCAGTGAGGTCTGTTCGGTTTTATCGAGGCTCAGTTGCCCGGTTTTATGATCGACCAGTTCAAGCTGCCAGGCCATCAGTGTGAAGCATTCCTTAAGCGCATCCAGGGCCTGTTCGTGCAGATCCACGTGATCCTGTGCCAGATCGAGCAGGCCGTAGATGTGCAGGGAAAACTCGGAAATCGCCTCAAGCGCCAGAGCTTCAGCCCTGCTTGCGAGTTTGAGAAGGGTGCTGAGCATGCAGTCGATAGCGTCCTTGTCGTTGCTGATCATCTGCAGATGGCTGAGGCATTCTTCGGACTTGGCCAGGAGCGTTTCAGCCTCGACAAGAAATTCCGGGAAGCGTTGCGCCCACTCTTTACGGTCGATCGGCATGCTTATCTCCACAACATCATGGCTACTGAGGGGATGCCGTGTGTGACGACGATCGTGGATCGTCGGGAGATCGCGCCCAGACGTGCAGGAGCACAGACTGAGACGTTCCAGAGGGGTTGTTTCCGCTGAACTGCGATCGCACACAATAGCCTGACTCCGTTCATGCAATGAGAATGGCGTCACATTAATGGCTATTGGATATTGCGAATATCAGGTTGGGCCTGATTGTTACTAGGGGAATCCCTTAGGCGCGGGAACCTACAGTGCAAACCGTGGTCGCGCCGCAAAGACATTAGCAGATGAAAAACTCAGCGCCAGTAAAGCATGATGTTAATGTGACATCAATGCCCCGATATGGCATTTTGAAAGCGATTTCCATGGGGATCAAGATTCGGCATTCGTAGCCGATAACCCCTCTTAGTGAATTCATCAGAACAAGCCCAGGAGTCATTGATGGCCGGCATTCTCGACACGGTAGACCAACGCACGCAACTGGTGGGTGAGAATCGCCTGGAAATTCTCATGTTTCGACTGGCCGGGCGCCAGTTGTTTGCGATCAACGTGTTCAAGGTTCAGGAAGTGCTGCAACTGCCGAAGCTGACCCTGATGCCTCAGCGTCACCCGTTTGTCTGCGGTGTGGTCAACCTGCGCGGGCAGACGTTGCCGGTGATCGATCTTTCGCAAGCGATCGGTATGCGTCCATTGGTGCCGAGCCCGACGAGCACCATCATCGTCACCGAATACAACCGCTCGGTGCAGGCCTTCCTCGTTGGTGGTGTAGATCGCATCGTCAACATGAACTGGGAAGCCATTCTGCCGCCACCGGCCAGCGCCGGCCGTCAGCACTACCTGACGGCGATCAGCAAGGTCGACGATCAACTGGTGGAAATCATCGACGTCGAGAAAGTGCTCGCCGAGATCGTCCCTTACAACGCCAAGGTCTCGCGTGAAAAACTCGATGATCCGGTCCTGGAGCGCGCCCGTGGCCGCGAAGTGCTGCTGGTGGACGACTCCAATGTGGCGCTCTCGCAGTTGCGTGACACCCTTGGACAGCTCGGCGTGAAAATGCACATTGCCAGCGACGGTTTGAAGGCGCTGAACATGCTCAAAGCCTGGGCCGACACCGGCGTGAACATGACCGACAAACTGCTGATGGTGTTCACCGACGCGGAAATGCCGGAAATGGACGGCTATCGCCTGACTACCGAAATACGCAATGACCCACGCTTGCGCGGCCTGTACGTGGTGCTGCACACCTCCCTGTCCGGCAGTTTCAACGAATCCATGGTGAAGAAGGTCGGCTGCGATAACTTCCTTTCCAAGTTCCAGCCGGACAAACTGGTCGATGTGGTGCGCCAACGCCTGATGCTTGATGAAGTACCGGCCTGATCACAACACCGTTTGAAACTGTAGGAGTTAGCCTGCTCGCGATGCCGATAGTCCGGCCAATAGTTTGTCGGATGTGAGTCCGTCATCGCGAGCAGGCTCGCTCCCACAGTTTGCTCTTTGATTCCATGAGCAGCTCGTATAGGGTGGCTTTTTTTGCCTACCAGGGAGCTGGCCATGCTGCGTCTGAGCGCGCTTTATCGTTATCCGTTGAAATCCGGCAAGGGCGAGGTTCTGCAAGGAATCGACCTGGACAAGCTGGGGCTTGATGGCGATCGACGCTGGATGCTGGTGGACGAAGCCAGCGGCCGTTTCCTGACTCAGCGCGCCGAAGCGAAAATGAGCCAGCTGTCAGCGCTGTGGAATGCCCACGGCGGCCTGACCCTGAGTGCGCCAGAACGTGCTTCGATCGAAATCGACTTGCCCGGTAACGACGCCGAACTTCGCGGCGTGACCATTTGGCGAGACACCTTGCGGGTGCCGGATGCAGGTGATGAGGCGGCGCGATGGGTCAGTGATTTCATTGGTAAGCCGACCCGTCTGGTGCAAATGCCTCTGGATCGTGCACGTATGACTCAGGCCGGTTTTGGCAAGGATGACGATCAGGTCGCGTTAGCCGACGGTTTTCCGTTGTTGCTGATCGGTGAGGCATCGCTGCAGCATTTGTCGCAGGAGGTCGGACGACCGCTGGAAATGCTGCGTTTTCGGCCGAATCTGGTGATAGAAGGCAGTCAGGCCTATGCCGAGGATGGCTGGAAGCGGATTCGCGTTGGCGACGTCGAGTTCCGCGTGGTCAAGCCGTGCTCACGCTGCATCCTCACCACCATCGACCCGCAAACCGGTGAGCGCAGTGCTGACCGCGAACCGCTGGCGACGTTGCAAAAGACCCGCGCGCAGGCTGACGGTGCGATGTTCGGGCAGAACCTGGTGAATGACAGCAACGGTCGTCTTGAGGTCGGAATGCCGGTCGAGATTCTCGAGTAACCCGTCACTGAAACAAAAAATGCCCGTGTCCTTGGACACGGGCATTTTCATTGGCGCTTCGAAACCAGCGGTTTAGCCGCGGTATTCGCACAGGTAAGCCGTGTCGACGGCGACTTTCAGCTGGAACTTGCTGTTGGCCGGTACGTTGAACTGGCTGCCGGCGGCGAAGGTTTCCCAGTCGGTGCTGTCTGGCAGTTTGACCGTCAGTGCGCCGGACACCACGTGCATGATTTCACGCTGGGCAGTGCCGAATTCGTATTCGCCCGGGGCCATGACGCCGATGGTCGCCGGACCTTCAGCGGTGCCAAAGGCGATCGACTTGACGGTGCCGTCGAAGTACTCGTTGACTTTAAACATGGGCGATTCCTCGAAAAGGGCTAAAAAGTGGGGCGGCCAGTATGCACAAGGCTTTCAACGCCGTCACCTGCCCGGCGCCAGTCCGGCAAGTCGAGAGTTGACCCTAGAGTGGCAATACCAAAGGCAACAGCCGCGCCGTATTGCGCGCGTCTTCCAGCGCTCGATGTTGCTGGCCGCTGAACTGCATGCCAGCGAGTGCAAGCGCACCGTTGAGCCCCAGCGGCCGCTCCAGACGCCGGGCTTTGGCAAAGCGTTGCTTGAGGTTCATGTGCGGCACTTTGCTCAACCCACTGTCGATTTGCAGGCGCTGCCATTCCTGCAACAACTGCTTGCGGTCGTAATCGCCCCAACTGGCCCAGCCTTCAAGGCGTGACTGATGCTGAGCAAGCCAGCGTTCGAACGCCGGCCAAACTTCGTTCAAGGTCTGTGCCGCGTCGATATTGGCCTGGGTGATGTGCGTGAGCTGGCGACAGAAGGGCGTCAACAAGGGGCGCCGTGTCGGTTTGACGAAGCGCTGAAAGTGATCTTGCTCGCGCCCGGCACGATCGACCAGCGTGGCGCCGATCTCGATGATTTCCATTTCCGTGACCGGCCAGCCGCCCTCGTCGGTGGTAGCTTCCAAATCAATGACCAGCCAGTGTGGCATCGCAGGGTTCCTGATTTCCGCGTTCTGATAATTCAGAGCGTAGTCAAACCCCGCGGATGCGCTCGGGCGACTACTCGACCTGCAACAGAACCTGACGATTTTTTACCTGATCGCCGACCTTGACCTGCACCCGCTTGAGCACGCCGTCGATGCCGGCCGTGAGCGGATGCTCCATTTTCATTGCCTCCAGCACCGCCAGCAATTGACCCTTGCTGACCGCACTGCCTTCGCTGACGAGTACGTCGACAATGGCACCGTCCATCGGCGCCTTCAAGGTGCCGGAACTGACGCTGGTCTGACTGCCGATCACCGCGTGAGTTCGATCCTCCAGGTGCAGACTGCCGGGATGGGTGAACAGCCAGAGTTGCCCGGCATCGAGGCGATAGGCGTGGCGTTGGCGCAAGCCATCGATTTCAAGTGTCACCGAGCATGTGCTGTGATCGATGAGTTTCAGTTCGAGGGCGCGTTCAGCGACGTGCACCTCAATCACATCCCCCGCGCACCTGAGCAGTTGCGCGGTCCAGTCCTGTTCATCAAGACCCAGCCGATAATGCAGCGGCACGCTGGCGTTGTTGCGCCAGCCGCTCAATGGCGCGCGGTGTTGTTGCGCCGATGCCAGATAAAACAGCACGGCTGCGATGGCCAGTTCTTCGGCACTCGGCGTGTGTGTATGCAGGCTTTGGTGATCGCTGAAATGCTGGGGAATGAATCCGGTGCTGAATTCACCGCTGATGAATTGTGGATGTTGCAACAGACTTTCGAGCAAGCGCTGATTGCTTTGCACGCCCAGCAACACCGTGTCCTGCACCGCGCGCAGCAGTTTGCGCCGGGCCTCTTCACGGGTGGCACCGTGAGCGATCAGTTTGCCGAGCATCGGGTCATAGAACGGGCTGACCGTTTGTCCTTCATGCAAACCATGGTCAATCCGCGCGCCGTGTTGCAACGCGGGTTCCCATCCTTGGATGCGCCCGGTTTGCGGCAGAAAATCTTGCGCGGGGTCTTCAGCATAAAGCCGCACTTCCATGGCATGGCCATTGAGCTGGACTTGCGCTTGCGTCAACGGCAGAGGCCGCCCCTCGGCCACTGACAATTGCCAGGCGACCAGATCGAGTCCGGTGATCAACTCGGTCACCGGGTGCTCGACCTGCAGGCGGGTGTTCATCTCAAGGAAGTAGAACTGCCCGCGCGCGTCGAGCAAAAACTCCACGGTGCCGGCGCCGACATAATTCACTGCGCGGCCGGCCTTCAGTGCAGCTTCGCCCATGGCTTGGCGCAACTCGGCGGTCATCACCGGGCAGGGCGCTTCTTCGATGACTTTTTGGTGGCGACGCTGGATCGAACAGTCGCGTTCGCCGAGATAAATCAGGTTGCCGTGGTGATCGCCAAACAGTTGCACTTCGACGTGCCGCGGGTCGATCACCGCTTGTTCGAGAATCAATTCGGCGCTGCCAAATGCATTCAGGGCTTCAGAGCGTGCCGTGCGCAGTTGCGCCGGTAAATGCGCAGCGTCGTGCACCAACCGCATACCGCGGCCGCCACCTCCGGCACTGGCCTTGATCATCAGCGGGTAGCCGATGCGTTCGGCTTCGCTCAGCAAGGTGGCGTCGTCCTGCGCTGCACCTTGATAGCCGGCGATGCACGGCACGCCGGCGTCCAGCATGGCGAGTTTCGACAGGCGTTTGCTGCCCATCAATTCGATGGCGTCGGCACTTGGGCCGATGAAAATCAGGCCGGCCTGTTCGCAGGCGCGGGCGAACCCGGCGTTTTCCGAGAGAAAACCATAGCCAGGGTGGATCGCATCGGCGCCGCTGCGGCGAGCGGCGTCGAGAATGGCCGGTACGTTCAGATAGGACTGCAGCACGGGTGCCGGGCCGATCGGCACGGCTTGATCAGCCATTTGTACGTGCAGCGCATCGGTGTCGGCGTCGCTGAAGACGGCGACGGTGCGGTAGCCCAGGGCCTGTGCGGTGCGCTGGATACGGCAGGCGATTTCACCGCGGTTGGCGATCAGGATTTTGTGGATGGCGGGCATGGGCTGTTCCCTCGAAAGTTGCGGTGTATGTGCTGGCCTCTTCGCGAGCAGGCTCGCTCCCACATTTGGAATGCTTTCAGTTGTGGTAGCGAGCCTGCTCGCGAAGCTTTTAGGTGGCCCAGCCCGGTTTGCGTTTTTGCATGAACGCCATGGTGCCCTCGATGCCTTCAGCACCCGTCACCGCTTCGCTGAACCACTGCGCCGCCTCATCCAGCAACTCAGTCGATGGTTGCCCGGCACTGGCCAGCAGAAGTTGTTTGGTCACGGCATTCGCCTCCGGCGCGCAACACAAGACATGCTGCAACACCTCATCCAGCCGCTCGGCCAGTGCTTGCGCATCCTGCTCGACAAAATGCACGACCCCCAAACGCCGCGCCTGATGACCATCGAAACGCGCGGCGGTCAACGCCAGTCTGCGTGTCTCAGTCAATCCAATGCGTTGCACCACAAATGGCGCGATCTGCGCCGGCAGCAGGCCGAGGCTGGTTTCCGGCAGACCGAATTGGGCCTTGTGATCAGCCATCGCCACGTCGCTGACACAGGCCAGTCCAAACCCGCCGCCCATCACCGCGCCTTGCAGCACGCAGATCAACACTTGCGGCGCGTGCTGGGCTTCCTCCAGCAGCGCGCCGAACGCCCGGTTCAAATCCCGGTAAGCCTCGGCACCCTCGGCGCGGGCATTTGCCATGTCCTTGATGTCGCCGCCGGCGCAGAAATGTCCGCCGCTACCGCTGAGCACCAAGGCCCGAACAGCACGGTCATCGCGAACGGCCGCCAACACCGCGCGCAATTCGCTGACCATTTGCAGGCTCATCGCATTGCGGCTGTCCGGGCGATTGAGGGTGATGTGCAGCACACCGCCATGCAGTTCCAAAAGCAGCGTCTGGCATTCGGGCAGGCCACTCATTTCTTTTTCCCCGGCAGGATGCCCATCAGTTTGCAGATGATCCCCAGCATGATTTCGTCGGCGCCGCCGCCAATCGATACCAGCCGCACATCGCGATAGGCGCGGGCCACCGGGTTGTCCCACATGAAGCCCATGCCGCCCCAGTATTGCAGGCAACCGTCACTGACTTCGCGGCCGAGGCGGCCGGCCTTGAGCTTGGCCATCGATGCCAGTCGGGTAACGTCCTGGCCGCGAACGTATTGCTCGGTAGCCTGATAGACCAGCGCACGCAGGCATTCGATTTCGGTCTGCAATTCGGCGAGGCGGAAATGGATGACCTGATTGTCGATCAGCGCATTGCCGAAGGTTTTGCGTTCCTTGCAATACTCGATGGTGCTGTCGACGCAGTATTCCAGGCCCTTGATCATGTTCGCCGCGCCGAACAGTCGTTCTTCCTGAAACTGCAACATCTGCATCATGAAGCCGGCGCCTTCATGGCCGATGCGGTTGCGTTGCGGCACGCGGACATCGTCGAAAAACACCTGGGCGGTTTCCGAGCTGCGCATGCCGAGCTTGTCCAGATGCGAGCTGAGGCTGATCCCCGGCGTGGTCATCGGCACCATGATCAGCGACTTGTTGATGTGCGGCTTGTCGTCCGAAGTGTTGGCCAGCAGGCAGATGAAGTCAGCGCTCGGCGAGTTGGTGATCCACATCTTGCTGCCGTTGATCACGTAGTCGTCACCGTCCTTGCGCGCCGTGGTTTTCAACCCGGCAACGTCCGAACCGGCACCGACTTCCGACACGCCGATGCAGCCAACCTGCTCGCCGGTGATTGCCGGGCGAAGGAACTCTTCGCGCAATTCATCCGAGCCGAACCGCGCCAGCGCCGGGGTACACATGTCGGTCTGTACACCAATCGACATCGGGATCCCGCCGCAGTGAATGGTGCCGAATTCTTCGGCCGCGACAATCGAGTAACTGTAATCAAGGCCCATGCCGCCGAATTTTTCCGGTTTGGAAATGCCCAGCAGGCCGAGGTCGCCGGCCTTGCGGAAAATCTCGTGGATCGGAAAGCGTCCGGCCTTTTCCCATTCATCGACGTGCGGGTTGATCTCGTGTTCGACAAACTGGCGGACGGTGCGGCGCAGTGCTTCGTGTTCCGGGGTGAAGATCATTTTTATTGTTCTCCGTAAGATCCGTGGCCGTCAGAAGCGGCTGACGCCGAAGCTGTTGGGTTGCAGTGCGCGAATGTCGGCTTCGTGGCAAATATCCAGCAAGTACCCAAGCAGGGTGCGAGTGTCGCGCGGGTCGATCAAACCGTCGTCCCACAGGTTGGCACTGCCATACAGCGCGGTGGACTGGCTGTCGAGTTTCTGCGCGGTGACCTGTTCGAGCATGTCGAGCATTTTCGGGTCCGGCACCAGACCATCCTTGTGCTGTTTGGCTTCGGTGACGATGCGCAACACTTTGCCAGCCTGCGCACCGCCCATTACCGCCGTGCGGCTGTTGGGCCAGGCGAAAATGAACCGTGGATCGAGGCCGCGCCCACACATCGCATAGTTGCCGGCACCGTAGGAGCCGCCGACGACCATTGTCAGTTTAGGTACCCGTGCGTTGGCCACCGCCTGAATCAGTTTCGAACCGTGTTTGATCACCCCTTGCTGCTCGGACTCGGTGCCGACCATAAACCCCGTGGTGTTATGGAAGAACAGCAGCGGCGTCTGGCTCTGATCGCACAGTTGAATGAACTGCGCAGCTTTGCTCGCACCCTTTGGCGTGATCGGGCCGTTGTTGCCGATGAAGCCGCAGGCGCGACCCTGGATTTTCAATTGGCCGCAAATGGTTTGCTGGTCGAACTCGCCCTTGAACTCGAGGAAGTTCGATTCGTCAGCGATGCGCGCAATGATTTCGCGCACGTCGTAAGGTTTTTTCGGATCGTCCGGGATCAAGCCGAGCAGTTCTTCGATGGGGTAAAGAGGCTCTTTGTATTGTGGCTCCGGTAGCCACGGCAGTTGCTCGTTCCATGGCAGCATCCGCAGAATCTCGCGCACTTGTCGCACGCCATCGGCATCGTTCTCGGCCAGATACTCGGCCGTGCCGGCGACCTGCGCGTGCATCTCGGCACCGCCCAGTTCTTCATCGGTCGCCACTTCGCCGGTCGCGGCTTTGAGCAGCGGGGGGCCGGCGAGAAACAGCTTGGCCTTGCCGCGCACCACCACCACGTAATCCGACAAACCCGGTTGATAGGCGCCGCCCGCCGTAGCCGAGCCATGCACCACAGTGATCTGCGGCAAACCCATCGCTGACATCCGTGCCTGATTGGCAAAGCTGCGCGCACCTTCGACGAAAATCTCCGCTGCGTAGTTGAGGTTTGCACCGCCGCTTTCGGCGAGGGTGATGACCGGCAGTTTGTTTTCCTGGGCGATCTGTTGCAGGCGCAGGGATTTTTTCAGGCCACTGGGCGAGATCGTGCCGCCCTTGATTGCGCTGTTATTGGCGACGACCATTGCGCGTATGCCGGACACGTAACCGATGCCCGCGATCAAGCCGCCACCGGCCGCGCTGCCGTCCTTGTCGTCATGCAGTTTGTAACCGGCGAGGCTGGCCAGTTCGAGAAAAGGTGCGCCGGGGTCGAGCAGCAGATTGAGGCGTTCGCGGGGCAGCAGTTGCCCGCGCTTGTCGAATTTCGCCTTGGCTTCAGCGGCCTTGTTCAGCAGGTTCTGTTCGAGTTGTTGCACTTGCTCGATGGCGGTAAGCATCGCCGCGCGGTTGCGGGCGAACGCCTCGCTGTGCGGGTCGAGTCGGGACTGGATCTGCGCCATGGCTTACTCCTTGTCCTTGAGCACATCGGGAAGGTAGGCCCGGTGAAAACCATTGAACGACTCACTATGAGACGCCTTGTGCAACGGCCAGGCGCGACTGCCGAGGCTGGCCGCACCATCGATTTTCAAGGTACTGCCACTGATGAACGCCGCCGCCGGACTGAGCAGAAACACGATCGCCGCGCTGACTTCCGATTCGGTGCCGATGCGCTTGAGCGGCACATGTTCGCGCAGGGTCGGGATCACCGCTTTGAACGCGCCTTCATAGGTGTCCATGCCGCTGGAGGCAATCCAGCCCGGCGCCACCGCGTTGACCCGAACCCCGGCGTAACCCCACTCGAACGCGGCGGTTTTGGTGAAATTGTCCATGCCCGCACGCGCCGCGCCCGAATGGCCCATGCCGGGCATGCCCCCCCACATGTCGGCGAGCATGTTGACGATGTTGCCGCCGTGCTTGCTCATCGACTGGTTGAACACTTCCCGCGCCATCAGAAAACCGCCGACCAGGTTGGTGCGCAGTACGGTTTCGAAACCTTTCTGATTGATCGAAGCCAGCGGCGCCGGGTATTGGCCGCCGGCATTGTTGACCAATCCATGGATCGGCCCGTGGTCAGCGATCAATTCGCTGACCAGTTGTCTGACCGCTTCCTCATCGCGAATATCGCAAGCCTGCCAATGCGCGCAACCACCGTCCTCGGCAATTTCGGCGGCGACTTTTTGCAGCTTTTCAGGTTTGCGCCCGACCAGCAGCACATGGGCGCCGAGTGCTGCCAGTTCATGGGCGGTGCAGCGCCCGATGCCGCTGCCACCGCCGGTGACGATGATGGTCTGGCCGCAGAACAAATCGGTATTGAAAATCGACGCGTAAGCCATGCAAACCACCCTCTAGTCGAACTGTTCGGCGATGCTTTGTGGCACCGGGATCTGGATTTCCAATAGTTGCTGGGCGAAGGCTTTACCTTGCGGGTCGATGCGCAGACTGGCCACACCACCGCCGCCGAGGGCGTTTTCCAATAGAAAGTTCAGGCTGTGGGTGCCTGGCAGATACCAGCGTTCGACCCGGCCGTGAATCGGGTCCAGAACGTGGCTCATCCAGTCGACGATTACCGCTGGCGTTAACGCTTCGGCGATCCACGGCAGGTATTCGGGCTTGCGCGGCATGACGCCGATATTGCTGTGATTGCCCTTGTCACCGGAGCGCGCTACGGCCAGTTTCACCAACGGTACGCTGGCGTCGGCGCGACCTTGAGGTTTGGGTGGTTGCTCGGCGATTGGCAAGTCCTGGCTGTCGAGTGCGGCCAGCGCGGGTAGGGCACACGGGTGATTTTCACCGGTCATGTTGATGTGCAGGTTGCAGGCGCTTTTGTCGATCAGGAACGAGAACAGGCGGATAACCGGATAGACCGTCGGCCGTCCGCCAACGATGCCGGTCAGCCCCGGTGCCATGCCGGTTGCAGCCTGGGCGATCTCCCGGGAGAACAGAATCAGCGCCTGCTTGTTCGGATGGCGCACGGCAAGTTTGATCACCACTTCGCGGCTGTCGTGGCGCTGCCCGTGAGGGCCGTAGGTGGCTTCGCTGCCGAGCAATTCAATGTGGGTTTCGCTGTAAGGTCCCCAGCCGCGCTGGCTGAACATTTCCGACGTCTTGTCGATGATCGCCTGGCTCACGCGACGGCCCTTGTCCACCGCATCGATGCCGGCGATCAGGCAACTGGCGGTACAGCGAAAGCCGTCCGGATACGTGGCACTGACCTTGTATTTGTCGCTGGGCGGCAGGCCTTTGGCACCATGCACCTGCACCGCGTTCTTGCCTCGCTGCTGAAGTTTGACCTGAGTGAAATCGCAGATTACATCGGGCAGCAAATAGGCCTGCGGATCGCCGATTTCGTAAAGCATCTGTTCGCCGACGGTCAGTGGCGTGATCAGCCCGCCGGAGCCCTCGGGCTTGCTGACGATGAACTGGCTGTCGGCGCTGACTTCAACAATTGGAAAGCCGATGTGCTCGTAGTCCGGCACCTCGCGCCAGTCGGTGAAGTTGCCGCCGGTGCACTGTGCGCCGCATTCGATGATGTGCCCGGCCAATGCGGCCTGGGCGAGTTTGTCGTAATCGTGCCACGACCAGCCGAACTCATGCACCAACGCGGCACTGACTACAGCGCTGTCGACCACTCGCCCGGTGATAACGATATCGGCGCCCAGGCGCAACGCTTCGACAATGCCCGGCGCGCCGAGGTAGGCGTTGGTCGAGACGCACATCGCAGGCAATGGCGCACCGGTGAACATCTCGCTAATGCCCTGAGAGGCGAATTGCTTGAATTGCGGTTGCAGGTCATCGCCCAGCAGCACCGCGATTTTCAGCTTGATGCCGGCTGTATCGCAAACGGCTTGCAGTGCGGCGGCGCAGGCCTGGGGATTGACGCCGCCGGCGTTACTGATGACGCGGATATTCTGCTCGGCCAGTTGCGGCAGCAGCGGGGTGAGGACTTCGATGAAGTCGCTGGCGAACCCGCCTTGCGGATCCTTCATGCGCGCGCCGGCCATGATCGACATCGTGATCTCGGCCAGGTAATCGAACACCAGGTAATCCAGGCGTCCACCGTCCACCAGTTGGGCGGCGGCGGTAGAGGTGTCACCCCAGAAAGCACTGGCGCATCCGATGCGGACGGTGGTTGGCATTTTTTATCTCCGACTCAGGGACCTGCGACAGAAGTGTCTGGAGGCTACCAAGCAAGCGCTTGGTTTGTAAACAGTTGAAATATCTTCTGCCCGAGCGCTTGCTTGGTTGTCGTTGGCGGCTTAAATTGCGCGCAACCCTGCGGTTTCAGGGGGCAACAGATTGGGCGACTGTAGGAGAGAGCGGGTGGACGAGCAAAAAGCCCTGAGGGTCATGCGCGAATTGGTCGATCAGGGCCTGTTGACCGACCCGGACAGCGCCCGCGGCAAACTGCTGCAAGTGGCGGCCCACCTGTTCCGCAACAAAGGCTATGAGCGCACCACGGTGCGCGATCTGGCCGGTGCGGTGGGCATTCAGTCGGGGAGCATTTTTCATCACTTCAAAAGCAAGGACGAAATCCTGCGTGCGGTGATGGAGGAAACCATCCGCTACAACACCGCTTTGATGCGCGCGGCGCTCGCCGATGCGACCAATGTGCGCGAGCGCGTGTTGGCGCTGATTCGCTGTGAATTGCAGTCGATCATGGGCGGCAGCGGCGAAGCCATGGCGGTGCTGGTCTACGAATGGCGCTCGTTGTCTGAGGATGGCCAGGCCAAAGTCCTCGCCTTGCGCGATGTTTATGAAGATCTTTGGCTACAGGTGCTCGGGGAGGCCAAGGAAGCCGGGTTTATTCGCGGCGACGTATTTGTCACTCGGCGTTTCCTCACCGGCGCCCTGTCCTGGACCACCACCTGGTTCCGTGCCGGCGGCAGTCTGAGCCTTGATCAGTTGGCTGATGAGGCCCTGATTCTGGTGCTTGAAGAGCGTTGAAGCGCTTTCTATCGGGCCGGGAAACTGGCTAACTGGGCGAAACCGCCTAGCTTGAATGCATTGATGGGTATTTTTTCGGGGAGTGGGGTGTTTTGAAGTCTTTGCCAAGTCGGACCGCCGCGAGGTTATTGCTCGCAGCGCTGGCTGCATTATGGGTATTGCCCGCTCAGGCAGCGCAATTGGTTCGGGTCGGTGCCGCGCACTTTCCGCCTTATACCGTTCGCCCCGAAAACGGTGCCGACACCGGTCTGTTGCCGCAGATGGTCGAGGCATTGAACCGGCTGCAAAGCGACTATAAGTTCGTTCTCGTACCGACGTCGATTCCGCGCCGTTTCGGTGATTTCAAGCAGGGCCGGATCGACATGGCGATCTTCGAGAACCCTGAGTGGGGCTGGAAGGAAATCCCTCACAACGACGTCGATATGGGGCTTGAGGACGCCGAGATTTTTGTCGCCCAACGTGAAGACGGTCGGCAACAGAACTATTTTGCCGACCTCAGCGGCAAGCGTCTGGCGCTGTTCAGTGGCTATCACTACGAGTTCGCCAGCTTCAATGCCGACCCGAAATTCCTCGCGCAAAACTTCAAGGCCACGCTGACCTATTCCCACGACAGCAATCTGTTGATGGTGCTGCGCGGGCGCGCGGATATCGCGCTGGTGACCCGTTCTTATCTGAGTGATTACCTGCTGCGCAACGAAAAGGTGCGCGATGAATTGCTGGTGTCCCAGCGCATCGATCAGGTCTACCACCACTACGCCATCCTGCGTCCGACCGCGCCGATTACCGGCGAAGAGTTCAGCAAGTTGCTACAACGCCTGCGCGACAGCGGCGAGATGCTGAAGATCTTCGATCCTTACCGGATTGCCGTGGTGCCAGTGCGCGATCAATGACCGAGATGCTGTTGGAGTCTGAACACGTCAGACTACCACCCGGCAATAGTTAATTAACCTGTCAGAACTGACAGTGGTGGAGCCTGAGTATTCCTGTTTGAATCGTGATCGTACTGATATTCGATGTACGAACCTATCTTGCAGGAGTCTGAGTAATGACACATGCCAGGGAAATGGATTTACCAGTCCCCGTAATAAAAGAAGCGCTCACTAACAATACGCTGTATCCAATGCACACTCTTGGCGGAGCAACAGCAGTCGTTAAATATGAAATGGACACTGCTGACAGCATTATTCTTTATTGTGCCGGGCCGGCAGGTATACCGAATCCAACTTTCGAAAAAAAGCAAGGTGATGAAAGTGGGTGCGTGGAATTTGTTATTCCTGCAAGCACGATCGGTGCCTGCATCGGTAAAACTCTATTTATCTGGTATAAGGTTTTTCGAGGCAATGCCTCATGGGAATCACAGAGGCTTGAACTCCAGGTGCAATATCTGGATAGGTCTGATCTACCTGTCCCGGTTCTTCCAGATGTAACTGTTGTCGATGGGGTTGAACGGCTGTATCTGCCAGGTTTCCCTCATGACCCCGAAGTCAAATTAGCCCGCCCACCTTTTTTTGCCGTGGGTCAGAAGATCTGGGTTCGTGCTGTGGGCCAACGTGATTACCCATCCCAGACATTGCTGTGGCTTTTGGAGGCGGCAGTGATTGAGGAATGCCATCTCAATGGTATCCGGCTGACTATTCCACGCGGATGGCTGTTCTCCCTGGATGATTATTCAGCTTTGACGATCGAATGCTATCTCGCGTATGACGGTCAATCAGATATTAAAGCTGCCCAGGAACTTCCGCGTACGACTCATAATATTCGTAACCTTCCGTATCAGTTACTCAATGACTACACAGATTTCGGCGAGACGGGATGGAACAGGTGGAAGAAAGGACCTGGCGCAGCGAATCCGTTGGATCTCATTGTGAAGAGTGATGCAACTGGGGACTATCTATGGAATTGGGGGTATACGAGTCCAAACAACGGCATCCATCTGATCAAGGAATATGAGTATCTGGTGCCGGGCCGTCGTTATGAATTTACTCTGGACCTTCGGAGAAACAGTCCTGCCAATCCGGCACCCACACTCTCGCTGGAAAGTAATGATTCGATCATTGTGGAGCCGATGCGCCTTCTGTCGCGAACATGGATAACCGTGGGTAACACCTTCATTGCCAACTCCAGCAATGTGCAACTGCGACTGGTAAGTCATGTTAATTCTGTCGGCGGAAATGATTACGACGTGACCCGTATCCGCTTGAAGGAAATATCCTCAAAGAAGGAAGCTTAAGTATTTTTTGCAAATGAGCTTAATTTTTTACCCTCGAGTCACGTCACATCGTTGAACTGTCGACGATTATCGTGAGCCCGACCCATGTCCAACCTGAATGACCTGACTGCCCTGGCCCTGCCTTCGGGCAGCCAGTTGGTAGCCGATGCAACCGAAAGCCGTTTGAGCCTGAGCCTGGACGGGCAACCGCTGATTCGCCTGCGCCTTGATCGCGAGGCCAAAGGGCCGATCCAGATCGACAAGCGTTTCGCCTTGCCGCCCGGGCAAGCCCTGTGGGCAGCCTGTTATTGGTTATTTGCTCGAGACCCGGCGTGCCAGCAATTGACCTGGCAACTCGACCAGCCGCCAACCGCAGCCTTGCTCAGTGGTCTGTTGGTGAGCACTGAAGTGGCCGGCGAATACTGCTGCGAGCGCACGCTATTCTGGCAACTGCCGCAACCGTGGCTCGGCACATCGCTGACTGGCTGTTATCCGCAACAAATGATGATCAGCCAGGGCAAGCGCCACCCGCTGCGGCCGGTGAAGCCTCGCGGTGAAGTCTATCGACGTTTTGATGCGCGCCTTGGTGCCTGGATTTCTCTGCGCACGGTTGAGATCGAAGCAGACCTGCCGCGCTTCAATCGCTGGCAGAACAACCCGCGAGTCGCCAGTTTCTGGGAAGAGCAAGGCAGTCTCGATCAGCATCGCGAATACCTGAGCAAACTCGACGCCGATCCGCACACGCTGACCCTGATCGGCTGTTTCGACGATCAGCCATTTGCCTATTTCGAAGCCTATTGGGCCAAGGAAGATCGCATCGCGCCGTTCTACGATGCCGACAATTACGACCGTGGCATTCACATGCTGGTGGGGGAGGAGGAGCACCGTGGCCCGCACAAAGTGGCGAGTTGGTTGTCGGCGCTGGTGCATTACCTGTTTCTCGACGAACCACGGACTCAACGGGTTGTCGCCGAGCCGCGTGCCGACAACGCGAAGATGATCGGCTACATGCAAAACCAATGCTTTCACTGCGAAAAACAATTCGACTTCCCGCACAAACGTGCAGCGCTGATGATGTTGGGGCGTGAGCGGTTTTTTGATCGGTGCACGTTGGCTTGATATTGCCGTAAAGCAAAAGATCGCAGCCTTGGGCAGCGCCTGCACGGGTTTCGCGTTAACCGTGTGGGAGCTGCCCAAGGCTGCGATCTTTTTTGTGCGGACGACGCGGTCTTAACGACGACCCACAGCCACCGAATCACGGCGATTGCCCGACACCTTGCGGCAGTGCACCAGCGCATCACGAATCATGAAGTTGACCAGGGTCGGCGATACGCCGAGCTCCTTGGCGATGTCCTTCTGCGGCACACCGTGCAGGCGATACATCTCGAACGCATAGCGCGTACGACTCGGCAGCTCGGTCAGCGCATCGGCGATGTTTTCCAGGGTCGAGAAGTTGATGTGCGAGATTTCCGGCGAAGCACCTTGAATGACCACGTTCAACCCTTCCTCTTCAGGGCCGGAGTACTTCTGCTCCAGCGCCTGTTTGCGGTAGTGATCGATCGCAAGGTTGCGCACGATCTGGAACAGATAACTCAATTGCGCCTTGATCGACGAGGTGATCGGCGGTGCCGACTGCAGTCGGAAAAACGCATCCTGGACCACGTCTTCGGCGCGCGAACGACAGCCGGTAATGCGTGCTGCAATCTTGACCAGAATCAGTCGATTGTCGACGAATGCCTGAAGTAGCGGTGAATCGCACCTGCTTGTGGATACTTGTTCCGTCATGGAAATCACCTTACTGCCAATAGGTTAGTGGGGCGCCTGGGGGCGGGCTGCCCTACACATCGAGCGACAAATTATGTTGAATGATAATGATTGTCAAATGAGAAAGAGAAACAATCCATTGAATTATTGTGATCTGAGAACTGCGACACGCCGCCGCACCCCGCCCCCATTAGCGATCCCGTCTGCCGACTAATTATTTCCAGACGTCATCCGTTCTCATTGGTGAATGGTTCCGGATAAAGACTCCCGGCCAGACAGCATTCCCATGCCTTGCGCGGTCGGCGTAGACCGCGTCCTGCATGCCCTGGAAGGGCGTGTCGCAGCAACCCGATTCCACTAGCAAGCCGAATTCAGGCAGGAAACCTCATGACCGACGCGTTCGAACTCCCCAGCACCCTGGTCCAAGCCCTCCAGCGCCGCGCGGCCCTGACGCCGGATCGGCTGGCCTTGCGTTTTCTTGCCGAAAACGAAGAGCAGGCTGTGGTTCTCAGCTATCGCGAACTGGACCAACGCGCGCGCACCATTGCCGCTGCTTTGCAGGCCGAGACCGAGTTTGCTGATCGTGCGGTGCTGCTGTTTCCTAGCGGCCCGGATTACGTTGCGGCGTTCTTTGGTTGCCTGTATGCCGGGGTGATCGCGGTGCCGGCCTATCCACCGGAATCGGCCCGCCGTCATCATCAAGAGCGCCTGCTATCGATCATTGCCGACGCCGAACCGCGCCTGCTGCTGACCAGCGCCGACTTGCGCGATGCCTTGCAACAGATCGAAGGCGCACCGCCGCTGTTGTGCGTCGATACCCTCGACAGCGCTTTGGCCGAGCGCTGGGTTGAACCGACGCTGCCGGCCGATCACATCGCGTTCCTGCAATACACCTCCGGCTCGACCGCGCTGCCCAAAGGCGTGCAGGTCAGCCACGGCAATCTGGTCGCCAACGAGCTGCTGATTCGCCACGGTTTCGGCATCGACGTGAACCCCGATGACGTCATCGTCAGCTGGCTGCCGCTATACCACGACATGGGTTTGATCGGCGGTCTGTTGCAGCCGATTTTCAGTGGCGTGCCGTGCATCCTCATGTCGCCGGCGTACTTCCTCGCTCGGCCACTGCGCTGGCTCGAAGCGATCAGCCAATACGGCGGCACCATCAGCGGCGGACCGGATTTCGCCTATCGCTTGTGCAGCGAGCGGGTCAGTGAATCGGCGCTTGAACGTCTCGACCTCAGTCGCTGGCGCGTGGCCTATTCCGGCTCCGAGCCGATCCGTCTCGACACCAACGAACGCTTCGCCGAAAAATTCGCGGCGTGTGGTTTCAGTGCCGACAGTTTCATGGCTTCGTACGGTCTGGCGGAGGCCACGCTGTTCGTCGCCGGCACGCCGCGGGGCAAGGGTATTCCTGCGCTGCGCGTGGACGATCAGGCGTTGGCGCAAAACCTTGCAGAGCCGGGCGATGGCAGCGCGATCATGAGTTGCGGCATCAGCCAGCCAGAGCACGCGGTGCTGATCGTCGAGCCAACCCGTCTTGAAGAACTCGCCGACAATGCCGTCGGCGAAGTCTGGGCGGCCGGCCCGAGCATCGCGCACGGTTACTGGCGCAACCTCGAGGCCAGCGCCATGACTTTCGTCCAGCACGCCGGCCGCACCTGGCTGCGCACCGGTGACCTGGGTTTCATGCGTGACGGCGAACTGTTCATCACCGGTCGCCTGAAAGACATGTTGATCGTGCGTGGCCATAACCTCTATCCGCAGGACATCGAGAAGACGGTCGAGAGCGAAGTGGAAGTGGTGCGCAAGGGCCGGGTCGCGGCGTTCGCGGTGACTCAGGACGGCGAAGAAGGCATCGGGATCGCAGCGGAAATCAGCCGCAGCGTGCAGAAAATTCTGCCGCCAGAAGCGCTGATCAAAGCTATCCGCCAAGCGGTGGCCGAGGCTTGTCAGCAAGCACCGAGCGTGGTGGTGCTGCTCAATCCGGGCGCATTGCCGAAAACCTCCAGCGGCAAATTGCAGCGTTCGGCTTGCCGTAGTCGTCTGGCCGATGGCAGCCTCGACAGCTATGCGGTGTTCCCGTCAGATGACGCGCAAGGTGCCGAATCGACCCTGCAAGCCTCCGAGCTCGAAGCCCTGATCGGCAAGATCTGGGCTGCGCAATTGAACGTCAAACAGGTCCATGCCGACGATCACTTTTTCCTGCTCGGCGGCAACTCGATTGCTGCCACGCAAGTGATCGCCCGAGTGCGTGAAGAGCTCGGTCTGGCGCTGAGCCTCCGTGTGCTTTTCGAAGCACCGACGTTGTCCGCGTTCGCCGCTGCCGTGGCCCGGCACCAACAGGATGGCGGCAGCGTTCAAGGCGAAATCACTTCCCTGTCGCGCACGGAGCCAATGCCACAATCGCTGGCGCAAAATCGCTTGTGGATCACCTGGCAACTCGATCCGAAAAGCAGCGCTTACAACATTCCAGGGGCGCTGCGGCTGCGCGGTGAACTCGATGAAGACGCCCTGCGCGCAAGCTTCCAGCAACTGATCGAACGCCACGAATCCCTGCGCACGCGCTTCTTCGAACGCGACGGCGTGGCGCTGCAACAAGTCGATGCTGCGGCTGAATTCAACCTGCAACTGATCGACATCAGCGACTTGCCGCTCAATGAGCGTGAAGCGCGCGCTGAGCAAATCCGCGAGGACGAAGCGCGTAGCCAGTTCGATCTGGAAAAAGGCCCGCTACTCTGGGTGACGCTGATTCGCCTTGATGACGAAGATCACCAGTTGCTGGTGACGTTGCACCACATCATCGCTGACGGCTGGTCGCTGAACGTGTTGATCGATGAATTCGCGCGCCTGTACGCCGCCGCTTCCCAAGGCCAGCGCACCGAGCTCGCGCCATTGCCAACCCAGTACGCCGACTATGGCAGCTGGCAGCGCCAATGGCTGGCGCACGGCGAGGGCGAGCGGCAACTGGCCTACTGGAAAGCGCAGTTGGGCAATGAGCATCCGACGCTTGAACTGGCCACCGATCATCCGCGTTCGGCGCAGCGCATTCGCAGTGCCGCGCGCCACAGCGTACGTCTGAGCGTCAGCCTGAGCGAAGCCATTCGGCAGACTGCCCAAGTGCACGATGCCACACCGTTCATGCTCTTGCTCGCGGCGTTCCAGAGCTTGCTGCACCGTTACAGCGGTCAACGCGATATTCGCATTGGCGTGCCCAATGCCAACCGCCCACGGCTGGAAACCCAAGGCCTGATCGGCTTCTTCATCAACACTCAGGTGCTGCGCGCCGACGTTGAATCACGCCTGTCGTTCACTGAGTTGCTGGCGCAAACCCGTGAGGCTGCACTCGGCGCACAAGCCCATCAGGACCTGCCGTTTGAACAACTGCTCGAAGCCTTCCCTCAGGCCCGCGAACAAGGTTTGTTCCAGGTCATGTTCAACCATCAGCAACGTGACCTCAGCGCGCTCAAACGCCTGCCCGGTCTGCTCGCCGAAGAGTTGCCGTGGCACAGCCGCGAAGCCAAGTTCGATCTGCAATTGCACAGTGAAGAAGACCGCAACGGTCGCCTGACCTTGTCCTTCGACTATGCCGATGAGCTGTTCGACGCCGCGACCATCGAGCGTCTGGCTGAGCATTTCAGCAATCTTCTGCGCGATGTCTGCGAGCGTCCGCACCACGCCATCGGTGATCTGCAACTGTTGACCGAAAGCGAAAGCGATCAGCAAAAAGACTGGAGCAGCGCCCCGTGCGCCAAGGCTGAGCAATGGCTGCCGGAATTGCTCAACGAACAACTGCGCCTGACTCCGCAACGCACCGCGCTGGTGTGGGAGGGCGGCAGTCTCGATTTCGCCGAGCTACATGCTCAATCCAATCGACTGGCGCACTACCTGCGCGACAAAGGTGTCGGCCCGGATGTCTGCGTGGCCATCGCGGCCGAGCGTTCGCCGCAGCTGCTGATCGGCCTGCTGGCGATCCTCAAGGCGGGCGGCGCTTATGTCCCGCTCGATCCGGATTACCCGGCCGAGCGTCTGGCCTACATGCTCAGCGACAGCGGCGTCGATTTGCTGCTGACGCAGACCGAGTTGCTCGATCGCTTGCCGGCCCGCGAAGGCGTCAGCGTCATCGCCATGGATGCCCTGCATCTGGAAAACTGGCCAAGCCAGGCCCCGGGTCTGCACCTGCACGGCGACAACCTCGCCTACGTGATTTATACCTCCGGCTCCACCGGTCAACCGAAAGGCGTCGGCAACACCCACGCGGCACTGGCTGAACGTCTGCAATGGATGCAGAACACTTATCGCCTCAACGAAACCGACGTGCTGATGCAAAAAGCACCGATCAGTTTTGACGTGTCGGTGTGGGAATGCTTCTGGCCGCTGATCACGGGTGCGCGCCTGCTGATTACTGCACCGGGTGAGCACCGTGATCCGCATCGCATCGCCCGGCTTGTGCAGGAATATGGCGTGACCACGCTGCACTTCGTGCCGCCGCTGCTTTCGCTGTTCATCGACGAGCCGCTCAGCGCCGAATGCACCAGCCTGCGCCGGGTGTTCTCCGGAGGCGAAGCGTTGCCAGCCGAGTTGCGCAACCGCGTGCTGGCGCAACTGCCTGCAGTGCAACTGCACAACCGCTATGGCCCGACTGAAACCGCGATCAACGTCACCCACTGGCATTGCACTGCCGCTGATGGCGAGCGCTCGCCCATTGGCCGACCGCTGGGCAACGTGATTTGTCGCGTGCTCGACGCCGACCTCAATCCTGTACCTGCGGGCGTTCCCGGTGAGCTGTGCATCAGCGGTATCGGTCTGGCGCGTGGTTATCTCGGTCGCCCGGCGCTGACCGCCGAACGTTTTGTGGTCGATCCGTTGGGCGAGCAGGGTGCTCGCTTGTACCGCACCGGTGACCGTGCACGCTGGACTGACGATGGCGTGATCGAATACCTCGGCCGTCTCGATCAGCAGGTCAAACTGCGTGGCTTTCGCGTCGAACCGGAAGAAATCCAAGCACGTCTTCTCGCCCAGGACGGTGTCGCCCAAGCCGTGGTGCTGGTGCGTGAAACCGCTGCCGGCGCGCAGCTGATCGGCTACTTCACGGCGACTGATGCCAGCGCAGACGAGGACGCGCAAATCGCCCGACTGAAAACCGCACTGGCCACCGAACTCCCTGAGTACATGGTCCCGGCGCAACTGATGCGCCTCGACGCAATGCCGCTGAGTCCGAGCGGCAAACTCGACCGCCGCGCCTTGCCCGAGCCGCAATGGCAAGTGCGTGAGCATGTCGAACCGGTCACTGAACTGGAGCAACAGATCGCCGCGATCTGGCGCGAAGTGCTGGGCCTGGCGCAAATCGGCCTGCGCGACGATTTCTTTGCCCTCGGCGGTCATTCGCTGCTGGCCACGCAAATCATCTCCCGCTCCCGCCAGGCCTGCGACGTCGAATTGCCGTTGCGCGCCTTGTTTGAACACAGTGAGCTCGGTGATTTCGCCGAACAGATTCGCCAGATCCAGGTCAGCGGTCGCACCAACCAACAGCCGCCGATCGAAAAAGTCGACCGCAGCCAGCCAGTGCCGTTGTCCTACTCCCAGCAGCGTATGTGGTTCCTCTGGCAGATGGAGCCGGACAGCCCGGCGTACAACGTCGGCGGCATGGCGCGCCTGCGTGGCGTGTTGCATGTCGAACATTTCGAGGCGGCGTTGCAAGCGCTGATCCTGCGTCACGAAACCCTGCGCACGACGTTCCCGAGTGTCGACGGCGTGGCCCGTCAGCAGGTGCATGCCGAGACTGGCGTGCGGATGGGCTGGAAAGATTTCTCGAAACTCGCGGCTGACCTGCGTGAGCAAAAAGTCCAGCAACTGGCCGACGCAGAAGCGCATCTGCCGTTTGATCTGGAAACCGGTCCGCTGCTGCGCGCCTGTCTGGTCAAGACTGCCGAGCATGAGCATTACTTCGTCCTGACCTTGCACCACATCGTCACCGAAGGCTGGGCAATGGACATTTTTGCCCGTGAACTCAGCGCGTTGTACGAAGCGTTCGTCGATGATCGCGATTCGCCGCTGGAGCCTTTGCCGGTGCAGTACCTCGACTACAGCGTCTGGCAGCGCAACTGGCTGGAGTCCGGCGAGCGTCAGCGTCAACTCGACTACTGGACCGCGCAACTGGGCCGCGAACATCCGCTGCTGGAGTTGCCGGGTGATCGTCCGCGTCCACCGGTGCAGAGCCATCAGGGTGAACTGTTCCGTTTCGATCTCAGTGATGACCTCGCTGCGCGGGTCCGGGCGTTCAATGCGCAAAACGGCCTGACCCTGTTCATGACCATGACCGCCGCACTCGCCACGCTGCTTTACCGCTATAGCGGCCAGACCGATCTGCGCATCGGCGCGCCGGTGGCCAACCGTATCCGCCCGGAAAGCGAAGGGCTGATCGGCGCGTTCCTCAACACTCAGGTGCTGCGTTGCCAGCTCGACGGGCAGATGTCGGTCGGCGAATTGTTCGAGCAGGTGCGCCACACCGTCATCGAAGGGCAGTCCCATCAGGATCTGCCGTTCGATCATCTGGTTGAAGCCTTGCAGCCACCGCGCAGCGCCGCTTACAACCCGCTGTTCCAGGTGATGTGCAACGTGCAGCGCTGGGAATTCCAGCAGAGCCGTATGCTCGCCGGCATGACCGTCGAGTACCTGGCCAACGATGCGCGGGCGACCAAGTTCGATCTCAACCTGGAGGTCACCGACCTCGACCATCGCCTGGGCTGCTGCCTGACGTACAGCACCGATCTGTTCGATGAGCCGACCATTGCGCGCATGGCCGGACATTGGCGCAACCTGCTGCAAGCGCTGATCGCCGACCCGCAACAACGTCTCAGCGAACTGCCGCTGCTGAACGCGCCGGAGCAACAGCGACTGCTCGACAGCCTCGGCGTCGAGCCGGGCGAGCATCGTCTCGATCAGTGCATTCATCACCTGTTTGCCGAGCAAGCGCTGCTGCGCAAAAATGCGCCAGCCCTGACCTTTGCCGGCCAGACCTTGAGCTACGCCGAACTCGACGCCCGCGCCAATCGTCTGGCCTGGGCCCTGCGTGAGCGTGGGGTTGGCCCGCAAGTGCGCGTTGGTCTGGCGCTCGAGCGTTCGCTGGAGATGGTCATCGGCCTGCTGGCGATCCTCAAGGCCGGCGGTGCCTATGTGCCGCTCGATCCGGAATACCCGCTCGATCGTCTGCATTACATGATTGAAGACAGCCGCATCGGTCTGCTGCTCAGTGACCGCGCGATGTTCAACGCGCTCGGCGAGCTACCGTCGAGCGTGGCGAGTTGGTGCCTGGAAGAGGACAGTGCCGCACTGACCGATTACCCGTCCACCGAACTGCCATTTATCAGCCTGCCGCAGCATCAGGCCTATCTGATTTACACCTCGGGCTCGACCGGTAAACCGAAAGGTGTGGTGGTGTCCCACGGCGAAATCGCCATGCATTGCCAAGCCGTCATAGAGCGTTTCGGCATGCGCCCTGACGACTGCGAGTTGCACTTCTATTCGATCAACTTCGACGCTGCGACCGAGCGCTTGCTGGTGCCGCTGCTCAGCGGCGCGCAGGTTGTGTTGCGGGCGCAAGGTCAGTGGGATGCCGAAGAAATCTGCGGGCTGATCCGCACCCATCGCATCAACGTCCTGGGTTTCACCCCGAGCTACGGCAGCCAGTTGGCGCAGTTCCTGGCCACGCAAAACGACATTCTGCCGGTGCGGATGATCATCACCGGTGGCGAAGCGCTGACCGGCGAACACCTGCAACGCATCCGTGTGGCGTTCAAACCGAGCCTGTTTTTCAACGCCTATGGCCCGACCGAGACCGTGGTCATGCCGCTGGCCAGCCTGGCCCCGGACGTGCTCGAAGAGGGCGCCGGCAGTGTGCCGATCGGCAGCGTGATCGGCGCTCGCGTGGCGTACATTCTCGATGCCGATCTGGCCCTGGTGCCGCAGGGCGCGACCGGTGAATTGTTTGTCGGCGGCGCCGGTCTGGCGCAGGCTTATCACGACCGTCCGGGTATCACGGCCGAACGTTTTGTCGCTGACCCGTTTGCCGCAGATGGCGGACGCATGTATCGCACTGGCGACCTGGTGCGCCAGCGTGCCGACGGTCTGGTCGAGTACCTGGGACGGATCGACCATCAGGTGAAAATCCGTGGGTTCCGTATCGAACTCGGCGAAATCGAAGCGCGCTTGCTTGATCACGATGCGATCCGCGAAGCGGTGGTGTTGGCGCTGGATGCGCCGAGCGGCAAGCAACTGGTTGGCTACCTTGTCACCGAGCTTGCCGAGCACAGCGAGGCTGAACAAGCTCAACTGCGCGAAGCACTGAAGGCGCACCTCAAGGCGCAACTGCCGGATTACATGGTGCCGACCCACCTGATTTTGCTGGCGAACATGCCGCTGACCGCCAACGGCAAACTGGATCGCCGCGCACTGCCGGCGCCAGATCCCGAACTGAATCGTCAGGACTACGTGGCGCCGAGCAACGAGCTCGAACAAACCCTGGCGCAGATCTGGTGCGAAGTGCTTAACGTCGAACAGGTTGGCCTCAACGACAACTTCTTCGAGCTGGGTGGCGATTCGATTCTGTCGATTCAAGTGGTCAGCCGCGCGCGTCAGCAGGGCATTCATTTCAGCCCGCGTGACCTGTTCCAGCATCAGATCGTGCAAACTCTCGCCGCAGTGGCCAGCCGCACCGAGTTGGTGACAGCCGAGCAAGGTCTGGTGGCTGGTGAGTCGCGACTGACGCCGATTCAGCACTGGTTCTTCGACACCGATATTCCTGAGCGTCAGCACTGGAACCAGGCGTTGTTGCTGGAACCCACTGTGGCGTTGGCGCCGCAGCTTCTGGAGCAAGCGCTACGGGCGGTGATCGAGCAGCACGACGCCCTGCGTCTGCGCTTCACCGAGGTGGGCGGTCAGTGGCAAGCGACACATCAACCGGTCGCGGATGCCGTTGTTTTGTCACCCGTACGCGTGGCGTCGATGGACACGTGCGAGGCGCTGTTCGCCGATGCTCAACGCAGTCTTGATCTGGAACATGGTCCGCTGCTGCGTGCCCTGTTGGTCGATGGCCCGCACGGTCAGCAACGCCTGTTCATTGCGATTCATCACTTGGTGGTCGACGGCGTGTCGTGGCGCGTTTTGCTCGACGATCTGCAAACCGTATATCGCCAGCTCGACACCGGGCAGTCGTTGAAACTGCCGGCGAAAACCAGTGCCTTCAAGGACTGGACGGCACGGCTGCAGGCTTACGCCGGTAGCGAATCACTGCGCGAAGAACTGAACTGGTGGCAGACCCAACTGGCCGGCCCGAGCGCCGATCTGCCGTGTGAAAATCCGCAGGGCCGCCAGCAGAATCGCCACGCGCAAACCGTCAGCGTGCGTCTCGATGCCGAGCGCACCCAACAATTGTTGCAACAGGCGCCGAGTGCTTATCGCACGCAGGTCAACGACCTGCTGCTGACCGCATTGGCCCGTGTGCTGTGCCGCTGGAGCGGCCAACCGTCGGCGCTGATTCAACTCGAAGGCCACGGCCGCGAAACCCTGTTCGACGAGATCGACCTGACCCGTACCGTCGGCTGGTTCACCAGCGCCTATCCATTGCGCCTGACCCCGCACAACATCGAAGAGGCCGCCGGGCAGGGCGCGTCGATCAAGGCGATCAAGGAGCAACTGCGCGCCGTGCCGCACAAAGGACTGGGTTATGGCGTGCTGCGTTATCTGGCTGATGACCTCAGCCAACGCAGCATGGCCGCGCTGCCGAATGCGCCGATCACCTTTAACTACCTCGGCCAGTTCGACCAGAGTTTCGGCAGCGAAGCGCTGTTCCGTCCGTTGGACGAGCCGGTCGGCGCGGCCCACGATCCGCAGGCGCCGTTGCCGAACGAGTTGAGCGTCGACAGTCAGGTCTACGGCGGTGAGTTGCTGCTGCGCTGGACCTTCAGCGCCGAGCGTTACGAAGCGCAGACCATCACTGATCTGGCCGACGCCTACCTGGGCGAATTGCAAAGCCTGATCGAGCATTGCCTGCAAGATGAGGCCGGAGGCCTGACGCCGTCGGACTTCCCGCTGGCGAAACTGACCCAGGCGCAACTCGATGCGTTGCCAGTGCCGGCCGCGCACATCGAAGACGTCTATCCGCTGACGCCGATGCAGGAAGGCATGTTGCTGCACACGCTGCTCGAACCTGGCACCGGTCTGTACTACATGCAGGATCGCTATCGCATCAACAGCGAACTCGACCCCGAGCGTTTCGCTCAAGCGTGGCAAGCCGTGGTCGGTCGTCACGAAGCGCTGCGTGCCTCGTTCTGCTGGAACGTTGGCGAAGATATGCTGCAAGTGATTCACACGCCGGGGCGCACGCCAATCGAGTATCTGGATTGGAGCGCCATCAGCGACGCCGAGCAGGAACCCAAGCTGCAAGCGCTGCTCAAAAGCGAGCGCGAGGCCGGGTTCGATCTGCTCAGCCAGGCACCGTTCCACCTGCGTCTGATCAAGGTCGGCGCGGCGCGCTACTGGTTCATGATGAGCAACCACCACATCCTCATCGATGCCTGGTGCCGTTCGCTGCTGATGAACGATTTCTTCGAGATTTACACCGCGCTTGGCGAAGGTCGCGAAGCTCAACTGAGCGTGCCGCCGCGTTATCGCGATTACATCGGCTGGCTGCAACGTCAGAGCCTGGCGGAGGCGCGCCAGTGGTGGCAGCAAAACTTGCAAGGGTTTGAGCGCACCACGCCGATCCCGAGCGACCGACCATTCCTGCGTGAACATGCCGGCGAAAGCGGCGGCATGGTCGTCGGTGACCGCTACACCCGCCTCGATGTTGCGGATGGCGTTCGACTGCGTGAACTGGCTCAGGCTCATCAATTGACGATCAACACCTTCGCCCAAGCGGCGTGGGCGTTGGTGCTGCGGCGCATGAGTGGTGATCGCGACGTGCTGTTCGGTGTGACCGTTGCCGGGCGTCCGGTGGACATGCCGCAGATGCAACGCACCGTTGGCCTGTTCATCAACAGTATCGCGCTGCGAGTGCAGATGCCGGCGGACAATCAGCGCACCAGTGTGCGGCAATGGCTGAGCGGGTTGCTCGACAGCAACATGCAACTGCGCGAGTACGAATACCTGCCGCTGGTGAGCATTCAGGAACAGAGCGAATTGCCGAAAGGTCAGCCGCTGTTCGACAGCCTGTTTGTGTTCGAAAACGCGCCGGTAGAAGTCTCGGTACTGGACCGCGCGCAGAGCCTCAACGCGACCTCGGATTCGGGCCGGACCCACACCAACTTCCCGCTGACGGCGGTGTGCTACCCGGGCGATGACCTTGGGCTGCACCTGTCGTATGACCAGCGTTACTTCGACGAGTCGACGGTCGAACGCATGCTCGGCGAGTTCAAGCGTCTGCTGCTGGCGCTGGTCGACGGTTTCCATGGCGACATGGCCGATCTGCCGATACTGGGCAGTGAGGAGCAGGACTTTCTGCTCCACGGGTGCAACCAGAGCGCCCACGACTATCCGTTGGAGCAGAGCTACGTTTCGCTGTTCGAAGCACAGGTTGCGGCGCATCCGGAGCGCATTGCTGCCAGTTGCCTCGATCAGCAATTGAACTATGCGCAGCTGAACCGCAATGCCAACCGTCTCGGCCATGCTTTGGTCGCAGCCGGGGTGCAAATGGATCAACCGGTGGCGTTGCTGGCCGAGCGTAATCTCGATCTGCTCGGCATGATCATCGGCAGCTTCAAGGCTGGCGCGGGTTACCTGCCGCTGGATCCGGGGCTGCCGAGTCAGCGCCTGCAACGGATCATTGAGCTGAGCCGCACGCCGGTGCTGGTGTGCAGCGAGGCGTGCCGTGAACAGGCGCAGACTTTGCTTGACGAGTTCAGCTGTGCCAATCGTCCACGCTTGCTGGTGTGGGAAGAGGTGCAAGCGCTGGCGACATCGGTGCAAAACCCCGGCATTCACAGTGGTCCGGACAACCTCGCTTATGTGATCTACACCTCGGGCTCCACCGGCCTGCCGAAAGGCGTGATGGTCGAGCAGCGCGGCATGCTCAATAACCAGTTGAGCAAGGTGCCGTACCTGAATCTGACGGCGACTGATGTCATCGCGCAAACCGCTTCGCAGAGCTTCGATATTTCGGTCTGGCAGTTCCTCGCCGCGCCGCTGTTCGGCGCGCGGGTCGACATCGTGCCGAATACCATTGCTCACGATCCGCAAGGTTTGCTGGTGCATGTGCAGGCCCAGGGCATTACCGTGCTGGAGAGTGTGCCGTCGCTGATTCAGGGCATGCTCGCCTCGGATCGTCTGAGCCTCGACGGTCTGCGCTGGATGCTGCCGACCGGTGAAGCAATGCCGCCGGAACTGGCGCACCAGTG
Organism: Pseudomonas sp. A1230; assembly: GCF_044218825.1. Classification (NCBI taxonomy): domain Bacteria; kingdom Pseudomonadati; phylum Pseudomonadota; class Gammaproteobacteria; order Pseudomonadales; family Pseudomonadaceae; genus Pseudomonas; species Pseudomonas sp. A1230. The sequence goes on along the minus strand of NZ_CP162582.1, from coordinate 3,067,843 downwards.
GCTGCTGCGTTACCCGGACATTGGTCTGGTCAATGCTTACGGCCCGGCGGAATGCTCGGATGACGTGGCGTTCTATCGTGTGGACATGGCGTCGACACGCGGCAGTTATTTGCCGATCGGTACACCGACCGATAACAACGTGTTGTACCTGCTGGATGGCGCGCTGGAGTTGGTGCCGGTGGGCGCAGTGGGCGAATTGTGCGTGGCAGGCACGGGTGTCGGTCGCGGCTATGTCAGCGATCCGCTGCGCACCGCGCCGGTGTTTGTGCCAAACCCGTTCGGCGCGCCGGGCGAACGCTTGTATCGCACCGGTGACCTGGCGCGACGCCGTAGCGATGGCGTGCTGGAATACGTCGGTCGGGTCGACCATCAGGTGAAGATTCGCGGTTACCGGATCGAATTGGGTGAAATCGAAGCGCGTCTGCACGAACAACCGGAAGTCCGCGATGCGGCGGTCGGTGTGCAGGAAGGCATCAACGGCAAGCATCTGGTCGGCTATCTCGTGGCTGCGGATTCTGCGCTAAACCCGAGCGAACGCCTGGAGCGCATCAAACAACGCCTGCGCAGTGAACTGCCGGAATACATGGTGCCGCTGCACTGGCTGTGGCTCGCGCAACTGCCGCTCAACGCCAACGGCAAGCTTGATCGCAAGGCCTTGCCGGCACTGGAAATCGGTCAGTTGCAGAGCCAGGATTACCTGGCGCCTCGCAACGAGCTGGAGCAAACCCTGGCAGATATCTGGGCCGAGGTGCTGAAGGTCGAGCAGGTTGGCGTGCGCGACAACTTCTTCGAACTCGGCGGTCACTCGTTGCTCGCCACGCAGATCGCCTCGCGCGTACAGAAAGCCTTGCAACGCGACGTGCCGCTGCGGGCGATGTTCGAATGCAGCACGGTAGAGGAACTGGCCGAGTACATCGACGGGCTGGCGGCCAGTGAAATCACAGAGGAGAAGGTGGATCGGTTGAATGATCTGATGGCGGAGCTGGAGGGTCTTTAACAGCAAAAGATCGCAGCCTGCGGCAGCTCCTACAGAGAAATATGCGTTTCCCTGTAGGAGCTGCCGCAGGCTGCGATCTTTTTGCTTTCAGACATTTGACTGTCGAGCAGTGCCAGCTCAGTCTGCCGGTTCTTTTTTTGCAAACGAGGGGTTAGTCGATGCCTTTTTTCACGGTTGATGGACAGGCACTTCACTACATTGATCAAGGCACAGGCCCGGCTGTGTTACTGGCGGGCAGCTATCTGTGGGATCAGGCCATGTGGGCGCCGCAGATCGCCGCGCTGGCGCCGCACTATCGGGTGATTGCGCTGGACCTCTGGGGCCACGGCGAGTCCGGGCGATTGCCGGAAAACACCACATCGCTGGATGACATCGCGCGTCAGGCGCAGGCGTTGCTCGATCATCTGGATATCGACCAGATCACCTTGGTCGGCCTGTCGGTCGGCGGCATGTGGGGTGTACGTCTTGCGCTGTCGGCACCGCATCGGCTTAACGGTCTGGTGCTGATGGACACTTACGTCGGCGTCGAACCCGAGCCAACCCGTCAGTACTACTTCTCGCTGTTCAAGCAGATTGAGGAAAGCGGCAAAATTTCCGACGCTTTGCTCGACATCGTCGTACCGATTTTCTTCCGCCCGGGTATCGATCCACAATCGGCGCTGTATCAGGACTTCCGCGCCAAACTCGCGGGGTATTCATCCGAACGTCTGCGCGAAAGCGTCGTACCCATGGGCCGCATCACCTTCGGTCGCGATGATTTTTTGCCACGTCTGGGCGAACTGAACGCCGTGACCACCCTGGTGCTGTGCGGTGATCAGGACAAGCCACGGCCGCCGACGGAAGCGCAGGAAATGGCCGAGCTGATCGGTTGTCCGTGCGTGTTGGTGCCGGAGGCGGGGCATATCTCCAATCTGGAGAATCCGCAGTTTGTGAATGACGCGTTGCTGAAGTTTTTGGCTGAGCGCGATTTGCGGCGCTGATGAGAAAAAGATCGCAGCGTGCCGCAGCTCCTATAAGGATGTGCGGCACGCTGCGATCTTTGATCTTGCTTATTTAGGTCCGAGAATCTTCGCCAACTTGTCCGGCGTCGGCGCGCCTTGTTGCTGTTGCAGCTCACCCTTGTCATCCATGTAGAAAATCGCCGGAGTGGCCTGCAATTCAAGGTCGTCCATCAACTGCATGTTCGCCGCCAATTTTGTTTGCACGGCTACCGGGATGTCTTTCAAGGCCTTGAGCGAACTGCTCTTGCCGGCCTTTTCGTGATCTTCCAGCGCTTTGGCCGGGTCTTTGGCGGCGAGCAACGCGGCGGATTTTCCCGGGCTGTCTTCGCGGATGATCCCGACCATGATGTGGCGCAATTGCACTTTGCCGGACTTGACCCACGGGCGGGCCTGTTCCCAGAACACGTTGCAATACGGGCAGTTCGGATCGCTGAACAGGTACACCGTGCGCGGCGCATCCTTGTTGCCGTCCTGAATCCAGTTGCTCGCCTCGAACTTGGCCCAGACTTCCTTGGCCATTGGCGCGTACACCAGTTTCTGCAACGGTTCGCTGCTCAGGTCTTTGCCGTCGGCGTCGTACAGGTTGCCCAGCAGAACGTGCTTACCGTCCGGGGTCAGGTACAACGCCATGCCGCGGTTCTGGTATTGCGCCGCGTAACCGCGCAAACCGTCGGGAGCATCGAACTGGCCGACGATTTTCGCGCCTTTGGCTTCGATCTGCTTGATCGCGGCAGGCAATTCTTCAGCGGCCTGAACCGACGGCAGTTGCAACAGGGCAGTGCCCAGAGTCAGCGTCAGCAGGTGGCGGAGGCGGGGCATGGCAGTTTCCTTGACGAAGTGGCCGGTGCGGAGGCCGGGTTCGGGTTTGAATTGGGTGTGTCGAAGTTTTCCATTGCGCGAGCCAGACTGGCGTTCGACAACTCGCCCAGGTGACTGGCCAACAGGCGACCATCGGGGCTATAGAACAGGGTAGTCGGCAATGCCATGGAACCCACGGCCTGACCCAAACGACCGCTGCGGTCGAACAACACGTTGGTCAGGCTCAGGCCCTGGGTTTCGAGAAACGTCGCAACGCTTTGCATGCTTTCGGCCTGATTGACGAACAGGAACGTCAGGTCAGGGCGTTGCTGCTGGGCGTTTTCCAGTACCGGCATCTCGCGTCGGCACGGTGGACACCAGGTGGCCCACAGGTTGATCACCAGCGGCCCACCTTTATAGTCGCTGAGCTGGATGGTTTCCCCGGCGGCGTTACGCAAGGAGATGTCTGGCAGCCGCGTGCCTTGTTCGTAGATGTTCAACGACAGTGTCGCCATCACCCAGAACAGCAAACCACTGGCCACGCCAAAACCCAGTGGCCGACGCAGCCCCGGGCGACGCCAGCCGCGATACAGTGCGACGAGCAGCAACACGATGACTCCCGGCCAGGCGAGAAAACCGCCATCGCGCAGGTCGACGATCTGCCACAGATCATCGCGGTAGTGGCTCCAGTACATCGCGACAAATGCGATGCGGGCCGCGAGCATGCCAATCAGGAACAGACTGAACAACGCCGACTCGGGATTATCGCCACCGCGTTTGGCCACTCGCCAACCGACGAAGGTCGCCAGTGCCAATGCACTGATCAGCAGCAAATGGTTAAGCGCGATGGCAAAGGTGCCGAGGGTGAAAGTCAGCATTAGTTGGCGTCTCGGGTGATGGTCCAGCGTTGCAGGAACGTATCGGCATCGACTTCACCGGTGATGCGCTGGCTGCGGCGCTCTTCGCCGTCGGCGCCGATCCAGACAAAAGTCGGTGGCCCCGGCACTTTATAGCGGCCGAGTAATTCGCGGCTGGCGGCATTGTCGGCGGTCACATCCAGGCGCAGCAGGCGTACGTCGCTCAACGCCTGCATCACCTTGTCCTTGCCGAACACCTGCTTTTCCATGACTTTGCAGGAAACGCACCAGTCGGCGTAGTAATCAAGCAGCACCCACTGGCCCTGGGCCTTGGCGGCATCCAGTTCGCGCTGCAGTGCTGCCGGTTCCTTGATGGTAGTGAACGCATCATGACCATTCGGCGCAGCACTGGCGACACGGTCGCCACTGTAAACCTGCAGCGGTTGATACGGATCGTCACTGCCGCCGGCTGCACCGATCATCAGCAAACTGCCCCATAACCCAAGCAACAATGCAGTGGCGCCGAACAACTGAGCGACACGGCCGAAGCCTTCGGACTGCTTCCACGCGCAGTAGGCGGCGATCAACAACAAGGCGCCGCACAGACCGAGCCATAACGACGGGTCCAGCACCGGGCGCAACATCAGCAACGCCGTGGCGAGGAACAGGAAACCAAACACGCCCTTGAGCAGGTTCATCCAGTCGCCGGGTTTGGGCAGGAAGCGATTACCTACGGTCACCAGTAGCATCAGCGGCACACCGATGCCGATCCCCAGCGAGAACAGAATCAGCCCGCCGTGCAGGGCGTTGCCGCTTTGCGCGATGTACAGCAACGCACCGGCGAGTGGCGCGGTCATGCACGGGCCGACCAGCAGACCGGACAGTGCGCCGAGCACGCCGGCGCCAACCAGGCTGCCGCCGCTGCGACTGCGCGAGGCGTGTTCCAGTCGGTCACGCAAGGCCACCGGCAATTGCAGTTCAAAGAAGCCGAACATCGGCAATGCCAGCACCACAAACACTGCGGCAAACGCACCCAGCAACCACGGGTTTTGCAACCAGGCTTGCAGGTTCGCCCCGAGCAGCGCAGCGATCACACCCATCGCCGCATACACCAGCGCCATGCAGATCACATAACTGCCGGCCAGCGCGAAACCCCGGCGTGGCGTCGCGCCGCTGCCGACAATCATCCCCGCCAGAATCGGCAACATCGGCAATGTGCAAGGGGTGAAGGCGAGCAGCAGGCCGAGGCCGAAAAATACCAGCAGGCTCCAGCCCAGTGCTCGTTGCTGAAGGCTGTTGGCCAGGGCTTCATCCGGTGCTTGCGCACTGGCCGGCGTGACCGCTTTGCCGCCCAGATCAATTACCCGGGTTTGCGGCGGGTAACACAGACCCGCATCGGCGCAGCCCTGATAGCTGACCTTGATTTGACCGGTCGCCGTCGCCGGGATCTTTACCTCCAGCCCTTGGCGATAAACCGGTTGTTCTCCGAAGAACTCGTCGCTGTGGGATTCGCCCTCTGGCAGCGTCGGCTGTTGTGCAGCACTCAAACCGTCGAACTTCAGGCGTTTCTGATACAGGTAGTAGCCGTCGGTGATTTGCCAGAACAGCTGGGTTTCACCGGATTCCAGGCGCTCGGAGGTGAGAACGAACGCTTTATCGACCGGCAGAAAATCCGGTTTTGTCTCGAAAGGATTGTTTCCCGCCTGGGCCAGGCCTGAGATCAGAAGCGCAAACAGTAGAAAAATATGACGCATGGAGAGGAGCCTTGTCCCTGTGCAAGTGGGGGCACAATGGGCGGTAGCGATTAACCGATGATTAACCGCGCCCTGTGATGCCGCTGCCGGCCCGGTCAGTTGCGTAACAACCCTGGCCAGTTGCTTTCGTTGATGGTGTGCGGGCCGGATGCGAGCTTGTCGGCCTGTATGTTGTAAACAAGATACTGGTTATGGGTGAGGAAAATATACCAATAGCTGTCGGCGAAAGTTCGATCGTTTTGGGCCGCCGTGATGATCCGGTCCTTGTAAGGTGCCAGGGCGCCCAGGCGGTTCTGACCAAAGGCATTGCGGGTGAGTGTTTTTGCCTTGTAGTTGAAGCTCAGGTAATGACCGTCGTTCAGAATGAATTTGAACAGGAAAGGGTGGCCGGAAACCTCTGTCCAGGTGCCGGCAATGATTTTGTCAAAGTAGGGAAGTATCGGTTTCCAGAGTGTGTCGGCTAACGCGTAGATGCCTGAAACCTTGTCTGTATCCTGGTCGTATTTGCACACGGCCGGGGTATCGCCGTAGTAAAAGAACAGCCAGGCGATATCTTCGTCGCTGCGCGTGTTGTAACCCAAAGACGTCGTGGTGAAGCCGAAGCGCAGGTTCTGGATGTAAGGCGTGAAAGTGTCCCATCTGCCGTCGGTAGAGGCGGGATAGCCGTTCGGAACATCGCCGCCGATGTTGAACCGGGAGTAGGTGTCGGTATCCTTGAAAAAAAAGTAAATGCGATCTGCGCCAGAGCGCCAGTCGACCGCGACAAAGTTATTCAATGCAGGCATGTTTATTAAAGTCCTTTTAAAGAAGCCGTAGTTTTTAGTGCCTGCTCAGGCTATCTCGGGTAGTTATTAAAATGTAGCGGCTATATGTCGGGATTTATTTCATGGGCTGTTTGCAGGGGCGGGAGTCGCGCGCTGTTTACCTGTTTCAAACAGTCGATGCAGCCGTGCAGGCACGACCTGTTCTTGACTCGGCTTCCCGTAACCCCAGGTGACAGCCATAATTGCCGCTTAATCCTCACCTGCTTCACTCGCGTTTTTGCTCAGGGAGCTCCCATGCACGTATTGGTTTGCGAAGACGATGAGCTGATCGCCAGCGGCATCGTTGCCGGCCTCACGGCTCAAGGCTTGACCGTCGAGCATGTCAATACGGCGTCCAAGGCCCGGGCGATGCTCAAGGTTGCCGAGTTTGATGTGATGGTGCTTGATCTCGGTTTGCCCGACGAAGATGGCCTGAAATTGTTGCAGCAGTTACGCCAGCACGGCCTGGAAATTCCGGTGCTGATCCTGACGGCGCGCGACTCGGTCACCGATCGCGTAGACGGCTTGCAGGCCGGTGCTGATGACTACTTGCTCAAGCCATTCGATTTGCGTGAGTTGTTTGCGCGTCTGCAGACCTTGCTGCGGCGGGTGGCCGGGCGCAGCGTCAACCTGATCGAGCACGGTGCGCTGACCTACGACCCGAGCAGCCGCGAAACCCGGCTGGCCGGGCAATCGGTGGACCTGTCGCGGCGCGAGCAATCGCTGTTGCAGGCACTGCTGCACAATCGCGGGCGGGTTCTGTCCACCGAGCAGTTGAAGGACAGCGTCTACGGCTTCAACGATGAGCTGGAAAGCAACGCGCTGAACGTCCATATCCATCACCTGCGCAGCAAACTCGGTAAAGGTATCGTCGAAACCGTGCGCGGTCTGGGCTATCGCCTGGGGCCGGCCGATGGTGGAGATCAAGGCAAGTGATGAGCCTGCGCCTGCGCTTGAGCCTGACCCTTGGCGCCGCGTTCGCGCTGATCTGGGCGCTGGCAGCGGCCTGGATGCTCAGCGATCTGCGCAACCAGATGATGTTTTCCCTCGACCAGCGTCTGGTGGCTTCGGCGCGCATGGTTGCCGGGTTGCTGGAGCAATTGCCAACATTGCCGAGCAAAGGCGAGGGCACGCATTTCAGTGCCGAGCAACTGAACATTCCCGGCGGCATGGCCTGTCAGGTCAGCTCGTTGCGCGGGGAAATTCTCGCGCGCAGTCATAACAATCCCGAACAAGCGCTGGAGGCCGAGAAAATGGGCTTCCACGATCAGATGATCGACGGCGCACCGTGGCGCAGCTTCACCCTCGCCCGGGGCGATGTACGGATTACCACGGCGGATCGGCAGATTGAACGCGAAGCCCTGAACATGTCGATCCTGCTGGCGGCGTCGGTGCCGGTAGGCGTGGCGTTACTCGGCTGTCTGTGCCTGTTGTGGCTGGGAATCGGGCAAGGCCTGGCACCGCTCAATCGCCTGCGCGAAGCCTTGATGCGACGTAATGCCGACTCGCTCGAACCACTGCAATTGCAATCGTTTCCCAGCGAATTGAAGCCGCTGCTCGATACCCAGAATCAGCTGTTCCAGCGCATCGGCAAGACCATCGAGCGCGAACGTCGGTTGACCGGTGACGCCGCGCATGAACTGCGCAGCCCGCTGACGGCGATCAAGACGCACCTGCAAGTGGCGCGCATGACCGAGGGCAGCGCCCGCGATCAATCGCTGGCGCGGGCCGAGGAGGGCGCCGACCGTTTGCACCGCACGCTTGAGCAACTGCTGTTGCTGGCACGGGTCGAGGGCAGTCTTTCCTTCGACGACGGCACGCAGTACAGCGCCGAGCAAGTGGCCAGGTTGGCGATTGCCGACGCTACGGGTGGTGAGCGTCTGCGGATCAAACTGCACCTGCCCGCCGAACTCTCGTCTGCACCGTTGCAAATGCCTGCGGTGCTGTCGATCGCCGCGTTGCGCAATCTGCTCGACAACGCCCTGCGCCATACCTCCGAAGATTGTGCGGTCGAGCTGCGTCTGGAAACCATCGGCAACCGCGTGCGTTTTGTCGTACGCGACCATGGCCCGGGCATTGCGCCGGATGATTTGCAGCACCTGACCCAGCGCTTCTGGCGCAACGGTCAGAGCACCGGTTGCGGCCTCGGCCTGGCGATTGTCCAGGCGATCGTCCAGCGTTGCGACTGCGCCCTGCATTTCGACAGCCGCCCGGATGGTTTGCGCGTTGAGCTGACGATGCCGTTGCAGTCCCTCTGACGTCTGCACATCAAATGTAACTTCTCTGCATTGGTTAATCGGCGGCGCTGACGTTAAGGTCGGCGCCAGCCTTGACTCAATGGATTGAGGGAACAGCGCCATGCAAGCACCTGTCTGCATTCGTCCGGCCATTCTGGCCGACGTCGGAATCATCAGCCGTATCATCGAACGCTCGATCCGTTTTGGTTGTGCGCTCGATCACCGCAACGACCCGTTGATCGTCAGTGACTGGACCCGGCAGCAGTCTGCCGATTTCATCAGTGCCTGGCTCGCGAATCCGCACTTCTATCTGAGTATTGCCATGCTGGCGGACAAACCGGTCGGTATCGGCATGGCCCGCCTGGATGGCGACGTTGTGCTTTGCCACGTACAACCGGAATCATTTCGCCGTGGCGTCGGGAGGGCGCTGATGAACGATCTGGAAGGCTGGCTGCGGGTTCGCGGTGTGCGCACCGTCCATCTCAACAGCACGCGCACCGGCGAAGCGTTCTATCGCCATTTGGGTTACCGCGAATCTGCACCTTCCCTCGCGCATAACGGCTTGCAGATCCTGCCTATGGCCAAGCCGCTGGCAATGTCCGGATGAACAGTCGCTCCAGGGGCTAAATCCTTGCCTCGCTTAAGCGTTTCCAAAACAGGAAAACCTGCAAGTGCGCCCCGTGACTGGAACGCGCACCTGTCCGGTGTGCTGTTTTGGTCACTATCCATAGCGAATCGAGGGGTCGACAGATGTCAGTTGCCACCAGCCTTATCAGAGAGTCATCGGCCCGGGTCACCTCGGCGCCAGCGGAAACGTTGTATGAGTTCAACGAATCGCCATTGCTGGTTCGTCAGGCACAGCAGGAGTCCAATGCCCGCAGCTATCCGCGACGCATTCCCCTGGCACTCAAACGCGCCAAGGGCCTTTATGTCGAAGATGTTGAAGGGCGTACGTTCATCGACTGTCTGGCCGGTGCCGGCACGCTGGCACTGGGGCATAACCATCCGGTGGTGATCGCAGCGATCCAGCAGGTGCTGGCCGATGAACTGCCGCTGCACACGCTGGACCTGACCACCCCGGTCAAGGACCAGTTTGTCCAGGATCTGTTTGGCTTGCTGCCGGCACAACTGGCGTCGCAAGCGAAAATCCAGTTCTGCGGCCCGACCGGCACTGACGCAGTGGAAGCGGCATTGAAACTGGTACGCACGGCCACCGGTCGCAGCACCGTGTTGTCGTTCTCCGGTGGTTATCACGGCATGAGCCAGGGCGCTTTGAGCCTGATGGGTAACCTGGGGCCGAAAAAGCCGCTGGGTGCGTTACTCAGCAACGGCGTGCAGTTCATGCCGTTTCCGTATGACTACCGCTGCCCGTTCGGCATCGGCGGCGCTGACGGGGTGAAGGCCAATCTGAGCTATCTGGATAATTTGCTCAACGATCCCGAGGCCGGCGTGCAATTGCCAGCGGCCGTGATCGTCGAAGCGGTGCAGGGTGAGGGCGGAGTGATTCCGGCCGACATCGAATGGCTGCGCGGCTTGCGTCGGATCACCGAGAAGGCTGGCGTAGCACTGATTGTCGACGAGATTCAGAGCGGATTTGCCCGCACCGGCAAGATGTTCGCCTTCGAACATGCCGGTATCACCCCGGACGTGGTCGTGCTGTCCAAAGCTATCGGCGGCAGCCTGCCGCTGGCGGTCGTGGTCTACCGCGACTGGCTCGACACCTGGCAACCGGGCGCACACGCTGGCACGTTCCGTGGCAATCAGATGGCGATGGCTGCCGGTTCTGCGGTGATGCGTTATCTGCTTGAACACAAGGTGTGCGAACACGCGGCCGCCATGGGCGAGCGCCTTAGCGAGCACCTGCACATCCTGCAGCGTGATTTCCCGCAGATGGGCGATATCCGTGGTCGTGGCCTGATGTTGGGCGTCGAGCTGGTGGACCCGACGGGCACCCCGGATGCGCTCGGCCATCCGCCGGCGTTTGCGCGTCTGGCGCCATTGGTGCAGCGCGAATGCCTCAAGCGCGGCTTGATTCTGGAACTGGGCGGTCGGCATGGCGCCGTCGTGCGTTTCCTGCCACCACTGGTGATCACCGCTGTCGAAATCGACCGCGTTGCCGAGATCTTCGGTCGTGCATTGGCTGCCGCTACTGTCGCTGTGTAAATTTTTCAGCGCGCCGAACGTTCTTTCTACATACCCGGCTGCACCCGACGTGCAGCCCACCCTTACAACGATGGAGAACCAGCATGACGTCAGTATTCGACCGTGAGGACATCCTCTTTCAGGTCGTGGTCAACCACGAAGAGCAGTACTCGATCTGGCCGGATTACAAGGCCGTGCCAGAAGGCTGGCGCACCGTGGGCAAGAGCGGCCTGAAAAAGGAATGCCTGGCCTACATCGAAGAAGTCTGGACCGACATGCGCCCACTCAGCCTGCGCCAGAAGATGGAAGGGCTGGCTGCGGCTCAATAAGCAGACGGGCAAAAAGAAACCCGCTGGACTGGTAGCAGTCAGCGGGTTTTTTCATGCCCGGAATACGGGGTTTCTGTCAGGACCTCATCGCTGGCAAGCCAGCTCCCACAGGGTTTTGATGTGCTCCACAAAATGCTGTGCACACCTCGGATCATTGTGGGAGCTGGCTTGCCAGCGATGAACGATAACGCGGTACAACTGAAGTTAGGCCCCGCTCAGCCCCTTGAGCAGTAAATCCACATTGCCCTCAAGCTCCGCCACCGGATCTTCGGCATCAATACTCAGCACCAGCAATCGGCTACCCGACTGGGCAATCGCCGCTTTCACTGCTTCCGATGGCTGACGGTGATGCAACACCACCGCCACATCATTTTCCTTGAGTGTCGCCGTGAGTTTTTTCAGATCCTCTGGCGTCCAGTCTGCATCAGGACGTGGATCCTGCCCGATCAACTCAAGGTTCAGGCTGCCGATCAGATAGCCGAAGTGATCGCTCAAGCTCATCACACTCAGGTTATCGGCATTGGCCAGACGCGCCTCACTGGCAGCGCTGAGTTTGAGCAGGCGTTGTTTCAGCAGCGCCAGATTCGCTTCGATCTTCGGCTTGGCGCTGGGGGCCAGACGCACCAGATCTGCGGCCATCACGTCTGCCATGCGCCCCATGTTGTTGCTCGCCAGCCACGGCTGGCTGTTCAAACCGTCGACTTTCAAATCCGGTTGCACGGCGATACCGGGCAACGCGCCGTCGACCGGGCGTGCGGCATCGACTTCAACGATACGAATGTTGCTGCGACGGGCGAAGGGGTACAGCGGGTCATCGGCCCACAGCGAGCGCACGCCGATCACCGCATCGGCGCCGGTGGCCAGTTTATTGAGTGCCGGAGCGCCGCGCCCGGTGAAGTACGCGGTCTGGCGGCTGCCCGGCAGGTTCGCCGGTGCCGCGCGTTCGAGGCTGACGTCGGTGCCTTTGAGCAGCACCTCGCCCAGGCCATAGGTGATCGGAAGAGAGGCCAGCACTCGCAAGCGCTTGGCGCTTTCGGCGGCCATTAAAGGTGTGGAGACCACGCCGCACAGGGCCATGGCCAACGTCAGGTTGCGCAATGAAAAAAGCATTTATCCAAGATTCCCTTTCAGACTCGGGACAACCCCGCGCGCGATGGCGGCGAGGGCGAAGGCAATACCGGCGACCAGAATGATCGCGGCGCCGGACGGGATCGGCAGATCGAAAACAATTGGCGCGAGAATCCCGCACAACGTGCTGACCGTGGCAATCAGCACCGAACACCAGAAAAAGCCCTTGAGCGACTGGCTGAGCAAGCGCGCCGCCGCCGCCGGAATCACCAGCAGGGCGCCCACCAGAATCGCGCCGATGACTTTCACGGCGGCCACGGTGATCAGTGTCACCAGAATCACGAAGAGGTAATCCAGAGTCTTCACAGCCACGCCGCGAACGGCCGCCAGTTGCGGGTTGAAACTGGCCAGCATGATGCGGTTGTACAGCGGCAGCGCCAGGGCCATCACCAGCGAGCCGACGATGGCCAATACCGCCAGATCATTGCCGTTGACCGTCAGCACCGAGCCGAACAGTACGTTTTCCAGAATGTGCACGTTGATCTTGCCCGCGAGAATCAGCAGCAGGCTCGCGCCCAGGGCCAGCGACACCGACAGGAAAACACCGATCAATGTGTCCGGCGCCAGGCCGGTGCGGTTGCGCAGGTAGTTGAGCAAAATGCCGAACAGCAGGCAGTAGCCGAACAGGCTGCCATAAGGCCCGGTGTAGGGTTCGCCCAGCAGGATGCCAATGGCCACACCGGTCAGCGCTGCGTGGCCGACCGCTTCGGAGAAAAACGCAAAGCGCTTGACCACCACCAGCGTGCCGAGCCCACCCAGCACCGGGCCGATCAACAGGCCGGCGAGCAGCGCGTTGACCACAAAACCGTAAGCCAGCGCCTCCGGCAAATAGCCGGAAGAGGCCCAACCCTGGACCATCAACCGAAAGGCTTCGTAACTCATCAGGCAGCGCTCCGTGGATGGGTCGAGAACAGGGTCAGCAGTCGTTCCGGTGTTAGCGCCTGTTGTGGCGTGGCGTCGAACAGCACGCGACGGTTGAGGCCGGTGACCCGATCAGCCAGACGGCCAACCGCTTCCAGATCGTGTTCGATCCACAGCACGGTGATGCCCGCCGCGCGCCAGTCGCCGAGCAGGCGTTCGAAGACCCGGATCCCTGCCTCATCGAGAGCAGACATGGGCTCATCCAGCACCAGCAGTTGTGGCGCCGGGATCAAGCCCTGGGCGAGCAACACCCGTTGACGTTCACCTCCGGACAGCGCGCCCATGCGGCGTTTGCGTTTGTCCTGCATACCGACCCGTTCTAGCGCTTCACCGATGGCGCCGGCGTAGTGCTTGCTCAAACCGAGAAAGGCCGGGCGGCGCTGGCACATGGCAGCCATGAAATCATCGACCGTCATCGGCAAGCCGCGATCGAACTCAAGCGCCTGTGGCACATAACCGATGGTGCCGGGCTCGCCGGGCCATTGCAGACTCAACTGACCCTGATGCGGCATCTGCCCCAGCAACGTCTTGATCAGCGAACTCTTGCCACCGCCGTTGGGACCGACCAGTGCATGCACGGTGCCGGGCTGCACCTGGAAGGAGACGTTGTCGAGAATCGTCGTGCGGCCCAAGGTCAGGCAGACCTCTGCAAATACCAAGGTCGGCCCCGAGACCTGTGAGCGCGAGTCTGCACGCGTAAGCGGTGTTGCATTTGGCAATGATGGCGGCTGACCGGGCGACTTCGCGAGCAAGTTCGCTTCCACAAGTTGCTCGCCGTCCTGGGCGATCAGGGTTTCTTTGGATGTCATGCGCCAGACTCCTGAATCGCCCGAACCACGGTGTTGAGGTTGCCGGTCATTTCCTTTTCGTACTTGTCGGCGGTGTATTCGCCGTAGGAAATGTGCGACAGCGGGTACAGCTTCACGCCCGATTCACGCTGAATGGTTTCGACATAACTAGACGGAAAGTCCATTTCCGAGAAGATCACCTTCACATCCAGTTCGCGCAGTTGGTCAATGGTCTTCTTCAACTGACTCGGGCTTGGCTCGATACCGTGGGCCGGCTCGACCACTGCCGTCACTTCCAGCCCGAACTCGCGCAGCAGATAGTCGTAGGCCGCGTGAACAGTGGCCACACGCAACTCGGCGTTCGGCGCCTGGGTCAGCTTGGCTAATGCATCGGCGCGCATCTGCCGCAGGCGTTTGCCGTAGGCGCGGGCGTTCTGGGTGTAGGTCTTGGCATTGTCCGGGTCGAGCTTGCCCAACTCCCGAGCGATGTTGTTGACCTGCGCGATAGAGGCGCTGATCGACAGGAAGGTATGCGGGTTCACCACTTTGCCGGCACCCCGCGCAGCCACACCGGTGGCGGCCAGCAGCGGCACGTTTTCATTGGCCTCGATGGTCTTGATGTTCGGCGTTTCGCTGGCGGCGATCATGCGGTCGGCGAAGTCATCATGGCCGACGCCATTGAGCACGATCACGTCGAGGCCGCTGATGCGCTTGATGTCCTCGGCCCGTGGTTCGTAGGCGTGCGGATTGAAGCCGGCCGGAATCAGTGGGACCACCTCGGCCTTGTCGCCGACGATGTTCGCTACATAACTGTAATAAGGGTGCAGGGTGATGCCGATGCGCAGGCGTTTCGCCGGATCGGCGCTGACCAGCGGGCTCAGCAGGCAGGCGCAAATGCTCAACAGAAACAGACGCAACAAGGGACGGCGTGAAGATGAAATAGACATGGGCAAACGGTCTTCTCTCGGGTGAGGGCGAGGAATCAATGGCGATGTTCGCGGGTAACCCCGGCATCGTATTGCGCGACGATCTGTTTCCAGCCGGCAGCGGCCAGGGCGGCGTCAGTCAGCTCGCGAGGCGCTGTGAGTGCGGCGTCACGGTTGAGCCAGATGTCCGGCGCTGCCTGGTCATCGGCGCTGACGCGCATCAGAAACGAACCGGCGATGGAGGGTGTCTGGCTATGACCGAAGTAGGCGGCATCGCTCGGCATCTGCCATGCATGACCACCTCGAGCGACGGAACTCGCATCCTGGGCGAACGGGGCAAAACCTTCGTCCGCCAGATTTTGCGGCGTCGGCAAGGTTTTCTGCTCTTCGCGCAGCAAGCGGATTTCGTCCAGCGTCACGCGCAGGTCGGCATAGATGCCTTGCTCGGCGGCGCTGAGGTCGCGGCGCGCGTCCAGTTGATTGCTGGCGACAGGTTCCGGTTCATGGGACACCCCGCGCCATGCCACGACGGAGCCTGCCAACGCCAGGATCAGCAGGCACAGCAGCAACACGTTGAGGGTTTCATGGCCGGCACCGGCCGGGCGCACGATTTGTGTGGTGGGCGTACTCATGGCGCTTCGATATCCGCTTGGTCGATTTCCACCACATGGCCAGGGCCCGCGTCGAACAGCACGTAGAACTCGGCGCCAGGTTTTTTGAAGGTCACTGTCGAGTCGGGGCCGAGCTTGCCCGGCACCAGAATCGTTTCGTCGTAACCGATCACATCCAGGGTCACTCCGGGTGCGCCGCTGCCATCGGAGAAACCACCGGTACATTTGATCTGTTCGTCATCGACGGCTTTGCATTCGCACATCGGGTTGTGTGCCAGTGCGCTTGCACTGAAGCCGGCGCACAGCACCAACAACGCGGCGCTGATTCGCAGACGGAAAGGGCGTTGCGAGCAGGTCATGGTTTGGCTCCTTGTTTGTTCAGCCAGTCGATGGTGGCGGGGGAGGCCTGGCTCAGGGGAATCAAGGCCTGATGCATGCTGCCGTCCCAGCCTTCCATGGTGATCCACAGTTCGGCGTCGGGTTTGGTCTTCTCCGGGATCGGCAGTTGCGTGCCCATACGGTATGGCGTACCGAAAAAGATCGCCCCGGCTGCGCGCAAGCTACGCGGTTTGCCGATGCGCAGGTAAGTGGCCTTGACCTTGTCGACACAGGCATCGCACAGGGCCGCGCTGAAATCTTTCATATAGCCGGCCGGGCCCGTGAGGGTGGGGGCTTCGTTGCGCAGTTCGGCCAGTCGCAGGCTCCAGGGGCCGACCTGGATATTGCCGATTTCATGTTGTCCCAGGCCGCTGTCGCCGCGAAACAGTGAAGCGTCGGCAAAATACTTGGGCATGAAACCAAGCGGGATCAGCAACAACAGGACATTTATGTGGAATCGCCATTTGTGCCAAAGTCGCCCCAGTCGCGATGGCGGCGTGATCGCTGTGGACTTGCTCACAGGCTGACCTCCGAAGGCTCACGGCTGAGGGCCGGTTGTACCCTGATCCGGTTTTTTTTGTCCTCGCGCTTGAGCGCATTGGCGGTGGCCAGAGCGGTGCGTTTGGTCCAGATCAGCAAGCCGCTGAGCACCATCATGCTCAGCAGCAGGCCAAAGAAGAACCAGATCAACTTTATCCAGATCCCGCCGAAGTCACCGGTGTGCAGCGGGCGCATGGATTCTGTGACGAACTCCAGCGAGGAACGATCGGACAGCAGCCGTGTAGCCGCCATCTCACCGTTGTACGGATTGAGCGTCGCCGTCTGGAACATCAATGGATACCAGCCGCGACCGCCAACGCTCATGTGACTGTAAGCGTTACCCGGCAGGCTGACGAAACTGGCCTCCAGCCCCGGAATCTTTTGCTGAGCGATTTCTACGGCGCGGTCCAGGCTGATACGTGGCGGCGGAGTGCCGGCCGCCGAAATCGGCACGCTTTCACGGGACATGGCCGGGATGATCGGCTCGCTGGAGATGGAGATCTGGTTATCGAACAGGAAGGCCCGAATCAAAAACCAGACACCGGTGATGGAAATCACCGCAATGAACCAGATCGACCAGATACCGCTGAGGCGGTGGAAATCGCCCCAGAAAATACGCGCGCCATGGCGAATACGTAGAGTCGGGCGCAAGAAGCCCTTCCAGAATCGCTTATAGACCACTAGGCCGGTAATCAACGACACCAGCATCGGCACGCCAAGGAATGACACCAGATACCATCCCCAACTGAAACCGTTGGTGAACGGCACTAGCCACCAACCATGCAAGGCGCGGGTGAAAGCCTTGAAGTCAAAGGCTGGCGCGGTGCCCTGGATCACCCCGGTGTATGGGTTGACGTACACCGTCAGCGAGCGCCCGTCCGGGTAGCTGACCTCGACGTCCAGGGCGAAGTGCGATTCGTCAGGGCGGGAGATGCTTTCGACCACGGTCTGCGGTTCGGCTTTTTTGATCGCGGCCAGAATCTGGTCATAACTGAGCAGCGGCGCATCGTCCGATGGCTGACTGGCACGCATCTGTGGATTGGCCAGCCAGACGATTTCCTGGCTGACCACCGCCAGCGTTCCGGTCACGCAAACGATCAGGACGAAAAACCAGATCGGTAATGCGAGCCAGCTATGTACCAGGAACCACAGTTTTGAACGGGATTTTTTCGACATGATTACGCGTCTATAGAGCGGTGAAAGGGCGCGTGGCTGCGGGCTTCACAGCACGGGTATCCCCGAAAGGCGCCCGTGGCTTTTGCCTACGCGAGCGGCCTGCATCTCTATAGGACGGATGAGCGAGATAAATCCCGATAAGGAATGTGAAAGTAAATGTTTCGCGTTCTGTTCGGCATCGCAACGTATTGTGGGAGGGGCGGGCTGGTGGAGTGTGTCAGTCCGCTTCAATGCCGGATTTGTAAGAGCTTTCGCGAGCAGGCTCGCTCCCACATTTGAAATGCATTCCAAGGTGGGAGCGAGCCTGCTTG
This sequence comes from Pseudomonas sp. A1230, assembly GCF_044218825.1. Taxonomy (NCBI): domain Bacteria; kingdom Pseudomonadati; phylum Pseudomonadota; class Gammaproteobacteria; order Pseudomonadales; family Pseudomonadaceae; genus Pseudomonas; species Pseudomonas sp. A1230. The sequence goes on along the minus strand of NZ_CP162582.1, from coordinate 3,050,146 downwards.
CGAAAGAGTCAGTTCGGACACTGATGTAATCAGCCTTGGCTGAACATCTCCATCGCCCGCTGCTTGATCTGCTCTTCAGTCAGATCTTCCTTGTGGGTCGCGAGAAACCACAAATGCCCGTAGGGGTCCTTCAACGTTCCACTGCGATCACCGTAAAACTGATCCTTGACCTCAGACACCACGGCTGCCCCGGCATCCAGCGCCCTTTGGAATGACTTGTCGACATCAGTCACATACAGATGCAAACCGACGGAGACGGTTTGCTCCGGATTGCTCAATGGCCCTTGATCGCACGGCGAGCCGAGCATGATTGCGCTGTCACCAATACGCAGCTCCGCGTGGCCGATGCTGCCGTCGGGCATGGCCAGGCGCATGACCTCGGTAGCGCCGAACGCGTTCTTGTAGAAGTCGATGGCCTCGACGGCCTTTTGGATGCCGAGATACGGGGTAATGCTGTGATACCCCTCGGGGATGGGTTTGACGCTCATGACGTTCTCCCTGTTTTTATTTTCCGAAATGTTGCTTCACCGGATTCCCGGAAAAATCACTATAGAACTGTCTTCCCGGCCAGGAATTTCGCCCGACGAGCAGCAGCTCACATTACGTATCCAAAAAGTGCGCCCCCGGCCCTTGCTCACCCAACACATCGCCCTGATTGCGCAACGGACACGCCTCCATCGACAGGCAGCCACAACCAATGCAGCCGTTGAGCCGGTCGCGCAGCAGCGTCAGTTGATTGATCCGTTCATCCAGTTCCCGTCGCCACTGCTCCGAAAGAAACTTCCAGTCCGCCGCCGTCGGTGCGCGATCGTCCGGGAGGACTTTCAGTGCTTCACCGATCTGCGCAAGCGGAATTCCCAGACGCTGCGCAACTTTGATCAACGCCACTCGGCGCAGCACGGCGCGTGCATAACGTCGCTGATTGCCGGCATTGCGCTGGCTCCTGATCAAACCCTTGGACTCATAAAAATGCAGGGCAGTGACCGCAACACCGCTGCGCGCCGCGACTTCGCCGACGGTGAGGGGCTTGTGCAGGTTTTCGTTGGTGATCATGGTGAAATTGCTCTTGACCTTGACTTAACTAGAGGTTTTACCCTGCGCTTCTTCGAGTCGCAAGATTCGCCTTACAGCTAAGTGGGGAATTTCATGCAAGCATCAGCGAAAAACAGCAGCTTCACCCAATTGATCGAGTTCGAGATCGAGCCTCGCCAGCAGCCGGGGCTGGTCTCGGCGCTGTCGATGCAGACTGAACGCCTGGCTCAGCGTTATCAGGGTTTCGTCAGCGCAAGCGTGCAGGCCAGCGACGATGGCCGGCGGGTATTGAGCTTGCTGCAATGGCAAACCCGCGAGGCGGGGGAAGCGGCGTTCCGCAGTTTCGAAAGCGGTGAACAGGATTTCTGGCAGTTGATCCGCGCCCATCAGGCGAAAACAGTGACCTTCAATTCATTTCAGGTATTGAGCAGCATCGCTCGCAGTCACGACGATGCCTTGCACTGCAGCCTGGTCGGTTAGATCGACAGCTTTGTCAGGCGCTCACTTTGGGGAGATATGCGGTTTGGTGACGATTTGCTGATAGCCACTATTGAGAGCGTTGATTTCTTCGCATGCGTGTCGGGGCGTAGCCTTTCTCCATCGACCCCACATTGCTCGCCAGGACGCTCTCATGAATCATTTACTGACTGTCTCGCTGTTGCTCGCCGTCTCCGTACTCGCCGGATGTGCCAGCCAGGTTTCTCCGGAATTGCGGCCCTACTCGGCAGAAGAATCCCGGGAACTGGCCATGGAGGCACTGAACCGCAGCGGTCTGTCATTTGACGAATACCATGCAAAAAAAGCCCGATTACTTGGTCAGCCACAGAAGGCCTTCGGTTTTGACAAGCAGGGCGAGATGAGCGCTGAACGTGCCGTACAGCTGCATGGGCGTCCTAGCTGAAAACAAACTGTACTGCTTGAAGTATTAGCCAACTGTCCGTGGGTTTGCCGGGCCGCCTGGGGTAGGGTCTACACCTGAATGACCCTGACGGACTGCACCATGAACCTCTCGCTTGATTTACTGCTGGGCTTTGCCCTGTTTGCCCTTGTCACCTCGATTACGCCGGGGCCGAACAACACCATGTTGCTGGCATCGGGCGTCAACTTCGGATTTAACCGCACCATCCCGCATATGCTCGGCATCACCTGTGGATTCTTCGTCCTTGTGGTCGCCGTGGGATTTGGTCTGGGCGCAGTGTTTCAGTCCTATCCGATTCTCTATACGGTCCTGCGCTACGTCGGCGCGGCGTATCTGTTGTATCTGGCATGGAAGATCGCCCATTCGGGGCCGGTCGGTGACAACGTCCAGGGCGAAGCCAAACCGATCAGCTACCTGGGCGCTGCGGCGTTCCAGTGGGTCAATCCCAAGGCGTGGATCATGGCCATTGGTGCCATCAGCACGTACACGCCGATGCAGGGATACTTCACCAACGTCGTGGTGATCGCCGCGGTGTTCGCGATCATCAACTTGCCGAGCGTCGGCGTCTGGGCAGCGTGTGGCACGCTGCTGCGCAATGTGCTGAAGGAACCGCGCTGGTTGCGCGTATTCAACTGGGGCATGGCGGCATTGCTGGTCATTTCGTTGTATCCGTTACTTCTTGAAAGCTTTAGCTGACGCGTTGCTTCAACCGCCGACCCGATGCCTGTTAAGCTCGGCTTCAGGAGCGTTCCTACGCACTTTTAAATGAAGTTGTTCTTCTTTAACGGCATCCGATCAGGTATTGATGACGCTCTCGAACCGACGCGCAGCCCACAAGGCTGCGCAGTGCCGTTTGCAGACACGAGCCTCCTGATCCCGGAACACGCTCTGCGAGTCTTTTATGAACACACGTCCGTTGTATTTCGACTACGCCGCCACCACCCCGGTGGACGAGCGGGTCATCCAGGTGATGATCGAATGTCTGGGGTTTCACGGTAACTTCGGCAACCCGGCCTCCAGCTCCCACGCGTTTGGCCAGCAGGCTCGGCAGACGGTCGAGCAGGCCCGCCGGCAAGTCGCCGAACTGGTCGGGGCGCAAGCCGAACAGATCGTCTGGACCTCCGGTGCCACCGAGTCCAATAACCTTGCGCTGAAAGGCGTTGCCCAGGCGCGCGGTGTCTGCGGCGGCCACATCATTACCAGCCAGATCGAACACAAAGCCATCCTCGATACCGCCCGCCAGTTGCAGGACGCCGGCGTTGCCGTGACCTTTCTGGTCCCGGACGCTGATGGCTTGATCACGCCGCAGGCGGTCAGCGAGGCGATGCGCGATGACACCTTTCTGGTCTCGCTTATGCTGGTCAACAACGAACTCGGCACTGTCAACGACATCCCGGCCATCGGTGAAATCGTCCGCGGTCGCGAGGCGCTCTTCCATGTCGATGCGGCTCAGGGCGCCGGCAAAGTGGCGATCGACCTGGCGCAGTGGCCAGTGGATCTGATGTCGTTCTCGGCGCACAAACTCTATGGCCCCAAAGGCATTGGCGCGTTGTACGTCGGCCCACGGGCGCAGCAACGCGTGCAGGCACAGATTCATGGTGGCGGACACGAAAGCGGTTTGCGCTCCGGGACGCTGGCGACTCATCAGATTGCCGGAATGGGCGCTGCATTCGCTTTGGCCGCACGCGCTTTCGATGAAGAGAAAAAATCCATCGTCGCGTTGCGCGAACGCTTGCTCGAACAATTGCTGAGCCTGCCCGGCGTACGTCTTAATGGCAGTGCCAGTCAGCGCATTGCGCACACCTTGAGCCTGACGTTCAGCGAGGGCGATTTCAACAGCGCGGCGCTGAGCCATTCGATCGCGTTTTCCGCGACCTCAGCCTGTAACTCCGCAAGCAACGCGCCATCCCACGTGCTGTTGGCGTTGGGGCATGATGCGCGTCTGGCGGGGCGTACCATTCGTCTGAGCCTCGGCCGTTTCACCACCGCAGAAGATGTCGACAAGGCTTGCGAATTGATCAAGACCGCCTGCGCCAGTGCTCCGGCATTCTGGGCGACAGGGCTTTAACCAGCCGAACCATGGCTACGAACAATAACGAATAAGTGATTAGCAGGAGACATGATGAGTACCCAGACCTTGACCGAAGGATCGGTGCCCCAGCGCCTGGCGCGCACCCGTGAACTGATGCGCCGTGAAGGCATTCATGCGTTGTTGGTGCCTTCTGCCGACCCGCATCTGTCGGAATATTTGCCGGGTTACTGGCAGGGACGGCAGTGGCTGTCGGGCTTTCATGGTTCGGTCGGGACACTGATTGTCACCCTCGATTTCGCCGGTGTCTGGGCCGACAGTCGTTACTGGGAACAGGCGACCAAGGAACTCAATGGCAGCGGTATCGAACTGGTCAAGCTGCAACCAGGGCAGCCGAGTCCGCTGGACTGGCTGGCTGAACAGACTCCGGAAGGTGGCGTGGTTGCAGTAGACGGGGCTGTGATGGCCGTGGCTTCGGCGCGTACGTTGAGCGGCAAGCTCGAAGCACGTGGCGCGAGTCTGCGTACGGACATCGATCTGCTTAAGGAAGTCTGGAGCGACCGGCCAACTCTGCCAAACGCGCCGATCTATCAGCATCTGCCACCGCAAGCGACCGTAAGCCGCGGCGAAAAACTCGCCAAACTGCGTGAAACCCTGCAGGAGCGCAGCGCCGACTGGCACTTCATCGCCACCCTCGACGACATCGCATGGCTGTTCAACCTGCGCGGCGGCGATGTGTCGTTCAACCCGGTGTTCGTCTCTTTCGCCCTGATCAATCAGCAACAAGCGACGCTGTTCGTTGCGTTGAGCAAAGTTGATGCGCCGTTGCGTGCAGTGCTGGAACAGGACGGCGTGACACTGCGCGACTACAGCGAAGTGTCCGATGCCTTGCGCGCCGTGCCGAGCGGCGCGAGCCTTCTGGTGGACCCGGCGCGTGTCACCAGCGGTCTGTTGGATAACCTCGACAATGGCGTAACACTGGTCGAAGGCTTGAACCCGACCACGTTGGCCAAATCGCAAAAAAGTGAAGCCGACGCCGCGCACATTCGTAAAGCGATGGAGCAGGACGGCGCGGCACTCTGCGAGTTCTTCGCCTGGCTGGAATCGGCCTGGGGTCGTGAGCGCATTACCGAGCTGACCATCGACGAGAAACTCACCGCTGCTCGCGAGCGTCGTCCGGATTATGTGTCGCTGAGTTTCAATACCATCGCTGCCTTCAATGCCAATGGCGCGATGCCGCATTATCACGCTACTGAAGAAGAGCACGCGGTGATCGAGGGGGACGGTCTGTTGCTGATCGACTCCGGTGGTCAATATCTCGGCGGCACGACCGACATCACGCGCATGGTGCCGGTCGGTACGCCGACTGAAGAACAGAAGCGCGATTGCACACGCGTGTTGAAAGGCGTGATTGCGCTGTCGCGGGCACAGTTCCCGAAAGGCATTCTGTCTCCACTGCTCGACGCCATCGCGCGCGCGCCGATCTGGGCTGAAAGTGTGGATTACGGCCACGGCACCGGTCACGGCGTGGGTTACTTCCTCAATGTGCACGAAGGCCCGCAAGTGATTGCCTATCAGGCAGCGCCGTCACCACAGACCGCGATGCAACCGGGGATGATTACTTCGATCGAACCGGGCACTTATCGTCCGGGCCGTTGGGGCGTGCGCATCGAAAACCTGGCGATGAACCGTGAGGCAGGCAGCAGCGAGTTCGGCGACTTCCTCAAGTTTGAAACCTTGACCCTGTGCCCGATCGACACGCGTTGTCTGCTGCCAGACTTGCTGAGTCAGGAAGAAAAACAGTGGTTCAACGCCTACCACGCCGAGGTGCGTGAGCGCTTGAGCCCGTTGCTCGGCGGTGCTGCGCTGGAGTGGCTGAATACGCGTACTGTTGCAATCTGATCGGCATGTGCGGGCGCTGAAATCAGCGCCCGCGTGTTTCTTTCAATTTAGACCTGACGCAATGCTTCCTCGACGAAGTCGAGACGATCCTGGCCGAAGAACATCTGATTGCCGATAAACAGGGTCGGAGCACCGAAAACGCCTCGTTTGATGGCGGTTTCGGTGTTGTCCTTCAGCGCCGCCTTGACTGTTTCGTCGTTGGTCAGCGCCAGGACGCCATCGGGCGCAAACCCATGTTCGTTCAACACGGCAGCCACAGTCGCCGGGTCGCTCAGGTTTTTGCCCTCCACCCACAACGCCGTGAACAAGCAATCGACAAACGCCTGAAAGCGTTCCGGTTGGCGCAGTTGTATGCCGGTGACGGCGCGCATCAACAGCAGCGTGTTGATCGGAAAGTGCCGATTGAAATTGAGAGCTACACCATAGCGTTTGGCGTAGCGGTCCAGATCCTGAAACATGTAGCGACCCTTGGCCGGGATCATTGCCGGTGAGGCGTTGCCGGTAGCTTTGAACACACCGCCCAGCAGCATCGGAATGTAGGTCAGCTGACTATTGGTTTCTGCGCAGATTCTGGGTAATTGGGTGTAGGCCAGATAAGTGGCAGGGCTGCCGAGGTCGAAATAGAACTCCACGGTTTTGGTCATTTTCGCTGCTCTCTATTTATTGTTATGGGCGGTGGGTTTACCAGCGTTCGTTCCAGGGGCGCAGATCCAGCTCGAACGTCCATGCATCGCGTGGCTGGTTGTGCAGATACCAGTAATTTTCGGCGATGTGCTCGGGATCGAGGATGCCGTCCTGATCCTTGGTGGCGTATTTCTCGGGGAAACTGTTGCGGATGAAATCCGTATCAATGGCACCATCGACCACGATGTGGGCAACATGAATGTTCATCGGGCCCAATTCGCGAGCCATGCTTTGTGCGAGCGCGCGGATGCCATGCTTGGCACCGGCGAATGCGGCGAAACCCGATGAGCCGCGCAGTCCGGCAGTTGCACCGGTAAACAGAATGGTTCCACGTTTACGCGTGACCATGCGTTTGGCCACTTCGCGGGCATTGAGAAAACCTGAGAAACAAGCCATCTCCCAGATCTTGAAGTATTTGCGAGCGGTTTCTTCAAGGATGCTGCACGGCACGTTGGCACCGATGTTGAAGACAAAAGCCTCAATCGGGCCGAGGCGGGCTTCGATGTCTTCGATCAGCGCGATGACTTCTTCTTCCTTGCGCGCATCGCAAGCAAAGCCGTGAGCTTCGCCGCCTTCGGCCTGAATCGCGTCCACCAGCGGCTGCAATTTATCGGCACTGCGCCGCGTGACGCACGCAACGAATCCTTCTTTGGCAAAGCGCTTGGCAATCGCGCCACCCGTGGCATCACCCGCACCGACAACCAATACGACCTTCTTGTTATTCATGGGTGAACCCCTTTGGTAAACGATCGTTAAGTGAACGAACGTTATGCTAGGATTCGGCCAGCGTCAAGGTGGTCAATTCGAGGGCAAACAACATGCGTTACTCCGCCAATCACAAGCTGGAAACCCAGGAAAAACTATTGCAGAGCAGTGCGCTGTCGGCCAAGCGATCCGGGTTTTCCACGGTCGGCGTCGATGGTTTGATGAAGGCTATAGGGCTCAGCGGTGCAGCGTTCTATAGTCATTTCTCATCCAAGGATGCGTTGTTCACTGCCATCGTCGAGCGTGAGTTGGGGCAAAGTCTTGAGCGACTGGGCGGGCAGGAGGGGCAGGATCGTGAGCGGCTGGAGCGTTGCC
>NZ_CP162582.1:0-3037500 GCF_044218825.1 Pseudomonas sp. A1230 | reverse complement strand
GTCTTAATAGGGCGTCTAGTCGCTGGGAATAGACCCGAAACCGGGCGATCTATCCATGGGCAGGTTGAAGGTTGGGTAACACTAACTGGAGGACCGAACCGACTACCGTTGAAAAGTTAGCGGATGACCTGTGGATCGGAGTGAAAGGCTAATCAAGCTCGGAGATAGCTGGTTCTCCTCGAAAGCTATTTAGGTAGCGCCTCATGTATCACTGTAGGGGGTAGAGCACTGTTTCGGCTAGGGGGTCATCCCGACTTACCAAACCGATGCAAACTCCGAATACCTACAAGTGCCGAGCATGGGAGACACACGGCGGGTGCTAACGTCCGTCGTGAAAAGGGAAACAACCCAGACCGTCAGCTAAGGTCCCAAAGTTATGGTTAAGTGGGAAACGATGTGGGAAGGCTTAGACAGCTAGGAGGTTGGCTTAGAAGCAGCCACCCTTTAAAGAAAGCGTAATAGCTCACTAGTCGAGTCGGCCTGCGCGGAAGATGTAACGGGGCTCAAACCATACACCGAAGCTACGGGTATCATCTTAGGATGATGCGGTAGAGGAGCGTTCTGTAAGCCTGTGAAGGTGAGTTGAGAAGCTTGCTGGAGGTATCAGAAGTGCGAATGCTGACATGAGTAACGACAATGGGTGTGAAAAACACCCACGCCGAAAGACCAAGGTTTCCTGCGCAACGTTAATCGACGCAGGGTTAGTCGGTCCCTAAGGCGAGGCTGAAAAGCGTAGTCGATGGAAAACAGGTTAATATTCCTGTACTTCTGGTTATTGCGATGGAGGGACGGAGAAGGCTAGGCCAGCTTGGCGTTGGTTGTCCAAGTTTAAGGTGGTAGGCTGGAATCTTAGGTAAATCCGGGATTCTAAGGCCGAGAGCTGATGACGAGTCATCTTTTAGATGACGAAGTGGTTGATGCCATGCTTCCAAGAAAAGCTTCTAAGCTTCAGGTAACCAGGAACCGTACCCCAAACCGACACAGGTGGTTGGGTAGAGAATACCAAGGCGCTTGAGAGAACTCGGGTGAAGGAACTAGGCAAAATGGCACCGTAACTTCGGGAGAAGGTGCGCCGGTGAGAGTGAAGGACTTGCTCCGTAAGCTCATGCCGGTCGAAGATACCAGGCCGCTGCGACTGTTTATTAAAAACACAGCACTCTGCAAACACGAAAGTGGACGTATAGGGTGTGACGCCTGCCCGGTGCCGGAAGGTTAATTGATGGGGTTAGCTAACGCGAAGCTCTTGATCGAAGCCCCGGTAAACGGCGGCCGTAACTATAACGGTCCTAAGGTAGCGAAATTCCTTGTCGGGTAAGTTCCGACCTGCACGAATGGCGTAACGATGGCGGCGCTGTCTCCACCCGAGACTCAGTGAAATTGAAATCGCTGTGAAGATGCAGTGTATCCGCGGCTAGACGGAAAGACCCCGTGAACCTTTACTATAGCTTTGCACTGGACTTTGAATTTGCTTGTGTAGGATAGGTGGGAGGCTTTGAAGCGTGGACGCCAGTTCGCGTGGAGCCAACCTTGAAATACCACCCTGGCAACTTTGAGGTTCTAACTCAGGTCCGTTATCCGGATCGAGGACAGTGTATGGTGGGTAGTTTGACTGGGGCGGTCTCCTCCTAAAGAGTAACGGAGGAGTACGAAGGTGCGCTCAGACCGGTCGGAAATCGGTCGTAGAGTATAAAGGCAAAAGCGCGCTTGACTGCGAGACAGACACGTCGAGCAGGTACGAAAGTAGGTCTTAGTGATCCGGTGGTTCTGTATGGAAGGGCCATCGCTCAACGGATAAAAGGTACTCCGGGGATAACAGGCTGATACCGCCCAAGAGTTCATATCGACGGCGGTGTTTGGCACCTCGATGTCGGCTCATCACATCCTGGGGCTGAAGCCGGTCCCAAGGGTATGGCTGTTCGCCATTTAAAGTGGTACGCGAGCTGGGTTTAGAACGTCGTGAGACAGTTCGGTCCCTATCTGCCGTGGACGTTTGAGATTTGAGAGGGGCTGCTCCTAGTACGAGAGGACCGGAGTGGACGAACCTCTGGTGTTCCGGTTGTCACGCCAGTGGCATTGCCGGGTAGCTATGTTCGGGAAAGATAACCGCTGAAAGCATCTAAGCGGGAAACTTGCCTCAAGATGAGATCTCACTGGAACCTTGAGTTCCCTGAAGGGCCGTCGAAGACTACGACGTTGATAGGTTGGGTGTGTAAGCGCTGTGAGGCGTTGAGCTAACCAATACTAATTGCCCGTGAGGCTTGACCATATAACACCCAAGCAATTTGATTACTCGAAAGAGCATCAGATTGCGGTGTGTGAAGACGAAACGAACCGAAAGTTCGATGTTCACAAACACCGAAAGCTGTCACATACCCAATTTGCTGAAGCGAGGCCACTTGGTCACGACTCAGTACCCGAATTTCTTGACGACCATAGAGCGTTGGAACCACCTGATCCCATCCCGAACTCAGTAGTGAAACGATGCATCGCCGATGGTAGTGTGGGGTTTCCCCATGTGAGAGTAGGTCATCGTCAAGATTAAATTCCGAAACCCCAATTGCGAAAGCAGTTGGGGTTTTGTTTTGCCCGCGAAAAAGTTCTCGGGTGAGTCGAACCCTAGCTTTCACAAGTGTTGCCATTGGGAAAAACCTTCTTAAGTGGCCGGGCAGTTTTTGTTATGGTGCAACTCGCTTTTTTTCATGGACTGATTTTTCGCCAAAGGATAGGCACTCACTTATGCCAAAGAGTTGCTGTAGAAATGCCTGAACCCATCCCGATCAAGGATCACGAAAAAGAGACGCGTCTGGTCAACAAGCGGTTGATCGCCTGCGCCCTTTTTGTCTTCGCAGTCAGCTGCGCCCTGGTAGCGCGTCTGTACATCCTGCAAGTCGTGGAGTTCGACTACCACTCGACCATTTCCGAAAACAACCGTGTCCATGTCCTGCCGATCCCGCCAACACGCGGACTGATCTACGACCGAAACGGCGTGCTCCTGGCAGATAACCGTCCCAGCTACAATCTGACCATCACTCGCGAGCGCGCTATCGACGTCAATCAGGAGCTTGACGAGGTTATTTATCTCCTGCACCTCCCCGTCGAAGACCGTGCGGTGTTCGACAAAGCCATGAAACAGTCCCGTCATCCATTCACGCCGGTGACGCTGTTTTATGAACTGACCGAAGAGCAGATTGCCGTTTTGGCAGTCAACGAGTTCCGTCTGCCTGGGCTCGATGTCGAGCCACAGTTCGTTCGACATTACCCGCTCGGCATGCACTTCGCTCACTCCATAGGCTATGTCGGCCGGATTAACGAAAAAGAATCCAAAACCCTCGACTCGGTGGAATACCGTGGCACTCAGTCCGTCGGCAAGACTGGCATCGAACGTTTCTACGAAGCCCAGTTACACGGGCACGTCGGTTATGAGGAGGTTGAAACCAATGCCCAGGGCAGGGTGTTACGTGTGCTCAAACACACTGACCCTGTACCCGGCAAAAACATCGTCCTGAGCCTTGACGTGAAACTGCAAGAAGCCGCCGAAGCCGCCTTGGGTGGTCGTCGTGGTTCGGTCGTGGCGCTGGATCCGTCCACCGGGGAAGTGCTGGCCATGGTCAGCAACCCGAGTTTCGACCCCAACCTGTTCGTCACTGGTATCAGCTCCAAAGAGTATTCGGCGCTGCGTGATTCTATTGACCGGCCACTGTTCAACCGCGTGTTGCGCGGCTTGTACGCACCGGGCTCGACCATCAAGCCAGAAGTAGCGATCGCGGGGCTCGATGCAGGCGTTGTCACACCGCAGACCCGAGTCTTCGATCCGGGTTATTACCAACTTCCGGACTTCGATCACAAGTACCGTAACTGGAACCACAGCGGCGACGGCTGGGTGGACATGGACGCTGCGATCATGCGTTCCAATGACACCTACTTCTATGACCTGGCGCACAAGCTTGGCATTGATCGCCTGCACGACTACATGGCCATGTTCGGTCTCGGCGAAAAAGTCTCGCTGGACATGTTTGAAGAGTCTCCTGGTCTGATGCCATCCCAAGCCTGGAAACGCACTACACGTCGACAAGCATGGTTCCCGGGAGAAACGGTGATTCTCGGCATTGGTCAGGGTTATATGCAGGTCACGCCGCTACAACTGGCACAGGCCACTGCACTGATCGCCAACAAAGGCGTGTGGAACCGCCCACACCTGGCCAAGACTGTCGATGGTGTGGCGCCGGTCGATCAGAATCCGATGCCGAACATTCTGCTCAAGGATCCGCGCGATTGGGAGCAGGTCAACCACGGCATGCAGATGGTAATGCACGATGCCCGGGGCATTGCCCGTGCGGCGGCGGCGGGTGCGCAATACCGTATCGCTGGTAAAAGTGGTACGGCACAAGTGGTAGCGATCAAGCAGGGTGAGCGCTACAACCGCGCGAAGACGCTCGAGCGCCACCGCGATAATGCCTTGTTCGTCGGCTTCGCCCCGGCGGAGCACCCGAAGATCGCGATTTCGGTAATGATAGAAAACGGTGAGGCCGGTGGTCGTGTCGCCGGGCCGGTGGTACGGCAAATCATGGATGCCTGGTTACTTGATCAGGACGGCCATCTCAAGCCGCAGTACGCGGCGCCGTCCAAAGCGCCGGGTGATCCGCACGTGTAACCGGCAACAGCATCACAGCACATGCTCACGCAGGCTGGGGCTGTGCTGGAAGTTGTCGAGGTCTACGCCTGCATGCAAAGGACTAGTTGCCGCAACCGTACCGGCGCTATCGCTGGCTTGCCAGCGATAGCGCCTTGTAGTCACTACAACAATCAGGCCCCTGGCACCGGGCAACTCATGTCACCTTCTTCACACTTCAAGTACTGCTTCAACGCTTCAACCCGCACCTTGGTCACAGCGGTCATGCAATTGCTATAAATCAGCGGATACACACTTCCGCCCGTCACGCCCGAAGACGAAAACTTGCACTCGGCATCACGAAAACCGATCCATGCGCGTTGCGCACTGACCAACAGCTTCTTACCGTCAGGGTTGTCCTTCAAACGCCCGGTGATCTGCTGATACACAGCGTTCAATTCTTTGTCGGCAGCTTTGTAATCCTGCCCGGCGCACTGATTCATCGTCGCCTGATCACTGGCGTTGGCGCAGTCAACGGCGGCGTGGGTGAGGGTGGTGAATAGCAAAGGCGTCAGGGCCAGGAGCTGACGTGGGGACATGGAGATTCTCGCTGTGTCGAATGTAAGTGCAGAACAGTGTAGTGATTGCACAGGATCTATTCAGGTACTTGTTGTCTTGAGGCTTCCAGCAAGCGATCCGCTGTAGCCGCAATCTCCTCACCGTCATGCAGCAGGTCCAGCCAATTGGCGGGAATGGCTCGAACGCCGTAGTGGGCGCCGGCCAGCTGGCCAACGATCGCTGCCGTGGTATCGGCGTCATCTCCCAGATTGGCGGCTTGCAGGATTGCTGCCGCAAAACTGTCGGTGTGCTGAAAACACCAAAGCGCTGCTTCCAGCGACCGGACGCAGTAGCCGCTACCGCAGATTTCGTCTATTGATTTCGTGAAATAGTTACCTCGAGCAATCTCCGCGACTTTCGGTTGGCTGAAGGTTGAGGCCGGCAAATAGCGCAGTTCTGTTTTGGACGCTCCAAGCAGAGCTTTGTTGATCAGCTCAGCCAACAGTTGGCAGCTTTCGATTGCCTCGGGTGCTGCGTGGGTGGTTCGCGAACTTTCGCTGGAGAATTTTCTGACCTTCCGGTCATCCGGGAAGTAAAACAGCACCACCGGTGCCAGTCGCATCAGAGAGCCGTTGCCAGCACTATCGGGCTCGGTCGACCCCGCAAAGGGCTCACCTGTTTGCTGGTATTGTGACAGCGCCTGACTGACGGTCATGCCGATATCAAAGCATTCGCCGGTCGAACTCAGGTAACCCCATTTCCACCAATTGAGATAGCGCCCCATTTGATCAGTGGCGTCGAAGCCGTTCTTGATCAACAGGCTTTCCGCCAGGCAGAGCGCCATCGAGGTGTCATCGGTCCACTGTCCAGGCTTGAGGTGGAAAGGACCGCCGCCGACCATGTCAGTCAATGGTTGGAATGAATGGCGTGGCTTGAACTCTACCGTGGTGCCGACCGCGTCGCCGCAAGCCAGACCTAGCAAGGCGCCACGATAACGTTCGGGGAGGGATGGCTGCATGATTCGTCCTTGTTCGGTTCAGCATCGATGGAAAAGGTATCAGCTTCACCCGCTGGGTTGTGGTGAAAATTGTTCGATTCACCAGTGGAAAATGCAGCCGGATGTTTCCTGTCTTTTGCACAGCTGAACCGCTTTGATACAACTTCACCTTGGACATGTGGTCATACAAGCCTACTGTTCAGAACAGGAGGTGACGTATGAAACCAGTACCCAATAGTTTCGAACGCAAAATCACGCTCAAGGCGTCGCGTTCACATGTCTGGCGTGCATTGGTTGATGCCGAGGCGTTTGGCCAGTGGTTTGGTGTGGCGCTGGAGGGCAGGCGTTTTATTGCCGGAGAATGGACGCAAGGGCAGGTCACGTATCCGGGTTATGAACATGTGTTGTGGAACGTATTGATCGAACGGGTCGAGCCGCAGCAATTGTTCTCGTTCCGATGGCATCCGTATGCGGTCAATCCGAAGATCGACTATTCCCAGGAACCGACAACGCTGGTCAGGTTCGAGCTGGAAGACTTCGAGGGTGGCACGTTGCTCAAGGTCTCTGAGTCCGGTTTCGCGCACATTCCCGACATCCGCCAGAAAGAGGCCTATTACATGGACAGCCGTGGCTGGGAAGAACAGTTGAGCAGGCTTGAACAGTTTCTCGCGGAAAGCGCCCGGGCACGTGAGCGTGACGGTGGTTGAGAGCGCGATGTTCGACCCTTGGCTCAAACGCTGGTCACTGGTGCCGGACGGGGCACCGATCATCACCCCCGGCAGCCGTTTGTTGCCGGTGCGCCTGGGTGATGCGCCCGCCATGCTGAAATTGGTCGATGATACGGATGAGAAGTACGGCAACCTGCTGATGATTTGGTGGGATGGCGACGGTGCCGCACGGGTGTTGGCTCATCATGAGGATGGCTTGCTGATGGAGCGGGCTACGGGCGGGCGTTCGTTGATGCACATGGCGATGAACGACGAGGACGACGAAGCCAGCCGCATTCTGTGCAAAGCGTTGGCACGTTTGCATACACCACGCGCGATGCCGGCACCGCCGCTGTTGGAGTTGACGCCGTGGTTTGCTTCTCTGCGAGTGGCGGCCGCACAAGAGGGCGGGCTCTACGCCTTGAGTCTGCAAACCGCCGAAGCCTTGCTTGCCGACCCGCAGGAGGAGGTGGTACTGCACGGTGACATGCACCACGACAACGTTCTCGATTTCGGTGCGCGCGGCTGGCTGGCGATTGATCCGAAACGGGTGAGGGGAGAGCGCGGTTTCGACTACGCCAATCTGATCTGTAACCCGGATCTACCGAGCGCCGGCGACCCTGAGCGCCTCCAGCGACAAGTTGAAGTGATCGCCGAGGCCGCCGGGCTTGATCGTCGCCGACTGCTGCAATGGGTGCTGGCGTTTGCTGGATTGTCCGCTGCCTGGTTTCTGGAGGATGGCCTGCAGAATAGGGCCTCTGGGCAGTTGAAAGTCGCGCAAATCGCGGCGGGCATGCTCAATGCCTGACCCTTCTAAGGGTTTTCGGAAGTGCTTCTATGGCGAATGTCTTACACGCGATGGTAGCTATTACGACTATTGTCGATTGGATCCACCACGTAATCTACACCCATCAACTGAAGCACAGGGAGTACTTCAGGATCAAGGATGATCGACCATTGCAAGGATCGCTGCCGACAGGGAGTCGATAATGGTCTTGGGAAAAACCCGCTTCGGCGGGTTTTTTTTCGCCCCAAGAAAAGTACGGAACCCTGTAGGAGCTGCCGAGCTCACGGCAGTTCCTACAGGGGGGGGGGCACGCGTTTATGAAGCGATTAGCTGCCGCAGCACATAATGCAGAATCCCCCCTGACTTGAAGTACTCCACTTCATTCAGAGTATCGATGCGGCACAGCACTTCGATTTTCTCCTGTCGCCCGTCTTCACGAGTGATCACCAGAGGCAGGTTCATGCGTGGTGTCAGGGATACGCCGGTCAGGCCTTGAATCTCGAAGGTTTCCTTGCCGGTCAGGTTCAGACTCTTGCGATTCTGATCGAGTTTGAATTGCAGCGGCAAGACGCCCATGCCCACCAGATTGGAACGGTGTATGCGCTCGAAGCTCTCGGCGATCACGGCTTTGACGCCCAGCAAGTTGGTACCTTTGGCCGCCCAGTCGCGACTGGAGCCGGTGCCGTATTCTTGCCCGGCAATCACCACCAGCGGTGTTCCGGACGCCTGATAGCGCATGGCGGCATCGTAGATCGGCAGTTTCTCACCGGTCGGAATGTAGATCGTGTTGCCACCTTCTTCGCCGCTGAGCATCTCATTGCGTATACGAATGTTGGCGAAGGTGCCGCGCATCATCACTTCGTGGTTGCCGCGACGTGAACCGTAAGAGTTGAAGTCCCGCGGCTCGACGCCTTGTTCGCGCAGATAACGCCCGGCCGGGCTGTCAGCCTTGATGTTGCCGGCAGGGGAAATGTGGTCGGTGGTCACCGAGTCGCCGAGCAGCGCCAACATCCGCGCCCCCTTCACATCCTTGATCTCTGGCAACGGGCCGGAAATGTCGTCGAAGAACGGTGGATGCTGGATGTAAGTCGAATCGTCCTGCCACACATAGGTGGCGGCCTGTGGCACCTCGATGGCTTGCCACTGTTCGTCACCGGCAAACACTTCGGCGTATTCCTTGTGGAACATGGCAGTGCTGACCTGGCTCACCGCGTCGGCGACTTCCCGGCTGCTTGGCCAGATGTCACGCAGGTAAACCGGATTGCCCTGTTGGTCATTGCCCAGCGGTTCGCTACTGATGTCGGTACGAACCGTGCCAGCCAAGGCATAAGCCACCACCAGCGGTGGCGAGGCCAGCCAGTTGGTTTTCACCAGTGGGTGCACGCGACCTTCAAAGTTGCGGTTGCCGGACAGCACCGAAGCGACGGCGAGGTCAGCTTTCTGGATGGCTTTTTCGATCGGTTCCGGCAATGGCCCGGAGTTACCGATGCAGGTGGTGCACCCATATCCGACCAGCGAAAAACCAAGCTGGTCGAGGTATTGCGTCAGCCCCGCCGCCTTGTAGTAGTCAGTGACCACTTTCGAACCTGGCGCCAGCGAACTCTTTACCCACGGTTTGCGCGTCAGGCCTTTCTCCACGGCTTTTTTCGCCAAGAGCCCAGCAGCCATCATCACACTCGGGTTGGAAGTGTTGGTACACGACGTGATTGCAGCGATGACCACCGCACCGTTTTTCAGGCGATAGGTGTGGCCGTCGTGTTCATACTCCGTTTCGCCGACCAGATCGGCATTGCCCACCGCGACGCCGCCACCGCCCTCGCTTTCCAGGCGTCCTTCTTCCTTGCTCGTCGGTTTGAATTGCAGGTCAAGGAAGTCACTGAAGGCTTGTGCGACATTTGGCAGCGAGACGCGGTCTTGCGGGCGTTTCGGCCCTGCCAGGCTGGCCTCGACGCTGCCCATGTCCAGCGCCAGACTGTCGGTGAACACCGGCTCCTGACCGGGCAGACGCCACAACCCCTGGGCCTTGGTATACGCCTCCACCAGTTTCACCACTTCCGTTGGCCGTCCGGACAGACGCAGGTACTCCAGCGTTACGTCATCGACCGGGAAGAAGCCGCATGTCGCACCGTATTCCGGGGCCATGTTGGCGATGGTCGCACGGTCAGCCAGCGGCAGGTCGGCGAGGCCATCACCATAAAACTCGACAAATTTGCCGACCACGCCTTTCTTGCGCAGCATCTGCGTAACGGTCAGCACCAGGTCGGTGGCGGTGATGCCTTCCTTGAGTTTGCCGGTGAGTTTGAAGCCAATCACTTCCGGAATCAGCATCGACACCGGTTGCCCGAGCATCGCCGCTTCCGCTTCGATCCCGCCGACACCCCAGCCGAGCACGCCGAGGCCGTTGATCATGGTGGTGTGGGAGTCGGTGCCAACCAGCGTGTCGGGAAAGGCGTAGGTGCGGCCGTCTTCATCCTTGGTCCAGACGGTGCGGCCGAGGTATTCGAGGTTGACCTGGTGGCAGATCCCGGTGCCCGGCGGCACTACGCTGAAGTTGTCAAAGGCACTTTGCCCCCAGCGCAGGAAGGCATAGCGTTCGCCGTTGCGCTGCATTTCGATGTCGACGTTCTGCTCAAATGCGCTGGGCGTGGCGAACTTGTCGACCATCACCGAGTGGTCGATCACCAGATCCACCGGGGATAGCGGATTGATTCGCTGCGGATCGCCGCCGGCCTTGGCCATGGCCGCGCGCATCGCCGCGAGGTCGACCACGGCAGGGACGCCGGTAAAATCCTGCATCAATACGCGGGCAGGGCGGTACTGGATTTCCCGGTCGGAGCGACGCTCCTTGAGCCACGCAGCAATTGCCTTGAGGTCGGCGGCGGTGACAGTTTTTTCATCTTCCCAGCGCAGCAGGTTTTCCAGCAGGACTTTCAGCGACATTGGCAGTTTGTCGATATTACCCAGGCTTTTGGCAGCATCCGGCAAACTGAAATAGTGGTAGGTTTTGTCGTCAATTTTTAGTGTTTTAAGGGTCTTCAGGCTATCTAGGGACGGCATTGCAATCACTCCTTTGAATCCGCACTGCTACGGATTGAGGGGACGGGCAGAGCTATCAACGTAGCCCTGTTTTCATTAGCTGGCTAATAACTGGACTCTATGAAGAGAACCAAGGTTCCGACATCGGCTATCATGCGCCGGTTTTCGTGACAGGCTTTGCTTCAACGCAAGGCCTGAGCATCGCGCAGGGGCCGAATGTTCGCCCGCTGCTCAGGAGTAAGAATGAACACCCTATTCATGCATTGCCGGCCAGGTTTCGAAGGCGAAGTCTGCTCGGAGATTTCCGACCTCGCTGCCCAGTTGAACGTGTCCGGTTACGCCAAGGCAAAAACCGCCACTGCGTACGCGGAGTTTGTCTGCACCGAAGAAGACGGCGCCGAGCGTCTGATGCGCGGTCAGCGTTTCGCCGAGCTGATCTTCCCGCGCCAATGGGCGCGCGGCGTTTTCATTGATCTGCCGGAAACCGACCGCATCAGCGTGATCCTCGCGCACATGGCCGAATTCCCGGTGTGCGGCAGTCTGTGGCTGGAGGTCGTCGATACCAACGATGGCAAAGAGCTGTCGAACTTCTGCAAGAAATTCGAAGGCCCGCTGCGCAAGGCGCTGACGGGTGCCGGCAAACTGGTTGAAGACGCAAACAAGCCGCGTCTGTTGCTGACATTCAAAAGCGGCCGTGAAGTATTTCTGGGTATGGCTGATGCCGGTAACTCGGCGATGTGGCCAATGGGCATTCCCCGCCTGAAGTTTCCGCGTGAGGCTCCAAGCCGTTCGACGTTGAAGCTGGAAGAAGCCTGGCACCATTTCATCCCGCGTGATCAGTGGGAAGATCGTTTGCACAGTGACATGACCGGCGTTGACCTTGGTGCAGCGCCCGGTGGCTGGACCTGGCAACTGGTCAACCGCGGCATGCTGGTGACCGCTATCGACAACGGCCCGATGGCAGAGAGCCTGATGGAGACCGGACTGGTGCAACACTTGATGGCGGACGGTTTCACCTTCAAGCCCAAGCAGCCGGTGGACTGGATGGTCTGTGACATCGTCGAGAAACCGGCGCGTAACGCGGCGATGCTCGAAGAGTGGATCGGCGAAGGGCATTGCCGCGAGGCGGTGGTCAACTTGAAACTGCCGATGAAGCAGCGTTATGCCGAAGTGAAGCGTTTGCTTGAGCGCATTGCCGATGGTTTCAAGGCCCGCGGGATCAAGGTCGATATCGGCTGCAAGCAGCTGTATCACGACCGCGAGGAAGTGACCTGCCATCTGCGCCGGCATGACGTGAAGAAAACCAAATCCCGCTAAATGCAAACGCCCCCCGTGCAGGAGCTGCCGCAGGCTGCGATCTTTTGATCTTTCAAAAAGCAAAGATCGCAGCCTTCGGCAGTTCACAGGGGATTAGTGCGAAGCCACAGGTGACCGGGCACCCGGCAATGCGCGACAATGCCGGCCAGTTTCAGGAGTTAACCATGAGTGAAATGATCGATACGCCGGTCGACGGCACCCTCGACGCTACCGGCCTCAATTGCCCGGAGCCGGTAATGATGTTGCACCAGCACATCCGTGATCTGGTACCCGGTGGCCTGCTCAAGGTGATCGCTACGGATCCCTCGACCCGCCGCGACATTCCCAAGTTTTGCGTGTTTCTCGACCATGAACTGGTCGGCCAGCACGAAGACGCCGGGACTTATCTGTACTGGATCCGCAAAAAACAAGCCTGAGCCTCAGGCCAACGCTAAACCAAATGTGGGAGCCAGCCTGCTGGCGATGTGGTAGTCAATTCAACGTCTATGTTGACCG
Organism: Pseudomonas sp. A1230; assembly: GCF_044218825.1. Classification (NCBI taxonomy): domain Bacteria; kingdom Pseudomonadati; phylum Pseudomonadota; class Gammaproteobacteria; order Pseudomonadales; family Pseudomonadaceae; genus Pseudomonas; species Pseudomonas sp. A1230. The sequence continues at coordinate 3,024,994 of NZ_CP162582.1, read as the reverse complement.
ACTCTCCATCATCGCCAGCAGGCTGGCTCCCACATTTTTTGTCTCGCGTAAAAGGACTCAGCCCAGCGAACGACTGATCCGAATGCGCTTGCGCGCGCTGCGAGTCAAGCGGATCGACAGCATCAGCGCGGCGCAGCTCAGGCCGACGATAAGACCCTGCCACAACCCGCTCGGGCCACGCGGCTCGCCGAGCCAGTCGGTCAGGCCGAGGGCGTAACCCACTGGCAGGCCGATGCCCCAATAGGCGAACAGCGTCAGGATCATCGTTACTCGCGTGTCTTGATAACCGCGCAACGCACCGGCAGCGGTCACCTGAATCGCGTCGGAAAACTGGAACAGCGCCGAATACACAATCAGCATCGCCGCGATATGAATCACTGTCGGGTCAGCCGTGTAAATCGCCGCAATCGGCTCACGCAGCAACAACATCATGCTCGCCGAGAGACACGCATAGGCCAGTGCAGTCCCCATGCCGACGCCGGCGGCGAAACGCGCCTCGCGTGGTTCCTCACGACCCAGGGCCTGACCGACGCGCACGGTCACGGCCATGCCCAGCGAATAAGGAATCATGAACACCAGTGAGCTGACGTTCAGCGCAATCTGGTGCCCGGCGACCACGGTAGCGCCGAGGCTGCCGATCAACAGCGCGATCACCGCGAAGATGCTCGACTCGGCAAACACCGCGATGCCGATTGGCAAACCGATGGCCAGCAGACGCTTGATCACCGCCCACTGCGGCCAATCGAAACGGCTGAACAATTCACTCGAACGATACGCCGGGGCCCAGCGCTCATAACCGGCCAGACCCAGCGCCATCACCCACATCACGATCGCCGTGGCCCAGCCGCAACCGACGCCGCCCATGGCGGGCACGCCAAAGTGGCCATAGATGAAGATGTAGTTCAGGGGAATATTCAGCGCCAGCCCGCACAGACCCAGCACCATCGCCGGGCGAGTACGACCGAGGCCGTCACTGAAACAGCGCAGCACGTGATAGAACGCCACCGCCGGCAAACCGCTGGCGATGCCATGCAAGTACTGCATGCACGGGCCGATCAGCTCGGGATCGACATTCATCAAATGCAGAATCGGCTCTGCGGCAACCAGCATCGCGGTCGCGATCAAGCCCACTACCAGCGCCAGCCACAATGCCTGGCGCACGATCGGACCGATCTCGCCGTGGGTACCGGCGCCGTAGCGCTGGGCGACTTTGGGAGTGGTGGCCAGCAGGGTGCCGGTCATCAACAGAAATACCGGCACCCAGATCGAGTTGCCCAGAGCCACCGCCGCCAGATCCTTTGGACCGACGCGCCCGGCCATCACCGCATCGACAAAGCCCATGGCCGTAGTTGCCAGTTGCGCGATGATGATCGGCACCGCTAGGGCAAGCAGAGTCTTGAACTCCAGGCGAATCCGCGCGGGGCGGGAGAGGGAGAGGGCGACAGGTTGGTCAGTTACAGGATTCACAGGCAAAGCGTCCACAGATGTTGATGCGCAAGGCGGCGCATTCTACGCCGCTGACGTGTTGGTCAGGAAAAATCCTGTGTTGCGGATTTGTAATCACTCATGGCTTTGCGCCGTCCTCGCCACAGGGCGCATGTCGTTGTCGTGATTGGAATCAAACCCCGCTGGCCCAACCGCGTATCTGCACCTAAACTGCCGATCCGCCCAAGGAGCCCGCCATGCTGATTGTTGCTGACGAAAATATCCCGCTGCTCGATGCCTTTTTTGCCGGTTTTGGCGAGATCCGCCGAGTGCCCGGCCGTTCCATTGACCGTGCGACGGTCGAGCAGGCCGACGTGTTATTGGTGCGTTCGGTGACCAACGTCAACCGCGCGCTGCTCGTGGGCAGCAAGGTTCGCTTCGTTGGCACCTGCACCATCGGCACTGATCACCTGGATCTCGAATATTTCAACGAGGCGGGCATCACCTGGTCGAGCGCGCCCGGCTGCAATGCCCGAGGCGTGGTCGACTATGTGCTCGGCAGCCTGATGACGCTTGCCGAAATCGAGGGCGTTGATCTGACTCAGCGTACTTACGGAGTCGTCGGCGCCGGTGAAGTCGGGGGGCGCCTGATCAACGTCTTGAAGGGCCTGGGCTGGAGCGTGAAAGTCTGTGATCCGCCACGTCAGGCTACCGAGGGGGGGGATTACGTCAGCCTGGAGCAGATCATCGAGCAGTGCGACGTGATCAGCCTGCACACACCGCTGACCCGCAGCGGTAACAGTGCGACTTGGCACCTGTTCGATCAACAACGTTTGCAGCAACTCAAACCTGGCACCTGGTTGATCAACGCAGCGCGAGGACCGGTGGTGAATAACGCTGCGCTACGCGAAGTGCTACTGGAGCGCGAAGACCTGCAAGCGGTGCTCGATGTCTGGGAGGCCGAACCCGAGGTCGATGTGGCTCTTGCCGAACTCTGTGTGCTGGCCACGCCGCACATTGCGGGTTACAGCCTCGACGGCAAGCAGCGCGGCACGGCGCAGATTTATCAAGCGTACTGCGAGTTCATTGATCAGCCTGCGAGCATCCAGCTCAATGACCTGCTGCCAGCGCCGTGGTTGTCGCAAGTAACCTTGCATGCCGACAGTGATCCGGCCTGGGCGTTGGCGATGTTGTGCCGTGGCGTGTACGACCCACGCCGGGATGACGCGGATTTTCGCCGCAGTCTTGTAGGCAATGTCGCCGAGCAACGTGCGGCGTTCGATGTTTTGCGCAAGCAGTATCCCGTTCGGCGCGAGATTGAAGGGTTGAAAGTACGGATCGAGGGGCATTCGCCAACGTTGCGCCAGATCGTGACAGCGCTCGGAGCAGTAGCTCTCTAGCCCATTCCCCTGTAGGGCGGAAGCAGGCATAAAAAACCCGGCCAGATGGGCCGGGTCAGGAAGACGGTGGCTATATCACTCTTGTTCGGCAGGCTTGACCAATCGCTTCTCCAGTTCGCGGCAAGCGTCCTGGATCATGTCTTCAGTGATCGGTACTTCGCGGCCTTTTTCATCAATAATCGAGCAACCCAGAGTCTGGCCGGGTTTGGTACGGATCACTTGAATCTTGTCTTCGCTGCTTTGTTGCAAGGACATGGCCTGTCTCCTCATCAGGTTGTGCGCCTAGGTTAAAACCCCCACGTGACTGGGCTGTGACAGCTCCCTGCGATCCGTCGGCGGCGGCATCTCTACTCAACCAGAAATGACCGCTTGCCTCAATCGGGACTTTAGACCAATAGCAACTATGGCCTAGTCTTTGGGGGCATATTTAAACTGACTCATTGTGATTTACAGAGTTCCACCCCATTTGAGTGTGTAGGCTGGCCCTATCCATAAGCACACGTGTGAACCCGAATGATCTCGATGCTTTCCTCGCGGCACCGGCGCGCCTTGCGCCTGACCAGTCATTTCCTCGTGCCTTATCGCTGGCAGGCCTTCGGTGCGCTGCTCGCATTGATCGTCACCGCCGGCATCACCTTATCCATGGGGCAGGGCATCAAGTTGTTGGTTGATCAGGGTTTCATGACCCAATCGGCGGATTTGCTCAACCAATCCATTGGACTGTTCATGCTGTTGGTCCTGGGCCTCGCGGTCGGCACCTTCGCCCGGTTTTATCTGGTCTCCTGGATCGGCGAACGTGTCGTCGCCGACATCCGTCGACAGGTGTTCAACCACCTGGTGTACCTGCATCCCGGTTTTTACGAAGACAATCGCAGCTCGGAAATCCAGTCACGCCTGACAGCAGATACGACATTGCTGCAATCGGTGATCGGCTCGTCGCTTTCGCTGTTTCTACGCAATCTGTTGATGGTGATCGGCGGCATCGTTCTGCTGTTCATCACCAATCCGAAACTCACGAGCATCGTGGTGATCGCGCTACCGCTGGTGATTGCACCGATCCTGATTTTTGGTCGACGTGTGCGCAATCTGTCGCGACAGAGCCAGGACCGGATCGCCGACATTGGCAGCTATGTGTCCGAAACCCTCGGCCAGATCAAAACCGTGCAGGCGTACAACCATCAAATACAGGACGAGCAACGTTTTGCCTCAACGGTCGAGCAGGCTTTCGAGACCGCACGCAAACGGATCTTCCAGCGTGCCTGGCTGATTACATTGGTGATCGTGCTGGTGCTTGGCGCTGTCGCGGTGATGTTGTGGGTCGGTGGTATGGACGTGATCGCCGGGCGGATTTCTGCCGGTGAACTGGCGGCGTTTGTGTTCTACAGCCTGATCGTCGGCAGCGCGTTTGGTACGTTGAGTGAGGTGATCGGCGAGCTTCAGCGCGCTGCGGGTGCCGCCGAGCGGATTGCTGAATTGCTGCGTTCGGAAAATATCATCCGGCCACCGAAGACTGGATTGGTGACATTGCCCGCGCGCGTGCGCGGTGAGCTGGAATTGCAGGATGTGTGCTTTGCCTATCCCTCGCGTCCAGAAAGCTTCGCAGTCGATGGTTTGAATCTCACGGTCAGGGCCGGCGAAACCCTGGCGCTGGTAGGGCCGTCCGGCGCGGGTAAATCCACGGTGTATGACTTGCTGCTGCGCTTTTACGATCCTCGTGAGGGCCGGATTCTGCTGGACGGCGTGCCGCTGACCAGCCTCGACCCGCTGGATCTGCGCCGTTGTTTTGCCCTGGTTTCACAAACGCCAGCACTGTTTTTCGGCAGCGTGGAGGAGAATATCCGCTATGGCTGCCCAACGGCCACGCTTGAGCAGGTCAAGGAAGCGGCGAGAATCGCCCACGCCCACGACTTCATCGAGCAAATGCCTGACGGCTACCAGACACATTTGGGCGACGGCGGGCTTGGACTTTCCGGCGGCCAACGCCAGCGTCTGGCCATCGCTCGGGCGTTGCTGGTCGACGCGCCGATTCTGTTGCTGGACGAAGCCACCAGCGCCCTTGATGCGCAAAGCGAACACCTGATCCAGCAAGCCTTGCCGAACCTGATGCAAAACCGCACCACGCTGGTCATTGCCCATCGCTTGGCCACCGTAAAAAATGCCGACCGGATCGCGGTGATGGATCAAGGCAAACTGGTTGCGGTGGGTACACATCAGGAATTGATTGCGAGCAATCCGTTGTATGCGCGGTTGGCGGCGTTGCAGTTCAACGATGGACAGGCGGCCGTCGTGTAGGCGCGGCCCCAGGTTGCGACCTTTTGATCTTTGCAAGTTACAAAAAATGCCCGTATCTCGCGATACGGGCATTATTTATTACTCGGCGTTAGCCTGCTGATCACTGATCATCGAAATAGCGTTCATGCCAATCCACCAGCGGCTGCGGAGAGTTGAGCTTCTGGCCGTAGATCACCGAATAGGACAGCACGTTCTGTACGTACTGGCGCGTTTCGTCGAACGGGATGCTTTCCACCCACACGTCGAAGCTCAGGTGATCGGCGCCGCGCAGCCATTGACGCACGCGTCCGGGGCCGGCGTTATAGGCGGCGGAGGCGAGGACACGGTTGCCATTGAACTGGCTGTGCACCTGGCTCAGGTAAGCGGCGCCGAGCTGGATGTTCTTGTCCGGGTTCAGCACTTGCTGCGGCGAGGCCAGGGGGATGTTGAACTTGCGTGAAGTTTCCTTGGCGGTGCCGGGCATCAGTTGCATCAGGCCGCTGGCGCCAACGCCGGAGCGGGCGTCGTCCATGAACGCACTTTCCTGACGGGTGATGGCGAACACCCAGCTCGAATGCAGACCACGAACCTTGGCCTCACGCACCAGGGTATCGCGGTGGGCCATCGGGAAACGGATGTCCAGATCGTCCCAGTATTGCGCCTGACTGATGGTGCGGATCGCCGGGAAATACCACTTCAGGTCGTAGGCCAGTTTGGCCTGGGCAACCATTTCGTCGCGGTTGAAGTGACGGCTGACGTGGTACCACTCGCGGCGTCCGTCGACGATTTGCCCGCGTGCATGGAACTCAAGTGCGCGACGCACGCCGGGCGTGTTGCGTACCTTGTTGATCAGCGCCTGGCTAAGCACCAGCGGTTTATTGTTCAGCGAGTAAGGAGATTGCGAACGGTCAGCGGCGAGGAAGCCGTAGAAATCACGCTCGCGCGAAAGATTTTTGTACAGGGTCTGCGCTTCCGGGTTCTGCGGTTGCGCCAGCTCAAGACTGCGCGCCTGCCAGTAACGCCAGCGGTTGGTGGTGGCCAGATCCTGCGGCAGACGGCGGGTCAATTGATAAGCATCGTCCCAGCGCGCCAGACGAAGAAGCAGGCGCAGGCGCCATTCGGAGACGGTGTTGTCACGCAGTTCCGGGTCGTATTTGGTCATCACGTCCAGTGCGCGGCTGTCGAAGCGGCGTGCCAGCGTCAGGCCGATTTCCCGGGCGATCGCGACTTTCTCATCACGGGAGAAATGCATACTGCTGGCGTATCCGTCGAGCAGCGCCATGGCTTTGTCCGGATCCTGACGGGCGAGGCGGCGCAGGCCGAGGCTGACCACATCGGACATCGGCTCATCGGCCGGAGTAAAACGCGACGGCTGGTTGAGCAGTTCGGGTTTCTGCGCCACATCCACCAACAGGCGACCACGGGGGGCGAGGGTGGTCAGGCCGTTGATCAGGCTGTTGGCCAGCGGATAGTTGCGCGCCTGGGCGGCGAGCTTGGTGCGCTCCCAGCGCTTCTGTTCGGTCAGTTGACCCTCGGCGGCCCACATGCCGAACAGTGCATCGCACGCGGCGGGTTGCGACTTGCCGGTCAGCCAGAGCTTTTCGGTAGCGGCGTAACCCTCGGTCTTTTTGTTGTGGCTGATCTGATACTGCGCGTTCAGGCAGTCCAGTTCGGTGAAATTGAGCTTGGGATCGTAATACTTGACGAAGGTCGCCCAGTCACCGCGATCGGCCAGCCAGCGCAACCAGCGCAGCTTCATCCAGTTGGCCTGGGGCAGGTCACCGTGCTCGGCGAGGAATTTCTCTATTTCCGCATTGCTGGCGCTTTTCAGGCGTGCGGTCAGCTCGTCATAAGCAAGATAAGGCTCGAGGGGGTAATCGGCCAGCGCCTGGCTATAGCGCATATATGGGCCGGTATCGCCCTTGGCCAACGCGCGTTTGGCTTCATCGTAATACTGACGCTGGGTGGACAGGTCCACCGCCTGGGCGGATTGAACGGCAGCGGCGGAGAGTAGCAAACAGGACAAAACACTGAAGAGGCGACTGCGCATGAGACATCCGGGCAGAGAAATCATGACAAGTGCCGACATCAATCAGCACTGAATTATCTGTAGCTTAGCCTTTTGCCGGCGAGCGGCGAAAGCTTTGCGGGCCTTGCGGCACAAGTTCGCAACAAATGTTGTGCAGAGTGCTTCGACAGACAAATTGCCGGCCTGCTGAAGCCTCAAGTCAGGTAGAATGCGCCCCCGGTTTTTGGAGAAGCTCATGACCCTGCTCAAATTCAGCGATGTGTCCCTTGCGTTCGGCGCTATGCCGTTGTTGGACAAGGTGTCCTGGCAGATCGCCCGTGGTGAGCGGGTGTGCATCATCGGCCGCAACGGCACTGGCAAGTCCAGCATGATGAAACTGGTCAAGGGCGACCAGAAGCCTGATGACGGCTCGGTGTGGCGTGCCCCCGGTCTGAAAATCGGCGAACTGCCGCAAGAATTGCCTGTGGCCGACGAGCGGACAGTATTCGACGTGGTGGCTGAAGGCCTCGACGGCGTTGGCGCGTTGCTCGCTGAATACCATCACTTGAGCCAGAACATCGTTACCGATGCCGATCTGGACAAGCTCATGCACGTTCAGCACGACCTCGAAGCCCGTGATGGCTGGCGCTTGCAGACCCTGGTCGACAGCACCCTCAGCCGCCTGCAACTGCCGGCCGACAAGACCCTCGCCGAGTTGTCCGGTGGCTGGCGTCGTCGCGTGCTGCTGGCGCAGGCGCTGGTGTCCGAGCCGGATCTGCTGCTGCTCGACGAGCCAACCAACCACCTGGACATCGGTGCGATTGCCTGGCTTGAAGAAGCGCTGAAAGATTTCCAGGGCGCCGTGTTGTTCATCACGCACGACCGTTCCTTCTTGCAAAACCTCGCCACGCGCATCCTGGAACTGGATCGCGGCGGCCTGATCGACTGGAACGGCGACTACGCCAGCTTCCTCGTGCACAAAGAAGCCGAGCTCGCTGCCGAAGCCACTGCCAACGCGCTGTTCGACAAGCGTCTGGCCCAGGAAGAAGTGTGGATCCGTCAGGGCATCAAGGCCCGTCGCACCCGTAACGAAGGCCGCGTGCGCGCCCTGAAAGCACTGCGCGTTGAGCGCAGCGAGCGTCGTGAGCGTACCGGCAAGGCCAACATTCAGCTGGACACCGCCGACAAGTCCGGCAAACAGGTGATGGTGCTCGAGAACGTGAGCTTTGCTCATCCGGGCGGCCCGTTCCTGATCAAGGATTTCTCGATGGTTCTGCAGCGCGGCGACCGTATCGGTCTGCTTGGCGCCAACGGTACCGGCAAGACGACCCTGTTGAAGCTGATGCTCAACGGCTTGCAGCCAACCAGCGGTAAAGTGGAAGAGGGTACGCGGATCGACGTGGCGTACTTCGACCAGTTGCGCCATCAGCTGGATCTGGAAAAAACCGTAATCGACAACGTCGCCGAAGGTCGTGACTTTATCGATATCGACGGTCAGAGCCGTCACGTACTGAGCTACCTCGGTGACTTCCTGTTCAGCCCGCAGCGTGCTCGCACGCCGGTCAAGGCGCTGTCGGGTGGTGAGCGTGCGCGTCTGTTGCTGGCCAAGCTGTTCAGCAAGCCAGCGAACCTGCTGGTACTCGACGAACCGACCAACGACCTGGACGTGGAAACCCTCGAGCTGCTTGAAGAAGTGCTGCTGACGTTCAACGGCACTGTGCTGATGGTCAGCCACGACCGGGCATTCCTCGACAACGTGGTCACCAGCACCCTGGTCTTCGAAGGTGAAGGCAAGGTGCGTGAATACGTCGGCGGTTATCAGGACTGGATCCGTCAGGGCGGCTCGCCGCGTCTGTTGGGCGTGACCGAGAGCAAATCGGGCAAAGCTGACCTGAACTCGGCAGTGGTTACTGCTGAGCCGGCCGCTGCTGCGCCAGTTGCTGCTCCGGCTGCTAAGAAAAAGCTGAGCTACAAGCTGCAGCGCGAGCTGGAAGCGTTGCCGGGCGATATTGATGCCAAGGAGCAGCAGATCGCTGCCGTTGAGGCTGAGATGGCCGACAGCGGTTTCTATCAGCGTCCTGCGGCAGAGACTGCCAAGGTCATTGCCTCGCTTGAGCAATTGCAGGCGGAACTGGAAGCGTTGGTAGAGCGTTGGGCCGAGCTGGATGCCTGATTGCTTCAGCCATTAAAAAGCCCGGCCTCATTCGCGTGAGGCCGGGCTTTTTGCAGGAGCTGCCGAAGGCTGTGATCTTTTGATCTGCAAGACCGCAGCCTTCGGCCGCTCCTGCAGGATTTAGCGTTTGACCAGATGCACCGCCAGCACATCGCAAGGCGCGCCGTGCAGCACATCATTGGCTGTCGAGCCCAGCAATAGCGCCAGACCATGACGGCCATGGCTGCCGACCACGATCAGATCGCATTGCTGTTCCTTGGCGAAGTGATGGATTTCCTGGCGCGGCTGGCCGTAGGTCAAGTGGCAATTGGCGCCTTCAAGCTCGGTGTACTTGAGCTTAAGGCGCTCAAGGCGTTCCTTGGCCTGATCGAACTGCTGCTGTTGCAGTTGTGACAGGTCCATCGGTACGTCTCCGCCAAAAGCCATGGCCATCGGTTCGACGATATGCACCAGCGACAGCTTGGCGCCGTTGCTCACCGACAGCTCGCGGGCGCGGTGGATGACGGGGTCGCACTCTTCAGTCAGATCTACGGCGACCAGGATGTGGTGGTAGGGCATGAGGCGCTCCTCGTGAGGGTTCAATATTGGTAAGTATGGCTGGTTTCAAGCGCATTGGTTCCGAAGTGAAGCAATGGGCTCATCAGAAAACGGGAGTACAGATATGACGGTCTGGATAGTGGTGTCAATCCTGTTGGTGGTATTGAGCCCACTGGCATGGTTGCGCCCATCGCGCGCGCAGAGCGGTCGAATCGCTCTGCGCATGGAGGCGCGTCGTATTGGCCTGGCCATGCAACTGGCGCCTCAGGAGTGGCCGCACTGGCTGTCGCAAGAGCCGCCGGATCCGTGCGCGCAATACCATCGGCCGCGTCGCGGTAATCAGCCGGCATGCTGGACCTACTGGCAAAAATCGCCAGGCGTGTGGGTCAATCAGTGGCAGGAAGTCTGCGAAGATCGGGCGCTGCTCAATCATTTCGAAAAGTTGCCAGGCAACGTCTTCAAGATCGAAGCGGATAAGCAGATGATCGCCTTGTACTGGGGCGAGAAGGGCGAAGCCACGGTTTTGCTGGATATCGACGCCACTCTGAAAGCACTGGCGTGACTCGCGGATTTTTCGCACTGCAACGGTGCGAAACGTCCGGCAGACGAGCAATAAAAAGCCCGACATGATTCATCGGGCGGGTTGGCCAGGCAGGCCGGAAACTTTTTTACCACTGGCCCGGCTTCAAACGGGCAGCGCATTTACCTATCGTCCCGTGAGCGTAGACTTTTAAACAGGCCTCGCTGCGAATTAGGGCGACTTTTCTAACTATTGATCCTATGAATGGCTTCACATGCAGACGCGTGTTGTGGATCTGCGTGGTACGGAAATGACCGCAAAGTCGCATTCCAACCCGCATTTTGGGCGATTGACAATTGTTGGAAATTCCGTGAAGGTGACGTACCCAAATCAAACGGGCGTATGAATTGAGCGTTTGTCTTACAGACTGCTCCTACAGAATCCCGACTATCGCGTTGGCGGGTGTGCCGGGTGGATTGGTGTCAGCATCGACGAAAAAGCGTCCTGCCTAGCCATTCGCCTGCGTCCGACGTGTACTGTTCAGCTTCCATATCGTGGAGATCAGTTGATGATTTACGAAGGTAAAGCCATCACGGTTAAAGCTCTTGAAAGTGGCATCGTCGAATTGAAATTCGACCTCAAGGGTGAGTCCGTCAACAAGTTCAACCGTCTAACCCTGAACGAACTGCGTCAGGCCGTAGACACCATCAAGGCAGATGCTTCGATCAAGGGCGTGATCGTCAGCAGTGGCAAGGACGTGTTCATCGTCGGCGCCGACATCACCGAATTTGTCGAGAACTTCAAGCTGCCGGATGCGGAGCTCGTTGCTGGCAATCTCGAAGCCAACAAGATCTTCAGCGATTTCGAAGACCTCAACGTTCCGACTGTCGCCGCGATCAATGGCATCGCCCTGGGCGGCGGTCTGGAAATGTGCCTGGCGGCTGACTACCGAGTCATGTCCACCAATGCCAAGATCGGTCTGCCGGAAGTCAAACTGGGCATCTACCCAGGCTTCGGCGGCACCGTACGTCTGCCGCGCCTGATCGGTGCCGACAACGCCATCGAGTGGATTGCCTCCGGCAAGGAAAACCGTCCGGAAGACGCGCTGAAAGTTAGCGCAGTCGATGCCGTGGTTGCTCCAGAGAAACTGCAGGAAGCAGCCCTTGAGCTGATCAAACGCGCCATTTCCGGCGAGTTTGACTACAAGGCCAAGCGTCAGCCGAAGCTGGAAAAGCTCAAGCTGAACGCTATCGAACAAATGATGGCTTTCGAAACCGCCAAAGGTTTCGTCGCCGGTCAGGCTGGCCCGAACTATCCGGCGCCGGTTGAAGCGATCAAGACCATTCAGAAAGCTGCAAACTTCGGTCGCGACAAGGCGCTGGAAGTTGAAGCCGCCGGTTTCGTCAAACTGGCCAAGACCTCTGCCGCGCAGAGCTTGATCGGTTTGTTCCTGAACGATCAGGAACTGAAGAAAAAGGCCAAGGCCTACGACGAAATCGCCAAAGACGTGAAGCAGGCCGCTGTATTGGGCGCCGGCATCATGGGTGGCGGTATCGCTTATCAGTCGGCCTCCAAAGGCACGCCGATCCTGATGAAGGACATCAACGAGCACGGTATCGAGCAGGGTCTGGCCGAAGCCGCCAAGCTGCTGGTTGGCCGCGTTGATAAAGGTCGCATGACCCCTGCAAAAATGGCTGAAGTGCTCAACGGCATCCGTCCGACCCTGTCCTACGGTGATTTCGGTCACGTCGATCTGGTCGTTGAAGCTGTGGTCGAGAACCCGAAGGTCAAGCAAGCCGTATTGGCCGAAGTTGAAGACAAGGTCAAAGAGGACACCATCCTCGCGTCCAACACTTCGACCATTTCCATCAGCCTGTTGGCCAAGGCCCTCAAGCGTCCGGAAAACTTCGTCGGCATGCACTTCTTCAACCCGGTGCATATGATGCCGCTGGTGGAAGTGATCCGTGGCGAGAAGTCCAGCGAGCTGGCCGTTGCCACCACCGTTGCCTACGCCAAGAAAATGGGTAAGAACCCGATCGTCGTCAACGACTGCCCGGGCTTCCTGGTCAACCGCGTACTGTTCCCGTACTTCGGGGGTTTCGCCAAACTGGTCAGCGCCGGTGTGGACTTCGTCCGTATCGACAAGGTCATGGAAAAATTCGGCTGGCCGATGGGCCCGGCATACCTGATGGACGTGGTCGGCATCGACACCGGTCACCACGGTCGTGACGTCATGGCGGAAGGCTTCCCGGATCGCATGAAAGATGACCGTCGCTCGGCCATTGACGTGCTTTACGAAGCCAAGCGTCTGGGTCAGAAAAACGGCAAGGGCTTCTACGCCTACGAGACCGACAAGAAGGGCAAGCAGAAGAAAGTTGCCGATCCGTCGGTACTGGAAGTGCTCAAGCCGATCGTTTACGAGCAGCGCGAAGTCACTGACGAAGACATCATCAACTGGATGATGATCCCGCTCTGCCTGGAAACCGTGCGTTGCCTTGAAGACGGCATCGTTGAAACCGCCGCTGAAGCCGACATGGGTCTGGTCTACGGTATCGGTTTCCCTCCATTCCGTGGCGGTGCGCTGCGCTACATCGATTCGATCGGTGTTGCCGAGTTCGTTGCCCTGGCTGACCAGTACGCTGATTTGGGCGCGCTGTACCACCCGACCGCGAAACTGCGTGAAATGGCCAAAACCGGCCAACGGTTCTTCGGTTAAGCGTCCCAACTTTTGAGCGAGAGTGAAATTTTATGAGCTTGAATCCAAGAGACGTCGTGATTGTCGACTTCGGTCGTACTCCGATGGGCCGCTCCAAGGGCGGCATGCACCGCAACACCCGCGCCGAAGACATGTCGGCGCACCTGATCAGCAAATTGCTGGAACGCAACGTCAAGGTTGATCCGAACGAAGTCGAAGATGTGATCTGGGGCTGCGTCAACCAGACCCTGGAGCAGGGCTGGAACATCGCGCGCATGGCGTCGCTGATGACCCAGATCCCGCACACGGCTGCCGGTCAGACTGTCAGCCGCCTGTGTGGCTCGTCGATGAGCGCGCTGCACACGGCTGCGCAAGCGATCATGACCGGTAACGGTGACGTGTTCGTCGTTGGCGGCGTCGAGCATATGGGTCACGTGAGCATGATGCACGGTGTCGATCCGAACCCGCACATGTCGCTGTACGCGGCGAAAGCCTCGGGCATGATGGGCCTGACCGCTGAAATGCTCGGAAAAATGCACGGCATCACTCGCGAACAGCAGGACGCCTTTGGCGTGCGCTCCCACCAGCTCGCCCACAAGGCGACTCTGGAAGGCAAGTTCAAAGACGAAATCATCCCGATGCAGGGTTACGACGAGAACGGTTTCCTGAAACTGTTCGACTACGACGAAACCATTCGTCCGGAAACCACCCTGGAAAGTCTGGCGGCTCTCAAGCCGGCGTTCAATCCGAAGGGCGGCACCGTGACGGCCGGTACTTCGTCGCAGATCACTGATGGTGCCTCGTGCATGATCGTGATGTCGGCTCAGCGTGCGCAGGACCTGGGTATCCAGCCGATGGCGGTGATCCGTTCGATGGCAGTGGCGGGTGTGGATCCGGCAATCATGGGCTATGGTCCAGTTCCGGCAACACAAAAAGCCCTGAAGCGTGCGGGCCTTGGCATCAACGATATCGACTTCTTCGAGCTCAACGAAGCTTTCGCCGCACAGGCTCTGCCAGTGCTGAAAGATCTGAAAGTGCTCGACAAGATGAACGAGAAGGTTAACCTGCACGGCGGCGCGATCGCCCTGGGTCACCCGTTCGGTTGCTCCGGTGCTCGGATTTCCGGCACTTTGCTGAACGTGATGAAGCAGAATAGCGGCACCTTCGGGGTGGCCACTATGTGCATTGGTCTCGGCCAAGGCATCTCCACCGTCTTCGAACGCGTTTAAGCGTCTCGTCGATGGAAGCCGGGGCCAAGTGCCCCGGTTTTTGTTTTTGTGGATTTATTTTGTTTTTATTTTGAAAAAAATTGAGGGAGGGCCAAACCATGCCGATACAACCTGGGCTCTACCAGCATTACAAAGGTCCGCAGTACCGCGTTTTCAATGTCGCGCGGCATTCCGAGACGGAAGAAGAAGTGGTGTTTTACCAAGCCCTGTATGGCGATTACGGCTTTTGGGTGCGTCCCCTGAGCATGTTTCTGGAGTCCGTCGAGGTTGACGGCGAGCAGGTCCCACGCTTTGCTTTGGTGCAAGCCGAACCGAGCCTGTTTTCCAAGGCATAAGGGGAGTGCGCGCAATACCCTGCGCTTGACCTCACCTTGTATCAACTATATATAGCGGTGCCGCGTCAGGCGCCAACCGCCTTTCACTTCTAGAATTCAGGAATTTTCTGATCCATGGGCAAATCGCTGGTCATTGTGGAATCCCCGGCTAAGGCCAAGACCATCAACAAGTATCTGGGCAACCAATACGTGGTGAAGTCGAGTATCGGCCATATCCGAGACCTGCCCACCAGCGGTTCGGCTAGCGCCAGCAAAGAGCCAGCCGCCAAGCGCGGCAAGGCTGCCGCAGGCGAAGGTCCGGTGCTCACGCCGAAAGAGAAAGCGCGCAAGCAGCTGGTCTCGCGTATGGGTGTCGATCCCGATCATGGCTGGAAGGCCAAGTACGAGATCCTCCCGGGCAAAGAGAAGGTCATCGAAGAGCTGCGCAGGCTCGCCAAGGATGCTGACACCATCTATCTCGCAACCGACTTGGATCGCGAGGGGGAAGCCATTGCATGGCACCTGCGCGAAGCCATTGGTGGTGACGACAGCCGCTACAAGCGCGTGGTGTTCAACGAAATCACCAAGAAGGCGATCCAGGAAGCCTTCTCCAAGCCAGGCGAGCTGGACATCGATCGTGTCAACGCTCAGCAGGCGCGTCGTTTCCTCGACCGCGTTGTGGGCTACATGGTCTCGCCGCTGCTGTGGGCCAAGATCGCCCGCGGCCTGTCCGCCGGTCGTGTGCAATCGGTCGCCGTGAAACTGGTGGTTGAGCGTGAGCGTGAAATTCGCGCTTTCAACCCGGAAGAGTACTGGGAAGTGCATGCCGATCTCGGCAGCGCCAAAGGCTCGACCGTACGTTTCGAAGTAGCGCGTGAAAAGGGCGAAGCCTTCAAGCCGCTCAACGAAGCCCAGGCCATGGCCGCGCTGGAGAAACTCAAGTCCTCCAGCTACAGCATCGTCAAGCGCGAAGACAAACCGACCAGCAGCAAGCCTTCGGCGCCGTTCATCACGTCCACCCTGCAGCAGGCGGCGAGTAACCGTCTGGGCTTCGGCGTGAAGAAAACCATGATGATGGCCCAGCGTCTGTACGAAGCCGGCTACATCACTTATATGCGTACCGACTCGACCAACCTCTCGGCAGACGCCGTGACGATGGCGCGTGCTTACATCGAAGATGAGTTCGGCAAGAAGTATTTGCCGGAAACGCCGAACGTCTATAGCAGCAAGGAAGGCGCGCAAGAGGCTCACGAAGCCATTCGTCCCTCCGACGCCAACACCATTCCAAGCAAGCTGGCGGGTATGGAGCGCGATGCTGAGCGTCTCTATGAGCTGATCTGGCGTCAGTTCCTGGCTTGCCAGATGCTACCGGCGCAATACCTGTCGACGACTGTCAGCGTCGGTGCTGGTGATTTCGAGCTGCGCGCCAAGGGTCGTATCCTGAAGTTTGACGGTTACACCCGCGTAATGCCGCAGATTGCCAAACCTGGCGATGACGACGTTCTGCCCGATATGGCGCAGGGCGACGTGATGAAGCTGATCAAGCTTGATCCGACCCAGCACTTCACCAAGCCGCCGGCGCGTTATTCGGAAGCCAGCCTGGTTAAAGAAATGGAAAAACGCGGTATCGGTCGTCCTTCGACTTACGCTGCGATCATTTCGACTATCCAGGATCGCGGTTACGTGACCCTGCACAACCGTCGTTTCTATTCGGAAAAGATGGGTGACATCGTTACCGAACGTCTGTCGGAGAGCTTCTCGAACCTCATGGACTACGGCTTCACTGCCGGCATGGAAGAGAACCTCGATGACGTGGCTCAGGGCGAGCGCGACTGGAAGAACGTGCTGGACGAGTTCTACGGCGACTTCAAAAAGAAACTCGAAGTAGCCGAGAACCCGGAAAGCGGCATGCGTGCGAACCAGCCGGTCATGACCGACATTCCGTGCACCACTTGCGGCCGTCCGATGCAGATCCGTACCGCATCGACCGGCGTGTTCCTCGGTTGCTCGGGCTACAGCCTGCCGCCGAAAGAGCGCTGCAAGGCCACCGTCAACCTGGTGCCGGGCGACGAAATCGCTGCGGACGACGAAGGTGAGTCGGAGTCGCTGGTGTTGCGTGGCAAGCATCGCTGCCCGATCTGCAGCACTGCGATGGACGCTTACCTGCTCGACGAGAAGCGCAAGCTGCACATCTGCGGTAACAACCCGGATTGCGCCGGCTACGAAATCGAAGAGGGTAGTTATCGCATCAAGGGCTACGAAGGTCCGAGCCTGGAATGCGACAAGTGCGGCAGCGAGATGCAGCTCAAGACCGGCCGTTTCGGCAAGTTCTTTGGCTGCACCAATCCGACCTGCAAAAACACCCGCAAACTGCTGAAGAGCGGTGACGCGGCGCCGCCGAAGATGGATCCGGTGAAGATGCCTGAGCTGAAATGCGAAAAGGTCAACGACACCTACATCCTGCGCGATGGTGCGTCCGGCCTGTTCCTGGCGGCCAGTCAGTTCCCGAAAAACCGCGAGACCCGTGCTCCGCTGGTGATCGAGATTCTTCCGCACAAGGATGAAATCGACCCGAAGTATCACTTCCTGTGCGAAGCACCGCAGAAGGATCCTGATGGCCTGCCAGCGGTGATCCGCTACAGCCGCAAGACCAAGGAGCAATACGTGCAGACCGAAGTCGACGGCAAGCCAACTGGCTGGAAGGCGTACTTCGACGGTGGCAAGTGGACTGTTGAAGACAAGCGCTCGAAGGCCAAGGCTGAGTAAGCGTTAGTCTGATATTGAAAGGCCGCATGAGAACCCTCGGGTTTTCATGCGGCCTTTTTGTTTTGTGCTTGCGGTGTGATCCGTTGATCCACGACACTGTCCGGTCTGTGTGAAGCAATTATTTCGTTGTGGAGGCTGCCGTCATGGCCCACGAACTCTATACCCGCACCAATCAGAAAATCTATTTCGCCGGCCTGTCGCTGGAAGCCTTGGCTCGAGCTGAAGAAGGGCGGGCGATGAATTCTCTGGCGCTGATTCAGGCTGGACGTGAATCGGCGTTGTTCCACCTCTATGGCGCGTTATTGGGTCTGTGTCATGAAATTGCCGGGTTCTATCGCCTGCCTCAGGCGAGTGCACCACGGGCCGAGATGCTGTTGACACGTGAAGTGCTCGAGTCGATCGCGATTCCGGAACTGGCGGAAATGGTTGAACTGGCAACCAATCCGGAGACCTGGCTGGCAGAATTGCTGGCCGCGTATTCGGCATTGTTCCAGCCGCCTCGCGTGCCACACAAGCCCAAAGGCGATGTGACACAGCCGTTGATTCAGGCTGTTAATCTGGATGAAGAAGAGGCTCCGCAAGAGTTGAGCCGTGAAGAACTTGAGAGTTGGCGGCAGAACCTCAAGAGCCTGGCTATTCGTTTTCGCGAAGGTTTGAACGAATGCTGACGATGATTGACACGGTGGCAATCTGAAACATGCTGCTGGTCAAGATCACGAGCGAAGCCTGAATGATGTCTATATAATGCCTGCCTTTCGTGGAGAACAGACCTATATGCCAACGTCCTTTCTAGAAATTGTCGAGTTACCCGACGGCCGAATCGAACTGCGCAGGGCTGAGGACGAGGGTTCTCTGGTGACTCTGGATTTCTCCGAGGACGCCAAGACATTCCTGCAGGGCCAGCACGTGGAAATCGCAAAAGCGATGTTGAGCGTTGGCGTGCAGATGGCAGGCCGAATGATCGAAGGTGAGTTTGAAAAAGATGAGGGGTCTCGGGTTCTTCATTGATTCCCGACGGTTTTTTGGTTTTGTCACTACCGCTTCAGATCGGCTTCTCTATCCCTGGAGAAGCCCTGCGCTTGACACAGCGCTATAGCTTGTCAATCAACCCAATCGAATGTTCAAACTCTGAGCGTCGCCCGTGCGTGCAGCGCTGATCAACAGTTGCCGTGAACTTGTGTTCAGCGGGTTGAGCCAGGTGACGACTGTGTGGCTGCGGCCCAGACGCAACGCTTCGCAAGCGAGTTGTTGAGCACTTTGAGTGCCTCTCGGTTGCAACAGCAGGATGCGCTCTCGATTCAGGCCAGCATCGCGCAGCCATGTTTGGGTCAGGCTGGCAGGTGGCGCAATCAGCGTCAGCCAGCGTGCGTCCAGATCATCACTGAGCTCACGAAGGATCGGCGCCAGCAGATTCAGGCAGTTCCCGGCGGCACCACGCAGTGACAGCTCACTGAATACTTCGGGTTCAGTATTCCAGGGGCGCTCGACCACGTCTTTCAGGATCGGCGCCATCGGTTGCGCCATGAACGCTTCGAATAACGGCAGTTGTGTTTGCTGAGGTGTGTGTGGGAACTGCATAAAGCCTCCTTTAGCGGCGGATTACGCCGACACTCAAGCCTTCGATCACCAGTTCCTGATCTTTCAGGTCAACTTCGATAGGGGCGAACTCGGGGTTTTCGGCCATCAGCCAGACCTTGCTGCCTTCGCGCTTGAAGCGTTTTACGGTCACTTCATCGCCGATGCGGGCAACGACGACCTGGCCATTACGCGCTTCGCGGGTGGTGTGAACCGCCAGAAGGTCGCCGTCGAAAATACCGATGTCCTTCATGCTCATGCCGTGCACGCGCAGCAGATAGTCCGCACGTGGGTGGAAGAACGCTGGATTGATATTGCAGGACTCTTCGATGTGCTGCTGGGCAAGGATTGGCGCGCCGGCAGCCACCCGGCCGATGATTGGCAGGGTAGAGTCGTCGGCCTTGGCTTCGAAGCCAGGGATGCGAATGCCGCGAGAGGCGCCGGGCGTCATCTCGATGGCACCCTTGCGGGCTAGCGCCTTGAGGTGTTCTTCCGCCGCGTTGGGCGACTTGAACCCTAATTCCTGAGCGATTTCCGCGCGGGTTGGCGGATAGCCATTGTCTTCGAGGCAACGTTTGATAAAGGCCAGAATCTCGGCTTGGCGTGGCGTCAGCTTTAGCATATTGATCGCTCTGTTTTTTTATACAGTGACTGGGATTATATACAGTGAAGCGGTCTTGGCAATGCCCGTTTTTTTGCAAGCCGCCAGACGGTCAGTGGACGTGCTTATTAATGCGTCGTCCTTGTGTGGTTAAATAGCTGACTGACCATTCCCAAAACGAACCGACAGGCTTGACAAGACACAGGCTGAAACGTATGTTTCAAACAAGTGTTTGTCAGGCGGAGTAGCCATGGCCCAGTCGGAAACCGTTGAACGCATTCTTGATGCTGCAGAGCAGTTGTTCGCGGAGAAAGGTTTCGCTGAAACCTCATTGCGTTTGATCACCAGCAAGGCTTGCGTCAACCTGGCTGCGGTCAACTATCATTTCGGCTCCAAGAAAGCGCTGATTCAGGCGGTGTTCTCGCGCTTCCTCGGGCCTTTCTGCGCCAGTCTCGATAAAGAGCTGGAGCGCCGTCAGGCGAAACCTGAAAACAAGCCGACCCTCGAAGAGCTGCTGGAAATTCTCGTCGAACAAGCCCTCGTGGTTCAGCCTCGCAGCGGTAACGACCTGTCGATCTTCATGCGTCTGCTCGGCCTCGCGTTCAGCCAAAGCCAGGGTCACCTGCGCCGTTACCTGGAAGACATGTACGGCAAGGTGTTCCGTCGCTACATGCTGCTGGTCAACGAGGCGGCACCTAACATTCCCCCGATTGAATTGTTCTGGCGCGTGCACTTCATGCTCGGCGCCGCCGCGTTCAGCATGTCCGGCATCAAGGCGTTGCGCGCGATTGCCGAGACGGATTTCGGCGTCAATACCTCTATCGAGCAGGTCATGCGCCTGATGGTGCCGTTCCTCGCTGCGGGTATGCGCGCTGATACCGGCGTCACCGACGCTGCCATGGCCACTGCGCAATTGCGCCCGCGCAGCAAATCAACGCCGGTGGCCGCCAAGGTTTAACCGCGCACGGGTGGGCGCGGCAGCTTGTATCCGCTAAGCTAGCCGCCCATGCCGACTCTCGTTCTGAATCCGTTCTCCATCGATATCGCCGACCTGCCGGGCACTGCCCTCGGTGGCGATTTCATGCGGATCGGGTTTTTCGTTTTCAAGGAATCTCTATGACTGCTGGCCTGCAAGGCTCGTTGATGGTGGACGTCGCCGGTACCTGGCTGACGGCTGAAGATCGCCAATTGTTGCGTCAGCCAGAAGTGGGTGGCCTGATCATTTTTGCCCGCAATATCGAACATCCGCGCCAGGTGCGTGAGCTCAGCGCGGCGATCCGTGCGATTCGTCCGGACTTGCTGCTGGCGGTGGATCAGGAGGGTGGTCGCGTGCAGCGTTTGCGTCAAGGCTTCGTGCGCCTGCCGGCCATGCGCGCCATCGCAGACAATCCGAATGCCGAATACCTGGCTGAGCAATGTGGCTGGATCATGGCGACCGAAGTGCTGGCCGTCGGCCTCGACCTGAGCTTCGCCCCAGTGCTGGATCTCGATTACCAGCGCAGCGCCGTGGTTGGTACTCGTTCGTTTGAGGGTGATCCCGAGCGTGCCGCGTTGCTCGCTGGCGCCTTCATCCGGGGCATGAACAGCGCCGGAATGGCCGCCACGGGCAAGCATTTCCCCGGTCACGGCTGGGCCGAAGCCGACTCCCATGTTGCGATCCCCAACGACGAGCGCAGCCTTGACGAGATCCGCGCCAACGACCTCGTGCCTTTTGCCAAACTGAGCAAACAACTGGCCGCGGTCATGCCGGCACACGTCATCTATCCGCAAGTCGATTCGCAGCCCGCTGGCTTCTCTCGGCGCTGGTTGCAAGACATCCTGCGAGGCGAGTTGCAGTTCGACGGCGTGATTTTCAGCGACGATCTGTCGATGGCCGGCGCCCACGTGGTTGGCGACGCCGCCAGTCGCATCGAAGCCGCACTCTCTGCTGGGTGCGACATGGGCCTGGTCTGCAATGACCGCGCCGCTGCCGAATTGGCCCTGAGTGCCGCGCAACGCATGAAGGTCAAACCGTCTGCGCGTATCGCCCGTATGCGCGGTCAGGCGTTTGCCAGCACTGACTACCGCCAGGATCCACGCTGGCTGCAAGCCATCGGCGCACTCAAAGACGCCCAATTGATCGACTAAGGATTTTTCGTTATGACGGTTTACGCAATCATCGGTGGCACCGGCCTGACCCAGCTCGAGGGCTTGAGTATTCGCCAGTCGCTGGCAGTGGACACGCCATATGGTGCGCCTTCGGCCGACGTGCAGATTGGCGAATATGCCGGCAAGGAAGTGCTGTTCCTCGCGCGTCACGGGCACCCGCATCGCTTTCCACCGCACAAGGTCAACTACCGCGCCAACCTTTGGGCGCTGAAGCAGGCCGGTGCCGAGGCAATCATCGCGGTCAACGCCGTGGGTGGTATTCATCCTGCGATGGGTACGGGGCATTTCTGCGTGCCGCATCAAATCGTCGACTACACCAGCGGGCGCGAACACACCTACTTCGCCGATGACCTGGAACAGGTCACTCACATCGATTTCAGCTTTCCTTACAGCGAGCCGTTGCGTCAGCAATTGATTGCGGCTATGGCTGCCGAAGGTTGCGATTACAGCGATCAGGGTGTTTATGCCTGCACGCAGGGACCGCGTCTGGAAACCGTGGCCGAGATCGTGCGTCTGGAGCGTGATGGATGCGACATCGTCGGTATGACCGGTATGCCGGAAGCGGCGTTGGCACGTGAGCTGGATGTGGATTACGCGTGTCTGGCGCTGGTGGTGAACCCAGCGGCGGGCAAGACCACGCAAGTGATCACCATGGCCGAGATCGAGCAGGCGTTGCATGCCGGCATGGGCAAGGTGAAATCGACGTTGGCGCGGGTGCTCAAGGGCTGATCAGGCCTGTACCGAGTTGACTCCATCGCTGGCAAGCCAGCTCCCACAGGTTTTTGTATTGTTCACAAAATAGTGTTCAATCCCAAATCACTGTGGGAGCTGGCTTGCCAGCGATAGCTATCTAACAGACGACAAAGATCTCAACGTTTGTCGAGCTTGTCCGGCAACGGCGCAAACAACGCTTCGATATCGTCATTCTGCAGCTTCCAGTCCCCAGCCTTGCGCCCATCCAGCACGCCCGCTGCCAGATCAGACTTCTCTTTCTGCAAGTGCTGAATCTTCTCTTCCACCGTGCCTCGGGCAATCATCTTGTAGACGAACACCGGTTTCTCCTGGCCGATCCGATAGGCGCGGTCGGTCGCCTGATTTTCGGTCGCGGGGTTCCACCACGGATCGTAGTGAATCACTGTATCCGCTTCGGTCAGGTTCAGGCCAACGCCACCCGCCTTCAGGCTAATCAGAAA
Organism: Pseudomonas sp. A1230; assembly: GCF_044218825.1. NCBI lineage: Bacteria > Pseudomonadati > Pseudomonadota > Gammaproteobacteria > Pseudomonadales > Pseudomonadaceae > Pseudomonas > Pseudomonas sp. A1230. The sequence continues at coordinate 3,002,139 of NZ_CP162582.1, read as the reverse complement.
GATCTGACGATTGCCGCTCTGGAATTCCTTCACCGGTGTGCGCCGATCGCGGGTTTGACCGGTCAGAAGTGCATAGGAGATTTTACGTTTCTTCAGTTCGTCCTCGATCAGCGACAGCATCGAGGTGAATTGCGAAAACAGCAGAATCCGCCGACCTTCTTCGAACAGCTCTTCGAGCATTTCCATCAGGCTGTCGAGCTTGCCGGAAGTGCTGCCGCGGGCGGGCAGGGTGGCGCCATTGACCAGGCGCAAATCACAGCAGACCTGACGCAGCTTGAGCAATGCTTCAAGAATGATGATCTGGCTGCGCGCCACGCCTTTGCGGGTGATCTCGTCGCGGACTTTTTTGTCCATGGCCAGGCGCATGGTTTCGTACACGTCGCGCTGCGCCTCGTTGAGATCGACCCAGTGAATGATTTCAGTTTTGGGCGGCAGCTCGGTGGCAACCTGTTCCTTGGTGCGGCGCAACAGAAACGGTTTTATCCGACCATTGAGGTGCTGAAGTCTGACCTCGCTACCGCGTTTTTCGATCGGCACACGGTAGTCGGCGTTGAAGCTTTTGACGTCGCCAAGCCAGCCCGGCAGCAGGAAATGGAACAGCGACCAAAGCTCGCCCAAGTGATTTTCCAGCGGTGTACCGCTCAGGCACAGGCGTTGACGAGCATTCAGCTCGCGCGCCGCTTGCGCCGCTTTGCTGTTGGGGTTCTTGATGTACTGCGCCTCGTCCAGCACCAAGACATGCAAAGGCTGTTGCACCAGACGTTCGATGTCCTTGGGCAGCAACGCGTAGGTAGTGAGGATCAGGTCGAAGTCAGCCAGATTGTCGAAGTGCTTTTTGCGACTGGCGCCATAAAGCGCGAGCACTTTCAGTTGCGGCGTGAAATGCGCCGCCTCATCGAGCCAGTTCGGGATCAGGCTGGTAGGCATCACCACCATGCACGGACGATCCAGGCGTCCGGCGATTTTCTCGCTGAGAATATGCGCCAGCGTCTGTAGGGTTTTACCCAAACCCATGTCATCCGCGAGTATCCCGCCGACTTCCAGCTGGCGCAGCGACTGCATCCAGCTCAAGCCTTCGAGTTGGTACGGACGCAATGTTGCGTTCAGGCCTTCGGGGGCCTCGATGCTGAAATCACGAATGTCGCGCAGGCGTTGAGCAAACGTGCGGATCTGCTCGCCGCCCTCCCACAGCAGCGGCAGCCCCTCCAGCGAATTAAGGCGCGTGGCGTCAGCCTTGCTCAGGCGCAGGGTGGTTTCGCCAGGTTCCTGCAAATAAAACTCGCCGAGCGTGGCCAGCACCGGTTTCAACCGGCCGAGCGGCAACGCCACCTGCAACGGCCCATGCTCGAGGTTGCGCTGTGGAATGTTGACCAGAATCAGCTCGTCGTCACGGCGCCGCGCGAGGCGCTCCGGATTGAGGATTTCCGCGTGCGAGCGCATCAGGTTGAGCAGGATTGGCAGCAAACTGAGGCGCTCGCCATTGACGATGATCCCCAGCTCCAGATCAAACCAGTCGCGCTCCGGCGCCTGTTCAACCGTGGCGTACCAGTCATCCACCGCCGTCAGGTCGAAGCCGAACTCTTCGTCGATCTGCAATTCCCAGCCTTGGGTGCGCAGCTTTGGCAGTTCGTTGAGGGTGAAGGTCAGCCAGGCGCTGTCATTGACCATTTCATACAGTTCGCCAGCGCTTTCCGGCAAGGCTTTGCTCTGCCGGGTGGCGATACGAAAGCCGAGGATTCTTAACTGTTCGCGGTAGGACTGTTCCACTTCCGGCTGGCGTTTTATCCGCAACGTCTGGTTTTCCTGGCGGATCAGGATGTCGCTGTTTTTCTGCCCGCTGACGTATTCGTCCAGATAGCTGAACGACAACGCCGCGCGATGCTGAATGTAGCGCTGCATCTTGCCGTTACGCGGTTCAAATGCACTGAACTCGACGCTGGCCAGCCACAGGCGAGGCATTGGTTGAACGTTGTCGACCAGCACTTGCGGTGGTGCCTTCGGGCCACGATTTTCCAGCACGGCCTGGAGTTTTTCCAGCAGCTCGGCGTCTTTTGCGGCAGCGGGGTACTCGAGGGTTTCCTGGATTTTCAGCAGCACCGCTGCGCAATGCTTGCAGTTTGTGCGAACCGGGCAGGTGCACGTGGCGTCGACCAACAGCAAAGTGCCTTTGGCTGACTCGCGCAGGTGAATGGTCTGACGGTAGACGTTACCGCCAGAGCCTTCGCAACTGGCGGTAATGGTCGCATCGCCGACCTGGGCGATGCGTACCCGGTTTTCCAGGGCGTAGCGGCGACCACGCTCCAGGCTCTGTTCCTTGAATCGGCTGACCCAGGAGGGTGCCAACGGTTTACTCAGGGGCGGGGACATAAGGACTTCGATCAGTCCGGAACGACTTCAGGCGCTTCCCGTGGCGCAGGCGCGGTCAGGGAAGTGATCTTGATCAGCAGGGCCAGATGGCCGTTATCGAGATAATTGAGCTGGCCGTTTTTGGTGTGGCTGTCCTGTTTCAGGCGCTCACTGGCAGTGACCAGGCCATTGGCGTCGATCTGATTGACCCAGAAATCCGCAGCCACGTCGGTGAAGCGCCCGAGTTTCATCTCAAGCGTACCCTCGATCGGGAACTGACCGAATTGCTCGTTGCCTTCGCTGACCGCGACTTTTGCCGGCGTTTCACCGAGGGTTTGCTGCCAGGCCTTGTGCATCAACACGCTGTACTCGCCGCTGGCGGTGAGTTTGGTGACGACGTCATTCAGCGCCGGCGTACGTTTGCTTTCGTCGCCCAAACGCTGGGCGCCCGCGGCCCAGTCTTCCGGCGCGGCGCGGCTCACAATCGCCGGCACAGCGTTCTGGCGCAACAGAATCATTTCGACCTGATACAGGTCATCGGCAAACGCCGAAGGTGCTACCAAGGTGAGTAGCAAAGTCAGTGAGCGAAACAGGCGCATGCGGCGTCCTTCAAGCAGTTTTCGGGATGAGGCGCTCAAACAGCGCCTCTACAGTATTAAAGCGCTCTTCCGGGCGCTCCATCGGCACCTGGAACTTGAACATCGTGGCGCCTTCGAATTTGTAGCGTTTTGGCTGGCTCTGAATCAGTTTGATCAGGGTCATCGGGTCGACTGGAGTCTGCGCTTCAAACTCAATGCGTCCACCCTGCGGGCCACCGTCGACTTTCTTGATGCCCAGCTTTTCGGCCTGCAACTTCAACGCCGTGATGCGCACCAGATTCTTGGTCGGCTCCGGCAGCAGGCCGAAACGATCGATCATCTCGACTTGCAGATCCTTCAGACCTTCCTCGTCGGTGGCCGACGCGATGCGCTTATACAGGATCAGGCGGGCGTGGACGTCCGGCAAATAGTCTTCCGGAATCAGCGCCGGTACCCGCAGATTGACTTCCGGGCCACCGCCAAGCGGTTGATCGAGATTCGGTTGCTCGCCCTTGCGGATCGATTTCACCGCGCGCTCAAGCATTTCCATATACAGCGTGAAACCCACGGCTTGAATCTGGCCACTCTGGCCATCGCCGAGCAGTTCGCCGGCGCCACGGATTTCCAGGTCGTTGGTGGCCAGCACGAAACCGGCACCGAGGTCCTGGGTGTTGGCAATCGCCTCCAGACGCTTTTCTGCGTCTGAAGTGATCTGCTGGCGCGGCGGCGTCAGCAGATAAGCATAAGCCTGGTGGTGACTGCGACCGACGCGGCCACGCAGCTGGTGCAGTTGCGCCAGACCGAACTTGTCGGCGCGCTCGATGATGATGGTGTTGGCGCTCGGTACGTCGATACCGGTCTCGATGATGGTCGAGGCAATCAGCACGTTGAAACGCTTGTGATAGAAGTCGCTCATCACCTGTTCAAGTTCGCGCTCGCGCATCTGCCCGTGGCCGATGGCGATTCGTGCTTCCGGAACCAGTTCGGCCAGATCGGCGGCGCACTTCTCGATGGTTTTCACATCGTTGTGCAGGTAATAAACCTGACCGCCACGCAGCAGCTCGCGGAGCAGGGCCTCTTTGACCGTGCTCTTGTTCTGCTCCATGACGAAGGTGCGCACCGACAGGCGTCGCGCCGGCGGCGTGGCAATGATCGACAGGTCGCGCATGCCCGACACCGCCATGTTCAGCGTGCGCGGAATCGGTGTGGCCGTCAGGGTCAGAATGTCGACTTCGCTGCGCAAGGCCTTGAGCTGTTCTTTCTGACGCACACCAAAACGGTGCTCTTCGTCGATGATTACCAGCCCGAGGTTTTTGATTTTCACGTCGTCGGACAGCAATTTGTGCGTGCCGATGACGATGTCGATCTTGCCTTCCGCCAGATCGGCAATCGCCGCGTTCACTTCCTTGGCGGACTTGAAGCGGCTCATCACTTCCACGCTCACTGGCCAGTCGGCGAAGCGGTCGCGGAAGCTGTTGTAATGCTGCTGGGCGAGCAGGGTGGTCGGTACCAGAATCGCAACCTGGCGGCCGCCGTGTACAGCGATGAAAGCTGCGCGCATGGCCACTTCGGTCTTGCCGAAACCCACGTCGCCGCAGACCAGACGATCCATCGGTTTCGGCGCGAGCATGTCGGCGCGCACTGCTTCGATGGTGGTTTGCTGGTCGGGCGTTTCTTCGAACGGGAAACCGGCGCTGAATGTTGCGTAATCGGCTTTCGGATCGGCGAATGCATAACCTTCGCGAGCGGCGCGACGGGCATAGATGTCGAGCAATTCGGCGGCAACGTCGCGCACCTGTTCGGCCGCTTTGCGTTTGGCTTTCTGCCAGGTCTCGGAGCCGAGGCGGTGCAGCGGGGCCAGTGCATCGTCGCTGCCGGTGTAGCGGGCGATCAAGTGCAGGTTGGCCACCGGAACATAGAGCTTGGCGTTCTCGGCGTATTCGAGGGTGAGAAATTCTGCAGCCTGATCGTCGATTTCCAGAATCGTCAGGCCCAGGTAGCGGCCGACACCGTGATCGATGTGCACCACCGGCGCGCCTTCGCGCAGTTCGGTGAGGTTCTTGATCACCGCGTCGTGGTTGCCGTCGGCGCGCTTCTCGCGACGGCGACGCTGCATGACTCGCTGACCGAACAGCGGGCTTTCGGCGACCAATGCCAGCGCCGGGTCGTCGAGCAAAAGGCCTTCGTCGAGCGGCGCAATGGTGATCGCCAGGCGATCCTTGCTCGCGACGAAATCCGGCCAGCTGTCGACCGTTTTTGGTCGCAGTTTCAGGCGTTCGAGCAACTCCAGCAGGACTTCGCGACGGCCCGCCGATTCGGCCGTGAACAGCACGCGTCCGGGGAATTCATCGAGGAAACCTGCCAGTGCTGCCAGCGGTTGCGTGGCCTTGGCTTCGATCGCCAGATTCGGCAGTGCTTGCGCCGGGAAGCGCTCGCGACCTGCACCGACTTCCACGTCCTGTTGACTGGCGACCACGCGCGGCCAGCTCTTGAGCCTGGCAAAGCAATCTTCCACCGGCAGGAACAATTCCGCCGGTGGCAATAAAGGACGAGCAGGATCGACGCGGCGTTCTTCATAACGATTGCGTACGTCGTTCCAGAAATTCTCCGCCGCTTGCTCGATGCCCGGCAGCGAGAACACTTGCGTGTCCTGGGGCAGGTAATCGAACAGGGTCGAGGTTTCGTCAAAGAACAGCGGCAAGTAGTACTCGATGCCGGCCGGTGTGATACCGCTGCTCAAATCCTGAAAGATCGGGCAGCGCCGGAAATCGACATCAAAGCGTTCGCGGAAACGCGCCTTGAAGCGGGTGACCGCATCTTTCTGCAGCGGGAACTCACGGGCCGGCAGCAGCTTGACCGAATCGACCTTGTCGATGGAGCGCTGGTTTTCCGGATCGAAGGTGCGCAGGGTTTCGATTTCGTCGTCGAACAGGTCGATGCGATAGGGCAGCTTGCTGCCCATCGGGAACAAATCGATCAATGCGCCGCGCACGGTGAATTCGCCGTGCTCGTAGACGGTGTCTACATAGCGATAGCCGCTGGCTTCGAGTCGCGAGCGCATTTGCTCGACGTCGAGCTTCTGGCCGACATCCAGCACCAGGCTGCTGCCGAGCAGGAACTTGGTCGGCGCCAGACGATGCAGTGCTGTCGTGATCGGCACCACCAGCACGCCATGCGCCAGCTCCGGCAACCTATATAAGGCGGCAATGCGCTGGGAAATGATGTCCTGATGCGGCGAGAACAGGTCGTAGGGCAGGGTTTCCCAGTCGGGGAAATGCAGAACGGGCAAATCCGGGGCGAAGAAACTCAGCTCCTGTTCCAGCCGTTCGGCACTTTGGCTGTCGGCAGTCAGGAGCAGGGTGAAGCGCTTGGCAGCGCTGGCAGCCTCGGCAATCGCCAGGCTGAGGGCGGCACCGGGCAAATTGCCCCAATGCTGTTTACCTGCCGCAGCAGGGAGAAGCGGTAGACGCAGAACAGGCACGGAAGGTTGAGCTCCAGGCGTTGCGACAAAGTCGGTAATTGTAGCGGCGTCCGATGCTGCCTGTCAGTTGCAGACTGTGTCTATCTTCGATGTTTGGGTGAAATGTAGTGGTAACCATAAAAACCAGCACTTTTTTAGCGGTTATGTAGTGCCGAAACCGCGTGGTGTTTCGGAGGGTTACAGACATCGTCTAACAGTCGTCGAAAAATTGACTGTGCTGGAGGCCGCGTATTTACAGGGCTGGAGAAGGGCGTAATTTTTTTGAACGGAAATTTGTTAGCGTTTGCGCGACAAGCGCGCATTGCTACGAGAGGTTCTGAGCGGCATAATGTAGCCCCTTTTTTCTGCCCCTACATGTGGAAGGTTACCGTGACTCAGAAGCCCGACCAGTGTCTTGGTGAATGGATCGACCGTGAAGCACTCGCAGAAGCGATGATCCCGCTTATCGGTCAGCTCTACCGCAATAACAACGTGGTGAGCTCGATCTATGGCCGCAGCCTGATCAACCAGTCTGTCATCGCGATTCTCAAAGCTCACCGCTTTGCGCGCCACCGTTCTTCCGACGACAGCGAACTCTCCGTCCACGAAACATTCCCCCTGCTCAAAGCCATGAGCGAGCTCAAGCTCGGCGCGGCTTCGGTAGACCTGGGCAAGTTGGCGTTCAAATTCCGCAACGAAGGCAACGGCCGCAGCGCCGAGCAGTTCGTTCGTGAAGAAATGGCTGATGTGGTTGGCCAGCAAAACGCCTCGGCCCGCAAAGGCACTGACGTTGTGCTGTACGGCTTCGGTCGAATCGGCCGTCTGCTGGCGCGCATCCTGATCGAAAAAACCGGTGGTGGCGACGGTCTGCGTCTGCGTGCCATCGTCGTGCGTAAAGGCGCCGACAACGACCTGACCAAACGCGCCAGCCTGCTGCGTCGCGATTCGGTCCATGGTTCGTTCAACGGCACCATCACCATCGACGAAGAAAACAACACCATCACCGCCAACGGTAACCTGATCCAGGTGATCTACGCGAAGAACCCGACTGAAGTGGATTACACCCAGTACGGCATCAAAGACGCACTGCTGGTGGACAACACCGGTGTATGGCGTGACGCTGATGGCCTGGGTCAACACCTGGCGTGCCCGGGTATCGACCGCGTTGTTCTGACCGCGCCTGGCAAAGGCAAGCTGAAGAACATCGTTCACGGCATCAACCACGGTGAAATTACCGCTGACGACAAGATCGTGTCTGCCGCTTCCTGCACCACCAACGCCATTGTGCCGGTGCTCAAAGCTGTTAATGACAAGTTCGGCATCATCAACGGTCACGTCGAAACCGTTCACTCGTACACCAACGACCAGAACCTGATCGACAACTTCCACAAGGGCGATCGCCGTGGCCGTAGCGCCGCGCTGAACATGGTTATCACCGAGACCGGTGCTGCCACCGCTGCTGCCAAGGCCCTGCCTGAGCTGGCCGGCAAGCTGACCGGTAACGCGATCCGTGTTCCAACGCCGAACGTGTCGATGGCCATTCTCAACCTCAACCTTGAGAAAGCCGCCACCCGTGAAGAGATGAACGAGTACCTGCGCTACATGGCGCTGCACTCCGATCTGCATAAGCAAATCGACTTCGTCAACTCGCAGGAAGTGGTTTCGACCGACTTCGTTGGCTCGCGCCACGCCGGTGTGGTCGACGCTGAAGCGACCATCACTCAGGATAACCGCGTTGTTCTGTACGTCTGGTACGACAACGAGTTCGGTTACAGCTGCCAGGTGGTTCGCGTGATGGAAGACATGGCCGGTGTAAACCCGCCTGCGTTCCCGCGCTAAGCCTTGGCTGCACATGAAAACGCCCCGACTTAGGTCGGGGCGTTTTTTTATGCCTTGTAAATCTCTGTTGCCTGAACCGGCCGCATCGCTGGCAAGCCAGCTCCCACAGGTTTCTTGAGAGCTTGCACAATCGCTTTCACACCCGAAACTCTTGTGGGGGCTGGCCTGCCAGCGATGGCGTCCTGTCAGGCGCGACCAACCACAGCCGCTTGCGCAGTTCGCAGTTCATGCCTGTTGCCACGAAACAGCGCCAGCGTCGCAATCAACCCAAGCACAGCCGCGCCCGTGAGCCAGATCCCCGGCGCAGCCTTGTTACCCAGCACATGAATCAGATAAGTGCACGCTGCCGGTGTAAAACCACCAAATGTCGCCGTTGCCAGGCTGTAGGCCAACGAGAACCCGGTCGTACGAACTTCCACCGGCATGATCTCCGTGAGCGCCACCACCATCGCGCCGTTATAAGAGCCGTACAGGAACGACAGCCACAGCTCGACGATCAGCAGATGGCTGAAACTCGGGTTCGCCACCAGCCACGACAGTGCCGGATAAGCCGTCAGAATCGCCAGAATTGTCGCCGCCAGCAGTAGGGGTTTACGTCCGACCTTGTCGGACACCGCACCCATCACCGGCAACCAGAAGAAGTTCGACAGACCAATGCAGACCGTCACCAGCAAGGCGTCCAGGTCCGACAGATGCAGTTCGGATTTGCCGAAAGTCGGGGTGTAGGCGGTGATCAGGTAGAACGACACTGTGGTCATCACAACCAGCGCCATGCCGGCGATGACAATGCCAAAGTTCTGGCCGATCGAACGGACGATTTCGCGCAGGGTAGGGCGATGTTTACGCGCCTGGAATTCCGGGGTTTCTTCCAGCGAACGACGGATGACGAATATCACCGGTACGATCATGCAGCCAATCAGAAACGGCACGCGCCAGCCCCATTCGCCCATTTCCTCCGGGCTTAGCCAGTGATTGAGACCGACACCGAGCAGGCCGGCGAATACCACGGCCGCCTGTTGGCTGGCGGACTGCCAACTGACGAAGAAGCCCTTGCGGCCGGGGGTGGAGATTTCCGCCAGATACACAGACACGCCGCCCAGTTCCACGCCGGCCGAGAAGCCTTGCAGCAGGCGTCCGAACAGCACCAGCAACGGTGCTGCCACGCCAAGCGTTGCATAGCCGGGGACGCAGGCGATCAGCACGGTGCCGGCGGCCATCATTGCCAAGGTAATGATCAGGCCTTTGCGCCGGCCATGACGGTCGATGTAAGCGCCGAGGAAAATCGCCCCCAATGGACGCATCAGGAAGCCGGCGCCGAACGTGGCCAGCGACAGCATCAGGGATGCAAAGGCGCTGTCGGCGGGGAAGAAAGTTTTCGCGATGGCCGTGGCGTAGAAGCCGTAGACCATGAAGTCGAACATTTCGAGGAAATTGCCGCTGACAACGCGAAAAATCGCTTTGCCGTTGCCCGTGGTCGAGGACATTTGCAGATTCTCACTATTGAATTTGTATGAAGGCGTTGCATCCGTTTCGGAGCGAGCGCGCTCTGTAGTCCATAATGGCCGCCGCGGTTTTGCAGGGAGATGAAGATTTGTTAACTGGACGGTGCAGAGGGCTTGTGGTCCTGGCCGCTGTTTTGTCGGGCTGCGGCAACGGCGACAGCCTGGAAAACTTTGGCGGCGCGACCATGGGCAGCACGTATTCGATCAAGTACGTGCGTCATGCAGGTCAGGTGGATGCTGCGCGCGTGCGCAGCGAAGTGGAGGGCATCCTCGCCGAAATCGAGCGGCAAATGTCCACGTATCGCAGTGACTCTGATATCGAGCGCTTCAACGCATTGCCCGCCAATACTTGTCAGAGAATGCCCGCGCCTGTCCTCGAGTTGGTCCGCGTAGGCGAGCAGCTGTCAAAGCAAAGCGAAGGTTCCTACGACCTGACCGTGGAGCCGCTGCTGAATCTGTGGGGTTTCGGCCCGCAAGGTCGCGAAGAAAAGGTCCCGAGCGCCGCTGCGTTGGCGGAGGTGTTGCAGAGGGTCGGTCACAAGCATTTGCGCATTGATGGCGAGCAGTTGTGCAAGGACGCCGCCGTCGAAGTCGACTTCAACAGTATCGCCGCCGGTTACGCCGTTGACACGATTGCCGCCAGGCTCGACGCCATGGGCATCCACGATTACCTCGCCGAGGCCACTGGCGAGCTCAAGGCCAAGGGCAAAAAACCTGACGGTTCGCCATGGCGCATTGCGTTGGAAGCGCCTCGCGACGATCAGCAGGTCGCCGAGCGCATCATCAACGTCGACGGCTACGGCGTTTCCACCTCGGGTGACTACCGCAACTATTTCCTGCAGGACGGTCGGCGTTATTCCCACACCTTCGATGCCCGCAGTGGCGCGCCCGTCCTACACGATCTGGCGTCGGTCACGGTAATTCATCCTTCAGCACTGATGGCCGATGGACTATCGACGCTGTTGCTGATTCTCGGGCCTGAAAGGGCGTGGGCCTATGCCGAAAAACATGACATTGGTGCATTCTTTGTCATTCGTGCCGATACAGGTTTTGTCATACGCACCAGCAAGGCTTTCGATCGGCTCTCGGGCGCAAAGAATTGACTGGGAACAATACGAAAGCTGGCGTTGTAGTGCAGGCAAAAGTAGCCTACGACGCGACCAAGGGTTAATGTGCGCGGCGTTGACGCTTCTATAGACTGTGTCCGGGTTCTTTACTGACCCCCAATTGTTCCTTCACGCCGCCGTTCGGCGTGATTTAGCCGCCGGTGCTGCTGGCACCGCGGCCTGTTCTGAGGAGTACGCATGGCTGTCTACAACTACGACGTGGTGGTGCTGGGTTCCGGCCCGGCGGGAGAAGGCGCGGCAATGAACGCCGCCAAAGCAGGGCGCAAGGTCGCGATGGTCGACAGCCGTCGCCAGGTCGGCGGCAACTGCACCCACCTCGGCACCATCCCGTCCAAGGCACTGCGTCACTCGGTGCGGCAGATCATGCAGTTCAACACCAATCCTATGTTCCGGGCCATCGGCGAGCCGCGCTGGTTCTCCTTCCCGGACGTGTTGAAAAGCGCCGAGAAAGTCATTTCCAAACAAGTCGCCTCGCGCACTGGCTACTACGCCCGTAACCGTGTCGACGTGTTTTTCGGCACCGGCAGCTTTGCCGACGAGCAAACCATCGAAGTGGTCTGCGCCAATGGCGTGGTCGAAAAACTGGTAGCCAAGCACATCATCATCGCCACCGGTTCGCGCCCGTATCGCCCGGCGGACATCGATTTTCATCACCCGCGTATCTACGATAGCGACACCATCCTCAGCCTCGGCCACACCCCGCGCAAACTGATCGTTTACGGCGCCGGCGTGATCGGCTGCGAATACGCGTCGATCTTCAGTGGTCTGGGCGTGCTGGTAGAGCTGGTGGACAACCGCGGTCAGTTGCTGAGCTTCCTCGACTCGGAAATCTCCCAGGCGTTGAGCTACCACTTCAGCAACAACAACATCACCGTGCGCCACAACGAAGATTACGATCGCGTTGAAGGCGTCGACAACGGCGTGATCCTGCACCTGAAGTCCGGCAAGAAGATCAAGGCCGACGCCTTGCTCTGGTGCAACGGGCGTACCGGCAACACCGATCAGTTGGGTCTGGAAAACATCGGCGTCAAGGTCAACAGCCGTGGCCAGATCGAAGTCGACGAGGCTTATCGCACCTGCGTGCCGAACATCTACGGCGCGGGCGACGTGATCGGCTGGCCGAGCCTGGCCAGCGCTGCTCACGACCAAGGCCGTTCGGCCGCTGGCAGCATCGTGGATAACGCTAGCTGGCGCTTCGTCAATGACGTGCCGACCGGCATCTACACCATTCCGGAGATCAGCTCGATCGGCAAGAACGAGCAGGAACTGACCCAGGCCAAAGTGCCGTACGAAGTTGGCAAGGCGTTCTTCAAGAGCATGGCGCGGGCCCAGATTGCCGGCGAGCCGCAAGGCATGCTGAAGATCCTGTTCCACCGTGAAACCCTGGAAGTGCTGGGCGTTCACTGCTTCGGTTATCAGGCGTCGGAGATCGTTCACATCGGTCAGGCGATCATGAACCAGCCGGGCGAGCTGAACACGCTGAAGTACTTCGTCAACACCACGTTCAACTACCCGACCATGGCTGAAGCCTATCGGGTAGCGGCGTACGACGGCCTCAACCGGCTTTTTTGACGGGCTCCGGCCGGTGGCCTGAGCCGGCCGGGGAGACCGATTTCAGCAATTCTCGAGCGTGGCAGTGGCCAAACCGGGAAAGTCTGTAATCAGGCTGTCAACGCCGAAGTCGGCGAGTCTGCGCATCAGCGCAGGCTCGTTGACGGTCCACACCGACACATGCAGGCCCTGACGCTGCGCTTTTTGCAGGCGCTCAGGCGTACACAGCGTCCAGTTCAAAGCCAGAATCTCGCAGCCGTAGCTTTGCGCGACCTTCAACGGGTCGAGCCAGGCGTACTCGGCGACCAGACCGCGCGACACATCCGGCACCAGATCCAGTGCAGCCTTCAACACTTCCCGCGAGCTCGAGGTGATGGTCACCTTGTCGAGCAAGCCGTGGCGTTGCGCCATTTCTCGAATCGCCAACACGGTGGTGGCAGCGCGGGTGCGTGAAGCGCTTTTGACTTCAAGCTGCCAGTGCTCGAAATCGCACTTCTCGAACAACTCTTCCAGCGTCGGAATCGGGCACGGCTTGATCCAGCCAGGGCCGCCCTTACGCGCATCAAATGTCACCAGATCGGCGGCAGTCTGCTCGACGACCTTGCCGCGACGGTCGGTGGTGCGCTTGAGCGTCGGGTCGTGGATGACCATCAGCTCGCCGTCTTTTGACAGGTGCAGATCCAGTTCGCAGCGGCGCACGCCGTGCTTGAGACATTCCTGAAAACTGGTCAGGGTGTTTTCCGGTGCTTCGCCCTTGGCGCCGCGGTGGCCGTAGATGAGGGTCACGGTTCTTCCTTAATTTAAATGCCTGATTCGTTCTGTTCGCGGGCCAGACGCCGTTCCTGAGCCTGCTTCTGCAAGATATAGCGGGCAAGTAGCTGGCGCTGGGCATCGGTCAGGTGTTCGAACTCGGTCCCGACGTCATAACCCTCACCCTTGCGCTCGCAATGGGTGACACGGGCGCGCAGCAACAGGCCGAGCGCCTGGGGCATCAGCACCAGTTTGATCGACAGGTGTGCACCGGCTGCGATGGGCGTCGGGTGCTGGAAGTCGATCCCGCCCTCGGAGATGATCACCGGTTGCGGCTCGCCGATGTGGCCGAGCACGGTGAGGGCGACCACCTGGCTGAGCAGGTCGATGCGTTTGTTCTGGGATTTCAGGAACGCGGCGATGGCCCGATCGCGCTCGCTGATCTGGCGCAACAGGTGCTGCGACTCGAATTCGCTCAGGTGCAGCTCGCTGAGCAGGTTGAATAGAGGGGAAGCATCCTGCAACACTTCCTGGCCTGCGGCTTCGGGAGCGGACAGGGGCCGAATTTCCAGTGCGATCGTGTCCTCGATACGGTAGTATTCGCGGCGATCTTCTTCATCTAATGTCGACATGGCGAACCCATGGTAGCGGCGGTGGTCTGAGTGTAAAGCTGGTTATCGACCCCCGCCACAAGGACGTTCCTTTTCCCTCCGAACAAGCCCCGACATGTTCAGACCTCTCTTCGTATTTATCGGCACGCGTTATACCCGTGCAAAACGTCGCAATCATTTTGTGTCATTCATTTCCCTGACTTCGATGATCGGGCTCGCCCTTGGCGTGGTCGTGATGATCGTGGTGCTCTCGGTGATGAATGGCTTCGATCATGAGATGCGCACCCGCGTGCTGGGCATGGTGCCCCACGCGACCATTGAATCCACTGATCCGATCAACGATTGGCAAAGCCTGGCCACCAAGGTCAAGCAGAACCCGCAGGTGGCGGCCGTCGCGCCGTTCACCCAGATGCAGGGCCTGCTGACCAATAACGGCCAGGTCTCCAAGGTGTTGCTCAACGCCATCGACCCTGCGCTCGAGCGCAATGTGTCGATCATCGACAACTTCATGAAGCAGGGCAAACTCGACGACCTGACGCCGGGCAGCTTCGGCATCGTCATCGGCGACAAGGCCGCGACCAAGCTCGGCGTGGGGCTCGGTGACAAGGTCACCTTCGTCGCTCCGGAGGTCAGCGTGACCCCGGCCGGGATGTTCCCGCGCATGAAGCGCTTCACCGTGGTCGGCATTTTCCATGTCGGCGCCGGCGAGCTCGACGGTTATCTGGGCGTCACCAACCTGCAGGATCTGGCGAAAATGCATCGCTGGAAGCCTGATCAGGTGCAGGGCCTGCGTCTGAAGTTCGACGACCTGTTTCAGGCACCGCGTGCGGCATGGAACATAGCCCAGCAACTTGGCGATGACCGTTTCTACGCCCGTGACTGGACCCGCACCCACGGCAATCTGTATCAGGCGATCCGCATGGAAAAAGCCATGATCGGTCTGCTGTTGCTGCTGATCGTTGCGGTGGCGGCGTTCAACATCATTTCCACGCTGGTGATGGTGGTGAACGACAAGAAGGGCGACATCGCCATTCTGCGCACCCTCGGCGCTACACCGGGGACGATCATGCGCACGTTCATGGTGCAAGGCACGGTCATTGGTGTGGTCGGCACAGCCATTGGCGCGGTGCTCGGGATTCTCGCCGCGCTCAACGTCAGCGCTGCGATCTCGGCCCTCGAAGGGCTGCTCGGGCACAAGTTCCTTAATGCTGACGTGTATTTCATTGATTATCTTCCGTCGCAGGTGCAGAGCCAGGATGTGATCATGGTCTGCGCCGCTGCGTTGGTTTTGAGTTTCCTCGCCACCCTGTATCCCGCCTGGCGTGCCGCGCGCACCCAGCCGGCGGAGGCGTTACGTTATGAGTGAGTCGGGCATGAGTGAAAAAGCAATCTTGAGCTGCCGCAACCTGGGCAAATCCTACGAGGAAGGTCCGGAGTCGGTAGAAGTGCTCGCCGGTCTGCAACTGGAGTTGAACCCGGGCGAGCGTGTGGCGATTGTCGGCACCTCGGGCTCGGGCAAAAGTACTTTGCTCAACCTGCTGGGCGGCCTCGACACGCCGACCCAGGGCAGTGTCTGGCTCGATGGTGAAGAATTGTCGGCGCTGAGCGAGAAGAAGCGCGGTCTGCTGCGTAACCGTTCGCTGGGCTTCGTCTACCAGTTCCACCACTTGCTGCCGGAATTCACCGCGCTGGAAAACGTCTGCATGCCGCTGCTGATCGGCAAGACATCGATCCCGGAAGCGCGTCAGCGCGCCACCGCGCTGCTGGAGCGAGTGGGGCTGGGCCATCGCCTGGAACACAAACCCTCCGAGCTGTCCGGCGGTGAACGCCAGCGTGTAGCGATTGCCCGCGCACTGGTGAATAAGCCGGGGCTGGTAATGCTCGATGAGCCGACCGGCAACCTCGACTCCCACACCGCCCAGGGCATTCAGGATTTGATGCTGGAACTCAGCACCTCGATGCGCACGGCGTTCCTGGTGGTGACCCACGACATGAACCTGGCTCGCCAGATGGATCGCGTCCTGCACCTGCAAAACGGTTGCCTGACGCCCATCTGATGAGTTGAAACCCGGCGTCTGAAAAGGCGTCGGGTCTTTTATTTTTATACGGTGCCCCAGCGAATGTTCAGACCGTTATCGATCTTTATCGGCACGCGCTATACCCGCGCCAAGCGCCGCAATCGCTTTGTTTCGTTCATTTCGATGACCTCGATGATCGGCCTCGCCCTCGGCGTGCTGGCGATGATCGTGGTGTTGTCGGTGATGAACGGCTTCCAGCGCGAAATGAGCTCGCGCATCCTCGGCATGGTGCCGCACGCAACCATCGTTGGTGTCAAACCGATTGACGATTGGCAGCCGGTAGCCGCCGCGGCCATGAAAAATCCCGAAGTGACTGCCGCCGTGCCGTTCACCGAAATGGAAGGCATGCTCTCCTACAAGGGTTTGATGCAGCCGATCCAGATCAGCGGCGTCGATCCGGCGCAGGAAGGCAAGGTGTCGATCGTCGCCCAGCACATTGTGCAGGGCCGTCTCGACGCGCTGAAACCAGGTGAGTTCGGTGTGGTCATTGGTGAAATCACCGCTCGCCGTTTCCGCCTGAATGTCGGCGACAAGATCACCCTGATCGTGCCGGAAGTCAGCACCGCGCCAGGCGGGATTACCCCGCGAATGCAGCGGCTCAACGTGGTCGGCGTGTTCAAGGTGGGGGCCGAGCTGGACGGTTCGATGGGGCTGATTCACGTAGCCGATGCCGCGACCATGCAGCGCTGGGAGCCGAACCAGGTGCAGAGCGTGCGTCTGGCAGTCAAAGACTTGTACGCCGCGCCGAAAGTGTCTTCAGACATCGCCGCCGGTCTTGGCGCCGAGTTCAAGGCGGACGACTGGACCCACACTCAGGGCAGTCTGTTCAGTGCGATGAAGATGGAAAAAACCATGATCGGCCTGTTGCTGCTGATGATTGTCGCGGTGGCGGCGTTCAACATCATCGCCACATTGATCATGGTGGTGAACGACAAGGGCGCGGACATTGCGATCCTGCGCACCATCGGCGCCACGCCCCGGCAGATCATGGCGATCTTCATGGTGCAGGGCACGGTGATCGGCATTGTCGGCACGCTGATTGGTGGTGTGCTGGGCGTGATCGCGGCGCTGAATGTCAGTGAACTGGTCGGCTGGTTCGAGCGAGTGAGCGGGCAGCACATCTTCAGCTCCGATGTGTATTTCGTCAGCAATCTGCCGTCTGAGTTGCAGGGTGGTGATGTGTTGCTGATCTGCTCCGCCGGGTTTGTCTTGAGCTTCCTCGCGACGCTGTATCCGGCGTGGCGGGCGGCGAAGATCGAGCCGGCTCACGCCCTGAGATATTCGTAAGCACTGACGCGAAATACTGTAGGAGCTGCGGCACGCTGCGATCTTTTGATCTTGATCTTTAAGATCAAAAGATCGCAGCGTGCCGCAGCTCCTACAGTTTCAATCTTCTTTGGGCAACTCAATCACAAACCGCGTCCAGCCCCGATCCGATTCGCAATGAATCTGCCCACCATGGGCCCGAACGATCGATTGAGTAATCGCCAATCCCAATCCCGCATGTTCGCTGCTACCTTCCTGTCGCGCCGGATCGGCCCGATAGAAACGGTCAAACAATCGCGGTAACAGCTGCGCTGAAATCTCACCGCCGGTGTTCTCGACCGATACACGCACAGCATTCGGCAGATCCTGGATCGCCAAGCGGACCTCCCCCGAGGCGGGCGTAAATCGCAGCGCGTTATCCAGCAGATTCGACAACGCTCGGCGCAACATGCTGCGGTCACCTTCGATTCGCGCAGTGCCTTCACGGCTCAACGTCACTGCGGCGTCCTCAGCCAACGGCGCAAAAAACTCCAACAGCGCATCCGCCTCATCCGCCAACGTTAGTGGTTCACGCTTGGGTATCAGCAAACCGTGATCAGCCTTGGCCAGATACAACATGTCATTGACCAGTTGCGCCATCCATTGCAGTTCTTCAAGGTTGCTGTGCAGCGCTTCGCGGTAATCCTCGATCGGCCGCGGGCGGGTGAGGGTGACCTGGGTGTGGGTCAGCAGGTTCGACAGTGGCGTGCGCAGCTCATGGGCGATGTCGGCCGAAAATGCCGAGAGCCGCTGAAACGAGTCGTCGAGGCGTGCGAGCATGGCGTTGAAGCTGTGGGCCATTTCCGCAAGCTCTGGAGGCATTTGCGCTTCCGACAGTCGGGCATTGAGCGATTGCGCCGAAATCCCACGCGCCACCGCACTCATGCGCCGCAATGGGCGCAAGCCGCTGCGCGCGGCCCAGGCACCGAGCAACGCGGTAGCCAGCGCCGAAAGCCCGACGGTCAGCCAGATCAGATGCTGCATGCGTTGCAGAAAGTGCTGGTGATGGGTGATGTCCAGCAACAGCGTCAATTTTGGCGAGTCGGGTTTATCCGGGTAGAGCGGGGCATTCAGCACGCGGTACTCGGTGTCGTTATTGCTCACGGTCGACAGGCCGGATTGTTGCGGCAAGACATCTGGCACCTTGATCGAGCTGTCATACCAGCGTTGCCCGTCACCGCCAGTGATGCGTAACGACAGATCGGCTTGTCGGCTCAGTTCGTCCGCCAGCCGTGCCTCAGCCTCACTGGCCTGAACATCCTGCAAGGCGCGGCGCAGGCCGATCAGTTTGCCGTCGAGCAATTGCTGGTCGAGCTCAATGAAATGCGCCTCACTGGCACGGTTGAACAGCACCCCGGCGAACAGTGAAACCACAGCGGTGCAGGCAGCAAACAACAAGGCCAGGCGTGAACTCAACGACAACCGGCGCATCAGGCTGGGCGCTCTTCAAGCACATAACCCATGCCGCGCACGGTGTGGATCAGCTTGTTGGGGAATTCGTCGTCGACCTTCAGGCGCAGGCGCCGGATCGCCACTTCGATGACGTTGGTGTCGCTGTCGAAATTCATGTCCCAGACCTGCGAGGCGATCAGCGATTTGGGCAGCACTTCCCCCTGACGGCGCAGAAGCATTTCCAGCAGGGCGAATTCCTTGGCGGTCAGGTCGATGCGCTGGCCCTGGCGTTCGACTCGGCGACGGATCAGGTCCAGACGCAGGTCGGCCAATTGCAGACTGGTTTCCTGCGGTGTGGCACTGCCCCGACGCAACAGGCTACGCACCCTGGCCAGCAGTTCGGAGAAGGCGAACGGTTTGACCAGGTAATCGTCGGCGCCGAGCTCCAGCCCGTGAACCCTGTCCTCCACCGCGTCTTTTGCTGTCAGAAAAAGCACCGGCGTATCCAGGCCTGCATTACGGACTGTTTGCAGAATCTGCCAGCCATTGCGCCCGGGCAGCATCACGTCGAGGATCAGCAATGCGTAATCACCGCTCAAGGCCAGTTGCTGGCCGCTGTCGCCGTCGGCCACCAGCTCGGTGTTGAAGCCGGCCTCGGTCAGGCCCTGACGCAGGTATTGGCCGGTTTTCGCTTGGTCTTCGACGATCAACAGTTTCATGGGCGACTCGGGTTGATTCAATGTGATTCGGGGTGTAGCAACGAAAGCTTTATACCGCGAGAGCAGGCAGCAACCGTCAACCTGACAAAGTTGTAATCTGCCTGTCAGGTAGATGCCAGCGCCGGCCAGCTAGAGTTTCCCACAGGCTGAACCTTATCTTGTTGGAGTACGACCATGTTTTCGCGCAAATCCCTGATGTTGACCGCTTGTTTGTTGGTATTGAGCGCGTCAGTGTCGGCCGGAGCAGGGCACACCTACGAATTCGGTCAACCGGCCACGGCAAGCAAAGCCACGCGAAGTATTGAAGTGGTGATGGGTGATATGTCGTTCGAGCCAAAGGCTATCAAGGTCGAGGCCGGTGAGACCGTTCGCTTTGTGCTGGTGAATAAAGGCCAGTTACTGCATGAATTCAACCTCGGTGACGCGGCGATGCATGCCAGTCATCAGAAGGAAATGTTGCAGATGCAGCAGAGCGGCATGCTCACGCCTACCACCATGAAGGAAATGTCCCACGACATGGCGGGCATGGATCACGCTGCGATGGGCCATGGCATGAAGCATGACGATCCGAACAGTGTGTTGGTCGAACCGGGTAAAACCGCTGAGTTGACCTGGACCTTCAGCAAGGCTACGGGTCTGGAGTTTGCCTGCAACATCCCCGGCCATTATCAGGCCGGTATGGTCGGCAAACTGACTGTCAGTCAGTAAGCACTCAAAGGTGCGGGCAAAGACTGGTAGAATCCGCTGATTCTTCAGTCAGGTTTCCGCCATGCATCCCGCAGCCGAACACTCGCCGCTGGGCAAATCCAGCGAATACATCGCCACCTACACACCGTCCTTGCTGTTCCCCATTCCGCGCACCGCGAAATGGGCGGAGCTGGGCCTGACCGCCGAAACCCTGCCGTATAAAGGCGTGGATTTCTGGAACTGCTTCGAACTGTCGTGGCTACTGCCGTCGGGCAAACCGGTGGTGGCCATCGGCGAATTCAGCATTCCGGCGGATTCGCCGAATATCATCGAATCCAAGTCCTTCAAGCTGTATTTGAACTCGCTGAACCAGACGCCCTTTGCCGATAGCGCCACGCTGGAAGCGACGTTGGTCAAGGATCTGTCGGCAGCAGCCGGCAAACCGGTCGGCGTGCGGGTTCGCAGCCTGAAAGAAGTCGAAGCCGAAGGCGTTGTAGCGTTGCCGGGTGTGTGCATTGATGACCTGGAAATCAGCGTCAGCAACTATGAGCACCCGCGTCCGGAACTGCTGCGTTGCGATGATTCGCGCGTCGTCGAGGAGAGCGTGCACAGCCACCTGCTCAAGTCCAATTGCCCGGTGACCAGTCAGCCGGACTGGGGCAGTGTAGTGGTGGAATATCGCGGCGCGGCGCTGGATCACGCCAGTCTGCTGGAATACATCGTCAGCTTCCGTCAGCACTCGGACTTCCATGAGCAATGTGTGGAGCGGATTTTCCTGGATCTGCAGCGTTTGTTGAAACCAGAAAAACTGACGGTATTTGCACGTTACGTGCGTCGCGGTGGGCTGGATATCAACCCGTATCGCAGCACCGAAAGCGCACAACTGCCGAACCACCGGCTCGTGCGTCAATAAGTTCCCGGGATGTGGCACATCCAATGTGGGAGCGAGCCTGCTCGCGAATGCGGTGTGTCATTCAAGGATGATGTCGATTGACACGACGCCTTCGCGAGCAGGCTCGCTCTCTCAGGCGCTTTGTTTCAAGTCCGGAAATGAAAAAGCCCTGCCAGTGATGGCAGGGCTTTTTGCGTTTCGGAGGGAATTAGATCCCCATGCTGCCCAGTGTATTGATGATGTTGCGCAGGGTACCGGCAATGGCTGGGTGTTCGACCTCAAAACGTTCGACAGCCAGGTTCACGCCATCAGCGAGGCTGGCATCCTGGGTCTTGGTTTCGAGTTCAAGCTCCAGCTGAATCTGCTGCATCAGCGTACGCAGATCTTCCCGTTCGGCTTCAGTCAGCGGCGGATTCTGATCCAGCTGCTCGCGCAGGGTATCGAGCTGTTTTTGAAGTTCTTGAGCGGGCATGGTGTTTTCCTTTTTATCGAGAGGCACTGGCATTGACCGCAGCCACGCGCCAAAGGTCTATTGCTGACCTTTAGATTAATCCACTCTAGAGCACCCTGCATGATCCCGATCAGGGCTTTTCGCCTTTGAGGCGGCGCAGGCTGATGTCCGCCAGGCAGGTTTCCAGCTCGCCCAAATGATCAATCACCGAGTGCACGCCGAGGCCGAACAGCTGCATCGTCGCTTTGCCGCGCAACTGCTCCCGTTCCTTTTGGCTCAAGGCTTGCCATTCGCCCGGCGCCAGACCGCAGAGTGAACCGCAGGATGCCAGGCCGATTGTCCATAAGCCGGCATTGAGACCCGATTGCAGCAGTCGAGGCTCGCCGCTGACCAGTACGCAACCGTCCAGGCTGCCAACGTTCAAGTCCATCAGCGCTTGCCAGCAGGCGTTGGGAGCGGGCCAAGGATTGATTGTTGCCGAATGTTGCGCAGGCTTGATCCACGCCGGTAAGGCAGCCGATAGCGGTCCCGCAATGGCTGCGGGCAGGTCGTCGATCCACGCGCAAGGAATGTGCTGGCGCTGCAGGCTCTGCAGACTTTCGAGCGCGCCCGGTGTGGTCTCGGCATGTTCGGGCAGGGCGGCACTGTGTTGTCGGGCGCGGGCACCGAAATCCACCAGGCAACCACTGAGTCCGAACAGTATGGCGTTCAGGCCGGGCGCGGCGACGGGCAAGGTTTCGGCGTGTGACATGGCAACGTCCCTGAAATATCCATGAGGCTAGAACGTCTCGATGACAGTTGCATGACGGCGGTGTGAATGGAGGGCTCGAGAAACGTCCTGCAAGTCACTGCATTCCCGGACTGCTCAAAAGGACTTTTGCGCTTATACTAGCGGCCTTACCGCCCAGGTCGAGATGCCTGTGCCAGTACAATTCCAAGGAGTTTCTCTATGCGCTTGAGCCCTTCGCTCGCTCAGCTTTGTGTATATGCCGGCCTGGTGCTGGCGCCGTTCGCCACTCAAGCGGCAACGGAAGAAGACCCTTGGGAAAGCGTCAACCGTCCGATCTTCCAGTTCAACGACTTCGTCGACACCTACGCGCTTAAGCCTTTGGCGCAGGGCTATGAGTTCGTGACGCCGCAATTTGTCGAAGACGGCATCCACAACATGTTCCGCAACGTCGGTGACGTCACCAACCTGGCGAACAACATTCTGCAGGCCAAACCCGCTGCGGCTGGCGTCGACACCGCACGCCTGATCTTCAACACCACATTCGGCCTGCTCGGCTTCTTCGACGTCGGCACCCACATGGGCCTGACCCGCAGCGACGAAGACTTCGGTCAGACCCTCGGTTACTGGGGCGTGGGCAGCGGCCCGTACGTGATGCTGCCGCTGATGGGGCCGAGCACCCTGCGTGACGCGCCGTCCAAGTATGTCGACGGCTTCACCGGCATGTACCGCTACATCAACGATGTGCCCGTGCGTAACTCGATATTCGGCCTGAACATCGTCGACACCCGCGCCAGCCTGCTGTCCAGCGAGAAGCTGATCAGCGGCGACAAGTACACCTTCATTCGTAACGCCTACTTGCAAAACCGCGAGTTCAAGGTGAAGGACGGCCAGGTCGAAGACGATTTTTGATCTCGACCGGTGAAAAAAGAAGGCGACCCTCGGGTCGCCTTTTTTGTGTGCGCTTATTTCATCTTCAGGATGCTCAGGCCAAGCTTTTGGCTGTCGCCCTCCTGAGCCTTGACCCAAACCACTTCGGTCTCGGCTTCAAGACCGCTGAGTGCCGAGTGCTCGGAGTCAATGCTCACGTACAAACGATCACCCACCTTGAAGCTGCGCGGTGCTTCAACCTGCATGCCGCTGCTGGAGAGGTCGATGCACACGGCCGAGACCTGATCCCCTTCATGAATCAACACGACATCGGCATCGACACGCATGCGGATGAAATCGCGCTTTTCGCTGTAGTCCCGACCGGTTTGACTCATGGTTCTGACCTTCCATTGGGTTACGGTTTGAGCAGTTCTTATAACTCTCGGTGATTTGACAAGTAAAGTCGTCAAGCGACCATCGGCGCATGCTTGAAACGCCCAGCGGATGGGAGTACCGTCTGCGCCTTAGAAGGGCACCTCTGGTGCAACCGTGTACGCAGCTAACGCGCGAAAGCGGTGCAGCAGAGAGGCTAGAAAGCGAATCCAGTAGTCTGCGCAGGGCCGTTGCCCCGCCAACTACGCCAACCTAATTCTGGCGCCGTTTGCCCACATGCCAAAAACCAGTGCCACGCTGCTGATAATCGATGATGACGAAGTAGTGCGCGCGAGCCTCGCGGCCTATTTGGAAGACAGTGGTTTCAGCGTCCTGCAGGCCAGCAACGGCCAACAGGGTCTTCAGGTATTCGAGCAAGACAAGCCCGACTTGGTCATCTGCGATCTGCGCATGCCGCAGATGGGCGGTCTCGAACTCATCCGTCAGGTCACCGAGCTGTCACCGCAAACGCCGGTGATCGTGGTTTCGGGTGCCGGCGTGATGAATGACGCGGTCGAGGCGCTGCGCCTGGGCGCGGCGGATTACCTGATCAAGCCTCTCGAAGATCTGGCTGTGCTCGAGCACTCTGTGCGCCGGGCCCTGGATCGTGCGCGCCTGCTGCTGGAAAACCAGCGCTACCGCGAGAAGCTCGAAAAGGCCAACCGCGAGCTCGAAGCCAGCCTGAACCTGCTCCAGGAAGACCAGAACGCCGGTCGCCAGGTGCAGATGAACATGCTGCCGGAAAGCCCGTGGAGCATCGACGAGTTCAAGTTTGCCCACCAGATCATCCCGTCGTTGTACCTGTCGGGTGATTTTGTCGACTATTTCCGTGTCGACGAGCGCCGGGTTGCGTTTTATCTGGCGGACGTATCGGGTCATGGCGCCTCTTCAGCCTTCGTCACCGTGCTGCTGAAGTTCATGACCACGCGCTTGCTGTTCGAATCCAAGCGCAACGGCACTTTGCCTGAATTCAAGCCTTCGGAAGTCCTTGGTCATATCAACCGGGGGCTGATCAGTTGTAAGCTGGGTAAACACGTCACAATGGTCGGTGGAGTCATCGACGAGGAGACCGGTTTGTTGACCTATAGCATCGGCGGCCATCTGCCGTTGCCTGTGTTGTACACGCCTGACAGTGTTCGATATCTCGAAGGGCGCGGTCTGCCGGTGGGCCTCTTCAATGAAGCCACCTACGAAGATCACGTGCTTGAGCTGCCGCCGACGTTCAGCCTGACGCTGATGTCTGACGGCATTCTGGATCTATTGCCAGAACCTACGCTCAAAGAAAAAGAAGCCGCTTTGCCTCAACGGGTGAAGTCGGCGGGCGGCAGCCTGGATGGTCTGCGGCAAGTTTTTGGATTGGCCACGCTGGGGGAGATGCCGGATGATATCGCCCTGTTGGTGTTGAGCAGGAATCTTTAATGAGTACCGGTAGAATCCAGTTCGCCGAGCAGGATGGCACCTTCGTCCTGAAGTTCGTTGGTGAAGTTCGCCTGACCCTGTGTTCGGCGTTGGATGCGACTATTGAGAAAATCTTCACCGCGCTGAATTTCAACGCGATCGTGATTGATTTGACCGAAACCCGCAGCATCGACAGCACGACATTGGGCCTGTTGGCCAAACTGTCGATCCTGTCGCGGCAGAAGGTTGGTTTGCTGCCGACCGTGGTCACCACCCACGATGACATCACCCGTCTGCTGCAATCGATGGGCTTCGAGCAGGTGTTCAACATCGTCAATCATCCCGTGCCGTGCCCGGAGTGCCTCGATGACCTGCCGGATCAGGATCAGTCGGAAGAAGTGGTGCGGATCAAGGTGCTGGAAGCGCACAAGATCCTCATGGGCCTGAATGATTCCAATCGTGAAGCGTTTCACGATCTGGTGAATGCGCTCGAACGGCACTGATTACCTGAAGTGATGTTTGCCGGGCTGGCCTCTTCGCGAGCAGGCTCGCTCCCACAGGGTTACGGGGAGACCACAGCATTTCCATACACCCGCATATCCTGTGGGCGCGAGCTCGTTCGCGAAGGCGTCAGCTCAGACGCTACATTTCCAAGTATCTAGCCAATAAAAAAGGGCGAACCCATCAGGGTTCGCCCTTTTTGCATTTGCCGAACTAGATCACAGCTTGGCCTGCAGCAACGCCTCGAGCTTTTCCTGGTCACGGGCGAACTGACGAATGCCTTCAGCCAGTTTCTCGGTGGCCATCGCGTCTTCGTTGGACAACCAGCGGAACTGCGCTTCATTGAGGCTCAGGCGCGCTTCACCCGCGTGCCCTGGCGCCAGTTTGCGCTCCAGCTTGCCAGTGTCGGCCGCCAGTTTGTCGATCAGGTCCGGGCTGATGGTCAGGCGGTCGCAGCCGGCCAGTTGCTCGATCTGGTTGAGGTTGCGGAAGCTCGCACCCATGACCACGGTCTTGTAGTCATTGGCCTTGTAGTAGTTGTAGATGCGCGTTACGGACTGCACACCGGGATCGTCGGCGCCGGTGTAGTCGTTGCCGTTGGCCTTCTTGTACCAGTCGTAGATCCGGCCTACGAACGGCGAGATCAGGAACACACCGGCATCGGCGCAAGCTGCCGCTTGGGCGAAGGAGAACAGCAAGGTCAGGTTGGTCTGAATGCCTTCCTTCTCCAGTACTTCGGCGGCACGGATGCCTTCCCAGGTCGAAGCAATCTTGATCAGCACGCGGTCACGGCCAATGCCGGCCTTGTCGTAAAGCTCGATCAGGCGATGCGCGCGTTTCAGCACGGCGTCCTTGTCGAACGACAGGCGCGCGTCCACTTCGGTGGAGATACGGCCCGGGATTACTTTGAGGATTTCCTGACCCACCGCAACGCCGAAACGGTCGCTGGCCAGGCCAACATCGCCCTTGCAGTCGCTGACGCAAGCATTCAGCAGTTCGGCATAACCAGGAATAGCCGAAGCTTTAAGCAGCAGGGAAGGGTTGGTGGTGGCGTCGACCGGTTTGACTCGGGAGATCGCTTCGAGGTCGCCGGTGTCGGCCACAACGGTGGTGAATTGTTTAAGTTGTTCCAGCTTGGAAGTCATGGGTGTGCTCTGTCCTGTGGGTCTGACGACATTACCCGAGCGCTGACAGCCACTCAAGGGCGCGTGCGTGGATCGATGGCCCCTGAGGCAACAACCTGAAAACGATTGTTTGAAAGGCGGGGCGCGGTATCGATGAATACGACGTCAAAACCCCTGACAGGTTCAAAGCAACTGACCTGCGTACAGATCAGTCGCACTGGGGCTACTGCATGTTCAGCTGAGTGGCGGCGGCCATTTTCGCCGGTTTCGGTTGCCCGTCTGTGGTCAGCAGGCCGAAGTTCTTCTCGCGTTCGTTACTGCCCGATGCGCTGTTGCGCCATTCGTAGATCGATGTCAGCACAATGTTGAGCTTTTTCACATCGGCGATAAACGCGCTGACCTTGCTGGCCTGCCCGTCGATGCCGCCATTGGAGCTGAGCGCCGATACGCCCCATTCACTGATGACCCCGGGCAGATGAAAGTTTTGCTGGATAAACGACTGTGCGTTGCTGATTTGCGTGGCCGACATGCCGTACGGGTGATAGGAAATCGCGTCGAGGCATTTCGGGTACTCACTGACGATCCTGTTAAGCGCCACCGTTGACGCAGAGCCTGCGGTCGGTGCCCGGGCAAAACCGAAGCCGACCACTGGCGTGGTTTGCGCTGTGTCCTGCAACGACTTGCACACGGCGCTCATGAACGGCACGAACGTCGTAGCGAAATTGCGCGTTGGCCAGTAGGTTTCAAGGTCGGGCTCGTTCCAGATCTCGATCGCCACCAACTGTGAACTGTAGGTTTTCTCCAGGCCTGTCAGTGCGGTGGCGAACGATTCGCCAGCCTTTGTCAGTTCACCGACGTTGTCGGGTGTCGGGGTCAACGGCTTGATCGCGCGCACGGTCAGCAACACCGGCAGGCCAGCGGATTGCGCGGCTGCAAAGGCATCGCTGACCTGCTTCTGATAAGCCTTGGCGGTGAGACTGTCGCTCCATACGCCGAAGCGCACAAAACTGAAGCCTGAGGCTTTGATATGGGCAGCATCCTCGGCGGAGAAGTTCTGGATCTTGACCTGGATTCCGATGGTCTTGGCGGGGAGGTTGGGAAACAGTTCACTGGCATGAACTTGAGTTGCGGCACTGAGCGCCAACACCAGCGAGGCACTGAGGCGTTTGAGATGGGCTGATTGCATGTCTGCTCTCCAATGAGAATGACAACGGCGAATAGTTCTCTGGGCGTCTGTTGTTTGAAACTAACAATCGCGCGAAGTGCGCGAATGTTATTTTTTGTCGGAAATCATTCGCGTGAAAATCACAGTTATTTTTAGTCCGCTAATTCTGGTTGGGGAGCTTTTAAGCGCTGTGGTACTTAGTGTTCCGGTACTAACAGGGTGAATCTATTTTCTGAGTGCAGGAAGATCTAGTGGGTTCATTAAAGTTCGCTCTAGATGTTGGCAGTTTGATATTACACAGGAAAGTAAACCTTGTTCAAAAAGATCCTTGTCGTCTGCGTTGGCAATATATGCCGAAGTCCTACCGCAGAACTGTTGCTGCGTAACGCGCTGGCCCCCGGAGCAATCTCGGTGACCTCCGCCGGCCTCGCGGCACGTGTCGGAGAAGGCGTTGAAGCTTCGGCGCGGCAGGTTCTGGAAGACCACGGGCATAGCGCCGAAGGCTTCAGGGCGCGGCAACTGACCTCAGACATCGTCAATGAATCAGATCTAATTCTGGTCATGGAAAAACAACACGTTAACCAAGTATTGAATATTGCCTCCCATGCGCGGGGCAAAGTTTTTCTGCTCGGCAAATGGCAGAGCGAACGAGAGATACAAGATCCATACCGTCAAGGCAAGGCCGCTTTTATTCATGCCCATGCATTGATTGAAGATGCTGTCAGCGCATGGGCACAACGTCTTGTACGTTGATCAATATTCTTCAGATCAGTGAATGGTAAGAACAGACTTATGCAGTTACCGTCAGTAATCGCCAACCGTGACAACGATCAAGACAGTATTGATCTACTCGGCATATTCGGCAGTTTGATAGACCAGAAATGGTTGATCGGCGCACTCACCGGTGCCTTTATGGCTGCCGGCGTTGCCTATGCGGTGTTGGCCACGCCTGTGTACCTGGCGAACGCGCTGGTGCAGGTCGAACCGAAAAAGAACGACATGCTCGGTTTTTCCGACCTCAACAGCATGCTCGGTGGGCAATCGCCGTCGGTGACCGAAATTGGCATCATCAAGTCGCGCGCGGTGATCGGCAAAACCGTCGATGACCTGCGGTTGGATATCGATGTCACGCCTAATACCTTTCCGCTGATTGGCGGTTTTCTCGCTCGCCGTTATCGCGGCGAAACCGAGTTCAGCGTCGCGCCGCCAAAGTTCGGCATGAACAGCTATGCGTGGGGTGGCGAGCGTGTCGAGATCGCCCGGCTGGACCTGCCAAAAGAACTGCTGGGCAAAAAGCTCACGCTGATTGCCGGTGAACAACATCACTTCAAGCTGTTCGATGAAAACGACAACGTGCTGGTAGACGGTGTTGTCGGTGAAGCCTTCGCACAAGATGACGTAAAGGGGCTGATCGCCCAGCTGTCGGCCAATCCTGGCACGCAGTTCCAGGTGGTGCGCAATCCACGGATCGTGACCATCCAGAGCTATCAGGATGCGCTGGATATTTCCGAGCAGGGCAAAGAGTCGGGCATCATCCGCCTCGCGCTGGCCAGCGCCGACGCGCCTGAGGCGGTGAAGATCCTCAACAAGATCGCGGCGCTGTACGTCGAGCAGAATGTGCGCCGCACGTCTGCCGAAGCGGCGCAGAGCCTGGCTTTCCTGCAGAGCCAGCTACCGCAGGTCAAACGTGATCTGGCCAAGGCCAGTGATGCGCTCAACGCCTACCAGACCCACGGCAAGACCGTGAACATCTCCCTGGAAACCCAGTCGGTACTCGGTCAGTCCGTGGCGCTCGAAACGCGGATTTCCGAGCTGAAAATGCAGCAGGCGGAGATGGATCGCAAGTTCACCAAACAGCATCCGGCCTATCGCGCGTTGATGAGCCAGATCGGCGAATTGACGCAACAGCAGAGGTCGCTTGAAGGCAAGGTTCAGGATTTGCCGGCCACGCAACAGGAGCTGTTGAACCTGACCCGCGATGTTGAAGTGGCCTCGCAGATCTACACGCAATTGCTGAACAAATCCCAGGAACTGGACATCGTCCGTGCCGGCGCAGTCGGCAACGTGCGCTTGATCGACACGGCGGATGTCGACCTGACCAGCCCGGTCAAACCGAAAAAAGCCCTGATCGTGCTTATCGCAACCTTCCTCGGCGCCTTTGTCGGCGTCGCCCTGGTGTTGCTGCGCAAATCCCTCAGTCGTGGCCTGGAAGGGCCGGAGGCGATCGAGCAACTTGGCTTGCCGGTGTACGCGTCGATTCCTTATAGCGCGCTGCAACAGGAAGAGGACGGCAAAAAGGGTCGCGCCCGCGATGGCGTGGACAAACCGGCGTACCTGTTGGCGTTGCGCAACCCGACGGATCTGTCCATCGAGTCTATCCGCAGCCTGCGTACCTGCCTGCACTTCGCCGGACTGGACTCGACCAACAACCGCATCATGATTTCCGGGCCGAGTCCGCAGGTCGGCAAGACGTTCGTCTCTTCCAACCTTGCCGCCGTCATGGCGCAAAGCGGTCAGCGTGTGGTGCTGATCGACGCCGACATGCGCAAAGGGCATCTGCACAAAACCCTCAATGTACCGATCGCCAATGGTTTGTCGGATCTGCTGGTCAAGCGCTGCAGCCTCGAGCAGTCGATCAAAAAAATCGAAGGCGCCGACTTGCATTTCATCAGTCGCGGGCAGGTGCCGCCCAATCCTTCCGAGCTGTTGATGCACGCCAATTTCCGCGAGCTGCTGGCAGAGCTCAGCGAGCTGTACGACGTGGTGATCATCGATACGCCGCCGCTGCTGGCGGTGACCGATGCGGCCATTGTTGGCCGTGAGGCGGGCATCAGCCTGATCGTCACGCGCTTCGGGGTGAACCCGGCCAAGGAAATCGAATTGACCATTCGCCGCTTCGCCCAGAACGGCATCGAGTTGAAAGGAGCGGTGTTCAATGGCGTCGAGAAGCGCGCGGCCAGTTACTACGGCAACGGCGGCTACGGCTATTACAACTACGAATACGCCTCCGACAAATCCTGATTTGCCGCGATTTTTCTAAATTTGGAGTGGGTGGTTGTGAAAAAAATACTGCACGTGGCTGAGACGATAAAAGGTGGCGTTGCGACGGTCATTCGCACGATTTCGACGTCGCCCGAAGACGATGCTGCCAATTACGAGCTGGTTTATCTGGTCCCGCAGGATCAGGAAAAAGAGCTGCACGGCATTGCTGCGCAGCAGATCCGCACCTTCGCCCGAACCGGGCGCAACGTGCCGTCGCTGCTGCGTTTCGCCTGGCGCCTGGCGCAGGTGATGATCAAGGAAAAACCCGATGTGGTGCATCTGCACAGCACCTTTTCCGGGGTGATCGGCCGTTGCGTTTGCGTGCTGTTGCGACCTTGGCGCAAGCCGAAAATCGTCTACTGCCCGCATGCGTTTTCGTTTCTGATGGAAAGCTCGCCGATAAAGCAGAAAGTTTATGCGTGGATCGAGCGTGTCTTGCAGAAGGTCACCGACGTGATCATCTGCGTCAGCCAGTACGAACTCGATAAAGCCGCGAGTTTCGGCATCGAGCGCAAGCGCATGCGCCTGATCTACAACGGCATTCATCGCCGGGACGAGGCGGCAAAAATCGCCAACCCCGAGCCGATTCATCTGTTGTTTGTCGGCCGCCTCGACTACCAGAAAGGTTTTGACGTGTTGCTCAAGGCCTACGCCAAGGTGCAGCGCAACGATCTGAAACTGACGGTGGTCGGCAGTGCGGTCAACGAGGACGTGGTCGAGTGCCCGCCCATGGATGGCGTTGAATACCTGCCGTGGGTCACACCGAGTGAAGTGCACGCGCTGTATCAACAAGCCGATGCGTTGATCGTCCCGAGTCGCTGGGAAGGTTTTGCCATGGTGCCGCTGGAAGGCATGGCCATGGGGCTGCCGGTGATCGCCAGTGACTGCACGTCGCTGCCCGAGCTGGTCAGCGACGAGGTGTCCGGTTACGTCTTCCCGACCGGTGATCACCAGGCGCTGGCGGACGTGCTGGCGAAAATCCAGAAGCCGCGGTTGCTCGACCTCGGCAACGAGGGCCGCAGCATTGTCCGCGAGCGTTTCAGCGCCGCGTTGATGATCCGCCAGACCTACGACCTGTATCGCGCTCCCACTTATTAAGTAGAACTCAAGCTTATGAACGTAACGATTTTGCATGGCTACAGTGCGTCCAACTCCGGTGACGGTCTTCTTGTCGATCTGGCCATTGCCCTGGTGCAGCGCAACTTTGGTGACGACACCGCGATCAGCGTTGTGGCGTCCGATCCGCAATCCTTCAGCTACCTGCCGCACCCACGTTTTGACGCGCCGGTGATGGCGGCCAAAGGACTGGGGCGGGTCAAGCAAGCGGTGTTTCTCAATCAGTCCTACGCAGGGCTCGCCGATCTGTTGCGCAAGACTGACCTGATCGTCGGCGTCGGCGGCGGTTACATGCGCTCGAAAAGTGCGTTCGAGCACATCAAGTTGAAACTCGGCCACGCCAAGCAACTGGAAACCGCGATCCTCAGCAAAGTGCCGTCGGTGTACCTGCCGCAAAGCATCGGCCCGTTCCATGGCGAGAGCAGCAAAATCGTCGAGCATTACGCCAGCGCCGACGCGGTGTTTGTGCGCGACAATCGTTCGTCGGCGATCTTCGATGCCTGTGACAACGTCTATCGTGCGCCGGATCTGGCCGTGCAATCGTTGGCCAGCAAAATCCTGCAGCAACCCAAGTTCACCCGTTGCGCCGCGTCCCCGGCCACGGTGTGCGTCGTGCTGCGCAAGCCTCCTGAGTGGAGCAAGGAAAAGAAGGTCGCCTACGTCGCCAATCTGAAGCTGCTGCTGCAACGCCTGAAGAACAAAAGCAAAGTGGTCTGCGCCGTGCAAAGCGCTGTGCGTGGCAACGATGACGGCGCGTTCTATCGCGAACTGGGCATCAGCGAAGACTTGCTGTCGCTGAAGGCGACAATTGCCAAGTATCAGCCGGATCTGGTGATTTCCGTGCGCTTGCACGGCGCGATCGAATCGCTGCTCTCGGGCGTTCCGGCGTACCACATCAGCTACGAACGCAAAGGCTTCGGCGCCTATCAGGACATGGGTGTCGAGGACTGGGTGATCAACGGCGGCGATATCAATGTCGACACCATCATCAACACGGTTTACGCGCCGAACGCGCTGTCGAATTTCGGTAAACGCCTGACCGACACCTGCCGCGAGATCGAGGCAAAAACCGTGGCCATGGACGAGATCATCAAAGGGATCGTTCGATGATATTTCGGCTACTGCTTCGCGGCGGAGCCTTGGGCGCGAAGTTTTTGCTGGTGCTGGCGATCACTCATTACCTCGGTTACGAGGCATTGGGCTTTTACGGCGTGGTGGTCGCGGCATCGTTGATTGCCTCGAAGTTCTACAGCGTCGGCTTCAGTTCGGAAGTCAATCGGCTGATCAGTGTCGGCGGCAGTTCGCGCCGGGTCGTCGATAAGGTTTTGCTGCTGTATCTGGCGGTGGGGCTGGTGTTATCGGTGGTGACAGTGCTGATTTACTCACTGTTCCAGGCTGTCGAGGCGCCGATGGCGCTGATCCTCTGCGTGACCCTGGTGTTGCTCACCGAACACCTGTCGTTCGAAATCAACTCGTTCGTGTTTTCCGCGCAGAAAGCCACGGCGGGCGCGCTGCTGTTTTTCATCAAGACCGGCCTGTGGGCGTTGTTGGCGGTGGGCGGGATGATGCTCGGCTGGGTCTCGGGCATTACCAGTGTGTTGTGGTTGTGGCTTGTCGCCAACGTGCTGGTGATCATCGCCGGCTACCTGATCGTGGTGAACGTGCATCGGGGGCGAGAAGCCGGAACGCTGGCCACCGCGACTGTGTGGAAGGCCGGGTTGCCGTTCTACCTCGGCACCGGTCTGATCGCGTTGAGTCAGTACGCCGAGCGCTTTCTGATCATCGACCTCGAACCCTACGCCAGCCTCGGTAAATACGTGTACGCGTGGTCGGCGGCCAACACCTTGCAAGCGTTGTCCTACGCGGTGGTGGCGGTGGTCGGCATTCCGGTGTTGGCCAAACGTTTTCAGGCCGATCAGCAAGCGTTCACGGTCAGGCAATTGTTCGTCAACAAATGGGTCATGCGCTCACTGGCGGTGTCCGCTGTGGTAGCGGTGGCGATTTATCTGTTCTTCAACGTGGTGCTCGATTACGTCGCGACCAGCGTGCCGCGTCCGGACAATGCGATCCTCGCTGTGCTGATCTTCTCTTTCGCCTTGCGCGCGATTGGCGACATCGTCTGGGGCGGTTTGATTGCCTCGAAAAACAGTCGCGTGTCACTCGCCAGCGCGGCGATCTGCCTGTTGGTTTCGGTGCCGGTCAGCTACCTGCTGATCAAGCACTATTCGATCTATGGCGCGGCGTGGGGCAACGTCTTTGCGGTCATCGTGCAGCTTGGTGTAATTGCCGTGTTGACCCGTGTGACTGGCGTGAAGAAGGCCGCTGTGTCATGGGCCTGAAGCTGCCGTGCATCGAGTTTCGTGGCAAGAAACTCGATTCGTACGTGTCGTTCCTGATCCTCTTCACCGGCCTGTTTCTGTCGGTGGCCATGCCGCTGCTGGTCCCTCGCGCGCCCGGGCCGGATGCCATGACGTTATGGTCGTCCTATGCACGCGCCGACAACTGCAATTTCTGGAATCCGTTCTCGCCGGATCGCTCCTCCTACGAGTGTTCGGCGTTCCTGCTGCGGCCCACCGGGATCAACCTGACCAATGCCTGGGCCTACGGCATGTTCTGCAACTTCTTCCTCACGGCGATTCCGGTGGTGGTGTTTCGGCGCATGCCCCTGGCGATCTTCGGCACCCTGTGTCTGTGGGGCATCGTCCGCTCGTTTTTTCTGGAAAACCTGACCAAGGAAATCATCGTCTCGGTGGCGGTGCTGAGCATTTTGCTCAGCTCGTTGACGCGTAAATATCGCGGCGGGTTTTTCCTGTCGGCGGTGATCTACGGCGTATTGATCCGGCCTTACTGGATTCTGTTTTCGCTGTCCTGGGTCGGCGTCTGTGTGATGAAGAAGTATGTGTCGCGCATGACCTTTTTCCTGATGCTGTTCATGTTCTATCTGGCGGTTGCCATGGCGATTCAGTTGGCGCTCGGGTTTCCGGTGTCGTCGATTCGCGCGAGTAACAACGAATTGCGCACGGCGGGGGAGGAGGGCTCGAAATCGTTGATCGTGTCGTGGCTCAGCGGCAGTGACTTCGTCTCGCAAGCGCTGGACTCGATGATCATCTTCTTCCGGTTGTCGTTCCCCGTGGAGCTGATTCTGCTGTCCGGGCCGGGTCAGGCGATCTTCGTTGCCTTGATGATCATGACCGCGCTGCTGCTGTTCAAAGTCATCACCTCCACCGATTACAAGGGCACACCGATCCAGACCAAACCCAAGGAACTGATCGCGATTCCGCTGGCGTTTTTGCTGGTGCAGGGTTTGTTCGAACCGGACTTCGGCTCCTTCGCCCGGCACTTCTCGATGGTCGTGCCAGTGCTGTTTGTGGGCCTGGGATTGATGCTGCGCGCGAACAAACCGGTGCAGGTTGAATCAAGAATTCTGAATTGAGGCAGGTGCTTTATGTCGAGCAAAAAAAAGTCCCTGGAGATCGAAACCCTGCGCGGCCTGGCGTGCCTGCTGCTGGTGCTTTATCACGTCATCGGCCCGTTGGGCGGCGGCTTGAAGATCGACCTGGGCTCACCGTTTCGAGTGCTCGCCGACTCGATGGTGTACGTGCGCATGCCGCTGTTCACTTTCATTTCCGGCTACATCTACTCGATTTACAAAATCCGCGGGAATGACTTTTCCACGTTCTTCACCGGCAAGGTTCGGCGGCTGATCGTGCCGCTGTTTTGCGTGGGCGTGCCGTTCTCGGTGCTGCAAGCGGTCGGCCCTGGGGTGAACAAGGATGTCGGTGTGATCGACGCGTTGTTGTCGTTCTGGGTGCCGATCAACCACTTCTGGTTCTTGCAGGCGGTGTTCATCATTTTCATGTTCGTCGGCTTGCTGGAGTGGCGTGGTCTGCTGCGTTCGCCCACGCGCCTGTATCTGCTGTTTGCCTTTGCCGCAGCGATATTTCTGCTGCCACCGTTCACGTTCGACGCGTTCGGCATCAACGGCGCAATCTACCTGCTGCCGTTTTTCGTGGCGGGGATGATCGGCCAAGAGAACGTCGACGCGTTGAGGCAGCGGTTCAAGATGATCGGGCCGTTGGTGTTTGTGCTGATCTCGCTGACGCTGTTGTATGTCGCGGCGGTGGATCGCGAGCTGATTGTTGATCGCCGCAGTGTGATTGGTCTGACGGTGGGTTGTGTGTCCTGTTTCGCGCTGCTGTCGAGCGATATGCGCTCGAAGTGGCTGACCTGGCTGGGCGGTTATTCCTATGCGATTTTCCTCTTCCATGTTCTGTTTGCCGCCACTTCGCGGTTTGTCCTGGGACGTTTGGGCGTGAAGGATGAGAGCTTGCTGGTGTTCGGCGGCGTGGCGTGCGGGTTGCTTGGACCTGTGGTGTTGTCGATGGTTTTCAGTCGGTTCAACGTGACCTCGGTGCTGTTTCTGGGGGAGCGGGCGGCAAGCAAAAAACCACTTGTACCCATCACCCCGGTGGTGCCAACCCGATCATCCCTGTAAGTCACACCATTCCTGTGGGAGCTGGCTTGCCAGCGATGGCGGTGGATCAGGTAATGAATCTGTGCCTGACTCGGCCCCATCGCTGGCAAGCCAGCTCCCACAGGTTTATTGGTATGCACAGATTTAATGGATGACCACAAACCCTGTGTGAGCGAGCTTGCTCGCGAAGGGGCCGTCACTGAATGAAGGAATTTATGCATGTTGGCAGTTGATGACGCTCAGCCGGTTGCGGCCGCGGTGGTTGAGGTGGGGGATGCGCGCGAGCGCTTTGCCCAGTGGCGTGAAGGCAAGGCCGGCAAGGTGCTGGCCGTTTCGGTGATCGGCGACAGCTACAGCGCCGGGCAGGATTTCTATCTGAACAAACTGGTGCAGCGGGTGGCCGGGGAGGTGGGTTTCGCCGGGCCTGGCTACGTCGGTTTCAACCACGGCGCGGCGCTGGGCGGCACACACTTCAAATACACCCGTAGCAGTGAGAAGTATTTTGGCGGCGACTGGAAGGTCTCCGGGCTTGGCCAGGCCAGCCCCGATAGCCGAACGGTGACAGGGCGGCCCGGCGCATGGTTGCAGGTCGATGCCAGCCCGACACCGGCGATCAATACCGTCGTCACTCAAGCGAAACTACTTTATCTGGGCAACGGTGAGTCCAGTGAGATCCGCTATCGCTGGACGCCATCGCAAGACTGGAAACCCTTGAAGCTCGCCGGTTCCGGCGTACAAAAGGTGCCATTGCCTGACACGCCGACAACAGCGGATTGGGCGTTCCGGCTCGAAGTGGTGAACGGCGCGCCAACCCTGTTCGGCTTGTGGATGAGCAACGATCAGGGCGGCGTGCGGGTGTCCAAACTGGCGGCCTCCGGTGCGGCATCGGCTGACTTCTACCACAGCGATCCGAAGTGGCAGACGCAGTGGAAAGCGGCCGTGTCGAAGATTCCTGCCGACGTTTATCTGATC
The DNA here is from genome assembly GCF_044218825.1 of Pseudomonas sp. A1230. Taxonomy (NCBI): domain Bacteria; kingdom Pseudomonadati; phylum Pseudomonadota; class Gammaproteobacteria; order Pseudomonadales; family Pseudomonadaceae; genus Pseudomonas; species Pseudomonas sp. A1230. The sequence goes on along the minus strand of NZ_CP162582.1, from coordinate 2,965,030 downwards.
ATGCTCGGTGGCAACGATCAGGGATTTGGCGTGAAGCCGCAGACGTATTTGCACAATGTGCAGGGGCTGGTGGCAATGATCCGCGAGATTCAGCCAGCGGCGAGCATCAACCTGATCATGCGTCAGGACACCACGCGCTCCAGTGCCTATCCGATGTCGGCTTATGCGCAGGTTTTGCAGCCTTGGGCTCAGTCCCAGCATCTGGGGTACGCCAATCTGCAATGCGCGTTCGGCAGCGACGTCAAACGCTACGCGGCGGCGATGATCGGCCCGGACAAGATTCATCCGGTGCCGGCCACGGGCGGCAAGGTGATTGCCGATTATTTCTATGGCTGGATCACTGGTGCCAAGGACGGTTGCGCCGCTTCCCCACTGTGATCGTTACCCTGTCCTGCGTGTGAAGGCATGAAAACGCATACCCCTGTAGGAGCTGCCGAAGGCTGCGATCTTTTGACTTTGTTTTCCAAGATCAAAAGATCGCAGCCTTCGGCAGCTCCTACAGAGATAACCGGGATTTACGATCCACAGGTCAACGTTGGGGCTTACGCTTTTTCGAAGGCGTCCAGTTGACTCAACAACTCCGCAAGCTTCTGCGGCATCAACCGCGTATCACAACGCGTCTCCACGTTGATGATGATCGCCGGGTCGTTGCAGCAGATGCGCACCCGGAAGCGCCAGTCGCTGAAAATCACTTTCAGGCCGTCGTGGTCATCGATTTCCAGCGCCTGCTCGCCATAGAGCTTTTTCAGGTGAGCGAGCAGGGGATAGGGATCGGCCAGCGGCCGGCGAATGTCGCCGGAGGACGGAAACATGCCGATGCGCTCCACCAGCAAAATGGTGCCCAGCCAGGACTCGTTGGCGCTGGGCAACGGCTGCTGACGCGACAACCAACCGACCACCCCGAGGTTGCCCACCTCACGTTCAATGTCTGCCGAATGTTGTGCAATGTTCATAGAGGCCTGCCTGAAATGAAGAGTGGGCGGTGGGTGCGTGGGCCGTCTCAGCGGCCCTTGAGGTAGACGTTTTCGTAGCAGAAGTTGGTCGCTTGCAGGTAACCCTCGGCGTCGCCGCAGTCGAAGCGCAGGCCTTTGAACTTGTAGGCCAGTACGCAACCGTTTTGCGCCTGTTTCATCAGGGCATCGGTGATCTGGATCTCGCCGCCCTTGCCCGGCTGGGTGTCGGCGATCAGGTCGAAAATGTCTGGCGTCAGGATGTAGCGACCGATGATCGCCAGGTTCGAAGGTGCGTCCTGCGGCGCCGGTTTTTCGACCATGTTGTTGACCCGATAAATGCCATCGGAAATCAGCTCGCCGGCAATCACGCCGTACTTGTGCGTCTGATCGGCCGGGACTTCCTGGATCGCTACGATCGAGCAGCGGAATTTCTTGTAGAGCTGGATCATCTGCGTGAGCACGCCATCACCTTCCAGGTTCAGGCACAGGTCATCGGCCAGGACCACGGCGAATGGCTCGTCGCCGATCAACGGACGACCGCTGAGAATCGCGTGGCCCAGGCCTTTCATTTCTACCTGGCGCGTGTAGGAGAAGGTGCAGGTGTCGATCAGCTCGCGGGTGCCGGCAAGGAACTTCTCTTTCTCGGTGCCGCGGATCTGGTGTTCAAGTTCGTAGCTGATATCGAAATGATCTTCCAGCGCACGCTTGCCCCGGCCGGTGACGATGGCCATGTGTTGCAAGCCAGCGTCTCGCGCTTCTTCAACGGCGTACTCGATCAACGGCTTGTTGACGATCGGCAGCATCTCTTTCGGCATGGCTTTGGTGGCTGGCAAGAAACGCGTGCCATATCCGGCAGCGGGAAACAAACATTTACGAATCATAAAAGTATCCTGGACAGTCATGGAACACAGCCAACGGGTGTGCGCACTAACGAAGGAGTGCAAGTTTCAATAGTTATTGAACGACTGCTTTAATACCTGAGTCAGGTTATTAATTGCAATTGAATGCGCCGGTAAATCACGACAATGTTATGAGATGTCGGATGGTGTGTTATTAGTTATTTTTAGTCGGTATCTGTTGATAGTGATGAGTGCACTTGCAGTGCTAATAAGTACCGGGCAATACAGTGTGACCTGCAAAAATATTTATTGCCAGTCATTGAACTAGTTTTGTTTTTGGTTGTTGTCGCCTGGTTTGTGTGGATTGCGACACATCTCCACAACAACAGGCTTGACACGCTACTTGTTAATTATCCAATCACGGACCGCGCTATGAAGATTCTGGTAACCGGTGGCGCCGGCTATATCGGCTCGCACACCACACTTGCGCTGCTTGAAGCAGGTTATGAAGTTGTCGTGCTGGATAATCTTTGCAACAGCAGCGATGCGGCACTGCATGCGGTGGAAGCCATCTGCGGCAAAAGTGCGCAGATGATTCGCGGTGATGTCTGCGATCGGGCGCTGCTTGATCGGATATTCAACGAGCATGCCATCGACGGTGTGCTGCATTTCGCCGGTCTCAAAGCGGTCGGCGAGAGTGTGCGCAAGCCGCTTGAGTATTACGAGACCAACGTCAGCGGCAGCATCACGTTGTGTCAGGCGATGGCGGCGGCTGGGGTATTTCGCCTGGTGTTCAGCTCATCGGCCACGGTCTACGGCGAGCCGGCGCAGATGCCGATCCGCGAAGACTTTCCGACCGGTACTCCGACCAATCCCTACGGGCAATCCAAGCTGATCGTCGAAAACGTCCTGCGTGATCTGTGCCAGTCCGAGCCGCGCTGGAGCATCGCCTTGCTGCGTTACTTCAACCCGATCGGCGCGCACCACAGCGGCCATATGGGTGAAGACCCGAACGGCATTCCCAACAACCTGCTGCCTTATATCAGCCAGGTCGCGGTGGGCAGCCTGCAAGAGTTGTCGATTTTTGGCGACGATTACCCCACGGTCGATGGCACCGGAGTGCGTGACTACATCCATGTGGTCGACCTGGCCGATGGGCATTTGAAAGCCTTGCAGTCGATTTCCGGACGCAGCGGCATTCATACCTGGAACCTCGGCACCGGCGATGGCTACAGCGTGCTGCAAGTGTTACGTGCTTTTGAGCAGGCCTGCGGACAACCCGTGCCTTATCGGGTGATGCCGCGACGTTCGGGGGATATCGCCGAGAGTTGGGCCGACGCGTCCAAAGCTGCGCAAGAGCTGGGCTGGAAAGCCAGGCGTAACTTGCAGGACATGGTCACCGACACGTGGCGCTGGCAATCGAACCATCCGAAGGGCTATCTCCGATAATGTCGTTTTGATGCCCAATGTTAGTTTCGGTCAGGTGTTAGATATCGTCGGGAAAATACGCTGGAAATGCCTTTTGCAAGTCCGTAGATATAAACCTGCCGTTCGACTTTTATCAGTTGCGTAAGACTGTGAAAGAACAACGGATCTTGTTCGCATTTTTCGCGGACTTGAACTCTACCACCTCTAGCACCGGCCGGTTTTTAACAGGTCGAATGTTAGAAAGGAGTTGATATGAAGAAAGTGATGGCAGTTGCCCTGTTGACGATGTTGAGCAACTGGGCTGCCGCAGCTGAAGCGCCGCTTACTGCGGTGACCAATGTGGGCGGTAGTGTAGCGGCTTCGCAAGCCCCTGCAGCCAGTACTGCAATGGTCGCCAGTGCAGTAGCGGCGTCCAACAGCGGTGGCAGTGCCAACGGCGGTACCACCGGTACGACGGGTACCACCGGTACAACCGGCACGCATAACTAACAGCGGTTTTTGTTAGTGCAGTACAGGGTCGCCCGACGCAAGTCGGGTGACTTCTTTTTTTAGATCCGCCCTTGAATAGCGTAGTGCCATTATGACTCGTAGTTTTTCTCTTTTAATGTTGGCAAGTCTCGCTTTACAAGGTTGCATGTTTTCCCCCGGCCAGTACCTGAGCACCAGCGACATCACCCGCCAGGGTGCCAGTGAGAGCAGTCGGGTCGAGCTGATTCCGATCACGCCCAAGCTGATCTCCACCACCCGCGCCACGCAAAAGCGCACGTCGCTGCCGCCGGAGTTATTGACGACCCCGGCCGAGTACCGCATCGGCAATAACGATGTCTTGTACATCACGGTCTGGGATCACCCCGAGCTGACAGCGCCGTCCGGTGCGCAGCAACAGATCGATGCCAACGGCCGTCTGGTGCGTTCCGATGGCACGCTGTATTACCCGTTTATCAAGGAAGTCCAGGCCACCGGCCGGACCATCCAGCAACTGCGCGCAGACATCGAACAACGGCTGTCGGCGTTCATCGCCGAGCCGCAGGTGGACGTCGCCGTGTTGCGTTTCGCCAGTCAGAAAGTGGTGGTCACCGGCGCGGTTACGAAGGCCGGCCCGCAGGCGATTTCGACCAATCCGCTGAGCGTGGTCGAAGCGCTGGGTTCGGCCGGCATCGATACCAGCAACGCGGACTTGTCCGGCCTGCTGCTGACGCGTAACGGGCGGGTGTATCCGCTTAATCTCGACTCGCTCAACCAACATGATTCCGAGTTGCAAGGCGTGTACCTCAAGGGCGGCGATCAGTTGTACCTGCCATACAACGACAACAAGCGAATTTACGTCATGGGTGAGGTCAACCAGCCACGCGCATTGAGCTTCAAGACGGCGACGATGAACCTCTCCGATGTGCTCGGTTCGGTCGGCGGCTTGAGCCAGACCACCTCCAACGGCAACGCGGTTTACGTCATTCGCGGTGTAGAGAACCTCGACGTCGAGCCGGCGAAAATCTACCAGTTGAATGCCCAGTCGCCGACCGCCATGGCGCTCGCCACGCATTTCGAAGTGCGTCCGCAGGATGTCGTTTATGTCGGCCCTGCGAACGTGACGCGCTGGAACCGCTTCATCAGCCAATTGGTGCCGTCGGCGTCGATTGTCGGATCCGGGGCTTCCGCTGCGAAGAACTGGAGCGAATTCAGTAACAACAGCAAATAAGGCCGCCGACTGTGAACACGTTGAAAGTGGGTGTCTGCCTGATGGCGGCCCTGTTGTTGTGCGGCTGTAACCCACTGATGAGCGCGTCGCTGAACAACCTCAAATCGGCGGTGATCGGCCCTGACGAAGTGGACGTGACGCCGGCCCAGGTGGCCGAGGTCAGCTATCCGCAACTCAAGTTGACCACGCCGTCCGGCTCCGGGGTGCTGGCGTTGGTGCGTGAGCGTGAAGACCTGCAGTTCTGGGTCGCCTCCGGCAAGCAAGTGCTGCTGCTGCGCGATGGCCTGGCCGTGCGCAGCATTGGTCTGGGCCTTGAGGGCGATCTCGACGGCATGCGTCTGGCGGATGACTCGCCGTTCAAATCAGGCCTGCATCAAGTCGCCGATGGCTTTACCACGCGGCGCTGGATCGACCTCTACAAGGGCCAGGAAGTGGGGGTGATCGTCAACAGTCGCTTCACCCGCCGCTCGACGGAAACCCTCGACATTCTTGACAAGGAATACACCGTGCTACGTGTCGATGAGCAGATTGACGCTCCGGCCATCGGCCTGAGTGCGACCAATCGTTATTGGGTTGATCCGCGTGACGGTTTCATCTTCAAGAGTGAGCAGCAACTGACCTCGCAACTGCGCGTCAGAATCGTGCAACTGACACCTGATCGCAGGCATCTGCCGTGAAGCGTCTTGGCTTTTTTTCAGCGTGTCTGATGGTGATTGCCGGTGTGAGCCAGGCCGCTGTCACGGTGACGGGCGATGTCGCCAATCCCGGGCCGGTCGAACTTCCGGCGGGCGGGCGCTTGCTCGATGTGATCAACGAAGCGGTGCCCAATGCCGAAGGTTATTGGTTGGCGGGGGTGTTGCTGCGCCAGTCATTGCTGGAGGAGCAGACGCGACTCAAGGCTGGCGTGCTGTTTGATCTGGATGTCTTGCAGCGCATGGCGTTGCTCTTTGACATGCCGAGCCGTGTGGCGCTGGCGCAACGGTTGACCGAGCAAGTCCGGCAGATGCCGGTGACTGGCCGGCAGATCGCCGATCTCGATCCGGTCGCGGTGGAAGTCGGCTTCGCGCGCAACATCCGTCTGGACGATGGCGATCGTCTGATCTACCCCAAGCGCATCGACGAAGTGGAAGTGCTCGGTGCTGTCGCCGAGCCTTGCCACTTGCCGTATCAACCGTTGCAGGAGGCTCGCGAATACCTGCAAGGGTGCTCGATCCTGAGCGATGCCGAGGCCGATTACCTGTGGTTGATCCAGCCCAACGGCGTTTCGCGGCGCGTCGGTATTGCGCATTGGAATCGCGAGAGCGGGCACATTCCCGTCGCCGGCAGCAAGATTCTGGTGCCGGTCAAAAATGATGATCTTGATCCGCCTCTTCCTGAACTGAATCAGCAGTTGGCCGAATTGATTGCCACGCAATTGGCTGAGGTGGTTCGTTGAATTTTCGTTTTGCAGCTGTTTTTTTATTGCCCGTTGGTCTGGCCCATGCCGAGCCGCGTATTACTCAAAGTGACTTCGGTGGCACGGGCCTGTTGCAGACGCCGACGGCGCGCATGGCCCCTGCCGGCGAGTTGAGCGTCAACGCCAACCGCACCGAGCCTTACAGCCGTTACAGCGTTTCGTTGCAGCCTCTGGATTGGCTCGAAGGCTCGTTTCGCTACACCGCGATCACCAACCGGGCGTACGGCTCCGAGGCCCTCAGCGGCAGCCAAAGCTATAAGGATAAGGCGGTCGACGCCAAAGTCCGGCTGTGGCAGGAAAGCCATTGGCTGCCCGATGTGGCACTGGGCTTCCGAGATATCGGCGGTACGGGTTTGTTCTCCAGTGAATATTTCGTCGCCAATAAGCGCTACGACAATTTCGATTTCAGCGCCGGCATTGCCTGGGGTTACCTGGGCAATCGCGGCGACATCGACAACCCGCTGGGCTATGTCAGTGATCGCTTCGATACCCGGCCCGCGCTCGAAGGCACCGGTGACGTCAACTCAGGTTCGTACTTTCGCGGTAAACCTTCGTTTTTCGGCGGCGTGAGTTATCAGACGCCATGGGATCGCCTGAGCCTGAAACTCGAATACGAAGGCAACGACTACAAGCACGAGCCGAAGGACAACGTGATCAAACAGGACTCGCCGATCAACTTCGGCGCGGTGTTCAAGGTCGCGGATTCGGTCGACATCAGTGCGGCGTGGGAGCGCGGCAACACGGCGATGTTCGGCGTGACATTTCACACCAATTTCGTCAGCCGCAAGGCGCCGGCCAAGACCTACGACCCAACCCCCGAACCGCTGCCGGCGAAGATGCCGACCACCTCGATGGAGCAGGTCGACTGGGCTAACGTCTCGCAGCGGTTGCAGCAAAATGCCGGGTACAAAGTCGAGCGCATCACTCAGCGCGATTCCGAGCTGATCGTGTATGGCGAGCAGCAGCGTTATTTTCATTCGTCCAAAGCGGTCGGTCGTGCGAGCCGGGTTCTCGACAACAGCGTCAACGACGACATCAACTGGTTCACCGTGGTCAACAAGCGTTACGACCTGCCGCTGGAAGAAACCAGCGTGCCGCGCGATACCTTTCGTGAAGTGATCAACAACGAGGAGCCGCTGCTGTCGTTGCACCGCACCACCGAAATCAATCCGGCGATGCCGCGCAACGAGAAAACTCTCTACAGCGAAGCGCCGCAGCACTTCAGTTATGGCGTGGGTCTGGGCTTCAAGCAAAACGTCGGCGGCCCTGACGGTTTGCTCTATCAGTTCAGTGCCGACGCGGACGCCGAGTACCGCTTCAACCGCAGCACGTGGTGGAGCGGTTTGCTCAGTGCCAACCTGATCAACAACTTCGACAAATTCACCTACGACGCACCCAGCGGGTTGCCGCGCGTGCGCACGGATTTGCGTCGGTACCTGACCGAGTCCGAAGTGACCATGCCGATGTTCCAGCTGAGCCACACCGAACAGTTGGATAAAGACTTGTACGGCATGGTGTACGGCGGTTATCTGGAGTCGATGTTTGCCGGGGTAGGGGGCGAAGTGCTGTTCCGCCCGACCGGCGAGCGCTGGTCGGTGGGCGCGGACCTCAACTACGTGCGCCAGCGTGAATTCGACCAAGGTTTCGGCCTGCGTGATTACTCGGTGGTGACCGGTCATGTCACCGGTTATACCGACTTGCCTTACGACATGCTGGCGGCTGTCAGCGTCGGCCGTTACCTGGCCGGCGACTGGGGCGGCACGATGGACATTTCCCGAGAGTTTTCCAACGGCGTGCGGGTCGGCGCCTGGGCAACGATAACCACGGCCAGTAGCGCCGAGTACGGTGAAGGTAGCTTCGACAAGGGTCTCTATCTGTCGATCCCGTTCGACGAAATGATGAGCATGTCGACCATGCGCCGGGCCAACCTGGTCTGGGCACCGCTGACCCGAGACGGCGGCGCGCGGCTTAATCGTGGTTATCAACTGCACTCGATGACCGATAGCCGCGATGACGATATGTTCTATCGCAACTTTGAGAAAATCACTGAGTAATGACTGGTCTTGCGAGGACTCAATTGTGTGGCTGGCCTGCCAGCCGACGATTTTTTGTCTGAATACACTGAGTCCAAATTTGTAGCCGCCAGCCTGCTGGCGATAGCCATATATCAGGCACAGTTGATATTGCCGATGTATCCGAATCCCTGTGGGAGCTGGCTTGCCAGCGATGATGGCGGCACATTCAGCACTGATGTTGACTGACCTACCGCAATCGCTGGCAAGCCATCCCCACAGGGTCATTCGCCGCAGCCCCAAACTCGGATCCACCAAAAATCCCCTGTAGGAGCTGCGGAACGCTGCGATCTTTTGATCCTGATCTTTACGATCAAAAGATCACAGCCTCGTTTTACTCGACAGCTCCTACAGGGTCAGATGTCGAAACCAAAGATCCGATTCATACCCATTCCCCCATGGGCTCTTAGTGAGCCCCGAGTCAGGGTCCATATCCGACTTCGGTCAACCCCAAATCCCGGGCACAAAAAAGGGGACTTTCGTCCCCCTGCGGTCATGCATTGCGTAACGCCAACCCTCAGTAGATATCCTTCGACAACAACGTAAACGGTGTCTTCACCAGGATCTTCAGGTCCAGCCACAGCGACCAGCTGTTGATGTACTGCAGGTCAATCTCGACACGTCGCTGCATCTTGTCGATGGTATCGGTCTCACCCCGGCAGCCGCTGATTTGGGCGAGGCCGGTAATGCCTGGCTTAATCCGATGACGCGCCATGTAAGCGAGGATTTTCCCCGAGTAGAAATTGTTGTGCGCGACGGCATGAGGGCGTGGGCCAACAAGCGCCATGTGCCCTTGCAGCACGTTGAACAATTGCGGCAGTTCATCCAGCGAAGTGCGGCGGATGAAGCGTCCGACCGGGGTGATGCGCGAATCGTTGCGGCTGGCCTGCTTGACCTCTTTGTCATCGTGCACGCGCATCGAGCGGAATTTCCAGACCTGAATCACCTTGCCATTCCAGCCGTGGCGATCCTGCTTGAAAAACACCGGGCCCGGCGAGTTGATCTTCACGGCCAAGGCAATGATCGCCAGCACCGGACTCAACAGGATGATCGCCAGCAGCGCGACGCTTTTCTCCATCAGGCTTTTGCTCAGTGCAGCGGTCGGACGGCTGGTCAGCGGGCTCTCGTTCAGGTAGATCGCCGGCAGGCCGTCCACGACTTTCACCGAATGATTGAGCAGCGTCAGGCTGTTCAAGTCCGGCACCCAGACCACATCCACGTTGGCGCCGAGCAAGTCGACATACATGGCTTCGATTTTCGCCGCTTCCGACAGCGGCAGAGTGATGTACAAACGGCGGATATCGTGGGCTTCGATCAACGCCAGCAGATCTTCCTGAGCGCCGACCACGCGAGGTGCATCCGAGGTAAGCGAAGGCACCTTGCCGTTGCTGATCAACCCCACCAGCGGCAGGTTTTCAATTTGGCTCAGCTTCTTCGCCAGCCCCAGCGCCAACTCACCGGTGCCGACGATCAAGGTCTTGTGCTCGCTTTTACGCGAACGCTGGTAGAACTTCGAAAACGCATGCAGCGGCGCGTACAACAGTGCCTGGCCAAGGAAGCCGTACACCGCCCAACTGAGGATGACCTGTCGGGAAAACAACTCATCGGCTTTGCACACAAACGCGATGAAAGCCAACGCCGCCATGGTCATGGACCAGCCCATGAACAGGCGTCCAAGCCCCGTCAGATAGTTATCCCGTTTACGATAAACGCCACTGAACGTGTAAGCCGGCACTGATGCAAGTACCGCCAGCGTTGCGCACATCCGGTAGTAGAACGCGACGGTTCCCGTGTGTTGCTCCGCCAATACAAACAGCAGGGCTACGATAAAGCCCTGTGCCAGCGCCCATTGTCCCCAGAAGGTAAGTCCCTTGAGGCCCGTGCTTCGATTGATACTAAGAGAAAGATCCATACGATATCCCCAAAAGACGTCCATTCAGGTTTCAACAGTTGAAAGCCGAGTTGTTAGTCAGATGTATTGTTTTTGTTCTGGTTAGTGTTCTGAGGTAACAACGTCGATATGCCGAACTGTCGTCAGTCAATAGACTAATTTATTGTCGGGAATGGTGTCTGACGAGTTCTAACAAGGTGGCACAATGCCAACTTTTTAATAATTAAATAGTTGGTTGTTAGAAAAGGTCGCAGAGGAGGGGGTGAATAGTTGTTGTTGTATTTGTTACTGTTAGAGGGTGGAGGCAGGGATTTCTATTCTAATCAGGGAGATGGAACCAAACAGAGTGCTCTTGTTGTTTTTGTAATCGCACTGTTATCTGTTTGTGTGTTCGCAGATATTGCCTGTGTTTACGCGACGATGTCCTGGATGAGGCAATAACCGCGATTTCTCACGGCACGGAACAGTCGCTCACCTTGGCTGGCACTTTTGAATTTGTCTTGCAGACGGCTCAGACACATTTCCAGTCCGCGATACTGCTCCGGCTCTCGGCCGATGCTCAGGATCAAGTCATCTCGACTGACCACACGGTCTTCGTGATGCAGCATTTTTCTCACCAGTGCCGTTTCCAGGCCGGTAAGACTGATCTCGACATCGTCTTTGATCAATGCGCCTTGATCATTATCCAGATGCCAGGTTTCGGTACACGGCGTAACGCCTTCATTACCAACAGGCAGTTTGCCGGATTCGCCGGTTATGGCCGGGGCGCTGCGAAAGGGATTGCTTGATTGTGCTGCCCGCCACTCGGATTCGAGTGTGGCCAATATACGCTGGGTGTCATGTTCAATCGTGCGGGCAACGTGCTTTCGGGTGCCGCTTGGGTAAGTGAACTCCATCAGCATGGGGGCGGAAGAGGGCGAAGTAGCACCTTCAATAAACATTTGTGCCTGAGACGTGCCCAGTGAATTGAAGCGCTCGCTCGACAGGATGTTCTCGAGTTCACGTTGCGACGCTGTGCTGTTGGTCACGACAACAAAATATTTTCTGGGGAGGGTTGTACTAGTTTCCATGTCTCTCTCCTTAACTGCGTACCAAAATTGGCTAAAAGGTGAATCGGCAGGCGAGCAATGACTTCCTTGGAAGTAATCCACAGGCAGGGTCTGGGCCCGAAAATGGCCCTCGATAAGTTCCACTCGTTCTGCTGCTATGTTGTTGAGTTTATTGTTATGTTATTGCGCTCATTTGATCGCTTTTTTATAGGTAGGCGTGAAATAAAACCATAGATATATCGTTGCATCAGACGATCCTTCGTGAGCATGCAAAAGGGATGGCTGCCCGAGACTCAGGCAGTCGATATCAGGCCCCGCATCAAACGATAGCCATAGCCGCGGATGCTCTGAATCGCGTTTGTACCATACACGTCCTTGATTTTTCCACGCAAGCGACTGATGGACTTCTCCAGCGCACGAGGATCGTAGAAATTGGGATTGAGCCCCATGATGTTGGCGATTTCATCATGGCTCAGAATGTGATTATTACTTTGCGCAAACGCTTCAAGGATTTTCATCTCGGCAAACGAGATATCCAGGCGTTTATTTGTGCTCAGCAGACAGATCCGAGTTGGATCAAGTGTCAGTTTGATGTCTCTTTGCCATTCTTCACTGCTGAAGAATTCTCCTAACGACTCGGCGCCATCTTCGGAAAGGGTGTTGATTTTGATACAGAAGTCGGCACCGGCAAGGTAGTACTTGATCTTGTTGAAAGCACCGCGGCCAGTGATAACTGCACAAATGAGTGGCTTAAAGTTGTCTTTGCGCAGGTTTTCGACCAGCGCAAGATTGTCTTCGAGTGCTTGTGGGCTGTCGATGACAATGAAGATTGCTCGATACAATGCAGAATCTTCATTCTGCATATAGGCATCAGTGTACGAGTTGGCTTCAAGCGCCACATCGGTTCGCACAAGCTTTGCGAGTAGCGCACTAAAATGCTCCGCCACGCCACGGGTTCGACCCAAAGTGAGTACACCTGGTTCGTCGATTGTCGGGCGCGGACTTCTAGTCGCCAAGTTCCCTGAGAGCATCATGCATTGACTCGAAATTAGGTGCTGACATCAGGATGTTAAAGCACAGGTTCTCATCTGTGACTGACAATTGGTAACATTTACGCCGTTTTTAGACGTAGCTCCCGAGTTTTCTAACAATAAATAAGATTTTCAAGCTTTTAGTTGATTTTCTCGGCTTCGTGAACTAGTGAGTATATGGTGGCAATATGAAATTGTGCCACTATTTTGAACTCATGACGACATCTTTGTTTATGTCCATTGGCCACTGTATAGCCAGCCTTCAATATGTGAGGCAGGTCACACTTTATTGGCGCAATGAAATTTTTCCTACTAAGTGCCTAAATAATTTCACATTAGTTCGTACGCGGACGTTTATTAACATGGCTTGAGTGTGTCTTTTGATAAGACGTAATCTCCTCGGCCAACAAGAGCAAAAGATCGCAGCCTTCGGCAGCGCCTACATTTGGAAAGCATTCACCTGTAGGCGCTGCCGAAGGCTGCGATCTTTTGATCTTTGTATTATTTAAGATACTCAATCCCTGAGTGTTATCGACCAGTCGCTCAGCAAGAGCGCTCTGACGGAGGATTAATGGATTTCTGGACCTTTTTCCAGGTGTTGATTTTGGGTGCAGTAGAAGGCCTCACCGAATTCTTGCCGATCTCCAGTACTGGCCACCAGATTATCGTTGCCGACTTGCTGGAGTTCGGCGGTGAACGCGCCATGGCGTTCAACATCATTATTCAACTGGGTGCCATTCTTGCCGTGGTCTGGGAATTCCGGCCGAAGATCATCGAAATCGTCAAAGGCTTGCCGACCGAGCGCAATGCGCAACGATTCACCCTCAACCTGTTGATCGCCTTTCTGCCGGCCGTGGTTCTGGGTGTTCTCTTCGCTGACGCCATTCATCACTACTTGTTTAACCCGATCACAGTCGCCGTCGCTTTGGTTGTCGGCGGTATCGTGATGTTGTGGGCCGAACAGCGCAGCCATGTGATTCGCGTCGAGCATGTCGATGACATGCGCTGGTCTGACGCGCTTAAGGTCGGTTTCGTACAGTGTCTGGCGATGATTCCCGGCACCTCGCGTTCCGGATCTACCATCATCGGCGGCCTGCTGTTCGGTCTGTCGCGCAAAGCCGCCACCGAGTTCTCGTTTTTCCTGGCCATGCCGACCATGGTCGGTGCCGCCGTGTACTCAGGCTACAAATACCGCGACCTGTTCCAGCAAAGCGACCTGCCGGTCTTCGCCTTGGGCTTCGTCACCGCATTCATCTTCGCCATGATCGCCGTGCGCGGCTTGCTCAAGTTCATCGCCAACCACAGCTATGCGGCGTTCGCCTGGTATCGGATCGCGTTTGGCTTGTTGATTCTGGCCACGTGGATGTTTGGCTGGGTGAACTGGACGGCGGCTGCGGCGGGCTGATTACTGGCTGCTGATCAGCGCGGCGACGGCGAGGTCGTTTAATTCGCTGTCGGGGGATTCCCGACGAAAACGCTGCAAGGCCGAGGTGAAATACGCGGCTTGCAGCATGCCGTCGCTGGCGAGGAAATAGCGCGCGTCTTCCTGCTCCTCGGCGGAGTAAACACGTTTGAAGTTTTCGGTCGTATTATTCGTCGCAGAAAAAGGTGTGAGAAACAGCACAAGGATGGAGAAACCGGAAAATTGCGTGGCCTGCCACGGCGTATCGGTGCTCCCCATGCAGAACCCGTCGCAATGTGCATAAACATTCGAGGTGAAGCTAAACAAGGCGAGCAGGCAGTAACGCTTCAAGCGAGAAAAAATAAACGCGGGCATAAACAAAAGACATCCTGTCAGTACAACAACAATCCGGGCAACGCTCATTCGTTGCCCGCACATACAACGCGTCGATCAACGACCCGCCAACAACTCCGCCGCCTGATCCAGCAACGCCAACGGATCCTTGGCCTTGTGAATATCCACCGACAACAGTTGCCGAAACTTGCGCGCCCCCGGAAACCCGGTGCCCAGGCCCAGCACATGCCGCGTGATGTGATGCATCGACCCACCGGCCAGCAAATGCTCGGCTATATAAGGTCGCAACTGCGCCAATGCTTCCGCACGGCTGATCACCGGCGCCGAACTGCCGAACAACTGCTGATCCACCTCCGCCAGCAGATATGGATTGTGATAAGCCTCACGCCCCAGCATCACACCGTCAAAAGTCTGCAAATGCTCATGGCAGGCCTCCATCGTCTTGATCCCGCCGTTCAGCACAATCTCCAACTCCGGAAAATCTGACTTCAGCTGCGCGGCAACGTTATAGCGCAATGGCGGAATGTCGCGATTCTCCTTCGGCGACAACCCCTCCAGAATCGCAATCCGCGCATGCACCGTAAAACTCGTACACCCGGCATCCCGCACCGTCCCGACGAAATCACACAGCTCCTCGTAACTGTCCCGTCCATTAATCCCGATCCGATGCTTCACCGTCACCGGAATCGACACCGCATCTCGCATCGCCTTCACACAATCCGCCACCAACTGCGGATGACCCATCAGGCACGCGCCGATCATGTTGTTCTGCACGCGATCGCTCGGGCAACCGACGTTGAGATTCACCTCGTCGTAACCGTGCTCCTGCGCCATGCGAGCGCAAGCGGCCAGATCGAGTGGCACGCTACCGCCCAACTGCAAGGCCAACGGGTGTTCGGCTTCGTTGTGACGGAGGAAACGTTCGTGATCTCCGTTTAGCAGCGCGCCGGTGGTGACCATCTCGGTGTAGAGCAGAGCGTTCTTCGACAGGAGGCGTAGGAAGAAACGGCAATGGCGGTCGGTCCAATCCATCATGGGTGCAACACTAAACCGCCGAGACAGCGTAGGCATTGGTTTTACTGGGCTAAGGCTATGATTCTGTACCATTTTACTCAACGTGTTTTCGGCGTGTTTTTGGGCGTTTTCAGGCGTTTTTCAGGTCTCGGTGGTACGATGTACCACTTCAAAACCGACGCGTACCACTTTTCGATATGGCAGCTATCAGGGCAAGAAAACTGGCGGATGGGTCTGTGAGCTACACCGCTCAGATCCGCATCAAGCGTGCTGGAGTGCAAGTCTACCAAGAGAGCCAGACCTTCGCCCGGAAACAGGCAGCGCAGGCGTGGGCGCGTAAGCGTGAATCGGAACTTGATGAGCCTGGTGCGATCGAGCGGGCGAGCCGCAAGGGCGCCACTGCTAAGGAGATGATTGATCAGTACCTGCGCGAAGTCGAAAAGGCGCGGCCGCTTGGTAAAACCAAAAAGGCCACGCTCACGGCTATCAGTGCCAGCTACTTCGGCAAGCTCAACGATACCGACATCAATACGCAGTGCCTGGTGGACTTCGCCCTGTGGCGGATGAGTAGCGAAGGGGGAGGCGTCCAGGCGCAGACCGCCGGCAATGATCTTGCGCATCTCGGCGCCGTGCTTTCCATCGCCAGGGACGCATGGGGTTATCAGGTCGATCCGCTGGCCATGGCCGGTGCCCGGCGAGTGCTGCGCAAACTTGGCTACAACCTCAAGAGCCGCGAGCGGGACCGGCGTCCGACACTGGATGAGTTGGGCAAAATCATGACGCACTATGAGGACATGCAGGCGCGGCGTCGAAGCGTCACCAACATGTTGAAGGTCGTCGGCTTCGCGTTGTTCTCAACTCGCCGTCTCGATGAAATCACCCGCATTCGCTGGGCGGACGTAGACGAGGCTGGCCAGCGAGTCCTGGTCCGGGACATGAAGAGCCCCGGGCAGAAGATCGGCAACGACGTCTGGTGTTACTTGCCAGATGAGGCGTGGCAGATACTCCAGACAATGCCAAAGGCCGGCGACGATATTTTCCCGTACAGCCCCGAGTCTATTTCCACTTCCTGGGCGAAGGCTTGCAAGTTTTTGGGTATCGCTGACCTGCACTTTCACGACCTTCGCCACGAGGGTGTCAGCCGCCTGTTTGAAATGGACTGGGACATCCCACGCGTAGCGAGTGTGTCGGGGCACAGGGACTGGAATTCGCTGCGACGCTACACCCACCTGCGCGGTAAAGGTGATCGGTATGTGCGGTGGGAATGGCACGAAAAGATATTGAGGGCACCCGTCCAACTGGGCGCCGCATCAATGAAGTGGCTCAATAGGCGGGTTTTAAGCCGTTGAGCTGGTTGTTTTCTTTTACCGCGGCGGCGCGCTGGAGATCGAGGTAAGCCGCCAGGTCGCCGATGTGAACGCCTTTGGCGGACTTCTGGCTCGGCTCAAGCCGGGTGATGGGGATCTTGATCTGACCATTCAACACCTTGCGTTGGAACATATCGGGCGTCAGGTGTGTGAAGTAGTCACGGCACACCCGATCAAGCGGGATAATCGCCTGGCCGTCGTACTGGGCCATCAGAATAAAAGCTGTGTTCATGATGCTCCCCTCACATCCGAAACGATTGATGAATGAACCTCGGCCGGGCTATTTCTTCCGCCGGCTTTGCGTCGGCTGTCTGTATCTCGCAGACAAATCTGTGTCGCTCTCGGTTGGTAGCGGTTAGGGCTTTGGTCAGGCCGGGAACAGCATCGAGGCATTGCTCGTAAGCCGTATCTCCAATCCATTGTTGAGTCGGAAACACTTGGCAATCCGTCCGAGACGCATCCGCGCACAGGTACAGCAGCAGGAAAACAGTCATAGCGCGGTGTCCTGTTGCGAAACAATCGGTTCTATTTGTTTTGGCATTTGCATGGTGCTTTTCCTTCGCGGGGCGATGGGGAGTTGCAGCTCCCCGTGGCTCGCTCTTTGAACCAGTCAGCGCGCGTAGCGCCGAGGTTTGTTGTTCTTTGCTTCAGCTCGCACCGCCATCAGCTCGGCCCATTCGCCAGCCTTGCGCTGTTGCCGGATCCGGCTACAGGCTTGATGCTTTCGAGTAGATCGAGCTTTACCGCAAATATCGCAGCGGCTTGGCAGGTCCAGCCGATGGCTCGCCATGAGCGGGCGCGTGCGTTTCGTTGTTGAGGCGTCCACGCTCAAACCTCCCCAAGTAATGCGCGGGTGAGAGCATTCCGCTGGCCTTGGTGCGTGAGCTTGTTCAGTGGGTGAGTAGAGCGCCGCCCGTTGCGGGATTTCACGATGGCAACACCGGCCGATATTTCAGCGATTTTTCCTTCCCGCACGCTGAAGCTGACACTGTGGCCGGTGCTGCGCCCGACGACATAACTCACGTCATCGCCGACCTTGAAGCTGTTCGTGATAGCCTCTGTGCCGCTGCCACTTGGGTTTTGTGCTTGCATGGTGCTTCTCCCTTGGGGTGGTCGGTGTCGAGGGATTGCAGTCCTCTCGACACCACTTTTTTCCGACATTAATTCGCTGGTCAGCCCGCTTGGCGTACCAGGTGAATCACCAAGCCTTTAAGCTGCTCGTTTCCAGCAGCCTCCTCCTGCCATTGCAAAACCTCCTCGATCTGTTTGCTCGAGCAGTCATCGACAAGCAGCGTTCGCTCACCGCGCTCTAACCTCACTTCCATGATTCCGAGCAGCCCTTGATGCGAATACGCATCCGCATGAATGATCCCGGCCTGTTTGCCTTCAGCCAGTTGCTGAGCCTCGATCAATCTCAGCTTTGTCGTCTTGCCCGTGCCGGCGTCGCCGGTGATGACTTGTATTTGCATGGTGCTTCTCCATTGGAACGTGCCCAGCGTTGCAGCGCTGGTTGCTGTTTACGCGCTCTGAAAAATCCAGCAGCGCACAGTGGTGGGTTTGTTGAACATCGCGTTGCCGGCGGCTTGTGAAGCGCGCACGGCGCTGTACACGGCCTTGTTGGATTCCAGCCATTTGTGGCTGCGGCTGTTGACCAGCAGCCCGCGCAATGTCTTGAGGTCGGCGAGGTTCTGCCGATGCTCGCTGGCCTTCTCGGCGAACTCGTTAAGGTTGATCGCGATGAGTTTCGGGTCGGTGCTGTGGTTGACCTGCGGGCCTTCGCCCAGGCTTTCGAGGTATTCGTAGACTTCCCAAAATTCGGCAACCAGCGGGTGGTCGGCACTGATCGCGGCTTGCCGCTCCAGCGCCATGACCATCAATGCCTGATGTGTTGTGGCGACGTGGTTGTCATCGAGCGGGCACACCAGGCGCAGGCAATCGACCAGGGCCATTAACTGGCTGTGGTTCTTGATGATCCGTTCCACGCGGATTTCTTTAAGCCGGCGCAGTTGCTGTTCATGAACCAGCACGCGTTCGGCGAACTTGGCCATCACCTGGGCTTCGGCGCGCACAGCCAGCAGCAGGAAGTGGCTCAACTGTTCAACCGGGATCAGGTTCAGGTTATCTGCCGCTGCACGGCTCTCGGTGGTGACTTCCGGGCGTGCAAAGTGCGATTTGATAATCCGGGTCAGGATCGCTTCGGACGCACTGACGTCGGCGTTCTGGCTGATCGCAATCGCGCCCCGAAACGGTGGTTCGTACGTCTCGTTGCCGCTGGTCTTCATGCCTTTGGTGCCGAGCGTGCCGCCGCCGTAGAAGTCCTTCAGTTCGTCCCAGTCGAAGCCCTTGGCGTGCGCCTTGTCCGGCTCGTTGCGGTCGCCTTCGATCAGTACGACCGGCATGTTGGAGACTTGGCCCATGGCACGCTGTCGGCCTGCGCGGGTCGATTTCGACGGGTCAAAACCTTCATGCTCACGGCCGAGCAGTTTCCACAGGAAGGTCAGCAGCGTGGTCTTGCCGGCACCGGCCTCGCCGGTGACCTCAAGGAACGGAAAGGATTTGTACTGCGCCCGGATCTGCTCGGCGAACAGTGAGCCAAACCAAAAGGCCAGGGCGACAATGCCTTTGGCGCCAAAGCACAGCCACAGCATCGGCAGCCAGTCAGTGCGGTACTGCTTGCTGTCGCGCTGAATGTGCATGGCGATCGACTTCTGCAGTGTCTTGAGCCGCAGCTTGCCGAACTCGAAAAAGTCCTCCTTGTTCACCACGCTGACAATGCCGCCGCGTACCGCGAGATCGCCAAACACGTAGCAGCCGTGTAGTTTGCTGTAGCCGATGAAGTCGATGGTCTCGACCGTTTTCAGGCCGAACAGCTGATCCTTCATGATCTTGTCGAGCTGCTGCCCGCTGCCGGTGAACACGGCGCCGGCGGCCATGCTGAGCAGGCGTTTCTTGAACTCGCTGGCGGCGGCGACCTGGCCACCGGTGAAGGTGTTCTTGACGCTGCCGCTGTCGTGCGGGAAATCGACGCGGAAGTAGTACCAGGATTCGTCGGTGACTTCGTTGCGCTGGAAGTACAGCGCCTGTGGGTAGCAGTTGGCGATTTCCACCACGCCACCACATTGGCGCAGGGCCTTTTCGCGACGCTGCTTTTCGTTCAGCAGCTGGTCTTCGTGGCGATCGGAGGATTCCAGCGCCTGCATGGCCTTGTTGAATTTCTCCAGGTCCATTTTGAACCAGTAGAGCCGGCTGTCGAAGCCAAAGTGAAACTCGTGGCGCTCACGCCATTCGTACATCAGCACGCCTTTCTCAGAGGCGCTTTCGGCGATCAGCAAGGAGCCGTGATAGCGAGCCGTGGCCAGATCCTTATCGATCTGCTCGGCACGCTCGCTCTCACCGTCAATGAATGCCCAGCGCTGATGCAGATCGTTCCAATCGACTTTGCGGCTGTCCGATTGCGGGATCTGCGCCGCTTCGCACTCGTAGCCCAGGGCGCGCGCCTGACGCACCCAACGCTTGGTGTATTTGTGCGCGCCGGGTTCGTTGTCCAGTGCCCAAATGAGCTTGGGCAATTTACCGCCACGCAGGCGTGCCAGCTCTTTCAGTGACTCTTCAGGGAAGAAGGCCGACGACATCGCCGACACCGCCGCAATGCCGTTATGCACCAGGGCGATGGCGTCGAAGATGCCCTCGACAATCCACAGCTCTTTGACGTCCAGTAGCTCGACACACGGCGGGCACCACCAAAAACCACGCGGGCTGTCACCGGGCTTGAACCGCGCCTTCATCTTGCCGAACCGTTGCGGCCGGTCGATCAGGCGTTCCCAGTAGCCACCTTTCTCCAACGCAAAGCGCACCGTCGCGCTGCCGGCATTCAGCTCGCCGGAGAAATACGTTTCCTGCGTAAACCAGCCTTGAATCAGATCGAGCCGAAAGCCCCGGGCAAATTCCAGATAGGCACGGGCGGTGGCGCTGGGGTGTTGCTCGCTGGCCGGGGCGCGCTTGCTCCAGTCTTCGAACAGGTCTTCGTAGATTTCTTTGACGTGCCAGGTCTGGCCACACTTGCCCCGGCCGCAACGGATCATCCATGGGTCATCGTGGAAGGCGTACAGCTCCTTTTTCTTGCACGCCGGGCATTCGCCCTGGCGCATGTATTTGCCGGCTTTGTGCTTGAGTCCGTAGTCGGATTCAAGGCGTTTCAGGATGTCGGCGCGCAGATCGTGCTTCATGTTCATCGGGGCTTACTTCACTTCGCCGAGACTGTGTTTAAGGGCGCCAATCAGGCGTTTTTGCGCGGCCATCACCGGGAAGGCCGACAGCAGCGAGCCGTGCCGTAAACCCTCGGGGATCATGCGAAAGCGATCGTCATACCAGTACTCGTTGAACTGCATCGAGTACTGGGCGCGCAGTGCCTGGAGCAAGGCTTCGGCCTGTGCGCGGGGCAGTTTTGCGGTGAGGGCGATGTCGATTTCCATAATCCACCTCGGATTTCAGGCAAAGCTCACCCAAACCCACGGGGAGCGGGGCAGGGCGGGGTGTTTAAAAAGGGGTTACAGAGGGTGGTGCTTGTACGCGCAATCGCGCTGGGCGAGCAGGGTCTGCGGCAGCAGCCTCGCCGGTACCGGGTAGCGCAGGTCGGCACGGGTGTCGATCAAGTGCACGACCGTGCAGCCGGGGCTGTTGCCCCAGTCCACACCGATCCACTTGCGCTGATTGATCACCTGCAATTCAGTCCAGGCGTTGTGCACCAGTCGCTCCGCCATGAAGACAGGCACCTCCAGCGACGTGGCCAAGTGGCGAACGCAGTTTTCATAGAGTAGGTCCGAGTCCACTAGGTACTGCGCTTCGTGCCGTTGCAGGTAAGCGAACGCGGCACGTTGCATGCTGCTGCGGTAGTCGTGGGTCAACTGATCGTGGTTCATTGCGCACACTCCATTTCCATTTGGTCGAGCAGGTCGGGTTGATCGTTGGCGGTTTTCATCGCGGCGCGGCGCAGGGCGATGTCGGCGATGGGCAAGCGCACTGATGGGTTGGCCATGCCGCTGGGACTCATTTCGTGAGTCATTTCGAACTCGGCACGTACCGACCAGCCGCAAGCCTCGTTGGTGCATTGCAGGTAGGCCACGCGCAGGAAAATGTGTGTGCCTTCGCTGGTGCGGATACGCATGCGGCCGAGGCAGTGCGGGCAAACCAGTTTGTATGTACTCACCCAGCGATCCCCCGACCGTGCAGTTGAATGGTGGCCAGCACTTCGGCGTAGCGGGCGGACATGTAGTGCACCAGAGCGTTGATGATTGCTTGGGCTTCGCAGGACTCAATGACACCGTCGTCGAGTGCTTTGGCAATGATCTGATCAACCATCCCGCGCTTGGCGGCGGCTTTGACTGAGCGGTTGTACAACTCGACGTTGTCCAGGTCCGCCGACGCGGTCAGCGGGACAAACATGCCGCCGTATTTGGCTGCGATGTAGTCCGGCAGGAAGGTTGTTCCTGCTACCTGTTCGAGGCGATGAATGTGGTCGTCACTCAGCGGTCGGCTGCCGGCGTTTTCATAGGCCTGGTTGTCGAACTTTTTGAGTGGCATTCCCAAGTCGGCAGCGGCGTAAATGCGACCTCCCTGGTAAGCACCGATCACTGCGCTGACTACGTCTTTCCTGTTGGCTAGAACTGGGCGTTTCATCTTCTGGTTTCCTCCCTGAGCCAACAGGCTTAGTTTTCAATCACGCGGTCTTTGATACCGAGAAGTACTGCGGCGCGATGGGCTTCTCCCCGCAGGCACTTCTTCTGGCCGTTCAACACCGCGTAAACGGTTGAGGGGTGCAGATCGTTCTGAAGGGCAAAGTCCTTTACGGACATGCCTTTGCGTTCCAGCCGCGTTCTAGCGGCCTGGCAGGCTTGCTCGGGTGCGTAGGTGGCGTGCATAGTTCAAATTCGTGTGATTTCGCGTAATGGTTTGATGATATTGGTTCAGTAAATTGAACCTGTCAACGCTAGAGGTTCAAAAAATATGACCATCGGTGAACGGCTGAAGGAAGAAAGGTCGCGTCTAGGCCTCAGCCAGACTGATTTAGGTGCTGCTGGCGGTGTCGGTAAAACCACCCAAATAAATTATGAGAAAGGTACCGGTACGCCGGATGCGAAGTACTTAGCTGCTGTCGAAGAGCTTGGTGTCGATGTGCTTTACGTGGTGACAGGCCGGCGCGTACCGGTCTCGGATCAGCTTATTGCGATTGATGAGCTGGAAATGGTGCTGAACGTGCGCGGTCTTCTGAGCGAAGACAAAGAGGCCGTGAAGCGATTGATGCTCGCGTTCAGTAATAAAAAATAGGGGCAATAAATGCTTAAAGGGATGTTGGCACTAATCGGAATATGCACGTTTGTAGCTTTGGCCGGCTGCGGGGCGGATAGCAAAACTGAAACGGTCAGCAGCAAGGACTTTGGTGATAACTGGCCGTTCACTGTTGAGAGCGCAGAGCTGTCGTGTGAGCCAAACCCACCCAAGGCATTGATGAGGACATCGGACGGTACTCTCTATGCGCTCAATGCCAGCGCGCTCAAAATCGCCAGCGAGCGAGGATGGTCTGATGCCAGGGATCTGGCCAAACCGAGTCGCTGGGTGCCGTCTGTGAAAATGGATCACGTCAGCATCTCGCAACGGGCAATAGATCTATGTCCGACGTCTTAAACTTTTTACAAGATTTCTTTTCGTAGGCTGGTGACACACCGAAACATGCTGAGAATCGCTCACTCCCCGGGTGCTTTGGTCGGCACCGATGCAGGTGCCGGGTACCTGAATGTGTTAAATGGAGTGATACATGTCGGTGAAGAGCGAACAGCATTGGAATCAGTCAGCGGTAATTGAACTGACGGACCTAAGCGAACGTGAACGGATGATAGTGCAGCTATTCAGGCGGCTCGACGAAGTGAGTAAAAATGACATACTCCTTTTTCTAGATGTCTTGTTGAAAAAGTAATTAAATTAGAACCCGGCTCTCGCCGGGTTTTTATTTGAGATGAAATTCTCGAAGTGCTAGTGTGGACATGAGCGCTTCTTCGCTGCCATAAAGTGAGTGAAGGTTTAAGTTGAATTGGTCAAGTTTTGAAAGTACTTTGTATTTTTCATTTTTTGGTAGTGTTATTTTGTATAGTTTTTTGGGGTAACGCTTTCTATATTCTTCGTGTGATTGCAGTTCGTAGTCCGGTCCTAGCAGGGTTTTTATTCTGTTAAAACATAAAGTGTACTGTGCCTGCTGTACTGAGTGTCTTCTGTGAGTATCCATGTAGGGGCCAATGGTAAAGATCTGAGTAGCTGGAGTAGGAAGGTAATCCTCCAGATTTCCGTTAAAAAGCTGTTGTACAAAAATTGCTACCTTATCTCCATTATTCTCATCTGCTCCTGAGTATGCAAAGAGAGCGGCGATATATGGAGATCTTGTCCAGTCGAGAAGGGGGGATGGAAAGCCGTGATGACGTAGGTATACAAGATATTCCAGTGATGGTATTCCAGCATTCAAGTACGGATTCGTATCGTCTTCTATCAACCTTCCGCTCTTGTCAACAATAGGGGGCCAGCTTTTCCCTGAGTAAAGTTCCACCTGATGCTTTATCCTAGCAGCGGCGCCAAGGTATTCATTCATGGTTGTAACTTTGGGGCACTCTCTTTCAAGTGTGGTTTGAAGAGGCCAGCTGTCATCCGCATGTCCACGAAATAGAAGTGGCGTAAAGTACGAATCAGTTTCCATGCTTGCTTGCTTCTGTTTTAGTTGAAGCTCTTCAATCCATGATTCGAAATGCTTAAAGCTTTCAAAATCCAGCTTTTCCATGTTTCTGACTCTTTGGTTTATATTTTTGCTAGCTGTCACTTTTTCTGAAGCATCGCTTCAATAATTCTAATATATTCTGGGGAGGTTGAATCGTCAGTTAGGCTGTTGCTGGAGGGTCTGAACAAGGTTGTATAAAATAGCATTCGGATTTCTGCGGCTTGTTCAGCTTTTGTGCTGTCCATTGCTATATATGTTTTAATCATGGTGGAGCGCTCTAGAGCTTCTATTTCTAGTGCGAGATTGGTCATCATTAGTTTGACAAGTATTCTAATAAGCCAAATTGCCGCTGTTGTGCATATGATCAAAAGAGCAATGCTGAATTTTTCTACGGGTAATGTAAGTGGTATTCCGTATATGTTGTAGGTTTCTCCGTTTTTATAAACGGAAAAGGTTAGGAATACTAATATGGAAACGAAAAATAGAGATGCTGTTATGACTCCTTTACGATAGGAGCGAGCTTTTGTTCTGTGTTTTTTCTCTCGCTCTTCCCAGTATTTAACTGGTTCGGCTGAAAGGATTGCATTGGTAGCAGCGGTTACGGTGTTGGATATTTCGGTGGTAGCGAGTTCCAGTTGTTCTTTGAGGTTGTCTTGAACATCTTTTTTTGTGGTCTCAGCAAAAATATTGAATGATTTTCTATTCTCGGTGAGTGATGATGTGTACGTTTCATGTTCTGACGTTATGGTGTTTTTAAGCTGTTCTTCGAGGTGCTTTAGTTCGGACTTGTACTTGTTTATGTATAGGGTTGATTGCTGTAGGATTAGTGACTGAAATAGGTATCGAGCAGTCTGAAATTGATTGTTTTTGGCGAACTCGATCATGTGTTCGGCATGTGGGTGTTCGTCATGGAATGGTAGTGGTTGTGTATCTTGAAATAGTTGGAGTGAGGTGATGTCGTTGGCGTTTACAAGCATTCCGTTGATTGTTCTAAGGTAGCTTTCTACTACGCTGCGCTCATTATTTAAAACTCCATTGCTTCGTAGTATATTTAAGATGTCATCCCAGAATATTTTTTCCTTCTGTAGCCAAAATTTTTGGCTTTTATCGTCCATCTCTTTCACATGATCAAACCGGTCTAAATGTTCTAGGCTGATGTTCTCAAATTGCATTTCCACTATGCTCGTCAGATTGGGGTGGCCTCATGATATCAAACAAAAGGGCTTCGAATCATCGCAAGCATTGTCAGCCTTTCTGTAACCGCTTCAACTCTCGCTCAACCGCCCGTTTTGCTGTTTTTTCGGTGGCGTATAACCAACGCAAACGTCGCGGCTTGCTCTGATCTCCAGCAGTCACCTTCTTCTCCTTCCCAATCTTCTCGTCGCGGTAGTATGCGATGATCCCTGTGAAATCCCCCTTGTTCTCTTCCACCTGGCCCTCAACGGTATCCTCCGGTAGCTTGCTCTCCAGCTCTAGGCTGACGGTGTAGCCATTGTCCGCACTTAGCGTGTGATGCACGTTCCCCCCATACCAGATGATTTCGTCAATCTCCGGTTTAACCCCTTCGAGCGTATAGGTCAGCTCTGGAATCAAGTCCGGTCGGCCCATGGCCAAGGTGTAGCTGAGTGTCGAGCTCCCTCGCTGTAGCCTGTTGAACTCGGCCCGCGCAGCGCGCAGGGCAGACTGGCGGTCGCTGTAGGTGTGGCGCAGATCCTTGAGGTTTTCGCCGCCACCGGCGATGGCTTCTTGTTTCTTGGCGCTGTTCACATCGTAGAAGTAAGCGCGCACGCCGTCGTAGCTATCACGGTCTGCTTGCAGATAGCGGTGCTGGTCGCCGTCGGCGCGGGTAAGCGTGATGTGGGGCAGCTCGGCGCCGCTGGCGGTCTTGCCTCCGCCGGCCGGAAGACACAGCAGGCAACCGGCTTTGACTGTGACCACGGCGTCGAACTCTTCGCCGACACGGCTGATCAGGTTGGCGTCGGACTCGTTGGCCTGGTCCAGTTGCAGGATAGGCAAACCGTCGAGCGCGCCGGCGATGGTGGCGGTCAGACCGTTGCCTAGGGCGATATCGCCCAACACGTCACCGAGCGTGGTGTTGCTCCAGCTGCGCTCGCGTTTGGTTTTCAGGCCTTTGCGCAGATCTGCGGATCGGGCGCGGATACTCAGCACGTCCGGAGCGCCGGAATGCTCGGTTTCATCAACGGTGTAAGTGCCCTTGTCGACCAGTCCGGTATCACTCCAGCCGAGCCACAACCGAACCACCGAGCCCTTGAGCGGGATCGCGAGCAGTCCGTCGTGGTCGCTGAGGGTGATGCTCAGTTGATCGGCCTCGATGCCGCGATTGTCGGTCAGGTCGAGGCTCATCAGGCGCGGGCTGATCAGTTGGGCGATGTCGTTGCCGTCCACGGTGATGCGAAACGCCGGTACCGGGTAGGCTGCTTCGCGCTTGTAGCGCTCGATGGTCTTGTCCAGAAAACCGGTGACGCGGGAGAGGGCTGCGTCGATCACAGCAGCGCCCTCATGATGCTGACGCCGGCGCTGGTACCGGCGCCGATCAGGTCGATACGGTCGTCATCGATGCGCTTGAGGCTGAGGGTGAATTCGATGCGGCGCGGCGTGCCGTCGCGGAAGAAAATCGTCTTGGTTTCGCTCAGGCTTTCGATGATCCACAGGCCGTAAATCCGACCGCTCCCTTCGACCATTGGCCACGCCTTGCCGGTGTTGGCCATCAAGCGCAAGGCGTCGAGGCTGAGGGCGCTGCCGGCGAGTTCCGGCAGGATGATGCCGGGCAGGGTGATGGAGTCATCACCACGGCCGACGAACTGGCGGGCCGGCGCGGCGCCGACGCGGTTGCTGCTGGCGTGGCGCCATTCGGTTTGGCGTTGCAGTTCTTGGTAGGCGGCGGTGGAGAGACTGAAAACGAACATGCCCAGGGCAAGCATCATGGCGGGTTACTCCAGGTCGGACAGTTTGCTGCGCTGGCGGGCGCTCTTTTCGCTGGAGACACGGGCCAGCTCGGCGCGCACGGCGCGGGCGATGGCGCGCTCATCCATGCCGGGCGTGGTGTGGATGTTGATTTCGTAGGTGTCGTGACTGTCGTAGGCTGCGGCCGGTGCCGGACTGATAGGCGCGCGGTTGTCGATCGACACTGAAGAGGATGCGGCGGCGCCGGTCGGCAACTGCGGCAGCCCGATGGCGCCGAGCGGGCCAGCCACGGCGCCGAGCGCCCGTTGCCCGGCCGACACGACTTGTTTGCCCATGTCAGTGATGGCGCCCAGCGGGCCATCCTGGCCACCTTGCAGACCTTGGGTCAGCCCGGCCATGGTGAAGCCGCCGAGTGCGGTGAACACGCGGGACGGGCTGTGGATGCCGAGCTTTTCCTTGAACATGTTGATGGCCGAATCAGCGATAGAGCTGACGGCGTTCGTGATTTGCCCCAACCCCGCGAGCAGTCCGTTGACCAGGCCGTTGACCAGCATGTTGCCGAACTCGGTAAAGCGGCTCGGCAGATCTACGCCGAGGTAGCTCAGTACGCCAGCGAAGGCCTGGTAGATCAGGCCGATGGGGCTGAAGTTGGCGAGCGTGTTGAGGATTCCGCCGATACCGCCACTGAAGCCGGCTTTGATCTCAGTCCAGGCGTTGCTGAAGTAGAGTTTCACCGCGTCCCAGTTGCTGTAGATCAGGTAAGCCGCACCGGCGAGCACGGCAACGACGGCACCGATGGCCAGCGCCACCGGGTTGGTGGCGAGGCCCCAAAGTGCAATGCTGACGGTTCGCAGGGCGGTTACCAGCGCGCCGCTGAGTGTGCTGGCCAGCGTGCGAAGGCCTTGGCCCAGCATGGGGAGTGCATTGCGGGCCAGACCGGTGATGGTGGGGGCGAGCTTTTGCATGATTCTCAGCGTGCCACCACCCTGCATGCCAAACATCGCCATGCCGTAACGAATCACGGCAAACGGGCCGAGCAGGCTGGCCATGCCGATGGCCAAACCACCGAACACGAACGACAGACCGGCAACCAGCGCCACGACTTTGACCAGGCCGCCGGCGAGTTTGGGGTTTTCCCGCGCCCAGGCGCCGACGTTGTTGGCGACTTCACCGAGAGTGTTGATCAGCTCTTTCAGCTCCGGCGCGACGGCGGCACCGAACTCGGCCATGGCGTTGGTGAAGCTGCCTTCGGCGGCTTCCATGACGTTGGTCAAGGTGCTGAGTTGCTCATTGACCCGTGTGCGCAGGTCGGCTTGATTCTGGAGCTTCTGCTGCACCTCTTTGTAACCCGCCAGCCCTTTGTTCATCATGGTGTTCAGGGTGGTCATGGTTTCCGAGTCATCACCGAATAGGTCCTTGATGGTCTCGGTACGGTCTTCGTCGTTCAGCCCCTTGAGCTTTTCGACCTGGGCGAACAGGTTCTCCAACCCGGCGAAGTTGCCTTCCTTGTTCGTGAAGCTGAATTGAATCTTCTGGCCCTTGAGCTGGCGGATCTTGTTGACGTCGTCGACCTTGTCCTTGTTCAAGCCCGCCTGAAAGATTTTGCGGAAGGCGTTACCAGCGGCGCCGCCTTCCATGCCGGCCTGATCCATCATGATTAGCAGCGGGGCCAGTTCGTTGGCGGCCTCGATCCCTGACTTCTTGATGGTGTCCATCACCGGGGCAATTTTGCTGAAGCCCTGCAGCATGTTGGTCGAATCGACACCGGAGTAGAACCCGCGCTGAATGGTGTCCATCAGAGCCATCATGTCCTTCTCGGACGTGCGCGTGGCGTCCTGCATCTTGGCCGCGAACTCGGCGGCTTCGGCCACCGGCATTTTCAATTGCACGCCCAGGTACGCGGCGGCTTCGCCGGTACCGCCGAGAATGCTTTGCGCGCTGAGGCCTTGGCGCCGCAGCATGGTCATCATTTCTTGAAAGTCGGCGGTGGTGCCGGGCAAGCGGTCGCCGAGTTTGGTGGCGAGGTCGGTGATTTTCTGGAAGTCCTCGGCCACTTTGCCGGTGTTGTCCATCATCGATACTTTCAGCTGCGTGGCTGAGTCTTCGTTCGGCGCGAATGCGCCAACGGCTTTGGCCAGCGGGCGGCTCGCCGCATAACCCACGCCCAGCCCGGCGGCACCGTTGACCGCCATGTCACTGGCAAGGCTTTGCGTCTTCGCCAGTTTGGCGCGCTCAGCGGCCATGCGTTTTTGCTGGGCATTCAGCGCGACCAGCCGTTTGCCCTGTTCGCTGATCGTGGCGTTAGTGGCGCCGATCTGCTCGCGCAACTGGCGTTCGTGGGTGCCGAGGTCTTTGGTGCTGATCCCTGCGCTGTACAGCTTCGAACGCAAGGTCTGCAACTGTTCGGACTGCTGCTGGTGCTGTTCTTTGAGCCGCTGAGCCTCATGCACGGCGGTGCGAAAATCCTTGGCGAGAGCCTTGGTCGGAACGCCCGTGGCGGCAAACTGCTGGCTGAGTGCGCGCACTTTGTCGCGGGCTGAGGTGAGGGCGGTTTCGGTCTGCTCAGCGGCGGCGCGCTGGGTGCGCCAGGCGCTGACGTCTTTCTGTTGGGCGTTGAGTTCCTTGAGCCGGTCGCGCGCGTCCTTGAGTGCGCGGGCAGCACCGATGCTGCCCTTGTCGATGGCTTTCAGGGGACCGCTCGCCCGGTCAATCGCGTTGAGCAGTACCTGAAGTTTTAAGTCATTCGCCATCGGTGGAACTCCGCACCCTGGCGCGCTCGCGCCAGTCCATCAGCTCTTGCAGGCCCAGCTGGTCCATGTCAGCCGGTGCCCAGTGAAAAACCACGGCCAGATCGGCCATGGCGTCCTCTACGCAACGAGGGAGGCGTCCGTCCTCACCGACTTCTGCAACAAAAAATGCGCGACCTTGTTACCGCAGGCGAGCAGGTCGGCCGGGTCCATGCCGGCGGCTTCGGTGGCGGTGATGCTCGGCGAGGTGATGCGTGGCAGCACCTTGAGCAGGGCGGCAACGTCGAGGTTCAGCAGGTCCACCAGGTGCACGCCGCGCAGTTCGCCGGAACAGGGTTTGCGCAGGGTGAGACTGGTCAGATAGGACTTGCCGCGAGTGATGGGCGTGTCGAGGGTAACAGTGTTGTCATCGGCTGCCGGCAGTGCTTCGTTATTGGTTTCTTCGGTATTCATGTGTTGCTCCAGGTAATGGTTTTAGGGAGTGGTTCAAAGGCCGATGGCGGATCGCTGTTTCTCCAGCATGTCCACGCCGTTGACCTTCTCGATGAAGTTGAGCAAGTCGACCTCGATGATTTCCTCGTTATCGACGATCAGCTTGTAGTAAGTGCAGGTGGTGGTGATGCTGTGCTCAGTGTCTTCACCAGGCTGCGCGTCGCCCATTTCGATGGTTTCGTGACGACCACGCAGCACGACTTCCACCGCACTGACTTCGCCGGTGTCGTCCTGTTGGAAAGAGCCGGCGAAACGCAGGGCGACGCCTGACGCATTGACCGCGCCAAACTGTTTGAGGGAAATCAGATCCAGTCCGCCGGTCTTCCATTCGAACTGGATGCCGTCGTCTGAAAAGCCAAGGTCAGCCTTTACCGGGCCATTCATGCCGCCGCCCCGGTAGGCTTCCATCTTGCGGCCGAGCGGGGGCAGGGTGACCGACTTGACCACACCCACGTAGTTGTTGGCGTCGTTGAAGAGATTCAGGTTTTTGAGCTTGCGTGGCATGGCCATGGCGGTGTTCTCCAGTACTTAGGCACGGGGTTGACTCCCCCTCGGGGGAGTCCCGGCTCAGCTGTTTACTTTGGCGGCGAAGTTGATGAGATAGCGGTCAGTGATGCGCTGTCGCAGGGTGAGGTCCTCCAGCGGTGGCACGGGGGTGTAGTCGTAGTCGATGTATAGCTTGCCGGCCTTGAGGGTGTCTTTGTCGTTGACATCTTCCGGGTACCAACAACTACCGCCGATCAGGTAACCGTTGGCGATCAACTCGCGGAACTTGGCGTTGTTGCTCTCGATGATGTCGCGCACCAGGGACGGGTTCATGGGTTTGTCGATGGCCCACATCTGCGCCTCAGCCATGGTGTCGGCGAGGATCTGCGCGGTGCGGGTGTAGTTCTCGAAAGCAAACAGCGGGTCGTCGCTGCAAGTACGACTGCCCCAGAAGCGGAAACCGCTCTCGTTGATCAGAGTGGTGACCTCGTTACCGTTGAGGTAGTTGGCATCGGTGGCCGGGTTTTGCAAATCCCAGAACACGTCAGCGCTGATGCCGGTGACACCGTTGACGGCGACGTTGGACAGGGTTTTGTGCCAGCCCACTTCCTGATCGATTTTGGCGCGCAATCCGAGGGCACGGGCGACGGCCGAGGCCTTCACGGTTTTGTCGGTCGTGGTGTCCCAATTCTGGAAGTCCGGCCAGATCACCATGACTTCGCGGGCGCCAAAGTTCTCGCGATAGGCGACGGCTTCTTCCTTGGTTTTGCAGTCCCAGGCACTGACGTAATTGAAGGCGCGCAGTTGTTGGCCGATGCTGACCAGTGCGGTGGCCACGGGTTGGCTGTCGAGGCCAGGCACACCGAGAATACGCGGCACCATGCCAACCTTGGCTTTTGCGGCGAGCAGGGCCTTCATGCCGGTGTACTTGCCGTCGGGAGTAGTGGTACCGATCAGGGCCGAGGTTGTTTCCGCTTCGGTGGCACCTTCCTTGACGCGAACCACGATGGTGTAGGGTTTGGTTTGGTCGGCAATGGCTTGCAGGCTGACCGCGAGGGTGCCCTTCACGCCTGCCTTGGCAATGGCGATTTGCACATTGGTCAGCAGTACCGGGGTGTCCAACGGAAAGAACGTCGCATCAGCATCGTCGGCCGTGCAGACCATGCCGATGACGGCGGTGGGGATGGTGCGAATGGGGCGGGTGCCGTCGTTGAGTTCGAGCACCCGCACGCCGTGAAGATAATCGGCCATGGATTTGCCTGCGCAGTAAATGAGATGACAGTGCACAGGCTGCCGCGCGCGCGCCGGATGGGCGAGCGCGCGGAGTTGTAGAGGGCGGTACTACAGGGATTAAGGTAATCGGGATGGCGTTACTGGATTACTTGGCTCAACCAGCTGGGTGCTTCCGGGCGATGGTCTGCCAAAGGAAACTCGCCAGATTCTGGCCAGTTGCGCAGCGCTCGGCGGTACACCTGAAGTTCTGCATATTGCTCAGTCGTTAGTGTGATGTCGGTACTTTCTTCCAGTTCGTCGCGGTGGCGGCTTACTACGCCGTCGGTCACGGTCAGTTGTACGTCCCGCCAAGCCCGCTCAGTATTTTCGAAAAATTCTGGCGGCGGTGCGGGTGGATCAACTAGCACCGGACAACCATCGAAGCCCCAATCAATCACCTTGCCCTTACCTTGGCCATCCATTAGCGCGGCATAAGCCTCAGCAGATATTTCCACGACGTCATCGGGCATTGAGTCGTGAATACTGCTATCGAAAAAAGTGCGTTCAGATTTTGAAGCAAACATAGATTCCCCTTACCAGCCGATAGCCAGCCATTCGAAAGAAAGCTGTTGTGCAGTACCGGCCTGTCCCGATGCCGCTAACGTCGTGTAGAACGTGGCACTTTGATTGGTGTATCCCCCAACGCTCGCCGTTGAGTTGTAAGCCGCCATATTTCTTGGAGTTGTAAACACCCGTAAGCATGCATTCGGAAATTTGATAGGGAACGTAACGGCCGCAGTACCTGCCGCATTCGCCGTCCCCATGCCCCACTGCATGACTATGCCGCTCGATGACTTCTTCCAGCCAAAATCCGACGTCAAGGCAGTGAACAGCGGCGAGTATTTCAGCGCCGCGTCACCACCTTCCATGATCCAGCCACTGCCATCGTTCAACCTCCTGAACACACCCATTGATGTTGCCGGCAATGAGAACGGACCGGCGACACTGTTGAGGCTGACGACAGACTGACCTGCTTTAGCCTGAACCGTCAGGGATACGGGCGTACTCACCAGCACGGTGATGACGGAACCAATCGGCACGGCCACAGCATCCGGCAAGGTCACCGTCGCGGTGGTCAATCCACCAATGGCCACCATCCGCCCGACATCAGCAGCGGTGAGAATTGTGTTGCCGGTGTAGCTGACCGCATCCGAATAACTGCCTTGGCAGCGTTGCACGAACTCAGTCGTGGCCAGCTTCTTGCTGCTGTCGAATTGCGGTGGAGTCGGGGCGGTTGGGTTATCTAAAAACTCCGGAGACTTGATCGGCGCGAAACCATAAGTGACGTTCTGGAATGCCAGCGGCGTGGTGCCCAGGACGATTTGCCCGTCTGTAATCAACTGCCAACGGGTGTCCGCCAACGTGTTGCCTTGCTCGACCGACACCAGCAACGCCGACGTCACCTCAGCGCTGGAATCGGCGTCTGCCGAACGCAGCCAGTTACCTGCGGCCGCAACCCAAATGCCGTTGTCTTTGGCGGCAATCTGATTTTTCACCAAGATCCGATCGCCGGCCAGTAATTGCACACCATCGATAGTCGGAAGTCCTGACAGCGCGATGTTTGCGGTGGTGGCGACCCGGACCGACTGCTTGTTATCCAGTTTGTAAAGCTCTTCCAGAATGCGTGTATCCACGTATTCCCGGGTTGCCAGCACCACCGATGGGTCAATCTTCAGCTGAATGTTCGACGTGCCGCTGGTGATGACGTGCATCCTCACCACCTGGTTGCGGCCAGAGCCTTGGGCGAGCAGGGGCTTATAGCTTGGCGCTACGTTGGCCACTGCCGAGAAAACCCCGTCCTTGTCCTCAAGTGCCAATTCACGAATCCACCATCCGCCAACGTCCGGGGGCAACACCAGCTCGGCGATGAGGATGTTGGCGTCGGTGGGTGATACGCGCAGTTGATTGAGCTGGGCGCGATATCGCTGATTGATCAACTTGGTTTGTGTGGGACTAGGAACCGGGTCGGTGCCGTTGGCATCACCGATCAGCATGTAACGCGGCTCCCACGGAATGCCGAGGGCGTCGCAGTTGGTTTTCTTGGCGGCGCCCAGCGTCGTCAGCATGCCGCCGAAAATAGAGTTCTGATCAACCATGGGGATACACGTCCAGTTCGTCGAGGGTGTAGAGGCTCACGCCGCTGTAACCCCGGACGGAGACGTCGATGTCCGGGTTGTTCCAGGGATACACGTCGATTTCATCGCCGTCGTAAACGGCGAAGCCAACGAAGGCGTCGAGTCGGGTTTCAAGAATGATGTCGAGGCCGGTGAGGTGACGGGTGAGGGGCTTGGCGTCGTCGATCAGCCAGACCAGTTCCTGATACATCGCTTCGGTGATGCCGGAGTCGAGGACGCCAATACGCAAGGCAAACGTACC
The DNA here is from genome assembly GCF_044218825.1 of Pseudomonas sp. A1230. Lineage (NCBI taxonomy): Bacteria > Pseudomonadati > Pseudomonadota > Gammaproteobacteria > Pseudomonadales > Pseudomonadaceae > Pseudomonas > Pseudomonas sp. A1230. The sequence continues at coordinate 2,930,424 of NZ_CP162582.1, read as the reverse complement.
GGACGTCCCGGGCGGAACGGTTTGCCACCACTCGGCGACTTCGATCAGATAGCCCAGCGGTTCCACCACTCGACGCAGTGAACCGATGGTGCCCTTGTGCGAGTGCACGTAATACGCGGCCCGGCAGGCGGCACGCTTGGCGGCTTCAGACCATTTGCTGTCCCATCGATCCACCGAAAACGCCCAGGCCAGATACGGCAGTAAGGACAGGGGGCACTGGTCAGGGTTGTAGAGCGTGCGCAACGGAATCGGCACGCGCTGGATTTCTGCCAAGGCCTGCGCGGCTTGGCGTTCCAGTGGTGTCGAGTTGCCGGGTAGCAATGGCTGGTAGGTCATCACTCAACCCCCAGTGTCAGTTCCACGCTCGTGCAATACGGCGCCTGGTATTTGGTTGCGACGATGTCTTCCCAGTCTTCCAGCACGACTTTGCGCACGCCCTCGACGTGCAGCGCGGCATGCACGATGGACTCGGAAATCTCCAATGCGAGGCGCCGACGCTGATGCACGAACTGGAGCAACTGGGCTTCGGCCGCTGCGAGTACTAATTCAGTTTCGGGGCCGTTGCTCAGCGGGTAGATCCTGGCCTTGATCTGGTAGTTGATGATTTCCGCGCCCTGGACCGTGAGACGATCCGCGACGGGGCGGCGGTCGTCGTCGCTGAGGTACGTTTTGACTTTGTCGAGCAGTGCCGGCGAGGCGGTGCCGTCTCCCAGCACCGATTGCACGGTGACCACGGCTTCAGCCGGCGCCGGGCTTTCGGCGGTGGCGTCAGCGACTTGTCCGTCAGCGGACCGGGCGTGAAAAATGTAGCTGTTGCGCGGGCCGGCGGTGCTGAGGCCTTCCCATGCCATTTGCGCTCGTTCGCGTAGGCTGTCGTCGCTTTCCATCAGCTTTGGGAGGGGCGGTACGGCTGTCGGGTTTGCAGCTTGAATGACCAAGCGCTTCACGTTGAAGTTGGCGGCGAGCTGTTCGAGGTCGGTGCCTTTGGCCAAGGCGAGCATATTGGCAACGGATGCTTCGTTGACCCGCTGACGCCAGACAGTTTCGCGGTAGGCGTTTTCCTCGAGTAATTTGGTCAGCGGCTCCGACTCCATGTTGAGCCGGGCGGCGATCTCGGGTTGTTCCTCGATCGGCCAGAGGCTGACGGCGTAGACCTTACGCTCGGCGAGGATCTGTTCGTAGTCGATCTGTTCGACGATCTGCGGCGCTGGCAGTTGGCCAAGGTCGATAGCGACGAAAGTATTCATACGCTGCCCCCCAGTTGCAGAGGCACGCTCAGGCTCAGCGGCTGATTGTTATCGACGATGGTGCCTTCGAACTCCAGCGACGCCTGGCCCTGAAGGTTTGCGCCGATGAACTGGATACGGCTGAGGCTGATGCGGGTTTCCCAGCGCATCAGGGCCATAACGGTGGCGGCGTAGACCTGCAACCGGGTGAAGTCGTTAAACGGCTGATCCACCAACTCGGGGAGCAGGCTGCCGTATTCGCGGCGCATGACGCGGGTGCCGATGCGCGTGGTCAGGATATCGGTGATGGACTGGGCGATGTGTTCGACCAGGCCGAGGGCGGCGCCGGTTTCTCGGTTCATTCCGGCTTCCCCGTTTTCGCGCTGCCGGGCATGACATTGCCGTGCAGGTGCTTCACCAGACTGATGCTGGCTGCGATGACATCTTCGGACACGGTGACCATGCCGGTGATGTTCTGGTTGCCGGTCTGGGTGTAGTCGCCTTCATGGGTGATCGGGCCGACGATGTGGATGCCGCCTGTGCTGACCAAGTTGGTAGTGCCGCCTTCGGCCAACGTCGCGTTGAGGTGGTGCGCAACGCTGTCGTACTCGATGACGGTGCCGTCGCGGTAGGTGCAGCGGTGCAGGCCTTCCCGGTCGCCGTTGGCCGGGATGTTGTCGCTGAACAGGCCGGTCAGGACGATGCCGTTGCTGAGTTGGCCGGATGGGCTGAAGAGGATGACCTGCTCGCCTTCGGTGGGCGGGTTCCATTCGCGGTCGGCGCCGGCGCGCGCGGCGATCCATGGGAGCCAGCCGGTGGTGAGCGATCCGGTTTTGACTTGCACACGTGGGGGCTTCATCTGGACGTCGGCGATGGTACCGAGACGGATGAGGTTTTCGATCAGGCGGGCGAGGGTGGCTAAGTCGTTCATGGCGCAGATAGTGAGGTCATGCGCGCGAAGGTGCAGCTACGGCTGGTTGTAAAACGGTGTCATACAGCTTGAAGTATAATGCTGTCTTGAGCTGCTTTAGCTGGAGGGTGCATGCGGTTATTCAAGTACTTTAGTGCCGATCGTCTAGGGGTTTTAGTTAATCGGATGATCCGATTTTCGCCACCTGCCGTATTTAATGACCCTTTCGAATTTCTTCCTAGTATTAAAACCATCGCAACTTCATCCGAGCTTCTGGAAAAGTTACGTGAAGCAGCTAGCAAGGATCATACGGAACTTTATGAGCAAACCGGATTGGCAAGAATTGGTTTTACAAAAGAATATTTCAATAGGTACATGAGTAGGTTTTTGCTGAGTGCTGAACCCTTTGCGATGCAAGTGGTTGGGGCAATGATTCCGCAAACGCAAAAAATGATTTTTGATTCTATGAATTCAAGGATTGGTGTGCTGTGCCTCTCTGAAAAAAATGATGACCTTCTCATGTGGGCGCACTATGCGGATTGCCATAAGGGATTTGTGATCGAATTTGACTCGGAGTGTGATTTCTTCAATAGGACACTCGGGCCGAAAGACAGTTTTCGTCATTTGCGAAAAGTCGATTACAGTCAGAAACGCCCAGCGGTGATGTTGACGCAGACTAACGATCAAGAAATTTTTTTAACCAAGAGTGACCATTGGGCATATGAAGCTGAGTGGCGGATGATGTTGCCGTTAGAGGATGCAGATAAAATTTTAGGGGACGGGGACGGCGCAGTTCACCTTTTTGAACTTCCGTTGGATGCGATAAAATCAGTTACTTTTGGCGCGAAGTTTTCCGAGGAAGTGGCGAAATATACGATGAGTGAGGTATCGAAGCTGGAGGGGTATGAAGCGCTTGAATTCTATAAAGCAAGAATCCACCCTACAGACTATGAACTGATCGTGGAGTCAGTTTTTCCGTAAGGTTATAGGTTGCTCGTTATACTCAGTAGCAGCCTATCTCGAATCAAATCAATATCAGCCTCTGTGAACCCAAGCAGCTCGCGTCGATCATAGTTAACATCCGGCGCACCTCTTGCTGGACGATCTTTCAACCCGAATTGATGCACCCGAGCAATTCGCGCTATCCGCCCGGTAAAGCCAACACTGATAGCGTTTCCATCGCCTTGCACTTTCAGAAAACTGACCATACGCAGCTTCTGAAACATCTTCACTTTCCGCTTCACTCGACCCTGTTTACCGCGCAGATTGCGTTGCTTGCGCGGCGCGTACTTGCTGCCGTCCGGATTCTGCTGGGCAATTATTCGTTGCTGCTGGCTGCGACGTAATGCCTGGCCAACGCTGCGGGCCAGCCTGTTGCGCGACGCCGGTTCAAGCTGCCCGAGCAATCCCGCCGCCCAGTCTTCCAGCGCTTCTAGTCGGTTGGTCATTTCGGCAGCACCCATTCGCTACCGGTACCCTGCGCGCCAGGTATCCAGTTTGGATCAAGAAAGTCAGCAGCCCGTTGCGGCTCGCCGGGATGTCTAACGGTGGTGTTGCCCTGGTCATCCTTGCCCACCACCACACGCTCGGTCAGCGGCAGCGTCAGGCTCATATCCACTTTGCTGTTGTCGAGAATGTCAGCCTCGAATTGGATGCCGTCAGCGGCCTTGCTCAGGTTCTCCAACAACTCGGACTGATGGACGCTCAACCAGCCGAGCAGTGGCAGCATGACGCTGTCGGGGTGGCCGGCGAAGTCTGTGAGGATCACCTGCAGGTCGAAGCTGTACTCGAACGACAGCGTCTGCGCGGCGGTACAGCGGATCTTGCCGTTGTCGATGAAGATCAAAAGCCGGTCGGGGTTGTGCTTGAGTTCGGCCACGGTGGCGAGCAGGTGCGCTTTCAGACTGTCGGGCTTGTTCATGGTCGGGCCTGCTGGTGTTGGTAAACCATGTCCACCTGGCTCGCACAGTCTGCCCACGCAGCCTCAACGCGATCTAGGTCGGTGAGCTGATCACCGTTACTGCGCGGGCTGGTCGCCGGCAGCGTGCACGGCACCACGGCCGGACACCCACTGACGATAAGCGTCGGCACCGGTGAGGGCGGGGCGTTCGCGCAGCCGGCGAGCAGTATCAGGCAAAAGCTGGGCAGCCCAATTGCGTAGGTCAGCGTTTTCACGTTTCAGAGCCTCAATGGTGAGTTCGCGCTTTGCCAGGCCTTGGCTGAGCTGATCCTGTTGCGCGCGCAGGGTGGTCTGGGCGTTGCGTTCCTGTTGCAGGGTGTCGCGCAACGCGTTGGCATTCGCGAGGTTGCGCTCGGCTTGTTCTTGAGCGCGGCTGGCGTCTTGCTCTGCCAGTCGGGTGCCCTTGTTCGACCCGCTGATGCGCAGCTCCTGGTTCCAGATCAGCAGCCCCAGCGCTGCAAGTAATGCAATGCCGAGCAAGGCCTGCCGCAGGATGCTCACGCCCGGTACCAGCCGAGCTGATTCATGTCGCCGATCTCCATGTGCTGGATAGGGCCACGAATGATGATGACTTTGCGCTGAGGGTTCTGGATGCGGAGCGCGTCGCGCAGTTGCACCATGTCCTGCTGATCGCTGTCCTCTGGCACTACCAGCAGATCACCGTCCTGGACATTCAGCCGCTGTACCGCGTCGAAGTCGATCATGCTGCCACCGCCTGCCCACAACCGCAGCCGTCGTGCCGTTCGTAGGCGCGCTGGAGTTTGATGTCGTACAGGTTTCGCTGGTAATCCGGTCCGTTGTAGAGCTTGGCGAACTCAGCCCATTTGCGTCCCTTCAGCGCCTTGTGCAGCACCGGGTCGGTTTCGATGAAACGGACGAACGCGTCGAACTGCTGCGACTCCCCTGCGCTCATGGCGGCGACGAAGTCCTGCACGCAGCTGTAGCCCAATCGCTGCCAGTGAAAGCCCATGATCTGGAACGCACCCCACGATGCGGATTCCAGTGCGGCGGTGTCGTCGATCAGGCGAGCAGTGGCCAAGCGCTGGTGTTCGGCGCTGCCGCCGGCATAGCCGCCGGATCTCGGATTGACGATGGCCGGGTTGGTTGCGGCCAACTGATCAGCGTGGCGTTTGAGCGCGGTTGGGTCGTCGCCTTCGTGGCGGACCTTCGTCAGTTGGCGATACATGATGTGTCGTTCGAATAGGATCACCGGTTTGCCGTTATCGAGAAAGCCACTGCCTTTCGATTCAACTTCATTGACCGCGTAGACGCTGGCCAGCGGCACGCCGAGGCGTTCGGCAGCGTTGACCAGGTCGGTGTTCTTCAGCAACTGCTGGCAGTCGGTGCCAGCAAGCGCGCCAAGTGTCTTGTTGCCGGCGACGCCATCGGCTACCAAACCGACCTTGAGTTGATAGGCACGCACTGCGTTCTCCGTGGCGTCGCCGTAATCACCATCGACGGTCAGTTTGGCGCCGTGTTGGTTGAGGCTCTTTTGCAGATTGCGTACCGCTTGCGAGCGGTCACCGTGGCGAAGTGTGGTCATAGCTGCTCTACCTTACGGTTGAAAATCTTCTTGGCGGCAGCGCGAGTGCCCTCGACGCCGAGCAGCCCGATGACGCCTCCGAAGAACGGCGCTGTCGAGGCTGGAATCCCCAGCAGTGACAACCCGTGACTGGCGGACAGAGCGAGTGCGCCGCAAAGGGGAGCCTCGATCACCATCCGGCGCACGGTGCCGCCGCCATAGATCACGCGAAGGCTCGCAATGATCACAGCCAGCAGGCCGGAGTAAATGGCGGGCCAGTTCTGTTCGAGCCAGGCGGCGAGCCAGGCCCAGGTGTCGGGACGGTCAGGCATGCGTTTCATTCCATGATCCAGAGTGGTTGGGTTCAAGGGCGCGGTGCGGGCGGTTCAGTCCCATAGGTTCACCATCTGCCGTTGCGGGGCGGCGGCTTGGGCTTCTGGCATTTGCACCAGGAGGCCTTGCGGCAAGGTCGGGCCATGGTCGGCAAGGCCGGGGTTGGCTTCGAGTACTGCTTCGGTGACACCGGCGGTGCGGCCGTAGTGACGCCAGCACAGGGCATCGACGGTGTCGTTTTGTTGGGCGCGGATGCTGACGGCCATCAGATCAACTCCACGGTGGTGCGGCCGAGGCCGAGGAAGTCGCGCACGGCCCAACGCTGGTCGCGGCGCAGTTCGTCGATGCTCGGTGTCAGCTCTTCGGCGTTCTGGTTGCCGCTGTTGGTGCTGTCGTAGGAGCGGTAGCGCTCGCAGATCTCCGCGCCGGTCGCGGCGTAGATCGCCCGTTGGTAGAGGTGAACGAGTTCAGATTTGTCCTCGATTTGCTCGGCCGGTACGTCCGCGAGAGTGGCGTAGCCGTCGGCCTGTTTGGCGCGGCGCCATGTGGCGAACTCGCGGTTCACGCTGATGGCGGCGGCGATGGTCGCGGTTTCCAGACGGATCGGCGTGACGCTGGAGTCGATGCGCAAAGTGCCGCGCACGTCCTCGAGGTCGATCGATGGCCAGAAGGGGTCGGTGTTGATGTGGCCGCTCGGGGCCGGGGCACCGGTGCCACCCGCTACGAATCCGCTCATGAGTCTGCGCTCTGTTGTAGGTCGCCGGTGGTCGGGGCTTCACGTTCAGGAGGAGCGGCCTGGCCGATCCGCCCCGAGCCGGCGGGGTGCGTGGGGACGCTCGGTTAGCTGCCAGCGGCAGCAAGTTTGTTGAGCAGGCGTTCGGCCCGCTCCAGATCCTTTTTGCCACCGCAGGCGTCGTGCAGGTCGATGGCTTTTTTCAGCAAGTCGATGCCGGCTTGCACTTGGCCAGGTTGGCCGGGCTTTTCGTCGGTGATGCCTTCGAGCGTTGCGCGGCCCATGGCGAGGAACAGCTTGGCGCGTGCCTGGTCGGGCATGTCTTCGGCGTCGGTCAGCTCAGCGGTCCGATGCAGGATGACCAGGTCGAACGGCTCGCCCACCTTCTGCGCCTTGAACGCGGCGGTCGCGACTTCTTCGGCGACCAGACAGCCCAGCGTGCGGGCGAAGCGGTCCGGCATGACCATCTTGTGTTGCAGGACGTACTGCGCGATGTCGAGGCCACCGATGAAGTCGCCGGCGTCGAAGCGCCAGACCATGATGGTGGTCAGCACTTCGTCTTGAGCGCCTTGGCCAGCGTCCAACACGCCTTGCACGTAGGGGATGTATTCGGGCAGCAGCTGACGCTTGAGTTCGGCCTTGCCTTGGTTCGATTGCACCTGTTTCAGGCGCAGACGGTCTTGCAGCAGCTGGTTGAGCTGATGTTCGTAGGCCGTGGCGCCGGCCATGGTTTGAGTAGGTTCAACGGCTGCCGCCTCCTTGGCGGCAGTGACGCGTTGAAAATGACGACGGCAAGGGTTGGTCATGGTCGTCACCCTCAAGCCAGAGTGATGTTTTCGGCCATGGCCGCGCAGCCAAGGTCTTCGATCACGTAGCTTTCGTTGACCGATTCGAAGTTCTCGATGCGGTCGCGTTTGGCGTTGTCGACGACGGTGCGGCGTCGGGTGCCTTCCTGCCAGTAGATCGACAGGTTATCGAGGCGAGTCACCAGTAGGCCGTTGGGCGGGAAGTGCGGCACGCGAACGGCCGGGAGATTGCCCAAACGCTTTTGGCTGGTGACGATGTCGGCAGCCAGCATTTCAGTCGGTGCCTGAGTCTTGTTGATGATCGGGAAGTATTTGTCGGCCAACAGTTGACGGCCGCAGATGACCACTAGATCGGTGTCTTCCTGATACCACGGGTCGATGAATTCGTTGACCATGCTGACAACCAGCGCGTCGATGTTTTCGAAGTCCTTTCCAGCTCCGATCTCGATCTTGCCGCTGCCAGCGGCTACCTCGGCCATGACGCGGGCTTCGTTTTCGGTGCGCATTTTTTGCAACCAACCGATGTTGACGTCCTGCAACAGCGGGTTGGTGGCCGGGTTCGACGTGGCGGCACGGCTGGTGCCGTTCCAGCCGATCATGATCCGGTTGAGTGCTTGGGCTTTGATGATCGCGTCGCGGATACGGGCCTGGAAGTCTTTGAACTTCGCCCACTGATCCAGCTTCTGGTAACGCAGGCCGGTGTCGAAGTTGGTTTGCGTGCAGGTGTACCCACGATTGTCCAGGCTGCTCGGGTCACGGGGTTCGCGATCCTTCACAGTGGTGTCGGTGGTGCTGGCAATAGTACCGTCGATACCGATGCCGATCTTCTCGCCGGACTGCTCGGACACGCCGTAGATGTTGATCGAGCTGAGGAACGAACTGGATTCCTGAATACGCGTTTCCAGCGTCTGGGCAACGCTCGGTGCGGCGGTGAATTTGGTGGTGACGTCGCTCACGCCGTGCAGCTGAGCAAGCTGCTGCAGGTAAGCGTTGAACAGAACTCGTGTGTCGTTACGCATGGTGATCGTCCTTCGTTTTTCGGGGCTTTGGTGGGGCTGACTGTCAGCAGTCGGTCACGACCGAGTTATCGCCGCCGGTAATCGGAGGGCGCGTCTTTTGGTTGTGGTCTTGGGTGGTGGAGAGCTTGGTCTTCAACTCGGTGAAGTCCTTGCTCAATTGATCCAGTCGGGTACTCAGGCCTGCGGAGAATTTCTTCTCGGCGGTCAGTTGGTCCGGTAGGTCCTTGACGTGTTCGGCGACGGCTTCGACGGCATCACTGATCTGGGAAAACTCGCTGTCGTCTTTGGTCTGTTTACCTTTGAGCAGGTTTTGCACCTTGCTGAAAAGCTGGGCGCCGATGCTCGGCTTTTCCTCGATCTCTTCGAATGTGAGTTCAGTTTCGACCGCCTCGGTGAACATCGAGGTCGCGGAGTAATGGCGATCCTTGAACGGATTGGCTTCGGGTTTTTGAGCGGAGAACGCGAGGACGTCGGTACCCAAGCTGGCAGGCGAGTCGGTCACCGCCAGACCGACGATGTACGCCTCACCCGTATCGGAGAAGCTGTCGTCAATTTCGATGGAGGTGTAAATCTTCTGCTTCGCCTTGTTCATGGCGATCAGTTCAGGCGTCGGCTCGACCTGGGCGAACAGCGCCAGTTTCTTCTGGCCGTTCATGTCCACTTCTTCGGTCTTCACTGCCAACACGTCGCCGTAGGCCTTGAACGGACTGTCGGGCAGCACGCTGCGGTAATGCTCCAGCCAAATGCGGGCGCCATAGGTGGACGGGTTGAAGTTCTTCGCCGCCTGTTCCAGCCAGCTGCGTTTGATGGTGCGCTTGTCTGAGGTAGCGCCCTCGACGGCGACGCGGAACCAGTTGCTGCGAAATTTCTTCATGCCGGGAATCCTCATTGCGTAGGGCGCCTGCTGTTGGCTGAGCAGTGCGTTGCGATGAGGGGCATGGTCGTGACGCGCGCGAGTTGCGGCAACGAGGCGGGACTGTAAGGCCGGGAGCTACAAGGGGCGGTGCTATTGAGCCGCGGTTGCGGGCGGCAGCATCGCGGCCATGACTACGACCGCACTGCTGCCCATCGATCCTCGCCGCCAATCCAAGTTCCTCTACTGGATGGGTTGGCGCATCTGCGAGATTGCCGAGGCTACGGGCGAAAAGGAAAAAACGCTACACAGCTGGAAGGCCCGCGACGAGTGGGACCGGGCCGACAACGTCGAGCGTATCGGCGGGGCACTGGAAGCGCGGTTGGTGCAGTTGATCCTCAAGGACAATAAGAGCGGCGGCGACTTCAAAGAGATCGACCTGCTGCACCGGCAGTTGGAGCGCCAAGCGCGGATCCAGCGCTTTCAGGGAGGCGGTACCGAAACCGACCTCAACCCGAACTTGGCAAAGCGCAACGCTGAGCCAAAGAAGAAGGCGGTCAAAAACGAGATTGATGAAGACCAGATCGAGCTGCTGCGCGAGGCCTTCATCGATGGCTGTTTCGACTATCAGAAAGACTGGTACCGGGCTGGCAATCAGCGCACCCGTGTCATCCTCAAAAGCCGGCAGATCGGCGCGACTTACTACTTCGCCCGTGAGGCGTTCATTGATGCGCTGGACACCGGCCGCAATCAGATTTTCCTGTCGGCCTCGAAGAACCAGGCCTATCTGTTCCGGGGCTACATTCAGGCGTTCTGCCGCGAGGTGATCGGTGTCGAACTGACTGGCGATCCCATCGTTCTGCCCAACGGCGCAGAGCTGTTTTTCCTCGGTACCAACGCCCGCACTGCCCAGGGCTATCACGGCAATTTCTACTTCGACGAGTTCTTCTGGACGTTCAAGTTTGAAGAGCTGAACAAGGTCGCCTCGGGCATGGCGATGCACAAGAAGTGGCGCAAGACCTATTTTTCCACGCCGTCGAGCATGGCCCATGAGGCCTACACATTCTGGACGGGCGAGCGCTTCAACAAAGGGAAGCCGGCCGCGCAGCACACAAAGGTGGAGGTGTCCCACGGCGCGCTCCAGCAGGGGCGGTTCTGTGAGGATCGTTTGTGGCGGCAGATCGTCACGATCCTCGACGCGGAGCGGGGCGGTTGCGACCTGTTCGACATTGAAGAACTGCGACGTGAGTACAGCCCCGAGGCGTTCGCCAACCTGCTGATGTGCGAGTTCGTTGACGACGGCGCGAGCATCTTTCCGCTGACCCTGTTGCAGTCGTGCATGGTGGACAGTTGGGTGGAATGGGCCGAGGACTACAAGCCCTTTGCCATGCGACCGTTCGGCGACCGGCAAGTGTGGATTGGCTACGACCCGGCTGAGACTGGCGACTGCTCCGGCATGGTCGTGGTCGCGCCGCCGCTGGTGCCGGGGGGCAAGTTCCGCATCCTCGAACGCCACCAGTTCCGAGGCATGGACTTCGCCGCGCAGGCCGCATTCATCAAGAGCGTCTGCGATCGCTACTGGGTGACCTACATCGGGATCGACGTGACAGGTCTGGGCAGCGGCGTGGCCCAGCTGGTGCGCCAGTTCTTCCCGGCAGTGACCACCTTCAGCTACTCGCCCGAAGTCAAAACCCGCCTGGTACTCAAGGCCTACGACGTGATCCACAAGGGCCGGCTCGAATTCGACGCCGGCTGGACCGACATGGCCCAGTCGCTGATGGCGATCCGCAAAACCGTCACCGCCGGCGGACGCCAGTACACCTACACCGCCGGCCGCAACGACAACACCGGCCACGCCGACCTGGCCTGGGCGCTCTTTCACGCATTGCACCACGAACCGCTTGAGGGGCAGACCACTGCCAACACCGGGCGCATGGAGATTTACTGATGACCGAACAAATGGCCAACCAGACGTTGCCCACTACCACATCCGCCGCCGGCACCAAGACGCAGGTGTTTTCCTTCGGCGAGCCGACGCCGGTGCTGGGGGGGCGGGAGGTTTTCGACTATTTGGAGTGCTGGTTCAATGGGCGGTGGTATGAACCGCCTCTGTCGCTGGATGGGCTGGCCCGGTCGGTGGGGGCGAGCGTGCATTTGCATTCGGGGTTGATGTTCAAGCGCAATCTGTTGAGCAAGACGTTTATTCCGCATCCGCTATTGTCGCGGGCCTCGTTTGAGCAGTTCGCGCTGGATTTTCTGTGCCTGGGCAATGGGTATTTTGAGGGGCGGCGTTCGCGGTTGGGCGGGGTTCGGAAGCTGGAGACACCATTGGCGAAGTACATGCGCGCTGGGCCGGATGGGCAGTTCTACCAGGTGCGGGGGTGGAAGGATGAGCATGCGTTTGAGCCGGATAGCATTTTTCATTTGCGTGAGGCGGATCTGCATCAGGAGATCTATGGGTTGCCGGAGTGGATCAGTGCGTTGCAGTCGGCGCTGTTGAACGAGTCGGCGACGTTGTTTCGGCGGAAGTATTACGAGAACGGAAGCCATGCCGGTTTCATCCTGTACATGACAGACGCGGCGCAGACCGAGGCGGATATTGATGCGTTGCGCAAGGCACTGAAGGAATCGAAGGGGCCAGGCAATTTCCGCAATTTGTTCGTCTACTCGCCGACAGGCAAGAAGGACGGGATCCAGCTGATCCCCGTTAGCGAGGTGGCGGCGAAGGATGAATTCAATTCGATCAAGAATCAGACGCGGGATGACGTGCTGGCGAGTCTGCGGATTCCGCCGCAGTTGATGGGGATTGTTCCGCAGAATGCTGGGGGGTTTGGGTCCATTAGAGAGGCAACTGAGGTGTGGATGGAAAATGAGTTGCTGCCAATACAGACCCGCATGATGGAGCTTAATATTTGGTTGGGAGATGATGTTATAAGTTTTAAATGATCCCCCATACATTGTGATTTTAAGGGCGCGAGTTATCTTTCGGCCTGCTTTTTATCCAAGCATGTGGCAGGGAATTGTAATAAATTCTCCACTCTTTCTATTTCACCTTCGATAGATGTAATTCTATCTTTATATTGTTTTACAATTTCTGTTGGGGCGCGTTGGATGAATGAAGGGTTGTCAGTTTTAGTGACTAATCTTGCCCGCCGGGCGATGAGTTCATCGCGCTCCATGTTGAGAGTATCAATCATTTCTTCGGGGAAAAGCTGTATTTCGACCAGTTTTAGCGCTTCGAAAATTGCACTGACTTCCGTGCTTGTTTTTGAATGAACAAAATTATAGTTGCTTTCGTCAAATGCATGGTGTACTTGGTTTTGGCCGGACCAGTTTATTAAGTCTCGTTTTAGTATGTTTATATAAGTGGAGTCCCACGATAAGTCCTTTTCGATTAGCTTGTAAGTGGCTTCCAAACTGATTGTGAGAAAGTTTCCTGGGATGTTGTTGCTCCTGTCGGAAAAGGAAGCTGTTACAGTTAGTTTGTTTTTTCGGCAGTATTGAGTTGCAAATGATTCAAACCAAATTCTACAGTAAATCAGCGCTTGCCGAACATCGTAAACGTGTAGAGCTTTTTGGATTTTGTCTCGAAATCCAGAATTGTACTCGAAGGAGATTAATCCTTTATTTGTGTGGTTTAATACTTGGCTTTGGAATGTGGTTTCATCAGAACCATTCGCGGCTTTGTTGCAGTAGCGCTCCCAGAAAAGCCTGTCGTGGGTGGTGATTATTTGCTGGATTTTCGAAAGATATACATCACTAAATAGTAAGCTGATGATGTTTGCTCTATGGTCAGAGTCAATTGCGTTTACTACGTCGTCAAATACTATTAGCTTGTATTTATGTTTCTCTGCGACTGCAAGCAGTAACGATAGTCCGAGTGATCGTAAGTGCCCCTCGCTTAATGAAAGTATTGCGTCAATATTTTGCTGTGATTTTGTATCTATCTTAATTCTATATCCTGATTTGTTGCGTTCAAAGTAAAGGTTGGATATCTCATCTTCGGTTGAATCATGTTGATTGATGGCGCAGTAATATTCAGTGGATTTTTTTTCAATTCCACCTATTTGAGATGTTTCAACGTTTAGTTTGTAATTTAACAGATCTTTGTGGAGTGTTGGATATGCATCGTTTATTTCCTTGATTAGGAGGTTGTAAATATTTTCCTTAAGTACCTCTTTTTTGGTGTGTGTGATTTTTAACGATAATGCTTTTAATGGTGCAGAGTAGCGCTTACTTTCCGCTATGTAATCATTTCGTTGTTTTTCGTGTTCTGCTACGGATCTTATTTTGTCGCGTAATTTGTCAATTGCTGTCTGTCTTGTAATGTATGACTGTCGAGACGCAATGCTGTTGTTGTAGATTTGTGTGCATTTTGTGATGTGCGAATCAATTTTATTTTTTGAGATGCTAAACCAAAATATAAAATTATAAATATATTTAATTAGGTTTGAAATGTCTTGGGTGTATGGTTTTTTTGGGAGGGTTGTCAAGTTTTCTGGTATCGTTAAAGTGTTGGTTGCGTCTTGTATTTTATTGTTATTATTTAAAGCTGTATCAATTAATGTTTCAATGGTCTGAAGGTTTTCTATTAGTTTGAGCGCATGAAGCTCGATAAGTTTTTTTATTCTAGGGATGTCTGCAAGTTTTTCTGACTCACTTACAGCTCTTTCGTATGGGTTTTCTTTAACGTCTGATAGTTCTGTTAGGCAGGCTGGGCAGTTGTTCGGAGACTGGTTGTTGTTGTAGATTGTCGTAAGTGTTTCGTAAAGAGTTTCAAAGCTTACTTCTGATGCCTTATCCAAAAGTAGACGTTGCGCGTTCTGCAATTTTTTTGTGTCGGATTCTATTTTTTTTGTGATGGTTTCTAATTTCCTCATTGTTGTAACTTCAGGCAGCTCATACTTTAAGGAGTTAGCTAGTGAGGCTTTTTTATATTCCAGTAATCGGTTGTTGAATTTTAACCGCAAGTCCACTCCGCTTGCAGAGTAGTAGTCTAAACTGAGGTTAGCTGCAATCAAACTTTCCTGAAGACTCAACCTCTGTCTCATAGAGGACGCATCATGTTTTTTGATAGTGTGCTCGCGAGACATTTGATCAAGGTCGTCACGGGACTTTGATAGCTGATATCTGTCTAAGTTAAAACTTGCTGGAAGAACAAAGCGTTCTACGAGTCTATCAATATCGTGGAGGCCGAAGAGGGCTGATAAAACATCGCTTTCTCCAAATTTTGTATCTTTTGAACCGAGAAGTGAAAATTCCTGAAGCCTGTTTCGATCTATGAAAATTGTTGACCATTCGGTATTTTTTGTGGCTGTGTTACCTTCCTCGTCGGTTAACTCGACATACGCTTTTAGATCGTGTCTCTTAATATAATCAGTTACAGATGATTTTCGTCGCTCGGCTTCTTTTATTGAGCCGGTTAAAGAGTATTCAATGGCCTCGCATACAGAGGTTTTGCCCCCACCGTTAGGTGCGTAAAAGATATTTTTTCGTGGACCAAAAAATAGAGTGGTTCCTTTGTCATCCCCATCGAGAGCGCCAAACCCTCGGAAATTTTTTGCGTTTAGGGTTTTTATTTTTTTTAGCTGGGAGTCTTTAATTTCTTCTGATATCACATTTGAATCTAGTATTTTTTTGTACTTTCGTAACCTGTTAGGTATGTTGATTCTTAGGAGATTGATTCCTTGGCTTAAGATCTCAGCCTTTACTCGGTCGCTTAGCTTTCCTGACTCATCCTGCGATCTATAAACAAGCCATAGAAGTAGTAAGTAGCCCTGCGATTTGTTGTTTGTATGTGCTTTGGCGAATTTGATTAAGTGATCTGTCATGAGCGTTCCTTGCGATGTAAAAAAGTCGCTTATTGCTCATCCTCCCTCTGTTCTAGCCTCTCCTCAACCTTTTTTACTCACTAGGTCCAGTCTTGCTAGGGACCAGGAGCGAATTTTTGCAGACACGGTTGGGTTTGGCGTGGACGCTCGTCTCAACTGTAATTCGGCGCGCGCCGTCGTCCCCCCACCTCGCCTGCGCGCTAAATGGGTCTTTTTTTCCGCAGTCCTGCACCTGGCCAAGCGCCCCCACAGCCGGGCGCTGTAGTAGTGGCGTCGAAGGTCAAAAAACCTGCGGATCCCTGCGAAGGGTTGGTGTCTGGCAGGGCGGACCTGGCGAAGCAGAAGGCAGGTAGACGAAACCTTTCGATGCGGGTTTTTCAGGAACACCATCGGAAAAAAGTAATGTGGTAATTCGAATATCGGAACACCGGCGAAAGCCCCGTATTCATTGGCTTTGCTGGCTTACTTCAAAAAGTAATTTTGAGTAATGAAAAAAGTAATGTGGTTGTAAGTGTTTGATTTATAAGGGATGCACAAAACCAAATATTACTTCCTTAAAAGGTAATTACCTTACTTCTACATTACTCAAAAATTACTTCATGCCGATCCTTTGCAGCCCAGTAAAATCAAGGCTCTCAGCAAGATTGACCGTTCGGCTTACCAAAATTACCTTTTTCCGATGCCTTTCCCGAAAAACGGCATCTCCTATAAGGCGTAGCAGCCGATGGCCGCTGGGCTTACTCACGCAGATGACAAAGGGACACTCTCGCGCAGGTCCTTTTGCCCGTGCGGAAACGCTTGTAGGAAGTGCTTGGGATTGGAGCGACTGGCGTGTGTGTCGGCGATGCGAGAGGAATGTCGCTGTCCCGCTAGGGGGAGAAAAAGAAATGGGGTGGTACGAAAATGGTACGCGCGTTTCTTGATGATGCTGGAGGCCGCGACTTTAGAGGCCTGTAGAATTAGCCGTGCCAATCCATCATCGGGGCGACGGTGGGGGAGTTTATCAGGAATGGGGTGGGCAGAGCCTTACGCACTTTGATCGATGTGGCCTTGCTTGGTGATGACACGCCGACGCTGGTCGGCTGAGCATAGCGATCTGCACCAGATCGCGCCTAAACCAATTCACTTTCGATAGTGAGCGGAGATCTCTCTCCAAATGTATTTGTATCGGAACTCAAGCCAACGGATTAACAGTTTGTCTTTCTGACGTCGAAAGCGACTACTTGCTCGGGCTTCCAACATTTGCGCGATGTCAGAATTTAATTGTTCTGGGTCAAACAAAGACCAGATGATTGGAATCACGCAGTCAAAATTCGTGTAGCAGACAGGTGCGACTTCCTCGTAGAGCATCCGTTTTATTTCTAGCGGGTCGTAATCTTCGGTCTGTCGGGCGATAGATTCGTAGTCCACCTCATTGTCGACGAACGCATCGGACAATGCCCAGTAGATGTCATATCGATCTTTTGCAGTCATTGTGCGATTGAAATTAGCGTTGATCGTTTTCATCGCGAAAACGTCCTCAACGACTTTGAATTCTGGTCGTACATGAGGGGCCGGGGTTTCAATGTGATACGCGCGGCTGGCTTTGCCATGTTTGACTCCCTGTCATCGAATTAACCGCTGCCGACTGTATCAGACTTGCTTTCGTCAGTGACGGGCGACAATGCGCTCGTCATTTTTCGTCAATTTAAACAGCAATGCTTGCGCTTGTTTAAATGAATCACGCTGGCACAACCCGAGCCCTACACCACCTTGCGCCACCCCCTACACGTAAGACAGAATCCGCCGGCTTGTACGTCTAGCACGCAGGTTCTATCGTCCCAATGTCACTGAAAACCAGTGATCGGGTTTGGTAGCCCGCTTCGTGTCTAGATGCATGCGTCACCTTGTTCAGTCGCTTTCCCAGGACTCGGATTTCATGGTGGTCATGCGTGGGGCCCATTCGTGGGCGCCGGGTTCTAGTGCGACCGGTCTACCAACCCGCGTATGGCCGCCACCCATCGTTTGGTAGCGTGGGTGATGGCTTCTTTTAGTAATCGCGCTAGAGGTTCCATCTATGTTCAAACCAACACCCAACCCACCAGAAACCGATCCCGCATCCCCCTACGAATCCCCCAATTCCAAAAAACTCCACGAAGCCGCCGAGCGCGCGCTCGATCACTATCTCCTTCCCGCCAGCCAGATCATGGCCAGCACCGACGAGCCCGAACGCATGTACCTCGCCAATCCGAAGTACGATATGGAATCCCTGTTGGCCAATGCCTGCGAAACTCTGGGTTCTGCCTCCGAGATGCTCAACAACTTTGCCGCGACGCTGGATAACTCGCGCCGCAAATCTGCGCTAGGCATTGCGCAGGTGGTTATGTTGGCCGAGTTGGCGGTGAATCAGGCGTTGGATAAGGTTGAAATCAAGCCGTAAACCCGTGTCCCTCTGTGGCATGCGGCACGCCGTTGCTGCAGAGGGGCGGGGTTCTGAATTGGCATTTTCGGCGTCTTTTTGCGCCAGTAGCGATGTGCCACAATTCGTGATGGCAATGCGTCATCATGCCGACCTAAAAGTTCACTTCCTGTACAAAAATAAAAAGTTGTACAAGTTTTCCTAAAGTTTATAGCATCCCTTCCAGATACTTTGCTGAATCGATAAATCTTGCGTGCAGACGCTCTGTTTGCGACGTGATGGTTTGTCTGCCGATGCTCGCGTCGGGTTTCTCTTTGACACATCAACAGCATCGCATTTTGCATTTCCGGGACAGCTGGAGCGTCCCGTATTACGCCTTGGATGACGACCCCCCGAATGTCTGGACGGTGACCGCGGTTGCCAAAGATCTATTTTTTGTGCCCGGCGTTTCGCGTCAGGGCGTTTGAGGCTGAATATGGCAGTAGCATCGAATTTCCTGGGTGACATCAAAGTTTCCCGCAAGCTGGGAACCGGTTTTGGCATTCTGTTGCTGGCTGTTTTGGCGGTTGCCTTCATTGGCTATAACAGCAACAGCGTGCTGGTTGATCGCTTGAGTACGACGCGTCTGATTGGAACGTTGAATGACGCTACGCAAGATATGCGTCTGTCCGAGAAACAGTACGAAGCCGCCGCTGACGCAGCTTTCGCCGACTCTTATCACGCGCAGCTGAATGTCTTGCAGGGCCTTGTGAGCAAGGCGCTGGAAACGTTGACGCGGGCTGAAAACCAGCAAGCCTTGAAGGCGTTGCAAGCCACGATTGTTACCTATGATCAGAAGGTAAAGCACCTGATCGATGCCGATAAGTCGACGACGGATGCCCTGAAACCGTTGGGTGCGCTGTCGGACAAGTACGCGCAGACCTTTGGCGACATGCTTGAAAGCACTACGAACGGTGCCTTGGCGTCCGCCGATGGCGAACGCGTTCGAGAGCTGCGCACGGTGGCCGATTTGCGCTACGGCATGACCACGTTTCGCCTGATGTTGCGTCGTTACATTGCGGTGCCCAACGACGTGAACAAAAAAGTGCTGATGGACACCATCGACACGTTCCTGAGCGATATCACCAAAGCGCGTTCCAGCCTGCCGGCGACCCTGTCGAGTCAACTGGAAGAAGCGCACGCGGGCATCCGTCGTTATCGCGAAGTATTGGTGGAAGTGGCCGGGCTGTTTGAGCAGAAGCAGAACATGCGTGAGCAGGTCGACCAGGAAAGCAAGGCGATGGACAAGATCATGACTGGCCTGATGGACACCCAGCAGCGCCTGGCGCGGGAAGATCAGCGCTCGGCCTTTGTTCAGATGGCGGTGTTGACCGTGTTGGCGCTGGTGATCGGACTGTTTGCTTCGGTGGTCATCTCGCGGCAGATCACTTCGCCGCTGGCGCTGACGGTTGATCTGGCTCGGCGTATTGCCAAAGGCGATCTGACGGTACAGGCCAAATCAAACCGCAAAGATGAGTTGGGCGATCTGCAAAATGCGATGCAGGACATGGCGCAGAACCTGAACACGCTGGTTCAAGGTATCGGCAATGGCGTCACGCATATTTCCACTTCTGCGGAAAAACTCTCGGCCATGAGCGAGCAGACCAGCGCGGGTGTGCGTCAGCAGAAAAGTGAAGTGGATCAAGTCGCCACGGCGATGCATGAAATGGCCTCGACCGTGCAGGAAGTTGCACGTAACACGACCGATGCGTCCGCTGCTGCGACTTTGGCCGATCAGCAGGCGCGTCACGGCAGCACGGTAGTGAAGCAGGCGACGGCGCAGATCAGTGAGCTCGCGGTGGCCATTGAAGAGTTGGGCGGTGCGATGAACGTGCTGTCTCAGGACAGTGAGCAGATCGGCAAAGTGATCGATGTGATCAAAGCCGTTGCGGAGCAGACCAATTTGCTCGCGTTGAACGCCGCTATCGAAGCGGCGCGAGCGGGGGAGCAGGGTCGTGGTTTCGCCGTGGTGGCAGACGAAGTGCGTTCGTTGGCCCAGCGGACACAGGACTCGACCAAGGAAATCGAAGCGCTGATCGTCACCCTGCAACAGGGCACGCAAGCGGCTTCTGCGCTGATGGCTTCCAGCCGCGAGCGCACTCTCGATACGGTGGAGTTGGCGCAGAAAGCCGAGTTGGCGATTACCGAGATCAATCAGTCCATCGGCACGATCCAGGAAATGAGCTTGCAGATCTCGGCCGCGGCCGAGCAGCAAAGTGCAGTGGCCGACGAGATCAATCGCAGCATCGTCAGCGTGCGTGATGTGGCCGACCAGTCGGCGGTTGCCAGCGAAGAGAGTGCGGCCGCAACGATTGAGCTGGCGTCGCTGGGACAGGACCTGCAGCGAATGACCGCGCATTTCCGCACCTGATTCGGTGAACGATGAGCCCACGGCACCTTCACAATATTCAGGCGCCGTTGGGCTGCAGTTATGGCTGGTCAGCACATAACCTGAGCAGCTGTTTATTTATCACCATGGAGGGTTACAACCCGTTATCAGAGGGTGTCATGACCGACTTTTCAAAATCATCCGCCTCGCCCGGAGGCTGCCAGGGCTGTAAAAACAAAGGCGCGCCGGATATGAATTTCGCCTTCGCGTTCCAGCCCATTGTGGATCTGCGCGATCAAACGACTTTTGCCCATGAAGCCTTGGTTCGCGGCGTGAATGGTGAGGGCGCCTTGTCGGTCCTGCAGCAGGTGGACGATCAAAACCGTTATCGATTCGATCAACTGTGTCGAGTTCGGGCGATTTCCACGGCGGCTCAGTTAGGGATGACCGAGTACCTGTCGATCAACTTTTTGCCGAATGCCGTTTACCGTCCGGAACTGTGCATTCGCAGCACACTTGAAGCAGCACGCGCTCACGGGTTTCCGCTGGATCGCTTGATCTTCGAAGCGGTTGAGGGCGAGTACGTTGAAAAGAACAGCCACCTGACGAATATCTTGCGTGAGTACCGCGAGTTTGGTTTCAAGACAGCGATCGATGACTTTGGCGCAGGCTATTCCGGTCTTAACCTGTTGGCAGATTTTCAGCCGGATTTGATCAAGCTGGATATGGCGCTGGTCCGCGATATTCACCTTGACCGTGTACGCCAGACCATTGTGCGTAACGTCGTGAACATGTGCAGAGAGTTGGGCGTGGAGGTGATCGCCGAGGGCATAGAAGATGCCCAGGAAAGAGACTTTCTCGCCGATTGCGGCATTTATCTGATGCAGGGTTATTGGTTCGCCAAACCTGCTTTCAAATCGCTGGCGCAGATACCCACGGGTGCGTGGCTGAAGAGATGACCTCTCTCAGCTCGCACTGAGCCGCTCGATTACGGGGGCCAGTGCCGGACGTTTGCTGAGCCATTCTTCCTTGGTAATCCCCAACAGCACGACGTCAATCCGAACCCCATCCTTCACCACGTTCTGCCGCCTCACACCTTCAATCTCAAACCCAAACTTCTGATGCATCTTCACCACTGCCGAATTCATCGCCAGCACTTCGCAATTCAGCTTCTCCAACCCCGCCACATCAAATGCGTAATCAAGCATCCAGAACTCGACCACGCTGCCCAAGCCTTTACCCTGCAACCCGACGTCCAGATAAAACGCCCAATCCGCCGTCTTGTGCAGTTGGTTAATCGCATTCAGCGAAACAACCCCGACCGCCTGATCATCCTTGATCACCACAAACACTTGCTGCCGTGGATTGCCCTGCAAAGAGGCGAGCCAGTTGGCATGTTCCTGTTCGGTGATTTCATGGGAGGTGTACATGAATTTGCGCACGTCTTCCTGGTTGCGCAGGGTGCGGACGTGGGCCTGGATGGCGGCGCTGGCGTCGGTGAGGGGGAGGAATTGCATGGGGATGTCCTTGTCTGGCGGGTGAGCGATTCTGAACCGGCGCTGTCGATCAGGGAAGTTGCATGTCGCCGCATGCGGTGCAGTATCGGCAGCAGTCTCAATCAGTACAGCTTCGGCATGTTGCACGACAACTGGCTGTGCGATTGATCGAGAGTCAGGCGTTGCGTCGGGCTTCCAGTACGCTAAACAGCAACATGCCCGCCAACATCGCCAGGACGAACACGATCACTTGCCAATGGCCTGTCAGCAGGATGGTCACTGCCGGTCCGGGGCAGATACCTGCAACTCCCCAGCCAACGCCGAACAGCAGACTGCCGCCAATCAATCGTCGGTCGAGTTCACGTTTGACGGGTAACTGCATGGGGTTTCCCAGCAGGGATCGGGATTGCCGACGGGCCCAGGTCAAGGGGCCGATGGCGACGGCAATTGCCCCCACCATGACCAATGCCAGAGAGGGATCCCAAGCACCGGCCAAATCCAGAAATGCCAGTACTTTTTCCGGGTTGGCCATGCCCGCCAGAAGCAGACCCAGGCCGAAGAGAAGGCCGACAATGAAAGCGTTCAGCTTGATCATGTTCATGCTCCCAGCAGATGGCGCAGGACAAACACCGTCATGAACCCACTGAACATGAAACAAGCAGTGGCAGCCATTGATCGCGGTGAAAGGCGCGATATGCCGCAAACCCCATGACCACTCGTGCAACCTGAACCGTATCGTGTGCCAATGCCGACCAGCAGCCCGGCGACGATCAGCCCCAACCAGCCACTTTGGAATTCGATGCGCGGCAACGTGGTGAACAATCCCCAAAGCACTGGCGCGACGAGCAGACCAAGGAGAAACAGTGCTTTCTCACTTGTTCCTTCACGGCTGCGTTGCAGCAGACTGCCGATCAGGCCGCTTATACCCGCGATTCGACCATTGCCGACAACCAACAGGCTGGCGGCCAGGCCAATCAGTGCGCCACCGGCAAGGGATGACCACGGAGTGAAGTTGAGCCAGTCGACATGCATGGGGCACCTCGGGTACTGAAAGTTTGAATTTTGGGCAGATGGAGAGGTGATTAATCCACTCTCTCCACTGTTAGTGCCAATCCCGCATGCTTACTGCGGAACCGCCAGCCACTCGCCAATGACCTTCTGATATTTGCCGGTTACTTTGCTCAAGTGCAACCACTGATCAACGTACAGCTTCCAGCTGATGTCATCACGCGGCAACAGGTAGGCCTTTTCCCCGTACTGCATGAACTGCTGCGGATTGACCGCGCACAACCCCGGTTTCAACTTCTGCTGATACAGCGCTTCCGAGGCGTCGGTGATCATCACGTCGGCCTTGTTGTCGAGCAGTTGCTGGAAGATCGTCACATTGTCGTGCAGGGCCAGTTGCGCTTTTGGCAGGAAGGCGTGGACGAAGGCTTCGTTGGTGCCGCCGGCAGGTTCAACCAGGCGCACGTTGGGCTGGTTGATCTGCTCGACAGTCTGGTACCTGGATTGATCGGCGCAGCGCACCAGCGGGATCTTGCCGTCGACATCGAGGGTGTTGCTGAAGAAGGCCTTTTTCTGCCGCTCCAGCGTCACCGAAATGCCGCCCATGCCGATGTCGCATTTGCCGGCCTGCATGTCTGGCATCAGGGTTTTCCAGGTGGTCTGCACCCATTCGACCTTGACCCCGAGGCTGTCGGCCAGCGAGCGCGCCATGCTGATGTCTATGCCCTCGAAATCACCGTCGGTGCGTCTGAAGGTGTAGGGCTTGTAGTCACCGGTGGTGCAGACGCGCAGTTGGCCTTGTTGCTGAACAATACTCAGTGTTAGAGGCTCCTGGGCGTTAGCGCTGCAGGTTAATGCGTACAGGCTCGTGATCAATACTTTCGCTGGCGTCATTTGGGATCAAGCGCTCTGCCTTTGTTGATATGACACTATAGGGAAATATCTGAGGGGCGGCATCCACAGGGCAAGATTACGAGCTCAGTATTTGGGTGATATCATTTTGATGGCGTTTTGGCGCGGTGTTCATTAGAATCTTTCGTTTAACAGTCTAGGAAGACATTCATGAAATTTAAGGTTGCTGCACTCGTTACGTTGTTCCTGCCCGCGTTCGCTATGGCGCAATCGGCTATTGGAGTAGTCGGGACATTAAAAGACGCACAAGATGCATATGATTTTGTGCAGAACGCTTACAACAAGCCAGTCGAACTTACAAAGCTTGCTTTCCAGGTACGGGATCTATTCAGTCAGGAAGCCGGTAATTACGCAGACCTTAATACGCCTGCAGTGCAGAATATGATTTTTAAATCAGGAACTTTGGACAAGAATTTTCTTGTTCTTTCCTCTGAGAGTTTGGAAGGCGGAAGTGATGACGGCGCATTCTCAATCACGTTAAAGAAAATCGACAAAAAAGCGTGCCAGACACTGGCCGCAAGCAATATTCTGGTTCAAGGTTTTGACCGTTTGGAATTGAATGGAAAGGTGGTCGCCAAGAATCACTCCGCTGTCAGCATTCCTGAATGCAATGGGCAGTTTTTCTTCCAAGATGGAAAAAATGTACTGAAAATGTATGCTAGTTAATAACTAAGAGACTTCGATTTTTTTACGAAGGGTAGTTGTTGAACGATTGGCATCGTCCGCTGAGCAATGTTTTTAGCATGGCGGACGATGTGTTGCTGCAGATGAAATATCAATGTGGGATTTTCTTATTTATTGCTGCTGGTGTATTAGTGAATTCCTCCTGAGAGTTTTTAATTGAATCACACGTATTAATGAAGTAATGCATTGCCTTTACCTTCACAGCCCCAATCCTTCCTGAACCACCGACAACAAATTGTTTTCCGTCAGCGCGATGGCATCCAGTTCCTGCCCGGTTTCAACGGTCTGCATCCACCAGTGGCTTTCGTGATGTTCATCGACGGTGCGCAGCAGATAGGTGTTTCTGTCCGGCAGAGTGATTTGCAGGCGCCCGGCGCCGTCTTCGGTAAATCGTGCGATGGGATCAAAGGTCAGGCTTTGGTTATTCGCTTCGATCACCAACTGATCGATAGCGTAATCGTGGGATTCGCCGTCCGGAGATGTTTCGCAGATGTGCGTAGGATTGCGCCGAATTTTCAGGCCGACTTCGGTCACCGGTTGCAGCCAGGTTTCGATGCGGTGGTACAGGGCATACACCTGCGCGGGCCAGCAATCGATCTCCAGTTCGGCGCAGGTGATGTCGTCCGCGTGGCTATGCCGGGTTTGCTTGAGCTTCGCGGCGAGTTCGTCTGCTTTACTCATTTCGGTTCCCTGTTTGTGGTGTCTGCTTATTAATCGTAGACCTTTCAACGGGGTACAACGTTGCCGTGCGTCATGCGCTTGCAACACAAGCGTGTCCAAATCTGCGCTGACCAGTCTGGTCAGGTTAGAAACCAC
Organism: Pseudomonas sp. A1230; assembly: GCF_044218825.1. Lineage (NCBI taxonomy): Bacteria > Pseudomonadati > Pseudomonadota > Gammaproteobacteria > Pseudomonadales > Pseudomonadaceae > Pseudomonas > Pseudomonas sp. A1230. The sequence goes on along the minus strand of NZ_CP162582.1, from coordinate 2,905,552 downwards.
GGACGCAGGCGTCCCAAGGAGCGGGTACATGAAAAAGCTGTTTACAATTTTGGCAGTGATTGCGCTGACGGCCGGTAGCATCGGCCTGAGTTCGGCGCGCCAATCGCAGTCGAGCAAGGCGCAAGCGGAGTCGGTGGCGGGGGTGTTCGATTATTACCTGCTGACGCTGTCCTGGTCGCCGACCTTCTGTTTGACACACAAGGACGACGTGCAGTGTTCCGGCAAGGGTTATGGCTTTGTCCTGCACGGCTTGTGGCCGCAATACGCCAAGGGCGGCTGGCCGCAATCCTGTCCGCCGCTGACCACACTGTCGGCCGCGGAAAGCAACAAAGGCATGACGTTGTTCCCGACCAAAAAACTCCTCGATCACGAATGGTCCAAGCACGGCACTTGCAGCGGCCTCGGTGCAATGGGGTACCTGGATGCGGCGGATAAAGCGGTTGGCACGGTGAAAATTCCCCAGGAGTTGCAACCGTTCAGTACGTCGTATTACTTCGAGGCGCAGGAAATTTCCGACTTGTTTCGCAAGGCCAATCCGGGGATTCCCGCTGATGGCATCGCGGTGATTTGCAGTGGCCCGGAGTTGTCGGAAGTGCGCGTGTGCATGGGCAAGGATCTGCAGTTTGGCGCGTGCGGCAAGGGTGTGAAGACTCAGTGCCGCGCGGGGGATATTCGGGTGCCTCCGGCGCGGTGATGTGATCGCCATTTGCTCATCAAATGCAGGCGCCAAAATGGGCGCCTGCAGACGTAGACGCTAATCACGCAAATGCATTGGGGCTGTTTACCGCCCATATAGCCGGGGCCAAATCGGCAAGTGACTTGCTGTTTGACTCAGTCATGAAGGAGTTTTCGTGATGTATAAGTTGTTCCTTTGTGTGGTTATAGCTATTTGCTCCGGGTGTGCAAAAGACCATTTACAGCCTCCAGCAAATTTGATTTTTGTATCTGTAGAAAGAGAACGATCTCTTTTATACGTCATCAGGTATCAGTCGGATGTTGATGTTCGGGATCTTTTTGGCCGAGGAGAAAGGCAGGGAATGATCTCAGGCACGCTTAGGTGTGCTTTGGCAGATGACCACGATTTTTCGGTTGGTAAAGCCATACGATTTTCTGCAATCGGTTTGATCAGGTCTGAAAAAAATCAAGCTAACGAGACAAAATTCTCGTATCTCACCCCTGCGTTTATCACTGAAACCTCTGACAACCGTAGCTCTGAAAGAGACTTGTCAGTAGCAGAAATGAACCAACTTCTTTCCAACAAACAACAAATCCCCTGCAAAGTCGTCGTCACCGCCTACGGCTATAAACCCTATTATTCAAACACCATGCATATTCCCGTCGCGGACTTGCTCCGGGAAATCAACAAACCTCGCTCATAAAACCGGGGGGCTGGCAAATCCCCCTGTACCCCTCGGCTCATTCGCCTGAGCAAAAATAATTCGACCCACGGCAGTCATCCAATCGCGCATTGCGCCGATACAACTGGGCGGGAGCGGGGCGTTTGCCCCTTGCACCCCGGTGGACTAAGCTCACAATTCATAAGGGTTTCGGGCTCGCGCCCCTGTCGTACCTGCCCAGGACATGCTTTTGCCAATCCCCATTCACGATCCACATCAGGCTCCCGGCACGCTAAAGCGTCTGCCGCTGCGCAAAGCGGCGGTGCTGTTTATCGTTGCGGTGAGTTTGTGCCTGTTTGGTTTGCTGTACCTGCAACTTGAGCAGTCGCGGCGCCAGGATCTGGCGGTTGCGCAAATGGCCTCGAGCAACCTGACTCGGGCGATGGCACAGCAGGCAGAGGATACGTTTCTGGCGGCGGACCTGGTGCTGACCAGTCTGGTCGACTGGGTTCAGGACGATGGTTACGGTACGGCGCTAAAACCGCGCTTGCAGAAAACGTTCTCCCGACGGGTGCAGCAGCTGGAGCAGTTGCACGGCATGTTTCTGTTCGACGACCAAGGGCACTGGGTCGTTACCTCATTCCCTGATCTGCCCCATGGCAACAGCGTGGCTGATCGCGAATATTTCAAGTTTCATCAGCAGAACGTCTCGGCGGTAGCGCATATCGGCCCGGCGATTCGCAGCCGCGAGAACGGCGAATGGATCATCCCGATCTCCAAACGCGTCAACGATCGTGCCGGCAACTTTCAGGGTGTGTTGCTGGCCGGGATCAAAATGTCGTATTTCGAGCAGTTCTTTAAAAGCTTCAGCCTCGATGAAAACGGGATCATGTTTATCGGCCTGACTGACGGCACTTTGCTCGCCCGCCGGCCGTACGATGAATCCCTGATTGGCACTTCACTGGCCAAAGGCGAAATTTATCAGTCGCTGTTGCCCAATGCCTCTGCCGGAACGGCGATGTTCAAATCGGTCGTCGATGGTGTCACCCGTTTGTACGGCTACCGGCAACTGTCGGCGTATCCGCTGGTGGTGTCGGCCGCGACTTCGCGAGACACGATTCTCAAGGGTTGGTATGAACGCGCGTTTCAGTCCAGCGTGATTGTGGCGTTGGTGATGCTGGGTATCGGTTTGTTCGGCTGGGTGTTTATCCATCAGGTGCGCGACGGCGAGCGGATCGAGAAAAACCTGCGCAAGGCGCAACGGGCGCTGGAGCAGATCGCCACTCACGACAGCCTCACCGGGCTGGCCAATCGGCGCCTGTTCGAGCGATCGCTGGAGATCGAGTTTGCCCGTGGTGCGCGGCAGGTCAGTCCGGTCAGCCTGATCATGCTCGATATCGATTTCTTCAAGCGTTACAACGATGCTTATGGGCATGTGGCGGGCGATCATTGCCTGACGCAGGTGGCCCAGGTGCTGAAGAACTGCTGCCAGCGCAAGTCCGATCTGGTCGTGCGTTACGGGGGCGAGGAGTTCGCGGTTTTATTGCCCGACACAGACATCAATGGCGCATTGGCGATTGCCGGGCAGATTCGCCGCAGCGTGATCGACAAACGCATCACCCACAGTGGTTCGCCCACTGGTTATCTGACGGTCAGTTTGGGCTGCTACTCGTTTGTCCCCAGCGGCAATGACAGCATTGAAGTGTTTATCAAGCGCGCGGATGCGGCGTTGTATCAGGCCAAAAATGCCGGGCGCAATCGGGCGGCGGTGCTGTCTACGGATGACGGCACCGGTGAGCTGATGCGCTACGACCGCTGACACAAAATAACTGTGGGAGCGAGCCTGCTCGCGAAAGCGCTGTGTCAGTAAAAATGATTTGGCTGACTCACCGCATTCGCGAGCAGGCTCGCTCCCACATTGGTTTTGCATTGATCCTGTGAAATTGGTTTACCACTGATGGCTCTTGTTCGTTCAGCCACCCGTGCCACCGCCCGCACCGCCGGTGCCGCCGCCTGCCGAACCGGTGCCACCACCAGCACCGGAGCCCGATCCGCTGGCGCCGCCGTTGGTGCCGGTGCCGTCGGCGCCGTTACCGCCCGATGGCGCGCCCGGCGTGTTGTCCGGTGGCATGGTCGAGCCGCTGGTGGAACCCGATTTGGTGCCCGTTGCATCGGCGCCGTCGTTGGCAGCGAAGCTGGCAGCCGATGCCGTGGCCAGCAGGCCAGCGAGCAGTAACGAGGTAAGTTTGCGCGTCATCATGGTACGTCTCCAAAGAGGGGATTTACCTGATATTGGTCTGAGGCCGCCAACGCTTGGTGCCGCCCGAGTGACGAGCGGTCGATGGAGTGGCCTACTGTTCTTCAGGAATATTGGCTATTTGCCGAGCGCTGCACCGGGGCTAACGTAGCCACACATTCACTTGCCCCGGAAAACCACCATGCAACCTCGTATCGATTTCTACACTGCTTCCCCGGACGCCCTGAAAGCGATGATCGCCCTGGAAACCGCCGTCTCAAAGCTGCCGCTGGAAAAAACCCTGATCGAACTGGTCAAGCTGCGCGCCTCGCAAATCAACGGCTGCGCTTTCTGTATCGACATGCACACCGCCGATGCAATCAAGGGGGGCGAAACTCCACGGCGCCTGTTCGCGGTGACCGCATGGCGTGAAGCGCCATTCTTCAGTGACCGTGAGCGCGCCGCGCTGCTGTGGACCGAATCGCTGACCCAACTGAGCCTGACCCACGCGCCGGACGAAGACTACGACGTCGTTGCCGCGCAGTTTTCGCCCAAGGAAATGGTCGACCTGAGCGTCGCGATCAGCACCATCAATAGCTGGAACCGCTTGGCGGTAGGCTTCCGCAAAACGCCTCAGGCCTGAGGCCACATCACAATTTGCGTGGAGGCGTGCGCCGGTCTTCAAATGTTTATTTGAGCCACTGGCCGGGTGTGCTGCCGGTCATGGCTTTGAAGAACGCGATGAACGCGCTGTCACTGGCGAAGCCCAGTTCGAAGCTGCAATAACTGAGGCTGCGTCCGGTGGCGAGCAACTCCATGGCGCGCATCAACCGCCATTGCTGGCGCCACTGCTGATAACTCATGCCGGTCTCGCGCTGGAAGATTCGGCCAATGGTGCGGCTGCTGGCGCCGATCTGGCGTTCCAGCACCTGCAGTTCCGGCGGCAATTGTTCCGGTGTTGCGAGCAGTGGCCGCAAACGCTTGTCTCGTGGCAACGGCAACAACATCGGTTGTTGTGCCGCTTCAACAATTTCGCTCAGGCACAAGCCAAGTAGATGGGCGAATTTGCCCTGTTGCCAATCAGTGTCGAAATCCGCCGTGGCCATGGGCTCCAGCACGGCGCGCAGCAGAGGGCTGACTTCGATAACGCAGACCTGTTGCGGCAGCTCGCGGCACAGTTCCGGGATCAGGTAAATAGAGCGGTAATCGACGCTTTGCTGCATCACCGCGCGATGGCTCACCCCCGCCGGAATCCACGCCGCACGCGACGGGGGCAGCAGACACAATTGTTGCGCGAGGGTGATGCGCGTGCAGCCCTGGCGGGTGTACAGCAGTTGCCCGTGCAGATGCTGATGTTGTCCGGAATCGTGATCACCCAGTATCGCTGCGATGCCGATCACCGGCGCCGAGTAATGGTTTGCATCAAAGAGAGTGTGGGCGTCGATCCAGGCCATGGGTTGTCCGATTTGCGCGATAAATTGGCAGGATTCGGATAATACGCCAGCCAGCAGTTCTTAAACTCCCCGACGGTTTACTCGAGGAGTCATAAATAATGAACAACAGAAATCTGTTACCGCTGGCGATAGCGTTGCTGATGTTTCCGCAGATTGCGCAGACCCTGTACAGCCCGGCGCTGGGGGATATCGGTCGGGTGTTTGAAGTCAGTCCTGAGGCGGCAGCGCAGACTTTGTCGGTTTACTTTCTCGCCTTTGCCGTGGGCGTGGTGGTGTGGGGGCGATTGTGTGATCGCATCGGCCGGCGTCCGGTCATGCTTGTGGGGTTGGCGATCTACGCGGTCGCCACGGTTATCGCGCTGCGGGTCAGCAGTTTCAACGGTCTGCTGCTGGCGCAGGGTTTGGCGGCATTCGGCGTGGCGGTGGGCTCAGTGGTCACGCAAACTTTGCTGCGTGACCGTTTCAAAGGCGCAGAACTGGCGCAGGTGTTTTCCCTGGTGGGCATCGCGTTGGCGGCCAGTCCGGCGATCGGTTTGTTCAGCGGTGCCAGTCTGGTCGAAGCATTCGGCTATCGCGGCGTGCTGATTGCGCTGGTTTTAATCGCTGCGACGCTGTGGCTCTGGAGTTGCTACGCCTTGCCGGAAACCCGCCCTCAGCAAACGCCCCACGTTTGTGTGTGGGAAACCCTCGCACGGATGTTGCGCGACTTGGGCATCTGGCGCTCGGCGTTATGGATTGCTGCGTTCAATGTGGCGCTGTTCAGTTATTACAGCCTTGGCCCGTTCATTTTTCAGCGTCTGAATCTGGACGCAACATGGTTCGGCTACAGCGGCGTGATCCTCGCGCTGGGCTCAGGTTTTGGCGCATGGGCCAACAGGCGTTTGTTGCAGGCAGGGTGTGCCGCGATGCAGTTGATCCGGCTCGCCGCCGTCACCGGTTTGCTCGGTGGCATTGGCGTCTGGTGGCTGCAGGACAGCGGCGCGTTTGTGCTGCCGATGTTGCTGATCGTGCTGGCGTTCGGCATGGCAATCCCCAATATTCTTGGCCTGGCGCTGGTCAATTACTCGGATCGTCTCGGCACTGCCGGAGCTTTGTTGGGACTGATTTATTACCTGCTGATCGGCGCGGGCATGATGCTCGCCGGGTGGTCTCAGGCCCTCGGGGAAACCCTGATAGCCTGCAGTGCCGTGGCGTTGCTGCTAACAATAAGAGCAACAAAAGCAATTGTTTAAGAAATGTAAGCGCTGTAGGAAGCGTCTTGCATTTGTGTAGGAGGGCTCCGACTATCACGATCATTGATGATGTGGCATTACGCCATTCAATGATCGCAAGGATGTTGCGTGCCGTATTCGATTCGCGCTGTTTTTCCTCGTTATGTCACGCGTTGGCCGCTGTGGTCGGTCGTTGTGTTGAGCGTGGTTGCGTCCTCGCTTGAAGCGGCCGAACCTGTCGCACCGGGCCAGGAAGTGCTGCGCCAGCAGCAACAGCAACAGCGCGATTTGCAACAGCTGCAACTTGAGCAAAGAAAACGTCAGTTGGAGCGCGGCGCGTTCGGCCCGGCGCCGGTCACTCCAGCGATTCCCCAAACCGTTACTCCCGATGAGCGCTGCTGGCCGTTAAGCGGCACGCGCATCGGCGGTGTCACGTTGATCGACAGCGACAAACTCAATGCCCGCATCAAGCCGCTGCTCGCGCCGTGCATGGGCGTCGGCCAGATCAATCATCTGCTGGCGACCATCACCGCGATTTACGTCGAGAAGGGCTACATCGCCAGCCGTCCCTACCTGGTGAGCGCACCGGCGGCGGGGCAGTCGCTGGATATCCGGATTGACGAAGGCTACATCGAGTCCATCGAACTGGCCGATCAAAACCTGCCGGTGTCCCTCGGTGGTGCGTTCCCGGGCATGCTCGGTGGGCCGTTGAACCTGCGCGATCTGGAGCAGGGGCTGGATCAGTTGAACCGCTTGCGCTCGGTTGACCTCACCGCCGACATCGCCCCCGGCAGTCAGCCCGGCGCCTCACGGATCATCCTGCGTTCGCGCACCACCGGGCACTCGCGCTGGGCCTTGAATGCAGGGATCGACAACCTCGGCAGCGCCAGCACCGGGCGCGACCGCGATACCCTCAGTCTGAGCCTCGACAGCCCGCTGGAACTCAACGACCTGTTGAGCCTCAGCGCCAGTGACACGTTGAATCAGGGCGACCGCTATAGCCGCAACGCCAGCCTGTATTACGCGATCCCCTACGGCTACTGGACCTACAGCGTGTTCGCCAGCCACGCCGAATACCGCGCGCCGTTCAAATTGCCGAGCACGACTTTTCACAGCACCGGCATCACTGACCAGGTCAGCCTGCGCGCCGACCGCGTGTTGTGGCGCGACCAGAGCCGCCAGCTCAGCGCCAATCTGCAACTGGCGCACAAGGACGTCGACAGTTATCTGCAACACGTCCGTCTGGGCATCCAGAGCCCGACCCTGACCGTGGCCGAAGCCGGGCTCAATCTGTTCTGGCTCGACCGCGCGGTGTGGAATCTCGACGTCAATTACGCACAAGGCCTGCGCTGGTTCGGTGCCGATGACGATTCCCGACAGGCGATCAACAACCTGCCGAAGGCACAGTTTCGCAAGTACCGCGCCGGCCTCAGTCAATGGCGCAATGGCCAGTTCGGCGCGCAAGTCTGGCAATGGCAGAGCCAACTCAATTTGCAGTACAGCCCTGATCCGCTGCCAGCCATCGAGCAACTGCTGGGTACCGACGATTCGGCGGTGCGCGGTTATCGCGTCAGCAGTGCCTCCGGTGCCAGCGGTGCGATCTGGCGCAACACCTTGCGCCTGCCGCTGCGCAGCGAATGGCCGGTGCAGATGACCCCGCGTGTCGGCCTCGACCACGGCTGGATCAAGGCCGATCACGGCGCTCAGGGTCAACGCCTGAGCGGCGCCAGTGTCGGCCTGAATCTGGGCTGGAAGAACCTGCAAGTGGACGTAGATTACCAACGCGCCCTCAACACCCCAAACGGACTGCAACACGAGCCCGAAACCTGGCTGATGCGGGTCGGGGTGCAGATATGACTGATACGAACAATGCAGTGAACAAACAGCCGTCGGATCTGAGCGCGACAGCCACGGCCAACACCAAAACGCGCGACGTGATGCCGTACTTACATGGAGACGTTCTTATGCCAGCACCTACCTTTGCATTTCATCTTTCCCCACGGGGCAAATTGCGTTGGGCGATCGCCAGTCTGTTCTTCGCCGTGCACCTGCCGAGCGCTTTGGCCGGTGGCGTAGTCGTCGCTCCCGGACCGGGCGGCACCGCGCAATTGCAGACTCAGGGCGGTGTGCCCATCGTCAATATCGTCGCGCCTAACGGCTCGGGCCTGTCGCACAATCAGTTCCTCGACTACAACGTCGACCGCCAGGGTCTGGTGCTGAACAACGCCTTGCAGGCCGGGCAATCGCAACTCGCCGGCCAACTGGCGGCCAACCCGCAACTGCAAGGGCAAGCGGCGAGCGTGATCCTCAACGAAGTGATCAGCCGCAACCCGTCGGCCATCAACGGCGCACAGGAAATCTTCGGTCGCTCCGCCGATTACGTGCTGGCCAACCCCAATGGCATTTCGGTGAATGGCGGCAGTTTCATCAACACGCCGAACGCCAATCTGGTGGTCGGTCGCCCGGAGTTGAACGACGGCAAACTGCAAGCCCTGAACACCCGTGACGCCAGCGGCCAGTTGCAGATTCAGAACGGCGGCCTGCGTAACGGCGAGGGCTCGATCAACCTGATTGCCCCGCGTATCGACAGCCAGGGCGCGCTCAATGCCCGCGACCAACTCAACCTCACCGTTGGCCGCAATCAGGTCGATTACGCCAGCGGCCAGGTGAAGACTGTGGACCCGGCAGGCAACACCGCCGATCAACGCATCGACGCCAGCCTGTTCGGGGCGATGCAAGCCGGACGCATCAACATCGTCAGCACCGCTGAAGGCGCTGGCGTGCGAGTTGGCGCGGTACAAGTGGCCGGGCGCGATGGCGTGCAGATTCGTTCTGCCGGCGACCTCAGTGTCAGCGGCGATGCAGTGACGAACAGTCTCGACGTGACGCGCGCGGGTATCCGCAGCAGCCAGGGCGATGTCGGTCTGCACAGCGGCAAGGACCTGACATTGGCCGCCACCGATGTCAGTGGTCGTGACGTTAGCGTCGATGCCAAGCGCAATCTGACCCTGAGTACCGTCGAAAGCCGCAAGCTCCAGGAAAAGCGCGAAAACTGGAGTAACAGCACCATCGGCATCACGTGGGAAACCTACGACCGTACCCAAACCGACAGCGAGTCGCGACAGCACGGCAGCCAGATTATCGCCAGTCGCGACGCGACATTGTCCTCCGGCAAAGACACTCGGTTGCAGGCTGCAAAAGTCGAAGCGGCGAAGAATCTCAGCGTGCAAAGTGGCGGTGATCTGCGTCTGACTGCCGCCACCGAAAGCCACACCCAGACCGATCAGGGCAATCACCGCAAACACTTGTGGAAAGCCAACTGGAACACCAGCAGCGAAGAGCAGCGCAGTGTCACCAGCCAGTTGAAGGCTGGCAATATCGCCCTGCAAACCGCAGCGCTGTTGCGTTCCGAAGGTGCCGAGTTGAACAGTGCGGGCGACCTGCAACTGGCCGGCAAACAGGTGGAAATCACCACGGCCACACGCACCGATCGCAGCAACGACAATCGCTATTCTGGCGATCTGGTTGGCGGTGGTTTCTTTGGCAAAACCGGTGATGCCGACAAGGGTCAGACCCAGCATCAGGGCAGCAAGGTCAATGCGGCGGGCAAACTGATCGTCAAGGCTGACGACGTACGCATCAGCGGCAGCCAGGTCCGTGGCGGCACCGACGCAAGCGTGATCAGCGACAAGGGTTCGCTGATCGTCGACGGCGTGCAAGACACCTCGCACAGCAACAATCATGACAAGGACAGCAAGTTCTTCGGCATCAGCAAGGACGAGTCGCGCCAGAACGCCAAGGACAGCACCACGGTGCGCAGCGAACTGGTGTCCGACAGCAACCTCAAGCTCAAAAGCGCCAAAGATATCGAAGTGGCCGGCTCGACCGTCAAGGCGGGCGGCGCGTTGACGGCGGATGCGGCGGGGGATGTGAACGTGCACTCCGCGCAGAACAGCCACGACAGCAGCGCCACGACTGAAACCCGTGGCTTCGATGCCTACGCCAAAGAGCAGACGCCAGAGCAATATCGCGCCGGGATTCATTACGAAGACAAGCAACAAACCGTGACCCGTAACGACGTGACCCAGCAAGGTTCCAGCCTCAGCGGCGGTAGCGTGCAAGTGAAGGCGGGCGGCGACGTGACCCTCAAGGGCGCGGACGTTAAATCCACCGCGGGCGACACGACGTTGAGCGGTAAAAACGTGTCGTTGCTGGCCGAGCAGGACAGTCACAAAACCTCCACCGACCAGTCCAGCACCGGCGGCGGTTTCTATTACACCGGCGGCCTCGATCGCGCCGGCAGTGGCATCGACTTCGCCCACAGCACCTCGCAGGACACCAGCAGCAAAACCACTGCGCAAACCACCAGCGTGCAGAGCAACGGTAGCCTGACGATCAACGCCGGCAAGCTCGCCACCGAAGGCGCGCAAGTGAAGGCTGGCAACGGTTTGAACATCGCGGCCAACGAAGTCGATAACCGCGCGGCCAGCAACACCGAAAGCAGCACCCATAACCAGAGCAACTGGTCGGCGGACATCGGCGCCAACGTCGAGTACAAAGACATCGCCCGGCCTATCGCTGGTGCGGTTAAAGATGTGCTGAACGCCAAGGTGCCGGACAAGGATGCACTGGCCAATCTCGGTCAGCCGAACGTCGGTATCGACGTCGCGGTCGGTCACGGCAGCGCCGAGAAAACCGAGCAAGGCAGCAACGCTGTGGTCAGTCGTTTTGACGGCGGCACTGTCGACGTGAACGTCGCCGGAACGCTGCACGACCAAGGCACGCAGTACAACGCCAGCGCCGGTAAAGTGAACATCAGCGCCGACAAACTGGTTGCCGATGCCGCGAGCAATACCCACGCCAGTACCGACAGCTCGGTGGATGCCAAAGTCGACGTGCGGGTCTACACCAAAACCGGCGAAGACGTGAATGTCGCCGGTAGCGGCGCGGGTGGCAGCAGGCAGTCGAGCAAGGACAGTTCCACGGCGGTGGTCGGCGCTTATGCCGGCAGCCAGGGTGTGAACATCAAGGTCGGTGGCGACGCGCAGTTCGAAGGCAGCCGTTTCGACGGCGGGCAGGGCGGCGTGAACATCAAGACCGACGGCGATCTTGCGCTCAATCAGGCCAACGATCGCCAGAACAGCAGTGATGCCAGTCTGCGCGGCAATGGCTCGCTGACGGTCGGCACCTTGCCGGGCAGCGATGGCACCAACGTCGATCTCGGCGCCGGGTTCCAGCTCGACCACACCGGCAAGCAGACCTCTGACACTCAGGCCCATGTCGCAAGCATCACCGGCAACGGCCCGGTGCAACTGAGCAGCGGCGGCAATCAGGTCCAGCAAGGCACCACAACCGACAGCGCTGGCGCCATCGATCTGCATGCTGATGGCAAGCTTGATCTGCAAGCAGCCACCGACACTCACACTGCCACCGGCAGCAATCTCGGCGGCGGCTTGAAGGGCGGCGGCAGCAAATCCAGCAGCGAGAAGAGCCGCGATCAGGGCGGCAATCTCAGTGGCAACTTCAACATCGGTCGGGTCAATGAGCACTCACAAACACTGACCGGTGGCCAACTCAACAGTCAGAGCGGGATCACCCTAAGCGGTGACGCTGTTCGTCTGCAAGGCACGCAAGTCAGTGCACCAAACGTCAACGTCGATGCACAGAAGGGCGGCTACGTTCAGGAGTCGGCACAGTCCACTGAAAGCCGTAATAACTGGAATGTCGCACTGAATGCCGGCGGCAACCTGAGCAGCAAGAAACCGACAGCCGCCGATGAGAAGGCCAGCAGCGATCACGGCTTCAATGCCGGGGCCAAGGTTGGCGTGGATTACCTGCAGAGCACCACGCAGCAGAACAGCCAGATCAAGGCTGACAGTGTGGTGTTGAACAGCGCAGGAGATGCAGAGTTGGCTGGCGCGCGAATCGATGCGAAGACTGTCAGCGGGAATGTCGCAGGTGATCTGGCAGTCGCCAGCCGTCAGGACTCGAAGACAAGCGCCAAGGTTGACGTGGATCTGGGCCTGACCGCCAAGAAGAACCCACCGAACGACAAGGAAAAACTCGCCGGCACTGACTACAAACCGACGCTGAAAGCGCAGGGCGAATACGCGCACAAGAACAGCGTCGCGCAGGCGTCCGGCATCAGCGCCAGTCAAGGTGTAAAGCTGAATGTAGGCGGCGCGACACAACTGACCGGCGCGCGCATTTCGGCGAGTGACGGCAAGGTTGATCTGGGTGGTTCGAAGGTCAGCAGCACCGACCTGAACAATCGCGATTACGGCATCAAGGCTGGCCTGGATCTGCCACAAAAAACCGAGGAAAACGCGCCGAAGGTGTCGTTTGAGAACGGTGATCTGAAAGTCGGCCCGGTCACCTTGAGCGGGCATCTCGATACCCAAACCCTGCAGGCCGGAATCGACGAAAAAGGCTGATCCCGATACTCCCGTGTAGGAGCTGCGCCAGGCTGTGACCTTTTGATCTTGCAAAACCAGGATCAAAAGATCGCAGCGTGCCGCAGCTCCTACAGGGGGGGATTTGCTTATGATCGGAATGATTTGCCGGTCTTAATAGTAACCATTACTATTCGCGCTCATTTCCTCAGCACAACACCCATACCCCCATGCGTCCCCGCAGACCCGGCTTTTTCGAGCATTACGAAGAGTTGATCGGCACCTGGACTCGTCGCCTGCGCAATCGCGCGCAGGCCGAGGATCTGGCGCACGACACCTTTGTGCGTGTGCTTGAATCCGATTCGGCAGAGGTGCAGCAACCCCGGGCGTATTTGCACCAGACCGCGCGCAATATTGCGGTCGATGGCTATCGGCGGGAGGATCGGCGCGGCGCCATGGAGTCAGAGGCGATCGATCACAGTGCGTCGTCATCCGGCGACCCGGAGCATTACATGCATGCGATCCAGTTGGCTGACTCCATCGAACGGGCGCTCGCGGAGCTGCCGGTCAATTGCCGGAAGATTTTTGTCTGGCAGAAGATCGAAGGCCTGACCCAGGCGGAAATCGCAGAACGCCTGGGGCTGTCCAAGAACATGGTCGAAAAGTATATGATCCGCACCCTGCGGCATCTGCGTGATCGACTGGACGGGCTGCAGTCGTGAATCTGCGTTGTGACGAAAAGATCGCAGCCTTCGGCAGCTCCTGCACGGGGCTGTGTGTAATTGAATCCCCGGCCAAACAGGACATTCCATGATGGATACTCGTGATTGCGCGTGCGGGCAAACGACGGTGCGCGATGACGCGGCTCGCTGGTTTGTGCGTTTGCAGGAGCCGGCCGTGAGTGCCGACGAGCAGCAGCGCTTTGACGCCTGGCTGAATCAACATCCGCAACACCGCGATGAATTCCAGTTGCTGCAAGGGCTGTGGACGGCGGCTGACCTGCTGCCGGCGCCACGCCTCAAAGCCCTCGCTGAAACCCGACCGGCGCGCCGCGAACGGCGTCCGCTGCTGCGTTATGCGGTGGCCGCCAGTGTGCTGGCGGTGGCGCTTGGACTGGGGCTGTTCAGCGGCCTTAATCACCCGGGCGGTTACAGCGCAGAATTCTCCACCGCGCTCGGTGAGCGCAAGCATGTGGCATTGCCGGACGGCTCGGTGATCGACCTCAACAGCCGCAGTCGCTTGCAGGTGCGTTATGAAACGGATCGCCGGCTCATCGAATTGAGTGAAGGCGAGGCGATGTTCAGCGTCGAGCACGACAGCTCGCGACCGTTTGTGGTCGAGGCGGGGAGCGGCAAGATTACGGTCACCGGAACGCGCTTCGATGTGCGCCGCGATGTGACGCAGACACGGGTGGCGGTGGAGCAGGGCACAGTGAAAGTGCAGGGACACGATGCGCCGGACAACGAATTTATCAACCTGACCGCCGGCCTCGGCACCCACGTCGATGCGCAAGGCAAAGTCGCGGCAGCCTACGCAGTCAACCCGGCGGAGCTGACGGCGTGGCGCGGCGGCAAACTGGTGTTCAACAACGCCCGCCTCAGTGAAGTAGCCGCTGAAGTGTCGCGTTATCGCGAGCAACCGCTGACCGTCGGCAACCCCGGCGTGGCCAATCTGCGCCTCACCAGTGTGTTCAAATCCGACAACACCGACGCCTTGCTCAAGGCCTTGCCGAACATTCTGCCGGTGGCCATTCGCACTCTCGCGGATGGCAGCCAGGAAATAATTTCAAAATAACATTCAGGTTTTTTTCGAGTTCATCGTCTTCCTGTTCAACTGCAACTGGTTTGCATTAACAGCCGCACACTCTTGCGATCCACAGGACTACGTTCGACGTGAAAACCATCACTGCCAACAACAAAAAATCTCCTTGGTTGCCGCTGGCCCTCGCGCTGGCGGTCAACGCCGCCGTGCCTTTGGCGTTCGCTGCTGAAGCTATTCATATTCGCGCGCAGCCGCTGGGTCAGGCCTTGAGTGAACTGGGCCAGCAAACCTCGCTGCAAGTGTTTTTCAGTCCGGACCTGGTCGCCGGCAAACAAGCCCCGGCAGTCGACGGTGATATCTCGCCAGAGCAGGCGCTGCGCCAATTGCTGCAAGGCAGCGGTCTGGATTATCAGATCAACGAAGGCTCGGTGACGCTGTCGCCCGCCGCGAGTTCTGCCGCCACCAACGGCCCGCTGGAACTGGGCGTGACCGATATTAAAGTGGTCGGCGACTGGCTCGGCGACGCGAATGCGGCCGTGGTGCAAAACCACCCCGGCGCGCGGACGGTGATTCGCCGCGAAGCGATGGTCGAGCAGGGCGCAATGAACGTCAGCGACGTGCTCAAACGCGTGCCCGGCGTACAGGTGCAGGACTCCAACGGCACCGGCGGCAGCGACATTGCTCTGAACGTTGGCGTGCGCGGTCTGACGTCGCGTCTGTCGCCACGCTCCACCGTGCTGATCGACGGCGTACCGGCAGCGTTCGCGCCGTACGGTCAGCCACAACTGTCGATGGCGCCGATCTCGTCGGGCAACCTCGACAGCATCGACGTGGTTCGTGGTGCCGGCTCCGTGCGTTATGGGCCGCAAAACGTCGGTGGCGTGATCAACTTCGTCACCCGCGCGATCCCGGAAAAAACCACTGGCGAGATCGGCACCACGCTGGAAACCACCCAGTATGGTGGCTGGAAGCACATCGACACGGCGTTCCTCGGCGGCACCGCCGACAACGGCATGGGCGTGGCGCTGTTGTACTCGGGCGTCAACGGCCACGGCTACCGCGAGCGCAACAACGGCAACGACATTGACGACGTGCTCCTCAAGACGCACTGGGCGCCGACCGATCAGGATGATTTCAGTCTCAGTTTACATTACTACGACGCCAGCGCCGACATGCCGGGCGGCCTTACGCAGAAGCAGTACGACGACAATCCGTATGAGTCGGTGCGCGACTACGACAGCTTTACGGGCCGACGCAAGGACGTGTCGTTCAAGTGGATTCGCCAGATCGACGAGCGCACTCAGGCTGAAGTGCTGACCTACTACACCGACAGTTTCCGTGGCAGCACCATCGCCGCACGCGACCAGAAAACCCTCAGTTCGTATCCGCGCTCTTACTACACATTGGGCATCGAGCCGCGTGTATCGCGCGTGTTCGACGTCGGCCCGACCACCCAGGAAGTCAGCGTCGGTTATCGCTATCTGAAAGAGGCGATGCACGAACAGTCGAGCCGACTGGCGCTGGTCAACAACCAGCCTGTCGCCACGCCGACTTCCGACGGCCACGTGTTCCAGGATCGTACCGGCGGCACCGAGGCCAACTCGGTTTACATCGACAACAAAATCGACGTCGGCAACTGGACCATCACGCCGGGCATTCGCTTCGAGCACATCAGCACGGATTGGCACGATCGCGCGGTGCTCGACACGGCCGGCAGACCGGTGCCAGAGAAAAACCGCAGCATCGAAAGCAATGAACCGCTGCCAGCGTTGAGCGTGATGTATCACTTGTCAGACGCGTGGAAGCTGTTTGCCAACTACGAAACCTCGTTCGGCAGCCTGCAATATTTCCAGCTGGGGCAGGGCGGCTCGGGCGATAACACCGCCAACGGTCTGCAACCGGAAAAGGCCAAGACCTACGAGATCGGCACGCGTTACAACGATGACGTGTGGGGCGGGGAAGTGACGCTGTTCTACATCGACTTCGACGACGAACTGCAATACATCAGCAATGACGTGGGCTGGACCAACCTCGGTGCGACCAAGCATCAGGGCATTGAAGCCTCGATGCACTACGATATGGCGGCGCTGGATCCGCGCCTTGAGGGTCTGACGGCCAACGCTGGATTGACTTACACCCGTGCGACCTATGAAGGCGAGATTCCAGGCTTCAAGGGCCGTGACCTGCCGTTCTACTCACGTCAGGTGGCGACCGTTGGTTTGCGCTATGACGTCAATCGCTGGACCTACAACATCGACGGTTTCGCCCAGTCGAAACAGCGTTCGCCGGGCACTGGTGTGAACGCCGATGGTAGTTTTAACGGTAACTACATCACTGACGGCACGGCGGATGGGCAGTACGGTGATATTCCGGGTTATGTGACCTGGAACGTGCGCGGCGGTTATGACTTCGGGCCGCAGGTGTCGAACCTGAAGCTGGGCGCCGGGGTGAAGAATGTCTTCGACAAGCAGTATTTCACCCGCTCCAGTGATAACAATTCGGGGATGTATGTGGGGGCGCCTCGTACGTTCTTTGTGCAGGCCAGCGTGGGGTTTTGATTGATTGGTTGATTGGGTGAATATCCGTTGCTGCGGTGATGGCTACTTAGGGTTCCGCCCTTACGGCGGGTCACTTTTTCCAGACGCCGAAAAAGTAACCAAAAAGGCTTTGCCCTGACGTTCGGCCCTCGCTGTGGCTCGGGTTCCTTCGCTCCGGGATTGATCCGGGCGCATCGTCTCCGGTTTGCTTCGCTGCACCTCCTCTCGATGTGTTTGGCTGCGCCAAACGGTCGCTGCGCTCCCACCCCCGGATCAATCCCTCCGCTCAGCCTGCCGACGGGCCTGAAGATCAAAAGCTGCAGCCGAGCTAACGCTCATTGTGTTGAGTGGGGCGGACTTCGCCGTATTGGGTGTTCGCAAATCAAAATTGTGGGAGCTGGCTTGCCAGCGATAGTGGCCTGCCAGCCGACCAGGCTCTGGCGGGTGTACTCGATCCCATTGTGGGAGCGAGCTTGCTCGCGACGGCGGTCTGACAGCTGACCAATCTCAGGCAGATGTAATCAACTCACCTGTAGGAGCTGCCGAAGGCTGCGATCTTTTGATCTGCTTGGCTTTGGCTTTGGCTTGGGTTTTTGATCTTCTGCCCCATCGGCAGGCCGAGCGAAGGTGTTCATCCGGGGGGTAGGCGCGTAGCGCCGTGCGGCGAAGCCGCATTCATCGAGAGCAGGTGCAGCGAAGCAAACCGGAGGCGATGCCCCCGGATGGACACCGTAGCGAGGGAACACTGAGCCTCAGCGAAGTGCCGTACGCCGGGGCAATGCCTTTTGGTTCCTTTTTGGCGTTTGAAAAAGGGACTCGCTGTAAGAGCGAAACCGCCAGCGGCAGCACCCGCACCAACGGATATGCCTCCAAACCCCAAACCCAACCCCCAAAAAACCAAATCAAAAGACCGCAGCCTTCAGCAACTCCCACACAGTTCGCGATCTGGCAGCTGCACTCGGTTCAGACTTTCAACACCTTCCCGCCAATCGCCACCGCCACCAACAACACCGCCATCAGCCCAAACGCAAAACTCAAGCTGCTGGCATGCGCGACGAAACCGATCACCGCCGGCCCCGCCAGAATCCCCGCATAACCCAGCGTAGTGATCGCCGGCACGGCAATGCTTTCCGGCATCACCGTCTGCTTGCCCACCGCCGTGTACAGCACCGGCACGATGTTCGAACAACCGGCACCGACCACCGCATAACCGACCAGAGCGAGTTGCCAGCTTGGCGCGAACGTCGCCAGGAACAAGCCTGCCGCCGCCAACAGGCCACCAAACAGAATGATCCGCGTCGCCCCGACACTGCGCACAATCCGGTCGCCCATCAAGCGGCCGGCGGTCATGGTCAGGGCAAATGCCGCGTAACCCAAACCCGCATAGGCCGTGTCGATCCCGCGTTCCTGAGCGAGGAACACCGCGCTCCAGTCCAGCGCCGCGCCTTCGGTGAGGAATACGATGAAGCACATCCCGCCGATAAACAGCACGATGCCGTGCGGCACCGCGAAGGCCGGACCCGAGCTTTCGCTGCCATACGGCAGCATGTGCGGGACGCATTTGAACAGCGCGCCGATCAGCACCGCGACCACCACCAGCATCGCACCCAGCGGCGACATACCAAGGCCGAGCAGGGCGCTGACGCCCGCCGCGCCGACAATCCCGCCGAGGCTGAACAAGCCGTGAAAACCCGACATCATGTTTTTGCCGCTGGCGCGCTCGACGATCACCGCTTGCAGGTTCACCGTCGAATCCACTGTACCCAGCCCGGCGCCGAACATGAACAGCGTGGCAATCAACGCCGGAACCGACGACACCGTCGCCAGCAACGGCAACGCCGCGCAGATCAGTAACGTGCCGCCAGTTGCCACGCGTCGGCAACCGAACCGCGTGGCGAGAATCCCCGCCAATGGCATCGCCAGAATCGAACCGACGCCGAGGCACAACAACAGCAATCCCAAGGTGCCCTCATTGAGCCCGGCGCGGGCCTTGGCGTACGGCACCAGTGGCGCCCACGCGGCAATACCGAGGCCGGCGATGAAAAAAGCGATGCGGGTGGACATCTGTTGCATGCGTCCGGGGACGAACGTGTCTTGGGGGGTGAGGCTGGTCATATCGATCCTTGGCAAAAATACATCGCGTCCTCGAGGGACAGTGATTGAGCGTCGAGGTTCGATCACAGGACTTGGTGGAACGCAGGAGGATATCGTTGCACAGTCCAACCCGTGGGAGCGAGCCCGCTCGCGAAAGCGGTGTGTCGGTGGATATGTTTTTCGATTGAGCAACGCATTCGCGAGCAGGCTCGCTCCCACAGGGGATTGCGTTTTACAGTGCCATTTTCGAAACGATGAAGGGCATGTGATGACGCAGTTCTACGATGCTCGGGGCAACATCTATGGGGTGGTTTCTCCGGCGACGTTGCGTGAAGCGGGGATTGATTTGCCAGCGAATGCAACCGAATGTGCGTCATCGCGCAAGGCATGGAGTAAAGCGGCCATCGCGCTGTGCTGCGACTGGCCGGAAGGTCAGCGCCCGCCGAACAGCAAATCTCACCGCAGCGATGGCCTGCTGATTGGCCCTTTCCAGAACTCGCCGCCGTTTGACGTGCTGATCGTCAACACCGACGGCACCCTCGCCGAGCGCAGTGGCAACGGCCTGACGATATTTTCTCAAGCGTTGACCGAACAGGGATTGATGCCGGAGCAGGGGGCGCGATTAAGCGTCCACCACGACAAGGGTGATGCGCTGCAAACTTCGGTGAATCCGGCCGAAGTCGAAAGTGTGAAAGGTTTCTGGCTGGATCTCGGCCAACCCGAATTCGGCGCGGATGCGGTCGGAGCGCAGAACATAGAAAGCGGCGAGTTCAATGGGCGTGCCGTGAGCCATGTGCGGCTCTTGGCGCAACTCGATCCGACTTGGAGCCGCAGCCAGTTTGTACGCGTCGGCAATCCGCATTGTGTGACGTTACTGACAGAGGTTGGCGCATTGCCGAGTAACGAGCAAATGCGCGAATCACCGCTGAGTGAAGGCTTGACCCGGATTGCTTACGCGATGCCGACGGGTGAAGGTGATCCTTGCCCGGCGGGCGTCAATCTGCAGTGGGCCGTGCGCGAGTCCGAGCAGCGAATTGTCGCGCGGGTGTTCGAACGCGGCGAAGGGCCGACCGCTTCCTCCGGTACCAGCGCCAGTGCGGTGGCGTGCGCGGCGTGGCGAGTCGGTTGGGTCGACGCGGGCGAGGTGCACGTCGTGATGCCCGGCGGCACCGCTCCGATTTTGCTTGAAGAAGAGCACGGTGAATTGATCGGGGTCAGATTGTTCGGTACGGCGCAGTTGATGGGTTGAATTTGAAATCGCCATCGCTGGCAAGCCAGACTCCCACAGGTTTTGTGCTGAGCACTGCGTCTGTGTACACAGCAGTCCTAGGCCAGACACACACACACACTGTGCTCACCGAAAACCCTGTGGGAGCTGGCTTGCCAGCGATGGGGCCCTCAGCCTCAGCTCAAACTGCTGCTGAACTCCACCACCGGCATCTGCCGCTTCATCAACACCTTGCCGCCGCGAATCGAATACAGCGGCAAGCCCTGGCTGCGAATGACCTCGTAATCGCTGTCCGCCGAGAGGATCAGCAGGTTTGCCGGTCGCCCCTGTTCCAGGCCATAGCGCTCGCCCAGATTCATCGCTTTGGCGCTGTTATCGGTGACCAGATCCAGCGCACTTTGCAGGTTGCGGTAACCGAGCATGTGGCAGATGTGCAGGCCGGCTTCAAGCACGCGCAGAATGTTGCCGTTGCCCAGCGGATACCACGGGTCGACGATCGAATCCTGGCCGAAACACACGTTCATTCCGGCTTCGAGCAGCTCATTCACGCGGGTCACGCCACGGCGTTTCGGGAAGTTGTCGAAGCGCCCTTGCAGGTGAATGCTCTCGGTCGGGCACGAGACGAAACTGATCCCGGAATGGCCGAGCAGGCGGAACAGTTTTGCGCAGTAGGCGTTGTCGTAGGAGCCCATCGCCGTGGTGTGGCTGGCGGTGACGAGGGCGCCCATGTCGCGGCTGCGTGCTTCTTCGGCAAGCACTTCGAGGAAGCGTGAGTGCGGGTCGTCGGTCTCGTCGCAATGCACGTCGACCAGGCATCCGGTGCGTTCGGCCAGGTCCATCAGAAACTTCACCGAACTCACACCCTGATCGCGGGTGTACTCGAAATGCGGGATCCCGCCGACCACGTCGGCGCCCATGCGGATGGCTTCTTCCATCAACTCGCGACCGTTGCGGAACGACTCGATGCCTTCCTGCGGAAAGGCGACGATTTGCAGGTCGATCAGGTGTCGACTTTCCTCGCGCACTTCGAGCATGGCTTTGAGTGCGGTGAGTTGCGGGTCGGTGACGTCGACGTGGGTGCGCACATGCTGGATGCCGTGAGCCGCCAAGGTCTGAATGGTTTTCTTGGCGCGGGTCTTGGTGTCTTCTTCGGTGATGGTGACCTTGCGCTCGCCCCAGCATTCGATGCCTTCGAACAGCGTGCCGCTCATGTTCCAGCGCGGCTCGCCGGCAGTGAGGGTCGCGTCGAGGTGAATGTGTGGCTCGACGAAGGGCGGCACCACCAGATTGCCGCCGGCGTCGAGGTCGTCGGGGCCCAGGGTCGGGGCTTCGGTCTGGCGGGCGATGCTGCGGATCAGCCCGTCTTCAAGGTGCAATTCGTGCAAACCTTCCTGGTTGCGCAGTCGGGCGTTGATGATGTGCATCAGGCAAATCCTTCTTATAAGTCTTGAAGTGGCGCGCTGGCGCTGCGGGCGCCGAGTATGGCGGTGAAGATGACATACGTTAGCGCGGCAGCAGCGATCCCTACCAGCGGCGCGACCCACGGCGAGCTGAACGCCGCGACGGTGCCGATCCCGTAGGCCCCGAGGCCCGGCCAGTTGAAGGCCGGCAGCCGTGCGTCGGCCAGACGCGGATAGCGCCCGCGCCAGCGGTAGAAGAAGTCGGCCATGATCACGCCGCCAATCGGTGGGATCACCGTGCCAAGCAGAATCAGATAAGGCACCAGCATGTCGTACATGCCCAGCAGGGCGAGCAGGGTGCCGATCACCGCACCCGCCAACGTCACGGTCTTGCGCCGCCCGGTGCGCAGCAGGTTGCAACCGGCGACGGCGAAGTTGTAGATGGTGTTGTCCTGAGTGCTCCAGATGTTCAGCAACAGCATCGCCATTGCGGCCATGGCGAAACCTTGCAACAGCAACACTTCGACCACGTCCGGTTGCTGATAGACGATGGCGCCGTAGGCGCCGATCAGCACCATCAGGCCGTTGCCGATGAAGAACCCGATCAGGCTCGCCAATACCGCAACTTTTGCCGAACGCGAAAAGCGCGTCCAGTTGGTCGCCTGAGTCGCGCCACTGACGAATGTGCCGAACACCAGGGTGATGGCGGTCGACCAGTCCAGCGAACCACTGGGCACAACGCTCAGCAGTCCCTCGAAACCGCCGACTTTCACCGTTGCGGCCCACATCGACAGCATCAGCAGCAACATCATTGCCGGCACCGCGATGTACGACAGAATCTCCAGCCCGCGATAACCGACATACGCCGTGGCGCAGAACATCAGGCCGAACAACACCATCAACACGAGAACCGTGGCCTCATCGAGGTTGAAATACTTGCCGATCACCACCGCCGCCGTCGCCGTGCCCCAGGCATACCAGCCGATCTGGGTGAAACCGAGGATCAGGTCGCTGAGCTTGCTGCCGACTTCGCCAAAGCAGAAACGCCCCATCAGTACCGAATTGAGACCGCTCTTGAAGGCGATATAACCCAAGCCCGCTGCGTACACCCCGAGCAGCAGATTGCCGACGATGATCACCGCCATCAATTCGGCAAAACCGAACGCCACGCCGAGCTTGCCGCCGGCAAACATGGTCGCGGTAAAGAAGGTAAAACCCAGCAACACCATCGCCGTGGAGGCCAGGCCTTTGCGCGCATGCAGGGGGACTTCGCTGAGGGGGTAATCGTTGCCGGAATCGTTTTGCGTCATGGGGCGGTCCTTGCTGAAAGGGAAGACGCGGGGAGGGTTGCAGTGCTCGTGCCAAACCGGGCGCTGTGGCTATGTATAGACGAGACGGTGCTTTTCGGCGCGAAAGCGGTGCACCTGAACACAACCGGGCCCCATGTGAGGGCCAGCAGTCCAGCGCTCGCACAGTCTTGTGCTGACCCCATCCCGGAGCTGCCGCAGGCTGCGATCTTTTGATCCTGTTTTTGCGGATCAAGAGCAAAAGATCGCAGCCTGCGGCAGCTCCTACAGAGGATGTTTGTGATCGTTTTGTGGGGTCAGAGGAAGCGCAGGAGCGCGGCGACAATGGCTTCAGGGGCGTCTTCCTGGACGAGGTGGCCGGCGTTGGGGATTGGGTGGAATTGTGATCCCGGGATCATGTTGTGTAACGCTCGACCCCGTTCGATGGGAATCCACTGATCTTCTTCACCCCAGAGAATCTGTACCGGGCAGCGGATGTTCGGGTACTGATTTTCAGCGTCACGGGTATAGCGCTCATCCATCTGCGCAATCTGCCGATAGAACGCCGCTTGGCCCGGATCGCCGAGCCAGGGCTGCACGTAGGGCGCCAATTCATCATCAGGAATCTCGCGGTGAATCGCTCCGCGAATATAGGTCGGCACGATGGCGCGCTGAATGTAATCGGGCAATCCGCTGAAGGCTGCTTCGTACAGACGCACATGCTGCACAAACGGCGAACCCCAAGGCGTCAGCGCCACCGGATCGATCAGCGTCAGGCTGCGGTAGTCCTTGCCATCGAGCAGATGCGTGCGCAACGCGGTGGCGCCGCCGAAGTCATGGGCGACCACGTCGGGACGTTGGATATTCCAGTGATCAAGCAATTGCGCGAGGAGTTGGTTTTGTATGCCGAGGGACACATCCGCATCAGGTTGCTCGGAACGCCCGTAGCCGAGCAGGTCGAAATAATGCACCCGGTGCGTCGCGAAAAAATGCGGCGCAATGCGGTGCCACACGTAGGAAGAGAAGGGCGTGCCATGCACAAACACCAGCGGCGGGCCGTCGCCGCGCACGGCATGACGTACCTGTCGGCCATGGAAATCAAAGACCTGATCGAGCAGCCAGTCCGTCATGGGCCTGTCCTCTTGGCGGGTTTGAGCCAAGAAGCATAGGCGTAAAAAAACAGCCATGGCGGCTGTTCATTTTTCTGCGAGCAGACACTGAACCCTGTGGGAGCGGGCTTGCCCGCGATAGCGCTGGGTCAGTCACATTGATGTTGCGTGTGCCGACGTCATCGCTGGCAAGCCAGCTCCCACAGGATAAGCGGTGTTGTTCAGTACGAGTTACTCACCGCGATAAATGCAACCGCTGGTGCAAGTTTCATGAATGCGGATCGCGCTGAGCTCCGGCAGCAGTGGCTTCATTTCATTCCAGATGAATTTTGCCAATACTTCGCTGGTCGGGTTTTCCAGACCGGGAATATCATTCAGATAGTTGTGATCCAGACGCTCGTACAAAGGCTTGAAGATCGCCTTGATCTCGGAGAAGTCGCGGATCCAGCCGGTGTGCGGATCGAGGTCACCGCTGAGGTGAATTGCCACTTTGAACGAGTGACCGTGCAAACGCCCGCACTTGTGGCCGTCCGGGACGTGCGGCAGGCGGTGGGCGGATTCGAATGTAAATTCCTTGAAGATTTCCACAGTGTTTTCAGCTCTGTTCAGATGGCGTTCGCCGCAGCGATTCGGGCAGGCGGCGAGTTTACCAGCTTGTGTTTGGCCGTGCTGACTAAAGGGTCAGCAAGCGCTCGGCGAGGCGACCATTGGCAGCCAGTTCGAGAAACTCGTCGCCCAGTCGGCGGCTCTCGTCCATCGCCGCGTGCCAGTATTTCTGTCGGCTCGGTGCATCGCCCATGAAGCGCTTGAAGTCGTTGCGGTCGGGCAGTTTGCCGTAGGGCAGGCGCGCCAGGTATTCCTTCGAAGGCGCGAGCAACAGCACGTCCTGCAAGCGCTGCACCGAAGCACGGCGCCACGGCAACGTCTTGTCGAACCAGCCCGGAATCACCCGGTCGGTGAAGTGCGGATAGAGCACGATACCGTCGCCGCTGTAGGGCAGGTCGAGGTGATAGTCGAGCAGGCCACCGTCGCGAAACGTCCCGGCACCGGCGCCCGGCAAATCACGCACGCCTTCCATGACCATCGGGATCGAACCCGACGCCAGCAGCGCCTGACGCAGATTGCCGGCATTTAGCGCGACGAAGCGTGACGGAAAGTCATTCAACGCATTGACCGGCGGCGCCAGGCGCGGATCGTGGATGATCAACCGTTCGAAGTGCCGCGACAGCCGTGCGCGGCCTCGCAAGTTATCAGCAATCACGGAGCCCAGCGCCAGACCGAGACGACCACGATGATCATCGGCCAGACGCCCCTGGCTCTTCACCACCATGATGTTCAAGCGGTAGTCGGCGTTGGTGAGGATGCTCGCATCGCGGCCGTCGAGCAGGTCGTTGAGCATGCGCTGCGAGCTCTGGCTGATCTCGGCCATGGTCACGCCTTTATTGAAATTCTGCTCGGCGTAGAGCTGGCCGAGGCGACGGATGCCTTCGGCGGCGTCCGGCAGGCAGGCGCTGGCGAAGCGCCAGGAACCGACCGATGCCCCGATCAGCGAACGCTCGCGCGGCGCACTTGGCAGCCACTCACCGAACAACGCCAGATCCAGCCCCTGAATCCCCAGCGCCTTCGGCCCACCGGCCGCGCCGGGCAGGGTGCCGACGTCGGCAGCGTTCAGGCCTTGCGCACGAATACGCGCCATGGCCCGTGGGCCAGCCTTGAGGGTGAGGGCGGGAAACTTGATGTGGATGGCAGTCATACCGGTCTCGATCGTTAGCAAGCTTGGAATTATAAGCACATGTTGCCAATCCCTGTAGGAGCTGCCGCAGGGGGAATGGGTTCTGCGGGCACAATGATGGCCATTCAGTTTCAGTTAAGTTCATCCCGTTAAGGTGCCCTCCGTAGGCAACACATAAAAAATACGGAGATACCCATGAAAACCCTGACTGCCCTGTCCCTCGTCTCGATCATCGGCCTGACCGCCAGCCTCGCCCATGCCCGCGATTTGGGACCTGATGAGGCCCTGCGGCTGCGCGACGCTGGTACTATCGTCTCCTTCGAGAAGCTCAATGCCACGGCACTGGCCAAACACCCGGGTTCGACCATCACCGAAACCGAGCTGGAAGAGGAGTACGGCAAGTACATCTACCAGGTCGAACTGCGTGATCCTCAAGGGCTGAACTGGGATCTGGAATTAGACGCGGTCAGTGGGCAGGTTCTCAAGGATCATCAGGATACGTAATGAAGGTTAATGTTCGCGCCACCAGCCTTGGTGCGTTGGCGCTTGTGATGTTCTGCTCGTCGGCGATGGCTCGCGACCTCGATCAGGACGAGGCACTGAAGCTGCGTCAGCGCGGGGTGATCCTGCCGCTGGAGCAAGTGTTGCAGCAGGCCATGGATCGTTATCCCGGGGCAAAACTGCTGGAAGTCGAGCTGGAAGAAAAACACGACGTCTACATTTATGAAGTCGAGTTGCTGACGGCCGAGGGGGTGGCGCGCGAGCTGCACCTGAAGGCCGATACCGGTGAACTCGTGAAAGACAAGGAAGATTGATCGATGCGCTTGCTTCTGGTGGAAGACCACGTACCGCTGGCTGACGAGTTGATCGCCGGCCTGCAACGCCAAGGCTACGCGGTGGATTGGCTGGCGGACGGACGCGATGCGGTGTATCAGGGCAGCAGCGAGCCCTATGACCTGATCATCCTCGACCTCGGCCTGCCCGGTGTGCCGGGGCTTGAGGTGCTGGCGCAGTGGCGCGCGGGCGGGTTGGCGATCCCGGTGTTGATCCTCACGGCGCGCGACTCCTGGGCTGAACGCATCGAGGGCCTCAAGGCCGGCGCTGACGATTACCTGACCAAACCGTTCCACCCGGAAGAGCTGCACCTGCGGGTGCAGTCGCTGTTGCGTCGTTCCAAGGGGCAGGCCAATCAAACCACGCTCAAGGCTGCCGGCCTGCATCTGGACGAGGGCCGTCAGTGCGTGACGCGCGATGGTGCCGATATCCAGCTGACCGCCGCAGAATTCCGTCTGCTGCGCTATTTCATGCTGCACCCGGAGCAGATCCTTTCCAAAAGCCACCTCGCCGAACACCTCTACGACGGCGAGACCGAGCGTGACTCCAACGTCCTCGAAGTCCACGTCAATCACCTGCGCCGCAAACTTGGCAAAAGCGTCATCGAAACCCGTCGCGGTCAGGGTTACCTGTTCGGCGGGCAAGCTTCATGAGGTCGATCCAGCGCCGCTTGAGCCTGGGTTTGATCAGCGTGATGGTGGTGGTGGGGCTGGTGTTGGCACAAACCAGTCTGTGGTTGTTCGAAATGGGCTTGCAGCGCTACCTCGAAGCTGGATTGCGCAACGACAGCGAAAGCCTTTTGGTGGCGCTGGTGCGCGGCCCGCAGGGTTTGCAGCTGGATGAGCGCCACCTGTCGCCAGCCTATCAGCGGCCGTTTTCCGGACATTATTTCCGCATTGATTTTGCCGACAGCCACTGGCGCTCGCGCTCACTGTGGGATCAGGATCTGCCGCTGCTCGAGCATCCGGGGCTGCACAGTAATCTGCAATTGGGCCCGGACGGCCAGAAACTGCTGGTGCTGCGTTCGGACTATCGCCGGTTGGGCCAGTCGATCTCCATCAGCGTCGCGCAGGATTACACGCCGGTGAGCGACAGCTTCGAGCGCATGCGCCAGATCGGCCTCGGTCTCGGTCTGGCCGGTTTGCTGCTGATTCTGTTGTTGCAACGCCTCACCGTGCGTCGCGCGCTGCGGCCGTTGGAAAAGGCGCGTGAGCAAATCGCTCAGTTGCAGCAGGGCCAGCGCTCGCAACTGGACGATCAGGTGCCGGTGGAGCTGGAGCCACTGGTGGCGCAGATCAACCATTTGCTCGCGCACACCGAAGACAGCCTCAAGCGTTCGCGCAATGCGCTGGGCAATCTCGGCCACGCGCTGAAAACGCCGCTGGCGGTGTTGCTGAGCCTGGCGTCGAGCGAAAAACTCGACAGCCATCCCGAGTTGCGCAAGATCCTCAAGGAACAACTGGAACAGGTGCAGCAACGGCTCAATCGTGAACTCAATCGCGCGCGACTGTCCGGTGATGCGTTGCCCGGGGCGCTGTTTGATTGCGATGCCGAACTGCCGGGATTGCTGGCGACGCTGAACATGATCCACGGCGAGCATCTGGCGCTCAGTTACGTTGCGCCCAAAGGACTGCAACTGCCGTGGGACCGTGAGGACTTGCTGGAGCTGCTCGGCAACCTGCTGGATAACGCCTGCAAGTGGGCGGATGCCGAGGTGCGTTTGAGCGTGGTCGAGAGCGCTGACGAGTTTGCCTTGAGCGTCGAGGATGATGGCCCGGGGATTCCTGCCGAACAACGCGCTCAGGTGTTCAGTCGCGGGACACGGCTTGATGAGCAGACTGACGGGCATGGCCTGGGGCTGGGGATTGTGCGAGATATCGTCGATACGTGGGGCGGGACGTTGGTGTTGGGCGAGAGTGAGTGGGGCGGGTTGAAGGTAGAGATTCAGCTGCCTCGTCGATAACCTGAACCCTTGCACAAACCCTGTAGGAGCAGCCTTCGGCAGCTCCTACAGGGGGAGTGCGTTTCTGGGTGAACCGCTGTAGCTCGAACAAGCAAGCCGCAACAGGTTCTTCGAATCAGACGCGAAACTGATCCATCAAACTCTGCTGCTGATTCGCCAGGCTGTTCAGCGACTGGCTCACCCGCGCCGATTCGTTCGCTTGCCCGGACAGCGATTCAGTCACATCGCGAATCGTCGCCACGTTGTTGTTGATCTCTTCCGCCACCGCGCTCTGCTCTTCAGCGGCACTGGCAATCTGCAGGTTCATGTCGCTGATCACCGTCACCGCATCACCAATCTGACGCAGCGCCGTCACCGCTTGGCCCACCTGCTCGACACTGCCCTGCGCCTGACGATGGCTGTTGCTCATCGAGCCGACCACATCCTGCGTGCCGCTCTGCAACTGTTCGATGACCTGACGGGTTTCCTCCACCGACTCCTGCGTGCGGCGGGCGAGGTTGCGGACTTCGTCGGCGACGACGGCAAAACCGCGTCCGGCTTCACCGGCACGAGCCGCTTCGATCGCGGCGTTGAGGGCCAGCAGGTTGGTTTGTTCGGCAATGGCGCGGATGGTTTCCAGCACCGCGCCGATTTTCTCACTGTTAGCGGCGAGGCCTTCGACTTGCACCATTGCCGCGCTCATGTCGGCGGCGAGGGTGTCGATGCTGGCGGTGGTGCGGTCGATCACGGTCAGGCCCTGACGCGTGGCACGATCAGCATCCTTGGCCGCTTCGGCCGCCTGAGCGGCACTGCGAGCCACGTCCTGCGCGGTGGCGCTCATTTCGTGGGACGCGGTCGCGACCTGATCGACCTGACGGTATTGCTGTTCCATGCCGGCGCTGGTCTGCGTAGCGATGGCCGAGGACTGGTCGGCGGTGTTGCGCGCGTCCTGCACCGAGCGTTTCACTTCGGCGATGATCGGCTGCAACTTGTCGAGGAACTTGTTGAACCAACCGGCCAGTTGACCGAGTTCATCCTGCTTGTCATACGCCAGACGGCGGGTCAGATCGCCTTCGCCGCTGGCGATGTCTTCGAGCATGTGCGCCACGCCAAGGATCGGTCGGGTCACGCTGCGCGCCATCAGCCAGACCAGCACCAGGCCAATCAACGCCGCCAGAACGCCGAGGCCCAACTCGATCAACGTGCCGGTGTTGTTGCTCGCATCGAGGTGCTGCTTGAGCGCTTCGGCGCGTTCCACCAGCACTTTTTCAGGGACATCCAGCAACACTGCCCACGACGGTCCGCCGGGAATCGGCTGGAACGGCGACAGCACTTTCAACTGGCCGTTGCTGTGCAGGCTGCTGACACTGGTATTTGAAGCAAGTTGGCGCAGCAGTTCGGCGCCGCTGGTTTTATCCACGGCGTCAAGACGCTGGCTGAGTTTGCCGGCATCCGGGCTGTAGCCGGCGAGCAGGCCGACCGGGCTGATGATGCTCACGGCGGTCTGGCCGTCGTAGAGTTTTTTGCTGGCGCTCTGGCTGATCGCTTGCAGGCTGTTGAGGTTGATGTCGACCGACAGCGAAGCGATGACTTTGCCGTTCACCATCAGCGGGAAAACGATGCTGGTCATCAGCACGTTCTGGCCGTCGATCACATAGAAGTACGGTTCGATCACACAGGGTTTGAGCGTGGCGCGCGGGCAGGTAAACCAGGCGTTGGCAGCCTGACCGCTGGGGCCGGTGCTGGTGTCGGCCATGTCGCTTTCCGGCAGGGCCATCGAGGTGATTTTGCCCGGTGTCGGCTGCGACCAGTACAGGGCGAAACGGCCCTTGTCGTTACTGCCCAGCTCGGCTTGGCCGGCAAACAGTTCATCCTTGCCGTCCAGCGCGTTGGCTTCGAACACCAGCGACAGACCGAGCAAATCCGGGTTGGCTTGCAGCGCGGACTTGACCTGACGGGTCATGTCTTCGCGCAGGTCGAAGGCATCAAGGAAGCGCTTTTCGGCCTGCTCGCGCAGGAACAGCACCTGACGCGAGAAACCATGGCCGTATTGATAGGCGTCCATGAACTGCTGGCGAATGCCCGCCGCTTGCACTTCGCCCTGGGATTCGATGCGCGCCTGGGCCGATTCGGTGAGCATCTCCATGCTGGAGGCTTTCACCATTTCGGAGCTGTGCTCCATGCGATACAGCGAAAGACCCACCAACAGGGTCACGATACCGGCCAGGCAAAGCCCGGCGAGCAGGGTGATTTTCCATTGGATGGAAAGTTGTCTCAGCGACATGGACACGTCCTTATTCGATAAATATCTTAGACTTTGCACTGTAGCGGCCTGACAGCAGCTTTCTTGAGCTTCCAGCCGCAAGCTGCAAGCGAAAAAACGCAAAAGCTTGCCGCTTGTTACTTGCAGCCTGTCGCGGCTTCATTCACAGTGCGCGCCCTTCTAATAAGACCCTCTTTGCAATCCGCCGGTTAACCTTTGGCGGGCTCATCCTGTCTGGCGGTCGGTTTTCCACCGCAGTGTTTTTTGAGGTAGTGAAATGAATGCAGTCATAGCGGCGGTTGGCATCATGCTGATTCTCAGCCTGTCCCGGGTGCACGTGGTGATCGCTTTGATCGTCGGCGCGCTGGTCGGCGGCCTGACCGGTGGTCTGGGCATCGATGCCACGCTAAAGGCGTTCAACAGCGGCTTGGGCGGCGGGGCGACGGTGGCGTTGTCCTACGCATTGCTCGGCGCTTTCGCCGTGGCGATTGCCAAGTCGGGCCTGGCCCATGCGCTGGCCGACAAGGCGCTGGCGATGGTCGACCGCCAGCACAGTACCGGTGGCGGCAACGTCAAATGGCTGCTGATCGGCCTGTTGTGGGTGGTGGCGATTGCCTCGCAGAACATCCTGCCGATCCACATTGCGTTCATTCCGTTGCTGGTGCCGCCGCTTCTTTATGTATTGACCAAGCTGCAACTCGACCGCCGCTTGATCGCCTGCGTCATGACGTTCGGTCTGATCACGCCGTACATGTTCCTGCCGGTGGGTTTCGGCAATATCTTTCTCAATGAAATCCTGCTGGCCAACGTTGCACGCAGCGGTGTCGACATCAGTGGCATTAACGTCACCCATGCCATGGGCATTCCGGCGTTGGGCATGGTGTTCGGTCTGGCGATGGCCTTCATCAGTTACCGCAAGCGGCGCGTGTACGATCT
This sequence comes from Pseudomonas sp. A1230, assembly GCF_044218825.1. Lineage (NCBI taxonomy): Bacteria > Pseudomonadati > Pseudomonadota > Gammaproteobacteria > Pseudomonadales > Pseudomonadaceae > Pseudomonas > Pseudomonas sp. A1230. The sequence continues at coordinate 2,873,800 of NZ_CP162582.1, read as the reverse complement.
GGCGAAGATCGAGCAGGTCGAGCAAGCGGCGGTGCAGTACAACCCACTGAGCCTGATGATCGCCGGCGTGGCGATTGCCGCAGCGTTCATCGTGCAGTTGCTGCTCGACTCTATGATTATCGGCGCGCTAGTGGGCTTCCTGATCTTCTCGGTATCGGGCATCGTCAAATGGCGCGACACCGATGATCTGTTCACCGAAGGCATGAAGATGATGGCGATGATCGGCTTCATCATGATCGCCGCCTCGGGGTTCGCCGAAGTGATGAAGGCCACCGGGCAGATACAGACACTGGTCGAGTCGTCGGCTTCGTTGATCAATCACAGCAAGGGCGTGGGCGTGCTGTTGATGCTGCTGGTCGGGTTGCTGGTGACCATGGGCATCGGATCGTCGTTTTCCACGGTGCCGATTCTGGCGGCGATTTTCGTCCCGCTGTGCGTGCAACTGGGCTTCAGCCCGCTGGCCATCGTCTGCATTGTCGGCACTGCCGGTGCGCTGGGCGATGCCGGTTCGCCTGCCTCGGACTCGACCCTGGGCCCGACCTCCGGTCTGAACATCGACGGCCAGCATCACCATATCTGGGACACCGTGGTGCCGACGTTCCTGCACTACAACCTGCCTTTGCTGGCGTTCGGCTGGGTGGCCGCGATGGTGTTGTAACCGCTGAACCCTGTGGGAGCGGGCTTGCCCGCGATGGCTTCGACACATTCAACAATTATGTGGCAGACACACCGCTATCGCGGGCAAGCCCGCTCCCACAGGGTGATGAGGTGTCTGCTGACTCAACTTTTGCTATGGCGTGCCGTTAAAGCCTTTAACCACGCCAATAAAACCAAAAGAGTGAGTACCCCAATGCGTCTGAGCCTCAAGGCTAAAGTCCTCTCCCTTGCCGTCCTCCCGGTATTGCTCTTTGCGCTGGTCATCAGCCTGACCACGCTGTTCATTCTTCAGAAGCAGGCGCGCGAAGAGGTCGAACAGACGCGCGAGCGCCTGCTCGGCGACGCCAAAGCCACTCTGCAAAGTTACGTCGCCGTGGCCATGACCACGATCAAACCGTTGTACGACGCTGCCGCCCCCGGCGATGAAGCGGCGCGCGCGCAGGCGATCAAACTGCTGTCGGGGATTCGCTACGGCAAGGACGGCTACTTCTTCGGTTACGACTCCGAGACCGTGCGCCTGTTCAAAGCCAACGATCCCGAAGGCGTGGGCAAAAGCTTCAAGGACAACCGCGACCCGAACGGCGTTTACGTCAACCTCGGTCTGGTGAAAGTGGCGAAGGACGGCACGCATTACCTGCAATACAGCTCGCCGCTGCCGGGCAACGCAAAGGTGCTGGTACCGAAACTCGGCTACACCGAATACCTGGCGAAGTGGGACATGGCGGTCGGTACCTCGGTTAACCTCGACGGCATTGAAGCGCAAGTGGCGCTGGTCGAAACGCAGGTGCAGGAACGCATGCAAGGCGTGGTGCTGAGCATCGTCGGCGTGGCGGTGGTGGTGCTGCTGGTGATTGCCGCGGTGGGAATGCTGCTGGCCAATACCATTTTGCGTCCGCTGACCCAGATGAAAGCCAACCTTGACGATATCGCCGCGGGCGAGGGCGACCTGACCCGCCGCCTGAACATCACCAGCCAGGACGAACTGGGTGAACTGGCCGGCTCGTTCAATCGCTTCGTCGACAAGATTCACGGCCTGGTGCGGCAGATCACCGAGATGACCACACAACTGACCGGGCTGGTGACGCAGGTGTCGGATCAGGCCCAGCGTTCGGATCAGGCGATGGAGCGTCAACGCCACGAGACCGATCAGGTCGCCACGGCGATCAACGAAATGTCCGCCGCCGCCCAGGAAGTCGCCAAGAGCGCACAGAACGCCGCCGTCGCCGCCCAGCAAACCGATGAAGAAGGCCAGAGCGCCAAACGCGTGGTGGCGGGCAGCATCAAACAGATTCATGCGCTGGTCGATGACATCCGCAGCAGCGGCGTGTCGCTCGATAGCCTGCAACAGGACGTCAGTTCGATTGTCGGTGTGCTTGGGGTGATCCGTTCGATTGCCGAGCAAACCAACCTGCTGGCACTGAACGCGGCAATTGAAGCGGCGCGGGCCGGTGAGGCCGGGCGTGGCTTTGCAGTGGTGGCGGATGAGGTGCGTGCGCTGGCCAGTCGTACGCAGATCAGCACTCAGGAAATTCAGGCGATGATCGATCGCTTGCAGGCCGGCACGCAAGCGGCGGTCGAAGCGATGCGCCGCTCCAGCGAGGCGGGTGACGGTACATCGGCGCAGGCCAATCAGGCTGGGGCTTCGCTGGACGCGATGGCAGAATTGATCGCGACCATCAACTCGATGAACGCACAAATTGCCAGCGCTGCCGAGGAGCAGACGGCGGTGGCCGAAGAGATCAACCGCAGCGTGCATCAGATTGCAGTGGCGGTAGATAGCGTGGCGGATGAAACGCAACTGGGGGCGCAGACGTCGCGCAGTCTGGCGGATCTTGGCCAGCGGTTGGGCAAACTGGTTGGGCAGTTCCGAATCTAGGAGCCGTACGCAAACCCCTGTAGGAGCTGCCGCAGGCTGCGATATTTTGATCTTCTGAAAAGCAAAATCAAAAGATCGCAGCCTGCGGCAGCTCCTACAGGGATGGTGCAGTCCTCAAGGTCTGTCCCAATAAGGCACTTCGCCAAAACACTCGACAAAGAAATCAATCACCGTCCGTACCTTCACCGACAACCGCCGGCTCCCCGGCCACAGCACCGCGATCTGCTGCGGTTCCAGACTGTTCGACACCTGATACTCCCCAAGCACCGGCACCAGCGTGCCTTCGCGCACCGCTTCACCAATCAGCCATGACGGAAACATCACCAACCCCAGCCCTTGTTCGGCCGCCTGGGTGAGGGTGTCGGCGTGGTTGCCGGTGATCGGACCCCTCACCGAATAGGGCGTCCAGTCGCCTTGATCCTGACGGAAAAACCAACGCTGCTGGCCAGTCGCACCTTTGTAGGCCAGACACTGATGGTGCGCAAGATCGTCGGGATGTTGCGGCGTGCCGTGACGTTTCAGGTAGGCCGGGCTGGCAGCGACCTGAAAGCGGTGCGGCGCAATTATCCGCGCCTGCATGCTCGAATCGTGCAGCGGGCCGATGCGAAACAACAGGTCTGCCCCTTCCTGCAACGGGTCGACGTAATGGTCGGTTTGCTGGATGTCCAGTTGCAGCTTGGGATAACGCGCGCACAACTGACCGAGCCACGGCGTCAGATGCCGTTGACCAAACACCACCGGGGCGTTGATCCGCACAAGGCCGGTGGGTTCGCTTTGCTGTTCTTGCAAGGCTTGTTCGGCTTCTTCCAGTTGCACCAGCACCAGCCGCGCGTGGTGGCCGAGCATGCGTCCGGCTTCGGTCGGCATCACCGCGCGCGTATGGCGATAGAGCAATTGCTGGTTCAGCGCTTGCTCCATCAACTGGATTTGCCGGGAGATGGAGGAGGGCGCCACGCCCTCGCGGCGGGCGACTTCGGAGAAGCTGCCGTGGTCGAGCACTGCGACAAACAGTCTGAGTGCCTTGAAACCGAGTTCATTGAGCCCGTGCATGAATCGTCCTGCTGTGCGAGTTACGCAAAAGTGTTGTCCGGATGCTCCCATTTATCGCACAGCGAAGCCAGCCGATAATCCGCGCCATCGTTTACTTGCACAGGTTTTGTTATGCAGACGTTGGATGAGGTGAGTGTTAGCGCGCCAGTGGCCAAGCCGTTGTTGCGATTGTTGTTGCTGCCGCTGGTGATTCTGGCGGGCATGGGTTTGTCAGTGGAGGCGGGCTTGCTCGGGCCGTTGGGGGTGCAGGTCGGGCATCTGTGGGCGACCTTGAGCATCTTTGGCGTCGGCTCGGCGATTCTGTTTTTGCTGTTGTTGTTCGCTGGCCCGCAAAAGGGCCCTGCGCTCACCGATCTGCCACGCTGGCAGTTGATCGGTGGGTTCCTGGGGCCGATGTATGTGGTGGTCTTGACGTTGGCGACGCCGCATATCGGTATTGCGATGACGATGATCGCAATTCTGTCCGGACAGGTCGGCAAAAGTGTCTTGATCGATCATTTTGGTTGGTTCGGGGCGACGCGCAAGAAGGTTAACGCTGAGCGCTGGCTGGCGTTGGGGTTGATTGTGGTGGCATTGGTTTTGATTGCGCGGGGGTGAGTGATGAGTCTGATTATTTTGTTGGTAGTGGTGGTATTGGCCGGCGCGGTGTTGAGTGTGCAGGCGGCGATCAACGGGCGTTTGGGTGAAACCGTTGGTGTATTGCGCAGCAGTTTGCTGACGTTTGTGGTGGGCGCGGTGGTGACCGGGTTGTTGATTCTGTTTTTTGAGCCGGCGCAGGCGGTGAGTCTGCTGGATGTGCCCAAGTGGCAGTTGATGGGGGCGCTGTTTGGGGTGGTTTATATGATGGTGATGGTGGGCGCGGTGCCTGTAGTGGGGACGGCTGTGGCGACGGTAGCTGTCATTGTCGGACAGCTTGGGATGGGGATGTTGATTGATAATTTTGGCTGGTTGGGAAATCCGGCGATTGAGCTTTCCTCCAGTCGGGTTTTAGCGATGGTTTGTTTGGGGTTGGCTTTGGTTTTTATGTATCGCAGTAGTGTTCGTGGGGTTGATTGATTTACTGACTGAGTACATATCCGTTGCTGCGGCAACGGTTTCCTGGGGGGGGCGCCCTTCATCGAGCGCTGCCCGCCCAGCGCTCTCCCGAGGGTGAAAGGGCCGACTTTTGTGCTTTTTCAAACGTGGGTTTGACCCGGTATTTCACATCGGCGTAACCCTTCAGCTCACCTCGGTCAGTCCCCTCTCCCTCGGGGCGGTCCGACGTTTCGGGAGGGCTACAGTGAGGGCTTTTGATCTATTGCCCCCTTCTGCAGCTCCTACACTGTTGTTTACGGCTCGCATTCGAGCCTCAGACAACCACAACCCAAGGAGTCTGTCCCATGCCTGATAGAAAATGCGATTGCCCCGGATGTAAATGCACCATCAAAGACGGCGAGCATGCGTACGCTGTGCACGGTAAGCACTATTGCTGTGAGGCCTGCGCTCACCACCACAAGGGTGGCGAGGAATGTTCCAGCAAGGGCTGCCAGTGCGCGCATCCCAAGTAAACGTACCCACAGAAAAGTGGAGCCTAATCAGGCTCCACTTCCAGTTTCAGGCTGTCGTCATCCAGCCGCTCTATATGCCGCACCGTGCCTTGCAAGCGTCGGCCTTCGACCGTGACCACGACGGTTTTCGCCTGATCAAGATCTTCAGGTAACGGCGCCGGCACCCTCAGCGCGAAGCGAAACGGATCATCCTCGACGGCTTCAAGCCCTACCGCACAATCAACACATTTGGTGATACGCCCGAACAAGGTGTCCAGGCCGTAATCCAGATGTGCCGGGCTCATGAGGTGGGTCATTGTGCATTCCCCCGAATGATGTCGATCACTGTGCGCAGCTTAGCTGGTCGGTCGCCAGACAACGTTTTCCACGCCGAATTTTTCCGCCATCGGTTTACTGGTCTTCTGCACCTTTTCCCGGCCGAAACGCGGGATCCGACCTACGCCTGCGTCGCAACTCGCCCAATGCCAAGCTTCGGCGTTGTCCATCTTGTCCGAGCGGATAATGAAGGACTTGGGCGTGCCGTGAAGGGTGTAGTCGATGACATAAAGTTTTGCGTTGTTCATAAAGCCCGTATTCCTCCCTGTGGTAATAGAAGGATCGCGGCGCACCGGGAAAATTCACTCGGATTGTCCGACGGTATCTACCCTGATCTGATGGGCGCTACCGATGACTGCGATCCAGTGATCATTTACAGGTCAGAACTGATACCCGATCCCCGCGTAATACCCCCAACCATTCGAACGCGCGCGGAAATTACCGTCGCCGAAATTCAGCTCGCTGCCATCCTCCCAGTTGCCGCCGTTATGGAAATAACGCCCGACCAGGGTGAAGCGCAAATGGGTGAACGCGTAGAGCAACACGTTGGTCGCCACCGTCGCGTTGGCGGTGCGTGCCGGGTTGTCCTTGTGGATGTCGGAGCCGAAATCGAAGTTGGTGAAGCCGATGTAGGTGAGCGAGGCACCGTTGCTGAATTTGTCGATGGGGATGATGTACTTGAGCTGTGCACGGTAACCGTCCCAGGAATACTCGTTGCTCGCACCGTAGTTTTCCCACTGGTAGCGCCCGTACAGGTTGGCTGACAGATTGACCCGCGAATGGGTGTCGATGTCGGTGCCGAAACCGCTGTAGAGGGTGTTGGCGCGGTTTTCTTTGCGGCTGCCGTGGTCGTAGATCCAGTCGAAGGCCACATACCATTCCTTGAACGGGCCGATAGCCAGGCTGCGGCCGGCGAGGTAGTCGATGGAGATCCGCGGTTCGTGCTCCATGAACACGGGCGAACCGTGGTCCCATACGCCTTTGTCGTGGCTGTTGCCGATGTTGAAGATTTTCGGCACGTCGATGTAGCCGTATAGCTCGAACGGGCCCTTGCGCCCGAAGTATTCATATTCCAGGTAGATGTCGTCAGCCGGTTGCGGGCCGAAGCTGATGTCTTTGCTGCCGATCAGGGTCAGGTCCTGGTTGTACCAGTCCGACAGGTACGCGCCTTTTTTCGGCGGGCTGGCTTCGGGGCTGAGGGTTTCGCCCTGGGCGGACTCGGGCAGGGCCGGTTGTGCAAATGCGCTTTGGCTGAGAACTCCGGTAACGCCAGTCAGTAGCAAGGAAACAGCAAACGTGCGCGCGAGGGGGGCGCGAAGAAGGGAAGCGACGTGCATGCAAAGTCCTTTTTTTGCGGATCAAGGCCCGGAATCTGCGGGCCTGGCGGATGTGTGGCGAAAATGCCGTGATTGACGGCTCGCAAACGTTTGCATAAGCCGTACCAGTTTTCTTCCAGCGGCCCTGCAGGAGCTGAAGCACGCTGCGATCCTTTGATCTTGGTGCTTAAAAGCAACATCAAAAGATCGCAGCGAGCCGCATCCCCTAGAGAGGGATGTGTTACAGCAAATCCCCTGTATTCACAGGCTCAAACCCCCGGTTTAGAGCGCCTAGTATTAAAGTATTAACACCATTTAATCCGCACCCATCTCCACGGCTCTACTAGCTTTGTCAGCATTCAACGGTTTTGTGATGACCGTCGCAGTCTTGATTGGCGTGCGAAACAGGCACGACTTTGCACGCCTCAAGGAAGAATTGGCCACGACAAGGAGTAGCCTGTGCAAGTAAGGTCCGGTGTCGCCCTCGTTTCGCGTTTTTCCCCTCTTTCCCTTGCTGTGCACTTGAGCGTCGCCGGACTGTTGTTCGGTGCGGTGAGCACTCCGGCGCTGGCCACTTGCTCCACCGCCGGTTCCACAGTGACCTGTACCGGCGTGCCGAGCCTGCCGCTGTTTCTTAACAACTTCAGCAGCGCTACCAACGGCCTTACGGTCAACGTCAACAGCGGGGCGCAGATGAACGCGACCCTCGGCGGCCACGTGATGGACCTGACCGGGGTGAACATCAGCCTGAACAACTCTGGCACCCTCGACCCGGCACTGTTGGGGCTGGTGTCGGTGCTGAGCGGCGGCGCCTTCATCGGCACTGGCGCCACCAGCACGGTCAGCGTGCTCAACAATGCCAGCGGGATCATTCGCGGCACCGGCATGCTCCTTGGCCTCAACCTGACCAGCATCGATGGCTTGGGTATCGCGGTGAACAACGCGGCGGCCGGTACCACTACCATCACCAACAACGGCACCATCACCTCGACCGGGCTTTCGGTGGGTGGCATCACCCTGGCCGATACCCCGGTAGTCGGCGTCTACGGCGGCTCGCAAGTCAACATGACCAACAGCAGCACCGGTGTCATCAACGGCCGGATCGCCTTCGAGACATCGGCTGCGGGCAATACATTTACCAACGCCGGCGCAATTACCGGCGGCGTGTCGATGGGCGCAAGCAGCACCAACACGTTCACGGCGATTACCGGTTCTACGGTGCAGGTCGGTGACGGTGTTCAGGTCAGCGTCGGTCTCGGTGGCCTGATCGGCATCAACCTGACCTTCGCCCCGACCGGTACAGTCGATGGCGGCGCGGGTGGCACCAACAGCCTGATCCTGCAAAACCCGATCGGCGTCGGCGGCGGTACGACCGGGACTGGAACGGCGTTCAGCGCGACCTACGTCAACTTCAACAACCTGACTATCAACAGCGGCACCTGGACCTTGCAGGGGCCGTTGGTCAGCGGCGCGACCACGCTCAACGGCGGTGTCGCCCAGTTCAACAACAACGCCACATTTGGCAGCGGTGTCCTCACCTCCAACGGCGGGATCCTGCAGGCGAGCAACGTCGGGTTGAACGTCAGCAATCTGATCTCCCTCGGTGCCGGTGGCGTGACGGTGCAAGGCACCAACGCCACCACCCTCAGCGGGGTGATTTCCGGCAGCGGCGGCCTGACCAAAGTCGGTTCCGGGCAACTGAGCCTCAGCGCCGCCAACACGTACTTGGGCAACACCACACTCAACGGCGGCACCGTGCAGTTGGGCAACAACCTGGCGCTGAGCACTGGCACCCTCAACGTCACCGGCGCGACAACCCTGAGTGCCCCCGGCACGATCAGCCTGAACAACGCCATCAGCCTCGGCGGCACATTGACGGCCGGCGGCACCGGCGCACTGACTCTCGGCGGCTTGATCACCGGCAGCAGCGGCCTGAGCAAAACCGGCACCGGCAGCCTGACCCTCAGCGGCGCCAACAGCGGTTACACCGGCACCACCACCCTCAGCGCCGGCAGTTTGCTGGTGACCAACAACAATTCGCTGGGCAGCGGCGCACTGAACACGGCTGCCGGTACCAGCCTCGACAGCACCGCCAACGTCTCGCTGGCCAACAACATCGCCATGACTGGCGTGCTGAACGTGCTCGGCAGCAATGCCTTGACCCTGGACGGCATTTTGTCCGGCACCGGCGCCATCACCAAAAGCGGCAGCGCCAGCCTGACGCTGACCGGCAACAACACCAACGCCGGCAACACCGCGCTCAACGCCGGCAGCCTGTTTGTCGGCAGCAACACCGCGCTCGGCACTGGCGCATTGAACGCGGCGGCCAACACCACGCTGGACGCGACCACGGCCGTGACGCTCGCCAATGCTGTAGCGCTGGCGGGAGGGCTGACCATCGGTGGCACGCAGGCATTGGGTCTGAGTGGCGTCGTCAGCGGCGCCGGCAACCTGATCAAGAACGGCACGGCGGACCTTACCCTCAGCGGCAACAACACCTTCGCCGGCGGTACCGCGCTCAATGCCGGCACGCTGATTGTCGGCTCCAACACCGCGCTGGGTACGGGTGCCTTGACGACTGCGGCAGGCACCGCGCTTGATGCCAGCACCACGGTCGCATTAAACAACGCCGTTTCCCTGGGTGGCGATCTGGAATTCAGTGGCAGCGCTGACCTGACCCTCGGCGGTGTAGTCAGCGGCAGTGGCGGTCTGACCAAACGCGGGTTCACCAATCTGGTGCTCAACGGCGCCAACACCTATACCGGCGGTACCACGCTGGCGGCGGGCACCCTCACCGTTGGTAATGCTGCTGCATTGGGCACTGGCGCCTTGTCGGTCACCGATACGGCAACACTGGACAGCAACACCGCCGTCAACCTGACCAACAACGTCAACCTCAACAGCAGTGCCCTGACCCTCGGCGGCAGCAGTGGCCTGACCCTCTCCGGTGTGATCAACGGCGCCGGTCAGTTGCTCAAGAATGGCGCGGCCAACCTGACCCTCAGTGGCGCCAACACGTTCACTGGCGGTACGACGCTGAACGCCGGCAGTCTGACTGTCGGCAATGGCGCAGCACTCGGCACCGGCGCACTGACCGTGGCCGGGGCGGGCACCCTTAACAGCAGCTCGGCGGTGACGTTGAGCAACGCGATCACCCTCAACGCCAACCTCACCGCTGGCGGCGCCAACGCGCTGACCCTTGGCGGCTTGATCAGCGGCGGTAATGGCCTGATCAAGACCGGCGCCTCAAGCCTGACCCTCAACGGCAATAACACCTATACCGGCACCACCGCGCTGAACGCCGGATCGCTGATCGTCGGCTCCAACACGGCGCTCGGCACTGGTGCGCTGAACGCATCGAACGGCACCACGCTTGATGCCGGCACCGCAGCAACCCTGGCCAACAACGTCAACCTCGGCGGCACGTTGACTCTGGGCGGAACCAATGCGCTGACCCTCGGCGGCGTGGTCGCCGGTATCGGAGGGCTGGTCAAGAACGGCGCCGCCGACCTGACCCTCAACGGCGCCAACACCTATTTTGGCAACACCGCCCTGAACACCGGCAAACTGATCCTCGGCAGTAACACCGCGCTGGGCTCCGGCACATTGAACGCGGCGGCAGGCACTACGCTCGACGCCAATACCGCCGTGAGCCTGAACAACGCGGTGGCATTGGCCGGTGCCTTGAACATCGGCGGCACGGCGGATCTGACCCTGACCGGTCTGGTCAGCGGCGCTGGCAGTCTGGTGAAAGACGGCGCGGCCAATCTGATTCTCAACGCGGCCAATAATTTCCTCGGTGGCACGACCCTGAACGCCGGCACGCTGACCGTTGGCAACAGTTCGGCATTGGGCTCCGGCGCACTGACCGTCGCTGGCGCGGCAACACTGGACAGCAACTCGCCGCTGGTCAGCCTCAGCAACGGCGTCGCGCTCAACGCTGCGCTGACCGTGGGGGGGACGCAAAACCTTACCCTCGGCGGCATCGCTAGCGGCACCGGCCAATTGATCAAGAACGGCGCGGCCAACCTGACCCTCAACGGCAACAACACCTTCAGCGGCGGTACGACTCTGAACGGCGGCACCCTGACCCTGGGCAATGCCAACGGCTTGGGCAGCGGCGCGTTGATTGTTGGCGGCGCGGCGACCCTGGATAACAGCGCATCCTTCGGGATCGGCAATGCGATCACGTTGAACGCCGGTCTGACCGTCGCGGGCAACAACGACCTGAGCCTCAACGGCGTTATCGACGGCGCCGGCAGCCTGACCAAAAATGGCCTGTCAGACCTGACCCTGGCCGGCAACAACACGTTCACCGGGGCGCTGAACATCGTCTCCGGCAGCGTCACCACGTTGAACAGCAATGCGCTGGGCAACACCGCAGGCGTGAATATCAGCGCTGGCGCCGGTTTGAATCTGGGCAGCGACGCCAGCCTCGGCGGGCTGACCGGCAGCGGCGACGTGCAGCTCACCGGCAGCAACACGCTGACCGTCGGCAGTGGCAACGTCACCAGCACGTTCGACGGTGGCCTCAGCGGCAGCGGCGGCCTGATCAAAGTCGGCACCGGCACCTTGAACCTCACCGGGATCAACGGCATCACCGGCGACACCGCGATCAACAGCGGCATCGTGAATCTCAGCGGTTCACTGGCCAGCGCGCAGATCAACGTCAATACCGGCGGCACCCTGAGCGGTACCGGTTCGGCGCTCGGGACCGTCAACGTCAACAGCGGCGGCCATCTGGCGCTGTCCTCGGGCAATCAACTGTCCGCCGGTGCCCTGACCCTCGCGGCCGGCAGCAATGTTGATGTGGCACTGGGGACACCGTCGACCGCGTCGTTGATGAATGTCGGCGGCAACCTCACCCTCGACGGTAATCTCAACGTCACTGACGCCGGCGGTTTCGGGGTCGGTGTGTATCGCTTGTTCAACTACACCGGTGCGTTGACCAATCTCGGTCTCGACGTTGCCGGCGTACCGGTCGGCTACGGCCTCGGCGACTTGATCGTGCAAACCGGTGTGGCCAACCAGATCAACATTCAAGTGTCGGCACCGAACGTGAACATCCGTTATTGGGATGGCAGCCAGAACATTGCCAACGGCGTCGTCGACGGCGGCACCGGTACCTGGAATGCGGTCGGCACCAACTGGACCGATGCCAACGGTCTGGTCAATCAACCGTGGGCGGGCGACTTCGCGGTATTCCAGGGCACGGCGGGTACGGTGACGGTCAACGGCACGCAGGCGTTCACCGGCATGCAGTTCCTCACCGATGGCTACAACGTAGTGAATGGCACGGCGGGGCAACTGACTGCTGTCAACGGCACCGGGGGGACCACCGCGTTGCGCGTTGATCCGGGTGTGACCGCGACCATCGGCGTCAATATCGATGGCAGCGGCATCCTCAACAAACTCGATGCCGGCACCCTGGTGCTCAACGGTGCCAACACTTACAGCGGCGGCACGCAACTGGACGGCGGCAAGATCATTGTTGGCAGCAACACCGCGCTGGGCAGCGGCACACTGACCGCCAACGCCGGCACGCAACTGGACAGCAATGCTGCGGTGACTCTCGGCAACGCAGCGACCCTTAATGGCAACCTCACCGTAGTCGGCAGCAATGCGCTGACGCTCAACGGCGTGATCGGCGGCACTGGCGGCCTGATCAAAACCGGTGCGGCCAACCTGACGCTCGGCGGCAACAATGCCTTCCTCGGGCCGGTGGCGCTGAATGCCGGCGGACTGATTCTGGCGTCGAACTCGGCGCTGGGCTCCGGCACCCTGAACGCGGCGGGCGGCACCACGCTCGATGCCGCCACCGGGGTTTCGGTGAATAACGCGGTCAATCTGGCGGGTAACCTCGGCATTGGCGGCACGGCAGATCTGACGCTTGCCGGCACGATCAATGGTGCGGGCAGCCTGAGCAAAACCGGCGCTGCCAACCTGACCCTGAGCGGCAACAACAACTTCCTTGGCGGCATCAACCTGGGCGCCGGTACCCTGACTGCCGGCAGCAACTCGGCGCTGGGTCTGGGCAACCTCACCGTGGCCGGCGCTTCGGCGCTGGACAGCACCAGTGCGCTGAGCCTGGGCAACAACATCGTGCTCAACGCCAACCTGAGCAACACCGGCAACAACAACCTGACGCTCGCCGGTGTAGTCAGCGGCGCGGGCGGACTGATCAAGGACGGCGCGTCGAACCTGACCCTCAACGGCGTCAATACCTTCACCGGCGGCACTACCTTAAATGCCGGCACCTTGACTCTTGGCACCGCTGCAGCATTGGGCTCCGGCGCACTGAACGTGGCTGGCGCGTCGACCCTCGACAACAGCTCGCCGCTGGTGCTGGCGAACGACGTCAACGTCAATGCGAATCTGGCCTTGGCCGGTAACAACAACCTGACCCTGGGTGGCGTGGTTGCCGGGGCCGGAACCTTGAGTAAAAACGGCCTGGCAGACCTGACGTTGAGCGGCAACAACACGTTCAGCGGGACCTTCGATGTGCTGTCCGGCAGCCTCACCGCCCTGAGCGGTGCAGCGCTGGGCAATGATGCGACGGTCAATCTCGGTGCTGGCGCAGCCCTCAACCTCGGCGCATCGGGCAGTCTCGCCAGCCTGACTGGTAGCGGCACCGCGTTGATCGGCACCGGCAACACGCTGAGCCTGGGCGGCAATAACGTCAGCAGCACATTCGCCGGCATCCTCAGCGGTGACGGCGGGCTGACCAAACTCGGCACTGGTAGCCTGACCCTGAGCGGCATCAGCGACCTCACGGGCGACACCAACGTCAACGCGGGCACCTTGCAGGTCAACGGTTCGCTGGCCAGCGCCAATGTGTTGGTCAACAACGGCGGCACACTCGGCGGCAGCGGCACGTTGACCAGTGCGGTGACCGTGGCCGATGGCGGACATATGGCGGGTGTCACCGGCAGCACCTTGTCGGTGGATTCCCTGGTGTTTGGCGGCAACTCCAGCTTCGACGTCGGCCTCGGTACGCCGGTGTCGGGTGGCGGTAACGCGCTGGTCAACGTCGGCGGCAACCTGACCCTCGATGGCACACTCAATGTCAGCGACATCGGCGGTTTTGGCAGCGGCGTGTATCGCCTGATCAACTACACCGGTGGCCTGACCGACAACGGCATGCTCATCGGCAGCGTGCCGGGCAGCGTCTCAGTGGGCGATCTGCAACTGCAGACCGCGCAGGCCAATCAGCTCAACCTGCTGGTCACCGCGCCAACCGCCACCGTGCAGTTCTGGGACGGTAGCCAACTGGTCGCCAACGGCACGGTCGACGGTGGCAACGGTACCTGGGGCACCGGGACCACGAACTGGACCGACGTCAACGACACCACCCATCAAGGCTGGACCAGCAACTTCGCGGTGTTCCAGGGTGCGGCGGGCACAGTTACGGTCAACGGCGCGCAAACCATCACCGGCATGCAGTTCGTCACCGATGGCTACAGCCTGCAGAACGGCACGGCGGGATCGCTCAATCTGGTCAACGGTTCGCTGGGCAACGCCTCGGTGCGCGTCGATCCGAATGCCACGGCAACCGTCGGTGTAGCGCTCAACGGCGCAGGTACTCTCGGCAAATATGACACCGGCACCCTGGTGCTCAACGCTGCCAATGGCTACACCGGCGGCACCGCGCTCAATGGCGGTACGATTGTCGTCGGCAACAATGCGGCGCTCGGCACTGGTGTGTTAACTGCAGCGAACGGCACTGCGCTTGGCAGCAACACCGCTGTCAGCCTCGGCAATGATGTGGTGCTCAACGGAGGATTGAGCGTCGCCGGCTCCAACGCCTTGACCCTCGGTGGCGTCGTCAGCGGCAGCGGCAGTTTGATCAAAAACGGTGCTTCGAGCCTGACTCTCAATGGCAGCAATACTTACTCCGGTGGCACCCAACTGAGTGGCGGCACGCTGGTTCTGGGCAACAACAGCGCAATCAGCAGCGGTGCATTGAGTGTGCTCGGCAACGGCACGCTGGACAGCACCTCGGCGCTGCAACTGGCCAACGCCATCAACCTGGGCGCCGAGCTGACACTGGCCGGCAACCAGAACACTACGCTGATCGGCGCTGTTACCGGCACCGGCAGTCTGGTGAAAAACGGCAGCGGCGACCTGCTGCTCAGCGGCGCCAACACCTACAGCGGTGGCACCGCGCTGAACGGCGGTAGCACTCGAGGCGACACCAGCAGCCTGCAAGGTGCAATCGCCAACAACGCGGCGCTGACCTTCGAGCAAAACGCCGACGGCAGCTACACCGGCAACCTCTCCGGTACCGGCTCGCTGAACAAAACCGGCAGTGGTCGGTTGCTGCTGACCGGCAACAACAGCTTCACCGGCAACACTTCTGTGCAGGCCGGCACCTTGACCGTCAACGGTGTGCTCAACAGTGCCAACGTCAACGTCGCCAGCGGTGCGCAGATTGGCGGTGGCGGTCAATTGGGCGGTTCGCTGCAACTGGCCGACGGCGCGACCCTGGCCGGTGGCGGCACGGCGACACCGCTGTCGGTCGGTGCGTTGGCGTTGTCTTCGGGGACTGATCTGGACTTCAGCCTCGGGTCTGCCGCCAGCTCGACCACGGTGGTCAATGTCGCCGGCAACCTGACCCTCGATGGTACGCTGAACATCAGCAACGCCGGTGGCTTCGGCACTGGCGTCTATCAACTGTTCAGCTACGGCGGCAGCCTGACCGACAACGGTCTGGTCTACGGCAGCCTGCCGGTTGCGCAGGCCAACCTGACCCTGCAAACCGCCATTGCCAATCAGATCAATCTGCTGGTGCAAGGCTCGCCGGGTGAAGTGCAGTTCTGGAACGGCGGCACCACCAATCCTGATGGCAGCATCGGTGGCGGCAGTGGTGTGTGGGGGCCGGGGACCAACTGGACTGATCCAAGCGGCACTCAGGCGTTGGCCTCCAACGGGCAGTTCGCTGTGTTTGGTGGTCAGGCCGGTACTGTCACCGTGTTGGGTAATCGGAACTTCACTGGTTTGCAGTTCCTCAGCAATGGCTACAGCCTGGCGCCTGGCGCTGGCGGTACGCTGACTCCGGTCAACGGCGCAGACGGCAGTCTCGCACCGGTGCGGGTGAATGCTGGCGGCAGCGCGGAAATCTCCACACCGCTGGTGGGCACGGGCGGCATCGAGAAGCTCGATTCCGGGACTCTGGTGTTGAGCGGCGCCAACACTTACAGCGGTGGTACGACTGTCAGCGGCGGTACGTTGGTGGGTAACACCACCAGTTTGCAAGGCAACATCCTCAACAACGCTTCGCTGTTGTTCGTGCAGAACTTCAACGGGCAATTTAGCGGGTCGTTGCGCGGGCTCGGCGCCATGCTCAAACGCGGCACGGGCACCTTGTTGTTGACCGGTGATAATCCGTTCAGCGGCACTGTGGCGGTCGATCAAGGCGTGCTGCAAGTCGGCAGCCGCGCTGCTCAGGCCTCGTTGGGAGGGCAGGTCACTGTCGCCAGCGGCGCTGCGCTCAGCGGTAACGGCAGCGTCGGTTCGGTGGTCAACAATGGTCTGGTGCAATCCGGGGCCGAGGCGGGCACGTTGAGTGTCGCCGGCAACCTGACCAATGCTTCCAGCGGTGTGCTGGCGCTGACAGTCAGCTCGCCGACCGCTACACCGCTGGCGGTCGGCGGTACGGCTGCGCTGGGTGGCGGTCTGCAAGTCAACTCGCTTGCGCCATTCACTGGCAACACCACGTATTCGCTGATCACGGCGGGCGGCGGTGTCACTGGTACCTTCAGCGCAGCGGATCTGCCGCAATACGCGTTCCTCGACTCGGCGCTGGCGTACGACGCCAACGCGGTAAACCTGGTGGTGAGCCGCAACGACAACTCGTTCGCCGACGTCGCCGCCACGGGCAACCAGCGCAACAGCGCTTCGGCGTTGTCGCGCAATGGTGCGGCCGGCGCGGCGTTGCAGGACCAAATCGTCAACCTCAGTGCGGCGGGTGCACGCAATGCCTTCGACAGCCTGTCCGGGGAGATTCATGCGAGTACCGCCAGTGCGATCCTCGAGGATTCGCGTTACGTGCGCGAAGCCGTCAACGATCGCATGCGCCAGCCTTCGTGCAGTGCGCCGGATGATCCACGCCGTGCCTTGGCGCCAAGCGACAACCAGTTGAGCAGCAACGGTTGCCACGGCGAGATGGTCGGCTGGGCGCGCGCACTTGGCGCCTGGGGTGAGTCGGATGGCGACAGCAACAGCGCCAAACTCGACCGCAACCTCAGCGGCTTCATGCTCGGCACTGACAAGCAACTCGATGATCAGTGGCGCCTGGGCATGGCCGCCGGTTACACCCGCAGCGACCTCGATGCGCATGATCGTCGCTCGGATGCCACGGTCGAAAGCTACCACCTGGCGGCATACCTCAACTCGCAGTTCGATGCTTTGGCGGTGCGCCTCGGCGCGGCTTACAGCTGGCACGACATCGAGACCAAGCGTGATGTCAGCGTCGGCACCTACAACGATCGTCTGGAGGCCAATTACGACGCTCGTAGCGCTCAGGTGTTCGGTGAAGTCGGTTACACAATGCAAGCTGCCGGCATTGCTCTGGAGCCGTTCGCCGGTCTGGCCTACGTCAACTACGACACCGACAAGGCCAAGGAAAAAGGCGGCGTGGGGCGCTTGAAGGCCGATGCCGAGCAGGACATCACCTTCTCCACCCTCGGCCTGCGCGCCGGCAAAGTCATCACCCTGGCCAACGGCGGGCAATTCACTCCGCGCGCGGCAGTGGGCTGGCGGCATGCCTTCGGTGACACCAAACCTGATGCCGACCTGACCTTCATCGACGGCGGCGCCTCGTTCAGCACCCAAGGCGTACCAATTGCCAAGGACAGCGCGATAGTCGAAGCGGGCGTGGACTTCCAGATCAGCCCGACCGGCAAACTGGGTATCGGCTACTCGGGGCAACTGTCGGATGACAACAACGATCATGCGATGACGATCAGCTTCAGCCTTGGCTTCTGATTTAGGGTCGAAGCACTTTTAACCGCCCGAAAGGGCGGTTTTTTTTGCAGGGGCAAAAGATCGCAGCCTGCGGCAGCTCTTACACGGGAATTCGCGTTTTCCTGTAGGCGCTGCCGCAGGCTGCGATCTTTCGTTCTTTACTGTTGCGGGTCGATATTGTCCAAGGCCCGGTTCACTGCAAGTTCACCGAGCATGACGATCTGGGCAATGCCCAGCACGATGCTGCGGTTAGGGCCATTCAGCACGGCGGCAAACTCGGTCAGCATCACTTTGGCAGACGCCAATGTTTCACAGGTATTGGCGAGGAGAGATTCGGTGTCGATGTCGGGGGCGACCATGAACATGGTGCTGGGGGGATCCGGAGTAACTTTGACCATTGTGAAATCACCTTTCAGATCGATGGACTTACCCCATCTGCCGCCAAGCAGAGTGGGTGGCAGGTTGCACAAGGTTGGCGGACCGAGAAAGGTGAATCGGCATCCCCGAAGGAATCCATGTGCAACCTGCCATAAAGTGAGTCCGGCACTCATAAGCGCCTGAAACTTTCATGACAGAACCTTGCAACACCTTTCCGGGCCGCCAAGCCCGACCGCTGTATTTCAGCGACCGAGAAACAATAGGGACAGCGCGCAAGGCACACAAGCCGGCCGATTCTGGCGTTGTTGTAGGCAAAGACGCAACCCGCCGTAGCCCAAACATGTAACCAGTGAAATCGGTGTAGGAACTGTCGAGCAGTGGCGGATGATTTTTCATCAGGACACGTTCTGCGCTTTACAATGAAGTGCTCATTGACTGCTCAATAGCCTTCGCGAGCAGGCTCGCTCCCACAGTGGGTCTGAGCGATCTGAGGTGGGAACGAGCTTGCTCGCGAAGGCGCCCTGACAGTCAGCAGAAAAATTGTCAGCCGCGCTCTGCTAGAATCCGCCCCATTCCCTGCCAGAGACTCTTTCCCATGAGCGAGCCGATTCGCCTCACCCAATACAGTCACGGTGCCGGTTGCGGCTGCAAGATTTCCCCGCAGGTGCTGGAGGTGATTCTGGCCGGCAGCGGCGCGCAGAACCTTGACCCGAAACTGTGGGTCGGCAACGCCTCGCGCGATGACGCGGCGGTCTATGAGATTGATGCCGAGCGCGGTGTCGTTTCGACCACGGACTTCTTCATGCCGATCGTCGATGATCCGTTCGACTTCGGCCGTATCGCCGCGACCAACGCGATCAGCGATATCTATGCGATGGGCGGTGATCCGTTGATGGCGATTGCGATCCTCGGCTGGCCGGTGAATGTGCTGGCGCCGGAAGTGGCACGGGAAGTGATCCGTGGCGGCCGTGCGGTGTGCGACGCTGCAGGCATTCCGTTGGCGGGCGGCCATTCGATTGATGCGCCAGAGCCGATTTTCGGCCTCGCGGTGACCGGTCTGGTGGAAAAACGCCACATGAAGCGCAACGACACCGCCACCGCCGGTTGCCTGCTGTACCTGACCAAACCGCTGGGCATCGGCATCCTCACCACGGCCGAAAAGAAAGGCAAGTTGCGTCCTGCCGACGTCGGTGTCGCTCGCGACTGGATGTGCACGCTGAACAAACCCGGCAGCCGCTTCGGCAAACTCGCTGGCGTTACGGCGATGACCGACGTCACCGGTTTCGGCCTGCTCGGGCATCTGGTGGAAATGGCAGACGGCAGCCAGCTCACGGCGCGCATCGCCTACGACCGAGTGCCGCGTCTGGACAGCGTCGAGTATTACCTCGAACAGGGCTGTGTGCCCGGCGGTACGTTGCGCAACTTCGACAGTTATTCGAGCAAGGTTGGCCGCGTGCAGGAGCTGCACAAACGTGTGCTCTGCGACCCGCAAACCAGCGGCGGTCTGTTGATCGCGGTTACGCCTGAAGGCAATGACGAGTTCCTCGCCGTCGCCGCCGAACTGGGCTTGAACCTGGCGCCAATTGGCGAACTGGTCGAGCGACAGACGAACGCAGTCGAGGTGGTTTGATGCTCCGCGACTGCACCGATTACCGCGATATTTTCCTCAACGATCGTCCGCTGTTGGACGCTCGCGCGCCGGTCGAGTTTCACAAAGGCGCGTTCCCTGGTGTGATCAATCTGCCGCTGATGAATGACATCGAGCGGCAGAAAATCGGCACCTGCTACAAGCAGCACGGCCAGCAGGCCGCCATCGAGTTGGGCCATCAAATGGTGTCCGGTGCGGTGAAGGCCGAGCGTATTCAGACCTGGGCAGATTTCGCCCGGGCCCATCCCGACGGTTACCTCTATTGCTTCCGCGGCGGGTTGCGTTCGCAGATCACCCAACAATGGCTGCGTGACGAAGCCGGCATTGACTATCCGCGCGTAGGCGGCGGTTACAAGGCGATGCGCAGCTTCCTTATCGACACCACTGAACAAGCCATCGCGCAGTGTGATTTCGTCTTGCTGGGCGGCATGACTGGCACCGGCAAGACTGAAGTGCTGGTGCAATTGCGTAATGGCCTGGATCTGGAAGGGCACGCCAATCACCGCGGCTCCAGTTTCGGTAAACGCGCCACCGCGCAGCCGTCGAACATCGATTTCGAGAACCGCTTGGCCATCGACATCCTCAAGAAGCGTGATGCCGGTATCGAGCAGTTTGTGCTGGAGGACGAGAGTCGGGTGGTCGGCAGTTGCGCCTTGCCGCTGGCGATGTATCAGGGCATGCAGCAGTACCCGATGGTCTGGCTGGAAGACAGTTTCGAGGATCGCGTGGAGCGGATTCTGCGTGATTACGTGGTCGATCTGTCTGCCGAGTTTGCATCGGTGCATGGCGAGGAAGGTTTTGCGCTGTTCGCAGAGCGGCTGCTGGAGAGCCTGAACAACGTGCAGAAACGCCTGGGTGGCGAGCGCCATCGGCGGCTATTCGATTTGATGGAAGCGGCGCTGTCAGAGCAGGCCCGCAGTGGTGCGGTGGATCTGCATCGCGGCTGGATCGAGGGGTTGCTGCGTGAGTATTACGATCCGATGTATGTGTTTCAGCGCGAGAAGAAGGGCGGGCGTATCGAGTTTGCCGGGGAGCGTGAGGCGGTTATCGAGTATCTGCGCGAGCGGGTGAATCAGAATGTCTGATGGCGTGTTTGCCGGCCTCATCGCTGGCAAGCCAGCTCCCACAGTGTCGTGGGTGCACCGCAAATATGCGCATCACTCCAAACCTGCGGGAGTCCGGCTCGCCAGCGATGAGGCCACCACTGACAGTAGAAGACTCAAGTCAGGCAAGTGTCCCTGCCATCATCCAGCCTTTCACAGCATTCGTTGTGCATTCAAAACCTGTGGGAGCTGGTTCGCCAGCGATGAGGCCATCACTGACAGTAGAAGACTCAAGTCAGGCAAGTGTCCCAGCCATCATCCAGCCTTCCACAGCCTTCGTTGTGCATTCAAAACCTGTGGGAGCTGGCTTGCCAGCGATGAGGCCCGAATAGACACCCGAAGACTTAAGTCGGGCAGGTGGCCTTGCCGTTATCCAGCCCTTGCTTGTAGCTGTGGCTCTGCAAACTGGCCTTGCCGTTGTGCCACGTCAGGGTCAGCACGTACAGCGAATCGAAGTCGCTGCCCGCCCAGTCCTCGGTGATGGACTGTTTTTCGCCGACGGCATTCCCGGCCACCTTGTTGATCAGTTCCGGCAAATAGCCGTGGGACCACGCGGTGTAGATGGTGGAGTTGTGATACTTGTCCTCCAGCAGTTCGCGCGCCAGATCGCTGGTGTCATTGGCCGAAAATTCGATGTTCACTGGCAGGCCGAGCTTGATGGCGGCGGGGCTGATGGTCATCAGCGGGCGAATATAGCTATAGGAATTGTCCAACTCGCCTTCCTCGACATTGCGCGTCGGATTGGCGGCGAACACGTAGTCGGCAGCGCCGAATTTCTCCGGCAGCAACGTCGACAGGTCAATGGCTCGGTTCAAGCCCTGGCAATTGAGCTGGCCGAGGCCACCTTCAGGCTTTTCGGCGTGGCGCAGGAACACCAGGGTCTGGGTGCCGTCCACCGGTTGTGCACGGCTTTCGCTGGATTCAAGCGACAGAAACAACGCGCTGACCGCCAACAGGGAGGGCAGGGCAACGTAGGCGCGATGTTTGAAGCGTTTGGCGAAACTCATCAAATTCGACATGAAATAAAAAGGTCTTCAGCGTGTTCGGTTAAGGCTGACAAACCTTTACACCGCAGGCTCCCAGCACCGGGTGTTTTCCATGTCATGAAGCGCTTCCTCTGCAACAAGGGCATAGCTCAGAGTCCTCTGAGGCCCTTTGGTTCGATTCGCAAGCGTGCGCGGCACTCTAATGGCAAGCACTCACGGCATTGGCAGAGAATAATCACTGAATGTTACGGTTCCTGTAGGCGTTGCCGAAGGCTGCGATCTTTTGATCCTGGTGAAACGCTCAAGATCAAAAGATCGCAGCCTGCGGCAGCTCCTACATTATGATCGGGCTTTAATTTGTGACTGGATGCTTCCCATGACCGATCTGTCCGCGTTCCCGATCACCCAGAAATGGCCGGCGCAGTACCCTGACTGGATTCAGCTCTATTCCTTGCCGACACCCAACGGCGTCAAGGTGTCGATCATGCTTGAAGAGATCGGCCTGCCTTACGAGCCGCACCGCGTGGGTTTCGATACCAATGATCAGTTGTCCCCGGAGTTCCTCTCGCTGAACCCGAACAACAAGATCCCGGCGATTCTTGATCCTCACGGCCCCGAAGATCAGCCGCTGCCGTTGTTCGAGTCTGGCGCGATCCTGATTTACCTCGCCGACAAGAGCGGCCAGTTGCTCGCGCAGGAGGGCACCTTGCGCTATGAAACCCTGCAGTGGCTGATGTTCCAGATGGGCGGCATCGGCCCGATGTTTGGCCAGCTCGGTTTTTTCAACAAATTCGCCGGCAAGGATTACGAGGACAAGCGCCCGCGTGATCGTTACGTCGAAGAGAGCAAACGTCTGCTCAAGGTGCTCGACGGTCGGCTGGAAGGTCGCGACTGGATCATGGGCGAGCGTTACACCATTGCCGATATCGCGACGTTTCCGTGGGTGCGTAATTTGATCGGGTTTTATGAGGCCGGTGACTTGGTGGGCATCAGCAACTTCCCGAATGTCACCCGGGTGCTGGAGCGTTTTCTGGCACGGCCTGCGGTAATCCGTGGTTTAACGATCCCTTCCTGATTGACACACAACCCTGTGGGAGCTGGCTTGCCAGCGATAGCGGTGGAAATGGCAACATTCATGTCGACCCTGCCGCCGTCATCGCTGGCAAGCCAGCTCCCACAGGGTTTCAGGGTGTGCCTGAAAGATTATTACGCACTCAGTAATGCTGTCTTGATTGATCCAGGTTTGTACGCCAACGCCTGCAAGGCATAAGCTTCGCCCCCTACGACTTTCGTCTCATCTTCCGTTTTCAGGAAAGCCCCATGTCCAGTCAGTTCCCCGAAGCACGTCCCCGCCGTCTGCGCCGCAATGCGAGCCTGCGCAGTCTGTTCCAGGAAACCGAGTTCAGCCTGAATGATCTGGTGCTGCCGATTTTCGTCGAGGAAGAGATCGATGACTTCGTGCCGATCAAGAGCATGCCCGGTGTGATGCGTATTCCCGAGCGCAAACTGGCCAGCGAAATCGAGCGCTATGCACGCGCCGGCATCAAGTCGGTAATGACCTTTGGCGTGTCCCATCATCTGGACAGCAACGGCAGCGACACCTGGCGCGAAGAGGGCCTGGTGTCGCGCATGTCGCGCATCGCCAAGGACGCCGTGCCGGAAATGATCGTGATGTCCGACACCTGTTTCTGCGAATACACCGATCACGGCCACTGCGGCGTGATGCACAACCATGAAGTCGACAACGATCAGACGCTGATCAACCTCGGCAAGCAGGCCGTTGCCGCTGCCCATGCCGGTGCTGATGTGATTGCGCCGTCGGCGGCGATGGACGGTCAGGTGCGGGCGATTCGCCAGGCACTGGACGCGGCCGGGTTCACCCAGATTCCGATCATGGCCTATTCGACCAAATTCGCCTCGGCGCTGTACGGCCCGTTCCGCGAGGCCGGCGGCAGCGCGTTGAAAGGCGACCGCAAAAGCTATCAGATGAACCCGATGAACCGCCGCGAGGCTCTGCGCGAATCGTTGCTCGACGAGCAGGAAGGCGCCGATGCGCTGATGGTCAAACCAGCCGGTGCGTACCTGGACATCATCCGCGACATCCGCGAGGCCTCGAACCTGCCGCTGGCGGCGTATCAGGTCAGCGGCGAGTACGCGATGATCAAGTTTGGCGCGCAGGCCGGAGCGATTGATGAGGATCGCGTGGTGCGCGAGAGCCTGGGCGCGATCAAGCGTGCGGGGGCGGATCTGATCTTCACGTATTTCGCGATGGATCTGGCGCTGGCCGGGATCTAAGCCACACGGCAACAAAAGGTGGGAGCTGGCTTGCCAGCGATAGTGGTGGTTCAGTCGAGACTGGTTTTGGCTGTGCTGACCTAATCGCTGGCAAGCCAGCTCCCACAGGTTTCTGTGGTGTTCGTGCGTCTCAGGAACAAGCAAAAAATGGCCGGATTCCTTGGTCGCGGAAGTAGCGTTCGATCACTTTCGGATCGGCGCTGCTATCGGCAATCGCCACGCAGGTGTCCGGGCGCAGCAGGTAAAAGCCGTTGCGCGCCAATCCTGCCGTTTCAAACGCCTGTCGCCAGTCGAACACGTGCAGCGGCAAATGATGTTCAAGGCACCAGGCGAGCATTTCGTCGCTGGTGTCGCCATACACATGCACCTGCCAGCACGGCTGGCGCAGTGGTTCGTAATTATCTCCCTCACCGTCATGTGCCCACGGCAAGCGATCGCCACCGTGGACGTGGCCAGCCGTGCCTTGACTCAGCGGCATGCCACGATAGTTGAGGGTGACTTGTGAGACCGTGCGAAAAAGGAATTCGCGACTCGCCTCGAACGACGCCATCCTGGGAATCAGAAACGGTGCCAACCGCGTGCGCAACAGATCGGCCATGCGCCCCTCGGCCGTGACGAAACTGAACACTTTGTCGGTGGTGGAGACCAGTCGCCGGGCGAAGGCGATGCGTTCAATTTCGTAACTGTCGAGCAGTTTCGCCTCGGCACCGCCACTGAGGACTGCAGCGAGTTTCCACGCCAGATTGATCGCATCGCCGATTCCGGTGTTCATGCCCTGACCGCCCGCCGGGCTGTGCACATGGGCCGCGTCGCCGAGCAGAAACGCCCGCCCGCCGCGAAAATGCTCGGCCACGCGGTGGTGCACGCGGTAGGTGGAAAACCAGTGGACGTCCTCGATGTGCACTTTCAGGTGTTCGATGGCGCGGCTGCTGACATCAGAAAACTCCAGCGTTTCGGCACGCTCCGCACGCTCGTCACGCACGGTGCCGATCAATCGCGCGCGGCCTTTGCCGGCCAGTGGAAACACCGCGAGAAAGTCGGCTTCGTCCAGATCCAGATGCAACTCGCCGTTGAGCGCCGGGCCGCTGGCCTGGACATCCGCCACATAGAAAATCTGCTGATAAGTGCCACCGGGAAAACCGGCGTCGAGGTTTTTGCGCACCACCGACCGCGCCCCGTCTGCACCTGCCAGATAGCAGGCCTGGCAGATTTCCTGCTCGCCATCGGGCAGGCGCAAATGGGCGGTGACGCCGTCGCTGGTTTCCTCGAAATTTTCCAGCGTGGTTTCGCGCTCGACGCGCACGCCATAGTCTTCGAGACGCTCGATCAACAGCTGTTCATGTTGGTCCTGCGGGAATATTTCGACGAACGAGTAGGGCGTCAGGCCTTCGCCGATACGGTTTAGCGGCAACTGCGCGACCGGTTTGCCATTGACCCAGAAGTTTGCCGCCGCCACCTGATGACCGTTGCGCACGATGGTCTCGGCCAGGTCCAGTTGTCGATACAGCTCCAGTGTTCGCGCCTGCACCGCCAGCGCCCGGGAAGTGGTGCCGGGTGCGGCAGTCTTGTCGATGATGCGCACCTGCACGCCGAATTTGCTCAGCCACAGGGCCAGCACCAGCCCGGTGGGGCCGGCGCCGATGATCAGGACGTCGCTGCGGTTCATGGGGGTGTGCTCCTTTTGCTGTGGAGCAAGTATGGATCAGAAGGAGAGGGTGGCCAGGCCCGGCCGTCTTTGCGAACAGGCTCGCTCCCACTTTGGAATGCAGTCCCCCGTGGGAGCGAGCCTGCTCGCGAAGTGGCCTTATCAAGCGCCACAAACCCCAAAAAGGCCCCGCAACCGTGAAGCTGCGAGGCCTTTCTCGTGCCGTGGCGTTACTTAGAAGTCGATAGTGCCCGACAACTTCGCCACGCGCGGCTCACCTTGCGTCAGATAACCACCCTGCGCCGATTCCCAGTACTTCTTGTTGGCCAGGTTCTCTACACCCAGACGCACCGTCACGTCTTTCTCCGACACCTTGAAGGCATAACGCGCACCCGCGTCAAAGCGGTTCCAGGTCGGCAGGCTGAGGTTGTTGGCCGCGTCGGCGTATTGCCCGCCGGTGCGCAGCATCCGCGCGTTCAGCGCTACGCCTTGCAGGCCGGGAACGTCCCAATCAGCGCCGGCGTTGAACTGGAAGGTCGGCACGCCAATGGCACGGTTGCCGTCATTGGCGCCGTTGAGGGTGTTTTTCAGTTCGGTGTCCATCAGGGTCAGGCCGCTGATCAGGCGCAGGCCTTGGATCGGCTCGCCAAACACGTTCATTTCTACGCCTTTGTTGACCTGCTCGCCTTCACGCACGTAGGTGCACGTGGTGGCGCTGTCGATTTCACAGTAGCCGTCGCTCGGCTGCTCGATGCGGTACACACCCAGGCTCGCGCCGTAAGTGCCCATGTCGACTTTCACCCCGGCCTCGGTCTGCTTGGAGCGGGCGGGTGCATAGACTTCGTTGCCGTTGGTCACGCGAAAGCCACCGGAGCTGGTCGGCGAAGTCGGGCCTTGAGCGAGGCCTTCGATGTGGTTGGCGTAGAACGAAACGTACTCCCACGGCTTGAATACGATGCCGTACACCGGCGTGGTGATCGACTCGTCGTAGCTCGAAGAGCGCGGGCCGCTACCGTAGCTGGCGTAACCGTAACCTTGCACGACCAATTGCTGACGACGCAGGCCGGCGGTGATCAGCAGTCGATCATCGAAGAAACCGAGGGTGTCGGAGATCGCGAGGCTGCGGTTGAAGGTTTTGCCGACGATGCCCGGGTCATTCAGATCGCCACCGGAAAAGTTGCCGACCGGCGATGGGGTCTGTACCGGGTGATAGATGTTGTTGGCGTATTGGGTCAGGTCAAAATCATAGGCGCTGCGCTGTTCGGCCCAGATGCCGGTCAGGCCGAAATTGAGCTTGTGGCTGACCGGGCCGGTGTTGAATTTACCGTTAAGACCGGCCATCACACTGGTGTTGTCTTCATCGTGGGGAATGAACGAGCCAGTGGTGAATGATGCACCGTTGTTGCCGACCAGCGTGGTCGAGTTATAGCGCCCGACTTCACGGGTGTGCTTGGCGCCGCCAGCGGCGTAGGCGGTCCAGTTGTCGTTCAGGTCGTACTCGGCGCGGAGCATGCCGAAGGTGTCTTCGATGTCGGTGTAGCCCCATTTCGGCGCATAGTTGGTGTCGGCTGATGGCGCATCCGGAATGTGCGTGGCGGTGCCGAGGTTGACCGAGTTGCGGCCACCGTTGACGCGCTCTTTCTGATAGGCGAAGTCGCCGGAAATTCGTAGCGCATCGCCGCGATAGTCGAGGCCGATGGCAAACAGTTTCGAACGCTGGTTCTCGTGATCAATGCCGGTATCGCCCTCGCGCTG
This sequence comes from Pseudomonas sp. A1230, assembly GCF_044218825.1. Lineage (NCBI taxonomy): Bacteria > Pseudomonadati > Pseudomonadota > Gammaproteobacteria > Pseudomonadales > Pseudomonadaceae > Pseudomonas > Pseudomonas sp. A1230. The sequence continues at coordinate 2,846,264 of NZ_CP162582.1, read as the reverse complement.
GGACAGGTTGATCCGTGCGCCAAAGCGGTTGTCTTCACCGAAACGCTGGCCGATGTCGAAGTGATGACCGATGCGGCCTTCGCTGTTGATGTCGGTGGTGTAGCGGCGCAGCGGCACGTCGCCGGCGCGTTTTGGCTGCAGGTTGACGCCGCCGCCGATGCCGGAGCCGGTCGGGGTCACGCCGTTGATAAAGGCGTTGGGGCCTTTGAACACTTCCACGCGCTCCAGGGCGTCGGTGGAAATGATCTGCCGCGGCAACACGCCATACAGGCCGTTATAGGAAATGTCGTCGCCGTTGAGCGGCAGGCCACGGATCATGAACACCTGCGACTGGTTGGAAAACCCCGAAGCCTGACGCACTGACGAATCGTTGAGCAGCACGTCGGCGACGTTTTCGGCTTGCTGATCCTGAATCAGTTGTTCGGTGTAGGACGCGGCGCTGAACGGCACGTCCATCATGTCCTGATTGCCCAACACGCCGAGCTGGCCTCCGCGTGCGACCTGACCACCGGAATATACCGGGGGCAGGGCGTTTGGTGTGGGCGCTTGAGCGTTGATATTGACGTTATCGAGCACCAGCGCTTTGTTGTCTTCTTCAGCAGCGTGGGCGGTAACGGTCAGGGAGCAGAGCAGGGCAAGAAGCGTCGGACGAAAAGGAACGCGGAGTCGGGCAGGAGCGGACATGTTTCATACCTGGAGGCGCACGGCCGTTGAGAAAGTGGGGCGGCGCGGGAACTCCTTGCGCAAATGCGACTCCAGGCGCGAATGATAGGTTTTCTCAGTAACGTTTTGCAATCAGTTTGTCATCACGCCTTTCTGACTTCCTTCGGCAACTCCCACGGGGGGAAGTGTTCAGATTGGGCTATTGAACGTATGGTGAACCCGCCTCAACGGACTGGATGAAGCAACATGCACACCCCTCGATTACTGATCACCCTCGCGGCAATGCTGGTGCTGGCCGGTTGCGCCAGCCAGCGCAATGGCGAGCCCGCCCCGCGTCCTGCGGCCGAAGTGAAGGCTGAGATCGTGCGCCTGATGCCGGCGAAAATCGCTGACCGCCAGGGCTGGGCGACTGATATTTACGTGGCATTCGCTGCACAGGACATCAGCCCGACCACGCAGAACCTGTGTTCGGTGCTGGCCGTTACCGAGCAGGAATCAACCTTTCAAGCCGATCCCACAGTGCCGGGCCTGGGCAAGATCGCCCGCGATGAAATCGACCGTCGTGCCGGCAAAGTCCACATCCCTAGCTTGCTGGTCAGCGGCGCTTTGCAGGTCCGCTCCTCCAATGGCAAAACCTACAGCGAACGCTTGCAGGCGGCGCGCAGTGAAAAGGAATTGAGTGCCATTTTTGACGAGTTCATCGGCATGGTGCCGATGGGCCGCACGCTGTTCGGCGGCTTCAACCCGGTGCACACCGGCGGGCCGATGCAGGTCAGCATCGAATTTGCCGAGCAGCACGCCAAGGACTATCCGTACCCCGTCGACGGCACGATCCGCCGCGAAGTGTTCAGCCGTCGCGGCGGTATGTATTTCGGCATCGCGCATTTGCTCGGCTACCCCGTGAGCTACCGCGAGCCGCTCTATCGCTTCGCCGACTTCAATGCCGGTTGGTACGCCAGCCGCAATGCGGCGTTTCAGAATGCGGTCAGCCGCGCATCGGGTATCCCGCTGGCACTGGATGGCGACCTGATCCGCTACGACTCGATCATGCCCGGCGGCACGGAACTGGCGGTGCGTACCCTTGGCAAGTCATTGGGCATGCGCAATCCGACCATTCGCGATCAACTGGAGAAGGGCCAAACCCTGGAATTCGAAGAGACCAAGCTGTACCGAGAGGTTTTTGCACTGGCCGAAAAGGCCGAAGGCAAATCACTGCCACGGGCGGTGCTGCCGGGGATCGTCCTGCAGAGCCCGAAAATCACCCGCAAACTGACCACCGCGTGGTTCGCCAAACGTGTGGACGAGCGCTACAAACGCTGCATGGCCAAGGCCGGGTAACTTTCCCAGACATATAAAAACCAGACATAAAAAACCCGGCTACGGGAGCCGGGTTTCTCTGGGTTGTCGCGATTAACGCCATTCATTCAAGCGTTACGAAGTTCGTTCAGACGATCTGCACCACCTTCAGCGACACGGTTGCCATTCAGGCGATCCGAACCATCAGCGGCAATGGTGTTGCCTTTGACACGATCAGCACCGTCAGCAGCGATGGTGTTGCCTTTGACACGATCAGCACCGTCAGCGGCAATGGTGTTGCCTTTGACACGATCAGCACCGTCAGCAGCAATGGTGTTGCCTTTGACGCGATCGGCGCCGTCAGCGGCAATGGTGTTGCCTTTGACACGATCAGCACCGTCAGCGGCGATGGTGTTGCCTTTGACACGATCAGCACCGTCAGCAGCGATGGTGTTGCCTTTGACACGATCAGCACCGTCAGCAGCGATGGTGTTGCCTTTGACGCGATCGGCACCGTCAGCGGCGATGGTGCTTTGGTGCACACGATCTGCGCCATCAGCAGCGATCATCGTGTGAGCCGGGGTAGCGGCAAAAGCGTTAACTGCGAAAACCGAGAAAGCGATGCTGAGAAGAGTTTGGCGTTTCATGATGGTGTGCTCCGGGGTGTTATTGGGTTGGTATGGAGCAGATGTTACGCCGGAGATTTTTTAAGAGAACTTCATTGCCGTGATGGTGAACATCGACGGCAATGATGATTGATTCAGAGGACTTTGACTGCCCGGCCAATCGCCTGAATCGGCCCGGTCGGCTTGCCGATTGGCGAACCGTTCGCCCCTTCAAGCGTCAACTCGAACAGCTGATTCGCTTCCAGCGGCGGCAACTTGTCCAGAGGCACCGAGAGCGCCTGCCCCGGTTTGACCAACCCCAGCGATACCGGGCCTTGCCAGCCGTCAGCCTTGGTCCAGAACTCCAGCGCCTTGTCCGCGGGCACTTCCATCACTCCCAAGGGAATCAGCTGGATTTCCCGCGAATTGCTCGCCTGGATCACCCAGCCCGGAGCCTTGTCCTGCGGCGCGACCAGCACAACCAGATAACTCGGTTTCGGTGTGGTCTGGGTCAGCAGCATCGCGCCCAACACCAATGTGGCGGCGAGGCCGGCAGCGCTCAAACCGCGCCACAGCGGCAGCAGGTTCCACCATGAGGTTGAAGGTGTTGGCTGCGTGAGTCGATCAATGCTGCGATTGATCCGCGGCCACAGCAGCGCTGACGGTTGTTGCGGCGAGGCGAAATCCGTCAGTTCCAGCAAGCGCCGTTCCCAGGCATCCACCGCGGCACGCAGATCAGGCTCATGTGGCAGACGTTTCTGCACCTCGATTCGCTGTTCGGCAGAGAGCGTGCCGAGCACGTATTCTCCCGCCAGTTCATCGCGTTCCTGCGCCGATTCAGTGGTCATCCCATGCACTCCCGCAAGGCGTTGAGGCTGCGTTTGATCCAGGCCTTGACCGTGCCGAGCGGCGTGCCGAGGCGCGTGGAAATTTGCGCGTGGGTATAGCCGTCGACGTAGGCGTGGAGGATGCAGCGCCGGCGCTGTGGGTCGAGTTGTTCCAGGCAGCGATGGATGCGCGCCGAATGATCCTGCGCGTTGAAGGTCTCGTAGAGCACTTCGTGGTCTTCGTCGAATGGCGTTTCCCGACGGTGATCACGCAGTTGATTCAACGCCAGATGCCGTGTCACGCTGTACATCCAGCCACGCGCTGAACCCCGTGAAGCGTCAAACCCCGCAGCACCGTTCCAGATCTTGATAAATGCGTCATGGACAATGTCCTCCGCCAGCGCCGCGTCGCGCACCAGCCGTTTGGCCACACCGAGCAGGCGCGGGCCTTCCTGCACGTACAAATCGCGCAGGGCAGAACGCTCGCCGCGGGCACAGGCAGCGATACGGGCTTCATAATCGAATTCGGTTTCAGGCAAGGTCATGTGGTGCAATCTAGCTGACATTTAACTTCTGCACACAGAACCTTGTGGGAGCGGGCTTGCCCGCGATGGCGTCGTGTCAGCCAATTTCTACTTCACTGATCCACCGCTATCGCGGGCACGCCCGCTTCCACAGGTTTTGTGTCAGGCCTGTAATGTCAGTTCGCTGCCCAGAAAATGTAATCCGCCTGATACTTCACCACTTCCTGCTTGCCCTTGTTATCCGTCGTGCAGGCACTGCCTGGCGCCACGCCACCCTTGAGCGCGACGCGCTGGATGTAGCTGACGCCCGTCATTGCGCCTTTGCCTTCGGCAGGGTTGGCCTTGACCAGTTGATAGGGCAGGTTGCCCGGAGTCGACGGCGCCACGGCCAATTGCGTACCGGTGACTTTCGAACCGTCCTTGGCCTGCCAGGTGGCTGGCGGACCGAAATAGGTGCCGACCTGCTTGCCGCTGCGATCATTGAGCACCGCTTTCGGGCCGACGAAGGTCCACTCGGTCTGTCCGGCAGCGTTGGGCTTGTCGCGGCATTCGTAAGTGATCTCGCCCACCCCGGTGGTTTCCAACGTGATCTTGTGGCCTTCCGGAACTTTGATGGCGTCCGGATAGTTGCTTTGGGCGAAGGTCGTCGAGGTGACGGCGAGCAAACCGGTGAAGCAGATCAGCTGTGTGGTGTTCATCAGTGTCTTTCTCCAAAAAGGGTAAACCGCTGACAGCCGAGGAGGGCTGTTACAGGGACTACCCGTGACGGAGGGGTTTGGATGCAGTGACTGAAAAATATTTTTTAATCACCGCCAGCGCTTTCTTGCGAGGTTTGATTTGCAGGTACGAGTGCATGGGAAAATCGGGCCAAATCGGATACAACAGCTATAAATAGTGCTACATCAGAGGCCTGTCGGGGATTGAGGAGGGGATATGTATCAGCTTTACGGACATCGCAACTCAGGCGCAGCCGCCATCGAAGCGGCGCTGGAGTTGTGTCAGATCGCTTTTCGCTTCATTGATATCGAAGCCAGTACCGAAGCCGCCGAGGATCTGGCGAAGCTCAATCCCCTGAAGCAGATCCCGACCCTGCAATTGCCCGATGGCAGCGTGCTCACCGAGAGCGCGGCGATTCTGATTCATCTGGGCCTGACATTTCCCAAATCGGGTTTGCTGCCGGCCAAGGCGGACGAACGCGATCAGGCCATTCGCGGTCTGGTCTACATCGTCAGCAACTGCTACGCGGCCATCGGCGTCGTCGACTACCCCGAGCGCTGGCTGGTGATGCCCGACGAAGCGTCGCAACAGAACCTGATCGCCGGCGCTCGCCAGCGATTGCACTGGAGCTGGGAAGTGTTTGCCGACCAGTTTTCCGCCGAGCTGTACCTGGACGACGAAACACCGGGTGCCCTGGACGTGCTGGCCGCGGTGGTGACGCGCTGGGCGGGCAGCCGCGAGCATCTGCGTCAGACCCGGCCGGGGTTTTATGCGTGGTTGCAGCGCATTGATCGACATCCGGTGCTGGCGCCGGTGTTTGCACGGCATTGGCCCGTGTGAACACACGGTAAATCCAGTAGTAGGAGTGAGCAGGCTCACTCCTACAGGGGATCGTGGTGTTTCGGGAGATCACTCCCCGCGAATGTACTGCTCCAGTTGCTTGATCAGCTCGGCTTGTTCGGCAATCGCTTCCTTGACCAGGTCACCAATCGACAACAAGCCAATCAACTTGCCGTTCTCCACCACGGGCAAGTGGCGCAGGCGCTTGTCCGACATGATGCTCAGGCAGGTGTCGACGGTCTGGTGGGTATCAACGGTAATGACGTTCGCCACCATGATGTCGCGAACCGGCGTGCCCACCGATGAGCGGCCATGCAGCACCAGTTTGCGCGCGTAATCGCGCTCGCTGATGATGCCGACCACGTTGTCGTCTTCCACCACCAGCAGGGCACCGACGTTTTTCTCGGCCATCTTCATCAGCGCTTCAAGCACCATGTGATCTGGCTTGATCTGGTGCACTTCCTGGTTTTTCTGATCTTTGAGCTTGAGCAGTTGGGCGACGGTCTTCATGGCGGTTACTCAGGTGTTGTCGTTGTTATCCAAGCATCGTAGACGCTGGCGCGCAGGGCAAGGTGGCAAAGCGGCAGATAGCACGCAAAAAACGTCATTTGGCCGTTTTTTTCCAAACGTGGCCGCTTCATTGCGTGTGCACGTCTTGATACAGAAGGGCGCGATGGCGTTTCTGCGTCTTGGATAGACTCGGGCATCTGAATTTCATGGATGAAAATTTCGATGCCTGGCTTGAATTTGAGCAACAAAAATATCGTGCCATCGCTGCCGGATTCTCTGGCTGGCAATGCCACGTTCAGCTTCATTGCCGGGAATGTTCCAGACTGGCTATTGAACAGCACCGCACTGCACAGGGACGCGTTAAAGCAGGCCACAGTGCCAGACCAGCCTTGGTTTCACTTTGCTTCGTCAAAGCAACGCGACCAGATGAAAAGCGCCCTTGCAGCGAGTTGGACTGCCCGGCAGGCAGTGGACAAGGTCTTCGCGCGGCTGACCGAAGTCGAAGCGGTTGCCCATGGGTTACTGACCGCTGCGCTGAAAGACCGTTATGACATCACCGTAGACGTCAGCTCGACGTGTCTAAGGCTTTACCGTTCGACCGGGATGACGGGGGGCTTCGAGGTGCGCACCCTGACCCTGCTCGAGTGCTGTCTGCACAATTTCGAATTGAAAGAGACTCGACCAGAATATTACGACCAGGCGAGCGACTTTATTACCCGGCCTTCGGCCTCCGGAGAATTCGACGTTGTGCCGATCAAGGCCAGAATGTCCGTCGCGGCTTTCACCGCGTTGTGCCGGGAGCTGGACGCAGGTGCTGCTTATCAGAAATATCTCGAAGACTTTTTCGATCCGGCTAATCCCGTTGCCAGCGCCGTCCTGAAAATAAAGGTCGAGGCTAACGAGAAGAGCACCCTGCGCCTGTGCAATGGGCTGGCATTGCTCAAAGGCGATATTGATCACGACGCTCATCGCCTGGTAGAGAGGTGGGCTGCGGGAGATCGACGGTTATTCTGGAACGGGCGGGCAGTCCACTGCCATGCATTGACGATGATGGGCGTCGAGTTGCCAGGGATTGTGCTGGTCTGCGCCGATCTTGAGCACAGTTCAACGACTGTTCCGGTCATTGCCTATGTCCCCCACGATCCCGAGCATCCGCTGAAGCAGTATGCGTCTTCGACCCAGTTCGTCGCCGAGCTGACACGACAGCTGCGCTCATCTGAATACCAGCGATTCTTCAGCCGGTTCGTGCCGCATCAGCACCGAGGCCAGTTCTTTTTTCAGCTCAACAATCGGCTATCAAAACTGCAATGGCATGCACCGGTTCCTTTTCAGCAACTGCCGGCCTGGCGCCCAGCGCCTGTTCTGAAACCTGCTCTGCAGATCGGGTATGCGCGAATCAAGGGTGAGTTCTGGTTTCACCAGTTTCAGCAGAAGTTGAACACCTTGTTCGCCGACGCTCGAACGCGGGCAGTCCCCACTGGCGATGAGGACGCCAAAACACGCTGGGCTCGCTGGGACAGCTTCCTCAACGTCGCGCTGACCGTGCTGGAGGTGGGGGCATTTGTCGCCGCGCCGTTTGTACCTGGTCTGGGTGAATTGATGCTTGCGTATACCGCCTACCAGTTACTGGATGAAACGTTCGAAGGGATTGTCGAGTGGGCTCAAGGACTGCGTACTGAGGCGTTCGAACATGTGCTCGGCGTGGTGGAAAGCCTGATTCAGCTCGGTGCGTTCCTGGTGGGTGGTCAACTGGTGGGGGCGGTGGTCTCGCCCAAGGCGTCGCCCTTGATCGGCCGCATGAAAATTGTCGATATGGCGGATGGTCGCTCGCGGTTATGGGATTCGGATCTGCGGCGCTATTCACAGTCGGTGGACTTGAGTGAATCGGCCCGGCCTGACGCCATGGGCATTTATCGTCAGGCCGATCGGCAGGTGTTACCGCTGGAGGGCGAAACGTTTGTTATTCGCCCGGAGCCCGGATCGGATGACTACCGCATCCAGCATCCGCAGCGCAGCGATGCCTATGCCCCCCGACTCAGCCATAACGGTGCTGGCGCCTGGGTGCATGAAGCCGAACAACCTCAGGCCTGGCAGGGGAGTCAGTTGATGCGGCGTCTCGGTCATCAGGTCGACGGTTTTTCCGAACAGTCGCTGGAACAGATCCGCATCGTCAGCGGCGTGGATGAGTCGACATTGCGCAAACTGCACGTTGAACGTGAACAGCCGCCCGCGATGCTGGCGGCGACGATCAAGCGTTTTACTGCCGATCAGTCCATTGAAACGTTCATTGCACAGCTTGGCAGTGACGACTTGCAGATCCATGGCAAGGCCGATGTGCGGATGCAACTGCAGTTGCTGACGGGGCACAAACAATGGCCTGAAAAGCTCTCGCTGCGATGGCTCGATGAGCAAGGCAACGTGCTGTGGCAATCGTCATCACTGGCAGGTAAAACGCCGATCAATTTGCAGCTCGACCACGGCATCGTCGCAGACCTGTCCGCCACGCTATTGTCCCTGTTGAGCGAGCAGGACATCAAAGTGTTGCTGGAAGAAGAGTTTGGTCGTGGCGTCATCGCTGCGAACGTGCGTGCTGCGAGGCTGCGCGCCTTGATCGTCGAGGCGGCAAGGGCGCAAAGAACAGCGTTGGTGGATAGCCACGTCAAATGGCAGGAGGTGCCGACTGCCGTGCCTTCTGCCGAAAGCGTGTTGCTGCGCAACGAGTTTCCCCAGCTGCCGAACGAGCTTGTGAGCAATGTACTGACGGATGTCTTGCCAGCAGAAAAGCAGTTGGCCAGCGAGCAGGGACAATTGTCCTTGCGCTTGAAGCAGGCTGCCCGTGAAGCGATGCGTGAATGGCGCACGACCCGGGCCTGGGAGGGGCTGTACCTGCCGGCCAATGCCAATCTCGACAGCTACCGATTGGCATTGCACAGTCTGGAAAAGTTACCGGGCTGGTCGCCGCAGCTATTGATCGAAATTCGCAACCAATCGTTCGACGGACTGCTGATCGACAGCGTCGGACCGACCTCGGCACCCGTTCGCAAAGTACTGTTGCGCACGGTGCAGAACCAGTTCCAGCCCTACGACGCGCAGGGCAATAGCCTGCAAGGCGCGGGTGATTTTTATGACGCGGTGTTGCAGGCATTGCCGGATGCCGAACGCGACAGTCTGGGGCTTGGCATCGGTGAAGGTCAGCGCCTGCGCAGCAACCTTCAGCAATCGTCCATAACCCGTGCAGAGCTGCGCGATCTGCTCGACGACTCACCGCTTCGAATCGCCGTCGAAAAACCCCAAAATCCAGGCTACACGTTGATCACTGAACGGCTATTGGGCACGGGCGGTGAGTCGAGTCCGGAGGATCGGTTCAAAAGCCTCTATCCGCGGGCCACCACGGCTAACTTCAATGAGTTTGTGCGAGCATCCGGAACACCTGCCGACGCTTTACGGCTCATCCGGGAGCGGGAATTGGCGTTCAAACATCTGCAGAAAACCCTTGATGACTGGGTGGCAATCGAGCGCGGCGAGTTGCTGCCGATGGATCAGCGTTTTCACAAACGGCGTTTCGCCAAGGCTCTCAGCCAATGCTGGCAGGCCGCTGAAACGGCGGGAGAGGGCGGCTACACGCTGGATCTGGATTTTCACTGGACCAGTGATTTTCTTGAGTACCTGCCGACGCTTGACGTTGAGTTTGCGCACGTCAGCGAGCTGCAATTTCGTCATGCGCAGTTACGCATTGATATCAGCCAGTTCCTCGGCTACTTCCCCAAATTGAAGGTCCTGAACCTGAGCGAAAACTCCCTCACCGCGTTGCCTCGTCGGGTAGGCCATCTGCACGCTTTGGAAACACTGGATCTGGGCAACAATCAACTGACGCTGACGGCCGGAGATATCACTGAACTCAGCCGTCTGACCCGCTTGCAGACATTGAGGCTGGGCGCGAATCCGATGCTGGCGCGGGCACCGGATGTCAGTGCGATGGCAGACCTGCAAATCCTCGATCTGCATGACACCGGGATTACCGAATGGCCGTCAGGCCTGTTCACGGCACCGCGTTCAAGGGCGTTTGATCTGGATCTGCAAGGCAATCCAATCGAACAGGTTCCTCAGGTAGTACCCGGTTCGGAGCAGGCGCGATTGATAGCGCGCACCCGTTTGAGTCGTGAACGTCTGTCCGATCAGGGCCGCGAACAATTTCATGCCTATATGCGCTCAGTGGGCTACGACCCCGCTCGTAGCTACCCGCCGAAAGGCGAGCAGACCAGTGCGCATTGGCTGGAGGGCGTCACGGGCGAGCCGCGTCAGCGCAAGCAAACAGTGTGGGATGAGTTGGAGCACGAACCTGATTCCCAGGGTTTTTTTGAAGTGCTGGAGAAAGTCGCGGAGTCAGCAGACTACATCGCCGAGGAGGCGCGTCCGGCGCTGACCGAGCGGGTGTGGCGAATGCTGGATGCCGCGACACAGAACACGCAACTGCGTGAAGAGTTGTTCCGCATGGCCAGTAATCCTGACTCTTGCGCGGACGCCGGGGCACAGATTTTCAATGAGATGGGGATCAAGGTTCTGATCCATGAAGCCTGGCTGGCTGGCAGCCCCGAGCAGGTCGAGTTCAATCTGGTGCAATTGGCGAAGGGCAGGTCTCGCCTGGACATGGTTAACGACGTTGCCCGCGCCAACATCCAGACCCGCCTGGAGGCTGGTGAAGCTTTTATTGCACTTGATGAGGACGGTGAATTCACGGGCAGCATTGATGAAGTGGAAGTCTATCTGGCATTTCAGACCGGTCTGGCTGATCGGCTCGAGTTGCCGTGGCAGTCACGGGGAATGTTGTTTCGCAGCATCGCTGAAGTCAGTGAGACGCAGATCGACGAGGCTTATCAAACGGTGTTGTCGCTTGAGGCGGGGGATGGATTGGTCAACCGAATGATCGAACAGCGGTTCTGGCGGAAGTATTTGAAGGGCAAGCACGCAACGGTATTTGCTCAGAATGCGACGGTGTACAACTTGAGGGGCGAAAGTTTGCTCGGTCGACATTTGGCAGGCAATCTTTCGGGTCAAGACTATAAGCGTGAACTCGTCAATCTGTCTGAAGAGCGCAATCAACTACTGAAGACGCTCACGCTGCGGGCTCTCAATATTCCAAATAAATGATTTGCGGTAAGGATATTTCGCCTGGGTGCAGCCACCTGTCATCGCATAAAAGACTACGTTGACAGGTGGGGCGTCGCTTTCTCGAAAGCAGGTTGAGGTGCTAATTAGGGTATTCGTTAACTGCTTTTTTCCAATTCTCTGGCGTTAAGGATGTTTTCCCTGATGGAACGTTTATGCCTGGCTTATCTTTGTAATTTTCGACCAGTATGTTTGCGCAATTGAAACATGCGGGGAAAGCAACGGCCCCTGTCTGACCCTGTAGTTTCTGAGTAATGATTGTCAGTTTGTCCAGATTGGATTCAAGATCGGGGGTTAATAGCGCGACGGTGTTGAATACCCTGACCTCCGCATGAAACGCTGGGAGCCCCGCATGTTGGGGAATATAACCATCGGTGGCAGTGAGCAAATTCGTTGTGAATGTTTTTGTCAGTTTATGCAGCGCAGAACCCTCATATTGAACTCCGCTCATGGATATAGGTGTGTCACTGCCAGCTCTGTAAATCTTGACCGGGTACTTTGTATCCTCGTAGGCAGTTGTATAGGATTTGGACAGGTCATCCATGAACTTGTCTGCATCGATTTTCAGCACTCCAAGGTGAGCGGGATGGTCCCCCAGATCAGCATTGCGCTGTTTATAAATTTTCACCGATGTGAATTCTTCGATCCCTTCTGGGGGAAGAGAAATATTGTGCATATCGGTAATCAACAGATCGTTCTCGGGGGACCCGTCCGAGTATTCCCCACCTGCATGGGCAGCCAACCTGGTTAGTTCTCTCCTGGTGTACTTTGCGTCTGGATACATTGCTAAATGCTGATCTTCCACCTGTTTATAGACTTCTGGTTTGCCTTTTCTTGGTGGTAAAGGATTTTTACTTGATGCTGATAACATGGACATGGTTCGATTAGCGATTTTGTCGTTCAGATCGCCATTCAACCCGAGCACATCAACAAAACTCGTCGGGTTATTCCCCACCATCGCATACAGATTCCACCCATCCACCGCCCCCGCCGGATCGGCGCTTATCCAGCGCTGCAACCACGGTGCGTAATAGCGTCGCCCGTAATAATAAAGTCCGCTGTCATCCAGTTCCTTAGCCGAATAACGAACCGTCTTGTAGCTGACTTCCAGCTCCGAATTGGCGGTCAGTGAGGCCGTCCCCCCGAACGGGTAATAGTGTTCATGACTGATCAGGCGTGCGTTCTGGTCGAGTTCGATCAGGCTGGAGCTCTGGCTGTCTTCAAGGCAATAACGCAGTTGATCGTTGACGATTTCGCCGGGGCGGCCACTGAGCCAATGCAGGCAGCGGACGTTGCCGATCACGCTCGGCAACGTGATGACGTGCAACTCTTCACCCGTTTCGCGAGTGCGGATTTCGATGCCCGGCAGGTAACGTACCTGATGAAAGTGCGTCCTGTTTGAGCCCTGAGTCTCTTGGTGTTTGAAGACTCGGGCGCCACCGCTGTAGCGATAGGTTTCCTTGTCGGGCAGCGCGGATTCGCGTTCGATCAACGTGACCGATGCCAGTTCATCCAGGACATTCCATTGCAAACCCTGGCCGGGTTGCAAGGCTTGCAGGTTGCCATGAGCGTCGAACTGCGTCGAGAAGTCGGGCGGTGAGTCACCTTCTTTCCAGCGCACGCCACGATTGCTGTTCGGGTCAATGAACATGCGCTGGGTGTAGCCACCGATTGCTCGTGCGTGAACCAGTTTGACCAGGTTATCACCGGTGTCGTATTCGTAGGTCTGGGTGTAATTGAGGCGGTTTTTGGGATCGCTCGGTAATGGACGGCCAGGCATGCCGGTCGGGGGGAGGGCGTCATGTCCGGTGGCGCGGATCAGGCGATAGAGCGAGTCATAGCTAAAGTCGCGCTGGCCGTCGATCAGCTGGTTGGCAAAGAACACTGGGTCAACAGTGCGATCCAGAAGACTGATGACATTGCCGACCTTGTCGTATTTGTATTCGAGATTTTGCCGCAACGCCTCGCCGGGCAGACCTGCCTTGATGCCATTCAAGCGACCGTTGGCGCCATCGTATTCCCAATTGCACACCACGCCGTTGCCCAGGGTTTGTTCGATTTTCTCGCCTTCGGCGTTGTATCGGGCGTGTTTGAGGATGTCTTTTACAGCATCGTCGCCGCTGATCTTGAGGGTCACCTGCTGGAGTTGTCCGCCGACGTCATAGCGTGAGCATTGCTGATGGCCGCTTGCATCCGTCTGGCTCAGTGCTGCGCCGTTGGCCCCGTAGCGCCAACGCGTGGTGTAGACACCGGCATCACGCAGCGTGCGGGTTTCCTCCAGAGGCAGGGCATTGAGGCTGAACGAGCTGTAATCCAGAGAGCCTGAGGCATCGACTTTGTGTAGCAATTGGCCGCGCAGGTTTTTCTCGGCATCTGCATCGGCGGCGCCATAGCGCATGGTCTCCATCTCAGGCCCGTCGTTCACTTTGATGCCCTGCAAGCGCAAACGATTGTCGTAGCGGTTGCTCCACCGATTCCCTCGGGCATCCCAACGCCGGACAACTTCCCCAGCCAAACCATGCAAACTCAGGCTCCAGCCAGAATCGACGCTGTTGAGCAGCAGCGATTGGCCTGCGATGTCGTGAATGGTCGTCAAATTGGCTTTTGGCGCTGTTGCGAACAGTCGTGGATCCCAATGCTCTATCGCCCTGCCTGCGGCGTCGTGACGTTGCCGGGTGATCAACGACTGTGCGGCCGCCCCTGGCACCTTTCGCAAATAGGCGATCTGACGAACAGGAAGACCCCGGCCGTCGTTCACGCTGACTGACGGGGTCCGGCGATGAACGGAGAGATCCATTTCTCATTTCCTTCGACGCAAGGCATCGCATGGAGGCAAAGGCCAATCTAGCAACTCTGGCACGGTGTGTAACCTGTCAACTCTGACAGGTGTCGCACCGTTGCCAGCCATGCTTTGCGCGCCACCCAATGGTCGAATGCCGCGTAGAATGCCCCTCTGTTTCAATTTCTGAGGTCGCAGTGGTGGATTTACAGCAGGGCTTCGTCCTGACCCGGCATTGGCGCGATACCCCCGCCGGCACCGAAGTCGAGTTCTGGCTGGCGACCGACGCCGGGCCGCGCCGTGTGCGTTTGCCGCATCAGCCGTCGGTGGCGTTTATACCTGCCGAGCAGCGTGAAGCGGCCGAACGTCTGCTGCACGACGAAAAAAACGTCGAACTGCGACCTTTGGCCCTGCTGGATTTCGAACATCGTCCGGTGCTGGGCCTGTATTGCCAGCAACACGGCCAGTTGATGCGCCTGGAAACCGCGCTCACCCGCGCCGGCGTCGATGTCTTCGAGGCTGATGTCCGCCCGCCCGAGCGTTACCTGATGGAGCGTTTCATCACCGCCCCGGTGTTGTTCAGTGGCACACCCGATGCCAACGGCATATTGCTCAACGCCCAACTGAAGCCCGACCCCAACTACCGGCCGAAGCTGCGTCTGGTCTCGCTGGACATTGAAACCACCGAAAACGGCGAGTTGTACTCCATCGCGCTGGAAGGCTGCGGCGAGCGTCAGGTCTATATGCTCGGCACGGCGAATGGCGATGACAGCATCGTCGACTTCGACCTTGAATATTGCGATTCACGCACGGTCATCCTGAAGAAGCTCAACGACTGGTTCGCGCTGCACGACCCTGACGCAATCATCGGCTGGAACGTTGTGCAGTTCGATCTGCGCATCCTCCACGAACACGCGCGACGCCTCGGCGTGCCGCTGAAAATCGGTCGTGGCGGTGAGGAGATGCAGTGGCGAGAACACGGCAGCCGCAATCATTACTTCGCCTCGGCGGCGGGGCGGTTGATCATCGACGGCATCGAATCCCTGCGTTCGGCGACGTGGAGCTTTCCCTCGTTCAGCCTGGAAAACGTCGCCCAGACCCTGCTCGGTGAAGGCAAGGCCATCGACAATCCGTACCAGCGCATGGACGAGATCAACCGCATGTTCGCCGAGGACAAACCGGCGCTGGCCAAGTACAACCTCAAGGACTGTGAGCTGGTCACGCGGATCTTTGCCAAGACTGAACTGCTGACATTTTTGCTTGAGCGCGCCAGCGTCACCGGCCTGCCGGCGGATCGCAGCGGTGGTTCGGTGGCGGCGTTCACGCACCTGTATATGCCGCTGATGCACCGCCAAGGGTTTGTCGCGCCGAACCTCGGGACCAATCCGCCGCAGGCCAGCCCCGGCGGGTTTGTCATGGATTCGCAACCGGGCCTCTACGAATCGGTGCTGGTGCTCGACTACAAGAGCCTTTATCCGTCGATCATCCGCACTTTCCTGATTGATCCGGTAGGGCTGATCGAAGGCTTGCAGCACCCGGACGACGTTGATTCAGTCGCGGGTTTTCGGGGCGCACGGTTTTCGCGCACCCGGCATTGCCTGCCGTCGATTGTGTCGCGGGTCGCCGAGGGGCGCGAGACCGCCAAACGCGAGCACAACGCGCCGCTGTCGCAAGCCTTGAAAATCATCATGAATGCCTTCTACGGCGTGCTCGGCTCCAGCGGTTGCCGCTTCTTCGATACGCGGCTGGCCTCATCGATCACGCTGCGCGGACACGAAATCATGCTGCGCACACGCAAGCTGATCGAAGAGCAGGGGCATGCGGTGATCTACGGCGACACCGATTCGACCTTTGTCTGGCTGCGTCGCGCCCATGGTCAGGAGGAGGCGGCGACGATCGGCCATACGCTGGTCAAGCACGTCAACGACTGGTGGCGCGAGCATGTGCGCGAAGAGTACGGGCTGGAAAGTGCGCTCGAATTGCAGTTTGAAATTCACTACAAACGCTTCCTGATGCCGACCATTCGCGGCGCAGAGGAGGGCAGCAAGAAGCGCTATGCCGGTCTGGTAACGCGCGCTGATGGCACAGATGAGATGGTCTATAAAGGCCTGGAAACCGTGCGCACCGATTGGTCGCTCCTGGCCCGGCAGTTCCAGCAGGAACTGTATGAGCGAATCTTCCAGCGCAAGCCGTATCAGGATTACGTGCGTGATTACGTGCGCAAAACCCTCGCCGGGGAATTCGATGATCGGCTGGTCTACCGCAAGCGTCTGCGTCGCACCCTCGATGATTACGAGCGCAACGTGCCGCCCCATGTGCGCGCCGCGCGGCTGGCCGACGAATACAACTCGCAGCACGGCCGTCCACGGCAATACCAGAATGGCGGCTGGATCAGCTACGTCATCACCCTGGCCGGGCCGGAACCGCTGGAAGTGCGACGTTCAACCATCGATTACGACCACTACATCACCCGGCAGCTGCAACCGGTGGCGGACGCGATCCTGCCCTTCGTCGACGATGATTTCTCAACACTGATCGGGGGGCAGTTGGGCCTCTTTTGAGTCCAGCAGTTGCAGCGTCCATTCGTCGGGGATGCCGTGGAAGTAGCGCTCGAGGGCCTGATTGAACAGGCTTTCGCCAGCGGTAAACTGGCTGAACAGTGTCATCGAGGAGTGAAATTTCAAGTCATCGGGATGCCCGAAAATCTCTGCAATCGAACGCTGCTCGATATTCAGCACGAGCTGCGTGCAGGTGCGCAGTCGTGCGCCGAGCAATGGGTGATCGAGGTAGGCCTGGGTTTCTGCGGCTGACCCGATGGCAAAGCGTCGGGACATTTCACTGCCGCCAAGCCCTGCGAACTGCGGGAAGACAAACCACATCCAGTGGCTGCGTTTGCGACCCGCTTCGAGTTCACGCAGGACCCGGTCAAATACCGGGTCCTGCGCCTGGACGAATCGTTGCAGGTCAAACGGGTCGTGATGATCAGTGCTTCTCATACGGAACCTCGGCCAGTCGTCAGCTCAGACCATGGCCAACCGCTGCTTGCGTTGTGGCGCTTGAAACACCTGGTCCAGCGCCGCCAGATCCCCGGCCTCCAGTTGCAGCTGCGCTGCTTGTGCATTGAGTTGCACGTGTTCCGGCCGCACAGCCTTGGGAATCGCAATGACGCCATCCTGACGCAGAATCCACGCCAGCGACACCTGCGCCGGAGTGACGCCGTGACGAGCGGCAATCTGTTTCAGCACCGGGTTGGCCAGCATCGCGCCGCCCTGACCGATCGGACAGTAAGCCATCAGCGGCAGGCGCTGTTGCTGGCACCACGGCAGCAGGTCGAATTCGACGCCACGCTCTTCAAGGTTGTAGAGCACCTGATTGGTCGCGCAGGCAGGAGACGCCAATTCTTCGAGGTCATCGACGTCGAAATTCGACACACCCCAGCGACCAATCTTGCCCTCTTCGCGCAGGCGTTCGAAAGCCTCGACGGTTTCATCCAGCGGGTACTGGCCGCGCCAATGCAGCAGATAGAGGTCGATGTAATCGGTATCCAGCCGACGCAGACTGCGTTCGCAAGCTTGCGGTATGCCTTTGCGGCTGGCGTTGTGCGGGTAGACCTTGCTGACCAGAAACACCTGATCACGCAGGCCGGCGATAGCTTCGCCGACAACACTTTCGGCGCCGCCCTCGGCGTACATTTCGGCGCTGTCGATCAGGGTCATGCCCAGTTCGATGCCGCTGCGCAAGGCGGCAACTTCGCGCTTGTGGGCCGAACGATCTTCGCCCATACGCCAGGTGCCCTGGCCAATCACCGGAACCTGCACGCCAGCCAATTCGAGGGTACGCATTCAAACCTCCTGCCTGAAAGGGTCGATACCTTAGTGGGCAGCAGGATAGCGCAGGGGTTCCATGCGCTTCATAAAGCAACAGATCGCAGCCTGCGGCCGCTCCTACAGGTGGGGTTGGATTCACCGCCATTCAAACGGTGTATCCAAACAACTGGAGCTGCCGCAGGCTGCGATCTGTTGATCTTCAGCTTCTACTTCGCAGAAAACTTCAACACCACGCTATGCGCGTAAGCCTGGCCCGGATCCAGCCGTGTGCTGGGGAAGTTCGGCTGATTCGGTGAGTCAGGATAGTGCTGGGTCTCGAGGGTAAACGCGCCCCAGTGCGGGTAGACCTTGCCACCCTTGCCCTTGACCGTGCCATCGAGGAAGTTGCTGGTGTAGAACTGCACGCCCGGTTCGCTGGTGAACAGCTGTAGATGCCGGCCGGACTGCGGGTCACTGACTTCGACGGCCAGTTTGCTCGCATCACCTTTGGTATCCAGCGCCCAGTTGAAATCGAAGCCACCCTGTTTCGGTTCGGCAAACTTCAGTTGCGGATGATCCGCCTTGATGTGCGTGCCGATGGCGGTCGGTTTGCTGAAGTCCATCGGTGTGCCGGCCACTGGCGCCAGCTCTCCGGTGGGGATCAGTTTGCCGGTGACCGGCGTGTAATGGCTGGCATGCAAGGTCGCGACTTGCTTGAGGATGTCGCCATTACCGGCGCCGGCGAGGTTGAAGTAGCTGTGATTGGTCAGGTTCAGCACCGTCGGTTTATCGGTGCTGGCCTTGTAGTCGATGCGCAATTCGTTGTTGTCGGTGAGGCGATAAGTCACCTCGGTGGTGAGGTTGCCGGGGAAACCCATTTCACCGTCCACCGACAGATAGGTCAGGGTTACGCCGACTGAATCCTTGTCTTTGGTTTCCTGAGCTTTCCAGACCTTTTTATCGAAGCCCTGAGTACCGCCATGCAAGGCGTTGGACTTGTCATTCTGCGGCACTTGATAGCGTTTGCCGTCGAGTTCGAAAGCACCTTCTGCCAGACGATTGCCGAAGCGGCCAATGGTCGCGCCGAAGTACGCGGTGCCTTTCTGGTAGCCCTGCACATCGTCGAAGCCGAGCACGACGTCGTCGAACTTGCCGTTCTTGTCCGCCACTTGCAGCGATTGCAGGGTTGCGCCGTACGTGATGACCGTGGCTTGCATGCCATGGCTGTTGCGCAGGATGTATTGCTCGACGGGCGTGCCGTCATTGGTTTTGCCGAAGGCCTTGTGTTCGGCGCTCAGGCCGGCGGCGTTGGCAGAGAGGGTGGCGATCATCAGGGACAGTCCAAGGCCGGAGAGCAGGTGACGGGATTGAATCATGGTTGACCTTCCTTTTTGTTGTTGTTGTTTTCAGTAACCCCCCTGTAGGAGCTGCCGAAGGCTGCGATCTTTTGATCTTAAAAAAACAAGGTTAAAAGATCGCAGCCTGCGGCAGCTCCTACAGAGGCTGGGCAATAGTCATGCTATTTGGTATTCAGGTGAGAATTTATAGCGGATTAAACGTTTGTTGCAAAAATAAAGTCGGACTAAATGGATCGCTGTATCACGCCGAAGGTCGGGAAATACCGCCAGCACTGCACTTTTGCGCAATCAGCGGCTCTATCCATGGCCAGGATGCGGTGACTCCCGCCGCACAGGAATGTGCCTGTTCGAGAATTCATGCCGAGAGTGTTTAAGCTGATCAGCCGATTTGTCCGTCGCCCGTGCCTGTTGCTGGTGTGTTTGTCGTCGCTGTTGTTCAGCGGTTGTAGCCATCAGGACGGTAACGGTTTCATCAACCAGATCCGGGAAGGGCAGCCGCAGGAATTTCTGCAGACCAGCGTCGACCGGATGGCCACGCTGGCGATGCGTGACAACCTTGGCAGTCTTTATCGGTTGATGGGCAAGCTGTACCTGCGCAACCCGGACGAGTTGCGCAAGTCGGGTTTCCTCAACATTCACGCCGCCGTCAAACAGGTGCGACTGGCCATCGAGCAGCAACAACCATTGCCGGTGCTCGGCGGCAAAAAGGACCTCGCGGCGCTCAGCTATGCGATGAGCCCGGAGTTTCGTGGTGACCGCGTCGGCGCGTTCATTTATGCCATCGGCAGCATGCTGGTGACGGCCCATGGCAATCGAACCCAGTTCTACATGACGGACGCGATCAACCCGACGTTCGTGCATAACGCGGCGCGCAACATCGAAAAAGCCACGTGGATTCTGTCGCAGCGTCAGAACAAGGAAGGCCAGCCGCTGTTGTTTTCCAATGAGATCTCGGAGGAGGGCAGCAACCTGAGTTTTGCCGTGGAGTTCGGCAAAATCGTTGCGCGCCTGGATCTGCTGACGCAAATGCTTGATGAGCGCTACCGGCGGATCGGGCTCAATTACGCGCAGAGTTTGCTGTTCCTCAACTTCCTCCCGGTTCAATAAATCTGTGGATACGCTGCTGGCGCAATAAAGGAGCTGCCGCAGGCTGCGATCTTTTGATCTTGATCTTGAAAAACCAAAGTCAAAAGA
Organism: Pseudomonas sp. A1230; assembly: GCF_044218825.1. Taxonomy (NCBI): domain Bacteria; kingdom Pseudomonadati; phylum Pseudomonadota; class Gammaproteobacteria; order Pseudomonadales; family Pseudomonadaceae; genus Pseudomonas; species Pseudomonas sp. A1230. The sequence continues at coordinate 2,825,979 of NZ_CP162582.1, read as the reverse complement.
TCGCAGCCTTCGGTAGCTCCTACAGGGGGGGGATAGTGGTGTCAGCGGGATTGGGTTGATTGGTGGCTGGATAACTTGTATACAATCACTCGCTAATTTTGATCCAAATGGAGCTGCATCCGTCATGACCGACCCCGCAAGCGCCGATTTCAGCCGTGTCGACCGCGCGACCCGCGCCGACAAACTGCCCTATGCCGCGTTGCTGGCCTTCGCCATGACCGGGTTCATCGCCATCCTCACTGAAACCCTGCCGGCCGGATTGCTGCCGCAAATCAGTGCCGGGCTGAACGTCAGCGAAGTGCTCGCCGGGCAACTGGTGACGCTGTATGCGCTGGGTTCGATTGTTGCCGCGATTCCGCTGACCGTGGCCACCCGTGGCTGGCCACGGCGCCGGGTGCTGTTGATGACGGTTGGCGGGTTTGTGCTGTTCAACACCATCACCACGTTTTCCAGTCATTACGGCCTGACGCTGGCCTCGCGCTTTCTCGCCGGGATGGCGGCTGGGCTGTCGTGGGGAATCATGGCCGGTTACGCCCGCGGGATCGTGCCGGTGCATCAGCAGGGGCGAGCGCTGGCGATTGCCATGCTCGGCACACCGGTGGCGCTTTCCCTGGGAACACCGGCGGGGACGTGGCTGGGCCATCTGATCGGTTGGCGCGCCTCGTTCGGAATAATGTCGGCACTGGCGCTGGTGCTGGCGGCGTGGATTGTTGTGGCGGTGCCGGATCGCCCGGGGCAGGCCAGTGCCGAGCGTCTGCCGTTGATGCAGTCCCTGCACCTGCCGGGTGTGCGCCCGGTGTTGTTGGTGGTGCTGGCGTGGATGCTCGGGCACAACATTCTCTACACCTACATTTCACCGTTTTTGATGCAGGCCGGACTCGCCGGACGTGTCGATCTGGTGCTGCTGGTGTTTGGCGTGTGTTCGCTGGTGGGAATCTGGATCATCGGCATGCTGGTGGATCGCTGGTTGCGCTGGCTGACCCTGATCAGCCTCACGGTGTTTGCCGTGACAGCGCTGGTGCTGGCCCTGGCGAATCCGTCGCCATGGGTGATCTACGGCTGCATGGCGGTGTGGGGGTTGTCCTTCGGTGGTTCGGCGACGTTGTTGCTGACGGCAGCGGCGGATTCTGCCGGTGATCATGTCGATGTGGTGCAGGCAATGCTGACGACTTCCTGGAACGTGGCAATCGCCGGAGGCGGGCTGTTCGGTGGGTTGCTGCTGGATCGAGCGGGGGCGATGTCGTTTCCGTGGGCGCTGCTGATTCTGTCCCTGATCGCGCTGGCCACAGTGTGGATCAACAGCACACACAGCTTCAAACCGGGACGACGCCAACACTGATCTCCCCTGTAGGCGCTGCCGAAGGCTGCGATCTTTTGATCTTTCTTGTTGCGTTCGTCGTGGAGCACCTGAACGCCGGATTGGGATTGGGATTGGGATTGGGATTGGGATCGGGGGTATATCCGTTGCTGCGGGTGTTGCCGCTGGCGGTTTCGCTCTTACAGCGAGTCCCTTTTTCAAACGCCAAAAAGGAACCAAAAGGCTTTGCCCCGGCGTACGGCACTTCGCTGAGGCTCAGTGTTCCCTCGCTACGGTGTCCATCCGGGGGCATCGTCTACGGTTTGCTGCGCTGCACCTCCTCTCGATGAATGCGGCTTCGCCGCACGGCGCTGCGCGCCTGCCCCCCGGATGAACACCTACGCTCGGCCTGCCGAATGGGCAGAAGATCAAAAGCCAGATCAAGAGCCAAGGCCAGATCAAGAGCCCCTCACCCTAGCCCTCTCCCGGAGGGAGAGGGAACTGATCGAGGTGTTTGGCAGAGCTACGCCGACCTGAGATACCGAGTCGAACTCAGATTCTGAAAGCCTCACAAATCGGCTCCCTCTCCTCGGGGAGAGGGCTGGGGTGAGGGGTGAATCCAACATCGAACAAAAGCCGACCGCATCGCTCTTCCACCACTCAACACAATGAGCGTTAGCTCGAGTGCAACTCTTGATCTCAGAGCCCGTCGGCAGGCTGAGTGGAGGGATTCATCCGGGGAGGACATCGAAAGGAGGTGCAGCGAAGCAAACCGGAATCGATGCCCCGGATGGATCCCGGAGCGAAGGAACCCCGAGCCCCAGCGAGCGGGCCGAACGTCAGGGCAAAGCCTTTTGGGTTACTTTTTCGGCGTCTGGAAAAAGTGACCCGCCGTAAGGGCGGAACCCTACTCAGCCATCACCCAAAAAATGGATATACCCCAAACCCTCGGGCCTGAAAGTGGGATTGGGCATAACGATAGACCGCATCGATATATGTGGTTATAAGAAAAATCGCTATGCTGCGGACCAGATTTTTCTCGTCGTTTTTCTGGACGTCTTAATGGAATTGGCAAATTTCGGCCTGGTGATTGCCGGGCTGGTGGTGGGTTTTATTGTCGGCATGACCGGTGTCGGCGGTGGTTCGTTGATGACGCCGATCCTGCTGTGGTTCGGCATCAACCCGGCAACGGCGGTCGGCACCGACCTGCTGTACGCGGCCATTACCAAATCCAGTGGCGTCATCGTTCACAAGAAGAACAAGAATATCGATTGGGCCATCACCGGTTGGTTGACCCTCGGCAGCGTGCCGGCGGTGGTCATGACCTTGTGGTTTCTCAGCACGCTGCACACCGCGCCGGACGCGATGAACGCCATCATCAAACAAGCCTTGGGCTTTGTGTTGTTTGCCACGGCGTTGGCGATCTTCTTCAAGAAACGCTTGCTGGAATTCGCCCACAAACGCGCTGGCGGCAACTACAACCCGAGCGGTTCGCGGCTGAACGTGATGACGGTGATCACCGGCCTGATCCTTGGCACCATGGTCGCTCTGACCTCGATCGGCGCCGGCGCCCTCGGCACCGTGGCCTTGTTCATCCTCTATCCGCTGCTGCCGACCCGCCGCCTGGTCGGCACTGAAATCGCTCACGCCGTACCGCTGACCCTCGTCGCCGGCCTCGGCCATGCGAGCATGGGCAACATGGACTGGAGCGTGCTGGGCTTTTTGCTGATCGGTTCGTTGCCAGGCATCTGGCTTGGCAGCCACCTGACCGGCCGCATCTCCGACGAAGTGCTACGACCCTGCCTGGCGACGATGCTGGTATTGATCGGCTATAAACTGGCGTTTTGATCGACAACCATGAGCGAAACCACTGTGCACTGCGATGGCCGTATCGCCATCACTGTCGAACCTCGCGAGATGCGCATGAGCCATTGGCTGTATGCGCCGCTGGTGGTTGATCAGCAGCGTCAGCAGGTTTTGCTGGATCTGAGCGACAGCGTATGGGATTTGATCGGCACAGCGCAGGAGACGGTCAGTGGCATCGACTTGCTGCTGCGCAAATACCCTGGCGATCGCTCGTCGGTGACGGTGAGCATTGATCTGGACGGAGGGGTAATCAGAGTCGGCGAGCGCCTGATCGAATCCGCACATCTACTGGCGGCACTCGATTCGGCGCTGGACTGACGTCGCGCTAGATCCCCTCGCCACAGATATCTTCTTATGTTGGTTGCCGCGTGGTGTATTTCATGACGGTCACCGGTAAATTTTCGTAAACCATCTCCTCGACCACCTCCCAACCCAGCCGCGCATACAGCGACTGCGCTGCGTCGGTGTACAGGTAAAGTTCCGGCACATCCAACGCCTCAGCCTCTTCAACAATGCGCTTGACCAGTTGCGAAGCAATCCCGCGGCCACGTTCTTCAGCCTTCACATAAACCCCGGCCAGCCAAGGCGTGAGTTCGGGGCGGACCTTCATGTCGCTGTCGATCAACAGTGCGCCGCCCAGCAACCGGCCGTCTTCAATCGCAACCACGACACTGGGGATCGCACCTTTGCCGCACGCCGCACGCATGCGTTCGGTGCGGGCAGCAAGGGTGTCGTCGGGACGAAAGCTACCCCACTCCTTGAAGTTGAGTTCAGCCAGTTCTTCGATCAATTCAGGGTGATCGCACAGGTAATCAATGTGCACGGGGTGACCTCCATTTCGTGAGCAGAACAGCCACCCTAATGCGCTCTTGAACGGTAATCAAATTGGCGTGGCAATCGCGTTTGTGCAGTTGCGCAATGTCGGGCCTGACCTAAGCTTCTGGCAGGGCGACAGATATTTGCCGGATATGCCGGAACAATCGCCGCGATGCGCAATCATTAGAGCGTGGATATCAAAAGGAGATGCGCATGCTCATCAGGTCACTGACCCTGACACTCTTGCTGGCAGTTGCCGGCCCCCTGTTCGCCGCTGACAACGATTCGCCGATTGCCGCAGACATGGGCCGCGCCCGACCACTGATCGTGATCGCGCAAAGCACCGCCGACCCCGTGTGGCTGAACCTGAAAAAGTCGCTGGACGACCCGGCCAACAAAAAGGGCGTCGCCGATCGCAATATCAAGGTTTACACCATCCTCAGTATGTCGGGTCAGCTCGACGGCAAGGACATGGGCCAGCAAGACACCATGGCCCTGCTGCGCTCACTGAAGCTGGGCGCCGGGGCTTATCCGAAAGTGTTCCTGGTGGGCAAGGACGGCGAGACCAAACTCTCCGCCTCGGGGGATGACGCGAAGGCCATCGACCTGAAGAAAATCTTCGACACCATCGACGCCATGCCCATGGCCGAGAAAGAAGCGGCCGCCGCCGCAGCAGCCCAGGCCCCGGCCGCTGCCGAACCTGAACCGGCCAAAGGTGCGAAAGGCGCCAAGCCGAGCAAACCCGCCAAACCGACCAAGCCGCCAGAAATGCCGAATGATTGATGGCGGGATCTGAATCAAAAAAATGGGCGACCTCTATAGGTCGCCCATTTTTATTGCCTGCAAGAAGGGCGCTGCCGAAGGCTGCGATCTCTTGATCTTTAGTTGGTCAGCGCACTGAAAATCTCATGCGCAATCTTCACCCGTTCCGCATTCGGGTAGTTCTTGTTGGCCAGAATCACGATGCCAATATCCTTCGATGGCACGAACGCCACGTACGCGCCGAAACCGCCGGTTGCGCCGGTTTTGTTGTAAAGCACATTGGCCGGCTCAGGCTGTGGCGGGGTCAGCCATTTGACCTTGTGCGGCTCCATTGCCATCGGCGTCGAGTTGCCGGCCTGCAGCTTCTCCAGGCTGATCGGGTAGTGATAACGCTCCCAGCCCAGACCCTGCGTCATATCGCCGACGGTGTAGTGACCGGTGTGGGTCGCGGCGATGGCTTTTTGTAGCGGCTGTTCAAGGTTCGCAGGCTTGAGGTTGGCCTCGACGTAGCGCAGCAGATCCGCCGCACTGGTCTTGATGCCATAGGCTTCGGCATCCAGTGCGCCGGGGCTGACACGAACCGGTTTGTCGTTCTTGTCGTAACCCTGCGCGTAGAGCTTCGCTTCGGAGGCGGGCACTTCAATGAAGGTGTGCTTGAGGCCCAGCTTCGGCAGCAAGGTTTCAGTCATGGCCTGAGCAAAGGGTTGATCAAGGCTTTTTGCCGTCAGATAGCCGAACAGCCCGAGGCTGGGGTTCGAATACAGGCGATGGCTGCCCGGCGAATAGGCCGGTTTCCACTGCCGGTAATAGCCGAGCATCTTGTCCGTTGAGTCCGCATCAGCAGGAAACTGCAGCGGCAAACCGCCCGCGCTGTAGGTGCCTAGTTGCAGCACGCTGATGTTGTCGAAGGCGCTGCCTTTTAGCTCCGGCCACAGCGTGCTGGCCTTGGTCGACAGGTCCAGTTTGCCCGTGGCCTGCGCATAACCGCCCAATGTCGCGGTGAAGGTTTTGCTCACCGAGCCGACTTCGAACAGGGTGTTTTCGCTGACCTTCTGCCCGGTGTCCTTGGCGGCAACGCCGTAGTTAAAGTAATGCGGCTGGCCGTTGATGGTCAGTGCAACGGCCAGGCCGGCAATGTTCTGTTGCTGCATCACCGGTGTGACGGCGGCTTTGACCAGAGCTTGCAGTTGCTCATCGGTTTGCGGGGCGCCGAGGCAGGTTGCAGCGCCGAATAGTAGTCCGAACGCGCTACAGGAAAAGGCTTTGGTCAGGTTGATGGATGACATAAGTGAACCACTCTCCATGAGTGTTGATGGTGGTATCGCGCTACACTGCGGACGATTTTTGTAATGGGCGGCTGATCAGCGCCGACAATTTAGGCAGTCCGACGTGAATCGACAAACGACGAAATCTTGGATTAGCCATTAGAAAAATTAGGGGCTGGGCATGATTCGACCGCAATTGCCGCTCAATGCACTGCGCGCTTTCGAAGCATCGGCGCGTCACTTGAGTTTCACTCGAGCTGCCGTGGAGCTGTGCGTGACTCAGGCTGCCGTCAGTCATCAGGTCAAAAGCCTCGAAGCGCAGCTCAACGTAACACTGTTCAAACGCCTGCCCCGCGGGCTGATGCTGACCAGTGAAGGCGAAACGTTGCTGCCGGTGTTAAGCACCTCGTTTGATCACATCGCGCAGATCCTCGAACGCCTTGCCGGTGGACAGTATCGCGAGATGTTGACCGTCGGGGCGGTCGGCACTTTCGCCGTGGGTTGGCTGTTGCCAAGGCTTGCGGACTTCCGGGCGAAACATCCGCTCATAGATTTACGGCTGTCGACGCACAACAATCGCGTGGATGTTGCCGCCGAAGGGCTGGATTATGCGATCCGCTTTGGCGCTGGCGCCTGGCACGGTATCGAGGCGATGCGCTTGCTCGATGCGCCACTATCAGTGCTGTGCGTGCCGGAGATCGCCCGGCAATTGCACACGCCTGGGGATTTGTTGCAGCAGACGTTGCTGCGTTCCTATCGCACTGATGAATGGCCAGCGTGGTTTCAGGCGGCGGGTCTGGCGACACAGGCCGCGCCGCCGCAAAGCATCATGTTCGACTCGTCGCTGGCGATGATGGAGGCGGCGTTGCAGGGCAGTGGCGTGGCGTTGGCCCCGCCGCTGATGTTTGCCCGGCAACTGGCGGCGGATGCGATCCGCCAGCCGTTCGCGATCGAGATCACGACCGGGAGTTACTGGCTGACGCGATTGCAGTCGCGGCCGGAGACGGCTGCGATGAATGCGTTTAAAAACTGGTTGCTACAAATCGCTGTCTAGCACACGACCCTGTGGGAGCTGGCTTGCCAGCGATAGCGTTGGGTCAGCACCTTGAATGTTGCCCGTGTTGACGTCATCGCTGGCAAGCCAGCTCCCACAGGTTTATGTGTCGGACTGGCCATTACATACCTCCTGCAAATTGAGAGTGCAGGGGATCCGTGATGTTAGTGAAGCGTTAGCGCACCAGACACGGCCGCTTGTTATCAAACTTCCAGCCCGGAATCAGAAACTGCATCGCCACGCTGTCATCCCGTGCGCCAAGGCCCATGCCTTTGTACAGTTCGTGAGCCTTGGCCACTTGATCCATATCCACTTCCACGCCCAGTCCCGACGTCTTCGGCACCTGCACGCAACCGTCGACGATTTGCAACGGCGCCTTGGTCAGGCGCTGGCCGTCCTGCCAGATCCAGTGGGTGTCGATGGCGGTGATTTCACCCGGTGCCGCCGCCGCAACGTGGGTGAACATGGCCAGCGAAATATCGAAATGGTTGTTGGAGTGCGAGCCCCAGGTCAGTCCCCACTCATGGCACATTTGCGCCACGCGCACGGAACCCTGCATGGTCCAGAAGTGCGGGTCGGCCAGCGGGATATCCACCGATTGCAGCTGGATCGCATGCCCCATTTCACGCCAGTCGGTGGCGATCATGTTGGTGGCGGTTTTCAGGCCGGTGGCGCGGCGAAACTCTGCCATCACTTCGCGGCCGGAATACCCGTTTTCCGCACCGCACGGATCTTCCGCATACGCCAGAACCTGATGCTGGTCGCGGCACAAGCGGATCGCTTCCTTGAGTGACCAGGCGCCGTTCGGATCGAGGGTGATGCGCGCCTGCGGAAAGCGTTCGGCCAGCGCCGTGACCGCTTCGATTTCCGCGTCGCCACTGAGCACGCCGCCCTTGAGCTTGAAATCCTTGAAGCCGTATTTCGCGTGGGCCGCTTCGGCGAGGCGCACCACGGCTTCGGCGGTCATGGCCTTCTCGTGACGCACGCGGAACCAGTCGTTTTCGGCGTCCGGTTCGCTGCGGTAGGCGAGGTCGGTTTCGTGCTGATCGCCGACGTAAAACAGGTAGCCAAGCATCTTCACTTCATCGCGTTGCTGGCCTTCACCGAGCAGCGCCGCGACTGGCACGTCGAGGTGCTGACCGAGCAAGTCGAGCAGTGCGGCTTCGAGGCCGGTGACCGCGTGAATAGTGATGCGCAGGTCGAAGGTTTGCAGGCCGCGGCCGCCGGCATCGCGGTCGGCAAAGGTCTGACGGACTTGATTGAGCATCTTTTGATACGTGCCGATCGGGCTGCCGATGACCAGGCTGCGTGCGTCTTCCAGCGTCTGGCGAATGCGCTCGCCACCGGGTACTTCACCGACACCGGTATGGCCGGCGTTGTCTTTGAGAATGACGATATTGCGGGTGAAAAATGGCCCGTGGGCGCCGCTCAGATTAAGAAGCATGCCGTCGTGGCCGGCCACCGGAATGACCTGCATGTCAGTGATGATCGGGGCTTTGGCGGTGTCGTGTGCGTTCATTGTTTTTATCCTTTCGTATCTTTCAGAATCAGGCGTGTTTCGGCGCAGTTTCAGCTATAGCAATATCCGCAGCCGGCTTAGGCTTGGTGCGGGCGAAGAAGACGATGATCGCGGCAATGATCGAGGTAGCGGCCAAGCCGTAGAGGCCACCCTGAATCGAGCCGGTGTGTTCTTCGAGCAGTCCGAAAGTGGTCGGCGCAACGAAACCGCCAAGGTTGCCCACCGAGTTGATCAGCGCGATCACGGCGGCGGCAATTCGCGCATCCAGATACGCCTGCGGTATCGGCCAGAACAGCGACGAAGCCGACTTGAAACCCAGCGCCGCAAAGCAGATCGCGACAAAGGCGAAGATCGGCCCACCCGTGGTGGACATGAACATTCCCGCTGCAGCGATCAACAGCGCAGCGGCGACCCATGCCTGCTGGTGTTTCCATTTGGTGGAGAGGGAGGCGAAGGTATACATGCCGACAATCGACAGCAGCCACGGAATCGAGTTGAACAAGCCGACCTGCACATCGCTGAGTTCGCCCATCTTCTTGATGATGCTCGGCAGCCAGAAGGTCGCGGCGTAGATCGTCAACTGAATGAAGAAGTAGATCAGGCAGAACAGGATGATCTGCCGGTCCTTGAGCAGTTTGCCCATCGATGGCCGGATCGGTGTGGCAGCTTCGCGGGCCTTCTGTTCGTCGTCGATGGCCGTGACGAGCGCGTCCTGTTCGGCGCGGCTCAGCCATTTTGCATCGTGAGGTTTGGCGTCGAGCCAGAACCAGACGAACACGCACAGGCACACCGAAAACATCCCTTCAATGAAGTACATCCATTGCCAGCCGTGCATGCCCAGCCCGTTGATTTGCAGGAGCAGGCCGGACAGCGGGCCGGAGATCAGGGAGGCAATGGCCGAGCCACTGAGGAAGATCGCAATGGCTTTACCGCGTTCCGCGCCGGGCAACCAGCGGGTGAAGTAGTAGATCACCCCGGGAAAGAACCCGGCCTCGGCGACACCGAGCAGGAAACGCAGAATGTAGAAGTGGGTTTCGTTCTGGATGAACGCCATGCAGGTAGCGACCACGCCCCAGGTGAACATGATTCGGGTCAGCCAGATGCGTGCGCCGACCTTCTGCAACAGCATGTTGGAGGGGACTTCGAACAGCGCATAACCGATGAAGAACAGACCGGCGCCAAAGCCGTAAGCGGCGGCGCCGATGCCCAGGTCATGTTCCATGTGGGTACGGACGAAACCGATGTTCACCCGGTCAATGTAATTGACGATGAACATGATCACGAAGAGCGGCAAGACGTGGCGTTTCACTTTCGAGATGGCGGACGCCAGCGTTGAATCAACGCCCTCGTTCATCCCGGAGACGGAGGTTTTCACTAGGTTTTCTCCCACTGATTATTTTTATGCGGGGTAGGGCTGGGTGCTGCGTTGTTGATAGACATCATACAACTAGGTTTTTTTGTCCTACAAGTGGCAAGGACCGACTAAATTCTTTGGAGAGGCAGATTTTTTATGCTTTTTTTGGTGTTAAGTCCGTATTTACTGGTTTTATCTTGTGTTGGGCGGTCGTGTCATTTGAGCGGCTCCGCATTTTATTTCAGCGGGACGCTTAATTCATGAACGAGTTTTTTCGCGGAAAATGAGTGTTGTCATACAAGTTGTTCGAGCCCGGAGGGGTAAAGTCGACCTTGTCAGCCATCCCCGCAGTGCTACGATCCGCAAGCACCGTTCACCGGAACCGACCATGCAAGAAGACCTCGACGCCCCCGCGCGCAAACGTGCGCACAACCTGGCCCATGACCTGGTGGAGAAGCTCACCCAGAGCATCCTGCTCGGGCAAATGTCCCCCGGCGACAAATTGCCGTCGGAGAATTCCATCGTTCAGGAATACGGGGTCAGCCGCACAGTGGTGCGCGAGGCGATTTCCAAATTGCAGGCGTCGGGGCTGGTCGAGACCCGGCATGGCATCGGCACGTTCGTGATCGAGCGGGCGCCGGAGCAGGGGTTGCGGCTGAACGTCGACACCGCGCTCGGGGTGCGCAGCATTCTTGAATTGCGCATGGGGCTGGAGACGCAAGCCGTGGCGCTGGCGGCGCAGCGCCGCAGCGAGCAGCAAGTGCTGCAGATGCGCCAGGCGCTGGATGACTATCAACGTCTGTTGGCCAACAACGACAGCTGCGTCGAGGCCGATCGGCGTTTTCATCTGTTGATCGCCGAGGCCACCGGCAATGTGTGCTTCAGCGAGATCATGCAGCACTTGGGCAACGCGATGATTCCGCGGGCGCGGGTCAATGCAGTCGAGCGTGGGGCGGCGGATTTGAGCAAGCTGGGGCAACTGGCCAATCTGGAGCATGAGGCGATTTTGAATGCAATCAAGCGCCAGGATCCGGATGCAGCGCGGGCAGCCATGTGGCTGCATCTGACCAACAGTCGCGACCGGTTCCTGGCACAGGATTGAGCGCCGTTGGTCTGTTCGATGGCACGCCGTTCCCGGGGCCGCTTCCAAACTGTACGGCCCGGGTTTTCCGGACCTCTTTGGTGAGGTGCGTCATGGCTAACGACTTGCTGTTTCAGGGGGGAGTGCTTCCCACCGACCCGACCCTCCCGGTGCCCGGCACCGATGAGCCGTCACTGGGCGATCACGATGCACCGCCAGGGATGACCCCGGGGCGCGATCCGTTGAGTGACGCCGATCGGCCGGAGGACTGGAAGGACCCACCGGCGGATGAAGAAATGCCGCCGGCGGATGAACCGACGCCGTTGTCGGATGATCGGCGCTGATGGGCAGCTGGCTCTGATTGATGTGATGGCTCCCACAGGTTATGCGGGTGTGCAGCAGAACCTTTGTACAACCCCGAACCCTGTGGGAGCTGGCTTGCCAGCGATGGCGGCATCCGTCTCACTCGATATCAATGATTAGCGCACGCAGTCCGCCCCAGCCAAAACCGCCGCTCCAGATTCAATGCCAGCACACTGACCAATACCACCGCCGAGCCCGCCAGCATCAACAGGGTCGGCCGCTCGCCCAGCCCCACCGACGCAATCCCCATCGCCGTCGGCGGAATCAGGTACAGGGTCATGGTCGCCCGACTCAAATCCACATGCCTGAGCACAAACCCCCACGCCAGATAGGCCAGGGCACTTGGAAACACACCCAGCGCCAACACTGCCCATTGCACCCGCAGCGGCGCTTTCATCACCGCGTCGCTCAACCCGGGCAGGTAAATCAGCAACAGCAATGTCCCCGACCACACCGCGTAGCACGTCAGACTCAAACCGTCATAGCGCCGGGCGTGATGCTTTTGCAGGGCGAAATAAATGCTCCAGGAAACCGCCGCCAGCAAGATCAGCGCGCCATGCGCGTCGATCTCGCGCACACCACGATCACCGCTGACCACAATCGCCACGCCGACCAAACCCAGCAACACACAGCCCCAACGCCAGACACTGATCTGATCCTTGAACACAAAACGCGCCAGTAAAGTGCTGAACAGTGGACTCGATTGCGCCAGCACGCTCGACGCCCCGGCGCTGACGCTTTGCTGGCCGATGTTCAGCGCGACGTGATGCAGGCTGACCGCGAAGAAACCCAGTGCGAACAGCAGTGGTACGTCCCTCAAGCGAGGGAGTTGCAGACCTTTGAACGCGGCGATGAACGCCATGAACACCGACGCCAACAGAAACCGCAGCAACGCCAGATGCCCGGGATCGTAGGCTTGCAGGCCGATGTGGATGCCGGTTGGCGAATACGCCCAGCAGCCGACGACAAACGCCATGGCCAGTAACATTTTCAGCGAAGCAGGGGACGGCATGATCGAGCACCAGTAGGCATGATGCGCCGAGTATCCGGGCGGGCAATCATTCGCCACAACTGACTTATACTGCGCTGAATGTTCACTCAGAGTGATGAGTATGGAGCTGGCACAAATCCGTATGTTCAAGACCGTGGCCGAGGAAGGCAGCATCGCCCGGGCGGCGGAAAAACTGTTCTGCGTGCCGTCGAACATCACCGCGCGGATCAAGGCGCTGGAGGCGGAGTTGGGCGTTGCACTGTTTCTGCGTGAGGGACGTGGGCTGCGGATCAGTCCGGCAGGGCAGACGTTTCTTGCCTATGCGCACAAAATTCTGGCGCTGACCGCGGAGGCCAAACGCGCAGTTGATCCCTCGGCCGAGCCATCCGGGCCGCTGCGCATCGGCGCCATCGAATCGTCGGCCACCGGGCGTTTGCCACGGCTGCTTGCGAAGTTTCACAAGCGTTATCCGCAGGTCGCACTGGAACTCACCACCGGCACCTGGGGCCAGTTGCTCGACGACACGCTGAACCATCGCCTCGACGGCGCGATTGTCGCGGTGGACGTTGAGCGCTCGCAGCTCAAGCGCACACCGATGTATCGCGAAGAGTTGCTGCTGATTGCCTCGACGTCGTTCGGGCCGGTGCGCGGCATCGATGATCTGCAGGACAAAACCGTGTTCATGTGGCCGCAAGGCTGTCCGTATCGGGCGGCGCTGGAGCACTGGTTGTTGCGTCAGGGGCAGGCGTTGCCGATTGTCAGTCTGGCCAGTTACGGGGCAATTGTCGGGTGCGTCAGTGCGGGGGCGGGCGTGGCGTTGGTGCCCAAAGGGGTGTTCGAGCAATACGCCAAAGGCGCGGGGTGTGTGGGCTATGAGTTCGCCGAACTGACGGCCATCGACAATCTGTTTTACTGGCATGAAAACGCCGGGGTGCACCCGGCGCGCGAGGCGTTTGTGGCGATGTTGCGCGAAGAATTCACCTGACCCAGCCGCCCTTTATGCTCCGAACACATCACCCCTGCAGGAGTTGCCGAAGACTGCGATCTTTTGATTTTGCTTTTTTTAAATCCAAGTCAAAAGATCGCAGCCTTCGGCAGCTCCTACACGGGTTCGTGTGGATGATGGAGCTGGTTAGTTTGGCTTGAGGTCGCGCATCAACAACCCGAAGCGCAAATCCACCCCGTCCGGAATCGGCACATACACCGTATGCCCATCCCCCGGCGCCACTTCAATAGCTTCGCCCTTGAGGTTGCGCAGTTCCTGCAGATCAAAATGAAAGTTGCCCCCAGGCGTCATCAATTCCAGATGATCGCCCAGCGCAAAACGGTTCTTCACCTTGACCTCGGCCAATCCGTCACGCCGCTCGCCGGTCAACTCCCCGACAAACTGCTGTCGCTCCGACACCGAGCTGCCATGCAGATAATTCTGGTACTCGTCATGCACATGGCGACGCAGGAAACCCTCGGTGTAGCCGCGCTGGGCCAGTGATTCCAGATCGTTCATCAGGCTGCGATCGAACTCGCGCCCGGCCACCGCATCATCAATTGCCCGGCGATACACCTGCGTGGTGCGCGCGCAGTAAAAGTGCGATTTGGTCCGGCCCTCGATTTTCAGTGAATGCACGCCCATGCGGGTCAGGCGCTCGACATGCTGGACCGCGCGCAGATCCTTGGCGTTCATGATGTAGGTGCCGTGCTCGTCCTCGAAGGCGGGCATCAATTCGTCAGGGCGATTGGCTTCCTGCAGCAGAAACACCTGATCGGTCGGCGCGCCAAGACCCAGGGTTGGCTCGGGCTGAAAGGTCTGGACGATCTCGCCCAGCTGATTCTCCGTGGCCTCCTGCGCCGAGTATTTCCAGCGGCAGGCGTTGGTGCAGGTGCCCTGATTGGCGTCACGTTTGTTCATGTAACCCGAGAGCAGGCAACGTCCGGAATAGGCCATGCACAGGGCACCGTGAACGAACACCTCCAGCTCCATGCCCGGCACTTGCTCGCGGATTTCGGCGATTTCTTCCAGCGACAGTTCGCGGGACAGGATAATCCGGCTCAGGCCCTGTTGCTGCCAGAACTCGACGCTCGCCCAGTTCACCGTGTTGGCCTGCACCGAAAGGTGGATCGGCATCTGCGGGAAATGCCGGCGCACCAGCATGATCAGCCCCGGATCGGACATGATCAGCGCGTCCGGCGCCATCTCGATGACTGGTGCCAGGTCCTTGAGAAAGGTCTTGAGCTTGGCATTGTGCGGCGCGATGTTGACCACCACGTAGAAGCGCTTGCCCTGCGCCTGCGCTTCACGAATACCCAGTGCCAGATTGGCGTGATCGAATTCATTGTTGCGCACCCGCAGGCTGTAGCGCGGCTGGCCGGCGTAAACCGCATCGGCACCGTAGGCAAAGGCGTAACGCATGTTTTTCAGGGTGCCGGCGGGGGCGAGCAATTCGGGGGCGGCGAGAGTGAGGGTGGGAGTCATGGCGGCAGCGCTCGCAAAAGCGCGGCAGGGTAGTGCGGTTGTCTGCGGGGTTTATTGATCTGGATCTATGCTCCTTGAATAAAGATGGCACTCGCGCGGTTGGCGGCTGACTAAGTTGGGCTGGCGTGCATGGCGCCTGACTGACATGGACTGGACATGAACCAAAAAAGTATTCAATTCAAATCGCTGACGGTGTTGCTGTTACTGGTGACGGTGGCCTTCATCTGGATTCTGTTGCCGTTCTATGGCGCGGTGTTCTGGGCGGTGATCCTCGGCATTCTGTTTGCGCCGATGCAGCGCCGGTTGCAGGCCCGATTCGGCTGGCAGCGCAACCTGACGTCGCTGTGTACGTTGAGCGTCTGCCTGGTGATTGCGATTTTGCCCGTGATCATCATCAGCGTGTTGCTGGTCCAGGAAGGGGCGATGGTCTACAAGAACATCGAGAGTGGCGAGCTGGATGTCGCGGCTTATCTGGCGCAGTTCAAGCAGAGTCTGCCGCCGTACTTCCAGCATTTGCTGGACCGTTTCGGCATGGGCGAGCTGAATGGCTTGCGCGACAAAATCGTCAAGTCGGCGATGCAGGGCAGCCAGGTGCTGGCCACTCAGGCATTCAGTTTTGGCCAGGGTACATTTGAGTTTGTGGTGAGTTTCTTCATCATGCTCTATCTGCTGTTCTTCTTTCTGCGAGACGGCCCGGAACTGGCGCGCAAGATACGCACCGCCGTACCGCTGGAAGAGAGTCACAAGCGACGCCTGCAGCTGAAGTTCAACCGCGTGGTGCGGGCAACGGTGAAGGGCAACCTGGTGGTCGCGGTCACGCAAGGTGCGCTGGGCGGCGCGATTTTCTGGTTTCTCGACATCCCCAGCGCGCTGCTGTGGGCGGTATTGATGGCGTTTCTGTCGCTGTTGCCCGCTGTCGGAGCCGGGATCGTCTGGGCACCGGTGGCGGTCTATTTCCTGCTCAGCAACATGATCTGGCAGGGTGTCGTGCTCGGCTTGTTCGGCATTTTCGTGATCGGGCTGGTCGATAACGTGCTGCGCCCGATTCTGGTCGGCAAGGACACACGCATGCCCGACTACCTGATCCTGATCTCGACCCTGGGCGGTCTGGCGGTATTCGGCTTGAACGGGTTCGTGATCGGGCCTTTGATTGCCGCGCTGTTCATGTCCAGCTGGGCGCTGTTTATCGAGACCAAGCCCAAGGTGCAGTTGCCTTAAACCTGGAACCGCGCGCCGGCGACCTGTTGCGACAGTGCCTGCGCTGCCGGCAAGGACGTGAGCGGGCCGCTGATCGGCTCGCCGTCACGCACCAGATACCAACAGGCGAGCAACCCCAGCTCTCTGAGTGAGGCGGGAACGGCGCTGCCAATAACGGACATGATTTGAACCTGAGCCATGACAAGGACCTCCATCAATCGATGGCGCTACCTTAGGGACTCGGCGTTCTCAGGGACAATCAACGCTTTCGATAGTGGTCATTGATAACAGTGAGGGCTGTTTCAATCGACCACTTGATCAAGCATGTGCATCACTTCACGCTCATTGAGCAGCCCTTTGTGCACGAGGTTCTCGGCCAGCAGCGAAAGAAACTTGGCGCAGCGGTGGCCTTCCAGGTGCTTGAGCTCGGTCAGCGCGCTGTACACCTTGCTGGAGGTGCACAAGCCGACGATGCGGTGCGGATTTTGTGTTGGCATGGAGTCGTCCTTGTTGTTATCAACCTGTTGTTTACGGACGGATTCAGCTTGCGGTTCCGTCATGACAAATAAATGACCGTTCGATGTTTCCCCAGCGGTCAAATCCATCATGCCGACTTTAGCTGTTGAAACTGTCCTCACAGCGACCTTGGCGAGATTTTTTCAGACGCTGGCCGACAGACGGTCACAAAAAAGCCCCGCTATCAAGGCGGGGCTTTGTGTTTCGGTTACCAGCGTGGGCCACCGTAGTAACCGTGTGGCCGACCGTAATAACCGCGAGGCGGGCCGTAATAGACGGGTGCCTGTTGGATATATACCGGTTGCTGCACATACACCGGTGCCGGTTGGTAATAAACCGGTGGGGGCGGCTGTTGCACGTAAACCGGTTGTGGCTGAACGTAAACCGGTTGTTGCTGGACATACACCGGTCGATCCTGATTGATCAGCGCCGAGCCGATGATGGCCGAGCCGACGATCGCGCCAAACACCGCAGGGCCTTGCCAGCCATGGTCACCACCGGCTTCTGCCTGTCCTGTGACAGCGAGTGCGCCAATCAACATTGCCATGATGGAGAGTTTACGAATCATGATAATTCCTCGGTTCTTCGACCCGGCGGCAGGGCCTGCACCAGGCCCGCAGTCGTCGCGGGGATACTTCTAAGACAGCGTTTTTTTGAAATTCAGCACAGCCGCCAGGTAAATTTTGTGTAAGGTCTGTACCGTTTTCTTTACCGGACGCTCAACGCTAACGTCATCGCGTACAGACACGCCGATATGATCGAACAGAACCCGATGGGCTGGCTAATCCCGCCCATCCGAAAGTGCGTTTGAAGGAGAAGTTTCATGCAGATGAACCCGAACAAAGACACCCAGCTGTGCATGTCCCTGTCCGGCCGCCCGGGTAATTTCGGTCTGCGTTTTCATAACCATTTGTATGAGCAGTTGGGCCTGAATTTCTACTACAAGGCCTTCGCCAGTAAGGATCTGACCGGCGCAGTCAGTGGGATTCGCGCGCTGGGCATCCGTGGTTGCGGAGTGTCGATGCCGTTCAAGGAGGCCAGTATTGCGCTGGTCGATGAGCTGGACGCGTCGGCGGCGGCGATTCAGTCGATCAATACCATCGTCAACACCCATGGCCATCTCAAGGCTTACAACACTGACTACATTGCCATCGCACAACTGCTGGAAACCCACGCGGTGCCCAAGGAATCGACCTTCGCTCTGCGCGGCAGCGGTGGCATGGCCAAGGCTGTGGCCAGTGCCCTGCGTGATGGTGGCTACAAAAACGGCTTGATCGTCGCCCGTAACGAGCGCGCCGGGCGTGCACTCGCAGACTCGCTGGGTTATCGCTGGCTGGCAGCATTGGGCGATGAGCGCCCGCAGATGCTGATCAACGTCACTCCGGTCGGTATGGACGGTGGCCCGGAAGCAGGGCAACTGGCGTTTGAGCCTGAGGTGATCAACGCGGCGCAGACTGTGTTTGATGTGGTGGCGATTCCTTCGGAAACGCCGCTGATCGTGCGCGGACGGGCTGAAGGCAAGCGAGTGATCACCGGGCTGGAGGTGATTGCGATCCAGGCGCTGGAGCAGTTTGTGCTTTATACCGGGGTGCGGCCGACCGAAGAGCAGTTTCAGGCAGCGGTGGAGTTTGCGCGTAGCTGAAAGTCATGCGGTGAATGAGCTGGCCCCATCGCTGGCCGGCTCCCAAATTGAGTCTTGGTGGTGCACAGGATTGGTGGTCACAGGAGATGCCTGTGGGAGCTGGCTTGCCAGCGATGAGGTCACGGCGGTGTTTCGGGTTGCCTATACTGCTTCGCCAGCAAGCCCAGACTTGCCCACCCACAAAAACCGAGGTCAGCATGCCCCCGCGTATTCTCAATCTGCATCAGGTCAAACTCGAACCGCTGCCCGAAGCCCTTTCCCCCGAAGGCGAAACCGCCGCACGTTACCAGCAACGCTCAGCGCGGATTGGCCAGCAACTCGGTGCACAGAAGCTCGGGTATCGCCTGTATGCACTGCCGCCGGGTATGCGCGGCAGCCCGTTTCACAGCCATCGGGTCAATGAGGAAATGTTCTACGTGGTGGCCGGGAAGGGCGAGGTCCGTCTTGGCGCCGAGCGATTCCCGATCCGGGAAGGTGATGTCATTGCCTGTCCGCCGGGCGGCCCGGAGATGGCGCATCAGATCATCAATACCAGCGCGGGCGAACTGCGCTATCTGGCAGTCAGCACTCAGCAGCAGCCGGATATTTGCGAATACCCGGATTCGAATAAATATGCGGTGATGGACAATTTCACGGTCGATGCCGAAGGCAATGCGTCAGGCTTTGTCGCTGTGGCGCGACAGGCGGATGGGGTGGATTACTGGGATGGCGAATAACACGCACGTCTTAAGGTCGGATATTTTCTGTGGGAGCTAGCCTGCTGGCTCCCACACTGATTTCAGGTGTTTATTCCAGCCGCGCCAGACGTTCTTCCAGCGCCGCAATCCGCGCCTCAAGTTCTTCGATACGCTCCACCGAAACACCGCTACCCGCGCCGCGCTCCTGAGGATTGTGCCGCGCCGCCAGAATGACCTCGATATCCGCCGGATCACCCAGCGCATGGGTGTAACGATCTTCGCGCTGCCCGGCCTGACGTGGAATCAACACCGCCAGCCCGCGAGCAATCAGGCGCTCAAGCTGATGCGACACCTGCTCGGCATCTTCGAAATCATGCATGCGCCCGCTGCGGGTCAGCAGTTCGTTTACGGTTTGCGGGCCGCGCAGAAACAGCAGCCCCGTCAGGATCACCTGCGCCGGCACCAGCTCCAGCGCCTTGTCGACCTTGTGCTCCCAGCGGTCGGCACGACTGCCCATGACAAGCTTGGCAAAACCGCGACCTTCCAGAGCGCGCAGGCTCTGGCCAACCTGGCCCTGGGTCAGGTTCATCACCGGTTCACGGCTGGTTTTCTGATTGCAGGCGGTGACCAGTGCGTTGAGGGTCAACGGGTAGGTTTCCGGGCTGGTGGCCTGTTTCTCGATCAACGAACCGAGGATACGGATTTCCGTGGCGTTAAGCCGTGGCTCGTCAAAGGTGGATTCTGGTTCGGTGGTCATCGCGCGTTCCCTCAGCAGTCGAAGGCGCCTAGCGTAATCCTTGCCAAACAAAAGGCAAGCCGTGTGGTCATCAAGCATGGCTATAATCGCCCCCATGTTCCACCCAGCCACTACACGAGACTGCCATGACCATTTCCCTGTACGCCGCATCCGTCCCGGTTTTTCAACAAATGCTCAACGCCCTGAGCGATGTCCTGAAAAAGGCTGAAGCCCACGCCACCGAGAAAAACATCGACCCGAACGCCTTCCTGCAAGCGCGCCTGTACCCGGACATGTTCCCGCTGACCCGTCAGGTGCAGATTGCCGTGGACTTCGCCAAAGGTGTTTCCGCGCGTCTGGCTGAAGTCGAACTGCCGAAGTACGACGACAGCGAAACCACCTTCGCCGAACTGCAAGCCCTGATCGCCAAGGTCCTGGCCTTCATCGGCGAGATCAAGCCAGAGCAGATCGATGGCAAGGAAGGCATCGAAATCGTTACCCGTCCAGGCACGCCGAAAGAGAAGCGCTTCAGTGGCCAGTCCTACCTGCTGACCTACGGTCTGCCGCAGTTCTTCTTCCACGTCACCACCACCTACGCCTTGCTGCGTCACAACGGTGTTGAAGTGGGTAAACGCGATTACATGGGCGCGTTCTAAATCGCCAAGAGCCCCTCACCCTAACCCTCCCGAAACGTCGGACCGCCCGGGGGGAGAGGGTTGGGGTGAGGGGGACCGCGATTTCAGCCACAAAAAAGCCCGCCAAGGTTCACACCTTGGCGGGCTTTTTATTGCAGCGAAAATTACGCGGTGCGTTGGGCTTTCTCTTCCTCACCCAGGCACGCCGCTGCGGTAAACAGCACGTCGGTGGAGGAGTTCAACGCGGTTTCGGCGGAATCCTGCAGCACGCCAATAATGAAACCTACCGCAACCACCTGCATGGCGATCTCGCTTGGAATGCCAAACAGGCTGCACGCCAGCGGGATCAGCAACAGCGAGCCACCGGCCACACCCGAAGCGCCGCAGGCGCAGATCGCGGCGACGACACTCAGCAGGATCGCCGTCGGAATATCCACGGCAATGCCCAGCGTGTGCACTGCGGCCAGGGTCAGCACGGTAATGGTGATTGCCGCGCCGGCCATGTTGATCGTCGCGCCCAGCGGGATCGATACCGAGTACGTGTCTTCGTGCAGGCCCAGACGCTTGCTCAATTCCAGGTTGACCGGAATGTTCGCCGCCGAACTGCGGGTGAAGAATGCAGTGATGCCGCTTTCGCGCAGGCACTTGAGGGTCAGCGGATACGGGTTACGACGCAGCTTCCAGAACACGATCAGCGGATTCATCACCAGCGCCACGAACAGCATGCAGCCCAGCAGCACCGCCAGCAGGTGCGCATACCCCATCAGCGCGCCGAAACCGGACGTGGCCAGCGTCGAAGCGACCAGGCCGAAGATCCCCAGTGGAGCGAAGCGAATCACCACGCGCACGATTACCGTGACACCGTTGGACAAATCACCCAGCACTTCGCGGGTAGTGTCGCCGGCATGACGAATCGCGATGCCCATGCCGATCGCCCAGGCCAGAATGCCGATGAAGTTGGCGTTCATCAGCGCACTCACCGGGTTATCCACCACGCTGAGCAGCAGGCTTTGCAGCACTTCACCGATACCGCCCGGCGCGGATACCGCAACGTTCTCGGTGGCCAGTACCAGATTCGACGGGAACAACATGCTCGCGACCACAGCCACCGCTGCTGCGGAGAAGGTGCCCAGCAGGTAAAGGAACAGAATCGGACGGATGTGAGTTTCCTGGCCGTGCTTGTGGTTGGCGATCGACGCCATGACCAGCACGAACACCAGAATCGGCGCCACGGCTTTCAATGCCGAAACGAACACCTTGCCGATAAACGCCGTCGATTTCGCCGCTTCCGGCGCGAACATCGCCAAGACGATACCGGCAATCAGGCCGATCACGATCTGCGTGACCAGGCTCAGGTTTTTCAAGCGTTGCAATAGAGAAGGGGATGAAGCGGTCATGACGGCATCTCTGTTTTTTTATTGGGTACAAGGTTGCGTGAGGCGGTGGCAAAACCAGGGCAGACCACCACCACGCAGCGAAAGTGTTGACGCAATTTCAACGTCCTTAAACAGGCCGCTGAACGGGTGTACGTTTTTCAGGGCGCGGACTTTATCACAGCGTAGGCCTTATCCTTCAGGCATGTGACGATCTGCCACCCGATCTGTCAGCAAGATAGACAGGTTTGTGCAAGTCAGTCCGGACATACTCTGTTAAGATCGCGCATCCTCATTTTCAAGTTCTGCCAGCGGGCCTTCCGGTCATCGCTGGTGTCGTCGTTTCGTTGGAGTTTCCCATGCTGTTTCCCATCCTTCTGTTGTCCGCCGCCGGTTTCACGGTGCTGACCACGGAATTCGTTATCGTCGGCCTGCTACCGGCGATAGCCCGAGACCTTGAGGTCACCATCCCGCAGGCCGGTCTGCTGGTGACTCTATTCGCTTTTACCGTGGCGATGTTCGGCCCATTCTTGACCGCGTATTTCGCTCGCTTCGAGCGGCGCAAGCTGTTTATCAGCATCCTGATCATGTTCGGTCTGGCCAATACCGTGGCCGCACTGGCGCCCAATATCTGGGTGATGGCGATTGCCCGGTTGATCCCGGCGCTGGGGCTGCCGGTGTTCTGGGCGCTGGCCAGTGAAACGGCGGTGGACATCGTCGGCCCGGACTTTGCCGGTCGAGCCATCGCCAAAATCGGCTTCGGCATTGTCTGCGCCACGGTGTTCGGCATTCCGGTCGGCACCTTGATATCCGACGCGTTCGGCTGGCGCAGCGCGTTTGGCATTCTGGCGGTGATCGCCTTTGCCAAGGCATTGCTGCTGTTTGTGTATCTGCCGAAAACCGATTTGCACCAGCATCAGGTCAGCTTCAGCTCGCAGTTCAAGATCTTGCGCAGCCCGCTGATGATCGGCCACGTCGTGTTGTCGATTCTGGTGTTCAGCGGCATGTTCACCGTTTACACCTATCTGGCCGACATCCTTGAGCGCCTCGCCGGTTTCAACGGCACAGTGGTTGGCTGGTGCCTGATGGGCTTCGGCGCGGTCGGCTTGATCGGCAACTCGTTGGGTGGTCGTGCAGTGGACCGCCATCCGCTGGGAGCGTCGGTGTTGTTCTGTGCGTTCATGATTGCCGGCATGGTGTCGCTGGTGCCGAACATTCATTCGCCGCTGGGTTTGACGGTTGCGATGGGGATCTGGGGCGTGACTCAGGCGGCGTTGTTCCTGGTCAGCCATGTGCGTCTGATGAAAGCCGCGCCTGAAGCGCCGGCCTTCGCCGCATCGCTGAACATCGCCGGGGCCAACCTGGGGATCGGTCTGGGCGCGATGGTCGGCGGCCGGGTCATCGACAGCGCAGGTCTGGGCTTCCTCGGGTTTGCCGCCGCAGGGTTCATTCTGCTGTCGGTGTTCCTCGCCATGGTGCTGATGACGCTCAAGCCGCGCGACGTCTGCGCCGAGGCTTCATAACGCGGTAAACAGCTCGCGTCGGGCACCTTCGGTAATCGCAACGATGCCGGGGTGCTTGACCTTGCGCTCCACGGATATGGCATAGAACGACTCGGTCACCGCGTCGGTCTGGCCGATCAGCTGAACGCCGTACTGGCGCTTCACTTCCTCGGCAATCACGCTGGGGCCGATAAAAATCCCGCTGCCCGATTGGCCGAAGGCCTGCATCAAGGCACTGTCATCGAACTCGCCGACGATTTGCGGCTGGATCTGCTGCTCGGCAAACCAGCGCTGCAACCGACTGCGCACCACGGTTTCCGGTCCGGGAATCAACAGCGGTGCGCCGTGCAGACTGCGCGGAAAATCCTGACCGAAGCGCGCAGCCAGTTCGGCGGTCGCGAAGAAACTGATCCCGCACTCACCGAGTTTCTGGCTGTAGCCCTTGATGTCGAGGTGTGATGGCATCGGGCTGTCGGAAATCACCAGATCCAGGCGCTGGATCGCCAGATCCGCCAGCAAGCGTTCGAGTTTGTCTTCGCGGCAGGTGATGCGCAGTGGTTCGTTCAGCTCCATGGTTGGCGCGATCAGGCGATAGACGATGGATTTCGGCACCACGTCTGCAACACCAACGCGGAACAGGATCTGCTGTTCGTTGGGCTGGGCGCGCAGCATCAGTTCCAGTTCGCCGCCCAGTTGAAACATCTGCTCGGCGTAGGGCAGGGCCTGACGCCCGGCCTCGGTGAGCTCCAACTGCCGACCAACCCGTCTGAACAATTCAATACCGTAAGTTTGCTCGAGCAGGGAAATCTGCCCGCTGATAGTCTGTGGCGTCAGGTTCAACTGCTCGCAGGCACGCACGATGCTGCCGGTTTTGGCGACCACCCAGAAATAATGCAGTTGTCGGTAATTGAGCATTAGCGGCTCCGTCAGTTCGTAAAAACCGAAGTATAGCCGCTAAAAATACGAATTTTCCTGAAGTGTTTCGCTCCCTAGAATGCCCAGCCATCGAGGGTCGGTCTGTGACCCTGACTGTTTATTCCAAGGAAGCCTCATGAAATACACATTCCCTGTGTTGATGTTTACGTCTTTACTGGTTCTGACCGGTTGCGATCAGGCCGAGAAAAGCGCTCAGCAGTTGATGGGCAAAGCGGCCGAAAGCGCCAAGCAAGCCATCGATGACACCCACAAGGCTGCCGAGCAAGCAATCAGCGATGCCACTGGCGGGCTGATCGAGAAAAAAGAACCATCGGAAAAAGACTCGGAAACTTCCGAATCTTCCTCCAAGACCATCTAAATCGTCTTACACAGAGTCAGGACTGACCCATGGAATATCTGTTAGAACTCGCCGCCAGCCCCACCGCCTGGGTTGCCTTGGCCACACTGGTCGTGATGGAGATCGTGCTCGGCATCGATAACCTGATCTTCATTTCGATCCTGACCAACAAGTTGCCTGAGCAGCATCGCCAGAAGGCGCGGCGCATTGGTATCGGCATGGCGTTGATTCTGCGTCTGGCGCTGTTGAGCACCATCGCGTTCATCGTGCAGTTGACCGAGCCGGTGATTGACATCCTCGGCCAGTCTTTCTCCTGGAAGGACATGATCCTGATTGCCGGTGGTCTGTTCCTGGTCTGGAAAGCCACTACCGAAATCCATCACAGCATGGACCCGGCACCGGAAGACCCGAAGTCGGCCACCTCGACGGTCACGCTGGGCTTTGCTGCGGCTATCGGCCAGATCCTGGTGCTCGACATGGTGTTCTCGATCGACAGCATCATCACTGCGGTCGGCATGACCGAACACTTGCCGATCATGATCATCGCGGTCGTGGCCTCGGTACTGGTGATGTTGTTGGCTGCTGATCCGCTGGCCAAGTTCATCAACGACAACCCGACGGTGGTGATGCTGGCCCTGGGCTTCCTGATCATGATCGGCATGACGCTGATCGCCGAAGGCTTCGGCGCCCACGTACCGAAAGGTTATGTGTATGCCGCCATGGCGTTCTCGGCCGGGATTGAAGTGCTGAACATGCTGTCGCGTCGTGCCAAGCAGAAGAAGCTGGCCGCGCAGGCGTAATAGCTGAAAGACAAAAGGCCGCTTGAACTCCTGGAGTTCAGGCGGTTTTTTTTCGACTGAAGATTTGTGGTGTCTATTCGAACCCGCCCGTCATCGCGCCGCCCGCCCAGACCTCTCGCGAGGGAGAGGGCCAGGGTGAGGGGCTTTCAGCATTTTTTAATGCGCTGTGGCGTGACGTACGCGATGCTTGTCAACCTTATCTACCGGCGTGCTCTGAACCGGATGATGATGGCGCCGCGCAATCCGCAGCACTCCCCAAAGCATGGCGGTGGCCACAGCCAGCCAGCCGGCAATCAACATTACGATGGTCATGGTCAGGCTCATCAGTGCCTCCTCTTTGCCCTGCATCGGGCGCCCACTTTTCAGTTCGCTCTGTCTCAGTGACAGTCTAGTCACTGGGGTGTTTCAAGCTATTGACCAAAGGTCGGTGATGACCAATCAGTTTGCTCTATGCAATCGATGTGTCTGCGGTTTAAGGCTATACCGCAGCCTTGCGGCGTCCTATGATCCTTGACCTTGCCGGAACACGACGACCGGCGTCTGAACAGAGAGTGACAAAGGTGCAGGTATTTTCTCGAATTCGTGCGGCGCTGGTGGTGGCCGGATGCGCAGCCGTGATGGTTGGGTGTGCGAGCACTGTCGCGCCGCAGGTCAAGCGACTGCCGGAACGGGTCGAGCTGAGCGGCACGTTCTATCGGGGCGAAGCCAATCAAAGCGGCCCGCAGGTGTTGGCCAGTCTGTTGTCGCAGCAAGGCATCGTGATCACGCCGGGCTTGCTGGAAAAACCGCTGCACCTGCCGGGTGCCGAGGACAAGCTGCAACAGAACATCCAGAACGTGGCCCGAGAATACGGCATGGTTGTGTATCCGCTGGACAAGAGCTTGCCGGCCTTGTTGACCCAGGTTGCGGCAGGGTTCCCGGTGATGGTGCGGTTCAGCGAAGGTTCGGCATTCTGGGCTGAGCCGCGCTACGCGATTCTTTCCGGTTACGACCGCAATAAACAGAAAGTGCTGCTGCGCGCGGGCATGAACCGTCGCGAGCTGATGAGCTTCAGCGCTTTTGAATCGGCCTTCGAAAAGTCTGGCGGCTGGGCCATCCTGATCCAGAAACCTGCGCAGATTCCTGCGGACGTGGATCGTCAGCGCTGGCTCAAGGCTGCCGACGAGTTGTCCCAGGCAGGTCAGGAATCGGAAGCGGCGCAAGCGCGTAAAGCACTGGCCGCGCACTGAGTCTCCGTTCGTCATCTGCCGGGCACGACTGCGCTCGGCAGGCCTCTGAAGATGACAACCCGTTGTTCACGGGTGAACAAGGAGGCGACATGACAGATTCTCGATCCCCGCAAGGCCCGCATTCTTCCGAGCATTCTTCAGGCGATGACCTGGGGTTTGATCCGGATTCGCCGGATGTCGCCGATCCACAAGTTGATCCTGTAGGTCCCGCCAAGGCACCGCTGGATGTGGAACCCGGTGAAGAAGAAAAGAAACCGGCCAAACCCTACGATCCTTTAGCCAATCTGAAACCTTGATGTGAGGTGCGTATGAGTACCGATTCAAGCTTCGATGACCAAAAGCCCGACAGCGTGCCAACGACGCCTGAGGAAGGCGTTGATCCAGTGCTCGATCCGGACAGCCCGATGCGCGACCCAATGGCCCGGCCCTTGGTAGCCCCTGGGCTTACGCTGGATGTCAGCAAGGGAGATGGCATTCCTGACGATGACAAGATGCCATTGCCTAACGACTGAGGCGTGTAGATGAAAAAAAGCCCCGAAGATTCGGGGCTTTTTGTTTGGCTACCTTTTACTTGGAGGCTTCAACCACGCCACTTTGGCGGCTCTTGAGGTTTTTATCGGCCTTGTACTGTTGCGCCACCGCTGGAACGTTGGCGCTCTTGCCCGTCTCAACCCAGCTGCGGATACGGCTGGCATCGGCAAAATGTGTGTATTTGCCGAATGCGTCAAGAATCACCAGCGCTACCTGGCGATTGCCCATGCTCGTCACCAGCACCAGGCAATGCCCGGCCTGATTGGTGAAGCCGGTCTTGGTAATCTTGATGTTCCAGTTGTCCTTGCTCACCAAATGGTTGGTGTTACGAAAACCCAGGGTGTAGTTGGGTTTACGGAACGCTACGGTTTTTTCCTTGGTGGTGCTCAACTGAACAAGCAACGGTTGCTTTTGCGCCGCTATCAGCAATTTGCTCAAGTCACGCGCGGTGGATACGTTGCGCGGCGACAGGCCGGTCGGCTCGACAAAGTGAGTGCTGGTCATGCCCAGTGCTTTTGCCTTGGCATTCATCGCCGCGATAAACGCTGCGTAGCCACCCGGGTAGTGATGCGCCAGGCTTGCAGCTGCGCGGTTTTCCGAAGACATCAGGGCAATCAGCAGCATCTCGCGGCGCGGCAGTTCACTCTTCAGTTTGACTCGGGAGAACACGCCTCTCATTTCCGGCGTGCTGCTGATATCGACATTGATCCATTCGTCCATGTTCTGTCGGGCTTCAACCACTACCAGTCCAGTCATCAGCTTGCTGACGGAAGCGATCGGAACGATCACGTCAGGATTGCTGGAGTAGATGACTTTGTTGGTCTGCATATCCATGAGCAGGGCGCTGCCGGAAGCGATCTTCAGTGTCGAAGCGTCACGTGGGGCGGCGGTGGTTTCCGCAGCGTTGATCGTTGGCGTGATGAATGCGCCTGTAAATGCAAAAAACAGGCTCAGAATCGAATGACGAATTTTCACGCGGGCGAACTCATAAAAGTTGGATATTCCGTTAGTTTGTAACGGGTTATTTCTTAAAAGCGTCGCATTCTAGAAGTATGACTGAACATCTGTCGATGGTTGTTTGAATGACCTGAAAATCTCGTGAAAAGACCTGTAAAAAGAGGGGTTTCCGGCGAACGGTTAGTTTTTTTTTCACGCATGAAAAACCCCGCACGAGGCGGGGTTCCAATGCTGCGAAAAAACCGACTTAAGCGTGCAGGGTTTCTGCCGCGTAGAGGGTGTTTTCCAGCAGGCAGGCGCGAGTCATCGGGCCAACGCCGCCCGGCACTGGAGTGATCCAGCCAGCGCGGGGCAGGGCGGTTTCGTAGACAACGTCACCGACCAGTTTGCCGTCTTCCTGACGGTTGATGCCGACGTCGATCACGATCGCGCCTTCCTTGATCCACTCGCCCTTGACCAGGCCCGGCTTGCCGGCGGCCACGACCACCAGATCGGCACGGCCGACGTGGCCGGCCAGATCCTTGGTGAAGCGGTGTGTCACGGTCACGGTGCAACCGGCCAGCAGCAGTTCCATCGCCATCGGACGACCCACAATGTTGGAGGCGCCGACAACCACCGCATCCATGCCATAAAGATCAGCACCGGTGCTTTCCAGCAGGGTGATGATGCCTTTTGGCGTGCATGGGCGCAGCAGTGGGATGCGCTGGGCCAGACGGCCGACGTTATAAGGATGGAAACCGTCTACGTCTTTGTCCGGGCGGATGCGCTCCAGTAATTTGGAGGCGTCCAGATGCTCGGGCAGCGGTAGCTGCAACAGAATGCCGTCGATGGCCGGATCGTCGTTAAGACGGTCGACCAGATCGGTCAGCGCTTGCTGAGTGGTGTCAGAGGGCAGGTCGTAGGCTTGCGAGAGGAAGCCGACCTCTTCACAGTCTTTACGCTTGTGCGAGACATAAACCTGAGAGGCAGGATCGCTGCCGACCAGGATCACCGCGAGGCCGGGAGTGCGCAGGCCTTGCTGGCGACGCTCGGCAACTCGTTTGGCGATCTGCTGGCGCAGGCTGGCGGCGATCGATTTGCCGTCGATTAGTTGTGCAGTCATTGCGCGTGATTAACCATCGAGAGGGGAAAAAAAGAGAACGCATTCTCGCATGTCGGGCGGTGAGGGCAAAGGCGCTTGGTCAGCAAATTCCCCTAACTCCTTTAATTAAATGAATTTTTTTCAAAAAGGATTTGACGACCTTTGGAGCGCTCTATACTATTCGTCGCACTTGTCGGGCACAGCCTAGCACTGGTTAAGAAAGTAAAGCGGAATCAACGTTCCGCGGCACTGGAAAGCACTTAGTTTGTAGTCCTTTAAGAGTACAGATTAATAAGGCGCCCGTAGCTCAGCTGGATAGAGCATCCGCCTTCTAAGCGGATGGTCGCAGGTTCGAGTCCTGCCGGGTGCGCCATTAGGCAGCTTTGGCACAAGTAGCGCGATATGGTGGGCGTAGCTCAGTTGGTAGAGCACGGGATTGTGACTCCCGTTGTCGTGGGTTCGATCCCCATCGTCCACCCCATATTTCGAAAAGCGCCAGATTTAACGGTCTGGCGTTTTTGTTTTAAAAGCTTCATCCGCGGATGTGGTGGAATTGGTAGACACACTGGATTTAGGTTCCAGCGCCGCGAGGCGTAAGAGTTCGAGTCTCTTCATCCGCACCAATTAAAGCTTCATTTATGCCTTTGGGCTGGTGAGGTTCAACAAAGAAGTTGTTTGGCTTTTTTGTTACGCAATATGGTGGGCGTAGCTCAGTTGGTAGAGCACGGGATTGTGACTCCCGTTGTCGTGGGTTCGATCCCCATCGTCCACCCCATATTTCGAAAGGCGCCAGATTTAACAGTCTGGCGCCTTTTTTGTTTTAGCGATTTGAAAAGTCGGCGATTGCCGCTTTCGAGTCGCAAGAGCAGGGCGCTTCGTCGAATTTATGTTGCTCGATGATGCTGTGCTGCTCGTCGAGCTTGCTTGCAAGGTCGGCCGTCAGGGAATGATTGGTCGCCGCTTCTATATATAGAAGAGGTCGGCGCAGAGCCCTGGCGTGATTGGTTGTATTCGCCTCGGGGGCGCGACGCATCCGTGCATCGGCTCCTATAAATTGCCTGCTGTTTTTTTACCCGTTTTCAGTAGGGTGACTTCTTGAGTTTGACCCACTAGAATGCATGCCCTTGATTCTGGGGTCGGAAACGGCCGGCTAACGTCTGTGCAACGAGGAATATCCATGCAAGTTTCTGTTGAAAATACTACTGCTCTTGAGCGCCGCATGAGCGTCACCGTGCCGGCTGAGCGTATTGAGAGCCAGGTCAACAAGCGTCTGCAGCAGACTGCCCAAAAGGCCAAGATTGCTGGCTTCCGTCCAGGCAAAGTGCCAATGAGCGAAATCAAGCGCCGTTTCGGTGCTGATGCTCGTCAGGAAGCTGTTGGTGATGTCATCCAGTCCTCCTTCTACGAAGCTGTGGTCGAGCAGAAGCTGAACCCGGCTGGTTCGCCTGCAATCGAGCCAAAGTCGCTCGAAGCTGGCAAGGATCTGGAATACGTTGCCGTATTCGAAGTGTTCCCTGAGTTCACCGTTGCTGGTTTCGAAGGTATCACCGTTGAGCGCCTGAGCGCTGACGTGGCTGACGCTGACCTGGACAAAATGCTCGACATCCTGCGCAAGCAGAACACCCGTTTTGAAGTGGCCGATCGCGCTGCCCAGAACGAAGACCAGCTGAACATCGATTTCGTTGGCAAGGTCGACGGCGAAGTGTTCGCTGGCGGCTCCGCCAAGGGCACTCAGCTTGTGCTGGGTTCCGGCCGCATGATCCCGGGCTTCGAAGATGGCCTGGTTGGCGCTAAGGCGGGCGAAGAGCGCGTTCTGAACCTGACCTTCCCAGAGGACTATCAGAACCTGGACCTGGCTGGCAAAACCGCCGAGTTCACCGTGACTGTAAACACCGTTTCCGAGCCAAAGCTGCCTGAGCTGAACGAAGAGTTCTTCGCTCAATTCGGCATCAAGGAAAGCGGTATCGACGGTTTCCGCACTGAAGTTCGCAAGAACATGGAGCGTGAACTGCGTCAGGCGATCAAATCCAAGGTCAAGAATCAGGTAATGGACGGTCTGCTGGCCACCAACCCGATTGAAGTGCCAAAGGCTCTGCTGTCCAACGAAGTCGACCGTCTGCGCGTGCAGGCTGTTCAGCAGTTCGGTGGCAACATCAAACCTGACCAACTGCCGGCCGAGCTGTTCGAAGAGCAAGCCAAGCGCCGCGTCGTGCTGGGCCTGATCGTGGCTGAAGTGGTCAAGCAGTTCGACCTCAAGCCTGACGAAGCCCGCGTACGCGAAATGATTCAGGAAATGGCTTCTGCTTACCAGGAACCTGAGCAGGTTGTGTCCTGGTACTACAAGAACGACCAGCAACTGAACGAAGTTCGTTCGGTTGTGCTGGAAGAGCAAGTTGTGGATACTGTTCTGCAGAAAGCTAGGGTGACCGACAAATCGGTCTCTTACGAAGAAGCGGTCAAGCCGGTAGAAGCTCCAACAGCCGACTGATTGTTTTTGCGTTAAGAAGTGCTCACATAAGCCAGCTCTCGAGCTGGCTTATGCGTATTCAAGACATAACTATTTGGGAGTGACTGCAGAGCATGTTCCGTAATTCGTATATTCAGCAGAACTCTGATATCCAGGCCGCAGGCGGCCTGGTTCCGATGGTTGTCGAGCAATCTGCTCGTGGCGAACGCGCCTATGACATCTACTCGCGCCTGCTCAAGGAGCGAGTGATCTTTCTGGTTGGTCCGGTAGAGGACTACATGGCCAACCTGATTTGCGCGCAACTGCTGTTCCTTGAAGCGGAAAACCCGGACAAGGACATCCATCTCTATATCAACTCCCCGGGCGGTTCGGTGACAGCGGGCATGTCGATCTACGACACCATGCAGTTCATCAAACCCAACGTATCGACCACTTGCATCGGCCAGGCCTGCAGCATGGGCGCATTCCTGCTGACCGCAGGTGCTCCAGGCAAGCGTTTCTGCCTGCCGAACTCGCGTGTGATGATTCACCAGCCACTGGGCGGTTTCCAGGGCCAGGCATCGGATATCGAAATCCATGCCAAGGAAATCCTCTTCATCCGCGAACGTCTGAACACGTTGATGGCCAAGCACAGCGGTCACACTCTGGAAGAAATCGAGCGCGATACCAACCGCGATAACTTCATGAGTGCAGAAGCTGCGAAGGCATATGGCTTGATCGACGAAGTGATCAACCAGCGCCCAGCGTAAAAATAAGCAGCTCAAAATAGGCTTGGTCGGCTGGTCTGATCAGCGGCGGGCTTGAAAAAGCCCGCAATAGCCTTCATCTTGTGTTGCAAGCCTATCGGATTTGGATCGAACGAATGACTGACACCCGCAACGGCGAGGACAACGGCAAGCTGCTCTATTGCTCCTTCTGTGGCAAAAGCCAGCATGAAGTGCGCAAATTGATTGCCGGCCCCTCGGTCTTTATCTGCGACGAGTGCGTCGACCTGTGCAATGACATCATCCGCGAGGAGGTGCAGGAAGCCCAGGCCGAAAGCAGCGCGCATAAATTGCCTTCGCCTAAAGAAATCAGCGGCATCCTTGACCAGTACGTCATTGGTCAGGAGCGTGCAAAAAAGGTTCTGGCCGTAGCGGTGTACAACCACTACAAGCGCCTTAACCAGCGTGACAAAAAGGCTGACGACGTCGAACTCGGCAAGAGCAACATCCTGCTGATCGGCCCGACAGGCTCCGGTAAAACCCTGCTGGCCGAAACACTGGCCCGCTTGCTGAACGTTCCGTTCACGATCGCCGACGCCACCACCCTCACCGAGGCCGGTTACGTGGGTGAAGATGTCGAGAACATCATTCAGAAACTGCTGCAGAAGTGCGATTACGACGTAGAGAAAGCCCAGATGGGTATTGTCTATATCGACGAAATCGACAAGATTTCCCGCAAGTCCGACAACCCGTCGATCACCCGGGACGTTTCCGGTGAAGGCGTGCAGCAGGCCTTGCTCAAGTTGATCGAAGGCACGGTCGCTTCCGTACCGCCGCAAGGTGGCCGCAAGCATCCGCAGCAGGAATTCCTGCAGGTCGACACCCGTAATATCCTGTTCATCTGCGGTGGCGCTTTCTCGGGTCTCGAGAAGGTCATCCAGAACCGTTCCACCAAGGGTGGCATCGGTTTCAACGCAGAAGTGCGCAGCAAGGAAGAAGGCAAGAAAGTCGGTGAATCCCTGCGTGAAGTCGAGCCTGACGATCTGGTCAAGTTCGGTCTGATCCCGGAGTTCGTCGGTCGTCTGCCGGTCCTCGCGACGCTGGACGAACTGGATGAGGCTGCGCTGATGCAGATCCTCACCGAGCCGAAAAATGCTCTGACCAAACAGTATGCCAAGCTGTTCGAGATGGAAGGCGTCGATCTGGAATTCCGTGCCGATGCACTGAAATCAGTCGCTAAACGTGCCCTGGAACGTAAAACCGGTGCTCGTGGCCTGCGTTCGATTCTCGAAGGTGTGCTGCTCGACACGATGTATGAAATCCCCTCGCAGTCTGAGGTGAGCAAAGTCGTGATCGATGAAAGTGTGATCGAAGGCAAGTCCAAGCCACTGTATATCTACGAAAACAGTGAGCCGACTGCCAAGGCAGCGCCGGACGCATAAGCGTCCACTCTGCCGGAATAAAGAAGGGGCCTTCGGGCCTCTTTTTTTTATGTCGTTTTTTACATCCGCTTTGCGCTTGTTTTTTTTCAAGACAGCCCCCATCTTGGTTTCAAGCTTAATTCCATCTGATTACGGCCATATGGCCGCCGTAGAGGCGAAATCATGAAGACAACCATCGAATTGCCTCTCTTGCCATTGCGTGATGTCGTGGTTTATCCGCACATGGTTATCCCGCTGTTCGTGGGGCGCGAGAAATCCATCGAAGCCCTCGAAGCTGCGATGACGGGCGACAAGCAGATTCTGTTGCTGGCCCAGAGAAACCCGGCTGATGATGATCCCGGTGAAGACGCTCTCTATCGCGTAGGTACCATCGCTACCGTTCTGCAGCTGCTCAAGCTGCCTGACGGCACCGTCAAGGTGCTGGTCGAGGGTGAGCAGCGCGGTACCGTTGAACGCTTCAGTGAGGTCGACGGGCACTGCCGTGCCGAAGTCTCGCTGATCGAAGAAGTCGAGGCTGTCGAGCGCGAATCCGAAGTGTTCGTGCGCACGCTGCTTTCGCAGTTCGAACAATATGTACAGCTGGGCAAAAAAGTCCCGGCTGAAGTCCTGTCTTCGCTCAACAGCATCGATGAGCCGGGCCGCCTGGTCGACACCATGGCTGCCCACATGGCGCTGAAGATCGAGCAGAAGCAGGAAATTCTCGAAATTATCGATTTGTCGGCACGGGTCGAGCACGTCCTGGCATTGCTGGACGCCGAGATCGATCTGCTGCAAGTCGAAAAACGCATTCGTGGTCGCGTCAAAAAGCAGATGGAGCGCAGTCAGCGCGAGTACTACCTGAATGAGCAGATGAAGGCCATTCAGAAAGAACTGGGTGACAGCGATGAAGGCCACAACGAAATCGAAGACCTGAAAAAGCGTATCGACGCTGCGGGTCTGCCGAAGGACGCCTTGACCAAAGCCACTGCCGAGCTGAACAAGCTCAAGCAAATGTCGCCGATGTCCGCCGAGGCCACCGTGGTGCGCTCGTACATCGACTGGCTGGTGCAGGTGCCGTGGAAGGCGCAGAGCAAGGTGCGTCTGGACCTGGCTCGCGCAGAAGACATTCTCGATGCCGATCACTACGGCCTCGAAGAGGTCAAGGAGCGTATCCTTGAATACCTCGCCGTGCAAAAACGCGTGAAAAAAATCCGTGGCCCGGTGTTGTGCCTGGTTGGTCCTCCTGGTGTGGGTAAAACCTCGTTGGCAGAGTCGATTGCTCATGCCACCAACCGCAAATTCGTGCGCATGGCCTTGGGTGGCGTGCGTGATGAAGCGGAAATTCGCGGTCACCGCCGGACTTACATCGGTTCGATGCCGGGAAGATTGATTCAAAAAATGACAAAGGTGGGCGTCCGTAACCCGCTGTTCCTGCTCGATGAAATCGACAAAATGGGCAGCGACATGCGTGGCGATCCGGCATCTGCTTTGCTGGAAGTGCTCGATCCGGAGCAGAACCACAACTTCAACGACCACTATCTGGAAGTCGATTACGACCTTTCGGATGTGATGTTCCTGTGCACCTCGAACTCGATGAACATCCCGCCGGCGCTGCTCGACCGGATGGAAGTCATCCGTCTGCCGGGCTACACCGAAGACGAGAAGATCAACATCGCGGTCAAATACCTGTCGCCTAAGCAGATCACCGCCAACGGTCTGAAGAAAGGCGAACTGGAATTCGACGCCGAAGCAATCCGCGACATTATTCGTTACTACACCCGTGAAGCCGGTGTTCGTGGCCTCGAACGTCAGATCGCCAAGGTCTGCCGCAAGGCGGTGAAAGAGCATGCGATGGAAAAACGCTTCTCGGTGAAAGTGACAGCTGAGCTGCTGGAGCACTTCCTCGGTGTGCGCAAATTCCGCTATGGCCTGGCCGAGCAGCAGGATCAGATCGGTCAGGTCACCGGCCTTGCCTGGACGCAGGTTGGCGGCGAACTGTTGACTATCGAAGCCGCTGTCGTACCGGGCAAAGGTCAGTTGATCAAGACGGGCTCGCTGGGCGATGTAATGGTCGAATCGATCACTGCTGCCCTGACCGTTGTGCGCAGCCGTGCCAAGAGCCTGGGCATTCCTCTGGACTTCCACGAGAAGCGCGACACGCACATTCACATGCCGGAAGGGGCGACCCCGAAGGATGGTCCTAGCGCCGGTGTAGGCATGTGCACGGCATTGGTGTCTGCGCTGACCGGTATTCCGGTGCGCGCTGATGTCGCCATGACGGGCGAAATCACACTGCGTGGTCAGGTACTGGCAATCGGCGGTCTGAAGGAAAAACTGCTGGCGGCACACCGCGGCGGAATCAAGATTGTGATTATTCCGGAAGAGAACGTGCGCGATTTGAAGGAGATTCCTGACAATATCAAGCAGGATCTGCAGATTAAACCGGTTAAATGGATTGACGAGGTCCTGCAAATTGCGCTGCAATACG
Organism: Pseudomonas sp. A1230; assembly: GCF_044218825.1. Taxonomy (NCBI): domain Bacteria; kingdom Pseudomonadati; phylum Pseudomonadota; class Gammaproteobacteria; order Pseudomonadales; family Pseudomonadaceae; genus Pseudomonas; species Pseudomonas sp. A1230. The sequence goes on along the minus strand of NZ_CP162582.1, from coordinate 2,789,912 downwards.
CGCCGGAGCCCTTGCCGGATGTGGCTCCGGAGATAGTTGCCAAGGATGAAAAACGTGAGTCTGACTCTAAGGAAAGAATTAGCACGCATTAATCGTTTTTGACTGGGTGGCTTCCTTGACAGCTTTTTAGAGCCCTTGTTATAAAGCGGCTCTTAAGTGTTTGTAGGCCATCCAGCACTCGTTTTTGCTTTCACCAAAAAACTTAGAATCATCTCAAAATAGATATAAGGGGACTTAGAGTGAACAAGTCGGAACTGATTGATGCTATCGCTGCATCCGCTGATATCCCGAAAGCTGCTGCTGGCCGTGCGCTGGACGCTGTAATCGAATCCGTCACTGGCGCTCTCAAGGCTGGCGACTCCGTAGTTCTGGTTGGTTTCGGTACTTTCTCCGTAACTGATCGTCCAGCTCGCGTTGGTCGTAACCCACAGACCGGCAAGACGCTGCAAATCGCTGCTGCTAAAAAACCAGGTTTCAAAGCCGGTAAAGCACTGAAAGAAGCGGTTAACTAAGTTTTCAGGTTTTTACCCATCCGGGTCGGGGTTATGCCTGACTTGGCAGCGGAGCGGTAGAGCAGGTCGCTGAAACAGCTGCCTGTAACGCCGGGATCGAGGGTTCGAGCCCTGTCCGCTCCGCCAGTTACGAGAAGGCGCATCCTCGGATGCGCCTTTCTTCTATCCGGATTTTACCCACGCTCCACGGTTGCCTAAATATTGAAATTCAACCGTTTCTGGGGGACGCATGCTGCAGAATATCAGGGACAATTCACAAGGCTGGATTGCCAAGACTATTATCGGGATCATCGTTGTATTGATGGCGTTCACGGGTGTCGAGGCCATTTTCCAGGCTACGACCAACAGCCAGAATGCGGCCACGGTCAACGGTGAAGACATCAGCCAGAATGAGCTCAGCCAGGCCGTTGATATGCAACGCCGTCAACTGATGCAACAGCTGGGCAAGGATTTCGACGCTTCGTTGCTCGATGAAAAAATGCTCCGCGAATCAGCCCTCAAGGGTTTGATTGATCGCAAGCTGCTGCTGCAAGGTGCGGACGAAGCGAAATTTGCTTTCTCCGAAGGTGCCCTTGATCAGGTGATTCTGCTGACGCCTGAATTTCAGGTTGACGGCAAGTTCAGCTCCGAGCGTTTCGACCAGGTGATCCGTCAACTGGGTTACAGCCGTATGCAGTTCCGCCAGATGCTGGCTCAGGAAATGCTGATCGGCCAACTGCGCGCCGGCGTTGCAGGCAGCGGCTTTGTGACCGACGCCGAAGTACTGGCTTTCGCCCGTCTGGAAAAACAGACCCGTGACTTCGCGACCCTGAACGTCAAGGCCGATCCGGCTGCAGTCAAAGTAACCGACGATGAGGTCAAGGCTTACTACGACGAACACGCCAAGGAGTTCATGACTCCGGATCAAGTCGTCATCGATTACCTGGAGCTGAAGAAGGCCTCGTTCTTCGACCAGGTTACTGTCAAGGATGAAGACCTGCAGGCGGCGTATCAGAAAGAGATTGCCAACCTGTCGGAGCAGCGTCGCGCGGCTCACATCCTGATCGAAGTGAACGACAAGACCACCGAAGCTCAAGCCAAAGCGAAGATCGAAGAAGTCCAGGCGCGTCTGGCCAAAGGCGAGAAATTCGAAGCGCTGGCCAAGGAGTTCTCGCAGGATCCGGGTTCGGCCAACAATGGCGGTGACCTCGGTTACGCAGGTCCTGGTGTCTACGACCCAGCCTTCGAAAAATCGCTGTACTCGCTGGCCAAAGATCAGGTTTCCGAGCCGGTTCGCACCGATTTCGGTTTCCACCTGATCAAGCTGCTGGGTGTTGAAGCACCTGAAGTGCCGTCCCTGGCCAGCCTGAAAGACAAGCTGACCCGCGATTTGAAAGCGGCGCAGGTCGAGCAGCGTTTCGTCGAGGCGACCAAGCAACTGGAAGACTCCGCGTTTGAAGCGTCTGACCTCGCTCAGCCAGCAGCAGATTTGAAGCTGACCGTTCACACTTCCAAGCCATTCGGCCGTGAAGGTGGCGAAGGGGTTACGGCCAACCGTGCCGTAGTCACTGCTGCATTCAGCACCGAAGTGCTCGATGAGAGTGCCAATAGCACCGCCATTGAGCTGGATCCGGACACTGTGATCGTGCTGCGTGCCAAGGAGCACTTGAAGCCTGCTCAACTGCCTCTGGAAAGCGTGAGTGCGGCCATCCGCACTCAGTTGACCAAAGAGCATGCCAGCGCTGCAGCCAAGACCAAGGCCGAGAAGCTGATTGCTGATCTGCGTGATGGCAAGGCTCCTCTGGACAAAGCAGTTGACGGTCAGGACTGGAAAACCACCGGAGCGGCCACACGTGGTCAGGAAGGTGTTGAACCGGCGGTGCTGCAAGCACTGTTCCGCATGCCGAAACCGGCTGCCAAGGACAAGCCGACGTTCACCAGTGTGACGTTGCCGGATGGCAGTTTGGTGATCGTTCGCCTCAATGGCGTGAACGAAGCGGCTGCTCCGACGGATGAAGAGAAGGTTCAGTACCGTCGCTTCCTTGCGTCGCGTGAAGGTCAGCAGGACTTTGCGGCGTATCGCAAGCAGTTGGAAAGCAAGGCTGACATCAAGAAGTTCTGATGGTGGTTTGAGCTGTAGTACAAGAAGCCCCGGCCTGTGTGCCGGGGCTTTTTTCTGGGTGTTGCTTTTTCGCCTCGGCGGTCTGTTGGCCGACCACGCTCTTGGGGGGAGTGGGGCGCACATTAAAACAGTGGGAGCCAGCCTGACCGCCGACCAATATCGTCGGAGTGCACGCAGTCTGTGTGGGACCTGGCTTGCCAGCGATGGCAGGTCGATAGGCGACGCATTGGTTGCTGATGCTCTCTTCTGTAACTAACCATTCGGTTTGGGGTGTTGTTGTCGTCGCTTTTAGCCGAGAACTGATTCTGGATTTTGCTGGATTTCCTTCATTGAGTTATCAGCGCGACCTTTTTCCGCAATCTGGGGTCGATAGGCTTGTAACCGTTTCAAGACACTAATCCTTACGCCGCGAGGGCGCGTTCTGTTGCACAATACGCCCCGGACTGTTTTCCCTCAGGATGTTTAATGTTGATTTCCACTTCCCTGCGTGTTGTCGGGTTGGCGCTGTTGTTGGCCGGTGTTGCCGGTTGTGCGAAAGACAAGCCGATGTATGAGCACGAGAGCTTCGATGACTCCGGTACGTTTTCGCGTAATTACCCCGTGACCGACGTTGTCAGTTGCGAAGCGGCGCGTCGTGCGTTGCTGAGTCAGGGCTACATCATTACCAGCAGCGACTCGAAACTGATCAGTGGCCACAAGAGTTTTCAGCAAACCGGCGATACGCACATGGAGATCAGCTTCAATGTGGTCTGTGCCGACGACGGCAGTGCTGGGCACCACGCGACGATGTTCGCCAATGCCTTGCAGGATCGTTATGCGCTGAAGAAGACCAACAACTCGGCCAGCCTCGGTGTCGGCGTGTTGGGCTCGGTATCGATGCCGATCGGCTCGTCGGACGATTCGATGGTCAAGGTCGCCAGCGAGACGGTGACGGCGCAGAAGTTCTATGAGCGCTTCTTCACCTTGGTCGAACAATTTCTGCCGGCAGAAACCAAGAAAGCTGCACATATCGAGGAAAAGCCGAAGACGGATCTGGGCGTGCCTGAGGCAAAAGTGGCCCCCGCGAGCCTGACGCCGGCCGCAGAGCCCGCTCCAGCGCCTGTTACAGCGCCTTTACCAGCATCGGAGCCAGCCGTGACCGCGCCTGCGCCCGCTGAACCGGCACCGGTCAGTTCCGAGCCGGTAGCGCCTCCTGCGGAGTCGACCCCGATTGCTCCGGCACCCAGTGCAGAGCCTGCGCCGGCTACCGAAACCATCACGCCACCGGCCAATCCCACGGACATTCCGCCGCCGTCCGAGCCGATTCCGGCAATGCCAGCCTCCGGCCAATAATCCCACGACTCGACTCGTCCCCTGTAGGAGCTGCCGAAGGCTGCGATCTTTTGATCTTGAAATCATCAAGGATCGAGCCTTCGGCAGCTCCACAGAGGAATATCTCGTTACATTCCCCTGACAAAAATCCCGCGATAAATTCCTGACCGCCTGCTACGTTTTATTCATGAAGGCCAAGCTTCACTTTTCCTTCACACGGGCACGTTATGCTCGAGGCACTGGGCATTAGCTCAGGCCCATTCAACAGAGCGGCAGGGGGATTACGCGATGGATGACTATCAGGAAGAACTGCTCGAATACCAGGCCTACGAACTGGATTCGCCAGAGCCGGCGGAAGACGCTACCGAGCTTTAAGGTGTCAGGCTGTTTTACGATGACTGCGGCGGAATTCGCCCGGCGTCTGGCCGCTCCAGCGTTTGAACGCTCGCTGGAATGCTTCGGCTGAAGCAAAGCCGAGCAGGTAAGCGATTTCGCCGAACGCCAGTTCCGTATCGCGGATGTAGGTCATCGCCAGATCACGGCGAGTGTCGTTGAGGATCGCGCGAAATTGCGTGCCTTCCTCAGTCAGTTTGCGTCGCAAGGTCCATGTCGGCAGCTTCAGGCGTGCCGCCACTTCTTCCAGGTCGGGTTCTCGGCCACCATTCAATAACGGCCCAAGCAGTTGCGTGATGCGTTCGCGCAGGCTGCGAGTACGGGTCAGTTGCTCCAGCTCTCTTTCACACAGCTGCAGCAGATGCCGCCAAGTGCTCGGGCAGTGCTCGGGGTTGCGCAGGGCGAGGCTGGCCAGGTTCAGGCGCAACTGGTTGCGCTCGGCGCCGAACTGGATCGGGCAATCACCCAGGGCAGCGTAAGCGTCGCGATAATCGGGCGCATCGAATTCGATTTCAACGCGTTCAGCCCGCAGCGGTTCGCGGCTGACACTGGACAGTTGATGCAGCCAGCCGGCGATGATCGAATCCACCACGAAACGGTTATAGGCGTTGTACGGGCTGATCGAATAGAAACGCAGCCATGCGCCAGTGGCGTCCTCGTGAAAGCTCGACTGGCCGCGGTAATTGGAACCGTACAACGGTTCGAAGCGGATCAGGCAGCGAGCGGCCTCACGTACGGTAGGCGCCTGTGATGCGGTGACACCGGCCAGTCCCGCCTGGCTCAAGCGACTGAGCTGGCCCATGCGCAGGCCGAGGGCCGGATCCCCGGTCAATTGAATCGCGCCATGCCCCAATCGCATGTAACGCGGAATCGACAGTCGTGCCCCGGCCTCGGCCAATCTTGCCGCATCCAGTGCGTATTGCTCGAGCAGCGGCTGTGGGTCGGCGCCGTGACTGCGAACCGCATCGGCGAGGCTATGAACGAAACCCACCGACAGATCCCCAAGGCGCATCGGCAGCGGCTTCATCGCTTACAACCAGATATTCAGCATACGTGCGCCACGGGCTTCACCGTCGGCGAACTGCTGGCCGTTGCTGTTGAGGAAGCTTTGGCCTGCGCCTGATTTATCCCAGAACTGCCCACGCAGAAACACACTTATACCGGCCACTGCATGGCTGCTGGGCGGTTGCGCGGTCAAGGTCAGGCGATGCCAGGCCTGGCCTTCGCTGACTTCGCCGGGCTTGAGACTGACGGAACTTGGTGTACTCGAACTCTTGTAGCCACGCCATGGCTGATTCCATGCACCCTGACCGAAGACCTGCGCCGGCACGGCAATTAATTGCGCGCCTTGTTCGTCGAGTTTGCGGTAGTTGTCCGGATACCAGCTGTCGCTGCCGATGAGTACGCCAAGACGCCCGGCCGGGGTATCGACAACGTTGATCGTCTTTTCATTGGCCTGAATGACATCACGCTGGCTGAACACCGGGTGCAGTTGCCGCTGCGGCTGGCCGAGCGGTGCACCGTCGCGACCGAAGACCACGCTGCTGTTGTACAGCGCACCGCTGCCAGGTTTGAGCTGACCGTCACGGATGCTCGGCTCGGGCAGAACGATTGAGCCGGCCACCAGCGTCACGTGAAATTCCTTGGCCAGGCCGCCGAACAGCGCCTGGTAGTCCTTGGCCATGGTGCGCGATTTCATGCGCAGGTGAGCATCGTCGAGACGGTCTTTGCCCTTGGCGCTCAGCCAGGCACGGGCGAATAACAATGGGTTGCTCGCCGCCAGCCAATTCATCGCCTCGGCGAGGGTGGGGGCTTGATAGAGCTCGTCTTTTTCGCCGCTGATCATTAACCAGGTGCCGACATGTTCCGGCAACACCACCACGGTCTTGTCATTCAACAAGCCTTGATCCTGCGCTTGCTGCAAGTACGCCGCGAGTTTTCGACGCAGGCGCGCGGGGCTTTGGTAGTCGGTGGGGAACAGTTCCGGCTGGATGCCCAGCAGATTACCTCGGTCGGCGGGCGTGCCCTGATCGACCGCCAGTTTGATGCGCAGGTCCGACAGGTAATGCCCCGCAGGCCGGTCTGCCGCCCACATGGCGTAGGTGGTGAGGACGGCAACGAGGGCCATGGAAAAAAACAGGTACAAAAGTTTGCGCATGAAAACCAACAACGACCGGGTACAGGGTATGGCGACTAGGGTAGGGCCCAAGGTCTGGCTTGCCAAGGGGCGCTGCGCATTTAGATCATTAACTTGTCAGTTACGGTCATTGAGTGACAGCGATGCGACTTTTAGTCTGTCGAACATGACTGACGGGGGACGCAGAGCTCCCGCAATTTTTCCGTGATCGCTCGTTGTGGAGTTACCGATGACCGCCGCTCATTACCCGCACCTGTTGGCCCCGCTGGACCTGGGATTCACCACGCTGCGCAACCGCACCCTGATGGGCTCGATGCACACCGGTCTTGAAGAAAAGCCGGGTGGCTTCGAGCGCATGGCAGCGTACTTCGCTGAACGTGCCCGTGGCGGCGTCGGCCTGATGGTGACTGGCGGGATCGGCCCGAACGACGAGGGCGGTGTGTATTCCGGTGCAGCCAAATTGACCACCGAGGAGGAAGCGCTCAAGCACCGTATCGTCACCCGCGCGGTGCACGAGGCGGGCGGCAAGATCTGCATGCAGATCCTCCATGCCGGCCGTTATGCCTACAGCCCGAAACAAGTCGCGCCGAGTGCGATTCAGGCGCCGATCAACCCGTTCAAGCCAAAAGAGCTCGACGAGGAGGGCATCGAGAAGCAGATCAGGGATTTCGTCACCTGTTCGGTGCTGGCGCAAACCGCCGAGTACGACGGCGTGGAAATCATGGGTTCGGAAGGTTATTTCATTAACCAGTTCCTCGCCGCGCACACCAACCATCGCACCGACCGTTGGGGCGGTAGCTACGAAAACCGTATGCGTCTGCCAGTGGAAATCGTGCGCCGCGTCCGTGAGGCGGTCGGCCCCAATTTCATCATCATCTTCCGTCTGTCGATGCTTGATCTGGTCGAAGGTGGCAGCACCTGGGACGAGATCGTCATCCTCGCCAAAGCCATCGAGCAGGCCGGGGCGACCATCATCAACACCGGCATCGGCTGGCACGAAGCGCGTATTCCGACCATCGCCACCAAGGTGCCGCGTGCGGCATTCAGCAAGGTCACGGCCAAGCTGCGTGGCTCGGTGAGCATTCCGCTGATCACCACCAACCGCATCAACACGCCGGAAATCGCCGAGCAGATACTCGCCGAAGGCGATGCCGACATGGTCTCGATGGCGCGGCCGTTTCTTGCCGATCCGGACTTCGTCAACAAGGCTGCCGAAGGTCGCGCTGACGAGATCAACACCTGCATCGGCTGCAACCAGGCCTGCCTCGACCACACCTTCGGCGGCAAGCTCACCAGTTGTCTGGTCAACCCGCGTGCCTGCCATGAAACCGAGCTTAACTATCTGCCGGTGCAGCAAATCAGGAAAATCGCCGTGGTTGGCGCCGGCCCTGCCGGGTTGTCCGCCGCGACCGTGGCTGCCGAGCGTGGCCATCAGGTGACGTTGTTCGATTCTGCCAGCGAAATTGGTGGCCAGTTCAACATCGCCAAACGCGTGCCGGGCAAAGAAGAGTTTTTCGAAACCCTGCGCTACTTCAACCGCAAGCTGCAAACGACTAACGTCGAGGTGTGCCTGAACACCCGCGTCGACGTAGCGAAACTGGTTGACGGCGGTTACGACGAAATCATCCTCGCCACGGGTATTGCACCGCGCACTCCGGCGATTCCGGGCGTGGAAAATGCCAAGGTGCTGAGCTATCTCGACGTGATCCTCGAGCGCAAACCGGTTGGCAAACGCGTGGCGGTAATTGGTGCGGGCGGCATCGGTTTCGACGTCTCGGAATTCCTCGTTCACGAAGGCATTGCCACCAGTCAGGATCGCGCCGCGTTCTGGAAGGAGTGGGGCATCGACGCCAAACTCGAAGCCCGTGGTGGCGTGGCCGGGATCAAACCTGCGCCGCACGCGCCGGCTCGCGAAGTGTTCCTTTTGCAGCGCAAGAAAACCAAGGTCGGCGACGGTCTGGGCAAAACCACTGGCTGGATTCACCGTACCGGGCTGAAGAACAAGCAGGTGCAGATGCTCAACAGTGTTGAATACCTGAGCATCGACGACGAAGGCCTGCACATCCGCATCGGCGAAACCGGCGAGCCACAGTTGCTGGCGGTGGACAACATCGTGATCTGCGCGGGGCAGGACCCTTTGCGTGAACTGCACGATGGCCTGGTAGCGGCCGGGCAAAACGTGCACCTGATCGGCGGTGCTGATGTGGCGGCGGAGCTGGATGCCAAGCGTGCGATCAATCAAGGGTCGCGTCTGGCTGCAGAGCTCTGATCAACCGCTATCGGTAACGGACCAACCCCTGTAGGAGCTGCCGCAGGCTGCGATCTTTTGACTTTGTTTTTCAAGAACAAGATCAAAAGATCGCAGCCTGCGGCAGCTCCTACAAGGGTTTTTTTGGCTGGTAGACTGTGATCTTTTTCAGGTCATGCGGTGCTTATGTTTTTGCCTGCGCAAGCTCCTCTTGAACTCGTGCAACTCGACTGGCTCACCGCCGCCAATGTTGAAGTCGCCATCCTGCGCCTCGATCAAATCGACCCACTGATCAGCGGTAACAAGTGGTTCAAGCTCGTTGAACATCTGAAAGCCGCCGATCGCAACGGTGCCAAAGGCATCATCAGTCTCGGCGGCGCGCACTCCAATCATTTGCACGCGCTGGCGGCGGCGGGTAAACGGCTAGGGTTCAAAACGGCGGGGCTGCTGCGCGGTCATCCACAACAAACGCCAACTGTCGCCGATCTGCAGGCGTACGGCATGCACCTGCATTGGCTGGGTTATGGCGGTTATCGGGCGCGACATGATCCGGGGTTCTGGGAGCCGTGGCAGGCGCGTTATCCAACTCTGCATGCGGTGCCAGAGGGCGGTGGCGGATTAGCCGGGGCGCTGGGTTGTGCCGCGATCAAGGCGCAGGCCGATGCGCAATTGAGCCATTTGGGTTGGAACGATTATCACGGTTGGTGGCTGGCCTGCGGCACCGGGACGACGTTGGCCGGGCTGGCACTCGCCGAGGCGGGGGCGCATCCGGTTTACGGCGCGTTGGCGGTGCCTGAGGATCACGGCGTGGCGGCGCAAGTCGAGTCGATCCTGCAGGAGTCCGGCCGGCGCAAGGCTGACTATGAGCTGATCGATGCCAGTCGCGGCGGTTTTGCCAAGGTTGATTCGGCGTTGCTGGCGTTCATTGCACAGACCGAGCTGGACAGCGGCGTACCGTTGGAACCGCTGTACACCGGCAAGGCGTTGCTGGCGCTCAAGCAGCAGGTCGAGGCGGGTAAATTCGCCAGCGGCACACGCTTGGTCTTCGTGCATACAGGTGGATTGCAGGGACGGCGGGGGTTCTCCCACAACCTTCTTGTAAGTTGAGCTTTTGTGGGCAGGGGATCTATCGATGGCCAAAGAGCGCCGCTGCTGTGTCTCGGCCGGGACCACCCCCGCCTAGGCTCAACCCGATGGCGCGTTTTTGCGCTGAGTGGTCTGAGTTTTGTTCAATGTACTGGTGCGATCTGGATGTGTTCTATGGCGATGCGTGAAGTGGCTGAATTTAATGGCTGTTCATTGTTTTTGTAGTTTGGATTTGAAGGTTGAGTGTTGGTGTTACGGCTTGTTGTTTATATTCTGTATTTGACTTCGGATTGCCTGGTTATGTCGTGCTGTTTATTGTGTGGGCAAGTCCTCGGGTAAAAGTAATTGCTTGGGGTGTTAATGTTGTTTGATTTTTCAAGTGGATTATTTATGTTCTCTGATAAAAATAAAAACGCTCATGTTATTAAAAAGGCCATGGCCAAACGACCTGTCTCCAAACCGAAACCAGTGGGCAAGCCAGTGCCGGTCAAACCTGTAGTGCCGGTCAAGCCTCTCATCAAGCCTGTTAAACCACTCAAACCAATCGTCAAGCCGGTCAAGCCGATTGGGCCAGTCAAGCCCGTTAAGCCCGGCTCGCTCACCAAACCTGTAATTACCGGCGGCACTGTCGGGCCTGTTGTAACGAAAAGGCCACCCATGCCTTGGCCGACCATCAACTTCAATATTGATCCGGTTGCTCTGGCGACACTTATTATCAGTTTGGGCGGAATCCTCAATACTGATGGCTCTGCGTCCCTTCCCGATGGCAGTCTGGTTGATACGAGTAAGAACCTACTCGAGGGGCCCGATGGCGTTATCCATCACCAGGACGGCCGTGTCGAGTTTCCTGATGGCCGCATTATCTGGCCGGATAATACGATCGAACATCCGGATGGCCGCATTGTTTGGGAAGATGGAACAGAACAACTTCCTGATGGCAGTATCAAGTATCCGGACGGCCTGACCTACGATGCGCAAGGTAACCTTGTCTCGTAATAAGTTGTGGGTTGGCCATGTTGTAAAGTTTCGTGATGCTCTGCGTCTCGATCAGTAAAACAGAAACACCGCCGACTGGCTCTCAAGTCGGCGGTGTTTTTTTATTGCAAGTTAGCAGGATTGCGGCATTTCACCGTTGGCCAGACGTTTGTTGATGTCGGCAATCACTTCCGGCAGATCGCTAATAGTGTCGATCATGTAATGCGGACGCGAGCTTTCGAACAGCGCATGGATACGCGCGCGTTCGCTGGCCAGTTCATCGCTGCCCAAGGCACGGAAGCCCTCGTAATCCAGGCCCAGCGCGTTGCCCGAGCAGATCAGCGCCACGGTCCACATTCCGGCGCGGCGACCCTCGAGGATGCCCGGGACGGTGTCGTCGATCTTCACGCAGGCGCCGACGTCGTCGATGCCCAGCGCAATGACGTTGGCCAACGCCTGTGCTGGCCAAGGGCGGCCGTTCGGCACTTCGTCGGTGGCGACCACATGGTCGGCGATGTAGCCGTTGGTGGCGGCCAGTTCGACGACTTTATCCATCACCTGTTTCGGGTAGCCGGAGCAGGAGCCGATCTTGATGCCTTGCTGGCGCAGGTTGGCGATGGTGTCCAGGGCACCGGGAATCAGCGCCGAGTGTTCAGCGATTTTCTCGATTTGTAGCGGCATGAAGCGCTCGTAAATGGCGGTCACGTCATCGTCGGTCGGCGTGCGGCCGAACGCTTTGCGGTAACGTTCGGCCACCTGCGGCTGATCGCACAGGGTGCGGATGTGATCCCACTTGCCCATGCCCATCGGGCCGCGGGCCTCTTCAATGGAAACCTGAACGTCGAATTCGGCGAAGGCTTCGACAAAGATCTGCGTCGGGGCGAAGGAACCGAAATCGACCACGGTGCCGGCCCAGTCGAGGATGGCGGCTTGCAGCTTGGTTGGGTTGGTGTAGTTCATGATGTTGAAAATCCTGTGTTGGCAATGCAATTCAAATGTGGGAGCGAGCCCGCTCGCGAAGGCGTCAGATCAGTCGATATCAAGGTTGAATGTTCAACCGCATTCGCGAGCAGGCTCGCTCCTATAGGTATTAGGGGGGGTTAGATTTCTAACACTTCCATCTCGCGCAATACTTCGCCCACCGCCGCCACGGCCTGGCGCATTTGGTCCGGGCTGACATGACCGATGCAGCCGACGCGGAAGGTTTCGACCTGAGTCAGTTTGCCGGGATAGAGGATGTAGCCCTTGGCCTTGACCCGTTCGTAGAAATCCTTGAACTGATAACGCGGGTCATTGGGCGCGTGGAACGTTGCGATGATCGGCGCCTGAATCGCTGCTGGCAGAAAGCTGCGCAAACCGAGTTTGCCCATCTCTTCCATCAGCGCCTGGCAGTTGGCGGCGTAGCGCGCATGCCGCGCCGGCAGGCCACCTTCTTCGTTGTATTGCAGCAGGGCTTCGTGCAGCGCCGCGACCACGTGGGTCGGTGGGGTGAAGCGCCATTGCCCGGTCTTCATCATGTAGGCGTGCTGGTCGAACAGGTCCATCGCCAGTGAGTGCGAATTGCCGGCGGCTGCGGCCAACGACTCTTTGCGTGCGAAGACAAAACCCATCCCCGGCACGCCTTCCAGGCACTTGCCTGACGCGGCGATCAGCGCATCGAATGGCACTTGCTGCGCATCCACCGGCAGCGCGCCGAAGGAGCTCATGGCGTCGATGATCAGGCGCTTGCCGTGTTGCTCGACGACGTGAGCGATTTCCGCCAGCGGATTAAGAATGCCGGTGCTGGTTTCGCAGTGGATCAGCGCGACGTGAGTGATAGTGCTGTCGGCGCGCAACAGACGGTCGACGTCGGCGGCGGTGGTCGGTTCGTCTTCAGCGGTTTCGAAAGTGCTGAACGAGCGGCCCAGCACTTCGCAGATTTTCGCCAGTCGCTTGCCGTAGGCGCCGTTTATCAGCACCAGTATTTTGCCGTCGCGTGGCACCAGCGTGCCGATCGCTGCCTCGACCGCGAAAGTGCCGCTGCCTTGCAATGGCACGCAGTGGTGGGTCGCGGCGCCGTTGAGAATCGCCAGTAATTGCTCGCAGAGGCTGGCGGTCAGTTGATTGAAGCGGTCATCCCATGACCCCCAGTCGACCATCATCGCCTGGCGGGTGCGGGCCGAAGTGGTCAACGGGCCGGGAGTGAGCAGGATGGGTTCGGCGGTACTCATTCGTGTGTCCTCGGATAGCGCTGTGGGATGAAGCTACGGGGCCTAAGTTGCAATTTGCCGTTGCATCAATCAAATTGTTTGTTGTTATGCCAGCCATCAACGAGAGTTATTCATGAACCTGTTTCAGCTGCGCGCCTTCGATGCCGTGGCGCGCGAGGGCAGCTTTACCCGCGCCGCCGCACGGTTGTTCATCAGCCAGCCGGCAGTGACCGGGCACATCAAGGCACTGGAGGAGCATTACCAGATCACGTTGTTGCGACGCACCGCGCGACGGGTCGAGTTGACTGAGGAAGGCACCAAACTGGCGGCGATCACTCGCGCAATGTTCGGTTTGGCGGAAGAAGCGCAAACCATGCTGGAGGCCAACCGCCAGTTGTTGACCGGGCGGCTGGAAGTGGCGGCGGACGGCCCGCACATGGTCATGCCGATGCTGGCCAGTCTGCGTGCGCGCTATCCGGGGATCACGGTGAATCTGCGTTTGGGCAATGCCCAGGAAACGCTGGCGGCGTTATTGTCGGAACACGCCGACGTCGCGGTGCTGACCGAAGTCGAGCCGCGCAAGGGACTGCATCTGCAAGCGTTGAGCGAATCGCGGATTTGCGCACTGGTGCCGGCGGGGCATCCGTGGGCAGCGCGCGCCACAGAGGTGAAACTCAAGGAACTGGATCAGGTGATCATGGTGCTGCGTGAGCCGAGTTCGATTACCCGGCGCACATTTGATCTGGCCTGCACGCAGGCGTCGATTCATCCGCGCGTGTTGCTGGAGCTGGACAGTCGCGAGGCGGTGACCGAGGCGGTCGCGGCCCAGCTGGGCGTTGGCGTGGTGTCATCGGTGGAAGTCAGCCACGACCCACGGGTGGTGGCGATTCCGATTGTCGGGGAGGGCTTGGTCAATCGGCACATGATCGGTTGCATGGAGCGGCGGCGGGAGTTGCGCTTGATTCAGGCGTTTTTTGGATTGGCGCCAGCCTGATAAACCTTGGCGCCCTCATCGCTGGCAAGCCAGCTCCCACAGGTTTCTCTGGTGTACGCACAATTTGTTAAAGGCTGAAACCCTGTGGGAGCTGGCTTGCCAGCGATTGGGTCAGCGCCGTTCACACAAGGCTTTCGCGAACCATATCCAGAAACGTCGCCACCACCCGCCGCGAACTCTGTTCGCGCAAGCACACCAAAGTTTCGGTCAAGCGTCGGGTGCAGTCGGTGATCGGCAACGCGCAAACCCTTGAGTCGGCGCCAAACTCGGCCGCTGAAACCACGCCCACACCAATCCCCACCACCACCGCCTCGCGCGCCGCTTCCCGGCCTTCGACCTGAATCGCCGGACGAATGCGAAACCCCGCCCGAGCCATTTCCTCCTCAAGCGTTTGCCGGGTCACCGAACCGTGTTCGCGCAATACCAGCGGCGTGTCATCCAGGTCCGCCAGGCAGATCGACTCGCGCTCGGCCCACGGGTGATTGCGCGAAACAAACGCCACCATCGGATCGTTGCGCAGCGGTACGCACAACAAGCGTTCATCGCTGACATCACGCCCCAGCAACGCCAGATCGGCCTGATAGTTAAACAGGCGAAACAATGATTCATCGGTGTTACCGGTCTCGATTTTCACGTTGATGCCAGGGAAACGCTCGCAGAACCGCGCGATCTGCGGCAGCACATGCACCGGCGCATCCACCGCCAGAATCAGGCTGCCAGTCTGCAACGCCTGGGATTCCTGCAATAACTCCTGTGCTTCCGCTTCAATCACAAACAGGCGCTGAGTGATCGCGAGCAAGCGTTCGCCCAGATCGGTCAGGCGTACCGAACGTTTGTTGCGATGAAACAGCAAAACCCCAAAGCGTTCTTCGAGTTTGCGCACCTGGTCGGAAATCGCCGGTTGCGTGAGAAAAAGACGCTGAGCGGCTTTGGTGAAGCTTCCATGCACGGCCACGGCGTGGAACGCTTTGAGTTGGGCGTGGGAAATTGACATGGTCGCTCCAGTTAAAAGCTGAGCTTATGTGTGAAATACGATAAATCGATTTTATTTATTAAACAGTAATTGCTTTGATCGGCTCACGCCACCGCCGACTGCTCGATCGAACAGCGGCGCTGGCCATGAGCCTGTGCGTGCAACAGCAGGACTCATCTGACCGGTATCGCCATAGGGATGGGGTGATATCGCAGTGCTCAACAATAAAAAACACAGGCGTTTACTTAACGATTCTGCCGGCACACTCACACCCTGAGGTCAGAACCACAATGAACAAGCACATCGGCACCATTGCGCGTTGGCGCATGCAGATTTTTGCTATCACATGGCTCGCGTACGCCGCTTTCTATTTCACTCGCAAAGCATTCTCGGTGGCCAAACTGGGCATCGGCGAAGATCCAGATTTCATGCTCGACAAAATGACCATGGCCAACCTCGATGCCATCTATCTGGCGGCATACGCCATCGGGCAATTCACCTGGGGCATGCTTGCTGACCGCTTCGGCCCAAGGGTTGTTGTGTTCGGAGGCTTGCTGATTTCTGCGGCGGCGGCACTGGTGATGGGCAGTTTCGCCACGCTGCCGATCTTCGCCACCTGTATGTTGATTCAAGGGTTGGCGCAGTCCACGGGATGGTCGGGGTTGTGTAAAAACCTCGGCAGTTTCTTCCCGGCCAAGCAGCGCGGGCGAGTGCTCGGCTTGTGGAGTTCTTGCTACGCATTTGGTGGGCTGGTGGCGTCGCCGTTCGCCGGTTGGTGGGCTTACACGCTCGTCGGCAGCTGGCACGCCGCGTTTTTCTCCAGCGCGGCAGTGGTGGCGGTGGTGGCGGTGTTGTTCTTTATCTTCCAGCGCGACAAACCGGAAGATGTCGGCCTGCCGGCGGTGGAACCGGAGCCTGTGTTAAGCGCCGAAGAGACCGAAGCCAACAGCAAGCTCAGCGTTTGGGAGCCGTTGAAGGAAATCCTGCGTAATCGCACGGTGCTGGTGCTGGGCCTGGCGTATTTCATGTTGAAACCGGCGCGTTACGCGATCCTGCTGTGGGGCCCGGTGATCGTGTTTGAACAGATGCCCAGCGTCGGCAAGGTGGGTGCGGCGATCATCCCCACTTCGTTCGAGCTGGCCGGGCTGCTTGGGCCGATCATGATCGGTCTGGCGTCGGACAAATTGTTCGGCGCTCGGCGCATGCCAGCCTGTGTGATCAGTCTGCTGGCGCTGACGGTGACGCTGGCGCTGTTCATGGCTGCCTTGCAGAGCGGCAGTGTTTTGCTGGTTGTGGCATTGCTGTTTGTCATGGGCCTGACCCTGTACGGACCCGACTCGATGATCAGCGGTGCGGCCGCCATCGATTTCGGCAAAGCCAAGGCCGGGGCCACCGCCGCCGGATTCGTCAACGGCTGCGGCTCGGTCGGCGCCGTGCTTGGCGGCTTGCTGCCGGGCTACTTCGACACGGTGACGGTGTTCATCGTCTTCGCCGGTTGCGCACTGTTCTCGGCGCTGGTGTTGATTCCGCACTGGAACAGCCGTCCGGTCGGTTTCATGGAGCCGCGCGCGTCCATCCCCAACTGCCCCTTGACGATCAAACCTCTGCGTAACTGAAACCCCTTTGCCTCGCGGCCTGCTGCGGTGTTCGCGGCAGGCTGTGTCGTGGCCAACTGACTGGAGAAAACCCATGAGACCGTTTTGGCTGGAGCAGGCCCTGCAGGCCGACACCTCCGAAACCTGCCCGCCGCTGCAGGGCGAAGTGCGCACCGACGTGTGCATCGTCGGCGGTGGTTACACCGGGTTGTGGACGGCGATCATGCTCAAGCAACAAAACCCCGAACTCGATGTGCTGCTGATCGAAGCCGACATCTGCGGCGCCGGCGCCAGTGGGCGTAACGGCGGGTGTGCGCTGTCGTGGTCGGCCAAATATTTTACGCTTGAGCGCTTGTTCGGCGTTGAGGAAGCGGTGCGTCTGGTCAAGGAATCCGAACGCAGCATTCATGCGATCGGCGAGTTCTGCGAGCAGTACGGCGTCGATGCCGACTACCGGCTCGATGGCACGCTTTATACCGCGACCAACCGTGCGCAGGTCGGTTCGACTGATGCGGTAATCGCTGCGCTTGAGCGCAACGGGATCAACTCGTTCACTCAACGTCCGGTGGCTGATGTGCAGCGCATGGCCGGTTCCAGCAAGCATCTGGAAGGCTGGTTTTCGCCGGCAGCAGCCAGTGTGCAACCCGGCAAACTGGTGCGCGGGTTGCGCCGTGTAGCACTGGAGTTGGGCGTGAAGATTCATGAAAACACGGCAATGACCGGTTTGGAGGAGGGCCGACCAGCCCGCATTCGCACGGCCAACGGCAATGTGCAGGCAGACCGCGTGGTGTTGGCGATGAACGCGTGGATGGCCCGCGCCTTCCCGCAATTCGAACGCAGTGTGGCGATTGTTTCCAGCGACATGCTGATCACCGAACCGCGTCCGGATCTGTTGCAGGAAATCGGCTTGACCAGTGGGGTCACCGTGCTCGATTCACGAATTTTCGTGCACTACTACCACAACACCCCGGATGGCCGGATCATGCTCGGCAAGGGCGGTAACACCTTCGCTTTTGGCGGGCGGATGTTGCCGGTGTTCGATCAGCCATCGCCTTACGCGGACCTGCTCAAAACGAGCCTTGGCGATTTTTTCCCGGCGTTTGCCGATGTCAAAGTCGACGCGACCTGGAACGGCCCGTCAGATCGCTCGGTCACCGGTTTGCCGTTCTTCGGTCAGATGAGCAGCAGTGGCAATGTGTTTTACGGTTTCGGCTATTCCGGCAGCGGCGTCGGCCCGTGTCACATGGGCGGGCAGATTCTGGCGTCACTGGTGCAGGGGCTGGACAATCCGTGGACGCGCTCGCCGTTGGTCAACGGGCCGATGGGTTATTTCCCGCCGGAGCCAATCCGCTACCTGGGATCGTTGATGGTGCGTAACGCCATCCGCCGCAAGGAGCGCGCCGAAGACCATGGCCACCGGCCCCGGCATCTGGACGTGCGCCTGGCTAAATTTGCCGCGGCGGCAGGCAAGGCTGACAAGGGCTGACAACCGCATGACCGCAAAACACCCCTATCTTGTAGGCGCTGCCTTCGCCAGCTCCTACAGAGTTTCAGGTCACAGGTGGGTACCGTTGAGCAGCCAGTCGAGCAACAGACTGCTGTTAGTCGCGGACGGTGTTTCGCGGGGTGTGGGATTGCGTGTGTTGCCCAGGCACAGGATCGGCCGGTCCGGATCGCTGTCGAGAAAACTCACCCACACTTCACTGCCCACGCTGGGCAATTCATCTGGCGCAATTCGACCGTTGGCCCGGGTCATGGCGATGGGTAGCCAGATGGCTTCGGTGTCGGTGTCGGCGACGGGGGGCGATTGCGGTTGCGATGGCCACAACCTGACGGCGATCCGCCCTTGCGCATCAAGCCGCGCAGGTTGTCCCGGAGTTCCCAGCACTTGCGCCAGGTGATAGCCCGCAATGCTCGGGCGCGGTTGCTGAAGTGGCGGGCGATAGTCGGTTGACCACGGTTGGGCAGTGAAATCGTTGTAGTAACGGTGCACCGTCGCCGCCGGGTCCAGAATCGATGGATGTTGCCCGTGATGGCGCAGGCGGGTGATGCGCCATTGTTCGTTGAATTGGCTGATCGGATGTTCCGTCACCTGCAACAAGTGCCCGCTGAACAAACCGATGCAGTCACTGCGGCCATTGATTGACCGGTGTTGGCAACGTTGTCGTTCCAGATGGCGACGACTGCGTTGTTCACTGTGTCGTTGCTGCGGCGAAGGCATCGGCAGTGACGGTTTTGACGGGGGCTGATTGGCCGCATCCCCGTCGGCAGTCTGTAGCCCTCGATTGCGCACGGCATGCAGCGTCGGGATGGGCGCGGCGTGGTGGTGCTGGTACAACGAGCTGACACAGGGCGAGGACGCTTGTTCATCCTCCATGAACGGCACCAGTGACGGTTCTTGCGGCAGACTCAGGCTGTCATCGGCGAACACGACAACGTGCCCGTCGGTGCTGTGCTCGAAGTGATAGTGGATGCCTTCTTCTTCGCAAAGCCTGTGTAGCAGCGCCAGATCGCTTTCCTCGAACTGCACGCAAAATGGACGCATCGGATACTGACCCACGGTCATTTCAATTCGGTAGCTGTCGGCCGGCAGGGCGTTTTCAGCGAGCAACCGTTCAAGAATCTGCGGCACGCTCAGTTGCACGAACACCCGCCGTTTGCTCGGCTGCGCCATCCGTTGCAGCGCCGGGACCACGATCAGTCGATAACCGATGCGGTGCGCTCCGCGATGTTCGCAACTGGCACTGTCGATCATGCCGTGAATGCCGTGATGGTCGTCCAGACGCAGAAATATCGGCTGCTGCACCAGCGTGCCCGGCGTCACGGCGGGGGCGAGGCCGATCAGTTCGATGTCGAAGCGGTAGGGTTGGTTGAGCGCTTCCTCGCCATTGAAACGCACCACCGGCAGGCATAATCCACTGTCGGTCAGGGTGAGGGTAAACGGACTTTCCTTGTCATTGAGCATTCGCACAGGCTCTGTCAGGCGATACGGGCCTCAGAGGGTACGAAACCGCAGCGCTGAATGGTCATGTCAAAGGTGGTTTTCAGAATCGCCCTACAAGGTCCGGCGAAGATGTCGATTCAACATTGGATTTTTTTGGTCGATTGCCGACTTTAGGCCGTATAAACTTGGCGCCACGCGTCGGCCAATAGATGTCTCGGCGCCACAGATCAAGAGAGTGAGTAATGGGCGCACAGTGGAAGGTTAAACACAAAGAAGCGGCATCCAATGCCAAGGGCAAGATCTTCGGCAAACTGGTGAAAGAAATCACCATTGCTGCGCGTAACGGTGCCGATACCGCGACCAACGCGCACCTGCGTCTGGTAGTCGAACAGGCCAAGAAAGCCTCGATGCCGAAAGAAACCCTCGACCGCGCAATCAAGAAAGGCGCGGGCCTGCTGGGCGAAACCGTGCAATACCACCGCGTGACCTACGAAGGTTTCGCCCCGCACCAGGTGCCGTTGATCGTCGAGTGCGTCACCGACAACATCAACCGCACCGTGGCGGAAATCCGCGTGGCGTTCCGCAAGGGCCAATTGGGCGCTTCCGGCTCGGTTGCCTGGGACTTCAACCACGTCGGCATGATCGAAGCCTCGGCAGACACTCCGGACGCCGATCCGGAAATGGCGGCGATCGAAGCCGGTGCCCAGGATTTTGAGCCGGGTGAAGAGGGCGCGACCCTGTTTATCACCGATCCGACCGACCTCGACGCGGTGCAGAAAGCCCTGCCGGAACAAGGCTTCACCGTGCTGTCGGCCAAGCTCGGCTACCAGCCGAAAAACCCGGTCAGCGGCTTGAGCGATGAGCAGATGGCTGAGGTTGAAGCGTTCCTCGAAGGCCTCGACAACCATGATGACGTGCAGGATATGTTTGTGGGTCTGGCTGGCTGATTTGTTTACTCAGTAGAGCCGCCACACAGGCAAGCCCGCTCCCACAGGTATGGCGTCGTGCACACACTATGTGATCGCCATAAACCCTGTGGGAGCTAGCCTGCCAGCGATTGACCGTACAGCGGTCACAGCTGTTGCAATACCTCAATCACCTCACTGAACCCCGGCCGCCCCAGCACATCGGCCTGAGAGCAACGCCGCGCCAGCTCTTCAAGCACCTCACGTCGCTCATTACTCAGTCCCGAGTCGATCCGCACCAGCAATTCTCCCAGCAAGACCCCGAACGCCCGTACTTCGATGCGTTGCAGGGCCCGCGTTTCCATGCTGTCGGTGGTGGAATGAAACGACGCTGCGCCGAAATCCCCCAGTAAACAGTCACCCTGATCGTTCAACAGAATGTTGTGTCCGTAGAGATCACCATGGGTGATGCCTTGTTGGTGCAGATGCTCCGCCGCCGATGCAATGCCCATGGCAATGCGCAGTGCAACCTGTGCGCTGAAGCGGCGATCGTCGGCATAGACATCCCGTGAGCAGGACGCCAGGCTCGGCAGTCCTGCCAGGTTGGCAAAGCTTGGATCGATCAGTTGCATGACCAAACCTTGCTGGCCGTCGGGAAGGCCGTGGATACGACCTTCAATTCGAATCAGATTCGGGTGCAACCCGGCCGTGATGCAGGCGTTCATTTCATGCAGTGGTGAGCCATCGCTGGTCATTTCGCCTTTGTACAGCTTCACCGCAACCGGCGTCACCGCACCATCGGCACGTTGCCAGGTCGCACGGGAAATGACCCCGGAGGCGCCTTCGCCCAGTTGTTGCTCCAGACGCAGCGCCGACCAGTCGATCTGCGGCGTGGCTTCAAGCGCCGCGGCGTCGGCTTCGGTTTCCAGCGGATTGCCGGCGTAGGCCAGCCACGTCAGGCTCGGCAACGTCAGCAGCCAGTGTGGCAACTCGGTCAACTGGTTGGCGGCGATGCGCAGCAGTTCCAGTCGGTGGCAATTACTCAGCGACGACGGCAGCGATTGCAGGCGATTGCCGGCCAGCATGAGTTTTTGCAGGTGCGCACGTTCACCCAGTTCGCTTGGCAAGGTGTCGATGCAGTTGTCCGTCAGGATCAGCCAGCGCAGCAGCGGTGGCAGGGCGGCGCCAGGGACGTCGGCGATGCGGTTGGCCTTGAAGCCAATCATCGTCAGCGCCGTGCATTGGCCAAGGCAGGCGGGCAGCGCGGTGAACTGGTTGTCGGAGCAGAACAGCACGCGCAATCGAGTCAGACGATGCAGGTCATCCGGCAGGCAACTCAAGGCGTTGCCGCTCAGATTGAGGATTTCCAGGGTGTCGGCCAGATCGAAGATTTCTGCCGGGAACTCGGTCAGGCCGCAGGACAGGTCCAGCCGCGTGATGCCCGACAATTCGCCGGCGCGCAATTGAGCAAGGGTATGCATGAAGGAATTCGCAAATAGAGGGGTCGCTGGGAATGGGCGACATGATAGCGGCAAAGCTGTGGTTTGAAATTTTATCGGATCTTGACGCGGCTTTAACTGTGGGAGTCCCACAGGGAATTGATGCCGGTCAGCCCGTGCTGTGTTCTTCCTGCAACTGCCCCAGCCGGCTGCGGGTGCGGGCCAGATCGATAACCTGACCTGCCAGGCTTTCGCTCAGTGGCAACCGACCGAGCAACGTCAGGTGTTTGTCCTGGTCGTAGAGCACGTCGATCAAATTGATGAACCGCTGCTGTGCGGCGATCGAGCATCCGCCCAGCTCCGGCAGCCCGTCGATGATCCAGTGGTCGAAGCGTCGGCACAATTGCAGATAGTCCATGACCGCCGTCGGCTGTTCACACAGATCAGCGAAGGTGAAGCCGACGCGTCGATCCTCGCAAAAACGTGCGCGAATCGGCCGGGTGCCAACGGTTAACGAAATGGCTGGTGCATCTCCCGTCGGCAGGTTCAGCGCCTCACGCTGAGCGGGCGTGGCTGGCCACACGTAGCGTCCCTGAGTGAAAACCTGATGCGCATGGTTGCGCATCTGACTGCGGTAGTCGTGAGGGCCACCGACCTCCATGACCTGCATGCGCGAGTTGATCAGCTCGATCACCGGTTTGAATCGCGCATGGTAAAGCGGATTGGGCAGCAGGCCTTCGGGCGGATAGTTAGAGGTCACCAACAGCAGAATCCGCCGCTGGAACAGTGCTTTGAACAGGCGGGTGATAAGCATTGCGTCGCCAATGTCATGCACATGAAACTCGTCGAAACACAGTACCCGACAGTCCAGCAGTAGTTCATCCAGCGTTATGGCCAACGCATCGTCCTGTTCGCGATGGCTGAACATGCCTTGATGCAACTGCGCGAAAAACTCATGGAAATGCAGGCGGCGTTTCTGCGTGATCGGCAGCGCCTGAAAGAAGCCATCCAGCAGCCAACTCTTGCCGCGCCCCACGCTGCCGTGCAGATACAGGCTCGGTGGGGTTGGCGCTGTTGCGTCGAACAACAGACTGGCCTGCTGCGCCATGCAGTCGATCACTCGCAGCTGGCTGTGGCTGAGGGTGTAACCCTGGCCGTTGGCCTTGTGGCGGAAGTAATCGCGGATCAACTGGGCGCTGGCGTCATGGCCTGCTTTGGCAGGCGTGCCTTTACCGAACAAACGGCGCAGCACCGGCCAGCGCTGGGTCAGTCGCGATCGTTTCGGCGGATGGGCGGGCACTTTGGTTTACTCCGTGTTCAGCGAGCCGGCGCCCAGGAGCGCCGCGGCGTAGTTTAACCGGGCGCGCCGCTGGCCTGCTACCGTGCGCGTCGATGGCATTTTGCACGGCGGCGTTGGTGAGGTTCGCTACACGGCTGGCAACGTGGAGCTGCCGCAGTGCGCGCGGATCGAAAGTCTGGCCGAAGTGCCACGGGTCAGTCGCTATTCGGATTTGCTGGACGTCATGGTCACGTGGTGCTGGATGTGGGCTTTTGAACCGACCACTCCTGCGTTGGCTTTCAGAATTGCAGCGATTGCTTGAGCAGTGGCGCGGCCGGCGTATCAACCGGGCTGACCATCGCATAGTTGTAACCACCGCCTGACCAGTAGTCAGCCTGCAAATCCCCATCACTGCGACTGCCCCTCGGCAAGAAAGTGTTTTTCGGCCCAGGCGGTCGCACATAAAAACTGACCTTGTGCCCACTCGCAGCTTCATACATCACCATCGCCGCCGGCCCTTCATCGGTACTCAGCAAGCGCCCGCTGACGGGCTCAAACCCCGCCGCCGTCAAATCTGGCAAGCGACTGACCTGAGTGAAATAACGATCAAGCCAGCGCTGCATGTCGCCAGCACCATCGACCTTGTAATCCGCGGGCAGCATGCCTTGCTGGGCAATCAACCGATAGGCCTGCAGGGCGTCGGTCATGGGTAACGCGGAGGCTCGCACGAGGGTCATTTCCCGTGCCTGCCAACCGCTGAAACCACCGACGCTCACCGCGATCAGTAGCACCGCCGCGCTGGCCAGATGGCGGCGCGACTGACGCTGGCGGCGCAGACGAATCATCGCCGGATCAAGCGCCGGATTGGCCGGTTGCTGCAATGCACCGCTCATTGCCGCACGCAGTTGCTGGGCGTCCTGTTGCCAGCCACGAACCTGCGCGGCTTCGTCTGGATGGCTGGCCAGCCAGGTTTCCAGCACGCGCCGGTCGGTGTCGCTGAGTTGGTGGTCGACGTAGGCGTGCAGGTCACGCTCGCTGGGAGGCATGCTGATCATTTGAGTATCCGCAAAGAAGGACTGATGATTTCGCCGTCGCTGAGTTGGCGCAAAGCCTGGCGGGCGCGGGACAGGCGCGACATCACGGTGCCGATCGGGGTGTCGAGAATCTCGGCGACCTCTTTATAGGAAAGGCCTTCAACCGAGACCATCAGCAGCAGCGCGCGCTGTTCGCTGGGCAGTCGGTCGAACGCTTGCAGGGTCGATTGGGCGATCACGGTGCGCTCGGTCGACGGTTCGGCATCGTCGCGACCGGTGAAAAACTCGAGCATCCGCGCGTGACGGCGCGAGCGGCGATGGGCATCGAGAAACTGCCGGTAGAGGATCGAAAACAGCCAGGCCCGCAGATCACCGTCAGCGCGCTTGCCGCCCCAACTCGACAGGGCCCGCTCAAGGCACGCCTGCACCAGATCGTCGGCGCTGCTGCTATTGCGCGTCAACGAAACGGCAAAGCGCCGTAGCCTGGGGATCAGTTCACGCAGTTGTTCGTCTAGCTCGTTCATGGCGAGGGGCTGCTCTTTGCCGAAAGGCGATGTTGATAAGAAAGACGTCCCTCAAGGATGGTTATTCCATCCGCCGATTTGAAAATTTTTTCTCCCTTCTTCGTAGGATAGTTCGCTGCGATTTGTAAGCCGTGTAATGGATTCAACTTTCCCTGCTCAACCCATTCGTCAATCACGTTGGCTATCGGCGCAACCCAAGGATGCGGAGCCGAACGTGAAAAAAGAAATCGTTGAAAAAAGGAAAGGGAAATCTCATGCAAGCATTTGCGATGAATAACCGGTCGACATCGAACGCGGAGCCGAATCCGTTCGTTGAGTCCAACCCATGGCAACGCTTCGGCTGCGGTCCGAGCGTCCAGCCTGACGCTACGTTGATCCATCGCGCAATCGAACTGCAAGCAGCTGGCCGGCCTGAAGCAATCGCGGCCGAATATCAGGGCCAGTCCATCACTTACGGCGAGTTGAACCGCCAGGCCAATCGACTCGCCACGACGTTGCTCAAGCAAGGTGTGGGCCCGGGCGATCATGTGGCGCTGTTTGTCGAGCGTTCGATCCCGATGCTGGTGGGCATGCTGGCCGTGCTGAAAACCGGGGCGGCCTATATTCCTCAACACGTCGGCATCACCCCCGCTGCGCAGCTGAGTCATATCATGGCGGTCGCTCAGGTTCGGGTCGTACTGACACTGTCCGAACTGGCGCGGGCGATTCCTCTGACCACGGATCAACAGTGCATCCACCTGGATGAATTCATTCAGGTGCCGAGTGTCGCCAGCGACGACTTGAACAGGTGTGGCACGACGTCATCGCCGGACTCACTGTGCTTTGTCCTGTTCACCTCGGGTACAACCGGACTGCCCAATGGCGTTCGCGTGACGCAGCGTAATGTGTGCAATATTTTGCTGACCGAGCCCGGCAATCTTGGTATGCAGCCGGGCCTGAAGGTCGGCCAGATCCTGAACATCGCTTTTGATATGGCGGCCTGGGAAGTGCTGGGTTGTCTGGCCAACGGAGCAACGCTGTTGATCCGCGGCAAAGACATCGCGCAAACCGCCGAGCGTTGTGACGTGCTGATTGCGACACCGTCGATTCTCGCTACGCTCGATCCTGCCCGTTGCAGTCAGGTAAAAGTGGTTGCTCTGGCTGGCGAGCCCTGCCCACAACCGCTGGCGGATCGTTGGGCGGCGTTTTGCACTTTTTATAATGCCTGTGGGCCGACCGAGACCACCATCGTCAATACCATGCAGCACTATCGCGGCGCGGGTGCGTTGACGATCGGCAAGCCAACGCCCAACAACACGGTTTATGTACTCGACGACGCCGGCCAGCTTTGCGCTCCGGGCGAGCAGGGAGAAATGTGGGCGGGCGGTGACTGCGTGACCGCCGGTTATCTGGGAAATCCGCAACTGACCAACGAACGCTATCGGCCCGATCCGTTTCTGGGGCAGGGACGTTTGATGTTCCGTACCCGGGATCTGGGACGCTGGACGGCGGACGGTGAGCTGGAACACCTGGGGCGTGTCGATGATCAGGTCAAGGTCAGGGGGTTTCGGGTGGAACTTGACTCGGTGTCAGCGGCACTGGAGTCTGCGCCGGACTGTGAGCGCGCGGTCACCCTCAAGCTCGACAGTCGCCATCTGGTGGCCTTCGTCTATCCCGCCATCACAGACGTTGAAGTCGCGCGAAAACGTTGCGAAGAGCGCCTGGCTTATTATTGCGTGCCATCGTTGATTCTCGCTGTGGATCATATTCCGCTGACATCCCGAGGCAAGGTCGACAAGCGCTTGTTGCTCCAGTGGGCTGTGGCACATCAGGTAAAACACGCTCGCGACGAGCAGCAGGTGCAGGCATGAACGGCACCGATTCGACGATCGTGTTACCGGCCCGGCGCGCATTGTGGCGACGTTTGGGAACGCTGCCGATGTTCTCGCATTACAACCGTCTGGTGTTGCTGGTGTTCGCCGGCAACATTGCAGCCCTGGTTTACGGTTTGAACATCGGGCGGTGGTGGTCGACTTCAGGCGTTGCTTTGCAAACCCTGTCCGGGTTGGTCGTCGCGAACTTGTCGATGGCGATACTGATTCGGCAGCAGTACGTCATCAATGGCTTGTTCTGGCTGGCGACCCGGGCGCCGACGTCCTGGCCGCTGGCGATTCGCCGGTCGTTGGCCAAGGTCTACCATTTCGGTGGTCTGCACAGCGGTGGCGCGATGGCAGCCATTGTTTGGTTTGCGCTGTTGTTCGGCTCGATGGTCTGGCTGAAATTTGAAGGCCCGGGCGGCGTTTCGTTGACCCTGATCGGGCTGAGCGGTGGTTTGCTCGTGCTGCTTTTACTGGTGGCGATCATGGCGCTGCCGATCATTCGCGCGCGTTTTCATAATGCTTTCGAGCGCACCCACCGCTTCGCCGGTTGGGCCGCGCTCGCGATGTTCTGGGCGATGACACTGGTGTTTGTCAGGGAGCAACATCCCACGGCTGCGCTGACGGATGTCCTCTTGCGATCTGCCTCTTTCTGGATGCTGTTGCTCGTGACATTCAGCATTACTTTGCCGTGGCTGCGGTTGCGCCAAGTCCCTGTCAGTGTGGTGCCGCTTTCCTCCCACGCGGTGATAGTCCGGTTCGATCACCACACACCGTTTGCCGGTTCAGCCACTGCGATCAGTCGCAACCCACTGTGGGAATGGCA
Organism: Pseudomonas sp. A1230; assembly: GCF_044218825.1. Taxonomy (NCBI): domain Bacteria; kingdom Pseudomonadati; phylum Pseudomonadota; class Gammaproteobacteria; order Pseudomonadales; family Pseudomonadaceae; genus Pseudomonas; species Pseudomonas sp. A1230. Next base: position 2,762,591 of record NZ_CP162582.1, on the reverse strand, counting down.
TTCGTTCGCCAATATTCCTGCGCCGGGGGAGGAAGGTTTCCGACTGATCATTTCCCGGGCGGGCGACTGGACGGGCGATTTCATCGAGCAGGCGCCGACCCACGTCTGGGTCAAAGGCATTACGACCGCAGGGGTGGCGCACATTGATACGTTGTTCAAAGCAGTGGTGTATATCGCCACCGGCAGCGGGGTTGGCCCGGTGCTGCCGCACTTGTTGGCCAAACAGATACCCATCCGCCTGATCTGGTCGACCCGAAGTCCCAGAGCCACTTATGGCGACGCATTGGTGGACGAAATTCTCGCGGCGCAGCCCGATGCACTGATCTGGGACACCGATGTGTCAGGCAAACCGGACCTGGTGAAGCTGGCGTATTGCGCGGTGCAGTCGTTCGGCGCGGAGGCAGTGATTTGCATATCCAATCAGACATTGACGGAACGCGTGGTCGAGGAAATGGAATCCAGGGGTATTCCTGCTTACGGCGCTATTTGGGATTCCTGACACCGCGTCGATATTTTTCTTAGTGTTACTTAATCCAAGGAAGGCAATGAACATGAACATATCGATCGAAAAACTGGGACGCGTTGTGCTGATCCGGCTCAATCGCCCACGAGCCCGCAATGCCCTGAGCCAGCAAATGATGGGTGAATTGCTCGATTCCCTGAGAGGTCTGGACAATGATCCGGGTGTCGGTTGTTTCGTTATTACCGGTACGAATGAGTACTTTGCTGCCGGCGCTGATATCAAGGAAATGTACGCAAAGACCTGTCTGGAAATGATTGAGCAGGACTACTTCGCCGGTTGGGATGCCTTCGCCGGGTTCAAGACTCCGAAAGTGGCTGCAGTGGCGGGGTATGCCTATGGCGGCGGCTGTGAGTTGGCCATGATGTGCGATGTGCTCATCGCCGCCGAGTCAGCGCAATTTGCGTTGCCTGAGATCACGCTCGGCGTCATGCCGGGCATGGGCGGAACCCAGCGTCTGACACGCGCTATCGGTCGGGCAAAAGCCATGGACATGATCCTGACCGGACGCTCGATCAGTGCTCGGGAGGCCGAGCAGGCGGGGTTGGTGTCGCGCGTGACAGCCGCCGATGACTTGCTTGAACAGGCGCTGGCGGTTGCGCAGCAGATTGCCGGGTTTCCACGAACGGCGACATTGGCCGCGCGTGAAGCGGTGGATCGCGCTCAGGAAGTCGGGCTGCGCGAAGGCATCCTGTTCGAGCGTCGAGTGTTTCACGGCTTGTTCGCCACACAGGGGCAAAAAGAAGGCATGCAGGCATTTTTGGAGAAGCGCACGCCACGTTTTGAGCAGATTTAACCTGCTCAACGCATCAGTAAACGCAGTGACCTGAAAGAAACTACAGTTCAAAGGGAATAATCCTACGAGGCGTGCGTCTCATAGCACCTTTCCCTATGGCCGATGGCCCTGGAGTCTTTCATGGTTGATCGCAGCTCACCCAACGCGGCACCACCCGGCGGGCCGCAGCGCCCGCCATTAAGTGCCGCGAGCCTGGTATTGCGTCTTGGCGCCATTGCTGTGGTAGTCGCCGCCGTGGCCGGGGCTTTTGCCTACGTTAATGGCACCTTTGACCCACAACGTCTGACGCCCAAAGCGCTGGTCGATGTGTTGGAGAAGAACAACGGCGTGCATCCCGGGTTTCGCCGTAATCACGCCAAAGGCGTGTGCGTGATCGGGCATTTTGAGAGCAGTGGCGAGGCGCGAGTGTTCTCCACCGCGCAGGTGTTCAATGATCCGCGCACGCCAGTGGTCGGGCGTTTCGCGCTGCCGGCGGGCAATCCTTATGCACCGGACAGCAGCGTGCCGATCCGCAGCCTGGCGCTGCGATTCACTCAGGCCAATGGTCAGCAATGGCGCACCGGGATGAACAGCATGCCGGTGTTTCCGGTTGGCACGCCTGAGGCGTTCTATCAGTTGCAACAGGCACAGTCGCCGGATCCGGCCACCGGCAAACCGGATCCGACCAAGGTGCCAGCCTTTTTTGCAGCGCACCCGGAAGCCGTGCCGTTTCTGACGTGGGTGAAGACCGCCAAGCCGTCTGCCAGTTACGCCACTGAAACGTATAACAGCGTCAACGCGTTCTATCTGGTGGACGCCAGTGGCAAAAAACAGGCCGTGCGCTGGAGCATGAAACCCTTGGCGCAGGACGCTGCGGGTGCCACTGCGCCTGAGGGGGGCGATTTTCTGGAGAAAGACCTGGTGCAACGATTGGCCTCCGCACCGTTGCGTTTTCAGTTGAACATTACCTTGGCCAATGCCGATGACCCGGTGAACGACGCCAGCAAAGCCTGGCCAGAGGGGCGCAGGGTTCTGAACGCCGGCACTTTGGTGCTGGAGCGAACCCAACCGCAACTGAGCGGCGAGTGCCGCGACATCAACTACGATCCGCTGGTGCTGCCGGCCGGGATTCAAGGTTCCGACGATCCGTTGCTTGCGGCTCGCTCCGCCGGTTACGCCGATTCCTACCTGCGACGCACCAGCGAAGTCAGCCAGTTGCCCGCCGCCAAACAGGAGGCTCGTCCATGAGCGCTCAACCGACTCATTTCGCGCTGCTGGCGCGGCTGCTGCATTGGCTGATGGCGCTGATGATCATCGCCATGCTGTTTATTGGCGCCGGCATGGTCACTTCGGTTTCCGAGCGGCATGAATGGCTGATCCATCTGCACAAGCCATTGGGTATTGCGATTCTGGCGCTGGTGATCGTGCGTCTTCTGGTGCGGTTTTCCACTCGGCAACCGCCGCTGCCCGCCGATTTGCCGAACTGGCAAGTGATGGCGGCCAAGGCTTCGCATGTATTGCTGTATGCGCTGATGCTGGTGTTGCCGTTGCTCGGGTGGGCGATGATCAGTGCGTCGGGCGAACCGGTGATGCTCAGCAGCTCGCTGCTGTTACCGTCAATTGTGCCGGCCGATGCGCAGTTGTTTGCGTTGCTGCGCAAGGCCCATGGGTATCTGGCATATCTGTTGTTCCTGACAGTGCTGCTGCACCTGGCGGCGGCGCTGTTCCATGGCTGGGTGCGCCGCGACGAGGTGCTCGACAGCATGTTGCGCGGGCGTGATCGCCGTTAGCCTGCCTGAGTGGCGCATTGTGAAGATGCGCCACTTCTCAGCGTCAGGTACCAGTACGCCAACGCCAGGGCATTGATGCCCGCGCCCAGCCAGCACACGCCGATCCATCCGGCCCACGCATACATGGCGGTAGAGCCGATCGAACCCAGCGCGCTGCCGATCGAATAGAACAACATGTAACCGGCGGTGAGGCGGCTTTGTGCTTCCGGGCGCACGCTATAGATCATGCTTTGGCTGGTGACGTGCACGGCTTGCAAGCCCAGATCGAGGGTGATTACGCCAAGTAGCAACGCCCACAGCGAAGATTGGGTGAGGGCGATCGGCAGCCACGAGCCGAGCATCAACAACAGCGATAACCCACTGACCCACTGGCCGAGACCTCGATCAGCCAAATGCCCGGCGCGGGCGGCGGCCAGCGCGCCTGCGGCACCGGCAAGTCCGAACAAGCCAATTTCGCTGTGGGAAAGTGACAGCGGCGGGGCGGCTAGCGGTAGGACCATCGGCGTCCACAGCACCATGGCGCTGGCGAAAGTCAGCAGGGCGAGCATTGCGCGCTGACGCAGAACGGGTTCTTCCCTGAACAAACCAAAAACCGAGATGATCAATGCACGATAGGTTGTCGTCGGCTGTGGACGTTCTTTTTTTGGCAGCACGTGAAACAGCAGTAAAGCGATCAACAACGTCAGCCCCGCCGACAGCAGATAAATTGCCCGCCATCCAGCCAGATCGGCCATGGCGCCTGCGACCGTGCGCGCCAGCAAGATGCCGACCACGATGCCGCTGGTGACCACGCCAACCACGCGCCCGCGTTGTGCCGGGATCGCCAGCGTCGCTGCATAAGCCACTAATACTTGCGTTACCACGGCGAGCAGACCGGTCAAGGTCATGCCGATCAATAGCCACAGGCTGCTGGGTGCCAGCGCGATCATCAGCAACGCCGCGGCCGATAGCAGCGTCTGTGCGACGATCAATCGTCGTCGGTTGAGCAAATCGCCAAGTGGCACGAGCAATACCAGGCCGACGCCGTAACCGACCTGAGTCAGGGTAATCACGATGCCAATGGTTGCCGGCGACATGGCAAACGCTTCGGCCATCGCGTCGAGCAGCGGTTGCGCGTAATACACATTGCCCACGGCCAGACCACAGGCAACGGCAAAGAGCAGTATCACGCTGTTGTTGAGTGAATGAGGTTTCATACCCGGCTTCCTTTTAGGTTTCAAATTAAAACCAGAATCACGATATGTAATCTGGTTTCGTTTTGCAACCTGATCGAGCAAGGCTGTGCATTGCACAAAACAAAAGATCGCAGGCAAGCTGCGATCTTTTGCGGATTACCGAGAGCGGGGGATCAACGCAGTGTGTCGACCATGTCGGCAATGGTGGTCAGCACATCTTTGCCCAATTGCTTGGAGCGTTTGCCCGACCAGCCGGTGTGTTGATCTGGATGGTCGTCGTGATCCTTGAACGGCATTTCCAGCGTCAGCGACAGGCAATCGTACTTCTGACCGACGCTGTTGCACGCCAGGGTCATGTTGGCCTGGCCCGGTTCGTCGCGGGTGTAGCCGTACTTGGTCTGGAAGTCTTTGGTGGTGTGTTTCAAGTGATTGCGGAAATGTTCTTCGAGCTTCTCGATCCGTGGTGTGTAGCCCGGATTGCCTTCACAACCGGCGGTAAACACGTGCGGGATGGTTTCATCGCCATGGGCGTCGAGAAACAGATCGACACCGTATTTTTCCATCTGCTGCTGCACGAAAAGCACTTCAGGGCTGACGTCCTGAGTGGCGTTCTGCCAGGCGCGGTTCAAGTCCTGGCCCATGGCATTGGTGCGCAGGTGACCATGGAACGCGCCGTCCGGGTTCATGTTCGGCACCAGGTAAAGATCGGCGCTGGCGAGCAATTTGTTCATGACCGGATCATCGTGTCTTTCCAGGCGCTCGATCACGCCTTCCATGAACCATTCGGCCATGTGTTCACCCGGGTGTTGCTGGGCGATGATCCAGATTTTGCGCTGGCCTTCGGCGCCTGTGCCTTTGCGCAGCAATTGGATATCGCGGCCTTCGACGCTCTTGCCGGTGGCCAGCAGTTCGGTGCCGGCTTTGGTCAGGGCCTGCTCGATCAGCCAGTCGTGACGGCCACGGCTGTAAGGTTCGAAGTAGGCGAACCAGGCGTGGGTCTGGGTGGCTTCAAGGGAGAAACGCAGGCAGTCGCCTTCGAAGATCGTCGGCACACGGAACCAGTTGACGTGATCATAGGAGGCCACTGCCTGATAGCCTGGCCAGCCTTTGCTGTAAGTCGATTGGCTGGCGTTGTTCAGGCGAAACCAGTGCTCCTGGCCGACATGCAAACCGCTGGCCTTGAAGTGAAACCACTGGAAATGCGCGCTGCGGGTGTCCGGGCGGATGGCCAGAACCGGGTTGAGCGGATTACTGATATCGATGACTTGGATATTGCCGCTGTCGAAATTGGCGCTGATGTCGAACGAAGATTTGGCCACGGTCATAATCGGTTCCTGAATATGATTTTTATGGCCGTTACTTTACACACAAGATGGACGTGAAACCGAGTGCAATTGTGGTGTGGAGGCGGGGGCGTCCTCCATGACGCGGATGCAGCTTAGAGTGTATGCGATTGATTCTCAAGTGCTATCTGTTGTTAGTTTTACCCAATGCAGCCGGGCTTGCCTTGCCAATCGATATTCTTTTGATATTATCCGCGCCATCGAATTTGCAGCATCTAAAGACTTCATTAGCCTGAAGCTATAAGCCCAAAAAATGGGCAAAAAAAGACCCGGCAAAAAGCCGGGTCAAAAACCGTGATTAGCCTGATGAGGAGATAGTCCAGAAGACCGACCTAAGGTCTCTGGTCCATCGACTGATCTCGCGACCAGCTGCATGCAATAATAATCATTATCATTTGCAAGTCAAATGTTTTCATCTGCACGATTGGAAAATTCTTTCCTCTCGCGCCTTCAGGTTTCCTCGCCATCAAGCGAGTGGTCGACCATCGCCCGCGCCATATCCACCATATGCACCACCGAAAATGCCAGGTCACGGCTCGCGCCCTGCAGGTTTTCTGCTGCCTTGAACGCGGTGGCTGCTGCGCATCGCAGTAGATCCGAGGCGTGCACCAGCGCTTCCTCGCCGCTGAGATGGCGCCTCACATCGAAGAAGCGCTCATCGACTTCGGGCTCTGACACAGCCGGTTTCAAGTAATAGTCCAGTGCTCGTTGTGCCGCGGCGTTGCCTTGTGGCGAGGTGAACGTGGTGTCCATTTGCAGATCGGGCAAGTCTTTGCTGCTGATATTCATGATGACGGCCACTCCTTGTTCGATTGAAAATCCGTGCTTTCAGAATAGTACGAAGTGTAGTTGTGACTAAAAATTAAATACTACAATTTGTGTTTTGTTGTGCGGAAGGCCTCCGCGTAAGGTGCTGCACATGGATAAATGGATTGAGTTGGTCAAGGCCAAGATGAGTGAACTCAAAATCACTCAAACAGTGCTCGGAGAGCGCGTCGGTATGTCCCAGGGAGGGATCGGTCATTGGCTGAACAAACGTAGGGAACCGGGCATCACTGAAATGAATCGCGTGCTGCATGCGCTGGGCATGGAATATCTGGAAGTGGTGGTACTGATCCGCGAGCAGCAGGAGACGCCGGAGGATGAGATGCCGCTGGCGCAGAAGTACAACCCGTACTTCCGTTACCCTGTCAGTGACTGGCGAGCGCCGTGCGAGGTGCGCGAAAGCGGACAGCCAGCCTATGCGCCCGCGCCCGATAAACAACGCTTCGAATTGACGGATTACCACGCCCGAGGTGCTGCGTTCTGGCTGACGGTGACGGGGGATTCGATGACCGCGCCCAGTGGCATAAGCATTGCTGAAGGCATGCTGATTCTGGTGGATCCAGAGGTGGAGGCGGTGCCCGGCAAGCTGGTGATCGCGCAGTGGCCGGGAAGCGACGAAGCGATTTTTCGAAAACTCGACGAAGAGGGCGGCCAGCGCTACCTGGTGCCGCTCAATCCGACCTGGCCGAAAGCCCTGTTTACCGATGAGTGTCGAATTATCGGCGTAGTGGTTCAGGCAACGGCGCGTTTTTAGTCAGATCGATCCTCGCCAGGCGTAGGATCGATCTTCATTTCACACAGCTTCCAGCTCAACCAAAGCGCTGCCTTCGCCAACCATTTCGCCTTCCTGGCAATACAGCGCCTTGATCACGCCGGCGTGTGGTGCGCGGATGCTGTGTTCCATTTTCATGGCTTCCAGCACCACCAGTTGCGCCCCGGCCTCAACCGATTGACCCGCTTCAACCAGAACCCGCACGATGCTGCCGTTCATTGGCGCAGTCAGTCCGCCTTGATGACTGTGGCTGGCTTCGACAGCGCTGATCGGGTCGTACGACTCGATACGCCGCAACTCACCTTCCCATTGCAGATACAGCGAATCGCCCTGACGGATAGCGCGCAAGTCACGACGCACCCCATCGTGCTCGACAATCAGTGCTTCACCCAACAGTCTGGCGGTGCTACCTGCACCCAACGTCAACGCGCGATCCTGGCCCTCGCAACTCAAGTGCAGGGTGATTTCCGGCGGCAGACCCGCGCGCAAACCGCTATTGCGAGCCCATGGCGAACTCGGGTCATCAGCCCGCGCAATGCTCGGCAGGCTTTGCGCAAACGCCTGCGCCGCCACATTCCAGAACGCATCACTCAGCTCGCCCGGAGCCGGCAACAGTTGCTCCTGATAACGCGGAATAAAACCGGTATCCAGTTCCGCCGCCGCGAACGCGGGGTGAGCGATGATCCGCCGGAGAAAATTGATATTGGTTTTCAAGCCGCCAATCGCGAACTCATCGAGCATGCTCAGCAGCCTCAGACGCGCCTGCTCACGATCTTCGCCCCAGGCAATCAGCTTGCCGAGCATCGGGTCGTAGAACGGCGAAATCTCGTCACCTTCTGCGACGCCGCTATCCACCCGGCGTCCCGGGCTATCGGCTGATTCGCGATACAGGGCCAGACGTCCGGCGGCGGGCAGGAAGTCATTCGACGGATCTTCGGCATATAACCGAACTTCAATGGCATGGCCATTGAGCGGCACTTGCTCCTGAGTGATCGGCAACGCTTCACCACGCGCAACGCGGATCTGCCACGCCACCAGATCCAGACCGGTAATGGCCTCGGTCACGGGATGCTCAACCTGCAGTCGTGTGTTCATCTCCATAAAGAAGAATTCGCCGCGAGCATCGAGCAGGAATTCCACGGTGCCCGCGCCAACGTAGCCGATCGCCTGCGCCGAACGTACAGCCGCTTCACCCATCGCGCGGCGCAGCTGCGCGGTCAGCCCCGGTGCCGGCGCCTCTTCGACAACTTTCTGATGGCGGCGCTGAATCGAGCAATCACGCTCATTGAGATAAAGGCAGTTGCCGTGCTGGTCGGCAAACACCTGAATTTCCACATGGCGTGGCTTGAGCAGGTATTTCTCCACCAGCATTCGCGAGTCGCCGAACGATGACTGTGCTTCACGTTGAGCGGAGGCGAGGGCTTCGGCCAGTTGGCTGACGTCCTCGACGACTTTCATGCCTTTGCCGCCACCACCGGCAGTGGCTTTGAGCAGCACCGGATAACCGATGCGTTCACAGGCGTCGCGGAAGGTGTCGAGGTCTTGCGCTTCGCCGTGATAACCCGGCACCAGCGGCACGCCAGCTGTTTCCATCAGCGCTTTGGCGGCGGATTTGCTGCCCATGGCGTCGATGGCCGAGGCGGGCGGGCCGAGGAAGATCAGACCCGCGGCTTCGATGGCGCGAGCGAATCCGGCGTTCTCGGAAAGAAAGCCATAACCCGGATGAATCGCCTGTGCGCCGCTGGCCTTGGCCGCTGCGATCAGTTTGTCGATTTGCAGATAACTGTCGGCCGCTTTGCTGCCGCCCAGATCAACGCGGATATCTGCTTCACGGCTGTGTCGCGCATCACGGTCTGTAGCGCTGTGCACCGCGACGGTGGTCAGGCCCAGGGCCTTGGCGGTGCGCATGACCCGGCAAGCGATTTCGCCACGATTGGCCACCAGCAGGGTGGTGAGAACAGGTGCGCTCATCAACGCGGCTCCTTGGTGGTGGTTGCGGCTTGCCAGCTCGGCGGACGTTTTTGCAAAAAGGCGCGCAAGCCTTCCTGACCTTCAGGGCTGACGCGGATGCGGGCGATGGCGTTTTCGGTATAGCGGCGCAGGGCAGGTGTCAGCGCGCCATTGCCGACCTCACGCAACAGATCCTTGCTGGCGCGCATAGCGGCCGGGCTGTTGAGCAGCAGATTGTCGATCCATTGCTCGACCTGTGGCTCAAGCTCTGCGCTGGGATAGCTCTCGGACAACAAGCCGATTTCCCGCGCACGCTGGCCACCAAAACGCTCGGCGGTCAGGGCATAGCGACGTGCGGCGCGCTCGCCGATGGCCTGCACCACAAACGGACTTATCACTGCTGGCGCCAGGCCAATACGCACTTCCGACAGGCAGAACTGCGCATCATCGGCACCAATCGCCATGTCGCAGCAACTGATCAGACCCAACGCGCCGCCGAATGCTGCGCCTTGCACCACGGCCAGGGTGGGAATCTTCAGTTTGGCCAGGTTGTACATCAACTCCGCCAATTCCCGAGCGTCGTCGAGGTTGGTGTGATAATCGAGTTCGGCCGATTGCTGCATCCAGGCCAGATCGGCGCCGGCGCTGAAATGCTTGCCGCGCCCGCGCACCAGCAGGAAACGCAGGCTGGCGTCGCTGGCAACCTTGTCGAGGGCGAGGATCAGTTCGCGGATCATTTCGGCGTTGAAGGCGTTGTTCTTCTCTGCACGGTTGAGCCACAGAGTCGCAAAACCGCGTGGGTCGCTGTGCAGTTCGAGGGTGTTGAAATCGCTCATATTCATCCGTCTCCACGGTTCTTGTGGGCGCGAGCCTGCTCGCGAAAGCGGTTTATCAATCGACATCTCTGATTACTGAAAGACCGTATTCGCGAGCAGGTTCGCTCCCACAAAAAGCATCACATCCGGAACACGCCGAAGCGGCTCGGTTCGATAGGCGCGTTCAACGACGCGGACAAGGCCAGGGCCAATACATCGCGGGTCTGCGCCGGGTCGATGACACCGTCGTCCCACAGCCGTGCGCTTGAATAATAGGGGTGACCCTGTTCTTCGTACTGGTCGAGAATCGGTTGCTTGATCTCGGCTTCCTGCTCCGCACTGAACGCCTGGCCGCTGCGTTCAGCCTGTTCGCGTTTGACCTGTACCAGCACGCCAGCCGCTTGTTCGGCGCCCATCACGCCAATGCGCGCGTTCGGCCACATCCACAGGAAACGCGGATCGTAGGCGCGACCGCACATGCCATAGTTACCGGCGCCAAAGCTGCCGCCGATGATCACGGTAAATTTCGGCACCTTGGCGCACGCCACGGCGGTCACCAGTTTTGCACCGTGCTTGGCGATGCCGCCGGCCTCGTATTTCTGGCCGACCATGAAGCCGGTGATGTTTTGCAGAAACAGCAGTGGAATGCCGCGTTGGCAGGCCAGTTCGATGAAGTGCGCGCCTTTCTGCGCGGCTTCGGCGAAGAGGATGCCGTTGTTGGCGAGGATGGCGATCGGGTAGCCGTGCAGATGGGCGAAACCGCAGACCAGCGTAGTGCCGAACAGTGCTTTAAATTCGTCGAACACCGAGCCATCGACCAGCCGCGCGATCACTTCACGGACATCGAACGGCTGCTTGGCGTCGGCCGAGACCACACCGTACAACTCTTCGCTGCTGTACAGCGGAGCGATCGGTGTGCGCTGCTGCACTTCGCCGAACTTGCGCCAGTTGAGATTGGCGACGCTGCGGCGGGCGAGGGCCAGGGCGTGCTCGTCGCTTTCGGCGTAATGGTCGGCCACCCCGGAAATCTTGCAGTGCACATCGGCTCCGCCCAGATCCTCGGCGCTGACCACTTCCCCGGTCGCGGCTTTCACCAGCGGCGGGCCGGCAAGGAAAATCGTTGCCTGGTTGCGCACCATGATCGCTTCGTCGGCCATCGCCGGCACGTAAGCGCCACCGGCGGTGCACGAGCCCATGACCACAGCGATCTGTGGAATGCCCATCGCGCTCATGTTGGCTTGATTGAAGAAGATCCGCCCGAAGTGTTCGCGGTCCGGGAACACTTCGTCCTGACGCGGCAGATTGGCACCGCCCGAATCCACCAGATAAATGCACGGCAAGCGGTTTTGCTGGGCGATGGTCTGCGCGCGCAGGTGTTTTTTTACGGTCAATGGATAGTACGAACCACCTTTCACCGTCGCATCGTTGGCGACGATCATGCATTCGACGCCTTCAACCCGGCCGATACCGGCGATCACGCCTGCGGCCGGAACGTCTTCGCCATAGACACCGTGGGCGGCCAACTGGCTGATTTCCAGAAACGGCGAGCCCGGATCGAGCAGACGGTTGATGCGTTCACGCGGCAGCAGTTTGCCCCGCGAGGTGTGGCGTTCCTGTGCTTTCGCGCCGCCACCTTGCGCGACCTGGGCGAGCAGGGTGTGCAGGGCGTCGACCTGTTTGAGCATCGCGGCGCTGTTGGCGGCGAATTCCGCTGAACGAGGATTGAGCTGAGTGTGCAGAATCATGGGCTACTCCGTAGCAGCTTCAAGTTTCAAGCAACGAGCTGCAAGTTGAGGCGAGAGCGCATGTCTCTTGCCGCTTGACGCTCGCAGCTTGCCGCTGACGAAATTCATTTCGTTTCGTTGAACAGTTCGCGACCGATCAGCATGCGACGAATCTCACTGGTGCCGGCGCCGATTTCGTACAGCTTGGCGTCGCGCAGCAGACGACCGGCGGGGAATTCGTTGATGTAACCGTTACCGCCGAGAATCTGGATCGCGTCGAGGGCCATCTGTGTGGCACGTTCGGCGGTGTAAAGGATTACGCCGGCAGCGTCCTTGCGTGTCGTTTCACCGCGCTCGCAGGCCTGGGCCACCGCGTAAAGGTAGGCGCGGCTGGCGTTGAGTTGGGTGTACATGTCGGCCACTTTGCCCTGGATCAGCTGGAATTCGCCGATGCTCTGGCCAAACTGCTTGCGGTCATGGATGTACGGGACGATCAGATCCATGCACGACTGCATGATCCCGGTCGGGCCGCCCGACAGCACGACGCGTTCGTAATCGAGGCCGCTCATCAGCACTTTCACGCCGCCGTTGAGCACGCCGAGGATGTTCTCTTCCGGCACTTCGACGTCATCGAAGAACAGCTCGCAGGTGTTGGAACCGCGCATGCCGAGCTTGTCGAACTTGTTGCTGCGGCTGAAGCCTTTCCAGTCGCGCTCGACGATGAATGCAGTGATGCCGTGCGCGCCTTTTTCCAGATCGGTCTTGGCGTAGATCACGTAGGTGCTGGCGTCGGGGCCGTTGGTGATCCAGGTTTTGCTGCCGTTGAGGACGTAGCGGTCGCCACGCTTGTCGGCGCGCAGTTTCATTGAAACCACGTCAGAACCGGCGTTCGGTTCGCTCATTGCCAGCGCGCCGACGTGCTCGCCGCTGATCAGCTTCGGCAGGTATTTGGTTTTCTGTTCGTGGTTGCCGTTACGGTTGATCTGGTTGACGCAGAGATTGGAGTGCGCGCCGTAGGACAACGCCACCGAGGCCGAGCCGCGACTTATTTCTTCCATCGCCACTACGTGCGCCAGATACCCCAGGCCTGCGCCGCCGTACTCTTCCGGCACGGTTATACCGAGCAGGCCCATGTCACCGAATTTGCCCCACATGTCGGCAGGGAACAGGTTGTCGCTGTCGATTTGCGCCGCGCGTGGGGCGATCTCTTTAGCGACGAAGGACTGAACCTGATCGCGCAGCATGTCGATGGTTTCACCGAGGGCGAAATTCAGGGATGGGTAGCTCATGGGTCACCTTTTGGCTTTTTTGTAGGGTGGGGAGGGCGGCGGTTCAGCTCTCACCTTGACGTTAACGTAAGCCTGCGATGAGTGACTGTCAATCACACTTTACGTTAACGTCAACTTAGGCGAGAGTAAGGGCCGTTCAAGATTGAAAACGGACTGTCCCATGTAGGAGCGAGCTTGCTCGCGAAGGCGCCAGACCAGTCGACACGGATGTCGAATCAGATGGCCGCTTCGCGGGCAAGCTCGCTCCCACAGGGATTTAATCCGGCAAACCCGCTAATAAAGACAATAGGGGTCGTCATGGATCAACCCAGTGCAAATCCGCAGCGCAGTTACACCCGAGGTTCCCAGGACAAAGCCTTGCTGGCGATGACCATCGGGCAGATGTTCGACCAGACCGTCGCGCAATACCCGGACGGCGAGGCGTTGGTGGTGCGCCATCAGCAGCTGCGCTACTCCTGGCGACAGCTCGCTGACGCAGTGGATCTGCATGCCAGGGCTTTGCTGGCGTTGGGGTTGCAGGCGGGCGATCGACTCGGTATCTGGGCCCCGAATTGCGCGCAGTGGTGCATCACCCAATTCGCCACTGCGAAAATCGGGGTGATCCTGGTTAACATCAACCCGGCCTACCGCACCTCCGAACTCGAATATGTCCTCAAGCAGTCGGGCTGCAACTGGCTGGTCTGTGCCGGAGCATTCAAGACCTCCAACTATCACGGCATGTTGCAGGGACTGGTGCCGGAACTGGCGGAGCAATCCATCGGCCAATTGCGCAGCGAGCGTCTGCCGGACCTGCGTGGCGTGATCAGCCTCGACGCACAACCGCCGTCGGGTTTCCTGCCGTGGTCGCAACTGGCCGATATGGCCGCCAGCATCGCCCCGCAACAACTGCATGAACGCAGCGACAGCCTGCACTTCGATCAACCGGTGAACATCCAGTACACCTCCGGCACCACCGGTTTCCCCAAGGGCGCGACCCTCAGTCACTACAACATTCTCAACAACGGTTACATGGTCGGCGAAAGTATCGGCCTGACGCCGCTTGATCGACTGGTTATCCCGGTGCCTTTGTATCACTGCTTCGGCATGGTCATGGGCAACCTCGGTTGCATTACCCACGGCAGCACGATGATTTATCCCAACGATGCCTTCGATCCGTTGTTGACCCTGCAAACCGTCGCCGAGGAAAAGGCCACCGGCCTGTACGGTGTGCCAACCATGTTCATCGCCATGCTCGACCAGCCACAACGCGGCGAATTCGATCTGTCGAGCCTGCGCACCGGCATCATGGCCGGCGCCACTTGCCCGATCGAAGTCATGCGCCGGGTCATCAGCGAGATGCATATGAGCGAAGTGCAGATCGCCTACGGCATGACCGAAACCAGCCCCGTTTCGCTACAGACCGGTCCAGCGGATGAGCTGGAACTGCGTGTAACCACTGTCGGCCGCACCCAACCGCAACTTGAAAGCAAGATCATCGACGAGGCCGGCAACCTGGTGCCGCGGGGCACCATCGGTGAACTCTGCACCCGTGGTTACAGTGTGATGCTCGGCTACTGGAGCAATCCGCATGCCACCGCCGAAGCCATCGATGAGGCCGGCTGGATGCACACCGGCGATCTGGCGAGCATGAATGACGATGGCTACGTGAACATCGCCGGACGTAACAAGGACATGATCATTCGCGGTGGCGAGAATGTTTATCCGCGTGAACTGGAGGAGTTCTTCTTTACCCATCCGGCTGTGGCGGACGTGCAGGTGATCGGCATTCCGTGTTCGCGTTACGGTGAGGAAATTGTCGCCTGGATCAAATTCCATCCAGGCCACAACGCTTCAGAACTGGAGCTGCAAACCTGGTGCAAAGAGCGCATCGCGCACTTCAAGACACCACGGCATTTCAAGTTTGTCGAAGAGTTTCCGATGACGGTGACTGGCAAGATCCAGAAGTTCAGGATGCGGGAAATCAGTATCGAGGAGCTGAAAACAATTGAGCCCTAACCACAATCACTGTGGGAGCTGGCTTGCCAGCGATGGCGTCAGGTCAGCCAGCATCAACGTTGAATGATCTACCGCAATCGCTGGCAAGCCAGCTCCCACAGGGATTGGGGGGTATTCGGGAATCACAGAAAGCATAAAGGGGAGCCGAGGCTCCCCTTTAATTTTGTCGTCGCGTGCTCTTTTTTTATTATTGAGGGTCGGTCTATTGTTGTTTTTGGCAACCGTGGCCCTTTACCGCTGTTTTTGGCGACCCCCATCCGGGGTCAAGAGCAAACGTATTTTTTTGAGCGCTGATCTGCTTTCTCGTTAAACGATCCAACCGATTCGGGAGCTACCTGAAGGTAGTTTTATTATTCTCTGCCCGGTTGCGGGTCACTCCTGAGAGCACCCTGAAAAACACACCTTCTCCAAAAAAATCTGTTAGCTGCGTCTCTGCCGTGTTGTTTTTGTTATGTCAGAGTCGTTACGTCTTATTTTTATTGGTTTGCCGCTTTTTATTCTTGTTATGCCATAGAGATAGCAGGACGCGTGCCAACTTTAAAAAGTCCTTATAAATCAATGGTTTGATATTTTCGCGGATTTTATCGACCGGTCAAAGCCAGACAATTTGTTTCCGTGTTACTCGCTCGTGCCCACTTTGCGGACGCAGCGGTAACACCCTTGGCCTCACTGTGCGTTACGGGCCTTGGCCACGCGCGAGCCGCTCGGGCGACCGAGCACCGCGCTGATTTGCTGACCCGCGGCAATCAAGGCGTCCAGGTCAATTCCGGTGTCGATCCCCAGGCCGTTGAGCAGGTAAACAACGTCTTCGGTGGCGACGTTACCGCTCGCACCTTTGGCGTACGGGCAACCGCCGAGGCCGGCGATAGAGCTGTCGAACACCGCGATGCCTTCGAGCAGACTGGCGTAGATGTTGGCCATGGCCTGGCCATAGGTGTCGTGAAAGTGCCCGGCGAGTTTTTCTCTTGGCACCTGCGCCGAAACCACTTCAAACAGGCGACGAGTCGCGCCTGCGGTGCCGGTGCCGATGGTGTCGCCGAGCGACACTTCATAACAGCCCATCGCGTACAACTCGCGCGCAACCATTGCCACTTGCTCCGGCGCGACGGTGCCCTCGTAAGGACAGCCGAGCACACAGGAAACGTAACCGCGCACGGTAACGCCGTGCTGTTTCGCCGCGTCCATGATCGGCGCAAACCGTGCCAGGCTTTCACTGATCGAACAGTTGATGTTGCGCTGCGAGAACGCTTCGGATGCCGCGGCGAACACCGCGACCTCCTTGACCCCGGCCGCGACAGCATCTTCGAAACCACGCAGGTTCGGCGCCAGTGCACCGTAGGTCACGCCGGGCTTACGTTGGATCTGCGCGAACACCTCGGCGGACCCGGCCATCTGCGGCACCCATTTCGGTGAGACGAAACTGCCGACTTCTATATAGCCAAGACCTGCGGCGCTCAGGGCGTCGACCAGTTGCACCTTGTCAGCCACGCTGATCGGTTGGGCTTCGTTCTGCAGGCCATCGCGCGGGCCGACTTCGATCAGGCGTACTTGGGAGGGGAGGGACATGGCGTTGACCTGCTTGAATTTTGATTCGTTGAGAGTCCTGTGGGGGGCGGGCTTGCCCGCGATGAAGTCGGCTCAGTCAACATGAATGCTGGATGCTCCGGCCTAATCGCGGGCAAGCCCGCTTCCACAGGGGAAAAAGTTGACCTTTAAATGGCTTGCTGGCTCTTGAGCGTCTGCTCCAGCGCCTGCACGCAGCGTTCTTCGGCGGTATCGAGTTCCAGCTTCATCTGCTCGATGTCGAGCAATTGCTGCTCCAGTTGTTCCCGACGCTCGCTGATTTTCGCCAGCATGCTGTTGAGTTGTTTGGTGTTACCGCTGGACGGGTCGTAGAGTTCGATCAGTTCGCGGCATTCGGCCAGCGAGAAACCGATGCGCTTGCCCCGCAGTATCAGCTTCAGGCTGACCTTGTCGCGGGGCGAATAGATGCGTTCCTGGCCGCGACGCTCAGGGCTGAGCAGGCCTTGCTCTTCATAAAAGCGAATTGCCCGGGTGGTGATGTCCAGCTCGCGGGCAAGGTCGGAAATGCTATAGGTCTGGCTGCTCATGAAAGCGCTCGATAAAAGGTCTTGGCGCTAAGCTAATGGCAGGTTGACGTTTACGTCAAGCGGGATGATTTTTGGTGTATTTGATGGCCCCTTCGCGAGCAGGCTCACTCCCACATTCGACCGCATTAATTCAGTCAGAGAGCAATCCCCTGTGGGAGCGAGCCTGCTCGCGAAGAACGATAACGCGGTGTAATTCTTACACCTTATCCAGCTTCTTCTCATGCGCCGTCACCTGCTGGCACAACTCGATCATCTGCTCGCGCATCCAGCGATTCGCCGGGTCCTGATCGGTGCTCTCATGCCAATACAGATGCGTCTCCACTGGCGGCACATCGTTGACCGGCAGATTAAACGCATGCAGTTCATGGCGACGGGCGAAACGCTCCGGCACGGTCATGACCATGTCGGTCTGCTGCATCACCTGGGACGCCATCAAATAATGCTGCGAGCGCAATGCGATCTTGCGCTGAATGCCCATCTTTCCAAGTGCCAGGTCCACATAGCCGAGGCCGCTGCGACGGCTGGAAATATGGATGTGCGTCAACGACAGATAGTCATCGAGGGAGAATTTTTCCTTGCCCGCCATCGGATGGCCCTTACGCATCGCGCAAACGTAGCGGTCTTCCATCAGCTTGACGTGACGCACCTGCGGGTCGGTGTTGAGCGGCGCATCCACGGCAAAATCCAGACGTCCGGCCGCCAGTTCCTTGGTGGTCTCGCGACGTTTGGACAGGAAGCTTTCAATGATTACCGTCGGCGCCAAACGGCGCAAGCGCTGGAACAGCGGCGGCAGAATCACTGCCTCGGTGAGGTCGGTCATGCTGATGCGGTAGGTCTTGACCGCTTGCGCCGGGTTGAAAATGCGACTTTCCTGAACCGATACGCGCAATAGCGACAGCGCGTTGCGCACCGGGCCGATGATGTTCTGGGCCATTGGCGTCGGCACCATGCCCTGAGCCGTGCGTACGAAGAGCGGGTCGTTAAACGTTTCGCGCAACCGCGCCAGCGCGTTGGACACCGCAGGCTGCGTGATGCCGACAATCTGCCCGGCACGGGTCAGGTTGGCTTCGGTGTAGATCGCGTCGAAGACGATGAAAAGGTTGAGGTCGACCTTGCTCAGATTCATAACGCGGCTTCTCTTGTTTTAAGGGCAAGTGTTTTAGGGGCTGACAATCAGCCGATCATATATCGGTGATGAATGTTAATACACGCCGAGAATAGGCTAGGTAAATTATCAACGCTGTTCTAGCATCGATTGCATGACTTAAACAACCTCTGCCCAAGAAGGTAATTGCTCATGGATTTCGCTTATTCGCCCAAGGTGCAAGAACTGCGTGAGCGCGTGACCGCGTTCATGGACACTTACGTTTACCCGGCCGAAGCCGTGTTCGAACGCCAGGTTGCCGAAGGCGATCGCTGGCAGCCGACGGCGATCATGGAGGAGCTCAAAGCCAAGGCCAAGGCACAGGGGTTGTGGAATCTGTTTCTGCCGGAATCGGAGCTTGGCGCCGGTCTGACCAACCTCGAATACGCACCCCTGGCAGAAATCATGGGGCGCTCGTTGCTCGGGCCAGAGCCGTTCAACTGCTCGGCTCCGGACACCGGCAACATGGAAGTGCTGGTGCGTTACGCCAACGAAGAACAGAAACAGCGCTGGCTTGAACCGCTGCTGCGCGGCGAGATCCGCTCGGCGTTTGCCATGACCGAACCGGACGTCGCTTCGTCCGACGCCACCAACATGGCCGCCCGCGCCGTGCGTGATGGCGACGAGTGGGTGATCAATGGCAAGAAGTGGTGGACTTCCGGCGCCTGCGATCCACGCTGCAAAATCCTCATCTTCATGGGCCTGAGCAATCCTGATGCGCCGCGCCACGCGCAGCACTCGATGATCCTCGTGCCGGTTGACACCCCCGGCGTGAAAATCGTCCGTCCGCTGCCGGTATTCGGTTATGACGACGCGCCGCATGGTCACGCTGAAGTGCTGTTCGACAACGTACGCGTGCCGTACGAAAACGTCCTGCTGGGTGAAGGACGCGGCTTCGAAATCGCTCAGGGTCGCCTTGGCCCGGGCCGAATTCACCACTGCATGCGATCGGTCGGCATGGCTGAACGTGCCTTGGAATTGATGTGCAAACGCTCGGTGAGCCGCACGGCATTCGGCAAGCCCCTGGCGCGTCTGGGCGGTAACGTCGACAAGATCGCCGACTCGCGGATGGAAATCGACATGGCGCGCCTGCTGACGTTGAAAGCGGCCTACATGATGGACACTGTCGGTAACAAAGTGGCGAAGAGCGAGATCGCACAGATCAAGGTTGTCGCGCCGAACGTGGCACTTCGCGTGATTGATCGGGCGATCCAGATGCATGGCGGGGCAGGGGTGTCTAACGATTTCCCGCTGGCCTACATGTACGCCATGCAGCGCACCCTGCGCCTGGCTGACGGCCCGGACGAAGTGCACCGCGCGGCGATCGGCAAGTTCGAGATCGGCAAATATGTGCCGAAGGAAATGCTCCGTAGCGAGCGCTGATTCGACACCGTGTCATCGTTCATCGCTGGCAAGCCAGCTCCCACAGAGACCTCCAGTGAGCACAAATTTTGTGAACACCCGAGAAACCTGTGGGAGCTGGCTTGCCAGCGATGGCATCAGCAGGTTCACCCAATCACATCAGGTTCAGTAGAGCCAAACCTCAACCCGCCGATTCTTGATCCGACCTTCATCCGCGCTATTGGCTGCCACCGGCATCTGCGCGCCAAACCCGCGTACCTCGCGCAGCACCACGCCGTTTTTCACCAGCTCACGCCGCACGGCCATCGCCCGCAATTTGGACAACAAGTCCGCCCGCGCCGGGTCGTCCTTGATGTCGCCAAACCCCACCAGCGTTACCGCACGATCGGTTTTGTCGTGGCGCTTTATATAGTCGAATACCCGAGCCAGATCCTGCCGAGCCTTGTTGTCGAGGCTGGCACTGCCTTCCTCGAAACGGAAATTGACTGTCAGACGTTGGGCGTGACGGCTGAGGGATTGATACCCCTCAGGCATCAGCGCATTCGGTGCAACCGTCATCGCATGCACGGTCTGACTGATGAAGCCGTTGGCCGCGACTATTGCTTGGCCCTGACGACTTTGCGCGAACGCCACCAATGCCTTGGCCCAGGGGTTTTGACTGTCGGGCGGCAGATAGAAGAACAATCGTCGCGACAGCGGATAGTCTTCGGTGGCGATCAAGCTGTTGAGTGGCAGCATCGATTGCGACGCGCCATCGGCTATCGCCACCGCTTTGGCCTGCCGCACGTACGGCAAACCGATGAAGCCGATACCCTGTGGATCGCTGCTGACGGCGTCGGATAACTGCTCGCTGGATTCAAACCGTTTCGCCGCGTTGCTCAGACTTTTCCCACGACGACTCAAGACCAATTCCTTAAACGTGTCGTACGTCCCGGACTGATCATCCCGCGCATATAAATGAATGGCGCCACCACGCCCGCCGAGGTCTTCCCAGGTTTTTAGCTCGCCATTGAAGATCCGCGCCAGTTGTTCGGTATCCAGTTGCTGCAATGGATTATCGGGGTGGAGGATGATCGCCAGGCCATCAATGGCAATGACTTGCTCGGCGCTGGGGCTTTTCAGATCGCCGAGTGATTGCAGTGTCTGTAACTCACCATCCTTGATCTCGCGGGAAGACGCGGCCAGATCGGCGCTGGCGTTTTTCAATGCGACGAATCCGGTACTCGAACCGTGGGCCGCAACTTCCACGACAACGCGTTGACCTTGCGCGGTCTGGCCAACGATCCGCAGTTCATTGGCGGTGTCCGCGGTTTCGCGGTGAATCTTCAGCAGACCTTGCTCTCGCAGCAATCCTTCAACCAGTGCCGGGCCGAGTTCGGCGCCAATGGTGTTGGACCCCTGGATGCGCAGTGCCGGGCCGTTTTGCGCGATGGGCAGGGCAGCGGCGGAGACCTTCAGCCATGCGCCCAACAGAAAAACCAGTACAACACGCAGGGTCATGCCGGCACCAATTGAAGCCAAGGGGATTGCCGGGGAGATTAAGTCAGGCGCATGACCAAAACATGACAGCGATTCAGTATGGAAGCGAGCCTGCTCGCGAAAGCGGTGTATCAGAAACATTTTCGCAACTGACACACCGCTTTCGCGAGCAGGCTCGCTCCCACAGGGGGATTTCAGGTGATTTGAGGATCAGCTCAGTTCAAGCCAGATTGGCGCATGGTCCGAAGGCTTTTCCATGCCGCGCAATTCATAGTCGACACCCGCCGCTTTTACCCGGGGCAGCAAACCGTGGGATGCCAGGATCACGTCGATGCGCAACCCGCGTTTCGGTTCATCTTCAAAGCCACGGCTGCGGTAGTCGAACCAGCTGAACATGTCGGTCACATCCGGGTTCAGGTGGCGGAAGCTGTCGGTCAGGCCCCAGTTTTTCAGGCGGGCCATCCACTCGCGTTCTTCCGGCAGGAAGCTGCATTTGCCGGTTTTCAGCCAGCGCTTCATGTTGTCCGGGCCGATGCCGATGTCGCAGTCTTCCGGGGAAATGTTCACATCGCCCATCACCACCACTGGCTGTTCGTTGCTGAACCGGCTTTCCAGCAGGGTTTGCAGATCGCTGTAAAAACGCTGCTTGGCGGGGAATTTGGTTGGATGGTCGCGGCTCTCACCCTGTGGGAAATAACCGTTCATGATCGTCACCGGCACGCCATTGTCGTCAGCGAAAGTGCCCCAGATGAAGCGGCGCTGGGCGTCTTCTTCGTCAGTCGCGAAACCTTTGTGGATAGCAATCGGCTCCTGACGCGAGAGTATTGCCACGCCGTAATGGCCTTTCTGGCCGTGGAAATATACGTGGTAGCCAAGGGCACGTACTTCTTCCAGCGGAAACTGGTCGTCGTGGACCTTGGTTTCCTGCAGGCCGATTACGTCCGGCTGGTGTTTTTCGATCAGCGCTGCCAGCTGATGCGGACGGGCGCGCAGTCCGTTGATGTTGAAGGAAACAATCTTCATGGTCGGCAGTCCTGGCAAAAGGGCGATGCTAGCTGACATGTGGGATGGGGGCCAGTGTTGGGGTAGGCAGATTCGGTTTGGTCTGTGGGGTTTGCGCTGTCTGCAATGGCGCCATCGCTGGCAAGCCAGCTCCCACAGGGATCTCCAGCGAACACAAATTCTGTGAACACCCGAGAAACCTGTGGGAGCTGGCTTGCCAGCGATGGCGTCCGTTCAGTCGATGAAGATCCCGCTTTGGTCTATACCTGTGGGGGAACTGCGCCACCCGCAAAAGGTTCGTACCAACAAGAGCCCCGCCATTCAAGCGGTGCCAGGGGAGAATCACTGACATGCCTGAAACCCAGACCGCCATCGCCGACATTCATATGCTCGACCGCGGTTATTCCCGCGAAGCCAGATCCCTGCTCTATCAGGCCTATCGCCACGAGCCGACCTTCGGTTATCTGTTCGAAGCCGAACGCCCCGGATACGAACAGCGGGTGCGCGCGACGGTGCGCGAACTGGTCAAGCAGCACTTTCTTCAGGACTTGCCCGCCATTGGCTTGCTGGTCAACGACCGCCTGATCGGCATTGCTCTGATCGCGCCGCCGCAGCGCCGTTTGGGCATCACCGAAAGTTGGGCCTGGCGTCTGCGCATGGTGCTCAGCACCGGTTTTCGCTGTACCCGGCGCTATCTGGAATATCACGATGCCGTCGCCGCGTGCGTGCCGAGTGATTCGGTACACATGTTGCCGCTGCTCGGCATTCATCCACAGTTCCAGGGCAAGCACTTCGGTGAGCAACTGCTGACGGCCGTACACAACTGGTGCGCGGTGGACGAAACGTCGCAAGGTGTGGTCCTCGACACCGGCAATCCGCGATATCTGGAATTTTACAAACGACAGGGTTACGAGGAGATCGGCGAAGTTGCCGTCGGCCCAGTGCGCGAGCATGTGTTTTTCCATGCCAATCCGCAGGTGTTACAAACTGCGACCGCATAATCATCGAACTTTTCGAGACAAGTCAGGTTCTATCAGGCTCTCAAGCTCGTGATAGCATCCGCGCCTATGAATTTTCCAGGAAGATTTACCAGTGGCGTGCTCATGCTGTTATCCAGCTGCGCGGCGCTGGCGCAAAGTGAATTGGATGTGCGGATCAAACCGTCCAACGATGAACTCAAGGCCAATATAGAAGGCTATATCGGCAGCCTCGGTGACCGCGACGAAGAAGCCTTGCTGCGCTTCAGTCGTGGCGCCGAAGAGCAGGCGCGCAAGGCGGCCCAGGCGTTGGGCTACTACCAGCCGCAGATCGACAGCGACGTGAAGGGCGGTGACAAGCCGCGCCTGGTGCTGAACATCGATCCCGGCGAGCCGATTCGCCTGCGCAACGTCACCATCCGTGTCGACGGCCCGGCTGCCTCCTTTAAATCCTTTCGCGTACCGAAAGCCGACGTGCTCAAGCCCGGCGCGGTGCTCAACCATGGTCGCTACGAAGACGCCAAGCGACTGATCCAGAATCAGGCCTCGCGCTTCGGTTATTTCAGTGGCCATTTCACCAGTCAAAAACTCTTGGTCGACCCGCGCGCAGGCGTCGCCGATGTCGAACTTATTTATGAAAGCGGCCCGCGTTATGCGCTGGGCAAAGTCAGTTTCGAAGGCGATACGCCGTTCGACGAAGATCTGCTGCAACGCATGGTGCCATTCAAACCGGGCGAGCCTTACGACTCCGAACTGATCGCCGAACTCAACCGCGATCTGCAATCGAGTGGCTATTTCGAAGGCGTGCGCGTCGACGCCGCGCCGACTGCCGCAAAAAATGACGTGATCCCGGTGGACGTCAAACTCGACACGCGCAAGCCGCGCACCATGGGCCTGGGTCTCGGCTATTCGACCGACGTCGGCCCACGGATCAAAGCCAACTGGACGCGCCACTGGGTCAATCCGCAGGGCGACAGCTATGGCTGGGAAGCCGAACTCTCGGCGCCGCGGCAGAACGTCGGGCTGTTCTACGACATCCCGCTCGACCCGCCGCTGACCGACAAATTGCGTTGGGCCGGCGGTTATCAATTCGAAGACATCGAAGGTTCCGACACGCTCAGCAAACTGCTGACCTTCGGCCCGGAATGGCACAGCAAGTTGCCCAGCGGCTGGCAACGGGTGATCTCGCTGAAATGGCAGCGCGAGGAATACGAGCTTGGCGACGACTCGGGCCTGAGTACCTTGCTGATGCCCGGCATCAGTTACTCGTACCTGAAAAGTGACAACCGCATCGACCCGCACAACGGCTATCGCCTGACCTTTGAGAGCAAAGTTGCAAAGGAAGGCGTCGGCTCCGACACCAACCTTTTATATGGCACCGCGCTGGTCAAGGGCTTGACCACGGTGTTCGACAAACACCGTCTGCTCGGTCGTGTGCAGGTCGGCGGCAGCGCCACCAACGGTTACAAATCGGTCCCGCCGTCGCTGCGCTTCTTTGCCGGTGGCGATCAGAGCGTGCGCGGTTACGACTACCAGAGCCTGTCCCCGGAAAACTCCGATGGCGATCGCATCGGTGGCCGCTACATGGTTGCCGGCAGTGTTGAATATCAATACTCCGTCGCCGAGAAATGGCGGATCGCGACCTTCGTCGATCAGGGCAACTCTTTCAACAAACTCGAACTGCCGAACCTCAAGACCGGGGTCGGTATCGGTGTGCGCTGGGTCTCGCCGGTGGGGCCGATACGCCTCGACCTGGCCCATGCGCTGGACGACGATGGCGGCATCCGGCTGCACTTTTCCATGGGGCCTGAGCTGTGAAGCGTGGTTTGAAAATTACCGCACTGACGTTGTTGGCGTTGGTGTTCTTGATCGTATTGAGTGTGGCCGTCGTACTCGGAACCAACTCCGGTAGCCGCTGGGCGCTGGGTTTGGTGCCGGGCTTGAGCACGGAGAATTTCCAGGGTCGCCTCGGCGGGCAATGGAGCGCCGATCATCTTGTCTGGCAGCAAGACAGCAGCCGGGTCGAACTGGACCAGGCAATCTTCGCCTGGTCGCCGCTGTGCCTGACGCGTATGACGTTGTGCATCGATCAACTCAAGGCTGATCGGGTTGTTTTGCAATTCCCGCCGAGTGAAGAAACCACCGAAAGCGGCCCGATCAAATTGCCGGATCTGCAATTGCCGCTGGGTCTCGAACTGGGTGATGTGCAGGTCGGCAGTTTGCTGTTCAACGGCAGCGAACAACTCAAAGGCCTGCAACTGGCGGCCCACTGGACCGCTAAAGGCTTGCAGATCGACAGCGTTAAATTGCAACGCGATGAGTTGAGCCTGAATCTGTCCGGATTGCTTCAGCCCACCGGTAACTGGCCGCTGAACATTGCAGGGGATTTGACCCTGCCGTCTCCGGGCACCGATCCCTGGACGCTGGCGTTGAAAATCGACGGCGATCTGTTGAAGACCCTGAACCTGCACGCCGACAGTCGTGGCTACCTGGACGGTCAGTTGAGCGGCGAACTGCAACCGCTGGCGGAAAACCTGCCGGCCAAGGTGCGTATCACTTCTGAGGCGTTCAAACCGAGCGCTGATTTGCCGGATACCCTGCAACTCAATCAACTGGTATTGACCGGCGAGGGCGACCTGAAGAACGGTTACCAGTTGCTTGGCAACGCCACGCTGCCGGCCGATAAAGGCCCGGTGGCGTTGTTGCTCAAAGGCAAGGTCGACGCCAGCGGCGCGCAAATCGCCGGCCTCGATCTGACCGCCAACGACCAGCAGAACCTCAAACTGACCGGCAGCGTCGACTGGAGCAAAGGCATCACGGCTCAAGCCAACATCAATTGGCAGGACTTCCCGTGGCATCGGCTCTATAACGAAATCGACGAGCCGCAAGTCGCCTTGCGTACCTTCAATGGCGAAGTGTCTTACACCGACGGTCAGTACATCGGTAATTTCGCCGCTGCGCTGGATGGCCCGGCGGGCGCATTCAGCCTGAGCAGTCCGTTCAGCGGCAGCCTTGAACAGATCGCTTTGCCGCAATTGAAAATGGAGGCCGGGCAGGGCAAGGCCGAAGGGCACGTTAACGTGCAGTTTGCTGACGGCATTGCCTGGGACGCGGCGCTGGATCTGTCGGCGCTCAACCCGGCGTATTGGGTTGCAGAACTGCCGGGCACCCTGGCGGGGCCGTTGAAAAGCCAAGGCGAAATGAAGAACGAGCGCTTGAGCCTGACTGCCGATCTCGACCTCAAAGGCAAACTGCGCGGCCAACCGGCGATCCTCCAGGCCAAGGCCGACGGCGCTGGCGAACTATGGAATCTGAATGCCCTGCAAATCCGCCTCGGCGACAACAGCATCAGCGGCAAGGGCAGCCTGCAACAGAAACTCACCGGGCAGATCGACATCAAGTTGTCGCGTCTGGCCCAGCTGTGGCCAGAACTGCGTGGGCAGATCAACGGTCAGGTCAACGTCGCCGGCACATTGAAAGCACCGCAAGGCAAGCTCGGTCTGCAAGGTTCGCAACTGGCCTTTCAGGATAATCGCCTGCAATGCCTCAATCTCGACGCCACCCTCGACAGCGCACAGCGAGCGAAGATCGATCTGAAAGGCAGCGGCATTCAGGCCGGCGAAACGAATTTGGGCACCCTGACCGCCAGCGCCCAAGGCGACATCAAGAGCCAGAAACTCAATCTCGACCTGCTTGGGCCGAAACTGAAACTGGCCCTTGGCCTGGACGGCAATCTGGACAAGGGCAACTGGCGCGGGCGCCTGGCCAGCGGCGATATTCAGGCCGGCGGCCAGGATTGGAAACTGCAAAACCCGGCCAGGCTCGAGCGCCTGGCGGACGGCAAAATCAATTTCGGCGCCCATTGCTGGGTGTCCGGCAGCGCCAGCTTCTGCGGTGAAGATCAACGGCTGATGCCCGAGCCAAAACTGCGATACCACCTCAAGCAATTCCCGATTGAAAGCCTCGCGCAGTGGTTGCCGAAAGACTTCGCCTGGCAAGGCAAGCTCAATGCCGATCTGCAACTGGACCTGCCGGCCAGCGGCCCCAATGGCGTGGTCAGCATGGACGCCAGCGGCGGCACCTTGCGTATGCGTGAGAAGGATCAGTGGCTCGACTTTCCGTACCAGACACTGAAACTCACCAGTAAATTGACCCCGAAACGCATCGACACGGACCTCAACTTCGTCGGCGGCAAACTTGGTGAACTGATGGTGCAGGCGCAGCTCAATCCGCTGCCGAAAAACAAACCGCTGAGCGGCTCGTTCCGCCTGACCGGGCTGGACCTGTCCGTGGCGCGTCCGTTTGTGCCAATGATCGAGAAACTCACCGGGCGCCTCAACGGCAGCGGCACGATCTCCGGTGGTCTGCTCGCACCTCTGGTCAACGGCACCGTGCAACTCAGCGATGGCGAAGTGTCCGGCGCCGAGTTGCCGATGGAAGTGCAGGATCTGCAAGTCAAAGCGATGATTGCCGGTGAGTCGGTGCGTCTGGACGGTGGCTGGAAAAGCGGCAAGAGCGGGCAGGGCAGCCTGAACGGCAACATCACCTGGGGCCAGGCGCTGGTAGTGGATTTGGCGCTCAAAGGCACACAATTGCCGGTCAGCGTCGAACCCTACGCCAAGCTCGAAGTGGCGCCGGACCTGAAGATTTCCATGGCCGGCGATGAGCTGAAAATTGCCGGCAAAGTGCTGGTGCCCAAAGGCGAAATCACCGTGCGTGAATTACCGCCATCGACGGTGAAGGTCTCCGATGACACGATCATCGTCGGCGCGCAGACCGAACAGGGCAAACCACCCATAGCGATGAAAATGGACATCGACGTGGTGGTTGGGCAAGACAGGTTGAGCTTCGCCGGTTTTGGCCTGACCGCCAATCTGCAAGGTCAGGTTCACATCGGTGACAACATGGACACTCGCGGCGAACTCTGGCTCAACGACGGGCGTTACCGCGCCTACGGTCAGCGCCTGACGGTGCGGCGTGCGCGTCTGCTGTTCGCCGGTCCCATCGATCAGCCGTATCTGGATATCGAAGCGATTCGCCAGACTGACGACGTGATCGCCGGTATTCGCCTGAGCGGCAGCGCGGAACAACCGACCACGCAGATCTTCTCGGAGCCGGCGATGAGCCAGGAACAGGCGTTGTCCTATCTGGTGCTCGGCCGCCCGTTGAGCACCAGCGGTGAAGACAACAACATGCTCGCGCAAGCGGCGTTGGGCCTGGGTTTGATGGGCAGTTCCGGAGTGACCAGCGGTCTGGCCAAGGATCTCGGCATTCAAGACTTCCAGCTCGATACCCAAGGCAGTGGCGACGCCACCAGTGTGGTGGCCAGCGGCAATATCTCCGAGAAGCTCAGCCTGCGTTATGGCGTCGGCGTATTTGAACCGGCCAGCACCATCGCCCTGCGGTACAAGCTGAGCAAGAAGGTTTACGTCGAAGTCGCCAGTGGCGTGGCCAGTTCGCTGGATATCTTCTACAAGCGCGATTTCTAGGTCGCACTTCCTACTTAAATCGAGTCGCTGCCATCGCTGGCAAGCCAGCTCCCACAAGTCTCTCTGGCACACCTGAATGGTGTGCCCGGCAAGGACCCTGTGGGAGCTGGCTTGCCAGCGATGGCGTCCGAGTGCGCAACGCAAAACCCCCGCCCATTTGTCAGCTAATTACCTAGCCTGCTAACGATTTCGTTGACATTCGCTGCCTAGGCAGTAACATCTCGACATACATTCACTGCCTAGGCAGTTATTAGGTGAGCAAATGAAGCATTTCACCCCGGACGAATTCAAACACTGCCATCTCGGCCTGTTGCTTGGCCGTGCTGCGCTGCTCAAGGACCGGATCATCGACACCCACATGGAACCCCACGGCATTACTGCCGCGCAGTTCAAGGTGTTGATCATCATGGCCCAGTACGGCGTCGATACGCCGGCCGAGCTGTGCCGGCACTTGTCGCTCGACAGCGGTTCGATGACGCGCATGCTCGATCGTCTGGAGCAGAAAGGCTTTCTGGTTCGCCAACGCAGCGAAGGCGATCGCCGTCAGGTGCAACTGAAACTGACCGAACAAGGCCAGCAACTGGCCGATCGCCTGCCGCACATCGGCGCCGACGCAATGAATGAACTAGCCGGCGCCGTCACTCCGGACGAGTTGAAAACCCTGGAATACATCCTCAAGAAAATTCTGCTGGCAGCCGGTGACCCGATCACTATCCAGCGGTTAGGTGAACACAATGAGCGGTAAAACCTTGCGCAGCAGCCTCACTTTGGTGCTGTCGGCGATGATTCTCGCCGGTTGCGCCAACTACAGCGGCCTCGACACTCAAGGTCAGAGCCTCGATGCGAAAAGCCTCAAAGTCGGTCAGTCGCTCAATGGCGTCACGCTGTCGCCGGCGGCCTGGCCGAAAAGCGATTGGTGGACCAGCCTCGGCGATCCGCAACTCGACGGCTTGATCCGCGAAGCCCTGCACGACAGCCCCGACATGCAGATCGCTGAAGCCCGCGCCCATCAGGCCAGCGCCGCCGCGTATGCCGCCGATGCCGAACGTTATCCCACGCTGGACGCCAGCGCCGGCATCAGCCGCTCGCGCCTGGCCAAGGATCAGGACCCGCGGGGGCAGGGCGATGCCTACGCCACCGTGCGTAACGTCAGCGCCGGTTTCAATTACAACTTCGACCTGTGGGGCGGCCAACGTGATGCGTGGGAAGCTGCACTCGGTGAGGCCCGTGCCGCCGAAGTCGACCGTCAGGCTGCGCAGTTGACCCTCGCCGCCGACGTGGCCCGGGCCTACAGCGATCTGGGGCAGGCGCACATCGTTTATGACCTGGCTAACGAAGACCTCAAACGCACCAAGCAGATGCTCGAACTGAGCCAGCGCCGCTTGAGTGCCGGCATCGACAGCCAGTACCAGTTCCAGCAGACCCAAAGCCTTGAGGCCAGCTCCGAAGCCAGTCTGATCGATGCCGAAAAACGTCTGAACAGCGCGAAAATCGCTTTGGCGGTGCTACTCGGCAAAGGCCCGGATCGCGGCAACGAAATCGCCCGACCGAAAATCCTGCAGGCCAGCGCTGTGGCCCTACCGTCGGTGTTGCCGGCGGAGCTGCTCGGTCGTCGCCCGGATCTGGTCGCGGCCCGCTGGCGCGTGGAAGCCGCGAGCAAAGACATCGACTCGGCGAAAACCCGGTTTTATCCCAACCTGAACCTCACGGCCTCGGCCGGTGCGGAATCGTTGTTGGGTGATGCGATGTTCGGTTCGGCCAGTCGCTTCTTCAACATAGCCCCGACCATTTCGGTGCCGGTCTTCGACGGTGGACGCCTGCGCGCCAACCTCGATGCGCGCGACGCCGATTACGATCTGGCGGTGGCGCAGTACAACAAAAGTCTGGTGAAAGCACTCGGCGATGTCAGCGACACGATCAACCAGTTGCGTGACATCGGCCGGCAGATCGGTGCGCAGCAACACGCCACCGCCATTGCGCAGGACTCTTACAACACTGTCGTCCAGCGTTACGGTTCCGGCATCGGCAACTACCTGGACGTGCTCAGCATCGAGCAGCAATTGCTCCAGGCCCAACGTCAGTTGGCCAACCTCAATGCCGAGCAGATCGACCTGTCGATTCAACTGATGCAAGCGCTGGGCGGCGGCTTCCAGGGGCAAACCCTGACCGCAGCCAACGCCCGCCCAGCCACGCCGCACAACTAATTCAAGGTATTTGTCATGGCCACTGCCGAAAACACTCAAGCTCAAGACAACACCCCGGACACCGGCAACCCGCGCAAACGTAAAGTGATGCTGCTGACGCTGGCCGTCGTGGTGATCCTCGCCATCGCCGGCGTCTGGGCGTATCACGAATTCATCGGGCGCTGGAGTGAAAGCACCGACGACGCCTACGTCAACGGCAACGTCGTTGAAATCACCCCGCTGGTGACCGGCACTGTGGTCAGCATTGGTGCTGACGATGGCGATCTGGTTCACGAAGGTCAGGTGTTGATCAACTTCGACCCCAACGACGCTGAAGTCGGCCTGCAAAGTGCTCAGGCGAAACTGGCGCGCACTGTGCGTCAGGTGCGCGGCTTGTACAGCAACGTCGATGGCATGAAAGCCCAGGTCAACGCCCAGCAAGCTGAAGTGCAGAAAGCCCAGGACAACTACAACCGCCGCAAGAGTCTTGCTTCGGGCGGGGCGATTTCCCAGGAAGAACTGTCCCACGCTCGCGATGACCTGACCTCGGCACAAAACGCCCTGGCCAACGCTAAACAGCAACTGAAAACCACCAGCGCACTGGTCGACGACACCGTGGTTTCGTCGCATCCGGACGTGATGTCGGCCGCCGCCGATCTGCGTCAGGCCTATCTGACCAATGCCCGCAGCACCTTGATTGCACCGGTCACCGGTTACGTCGCCAAACGCACCGTGCAGCTCGGTCAGCGTGTGCAACCGGGCACGGCGTTGATGGCGGTGATCCCGCTGGATCAGCTGTGGATCGATGCCAACTTCAAGGAAACCCAGTTGCGTGACATGCGCATCGGCCAGCCAGTGGACATCGAATCCGACATCTACGGCAGCGACGTGAAATACAGCGGCACCATCGACAGCCTTGGCGCCGGCACTGGCAGCGCGTTTGCGCTGTTGCCTGCGCAGAACGCCACCGGTAACTGGATCAAGATCGTCCAGCGTGTACCGGTACGTATTCACATCAACGCTGAAGAACTGGCCAAGCATCCGCTACGTGTCGGTCTGTCGACCAACGTCGAGGTCAATCTGCACGACCAGAGCGGCCCGGTACTGGCCCAGCAGCCGCCGCAAAAGGCCTCGTTCAGCACCAATGTCTACGACCGCCAACTGGCCGAAGCTGACGCGATGATTGCGCGGCTGATCCACGACAACAGCGCCGCGGCCAGCAAAACCGCGCAACGCTGAATCTTTCCCCTGTGGGAGCGAGCCTGCTCGCGAATGCTGACTGACATTCAACTTGGAAGTTGTCTGACGCACCGCTTTCGCGAGCAGGCTCGCTCCCACAAAGGGCACGGCGTCAACCTGGTTTCAAAGGATTCACGATGAGCAATAACGCCTCTTTTACGCCGCCCAGCCTGTTGCTCAGCACCATCGGCCTGTCGCTGGCGACGTTCATGCAAGTGCTCGACACCACCATCGCCAACGTGGCGCTGCCGACGATTTCCGGCAACCTCGGCGTGAGTTCGGAGCAGGGCACCTGGGTGATCACCTCGTTCGCCGTCAGCAACGCGATTGCACTGCCGCTGACCGGTTGGCTCAGTCGCCGGTTCGGCGAGGTGAAGCTGTTTCTCTGGGCGACCATTCTGTTTGTACTGGCGTCGTTCCTTTGCGGTATCTCGACGTCGATGCCGGAACTGATCGGTTTTCGTGTGCTGCAAGGTCTGGTCGCCGGGCCGCTGTACCCGATGACACAAACATTGTTGATCGCTGTTTATCCCCCCGCTAAACGGGGGATGGCGCTCGCGTTACTGGCGATGGTCACGGTGGTCGCGCCGATTGCCGGGCCGATCCTCGGTGGCTGGATCACCGACAGTTATAGCTGGCCGTGGATCTTCTTCATCAACGTGCCGATCGGCATCTTCGCGGTGATGGTGGTGCGTTCGCAACTGGCCAAGCGTCCGGTGGTGACCAGTCGCCAGCCGATGGATTACGTCGGGCTGATCTCGCTGATCATCGGTGTCGGCGCGTTGCAGGTCATCCTCGACAAGGGCAATGACCTGGACTGGTTCGAGTCGAACTTCATCATCATCGGCGCGGCGATTTCGGTGGTTGCGCTAGCGGTGTTCGTGATCTGGGAAATGACCGATCAGCACCCGGTGGTCAATCTGCGCCTGTTCGCCCATCGCAACTTCCGCATCGGCACGATTGTGCTGGTGTTGGGTTACGCCGGGTTCTTCGGTATCAACCTGATCCTGCCGCAATGGCTGCAAACCCAGATGGGCTACACCGCGACCTGGGCCGGGTTGGCTGTGGCACCGATCGGCATTCTGCCGGTGCTGCTTTCGCCCTTTGTCGGCAAGTACGCGAACAAGTTCGACCTGCGCCTGCTGGCCGGGCTGGCGTTTCTGGCGATTGGCCTGAGCTGCTTCATGCGCGCCGGGTTTACCAACGAGGTGGACTTCCAGCACATTGCGCTGGTGCAACTGTTCATGGGCATTGGCGTGGCGCTCTTCTTCATGCCGACGTTGAGTATCTTGATGTCGGACCTGCCGCCAAGCCAGATCGCTGACGGCGCAGGCCTTGCGACGTTCCTGCGCACCTTGGGCGGCAGCTTCGCGGCGTCGCTGACCACATGGATCTGGATTCGCCGCGCGGATCAGCATCATGCGTACATGAGCGAAAGTATCAGCACATATGAGCCTACAACGCGTGAGATGCTGAACTCATTGGGCGGCGCCAGTCAGCCGGCTTTTGCGCATATGGATCAGATTCTGACCAGTCAGGCGTACATGCTCTCCACCGTGGATTACTTCACGCTGTTGGGTTGGGGCTTTATGGGGTTGATATTGATTGTGTGGCTGGCGAAGCCGCCGTTTGCGGCGAAGGCGGGGCCGGCTGCTTCCGGCCACTGATTTTGTGGTGATCGCTAAAAGATCGCAGCCTTCGGCAGCTCCTACATTGGAATGCGTTCCCCTGTAGGAGCTGCCGAAGGCTGCGATCTTTTGATCTGGCTTTAGATTGCGGGGGCGGGCAGGGCAGGAGGCGGGGCAAAGTCGAACGGTGCCAATGCATACCCGTTCTCGTCCACCTGCAACGCCCAGCCCTGACGATCCCAATCACCCAACACAATCCGCTTCGCCGCCTGCTCACCAAGTTGCAGCTTGTGGATCGCCGGACGATGGGTGTGGCCGTGAATCAGGGTCTTTACGCCAAATGCCTGCATGATCCGCGGAATCTCCTCGGGCGTGACATCGACGATGTCATTGGCCTTCATCTGCGTCTGCGCCCGGCTCTCGCTGCGCAGTTTGCGCGCCAGTTTATGGCGGGTGCGCAGTGGCAGATGCCGCAGGACAAACAGGGTGACCGGATTGCGCAGATAACGACGCAGCTTCATATAGCCGACGTCGCGGGTGCAGAGGCTGTCGCCGTGCATCAACAGCACTGGCTCGCCGTAAAACTGCACGACACTCGGGTCCTTCAATAATGTGCAGCCGGCCTGTTTGCAAAAGGCCTTGCCGAGCATGAAGTCGCGATTGCCGTGCATCAGAAATATCGCCGTGCCGCTGTCACTTAATTCGCGCAGGGCCTGGCAGATGGAACGCTGGAAAGGTGTCATGGCGTCGTCGCCAATCCACGCTTCGAAGAAGTCGCCCAGAATGTACAACGCACTCGCCGAGCGGGCGCGTCCGGCGAGCAAATCCAGAAACGCCCGGGTTATGTCCGGGCGCTCCTCTTCCAGATGCAAGTCTGAAATCAGCAATATCACGCTTCGATGATCTCGGCTTTCTCGATGATCACGTCGTCTGCTGGTACGTCCTGGTGACCTGCCTTGGACGTGGTGGAAACGCCTTCGATCTTGTCGACAACGTCGAAGCCCGCAACCACTTTACCGAATACCGCGTAACCCCAACCCTGAGCGGTCTTGGCGGTGTGGTTGAGGAAGCCGTTGTCGGTAGCGTTGATGAAGAACTGTGCCGATGCCGAATGCGGGTCCATGGTGCGAGCCATGGCCAGGGTGTACTTCTCGTTCTTCAGACCGTTGTCAGCTTCGTTCTGAATGCTTGGGCTCTTGTCTTTCTTTTCCTTCATGCCAGGCTCGAAACCGCCGCCCTGGATCATGAAACCTTTGATCACACGGTGGAACACGACGTTCTCGTAGTGACCTTTTTTAACGTATTCGATGAAGTTGGCCGCGGTGATCGGGGCTTTTTCTTCGTTCAGCTCGATGACGATGTCACCGAAGTTAGTGGTCAGTTTTACTTGAGTCATGATCGCTACTCTTTATAAGGAATTCGTGGGTATGGGCCATTTGCACCCTTTACCGGTTCAGCCCTTGAAGGCCGAGGTGCGCAGTTTAGCGTGACAGGCGTGAATTTCGAGGCAGTTTTTCATTTCCGTGCGATTAAATGCACGCCTTTATAGGGCCTGCTCTGTCAGCCCCTTGACAGCATCGGCTATGATAGCGGCTTTGTTTTGTCTGGCCCCTCTTCTGCGGCCGCGCACATGTAAGTCAAGGATCCTATGAGCAAGCCCACTGTCGACCCTACCTCGAATGCCAAGTCCGGCCCCGCCGTGCCGGTCAACTTCCTGCGGCCGATCATCCAGGCAGACCTGGACTCGGGCAAGCACACCAAGATCATCACCCGTTTCCCGCCTGAGCCCAACGGCTACCTGCACATCGGCCACGCCAAGTCGATCTGCGTGAACTTCGGCCTGGCCCAGGAGTTCGGCGGCGTCACGCACCTGCGTTTCGACGACACCAACCCGGCCAAGGAAGATCAGGAATACATCGACGCGATCGAAAGCGACGTCAAATGGCTGGGCTTTGAATGGTCCGGCGAAGTGCGCTACGCCTCGCAGTATTTCGACCAGTTGCACGACTGGGCCGTCGAGCTGATCAAGGCCGGCAAGGCCTACGTCGACGACCTGACGCCCGAGCAAGCCAAGGAATACCGCGGCAGCCTGACCGAGCCGGGCAAGAACAGCCCGTTCCGTGACCGTTCGGTTGAAGAGAACCTCGACTGGTTCGCCCGCATGCGCGCCGGTGAGTTCCCGGACGGCGCCCGAGTGCTGCGTGCCAAGATCGACATGGCCTCGCCGAACATGAACCTGCGCGACCCGATCATGTACCGCATCCGCCACGCCCATCACCATCAGACCGGTGACAAGTGGTGCATCTACCCGAACTACGACTTCACCCACGGTCAGTCGGACGCCATCGAAGGCATCACCCACTCGATCTGCACCCTGGAATTCGAAAGCCATCGTCCGCTGTACGAGTGGTTCCTCGATGCGCTGCCAGTGCCGGCGCACCCGCGTCAGTACGAGTTCAGCCGCCTGAACCTCAACTACACCATCACCAGCAAGCGCAAGCTCAAGCAACTGGTCGATGAAAAGCACGTCAATGGCTGGGACGATCCGCGCATGTCCACGCTGTCGGGCTTCCGTCGTCGTGGCTACACACCGAAATCGATCCGCAACTTCTGCGAAATGATCGGCACCAACCGTTCCGACGGCGTGGTCGACTTCGGCATGCTCGAATTCAGCATCCGTGACGACCTCGACCACAGCGCCCCGCGTGCCATGTGCGTGCTGCGTCCGCTGAAAGTCGTGATCACCAACTACCCGGAAGGCCAGGTCGAGAACCTCGAACTGCCGCGCCATCCGAAAGAAGACATGGGCGTGCGCGCTCTGCCGTTCGCCCGGGAAATCTACATCGACCGTGAAGATTTCATGGAAGAGCCGCCGAAGGGCTACAAGCGTCTGGAATCGGGTGGCGAAGTGCGTCTGCGCGGCAGCTATGTGATCCGCGCCGACGAAGCAATCAAGGACGCCGACGGCAACATCGTCGAGCTGCGTTGCTCCTACGACCCCGAAACCCTGGGCAAGAACCCGGAAGGCCGCAAGGTCAAAGGCGTGATCCACTGGGTGCCGGCCGCCGCCAGCATCGAGTGCGAAGTGCGTCTGTACGATCGTCTGTTCCGTTCGGCCAACCCGGAGAAGGCCGAAGACAGCGCCAGTTTCCTCGACAACATCAACCCTGATTCGCTGCAAGTGCTGACCGGTTGTCGTGCTGAGCCATCGCTTGGCAATGCACAGCCGGAAGACCGTTTCCAGTTCGAGCGCGAAGGCTACTTCGTTGCCGATATCAAGGACTCGAAACCAGGTCAGCCGGTATTCAACCGTACCGTGACCCTGCGTGATTCGTGGGGCCAGTGATTTAGCGTCAAGGAAACCAACGTGCTTACGATTTACAACACGCTCACCAAGAGCAAAGAAGTCTTCAAGCCGCTCGATGGCAACAAGGTGCGCATGTACGTCTGCGGGATGACCGTGTACGACTACTGCCACCTGGGCCACGGTCGCAGCATGGTCGCGTTCGACCTGGTGACCCGCTGGTTGCGGTTCAGCGGTTACGACCTGACTTACGTGCGCAATATCACCGACATTGACGACAAGATCATCAATCGTGCCAACGAGAATGGCGAGTCGTTCGAAGCGTTGACCGAGCGCATGATCGCCGCGATGCATGAAGACGAAGCGCGCCTGAACATCAAGAAGCCGGACATGGAACCGCGCGCCACGGATCACATTCCGGGCATGCACGCCATGATCCAGACCCTGATCGACAAGGGCTATGCCTACGCCCCGGGCAATGGCGACGTGTACTACCGCGTCGGCAAGTTCATGGGCTACGGCAAGCTGTCGCGCAAGAAGATCGAAGACCTGCGCATCGGTGCGCGGATCGAAGTTGACGAAGCGAAGGAAGATCCGCTGGACTTCGTGCTGTGGAAAGGCGTCAAGCCGGGCGAGCCGAGCTGGGCATCGCCGTGGGGCGACGGGCGTCCGGGCTGGCACATCGAATGCTCGGTGATGTCGACGTGCTGCCTCGGTGAGACTTTCGATATTCATGGCGGCGGCAGCGACCTCGAGTTCCCACATCACGAAAACGAAATCGCCCAGAGCGAAGCGGCCACCGGCAAGACCTACGCCAACGCGTGGATGCATTGCGGCATGATTCGCATCAATGGCGAGAAGATGTCCAAGTCCTTG
This sequence comes from Pseudomonas sp. A1230, assembly GCF_044218825.1. NCBI lineage: Bacteria > Pseudomonadati > Pseudomonadota > Gammaproteobacteria > Pseudomonadales > Pseudomonadaceae > Pseudomonas > Pseudomonas sp. A1230. The sequence continues at coordinate 2,724,824 of NZ_CP162582.1, read as the reverse complement.
AACAACTTCTTCACCATTCGCGACGTGCTGGAAAAGTACCACCCGGAAGTCGTGCGTTACCTGCTGGTATCGAGCCACTACCGCAGCGCGATCAACTATTCGGAAGACAACCTCAAGGACGCCAAAAGCGCACTCGAGCGTTTCTACCACGCGTTGAAAGGCCTGCCGAACGTGGCGCCTGCCGGCGGCGAAGCGTTTGTTGAACGTTTCACCACGGTGATGAACGACGACTTCGGCACGCCGGAAGCCTGCGCGGTGCTGTTCGAGATGGTGCGTGAGATCAACCGTCTGCGCGAGAGCGATCTTGACGCAGCGGCCGGTCTGGCTGCCCGTTTGAAAGAACTGGCCAGCGTGCTGGGTGTGTTGCAACTCGAAGCCGACGACTTCCTGCAGGCTGGCGCCGAAGGGCGCGTTGACGCGGCTGAAGTCGACGCGCTGATTGCTGCGCGTCTGGCGGCACGGGCGGGTAAGGATTGGGCTGAGTCAGACCGTATTCGTGACCAGCTCACCGCGATGGGTGTGGTGTTGGAAGACGGTAAGGGTGGGACTACCTGGCGTCTGGCTGACTGATTGCCATACCTGTTGCAAACAAAACCCGCCTTGTGCGGGTTTTTGTTTTTTAGAATCAAAAGATCGCAGCCCTCGGCAGCTCCTGCATCGAGCGCGATCCTGTAGGAGCTGCCGAAGGCTGCGATCTTTTGATCTGTGCCTCCAACCCTCGACCTGTCACGAAGAAGAGCCCCTCACCCAACCCTCTCCCGGAGGGAGAGGGGACTGATTGGGGGATGTTTAAAAGATGCGCCGACTTGAACGTGCTGCTTTGAATCCATAATCGACTGGTTTTTTCAGGTCGATGTAAAACGTCAGACACCTCGGTCGGCTCCCTCTCCCTCCGGGAGAGGGCTGGGGTGAGGGGGTTGCTTTTGCTCTACGCGTAGGTCTTGATGTCTGACTCCGCCAACATGGGCGGCAGCGCGTTCCGCAGGATGCAGCTCAGCGACGAATAAATGGAGGAACCATGGCCAATCACTATCGCGAACTGTTCACGACACCCGGCGCCACCGGGTTAGTGCTCGCGAGTTCTATTGCCCGACTGCCACAAGCAATGATCGGCATCGGCATCATCACCATGCTGGTCCAGCAAACCGGTGTCTACTGGCTGGCCGGCGCCGTCGCCGGGACGTTCACCCTGGCCAATGCGCTGCTCGGCCCGGTCATTTCGAGATTCGTTGATCAGCGTGGCCAGAGTCGAGTGCTGCCCATCGTCACGGCATTCAGTGTGGTCATGCTGCTGGCGCTGATCTTCGCCGTCTACATGAGGGCTCCTGCCGCCTTGTTTTTTGTTCTGGCGGCACTGGCGGGGACGATGCCCAGCATGCCGTCCATGATCAGGGCACGCTGGACGCAGTTGTTCCGCGGCAAGCCGCAGTTGCACACGGCGTTCTCACTGGACACGGTCCTGACCGAACTCGCGTATATCATCGGCCCGCCACTGGCGATCGGTTTGAGCGTGACCTTCTTCGCCGAAGCCGGGCCACTGGTTGCGGTCGGGCTGCTGGCCATCGGGGTGACGGCGTTTCTCATGCAGCGTCAGACCGAACCGAAAGTGGTCGTCGGCAACCGCAGCAACACCGGTTCCACTTTGCTGATTCCCGGCGTTCGCACCATTGTCCTTGCGTTGTTGGCGATGGGGGCCATTGGCGGAGCCATCGATGTCGCCGTCGTGGCTTTTGCCAATGATCAAGGCTGGCCCGCGTCTGCCACCTTCATCCTCGCCGCCTATGCGTTGGGCTCGCTGGTGGCGGGTCTGACGTTCGGTGCATTGCGGCTAACCTTGCCGATAGAAAAACAGTTCTTTATCGGCATATTGGTCACGGCAATCACGGGCGTATTGCCGGTTTTCGCAACAGATGTTTATGTCCTGTCAGCGATGCTGTTTATCGCGGGCATATCGTTTGCGCCCACCATGGTCGTGGTCATGAAATTGGGGACGATCATCATCCCTGCGTCCAGGATGACAGAAGGGCTGACGTGGATGACCACTGGCATCAGCATTGGCGTAGCGCTTGGGGGCATGCTCGCGGGGCCGGTGATTGATGCTTATGGCGCGCGTGCGGGGTTCGGGGTGGCGATTGGTGCGGGGGTGATGATGATGGTGGTTGTGTTGATTGGGTTGCGTACGTTGGCTGCTGCTTCAACGACAAATATTGAGTCGGCGTATTCGTAATGCGCACTGCTTTTATAGAGCTTTCAAAGTCAAAAGATCGCAGCCTTCGGCAGCTCCTACAGTGGCATTGCGTACACCGTGTAGGAGCTGCCGCAGGCTGCGATCTTTTGATCTTCGCTGTTAACCACCCAACTGCCGCAACCGCTTATAAAGCGTATTGCGACTAACCCCCAGCCGCCGCGCCAGATGCGAAATATTCCCCCCGGCTGCCTTCAACTCCCGATTCAACGCTTCAACATCATTCAAATCCAACCCCAACGGCTGCGCGCTCTCAACCGGCTCCATCTCCAGATCGACAAAAAAATCATCCGGCAAATGTTCCGCCCGTACCGGTTGCTCTTCAGCCATGGCCAGCGCCACTTGCATCACGCTACTGACCTGGCGCAGATTCCCCGGCCACGGATGCTTGTCGAACAATTCCAGCACCTCTGGGCTCAAACCCGCCCACTGCGTCGGCTCTCGATGTTGCTCCCAAAGCCGTTTAAATAGCGCTTGTTTATCACTGCGCTCGCGCAGCGGCGGCAGTTCCAGCGTCAGGCCACCAATCCGGTAATACAAGTCCTCGCGAAACCGTCCCAGTTGCACCTGCTCGCGCAACGAGCGGTTAGTTGCCGAGATAATCCGCAGATCCACCGGGAACAACTCACTGCTGCCCACCGGTTGCACGCAGCGCTCCTGCAACACCCGCAACAACCGCGCCTGAGTGGGCAGCGGCATGTCGCCGATTTCATCGAGGAACAACGTGCCTTTGTCAGCCTTGCGGATCAGGCCGATGCTGCCTTTCTGGTTGGCGCCCGTGAACGCGCCTTTCTCGTAGCCAAACAGCTCGGATTCGACCAGTTCGGCGGGGATCGCTGCGCAGTTGACGGCGATAAACGCTTGTTTGCTGCGCGTGCTGGCCTGATGCAGGGCTTTGACGAACACCTCTTTGCCGACGCCGGTTTCGCCGTGGATCAGCAAGGGGATGTCTTTTTCCAACAGCCGCTCTGCTTGCCGCACGGCTTTTTCCACGCGGCTGTCGCCGAAGTGCAGGGTGTTGAGGCTGATCGCCGTTGAAACGACGGGTTTAGCTTCTGCAGTGAAAACCCGTGCCTGAACCGGTGCCTGTTTCGGCCGCTTCAACAAGCACTGAAAACGGTTGCGCCCCGAGGTCTGCAACGCGAACGGCAAACCGTCTGGCTGATTGATCAACTCCAGCAACGACACCTTGAACAGGCTTTCGACGCCCACCCGCGACAAACGCACGCCGAGCAGATTGTCCGCCCGGCGATTGGCCGACAACACCTGGCCGCTCTCATCAAAGATCAACAACCCGGCCCACTGACTGTCGAGGTTGTTCAACCCGGTGTTGAAGGTCAGTTGAAAGTGCTGACCGTGGAACAGGTTGAGGATCAGCCGGTTCTCCACGGTCTGGCTCATCATCTTGACCATGCCCAGTGTGTGGGAGGGCGGCAGATAGCTGTCGCTGGAGACGTCGAGCACCGCAATCACCTTGCGCTCGGCGTCGAAAATCGGCGCAGCGGAACCGGTCATGAAGCGGTTGGCTTTAAGAAAATGTTCGTCGTGTTCGATATGCACGGCCTGCTCACAGGCCAGCGCCGTGCCGATGGCATTGGTGCCGCTGCAGCGCTCCATCCAGCTCGCCCCGGCCTGAAAACCCCGCGCCAGATTCGGCTCGATAAAGCGCTGCGTACCCCACGAGGTCAGCACCTGGCCCTGGTTATCGGCGAGCATGATCAGGCAATTGGAATTGCTGAGGATGTTCTCGTAATAGGGCAGCACTTCCTGGTGGGTGGTCTGCACCAACGAATGTTGACTGTCGAGTAGCCGCGCAATGCTGGCGGCGGGCAGTTGATCGAAAGCCGGGGTGCTCTGGTGGTCAAGACCGAACGCGCGACAGCGTTGCCAGGAACTCTGGACGATCGCGTCGTGGGACAACGGCGGGGCAGGTGCGGCCATGGCGGTCAGCCTCTGATGCAGCGATTTTTATTATTGTTATGAATCCAAATCCTGAGGACTACAGGCATCCCTTGTGGGAGCGAGCCTGCTCGCGAAAGCGCCGGGTCAGTCAATAAATTCGTTGAATGACACACCGCCTTCGCGAGTAGGCTCGCTCCCACAGGGATCTATATCGTATTCAGGATCGGGCAAAAAGCATCCATAGAGTGTTGTTCACTATTGTTCATTGTCAATCGTCCAACTGTTCAAATGTGTTCACCATTGAAGGCCGCTTCTCGACGTTTTCGGCGATTTTCACGACAAATCAACAGCTTGCCATTTTTGGCACGAAAGTCGCTCCAGTGCACAGGTCGCTTGACTCCAAAAATAAAAAAGGCCGAGCCATGTCACTCACCCTGGAGCACGTCAGCCGCACCGTCGAGGGCCAGATCTGGATCGATGATGCCTGCCTGAAATTCGAACCCGGTTCGTTCAACGTATTGCTCGGCCGCACTCTGTCCGGCAAAACCAGCCTGATGCGCCTGATGGCCGGCCTCGACAAGCCAGACAGCGGCCGCGTGCTGATGAACGGCGTCGACGTCACGCAACGCCCGGTGCGCTTGCGCAACGTGTCGATGGTCTATCAGCAGTTCATCAATTACCCGACCATGACCGTGTTCGAGAACATCGCCTCGCCACTGCGCCAGGCCGGTATCTCGAAAGAGATCATCCACAGCCGGGTGCAGGAAACCGCGCGAATGTTGCGCATCGAGAAGTTCTTGCAGCGTTATCCGCTGGAGCTCTCGGGCGGTCAGCAACAACGCACTGCCATGGCGCGGGCGCTGGTCAAGGATGCCGAACTGATTCTGTTCGATGAGCCGCTGGTCAATCTCGACTACAAACTGCGCGAGGAACTGCGTCAGGAAATGCGCGAGCTGTTCAAGTTGCGCCACACCATCGCCATCTATGCCACCACCGAACCCAACGAAGCCCTGGCGCTGGGCGGCACCACGACGATTCTTCACGAAGGCCGGGTGATTCAGAGCGGGCCGTCGACCGAGGTGTACCACCAGCCGCAAACGGTACTCGCCGCCGAATTGTTCTCCGAGCCACCGATCAACCTGATGCCCGGGCGGATTGCCGGCAACGAAGTCAGCTTCGCCAATTTCGTGCACTTCCCGTTGAACGTCGATCTGCGTCCGGTGGGCGAGGGCGAGTTCCGCTTTGGCGTGCGCCCCAGCCATATCTCGCTGGTGCCGAGCAACGATGACGACCTTGAGTTGGCGGTCACCGTCGAAGTCGCCGAGATCAGTGGTTCGGAAACCTTTCTGCACGTGCGCAACGAACATTTCCTGCTGGTGCTGCACTTGCCGGGTGTTCACGAATACGACGTCGATGCGCCGATCCGCATCTATATCCCGACCCATAAACTGTTTGTTTTCGATGCGCAGGGCCGTCTGGTGCAAGCACCGGGCCGGCGTGTCGCGAGGGTTGCCTGATGGCCGAAATCCGCTTGCAACACCTCGCCCACAGCTACAGCAAAACCCCGAGCGGCGCGGAGGATTATGCGATCCGCGAGATGGATCACGTCTGGGAACAGGGCGGTGCCTATGCGCTGCTCGGGCCGTCGGGTTGCGGTAAATCGACGTTGCTCAACATCATTTCCGGTCTGCTCAGTCCCTCGCAAGGACATGTGCTGTTTGACGGCAAAGCGGTCAACGACCTCACGCCGGAGAAGCGCAACATTGCTCAGGTTTTCCAGTTTCCGGTGGTCTACGACACCATGACCGTGTTCGACAACCTCGCGTTCCCCCTGCGCAATCAGGGCATGGCCGAGGCGAAAGTGCACAGCAAGGTGCAGGAAATCGCCGAAGTGCTCGACCTGCAAAACCTGCTGAACAAGAAGGCGCGCAACCTTACTGCTGACGAAAAACAGAAAGTCTCCATGGGCCGTGGTCTGGTGCGCGATGACGTCTCGGCGATCCTCTTCGATGAGCCGCTGACGGTGATCGACCCGCACCTGAAATGGAAGCTGCGGCGCAAGCTCAAGCAGATTCACGAGCAGTTCAACATCACCATGGTCTACGTCACCCACGATCAACTGGAGGCCTCGACCTTCGCCGACAAGATCGCGGTGATGTACGGCGGCCAGATCGTCCAGTTCGGCACGCCGCGGGAATTGTTCGAGCGGCCCAGCCACACCTTCGTCGGCTACTTCATCGGCAGCCCGGGGATGAACCTGATCGAAGTGCAACCGCAGCCCGGCGGCGTCGGTTTCGCCTCGACGCACCTGCCGTTGTCCGACGGCTTGCAGCGCCATATCGAACACGGTCAATGGAAAAATCTGAAGGTCGGCATCCGTCCCGAGTTCATTCATGTGTGGGACGAGCCGTTTGATGACGCGATGCAGGCCAGGGTCGTACACGTCGAAGACCTCGGCACCTACAAGATCATGACCCTCGACCTCGACGGCGCACCGTTGAAAGTTCGTCTGGCCGAAGACAAGCCGGTGCCGCAGGGCACGGCTTACATCAGTTTTCCGGCGCAGTGGCTGATGGTCTATGCCGACGAATTCCTCCTCGAAGCCAGCGAAAACAGCGAGGTGCAGCCATGAACAAGGTGCAGAACAACAAGGCCTGGTGGCTGGTGTTGCCGGTGTTTCTGCTGGTGGCGTTCAGTGCGGTGATCCCGATGATGACCGTGGTCAACTATTCGGTGCAGGACATCTTCGACCAGTCCAGCCGCTACTTTGTCGGCGCAGACTGGTACAAGCAGGTGCTGCTCGACCCGCGCCTGCATGACTCGCTACTGCGCCAGTTCATCTACTCGGCCTGCGTGCTGTTGATCGAAATTCCGCTGGGCATCGCTGTCGCCCTGACCATGCCGACCAAGGGCCGCTGGTCGTCGGTGGTGCTGATCATTCTGGCGATTCCGCTGCTGATCCCGTGGAACGTGGTCGGCACCATTTGGCAGATTTTCGGTCGTGCCGACATCGGTTTGCTCGGTTCCAGCCTCAACGCCATGGGCATCAGCTACAACTACGCGGCCAACACCATGGACGCCTGGGTGACCGTGCTGGTGATGGATGTCTGGCACTGGACCTCATTGGTGGCGCTGCTGTGTTTCTCCGGATTACGGGCGATTCCAGACGTTTACTACCAGGCCGCGCGCATCGACCGCGCTTCGGGATGGGCGGTGTTCCGGCACATTCAGTTGCCCAAGCTGAAGAGCGTGCTGTTGATCGCAGTGATGCTGCGTTTCATGGACAGTTTCATGATCTACACCGAGCCGTTCGTGCTCACTGGCGGCGGGCCGGGTAACGCTACGACCTTCCTGAGTCAGACGTTGACGCAGATGGCTGTAGGCCAATTCGACCTGGGTCCGGCAGCGGCTTTCTCGCTGGTGTACTTCCTGATCATCCTGTTGGTGTCCTGGCTGTTCTATACCGCCATGACGCACTCCGACGCCAACCGCTGAGGCCCGGCCATGAGCAAGAGAAAGCTGATTCCGCTGCTGATCTACATCCTGTTCCTGCTGGTGCCGATCTACTGGCTGCTGAACATGTCCTTCAAGAGCAACACCGAAATCCTCGGTGGCCTGACGCTTTTCCCACAGGACTTCACGCTGGCGAACTACAAAGTGATCTTCACCGATCCGAGCTGGTACACCGGTTATCTCAATTCGTTGTACTACGTCAGCCTGAACACTGTGATTTCCCTGAGCGTGGCGTTGCCCGCCGCGTACGCGTTTTCACGCTATCGGTTTCTCGGCGACAAGCACCTGTTTTTCTGGCTTCTGACCAACCGCATGGCGCCGCCGGCGGTGTTCCTGTTGCCGTTCTTTCAGCTCTATTCGTCGATTGGTCTGTTCGACACGCACATCGCTGTGGCGCTGGCGCATTGCTTGTTCAACGTACCGTTGGCGGTGTGGATTCTCGAAGGATTCATGTCCGGCGTGCCGAAAGAAATCGACGAAACCGCCTACATTGATGGCTACAGTTTCCCGAAATTCTTCGTGAAGATTTTCATCCCGCTGATCGGCTCCGGCATCGGCGTCACGGCGTTTTTCTGCTTCATGTTTTCCTGGGTCGAACTGCTGCTCGCGCGCACGTTGACCTCGGTAAACGCCAAGCCGATTGCGGCGGTGATGACCCGTACCGTTTCGGCTTCGGGTATCGATTGGGGCGTGCTGGCGGCGGCGGGGGTGTTGACCATTCTGCCCGGCATGCTGGTGATCTGGTTTGTTCGCAACCACGTGGCCAAGGGCTTTGCCCTCGGTCGAGTTTGAGGAGCTGATGATGGAATGGATGAGTTGGACCACCCCCACAGCGACATTCTTCATCGTCATCGGCCTGATTCTGGTGGGCATGACCACTTGGGAATTGCGTTCGCCGAGCATTCTGCGGCGAGGGTTTCTGCCGATTGCCACCACCCGTGGCGATCGCTTGTTTATCGGTCTTCTCGGCAGCGCCTACCTGCATTTGCTGGTAATCGGCGCCACCGACTGGAGCATCTGGGTCGCGTCCGCGTTGTCCCTGGTGTGGCTGTTGGCTGTGATGCGTTGGGGCTAGTCGAATTGATCGGCAATCGTGCTCCGAAATCCTAAACAGGAGGTCTCTATGTTCGACAAAAACAATAAGCTGCGACATAGCATTTCATTGGCAGCCATGCTGGCACTCAGCGGTTTGAGCGCATCTGCCTGGGCCGATGCCTACGAAGATGCTGCGAAAAAGTGGATCGGCAGCGAATTCAAACCGTCGACCCTGACGGCCGAACAGCAGCTTGAAGAATTGAAGTGGTTCATCAAGGCGGCCGAGCCGTTTCGTGGCATGAACATCAAGGTCGTTTCCGAGACCCTGACCACCCACGAATATGAGTCGAAAGTGCTGGCCAAGGCCTTCACTGAAATCACCGGGATCAAGCTCACCCACGACCTGCTGCAAGAAGGCGACGTGGTGGAAAAGATGCAGACGGTGATGCAGTCCGACAAGAATATCTATGACGGCTGGGTCAACGACTCGGACCTGATCGGTACGCACTTTCGCTACGGCAAGACCGAATCGATCACCGACCTGATGGCCAACGAAGGCAAGAATTTCACCTCGCCGACCCTCGACCTCAAGGACTTCATCGGCATCTCGTTCACCACCGCGCCGGATGGCAAGATCTATCAACTGCCCGACCAGCAATTCGCCAACCTGTACTGGTTCCGCGCCGACTGGTTCGAGCGTGCCGACCTGAAAGCCAAGTTCAAGGAAAAGTACGGCTACGAGCTGGGTGTGCCAGTGAACTGGTCCGCCTATGAAGACATCGCCAAATTCTTCAGCGAAGACGTCAAGGAAATCGACGGCAAGCGCGTTTACGGGCACATGGACTACGGCAAGAAAGACCCGTCCCTGGGCTGGCGCTTCACCGATGCCTGGTTCTCCATGGCCGGTGGCGGCGACAAGGGCCTGCCCAACGGTTTGCCGGTGGACGAGTGGGGGATTCGCGTCGAGGATTGCCATCCGGTCGGCTCCAGCGTGACCCGTGGTGGCGACACCAACGGCCCGGCGGCGGTGTTTGCCACCACCAAATACGTCGACTGGCTCAAGGCCTACGCGCCACCGGAAGCCGCGGGCATGACCTTCTCCGAGTCCGGCCCGGTGCCATCGCAGGGCAACATCGCCCAGCAGATCTTCTGGTACACCGCGTTCACCGCCGACATGACCAAACCCGGCCTGCCGGTGGTCAACGCCGACGGCACGCCGAAGTGGCGCATGGCGCCTTCGCCTAAAGGCCCGTATTGGGAAGAGGGCATGAAGCTCGGCTATCAGGATGTGGGGTCGTGGACGTTCATGAAATCCACGCCTGAGAAACAGAAACTCGCGGCGTGGTTGTACGCGCAGTTCGTGACCTCGAAAACTGTTTCGCTGAAGAAAACCATTGTCGGTCTGACACCGATTCGCGAGTCGGACATCAACTCGCAGGCCATGACCGATCTGGCGCCGAAACTCGGTGGTCTGGTCGAGTTCTATCGCAGCCCGGCCCGCGTGCAATGGTCGCCGACCGGCACCAACGTGCCCGACTATCCACGTCTGGCACAACTGTGGTGGAGCCACATCGCCGAAGCGGCGAGCGGCGAGAAGACTCCGCAGCAGGCGCTTGATGGCTTGGCCAAGGATCAGGACGCGATCATGACGCGTCTGGAACGCTCCAAGGCCCAGGCCACCTGCGCACCGAAAATGAACCCGGAACGCGACGCGCAATACTGGTTCGACCAGCCGGGCGCACCGAAACCGAAACTGGCCAACGAGAAGCCGAAGGGCGAGACCGTGAGCTACAACGAACTGCTCAAATCGTGGGCGGATGCGCGCAAGTAAAAGCTGAAATGTGAAAAGCGAACGGCACCGAAAGGTGCCGTTTTTTTTCCTGCCTGACCCACAGCTTTCGCGAGCAGGCTCGCTCCCACAGGTTTCAGTGGTGTTTCCCTGTCTTTTTTGTGCCCGAACTAAACCAGAACAGCCAGATCTGTGTACCGGGCAACCAATGGGTCAGCAGTGAGGAGTTTCATCGGTTCGGTCATTGCGGTTGCAACGATAAGGCGGTCGAACGGATCACGATGATGGTGCTCAAGATCTTTCACGGCGATTGCGTGTTCAAACGTTACCGGTAGTTCTATAAAGCCACTCTCGATGCAGTACTGCCGAATTTCCTCGAGATCAACGTTCAGCTTTCCGAGTCCGACCTTGAGTGCCATTTCCCAGAAGGTGGCAGCACTGATGTAGATATCGGCAGCGTTTTCAATCAGCTTTCTGGCTTTGCCGGAGAGTCTGGCGTCATCACTGAGCGTCCAGAGCAGAATGTGCGTGTCCAGCAGAATCCTCATGACTGCGTGCCTTCGAAATAATCGAGCATGTCGTCAGGTAATGGGGCGTCGAAATCTTCGGGTAGCACCAGTTTTCCTTTCATTGCCCCTATACGTTGGCCATTGGATTTTCCCATAGGGACGAGGCGTGCCAGCGCACGACCATGTTTGGCAATCGTGATGACCTGTCCCGCTGCCGCGTCATCGACGAGTTTGGATAGATTGTTTTTGGCTTCCGCCAGCGGAACGATGATCATTATTTCTCCCCCGTATTCTGGACAAATATAGCCAGAATATTCCAGGGCCGCAAAATCGCGCCAATGTTCCGCGCAGACAAGTGAGAGGGCAGCACGACCATAGGTGTAGGGCATTTGCCTGGTTTTGCTCTGCCGGCTGGCAGCCATGGTGTCGGCGCCCTCAACCAACTCCCAAAAAGTATCTCGTTTCATGATCCTTACTCGCTCCGATATTCCCTCCCGAAGGCATCCACGATAGAGCTATTCACTGTTACTGGCTGTAGGACGAAACGGAGGTTGCGGCGAGAGCTTTCAGCGTTTGTGGGAGGATGGGTGCCTATACGGATGACTCAGCAGTCGGGAAACCGAGGCGGAACACGGTCATCGCTCCCGGCAAACTCCTCACATCGGCCACGCCCTGATGCAGGCTCATGATCGAGCGCACGATTGCCAGTCCCAACCCTGTGCTGCCTTGTGAGCGTGAGCGGCTGCTGTCGACGCGGTAGAAGCGATCAAATAGATGGGGCAAATGCTGCGCCTCGATCCCCGCGCCTGGATTGCTGACCAGCAGTGAGGTCTGTGTCGCGCCTTGTTCAATCAGCAACGTCACGGTTTTGCCGGACGGACAATGGCGCAGTGCGTTGGACAGCAGATTCGAGATCGCTCGCTGAATCATCAACCGATCCCCCATCACCGCTGCGCTGCCGAGCACATTCAGATGAATCTGCTTGTCCTGTGCCGACAGCGAAAACATCTCCGCCACCTTCAGCGCTTCCTCCTCCAGCGCCACCGACTCAAAAGGTGCCAGTGCCGACGGATGACTGACCTGCGCCAAAAACAGCATGTCCGAGACAATTCGTGCCACGCGCTCCAGCTCTTCAGTGCACGACACCAGCACATCCTTGTACTCATCCACGCTGCGCTCGCGCGAAAGCGTCACCTGCGCTTTGCCCATCAGGTTATTGATCGGCGTGCGCAGCTCATGGGCCAGATCATCGGAGAATTGCGACAACTGCTGCACCCCGGCATCCAGCCGATGCAGCATGAAGTTGATGCCCTGCGCCAGTTCGCTCAACTCCTGGGGCATGTTCACGACTGACAGCCGATGATCCAGATCCTGGGTCGAGACCATCGCGGCCACTTTACGAAACTCGCGCATCGGCGCCAGCCCACGCTGTACCGCGCCCCAGGCACTCAGGCCGATGAACACCAGCAATAACGGCAAGGCAATCAGCGTGGAACGCAGATAGGCGCTGAGCAACGCCTGATCATGGGCGTTGTCCATCGACAGCAACACCGGCACGCTGCTGCCATCCTTGAGGCGGATCAACTTGGAGGCAGTGAGAAACTTTGCGTCTTGCGCGTCGGTACTGTCGCTGTAGCTCAACTGATCGGTGGTCGCCCGAACCGCTTTCAATTCGACCCGCGGATCGGCCAGACCCGAGCCGGATTTGAGCCGTGGCGAACGCAGGTTTGAGCGGTCGTAAATGGTCAGTGTGAGGTTGTCGTGCCCCATCACCTGATCGAGCAGGATGTGCGGTTTTCCGCTGATTTCGCCAACATCGGCGTACAGCGACAGGCTGTGCTCAACCTGCGCCATTTTCTTTACCAGGCTGTCTCTGGCCAGTGCATTCAGTTCATGGGTCAGGGCGAAATACGCCAGGATCGCCAGAAACACCACCAACAGCGCGCCGAGAATACTCACCGTCAAACCCAGGCGCATCGACAGGCTGGCTGGCTTCATTCCCGTGCCTCCAGCACGTAGCCGACACCGCGCAGGGTGTGGATCAACTTGTGCTCGAACGGATCATCGATCTTCGCCCGCAAGCGCCGGATCGACACTTCGACCACATTGGTGTCGCAGTCGAAATTCATGTCCCACACCAGTGAAATGATCTGCGTGCGGGTCAGCACTTCGCCGGACTGGCGCATCAGCAGATGCAGGAGGGCGAATTCCTTGGTGGTCAGGTCGATGCGTTGCTCGCCGCGAAACGCGCGATGACGCCCGGGGTCGAGCTCCAGATCAGAGACTTTCAGCACCTGCGGCACCGGGATGTTTTCGCTGCGGCGCATCAGTGTGCGCACCCGCGCCAGCAACTCGGGGAATTCGAATGGCTTGACCAGATAGTCGTCGGCGCCCAGATCGAGCCCGCGAATCTTGTCTGCCAGACGCCCGCGCGCGGTGAGCATCATCACCCGCGTGGAATGAGTGCGGCGCAGTTGTTCCAGCACGCCCCAGCCGTCCAGTTCCGGCAGATTGACGTCGAGAATGATCAAGTCATAAACCTGTTGTTGCGCCAGATGCAGTCCATCGGCGCCAGTGCTTGCGTGGTCGACGATATAACCACTTTCGGTCAAACCCTGATGCAAGTATTCGGCAGCTTTAAGCTCGTCCTCGATCACAAGGATTCGCATGATCTATCACCACTTTTATTTAATGGATATTTAATTAAGGGTGGCCGGGAAAGTTGTTGTTTTTGTAAGGGCTTCCGGACGGGTTTTATTAGCGACTAAAAATATTCCTACAGAGATTTCTCTGCGTGCAGACGTGCAAGGTAAAGGCTGTAGTAGCTACAGAGTCAACGAAAAACGTTTCGGTGAGGCCTTGAATAGAGCCACTGCGGCAGCCTGCCGCAGGGCGATAGGGCACCTTCATGAGAACTCGTTTCAGGCAAGTGCTGTTCGGCAGATAACTTCGGTGTATTTGTTTCCGTGTATTACATAATTGAATGTCGCACTTCGCATGCTAGTGCAAAACAACTTCCCGCAACCGTGGATAACGGATTTGTAATATTCCAGTCACCTTGTCGATAAGTTCAAAACCCTACCGTGGCGGCATCAAAGATTCTTGATTAAAGGAAGTCTTCCATTGCCCGGTTTAACAGAACTGATGGCGCGATCACGCCTGAAAAAAATAGCCGGCGGCATGCTGTTGCTGGCCACTGCAAACCTTGCGGTCGCATCGACCCTGACCCTGGAGCAGGCCCTGCAAACCGCGTTCGCCGGCAACCCCGATCTGGCCGCTGCCCAATGGGAAATCGGCATCGCCGAGGGTGACCGCAAACAGGCTGGCCTGATCCCCAACCCCGAAGTCTCGTGGGAGGCCGAGGACACCCGCCGCGAGTCCCGCACCACCACGGTGATGCTCAGCCAGCCGATTGAACTGGGCGGCAAACGCGGCGCGCGCATCGATGTTGCCAGCCGTGCGCAGGACGCTGCCGGCATTGAACTTGAGCGCAAGCGCAATGCCTTGCGCGCCGATGTGATTCAGGCGTTCAACAGCACCCAGACTGCGCAGCAACGCTTGCAGTTGTCGCGACAGTCGCTGCAACTGGCCGAGCACGGTTTGCGCGTGGCGCAGGGCCGCATCGAGGCGGGCAAATCCTCGCCGGTCGAGGGCACGCGGGCGCAGGTGCAGCTCTCCGAAGTGCGCCTGGAACTGAGCCGCGCCGAACGCGATCAGGCCAACGCCTACCAACAACTGGCACAGGTCATGGGCGCACCGTTGCCGACCTCGATCAACGTACAAGCTGCTACGCAAAACCTCGCCACGGTGCCGCCACCCAGCCGTTTATTGGAGCGTCTGAACGAAACCGCCGAGCTGCGCCTGGCCAACCTGCAGATCGATCAGCGTGAGGCTGCGTTGGGGCTGGAAAAGTCCCAGCGCATTCCCGATCTCACCGTCAGCCTCGGCAGCCAGTACAGCGAAACCGAGCGCGAGCGGGTCAACGTGGTCGGGCTGTCGATGCCGATTCCGCTGTTCAATCGCAATCAGGGCAACGTCCTGGCAGCGGCGCGCCGAACCGATCAGGCGCGGGATCTGCGTAACGCCACCGAGCTGCGTTTGCGCACGGAGATCCAGACCAGCCTTGAGCAATGGCAGACCGCCAATGGCGAAGTCCAGGCCTTCAACCAGACCATCCTGCCCGCCGCGCAAAGTGCGGTGGACAGCGCCACACGCGGCTTTGAAATGGGCAAGTTCGGCTTCCTCGACGTGCTCGACGCCCAGCGCACCTTGATCAGCGCTCGCAGCCAATACATCCAGGCCGTCAGCGAAGCGACAGATGCGCGCGTGCGCATCGAACGGATCTTCGGCGACCTCGCTGTCAGCCCTTGAATTTCACTTTTCAAATCACTGCGCGAAGGCACGGCGCAGAGGAGTTTCCATGGATAAAAAACTGATGGTGGTCGCGGTGGCGACCTTGGCTTTGGGCATCGGCATCGGCTCGATGTGGCCCGGCAATGCTTCTATCGACGCGCATGCCGATGAAGCGGCGGAACATGCCGATCACGCTGAAGAAGGCGCCGCCGCCGCCGCCGACGGCGACCACGGCGAAGAAGGGCACATTGAATTGAGCGCCGAACAGATCACCGCTGCGGGCATTCAACTGGCCGAAGCACGGGCGCAAACCATCAGCCTGGGGTTACCGTTCCCCGGCGAAGTGCGATTCGACGAAGACCGCACCGCCCACGTCGTACCACGCGTGCCCGGCGTGGTCGAGTCGGTGTCGGTCAACCTCGGCCAGTCGGTGAAGAAAGGGCAATTGCTGGCGGTAATCTCCAGTCAGCAGATCTCCGATCAGCGCAGCGAGCAGGCGGCGGCGCAACGCCGTTTGGCCTTGGCGCGCACGACTTATGAGCGCGAAAAGAAGCTGTGGCAGGACAGGATTTCTGCCGAGCAGGATTTTCTCCAGGCGCGGCAAGCCATGGAAGAAGCCGAAATCGCAGTGAACAACGCCCGGCAAAAAATCAGCGTGCTCAGCGGCAGCGTGGTCGCCACCGGCGGCAATCGCTATGAACTGCGTGCGCCGTTCGACGGTGTCGTGGTGGAAAAACACCTGACGCCGGGGGAGGTGGTTGATGAAACCACAGCGGCTTTCACGCTCTCGGATTTGTCGCGAGTGTGGGTGACGTTCGGCGTTTCGCCCAAGGACCTGACCAAGGTGCAAGTGGGCAAAGCCGTGACCGTCAGCGCGCCGGAATTGAATGCGCAAGTCACCGGCAGCGTGGCCTATGTCGGCAGTCTGCTTGGCGAACAAACCCGCACGGCGACTGTGCGCGTCACCCTGGAAAACCCGCAAGGTTCGTGGCGTCCGGGGCTGTTCGTCACCGCACTGGTGGCCACTGACAGCCGTCAGGCGCAAGTCGCGGTGCCGGAAACCGCGATCCAGACCGTCGAGGACAAACCCACGGTGTTCGTGCGCACCGACGACGGCTTCAAGGCGCAAGCGGTGGAGCTGGGCAGTCGCGCGGCGGGGCAGGTGGAAATCACCCAAGGCCTGGAGGCCGGCGTGCAAGTCGCCAGCGCCGGCAGCTTCGTCCTCAAATCGGAACTGGGCAAGGCTTCGGCCGAGCACAGTCATTAATTCTGGAAGGTCCCCATGTTCGAACGCCTGATCCAGTTTGCCATCGAGCAGCGCATCATCGTGCTGCTCGCCGTTCTGCTCATGGCCGGCCTCGGCATCGCCAGTTATCAAAAACTGCCGATCGACGCCGTGCCCGATATCACCAATGTTCAGGTGCAGATCAACACCGGCGCCGCCGGATTCTCGCCGCTGGAAACCGAGCAGCGCATCACCTTCCCGATTGAAACCGCCATGGCCGGTTTGCCGGCATTGGAGCAGACCCGTTCGCTGTCACGTTCGGGGCTGTCACAGGTCACCGTCATCTTCAAGGACGGCACCGACCTGTTCTTCGCCCGGCAATTGGTCAACGAGCGTTTGCAGATCGCCAAGGAGCAATTGCCCGAAGGCGCGGAGGCCGTCATGGGGCCGATTTCCACCGGTCTCGGCGAGATTTTCCTGTGGACGGTCGAAGCGCGGGAGGGCGCGTTGAAGGACGACGGCACGCCTTACACACCGACCGATCTGCGGGTGATTCAGGACTGGATCATCAAGCCGCAATTGCGCAACGTGCCGGGTGTGGCCGAGATCAACACCATCGGCGGTTTTGCCAAGGAATACCAGATCGCCCCGGACCCGAAACGCCTCGCCGCGTACAAGCTGACCCTCACCGATCTGGTCACGGCGCTGGAGCGTAACAACGCCAACGTCGGCGCCGGTTATATCGAGCGCAGCGGCGAGCAGTTGCTGATTCGCGCGCCGGGGCAAGTGGCGAGCACCGAGGACATCGCCAACATCGTCATGGCCAATGTCGACGGCACACCGATCCGCATCAAAAACGTCGCCACCGTGGAAATCGGCCGCGAACTGCGCAGCGGCGCGGCCACCGAAAACGGCCGTGAAGTGGTGCTCGGCACGGTGTTCATGCTCATCGGCGAGAACAGCCGCACCGTCTCACAAGCGGTCGCCGGCAAGCTTGAGCAGATCAACAAATCGTTGCCCAACGGCGTGATCGCCGTGCCGGTGTACGACCGCACGCACCTGGTCGACAAGGCCATCGCCACGGTGAAAAAGAACCTCATCGAAGGCGCGATTCTGGTGATCGCGATCCTGTTTCTGTTCCTCGGCAACATTCGCGCGGCGTTGATCACGGCGATGGTGATTCCGCTGTCGATGCTGTTCACCTTCACCGGCATGTTCAGCAACAAGGTCAGCGCCAACCTGATGAGCCTCGGCGCGCTCGACTTCGGCATCATCGTCGACGGCGCGGTGGTGATCGTCGAAAACACCCTGCGCCGACTCGCTCATGCGCAGCAGCACCATGGGCGATTGTTGACGCGTGCCGAGCGTTTCAAGGAAGTGTTTGCGGCGGCCAAAGAGGCGCGGCGACCGCTGATTTTCGGCCAGTTGATCATCATGGTCGTGTACCTGCCGATCTTCGCCCTGAGCGGCGTTGAAGGGAAAATGTTCCACCCGATGGCGTTCACCGTGGTCATCGCTTTGCTCGGCGCGATGCTGTTGTCGGTGACTTTTGTGCCGGCGGCGATTGCGCTGTTCGTGACTGGCAAGGTCAAGGAAGAAGAGGGCGCGGTGATGCGCGGCGCGCGTCGCGTGTATGCGCCGGCATTGGCTTGGGTGATGAGTCATCGTGCCGTTGCGGTGGGCGCGGCGGTGGGCGTCATTGTGCTCAGCGGCGTGCTGACCAGCCGCATGGGCAGCGAGTTTGTGCCGAGCCTCAGTGAGGGCGATTTCGCCCTGCAAGCCTTGCGCGTGCCGGGCACCAGCCTGACGCAATCCGTCGATATGCAGCAGCGACTGGAGACGCTGATTCTGGCCAGGGTGCCGGAAGTCGAGCGCGTATTTGCCCGCACCGGCACTGCGGAAATCGCCTCCGACCCGATGCCACCGAACATCTCCGACAGCTACGTGATGCTCAAGCCCAAAGAGCAATGGCCGGATCCGGGCAAGTCCCGCGAAACTCTGATGGCCGAACTGCAAGCGGTGGCCGCCACATTGCCGGGCAGCAACTACGAGCTGTCGCAGCCGATTCAGTTGCGCTTTAACGAACTGATTTCCGGCGTGCGCAGTGACGTGGCGGTGAAGGTGTTTGGCGATGACATGGACGTGCTCAACGCCACGGCGGCGAAGATTGCGGCGGCGATGCAGAAGGTCAGCGGCGCCTCCGAAGTCAAAGTCGAGCAAACCACCGGGTTGCCGGTGCTGACCATCAACATCGATCGCGACAAGGCCGCGCGTTACGGGCTCAACGTCGGTGATGTGCAGGACACCATTGCTGTGGCGGTGGGTGGGCGTCAGGCCGGCACGTTGTATGAAGGGGATCGGCGTTTCGACATGGTCGTGCGTTTGTCCGATGCCATGCGCAAGGACATCGACGGCTTGTCGGCGCTGCTGATTCCGGTGCCGGCGGTGAATGGCGCGGCGAATCAGATCGGTTTTATCGCCCTGCAAGACGTCGCCAGCCTCGACCTGGTGCTGGGGCCGAATCAGGTCAGCCGTGAAAACGGCAAGCGGCTGGTGATCGTCAGCGCCAACGTGCGTGGGCGCGATATCGGTTCATTCGTTGCCGAGGCAGGCGAAGTGATCGAGCGTGACGTGCAGGTGCCAGCCGGTTACTGGACCAGTTGGGGCGGGCAGTTCGAACAACTGCAATCAGCGGCCAAACGCTTGCAGATCGTGGTGCCGGTGGCGTTGCTGCTGGTGTTCGGGTTGTTGTTCATGATGTTCAACAATCTGAAGGATGGCTTGCTGGTGTTTACCGGGATTCCGTTTGCGTTGACCGGAGGCGTCATGGCGCTGTGGTTGCGCGATATTCCGCTGTCGATTTCGGCGGGCGTCGGGTTTATTGCGTTGTCCGGAGTGGCGGTGTTGAACGGCTTGGTGATGATTGCGTTCATTCGCAATCTGCGGGAGGAGGGGCGGTCGCTCACTGAGGCGATCAACATCGGTGCGCTGACGCGATTGCGGCCAGTGTTGATGACGGCACTGGTGGCGTCGCTGGGCTTCATTCCGATGGCGCTGGCGACCGGCACGGGGGCTGAGGTGCAGCGGCCATTGGCGACAGTGGTGATCGGCGGGATCCTGTCTTCGACGATTCTCACGTTGCTGATCTTGCCGGCGCTGTACCAACTCGCCCATCGCCGGGATGAGGAGGCTGTTCCAACTAAATAGGTAATCCCCCTGTGGGAGCGAGCCTGCTCGCGAAGGCGATCTGTCAGTCAACAATGATGTGACTGAACCACCGCTTTCGCGAGCAGGCTCGCTCCCACAGGATTTCCGTGCGCTGATCCGGGAGATAACGGATATGTAATTTCCCCGCCACCGTCCCGATAGGTTCGGATTGTTACCTTGAACCCGTCAGCTACTTAAACGAGGAATCAAAATGAAATTTGCCCAAATCAGTGCCTTCACCGCAGCCCTGGCGCTGTCTTCCCTGGCCATGGCCGAAGGTGGCGGCGACCGCACTTTCAAAAAAATGATGACCGCCAACGACCGCTCCGTAGAGCTGTACGTTGCCCGCGAACAGGCCCGCGATCCGGTCGTCGTCAATGACAAGAAAGACGACAAGACTCAAGACCTGTAAACGCAGCCGTGCTGGAACAAGCCTGTCATCGCGCATCGATGCCGGGCTTTTTTATGGAGGTTATAAACATGAAGTTGATCAAGTGGATGGTGTTCACCGGGGTGATGGCGATGTCCTTGAATGTGCTGGCCGAGGGCGGTGGTGACCGCACGTTTGAGCGCGCATTCAGTGCCAACGCCAAAGCCATGGAGCAATACGCCGCCAACCAGGGCAAAGCGCCGCCAGTGGTGAAGGAATACGAGTACGGGATGAAGCTGGATGTGGTCAAAGTCGTAAGTGTCGTCAAGCCGCCGGCGACTTGCGCCGTCGTCCCCACTGCCATGACTTACGAAGACTCTAAAGGCCAACTCAACACCGTCAAATACACCGTGGCCGGCGAATGCCGCCAGCGCGGCTGATCTGCCCCAATCAAAACGCGACCGCTCCGTAATGATAAAAACGCGGTCCCCTGTAGGAGCTGCCGCAGGCTGCGATCTTTTGATCTTGGTCTTTAAAATCAAAATCAAAAGATCGCAGCCTGCGGCAGCTCCTACAGGGGGGGATTCGATATGACGATGTGTATTTCGATTCTGGATGTTTAAAGGTTGTGTGGGAAATGCAGAACCTTCCCACAATGTTTTCAGGTTGTCCGTCGGACGTCGGCTCTCTAGGCTGTGAACGTCGCTGCCCAATCAGCGATCGGGATTGGAACCCCGGACCACCCGAAAGCGCAAAATTGGCTTTCATAACGTATGCTTGCGCACCTTGATGGTGTGCACTCCGTTATGGCGGCTGTGCGCGGGAGACTTCGAGTCTGTCGGGTTTTGTCTGGTGGCCCGGGTTCCAACCTGCGTACAGCTGCCACCCTTCGATTGGAACCGAATGGGCCAGCTCCATTGCCACACCGGAGTTTCATCATGAAAAAGCCAACACCCAATCCGCCCGAAACAACCGTCCCTGCGGACGCCAATACAACGTCCCCCTACGTTTGCGAAGACACCCGAAAACTCCACGAAGCCGCCGACCGCGCCCTCGACTTCTACCTCAAACCCACGGCCGCCATCATGGCCACGCCCTACGTCCAGAACCAGATGTTCCAGGTCAATCCGAAGGCCGACACCGAATCCCTGCTGGCCAACGCCAGCGAATCCCTGGGCTCGGCCAGCGTCATGCTCGGCGACTTCGCGGCGCTGCTGCAAGGCACGCATCGCAAGACCCTGCTCGGTATCGCACAAGTGGTGATGCTTGGCGAACTCGCGGTGAACAGGGCGCTGGATAACGTTGAGCCCACCGCATAATCGTGTGGGAGCGAGCCTGCTCGCGAAAGCGGTGAGTCAACCGACGATGGCGTTGGCTGTGCCGACGTCTTCGCGAGCAGGCTCGCTCCCACAGGTTTTGGCGTTGCGTTGAAGTCCGGACATAAAAAAGGCGCCCCAAAGGACGCCAAAAAATTCACCTCTTTCCAAAGGAGCAAGGAGCTTCTAAAGGTGAATGTGCATTGCTCGTGAACTCAGAGAATCGCCAACGGATATTCGACAATCACCCGCACTTCATCCAGGTCCGACTCGAACGCGGTGGCGCGAGTGGTGGCCTGGCGCAAGCGCAGCGATATGTCCTTCAACGAACCGCTCTGCACCACGTATTTGACTTCGATATCCCGCTCCCAGCGCTTCTGATCGGTCAGCGGATTACCCTCTGCATCGCGGCGCATGTACACGGCGTTGGCGTTGGAATAGTCGGCGTCGGTGCCGCGCGCGTAGCGGGTCATGAACGACAAGCCCGGTACGCCGTAAGTGCTCATGTCGAGGTCGTAGCGCACCATCCATGAACGTTCCTTGGGCGAGTTGAAGTCGCTGTACTGGATGGAGTTGTCGAGGAAGATCGAATCGGACTGGCGCAGGTAATCGAAATCGTCGTTGCCGTTGTTGCGCTGGTGGGAGAGGGCGACGGAATGCGCGCCGAGTTTCACCCCGACACGGCCGCTCCAGATGTCGTTGTCGAACTCGCCGAGCAGTTGTTTGCCCTCGTCGACAGCCTTGTAGTAATTCAAACCACCAAACAGCGACAAGTCATCCGATAGCGGATACGTCCACGCGGTGCCGGCGTAGTACTGATTCCAGGCATCCTTGAGGCGACTGGAGTACAGGCTGAAACTGAGGTTTTTGTTCAGCACGTAATCGCCGCCGCCATAAGCGATCCACGGCGAATTGACCGGGCCGGCATAGAAGGTTGCGAAGTTCTCGCGCATGTCGCTGGACACCGGTTGGCTCATCGCGTGCAGTCGACCACCCTGAACCGACAGACCTTCAATACTGGTGTTGGTCGCCGTCACGCCGCGAAAGCTTTCTGGCAGCAAACGAGAGTCTCCTGCCGCTACTACCGGGTTGGCCGGGAACACATCACCAACCCTGACCACCGTATCGAATGCCCGCACTTTCGCGGCGCCCCCGACCTTGGTGTATTCGTCCCGCGCCTCGCCGTCACTGTTGACCGGCAGTACATCAAACGAACTGCGGCCACCGTTGCGCCCGTCACCGGTGTCGAGTTTCAAACCGATCATCGCAAACGCATCAACACCGACCCCGACGGTGCCTTGGGTAAAGCCGGACTCGAACTTGCTGATCACCGCGTGCGACCAGGCCTCGGAATAACCGTTGCCGGTCGGGCTGGGCTGGCCGTTGCGGTGCTCACGATTGAAATAGAAATTACGGTTGAGCACCGTCAGGCTGCTGCCTTCGATAAAGCCCTCGGCTTTTTCTTCTGCAAACACCATGGACGGCCCGGAGCCAACCACCACCGCTAAAGCGGCCATCGACATTTTTGTATTGTTAACCATCAAACACTCCTTGGGTTCGGCAGAACGGGAACGTGCTTCGGCGTGGATTTTATTGTTCGACGGGCAAAGGCCCGCCGGCATGGTCGCCGGGTAACATCGTTACAAGCTGCGGATAACGCCGAGGTGATGGCGCAATTACAATTTCGTCATGTGGGCGTACCTGGAGTTTGTGAATTCCACACAAACCTGTGGGAGCGCGCCTGTTCGCGGTAGCGGAGTGTCAGGCACTGAGGATGGTGGAAGTGCCGAGGCCTTCGCGAGCAGGCTCGCTCCCATCAAGAGACTTCGCGATTGACGTATCGGAACAATTCACAGCACTATCGCCCCATGAACACCCAATATCGAATGACCATGATGTGCTCCTGCATGACCGCTTCCGGCGGGCCATAAGGTCATACGTGTTTGTCATTTGACGTGTACCCGAAGCCCCGCCAGAAATGGACGGGGCTTTTTTTTTCCTGTCAGCACATGGCTCATGGAGAGAGAAATGTTAGAAATCAGAAAAGCTGGCGCGAATGACGCCCAAACCGCATTCGACATACGACGCTTGGCGATCAGGCATCAATGCATCGGTGCTTACACCGAGCAGCAAATGCATCACTGGACCCAGGGCTCGGCTGAGGACGGTTACGACACGCTCATGGAAAAGCATTTCTATCTGGGCTGGGTTGAGGGCGAGCCAGTGGCAACTGGAATGCTTGATGTGGAGCACCGTGAAATCGGTGCAATCTTCATTCATCCGGATTTCATGCAACGGGGATTGGGCAAACACGTTTTGCACTTTCTCGAAGATCTGGCGAGGGTGCTGGGGCTGACAGAGGTCTGTCTGGACGCGACGTTGAACGCTGCCGATTTTTACCGGCGCTGCGGTTACATCGGGGAGGGGAGTGCGATTTACCAATCGTCTTCGGGTCTGCAACTGGCGTGCGTGCCAATGGTGAAGAAACTGTGATGCGATTGTGGCGAGGGAGCTTGCTCCCGCTGGACTGCGCAGCAGGGCCCGCTTCCGAGTCCAAGGCGCTGGCCAAGATCTTCACTGAAATCACCGGGATCAAGCTCAGCGATATTGGCTGACCTGACACCATCGCGAGCAGGCTCACTCCACTTCTTTTCAAAGGCGCAAGGAGCTTCTACAAGTAAATTCGTATCAACCGCGCTGGTTGACCGGGGACACGGCGCCCCAGCCTTGGTTTAGTTAATGCGCGTGAGGGTGATTGGGAATTGCAATTTCGTCATCTGGGCGGCTTTGCCAGATCGGTTCGGTTCAAGGTTGCAAGGGGGACTACGGTTGGGGGAAAAGCGTCTGACGCGCATTCACGTTTCAACGACTCGCGTACGGTTTTCAATATAGGCCATTCGAAAGCGTTGTGCCCGGCGCGCAGCAGGCGGCTTTGCACGGGCTGGCGCTGCCGTAACCAACGCAGGCTGGACATGCCGAATGTGTCTTTGACGCCCTGGATTATCAGGGTGTCGGAATTGAGCGAAACGTCTTCGCTATCGGCACTGAAGAAGTAGCGATTGACGTGGTAATGCAATTCCAGGCGGATGGCGAGAATGGCTTCTTCATCGGCAAACCTGCCGAGAGCGTCCATTGGCATTGTCTGCCCGTTGAGTCGTAACGAAGCCTGCAACCAGTTGATGGCGGCCTGGTGCTGTTGCTCATGACAGCCATCATTCAATATTTGGTGGATGTCGCGCGTGGTACCGCCACCGGCATGGCGCAAGGCTGCGTTGATTGCTTCTTCATAGGCGTAAGTGTTCGCTGCAAACGGAACGAACACAGACACCAATGTGGTTTTCAGCAAAGTGGCGGGGTACCGTTGCTGGTATTGAATGGCCAGCCAGGTGCCCCAGGAGACACCCAGCAGACTGATGCGCTGCAAACCAAGGTGCAGGCGCAAGGCGTTGATGTCTTCGACGTTCAGGGTCGTGTTGTTGTCTCGCGTCTGCCCGTAAGGGCGCGATCGACCACATCCGCGCTGGTCAATCAAAATCACGTCGAAGCAACGCAGGTCGAAGAATTCCAGATGATGACGGCTGCAGCGCCCACCCGGGCCCCCGTGCAAGAAGAACACGGGCTCACCACCGCGTGTTCCGTGGCGCTCCCAGTACAGTTGGTGGCCGTCAGCGGTGAGAAGGTATCCGTTGAGGCGGGTCATGCGGTGGGAAGCGTCAGGCGGTAGAACTGGAACAACTCTTGCCGCCCGCTACGCGCCGCCACACTGGAAATAATCGCCAGACCAAAGGTGTGAGCCAGCCAGCGCATGGCAAGCAACACCGGGGTATGACCAAACACGAGGATTGTGCCGCCGGGGTTCACGCAGCGCACCAGGCTATCAAACGCGCCGTGTGCTTCGCGGCGGGTCATGACTTCGGCATTGAGGAAACGAACAATCAGCACGTCGCAGCGAATAGAGGCGTCGACGCAGGCTGTCGCCTCCATCACGCGAAACTGCGCAGTGGACGTAGCGTGACGTTGTTGCGCATATTCAATCATCGAGACCGAACGGTCTGTGCCCAGATAGCGGCCGTCGGTGAGTTCGGCAGCCAGATGGGCGATGAAGTCACCCGTCGAGCAGGCCGGGTCGTAAATCAGGTCGTCCGGTTTGAGCAATGGCCGCAGTACGCTCACGCAGTGTTCGCGAAAGTGGAACTCGTCGGCGTTCAGTTGCGCAGCCAGCGATGGGTTACCTTGCCAGTAATCGGAGGGGCAAACAGCCTCGTCACCGCGTTCATCGATGACCGCGTAGGGAAAATGAATCTCGCTATCTGGACAGTTCAGCGCGGCGTCAAAGGCTTCAGTTCTTTCTTTCAACGTTGAGGTTTGAAAGTAGATCGACACGCCGTCGTTGCCCCATTGCGACTGCCTGTGGGGGCCGAGCAGCATGGTGGGGTTCAACAGGCTGCTCAGGCCCCAGCGATTGCAAGGGTCTCGCTGCAAGACTTTGCGGCCGACCCAGTCCTGGTCGCGGACTCGCAGAATAAATACCTGATGCAGGCCGTTGCGAGTCGATTCGACGAAACAACTGATCGGGCCTGCGCTTGTGATGTGGTCGGACAGGTTTTCTGCCAGTTCCAGTTCCAGTTCACGTTCCTTTGAGCAGACAATGGCTGGGTTATTCATGGGCTCACTCCGTGATGCTGTTTGCCCAGCCTTCGACCTCGTGAGTGGGGAATCACCACGTTGCCGCTGGACACGACAAAAAACCGTTCCAGCCCGGGTATCACCACATTGACCAGGCTGGTGCCAAGGCTGGTTTGATGCACCGTGGATACGCCGAGGCGGCGCCCGTGTCGTTGAAGGTTCGTGGTCAACTGTTCAATCTGCAGTGGCAACGGTCTTTGCGCGCTGGCCTGGGGCAGGGTCACCGTGGACTGAGCGCAGCGATGCAGCAGATCCTCAGGATTGAATAGCAGGCAGCGCAATAGTCGGGGGAAGGGACTTAAGTGACGCTTCGCGTTTAGCAAATGCTGCGTGTATTCAGGCCCCTCTGCGACGTGATGCAACTGCGCCAGTTCCGTCAGCGCGCGCCAGGCACCATGGCGTGGGTCCAGGGAGCAACCTGAACCGAAAACATGAATCCGGTCACCGGATGCGGCGCAAAACGCCAGGAAAGTGTGCGCAGCGAATTCGGTACTGATATCCACCAGCACGACCTCCGCGCCGATTTCCCTTTCGACATCCGTCCACAGTTGGCCCAGGGTATCGCCATTGCCGGGGCGGGCGATCCGGCGCAGTGGCGGTTGATTCCGATAATAAAAATGATCCAGCAAAAACAACGAAACTGCGTCCCGTTCGATGCATTCATTGATGGCATGCAGCAGGGCCTCGTCGTAACTGGCGCCGATGGCGGTGCCGCTATTGCTCGAGTATCGGCGCAAGGCGCGGCAGTCCGCGGTCTGCTGATCAAAAAACTGCTGTGTGTTGGGCGACGTCAGCGCGAGCGGGTAATAAAAAGGGTCGTGTCCTTGAGGACAGGTGTAGCGTCGGCAGGCGATTCGGCGGTTCTGCTGGCTGGAAAGGAGTCGCACCGGGTCTTGGTTGAAGATCGCGTTGTCTGCGAAGTAGTCCACGGGAATAGCGTGGGCATTCTGCACCGAGAGCGAGTCTGTCCAATAGTGTTCAAGCGTTTCGTAGAGCGCACCGATGGCTGCCTGAACTGCATAACCTTTGCCGGCGCCGCGCGCGACAGGCAGACCATTGCTGTCAGTAAAGGTCGCCTGTACCGCAACAACGTCCTGACCCAAGGTGAGCGTAGCGGGCGTCATTCCCAGCCGACTCAATTCAGTTTGAATGCGCTGGCAGGCCTGGTCCGCTGTCAGTTCTCGCTCGATCATCCAGTTACTGTCCATGATTTCCATCCTCCAAAAGAACGGGGGCTTTCACCCCCGTCCGTTCACTCACTGCGCATCGAGTTCGGCCAGCTCTTCCTCACTCAGTTGCAGTGCTTCGATGTGCTCCGGATCGCGAGCTTGCTCCTCGTCCAGTTCAACGATTTTGTTGGCGTTCCAGCTGCTCATGTAGCCCATGGATCAATTCCTTTTTTTTGTGGATGAAGGTGCTTTTGATTGCACGGATCGAATCTATTAGGCGGGCTGTGAACGGTCAAAAATGTCCGGAAGTTTCAGTTCCGGGAGTGATGGGAGGTTGAAATACGTACACATCATCTTGTGATTGAACCGCGGGACGTCAGGAGCCAGCCGCTTTTGTCCGGGGGAGTTCTTGTGATGTGTCTGAGGGATGTGGTGTGCTTGCCAGGGTTTCTTGCGCGGAGGGTGTGGGATATTTCAGCGAGTCTTGTGAGAGACACAAATCTGGCAATCATCTCCTGGGAATTTTCCATCGCATGAGATGAGTTTTCCCTGCGTTGATTGAATGCGTTCCTACAACCACAGCAAGGGCAGGTATCCGGCGGAGAGGGGACAGGCGGGCGCTGCACATATATCCAAAAAAAACGGCACCCGAAGGTGCCGTTTTCATTTGTAGCTTAAATCCAACCGGGCAATCAGCCCGCCAGACCCGCCTGCTGAACCAGAGTCAGCAACGGCTGCGGGTAAACGCCGAGGAAGAACGCAACCAGGGCGATGGCCAGCAGCATGACGCCGCCCGCCTTTTGTTCCCAGTGCAACTCGGCATCGTGGCGACGCAGGTTTGGCTCGATCAGGTACAGGGTGACCATCACGCGCAGGTAGTAGAAGACGCCGATGGCGCTGCCCAGTACCAACGAACCGACCAGCCACCATTGGTGCGACTCGACACCGGTAGCGATGATGTAGAACTTGCCAATGAAGCCTGCGGTCAGCGGGATACCGGCCAGGGACAGCATCATCACGGTCAGTACGGCGGTCAGGTACGGACGGCGCCAGAACAGGCCGCGGTATTCGTACAGGGCATCCGCGTCACGGCCGTTGTACGGCGAGGACATCAGGGTGATCACGCCGAAGGCACCGAGGCTGGTGATCACGTAGGTGACCAGGTAGACGCCGATGGCTTCCACCGCCAGACCCTTGCTCGCCACCAGTGCAATCAGCAGGTAGCCGAAGTGCGCGATGGACGAGTAACCGAGCAGACGCTTGAGGTTGCTCTGGGTCAGGGCCAGCAGGTTACCGAACAGGATCGAGGCGACAGCAATTACGCTCAGCACGTCGCTCAGTACGCCACTGCTGGCAGCAGGGGAGATCTGGAACAGACGCACCATCACCGCGAACACGGCGACTTTGGAAGCGGTCGCGAGGAACGCGGCGACCGGTGCCGGAGCACCTTCGTACACGTCCGGCGTCCACAGGTGGAACGGTACCAGCGACAACTTGAACGCCAGACCGATCAGCATCATGCCCAGGCCCAGTTGTGCCAGCGGGCTAGGCAGGCCAGTGGCAGCCAGTGCCTGACCAATACCGGTGAAGCTCAGCGAGCCGGCGTCTGCGTAGAGCAGCGCCATACCGAACAGCAGGAACGCGGAACCGGCGGCCGACAGCACCATGTATTTGATGCCGGCTTCCAGTGAACGCTTGTTGAAGAAGGCGTAAGCCACCAGACCGTAGACCGGCACCGACAGCAGTTCCAGACCGATGAACAACCCGGCCAGGTGCTGCGCGCTGACCAGAACCAGACCACCGGCGGCGGCCATCAGGATCAGCAGGTACAGTTCTTCACGGTTGCCCGGGTAACCCGAACCGCCGTCGCCCAGATAGGCGTGGGCGAGGGTGACGCAGGCGAGGGTGGCGACCAGGATCAGCGCCATGTACAGGCATGCGAACGCATCGATCTGCAGCAATGGGGTGACGGCCAGAGGCGCGACTTTCAAGGCAGGCAGGATCGATAGCAAGGCCAGGTTCAGACCCGCCACCGAAATCAGGAAGGTCTGCGAGTGGTTGCGGCGCCAGGCGATTGCCAGCATCACCACGATAATGGTGAGGCTGGTGATCAACAGTGGCGCAAGCGCAATAAAGTGTTGAATCGTGAATTCCATAGCGCTCTTACCGGGCCGAAGCGAGTTGAGTGAAGGCGGTGCCGAGCCACTGCTGTACGCCATGCATCGTGGCGGCAGAAGTGTCGAGGAACGGTTGCGGGTAGACGCCGAGGTAAATCAGCAGCACCGCAAGGCCTAGCACCATGATCAGTTCGCGAGCGTCCATACCGTGCAAGACCGCATCCGATTTGGACGGGCCGAAGTACGCACGGTGGATCATGATCAGCGAGTAGACCGAACCGAACACCAGACCGGACGTGGCAATCGCAGTGATCCAGGGCCAGCTTGCAAAAGAACCGATCAGGATCAGGAACTCGCCGACAAAGTTACCCGTGCCCGGCAAGCCCAGCGACGCGGCTGCAAAGAACAGGCTGATCGCCGGCAGGTAAGCAATACGCGACCACAGACCGCCCATCTCACGCATGTCACGAGTGTGCAGACGCTCGTACAACTGACCGCTGAGGATAAAGAGTGCGGCTGCCGATACACCGTGCGCCAGCATCTGGATCACTGCACCTTGCAGGGCCAGTTGGCTGCCGGAGTAAATGCCGATCAACACGAAGCCCATGTGGGAAACGGAAGAGAAGGCGATCAGACGCTTGATGTCGGTTTGCGCGAACGCCAGGAACGCACCGTAGAAGATCCCGATCAGACCGAGGGTCATGGCGATCGGCGCGAACTCGGCCGAAGCATTCGGGAACAGCGGCAGGGCGAAACGCAGCAGGCCGTAAGCAGCGGTTTTCAGCAGGATACCGGCGAGGTCGACGGAACCTGCGGTCGGTGCCTGGGCGTGCGCATCAGGCAACCAGGAGTGGAACGGTACAACCGGCAGCTTGACCGCGAAGGCGATGAAGAAGCCGAGCATCAGGATGTACTCGGTGGTCATCGACATCTTGGTTTTCAACAGGTCGGCGTAGTTGAAGGTAATCACGCCAGTGTTGTTGAAGTTGACCAGTACCAGACCGAGGATCGCCACCAGCATGATCAGGCCGGAAGCCTGAGTGAAGATGAAGAACTTGGTTGCTGCGTAGATCCGGGTTTTCTTGCCGTCCGAAGAACTGTGACCCCAGAGCGCGATGAGGAAGTACATCGGCACCAGCATCATTTCCCAGAAGAAGAAGAACATGAACAGGTCGAGGGCGAGGAACACCCCGACAACACCGCCCAGGATCCACATCAGGTTCAGGTGGAAGAAGCCAACGTGACGTTGAATCTCTTTCCACGAGCAGAGTACCGAGAGGATACCCAGCAGACCGGTCAGCAGGATCATCAACAGCGACAGGCCGTCGAGGGCCAGGTGCACGCTGATGCCGAAACGCGCGATCCAGATGTGCTTGAACTCAA
Source organism: Pseudomonas sp. A1230 (assembly GCF_044218825.1). Taxonomy (NCBI): domain Bacteria; kingdom Pseudomonadati; phylum Pseudomonadota; class Gammaproteobacteria; order Pseudomonadales; family Pseudomonadaceae; genus Pseudomonas; species Pseudomonas sp. A1230. The sequence continues at coordinate 2,694,005 of NZ_CP162582.1, read as the reverse complement.
GCGCCCAGGTCGGATCGGCGCCAGGCGCCGGGGCAAATGAATAGTTGCCGGTTGCCCACAGCCAGAGGCCGATCGCGAGCAACAGGGACATGGTGATCAGCGCAATCCAGCGGGGCAGGGTAGCGCCGAAGCGCTCACCCATCCAGCACAGCAGGCCGCCGATGAAGGGGATCAGGATTAGCCAAGGCAGAATCATGACGGGCTCGTTTCCTTTCGCAAATTCGCAAGGTTCATATCAGACCGCTACCAGCACGATGGCGCCGATTACCAGCACGGCACCAGCAGCCATCGAAGCAGCGTACCAACGCAGTTGACCGGTCTCGGTGCGGCTCAGGGCAGTGTGACCACCCTTGGCCATACGCGGGATCAGACCGATGGTCTGGTCGAGCGGGTCTTTGCGCAGGATGTGGCTGATCGCAAGGTACGGCTTGACGAACAGTTTGTCGTAGATCCAGTCAAAGCCCCAGGCAGCGAACCACCAGGCCGACAGGAAACGCCCGACGCCGCTGTTGGCAATCGCCGTCACGAAGCGACGCTTGCCGAGGAAAAGCAGGGCCGCCAGCAGGATACCGGCCAGAGCGATGGCGCCCGAGGCGATTTCCAGACTGTGCTTGGCTTCGCCACCGGCATGGCCAACGCTTTGCGGCAGTACGCCATGCAGCGGCGGCACGATCATGGCGCCGACGAACGTCGACAGCACGATCAGCACCGACAATGGCAGCCAGTGAGCGATGCCGTGACCGGCGTGGGCTTCAGTCTTGGCTTCACCGTGGAACGCGATGAAGATCAGGCGGAAGGTGTACAGCGAAGTCATGAACGCGCCGACCAGACCTGCGTAAAGCAGACCTTGGTTGCCGCTGGCGAACGCTTCCCAGAGGATTTCGTCCTTGGAGTAGAAGCCCGCGGTCACCAGTGGCAGGGCAGACAGAGCCGCGCCGCCGACGATGAAGCTGGCGTAGGCCAGTGGCAGTTTCTTCCACAGGCCGCCCATCTTGAAGATGTTCTGCTCGTGGTGGCAGGCAACGATCACCGCACCGGAGGCAAGGAACAGCAGCGCCTTGAAGAAGGCGTGGGTCATCAGGTGGAAGATCGCGCCATCCCAGGCACCCACACCCAGCGCCAGGAACATGTAGCCGATCTGGCTCATGGTCGAGTAGGCGAGGATACGTTTGATGTCGGTTTGAACCAGAGCGGCGAAACCGGCGAGTACCAGCGTCACACCACCAACGATGCCGACCAGGTGCAGGATGTCCGGCGCCAGGGTGAACAGACCGTGGGTACGCGCAATCAGGTAAACACCAGCGGTAACCATGGTTGCGGCGTGGATCAGTGCCGAAACCGGGGTCGGGCCGGCCATCGCGTCCGCGAGCCAGGTTTGCAATGGCAGTTGTGCCGATTTACCGACAGCGCCGCCCAGCAGCATCAGGGTCGCCAGGGTGATCCAGAAGTCGCCGACCTGGAATTTCTGCGGTGCCAGCACCAGCAGTTCCTGGATGTTCAGCGTGCCCACTTGCTGGAACAGGATGAACAGGCCGATGGCCATGAACACGTCGCCGATCCGGGTCACGATGAAGGCCTTGAGTGCGGCGTTACCGTTGTTGCGGTTGCTGTAGTAGAAACCGATCAACAGGTACGAGCACAGGCCCACGCCTTCCCAGCCGAAGTACAGGAACAACAGGTTATCGCCCAGGACCAGGAACAGCATGCTGGCGATAAACAGGTTGGTGTACGAGAAGAAGCGCGAGTAACCCGCTTCACCGCGCATGTACCAGGAGGCGAACAGGTGGATCAGGAAACCCACGCCCACCACCACGCCGAGCATGGTGATCGACAGGCCGTCGATGTAGAGGGCGAAGTCAGGCTTGAAGCCTTCCACTGCCATCCACTGCCACAGCACCAGGGTGTAGTGACCGCCTTCGGGAGGCGCGACGTTGAATTGCCAGATGACGTAGGCGGTGACAATCGCCGACAAGCCAATGGAACCCACGCCGATCAGCGCCGAGAGGTTTTCCGACCAGCGTCCACGAGAGAACGACAGCAGCAGGAACCCGATCAGGGGGAATACGAAAGTCAGAAAGATTAGGTTCATCCGCGCATCTCACTGGCAGCGTCGATATCGAGCGTGTGGAAGCGGCGATACAGTTGCAGCAGGATCGCCAGGCCAATACTGGCCTCGGCAGCTGCAAGGCTGATCACCAGGATGAACATGATCTGTCCATCCGGCTGGCCCCAACGGGCGCCTGCAACGATGAAGGCCAGTGCAGAGGCGTTCATCATCACTTCCAGACTCATCAACACGAACAAAATGTTGCGACGAACCATCAGGCCGACGAGGCCGAGGCAGAACAGGATGCCGGCAACCGCCAGACCATGCTCAAGAGGGATAGCAGGCATAAGTTACTCCGTCGCCTCGTTGCGGCCCAAATGGAACGCCGTGACGGCTGCGGCAAGCAGCAGCATCGAGGCGAGTTCGACCACCAGCAGATACGGGCCGAACAGGCTGATGCCCACGGCTTTTGCATCGACGGTGGTGTGGCCGATGGCCTGGCCGCTCTGGTGAGCGAACAGCACATACAGCAATTCGGCCAGCAGCAGGCCGGCGAGAATCACCGGCCCGGCCCAGATGCCGGGCTTGAGCCAGACGCGTTCCTGCTGAACCGCGGCGGGGCCGAGGTTGAGCATCATCACCACGAACACGAACAGCACCATGATGGCGCCAGCGTAGGCGATCACTTCCAGCACACCGGCGAACGGTGCGCCGAGAGCGAAGAAGGTCATGGCCACGGCGATCAACGAGATGATCAGGTAGAGCAGGGCGTGCACAGGGTTGGTGTTGGTGACCACACGTAGCGTGGCCACGACAGCGATACCCGATGCGAAATAGAAAGCGAATTCCATCGTTCTTCCTTAAGGCAGCAAGCTCTTCACGTTGATCGGTTCGGCTTCGTTCTGTGCGGAGCCTTTCGGCTTGCCAGCGATTGCCATACCTGCAACACGATAGAAGTTGTAATCAGGGTTTTTGCCGGGGCCGGAGATCAGCAGATCTTCTTTCTCGTACACCAGGTCCTGACGTTTGAACTCGGCCATCTCGAAATCCGGAGTCAACTGGATTGCGGTGGTCGGACAGGCTTCCTCGCAGAGGCCGCAGAAAATGCAGCGCGAGAAGTTGATACGGAAGAAGTCCGGGTACCAGCGACCGTCTTCGGTTTCAGCTTTCTGCAGCGAGATGCAACCCACCGGGCACGCCACGGCGCACAGGTTGCAGGCTACGCAGCGTTCTTCGCCATCGGGGTCGCGGGTCAGGACGATGCGACCACGGTAGCGTGGTGGCAGGTAGACCGCTTCTTCCGGGTATTGCAGGGTGTCGCGCTTGCGAAAGCCATGGCCGAAGACCATGACCAGGCTGCGCAACTGGGTACCGGTACCCTTAACGATGTCGCCAATATATTTGAACATGGGTCAAATCCTCACTGAACCGCAACCGCGGGCGTGTTCAACAACACAACCGCAGCGGTCACCAGCAAATTGATCAGGGTCAGTGGCAGGCAGAACTTCCAGCTGAAGTCCATCACCTGGTCATAACGCGGACGCGGGATAGAGGCGCGCAGCAGGATGAACAGCATGATGAAGAACGCGGTCTTCAGGGCGAACCACAGGAACGACAGTTGCGGCAGGATGCCGAACGGACCGTGCCAGCCACCGAAGAACAGGGTGACCAGCAGCGCCGAGATCAAGATGATGCCGATGTATTCGCCAACGAAGAACATGCCCCATTTCATGCCGGCGTATTCAATGTGGTAACCGTCAGCCAGTTCCTGTTCCGCTTCCGGCTGGTCGAACGGGTGACGGTGAGTCACGGCGACGCCAGCGATGAAGAAGGTACAGAAGCCGAAGAACTGCGGAATGATGAACCACAGGTTCTGCGCCTGGTACTCGACGATGTCGCGCATGTTGAACGAACCGACCTGCACCACGATGCCCATCAGGGCCAGGCCCATGAACACTTCGTAGGACACGGTCTGCGCCGAGGCACGCAAGGCACCCAGCAGGGCGAACTTGTTGTTACTCGACCAGCCGGCGAACAGCACCGCGTAGACCGACAGACCGGCCATGGCGAAGAAGAACAGCAGGCCGATGTTCAGGTCCGCGACACCCCAGGTCGGGGTGATCGGGATGATCGCGAACGCAATCAGCAAGGCCGACATGGCCACAACCGGTGCCAGGGTGAAAATCACCTTGTCGGCAAACGGTGGCGTCCAGTCTTCCTTGAAGAACATCTTCAGCATGTCGGCGGCGATCTGGAACATACCAAACGGACCAACGCGGTTCGGACCGTAACGGTCCTGCCACCAGCCCAGCAGGCGACGTTCGACAAAGCTGAGCAACGCGCCTGCGACCACAACGGCCAGCAGAATCACGATGGCTTTGACGACCGTCAGGATCACATCGATCACTTCAGGGGTGAACCAGGTCATTGCGCTGCCTCCTGCAGACCGTCGACGGATACGCCGGCGAATGCCGGTGGAATGCCGGCGATGCCCGCAGGCAATGCCACCAGACCTGCGCCCAGTTCTTCATTGATGCGCAGCGGCAGACGCAGGGTCTGACCGGCCACGTTCAGGCTCAGCAGCGCACCTTCGTTGACGCCCAGGCGATCCGCTTCGGACTTGGCCAGTGCAACGTAAGCCGCTGGAATACGTTCCTGAACCGGAGCGGCTTTCGAAGAGGTTTCTTCGCTGCCGAACAGGTGGAAGAACGGCACGGCTTGCCAGGTACCCGGCATCGGGTTGAACGCACGCGGCGCGGCAGCGAACCAGTTCAGCGAATCGCCAGTGCTTTCGATCAGGCGGGTGCCCGGATCGCCAGCGCGCAGGTGACCACCGACTTCGTCCTGGAACTTGTTCCAGGCTTGCGGCGAGTTCCAGCCCGGCGACCAGGCAAACGGCACTTGCTGACGCGGTTCGGCAGAGCCCGAGTAACCTTCCATGGAGAAGGCGAACGCGGTGTCTTTGTCTTGCGGGGTGCGAGGTTCGTGAACGCTGATGTCGGCGCGCATCGCGGTGCGACCGGAATAACGCAGCGGCTCACGCGCCAGTTTCAGACCTTTGATACGGAACGCCGCGGACGGTGCAGCGTCGACAATACGCGCCAGTTGCGCGGTGCTCGAAGCAACGGCAGCGGTCACGTGGTCGAGTTGCGTCCAGTCGATTGGCTGATTCAGCAGGGTGGCGCGCAGGGCGTGCAGCCAGCGCCAGCCTTCGTGCACCAGAATGCTCGCGTCCAGGTATTGCGGATCGAAAACCTGGAAGAAACGCTGGGCGCGACCTTCCTGGCTGACCAGCGTACCGTCGCCTTCAGCAAAGCTCGCGGCTGGCAGAACCAGATGCGCGCGATCACTGGTAGCGGTTTTCTGATGGTCAGCGACGATCACCACTTTCGCGGCGTTCAGGGCTGCATCGACCTTGTCTTTGGCGGTGCGGGTGTAGAGATCGTTTTCCAGCACGACGATAGCGTCGGCCTTGCCATCAATCACTGCTTGCAGCGCAGCATCAACCGATTCGCCACCGAGCATCGCCAAGCCGAGGCTGTTGGCTTCCGGCACGATCAGGCTGATGGAACCGTTCTTCTCACGCAGCTTCAGAGCCTTCGCGATATTGGCAGCAGCCTCGATCAGCGCTTTGGAACCCAGCGAAGTACCGGCGATGATCAGCGGACGCTTGGCGGCGAGCAGGGCATCAGCGATGCGCTTGGCCAGTTCCAGTGCTTCAGCGTCCAGGCCTTCAACAGCCGGTGCGCTGGCATCCAGTGCGTGAGCCACAGCAAAACCGATGCGCGCCAGATCGTCCGGAGCTGCGTGAACGCATTCTTCGGCGATGTCGTCGAGCTTGGTTTCAGCCAGGCTGGCAATGAACAGCGGGTTCAGCGCGTGCTGACCGATGTTCTTCACCGCGGCATCGAGCCATGGTTGTACGCGCATGGCGTCGGCCATTTCTTCGGCTTTGCCCTTGACCGACTGACGCAGCGACAACGCCATACGGGCGGCGGTCTGGGTCAGGTCTTCACCGAGCACGAAGATGGCGTCGTGATCTTCGATGTCACGCATGTTCGGTACTGGCAGCGGGCTGTCATTCAGCACTTGCAGGACCAGACGGATGCGCTCCAGTTCGGACGCTTCGATACCCGAGTAGAAGTGTTCGGCGCCTACCAGTTCACGCAACGCGTAGTTGCTTTCGAGGCTGGCACGCGGCGAACCGATACCGACGATGTTGCGACCGCGCAGCAGATCGGCGGCTTTATCCAGCGCAGCGTCGAGGCTCAGCTTGGTGCCGTCGGCCAGCAGCGGCTGACGTGGACGGTCGGTGCGGTTGACGTAGCCATAACCGAAACGGCCACGGTCGCACAGGAAGTATTGGTTCACCGAACCGTTGAAACGGTTTTCGATGCGACGCAGTTCGCCGTAACGCTCGCCCGGAGAGATGTTGCAACCGCTCGAGCAGCCATGGCAGATGCTCGGCGAGAACTGCATGTCCCACTTGCGGTTGTAGCGCTCGGAGTGAGTCTTGTCGGTGAACACCCCGGTCGGGCAGACCTCGGTGAGGTTGCCGGAGAACTCGCTTTCGAGGGTGCCGTCTTCGACGCGACCGAAGTACACGTTGTCGTGGGCGCCGAACACACCGAGGTCGGTGCCGCCAGCGTAGTCTTTATAGAAACGCACGCAGCGGTAGCAAGCGATGCAGCGGTTCATTTCGTGGGAAATGAACGGGCCCAGTTGCTGATTCTGGTGAGTACGTTTGGTGAAGCGATAACGGCGCTCGTTGTGGCCGGTCATCACTGTCATGTCTTGCAGGTGGCAGTGACCGCCTTCCTCACAGACTGGGCAGTCGTGCGGGTGGTTGGTCATCAGCCATTCGACAACACTGGCGCGGAATGCCTTGGACTCATCATCGTCGATGGAGATCCAGGTGTTGTCGGTGGCGGGCGTCATGCAGGACATGACGATGCGACCACGGGTGTCGTTCTCGTCGGTGTACTGCTTGACCGCGCACTGGCGGCAGGCCCCGACGCTACCTAGCGCGGGGTGCCAGCAGAAATATGGAATGTCGAGGCCCAGCGACAGACATGCCTGTAACAGGTTGTCTGCCCCGTCGACTTCGAGCGCTTTGCCGTCTACGTGGATAGTGGCCATGGTTCAAAGGTCTTCGTTGGCCCGGTGTCAGCGGGCGTGGCTAATGGAATCTTGTTATCCGTCCGAATCCAGTCAGCCCCGAAAGGCGTCATCGGACGAAAGGCGAAGGGCACGGACCCTTCGCCTTTTAAGCGTTTACGCGCCGATTACGATCGGCCTTGCCAGAGGCGGGACGGCGCTTGCAGGCGCGATACCGGCTTCGAACTCTGGACGGAAGTATTTGATGGCACTGCCCAACGGCTCCACGGCACCCGGTGCGTGAGCACAGAAGGTTTTGCCCGGGCCGAGGAAACCGACCAGACCCAGCAGGGTCTCGATGTCGCCTGGCTGACCCTTGCCCTGTTCGATGGCCATCAAGAGCTTGACGCTCCATGGCAAACCATCGCGGCACGGGGTGCAGAAACCGCAGGATTCGCGGGCGAAGAACTGCTCCATGTTGCGCAGCAGCGAGACCATGTTGACGCTGTCATCCACCGCCATGGCCAGACCGGTACCCATACGGGTGCCTACTTTGGCAATGCCGCCGGCGTACATTTGTGCGTCGAGGTGTTCTGGCAGGAGGAAACCGGTACCGGCCCCGCCTGGCTGCCAGGCCTTGAGTTTGAAACCGTCGCGCATGCCGCCGGCGTAGTCTTCGAACAACTCGCGACCGGTGACGCCGAATGGCAATTCCCACAGCCCCGGATTCTTGACCTTGCCGGAGAAGCCCATGAGCTTGGTGCCCATGTCTTCAGAGCCTTCGCGGGCCAACGATTTGTACCAGTCAACGCCGTCGGCAATGATCGCCGGCACGTTGCACAGGGTTTCCACGTTGTTCACGCAAGTCGGCTTGCCCCACACGCCGACGGCGGCAGGGAAGGGCGGCTTGGAGCGCGGGTTGGCGCGGCGGCCTTCGAGGGAGTTGATCAGTGCGGTTTCTTCACCACAGATGTAACGCCCGGCGCCAGTGTGGACGAACAGCTCGAAATCGAAGCCTGAGCCCAGAATGTTCTTGCCCAGCAGGCCAGCAGCCTTGGCTTCTTCCACGGCACGGTTGAGGTGCTTGGCGGCGGTGGTGTACTCGCCACGCAGGAAGATATAGCCACGGTAGGTTTTCAGCGCGCGCGCGCTGATCAGCATGCCTTCGATCAGCAGATGGGGCAGTTGCTCCATCAGCATGCGGTCTTTCCAGGTGTTCGGCTCCATTTCATCCGCGTTGCACAGCAGGTAGCGGATGTTGATGGATTCGTCCTTGGGCATCAGGCCCCACTTGACGCCCGTGGGGAAGCCTGCACCGCCGCGACCTTTGAGGCCTGCGTCTTTCACGGTCTGGACGATGTCGTCCTGGCTCATGTCGGCGAAGGCTTTGCGCGCTGCGGCGTAACCGTTCTTGGCCTGGTACTCGTCGAGCCACACGGCCTCGCCGTCGTCACGCAGACGCCAGGTCAGGGGGTGAGTTTCGGCCGACCGCTGAATGCGGTTGGCAGGACCGAAAGATGTCAGGGTCATACGTAGCCCTCGAGCAGTTTGGCGACGCCGGCAGGCTGCACATCACCAAAGGTGTCGTCGTCGATCATCAGCGCCGGTGCCTTGTCGCAGTTGCCGAGGCAGCAGACAGGCAGCAGGGTGAAACGACCGTCGGTGGTGGTCTGACCCAGGCCGATGCCCAGATTGTTCTGGATTTCGCTGACCACCGACTCGTGGCCGCCGATGTAGCAGACCATGCTGTCGCAGACGCGAATGATGTGACGGCCGACTGGCTGACGGAAGATCTGGCTATAGAACGTCGCCACACCTTCAACGTCGCTGGCCGGGATGCCGAGCATCTCGCCGATGGCATACAGGGCGCCATCCGGCACCCAGCCACGTTCTTTCTGAACGATCTTCAGGGCTTCGATCGACGCCGCGCGCGGGTCTTCGTAGTGATGCAGCTCGTGCTCGATGGCCGAGCGCTCGGTTTCACTCAAGGTGAAACGGTCTGTCTGGATAAGCGTGCTGTTCATGCTTAGCGGTCCACGTCGGCCATAACGAAGTCGATACTACCCAGGTACGCAATCAAGTCCGCGACCATGCTGCCTTTGATCACCGAAGGGATCTGTTGCAGATGCGGGAAGCTTGGAGTGCGGATCCGGGTACGGTAGCTCATGGTGCCGCCGTCGCTCGTCAGGTAATAACTGTTGATGCCCTTGGTCGCTTCGATCATCTGGAAGGATTCGTTAGCCGGCATGACCGGGCCCCACGAAACTTGCAGGAAGTGCGTGATCAAGGTTTCGATGTGCTGCAGCGTGCGCTCTTTGGGCGGCGGCGTGGTCAGCGGGTGATCCGCCTTGTACGGGCCTTCCGGCATGTTGCGCATGCACTGGTCGATGATCTTGATGCTCTGGCGCATTTCTTCAACGCGCACCATGCAGCGGTCGTAGGCATCGCCGTTGGCGGCCAGCGGCACTTCGAACTCGAAGTTCTCGTAGCCCGAGTACGGACGCGCTTTACGCAGGTCGAAATCGCAACCGGTCGAACGCAGGCCGGCACCGGTGACGCCCCATTCCAGGGCCTCTTTGGTGTTGTAGGCGGCAACGCCGATGGTACGACCCTTGAGGATGCTGTTCTGCAGGGCAGCCTTGGTGTATTCGTCGAGGCGTTTTGGCAGCCATTCAACGAAGTCTTTCACCAGTTTTTCCCAACCGCGCGGCAGGTCGTGGGCAACGCCACCGATGCGGTACCAGGCCGGGTGCAGACGGAAACCGGTAATGGCTTCGATCACCGTGTACGCCTTCTGGCGGTCGGTGAAGGTGAAGAACACCGGCGTCATTGCGCCAACGTCCTGGATGTAAGTACCCAGGAACAGCAGGTGGCTGGTGATCCGGAAGAACTCGGCCATCATGATGCGGATGACGTCGACCTTCTCGGGCACCTTGATGCCGGCCAGCTTCTCGACCGAGAGCACGTACGGCAGGTTGTTCATCACGCCGCCGAGGTAGTCGATACGGTCGGTATACGGGATGAAGCTGTGCCAGGACTGACGCTCGGCCATCTTCTCGGCGCCACGGTGGTGGTAGCCGATGTCCGGAACGCAGTCGACGATTTCTTCACCGTCCAGTTGCAGAATGATACGGAAGGCACCGTGAGCCGAAGGGTGGTTCGGGCCAAGGTTGAGGAACATGTAGTCCTCGTTCACGCCGGAACGCTTCATGCCCCAGTCTTCAGGACGGAAGCGCGCGGCTTCTTCCTCAAGCTGTTGCTTGGCGAGGTTGAGGCTGTACGGATCGAATTCGGTGGCGCGCGCCGGGAAGTCCTTGCGCAGCGGGTGACCTTCCCAGGTCGGCGGCATCATGATGCGCGACAGGTGCGGGTGGCCTTTAAAGTCGATGCCGTACATGTCCCAGACTTCACGCTCGTACCAGTTGGCGTTCGGCCATATGCTGGTGACGGTCGGCAAGCTCAGGTCGCTCTCGGACAAGGCGACCTTGATCATCACGTCACTATTACGCTCAAGCGACATGAGGTGATAGAACACGGTGAACTCGGCGTCCGATGGCAGCCCTTGACGCTTGGTGCGCAGACGCTCGTCCACGCCGTGCAGGTCATAGAGCATGACGTACGGCTTGGGCAGGTTGCGCAGGAAAGTCAGGACTTCGACGAGTCTGGCACGCGCCACCCACAGCACCGGCATGCCGGTGCGGGTTGGCTGGGCGGTGAACGCCTCTGGGCCAAAACGGTTGTTCAATTCAACGACCACATCCTGGTCGTCTGCCTTATAAGGCGGGATGTACAGAGCGCTGCCTGTAGTCATGGTTATTTTTTCGCTTTCGGTCAACGTAAAGAATGAAGCCAGCTTCTCGTTTCTTGTTAAGAACAGATCTGGATCAGACTTCGTCAGGGCTGCGCAGGTTGGTCACTGCGATTCGCTGTTCGCGGCGCTGTTCCTTCTGCGAAGGCATGTCGGCGCGATAAACGCCTTGATCACCAACGACCCAGGAAAGCGGGCGACGCTCCTTGCCAATCGATTCCTGCAACAGCATCAAGCCTTGCAGAAATGCTTCTGGACGGGGCGGGCAGCCAGGTACGTAGACGTCCACCGGCAGGAACTTGTCCACCCCTTGAACCACAGAGTAGATGTCGTACATGCCGCCGGAGTTGGCGCACGAACCCATGGAGATAACCCATTTCGGTTCGAGCATTTGCTCATAGAGACGCTGAATGATCGGCGCCATCTTGATGAAGCAGGTACCGGCGATAACCATGAAGTCGGCCTGACGCGGCGATGCCCGGATAACTTCGGCGCCAAAGCGCGCGATGTCGTGGGGTGCCGTGAAGGCGGTGGTCATTTCCACGTAGCAGCACGACAGGCCGAAGTTGTACGGCCACAGGGAGTTTTTACGTCCCCAGTTGACCGCGCCACTCAGCACGTCTTCGAGCTTGCCCATGAAAATGTTTTTGTGAACTTGATCCTCTAACGGATCGGAAACGGTTTCCCGTTCGCCGATCGGGTACTGATCGTTAGGAGCATCGGGGTCGATCCTGGTGAGATTGTATTGCATTGCCAAAGCCTCATTGTTTCAGCTTCGCCTGCCGCTTGCGACGAGCTTCCGGAGCCCAGTCAAGGGCGCCCACTCGGAACAGGTAGACAAGACCTGCCAACAGAATTGCTATGAAAACGAGAGCTTCGACGAATCCGGTCCAGCCGCTTTCGCGGACGGACACAGACCATGCAAAGAGAAAGAGGGCTTCGATATCGAAGATCACGAAGAGCATCGCGACCAGATAGAATTTGGCTGAGAGCCGCAAGCGGGCGCCACCGGTAGGTAGCATGCCCGACTCGAACGGCTCGTTTTTGCTGCGGCCCCAGGCTTTTGACCCGAGGAGGCTGGAGACACCAAGCATGAAGGCACACAGGCCGACGACACCCAAAAGGAAAATGGCAAAGCCCCAGTTGTGGGCCATGAGTCCTGTCGCTTCGGGCATGCTGGTAATCCTTAACAGAGAGCAAAGGTCTCTGAGCTTGATAAAGAAATAGGCAGTGACGATATGTCGCAGCAATCAATCGCGCTGATTTTATGGCTAAACACCCAGCAAGTAAAATTCCTATAGCGAAATTATTTATTGGAATAAGGACATAGCGCACCTCGAATGCCCTGAGGCCCATGCGTTGCGGGCATTAGCCGGGTTTCAATGAATAATGTTTTGTCGTGGATGTAACGAACATAGTTGTGACTGAATGATAATTAATATCGTTTGGGGTGGTTTTGTAACTATTTAGCGGCGCAGTCGTTGGGAAGTTGTCTTATATACCCATTACTGCAAGTAGCGGCGGCGTCCGTTTTAGCTGATTTTCCTGGCGCGAATGCCGATCTGGATCAATGTTTTGTCTTGCAGGCTGAAGACGACACCTGTGGGAGCGAGCAGGCTCGCTCCCACAAGAGGTCTGTGGCGTTTGAGGAACCGCAGGCGAAAAAAAACGCCCCGAACCAGTCGGGGCGTCAGATGTGCAGCGCTGCGGTTAGCTTTTAATCGTTGCGCAACGGCCGTTTACTCAGTGAAGTCGATCAGTGGAACTGTTCTTCTTCGGTCGAACCGGTCAGCGCGGTTACCGAAGACGTGCCACCTTGAATCACGGTGGTCATGTCGTCGAAGTAGCCGGTGCCCACTTCCTGCTGGTGCGCCACGAAGGTGTAACCCTTGGAGGCGTCAGCGAATTCCTGCTCTTGCAGCTTCACGTAGGCAGTCATGTCGTTGCGGGCGTAGTCGTGCGCCAGGTTGAACATGCTGTGCCACATGTTGTGAATGCCGGCCAGGGTGATGAACTGGTGCTTGTAGCCCATGGCGGACAGTTCGCGCTGGAACTTGGCGATGGTCGCGTCGTCCAGGTTTTTCTTCCAGTTGAAGGAAGGCGAGCAGTTGTACGACAGCAGTTGGTCCGGGTATTCCTTTTTGATCGCTTCAGCAAAGCGACGGGCTTCGTCCAGATCCGGCTTGGCGGTTTCGCACCAGATCAGGTCGGCGTACGGTGCGTAAGCCAGGCCACGGGCGATTGCCTGGTCCAGACCGGCACGAACCTTGTAGAAACCTTCCTGAGTACGCTCGCCAGTCACGAACGGCTGGTCGTACGGGTCGCAATCGGAAGTCAGCAGGTCAGCAGCGTTCGCATCGGTACGCGCCAGAATGATGGTCGGTGTACCGGCAACGTCAGCAGCCAGACGTGCAGCGGTCAGCTTCTGTACGGCTTCCTGAGTAGGAACCAGTACTTTGCCGCCCATGTGGCCGCATTTTTTCACGGAAGCCAGTTGGTCTTCGAAGTGAACGCCGGCGGCGCCTGCTTCGATCATGCTCTTCATCAGCTCGTAAGCGTTCAGCACGCCGCCGAAACCGGCTTCGGCGTCAGCCACGATCGGAGCGAAGTAGTCGATGTAGCCTTCGTCGCCCGGGCCTTTGCCGGCTTTCCACTGGATCTGGTCAGCACGACGGAACGAGTTGTTGATGCGCTTGACCACGGTTGGAACCGAGTCCACCGGGTACAGCGACTGGTCCGGGTACATCGATTCTGCGGAGTTGTTGTCCGCAGCGACTTGCCAGCCGGACAGGTAAATGGCCTGGATACCGGCCTTGACCTGCTGAACAGCCTGGCCGCCGGTCAGGGCGCCCATGCAGTTGACGAAATCTTTGTCTGGACGGAAGGACGGCTTGGCACCCTGGGTGACCAGGTTCCACAGCTTCTCGGCGCCGAGTTTTGCAAAAGTGTGCTCAGGTTGAACCGAGCCACGCAGGCGGACGACGTCAGCAGCGGAGTAAGCGCGGGTCACGCCTTTCCAGCGCGGGTTTTCAGCCCAGTCTTTTTCGAGGGCTGCAATTTGCTGTTCGCGTGTCAGTGCCATGGAGATAAACCTCGTCGCGTCTTTTATGAAAAGTTGTTCTGCGGTGGAAAATTCCTGCGCTCGCTGACCAGAAGCTTAGGCGGTCAAGTCGGATTCGGCGGGGTAGGCGACGGGATGAACGATGGGCTCGAGGGGAAGTGAGCAGGTAAGGGCGGACTGCGGGCGCATTCGGGCGTCGTGGGCCTTTGTACGAACTACAGCGTGAAGCCGGGTTACCTAATTACGCTTCCGTCCCTCGGGACAACTTCGTTCCAGTCGGCAACCTCGTCAAACACACCTTGTGGGCGGTACAGACACGAAGCGGTTCGCGGGGTAGATGCGAACATCGCTTCGAAGACCCTTGCCAGGGCCTCTGATTAGCGGGAGCGAGGCCATCATGCCTTCGCTTTTTTGCCTCGTCAAACGTTTTGTAGTGCTTTTTTTCAAGCACTACATCTTTCGTCTAATACGACTAATCAGTCAGTTTTCGGTGGTTTAGTCCAAGGCTTCGACTTTTACCTTCAAGGTCATGTCATCCCGGCCTTGAGTCGAGTAGCTGCGGGCCAGGCCCTGTTTGTCGGCCTGAGTCTGGCGATTCACGCCGGCCAGAGTGATCCACTCGCCGAGACGTCCGCTGACGGTTGTGTCGGTACTTTGCACGTTCACTACATCGGGACGTTCCTGGCTCATGCGGTCGCGATTGGTCGTGATTGCCAGGTGAACGATGTCGCCGGTGACGCTGGCGGTGACGTAGAAACCCTGGGTGACGTTGCGGTACTCGGTCTGGCTGCTGTAATCGCCGTAGGAGTTGCTCTGGCTGCTGGTGATCGGCACGCTCTGGCCGACCTGGATCAGCGCCGGCATGCCGTCGGTGGCCTGGACTTGCTGGACGCCGCCGTCACGGCTGGAGGTGCTGCGGCTGATGATGCGGGTCTGCGCACCATTGACCGAATAACCTTCATCGCCACGGCCGTTGTTTTCATTGGTGTCGACGGTGATCAGCAGGCGTTTTGGCGCCGTGTCGAGCTGAGTGATCAGCGCCTTTAGTTCCTCGATCTTGTCCTGCTCGGCTTTGACGATCAACTGGTTGCCATAGGCGTTGACCTGGCCGTCCTTGCCGATGAAGTCTTGCGCCATCGGCAGCATGTCGGCGCTGGTGCGGTACTTGAGGGGGACGACTTCTGTGGCTGCCATCACCGAAAAACTGCAGCCGAGCAGCAGGGTGGTGAGCAGGGTGCGTAGGGACATGTCCGTTATCTCCGCTTTCGAAAGGCTTGATATTGCCAGTTTGTCGGCCTGGGGTGGGGCAAGTTGAATCGTAGACAGCAAAACGCCCCGGCATCGTGGGATGTCGGGGCGTTTTACAGTGTGCTTCAGGGCCTCTTCGCGAGCTAATGCTCGCTCCCACAGTGGTTTTCTGTTTGACACAAATCTGTGTCCACTGAGGTTCCCTGTGGGAGCGAGCCTGCTCGCGAAGGCCACGCCTCGGTTTTAAGCCGAATGGCGAACCATATCGACGTGTGGAATCCCTGCTTCCAGGAACTCTTCACTGACCAGGCTGAAACCCAGGCGCTCATAAAACGCCGTAGCCTGCACCTGAGCGCTGAGCATCTGCTGCTTCAGACCGCGCGCTTCAGCTTCAGCGATGACCGCTTGCATCAGCGCATCACCGACCTTCATGCCGCGCCAGTCTTTGAGCACCGACACCCGGCCGATGTGCCCGTCGGGCAGCAGGCGCGCAGTGCCGATCGGAAAGTCGCCTTCAAAAGCCAGAAAATGCACCGCGCTTGCGTCATCCGCGTCCCATTCCAGCTCAGGTGGCACCGATTGCTCAGCGATAAATACCGTCTCACGAATGCGGCGGATCTCGGCGATGTCCTTTTGCCAATCTGCGACACGTACGCGAATCTTATTCATCGGCGAACCCCAGGCTCCCTTGCTTGACCAGCTCGCACAACAGGCCACGACCGTCTTCGTCGTTCAGCCACTCGCCAAGGTTGTCGACATGCAAGGCATCGGCGGCGCAGATCAGTTTCAGCAGCTCACGCAGTTTGCCCGGCAGGTAACGGCTCTGGCCGCTGGCGAACAGCAGCAGATCGTCATCTACTTCCGACCACGCCAAACGTGCGCTTGGGTTGCGGATCAGCACGGCGCCATCCTGCAGGGCGCTGAGGAAGTCTTCTTCTTCGACTTCTTCCGGGCCGACGACCAGTTCCGGGTAGCGCGGCTCGGTCATGTACTGGCCGAACCAGGTCAGCAACAGGCGCTCGTCGCTCATGTGCTCGGCGAGCAGGCTCTTCAGGCGATCCAGTGCGTCGTGTTGAATCTGATGCGGATCGACCGCTGGCTGCGCGTCGGCATCGGTATAGCGCTCTTCGTCAGTCAGGAACTGGCTGAGGAAATCGGTGAAGTGGGTCAGCACTTCGGACGCGCTTGGTGCGCGGAAGCCGACCGAGTAGGTCATGCAGCTATCCACGGCGACGCCGCAGTGGGCCAGGCGCGGCGGCAGGTAAAGCATGTCGCCCGGTTCCAGAACCCACTCTTCAGTCTGTTCGAATTCAGCGAGGATGCGCAGGTCCGCGTGTTGCAGCAGCGGGCTCTCGGAATCGCACATCTGGCCGATTTTCCAGTTGCGCTTGCCGTGGCCTTGCAGCAGGAACACGTCGTAGTTGTCGAAGTGCGGACCAACGCTGCCACCTGGTGCGGCGTAACTGATCATCACGTCGTCGACGCGCCAGCTCGGCAGAAAGCGGAAGCTTTCCAGCAACTCGTTGACTTCCGGCACGAACTGGTCGACTGCCTGAACGAGCAGGGTCCACTCTTTTTCCGGCAATTTGCTGAATTCGTCTTCAGCGAACGGACCGCGACGCAGCTCCCATGGGCGCTCGCCGTGCTCGATCACCAGGCGCGATTCAACTTCTTCTTCCAGGGCCAGGCCGGCCAGTTCGTCGGCGTCGATCGGGCTTTCGAAGTCAGGAATCGCCTGACGGATCAGCAGTGGCTTTTTCTGCCAGTAGTCGCGCAGGAATTCGCGCGCCGTGAGGCCGCCCAGAAGTTGAAGAGGAATATCGGAATTCATATGTAACCTATTGAAAAAAAGCACTTTTCAGACGGGAATAAAAACGCCCGGCGCGGCCGGGCGTCTCAAACGGGTCAAGCGGTCAATCAGATGCGTTTGGCTTGCGCTACAGCGTTACCGATGTAGTTGGCCGGGGTCAGCAGTTTCAGCTCGGCTTTCGCTTCGGCTGGCATGTCCAGACCGTCGATGAAAGTCTGCAACGCTTCAGGGCTGATGCCCTTGCCGCGGGTCAATTCTTTCAGCTTCTCGTACGGGTTTTCGATGTTGTAGCGACGCATCACGGTCTGGATTGGCTCAGCCAGAACTTCCCAGCAAGCGTCCAGATCAGCGGCGATCTTCTGCGCATTCAGCTCAAGCTTGCTGATGCCTTTGAGGCTGGCTTCGTACGCGATCACGCTGTGGGCGAAGCCGACACCGAGGTTACGCAGTACGGTGGAGTCGGTCAGGTCGCGCTGCCAGCGGGAGATCGGCAGTTTGCTCGCCAGGTGCTGGAACAGCGCGTTGGCGATGCCCAGGTTGCCTTCGGAGTTTTCGAAGTCGATCGGGTTGACCTTGTGCGGCATGGTCGACGAACCGATTTCGCCAGCGATGGTGCGCTGCTTGAAATAACCCAGGGAGATGTAGCCCCAGATGTCACGGTCGAAGTCGATCAGAATAGTGTTGAAGCGCGCAATGGCGTCGAACAGCTCGGCGATGTAGTCGTGCGGTTCGATCTGCGTGGTGTACGGGTTGAAACCCAGACCCAGCTCGTCTTCGATGAAGGCGCGGGCGTTGGCTTCCCAGTCGATCTGCGGGTAAGCCGACAGGTGAGCGTTGTAGTTGCCGACAGCGCCGTTGATCTTGCCCAGCAGCGGAACGGCAGCGACTTGAGCGATTTGACGCTCGAGGCGGTAAACCACGTTCGCCAGCTCTTTACCCAGAGTGGTCGGGGAGGCTGGTTGGCCGTGGGTGCGCGACAGCATCGGCACGTCGGCGAAACGGATTGCCAGCTCGCGGATGGCGTCGCAGGTCTGACGCATCAGCGGCAGCATTACATCGTCACGGCCTTCGCGCAGCATCAGGGCGTGGGACAGGTTGTTGATGTCCTCGCTGGTGCAGGCAAAGTGGATGAATTCGCTGACGGCGGCCAACTCAGGCAGTTTGGCGGCTTGCTCTTTGAGCAGGTATTCGATCGCCTTGACGTCGTGGTTGGTGGTGCGCTCGATCTCTTTGACGCGCTCGGCGTGCTCCAGCGAGAAGTTTTCAGCCAGTTCATTGAGAACGGCGTTGGCCTCGGCGGAGAAGGCTGGCACTTCAGGAATACCGGCGTGGGCGGCCAGGCGCTGGAGCCAGCGCACTTCAACCAGAACACGGGCACGGATCAGACCGTACTCGCTGAAAATCGGGCGCAGGGCCTGGGTTTTGCCGGCGTAGCGGCCGTCAACAGGGGAAACCGCAGTGAGCGAAGAAAGCTGCATGGGGTGTTCTCGGACAGTCGGGCAACGAAATGGGGCGCGTATCATACATGAAAAAATCCGCCGGTCCGTTGCCAACTGACCGGCGTATTACGCGTTACAGACTTCAAAGCGTTTGTTGCGGGCGATTTACTCGCTGCGCATCAGCGGATACAGCTCTTTGAGCAGCTTGCGTCGGCTGATCACCAGCTGCCAGCGATGGCCGCCGAGCTGACGCCACAGGCGCGCCGAGCGAATCCCGGCGAGCAGCAGGGCACGAATCTTCGAGGCATTGCTTGGCTGTTGCAGGTTGCGCATGTCGCCGTGCACCTGAATGCGTTGGCGCAGCGTGCTCAGGGTGTCCTGATACAGCGCGCCGCATGCGGCAATGACGTTTTCGTGCGCCGGGCCGAAATGTTCGACCTGGGACTGGATCTGCGGCAGACGCTTGCCGATCGCATCGAGCATGTCGTCGCGCTTGGCCAGTTGCCGCTCGAGACCGAGCATCGACAGGGCATAGCGCAACGGTTCGCGCTGCAACGTGCTCGGATCGCGTTCAAGGGCGCCGATCAGTGCGCGATAGCCTTCGCGCAGATTGAGGTCGTCGCCGCCGTATACGTCCAGGGTGTCTTTCGGGTCGCGTACCAACAGACTGCCGAGCATGCAGGTCAGGCCGGCTTCGCTGGTCTGCCCGCTTTTGGCGATCCGGTCGACCAGCACGGCCGCGAGAAATACACCGCCCAGCGCCGTCAGTTGCTCCTGAGTCGGGCTCATGCCTGACCACTCCATGGCTCGGCGACTTCGATCACGCCGCCGCCGAGGCAGATTTCACCGTCATAGAACACCACGGATTGGCCCGGTGTTACCGCGCGTTGCGGCTCATCGAACACGGCGCGGTAGCCGGTTGCAGTCTGCTCCAGCGTGCAGGCCTGATCGCTCTGGCGATAACGCACTTTGGCAGTCAGGCGACGAGGCTGGCTCAGGTCGACCGGGTTGACCCAGTAGATTTCCGAGGCGAGCAGGGCGCTGGAGAACAACCACGGATGGTTGTTGCCCTGGCCGACGATCAGTTCGTTGTTGTCCAGATCTTTGCGCAGCACGTACCACGGCTCATCGCCGGCATCTTTCAGACCGCCGATGCCCAGGCCCTGACGCTGACCGATGGTGTGGTACATCAAGCCGTGGTGACGGCCGATGACTTCGCCTTCGGTAGTCTTGATCTCGCCCGGCTGTGCCGGCAGGTACTGCTTGAGGAAGTCGCTGAAGCGCCGTTCGCCGATGAAGCAGATCCCGGTGGAATCCTTCTTCTTGGCGGTCGCCAGTTCGTACTTCTCGGCAATTGCGCGGACTTCAGGTTTTTCCAGTTCGCCGACCGGGAACAGGGTCTTGGCGATCTGTTCGCCGCCGACGGCGTGCAGGAAGTAGCTTTGATCCTTGTTGGCATCGAGGCCTTTGAGCAGCTCGGTGCGGCCATCAATGTCGCGGCGGCGCACGTAGTGGCCGGTGGCGATCAGGTCGGCACCGAGCATCATGGCGTAGTCGAGGAACGCCTTGAACTTGATCTCGCGGTTGCACAGGATGTCCGGGTTCGGCGTGCGCCCGGCCTTGTATTCGGCCAGGAAGTGCTCGAACACGTTGTCCCAGTACTCGGCAGCGAAGTTGGCGGTGTGCAGCTTGATGCCGATCTTGTCGCAGACAGCCTGGGCATCCGCCAGGTCGTCCATGGCGGTGCAGTATTCCGTTCCGTCGTCTTCTTCCCAGTTCTTCATGAACAGGCCTTCCACCGCGTAACCCTGCTCGATCAGCAGGAGAGCGGAAACGGAAGAGTCCACGCCGCCGGACATGCCGACAATGACGCGCTTCTTGGATGTGTCAGAAGGGGCTGGATCACGCATAGGGATTCAATGAGTGTCTTTAAAAAGGACGCGATTCTATCAGGCTCGCGGCCTCAAGGCTAAAGAGAAGGGCGGATCAATTCGAGGCCGAAGTGATGGCCGGCCAGATAATCATCGATGCAACGGATGATCAGCTCGCTGCGCCAATGCTCGCGCTGCTCGATTAATTCGTCGCGGGTCAGCCACTTGGCGCCGACAATGCCGTCGTCGAGCTGATAATCCGGGTGATGTTTCAGTGCTTTGGCGACGAAGCAGATGCGTTGGTAGGTCACGCCGTTGCTGGGTGCGGTGTACAGATAAATGCCGACCACGCCGGTGGGTTCGACGTCCCAGCCGGTTTCTTCGAGGGTTTCACGAATGGCGGCATCGATCAGGGTTTCGTCAGGGTCGAGATGACCGGCGGGCTGGTTGAGCACGTTGCGGCCGGCCTTGTGCTCTTCAACCATCAGAAAGCGACCGTTGTCCTCGACGATGGTGGCGACGGTGATGTGGGGGAGCCATTCCATAAATCTTCCTCAATCTAGTGGTTGAAACCCAGTCCCTGAGGGAGCTGGCTTGCTGGCGATAGCGGTGGGTCAGTCACCCTTCATGTTGGATGATAAGCCGTCACCGCTGGCAAGCCAGCTCCCACAGGGTTTTATGGTGATCATATAACCCGGAAACACAAACCCCGGCACAAGGCCGGGGTTTGTTTACAGCGCTACAACCTTAAACCAGCGCAGCAATCGCCGCGTTGAGGGTTGCGCTTGGGCGCATGGCCTTGCTGATCAGCTCGGCATTGGCGTGGTAGTAACCGCCGATGTCGACTGGCTTGCCCTGAACGGCGTTGAGCTCGGCAACGATGGTTGCTTCGTTCTCGGTCAGAGTCTTGGCCAGAGTCGCGAACTGCGCTTGCAGTGCAGCGTCTTCGGTCTGGGCTGCCAGAGCCTGAGCCCAGTACATCGCCAGATAGAAGTGGCTGCCGCGGTTGTCGATGTTGCCGACTTTGCGCGATGGCGACTTGTTGTTGTCGAGGAACTGGCCAGTGGCCTGATCCAGGGTCTTGGACAGCACCAGTGCTTTCGGGTTGTTGTAGTTCACACCCAGATGCTCAAGCGAGGCTGCCAGGGCAAGGAACTCACCCAGCGAATCCCAGCGCAGGAAGTTTTCTTCAACCAGTTGCTGCACGTGCTTTGGAGCCGAGCCGCCGGCGCCGGTTTCGAACAGGCCACCGCCGTTCATCAGCGGCACGATCGACAGCATCTTGGCGCTGGTGCCCAGTTCCATGATCGGGAACAAGTCGGTCAGGTAGTCGCGCAGTACGTTGCCGGTCACCGAAATGGTGTCCTTGCCTTCGCGGGTGCGCTGCAGGGTGTACTTCATGGCATCAACCGGCGCCATGATCTGGATGTCCAGACCTGCGGTGTCGTGATCCTTCAGGTAAGCCTGAACTTTCTCGATCACTACGCCATCGTGAGCGCGCATTGGGTCCAGCCAGAAAATAGCCGGAGTGCTGCTGGCGCGAGCACGGTTGACGGCCAGTTTGACCCAGTCCTGGATCGGCGCGTCTTTGGTCTGGCACATGCGGAAGATGTCGCCGGCTTCAACAGCCTGTTCCATCAGCAGGGTGCCTTTGCTGTCGGTCACGCGAACCACGCCGTCAGCCTTGATCTGGAAGGTCTTGTCGTGGGAGCCGTATTCTTCGGCTTTTTTAGCCATCAGGCCAACGTTTGGCACGCTGCCCATGGTGGTCGGATCGAAAGCACCATTGGCTTTGCAATCTTCGATCACGGCCTGGTAGATGGTCGCGTAGCAGCGATCCGGGATCACAGCCTTGGTGTCGTGCAACTGACCGTCAGTGCCCCACATCTTGCCGGAGTCACGGATCATCGCTGGCATCGAGGCGTCGACGATAACGTCGCTCGGCACGTGCAGGTTGGTGATGCCTTTGTCGGAGTTGACCATCGCCAGCGACGGACGAGCAGCGTAGACCGCCGCCATGTCGGCTTCGATCTGCGCTTGTTGCTCGGCCGGCAGGGCTTTGATGCGAGCGTACAGATCACCGATGCCGTTGTTCAGGTTGAAGCCGATCTGGGCCAGCACGTCAGCGTGCTTGGTCAGTGCGTCTTTATAGAACTCGGCAACGATCTGGCCGAACATGATCGGGTCAGAGACCTTCATCATGGTCGCTTTCAGGTGAACCGACAGCAGCACGCCTTGAGCCTTGGCGCTTTCGATTTCAGCAGCGATGAACGCACGCAGGGCGTTTTTGCTCATCACGGCGCAGTCGAGAATCTCGCCAGCCTGAACGGTGGTTTTTTCTTTCAGGACGGTAGCGGTACCGTCTTTGGCGATCAGCTCGATTTTCACAGCGTCAGCGGCGTCGATCAGGGCAGCTTTTTCGCTGCCGTAGAAATCGCCGGTGCTCATGTGAGCGACGTGGGATTTGGAGTCTTTGGCCCAGGCGCCCATTTTGTGCGGGTGCTTGCGCGCATAGTTCTTGACCGACAGCGGTGCACGACGATCGGAGTTGCCTTCGCGCAGAACCGGGTTCACGGCGCTGCCCTTGATCTTGTCGTAACGCGCCTTGGCGTCTTTGTCGGCGTCGCTGGTCACGGTTTCCGGGTAGTCCGGCAGGTTGTAACCCTGAGCTTGCAGCTCTTTGATCGCGGCTTGCAGCTGTGGAACCGAAGCACTGATGTTCGGCAGCTTGATGATGTTGGCTTCAGGCGTAACGGCCAGGTCGCCCAGTTCGGCGAGGTGGTCGGCTACGGCTTTGTCACCCAGTTGCTCGGGGAAGCTGGCCAGGATGCGCGCTGCAAGAGAGATATCGCGGGTTTCCACGGCGATATCGGCCGAGGCAGTGTAAGCCTCGATGATCGGCAGCAGGGAATAGGTGGCGAGGGCTGGGGCTTCGTCGGTGAAGGTATAGATGATCTTCGAGCGGGTGGGCATATTCGGATTAACTCTCTCTTCTTTGCTAAAGCGTGCGCAGAAACTCGAGGGGCGCCGGGTAAGCGCGTTCGTTCAAAGTCATCCATGAACCGAATGTCGAGATTCTTCGCGGTGATGTTGGGTGCATCAGTAGAGCGTCAAGCAGTCGGGCCGCGGTAACAACCCGACCAATCAGGCGGAAAGTCTCGTTCTAGAGAGGCCAGCCGTCGTGACCCTTTGGTCAGCGGGCGGCATTATACATAGGTAGCTGGCAATCTGCCGATGGTTCATATGCAACGATTCTCGTCCATTGGTCTAAAGGTCGCAGGGCAGGGTGGGGCGTAGAGTCGTCGCGAATGCTTGAGTTTGGCGCTTTTCCCTTTGCTTTCAGGCTTGTACGAAACCAGATGTGCCTGTGCCGCGAACAGAGGGTTTGCGTGTTGATTTAACTGGGTTACGCTCGAACCAAGCCAGATGTTCAATCCAAACAATGGAGTTCAGCATGGGTTACAAGAAGATTCAGGTTCCAGCCGTCGGCGACAAAATCTCCGTCAATGCAGACCATTCTCTCAATGTTCCTGATAACCCGATCATCCCCTTCATCGAAGGTGACGGCATTGGTGTAGACATCAGTCCGGTGATGATCAAGGTTGTCGATGCTGCAGTTCAAAAGGCATACGGCGGCAAGCGCAAGATTTCCTGGATGGAAGTCTACGCCGGGGAAAAAGCCACTCAGGTTTACGATCAGGACACCTGGCTGCCTCAGGAAACTCTGGACGCAGTCAAGGATTACGTGGTTTCCATCAAGGGTCCGCTGACCACCCCGGTCGGTGGCGGCATCCGCTCGCTGAACGTGGCCCTGCGTCAGCAACTCGACCTCTACGTCTGCCTGCGCCCGGTGCGCTGGTTCGAAGGCGTGCCAAGCCCGGTGAAAAAGCCTGGCGACGTCGACATGACGATTTTCCGCGAGAACTCCGAAGACATCTACGCCGGTATCGAGTGGAAGGCCGGTTCGCCGGAAGCGACCAAGGTCATCAAATTCCTTAAAGAAGAAATGGGCGTCACCAAGATCCGTTTCGACGAAAACTGCGGCATCGGCGTCAAGCCGGTTTCCCTGGAGGGTACCAAGCGTCTGGCGCGCAAGGCTTTGCAATACGTGGTCGACAACGACCGCGATTCGCTGACCATCGTGCACAAAGGCAACATCATGAAGTTCACCGAAGGTGCCTTCAAAGAGTGGGCCTATGAGGTGGCGGCTGAAGAGTTCGGTGCGACGCTGCTCGACGGCGGCCCGTGGATGCAGTTCAAAAACCCGAAAACCGGCAAAAACGTTGTGGTCAAAGACGCCATCGCCGACGCCATGCTCCAGCAGATCCTGCTGCGCCCGGCCGAATACGATGTGATCGCGACCCTGAACCTCAACGGTGATTACCTCTCCGACGCCCTCGCGGCGGAAGTGGGCGGTATCGGTATTGCGCCGGGCGCCAACCTGTCCGACACCGTGGCGATGTTCGAAGCCACCCACGGTACAGCACCGAAGTATGCCGGCAAGGATCAGGTCAACCCGGGTTCGTTGATTCTTTCGGCAGAAATGATGCTGCGGCACATGGGCTGGACCGAGGCGGCGGATCTGATCATCAAGGGCACCAACGGCGCCATCAGCGCCAAGACTGTGACCTATGACTTCGAGCGTCTGATGGACGGCGCCAAGCTGGTTTCGTCTTCGGGCTTCGGTGATGCGCTGATCTCGCACATGTAACAGCAACACCCTGCAACAAAAACCGCCCCGCTCGAGATGATCGAGCCGGGCGGTTTTTTTATGGCTGAAGGTGTTAGTGCGTCAACTGGTAACCTTTTGTTCTCTGTCGACGACGGGGGTCGTTTCTTTTTTGGCGTCAACGGCTTCAATCTTCAAGGCATGCAAGCCTTTCGGGCCCTGCACGATGTCGAATTTCACCACCTGCCCTGCCTTGAGGGTTTTGTAACCCTCCATCTCGATAGCGGAATAATGCGCAAAGAAATCAATTTCTTCGCCATCGTCATCGCGACCTTCGCGGGAGTCAGTATTAATGAAGCCGAACCCCTTGACATTGTTGAACCATTTCACCTTGCCGACAGCCATGCTCAAATCCCTCTGCAACAGACTCCATCGCTGGAGTATCATCCAAGTCATCCGCAATCTAATTCGTTAAAAGAATTGACTCCGCGGATCTTTTTTACCCACTGTGGGCTCTATTGGTTGTAACACCGTTTTCCCGATAGTCAAGGTGACCGGGCAGTCGGAGTTGAAAACGTGGACAACCGCCCCCACCACTGTATTTGCACAACTGACGAACCTTTCTTTCCATGCATGCAATCAGCCAGATTCGACTAACATTCAATCAGGATCGCCCGACTCTCCAAAAGGATCACCCGGAGGAGCGCGACGACGATTCGGCGGGCGTTGCTGTTCAGGAGGCAAAGCCTGCGTTACAGGCGCCGCCGATGTACAAGGTGGTTTTGTTCAATGATGACTACACACCGATGGATTTCGTCGTCGAAGTGCTCGAGGTGTTTTTTAACCTGAATCGCGAGCTGGCGACCAAGGTCATGCTGGCCGTCCATACAGAAGGGCGGGCAGTATGTGGAGTGTTTACCCGCGACATCGCCGAGACAAAGGCCATGCAGGTCAACCAGTACGCCAGGGAAAGCCAGCATCCGCTACTCTGTGAAATCGAGAAGGACGGTTAATCGCCGACCACTTGGGTATGAGGTGAAGCTATGTTAAACCGCGAGCTCGAAGTCACCCTCAATCTTGCCTTCAAGGAGGCTCGTTCGAAACGTCATGAATTCATGACCGTCGAACACCTGCTGCTGGCCCTATTGGACAATGAGGCTGCCGCCACCGTTTTGCGTGCCTGCGGCGCGAACCTCGACAAACTCAAGCACGATCTGCAGGAGTTCATCGACTCCACCACGCCATTGATCCCCGTCCATGACGAGGATCGCGAAACCCAGCCAACCCTGGGCTTTCAGCGTGTGCTGCAACGTGCTGTTTTCCACGTGCAGAGCTCGGGCAAACGCGAAGTGACTGGCGCCAACGTGCTGGTTGCAATCTTCAGTGAGCAAGAGAGTCAGGCAGTGTTTCTGCTGAAACAGCAGAGCGTTGCGCGCATCGATGTCGTCAATTACATCGCGCACGGCATTTCCAAAGTGCCGGGGCATGGCGATCACTCTGAAGGTGAACAAGATATGCAGGACGACGAGGGCGGTGAGTCTTCTTCTTCAGGCAATCCTCTGGATGCTTATGCCAGCAACCTCAACGAACTGGCGCGTCAGGGTCGTATCGACCCGTTGGTCGGACGCGAACTGGAAGTCGAGCGCGTCGCACAGATTCTCGCGCGTCGGCGCAAGAACAATCCGCTGCTGGTAGGCGAGGCTGGCGTCGGTAAAACCGCGATTGCCGAAGGCCTGGCCAAGCGTATTGTCGATAACCAGGTGCCAGACCTGTTGGCTGGCAGCGTTGTTTATTCCCTTGATCTCGGTGCTCTGCTCGCGGGCACCAAGTATCGCGGTGATTTCGAGAAGCGCTTCAAGGCGCTGCTCAATGAGCTGAAGAAACGTCCGCAAGCCATTCTGTTCATCGACGAAATCCACACTATTATTGGTGCCGGTGCGGCGTCGGGTGGCGTGATGGATGCCTCGAACCTGCTCAAGCCTTTGCTATCGTCTGGCGACATTCGTTGCATCGGTTCGACTACGTTCCAGGAATTTCGCGGTATCTTCGAGAAGGATCGTGCGCTCGCACGACGCTTCCAGAAGGTCGATGTCGTCGAGCCGTCGGTGGAAGACACCATCGGCATCCTGCGCGGCCTGAAAGGGCGTTTCGAAGCGCATCACAACATCGAGTACAGCGATGAGGCGTTGCGCGCCGCTGCCGAACTGGCTTCGCGCTACATCAACGACCGGCACATGCCGGACAAAGCCATCGACGTCATTGACGAAGCCGGCGCTTACCAGCGCCTGCAGCCGGTCGAGAAGCGCGCCAAGCGTATCGAAGTGCCGCACGTCGAAGACATCGTGGCGAAGATTGCGCGGATTCCGCCGAAGCACGTCACTAGTTCCGACAAGGAACTGCTGCGTAACCTCGAGCGCGATTTGAAGCTGACGGTATTTGGTCAGGATGCGGCGATCGATTCGCTGTCGACTGCGATCAAACTCTCCCGTGCAGGCCTCAAGTCGCCAGACAAGCCAGTCGGTTCGTTCCTGTTCGCAGGGCCAACCGGTGTTGGTAAAACCGAGGCCGCACGGCAATTGGCCAAGGCGCTGGGTATTGAACTGGTTCGCTTCGACATGTCCGAGTATATGGAGCGTCACACCGTATCGCGTTTGATCGGTGCACCTCCAGGCTATGTCGGCTTTGATCAGGGCGGTCTGTTGACCGAAGCGATTACCAAGCAGCCGCATTGCGTATTGCTGCTCGATGAAATCGAGAAGGCGCACCCGGAAGTCTTCAACCTGCTGCTGCAGGTGATGGATCACGGCACGCTGACCGATAACAACGGGCGCAAGGCGGATTTCCGCAACGTGATCGTGATCATGACCACCAACGCCGGTGCCGAAACGGCCGCGCGTGCTTCGATTGGTTTCACTCATCAGGATCACTCGTCTGATGCGATGGAAGTGATCAAGAAGAGCTTCACGCCGGAATTCCGTAACCGTCTGGACACCATTATCCAGTTTGGTCGCCTCAGTCATGAGGTCATCAAGAGTGTGGTGGACAAGTTCCTTACCGAGCTTCAGGCGCAGCTGGAAGACAAGCGGGTGCTGTTGGAAGTTACCGACGCGGCGCGCAGTTGGCTGGCGGCCGGTGGTTACGACTCGGCAATGGGCGCACGTCCGATGGCGCGTCTGATCCAGGACAAGATCAAGCGTCCGCTTGCGGAGGAGATTCTGTTTGGCGAGTTGGCCGAGCATGGTGGCGTGGTTCACATCGACGTCAAGGATGGGGAGATGACCTTTGACTTCGAAACCACGGCGGAGATGGCCTGACGGCCTGTTGTAAGCGAAAGGCGCCTTCGGGCGCCTTTTTGTTGTCAGGCGTTTTTGGGTGTATATCCGTTGCTGCTGTGATGGCTTATTACGGTTTCGCCCTTACGGCGACTCACTTTTTTTCAAGCGCCAAAAAAAGTAAGCAAAAAACGCTTGCTCCTACGTGCGGCCCGCTCGCTGGGGCTCTGGGTCCCTTCGCTCCGGGATCGATCCGGGCGCAGCGTCTCCGGTTTGCTGCGCTGCACCTCCTCTCGCTGTGTTTGGCTTCGCCAAACGGTCGCTGCGCTCCCACCCCCGGATCAATCCCGGAACGAAGCCTGCCGACGTCGCCTGTGGATCAAGATCAAGAGCTGCAGCCGAGCTAACGCTCATCCTGTTGAGTGGTGAGGAGCACAGGGTGGTCTGCTTTGAATTTGTGGTGGATTTACCCCTCATCGGAACCCCGCCCGCCCAGCCCTCTCCCGAGGGAGAGGGGGCCGATTTGTGTGCTTTTCAAAGCCTGAGTTCGACTCGGTATCGCACGTCGGCGTAGTTCGCCCAGGCACCCCCGGTCATTCCCCTCTCCCTCCGGGAGAGGGCTAGGGAGGGGCTCTTGATCTTGCTTCGGCTTTTGATCTTTTGCCCCATCGGCAGGCCGAGCGAAGGTGTTCATCCGGGGGTTAGGCGCGCAGCGCCGTGCGGCGTAGCCGCATACATCGAGAGGAGGTGCAGCGCAGCAAACCGTAGTCGATGCCCCCGGATGGACGCCGTAGCGAGGGAACGCTGAGCCTCAGCGAAGTGCCGTACGCCGGGGCAAAGCCTTTTGGTTCCTTTTTGGCGTTTGAAAAAGGGACTCGCTGTAAGAGCGAAACCGCCAGCGGCAACACCCACAGCAACGGATATACACCTAAAATCCAAAACCCCAAAGAACCCAAATCCCAAACCCCAGACACAAAAACGCCCGGCATAAAGCCGGGCGTCTTGTATTGACTTGATTAACGAGCGCGGTAAGTGATGCGCCCTTTGCTCAAGTCATAGGGCGTCAGCTCGACGCGCACTTTGTCACCGGTAAGAATACGAATGTAGTTCTTGCGCATCTTGCCGGAAATATGCGCGGTTACGACGTGCCCATTTTCCAACTCCACACGAAACATGGTGTTGGGCAGGGTGTCGACGACAGTGCCTTCCATTTCGAAGCTGTCTTCTTTCGACATGCAGTAAAGCCCTCGGTATCCAATGAATGGCCCGGTGCAACTGCGCCAGGCAAAAGCGGCGTGCATTGTGCCCGAAAAATGGTGTTTACGCCAAGGGGTTTACGGCTTGTCGTTAGTTCAGGATCACCCAGCGCTGATTAATCAGCAGTTCGATGGGGCGATATTGGGTCTTGTAGTTCATCTTTTTGCAATTCTTGATCCAGTAACCAAGGTAGACCGCTTCAAGTCCGCGGCGCTGACTCTCGGCGATTTGCCACAGAATCGCGAAACGTCCAAGGCTGCGCCGTTCTTCGGCCGGTTCGTAAAAGGTGTAGACCGCCGACAAGCCGTTCGGCAGCAAATCGGTCACGGCTACCGCCAGCAACCGTCCGTCGAGTCGGAACTCGTAAAAGCGTGAGAAGGGCAGATCGCGCACCAGAAAAGTCGAGAATTGATCACGGCTTGGCGGGTACATGTCGCCGTCGGCGTGGCGCTGTTCGATGTAGCGCTGGTACAGCTCGAAGTATTCTTCACTGAACCCCGGTTTCGCCGGCTGTACCTGCAAGTCGGCGTTGCGCTTGAAAATCCGCTTCTGCTGACGATTGGGGGTGAACTGCGCCACCGGAATGCGCGCAGGCACACACGCATTGCAATTCTGGCAATGGGGGCGGTACAGATGATCGCCGCTGCGACGAAAGCCCATTTCCGACAGATCTGCGTAGACGTGCACATCCATGGGCTGGCTAGGGTCGAGAAACAGGGTTGTGGCCTGTTCCTCGGGCAGATAGCTGCAAGAGTGGGGCTGAGTGGCATAGAACTTCAAACGCGCCAACTCGGTCATGATCAACCCTCGGGATAAGCTGGTGAATTAAGTGTAAGCCACGCGCGCAAAAGTCGCTCAGCAAACCCAGGTGGCGTGATTGGGCTGATCCAGATGCCTTGCCAGATAGCCTGCGAATTCGTGGCGGGGAATCGCCCGGGCGCCGAGGCTGTGCAGGTGGTCGGTGGGCATCTGGCAGTCGATCAGCACGAATCCTGATGCTTGCAGGTGCCGGACCAGCGTGGCAAAGCCGTACTTGGAAGCATTGTCGGCGCGGCTGAACATCGATTCGCCAAAAAACAGCTGCCCCATCGCCAGTCCGTAAAGGCCACCGACCAGTTCTCCCTGATCCCACACTTCCACCGAATGAGCGAAGCCGCGCCGGTGCAGTTCGACGTAGGCGTCTTGCATGGCCTCAGTGATCCAGGTGCCGTCGGCGTAATCCCTTGGCGCGGCGCAGGCACGGATCACGGCTTCGAAGTCCTGATCGAAAGTCACCTCATAGCGCTCCTTGCGCAGCAATTTGCCCAGACTGCGCGAAACATGCAGTTCGTCGGGAAACAGCACGGTGCGAGGGTCAGGCGACCACCAGAGAATCGGCTGACCTTCGGAAAACCACGGAAAGCAGCCATGGCGATACGCCTGAATCAGGCGGTCGGCGGAGAGGTCGCCGCCGGCGGCGAGCAATCCGTTGGGTTCGCGCATGGCCTTTTCCAGCGGTGGAAAAGTCAGGGAATTACGTTGTAACCAAGTCAGCATGGCATCCAGGCTTGCAGAAGGGGAGGGCGGTGCGGGCTACTCGGCCCGCGATAAATTGTGCCGCGAAATGCAGCGAATGTCGTGCCGATCCTGCTCGACGTTCGCGGTGTTGCAACTTGGCGCGCTGGATGCGGTCGTAAGCGAGCACTGCGCGCCGGCCCGCGACATGTCTGCATTGGGCCTTGCAGGCAGTCTGCGACCGTTCGCAGGGGGCAGGTGTCAATGTTTCGCTACGTTCATCAAATACACCTCATAAGCCTTTGTCACAAAAGACAATGCATGCTCAAATTGGATCGCGGGTTTTGCGCGCTTGGCTATGCTCAATGCTGCGGGTCTGAACCATGGCATCGGACGTACAAACCCGTACAATGCCGGGCTGTTACAAAATATTTGCCGGTTAGCGTGTTTATAGCTGTGTATGTAAAAGCTGCCGCTCAGTGTTAAAAGTAGTCCCAGTTGTGCCCGTCAACTTTTTTACCTGCCTGGATTGGGCAGTTTTTTATCGTCATTCAATAGATGGACGCGCCTCGGGCGCAGGAAAAGTAGCGTTTTGAAGAAATCCACCGAAGCACCAAAAACAGTCGTTCCGCTCTGGCGCCAACAGTTGCACTACCGGCTCAAGGAAGGTGCATTGATCGCCATCGGCGCGCTGTGCCTGTTCCTGATGATGGCTTTGCTGACCTACGGCAAGGACGATCCGGGCTGGAGCCACAACAGCAAGATCGACGACGTGCAGAACTTCGGCGGCCCGGCGGGCTCCTACAGCGCCGACATCCTGTTCATGGTGCTCGGTTACTTCGCCTACATCTTCCCGTTGCTGCTGGCGATCAAGGCCTATCAGATCTTCCGTCAGCGCCACGAGCCATGGCAGTGGAGCGGCTGGCTGTTCTCCTGGCGCCTGATCGGCCTGGTATTTCTTATTCTTTCCGGTGCGGCGCTGGCGCATATCCATTTTCACGCTGCAACCGGTCTGCCGGCCGGTGCCGGTGGTGCGCTGGGCGAGAGCCTCGGCGACCTGGCGAAAAACGCATTCAATATTCAGGGCAGCACGTTGCTGTTCATCGCGCTGTTTCTGTTCGGTCTGACGGTGTTCACTGACCTGTCGTGGTTCAAGGTGATGGACATCACCGGCAAGATCACCCTGGACCTGTTCGAACTTTTCCAGGGCGCGCTAAACCGCTGGTGGTCAGCCCGCACCGAGCGCAAGCAACTGGTTGCGCAACTGCGTGAAGTCGATGACCGCGTACATGATGTGGTCGCACCGACCGTCACCGACAAACGTGAACAGGCCAAGGTCAAGGAACGCCTGATAGAGCGTGAGCAGGCGTTGAGCAAGCACATGTCCGATCGCGAAAAACAGGTGCCACCGGTCATCGCCCCGGCGCCGACCAAAGCGCCCGAGCCGAGCAAGCGCGTGCAGAAAGAGAAACAGGCACCGTTGTTTGTCGACAGCGCAGTGGAAGGCACCTTGCCGCCAATCTCGATCCTCGATCCTGCGGAAAAGAAACAACTCAATTACTCCCCGGAGTCGCTGGCTGCGGTCGGCCACTTGCTGGAGATCAAGCTCAAGGAATTCGGCGTCGAAGTCACCGTAGACTCGATCCATCCGGGTCCGGTGATCACCCGGTACGAAATCCAGCCGGCTGCGGGCGTCAAGGTCAGCCGTATCTCCAACCTGGCAAAAGACCTGGCGCGCTCCCTGGCAGTGACCAGTGTGCGGGTGGTCGAGGTCATTCCGGGCAAGACTACCGTCGGTATCGAGATTCCCAACGAAGACCGGCAGATCGTGCGCTTCTCCGAAGTGTTGTCGACGCCCGAGTACGACAACTTCAAATCGCCGGTCACGCTGGCGCTGGGTCACGACATTGGTGGCAAACCGGTCATCACTGACCTGGCGAAGATGCCGCACTTGCTGGTGGCCGGTACGACCGGTTCCGGTAAGTCCGTGGGTGTGAACGCGATGATCCTGTCGATCCTGTTCAAGTCCGGCCCGGAAGACGCCAAGCTGATCATGATCGACCCGAAGATGCTCGAGCTGTCGATCTACGAAGGCATTCCGCACCTGCTGTGCCCGGTAGTGACCGACATGAAGGACGCCGCCAACGCCCTGCGCTGGAGCGTCGCCGAGATGGAGCGTCGCTACAAGCTGATGGCGAAGATGGGGGTGCGAAACCTGTCCGGCTTCAACGCCAAGGTCAAGGAAGCCCAGGACGCTGGCGAGCCACTGAGCGATCCGCTGTACAAGCGCGAAAGCATTCACGACGAAGCACCGTTGCTGCAGAAGCTGCCGACCATCGTCGTGGTTGTCGACGAATTCGCCGACATGATGATGATCGTCGGCAAGAAGGTTGAAGAGCTGATCGCCCGTATCGCCCAGAAGGCGCGTGCGGCGGGTATTCACTTGATTCTCGCAACACAGCGGCCGTCGGTGGACGTGATCACCGGTCTGATCAAGGCCAACATTCCGACCCGTATGGCGTTCCAGGTGTCGAGCAAGATCGACTCCCGGACCATCATCGATCAGGGCGGTGCCGAACAACTGCTCGGTCACGGTGACATGCTCTACATGCCACCGGGTACCAGTCTGCCGATCCGGGTTCACGGTGCGTTCGTGTCCGACGAAGAAGTCCATCGTGTGGTCGAGGCGTGGAAACTGCGCGGCGCCCCGGAATACAACGACGACATCCTCAACGGTGTCGAAGAGGCGGGCAGCGGCTTTGAAGGCAGCAGCGGTGGTGGCGACGGCGACGATCCTGAAGCAGACGCACTGTATGACGAAGCCGTACAGTTCGTGCTGGAAAGCCGTCGCGCATCGATCTCCGCTGTACAGCGCAAGCTGAAAATCGGCTACAACCGCGCGGCACGGATGATCGAAGCCATGGAAATGGCCGGCGTCGTCACATCAATGAACACCAACGGTTCGCGTGAAGTCCTGGCGCCTGGCCCGGTACGCGACTGATTGCAAAAGCAAGAGGCGGGACAATGATGTGCCGCCGCTCTCCCAACGAGTATTCAAGAGGACTCCCATGCGTCTTATCCGCATGCTGCTGCCAGTACTGGCTCTGACAACACTCACGGCCCACGCCGATGACAAGGACGTGGCGCGTCTGACCCAATTGCTGGAAACATCCAAGACCCTGAGCGCAAACTTCTCGCAGCTGACCCTTGATGGCGGCGGCACGCAGTTGCAGGAAACCACTGGCAACATGACCTTGCAGCGTCCGGGCCTGTTCTACTGGCACACCAATGCGCCGGCCGAGCAGACCATGGTTTCTGACGGCAAGAAAGTCACCCTGTGGGACCCGGATCTTGAGCAGGCGACCATCAAGAAACTCGATGAGCGTCTGACCCAGACCCCGGCGCTGCTACTGTCTGGTGACGTGTCGAAGATCAGCCAGAGCTTCGACATCAGCGCGAAAGAGGCGGGCGGCGTGATCGACTTCACCCTCAAGCCGAAAACCAAGGACACGCTGTTCGACAACCTGCGCCTGTCGTTCCGCAACGGTCTGCTCAACGACATGCAACTGATCGACAGCGTTGGTCAGCGCACCAACATCCTGTTCACCGGGGTGAAGGCCAACGAGCCGGTACCAGCGTCGAAGTTCAAGTTCGATATCCCGAAGGGCGCTGACGTTATCCAGGAATAAACGCTCCCACGGGAGTTGCTGTTCACGCTGAGGTTTCATAGGTAGTGATGGATCTGTTTCGCAGTGCACCGATTGCCCAGCCACTGGCCGCGCGTTTGCGTGCGACCAATCTGGATGAGTACGTCGGTCAGGAGCACTTGCTGGCTCGCGGCAAGCCTCTGCGTGAGGCGCTGGAGCAGGGAGCTCTGCATTCGATGATTTTCTGGGGCCCGCCGGGCGTGGGTAAAACCACGCTGGCGCGTTTGCTCGCGGAAGTCTCGGATGCACACTTCGAAACGGTGTCGGCGGTGCTCGCCGGGGTCAAGGAGATCCGTCAAGCCGTTGAAATCGCCAAGCAGCAGGCCGGCCAGTACGGCAAGCGCACGATTCTGTTCGTCGATGAAGTGCACCGCTTCAACAAGTCCCAGCAGGACGCGTTCCTGCCGTACGTTGAAGACGGCACGCTGATCTTCATCGGCGCCACCACTGAAAACCCTTCGTTTGAACTGAACAACGCGCTGTTGTCGCGGGCCCGCGTTTACGTCCTGAAAAGTCTCGACGAAGCGGCGCTGCGCAAGCTCGTGCATCGCGCGCTGACTGAAGAACGCGGCTTGGGCAAACGTAACCTGACGTTGAACGACGAAGGCTTCCAGATGTTGTTGTCCGCCGCCGATGGCGATGGCCGACGCTTGCTCAACCTTCTGGAAAACGCCTCCGACCTTGCCGAAGACGACAGCGAGATCGGTACCGAGTTGCTGCAAAGCCTGCTCGGCGACACCCGTCGGCGTTTCGACAAGGGGGGCGAGGCGTTCTACGACCAGATTTCCGCGCTGCACAAATCGGTGCGCGGCTCCAATCCCGACGGTGCGCTGTACTGGTTCGCGCGGATGATCGACGGCGGTTGCGATCCGCTGTACCTGGCCCGGCGCGTGGTGCGTATGGCCAGCGAAGACATCGGTAACGCCGACCCACGCGCTCTCAGCCTGTGTCTGGCTGCATGGGAAGTGCAGGAGCGCCTCGGCAGCCCGGAAGGCGAGTTGGCGGTGGCCCAGGCCATCACGTATCTGGCTTGTGCGCCAAAAAGCAACGCGGTGTACATGGGCTTCAAGACCGCGTTGCGTGCTGCCGCCGAAAACGGCTCGCTTGAGGTGCCGCTGCACCTGCGCAACGCGCCGACCAAACTGATGAAGCAACTGGGCTACGGTGACGAATACCGTTATGCCCACGACGAGCCGGACGCTTACGCTGCGGGCGAAGACTATTTTCCGGAAGAGCTTGAGCCGATCCCGTTTTATCAGCCGGTGCCCCGAGGCCTTGAGTTGAAGATCGGCGAAAAGCTCAATCACCTCGCGCAACTCGATCGTTTAAGCCCAAGACAGCGGAGAAAATAGTGATTCCATTGATTATTGCGGTGTCCGCTGGCGGGGTCGCCGGCACGTTGTTGCGCTTCGCTACCGGCAATTGGGTCACCGCCAATTGGCCGCGGCACTTCTATACCGCGACGCTGGCCGTTAATATCGTGGGCTGTCTGCTGATTGGCGTGTTGTACGGCCTGTTTTTGATACGCCCGGAAGTGCCGATCGAGGTACGCGCCGGGTTGATGGTTGGCTTCCTCGGGGGGCTGACGACTTTTTCATCCTTTTCACTGGATACGGTGCGCCTGCTGGAAAGCGGGCAAGTACCGCTGGCCCTGGGCTATGCGGCACTCAGCGTATTCGGCGGGCTGCTCGCAACGTGGGCTGGCCTGTCTTTGACCAAACTTTGATAACGAGAAACCGACATGCTCGATTCCAAACTGTTACGTAGCAACCTTCAGGACGTAGCGGACCGCCTGGCTTCCCGTGGCTATGCCCTGGATACCGCGCGCATCGAAGCGCTGGAAGAACAGCGCAAGACCGTCCAGACCCGCACCGAAGCACTGCAGGCTGAGCGTAACGCGCGTTCCAAATCCATCGGTCAGGCCAAGCAGCGCGGCGAAGACATCGCGCCGTTGATGGCGGACGTCGAGCGCATGGCAGGCGAATTGAGCGCCGGTAAAGTGGAACTGGACGCGATCCAGACCGAACTGGACTCGATCCTGCTCGGCATCCCGAACCTGCCGCACGAATCCGTTCCAGTCGGCAAAGACGAAGACGACAACGTTGAAGTGCGCCGCTGGGGCACGCCGACGGCGTTTGATTTTGAAGTCAAAGACCACGTAGCCCTGGGCGAGAAGTTCGGCTGGCTGGATTTCGAAACCGCCGCCAAGCTGTCCGGCGCACGTTTCGCCCTGTTGCGTGGCCCGATCGCCCGTCTGCACCGCGCACTGGCGCAGTTCATGATCAACCTGCACGTCAACGAGCACGGCTATGAAGAGGCCTACACGCCTTATCTGGTCCAGGCTCCGGCGCTGCAAGGCACTGGTCAACTGCCGAAGTTCGAAGAAGATCTGTTCAAGATCGCCCGCGAAGGCGAAGCCGATCTGTACCTGATCCCGACCGCCGAAGTGTCGCTGACCAACATCGTTGCTGGCGAAATCGTCGATTCGAAACTGCTGCCGATCAAGTTCGTTGCGCACACGCCGTGCTTCCGTAGCGAAGCCGGCGCGTCGGGTCGTGATACCCGCGGCATGATCCGTCAGCACCAGTTCGACAAGGTTGAAATGGTCCAGATCGTTGAGCCGTCCACGTCGATGGATGCGCTGGAAAGCCTGACTGCCAACGCCGAGAAAGTGCTGCAGTTGCTGGGTCTGCCTTACCGCACCCTGGCGCTGTGCACTGGCGACATGGGCTTCAGCGCGGTCAAGACTTACGATCTCGAAGTGTGGATTCCGAGCCAGGACAAGTACCGCGAAATTTCGTCGTGCTCCAACTGCGGCGACTTCCAGGCCCGCCGCATGCAGGCGCGTTTCCGTAACCCGGAAACCGGCAAGCCTGAGCTGGTACACACCCTGAACGGCTCCGGCCTGGCGGTTGGTCGTACTCTCGTTGCCGTGCTGGAAAACTACCAGCAAGCCGACGGTTCGATCCGCGTGCCGGACGTACTGAAGCCGTACATGGGTGGCCTTGAGGTCATCGGTTAAATGAAATATCTGCCGCTGTTTCACAACCTGCGCGGCAGTCGTGTGTTGGTCGTCGGTGGGGGGGAAATTGCCTTGCGCAAATCCCGCCTGCTGGCCGACGCCGGTGCGCTGCTGCGGGTGGTCGCACCTGAAATCGAAACGCAACTGCGTGAACTGGTCGTTGCCAGCGGCGGCGAGTGCCTGTTGCGCGGTTACGCCGAGGCGGATCTGGATGGCTGCGTGCTGATCATCGCCGCCACCGACGACGAAACGCTGAACGCACAGGTCTCCACCGATGCTCATCGGCGTTGCGTGCCGGTCAACGTGGTCGATGCGCCTGCCTTGTGCAGCGTGATCTTCCCGGCCATCGTTGATCGTTCGCCGCTGATCGTCGCGATCTCCAGCGGCGGCGATGCGCCTGTGCTGGCCCGTTTGATCCGCGCCAAGATCGAAACCTGGATTCCGTCCACCTACGGCCAATTGGCCGGTCTGGCGGCGCGTTTCCGCAATCAGGTGAAAAACCTGTTTCCGGATGTGCAGCAGCGTCGCGGGTTCTGGGAAGACGTCTTTCAAGGCCCGATTGCCGATCGGCAACTGGCCGGCCAAGGCACTGAAGCCGAACGTCTGCTGCAAGCCAAGATCGACGGCGAAGCGACCATCACTACCGGTGAGGTGTATCTGGTGGGCGCAGGGCCGGGTGATCCGGATTTGCTGACCTTCAAGGCTTTGCGCCTGATGCAGCAAGCCGATGTGGTGCTGTACGACCGTTTGGTCGCCCCCGCGATTCTTGATCTGTGCCGTCGCGACGCCGAGCGGGTATATGTCGGCAAGCGTCGCGCCGATCATGCTGTGCCGCAAGATCAGATCAATCAGCAACTGGTCGATCTGGCCAAGGCCGGCAAGCGTGTGGTGCGGTTGAAGGGCGGTGATCCGTTTATCTTCGGCCGAGGTGGCGAAGAGATCGAAGAGCTGGCGGCCCATGGCATTCCATTTCAGGTGGTGCCGGGGATTACCGCGGCCAGCGGTTGTGCGGCGTATGCCGGGATTCCGCTGACTCACCGCGATCACGCGCAGTCGGTGCGATTTGTCACCGGCCATTTGAAGGACGGTTCCACCGATCTGCCTTGGGTCGACCTTGTCGCGCCAGCGCAGACGCTCGTGTTCTACATGGGCCTGGTGGGGTTGCCGGTGATCTGCGAGCAACTGATCAAGCATGGTCGCTCGGCGGATACCCCGGCGGCGTTGATTCAGCAGGGCACCACGGTCAATCAGCGGGTCTTTACTGGCACGCTGGCCGATTTGCCGCGTTTGGTGGCGGAGCATGAAGTGCATGCGCCGACATTGGTGATCGTCGGCGAAGTGGTGCAGCTGCGCGAGAAACTGGCGTGGTTTGAGGGGGCTCAGGCGCAGGTCTGAACACCGAGTCGCCCCAATCGCTGGCAAGCCAGCTCCCACAGGTCTTGTGTTGAAGCTGCATTCTCCAGCATCACCCCTGACCTCAGGTTTTGGAGTGATGCTCAGTCTCCTGCATCACGAAAATCCCTGTGGGAGCTGGCTTGCCAGCGATGGGGCCCTCCAAGCCTCTACAAATGTCAGCCCCGGCGCCAAACCTCTTTCCCACCCAACCGCGCCCGGTCATGGGCCACAGTGAAATCCTGCTCCGGCCCCTTCGGCACAACCCCTGTCGGGTTAATCGTCTTGTGGCTGCCGTAGTAGTGATTCTTGATGTGCTGAAAATCCACCGTCTCGGCGATCCCCGGCCATTGATACAGCTCACGCAGCCAGTTCGACAGATTCGGGTAATCGGCGATCCGTCGCAGGTTGCACTTGAAGTGGCCGTGATACACCGCATCGAAGCGGATCATCGTGGTAAACAGACGAACATCAGCTTCAGTCAGGTATTCACCCGACAGATAACGATTGGCATCCAGTACCTGTTCCAGGTGATCCAGTTCGGCAAACACCTCATCGAACGCCTCTTCATAAGCCTGTTGCGAGGTGGCGAACCCGGCGCGATACACGCCGTTGTTGACTGCCGGATAAATCCGCTCGTTCAAGGCATCGATCTCGCTACGCAGCGGGGCCGGGTAGAAGTCCAGATCATTGCCGGTCAGATCATCGAACGCGCTGTTGAACATGCGGATGATCTCTGCCGATTCATTGCTGACGATGCGTTTGAGTTTTTTGTCCCACAGTACCGGCACGGTGACGCGCCCGGTGTAGTCCGGCGTATCGGCGGTGTAGCGTTGGTGCATGAAGTCGAAGTGATCGAGCTTGTCGCCGGTCGAGCCGAGCGCGGTGTCGAAGGTCCAGCCGTTTTCCAGCATCAGCCAACTGACCACGGAAACGTCGATCAGGTTTTCTAGGCCTTTGAGTTTGCGCAGGATCAGCGTGCGATGTGCCCACGGACAGGCGAGCGAAACGTAGAGATGATAGCGCCCGGCCTCGGCCGCAAAGCCGCCTTCACCGCTCGGGCCTGGCTGGCCGTCAGCAGTGACCCAGTTGCGCCGTTGCGCTTGTTCGCGCTGGAACGCGCCGTCCTTGCTGCTTTCGTACCACTTGTCCTGCCAGCGGCCATCAACGAGTAAACCCATGATCAAGACTCCGTAAACCAATAAACGTTGGAGTCGAGTCTATTCCGATGAGTTCGAACAAAAAGCGCAAAGATCGGGCGCGAATGATCGGTTAAATCGATTTGTCCCGCGCCGCCCAGAATTGCTCGGCCGTTTCGAATGCCTGCTCACGGGGCTGGCCGAGACCGCGTAACGCCAACGCCATGGTCGAAATCAGGGCCATTTGCGGATAGCTGTCCACCACATCGCCGCGCCATACGGCTTTCAGGTGCTCAACGTCCAGCGAGGCCGGTTTGACGTGGCGTTGCGCCGACAATTGCGGCCATTCCTCGTCCCAGCTCTCGCCACCCGTGGTGCCGTAGAGATGGCTGTCGGCATCCGGGTTGATTTCTATCTCACCGCCATCACCCTTGACCACAATCGCCGTGTCGCCGAGCAGGCCGCTGGCGTCGCGGTGCACGGCTTGATAACCGGGGTGGAAGATACTTTGCAGACCGCAGCGCGCGCCCAGAGGATTGAGAATCCGCGCCAGCGAGTGGATCGGCGAGCGCAGGCCCAGGGTATTACGCAAATCGATCATCTTCTGCAATTGCGGCGCCCAGTCCACCAGCGGCATGAACGCCAGACCGCCGTTGTCCAGCGCCGTACCGACTTGCTGCCAGTTGCGGCACAACGCAATACCCAGTTCGCCCAGCAGTTGCTCGCTGTACAGACGCCCGGCAGTGTGCGCGCCACCACCATGCATGAAGATGCGCACGCCGTTCTGCGCCAGGCACTTGGCCGCCAGCAGATACCACGGCAGATGCCGCTTCTTGCCCGCGTAGGTTGGCCAGTCCAGATCGACATTCAAGGCTGGTGCCTGCAGACGCTCACGCAGCGCTTCGGTAAAACCGGCCATTTCCTCGGCGCTTTCTTCCTTGTGCCGCAGCAACATCAGAAAAGCGCCGAGTTGGGTGTCTTCGACCTTGTCGTCGAGCACCATGCCCATTGCTTCCCGGGCCTCGACGCGAGTCAGGTCGCGAGCGCCGCGCTTGCCCTTGCCAAGGATTCGCACGAACTGGGCGAATGGATGCTCGGCGGGCGTTTCGAGGGTCAGCGCTGGATAATCGGTCATAGGCAATTCGTCGGTTTGGGCAGGCCCGCCAGTTTTGCGGCGAGTTTGGCAGGGGTGCCTTTGAACAGTCGGTTCAGGTGCAGGCTGTTGCCTTTGTCCACGCCGAGCTTCAGCGCGGTGTACTTGATCAGCGGCCGCGTGGCCGGGGACAGCTGGAATTCTTCATAGAAGCTGCGCAGCAGCTCGAGGACTTCCCAGTGTTCGGGGGTCAACTCGATGTCTTCGGCGGCGGCGAGGGCACTGGCGACGTCGTGTGACCAGTCGCTGAGGTCAACGAGGAAGCCGTCCTTGTCCAGTTCGATGGCGCGGGCGCCGACGGTCATGGAATTCATAGCCAACTGTTGACCTTGTCGTGGTGGATCGACAGCTCGACGAAGGCCGGATAATCGATGGCTTTGGCCCAGTCCGGGGCTTCGATGGCGCGAGCCTCCATATCTTCGGCCAGAACGAATAATTTGATTTGGCGGCTTTGCAGTTCGGTAAACGGCGCGGTACCCGGTTGCAACGCATAGACCGCATCACCGGACAACAGCAAAGCGTCGGCACTGCCGATGACACGCAGGCAACTCGTCAGACGATCATCGCCGAACGGAGAATGAGACAACACATGCAAAGTCGACATCAGAGGGTGATCACTTGGTCGTAACGGTCAATAAGGGCGGTGATTTGCTCGGCGGCGAGCGGTGCTGCTTCGTCCAGCGAGAATTCGCCAAGGCCGCGAGCGCTGGCACTGTCGGCGCAATAGAACAGTTCTTCGACGCCAAACATCGGCAACGCTTGCAGGTTGGCACTCAGGTCTTTCTGTTGCACAGCCCTGGCGTTTTGCCCCGCGGCCAGTTGCAGCACGCCGTCATCGAGAAACAACAGGCCGATCGGCAGATCGAAAGCGCCGCCGGCCAGCACGATGTCCAGCGCTTCGCGGGCAGCAGGGCCGGACCACGGCGACTGGCGGCTGATGATCAACAAGGATTTGGCCATCTCACGCACCTCCGAAGCAGATCAAGCGGTCGGCGTCTTGCACCGCGTCATGCAACTGACCGAGGCCGGACAATTCCCAAGGTGTGCTGACGGATACGGCATCTCGCTGATAGCGTTGGGCCTCTTCGGCATTCAGCACCCCGCGGCGCAAGGCTGCGGCGATGCACACCACGCCATCGAGTTGTCGCTCGCTGATGAATGCACGCCATTGTTTGGGCAGGTCGAGTTCGTCCTGCGGCGTGACCACCGCGTCGGAGGCGTTGTAGACGCCGTCCTGGTAGAAAAACAGCCGGACAATCTCATGCCCGCCGGCCAATGCAGCCTGCGCAAACAGCAGGGCTCGGCGCGAGGAGGGCGCATGGGCGGCGGAAAACAGCGCAATGGCGAACTTCATGACGGACTCGATCAGCAAAACTGCGGGCATGATAAAGCTTTATCGGGGTATCCGCGAAATCCAGGTTATGCATATAACCCTGTGGGAGCGAGCTTGCTCGCGAAAGCGTCTTGTCGGGCGCCGAGATGTTGAATGTGAAGGACCCTTCGCGAGCAAGCTCGCTCCCACAGGGATAGGTGTCAGGCATCAGTCAACGGGGCATGTAGCCTAATTGCCAGCGTCGGGGAATTGTCAGGGATAGCAACCCCACCACTGCCGCCAGCAAACCGCTGACGAACATCGCCCTGAGTCCCAAATGGTGTTCCAGTACCGCCCCAAGAATCGCGCCGATAAACATCCCGCTCCACGGCACCAACTGCACCCGCCAACCACCACGGCGTTCGCCGAGCATCCAGCGACCCAGTCCTCGTCCGAATCGCGACAGCGCGCCGGTCACGTAGGTCAGCCCGACTGGAAGGCCGTTCACTTCCTCGACCGCGGCGTTAAGCATGCCCATCGCGACGATTGCCGCCAGCAGCGCCGGCAGTTGTGCATCAATTGGTAACGCTGCCGCCATGCAGAGCAGGGTGGCGATGCACAGCAGCAAGGGTAGCGT
The DNA here is from genome assembly GCF_044218825.1 of Pseudomonas sp. A1230. Classification (NCBI taxonomy): domain Bacteria; kingdom Pseudomonadati; phylum Pseudomonadota; class Gammaproteobacteria; order Pseudomonadales; family Pseudomonadaceae; genus Pseudomonas; species Pseudomonas sp. A1230. Next base: position 2,650,570 of record NZ_CP162582.1, on the reverse strand, counting down.
GCGCCGCCCGCCAAGCCGTGCAACCACCACGCCCAGGGCATTACCGATGACAAACGTGGCTACCAGGATGACCAGGCGTAACGTCAGCCCCATGTCGCCATCACTGATCGCCACGGCCAGGCGTGTGGTATTGCCGCTCATGAACGAGACGAAATCGCCGCTGGCCATAAAGCCGATTGCATCCGTCATCCCGGCCAGCACCGACAGGCTGGCGACCAGCGCGAGACCCACACGACCGCGCCATTTCTGCTTGTGCAGATGGCCGGGACTGGCACGGTGGGTCGAGGTTGAGGGCAGCATCGGTGCGGATATCCTTGAGCAATGATTACGGTTCTATGCCATACAGATCGCAGTATTCCAGCCACTCCATCCCGGCCATTTCCGCGACTTCGCGATGCACTTCCAGACGTTGCGCCTGATACTCTTCAGGCGTTTCGGCCGTCAGTTGCAAGGTCAGTTCCCAGGCAAACAAGCCTCGACTTTCCGCCTCGGCCTCAAACGCCTCATGCAGGCGTTCCTCGCGATACTGCGCCTGGGTTTCACCTTTGGCCCGGGCCAGCAATGGATTGAGATGGTCGAGGGTTTCGCGCAAGTCGGGGTGCGCGTCGAGAAACAGTTTCAGAGCATGTTCATGTCGCTGGTCGGTAGGCGCCATGTGTTTTCCTTGTGAGGCTGATGACCTTAGGTTGCCGCAGCTGCCCGCGCGTGTCGCGCTATAAATGCAGTAAAGCAGAACGATTCCTGCTGCTGCGGTGATACAGTCCGCTTTTTTGTGAATGAGCGAATGCAATGCGAATTCTGATGGTGGCGTTGGCCGCGACGGTGCTGGCCGGTTGCGCGGGTTCGGTGATGGACAATGCCCGCACCCAAACCCCAAACAAGGTTCTGACCTCGAACAAACCCGAAAAAATCGTGGCCCAGTGCGTGCAATTCGCCTGGCAGGACGAAGCCGTGTTCGGCGTCGATGCCGGGGCTTATCTGCAGCCGGGCAAGAAGGGCGGTTCGACGGTGTACACGCGTTCGGCGGAGTCGTTTGTCGATGTGAGTACGGATGCCTCCGGTACGGTGTTGAATTACTTCGCGCAGAAGGATGATTTTGTCGCCAAGCGACGGTTGGCGGCGTTGGCGACTTGTCTTTAAGGTCAGTCAGTTGCCCTATGCGGTGACATCAATGGCTCCATCGCGGGCAGGCCCGCTCCCACAGGCTTTATGAGCGACACATTCACTGTGGCAGCGAGCTTGCCCGCGATGGGGCCAGTCGACTCAACCCATCAAGCGCTTCTGGAAATAATGCCGTCTATGCCCCGGCGGATAGTCAACGATCTCCCCGAACTGGCTGAACCCAAGTTTCTTGTAGAACTCTGGCGCCTGAAAACTGAAAGTGTCCAGCCAGATGCCCAGGCAGTTCTTTTCCTTCGCCATCGATTCGGCCATGGTCATCAGCTCCGAGCCGACTCCCTGCCCCCGACCCTGCTCCGGGACTGACAGCAATTCAATGTACATCCACTGAAAAATCACCCGACCATACAATCCGCCGAGAATCGCGTCGTGCTCATCGCGCACCATCAGGGCGAAGGGCTCCGATTTCGAGCCACCTGTCTGGGCGTCGTTGTAGGCGATCAAGGGCTGGAGAATGGCCTGACGTTGCTCCTCCGTAGGGTTTTGCGACAACTCGATGCGCAAGTTCATGCAGGACTTCCTTGTGGTGTGAGCCCCCAGCCTATCCTGCGCGAGGGGTGTCTTCCAAGTCCCTGTTCAACCCCGTGGAACCGTCGCTCCCGCGTTGCGGTCTAGCTTTGACAGCGTCATTTCAGAACGCGGTTGATGAGGACCCCCCATGAATATTTTCGAAGCCCTTCGTGAAAGCCATGATCGCCAGCGCAGCTACGCCGAAAACCTGATCAAAACCAGTGGCGATACCCCTGAAAGAGCAGAGGCCTACAAGCAGCTCAAGGCCGAGTTGCAAGCCCACGAAACTGCCGAGGAACGCCACTTCTATATCCCGCTGATGGCGTTCGACAACGGTGTTGACCTTAGCCGGCACGCCATCGCCGAACACCATGAAATGGACGAAATGATGGAAGAGCTGGACGAGACCGAGATGTCCAGCCCGGCATGGCTGGCGACCGCTAAAAAGCTGTCGGACAAGGTCCATCACCACCTCAAGGAAGAGGAGCAGAAGTTCTTCCAGATGGCCGGCAAGTTACTCAGCGAAAAGCAGAAAGAACAGTTGGCCGGGGAATACGAAAAGGAGTTCAACGCTCAGTTAGGCTGAGTTGAGCATGGCGACTTTTGCAGCGTCGGCGTGTAGTCCTTTTGCCATAAGCGAGGTGGGCTTTTTCTTAGGGTGCTGTATATCCATACAGTATTTACTGGTGTTTTGAGCGCGGCTGACGATGAGTGCGACAAAACCGCCGATGGACAAAAAAATCACCTCCGTTAGCTTGAAGGCCTCTCCTCGGGAAGGAGAGTTCTTTAATCAACGGAGTGAAAAACATGAATCAAGCAAACCCTGAAACCCCACTGCGACATGGTCGTGTCACCTCCCCAGCAAGCCGTGGCTCGGTCGTGATTGATCTAGGGCTGCTGGGCGACTGGCAGGTCAATGAAATGGAAGGCGGCAAGAACTTTCCGGCGCTGGTTGCCGGACCGTTTCCGCCACCCTACGAAACCGACACCGCCAGTGTCGCCCCGCCCGCAGACGGCTACATTCTCAGCGGCGGCAAGACTGATGCGCGCGATTGCGTGAACTTCACCCAGGAGGAAATGAGCAAGAAACTCAATCGTCCATTCACGTGGCCGCTGCTCAATGTCACCCCGGGTCAGATCCTCGAGATCAAATGGGCATACACCGCGCCGCACACCACTCGTGGCTATCGCTGGCTGATCACCAAGGACGGCTGGGACCCGAAGCAACGCATCACCCGCGCGCAACTCGAAGCACAACCGTTCTTTGAGGACTTCTACACTCAGGTGCCTTACTACAGTCATTCGGCAGAGCTCAAAGCCAAGGTCAACCACACGGTGAAACTGCCGGCGAGCAAGAAAGGCCATCACGTCATCGTACTGATGTGGATCGTTGCCAACACCGGTAACGCCTTCTATCAGGCGTTCGACGTCGACTTCAAATAACGGCGCAGTGTCGTCAAATTCACAGGTTCTGAAGGATTAGAACATGTCAGATATCGATTTCTCATTGATGCAAAACGCAGCGAGTGATGCGGCTTCGCTGATGCCGGGCATTGCCGGCAAAAAAATCCTCATGGGCTTTTGGCACAACTGGCCAGCGGGCCTGAGCGACGGTTATCGGCAAGGCCGGTTTGCCAGCATCGCTCTGGAGGATGTACCCAGGGAATACAACGTGGTCGCGGTGGCCTTCATGAAGGGCAGCGGTATTCCGACCTTCAAGCCGTTCAACGTCTCCGATGCCGAGTTCCGCCGTCAGGTCGGCGTGCTTAACAGTGAGGGGCGGGCGGTGCTGATTTCTCTCGGTGGCGCCGATGCACACATCGAACTGCATAGCGGTCAGGAGCAACCGCTGGCCAATGAAATTATCCGCTTGGTGGAAACTTATGGCTTTGACGGGCTGGACATCGATCTTGAACAGAGCGCGATTGATTTCGCCGCCAACAAGACCGTCCTGCCGGCCGCGCTCAAACTGGTCAAGGATCACTACGCAGGCCAGGGCAAGCATTTCATCATCAGCATGGCCCCGGAGTTTCCGTACCTGACCACCAACGGCAAGTACGTCGGCTATTTGCAGGCACTGGAAGGCTACTACGACTTCATCGCACCGCAGTTTTACAACCAGGGCGGCGACGGGGTCTGGGTGCCGGAGGCCAATAACGGTGCCGGCGCGTGGATCGCGCAGAACAACGATGTGCTGAAAGAGGACTTCCTCTATTACCTGACTGAAAGTCTGGTGACGGGCACTCGAGGTTTTACCAGGATTGCCGCGGATAAATTCGTCATCGGTCTACCGGCCAACGTCGATGCCGCCGCCACCGGTTATGTCATCGACAAGACTGTGGTGGGCAATGTGCTCAAGCGGCTGGCAATCAAGGGGCATCCTATCAAGGGATTGATGACCTGGTCGGTGAACTGGGACAACGGCACCAATAAGGATCGCGTGCCGTATGACTGGGAGTTCAGTCAGCGTTACGGGCCGTTGATTCACGGCGCCCGATTGACCGGGCAGGAGATCGAAGAGACGGTTGCGTATTCCGCTCTTTAGCTGCAAATAAACAAGCCCGGTAGCGCTGCCGGGCTTTTTTTGTTGGCGCGATTATTCGACCATGGCAGCCTTACGATGGAAAAAGGATCAGACGTCATGACCGACACAGCCGAGCGGGTCAACATTGTCGACACTCAGGTGTTGTCCCACGATTGGTATCTGCTGAAGAAAATCACCTTCGACTACCAACGCAATAATGGTGAGTGGCAGCGTCAGACGCGCGAGGTGTATGACCGCGGTAATGGCGCTGCCATTTTGCTGTTCAACCGACAGAAGCGCTCTGTGGTGCTGACCCGGCAGTTCCGCTTGCCGGTGTTCGTCAACGGCCATGACGGTCTGCTGATCGAAGTGGCGGCAGGCTTGCTGGAGGGGGCCGCCCCGGAACAGCGGATTCGCGATGAGGCCGAGGAAGAAACCGGCTATCGCGTACATGACGTGAAGAAGGTATTCGAGGCCTACATGAGCCCCGGTTCGGTGACCGAGAAACTGCACTTCTTTATTGCCGAGTACGACTCGGCTTTAAAGGTCAGTGACGGTGGCGGTCTGGAAGAAGAAACCGAAGAGCTGGAAGTGCTGGAGTGGTCATTCGATGAAGCGCTGGCAGCCTTCCATCGGGGTGAGATCTGCGATGCCAAGACCATCATGCTGCTGCAATACGCGGCGATGAATAACCTGTTCAACCTGTAAAGCAACGGCCGCAGCCTTCGGTGTTCCCTTTAGGAGCTGCCGCAGGCTGCGATCTTTTGATCTTTCTGCGCGTACTAAAATAAATCTCCCGTTTGACCCGCTCCCGACCAATCACCACCCTCGAGCCTCAACAACCGCTCCTTCGCCTCAAGCCCCCCGGCAAACCCGGTCAATTTCCCGGACGCGCCAATCACTCGGTGACACGGCGCAACAATCGAAATCGGGTTACGCCCATTCGCTGCGCCCACTGCCCGTACGGCGGTGGGTTTGCCGATCTGTTGGGCAATCTGGCTATAGGTGCGGGTCTCTCCGAACGGAATGGTCAGCAACGCCGCCCAGACCTGTTTCTGAAAATCCGTGCCGACAAAATCCAGCTCCAGCTCGAAGCAATTGCGTGTCCCGGCAAAATACTCTTCCAGTTGCCGAGCGGTTTTCAGCAGGACCGGATTGTCCGGTGCTTCAGTCATCGGTCCAAGACGCACGCGGTTCGGTCGGTCGTTTTCCCAGAGGATGGCCGCCAGTCGCGAGCCTTTCGCGACCAGCTTCAGCTCGCCAACCAGCGAGGGCAGGGTGATGAAGGTAAACGACATGCGAGCAAACTCCGATTCGGTGCGGCGACGGCGCCCAGCATACTGGTTGAACAGGGAGGCGCAAAACGCAAACCCGACCATACTGCTTCTTGCTCTTGACGCGTTCCCCTCTGTTTTGCACAGACCCTGAAAACAAAAAAGAGATCGACTCATGAAGTACGAACCTTTGGCCAAATCGCTGATAGCGACCACGCTGGCACTCAGCTGTCTCATGGCTCACGCCGCCTCGGTGGCACCGGTTGCCGCGGAAAACGGCATGGTGGTCACCGCGCAACATCTGGCCACGCATGTCGGTGTCGACGTGTTGAAAAGCGGTGGTAACGCCGTGGATGCGGCGGTCGCGGTAGGTTATGCGCTGGCGGTGGTCTATCCCGCTGCGGGCAACCTCGGTGGCGGCGGTTTCATGACCATTCAGTTGGCAGACGGACGCAAAACCTTCCTCGACTTCCGCGAAAAAGCGCCGCTGGCGGCGACCGCCGATATGTACCTCGACAAGGAAGGCAACGTCATCCCTGAACTGAGTACACGCGGCCATTTGGCCGTCGGCGTGCCGGGCACTGTGTCTGGTATGGAGCTGGCGCTGAGCAAGTACGGTACCAAGCAGCGCAAGGAAATGATTGCCCCCGCAATCAAACTGGCTGAAGACGGTTTTGAGCTGGAGCAAGGCGACGTCGAGTTGCTGGAGTACGCCACCGACGTGTTCAAGAAGGACATGCGCGATTCCGGCTCGATCTTCCTCAGCAACGGCGAGCCGATGCAGGTCGGCCAGAAACTGGTGCAGAAAGACCTCGGCAAAACCCTGCGAACCATTTCCGAAAAGGGCGCTGACGGTTTCTATAAAGGCTGGGTGGCCGACGCCATCGTGACCTCCAGCCAAGCGAACAAGGGCATCATCACCCAGGCCGACCTCGACAAATACAAGACCCGCGAACTGGCCCCGGTGGAGTGCGATTACCGTGGCTATCACGTGGTCTCGGCGCCGCCGCCAAGCTCTGGTGGCGTGGTGATCTGCCAGATCATGAATATTCTCGAAGGTTATCCGATGAAGGACCTGGGCTTCCATTCGGCCCAGGGGATGCACTATCAGATCGAAGCGATGCGTCACGCGTATGTTGATCGCAACAGCTATCTGGGCGATCCGGATTTCGTCAAGAACCCGATCGAGCACCTGCTGGACAAGAACTACGCAACCAAACTGCGTGACGCCATCCAGCCGCAAAAGGCCGGTGTCTCCGCCGAACTGAAACCCGGCACAGCACCCCATGAGGGCAGCAACACCACTCACTATTCGATCGTCGACAAGTGGGGCAACGCGGTCTCGGTCACCTACACGCTCAACGACTGGTTCGGTGCCGGTGTGATGGCGAGCAAGACTGGCGTGATCCTCAATGACGAGATGGACGACTTCACCTCGAAAGTCGGCGTGCCGAACATGTACGGCCTGGTGCAGGGCGAAGCCAATGCCATCGCTCCGGGCAAGGCGCCGCTGTCATCGATGAGTCCGACCATCGTCACCAAGGATGGCAAAGTGGTCATGGTGGTCGGGACGCCGGGCGGCAGCCGCATCATCACCGCGACTTTGCTGACCATGCTCAACGTCATCGACTACGGCATGGGCTTGCAGGAGGCGGTCGATGCGCCGCGTTTCCATCAGCAATGGATGCCGGCAGAAACCAACCTCGAAGACTTCGCCGCCAGCCCCGACACGAAGAAGATTCTCGAGAGCTGGGGCCACAAGTTCGCCGGGCCGCAGGACGCCAACCATATCGCCGCGATTCTGGTTGGCGCACCGTCGCTGGGCGGTAAACCGGTCGGCAAAAACCGCTTCTACGGCGCCAATGATCCACGGCGCAATACAGGGTTGTCATTGGGTTACTGAGAGGCGTAAAAAGGGGGCGGACTCACGTCCGTCCCTGTCTCAAGGACTGATCAAGGAAGGCTCATCATGACCACCGCATTACTGATCATCGACGTCCAGCGCGCTCTGTGCTCGGGCGAATACCAATGCCACGACATCCACCGCGTGATCGACACCATCAACAACCTCAGCAACCGCGCGCGCAAGGCTGGGGTGCCGGTTGTGTTGATTCAGCATGAAGAAAAGGACAGTCCACTGGCCCACGGTGCCGAAGGCTGGCAATTGGCGGAAGGGCTTGAGACGGCCCCGAAAGATCTGCGCGTTCGCAAAACCACCAGGGATTCGTTTTACCAGACCGATCTGCGCAAACTGCTGCCGAGCGAAGATTTCGAGCGTTTGGTGATCTGCGGTCTGCAAACCGATTACTGCGTCAATGCCACCGTGCGCCAGGCCCATCAATTGGGTTACGACGTGGTGCTGGCGGCCGACGCCCATTCCACCGTCGACAACGGCAACATGAGCGCCGAAGACATTATTGGCGAGCACAACAAGGATCTGGCGCACCTGACCGGCTCGGTGGCGCGGATCGATGTAAAACCCGCCGCACAAATCCATTTCCAGCCGTAATCAATGTGGGAGCTGGCTTGCCAGCGATGACAGAGTGTCAGCAAATAAATCAGTGTGCTGACACCGCTCAGCCCTTCAGTTGGGACGCGACCTGGCCCCAGCTTCACGCCCATCAACGGCGTGCTGGAGATCTCGCAAGTCGGGGCCGGTGTCTATTGCAGGCCTGGAATGAACGCATGAAAAACCCCCATGATTGCCCCGTGGATTTTATGCCCTGACCCCAACGGCCTGAGCGGCAGCATCCAGCCTCTTCGATTTGCGGCACTGCTGAGCGGAATATTTTTCACGAATTGCCCATTTCAGTCTTTCCTCCGACGAGCACTCTCTCTAGAATCCGCCCGGCTTCCGTGATGGAGGCGCATTGCCATCATCTGGCACTGTTCACAAAGGGACGGACATCATGCAATTCGGGAAAATTCTGGCGCTGGGCCTGGTGCTTACGCTGGGCGGTTGTGCCAGTTTCACCAAAGACGAAGTGGCGCCGGTGACAATGCCGTCGATGGCCAACTACGCCAACAAGCCAAACGTTTATGTCGATTTCGACTTCTACATGGGCGAGCCAAAAAGCGCTTCTGCCGTAGAAGTGCCGCAGGGGCGCGATCAACTCAAGCCGCAACTGCAGAAAATCCTCACTGATTCAGGCTTGTTTGGCCGTGTCACCCTGGACGAATTCCAGAAGCAGCCGGGCGACTACAATCTGCGCCTGAAGGTCTACAACCATCCGCCTAATGCAGGCTCGATGGTGCTGGCGTTCATCAGCGGTTTCAGCATGATGGTGATCCCGGCTTACGGCACCGATCAGTACACCATGAGCCTGGAGGCCGTGGATGGACAAGGTCAGGCACTGACGACCGCGAGCAATCACGATGCGGTCGGCACCTGGATTGGCATCTGGTTTATCCCGCTGATGGGCAACACGACGAATAAGGCGGTGACCGATACGTTCACTCGTCAGGTCAACGCGCTGCTCAAACAAGTGGTCGAGAGCAACAGCCTGAAGTACTCGGCACTTGAAACCCGCATCCCGCGGGCCTGAAGCCAAAAAAAGAGCCGCAATTGCGGCTCTTTTTTTAACGGTTACTTCAGCGCCTGGATGAACTGCGGATCGCTGTACAGTTCCTTCAGCAAGTCACGCAACATTGGGTTGTAAGCATTAACCGCGTTCGGGATCGCAATGAAACCGAAGAAGCTGCTGGCCCACTGGCTGCTGACAGTCTTGGTCGCGTCGTACACCACGTCGTTGCCGTTGAGCAGGGTGAAGCGCGCAGCAAGATCACCATCGCCAGTACCCATGCCGGCGGTCATCTGGTTTTTCACCACCAGCACTTTCAACTGACGCTGGGCCTGCGGGTCGAGCAGGCCGGCCTTGCGCAGTTCTTCGGTGATCGCGTCCTGGATGTGCGCCGGGATGCTGCCGGACGGCGAGCGGATCGGGTTGGCGCGAACCATCAGCGAGCCTTCACCGGTTTCGGCAGTGACTTGAGGGTTGCTGATCGCGTGCAACGGCGGGGTTTGCTTGAGCTTCTGGACGTTTTCATAGCTCGGCTCGTAACGCAGCATGGTCATGCCACAGCCTTGCAGTAACAGCGCCAACATCGGGATCAACAACAGCGACTTCTTCACGGCAGTTCCTTGCGTGGAAATATGAGGGCGCGAATTATGGGCAGAGTGCCATCATTGAGCAACCGGTTCGTGAGAGCGGCTGAAACACTGTTCGTGGCTTCGTATCAGCCTCGCGCCATAAGCAATTTCTCGATCTGCGCCAATTCCCAGGTACTGAGCAGACTCACCGGATCGGTGCCGAAGCGCTGCCAGCTATCGAGCGCACCTTCATCGCCATCGCAGTTGCGGGCGTATTCACAGTGATGCAACCGTTCGCCTTCAAAATCCAGCACAAGGCGCCAGCCGTCGATATCCACCGTGACCAGTCCGGCCTCGGTGCGTGCCTCGCAGCTGAACGTCAGTACGCCCAGCGCGGCCTCGCGCAGTCGCTGGCAAACCTCACGGGCGCTCAGAAATGCAGACATGTTTGGACTCGATGCGTACAGGAGCGCGCCAGCATAAGGCGTGAGTTGCAATGTGTCAGCGTATTGCTGGATCGATGTCGGACAATTCCGTAACATCCGCAACCCTCTTTATTCGCTGCACTCTTTTCAGCAACTCCGCGGCCGTGCACGGCGGCCGCTCAGTCAGGTATGCCATGAAACCGATACGTCTGCGCGCCGATGTCCTGGCCGGACTCACCACCTCGTTTGCCCTGTTGCCCGAATGTATTGCGTTCGCGCTGGTGGCCCACCTCAATCCGCTGATGGGCCTTTATGGCGCTTTCATCATTTGTACGCTGACGGCATTGTTCGGCGGTCGCCCGGGGATGGTCTCCGGTGCGGCGGGGTCGATGGCGGTGGTGATTGTGGCGCTGGTGGTGCAGCACGGCGTGCAATATCTACTGGCGACCGTGTTGCTGGGCGGGTTGATCATGATGGTGTTCGGGCTGCTACGCCTGGGCAAACTGGTGCGCATGGTGCCGCATCCGGTGATGCTCGGCTTCGTCAACGGCCTGGCGATCATCATTGCGATGGCGCAACTGGAGCATTTCAAAAACGGTGAAGACTGGCTCAGCGGTACGCCGCTGTACCTGATGACCGGGCTGGTGGCGCTGACCATGGCCATCGTCTACATCCTGCCGCGCCTGACCCGCGCAGTGCCGCCGGCGCTGGTGGCGATTCTCGGCGTGGGCCTGCTGGTTTATCTGTTCGGCCTGCCGACCCGCACTCTCGGCGACATGGCGCACATTGCCGGTGGCTTGCCGACCTTCGCCTTGCCGGACATTCCGTGGAATATGCAAACCCTGGGCATCATCGCGCCGTACGCGATCCTGATGGCGCTGGTCGGTTTGCTGGAAACCCTGCTGACGCTGAACCTTACCGACGAAATCACCGAAACCCGTGGCTACCCGGATCGCGAGTGCGTGGCGCTCGGCGCGGCGAACATGGTCTCGGGCGCGTTTGGCGGCATGGGTGGTTGCGCGATGATTGGCCAGACCGTGATCAACCTCAGTTCCGGTGGTCGCGGGCGTTTGTCGGGCATCGTCGCGGGCGTGTTGATTCTGCTGTTTATCCTGTTTCTGTCGCCCCTGATCGAGCGTATTCCGCTGGCGGCACTGGTCGGCGTGATGTTTGTGGTGTCGCAGCAGACCTTTGCCTGGGCGTCGTTACGGGTGGTGAACAAAGTGCCGCTCAACGATGTGTTGGTGATCATCGCCGTGACCACTATCACCGTGTTCACCGATCTGGCCACGGCCGTGCTGTGCGGCATCATCATCGCTGCGCTGAATTTTGCCTGGCAGCAGGCTCGTGAGTTGTATGCCGATGAGCATCTGGAAGCTGACGGCAGCAAACTTTATCGACTGCACGGCACACTGTTCTTCGCCTCGACCACGCCGTTCCTCAACCGCTTTGATCCGGCCAATGACCCGGCGCGGGTTACGCTCGATTGTCAGCATTTGAGTTTTGTCGATTACTCGGCCATCGCCGCGCTGAAAACCCTGCGCGAGCGTTACGCCAAGGCGGGTAAGCATTTGCAGGTGTTTCATTTGTCGGAGCGCTGCAAGAAATTGCTCAAGCGCGCTGGTGTTGATCACGATTGAGGGGGCATATCCGTTGCTGCTGTGATGGCTTGTTGCGGTTCCGCCCTTACGGCGGGTCACTTTGGCAAACGCCGGAGTGCCGGCCCAGCCCAAAGTAACCAAAGGTCTTTGCCCTGACGTCCGGCCCGACGGGCCTTCGAGATCAAGAGCTGCACTCGAGCTAACGCTCATTGTGTTGAGTGGTGAAGAGCGACTCGGGTCGGTGTGTTGCTTTGATTTGCTTTTCTTTGGGAATGATCGACTCAAACTCGCGGCCCAGCCGCGATACCTTGTGGGAGCTGGCTTGCCAGCGATGAGGCCGGCACAGTCAATATTGATGTTGACTGACCCACCGCCATCGCTGGCAAGCCAGCTCCCACAGGGTTTTGTGTGTGGCCAGGTTTAGATCGCCGGGAAATCGATATCGGTCAGCGCCACGTTGTTCAGGTAGTTGGTCAGCGTTTGCACGGCGACCAGTGCGATCACTTCAATGATTTTCACGTCGTCGATACCGGCAGCGCGGGCGGCGGCGATTTGTTCGTCGCTCAAGTGGCCGCGGCTTTGCGTGAGTTGCTGGGCGAGGGCTGCGTAGGCGTTGAGTTCGCCTTCACGTGCCGCGACGATGTCCTGCGCCGACAGTCCGGCCTTGCCGGCAAACAGGGTGTGCGCCGCCAGGCAATAATCGCAACCGTTGACCTGTGACGTGGCGAGGTAGACGGCTTCTTTCTCCTTGGCGCTCAATGAGGTTTTACCGAGGATGGCCGAGGCTTGTACGTAGGTCTCAAGCGCTACGGGCGCCTTGGCCAGGGTGGTGAAAAGATTGGGCAGGAAGCCGATTTTCTTTTTCACGCCTTCCAGTACCGGGCGGGTGGTGTCGGTGGCGGATTCGAGGCTGATGGCGTTGATGCGGCTCATGGTGATTCTCCGAAGATCCTGTGCGAAGTGCACCGGCGATGGAGGTGATGTTAATCAGCGCTATTGGTGCTTTGGCGTCAAATCGTCGAGGATATGCGGCAGATCGTCCAGATATTCGCTCGGGAGTTGCCCATGGATCGCCTTTCCACGTTGCTCAGCCATTTCGCTGTGCATGCCGGTACGTTTCACAGCGGCGACTTTTGCGGCGTCAGTGTTCATGAGGGTGAGCCGAGTGGGCACGTGCATCTGTTGCAGGCGGGTGAATTGCTGCTCAAGCCTGGCAATGAACGCGAGATCCGCCTCGATCAGCCGTCGCTGATTTTCTTCCCTCGACCCTTCGCCCATCGCATGATTGCCGACGCGTCCATGGAGACCAGACTGGTCTGCGCAACGCTGACGTTTGACGGCGGTTCGGGTAATGCATTGGCGGCGGCGCTGCCGGATTATCTGGTGCTCGAACTCACCGATATTCCAGAGTTGAGCAGCACCCTGGAGTGGCTGTTCAAGGAAGCCTTCGAAGGTCATTGCGGACGTGTGGCGGTGATGGATCGGTTGTTCGAGTTGTTGGTGATCCTGCTGTTGCGCCACCTCATCAGTAATCGTGATCAAGCCCCCGGAATGATGGCCGGCCTGGCCGATCCGCGCCTGTCCCGCGCCTTGAACCTGATGCATGAACAGCCCGAAAAGCCCTGGAGCGTGGCCGATCTGGCGACGGCTGCCAACCTGTCTCGCGCTGGATTTGCCGAGCAGTTTCACCGTGTTGTCGGGCAGACACCGGGCGATTACCTGCTGAGCTGGCGGGTCAGTCTGGCGCAGAAACGTCTGCGCGAAGGCCGGCCGATTGCGTTGATCGCCGAAGAGGTCGGCTACGAAAGTCCTTCGGCGCTGGCCCGCGCTTTTCGCCGCAAGACGGGGCTCAGTCCTCGGGAGTGGAAGGCTGGGATTTGAGGGTTATTTGGCGAACTTCTTCGCCCCGGCGACACACAAAATAACTCCCAATGTCACCGCAAGCATGCCGATGCTGACCTGTTCATGCAGCAACGTCGCCGCCAGCGCCAGCCCGAAAAACGGTTGCAGCAGCTGCAACTGCCCAACCGCCGCGATGCCGCCCTGCGCCAGTCCGCGATACCAGAACACGAATCCGATCAACATGCTGAACAGCGACACATAGGCCAGACACAGCCACGCCGACAGGCTGATGTTGCTGAACGAGGCGGGCGCCAGCCACAGACTCAGCAACGCCATCGGCGGCAGGGACAAAACCAGCGCCCAGCAGATCACCTGCCAGCCGCCGAGGGTGCGCGACAGCTTGGCGCCTTCAGCGTAACCGAGGCCGCAGACCAGAATCGCTGCGAGCATCAACAAATCACCCGTGGGCGAAGCAGTCAGTCCCTGGGACAGCGCGAATCCAACCACCAGAGCGCTGCCCAGAATCGAGAAGACCCAAAACACCGGTCGCGGACGCTCACCACCGCGCAGCACGCCGAAAATCGCCGTGGCCAGTGGCAGCAATCCTACGAAAACAATCGAATGCGCTGACGTCACGTGCTGCAACGCCAACGCGGTCAGCAGCGGAAAACCCAGCACCACGCCCATCGCGACAATGAACAGCGAGAGCCACTGACTGCGCGCCGGACGCCGCTCGCGAAATAGCCACAACAATCCCAACGCCAATACCCCGGCGATGGCCGCACGCACCACGGTAAGAAACACCGGGTCGAACTCCAGCACCGCCAGGCGCGTGGCCGGCAGCGAGCCGCTGAAGATCACCACGCCGATAAAACCGTTGATCCAGCCGCTGGTTTTTTCCAGTGCCGGGTTACCCAGGTTCGAAGTCCGTTCCATACGAGGTCGCGCTCAAAGGTGGGGTTGCGTGGGTTTAATCCTAGGGGCGAGAATCAGGACAATCAAAAAATTGTCATGGATACATCCTCACATGCCACGCTCCCGCTACAAGACCCTCGTTGATACCTATGCGGCAGACATCCGCTCGGGCCGTCTCGCGCCGGGCACGCGACTGCCGACCCACCGGCAACTGGCCGTGAGCGAAGGGTTGGCGCTGGTCACGGCCTCGCGGGTGTACGCCGAGCTGGAGGCGATGGGCCTGGTCAGTGGCGAAACCGGCCGCGGCACCTTTGTGCGGGAAACCTCGTTGTCGGCGGGGCAGGGCATTGATCAAAAGGATGTCGCGGTCGGCATGATCGACCTCAATTTCAACTACCCGTCATTGCCCGGTCAGGCTGAGCTGTTACGCACGGCGTTACGCCAATTGGCACTGTCCGGTGACCTCGAAGCGCTGCTGCGTTATCAACCACACGCCGGCCGCCAGCACGAGCGCGCCTCGGTTGCGCGGCATCTGCTGAGTCGCGGGGTGAGCGTTGAGGCCGGGCAAGTGCTGATCGTCAACGGCGCCCAGCAAGGGCTGGCGGTGACGCTGATGGCACTGCTCAAACCGGGCGATGTGATTGCGGCAGATGCGCTGACCTATTCCGGGTTCAAGGTGCTGGCCGAAGCGCTGCATCTGGAAGTGGTGGCGATTCCGATCGGTGACCACGGGCCGGATCTGGCGGCGCTGGATAAACTCTGTCGCAGCCGCTCGGTGCGCGCCGTGTACAGCATGCCGACCCTGCACAATCCGCTGGGCTGGGTGATGCCGACTGAGCAACGCGAGCAGCTGATATCGATTGCCCGTCAGCATGATCTGACGATCATTGAAGACGCGGCCTACGCCTTTCTGGTGGAAAACCCACCGCCAGCGCTGGTCGACATGGCGCCCGAGCGCACGGTTTATGTGTCGGGACTTTCCAAGAATATCGCCACCGGTTTGCGCGTCGGTTTCATCGCTGCGCCGGAGGCCAAGGTGCCGGCGCTGGAGCGAATCATCCGCGCCACCACCTGGAACACTCCCGGCGTGATGACCGCCATTGCTTGCGCCTGGCTCGACGACGGCACTGTCACCTCGCTTGAAGAACAAAAGCGCAGCGACGCCAAGGCTCGTCAGGCACTGGCCGCCGAGTTGCTCAAAGGGTTGCCCTATTTCGCACATCCATCCTCGTATTTCTTGTGGTTGCCGCTGCCGGAAGATGTGCGCGCCGATCGGATTGTCATGGAGTTGATGCACGAACAGATTTCGGTCACCAGCGCCGAGCCGTTTTCGGTGGCGACTCATACACCGCATGCGATTCGGTTGGCATTGGGTTCAGTGGATATGAGCGTGTTGCGCCAAGCGTTGATCACCGTCAGAAACGTCATCGGCGCTTATCTGTAGAACCGTTGGCAAGGGAACAAGCTCCCTGGCCACAAAATGTTAGCCTTGGCGCATTCGCATCAAATCGCTTTGGATCGCCTGATGAAAAACACCGCTTCACTGTCCCTCGCCCTGATACTCACCGCTGGCCTGCTCGGCACAACCGCCCACGCAGCAGGCGATCCCGAGGCCGGCGCAAAAATCTTCCCGCGCCTGTGCGGCGGCTGCCATCAAGTCGGCGAATCCGCCCGCTCGGGTTTCGGTCCGGAACTCAACGGCATCATCGGCCGCCCGGCCGGGACGTCGGCGAACTATGTGTATTCCGATGCGATGAAAAACTCAGGCGTGACCTGGGACCACGAAACGCTTAAGGCTTACCTGAAAGATCCGAAAGGCGTGGTGCCGGGTACGCGGATGATTTTCTGGGGGCTGAGTGATGAGGAGAAGCTTGAGAATTTGCTGGCGTACCTGCAAACATTTCCGCGATAACGCCAGCTTCTAAAGTGGTATCGAGGCAGTGGCCTGCCAGGCGAATCATTGCATGATCAATTGTTCGCCTGAGCAATACGCCATAGATCCCGAGACATTGCGCAAGGCATTTACCCATGTGTCTGACGGGGTCATGAACAAACTGGTCGATGATCTGAAACAGTCGCCAGCGCCGACTTTCAAGGGTTGCCTGGGCTGCTGAAGGCTTGTCGCAATGTGCATCAACGCCTACATGGATTCAGTCGTCAGGTATTGTGTCAGCAAGGGCAGCAGTTGTTCGCAAGCGCCCTCAATCTTCAAATCCAGCAAATCATCCGCCCGTGTCTTGCCCATATTGATCGCAATCAACGGCTTGCCGCGATCTGCGATCACCCGGCACAGGCGAAACGCTGAATAGGCCATTAACGAAGACCCCACCACCAGCATTCCCGCCGCCGTCTGCGCTGCATCCATGGCCCGAGCGGCGGTAGGTTGCGCGACGTTTTCGCCGAAAAAAACCACGTCCGGCTTCATCCGCTCGCCCGCGCAAAACGGGCAGTGTGGCACCTGAAAGCGTGCTTCGAATGCCGGGTCAAGCAGGGTGTCACCGTCTGGCGCCTGCACTGCATCGACGCCGGCCAGATACGGATTCTGCCGTTCCATCAGTTGCTGAATCGAATCGCGATCGCTGCGCTGGCCACAATCCAGACACAGCACGCGGTGCAGGCTGCCGTGCAGTTCGATCACGTCATGACTGCCGGCCTGATCGTGCAAAGTGTCGACGTTCTGTGTGATCAAGCCGCTGATCCTGCCATGCCGCTGCAAACTGGCCAGCGCCTCATGCGCTGCATTCGGTTGCGCTTGACGCACCCGAGGCCAGCCCAACATCGCCCGCGACCAGTAGCGGCGGCGTGACTCGGGGGCGGCGAGGAACTCCTGATACATCATCGGTTGCCGGCCACGTCGCACGCCGTCGCTGTCGCGGTAGTCGGGGATGCCCGAGGGGGTGCTGATGCCGGCGCCGGTGAGCACCAGGAAGTCACCGTCGATCATCGCCTGTTGCAGCGTGTCGAGGTGTTCGCGGATCGGGCTGTCGAGCATGGCTGGCATTCCATTAGCGATGAGTGCCATGCAGGTTAGCACTGACCTCCGTGGAGAGGGAGAGAGCTCCCTCGCCACAGATTCGCGGTTATTTGCGAGCCTCCAGAATCAGGTTGAACGGCGTCTGCGTCGCTCGCCGGAACTGCTTGAATCCGGCCTCGGTAAACACTTTGCGCAGGCGCTTTTCACCGGCCTGCGCACCGAGGCCCAGGCCGACTTCCTGGGACAGCGAGTTCGGCGTGCAAATGAACGTCGATGCTGCGTAGAAAAGCCGTCCCACCGGGTTGATGTTGTCGTCCAGCGCATCGTTGGCGAAGGGCTCGACCAGCAACACCGTGCCGTCGTCCTTGAGCGAGTCGTAGGCATGACGCGCGGCGCCCACCGGGTCGCCCATGTCGTGCAGGCAATCGAAATAGCAGATCAGGTCATAGTCATTGCCGGGGTAGTTTTTCGCTGAGCCCTGGAGGAAAGTCGCCCGACTGCTGACCCCGCCTTCTTCCGCGCGCTGGTTAGCGACGGTGATCGACGGTGCGTGAAAGTCGTAGCCGACGAAACGCGAGTTGGGATACGCCTGGGCCATCAACACGGTCGAGGCGCCGTGGCCGCAGCCGATGTCGGCGACTTTCGCGCCTTTCTCGAGTTTGGCCACGACGCCTTCCAGCGCCGGCAACCATTCGGCGATCAGGTGGCCTTTATAGCCAGGGCGGAAAAACCGTTCGGTACCGCTGAACATGCACGGATGGTGATCGCCCCAGGGCAGGGCGCCGTTGCCGCGCATGGCTTTGACCAGTTTGTCCTTGTCGTGGAAAAACGACGCTACCACCCCCAGACCGCCGGCGACGTAAACCGGCGAGTCCTCGACGGCCAGCGCCATGGCCTGTTCTTCTGGCAGGCGAAACTGCCCGTCGCGGTGCTCCATGTAGCCGGAGGCGGCGTGAGCGCTGAGCCATTCGCGCACCAGGCGCGGGTTACAGGTGGTTTTTGCTGCGAGGGCTTCGGGGCTGATCGGCTGACTGTCGGCCATCGCCCGGTACAGCCCGAGTTCTTCGCCGACGATGACATTGGCCAGCATTGCCGCGCCGCCCATGTCGTTGACCAGTTTGCCCATGAATTCGTTGAGTCGAGCCTCGTCCATCATGTGTGCTCCTGAAACAGGATCACCGTCCGGCGCCGTTGAGCGTCGAGGCATGCGCCACCGGGCGGTGGTCATGGAAACAGGCAGGGCACGGCAAAAGTCCTGCGGCCCCCTCGACTGGGTCATGAATGAGTCTAGCCCGGATTCTTTGATCGACGCGGAGCAAATGTGGGAGCGAGCCTGCTCGCGAAGGCATTGTGTCAGCCGCTGCATTCATTAACGGACACACCGCTATCGCAAGCAGGCTCACGCTTACAGGAAAGCTGTATGGATTGAGGAGCGGTGATCACCGCTAATCCTTGTGGGAGCTGGCTTGCCAGCGATGAGGTCGGCACAGTCGATCATGATGTTGGCTGTGCTGACGCCATCGCTGGCAAGTCAGCTCCCACAGGTTTTTTCAGTGAGTTCAAAGGGTGTGTATCGCTGTGTATCGCTGTCGCGGAGGGATACATGGGGTGGCAAATATCGGGTGGGTTGAACACAGCGTCGATACAGCCAACGGTTGAACTGCGTGGGTCAACCACCGAGGTGAGCCACCATGCAAACCCCTCATGTATCAAGGCAACCCAGCGTAGGGCTGGGCCTGCGCCGTGGGCTGTTGAAAGATCTGCAAGCCGCCCCCGCCGGCGATTTCGACTTTCTGGAAGTCGCCCCGGAAAACTGGATCGGCGTCGGCGGTGCCCACGGCGCGGCGTTACGCGAACTGGCCGAGCGTTATCCGTTGTCCTGTCACGGTTTGTCGTTGTCGCTCGGCGGCCCGGCGCCGCTCGACTGCGGTTTTCTGCAGGAAGTGCGGGGTTTTCTCGATCATCACCGCGTTGAACATTACAGCGAACATCTGAGTTACTGCAGCGACGACGGCCATCTCTACGATCTGTTGCCCTTGCCGTTCACTGAGGAAGCGGTGCACCACGTCGCCGCGCGTATCCGCCAATCCCAGGACATTCTCGGTCGCCGCCTTGCCGTGGAAAACGTCTCCTACTATGCCGCCCCGCGTCAGGACATGGACGAAGTGACCTTCACCAACGCGGTATTGCGCGAGGCTGATTGCGACTTGCTGCTGGACGTCAACAATGTCTACGTCAATGCCATCAACCACGGTTTTGATCCGCGGGATTTTCTGGCCCGGATCGAGCCGGGCAGGGTGGTCGGGATGCACGTGGCCGGGCATTTCGATGAGTCCGACAGTCTCAAGATCGACACCCATGGCGCCTCGGTGAAACCGCAGGTGTGGTCGTTGCTGGCCGAAGCCTACGCACGGTTCGGCGCGCAGCCGACGCTGCTGGAGCGTGATTTCAATTTCCCGGCATTTGCCGAACTGGTCGCCGAGCTACAGACCATTCGCCGTCTGCAAGGCGAAGGAGTTCAGCGTGGATAACCTTGAACAGCAACAACGGGCGCTGACGCGTTATCTGCGTGATCCCGACAGCCACGTACCTCCTGCTGAAATGGATACTGCGCGGGTCAATGTGTACCGCGATCTGCTGTTCAACAATCTTTCGCAATTGTTGAGTGGCACCTTTCCTGTACTGATCCGGATCGTCGGCGATCAACGCTGGCAAATGCTGATTCGCGGTTTTTTGCGCGATTACCGTGCGCAAACGCCGAAGTTTTCCGAGATTGCCGAGACGTTCCTCGACTATCTCGCCACGCAGCCTGCGGTGTTGAGCGAGGGGGCGTGGCCCGCGTTTTTGCTGGAGCTGGCGCATTACGAATGGGTAGAGATGGTCTTGCAGCAATCCGACGCCGATCCCTTGCCTGCTACGGATAAAGGCTTGTTGCTGGAGCGGCCATTGCGGATCTCGGCGCTGGCCTGGCCTTTGGCTTACACGTGGCCGGTGCAGCGCCTTGGCCCGGATTATCAGCCTTCAACCGCCCCGGCGCATCCGACGCTGTTACTGGTACGGCGGGAGGCGGATTTCAGCGTGAAGTTTTCGCAGTTGAGCCCGTTGGCCTGGCGGTTGCTGCAGCGGATCGGCGAGTTGCCGTCATTGACCGGACGGGAGCAGTTACAGGGCTTGGCACAGGAGGCTGGGCAATTCGCAGACGAGTCGTTCATGGCCAGTGGATTGGCGTTGTTGCAGCAAATGCACGAAGACCGGGTAATCGGTATTACTTGAATCACCGCAAAACCCCCTGTAGGAGCTGTCGAGTGAAACGAGGCTGCGATCTTTTGATTTTGATCTTTAAAAACCACATCAAAAGATCGCAGCGTGCCGCAGTTCCTACAGGGGATTTGTGGTGGGCAGGTTTAGAGTGGCAGCTTCAGTTCAGCACACAACCCGCCGCCCTCGCGGTTGCTTAAGGTCAACGAGCCGCCGAGGGCTATTGCCAATTGCTGGGCGATGGCAAGACCCAGACCCGTGCCGCCAGTGCTGCGATTGCGCGAGTTTTCCACGCGGTAGAACGGCTCCATCACTTGCGCCAGATCGGCTTCGGCGATGCCCGGGCCGCGATCCATGACGGTGATCGACAGCTTTCCCTTGTTCGCTGCGACCCACACCTCGGCACCACCAGCGAATTTCAAGGCATTGTCGGTCAAGTTCACCAGCACCCGGCGCAACGCGTGCGGACGGGTCTCGACGACTACATCACTTTTTCCGATCAGTTGTACTTTTTTGCCCATGTCCTGATAGTCGAACACCAGGCTCTCGAGGAACGAATCCATGTCGGTGCGCCGACTTTCTTCGGTCGAGCCATGGATGCTGCGGGCGTAGGCCACACCTTCGCGCACCAGGTGTTCCATTTCGCCGAGGTCGTTGCACAGTTTTTCCTTCTCTGCTGAATCGTCCATGAACTCGGCCCGCAGTTTCATCCGCGTGATCGGGGTTTGCAGGTCATGGGAGATCGCGGCCAGCAGTTGCATGCGTTCCTTGAGATAGGTGGCAATCCGCGCCTGCATCGTGTTGAAGGCACGGGCGGCGTAGACCACTTCGTTCGGACCTTTCTCGTCCAGTTGAATCGGGTGCGCGTTGGGATCAAGGGTTTCCACGGCGTTGGCCAGCCGCGTCAAGGGCCGGATGGCGATGCGCACGGCCAGCCAGGTGCAGGCGATCATCAGCGCCAGTTGCCCGAGCAGCACCACTGGCAGCCACGGCGACAGTGGCGTCATCGCGGGGCGCACGTCGATGGTCACCGGGCTGCCGTCGCTCAGGCGCAGGTGGCCTTGAAAATGCTTTTTCGGGCCGGGAATATCGGTGAAGGTCAGGGGGTATTTATCGCCCAGGACCTCAGTGATTGAGGTGACCGCAATGGGCACGTCAGCGGACTTGATCGGCGTACCGCCGTCGCCTTCGCTCAGCAGATAGCCGTAATTGTTGCGCGCCAGGCGCTCGAGCCAGGCCGGACGCTCCTCGGCCGGCAGGCGATCAAGAATCGCAATTGAGGTCGAGACGTCGGTTTGCAGATTGCCGAGCATGGTGCTTTTTGCACTCTGATAACGCTCGTAATACTGCGCACCGAACGACAGCGCCTGGGCGAGAATCAACCCGACCAGAAAAATCAGCGACAAGCGCGAGGCCAGTGTGCGCGGCCAGTGCAGGTTAAGTGTCATGCCGGGGCACCGAGTAACTCGACCGGCAGTGAGAACACGTAACCTTCGCTGCGCACGGTCTTGATGTAGGCCGGCTCACGGGCGTCATCGAGCAGGCGCTGGCGCAAACGGCTGACCAGCAAATCGATGGAACGGTCGAACAGATCCGCGTCGCGGCCTTGGGTCAGGTTGAGCAATTGATCGCGGCTGAGTACCCGTTGCGGATGATCGAGAAACACCCGCAGCAAACGATATTCGGCGCCACTGAGCGCCACCATGGTGCCGTCCTTGTCCAGCAGGTGTCGGGCCGAGGTGTCCAGTTGCCAGCGACCGAACGCCAGCAAACGACCGGCTTCGGTGACCACCAGATTCGGCGGCAGCATTCGCGTGCGGCGCAGTACGGCGTTGATCCGCGCCAGCAGTTCGCGGGCGGCGAAGGGTTTGGTCAGGTAGTCGTCCGCGCCCATTTCCAGACCGATGATGCGGTCGGTTTCGTCATTGCGTGCGGTGAGCATCAACACCGGCGTCGCCTTGTGCTTGCCTACGCGCAATTCGCG
The DNA here is from genome assembly GCF_044218825.1 of Pseudomonas sp. A1230. Lineage (NCBI taxonomy): Bacteria > Pseudomonadati > Pseudomonadota > Gammaproteobacteria > Pseudomonadales > Pseudomonadaceae > Pseudomonas > Pseudomonas sp. A1230. The sequence continues at coordinate 2,627,994 of NZ_CP162582.1, read as the reverse complement.
GCACAGCTGCAGGCCATCGTCGCCGGGCATCATGATGTCGAGCACGATCAGGTCAACCGTGTTGGTTTCGAGAAAGCTGCGCATCTGCCGGCCATCGGCGACGACGGTGGTGCGCAGACCGTTCTTTTTCAGGTAATTGCCGACCAGCTCGCGGATCTCGCGGTCGTCGTCGACGATGAGAATGTGATCGACATGTTCCATGGGGCCCGGCCTCTGGCAAAGGGGAATGTCACGCAGTCTATCGAGCCTTCGGGTGCTCGCCTGCCTGCCTTTGTATTGCAGTGTATCTGGCGTTACAAGCGATACACGCAGACGTAAAAAAGCGATTTGTTCAGGGTTTTGTATCGCTGTGTATCCCCGGGCGGCGCAGATACACAGCGAGGGTTAGCCGCCATTTCCCGACACATGCGCGATACCTCGTGAGCCTCAAATAGGCTCCATCGAGGCACTCCATGACGCCTCGGCTCAAACCCTTTGCAGCCATGAGGAACACGCCATGAAAAACTCGTCCGTTATCGCCGCCTGCCTGTTTGCCGCCCTGAACATCTGCACCCTGTCGGCCCGCGCCGAAGCCGAAGTCACCGCGCAAACTTACAACTACGGCACCCACCTGGATATCCAGAAAGTCATTTCGCTGACCCAGGACAACTCGGTGACCTGCGGGATTGTCGATGCGCGCATGACTTATCTGGATTCGGCCGGCAAAACCCGCGTACTCGATTACAGCAAATTCGCTGACGGTTGCAACGACGGCAACTGAGTATCACTTGTTTACAGGCAGAACCTTATGAACGACGTCTCTCGGTTCCCTCCCGCCAATCCAAGGTGATTTTATGTACTTGATCGCGTTTCTCGGCGGCCTGTTGACCGTCCTCAGTCCCTGCATCTTGCCGGTGGTGCCGTTCCTGTTTGCCAACGCCGACCGTAAACGCTCCTCGATCCTGCTGACCCTCGGCGGCATGACCCTGACCTTCGCCCTGATCTCAAGCCTGGCCGTGGTCAGCAGTGAGTGGGTGATTCAGGCCAGCAACACCGGCCGCCACATCGCCTTGATCGTCATGGCGGTGTTTGCGCTGTCGCTGATCTCGGCGCGCGTGGGTGACTGGCTGGCGCGACCGTTTGTGTTGCTCGGCAACCATCTCGACCCGGACGCCAGCAAGAAGGCCGGGCCCATGGGGTCGGTGATGATCGGCGTGGCCACCGGGTTGCTCTGGGCACCCTGCGCCGGGCCGATCCTCGGCGTGATCCTCACGGGCGCCATGCTGCAAGGCGCCAACGCCCAGACCAGCCTGTTGCTGCTGGCCTACGGCGCGGGAAGTGCGCTGTCGCTGGGGGCGTTGATTTTCGCCGGCCGTGGCGTGGTCAATCGCTTGAAACCTTCGATTCCGTTCACCGGGTGGTTTCGTCGCGGCGCCGGTGTTGCAGTGCTTGCCGGCGTGGCAGTGATTTCCACCGGCGCCGATAAAACCTTGCTGGCGGGCACGTCGTCCGAAGGCGTCACCAGCGTCGAGAGAAACGTGCTGGAGAACGTGCCGAAAGTGGTCGACTTCCTCGTCAGCAAAGTCAGCGCAGATTCGAGGATGGACGAGAGTAAAGGCGCCATGCCGTCGCTGTCCGGTGCCGTGCAATGGCTCAATTCACCGCAACTGAGCGCCGAATCCCTGCGTGGCAAAGTCGTGCTGGTGGATTTCTGGACCTACGACTGCATCAACTGCCAGCGCACCCTGCCGTACGTCAAAGACTGGGCGAAGAAGTACGAGAAGGATGGCCTGGTGGTGATTGGCGTACACACCCCGGAATACGGCTACGAGCGGATCATCGACAATGTTCGGGACCAGGTGCAGAAACTCGGCATCACCTACCCGGTGGCCATAGACAACAACTATGCGATCTGGCGCGCCTTCGACAATCAGTACTGGCCGGCGCACTACCTGATCGACGCCAAGGGGCAGATGCGTTACAGCCACTTCGGTGAAGGTCGCTACGAAGCGCAGGAGCAAATGATCAAGCAGTTGCTGGAAGAGGCCAAGGCCCCGGCTGCCTGATCAAACAACTCAATGGCTCAGAGGTCACGCACCATGAGCCATTGTTCGTTGTCCCAGGCGCGAAAGCGTTCCAGTACTGCCCAGCCGCGTTTGGCGTAGTAGTCCTGTTTGTTCTGCGTGTGCAGATACAGGCGGGGGAGGCCGCGGTTTTTTGCTTCCCGACAAACCCCGTCGATCAACTGCTGTGCCAGACCTTGCCCGCGAACCTCTGGGTCGACGAACACGCAGGCCAGCCACGGGCCGAGATCCTGCCGATGTTCGAGATCATCGCGGGCCAGCGCCGCACCACCGACCAAGCGGTCGCCGTCCAGTGCGATCAGGCAGGACCAGTCGCCATTGCTTTGGCCCTCGGCAAATTCACGTTGCCATTGAGCCAAAGGTTGATGGGCGTATTCGTATTCAAATTGCTGGTGGATCCATGCGGCATAGGTGTCGCTGTGCTGCATGTGGCTGGCGAGCCATTCGAATTGCACGGGCATGACTGAAGTCCGTTCAGAGGGCGAGCGGGCATCAGAAACCAATCGCCGGATTCTGGCAATGCCGTGAGTGTTGCGCCCGCTTGACAAATGTTCACCACTTATCGGCAAAGCGGCGGTTTTATGGGGTTGCCGGACGATCGGCGGAGACGCCAAACAGGCTCGGCGCGATAGTGGGCAAGCCGCCTAACAGCAAACGGAGCTCGAATTCATGAGTACCCCGATTGATCTCACTGCCCTGAAGGAACGCCAGAAAGTCGCCTGGGCCAGTGGCGACTACGCCGTGATCGGCACCACACTGCAAATTGTCGGCGAAAACCTCGCCGAAGCCTGCGATCTGCGCTGCGATGAAGAGGTGCTTGATGTGGCTGCCGGCAACGGCAATGCGACCTTGGCAGCGGCGCGGCGCGGTTGTCTGGTGACCTCGACCGATTACGTTGCGATGCTGCTGGAGCGCGGCCAGGATCGCGCCCGCGCCGAACATCTGGAAGTGACTTTTCAAGTCGCCGACGCGGAAGCCTTGCCGTTCGCCGATGGCAGTTTTGCCGCGGTGCTGTCGACGTTCGGGGTGATGTTTGCCCCCGATCAGGACAAGGCCGCTGCCGAATTGGCGCGGGTCTGCCGGCGTGGTGGGCGGATCGGTCTGGCCAACTGGACGCCGGAAGGATTTGTCGGGCAGATGTTCAAGACCCTCGGCCGGTATCTGCCACCGCCGGCCGGCGCACAGCCGCCGTCGAACTGGGGTACGGAGGCGTGGCTGCACAAACATTTCGATGATCACGATTTTGTCGTGCAGGTCGCGCGGCGCGAATTCAATTTCCGCTATCGTTCGGCAGCGCATTTCATCGACATCTTTCGGCACTGGTACGGCCCGGTGCACAAGGCTTTCGCCGCGCTGCCACCGGAAAGCGGTCAGGCACTGGAAAGTGATCTGGCGGATTTGCTCAACCGGTCGAACCGCGCGGGGGAGGACTCGCTGGTGGTGCCGAGTGAGTATCTGGAGGTGGTGATCAACAAGCGCTGAGTTAAACCTGATCCTTCAGCTCGGCGCAGATCCTTGTGGGAGCTGGCTTGCCAGCGATAGCGGTCAACCGGTAAACAACTCTGTTGACTGACACTGCGCCATCGCTGGCAAGCCAGCTCCCACAGGGTTTCGTATTGGGATTGTCGGAGTTTATTTCACCTGCGACCGATCAAACCATTCCAGCGCCGTACGCCAGATGCAGATCCCCAGAAAGTAAGCCGACATCAGCAACCACAAACCCATCACCAATGGGTTGATCACCGGATGGTTGAGCACCAGCGACAGACTGCACAGCAGCCAGATCGCCGTCACGGCAATGTTGATCGGCATGAACCGACGCACACGGAACGGATGCAGGAACTTCATCCGTGTCACGGTCAGCAGCGCCAGGCCGATGACGGTCAGAAAGGTGATCCATGGCCCAGGGCCGATGATGTAGAGGCACAGTGCGACCACGTTCCACGCAGCAGGGAAGCCGACGAAGTAGTTGTCCTTGCTCTTCATGTTGACGTTGCAGAAACAGAACAGTGACGACACCAGAATCAGCGACACCGTCAGCAACAGCGTGTAATCCGGCAGCGGAATGTAGCGATAGATGAACAGTGCCGGGATAAACACGTAAGTCAGGTAATCGATCACCAGATCAAGGACCGAGCCGTCGAAACTCGGCAGCACCGACTGCACATTGACCTTGCGCGCCAGTGCGCCGTCAAGGCCATCGACGATCAGCGCCACCCCCAGCCACATCAGGCAGTGGGTGGGTTGGTTTTCCAGCAGGGCGAGGGTGGCCAGAAATGCAGTGACCACGCCGGTCGCGGTAAAACCATGGGCGCCCCAGGCTTTGAGCCTGGCTATGTGGACGGTGGATATCACGGGGGCGTTCTCCAGAAATTAATGCCAGCCGGGTATTACCCTTGGACAGCAAGGGCGCCGGCAAACCGGTTCGGGTTGCAGCTATCGACCGGTCGGGCCGGGATAAGGTTCACCCACCCTGAATCTTAGCTGGCCATCGAAAAAACAGGCGAGCGAAATACATTAGCAGTTTCGGCATCGGCCAAACGGTGCTGGCGCAACGCCCGCAGCGGTCTATCGTTGCCAGACGCAATAAATTTCAATGCTTGAGGATGACGTCATGAACACCAGCGATTTGCTTGAACAACTGCTGCGGGGCCAGGGCTCGGCGGGTCAGCAAAGTGGTGCGGCGGCCGGTGGCGGTTTGGGCGGCCTCGGTGGATTGCTGGGTGGCTTGCTCGGTGGCGCGGATTCTACAGGCACACGTGGTGGCGCTGCGGCTGGCGGGCTTGGCGGACTTGGCGGTTTGGGTGGCTTGCTCGGCGGGCTACTCGGCGGCGGCGGTGGGTTGGGCGGCGCACTGGGTGGCGGCACGCAAACTCGTTCCGGCGGCACTAATTATGCGGCGCTGGCATCACTGGGGATGATGGCCTATCAGGCGTATCAAGCCTGGCAACGCAACCAGGCCAGCACGGCGGCGCAGCAAACGCCGCAGACGGCCAATCTGCTCGCCGGCCCGGAAATCGAAGAGCACAGCCACGCGGTGTTGCGCGCCTTGATCGCAGCGGCCAAGGCGGACGGGCGCATCGACGAAACGGAAAAACATCTTATAAGCAGCGAAATCGGCAAACACACCGATGACCCGCAACTACAGCAATGGCTGGACGCCGAAGTCGCCAAACCACTCAATGCCGCCGAAGTCGCACAAGCCGCAAACGACGACCCGGCTGTGGCCGCCGAAATGTACCTGGCCAGCATCATGCTGGTGGACGACCAGCAAGATGCCGAACGCACTTATCTGGACGAGTTGGCGGCGGCGCTGGGGATTGATCCTGAGTTGCAGGTGCATCTGGAGCAACAGGCCAACGGCACAGCCTGAAATCAGAGGTTAAACACCGTCCGTCAGGGCTTTTTTGAGGTCGATTGAATTTTTGGCACGCGCAGCCCCTCTGCTGCTGTAGAGGCGCGAAACAGCGCCGTACCAATCGACCGAGAATATTGCCATGACTGTCCTGACACGTTTTCAATCTGTGCCGGCCCAAGCACAAGCGATCACTCCCGCCGGCAACCTGCGTGGCATTTACGAAACGCTATTGCGCGAGGAGAACTCGCAAGGCCTCGCGCAAACGTTCTTGAACGAACAGCTGCAACGCGCCGCCGCGTTGCCCGAGGAACTTCCGCACGATCCATCGACCTGGCACGACTGGGTCGCCGAGCACTGCGCCGATGTTGCCCGCCAATACGCCGATTACCTGCAACAACGCAAGGCAGGTGGGCCGCGGCAATTCTTTACCAGCAAGGCTCATGCGCTGTACTTTCTGCAAGCAGTTGCACCTACCAAACTGGTCGATGGTGCGTGGCTGTATGGCTTGTTGCAGCATTGGCGCGATCCACGCTTTGGCGGCTTGCTGTGCACCTATCTGGAAGAACTGGGGGAGGGTAATCCGGCGCAAAACCATGTGGTGATCTACCGCAAACTGCTGGCCGAGCACGACCTCGATCATGCCAGTTCCCTGGAAGACGGCCGCTATCTGCAAGGCGCGCTGCAACTCGCGCTCGGTGCCTGCGGCGATGATTTCCTGCCTGAGGTGATCGGCTACAACCTCGGCTATGAACAACTGCCGCTGCATTTGCTGATCAGCAGTTACGAACTCAGCGAGTTGGGCATTGATCCGTACTACTTCACCCTCCACGTGACCATCGACAACGCCAGCACCGGCCATGCGCAAAAAGCCGTGCAGGCCGTTCTGGATCTGTTGCCACTTGAGGCTGATCGCGCCGACTTTATGCGTCGGGTTTCGCTGGGTTATCGGCTCAATGATCTTGGGCAGGGCAGCCGCGCAATCATCGAAGGGTTCGACCTTGAGCGCGAATTGCTGTCGATGCTGGAGCGCAAGTGCCCATTCGCTCAGCACATGCACTCGGACTATTGCCGCTTTGAAGGGAAAACCGTCAACCAGTGGCTGGCCGAACCCGAGCATCTGCCCGGCTTCCTGCAAGCCTTGCAGAACAAAGGCTGGATCAAACGCCACGAAGACCCGCAGGCCAGCCGCTTCTGGCAGTTGATCGACGGCGATGGCGCGGCCATGTTCGGTGTGTTCAGCGCCTACGAAAAACAACTGGTGCGTGACTGGATTGCCGGCGACTGGAAACCCGCGAACAAACCCACCCCGTTACGTCGGCACGCCCCCGCCAACTCACCGATCGAGGTGCCTGAACAGGACCCCGATGTGCAGCAGCTCAACGACATGCTGCAAGGGCAGGATGGCCACGCCCAAATGGCGACGCTCATCCCATGGCTCGCGCCGGCCCGGCATGCACACCCGGCCGGTTTGCTCGCCACTCGCCGCTTCATCGAACTCAAATCCCGTTTGCCTTAAGGAAATCGTCAATGACTCAGGAAGATCAACTGTCCACCCATGACCTCGCGCTGCTGCAATTGGGCCGGCGCTTGCAAGCCGACGGCTACCGCTTCACCACACCGACGCCGCTGACCCACCAGCGGGTCAACCAGCGCGATGAAGGTCAATTCGCCGACTCTTTGCGCGATGTCTTTGGCTGGTCACGGCCCTTTGAACCGGGCTTGTTGTCCGCCGACGAACAGCAGCAACTGCTGGAAGCTCAGGTCATCGACAAGTACGAAGGGCACCTGAAGAGTCGGGTGCGCTGGTCGAGTCTGGACGATATGTTGTTTGTGCATTCGGCGTTTCCCACGGATGCCGCCGACTCGGTGTTTTTCGGCCCGGACACCTACCGTTTCGCGCAGTTGATTCACGCACATTTGCAGCAGAACTTCGCGCCGATCCACCGCGCAGTCGACATCGGATGTGGCGCCGGCGTCGGCGCGATCCTGATCGCCCGTGCCCGCCGCGAAGCGCAAGTGCTGGCGCTGGATATCAACCCCGCTGCACTGCGCCTGACTACGGTCAACGCGGCGCTGGCGGAAGTGGCCAACGTCGAAGCGTGTAACAGCGACATTCTGCAAGGCGTCGACGGCGATTTCGATTTGATCGTTGCCAACCCGCCGTACATGGCTGATCCGGCCGCACGCGCCTATCGGCATGGCGGCGGCACACTGGGCGCCGGGCTGTCGTTGCGTATCGTCGAGCAGGCACTCAATCGGCTGACACCGGGCGGTTCCCTGGTGCTGTACACCGGCGTGGCGATGGTCGATGGTCGCGACCCGTTTCTCGATACCGTGCTGCCACGACTCGATGAATCGCGCTTTGGCTGGACGTACCGCGAGCTCGACCCGGATGTGTTCGGAGAAGAACTGATGAACCCCGGTTATCAGCGAGTCGACCGGATTGCCGTGGTCGCCCTGACCGTGACCCGTATTGGCTGAAACAAGGCAGGTGCGCCATGAGCAGGAACCTCGATGACTACAACAGCATGCGCGATTTCTCGGCAACCTCTGAACCGGCGGCAGTAAAGCGTTCGGGCAAGAAAACGGCCGGCGATCACGCCTTGCAGTTCTGCATCCAGAAGCACGACGCCTCGCACCTGCATTACGATTTTCGCCTCGAACTCGATGGCGCGCTGAAGAGCTGGGCGGTGCCGAAGGGGCCGTCGCTCGACCCCAAGGTCAAACGCCTGGCAGTGCATGTCGAAGACCATCCGCTGGATTATGCGACGTTCGAAGGCAGTATTCCTGAAGGGCATTACGGCGCCGGGGATGTGATTGTCTGGGATCGCGGCGTATGGATTCCGCTGGAAGATCCGCAAAAGGCCTACGCCAAGGGCAAGCTCAAATTTGAACTGCAAGGCGAGAAATTGGCCGGCGTCTGGAATCTGGTGCGCACGCACATGCCGGGCAAAAAGGAAAACTGGTTTCTGATCAAACATCAGGACAGCGCCGCCCGCCCGCAGGACGACTATGACGTGCTGGTGGCGGAGCCGGACAGCGTGCTCAGCGAGCGAACGTTGGTCGACAAACCGAAGCTTGCGGCCAAGCAGGTCAAACCGCTGGAGAAGGCAGCCCCCAAAACCCGCAAAAAGGCTTCGGGTACGTTGACCGGCGCACACAAAGCGAAGATCCCCGTGCAGCTCAAACCGGAGTTGGCGACCTTGGTCGACAGCGCACCGGCAGGCGAGTGGAGTTACGAGATCAAGTTTGACGGCTACCGGATCATGGCGCGGATCGATCATGATCAGGTGCAGTTGTTCACGCGCAACGGTCATGACTGGACGCACAAGTTACCGAAACAGGCCGAAGCCCTTGCCGCGCTGGGACTGGAGTCGGCCTGGCTCGACGGTGAAATGGTGGTTGCCAACGAGCAGGGGGTGCCGGATTTTCAGGCGCTGCAAAATGCCTTCGATTCCGGCAGCAGCACCGACATTGTGTATTACCTGTTCGACTTGCCCTATCTCAACGGCGTCGACCTGCGTGAAGTCGCGGTGGAGGAGCGTCGCGCGGCACTGTCCACGGTTCTCGGCGCCCATGAGCAGCCCTTGTTGCGGTTCTCTGAAGCCTTTGATGAGACCCCGGATGCGCTGCTCAACAGCGCGTGTCAGATGCAAATGGAAGGCCTGATCGGCAAGCGCCTCGGCTCGCCCTACGTGTCGCGGCGCAGTGGAGACTGGATCAAGCTCAAGTGCAAACATCGCCAGGAATTCGTCATCGTCGGCTACACCGACCCAAAAGGTGCGCGCAGTGCGTTTGGCGCATTGTTGCTGGGGCTGCATGACCGCGACAGTGGTGAGTTGCGCTATGCCGGCAAGGTCGGCACCGGTTTCAATGAAACGACGCTGAAAAGCATCCTCGCTCAACTCAAACCGTTGCAGGTCAAGACCGCTGCAGTGGTCAATCCACCCAGCGGTTTCGAGGCCAAAGGCGTGCACTGGCTTAAGCCGAAGTTGCTGGCAGAAGTCGCGTTTGCGCAAATGACCAAGGATGGCTCGGTGCGCCACGCAGTGTTTCATGGTTTGCGCGATGACAAACCGGCGAAGGACATCACTGAGGAGCGAGCCAAGCCCGTGAAGAAGCCAGACAGCAAAACCACTGCGAAGAAACCTGCGAAAAAAGCCGTTGCGAGTAAACCTGCACCGGCCGAAACCGCACCCTCACAGCTCGGTCTGGCCAATGGAAAAGTGCGCATTACCCACCCCGATCGAGTGATCGACGCCGTCAGTGGCACCACCAAAATGCAGTTGGCCGAGTATTACGCCAGCGTCGCCGAATGGATTCTGCCGCAACTCAAGGATCGCCCGGTTGCCTTGGTGCGCGCGCCGGATGGCATCGCCGGCGAACTGTTCTTCCAGAAAAACGCCGAGCACTTGGCTATACCCGGCCTCACCACGCTGGACAAGGAGGTTACCGGTCAACCGGTGATGCTGATCAACAATGCCGAAGCGTTGATTGGCGCGGTGCAGATGAGCACTGTCGAACTGCACACCTGGAACGCCACCACGGTTGACCTGGAAAAGCCCGATCGCTTCGTTCTCGACCTTGACCCGGACCCGGCGCTGCCGTGGAAAAGCATGGTCGAAGCCACTGCGTTGACCCTCACGGTGCTGGATGAGCTGGGGCTCAAGGCGTTCCTCAAGACCAGCGGCGGCAAGGGCATTCACCTGGTGGTGCCGCTGACGCGCAAACTGGGTTGGGACGAGGTCAAGGATTTCAGCCACGCGATCGTCAGTCATATGGCCAAGCTGTTGCCGGATCGTTTTTCCGCGGTGTCCGGGCCGAAAAATCGCGTCGGGAAGATCTTCATTGATTACCTGCGAAATGGCCTCGGGGCCACGACCATATGCACTTATGCGGCGCGTACTCGCGAAGGTCTGCCGGTTTCGGTGCCGCTGTTTCGGGAGGAAGTGGCCGAGATCAAGGGCGGTAATCAGTGGAACATCCGCAACGTCCATGAGCGGCTGGCCGAGGTCGGCGACGAGCCTTGGGCGGACATGAAGAAAACCCGTCAGAGCATCACTGCCGAGATGCGTAAACGGGTGGGTATGAAGAAGTGATCAGGTACCGCGCAGCAAGTCGTGAGCGTTGAGCAGTTCGAAGGCGATCTGCGGGTTATTGCTGAGCCCCCGGCGAATGGCTGCCGGTATCGACTTGCGCGTCTTGCGGCACAGCCCCGGAATTTTCTCGATCTGAATGTCGATGCCCAGCATGGTGCGGACTTCGTGAAAGCCTGGCGATATGTCGACACGAATCCCCAACTGCTCATACATGCGGTTTTGCAGATGCCGGAGATCGGCGAGGTCCTTGAGCGTTTCCAGTCGTGCGAGCAAGACTTTTTCTTGCTCGCGGGTCAACAGCAGGATGCGCAAATCCGCATCTGACATTTCCACCAACAGGTCGCGCCCGCAATCGCAGGCGCCGGGTGGGCAGGGTGAGCGCATTGGCGCAGGAGTCGTCATGGCCTCCATCATAGAGGCCGTCGGACAATTTTGCCTATGCGCCTTCAGCTGCCGTCCATCGGCGGCTTCGTCCGTGACAGCTACTGATTCAACCCTTCGTAATGCACCAGAATCGCGTTGGCCAGGTCTTCATCGCTGGCATTGATGCCGGGATTGTCCTGACGAACCTGTTGCAGCACCGATTCAAGATAAACCCCACGAATGGCCCCGCCACTGGCGACAAATGCAGACAGGTCGTCACGAGCCGGAATCACCATTTTGTGATCCTTGAAGGTCGAATACAGCGACGCGGAGACACCTGCAGAGGTCGCGACATCTTTGGCATCAACTCTGGCCAGAGCAGTACCCACGGGCAGGCATAAGAGTAAAGAAGAAACGAGCACTAACTTGCGCATGACGGTATTCCTCCACAAGCGCGAAGCAAAAGGGAAGTACTACATAGGTGAGAGGGGCGCGAGGGGCGGGAGTTCCCTAAGGCGGCGCGGGTGACGCGGTCGCGAGTCACCCGGCCTGATGAAGGGTGGTCAGATGACGCCGCACGCCATGCGATCGCCGCCACCACCCAGAGGTTTGGGCATGTCGGCATGGTTATCGCCGCCGGCGTGAACCATCAGCGCGTGGCCTTTGATCTCGGAGATTTTCTTCAGGCGCGGCGCCAGCACCGGATAATTGGCGATACCGTCAGCGGTCACGTAAACCGCCGGCAGGTCGCCCAGATGACCGTCTGCATAGGGCCCGAGGTGTTTGCCGGTTTTCTGTGGATCGAAGTGGCCACCAGCAGCCAGTGCAGCACCTTTGACGCCGTCCTTCATGCCGGCCTCGCAGCTGCCGTTTTCATGCACATGAAAGCCATGAACGCCGGCCGGCAAGGATTTCAGATCCGGTGTGAACAGCAGGCCATAAGGCGTCTCACTGATCGTCACCGCACCGATTGCCTGGGGGGCACCGTCAGCGCTAACCAGATTGATGGTGACTTTTTCAGTTGCCGCCTGAGCGGAACCGATGGCCAAGGTGCCGAGCAAACCCAACCAGATTGCGCGTTTCATAAGCGTTTCCTTTTGCTGCACGATTTTCAGAAGACCGAATCAATGACCTTTGCCCATTAACGGGCGATGAACGCTGGATTCGGCTACGTTGCAAAATGAGACTCGTCGCACATTCCGAAAGTTTTGCCGGGGTTGCGTCTTCACGCAGACAACTGCTGACACGTTCTGGCGTAGCAGAACGGCGCAAACAGGCTTAACTGAAGGGCTAACGGGCTTTTTCAGCGTACCCAGAGAGGATTTCACCGTGTCGATCAAACTGCGTTTAGTGTTGCTGATTGTTACCAGTCTACTGACGGCATTGATCGTCAGCCTGGTCAGCTACGTCGGCAACCTTCGGATGGCTACGGCCGTCAGCGACAACGCGGTCAGCATGAGCGCGCTGCGCAACCACATGGAAGCCGACATGATGCACGACGCCCTGCGTGCCGATGTCTACTCGGCGATGTTGGTGGGCCTGGGCAAAAGCACCAGCACGGCGGCCGAGGTACGCGCTTCGATCGATGAACACGCGGGGCATTTTCGCGAAGTGCTTGACGAGAACATCAAGCTGCCGATCAACCCGGCATTACGCACGGCGCTGGAGCAGATCAAGCCCAGCCTCGACACGTATATCGACGCCGGTGAGCGCATTGTCGGGCTGGCGCTGGACAATCCAGAGGCGGCGCAACAGCAACTCGGCAGTTTCAACAACGTGTTCGGTCAGCTCGAAGAGCAAATGGCTGCGCTGAGTGAATTGATTGAAACCAATACGGCGCAAACCAGCCAAGGCACTGAAGCGGCGATTCGCAATGCCAATATCGCACTCGGCGTTGTGTTGGTCGCCAGTTTGCTATTGCTGCTGGCGCAGGGCCGCTCGGTGATCCTGAGCATCATGGGGCCGTTGAAGGCCGCTAGCCGTATCGCCGAAAGCATTGCTCACGGCAACCTCAGCGAGCCGATCGTCGAGCCTTCAGGCAAGGACGAGGCCAGCGTCTTGATTCGCACGTTGGCAACCATGCAGCGGGATTTGCGGAACATGATCGATGTGGTGCGGCGCAATGCCCAAGGCGTCAGCGGCATGAGCCAACAACTGAGCCACGGCTGTCATCAGGTTGCCGACAGCAGCCAGCAGCAAAGCGCCGCTGCCGGGACCATGGCCGCGGCCGCCAGCCAGATGACCGCGAGTATCGAGGACATTACCCGCCACGCCGAACGCGCTTTGGGCATGGCCAATCAGGCGCAGTCCCTGGCGAAGAATGGTGGCCAGGTGATCCACCAGGTGGTGAGCGACATGGACGATATCGCTCGTTCGGCGCAACAGTCGGCGCAGGTGATTCGCACGCTGGATCAGGAGTCCGAAGGTATTTTCAACATCATCCAGGTGATCAAGGGCATTGCCGACCAGACCAACCTGCTGGCGCTCAATGCCGCCATCGAAGCGGCCCGGGCGGGCGAGCAGGGCAGGGGCTTTGCGGTGGTGGCTGATGAAGTGCGCAGTCTGGCCGCGCGAACCAGTGCATCGACCCAGGAAATCGCCGCCATGGTTGCACGCATCCAGCACAGCACGCGCGAGGCCGTCAGCAGCATGGAGGCGGGCGTGGCGCAGGTCGACAAGGGCATGGCGGTGACAGCTGACGTCGAGCGGGCGATTCGCGAAATCCTTGAGGCGACGTTGAGCACCACGCAACTGGTCAACGACATCACCCGCACGATCGGAGAGCAGAGCCTGGCCAGTAACGAAATCGCCCATCAGGTGGAAATGATTGCGGGGATGTCCGAGGGCAATAGCCGAGTGATTGGTCAAACGGCGAATACCACGGATGAGTTGTCGAGCCTCGCGGGGCAGTTGGCGCAGTCGGTGGATCGGTTTCGGTTGTGAGAGGGTTGACCGTGGATTTGTGGAGCCTGGTCGGCCGTCATCGCGGTCAGGCTCACTCCCACAGTTCTGATCCGCGCCAGACATCCTGTCCGCATCCAGCACCAATCCCTGTGGGAGCTGGCTTGCCAGCGATAGCGGTGGACCAGTCGACATCGATGCTGATTGTGCCGGCAGGGTCATGTTCGGCGCCCGGCTGCCGATAAGTCCCTGAGCGGAAAAAGACTCTCAGGTCGGGAACAGACGCGCGGGTTTGCCATGACGTGATATTCTGCGCGCCAACTTGGTTTGACCTCATTCAGTTTGCTTGCCTTACGGGCGGGCTGACGGAATCCCTGTCGCTCAAGTAGCTGAGCCAATAATGATAAGAAGTCAGTTCAGAAGGGACATTAACTGAGGTCGATGCGGCATGTCGGCCTTGTGTGCCCACCCGTCAAAATTGAAGTGTGCCGCAATCCCAGACGCCAGCCTGAGCGTCATCAAAGCGGATCGCATGCAGATAACAGAGGCGGGCGGAAGGCGTTTTATCATAGGTGCAACAGATGTTTAAGAAAGTGAACACGGCCTTGCTAGGGCTGGCTTTGTCGATGGGGCTGACTTCCGTTCATGCGGCAGAGGCCAAGAAAGTCGACGTACTGCTGATCGGCGGCGGCATCATGAGCACCACCCTGGGTGTGTGGATCAATGAGCTGGAACCGACCTGGTCGATGGAAATGGTCGAGCGCCTTGATGGCGTCGCCCTGGAAAGCTCCAACGGCTGGAACAACGCCGGTACCGGTCACTCGGCCCTGGCCGAGCTGAACTACACCCCGGAAGACGACAAAGGCAACGTCACGATCCCGAAAGCCGTCGAGATCAACGAAGCGTTCCAGGTTTCCCGTCAGTTCTGGGCCTGGCAGGTTCAGCAAGGCGTTCTGAAGAACCCTCGCTCATTCATCAACACCACTCCGCACATGAGCTTTGTGTGGGGCGATGACAACATCAAGTTCCTGAAAAAGCGTTACGAAGCCCTGCAAGCGAGCCCGCTGTTCGCCGGCATGCAGTACTCCGAAGACCCGGCTGTGATCAAGAAGTGGGTCCCGCTGATGATGGAAGGGCGTGACCCGAACCAGAAAATCGCGGCCACCTGGAGCCCGCTGGGTACCGACATGAACTTCGGCGAAATCACCCGCCAGTTCGCCGGTTACCTGCAGACCAAGCCTAATTTCGACTTGAAACTGTCCAGCGAAGTGCAGGACATCACCAAGAACGAAGACGGCACCTGGCGCGTCAGCTACAAAAACCTGAAAGACGGCACCAAAACCGAAACCGACGCCAAGTTCGTGTTCATCGGCGCGGGCGGCGGTGCACTGCACCTGCTGCAGAAGTCGGGCATTCCAGAAGCCAAGGAATATGCTGGCTTCCCGGTTGGCGGCTCGTTCCTGGTGACCGAAAACGCGACCATCGCCCAGCAGCACCTGGCCAAGGCCTACGGTAAAGCCTCGGTTGGCGCACCGCCGATGTCCGTTCCGCACCTGGACACCCGTGTCCTGGACGGCAAGCGCGTCATTCTGTTTGGCCCATTCGCGACCTTCAGCACCAAGTTCCTGAAGGAAGGCTCGTATCTGGACCTGCTGACCAGCACCACCACCCACAACATCTGGCCTATGACCAAGGTCGGCATCAAGGAATACCCGCTGGTCGAGTACCTTGCCGGTCAACTGATGCTGTCGGATGAAGACCGTCTGGACGCGCTGAAGGAATACTTCCCGAACGCCAAAGCCGAAGACTGGCGCCTGTGGCAGGCCGGCCAACGCGTGCAAATCATCAAACGTGATGAAGCGGCTGGCGGCGTGCTGAAACTGGGCACCGAAATCGTTGCTTCGCAAGACGGCTCCATCGCCGGCCTGCTGGGCGCATCGCCAGGCGCGTCGACCGCTGCACCGATCATGCTGAGCGTGCTGCAGAAAGTCTTCAAAGACAAAGTCGCGACCCCAGAGTGGCAATCCAAGCTGCACCAGATCGTTCCAAGCTACGGCACTCAGCTGAACAGCGATCCAGCCAAAGTGGCTGCAGAGTGGGCTTACACCGCTAAAATCCTCGAGCTGCCGACGCCTCCAGTGATCGGTCAGGTTGCTGCTCCCGCGGCGCCTGCAGCTGAAAAAGCTGAAGCACCAAAGGAAAACGCTGCACGTGACATGGCTCTGTAACTAGACCCCTGACACACAAAGCCCACTGAACCGGCGACGGTCAGTGGGCTTTTTTGTGCCTGCAGGCAATTGTGGTTGGTATCAGGCTTTGGCGGCAGCCAAGTAGGAACCGAGGCGTCGGCCCATTTCTTCGCCCAGCGCTTGCAGGCCGCTAAGTGGTCGCACCATCACCTCAAACTCGACAATCTTGCCGCGCTCATCGAAGCGAATCATGTCGATACCTTTGAGTTCCTTCGCGCCCACCTTGGCACTGAACTCCAGAATCACATTCAAACCGTCAGCCGTCGCCAGTTCGCGGTGATATTCAAAATCCTCGAATACCTCAAACACCGTGTTGAGAATCATCGCCACGACCTGCGCGCCAGGGTAAGGCGTGTGCGCCATCGGCGAGCGGAATACGGCGTTGGCATCAAGTAGCGCGGGCAGGGCGCTCAGGTCGCCGGTACGGATCATCTCGTGCCAGCGGTTCAGGGATTCGGCGGCACCGGGTTGCAGGTTCAGATCAGTCATTTGCACCTCTGGATTTTTGTTGTTCTTCGACTCTAGAACAAAGGGCCGGCAGGGCAAGTTTAATGTCGCTGCCTGATATCGCTCTATGACATTCCCTGTAGGAGCTCTCGAGCGAAGCGAGGCAGCGATCTTTTGACCCTGTTTTCAAGATCAAAAGATCGCAGCGTGCCGCAGCTCCTACAGATCAGATCTCATCTGATACGCTTTTTTCGTTTCAATCTGCCTCTGTATTCGGTTCAGATGCAGGATCAAACTGCCCCCGCAGTGCGGTCACTCGCGACAGTCCTTCATCCCGAAGCGTCCAGTGCACCGCAAGCTCAGCATTAAGGAGAGCAACATGAACAAGATGGCGTATTTTCTGGGTGGGTTTTTGATTCTTACCGTTCTGATTGGCATGCTTGCGACGATTTCTCCTGTCTGAAGTGATGTGCTTCATATGACGGCCACAGGTGTGCCGCGCGAATCGTGTTTAAATGCCGCGCCTCACACCTGTAAATGGATTTACCCCCCATGGCCGAACCGCGTATCCGCGCCCTCGCACTCTGCGTTTTTCAGCACAACGGCAGAATTCTGGTTAACGAGTTTCGTGACCCAGTCAGTCAGCAAACCTGCTTTCGGCCCATCGGCGGCGGGATCGATTTCGGCGAGACCAGCGCCGAAGCGATCGTGCGCGAAGTGCAGGAAGAGTTGGGCCAGTCGATAACGGACCTGCGCCTGCTCGGCACGCTTGAAAGCCTGTTCATCTATAACGGCAAACCGGGACACGAGATCGTTCAGGTCTACGACGCGTCGTTTACCGACCCAAGCGTGTACACGCATGCGCAGATCAAAGGTCACGAAAGTGACGGCGCGCCCTTTACCGTGCGCTGGCATGACAGCTCAAGCTTCAGCGAGCAGGCGCCATTGGTGCCGAAGGGGTTGGGCGATTTGCTGAAAAACGCCGGTTTGCTGGATTGACCTAAGCCCTCAGCGCTGGCGACGTTCGGTGCCTTCAGGGTTGCCAGTGTCGAGCAATCTTCTTTCCACCAATACGTTCTCCAGCGCCTGACGCTCGACGGGCTTCATTTGGTGTTCGCGCTTTTTCAGCTCCAGCAGGATGGGACTGGACCAGGTGCGATAGGTCTGTTCGATGTTGCGGCGGGACATCATCAGTCTCTCCTTGATTAAGAGCCCGGTATTACTGGCAGGGGCTCTGTCCGATGAGGTAACAACCCTAGACGACAAACCCGTATCGTGCGAATGCGTACACCGTGCAGGAGCTGCCGGAGGCTGCGATCTTTTGATCTTGATGTTGAAAAACAAGATCAAAAGATCGCAGCCTCCGGCAGCTCATACAGGGTATTTCGATCAGTCGTCAACCATCATCATCGCCTGCACCCCCTCCCATGCCTCGGCGCGCATGCGTTCAATATCCAGCCCCGGAATCACGCCGTTATCGACGACGATCCGCCCTCCCACCAGGCTGTATTTCACCGTAATCGGTTCACCCGCCACCACCGGTGCGACGGCGCTGTCGTGGAAGCCGTAGAAGCGTGGGTGGTCGAGGCCGTAGACCACCAGATCCGCCGCTTGGCCGACTTCCAGCGTACCGACGGCGCCAAGGCCCAGCACCTGCGCGCCACCCGCCGTACCCCAGTGGATGACATCTTCTACAGTCGTCGCCGAGGCGCCTTGTTCGGCGCGGTGGATCAGCCATGCGGTGTTGGCTTCGCCGACCATGCTCCCGGATTCGTTCGAGGCGACGCCGTCGACGCCAAGGGAGACCGGCACGCCCGCCTCGTACATCTGCGGCACCGGGGCGACGCCACTGCCCAGTCGTGCATTGCTCACCGGGCAGTGGGAAATGCCGGTGCCGGTTTGCGCGAGCATGCGGATTTCGCCGGGTTGCAGGTGCACGGCGTGGGCGAACCAGACGTCAGGGCCGAGCCATTCGTGTTCGGCGACGAACTCCACGGGCAGGCAGTTGTATTTTTCCCGGCAGAAGTTCACGTAATTCTGCGTCTCCGACAGGTGCGTGTGCAGGCGCAGACCGAGACCGCGCGCGGTGTGGGCCAGTTCGCGCAGCAGGGTGGGCGGCAGCGAGAAGGTCGGCGTGGTGAGCGCAACTACGACGCGGCGCAATGCGTCTGGCGTGTCCTGGTGATACAGCGACTTCAACCGCTCGATGTCGCCGACCATCTGGTCGAGGCTTTCCGGTTGCAACGCGGTTTTCGAGAAACCCGGATGGGCGCTGGCCGACTTCAGCGCTCGACACCGCTGAGTGTGGGGTAAACGGCCATGGATCTGCGTCTGCTGCGGTATTTCATGGCCCTGGCCGATGAACTGCATTTCGGCCGTGCCGCCGAGCGGCTGCACATCTGTCAGCCGCCGTTGAGCCAACAGATTCGTCTGCTGGAAGAGGAACTCGGCACGCCGCTGTTCGAGCGCAGTCATCATCGCGTCGAGCTGACCGCAGCGGGGCAGATGCTCAAGGAGCAGGCGCCGCTGGTATTCGAACAGCTTGAGCGCGCCCTGGACCTGACCCAGCAAACCGGTCGCGGGCAGCTCGGTGAGCTGGAAATCGGCATGATCAGTTCGGTGATGGTCGGCGTGCTGCCCAAAGCGCTGCATCTGTTTCGCGAGCGCTATCCGCAGGTCACCTGGCGTTTGCATGAAATGACCCCGGCGGCGCAGGTCAAGGCATTGAAGGAGAAACGCATCGACGCCTGCGTGTTCCGCGTGGGCTATGACGACCCGCAATTGCGCAATGAATTGCTGATTTACGAGCCGATCCATGTGGTGATGCCAGCGGATCATCCGTTGGCGGGTCGCGACGTGTTGGCCCCGGCGGATCTGGCGCTGGAGCCGTTTGTGGCGCTGGAGTTGAAGCAGTCACGGTTTGCCAATTTCCTCTATCAGTGCTGCATTCAGGCCGGCTTCACGCCGCAGATCCGCCAGCAGGTGATCGAGGTGCAGACCCTGCTCAGCCTGGTACGTGCGGGTTTTGGCGTGGCGCTGTTGCCAGCGTCCATCGAACAGCTGGCGCCGGCGGGCCTGGTGTTCCGCAACCTGACCCCGGCGTTGCCGGAGGTGCCGCTGTACGTCACGTATCGCGCGGACGATGCTTCGCCGGTGCTCAAGCTGTTTCTCGATACCCTGCGTGAATTGCGCGAAAACCCCTAAACTCCTACAGGGGTGTCTGTCGTGCGAATACGGAGGATGTGCGTAGCGCAACGTCGCGGCGCACGATCTCGGTGCCGCGCGGTCGTAACCTTCACATGGGCGTATCACTTGTGGAGATCCAATGAGCCAGGAAGTCCTGACCCGCGAAACCAATCGTCGTCAGTTGCAGCAGATCATCGCCGGGCTGTCCGACGGTGTGATTTTGCTTGAGCTCGATCAGAGCATCCTCTGGGCCAACGAAGCGGCGCTGGCCATGCACGGCGTCAGCCGGATCGGCGAGTTGGGCGCGAATGCCGACGAGTACGCCAAGCGCTTCAGCCTGCGCTATCGCAACAATCATATGGTGCCGCCCGAAAACTATCCGATCAGCCGCGTTGCGCGTTGCGAAGTCTTCAGTGACGTATTGATCGAGGTGTTCACGGTAGATGATCCGGAGCGCGTCTGGGTTCATAGCGTGCGCAGCATGGTGCTGACCGACCGCGAAGGGCAGCCAGAGTCGCTGGTGCTGATCATGAGCGACGTCACCGATTGGGCCAACGCAGAGCTGCGTTTCGAAAAAACCTTCAACGCCAACCCGGCGCCGGCGGTGATCTGCCGTCTCAGCGACTTGCGTTACATCAAGGTCAATCCGGGGTTTCTGGAGATGACTGGCTATACCCGCGACCAAGTGATCGGCACTTCGGCCTATGAAATAGACATTTTCGAGCAGGCCGAGAAAAGAGATCTGGCCATCCAGCGCCTGCGCGACGTGGCGACCATTCCGCAGATGCAGGCCGAGTTGCGCCTGCCCGATGGCAGCAGCAAGCAAGTGATTGTCGCCGGGCAACCCCTGTTGCTCAACGATGAGCAATGCATGCTGTTTTCCTTCGTTGACGTGGAACTGCGCCGCCGGGCTGAGGTGGCGCTGCGCCAGAGCGAGGAACGCTTCGCCACGGCTTTTCGACTGACCCCGGTGCCGATTCTGATTTGCACGGCCGACGATCAGCAGATCATGGACGTCAATCAGGCTTTCCTCGATTCCCTGGCCTATACCAGCGATGACGTGTTGGGCAAAACCGTGACGCAACTGGACTTCATCGACGACGATGGCGCCCGGAACCGCCTGCTGACGGCGTTGGCAAAAAGCGGTCGGGTTGACCGGGTGGATTTGCGCGTGCGCAAAAGGGATGCCGATCTGCTGGAATGCGCGGTGTCTGCCGATACCGTCAACATTCACGACGTGCCTTGCTACTTGCTGGTGCTGATGGACATCACCGAGCGCAAACGTACCGAGCTTGAACTGGTGTCTGCGATTGAGGAGGTGATGAAAGACGCCTCCTGGTTCAGTCGTACGCTGATCGAAAAACTGGCGAATGTGAAGAAGATCAATTCACCGCAACTGCCGAGCGTGTCGTTCACCGATCTGACGGCACGGGAACGTGATGTGCTTGGCCTGATCTGCGAAGGCCTGGCGGACAAGGAGATTGCGGCGCGCTTGAAACTGGCGCCGAACACTGTGCGCAATCATGTGGCGACGGTGTATTCCAAGCTCGATGTGCATAGCCGCAGCGAGGCGATTGTGTGGGCGCGGGAGCGCGGGCTGTTTTCCGGTGAGTGGCGCACCAAGGGGCAACGTTAGGTGCAAATGCACTAGTGGGCAGGGTGCAAATTGATGTGTTGGGGCGAGGACTCTTTTTTTAGTCTGTTGGAGTGCGGTACAAGCCTTTTCGGCTTGGGATCGCGTCCCTTCGATACAGATTAAGGAACGGCCTCAATGATCAATCTTGCGCAGTTGCGCGCCCAGCTTGAGCACAGTTTTGCGCCGCTGGCGTGTGAGTGTTCGGTGGATGGCGATCATTCGCTGACGGTAAAGCTTTATCACCCGGTGTCGGGGCAGGTCGATCTGGTGATCAGTGGCTTGAAGCTCAATGCCTTGCGTACGCCTGAGTCGGTGGCGGCTTTGATCGATGAATTGCGGTATGAGTTGGAGAGTAATTCTTTGCGCTCTTCTCGGGATACTGATTTGGCCTAGGCATTTGCTTGGGTGTGGAGCTGGCTTGCCAGCGATGGCGGCCTGACGGCCGGCCTGTGTCTGGCTGGGCGCATGCAATTCAAAACTGTGGCAGTCAGCTTGCCAACCGAGCCATTTCTTTCAGGTGTATGCCGACCGTGTGGGAGCTGGCTTGCCAGCGATGGCGGCCTGACTGGCGACCGGAGATTTAAGTCTTGCGCTCTCGAATCCCAACGCAAAATCGACAGCCAATGGCCCCGCACACCTGCGGTTTACTGGCGCTCGCTAAGGTCTCGTCTATAAAGAATGAGTGGTCAGGTTTTCCGTGGGCGTTTTGCTCGCGGAAGTTTGTCTCCCCTTTATCGCGGGTCGTCCTATGAACAGTCTTGGGAAACGCGTGTGTTTGCCGTCGTCACTGGCTTTTTGCGTGGCGTTGTTGGCCGGTTGTGCCAGTCCGCCGCCGCCTCCACCTGTAGCGCCACCTCCACCGCCGGAACGTACTTGTCAGGTCATCGAGACCACTGAGGTGGCGGGGGATGCTTATGTCGACGAGCAGGTGACTCGACATATCACTACTACCCGTTGCGTCACTCAATAACACCGGCGGGGCGCAAGTCTCGGGTTGTGCCGGCAATTGCCCAAAGTGCTTGATGAATGAAATACATACCTTGTGGGAGTGAGCCTGCTCGCGAAAGCGGTATCTCAGTTAACCAATAGGTTGACTGACACGGCCTCTTCGCGAGCAGGCTCGCTCCCACAGGGTCAGCTGTTTGCCTCGAGTATCAGGATAGGAAACCACCATCGACGTTCAGCGAAACCCCTGTGGTGTAGCTCGACGCATCGCTCGCCAGATACAACACCGCCCCCGCCATTTCACTCGGATCCGCCACGCGCTTGAGCGGGATCTGCGTCAATGCTTGCTTGAGAATCGCATCGTTTTTCACCAGTGCCGAGGCGAATTTGGTGTCGGTCAGACCCGGCAGCAGGGCGTTGCAGCGGATGCCGAATTGCGCGCATTCCTTGGCGAAGACCTTGGTCATGTTGATCACCGCCGCTTTGGTCACCGAATAGATGCCCTGGAACACGCCCGGCGAAATACCGTTGATCGACGCGACGTTGATGATGCTGCCACCGCCGTTTTCGCGCATCAGCTTGCCCGCTTCCACAGACATGAAGAAGTAGCCGCGAATGTTCACATCGACGGTCTTCTGGAAAGCGCCGAGGTCAGTGTCCAATACGTTGCAGAACTGCGGGTTGGTCGCGGCGTTGTTGACCAGAATATCCAGGCGGCCGAACTGTTCCTTGATCCCGGCGAACACCTGGCTGATCTGCTCCATTTCCCCGATGTGGCAGGCAACCGCAGTGGCTTTGCCGCCAGCGGCGATGATCGCGTCGGCGACATGTTGGCAGCCGTCGAGTTTGCGGCTCGAGACAATTACGTGGGCGCCTTGCTGGGCCAGCAGTTTGGCGATGGCTTCACCAATGCCACGGCTGGCGCCGGAGACGAAAGCGATCTTGCCGTCGAGGTCGAACAACTGAGTCTTGGACATGGGATTCCCTTGTGAAAATTCTTGTTGGAGGGCCTGGATCAGAGGCTTGATTTCTGGATGACCTGCAAGCTCATCTGCTCCAGCAGTTTGTTCATGTGAATGAACTGCG
This sequence comes from Pseudomonas sp. A1230, assembly GCF_044218825.1. Lineage (NCBI taxonomy): Bacteria > Pseudomonadati > Pseudomonadota > Gammaproteobacteria > Pseudomonadales > Pseudomonadaceae > Pseudomonas > Pseudomonas sp. A1230. The sequence goes on along the minus strand of NZ_CP162582.1, from coordinate 2,604,661 downwards.
CGAAGCGTTTGTCCTGGGTCTGGCCATGGTAGAAGCGGTAGTAAATCTGCTGCACGATGCCGGCCAGGCGGAACAGGCCGTAGGTGTAGTAGAAGTCGAAGTTGTCGATCTGAATGCCCGAACGCTCGGCGTAGTAGTCGACGAATTCGCGGCGGGTCAGCATGCCCGGTGCGTGGCTCGGCTGGCGGCGCATCAGTTGCACTGGCGCCGGGTCGCCGGCTTCGATCCAGTAGGCGAGGGTGTTGCCCAGATCCATCAGCGGATCGCCCAGGGTGGTCAGTTCCCAGTCGAGTACACCGATGATCTGCATCGGGTTATGCGGGTCGAGGATGACGTTGTCGAAGCGATAGTCGTTATGGACGATGCTTGAGGTCGGGTGATCGGCTGGCATCTTCTCGTTGAGCCAGGCTTTGACCGCTTCCCAGTGAGGCGCGTCCGGGGTCAGGGCTTTTTCGTAGCGTTCGCTCCAGCCTTTGATCTGGCGGGCCACGTAGCCTTCGGGTTTGCCCAGATCGCCCAGGCCGCAAGCGTTGTAGTCGACCTGGTGCAGTTCGACGAAGCGGTCGATAAAGCCCTTGCACAGCGCTTCGGTTTTCGCCGAATCGAGGCCCAGCTCCGGCGGCAGTTCCGAGCGCAGGATAATTCCGTTGACCCGCTCCATCACGTAGAACTCTGCGCCGATCACCGATTCATCGGTGCAGTGCACATAGGCTTTGGGGCAATACGGGAAGCCGTCGCGCAACTGATTGAGAATGCGGAATTCGCGGCCCATGTCGTGGGCGGATTTGGCCTTGTGGCCGAACGGCGGCCGGCGCAGGACGAACTCCTGCTGCGGGTATTCCAGGAGATAAGTCAGGTTCGACGCACCACCGGGAAACTGGCTGATCGCCGGGGAGCCGCTCAGGCCCGGAATGTGTGCCTTGAGGTACGGATCAATCAGGCTGGCATCGAGTTCTTCGCCAGAGCGGATACGGGTGGACTGGTCAGTAAGCGCCATGCTTATCCCTTCTGCTTATTTTGGAGGCCAGACATCATTGGCTAATCTAATGGCGCGCCGGGACGGCCACAAGCGCGCTGCGGTCTTATAGGTTAGCGTGTTGCCCGATAATCACCTGTGGGAATGTGCAGGGCGGGGTGGGTAAATGGCGGCGCGTGATCCTCTAGTGCACGCGTTGATTGCTGATTTTCGGCGGCAACTGAATCGGCGTCAGCACCGGTTGCCCGGAGAAGAATGCCACAAGGTTTTTCCCCACCAGCTCCACGGTGCCTTGGGTGGCTTCCGGTGACAGACCGGCGACGTGCGGGGTTAGTAGCACGTTGCTCAGGGCTTTCAACGCATCCGGTACTTGCGGTTCATGGTCGAACACATCCAGCGCGGCGCCGGCAATGCGCCGTTGTTCAAGGGCGGTGATCAGATCCGCCGTGGCGATCACACTGGCCCGGGCGATATTGACGATAAAACCTTTAGGGCCCAGCGCGTCGAGCACGGGACGGGTTACCAGATGCTGCGTGCCGATACCGCCCGGCGTGGCGACGATGAGGAAATCGGACGCCCGCGCCAGTTCGTTCGGGGTTGAGCAAAACGCATAAGGCACCTCGCTGCGCACCTGACGGCTGTGATAGCTGATCTGCATGTCGAACCCAAGGCTGGCACGTTTGGCAATCGCCAGCCCCACCGCACCGAGGCCAAGAATGCCCAGCCGTTTGCCAGACAGGGATGGACGCATGATCTTCGGCCATTCACCCCGACGCAGAGCGGCATCGCAGCGCGGAATATCGCGCACCAACGCCAGCAGCATCGCCATCGCATGATCAGCCACCGACGACGCGTTGACCCCGGCGCCGTTGGTCACGGTAATCCCGCGATCACTGGCGGCTTGCAGGTCGACCTGTTCGTAACCGGCACCGATCACCGTGATGATTTTCAACGCCGGCAGCGCGGCAATTTCATCGGCTGTCAGACCTAACGGACCACGGGTCAGCACTGCATCGATCCGCGTGCCGTGGGTGGCAATGGCTTGCGCACGTTCGGCCGGCGTGGGAGCGAGGATCAGGTGAAAGCCCTGGTGCTCGAGAATCGGCAGGTAGTCATTGATGGTTTCAACCAGTACCAGAACGGTGGCGGGCATTGCGCGGCTCCTTTGAACAATGGCGGTTCAGTCGCGAAGTCGTAGCAGAGTGCTGATTCCTGAGCGGATTGGCAATGACTGAGCGCTGCCCTGTTTCAGCCAGTGTAGGAGCTGAAACGGGGAGCGCGCGGGCACTTCGTCAGAAGGCCGGTGCGGGGCAATAACTCAGCGAAAAGCGGGATCGGGGTTTTGTCTGATGTCGAGGCGAACGAGGGGCGTGGGCAGGCCCATGGGGCAGGGGACTCATTCACGCTAGACCCTGTGGGCTGGATTGAAAGGATCCGGTGTTTGGAGCGACGCGTTCGCGACCAGGCTTTGGCTGAGCCGGCGGCCAATCAATTGCTCGATAACTGGGTGCCGCCGCGGTTTCCACTGCGACTCTGTATGAGCCAGCCTACCCAACTCGCGGATTTTGCCTACGAAATCGCCGGATTCATCTGCTATCTGGGAAGGGATAAACAGGAAATCATAGGGCACAAAGTAGCTCGGGCAGTCAGTGCCAATAGCCAAGGACGGCGCATGCTTCAGGACGATCGCGAAAATCTGGAACTTGAAAAGCTTCAAAATGAAACGCGGAAACTGGTTGTTGAGAGGCTCAAAATCATGGCGGAGGAAGGCAAGTTAAAGCGAGAAAAATTCTGGTACCCAGTCGCGGTAGGAACCGGGGTTTTAACCGCTTTTGCTGCTGTATTAAGTCTTTTGGTGAAGTTTTAAGTTAACCCGCAAAGGAGAATAATCATGACCCTGGAAGAACGCGTTGCCAGAATTGAACGTCTGTATCGAGAGGACGCCGAGCTTGCCGAAAAGGTGCCAGACCTGTCCCCGGCGGAAATTCGCTCAGAGTTGTTCAGGTTCAGCATGGGGGCACTATTTGCATTGGTGATGCTGACCCTCGGCACGATAGTTCTCCGTTGGCTCTGAAGCGACTCGGTGAACGACTTCGGCGCGAAAGTATATTCAAAAACGACACTGCACATACCCAGCGCCGACAGCTAATTTCCCAAAAACGACACCCCTCTCATCTGCTCCGCACAACCATTCCTCAGCTAAGTCTTTGCTTCTGCTCATTTATCACGGAGAATCGCGCCCCTGTTTCGGCCGGAGCATGTCTGTCGGTTTTTTCCGACGCGTCCTGACCGAGTGGCAAGTGACCGGAATGCGGAGATCCGACCGGATGAATGATCAGGCCAAAAGCGTTGATCAACGCTTTGATGCAGCAGCACCCGCTGAACTTTCGAGCTGGAATCGCCAGGACACCACCTGGATGTTGGGACTGTTCGGGACGGCCATCGGCGCCGGCACCCTGTACTTGCCGATCAACGCAGGGATCGGTGGCTTCTGGCCGCTGGTGATCCTCTCGCTGTTGGCCTTCCCCATGACGTTCTACGCACACCGCGGTCTGACCCGGTTTGTGCTGTCCGGTCGCGAAGGCGCCGACATCACTGACGTGGTCGAAGAGCATTTCGGCATCAAGGCCGGCGCGCTGATCACACTGCTGTATTTCCTTGCCATCTTCCCGATCCTGCTGATCTACAGCGTCGGCCTGACCAACACGGTCGCCAGTTTCCTCGAACATCAACTGCACATCACGCCGCCGCCGCGCGCGCTGCTGTCGTTCGTGCTGATCCTTGGTTTGCTGGCTGTGGTGCGTTGTGGCGAACAGGCGATCGTCAAGGCAATGAGCTTGCTGGTCTATCCGTTCATCGTGGCGCTGCTGTTCCTCGCGGTGTACCTGATTCCGCACTGGAACGGCGGCATCCTCACCACCGTGTCGCAAGTCCCCGCGCCGTCGGAGCTGCTGCACACGCTGTGGCTGGCGATTCCGGTGATCGTGTTTTCGTTCAACCACTCGCCGATCATCTCGGCGTTCGCGGTCGATCAAAAGCGCCGTTACGGCACCCACGCCGATGAGCGCAGCTCGCAAATTCTCTGCCGTGCGCACCTGCTGATGGTGGTGATGGTGCTGTTCTTCGTGTTCAGCTGCGTGCTGACACTGTCGCCAGCTCAACTGGCTGAAGCGAAGGACCAGAACCTGTCGATCCTGTCGTACCTGGCCAACCACTTCAGCAACCCGACCATTGAGTTCGTGGCACCGCTGATTGCGTTCGTGGCGATTTCCAAGTCGTTCCTCGGTCACTACATCGGTGCCAGTGAAGGCCTGAAAGGTCTGATCATCAAGAGCGGCAAGCGTCCCGGCGCCAAGGCGCTGGATCGCATCGTGGCGGCTTTCATGCTGGTGGTGTGCTGGATCGTGGCGACGTTGAATCCGAGCATCCTCGGCATGATCGAGACCATCGGTGGCCCGGTCATCGCGGCGATCCTGTTCCTGATGCCGATGTATGCAATCCGCAAAGTGCCGGCGATGGCACGCTTTCGTGGTCAAGCGTCCAACGTGTTTGTCACCGTGGTAGGTCTTGTGGCAATTTCGGCGGTGGTTTACAAACTGACGATGTAAAGCAAGATCAACAGAAAAGCCGCTGCACACGATGTGTGTAGCGGCTTTTTTTCGTCTGGAAAGACGATGGTACCTGACACACCGCTATCGCTGGCAAGCCAGCTCCCACAGGGATTTCAGTGTTTGCACGATGGTGGGTGTCACGCAAAACATTGTAGGAGTGAGCCTGCTCGCGATAGCGGTGGCTCATTCAAAAATGATGGTGGCTGACACGCCGTCATCGCTGGCAAGCCAGCTCCCACAGGGATTGCGGGTGTTTGCGCATGGGTGGGCATCACACAGAACACTGTGGGAGCTGGCTTGCCAGCGATGAGGCCGGAGCATGCGGCAACTCTTCTGCAGGCATAAAAAAACGCCGCTCATCTCGCGATGGGCGGCGTTTTTTCATGGCGTTGTAACGTTAGGCTTGAACGACCGGGATGTTGGCGTTCGCAGCAGCTTCACGGAACTCGGCGATCTGGTCGAAGGACAGGTAACGGTAGATATCGGCCGCCATGCTGTCGATCTTGCCAGCGTATTCCATGTACTCCTCGACGGTCGGCAGGCGACCCAGGATCGAAGCAACCGACGCCAGCTCGGCCGAGGCCAGGTAGACGTTAGCGCCGTCGCCCAGACGGTTCGGGAAGTTACGGGTCGACGTGGAGACCACGGTGCTGTTCGGCTCAACGCGTGCCTGGTTACCCATGCACAGCGAGCAGCCTGGCATTTCCATGCGCGCGCCAGCCTTGCCGTAGATGCCGTAGTAGCCTTCCTCGGTCAGTTGGTGAGCGTCCATCTTGGTCGGCGGCGACAGCCACAGACGGGTTGGCAGCTGACCCTTGACCTGATCCAGCAGTTTACCGGCAGCGCGGAAGTGACCAATGTTGGTCATGCACGAACCGATGAACACTTCGTCGATCTTCTCGCCAGCAACGCTGGACAGCAGACGGGCGTCGTCCGGATCGTTTGGTGCGCAGAGCACAGGCTCGCTGATGTCGGCCAGGTCGATTTCGATGATTTCGGCGTATTCGGCGTCAGCATCGGCTTCCATCAGCTCAGGGTTGGCAACCCAGGCTTCCATCGCTTGTGCGCGACGTTCCAGAGTACGTGCATCGCCGTAGCCTTCGCCGATCATCCAGCGCAGCAGGGTGATGTTGGAGTTCAGGTACTCGGTGATCGACTCTTTCGACAGCTTGATGGTGCAACCGGCAGCCGAACGTTCGGCCGAGGCGTCGGACAGCTCGAAAGCCTGTTCCAGCGTCAGACCTTCCAGGCCTTCGATTTCCAGGATGCGGCCGGAGAAGGCGTTTTTCTTGCCTTTCTTCTCGACAGTCAGCAGACCGTTCTGGATAGCGAAGTAAGGAATGGCATGAACCAGGTCACGCAGGGTGATGCCAGGTTTCATTTTGCCTTTGAAGCGCACCAGGATCGATTCAGGCATGTCCAGCGGCATGACGCCGGTGGCAGCGGCGAACGCGACCAGACCGGAACCGGCCGGGAACGAGATGCCCATCGGGAAACGGGTGTGCGAGTCACCACCGGTACCCACGGTGTCCGGCAGCAGCATGCGGTTCAGCCACGAGTGGATGATGCCGTCGCCCGGACGCAGGGAAACGCCGCCGCGGGTCATGATGAAGTCAGGCAGGGTGTGGTGGGTGGTTACGTCGATCGGCTTTGGATAAGCGGCGGTGTGGCAGAAAGACTGCATCACCAGATCAGCGGAGAAGCCCAGGCACGCCAGGTCTTTCAGTTCGTCACGGGTCATTGGACCGGTGGTGTCCTGAGAACCTACGGTGGTCATCTTCGGTTCGCAGTAGGTGCCAGGACGAACGCCTTTGCCTTCTGCCAGACCGCAAGCCTTGCCGACCATTTTCTGCGCCAGGGTGAAACCCTTGGTGCTTTCAATTGGAGCATCCGGCTTCTTGAACAGATCGAACGGTGGCAGACCCAGTTCGGCGCGAGCCTTCTCGGTCAGGCCGCGGCCGATGATCAGCGGGATACGGCCGCCAGCGCGAACTTCGTCCAACAGCACCGGAGTCTTCATTTCGAAGGTGGTCAGGACTTCGTCGGTACCGTGTTTGCAGACTTTGCCAGCATGCGGGTACAGGTCGATCACGTCGCCCATGTGCATGTTGGAAACGTCGAATTCGATTGGCAGTGCGCCGGCATCTTCCATGGTGTTGTAGAAGATCGGAGCGATTTTGCTGCCGAAGCAGAAACCGCCAGCGCGCTTGTTCGGCACGTAAGGAACGTCGTCGCCGAAGAACCACAGTACCGAGTTGGTTGCCGATTTACGCGACGAACCGGTACCGACCACGTCACCGACGTAGGCGATCGGGAAGCCTTGACCGCGCATTTCTTCGATCTGCTTCATCGGGCCGATGGCGCCCTGCTGATCAGGAACGATGCCGTCGCGAGCCATTTTCAGCATGGCCAGGGCGTGCAGCGGGATGTCTGGACGCGACCAGGCATCTGGAGCCGGGGACAGGTCGTCGGTGTTGGTTTCGCCGGTTACCTTGAACACGCGCAGGCTGATCTTGTCGGCCAGGGTCGGGCGGTTCTTGAACCACTCGCCGTCAGCCCAGGATTGCAGCACGGCTTTGGCGTGAACGTTGCCGTTCTTGGCTTTTTCGGCCACGTCGTGGAACGCGTCGAACATCAGCAGGGTGTGCTTGAGTTGTGCGGCAGCGACTGGCGCCAGCTCGGCGTCGTCCAGCAGGTCAACCAGGGTCACGATGTTGTAGCCGCCCTGCATGGTGCCGAGCAGTTCTACAGCGCGCTTCTTGTCCAGCAGAGGGGAGGAGACTTCGCCCTTGGCCAGAGCAGACAGGAAGCCGGCCTTTACATAGGCAGCTTCGTCCACACCTGGTGGAATGCGATTGGTGATCAGGTCAACGAGAAAAGCTTCTTCGCCAGCCGGAGGATTCTTCAACAGCTCGACCAGGCCGGCTGTTTGTTCGGCGTTAAGCGGCTGGGGAACGATACCCAGTGCTGCGCGCTCTTCGATATGTTTGCGGTAGGCTTCAAGCACAGTTATTACCCTCATCAGTGGTCCCAAATGGGTGTCCGGGACGCTCGTCGCGAAATGCTCGTACTCATGCGCTGCGTGGCGTTGTGGGCCACTTAGCCAGAATTACCGACCATTCCTTACAGAAGCTGCTTTCAAAGTTTTACGCCTGCAGAGGGGGAGCTGATGAGGGTTGGCGTTGGGCTTTTCCCCGCTGGAAAAACCCGTCGCCAACACCGCTCTGAAGGAACGACTGTGCTCGTGACGCTTTGAAAACAGCTTCTAACGGACATTTGCGCCTTAAAAGGCTGGCTGATTCTACGGCAAAAAAAATTTAAAGGTAAGTCGGGCTCTATTGGACTTTGGTGGCGTTGTGCGCGGCCGGGCCAAATACCGGGCCGGTGCTTGCCCCTGACGTTTGAGGGGTGATCAATGCCTGACAAAGGGCTAACATGCCGACCTGTTCCGCGTTTCAGTGCCTTTGCCTACCTTATATGCCCAATCAGACCATCAAGACCCCCTGCGTCGGCCTCTGCTCCACTGTTTACGGTGATCTGGTGTGCCGTGGCTGCAAGCGTTTCCATCACGAAGTGATCAATTGGAATGGTTACGGCGAGGAGGAAAAGCGTGCGGTGTGGCTGCGTCTGGAGCAGTTGCTGTCACAAGTGATGGCGAGCAAGGTCGAGATTTTCGACCCGGCGCGGCTGCGTCAGCAGCTCGAGCAGCGCAAGATCCGCTTCGTGCCGCATCAGTCGGAATATTGCTGGGCGTATCAACTGATTGCTCGTGGCGCGCGGGTGATCATTAATCTGGAAGCCTACGGCATGGTGTTGCTTCCGGAGTTTCGCGACTGGGGGCTGCCGGAGTTGCGCGATGCCATTGATCGGGAATTCTTCCTGCTTTCGGAAGCGCACTATGAGCGCTACATCGCCCCGGGATTTCTCAAAGACGCCTTTGGCGCCTGAAAGTCAAAAGATCGCAGCCTTCGGCCGCTCCTACAGGTAGAACGCATTCCCTTGTAGGAGCTGCCGAAGGCTGCGATCTTTTGATCTTTATTGTTTTACCGCCAACTCCACCAGATGATCCTCAACCTCTTGCGGCTTGAGCACCAGCACATCACTCTCCAGCGTATCCAGCACCACCTCGGCCGTATTACCGATCAATGCCCCTGATAGCCCGGTCCGTGCCACGGTGCCAATCACCGTGACCGCCGCTTGCAGCTTGTGGGCCATAAACGGAATCAACACATCCGCCGGACCTTCCTCGATATGCAAGTGCGCGTCATCAATGTCGAACTCGGCTTGAAATGCCCGGCATTGCTCGCGATATCGCGCTGCGATGGTTTCGCTGAGCTGCAACGTCGGGTCGGCCGCCGACAGCATCGGTGACGGGTGGGCGCTGATCACGTGCAGATGCGCCTTGGCCAGGCTGGCAATGTCATAGCCGTGATCGATGATCGTCGTGTGCAGATGCCGATGCTCCCCATCGGTATTTCCTACATCGATCGCTGCCAGAATCACCTTGTCCTTCCATGAAGTTGAGGTTTTCACCAGCAGCACCGGTGTAGGGCAGTGACGCAGCAGTTTCCAGTCGGCGGGTGTCAGCAGCGCTTTTTTCAACGAGCTGTCGGGGAAATGCTGTTTGATCACCAGCCCGCAACCTTCGGCTTGCTGCACATCGATGATGGTTTCGTGCAGGCTCTCGTTCCATGCCTGTTCGGTGGTCACGCTGTAACCGTCCGCCAGCAGCGCGGTTTTGAGCACGCTGAGCATGCCGGCGTGATCATGCTTCCTGTCGCACACCAGCAGGTGCAAATGGGCCTGGGTCACGCCAGCGATCAGTTTGGCGCGCTTGAGCGCCAGGCTTTCCGAATGTTCGGGTTCGATGACCACCAGAATGCTGCGAATGGCTTGCATGAGCGGAGTCTCCAACAAAGAAAAGGCACGGCGTTGCACAACTATAGTTGCTGCTTGAACACCTGCGACTTGATGCATATCAACGCCAGCCGCTGGTGGTCTGTCCGCAGGCCGGTATAATCGGCGCCCTTCGCTCGAACACCTTTTGCCGTGAGCCCCATGATCCTTCCCGAAATCCACGAATTCCTTGGCTGCCGCACCCCTGACGCCTGGGTCCAGGCCGCACTGGCCGATCAGGAAACCCTGCTGATTGACCACAAGAACTGCGAGTTCAAGGCTGCCAGCACCGCGCTTAGCCTGATAGCCAAGTACCATTCCCACGTCGACCTCATCAACATGATGTCGCGTCTGGCCCGGGAAGAACTGGTGCACCACGAACAAGTCATGCGCCTGATGAAACGCCGCAAGATCGAACTGCGCCAGCTCCACGCCGGCCGCTACGCTTCGAGCCTGCGCAAAGTGGTGCGCAGCCACGAGCCGGTGAAGCTGGTGGATACCCTGGTGGTCGGCGCGTTTATCGAAGCGCGCAGTTGCGAGCGTTTCGAAGCACTGGTGCCGCATTTGGACGAAGAACTCGGCAAGTTCTACTTTGGTCTGTTGAAAAGCGAGGCACGGCATTTTCAGGGTTATCTGAAACTGGCTTATCAATATGGTGAGGCGAAGGATGTTGCGCAGGTGGTCGAAAGAGTTCGCGCCGCCGAGCAGGAGTTGATCGAATCGCCGGATACGGAATTCCGCTTCCACAGCGGCGTGCCTGCCGCTGTGTGAACCCGTCTATGTAGGAGCTGCCGAAGGCTGCGATCTTTTGATCTTGCTTCCAAAATCAAAATCAAAAGATCGCAGCCTGCGGCAGCTCTTACAGGGAAACTGTTAAAAACTCTTAAGAGTATGAAACATCACCGAAAACCGGCCCCCGCGGCCGGTTTTTGCTGCCCGCGATAAACGTCTTGCCCCTGAATGCCGCCATAATGCCGCCCACTTCACAGACGGTTGGCAGATGGTCGTTATGGATAACCTGGGTTTTGGCAAAGTCCTGCTGGTGGAAGACGATGAGCGCCTCGCCACGCTGATCGCCCACTTCCTCGAACAACATGGCTACGAGGTGCGCACGGTGCATCGCGGTGATCTGGCCGTGGCGGCTTTTCTGGAGTTCAGACCCAAAGTCGTGGTGCTCGACCTGATGCTGCCGGGGCAGAGCGGCCTGCATGTGTGCCGGGAAATACGCAGTGTGTCGGACACGCCGATTGTCATCCTGACGGCCAAGGAAGACGACCTCGATCATATTCTCGGCCTGGAGTCCGGTGCTGATGACTACGTGATCAAACCGATCAAGCCGCCGGTGCTGCTGGCCCGATTGCGCGCCTTGCAGCGCCGGCAGGTACCGGACAGCAGTGTGGTGCATTTCCTCGAATTCGGTCAGTTGAGCATCGATCGCAGTTGCCGCGAAGTGCGATTGGCAGGCGAGATCATCGAACTGACCACCATGGAGTTCGAGCTGCTGTGGCTGCTGGCCAGTGCCGCCGGCAATACGCTGTCACGCGATGACATCCTCAATCGCATGCGCGGTATTGCCTTTGATGGGCTTAACCGCAGCGTCGACGTGTACATCAGCAAGCTGCGCAACAAGCTCAAGGACAACCCCCGCGAACCGGTGTGCATCAAGACCGTGTGGGGCAAAGGTTATCTGTTCAATCCGTTTGCGTGGGAGTTGTAGATGCTGCGGTTATTCCTCGGGCTGTTTCTGGTGATGACGGTCGGTCTGGTGCTGGCGTTGCAGACTGTCGAACACACTTTCAACGCGTTGCTCGACAACCAGATGCAGGCCTACAACCGCGAGGCGGTGCGCGGTCAGGCGTGGTCATTGGTGGACCATTTGCGCGGACGCCAGGGCGCCGATCGTGAGCAGCAACTGGAGAGCTTGCGGCCACATTACGGCCTGTCACTGAAACTGGTCGAGGCCGATCAACTGGCCCTGACGCCAGAGGAAAAAGCCCAGTTGGCGCAGAATGTGTTGGTGATCCGCGACAACTACACCCAGTTCATCAGCAACATTGACGGCGGTTCGCAGGTGCTCAGCATCAAACTCCCGCCAGAACCGAGCCTGATGCCGTTCTACATCGCCGCGGCTTACGGGATGCTGGCGGTGTTGATCGGCATCGTCCTGTTTTTCTGGGTGCGCCCGCACTGGCGTGACCTGGAGAAACTGCGTCTGGCGGCAGAGCGTTTTGGCGACAACGATCTGTCGGCACGCATTCAGTTGTCCAAACGCTCGAACATCCGCGATCTGGCCGAGCACTTCAACTTGATGGCGGCGCGCATCGAAGGCCTGATCGCCAATCAGCGTGAACTGACCAACGCCGTCTCCCACGAGCTGCGCACGCCGATTGCACGGCTGTCGTTCGAACTCGACCAGCTCAAGCAGTTGCCGGACGCCAGTCAGAACCGCGAACTGATTGCCGACATGTACGCCGACCTTGGCGAGTTGGAGGAAATGGTTTCGGAACTGCTCACCTACGCCAGCCTTGAGCGGGGTGCGACGGTGATCAAGCGCGAGAACATCCAGGCGGCCAATTGGCTCGATAGTGTCGTCGGCAGCGTGGCGCTGGAGGCGGAAGCAGCGGGGGTGCAGTTGTTGATCGGTGAGTGCCGGCTCGACACGGTGCGCATCGAACCGCGCTTCATGGCGCGGGCAGTGATCAACCTGCTGCGCAATGCCATTCGCTATGCCGAGCAGCGCGTCGAAGTGACGCTGGTGCGCACCGGGGACTGTTACGAAGTGCGGGTCAACGACGACGGGCCCGGCGTGCCGGTGCATGGCCGGGAGAAGATTTTCGAACCGTTCTCGCGGCTAGATGCCAGCCGCGATCGGCGTACCGGTGGTTTTGGATTGGGGCTGGCGCTGGTGCGGCGGGTGTCGCAGTCCCATGGCGGACAGGTTGAAGTCGGCGATTCGCCGTGGGGCGGAGCGTCGTTTCGGATGACGTGGGCGCATCTGGATTAATGCTGTTGGCTGTAACGGCCTTATCGCTGGCAAGCCAGCTCCCACAGGGTTTGTAGGTGTATCGGGATGGCTTGGGTGCCTGTGCTGACCCCGTCGCGAGCGGGCTCACTCCTACAGTTGAAACGCGGTCCCCTGTGGGAGCTGGCTTGCCAGCGATGAGGCCGGGATCTGCAACATTGATGTCGACTGGTTCACCGCTATTGCTGGCAAGCCAGCTCCAACAGGGGATAAAGGCGACTTCCGGAAATATTTATTGGGTCAGCCCGAGGCGTTCATGCCAGTGGGCGATGGACTCTTGAGGGTAACGCTCGAATTGAATCTTGCGGCAGATCGAGCAATAGCAGCGTTGATAAGGGTAGGGGAGGGCACTGGTGAGGCTGAATGAAACCTCGCCGCAATGGCAGGAGCCTTCGAGGTGCATGGGTGCTCTCCGATAGCAGGGTTGAGCGCTTGAGCCTGGATCATTCTGCCGGGGGCCTGCCGGTGTGATTCGACGCGTGCCCGCAGCGTCTAGCCCCTGTGTCCCCGCAATCCCATGGGGCGAGACTTCGGAACCCGGCATGCAAGCGCTGTTGAACGAGATCCTTGACGCTGTCCGGCCGCTGATCGGGCAGGGCAAGGTGGCTGACTATATTCCCGCCCTCGGCACCGTGCCTGCCGATCAATTGGGCATCGCCGTGTACGGCAATGATGGCGAGATGTATTGCGCTGGCGACGCCGAAACGCCGTTTTCGGTGCAGAGTATTTCCAAGGTGTTCAGCCTGGTGCAGGCCATCGATCATTCTGGCGAAGCGATCTGGGAACGCCTTGGCCATGAGCCGTCCGGTCAGCCGTTCAACTCGCTGGTGCAGCTGGAATTCGAGCGCGGGCGCCCACGCAACCCGTTCATCAACGCTGGAGCGCTGGTGATTTGCGATATCAACCAGTCGCGTTTCGCCGCACCGACCCTGTCGATGCGTGACTTCGTCCGGCGTCTGTCGGGCAACCCGCAGATCATGATCGACGGCAAAGTCGCCGACTCCGAATATCAGCATCGCGCGCGCAATGCGGCGATGGCTTACCTGATGCAGTCCTTCGGCAATTTCCACAACGACGTCGAAGCGGTGCTGCGCAGTTACTTCAGCCACTGCGCGCTGCGTATGAACTGCATCGATCTGGCCCGGGCGTTCTGCTTTCTGGCCAATGACGGTTATTGCAAACACAGCGGTGAACAGATTCTGACTCGGCGTCAGACTCAGCAGGTCAACTCGATCATGGCCACCAGTGGTCTGTACGACGAGGCGGGCAACTTCGCCTATCGCGTCGGTCTGCCGGGGAAAAGCGGCGTCGGCGGCGGGATCGTCGCGGTAGTGCCGGGGCAATTCACGGTGTGCGTGTGGTCGCCTGAGCTGAATGCCGCGGGCAATTCGCTGGCGGGGATGGCGGCGCTGGAGATGCTCAGTTCGCGGATTGGCTGGTCGGTGTTTTAACCCTATGGCACGAACGCTGAAAAACCTGTGGGAGCTGGCTTGCCAGCGATGGCGGCGGATCAGGCAACATCAATTTTGAATGTGCCGGCCTCATTGCTCGCAAGCCAACTCCCACAGGGTTAGTCATGTTTGCAGAAGGTGTATTTCAGCGAAGAATCCTATACATTTTCCGACCGCCCTCTGCATGGTGAATCCGCTTCATGTCTCTTGCGCTCGAACGTTTAGTCGCTGGCACGCCGATCCCTTTCGCTGGTAACCGCGTCACTGTGGTCAGCCCCGAACTGGCTGCGCGTTTTCAGCCCGGTGACCACCTTTTGGTGGAGCAGGTGAGTGGCGAGTTATTGCTGATTCCGGTGGTGGATCAACAAGCGGCTTCTGTTGCGATCGAGCGCGCGGCTGCGGCGTTTAGCGCATTGTCGGCGGTGTCGGACGAGGCGATCAGCCAATTCTTCGATCTGTTCGCGCAACGTCTGGAAACCGCCGAATGCTGGGCGCAGATCGAAGCCGCCAACCTCACCGATATCGAGCGTGCCAAGGCTCGCGGGCGCTCCACTACACGGCTGCTCGCCGATGAGCGCATGCGCCGCGACATGATTGCCGGTCTGCAGGCCTGGCGTGATGCGCCGCCGACGCGCGGCAAAGTCATCAGCAGCGTCGAGCACGACGGCTGGAAGGTCGAGCAAGTGGTTTCGCCGCTGGGCATTGTCGCGTTTGTCTTCGAAGGTCGCCCGAATGTATTTGCCGATGCTGCCGGGGTTCTGCGCACCGGCAACACTGCGGTGCTGCGCATTGGCAGTGATGCGTTGGGCACGGCGCAAGCCATCGTCACTCACGCTTTGAATCCGGCGCTGACGGCGGCGGGTCTTCCGGCCGGGGCTGTGTCGTTGGTGGAGAGCGTCAATCACGCAGCCGGTTGGGCGATGTTTGCCGATCGGCGCCTGTCGCTGGCGGTGGCTCGCGGATCGGGACGTGCGGTCAGTCAGTTGGGCAGTATTGCGCAGCAGGCGGGCACTGCGGTCAGCCTGCATGGCACCGGCGGTGCGTGGTTGATTGCCGATCGAGACGCTGACGCTCAGCGCTTCGCGGCAGTGGTGCGCAACTCGCTGGATCGCAAGGTCTGCAACACCCTGAATGTCTGCCTGATTCAGCGCGAACGTGCTGCTGAACTAGTGCCGCTGTTCCTTGATGCGTTGCAACAGGCCGGCAACGCACGCGGGCAGGGCTGCAAGTTGCACATCGTCGAAGGCAGTGAAAACTGCCTGCCGACCGAATGGCAGAGCGCGACGGTGCAGGTTTATCGCGCCGAGGGTTATCAGACTGAAGCGCTGGCCGAACCACTGGCGGAATCTGCGTTGGGTCGCGAGTGGGAATGGGAGGAAACGCCGGAAGTCAGCCTGATGATCGTTGAAGATCTGGATCAGGCGATTGCGCTGTTCAACCGTTATAGCCCGCAATTCACCGTGTCGCTGATCAGTGAAAGTGCCCAGGTTCAGGAGCGTTTTTACAACGCAGTCAACGCACCGTTCGTGGGCAACGGCATCACCCGTTGGGTCGATGGTCAATACGCCCTGAACAAGCCGGAACTGGGGCTTTCGAACTGGGAGAGCGGGCGGTTGTTTGCGCGCAGTGCGATCCTTTCGGGGGATGGCGTATTTACTGTTCGCAGTCGCATGACTCAAACGGATCTCACCGTAAAACGCTGAACGACATACCTTGTGTAGGAGCTGCCGCAGGCTGCGATCTTTAAAGGCCAGATCAAACGATCGCAGCCTTCTGCAGCTCCTACAGGCGTCTATTCAGGCAGCGGCTTTTGCTTGAACTGCGCAAACTGCCGGTTGCTCGGCCAGCGGTACAAAGGTGCGGCGGTCCGAGGACAACGCATCAATCGAGCCGGTCTCGATGTCGTACACCCAGCCATGCAAATTCAGCAGGCCTTTCTCCTGCGCCAGGCGCACACTCGGATGGGTCTGGATATTCGCCAGTTGCGCGATCACGTTTTCGCGCACCATCGAACTCAATTTCGCCGCGTCACTGGCATGCGGCCGCGCCTCATTCACCACTTTCGCCGACTCGGCATGCTGCAGCCAACCGCTGACGGCGGGCAGGTGATCCATGCATTTGCACTGGGCAATCGCCGTCATCGCACCGCAGTCAGAATGGCCGCAGATCACAATGTCGGTGACGCCGAGCACCGCCACGGCGTATTCCACCGTCGCCGAAACCCCACCCGGATGCGGGCTGTAGGACGGCACGATATTGCCGGCATTGCGGATCACAAACAGTTCGCCGGGTTCTTGCTGGGTCAGCAGTTCCGGCACGACACGGCTGTCGGAACAGGTGATGAATAATGTGCCGGGCTGTTGGGTGGTCGCCAGGTGTTTGAACAGTTCGGTGCGTTGCGGGAAGGCTTCGTTCTGGAACTTCAGGAAACCGTCGATCAGGGCTTTCATGTGCATGTCCTCTTCAATGGAGATCGGTGGGCCCGCACGCGAGGTGCGGGCCGGGGCGCATCAGAACGGGCGCAGGGGCAGGAACTTGCCGTCGAGGGTGACCACGGCGCGGGAACCGCCTTCCGGGTCTTCGACTTTCTTGATATCCAGTTTGAAGTTGATCGCGCTGATGATGCCGTCGCCGAATTGCTCATGAACCAGGGCTTTGAGGGTGGTGCCGTAGATCTGGATCATCTCGTGGAAACGGTAGATGGTCGGATCGGTCGGCACACCGCTGAGGCTGCCGCGCAACGGGATGATCTGCATCGCCGATACATCGGCTGCATCCAGCTCAAGTTTGTCGCCGACGACTTGGGCAGCGTTTTCCGGCAGTGGGTGCTGGCCGAGCAGGGCGGCGGTGACGAACGCCAGGCTCAGGCCGGTGCCGTCGGTGAGATCCTGCCACGACAGATCTTTGCGTGCCTTGGCGTCGAGAATGCGGGTGGTCAGGGCCAGGCTGGTGTCGTTGTAGGCGTGGGACTGTTGCATGGTGTCACTCCTTTCAGGGGTTGGCTTGCTGTGTGGGATTGATCTTCTGCCGATTGGCCCATAGCGTCCAAGATCCATATACAATGCTTTGCATAAGTCCTGCCTATAGATGGTCTGCCCGATGCTGTTAAGACATTTGCGTTATCTGCTCGCCGTTGCCGATCACGGCGGCTTCACCCGCGCTGCTGAAGCGCTGCATGTCTCGCAGCCGACGCTGTCGCAACAGATTCGCCAGCTCGAGGAAACCCTGGGGGTGAACCTGTTTGATCGCACCTCACGATCGGTCAAGCCGACCGATGCCGGCGAGGCCTATATCGAATGCGCGCGGCGGGTGCTGGTGGAGTTGGAGGCGGGCAAGCGGGCGCTGCATGACGTGAAGGATCTGTCGCGTGGCACCTTGCGTCTGGCCATGACGCCGACGTTCATGGCGTATCTGGTCGGGCCGCTGGTGCGCGACTACATGGCGCGATTTCCGGGGATTCATCTGGAAATTTTCGAGTTGTCGATGGATGACATTGAGGCGGGTCTGGCGGATGACTCGCTGGATATCGCCATTGCCTTCACCCCGGTGCGCAATGCGGATATTGAGTGTATTCCGGCGTTCACCGAAGCTTTGGGAATCATGGTCGGGCGCGAGCACCCGTTGTACGACAGCACGTTGAGGCTGACACCGGATGACATCGCACAGCTGGATTTTGCCTTGCTGGCGCCGGACTACATCACGCGCTTATCGGTGGATGAGTATTTCCGTCAGCACGGCATCGCGCCCAAGGTGCGTATTGAAGTGAATTCGGTCAGTACGCTGCTGGAGGTGGTGCGCCATTCGCCGATTGCGACGATGTTGCCGGAGGCGATTGCGACTGAGGATCGCGCTTTGCGCAGGCTGCGGGTAGAAAGCGAAGCGCCGCAGCGGGGGGCGGCGTTGTTGCGTCGCAGGAATAATTATCACAGTGCGGCGGCGGTGGCGTTTGTGGAACTGGTGTTGAGCATGGGAAGCCCCTCCCCCTAAACCTCTCCCGGAGGGAGAGGGGACTGACCGAGGTGTTGGTGGCTAATGCAGCGATCTGAAATATTGAAGTTTGTATATCGCAAGCACGCTCGAGATCGGCACCCTCTCCCTTCGGGAGAGGGCTGGGGAGAGGGGATAGATTTAACTAACACCACAAAGCTTACGCCATACACAAAAAAGGGCCTGCTCCATCGCTGGAAGCAGGCCCTCTTGTTATTTAAGTTGTAAATCAGCAGAACCGATCAATCACCCGAACTTCATTCTTGTTCTGCATCGAGTCCCACGCTTGTTTCAGCGTCTGCAGAACATTACCGATGAAGTCCTTGTCGGCCGCGGCTTTTTTGCCGACATAACCTTGGCCGCGGCGGTACATCTTCAGGCGGGCCAGCAGGTTCTGATTGTTGCGGTCGAACTCTTCTTCGCCAGCGTGTGGCGCCAGGCAGTCGATATGCACTTGGCCCGATTTGCTGATCCACAGAATATGGCTGTCGAGGCTGTCTTTTTGCGCAGCGAACATACGAGCCAGTTCTTCGATAGTAGGTTGATTGTTCAGATTCATGATTTTGCCCCTTGACCAGTTTGGTGATCTTTCTAAGTTGATTCGCTAATACAGGTAGCCCATCGGTTAGTTGATCCCTGGCACCGAAACCAGGACGTCAGCGGTCGCCCGTTTGAAATACGGGGTCGTGCATCTGTTGCATGTAGTCGTGTTGAATAACTGCTACGCGATAGCGTCACAACGAGGAGAAGCAGCGAAAACCGGGAGGCCCTTGTCGACGTTTTCAGGGTCGACCACAAGCGTCTTGAGAATTTTCGCCAGCGCTTCTCGTCCTTGTACTGGACGTTCAGGCCAGGTCAGCTTCTTCAATCTGCCTTGTGGGCAGCGTGTATCCGGAAAAAACAACTCGGCGGTCAGACGAGTTTGCTCAAGCGTGTTACCCGTGTTCCCGATCGGGGAACGTCTTCATCATGCAAAAGCAAAACGACGCCGTCAACGGTTTTGTAGTGATTATTTTTGAGCACTACATATTGTCGGACAAAGCTGTTTTGGAATGAGAACGGATCCGTTCAGGCAACGGAAACGGGGCTGCGCAGGGTGTAGAAGGTGCACGGGTAACCGTCTACATCGCGGTGGCTCAAGGTGAATTCGACGCCGTCCAATTCCGGCATCAGCCTGGCCCAGAAGCGTTGTGCAGGCAGGTTGGCGTCGATATGGAAAATCTGCCACCGACCGGGGATTTGGCTCAAGAGGGCAGAGACGACAAACTGCGCGACGCCTTGGCCACGCATGCGCCGGGTGACGAAGAAGTAGCCGATATTGAATTCGGCGCCGTCGATGTGGGTTTCTTCATCCACCGTGATGAAGCCGGCGAGTTCGCCATCGACGCGGATCAGAAAGGGTCGGGTGGCCGGATGGCGCCAGTAAGCGTCTTTTGGCTGGAGGGCGAAGAAGCCATGCCCGGCGAGCTTCAGCGGTAGCCATTCGCTGAAGTCGTACATGTAGAACTGCATCAGGTTTTCGATGATTTGCAGTTCGTCACGCTGGGCGGGGTGGAGTTCGATGTCAGGCATGCTTTGGGTTCCTGAGGGTGATGAACCTTTCAGGAACAGTAGCGCGTTTTACTTTTTGGCTGCCGGTTTCGCCGTGCGTTTGGTTGTGCCGGTTGATTTGCTTCGCGTCGATTTGCGGTTGTTCTTCCACGGCGTAGCAGCCTTGCCGGCAGGCGGTGGGCCGCTGATGGTCAGGCTCAGGCCGGAACAGCGAGTCACCTGCTTGCTCATCCACGCCGCTTGCTTGGTGACGAATTCTTCCAGACTCATCTCACCGCTCTGCACCATGTCCAGCGCCTGCTCCCAGATCGCCGTGGTGCCGGGGTCGGCAATCGCTCGGGGTACGGCGTCGATCAGACTGAACGCCGCCGGTGTTGCCGCAAGTGCCTTGCCGTTTTTCACCAGATAACCGCGATCGAGCAAACCCTGAATGATCGATGCACGGGTGGCTTCGGTGCCGATGCCGGTCGTGTCCTTGAGCTTTTGTTTGAGCAGCGGATCTTCCACCAGTTTGGCAACGTTTTTCATCGCCTTGATCAGATCGCCTTCGGTGTAGGGCTTGGGTGGCTGCGTCCACAAATCCTTGAGCTTCACATCAGCAACGGCGCAATCGATACCCTGGCCAAGCGTCGGCAAGGTCTGCGGTGCCGGCGCTTCACGGCCCTTGGTCGGTGCCAGTGCCTCGGGCAGTGCGCGCTTCCAGCCCGGTTCGATGATCTGTTTGCCGACGGCACGCAACGCTTCACCGGCGCAATCGAAATCAGCCTGGGTGCGGTCGTATTCATGGTTGGGTAGAAACTGCGCCAGGTACCGCGCGCGGATGAGTGTGTAAACCGCGCGGTGCTTGCCCGTCAGGCGTTCAAGGTTCTTCGCCGCAGCGGTCGGGATGATGCCGTGGTGCGCGGTGACTTTGCTGTCGTTCCACGCCCGGGAGCGACGTTGCGGCTCTAGAAAGCCTTGCAGCGCTTCGAGACTCGGGTCGGCCTGACGCAGTGCCGCGAGAATCCCCGGTGCCTCACCGTGCTGGCTCAGCGGCAGAAAACCGCAATCGCTGCGCGGATAAGTGACGACTTTGTAGGTTTCGTAGAGTGCTTGGGCGATGTCGAGGGTTTCCTGCGCACCGAGGCCGAGTTTTTTCGAGCAGACTTCCTGCAACGTACCGAGGTCGAAAGGCAGGGGCGCCACTTCACGCATGCGCTCGGTGCGTAGCTTGACGACCCGAGCAGTGGCGGCGCTGGCGATCGCGGCGGCTGCTTGTTGCGCGAGTGCCTGATTCAAACAACGATCCTGATCGTCACAGACGTCCGACGGCGCGCGCCATTGCGCGGTGAACGGCGTGCCGTTGTGCAGCAGTTGCACGTCGATCGCCCAAAACGGCACCGGCACGAAGTCGGCGATGCTGCGATCGCGATCCACCACCAGGCGCAATGTCGGTGTCTGTACTCGACCGACCGGCAACACACCTTGATAGCCCGACTGCCGACCGAGCAGGGTGAACAGGCGGCTCATGTTCATGCCGATCAGCCAATCCGCCCGGGAGCGACCCAGTGCCGAGTGATACAGGCTGAACGTCTCGGCACCTGGCTTCAACGCGGCCAAGGCCTTGCGAATCGACGCCTCGTCCAGTGCCGACAGCCACAAGCGGCGGATCGGCCCGCGATAGCGGCAATGCTCGACCAGTTCCCGGGCAATCATCTCGCCCTCACGGTCGGCATCGGTGGCGATGATCAGTTCGCTGGCCTCGCCGAGCAGGCGTTTGACGGCTTTGTACTGACTGGCGGTTCGCGGCTTGACGGTCATTTTCCATTTGTCCGGAATGATCGGCAGATCCGCCAGTACCCAGCGCTTGTAGCGTGCGTCGTAGGCGTCTGGCGGAGCGGTTTCCAGCAAATGGCCGATGCACCAGGTCACCGTGACGTCTGTTCCCAGCCAGCAGCCGTCGCCCCGGCGCTTGGCACCGAGTACGGCCGCAATGTCTTTGGCCTGGGAAGGTTTTTCACAGAGGTACAGCCGCATAACTACCACGTCGATCAATGTCCGAAGAGGTGCACAGAATGGCCGCACTTACGCCCAGGGGCAACTTTTATCTGTATGGATATACAGATAAAAAGGATTGCCGGAAATGACGGGCATTCCGGGGACGGGGCAAGCACTATCGAAAAATCGATTAGCGCCCTGTCTGTGCCTGTGTCAGGTTTTTTGGCGATTCAACCACGCGAGTGACAGGACGATCTCGCCAGAAGATCGCCGCGGTCTGTCGGAAACTGACTACTCTGAAACAAGGAAGTCCATCCATGGCTCAAGCCAAATCCAAAACCAGCAGCGCCTACGACCAAATCGACACCTTCAGTCATCTGTACGACCGTGGCGTCGGGCTGATCAATGGCAAACCCTCGTTCACTGCTGATCAAGCTGCTGACGAAATCCTGCGCAAAGGCATGTCGTGGGGCGATAAAAACGCTGACGGCAAGATCGACCTCAGCTACACCTTTCTGACCGAAAAACCTGCGAACTACAATCCGAAGCTTGGCAATTTCGGCGAATTCAGTGCCCAGCAGAAAGCTCAGGCCGTGCTGGCCATGCAGTCCTGGGCCGACGTCGCCAATGTCACGTTCACCGAAGGCAAGGGCGGCGAGGGCCACATGACGTTCGGCAATTATGACGTCAGCACCGGTGGTGCCGCGTTCGCTTACCTGCCGAGTGGCGGCAGCTATGACGGCCAATCGTGGTATCTGATCAACAATCAGTACCAGGTCAACAAGACGCCGGATAACGGCAACTATGGTCGCCAGACCTTGACCCACGAAATCGGTCACACCCTCGGCCTGTCGCACCCCGGCGGCTACAACGCCGGTAATGGCAACCCGACCTACGGCGACGCTAAATACGCCGAAGACACCCGCGGCTACAGCCTGATGAGCTACTGGAGTGAAACCAACACCGAGCAGGACTTCAGCAAGGATGGCAGCGGTGCCTACGCTTCTGCGCCGTTAATGGACGACATTGTTGCCGTGCAGAAACTGTATGGCGCCAACTATGAGACCCGCGCCGATAACACCACGTACGGTTTCTACTCCAACACCGGGCGTGATTTTTACAGCGCGACATCGGCGTCGTCGAAGCTGGTGTTTTCGGTGTGGGACGGTGGCGGCGACGACACGCTGAACTTCTCCGGTTTCACCCAGAACCAGAAAATCAATCTCAATGAGGGCTCGTTCTCCGATGTCGGAGGATTGGTGGGCAACGTTTCGATCGCTTACGGCGTGACGGTGGAAAACGCCGTCGGCGGTTCGGGCAATGACCTGTTGATCGGCAACGCAAAGGCGAACTCTCTGTTTGGCGGTGCCGGCGACGACATCCTATACGGTGGCGGTGGTGGCGATACGCTGTTAGGCGGAGAGGGTGCAGACACTTTCGTGTTCGGGGCTGCCAGTGATTCGACCAATAACCAGCCGGACTGGATCATGGATTTCAAAAGCGGCCTGGACAAGATCGACCTCTCGGGGATCGCCGAGTTTGCAAGTGGCGCCGCCACGTTGAATTTTGTCAGCAGTTTCACCGGCCATGCGGGCGATGCAATCCTGACTTACCAAGCGCAGCACGGTCAGACCGGACTTCTGGTTGACTTGACCGGGCAGGGGCAGGTCGATTTTGCTGTGGGCATGGTGGGGCAGGCGGTGATGACGGATATTGTTGCTTGATCTGAAATAAAACGGGCCAGTCCCGAACTTGTGGCGAGGGCGCTTGCTCCCGCTCGGCGGCGAAGCCGTCGCAAACTCAGAAATCGCGTTATACCTGACACACTGCGATTACTGATTTTGGGGCCGCTACGCTGCCCAGCGTGAGTGAGCTCCCTCGCCACAGTTCATTTGTCCTTGGAGAAACCTATGAAAAGCTCCGGCCCCAGCCCCGTCATCTCCCTCGAACAACTTACAGGTTGCCTGCTGGTGAAGTTCCACGGCATCCAGGTCGCCGCGTCCTCCCACGTGCTGGTACTGAACGAAGCCAACTATCCGCCCGTGTACTACGTTCCCCGCGAAGACATCGACGAAAAGTACTTCGCCCGCACCGACCACACCAGTTACTGCCCGTACAAGGGTGACGCCAATTACTTCAGCCTGCAGGTGCCGGGGCATGAGGGGGCGAATGCGGTGTGGACTTACGAGAATCCAAAAGTCTCGGTGGCGCCGATCCGCGACTATGTGGCGTTTTATCCGGATCAGGTGAAGTTTGAGGTGATCAAGGCTGATGCCTGAAAAGAGGGTGGCGAGAGAGCAAGCGCTCTCGCCACCGATGGTGCTGGCGTTAACTTCAGTTCTTGTCCAGATCGATATTCTTCGTCTCCCGCAAAAAGATCAGCCCCACCACCAGGCTCACCCCGGTAATCAACACCGGGTACCACAGGCCATAAAAAATATCCCCGGTGTACACCACCAGCGCGAACGATACCGTTGGCAGAAATCCGCCAAACCAGCCGTTGCCAATGTGGTACGGCAGCGACATCGAGGTGTAGCGGATGCGGGTCGGGAACAGTTCGACCATCAGCGCCGCGAGCGGGCCGTAGCACATGGCGGAGATGATGATCAGCGCTACGATCAGGGCGACGATCATCGGTTTGTTGGTCTGCTGCACATCGGCTTGTTGCGGGTAGCCGGCGAGGGTGATTGCGCCGCGCAAGGCAGATTCATCGAAGCCGTCGATTCTCACGTCGCCAACACTGACCTGTACGGCGCTGCCGGCCGGTGCGGCGGCGCTGGAGTAGGGCAGGCCTTGTTTGACCAGGAAGGTTTTGACTTTGTCGCACGGGCTGTCAAATTTCGCCTTGCCCACCGGGTCGAACTGGAAGGTGCATGTTGCAGGGTCGGCCAGCACCGTAATCGGCGCCTGACGGCTGGCCTGATCGATCGCCGGGTTGGCGTAATGCGCGAGGGATTTGAAAATCGGGAAGTACAGCACCGTCGCCAGCAGCAGGCCGAGCATCAGTACCGGCTTGCGTCCGACCTTGTCCGACAGCCAGCCAAAGAAAATGAAGAACGGCGCGCCGATCACCACGCTGATAATCAGCAGGGTGTTGGCCAGCGCCGGATCCATTTTCAGAAACTGGGTGAGGAAGAACAGCACATAGAACTGCGCCGCGTAGAAGGTCACCGCTTGCCCGGCGTTGATGCTGAACAGCGCGATCAGCACGACTTTGAGGTTTTCCCATTTGCCGAAGGATTCGCGGATCGGCGCCTTCGAGGTTTTGCCTTCCTCTTTCATCTTCAGATAGGCCGGCGACTCGTGCAGGCTCAGGCGAATCCAGGTGGAAATGGCCAGCAGCACAATCGACAGCAGGAACGGAATCCGCCAGCCCCACACTTCAAACTGATCGCCAGTGAAATAACGGCAACCGAGCACCACTAGCAGCGACAGCAGCAGGCCGAGGGTCGCGGTGGACTGAATCCAGCTGGTATGGAATCCGCGTTTGCCCATCGGCGCGTGTTCGGCCACGTAGGTTGCGGCGCCGCCGTACTCGCCACCGAGTGCCAGGCCCTGAAGCATGCGCAGCACCACCAGAATGATCGGCGCGGCGATGCCGATGCTGGCGTAGGTCGGCAACAGCCCGACACAGAACGTCGCCACGCCCATCAAAATGATGGTCGCGAGGAAGGTGTATTTACGCCCGATCATGTCCCCCAATCGACCGAACACCAGTGCCCCGAACGGCCGCACGATGAATCCGGCGGCAAACGCCATCAGCGCAAAGATGAACGCCGTGGTGTCGTTGACTCCGGCGAAAAACTGCTTGCTGATCACCGCCGCGAGGGCGCCATAGAGGAAAAAGTCATACCACTCGAACACCGTTCCCAGTGATGAAGCGAAGATGACTTTGCGTGTATCCGGGCTGGTTTGCGCGCTGTAGGCGGCGTCCAGCGGCTGAGCGTGTTCTGACATATCGGTATCCCTCACAGTGATTGTTTTTGTTGTTCCACTGGTGTTGCCTGTCCGGGTGATGCTTGATGCCTTGAATTAACGCGGCTCCCTGTAGGAGCTGCCGAAGGCTGCGATCTTTTGAACTTGCTTTTGACCTTGAAAAAATAAAGTCAAAAGATCGCAGCCTGCGGCAGCTCCTACAGGGTTTGGGCCAGTTCCGAAGTTGGTGTGTAGATCCTGGTCGGTGGGTTGAGGATCAGCTGCGCGGCCTTCTCGGCAATCATCAGCGTAGGCGAGCAGGTGTTGCCCGAGATGATCCTCGGCATGATCGAGGCGTCGGCAATGCGCAAACCGGGCACGCCGTGGACGCGCAACTGCGCATCGACCACCGCCTCGCCGTCATTGCCCATGCGGCAGGTGCCGACCGGATGGAAAATCGTCGTGCCGATCCGCGCCGCCGCTTCGTGCAGTTGCTCTTCGCTTTGCAGGCTGTCGCCCGGCAAATACTCGACCGGTTTGAACGCTTGCAGGGCACGGGCGCTGACGATACGTCGGGTCAGGCGGATGGCGTCGGCGGCCACGCGCAGGTCTTCGGGGTGGCTCAGATAATTGGGTTGAATCAGCGGCGCCTCTTGCGGATTCGCCGAGCGAATGTCGATGCGGCCACGGCTCTGCGGACGCAAATCGCACACCGACGCGGTGAAGGCCGGGAAGCTGTGCAACGGCTCGCCAAAGCGCTCCAGCGACAGCGGCTGCACGTGGTATTCAAGATTTGCCGACGTCTGCTCCGGCCCCGAGCGGGCAAATGCGCCCAACTGACTCGGCGCCATCGACAACGGCCCGCTGCGGTCGTACAGATAACGCAGGCCCATGCCCATCTTGCCCCACACACTGCCGGCGATCTGGTTGAGGGTGCGGGCGTTTTCCAGTTTGTAGATCAGGCGCAGTTGCAGGTGATCCTGCAGATTGCCGCCAACCCCCGGCAAC
Organism: Pseudomonas sp. A1230; assembly: GCF_044218825.1. Taxonomy (NCBI): domain Bacteria; kingdom Pseudomonadati; phylum Pseudomonadota; class Gammaproteobacteria; order Pseudomonadales; family Pseudomonadaceae; genus Pseudomonas; species Pseudomonas sp. A1230. Next base: position 2,578,267 of record NZ_CP162582.1, on the reverse strand, counting down.
TCATGAATCACGCCAATGCCGAGGCGTTTCAGTAATGGTCGCGGGCCAATCCCGGAGCGCTGCAGAATGCTCGGCGAGCCGACCGAACCGGCGCACAACACGATCTCCTTGCGCGCCTTGAAGCGTTTCACCTGACCTTCATGACGCGCACTGACAGAAGAGGCGCGACCGTCCTTGAGCAAAACACGATCAACCTCAACCCCGGTCAGCACCGTCAGATTCGCCCGGTCACGTATCGGTTTGAGAAAGGCTTTGGCCGCGTTCCAGCGCACGCCGGCCTTCTGATTGACCTGAAAGTAGCCGCAACCCTCGTTTTCGCCCTGATTGAAGTCCTCAACAGAGGCAATCCCACTTTGTTCAGCGGCGCTGCGAAAGGCATCCAGAATCGGCCACGACAAGCGCTGTTGTTCGACCCGCCATTCGCCCTTGGCACCGTGAAATTCAGCGCTGCCGGCAAAGTGGTTTTCGCTCTGCTTGAACAGCGGCAGCACGTCGTTCCAGGCCCAGCCCGGATTGCCTTCCGCCGCCCAGCCGTCGTAGTCGTTGGCCTGGCCGCGCATGTAGATCATGCCGTTGATGGAAGAACAGCCGCCAAGCACTTTTCCGCGCGGATAGCTCAGGCTGCGACCTTGCAGACCGGGTTGCACTTCAGTCTTGAAGCACCAATCGGTGCGCGGGTTGCCGATGCAGAACAGGTAGCCAACGGGGATGTGAATCCAGGCATAGTTGTCGCGTCCGCCGGCTTCGAGCAGCAACACGCGCTGCTGTGGATCAGCAGACAGCCGATTGGCCAGCAAACACCCGGCGGGACCTGCGCCGACCACGATGTAATCGTATTCATCGAGGGAAGTCTGCATTCCCTGACCTCGCTTTTTGTTTTTATTGTCGGACACTCTAGTTGTTAGCTTTCGTTAAAAGAATGTTAGTTTTTGCGCAGCTGCTGTGCGTTTTCGAACAGCCTTGATGACCCTCGCTGACAAGGACACGCCATGTTCGACTGGAACGACCTGCGGTTTTTTCTCGAACTGCAACGCAGCGGACGCTTGCTCACCGCGGCCCGCCGTCTGAACACCACCCACGCTACGGTCGCCCGTCACATCGAGGCCATCGAAAAAAGCCTTGGCACTGCGCTGTTCGTTCAGCACGCCCAAGGCTATGAAATGACCCCGGCCGGGGAGGCGCTGCTAAAGCACGCCGAAGCCATGGAAAACGTCGCGTTGCTGGCCCAGGAAGAAATCACCCAGTCCACTGCGCCACTGGGCAAGATTCGCGTCGGTGTCACCGAAGGTCTCGGCGTCAAGTTCCTCGCCAGTCGCATGATCGGTCTGTTCGAGCGTTACCCGGGCCTGGAAGTGGAGCTGGTCGCGGTGCCGCGCTTCGTCAGCATCCTCAATCGCGAGGCGGAAATCAGCATTCATCTGGAGCGCCCGGCGGCGGACATGCTGGTCACCCGCAAACTCACCGACTACCGCCTCGCGCTTTATGCCAGCCAAAGCTATCTCGACAACGCGCCGCCATTGCACAGCCGCGAAGACCTCGGGCGGCATGCGTGGATTGGCTATGTGGATGATTTGCTGTTCAGTCAGGAGCTGATGTTCCTCAACAGCTTCTGCCGCAGCCCTCGCGTGGTTTTCCATAGCACCAGCGTCATCGCTCAGCAGGAAGCGGCGCGTTCGGGGTTGGGCATCGCCGTGTTGCCGTGCTACATGGCGGCCCCCGACCCGGACCTGGTGCCATTGCTGCCGGATGAGAGCATCGAGCGCAGTTACTGGATCAGCACGCGAAGGGAATTGCACAAGTCGGTGCGGTTGCGGGTGGTTTGGGATTATGTGGTGGGGTTGTGTGAGGCGGAGCAGGGGTTGTTGCTCGGATAGTTTTGCCAGCATCAAACCCTGTGGGAGCGGGCTTGCCCGCGATGGCGGACTGACATTCGACATCGGCTTTGCCTGACTCACCGCTATCGCTGGCAAGCCAGCTCCCACAGGGGGCATCGGTGTTTGTGGGTCAGGTGGGATCATTCCAGGGTTGATTAATATATGGATATCCGTATATTCGAATTTCCATATGTACGAAGCCTATCCCATGATCACGCCCACCGATGTCTTCAAAAGCCTGGCTGACGAGACCCGCGTCCGCGCCACCCTGTTGATTGCTGATCAGGGTGAGTTGTGTGTTTGCGAGCTGATGTGCGCCCTCGACGACAGTCAGCCAAAGATCAGCCGTCACCTGGCGCAACTGCGTAGCAACGGTCTTCTGCTCGATCGCCGTCAGGGGCAATGGGTTTATTACCGCCTCAATCCGGACCTGCCGGATTGGGTGCACGAGATCCTGCAAGTGACGTGCAAAGCCAATGCCGATTGGCTCAAGGACAACGCCTCGCGTTTGCATAAGATGGATGGACGTCCTGTCCGCGAAGCGGCGTGCTGCTAAATCATTAATATCTGCTGGAGCGACCCATGCGAATCCTGTTCATGTGCACGGCCAATAGCTGTCGCAGCATCCTCAGTGAAGCGATGTTCAACCAACTGGCGCCCTCGGGATTCGAGGCGCTGAGTTCCGGAAGTTTCCCCAAAGGCCAGGTCTTGCCGCGCAGTCTCTTGACTTTGCAGCAGGCCGGCATTGCCACCGATGGCTTGTACAGCAAGGGTAACGACGCCTTCGAAAGCAACCCGCCGGACATCGTCATCACCGTCTGCGACAAGGCTGCCGGTGAAACCTGCCCGGTGTACTTCGGCCCGGCACTGAAGGCCCATTGGGGGCTGGAAGATCCGTCCGAAGTAACGGGCGACGAAGCGGCGATCGACGCTGCTTTCCGCGCCACGTTGGCGCGCATCGAGCAACGCTGCAAAGCCTTCCTCGAACTGCCCTTCAACCGCCTCAGCCGCGACGAACTCAAACTCGAACTCGACCGAGTCGGTACGCTTTAAGGAGGCATGACAATGTCAGACCACTTGCCCAATCTTGATCCAACTCTGTTCGAAGGCTTGCCAGCCTCCGCCTCGGGCGAGCACAAACCACGCATCCTGTTGCTCTACGGATCGACCCGTGAGCGCTCGTTCAGTCGCTTGCTGGTAGAGGAGGCCGCGCGCCTGCTCGAGCACTTTGGCGCCGAGACGCGCATCTTCAATCCGTCCGGTTTGCCACTGCCCGACGACGTCCCGGTCGACCATCCGAAAGTGCAGGAATTGCGTGAACTGGTGTTGTGGTCGGAAGGCCAGGTCTGGTGCTCGCCGGAACGCCATGGCGCGATGTCGGCGGTGTTCAAGGCGCAGATCGACTGGGTTCCGCTGGAGCTTGGCGCGGTTCGCCCGACTCAGGGCAAAACCCTGGCAGTGATGCAGGTTTGCGGCGGCTCGCAGTCGTTCAACGTGGTCAATCAACTGCGCGTGCTGGGTCGCTGGATGCGCATGTTCACCATCCCCAACCAATCTTCGGTGCCGAAGGCCTGGATGGAGTTCGACGAAGCGGGGCGGATGAAACCGTCGCCGTATTACGACCGGGTCGTCGATGTGATGGAGGAACTGGTGAAGTTCACCGTGTTGCTGCGCGACCGCCAGGACTTTCTGGTTGATCGCTATTCGGAGCGCAAGGAAAGCGCCGAGCAACTGATGGCGCGGGTCAATCAGCGCTCGATTTGACCGCGAACCTGGCCCGCCCGGTATTTGCCGGGCGGGTTTTTTCATGTCCGTCGGGCGGTGAAACTAAAACATCTGGCCAGGGGTCACTCAATCTGCGGAGGTCAATTCAACCCGAACGACCTCGACCCTCGAAGACGCTGCCGTGGCCACACACCTGGATCGCCGAAACAACCTGTCGTTGGACAGCCTGAATTTCTTCCTTGCCGACGTACGCGACGGCCTCGGTCCCTATCTGGCGATTTACCTGCTGGCGGTTCACCACTGGGACCCGGCCAGCATCGGCCTGGTAATGACCATCGCCGGGATCGCCGCGCTGATCACCCAGACACCGGCGGGCGCCCTGGTCGACAACACACGCTACAAGCGGGCATTGATCGCGATTGCCGCGCTGCTGGTCACCGGCAGTTGCCTGCTGCTGCCGTTCGTTGCGTCATTCAGTCTGGTGACCTTGACTCAAGCCCTCAGCGCCGTCGCTGCGTCGATCTTCGCGCCGGCCATCTCGGCGATCACCTTAGGCATTACCGGGCCACGCGCCTTCACCCGACGCACCGGCCGCAACGAAACGTTCAACCACGCGGGCAACGCCTGCGCCGCCTTGTTGGCCGGATTGTTTGCCTACCTGTTCGGCCCGGTGGCGGTGTTTTACCTGATGGCGGTGATGGCGTTGGCCAGCATTATCGCGGTCGCCTTTGTCTCGCCGGCGGCCATTGACCATGACCTGGCACGGGGCCTGGATCCCGGCGGTGCCGGGCATGGCGCGCAGCCCTCGGGGTTCTCGGTGTTGCTCAAGAACAGACCGCTGCTGATGTTCGCCGTGTGCTGCGCGTTGTTCCACCTGGCGAACGCGGCCATGCTGCCGCTGGTGAGTCAGAAACTGGCACAGGCCAATCTGCAGATGGCCACGCCGCTGACCTCGGCGTGCATCGTCGCCGCGCAACTGGTGATGGTGCCGGTCGCCTTGCTGGTCGGGGCCAAGGCCGATGTCTGGGGGCGCAAGCCGTTGCTGCTTGCCGGGTTCCTGATTCTGCCGTTGCGCGGCGTACTTTACGTGCTGTCCAACGACCCTTGGTGGCTGGTTTCAGTGCAATTGCTCGATGGCATCGGCGCCGGGGTTTTTGGCGCGCTGTTTCCGGTGGTGGTGAAAGACCTGACCCTCGGCACCGGCCACTTCAATATCAGCCTGGGTGCGTTGTCGACGGTCTTCGGCCTGGGCGCAGCCTTGAGCAATGGTCTGGCCGGATTCGTGGTGCAGGCCGCCGGCTACAGCGCTGCATTCCTGACCCTGGCGGCTGTGGCTGCAGCGGCGCTGATGCTGTTGTGGCTGACTGTGCCGGAAACGTTGCCGCGCTCGACTGTGCAGGATGATCTGCAGGAAATGCCCCCGCCGCTAATCGTGCCGTGAACCTGGCAACCGGGTCATTGGCCGTCAGGAATCGACAGCGTCGCGTGTAACCCACCTTCTTGCCGATTGACCAGGGTAATGCGTCCGCCCAAGCGGGTAGCAATGGTGTTGACGATGGTCAGCCCCAATCCCGCGCCCTGTGCATTGCCCCGGCTGTAGAAGCGTTCGAACAGCCGGGCGCGATCCGCCTCATCGATTCCCGGCCCCTGATCGTCGACGCTCAAATGACAGAAGCCGTCGGCTCGGGTCAGCGTCACGGTGATGATGCCGTGCTCCGGGGAGAAGTTGGCGGCGTTGGTGATCAGGTTGTTCAACGCGATGTCGAGGGCGGCGGCGCTGGCCATGACGTGGAACGGTTCGGCGCTGTCCTCGAAGGTCAGTTCCAGCTGTTTGCTTAACAGCCACGGCGTCAGTTGCACCAGGCTGTTGCGCACGGTTTCGCTGAGGTCGATGCGTTGCAGCGGCGGCGGGTCGGATTTCGGTTCGAGGCGTGCCATGGTCAGCAACTGGTTGACCAGACGGCTGGTGCGGTCGACGCCGGAGATCAGAAATTCCAGGGATTCGCGGCGCTCCTGCTCGGTGCCGGCCTCCAGCAGGTTTTGCGCATGCACGCGCAGCACCGCCAGCGGAGTGCGCATTTCGTGGGCGGCGTCAGCGATGAAACGGCGTTCGCGGCCGAGCACTTCCTGAATCTGCGCGAGCATGCGGTTGAGGGCTGCTTGCATCGGCTCCAGTTCGCTGGGTAGCGGCGTGAGTTGCAGTGGCTCCAGCGAACCACTGTGGCGGGCGCGCAGGGTGGCGGCCATGTTCGCCAGTGGCTTGAGTCCCCAGCCGATAGCGAGCCAGATCATCGCCGCCAGAATCAGGCTGCCGAGCATGTTCGGCCACAGCGTATGCCGCACGATGCGGTCGACCAGATCGGCGCGCACATCATCGCGCTCGCCAACCCAGATGCGCAGGCCGTTCTGCTTGTCTTCCAGCATGAACGCCCGCCATTGCCTGCCTCTCAAATCCACCACGTCGCTGAAGCCCGGTCGGGTCGGCGGTGCGGTGAAGGAGGGTGCGCTGGCGGTGTGTACCAGCACTTCACCTTTGGGGTTCCATACCTGAAAGGCGATCTTGCTTTCGTAAGGATGGCCATCGACCCGTGGCTTGGCTTCGCCCAGGGCCTGATTGAACGCTTGATACAACTGCGCGTGTTCGGTACTCGCCATCGGCATGCGCATCACGCCTTGCAACAGACGCGCGTTCTGCGCCAGTTGAGCATCGTAGACTTCAGCGATTTCGTGGTTGCTGTCATGCACATTGAACGTGCTGAGCACTGCCAGGCCGGCCAGCAGCAGGCCGATGATCAGCGTCAGCGTGCGGCGCCGGATTGAAGTCATCGACGCTCCTCCACCAGATAACCCACGCCACGGATGGTGCGGATCAGGTCGGTGGAGAACTTTTTGCGCAGGTGATGGATGTGCACTTCCAGAGTGTTGCTTTCGGCTTCCTCGTTCCAGCCGTAGAGCAACTGAATCAGTTGATCGCGGGTCATCACCCGACCTGGCGGCGAGAGCAATTCGTGCAGCAACTGATATTCCTTGGGGGTAAGCGCCACAGGTTGGCCCTGATAACTGACCTGCTGGGTACCGGGGTTGAGGCTGATGCCGGCGTGTTCGATCAGTGCCTGAGCGCGCCCGGCACTGCGCCGCAACAGAGCGCGCAATCGCGCCTTGAGTTCAGCCAGATCGAACGGTTTGACCAGATAATCGTCGGCCCCGGCATCGAGCCCGGCGATGCGGTCTTCGGTGGCATCGCGGGCCGTAAGAATCAGTACCGGCAGATTCGAACCGCTGTCTCGCAAACGGCGCAGCACTTCGAGGCCGTCCATGCGCGGCAGACCGAGATCGAGTACCGCCAGGTCGAAGGTTTCACTGAGCAGTGCATGCAACGCACTGCTGCCGTCCTTGAGCCAGTCGACGGTGTAACCCTCACGCCCCAGCGCCTGATGAATGCCTTCACCGAGCGCGACGTCATCCTCAATCAGTAATAAACGCACGCGCACTCCTTTCAGTCGAGTTTCTTGTTGACGTCCACCAGCAGGGCGGCGATCTCTTTGCGGCGCCCGGCGTCAGCGCTTTCGCGGCCTGGGCGCGGTGCGGCTTGCAGGGCTTTTTGCAGCGCTGCCTTGGCTTCAGCGTAGCGTTTTTCACGGTAGAGGTGATCACCCCAGAAGTACAGGCTGTCGATGCCGTTGGGGTTCAGTTGCAACGCCTGCTTGAGCAATTGCTCGGCCTTGTCGCTGTCACCAAAACCGATCGGCCAGCCCGGCACCCGGTCGTACAGCGCGGCGAGGCTGGTGTAGGCCGAGCCATTCAAGGCTTTGGGATCCAGGGTCAGGGATTTCTCCAGGTCAGCCTTGGCGTCCTTGGCTTTGCCCAAGGCGCCGAGCCCACCTTCGGCGCCGGCCCAACTGCTGGTGACGATGCCCTTCCAGATCCACGCTTCGGCCACGGCGGGGCGTTGCGTGGTAAAGGCAGTGGCCTCGGTTGAGAGCTGTTCGAAGGCGGCGGCGCGCTGTTTTTCCGCGACTTCATATTGGATGTGCGCCCAGCTCTGCTGGATCCCGGCAAGGCGTTGTTGATCGGCGGCGTCCAGCGCCCAGACGGATTGGCTGAGGGCACCGAGCAGCAGGCAGGCGAAGACTTTTTTCATGGTTTGAGGGTCTCGTTGTCGGTTTTTTCGCTGAAGCGTCGGATCAGCGGCAACTGCTTGCGCAGGCCACGATCCACCAGATGCGGCAGTAAATTGTTCAGGCGTACGAAGAACCGCTCCGGCCACCCCAGATACAAATCGCGGCGATCGCCGGCGATTGCGTGGATCACCGCCGACGCCACGGTTTGCGGGTCATCGACGTTGGCCTTGAGCGCATCGTTCAAGGCTTGCGCGGCCGAGCTGTTCATCGACGTGCGGGTGGCGCGCGGCGCGACGTAAAGAACGCTGACCCGCGTATCAGCCAGCTCCCGGCGCAGCGCTTCGGAGAAACCGCGCAAGGCAAACTTGCTCGCGCAGTAACTGGCATAACCGGCATAACCGATCGAGCCATAGGTGGAGCCAACATTGACCACCATGGCGCTGTCCGCCTGCTTGAGCAGCGGTAACAGCAGTTTCGTCAGGCAGATCGGCGCACTGACATTCACCGCCAGCATGGTGTTGATGTCGCTGTCGTCCAGCTGTTCGAGCATGGCGAAGTGGTTGACCCCGGCCGCGTTGATCAGCAGGTTGATACCGCCGATGCCCTCGGCGGCGGCCAGCACTTTGCGCCGGTCGCTGAGGAAGGTCAGGTCGGCGCCGACCCAATACAGATTTTGCGGATACCGCTCAAGCAACGGCAGCAGCGCTTCCTGATGCCGGGCCACGGCCAGTACCCGCGCACCGGCAGCGCACAAGGCACCTGCGATGGCCATGCCGATACCGCCACTGGCGCCGGTCAGGACAACACGCGCTTCATGCAGCTGCATGTTGAGCCTGCACTTCACGCGGCAAGCCACGGAACATATCGGTGTACAGGCGATACACGACTTTCGAGGCGTGGATCACGGCGGCCTGGTCTTGCGGGTCCTCGAGCTGGTTCATCAAGCGGCGATAGGTCTGCATGTGCTCGATGTCCAGCGAACCGTGGGAACTGAGGTAGCTGAACGCCGTTTCCGGCAACGCCAGCCGCTCGCGAATGCTGCCCGCCGCGTGGGTGGCCAGGGCAATGCTGGTGCCTTCAAGCACATTGACCATGCCGAACAACCCCACCGGATTGCCCCGGGCGATCAGGTCGTACAGAAAACTGACCATCAACTCGATCGACAACGACGGCTGACCATCGCGCACCGCATCACGGTCACCGCCACACGCGGCAATATCGTTGAGCACCCACTGTTCGTGGCCGTATTCTTCTTCGATGTACTCGCACACGGCTTTGCGCAGCCACTCAAGGCGTGTCGGCAAACGCGCGCCGCAAGCCATCATTAACGGCACCGTGTGGCGCACGTGGTAATAGGCCTGGGCGAGAAATTCCCGATAGCTCTCAAGGCTGACCTTGCCTTGCAGCGCATCAACGATGATCGGCAGGTTGAACAGCTCGTGGCGTTCCCGTTGTGTGGCTTCTTGCAGGGTGTCGAAAAAACTCATGATTCGGATGCCTCGCAGATAACGGATTCGGTTAATTGGGTGTGGTAATGCGCGACGATGGCTTCGCGGCGCGGGCGGCCATTGGCGGTGAGCAGGCCATTGGCGGCGGTGAAGGGGTGCGGTAGACGTGTCCAGCGATGTACCTGGGCGTAATCGGGCAAGGCTTCGTTGGCTTCGGCGACGGCCGCAGCCAGGTCAGCGTCGCTGCAATCGGCGCGATGCGGCCAGAGCAGGGCGTGGTTGTGCGGCATCGCTTCGCCGTAGACGAAGGCCTGGGCGATGTGGCGGCGCTGGGTCAGCTCCGACTCGACCCATTCCGGGTTGACGTTGCGCCCGAAACTGGTAACGAACTGATGCTTCTTGCGCCCCTTGAGAAAGAGGAAACCTTCCGGGTCGAACTCACCCAGGTCGCCGCTCGCCCACCATTCTTCGGCGTACGGCGCATCCCCCAGGTAACCCAGCAGCGGCGAACCCTTGATCAGCACTTCGCCGTCCTCGGCCAACCGCACTTCGACATGCGGCAGGGGCCTGCCGACGCTGCCTGGGCGCCGGGCACCGGGGCGATTGAGGCACACCACCGACGCACATTCGGACAAGCCATAACCTTCATAAACCGGCAGGCCGACACGTTGTGCCCGGTGCAGCAGATCCTCGGAAACCCGCGCGCCGCCGACGGCGGCAAAACGCAGTTTTTGTGGATCGAAGGCTTTTTGCTCGGCGGCGCTGACCAGCATCAGCAACAGCTGCGGCACCAGAATCAGGCTCTCCGGTGCACGGCTGGCCAGATAGCCCAGCAGGCGCGGCACATCGACGCCGCTGGCGCCCTGAATGCCGAGGGTCTTCTGACTCGGCAGACTCAACATCGCACCGGCATACAGCGCCGCATAACAACCGAGGTTTTCCAGCAGAATCGCCAGCGGTAACAGCGCCAGATGATGCGCCGGACCGGTCGGCTCGCTCGCCTGATCCAGCTCGCGTACAACCCGCAGTAAGCTGTCGGCGCTCAGGCATACCCCTTTGGGCGTGCCGGTGGTACCGGAAGTGAAGGTCAGTTTGGCGGTGCCGGCGGGCATGCGGCTCGGTCCACTGAATGTGCGGCACCAGAACTCGCCGTTCTTCACGTAACCGGCGCCGAGCAACTCGGCTTCCAGTTCTGGTTCGGCAATCACCCGTTCAGCCTGACTCAGCTCCAGACAATGGGCGCGTTGCGCCGGGCTGAAAAACGGCGGCAGCGTCACACACGTCAGGCCTTCGAACAGCACTGCCAAATCCCAAAGCATCGCGTCGACGCCGTTATCCAGCACCAGTGCGACCACTTGCACGTGTTCATCGCGCAAACGCTCCTGGCGATACAGCACCTCGGCGTAGAGGGTCGTGTAATCGATTTTCAGCGTATCGCCCCACAGCGCGACCGCGTTGTCATTGCGCCCGGCATGGCTGCGCAGGGTTTCCTGAAAGCGTTGCAGCTCAAGCGACATGGAAAGCTCCTTCAATCGAAGTCGGCAGTCCCAGCCGGTTGAACAGTCCGATATTGCGCAAATGGATAAACCCGGCGCGGATATTGCCGACGTGAACCCAGGGTTTGCTCTCGTAATAACTGCCCCAATATTGACGCTCGTCACCCAGTCGCTCCGGGTCTGCGGCGCATAATGTCACTGGCTTCAGGCCGAGACGATGGAAGCTGTTGACCAACCCGATGTTGCCGGTGAACGTCACCCATTCCAGACCGCCCATGGCCAGTAAGTAAGTGATGGCGATGATGCTCAGACGCGCACTGCCAGTGTCGCTGGCGGCAAGGTTGCCGACTTCGACGATGCCTTTGCGCGTCACCGGGCGATCCGCCGCCGCGCTGATCAGCGGCTCGATCGGTTCATCCAGGTAGCGCTCAAGAAACAGCGGCTCCAAATGGGCACGGCGGACACCGGCCACCGCGCACAGCTCACCTGCGACGTTGTGCATGCCGAACAGCTCGGGCATGAAATGGCGGATGTCAGCGCCGTGCGCTTTGCGAAAGCGCTGCTGAATAAACGTCTCGAATGCCGACCGTTGCCCGTCATCCGGCAAGGCATTGGTCAGCGTCATCTGCGGCGTATCGGCTTGGCCGAAGTGCAGGGGCAGGGGGATGTTCCAGTCGAAATCGGGCATGGGCAGAACGCCTCCCTCAATAGGTTTGAGAGGAGTATCCAAGCCATTTCTTAACGAAGTCTGAAGGTAAAAAAAGGTTAACCTGTGAGCCGATCTTCAGACTGTCTTAAGACTGGCCGGGCAGGCTCACACCGTCGGTTCGCCCGGCCCAAGGAACGTGACCGTCGAGCGCATCGACCGTCACTCACGACAATCACGAGGCGCTACTTATGACCCGCGACAACGCCGTAAACCGTTATGGAAAACTTTCAATCACGATGCACTGGCTGATGCTGGCGCTTTTCGTCGGCGTCTACGCGTGCGTCGAAATCAAGGGCTACATGCCCAAGGGCAGCGAAGCGCGCGGCCTGCTGATGGGCTTTCACGGCCTGTTCGGCGCCAGCATCTTCGCCCTGGTATGGATCCGCCTGCTCGGTCGCCTGACCCCGCGCCCACCAATCACCCCCAAACCCCCAGCGTGGCAAACCGGCATCTCGCACCTGATGCACCTGGCCCTCTACGGCCTGATGATCGCCACCCCGATCCTCGCTTGGCTGATGCTCGCCGCCGGCGACAAACCGTTCCCGTACTTCGGCTTCCACGTACCGGCCCCGGTCGCCATCGACCCGGACTTCGCCAAACGCCTGAAGTACTGGCACGAACTGATCGGCAGCACCGGCTACTGGCTGATCGGCCTGCATGCGTTGGCGGGGTTGTTTCACCATTACTGGGTGCGCGACAACACGCTGGTGCGGATGCTGCCAGGGCGCACAGGTTCACGCTGATCATCTTCCACCCCAATCCCTGTGGGAGCGAGCCTGCTCGCGAAAGCGGTGTATCAGCCACTGATGATGTTGGCTGACACGACGCCTTCGCGAGCAGGCTCGCTCCCACAGTGTTTTGCAGTGTCCGGTAGCGCGGGGCAGTTGCCGGATCCGCACTTCGCGTCCACGCTTAGGCTTTGCCGACAAGGAGCGTCCGCCGACCCTCCGTCGCGAGCCCAACGGAGCGTGCAGCATGAGCGAAGACAGCAAGGTAAAAGGCCCGGCGTCCTACTTCCCCTCCATCGAAAAGAAGTACGGCCAACCCATCGACTACTGGCTGAACCTGCTCGCCAGCATCACCGACAAAAAACACATGGAACTGGTGGCGTGGCTCAAGGAAGAACACGGCATGGGCCACGGGCATGCCAATGCGTTGGTTGCGCATCATCTGGCCAGCGGCAAAAAGTGAGGGCAGGGCAGTGATGAACTTTACCCATCGGCCGGTTCAGGCCACCGACGTCAAAACGATTTGCGGCTTTCCCCAAGGCGAGCAAGAACTGTTTTTCATGTTCCCGAAAGCGCACTTCCCGCTGACGGAAGAACAACTGCACACCGCCATCAGCCAGCGCTTCGACTCCACGGTTTTCGAAGATGATGGTGTAGTTGTCGGCTTCGCCAATTTCTACCGCGCCGAACACAACGGCATCTGCTGCATCGGCAACGTCATCGTCGCGCCCAGTGCACGCGGCCAAGGCGTGGCCGGCTTCATCGTCACGACCATGACCGCACTGGCGTTCGAAAAGTATCAAGCCGACGAGGTGCAGATTTCCTGCTTCAACCAAAACACCGCCGGCCTGCTGCTCTACCCGAAACTCGGCTTCGTCCCGTTCGGCATCGAAGAACGCCCGGCGCCAAATGGTGGACGATCAGCCCTGATCCAAATGACCCGCCACCGAACCTGAACAGCCCGCAAACCTGTGGGAGCTGGCTTGCCAGCGATGACGCCAGCCCAATCACCACCTGAATCCCAGACCAGCCACAAATCCTGTGGGAGCGAGCCTGCTCGCGAAGACGCCAGCCCAATCACCAAATATCTAAAACCAGCCTAAACCCCTGTGGGAGCTGGCTTGCCAGCGATGACGCCATCCCAATCACCACCTGAATCCCAAACCAACCACAAATCCTGTGGGAGCGAGCCTGCTCGCGAAGATACCAGCCCAATCACCAAAAATCCAAAACCAGCCGAAACCCCTGTGGGAGCTGGCTTGCCAGCGATGACGCCATCCCAATCACCACCTGAATCCCAAACCAACCACAAATCCTGTGGGAGCGAGCCTGCTCGCGAAGACACCAGCCCAATCACCAAAAATCCAAAACCAGCCGAAACCCCTGTGGGAGCTGGCTTGCCAGCGATGGCGCCGGCCCAGTCACCACCTGAATCCCAGACCAAAATAAACAGACAATCCCGATGCTGTTTAAACGAAGCCTCCAGTAACGACCCAAGCCCTACAACGTCTTGCGCCATCGCCTACGACTACGCCAGAATCCGCCGGCTTGTGCGTCTAGGTCGCGGGTTTTATCGTTTGTCGGTCACTGAAAAACAGTGATCGGGTTTGGTAGCCCGCCATAACTAGTCGCATCGTGCACCGTTCGCAGACCCCGTCGGGTCTCTGCTCAATGGTGGCCATGCGCAGGACACCTTCGGGTGTGCCGGGTCCTAGTTACCGGTCTACCAACCCGCGTACGGCCGCCACCCTTCGTTTGGTAGCGAAGGTGAAGGCTCCTTTTATTAACTAGGAGTTTCACCATGTTCAAACCAACACCCAACCCGCCAGAAACCGACCCCACATCCCCCTACGAATCCCCCGATTCCAGGAAATTTCACGAAGCCGCCGAACGCGCCCTCGACCACTACCTCAAGCCTGCCGACCAAATCATGGCCAGCACCAACGAGCCTGACCGCATGTACTTCGCCAACCCGAAGTACGACACCGAATCCCTGCTAGCCAACGCCAGCGAAACCCTCGGTTCGGCCAGCGAAATGCTCAACAACTTCGCCGCCATGCTGGACATCTCCCACCGCAAAACTGCGCTGGGAATCGCGCAGGTCGTAATGCTCGGCGAACTGGCCGTAAACCAAGCGCTGGACAACGTCGTAATCACGAAATAGCCCTCCGCCAAGACGAGGGGAAACCCTCGTCATATCACACTGTCTCAACCGCGCTGGCACACGGCCACGCCTTGCGCCCCCAGGCCTCGGCTGTCACCCTTCGGGCCGTTCTCAAGGATCAGAGCAAGGAATCAAGGATTGAGCGGCTACGTCCCCAACCCCCCGAAAAACTATCGCTACGAAGAAGCCAAATCCGTCGATATCCACGCCCAGCGTTGGGCTGAATACGAAAAACACGGGAAAGAACCCGCACCCGAGCCTGAGAAAATCGGCATCGCGCTGCGGATTGGTGTGTTCTTTGATGGCACTGGAAATAATGCGAACAACACGGCAGCTGGGTTGCTGTGTGGTGCGCAGCATCCGATTGCGCCTGAGGATATTCCTGCTAGTTGCATGCCGTACATGAGTGATCCGGACAGCAGTTACGGTAACGACATTAGCAATGTGAAAAGACTGAGCGACTTATATGACGCTACACCAGAGGCGGTAGGCGAGGGCTCGCAAAAGAGCACCTCGCGCGTCGTCTATGTCGAGGGTATCGGCACACGATCCGGAGAAGAGGATAGTACGTTCGGAGCGGGCACTGGGCGCGGAGAAACGGGTGTTGCTGGAAGAGTCGAATCCTCTTTTCCAATCATTCAACAAGCTATCAGTCGGGTGTTAATCGATAACCCTGGAAGTGAAATTACGTCCCTGACCTTCGATACTTTCGGATTCAGTCGTGGCGCGGCGGCGGCTCGCCATTTTGCCAACGAGATAGTCCGCACCAGTCGCGGACCACTTGGCACCGTTCTGCGCAACTTGCCGAGAGCCTTCAGTTCCAAATTCAACGACCAATATAAAAGCGACATCAATATGGGCTTTATCGGCTTGTTCGATACTGTCCCATCGATTGCCGGCTGGTCTAATTTTGGGAACATCAAGAGCTCCGTGGCGACGGGCGTCAAGCTTTACCTCGACCGGCGATTTTTTTCAGACGTAGTTCAATTGTCCGCCCGTGATGAGTGTCGAGCCAACTTCGCACTCAGTCGCGTCAAAGCCGATCATCTGGAAATAACCCTTCCGGGCGTGCACTCTGACATCGGAGGCGGATACCTCGAAGAGGCGCAAGAATGTGTTCTGGTCACTCCCATGCAAACACTGACCGTGGCTCTGAATACTGATGTCACTACCACCTCGATCTACCGCGATGCTGTTAGCGCCAAGAGCCAATGGTTGGCCAAAGGCTGGCCTGCGGACATGCTCGAAGTTGTGACCCCAGACGCGCATCCGATGCCAAATAGCCCGCAAGACAGGCTCAGCCCAAGTCAAAAGCGCGTGTACGCCGCACTTCAACTCAAACGCCCGGTGAGCGGCCTGTTGACCAGGGTGTATTTGCGCGTGATGCACCGTTTGGCGAAAGAAAAGGGTGCTCGTCTCAACGACATACCAGACACTCCGGATCTGGCAATACCCTCAGAGCTTCAAGCCTTATGCGATAAATTCCTGGCCGGTGACTACACCGTCACAGAGCAAGAAGACCAACTTCTGAAACTGAAGTACATTCACACGTCCGCCAACTGGAACCATCCCCTCGGTCGAAGAGATGGCAGCGGCATCAGGGCTGTTTACATCAACGCCCCGACGGAAGACTCGATCCGCGTGCAACACCCACACGTTGCTGACTGGAAGCTTTGGTAATGAAAGTTCTTTTAACACTGCTGTGCTTATTGATCATGGGCGGCTGCCAAGCTGCTGCAACCCTTTCAGCCAAAACCGATCCCAAATCCGAATCGTGGGAACTCGCGTTTACCGAGCCCTATTACATGAAGGTGTGGGTTGAGGACAGTGCCGTTGAAGACATAAACGGCAAACTGTTCAAGCGCACAGGAGGAGGTACGGCCGCCGGCGGGGAACCAGAAAACGGTAAAGAATCCGCGCGAGGTTGGCACGCTGTAGGAGCTGCAGCAAAAGCAGTGATTGGCGCTGATCTACCCAAACGCATTTACGTGCGCTGGCAATCCATTGTCGAGCCACAGACCTATCAGGTTTGGGTGGATGTGCCCGAAGAAGCGAGACAACTGATGGCGGCTTCCGTTAATCAGCGATGCCCTGAGACTCCAGATGAACAGGCCAGCTATAGCGCGTCTATTTACTTGGGCCTGGCTCCCGGAGGCGTCGTGCAAATATTTGTTCGAGATTCCTGCCACCGTCCGGTCAAAGTGGGCAAAGCCAAAGCCGAGATCGAACCGTTAGGCCCTAGTCAGGGCAAGAACCAAGGGCGTTACGCATACCCGGTCAGTGAAAAGTCCAAGCGCTATATCGAGAAGTACGGCATTCCTTACGGAAGTTGGTAAGCGGTGGACCAATAAAGCTACGCACATTGTTCTTGGCCGGATGCCAATCTTCAGACCCGCTATCAGGCAAAACCGATCCCGAATCCGAGTCGTGGTAGCTCGAGTCTACCGAGCCCGTATACATGAGGGCGTGGGGGAGGACAGCGCCGTCAATGATCCAGGGCGATCAGTTTATGAGCGTGCACACTCTCTGGCCTCGATGCGGCCGCTCGAAAGCCGCCTGAGAATATCAAGTCAGAGTTTGGATCACGTGTTTCTGCTTTGATCGTGAGCCAACACATACCCTTTCGCTGTCAACTTGGCAGTCAGGAACCGTAATGCTCGACGAAAGACCGGATGGCAGTCGGCATAAGGTAAATTATCGAATGGAGCCCAAAAAAAGCTGAAGCTATGGCCATGGTCATCGAGCGTGAGATGGTTCCACTGCTGCGGCAAATATTCCTGCGTGAAACACAGTTGGAATGACCATATCTGGTCGAGATGCTCTGCATCCCAGCAGCCCATATCGCTGACCAGCGAGGCAGCCCCTATGCCCGATTCTTCGCTCAATTCACGTAGCGCGGTCTGAGCTGGAGTTTCACCTGACTCAATTGTCCCTTTTACCAGTTGGACACCTGCTGTTGGATGGCGGAACAGAAGAATATGGGTGCCAGGAAAACTGGAGAGGATCACGGGACAGGCCTTGTTCGGTGACATGGCGATTTCCTTATCGGCAACGATGCTCACATTTTTCGGCCTCATCCTCTGCGTGGGTGGGCCAGATATTCTGATGTTGGCTAATGGCGATGGCTGCCACCCAGGACAGGAGACTGATCTATTTTCAAGATCCGTTTTTTAAGAAGTATGAAAATAAATCCGTCCCTGAAAACATCTGCTCAAGTCTGGCTGATATCCAGCAATCGAGGCATGGCAATCGCCAGATAATCCTTCGTATCGAGCACCATCGACGCATCCAGCTGCCCCGCGTTGAAAGCTATTTCAGCGTAGCGTGTGGTCAAGGCCGGATCGACGATCAATTGAATCCGCTCATCGAAAACAAAGGGAGGGATGGCGCCGATCCTGCACCCGGTCAGTTCCATGGCGGTTTCGGCCTTTACCAGCTCGGCTTTTTTCCCGCCCAGGGCCGCTCCGACTTTCTTCATGTCCAGCTTCTGGTCGCCCGGCAGGATCACCAGTGCATAGGGGCCGGCCTGACCCTTGAGTGAGCAAAGCATGGCCTTCGCGCCTTGGCCGGGCTCGGTGCCACGGATTTCGGCGACGCGCGCCGACTGGCCCTCGGCATCGTGCATCAACACCCGGTAGGAGGCTGAGCGGGCATCGAGTAGTGCCACGAGGCGATCGAACATGGGGTGCATGTAGTTTTCCTCTGGTTTACAGGAACAGGTCGTAGGACAGTTTGCTGATCAGAATCACCAGCAACACCAAAAAGAGAGCCCGGACAAAGGGCACGCCTTTATGAACCGCCAGCCAGGTGCCGGTGAGCGCACCCAGGATGTTGAATGCCGCCATGGGGATTGCGATCAGATAGAGCACGTTACCCGTCGGAATGAAGAACATCAGTGCCGCTATGTTGGTCGCGATGTTCACTAGCTTGGCCGATGCCGAAGCATGAAGAAAGTCGAAGGCGAAGCAGCGGATAAACAGGAAGATCAGGAAGCTGCCAGTGCCGGGACCGAACAGACCATCGTAGAAACCGATAGCACCGCCGATGACGATCGCCAGCAGTTTTTCCTTGGTACCGATGTGCATGGGTTTGTGCAGGGCGCCGAAGTCTTTTTTCCAGAAGGTGTAGATCGCCATCAGTACGATCAACACCAGCACCGCCGGCCGGATCATCGACTGGGGTACGAACGACACCGTGGCGGCTCCGAAGAAGGCCATGACAAAAGCCGCACAGGCGGCGGGGATCACAAGACCCCAGTCGATTACCACCTTGCGCACGAAGGACCGGGCCGCGAATGCGGTGCCGCAGGCGGCCGCGACCTTATTGGTACCCAGCAGCGCCGCCGGTTGAGCGGTGGGCAGCACGTTGAACAGCGCGGGAATCTGGATCAGTCCGCCGCCGCCCACCGCCGCATCGATCAGGCCGGCGGCGAAGGCGAACACGCAAAGGATGACAATATCGACCATGAATCAGGCTCTGACTATATAGGGTTGATGAGGGGCCAGCGGGATCACGCGTGCCGGATCATTGACCCCGAAGACGCGCAACATCCAGCGATCACGGCCGTCGTAGCGGGGTGTAAACCCATCCCGGGCATGCAGGGTTTGCTGGTTCTTGAAGATCAGCATGTCGCCTGGTTGCAGCAATATGTGGTGCACGACATCGGCATGATTGGCGGCGGCGCCGAACAGTTGGAGGGCGAACTGCGCATTGGCGCAGGTCGTTTCGACACTTGCTTTGTTGTAGCGGCAATACAGGCCATCGGTTGCGCTTCTGTACAGCAAGGGGACGTTTTCCAGCACATTCCCCTGTTTGCCGAAGGAGGCCGGTCGGCGAACGGTGAATTTCGGTCGTGATAACTCTTCTTCGACCCAGGTCGGCAGAATGGCCAGCACCTCGTCAATGGCGATGATGCGCGTCGGCACGTCGAGCTCGCAGCGCAGGCCGGTCAGGGACAGGTACTCCGGACAGGCCGACAACTGCGAGACGGGTTCGCAGGTCAAAGGCAGGTGAGGGTTGTCGACATGCATGTCCAGATCCGCGCGCGAGCCATAGGAGCTCTTTTCGGTTTCTCGCTTGTGCTTGGGCGATACGTGACGGAACACGGTGTCGCTGCTCTCACCCTCGTACGCCAGCGGACGGGTTTGCAGCGTTTGCAGCACGGACAAAATAGCTCCGGCCAGAGTCGACAAGTTCTCGATACCTGGCTCCAGGTCATAGGGCGTGGCGGGCAGTTGCGGGTCCAGCGGCAGCCCCCTGACGATCATCGCCACTTCACGGGACTTTGGAAAATTGCGTAGCTGCTGAATTTTCTTGATGCACAGGACACTTTCCAGCAACTGCCCCAGTACCGGCATGTGGCGGATACCCGAGGCGCTATCGGTCACGTCCAGCGATGCCAGACCGGCCTGAAGTGTGCGTTGTTCTTCGAGCGACAGATGAATTTGCGGTATCTCCCGTCGGATCGACGTCACTGATTTTTTTTCCAGCCATTCATGAATGACTTCATCAACACAAGCTGCGGCTTTCCCGATTTCTTTATCCAGCTTCGACACGTCCTTGCGCTCCTGTTTGCCCAATCCTTGTGGGTTGAGCGGGAAGGTTAACGGAAGGGACTTTTTTGTGTTGCAATGCCGCGTTGTGAAAAATGCAATGAGGTGGAGAGTGGCGTTGAATATGTTGGGGGACCTTGAAGCCTTCGCGACCGTGGCTCGCAAGCGCAGCTTCGTCGCCGCGGCACGGACTCTGGGGCGCTCTCCCAGCGCACTGACCCGCGCCGTTCAAGCCCTGGAGGAAAGTGTCGGGCTCAAGTTGTTCAATCGCTCGTCCAATGCCGTGAGCTTGACCGAAGCGGGTGAATGCTTATTGCCCCACGCGTACAAAATGCTCGATCTGCAACGTGAGGTGGATGAAGACCTGGCCGGTCTCGGCGGCCTGGCCTCCGGCTGGATCCGTTTTTCCGCCCCCGAGTTTCTCGGAAACGGGGTATTGCCCCGGTTGATCGCGCAATACTGCGAGCGTTATCCAGACGTAAACATCGATGTGATTTTCACCGATGAGATCATCGATCCGGCCAAGAGCAAACTGGACTTCTCGATTCGCGGCGCGTTTCCACAATCCAGCGAATTGATCGGCTTTGCGCTCTGGAGTTACTCACGTTATCTGTATGCCAGCCCCAACTACCTGGAGCGCAACGGCATGCCCGACTCCATCGAAGCACTGGAGTCGCATTCGCTGATCCTGCATACGGCGCCACGGATTCTCAAGGAGTGGAATTTCCGCAGTGAGGAGCAGGCCATCAGCTTTCGGGTTCACCCCAAATTTCGTTTCAGCTCCGGCCTGGCGGTATTCCAGGCAGCCCTGGCGGGCGTCGGAATCGCCCGCTTGGCGGATTGGATGGCGGAGCCCGAAGTGGAAGCGGGGCGCCTGTGCCGGGTTTGTCCGGAGTACAAACTCACCTCCAGCAGCGGCGAGAGCCCACAGATGCACGCGGTTTACCCGGCCGGAAATTTGCCACTGCGGGTGAAGGCATTGATGGAGATGATCCGTGGCTTGGGTGAAAGCCTCGAATGTAAACGCGGGTGAGCACTGATATGAGGTTAGGGGGCGTTTAGCTCTGTCCGCTCACTGTGTAGTTGATCAGGCGCTAATACGCTGAAACCGACCCTCGGCTACCGCAGATGAGCATCGACAGGATGCTACGCCGAGGTTTGGTATTAGAACCTCATTGGCGCGCTGGGGGCTATCGACGCCAGCAATGGGTGAAACGCAGGGAAATGCCGCCCCCGTGTCGGCGGAGCGCAATTCCCCAAACACCAATCCCCCCTGTGGGAGCGAGCCTGCTCGCGATGGCGTAGTGTCAGCCAACATCAATGGAAGCGCTGACCTCATCGTGAGCACACTGGATTTTTGATGTTTACCGCACGGCATCGTGAGTGCTTGGCCGATTGTTGCGTGTCACGAATGGCTGTAATCGGCCAAAAGAGGACAGCGAATTTTCTAAAACAATCGAGCGGGTCTAAGGGAGGAGAGGTATTTCATATCAGCGCAGCATGTTGTAAACAAGTTTGGATGGATTAGTCGAAGTTCCATTGGAAAACTTTGGAAGCTGCGCACCTTCGTAACATCTAAATTCGTCAATAAAGTGTTCGAGAAGTATTGAGAATGATCGAACTTCAGGGGTGAGGTTTGTCTCACTTATCTTTAGTTGGTCAGAGAAGTGAAGTATATGTTCCCCGGTTTTTGGGTGCTTCGGACAATTCAGTTCTCCGTACCAATTGCGAAGGGTAGTCGTGAGTATGCCCTTATGGATTTTTCCATGCTTATAAAAACATTTCTCAATGATCTCCGAGTGCAGGCCCGCTAGCTGGCTGCAAGCGCGAATCAGCTGAATTAGCTTTTCATCTGGCTTTATAGTGTCATCTGAGTTATATAAAAAGTCATTGGTTGGCATGTAGTAAGAATAATATTCTCGCATATACTTTAGCATATAAAAAACATCATCAATGTCGGGTGAGATGATGTGTGGCTTTTGATCGCAAAAGTTCGATTTGAATACCTTTATGATTTTGCTATGCGTGATTTTTGATAGAGATTCAATCGACTCGCTTGGCAGTAAAACCACGCAAGACATTAGCGCATGGAATAGCGAGTAGTAGCTCAGAAAATAAAATGATGCCCATGATCCTGATTCCTTTGAAATCAGGGATTCTTCGTAGAAACAAGCGGATGTAAATACTTCTTTAAGAGATTTGTGTATCCTGAAATCCCATTTGTACACGTCATTGTTATCGCCAGCTTTGAAGGTGTCTATGTAGATCCTGCTCCATCGATCAGTGTATTTTTTTTGCTCCTTATGTTCGTGAACCCTATCTACTAGGCTGCTAAGGTTTGCAAATTGATCATCCAGAAAAGCATACTTGCTCAAATTGAACTCCATTTAAATTGCGTCGATAAAGAGCTTTCGTTTAACTATTTTTGGTAGATGAATTTCAGTCATTATCAAAGAGCATTCATTCAGTTGATATAGTCGTAAAAATTTCCAAGGTGTTGTGATAAAAATACTTGGGAGGTACCCTCGATACCTATGACTGCCCTGTAATGACTGACTGATGCACCCATATCCATTTTCAGATAACACCTATATTTTCTATATCCGGTGTTGGAAATAACCGGTAAATTTCGCCATAAAAGTACTTTGTCTAGGGGTAGGCAGTTCTGCAGGTGGGTTGAATAACCCCTCGAGAGACATGGTGCTGCTCCAAACAATCAAATAGATATCTGCATGTAGCGCTGATCGCTTCGTATCGTATTAACAGGTCGGGGGATCGCCTGGCTGAGCCAACACCTAATGCGCTGGTCCGTCCATGGGCTATGCCATTTCTGTGCAAGACCAATTCATCTATATATGGTTTGTATGAAGGATTGGGCACAATTGCTTGAGTTATCCCAAAGCATGCGAACAAAGCTTCTAGTTTTTCTGCCCAAATATTTTGAAGGTAAAGCCCAAAAATATCGGCATTGATTTTATTTGGAGTAGTCGAAGATTGCGCACCCAAAAACTCCATTCTTTTTGTCCAGCGCTTATCCTCTCCGACATTTCTTAAAGCTGAAAAATTAGGCTCCAAAGCAACGCTAAAAAAGCATGGATTTAAATGCTCTGGTGGAACTTTTAATGCTTCAACCGCTTGAAGGAAGCGCTGAGTTCCAGCGTTCACGGCATATTCTAGTGCTGCATATAAGTGCACCCAAAATAGACCGCGCAATATTTTCGCTTCTGCAGGGTCAGGTTGAGGCGGAGAAGCTTCAAGTTGGCGGATTAATTCGACCAGTTGAAAAACTTCTGTAAGTCGTGCCGTAGTTTCTGCTCTGACTGCAGTAAGCATTTTATTGATTAATCCATTAATTTACTAAAGCATCACGAACATATTCGATTCGACCTACTACTGATTTTTTAGTGTTCGTCGCACCGGTAGTAAATACGCGCAAGTCTTGATCATCCAAGAGTTCTTGGAGTTTGCCCTCGGCAATAGGCTTCCCTGTTTTTATTGCCAGTGCTGTACCAACGGCAATGCCCTCAAATAAGTTGACGGGTGTGACACCTCGATTACCTCTAACCACGCCTTTGGGAAGATTTTTGTTAAGAAGGGCAAAGGTCTGTTTGAATATTCTTTCAAGGCTAGGAGTGATTTTCCTCAAAGCACAGTGCTGCATATAATTATTTAAAAAGTCTTTCACGCTGTGGTCGAATTGCTTGTATTGGTCAAAGAAAGCGAGAAATCGGAGAGCGTGCTCTTCCGCGGTTCCGTTTTTAGAATCTCCTGATTTAAGGTTTATCATTGCCATAAAATTTTTATCAAGCGCAAGTCTTTTGATGTCCTCGTTAAAAGGACCTCGAAACACGCAATTTCGTATTTCTTGGTTTGTTAAAGATATGCCGCCGGTATTCAGTCGCTCGAATAAATCAAAGCGTACATTCTGATCGCTCTTGTCATTTAGAACTGTTACACGCATTGGCCTGGTTGAAAACATGAGCTGTACTGATTTTGGCAGGTCATTGTAAACAGTGTTATTCAGCGCAGAGAGTTTCTCCAGTTCTTCAATCTTTAATGCCGATGAGCGGTTTATTTTCTTTAACAGCTTTGAGCTTCCAAGGAAATGTGCGAGCGTGCCTAGCCGTTGAACTCCGTCAACAATTTCCCAAGTTGAGTCGCTGTTCGTCGCCATGAACAAACTTGGAACGGGAATGCCCAGTAGGACAGACTCAATGAGCTGAGACTCTCTACTTTCATCCCAAATAAATTGTCTCTGGTATTCGGGTGGTACATCAATTTCGCCTGATTCGAACATGTCGAGTAGTTGACGGACACTCAAATCGTAGCTATCAAAGGAAACTAGACGTCTTTCTCCGTCGAGTTGCTGTTGAAGCGTTTGGGTTGCAGGTAACATTTTTTTTTGAGCCATACATCCTCCTTGTGTTTGGAGCATACCATTAGCCATAGCTTTCGGTCGCCTAACGGTGTGCCCGGAGCCTATTCTCATTTCGTACTAGCAATTCAGGCATTTTAGATTGCTATGGCTGCCCTTAGGGCGAAGCTCTCTAGATTCGAAACCAGTCAGTATAGGCCGTGTGCGTTGCGTGTGTCGCGCACTTACCTGCTGGATTTTAGCGAGCAGACCTCCTATTTCTGTAAATGCATCAGACGATAGCTCTATGTTCGATTTTGACCGAGAGCTGCCCTCAGTTCGAGTGTCCGTTTTTGGCCGGTGGCGGTCGCTTGCCAACGTCCGCTACTGGCCGGTTAGCGACGGTCTGACTTCGACCGTCGCTATGCATGGTCAAACCTCAGTCTGTTCCGCCATCTCCAGGGCGTCATCGACCTCAATCCCCAGGTATCGAACAGTGCTCTCCAGCTTCGTATGGCCGAGCAGCAACTGAACCGCCCGCAGGTTCTTCGTCCTGCGATATATCAGTGATGCCTTCGTACGTCTCAT
This sequence comes from Pseudomonas sp. A1230, assembly GCF_044218825.1. Lineage (NCBI taxonomy): Bacteria > Pseudomonadati > Pseudomonadota > Gammaproteobacteria > Pseudomonadales > Pseudomonadaceae > Pseudomonas > Pseudomonas sp. A1230. The sequence goes on along the minus strand of NZ_CP162582.1, from coordinate 2,553,508 downwards.
TGTGTGTGTGCCATACATGGCTGGATCAAGGCCCACGGCTTTCACCCAGCCTTTGACGATACGAGCGTATTGACGAGTAGATAGATGGTCTGAAGTATGCAGCCGGCTAGGAAAAAGGTAGTCCTCGCTGCGTAGCCGGGCCCGATGTATCCAGGCCCCGAGAGCAGATCGTGTTTGCTCAGTGATCTCAAACTGCACAGGCCGCTGCGTTTTCTGCTGCATCACCATGGCTCGTAATGATAAGTGCTCGCCATGAGCAACATCGCGCACGCGGAGCTTGGTTAAGTCGCAGGCTCAAAGCTTGCTGTCGATGGTCAGACCGAAGAGAGCCAGATCTCGGGTTCTTTCCGCAATTTGAAGCCTTACTCGGATGGCCCAGATATCTCTCAGCCGGAGTGGGGTTTTCTGCCCGACCAGGTTTCCTTTGTTCCAGGGCTGACGTCTGCAGGTAGCAATGATGTTCATGACAAGTCCTCCACGTGTGGAAGGACAAGGATGGCTAATCGGAGCAACGGTCGCTAACCGACCCACAGCTGCCCTTCGTGGAAACTACCTAACGAATCGAAGTTGTCATTGATTTGGCAGTTAAGCAAGCTCCACTATTGAGCTGGTATAATTAATTCTACCTCGAACCACATATCGCGACTCAACCGTAAGTTTTGCCCCGGTATTGAATATGGCATTAGTAACTATAAATAGGCGTGGCGGTGCTGATCCCATGAACAATCTTGCGACAACAGACTCGCCACTCTCAAACAATTGTTTTTCAATTTCGGCATTGAAAACCAAGCGCTCGAAAATATTGCTATGCCTTTGATACGCGGCGGCGGTGGCTTTCAGCTCAACTTTTTTCGGGGCGTGGCCTCTTTCGTCTAACCATAAGTCAAACCCCTTATCTCCTACCCCTTTTCCCCGGAACTCATAATTGGGGTGCCTAAATTCGGTCAGCAAGTAAAGTTTTGCTCTATCTTCAATTGCACGAGTCATCTTTGCTCTCCTTCTCTTGATCACCTTCTTCGCAGGATGGCGGTTGTTTTGTGTTTATCACAGCCTCTCCAAAATAACAAATCTTGGACTGCTCAAGTTTTCGAGATTCCCAAGGCGCAGTGCTGCATATGCTTGGATTGTCGCGCCGATACTCCGAATCACATGATGTGAAGAAAGGGCACCGCATCCTGACTGGCTGTTTTATCTTGTCATTCTCAACTTTAAAAAATTCAAGAACATAACTAAAGGCGGCTTGAGCTACTCTTCGGCCATAGGTAATATCTGCGTCAAGTTTATGAGGTAGAGATATATCAAACATAAGGTCTCGCATGAATTTATCATCTGGGCCCTCCCGCTCCTGAATAAGGAACCCAACACCATGTTTGTCCATCGCAGCATTTATGGCAGCCCCACCCAATCTGGAAAATTCGTTTACCAAATCAATTTCAAAAAACGGATTATCTATCCGGTAAAGGTAGTTTTTCTTCATTAGATTCGCAGCATGCTTGACGGCTCGCGCAAATGGGGAATCTAAAGGCAGCATGTTTTCTATCATGTCAATTTGATCATTCATGACATGCGTATTTGTCTTGAAATGATCGGATGCTTTTTTTGTTATTTCGATATCTGGATCTTTTTGCTCGCACTTATTTCTTTCCGACCAATCTAGTAGCCCTGCAAGGTAAGAAGGAGGGTCGGGAAGCTGAAGTGAAAATATTGCACAACGCAATATTGTTTCTCTTTCAAGGGTTGGCGATATAAGTGTTGCCAGACCATTAATCAATAGGTATGGATCAATAGGAGCAGATAGGGGCAGCTCTTTCAAATTTCTCAGAAATCTCGACTCTAGCGCAAATGCAATATATTCGACAATTTCATGACAGCCGATTTTTATCTTGAAAACTTTGTCATCAACCTTGCTCACAACATCACAAAGCAGCTTTGTGGACGGATAGTTCTCGTCTCCCTCAATATATGCCGTGTCCTTTTTGCAGGAAATAAAATCCAGATCATCCAAACGAAGGCTTGCTTCTATTTTATTATTCTGTGCTGCCCTAGAATCTAAACGATGTTTATATTGCTTTCGGATGTCGGCAAAATCCTGAATCGGCAAGTGGTCATCTCCGATGCATAAGCCATTATGGTCAATGATGGCCCGAACATTTGACCACAGTATCACGGCGTGTGAGTATGCAGTTACTCCATGAATTGTTGAATTATTGTGTAGATAATGAAGCCACTCGTGGATAAAAAAACCAGTTTGATGTGGAGTTTGAAAGCCTTGAGGTTCTTCCGGATCCGCAAAAGCGGGAAATACAGACTTTAGTCTGATGCATTGGTAATCTGGTGAGTACGTTGCTGCCACCTGAGTAGCCATTCGGTATGCCTCCATTCATTTTATCGCTCTTGGCTTCTGCTTGAGCCAAAGCCGTGAGGTCAAAGATATCAGCTTCATTATGTGAGCGGCTGCCTTTGGCCGATTGCTGCCTGTCATGACTGACCGAAATCGAGTCCTCACGGCAGACAGCCCGGCCACTGGTCTCAAGTGTCATCTTGTTGAGCAGCCCAGTGCTTCATCTCTTCTGCAATGAAGTGATTCACCAGGTCGCTGTACATTTTCTCGATTGCATCCGGATTTAGGCGCTCCGCCTCTGCCCACTCGCGTCGAGTTAATAGCATGGCCTTGAACCGCTCTGGTGCACGAACTGAAGTCGCCGAGGTCTTGAACTTCGAGGCCGCGAGTACGTAGTGAAAGCGCTTGCCCAACAGCTGAATGACAGCCTGATCAAGGGCATCGATCTCGCGCCGGATTTCCTCCATGCCTGCACACGCTTCTGGCTGCAAATGATTGATGACTTCCATGTAGGGGGACTCCGTTTATTGAAAAAATCTTGGGACTTCATCGTCCTGTTCGGACAGTTAGCAGTCCTTCATGAATAGCTGCCCAATATGGGCTAAAACTGGCCCACCCTTGATCTCTCACCTGTTCAACCATCTCCAGCCCCACTAAATCTATTTACGGCGTCATCCCGCAATGATGTTAAACGCGGTATCTGCCAAAACTTCCCCATTAACCATCACTTTCACCCCATGCCCCCCAGCAAAATGCTTGCGCGTCGTAAAATCCTTAATCACCTGGCGCCGTCCAACCACCACACTCCCAAACCCCGGCAACACCACCGTCTTCAACTTGAAAACCTTCCCCGAAACCCCGCCATTCGCCTTCACATAGTCAATCGCGTAATCAATCACCAACCGTTGTTCTTCCGCCACCGTCGACTTCACCACGAATGACAGCGTAATCGCTTCTCCCAGCCTCACCACTGCCGGCTCAATCTTCACATCCAGCAACTCGACCTCAGGTTTCCCCCCGGCCCCAATCACCGTCAACGCCCGCAAATCCCCCTGTTTGATCAAACTGCGCAACGCATGCTTTGCAATCCACGCCGTGTGTTTGTTTTCCAGTGACCAGCCTTCAATCGTGTCGAGCACCCACTCGGGATGCACCTTCGTTACGTCATTCAAGTGGTTCGCCACGGACTTGCGCACGTACAGACTCTCATCCGCTTTCAACCGATCCAGTATTCCGGCCGCCAACTGCGGATCAGCCTGCACCGCTTCCAGCCGGAACGACCACGGCAGGCGAGGGCGGCTGCCTTCGCTGGCGAGTCGGCGGATGTGGTGGTTTTCGTCTTGGGTCCAGTCGTGCATCCGTTCCAGCGAACGTTCCAGGTCGCTGCGCAGGAAGTGGCGGATGGCGAATTCGGAGGAGCCGAAGGTGGTGAAGTACTTCAGGGCTTCCATGGAGGTATCGAACGCATGGCCGCCGTAGCTGGCGACGTAGTTCGGCAGGCACATGCTGACGAATCCACTGTTCAGTCGTGGTGCGAGTTCGCGCAGCACATCCAGGGAATCCTCGTAGTTCAGCGGCAGCACCGCATGCAGGCTTTCACTCACCCGCGCCATCCGCTGCATCACCGACAACTCAACCAGCCCATCATTGGCATGCTTCAAAAACGCCTTGGCCTTAAACGCCGGGTACACAGCGCTCATTTCTGTAGCGATGTGTTGCAAGCGCTCAGTGTTAAAGATCTCTTTCAGTGCCGGTGCAGCGGTTTCAGGTGCGCTCATGATCAGGACATCGGCGTGCTGACGAACGCTTCAAGCGTTTCAGCGTAGGCAGTGTATTGGGCGATACGCGGATAGCGCGCGACATCGATCTGGTCGGGGACGACGAGGTCGGTGAAGCTCCAGGCGACTGCGAGGCTGATGCCGGCCTGGGTGAGCGTGCCGTCGGTGGGTAAGCCGGTTTTTTCGAGTTCGTGTTCGAGGGCGCTGAAGGCGGCGGCGAGTTGGCCTTCGACGCGTTCGATCCACGGTTGGTACTGGATGTCGGCCGGGCGCAGGTTGCGTTCGTAGTAGAGCTGCACGGCTTTTTCGCAGGCGGCGAGGCTGAGGCCGATCAGGCGCAGGGCATGGGCGCGCTGGTTCAAGTCTTTCGGCAGCAGGCTTTTGCCGGAGGCGGTTTCGAGGTAGTCGAGGATGAGGGTCGAGTCCATGAGGACGACGCCGTCGTCGAGGATCAGGGTGGGCGCCTTGACCACCGGGTTGATCTGCTGGAATTGCTCGAAGTGGCGGAACACCGAGACTGACTCGTGTTCGAGGTCGATCCCTAAGCGTTTGGCGGAGATCGCCACGCGGCGCACGTAAGGGGAGTCCAGCATGCCGATCAGTTTCATGACGCGTTCCTTCAAGCCAAACCGGTGGGGTAGGCATAACCTAGCCGAGGTTGAAGCAATTGTCAGTCGTCGAATCCGGCTTGTTCGTGGATCTCATCGACATTCAATTCCAGTCGATAGGCCACAGCCACAAACAATGCCTGGCACAAACACAACGTCGCACTCAACGAACGAAAAGCCAGCGCACTTCCTTCATTGACCAACAACACGCTGTTGGCGCGTTTGGCCAGTGGCGAGAGGAGGCTGTCGGTGAGGATCAGGGTGCTGGCCTGTTGTTCGCGGGCGTGGCGCAGGCAGTGTTGGGTTTCCCTGGCGTAGGGGGTGAAGCTGATGGCGATGACCAGGTCGCCTTCGCGGATGCTGCGCATTTGTTCGCGATAGCTGCCGCCGAGGCCGGAGACGAGGTGGATGCGTTTCTGAGTGTGTTGCAAGTTGTAAACGAGATAGTCGGCGACGGCGAAGGAGCGTCGCACGCCGACGACATAGATGTTGTCGGCGTTGACGATCAGGTCGACGGCTTTTTCGAAAGCCGTGTCGTCGAGTTCGCGCCCCAGACGTTCGATGCCGGAAAGGGTGGCGTCGATGCACTCGCGGGCGAGGTCGCCGTCGCTGGCTTTCTGCGACTGGTTGGCGATCATGTTGCGGATGCGTTGCTGGTAGTTCTGCACCGGCGAGGCTTTGTGGGTGTAGGCGGTGCGGAACAGGGCCTGCATTTCGCTGAAGCCGCTGAAGCCGAAACGCTGGGAAAAGCGCACGATGGCGGACGGATGGACTTCGCATTCGCGGGCGATGTCGCTGATGCGGTCGACCATGATCCGGTCACTCTGCTGGCTCATGTAGCTGGCAATGCGTTTAAGCTGGCGCGGCAGGGTTTCGTATTCTTCGGTGATCAGTTGCAGCAGACGCTCGGCAGTGATCGGGGGGCTGGCGAGGGTAGGCTCGTCGGTGGCCGGCAGATCGGGGCGGGGCATAAGTCATCCTTCTGGCTGATCGATATCGCTGTGGCGAGGTGTGGCTGATGTTAGTGGTGGTTTACCGGGTCTGCCTGGCTGAAACGATGCACTGGCAGGCGAAAAAATTGCGATCAAATGGCGCTTGGTTAGCCGTTTGTCTTCTATATACAGCCGCTCGACTGAATTTCTTGCTATAAACGCACTCCGATAACCGCAATGAAGCCTGTGTCAGAGCCATTTCCGGGCCTTGTCGGACAAATTCCCAGTATTTAGAGTTGCTGATGCCTGAAACGGGCCTTAGACTGCCGCCCCTCGTAAATTGAGTGCCGGGTGGCATTTGCAATAAACGATGCCTTTTCGTCGACCGGACACGGTTCGCCGGAACGCTCCCTATTTCGCCTTAATGCACGTTTTTTTATAGAGATATCAATGACAAAGGACAAGTTGCTGGCCATGCCGGCAGATGACTACATGAATGCTGAGCAACACGCTTTCTTCGCAGAGCTGTTGCAGAACATGAAAGTCGAAACCCACGAGCGCATTGAGCAAAACCGTATCGCCATCGAGAGCCTGGATACCCCGGCTGATCCGGCGGACGCGGCTTCGGTTGAAGAAGAGCGCACCTGGCTGGTCAACGCGATCGATCGCGACCAGCGCATGCTGCCGCAACTGGAACAAGCCCTTGAGCGCATCAAGGAAGACAGTTTTGGCTGGTGCGACGACAGCGGCGAGGCCATTGGCCTGAAGCGCCTGCTGATCAGCCCGACCACCAAGTACTGCATCGAAGCTCAAGAGCGTCACGAGCAGATCGATAAGCACCAGCGTCAGGCCTGATTCCTGAGGCGACCCGCCGATTGCGGGTCGTTCTGAAAAGATCGCAGCCTTCGGCAGCTCCTTTTAGAGCGGCTGAAGTCTGCGATCTTGTTTTTTTTCGTCTGCGATATTCCGGGCCGTTCCATTGACCTGCTGCAAGACATCACGACTAACGGACCATAGATAATGGCGTTGTAGTGGCGTTTAATGCAGTCACAATAATGAGAACAAGCGTGGGGTGTTGATATGACGAGAGATGGATCTCTGGTTGAGGCTTTGCCTGCACCAGTGCTTTTGCCGAAAAACCGCTGGATCGCACCGACCCTGCAAAGCATCGCCCTGATGCTGTTGTTGGCCGGCATGACGCTGGGTGAATGGTCGCTTTACATTGGCATGCCCTTGGCGGTGCTGATTGTCTGGCTGCCGCGCCTGCGCACCCGAGCCGTCCCCGATGCACCGCCTGCCGACACCGGCAGCGCCATGTCCGAACTGACCCGCGACCTTTCCTACACCACCAGCCATAACGCGTTGTCGGCGGCCGGCGTGGCGTTTTCGGTCAAGGAGCTGGCGAGCAAGCTCGAATCGCAACTCGATGCCGCAGCACGGATTGTCAGCAACGCCGAAGTGATGATCGCCACCGAGCACGCGACTTCACAGCTCAGCCGCGATGCATTTGCAGCCGCCAGCGAGGCACATCACAGCAGTGCGGCGGGGCGCACCGAACTGGTCGATTCGATTTCGCGCATGCGTCAGCTCAGCCAGCGCGCCAATGCCAGTCGTGAATTGATCGAAGCCTTGAGCCTGCGCAGCGATGACATTCAACGTGTGACGTTGGTGATCCAGTCGATTGCCAGCCAGACCAATCTTTTGGCGTTGAACGCGGCGATTGAAGCGGCGCGGGCTGGCGAGCATGGCCGCGGGTTTGCGGTGGTGGCTGATGAGGTGCGTGGGTTGGCGGCGCGGACGGCGTCGGCGACTGGCGAAGTGGGCGAGATGGTCGCCGATATTCAGCAACGCACCGCGCAAGTGGTGGAGCAGATCCGCGAGCTGTCCAGTGACTTGCACACTGGCGTCGAACAGGTCGAGCACACCGGCCAGCACCTGGAGAACATTGCTCGGCTGGCGGCCGGTGTGGAAAGTCAGGTCGGCGAAATCGCCCGTGGTGCCGAGACCAATCGTGAGCAACTCGACAGTCTGTTCAAGGCCATCGAGCAGATGCGCAGCGATCTGGCGATCAGCGATCAACAGACCCGGCGCCTCGCCGATGCGGCGGTGCAGATGGAGGGGCAGGCAGAAACCATCAGCGAACGTCTCGCCGAAGTTGGTCTGGATGACTATCACCAGCGCATCTATGATCTGGCGCGCGAAGGGGCGAGTCAGATTGCGGCGCGTTTCGAAGCAGACGTCGAGCAAGGGCGGATCAGTCTCGAAGATCTGTTTGATCGCCAGTATCAGGCGATCGTGAATACTCAACCGACCAAGTATCAAACCCGATTCGACCGTTATACCGATCAGGTTCTGCCGGCGATTCAGGAACCGTTGTTGCCGCGCCACGAGGGTCTGGTGTTCGCCATTGCCTGCACGCAGCAGGGGTATGTGCCGACGCACAATCAGGTGTTCAGCCAGGCACTGACTGGCGATGCGCAGGTCGATGCGGTCAACAACCGGACTAAGCGCAAGTTCGCCGACCGCACCGGGATTCGCTGTGGCAGCCATCAGCAACCGGTGTTGTTGCAGACCTACACCCGTGACACCGGCGAGTTGATGCACGACCTGTCGGTGCCGATCACGATAAAGGGCCGACACTGGGGCGGCTTGCGGTTGGGCTATAAACCGGAAAGTCCGCGCTGATCGATTGTTACGCTAGATGCAATGAATATGTGCACGCGCGTTGCTGTTTGCGCTGCGGCGAAGTCATTAACATGCCTGCTTAGTTAGGTAGCTAATGAATTTCGGAGGTCCGCATGCAGTGCAGGGTTGATGTTGCCGTGATGATCGGCAGTGGCGTGCCCGCCGGTTTACGCGCAATGGGGCAAAGCGTTTGCTGGGTCGTTTTGCTCAACGGTGAGCGACGTGGCACCGCGTTTGCCAGTCGCGATGAGGCCGAGGAGTGCAGGGCTGCGTGGCTCGCGCAGTTGAAGGCGGAGGTTGGCGACAGCCTGCACTGATCGGGTCACTTGCCGTCGTGCAGGCGTACGTTCAGTTCATCGAAGACAATTGCCCTGTCGTCGTCTTTGCCGATCCACTCTTCAAGTGTCTGTTTTTGAGCTTCCGTCCAGAAATGCGCATCAACCAGTTTGGTGTTGGCGTCCAGCGGATGCTTTTCGATGAAATCATCGATTTGCGTGTCCTCTGAAGGTAGACCCAACTGATCGAACAGGGTTTTCAGGTTGTATGTTTCCAGATCCATCGTGTGCTCCTTTTGCGCGCGCCGGGATGGCGTAGTCGACACTCTCTCTATCTGAGGCAGCCACTGGCCAGGAGTTCGATTTGTAATTCGAGTGAGCGGGCGAGCGCGCAAGCCTCGTTATGATCCTCGCGGAAACCTCTTACACGGCCGGTCGACTTTTCTTTAATGTGAAAGAAAGCGTTACCTGCAGGTACCACCTGAAAGCGTGGCGTCTGGTCGTTGGTTACGGATTCCGGCAGATCTTCCATACCGGTGATATGCAGGATCACAGGCGATTTGAGTCGGGCGTCAGCGGGCATGGCGAAATGAGTCAGAGTGCACATATGAAGTCCTTTTCATCAGTTGGCCGATATTTACAGGCCGTTGTGGGTAGTCTTAATGAGCATCGCTGCTCTAGAATCGCCAGTACCTGTTGACGACAGCGCTTATCTAAAGCAATTTTTCGCAAGCGATATGTCGGAAAAGAGCTTTTCTTCGTGAGAATTTTCCCTAAAGTTCGTAGTCAACTTTCTCTCATGGCGAGTGAGGATTTTTCCTTCAGGCTTTGGCGACGTTGGAGTGAGTTTCGCGAGTGACAATCCAGTAGTCTTACGAACCTCGCGTTGAACGAGCGCTCTGCTCAGTTCAGGTTTTTATTTGAGTCAATTGGCAGTGCCATCGGCCTGGCCGTTTTTTGCCGTGCGCGTTTCCCGTGTGCGGTTTTTCAGATGTGGGGATGTTTCTTTGGCAGTCAGTAATCTCGATATGCATGCTTTGTTCGTGCTGGGTGATTTGCGTGCAAAGCTGGTCAAGCAGTTCCAATCGCGTTTTGTTTACATCACCGAGCAAAGCGCGGAAGGCATTTACGTTGCCGAGATCGACACGCAAAGTGCGTTGGTAGTCGATGACAAACCTGGGCTGAAGCTCAAGGTCGGCGACCACTTCAGTGCATCGGTCTTGCCCAGCCGTGAAGGTGGCAAGATGGATATCCGTTTTCGTGAAATAAAACTCACGGTTTATGGGCTTGGCGATTACGCCTTCGTTGATAGCGCTGATGGCCATGCGATCCTGTTCAAGGAAGGTCACAGCGTGGTGACCGTGTTCGCCGCCAATGAGCAATTGCAGGAAGGCCTGACCAAGACCCTGAAAGCCGTCACTGGCAAAGCCGCGAAGTGGCGCAAGGGCGAACTGGTGACCTTCAAGGCCAGCGAGTGATCGGTGGTTTGAGTCGCGCCGATTTTCATTCTCAGAACATCGACAAGGCGCGTGATGAGGCCGGGCGATTGTTTGCCATGAAGGCCGAGTTGCAAGGCGCGTGGCTGGGATGGGTGGCCTCGCAGATCTACGCGTTGCGTCCAGCGGAATACGCCAGCATGGTCAGACGCGAGCTTCAAAGCTTGCAGGAAAAGTCTGAAAGCTAACCTCGTCTGGGGCCATGCCCTGAAAAAGCAGGAACCTCGTCTACAGTCAGTTGACTGAGTATTCAGAGGCTTGCGGTCTTCTGTAAGGCCATCCTGTCATTGCTGTGAACAGCACGAGGTGTAATGCATGAACGGATTTCGACGGTTATTGGCCGCCAGCGTGGCGACATTCGGCCTGCTGGCGTCAGCGCAATCGACGATGGCAGCACAGGCGCCGATCCATTTCGCCGACCTGAATTGGGAAAGCGGCAGCCTGATCACCGATGTCTTGCGGATCATCGTCGAGAAGGGCTACGGGTTGCCAACCGACACCTTGCCCGGCACCACCATTACCCTGGAAACCGCGCTGGCCAACAATGACATTCAGGTCATTGGCGAGGAGTGGGCCGGGCGCAGTCCGGTGTGGGTCAAGGCCGAGGCTGAAGGCAAGGTGGTGAGCCTGGGCGATACGGTCAAGGGCGCCACCGAAGGCTGGTGGGTGCCGGAATACGTGATCAAGGGTGACCCGGCCAAGGGCATCAAGCCGCTGGCGCCGGACTTGCGCAGTGTCAGTGATCTGAAGAAATACAAGGACGTGTTCAAGGACCCTGAAAACCCGAGCAAGGGGCGTTTCCTCAACAGTCCGATTGGCTGGACTTCAGAAGTGGTCAACAAGCAGAAACTCACGGCTTACGGGTTGCAGGACGACTTCACCAATTTCCGCAGTGGCTCGGGTGCCGCGCTCGACGCCGAGATCAGTTCTTCTATTCGTCGCGGTAAACCGGTGCTGTTTTATTACTGGTCGCCGACGCCGTTGCTGGGCAAGTTCAAACTGGTGCAGCTGGAAGAGCCGCAGTTTGATGCCGAGGCATGGAAAACGCTGACTGACGCCGATAATCCCAACCCGAAACCCACCCGCTCGCTGGCGTCGAAACTGTCGATTGGCGTGTCTACACCATTCCAGAAACAGTATCCGCAGATTGCCGAGTTCTTCAGCAAAGTCGATTTCCCGATTGCTGAGCTGAACAAGGCGTTGGCCGACATGAGCGAGAAGCACACCGCACCGCGTCAGGCGGCTGAAGCATTCATGAAGGCGCATCCGGATGTGTGGCAGGCGTGGTTGCCGAAGGATGTGGGGGATAAGGTTTCGGCCAGCCTGCAATAAATCCTGATGCAGATGCTGATGCTGTAGGAGCTGCCGCAGGCTGCGATCTTTTGATCTGGCCTTTGAAAGGACAAAGTCAAAAGATCGCAGCCTGCGGCAGCTCCTACAGTGAGTAGCGTTTTCGGTTAGAACCTGGTCTGCACCGCCAATTCAAAGGTGCGTGGTGTACCCAGGTAATACGCCGGCGATACATGCGCAAACTCGGCATACACCTCATTCGTCAAATTACGCACCCGACCGGTCACGGTGGTGTGCGAATCGACCTTGTAACTGAGGAAGCTCCCAAACAGCGTGTACGACGGCACGGCGAGGGTGTTGGCGCTGTCGGCAAATACCGATGCGACGTATCGCGCATCGACGCCACCTTGCCATTGCGGCGAAAAATCATAAGTCAGCCAGAGATTGCCAACCCGGTCCGGGACATTGGTGGGCGTGTTGCCCTTGCGCGAAACCACGGCGCCCGTGGCGTTTTTTTCGGTGAAATCATCGTACTGCGCGTCAACCCAGGCGAAATTGCCCTCGGCCAGCAGTCTGTCGGTAATGCGCAAGGAGCTGGCAATCTCGATCCCTTTTGACGTCTGCTGGCCCACTGCAATGCTGCGGGTCGGGTCCAGTGGATCGGTGACGGCGAAGTCCTTTCGCTCAATGGTGTAAGCCGCCACAGTCGCCGAGCCTCGCCCGTTCAGGTAGTCGAATTTGCTGCCGATTTCCCATTGCTTGCCGGTCGATACGTCGAAGTCCTGTGTGCCATTGGGTTGCTCGGCCGCGGTGCTGTATTGCACGTAGACGTTGGCCGAAGGGATGAACTGGTAAGTCAGGCCTGCACGCCCCGTGACAGGCTCCCAACTGCGCTTGAGGTGTCTTGGATTGGCGGCGGTCACTGCGCGGTGGTTGGTCACGTCGAGGTCGATGTCGTCATAACGCAGGCCGGTGAGCAGCGACAGTTTGTCGGTCAACGCCAGACGGTTTTCCACGAACAGCGCTTTGGTGGTGACCTCGTTGGTCTTGTCACTGATCAGTGCGGGGTTGGTGCCGGGAATGTCGTAGAAATATCCGGGACGATAGTGGCTCGGGTTTACCGCGCTCGCGTCTTTTATGCTGAGCGGCGAGTTGGTGGTTTGGTTGACCTTGTATTCGAAACCGCCGGACCACGTCGTATCAAGTCCCAACAAAGTGTTGTCGTGGCGCAGTTCGAACTGGTTGCCGTTCTGTTCGCCTTGGTGCCGCACCTGGTACGCCGTCGAACGATTCACTGCCGAGTTGTCGGCGTTGTATTTGTAGGTCTCGAGATTGCGGTAATCGCGTTGGCTGTCGAGGTGGTACAGCGTGTTGCGCAGGGTGGTGCTGTCGTTGATCCGGTAGTCGATGATCGACCGCACCCAGATTGTCCGCTGTTCGTAGCGGCCGTCCTCGACGTTGTAGTTGTTGAAGCGGTTGTGTTTATCAATCTTCAATTCGCCGGCCTTGGGGTTGAGTACCGGCGTGCCCCAGTACGGGCTGTCTTCGTGTTCGTCCTGATACTCCAGGGCCAGGGTATGCGACAGGTTTGGTGTGAAATCGCTGAGTATCGAAAACGCCACGCTCCAGGCATCGCGCTCCTGTCGATCGATGTAGCCATTGCTGGTGTTGTGGCTGACGTCCAGGCGCGCGTAGTGCTGCACCTCACTGCCTGGATCGGTCAGCGCATGGTTGAGGCCGAACGCGGTTTCGGTGTTGTCGTAGGTGCCGTAACTGACCCTGCCTTCAACGGCCTGTTCATCGCGGGTCGCCAGTTTGGTCACGTAGTTCAACGAACCACCGACTGAACCTGCGCCATTGATCAGCGACGACGGACCGCCCACCAACTCCACTCGGTCATAGATCCACGCATCGACAGGACGGGCGAGGCCTCCGGAAACGTTGATGCCGTTGAACATCTGCGTGATCTGGCTGCTGGTGAAGCCGCGATAGGAGATGAATCCGCCGAAGCCTGGCGGTGCGCTGGCATTGACGCCGGGCAGGGTGTTGGCGGCGTCCTGGAAGTTCAGTGCGCCGTGGCGCTCGATGTCGTTGCGATTGGCGATGGCCACCGAAGCGGGTGTGTCGCGGACGCTCAAGCCGAGTCGCGAAGCCATGCCGCTGGACTGGTCGAGGCTCAGGCCCGGTTCGCTGCCGGATTCGCCATCAATGTTGATCGGCGCCAGTTCCATGGTGGATTGCGCCCAGACGTTAACGGACAGGCAGCCGCACAGGCTCGCCAGCAAAGTGAGTTGTTTCATCATTGAATCCTGAATGCATGTCTAGGAGTCAGCGCACAGGCAAACGCCGCGCGTTGGCGCAGTGGGCCGACAAATCAAAAAGGCAGGAACACTCAGGCGAGCGGTGGGGCGCGTGGGTTGGCCGAGGGCCAGGTGAAGCGTGCGGGGAGGTCGGCACTGGCGATGGGCGCCAGGGGTGGGCTGTGTTGTTCCGGGAGGATCGCCAGGGTCAGGCTGGAGTTGAACGCCGGACCCATGCCGCCGCCGACAGAACACAGCGGACAGCCGAAGGCTTTGGACAGCGTCGGCAGTTGTTCTTCGCTGGGATTGGAGGCCAGCGGCGCTTGAGTCGCCGGGTCGACTGTACAGAACTGGCCGCCGATGCCGTTGAGCTGCATGCCGACCATTTGCCCGTGACCGATGCTGCAAGCGAACACGTTGAACAGGACGCAGCAATAGAGCATCCAGGCCAGCAGTGATCGGTCGGAACGGGAGAATTTCATGGGGCGGCACTTTACCTTACCGCTGATCGGTCGTGCACTTGAAAAAAATGCGACTAGGATGATTTGTTCAAATCCCTTTCAAGGATTTCAACCATGACCTTTGTGTTGGCTCAATGGCTGGTGACAGTGTTTGCGGTGATCAGCCTGGTGCATGTGTATTGGGCGTTGGGTGGGCAATGGGCGGCGGTGGCGGCAGTTCCGCAGGTTCCGGTGGAAGGTTTGGTGGCCACGCTACGACCGGCGTTCAAGCCATCGGGATGGCTAACGTTGTTGGTGGCGGCTGTGTTATTGGCGATTGCCGCGCTGGTGTGTCTGCGGGTCGGGTGGGGCGTGGCGCCGGTACATCACAAGGCGTTGCAGTGGGTGATCAGTGTAATTGCGCTGCTGATGTTTGCCCGGGCGATTGGTGATTCGCATCTGGTGGGGTTTTTCAAGGAGGTGAAGGGCTCACGTTTTGCGCGGCTGGATACGTGGGTTTATTCGCCGTTGTGTGCGGTGTTGGGGGCGGGGTTGTTGGCGGTGGCTTGGGTTTGAGGCTGAGCAGATTTATGTGATGACCGGGCCTGCCCGCGAAGAGGCCAGTCCCGGCACCACAAAGTCTGAATTCAGCTACCGCTTTCACTGGAGCGACTACTCACTTCCGCCGGCACATCATCTCCGGCCATGCGTTTGCGGAACAACGCCGCCCGCGCCAGTAGCAACGTGGTCACCGGGACCGTGATTGCCAGTAAAATCGGAATCAACCAGGCATGCAGCACCGGCCCGGACTTCAGCGCTGAAAAGCAAATGATCGAGGCCAGCGCCACACACCACGCTCCCAGCGTCGACGCCAGTGCCGGCGGGTGCATGCGCTGGAAGTAGTCCTTCATCCGCAGCAATCCGATTGCGCCGATCAAGGCAAACACGCCGCTGAGCACCAGCAGGATCGCCACAGGAATCTCAACCCAAAGAGACAGTTCCGCGTTCATTCGATGACCTCGCCACGCAGCAGGAATTTCGCCAGGGCAAACGAACCGACGAAGCCGAACAGCGCGATCAGCAGCGCCGCCTCAAAGTAAGTGTCACTGGAATAGCGAATGCCCAGAGTCAGCATCATCAGCATTGCAACGATGTACAGATAGTCCAGCGCCAGTACCCGATCCTGCGCCGATGGCCCTTTGAACAGACGCAACAGCGTCAGCAGCATGGCCAGACAGAATAGAAACAGCGTCAGCAGAATCGCATTCGAGAGTAATGGGCTCATTCGAAAATCTCCATCAGCGGCCGCTCGTAAGTGCTCTTGAAGTGCTCGATGAATTGCGCTTCGTCATCCAGATCCCATACGTGTACCAGCAGAATGCTGCGATCCAGCGCCAGTTCTGACCACACCGTACCGGGCACTACCGTGCAGATCATCGACAATGTCGCCAGACCATGGGCGTCTCGCAGGTCCAGCGGCACTTTGATGAAGCTCGAGCGCGGCGGGCGACGACCTGCATTCAGTACACCCCAAGCGACGATCAAGTTGGACATCACCACATCACGACCAACCAGAAGGAGCAGCCGCACGATTGTCCATGGACGGCGGATACGCACTTGCTTGGGACGCAATTTGCGCATCATCAACGGCGCAGCGAAACCAAGTATTGCGCCGAGCAGCAGGTTGCCGGGGCTGATTGACAGGTTCAGCGTCAGCCACAAGATACACAGCGCCAATGAAAGCAAAGGTGCTGGAAATACACGCTTCATGGCTGCAC
This sequence comes from Pseudomonas sp. A1230, assembly GCF_044218825.1. NCBI lineage: Bacteria > Pseudomonadati > Pseudomonadota > Gammaproteobacteria > Pseudomonadales > Pseudomonadaceae > Pseudomonas > Pseudomonas sp. A1230. The sequence goes on along the minus strand of NZ_CP162582.1, from coordinate 2,537,585 downwards.
CTCCAACAGGGCGGCCTTGCTTTCCGGGCTCGGTACGGCGCGAGTGCCGAGCACGGCATTGACGTATTGCTGGGGATTATTCAATGCGTCAGCAGCGGCCTGGGTGTAACGCATCAGCGGCTCGGCCTTGAAGGTCAGGACGATGCTCAGCCCCAGCAGCAGGAAAATCGGCGCGCATTCGAGTTTGCGCAGCAGCGGTGACGGGCGCTCTTCTGGCGTCCAGAAGCGCTGGATGCCGAGACGCGAGAACGCCATCAACGCTGCCAGGCCAGACAGGATCAACAGCGCCAGCAGCGCCCATGCCGCGTTGGAAATCGGCGCGGCGGTGCCCAATCCCAGCGGATTGAGTAACGCGCTGATCAGGTTGAGTTTGCCGATGAAACCGGACAGCGGCGGCATGCCGATGATGAGCAGGGCGCAGGCGATAAAGCTCAAGCCGAGAAACGCCATGGTCCATGGGATGACCTGGCCGACCACGGCTTTCTGCTCGTCGTCGAGGTTGATGCCTTTGGGCGGTTGCAGGGATTCCTGTGGTCGCGGCAGCAATTCGCTTTCGTCTTCCAGTGGGATTTCGTTGGCTGAGCGCGAACGCTCGATCAACTCGGCCAGCAGGAACAGCGCACTCAACGCCAGCGTCGAACTGACCAGATAGAACAACGCCGCACCGATCAGGTTCGGCTGCGCAAAGCCGACGGCCGACAGCAGGATCCCCGCTGACACCAGAATGCTCAGGCTGGCCATGCGCTCAAGGCGTTGCGCGGCAAGAATCGCCAGCGCTGCGCAGGCCATGGTCACCATGCCGCCGTAGATCAGCCAGTCACCACCGAAGAACGCCGAGGCTCCGGCTTGGGCGGAGAACAGCAGCGTCCACAGGCGCAGCAGGGTGTACACGCCGACCTTGGTCATGATCGCGAACATCGCCGCTACCGGTGCGCTGGCCGAAGAGTAGGCCGGCACCAGCCAGAAGTTCAGCGGCCACATGCCGGCCTTGGCCAGGAACGCTACCGCGAGAATGCCTGCGCCGGCGTGCAGCAGACCTTGGTCGGCTTCCGGAACCAGCGGAATTTTCACCGCCAGATCGGCCATGTTCAGGGTGCCAGTGACGCCGTAGATCAACGCCGCGCCGATCAGAAACAGCGACGAGGCGAGCAGGTTGATCGAAATGTAATGCAGCCCGGACGAAACCCGTGCCCGGCCCGAGCCATGGAGCAAGAGGCCATAAGAGGCGGCCAGCAGCACTTCAAAGAACACGAACAGGTTGAACAGGTCAGCGGTCAGGAACGCGCCATACAAACCCATCAACTGGATCTGGAACAACGCGTGGAAGCTCGATCCCGCGCCGTCCCAACGTGCCATCGCAAACAGTAGGGCGCTGACGCCAATGACCCCGGTGAGCACCAGCATCAGCGCCGAGAGGCGATCAACCACCAGCACGATGCCGAACGGCGCCTGCCAGTTGCCCGGCAGGTATACGCCGATTGAGCCGGGCACGCCGGTGGTTTGCGTCCATTGCAGCAGCATCACTGAAATGAACAGGCCGAGGAGGCTGGAGAACAGGTTGATTTTCGCCTTCAGCGGGCGGTGCCGCTCGCCGAGCATCAGCATGATCGCGGCAGTCAGCAGCGGCAGCAGAATCGGTGCGGCGATCAGGTGAGTCATCGCCATCATTCTTTAGGCTCCCGGCCGTCGACGTGGTCGGTGCCGGTCAGGCCGCGCGAGGCGAGCAGAACGACGAGGAACAATGCGGTCATGGCGAAGCTGATGACGATTGCGGTCAATACCAGCGCCTGCGGCAGCGGATCGGTGTAGTGCAGCAAGTCCTGGGTCACGCCGTCCTTGATCACCGGCTCCTTGCCGATGAACAGGCTGCCCATGCTGAAGATGAACAGGTTGACCGCGTAGGACAGCAGGCACAGGCCCATGACCACTTGGAACGTACGTGGGCGCAGGATCAGCCAGACGCCGGAGGCGGCGAGAATGCCAATGGCGATTGCGATGACTTCTTCCATCAGACGGCTCCTTTGCTGGCAACGGCCTTGGGCAGGGACGCGTTCTTGTGACCACGTACCGATTGGTGGGCGAGAGCGGTGAGGATCAATAGCGTCGAGCCGACCACCACGCCGTACACGCCAATGTCAAAGAACAGCGCGCTGGCGATATGGATGTCACCCAGCAGCGGCAGGGTGAAATGCCAGGTGTGGGTGGTGAGGAACGGATATCCGGCCACCATCGCACCAAGCCCGGTGGCGGTGGCGAAGAGCAGCCCCGTGCCCATCCAGCGCAGTGGCCGCAGGCTCATTTGTGCCTCGACCCACTGCGTACCGGCGACCATGTATTGCAGGATGAACGCCACCGACATCACCAGCCCGGCGACAAATCCGCCGCCCGGCTGATTGTGTCCGCGCATGAACAGGTAGAACGACACCACCAGCGCAATCGGCAATAGCAGACGCACCAGCACCGCCGGCACCATCATGAAACCGAGCGCGGTGTCGCTGGCCGAACGCGGGTTGACCAGGTCGGTGACCACGTCCGGTGCCAGCAAGCGCTGCTGGGCCGGCAGTTGCAGGCTTTCTTTCGGAGGACGGAAGCGGCGCAGCAGGGCGAACACCGTCAATGCAACAGCGACCAGCACGGTAATTTCACCCAGGGTGTCGAAACCTCGGAAGTCCACCAGCATCACGTTAACCACATTGCTGCCGCCGCCCTCAGGCAGGGCGCGACTGAGGTAGAACGAGGAAATGTCATTCGGCGTCTGCCGCGTGAGCATTGCGTAGGACAGCAGCGCCATGCCGGCGCCGACCGCAATCGACAGCATCAAGTCGCGAAGACGGCGAATGCGTGCCTTGCGCAGCGTGCTCGGCAGTGGCGAAACCTCTTCGATCCGTCGTGGCAACCAGCGCAGCCCCAGCAGGATCAGCACGGTGGTCACCACTTCGACGGCCAATTGCGTCAGCGCCAGATCCGGAGCGGAGAACCAGACGAAGGTCACGCAGGTCATCAAGCCGCAGACGCTGACCATGGTCAGGGCAGCGAGACGGTGATACTTGGCCTGCCACGCGGCGCCGAGGGCGCAAGCAATCGCCAGCAGCCACAGGGTCACGAAAACGATCGAGCCCGGAATCTTCGGCCGGTCACCCCAGCTCAGGCTGCTGTGCAGCATCGGAATCAGGCCCGCGAGCACAGCCGCCAAGACCATCAGGAACAATTGCATTTGCAGGCGTCTGGTGCCGAGTCGGCGTTCAACGCGCCGGGCCATGCGCATCATCACCACAAGGCTGCGCTCGAACAGGCGCTTGCCGTTGAAGCGTCCCACCAGTGGCGGGTATTTGAAGCGGCCGTGTCTGAACTGATTACGCAGTAACAGGTAAAGCGCGATGCCACCGGACATCGCGATCAGGCTCATGATCATCGGTGCGTTCAGGCCGTGCCAGATTGCCAGGCTGTACTCCGGCAAGGTGCCGCCCACTACGGGCTGCGCGGCGGCGGCGAGCAGCGGGCCAACCACTTGTGCCGGGAAGATCCCCACGATCAGGCAGGTAAACACCAGCAACTCGACCGGTGCACGCATCCAGCGCGGCGGCTCGTGCGGGGTGTGGGGCAGGTCGGTTGCCGGTGGGCCGAAGAACACATCGACGGTGAAACGCAGGGAATAGGCGACGCTGAATGTACCGGCAATGGTTGCGACAATCGGCAGCGCGGCTTCGACCCACGCCGTGGCATTGATGAACACGGTTTCGGCGAAGAACATCTCTTTCGACAGGAAGCCGTTGAGAAGTGGCACGCCGGCCATCGAGGCGCTGGCAACCATCGCCAGCGTTGCGGTAAACGGAATCAGCTTGATCAGACCGCTGAGCTTGCGGATGTCGCGGGTGCCGCTCTCGTGGTCGATGATGCCCGCGGCCATGAACAGCGAGGCCTTGAACGTGGCGTGGTTGAGGATATGGAATACCGCGGCAACGGCGGCCAGCGGACTGTTCAGGCCCAGCAGCAACGTGATCAGGCCCAGGTGGCTGATGGTTGAGTAGGCGAGCAAGCCTTTGAGGTCGTTCTGGAACATTGCGCAATACGCGCCGAGCAACAGCGTACACGCGCCAGCGCCGCTGACGATGTAGAACCATTCTTCACTGCCGGACAGCGATGGCCATAGGCGTGCGAGCAGGAAAACCCCGGCCTTGACCATGGTCGCCGAGTGCAGATACGCCGAGACTGGCGTGGGCGCCGCCATAGCGTGGGGCAGCCAGAAGTGGAAGGGAAACTGGGCACTTTTGCTTAAGGCGCCGATGAGAATGAGGGGTAGCAGGATTGGGTAGAGGGCATGTGCGCGAATCAGATCGCCGGCGGCCAGGACCTTGTCAAGGTCATAGCTGCCGACGACATGGCCGAGGATCATGACCCCCGCCAGCAGGCATAGTCCGCCGGCGCCTGTGACCATCAGCGCCATGTAGGCGCCACGACGGGCATCGGAGCGGTGGTGCCAGTATCCGATCAGCAGGAAAGAGAAGAGGCTGGTCAGTTCCCAGAAAAACACGATCTGGATGAGGTTGCCGGAGATCACCAGGCCAAGCATGGCGCCCATGAACGCCAGGAAAAATGCGAAGAATCGCGGCACCGGATCGTCCGGTGACATGTAGTAGCGGGCATATAAAGAGACGAGTGAGCCGATCCCGAGTACCAGTATCGAGAACAGCCAGGCGAAACCGTCCATGCGCAGAACGAAGTTCAGCCCGAGACTGGGTAACCACATGAATTCTTCGCGAATGACGCCGCCATTGGCGATCTGCGGGTACAACAAAGCCACCTGGACGACGCCGATCAGAGCGACCAGACCTGCCAACAGGGATTCGGTGTTACGCGCATTGTGTGGCAGCACCGCTGCCAGACAGCTGCCAATGAATGGCAGAAGCAGTAGAACTATCAGGGACATAGGCTTCTAATCTGCGGAAGTTTGTGAAGCATCATACGTGCCAGCTCCCCGATCACCAAACGCCAGGATGTCTCAGAATCCTACAAAGTAGTCTGGATATTTGTGTTTGGCCTTGTTTCATGGGCGAAAAAAGATCGCAGCCTGCGGCAGCTCCTACAGGAAAACGCATTCCAATGTAGGGGCTGGCGAAGGCTGCGATCTTTTGATCTTCAAGATCCTCAGCGCTCAGTCTCGCGGTCAAAATCCTCCAGCACTTCCTCCGAATGCTTACCCTTGGTCTTCAACTCACTGACGATCACCGCCGCCACAATCAACCCGGCGCCCAACAGAGCAATCGCCGGCAAGCGCTCGCCAGCAAGCCGCCCTACAATCCCTGCCCATACCGGCTCACCGGCGTAGATCAGCGTCGCTCGGGTCGGCGAAACACTCTTCTGCGCCCAGTTCATCGCGACCTGAATAGCCGCACTTGCCGCGCCCAGGCCCAAAGCCGTTGCGAGCAGCAGCCAGGAAAAATCCGGAAGCGCTTCGCCAGTCGGCACCACCATCAAAAATGACAACACTGAGGTCGTTGCCAGTTGCACCACGGTCACCCGGCGTACATCCACCTGGCCGGCGTAGGTGCTGATCAAAATGATTTCAGCAGCAATGGCTACGGCGCTTATCAGTGTGGCGATTTCACCGGGGCTGAAATTCAGCGAGGCTCCGGACGGCCCCGATAACAGCATCAATCCGGTAAACGCCAGCATGATGCCAATGCTCGGCATCAAACCCGGTCGCCGCCCCAGCACCAGCCATTGCAGCAACGGCACGAACGGGACGTACAACGCAGTAATGAACGCCGACTGACTGCTTGGAATTGTCTGCAACCCGACCGTCTGCAGGCCGTAACCGAGCATGATTGCTACGCCAATGAAGGCGCCGGCCTTGAGTTCGAACAAGGTCAGCTCACGCAGGTGCCGCCACGAAAAAAGCGCGACGATGGCCGCTGCGGCGGCAAAGCGCAGGCCGACGAAGAACATCGGGCCGCTGACGGTCATCGCATGCTGCACCAGCAAAAAGGTGCCGCCCCAGATCATGGTGATCACCACCAGCACGCACTCGGCCTTGCTGAAGCGGGAGAAACGAGAGGAGGTGTCGGAGCGATTCACTGACGTCATGTCCTTGCGCACGAGAGAAAGAGCGACGCACAATGCGCCAAATGTTGCGCAGTATACTGCCCAACCCCACCGAGTGAGCAATATAGTGCACAAAGATTCCAGCCAACGCGCCTCCGTCCTGCAACACGTCAGCCAGAACGTCCGGCGCTTGCGGCACGCTGCCGACATGAGCCAGACCGCGCTGGCGGAAAAGTCCGGAGTGAGTCGGAGGATGCTGGTGGCGATCGAGGCGGGCGAAAAGAACGTCAGCCTGACCACCCTCGATCGCGTCGCCGAAGCACTCGATGTTGCCTTCAGCGATTTGATCCAGGCCCCTGACGCGCGCGATCCGAGCCGCATCAACGAAGTGGCGTGGGCCGGGAGCATCCCCGGCAGCAAAGCCGTGTTGCTGTCCAAAGCCACCGCAACCCGCGAAGTCGAGCAATGGGAATGGTGCCTGCAACCGGGCGAGGTCTATCCGTCGCAACCGGACGCCGATGGCTGGAGTGAACAGATTTATGTATTTGAGGGTTGCCTGACGTTGATGCTTGGCGATCATGCGCAGCAGATCGGCACGGGGGAGTTCTTCATGTTTGCCAGTAATCAGCCGCATGCCTATCGCAATGACGGGCCGGTGGCGGCGCGGTTTGTGCGTAATGTGGTGATTTGAATGAACCAGCACGCAGACATTCTGATCATCGGCGGTGGCCTCAGCGGCACGATGCTGGCGGTGCAGTTGTTGCGTCGGCCAGGCCAGCGCCGGATTCTGGTCATTGAGCCGCGCGCGGAACTCGGCCGTGGTGAGGCCTATAGTGCGGTGGAGTTGGGCCACACGCTCAATGGCAACGCGGCGCGGATGAGCGTCGATCCGGATAACCCGGATGACCTGACGCAATGGCTGGCCGAGCACATCGCTTCGGGCGGCTGGCCCGAGTCTGCCGAGCAACAGGTGCCGGTCAGTGAACTGTTCCCGCCGCGCGGACTGTTCGGTGTTTACGTGCAGCAGCGTTTAGCCGAAGCACGAGAGGACGGCGCGCAGCAGGGTTCGACCGTCGAGCACATCCGCGCAGAGGCCGTCGATCTGCAAATCGATACGGATTCATTGCAGCTCACCCTGGACAATGGCCAACAATTGCACGGCGCGTACGCAGTACTCGCCACCGGCATGTTCCCGGCCGCGCGCACACCGCAGACGCAATCCAGTGGTCTCAACGCCGCCGCTCTGGACCCGTGGAATGTAGCGGCCATGCGTCAGCTCGATGCGCAATCGAGCGTGCTGATCATCGGTTCCGGCCTGACCATGGTCGATGCCGTGGTATCGCTGGAGCAGGCTGGGCATCGTGGGCCGATCGAGGTGTTTTCCCGTCATGGCTTGCTGCCCCATGTTCGTCGACAACCGCCGGGCTGGGTAGATTTTCTTGCTGAAGACCACGGCATTCGTTCCCCCCGACAGTTACTGCGCGAGTTGCGACGGCATTGCCGCGACGCCATCGCACAAGGCATCGATTGGCAAGCGCCACTGGACACGGTGCGTGCACACATCGGCCGACTTTGGAGCCAGGCGACTGACGTGCAGCGTCGACAATTCGTACGTCATGTGCGGCCTTGGTGGGAAAGCCATCACCATCGTTCGCCACCGTTGAGTGCGCAGTTGGTCGAGCGTCTGCATAGCGAAGGGCGGTTGCGCATTCACGCAGCTTCGTTCAAAGGGCTTGAGCCTTGCGCGGAGGGTGGTGTGAGTATTCGCATCCGTCCGCGGGGTGAAGCGCAAACCTGCGTGGTACATGGCGCAGCGCTGATCAACTCCAGCGGTATCGAATATGACTGGCGTCGTGTGGCGCGACCGTTGCCACAGCAATTGTTGGCGCGGGGTCTGGTGCAGCCTGGGCCTTTGGCGTTAGGGATTACGGCAGCGCCTGACGGAGCTGTTGTGGACGAACACGGGCAAGCAGCGAGTCGCTTGTTCGCAATGGGCCCGCCGTTGCGCGGGATGTGGTGGGAGAGTACGGCGGTGACGGATGTGGCGTTGCAGGCGAAGGCGTTGGCGGCGCGGTTGACGGATTGAGAGAGGCTGCGGGGTTGAGGGTGAACGTTCGGCCGTCATCGCTGGCAAGCCAGCTCCCACAGGGTTTTGCGTTGAGCACAAGATCTTTGCCTGACACAAATTCCTGTAGGAGCTGCGGCACGCTGCGATCTTTTGATTTTGACCTTTAAAAACAAGATCAAAAGATCGCAGCGTGCCGCAGCTCCTACAAGGGTGTCTTGTGGCCGAACCTTACGCCACCACTCGATAGCACGGCACATACGCCGCGCCGCCCGGCAGTTTCATCCGGTGCTGGGCGACGAAGGCTTTGAGCAGTGCGTCGAGCGGTTGCATGATCGCGGCGTCACCACGGATCTGGTACGGGCCGTGTTCCTCGATCAGACGAATGCCCTTGTCCTTGACGTTACCGGCCACGATCCCTGAGAACGCCCGGCGCAGGTTGGCCGCGAGTTCATGCGGTGGCTGGTCGCGGTGCAGTTTCAGGTTGGCCATGTTTTCGTGGGTCGGATCGAACGGACGCTGGAAGCCCTCGTCAATCTTCAGCAGCCAGTTGAAGTGGAACGCGTCGTTACGCTCGCGGCGGAACTGCTTCACGGCTTTAAGGCCCTGGGTCATCTGGCGCGCGACTTCAGTCGGGTCGTCGATGATGATTTCGTAGTGCTGCTTGGCCGCTTCACCGAGGGTCGCGATGACGAACGCGTCGAGCTGCTCCAGATACGGTGCAGCATGTTTCGGCCCGGTCAGGATGACCGGGAACGGCAGGCCCTCGTTGTCCGGATGCATGAGGATGCCCAGCAGGTAGAGGAACTCTTCCGCCGTACCGGCACCGCCCGGGAAGATGATGATGCCGTGGCCGACACGCACGAACGCTTCCAGACGTTTCTCGATGTCCGGCAGGATCACCAGCTCATTGACGATCGGGTTTGGCGCTTCGGCAGCGATGATGCCCGGCTCGGTCAGACCGAGGTAGCGACCGCCGTGAATACGCTGTTTGGCGTGGGCGATGGTCGCGCCTTTCATCGGGCCCTTCATCACGCCGGGGCCGCAGCCGGTGCAGATGTCGAGGCTGCGCAGGCCCAGTTCGTGGCCGACTTTCTTGGTGTATTTGTATTCTTCGGTGTTGATCGAGTGACCGCCCCAGCACACGACGATTTTCGGCTCGACACCCGGGCGCAGGGTGCGGGCGTTGCGCAGCAGGTGAAAGACGTAGTCGCTGATGCCTTGCGAGGTGCTGAGATCGATGCGTTGGCTGTCGAGTTCGTTTTCGGTGTAGACGATGTCTCGCAGGGCGCTGAACAGCATTTCCCGGGTGCTGGCGATCATTTCGCCGTCGACGAAGGCATCGGCCGGAGCGTTCAGCAGCTCAAGGCGCACACCGCGATCCTGCTGGTGAATGCGGATTTCGAAGTCCTTGTAGGCTTCAAGAATGGTCTTGGCGTTATCGACATGAGCGCCGGTGTTGAGGATGGCCAGGGCGCACTGGCGGAACAGGGTGTAGGTGCTGCCGGATCCGGCTTCGCTCAGTTGCTGCACTTCACGTTGAGAAAGGGTTTCCAGGCTGCCTTTGGGGCTGACCGAAGCATTGATTACGTGTCGTTGGGTCATGCAATGATCCTTAAAACGATGTCATCCCAGAACCAGGCGAATGGCATCCGAATAGTGTGTATCCATGAATGAAGATGGCACGATCTGCGCTATACCGCCATGTCCCCGTTGGACGATGAAAAGATGAAAAGGGGCCCCAGCATAGCTAAATCCATCGCAGAGGCGATAATGCGCGGGCCCGTTTTTCTGTTGTGCCTCTTTTTCTTGCTCAAGGAAGTCATTAGTGATGTTCGAGATTCAGCCGATGGACGCCGCCACTTTTCGCCAGCAGACCCGCCGCAGCACGCTGATCATCGCCGTGCTGTTCCTGGTGCTGGCGATGTTGTTTTCAACGGTGGCGGTGCAACTGTTCGGAGAACCGGGCGGCGATAACCTGCGGTTTAATGTCGGCGGGGTTTTTCTGGCATTTCTGCTGACGGCGGCATTGCTGCGCGGGCGCTTCTGGAATCAGAGCTGGATGGCGCCGGCGGTTTATAGCTGGCGGCTCAAGCGCAATTTGATGAGCGTCACCAATGTGATGCATCAGGTGACGGCGGCAGTGGAAAAGAACGACCCGATCGCGATGAAAGTGTTGCGCTTCTATCATCAGGGGCTGACGCAGATGCATGAACTGGATGGTAACTCCAGCGATCATGCGCAGTTGCATCGTGAAGTCGAACAGCACAAAGAGCGGATGCAAGCGCTGGGTCTCGATGTCGACCAGCCACGCCTTGATCCGGCGTGGCTGGAGGCCTTGAAGCCTGCGTCGCGTTAAATCGAAATACGGCTGGCTCGGCGCAGTTTCCACGAGCGGATCAATCGCCCGTAAACCAGCAGGTTGATCATCAGCACCACGCTGCCTAGCACCAGTTGAATCTGCGGTGTAAGCCCGGCCGGGTAGATGATCGGCCAGATGTAATGTTCGATGAAACCGCCGGCGTACTCGGTTTGCCCGGCGGCGTGGCGCATCAGGTTTTCCCAATAGGTCAGGGGGCAAGTCAGGTGGAACACCTCGACCGCGAAGCCCCACGCGGCGGCCGGCAAGTGCAGCCACATCAGTCGCGGCCACATGAGCACCAGCAGTCCGCCGAACAGCACGAATAGAATGAACAGCAAATGAAACAGCACCAGCCCGTCGGCTGCGATTCGGTACAGCATGTCGTCTCCCTGACGCATTTGTGATGGGTGCCATGTTACGCCAGCCGCGGCTCACGGGCGGTGCGATTTAGCGCATTTGTTAGCCGGACATGGTGTTTGCTGTCAGCGTCGAGTGGTTACAAGTTGCGCGATGAAAACTGTTCTACGCTTTATCGACGATGAATGACTTCTGAAAGCGAGGCGGATATGGCAACTGAGAAAACGCATCTGGATGATGAGGATGAGCCATCAGAAGAAGAGGTCGAGCAACAGAAGAGGAGAGAGGAGCAGACCTGGAAGCATGACGACAGCCGAGAGCTGTCGGATCGCGATCAGGAACGCCCGCTAAAACCTTGAATGATGAATTGCCAAAGCCCCGAATCAACGGGGCTTTGGCGTTTCAAAGGTCTTCCAGCTGCGAGAAATCGGGGTGTGCCGCCCGGTAACCCAGTGTTCGGTCGATCCAGGCATTGAGCTCGTTGACCATCACCGGCGCCTGGCCGGGATACTCATCCAGAGTGATGCGCAGGATACGTTCGATGTCAGGGACTGAACTCAGGTTTCGGGTCTTGATGTAATGGCCGATAAAACAGTCGAGTTGAAGGCGTTCTGTCGTGGACAGATGAATACACTCCAGGCCTCCGACCTGTTTGATTGCAAAATCGTCGCGCAACTTATTTCTCTGCAAGGCTTGTAGACGTTATGGGGGAATTCTGGCTTGTTGACTTTGCAGTCAACTGGTATACCAATTGGAAATGCGGCGCGCATGCTATCCGTAGCGAATGTAAATGTATGTATGACGATTGAAATGTCAGACAGGCGGTTAGTTCGCTCAAACGACTGTTTTATATACGCTTGTCTCAAGATTGAAACACTGTTTGTAAACGCTACGCGTCACCCTGGAGCTGCCGAAGGCTGCGATCTTTGCTTGTGGTTTTCAAGATCAAAAGATCGCAGCCTTCGGCAACTCCTACATAAGAGAACGTGTAGCGCTGGCAGATTTTCAGGCCACTTCAGCGATCAACTCGGGGCCTTGATTGCGTGAGTTGCCGACGGCTTTGGCGACCTTGTGCCACTCAAACGCCGTTGCGTCTTCACCCTCGAACAACAGCATCTGCTCGGCTCGTTCCACCGGGGTCGCCGGGTCGAGCCATTCGCGCGCCAGTTCGGCGTTGAGCACCACCGGTCGACGGTCGTGGATATCGAGCATGCCGCCCATGCTGTCGGCAGTGATGATGACGAAGCCATCGTCGTCACGAGCATCGGCACCCGGTGTCGGAAATTGCCCAATGGCGGCGCAGAAAACTGGCTCATGATCCACCCGACGAATCAGCCATGGTTGTCGGGTTTTGTCCTCGGCATCGACCCATTCGAACCAGTTATCGACTGGCACGATCAAGCGGTGACGCCAGATTGCGCGGAAAAACGGCCCGTGCGCGACTTTCTCCACCCGCGCATTGATCGGTGCGGCGCGGTCCTTTGCCCAGTGCGGACTCCAGCCCCAGCGCAGATTGTCCGCATACACACGTTGTTCGTGTTGATGCAGGACCGCCAGCGCGGTGGTCGGCGCTGCGTTGTATCGAGCCAGCGGCGCTTCGCCGACATGATTGATCAGCGCATCGGGAATGCTCAGCACTGCGACGAAATCGTGAATGCCCCGGTATTGCGAGAGTCTTCCGCACATCGGCTGAATCTCCTGTAGGAAATATCAGCTTAGTTGGCTCTTTGCTTCACTCCTTGGCGAGGTGACCGATGAACGTGTCGCCTCGTTTCAGCAGCCACTGGTGCACAGAGCGAGCGCTGGAACCAAACCCTGTGTACCTTATCCAACCTCGGCCCGCGAAGCCGAGCGCAGGGCTGGATCAGGGCGAGGGAGTTTTGCCAATCGGTACATGAACGCAGTGGTCGGACTGAAGGCAAAACATGACATCCGGATTCAAACTTTTTTGTGCAGCGGTCATCGCCCTGGTGCTGGCCGGCTGCATTGCCGCGCCCATTGAACTGACCGCGCAAACCGAATCCCGGCTGAAGGCTCAAGCGCCGGTGCGTTTTCTGCTGACGTTCGATGACGGCCCCAGCGCCTCGAGTTTCTGGAATCCATCAGCGAAGGTGCTCGACAGCCTGAAAGACAACCCGGTGCAGGCGGGCATCAAAGCGGTATTTTTCGTCCAGACGCGTGCCCCCCGGGCTGGCAACAGCGAAATCGGTCGCGACATCATGCGGCGCGAGTTCGAAGAGGGGCATGTCCTCGGTTTTCATACGGCGACCCATTGGCACACCAACCATCGCTCGCTCACCCCGCAGGAACTCAACGAATCGCTGGGCAACGGCTCCGCTGACATTGCCGCCCTCACCGGAGCGCCACCGAAGTTGCTGCGCCCGCCATTCTGGAATTACGACAAACGCACGTTCGCCGCCTATCAACAGCATGGCTTGCAGGTGTTGCTTACGGATCTGAGTGCCAATGACGGCAAGATCTGGGGCTTCAACGCCAGCCCGCGCCGACGGGCGAACATGTTGCAGCAGCTATCGCAAGTGCGTGAGCGCATCGCCCTGGGAGAGTTTCCGACAGTGGACGGTGTGATTCCTGTGGTGGTGACCTTTCATGATCTCAACCGCTATACCGCGCGGCATATGCGCGAATACCTGCAAATCCTGCTCGATAGCGCCGCGACCACCGGCGTGAGATTGGCGCAAAAGCCTTTTTATGACGATCACGCTGAACTGGAGAAGGCTGCGCTGGCGCGTACGGTTCGGCAAAGTTCCGAATCGGTGCAGTTGCCGGGCATGTGGAACTGGATCTGGGATCACGATTCTCACTGACGGGACGCATGAAAAGTGTGATCGGGTTGACGTTTTTCGGGGGGCGGGGCAGTCATTGCCCATCTATGCTCTACGGATCGATCGATTCAACGCCTGCGAGGCGCCCCGCCATGCTTGCCATTGCCGACATCTGTCGCATTGTCGAATCCGGCTTTCCCAAGTTTAAATGCGAGTGCATTTCAACGCCTCAGGGGCTGCTTCAAATCAAAGTCTATGAGCCCGGCAGCGGACGTGTCGAGTTGCTGCTCAACGGCGTTTCCCCGGAACATCTCGTCACGATCCGCGACATTTCCAACTTTATTGGCGAATTGCGTACAGAAATGAGTGCCGGCCGCAGGGCCTTCGCCGGTTGATGTTTATAAACGCCGTTGAAATGCCCGGACGATGCGAAGCGTTGCTTCGCTGGTATCCAGATTCTGTACCGCGCCTAACGGAAACCAGATGCAATCAGTGATTTCGTTCTGCGGGCGCAACTCTTCTATGTTTAGCACCGAAGCCTCATAGACATGATGTCGGGTTCCGCCGTATTGCAGTTCCATCAGGTAGAGCACTTCATCGGCATTCAGCCCGGTTTCTTCCTGCAATTCGCGCACGGCAGCGTCCGCCCGGGTTTCTCCAGGTTCGACTTTGCCGCCCGGCAAACTCCAGCGGCAGCGGGGCTTGCGCACCAGGAGGATATGTCGATTCTGTTCGCAGATGACGGTTGCACGTACTTTCATCGGTTGCCTGTTACCGCTGTCACAAAAAAGAAATAAAACTGCAATATTCGAGCCGGACCTTTGGTTAAAGGTTCCTTTGACGTTGGAGCGTCGAGTATTGAGAGAAGTGCCAAATGCTGAAACAGGCTTGCGCGGTACGAGCGGATACTGAAAACCCTAAACGCGTGTTCAGGGTTACGAGGCGAGATAAAGGGTTTTACAAAAGCAGCCCCGGCTAACGCCAGGGCTTTAGTTTGCAGCGGTAATAAGTGTGTGTCAGTGGACTTTGGTGCGACTGATTGCCCGTGCCTTCACTTCCCTGGCGTACAATTGCAGCCGCTCTTCATCGCTTTGCAAGACCTCACAGGATCTCAGTACTGACTGCGCGTCAGCCTCGTTACCAGATTTGCGCAGCTGCTCGGCGATGCGTTTCAGATCGACTGCCGACCAGCGCAGATCCGACGCGACGCTTTGCAAGTCGCGTTGCAGTTCGTGTTCGTATTCGTTGAGACGCATGATCACCTCCGGAACATTCTCGGTAAAAAAGAGTAGTCGCATTTTTCACCCGTCGTGGGTGGTTTTTCTGTGATACCGCTGAATGGGGGTGTAAAAAATTGTCCAATCTCCACAGCGGGCGCGATGCCACGATGGATGTGTTGTCTGTTAGGCGGTACATTCACTTTTTTTGCAAAAGGAAACATCATGCGGATATGGATCGGGAGTCTGGCGTTGGTCATGTTGGCAGGGTGCTCGTTGCCGACATCGTTGGTGCCGGGTGAGCCCAATGTCAGAAAGACCACTAGCAAGGCGCCCAAAGACTATGCCGCGTGCGTATTGCCGTTGTGGCAGAAGGATGTTGCGAAAACCTCGCAGACATCGATCTCCAACGGTTACCGCATCACCGCGCCGAGCATCATCACGGCTGACGAGATTCTCGAAATCGTCAAATACAAGGACGGCAGCAGCGTTTCCTTGTACCAAGGCCCGCCGTGGGCCAAGTCCGGGTCGCTACGCCAGTCTGTGCGTGATTGCCTGTAGCAATTGTCGGGTGCAAAAAAGCAGAAACCGGATTCCGGTTTCTGCTTTTTTTTGGCTGTCGATACCAGCGCAGGGCGATCAGTCTGAAATGTCGGTTGTCGCTATGGCGTACTGACTGGCGCAGGAATACTGGCGGTCAGAAGTAATACCCGATGTTCACATACATCTGGTTTTCCCACTGATCCAGGCCCCCAGCACCCAAACTCTGGGTGTAGCTGCTGCCACCGATATACGGATCGTTCTTGCCGATCAGCCATTCAGCCGCCACCCACAATTTACTCACCGAAAACGAGCTGCCGAGGATCATCCGTTCCGACGTCCTGAAGCCGCTGGCGGATTTGTCGAAGGCACTGTAGTTGGCGTAGAGCTTGATGCCGCTGACTTGATCGAACAGGTATTTGCCGCTCACGTCATAACTCAGGTCTGCCACGTACAGATTGCCGCGACTGGCGACGTTGAAAGTGCCGTCGTAACCACCAAGGGTTACCAGTTCATCAGTGCCCGGATTGCGCGGTGACATCTGCTGCCGCGCGGCCTGCAACTGCACGCCCCATGGACCGTTCTTGCCCAGGTAATGCACGGCAACGGCATTGCGACGGCCGTCGTTGTCGGTGTCCCTGTTCTGAAGGCTCGACGTCAGGCCGGAGACGCCGACCTCGGACTTCCACGGGCCGAGGTCCAGCGCCTTGGCCACGCGCAGCACGATGGTGTTGCGCTCCTGGTTGTCGCTGCCGTCAGCCACATAGTCGTCGGCCTCGGATACAACGCTTGAGTAGCTCACTCCGTTGCTGGTGCCTTTGCCTTGCCACGCGGGGCGCACGTAGTACCCGGCCTGAATGTTCCATGCGCCGGTTTGCTGGATGTACTTGGCGCCGACCTGTTGCACATCTTCCAGGCCGATAACGTTGCCCAGCGTCTCGTAGAACGTGCTGCCGAAGTATGGCTGCAAACCGAACGGTACGGTGTTCAGGCCCACTTGCACCTGCTGGTCGGGGTTGAATTTGTAGCCCACCCACGCGAACTTGGCGAATTGGATGTCGCCATAGTTTTTCGTGTACTGGTACGGGTAGGAGCGGCCATAGAAACGGTACTGAGCCTCACCGATCCAGCTGTCCGAATTGTATTTTGCGCTGAGGAATACCGTGTCGAGGCCGAACTTCTGAATGTCGCGATCCGGGTCGACATCCCAGCGCGCGCGGATGGCACCGCCCAGATCAAGATTGTCGGTGACCTGCACCGCCATTGCCGGGGCGGCAAAGCTGCAGAACAGAGCGATGGAAGTCGTGCGCAGGCGAAACGAAGAGGGGATGGGCATGGAGCGGCTCTCGATTGTTTTTATTAGAGATGCCGCGCAGTTTTGCCATGTGCCGATTGTTGAACAAACGATAAAAACGCTGGAGAAACCTGCGTCGAATGCAAGTTACTCGAAAAATCCTGTAGGACAGTCCCACACACTCATGGGATGCTCTGCGCCTTGTCAGCGGTTTTCGAGTGCTTTGATATGAAACGCAAAATGCCTGGCCTGAACGCGCTCAAGGCGTTCGAAGTCGCCGGCAGCACCGGCAGCTTCACCCGCGCCGCCGAGTTGCTCAATGTCACGCAAAGTGCGGTCAGCCGCCAGGTGCGGCAACTGGAGGAACAGCTTGGCGAAAGCCTGCTCGAGCGCCGCCATCATCATTTGGAGCTGACGGGGGCTGGCAAGATTCTGTTGCGGGCGCTGCATCAGTCGTTCGACAAGATCGAGCTGACGGTGCGCAGCATCCAACAGAAAACCCATTCCAATCGCTTGCACATCAACGCGCCGCCGACCTTCACCAGTCGCTGGTTGATGCCGCGGCTGGGGCGTCTGCGCGAGCGGCACCCCGAACTGGAATTGAGCATTACGACGCGCTTGCAGGACAGCCTCGCGGAAACGAGTACCCTCGATTGCGCCATCCGTTTTGGTGATGGGGAGTGGGATGGTCTCGACAGTTCGCTGTTGATCCAGGAGCGGCACATCGCGGTGTGCGCGCCGTCGCTGTATGCCCGCGAGAGTGGCGAGCAGGGCGTCGACCTCAATCGCCTTACGTTACTGCATGTGTTGGCCAAGGAAGATCAGCGCTACCTGACCTGGAAACACTGGCTCGATGCGGCACGGATCACTGGTGTGGATACCCAGGGCGGTTATGAGTTCGACCTGCTGGACCTGGCGATTCAGGCCGCGACCGATGGGCTGGGAATCACCATTGCCGACTGGCACATGGTCGCGACGGAGCTGGCCAGCGGGCAGCTGACCCAAGTGCTGAATGTGCATGTCGAAGGGCATCAATCCTATTGGCTGGTGACCCGGCCGGAGCAGACGGAAATGCCGCAGTTGCAGGTGTTCAGTCAGTGGCTGCAAGAAGAAATCTGGCTGGCGCAACGTCAGTTGGAGCCTTCGACGGCTGCTTCCTGACACACCCCAAATCCCCTTGTGGGAGCGAGCCTGCTCGCGAAAGCGTTGGATCAGCCGCCATCATCTGTGAATGACCCACCTCTTCGCGAGCAGGCTCGCTCCCACAGGTGTTTGCGGTGGAGCCAGGAGTAACCTGCATTTTTTGCATGTTTAAACGCCCGATAAATCGTTTGTTCAACCCGCCATCGATGACAAGACTGGCGGCATTGATAAAAACAAACGATGGGCGATGCACATGCGAATCGAGCGAAATTTTGTTAACGGCCAATTCA
The DNA here is from genome assembly GCF_044218825.1 of Pseudomonas sp. A1230. Classification (NCBI taxonomy): domain Bacteria; kingdom Pseudomonadati; phylum Pseudomonadota; class Gammaproteobacteria; order Pseudomonadales; family Pseudomonadaceae; genus Pseudomonas; species Pseudomonas sp. A1230. The sequence goes on along the minus strand of NZ_CP162582.1, from coordinate 2,519,492 downwards.
TCGAGCCTGCCAGCGCAGCGCTGATTGCGGTCTACAATCCGGCCACCGAAGCGTTGCTGGGCCATGTGTCGGGCGCCACTGCCGAGGAGGCCACTGCCGCGGTCGACGCTGCGACCATCGCGCAAAAGCTTTGGGGCAAACTCACCAGCATCGAGCGCGCCGAACACCTGCGAGCCTTGGCCGCAGCCCTTGAGGATCGTGCTGAAGCCATTGGCGCCGCACTGGCCGCCGAGTCCGGCAAAAGCGTTAGCGACGCCAGTAATGAAGCGCGCTATGCGGCGCAGATCACTCGTTATCATTCTGAATGGGCACGCCGTATCGAAGGCGAAATCATTCCCAGCGACAGCCCTGATGAAAACCTGTTTTTGCATCGCGAACCGATCGGCGTTGTCGCCTGCCTGATTCCGTTCAACTACCCGGTCTACACCCTGTTGCGCAAAATCGCCCCGGCGCTGATTACCGGCAACACCGTGGTGGTGCGTCCGAGCAACAACACACCGACCTCGGCGTTCGAAATTGCCAAAGCGGTGCAGCAGTCGGGCATGCCGGCAGGTGTCATCAATATTCTGACCATGGACCACGCCACGGCGGCGGCGGTCTGCACGCATAAATCGGTAGGCCTGATTACCCTGACCGGCAGCGTCAACGCCGGGCGCATCGTCCTCGATTACTGCAAGGCCAATATCGCCAAGCCGTCGCTGGAACTGGGCGGCAAGACTCCGGCGATCATCGAGGCGGATGCCGATCTGGAAGCGGCTGCGACGGCGGTCATTGCCTCGAAGACCACGCACTGCGGGCAACTGTGCACTGCGGTCGAGCGTGTCTATGTGCAGGAAAGTATCTACGACCGGTTCCTCGACTTGCTCAAAAGCAAAATCGCCGAGGTCAAATTCGGCGACCGCGCCACCGACGCCAGCCTGATGGGCCCGCTGGCCAACGCCAGCTCACAGAAAAACATTCACGCGATGGTCGAACGTGCCGTGGCCGACGGGGCGACCCTGGAGTGCGGCGGTGTCCTGCCGCAAGGTCGGGGGCATTTTTATCCGCCAACGCTGCTCAGCGGCTGCCGTCAGGACATGGAAATCGTCCAGGAGGAAATCTTCGGCCCGGTGCTGCCGGTGCTCAAGTACCGCGACATCGACGAGGCGCTGGCAATGGCCAACGACCACCAGTTCGGCCTGGCGTCGGTGCTCTACACCGAGAATTACCGCACCGCGCAGAAAGTCGCCAACGCCATCGAGGCTGGCGAGTTGTACGTCAATCGCACCCCGGCCGACCCATATCAGGGCTACCACGCCGGCTGGAAACGCTCCGGCCTGGGCGGTGATGACGGCAAGCACGGCATGCTCGAATTTACCCAGACCCGACTTGTGGTCATGAAGTACTGATCCACCGCGACACGCCTCACGCTTCATCTATAAAAACAATTATCAGGGGCGCCCGGAGCACGGGTCGCCCGAGGTCACTTCAATGTCCAAGCATGCATCCTCTGCTGCCGCTGTTCAGGGTTCCAACGCGGCTGTGAAAAGCCAAAGTGACAAGGGAAGTCGCTACGTCCAATTGATGTTGCTGGTGCTGGCCGCCGGCGCGATCTATCCGATTCTGTACCTGCGCCAGGTCTATCAAACGACCATGCTCGAGGTGTTCCAGATCAGCCACAGTGAACTGGGCTATCTGTACTCGATCCTCGGCACGATTTTTCTGCTCTGCTACTTGCCGAGCGGTTGGCTGGCCGACCGCATTGCGCCGCGTTTCCTGATTTTCTTCTCGCTGGTGGCCACGGGCGTTTTGGGCCTCTGGTACTCGACCGCGCCGTCGATGACCGAGTTGATGATCATCTTCGGTTGCTGGGGACTGACCACCGGTTTGACCTTCTGGGCCTCGGTGCTCAAGCGCGTGAAAATGATCGCGCATCACACCGAACAGGGGCGTTTCTTCGGCATCCTCGACGGTGGTCGTGGCCTGATTGAAGCCTTGTTGGCGACCGTTGCTCTGGGGCTGTTTGCCTTTGCCACCGAAACCCGTGGCGAGTCCACCGCCGAAGGCTTCCGGCACGTGGTCTATCTCTACGCCTTTACCTGTATCGCCATCGGCTGTGTGCTGGTGCTGATCAAGGATCCGAAGTCGATGCAGGACACGCCGGCGGTGGAGAAGGGCAAATTCAATCTGCTCACCGACCTGGCGACACTGGTGAAGATTCCCGAGCTATGGCTGGTCACCGCGATTGTGTTCTGCGGTTATCACATCTTCTGGGCCACCTACAGCTTCTCCGATTACCTTCAGGGCAGCGGCATGACGGCCGTCATGGCCGGCACCATCACCACGATCAAACTGTGGATGCGCCCGGTTGGCGGCATCGGTGGCGGCTGGCTGGGGGACAGGTTCTCGAATATTTCGGTGCTGATCGTTGCGCTGTTACTGGCGAGTCTGGCGATTGTCGGCCTGATCGTGTTCCCGTCGCTCAACAGCATCGGCCTGCTGATCAGCACGGTGATTTTCATCGGCCTGATGACCTATGCGATTCGCGGGCTGTACTGGGCGATCCTCGATACCTGCAACATTCCGCTGCGCATCACCGGCCTGGCCATCGGCATTGTTTCGGTGGTCGGTTACCTGCCGGACGCCTTCATTCCGCTGATCAACGGCTACCTCACCGAGCAGTATCCCGGTGCCCTCGGTTACAAGCTCTACTTCGGCTACATCGCCTTCGTCGGCTTCCTCGGCACCCTGGCTGCCGTGACCCTGCGCGCCCGAATCAATCGCCAATCCTTGAACAAGACAGGTGCCTGAGATGAAAATCGTCGCCCTTGAAACCCATATCGTTGCTGTACCGCCACCGCACGTCGGCGGTATGTACTGGCTGTTCGTCAAGCTCAAGACCGACTGCGGCATTGAAGGTGTTGGCGAGATCTACGCCGCGACCTTCGGCCCCAAAGCCATGTTGCCAATCATCGAGGACGTGTTCGAACGCTACCTGCTCGATCAGGACCCGCACCACATCGAGCGCTTCTTTCGTCAGGCCTATTCCAGTGGTTTCACCCAGCGTCCGGACCTGACCATGATGGGCGTGGTCAGCGGTCTGGAGATGGCGTGCTGGGACATCATCGGCAAAGCGGCGAACAAGCCGGTTTACGAGTTGCTCGGCGGCAAGGTTAACGAGCGCCTACGTTCCTACACCTATCTGTATCCGGTCAACAGCCGTGGCGAGTACGACTACGACGACCCGGACCTGGCCGCCGAGTGCGCCATCGACAACATGAACAAAGGCTTCACGGCGGTGAAATTCGACCCGGCCGGGCCTTACACCGCGTACTCCGGGCACCAGATCTCGCTGGAAGTGCTGGAACGCTGCGAAACCTTCTGCCGCAAGATCCGCGAGGCGGTGGGCAACAAATGCGACCTGCTGTTCGGCACCCATGGGCAGATGGTGCCGTCCTCGGCGATACGTCTGGCCAAGCGCCTGGAAAAATACGATCCGCTGTGGTTCGAAGAGCCGGTGCCGCCCGGGCAGGAAGAGGCCATGGCCCAGGTTGCGGCCAAGACCAGTATCCCGATTGCTACAGGCGAACGCCTGACCACCAAGTACGAATTCTTCAAACTGTTGCAGGCCGGCGGTGCATCGATTCTGCAGATGAACGTCGCGCGTTGCGGCGGCCTGCTCGAAGCCAAGAAGATCGCCAGCATGGCCGAGGCCTATTACGCGCAAATTGCCCCGCATCTGTACAACGGGCCGATTGGTGCGGCGGCGAGTTTCCAGTTGGCGACGTGTACACCGAATTTTCTCATTCAGGAAAGCATCGGCACTTGGGGCGGTTTCCATGCCGAGGTGTTGACCAAGCCGTTGCAGTGGGAGGACGGCTACATCATTCCGTCCACCGAGCCGGGCCTGGGCGTCGAGCTGAACATGGACGTGGTGCGCAAGCATTCACCGTACACCGGCGAGCGCTTGCACCTGCAAATGGCCCCGACGCCTGTGGACGTCAAAGACATATCGCCGGCCAGAGGCTGACATCGCTTCTGATTGCCACGCCAACCCCAACAGGTTCGGCGAATTTTGGACAACGACTTACGCGGTAACCGTGCATGACATACGACTACATCATCGCTGGCGCAGGCGCCGCAGGCTGCGTGCTCGCCAACCGGCTCTCGGCCTCGGGCAAACACAGCGTGCTGCTGCTGGAGGCGGGTGGCAAGGACAGCTCTCTGTGGTTCAAGATCCCGGTCGGCTTCGCCAAAATGTATTACAACCCGACCTTCAACTGGATGTATTACAGCCAGCCACAGAAGCAATTGGGCAATCGCGAAATCTACGCGCCACGCGGCAAGGTGCAGGGTGGCTCGGGCTCGATCAACGCGATGATTTACGTGCGCGGGCAGGCCCATGATTTTGACGATTGGGCTGCCAATGGTAACGACGGCTGGGGCTTCAAGGACGTGCTGCCGTACTTCCGCAAACTGGAAAACCATCCGCTGGGCGACAGCGAATACCACGGCAGCAGCGGCCCGATCAGCATCACGCCGATGAAGGGCCAGACTCATCCGATTTGCGACGTGTTTCTGGAGGGCTGCGCCGAGCTCGGCTATCCGCGCAGCGATGATTTCAATGGCGCGAATTTCGAGGGTGCGGGCCTCTACGACGTCAACACTAAAAATGGCCAGCGCTGCTCCAGCAGCTTTGCGCATCTGCATCCGGCGCTGAAACGCCCGAACCTGACGGTTGAGCATTACGCGCTGGTGGACCGAGTCCTGTTCGACGAAACGAAGCGACGTGCGACGGGCATTTCGATTACCCAGCATGGCGTGGCGCGAACCTTCACCGCACGCAAGGAAGTCATCCTCAGCGCAGGTGCTGTCGATACGCCGAAAATCCTCCAGTTGTCCGGTGTTGCCGATCGCGATCTGCTGGCCAGGCATCAGATTCCTCTGGTCAAACACCTGCCGGCGGTGGGCCGGAATCTGCAGGATCACCTGTGCGCCAGTTATTACTACAAGGCCAATATCCCGACGCTCAACGATGAACTGAGCTCGCTGTTCGGCCAGTTCAAACTCGGCGTGAAATACCTGCTGACGCGCAAGGGGGCGCTGGCCATGAGCGTTAATCAGGCGGGCGGTTTTTTCCGTGGCGAGGCGCATCAGCAGCACCCCAATCTGCAACTGTACTTCAACCCGTTGTCGTATCAGATTCCAAAAAACAACAAGGCCAGTCTCAAGCCGGAGCCTTACTCAGGCTTCCTGTTGTGCTTCAACCCGTGCCGGCCGACCAGCCGCGGGAACATCGAGATCGCCTCGAAAAATCCGCGCGACGCAGCGCTGATCGATCCCAACTACCTGAGCACGCAAAAGGACATCGACGAGGTGATTCAGGGCAGTCGCCTGATGCGCAAAATCATGAACGCCCCGGCGCTCAAGAGCATCACAGTTGACGAAGTGTTGCCAGGGCCGGCAGTGGAGACAGACGAGCAGATGTTGCAATACTTCCGCGACAACTGCGGCTCGATCTACCACTTGTGCGGTTCTTGCGCGATGGGCGCGGACGAACAGACTTCGGTGGTCGACAAGCGTCTGAAGGTGCATGGTTTTGAGGGCTTGCGGATTGTCGATGCATCGATCTTTCCGAACGTGACGTCGGGCAATACCCATGCGGCGGTGCTGATGGTGGCGGAGAAGGGTGCGGATCTGATTTTGCAGGATGCGTAGGTTTCAGGTTTGGCGAAATTTGCTGTGACAGTTGCTCAGGAGGGAGTTTTCAGCGTGCGCTAGGCTTTGGAGTGCCGGCCGGTAATCGGGCCGGCATGTCGTTCAAGGAGCCACGGATCATGGATGATCTGGTCAAAGAAGTTATTCCTCTGTTGCAGTACCTGATTCCAGGATTTCTATCGACCTGGATTTTCTATTCCCTCACAGCGTTCAGGCGGCCAGATACGTTTGGTCAGATTGTACAAGCGTTGATTTTTACTTTTGTAATTCATGGAGCGGTTACAGGAATTGGTGTGGCCTGTTTGTGGGTGGGCGCGAAGGGGTTTTCTGTAGGAAAGTGGAATGGAGAGGCTGAGGCCGTGTGGGCATTCTTTTCTTCGCTGCTGCTTGGGCTGATGGCTTGTCGTTTGGCCACCAATGACAGATTGCATGGATGGTTGCGCAACAGAAACGTAACGAAACAATCTTCTTACCCCAGTGAATGGTTCAGCGCATTTGTTCAGTATGACCGCTTCATCACTCTGCATTTGATCGACGAAAGGCGCGTACTTGGCTGGCCGGTTGAGTGGCCACCGGAGTCAGCCAATGGGCAGTTTGTGATGCAGGACCCGCATTGGCTCGACGAGGATGGCAAGTCGGTGCCTTCTGGAGCCGAATATTTACTGATAGATTCGGCGAAAGTTAAATGGGTTGAGTTCAACCCCACATTAGAGGGTTCATCATGACCGCCAGAGCACCGCAACCCATGCCAAAGGAGTACGAACGCCTTTTCAGGGGGGCAGATGGAAAACGGCTAGCGGAACCATTGATCAAAGGGCCGAGCGCGCCACCACCGCTGAAGCGCCAGCCATCCTTGGAAGCGTGATGACTGCCCGGCTGTCATCGCGAGCCTTCAAAGCGTCTCCACCAACCAGTCCCGAAACGCCTTCAACGACGGCAGCGCTTCATTGCGCGGCGGATACACCAGGTAATAGCTGCGTCGACTGGTAATCGGTTCGCCCAGTTGCAGCAACTCCCCATTCAGCAGTTCATCCTCGACCAGAATCCGCGGCACCAAACCCACGCCAATATTCGCCCGCACCGCCTGAATCAGATGCGCAGTCATTTCGAAGCTCGGGCCGATGCGCATGCTGCGATGCGGCAAGTCGTGCTGGCTGAACCATTCTGTCCACGCTTGAGCATTGCTGCTGACGTTGAGTAGCAATTGCCCGGCGATGTGTTGCCCGGCGTCGTTGCGTTCGTCTTCGGACAGTTGCGTACTGGCGATGACCACCAGTTCCTCGGTGTGCAAGGGCAGGGCGGTCAGCCCCGGCCACTCGCCACCACCCACACAGATCGCGGCGTCGATTTCACTGGTATCAAAATCGATGGCTTCGATGCGTGAGTGCAAATGCACGGTCATGCCCGGGTGGGCGGTGTAGAAGTCCTTGAGTCGCGGCAACAACCATTTCGAGCCGAAGGTCGGCAGCGTTGCCAGCCGCAGGCTATGGATGCCCGAACCGAATGCCATGGCCTGCAAAGTGGCGCTGCGGATCTGCCCGAGTGCCTCGGCGAGTTCGCGTTGATACATGCGCCCGACGTCGGTCAGGACTACTTGCCTGCCTTCGCGGCTGAACAGGCGCATGCCGAGCATTTTCTCGAGGATTTGCACCTGACGGCTGACCGCACTTTGCGTCAGCGACAGTTCATGGGCGGCGCGGGTGTAGCTTTCGTGGCGCGCGGCAGCCTCGAAGGCCAGCAGTAATGACATGGAAGGCGTGAGCGTGCGCGGATTCATTCGTAAAAGTCATCAATAGCGGGTCGAATTTACGGTTGTCCCAGCGTTCGTCAGCAATGAATATGGGCAACATGAGATGGCGGAGCCTGACGCAATCATTCGTTGCGTACAACTGTTCACCGCCACACGGCCCGATTTTTACCGAGATGTCCTGACCGATGATTGCCCAGCTGTCGCCCGCAACCGCGCAAACCTCCAATTACCAGCAGTTCCTCAATGCGCTGAAGGCCAGCGGTTTTCGTGGTGAAATCAGCGCTGACTACGCCAGTCGCGTGGTGCTGGCCACTGACAACTCGATCTATCAGCGACTGCCGCAAGCTGCGGTGTTTCCCATGGATGCTGAGGACGTGGCCAAGGTCGCACGGCTGATTGCCGACCCGACCTACCAACACGTGGTCATCACCCCGCGCGGCGGTGGCACCGGCACCAATGGCCAGTCGTTGACCGACGGTATCGTCGTCGACTTGTCGCGGCACATGAACCGTATTCTGGAGATCAACGTCGAGCAGCGTTGGGTGCGCGTGCAGGCCGGGGTGGTCAAGGATCAGCTCAACGCCGCGCTGAAATCAGCCGGGCTGTTTTTCGCCCCGGAGCTCTCCACCTCCAACCGCGCCACCGTCGGCGGCATGATCAACACCGACGCCAGCGGCCAAGGCAGTTGCACCTATGGCAAGACCCGCGATCACGTGCTGGAGCTGGATATGATCCTGCGCGGCGGCGATCGTCTGCACGGTCAGCCGCTTGCGGAGAGCGAACTTCATGCGCAGTGCGCCCGCGAAGATCGGATCGGCGAAGTCTATCGTTGTGCGCGGCAGATCATCGATGAGCAGGGTGCGCTGATCAAGGCGCGCTTTCCCGATCTCAACCGTTGCCTGACCGGTTACGACCTGGCGCACCTGCGCGAGGCGGACAATCGCTTCAACCTCAACAGCGTGCTGTGTGGCGCCGAAGGTTCGCTCGGCTTTGTGGTTGAGGCGAAGTTGAACGTTCTGCCCATCCCCAAGCATACGATGCTGGTGAACATTCGCTACGCCGGGTTCATGGACGCGCTCCGTGATGCCCGGGCGCTGATGGCGCTTAAGCCGCTGTCGATTGAAACCGTCGACTCGAAAGTGCTGTTGCTGGCGATGCAGGACATTGTCTGGCACGGCGTTGCCGAGTATTTCCCACAAAGCCCCGAACGGCCGACGCTGGGGATCAACCTGGTGGAATTTTGCGGTGACGATGCCGAAGATCTGCAGCGCCGTGTCGAAGCGTTCGTTGAGCACTTGAGCAAAGACCTTACCGTTGAGCGTCTGGGCCATACGCTGGCGGTAGGTCACGCGGCGGTGAACAAGGTTTACGGCATGCGCAAACGCGCCGTGGGCTTGCTCGGCAACGTTGCCGGTGAAGCGCGGCCGCAGCCGTTTGTCGAAGACACGGCCGTGCCACCGCAGCATCTTGCCGAGTACATCGCCGAGTTGCGCGATCTGCTCGACAGCCACGGTTTGCAGTACGGCATGTTCGGTCATGTCGATGCCGGGGTGCTGCACGTGCGGCCGATTCTCGACATGAAAGATCCGCAACAAGCGGCGCTGGTGCGGCCGGTATCCGATGGCGTCGCCGCATTGACTCAACGCTACGGCGGCCTGCTGTGGGGCGAGCACGGCAAGGGCCTGCGCTCGGAATATGCGCCCGCGTTTTTCGGTGAGCTGTACCCGGCGCTGCAAGCGCTGAAGGCCGCGTTTGACCCGTTCAACCAATTCAACCCGGGCAAAATCGCGACGGCGGCCAGCACTGGCGCAGCACTGCTGAAGATTGATGAAGTGACCTTGCGTGGCGAACTGGATCGACAGATCGACGAGAAAGTCTGGCAGGACTACGGTGCAGCGATGCACTGCAATGGTAACGGCGCTTGCTACAACTTCGATCCTGATGACGCGATGTGCCCGTCGTGGAAGGCCACTCGTGAGCGCGCGCAGTCGCCCAAGGGCCGGGCGTCGTTGATCCGCGAATGGCTGCGATTGCAGGGTGAGGCGGGGGTTGATGTGCTGTCTGAGGCTATTCGTCGACCCGCGTTTTTCAGCACTTTTTGGCAGCGCTGGCGCAACAGCCGCGCGCAAACGCCGGACTTCTCCCACGAGGTCTACGACGCCATGGCCGGTTGTCTGGCGTGCAAATCCTGCGCGGGCCAATGCCCGGTGAAGGTCAACGTGCCGGAGTTTCGTTCACGATTCCTCGAGCTGTATCACAGCCGCTACCTGCGTCCGGCGCGGGATTATCTGATCGCGTCGCTTGAATACAGCATCCCCTACATGGCGCGGATTCCGGCGCTGTACAACGGTTTGATGGGCGCGTCGGTGGTTCGACAACTGCTGGAACGCCTGGGCGGCATGGTTGATGTACCGTTGCTCAGCCGTTTCGATTTTCACGCAGCGATGCGCCGTTGGCAGGTGCAGCCGGCGACGGTGCCGACCTTGTCTGCGCTGACCCAGGCGCAACGCGAGCGCAGCGTGGTGCTGGTGCAGGATGCGTTTACCCGCTACTTCGAAGCGCCGCTGTTGGCGGATCTGGTCGAGCTGATTTCGAGACTTGGCTATCAGGTCTATCTGGCGCCGTTCAGTGCCAACGGCAAGCCGCTGCATGTGCAGGGTTTTCTGTCGGCGTTCAACCGCGCGGCTCTACGCAATGCGCGGCAGTTGCGCGAACTGGCGGATGTCGGCGTGCCGCTGGTGGGGCTGGACCCGGCCATGACCCTGGTTTATCGCCAGGAGTATCAGAAAGTCCCCGGTATGCAGGCATGTCCGGAGGTCGCGCTGCTGCAGGAGTGGCTGCTCGACGTGATACCGGAACAGGCACTAGAAGGCACCGCAGAGACCTTCCGTTTACTGGCGCATTGCACGGAAAAAACCAATGCACCGGCCGCGACCCGGCAGTGGGAGCAAGTGTTCGAGCGCGTGGGATTGAAACTGACCACGCAGGCCACCGGCTGCTGCGGCATGTCCGGCACCTATGGCCACGAAGCGCGCAACCGCGACACTTCGGCAGTGATCTACGAACAGTCGTGGGCGCGCCAGATCGACGCGCCAGCGCAGAAAGGCGAGGCGCTGGCCACCGGATATTCGTGCCGCAGCCAGGTCAAGCGCCAGTCGGATCGGGCAGTGCGCCATCCCTTGCAGGTGCTGCTTGAGAGGGTGCGTCGCTGAGCGTTTCGTCGTCCGGCGCGTTGTCCCAGATCAGTCGCGGGTCGAAGCTCATTGCCGAGAGCATGGTGAGCACCACCACCATGCCGAAAAACAGGATGCCCGAACGCGGTTCGATATCGCCCAGCGTCTGGAATTTCACCAGCGCCGCGACGAGGGCAACCACCAGTACGTCGAGCATCGACCAATAGCCGATCAACTCGACGAATCGAAACAGCTTCGAGCGCTCCCGCCGCGCCCAGCCACTGTCGCGCTGCACACTGATCAGCAGCAGCGTCAGGGCTCCGAACTTGACGCCCGGCACGGCAATACTGGCGATGAAGATGATCAGCGCGATATCCCACGCGCCGTGCTGCCAGAACTCCAGCACGCCGCTCATGATCGTGCTGTCGGCGCCGCTGCCCAGCATCGTGGTGTTCATCACCGGCAGCAAATTGGCCGGCACGTAAAATACCAGGGCGGCAAGCAGATAGGCCCAGGTGCGGGTGAGCGAATTGGTCTTGCGCCGATGCAGCGGGGCGTCGCAGCGCGGGCACTCATGCGGTTCGTCGGTCATGTCGCAGGCCAGGCCGCAACTGTGGCACAGGCACAGGTTCAGCTCGCTGGCGGTCGCTGGTCGCTTCATAAGATGTCCCAGAGTTCACGGATGTCGCGGCCGGCAATACGGATCATCATCAGGCTCAGCACGGCCAGGGCGAACAGGCCGATACCGGGCAGCACATCAAGCATCCCGGCCAGTTTGAACACGGCGACCATCGCCCCCAGTAAACACACTTCCAGCATGCTCCACGGGCGCAACGTTTCCAGCCAGCGCATACAGACCTTGAAGCCTGGCGCGCGTCGGGAGGAGAGGGCGAAACTCAGCACCCAGATCAGCAACACCAACTGAAATGCCGGGGCAATAATGATCGAGATTGCGGCCACCATCGCCATGAACGTGATCGGACCCTGGCTCAGGGCGACCACTGAATCCCACAGCGTCGCACTGTTTTTCAAGCCTTTGAGGCTGATGCTCATCACCGGATAGAAATTGGCGAACAGCCACAGCACCGCCGCCGTGAACGACAGGGCCAGACGCTGCTCAACGGTCAGTCCGTTGAAGCGTTCGAGCACCCCGCCGCAGCGTACGCACAGGGTTTTCTGGTGTTTGCCGAGCACGGCTTTTTCATACACACAATCGCAGTGCTCGCAGATGATCAGGCGTTCGGGGGCGATCATGAAAAGCGCTCGATTCGGGCCCCAAAAGCAGGGGGACCTGATCACTATAGAAGGCCCACGGCAATGGGCAACTTGCAGGGCATCGAGCGGCAGCATTTTCTGCTAATGATCAGCGGCGATCCAGCCACACAGTCTGCGCATTGCAGAACTCGCGAACGCCGAAGTGCGACAGCTCACGGCCAAACCCACTCTTCTTCACGCCACCGAAGGTCACGCGCGGGTCGCTGGCGGAATAACCGTTGATGAATACGCCGCCGGTTTCCAGCTCGCTGGTCAGTTGCTGTGCCAGTTGCACATTGGCGGTGTAGATCGTCGCGGTCAGACCGAATTCGCTGTCGTTGGCCAACGCGACGGCATGCGCGCAATCGCGGGCGGTGATGATTGAGGCAACCGGGCCGAACAGTTCCTGTTTGAACGAGGTCATGCGGTCGGTAACGTCAGCCAGCACGGTCGGTTCGTAGTAGTTGCCAGCCCCAGCGGTTTTGCCGCCGCCGAGCAACAGGGTCGCTCCTTCTTCGAGGGTGTCGCGCACTTGCTGATCCAGTTCATCACGCAGATCAAAACGCGCCATCGGCCCGATGTAAGTGTCGGCAGACAGCGGATCGCCCACCTTCAGCTTGCGCGTTGCCTCAACGAATTTGCGGGTGAACGCTTCAACGACGCCTTCTTCGATGATCAGTCGCTTGGCCGCCGCGCAGACCTGACCGGAGTTCTGGTAGCGACCGATCACCGCGGCCTGAACGGCTTCGTCGAGATTGGCGTCATTGAGCACGATAAACGGATCAGATCCGCCCAACTCCAGCACGCATTTCTTCAGCGCGGCACCTGCCTGAGCGCCGATGGCCATGCCAGCGCGGACGCTGCCGGTCAGCGTAACGGCAGCAATGCGCGGGTCGGCGATGGCGCTGGAGACGCCTTCCGGAGTGACGTTGATCACTTCAAACACGCCGGGGGCAAAACCTGCGCGGGTAAACGCATCGCGCAGCGAATAAGCGCTGCCCATCACGTTAGGCGCATGCTTGAGGACGTAGGTATTGCCGGCGATAAGCGCTGGAACGGCACCGCGCAGCACTTGCCAGATCGGGAAGTTCCACGGCATCACGGCGAGAATCGGGCCGAGCGGACGGTATTCGATGCGCGCCTTGCCGCCTTCAACCTGAGTCGGTTCAGCATCGAGCATGGCCGGGCCATGTTCGGCGTACCACTCGCAGAGCTTGGCGCATTTTTCGATTTCACCGCGGGCCTGGGCAATGGGCTTGCCCATCTCCAGGGTGATCATGGTGGCCATGGCCTCAGCGGTTTCACGCAGCGCGCCGGCGAGAGCGGTCAGAGCGCGAGAGCGGTCTTGCAACGGCTTGCGTTTCCACTTGCCGAAGCCGAAGGCTGCGCGGGTCAGCGCGGCATCGAGGGCTTCTGCGGATTCAAACGCGTAGTGGCCGATCTGCTCGCCAGTGGCAGGGTTGATCGAAATGGCGTGGGTCTGGCTGGAAATCTGGCTCATGGCTTTCGTCCTGCGTATTCATGGGATGGGCCTAGAGTAGGGTGGCGTTTGTGTTCTGGAAACTGAATAATAAAGATCGTTTCTTTCACGATTAGAGAATGACTATGGATCTGGTGCAGCTGGAAATCTTCAAAGCCGTGGCCGAACAAGGCAGCATCAGCGCCGCCGCCGCGCAGATCCATCGCGTGCCGTCGAACCTGACCACGCGAATCAAACAGCTTGAGCAGGATTTGGGCGTCGATCTGTTTATTCGTGAAAAAAGCCGTTTGCGCCTGTCACCGGCCGGTTGGAGCTTTCTTGAATACGCACGGCGCATTCTCGATCTGGTGCAAGAGGCCCGGGCCACGGTTGCCGGTGAAGAACCCCAGGGCGCATTTCCTCTGGGTTCGCTGGAAAGTACCGCCGCGGTGCGCATCCCTGAACTGCTGGCGGCGTATAACCAGTTGCACCCGAAAGTCGATCTGGACCTGTCTACCGGTCCGTCCGGGACAATGATCGACGGCGTGCTATCCGGGCGTCTGGCCGCTGCATTTGTCGACGGCCCGGTGTTGCATCCGGCGCTGGAGGGCGTGCCGGCGTTTGAAGAGGAAATGGTCATCATCGCACCGCTTAACCACCCGCCAGTTCAGCGTGCGGCGGATGTGAACGGCGAGAGCATCTATGCGTTTCGCTCCAACTGCTCCTACCGTCACCACTTCGAAAAATGGTTCAGCACCGACGCCGCCGTGCCCGGCAAGATCTTCGAAATGGAGTCCTATCACGGCATGCTCGCTTGCGTCAGCGCCGGCGCAGGCCTGGCGCTGATGCCACGCAAAATGCTGCAAAGCATGCCCGGCAGCGCGACGGTGAGTGTCTGGCCGCTGGCAGCAGATTTCCGCTACCTGACCACTTGGCTGGTGTGGCGGCGGGGCACGGTGTCGCGCAGTTTGAGCATGTTCGTGCGCTTGCTTGAGGAGCGCGGTGTGGTGCGTGCAGAAGAGTAATTGACACGGTGTGTGATTGTGATTTTTGGCACAGGGTGTCGGCGATGGCCACGAAAGTTTCCACGCATACGACCCGTGTCAAACGCCGGATCGGCTCACTGCGCTGCACCGTGTGGGTTGAGGCTGGCGATCAGTCCGTCGGTGCTGGCGATGACATGGGCGAAGGTCGGGCCGTTGAGTTCGTGAGCGGCGTGCATCATTTCCGCTTTGAGCGCGGCGGTGGCATCGCGCACCAAAGTGACGTGATAGCCAAGTTCAGCAGCATAGCGGGCGGTGGCTTCGATGCAGGTGTTGGCCAGCAGACCGGCGATGATCACGTGGGTGATGCCTTTCTGTTTCAGGCGAAAATCCAGATCGGTGTTGGCGAAACCACTGGAGCCCCAATGTTCTTGAACCACGATGTCGCCGTCCTGCGGCGCGAAGTCCGGATGCCATTCACCGCCCCATTCGCCACGGGCAAAATGGTGCATGTGCATGATCTTGCATTGGGTCGGGGTGGGGTGATCCCAGTTTTCGTAATCGCCTTTTTCCCAGCGATGATGGGGGACGATGACTACCGGAATCTGCAGGCCGCGCACGGCGCGGTCGAGTTTGCGCAGGTTGTCGAGTAAACCGTTCTGGTCGGCCATCGGTTTGATCAGTGGGAAGACCTTGCCGCCCTCCGAGAGAAAATCGTTATACGGATCGACCAGCAAGTAAGCGGTTCTGTCCAGTGGATAGCGAGGTGGCAACATGGCTGTTTGCTCCGGCAAAGAGTTTGAACAGTGCGCAGGGCTCGTCCCGGCGCCATGTTAGTATGATAATCATAGTAATCAAGAAAGAGGCAAGCGCTGATGGCAATAAATGATAGTCCGTCTGCTGACACGCTGTGCCCGGTGGCGCGGGCGGAGGCAATCGTAGGTGACCGCTGGACCGTACTGGTTTTGCGCGAGTTGTTTATGGGCAGCCATCGCTATGACGAGATCCTGGCGCAAACCGCTGGCACCCCGCAGATGGTCGCCGCCCGCCTGAAAAACCTCGAGGCGCACGGACTAGTCGAGCGTCGTTTGTACAACGAGCGGCCGAAACGCTACGAGTACCACCTCACCGCGAAAGGCGAGGCGTTTTATCCGGTGGTGATTGCGTTGCGGGCGTGGGGAGAAACCTGGTGCAAGGCACCGGAAGAGGGAGTGGCAGTGAACATGACCCACAAAACCTGTCATCACGACGCAGGTTTGGGTCCGCTATGCGACCACTGCGGCGAACCTTTGCGGCGCGCAGACCTGATCAGCCAGCCGCGAGAAGCCTACGCCGCCGAACGGCAGGCGCGGCGTGAGGCGTTCAAGGCGAAATAGCCTTGATCACGGCGTGCCGTTGCGGCCGTAAAGCAGATAACCGGGACGTTGGCTCAAGCGCTCGTAGTAGGCATTGACCGCGGGCAGGTGCGGATGAGCGAGCGGCGTCTCGAACCAGCGATTGACTGACAAGCCAATCGGGATATCGGCCAGGGAAAACTGCTCGCCGCTGACATAGGCGCCGGTTTTTTCCAGCTGCCGGTCGAGTATTTCCATGTTGCGCGACCACGCCCGGCATCCAGCAGCCAATGCCTCCGGGTCTTGGTAGTCCGGTGATTTGCGCACCAGCGACATGAGCGGATACGACCACGAGCGGTTCAGCTCCGATGGCTGCCAGTCCAGCCACTGATCGATCCGCGCCCGCTCGCGCGCATCAGCCGGGTAAAGGTGCGAGCCGTCATACCGCGCCACCAGATAACGAATGATCGAATTGGATTCCCACAGTGTGAAATCACCATCCTGAATCACCGGAACCATGGCGCAGGGGTTGAGCGCCAGGAACTCCAAGGAGTCGGTGGATTTGAAGCCCGAGCCCCAATCTTCACGCTCGAACGGGACCTGCAGTTCGGCGCACGTCCACAGCACTTTGCGCACATTGATTGATGAAGCCTTGCCCAGAATTCGCAGCATCGGGTTTCCCTCCTTGGTGGTCGTCGGTCGTGACAAATACCATAGTGCAATGCACAAGGCCCACATGACGTGATGCTGTTTCACTTGAGAATGACGCTTGAATTGTGGCGAGGGAGTCTGCTCCCTCGCCACAGGTTAGTGTCAGGTTTGATTGACCAGGGTTATCGGCTGAGAAACGCCAACAAATCCTCATTCAGCGCCTGCGCATGCGTCACCGCAAAACCATGTGGTGCACCGGCATAAACCTTGAGTTCAGCCCCTTTGATCTGCGCGGCAGCCTGTTTGCCGGTGGTTTCGAACGGCACGATCTGGTCGCCGTCGCCATGAATCACCAACGTCGGCACATCGATCTTCGCCATGTCCGGACGGAAGTCGGTTTCCGAGAAGGCAGTCACGCAGTCCACGGTGCCTTTGAGCGACGCCAGCAGCGCGACGTTCAGGGTTTGCGTCAGCACGCCATCGGAGACGGTCTGGCCCTGATTGGTGCCATAGAACGGCGCGGCAAAGTCCGCAATGAACTGCGCGCGATCTTTCAGCAGACCGGCCTTGATGCCATCGAACACCGACGTATCTACGCCCTGCGGGAAGTCGTCTTTCTTGCCAAACAGCGGCGTCACTGCGCCCAGTAAAACCAACCCGGCAACGCGCTCGCTGCCGTGCCGGGCGATGTAGCGACTGACATCGCCGCCGCCCATGGAGAAACCTACCAGCGTCACTTCACGCAGGTCCAGATGATTGATCAGTTGCGCGATGTCATCGGCAAAGGTGTCGTAGTCGTAACCGGTCCACGGTTGATCGGAACGGCCGAAACCCCGACGGTCGAAAGCGATGGTGCGATAGCCACGACTGCTCAGGTATTCCATCTGGTATTCCCACATGTCGGCATCCAGCGGCCAGCCGTGGCTGAACAGCACGGGCTTACCGCTGCCCCAGTCCTTGTAATAGATTTCGGTGCCATCTTGCGTGGTGAGCGTGCTCATGGAAACTCCTTGCGTCAGGGTTCTTCGAAGGGCGTGCATGGATTGCCGAAAAGGCAGCCTTCACTATCCCCGCAATCGCAACCGGTCACTTGTATGCAGGTGCTGGGTTGGATCTCGGCATCAGGGTTGTATGATGCAACCCTGAGCCACAAGGCCGATCACTGGTTTGAGGGAGTACGTTGACGTGAAGCGCAAAAGCCTGCAGGGCAATGCCTGCCCGGTTGCCCGGACACTGGACCTGATCGGTGACTGGTGGTCGTTGCTGATCATCCGCGATGCGCTGGAGGGCATACGCCGGTTCAGCGATTTTCAAAAGAACCTGGATATCGCCAAAAACATGCTTAGCGCCCGCCTCAAGGCGCTGGTGGAGCAGGGCATCCTGCAAACAGTGCCGGCAGCCGATGGCGGCGCCTATAAGGAATATGTGCTGACCGAACGCGGCAAGGCCCTGCAGACCGTGATTGTCGCGCTGTCGCAATGGGGCGGCGAGTTTATGTACGAGCCGGGTGAGGCGGGATCAGTGATGGTCGATGCGAAGAATCGGCAGCCGATCCGCAAGATTGAACTGAAGGCAGCGGACGGTCGCGTGTTGGCGGCGAATGAGGTGGCGACCCGATTCGGCGTCGAGCACTGAAAAATCGTTTTTAACAGCGTCCTCGACGGAAACGAAGGGGAGCGTTCATCCTGATGAATGCTCCCCCGTTTTCAGTTATGGAGTGCGCAACGGCTTTCAGCGAAACGCCGGCACCACATGCTTGATAAACAACGCCAACGACTTCTTCTTCTCCTCATGCGGCAAGCTGTTATCACACCAAAAACTAAACTCATCCACCCCCAGTTCCTGGTAGTACTTGATCCGCGGAATGATCTCTTCCGGCGTCCCGATCATCGCCGTCTTGTGCAAACTCTCGAGTTCAAACTCCGGACGCCCTGCGAACTTCTCCTCCGGACTCGGCGCGAGAAAGCCGTTCACCGGCGTTTCTTTGTTGCCAAACCACGCATCAAACGTGCGGTAGAACCGCGAAATCGCTTTCGCCCCGACTTTCCAGCCTTCCGGGTCATCTGCGGTGTGCACGTGGGTATGGCGCAGGACCATCAATTGCGGGCGCGGTACATTTGGGTTGTTGTCCAGTGCGGTCTGGAATTTATTCTTCAGGTCGAGGACTTCTTCATCGCCCTTCATCAAAGGCGTGACCATCACGTTGCAGCCGTTGGCGACGGCGAAGTTGTGTGAGTCCGGGTCGCGGGCGGCGATCCACATCGGTGGATTGGGCTTCTGGATGGGTTTCGGCACGCTGGTGGAGGTGGGGAATTTCCAGATGTCGCCGTCGTGGGCGTAGTCGCCTTGCCAGAGGGCGCGAACCACCGGGACCATTTCTCTAAGGGCCTGGCCGCCGCTTGATGCGGGCATGCCGCCGGCCATGCGATCGAATTCAACCTGATAAGCGCCACGGGCGAGGCCGACTTCCATGCGGCCGTTGCTGATGACGTCGAGCAACGCGCATTCACCGGCGACCCGCAGCGGGTGCCAGAACGGCGCGATGATGGTGCCGGCGCCGAGGTGGATGTTGGTGGTTTTGGCTGCGAGGTAGGCCAGCAGCGGCATCGGGCTCGGCGAGATGGTGTATTCCATGGCGTGGTGTTCGCCGATCCACACGGTGCTGAAACCGCCGGCCTCGGCCATCAGGGTCAGTTCGGTGAGGTCTTCGAACAGTTGGCGGTGGCTGACGCTTTCGTCCCAGCGTTCCATGTGTACGAACAGGGAAAATTTCATGACGCTTCCTCGGATTTTTTGTTGTTGTGGCCGCAAAACTGCAGGAGCGAGTCTGCTCGCGTTGGCGTCGTGTCAGTCGCCATCTGCTTGCCTGTAACACCGCTTTCGCGAGCAGGCTCGCTCCCACATTTGATCTGCATGAGTCTGGAGGTTTTGATCAGGCCAGGACGGGCAGGGCGCCCATTTTGCCGTGGCAATACACCAGCGGTCCGGCGCACTGTTCGGGCACGATCAGGTTCTTCACCGCACCGACCATGATCGCGTGGTCGCCACCTTCGTATTCGCGCCACAACTCGCACTCGATCACCGCTGTCGCGTTGGCCAGAATCGGATTGCCCAGCTCGCTCAATGTCCACTCGATGCCCTGTGCCTTGTCCTTGCCTTTACGGGCGAAGGCGTAGGCCTCGCTTTGCTGACCGCCAGACAAAACGTGGATCGCAAAACGTTTGTTCTTGATCAGCACCGGGTAGGAGTCGGAGCTGTAGTTGGGGCAGAACAGCACCAGAGCCGGATCGATCGACAGCGAACTGAAGGCGCTGGCGGTCAGACCGACGATCTGACCGTCGTCGTCCAGGGTAGTGATGACGGTTACGCCGGACGGGAACGAGCCCATGACTTGTTTGTAGATGGCGGCATCGATCATTGGGCAGTCCTCGGTTGTTGTGACACGATTATTATGTATTTGTTGGTCTGATGGTATACCAGTATTTGTTCTTTGCAAGGGCTTTTAAGCGGAGCCGATAAGCGTGGCTTTTGCGTCGAAAAGCCGATGTCCAACGGGGTTTGAATAGTCGCGAAGTGGGTGAATCGAGTACGAACAATGCCCAGCCATTCACCGGCTACTTTTGTTTGCGCATAACAGTGGTCATTCAAATTGGCCATATCGATCCCCTTTTGGCCCATCGCCCACTGTGATCCATCTACGCGGTCAGCAAGAATCAAAGCCACAACGAAACGCCAGACCTTTTTACCCTTGGCTATCTTTAGCCACTGCCGTGTACAGAACATAAAAACCATCGAACTCACGTCGCTTTTTGGGAAAACAACCATGGTCACGATGAAACGTATTCTGGGTGCCACCGTTTGTGGACTGACGCTGCTGGCCAGCGCGGTCCAGGCCGAGCAGCGCGAACTGCGGGTGTATAACTGGGCGGATTACATCCTGCCGGCGGTGCCCAAGGATTTCGCAGCGCAAAGCGGCATCAAAGTGACCTGGGACACCTTCGACACTAACGAATCCCTGGAAGCCAAACTGCTGACCGGTAACTCCGGTTACGACCTCGTGGTGCCGTCGAACCAGTTTCTCGAGACCCAGATCAAGGCCGGTGTGTTTCAGAAACTCGACAAGTCGAAGTTGCCCAACTGGAAGCACCAGGATCCGGAGTTGTTGAAGCTGCTGGGCAAGAACGATCCCGGCAACCAGTACGGCGTTCCCTACATGGTCGGTACTGTGCTGATCGGCTTCAACCCGGCCAAGGTCAAGGCGGCGCTGGGCGAGAATGCGCCGGTGGACAGCTGGGATCTGGTGTTCAAGCCCGAGAACATGGAAAAGCTGAAATCCTGCGGTGTGGCGATGCTTGATTCGCCGACGGAAATTCTGCCGCTGGCCTTGCATTATCTGGGCCTCGACCCGAACAGCCAAAACCCCGCCGACTACGAAAAAGCCAAAGAGCTCATGCTCAAGGTTCGCCCCTACGTAACCTACTTCAACTCCGCCAAATACATGACCGACATCGCCAACGGCGACATCTGCGTAGCCATCGGTTACTCCGGCAGCTTCTATCAGTTCGGCAATCGCGCGAAAGAGTCGGGCAATGGTGTCGTGGTCGACTGGCGCTTGCCGAAGGAAGGCGCGCCGATCTGGTTCGATACGTTCGCGATTCCGAAGAGCGCGAAGAACGTCGCCGAGGCTCATGAGTTTCTCAACAACCTGCTTGACCCGAAGGTCATCGCGCCGATCAGTGATTTCCTCGGTTACCCGAATGCGAACAAGGATTCGATGGTGTTGATCAACAAGGAAATCACTGGCAACCCGAACCTGACGCCGACCCCCGAGGCGCTGAAAACCCTTTACGTCGTTCAGCCGTTACCGCAAAAAGTCGAGCGTGTACGCACCCGGGTCTGGACCAGCATCAAATCCGGTAATTGACAGCACACAATCCTGTGGAAGCGAGCCTGCTCGCGAATGCGGTGGATCAGCCAACATAATCGTTGAATGACACGACGCCTTCGCGAGCAGGCTCGCTCCCACGGGGTTTCAGGGGGACTGGTTTTCCGGCGCTTTGCCCTTCGTCGTGATCAGGCTCAGCAGCACCGACCCGAAAATCACCCCACCCACCACCGCCAACGACCATTCCACCGGCATGTGGAACCACGGCATCAATGTCATCTTGCCGCCGATAAACACCAGCACGATCGCCAAACCGTACTTGAGCAGGTGGAAGCGGTCGGCCATGTCCGCCAGCAGAAAGTACAGCGCCCGCAGGCCCATGATCGCGAAGATGTTCGAGGTGAAGACGATGAACGGGTCAGTGGTGACGGCGAAGATCGCCGGGATGCTGTCGACCGCGAACATCAAGTCGCTGGCCTCGATCAGCACCAGCACCAGAAACATCGGCGTGGCCCAGCGCACACCGTTTTGCAGGACAAAAAACCGTTCGCCATGAAAGCCGCTGGTTATGCGCATATGCCCGCGCACCCAGCGCAATAAAGGGTTTTTCTCCAGATCCGGTTGCTGATCGGCAAAGATCAGCATCTTGATACCGGTGATTATCAGGAACACCCCGAACACGTACAGCAGCCACTCGAACTGCGACACCAGCCACACCCCGGCAAAAATCATCACCGCGCGCATCACGATCGCCCCGAGTACGCCGTACAGCAGCACCCGACGCTGCAACTCCGGCGGCACGGCGAAGTAGGTGAAGATCATCACGAAGATAAACATGTTGTCGATCGACAGCGACTGCTCGATCAGATAACCGGTGAGGAATTCCAGGGTTTTCTGTCGGGCGATTTCGCCGCCGAATTCGCCGTTCAGATACCACCACAGCAGCCCGGCGAAGCTCAGCGCCAGCAAGCACCAGGCAATGACCCATGCCGAGGCTTCCCGCACTGAAACCCGATGCGCCTTGCGCCCGCCGAACACAAAAAGGTCCAGTGCTAACATCGCAAGTACGAAGACGATGAAGGCGCCCCACATCCACGGTTCGCCGATATTGATGTTCGTTTCTGGCATGTCACGCTCCCTTTTTCTGGTTGTATCAGGGTCAGACGAGGCCATGCTAGCGACGTGTTTGGGTGAAAGAAAAATCGTTTATTTCTGGCTTAGAGTTCGGTTTTATCGAAGTGTTGACCCCGTGGATGATCGCGAATCAGCGAAAAAACTCCCCCGGCGTCTCCCCAAACTGCTGGCGGAACGCTGCAATAAACGCTGACGTCGAGTCGTAGCCGCAGGCCAGCGCGACGTCGGTGACGCGTTCGCCTTTTTCCAGTGGCGTCAGCGCTCCGAGCAAGCGCAAGCGTTGGCGCCAGGCGCGGAAGGTCAGGCCGGTGTCGCGCAGGAACAGGCGCGTGAGGGTTTTTTCGGTGACACCGAACTTCTCGCTCCAATGGCTCAGCGTGGTCTGCTGTTCGGGATGTTGCTCCAGGCTCTGGTAGATCTGCCGTAAACGCGCGTCTTGCGGTAGCGGCAACATCAGGTCGATCTGTGGCGCTTCGGCGAGTTGATCAAGGATCACCTGGGCCAGCCGTCCGTGTGGGCCGGACTGATCGTATTCCACGGGAACCTGGCTGAATGCGCGGATCAGTTCACGCAGCAAGTCGCTGACACCGAGCACATGACAGTGCTCAACAGCCCAACCGGCAACGCTGCAATCGATATACAGACTGCGCATTTCGGTGTGTGGCGAACTGAATACCCGATGCGGCACGCCGGCCGGAATCCATACAGCGCGCTCAGGCGGCGCAACGAAGCGTCCGGCACTGGTCTGGACCTCAAGCACCCCTTGAATGGCGTACGACAATTGCACCCATGGATGGCTGTGGCGGCGGGTCAGTGCGCGATTGGGCAGGGATTCAGTGCGTCCGTACAGCGGACGCGGAAGGCTGGGCAGCCCGGGAATGCTGCGCCGAATACTTTTGATATGTCCTTTAGGCGGCATCTGCAGGCTCTTCGGCGTTAGTCGGTAATTGCCGCTCACGTTAGAGTCGTCGGCACGCACTGGCAACCCCCGGATGAACACACCATGACGCGCCCAAGATTCCTGCCCGACAACTTCACCCTGACGCTGGTCGGCGTCGTGCTACTGGCGAGTTTTCTACCTGCCAGCGGTCAGGTCGCGGTCGGTTTCGGCTGGCTGACCAACATCGCCATCGCGCTGCTGTTTTTCCTCCACGGCGCCAAACTCTCCCGTGAATCGATCATCGCCGGTGCGGGTCACTGGCGCCTGCATTTGTTGGTGTTCGGTCTGACCTTCGTGCTGTTCCCGCTGCTGGGGTTTGCCTTGAAACCGCTGCTGTCGCCGCTGATCGGCGACACGTTGTACATGGGCATGCTTTACCTGTGCGCGTTACCCGCAACGGTGCAATCGGCGATTGCCTTCACTTCGCTGGCGCGAGGCAACATTCCTGCGGCGATTTGCAGTGCGGCGGCATCCAGCCTGTTCGGGATTTTCCTCACGCCGTTGCTGGTGACGCTGCTGCTGGACGTCCATGGTGACGGCGGTTCGACCCTCGATGCGATCCTGAAAATCAGCATGCAGTTGCTACTGCCATTCATCGTGGGTCAGATTGCCCGTCGCTGGATCGGCGCGTGGGTAGGGCGCAACAAGAACTGGCTGAAGTTTGTCGATCAGGGTTCGATTCTGCTGGTGGTTTACGGCGCGTTCAGCGAGGCAGTCAACGAAGGCATCTGGCATCAGATCCCGCTGATCGAGTTGCTCGGGCTGGTAGTGGTCTGCTGTATTTTGCTGGCACTGGTGCTAGTGGCGGCGACCTTGCTGGGCAAGGCCTTTGGTTTCAATCAGGAAGACCGCATCACCATTCTGTTCTGCGGCTCTAAAAAGAGCCTGGCCACCGGCGTGCCGATGGCTCAGGTGTTGTTTGCCGGCAGCACCATTGGCGTGCTCATCCTGCCGCTGATGCTGTTCCATCAGATTCAATTGATGGTTTGCGCGGTGTTGGCGCAGCGCTATGCGAAACGGCCGGAGTCGGTGCCGGAGTTGATGGCGCAGGTCGATCCATAACCCCACACCGTCACCTGTAGGAGCTACCGAAGGCTGCGATCTTTTGATGTTGGTTTTTAAAGACAAGCTCAAAAAATCGCAGCGTGGCGGCAGCGCCTACAGAGTTCCTGCATATTTCACCGCAGCGGCCGCCCGTGAGGGCACGTTGAGCGTGCGTAGTAAAGAAGACACATGAATGCGCACCGTGAACGGAGAAATATCCAGTTCGCGAGCGATTTCCTTGTTGGTCTTGCCCTGGGCGATCAAGCGCAGGACGTCTTGCTGAGGGGGTGTGAGCGGGGTGCCGGTCTCCAGCGGCAACAGCCCTGACGGCGCAAACTTCACCAGCACCTCGCCTTCACGAATCGCCAGAATCGCCTGACCGATATCGGCCGGCGCAATGTTCTTGCCGATAAAGCCGTCAATGCCGACGGCCATGACGTCACGGATCAACGCTTCATCATCGACCATCGACACCACAATCAGCGTGCTGCGCGGCAAGCGCTGGCGTAGTTCGGCGAGCTGGCTGACGCCGGTCAGTCCGGGAAAGCGCAGATCCAGTATCAGTGTGTCCGGCTCTTCACCCAGTGCCAGCAGCGCCCGCACCGCGTCCAGATCGCCGGCTTCGTCGATGACGGCTTCGGGCAGCAATCGCTGAACCGTGCGCAGCATCGCCTCACGAAACAGCGGATGATCGTCGGCTATGATAATTCGGCATGTCATGGCATGTCCCTCCCTGGGTCAGGCATTGCTCAAGGCTTGCACCTTAGCACCGGGCGCGATCGTTGCCTGTAGGCTGCTTCCGAATCTGACGATTGCTGCACAAGGACGTTTACCATGAAGTTCGAGAAAAATACCGAACTCGACCAGGCCAATCTGCGCATCATCATTGCCAGTATTGCCGTGGTTTACATGCTCGTATTGGGTTTTTTGCCGGGCGAGCGCTTCGATACGTATCTACCGGTGATCACCTACATCATCGTGTTTCTGCTGGCTTCTATCGGGTTACGCCAGGCAATTGTGCGCTGGCCGGGGCATTACCCGGCACGGCGGATTTTCGCCATGGTCCACGATTACACCGGCACCTGCTTTGGTCTGGTGGTGGGAGGCGAGGCGGCGTTGCCGCTGTATGCGGTCATCATTTGGGTCAACCTCGGCAACGGCATGCGTTATGGCTCGCGCTATCTGGCGATTGCCACGGCCCTGGCGTTGCTGGCGCTGCTGTGTGTCTATCGCCTGACCCCGGTGTGGCAGGCGCAACCGTTCATGGTGTTGATGCTGATGATCACCAGCACGGTGATCCCGTTTTACGCCCATCTGTTGCTGGAGCGCACGCGCAAGGCGTCGGAAGAAGCGGTCGCGGCCAATCTGGAGAAGTCGCGGTTTCTCGCGCAGGCCAGTCATGACTTGCGTCAGCCGATTCACTCCATTGGACTGTTTACCGCGTGTCTGCGCGAGTCGCGGCTGGGTGACGAGGAGCGTCGGCTGGTGGACAACATCGACCGTTCGCTGCTCAACGTGTCGCAGCTGTTTCGGTCCATTCTCGACCTGTACACCCTTGATAACGGACGGGTGTTGCCGAAGCTGCAAACCATCAACTTGCACGAATGGCTGACTGAACTGATTCACCAGAACGCCGAAGCTGCGCGCTGGGCTGGCGTCGACCTGCGCTTGCGCCCCTGTAAATACTGGGTGCGCACCGATCCGGTACTCCTGGCGACCATGGTGCAGAACGTGCTTTCCAATTGCTTCAAATATGGCGCGCATCGGCCGGTCCTGATCGGCGTGCGTCGGCGCGGGGCAGGGCTGGCCATCGTGATTTATGACCGCGGCAATGGTATCGCCGAGGAGCATTTGCCAAAGGTGTTCGAGGAGTTCTATCGGGTGCGGCAAGTGCGCGACAAGGATGTCGAGGGTGTGGGGTTGGGCCTGTCGATCGTCAAGCGACTGGGGCAATTGATCGGTGTGAGTGTTGCTTTGCGTTCGCGGCTTGGGCGGGGCACGGCGGTGACCTTGTACGGATTGCCGATCGCCGCGCCGCCGCCATCAACGGTCAATCGTGATGAGGTGCGCCAGGTCGGTTTGCTGACCGGGTTGAAGGTGTGTCTGGTTGAGGATGATCGCAACGTGCTGCTGGCGACGTCAGCATTGCTGGAGCGCTGGGGCTGTGTGGTTCAGGCCGAGTTGGCGGCAGCGGATCTGGTCACCGACTGCGACATCATCGTCGCCGACTATGACCTCGGCACCCATGCCACCGGCATCGAATGTATCGATGAAGTGCGCCGGCAGCGCGGCTGGGCGGTGCCGGCGATGATCATCACCGGGCATGACATCGAAAAAATACAGGCGGCCTTGCACGACCGCCAAATTGCCATCCTGTCCAAACCCGTGCGCCCGGCCGAGCTGCGCGCGACCTTGCGCACCCTGCGCGACCGCCAGCCGGAACTCGCTGAAAATGTGCCGTAAATGATCATCGCGGCCGCACCACAAATCCCTGTGGCAGCTAGCCTGCTGCAATTTGCAAAGGCAATCCTTTACCGGACGGAGAAATTATTGCAGCGGAATCGGTGAAGCGCCTTTGGGCAGGCACGACAGCGGCGGCTTCATGATGCCCATGCCTGCCACGGCGACGATGACGCCGCTGGGCAATTCACAGTTGTATTCCCCGGCCGGGGTGTAGGCGGTGTAGTAGGTGAGGGTGCTGTCGTTGCGGATGTTGTCGATTTTCGATACCGGTTTACCGATCACCGTTTGCGCGCGTTCTTTCATGCTGGCTTCGGTGGGTTTGATGGTCTGGCAGCCGGCAACGCCGAGCAGCACAGCACTGATCAGAGAGATCTTGCAGAGGTTGGCATGCAGTTTCATGGTGTTTCTTCCTTGGTGTTGTTCTGATTTCCACGCGCAATGATCCTGCACACCGCCAAGTGGCAGTGTTGAGAAGCATCGGGGGGTGCGAGGAATATAGCGCCGGGTGGCGGAGCGGTCGATTAGCACAAATGTGCTAGTGCGCAGCGTGGATATACAGGGGTTAGGCGTTTCCCTTCCTGCACGTTCTGCGCAAAGCTCAGATTAGTCTAAAAATCCTGCGCCGCCTCCGTAAGCCTTTGCTAGTCTCAAAGATGTAGGTGAAGACGCAGACTGATGCGCAAACGGATAGCAAGGGGACGTGGGGCGCGTTCCGAAGGGTGCACGGTTAGAAAGATCTCCGCGCTGAGATCCAGCCCTTATGCCGTGTGAAGCAGCCGAGGCACTACCTTTTTCAATTTGGCCCGGTACTGTGAGAAGCCTGATAAACCTTGTAAGCCAGAGACCAGCACTGGCCGCCTACTCGAACACCAAAGCCCGCCTCGTGCGGGCTTTGTCGTTCTTGCAGCGCTAGATTTTCGTCAGGGCATACGCCAGATCGGCGCGCAGGTCTTCGACGTCTTCGACGCCCACCGACAAGCGTACCAAGCCATCGCCAATTCCCAGTTTCGCGCGGGTTTCGGGTGGAATGGTGGCGTGCGTCATGATCGCCGGGTGCTCGATCAGGCTTTCAACGCCGCCCAGACTTTCCGCCAGGGCGAAGATTTTCACGTTCTCCAGAAAGCGCCGTGCGCCGGCCAGATCACTGTTCAGGTCCACGGAAATCATCCCGCCGAAACCGCGCATCTGCCGCTTGGCCAATTCATGCTGCGGGTGCGATTCAAGGCCGGGGTAGTAGACGCGTTTGACCTGCGGTTGCTGTTCCAGCCACTGCGCCAGATCCTGCGCGTTGCTGCAATGACGCTCCATGCGCAGCGCCAGGGTTTTCACGCCTCGCAAGGTAAGAAACGCATCGAACGGCCCGGATATCGCACCGACCGCGTTTTGCAAAAAGCCCAGACGCTCTGCCAGTTCGGCGTTCTGCCCGACCACGGCGATTCCGCCGATCACGTCGGAGTGACCGTTCAGGTATTTGGTGGTCGAGTGCAGCACGATGTCGAAACCCAGCTCCAGCGGGCGCTGGATGTAGGGGCTGGCAAAGGTGTTGTCGGCCACGCTGATGATCCCGCGTGCGCGGCAGATGCGGGCGATGGCGGCCAGGTCCGACAGGCTCAGCAGCGGATTGGTCGGTGTCTCGACCATGACCATGCGCGTGTCGTCCTGTAACGACGCTTCGAATGCCGACAGATCGGTCAGGTCGACGTAGCTGAAGCGGTGCCCGGCGCTGCGTTGGCGCACCTTGTCGAACAAGCGAAAGGTGCCGCCGTACAAGTCGTTGCCGGAAATCACGTGAGAGCCCGCGTCAATCAACTCGAGAACGGTGGAAATCGTCGCCAGACCGGAGGCGAACGCAAACCCGCGGGTGCCCCCCTCCAGATCCGCCACGCAGCGCTCGAGGGCAAAACGCGTCGGGTTGTGCGAGCGCCCGTAGTCGAAACCCTTGTGCACGCCGGGGCTGTCTTGCAGGTAAGTGGAGTTGGCGTAAATCGGCGGCATCAACGCGCCGGTGGTCGGATCAGGCTCTTGCCCGGCATGGATTACCCGGGTCGCGAAACCTTGGGAATTGTTGTCCTGCTGACTCATGCGAGGGATCTCCGTAATTGGTTGAGCATGTCGACGCGGGTGATCAAGCCATGGAAGCCCGATGCGTCGGCGATGATGGCGACGAGGCCACGGCTGAGCACCGATTCCAGCTCGGCGAGGGGGGCGTCGGGCGCGAGGGTTTGCAGTTTGTCGGTCATCACGCTGGAGACCGATTGGCTGAAGCGTGCGGCGTCCTCGTGCACCCCCAGCAAAATGTCCGATTCGTCGATCACGCCGACCAGTTGTTTGCCTTCAACCAGCACGGGCAACTGCGAGACATCCGCCAGGCGCATGCGCTGGAAGGCAGTTAGCAGCGTGTCATCGGGGCCGACGCTGATGACACGGCCGTCTTCAAAACGTCGGGCGATCAAGTCCCGCAGGTCGCCATAGCCTTTGCGCTGCAACAGGCCCTGATCGGTCATCCACTGATCGTTGTAGACCTTCGACAAATAGCGCGTGCCGGTGTCGCAGACGAAACTCACCACGCGTTTGGGCTCGGTCTGTTCGCGGCAATAACGCAACGCGGCAGCGAGCAGGGTGCCGGTCGATGACCCACCGAGAATGCCCTCGGCACGCAGCAACTGACGGGCATGGTCGAAGCTTTCTTCGTCGCTGATCGAATAGGCGTGGCGTACGCTGGAGAGGTCGGTGATCGACGGAATAAAGTCCTCGCCAATGCCTTCAACCGCCCATGAACCGGGGGTTGGCAGCGAGCCGTCGCGGCTGTATTGCGCCATCACCGAGCCAACCGGGTCGGCCAGAACCATTTCCAGATCCGGTTGCACCCGTTTGAAAAAACGGGTCAGCCCGGTCAGGGTGCCGGCCGAGCCGACGCCGACCACAATTGCATCCAGATCATGTTCGGTTTGCGCCCAGATTTCCGGCGCGGTGCTGCATTCATGGGCCAATGGGTTGGCCGGGTTGTTGAACTGATCGGCAAAAAATGCGCCGGGAATGTCTTTCGCCAACCGCGCGGCGACGTCCTGGTAATACTCGGGATGACCCTTGCCGACGTCGGAGCGGGTGATGTGCACCTCGGCGCCCATGGCCTTCAAGTGCAGGACTTTTTCCGTGGACATTTTGTCCGGGACCACCAGCACCACGCGATAACCTTTGGCGCGCCCGACCAGTGCCAGGCCCAGGCCAGTGTTGCCGGCAGTCGCCTCGACGATGGTGCCACCGGGGGTGAGGCGACCGTCACGTTCGGCGGCGTCAATCATCGCCAGACCGATTCGGTCCTTGATCGAGCCGCCAGGGTTTTGTGATTCGAGTTTGAGAAAGAGTGTGCACGGGCCGGTATCGAAGCGGGTCACTTGCACCAGCGGCGTATTTCCTATCAGCCCGAGTACGGCAGGGCGGGATTCCTTTGACATTCTTCACCTCTTGTTGGTGATTGATCGCGTTCCATTCGCGGGGAAAAGCTCGCCTGCAACATAGGCCGTGAAGGGATCTCCCGCAACCATTCGGTGGGCTGAAAAGCTCAACGATTTTGATCTAACTATAGAACTGAATTTGCCAAGAGGCCGGGCGTTATGAGGGAGGAGGGTTATGCGGATTTGAACGCTGGGCAGAAAAAACTGTAGGCGTGAGGGGATACAAAAAGGCCCCGACACCACCGTTGATCCCTGTGGGAGGTGGCTTGCCAGCGATGGCGGTGGGTCAGTTTGCTTCAGTGCCTCATGTGCGCAACTCATCGCTGGCAAGCCAGCTCCCACAGGGATCAGCGGTGTTCACACATTTTCAACCCATGCAGATCCTGCTGAGGGAATGCAGGCAAATTGTGGCAAGGTCAGTGCTTGCTCATCAATCCGTGCAGCACACCCAGGCGCAATCCTGGTTCAGATGGCACCATCTGTGAGATGCCGAACGCCTTGAACGCGGCGAGCATCAGCACCAGGCCGCCGGGCAGGATGCTTTGACGGTGTGGTTGCAGGCCCTGGAGCCTGAGCTGCCGGACGTTCGTCACCTCCAGCAGAAGCAGCGACAGGCGCAACAGCCCCGCGTAGGTGATGCCGTCCTCGCCGAAGTCGTTCAAACGGTTGGCCTTGAGCACTTTGGCGAGCATCCGTGCGGTGCCCGAGGAGCCGATGGTCTGCTGCCAACCCTGAGCACGATAGCGTCGAGCGACTGTTTCAAACTGGAGGATGGCGACGCGTTCGGCTTCTTGCAGCGCACCGGGGGAGATCTCGCCGCCGCGAAAGAATCGCGCACTCAATGTCCCGCTGCCGATGGCAATGCTTTCGGTGAGCAGCGGTTGTGAACCCTGGCCGAGGATCAATTCGGTAGAACCGCCACCGATATCAACCACCAGGCGCATGTCTTCGACGCCCGGTAACGCGTGGGCCACGCCTGCGTACACCAATCGCGCTTCTTCATGCCCTGAGATGACGTCGATGCGAAAGCCCAGATGCCGCTCCGCACTGGCCAGAAACAGCTGCGCGTTATCGGCCTCACGCACGGCACTGGTTGCCACTGCCCGCACGCGGCCCGGCTCGAATCCGCGCAGTTTCTTGCCGAACCGCGCCAATGCCTGCCAGCCTCGATCAAGGGCGAGGGTGTCAAGCGCACCACCGTCGAGCCCCTCGGCCAGACGCACCGGTTCGCGCAAGGTTTTCACTTCCTGAATCATCAGGCCTTTGCGACTGCGGACCGACTGGCCGATCATCAAGCGAAACGCATTCGAACCCAGGTCGATGGCGGCAAACAGCGAGGCGTCGTCTTTCATGGCAGTCCTTGCAAAGCATCCGTCGCGAGGCTCAAGACGGTTTGCGAGGATTCTGCCGTTATCTTGATGACATCCTGATGACGGGTCAGGGGCCGTTCAGTGAATTGTTGTTTGTCATGACACTGTCATTATTCGATACCCATACTGAGCTCAACACATCGCGTGTTCTTAAAGTTTTTGCTGCCATTTCTGGCAGCTTTTTTTTGCCCGAAATTCAACAGATACAACCCTGTAGGGGCTGCCTTGTGCAGCTCCTACGGGGGATTGGCTTAGCAGCCTTGAGGGGTTTCGCCTCGGGCCAGCCGCGCGTTGATGTCGTCGATCACCTCGGGTAACTCTGCAATGGTGTCGATCAGGTAATGCGGGCGCGAAGGGGCAAACATCGTGCTGATGCGCGCGCGCTCCTCGGCGAGTTTGTCCGACGGCAACGCCTTGTATTGCTCGTAGGTCAGGCCCAGCGCGTTACCGGAACAGGTCAGCGCCACCGTCCACATCCCCGCACTGCGACCCTCGAGAATTCCCGGCCAGGTGTCGTCAACCTTCACGCACGCAGCCACGTCATTGATGCCCAGCGCTATCACGTTAGCCAGTGCCTGTGCCGGATAAGGGCGACCATTGGGCACTTCATCGGTAGCGACGACGTGGTCAGCGACATAACCGTTTTTCCGTGCCAGCTCGATGACCCTGGCCATGACCACCGCCGGATAACCTGAGCACGAGCCGATCTTCAAACCCTTGTCACGCAACGCCGCAATGGCTTCAAGCGCGCCGGGGATCAACGCAGAGTGGAGGGCGATTTTCTCGATCTGCAGCGGCATGAAACGCTCGTAGATCGCCGTCACGTCGTCATCGCTCGGCAAGCGACCAAACGCGGCGCGGTAGCGTTCGCCAATCTGATCAAGGTTGCACAAAGTGCGGATATGGTCCCATTTGCCCATGCCCATCGGGCCACGAGCCTCTTCCAGCGACACGGCGACACCGAACTCGGCGAAGGCTTCGACGAAAATCTGCGTCGGCGCGAACGAGCCGAAATCAACAACGGTGCCGGCCCAGTCGAGAATCGCGGCTTGCACGTAAGTAGGTTGCTTGTACTGCATGATCAATCTCCGTTTTCAGGTGAGCGTGTGCCGTCCCTCGATATGGAGGTAGGCCGGTTGGAATAAGTGTTGAATCAGAGCATCGGTGAATTCGAGTCGAACAGCTCCGCGATCACCGGTCGGTTCCTGCGGATGCCGAGGCAGCACAAGTGGTATTCGATGAAGAACGGATGGTCGACAAAGGTGATCGGCTTGGTGCCCGGGGTCTGCGCATACTCGACGGCGGACACCAGGCCGATGCCGATGCCTTTGGCGATCGCATGGACGATCGCCTCGCGGCTGTTCAACTGCATTACGCAATCGAGTCTGACGTTAAGCCGCGTGCAGCTTTCTTCCACCAGTTGCCGGGTGCGTGAACTCTGCTCGCGCAGCACCCATTTCTCATGGCTGATCTGGCTGACGTGAACCTGCTCCTGGCTGGCCCAGGGATGGTCATCACGCACCACGGCAATGATCGGATAGCGGTGATACAACCGCGTGTGGAAGCGCTGATCGAATTCCGACAGCGCCAGAATCGCCACATCGATATCAAAATTGAACAGTCGCGCCAGGGTTTCCTTTTCCGAGGAGAACGAGGTCTCCAGTTCGATATCAGGGTGGCGCTGCATCAGTTCGTAAGTCAGGTTCATCGCGATCGGCGGCGACACGGCGCCGAGGCGCAGCATGCCGGATTTGCGTTGCTTGAAGCTTTGCAGCAGTTGCACCGCCTCATCCTCCTGACCAAATAGGCCCTGGGTAATTGCGTACAGCTTGTGCCCGGCCGCGCTCATCTCGATGTAGCGCCCGCGACGATGGAACAGTTCCACCGAGAAGGTTTTCTCCAGCGCGTTGACCTGCTCGCTGACGGTCGGCTGACCGATGCACAGAAACTCGGCGGCGAGGGTGAAACTGCCGGTCTTGGCCACGGCATGAAATGAACGCAACCACTTGTGGTACTGGTACATGCAGGCCCCGTCAGCGTCGGATGAACATTGCCACCGCCGCGCTGCAAAGGCAGGCGCTGGTGACCACGATGAAGATAAGAGACGTATTTGCCGTGGAGTCAAGCAAACGGCCGATCAGCGGTTCGGCCAGTCCGGCGAACAGATAGGACGAGAAGTTCATCACCCCGGTCGCCGTGCCCGCACGCTTGGCGCCGACCAGGTCAGGACACAGTGCCCAGAAACTCGACGCCGGGCCATAGACGAAGAAGCCGCAAAGGAACAACGCCACCAGACCGACCAGACTGTGCGGCGGCAGGCTCCACATCCACAGACTGGTCGCAGCGCCGAGGACCATATAAAGCATGATCGCCAGATAGCGCCTGGAGCCGAACAGCTTGTCCGACACCCAGCCGTTGCTCAGGGCGCCGACCGCCATGCCGACGGGGAGGGCGACGGTGATCCACTTCGGATCGACCATGCTGTCGCCGCTTTTCCAGTTGGCGCCGAGGAAGTGCACCGGCACCCAGACGATCAATCCGTAGCGCGCGGCGTTCTGGAAACCCAATGCCAGCGCGGCGATAAGCAAGCGTGGATTCTTCAGTACTGCCTTGTAGCGCTGCGCCGAGGACTCGACCTCGCCGTGGGCGGCTTCCTGATGTTTGTCGTCGGTGTTGGCGACCCCGGTATCAGTCAGCGGCTCGAAGCCAAGATCCTGAGGCCGTTCGCGAGCGACCAGATAGAAAATGATCCCGCCGGCCAGCATCAACAACACCGGCAAACGGAAGATCCAGCGCCATTCCAGTTGCAACACTTCCAGAATGACGATGGAGGTGACGTACGACAGAATCGACGCGCAACCCGCGGCGAAGGTGTAGAAGCCATAAACCTTGCCGCGCTCGCCGGCCGCCCACCAATTGGAAAGCAGACGGCTTCCCGGCGCCCAGCCGAGCGCCTGAAAGTAACCGTTAACGCCCCACGGCAGGATCAGGCTGGTGAGTCCACCGGCAAAACTGGTCACCCAATTCGCCCCGCACGACAGCACTGCGCCGAGGGTCATGATGCGCCGACCACCGAATTTGTCGGCGAGGTTGCCGTTGATTGCCTGGCCGATGGCATAGGCCCAGAGCATCGCGGCGGATGCCCAGCCGAGGGTTTCCTTGGTCAAGCCGAATTCGGCCTGGATACCCGGGATAGCGAAACCGAAGGTTTGTCGACCGGTGTAGAAGAACAGGTAACAGAACATCGCCGCCAGCAACATGCGCCATTGGGCGACCCGGAACGAGGCAGAACGTACGGCGAGACCAGGCAGGGTTTGGGCACGATTCATGATCTTTTCCTTATTGTTGTGGGTTCCCGCCGAATGTCGGCAGCGGGTGCACTCTTTTGTGGTGCGACAGGAAATCACCGCAGCTTTTGGCTGCTGGCTGTGCTTGGGTTATTTAGGGGGCGCGACGCGTCAGGCGGCCTGTGAACCGATGAAGTTCTTGCCGCGCGCGCCCTGCATCGCGAGATGGATGATGTCTTCGGCGTCCTTGGCCGAGACGCCATAATCGGCGAACTCGGTCTTCACGCCGAGGCTGTGCAGGAACTCGCGCAACTGCTGTTGGGCTTTGGCCAGGTCTTCGCCGAAGATGCGTTGCAAGGTGCGGTCGCGGGTAGCGTCATGGCCCCAGGCCAAACCCAGCACCAGCGGCAGAGTGAAGGAGCAGGCGATGCCGTGGGGCAGGCCGTGGCGCAGGGTCATTTCGTAGGAGATCGAATGCGCCAGCGCGGTTTTGGTGTTGGAAAATGCCAGGCCAGCCTTGAGTGCCGCCAGCGCCATGCGCGTGCGCAGCTCCTGGCTGGACAAGTCCTTATGCAGGCGCGGCAGGCATTCGAGAATGTCTTCAATGGCCGAGATTGCGAAGGTGTCGGACACCGGGTTGGCGTTGACATTCCAGATTGATTCCAGCGCATGCGACAGTGCGTCGAGCCCGGTGGAAACGGTGACGCCGGCCGGCACGGTGAGCATCAGTTGCGGGTCGATGATTGCCACGCGCGGCCAGGTGCATTCCAGGTGCAACGAATATTTTTTCTGGCTGGCGCTGTCCCAAATCGTCGCCCATGGCGTGACTTCACTGCCGGTACCGGCTGTGGTTGGTGCGGCGATCAACTGTTTGCAGCGTGGCGGGGTGAATGGTTTGCCGGTCGCCAGCAGCGCCAGTAATTCATCAAAACGTCCCGAGGCGGTACCGACAATCAACGCCTTGGCCGTGTCGATCGCACTGCCGCCGCCAACCGCCAGCACTACGTCGCACGTGTCTGCACGCTGCCAAAAATCTTCGTAAGTGCTGCGCAGGTGCGCGACATCCGGGTTGGGCTGCACGTCTTCAAAGACATAGACCAGACGATCACCGAGCAACTCTTGCAGACGATCGACCAGTCCCAGTCCACGCGCTTCGGGGAAGGTGACGAGGGCGACGGTCTGTTGTTCGGTGAGGGCGTCAAGTTCTTGCAGGCTGCCCCAGCCGAAACGGGTATCAACTGGGTTCTGGAAGCGGGCAGTCATGGTGAATCCTTCTTGTTGTTGTCGGTAGTGGCGCCATACTCAGCGCCCGTCGGCAACGGCTCAAATCGATAATTCGCAGGTTTGAATCGGCTGAGGCGATAACAGCGTCCGCAACCGTTCATGGTTGCCAGGCTCTAGTGATTAGAACCGCCCTGGATTGCGGCGCGCAGCCGACTGGATACCGCATCGGCGACGATCACCATGAAGGTGATGACGATGATGCAGGTGGCGGTTTCCTGATATTTGAACAGCTTGAGGCTGCTCACCAGTTCGAATCCGAGGCCGCCGGCGCCGACCATGCCGAGCACCGTGGCCGAGCGCAGGTTGACTTCGAAACGGTAGAGAATCACCGCGATCCATGCGGTAATGACTTGCGGCAAGACGCCAAACACGATCACTTGCAAGGGTCGGGCGCCGGTTGCCTGCAACGCTTCAATCGGGCCTTGATCGATCTCTTCGATGCTCTCGGCAAAGAACTTGCCGAGCATGCCCACACCGTGCAACGCCAGCGCCAGCACACCCGGGAACGGGCCAAGGCCAACTGCCGAGACGAAGATCAGGGCGAGGATCAACTCGTTGATGCTGCGGGTAAAATTGAGTGCCTGGCGGGTGGCGTGAAACACCAGCCGATTACGGCTCAGGTTGCGCGCTGCGAGAAACGACAGCGGAATCGCCAGCAGCACACCGAGCAACGTGCCCCAGATGGCGATCTGCAGGGTTTCCACAGCGGGTGCCAACAAGCGCGGCAGGATACTCAGGTCTGGCGGGAAGGTTCGCGAGAGGAAGTCGCCTATCTGCGGCAGTCCCGCAGCCAGTTCGCCCAGGCTGAGTTGGGCGCCTTGGGCGCTCCAGTTCAGCGTCCACAGCACGATCAGGACGACGGCGCCGACGGTCAGCCAACTGCGTGTACTGCGGGGCCGGTCGCCCACCCACTGATAGTTGTTCGATTGCATGTTCAGGCCCTCGATGCGGCGCAGTAGGTCAGGTTCGGGGTCGCAGTGTCTGCGGACAATTGCGTGGATGGCTGCGGATAGATCCGCGCCAGATCGGCATCGGTCATGCTCGAAGCCTTGCCATCGAACACCAGATTGCCGTGAGCGAGGCCGACCACGCGGTCGCCGAATTCGCGGGCATATTCGATCTGATGCAGATTGCACAGCACGGTGATGCCCAGCTCGCGAGTGGCATCGCGCAGGTACTGCAGCACCAGTCGCGCAGTTTTCGGGTCGAGGCTGGCAATCGGTTCATCGGCCAGGATCACTTGCGGTCGTTGCGCCAGGGCACGAGCAATCCCCACTCGTTGCTTCTGCCCGCCGGACAGCGAATCGGTGCGCTCGCCAGCCTTGTGCGCCAGTTCGACGCGCTCCAGGCATTGCATGGCCAACGCCACGTCGTCACGCCGAAACAGCTGAAAAATCGAGGCGAGGGTACCGACCGATCCGAGGCGACCGGTCAGCACGTTCTTCAAGACACTCAGGCGCGGCACGACATTGTGGTGCTGGAAAATCATTGCCACTTCTCGGCGCAAAACGCTGGTGTCGGGGCAGCCGAGGGCGTCGATACCGGCCACGCTCAGCGTCCCGCTATCGGCCTGCGCCAAGCGGTTGATGCATCGCAGCAAGGTCGATTTCCCAGCACCGGACTGGCCGAGTACCACGACGAATTCACCAGCAGCGACCTCAAGATCAATTCCGCGCAAAACCGGGTTGCTGCCGTAGTGTTTGGTCAGTTGGCGGATGCTGATCATTTCATGCTCCGCAAATCGAGATCGAGCACCTTGGCGGTGTCGCGCACCACGTCGTAAGCCGCGTCAGTGGTGGGCTGAAAGCCATTAAGTACGCCCTGATCACCCCACGGTACGTCTTTGATCGATGCCAATGCGTCGGCGATTTTCTTCTTCAATTGCGGATCGAGCGCCTTACGCCAGACCATCGGCGATTCCGGGATCGGCTTGGAACTCCAGACCACTTCGAAGTCATCCTGCTTCACCACACCCTTGGCCACAGCGCTGGCAAAGATGCGGTCGGCGACGGCGGCGGCATCCACCTTTTTGTTCTCGACGGCGAGGATGCTGGCATCGTGGGAGCCGGAGAAAATTACCCGCTTGAACAAGGTGTCCGGGACAAAACCGGCTTGCTCAAGTCCGGCCTTGGGGAACAGATGCCCAGAGGCGGAGCTTGGATCTACGAAAGCGAAGGTATGGCCTTGCAGATCAGCCAGCGAGTGAATGCCGCTGTCCTTGCGCGCCAGAATCACGCTTTTGTAAGCGCTCTGACCGGTCTTCTTGGTGACCGCCACGGAGAACGCTTCGACATCCGCCACCGAGGTCGCCAGCACATACGAGAACGGGCCGAGATAGGCAACGTCGAGTTTGCCCGAGCGCAGCGCTTCGATGATGCCGTTGTAGTCGGTGGCTACGAACGGCACCACCGGCATGCCGATTTTGCTTTGCAGATCGTCGAGCACTTGTTTGCTCGCCTCGATCATCGCCTGGGAATCTTCAGACGGGATCAGGCCAATGGTCAGTTTGTCCTTGGCCCAGACCTGGCTGGCGCTCAGGGCGAGTACGGTAAGGCTGACGACACGCAGAAACTGGTTAATTGTTTTCATGGCATTCCACGGTGTGGTTGGGAGTTGCCACAGGCTAGGTCTGTCACGTGACAGTCATTCAATCAATTCAATATGGGAAACAGCAGCTAACTATTGATGGAGTCTATGGATGTCGAGCGCCAAACTGCGGGCTTTTCTGGCCGTCGCCCGTCACGGCAGTTTTAGTGCCGGGGCGCGGGCTTGCGGGCTGACTCAGCCGACCTTGACCACTCAGGTGCAAAGCCTGGAGCGTCAGCACAATGTCGAGCTTTTTCATCGACGCGGACGGCGGATCGAGCTGTCGGATGTCGGCCGGCAATTGCTGCCGATTACCCAACGCATCGCCTTGCTGGAACTGGAGGCGCACAACCTGATGCGCGACTCGGGGCGGCTCGACAGCGGCCAGCTCAAGCTGGGGGCAGTAGGGCCGTTTCATGTGATCGAGATGGTCGACACCTACCTGCAACAGCACCCGAACATCGACGTGTCGATCCGCGTGGGCAACTCGGCGCAGGTGTTATCCGATCTGGAAAACTACGTGACCGACATCGCGGTGTTGGCCGGGCGTCAGGATGACCCGGGGTTGTGTGCGGTGCACTACGCGCGGCACGCGATCATTCTGTTCGCGCACCACGAACATCCGTTGGCCAACCGTGGCAGCGTGCGCCTGGAGGAGCTCGAAGGTCAGCGCTTGCTGCAACGCGAACCGGGCTCGACCACCCGTTTGGTGCTGGAGCAGGCATTGCACGCGGCGCAGGTCAAACCGCGTATCGCCATGGAAATCGGCAGCCGTGAAGCACTGCGTGAAGCGGTGGTACGCGGGCTGGGCCTGGGGGTGGTGTCGGAGGCGGAGTTCATTGCCGACCCGAACATCCGTGTGATTCGCATCGAAGGCGCGACGCTCTACACCGAGACCTATCTGTATTGCCTGGCCGAGCGGCGTTCGAGTCGGCTGATCTCTTCGTTTTTCGACGCGGCGCTGGCTTGATTTGCAATTCTTGCTGATGCTTAGCTAATATACGAACCATATACACTTCGTATCGGATTTCGCTATGGGCATCGTAAAGATTTCAGAGGACATGCACGAGAACCTGCGCATTTCCAGCAACGCACTCAGCCGCTCGATCAACGCGCAAGCCGAGCACTGGATGCGCATCGGCATGCTCGCCGAACTGCATCCCAACCTCGATCACAGCGCGATCTGCCGTTTGCTGATTCGTGCTGAACAAAACGGCGGGCTGGACCTGCAACAACTGACTCAGGAAGACGTCACGGCATGAGAAACCAGATCAAGATCAACACCCCGACCGACATCGCTCAATCGCGCGCCGCCGGCAAACTCGCCGCGCAAGTGCTGGCGATGCTGGTGCCGCACGTCAAGGCAGGCGTCACCACCGATGAACTGGACCGGTTGTGCAACGACTACATCGTCAATGTGCAAAAAGCCATTCCCGCCAATGTCGGCTATCACGGTTTCCCGAAAACCGTGTGCGCCTCGGTCAACGATGTGGTGTGCCACGGGATCCCGTCGGGCACGCCGCTCAAGGATGGCGACATCGTCAACCTCGACATCGCCGTGATCAAGGATGGCTGGTTTGGCGATACCAGCCGCATGTATGTGGTCGGGGAGGCGACGCCTGAGGCGCAGCACCTGATCAAAACGACGTACGACGCCATGTGCGCAGGCATTCGCGTTGTAAAACCGGGCGCGACTTTGGGCGATATCGGCCATGCGATCCAGAGCCTGGCGGAGAAAGAAGGCTTCAGTGTGGTGCGTGAGTATTGCGGCCACGGCATTGGCAAGGTTTATCACGATGAGCCGCAGATCCTGCATTACGGCTTCCCGAATCAGGGCATGAAGCTCAAGGCCGGGATGATTTTTACGGTTGAGCCGATGCTCAATGCCGGTAAACGACATGTGAAGAACATGCCCGATGGCTGGACCGTGCTGACCAAGGATGGCTCGTTGTCGGCGCAGTGGGAGCATATGGTGGCGGTGACGGAGACTGGGTTTGAAGTGCTGACGGCGTGGCCGGATCAGATTGAAGGTTTTACCCCGATCATCTGAGCACCGCAAAATCACTGTGGGAGCGAGCCTGCTCGCGAAGAGGCCGTATCAGTCAACATCAACATTGAATGACACACCGCATTCGCGAGCAGGCTCGCTCCCACATTCGCAATACATTCTCGTAGGAGCTGTCGAGTGAAACGAGGCTGCGATCTTTTGATCTTGTTTTTTCACAGCAAGATCAAAAGATCGCAGCCTGCGGCAGCTCCTACAGGGGGGGCTCAGTGGGCCCCGGCGGCTTTGTTGAGGTCGCCTTCGGTCCACTCGGTGTAGACGCAGGCGTCGGCGGTGGCCCAACGCACCCGCACCGCATCGCCGGCCTTGAGCGGCATACCCGCCGCCGACAACGCCTTCACCGTCATCGATGTGCCACCCGAAGTGACCACGCTGCAAGTCTGGCTCTCGCCCAGGAACAGCACTTCCACCACCTTCGCTGAAACTTCATTCCATCCCGCCGCCAACGGTTCATCGCTCGCCTGCTGCACGCTCAGCGCCAGCGCCTTTTCCGGGCGCACCATCAGCAACACATCCTGATCGGTGTGCAAACCGGCCGTCAGCCGAATCGACAACGATTGCCCCTCAAAACTAGCCGCCGCATTGCCCTGCGCCTTGAGCTTGAGGAAGTTGGAGTTGCCAAGAAACGACGCGACAAACGCATTCGGCGGATTCTGGTAGAGGTCATACCCGCTGCCCAAACCGACAATCTTGCCGTGACTGAAAATCGCGATGCGCTGCGACAAACGCATCGCCTCTTCCTGATCGTGGGTCACGTAGACGATGGTGATGCCCAGACGCCGATGCAACTGGCGCAGTTCATCCTGCAAGTCTTCACGCAGTTTTTTGTCCAGCGCACCCAGCGGTTCGTCCATCAGCAGAATGCGCGGCTCGTAAACCAGTGCACGAGCAATCGCGACCCTTTGCTGCTGGCCACCGGACAGTTGCGAAGGGCGGCGATGGGCGAACTGTTCGAGTTGCACCAGTTTCAACATCGCATCGACACGCCGTTCGCGTTCGGCAGTCGCGAGTTTGCGAATCGCCAACGGGAACGCAATGTTGTCGCGCACCGACAGATGCGGGAACAGCGAATAACGCTGGAACACCATGCCGATGTCGCGCTTGTGCGGCGGCACGTTGACCAGCGACTGACCGTTGACGAGGATCTCGCCGCTGCTCGGCGTTTCGAAGCCCGCGAGCATCGACAGCGTGGTGCTTTTGCCAGAGCCGCTGGAGCCGAGGAAGGTGAGGAATTCACCGTCCTTGATGTCCAGCGAGATGTTGTCCACGGCAGCAAAGTCGCCGTAGTGCTTGTTCAGGTTGCGCAGGCTGACCAGGGGTTTGTCGTTCTGCTGGGATGCGTCTTTGATCACGGCACTCATGTCGTACTCCTGGGCGCTCAGGCGCTGATTTGATTGCGCCGGCGCAGGGCGGCGGCGATCACCATGACCAATACCGACAGGCCGATCAGCAGCGTCGAAGCGACGGCGATCACCGGTGTCAGGTCTTGACGCAGGGTGGTCCACATTTTTACGGGAAGGGTTTGCAGCGTCGGGCTGGCCATCATCACGCTGAGCACCACTTCGTCCCACGAAACCAGGAAGGCGAAGAGGGCGCCGGCGACCATGCCCGGACGAATCGCCGGGAACGTCACCTTGAACACCGCTTGCAGGCGCGAGGCCCCGCAGATCACCGCTGCTTCTTCAATCGACTGATCGAACAGCTTCAACGAGTTGATGATCGAGATGATGGTGAACGGCAGCGCGACGATCACATGGCTGACGACGAAGGCGAACATCGTCCCGGTGTAACCGAGCTTGAGAAACAGCGCGTACACCGCCACCGCGATAATCACCAACGGTACGATCATCGGCAGGGTGAACAGGCCATAGAGCATCTCGCGGCCGGGGAAGCGCCCGCGCACCAAGGCAAACGCCGTTGGCAAACCTAGGGCCACGGCGCAGATCGTCGTCAGTACCGCGACCTTGAGGCTGGCCGCTGCGGCGTTCATCCAGTCGGGGTTGGAAAAGAACTGGTCGTACCATTTCAGCGTCCAGCCCGGTGGCGGGAACACCAGCCACTGCGATGAACCGAACGACAGCAGCACGATAAAGACGATCGGCAACAGCAGAAACAATCCGATCAGCCCGGTGGTGGCGTAGAGGCCGAAACGCATGCGCCGGCTCATTGCGTTGGGAGTCAGGAGCATGTCGGCTTACCTCGCGTTACTGGCGCCAACCGGGGATTCCGGCTGAAGCTTCAGGTAGAAGTAGAACAGCACCAGCGTGATCGCGATCAGCAACGCGGCGCCGGCACTGGCCAGGCCCCAATTGAGGAACGATTGCACCTGCTGAATGATGAACTCCGGCAGCATCATGTTTTGCGCCCCGCCGAGCAGCGCCGGGGTGACGTAGTAACCGAGCGACATCACAAACACCATCAAGCCGCCGGACGCCAGACCTGGCCGGCACAGGGGCAGGAATACCCGGAAGAAGTTGGTCCAGGGACTGGCGCCGCAGATCGAGCCGGCCTGCAGGATCATCGGATCAATGGCCTGCATGGTCGCCTGCAACGGCAGCACGATGAACGGGATCATGATGTAGCTCATGCCGATCACTACGCCGGTGAGGTTATGCACCATTTCCAGCGGCTGATCGATGATGCCCATCGCCATCAAGGCTTTGTTGATTACCCCCGAAGCTTGCAGCAGCACCAGCCATGAGTAGGTGCGAGCGAGGAGGCTGGTCCACATCGAGAGCAGCACGATGTTGAGAATCCAGCGCCCCCAGCCGCGCGGCACCAAC
Source organism: Pseudomonas sp. A1230 (assembly GCF_044218825.1). Taxonomy (NCBI): domain Bacteria; kingdom Pseudomonadati; phylum Pseudomonadota; class Gammaproteobacteria; order Pseudomonadales; family Pseudomonadaceae; genus Pseudomonas; species Pseudomonas sp. A1230. The sequence goes on along the minus strand of NZ_CP162582.1, from coordinate 2,475,895 downwards.
GTGATCGCCCAGGCCAGAGGGAAGCCCAGCAGCAGACTGAACACCGTTACCAGCCCGGCCACCGAAAAGGTGTTGAGCAGCACGCGGGCGTACGCCGAGTTGGCGAACAGTTGTTCATAGTTGCCCAGGCCAGGCACAGGTTCCAGAACGCCGCGCAACAGCAGGCCAATCAGCGGCGCAAGAAAGAACAGGCCGAGGAACAGCAGCGCCGGGAGGAGGTTGCCGGCACCGCGCCAGCGTTGTTTGAGGGACTCGGCTTGCGGCATCGCAATCGCCTTTTTGCCTTCGGCCGAGCCGGCAGCGCGGGCGGCGCTCCCGGTGGCAGTGGAGGGACGGGACGCAGTGGCCGCCATTTTCATTTGACCAGCCATTCGTTCCACCGTGTCGCGATGGCCGGACCGTTCTTGGCCCAGTACGCGAAATCAAGAGTGATCTGATCCTTAGCGTAGGCAGTCGGCAGGTTGGGGGCCAGCGTCGAATCCAGACGCTCCACACTGTCGAGGTTGACCGGGGCGTAGGCAGTCAGGTTGGAGAAGTCGGCCTGGCCCTTGGCGCTGCTGGCGTTGGCCAGAAACTTCATCGCCGCGTCCTTGTTTTTCGAGCCTTTGGGAATGACCAGAATGTCGGCCATGACCAGGTTTTGTTTCCAGCTCACGCCAACCGGGGCGCCGTCCTCTTGTAGAGCATGAACGCGGCCGTTCCAGAACTGGCCCATGCTCGCTTCACCGGACGCCAGCAGTTGCTGCGACTGCGCGCCGCCGCCCCACCAGACGATGTTTTTCTTGATGGTGTCGAGTTTTTTGAAGGCGCGATCCAGATCCAGCGGATAGAGCTTGTCGGCAGCTACGCCATCGGCCAGCAGCGCCAGTTCGAGTACGCCGGGGCTTGGCCATTTGTACAGGGCGCGTTTGCCGGGGTAGGTCTTGGTGTCGAACAGGGCGCTCCAGTCCTGCGGCTTGTTGGCGCCGAGTTTGCTCTCGTTGTAGCCGAGAACGAAGGAGAAGAAGAACGAGCCCACGCCGTGATCGCTGACGAAACGCGGGTCGATTTTGTCGCGCTGGATAACGTTGAAATCGAGGGGTTCGAGCAGGCCTTCAGCTGCGGCGCGCAGGGCGAAATCGGCTTCAACATCGACCACGTCCCATTGCACGTTGCCGCTTTCAACCATGGCTTTGAGTTTGCCGTAGTCGGTCGGGCCATCCTGTACGACGGTGATGCCGCTGGCTTTGCTGAACGGATCAGCCCAGGCCTGTTTTTGCGCATCCTGGGTGCTTCCGCCCCAACTGACAAAATTCACGCTCTCGGCGGCCATCGCGGCCTGGCCGGTAACGCTGAGCAGTCCCGCAAAAAAGATCGCGGTTGCAGCTTTGTTCAACACCATTTTCACGCCCTCATTGTTGTGTTTTTGAGCGGGCTTGCGTTGTTGCCCGCCTGTCGGGAGCAGTAGATGGACGTCCGTGGAAGTGTCCGGTCTATGGAATATCATATTATGGTATTCCAAGTTTTGTGCAAGCACTTTGCCTGACCGGTTATCTGGCGAACCTGCTTTTTGTGGCTTGAAATGCGAAACACTGTGGGAGCGAGCCTGCTCGCGAAAGCGGTGGATCAGCCAACATCTCCAGCGACTGAACCCCTGCTTTCGCGAGCAGGCTCGCTCCCACATTGGGTTTGTAGTGGTTTCAGGTTATTCGGTGAAGGGGATGCTCTCTACCACTTCGAGGTCATAGCCGGTCAGGCCGGCGTATTTCAGTGGCGGGCCGAGATGCCGCAGTTTGCCAACCCCAAGGTTCTGCAAAATCTGCGCTCCGGTTCCCACTTCAGAATAGATCCGCGATTGCGAGCGGCTGAACTGTCGTGGCGGTTGAGTGAGTTGTGGAACCCGCTCCAGCAACGCCTGCGAAGACTCATGATTGGCCAGCACCACCACAACACCATGCCCTTCTGCCGCGACCCGTTGCAGCGCCGTCCACAGCGTCCAGTTGCTTGGCCCGCTGTAGTCGGCGCCGACCAGATCGCGAAGCGGATCGATCACATGCACGCGCACCAGCGTCGGTTCTTCCCGGCGCAAATCCCCCATGACCATCGCCATGTGCACGCCGCCCTCGATGCGGTCCTCAAACGTGATCAGGCGGAACGTGCCATGCACTGTCGGCAAATCGCGTTCACCAATGCGTTCGATGGTGTGCTCGGTGCTCAAACGATGGTGGATCAGGTCGGCAATGGTGCCGATCTTGATCCCGTGCTGGCGCGCAAACACTTCCAGATCCGGGCGACGTGCCATGGTGCCGTCGTCGTTCATCACTTCGACAATGACCGAGGCCGGAGTAAAACCGGCCAGTCTGGCCAGATCGCACCCCGCCTCTGTATGGCCTGCACGGGTCAGCACGCCACCTTCCTTGGCGCGCAGTGGAAAGATGTGGCCGGGCTGCACCAGGTCTTCGGCGCGGGCGTCCTTGGCTACGGCAGCGGCAACCGTGCAGGCGCGGTCAGCGGCGGAAATACCGGTGGTCACGCCAACCGCCGCTTCAATCGACACGGTAAACGCGGTGCTGAACACGCTGCCATTGCTCGGCACCATTTGTTCAAGCCCTAGCCGCTGGCAATGTTCGTCGGTCAACGTCAGGCAGATCAGACCGCGTGCTTCACGGGCCATGAAGCTGATCGCCTCGGGCGTGCAACAGTCGGCGGCCAGCAACAGGTCGCCTTCGTTTTCCCGATCTTCGTCATCGACCAGCAAGACCATTTTGCCGAGGCGATAATCTGCGATGATTTCTTCGATGCTGTTGAAGGCCATGCTGGACTCTCAGTGTTTGTTGGAAATATTATTGGTATACCATAATACATAATCGAAACAGAGGTCACTATGAAGGCGTACTGGATTGCTCACGTAGACATTGCCGATCCCGACCACTACAGCCAATACACCCAGCGCGCGCCGAAGGCATTCGCCGATTTTGGCGGGCGGTTTCTGGCCAGAGGTGGTCGCAGCGAGGCGATGGAAGGACGCAAGGCACCGCAGCGCAGCGTGGTGATCGAGTTCGATAGCTTTGAGAAGGCTGTGGCGTGCTACCACTCGGCGGCGTACCAAGAGGCGAAAAGTTACCGCGAGGAATGGGCGAGGGCGGAAATCATCATTGTCGAAGGCGTTGGCCCAATCTAAATCACACCACACAACTATGTAGGAGCTGCCGAAGGCTGCGATCTTTTGATGTTGTTTTTCAAAAAAAGATCAAAAGATCGCAGCCTTCGGCAGCTCCTACAGGGACTACGTTGTCTGGGGATTAGCGGATGAAATGGATCTTGCCGCTGTCGTCATTGCCCACATAGATCCCGTAAACCCCGGCCTGGCGTTCCTCGATATAGCGTTCGAGGATCTGCCGGATCGCCGGGTAATAGATCTGCTCCCACGGGATGTCCTCGGGGGCGAAGAATTTACATTCGAGGGTTTCCGGCCCGAACTGGCCGGTGATCTCCAGCGCGATGGCGCGGAAAATGATGTACACCTCGCTGATCTTCGGCACGCTGAAAATCGAGTAGGGCGAGAGGATTTCCGCGCGCACGCCGCTTTCTTCCCAGACTTCACGCAGCGCGGCCTGCTCGGTGGTTTCGCCGCTTTCCATGAAGCCTGCGGGCAGCGTCCAGGTGCCCGGGCGCGGGGGAATTGCGCGTTGGCACAAGAGGTACTTGCCGTCCTGCTCAATGATGCAGCCGGCAATGATCTTCGGATTGACGTAGTGGATGAAGCCGCAACCGCGGCACATCAGGCGCTCGTGCGTATCGCCCGGCGGTACCTGCTGACCGAGATCAGGTCCACCGCACTTTGGGCAAAAGCTCGGGCTGAACATGTCAGTGACCTATACGGGGTTCTTTGAGCGGGATGGGCAGGGTGATCGGTGGCGTGCCTTTGACAGCGATGCCGGTTTCTTCCTGCTTGCGCTTGAGGTAGTCGAGCGCAACGGCAGCGGCAGCGCGAACGTGGTCCACGCAAGCCTGATGCGCCAGCAGCGGATCGCCGCTCTTGATCGCCTCGACCATTTTTTCCATTTCCTGGTTACTCGCGCCGCGACGGTTTTCCTGAGACACCGAGGTCGCGCGCAGGTAGCTGATGCGTGCCTGCAACTGACGCAATTGTGTGGCCGCGACGTGGTTGCCTGAACCTTCCAGCAGCACATCGTAGAAACCTTGTACCGAGTCGATCACTTGCTGCAATTCGCCGTCCTTGAGCGCCTTGCGGTTCTCATCGAGGGCTTTCTCCAGCGCTTTGATGTCCTTGGCTTTGGCGCGCAGGGTGAACAGCTGCGCGATCAGGCCTTCCAGCACGCAACGCAGTTCGTAGATATCGACGGCATCGGCGAGGGTGATGATGGCGACGCGTGGGCCCTTGGCATCGGCGAACTCCACCAGGCCTTCGGATTCGAGGTGACGCAAGGCTTCGCGTACCGACGTGCGGCTCACGCCCAGACGATCGCACAGATCGCGTTCGACCAGGCGGTCGCCCGGCAGAAGCTGGAAGTTCATGATGGCGCTTCGCAGTTTATCCAGCACGATTTCGCGCAGGGTAACGGGGTTGCGATTGACCTTGAAGCTGTCGTCGAGTGGCAGGCGTTTCATGGGGTCCGCTCTTTACTATGGCTGTCCATGCCAGACGGGCATCAAAACAGCCGAGGGGTTAACTGGAGGCCTCGGCGTCGGCGTCGGCAAAGGCTTCGCGGGCCAGCCGGAAACTGTCCACGGCCGCCGGGACGCCGCAATAAATGCCGACTTGAAGCAGAATTTCGCGTATTTGCTCACGACTCAGGCCGTTACGCAAGGCGCCACGCACATGCAGCTTGAGTTCGTGCGGGCGGTTGAGCGCCGAGATCATCGCCAGGTTGATCATGCTGCGTTCCTTGAGCGACAAACCCTCGCGACCCCAGACATGGCCCCAGCAGTATTCGGTGACCATTTCCTGCAACGGGCGGGTGAAGTCGTCGGCGTTCTCTATTGAGCGTTGCACATAGGCTTCGCCCAATACCTGAGTGCGGATCTTCAGGCCTTTTTCGTATTTCTCATTGTTCATGATGTTCGCCTCAACTCGATCCCTGTGGGAGCTGGCTTGCCAGCGATAGCGGTAGATCACTCAACATTGATATCGAATGTGATGCCGTCATCGCTGGCAAGCCAGCTCCCACAGGGTTTATGTGAATCGGTCAGGTCAGGGCAGGCAACGCGCCCAGCTTGCCCTTGTGATAAATCATCGGCGTCACCGGTTGTGCCGGCAGAATCAGATTCTTCACCGCGCCAACGATGATCGCGTGATCGCCACCATCGTATTCGCGCCACAACTCGCACTCGATGATCGCCGTAGCATTGGCCAGAATCGGGTTGCCCAGTTCGCTCAAATGCCACTCGATGTCTTTGGCCTTGTCCTTGCCTTTACCGGCAAAGGCGTAGGCCTCGGCAGTCTGCTCGGCTGAGAGCAAGTGAATGGCGAAGCGCTTGCTGTCGCGCAAGATCGGGTAGGTGTCGGAGGCGTAGTTGGGGCAGAACAGCACCAATGCCGGATCAATCGACAGGGCGCTGAAGGCGCTCGCGGTGATGCCGACGATGCCGCCATCCGGGTCGAGGGCGGTGACCACCGTGACGCCGGACGGAAACGAGCTCATCACGTCTTTATATATGCCGGGTTCGATCATGTCGCAGGTCTCCTAGCGCATCACAAACGGATCAGGCATTGGCGCCTGAGAAAGGTTGATCCACACCGTTTTCAGTTCGGTGTAGGCCAGCACCGAATCGATGCCGCTTTCGCGTCCATAGCCACTGTTCTTGAAGCCGCCGATCGGTGCCATCGCCGACACCGCGCGGTAGGTGTTGACCCAGATGATCCCCGATCGCACATCCCGGGCCAGACGATGGGCACGGCCCAGGTCACGGGTCCAGATGCCGGCGGCGAGACCGAACTGTGAGTCGTTGGCAATCGCCAGCGCTTGGGCTTCATCTTTAAAGCGAATAACTGATGCGACAGGGCCGAAGACTTCTTCCTGCATGATCTTCATCGAATTGCTGTCGCACTCGAACAGTGTCGGCTCATAGAACCAGCCGTCACCGAGCCCCGTCGGGCGCTTGCCACCGGTACGCAAAATCGCACCTTCGGCGATGGCATCGGCAACCAGACCTTCAACCACCGCGAGCTGCTGCGCGGTGGCCATCGGGCCCATTTCACTGCTGTCTTCCTGCGGATTGCCAATGCGAATGCGCTGGGCGCGCTCCACCAGTCGACTGACGAACTCGTCGTAGATTTCGTCCTGCACCAACAGTCGCGAGCCGGACACACAACTCTGACCGGATGCCGCGTAAATCCCGGCAATCGCCCCGTTGATCGCGCTGTCGAGGTCGGCGTCGGCGAAGATGATGTTCGGCGATTTGCCGCCCAGTTCCAGCGACAGCTTGGCGAAGTTCTCGGCACTGCTGCGCACCACATGTCGTGCCGTGGCCGCGCCGCCGGTGAAGGCGATCTTGCGGATCAGCGGATGACGGGTGAGGGCGGCGCCGGTGCTCGGGCCGTAACCGGTGACGACGTTGACCACGCCCGGCGGGATCCCGGCTTCGAGGGCCAGGCGCGCCAACTCAAGGATGGTCGCCGAAGCATGTTCGGACGGCTTGATCACAATCGTGTTGCCGGCGGCGAGGGCCGGGGCGAGTTTGATCGCAGTCAGATAAAGCGGGCTGTTCCAGGGAATGATCGCGGCGACCACACCCATGGCTTCGTGAACCGTGTAGGCGAACAGATCCGGCTTATCCAGCGGCAAGGTGCCGCCTTCGAGCTTGTCGGCAAGCCCTGCGGTGTAATGGAAAAATTCTGGCAGATAGCTGACCTGACCACGGGTTTCGCGGATCAGTTTGCCGTTGTCGCGGCTTTCCAGTTGCGCCAGGTGCTCCTTGTTCTCAGCGATCAAGTCACCGAGACGACGCAGCAATTTGCCGCGCGCCGTGGCGGTCAGGCCACGCCATGCCGGGCTGTCGAAAGCGGTTTGCGCCGATTGCACGGCGCGCTCGACATCCGCTTCATCGGCGTCGGGCAGCTCGGCCCAGGCTTGGGCCGTGGCCGGGTTGAGGCTTTCGAAAGTCTTGCCGGAGAGGGCATCGACCCATTCTCCGCCGATGCACATCTGGAAGCGTGCGAGCGTCATGCAACGATCCCCTTTATTTGATTTTGTCGGGAGTGCGCGAATTCGAGAAATTCCAGCAATGTCTGGTTGACCAGACGCGGCGACTCTACGGGCATCATATGCCGTTGCTCGGGCAGCACGGCAACCTTGGCACCGGGGATGCGCAGGGCCAGTTGTTCGGCCATCTCCGGGGTCGAGCCCGGATCGAGCTCACCGGTGGCAATCAGCGTCGGCGCCTGAATGCTGCCCAGGTCGTCGGCGCGATACATGTCTTGCGTGGCGAACAGCTCGTAAGTGGTCAGGTAACCCTGCGGATCGTTGTTGGCCAGGGTTTGCCGCAACGCGGCGATCTGCGCCGGATTCGCTGCCTGATATTCACGGCTGAACCAACGTGAAAGCGCCGCTTCGGCATTCGCGTCGGGCCCGTGTTCAGCGGCTTGCGCAGTGCGGGCGATGACGCCGGCGCGCTGCTCTTCGCTGCGGTTGAACACGCTGTTGAGCACCACCAGGCTTTGCAGGCGCTGTGGGTAATGCAGGGCAAATGCCCGCGCCACCAGTCCGCCCATGGAAAAACCGATCACCGCCGCCTCAGGCAAGTTCAGGTGATCGAGCAGCTCCAGCAACTGGTCGGCGTAACCGAGCAGGTTGGTGCCGCTGGCCGGTCGCGGACTCGCGCCATGGCCGAGCATGTCGTAGGCGATCACCTGATATTGGCTGGCGAGGCCGACAATCTGGCCGCCCCACATTTCTTTGTTCAGGCCCACGCCGTGGATCAAAACCACGGGCTGGCCTTGGCCGGTCGCCAGGTAACTGGTGCCAGCCGGGGTGAGTTCAGCTGTGAGCCGAATCATGGAGCGCTCCTGCTTGCCTTTTTTATTGTGATTACTGGGCTTTTTCGGCGGCCAGTTCTTCCAGATCGATGTAACGGTTACCGATGCGCGGGTGCAGACGACCACCGTCGGCGCAACCCAGCACAACGACGATTTCATCGGCACGCGGCGCGTCTTCGATCTGCATTTCCAGGGTGATGTAGTGCGAACGCAGGCCTTCGTCGTCCTTGTGCATCATCGGGATCTGAATCGAGGTACCCGGGCCGCCGCGCTTGTTGGTGAAGCTCAGATAGCTCTTGGCCTTGACCGCCTCGCGGTAGTGGTTGCCGAAGCGCAGGGTGTGGATCACGGCGGAAGCGTGTTCGATCTCGCCATCAGCGCCGACCACAGCGGCTTTGCCGTAGGCCTCGATTTTTTCTGCGCCGCCAATGATCCCGACCAGACGCTCGACCATCAAAGCGCCGAGATCCGAGCAGTTGGCGCGTATCTGCGGCTTGAGGTCTTCCACAAAGCCGTTGCCCACCCAAGGGTTTTTCATCACCACGGCGAGGCCAACCATGGTCACTGGCTTGTCGGTGGCTTTGCCGCCTTCGATGAAGGTTTCTTCGACATAGCTGACGATCTTGCGAATTTCGAAACTCATGAGCTGCTCCGGTGGGGGATTGAGAGTGTCTTCCCGTCTGATGGTATACCATAATATCTGTCGTGCAAGTCCTCCTTGCGAGTTTTGAATCATCTATCCGGCGAATGGAGGTGCATTCAGCCGCCACCCCACATCCCCAATTCGCCTCAGGCCCTGTGGGGGCGAGCCTGCTCGCGAAAGCGGTGGGTCAGCCAATAAAGAGGGTGCCTGTCACCCCGCATTCGCGAGCAGGCTCGCTCCCACAATGGAAATCACTGGCAGCAGAAGCCTGTGTGCGGTTAACAAAAGATAACGTGGCGCCGATTGTCAGACGTTTCCAAAGCCCGATAGGATGAGCCAGCTTCCGAAGGGGCTCTGGATTGCGGGTTTCAGGACTATGCTTCTGACCAGCGATCGCTCGAACACCCTTGCGGCGCCCTTTAAGGCCAAATGGCCTAACAATAATAAATAGGGGAAGGTCTATGAGTCGTTGCCGCCCGCCGGCGTTACGCAACACCGCGTTGCTGGCCACAGCACTCTCGATGCTGGGCTTTGCCATATTGTCGGCACCTGTGATTGCCGCCCAGGCTCCAGCCGATGTGGTTTATGCCACCGAATCAGCCAAAGCCGCGAAAAGCCTCATTCTTGACGTCGTTCACGCTGGCGCCCGTTTGGTCGCCGTCGGGGATCGCGGGCACATTCTGTATTCCGATGACCAGGGCAAGACCTGGACGCAGGCCAAGGTGCCGAGCCGGCAGTTGCTGACGGCCGTGTATTTTGTCGACGACAAGCACGGCTGGGCGGTCGGCCATGACGCGCAGATTCTCGCCAGCGAGGACGGCGGCCTGACCTGGACCAAACAATTCGAAGACCTCAAACGCGAATCGCCGCTGCTCGACGTCTGGTTCAAGGACGCCAACAGCGGCTTTGCCGTGGGCGCTTACGGCGCGCTGCTGGAAACCACCGATGGCGGCAAAAACTGGGAAGACGTCAGTGACCGCCTCGACAACGAAGACCAGTTCCACCTCAACGCCATCGCTGCAGTGAAAGACGCCGGGCTGTTTATCGTCGGCGAGTCGGGCAGCATGTTCCGCTCCGCCGACGAGGGCCAGACCTGGGAAAAACTCGAAGGCCCATACGAAGGCTCGCTCTTCGGCGTGATCGGCACTGCTCAACCGCAGACGCTGCTGGCTTACGGCTTACGCGGCAACCTCTACCGCTCGAGCGATTTCGGCAGCAACTGGGAACAGATCGAGCTCAAAGCCGCGCGCGGAACACTGGAATTCGGCCTTTCCGGCGCTGCCTTGCTCGACGACGGCTCCATCGTCATCGTCGGCAACGGCGGTTCGGTGATCAGCAGCAGCGACAACGGCGAAACCTTCAGCGTGTTCAACCGCCCGGATCGCATATCCCTGTCGTCGGTCACCGCCGCCGGCAATGGCAACCTGATTCTGACCGGGCAGGGTGGCGTCCACACCACGCTGCCGAACGGCGCCGAGATCAATAATAAGAAGGCGGGGCTATGACTTCCTTGAACACACAAAACCAGGAAAAGGCGACGGTCCTCGAACGCCTGATTTTCAACAACCGCCCGGCTGTGATCCTGATCTGCCTGGTGGTGAGCATTTTCCTGTTCTGGCAGGCCACGTTGATCCGGCCGTCCACCAGTTTCGAAAAAATGATCCCGCTGCAGCATCCGTTCATCGAGAAGATGATGGAGCATCGCAACGATCTGGCGAACCTGGGCAACACCGTGCGGATTTCGGTGGAAGCCACCGATGGCGACATCTTCTCCAAGGAGTACATGGAGACTCTGCGCCAGATCAACGATGAGGTGTTCTACATCTCGGGCGTTGACCGCTCCGGGCTGAAGTCGCTGTGGAGCCCGAGCGTGCGCTGGACCGAAGTGACCGAGGAGGGTTTCGCCGGCGGTGAGGTGATTCCGCAGAGCTACAACGGCTCGCAGGACAGCCTCGATCTGCTGCGCAACAACGTGCTCAAGTCCGGTCAGGTCGGCCGTCTGGTGGCCAACGACTTCAAGTCGAGCATCGTCGACATCCCGCTGCTGGAGTCCTACCCGGACCCGCAGGATCAGGGCAAGTTGCTGGCGCTGGATTACCGCAAGTTCTCCCATGAGCTCGAAGACAAGATCCGCAACAAGTTCGAAGCACAGAACCCGAACATCAAAATCCACATCGTCGGTTTCGCCAAGAAGGTCGGCGACCTGATTGACGGTCTGGTCATGGTGGTGCTGTTCTTCGGCATCGCCTTCGTGATCACCCTGATTCTGCTGCTGTGGTTCACCAACTGCGTGCGCAGCACCATCGCCGTATTGAGCACGACGCTGGTGGCGGTGGTCTGGCAACTCGGCTTGATGCACTTCTTCGGCTTCGGACTCGATCCGTATTCGATGCTGGTGCCGTTCCTGATTTTCGCCATCGGCATCTCTCATGGCGTGCAGAAGATCAACGGTATCGCTCTGCAATCCAGTGAGGCGGACAACGCACTTACGGCTGCACGACGCACGTTCCGGCAACTGTTCCTGCCGGGGATGATCGCGATTCTCGCGGATGCGGTGGGCTTCATCACGCTGCTGATCATCGACATCGGTGTTATCCGTGAACTGGCCATCGGTGCGTCCATCGGTGTGGCGGTGATCGTGTTTACCAACCTGATCCTGTTGCCGGTCGCCATCTCCTATGTCGGCATCAGCAAACGTGCCATCGCCAAGAGCAAAAAGGACGCGAACCGCGAACATCCGTTCTGGCGCCTGCTGTCGAACTTTGCCAGCCCGAAAGTTGCACCGATCTCCGTAGCCCTGGCGCTGGTCGCCTTCGGTGGTGGCCTCTGGTACAGCCAGAACCTGAAAATCGGCGACCTCGACCAAGGCGCGCCGGAGTTGCGTCCTGATTCGCGCTACAACAAGGACAACAACTTCATCATCAGCAACTATTCGACCAGTTCCGACGTGCTGGTGGTGATGGTCAAGACCAAGGCTGAAGGCTGCTCACGCATTGAAGCCATGGCGCCGATCGATGAGCTGATGTGGAAGATGCAGAACACCGAGGGCGTGCAGTCGGCGATCTCGTTGGTGACTGTGTCCAAGCAGATGATCAAAGGCATGAACGAGGGCAACCTGAAATGGGAAACCCTGTCGCGCAACCCGGACGTGCTGAACAACTCGATTGCCCGTGCTGATGGTTTGTACAACAACAGTTGCTCGCTGGCGCCGGTGCTGGTGTTCCTCAACGACCACAAGGCGGAAACCCTTGATCGTGCGGTACATGCGGTGCAGGAATTCGCCAAGGACAACAACAAGGACGGCCTGGAATTCATCCTTGCTGCGGGTAACGCCGGCATCGAAGCGGCCACCAACGAAGTGATCAAACAGGCCGAGTTGACCATCCTGATCCTGGTGTACATCTGTGTGGCGGTGATGTGCATGATCACCTTCCGTTCATGGGCGGCAACGTTGTGCATCGTGCTGCCGCTGGTGCTGACTTCGGTACTCGGCAACGCGCTGATGGCGTTCATGGGCATCGGTGTGAAAGTGGCGACGTTGCCGGTGGTGGCGCTGGGCGTGGGTATCGGCGTCGACTACGGGATCTACATCTACAGCCGTCTGGAAAGTTTCCTGCGTGCCGGTCTGCCGTTGCAGGAAGCCTATTACCAGACCCTGAAATCCACCGGTAAAGCGGTGCTGTTCACCGGTCTGTGTCTGGCCATTGGCGTGTGCACCTGGATCTTCTCGGCGATCAAGTTCCAGGCCGACATGGGCCTGATGCTGACCTTCATGCTGCTGTGGAACATGTTCGGTGCGCTGTGGCTGCTGCCGGCACTGGCGAAGTTCCTGATCAAGCCAGAGAAACTGGCAGGGCAGAAGGGCAACTCGCTGTTCGCGCATTGATCTGAAGGGCTGAAATGAAAAAGCCGCAACCTTAGGGTTGCGGCTTTTTTTGTGGATCAGGATCAAGAGCCCCTCACTAGCCCTCTCCCGGAGGGAGAGGGGACTGACCGAGGGGTGCGTCTTGATACATCGACCTGAGTTACCGAGTCGATTATGGATTCAAAGCAAATCGTTCAAGTCGGCGTAAATCTCAAATATCCCCCCAATCGGTCCCCTCTACCTCTGGGAGAGGGCTAGGGTGAGGGCAAGCGATCTAAAGCCTTAAGAAAGCTCAGCCCCCAACACAACACTCAACGCACTGCGCGCATCATCCAGCTGCACCAACGTTGCATGCCGAGCACCCAGCGCATCGCGATTTTCAATGGCCGTCAAAATCGCCTTGTGCCGCGGCAACGCGAATTCATGCAGGTTCGGCCGCTGATTCGAATGCTTCAGCGCCTCGGCAATCGCCACCGACAACATGTTGCACAGGTTCGCCAACAAATCATTGTGCGTCGCATCGGCAATCCGGCTGTGAAAGTCCAGGTCCGGTTGCAGCAGTGCTTCCGGCGTCGGCGCCGCTTCCATGCGTTGGTAGGCTTCGCCGATGGCGGCAATGTCGGCATCGGTCGCATGCTGGGCGGCGAGGGCGGCGGCGGCAGGTTCGATGATGCTGCGCACGCTGGTCAGCACGTTGAAAAACTCGTTCTGCGGGCTGCTTTGCATCAGCCAGTGCAGCACGTCCGGGTCGAGCATGTGCCATTCGCGGCGCGCCTTGACCACCGTGCCGACGCGCGGCTTCGAATACACCAGACCCTTGGCCACCAACACCCGCGTGGCTTCGCGCAACACCGGCCGGCTGACCGCGTACTCCTCGCACAACAAGGCTTCGGCGGGCAGTTTGTCATCGGGCAAAAAGCGTCCGGAGACGATCTGCTTGCCCAATTCCTGGACAATGCGCGAGTGCATGCTTTTGCGGTCGGAAGGTTTACGGTAATCCATGGGGGGCGGCGCGATCCTGAGCGATGGAGATGCCGCGCATCATAGCAGGCACGGCACAATCTTGAGGCAGACACAGAAACCAAATGTGGGAGCGAGCCTGCTCGCGAAGGCGGCATATCAGTCAAATAGATGTCGACTGACACTCCCTCTTCGCGAGCAGGCTGGCTCCCACAGGGACTGCGGTGTTAGTGAGAGTGGCGGGGTACTTCCGCCCCACGGCAGCCCACCAGGAAGTCAAAGTCACAGCCCTGATCCGCCTGCAACACATGGTCGATGTACAGCTGACGATAACCGCCCACCAACAATTGTTGCGGTGGTTGCAGATCGGCCATGCGCGCCGCCAGTTCGGCATCCGGAATGTCCAGGTGCAAACGGCCAGTGGCGCAATCGAGCTCGATCCAGTCGCCTTCCTTCACCGTGGCCAACGGCCCACCAGCTGCCGCTTCCGGCGCCACGTGCAAAACAACCGTGCCGTACGCCGTGCCGCTCATCCGCGCATCGGAAATACGCACCATGTCGGTCACGCCTTGTGCCAACAGCTTGGCCGGTAGGCCCATGTTGCCGACTTCGGCCATGCCCGGATAACCCTTCGGCCCGCAGTTCTTCATCACCAGAATCGAGTTGGCATCAACATCCAGTTGCGGATCATTGATTCGTGCTTTGTACATGTCGAAGTTCTCGAACACCACTGCACGTCCACGATGCTGCATCAGTTCGGCGCTGGCGGCGGACGGCTTGAGCACCGCGCCCAGTGGCGCGAGATTACCGCGCAGCACGCAGATACCGCCGTCAGCACGAATCGGGTTGTCGAGCGTGCGGATCACTTCGTCTTCGCCATAGATCGGCGCGTCCTTGGTGTTCTCGCCGATGGACTTGCCGTTGACGGTCAGGGCATTCGGATGCGGAATCAGGTTGGCTTCACCCAGGCGACGCAGCACGGCTGGCAAGCCACCGGCGTAGTAAAACTCTTCCATCAGGAAACGCCCGGACGGTTGCAGATCGACGATGGTCGGCATGCCGCGGCCGATGCGCGTCCAGTCGTCCAGATCCAGCTCGACGCCAATGCGCCCGGCGATGGCTTTCAAGTGAATCACAGCGTTGGTCGAACCACCGATGGCAGCGTTGACGCGAATCGCGTTTTCGAAGGCTTCCTTGGTCAGGATCTTCGACAGTTTCAAATCCTCGCGAACCATCTCCACCACCCGCATGCCGGACATGTGCGCCAGCACATAACGCCGCGCATCCACCGCTGGAATTGCCGCGTTGTGCGGCAGCGAAGTGCCCAGTGCTTCGGCCATGCACGCCATGGTCGACGCCGTGCCCATGGTGTTGCAGGTGCCCGCTGAGCGCGACATTCCGCCCTCGGCCGCGAGGAAGTCGTCAATGGTGATGGTACCGGCCTTGACCTGTTCGCTGAGCTGCCAGACCACAGTGCCGGAGCCAATGTCCTTGCCCTTGTGCTTGCCGTTGAGCATCGGCCCGCCAGTGACGACGATGGCCGGCACGTCGCAACTCGCTGCGCCCATGAGCAGCGCCGGAGTGGTTTTGTCGCAACCGGTCAGCAGCACCACACCGTCAATCGGGTTACCGCGGATCGCTTCCTCAACGTCCATGCTCGCCAGGTTGCGGGTGAGCATGGCGGTCGGGCGCAGGTTGGATTCGCCGTTGGAGAACACCGGGAATTCCACCGGGAAGCCACCGGCCTCGATCACCCCGCGTTTGACGTGCTCCGCGATCTGGCGGAAATGCGCGTTGCACGGGGTCAGTTCCGACCAGGTGTTGCAGATGCCGATGATCGGCTTGCCATGAAACTGGTGGTCGGCGATGCCCTGATTCTTCATCCAGCTGCGGTACATGAAGCCGTTCTTGTCGGCCGTGCCAAACCATTGGGCGGAGCGCAGGGTGGGTTTCTTATCAGACATGATCGATTCTCTTATTGTATGACTATAGTGTTCCAGTGATGGCCTAATATAAGCTCAAATTCGGCGGTTTGGAAGTGTTGTTGGGTAATTAGTAATACTATATAGTCGTTTTCGACGGAGGGATGGCCCTGGCGGTTTTCCGCGAGAGGCGTCCCCCGAGGTTCTATAAAAACAACAATCGGAGACCGATCTCATGAGCCAGGAATTGCGCCTGATACGGCGCATCACACTGAAACTGATTCCCTTCCTGATCCTGCTGTACCTGATCGCCTATGTGGATCGCTCCGCCGTCGGCTTCGCCAAGCTGCACATGGGCGCCGACATCGGCATCGGCGATGCGGCCTATGGCCTCGGTGCCGGGCTGTTCTTCATTGGTTATTTCCTTTTTGAAATTCCCAGCAACCTGATGCTCGAACGCTTCGGCGCGCGGCGTTGGTTCGCGCGGATCATGATCACCTGGGGCGCGATCACCATCGGCATGGCTTTCGTCCAGGGCCCGCACAGCTTCTATGTCATGCGCTTTTTGCTCGGCGCGGCAGAGGCAGGGTTCTTCCCCGGGGTTCTCTACTACATCACCCAATGGTTCCCGGTGCGCCATCGCGGCAAGATCCTCGGGCTGTTCATTCTTTCGCAACCGATCGCCATGATGATCACCGGTCCCGTGTCCGGCGGTTTACTGGGCATGGACGGCATTCTCGGCCTGCACGGCTGGCAGTGGCTGTTCATCGTCATCGGCACCCCGGCGATCCTGTTGACCTGGCCGGTGCTGCGCTGGTTGCCTGACGGTCCGCAACAGGTGAAGTGGATGGATCAGGACGAGAAAGACTGGCTGACCGGTGAGCTGAAAAAGGATCTGCAAGCGTATGGCCAGACCCGTCACGGCAATCCTTTAAATGCGCTAAAAGACAAACGCGTGTTGCTGCTGGCGCTGTTCTATCTGCCGGTGACCCTGAGCATCTACGGCCTCGGTTTGTGGCTGCCGACGTTGATCAAACAGTTCGGTGGCAGTGATCTGGTGACCGGATTCGTATCGTCGGTGCCGTACATCTTCGGGATCATCGGCCTGCTTATCATCCCGCGCAGTTCCGATCGCATGAACGATCGCTACGGGCATTTGGCGGTGTTGTATGTGCTGGGCGCGATTGGCTTGTTCCTCAGTGCCTGGCTCTCGTTGCCGGTGGCGCAACTGGCGGCGCTGTGTCTGGTGGCGTTTGCACTGTTTTCCTGCACGGCGGTGTTCTGGACCTTGCCGGGGCGGTTCTTTGCTGGCGCAAGTGCGGCGGCGGGGATCGCGCTGATCAACTCGGTGGGCAACCTCGGCGGCTACATCGGGCCATTCGTGATCGGGGCGCTGAAGGAACACACGGGCAATCTGGCTTCGGGGTTGTACTTCCTGTCGGGGGTGATGGTGTTTGGTTTGATTTTGACTGGCGTGGTGTATCGCGTGCTGGAGCGTAAGCACGTGTTGCCGCCTGACCAGTTTGCCGCGAGTGCCCGCGGTGCCACACGCACCTGACACGCCCCTGTGGGAGCTGGCAAGCCAGCTCCCACAGGGATCTGCGGTGTTTTTGAAGGAATAGGAGAAAAACATGCATCTGGTTCAATTCGAATTGAGTAACGGCGAGCGCCGCGTCGGCGTGGTCGAAGGCGCTGTGGTGCGCGAAGTGCAGGCCGCCCGCAACGTGCGTGATCTGGCCCTGGCCGCCATCGAAGCCGGCGGCACTCTGGAGCAGCAAGTCAAAACCCTCGGCCTAGGCAGCAGCCACGACTATGCGCAATTGCTCAAAGACCTGCGCATTCTGCCGCCACTCGATCACCCGGACCCGGCGCACATGCTGGTCAGCGGCACCGGTCTGACGCATCTGGGCAGCGCCTCGGCCCGCGACAAGATGCACCAGCAGGCCGGTGACGAAACCGCGATGACCGACACCATGAAAATCTTCAAATGGGGCGTCGAGGGCGGTAAGCCGGCGGCGGGGCAGGCCGGTGTTCAGCCGGAATGGTTCTACAAGGGCGACGGCAGCATCGTCGTGCGTCCCGGCGAAGCCTTCCCGTTGCCGCCGTTTGCCGAAGACGCTGGTGAAGAGCCGGAAATGGCCGGCCTTTACATCATCGGCCACGACGGCAAGCCGTATCGCCTAGGGTTCGCCGTCGGTAACGAGTTCTCCGATCACGTCATGGAGCGCAAGAACTACCTGTACCTGGCCCACTCGAAATTGCGCAGTTGCAGTTATGGTCCGGAACTTCGCGTCGGTGAGCTACCCCAACACCTTGCGGGCACCAGCCGCATCCTGCGTGACGGTGAAGTGCTGTGGCAGAACGAGTTCCTCAGTGGCGAGGCCAACATGTGCCACAGCCTGGCGAACCTCGAATACCACCACTTCAAGTACACCCAGTTCCTGCGCCCGGGCGACGTGCATATTCACTTTTTCGGCACCGCGACCTTGTCGTTCGCCGATGGCATTCGCACCCAACCGGGCGACGTTTTCGAAATCAGCCAGGCCGAATTCGGCGCACCGCTGATCAATGGCATCGCCCCGGTTCAGGCCGTTTTCGAACCGGACAGCATCGGCACCCTTTAAGGAGATCCCATGACTCAGATTCTCGGTCACAACTACATCGGCGGTCAGCGTAGCGCTGCCGGCAACGTCAAACTGCAAAGCGTTGACGCGACGACGGGCGAACAACTGCCTCACGATTTCATCCAGGCCACGGCCGAAGAAGTTGACGCCGCCGCCAAAGCCGCCGCTGCCGCCTACCCGGCCTATCGCAGCCTCAGCGCTGAGCGTCGTGCGCAGTTTCTCGACGCGATTGCCGATGAACTGGATGCGCTCGGTGATGATTTCGTCGCCGTGGTCTGCCGCGAAACCGCGTTGCCGGCTGGGCGCATTCAGGGCGAACGCGGTCGCACCAGCGGCCAGATGCGTTTGTTCGCCAAAGTGCTGCGCCGTGGCGATTTCTATGGCGCGCGGATCGACCTGCCGTTGCCGGATCGCCAGCCTTTGCCGCGCCCGGATCTGCGTCAGTACCGCATCGGCCTCGGTCCAGTCGCTGTGTTCGGCGCGAGCAATTTTCCGCTGGCGTTTTCGACTGCCGGTGGCGACACCGCATCGGCACTTGCTGCCGGTTGCCCGGTGGTGTTCAAGGCGCACAGCGGTCACATGGCCACGGCCGAGCTGGTGGCTGATGCACTGATTCGAGCGGCGGAAAAAACCGAGATGCCAGCGGGTGTTTTCAACATGATCTATGGCGGTGGCGTCGGCGAGTGGCTGGTCAAGCATCCGGCGATTCAGGCTGTCGGTTTCACCGGTTCGCTCAAGGGCGGACGTGCGTTGTGCGACATGGCTGCGGCACGCCCGCAACCCATCCCGGTGTTTGCCGAGATGTCGAGCATCAACCCGGTCATCGTCTTGCCGCAGGCGCTGGCCGCTCGCTCGGAAAGCGTCGCTCGCGACCTCACCGCGTCGGTCGTGCAGGGCTGCGGTCAGTTCTGCACCAATCCGGGTTTGGTCATCGGTATTCGCTCGCCTGAGTTCAGCGCATTCGTGCAGCAGGTTGCAGGCTTGATCGGCGACCAAACGGCGCAAACCATGCTCAATGCCGGCACCCTTGGCAGTTACGGCAACGGCTTGCAGAAGCTGCTCGCGCACCAGGGCATCGAACATCTGGCCGGCAATCCGCAGCAGGGTAATCAAGCGCAGCCGCAGCTGTTCAAAGCGGATGTCAGCCTGTTGATCAACGGCGATGAAGTGCTGCAGGAAGAAGTCTTTGGCCCAACCACGGTGATTGTCGAGGTGGCCGATCAGGCGCAACTCAGTGCCGCATTAAACGGTTTGCACGGGCAGCTCACGGCGACGATCATCGGCGAGCCGGCGGACTTCCAAGCGTTCGCGGAGTTGACGCCGCTGCTGGAACAGAAGGTCGGGCGCATCCTGCTCAACGGCTATCCCACCGGTGTCGAGGTGTGTGATTCGATGGTCCATGGCGGCCCGTACCCTGCGACGTCCGATGCTCGTGGCACTTCGGTCGGCACACTGGCCATTGATCGGTTCCTGCGTCCGGTGTGTTTCCAGAACTACCCCGACAGCTTGCTGCCGGAACCGCTGAAAAACGCCAACCCGTTGCGTATCCAGCGCCTGGTGGATGGCAAGCCTTCGCGCGAAGCGTTGTAAGGCAACACGCATAACCTGTGGGGGCTGGCTTGCCAGCGATGACTGCGGCACATCCAACATTGATGTGTCAGACAGATTGCTATCGCTGGCAAGCCAGCTCCCACAGGGATCTGCATCGACAATAAGCTATCATTCGCTCTTTCCCCCCTAGAAAGACTGTTCACCATGACTGCCCAAACCCTTCTCAACGCCCTCGAACACTGCGGTATGGTCGAAATCGACGGCCTGCACGCTTTCGAATTCGCCCTCGATGAAGACGACAATCTGCACATCGAATGCATTGATGGCCGAGCGGCCAAGCATTGGGAATTCACGCCGGCGCAGGTCGCTGCAGCCACCTTCGATGATTCTCTGCAGAGCTGGTTGATCGTCGGTTATTTCAATGAGACCAAAGCTATCGGCGAACACCGCCTGGTCTGCCACGGCGACGTCGTCAGCAGCAGCGACGACGAGGATGAAACTGATGAAAATGCGTAAATTCTGGCCGTTGCTGATGGCCGGCAGCGTCGGTGCGATGGGCCTTTCCAGTGCATCCGCTGAAAGCTTCCAGCTGCTGGTCGGCTCTTACACTGCCGGCGCCAGCCAAGGCATCTATCGGATGAGCTTCGATAGCGCCACCGGTCAGATCGAAGCCAAACCACTGCAAGTGGTGAAAAGCGAAAACCCGTCGTGGCTCACTCTGTCCAAAGACCAGAAACGCTTGTTCGTGGTCAACGAAAACGGTCCAGGCCAGACCGATCCGGTCGGTCGCGTCAGCAGTTATGCGATTGATCCGAAAACCCATGCGCTTAGCCTGATCAATCAAGTCCAAAGCCTGGGCAACGAGCCGACCCATTCAAGCCTCAGCCATGACGCCAGCCATTTGTTCGTCAGCAACTATTCGGTGATGGAAGATCCGGGCGGCACCCTGGCGGTGTTGCCGGTAGGCGCAGACGGAAAACTCAAACCGGTGGTGCAGATGAGCGCGCACCCGGCGAGCCGGGTCAATCCCGAGCGTCAGGCGTCGAACCATGTGCACTCGACGGTCTCTTCGCCGGACGGCCGTTACGTGTTCTCCAATGATCTGGGCGCGGACAAGGTCTTCATCTACCAGTTCGACCCGAAGGCCAACCCGGAGCTGCCACTGACACCGGCGAAAACCGCTGCCGTGCCTATGCCAGCGGGCAGTGGTCCGCGTCATCTGCTGTTCAGTGCTGATGGCAAACACGCCTGGCTGACCATGGAAATGAGCGCTCAAGTCGCCGTATTCGATTACAACGATGGCGTGCTGACCCAGACGCAATTGGTTGATCTTGCGGCTGGCCAGCCGACCTCGGATAAGGCAGCCGCTGCTTTGCATGCCAGCGCTGACGGTAAATTCCTCTACGTCAGCAACCGTGGCACTGCCAATCAGTTGGTCGTGTTCAGCATTGATCCGGCCACCGGCCAGCTCAAGGAACTGCAAAAACGTTCGGTGGACGGTGATCACCCGCGCGAATTCAGTCTCGACCCGAGTGGCAAATTCCTGCTGATTGCCAACCAGAAGAGCAATGAGATCGTCGTCGTTGAACGCGATGGCAAGACCGGCCTGCTCGGTAAAACCGTGCAGAAACTGCCGATGGATGCGCCCAGCGATCTCAAGTTTGTAGTGCGACAATAAGCCACAGGCCCCGATTCACGGGGCCTGTCTCTATGTATTAATCGCGCTGATAACTGCTACTGTTACAAAGCATTTCAAGCGATCAACCCTCGAGCGTTAAGTTGGCTCCACAGCCCAACCGGGCAAGCAAGCCAACCGAACACGAGGGTTACCGCCATGAACTTCAATCTCTTCTCCGTCATCGCCGCTTCCGCCATCTCCGCCACCGTGGTTTTGCCAGCCAGTGCCAACGTCGAGATCAACGGCAAAAAATCCCACGCCCAGAGCTACACCCAGAAATATCTGCAACAGAGCGCCAACTTCTACGCCGCGCTGGATCACAAAGCCCAACATTGAGCACACAGACACAACTCCCCTGTAGGAGCTGCCGAAGGCTGCGATCTTTTGATCCTCAACGTCAAAAGATCGCAGCCTTCGGCAGCTCCTACACGTTTGTGGGTGCGAAAAATCCTCGTGTAATAGGTTTTATTCAACACCGAAATAGACTGGCTTAATGATCAACGAAGCTGATGTTCACTATGGGAAACCCTGAGTGGTTGCCACAGCTTTTTTGATCGATTCTGTGGGCATCGAAACATGCCCACGGGAGAACACCATGGCCAGCACAATCATCTCTTCTGCCAAATTCGGCGCCTACCTGGCCATCGGCCTTTACCTGGCGCTGGTGCTGATCGTCAGCATCTCATCGCAGATGGAACACAGTTTCGACGCACCGATTCAGGTCGCAAGTCCCGGTATTCAGTTCGAACACCGCTCGCAAAGCGTGATGGTCGACCCGGCGGAACTCGCAGGAGTCGGCGGCGCATGAAAGGCTACAGGCTTTGGGTTATCGCCAGTCTCACATTGATGACTAACGGCGCATCGTTGCTGGGTATTGGTCAAGGCTCGGTGGGAGCGCTGGCGCGGGCCATCGAGGCCAATCACAACATCGCCCACGACATTGAGCGGGCGAATACGCTGGGGCTGCTGGCCGGCAATCCGCCGAGCAAGGCCGCAGCGAACTTCCTCGGGCCGTTCGAAGTGGATTGCTCGGCCCTCGGCATGTGCCAGGTTTTGGCCTGACCCCGTGGTTATTTCTTCATGATCGAGGTAAAGAGCTCGGATTCGAGGAATCGCTGAAGCCACGCCTGCAAACGAACGTATGGCGTCTGCGCGAACCACTCGCGATCGACATGAGCGAACTGGCGTACGAACGGCATTAACGCCACATCCGCCAGGCTCGGATGATCCGTCAGCAAGTAATCGCGCCCTTCAAGCAACTCTTCGAGCCTGCGCAAAAACATCTCACCCTCGGCCCGATAAACTTCCATCGGCTGCTCGGGATAGCGCTCGGCATATTTGTAGCGATTCAAATGGACCTTGAACACCTGATCATTGGCTTCGATCAACTCGGCAACCCGAGCATCACCGCTGAGCAACCAATCCTGCGGATCATTCTGTGCCAGCGCCCAGCGCATGATTTCCAGGCTTTCGTCGATCACCTGACCGTCCGCATCCAGCACCGGCACCGTGCCTTTTGGCGAGATCGCGAGCATCTCGGCGGGTTTGGCCTTGAGGCTGACCTCGACAATCTCCACCGGTACGCCGCAATAACGCAGGGCCATTCGCGCGCGCATGGCGTAGGGGCAGCGGCGGAATGAATACAGCGTATTCATTTCACCTCCAGCGTGCTCAGTCCGTTGCCCTGGCGCAGCACTTGAATCTGCACCGGGATCCGCTCGTGCATCTCCTGCACGTGGGAAATCACCGCGACCTTGCGGCCCTGCGCCTGCAAGCCGTCGAGGGCATCCATCGCCAGTTGCAGGGATTCCGGATCAAGACTGCCAAAGCCTTCGTCGATAAACAGCGATTCGATTTTCAGCGTACTCGACGCCATTGATGCCAGGCCCAGCGCAAGGGCCAGCGATACCAGGAACGTCTCGCCGCCGGACAACGAATGCACCGAGCGCAATTCGTCGCCCATCTCCGTATCCATCACCAGAAGGCCGAGCATGCTGCCGCCGCGTTTCAGGCGATAGCGTTTGACCAGTTGGCGCAACTGCACGTTGGCGTGGTGCACGAGCAAATCGAGGTTGTAGGCCTGGGCGATCTTGCGGAAAGTGTCGCCCGTCGCCGAACCGATCAGCGCACTCAGACGTGCCCAGCGCTGGTACTCGGCGTAGGCGTCGGCGATTTGCTGCGCCAGTGCCTGATTGGCGTTCTGCCGGCGCTGGTCTTCAGCCTGTTCGGCGCGCAATTCGGCGCATTGCTGCTCGCTGACGTTGAACTGGTTCTGCAGGTCAACGAGGGCGCTGGCGAGTTGTTCGGCATCGAGATTGCCGTTGTGCTGCGCCTGATGATCGAGCAAACGCTGATCGCGTTCCTGCAACAGCACTTTGGCCTGTTCGATGGCTTTTTCGTTGCGCTGCAAGTGTTGGCGCAATTCAGCCAGTTGCGTGTCATCGACCCGCAGTAGATCTTCGAGACCGCCATCGTCCAGCTCGGGATGGCGGGCGCGCCAGTCGGCAATCTTGCCGGCGAGATCCTTGTCTTCACTTTCCAGCGCTTGCAAACGTTCACGCTGGGCCTTGAGTTCAGCGGCGATCTGCACGAGTTGCGTGCTGATATTTTGCAGTTCTTGAGCCGTGCCGGTTTCGGCGTTGCGCGCCTGTTCAACGGCGTGTTCGAGTTGCTGCTGCCAGTGGTCGGCGCTGCTGTGCTCACCGAGCAGTTGCGTGAGTTTTTGCTGGCAAGCCTGTTGTTGCTCGGCCAGCGCATTGAATTGCTGTTCGGCGGCTTGCGATTGCTGCTCGCGGGTCTGCTGGCGATCCTGTTCTTTCTCCAGCGTTTGCTGACGTTGTTGCTGCTCGGCCAGTTCTTCCTTCTGCTGCTCGACTTGCGCCAGGCGCTCGGCAATCTGCTGGTCGAGCTGCATGAACGTCGCAGCCGGTTCCAGGCGCAAGGCTTCGAGAGTGTCCGCCGGCAGCAGGCTGCCAAACGCGGTGAGTTCTTCATCAAGGCGCTGGCGATCGCTGCTCAACTCGCGCTGCTGGTTACTCAAGTGCTGCGCCGCTTGCTGATGCGCAGTTTCGGCCTGACGCAGTTGCTGGATCAGGCGCGCGGCGTCCTGTTGCAGGGTGAGCAGGGCGCCTTGGCGTTGTTCGTCCTGAGCGATGCTCTGATTCAATTGCTCGTTTTGGCGGGTGAGCCAGGCGTCGCGTTTCTCGGCGTCCTGATTATGCAACTGCGCGGACAGCGGATGAGCGTCGAGGCTCGGCGCCAGCGCCTGTTGCTGAGCGGCCAATTGTTCCTGTTGTTGCAGCAGCTCTTTTTGCTGAGCAATGACACCACCGACTTCGGCGCGCAGTTCAACCAGCTTTTCCTTGAGCTGATCGACCACTTGCTGGGCGTTGGCCTGTTCGCTTTCATCGTGGCGACCAAGGCTTTGCAGCAGCGCTTCGGGCTGATGATACGGGTGCTCGTTGCTGCCGCAGACCGGGCAGGGCTGATCGTCCTGCAACTGCGCGCGCAGCTCTTCGACACTGGCACTGCGGGCCAGACGCTGACGCTCCAGCAGTTCGCGGGTGACGTTGAGGGTTTGTTCGGCGACGGTCAGTTCAGTCTTGGTTTTTACGCCGTCCTGGGTCAGCCGCTCACGTTCCTGCTGGGCGCTGAGCTGGCGTTGTTGCAGCTCGCCGCTGCGCTTGTGCAGCTCCTGTTGGCTGGCCCACAGGCGCGACAGGTCTTCGAAGGCGCGCAGTTGCTTGCGATTGTCCTGCAACAGATTGCCGAGAATGCCGATCTGCTCGGCGACGGCATCGGGTTCGGCGCCGGCCTCCTTGAACAGCACTTCAAGTTGCTGCTTTTGTGCGGCAAATGCTTCAGCGTTGCGCGTGGCGCTCTCTTCGAGCGAGGCCAGTTCGGCCTGACCTTTGTTCAAGCGGTTGCCGATCAGCATCAGTTGTTGCAGGCGATCGCGGTAGGCATTCCACGCATCGCTCAATGGCGCCAGATGCGCGCTTTTCTCAAGCCCGGCGGCGATGTGTTGCAGGCGTTCAGTGACCTGGCCCTGCTTTTCCAACAAGGCTTGTATGTCACTCTGGCCTTGTGTGCAGGCGTGCTGTGCACGCTGTTTGGCATCGGCGCTGCTGGCTGCGTCCTTGGCGAGGCGAGCGAGGGTGCTTTGTTCTTCAAAGGCCTGACGCAACAGCGGGGCATTCTCGCTTTGACGCTGTTGTGCCTCGCTCAGGGTGACTTTCGCCGCCGCCAGATTTTGCTCCAGCAGCGTCTGCTGGTTGCTCAGTTCTGCATGTTGCTGGGTGTGCGCGGCAATCTGTGCAGCCAGCGGTGTCAGCAGCGCATCCAGTTCGGTTTTTCGCGCGAACTGGTGACGTTGCGGGCCGAGCTGCTCCAGGCGCGTCAGTTTCACGCGCTCGCCGGCCAGACTTTCCCATTGTTGTTGCGCGCTGTGCAGTTGCTCGGTGGCGGCCTGCTGCGATTCCTGCAACAGGCGCAACTCCTTGAGCCAGCCGTGCTGCTGTTCAAGCTGCTTGAGCTGCGTCTGCTGCAACTTCAGTTGTTGTTGCGCGGCATTTAAACGCTCATCCAGTTCCGCCCGGGCTTCGGGCGCAAGCGGGGTGACGCCGGTGGCCTGATCCTGCAACAGCTTGTGCGCTTCGCGGGCCTCCTTGGTCTTGTCGAAGGCGCGGCGCCCGAGCTGGGTGTACAGCGCGGTGTCGGTGAGTTTTTCCAGCAGTTCGCTGCGATCGTTGTCGTCAGCCTTGAGGAAGGCACTGAACTCACTCTGGGCCAGCAGCACGGCGCGGGTGAACTGTTCGAAATTCAGGCCCAGCGCGGCTTCCAGTTGAGTCTTGTATTCGCCTTTCTGGCTGGCGAGCAGTTGATCCTGATCGATGTCGCGCAGGCTCTGGCGGCTGGCCTGTAACTTGCCGCCAGCCTTTTCCCTTGCACGATTGGCTTCCCAGCGCGCACGGTAGCGACGGCCATCAATACCGACAAAATCCACCTCGGCGTAGCCTTCACCGGTGCCGCGACGCAGCAACGTGCGCGGGTCGCCGGTGGCGATTTCGCCGTCGGCATCCGGGACTTTGGCGTCACGGCCGGTATTGTTCAAACGCGGCACGGCGCCGAACAGCGCCAGGCACAAGGCGTCGAGCAGGGTACTTTTACCGGCGCCGGTCGGGCCGGTGATCGCAAACAGACCGGCGCTGGCCAGCGGCTCAGCGGTGAAGTCGATTTCAAACGGCCCAGCGAGCGAGGCCAGGTTCTTCAAACGAATGGCGAGAATTTTCATGGCTGCTCGCCCTCCATTTGCACGTCTTGCAACAGTTCGGCGAAGTCCTTGAGCGTTTGCTCATCGACCTCGTTGCCATAGTTGTCGAGCCACGCGCGGCTGAACAATTCCTGGGGTGTGAGTTGGTCAAGTTCGATCAACGCGGTGCCGTCCTCCACGCCATCGGCACCCCGGTTGCCGGCGTATTCGGCGGCGATGCGCACCAGACGCACGGCTTTGCCTTGCAGGGCGGTTTCTACCTGATGACGCAGATCCGGTTGCGGCTCGTCGAGGCGCACGCGCACCTCCAGCCATGGTTGGCGCTGGGTTTCGGCCAGCAGATCGACGTTCGGCAAGTCCGCCAGTTGCACGAGGATTTCCGCCAACGGCGCCGGGCCGATGCGCTGCAAGTTGACAGCGCGGGGGATCAGTTTCGGTTCGACGCTGACCAGTGTTTCGCCATCCAGCGTGATCTCGAGAATCTGGTGCTGATAACCGATCTCCGAGAACGACAACGGGATCGGCGAGCCGCTGTAGCGAATGCGCTCTTCACCGTTGACCTTCTGCGGTTTGTGCAAGTGACCGAGCGCGACGTAGCTGATGCTCGGACCAAACAGGCTGGCGGGCAGGGCTTCGGCGTTACCGATGATCAGGCTGCGCTCCGAGTCCTCAGAAACCGAACCACCGGCCATGTGCGCATGGCTGATAGCGATCAGCGCCTGGCCCGGCTTGCGCTTGGCATTCGCCGCTTCGATCAGCCATTCATGCACCTGACCAATGCCACGCAAATAGTTGTCACCCAGATGCGCGCCGGTCACCTCCGCCGGGCGCAGGAACGGCAGCGCCAGGCACCACGCGGCGACTTCGCCGGTTTTATCCGGCAACGGCAGCAGCAGGCGTTCGGCATCCAGTTGCCCATCATCCAGCCACAACACCCGGCCCAGTGCGTGTGTGCGCAAACGGCGCATCAACGGCGCAGGCAGTTCGATTCGTGATCCGGAATCGTGGTTGCCGGCGATCATCACGATGGTCAGCAACGGTTGCTGCTCGTGGGCGCTGACGATGAAATCGTAGAGGCGTTCCTGGGCTTTGACCGGTGGATTGACCGTGTCAAAGATGTCACCGGCAATCAACAGCACATCCGGCTGCGCCAGTTTCAACTGGCGCAGCAGCCATTCGAGGAAGCACGCATGCTCGAAATCGCGCTCCTGGCCGTGCAGGTTTTGCCCAAGGTGCCAGTCGGAGGTGTGAAACAGACGCAAGGTGGACTCCGCAACAATTAAAGAGGTGATGGCCGCGGGGAAATGAGGGGCGGCGAAAGAGGGGAGAGTTTACAGATTATTGCGGTGTGAAGGCTGGTTGTGGCATCGAGCGCTTACTGATGGAGAGCTGGATTTTACCTTGACCATTCGTCCGCGACAGACAGCGGACGCATCTATTAATTGACGCCAAAATAGTGGCCATCTAACATCGCGCCATCAATTTGATATCAAAGCGCTGGCAATCGAGCTTTACCCTTGTTTGCTCTCATGGGCGCCAAGGTCCGGGCCTGTTGGATCAACTGCGCTTGTCGTCAATCCCGTATTCCTGCCTGCTGGAATGAGATTTTAAACATGGACGTCCGCCACTTCGCCTTGCTCGCTCGTCAGCCTGCTGCTGCCGTGAAACCCCGTGAATCGTTTCTGGGCATGCCCAAGCGCGGTTTGGCGTTTCTGCTGGCGAACGTCATGTTCTGGCAACCGATGTGGGCTCAGGCCGACGGCATCGTGGTGGCGAACCCGAACACCTCGCTGGACCGGGCGGGCAACGGCGTGCCGATCATCAACATCGCCACACCGCAAGTGTTTTACACGATTGACGGTAAAACCAAGTCTGTAGTGTTCGAAAACGAAGCCCGAAAAATACCGGAGATAATCGAGTGATCACAGAAGATCTAGAAATCGTCAAAAAAATTTTTCACATGGTCGAAGGGGGTATTGTTCACGGGTACGACGCCTTTCGATACGAAATAGAGGTAAGTCAGGGGTTTATGGAAGCCGAATTGCCGTTGAAAAAAACGGTGTTGAGGTAACTGATGCCGAAATCGATTTTGATATCTCCGACGTGTATTTTTTGGCAAAAGAATTAAAGGCTAATGCCGTGCAGCGCGGTGAACCATGGAAATCGTTTGTCATGTCCTACCGAGAGGGTGGGGAAGTGAAGATGAAGTTCAGCTATTGATTATGGAGTTATTGGCGCATCACTTAATGTCTGGAGCAACGGACGGCTACCGCCCTCCGTTTCCATAACAAGCACGATTGGTAGCGTTATGAAAGAACAGCTGGATATTCTAAACACGTTGGCTTCGCTGATTTACGAGCAAGCCCCGGGTTCTTGTGACGAGATAGTCTATAAAGCCAAAACTGATCCCGATGAAGGCTGGGTTGAATCAAGCTTTTTCTACCATAAAGATGGTGAGCGGCATTCCGTTTTTTTGACTGACGCTTGTGAATCAGAAGCGTCGGAGCTGGTATCGAAATTAAATGAAGTCATGTTTGCGTATACGGGAGGCAGATGGCGATCTTTTGTTTTGAAGTTCGACAGCAACCTCAAGGTTTCTACAGATTTTAACTATTGAAAATGTAGCGGGCACCCTCGAGGCGCCCCGTTTCATTGTAGAGCGGAGAACGAAATCAAGCCTACTTCGGATAAAGCGGCGGCAACCCACTATCACCCACCGGATCCTGCACCCGTTCCGCCGCAGGAATAGTACGAATCGCCCGCCACAAATCCTCACCCTGCCAGTGCTGCCCAGTCTCGCTGTACAGCGCACCGTTGAGTCCATCTAGCGCATCCGACAGCGGCACAAACCGCGCCGCCATGTCCGCCAGCGTCTCCGGTTGCTGACGGGCCCAAGCATCCAGTGCCTGGCGGGTTGCGTGGGGGTCGTTTGCCTGGCTCGCACGCTTGATGTCGTCCATCAATGTACGCGGGCTCGGGCCGGTTTGGGCGGCGCGATGCACTGCCGGTTGCCAGCGCGCACGCCACCAAAGACCGAAGCCGAGCAGGGTGGTGCAGGCCAGGATCAGCGTGCTGAGTTTCCACCACCACAACACATCATTGTCGACCGCGCTCGGTTGCA
Organism: Pseudomonas sp. A1230; assembly: GCF_044218825.1. NCBI lineage: Bacteria > Pseudomonadati > Pseudomonadota > Gammaproteobacteria > Pseudomonadales > Pseudomonadaceae > Pseudomonas > Pseudomonas sp. A1230. The sequence goes on along the minus strand of NZ_CP162582.1, from coordinate 2,446,281 downwards.
GGCCGCCGGTCGGGGTGTCGACTTGCAGGCTCGGGTTGTTGGCCACTTGCAGGGTGCGCGCCGGCAGGCTTGTGTGTTCCAGGTGATCCTCGAAGGTGTTCCACCACACCACGTCCACCGTTGGCAGGTCGATTAAACCGCTGCGGCTCGGGACCAGCGCTTCGCGTTCTTCACGGCTACCGATCAGGCCACGGTCGCTGCTCTGGTTGCTCAGCACCGGTTGATCCGGGTAGCGCCGCAGGCCGTTGACTTCGGTGGCAGGCATGGCGGGCAATTGAGAGCTGGCCAGGCCTTCGACCTTCAGGGTCAGGCTGCGTGTCAGCGAGTCGCCGACCTGAGTGTGTTCTGGCTCAGGGTTCCAGCTTTCGCTCAGGCTCAAGCTGCGGGCCGGTAGCCATGGCGCATCGATCGGGTAGGTCAGCGGCTTGGGTTTGACCGTGAGGGGGATTTGCGCGGAGCTGACTCGCATCAGTTTGCCGGGTTTCGGCCCTTGTGCGGTCGAGTCCTGGGCGGGCTGAGTCTCGACCAGCGTTGCACTAAACGTCTGCGGCGCAATGGTCAACAAGCCGCTGTGCTGCGGGTAGATCGCATAGCGCATTTCGATCACGCCATGGCGCACGCCGTTGATGTCTTTCTCGTAGGTGCGCGTGTCACCCAGTTGCTCGACGCGCGCGTCGGCGATTTGCAGCGGGGTCAGGCTGCTGTCGTCGTACAGCGACACCGAATGGTAGATGCGCAGGGTCAGGATCGCCTGGGCCTGCACGTAGACGCTGGACTGATCGAGACTGGCCTCGATGAACACCGGATCAAGGCTGTTCTTGTCCTCGCGAACATCGCTTTCGACCACTTGCACGGTGATCGGCTGGCTCTGGACATCGCCCACTTGCAGCGGCGGAATCAGCACGCTGCCGTTTTCCTTTGGCAACAGGGTGATGATCCAGCGCGTGGTGGCGCGGTTGTCGCCGTTGAGGGTGTTCAACTGGTTGACCTGCCGCGTGCCGCGTACTTCGAACAGCGGTTCCAGCGGTGTCAGGTCGGGTTTGCCGAACTGGGTGACGTCGTTGGTTTCGAGGGTGAGTTCGACCGTCTCGCCGGAATTCAGGCGACTGCGATCCACGCTGGCGATCAACTCGGCCGCGTGCGCGGTGGCCGTGCAGATCAGCAGGGGCAGCAAGAGAACGGTGAAGCGGGTCATCGAATGTTCTCCTGATCCTGATGTTGTTGCTGTTCGTACCAGAATTTGCGTCGCAGCAATTCGCCGGGGTCATCCGGGATCTTGCCCAGCCATTGTTCCAGTGCCTGACGTTGCTCGCCTTCGAGGTTGTCTTCGCTGGGACGCAGCGTCGGCACGGTGTTCGTTTCTTCTTCCTCGTCACTGCCGGGCAATTCGTCAGGGCCTGGCAGCGGCGGGGCGGTCGGTGGTGGTTCGCTGGCCGACTCGGCGGGCTGAGCCTCGCTGCGAGTTTCACTTTGCACCGCAGGTGGCGGCGCGGTCGCTGGCGGCGGTTCATCGCCGGGCAGGTTTTGCTCCGTCGGTTTGGGCTCCGGTTCAGCGGGCGGTGGTGTTTTTTGCAGCTTCAGCAGATTTTCCACCAGCGCCTTGTTGGTCTGCGCCGGACGCAAGTCCGGTTGCAACTCCAGGGCCTGTTCATAGGCATCGATGGCGGCGTCCAGCTCACCGCTTTTCGCCAGCGCGTTGCCTCGATTGTAGTGGGCGCGGGCATCGCTGCCTTCGGCGAAACGCTGGGCGGCGCCACTGTAGTCGCCGGCCTCGTACAACGCCACCCCTTGCCACTGATGATCGGCAAAATGTTGCGCCGCTTCGGCGGGGCGTTTCTGCTTGAGCAAGTGCAGTCCGCGCTGGTCGGGGCGCAGCCACAGGTCTTCGAAGTCAAAAGCGTAGCTGGGCTGCGGCAGGCAGAACAGCAGCGGCAGACAGAACAACCAGCCGCGACGCCCGGCACACGCCGCCAGCAATAACAGCGGCAACAGCAACCAGTAACCCTGATCAGCCCAGGTGTCGAGGCGCACGGTCTGGCCGTCGTCGCGCAAACTGCGCGGGCCATTGAGCAAACCGAGGGCGCCCAGATCGCCTTCGTCCAGCCGTGCGACGTGATAGTCGCCGCCGACGCTGTTGAGGAAAGCGCTGAGGCCCGGACTGTCGAGTTGCGGCACGCGGATCGCGCCTTGTTCGTCCTTGAGGAAACTGCCGTCCTCTTGGGCAATCGGTGCGCCTTCAGCGGTGCCGACGCCGAGCATCAACAGTTGCGCCGACTCACCGCTCAGGGCACGGCGAATGCCTTGGCGCTCTTCTTCATTCAGGGATGAGCCGATCAACAGAATCCGGCCTTGGCCGAGCGCGCCTTGTTTGAGCAATGCCAGCGCTTTGCTCACCGCAAGGTCAGCGCGATGACCGCTTTGCGGCATCAGCGAAGGCTTGAGGGCGTCGAGCAGGTTGCGACTGGTGGCCAAATCATCCGACAGCGGCACCAGCGTGTGGGCACTGCCGGCGTAGACGACGATGGCGGTCTGCGCATCGCTGCGTGCCTGCAACAGATCGAAGAGTTTGCGTCGCGCCTGTTCCAGTCGCGTCGGCGGCGAATCGGTGGCGAGCATTTCCGGGGTCAGTTCCAGCACCACCACCAATGGATCGGCAGGTTTCTGACTGGTCTGTTCGACGCGCTCCCAACTCGGCCCGAGCAGCGCCAGAATCGTCAGCAGCCATGCCACGCCCAGGGCGACCCACGGCAGTTTGCTGTCGCGACCACTACCGCCGCTGAGCAGGGTGGCGTGGAATGCCGGCGGCAAAATCATCTGCCAGCGACCAGCGCGTTTTTGCCGATGCCAGAGTTGCCAGATCAGCCAGCCCAACAGCGGCAGCAACAGCAACCACCACGGACGGAACCAGTGCGGCCAGAGGGCGATCATCGGCGCCTCCGCAAACGCAGGCGCTTGAGCCGTTCGCGCCAGTCAGGCAGGGGGCTTTGCAGATACAGTTCCTTGTTGAACAGGCGTTGCAGCGGGTTGTCCGGCCACAATTCACGCGCGACTAACAGCAGGCTCAGCCACAAGGTCAATGCCAGAGGCCAGTGATACAAGGCTTGCGCCGGTCGTGCCTGGGTCGGTTGCTGGGTCACCGGCTCGAGTTGGTCGAGGGTGTCCTTGATTGCTTGCAGTTCTTTGCCGTCGTGGGCGCGGAAATACTGGCCGCCGGTGACTTCAGCGATGGCTTTGAGCGCCGGCTCATCAAGGTCCAGGCTCGGATTGACCCCGAGCAACGCGGTGGATCCGCTGTCTTCCGGATTGGCGCCGATGCCGATCGGGTAGATCTTCACGCCTTCGCTGGCCGCCAGTCTCGCCGCGGTCAGCGGGTCGATTTCGCCGCCATTGTTGGCGCCGTCCGTGACCAGAATCAGCACGCGACTTTGCGCCGGACGCAGGCGCAGGCGTTTCAAGGCCAGACCGATGGCGTCGCCGATGGCGGTGTTCTTGCCAGCGATGCCGATCCGCGCTTCGTCGAGCCAGACACGCACGGTGTGGCGATCGAAGGTCAGCGGTGCTTGCAGATAGGCCTGGCTGCCGAACAGGATCAGGCCAACGCGATCGCCGTCGCGGCTTTCGAGGAAGTCACCCAGCAAGTGTTGCACCAGAGTCAGGCGGCTGACGTCCTCGTCCTGCCATTGCATGTCGGGGAAGTCCATTGATCCGGACACGTCCACCGCGACCAGCAGATCACGACCGCTGGCAGCAATCGGGAGTGGTTCGCCAAGCCATTGCGGGCGTGCAGCGGCGCTCAACAGCAGCAGCCACAGCAAAATGAACGGTGCCTGTTGGCGCCACGCCGGCAGATTGGCCCGAGCACGACGACGCGCAAGGCCTTCAAGGTCGGAGAGGAAACTGACTTTCAACGCCGGCTCGCCGCTGTCGGCCACCGGCAGCACAAGGCGCATCAGCCACGGCAGCGGCAACAGGACGAAGATCCACGGCCAGGCGAATTCAAACATGCTTGCGAATCCAGGTGTCGACCGCTTGGGTCAGGCCGGCGATGGCTTTGTCGTCGAGTTTGCATTCCGGTTTGTAGGCGCCTTCAACCAGCACCATCCAGCGCGTCAGCCCGGCGGCCGGGCAACGGTTGTCGAGAAAGGCCAGCCATTTGCGGCCATTGAGCGTGTGGCTCTGGCTATAAGGGTAATGGTTGCGACACAGGCGTTTGAGCAGGCCGTTGAGCTGTTGCAGCCAGGCCCCGGCCGGGGCGCCGTCGTAGGGTTTGGGCATTTGTGCCAGTTCGGCGAGGGCGGCGATGCGCACCGGGTCGAGCGGCTGTTCGGCGCGCACGACCGGACGTTTTTTCATCGGGATGAAACGGCGCAGACGCCACACGGCAAAACCGAGCAACGGCAACAACAAAAGCAGCAACCACCAGCCCGGCGCCGGCGGCCAGAAGGCAATCGGGGGCGGGGAGATCAGCGGTTGCAGTTGTTCGAGGCCGTTCATCGACCTTTCCCCGGTCGCTGCGGATTGAGGAACTCGCGCATCTGCTCGACCATCTCGCTTTGGGTGCTCAGCGGCATCAGCAACACCCGCAGCTTTTGCGCGAGCAATTCCCAACGGGCGATACGTGCTTCGGCCTGGGCGCGATAGGTCTGGCGCAAGTCAAAATTGAGCGTGTCGAGTTCCAGTTGCGCGCCTCTTTCAGCGAATCGCAAAAGGCCGGCGGCGGGCAGGGCGTGATCAAGCGGATCGGACAGCGGCAGCATCAGCAAGTCGCAATGCCGAGAAAGCAGGCTCAGTTGCTGCTCTGCGCTATCAGACAATGCGCGCTCATCGCAAATCACGATCACCAGACTGCCCGGACGCAGCACTTCACGGGCGCGGCGCAAGGCCACGCCGAGCGTGTCGCGATCCGGTTCGCGCTCGGTGTGCAGCGACTGGTTGACCTTCACCAGACGGTTGAGCAGTTGCAGCAGGCTCTGTTTGCTGCGCCGTGGCTTGATTTCGTAGTGCTCGTTGTCGCCGAACACCAGGCCGCCGACCCGGTCGTTATGGCCCAGCGCGGCCCAGCCGATCAACGCCGCCACTTGCGCCGCCAGCACCGACTTGAACATCAGCCCCGAGCCGAAAAACAGCCGCGTGCTTTGCTCGACCATGATGAAGATCGGCCGTTCGCGTTCTTCATGGAACAGCTTGGTGTGCGGCTCCTGGGTGCGAGCTGTAACGCGCCAGTCGATGGTGCGCACGTCGTCGCCGGCCTGATAAACCCGCACTTGATCGAAGTCGACGCCACGCCCGCGGAATTTCGAGTGATGCAAGCCGATCAGCGGGCTGCGCTGGCTCGGCGTGGAAAACAGCTGCACTTCGCGCACACGGTGGCGCATCTCGATCAGCTCGGCGAGGCTGACGCGGATGCCCGGTTCGGACGGCAGAGGGGCGTTCATGGGGGTCAAGCGACGGCTACGACGTCGAGAATCCGCTGCACCACCCGATCCTGATCGATGCCGGCGGCTTCGGCTTCAAACGACAGAATGATGCGGTGACGCAGCACGTCGAACAGTACGGCTTGAATGTCTTCGGGGCTGACGAAATCGCGTCCGGCCAGCCAAGCGTGGGCCCGGGCGCAGCGGTCGAGGGCGATCGAACCCCGCGGGCTGGCGCCATAGGCGATCCATTCGGCCATTTCCGGGTCGAACTTGGCCGGGGTGCGCGTGGCCATGACCAGTTGCACGAGGTATTCCTCCACGGCGTCAGCCATGTACAGGCCAAGGATTTCCTTGCGGGCGGCGAAGATCGCCTGCTGGCTGACCCGGCGCTCGGGTTTGGTCTCGCCGTTCAGCGCTTCGCCACGGACTTGCTGGAGGATGCGCCGTTCGACGGCGGCATCGGGGAAACCGATTTTGACGTGCATCAGGAAGCGGTCGAGTTGCGCTTCCGGCAACGGATAGGTGCCTTCCTGCTCGATCGGGTTCTGCGTCGCCATCACCAGAAACAGCGGCGATAGCTCATAGGTGCTGCGCCCGACGCTGACCTGGCGCTCGGCCATCGCTTCAAGCAGCGCCGATTGCACCTTGGCCGGGGCCCGGTTGATTTCGTCCGCCAGCACCAGATTGTGGAAGATCGGCCCCTGCTGAAACACGAAACTGCCGGTTTCCGGGCGATAGATCTCGGTGCCAGTGATGTCGGCAGGCAGCAGGTCGGGGGTGAACTGGATGCGATGGAACTGGGCTTCGATGCCCTCGGCGAGTTCTTTGATCGCTTTGGTCTTGGCCAGACCCGGAGCGCCCTCGACCAGCATGTGGCCGTCAGCGAGCAGGGCGATGAGCAAACGCTCGATGAGTTTTTCCTGGCCGAGAATCTGCGTTGAAAGAAAGGTTCGCAGCGCCAGCAGCGCTTCACGATGTTCCATCGGTGACTGTTCCTGGAAAGGGGTGGCCACAGGCGCAAGGATAACGCCGGGGCTGGGGGCGTTACTTTAATCCATCGCGGGGGGTGGCGACTAACGGCATTTCGCGCAAAGTGCGGGAAATGATCGTGGGAATTGTTGGATTTTTGTAGTACCGGGGAAGGGCGGTGTTGTTTAGGGTCTCTTCGCGAGCAGGCTCGCTCCCACATTTGAGCGGCGTAAATCCGTCAATGTGGGAGCGAGCCTGCTCGCGAAGGGGCCAGTTCAGACAACATCAAATCTGGTTAATAAAGGTCCCGGTGCCATCAAGGATGTTTTTCAGGGTTTCCACAACCTCATCCATATCCACCATGTCCGGGTTGAAGCTGATCTCCAGCACATCATCCCCGTTCAACGCATCGGCATCCGCCGCCGCAATCTCGATCTTCAGCAGGGTCGAGGTCAGGGTGACTTTGACGCCATCGAGCGTCGAAGGCTCGCCATCCAGCGTAATCTCCAGCTCATCCTCGTCCGGATAGCGGCTCATCAGGAACATGTCGCCCTTGTCGCTGTGGCAGCAGAGCATGGCCATGTTGTCTTCTTCGTCGTCGCACGGGTTGACGATGAGTAGGGCGGTGGTCATTTGCATGGGGGGATTCCTGCCTCAAAGGGCGTGTTGGTCGCAATTGGGCGCGATTCTGCCAGCCCTCGGGAATTTCTGCATGTGAGAGTGTCAGAGGATGTGTCGTGAACGCGACATGGGTCAATGGTCATTTCTGGCACGGATGTACCGTAAAACCGGGCATTCAGACCGACGTTCTGCACCATGAATGCTAGTGTTTAACCCAGCCGGAGCCTTGGTTTACGTGCCAATGACCGAATATGTCGCAGCACCGCAAGCAGACACATTGTCGCACCCATTAAGCTGCGCAACGGATGAGCACCCGTAAAGGCATTGCCGGCAGCCCCGGACAGTCGCTTTTGCAGATGCTCATTCATGGAAGGTGAATGTGACCTGAGTGTCCCGTCCAGCTTCACCCACCTGTTCCCCTGTTTCCTCTGCCCGAGAATCAGGAACAGGGCGACACAAGCCCCGAAAGGGGTGTTGCACGCGACGCTTTCCATCAATAACAAGCTTAAGCGGAGTACCACAGATGGCGTTCTTCACCGCAGCCAGCAAAGCCGACTTCCAGCACCAACTGCAAGCGGCACTGGCGCAGCACATCAGTGAACAGGCACTGCCACAAGTGGCGCTGTTCGCTGAACAATTCTTCGGCATCATTTCCCTGGACGAGCTGACCCAGCGTCGCCTCTCCGACCTCGCTGGCTGTACTCTCTCTGCGTGGCGCCTGCTTGAGCGCTTCGATCACGCGCAACCGCAAGTGCGCGTCTACAACCCCGATTACGAGCGTCATGGCTGGCAGTCGACCCACACTGCGGTCGAAGTTCTGCACCATGACCTGCCATTTCTGGTCGACTCGGTCCGTACCGAGCTGAACCGCCGCGGCTACAGCATCCACACCCTGCAAACCACCGTGCTCAGCGTGCGTCGTGGCAACAAGGGCGAGTTGCTGGAAATCCTGCCAAAAGGCAGCACCGGCGAAGGCGTACTGCACGAATCGCTGATGTACCTGGAAATCGATCGCTGCGCCAACGCGGCCGAATTGAATGTGCTGAGCAAAGAGCTGGAGCAGGTTCTCGGTGAAGTCCGCGTTGCGGTCGCCGATTTTGAACCGATGAAAGCCAAGGTGCAGGAACTCCTCACCAAGCTCGACACCAGCGCATTCGTCGTCGATGCCGACGAGAAGAACGAAATCAAGAGCTTTCTGGAATGGCTGGTGGGTAACCACTTCACCTTCCTGGGCTACGAAGAGTTCGTGGTCACCAATCAGGCCGACGGCGGCCACATCGAGTACGACCAGAACTCCTTCCTCGGCCTGACCAAGCTGCTGCGCACCGGCCTGACCTACGATGACCTGCGCATCGAAGACTACGCCGTGAGCTACCTGCGCGAACCGACCCTGCTGTCGTTCGCCAAAGCTGCGCACCCAAGCCGTGTGCACCGTCCGGCCTACCCGGACTACGTGTCGATCCGTGAAATCGACGCCGACGGCAAAGTCATCAAAGAACACCGTTTCATGGGCCTTTACACCTCTTCGGTGTATGGCGAGAGCGTGCGGGTCATCCCGTTCATCCGCCGCAAGGTCGAAGAAATCGAACACCGCTCCGGCTTCCAGTCCAAGGCTCACCTGGGCAAGGAACTGGCGCAGGTGCTCGAAGTGCTGCCGCGTGATGATCTGTTCCAGACACCGGTCGACGAACTGTTCACTACCGTGATGTCGATCGTGCAGATCCAGGAACGCAACAAGATCCGCGTGTTCCTGCGCAAAGACCCGTATGGTCGTTTCTGCTACTGCCTGGCCTACGTGCCGCGTGACATCTATTCCACCGAAGTTCGCCAGAAGATCCAGCAAGTACTGATGGAACGTCTGAAGGCGTCCGACTGCGAATTCTGGACGTTCTTCTCCGAGTCGGTTCTGGCGCGCGTGCAGTTGATCCTGCGTGTCGATCCGAAAAACCGTCTCGACATCGACACGGTGCTGCTGGAAAAAGAAGTGGTTCAGGCCTGCCGCAGCTGGCAGGACGACTACGCCGCACTGACCGTCGAAAGCTTCGGCGAAGCCCACGGCACCAACGTGCTGGCTGACTTCCCGAAAGGTTTTCCGGCCGGCTACCGCGAGCGTTTCGCTGCGCATTCGGCCGTGGTCGACATGCAGCACCTGCTGAGCCTGAACGAAAAAAATCCGCTGGTGATGAGTTTCTATCAGCCGCTGGGTCAGGTTTCCGGCCAGCGCGAGCTGCATTGCAAGCTGTATCACGCCGACACGCCGCTGGCACTGTCCGACGTGCTGCCGATTCTGGAAAACCTTGGCCTGCGCGTTCTGGGTGAGTTCCCGTATCGCCTGCGTCACACCAATGGCCGCGAGTTCTGGATTCACGATTTCGCGTTCACGGCCGCTGAAGGCCTGGACCTCGACATCCAGCAACTCAACGACACCCTGCAGGACGCCTTCGTCCACATCGTGCGTGGCGAAGCCGAGAACGATGCGTTCAACCGTCTGGTACTGACCGCCGGCCTGCCGTGGCGCGACGTGGCGCTGCTGCGTGCCTACGCCCGTTACCTGAAGCAGATTCGTCTGGGCTTCGATCTGGGTTACATCGCCAGCACCCTGAACAACCACACCGACATCGCTCGCGAACTGACCCGGTTGTTCAAGACCCGCTTCTATCTGGCGCGCAAGCTCAGCGAAGACGACCTGGAAGACAAGCAACAGCGTCTGGAACAAGCGATTCTGACGGCACTGGACGACGTTCAGGTGCTCAACGAAGACCGCATCCTGCGTCGTTACCTCGACCTGATCAAAGCCACGCTGCGTACCAACTTCTACCAGACTGATGCCAACGGCCAGAACAAGTCGTACTTCAGCTTCAAGTTCAACCCGCACGCAATTCCAGAGCTGCCGAAGCCAGTACCGAAGTTCGAAATATTCGTTTACTCGCCACGCGTTGAAGGCGTGCACCTGCGCTTCGGCAACGTTGCTCGCGGTGGTCTGCGCTGGTCCGACCGTGAAGAAGACTTCCGCACTGAAGTCCTCGGCCTGGTAAAAGCCCAGCAAGTGAAGAACTCGGTCATCGTACCGGTGGGTGCGAAGGGCGGTTTCCTGCCGCGTCGTCTGCCACTGGGCGGCAGCCGTGACGAGATCGCGGCCGAAGGCATCGCCTGCTACCGCATCTTCATTTCCGGTCTGTTGGACATCACCGACAACCTGAAAGACGGCACGCTGGTTCCGCCATTGAACGTGGTTCGCCACGACGATGACGACCCGTACCTGGTCGTCGCAGCGGACAAGGGCACTGCAACCTTCTCCGACATCGCCAACGGCATCGCCATCGACTACGGCTTCTGGCTGGGTGACGCGTTTGCCTCCGGTGGTTCGGCCGGTTACGACCACAAGAAAATGGGCATCACCGCTAAAGGCGCGTGGGTTGGCGTACAGCGCCACTTCCGCGAGCGCGGCATCAATGTTCAGGAAGACAGCATCACTGTGGTTGGCGTCGGCGACATGGCCGGTGACGTGTTCGGTAACGGTCTGTTGATGTCGGACAAGCTGCAACTGGTTGCTGCGTTTAACCACCTGCACATCTTCATCGACCCGAATCCGAATCCGGCGACCAGCTTCGTCGAGCGTCAGCGCATGTTCGACCTGCCGCGTTCGGCCTGGACCGATTACGACACCAGCATCATGTCCGAAGGTGGCGGTATCTTCTCGCGTAGCGCGAAGAGCATCGCTATTTCCCCGCAGATGCAGGAACGCTTCGACATCAAGGCTGACAAGCTGACCCCGACCGAGCTGCTGAACGCCTTGCTCAAGGCGCCGGTGGACCTGCTGTGGAACGGCGGCATCGGTACTTACGTCAAGGCCAGCACCGAAAGCCACGCCGATGTCGGCGACAAGGCCAACGATGCGCTGCGCGTGAATGGCAACGAACTGCGCTGCAAAGTCGTGGGCGAGGGCGGTAACCTCGGCATGACCCAGCTGGGTCGTGTGGAATTCGGCCTCAATGGCGGCGGCTCCAACACCGACTTCATCGACAACGCCGGTGGTGTGGACTGCTCCGACCACGAAGTGAACATCAAGATCCTGCTGAACGAAGTGGTTCAGGCCGGTGACATGACCGACAAGCAACGCAACCAGTTGCTGGCGAGCATGACCGACGAAGTCGGCAATCTGGTGCTGGGCAACAACTACAAACAGACTCAGGCCTTGTCCCTGGCAGCGCGTCGTGCGTATGAGCGCATCGCTGAGTACAAGCGTCTGATGGGCGATCTGGAAGGTCGTGGCAAGCTGGACCGTGCCATCGAGTTCCTGCCGACCGAAGAGCAACTGGCTGAGCGTATCGCTGAAGGCCACGGCCTGACGCGTCCTGAGCTGTCGGTGCTGATCTCCTACAGCAAGATCGACCTCAAGGAGCAGTTGCTGGGCTCCCAGGTGCCGGACGATGATTACCTGACCCGCGACATGGAAACGGCGTTCCCGCCGACCCTGGTCAGCAAGTTCTCCGAAGCCATGCGTCGTCACCGCCTGAAGCGCGAGATCGTCAGCACCCAGATCGCCAACGATCTGGTCAACCACATGGGCATCACCTTCGTTCAACGACTCAAAGAGTCGACCGGCATGAGCCCGGCGAACGTGGCCGGTGCTTATGTGATCGTGCGCGACATCTTCCACCTCCCGCACTGGTTCCGTCAGATCGAAGCGCTGGACTATCAGGTTTCCGCTGACGTACAGCTGGAGCTGATGGACGAGCTGATGCGTCTGGGTCGCCGTGCCACTCGCTGGTTCCTGCGTGCCCGTCGTAACGAGCAGAACGCTGCCCGTGACGTCGCGCATTTCGGTCCGCACCTCAAAGAGCTGGGTCTGAAACTCGACGAACTGCTGAGCGGCGAAATCCGTGAAAACTGGCAGGCGCGTTATCAGGCTTACGTCGCAGCCGGTGTACCGGAGTTGCTGGCGCGTATGGTTGCGGGCACCTCGCACCTGTACACCCTGCTGCCGATCATCGAAGCGTCCGACGTGACTGGCCAGAACCCTGCCGAAGTGGCGAAAGCCTACTTCGCCGTGGGCAGTGCGCTGGATATCACCTGGTACCTGCAACAGATCAGTGCTCTGCCGGTTGAAAACAACTGGCAGGCGCTGGCCCGTGAAGCGTTCCGTGATGATGTGGACTGGCAGCAACGTGCGATCACCATCTCTGTCCTGCAACAGGGCGACGGCACTCAGGACGTGGAAACACGTCTGGCGCTGTGGATGGCGCAGCACGAAAGCATGATCTCGCGCTGGCGCGCCATGCTGGTGGAAATCCGTGCCGCGAGCGGCACTGACTACGCCATGTATGCAGTCGCCAACCGTGAACTGCTGGATCTGGCGTTGAGCGGCCAGGCAGTCGTTCCTGCACCGACAACGACCCCGGCCAACGCCGAGCTCGAGCCGGCTGTCTGATCGGCAACTGAATGAAAAAGCCCCGCATCGTGAGATGCGGGGCTTTTTTGTTTATGCGGACTCAACAAGTGCAGCCGCGGAAATCTCTCGGATACAGTCGATGCTATTACGCGTCGACTGCTCCTTCATTCGAAAAACCCGAACTTTAATTCGAATCCAGTCTCAGGAATTGTTGCGCCGAGCGCGAGAATCCGTAGTTCGCCAGGTCATCAAAACCGCGTTCGACGATTTCAATGTTGAGTTTGACCAGAGTCCCCTGTTGCCCGCTAAAAGTGTAGACCTTATCGTCGAGCACTTGCCTTTTAATGAAATCGCCCTGATTCAATTTCAAATAAACGCTGGCATTGTTTGTTGTAATGTCATCCAGGGTGACGACATTCAAATTGGCATCGAACAGTGCGAAAGAACCTGTGGTGTTCGATTCCGTGAAGGCTCCGAGAGGATGGCCGATTTTGACACCGGCACCGAGATACAACGCATGGTTTGTGCCGCTGCGGAATTGTATCTTGTACGTGTAATCGTCGTGGCCAATAAAGTAAGCGTAGTCCGGGCCATCCCACCTCGCTGGAGAGTAGCTGGCCAGGGCGTCACCGGATTTTTCGGGGCCGTGGGATGTAGTGATGTGGCTCTTGCGGAACTCGTAGTTTTTGCCGAAAGGATGTTTGTCGAAGAATACGATGTCAGCATCATCGAATTTGATTTTTGCCAGAAAAGATCGGCTATTGGAAATACCCATGGGTTCGTCCTTGTTTGGTTGGGTTTAAGTTCTGTATTGCATCGACAGTATGCAATTCATTGAGTTTTTTAAAAGCCTGGAACGGTTACTTGTTATTGCGCGAGTGAAGATTACGTTAACGGCTTGGCATAACTTGTAAAGAAGTTACCTGGTGTAATCGGCTTGCGAATTCTTTTGTGATGTTGCGCGCGTTAAAAAGCATCGCCTCTGCTTATCATCCAGGCAGAGGCGTTGCCTGTTAACGGTGGCGTTAGTTGTTTTGCAGCATTGATACGGTATTTACAGCGGGTTTCAACACGTTGTTTAGCGATTGGTCGAATTTTTTCAGAGCGCTTGTTTGCACATCCTGCTGCTGATTAATATCCGCAACAATTTCTTCCGAACGTTTGAAGTCCGCCCAGAGTGGTGTCAGTTCTCTTGCCGCGGAGCCCTTTGCCGTTGCGATATAGCTTAACTGGGCGTCATAAAAATCGGCGCTGACGTCGGCCTTGATGTCGGAACTGCGTGACGTGATCAATTGACTATGGGTATCGACGATGGCTACCACATCAGGCTTGGCCGCACGCAGGCTCTGCATGTCCGGATACACCGTCACCGACCCGAACTGACGCTGCAGGGATGCGTTGACCCAGTCAACCGCCATGTCCGGTTTCGAACTGGCGACGTAGGCGTCATGGATCGATTGCACCAGCAGGCTTTGGCCGAACCCGGTGCCGGCGTTGGCCTGATAGCCGCGCAGGTATTCGCGGTTGGTCTGGGTGCTTGGGCTGTAGACCACGCCGAGCGAAACGCCGGGGCCACTTTTTACCAGGGTGGCGCTGCTGCGGCCGGTTGGGTGAGGAAGCAGAGTGTCCAGTGATGAAACCGCTCTGGGGGCGGTGGGAATCGAACAGGCTGACAGGGCTAAAACCGATATCGCTAATACACTGGTGAGCGCAAGTTTCATGGTGTTTCTCCCGTGAAACAACATCAGTCGGAAAGTTTTCAATGTCGTTCATGGCGACAGTTGATCCAGACTAAACCCACCGGGCTGACCCTTTGCCGGGTTAAAACGCCTTGAATAGTTTCATTTGCTGTAACCCGTTGCGGGTAATTACTGCGGGAAATAAAAAGGCGCCGATTGTCGATTTGCGCCTTTTTATTTATGGCTGACTAAACAGCCATCAGTTTTTCAGCGGGATCAACACCTGTTCATCCGGGGCCAGCACCATGAACACCAGCAACTTCGCCGGTTTGCTTTGGCTGGCATTTTTCGACAGCAGATGTTCGGAGCCGGCCGGTTCGTACCAGAACTGACCCTTCTTGTAAGTGACTGCTTCTTCGCCCTTGACCTGGGAAATCACTTCGCCCTCCAGCACATAGGCCATGGCAGTGCCCTCGTGTTTGTGGGCGATGGACGACTGGCCCGGTTTGTAATCGACTTCGATCATCATGGCTTTTTTGCCGGGGACATTTTTTAGCATCTGGTCTTGCAGGACGGTGATTTTCTCGGATGGGTCATGAGCGAAAGCGGCAGAAGCGCAAAGGCTCAGGGCGAGGGCAGCGGTGAACAGGGGCAGGGCTTTCATGGCGGGTTACCTGTGATGATTGGGGGGTGCAATCACAGTAGTCCGCGCAAAGGGGCATGCAAACGGCCAATATTCGGGAAGATCGGGTGACCAATCTGTGGATTTTCAGCGCTTCCAGATAAGCCATCGCTGGCAAGCCAGGCTCCCACAGGTTTTTGTGTCGTTCATATGATTAATGAACGGCACGAAACCCTGTGGGAGCTGGCTTGCCAGCGATGGCGTCAGATCAGACGATGGGGAAACTATTGAAATCCACACTGTTGGCCAATCGACTGTCGATCAGGTCGATAAACCCCTGCGCCTCGGGCCGGTTGAAATGCGCCTGCATTGCCGCCTCCGACTGCCATCGCGCACTGACCGTCCAGCGGTGGTTGTCTTCGGGGCAGCGGTCGACCAGATAGGAATCGCAGCCCGGCGTTTCGCGCAGGGTGTCGACGATTTTCTGCAGTTGCCTGCCCAGCTCATCCGAGCGGCCGGCGGCAGCCTGCAGTTGCACCGTGTTGATCACTTCGTTGGACATTACTCACACTCCTGAATCAGGCCGGACGAATCCTGCTCATTGAGGGATAACGCCTGTGCAGAATAGGCCTGCCCCTGTCGATCACCAATAACCAATCGGCGGTTAATCGCCGAGACCAATCATTCAGGCAACTTGTTGCAGAATGTCGCGCAGGCGATCCAGGGCGATATCGATGTCGAGGGTCTCGATGGCGCCGAAGCCGAAATACAAACCGCTGCGCACGGGCTGCTGGTAATAGAAACCGTCAATGGAATACAGCCCGACCTCGACTTTTTTCGCCAGTTCGATCACCAGCGGCAGGTCGATCGGCACCTTGCACAACGCC
This sequence comes from Pseudomonas sp. A1230, assembly GCF_044218825.1. NCBI lineage: Bacteria > Pseudomonadati > Pseudomonadota > Gammaproteobacteria > Pseudomonadales > Pseudomonadaceae > Pseudomonas > Pseudomonas sp. A1230. Next base: position 2,430,694 of record NZ_CP162582.1, on the reverse strand, counting down.
GCCATATGGAACCCGGCACTGGGCGGCACGGCCTCGAGCCACGGCGACAGATCGCTGGCCATGCGCGCCAGAATCCGTTCGCGCCGCTGGGCGTAAATGGTGTGGCAGCGGCGGATGTGTTTGAGCAGGCAGCCCTCGGCGATGAACTTGGCCAGCGCCCATTGCGGCAGGGTCGAGGCGTGCAGATCGGTAAGTTGCTTGGCGCGGATCACCGCTTCGAGGATCGATGGCGGCAGGATCGCGTAACCCAGGCGCAGCTCCGGCAGCAGGGTCTTGGAGAAGGTGCCGACGTAGGCAACGATGCCGCGCTGGTCGAGGCTATGCAGTGAATCGGTCGGACGCCCTTCATAGCGAAATTCGCTGTCGTAGTCGTCCTCGATGATGATCGCCCCCAGTTCATGCGCGCGAGCCAGCAAGGCTTCGCGGCGCGCCGGGCTCATTGGCATGCTCAGCGGAAACTGATGCGACGGCGTGACATAAATCAGCCGCGTGCCATCAGGGATGTGTTCGACCTGTATCCCCTCGGCATCTACGGGAATACCGACCACCTCGGCGCCATGGGTGCCGAACAACAGGCGTGCCGGCGGATAACCGGGATCTTCCATCGCCACCAGGCTGCCGGGGCTGATCAACACGCGAGTGATCAGGTCCAGCGCCTGTTGCGCGCCGTTGCACACCACGATGTCTTCGTCCTGACAGTTGACCCCGCGAGAAAACGCGATGTGCCGGGCAATCGCATTGCGCAGCGCCGGCAGGCCTTCGGGCACGCTGTAGAAACCTTTGGACGCGGCCATCTGGCGCATCGCGTGGGAGACGCAGCGGCGCCAGTCGTCATGGGGGAACTGGCCCTTGCTGGTGGCGCCACCGATGAAGTCGTAGCGCAGCGAACCTTGCAGCGTCGGATGGCGCAGGAACACCGGCAAGTTGCGCCAACTCTCGATCACCTCTGCACCGGCCAGCTCGGTGTGGCTTTGCTTGTGCTGGACTTGCGCCGGGCGCGCATTGACGTAGGTGCCTTTGCCGATCACGCCGGTGAGGAAGTTTTCGTACGTCAGCTGCGCGTACGTGTCGGAAATGGTCTTGCGCGAAATACCCAGTTGTTCGGCCAGCAGACGGCTGGGCGGTAGCTGCGTGCCGGCGGCAAGGCGTCCGGATTCGATGGCCTCGCGCAGTTGCTGATACAACTGACCGGCAAGATCCTTGCGGCCGTTGATCACGACGTGAAGTTCCATACCGACGAGGCTCCGGGGGCTATTTGGTGTGCCGGGCAGATTACCGCTGTTGCGTGGTCGGCAATAGTTGCGCACCACAAAAACCCGAAATTGGTCACTTAACCCTGTGGGAGCGAGCCTGCTCGCGAATGCGGTGTGTCATACAACAATGGGCTGACTGATCTGACGCTTTCGCGAGCAGGCTCGCTCCCACTGGGGATCTGTGTAGAGGCAGAGGGTAGTGGTGTAGCCAATTTTCGTGGAATTGGGGCTGTAACGCCGCTGTGGCAGCGCATACCTTGAGGCAACTATTGCGCTTACCGAGATCACCCCATGTCCCCGCGCCTGGATTACTACAACGCTTCGCCCAAGGCCATGAAAGCCATGATTACCATGGAGGCACTGACCGGTAACTTGAGCATCGAGCAGCCGTTGCTGCAACTTATCCGGATCCGCGCATCGCAGCTCAACGGCTGCGCGTTCTGTACCGACATGCATTCGGTCGATGCGCGGCGGGCGGGGGAGAGTGATCGGCGGTTGTATGCGATTGCGGTCTGGCGCGACAGCGACTTCTTCAACCCCCGCGAACGCGCGGCGCTGGCGTGGGCCGAGGCGGTGACGCTGCTCTCGGAAAGCCATGTGCCGGACGACGTCTATCAACTGGCACGCGAGCAATTCAACGAAGGCGAACTGGTCGACCTGACGGTGGCCGTGACCACCATCAACAGCTGGAATCGGCTGGCGGTGAGCTTTCGTCAAACCCCCAGCGATTAGCACCATCCGGAGCATGAGCACAATCAATGTAGGAGCTGCCGAAGGCTGCGATCTTTTGATCTTGTTTTTAAAGGCAAAGTCAAAAGATCGCAGCCTTCGGCAGCTCCTACATTGGTGTCATTGGTGTCATTGGTGTCATCGGTTCATCAATGTCACTGAGGGGGGCGCTGCGGTTTCACCGACGTTCCAAACGTATTGCCCATCCGCGTGCTGGTCGCCGCCGGTGTTGCCAGGCCAACCTGATTCGGCGGCCGTTTGTTCACTGGCACATTCAGCGCTTCTTGATTCTTCTGCGCCGCCACAGCGCCTTCCGGGTTGTTGCCCATCTGCTGACTCAGGCAATCGTAATTCGGTGCCTTGTAGCCACCGACGGTCACATCCACGCAACCCAGCCGCTGCTCGGCGTGGGCACTGCCGAACAGGCTCAGCAACAGTCCGCCGAAGGTGATTTTCCACAATGATTTCATGCAGGCCTCCTGGCCGACCCGAAGGGGCCGCGCTATGGAATGAGTCTAGTGCACGCCGCGCGCAATTCCCGTGATGGTTTTTTTGCACCGCCCGTCACACCAGATTCATAAACAGCCCTCAGGATGACGATTTTCAGGGATACGTCGGCCGTGCAGCGAGGCAGTTCCAGGGACGGTCTTCAGCGTTCAACGACACTTGTGCGCCAGATCACGCTGGGGCTGCTGCTTGGCTTGCTGGCAGGCAATGCGACAGCTGCGCCCGTGCCGGCGGACCTGCGCATGACGCTGCATATTCCCGCGCAGGATCTGGCCGCGGCGCTGGATCAGTACAGCCGCGCCACGGGGGTTGCGGTGCTGGTCGACAGCCAATTGAGTCGCGGCAGACGTTCCTTGGCGGTTGATGGCGAATACACCGCCGCTGACGCTTTGCGCCGTTTACTCGGTGGCAGTGGCTTGATGGCGCGCTATGCCCGTGACGATGCATTCACCTTGCAAGTGGCGCAGGTCGAGGATGTGCCGGCGACGCTGGAAAAACCGACCCCCGCCAGCATCGCGGTCAACCGCAGTTACGCCACGGCAGTGCAAACCGCCATCGAGCGCAACCTGTGTCGTTCACCGCTGACCCGCCCGGGCAATTACCGCGCGGTGTTGCAGGTGTGGGTGGGGCGCGACGGCGTGGTGCAACACAACCGGTTGCTCACCTCGACCGGAGATGCACGGCGCGATACCGCGCTGGTGGAAAGCTTTCGCAATCTCAGGATCGACCGGCCGACGCCCAGTGCCTTGCGTCAGCCGGTCACGTTGCTGTTGTTACCGGAGTCGTCAGGAAAACGCATGGAATGCACTAAATGGGAAGGAGTTTCCGGGGGATGAAAGACACCGGACAAGGTTCGATGGTCCAACTGTTCCTGACGTCCTACGAGGAGTTTCGGGTGCGCCTGCGCAGGCGTCTCGGTTCGGAGGATCTGGCCAACGACGTGCTGCACGAAACCTACCTGCGGGTCGACCGCATGGAGACGCCGCCGAACCTGCTGCGGCCGAACGCCTACCTCTATCGCATGGCCCTGAACATCGCCGCAGACCGGCGTCAGGCCGACGCGCGGCTGCTCACCGGCGAAGAAGTCGAGGAGCTGCTGCAAATCGGCGACGAAGCGCTGGACCCTGCGCGGGTGGTGGGCGGGCAGAAGGAAATCCAGTCGCTGCTCAGTGCGTTGTACGAACTGCCGGCACGGCGGCGGAAGATCTTCATCGCGGCGCGTCTGGAAGAGGCGCCGCACCTGGAAATCTCCCAGCGCTTCGGCATTTCCACGCGCATGGTCGAGAAGGAAATCAAGGCCGCGTTGGGCTTCTGCGCAGCGAAACTGGAAAGAAAAGTGTTTCAGCGGTTCGGTCGCGGGGCCGGAAAACCGTCTTCTGAATAGTGCCCGATCAATTCGTTGAGAATCTGCGCGTTTGAACATCTTTCGACTGACACCTGCCGAGCCATCGGCGGCCGACAATCTGCACAGCGAAGCCCGCGACTGGCTGGTCCTGCTGACCTCCGGCCGCGCCACCGTGGCCGATGCCCGTGCACTGCGCGAATGGTGCGCGCAGAGCGCCGAGCATGCCCGCGCCTTTGAGGACGCCAAAGCGCTGTGGCATTTGTTGCAACCGGCGGCGCAAGGTTTGCAGGCACCACGTGGGTTTGGGCGACGCGCCTTTCTCGGCGGCGCCATTGCTGCGTCGGCGGCATTTTTGCTGGTACGCGGGACCATCCCCGGTGGCTTCGAAGGGCTCGGTGCCGACTACATCACCGAAGTCGGCCAGCAGCGCCGCGTCGAACCGGCGCAGGGTGTGAGCCTGGAGCTGAACACCCAGACGCGGATCAATCAGCGTGCAGTGTCTGACGGTGTGCAGGGTTTTGAGCTGGTCAGCGGCGAAGTCGAGGTGCAGACCGCACGTCTGCCCTTGGCGATGCAGGCTGGAGGAGGGTGGTTGCGCGCCAGTCAGGCACGTTTCAACCTGCGCAACACTGATCAGCAAGTTTGCGTGACCTGCCTTGATGGCGCGGTGGAAGTCGACGTGGAAGGCCGAAGCCTGCGCCTCGAACCGGGGCAGCAAGTGACTTATGACGCGCGGCGGGTTGGCAGTGTGCAGAGCGTTGATACGGCGGCTGTGATGAATTGGCGGCAGCAGGTGTTGGTGTTCAACGGTGCGACGCTGAGCGAGATGATTGATGAGATTAATCGGTATCGGCCGGGGATGTTGCTACTGCTCAACCGCGAGCTTGGCCAACGCCGGGTTCAGGCGCGGTTCAGTCTTGATCAACTCGCTGGCGTCGCGATGCTGATTCGCGATGCTTATGGCGTTAAATGCACCGAGCTGCCGGGCGGTGTTGTTGTTTTGAGCTAGTGGGGTTGATTGGGTACATATCCGTTGCTGCGGTAACGGCGGCCCAGGGTTCCGCCCTTACGGCGGGTCACTTTTTCCAGACGCCCGGAATGCCGGCCCAGAAAAAAGTAACCAAAAAGGCTTGCTCCAACGTCCGGCCCGCTCGCTAAAGCTCGGGGTTCCTTCGCTCCGGAATCCATCCACTCAGCCTCCCGACGTCGTCCGTGAATCAAGATCAACAGCGGCAGCCGAGCTTGCGCTCATCCTGTTGAGTGGTGAGGAGCGGAGGCGGTGTGCGCTGCTCTTGCTTTTGCTTTTCTGTGGGAGCTGGCTTGCCAGCGATGGCGGCCTCACAGCCAACCAATTTCAAACAGGCCACACCCAATCCTGATGTAGGAGCTGCCGAAGGCTGCGATCTTTTGATTCTGGTTTTTATTTGGGCTTTGGGAGTACATATCCGTTGCTGCGGTAACGGCTGCTTAGGGTTCCGCCCTTACGGCGGGTCACTTTTTCCAGACGCCCGGAATGCCGGCCCAGAAAAAAGTAACCAAAAAAGCTTGCTCCAACGTCCGGCCCGCTCGCTAAAGCTCGGGGTTCCTTCGCTCCGGAATCCATCCGGGGCATCGATTCCGGTTTGCTTCGCTGCACCTCCTTTCGATGTCCTCCCCGGATGAATCCCTCCACTCAGCCTCCCGACGTCGCCCGTGAATCAAGATCAAGAGCGGCAGCCGAGCTTGCGCTCATCCTGTTGAGTGGTGAGGAGCGAAGCGGGTCGGTGTGTTGCTTGCTTTTCTCTGGGAGCGAGCCTGCTCGCGAAGACGGCCTGCCAGCCAACCCATCTTCAGCACATGCACCCAATCCCTGTGGGAGTTGGCTTGCCAACGATAGCGGCCTCACAGCCAACCAATCCCCAACTGGCCTCACCCAACCCCACTGTGGGAGCGAGCCTGCTCGCGAAGACGGCCTGCAAGCCACCAGTTTTTTGGCAGGTGCACCCGATCCCAATGTAGGAGCTGCCGAAGGCTGCGATCTTTTGATCTTGCTTCTGAAAAACAAAATCAAAAGATTGCAGCCTTCGGCAGCTCCAGGGATCTCCGGCGGTAACGGGGATAATCTGCAGAGCAGGCGCGTGTCAGTCCAACGGCCCAATCACCTGCCGATATTTCTCCACCCCCTGCGGCGTCTGCCGAGTCAACCGAATCTCCAACCCCGCCGGATCCTCCCGCCGATTACCACTCAACTGCCGCCAACCCTTATCCACCTCCCAAACCCGCACCTGCGCATCGCTAACGTCGTTCAACACCGCAACCCCATTCCCAGGCGCCGGCAACGGATACCGACTCCGCGCCTCAGCCACCGCCCGATACAACGTGCCGCCCTTAACCCACCAGCGAATCCGCTGCAAAGCCCCCGGCTGATCAGCCGCCGTACGAATGATGTCGAGCCGAAACCCCGTACTGTCACTGCTACGCACGGTGAGGGCAGGGGGCGCGCTTGGCGGCTCATCATCCACGCCGACCTTCTTCGGCTCGGTCAACTCAATCCCCGCGCGCATCTCCACATCCCGCTGCAACTGATTCAGCGCCCGCAACAGGCTGTCACTCTGCTCACTGCTGGCCTGCAAATGACTGTCCGCCCGCGTCACACTGTCCAGCCCCCGCCAGGCAATCAGACTCACCACCGCCATCAGCAAAATCGCGACCATCACCTCAATCAGGGTAAAACCTTGTTGGTTTCTCATTGCACACTGATCCGGCCGGCGCCGTCGCGCAGCACGCTGAGGCGATTGAAACCGTCGGACAAAGTCAGTTGCAGCGGCGGATTGATCCACTCGGCGTTGAGCACGACTTTCTGTCTGGGCTCCACGCGCACTTCCAGTTTCGGGCTCTGCCACTGCCGTGGGCGCAATTGCGGGTCCTGCGCGAAATGATCAAACCCCTTGCCACTGTCACTGCGCCGACTAAACCGAAACCCCTTGGCATCACTCACCCACACAATCGGCCGACCATCCGCGCGGGCCTCGGCCTGTGCCACTTGCAGCAACTGCGCCACACGCTCGGCATCCTTGCGCAGCAACTGCAACGGATCGGGCTTGATACTCAGGCTGATCGCCGCACTGGCGATACCGATGATCACCAGCACCACCATCAACTCGATCAGCGTAAAACCCTGTTGCTTGACCACGTTCATCGATTGCGCGCTCCTTTGCGTCGGAAGTCATCGTGCACGGCCAACATGTAAGGCGTGTGAAATAAAACGGAGAGAATTGCCGCGTAGGCTGGCAGCAGGGATAAAAAGGAGATTCAACCCATGACCTTCACCGCACGCTTTTCCCCGCCCCAAATGGTCCAGGCACTCGCGCTGCTCGCCGCGCTGGTCGGCGTGGCGATATGGTCGTCGCTGCTGCTGACCTCCGCCGAATCCCACACCCCGGCAGCGGCCCCGCAATTGCTGGCGGCGCGCAGTGATAGCCCGGCGTTGCAGTGGTTTTCCAGTCAAACCGCGCCGGTGGATATCAAGGTGAGCGGGGTGATGGCGGGGAGTCGGGGGGCGGTGGCGATACTGAGTTTGAATGATGGGCCGCCGCGTAGTTTTTTGCAGGGGGAAAAGGTTGGGCCTGGGGTGAAGTTGGTGGCGGTGGAAGGGGATGGAGTGGTGATTGAGCAGGGTGGGGAGAGGGTAAGGTTGGGGGTGGAGAGGTTGGTGGAGGGGGTGGAGATGCCGAGGTTGGTGAGGCCTTGAATTGAAGAGGAAGTCTTCATTTTTTTGCGTCTCAGTCGGGTCGTGCCTGCTGGGGTGTCGGTTCTGGTGCTTTCGCACAAAAAGAGAGCGGAAAAGGAATTTTGTAGTTCAGCCCAATTAATGAGATTACGCCCATCTCAAACTATCCGGAACCGCTGAAACCTATATATGTGTTGGTAGGTTCCTCTTGAAGACGATGCCGCCAAGGAGCGGCTCCTCTTAAAATCTCAGCAATCTATTACCCTTTTTGCGTCACTGAAAAAGTGACTGAAACTCTGTCGTGCGAGCTTTTGGCTCGATAGCAGCGTAAGCCAATGCACGGCAGATAGTCATATAATTGGCGCCATATTTTAATTTAGACATTTTTTTGACTTGTCCTCTTGAAAGGCCATTTGCCATCCCCATATATATTTTGTGGTGATGCAGTGCTAACTTTTATAAGGATAAAAAGATGACAGCTCCTCAAATGATTGACCGCTTCAAGGGGGCGGATGGTCGCGCCCTGCTGGTAGAAGTGCTTCAGGAACAACGATTAATTTTGGGTAAAGAGGATCTAGCCGCCCGTCTCGCGGAGGTCGGTGAATTGGTCGAGCTTCAAAGCGGTTGTCAGTTCATCACGCAAGGTGATAGCGATACAGAGGTCTACTTCATCCTTACTGGCTCAGTGGAGGTGAGAGTTCATGATCGTGCGATTGCGGTACGTGGGCCGCAGGATCATGTGGGGGAGATGTCCGCACTAGTTCCTACAGCGACACGTTCGGCAACGGTAATCGCTACTGAACCCACACTAGTATTGAAAGTGGCAGCTACTGATTTCAAAAGTGTTGCAGATAATCACCCTTCGGTGTGGCGCCATGTGACCAAACAGCTCGTTGAACGGCTGACTCAGCGTAACCAACATGTGCGCCCCTCTCATGAAGCAGCTCTTGTATTCATCATTTGCTCGACTGAAGCCCTTCCGGTAGCGCGCGAGATTGAAAACCACTTTGCCCACGACAAGTTCTTCGTGAAGATCTGGACAGAGGGTACGTTCAGGGCCTCTCAGTATGCTCTCGAGAGTCTTGAGGATCAGCTTGATGAAAGCGATTTCGCAATCGCGATCGTCACACCTGATGACCTGGTTGTAAGCCGCGACGAGAATCAGTTTGCACCGCGTGACAATGTCATTTTCGAGCTGGGCATGTTCGTAGGCAGGCTCGGTCGCAGTCGTTCCTTCCTTGTCGAGCCTAGGGGCGATGAGGTCCGACTTCCATCGGATCTCAAAGGTATCACCACTATTGGCTACTCAACACGAAAGGTACAGGATCTGAGTTCTCGCCTTGGCCCGGCTTGCAATCAGATGCGTGAAATTTTCAATGAGCTGGGCCCGAAGTGATTTCCAAGGACCTTACTTACACCGCTTGCATTGAGGGGCGCCCGATGCGTCCCCGTTCGGGAGAGGATTATGAGCAAAAACTGGAATCATGATCGGGCGCTTCAGCACATCAACAAGAAGCTGAACGACGTAGAGAGTGTCACCATCAAGAACTACACCCGCGACATGTCGTTGGAGTCTATCCCAACGAACGTTGCATATCGGGTTGATGGTGTTCACCTTTATGCAGATATCCAAAATTTAACTGACATGCTGAACATTACGGCAGTTGAAGGTACAGACTGCCATAAGCGCACGCTGCGTTTCCTAGATCAGCACTACCGTGCGGTGAAACGTATATTGGACCGTGTTGATGGTCGGCGTGTGGACTTTCACAGTCAGCGGCTGCACGCACTATTCACAAAACCCTATAACAGTGAGGCGAGTGCCGAGCAAAAGCGGGTGCAGCGTGCGGTGGCCACCGCACAACTTATCGTCGATGTATTAGCTGAGACTGGGGACGATGACCAGCAAATTCCGGCAGCGAAGGTGCGCATTGGTATCGATAGCGGCTTGGCTCTGGCTGTCAATAACGGCCGTAATGGTTACCGTGAGCCATTGTTCTTGGGGGATCCAGCGAATCATGCGGCTAAGCTAGCGAGTAACAATTCCACTCGCGGTATCTATCTCACCAATGCTGCTCGAATAGCTATCGACCTTGATGAGAAGGATTTCCCCGAAAAGTCGCCCCTCACCAAAGAGGAAGTGAAAGTTTGCCAAGACGCGGCGAAGCTCGATGTGACTGCGGAGGAAATCATCGAAGAGTGGCGTGAAGATCTGAGTAACAATCCCATCGGTAACTTTCAGTTCTCTCGCCAGACACCGCCGCTTAGTGACATGGATATCTTAGCCCTGACGCCAGGCAACTCTAAGCGTCAGGAGATGATTAGCTTGTACGCTGATATCGACGGCTTCACGTCTTACGTCGCCGATAATATCGACGAAAATGCTGAAGATGTGGTTCGAACGCTGCATGTGCTTCGTGCGGAAATGGAGCGGGTAGTCACCTCTGATTTCAAAGGGCGTCGAGTGCGATTCATTGGCGACTGTATCCAAGCCCTCACCTGCGATGGGACGGCGCAAAATACTGACGAAGAAAAGTCGGTTTCGGATGCGACTCGCCTCGCAGGCGCACTGCGCAGCAGCTTCAATCTTTCCATTGAAAGGCTGAAGGAATCGGATTACGAAACAGGCAGTCTCGGCTTGGCAATTGGTTTTGATTTGGGTCCTATTGCTGTGACTCGCCTGGGCCGCAAGGGTGATCGTGTTCGTTGTGCGATCGGACGAAAAGTTGTGGAATCTGAGAGCCGCCAGTGCGCCTGTAAGGGGGATGAAAGTGCCATCGGCCAAGCCGCATATGACGCGGCTTCTGCGGCGGTGCAGAAGTTGTTCGGTTCTCGAAAAAAGGTAGCCAATCTCAATTATGTGGAGGCTACTGAGGCTTTGGCTGACGACGGAGATGATTCGGCGAAGCAGGCACGCGCTGCTGCATATACTGGAACTCCATCAATCATCAAGTCAGATGAGCGAGTGGTCGAACCATATATGGCCCTTGTTATTGGCGAAAGGGAATCGCGTTGAGTGAGGCTTTAATCTTACTGACACAAATCGCTCCCGATTTCGGGGGCATTTGTGTTCAGTCTCGGGATCAAGTAGGCGACTTGAGCCTGCCTATTCAACTTGTTGATGGGAGGACAATTCCTTACAGCTTAGAACTCCGGGATTATGATGGCGTAGTTTCTGTCCGCGAGAAAATTGCCGAACATCTACCAGCATTTTGTCCCGAGCGGCACATCAATTCTGACGGTACCTTCTGCCTAAGCTATTCACCGGTCCAATCATTGAAGATTGAGGACGTGGATACCGCTCGCGTATGGATGGAGACCGTCTACAAGTTTCTGAAGCTTCAGGAGCGTGCTAGGTTGCAGCGCAAATGGCCTAACGACAAGGCATGGGCACATGGTGGCGCAGCTCGCCATCAGTTACGAGCTCAGGCTGCGGCCAGCGTACTGGGGGATAAAATTGTAAGCGCGCTTTCATCTCATCAGCTTTCGGTCAAACGACGTCATTCAAATGGCCGTGCGGTCTTGGAGTTGATCTATCAGGGGGCTTGTTTATACCGTGTGTGGGAGGCAACAAAAAAGGTCGCCAATCAGAGAAGGCGGTGCTTTTGCAGCAGTTCTGGCAAGCAACGTCTCAAGTCGCTTCGAAAATGTGCTAATCACGGTGCGCAAGCAGCCGAGTTGGTGTTTGCGTTACAAGATTGGGAGCGAGAAGAAAAACACTACTGGGAAATCATGCTTGGAAAGGATTGCTGTCAGACTTGCGATGCCTGTCCGCTTGCTAAGACTGGTTAAAAAATCAAACGGGGGCTTTTATAAAATCTGAATAATACATCTGCATTCTTTGAATACTGTCCCGGAGTAGGAATGGAGTTATTTAAAGATCATCAGATCTATTGCCCAATCGTTTCTACCTCCGATGCCGTGAGAATGAAAAAGCTTTTTATCGCAGTGATCCTCGCTGTTGTCTCGCAACCTCGGCCATTTTCTTTCGTCTGTTGAGGCGGGGACGGATATGTCGTGGGGTCCGAGCCGGAATGAGGTCCAGATAAACGCCAACGTTTAAAAAGACATCTCCAGTCACTCTCTCAGGCTACATATCCTTGCGCCTTTGCCTACAGCTACGCCAGAATCCGCCGGCTTGTGCGCCTTGGGGGCGGGTTCTATTGTGGTTCGGTCGCTGACGAATCAGCGATCGGGTTTCGCAGCCCGGATCAATCAAGGCGCACAGCGCTCCGAAACGTTGCCACTTTTGGCAACGGTGCTTTATGGCGGCTGTGCGCGGGATACCTTAGGGTATGCCGGGTTCCTTGATTCCCGGTCTGCGAACCTGCGTACAGCTGCCACCTCTCTTCGTTTCGCAGCGAAATGTGGCGGCTCCAACAATCAAGGAGCTTCACCATGATCAAACCAACACCCAACCCCCCCGAAACCGATCCGGTTTCCCCCTACGAATCCCTCGACTCAAAAAAACTCCACGAAGCCGCCGACCGCGCCCTCGACCATTACCTCTGCCCACCCGGTTCCACGCCGCCTCCACGTAAAACCCGTGGAATGTATGCCGTCACCGCAGACAACAAAAACGAAGAACTGCTGATTGATGCCAGTGAAACACTCGCTTCGGCGCAAACCATCGCGCAGAACGTCGCCAGTCTGTTGCCGGCGTCGCAGCGTCGGGCGTTGTTGGGGATTGCGCAGTTGATCATGCTCGGGGAGTTGGCGGTGAATCGGGCGCTGGATAATTTGCAGTTGCCGGAGTGATGGGGGTGTCGGGATCACCCGGTGATTGATTGGGTGTTCATTCTGGCGCTTTCGCGAGCAGGCTCGCTCCCACCTTTGGGCGTGTTTCAAGGTGGGAGTGCGCTGGCTCTTCAGCCGCGATGAATACCGAGACGATGTACGCGTTTCTGTACCTGCGAGCGGCGGGCTTTCTTTGCGTCAGTCGACTGCCAGGTTGTCCCGAGCCCACTGTTCCGCCGTAGTGACCTGAATCGACTGCTGTTCGTTGAACGTCCCCGCTTTAGGCCACGACACGCCTCTGCCTTGGGCAAATACGGCGCGGTATTTTTTGATGTGGTGAGTGGGGTCTTTTTCCAGTTCCTGCATCAGGTACGGCACCGTCCAGACGTTACGCGTGAACGGACGTCCCAGCACACGTTCAAGCAGGCTCGCCACCTGCCCATACGTCACCGTGTCGCCAGACAGGTACACGATCTCATTGCGAAAGCGCGGTTCGAAGAAAACGATTTCTGCTGTCAGCTTGCCGATGTCCTCCGGTGTCGTGAGCGTCACGCTGGTTTCGAGGCTGCCCAAGGCGTTGACGGTGTCGTTCTCAAAATCGACGACTTCAAATACCGGCTCGAACAGAAAACTGGTGAACATGCCGGTCGAGATGATCACCCATTCGGTTTTGTCCTGGGCGCGGAGCAACTCGCGCACGTCGAGTTGCGCATCGAACAAATCCTGCGGGCTGCCCCGGCCAATCACTTCGAAATCGACGCCAAACTGCCAGGGGAAGTAGCGCTTCACGCCGGACCTGAGCGCGGCTGTCGCCAGTTTCATCGGCGTTTCCCGACCTGCGACCATGCCTGCGCAGCCTATGACGGTGTCGAATGCTGCGAACACTTCGGCCAGTTGATCGATGGAATCGTTAACCAGGTCTGCGGCGACCAGCTGAATGCCCAGGCTGCGCAGTTCATCGATTTCGCGCTTTTTCTCAGGGATTTGCGTGTTGATGGTCGAATCCCTGAGCAGGACGCTGATGGTGCTGCCGGGCGAGTGCTTTGCTACCCGCGCAAGATTGCGCAAAACCGGCAGGCCGAGTTCGCCGGCGCCAAGTACGAGAATGGATTGTGGGGAAGGGTGGGTCGATTCGGTCATGGTGTCTCCTGAATCCGTCGTCTGTATGATTTGGTGATGCTGGCACGATTGGGCAGCGCTCAGAAGAAGGCACACGCGTGATACCAGGGGGACAAATGACCGATGAAGAAACCCTTAGCCAGGCAGAAGCGATCTGCCAGACGCTAAGACGAGACGATGATGGCGTGCGGCGCGAAGTCCTGGCTCACGCCGGTAGCCGCTGGTCACTGGGGATTCTGCATGCTCTCGGTGTGTACGGCACGATGCGTCATGCCGAGATCAAACGGCAGATGACGGGCGTGACTCAGCGCATGTTGACCAAAACGCTCCGTGCGCTGGAACGCGATGGTCTGCTGATACGGCGGGAGTTGGATCAAGTGCCGCCCCATGTCGAGTACGAGTTGACGCCTTTGGGTATGGAGCTATTGGTCCGTATGTCGCCCATTTGGACGTGGGTGGTGGAGCACGTCGAGGATTTTCGCGAGGCGCGTCGTGCGTTTGATAACCAGAGTGGGAAAAAGCCTTCGTGGCAGGTTCCGGTGGTGGGGCTGGGCGATTCAGAAGGGATCGATTGAATAGTTGGTTCGGTTTGGACCATCGCGCAGGACTTCGCGAGTAGGGTGTCGGTGTTGCGGTGTCGGGCGTTGTTGGGGATTGCGCAGTTGATCATGCTCGGGGAGCTGGCGGTGAATCGGGCGTTGGATAATTTGCAATTGCCGGGGGGATGCGCGTATCGGTATCACCTGGTGATTGATTGGGTGTCCGTCCTGGCGCCTTCGCGGGCAAGCCCGCTCCCACAGGGTTTTGGGTTGGTCAGGGATGTTGTGTCTGGCTGTGAAATCTTTGGGAGCTGGGCTGGCAGTGATGGTGATGGCATATGTGCTGCTTCTGCTGCCTGAGATATCTGTGTAGGAGCTGCCGAAGGCTGCGATCTTTTGATTTTGATCCTGAAAAACAAGATCAAAAGATCGCAGCCTGCGGCAGTTCCTACAGGGGGTGGGCGAGTAGGGTTTCGAGTTTTGCCAGTGGTGGCGCGTCCTGGTTGCGGTCGAATACTTGAATCCCGACCTTGAGCAACCGCCCATTCTGCGCCGCACCAATCACCTGCTCACACCGCAGCAACAGCCGCCCCTGATCACATTCAACAGCCTTCATCCCAACCGGTAACCGACCTTCCAGCCGCAACTCAGCCATCCGACTCTGCCCCGCAATCAGCGCAATCGATCGATCCCGCAACACCCCATTGCTCTGCGTCATCAACCCCGCCACGCGCACAGCCGCCGACATCGCCACGGCAATAATCGCCAGCGCCACCAGCACTTCAATCAGGGTAAATCCGCTTTCTCGGGAAGGCGCACGCATGGAGGGCTCAAAGCGAAAACACAGCCCTCGACGCTAACCCCCGTCCTTGACGGCTTGACGACGAAAACTCCCGAGGATTTTCAACATCCCTGACATATCTTCTTGCAACACTGCGCGTCGAATCGAATCAAGCCAAGGAATGTCGAGATGGATATCGCACAGTTCAAACCGCTTAAGCAGTCGCCGCGTATGCCCCGTGGCCAGCAGGGTTTCACCCTGATCGAGATCATGGTGGTTGTGGTGATTCTCGGGATTCTCGCGGCGATGGTGGTGCCTAAAGTGCTTGATCGTCCGGATCAGGCGCGGGCGACGGCGGCGAAGCAGGATATTGGCGGTTTGATGCAGGCCTTGAAGTTGTATCGCCTCGATCACGGCACTTACCCGAGCATGAATCAGGGTTTGAAAGTGCTGGTGGAGCGTCCTGCGGATGCGAAGAACAGTAACTGGCGTTCGTACCTTGAGCGCTTGCCCAACGATCCGTGGGGCCGTCCGTATCAGTACCTCAATCCCGGCGCCAACGGTGAAATCGACATCTTCTCGCTTGGTGCCGACGGGCAGCCTGACGGCGACGGCGTGAATGCCGACATTGGTTCCTGGCAGCTGTAAGGCCGGCCATGAACAGACATTCGCCGGATCTGGCGAAGCAACAAGGCATGGCGATTATCAGTGCGTTGCTGATTGCTGCCGTGGTGGCGGTGATTGCTGCCGGCATGTTGACCCGCCAAAGCGTTGCGACCCGTGCGCTGGAGGCCGATCAGCATCGCGTGCAGGGGCGCTGGGTGGTGCAGGGTGGTTTGGAGATCAGCCGCCAGTTGTTGTGGGACGCTCGCCAGCGCGATCCGTTGACCCGGCTCGATCAGCCGTGGGCGCAACGGCTTGTCGCGCAGGGTTTTGAGGGGCGGCTGGAGGACGAGCAGGGCAAGTTCAACCTGCGCAATCTGGTGGCCAACGAGCGTGTTGATGAGGCGCAGATTCAGGCGTTTGAGCGCTTGTGCGAATTGATCGGGATCAGCGCCGGTTTGAGTCAGCGCATCAGTCAGCGCGTGATCGCGTCCTACCCGCAACTGTTGAATCCGCAGATCGCCAACAACACGAACAACTTCGACAGTGGTCGCGCCACATCACCCAACGCTTCGCGAAAGCCTGAGAATCCGAAACTGCCGATGCTGCGCAACCTCGAAGACTTGCGCAGCGTCGAGGGAGTTAACGACGCCGTCATCAGCAAGCTTGCACCATACGTTACGGTGATTCCCGCGACGACCTGGATCAACGGCAACACCGCCACCGCGCCGGTGTTGGCCGCGTATGTGCCGGGCTTGTCGCTGGAGCGGGCGCAGGCGTTGATCAATGAGCGAGACGCCGGGCGCTGGTTCATCAACCGGGGCGATTTCGTCAACCGTTTGCGCATGCCGAGTCTGGAACTCACCAGCGTCAAGGTCGGCATCACCAGCGACTGGTTTCGACTGCGCGGTGAAGCGCGTCGCGAGCAGCGGCGGGTCAGTCTGGATGCGTTGCTGCATCGCAGCCAGGATCGTCTGCCGCAGGTGATTTGGTCGCGGGTGGGTGCATGAATCAGCTGAGAATTGCCCTGCCGCCCTTGGCGGATCTTGACCTCGACAGTGAATTGAACTGCGCCTGGCTGGATCGTCAGGGCCTGGTCAGCCGCGAAGAGCGCCATAGCCTGAAGCAGTTGAGTCAGATGCCGAAACAGCCACCACTGATGGGTTTTCTGCACCCGGCGGACAGCCTGTTGGCGAGTATCGATTTACCGCCGTTGCCGGCCAACAAGACCGCCGCAGCGGTGCAATGTGCGGCGCAAGCCTTGATGCTCGGCGCCAGCAGCGAGATGCACATTGCCCACAGTCCGCGTGACGCAGCGGGGCGGGTGCAGATCGCGTGGGTGCCGCGGCAGTCCTTGCAGCGACTCGGCCAGATGCTCAAGCAAACCGGTTTGAACCTGCGCGGCCTGTACCCGGCGGCCTACAGCTTACCGGTGCTGCCGGGCACGGTCGCTTGCGTGCAGGACGGTCACTTGCTGCTGCGCGAAAGTCTGCAGACGGCGCAGGTACAACCGCTGTTCGATGAAGGCGTCGACCACACGTTGTGGCAACCGGGCGCGCAGTTGCACTGGATCGGCGACGCCGCGCCGCCCGGTGCTGACTTGCCGATGGCCGAGGCGCAGCGCTGGACCGGGCCGTTGCCAGGCTGGGGTCTGCACGGTGCGCTGCAACAACAAGGCACTGAACATCGCGGCTGGGGCCGGGCGATCGGGTTTTCGGCGTTGGCCGTGGCGGTGTGGGTGGTTGGGCTCAACCTCTATGCGGCGCGCGAAGCCAGTCAGGGGCAGCAGCTCAAAAGCCAAATGAATCAGCGCGTGAAGCAGGCGTTTCCCGAGTTGCCGGTGATCCTCAATCCGCTGCAACAGGCCCGCCAGCAATTGGCGGCGCGGCACAAAGGCGCAGCGGACGATCCCTCGCAAAATTTCAATCGACTGGTGCTGCAGGCCGCGACGGGCATCCCGTTCATGGCTGGCAGCGTCGAGCGTCTGACGTTTGTCGACGGGACGCTGCAACTCGGTCTGATCGCAGACGCGCGTCGAACCGGCAACGACAAGGACTGGCAAACCACACTGGCGCAGGCCGGCATCAGCGTGACTGCCGATGACGACGGCTGGACATTGCGCCCGGCCAGCGAAGCGACCACTGACGAAAGCGCAGACAACAGCAGCGAGGCAGAAGATGAATAAGGCATCGCTGGCGATTTACCGCGCACGCTGGCAGCGCTTCAACAGTCAGTTGCAGGCACGTTGGCAGCCGTTGGCGTTGCGCGAAAAACGCATGGTCGGCGGTATGGCAATTGCGGTGATCGGTCTGCTGGTCTGGGTCGCGCTGATCCAGCCACCGCTGAAGAAAATCACTTATTGGCAAAGCGAAACGCCGAAGTTGCGCGCTCAGACGCAAGCGCTGGAGCTGGTGCTGCGCGACGTCAGCGTGCGCCCGGACGGTCAAAGTCTCGGCCAGTCGCTGGAGCAATCCCTGCAAGCGAGCGGTCTGGCCGGACATTATCAATTACAGGTGGCGGATGCCGGTTCATGGCAGTTGACCTTCGACGTCGCGCCGGCCGACGCGGTGCTCGACTGGCTGCTGAGCCATCCGGCACAACTTTCTCTGCAAGTGGTCGAGGCCCGTTTGCAACGCGCAGACGCGGCCACGACTGAAGTCACTGCCGGCACTTTGTCAGGCACCGTTCGCATGGATCAGGCGCTTGGCGCTAAGGAAGCTTCATGATGGGGTCAGGATCCAAACCGACGCGCATGGCGTTGCCGCTGCTGCTGATGGCATTGAGCGCGTGCAGCAACACGTCCACGCTGAAAGATCAGCCACCGTTGCTGGTCGACAGCGAACTCGGCCGGCCGCTGGCCAACACTCAGCGCAGTGGCGATGCGGTGCTCGACCGCGAACGCATGCAGGCGCAAGCCAGGCCTGCGCCGAAGCAGTTGCATAACATTACCGAGCGCAGCCGTGGCGGCGGTGCTGCACGCGGCACTGCGTTGCCGAGCAATCCACTGGGCGATCAACCGGTGACGCTGAATTTCGTCGAGGCGGATATTCAAGCGGTGGTGCGCGCATTGTCGCGTTCGACTGGGCAGCAATTTCTGGTCGATCCGCGGGTCAAGGGCAACTTGACGCTGGTCTCGGAAGGTCAGGTGCCGGCGCGTCAGGCGTACGACATGTTGCTGTCGGCGTTGCGCATGCAGGGCTTTGCCGTGGTCGATGTGGGCGGTGTTGCGCAAGTGGTTCCGGAGGCCGATGCGAAGCTGCTTGGCGGGCCGATCTACAGCGCCGACAAACCCGTGGGCAACGGCATGCTCACCCGCACCTTTCGCCTGCAATACGAGAACGCGGTGAACCTGATTCCGGTGCTGCGCCCGATTGTGTCGCCGAACAATCCGATCAACGCTTACCCCGGCAACAACACCATCGTCGTCACCGATTACGCCGAGAACCTGACCCGTGTCGCACAGTTGATCGCCGGCATCGATACGCCGAGCGCCATCGACACCGATGTGGTGCAGATCGAGAACGGCATCGCCGCCGACATCGCGCCGATGGTTGCGGACCTGCTCGACGCGCCGGGCAATGACCCAACGCAGAAAATCGCGGTGATTGGCGATCCGCGTTCCAACACCATCATCATCCGCGCCGGCAGCCCGGAGCGCACCGAGCTGGCGCGTAACCTGATCTACAAACTCGACAACGCGCAGAGCAATCCGAGCAACCTGCACGTGGTGTATCTGCGCAACGCCCAAGCGGCAAAACTGGCCCAGGCACTGCGCGGTTTGCTCACCGGAGAAAGCGACAGCGGCACCAGCGACAGTGCGCGTTCGGTGCTCAGTGCCATGGGCAGCAATAGCGGCAGTTCCGGCGGGCAAAACGGCCAGAGCAGCACGCAAACCAGCGGCACCACGTCGACCACTTCAACGGGCAGCACTGGCGGCAGTTACGCGCAGGGCAGTGGCGGTACCAGTGGCAATGGCGGTGCGCAGGTCAGCGAGCAGAACGTCGCTTTCAGCGCTGGCGGCGTGACGATCCAGGCGGATGCGACTACCAACACCTTGCTGATTTCCGCGCCGGAGCCGTTGTATCGCAGCCTGCGTGAAGTCATCGACCTGCTCGACCAGCGCCGTGCGCAAGTGGTGATCGAAAGCCTGATCGTCGAAGTCGGCGAGGACGACGCCAGCGAATTCGGCGTGCAATGGCAGACCGGCGATCTGGGCGGTAAAGGCGTGATTGGCGGGGCGAACCTGGGCGGCTCGGGGATCAACCTCAGCGGCAAGACCAGTCTCGACGTGCTTCCGCAAGGTTTGAACCTCGGCTACGTCAACGGCACCGTGGACATCCCCGGCATCGGCAAGATTCTTGATCTGAAAGTGTTGGCCCGCGCCTTGAAGAGCAAGGGCGGCACCAACGTGCTATCGACGCCGAATCTACTGACCCTGGACAACGAAGCCGCGAGCATCTTTGTCGGCCAGACCATTCCGTTTGTCAGCGGCAGTTACGTTACCGGGGGCGGGGGTACCAGCAACAACCCGTTCCAGACCGTAACCCGTGAAGAGGTGGGGCTGAAGCTCAACGTGCGCCCGCAAATTTCCGAGGGCGGCACGGTCAAGCTCGACATTTATCAGGAAGTCAGCAGCATCGACGAACGCGCCTCCAACAGCCCGACATCGACGGGCATCGTCACCAACAAGCGTGCAATCGACACCAGTATTTTGCTCGACGACGGCCAGATCATGGTGCTTGGCGGCTTGCTGCAGGACGGCTACAGCCAGAGCAATGAAGCCGTGCCTTGGCTGTCGACCATCCCCGGACTCGGCGCGTTGTTTCGCAACGAGCGCCGGGCGATCACCAAGACCAACCTGATGGTGTTCCTGCGCCCGTACATCATCCGCGACAGCGAAGCGGGGCGCAGCATCACCCTCAATCGTTACGATTTCATGCGCCGCGCGCAGGGCGGTTTGCAGCCGGAGCGCAGTTGGGCAATGCCGGACATGCAGGCGCCGCAATTGCCCGCAACTGCGCAAGGCGTGCCGGCCCCAGGTCCGAGGGCAACCATTAAAGCGGTGCCCCTGCAATGAAAACACTATCCCCTGTAGGAGCTGCCGAAGGCTGCGATCTTTTGATCCTGCTCTTTGGCAGCATTGAAAAAATCAAGATCAAAAGATCGCAGCCTGCGGCAGCTCCTACAGGGGATCGTATTGCCACGGGGGAGATCATTCGCGTTGGGGAGGGTGGGCGATGAGTGCTTTGCCCTACGCCTGGGCCAAGGCTCAGCGCATTTTGTTGCGCGACGGGGTGCTGACGGTGTGTCCATCGACGCCGGGCTGGTCGATCAGTGAAGCGCGGCGGCAGTTTGGCGCGACCACGATACAGCGCGTGCGCGATGACGAACTCGATGGCTTGCTCGCCGCTGCCTACGCCGATACCGGCAGCGCGGCGGCGGTGGTGGGTGCCGCAGAGAACGAGGTCGATCTCGATCGCCTCATGCAGGACATGCCGGAAATCACTGATCTGCTCGACACCCAGGACGGCGCGCCGGTGATCCGCATGATCAACGCCTTGCTCACACAAGCGGCGCGCGATGAGGCCAGCGACATTCACATCGAGCCGTTCGAAACCCATTCGGTGGTGCGCTATCGCGTCGACGGCACCCTGCGCGACGTGGTCTCGCCGCGCAAGGCGTTGCACGGTGCGCTGGTGTCGCGGATCAAGATCATGGCTCAGCTCGACATCGCCGAAAAACGTCTGCCGCAGGACGGCCGCATCGCTTTGCGCGTTGCGGGACGGCCGATCGATATTCGGGTTTCCACGGTGCCCACCGGCCACGGCGAGCGGGTGGTGATGCGTCTGCTCGACAAGCAGGCCGGGCGTCTGCACCTCGAAACCCTTGGCATGGACGCGCAGGTATTGGCCAGGCTCGATCACCTGATCCGTCAGCCCCACGGCATCGTGCTGGTCACCGGGCCTACCGGCAGCGGCAAAACCACCAGTCTTTATGCGGCGCTGGCGCGGCTGGATGCGAGCACCAGCAACATCCTCACTGTGGAGGACCCGGTGGAATACGATCTGCCGGGCATCAGCCAGATTCAGGTCAATGCCAAGATCGACATGACCTTTGCCCTGGCACTGCGGGCGATTTTGCGGCAAGACCCGGACATCATCATGATTGGCGAAATCCGTGATCTGGAAACCGCACAAATCGCCGTGCAGGCGTCGCTCACCGGTCACCTGGTGCTGGCGACATTGCACACCAACGACGCGGTGTCGGCGGTAAACCGCTTGATCGACATGGGCGTCGAGCCATTTCTGCTGGCGTCTTCAATGCTCGGGGTTTTGGCGCAGCGACTGGTACGACGGCTGTGCAATCAATGCAAGGAAGAAGACCCTACCGCGCCCGGCACTTGGCGCCCGGTCGGTTGCGCGAACTGCAATCAGACCGGTTACAGCGGCCGCACCGGCATCCACGAGTTGTTCTGTATCGACGACGACATCCGCACGCTGATTCACCAAGGGGCAGGGGAGCAGGCCTTGCGTGCGGCGGCCAACAAGGCCGGCATGTTCAGCCTGCGTGAGGACGGTGAACGCTGGATTCGCAGCGGCGCCACCGCGCCTGAAGAAATCTTGCGCGTGACACGGGACGCCTGATGAATCGTTATCGTTTTGAAGCCGCCGATGCCACTGGCAAGATCGAATCGGGGCACCTGGAGGCCGACAGCCAGACTGCCGCGTTCAGCGCATTACGCGCGCGCGGTTTGACTGCGTTGGCAGTGCACAAGGAGAGCAATGTCGCCCAGCATGGCGGCGGTGGATTGTTCAGTGCACGGCTGTCGGATAACGACCTGGCGTGGGCCACGCGGCAACTGTCGAGCCTGCTCGGCGCCAGCCTGCCGCTGGAGGCCGCGTTGAGTGCCACGGTCGAGCAGGCCGAGAAAAAACACATCGCCCACACGCTGAGCGCGGTGCGTGCCGATGTGCGCAGCGGCATGCGTCTGGCCGAATCGTTGGCGTCGCGGCCGCGGGACTTTCCCGAGATCTACCGCGCATTGATCGCGGCGGGCGAGGAGTCCGGGGATCTGGCGCAAGTGATGGAGCGGCTCGCCGATTACATCGAGGAGCGCAACAACCTGCGCGGCAAGATACTCACCGCGTTTATCTACCCCGGCGTGGTCGGGTTGGTGTCGATCGGCATTGTGATTTTCCTGCTCAGTTACGTGGTGCCGCAGGTGGTGAGCGCGTTTTCCCAGGCGCGGCAGGATCTGCCGGGCCTGACGCTGGCGATGCTGACGGCCAGTGATTTCATTCGTGCGTGGGGCTGGTTGTGTGCGGCAGTCATGGCCGGGGCGTTCTGGAGTTGGCGTTTGTATTTGCGCAACCCGGCGGCGCGTTTGAGTTGGCATCATCGGGTGCTGAAGTTGCCGTTGATTGGCCGTTTTATTCTGGGCCTGAATACCGCGCGTTTTGCCTCGACCCTGGCGATTCTCGGCGGCGCGGGCGTGCCGTTATTAAGAGCCTTGGAAGCGGCGCGCCAGACCTTGTCCAACGACCGTTTGAGCCTGAGCGTCAGCGACGCCACGGCCAAGGTGCGCGAGGGCGTCAACCTCGCCGCGGCGCTGCGGGTCGAAAATGTGTTCCCGCCGGTGCTGATTCATTTGATCGCCAGCGGCGAGAAAACCGGCTCGCTGCCACCGATGCTGGAGCGCGCGGCGCAAACCCTGTCCCGAGATATTGAACGCCGGGCGATGGGCATGACGGCGTTGCTTGAGCCGCTGATGATTGTGGTGATGGGTGGGGTGGTGTTGGTGATCGTGATGGCGGTGTTGCTGCCGATCATCGAGATCAATCAGTTGGTTCAGTAGTGGTGTATCTGATGTTTTGATGGTGTCTGGGTTGGCCCCATCGCTGGCAAGCCAGCTCCCACAGGGATTTGTGTTGTTAATGCAATCTGCCCCACAACACTCAAACCTGTGGGAGCGAGCCTGCTCGCGAAAGGGCCAATCCAGCCGACAAATTTCTCAAATAACGTTCACCGGTCTGCCTACCACCCGAGCCCCAACCCCGCCATCCTCGGGTTCTCCTTTCTGTCATCTGCAACGGCCCTTCAACGGCTCCAGCCCGATTGCGCGAAACACTTGATCCAGACACACCTTCGACTTGCGCAAACACCCGAGAAACCTTGACGAAAATCACCGCGCAGCTCCCGAGGTTTTTTCCTTTATCTGTCACCGGAAACTGCGAATTTCTCAGTGCGACTTAACCACGGGCCAGGCTTGCAAAGGTCAGCGGTGAGTCTTTCCAGTGTCATGCAAGCAATCTGAAACCCTGTGTTCACAACCCCCGTTGAAAAGGAGATTCTTCATGTTCAAGCGCACTCTGATCGCAGCCTCACTGACTGTCGCCGCTCTGGCATCCGCCCAGGCCATGGCCGCTAACGTAACCGGTGGTGGCGCGACTCTGCCTGCCGCTCTGTACAAAGGTTCTGCCAATAGCATCCTGCCAGCCAATTTCAGCTACCTGGGCACTGGCAGCGGCACTGGCAAAACCGCTTTCCTGAGCAACAACTCGGCACTGTTCAACACCACCGGTTCGGTACACTTCGCCGGTAGCGACTCGGTGCTCAGCGCTTCGGAAATCAGCACCTACAACGGCGCCTTCGGCGCTTCCTACGGCCCGCTGATCCAACTGCCTTCGGTGGCCACTTCGGTTGCCATCCCTTACAAGAAATCCGGCCAGACCGCTCTGAACCTGACCAGCGCTCAGCTGTGCGACGTGTTCTCGGGCACTAAAACCACGTGGGGCCAATTGCTGGGTTCTGCTGACGCCACGCCGATCCGCGTCGTGTATCGCACCACTTCCAGCGGCACTTCGGAAATCCTCACGCGTCACTTGAATGCGGTTTGCCCAACCAAATTTACCGTCACCACCACATTCGCCAACACCCTGAAGCCAGCCGGTACCCCGCTGCCATTGTCTTTCGTGGGCGTGGCCAACACGGCTGACGTCGCCATTGCCGTGAACGCTGTTGACGGCTCCATCGGTTATGTCGGCCCGGACGGCGTGAATGCCGGCAGCAACGCCGTGGTTTCCCGCGTCAACGGTGTGCAACCGACGCCTGCCAACGTGACTGCCGCGTTGTCTTCGGTTGCTCTGCCACTCGCGCCATCCAACCCTGCCCAGTGGGCTCCGGTGGTCGCCAACCCAGTCAGCGGTTATCCAATCGCTGCCTACACCAACCTTGTCTTCGGCCAGTGCTACAAGGATGCAACCGTGGCCGCTGATATCAAGACCTTCCTGACCAAACACTACAGCGTGCCGGGTAACGCCGTAGCGACCGTGGCTCACGGCTTCAGCGTGGTTCCGACCAACTGGAAAAACGCTGTGACCGCCAACTTCATCACCAACACCGCCGGCAACAACCTGGACATCAACAACGCCAGCATCTGCAACGGTATTGGTCGTCCGCTGTAAGACTTCGCATCTAGTCCGCTGTACGAATGGCAGTCCCTTTTGGGGCTGCCATTTTTTTTGCCGTTTCCAGCGCAGTTACTCCCCCAACATGAAGTTTGTGTGACATCCGTTCGGTCGCGCCTCTCGCCAACCGCCTATGTCCTAACAGCAGGTTGTTGCCGACCCGCGGCTACCAAAAAGGATCTCGTAGTGATGCTCGCTCGCCCATCCCGTCGACGTACCCATGTCCAGACTCTCAAGCGTGATGCCGACCCGGCACTGTGGCTGCTCAAGCCGCTGGCGCAGGCCGTGGCGTTGTGTCTGGTGGCGGGCAGTGCGCACGCGCAAACTGCGTTCAGCTCAGGCTGGTTCGCCGCCAAGGGCGCTGCGCAGCAAGCCGGCGCTGCTAGGCCGAGCACTGGCGGCCTGCCGGGCATGACGCCGCCATTGGCGCAGCAACAGAAAGCCAATCAGCAGTTGCAGCGCTCGATTCAGACGTTGAACAACACCGTGGCAGCCATTGCTGCGCAACAGGCCGCTCAGGCAGCCGGGCGTGCGACGGCGTTGGGCTCGGTGCAGTTTGTGCCGGACGGTCTGGGCGAGGGCGGTTTGAAGGTCGATAACAGCCTTGCGCAGGGTTGGCAGAACGCCAAAGGCCCGCAGCAGACCCAGGCCGACGGCAAGACCAACGTGCGCATCGAGCAGACCGCCGACAAGGCGATCCTCAATTGGGAAACCTTCAACGTCGGCCGCAACACCACGGTCGAATTCGCCCAGCAATCCAACTGGGCAGTGCTCAACCGGGTCAATGATCCGAGTGCACGGGCCAGCCAGATTCAGGGCCAGATCAAGGGCGACGGCACGGTGATGCTGATCAACCGCAACGGCATCGTCTTCAGCGGCACCAGCCAGGTCAATGTGCGCAACCTGGTGGCGGCCGCGGCGAACATCACCGATATCCAGTTTCGTGACCGTGGCCTGTACTTCGACAGCAGCGGCAGCCAGCCGACCTTCACCGATGCGGCCGGCAAGGTGCTGGTCGAGCGCGGCGCGTCGATTGCAACCCACAAACCGGCGACGTCCACCGACGCCGGTGGCTATGCCTTGCTGCTCGGCAACGAGGTGCAGAACGACGGCAGCATCAACACCGCCAAGGGCCAGACCGTACTGGGCGCCGGTGACAGGTTCTATATCCGCAAAGGTTCGGGCACCGAAGGCAACAGCTTCTCCACGACCTTTGGCAACGAAGTCACTCCGGGCTTCAAGGCCGGCAGCAGTGCCGGCAAGGTCGGCAACAGTGGTTTGATTCAGGCGGCCACGGGCGACATCACCCTGACGGGCCATGAGGTGCAGCAAAACGGTGTGCTGCTGACCAGCACGTCGGTGGCGACGCGCGGCACCATTCACTTGCTCAACCCGGCGACCGACACCGCCGGCAGCGTAACGTTGGGCCAGGGCAGCGCCACGGCGATCATGCTCGACAGCAGTGATTTGACGGCGCTCGACAGTCAGCACAAAGCCGCGCTGACCGGCGTCAACGCCAACAATAAAGTGCGCGGCGACCAGTCGCGTGTCGAGATCCAGAGTGGCGGCAGTGTCGAATTCCAGAATGGCTCGATCACCCTCGCCACCGGCGGCCAGGTGGCTGTGACGGCGGGGCGACGCAGCCTGGTGCGCGACGGCGCGATGATCGATGTATCGGGTGCCATCGGCGTAAAAGTCGCGATGGAATCCAACAACATCAAGATCAACGTGCAAGGTAACGAACAGCGTGATGCGTCGGTCAATCGCGAGAAAGGCGCGCTCAACAGCAATGATGTGTGGGTTGATGTGCGTGAGCTGGTGTATGTGCCGGCGGGCACTAACGGCTACGCGACGGATCGCTGGTACACCGCCGGTGGCTTGCTTGAAGTCGGAGGTTATCTCGGCACGCAGGGCCACCGCGTCGGTGAATGGATGGCCCAGGGCGGCATGGTCAGTTTCGCCGGCAACGATGTGGTCACCGAGAACGGTTCGCTGATCAACCTGTCCGGCGGCACGCTGGATGTGCAGAGCGGCGAGATTCGTCAAAGCTGGCTGCGTGGCGCCGATGGCCGCCTGCATGAAGTTTCGCAAGCGCCCGGCGACATGCTCTACGACGGTTTTTACAAGGGGTATGAAGACAGCAGCGAGCGCTGGGGACAGACCGATTATTACTACACCCCGCTGATCGCCCCGAGCACGCGTGTCGAGTCGGGCTACACCGTGGGCCGCGATGCCGGGCAACTGGTGATTGCGACCGGCAACGCAGTGCTCAACGGGCAGATGCTTGGCGAGGCTTATCAGGGTGAACGCCAGACCCAGACCCCACGCGCTGCGCTGGACGGCTATGAACAGAGCCAGACGGCCGTGGCCAAGCGCGGGCAACTGATCGTCGGCAGTTATGATCCGGCCTATGTCGCCTCGGCGGGCAGCTTGCTTTACGGCCTCAACCCGACGTTCGACCAGGTACAGATTGGCGGCGAGAAGCCTGTCGATGGCAATGATCAAAACCTGCTCGCGGCAGTGTCCGAAGTGCGCAAGGGCAAGCTGTTTCTCGACGCCGGGCAGCTCAACGGGTTCACGTTGGGAGCGCTCAAAGTCGCGGCCAGGGATGTGATCGACGTTAACGATGCAATCAAGGTCGATGCCGGTGGCGACATCACCCTGTACGGGCCGGATGTGCAGGTCAATGCTGACCTGACGGCCCGTGGCGGCCGTGTTCATTTGGGCAACGTGCTCAATCAGTTGCAGCTCAATCAGGTCACCGACACGCGAATTCCTGCGTTAACAGGACACGCCACCCGCATCACGGTGGCTGAAGGCGTGCGACTGGATACCCGTGGTCTGTGGAGCAATCTGGGCACCAACCCGGATGACGGCAACGCGCTTGCTCATTTGAGCGGAGGCCTGATCTCGATCCGCAGCAGTGGCGATGTCGACGTCCAGGTCGGCAGTCTGCTGGATGTTTCTTCTGGTGCGGCGCTGTTGGCGAACGGCAAGATCCGCGGGGGCAAGGGCGGCAGCGTGACGCTGGAGTCCAGCGCCATGACCGCGGCAGGCAACTCGCAGCTCATCCTCGACGGCGATGTGCGCGGTTACGGTGTCACGGGCGGCGGCACGCTGTCGGTACAGGCCAACAAGGTCCTGATCGGCCAAACCGATGAGGTACTGGCCGAGCACACTGTGCAACTGGCACCGAGCCTGTTCAGCAGGGGTTTTTCGGCGTACAGCATGATTGGCCTTAACGGGCTGGAGGTGGCCGACAACAGCGTGCTCGATGTCACGATGCCGGTTTATCGTCTCGCTGCATCGGCGTCGGGGCAGGCCAGCGGCGTCGATCCGCAGGCGGCGCTGGAGGTGTGGACGCCGACGCTGTTTCAGGAAAACCCGACCAAGGCTGTGTTGACTCAACGTGGCGGCGCCAGCCTGTCGTTGCAGGCCGGGTCGACTGAGGCCGGTCTGCTCGATCCGCTCAACACCGCGCTGACACTGGGCACGGGATCTCGCATCAGTGTCGATCCGGGGCAGCGCATCGGCCTGCGCGGGCCGGGGCAAATCACGCTCAATGGTGAACTGAATGCCTGGGGCGGCACTATCGATGTTCGTCAGCAACAGTTCGGTTTGACTGACCCCGCTGTGAATCCTCTGGAAGCTGCCAATCAGGCGCACAACCGTTCCATCTGGATCGGCGAGCGTGCCGTGCTCGATGTTGCCGGTCGCGCGACGACGGCGGTGGATGCACTAGGCCGTGTCTACGGCCAGGTCGGCAAGGGCGGCAGCATCGTCATCGGCGGTGAACTCGACGCGAAGAAAGCCACTGCCACCTCCGCCGATGCTTATGTGATTGTGCGCAACGGCGCGCGTCTCGATGCGTCCGGTGCTCACGCCGTACTGGACATCGCCGGGCAGGGGCCGACCACGGTTGCCACGGATGGCGGGAAGATTTCCCTGAGCGCCTACAACGGCCTGTTTATTGACGGTGATCTGCGGGCGGCGGCAGGCGGTGCCGGGGCTGCCGGTGGTCGATTGGACATCGCCCTGGAAACGCCGATTTACAATCCCAACCTGGCCAGCAATGACGTGCGCCTGCCAAGAGAACTGATCATTGGCCAGGAGCAAGGCGAGTCTCTGTTGCCGGCGGATCTTGAGCCGGGTAAGGCGGATCAGCAGTTGGTCTACGGCCGCGCACGGCTGAGTGCCGATGCGTTGACGGCCGGCGGTTTCGACCATCTCGGCCTGTTGAGCAATGGCCTGATTTCTTTTGACGGCGATGTCGACCTGCATCTGAATCAGAGTTTGAGCCTGTACGCCGGTGCCGTGTCGCTGGCCAACGATTCGAAAGACACTGCACGAATCAATCTGTCTGCGCCTTACCTGCGTCTGCTCGGCACGGGCCGCTATTACGACTCCAATGGCGTGATTCGCCCAAGGGTCATGAACGCGCCAACGCCGGACCTGTCAGCGGCGCAGTTCAGCGCCACGTCGAGTCTGCTGGACATTGGCAACAGTCTGTCGTTCGGCACCCTCGGGTCGATTGTGCAACGCAACGCACCGGCGCTGCAGGTCGGTCGCCGTGGCTTCGCTCAGGTCTCTCTGGCCAGTTCGGGGGACATGCGTTTTCTGGCGTCCAGCACCGGCACACTCACCGAACTCTGGGCGCCGGGCGACCTGAACCTCAGTTCGGCGCAGATCTACCCGGTGACCGGGGCGAGAGCCAGGGTTCGCGCCGGTTTCCAGCAGGAAACGGCACCCTCCGACGGTACGTTGCGCATTCTCGGTAACGGCGCGGTGCCCTCGGCGTTGCCGTACTCAGTGTTCGGCGAATTGACGCTGGCCGCCAGCCACATCGAGCAGGGCGGGGTGCTGCGGGCACCGCTCGGTTTGATCCAGTTGGGCGAGAACAGCAAGTCGGTGCTGACCCGAGAGGTTCAGCTATTGCCGGGCAGTCTCACGTCGGTCAGCGCCGCCGGGCTGGTCATGCCTTACGGCGGCACGACGGATGGCATCGACTATCGCTATAACGGCAGCGCTGTAGCGCTCAAAGGCATTGTTGGCGCTTCGACGGGCGTGACCTTGCTGTCGCAGCACATCGACGTGGCGCAAGGTGCAGTGATCGATCTCTCGGGCGGTGGCGACTTGCGTGGCGCCGGCTTCGTCTCCGGCCGTGGCGGTTCTACCGATGCGCGCTACAACCCGTTGGTGCGCAATGCCAGTGACGGCTCTTTCAGCCTGCCGGGTCTGGCCAGCAATCCGGTTTACGCCATCGTGCCGGGCAATCAGAGTGTGTATGCGCCGGTGCTTGCCGAGGCGGGCGCGGTCGATCCGCGCATCGGCCAGCAAATCACTGTCGGTGCCGGTGTGCCGGGTCTGGCGGCTGGCACCTACACGTTGCTGCCATCGACCTTCGCCTTGTTGCCCGGTGCATTTCGGGTCGAGGTCAACGGTCAGGCCACGGCGGCGGGGACGAGCCCTGCCTTGCAGATGCGCAACGGTTCATGGACCAGCAGCGGGCAGATGTCGATCGCCAATACCGGTGTGCGCGACAGCCTTTCCAGCGCGCTGATTCTGACCTCGGCCGACGTCTTGCGGCGTTACTCGCAATACAACGAAACCGGCTACAGCCAGTTCATCAAAAGCGATGCCGCGCGCCTGGGGGTATCGCGCGCGCTGGCACCGATGGATGGGAAGTTGCTGGAGCTGCGTTTCAATAGCGGCGGGGAGCGTGACATTGCCCTGGATTTCAACGGGCAGGTGCTGTTCAAACCGATCGAGGGCGGTGTGGCGGGTACAGCCGTTGTGCGCGCAGTTGACGGCGACATCGAGGTGCTGGGGGCGGGTCGTTCGCGCACGCAGGATTTCAGCGGCATTGCGCTTTACGCCGACAGCCTCAATCGAATGAATGGCGGACGGCTGGCCATTGGCGCCATGCCGACGGTGAATTACGGCTCCGGGGGCAATATTGTCACCTTCGCCGACAACATCAGTTCAAACAACATCATCCTGCGTGAAGGCGCCGTGCTTTCTGCGCCGGAGGTGGTACTGCGCACCCGCAGACCCGACGGCGGCATCACCCTTGAGGCGGGTGCGGGTATCAATACGCTGGGACGCGGCGACGCCCCGTTCGACTCGGCCGACGGATTTGTTTACGACCCCGGCAAGGCCAGTCTGCTGTTAGTGTCCAACGGCCAAACCAGCGTGCTGGCGCCGGCGAAGTCAGTCGGTCTTGATGGCGCGGGCAGCATCCGTATCGGCACCTGTTCGCTGGAACCGTGCACTAACCCGGCGACCCTCTACTCCAACGGCAGCATTACCGCAGCCACCGACAATCAGTTTGAACTGAGCGATGCGGTGCGTTTCGGCACAAAGCACCTGACCCTGGCGGTTGGCGCGATCAATGTGGGCAATGCCCAGGTGTTGACCGACGCAGAGGGCCGCGTGCCGGTCGGCCTCACGCTGAGCCAGAGCGTGCTCGACCGCCTGTTGCAGGGCGATACACAATTCGGCGCGCCGGCGCTGGAATCCTTGAACCTGACGGCCCGTGACTCGTTCAACTTCTTCGGCAATGTTTCGCTCGATACGCTGGACCCGCAAACCGGGCGCAGCAAACTGCAGAACCTGATTCTGACCACTCCGGCGATCTACGGTCAGGGTGACGCTCAGGATGTGGCGACTATCCGCACCGCCAACCTGATCTGGAACGGCGCCACACAGGCACCCGGCGCAGTGGTCAGCGACGGCGCCGGGACCGGTCGCGGCACGCTGGACATTCAGGCGCAGCGCATCGAATTGGGTTACGGCCCCAATCCGCAACCCAACGGCCTGGATCAAAACGATCGTCTGGCCTTGGGGTTCGCCAACGTCAATCTGACGGCCAGCGAGCGCATTACGGCCAATCACAAAGGCAGCCTCGCGGTGTACCAGGAGCAGGGCGCTTATGACCCGGTCAAGGGTTACGCCTACAGTGGCGGCAACCTGAATTTGCGCACGCCGTTGCTGACGGGTGAAGCGGCCTCGGTCAACACGATGAAGGCCGGTAACCGTCTGATCCTGTCTGGCGCTGGCGGTTCTGCAACGGCTGATGCACTGGGTGGGGAACTGAATCTTGAGGCGCGCGATGTCGTGCTTGATGGTCGTATCGCGCTGGCCAGCGGCAAACTGGTGGTCAAGTCTGACGATGATTTGACCCTGACCGGCAATGCGCAGCTGGATCTCGCGGGGCGCACCTTGCCGTTCAATGACGTGAAAAAGTACAGCTGGGGCGGTGACGTTTCGCTCTACAGCCACAACGGCAATATCCGTCAGGCGGCCGGCTCGCGAATCGACCTGTCGGCGCAGAACAATCAGGCCGGCAACCTCAGTGCTGTGGCGCTGGCGGCGGATGCGGGCGTGGTCGATCTGCAAGGCGAGATCCTCGGCGCCAGCAGCGGTTATTACGATGCCGGTGGCACGCGGGTGCCGTACAAGGCCGGCGGCGTGGATATTCGTGCGCAACGGTTGGGTGGGAACTTGAATGAACAGTTCGCCGCACTTAACCAACGTTTGAACGCCGGGCAAGTGTTTGGCAGCCGTAGCTTGCAGCTCAAACAGGGCGATCTGCTGATCGGTGACGGGCTCAAGGCCGGCGAAGTCAACGTGTCGGTGGACAATGGCAGCCTCACCGTTGGCGGGCTGGTCGATGCCAGCGGCGAGCGGGTCGGCAGTATTCGCCTGTCTGGCAAAAACGGTCTGACGATCAGTGGCAATGCCGTGCTCGATGCCCATGGTCGGGTGTTGCGGGTCGACAGTTACGGCAAGATCATCGACGCGCCGAACCGTGCCATGGTCGAGCTCAATTCCGGTGAAGGCGCGCTCGTGCTGACCTCCGGTGCACGGATCGATTTGCGTCACGGCACCGCTGCCGTTAACGGCCCATTGCCTGGGCAAAACGACGGGATGCTGCGCGGAACCCTGGAGTTGAACGCACCACGGCTGGGCGTCGACGATATCGCCATCGATGCCAGCGGTCCGCTGACCGTCCAAGGCGCACGCTCCATCGGTCTCAACGGCATGCGCCGCTACACTGACGCCCGAGATGGCGTCGATCCTGCCGCCAGTGGCCGACCCTATCAGGTGCTCGATCAGGCGATGTTCGATCGCATCGATGGTGATAGCAGCGCATTCATCGACGCGGCGCTGGTCAACAACGACCTGTTGCAACGCAAACTCGCAGGTCTCAATAACGCGACTTACGCCGATTCGTTCCATCTGCGCCCTGGCGTTGAGATCGCCAGTAAAACCGCAGACGGCGACTTGGTGGTGGAGGGCGATATCGACCTGTCCCGCTACCGTTATGCCAGCCTCAACCCGCATACGCAGAAGACCACGGTCTATGGTTCAGGCGAGTCTGGCAATCTGGTGATTCGTGCCGGTGGCAACCTGGATATCTACGGCAGCATCAACGACGGTTTCGCACCGCCTGCGGAAACTGTCGACGATGCCGGCTGGAAACTGTTGCCGG
Organism: Pseudomonas sp. A1230; assembly: GCF_044218825.1. Classification (NCBI taxonomy): domain Bacteria; kingdom Pseudomonadati; phylum Pseudomonadota; class Gammaproteobacteria; order Pseudomonadales; family Pseudomonadaceae; genus Pseudomonas; species Pseudomonas sp. A1230. The sequence goes on along the minus strand of NZ_CP162582.1, from coordinate 2,397,411 downwards.
GTGTGCAGCCGTTTGGCGGCGATCTGATCGTGCCGGGTGCCGGCGTGAACCTGGCCGAGGGCACGCTGTTCCCGGCGGGCACCACGCTTAATTATGACTTGCCGATTCAAGCAACCACGTTGGCCAGCGGCACGTTGTTGCCAACCGAAGGCGTGCTGGTCAACGACTACGCGGTGAGCGCTGGCACCGTGTTGTCCGGCGCCATTCATGACGCCTCGGGCAACCTGATGTACGCCGCCGGCACGTTGCTCAAGGACAGCGTGACGTTGCCGGCAGGCAGTCGCCTGGGGGCTGGCATCCGGTTGAACAGTGCTACCGTTGTGCAAGCGATGCTCTGGCCCAAAGACGTACCGCTGCCACGTGCGATAAGCGCGGACAATAAAGTGGTGGGGGTGAAGTTGAGCGGTACGCTGGCGTTGCTGCGCGGCGCGCTGATCCCGTCCATGACCGACGTTGTACTGGCCGATGGCACGCAATTCATTGAACTGCGCGGTTACACCAGCACCACGCAACAGGGCAGCAACTGGGCGGTCGCGAGCATGCTGGCGCCGGGCAGTTCTTCATGGTCGATGCGCGTGGCGGCCGGTGCTGACCTTGACGCGGCCGACAGCCGTGCGCTGAAGCCGCTGACCGCAGACGGTAATCTGCGCCTGGCCGATACCCATTACGGCTTGAAAGTGGTCGAGAAGCAGCTCGACACCACATGGGCCGACGGCAATCCGCTGGGCTACCCGGCGGGTGAGGTGGTGAAAGAGGAAGATCTGTTTTATTGCGATGCGATTCCTGGCGCCTGTGTCGCTCCGTCGAAATTCCTGTGGGCGGAGGGCAACATCATGGGCATGGAGCCAGGCACGCCGATCATCGATGATGACCTGTTCTGGTGTGACATCGACCCCGGTTCCTGTGTGGCCAACAAGGGCGGCATCTCCGTCACCACGCACTCGCAAATGTTCAGTGTGTTGCGTACCGGTACCGGCGATCTGGACGTGTTGGCGGCCGGTAATCTGAGCATGAATTCGCCTTTCGGCGTGTACACCGCCGGCACTCAGTCCAGCGATATTGATCCGCGATACAACCAGCCGCGTGGACGTCTGACGGACGATGGCTCGGTGCTGGGCAGCAAGGGAATGGACTACGAAAAATGGGTCAATGGCGGTACCGACAACCTGTATCAGGCCTGGTATCCGACGTTGGGGGGCAACCTGACAATCAATGCCGGCGGCTCGGTGTCGGGTGATGCAGTCGGGCGACGGGGGATAAACCCTGATGCGGACTATCGAGAACAGGTGTCCAGTGTGTCGGTGGGCAACTGGCTCTGGCGCCAGGGCACGGGCAACACCGATGTGCCGACGGCGTGGTGGATCAACTTCGGCAGTTATGCCACCCAGCCTTTGCCTGATGCGGGTGCAGATACCGCCCCTTACCTGGTGGGCTTTACCGGTTTCGGCGCGCTGGGCGGTGGCAACGTCAGCCTGCGCGCCGGTGGCGATGCCGGCATGCTCAATCCGTTGGGCGACAGCAAGAGTAATCCGCGCAGCCAGGGCCTGATCGTGGCGGTGGGCAGCACCGGCCGGGTAGGCAGCGACGGCAGCTTGCAACTCACCGGTGGCGGCGACATGGACATCCGCGTCGCAGGTGCGCTCAATCCGTCATTGCTGGCACGCGCCGGGGAAAGCGGCGTTGCAGCGCCGCGTCACGACTTGCAAGGCGCATTGATCAACCTGCGCGGTGCTGCGCAATTTTCGGGCGGGGCGTTAGGGGCAATCAATTTGCAGTATGGCGCGGCGGCCGAATTCCAGGACCCTCGCGAAACCCGTGCCTTCGATCCGTTTACGTCGACGCTGGGCAGTGCCTCCGGAGGTCTGGTGTTGATTCCCGGCGACTCGGGCATGCGCTTGAGCACCCGCGGCGATCTGGTGTTGGGCGGCGCGGCCGATCCAGGCCGGGTAGGGTTGCAGAACTCCACGGCGTTTACCGGTGCGGATGGCGTTTTTCACGCCGGAGGCGGCTTGACAGGCTTCTCCTTGTGGAGCGATCACACCGCCATTGATCTGTTCTCGGCGGGCGGCAACTTGACGCCAAGCACCCAGTTGAACGAGACCTACTCGCAGGGTCCCGTGCCGGGCCTCAATTCCTCGCCAACGGACGGGCGATTCGTCTATCCATCTGTGTTGCGCGCAGTCGCCGCTCAGGGTTCGATCTATGCCGGTCTGTCGGCGGCATACAAAGACCGCGGCGATGCGGCAGCACCGGCTTATTCGCTGTTGCTGGCGCCTTCAAACGGCGGACAACTGGAAATGCTCGCCGGCGATTCGATCTATGCCGGCGGTTACGCGATCAACCAGTCCGGCGCCAGTCTGTCGAGCATCGCCACACCGTTCGCGCCCGCGTTCACCGGCTATGCGCAATACAGCGCGAGCAGACCGGTGATGAGCAATTACAGCAACGATGGCGTGGCCCCGTCTCTGAACTCGCGTTATCCATTGTTCGCTTTTGGTGCTGACACGTATTCCGGGTCAAACAACGTTCAGGCACCGGCACGCTTTTATGCGCTGACCGGTGATCTGGTCGGCGTTCGCAGCGGCGAAACCTTGTATTTCACCAACTCAATGCGCACCTGGTATGAAGGCGCAGCGCCGGTCTGGATGCTGGCGGGGCGCGATATCGTCGCCTCCGGTGCCAACCTCGGACAGCCGACCACGGCACCGTCGGAAATGGGCTGGAATAACGAACAGATCAGTTCTTCAGGCAATCTGCTGATCCACAATGCCCCTCGGGATGTGTCCCGGGTTTCGGCTGGCCGCGACATCCTTTACAGCAGCTTCGACATCGCCGGCCCGGGCCTTCTCGACATCAATGCCGGGCGTAACATTCTGCTGGAGGATCGCGCCAGTATCACCAGTCTCGGGCCACTGGTGGCCGGGGACAATCGACCCGGCGCCAGTGTCGTGTTGCAGGCAGGAGCGGGCGCGCAGGGGCCGGATTATTCGCGGTTCATTGCCCATTACCTGAGCGCGCAGAACCTCGCCAATCCGGATGCGTCGTTGAGTGCGCAACCGGGCAAAGTGGTCAAAACCTACCTCGACGAATTGCAGAGCTGGCTGACCCTCGGTTATGGCTTCAGCGGCAGCGCAGATCAGGCGCAAGCCTTCTTCGCCGCGTTGCCGAGCACGGAGCAGGCGATCTTCGCACGGCAGGTTTACTTCGCCGAACTGCGTGCCGGCGGCCTGGAATATAACGACGTCGATGGCCCGCGCACTGGCAGCTATTTGCGCGGTCGCAATGCCATTGCAGCGCTGTTCCCGACCACCGATGTGGCCGGTAACCCAATCCGTTATGACGGCGACATCACGATGTACGGAGGCGCGGGGGTCAAGACCCTGTTCGGCGGCGACATCCAGATGCTCACGCCGGGCGGCGGTCAGGTGTTCGGCATCGAAGGCGCGGCGCCGCCGTCCACAGCGGGGATCATCACCCAGGGCTCGGGCAACATTCAGCTCTATTCGCAGGGCAGCATTTTGCTCGGCCAGAGCCGGATCATGACCACGTTCGGCGGCTCGATCCTCGGCTGGTCGGCAGAGGGCGATATCAACGCCGGTCGCGGCTCGAAAACCACCGTGGTTTACACACCGCCCAAACGGGTTTACGACACCTGGGGCAACGTCACCTTGTCGCCATCGGTGCCGAGCACCGGCGCCGGTATTGCCACGCTCAACCCGATTGCCGAAGTGGCGCCGGGCGACATCGATCTGATCGCGCCGCTGGGCACCATTGATGCGGGCGAGGCGGGGATCCGCGTGTCGGGCAACGTCAACATCGCCGCATTGACGGTGGTCAACGCGGCGAACATTTCGGTGCAGGGCAAAGCGACCGGCGTGCCGGTGATTTCGGCGGTCAACACCGGGGCGATCACCTCAGCCAGCTCCGCCGCCTCATCCGCGACGCAAGCGGCTGAAGATGTCGCGCGCCAGCAACAGGCGGCAGCGCGGCAGAACCAGGCGTCGGTGTTTACCGTGCAAGTGTTGAGCTTCGGCAGCGAACAACTCACCCCATCCCGCGATGGCGCCAGCCGTGCAGCGGCGCCGGGCTACAACCCGAACAGTCCGGTGCAAGTGCTGGGCGCCGGGGCGCTGGATGAACAGGCGAAACAGCAGTTGACCGAGGAGGAGCGTGGGCAACTGACGCTGTAAAAGACTCTCGTGTAGTACGTTTGGGCGGCCGTTTGGCCGCCCTTTTTTTTCAGCCAGTTAACGTAAAGCCTGCGGGACGGTGGTGGTTGTCAGAACGCGTAGGGAATACTGATTTTGGCCCAGAGCATCTCGCCCTCGGGGCGGTTCTCGACATCAAATTCCTTGGCCCAGCGGATCTCCGCGCTGGCGTATTTGAGGAAGGTGAAGTGCAGCGCCGGGCCGATCGCAAACACCTCGCCGCGCACCCCGTCGTCCACGTCTTGCCCGGCGAATTGCACGGTGCGGCCAAACTGTTTGTCGTCGGTGGTCTGTTTGAGGTAGTAGCCGTTGAGGCCGAACACCAGGTCATTGGTGAGCTTGTAGCTGGCCGAGTAGTCGAAGTGGAAAATCTGCCCGGATTTGTAGTCGGTGTCCTTGTTCTTCTCGTTGAAGCTGTAGGTGGTCTTCATCGAGACTTCGCTGCGCTCGGTCGGCAACCACGTGAAGGAGAACAGCGGCTTGTAGGTGTAGAAATTGTTGCTGGTGTTGGCCAGCCGATCGACGCTGTATTCGCCGGTGGGTACGGTGATTTCCAGTGCGGCGCCGAGGGTCAGGTCCTTGCCCATGTCCCACAGGATGATCGGCGCGATGGTGGTGTCGCCCATGCCTTCGCGGGTGTCGCTCAAGCCGAACACTGACACTTCCTGCTTCAGCCACGGTTGCGCGATGTACCCGGCCAGGCGTCCGCCAAAGATCCGCACCGGACTCAAGTAATCGATGCGCGGAATCACCGCCGTCGACTCGATTTCGACATTCGGCACCTTGCCGCCCAGCGAGCTGATATTGAGCTTCCTGGCCTTGTAATGGTTGTAGTAGACGTTGAACGCGACCATGTTTTCCGGAAGGCTGTCGACCTCCATCGGCAGCATGAAGAAGCCGTCGGTGCCGGTACCGATGTTATCGACGCCGGCCTCGGTGGCCAGGGCCGGAAGGGTCGCGGTGCAGCCCAGCAAAATCAGGGCCAGACGCAGGGGCAATGCCGCGTGGTTGGGGTGCATATCCGTCCTCATTATTATTGTTTTGGAGCGCAACGCGGGCACGCAGGTCGCCCGGCACGATAGAAATAAGCGCTCTGGGCCCGACGGGGCAGGGTATTGGCGGACAGTTAGGGGGACTTCTGCGGACACTCGACAAACCCTGTGCTAACTTCCTTCGACATAACCGGTAACAAAAATAACAATCAAGCGTGATCCGGAATGTCAGCCCACATGAACGTAAAAGTCCAAGACCCGACCTTTGAACTGGCGCTGGTGTCGCCATTTCTCCTGCAAACCCTCGCCGAAGTCGCGCAGAACAAAGGCGTCGATCCCGAAAGCCTGTGCCGTGGCCTGGGTTTTACCCTTGAAGATCTGCAGGACCCGGCGCAGCGGATTTCCTATCGTCAGGCCGTGGCGATGATCCAGCGCGCGCTCAAAGCCCTGCCAAACCAAGGGTTGGGCCTGTGGGTCGGCGCGCAGAACGTACTTGGCACGCTGGGGCTGCTCGGGCACGTGCTTTCACTGAGTAAAACCTTGCGCGATGCGTTTGCCGTGGGGATTCGCCATCAACACACCTCGGGCGGGATCGTGGTTTCCAGCGTCGATGTGGTCGGTGATCAGGTGCATCTCGATGCCGAATGTCGTCTGCCGTTCGCTGATGTGCAGGTGTTCGCGGTCGAGGAGTTTTTCGCCAGTTTGCTGGTGTACGGCCGCGCGTTGGCGGGTGCCGACTTCAAGCCGATCGCTGTGGAATTCGTGCATGCGGCGCCGGATTACCTGAATGAATATCAGCGTCTGCTTGGGCCGCAAGTGCGCTTTGGTTGCTTGCACAATCGCATGTTGATTGATGTGCAATGGCTGGACGTCAACCTGCCCAATCATCATTCACTGGCGTTGCGTCAGGCAGTCGCGTTGCTGGAACTGGAAGCGGCGCAGGTGCACCAGAAAATCGACCTGATTCAAGCCGTGGAGCGTGCGATCGCCCGCGACCTGAGCCGGGGCAGTCATATCGAAAAGATAGCCGGCGACCTGAACATGAGCAGCCGCACTTTACGGCGGCGGCTGACCGAGCATGCGCTGACCTTTGAAGCGTTGCTGGAACAAGTCCGGCAGGCGCGGACGATGAGTCTGCTGGCAAATCCGGACATGCCGATCGAGCGGATCACCGAAGAGGTCGGCTACAGCGATGTGCGCAGCTTTCGCCGGGCGTTCAAGCGCTGGACGGGGCTGAGCCCGAGTGCGTGGCGCGTCGAGACCAGCATGACGCTTTAGAAGATCAAAAGATCGTCCTATCGCGGCCCGAGCCTTCGGCAGCTCCTACAGGGGTTCGTGTAGGAGCTGCCGAAGGCTGCGATCTTTTGATCTTGCTTCAACCACACAAACTGTCTGGCTACAGGTAAACTCCGCGCACTTTTTCAAGGAGTTCACATGAGTCACTACCAGCCGGGCATTCTCGCCACCCCCGTTCCATTGCAAGCACGTCATTTGTTTTTCGCCTTGGCGTCGGTTGAAGCCTTGCCGCAGGCGATCGACAACCTGCTGAGCCTGGTGGACGGCAAGTCTGCGGTGGTCGGTTTCGGTGAATCCCTGGCCAAGGCCCTCAACGTGGAAATCGCCGGTCTGCGCAGTTTCCCGGCCATGAGTGGCGTGGGCGTGAACAACCCGTCCACCCAGCATGCGCTGTGGGTCTGGTTGCACGGCGTCGACCGTGGCGACCTGCTCAATCGCTGCAGCGCCATTGAAGCTGCACTGGCTCCGGCCTTGCGTCTGGTAGAGATGCAGGAAGCCTTCCGCCACAAGGACGGTCACGACCTGACCGGCTACGAAGACGGCACTGAAAACCCTCATGACGAAGCCGCTATTGCTGCCGCGTTGCAGAGCGAAGGCGCTGAAGGCCTGGTCGGTGGCAGCTTCGCCGCGATTCAGCAGTGGCAGCACGACCTCAAGGGTTTCCACAAACTGTCCGCCGGCGACAAAGACAACATCATGGGCCGTCGCCTGAGCGATAACGAAGAGATCGACGACGCGCCGGTCTCCGCTCACGTCAAACGCACCGCGCAGGAAAGCTTTGCGCCTGAAGCGTTCGTCGTGCGTCGCTCGATGCCGTGGATTGAAGGTGACCGCGCGGGGCTGATGTTCCTCGCGTTCGGTTTCTCGCTGGATGCCTTCGAAGCCCAGTTGCGGCGCATGAGCGGTCTGGAAGACGGCATTGCCGATGGCCTGTACCGCATCAGCCGGCCGATCACCGGCGGCTATTACTGGTGCCCGCCGCTCAAGGACGGTCATCTTGATCTGCGCGCCTTGCGCATCGGCTGATTCTGCATAAGGACTAAAGATGAACGTGGTGCGCTGGGGCATGATCGGTTGCGGCAGTGTCGCGGAACGCAAGAGCGGGCCAGCCTTTTACAAGGCGCCAGGGTCCGCACTGGTGGCGGTGATGGGCCGACGCCTTGAAGCCGTCAGTGATTACACCGCGCGCCACGGTATCGCTCGGGTTTACACCGACGTCGATGCACTCATCAACGATCCCGAGGTGGACGCGGTGTACATCGCCACGCCGCCCGACAGCCACCGCGATTACAGTCTGAGAGTCGCCGCCGCCGGCAAACATTGCTGCGTGGAAAAACCCATGTCACTCAACGCCGGCCAAAGCCGCGAGATGCAGCAGGCGTTTGCTGACGCCGGTTTGCACCTGTTCGTTTCGTATTATCGTCGCTCGTTGCCGCGCTTTGCGCAGGTGCGGCAATGGCTGGAACAGGGACGGATCGGCGAAGTGCGGCATTTGAGCTGGACGCTGACCAAGGCACCGTCGCCGGCAGATGTGGATGGCCGCGACAACTGGCGCACCGACCCGGCGGTAGCGGGCGGCGGTTACTTCGCGGATTTGGCCAGCCACGGTTTCGACCTGTTCCAGTATTTGCTCGGCGACATCGTCGAGGTCGCCGGTTTCACCGCGCGGCAGGCCGGGTTGTACGCGGCGGAAGATGCGGTCAGCGCCAGTTGGCGCTTTGCCTCTGGGGCGCTGGGCATGGGCTGCTGGAGTTTTGTTGCCGATCGGCGCGAGGATCGGGTCGAGATCATCGGCAGCCTCGGCCGGATCAGCTTTTCAGTGTTTGATGAGCATCCGGTCGAGCTGCATGCCGATGAGCAGATCAGCCTGGACATTGCCCATCACGAACACATTCAGTGGCATCACGTGCTGGGCATGAATGCGCATATTCGTGGTGAATCGGAGCATCCGGCGATGGCCGAACAAGCGCTGAAGACCGATTGGGTCATGGACCAGATCCTCAAGCGCTAAGGGCAAAAGATCGCAGCCTTGAACCCGAATCTAAGGTTATGCCCATTCGGTATTTCTCAACCTTGTCATAACGTCTCTAAGATCACGTCATAACTCGTTATAACAAGTGATCCCGTGATGACCGATAACGTTCTCTCTCTATCAAGTGTCCCGCTGCACACCCAACTGCGCGACGTCTTGCGCGCCCGCATCCTCGATGGCGAATACCCGCAAGACAGCCAGATGCCCTCCGAAAGCGAACTCGGTGCGCTGTTCAAAGTCAGCCGCATCACCGTGCGCCAGGCGCTGGGTGATCTGCAAAAGGAAGGGCTGATCTTCAAGATCCACGGCAAAGGCACTTTCGTCGCCAAGCCGAAAACCTTCCAGAACGTCAGCAGCCTGCAAGGCCTCGCCGAGTCCATGACCGGTCGTGGCTACGAGGTGATCAACCGCCTGCGCAGCTTCAAATTCATCCCGGCGGACAAGCGTGTCGCCGAGCGTTTGCAGGTCGCCGAGGGCGAAACCGTGGCGCAGATCAAACGCGTACGACTGATTAATCGAGAGCCGATCTCGCTGGAAATCACCTACCTGCCCAAAGCGATCGGCGAACGGCTGGAGAAGGCTGATCTGGTCACCCGCGACATCTTCCTGATTCTCGAAAACGACTGCGGCATCGCCCTCGGTCATGCGGATCTGGCCATCGACGCCGTGCTGGCTGACAGCGATTTAACCCAGGCACTCAACGTCGAGGCCGGCTCGCCGATCATGCGCATCGAGCGCCTGACCCACGACGCGCAGGGCCAGCCGCTGGACTTCGAACACCTTTACTACCGTGGCGATGCGTTCCAGTACCGCCTGCGGATCGACCGGCAAAAAGGGGAGCAGGCATGACACGCAACACGCTTGAGCAGGAATACGACATCGTCGTGATCGGCGGTGGCACGGCCGGGCCGATGGCGGCGATCAAGGCCAAAGAGAAAAACCGCGACTTGCGCGTGTTGCTGGTCGACAAGGCCAACGTCAAACGCAGCGGCGCAATCAGCATGGGCATGGATGGCCTGAACAACGCGATCATTCCCGGCCACTCCACCCCTGAGCAATACACCAAGGAAATCACCATCGCCAATGACGGCATCGTCAATCAGGCAGCGGTGTACGCCTACGCGAAGCACAGCTTCGCAACCATCGAACAGCTTGACCGCTGGGGCGTGAAGTTCGAGAAGGACGAAACCGGTGATTACGCGGTGAAAAAAGTCCACCACATGGGCGCCTATGTGTTGCCGATGCCGGAAGGGCACGACATCAAAAAGGTTCTGTATCGCCAGTTGAAGCGCGCGCGAGTAAGCATCACCAATCGGCTGGTCTGCACGCGGTTGCTGACCGACGAGGAGGGCGCGGTGAACGGCGTGATGGGCTTCGATTGCCGCACCGCCGACTTCCATGTGATCAAGGCCAAGGCTGTAATCCTTGCCTGTGGTGCCGCCGGACGCCTCGGTCTGCCGTCCTCTGGCTACCTGATGGGCACCTACGAAAACCCGACCAATGCGGGCGACGGTTACGCGATGGCGTATCACGCCGGGGCTGAACTGGCGAATCTGGAATGCTTCCAGATCAACCCGCTGATCAAGGATTACAACGGCCCGGCTTGCGCCTACGTGACTGGCCCGTTGGGCGGCTACACCGCGAACAACAAGGGCGAACGCTTCATCGAATGTGACTACTGGAGCGGACAGATGATGTGGGAGTTCCACCAGGAACTGGAGAGCGGCAACGGCCCGGTGTTTCTCAAACTCGATCACCTGGCCGAAGAAACCATCCAGAACATCGAAGAGATTTTGCACAGCAACGAACGCCCGAGTCGCGGCCAGTTCCACGCCAACCGTGGCACCGACTACCGCACGCAAATGGTCGAGATGCACATCTCCGAGATCGGTTTCTGCAGCGGCCATTCGGCGTCTGGCGTGTGGGTCAACGAGCGTGCCGAAACCTCGGTGAAAGGCTTGTACTGCGCCGGTGACATGGCCGCCGTGCCGCACAACTACATGCTTGGCGCGTTTACCTACGGCTGGTTCGCCGGACACAACGCGGCGGATTTTGTCGCCGGGCGCCAGTTTTCGGCGTTGGATACCGCGCAGATCGAGAAAGAAAAAGCACGGGTCTACGCCCCGCTGGATCGCGAGCACGGTCTGCCGCCGGCCCAGGTCGAATACAAGCTGAGGCGCTTCGTCAACGACTACCTGCAACCGCCGAAAGTGACCAAAAAAATGCAGATCGGCTTGCAGCGCTTCAGCGACATCGAGCGTGATCTCGATCAGATGAAGGCCAACAACGCCCATGAGCTGATGCGCGCGATGGAAACCAGCGTGATCCGTGACTGCGCCGAAATGGCTGCCCGCGCCTCGTTGTTCCGCGCCGAAAGTCGCTGGGGTCTGTACCACTACCGGGTCGATCACCCGCAACGTAACGACAGCGAGTGGTTCTGCCATTGCCACCTGAAGAAGGGCGATGACGGTCAGATGACCAGTTTCAAGAAAGCCGTAGAGCCCTACATCATCCCGCTCGATGCCGAGGAAATACAGGCTTACGACCGCTTGCGGGTTGGCGCCTTCGCCGCGTGATGCATCACTAAAAGAGAGCCCGAACCATGGCCTATCAAGCTCAGGAAATCTTCTTCCGCTCCAACGCGCCCGTCACAGTGGACGAGGACAAATGTATCGCCGACAAGGGCTGCACCGTGTGTGTCGATGTCTGTCCGATGGACTTGCTGGCGATCAACCCCGCCACGCAGAAGGCTTACATGGCGTTCGATGAATGCTGGTATTGCATGCCGTGTGAAAAGGATTGCCCGACGGGAGCCGTGAAGGTCGATATCCCTTATTTACTGCGTTGACTGACAGGGCCTCATCGCTGGCAAGCCAGCTCCCACAGGTTTCTCTGGTGTTGCGAAATCTGTGTCCCATTGCAAATCCCTGTGGGAGCTGGCTTGCCAGCGATGAGGTCGGCCCAGTCAACCAAAGCCATCCGGAAAACCCGGACGCTGGATTCAAAAACACCCCTCGTTTCCCACCGCGCCCTGATCGTGGCGGAGACGAACATCCTATAAATGATTCGAGGGGAAACACTTATGTTACGTGCAGTAATCGCCGGTCTGGTACTGGCTTCGTTCACCCTGTCCGCCTCGGCCGAGACCATCCGCATCGCCATCGGCACCCAGGACACCACCATCAACTGCGCCGCCGGTGGGTTGTTGATCCGTGAACTCGGTTTGCTCGAAAAATACCTGCCCCACGACGGCGTATACAAAAACGCCAGCTACGACGTTCAGTGGAAAAACTTCACCAGCGGCGCGCCGCTGACCAACGAGATGGTCGCCGGCAAACTCGACTTCGGCGCCATGGCCGATTTCCCCGGCGCGTTCAACGGTGTGGCGTTTGAAACGGCCGGCAAACACAGCCTGTTCATCAGCGTGCTGTCGGGCAGCATCAAGGGCAGCGGCAACGGTATCGTCGTGCCGAGCGCGTCCGGCGTGCAGTCGCTGAGCGAACTCAAGGGCAAGACCATTTCGGTACCGTTCGCTTCGACGGCCCACGGCATGTTGTTGCGTGCGGTGGCGGAGCAGGGCTGGGATCCGCTCAAGGACGTCAACATCATCGCCCAGCCGCCGGAAGTCGCCGGCTCCGCGTTGCAGGCCGGCAAGATCGACGCCCACGCCGATTTCGTGCCGTTTGCCGAGTTGTTCCCGAGTCGTGGTTTCGCTCGCAAGATCTACGACGGCGCCCAGGCCAATGCGCCGACCTTCCACGGTGCGCTGGTGGATCAGGCCTACGCGAAAAAACACCCGGAGATCGTCGTCGCCTACCTGCGCGCGAGCATCGAGGCCAATCAACTGCTGGCCGCCGAACCGGAGAAGTACAGCGAACTGATCGCCAAAGTCACCGGCGTTGATGCCGAGGTCAATTACCTGTTCCACGGCCCGCTCGGCGTGCAGACCCGCGACCTGAGCTGGAAGCCTGAGTACCGTCAGGCGGTGGGTACGGCCATTGATACCTTGAAGCTCCTGAAGAAGGCCGATCGTGGTCTCGATTTGGACACCTTCATCGACGATCAATACATCCGTGCGGCGTTCAAGGCTTCCCATCTTGATTACGCCGCGCAGTTGGCCAACTACGCGCAGACGCCGCTCAAGCATGTGGATGCGGTCAGCGGCAAGGCCATCACTGACTTCAGCCATGTCGCCGAAATCTGGGTGCGTGGCGAAGACAAGGTGCGCCAGTACGCCTCCGCCGAATCGGCCTTCACCGCTTTGGCCGGTTTGAAGCAGGACGGCAAAACCATTCGTGCGGTGTATGCGCAGGCGAGCGACAGCGGGATCAAGTTGCTGGCCGATCAGGCGTGGTTTGCCAGTGATGCCAAGGGCCGTTTGAGCGCATTTCTGCTCAAGGGGCAGGCGCAGCAATTTGCAGCGGCGCAGGGCGGCAAGGTTTTCGATTTCACCGACGCCACGACCCAGGTTGTAGCCACCCGTTAACAGCAGATCAAGAGCCCCTCGCCCTAGCCCTCTCCCGAAGGGAGAGGGGACTGATCGAGGTGTTTGGGCAAGGTACGCCGACCTGAAATACCGAGCCGAACTCAGGTTTTGAAAAGCATGAAGCTCGTCTCTATGCCGAGCCGAATTCAGGTTTTGAAAAGCATGAAGATCGGCTCCCTTTCCCCCTCGCCCCCCTGGGGGAGAGGGTTGGGGTGAGGGGGTAAATCTCAGCCATCACACAGATCCAGAACTGGAAACCTGCTCCGTGAAATCATTCAAGAACCGCTGGGCCGTCAGATCCGCATCATTGCTGCTGTGCCTCCTATTCTGGCAACTCGCCGCGAGCCATCACTGGAACCTCGGCCTGGTCACTTTCGCCAACGTCCCCACGCCATTGGCCGTGATTGAAGCCGCGCTGGGCCTGGGCGACTCCGGCAAGCTGCTGCAACACCTGACTGCCAGCCTCGGCCGCGTGTTTGCCGGCTACCTCGCCGCGCTGGTGGTCGGCATTGCCCTGGGCCTGGCCATCGGCCGCTCGACATGGGCCGAAGACTTGCTGTTGCCTCCACTGGAAGTGCTGCGCCCGATCCCGGCCGTGGCGTGGATTCCGTTGGCGATCCTGATGTTCCCGTCGTCCGAGTTGTCGATGGTCTTCATCACCTTCACCGGGGCACTGTTCCCGATCCTGCTCAACACCGTGCACGGCGTTGAAGGCGTCGATCCACGCTTGATCGCCTCAGCGAAAAGCCTTGGGGCAGGGCGCCGGGCGATCCTGCTCGAAGTCATCCTGCCGGGCGCCGCACCGAGCATCATCACCGGCCTTGCGATCGGCATGGGCACTTCATGGTTCTGCCTGGTGACGGCGGAAATGATCTCCGGCCAGTTCGGCATCGGTTACTACACCTGGGAGTCCTACACCATTCAGAACTACGCCGACATCGTCGTCGGCATGTTGCTGATCGGTGTGTTGGGCATGGGCAGCAGTCTGTTGATCAAACGTCTGGGCGGCTTGTTCACGCCTTGGCATCGACCGCGAGGAAAAGCCTGATGAGCGTGATGCAAACCCCCGAAGGGCGGATCGATATTCGCCAGTTGTCGATCGTCCTCGGCGAAGGTCGTGAAGCATTCGAGGCGGTGCAGGGCCTCGATTGCCAGATCGAAACCGGCCAGTTCGTGTGCATTCTCGGCCCGTCCGGTTGCGGTAAGTCGACCCTGCTTGGCGCCTTGGCCGGGCACTTGAAGGCGCACGCCGGCAGCCTGAAAGTCGATGGCGGCGCGGTGTCCGGCCCTTCGCCGCAGCGTGGAATGGTGTTCCAGCATCACACACTGTTCCCGTGGCGAACGGTGCGCGACAACGTCGCCTTCGGCCTGAAGATGCGTGGCATCGGCAAGGCTGAGCGGTATCGCGCCGCGGACGATATTCTCCACCTGGTCGGCCTCGATGGCTTCGCGGAGCGCTGGCCCGATCAACTCTCCGGCGGCATGCAGCAACGGGTGGAAATCGCCCGGGTACTGGTCAATCGCCCGCGGCTGTTGCTGATGGACGAGCCGTTTGGCGCGCTCGATGCGCTGACCCGATTGAACATGCAAGCGCTGCTGCTGGACATCTGGACACGGATTCGTACCACCGTGGTGTTCGTCACCCATGACATCGATGAGGCGCTATTTCTCGCCGATCGCTTGCTGGTCATGAGCGCGCGGCCGGGACGAATCATCGAAGATCTTCGCCTCGACTTCGCTCGACCACGTACCAGCGATCTGGTCACCAGCGCTGAATTCTCCCGACTCAAGCGCCACTGTCTCGACCTGCTGCACCATGACGACGACCGACCGCTGCCGCGCCTCAATCCGCTCGGCCTGCCTCCCGAAAACCCTCTGCCGCGATTTGCCCTATGACCTCTATTTTTGCTGTGACCGATAACCCTGAAATCCTTGCCCTGCAACCACGCCTGACCGCTGAAGACGCTGGCGTGCGGCGCATTGCGCTGATTGAACTGGCGGATCTTGAAGAACCGGATGGTTTGCTCTGGCTGGTCGAGCGACTTTCCGACGATCCCGCCGAAGAGGTGCGTGCTGAGGCGGCGCGTCTGCTGGAAGCCTGGGAGGACGAACCGGTGGTTGAAGCCTTGTGTCAGGCGCTGACCGATCCATCGCCCGCCGTGCAATCTGCCGCAGCGCAAAGTCTGAGTTTGCTCAAGACCGAAGCGGCCGGGCGGGTGATTCTGCCATGGACCGATCATGCTGAAGTCAGCGTACGCAATGCCGCGTTTCGGGCCCTGCGCGAACTGCGCTTTGCCGATGCTGCGCCCGCTGCCATCGCGGCGCTGAATGATGCCGATGCCAACGTGCGCCGCGAGGCCGTGGGCGTGCTCGGCTGGCTCAAGCAACTCGACGCGCTACCGGCATTGGCCCGATTGGCCAGCGCTGACCCGGACACTGAAGTGCGCCGCGCTGCCACCGGTGCGCTCGGCCTGGCGTCCAGCGCTGAAGTCCTGCCAGCGCTGCGCCAGGCCTTGCAGGACAACGCCTGGCAAGTGCGTGAAGAAGCCGCAACCACCTTGGGCAAAGTCGGCCACACCGACGCCGGCCCGGCATTGATCGAAGCCTTGAGCGACGACTATTGGCAAGTGCGTTTGCGCGCCACCCGCAGCCTCGGCCGCTTGCGTTTTGGCCCAGCGCTGGACGCCTTGATCGACACGCTCGGGCATCGCATCAGCAACCTGCGCAAGGAAGCCGCATTGGCCTTGGGTGAGTTGAATGATCGTGGCGCAGTGGCTGCGTTGCAGGCGGCGCAGGATGACGGCGATCCGGAAGTGCGCAAAGCGGTGCGGATTGCCTTGAGTCAGCTGCATTGAATCCGCTGGCGATCGGCAACTCGCAGGGCGAGCAAACCCTGCGCCTGAGTTGGCCGGACGGTCGTGAATCGGTGCTCGATCACGCCGAACTGCGCCGCCAGTGCCCATGCTCGCAATGCCGTGCGTTTCGCCTGCGTGGTTCGACACCATGGGTGGACGAGCGAGTCCGCATCATCGAACTCAACCCGCAGGGTTACGGCGTGCAATTGGTGTTCAGCGATGGCCATCAACGCGGCATCTACCCGTGGACCTACCTGGCACAACTCACCCCTTGAGCCCGATACTGCATGGGCTTACATGGCAAAAACTCACCCCCTGCAAAGGGATTGTCGTGTCAGAAAGATTTGCTCACGCTGGCAACCACGGTCGCCGTGCACACATCCTTGAAGCCCCAGTTGCTCAGGCACTGGGTTTGCGACAGATCGGTATCGATATAGCTCAGCCCCAGCAGCACCCCGGCCAGATTATGGGTGAGCTTGACCTCCCACTCGCGGTACGACTCTTCGCCATCACCGGAGGCCGAGTACAAGTGAGGGTCCTTGAAATCCATGTTGCCGTAACGCAACTTCAGCCCTGAGTCGAACGGCAATTGGGTTTCATAACTGACATAGCTGTAAAGCGAACTCTGCTGGCTGTCGAGCCCCGGCGCATCGCTTGAGTAATACGCCGCGAGCTTCACCCCGTAAGCGCCAATAATCCCGTAAACCTCACTCTGGTTGAACTGACTTTCCTTGGGGTAGGCGTACTTGATGTAACCCAGATCTAGGCTGACATCCTCGGTGGCCTGCCACAGCCAGCCGCCGTAGTAATCGACTTCCTGACGGGTTTTCAGGCCACCACCGTAATCGACGTTGGAACTCCAGGCCCCGAGGTACAGGCCGCTGCTGTGAGCGAGGGTCAGCCCGGCCTGTAGCGCCGGTTCGTTCTGGGTTTGCGAGATGCCGCGGGTGCGGTAATCAGTGGCCAGAGTCAGATCGACCAGCACGGCAAAATTGTCGTTCAAGGGGATCGCGTGGCTGCTCAAGGGCAGCGAGCTCAAGGAAACGAGGGCGAACAAAGGCAAGGCTTTCATGTGAAGTCCCGATGTTGTGATTGTTTTGGGGGCAGGAGGTAAACCTGTAGGAGCTGCCGCAGGCTGCGATCTTTTGATGTTGATTGTAAAAAACAAGATCAAAAGATCGCAGCCTGCGGCAGCTCCTACAGGGGGATCAATGTTGTTATTTTGCGGCGGTGTAGACCTCACGTCCGCCGAACCAGGTTTGCAGCACTTGAGTGTCGTGCAGGGCCTTGTCGTCGACGCTGAACACATCGCGATCCAGCACGATGAAGTCAGCCTGTTTGCCCGGCGTCAGCGAGCCGATCTGCTTGTCCAGACCGAGAGTGCGCGCCGCGTTGGCGGTGTAGGCGTAGAACATGGTTTCGCGGTCCAGACGCTCATCGGCGTTGAGCACACCCAGCGGACCGGTGCGGGTGATGGCCTGGGCCATGGCGTTGAACGGGCTTGGCGATGACACCGGCCAGTCGCTGGCGCCGGCAATCGTCGCGCCCTGTTTGAGCAGCGAATGCGCCGGGTACTGATAGCGGAAGGCGAGGGCGCTGACGTAGGGCTTGATCATCTCGGTGGTGTAGTCGTCGGCGCTGGCCCACAACAGTTGCATCGAGGCGATCACGTTGAGCGGTTTGAAACGTGCAAACTCTTGCGGATTGACCATTTGCAGGTGAGTGATCGAGTGTGTCACGCCGCTCTGCCGGTCCTTGCGCGCCTGGGCGATGCCATTCAGCGATTCGCGCACCGCGCGGTCACCGATGGCGTGGATATGCACCAGCCAGCCTCGCTGGTCGATGGCACTGACCAGTTCACCAAAGTGCTGCGGGTCGATCAGCAGTTCACCCTGTTTGTGCGAGTTGCTGTAGGGGTCGATCATTGCCGCACTTTGCGCCGGGAATTCGATTACGCCGTCAGCGAAAATCTTCACGCCGGGCAGGGTGAGGTTGGGGATGCCCTGAAATTGCTGGCGTACTTTGTCGAGGGTGTCGAGATCGGCGGGCACGCTTTTCGAGTTGGCTACCAGCAGCGCAGCGACGTGGACGCTCATCTCGCCGCTCTCCGACAGCGCCTTGTAGGCCGGCAGCACACCGACGGTTTTCTCGGTGGGTTTGAGGGCGAATACCGGCTCGCCCGGCGCAGCGTTGGCGGCGGGGTCCATCCACGCCGTGATGCCAAGGCTGTTGTTGTAGCGCACCGCGGATTTCGCCGCGTTGAGCATGGCGGCGGGACTCGGCACCGGCATTTTCGAGGCCACCCGATCCCAACCGGCGTCGACGACAAAGCCGTTCGGCTCGCCGTTTGCCAGTTTGCCAATCGTGTCTTTTTCCGCGTCCGGCAAGTTTTTCAGCAGCGCGGCGTCGATGCCCGCGCGTTTGAGCATGACGTTGTTCGCCCACGCGGTGTGGTGGTCGCTACCGATGAATACCACTGGCACGCTGGCCCATTCGCCTTGATTGAAGGTTTTGCCCAAGGCCTCGGCCTGCGCCCAATACACCGAACTCATGCCAGCGATGCTCAGCACATCGCCGTGCCGGGCCTTGCCGTCGTCACGCCAGGCGCGCAGGTTTTTTTCCAGCTCATCGAGGGCGACGACTTCGTCTTCCATGTTCGCCGAGACCATTTCCAGGCCGCCGAAAATCGCGTGGGAGTGGCTGTCGATCAGGCCGGGCATCAACGCTTTACCTTGCAGGTCGATGACTTTGGTGCCGGGTTCGATCAACATTTTGATCTGTGCGTCGCTGCCGACCTTCAATACTTTGCCGTTCTCCACGGCCAGCGCCTGCACCTTGGGTTGGGCGCGATCGGCGGTGAAAATCTTGCCATTGACCAGCACCAGATCGGCAGCGGCCATGGCTTCCATCGAGGCAAAACTTACGGCAACCACTAACAGATTCGGGATGAATCTTTTCATTGAAGATTTCCTTGTTATTGCGTCTGATGGCCAGATTAGTGGCTGAAGCCGGCCGACAGAACGCCTTACTCACGAAAAACGTTTTTGCCTGAATGGAAAAAGCATGGACAAGTTGGGTGCATTGAAAATGTTTGTGGTCACTGCGCAACTCGGCAGTTTCAGTCGCGCCGCCGAACAGTTGGGCAAAACCCCGTCGGCGCTGACTAAAGCGGTCAATCATCTGGAGGCCGAACTCGGCGCGCGGCTGTTCGAACGCAGCACTCGGCGGATTCTGTTGACCGAGATCGGCCGGGTTTATCTGGAAACTGCACGGCTGGTGTTGCAGCGACTGGACGAGGCCAGCGAGGAAATCGAGCAGTTGCAGCACGGCTTGCGCGGCAGCCTGAAAATCACCGCGCCACTGGCGTACGGGCGGGCGTTTCTCGATCAGGTGTGTGACGGCTTTTTGCAGCAATACCCGCAGATCAGCCTGCAAGTGGATTTGTGCGACGAGTTCGTCAATCTGCTCGAAAGCGGTTATGACCTGGCGTTGCGCGAAGGCCATGACGACTTGCCGGGACTGATCGCCCGCGTCGTCGGCAGCAATCGTCTGGCCCTGTGCGGCAGCCCTGAATACTTGGCGCGCAAGGGCTTGGCAGTCAGTCCGCAAACCCTCGATCAGCACGAGTGGCTGCTTTATAAGCATCCGTTGCTCAGCCGCGAATTCTGGTGGGCCGAGCGCGACGGCCAGCGCCTGAGCCTGGCACAACCCACAACCCCTCGATTGCGCAGTGACAATTACGACTTGTTGCTGGCCAGTGCCCTGGCCGGGCGTGGTTTGCTGCACACGCCGCTGTGGAGCGCCGCGCCCTACATTGCAGACGGCCGACTGGTGCGGGTCATGGCTGATTATGAAATAGACCCCGACAGCTTTGGCCCGCACATTCTTGCGGTGTACCCGAGCCATCGCCGCGCCACGGCGAAAGTGGTGGCGTTCATCGATTACATCGCCGCTTTCCTCGCTGTACGCGGCTTGAGCTCACTGCACTCATTTGATGGTTGAACGCGGCTTTGGCTGACTGCACTTATTTTGATGGTTGAAGGCGTCCCCTGGAGGCGCTGCCGAAGGCTGCGATCTTTGGATCTGGTTTTTTAAAGGCGAGATCAAAAGATCGCAGCCTTCGGCAGCTCCTACATAGTTTTGCGTATCGGCAGGCCGTCGGCTTAGGCCGACTGGCGGTGCTTGTCAGGAAAATCCCACAGGAGTACAAATGTACTCCATGACGAATCTGACTCCCCGCCGTACCGCCATTCTGACTTTTATCCGCGAACGCATCGCCGAACACGGTCAGCCCCCAAGCCTCGCTGAAATCAGCGAGGCTTTTGGTTTTGCCTCGCGCAGCGTGGCGCGCAAGCATGTGCTGGCGCTCACCGAAGCCGGGTTTATCGAGGTCAACCCGCATCAGGCGCGGGGCATTCGCTTGCTCGGGCAACCGGCGCGACCGGAGTTGCTCGATATTCCCGTGCTCGGCCGGGTGGCCGCCGGTGCGCCGATTGGTGCCGATGCCGATCTCCATAGCCGTTTGCTGCTCGACCCGGCGCTGTTCTCCCGTACGCCCGACTACATGCTGCGGGTGCAGGGCGATTCGATGATCGAGGACGGCATTCTTGACGGCGATCTGGTCGGCGTGCGGCGCAATCCCGAGGCGCTCAACGGCCAGATCGTCGTGGCGCGGCTCGACGGTGAAGTCACCATCAAACGCTTTGAGCGCACGGGCGACGAGGTTCGCCTGCTGCCGCGCAACCCGGCCTACCAGCCGATTGTGGTGCGTGATGATCAGGATCTGGCTATTGAGGGAGTGTTCTGCGGTCTGGTGAGGCAAGGCTGATGGGCGCCGTCGTTGCGTTGGATACGCTGTTCAATGGCGGCCAGGTCTGGAAGGGCCGGCCTGCGCCACCGGCCGCGAGCCCGCAACCGACCGGGCATGCCGCACTGGACGCAGCGTTGCCCAGTGGCGGCTGGCCGGAAGCGGCGCTGAGTGAAATTCTCCTGGCCGGCCCCGGGGTCGGCGAACTGCAACTGGTCTGGCCGACGCTGGCGCGGCTGTCGGCGGCGGGCGAGCGCATCGTGCTGGTGGCGCCGCCGTTCGTGCCCTACCCGCAAGCGTGGGAAAACGCCGGGGTCGATCTGCGACAGTTGTCGGTGATTCAGGCCAGTGAGCGCGATGCCTTGTGGGCGGCGGAACAATGCCTGCGCTCCGGCAGTTGCGGCGCGGTGCTGTGCTGGCCGCACAAGGCTGATGACCGCGCGTTAAGGCGTTTGCAGGTGGCGGCGGAAACCGGCCAGACCCTGGCCTTTGCCTGGCGCTCGCTGAGCGAGGCGATCAACCCGTCACCGGCGGCGTTGCGCATTGCCATTGATGCCAAACCTGCCCAGTTGCGCGTGCTCAAATGCCGTGGCGGCCTGGCTCGCGCTACGCCCATTGCCTTTGCCGTAGGTCACTGAGGTCGTCATGCGCTGGGTGTGTATTCTGTTCCCGCAATTGGCCCTCGACGCCGTGCTGCGTCAGCGCCCCGACCCCGATGAACCGTTGGTGCTGCTCAGCGGCCCGGCCCAGCGCCGGGTGTTGCAAGCCGTAAATGGCGCGGCGCGCAAACTTGGCTTGCGCCCCGGCCAGTCCATGACCGCTGCGCAAGCCTTGAGCAAAGGCTTTGCCACCGCCGATTACGACGTCGCCGAGGTCGAGCATTGGCAGCAGTTTCTCGCCGCATGGGCCTATCGTTTCAGCTCACAGGTCAGCGTGCATTATCCGCGTACCGTGGTGTTCGAGATCGAATCGAGCCTGGGCCTGTTCGGTTCCTGGGCGCAGTTCGAAGTGCGGTTGCGCAAAGAGCTGACCGAGCTGGGTTTTCGTCATCGCATCGTCGCCGCGCCCAACCCGGTGGCGGCACGAGTACTGGCCAATGCTTATGACGGTTTGGTGGTGCCGGACGGTGAAGCCTTGCAGCATCACCTGGGGCAATTGCCCATCGACCGCGTCGGCCTGGAGCCACACGTGGCCACGGCATTGTCGCGCATGGGGCTGCGCAGTCTCAGTCAGGTGCAGAGCCTGCCGCGTCAGGCCTTGGCGCGGCGCTTCGAGGCGCAGATGCTCAAGCATCTCGACACCCTGTTTGGCGCACGTCCGCTGGCGCTGGCGTTTTATCTGCCACCGGATCGTTTCGATGTGCGCATCGAACTCAATTTCGACGTGCAGTCCCATCAGGCGCTGCTGTTTCCACTGCGCCGCCTGACCGGCGATCTATCGGCGTTCCTGTGTGGGCGCGACAGCGGCGTGCAGCGTTTCGATCTGCATCTGGAACATGCCGGGTTGCCGGATACGCTGATCAAGGTCGGCCTGCTCAGCGCCGAGCGCGACCCGGCGATGCTCTTCGAACTGGCCCGTGGCCGACTGGAACAAGTGCAGGTCGAGGCCCCGGTGCGCGGCTTCCGGCTGCGCGCCGAAGATCTGCCGAGTTTCGTGCCGCAGTTTCAGGAATTGTTCGACGACCGTCCGCAGCAGACCTTGCCTTGGGAGCAATTACGCGAACGCCTGCGCGCAAGGCTGGGCGACGACGCGGTGCAAGGCCTGCGTTTTCAGGCCGACCATCGTCCGGAGTGCGCGTGGCAAAACGCCGTCGACAAACAGCGCTGCGCCGGTTTGCCGAGTGTCCAGCGTCCGGGCTGGTTGCTGGGCGAACCGCAGAGCGTACCGGAGGGTGCGGCACGGATCCTCATGGGGCCTGAGCGCATCGAATCCGGCTGGTGGGACGGTGACGATGTGCGCCGCGATTACTACCTGATCCAGAACCGCGCCGGGCAGCAGGGCTGGGCCTATCGGGCGGTGGGCGAGGGCGGCCCGTTGTGGCTGCAGGGCTGGTTCGCATGAACGATGGCTACGCCGAATTGCACTGCCTGTCGAACTTCAGTTTCCAGCGCGGTGCTTCCAGTGCGCTGGAGCTGTTCCAGCGGGCGAAAAAGCACGGCTATCAGGCGCTGGCGATCACCGATGAATGCACGCTGGCCGGGATCGTGCGTGCCTGGCAAGCGGCGAAATCCGTTGAACTGCCGTTGATTATCGGCAGCGAAATTCGCATCGAAAACGGCCCGAAACTGGTGCTGTTGGTGGAGAACCTTGCCGGTTATCAGGCACTGTGCGGCCTGATAACCCGCGCCCGGCGGCGTACGCAAAAAGGCCAGTATCAGGTGCTGCGCGAGGACTTCAGCGAGCCGTTGCCGGGGTTGCTGACGCTTTGGGTGCCGGACAGCGTCGATGACGTGGAAGAGGGGCGTTGGCTCCGGCAAACCTTCGGCGAACGGCTGTGGCTGGCGGTGCAATTGCATCGCGGGCAGGACGATCAGCGGCGATTGGCGGCGTTGTTGAGCCTGGCCGCTGAGTTGGGGATTGCCGCGGTGGCCAGTGGCGATGTGCACATGCACGCCCGTGGCCGGCGTGCCTTGCAGGACACCATGACGGCAATTCGGCACCACGTGCCCGTGGCCGAAGCCGGATTGCGCCTGCACCCCAATGGCGAACGGCATCTGCGCAGCGTCGAGGTGCAGCGGGAACTGTATCCGCCGGCGTTGCTGGATGAGTCAGTCGCGCTGGCTCGGCGTTGTACATTCGAGCTGAGTCAGTTGCGTTATCAATATCCCAAAGAGCTGGTACCGGACGGACACACCGGCAGTTCCTGGTTACGGCACCTTACTAAAGCGGGCATCGCCTGGCGCTGGAAACAAGGCGCGCCCTTCAAGGTGCTGCGGCAGATCAACAAGGAATTAAAGCTGATCGCCGAACTCGGTTACGAAAGCTACTTCCTCACGGTGCATGATGTGGTGAACTTCGCCCGCGAACAGCACATCCTCTGTCAGGGCCGCGGTTCGGCGGCCAACTCGGCGGTGTGTTTTGCCTTGGGCATTACCGAGATCGATCCGGATCGCACCACGCTGTTGTTCGAACGCTTCATGTCGAAAGAGCGCAACGAGCCGCCGGACATCGACGTCGATTTCGAACACGAACGTCGCGAAGAAGTCCTGCAATATGTGTTTCGTCGTTATGGTCGCAACCGTGCGGCGTTGACGGCGGTGGTCAGCACTTATCACGCGGCCGGCGCGGTGCGCGATGTGGCCAAGGCCCTGGGCCTGCCGCCCGATCAAATCAACGCGCTGGCCGATTGCTGCGGCCATTGGAGCGATGAAACGCCGCCGCTTGCGCGCTTGCTCGAAGGCGGCTTCGACCCCGACAGCCCGGTGCTGCGCCGGGTGCTGAGCCTGACCGGGCAACTGATCGGTTTTCCCCGGCACCTGTCGCAACATCCCGGCGGTTTCGTGATTTCCGAACAGCCGCTCGACAGTCTGGTGCCGGTGGAGAATGCGGCGATGGCTGACCGCACGATCATCCAGTGGGACAAGGACGATCTCGACGCGGTCGGGCTGCTCAAGGTGGATATTCTTGCGCTGGGCATGCTCAGTGCGATCCGCCGCTGTTTCGATCTGCTGCGCCGTCATCGCCATCAAGACCTGACACTGGCGACGATTCCTGCCGAAGACAAACCGACCTACGAGATGATCAGCCGTGCCGACACCATCGGCGTGTTCCAGATCGAGTCCCGTGCGCAGATGTCGATGTTGCCGCGCCTGAAACCGGCGAAGTTTTACGATCTGGTGATCGAGGTGGCCATCGTCCGGCCGGGGCCGATTCAGGGCGGTATGGTCCATCCGTACCTGCGCCGCAGAAACAAGGAAGAGGCGGAAACCTATCCTTCGCCGGAACTGGAAGTGGTGCTTAAACGCACCCTCGGCGTGCCGCTGTTTCAGGAACAGGTGATGCAGATCGCCATCGTCGCCGCCGACTACAGCCCCGGCGAGGCCGATCAGTTGCGCCGCTCCATGGCTGCCTGGAAACGCCACGGCGGGCTGGAGCCGCATAAGGAACGACTCGCTGCCGGCATGAAGAAAAACGGCTACACACCGGAGTTCGCCGCGCAGATTTTCGAGCAGATCAAAGGCTTCGGCAGTTACGGTTTTCCCGAATCCCACGCCGCCAGCTTCGCCTTGCTGACGTATGCCAGTTGCTGGCTCAAGTGCCATGAACCTGCGGCATTCGCCTGTGCGCTGATCAACAGCTGGCCGATGGGGTTCTACAGTCCTGACCAGATTCTGCAGGACGCGCGCCGGCATCAGTTGCAGATCCGTGCGGTGGATGTGCGCGCCAGTGACTGGGATTGCAGCCTGGAACCGATCAGCGGCGCGCAACCGGCGATCCGCATGGGCCTGCGGATGATCAAGGGTTTTCGTGAGGACGACGCCCGGCGTATTGAGGCGGCGCGGGCACGCGGAGCATTTGCCGATGTCGCCGATCTGGGGGAGCGCGCCGGGCTCGACAGTCGGGCGCAGGCGTTGCTGGCAGATTCCGGGGCGTTACGCGGTCTGGCCGGACATCGGCATCGGGCGCGCTGGGAAGTGGCCGGGGTGCAGAAACAGCTTGGGTTGTTTGCCGGGTTGTCGAGTCAGGAAGAGCCTGACGTGGTGCTGCCCAAACCCAGTGTTGGCGAGGACCTGCACGCGGATTACACAACGGTCGGCACCACGCTGGGGCCGCATCCGCTGGCGCTGCTGCGCAATGAGTTGAAGGCGCGGCGCTGCCGCAGTTCGCAAGAGTTGCTCGATATCGAGCACGGACGCCCGGTCAGCATTGCCGGATTGGTCACGGGCCGGCAACGTCCGGGCACTGCCAGCGGCGTGACGTTTGTCACGCTCGAAGACGAGTTCGGCAACGTCAACGTGGTGGTCTGGCGCGACCTCGCCGAGCGTCAGCGCCAGGTGCTGGTCGGCTCGCAACTGCTCAGGGTCGATGGCCGCTGGGAACGCGAAGGCGAAGTGCGCCACCTGATCGCCGGACGCCTGAGTGATCTGAGCCCGCTGCTCAACGGCATCCGCGTGCAGAGCCGCGATTTTCACTGATCCGCTTTATATCTGCCGACACGAATCATTCGGGTGCGCGAGGACGAACCAGTCACGGTCATTTTGAGCCGATTAATTGGCGTCAAAAAAATCTGTCGCGAATGATGGCACTTTGTCATAATGCCGCCCCTTTTCCGCTCCCCACCGCTTTGCCGTGCCGGGACACACCGTTTTTCAAGAAGGAATACACAGTGAGAATGATCTCCCGGATGTTGGTCTCAGGCGTTGCAATTGCGGTACTCGGCACGCTGGCTACCTCGCTCACCGGTTGCGCTACCGAAAGCTCCCGCGCGTTGCCGGTGGCCAAGGTTGAAAGTGCTTCTCAAGTCTGGACCGGCGTTCGCGTGCCGATGGCGGTGGGCAAGTTCGACAACCGTTCCAGCTATATGCGCGGGATCTTTTCCGACGGCGTTGACCGTCTCGGCGGTCAGGCCAAGACCATCCTGATCACGCACTTGCAGCAGACCAACCGTTTCTCCGTGCTGGATCGCGACAACATGGGCGAAATCCAGCAGGAAGCGGCGATCAAGGGCCAGGCCCAGCGTCTGAAAGGCGCCGATTACGTGGTCACCGGTGACGTCACCGAGTTCGGCCGTAAAGAGACTGGCGATCACCAATTGTTCGGCATTCTCGGCCGTGGCAAGACCCAGGTCGCTTACGCCAAGGTCAACCTGAATATCGTCAACATCAGCACTTCGGAAGTGGTGTATTCGACCCAGGGCGCAGGCGAGTACGCCTTGTCCAACCGCGAAATCATCGGCTTCGGCGGTACCGCTGCCTACGACTCCACCCTCAACGGCAAAGTCCTGGATCTGGCCATGCGCGAGGCGATCAATCGTCTGGTCGATGGCATGAACGCCGGTGCCTGGAAACCGGGCAACTGATCGACGCCCATTGCAAGGAGCAACAACACATGAATTTGACTCTGTCGCGGTCGCTGCTGGCCTTGACCCTGGCCGCCAGCACCTTGCTGGCCGGTTGTGCCGGCCCGAAAACCCTTTACCAGTGGGAAGGCTACGAACCGCAGGTCTACGAATACTTCAAAGGCGAAGAGCCGAAAGAAGCCCAGGCCGAAGCGCTTGAGCGTGACCTGCAAAAAATTCGCTCCACCGGTAAGGCCGTACCACCGGGTTACCACGCGCACCTGGGCCTGCTCTATCTGAGCATGGGCAAGGATGATCAGATGGTGCAGCAGTTCCGCACCGAAAAGACGCTGTTTCCCGAGTCCGGCACGTACATGGATTTTCTGCTTAAAAACGCCAAGACCGGAGACGCCAAATGATTCCGCGTGCAGTGAAACTGCTGGTCGGCGTGCTGGCGCTGAGCGTGCTCGGTGGCTGCGTCAAGCCCAAGACCGTGGACTATTCGGCGTACAAGCAGGCACGGCCCAAGACCATTCTGGTATTGCCGCCGCTGAACACTTCGCCTGACGTCAAAGCATCTTACAGCCTGCTGTCGCAGGTAACGTTTCCACTGGCTGAGGCCGGTTACTACGTGTTGCCGATCACACTGGTTGACGAGACCTTTCGCCAGAATGGTTTGACCACGCCGGATGATATTCACCAGGCTCCGGCGAACAAGCTGCAGGAAATCTTCGGCGCCGATGCGGCGTTGTATATCACCGTGACCGAATACGGCACGCGTTACATGGTGATCAGCAGCGAAACCGCAGTTACTGCAACGGCGAAACTGGTTGACCTGAAAAGCGGCACCACGCTGTGGACCGGCTCGGCCCGTGCCTCGAGCGAAGAGGGCGGTAACAACGGTGGCGGCGGCCTGATCGGCATGCTGATCACGGCGGCGGTGAAGCAGATCATCAACAGTTCCACCGATGCCGGTTTCCCGATTGCCGGCGTGGCGAGTAACCGCCTGCTGTCGGCCGGACATCCGGCAGGTCTGTTGTACGGTCCGCGTTCGCCGAAGTACGGCACGGACTAAAAACGCAGATCAAAAGATCGCAGCCTTCGGCAGCTCCTACATTCGGAATGTATTTCCCTGTAGGAGCTGCCGAAGGCTGCGATCTTTTGTTTTCAGGGTTGGCTCAGCACTCCCAGTGCCTCCGTCCGCGCTTGCTACGAGCGCATCAGCGGCAACGCTACCTCGCCCCATCGACTTGCAATCAAGACCCTGCATCTTCCGGCCGAAGGCGATATTCTGCGCGACAGTTCATGCGCCACTGCTGCGTTGCCAGCACTGAAGGAGCTTTCGAATGACCGAGAAAAAACCGGAAACCACGGTCGACCGCGTCTACCAAGGGGTTTACGAGGCGATCAGCAAGCGATCGCTGCGTCCGGGGATGAAACTGGGCGAAGCCTCGCTGGCGGAGTTATTTAATGTCAGCCGCACGTCGGTTCGCGCCGCGCTCAAGCAGTTGGAGGCCGACGGACTGGTGACGACCGAGCCCAATAAAGGTGCGTCGGTGTCGTTGCCGAGCAATGAAGAGATCCGTTCGCTGTTCGAAACCCGGCGCTTGATCGAGATCGGCATCGTCACTGAACTGTGCCGCCGCAAGGACACTGCGGCGATGCAAGAGCTGCGTGAACACCTGCTGCTGGAAGATGAGGCTCACGCGGCCGGGGACCATCAGCGGCTGATTTACCTGCTCGGTGAATTCCACATCAAACTCGCGCGCAGTCTCAATAACCCGGTGCTGCTCGACTGGTTCCAGAAGCTGATTTCCCGTGCCTCGCTGTATGCCGCTGCACTGGACGACGACAGCCATGAAGTCTGCCGCGACGACGAACACCTGCGCCTGATCGAGTACATCGAGGCCGGTAATCAGAGTGCTGCCATCGAGTTGACCTGCACGCACCTCAACGGTATCGAGAAGGCGATTCTCGACGTCGCCGCGAAGATGAAAACTGGCTACCATCCGCTCAAACACCTGATCGGCGTTTAATCCTGAGCCGGCCTTGAAATCGGCTATACCTCTAATGAAACCAATGAGTCAGACGATGCTCGAAACAGACGTGCGATCGCAGAGATCTGGTTTCGCGATCATTCGGGCAAACACACAGGACACCGAGTCACTCGATGCAGTTTTTATCCGATAGCCACGGTTGTGAAGGCTGGAAAGGCGAAATGGCCGCACGCATCTGCGCGTTCGACTGGAGCCATACCGAGTTGGGCCCGCTCGATCGTTGGCCCGCCAGTCTGTGCTGCGCCGTGCAGATGATGCTCGCCTCGCCGTTGCCGATGGTCATGCTGTGGGGCCGCGCCGGTTACATGATCTATAACGACGCCTACTCGGAGTTTGCCGGTGGCCGCCATCCTTACTTGCTTGGCGTGCCGGTGGAGTTGGGTTGGCCGGAAGTTGCCGAGTTCAATCGGCATGTGGTCGACACTTGCCTGGCGGGTGGCACTTTGTCGTTTCGCAACAAAGAGCTGGTGTTGTTGCGCGACGGGGTTCCGGAAGACGTCTGGATGGATCTTTATTACAGCCCTGTGGCTAATGACGAAGGTCGCCCGTCCGGGGTCATGGCAATGGTGGTGGAAACCACCGAACTCGTGCGCTCCGAACAATTGCGTCAAGCCGCGGAAGAAGCCTTCCGCGCCGACAACGAACGTGTGCGCCTGGCGCTCAACGCCGGGGCTTTGCTCGGCTCGTTTGTCTGGGATGTGAAGCACAATGTGTTGTCGGCGGATGAGCGTTTTGCCCGCACGTTTTCTTACCCACCGGACCATGATCTGAGCAATCTGGCACAACACTTTGTGCAATCGCGAATTCACCCCGATGACCGTGCCTGGGTTCAGGAAAATATCGACCATTGTGTAAAGACCGGCGCGCCGTACAACGTCGAATACCGCGTACTGCGCAGCGATGGCAGTTACCTTTGGGTGCTGGCCAGCGGCGGTTGCGAATTCGACGAACGCGGTGAAGCACTGCGTTTCCCCGGGGTGTTGATCGACATTCATGAGCGCAAGAGCGCCGAAGAGTCCCTGCTCAAGTTCACCCGTAACCTCGAACAGCGCGTGGCCGATGAAGTCGAAGCGCGGCTCACTGCCGAAGAACAACTGCGCCAATCGCAAAAGCTCGAGTCCATTGGCGGACTTACCGGTGGCGTGGCCCATGACTTCAATAACCTGTTGCAGGTAATTGCCGGCAACCTGCACCTGCTGGCGCGGCATGAGCCGGATAACGCCAACGTGCAGCGGCGCGTCAGCGCTTCGCTGGCGGCGGTCGAGCGCGGGGCCAAGCTGTCTTCGCAACTGCTCGCGTTTGCCCGGCGTCAACCGCTGTCGCCGGCCGTGTGCAATCCGCAGCAGATCTTCGAAGGCGTCGGCGAGTTGCTGCAACGGGCGCTGGGCGAAACCATTCACATCGATGTGCAATTGCCGCAAGAACCGTGGCACATCAACGTCGACCGCAATCAACTTGAAAACGCCATTCTCAACCTGGCGATCAACGCTCGCGATGCCATGAAAGGCGAGGGCACGATTGTGCTGAGCGCCTTCAATACGTTTCTGGACAGCACGTTTTGCGCCGGCAAAGGCATCGTCCCCGGCGAATTCGTGCGGGTGACGGTCTGCGATTCCGGCGTCGGCATTCCCGCGCAGATACTGGAGCAGGTGTTCGAACCGTTCTTCACCACCAAGGCCGATGGCCAGGGCACCGGGCTCGGCTTGAGCATGGTGTTCGGTTTCGTCAAACAGAGCGGCGGGCATGTCGAGATCGACAGCAAGCTGGGCGAAGGTACGCGGGTCGAGCTGTACTTTCCGCGCAGTTTGCGGCCGATTCGCGAAGAGTGCTCCACCGCTGATGAAGTGTTGGGCGGGGGCAACGAGACCATTCTGGTGGTCGAGGACAACGACGCGGTGCGGGCCTCGGCAGTGGAATTGCTGCGCGATGAGGGCTATCAGGTACTGATTGCCGGCAACGGCGATGCCGCGATGCAGATGCTGCTGGAAGGCGTTGAAGTGGATCTGATTTTCACCGACGTGGTCATGCCTGGACTGATCAAGAGTTCCGACCTGTTCGCCTGGGCCAAGGTGCAGAAGCCTCCGGTGGCGGTGCTGTTCACCTCCGGGCATACCCGCGACATCATCTCGCGCAATCACCAGTTGAGCCCCGACACACATTTGCTCGGCAAGCCATATGGCCCGGAATCGTTGTTGCAGATGATTCGTTCGGTGCTAAGCGGCTGAGCTTGAAAACTTCCCACCAAGGCAGGCTGATGACTTCAAAACGCACCTCCAAAGCACCCGCCGGCATGGTTCGCGTGCGCGGCGCCCGTGAGCACAACTTGAAAAACGTTGACATCGACATCCCCCGCGATGCGTTGGTGGTGTTCACCGGCGTGTCCGGGTCGGGCAAGTCGTCCCTGGCGTTTTCCACTTTGTATGCCGAAGCCCAGCGCCGCTACTTCGAATCGGTCGCGCCATACGCGCGGCGGCTGATCGATCAGGTCGGAGTGCCGGATGTCGACTCCATCGAAGGCCTGCCTCCCGCCGTGGCCCTGCAACAGCAGCGGGGCACGCCGAGCACGCGCTCCTCGGTGGGCAGTGTCACTACGTTGTCGAGCCTGATCCGCATGCTCTATTCCCGCGCCGGCAGTTACCCGCCGGGGCAGGCGATGCTGTACGCCGAAGACTTTTCGCCGAACACGCCGCAGGGCGCCTGCCCTGATTGTCATGGTCTGGGGCGGGTCTATGAAGTCACCGAAGCGTTGATGGTGCCGGACCCGAACCTGACCATTCGCGAGCGTGCCGTGGCGTCCTGGCCGCTGGCATGGCAGGGACAGAACCTGCGTGACATCCTCGTGACGATGGGCATCGACGTCGACATCCCATGGCGAAAGTTACCGAAAAAGCAGCGCGACTGGATTCTCTTCACCGAAGAAACCCCGACCGTGCCGGTGTACGCCGGGCTGACCCCGGAAGAGACCCGTGTCGCCCTCAAGCGCAAGATGGAGCCGAGTTATCAAGGCACCTTCACCGGCGCCCGCCGCTACATCCTGCACACCTTCACCCACTCGCAAAGTGCGCTGATGAAAAAGCGCGTGGCGCGGTTCATGCTCGGCAGCCCTTGCCCGTTGTGCGATGGCAAACGGCTGAAGCGCGAGGCGTTGGCGGTGACATTTGCCGGGTACGACATCGGTGAGTTGTCACAGATGCCGCTGCTGCAAGTCGCTGAAGTTCTAAAACCGGTGGCGGCTGCCAGTTACCTCGAACATGCCGAGGAAACCGGCGAAACCCTCAGTCACGCGCAAACCCGCGACGCCCGTCAACAACGCGTCGCAAAGGGGGCCAGTGGTCACGCCAGCGCGCCAGATGTGCGCCACACACCGAACCTGTCACTGGAAAAACGCCTGGCGGCGCAGCGCATTGCCGAGGATCTGCTGGAACGGGTCACCACGTTGACCGAACTGGGTCTGGGCTATCTGGCTCTGGAACGTAGCACGCCGACTTTGTCGTCCGGTGAGCTGCAGCGCCTGCGATTGGCGACGCAATTGGGCTCGCAGTTGTTTGGCGTGATTTACGTGCTCGACGAACCCTCCGCCGGTTTGCACCCGGCCGACGGAGAGGCGTTGTTCGAAGCCTTGCAGCGCTTGAAGGCCGATGGCAACACGCTGTTTGTGGTTGAGCATGATCTGGAAACCATGCGCCGCGCTGACTGGTTGATCGACGTCGGGCCGGCGGCGGGTGAGAAGGGCGGTGAGGTGTTGTACAGCGGCCCACCTGAGGGGCTGGCCGACATCGAACAATCGCAGACCCGCGCTTATCTGTTCGCCGAAATGCCACGCCAGACGCGTGCCGCGCGCAAGCCGACGGCGTGGCTGAAGCTGGAAGGCATCACCCGCAATAACCTCAACAACCTCAGTGCCGAGTTTCCCTTGGGCTGTTTCACTTCGGTGACCGGTGTGTCCGGTTCCGGCAAGTCGAGTCTGGTCAGTCAGGCGTTGCTGGAACTGGTCGGTGCACAACTGGGACGGCCGAGCGTTGAGGCTGAGGCTGAAGAGCTGAGCCTTGAAGACGACGCGCCGCAAGTCAGCAGCGGCCAGATCACGGCCGGGCTGGAGTCGATCAAGCGCCTGGTGCAGGTCGATCAGAAACCCATCGGTCGTACGCCGCGCTCCAATCTGGCGACCTATACCGGGCTGTTCGACAACGTGCGCAAGCTGTTCGCCGCCACTCCCCAGGCGCGGGCGGCGGGCTATGACGCCGGGCAGTTTTCCTTCAACGTTGCCAAGGGTCGTTGCGCAACGTGCGAGGGTGAGGGGTTTGTCAGTGTCGAGTTGCTGTTCATGCCCAGCGTGTATGCGCCGTGCCCGACGTGTCATGGCGCGCGGTACAACCCGCAGACGCTGGCGGTTTTGTGGGAGGGTTTGAGCATCGCGCAGGTGCTGCAATTGACGGTCGATGAGGCGGTGGAAGTTTTTGTCGGGCAGCCGGGGATTCGCCGTTCGCTGGAGGTGTTGCGCGATATCGGCCTTGGTTATCTACGACTTGGTCAACCGGCCACGGAGCTGTCGGGCGGTGAGGCGCAGCGGATCAAACTGGCCACCGAGTTGCAGCGCAATCAGCGCGGCGCGACGTTGTATGTGCTGGATGAACCGACCACCGGCCTGCATCCGCGGGATGTCGACCGACTGTTGGAACAACTGGATTCGCTAGTGACAGCCGGGCACACGGTCATCGTGGTCGAGCATGAAATGCGCGTGGTTGCGCAGAGCGACTGGGTGATCGACATCGGCCCGGGAGCGGGAGATGAGGGCGGCAAAATTGTCGTGGCGGGCACGCCGCAGAAAGTGGCTGCCAGCAAAAAAAGCCGGACTGCGCCATTCCTCGCCCGCGCCCTGAGCCGATAATGGCGTCGATCCGTCTGGCCTAATCGCTGGCAAGCCAGCTCCCACAGGTTTTTGTGGTCGTGCTCGGGTTTTGAGTTCCCTTCATTCCATGTGGGAGCTGGCTTGCCAGCGATAGCGGTGGAGCAGGCAACATTGATGTTGAGCGAGCAGGCCTAATCGCTGGCAAGCCAGCTCCCACAGGTTTTTGGGATGTGCTCGGGTTTTGAGTTCCCTTCACTCCATTGTGGGAGCTGGCTTGCCAGCGATAGCGGTGGAGCAGGCAGCATTGATGTTGAGCGAGTGGCCTAATCGCTGGCAAGCCAGCTCCCACAGGTTATTGGGTTGTGCTGGGGTTTTGAGTTCCCTTCACTCCATTGTGGGAGCTGGCTTGCCAGCGATAGCGGTGGAGCAGGCCGCATTGATGTTGAGCGAGCAGGCCTGATCGCTGGCAAGCCAGCTCCCACAGGTTATTGGGTTGTGCTCGGGTTTCGAGTTCCCTTGACTCCATTGTGGGAGCTGACTTGCCAGCGATAGCGGTGGAGCAGGCAGCATTGATGTTGAGCGAGCAGGCCTAATCGCTGGCAAGCCAGCTCCCACAGGTTATTGGGTTGTGCTCGGGTTTTGAGTTCCCTTCACTCCATTGCGGGAGCTGGCCTGCCAGCGATAGCGGTGGAGCAGACAGCATTGATGTTGAGCGTGCGGGCCTAATCGCTGGCAAGCCAGCTCCCACAGGTTATTGAGTTGTGCTCGGTTTTTGAGTTCCCTTCAATCCATGTGGGAGCTGGCTTGCCAGCGATAGCGGTGGAACAGGCAGCATTGATGTTGAGCGAGCGGGCCTGATCGCTGGCAGGCCCGCTCCCACAGGTTATTGGGTTGTGCTCGGGTTTCGAGTTCCCTTCAATTCGTGTGGGAGCTGGCTTGCCAGCGATAGCGGTGGAACAGGCAGCATTGATGTTGAGCGAGTGGCCTAATCGCTGGCAAGCCAGCTCCCACAGGTTTTTGGGATGTGCTCCGGTTTCGAGTTCCCTTCAATTCGTGTGGGAGCTGGCTTGCTAGCGATAGCGGTGGTTCAGGCGCCGTCGAGTGTGCGGCGAACCTTGTCCAGCAATTCGCTGATCTGAAACGGTTTGACCAGCATGTCCATCCCTTCGCCGAGAAACACCTGACGGTTGAGCGCGGTTTCGGCGTAGCCGGTCATGAACAGAATCGGTAATTCTTCGCGCCAGCCTCGCGCAACATCTGCCAGTTTTCGCCCGCTCATGCGCGGCAAGCCGACGTCGCTCAGCAACAGGTTGATCGATGGATCGTTCTGCAAGCGGTCCAGCGCCGTCTCGATGTCGCCGGCCTGAGTGCAGCGGTAACCGGCATCTTCCAGCACTTCGGTGACGAACATCCGCACCGCAGCCATGTCTTCGACGATCAGCACATGCTCGCCAGTACCCCGCGCATTGACTACCTCTGGTGAAGCTTCAACGCCGACCGGATGGCTGGTGGCCGGTAACATGATGGTCACTTCCGTGCCCCGTCGGGCGACACTGCGAATGTGCGCATCACCACCCGATTGCCGGGCAAAACCATAAATCGTCGACAAGCCCAGCCCGGTGCCCTGGCCCAAGGGTTTGGTGGTGAAGAATGGGTCGAAAACCTTGTCGATCACGTTGTGCTCGATACCGGTGCCGTCATCGCGCACCGACAACGCCACATAGGCGCCATCGGCCAGATTCGGATCACCGTGGGAATACGCCGCGTAGGTGTTGACCCAGATGTTGCCGCCATGGGGCAGCGCATCTCGGGCGTTGATCACCAGGTTGAGCATCGCGCTTTCCAGCTGGCTCGGATCGACCAACGCAATTGCCGGTTTGTTGGTCAGCTCAAGCTTGAGCGCAATCCGCTCACCGATGGTGCGCACCAGCAGTTCTTCCAGCGACCGCATGTGCTCGTTGATATCTACGGGCCGGGTGTCCAGCGGTTGCTGACGGGCGAACGCCAGCAAACGATGGGTGAGCGAGGCTGCGCTCATCGCGGAATTCAGCGCCGCTTCGGCATACAACTTGACCTTTTCCGGACGATTGTCGTCGATGCGTTTCTGGATCAGCTCAAGACTGGTGATGATGCCGGTCAGCAGGTTGTTGAAGTCGTGGGCAATGCCGCCGGTGAGCTTGCCCAGGGCATCCATTTTCTGCACTTGGAGCAACTGCGATTCGGCGCGTTCCAGTTGTGAGGTCGTGTCATCCAGGCGTGCCAGATGCGTGCGTTCGCGATGGCGGTGTTCGGTGACGTCTTCTACAAATACCAGGCTCAGCTCGGGCGTGCGGTACGGCGAAATCTGCCATTCGGTCTCGCGAATCTCGCCTTGTACGCGCATGTTCAGCGTGCCTTTCCAGCGTTCGCCATCGATCAGGCGCAGGCGCAGTTCATTGAGAATCGCGTTTTGGTCGTCGGCGAAGCATTCGCTCAGGGCCTGCGGGTCGCGGTTATCCAGAATCAGCTGGGTAAACGCGTGGTTGCACTCATGCACCTTGAGGTTGGCGTCCAGCACCGCAATGGGCGCGGACACATTGACGAAAATCTCGCGGAACCGCGCCTCGCTTTCGCGCAATGCATTTTCTGTGTCGCGCACCCGCAGCAGGGTGCGCAGGGTGGCGAGCAGCACGTCCGGGTCGACCGGGTGAATCAGGTAGGCATCGGCACCGGCATTGAGGCCGGTGATGATGTCGCCGGTCTGGATCGATGCCGCCGAGACGTGGATCACCGGCAGCAGTGCGGTACGGGCATCGGCACGCAGGATGCGCACAATATCGAAGCCGCTCATGTCCGGCAGGTTGACGTCGAGTATCAGGGCGTCGAACGCTTCGCTTTCGATCAACGCCAGACCGTCAGTGCCAGTGCCGGCCTCGAGGACTTCATAGTCGTGGCGTTCAAGACGTTTGCGCAAGGCATAGCGGGTGGCAACGTTGTCATCGACGATCAACAGGCGGATGTCACGTTTCATCGACGTTCTCCAAAGCGATCGCCAACGGAATAGTCACGTAGAAGGTCGAGCCGACGCCCGGTGCGCTGTCCATTCCGACCTCTCCACCCAACAGGGTCGCGAAGCGTTTACACAAGGAAAGTCCCAGGCCGGTGCCGCGCAAGCGTTTCTGCAGCGGCGAGTCGACCTGGGAAAAGTCCTCGAACAATGCACCATGCAGCTCCGCCGCGATACCAATACCTGTGTCGCTGACGGCAAAACGTACTTTGTCCGTGCCTTCAAGTCGCGCCGAAACCCGCACTTCGCCACGCGTGGTGAACTTCAGCGAGTTGGAAATGAAGTTGCGCAGGATTTGCGCGAGTTTCTTGTCGTCGGTGTACAGGCGCGGCAGGCCTTTGGGTTCCTCGAAGATCAGGTCCACTGCCGACGCATCGACGATGGGCCGAAACATCCCGCGCAGGGCGGAAAACAGATCGAACATGTCGAACCACGCCGGGGAAATGGTGATGCGTCCGGCCTCGATTTTCGCCAGATCGAGCAAGTCGTCCACCATGTCGCTAAGCTCGCGGGCGGCAGTGCTGACGAAGGCGACCTGTTTGTGTTGCTCGGGGCTCAGCGGCCCGTCCAGCTCGTCGGCGAGCAGGCTGTTGATGCTCAGGATCGAACCCAGCGGGGTGCGGAACTCATGGCTCATGTACGACAGGAAACGGCTTTTGAGGTCCGAAGCCTGGCGCAATTCCTCTGCCTGAATGTCGAGCTCGGCGTACAGCGCCAGCACGCCCTGATTGGTTTCATCGAGCTCTGCGCGCAAGGCTTCAGTTTCGCTCTGCAACTGGGCGATCAGCGCAGCCTGTTCGGCATTGCTCGCAAGGGGCGACTCAGCCATGGGCGGCCTCCAGAGCAACGACCAGTACCGTTACATCATCCCGACCGCGGCAGAAGTCGCGATGCAAAATGGCGGCTATCACGGCAGGATGGCGGTGCACCAGGCCGGGGTAGTCTTGAAGATTCCAACGGGACTGCAAACCGTCGCTGTACATGATCAAAAGATGTCCGTTCACATGAGCATAGTCAAAGGGCTGGGCTTTCCGGTACTGGACGCCAACGATGCCAGGGTGCGAAGCCAGTCCGCGGGATTTGTCGGCAGCAATCAGACTGGCGCCGATATTGCCCACCCCGGTGAAACGGAGGCTGGCGCTATCGGCATGAAACTGCGCAAACGCCACCGCGCCGCCACGGGTGCCGATCATGTCCCGGTGCAGGTCTTCCATCAGCATCGTCGGTGTGCTGAAAGGCGCACGGGCGAACGCTCCCTCGCCGGCGCGGCCGGCAATTTCGGCGTCTTCACCATGGCCGAGGCCGTCAACGATCAGCGCGCTGATATCTGCGCCGTGATACGCCAGATGCCAGACATCGCCGCAGGCCGGGTCGTCATGCAGCGAGTGCTGACTAACGCCGTAAAGCTGGTCAGGCTGACGGGTGTTGCGCGGGTACAAACGCGCGAGCAACACGGCTCCGCGGTGGTCGGCATACACGTCAAACACATCGGCCTGGCGTGACACCGCGCCAAGGCCGATGCCTTGGGTGCCGCCGGTAGAAAACCCGTCAGTGAGGCATGCCTCCAGATCAAAACCCTTGGCACGATCCACCGCCAGCAGTTCGATCCCCGCATCGCCCTGACGTGGCAGCACTCGCAAGTGCAGCTCGCCACGGCCGGCATGTTTGAGCAGATTGCTCGCCAGTTCGGTGACCACCAGTGCCACGCGTCCGGCATCGCTTTCACTGAAACCGTGCTGTTCGGCAAGCCGTTGAGCCGTGCGCCTTGCATAGCCGATCTGGCTGCTGTCTTCGATCAGTAAGACTTGGGTCAGTGACCCGTTAATGTTCATGTCCATCGCGTAATCGTTATGCGGGTGCCCTTGCCGGGCTCCGTGTCCAGTTCGAACTCCTGGACCAGCCGTTTCGCACCGGTCAGACCCAGGCCCATGCCGCTGCCGGACGTCCAGCCGTCGGTCATTGCCAGTTTGATGTCGGCAATGCCCGGCCCCTCGTCGCGAAAGGTCAGGCGCAGACCGACCTTGTGATCCTCATCGAGGATCTGCCAGTCCATGTCGCCGCCGCCCCCGTAAACCATGGTGTTGCGCGCCAGTTCGCTGACAGCCGTGACCATTTTGGTCAGGTCGATCAGGCGCATGCCGCACTCGGTGGCCAGTTTGCGTGCGGTCTGGCGGGCCAGCACCACATCCTGCTCAATGTGAATGGGTTGAGTACCGCTACTGCGCACGGTCATTGCTGACTTACTCGTTCCCGCAGCACTTTCATCCCACGCTCGACATTGAGCGCCGTGCTGACACCGGGCAGAGTCAGGCCGAGTTCGACCAAGGTAATTGCCACCGCCGGCTGCATACCAACCAGCATGGTTTCGGCGTCCATGATTTTCGACAGGCCGGAGATCGTGCTGATCATCCGGCCGATGAACGAGTCGACCATGTCCAGCGCCGAGATGTCGATCAACACGCCACGCGCCGAGGTTCTGCTGATGCGTTCGGACAGATCGTCCTGCAGGGTCAAGGCGAGTTGGTCATGCATGT
The DNA here is from genome assembly GCF_044218825.1 of Pseudomonas sp. A1230. Lineage (NCBI taxonomy): Bacteria > Pseudomonadati > Pseudomonadota > Gammaproteobacteria > Pseudomonadales > Pseudomonadaceae > Pseudomonas > Pseudomonas sp. A1230. The sequence continues at coordinate 2,358,251 of NZ_CP162582.1, read as the reverse complement.
CGACCTGAATGGTCACCAGCAGGAACTCGCCCATCTGAAGAATCGGAATTCTTTCCATGACGTCAGACCGCTTTGCTGAGGGTGATGCCCAGGCGTGTCAGGGCCAGTTTCAAAGCATCGGCAAGATTGGCCTTGGTGACCACGCCTTGCAGGTCAAGCCCCAGGTGCACGATGGTCTGCGCGATCTGCGGACGCACGCCACTGATGATGCAATCTGCGCCCATCAGGCGGATCGCGGTAACGGTTTTCAGCAGGTGCTGGGCGACCAGGGTATCGACGGTAGGCACACCAGTAATGTCGATGATGGCGATTTCCGAACCGGTATCGACGATGCGTTGCAGCAACGATTCCATCACGACCTGTGTGCGCTGCGAATCGAGGGTGCCGATCATTGGCAACGCCAGCACGCCGTCCCAAAGCTTGACCACGGGTGTGGAGAGTTCCAGCAGTTCTTCCTGCTGACGCTTGATCACCGCTTCGCGGGATTTCTGGAAGGTCCGAATGGTGTGCAGGCCAAAGGCGTCGAGCAATTCGGAAACTTCCCAGAGCTGCTCGGCGAGCAGCGCCGGTTGTTCTTTGTAGTGCGCTTGCAGCAGCCTGAATAGCGGGCCTTTCAAGGCGAAGATGAAACTCGCGGTTTGTTGCGAGTCCTGGCCGAGCAGGGCGCGGCTATGGGAAAGCTTTTCAAGGAACAGGCGGGTCGTTTCCCAACCTTGCGCATTGACGTTGGTGCCGTTGTCACTCTCAAGGCCCGTGACCACCAGTTGCAGGAATTCGCTGGTTTGCTGCTGCAGGTCGTGTTCTTTCAGATTGCGCGTGGCGCCGCTCGCTTCCAGGCCGTTGATCCATTCGCCCAGCAGTTGTGCCTGCTTGTTTTTCATCGCATCGAGTGTGCTGTTCTGCAGTGCTGCCATGTGCCTGTTGCTCCGTAACGAATGAGGGGCCGATTTCATCAAATTGATCGGCGCGAAATCAGTGACCGTAGCCGTTTCAAATAGTTGTGCAGTCTTGCGAGGATATTTTTGATTTGCCTCAAGAAAGGCCCGAGTAACTCTAGTCGGCATGGCTACAAGGCGCGAAGTTTTGAACGTTGGCGTGCAGGCGGCTTCGAATCTGCAAGGCCCGACTGGTTTCAGTCGCGCTGGCGATGACTAAAGAGGTGCTTATGAACAAGCAATCGACACAGCAGAACAATCAATCCGGGGAACCGATCGATCGCAATGACCCGGCGATTGACCCGCAAGTGCCGGGGCAATCGGCGCCGACGCAGCCTGCGCAGCAACAGGGCGATACAGACCAGGCGCAAAGTGCTGATCCGGCAGTGGATCAGAAGAACCAGAACACCGATAACGACAACGAGTTCAGCCCCGGTTTCGAACCTGAGCCGGATCGGGCGAAGCCGGGTGAGGAGACCGACGCGGATATTGATACTGACGGGGGTTAATCAAGGCTGAAACGAGGAGGCCGCATCCATTGGATGCGGCCTCTTTATTTGCCTGCCCGATACTTACTTGCTCGGATATTTGGCTTGCAGCTCTTTCGCCGCCGACAGATGTTTTTCCAGCCCTGGCAGCATTTTCTGGGCGAAGGCTTTCAGCTCGGTCGCGCCTTTGACCTTGTCATCCGTGACGGTATTGGCTTGCTTCTTGAACAACTCGATGGTGTCTTCGTGGGCCTTGACCTGATTATTGGCGTAGGCCGCATCGAAGGATTCATCGCGCATTTCGAGGATTTTCTCTTTGGCCTGTTTGACCAGCGTGGTGGTGTCCGGCACCTCGATATCGTGAGCCTTGGCAATCGTCGCCAGTTCGTCATTGGCCTTGCCGTGATCGGTGATCATCATTTCGGCAAACTGCTTGATGTCGGCCGATTGGCTTTTTTCCAGCGCCAGGCGACTGGTTTCGATCTCGGCGATGCCACCGGCAGCGGCATTGTCGACGAAGTCATTGTCGGTAGCGGCAAATGCGCTGCCCATGCTCGCACTCAGGGCAACGGCGAGAGCCAGGTGACGCAGGTTGAATCCGTCCATTTGGTGTATCTCCACGCAGGTTTTTGTGAGCGTTAAAGAGTGGAGAGGCGAGGGCGATCAAAGGTTTTATCGCATTTGCGACAGGGCGACGAACGGCCACCGCTGGTCTGACAGGGAGTCGACAGAACGCCCCGACCGAGGCCATTCTGATGGCTGGCCAGCGCAATCGGTCGCGTTGGTCACCGATCAACTCACGGAGGTGTTCCATGCCGGTTCCCCATGACCTGTTTCAGGACTTGAGCTGCACGAAGGAAGAGATCCAGCAAAAACGCACCCAGGATCCGCGACTGGATTCATTGATCAACAAGTATTCTCAGGCTGATGCCGACGTGGTCAAGGCAGAGACAGCCACCTCGGACGCCCCCAGCGACGACGCATTGAAAAAACTCAAAGAGAAGCGTCTGAAGGTCAAGGACGAGATCGTCAGCCACTTGCAGGCGCCGTCCTGATCTTCTGGTTGTCCGCCGACCTACGGTTGCAAATGGACGGGAACGACAACCCCTGCCGGCACCTCGAATGTACAGAGTCCGAATTCATCGACTTCTTGCGAGGTGCCTCATGAGCGATCCCAAATTCCCGAGTGAAGAGCAGGGCGCATTCGACCCGGTGCCGACGCATCCCGAGCCGAACAGCCCGGCGCATACCACGGCCAATCCAGATGAGCCTGTCGAGGATCTTCCTGAAGACGAAGACCCCGACAAGTTCGACAAGTCTTCCAACTGACAGACCGCTATCGCTGGCAAGCCAGCTCCCACAGGTATTGGGTCGTGCACATACTCTGTGAACCCCTGTGGGAGCTGGCCTGCCAGCGATGGTGTCAGTCAACTCACCACAAAACCGACAGACTCACTTCAGCGCATCAGCCAACGGCATCCGCGCCATATGCATCGCCTTCAACGACCCGAAATACAACCAGTCCCCATACTCCCTCACCGTGGTGATCGGCGAATAATTGCCGTCGCTCGCATCCTGCAGATTGGTAATCACCTTGCCCTGCAAATCCAGCCCCAATACAAAACCGCGCTTCTCCACGGGTTTGGGCAACACGCTCAACGCCCGCACAATCATCTTGCGCACGAATGGATGCCCGGCCGTGCCATCGAGCAAGGCATTACGCGGTGCGTACAACGCAACCCAGAAACGGTCGTGGCCATTGAATGACAGGTTGTCCGGCAGCCCCGGCAAGTTGTCGATAAACAGGTCATGGGTGCCCGCCTGGGGGCCTTTCAGCCAGAAGCGACTGATGCGGTAGGCGCCGGTTTCATTGACCAGCACATAGGCATCATCCGGGCCGAGGGTCACGCCGTTGGCGAACTGCAGTTTATCGAGCAGGATGCTGGTCTTGCCGGTCTGGAAGTCATAGCGCAGCAAACGTCCGTCACCGCCGTGCTCAATGATCGCCTCGCCGTCATGACCGTAGCCCCATCGGCTGGAGGCATCGCTGAAGTAGGCATAGTGCCCGGACTTGTCGATCGCCACATCATCGGTGAAACCGAAGGGCACGCCATTGGCCTCTTTGGTCAAGGCCGTCACCTGGCCCTGTGCATCGAGAGACAGCAATCCCTTGACCCCGTCGGCGATCACCAGCAGCCCGTTGGGATGCCGCGCAAGCCCCAGCGGCCGGCCACCGGTGTCGGCCAGCACTTTGCGTTCCTTGCCATCAAGACTGCTGCGGATCAGCCGACCGTCATGCAGACCGGTGATCAGGAATTCCCCTTCCAGCAGCAGCGCTTCCGGCCCTTCGATGTCACTGGGGCCGACCTGCACCGCACCTTTGAGGCGCTGGTTATCGGCGTAGATCCCTTCGCTCAACGAGGGCGCCGCCTGCGGTGTCCAGGCGACCGGCTCGACCTTGGTGGGCATCAGCAGCAGAAACGCGATGACGACGACAATCAGCAACAATAGAAACTGCCCCCACCTCATGCGCTGGCCCTCGCTGAAGCCAGATACTGCGTAGCCATGTCACGCAGCGCGAGCATGGATGCGGCGGACTCACGGTCGATCCGGCGCTTGAGCAGCAATCGATTGGCGATACGCATGCCCAAGCCGTCGAAACGATAATCCAGCGTGCGCACAAACCGCGTGCCGTCACCTTCGGCGTAGCACTCGTAAGTCAACGCCAGCGACAACCCGTGATCACCCTGGGCCCGCGCGCACCAGCGTCGCCCGGGCAGGTATTCGGTGACTGCCCAGCTCAGGTGACCTGCGCGGCCGCCGGCATGAATGTCTTCTTCAAAGCATGCGCCGGCATGCAGCGGGCCGGATGGGCCGTCGATCTTCAGCGATGACGGATGCCACTCGGGCCAGCGGCCGACACTGGCCGCGTAGGCGAGTACGGCAATCGGGTCGCCAGCGATATCGATCTGGTGCTGCATGCGGGTCATGGGCATTCTTGAATAGCTCAAAGGGTCGGCTTGCGGCTCCCAGTAAAGGGTGCCGAACAGGTAGTCCATCAGCGGTAGAACAATGTTGAAATTACGCTCTTGCATGCGCTCGCGACGGTGATGCAGCTCATGCAAATGGCGCATCTGACGGATCCACGGCAGGCGCGTCAGCGGGTTGTGCGGCGGCAAGTGTTCGGCGGCATGAAACACCTCGTAGGTCAGATAACCCAGCACCATGCTGCCAGCGAACAGCCCGGCGACGTTGGCGTTGAACTGCGCGAACAGCCACCACAGCGGCAGGGTAATCACCAGCGTATGGATCACGATCAGCCACGCCGGAAACAGAATCACCCGCCAGTCGCGAGCGCTGTCGTAGGTCATGTGGCCGGGCGTGAAGAAGCTGTGATGGTCGCCCGCATGCCGGGCGTAGAACATTTTGGCAAAGGTTTTTTTGTGGTGGCCAAGATGGCGATGGACCATGTACACGCCAAAGTTGAAAAACAGCAGGGTCAGCGGCACGCTCAGCCATTCCAGCCAGCTCGCCTGGTGCACGCTGCTCCAGAACGCGCCGATGGCCAGCACCCCGAACAGCAGCACGAAGGCGCCGTGCAGCCACGGGTTGTAGCACGGATGAATGGCCGCACGATAGCGGCTGCGGAATGCCTCGGTGGTCTGCCTCACTGCGTTCACCTGCGGGTATTTTGTTGTACCCGGCAGATTAGCCGATCCGGCCATCGATGCAGGCCGGACCTTGAGGCCACATGCGCCATGATCCGGTGTAAAGCGCACACTCGGGCTTCTCGATCAGCTCAGCGGGTTCCAGCGTTGTGACCAATCGTCATCGGTGCGGATCACTTCACGCAGCAGATTGAAGGCTTGCTGCAATGTCGCCGAGTCGCGATCACGCGAATACACCAGATAGGTTGGATAGCCGAATTCCGGGGCTTTGGTCACCGTTTCCAGTGCGCCGCTTTCAAGATAGGTGCGCACCACACGGGTACGGAAGTAGCCGCTGCCGCCGTTTTCCAGGATGTATTGCAGGGCGAGTGGGCCCAGGTTGAAACTCAGCGCGGCTTTGGCTTTTTCCGGCAGGGCGGCGTCGTGCTGGCGGCGGAAGTCCGGGCCCCAGTCGATATAAACGTAGGGATCCGGGCGATCAGGCGCGCGCACCAGAATCAGTTTTTCTTCCAGCACCTGCTCGACCTGCAACCCCGGCCAATATTCCGGTTGATAGACCAGCGCCGCGTCGAGCACGCCGAGTTCGAGTTGGCGCAGCAGGTTTTCACCGTCGCGGATTTCCATGCGCAGGGCATGCCCGGGGATTTTCTCGCGCAACTCGGCGGCCCAACTGAGCATCAGCGGGTTGCACAGGCTGACTTCGCCGCCGATGTGCAGCACGTTGTGATAACCCTCAGGCAGCGGCAGGTCGCGTCGCGCCGCCTCCCAGGTCTGCACCAGTTGATTGGCATAGACCACGAAGGCCTCGCCATTGGCTGTCAATTTCGCCCCGGCGCGATTGCGCACGAACAGCGTACTGCCCAACTGGCTTTCGAGTTTCTGCACCCGGGCGGTGATCGCCGTTTGGGTGACGAACAGCTTCTGCGCCGCCGCCGCGAGACTGCCGTGACGGACGATTTCCAGAAAGGTGCGAGCGAGGTCGATGTCCATGGGCGGGCCGGTGTTTGAGGTGCGGGCATTGTAAATGCAAAGAGCCCGTCACCCTAACCCTCCCGAAACGTCGGACAGCCCCGAGGGAGAGGGGACCGACCGAGGTGTCTTTCGTCATGCATCGACCTGACCCGCCGTGTCGACTATGGATTCAGCGCGAAACTTTCAGGTCTGTCGACTCTGGATTCAGAACAAGTCTTTCAAGTCGGTGTACATCTCCAATATTCCCGAATCGGTTCCCTCTCCATTGGGAGAGGGCCAGGGTGAGGGGAAAAACAGTTGCCACAGAATCAACCCGCCAACTCAATCCCACCAGCCGCGCCGACGATTGCGGGGGTGGTTTGTTCGCACACCGCCAGGTTTCTTTGCTCCAGAACGCAAAAATCCCGCCACAGGGGCGGGATTTTTTTGTCACTGAACAGCGGTATTACGAAGGGAACAGCTCGGACAGTTTCATCGCCAGCATCATGTCGCCTTCAGCGCGCAGTTTGCCGCCCATGAACGCCTGCATGCCGTCGGTCGAACCGTCAACGATGCCTTGCAGGGTTTCACCGTCCATGACCAGAGTGACCTGGGCGTCCGGGTTCTCGCCTTCTTGCAGCTCGCAGGTGCTGTCTTTGACGATCAGCGAGAAGTTCTTGGTGTCGTCGATGCGGAAACCGAAGACCAGGTCCAGGCCGGCAGCAGCGGCTGGGTTGAACTTGGCTTTCATTGCTTGTACGGCATCAGCTACGGAGGTCATGGTTCGATCCTTTCTTGGGTAATAGGAGCTGGGTGATTACAGCAAGGGTCACAGTAATCCGGACTCAGCGGAAAGTGATGAGTTCCGGGGCCTTCAACAGTTGCAGATGGGCATGACTGTTGAAGGAAGCCAGGGCCACCTCGCGGCCGCGAAACTTCAGCTGGTTGAGCGAGGTGTTGACGATTTGCCAATTCAGTTCAAAAGCCTGTTTGGCAGGCATTTGTGTAATGAGGTGGAGCAGGGCGGTGATCGTGCCGCCAGAGGTGAACACCGCGATTTTCTGGTTTTGTTCGGCCTGTTCAATAATTCGGTGCAGCCCGGCCTGAACCCGTTCAACGAAACCCAGCCAGCTCTCCAGCCCCGGTGTGTCATAGGTGCCGGCCAGCCAGCGCTCGATGATCAGGGCAAAAATGCGCTGGAACTCGCCACGGTTTTGCGCAGCGTTGCGCAAGATGTCGAGGGCTTCAGGCTCGTCTGGCAACATCGCCGGGAGCAGGGCGCGGATTACCGCGTCAGCATCAAATTCGTTAAACGCGGAATCGGTTTCCAGCGTCGGCACCGACAGGCCTTTGGCAGTGAATTGCTCCAGCGCACTGGTGGCCGTGTGTTGTTGGCGGCGCAGATCACCTGCCAGGCAGCGATCGAAGCGGATCCCCAGTTCAGCGAGGTGCTGACCGAGGATTTCTGCCTGACGCACACCGGTCGGCGACAGGACGTCATAGTCGTCTGCACCAAAGGAGGCCTGGCCATGTCGAATCAAATAGATGCTGCCCACGTCCGCGTCGTCCCGGTACGTTGAAGGTTTGGCGAGATTATGAGGATGCCGGGGAGCTGTCAATGAAAAAACATACGCTTGTTTGAAATGCCCGTTACAGGCGTGTTGCCAGAGGTTTCACGACTGGCCGACGAGCCGGCGCATGGGTATGCTGGGGCCATTACGCGTGGAAATCACATCCACGCTTCGTTTTGAGGAGTCTCTGTGGAGTTTTTCACCGAATACGCCAGTTTCCTGGCCAAGACCGTCACCCTGGTAATCGCCATTCTGGTTGTGCTCGCCAGTTTTGCCGCGTTGCGCAGCAAGGGCCGGCGTAAGTCGGCGGGGCAGTTGCAGGTCAGCAAGCTCAATGATTTCTATAAAGGCCTGCGTGAGCGCCTGGAGCAGACCCTGCTCGACAAGGATCAGCTCAAGGCCTTGCGCAAGGGCGAGGCCAAGTCCGAAAAGAGCGAGAAGAAGCAGAAGAAAAAACCCGAGGCCAAACCACGGGTGTTCGTGCTGGATTTCGACGGCGACATCAAAGCCTCGGCCACCGAGAGCCTGCGTCATGAAATCACTGCGCTGCTGACCCTCGCTACGCCGAAAGACGAAGTTGTCCTGCGTCTGGAAAGCGGCGGCGGCATGGTCCACAGCTACGGTCTGGCGTCTTCGCAACTGGCGCGTATCCGCGAAGCCGGCGTGCCCTTGACCGTGTGCATCGACAAAGTCGCGGCCAGCGGCGGCTACATGATGGCGTGCATCGGCGAGAAGATCATCAGTGCGCCGTTCGCCATTCTCGGCTCGATCGGTGTGGTTGCGCAGTTGCCCAACGTCAACCGCCTGCTGAAGAAGCACGACATCGACTTCGAAGTGCTGACAGCCGGTGAGTACAAACGCACCCTGACCGTGTTTGGTGAGAACACCGAGAAAGGCCGCGAGAAGTTTCAGGAAGACCTGGACATCACCCATCAACTGTTCAAGAACTTCGTTGCCCGCTACCGTCCGCAACTGGCCATCGATGACGTGGCGACCGGCGAAGTCTGGCTTGGCGTCGCGGCACTGGACAAGCAACTGGTCGACGAACTCAAGACCAGCGATGAATACCTTTCGCAGAAGGCCAGGCAGGCTGAGGTTTACCACCTGCATTACGCCGAACGCAAAAGTCTGCAGGAACGCATCGGCATGGCAGCCAGCGGTTCGGTAGATCGCGTGCTGCTGAGCTGGTGGAGCCGTCTGACCCAACAGCGCTTCTGGTAAGTCAGTCAGGCATAAAAAAACGCCGGTCAATGACCGGCGTTTTTTTGTCCGCAGCTTTTGTGGCGAAGACTCAACGGCGACGGAACAGCGGCAGCGGTTCGTCAGTGGCGGCCTGATAGGTCACCGAGAAATCCTTGAGACCTTCCAGCGCTTCGTGCGGATCTTTATCTGCACGCACGGCAAAGGCGTCGAAACCGCAGCGGCGCATGTAAAACAGCTGATCGCGCAGCACATCGCCAATCGCTCGCAGCTCGCCTTTGAAGCCATAGCGATCACGCAACAGGCGCGCGTTGGAGTAGTTGCGCCCGTCAGTGAATGCCGGGAAGTTCAGCGCGATCACCTGGAACTTATCAACGTCCTCACCGATTTCCTCTGCTTCCTCGTCTGCGTCGAGCCACACGCCCAGACCGCCGTCGCGAGCCATGAGCATGCGGCTGTGTTCACGCCACAGTTGCAGCGGAACGATCAGATCGTCGCAGTTGCTGATCTCGTCGATGTTGAAATCCTTGGGCAGCAAGTGCCAGGTTTCGTCGACGACTTCGTTGTTCTTAATGATTCGCTGCATAGACGCGTTCCTTGAAGAGGTCGATGCCAATACGCTGATAGGTGTCGATGAAGCGCTCGTCTTCGGTACGTTGTTCCACGTACACGTCAATCAGCTTCGAGATCACGTCAGGCATGACTTCCTGTGCGAAGGACGGGCCGAGAATCTTGCCCAGGCTCGCATCACGGCTGGCGCTGCCGCCGAGGGAGACCTGATAGAACTCCTGACCTTTCTTGTCCACCCCCAGGATACCGATGTGGCCGACGTGGTGGTGACCGCAAGCGTTCATGCAACCGGAGATGTTCAGGTCCAGTTCACCGATGTCGAACAGATAGTCCAGGTCATCGAAACGGCGCTGGATCGATTCGGCAATCGGGATTGACTTGGCGTTGGCCAGCGAGCAGAAATCACCGCCAGGGCAGCAGATGATGTCGGTCAGCAGGCCGATGTTCGGCGTGGCGAAACCACCTTCACGCAATTCGCCCCACAGGGCGAACAGTTGGCTTTGCTCGACATCGGCCAGAATGATGTTTTGCTCGTGGGAGGTGCGCAGTTGACCGAAGCTGTAGCGGTCGGCCAGATCGGCGACGGCGTCAAGCTGCTTGTCGGTGATGTCGCCCGGCGCTACGCCAGTCGGTTTCAGCGACAGGGTCACGGCCACATAACCCGGCTTCTTGTGCGCCAGGGTATTGCGGGTGCGCCAGCGGGCGAAGCCTGGGTGTTCTTTGTCCAGATCGGCCAATTGCGCGGTCTGGTTTTCCAGCGCTTTGTAGTCCGGATCGACGAAGTGCCTGGCGACGCGCTGCAGTTCGGCTTCGGTCAACGTGGTCTGGCCACCGCGCAGGTGTTCCATTTCCGCATCGACTTTCTGCGCGAACACTTCTGGGGTGAGCGCCTTGACGAGGATCTTGATCCGCGCCTTGTACTTGTTGTCGCGACGACCATAGCGGTTGTAGACCCGCAGGATGGCGTCGAGGTAGCTCAACAGATCCTGCCACGGCAGGAACTCGTTGATGAACGCGCCCACCACTGGCGTACGACCGAGGCCACCGCCAACCAGGACGCGGAAACCGAGTTCGCCAGCTTCGTTGTGCACCGGCTCAAGACCGATGTCGTGTACTTCGATGGCCGCACGGTCAGCGGTCGAACCGTTGACGGCGATCTTGAATTTGCGCGGCAGGTAGGCGAATTCCGGATGGAAGGTCGTCCACTGACGAACGATCTCGCACCATGGGCGCGGGTCGATCAGTTCGTCGGCAGCGACACCGGCGAACTGGTCGGTGGTGACGTTGCGCAGGCAGTTGCCGCTGGTCTGGATCGCGTGCATCTGCACGGTAGCCAGTTCGGCGAGGATGTCCGGGATGTCTTCCACCGCCGGCCAGTTGAACTGGACGTTCTGCCGGGTACTGATGTGGGCGTAGCCCTTGTCGTAGTCACGGGCAATCTTGGCCATCATGCGCATCTGACGCGAAGTCAGTTGGCCGTAAGGCACCGCCACGCGCAGCATCGGCGCGAAGCGCTGAATGTAGAGGCCATTTTGCAGGCGTAGCGGGCGGAATTCTTCTTCGCTCAGCTCACCTGCCAGATAGCGTCGGGTCTGATCACGGAACTGCTTGACGCGGTCCTCGATGATCCGCTGATCGTACTCGTCGTATACGTACATATAAGTCCTGTTCTCAGGCTTTGGGCTACTCGGAAAACGCTGCGTTTTCGCTTGCTGGAGTCCGATGTTGCCTCTGCAATTCTGCGCGCACGGCCGCGCGCTCCCTAAGGGAGCCGGGGCAATATACCCGTTTGCAGTTATGCGCAAAAGTGATGTTTGAGTATATGTAAAGAACCAAATCGCCTAACGATAACAGTTATTAACTAATCCACATTTGTCGTGCGGACAATCATCGTCTTAACTGTGGTCGAGTCTTTCTGCAATCACCGATAAAACCGATAAGAGGCGATGCAATGAGCAACCCGACCAAGGCAAGAAAAAACGATAGCAGCGTAGATGCGTGGGCCATTTTGTTCCTGATCATTCTCGTCGTAGGAACAGCGGTGTTCTGGGTCAGCCACCAGTAAACGACCCGTCCGGGCCCGCTTCCGACGATTGTCGGACAAAAAGCGGGATCAGGCGTCAATAGCCGGGGTTTCAATGGCTATAATGCGCGGCCATTTTTCCTCGGGCCCGGATGCTTCATGTTCAAGTTTCTCTACATCAGCCTTGCCCTGTTCGGCGCATTTTTCGCGAATGCTGTGCGAGCCGAGTCCGTGCTGTTTCTGAATCCCGGTTACACCGACGAAACGTTCTGGGTCAGTTACTCGCAATTCATGCAGGCAGCCGCCCGGGATCTGGGCGTCGATCTGCAAATCCTCTATTCCCAGCGTCAACCTGAATTGACTCTCGCTCAGGCACGTCTTGCATTGCTGGGCCCCAATCGTCCTGATTACCTGATGTTCGTCAACGAGCAATACGTGGCACCGCAGATCCTGCGCCTGGCGCAGAACAGTGGCGTGAAGCTGTTCATGGTCAATGCGGCGCTGACCCCTGATCAGCAGGCGCTGGTGGGCAAACGCAGCGACCGGATCGGCAGTCTGGTGCCCAACGATGAGGAGGGCGGCTACCTGATGATGAAGGAGTTGATACGGTTGCACCCGCCCGTGAGCAAGGGTGAGCAGATTGAAGTGCTGGCTTTCTCCGGTCTGAAAATCACTCCGTCGGCGCAATTGCGTGAGAAGGGCATGCAGCGCGCACTGGCCGAGCATCCGCGAGTGCGTTTGCGTCAACTTGTCTACAGCGGCTGGACGGAGCAGCGCGCCTATGAACAGGCCAAACAGTTGTTCGCCCGGTATCCGCAGGTGTCACTGGTGTGGTCGGCCAACGATGAAATGGCATTCGGAGCGATGCGTGCCTACGCCGAGAGCGGCAAGGTTGCGGGCAAAGATGCGTTGTTCAGTGCAGTCAACACGTCTCGCACTGCATTGCAGGCGGTGGTTGACGGGCGCCTGAGCGCGTTGGTCGGCGGGCACTTTACCCTTGGCGGCTGGGCGCTGGTCGAATTGCATGACTATGAGCAAGGCGTTGATCTGGAGCAGTACGGCGGCCGCGACCGCCAGTTGCCATTATTGCAACTGATCAACAAAACCCAGGCTCGGCAATTACTCGCCATGGGCGACTCGCCGGGCTACAACGTGAATTTTCGCAAGCTCTCGGCCAAGGGACGGCCGATTTCCTACCGCTATCCGTTTACGCTGCAGACCCTGATGCGCTGAAGCCCGTCAAACCCCGGCGAAATGCAGCACCAGTTTGACGATGGCAAACAGCGTCAAAGCAAATACCGCCGTGAACAGAATGCCCAGCAGCACGAAATGGCTGGGCTTGCCATGTGTGAAGTCCCTTGCCCGGTTTTTGCCACTCTGCACCCCGAACGCCGCCGCCATCACGCTGTGCAGCATCTGCCAGAAGCTCGGCGGTTTGTTGTCGACTGGATCGTCCATAAATCCCTCGTCTGCCGTGTGTGTCAGACAAGCATAGCCAACCCACTGAAGAACACCGCAAAACCCCTGAAGAGGTCAGTTCAATCACAATCCCTGTGGGAGCTGGCAAGCCCGCTCCCACACGGTAATGCGCTGAAACTGGATCAGTTGTCGTAACCCAGATTCGGCGCCAGCCAGCGTTCGGTCACGCTGAGCTCCTGAGCTTTACGCGAGGTGTAGCTCTGCACCTGATCCTTGTCGATCTTGCCGACAGCAAAGTACTGCGCCTGCGGGTGAGCGAAGTACCAGCCGCTGACCGCCGCAGCCGGGAACATGGCGTAGTGTTCGGTGAGAAAAACACCGCTGCGACCGGCACGCATTTCTTCTGCTTCAGGATCGAGCAACGCAAACAACGCGGCTTTCTCGGTGTGATCCGGGCAGGCCGGGTAGCCCGGAGCAGGACGGATGCCCGAATATTGCTCTTTGATCAGTGCGTCGTTGTCGAGCACTTCGTCCTTGGCATAACCCCAGTGTTCTTTACGCACCTGCTGGTGCAACCATTCTGCGCAAGCCTCGGCCAAACGGTCGGCGAGGGCCTTGACCATGATCGAGTTGTAATCGTCGCCAGCATCCTGATAAGCCTTGGCCACTTCTTCGGCACCGATGCCGGCAGTGGTGATGAAGCCACCGACGTAGTCAGTGACTTCGCTGTCTTTCGGCGCGACGAAGTCGGCCAGCGAGAAGTTCGGCTTGCCGTCGGTCTTGATGATCTGCTGGCGCAAGTGGTGCAGCCTGGCCAGTGGTTTGCCGTCATCGCCGTACAGTTCGATGTCGTCGTCATGCACCTGATTGGCCGGCCAGAAGCCGAATACCGCGCGGGCGCTGATCAGTTTCTCGTCGATCAGCTTGGCGAGCATCTCCTGCGCGTCCTTGTAAAGCGCAGTGGCGGCTTCACCGACCACTTCGTCTTCGAGGATGCGCGGGAATTTGCCGGCCAGGTCCCAGGAGATGAAGAACGGCGTCCAGTCGATGTACTCGGCCAGCACCTTGAGGTCGATGTTGTCCAGAACGCGGGCACCGGTAAAGGTCGGTTTGACGGGGGCGTAGGTGCTCCAGTCAAATTGCGGCTTCTTGGCGATGGCGGCGGCATAGCTCAAACGCTCGGTACGGGCGCTGCGGTTGGCCGTGCGCTCACGCACTTCAACGTATTCGGCGCGGGTTCTTTCGACGAAACCGGCCTTCAGTTCTTTGGACAGCAACTGCGTCGCCACGCCGACGGCGCGGGAGGCGTCGGTCACGTAGACCACCGCGTCGTTGCTGTATTTGGGCTCGATCTTCACCGCCGTGTGGGCTTTGGAGGTGGTTGCGCCACCAATCATCAACGGCAAGTGGAAGTCCTGACGCTGCATCTCACGTGCCACGTGGACCATTTCATCCAGCGACGGCGTAATCAGGCCGGACAGGCCGATGATGTCGCACTTCTGTTCTTTGGCGACCTGGAGGATCTTCTCCGCCGGCACCATCACGCCGAGGTCGACGATGTCATAACCGTTGCAACCGAGCACCACGCCGACGATGTTCTTGCCGATGTCGTGCACATCGCCTTTGACCGTGGCCATGAGGATCTTGCCCTTGGCTTCCGGTTTGTCGCCTTTTTCCAGTTCGATGAACGGGATCAGGTGGGCCACGGCCTGTTTCATCACGCGGGCGGATTTCACCACCTGCGGCAGGAACATTTTGCCGGCACCGAACAGGTCGCCAACGATGTTCATGCCGGACATCAGTGGGCCTTCGATCACCTCGATCGGGCGGGCGAACGACAGGCGCGACTCTTCGGTGTCTTCAACAATGTGCGTGGTGATGCCTTTGACCAGCGCGTGTTCCAGACGCTTGTTGACCGGCCAGCCGCGCCATTCTTCGGTCTCGGCTTCCTTGACGCTGCCGTCGCCCTTGTACTTGTCGGCGATCGCGAGGAGGGCGTCGGTGCCGTTCGGCGTGCGGTTGAGCACCACGTCTTCGACAGCATCGCGCAGCTCGACAGGGATCTGGTCGTAAATTTCCAGCTGACCGGCGTTGACGATGCCCATGGTCAGGCCGTTGCGGATCGCGTACAGCAGGAATACCGAGTGAATCGCCTCACGCACCGGGTTGTTGCCACGGAACGAGAACGACACGTTGGACACGCCGCCGGAGGTCAGCGCATATGGCAGTTCGTCGCGGATGTAGGCGCAGGCATTGATGAAGTCGACAGCGTAGTTGTTGTGTTCTTCGATGCCGGTGGCCACGGCGAAGATGTTCGGGTCGAAGATGATGTCTTCCGGCGGGAAGCCGACTTCGTTGACCAAGATGTCGTAGGAGCGTTTGCAGATTTCTTTTTTGCGCGCTTCGGTGTCGGCCTGACCGGCTTCATCAAACGCCATAACCACTACCGCCGCGCCGTAGCGCTTGCACAGTTTGGCGTGGTGGATGAACTGCTCGACGCCTTCTTTCATGCTGATCGAGTTGACGATGCCCTTGCCTTGAATGCACTTCAGGCCGGCTTCGATCACTTCCCATTTCGAGGAGTCGATCATGATCGGTACGCGGGAGATGTCCGGTTCACCGGCGATCAGATTGAGGAAGGTGACCATCGCCTTCTTCGAATCGAGCATCCCTTCGTCCATGTTGATGTCGATCACCTGGGCGCCGGCTTCGACCTGTTGCAGGGCGACTTCGAGCGCTTCGGTGTAGTTGTCTTCACGAATCAGACGGGCGAACTTGGCCGAGCCGGTGATGTTGGTACGCTCGCCAACGTTGACGAACAGCGAGCTGCGATCAATGGTGAACGGCTCAAGACCAGACAGGCGGCAAGCCTTGGGGATGTCCGGAATCTGGCGCGGTGCGTAACCGGCCACGGCTTTGGCGATGGCTTCAATGTGGCCGGGCGTGGTGCCGCAGCAGCCGCCGACGATGTTAAGGAAGCCGCTCTGGGCGAACTCTTCGATGACTTTGGCGGTTTCGATCGGCAGTTCGTCGTACTCGCCGAACTCGTTCGGCAGGCCGGCGTTCGGGTGCGCGGAAACGTGGGTGCTGGCCTTGTTCGACAGCTCTTCCAGGTACGGACGCAATTCACTGGCGCCGAGTGCGCAGTTCAGGCCGACCGAAATCGGCTTGGCGTGGGCCACGGAGTTCCAGAACGCTTCGGTGGTCTGGCCCGACAAGGTGCGGCCGGACGCATCGGTGATGGTGCCGGAGATCATGATCGGCAGTTCGATGTGCAGCTCTTCGAACACGCCTTGCACGGCGAAGATCGCCGCTTTGGCGTTGAGGGTGTCGAAGATGGTTTCGATCAGGATCAGGTCGGCGCCGCCCTCGATCAGGCCTTTGGTGGCTTCGGTGTAGTTCTCCACCAGCTCATCGAAGGTGACGTTGCGGTAGCCGGGGTTGTTGACGTCAGGCGAGAGCGAGCAGGTGCGACTCGTAGGACCGAGCACGCCGGCGACGAAGCGTGGCTTGTCGGGGTTTTCTGCGGTCTTGGCATCGGCAACCTTGCGCGCCAGGCGTGCGCCTTCTACGTTTAGCTCGTAGGCCAGCTCTTCCATGCCGTAGTCGGCCATGGAAATGCGTGTGGCGTTGAAGGTGTTGGTTTCCAGAATGTCGGCGCCAGCATCCAGATAGGCTTTTTCGATGCCGCCGATCACGTCAGGACGGGTGAGTACCAAGAGGTCGTTGTTGCCCTTGACGTCACTCGGCCAGTCCGCGAAGCGTTTGCCGCGATAATCCTGTTCTTCGAGCTTGTAGCTCTGGATCATCGTGCCCATGCCGCCGTCGAGTATCAGGATGCGCTCTTTGAGAGCTTGCTTGAGAGCTTGAAGGCGGACGCTGCGATCGGACATTTGGACTACTCGGAAAGACCATTACGAAGGAGCGGGATCATAACAAACCTGTGCGGTTTTGGAGCATGTGCAGGTTTTGCATGAATATCGCTCATGTTGGTACGAGCGTCAGAACTGTAGAATCGCAGCGTTTTTCTTCAGGATCAGGATTCCGGGCATGTCATACCGCGTCATCAGCATTTTCTTGCTGTTCATAAGCTGGGGCGCCGCTGCGCAAGATCCTTCGATCTCATCCTCGATTTCATACAGCCGCGACATTCAGCCGATCTTCACCGAGAAGTGCGTGGCCTGCCATGCGTGCTACGACTCTGCCTGCCAGCTCAATCTGGGCAGTGGCGAGGGCGCCGGGCGTGGCGCGAGCAAGATGCCGGTCTACGACGGCGAGCGCAGTCAGGCGGCGCCGACCACGCGATTGTTCTACGACGCTTTCGGCCAACGCGCCTGGCAGCAGAAAGGCTTTTACTCGGTGCTCGACGCCCAGGGCAGTCAGGCTGCGCTGATGGCGCGCATGCTGGAGCTGGGGCACAAGACCCCGCTTGAGCCCAACGCCAAACTGCCGGAAAACATAGTCCTGGGTCTCAACCGCCCGAACATGTGCGCGATGCCCGCGGAATTTGACGGCTATGCAGGCGCTCACCCGAAAGAAGGCATGCCGCTGGCCGTCACTGGCCTGACCGATCAGCAATACCAGACCTTGCAGCGCTGGCTGGCCTCCGGTGCGCCAATCGACGAACAAGGCCTGGCGCCGAGTGCCCAGGAAGCGATGCAGATTGCGCAGTGGGAGAATCTGCTCAACCAGCCCGGTGCACGGGAAAGTCTGGTCGGGCGCTGGTTGTTCGAGCACTTGTATCTGGCACACATCTACTTCCAGGGCGGCGAGCCAGGACACTTTTTTCAGTGGGTACGCTCACGTACGCCGCCCGGTCAGCCGATCGACCTGATCACCACTCGCCGTCCCAATGACGATCCGGGCACACGGGTGTATTACCGCTTGTGGCCGATACAGGGTGTGATCGTACACAAGACCCACATCACCTATCCGCTGAGCGCGGCGAAGATGGCGCGGGTAAAAAGCCTGTTCTATAGCGGCGACTGGCAGGTCAACGCGCTGCCGGGTTACGGTCCGCAGAGCCGGGCCAATCCGTTTGTCACGTTCGAGGCGATTCCGGCGCAGGCGCGCTATCAGTTCATGCTCGACAACGCTGAATACTTCGTCCGCACGTTTATTCGCGGCCCGGTGTGTCGGGGGCAGATCGCGACGGACGTGATTCGCGACAACTTCTGGGCACTGTTCCAGGCGCCGGAACATGACCTGTACATCACCGATCCCAACTATCGCGGTCAGGCCACGCCGTTGCTGGCCATGCCCGGGCAGAACGACGATGTCGGCAGCGTGTTGAGCCTGTGGCGCAACTACCGCGACAAGCGTAATGAATACGAGGCCTTGCGCCGTGACAGTTACGCCGACTTGCCGGCGCCGAGCTGGTCGACCCTGTGGGCGGGCAACGACAACGCGTTGCTGAGCATCTTCCGCCACTTCGACAGTGCCTCGGTGACCAAAGGCCTGATTGGTGAAGTCCCGCAAACGATGTGGCTGTTCGACTACCCGCTGCTGGAGCGCACCTATTACCAGTTGGCGGTCAACTTCGATGTCTTCGGCAATGTCTCGCATCAGGCGCAAACCCGCCTGTATTTCGACCTGATCCGCAACGGTGCCGAGCAAAACTTCCTGCGTCTGATGCCGGCCGATTCCCGTGAGGACTACCTCAACGATTGGTACCAGAGCGGTGGCCAGTTCAAGATGTGGCTCGATTACGAAGCCATCGACGACGACAAGCCGACCGCGCTGAAACTCGATGAGAAGGACCCGAAACACGACTTCGCCATGCAGTTGCTCGCGCGCTACGGCGATCTCAATGCGCGGCCAGACCCGATCAATCGTTGCGCCGGCGCTTATTGCTCGCGGCCGAATATCGATCCGGCATTGCAAAATGCCGAGCAGGCGCTGAGCCGTCTGACTTCACGCCCGGCGGCCGGTTTGAAGGTCATCGATCAATTGCCGGAAGCGACCATGCTGCGTGTCGAAACGGCCAGCGGTAAACGCGAGGCTTACAGCCTGTTGCGCAACCGCGCGCACAGTAACGTGGCGTTTCTGCTGGGTGAGTCCCTGCGCTATCAGCCGGGGCTGGATACGCTGACCATCTATCCGGGTGTACTCAGCAGTTATCCGAACTTCATCTTCAACATTCCCGCTGATCAGGTGCCGGCATTCGTCGATGCGATGGAGAATGCCAAGGATGCCAACCGTTTCGAAAAAATCGTCGAACGCTGGGGTATTCGTCGCAGTCACCCGCAATTCTGGTTCTATTTCCACGATTTGAGTCAGTACATCCACGAAACCGAACCGGTGGAAGAGGGCGTACTGGACATGAACCGCTACGAGAATCTTTGATCATTTGAGCAATGCCTGCTGTCCGAGTTTTCAAGCAGCATCGCAAAACCCCCTGTGGAACTGAGCCTGCTCGCGATTGCCCCGGCCCCAGTATTTCTGGTGCCTGACCTTTCGTTATCGCGAGCTAGTCCACTCCACAAGGGTTTTGCGGTGGTTTGAGGGGGTGGACAGGAGTGATCGATGTTGATTTCAGTGCAGGCCTTGCGGGCGCTTGCCGCGTGGACGGTGGTCTGCCATCACTTCATGCAGATTTTTTTCGGCTTCCAGGCGCGCGGGCCGATTGGCCAGTTGTTCATCGACAAGGGCGCGGTGGGGGTCGACATCTTCTTTGTCATCAGCGGTCTGGTAATTTTCCTGTCCACCGAAGACAAGGATCTGCGACCCGGAAAATTCCTCCTGTATCGGCTGTTTCGCATCGTCCCGGCGGACTGGCTGTATACGCTGTTGATGGCGCTGCTGGTGGTGTTCGCCCATCCGGTGTTGCCCGATCAGACGCTGGAATGGCGTCATCTACTGTCATCGTCACTGTTTATCCCGACGCAAAACCCTGGTGGTTACGGCATCTACCCGACGCTAAATGTCGGCTGGACACTCAATTACGAAATGCTGTTCTACGTGCTGTTTGCCTGCGCGCTGGTGTTCCGCTGGCAGGTGCGCCTGCTGGTGGTCGCGACGCTGTTGTTTGCCGTTTGCCAGGCGTTCGGCTTGCTCAACGAGTTTTACCGGGCAGACATCGTCTATGAATTTTTGCTGGGGATCGGCATCGGCGTGCTCTACCGCCGAGGGCTGATCGGGGCGGGGTTATGGCTGCCGCTGTTGGGCATCGTTGGTGCATTAGCAGCGATTTATCATCTGGCTCCGGGACCGAGACTACTGAACTGGGGCGTGCCGAGCGCGGTGCTGGTCATGGCGTGCATCGCGCTGGAGCGCTATGTCGAGCGTAGCAAAGTGCTCAAACTTCTCGGGGATTGTTCATATTCGGTGTATTTGATGCACGTGCTGGTGCTGTCTGCAGGTGGATTTATCGCTCAACGATATGCCATCAACCCGTATCTGATGTTTATCGTATGTGTGCTGGCAATTGGTGCGGGCTCGTGGCTGAGCTACGAATGGGTGGAAAAACGCAGCTATCGTTGGCTCAAGGCGCAAATAGATGACCGTTCCGTCGAGAATCATTCCCGACAAAAATACTAGGACTTTGTCCGGCGCAACGATTGGCGTAAACTCCGCCACAAGCCTGCGAGGAGTTTCCATGACCGCTATTACCATTACTGACGCCGCCCACGATTACCTGGCCGATCTGCTTTCCAAGCAGAACACCCCGGGCATCGGCATCCGCGTCTTCATCACCCAGCCTGGCACCCAATACGCCGAAACCTGCATTGCCTACTGCAAGCCGGGCGAAGAAAAACCTGAAGATACCGCGCTGGGGCTGAAAAGCTTCACCGCTTATATCGATTCGTTCAGCGAAGCGTTTCTCGATGACGCCGTTGTCGATTACGCCACCGACCGCATGGGCGGCCAACTGACCATCAAGGCGCCAAACGCCAAAGTACCGATGGTCAACGCCGAAAGCCCGGTCAACGAGCGCATCAACTATTACCTGCAAACCGAAATCAACCCGGGGCTGGCCAGCCACGGCGGTCAGGTCAGCCTGATTGATGTGGTTGAAGACGGCATCGCTGTTTTGCAGTTCGGTGGTGGTTGCCAAGGCTGCGGCCAGGCAGACGTGACCCTGAAGGAAGGCATCGAGCGCACCTTGCTTGAGCGTATTCCGGAGCTCAAAGGCGTTCGCGACGTGACTGACCATACGCAGAAAGAAAACGCCTACTACTAAGTCAGGCGTTCACTGCGAGCATAAAAAAACGGCACCCGTGAGTGCCGTTTTTTTTGTATGAAATTCCAGGACGCCTTCGCGAGCAGGCTCGCTCCCACATTGGAGCCATGTCGTTCACCAACCCTGTGAGAGCGAGCCTGCTCGCGAAGGGGCCGTCATGGGCGATACAGATGCGCATGCCCGGCGCGATACAGCGATGACTCGCTGAACACCTCACTCCCCAGCACCCGCCCTACCAGAATCAACGCTGTGCGGCGAAAGCCTTTGGCGGCAACCTTCTCGGCGATATCCGCCAGCGTCCCCACCACCCAGTCCTGATCCGGCCAGGTCGCTCGGTGAATCACCGCGATCGGGCAGTCGGCGCCGTAATGCGGCAGCAGTTCAGTCAGGATCTTTTCCAGATGATTGACCCCCAGATGAATCGCCATCGTCGCGCCATGCTGCGCCAGACTGCCCAACTCTTCGCCGGCGGGCATTGCCGTCTTGTCGGCATAGCGGGTCAGGATCACGCTTTGCGACACGTCAGGCAGCGTGAGTTCTGCGCCCAGCAACGCCGCGCATGCCGCGGTCGCTGTCACTCCGGGGATGATTTCAAACGGGATATTCAGTTCACGCAGATAGCGGATCTGCTCGCCAATCGCGCCATAGAGACTCGGATCTCCGGAGTGCACCCGCGCCACATCCTGACCTTGGGCATGGGCGGTTTTGATCAGATCGATGATCTGCTCCAGATGCAATTCAGCGCTATTGACCAGTGTCTGTGCCTGATGACCGTCGAGCACCGCCGCCGGTACCAGCGAGCCTGCGTAGATGATCACGGGGCAATTGCGAATAAGCCGCTGGCCTTTGACGGTGATCAATTCCGGGTCGCCTGGGCCGGCGCCGATGAAGTAAACGGTCATCGTTGAATCCTTGGGAAATAGGCGCGGCAACGCTTCAGATGAAGATTGCTCATGATTGATGGCGGGGATTATCGGGAATTTACGCGGCGCCGGCCAATGCCAGCGTTGCCTGTGCGTATTTTTGTCGGGAAATCAGTAGCTTTGCCGGTGCCTGAATCAGCTGTTCGGCGAGCGCCAGTGCGGCGCTTTCCGCTACGCCATAACAACCGGTGCGTTCGAAGGCAATCTGCGAATGGTGGCTGAGTTGCGGTTCATAACTGGCCAATTCCTCACTGCTGAAGTACAGCAGCGGCAGGGCCAGTTGATTCGCGAGTTCCTGCAGGCCGGGTTCATCGCGCTTCAAGTCGATGCTGGCCAAGGCTTTCACTGCATGCAGTTCGATGTGATTGGCTTGCAAGGCTTGATCGAGTAACGCGCGCAGCGTGCTCGCAGGGCAGCCGCGCTGGCAGCCCAGACCGACCACGAAAGTCGGCGCTGCGCTGTCAGTCGTCATGCGTGGTATTGACCGTCGTTCTTGCGGCGGAACAACCAGGCGCTGATCAGGCCCAAGGCCAGCCAAAACGCTACGTTGGTCAATTGCGAGGCGATTTTGAACTGCGCTTCCAGTGCTTCTGGAGCGAGCATCGAATGCACTTCCGGTTGCGGTGCGCCGATCACGTGCGGTACAGCGAGGATGGCCACACCGAGGATTTTCATCAGCCAATGACGGCTGAACGCAATCAACGCCAAACCGGCAGCGGTTGAAGCGGCGGTGCTGATCCACCACAACTGCCGCGAAGCCAGATCCGCCGCGGCAGTGCCCGGCAGTTCAGGCGGCAAGCCCAGGGTCGGTGCGAGGACGAACGTCGCGTAACCGGCCAGACCCCACAGCAGACCTTGCGAAGTTTTGGTCGGCGCGCGCAGGGTGTAGAGGCCGGCCAGCATCAGGGCAAAACCCACGGCCACCACCAGATTGCCACCCGTGGTCGAGACCACCCGCTGCCAGCCGTCTTCCGGCTCCCAGGCTTCGGCATCATGGGTGTGCGCGGCAGTGCCGGCGGCGTGTTCGTGAACGGCGGCAACAGGTTCGGATTTTTCATAGGTTTCGGCTTGAAGAATCAGCGGCGACACCCAGAAACTTTGCAGCAGCGTAAGCAGCAAGGCGGCCAGCAGACCGGTGAAACCAGCGGTTTGAGCAATTCGCTTGATCATGTCGGCAGGTCTCAGTGGCACGGGAACGCGGCGCTGTGGCGGGTATCGTGAGCCGCGTTGTGCACGGCTTCGATGTGCGAGAAACCCGCGAAATAGACGAGGCCTGCACCCAGGATCGACGCGAAAATGGCGGCGGTCAGGCGCTGGCTCAGGGTGGCGGTGCTGGAGATTTTGTCCGTGTTGCTGCCGGTGCTGGTGATGATTGACATGGCGCTTCCCTCTGGAATGTCAGCAGGTGAATAGAGCGCATGAAAACCCCTGCGGCGCGGGCACGCAGAGGTTCAAACAGCGCCCGCCCACCGCGGGTTTGTTATGTTCAGCGACGCAGGTGCGCGCTGTGTGTTGCGGGCCGGTCTCCGGGCTCACGAGGGGTTGGCGTCAGGCCGACCTGCAAGCGTCACCTTCCCATGCCGCAATGGCACAGTGGATCTGACGCTTCGCTCGCTTACCGTTGCGGGGGCAGCACCGGACTGACATGGCTCTGAGTAAAGCACATGATTCACCGGTTTCCCGTTTCACCCTGTGAAGGGCACCCGTAACAAGTTGTGTAGGAGAGCATGGTGTGGGGTTTTTAGTCAATTTGCTTTGGGGGCTTATCCGTTGCTGCGGGTGTGGCTTCTTATGGTTCCGCCCTTACGGCGGGTCACTTTTTCCAGACGCCCGGAATGCCGGCCCAGAAAAAAGTAACCAAAAAGGCTTGCTCCAACGTCCGGCCCGCTCGCTAAAGCTCGGGGTTCCTTCGCTCCGGAATCCATCCGGGGCATCGATTCCGGTTTGCTTCGCTGCACCTCCTTTCGATGTCCTCCCCGGATGAATCCCTCCACTCAGCCTCCCGACGTCGCCCGCGGATCAAGATCAAAAGCTGCACTCGAGCTAACGCTCATTGTGTTGAGTGGGGGAAGAGCGTGCGGTTGGCTTTGGATTTGTGGTGGATTTGCCCCTCATCGGAACGCCGCCCGCCCAGCCCTCTCCCGAGGGCGAGGGAGCCGATTTGTGTGCTTTTCAAAGCCTGAGTTCGACTAGGTATCGCACGTCGGCGTAGTTCGCCCAAGCACCCCGGTCAGTCCCCTCTCCCTCCGGGAGAGGGTTAGGGTGAGGGGCTTTTGATCTGGTTTGGCTTTTGATCTAGCTTTTGATGTTGCTCTTGCTCTTAGCCCCCTTCGGCAGGCCGAGCGAAGGTGTTCATCCGGGGGTTAGGCGCGCAGCGCCGTGCGGCGAAGCCGCATTCATCGAGAGGAGGTGCAGCGTAGCAAACCGTAGGCGATGCCCCCGGATGGACGCCGTAGCGAGGGAACACTGAGCCTCAGCGAAGTGCCGTACGCCGGGGGCAAAGCCTTTTGGTTCCTTTTTGGCGTTTGAAAAAGGGACTCGCTGTAAGAGCGAAACCGCCAGCGGCAGCACCCACAGCAACGGATATGCCCCGTATCCAAACATTGACCCACCACTGCACCATGCGTAGCCTTGCGCCTTCGAGGTTCTTCGGCATTGCCGAAGCTAAGAAGGGAACGCGGTCAATGCCGCGGCTGCCCCCGCAACTGTGAACGGTGATATTCGCTGCCACGCCACTGCAAGCTCAAACCACAGAGCCCGCGGGAAGGCGCAGCGAATGCCAGGCCCAGCGCCTGAACAACGTCAGCCAGGAGACCTGCCTCGTCACAGATTCTCAATTCAACCGGGCGGGGTGATCCGGTGGCGAACTCTCCAGGCACGCACGCGCGGTGCCGGTTCTCGTCCCGTATGCCCGCCACTTTGCCAAAGGGCATACCGATGAAAACACTGGCCAAACTCCCTGTCACCATCGTCACCGGCTTCCTCGGCTCGGGCAAAACCACGCTGCTGCGGCACATGCTCGACAACGCGCAGGGCCGCCGTATTGCGGTGATCGTCAACGAGTTTGGCGAGTTGGGCATCGACGGTGAAATCCTCAAGCAATGCACCATCGGTTGCACCGAAGAAGAAGCCACCGGCCGCGTCTATGAACTGGCCAACGGCTGCCTGTGCTGCACCGTTCAGGAAGAGTTCTTTCCGGTAATGCGCGAGCTGGTTGCCCGTCGCGGTGACCTCGACCATATCCTCATCGAAACCTCTGGCCTGGCCCTGCCAAAACCGTTGGTGCAAGCCTTCCAGTGGCCGGAAATCCGCAGCGCCTGCACGGTTGATGCGGTGATCACCGTGGTCGACAGCCCGGCCGTGGCCGCTGGCACCTTCGCCGCGTTCCCGGATCAAGTCGATGCCCAGCGCAAACTCGACCCGAACCTGGATCACGAATCGCCGCTGCACGAATTGTTCGCCGACCAACTGGCCAGCGCCGACCTCGTCATCCTCAACAAATCCGATTTGATCAGCCCTGAAGACCTGGCGCGCGTACGCCTGGAAGTCGCTGAAGAGCTGCCGCCAGCGGTGAAGATCATCGAAGCCAGCAGTGGTCGCGTGCCGCTGGACGTACTGATCGGCCTCGGCGCCGGTTCCGAAGAACACATCGACAGCCGTCACAGCCATCACGATCATCACCACGACGGTGATGACGACCACGATGACCACGATCACGACGCCTTCGATTCGATCTCCATCGAACTGCCGCAAGCCGACGAAAGCCTGTTGCTCGACGCGCTGACGCAACTGGTGGTCAAGCACGGCATCCTGCGTGTGAAGGGCTTTGCGGCGATCCCGAACAAGCCGATGCGCTTGCTGATTCAAGGCGTGGGCACGCGTTTCGACAAGCATTTCGACCGTCAGTGGGGCGACGATGAAGCGCGCGTCACGCGTCTGGTGTTGATCGGTCAGGAACTCGACGCCGCGCAACTCGAAGCGCAACTGCGCGCTGCGCTCAGCGTTTAACCCATGCACCTGCTCAGGACCCAGCCCGGCGGTTTCGTCTCGGATGACAACATCGCCGACCTGGGGCAAACCCCCGCCGAGTTGGTGATCCTGTGCAGCGGCGATTCCAGCCTGGCGCTGCTCGCCGAAGCTGCGCAGCAATTGCCCGAGGATTATCCGAGCCTGCGCCTGGCCAATCCCATGCAGGTGCAGAATCACGCTTCGGTCGACCTCTATGTCGATGAGGTGCTGCGTCACGCCAAAGTCATTCTGATCTCGCTGCACGGCGGTATCGCCTATTGGCGTTACGGCGTCGAGCGTTTGATCGAGTTGTCAGAGCGCGGCGTGCACGTGATTCTGGTGCCGGGTGATGATCGTCCCGATCCGGAGCTCAGTGACCTGAGCACCGTCAACGCCGAGGATCGTGACCGGCTCTGGCAGTTTCTGCGACAGGGCGGCATGGGCAACGCAGTGGATTTCTTTCATTGCCTGGCCAGCCGTTGGCTCGCCCGCGATTACCCGTGGGGCGAACCACAATCCCTGCCACGCACGGCGATTTATCATCCACAAAAAATCAGCGCCGCACTGAGTGACTGGCAGGCCGATTGGCGGCCCGATCAACCGGTCGCGGCGGTGCTGTTTTACCGCTCGCACTTGCAGGCGGCGAACACCGCGTTCATCGATGTTTTCTGCCAGCGCTTGCAAGCGGCAGGGCTGAACCCTTTGCCGATTGCGGTGGCGAGTCTGAAAGAACCCGGCTGTCTGTCGGTGGTCGAGGACTGGCTGGATGAAGTCGAGGCGGGGGTGATTCTCAACACCACCGGTTTTGCTCAGTCCAGTCCCGAGGCGCCGCACTTGCGGCCGTTTCGCCGCAACATCCCGGTGATTCAGGCGATCTGCGCTCAGGACAACGAACCCGGTTGGCGCGAGAGCGAGCAGGGCCTCGGCCCTCGGGACCTGGCGATGCACATCGCCTTGCCGGAACTCGACGGACGCATCATCAGCCGCCCGATCAGCTTCAAGGATCTGGCCTGGCGCAGCGAGCGCAGTCAGTCCGACGTGGTCTGCTATCGGGCGCAACCCGAGCGCATGGATTTTGTCGCAGAACTGGCACGACGCTGGATCGCGTTGGCGCGGGTGCCGAATGCCGAGAAACGCATTGCGCTGATTCTCGCCAACTACCCGACTCGCGACGGGCGCATCGGCAACGGCGTCGGCCTCGACACACCGGCGGCAGCGCTGAATATCTTGCGGGCGTTGCAGGCCGAGGGTTATCCGGTAGCGGCCGAGTTGCCGGACAGTGGCACCGCGCTGATCCAGCAATTGCTCGGTGGCGTCAGCAATGATCTCGACACCATCGATTTACGCCCGTGCCAGCAAAGTCTGGCGATGGACGATTACCTGACGATGTTCAACGCACTGCCCGAGGCCAATCGCGCGGCAGTGATCGAGCGCTGGGGCCCGCCACAAAACGATCCGATGTGCCGCGACGGGCGCTTGATGATCGCCGGGTTGCGCTTTGGCCTGACGTTCGTCGGCATCCAACCGGCGCGCGGTTATCAGGTCGATCCGAGCGCGGTGTACCACGACCCGGATCTGGTGCCGCCGCACGGTTATCTGGCGTTTTATTTCTGGCTGCGCAACACCTATGGCGCCCACGGCGTGATCCACGTTGGCAAACACGGCAACCTTGAATGGCTGCCGGGCAAGGGCGTCGGCCTCTCGGAACACTGTTGGCCGGATGCGCTGCTTGGGCCGTTGCCGAATATCTATCCGTTTATAGTCAACGATCCGGGCGAGGGCGCCCAGGCCAAACGGCGCACGCAAGCGGTGATCATCGATCACCTGATGCCGCCGCTGACCCGCGCCGAAACCTATGGCCCGCTGCGTAATCTGGAACTGTTGGCCGACGAATATTACGAAGCGCAGCTGCTCGATCCACGCCGCGCCCGCGAATTGCAGCGCGATATTTTGCAACTGGTGCGCGATACGCAGATCGACCGCGAACTGCAACTGGATGCCGCGATGGACAGCGATGCCGATGCCGCGATCTGGCTGCCGCGTCTGGACACGTATCTGTGTGATCTGAAGGAATCGCAGATCCGCGATGGCTTGCACATTTTTGGCGAATCACCCTCCGGGCGTTTGCGTATCGATACCTTGTTGGCGTTGCTGCGCATTCCGCGCGGCGATGGCAAAGGGGCGCAGTCGAGCCTGTTGCGGGCGCTGGCCAAGGCGTTTGAACTGGGTTTTGATCCGCTGGATTGTGCGCTGGCTGAGCCGTGGGTTGGTCCGCGTCCCATCGAACTGCAAACCGTGACCGATGAAGTCTGGCGCACCGCCGGCGACACCCGCGAACGCCTCGAACTGTTCGCCGCCGAACTGATCTCTGAAACCCTGCACCGTACCTGTTGGAGCGAGCCTGCTCGCTTAGGAGCCGTGTCAGGTGTCATGAAATTAACTGACCCAACGCTCTCGCGAACCGGCTCGCTGCCACAGGGGCCGGGGTGGTCTGATGTGCATCTGATCATTCAGGGCCTGCGCGAAGTCGTCGCCCCGCGCCTCGACGCCTGCGGTCCGGCAGAAATGCGCGGCCTGCTCGATGCCCTCAGCGGCCGTTTCGTCCCGGCTGGTCCGAGCGGTGCGCCGAGTCGCGGCCGTCTCGACGTACTGCCTACAGGGCGCAACTTTTACTCGGTGGACGTGCGCAACCTGCCGACCACCACCGCGTGGCGCATCGGGTTCCAGTCGGCCACGCTGATTCTTGAGCGACACTTGCAGGACCACGGCGACCATCTGCGCCAACTTGGCCTGTCGGTATGGGGCACGGCGACGATGCGCACTGGCGGTGATGACATTGCCCAGGCCATGGCGCTGATGGGCGTGCGCCCGGTGTGGGCCACGGGCAGCCAGCGAGTCGACGATTTCGAGATTCTGCCGCTGAGCCTACTGGACCGACCGCGGGTCGATGTGACGCTGCGGGTCTCCGGATTCTTCCGCGATGCGTTTGCCAACCTGATCCGTTTGTTCGACGCCGCCGTGCAAGCGGTGGCAGCGCTGGACGAACCCGACGATCTGAACCCTCTGGCCGCCAAAGTGCGTGCCGAACGCGAGGCCTTGCTGCAAACGGGTCTGGATGAAGAGGCCGCACGACGCCAGGCCGGTTGGCGAATCTTTGGTGCCAAACCCGGTGCTTATGGCGCCGGTGTGCAAGGCGCCATCGACGGTCGTCTATGGCAGACCCGCGAGGATCTGGCCGAGGTTTACTTGAACTGGGGCGCTTACGCCTATGGCGGTGCCGATGAAGGCACCGCTGCCCGGGAACAATTCGTCCAGCGCCTGAGTCAGGTGCAAGCGGTGCTGCAGAATCAGGACAACCGCGAGCACGACTTGCTTGATTCCAACGACTATTACCAGTTCCAGGGCGGCATGCTCGCAGCCGTGGAAACCCTGCGCGGTGAAGCCGCGGCCAGTTATCACGGCGATCATAGCCAGCCGGACTTGCCGAAGATCCGCACTTTGAAAGAAGAGTTGAATCGGGTCATCCGCTCGCGTGCGGCCAATCCGAAATGGATCGACGGGGTCAAACGTCACGGCTACAAAGGTGCGTTTGAACTGGCGGCAACGGTCGACAACCTGTTTGCATTCGATGCCACCACGCAGTTGATCGATGATCATCAATACGCATTGCTGGCTGACGCTTATCTGCTTGATCCGGCCACTCGCGATTTTGTCCGCGAGCATAATCCACATGCACTGCGGGACATGACCGAACGCATGCTGGAAGCGCAGCAACGCGGGATGTGGCAGGATCCGGGGGCGTATAAAGAGGCGCTGGAGAGTTTGTTGCTGGATATAGAAGAGGATGTTTAGCGCGATCAAAAGCAACCCTCACCCCAGCCCTCCCGAAACGTCGGACCGCCCGGAGGGAGAGGTGCATTCACCTGACACCCCACAAACCTCAAGAACACCAACGACCACGAAAGAGAAACCCCAAAGATGACCGACACCCCCCATTTCCCACTCTCCGCCGTGGTCGGCGCCGATGACCTCAAACTCGCCCTGTGCCTCACCGCCATCGACCCGAAAATCGGTGGCGTGCTGATCGAAGGCCCACGCGGCATGGCAAAGTCGACCCTGGCCCGGGGCTTGGCGGACCTGCTCGCCAGCGGTCAGTTCGTCACTTTGCCGCTGGGAGCCACCGAAGAACGTCTGGTCGGCACCCTCGATCTCGACGCCGCCCTCAGCGAGGGTCGCGCGCAGTTTTCCCCCGGCGTGCTGGCCAAGGCTGACGGCGGCGTGCTCTACGTCGATGAAGTCAATCTGCTGCCCGATCACTTGGTGGATCTGCTGCTCGACGTCGCGGCCAGCGGTACCAACGTGGTCGAGCGTGATGGCATCTCCCATCGCCACTCGGCGAAATTCGTCCTGATCGGCACGATGAACCCGGAAGAGGGCGAGTTGCGCCCACAGTTGCTCGATCGCTTTGGCCTGAACGTCGCGCTCAGTGGCCACACAGCGCCGGCCGAGCGCGGGCAGATCATTCGTCGACGCCTCGACTTCGACAGCGACCCGCAAGCGTTCTGCACGCAGTGGGAAACCGCCCAACAAGGTTTGCGCGAGCGCTGTGAAAACGCTCGTAGCGCGTTGGCCGGCATTCCTCTGGATGATGCTGCACTGGCGCAAATCACCGAGCGCTGTTTTGCCGCCGGTGTCGATGGCTTGCGCGCCGATCTGGTGTGGCTGCGTGCGGCGCGTGCGCACGCGGCATGGCGCGCAGCTGAGGCGATTGGCGAAGAGGACATCGACGCAGTGGCCGAATTTGCCTTGCGTCATCGTCGTCGTGAACAGCCATCCTCAAGCCCTCAACAACCGGCGCAATCCCCGGAAAACGCTGCAACCAACCCGAGCGAAGGGCAGGGCCAGTGGGGCGACATGCCGGCCTCGGCACTTGCCACGGGCAGCCGCCGCGAAATCCCGAGCTGGCCAAAAAAGCCCTAGGCATTCGCCCCCGATCCGACGTGGGGGCGAATGCCAGACCTCGTGCCGGTCGGCTCGACAACGGACGCCAGGGCAAACGTCACGCGGCTCGCAGTGGTTCAGTGAACTGGCCGGGAACGCTGCTCAAGGGGCGTCCGCAACGTCGTGAAGACCTGCTGTTCCAACTGCGCACGCGCACGCCCCATGAGTTGTGGCTGGTGATCGTCGATGCCTCGGCGTCGACGCGCCGTCATCAGGCATTGAGCGATGCCAAAGGCCTGCTCGCGCAGCTGTTCGATGACGCCTATCGACAACGTGCGCGGTTGGCATTGCTGACCGCCAGTGGTGCAACACCGAAGTGGCAGGTGCAGGGTTTGAAAGCATCCCGCGATTTGCGCACCTGGCTTGATGGCTTGGGTGCGGGCGGCGGCACGCCGTTAGTCGCGGCATTATCGCAGGCGCAGCAATGGCTGACGGTCCGGCGCAAGCGCTTTCCGGCCGAGCAACAGCGTTTGCTGGTGGTCACGGATGGACGTTTGAAAGCGTGGACAGGTTTGCCGGCGCTGGAATGCCCGGGGCTGTTGATCGACATCGAGCGTGGGCCCATCCGGTTGGGGCGGGCGAAAGATCTGGCCGGGGCGCTGGATGCGGATTACCGGCATATTGATGATCTTATTCCGGCCTGAAGTCCTCTTCGCCAGCAGGTCGCTCCGAATTCACGGATTCAAACCTGTAGGAGCTGCCGCAGGCTGCGATCTTTTGATCTTGTTTTTAAAAATCAAAAGATCGTCCGATCGCGGCCCGAGCCTGCGGCAGCCCCTACAGGGGGATTTGGGCGCTGTTACAGATTTTGAAATGATTTCGAGCTGTAGGAAAAGTCACTTCAGGCTGTACGCTTCAAGGCCTTTTTTCATTCAGGATTTACATGAACACCCGCTCGGAGCCTCCCAGTCTTCAGATACGAAGAACGTTCCCCTCGCGCCATGGCGCGGTCTTGACGCACTCGCAACATCCGGTTTTCCGATACACGACTATCGTTGATAACGCGGCCCCAGAGCCTTCGCGTTGCGCTTTGCCGTGCCCGGCAGCCTGAATTTACTGAATAGAGATCGAGACGTTTTATGGAATGGTTAGCGGATCCCACGGCCTGGTTAGGCTTGTTGACATTGATCGTGCTGGAACTGGTGCTGGGTATCGACAACCTGGTGTTCATCGCAATTCTTGCGGACAAACTGCCGCCGCACCAGCGTGACCGTGCGCGGATCATCGGTCTGTCGCTGGCACTGATCATGCGCCTGGGCCTGTTGGCGAGTATTTCCTGGCTGGTCACCCTCACGCAGCCGCTGTTCGAGGTGTTCGACAAGAGCTTCTCCGGTCGAGACCTGATCATGCTGTTTGGCGGTGTGTTCCTGTTGTTCAAAGCCACCATGGAGTTGCACGAACGGCTCGAAGGTCATGTCGGCGAGCGCACGAGCAACACGGCGTACGCACTGTTCTGGCCGATCGTTGCGCAGATCGTCGTGCTCGACGCCGTGTTCTCCCTCGACGCGGTGATTACTGCAGTGGGCATGGTCGATGAGCTGGCGGTGATGATGATCGCAGTGATCATCTCCATTGGCCTGATGATCGTTGCGAGCAAGCCGCTGACGCGCTTCGTCAACGCGCACCCGACGGTAATCATGCTGTGTCTGGGCTTCTTGATGATGATCGGTTTTGCCCTGACCGCTGAAGGCTTGGGCTTCCACATCCCGAAAGGCTACTTGTACGCGGCCATCGGTTTCTCGATCCTGATCGAAGTGTTCAACCAGATTGCCCGCGCTCGACGCAAACGCTCGATGCAGGGCCTGCGCCCGATTCGTGAGCGCACCGCCCACGCAGTCATGCGTCTGCTGGGCGGTCGCACACTGGCGGCGGAGGAAGTCGGCGAGGAGATTTCCGATTTGCTGGACAACGGTGATGCGCCAAGCGCCGAGCTGTTCGACCGTCGCGAGCGAGTGATGATCAGCGGTGTGCTGCAACTGGCCGAGCGACCGATCCGCCAACTGATGACCGTGCGGGCCGACGTCGACAGTATCGACCTGGCAGACGATGCCGAGGCGATTCGTACCAAGTTGATGCACTCGTCCTACTCGCGCCTGCCGCTCATCCGTGATGGCGCCGTGGATGAACCGCTGGGCTTCGTGCACAAGAAGGAATTGCTCAAGGAATACCTGGCGGGTACCGAGCCGAATCTGGAACACCTGGCGCGCAAGACGATCAATCTGCTCGACAGCTATTCGATCCTCAACGCACTGGAACAGATGCGCGCGGCATCGACCCACATTGCATTCGTGGTCAATGAGTTCGGCGATTTTGTCGGCGTGCTGACCATGACCGACATTCTCGAATCGATTGCCGGTGAGTTGCCCGATGCCAGCGAAATCGAAGGCCCGGACGTGGTCGAGGAGCAGGGCGGGTTCGTTGTCAGCGGCGCATTGAACCTGACGCGTGTGCGTCAGCGCACCGGGTTCGGCGCCGAACCCACCGAGGATTATCAGACCATGGCCGGGCTGGTAATGAGTTTGCTTGATCGGTTGCCGATGAAGGGCGATCGCCTGGAATATGCCGGGTGGCAGATGACGGTCAAAGCGGTCGAGGAGCGGCGGGTGACGCGGGTGTTGTTGGTGCGTGAAACTGCGTAAATCTGACTGTCTGCGCTGACTCTATCGCCAGCAGGCTCCCACAGGTCCCCTGAACGACGCAAAACCCTGTAGGAGCTCCGGCACACTGCAATCTTTTGATCTGTTTTTTTAAAACCAGCGTCAAAAGATTGCAGCGTGCCGCAGCTCCTACATGGGTACCGCGCAGCCTCGAAGTGACCGCCCACGGGGAATGGTACAAAGCTGTCGCAGGGACTGACGCAACCACACAACGTCATGTCGCTGCTTGCGCGGCACCGCCGGTGCCTTGGTCTTGCCGATGTGCCGGGCAAAGTCCGCTGCCAGCGTTTCCTCTGTACCAATCCCCTTGAGCGTCTTGACCAGCCTGCCGTGCTTGTAGAACAGCACGGTCGGCGTGCCCGTAACCAGCGGATGGCGCGGCGATTCACGGGTGTTCAGCATGTAGATATTCGCCCGCAGCCGATACGGCGCGGCAATCTTGCGAAACACCGGCCCGGCCGATTCACAGGCGGGGCAGTGCTCGCTGGCGAAATACAGGATCACCGGGCGCCAGGTTTTCAGGGCTTTGCGGTAGACCGGAGCCAGATCTGAACTCGGGATGACGGCGTTCATTGAAATCTCCTTTTCCAACGACCTCGAAGGTTTATGACGTTAAAGGAGGTCGAAAGGACCGTCTACTGTCAGAAATTACAGGTGTATCTCTCCCTCCCAAGTGTTTTCCCACGGATAGGCAAGACCAACCCGACGCGAAACGCAGAAATGCGGAATGTTGCGACGTGATACCTTTTTTACTCAGCAGAAAATATGCGGGGGGCAAATCGATAGGCATCGAACATGCATTGGAGTGCTATTTTAAACACCACTAAAAGCACTCCAAGGAGCACTTCATGACACATATCGTTCTTTCTAACGTTGTAGCGAGTATTTCCGAATTGAAAAGAAATCCCATGGGTACCGTGGCCGCTGGCGGTGGCCAATCCGTCGCGATTCTCAACCGAAATGAGCCGGCGTTCTACTGCGTCCCCGCCAAGGAGTACGAGGCGCTGATGAATCGTCTGGAGGATCTGGAGTTGATCGCACTGTGCAAGGAGCGAGAAAACGACCCAACCATCAAGGTTTCGATTGATGACCTATGAGCTGGAGTTTTCCGAGAAGGCCTGGAAAGAATGGACAAGACTTGAAGCTGGACTCAAAGAACAATTCAAAAAAAAGCTGAAGGATCGACTGATTAATCCGCATGTTCCCGCAGACCGGCTCAGAGGGCTGGGGGCGGCTTACAAAATCAAACTCAGAAGCGCTGGCTATCGAATGGTTTACCGCGTCAAAGATGAAGTTTTGATCGTGACTGTTATTGCGATTGGCAAAAGAGAGCGGGGTGACGTTTACGAAAACGCGGCCAAACGCTAAACACCCTCTCGAAATATATCCAAGCCTTTCGACAATGCATGTTCTTCGCCCGCCGACGCACCAAACGGGAACCCACTACCCGCACCTTGTGGCCTACGGTAGCGCGCCAAAGCGCAACCTTGCGTAACGCCCCCTTTTTGCACTTTGTGCATGTGCTTGATTCCAAAAACATTTAAACCCAGTGCAGATTCTTCCCAAGTCCTGTGGCACACTTTCTGCTGTCTATTCCGTAGTAACAAACAGTCTTCCGGTATAGCGGAATAAACATCATCTTGGAGTGCTTGCCATGCATCGCCGACCTTCTTTGTTCAAAGCATGTATTTTTGTTCTCGCGGCTTCGTCCTCTGCCATGGGCCTGGCCCAGGCCGCCGATGGCAAGCTCGACAGTGTCCTGGCCCGTGGGAAATTGATTGTGGGCACCGGCAGCACCAATGCGCCGTGGCATTTCCAGGGGGCGGACGGCAAGTTGCAGGGCTTTGATATCGACATCGCCCGGATTGTGGCCAAGGGTTTGTTCAACGACCCGAGCAAGGTCGAGTTCGTTGTGCAGTCGTCCGATGCGCGAATTCCCAACCTGCTGACTGACAAGGTCGACATGAGCTGTCAGTTCATCACTGTCACTGCCAGCCGTGCCCAGCAAGTGGCGTTCACCCTGCCGTATTACCGCGAAGGCGTCGGCCTGCTGCTGCCGAACAACAGCAAGTACAAGGAAATCGAAGACCTGCAGGCCGGCGGGGACGGCGTCACCGTTGCCGTTCTGCAAAACGTCTACGCCGAAGAGTTGGTGCACCAGGCACTGCCCAAAGCCAAGGTTGATCAGTACGACAGCGTCGATCTGATGTATCAGGCAGTCAACTCCGGTCGCGCCGATGCCGCCGCCACCGACCAGTCTTCGGTCAAATACCTGATGGTGCAGAACCCTGGCCGTTATCGCAGCCCGACCTATGCGTGGAGCCCACAGACCTACGCCTGCGCGGTCAAACGCGGCGATCAGGACTGGCTGAACTTCGTCAACACCGCGCTGCATGAAGCCATGACCGGCGTTGAATTCCCGACTTACGCCGCTTCATTCAAGCAATGGTTCGGCGTTGACCTGCCATCGCCCGCGATCGGTTTCCCAGTCGAATTCAAATGATCCCGTGAGAGCGGGGCGATTCAAATCGCCCCGCTCAAGGTACTGCTGACCATGAACTATCAGTTGAACTTTGCCGCCGTGTGGCGCGATTTCGACACCTTGCTGGCGGGGCTCGGTCTGGGCTTGCAGTTGGCACTGGTGTCGATCGCCATCGGCTGCGTGATCGGCCTGCTGATGGCGTTTGCCTTGCTGTCGAAGCATCGCGCCTTGCGGGTGCTGGCATCGGTGTACGTCACGGTGGTCCGTAACACGCCGATTCTGGTGTTGATTCTGTTGATCTACTTTGCGTTGCCAAGTCTTGGGATTCGGCTGGACAAGATTCCCTCGTTCATCATCACGCTGTCGTTGTATGCCGGCGCCTACCTGACCGAAGTGTTCCGGGGCGGTTTGCTGAGCATCCCCAAGGGGCAGCGCGAAGCCGGGTTGGCGATCGGCCTCGGCGAATGGCAGGTCAAGGCTTACGTCACCGTGCCGGTGATGCTGCGTAACGTGCTGCCGGCGCTGTCGAACAACTTTATTTCGCTGTTCAAGGACACCTCGCTGGCCGCCGCGATAGCGGTGCCGGAGCTGACTTATTACGCGCGCAAGATCAACGTCGAAAGCTACCGGGTGATCGAAACCTGGCTGGTGACCACGGCGTTGTATGTCGCGGCCTGTTACCTAATCGCCATGCTGCTGCGTTATCTCGAGCAGCGTCTGGCGATCCGCCGATAGGAGGCTGTGATGTACGAATCCCCCAGTTGGTTGAATGAATTGTGGATTGCCCGCGAAACCTTGTGGCAGGGCTTTCTGACCAGCGTGCAGGTGTCGGCGCTGGCGATATTGTTCGGCACGTTGCTCGGCGTCGTCACCGGCCTGGTGCTGACTTACGGCAGATTCTGGATGCGTGCGCCGTTCCGGTTTTACGTCGACATCATTCGCGGTACGCCGGTGTTTGTGCTGGTGCTGGCCTGCTTCTATATGGCGCCAGCGGCCGGCTGGCAGATCAGCGCGTTTCAGGCCGGTGCGTTAGGGTTGACGCTGTTCTGCGGCTCGCACGTTGCGGAAATCGTGCGCGGTGCATTGCAAGCGTTGCCGCGCGGGCAGATGGAGGCGGGCAAGGCGATTGGCCTGACGTTTTACCAGTCGCTCGGTTACGTGCTGCTGCCACAAGCGCTGCGGCAGATCCTGCCGACGTGGGTCAACTCGTCCACCGAAATCGTCAAGGCCTCGACCTTGCTCTCGGTCATCGGCGTGGCCGAATTGCTCCTCAGCACCCAACAGATCATCGCCCGGACCTTCATGACGCTGGAGTTCTATCTGTTCGCCGGTTTTCTGTTCTTCGTCATCAACTACGGCATCGAATTACTCGGCCGGCACATTGAAAAGCGGGTGGCCTTGCCATGACTGAAGCTCAACTTTCCAACGCTGCAAACGGCCAGCCGTTGCTGGATATTCGCGGTCTGCACAAGCAATACGGCGCAGTCGAAGTGCTCAAGGGTGTCGACCTCAGCATGCAACGAGGCAACGTCGTGACGCTGATCGGTTCCAGCGGTTCGGGCAAAACCACCTTGCTGCGCTGCGTGAACATGCTCGAAGAGTTTCAGGGCGGGCAGATCCTACTCGACGGTGAGTCCATCGGTTACGACGAGATCAATGGCAAGCGCGTGCGGCATGGCGAGAAAGTCATCGCTCGTCATCGGGCGATGACGGGTATGGCATTCCAGCAATTCAACCTGTTCCCGCATTTGACTGCGTTGCAGAACGTCACCCTGGGCCTGCTCAAGGTGAAGAAAATGCACAAGGACGAAGCCGTGGTGCTGGCCGAGAAATGGCTGGAGCGGGTCGGCCTGCTGGAGCGCCGCAATCACTTTCCCGGCCAGTTGTCTGGCGGCCAGCAACAGCGCGTGGCGATTGCCCGGGCGATTGCGATGAACCCGAGCCTGATGCTGTTCGACGAAGTCACTTCAGCCCTCGACCCCGAGTTGGTTGGCGAAGTGCTCAGCGTGATCAAGGGGCTGGCCGAAGACGGCATGACCATGCTGCTGGTGACCCACGAGA
The DNA here is from genome assembly GCF_044218825.1 of Pseudomonas sp. A1230. Classification (NCBI taxonomy): domain Bacteria; kingdom Pseudomonadati; phylum Pseudomonadota; class Gammaproteobacteria; order Pseudomonadales; family Pseudomonadaceae; genus Pseudomonas; species Pseudomonas sp. A1230. Next base: position 2,320,112 of record NZ_CP162582.1, on the reverse strand, counting down.
TGCGCTTCGCTTTCGAGGTCTCGGACAAAATCGTATTCATGAATCAGGGGCGGATCGAAGAGCAGGGGCCTCCCAAGGAACTGTTCGAACGCCCGCAATCGCCGCGTCTGGCTGAGTTCCTCAAAAACACGCGGTTTTAATTTTTATCAGGAGAAATACCCATGAGCATTACTCGTTACGGCACCGGCAGCACCGCCGCAGGCGGCCAGCCTCGTCCATTCGCGCGCGCCGTTGAAGCTGATGGCTGGCTGCACGTTTCCGGTCAGGTGCCAGCGGTGGATGGCGAGATCATTGTTGGCGGCATCGTCGAGCAGACCCACCAGACCATGAAGAACCTGATCGCGATCCTCGAAGAGGCCGGGTATGGCCTGGAAGACGTGGTGCGTGCCGGGGTGTGGCTGGATGATCCCCGGGATTTCAGCAGTTTCAACAAGGTATTTGGCGAGTACTTCAAACCGGAACATGCGCCGGCGCGGGCCTGTGTGCAGGCGAGCATGATGGTTGATTGCAAGGTCGAGATCGACTGCATCGCGTACAAGAAGAAGGTTTGAGTGAAGGCTGCCCCTCACCCTGGCCCTCTCCCGGGGGAGAGGGGACTGATTTGTGTCGATGCAGGATTTGTTGTCAGGCGAAGGCATCTGCATCGATATGGTCAGGCTCCCTCTACCTCCGGGAGAGGGCGGGGGGGGAGGGCTGCGATCCGACTGACACAACAACGCGGGCCAGTTACCATCCCGGCAACTTTTATGGGAACCCAATGACATGACCGAAGACACCATCAAGCGCCGGGCACGCGGTCTGGACCGGGCGTTCGATATTCTCGATTTCCTCAAGGAGATCGGCCAACCGCTGCGTCCGAACGACATCGCCAACGGTATCGGCAGCCCGAAATCCACGGTCTACGAACTCGTCGCGTCCCTGCTGGAGCGACGGATTCTGGAACCGGTGGGCAAGGACGGTCACGTCTATCTGGGCCGGCAGTTGTACTTTCTCGGGCAGGCGCATTTGCGTCATTTCGACCTCAGTCGCGAGGCCGATCATGCCTTGCAGGAGATCGTCAGCCAGACCCGCGAAACCGCCCAGATGTGCCTGCTCAACGGGCGCAAATACACGGTGGCGTTGATGAAGGAGGGCGAGCGGCATTTCCGTATCTCTTCCGATATCGGCGAAAACGCGCCGATCCCCTGGACCGCGTCCGGGCGTCTGTTGCTCGCGCATCTGAGTGACCAGCAAATCATCGACCTGATCGACGAAGGCGACTACATCCTGCCCGACGGCGAGCGGTTGCCGCTGGAGCGCTTTCTGGCGGAAATTCGTCAGGCCGGCATCGATGGGTTCTTCTCCTTCGACAGCGTCGCCGACACCTTCACCCACTGCTTCGCGGCACCGGTCAAAGACCCTGCCGGCGTAGCCATTTGCACCTTGTGCATCGTCGCCCCGCGGGCCGACGCCAAGACCCATTACAACGACTATCGCCGGGTATTGATCGAGAGCGCCAACAGCCTCGCCCGGCGCATCAACGAATAACCGCGGCTGCCTGCGGCCGCGAATGAATCCGAGGAGTTTGACCATGACGACTGCCATCAATACTGCTGTGGAAAAGGGCGACGCTGCCATCGGCGCGCATCTGGTGCGAGACGTCAGCCTGCCGGCGCTGGTGCTGCACCGCGAAGCGCTGGAGCACAACATTCGCTGGATGCAGGCATTCGTCAGCGACAGCGGCGCCGAACTCGCGCCCCACGGCAAAACCAGCATGACCCCGGCCCTGTTCAAGCGTCAGCTCGACGCCGGTGCGTGGGGCATCACTCTTGCCAGCGCCACTCAGACCCGCGCGGCCTACGCCAACGGTGTGCGTCGTGTGCTGATGGCCAACCAATTGGTCGGCACGCCGAACATGGCGCTGATCGCCGATCTGCTGGCGGATCCGTCGTTCGACTTCTATTGCATGGTTGATCACCCAGACAACGTTGCCGATCTCGGCGCTTACTTCGCCTCGCGCGGTGTGAAGCTCAACGTGATGATCGAGTACGGCGTGGTCGGTGGTCGATGCGGTTGCCGCAGCGAACAGGAAGTCATTGAGCTGGCCAAGGCAATCAGCGCGCAACCGGCGCTGGCGCTGACCGGCATCGAAGGATATGAGGGCGTGATCCACGGTGATCACGCGGTCAGCGGCATCCGCGAATTTGCCGCGTCGTTGGTGCGCCTGGCCGTGCAGTTGCAGGACAGCGGTGGGTTCGCCATCGCCAAACCGATCATCACGGCGTCGGGCTCGGCTTGGTACGACCTGATTGCCGAATCGTTCGAGGCGCAGAACGCTGCTGGCCGCTTCCTCAGCGTGTTGCGCCCCGGTAGTTATGTGGCGCACGACCATGGCATCTACAAAGAGGCGCAGTGCTGCGTGCTCGATCGTCGCAGTGATCTGCACGAAGGTCTGCGTCCGGCACTGGAAGTGTGGGCGCACGTGCAGTCGCTGCCGGAGCCGGGTTTTGCGGTGATTGCACTGGGCAAGCGTGACGTGGCGTACGACGCCGGGCTGCCGGTGCCTCTGCTGCGTTACCCGGCCGGTGTGGTGCCGGCGGTGGGCAAGGACGTTGGCGCGTGCAAGGTCACGGCAGTGATGGATCAGCATGCATTCATGACGGTGGCGCCGGGAGTTGAGCTGCGCGTTGGTGACATCATTTCCTTTGGTACATCCCACCCCTGCCTGACCTTTGACAAATGGCGCGTGGGCTTGCTGGTGGATGAGCAGTTGTCGGTGATCGAAACCATGGAGACGTGTTTCTAGGGCTTCAGACCGAGGCGCTGCCATTCGCGAGCAGGCTCGCTCCCACAAGGATCGCATTCCAACTGTGGGAGCGAGCCTGCTCGCGAAAGTGTTTGTCCAGACACCATCGATCATCCAGAGACACCACAAAAAATGACCACTCTCAGCCCCTTGGGCCCCAACACCCCACGCATCGCTCTGATCGGCGAATGCATGATCGAACTTCAGCAGCGCGCCGACGGCAGCCTGCAGCAAAGCTTCGGCGGCGATACCCTCAACACCGCCGTCTACCTGTCGCGCGCCATGGGCGATAAAGCGCAAGTCGATTACGTTACCGCGCTGGGCGATGACAGCTTCAGCGACGCCATGTGTCAGAGTTGGTCGAGCGAAGGCATCGGCCTCGATCTCGTACAGCGCTTGCCCGGACGCTTGCCGGGTCTGTATTGCATCCAGACCGACGCCAACGGCGAGCGACGCTTTCTCTACTGGCGCAACGAGGCGGCCGTCCGCGATTGCTTTACCACTGCCGCAGCCGAGCCGATTCTGGCGGCGTTGCCGGATTACGACGTGCTGTATTTCAGCGGCATCACCCTGGCCGTGCTCGGTGCGCAGGGCAGGGAAAGATTGATCCAGACCCTGATCGATGCTCGCCAGCGTGATGCGCGGATCGTCTTCGACAACAACTACCGGCCACGTTTATGGGCGTCAGTGGCAGAGGCGCGTGCGGCTTATCGCAGCGTGTTGCCGCACATCGATCTGGCGTTGCTGACCGTGGATGACGAGCAGGCGCTGTTTGGCTTCAGTGACTGCGATGCGGTGTTCGAAGCTTACGCGCAGATTGGCACGCCGGAAGTGGTGCTCAAGCGCGGCGCTGAGGCGTGCCTGATTCGGTGTGACGGTGAGGCGTTTGCAGTGCCGGCACAGAAAGTCGAGAAAGTCGTGGACACCACGGCGGCGGGGGATTCGTTCAGTGCGGCTTATCTGGCGAGTCGTTTGCTGGGTGGAAGTCCAGAGGATGCGGCCGAGGCCGGCCATCGATTGGCGAGCCAGGTGATTCAGGTGCCGGGGGCATTGATTCCGAGGTAAAAGGTGGATGGCCGCTTGCTGCGCAATCGGTTCGCGGGCAAGCCCGCTCCCACAGGGATCACCGCTGTGCATACGATCCATGTCACCCAGCAGGTCCCTGTGGGAGCTGGCTTGCCAGCGATGAGGCCCGAAAGCCGACCACTCAATCCCGGTAAAACACCTGCACCAGGTGATAGCCGAATTTGCTCTTGATCGGCCCATGCACCGTGCGCAGCGGCTTCTTGAAGATCACCGCATCAATCGCACCGACCATCTGCCCTGGCCGAACTTCACCCAGATCGCCGCCGCGCTTGCCGGACGGGCACGTCGAGTATTTCTTCGCCAATACATCAAACGCTTCACCCTTGGCGATGCGTTGTTTGAGCTGTTCGGCCTCTTCGGCGGTTTTCACCAGAATGTGGCGGGCTTGGGCTTTCATCGTGCGGTACCTGATAACGGGGTGACGGCGGGGCGCGGATTATGCCTCAACTCAAGGCGTCTCGCTGATCATCGTGCGGATCTTGCTGGCCAGCAGCTCAATCGAAAACGGCTTGGCCACCATGTCCATGCCGTCCTCAAGAAAGCCCTGACGTTCGGCAGCCTTCTGCGCATACCCGGTCATGAACAGCACCTTGAGCTTCGGATGATGCTGGCGTGCGATTTCCGCCAGTTGCCGCCCGTTCATGCCCGGCAGCCCGACGTCGGTGATCAGCAGATCGACGCGCACATTCGACTCCAGCAAAGGCAGGGCGGTCCTGGCGTCCTCGGCCTCGTAGCCGTTGTAGCCCAGCTCCCTGAGCAGATCGAGCACCAGCATGCGCACCGCCGGGTCGTCTTCGACCACCATCACGGTTTCACCGGCGGCGATCGGCGCAGGTTGCTCAACGAGTTCAGCCTGCGGGCTTTCCGGCTCGCTGCCATGCAAGCGCGGCAAGTACAGACGCACGCAAGTACCCTGGTCCGGCAGGCTGTCGAGGCTGACATGGCCGCCCGACTGCTGCGCAAAACCATAGATCATCGACAATCCCAGACCGGTGCCCTGGCCGATGGGCTTGGTGGTGAAAAACGGATCGAATGCCTTGGAAAGTACCGAAGGCGTCATGCCGCTGCCGTTGTCGCTGACCGCCAGCATCAGGTAATCGCCGGCCTTGACCGGTTCCAGCGTGGTGATGTCATTGCCATCGAGATAAACGTTGGCCGTTTCGATCAGCAATTCACCGCCATCGGGCATGGCGTCGCGGGCGTTGATTACCAGGTTGAGCAGGGCGTTTTCCAGTTGGCTGACGTCGGTGCTGACAGGCCAGAGGTTTTCTGCGAGGCGTAACGTGAGCGCGATCGGATCGCCCTTGGTGCGACGGATCAGATCTTCCAGCGAATGGATCAGCGCGTTGACGTCGAGGGTTTTGCGATCCAGTGACTGGCGCCGCGAAAACGCCAGGAGGCGGTGCGTCAGCGCAGCGGCACGGTTGGCGGACGACACGGCGGCTTCGGTAAAACGCCCGATTTCGTCGGCCCGACCATTGGCAATATAGCGTTGCATCAGGTCGAGGCTGCCGATAATCCCGGTGAGCATGTTGTTGAAATCATGGGCGATGCCGCCGGTGAGCTGACCGACCGCTTCCATCTTCTGTGCATGGCGCAACGCATCTTCGGCGCGCTCGCGTTCGAACATCTCGTTCTGCAAGCGCTCATTGGCCTGGGCCAATTGTTCGGTGCGGGCGCTGACGCGTTCTTCAAGTGTCTCGTTGAGATTGCGCAGCGCCTCTTCGGTTTTCTTGCGCTCGGACTCGTCGATCACAAAGATGTAGAAGCCGTTGACCGCGCCATCCGCTCCGTGGCGGGGCAAGTAGTTCATCAGCGCATGCCGGGTGCTGCCGTCGCGATGGGGCGTGTACAGGCTGAACGAGCAGGGCCGTCCGGCCAGCGCCTCGCCGATGTACGGCGAACGCAGGAAATAGGCCTCTTCTCCGATCACCTCGCGAATGGTGCGGCCATACAGCTCTTGCGGCGTCAGACCGTACCAGTCGAGATACGCCGCGTTATTCAGGCGAAAGCGTTCTTCGTGGTCGACGTAGCTGATCAGGATCGGCATGGCGTTGATGACCAGTTGTAATTCGTTCTGACTCTGGCGCAACGCATGTTCGTTCTGTTTTCGCTCGGTCAGATCCAGGGCTGCACCGAGAAAACGCACCGGCCGGCCATGGTGATCCTTGTAGCAGCGGCCGCGAGCGAATACCCAGCGCTGCTCGCCGCCGGGCAACAGCAAGCGGTATTCCTCGGCGTATTCCGTGCCGTGGGTGATGCAATGTTTGATGCTGCGGGCCAGCAGCGCACGGTCTTCGGGGTGAACGCCATTCAGATAATCGCTGATGGGCAATTGCCCGGCGCGGGCCGGATCAATGCCGTGCAACTGGGCAAAGTGCGCGTCGGCAATAAAGCGATCTTCACCGATGTCCCAGTCCCAGGTGCCGACCGCATCGGTGGCGGCGAGCGCCAGTTGCAGTCGCTCTTCGGTGTTGCGCTGAACCCTGAGGCTTTCATCAGAACGCTGCTGCAACTCCAGAGCGATGCGCCGCCGTTCGTTGGTTTCAATTGCGGTGACGAGGATCCCGGCTACCTGTGCGTTTTCATCACGGATCGGGCTATACGTCAGATCAAGCCAGAACTCTGAATCCTTGCCATCGTGTTGCAGGGTGAAGCGCTGTTCACTGTAGGTGCGTACCTGACCTTGTAGGACGGCGCTGTAAATCGGGTCGGTAAAGTCTCGAAGTTCGGGCCATATCTGGTGCGCCGGCTGTCCGAAAGCGTGCGGGTGCTTGCTCCCGGCGAGCAGGGCAAAGCCGTTGTTGTAGATCTGCGTCAACTCCGGCCCCCACATCAGCAACATCGGCATCGGCGAGTGAATCACGATGTCCACGGCGGTGCGCAGGCTCTGCGGCCAGGTGCCTGCAGCGCCCAGAGGGCTGCGGCTCCAATCGGTACGGGCTATCAGTGCCTGGGCGTCGTTGCTGGTTGGTACAGCGTTCATCGTTGCATCCTGAGCGTCAGTCGGTAGGGCGGCGTCTACTATCCTAATCTGGTAGACGCGCATTGGCTCGCGGCGTCACGGCGCGGGTCCTCTCTATTCATTGCAAGCTTCGCAGGTGCTTTTAGCCATGGAAATCGATGCACTGCTCAAACAACTGGCGAGTCGTCATGGTTCGGACCTGTTCCTCTCCACGGGCGCACCGCCCAGTGCACGTTTTGAAGGCGTGCTTACCCCGTTGAGCGAGCAATCATTCAAACCTGGCGAGGTGGCAACGGTAGCCACCTCCCTCATGGACGCCGAGCAGCGCAGGGAGTTCGACCGGGATCTGGAAATGAACCTGGCAATCTCGCGCCCCGGCATCGGTCGCTTCCGGGTCAACATCTTTAAACAGCGCAACGATGTATCCATTGTGATCCGCAACGTCAAACTCGATATTCCGCGTTTCGAGGATCTCAAACTGCCGCCAGTATTGCTCGAAACCGTGATGCTCAAGCAGGGGCTGGTACTGTTTGTCGGCGCCACCGATTCGGGAAAATCAACCTCGCTGGCAGCGCTCATCGATCACCGCAACCGCCACAGCAGCGGACATATCGTCACCATCGAAGACCCGATCGAGTACATCCATCGCCATCAGCGGTCGATCATCAACCAGCGTGAAGTCGGGGTCGACACTCGAAGTTTTCACTCCGCGCTTAAAAATACCCTGCGCCAGGCGCCGGACGTGGTGCTGATCGGTGAAATTCGTGACCGTGAAACCATGGAGCACGCGTTGTCATTTGCCGAGACAGGGCATCTGGTTTTGTCGACGTTGCACGCTAATAACGCCAATCAGGCGTTGGATCGAATTATCAATATGTTCGCTGAAGAGCGCCGGCCGCAGTTGCTACAGGCGCTTGGTAACAACTTGAAAGCATGTATTTCGCAGCGTCTTGTGCGCACGGTTGATGGAAACCGCAGAGCTGCCGTAGAGGTGTTGCTGGGTACGCCGACCGTAGCCGATCTGGTCCGACGTTGTGAGTTCGGGGAGCTCAAAGCCATGATGGAAAAATCCGCGGCTATGGGCATGCAGACATTTGACTCAGCCCTGTTTGCGTTGGTGTCGACGGGTGTAATTACTGAGGAAGAGGCGTTAAGGAATGCCGATTCGGTCAACAATCTGAAGTTGCGCTTGAAATTGATCGGAGAGAGCAAAATTGATCGAAACTCAACGGCGGGAGAGTGGGGTTTAATGGATTGATATGCTGATCAGTAGGCTCGATATTGATTGTTGGTAATATCGCTTAATATCTTCGAAGTGGACCCGTCCAGTCTGGAAGTTGAGTATTGTCAAGTTTGACGATAAACAATTAACTTGATGGGATTCCATAATGGATTTTAAGAAAAAAAATAAGATTTTTCAGTCATCAACTAAAGCTCTGGCTGAATTGAATGGCAAGTTGGCTGCGGATGCTGCTGAGTATCTTCAGGTAATTGATGAGCTGGAGTTGGCGCTGGAAGAGAGTAAAGAAGATCAGGTTATCAAATGGTACGCTCGCGAAGTAGCGTTGCAGGCGGGATCCTCAATGTATGAAATTTATAATCCCGGCAGACTTTTGCTTAACGACTTTCTGCAAACGAATCTTGTCATTGGTATGATTAATCGGGTGGGGGCGCGTGAGCATGATGGTCTTGTTCGGGTCGGGCCTGATGAGAAAATCGAAGTCTATGGTCCGGATGGTTGGATTGACCTGCGTGCGCGCACCATCCTTGGTTGGTATGAGGAGTATACGAGGCCTTTGAAGTTGATTGCGGATATATCCCGCGCAGCAGGAGGGTATGTATGGCCGGACCTGGATATGACCCTGGACCAGTGGTTTCGCTTTCATGAGATTGATCCGCCGAAAAATAACGCAGAAGTCAGGAACTTGATTGCCTTGTTGAAGTTTGATCCGGTCGTTGATAATCCCGTCAACTATTGGGAGCACTTTCAGGAGGGTGGGCAGGGGTTGTTGAAACTCACGCAGGACGAATTTTCAGAGATCAGGCGGGCGACGACAAAAATCACTTTAGGTAGGAAACTTCTCACAATATTGCACAGCATTAGCGGGCGGCCACGTATAACGCATAAGAACGCCGCTCAGCAAATAAAAAACCTGGTTACACACGCTGGCTCGCTAGTGATCGCCAGAAGATATCTCGAAGAGCTTGAATGGTTTGGCGCAAATGCACAGGAAGAGGTATCTGAGAGCGTGCTGGCCCAGCTATTGATAACGGCTATATTGCTCGACCTTCATACATCGATTGACCAGAGTATCCGACGCGGACGTGTTGCCGAGTTTGATTTATATGCAGCGACAAACGTTGAACGACATGCCTCGTCAGTACTTCATGACCTGTCGAGCTTTTTGCAGACCAAACAATGGGTAGACGCTGCTCTGGCGCCGCTTGCGGCGCATATGTTACTGACTCGCATTGCACCAGAGTTTCTCGTATCTGGAGTACCGTCGTCAGTTACACTTGGCTCGATTGCGTGGATCAATTTCAGTCGTGGCGTGACGCTGGTTAACGCGGTTAAAACCGGCGCCGCTCAAGTGATGACCTATACCCAGATCATGGCTTACGCTGACTTGTATCCGGTAAGTGACGCGCAGAGACATCTACGGGATCTGACCATGATCGACCCGATTGTCGATTGGGCGCTGCTTAATCAAGTAGTGACGCGTGCAGAGCTTGATGAGGCGGAGGAAGCTACTACAAAACGAGCAATTGCGGCATTCGAGCAGCATGCCGAGAAGTTTAGCCAAATAGCCCAAGCCTTCTCGACAGTGCTACCTGACAGGGCGAAAATTGCCCGTGCGGCATTGAGTGTCGCGGCGCCGGGCTGCGACACTCTGGACGAAAAAGCACTTTCCGAACAAGGCGGCCAGCAGATCATGTCCATGGTTGATTTGCATCAGTCTGGCGATCTGGTTACCGGCAAGTGGGACCGGCGCACCGTCCGCTTGATCACGAACGGGGTGCCGCGACCGGCCATCAATTACAACCCTTCGGGCGTTAGTCTTTATAAGCATTACCCACAATTACTCGCGCTCAAATCCTGTGATGAGGAGATGGATCGTCAGTTGGCGGTGTATCGCAGTGATTTGGATGAGGCCATGTTGACGACCGTAAAAATGGCGTTGGCGCTGATGCCCGATACTGATCTGCACGCGTTCATGAATGCAAAGATCCACTTTCTCACCGTGCGTGGATCCGCGATCTATACGGTCACCAAGCGCATCGGCGGGCCATTGGACAAGGATTTTCAAAACGAAACACTGCAAAGCCGAGACGCTGCAACCGGTCGTTTTGGCGTTGTGATGTTTGCGACTTACAACAATGCCGTCATCTGTTATGAGCTGTTCACCTCGCGCGGAGAGTTTCGAAAAAATGACGCATTGGGTGAGTTGATTGTTCGCCAGCGAACACTGCAGCAGCGCTCAAGGATGAGTCGCCCGGCTGACCTGACATCTCAACTGCCTTTTACCTCCCTTCAGTTATTGCCGCTCAATGTGAAGTGTTACACCCATGGTGTTGCGCCAGACGCTTCGATCAGCAGTAGCATGGCCTTTATCGATAACTTTGGTGCGCTGCCCGAGCCGCAAACAACTGCGAACCCCAAGATGGGATTTTATCAGCGTATCAACGATCCCGACGTTGCACGTATCGCGGAGTTTATTGTTGCTCATCGACCGTTCCTGAATGCTCGGGAACTCAGAGAGCTAGTTCGTGTACCCACGCCTTTGGAACTCTCCCGAGAAGAGGGCGAACGGCTGATTACTTATTTCATCAACCTGGTGGTGCCGTTCAAGAAATGTATCGAGGACATTACATCCGGTGAACACGACAAAGTGGTAGATGGGATCTATGGTTGCTTGATGGACGGCATCGGGCTGGTGGGAACGGTCGCGGGAGCCAGTTCCAAAGTGTTGAGTATTTCAGCGAAGGCCATTTCTACAACGGCAAAAGCTGCGCGTTTTACCAAGTTGGCGTTTACCTCGGCGATTTCGCTATTCAACCCACTGGACGGCGTGCCGTCTGGCATACAGTTAGGTGGAAAACTGGTACACAAGGGTTTTTTGCGTTTCAACAAAAACTCGCATGCTCTTATCGCGAAGGCGAACAAACAGCTGCGCTCACTCAGGCCGCGACAACACCCACATGTTTTGTTTGACAATAATGGTAGCGCACAATTCGCGCTCGGCACCTGGCGCCCCCGCAGCGTAGCGAGCGATGCCGTGGCGATCCTGGCCGTGCGCCGGAACAATAAATGGTACGCCTTGAATCGTCGCGGCGACGTCTGGGGCAAACCTCTGGACGGTTTCAGGCAGAACGCGCCATTGCCATTGCCTTACCCGACAAAGACCTTGCCGGAGAGCTATTCGCGAAGCTTCATCGACAAAAGTCTGCCGCGCGCGCGAGCGAAGATCGATAATGCCCTTGAAGCCATAAGCCGTCATGACTTCAAACGCGATTGCAGTCGAGTGATGAAAATATTATTCGGCGACTCGTCATCGGTAGCCATAGATCGTTTGATTATCTACCTGCGCTTGATCCGTTTCGATTTTGCCGGGTTTTCGCTAAGCAATATTGTGCTTGACGCCATCAAGGAGAATGAAACTATCGCAGCATTCGATGTTAACGCTTATAAACGCTGGAAAAATGAAGGCGCAACCGATGGGGCTGATCAGGCTTTTGTTGAAATATATACAAAAAACCTCAACAAACATTTCATCAGCCTGGGCTTTAATCATGACGTCGTAGCCGATGATCTGATTCACGAGTTATTCCATGCGAGCGCGCAGACGGACGATGTGGGCTACGCGACTGACGCGCAGGCAGAAAAGACCGAAGGACAGCAACTGAATGTGGCAACACTGCTCAATATTGCATCGGGCTGTCTGCCGGTGTCAGAAGGCAGCACGGTTTGTCATGCGCCATCCAAAGCCTTTGAAAATGCAGATTCGCTGGCGATGGCCACTTCACTTCTGAGCCAGCTTTGCACAGACAAAGTGACGTTCGACCGCAATATGGCGGACATCACCAGTGCTCTTGAAGCCAGTGGCGCAAACGCCATTACCGAGCCGGTTATTATCACTCTGAACAAGCCGGCGTGATTATGTAGGCCGCGATCTGACTTCCCTACCTGGCCGAATCAATCCGCCAGTTCAGGCCGATCCCGAAACTGGTCCAGCGCTTCGGGATTGGCCAATGCATCGGTGTTTTTCACCGGCTGGCCGTGCACTACGTTCCTGACGGCCAGTTCCACCACCTTGCCACTGATCGTGCGTGGAATGTCCGTGACGGCAACAATCTTCGCCGGCACATGCCGCGGTGTAGTGCTGGCGCGGATCACCTGGCGAATCTGCGCTTGCAGGCTATCATCGAGTACCGCGCCGTCCTGCAACCGCACAAACAACACCACCCGCACATCGTCCTGCCATTGCTGCCCGATAGCCACGCTATCGAGCACTTGCGAGACTTTTTCCACCTGTCGATAAATCTCCGCTGTACCGATGCGCACGCCGCCGGGATTGAGCACGGCGTCGGAGCGGCCGTGAATCATCATTGCGCCGTGGGGCAACTCTTCGGCGTAATCGCCTTGCGCCCAGACTCCGGGGAACAGGCTGAAATAGGATTTGCGCAGCTTTTCGCCATCCGGGTCATTCCACAGGCCGATCGGCATCGCCGGGAAGTGCCAGGTGCACACCAACTCGCCTTTTTCACCGATCACCGGCTGACCCGCTTCGTTCCACACTTCAACCGCCATGCCCAGACTCTTGCCCATGATCTCGCCGCGCCGCACGGGGGATAGCGGATTGCCGTTAACGAAGCAGGAAACGATATCGGTGCCACCGGACATCGAGGCCAGGCAGACGTCCGGTTTGAAGTCGCGGTAGACGAAATCGTAGCTCTGCGGCGACAAGGCTGAGCCGGTGCAGAGCAGGGTTTTCAGGGCGCTCAGATCATGGCTTTCGCGGGGCTTGAGGCCGCTGCTTTCCAGGGTTGCGAGGAATTTTGGGCTGGTGCCGAATACGCTGACGCGCTCATCTTCCAGCAGATCCAGCAAACGCTCGGGACCTGGGTGAAAGGGCGAGCCGTCATACAGCACCACGACGCTGCCGACCGCGAGGGCCGACACCAGCCAGTTCCACATCATCCAGCCACACGTTGTGTAGTAGAACAAGCGGTCGCCGGTACCGAGGTCGACGTGTAATCCATGTTCCTTCACGTGTTGCAGCAGCACGCCGCCGGTGCTGTGCACGATGCATTTCGGCACGCCGGTGGTGCCGCTGGAATACAGCACGTACAGCGGATGGGCGAACGGCACCGGGACGAAGAACGGATCGCCGCCCGGCGTGTAGAAATTATCCCAGAGCATGACATCGGCGTGCGTTCGATAATCTTCCACGCGAGCCTGCGAGCGCGCGTAAGGCACGATGATCAGCTGTTGCAGCGACGGCAGTTGCGCAAGGATTTCATTGAGCTTGGTCGTCTGGTCGATCTCTTTGCCCGCATAGCGATAGCCGGCGCAGGTGATCAGCATTTTCGGCTCGATCTGGCCGAAGCGGTCGATCACGCCATGGGTGCCGAAGTCCGGTGATGAGCATGACCAGATCGCGCCGAGGCTGGTGGTCGCGAGCATCGCCACCAGGGTCTGCCAGGTGTTTGGCATGCACGCCGCGACCCGGTCGCCGAGACCAACGCCAGCCGCTTGCAGGCTGGCCTGAAACCCCGCGACCTGGCGGGCCAGCTCGGTCCAGGTCAATTGCTCGCGCTGACCATTTTCCGCCACGCTCACGACCGCCACCGCATCATCGCGCCGGCGCAACAGGTGCTCGGCAAAATTCAGCGTTGCTCCGGGAAACCACTCGGCGCTGGGCATTTTCGCGCCTTCGCGCAGCACGGCGTCGGGCTGGGTATGGAAGCTGATGTCGAAGAAATCAACGATGGCCTGCCAGAACACTTCGCGCTGACCGATGCTCCACTGATGCAGGGCAGGGTAGTCGCCAAGGTTCAGCGAATGGCGCTGATTGATGGAGCGTCGGAACGCGTCCATGCGCGATTGTGCGATGCGGCTGGCGTCGGGTTGCCAGAGGATGTCGGACATTGGTTTGCCTCTTTTTTTGTTGTTCATGCACATCACCTGTGGGAGCGAACCTGCTCGCGAAAGCATTCTGTCAGTGAATGCATACGGGACTGACACACCGCCTTCGCGAGCAGGCTCGCTCCCACAAGGAGAATGGCTGCGCGAAAACTTACTGCGCCAACCACCCACCATCAATATTCCACGCCGCGCCACGGACCTGGCTGCCAGCCTCGCTGCACAGAAACAACACCAGTTCACCCAGATGCTGCGGGGTGACGAATTCCAGTGACGGCTGTTTCTCTGCCAGCAAATCATGTTGCGCCTGCTGCGGGTCGATGCCCTTGGCGGCGCGATCATCGATCTGCTTCTGCACCAGTGGCGTCAACACCCAACCCGGACAGATAGCGTTGCAGGTGACGTTACTGGTCGCCGTTTCCAGACCGACCACTTTGGTCAGTCCGATCACGCCATGTTTGGCCGCGACATAAGCCGCTTTGCCCGTCGAGCCTACCTGGCCGTGGACGGAAGCAATGTTGATGATTCGCCCCCAGCCCTTGGCGCGCATGCCCGGCAAGCTCAGGCGAGTGCTGTGGAACACCGAAGATAGATTGATGGCGATGATCGAATCCCAGCGCTCGATCGGAAATTCTTCCACCGACGCGACGTGCTGGATACCGGCGTTATTGACCAGAATGTCGACGCCGCCGAACTCGTGCTCGGCGTACGCGATCATCTCGGCGATCTGCGCCGGGTCGCTGACGTCGGCCGGATGATGGCCGACCTTGCCGCCGTACTGCGCCACTTCGGCAATCACTTTGGCGGCATCGCCAAAACCATTGAGAATCACATTGGCCCCAGCCTTGGCCAGTGCAAGGGCAATGCCCAGGCCGATGCCGCTGGTGGAGCCGGTAACCAGTGCGGTTTTGCCCGTAAGAGTCGTCATCAATACCTCACACAATGCCAGTGGCGTAGAAAGTGCCGATCACCACGAAAACCGCCAGGGTCTTGATCAGCGTAATACAGAAAATGTCTTTATAGGCTTCGCGGTGGGTCAGACCGGTAACCGCCAGCAGCGTGATCACCGCGCCGTTATGCGGCAGGGTGTCCATGCCGCCGCTGGCCATCGCGGCCACGCGGTGCAGCACTTCCAGCGGAATGTTCGCCGCGTTCGCCGCGCTGATGAATTGCTCCGACATCGCCGCCAAGGCAATGCTCATGCCGCCCGACGCCGAACCGGTGATACCGGCGAGCAAGGTCACGGTGATCGCTTCGTTAACCAGCGGATTGGGGATTTGCTTGAGCCAGTCGGCCAGCACCAGAAACCCCGGCAGCGAGGCGATCACCGCGCCAAAACCGTATTCGGAGGCGGTGTTCATGGCGGCCAGCAACGCGCCGCTGACCGCGCTCTTACTGCCCTCGGCCAGTTTGCTGCGAATCGCTTTAAAGCCGAACACCAGCACCATGAGGATGCCAATCAGCAACGCTGCTTGTACCGCCCAGATCGCCGTCAGTTTGGCGATTTCAGTGGTGACCGGCGTGGCCATGCCCGGCAGCGCGAGGCTGTGGGTCTTGCCGTACCACTGCGGAATCCACTGGGTGAACAGCAGGTTCATGATGCCCACTGCCAGCAGAGGCGACAGCGCAAGCCACGGGTTCGGCAGCTTCAGGTCTTCGGCCGTTTCCGGTTCGTTGCGCAGCTCGGTGCCATAACCTTCACCGGCGCGCTGAGCCTTGTTGCGCTGACGCTGGAGGAACAGCATGCCGGCGCAGAACACGAAAATCGTGCCGATCACACCCAGCCACGGCGCTGCCCACGCGGTGGTATTGAAGAAGGTGCTGGGAATAATGTTCTGGATCTGCGGCGTGCCGGGCAGGGCATCCATGGTGAACGAAAACGCGCCGAGGGCGATGGTCGCCGGGATCAGACGCTTGGGGATATTGCTCTGGCGAAACATCTCCGCGGCAAACGGATAAACCGCAAACACCACGACGAACAGCGAAACGCCACCGTAGGTGAGCACGGCGCAAACCAGCACGATGACCAGCATGGCCTGCTTGGTGCCCAGCAGGCGAATCGCCGCAGCGACGATAGAGCGCGAGAATCCGGACAGCTCAATCAACTTGCCGAACACGGCGCCGAGCAGGAACACGGGAAAGTACAGTTTGATGAAACCGACCATTTTTTCCATGAACACCCCGGTGAAGGCAGGGGCGACGGCGGAAGGGTCGGTCAACAGCACCGCGCCGAGGGCGGCAATCGGGGCAAAAAGGATAACGCTGTAGCCACGGTAGGCCGCGAGCATCAACAGCGCGAGGGCTGCCAAGGCAATGATCACACTCATGGTGTGTCTCTCCAGAATTGTTATTTTTGTGGTTGAAACAGGTGTGGGAGAGGCTTTAGCGAGTTTTGTGCCCTATATCTAACTTGTTGAAATATATGGAAATTATTTTGAGTCGTGGGCATTAAATGAATGCTTTGTCTCTATTTTGAGATGTTTTTTGAATCAGCCGACGTCATCGCTGGCAAGCCAGCTCCCACAGGACTGCGATAAACCTGTGGGAGCTGGCTTGCCAGCAATACTTTTGTCCTTGTCTTTATTTCGAGATAAATATCTCTCTATTGAGACTCGGCGATCCCCAACGCCACCATCTTCTTGTACAACGTCGACCGCCCAAGCCCCAGCCGAGCCGCTGTCTCCGGCACCTTGCCCCCACATTGCACAAGCGCAGACTGGATCAATTGCCGGTCAAACCGTTCGCGAGCCTGGGCGAAAGTTTCCACGGCCAACGGTTCAACAATCGGCGCGCAAGTCCGCTCCACTGGCGTAAACGTGCCGATGGCCGCACGAATGTCGACCTCTGAAAGCATCAAGTCATCGCTGAGCAGCGCCGCCCGTTCCAGCACGTTGCGCAGCTCGCGAATGTTGCCCGGCCAGGCATGCTGCGCGAGCAACGCCAATGCTTCGCGGTGCAGTTCGTGCTGGCTGCGCAGCTCTTCGAGAATGGCTTCGCTGAGCGCGGGCAGGTCATCGAGCCTGTCCCGTAACGGCGGCACATTGATGGGCAATACGTTGAGTCGGTAATACAAGTCAGCGCGGAACTCACCGCGTTTGATTGCCGCTTGCAAGTCTGTCGATGTCGCGGCGATCACCCGCACATCGCTCTGTATCACTTCATTGGAGCCCACCGGCTCGAACTCTTTCTCTTGCAGCACGCGCAGCAGTTTGCTCTGCAGTGGCAACGGCATGTCGCCAATTTCATCGAGGAACAACGTGCCACCCTGAGCAATCTGCAGTTTGCCGGTGCGGCCCTTGCGGTCAGCTCCGGTGAAGGCGCCTGGTGCCGTACCGAAAAACTCCGCTTCGAGCAGCGCCTCGGGGATCGCCGCACTGTTGATGCTGACAAACGCCTTGTGCGCCCGTGGCGAAGCACTGTGGATTGCCTGGGCCAACAGCTCTTTGCCGGTGCCCGTTTCGCCGAGCAACAGAACCGGCGAGTCGGCACTGGCGCTGCGGCGAGCGCGACGTTTGACTTCGAGGCTGGCGGCGCTGGTGCCGATGAAGTGCGCAAAGTTGTACTTGGTCTGCCGCGCACGCAGCAATGAGCGGGTCGAGGCCAGTTCCTCCTGCATGCTCAGGTAGCGCTTGAGCATCGGCGACAGGGTGCGCAACTCATCAAACAGGGCGAAACCGATTGCGCCGATCACCGTGCCGGCATCGTCGTGAATCGGCAGGCGCATCACCACCAACGGCTCTTTCGGCGTGTCCTGCATGTCCAGCAGAATCGGCCGCCCGCTGCGCACCACTTCACGCAACAGGCTGCCGGGGATCACGCTTTCGCAAGGCTTGCCGATCGCACCTGCAGCGGACTCCAGGCCGAAACGTCGGGCGTAGCGTTCGTTCATCCAGACGATGTTGGCGTCGCGATCGACAATCACCGTGCCTTCGCTCGATTGCTCGATGATCTCGAACAGTGAGCGGATCGCCAGGGTGCGAACCCGTTGGTAGTCCTTGAGGCTTTCAGTGGTGTTCATGAAGGCTGATCCTGAATGTGTGTTGCGAGTGCTGGCCTCATCGCTGGCAATCCAGCTCCCACAGTTTCATTGGTGGACACAACATTTGTGAACGACCGAAAGCCCTGTGGGAACTGGCTTGCCAGCGATGGGCGCGACGCGGTTCAAGCTGGAAACCGATTATGCCTAGCCCGGATGCGCCGCCGCCAACAGCTCTTTGGTATACGGGTGCTGCGGCGAATCGAACACCTCATGACTCGCGCCACGTTCGACGACTTTACCGTCCTTGATCACGATCATGTCGTGGGCCAGAGCGCGGACGACGGCCAGGTCATGGCTGATAAACAGATAAGTCAGACCATGTTTTTCCTGCAGGTCACGGAGCAGGGCGACCACTTGTTTCTGCACCGTGCGATCCAGTGCCGAGGTCGGTTCGTCGAGCAGAATCAGCGCGGGTTTCAGCACCAGTGCCCGCGCGATGGCGATACGTTGCCGCTGGCCACCGGAAAACTCGTGGGGATAGCGATGACGGCTGTCCGGGTCGAGTCCGACTTCCTTGAGTACGCGGATCACTTGTGCATCGCATTCGTCGGCGGTGGATTCGCAATGCACTTCCAGGCCTTCGCTGATGATCTGCGCTACCGACATCCGAGGGCTGAGGCTGCCGAACGGATCCTGAAACACCACCTGCATCTGCCGGCGCCACGGTCGCAGTTGTTTCTGATTAAGGCCATCGAGCGCTGTGCCTTGAAAACGAATGCTGCCTTGCGAATCGAGCAAACGCAGAATTGCCTGACCCAGCGTCGACTTGCCCGAACCGGATTCGCCAACAATGCCCAAGGTCTTGCCGCGCTGAATGTTCAGGCTGATGCCGTCTACTGCGCGCAGGTACTGTTTGCGCTGAAACAGCCCGCCACCGACGACGAATTCCACTTGCAGATCATCGACCTCCAGGACGTTTTCGCGCTCATCCCGGGGCAATGCTTCGCCATCTGGCTCGGCGTTGAGCAGCACGCAGCTGTAAGGATGCTTCGGCTCGGTGAACAGCGTTTCGCAGGGCGCCTGCTCGACTATCTCGCCGGCCTTCATCACGCAGACGCGCTGGGCGATGCTGCGCACCAGATTGAGGTCGTGGCTGATCAGCAGCAGCGACATGCCCAACCGCTGTTGCAGGGATTTGAGCAGCAGCAGGATCTTGCGCTGCACGGTGACATCAAGGGCAGTGGTTGGCTCATCGGCGATCAGCAACTCTGGTTCGCAGGCCAGCGCCATGGCAATCATCACCCGTTGACGTTGGCCGCCGGACAACTGATGCGGATAGGCCTTGAGCCGCTCTTTGGGTTTCTGGATGCCCACCAGTTCGAGCAGCTCGAGGATGCGTTTTTGCGCCTCTTTGCCACCGAGGCCACGGTGCAGCAACAGCGTCTCGCCGATCTGCTTTTCGATGGTGTGCAGCGGATTGAGCGAGGTCATTGGCTCCTGAAAGATCATCGCGATGCGATTGCCACGCAGTTCACGCAGGACCTTCGGATCGGCGCCGACCAGTTCCTGCCCGCGATAGCGAATGCTGCCGCTGGTGTGCGCGTCGCTTTCGGGGAGCAATTGCAGGATCGAATGCGCTGTGACCGATTTGCCCGAGCCGGACTCGCCGACCAGTGCCAGGCACTCACCGGGGCGAATATCCAGGCACAAGTCGCGCACCACGGTCTGACCATGGAAGGCGACGTTTAGATTACGGATTTCAATCAGGTTGTCAGTCATGGTCACGCTTCAGGATCGAGGGTCGAACGCGTCACGTAACGCTTCGCCGATGAACACTAATAAGGAAAGGATCAGCGCCAGCGTGAAAAACGCCGTCAGTCCGAGCCACGGTGCCTGCAAGTTCTGCTTGCCCTGGCCAATCAACTCGCCCAGCGAGGCACTGCCGGCCGGCATGCCGAAACCCAGGAAGTCCAGCGCGGTGAGGGTGGAAATCGCTCCGGTCAGAATGAACGGCAGGTAGCTCAACGTCGCATTCATGGCGTTGGGCAGGATGTGCCGGACAATCACTTTGCGGTCAGTCAAACCCAGGGCGCGCGCGGCTTTGACGTATTCCAGATTGCGTCCGCGCAGGAACTCGGCACGCACCACGTCGACCAATGCCAGCCATGAAAACAGCGCCATGATCCCCAGCAGCCACCAGAAATTCGGTTCGACGAAACCGGAGAGGATGATCAGCAGATACAGCACCGGCAACCCGGACCATACCTCAAGCAAACGTTGCCCGAGCAGATCGACCCAGCCGCCGTAATAGCCTTGTAGCGCGCCCGCCGCGATGCCGATCAGCGCGCTGACAAACGTCAGCATCAGCGCAAACAGAATCGAAACCCGCGCGCCGAAGATCACCCGCGCCAACACATCCCGCGACTGGTCATCGGTGCCGAGCCAGTTGACTGCCGTGGGTGGGCTGGGCGCCGGTTTGTTGAGGTCGTAATTGGGTGTGTCGTCACTGAACGGGATGGGCGGAAACAGCAGCCAGCCACCGTCCTTGCGGATCAGGTTCTGCACGTATTCGCTGCGGTAATCGGCCTGGAAGGGTAACTGCCCGCCGAACTCCTGTTCGGTGTGCCGTTTGAATACCGGGAAGTACCACTGGCCCTGGTAGCTGACCATCAACGGTTTGTCATTGGCGATCAGTTCACCGCCTAACGTCACGACGAACAGTGCGATAAACAACCACAACGACCACCAGCCCCGGCGATTTTTCTTGAAACGCTCGAAGCGGCGACGCCCCAGTGGCGAGAGCTTGAACATCAGGCGTTCCTCGCGGCGAAGTCGATGCGCGGATCGACGAGGGTGTAACACAGATCGCCAATCAGTTTTATCAGCAAACCGAACAGGGTGAAGATGAACAGCGAGCCGAACACGACCGGATAGTCTCGGGAAACCGCCGCTTCGTAGCTCATGCGGCCGAGGCCGTCGAGGGAGAAGATCACTTCGATCAGCAGGGAGCCGGCGAAGAACACACTGATAAAGGCTTGAGGAATGCCCGACACCACCAGCAACATCGCGTTGCGGAACACGTGGCCATACAGCACTCGACGCTCACTCAGGCCTTTGGCACGCGCCGTGACCACGTATTGGCGGGTGATTTCGTTGAGGAACGAGTTCTTGGTAAGAATCGTCAATGTCGCGAATCCACCGATCACCAGCGCAGTGACCGGCAACACCAGATGCCAGAAGTAGTCGGCGATCTTGCCAATGGTCGACAACGATTCGAAGTTGTCCGAGACCAGACCTCGCACCGGAAACCAGTTCAGCGAGGTGCCGCCGGCAAACACCACGATCAGGAACATCGCGAACAGGAACGCCGGCATCGCGTAGCCAATAATGATTGCCGTGCTGCTCCAGATATCGAAATGGCTGCCATGATGCACGGCCTTGCGGATGCCCAGTGGAATCGACACCAGATAAGTGATCAGCGTGGCCCACAGCCCGAGCGAGATGGTCACCGGCATTTTTTCCAGGATCAGGTCAGTGACCGTCGCGCCACGAAAGAAGCTTTTACCGAAGTCCAGTTGCGCGTAGTTCTTGAGCATCAGCCACAGGCGTTCATGGGCCGGTTTGTCGAAACCGTACTGTTTTTCGATGTCCTTGATCAGTTGCGGGTCGAGACCACGGCTGGCGCGTGATGTACCGCTCATGGTCTCGCCCGAACCACCGCCGACATTCGTCCCGCCAATGCCCTGCAAGTGCGCGATCGCCTGCTCGACCGGGCCGCCCGGCGCGGCTTGAATGATGACGAAATTGACCAGCAGAATGATCACCAGTGTCGGAATGATCAGCAGCAGACGCCGCAGTATGTAACCCCACATCAGCGAGGTCCTCCGGGTCTGCCGCGCGTGATTTTCTCGGCGGTCATCTGTTGATTGGTCAGCGGCGTACGGCTGATTTCCCACCAGCTCTCGATGGCTTCGTCATTGCTCGCCTGAACCGACGGAATGCCGAAACGGTTCCACCAGACTGTCGAACTGCCCGGCGGGTAGTAGTTGGGAATCCAGTAGTAATTCCATTGCAGCACGCTGTCCAGTGCATGGGCGTAGTGCAGCATGTCGGGTTTGGTCGAGGCGCGGATCAGGCCGTTGATCAACGTGTCCACTGCCGGGTTTTTCAACACCATGTAATTGTTGGCGCCAGGGTCGTTGGCGGCCGACGAGCCGAAATAGTTGAGCAGTTCGCCACCCGGCGACGTAGTGACCGGATAGCCAGTGACGATCATGTCGTAGTCGCGGCTCATCAAGCGGTTGACGTACTGCGAGGCGTCGATGCGGCGGATGTTAAGGTCGATGCCGATCTGTTTCAGCGTGCGCTTGTAGGGCAGTAACAGGCGATCGATGCCGTTCTGGCTGACCAGAAAGGTAAAACTCAGCGGCTCGCCTTCGGCATTCACCAGTTGATCGCCGTCAGGCTTCCAGCCGGCCTGCTCAAGCAAAGCGAGGGCTTGCAATTGCTTGTCGCGGATCAGGCCGCTGCCATCGGTTTTCGGCGCCTCGAAGACTTTTGTGAAAACCTCGTCGGGAATCTGTCCACGCAAGGGTTCAAGGATTTTCAGCTCTTGTGCATCGGGTAACTCCCGCGCCGCCAGATCTGAGTTGGAAAAGTAGCTTTGCTGGCGGATGTACAGGTTGCGCATCATCTGCCGGTTGCTCCACTCGAAATCCCACAACATGGCCAGTGCCTGACGCACGCGTCGATCCTGGAACGTCGGTTTCTGCAGGTTGAACACAAATCCCTGGGCCGATTGCGGCGCCTCGGTGGCCAGATGGGCTTTTTGCAGACGCCCGTCGCTCAGGGCAGGGCTGTCATAACCAATCGAGTAGCCAGTGGCTGAAAACTCGCGGTTGTAGTCATAGGCGCCACCGCGCAGCACCTGGCGTGCGACGTCGGTGTCGCCGAAATACTCGATGCTGAAATGGTCAAAGTTGTACAAGCCGCGGCTGACCGGCAGATCCTTGCCCCACCAATCGGGATTGCGCTCGAACGTGATACTCCGTCCCGAGTCAACCTTGCCGACCCGATAAGGGCCGCTGCCCAGTGGCGGTTCATAACCACCACCGCCGGCAAAATCGCGACGCTTCCACCAATGTTCGGGAAACACCGGCAGGGTCGCGATATCCAGTGGCAAGGTACGGTTTTCATCGCTTTTGAAATCGAAGCGCACGGTCAGCGGTGCTTCGACTTCAACGCCTTTGACGTCGGCGAACTGCGTGCGATAGCGCAAGCTGCCTTGGGTCATCAACAAATCGTAGGTGTAACGCACGTCTTCGGCGGTGATCGGCTTGCCGTCGGCGAAGCGGGCCTTGGGGTTGATGAAAAATCGTAGCGACAGGCCGTCGTCCGAGCGCTCCATTTTTTGCGCGACCAGGCCGTAGACGGTGTAGGGCTCGTCCATCGAACGCTGTGCCAGCGGTGAGTACAGCATGCCGTCGATCTGGCTGACGCCTATGCCTTTGTCTATATAAGGAAGGATATGGTCGAAGTGACCGATTTCGAGCGCCGAGCGGCGCATCGTTCCGCCCTTTGGGGCCTGCGGGTTGGCGTAGTCGAAGTGACTGAAGCCTGCGGGGTACTTGGCGGGTTCGCCATACACGGTCAACGCATGTTGCGGTGCAGCGTTCACACCAGCGGCGCCCGACAGCAGGGCGAGGGCGGTAAGCATCAATGTTGGGAAAACCAGTCGCATTGTCAGCCTTGGAACCGGGTAATCGATAAGCGCAAGTTGTACGCGAGAGGCGCGTCAGTCGCCAGCCGTATGTGTAACTGAAACACAACGGCCCACCAAAAGGCGGGCCGTTGTATAGCAATCAGACGAAGGATCAGTCCTGACGGCTGGTGACTTCCAGCAGGTGATAACCGAACTGGGTTTTCACCGGGCCTTGCACGACGTTGATCGGCGCGCTGAAGACCACGGTATCGAATTCCTTGACCATCTGGCCAGGACCGAACGAACCCAGATCACCGCCCTGACGGCTGGATGGGCAGGTGGAATTGGCCTTCGCGACTTCGGCGAAATCAGCGCCGCCTTCGATCTGGGCCTTGAGTTCGTTGCACTTGTCTTCGCTGGCAACAAGGATGTGGCGGGCAGTGGCTTTAGCCATGGGGAAACTCTCCAATCTATTTCAGTAAAGTGTGGAGCCTACCGGAATCAGTGGCCGAATTCTCGGCAAAGTTCCGTGGGATTGTCGACTATCTGATCACAGATTCGCTGCTTTCAGGCGCGCGGCATGTTCTACGTAGAGACTAATCGGGTCGGGCTGACTGGGTAACGCGGTGGCAGGACGGCGCAAGGTGCTCAGGTGGTCCAGCGGATAGTCAGACCGGATCACTTGCCCCAAGTGGGAACTGAAGCGTCCTACGAAACCGTCATTCTGTTGTCCCTCTGTCATGAAGTATTGCGACAGCGCCCGATGAACGCCTTGAATCGGATCGAGACTGGGCAGACCGTTTGCAGGCAGCACTCCGCTCCAGGAGTAATAGTGCACGCCATTGACTTTCCCGGGGCCGTCGCCGCCCCAAGTACTGGGCAAGCCCTGTGAAAATTTGTCGTTGAAAGCGCCAACCCCCTCGGTGGTCAGCGCATTGAGCGCCGCCAGCGCATTCTGCGGCAGGTTGACGCTACCGCTGAGCAATGAAAGGAAGTCGCCAAACAGCGTTGCAATGTTGTGCGCGACCAGTTCCGGCAATTGCCCTGGAACCAAAGCTTTGCGCAGAAAGTCAGCCAGTTCCGAACCGTGGTTTGGACCACTGACCGACGTCACCGAAGCGACGGCGTGCGGAGCAAGCGCCGCCGCGTATCTTGCAGTCAGTGCGCCCTGACTGTGGCCGATGAGGTTGACTTTGCTGGCACCTGTGCCTCGCAGGACACGATCAATCTGCGCCAGCAACTGCTCGCCCCTCATTTCATTATTGTGGGTAGCGGAGAGGTGGGGAACAAAGACCCTGTTTTCAGCGGTTTTCAGCGCCTCCTTGACGTCATGAAACAGCTCGAAATGGCCAATACGCTCGAATCCGAACAGGCCGTGTACCAGAAGGATGGGATAACGAGTTACAGCATTCCGTTGCATGTTCTTACCTTTCTTCGCAGAAGTTCATTGGGGAATCTGTGGGCCACTCTAAAACACACAACTCGTTGAAGAGGTACGAAGAGGCTTCAATTGACCGGTGAATCTGGACTAGTAGTCGTGGGAGTTTTCGGCAGCAGTTGAAGCCTAAATCGGAAGCTCTGGCCGTCTCCCGCAGGAAGCAGCTCGATTTTGTGTAAGTTGCCTACCGGTCCCATAGCTTTTGCGCCATGGATGCGGCGAATTCGGCTGATAGCGAGAGCGCCTGCAAACGCGTTCAATGTTGACTGTCGACGCCGTCAATGAAGACAGCGTTTTGTCCAAGGAATGGAATTGCGAATGAACACGCATGAGATCGAGTTTTGCTACCGGATGCGCCACCCAGCCAGCGCCAGCAAGACAGTTGAATTGTTGCCAGCAGTAACGCTCGATGCGCTGGAGGGCACCGTCCTCGACCCCTCGCAAAGCAAGGTCGTCGTCCGTATCGCCCCGTATTCGGGCATGGCCAGTGGTGATCAACTGCTGTTGAGCTGGGACGGCCTGGATATCGAGGGTTATGCCTATCAGCATGAGATGGTGCGCTTCGTCAGCGACGCTCAGGTTGGCAAAGACGTCATTTTCGTTATCAAGGGCATGCACGTCGCGGCTTTGGATGGCGGCTCGCTGGAGGTCCGCTGGACACTCTTCAGCGCAGCATTGTCCGAGCCCGCATTGTCTGCGCGCCTGCAATTGTCCGTGGGGGATACGCGGGCGCAATTGCTTGCACCGCATGTCGAGGGTGCAAGTGGCGGGACGCTGGACCCGGCGCGTGTCGCTGAAGGCGTACTCATCACGCTTCAGCCATACGCTCGCATGGCTGCAGGTGACCAGGTTTTGTTGTTGTGGTCTGGCGACGCATCCCCGCTGTCGTTCAGCGATCGATTGAAGGTCGAAACCTTCGCAGTCTCCGATGTCCTGTCATTTTGGGTCGCGCCTGAATACATCGCGGCGCATCTTGGTGGCGAGGTCTCGGTGCGCTACCGAATCGAGCAGGCGGGTGGGGTGGTGCGCGAATCCGAGCCCGCGCGAATACTCATCACGCCGTTGCTGCTCGGTGAGCTGGATGCGCCTGATGTACTGGAAGCTGAGGACGGTGTGCTACTGACGGAGGATTCGATCGATGGCGTCACTGTGGTGATCGGCAATGCCCAAACGCAAGAAGGTGAGCTGGTCTACCTCAAGTGCGACGGTGCATATTTCAATCATCGGGATGACCGTGAAATCACCCGGGAAACCGCAGGCAAACCGCTGATTTTCATCGTTCCACAGCGTTTCTGGCGTGAGCATCTTGGGTCGACTGTTTCTGTTGCCTACACCGTCGAGCGTCTGGACGACGTCAGTCAGGCGTCTGCGGTAACGCTGGTGCGGGTCGAGGCGTAGTTGCGACTCGCTTCGCCCTCCGGTTTTTTTTAAAAACCGGAGGGCAGGTCTAGATATCAGCCTCTGGCTTGCGTGCCAAGGCGCTGAGCCGCATCGAGCAGCAGTTGCTCGGTTGCGCTGAAACCCAGGCAGCCATCGGTGATCGAGACACCGTATTGCAGCGATGCGCTCAGTGGCTGACAGCCTTCGAACAGATGCGACTCCAGCATCATGCCAATCAACGAGCGATCGCCCTGCAAGCGCTGTTCAAGCACTTCGTTGAACACGCCTGGTTGGCGCAATGGATCCTTGCCACTGTTGGCGTGACTGCAGTCGACCATAATCCGGCTCGGGATCTTCAGGCGGATCAGTTCGGCGTGAATCCGTGCCACGCTCTCGCGATCATGATTCGGCCCCTGATGGCCTCCGCGCAACACCAGATGGGTGTCAACGTTGCCGGGTGTCTGAATGATGGCCGGGTGTCCCTGACTGTCGACGCCGAAATGCCGATGGGGATGGGCTGCCGAACGCATGGCGTCGACGGCAACGGTCGCACCACCGTCGGTGCCGTTCTTGAAGCCCACCGGCATGCTCAAGCCGCTGGCCATTTCGCGATGGATTTGCGATTCAGTGGTGCGTGCACCGATGGCAACCCAGCTCAGCAGATCGTCGAAGTAGCCGGCGGCCATCGGTTGCAACAGTTCGGTCGCCACCGGCAAACCAAGTCGGATCATTTCCAGCATCAGCTCGCGCGACAGTGCCAGGCCACCGGCCATGTCGTCACTGCCATCCAGATGCGGGTCGTAGGCCAGACCTTTCCAGCCGACAGTGGTGCGCGGTTTTTCGACGTAGGCACGCATCACCAGAAGCATTTCGTCGCTGACTTGTTCAGCCAGTCGAGCGAGCTTGCCTGCGTATTCAAGGGCGGACTGAGGGTCGTGGATTGAGCAGGGTCCGACAATTACCAGCAGGCGCTGGTCTTCGCCGTTGAGGATCGCGCGAACCGCCTGGCGGTGGGCGGCGACCTGGCGGCTCAAGGCATGGCTCAATGGCAATTGCTGCTTGAGTTGCAACGAGCTCGGCAGACGCAGGGTCAGGGCTTCGTTGGCGCAAGTATGGGTGGACAATGGCAATGCAGAAATGGACGAGTTCATATTCGGTCTTCCTGGGCAGGCGGCGGGTGCTTCCCGCTCGCTCGGCCCTACTGGGGTGTTCGACAATTGGCCGTATTGGCTACGTGTTCGGGTTTGCCACCTGTAGGTGACCGATCGGAGGCGGCAGGCTGTCCCGAGCGGAGGCTGGTAAATCGCCAGGCGCTAAAGCTGTCGTAACGGTAATAAGTGGCGTAGTTCATTTGATGAATCCTCAAAGTGTCTGGTGTGTGGCTGAAAAGTTTGTGGCCTGAAAAAACAAAACCCCCGGTCGGGAAGCCGACCGGGGGTTGAGAAATCTCTGGTAGGCGACCCGTTTACTTGGGCGCCGTGTGGGTATCAGGCGCGCCAGTGGCTAAACCAATACCCAAAATAAAAGCTGACCGGAGCGCAAACGTCATTCGCCCGGGCAGCCGCAACCGAGCGCAGGGCGCTGGCGGTGTGAAGCTGTGAGAGGGCGTTGAACATGGTCTGTCTCCAATGAATGCGCCGAGCTTACTAGAGGCCAATACACCTCAGCAATCAGAAAATGCTATCGAGCCGCCAATGAAACACCTATTGCTTGAGTGCAGCATGCGTTGTGACACACTCCACTTTTACCCGTAGATGGCAGGGGCGGGTGAGTCCGCTGATGGAGGCAAAATGAGATTTCGTATGTGTCGGGCGAAACCTGAAGACTTGGTTTTTGCCCGCGATCTCACCTGTCAGAACATGCTGCATTACTACATTCATCATGAGCTGTTGTGGCAGGACGAGGCGTTCGACGTGGCATGGTCGGGGCGTGAAAACTGGTTGATAGTGCTTGATGATGTGCCGGCAGGTTTTTTCAGTCTGAGTCGGGATGCGCGGGCGCTGTATATTCGTGAACTGCAAATGGCTGAAGCCTTTCAGGGGCAGGGCGCAGGATCCTGGGCAATCGACCAGATTATCGGCATGGCCCGGCATGAAAGGCGCCCGGCGTTACGCCTGACGGTGTTCGAAAATAATCCGGCAAAAAAATTGTATGAGAGAAAAGGACTACACGTACAAGGCGAGGACGAGTGTTTCCTGCGAATGCAGCTCGATATCAGTACACCTGTGCTCTGAAACCCACGGCCGGCAAGCCCTGAATGATCGTTTGAAACTTTTTAAATGACGCTTGCCGCTAGGTCTGCCGGGCACTTTTTGCTAAGGTGTCCCGCATCCCAATATGACCATATCGCGAGGTGTCTGCTTGATTAGGGTGCTGGTGGTCGATGACCATGATCTCGTTCGTACGGGCATTACACGGATGCTGGCCGATATTGATGGCTTGCAGGTGGTTGGCCAGGCCGAGTCCGGGGAAGAATCCCTGATCAAGGCCCGAGAGTTGAAACCCGATGTGGTTCTGATGGACGTCAAGATGCCCGGCATCGGCGGACTGGAGGCCACGCGCAAACTGCTGCGCAGTCATCCGGACATCAAGGTGGTCGCGGTTACGGTGTGTGAAGAGGATCCTTTTCCTACACGGTTGCTGCAGGCTGGTGCTGCGGGATATCTCACCAAGGGCGCCGGGCTGCCGGAAATGGTACAGGCCATTCGCCTGGTCTTCGCCGGGCAGCGCTATATCAGCCCGCAGATTGCCCAGCAATTGGCGATCAAGTCCTTCCAGCCGTCCAATGACTCACCTTTCGATGCCTTGTCCGAGCGCGAAATCCAGATCGCATTGATGATTGTCGGCTGTCAGAAGGTTCAGATCATTTCCGACAAGTTGTGCCTCTCACCGAAAACCGTGAACACCTATCGCTACCGTATTTTCGAGAAGCTTTCGATCAGCAGCGACGTCGAGCTGACACTTTTGGCGGTTCGTCACGGAATGGTTGATGCCAGCCTCTGACATGACTGAAACATTCGATTCCAGTGCCTTTCTGTCGACTGTCAGCGGGCGCCCCGGTGTGTACCGGATGTTCGACAGCGATGCGCGCCTGTTGTATGTAGGCAAGGCCAAGAACCTCAAGAAGCGACTGGCCAGCTACTTTCGCAAAACCGGCCTGGCGCCGAAGACGGCTGCACTGGTTGGACGCATTGCTCAGGTCGAAACGACCATCACCGCCAATGAAACCGAGGCGCTGCTACTAGAGCAGACGCTGATCAAGGAATGGCGGCCGCCGTACAACATTCTGTTGCGCGACGACAAATCCTATCCATATGTATTCTTGTCCGACGGCCAATTCCCGCGTTTGAGCATTCATCGTGGGGCAAAGAAAGCCAAGGGCAAATATTTCGGGCCCTATCCAAGTGCTGGCGCCATCCGTGAAAGTCTGAGCCTGCTGCAGAAGACGTTCTTCGTCCGCCAGTGTGAAGACAGTTACTACAAGAACCGGACCCGCCCGTGCCTGCAATACCAGATCAAGCGTTGCAAGGCGCCTTGCGTCGGGCTGGTCGAGCCTGATGTTTATGCTGACGACGTCCGTCATTCGGTGATGTTCCTCGAAGGGCGCAGTCATGCGCTGACCAACGAGCTGTCCAGCGCGATGGAAGAGGCGGCGATCAACCTCGAATTCGAGCGCGCCGCCGAGTTGCGCGATCAGATCGCTCTGCTGCGCCGTGTGCAGGATCAACAAAGCATGGAGGGTGGCACGGGCGATATCGATGTCATCGCAGCCTTCGTCAACCCGGGCGGCGCCTGCGTGCATTTGATCAGCGTCCGTGGCGGACGCGTGCTGGGCAGCAAGAACTTCTTCCCGCAGGTCGGGATTGATGAAGACGTTTCTGAAGTCATGGCGGCGTTTCTCGGTCATTACTTCATCAGCAGCCCGGAGCGCGACCTGCCCAGCGAGCTCATCGTCAATGTGATGCACGAAGACTTTCCGACGGTGATCGAGGCGATCCATGAATTGCGCGGTCGTGAACTGGCCATTAGTCATCGGGTACGAGGCACGCGCGCGCGTTGGCAGCAATTGGCTGTGACTAACGCCGAGCAGGCTTTGGGTGCGCGTCTGGCCAATCGTCAGCACACTGCGGCGCGATTTGAAGCCTTGGCCGAAGTGCTGAACCTGGATGAGCCACCGCAACGTCTGGAGTGTTACGACATCAGTCATTCAAGTGGGGAGGCGACGGTCGCATCCTGTGTTGTCTTTGGCCCGGAAGGCGCGATCAAATCGGATTACCGCCGTTACAACATTGAAGGTGTCACGGCTGGCGATGATTACGCCGCCATGCACCAGGCCCTGACGCGACGTTTCAGCAAGCTCAAGGACGGCGAGGGCAAGTTGCCGGACATTCTGCTGGTCGACGGTGGCAAGGGGCAGCTATCGATGGCCCGCGACGTGCTCAATGAATTGGCCGTGCCGGATTTGATCCTGCTCGGTGTCGCCAAGGGGGCAACGCGCAAGGCGGGTTTCGAAACGTTGTATCTGAATGATGCGGCGCATGAATTCACCTTGCGCGGTGACTCGCCGGCACTGCACCTGATTCAGCAGATTCGCGATGAAGCGCACCGTTTTGCAATTACAGGGCACCGAGCACGTCGCGGCAAAACTCGCCGTACGTCAACGCTGGAAGGCGTTGCCGGAGTAGGGCCGACTCGACGTCGCGACTTGTTGAAACATTTTGGTGGATTGCAAGAGCTGACTCGTGCAAGCATCGAAGAGATAGCGAAAGCCCCGGGGATCAGTAAAAAGCTCGCAGAGTCGATTTATGCGAACCTGCATAGCGAGTAGAATGCCCCTTCACCTCGTAGCCAGTTGTGCCGATGAATATCCCTAATCTGATTACCGTTCTACGCGTCCTGCTCATCCCGATCTTCATTTTGCTGTTCTATCTGCCATATCAGTGGAGCTACATGGCCTCTGCCTCGGTGTTTGCCTTTGCGGCAGCAACGGACTGGCTGGATGGTTATCTGGCGCGCCGCCTGGAGCAAAGCACTCCGTTCGGAGCGTTTCTTGATCCGGTCGCTGACAAACTCATGGTCGCCGTTGCGCTGGTGCTGCTGGTTCAAGAGCACGGCAACCTCTGGCTCACGCTGCCAGCGGCGGTGATTATCGGTCGCGAGATCGTTGTTTCGGCGCTGCGTGAATGGATGGCTGAACTCGGTGCGCGTGCGCACGTGGCTGTATCGAATCTCGGCAAATGGAAAACCGCAGCGCAAATGCTCGCGCTGGTGATTCTGTTGGCTCACCCGAAGGATTTCAATTTCTGGGTTATCTTGGGTTACACCTTGCTGCTGGTGTCGGCAGGCCTGACTTTGTGGTCGATGGTTCAATACCTGCGCGCCGCCTGGCCACATCTGAAGACCGATGTAGAAAAGAAATAAAACTTTTTTGAATCAAGGGGTTGACGGAGCTTCTTAATTCTATAGAATGCGCATCACCAAGCGGGAATAGCTCAGTTGGTAGAGCACGACCTTGCCAAGGTCGGGGTCGCGAGTTCGAGTCTCGTTTCCCGCTCCAATTTGTACGTGTTTGTTGTTGTGCTACTGACAGCAGATGCTTTGAGGCCGAGTAGCAAAATGGTTATGCAGTGGATTGCAAATCCACCTACGCCGGTTCGATTCCGACCTCGGCCTCCACTATAAACAAGCTCCGTAGATCCATGATTTACGGAGCTTTTTTATTTGCAGTGCGTTGCAAGATTTAGTCTTTAAAACGTTCATTGCAAACTTGCTTCACCGGGAAGTGATGTATATATTTCCCGCTCGGCTGCTGAAGCCTGCATGCTGTCAGGATTGAGAGCATGCCGCTGGAAACAGCAACACAGCGCTACCGCCCGAATGGCGAAACTGGTAGACGCATGGGACTTAAAATCCCCCGCTCGTAAGGGCGTGCCGGTTCGATTCCGGCTTCGGGCACCATGAATATCAAGGGCTTGCATGACATACCTCATGCAAGCCCTTAATTCTTTTTTCCGCAATCAAAAAATCTTTTCCGCAATTCGTGACCGTTAGTCACCTCGTAGGGGTGACCTTCATGCCCTTTCGCATACGGATGTACTGTTCTGTCATCCCTACGGTGGTGTGCCCAAGTTGGTCCCGAGCTTCTCTGATGCTCCCTGTTGACTCCTCTTTATCCGTGGCCGCTTTTGCTCGTAGGTCGCGCATCTGAAATTCTGCTTTTGGAATCCCGGCTGCTTCCCTGGCGTCATCGAACCTTTTTCTGAGCATGCTGGTCGTCATCGGCTGCCCAGAGTCGATTACTACCAGGCGTGTTGATCTGATTTTCTGTCCGGCCTTTCGCGCCATGATTCGATCGATTACGACTTTGAGCTCACCAATGATCTCGATCCTTCGTTTAGCCCCAGTCTTGCCTTGCTGAACGGAGAGCTTCCCGTCTTTTATGTCTCGCTCATCCATCTTCAATGTGTCTGCGACCCTCTGACCTGTTAAATAGAACAGGTCCAAAGCGTCTCTCAATGGCTGATCGGCATGCTGGTAGGCTCTGGCAAGTACGTCGTCTTCGACATATATGTCGCGACCGGTTTCTTTATTGCCTTTCACGCCTGAGCAAGGATTTGCCAAGGATGTATAACCATTCTCGCGAGCAAAGTTCCAGATGGAGCTGAGTAACGCTTTCTCCCGATTCGCACGAATAGGTGCTGCCTTACCGCAATGACGAAGGTACTGGCTAACATGTTTCGGTTCGATTGCTTCTAGAGGAGCGGGCGGGTCGTTGAAGAACAGGAGAAGGTTTTTCAGTTCGCGCGCGTTGTCCTTTTGGGTGGCGTGGGCTTTGAGCAAGAGCGGCCAGCGGCCTTGGGCGTACAAGAAACCTGAGGGTTGGGGCAGGGCGCCGGCCCTGGAACAACCTGAGTTCGAGGAGCCGTGCTTCGATGATTAAGGCAATCGATATGGCCCTCAAGCAATGGGCGCAGGAGCTGCACAGCGATGAGGTGGCCGCCGGTTACTCGGGCGGCAACATGGTCGCCATGATGATGGAGAGCGGTGGTCAGCTTGTGCGCGGAAGGCGCGGGAGCAGGGTGCCGCTGGAAGCCTCGCTGGACATCGAGCGCATCGTCAAGAAACGCCTCGATCCTGAGCTGATGACAGTGGTGCAGGTGCATTACTTCCAGCCTGATGCGCCCTTGACTGCGCGTCTGGCTGAGAGTGGCTGTACACGCAACCTCTACTACCAGCGCCTGCATGACGCCCACATCGTGGTCGAGCACTTCCTCCTGGGGGAAGCGGCTTGATCGTGGGCATTACTCTGGCTCACGCCGTCCCACTGGCCTGCCTCCGTCCCACTGCTTTTTGCGGTGGTGGGACGGGCGCAGGCCCCGTCGTTGTTGGGCTGTCCCACCGTCCCACCTTCTCCATGCCACCCGCCCGTGTATGCGTAGCGGGCATCAATGCGCGTGTTCACGCGCACGCGTGTTTTTAAATATTCTCTCTATACACGAGAAAAGAGAGATAAAAGTAGGACGGTGGGGCAAAGCCCCAATCTGCGGGGCTTTCAGACGTCCCACCTTGTTTTAGAGAGGTGGGACGCATGGGACGCCAGAAAAGCAAAAGACAGCCGGGATAGATATTCACCGACATTCGCCAGCCGTTCACCGGGCGTAAGCCACACATTCACCGGATGGCATTAAAACGGGTTGCTGCCACCAGAATCGACCTGTAAAAAGGGGCCATCTTCGATGGGTGCGACCGCAAAGCGCGGCAGGCCATCCACCACCTGACCCGGCCATTGCGCCGGGTCTTTTTGTTTAAGGGGCAGGGCAATGACGAACGAGCAACAGGCACTGGCAGAGATGCCGATCTGGTTGGTGATTGCCCTGTCTCTGGTTGGCGGCGTGTCCGGAGAGATGTGGCGCGCCGACAAGGACGGGGCGAGAGGCTGGGCATTGTTGCGCCGCCTCGCACTTCGGTCCGGTGCCTGCATCGTGTGCGGCGTGTCAGCGATGATGTTGTTGTTCGGCGCGGGCCTGTCGATTTGGACGGCGGGCGCCCTGGGTTGCCTGACCGCAATGGCCGGCGCGGATGTAGCCATCGGCTTGTACGAGCGCTGGGTCGCCAAGCGGCTGGACCTGAGCGAGGCCGAGCCGAAGGCATGATCTGGGCAGGCCGGGTGGGGCGCCGATTTTTACGGGTCCTCCCCGAGGGCCGCCCCCTACACGGGTTATCGAACTCGCGGATTCTCTCTAGCTGAAACCTTCGCAGAGATGTCCGTCTTTCCAAATGAAAGACGGCCTCAGCACTGATAACGATCACGGATGTGTTGGTTGTAGTAGGCGCCTTTGGAGGCAGCGGCTATCAATCCGTTGTAAATGTCCAAGGGGACATTGCAGAAGTCGTAGGAGTGGCCCTGTTCAAAAAGGATCCTCATTCGTCTCGTTGCTGGATCGTAGCCAACGGCGGTCATCGCACTGGAACGCACGGCAATCATTTCCATAGCATGTCTCCAATCAGCACATAGTTAAAAAATACTAGTCGAGCGAGACGGAAATGCCGTCCGGTCGTGGAAAAGGCGCCGGGGACCCTGAGGACTTTCGAAGGACACGGGGTCGGAAAAGCGCGTGCACATCGCGAGCACTACTTGGCGCGGATGGCTGAGATGGAGTTTCGCAAGGCTCATGGGGAACTGGTGGAAATCAGCTTTGTGCAGAAAGCCGCTTTTGAAACGGCGCGATCGCTTAATCATTCACTGATGAGCCTGTCGTCGCAATTGGCGCCACAACTCGCCGCCCTGTCGGACCCGTGGGAAGTGGAGAGGCAATTGACCGCTGCGCTACGTCAACGGCTAAACGAAGCGGCTCAAGTATCCAGTGACGACTTCGGATTTTAATATCTGCTTTTTAGACTTTATTCGGCTGACAGTTAGATGGCGTGCCGAGTGCTTTCGGCCAGAAGCAGCCTGCCACAAGCGAAATGTTTCGGCCCCGGAGCGGTCATTTGCTTTTGCCTATCCAACGTTTTGTATAACCTCGGGAAATTCGTTTCGTACCCCGCATTGCAATATCCAGGTTCCCGATATGCAGACTGACCAGAACAGACTACTCGCCCTCGCATTGCTAGAGATCAAGACTTTACTTGTTGATTATCTGGGTAGCGTTGTAGACGCTCCGACGAATGTCCGCGTGGCGGCGCATATTGCCTATGCACTTCATAACGAGGCGGAGGCTGTTTACACCAATGCTGACTTTGCGCTCGATGGCGCATCCCAAAAAATCGCTGCCATCGATCAAATTTTAGGTGTCACTGACGGCGCCGCGCTATTGGGCAGATTTGATATCGAAACCTAAATCATTCCAGATAATGCTAAGCCAAGATGACTGCTATTGGCCGGTTTCAGCCTGTCGCGACAGATCAAAATCGAACCAAAAGCGGACATTTTTAAGGTGACTTTTGATTCCTCATCGTCTTTCTCATTGCTGCCCTTCAATCAGGATTCATATCCGTTGTAGCGCTCAAATTGGAAGCTCCTAGGAAGTAAAACATTCCACCTGCAACAATGAAGAGCGCAAGCATGTAGAAGATGTAGTGGGGAGGCTGAGTCGCCAATACGATTCCGCAAAGCACCGGCCCCAGCGCCGCGCCGAGGTTGGACAGGTTTTGTGCTCCGTAATACATGCCGCGCAGGTTGTCCGGAGCGATTTTGTCGATGAACATGTACTCGGCGGGGAATACGATGATCTCGCCGACCGTAAAAATGGCTATCGAAATGACCCAGAGCAGGATAGAGGTCGACAGGGCAAAACCCGCCAACCCCATCATGAACATACTCAGTCCCGCGACCAGCCACAGATTCAGATGCCTGCGAGAGATCTTCCTGCCTATGGAGTATTGCAAACTGATCACCATCAGCGCATTGGTCGCCACAACGGTACTGATGATCTGGTAGGTGGATTCTGGTGTAGTAGTGACCACCAGATACTGGGAGAGATAAGCGGTGAACTGGCCAAAAACCACCGCACTAAGCAGCCCACCAAGGGTGAAGCACACCAACCGATAATCCTGGAGTAACAGTTTTCCCACGGCCAGAAACGGTACTGGTCTCTGAGCTGAATCGGTGGCGTTCAGGTCTCTATTGCCCCAAACGAAATAGATGAAAAAGAATCCTGCTCCAAGCCCGGCTGATAACAGGAATGGCAAGCTGAGATCCAGTTTGGCCATGCCAGCGCCAAGAAACGGGCCGACGGCATACCCGATGTTGGTCAGCGTATATTTGATCGAGAAAACTTCGCTGCGATCAGTGACGGGAAGCAGGCTGCCAAATCCTGATTTAATCGCGATATCAATGACCGCATAAGCCAGGTTGATCAGTACCAGGCAGCTGCAGAACAGCCAAAGTTCGCGAGCCAGAAACGTCCCTAGAAATCCCAGCGTGAACACGCCACTAAAGGCCAGGATCAGCCGGTAACTGGACATCTTGTCGACCAGAAAACCACCGTAAAGACTCAATAACGACCCAATGATCAGTGTGCTGCCTATAACCAGGCCGATATCGGCGACGCTTAAGCTGAAACTGCCGGAAAGGTAAATGACCAGATAGGGCAGGGTAATTGCTCGCGCCAAGGTCAATATCAGGGACGCCGACAGCAGCAAATTTATTGTTGTCGGATAGTTTTTTAGCGTGGTCAGCATCCTTGCCTCATCGTTCAGCAGGTTGTTTTGATAGTGTTTGTCAGTCGCAAAGTGTTGATTGATGCGCGAATCAAGCTTACTGGGGAATTTTGTTCTGATTTATGATGTTTTTTATCATATCGACAGAACTCAATTCATGAATGCGGGGCGTACATGTTTTCCTCCGAACGTTTAAAGGGCATTGATGTATTTGTCTGCGTTGCCGACTCCGGCAGCTTTAAAGGCGCTGCCGAGCGGATGAGTCTGACGGCTTCGGCAATCAGCAAAGGAATAGCTCGATTGGAGAGCAGGCTTGGGACTCGGTTGTTCCACCGAACAACTCGAAGCTTGTCACTGACGGATGCGGGGATTGCGTTCTATCGCACATGCACAGGCGTGCTGGCTGAGCTCGAAGAGGCTGAGCTATCCCTACTTGC
This sequence comes from Pseudomonas sp. A1230, assembly GCF_044218825.1. NCBI lineage: Bacteria > Pseudomonadati > Pseudomonadota > Gammaproteobacteria > Pseudomonadales > Pseudomonadaceae > Pseudomonas > Pseudomonas sp. A1230. The sequence continues at coordinate 2,282,535 of NZ_CP162582.1, read as the reverse complement.
CGAAAACACTGAACCTCGCGGCAGGATTCGCATTGACCTTCCAGGTGCATTCGGCCGCCTGCAGGCACTTCCGATTATCCTGCGATTCGCGCAGGCGCATGCGCTGTTGCTCCCGCATATTTCGTTTTCCGACCGTGTCATCGACCCTATCGAGGAAGATGTCGATATCGTCGTGCGCATTGGTGGTTCGGACGTTTGGCCCGCCACATTGGGGCACCGCTATCTGGGCAGTGAGTGGCATATCTTCTGTGCGTCTCCCGCATATTTGAGTAAGCACGGCACACCCTTGACGGATCGCGACCTGGAACATCATCAGTGCATCGCTTACGGCTGGGCGGATGGGACGGTTAGCCCTTGGAGTTTTTCAGGACAGCATCCGGGTGAAATTGAACGCAGGGCGATAGCCGCAAAATTCGTTGTGGGAGATGGCGAAGGTCTGGCGATCGCGGTATCGGCGGGATGCGGGATCGCGCAGTTACCGTCATGGTTGATCGAACGTCAGCTTGAAGAGGGGACATTGGTTGAAGTGCTTCCCCAGTTGGCAACCGAAGGCCAGGCGATCAATCTGATTTGGCTAAAGAGCCGTCAGGCGCTTCCCAAGGTCAGTGCATTATTGGAGGCGCTTGCCGCTGGTTTGGTACCGTCTGCTAGCAAAATTCAATGACCGCTTATGGCTGTGGATTCAACCGGTGGACGCAACAGATTGGCTAAATCGTTCAGCAGCATTGACGAGTTGCACGCCGGGTTGATCTCCGAGGACAAAGTGCGTGCCGTACAGCAAGATTGCCTGCGCACCAGCACGCTGATGGTCGGCGATGGCATCAACGACGCCTCCGCGTTGGCGGCGGCCAGTGTCGGCGTGGCCATGGGGGGCGGCGGCGCCACTGCTTCCGCACAAGCCGCGGGTATTGTGCTGCTGGTGGATCGTCTGGTCGAATTAGGTTAGTGAGGCGGTCAGGCCGATGTCGCGGTAGCGGCTCAGAACGACAACTTCGGCCCCAGATATTCATTGGCGCTGGCGATGTCGTCATCCCCCAGCGCGCCGACATCTGCCGCTAGGCGCAGCTTCGCCATCAGATAGCGCAGCTTCGCTTCAAACAGGTTACGGCGGGCGTTGTAGATCTGTTCCTGGGCGTTGAGGATGTCAACATTGGTGCTGGTACCGGCGAGGAAGCCTTTTTTCGATGACTCCAGTGATCTCTCGCTGGATTTGACCGCTTTTTCCAACGCATGAACGCGGGCTTCGCCGCTCTGCACACCGCGAAATTCTCGGGTGGTGCTGGAGATGATTTCTTCGCGAGTGGCATTCAGGTCCTCTTCGGCCTGATCCCGGGTGGCGACACTTTGACGGGCGCGCGCACTGACATAGCCGCCGCTGTACAACGGAATGTTAAGTTCCACCCCGGCGGAGCTGTAGCGGTTGCGCTGGTTTTGAGTGGACAGGGTTTCGCTGTCGGCAGCGGTGTAGCCCAGCACTAGATCCAGGGTCGGCCAGTGACCGGCCTTGGCCTTGGCCACTTCTTCGCCGGCGGTGCTGACGCTCAAGCGGCGGGCACGGATCGACGGGCTGTCGGTACCCGCGCGAATAATCCATTCCTGCAGATTGTCCGGTTGCAGCGACGGCGTGGGGAAGGTGTCTTGCAGGGTGGCGATTTCATCGGGTGTCTGGCCGAGGTATTCCTGCAACAGGCGTCGGGCCACGGTCATGCTGTCCTCGGACTCGATCAGCTCGGCCTGAGCGAGGTCACGGCGGGCCACGGCTTCATCGACGTCTGTGATGGTGCCGTCGCCCAGGTCTTTGCGTCGTTGAGTCGAGGCCACTTGTTCATTGAACGACTTGAGTTTGACCGTCGCCAGCGCCACGGTTTCATGGGCGAGCAGTACGTCGAAGTAACGTCCAGCGAGCTTCAGCGCCGCGTCCTGCGCCTTGCCGTCGAACACCGCCACACCGTACTCCGCCTGGTATTCACCCTGACGATACTCGGCCATTTTCTGCTTGTTGAAGAGCGGTTGGCGCAACTGCAGGGTAGCGCCTCGCGAGTTGTAGTTCAGGTCGTTGGTATGGCTGTTGCCGAAAACGTCCGGCTGCCTTTGCGTGCCATTGATGCGGTTGTCGAAGGCGGTGATGCCGATTTTCGGCAGCAGCCCGGATTGACCAATAGCGCGGTTTTCCAGTGCTGCATCTCTTTCGTGCTCGACAGACAGGTAGGTCGGGCCCTGGAACTGCATCAAGTTCCACGACTCGCGCAGGTCCAGCGCCGCCACCGACTGAGCCAGGCAAAGCAATGTGGCGAATCCCACCAGACGACGGCCATGGCTCATGTCACTGCTCCTTGAACGCGCTGTCGACGCGATCCAGTAGTGGCTTCAACAGGTAGCTGAGCATGTTGCGTTCACCGGTCTTGATGGTGACCGACGCGGGCATTCCCGCACGTATATGGTTGCTGCCCAGCATGACCATGCCGGCTGGCGCCACTTCGATCTGCGCGAGGTAATAGGGCTGTTTGTTGTCGTCGCTGACGAGGCGGTCGGCGGAAATGGTCAGCACCTGGCCTGGAATGTTCGGTGTTTGCACATGATTGAACGCGGGAAACGAGATGGTCACCGGCAGGCCAGGCGCCATGCGGTCAATGGCTTGCACCGGAATCATCGCGTCGATCTGCAACGGTTCGTGGGCTGGCACGATGTCCATGATCTTGAACCCGGGAGCAATCACTCCGCCAATAGTCGACACGTTCAGGCCCTGGACCATGCCGTCGATGGGCGAGCGGATCACTGTGTGCCGAACCTGGTAATCCAGGGCCTGCAAACGGTCGGTGAGGGCGCTGTTTTCTTTCTGCACATCGGCCAGCAGCGACTGCACTTCCTTGCGGTAGTCGAACTCGCGCTGAAGGATGCGCAGCTTGATATCGGCAACCTGGCCCCGCGCTCGGGCAATGTTGTTGAGGTTGTCGGCCTGCGAGGCGTTCAAATCCGAACCGGTGCGTTCCAGTTCCAGCATGCGGTTGCGGGGTACATAGCCTTCGGCGGCGAGTTGGCGGACCCCGACCAGTTCCTGATTGAGAAACCCTATCTGCGCGGAACGGGCGTTGTAGATGTGCTGCAAACCCTTGATCTGCGCTTGGGCGGAGTTTAGCGATTCGCGCAGGATGCCGAGTTCGCCCTCAAGGCTGGTGCGGCGCGTGGCGAATAGATGACGTTGTAGGTTGATGGCGTCGTCAAGGTGGTCGTTGCTGGCGTAGCGCTGCATCATGGCGGGGTCGAAGAACACGTCGGCGGCACCATCGCGTTCGGCCTCCAGCCGGTTTTCCATTGTTTTGGTAGCGATGTACTGCGCGTTTACTACCCCTTGCTCCGAGCGTGCCTGGGTGGCGTCCAGCCGCACCAGTTCCTGATCCTTGCTGACGCTGTCACCTTCGCGGACCAGAATCGCTTCGACACTGCCGCCCGTTAGGTGCTGAATGGTTTTGCGGTTGCTGGTGACCTTGACCGTTGCGGTGGCGACAATCCCGGCGTCTAGCGGGGCTAGCCATGACCAGAGCAGAAATCCGCCAAAGCCGAGGATCACCAGCATCACGCCCCAGCGCGCCGGACTATGGTCATCGACATCGATATTGGCCGCCGCGCGCACCACATCCTGGCCACGTGGATCGAGACTCAAGGCGCTCATTTATTCTCTCCCGCGAACGGCTGACAGGGTCGGAGCGCCCACCGTCGGCAGCACGCTGGTCTGGCGCAACGCCGCGAACACTTCGTCCCGGGGGCCGAACAATTGCGTGCTGCCTTCACGCAGCATCAGGACTTTATCGACGGTGCCGAGGATGCTCGGGCGGTGGCTGATCAGCACTGTGGTGCAGCCCCGGGATTTGAGGTCTTCGAGCACTTCGATCAGGGCTTTTTCCCCGGCGTCGTCGAGGTTGGCGTTCGGCTCATCTAGCACGATGATTGACGGCTCGCCGTACAAAGCACGGGCCAGGCCGATGCGCTGGCGTTGGCCACCGGACAGCGGGTTACCGTCCACATCTAGGGCCGTGTCATAACCGTGGGCAAAGCGCAAAATCATGTCGTGCACACCGGCCCGTTTGGCCGCCACGATCACCGCGTCACTGTCGACCTCACCGAAGCGGGCAATGTTGTCGGCGATGGTGCCTTCGAACAATTCCACGTCCTGGGGCAAGTAACCGACCCAGGGGCCGAGCTCTTCCTTGTTCCACAGGTAGACGTCCACACCGTCGAGCCGCACTTTGCCGCTTTGCGCCGGCCAGATGCCCACCAGTAGCCGTGCGAGGGTTGATTTGCCCGACGCGGACGGGCCGATGATGCCCAGGGATTCACCCGGTGACAGGTTGAAGTGCGGCCCGCGAAGGATCGATTGGCTCATGCCCGGCGCCCCGGCGTGCAGGTGTTCAACCGAGAGCATGCCCAAGGGCCGTTGCAGCTTCATCGCATCGGCACGGGGCGGAAAATCTTGTAGCAGTTGCTTGAGCCGTGACCAGGCGCGGCGGCTGGTCAGCAGTTGTTTCCAGGCACCGATCAGTTGTTCGACGGGGGCCAGGGCGCGGCCGCTGAGGATCGAGCTGGCGATCATCATGCCGGGGGTGATCGAGCCTTCGATCGCCAGCAGGGCACCGGTGCCGAGGATCAGCGATTGCAGGGTGATCCGCACGAAACGCGCGAGGCCGCTGATGTAGGCAGCCCGGTCGGAAGCCAGGGTTTGCATTTCGAGAATCCGCAGGTGGCTGCTGAACCAGCGTTGAGTGATTGCGGGCAGCATGCCCATTGCCTCGATGACTTCGGCGTTGCGCAGATTGTTGTTGGCGAAAGTGCCCGAGATTTGTGACGCCAGATTCGCTTCATTCAACGGCTTTTTGGTGGCGATTTCGGTGAGCCAGGTCAGGGACACCAGAATCAGCGAACCGCACAGGGTGACGATTCCGAGCAAGGGGTGGATCAGGTAGGCGACGAATAGGTAAATGGGCGTCCACGGCGCATCGAAGAACGCAAACAGGCCGTTGCCGGTAAGAAACTGGCGTACTTGCGCGAGGTCTTGCAGGGCTTGCGCCGGGTTGCCGCCAGCACGCTGCAGGTTGCGCTCGAAAGCGGCGGTAAAGACGCGCCGGTTCAGGGCCATGTCCAGTCGGTTGCCGACCCGGATCATTACGCGAGTGCGCACCACTTCCAGCATCGCCAGCAAGGTGTACAGACCGATCATCAGCAGGGTGAGCATCAGCAGAGTGGTGAGGTTGCTGCTGACCAACGCCCGGTCATACACCTGCAGCATATAAATGGCCGGCGCCAGCATCAGCACGTTGATCACGCCACTGAATCCCGCCAGCGAATAGAACGTATGACGCAGCCGAAAAAGCAACTCGGTAAACTCGGATCGCTGCTGGTTTTTCTTGTTCATCGGAAGGGTCCAATGCCGTGGTTTTATGTACCTCAGCGTAGGAGAACGACTGTTGGTCGGATGAGGTCTCGATCCAGTTTTTACGCGTCAATATTTTATTGACGCTTTTGACAGTGTTTAAAAACAATGGGTTGGGTGCTGTACTTTCAAGCGCTTGTGATGAAGTTGGCTTGTTGGCGATCAAATTTCGTGCGACTTAAGTCTAATTATCGTCCTCGAATCCGGCGGCGCTTGTGACCAGTGCCCTGCATCCGGCCGGGTTAGCTGCTATTAATCAATGGTGTTCGAGTAATTGACCCTTTCAGGAGCGCGTTATGAACCCTTTCATCCGGATTGGCATTGTCGACGACCACCCTATGTTGCGTGAAGGCGTGGCCAATACGCTGAGGAAAAGGACGGACTTACAAGTCGTGGAGCAGGGGGGCAGCGCGGATGAAGCCCGGGACATCGCTCTGCGATTGAGTCCGGACGTGATGCTGATGGACGTAAATATGCCGGGCGATGTATTTGCTGCCGTGCGGTACATTTCCACTCAACTGTCGGACGTGAAGGTGCTGATGCTGACAGTTTCCGAATCCGAAGATGATGCCTATTCAGCGCTCGAAGCGGGGGCACGTGGCTATGTGTTGAAAGGGATCAGTGGACCGGATCTGGTGCTGGCAATTCGCTCTATCTCTAGGGGCGAAACGTACATCACCCCTGAATTTGCCAAAAAGCTGCTGAGCAACTTCAGAAAGCATGAAGCCGAAGTCCGCAAGATCGACCTCACCCATCGGGAGGAACAGATCATTCGTGAAGTCTCAATGGGCTTGACCAATAAGGAGGTGGCTTCAAAACTCTTGATCAGCGAAAAAACCGTCAAGTACTACATGACTTGCGTGATGCAAAAGCTCAATGCCCGCAACCGTGTCGAGGCTGTCACCGCCCTGCGCCGCTATTGGGAGCGCGAGGCGATGGATCGCCTGCACATCGGGACAGTAAATACTCATATAGATGTATAGGGTGGCCCCTGACTAAAGCTTGAACTGTGCATTCACCGAAGTGCCTGCAGCGGATGAGTCGATGCTGAACAGTCCGCCCAGAGATTCAACGCGATAGCGCAAACCGGCGAGCCCCAGCCGGGTCCTGCCCGCTGTGTCGACCACTATGGCGTCAGCCGCCATGCCCGGTCCATTGTCCTTGACGCTGATGTGTAGCAGCCCGTCTCTGTAATCCGCGCTGATGGCCTGGCCGTGGCCGTGGGCATGGCGGTAGGCGTTGTTGAGGGTTTCCTGCACAAACCGGTAGAGACACAGTTTGAGTGGCAGTGAAGCCTCCTCGGGCAGCGTCCCCAGCGATAATTTGACCTTGGTGCCGGTGCGTTGCTCGTGTCGTTGAGCCACCAGTTGCAACTCCTCCTGCAGGCTAAGGTCGTTGATCTCCGGAAGCGCCAGACCCCGCGATAATTCCCGTACCTCACGCAATGCATCGTTGGCTGCGCCTCGGATGGTTTCCAAGGATTCCTGATCGACTACCGTGCAGTTCTCGGCCAGGTCATCGAGCCGGATCAGTATCAAGGTCAACAGCTGTGCCGGCCCATCATGCAGGTCTGCACCGATGCGGCGCAGGGTCAGTTCGTTGACCCGCGAGAACTCCTCAGTCGCCGTGGTCATCTTGCGCTGGAGCACGGCATTACTGATGCGCAACCTTGTTTGCTCCAGTAGCCGTAACCTCAAGGCCACTTGCTGGCGCTGGATGATCGTGTCACCGCGCCTCACAAGGAAGAACAGCAGCGTCAGCATCGCCAGTGTCGCGGCGCCCACGACCATCCACACCTGCTGGCGGATGCGCCTGATCTCTTGTTCCAGGCTGTCGGCCTTTTCATAGAACTCGCCCACCGCAATGATTTTTCCGGTATTGAACTCGCGCAGCGGTGCATAAATTTCATAGAGCGGCACATTCATACTGCGCTCGAACTTGTTTTCTTCCTGTTTAAGGTCTTCAAGGTCGGTCACAACGTTTCCGTTAAGGGCATCGGCAATCTCTTCCATCGGGAACTTGTGATTAGTAATGGATTTATCTGTGCTGTAAACCACCGTGCCGTCGGGTTGCCAGATCTTGATCGAGACGATGTGCCGTTTCAGTGAGTGGGTCTCCATCAAGCGGTCCAGGGATTTGACGCTTTCGGCCGAGAGGATATTTTCGCGACTCATCTCCTGCACATAGGGCTCCAGAAACGCTTCCATGTAGTGGGCGCCGGCCTCTGCGGCGCTTTGTACGGCGGCCCGTTCTATTCGCTCACTGACCAATTCTCCGACGAAAAACATCGTCAGCCCCAGGATCAGTGCGGCGGCAATCACGAACTGCGTAGAGCGACTTAGCTTGCGAGCCTGAACCATCAGTCGGCTGCGCATCGTATTCCGGCGACGATCAGGTCCAGGTGTTGGCCCGTCCGGGATCTCACTCGGTTCAGCGACAAACGTCTCGGTTTGCGAGTGGGCTTTTGAGTTATTTGCCATCGCTTCAATTTCCTGACCATTGCTCGACGTTGATTGGAAAACCTACGCCTCATCGGATATACGCAGCGTGTCATGTTCAAGCTGCCTGAACGAACAGGCTCACTATAGATGGACAATCAGTGCAGCACGCGACGGCTTGTTGTATGGCTCGGAACGGACTGCCAAACCGGGGGGATTCGTACTTCAGTGGTCGACCAAGGTCTGGTTTGCACCTGCGACTTAGGTCTCGTTTTTTGATTGGACCTTCGCATCTATCGCTGTTTGTTCACCTCCCTAATGCTTTAGATGACGAATTAACGATTTGGAATCTAGCTGACAGGCTGCCCGAAAGGTTGGGATCAAGGCCAGGTCAGTCATGACGGATCTGAAGTTTGAAACCCAATTTGACAGGTGAAATATCATGGCCACGCGCTATATTTTGAAACCTTTTCGATTCAATCTTTCTGATCTGGACTTCATGCGGGATCAGATTGTCTTTCGTCCGCTCTACGATGCGGATGGCAACGCGATTATCGATTGGAGCGGGTCGAGTGCGATATACGATGCGCAACACCGGTTAATCTACGATCCAGGCAGCACGACCCTGAGCCAGGCCCAGATTGACAGTAACCTTGCGATGTATGGGCACTCCTACGCGTCGGTCACGGCCTCTCAAGGCCTGCGCGATCCGTCGGGGCTGAACAACAACTTGTACCTGGTTAATGCCACTTGGGGATCAGCCGATCAACCCTTCCTGCAACGCATGGCGGTGTCGTTCGATCATTACGTCAAGCCCATGGCGGGACTTGGCAGCGACCCCAACGCGTTCTACGCCAATACGTTTACAACCAGCCCCGACCCTGCGGCGGCGGACTACATCAAGCGAGGCGACAACCTCGCGACGCCGATCAACGAGGCGTCTCCCGCTCACGACGTTGTGGATTACACGCCGCGCATGATTAGCCGGTTAGTCACCACCGCAGACGTTACCTTCCAGACGGAGCCCGGTAGTACTCACCTCGTCAAGGACGTCAACGGCTTCACCCAGGTGACTGACTACGGCATGCTGGAAGCCCTCGGCCAGCAAGACGCCCAACGTGGTTATGACTTGCAGTTCGATGCCAGCGGCAATCCGGTCTGGCAGCTGGATGGCAATGGGAGTCCGGTTATTGACCCGCTGACCGGCGCCAACGTGCAAGCGCATTCGTCGGTGCAAAATGATGAGTACTTCATCGGCGCACAGAACCCTGGTGTGTCACCGGTCAATGGCTGGTTTGTCCTGTTCGGCCAGTTTTTCGATCACGGCCTCGATTTCATCGGCAAGGGCGCGGACGGCACCAAGATCACGATCAACTTGTCTCCGGACGATCCGCTCTATGGCGTGATCAACCCCACCACCGGCCAGCCTGCCACCAAGATAGTGATTTCCCGCGCTGATGTGAGCGGCTTCACCGCCGACGGAACGCCGCAATGGAACAACCACACATCGCCCTATATTGATCAGAGCCAGACCTATGGCTCCGACCAGGAAGTCACCGACCTGTTGCGAGCGTGGGTTTCCACCGATGGCGGTGTCACTTACCACGCCGGCGCCCAGATGCTGGACGGCAACACTTCAGTCGCCTGGAAGAATGCGTTTGGCGAAACGACTCACGCCACACTGCCTACGCTGAACGAACTGCGTGCGCACCTGATGCTCACCCAACGTGCTGACCTGACTTGGGAAGACGTACTCGATCTGCGCAATCGCGACGCGGCTGGCAACGTGGAAACCGGGGCCGAGGCCGGTAACTCTGGCCAGGCGCTGATTCTTGATATGAACCCGCGCTTTGACGAGGCGCACTTCAAGAACCCGTTGAACCCTGAGGCTGCGACTGATTTCCAGGCCAATATTGCGACCCTCCAGGCTGCGGCGCTGGCGTTGGGCTTCGGTTACGAGTTCGCCTATGTCGACGGTGCTGGCCCCAATGATGGTTACCTGGAACTGAAACTGCCGGCCGGCGCCATGGGCCCGGGATCACCGCCGGTGACGCTGACGGGAGCCAGCGCGTTGGCACTGTGGGTGAACTTCAGCGACTTCAGTATCAAGACATCGATGCAGGCGGGCCCGACTGTAATCGCACTCACCCCAGAAGTGCACGCCGCCGTCGGCGAGCTGCTGATGGCGGCGGTGGGGGATCACTATATTGCCGGTGACGGCCGAGTGAACGAGAACATCGGTCTGACCGCGGTACACCATGTGTGGCACGAAGAGCACAACTTTCAGGTGCGCAACATTCAGGAAGCCGTTGCGGTCGAGGACTTGCGTCAGGAGCGGCTCGATCAGGCGGGTACTTACAACCATGACCTGCTGCATGAGTGGCAGGTGTCGGTGGTCATCCAGGCGACAGATGTCGTGGCGGCCGGCGTCAGCGTGGTCGGCAATCACTACGAAGACGCGCAAGGCAATTACGTTTACTCCGGTGGTGCCATCGCCTGGGACGATAACAAACTGTTCAATGCAGCTAAAATCACGGTCGAGATGGAGTATCAGCATACGGCGGTGGACCAGTTTGCCCGAACCATCACACCCAACATCGCCGAATTCGTGGGCTACAACAGCGGCGAACAAGCCGATGTGAGCCTGGACTTCTCGCAAGTGGCTTATCGCTTTGGCCACAGCACCCTGCGCGAGTCGATCGACTTGATCGACCCGTCGGGAGGCATCACCAGCAGTGTGATGCGCGTTGCACTCGAACGAGCTTTCCTCACGCCTGAGTTGTTTGCGCAAAAGGGCGCGGCGGCTATCGCCCTGGGCATGACCCACCAACAGGCCAACGAGGTTGACGAATTCGTCACGCCAGCGCTGAACCAGGGCCTGCTCGGTCAGCCGCTGGACCTGGCCGCGATCAACATCGCCCGTGGCCGCGACGTTGGCATCCCCACACTCAATGAGTTCCGCGCCGCCATTGGCCTGAGTGAGTACAGCAGTTGGGCCGACTTTGGCGCCAACATGATCCACCCGGACAACCTGGTGAATTTCATTGCGGCTTATTCGTTCGACGGCAACGTCGCACGCGCCGCCGCGGTGATCGGTCTGGAGAACGGCACGATCTCCGAAGGCAGCATCGAAGCCCAAGGGTATACGTATAACCAGGCACTGGATTTCCTCAACAACACTTTCAACAGCCCCGCTGACGCGGGCAGCTATGGCGTCGATGGCTTTCAACACATCGACACCTGGTTGGGCGGCCTGGCGGAGGTGCACGTCACCGGGGGCATTCTGGGTGAAACCTTCGACACGGTGTTTGTCGACCAGATCAGCCGACTGATGAACGGCGACCGCTTTTACTACCTCTATCGCCTGGACCAGTTGCAGATGGGCGAGGGCATCGTCAATGAACAGTTCAAGGACATCGTCGAGCGCAACACCGGCGCCGAGCACCTCAATGGCAGCGTTTTTGCCTATGCCGACAAGTACTACGATTTGGCGCAGAACGAGGTCGCCAATTCCAAGACCGAGCACAAGTACGCCGATGCGATCAAGGCTTACGAGGATGCTCATCCCCTCTACGCCGCCGATGGCATCACGGTGATTGGTCATCAGTCGCTGGGCGTTTATTCAACTCGGGGCAATGCCACCACCAACAACGGCGACATCGTGACCGTCAATGGCGTGCAGTACATCCGTGACTTCCGTGTCGAAGACAGCGCCGCGACCTCTGGCACCACGGCGATCAACGGAGGGGGAAATCTCGACGGCACGCTGAACAGCGGTGCCGAGGCCCACGAGGTGATAGTGGCCAGCGACAGTAACGACCTGATTTACGCCTGGGGCGGTGACGATACGGTCTATGGCGAAGGCGGCAACGACATAATCTACGGGGGCAACGGTATCGACCGCCTGTACGGCGGAGATGGCAACGACCGCATCTACGGCGGCGATGGCGGCGATCTGCTGGATGGCGGCGCCGGTGACGACTACGTGAGCGGCGAACAATCCGCCACGGCAGCGGCAGGCATCGACCAGATCATTGGCGGCGAAGGCAACGACATCCTGCACAGCGGTGTGGGCATCGACAAGCTGTCGGGCGAATCGGGTGACGACTTCCTGTTCGGCGAAGGCGATACCGATGCCTTCACCCACGGTGGCGATGGCAACGACATCCTTGACGGCGGTGCCGGTGGTGATCTGCTGTGGGGGGACGGCGGTGACGACCTGATCATCGCCGGCGACGACCAGGATATTTCGGGCGGCCTCGATGGCGACGATATCTTGCGCCCGGGGGCCTTCTCCCAAGCCATGGGCGGTGGGCCGGACGAAGTACTGGGTGGCGACGGCAAGACCGACCTGGGCAACGATGGCAAGGGCATTGGATTCGACTTGATCGACTTCAGCGACCATGCCAAGGCCCCCCAAGGTCTCACGATCGATTTCTCGACCCAACAAAACCCGGCGGTGGCCATCGACTTGACCACTCCGTTCCCTGCGTGGGTCGGCATTGAAGGGGTCATTGCCAGCCAGAACAACGACACCATCCTGGGTGATGCGAGCGGCAACTGGCTGATCGGCGGCAGCGGCAATGACAAGCTGGTTGGCGGCATTGGCAACGACGTGATCGTCGGTGACGGCATCCGTCTGGACAGCCTGATCGGCACCTACGCCGGTGGTTACGACAATTATCAGGACGGCGCCAATTACCGTGCTGCCGGATTTATCGGCACCAACGGCCTGCTGGATGCGGTGGGGCCTGGCTACGACAAGCACTTCACCGAGATGCTGAAGTCGGCCACTTTCGAGAATCTGGAGTTAGGCGGTAGCCAAGTCACCCGTTTGTGGCGCAATGGGGTTGCGAGTACCAATCCTGCCGATCTCGCCGATAGCGTCACGGTCGGTGACGGTGGCACGGCAGGCGTGTCGGACATGGCAATGTTTACGGGCAACCGGTCGGAATACACGATTCAGAGGATCAACTTTCTGACCCAGCATCAGGGGCTCATCACCGCCTTCAAGATCACCGACAGCGTGGCGGGCCGCGATGGCAGCGACATTGTGGTTGGTGTGGAGAAACTGGGCTTCGCCGACCGCACGGTCAACCTGAGCATCACCAATCATCTGCCGACCGGTAATGTGGTGCTGTCGGGCTATGCCACTTCGCCGACCACGCCAAGTCGTCCGGTGCCGGCCCAATACCGGCTGACCGCGAACACCTCGGCCATCCAGGACGCCGACGGCTTGCCTGGGCCAAGCGGGTTCTCCTATCAGTGGCAAGCGCTGGTGGGAGCGACCTGGTTGAGTATCACCGGGGCGAATGCGTCAACCTTTGCGCCCACCTCGGCGCAGTTCGGCCAGCAACTGCGGGTGATCACCACGTACACCGATGACAGCGGCTCGGTGGAACAGCTGACGTCGGCCCCGTCGGAGACAGTCGGGCGCTTGATCGAGGGCACCAACTTCTTCAACAACACGCTCAATGGCACCAACTTTCAGGACATCCTGATGGGCTACTCGGGCAATGACATCCTCAACGGTGGCTTGGGCTCCGACGTGCTGGACGGCGGCACGGGCAGCGACACAATGCGCGGCAATACCGGCAACGATGTCTATATGGTCGATGCCAATGGTGATGTGGTTCAGGAGAATCTGAACGAGGGCACCGATACGGTCATGTCGTCGGTCAGCTACACCCTGGGCGCCAACGTTGAAAACCTGACCTTGCTGGGGACGAACAATATCAACGGCACCGGTAACGCGCTGGACAACGTTATCAATGGCAACAGCGGCAACAACCAGCTCACTGGCTTGACGGGTAATGACACGGTGTTCGGGGACGCGGGCAACGATACGCTTCTGGCCTCCTTGAACGATGGCAACGACCACTATGACGGTGGTGCGGATGTCGACACCTATGATTTGTCGGCCACATCGGCGGCAGCCACGGTGGACTTGCAGGCCGGCACGTCAACCAGCACCCAGACCGGAAACGACTCACTGACTGGCATCGAAAACGTCACCGGCGGATCGGGCAACGATCACATCCAGGGCGATGGCGTCAGCAACCTGTTGCAAGGCCAGGGCGGCAATGACTGGATGGACGGTGGCAGCGGTGACGACACCCTGGTGGGTGGACAAGGCCTAGACAGCTTGTTCGGTGGCCTAGGCAATGACACCTTCCAGGCATCGGTCAATGATGGCAATGACAGCTACGACGGCGGTGGCGACACCGATACCTATGACTTGTCAGGCACATCGGCCAACGCCACGGTCAACCTGTCCACCAACTCGGCCAGCAGCTCGCAAACCGGTAGTGACACCTTGATCAGCGTCGAAAATGTCATCGGCAGCAGCGGCACTAACACCCTGACCGGTGACAACGCCAATAACGCACTGACCGGGCAGGGCGGTATCGACACCTTGAGTGGCGGCGGTGGTGCCGACACGCTGGCGGGTAATGGCAACCGCGATACGTTGACCGGCGGTGCAGGGGCGGACATGTTTGTGTTCAGCTCGATCAATGACTCGGGAACGTCGGCCGCAAGCCGTGACGTGATTACGGACTTCTCGCACGGAACCGACCATATCGATCTCACCCTGATCGATGCCCGGACCTCCGGCGCAGGTTCCGCCGGTAATCAGGACTTCACCTTCCTCGGCGAGTGGAACGGCGCCGGCAACGAGTTCAACAACCAGGCGCAATTGAAGTACCACTTCGTCAACGTCGGCGGGGTCGATCACACGTATGTGGAGGGCAATGTAAACAACGGTAATGGCGCCGATTTCCAAATTGACCTGGTCGGGCATGTGGCCCTCACGGCGAGCGATTTCGTCGGCGTGGTATAGGTTGGCAGCGTAAAAAGGGCGCCCCCTTTCATTAAGGGGCGCCCTGTGTTTTTTTGCAGAAACGGACGCGCGCTAGACCACAGCGCCAAACAAGTGCCCCACCAGTGCCGTAACCGCCATGGCCAACGCGCCCCAAAAGGTCACCCGCCAGGCGCCGGTGATGATCTTGGCGCCGCCGGCCCTGGCGGCGATGGCACCCAGTGTCCCGAGAAACACCAATGACATGCCCGATATCCAGGGCACCACGCTGTGCTCCGGCGCGACAAACGTCACCGCCAGGGGCAGGGCGGCACCCACCACAAAGCTGGCGGCGGAGGCCAGGGCCGCCTGCAAGGGTTTGGCGGTAAGGGTGGCGCTGATACCCAGTTCGTCCCGGGCGTGCGAACCCAACGCATCATGGGCCATCAATTGATCGGCCACCTGATGCGCCAGTTCGGATGATACGCCACGGTGCATGTAGATGTTGGCGAGCTCGATGTGTTCGGCTTTCGGGTCACTGGCCAGCTCGGCCCGTTCGCGGGACAAGTCGGCGCGCTCGGTATCGGCCTGGGAGTGCACGGAGATGTACTCGCCTGCGGCCATGGACATGGCGCCGGCCATCAGCCCCGCCATGCCCGTGACCAGCAACGTAGCGTGGCTGGCGTTGGCGGCGGCGACGCCAATCAGCAGGCTGGCGGTGGAGACAATTCCGTCGTTGGCCCCAAGGACGGCGGCGCGCAGCCAGCCGATACGATCACTGCGGTGGGATTCGGTGTGCCTGTGCATGAATTTCATGGTTGTGTGCGACTCACTGTCATTAGGCGGTTCACATCGGACGGGTTTCAATCTGCGCCTGCAACTGGCCGCCGACAATGGATATTTCCTTGAATTGTTGGCCGTCGCGCAGCACGAAAAGCGCGTCCATCCCGCGTTCCTGTGCCAGAAGTGGCCCTTCGGTTTCACCCAGCACCATCAGCGCCGTGGCCCAGGCATCGGCGAGCATGCACGAAGCAGCCACCACGGTGACGGCGGCGAGCCGGTTGCACAGCGGCGCGCCGGTGGCCGGGTTCATGGTATGAGCATAGGCTTGACCGGCCACGTCGACCCACTGTCGGTAGTCCCCGGAGGTCGCGATCGCGGCATCGCCAAGTTCCATGACGCCCATGACTGCACGCACACCGCGGTCAGGCTTTTCCACCGCTACGGTCCAGCACTGGCCATCGGGTTTGACGCCCCGGGCGCGCATCTCGCCATCGATGCCGACCAGGTAGCGGGTGATGCCAAAACCTTCCAGGCAACGGGCCAACTCATCGACGCCAAACCCCTTGGCGATGCCATTCAAATCAAGGTGCAGCGGCGCGCGTTTGCGCACCTGATAGCGTAACGGGTCGACCACCAACGCGGCGCTAGCTGACAGCCGGATGCGCGGCGGCATCGTCGCGAGCGCCTGTTCTCTAACGGTCGGTTCTTCGGGGCCGAACCCCCAGGCATTCACCAGATCACCGACGGCAATCTCGAAGGCGCCGCCGGATTGCTGACTGACACGCAGTGCCGCTGACAGCACCGTTGCCAGTTCCTGGGGCACCAAAATCCATTGCTGCTCGGGGGCGGCATTGAGGCGGTTGAGGTCCGAGTCGGGTTTCCAGGCGGACATTTGCTGGTCCACCCGGTCCACCGCGCACGCCAAGTGACGACCCACTTCGTCGGTATCGATTCCGGTCCCGGCATAGAACAGGGCGGTGTAGCGGCTGCCCATGGTTTCGCCGTTCAGGCTGTAGCGCTGCAACTCAGTAGACGTCTTCACGGTAGCGTCCTTGTGCCTTGAGGGTCAGCACCGTCAGGTTGAGAGGTGCCAACACCTCATCGAGGGCGTGCATCACGCCTTTGGCCATTTCGCGACTGCCACACACCAGCACCTGGGCGCCTTTTTCAATCAGTCGACGCAGGGCCTGGGCATCTCCGATCAGCCGGTCTTGCACATAGCAGCGGTCTTGAACCTGAGAAAAGGCGGCGCGCAATGCCGTCAGGCGCCGGTCGGCCAGGTACTGCTTGAGTTGCGGCTCGTAGAGGAAGTCCGAGGCCGGGTTGCGCCCGCCCCAATACAAGTGCATCGGGTGGTGGGCCGTGTTGTTGCGGATAAAACCGGCTAATGGACCGATGCCGGTACCGGCACCGATCAAGATCACCGGGTGCGTGCCCGACGCCGGGCGAAAGTGCGGGTTAGGCTGGATAAACGCTTCGATCGATGCTCCGACGTCCAGGCCATGAAGAAATTCCGAGCACACGCCGCCGTTGTGTTTGCGCACGCAGATTTCTAGCACGCCGTCCTGCGAACCGCTGGCCAGCGAGTAGAAACGAGGGATTGGATTGCCCGGAGGCACAATCCCGACCAGGTCACCGGCCAGGAAGTCCGGCAGCGCATCGGGTGCCTTGAAGCGCAATACGTGGGTCGGTGCGTTCACCTGTTCGCCATAGACGATGCGCTCTGTCAGCAGCAATGGATGGGTCTGTGGCCGCTGCGGGGTATGGACCAGTGTCAGGTCATGCTTTAGCACGTCGCCCAGCGCGTGGCCCCAACGTGCAAATTCCTGAGAGGATTGGCGGTTGACGGTTTCCAGCCCCAATAACGGCGAGCCACCGGCCTGCAACATCGCGTCCTGCACTTGATAGGCGAACTGACAGAACTGCGCAAATTGGCGGTCACCAAAGCCCAGCACGGCAAAGGGCAGGCCGGGCTTGAGGCCGGTTTTGGCCAGCCGCGACATAAACTGCGAAGCCGAGGCTGGCGCGTCGCCGTCACCATGGGTCGCGGTGAGGATGATCACGCGTTGGGCGCTGCGGTAATCGTTGGCGTATTGATTCATCGCCGCGCTATGCACTCGGTGTCCGGCCAGGTGCAAGGCGTCATGCAAGGTCTTGGCAAAGTCCCAGGTGCTGTTGTTTTCACTGCCCACCAGAATCACGCTGTCGGCAGAGTGGGCAGGGCTGTTGTGGAGGATGTTCGGGCTCGCCTTGCGCCGGCGCCACCACAACAGGAGGCCGGTGACGCTCATCAACGGCACACAGAGGGCGCAGAGCCCAAGCGGCAGGCCCAGCCACCATAGGCCTTCACCGGTGTGCAGCTGATAGATCAATTCGTAGAGGTTGTGCATCGAGTCGTGGGCCTGGTAGGACAACAAGGCGCCGCTGGCCTGATCCACGTAGCCGTCGCCCTGGGCGGTGCGCAGGGAAAACACGTCCTTCGGGTTGCCGGGACTGGGGTAGACCAGCTCGCGCAGGTCATTCAGGTCGGTGGCCTGCAAGGCTTGCAGGCTCGCCACTGGCAAGGCCGGCCCGACACTGACGTGAACGGGGAAGTCGGGTTCATTCTGACTGCCGTCGGCGATAAATCCGAAGGTGGTGGCAGACATATACAGCCCGCTCAAGGCCGACAGCAGCAGCCCGAGTAAGGCCATTCGCCCGACTTCAGAATGCAAGCGCTGGTTGAACGTGCCGCGCAGTGGCCGCAGCAGGTTGCGCCAGCCACCCAGGCGTCGGGCCAGCAACAGCGCGCCGGACACTGACAGCATCAGCATGAACAACGCGCCGACACCCGACACCCCATGGCCCGGTGTGCCAAGGAGCATCGAGCGGTGCAGCTCTTTCACCCAACGCGTGAACGCGGAGGGCGCATAAGGCGCGAGGCCTTCGCCAGTCAGTGGGTCGACCGTTTCAGCCCCGGCCTGACCGTTCTGGTTGTAGTAGACGATGACCGTCCCGGACGCTGTGCGCTGGATCTGCTCCACGCCCGGAAAGTGATTGGCCACACGCCCGGCCAATTGGCCGACGTTGAGTTGCCCGGCCGCGGTGGGGGTGCTGTGCAAACGTTCCAGGGCCGGGTCGACCGACAGGATCGCGCCGCTGATGGCCAACAGCATGACCAACAGGGCGGCGATCAGGCCGGACAGGGAATGGGACTGGCGAAGCATGTTCAGCCTCCAGAAAGGGCAGGTGCTACAAATCGTAAGTAAAGGACTCGACATAGGTGCTGCCGGTCGCCGGCTGGCCTGCGCCCTTGGACGTCAGGGGCACGCTGACATCGGCGCGGGCGTCACGTTTGTCCTCGACGGCACTGTCGATGCGGATCTGATACCCGGCATCGATCAGGGTGTCTGCCAGTTCGACGCTGACTTTGAGCATGCGCCCACTGCCGACACTGGCGCCGCTGACGCCGTCAAACTCGCTCGGGTTCATCCCGCTGCCACGGGCCCAGTCGCCCAGGTGCTTGTAGTACTTGGCCTTCTTGCCGGCCACCCACAGGGTTTTCTGGTATTGGCCGTTGGCGTCGGTCACGTAGATCGCCAGGTAGGCATCATTGCCGCTGTAGTCCTTGAGCTGGGTGGTCAGGGTTACTTCCCGGGCCTGGGCCAACCCCGGCAGGGCAATGGCGCCGGCGAGACAGGTGGCTGCGATGATCTTTTTCATGAGGGTGTCCTTTTGATCGTTAGGTCGAGAGCCTGGACCTGCTTGCTGACAGCAACCTGAATCGCAGGAAAAACTCATCGACGGGTGAGGCGTCATTCGGTGAGCGGGCTGCCGAGATAATCCCTGGCATCGCCGTCGTCGCGGAAATGGATCTCGAGCGTGCGCAGGCGCAGCGAGGCCGGTGAGTAGCTGGCTTCGATGGCGTTGCCCTTGCGGTCCAACCCCTTGAGTTCGTAACAACCGTCGTCGACCTTGATGCGTTGCACGCTCCAGCCGTATTGCCGCTCGACCTGCTGTCGCAAAGTCTCGCGGGGTTGCCAGTCGCTCACCGGGTCGCTGCAGTCGTCGTCGGCCATGACGAAACCGCTAAGCAGCAGGCTCAACAGCGCGGCATGGGCAATAAAACCTGATTTCATGATCTGTCTCCTGCCGAGGTCGGCGTCTGTGGCATACCCTAAGGTGCATTCCTGACAACCAGCTGAATCTTCAGATTCACGTCAGGTAAGGCGATTAAGGTGCGGCACGACAACCACTACAGGAGGTCTCAGATGCGGGTTTTATTGGTCGAGGACTCCCCAGGGCTGGGGGAAGCGGTGCGCGAACAGATCGCCGATGACGGTCACGCCGTCGATTGGGTGCAGCGCCTGGACCATGCGCGCAACAGCGTGCGCACCACGCCTTACGACCTGATCCTGCTGGACTTGATGTTGCCGGACGGTCGCGGGCTGGATTTCTTGCGTCAGCAGCGCTCTGCGGGGGACGTGACCCCGGTGATTATCCTGACGGCCCAGGATCAGATTTCCGATCGCATCGCCGGCCTCAATGCCGGGGCCGACGATTACCTGGTCAAGCCGTTCGACCTGTTTGAACTCTCGGCCCGTGTGGCGGCGGTGGCCCGACGTTACAGCGGCAACCCCAATCCGCAGATCAGACTCGGTGATTTGCAGGTCGACATGAGCGCCCGCACTGTGCAGCGTGCCGGCACCACCGTGGACCTGACGGCTCGCGAATGGGCGCTGTTCGAAGCGTTCGTGCAGCGCCCCAGCGCGTTGTTGTCCAAGTCGCAGCTCGAAGAGCGGCTGTATGCCTTCGGTGCCGAAATCGAGAGCAATACCATCGAGGTGTACATCAGCCGTCTGCGTAAAAAACTGGGGCGCGATCTGATTGAAACCGTGCGCGGTATGGGCTACCGGTTGGCGGCCGCATGAAGTCTTCTTCGAGCCTGCAAAAACGCCTCGGCCTAGGGCTGACCCTAGGTATGACCTTACTGTGGCTGGGCGCGACCGTCGGCGCCTGGCTGGTGGTGCAACATGAATTGAACGAGGCGTTCGACAGTGCGCTGGAAGAGACCGCGCAACGGATCTTGCCGCTGGCCGTGCTGGAAATCAGCAACCGGGAGGAACCCCGTGAAGCGCAGCACGTTGCGACGTTGAAAATGCACAAGGAATACCTGACGTACCTGGTGCGCGATGCCAGCGGCAAGATCCTGATGCAGTCCCACGACGCCAACCCGAAGATCTTCAGTAAGCAGCCGACCGAGGGATTTTCCACCTCTGAAAAGTACCGCTTGTATGGCGCCAGTGCGTTACGCGAGAAGCTGTTCATTGAGATCGCCGAGCCGCTGGGTCATCGCCGTGAAGCCGCGCGGGAGGCTTTGTTTGCCTTGTTGTTGCCGCTGTTGGCGCTGATTCCCGTCAGTCTGTTGGGCACCTGGTTGTTCGTGCGGATCAGCCTGCGCAGTGTGTTGGCGTATCGTCGGGCGGTCGAGGCGCGTGGGGTGGGGGATCTGTCGCCGATCAAGGTGGCTCGCCTGCCGGCAGAAATCGATCCATTGGCCGAGGCAGTCAACCACTTGCTGGAGCGCTTACGCAAGGCCCTGGAAGCGGAGCGCAGCTTTACCGCCAACAGCGCCCATGAACTGCGCACGCCACTGGCCGCGACCCTGGCGCAGATCCAGCGGTTACACCACGAGGTGCCCGAAGGCCCGTTGCGGTTACGCGCGGCTAAAATCGAAAACTCGTTGCGCGAACTGGCGCGGCTCTCGGAAAAACTCATGCAATTGGCCAAGGCCGAGGGGGGCGGGCTGCTGTCCGAAACGCCCCAGGACCTTATTCCGTTGCTAGCCCATGTGGTCGATGAGTGGAACCAGAGTAGCGGGCACCGGATCGAGTTGCATCTGCCAACCCGGACGAGCCTGTACTCGACGATTGACCCGGACGCCTTCGCCATCCTATTGCGCAACCTGATCGAGAACGCTCTCAAATATGGCGCCGCGGATCAACCGGTCGAAGTCAGCCTCAGTGACCAGGCGCTGCTGCGGGTGGTCAATGGTGGCCCGCCGGTACCCGATGCGGTGTTGCAGCAGCTAACCGAGCGCTTTGTGCGGGGGCACAGCGAAACCAGCGGTTCAGGGTTGGGATTGGCGATTGCACAAACCATAGCGCAGGGCGTCAATGGGAAAATGCGGCTGATATCGCCGGCGACTGGGCGAACGCAAGGATTCGAAGTCTGCGTCTGGTTTGCGCTTGCCTCAACTGCCGACGATTGAGGGTGGTGCCGGACAGTAGCTATCCGTTGTGTGATATGCCGCAGGTGTGAGCCGAACCAAATCCACATTTGCTGACGTGCCGATAAATTTCAGATTTAACGTAGGTGCGCACATTTCAATTTTGGCGAAGCGTTTTTGCACACTCTGGGCCGAAAGCTGTCCGTTGAAGACATCCACATCCCCAGGTGTGTCGAGGTCGAACTTCAATGAGTCATGAGCCGCAGTGTTCCGCTTTGATTGCCTGCAATGTTCCTCAGAACGGCCGCTAACGGGCAAAAGCGGTCGTTCACGGGAGGCAGCTATCGACCCACAGCAGTAATCTGAACCGCATTGATCTAAAGCAATGCCTCCTGCCCATCCTAAAATCGTGATGGCAGTTCATTTCCGGCCTGGGCATCCGAAAAGACCTCATCTGGATCTGCCTGACACCAATATCTGAAAAGTAGGCGAGGCTCGATATTTCCGAAATATTGATCCACGATGCTCTCGGGGCGCACGACCCATCTAGGTTCTGGCCATTGCTGGGCTAAAACACCTAATGGTTTGCCAGATGAATAAACAACCCAAGTGGCCTTGCCTCCACTGATACGAGGTAGGTAGTCCATATCTTGTATCACTTCGATCAAGGTACGCAGTGTTGCTGATTGATCGAGTGTGACCGATATTGCATGACTTTCCAGATCATCTCCCGCATGAACGCTATCTCGATCAATGGCAACTACCAACATGACTGCTCCTTTTAGTGGTGTGCTTTCACCAGATCGATCAGCGTAGAGACATCAGCGGCTAACTGTCGAGTGCGCTTCTAGCCGAAACCTGCCGTACCAGGCTACCGTATTCGGCCAGTAGCAGACACTCAGAAAGCGTCCTGAACGATCAGGTTCTCATGTAATGAAATCATCCAGCTGTCGTACCATCCGCACATCAACAAAACGGAGGTTGATATGGGAGATGGTCAGGGCAAACGAGTCGTTGTCATTGGTGCAGGCATCGTTGGCGCGTCATTGGCGTATCACTTGGCAGGTAAAGGCGCGAATGTCACTTTGGTAGAAGCTGAAGATATAGCTTCGGGAGTGACTGGCAGCTCATTCGCTTGGCTCAATGCCTCACACCCCGAACCCGACCCAATCGCGCAACTGCGCGGTTCTGCCATCAAGGAGTACCGCCGACTCGAAACCCAGCTGCCAGGTCTGGAGATAAGATGGACAGGCGCCTTGTCTTACAGCGTGATGGCGATTGAAGCGCTGCCAACCTCAGGTCACCAAGCTTCGGCAAACCTGGTGTCTCGATCGCAGATTCTCGACTTGGAACCAAATCTCAAGAACCCTCCCCAGTCTGCTCTTTATGCGGCTGAAGAAGGAGCGCTGGACGCAGTAGCAGCTACGCATGCGTTGATCGCAGGTGCCCAGGCGCATGGGGCGAAGATTCTCACTCGGACGCGAGTGCTCGGTTTTGTAAGCCAGAGTGCAAGGATGACTGGAGTCGAAACTACAATAGGCATCCTCGATGCCGATATTGTCGTACTGGCAGCCGGGACAGGCATCACGAAGCTGGCAGACATGCTTGGAGTGTCCCTGCCAATAGAGGCATCTCCCGCCATTTTCATCCGTTACAAGTCACAACCCAACCTCGTGCACACCCTCATCTCCAGCCCTGAAATGGAAGTGAGGCAAAGTTCGGATGGTGCGTTGCTGGCAGCAGAGGATTACCTGGACGACGCCGTGGAAAATCAGCCGGCAGCGATAGCGCTTCGAACTGCCAAGACGATCCAGAACGAACTCCATGGTGTTATTTCTATAGATCCGGAGCGGGCTTGTGTCGGACTCAGGCCCATGCCTGCCGATGGCATCCCCATCATTGGTTATCTACCCAAAGTGGGTGGCGTCTACGTTTGTGCAATGCATCCTGGAATTACTTTGGCGGCGACCGTGGGACGTCTGGCCAGCGAGGAGATCATCGATGACAAGGTGTCCAGTGTCCTTTGCGCATGCCGGCCCGATCGATTTTTGCAAGCGGAGGGAATTCTCTTGTGAGGCAGAAATCGGCCAATGAGCAAACGCTCGTAAACGACTCCTATCGGCCATTAGCAGCCAGTCACCACCGCCAGAGAACAATAAAAAGCGGCACATAAATAGCTTGGGCTGATCCTTCCTAGCTACTAAAAAACACCCGACGAGTAGGCCCTTCATACCTATTCACCGATTGCATGGCAATGTGATATACCTCGAAGTAGGAAATCAAGAACAAGGGGGAGCTATGACTGCAGCAAAGTTGCGAATTGATCTTTCGATGGGCCTGATAGAGGTGGAAGGCTCCGAGGCTTTTATTCTAGAGTTGTATGGAGATTTCAAGGATCGGATCTCTCAACCCGCTCTCGGCGTTACTCAACCTCCTCAGCCTTTGCTGCCGCCAACACAAGCGGTCGACTCTGGGGCCGTGGAAATACCACACGTGCCAGCTGCTAAGGCCAGTTCAGCGCTAAAGCCAGTAGCCGCCGCTGCTTCTCGCAAGCCAAAACGCTCAAAGAAAGAAGAGCCTAAGCTGCTTACGGATCTAGATCTAAATCAGGGTACTCTAGGCAGGCTGAAGGACTTTCATGCCAAATATGTCCTAAAAACAAATATGGAACACAACCTAGTGTTTGCTTATTTCCTGAAAGATGGCATGGGCTTGGAAGAAATTGGTGAAGATCATCTCTTTACCTGCTACCGCACAGTGGGCATCAAGATTCCCAGGGCTCTACGCCAAAGTGTACTGGATACCGCCCAAACAAAAGGCTGGATAGACACAGATGCCACGGGACTGATCCGGCTTACTACCGTTGGCCGAAATCATATAGAACATGATCTCGCGAAGGTTACCGATGCCGTATGAGTAGGCTTGAGACCTTTGCACTCAGCATTCCAGACTTAGCCACCCGCTCGGCAGCTGAGTTGATAGACTTCTTTGTCTATTACTTAACTGTAATGGAAAATTCCCCTGCGGCGCGGGCGACCGAAGTCACAAGGTGTTTCAGCGAATTGCGAATTGCTCCTTACAGTAATGTAAGCGCCTACCTAAATAATAACTCAAATGCGAAGAAAGGAAAGAAGTTCATCAAGAGCGCAGCAGGGTACGTTCTGAATAGGAATTCCCAGCTGGACATACAAAAAAGTATCCATACTGGTCCAGCTCGAATAGAAACGAGTTTGCTGTTGCGCAAATTGCTGCCTAATATTAAAAGTTTTCAAGAGCAGAGTTTTTTACAGGAGGCCATTGATTGCTACGAGATTGGTGCGCGCCGCTCGGCAATAGTTATGACGTGGCTTCTAACGATTGATCATCTATGCAAGTACGTATTTGAAAAAAAGCTTTCTGAATTTAACTCCGTTCTTGCTTCCAATAATGACAAAAGAGTAAGGGTCGCTGCAATTAGAGCGGAAGATGATTTTTCGGAAATTCCTGAAGGCAAGCTTATTGAGTTTCTGAGGCAGGCCGGAATAATTTCTAATGATGTTCGTAAAATCTTGGAGACGAAGCTCGGAATACGGAATAGTGCAGCACACCCCGCTGCGATAACTATATCAGAAGTTAAGTCTACGGAGTTCATCATCGATCTTGTTGAAAATATCATAACCAAGTACCCCAGGAACTGATTCGAAAGCCTCGCGCGCGATATTAATCGTGCAGCGACCGATAGATAAATTCAATTCTCATATGTACGGAGACGGATGTTAAGGAATGTCCGGCCACCAACTGACGGGGTCACGTACGTTTCTGAGAGAATTGAATAAACAGCAGGAATACCAAATGGCGACTGAGAGCGAAGTTCGCATCGGCGGTACGTATCTCGGGGGTACTGCCAAGCGTGTTGGAGACCACCAGGCAATGCTGTTCAACGCATCCGATCTGGTCGCGGTTGGTGGTATTGCAGATGACTCATTTTTTCGCGCCTACCAAATCACTGTTCGAGAACTACGCCGCAGGCTAGAAGCATTGGGGTACTCACTCACTCACGTTCGTGAGCAGATTGTCAGCACCCTACAAAAAGGATATGAGGAGTTAAGTGATGACGACATACCCCAGTGCAAGTTGTTTCTTGACTATGGCTGTAAAGTTACAGTCGAGCAGCTTGTTGAGCTGGTCAGCCAATGGAGAAGCGAAGACAATAAAAGTTATAACTACATGGCACAGTTCGACCTGAACAACTATTCAAGCACCCTGCTGGACTTCATACAGGGTTGTAGTTCCGAGTTTTTGCTGCCCTCTCAAAATATTTGGATTCATGGATACCAATTCGAACGACTGCTCTGCGAAATTTACTCAGATGAGGACGTGTTTCAAATAGACTTCACTAGACTTGTCAAAGCTGGATACTACAAGCCCGACGACCAACCCATAACCAATGAATTTGACAGATTGATGTCACAATTCAACCCTCTCTCGTACAGGCTTATGGAGAAAATCAAAGATGAAGAGTCTGAAACGCTTGAGTTCAAGACCTTGGTGTCAAGTAATCCCACAAAATCAATCGGCCAACAACTTCCAAAGTACCTTATTGGCTTTTTGAATGGAAAAGGTGGGCGAATTCTCTTCGGTGTTAGTGATGCAGGCATAGTCGAAGGCGTCACGTTAAGTCGGGAGGGACGAGACCAATTACAGAGAAATATTGGTGCCGCAGTATCGTCTATCACCCCTAACTTCCCACAAGCTGCGGTTGAAATAATCCTTCGACCATTGATCAGTGTTGGAGCGGAGATTGAAGATAAGTTTGTTATAGATATCAGAGTGCCAAGCGGCAGGCCTAATGAAATGTATTTTACCCACAGTGGTGACACTTGGGTTCGTCACGGGACATCAACGTTCGCCCTGAAGGGCCATCAATTATTTGTTCATATTTGCACTCGTTATAGTTCTGCTGACGATCTATTAAGAGTAATAAGCCAACGAGCACAAACTGCTATTGAAGAAGTTCGAAGATTAGAGAAGAACGGTGAGCGCTCCGAGGTGGAACTCGCTAAGAAGCAAGGCGAATTAATGGCCTTGCGGGAAAGCGTGTCGTCTGCGTGGCAGCTTCTCAAAGAAACCGACCTAATTTGCCCAATGTGCGAGTCACCGCTCGCGATCAGACATTCTTTCACGGAAAGTATGTCTATTGGCGGTAAGGATATTGATGCAGACCTAGAGTATATACAGTACGAATGCGGGTATGCCACCCGAGATGACCGTGATGAACCAGTATCGCTGTGCTCTAGACGATCCTAGGCGCCAACCAAATGACCAGAAGTACGCCAAGGTGCTGCCAGCAGCCCTCGGTCAATGTCCGCTTTTTGGCCGGAAGCAGACGTCAGTGAGCAGATGCTTCCAGCCAGATGCAGTCATTTATTTTTGGTGTCTTTGCTAGTTACCTTAAGCAGCTTAAGATTAGATAGGTGGATATCTAGGTCGTCTAGATCAATTTGTTTTAAGCAGAGTAGAAGAAGTGAAAGGTAGAAATACCCAAATAAGAAATTCCATGTTGCAGCGGTAACGGTGTCAGCGTTGGAGAATATACTGTTCACACGCGATGCTACGTTCCCATGGATATTGTTGTTTCTTGAGGCATACAGCAAGCTAAACACTAAAAACTCTATCCTCTGAATCTCAGATGCAAATGAAATTTCCTGAGGTAGCGGATTTCCATTTGTATCGAATTGATCTAGCGTTGGATTGTTTACTAAAATCCTTTGGAGCTCTTTCCTCATTGCTCGGGTTATTTTTCGAGAAGTTTCTGCATTTGCTTCGCTGATACCATAATTTACGCTAGTTTTATCTACAGCTTCCTTAATGGAGCAAATTTTTGAGTAGTTTCGTCCGTAATTCCAATATAGATGATTGTGAATTACTTTAAATCTATTTGCGAATGTTTGATACGAAGACGAGATATGGATTTCTCTTATTTTAGTTTGGTTCTGGTTGTCGTTATGCCTCGTAACAGCCATGCCCTTCAAAATGTATGAGGCCAAAAAGTTAAGGGTTTTATCCGGCAAGCGCTTTGCGAACTCAATGACAATTTCATTTATCGTCTTGTTTTCATAATCGTCGGGGATTGCCGCTTTGTTTTCAATATTTGATTGAAGGATATTAGAAATCAAGTCCAATGACTTTTCAATCGCCTTGGTGTCGCCAAGTCTTTTGCTAGTTGTGTTGTGTATAAGGAATAAATCGTTATAGCTGTTATTGATGGCTGTCCAAAGGTATGTAAATGCCATGTCGGGGCGACGAGGAAGACATGAGTACGAGTCAATAAGTGCAGTGACGGCAATGTACGGAATCTTTTTTGGGTTTGCAGCCCAAGACGCTGGATTAAGAAACTTAAAACCTTCAAACCATCGGAGCATTTCGTTTTCTGGCGCTGGTAGTATCTTTTCATGTCCTTTGGAAGTGTAACTAGTTACAAGCCTGTACAGATCCGTTAGGCGTTGGTCTTGCTGACTCATAATGCTCCCTGCTAATCGAGAATGAATTTTTGACGAAATCTACCATGCCGTCTTATCGTTCGCATCTAGCTAGCTGTAATCGTAATGCGATCATGGTAGCTAGAGATCGTGACGGTGCTTAGTGAATCGACCACAGGATCGTAGACTCCTTCGAGTAGCCGCTTTTGGCCGATAGCGGCCTTAATGACCTGTTCATTGAATTCCGCCCTATGTTCAATCGGCCCCCACACCTGGCCCTGGTATGGGAGCCTTTTTTTGTGGCCGTGGAAGCCGGTCCGCCCAGGGCTGGTCTACCATTCCTTGGCTGTCTGGCTACTGACGTGCATCTGAGTTGTCTTAAAATGCGTGATCCTACAGCCCGATTTCTTTCCGCAATTTATTTTCAGGTGCTGGTTTTGCTGTCTTGGAACGGAGGGGAAATTTCGGTGATGCGGAAAAATGCTGGCCGTAAGCTTCTGAATTAGAAGTAAAAAGTTATGGACTTAAAATCCCCCGCTGGTAAGGGCGTGCCGGTTCGATTCCGGCTTCGGGCACCATCTTAAATCAAGGGTTTGCGGGCGAAAGCTGATGCAAGCCCTTGTTTGTTTCTGGTCCGCTATTTTGATGTCGGTCCGCAATTCACTTGGTGGGAGTAACTTTCTTGCCCATGCGATTGCGTATGTATTGCTCAGTCATCACAGCGGTCGTATGCCCAAGCTGATCTCTCGCCTGCATGATGTCACCGCTGGACTCGGCTTTGTCTGTGCCTGCCTTGGCGCGCAAATCCCGCATCTGAAATTCAGATTTTTCCACCCCGGCCGCCTGCCTGGCCAAGTCAAACCTCCTACGCAACATCGCCACCGTCATTGGTGTGCCTTCCTCTGTAACGATCAGCCGCGTCGAGCGGACCTTGTGTTCTGACTTTCGGGACATGATTCGATCAATCAAAACCTTCAGCTCGCCTGTTATCTCGATCCGACGCTTTGCCTTAGTCTTTCCCTGCAACACCCAAATCTGCCCGTCGCGCACGTCGCGTTCATCCATCAACCGGGTATCGGTCACTCGTTGACCGGTCAAATAGGCGAGGTCCATCGCGTCTTGTAGCCCCGCGTCCGCCTTGTCGTGTACGCGCTAGAACAGCGCATCTTCGACATATGTGTCCCGGCCGGTTTCTTTGTTGCCCTTGATGCCCGCGCATGGGTTGGCAACCGATGTGTAGCCCTTATCCCGGGCGTAATTCCAGATCGCGCTGAGCAGAGCCTTCTCGCGATTTGCCCGCACCGGCGCGGCCTTGCGCCAAGTGAGGTACTGGCGAACGTGCAATGGCTCGATCGTTTCCAGCGGTGCGGGTGGATCGTCAAAGAAAGCGATCAGGTTTTTCAGCTCACGCTTGTTGTCAGCCTGAGTGGCTGTGCCTTTGGTTGGGACGATGTCGACCATGTATTTTTCGGCGACGTAGCGGAATGTGATGACCTTTGCGACCAGATCGGTTGCGGTGCGATCACGCTCAAGCTTCGCGTATTCCATGATCGCCAAGCCGTAATCGCTGTCCAGCGGAATTTCTTTGCGGTCCTTGCCGCCCGTGTCGTAGTAGTAAAACACCCGGTCACTGGCTTTTTTTCGTTCTCTCAGCCTGGCGATCGATCCGGGTTTGCTTGGTCGTCCTCCCATGTCAGCTGGCCTTACGTGAATTACATACGGGATTTTCAGATTCAAACGTGCTGACGGCGGTGACGGCCATCGTGGTGACACTTGGCCAGCCGTTCATTTTCTCGTAGCTATATCGGCAGCAAACCAAATGAGGGACTGAACATGAGAGATGGCGATTACCCGGAAGAAGCTCTTCGACCGTTCAGGGCCGTCGCAAGCAAGTACCTTGCAGGTATATGGATTGCGCTCTCAGGAACTGTAATCATTTCAATTCTTTCCTTGGAGCCTTCATTCATTCCGGAGGGGCAGGAAGCTTCTTTGTGGTTCCAGCGAAGCGGGTCGATAAAGACTATCGGCGCACTGTTTATTGGCATATTTGCGGAAAACCTCAGGTCCAGGCTGCGCGGACAGTTCATGGGGGACATCTATGTGATGCGTGTTTTTAGTGAGGTCAAGGTTCACTTCGTCATTGCGACCTTTGGATCCTTTGCACTCACGATTATTGGAACGCTTATCTGGGGTTACGGAGACCTCATCTATTCTTGGTACTTCCGAAACTAATCACCGCAGAAGCAGGAAATTGTTTCCTCATGGTCTGCGAACATGTCGAACTGCGTATCTGAATAGTCGAGCATTTGCTGGTAGCTGGTCCGGTCACTGCGGAATCGGGCGCCGTCGCCGGTGAACTTGCCGCCGGACACAACTGAGCTTTCCGTGCGTGCGCACCATTCGGCCTTTGGCCGGTCACTGGCGATGATTGAATAGACCTGCTTGGCACCCTTCAGGAAACAAAGGTCGCAGTTGCCTTCCAGTGTCCTACCGTTGATCGTCGGCAGCATCAGGTCGAACGGTTGGCCTGCCCAGAAGTCCGTCACGTCCTGCACGCCGACACCGGCGTCAGCCAGCGGCATCAACATCGTGACCCACTTGCTTTCGCTGGTGCTTTTGCGGTGCCGGATCTTCACGACTCGGCGTGGATGCCGTTCATCTTGTCCACCGTAACCTCCTCGGTAGATAGGCCCAAGCTGCGCAGGTACTTGTGAATGATGCGGATCTTCAGGTCGATGGTGCAGAACCGGGTGACTGGATTGGGCAGGTACTTGCGTTTGCGAATCAGGGCTTCGAACGGTTCGCCCTGGCGGCTGGCGGTGGCGTAATCCACCACCGCAACGCCCTGGTCATCGTCGCGAAACTCCAGCCAAACAATTGGCACCACCCAGCGCTCTGCGCATTCCCGGACAAATTCCAATGTGGCCTGGTGTATCCGATGACGATTGAGTGGCCTGCCTCGCCGGAAGCCAAGCCAAACACCCATCCAGATTAACCGGCATTGTAATTCCAATAACCAACGGTGTATTGGGCGTCCGGCTTAGAGTACCCAATACAGCTTTTTTGATTATTTGAGGAGTAAGAGTTTCTTGATGGAATCAGTCAGGCTAAGGCCTTGGTATATATAAAATGTGTTTGTTGTTGGTCCATTCATCGGCAATAACTTGTTTTCATCGTGATCATAACGTCGTGCAACATATCCCAATGATTTCATGATTGTGGATACGTTGTGCCAATCTGAGTTTTCTACCATTATTATTGGCTTCGATCGCTCGATGGTTCTTTTTAATCCGCGAAGAACCATCGACTCGGCGCCTTCGACGTCAACCTTAATTAGGTCGGGAGATAATTTTAATTCATCACCAACCCTCAAGTCGCATTTGACCTTCTCCAGCCTTGTAAGCCCGCCGCGCTCCAAGAACTTTTGCTTGACCCAAGGAAGTTCGTAGTATGAATCTGTTATAGAAGCCTCTTCTATGAAGGCCTCTCCGTTTGAATATGGTATGTTTAAATAAAAGCTGCCCCCTTTATCGGCTAGGCCGTAGGGGTTTATTTCTATGTTTCCGGGTACTTCGCTCGCTAGGCTATTTAGTTCGCCTATAAGTATCGGGTTTGCTTCATACGAGTGAATGGTTGCTTCTGGAAAAAGTATTCGGAAGGATATGATGCTTTGGCCAAGATTTGCACCTATATCGAGTATTGTGTTGATGCGTCTTGAGCCTAGCGTGAAACCATAAAAATCAGTGTCATGAACTTCTTTGGTTTTCCATCGTTGCATCACTGCTTCTGATAAGTGCTTTAGTTCCATGAGCGACTCAATCCTATTTTTATTTAACAGAACAAACCTCGGAGCGCCACTGTACGTCTAATCCTTTCTGGAGAAAAGAATGTCTATCACATCGCAGCAGCTGCTGCAGATCCTCCCGAACGCCGGCCAACGAGCCGGCGTTTTTGCACCTGTCCTGAATACGGCGATGCAGCGGTACCAAATCGTTGGCAACAAACTCACCACCGCGTTCATTGCTCAGATTGGTCATGAGTCGGGCCAGCTTCGTTACGTCCGCGAGATTTGGGGGCCAACCGCCGTCCAGCATGGGTATGAGGGGCGCGAAGACTTGGGTAACACCGTGGCCGGCGATGGCAGGAGGTATTGCGGGCGCGGCCTAATCCAGATCACCCATCCCGAACTGCTCGAGTTTCCTCAGCACGCCGCGGTGGCGGTGGCATGGTTCTGGAAACAGAACGGATTAAACGACTTGGTAGATCGGGATCAGTTCAACATCATCACTCGACGTATCAACGGTGGGTTGAACGGGTTGGCTGATCGGTTAGAACTTTGGGATCGGGCCCGTGAGGTGTTGGCGTGACCGTGCCGTGACGGTTGATTGGCGTGCTGGGGCTGGTGGTCGGCAGCTTCGGTAGCGGCTGTCGACTAGCGAGCAAACTCGCTTCAGGAAAATTACTGATGCCCAACGTGACCAAGATCGCCTGCGCGATCGCCTTGCCACTGCTGATGTCCGGCTGTCTGTCCTCCTTGACGCAACCGACGCTGCCAAAGGCAGCGGTTTGCCAGCCACCTCCGGCGCCGGCGGCGTGGATCATGCAGGCGTACGAGTCCAGCTTGACCCAGCGCATGCTCAACGAATTATCGCCATCACCGATGAAGGCGACCGTGGACTGATAGCTTTGCAGGCGTGCCGAGCGTATGTAAGGGGTGAGCGTCTCGAACTGGTTCTCGTACATTCTCAGCTGGTGACGGCAGGTTTCGCGAGGCCCGGCGTTGTCCGATTCATAATGGCGTGGTGAGCGAAAACGGAAGGCGCAGTTCTTCGACAGGCCCTGTATCCCGGCCGCACATTTCGTCGTGCACGCATTGCTGCACCAGCACGCAAGGAAATGCAGGGACGGTCTGCAGCAAGTCACGCAGGTGGGTGATCGAACGCAGGTGCATCGGCTTGGTCGCATCATCAAGCAAGGTGAACTGGCCGTGGTCCAGGCGGATCCGCGCCAGATAAAAACCACCTTCGAGTGACAGCAGTTCCAGCTCGCGTATTTCGCTGTTGGCCGCATGTTCAGTGAGGGTCTTCAGGTTCATGCTTCACTCCTTGCCTACCAGGGCAGGCGTTCTCCATCGTAAGCAAAGAAATGGCCGCTATCGGCCGGCGTCAACTGGTCTATCAAGGTCAGTAATTGGGCCGCGGCAACGTCTGCCGGCCGGGCACTGGAGGCTCCGCGGAAAGGTTGCGACAACCCCGAGACAACCGTGCCTGGGTGCAGACTGAGCAAGCGGCTCTGCGGGCGAGTGCGTGCCAGTTCGATGGCGGCGGTCTTGATCAGCATGTTCAGTGCAGCCTTGGAGGCACGATAGGCGTACCAGCCGCCCAAACGGTTGTCGCCAATGCTCCCGACCTTTGCCGAAAGCATCGCCATCGCTCCCATAGGATCGAGCAGCGGCAGAAAGTGGCGCAGCACCATTGCCGGCCCCAGCGCGTTCACTTGAAACACGGTCTGAAGCGCCTCCGGCTCGATTGCACTGAGGCTTTTTTCCGGCTTGATCCCGTCGCGATGGAGTAGGCCGGCCGCGTGTACGATCAGTTGATACGGTGCTTCGGTTGCCAGCTCGGTGGCGGCGCTGGCAATCGTTTCGGGTCGTTCAAGGTCCAGCTCGGGAACGGTATGGCGCCCCAGCGCGCGAACCCCGGCACAGCGCGGATCCTGTTCGAGCTGTTCGCAAAAAGCCGTGCCGAGGGTTCCACCGGCGCCGATCACCAGCGCGCGATAACCGTCGCCGAGCGAGTCCATGGTCAATACGCGATTCATTGGCTCGCACCGGCGCCCTGGCGACGGAAGAATAGCGTCACCTGGCCGACCTCTACCCCGAACTTGGACATAGTGGTGCGGTTGATCAACGTGTCCTCGTCCATCAGGTACATCCAGTCGTCCATGCTCATTTCGTAGGTCGAGTCGTCGACCGGCAGGTTCAGGCGATAACGCCAGTGCAACGTGTTTCCAGCGATTTGGCCCTTGGCGACACCCACCACATCATCTGCGCGACCGCTCCAGCGCCCCTGGCCCTCGGGCGTGAGGGTCCAGACGCGGCGCTGGCGTGTGCCGTCGCTGTATTGGAAGCGCTCGTCGAGAATCAGGTTGTTGCCCTCGCGGCGGCTGACGATGTCGACCTCGAAGCGCTTGACAACCTCACCGCTGCGCTTCTGAAACATCCCCCAGGCTTTGACGGGCTGGCTGAAAAAATGCTCCAGATTCAATGCCGGTTGCTGATCCGCATAACGGGCGACATCCACACTGCTGCAACTCCCGACGCTGAGGGCCATTGCCAGTATCAGTAGAAATCGGGTCATTGCCTTACTCCCTGAAGTACAAAGGTGATGAGTGTGAAGTTTCGAACTATGGGCTTGTACAGTGGGCAGGCCCTGTATAGGTTTATCGCCGTCCGATCAGCTGTAGAAACTCCTGCCGCGTCGTCGAACTATCACGGAAGGCGCCCAGCATTACGGAGGAAGTCATGACCGAATTCTGCTTCTCTACGCCGCGCATCATCATGCACATGTGCCTGGCTTCAATGACCACCGCCACACCGGCGGCATCGGTGATCTGCTGGATGGCTTCAGCAATCTGCCGAGTGAGGTTTTCCTGGATCTGCAGGCGACGCGCGAACATATCAACCACTCGCGCGACCTTTGATAGCCCCAGCACCCTGCCGGTGGGGATGTAGGCCACATGCGCCTTACCGATAAAGGGCAGCATGTGGTGCTCACACAAGGAATAAAGCTCAATGTCGCTGACGATCACCATTTCATCGCTCTGCGACTCGAACAAGGCACCGTTGGTGACGTCCTCCAGGCTCAACGTGTAGCCATTGCACAGATACTGCATCGCTTTGGCGGCACGCTTGGGCGTGTCTAACAGCCCCTCGCGCTCGGGGTTTTCACCGACGCCGACGAGAATTTCACGGTAATGGCTGGCTAGTAGTGGGTTCATTGAAGTTTCTCGCGGCGTTGGTATGCGTGAGGGCCAATCCGTAGCTAAAGAGTTGTACGCGGCCAAGTGCTTTGTATAGGTTTTATTCAAGATAGGCTGAAAAAAATCATCTGACAATGAATCGGCAATCTTTTTATGCAGATGCGAAACCCTCACATCGCAGATGTGTGAGGTTGCTCGGATAGCTTCTCGGAAGCCAATGCCACGACGTGCACTTACAACCTGGTATGGGAAACACTTACATGGCAGCGCCGCCAACCATCGCGGTATCGGCGGCGAACCTGAGTCCAGTGTTAATTTCCAGAAGGGTTGGTCAGACGATAGCAACGCGTTTGACGAACGCGTGGATGATGCATCTCTTTGATTCTTCTCCCCGTCGAATGAGCGGCGATGGATCTACGCAGAAGAGACACGAAAAAAGGGCCGAGAGAATCGGCCCTTTTTATGCTGTCCTAAACAAAGGCTTGTCCGCTAAAGCCGCGGGGCAAGCGCTGAAGTCCGGCCATCGTCGTCAGCCGTTCAATCCATTCGGCGCGCCAGTTGGTTGGGCCGTGTGGGGTTTTTGCTCTTCGCGCGGTGCGGCGGGCCGCATTGCGCTGGTCTTTTCTTGCTTGTTTGAAGGCATCGGTATTGCGGCAACTGCGGCACTTCACGCGATTGAGTTCTTTGCTCGCGCTCAGTTGTTCACCTTTGTGACCACAGGCCAGATGCCCGTCGACGTTGAAATGGATGACCATGAAATGTCTCCTTCGTGACGTGTACAAATTTTGACCATTTGAATACAACGACGTTCGGGGAGCTTTTCGACAGGAAAAAAAACACCCGCATGCGGGCGGGTGAGAGGGGTGTTTCTAAAGGAGTAACTCTACTGTAGGCCAGCAGATGTGATGGTTGTGTGAAAAGACCCACGCCAATTCAAAATCCAGATAAAAAGCGCCCAGGCAGGATTTCGGTGACACTTTTGCCACCGCTGGTGAGGCTCAGATGATTACCGCGCAAACCCACGGTCATCTGAATCGAGGCAGTGGCCGATCAATAGGCTTGAGCGCCGACAGTGAGTTGCGAATCAGCGGAGCATCTTTTTCGATGTCATTCAGGCGATCGCGGATGCGCAGGGCTGTCGGGTGCCCGCCCTGGTGATCGACCCAGTCGGCTATCTCTTTGCAAGCGGCCGCGAGCCGGGCCTGCCGGGCGTCGAGCAGGGTGAGGAGGGTGGTGATGGACTCTTTTTCGGACATGAAACACCTCCGTACGTTGAAACCGCTGAACAGCAGCAAAAAGCCCGCGAGTTGCGAGCTTTCTGCCGATGGGGCGCTGCTCCTTCAGCTGGTTTCAGTATAGGCCCGCTGCTGATCGGCATCAGCTTGATAACTGTCGGGCCGGTGTGGTTGAACTGGCTGCGTTGAGGCGCTTGCATTCGTCTCGAGCGTCCTCTTCCACGTCGTAGCCATCGCCAATGAAACCGCCAGTGCGGCTATCGCAGATGCGAAACCAGCTTTTGGCTTCTGCAGGATCATGCTGGCTATCAGTGGCGCGTCGCCCGTGAATGATGATCTTGTTGCAACGCTTCACGATGAAAATGTCTTCCATGGCGTCACCGCAGTTGATTCGTGTCACATCAACTATAGAAGTCTTCAGCAATTGTGCAAAAAACAGCCAGGTCAGCTCGTCGGTTGCAGACGCCATCCTTCGGCGTGCCACTGCAGTTCATGGGTTGGGTTTAACGCCCGTAGAAACGCCTGATCGTGGGAAACCGCCACAATCGCACCAGGAAAGGTCTGCAAGGCTTGCTCGAAAGCTTCTACCGAAGTCAGATCAAGGTGATTGGTCGGTTCATCAAGCAGCAGTAGTTGGGCGGGTGTCTGACGCCATAACGCCAGAGCAAGCGCGGCTTTCAGGCGTTCACCGCCACTGAGTGAAGCGCAGGGCAGGGTGACGCGCTGCGCGTTGAGTTGCAGGTGTGCCAGGTAACTGCGCAACGTGCCTTCGCTCAGCGGTGTTTGTTGCTCCTTCAGCTGTTCAACGATAGACATACGATCATCCAGCGACGTCAGTTGCTGATCGAGGAAAGCCAATGGCACATGGGTGCTGCAAGCGCCGGACAGTGGCTTCAGTTCACCGCTTAGCAGGTTCAACAACGTCGATTTGCCACAGCCATTCGGACCACTGACCGCAATACGCATCGGCCCGTGGATGCCGAGGTTCAGCCGCGACGATGGTGCATCAGCCGCTAGCCAAGGCAAACGAGCGTCGATCAACGTGCAGATCCGACGTGTACTCGGTACAAGGCTGCCCGGCAGATTGATCAAGACACCCTCGTCAGGCAGGACCTTCGCGAAGGCGTCACGTACCCCGGTATCCAGATCGGTTTTGCGTGACTGCTGGCCGAGGCGCACGTTGCCCATGATTTCCCGCGCAGCCGCTTTCATCGCCGCCCGTTTGAAGCCCGCCACGTTGGCGGTCTGTGCGTTGCGCCGACTGCTGGCAGCGTGGCGCTGGATTGTGTCGTGCTCGCGTTGCAGTCGCGCACGCTGGCGCTGGCGTTCGACTCGGGCCTGATCAAGCTGTGCCTGCGCCGCGGCTTGATGGATCTGCCGCTGTTCAGTGAATTCTGAATAACGCCCCCTGAAGACAGTCGCCCCCAATGGCGTGAGTTCGACAATTCGACGCATCTGTTCCAGTAACTGGCGGTCGTGACTGACGACAATCAGGCCACCGCGCCATGCTTCCAATGCGTTCATCAGCCATTGCCGACCCGCGTTGTCGAGGTGGTTGGTCGGCTCATCCAGCACAAGTAATTGATCGGGATTCAGCAGCGCGCCGATCAGGGCGATTCTGGCTTGTTGGCCACCGCTGAGCGTTTGAGTGAGGTCGCTGGCAACGATGTCGGGCAGTCCGGCTTCATCCAGTCGCTGACGCAAGCGCTCCGATAAATCCCAACGTTCGCCGATGAGGTCGAAATCCTCGCTACTGGCGCAGCCCATCGCCAGCCGCTCGAGCGCCGCGAGCCCCGGCGCCGTGCCTGTTGCTTCGGCCACTGTCTGCCCGCAAGTTGCGACAAAGTTTTGCGCGACGTAGCTCACCGAAACCGGACGCACCACACTGCCGGTGACAGGCTGCAATTGTCCTGCTATCAGCCGCGCGAGCACGCTTTTGCCGATGCCATTGCGACCCACGATAGCAGTCGGCAGATGATCGAATTTGAGAGTGAGGTCGTTGAAAATCGTCTCGCCATTGGCGAATTGAAAGCCCATTTGATTCAGGGAGACGAGTGCAGGCGTACGCGAGACGTGAGTCATCGGCACCTCCAGAAAATGTCGTGAAAACTGACAAGCGCTAATAAGCGGCAAGTCGCGATTACATTTTTAGAAGGCCGGATTGTTCACGTTTGCGATCATCCTGAGGACGGAAAGGTGGCTAGCCTAAAGGAGGGTGCGCAGTCGATCAAGGGGCGACGGTCATCTCGCTCATGCGTTCGAGAAACATCGCCAGCGCCACTTCCTCGGTGCGCAGCCCTTTGCGTACGCGTGGGCGCGGCAATTCGGCAAGCGCGCCTAGCATGAAATTTTCCACCACGGCCGGGTGGATGTAGCACTTGCGGCACACTGCAGGCGTGTTCCCCAGCTGTTTGGCGACGCCTTTGACCATGTCCACCACATGCCGTTTAGCTTCGGTTTCTGATTCATGTTTAAGCTCGCGCAACACAGATAAGGCCAAGGCGCTGCCGGCCCAGGTGCGGTAGTCCTTGGCGGTGAAGTCTGCGCCGGTCAGGGTTTTCAGGTAGTTGTTGACGTCGGAAGAGCTGACGGTATGCCGTTCGCCGTGTTCATCCAGATACTGAAACAGGTTCTGCCCGGGGATTTCCAGGCAGCGTTTGATGACCCGCGCCAGGCGTCGATCCTTCACGGTGATCTGGTGCTCGATGCCGCTCTTGCCCCGAAACTGGAACAGGATCGCACTGCCGTTGACCTCGACATGTCGGCTGCGCAGGGTGGTCAGACCGTAGGAGCGATTATCCCGCGCGTATTGTGTATTGCCGACTCGAATCAGCGTTGCGTCAAGCAAGGTGATCACCGTGGCCATGACCTTGTCGCGACTGAAGCCCGGTGCAGCCAACAGTGCTTCCAGTTGTTTGCGTAACTTCGGCAATGCCTGGCCGAACTCGCGCAGCCGCGAATACTTGTCGGCATCACGCACCTCACGCCAGCGCGCGTGATATCGGTATTGCTTGCGGCCACGGGCGTCGCGGCCGGTGGCTTGAAGATGACCGCTCGGGTCGGGGCAGATCCACACGTCGGTGTAGGCCGGTGGCACGGCAAGGGCGTTGATGCGTTTGATCTCATCCGCATCGGTAATGCGTTGCCCCGACGGTTCGAAATAACTGAACTTGCCGCGCAGTTTTTTGCGGGTGATGCCGGGCTGTGTGTCATCGACGTAATGCAGGTCGGATGGCAGTGCATCGATCAGCTCGGTGTCGGGCATGGCGGCTTCCTTTGGTGGCGCAGTGGTCGTTAAAGCCATTGACCGCACGCCGAAGCCGTCGTGCCGAATGATTTACGCGAGCACCGCGACTGCCTTTATTTGCGCCCACAACTGCAGGCCAGGACGCACGCCCAATTGATCGCGGGAGAACCTTGTAATGCGCGCCAGCAAAGGCGTGCCGCCCGCGTCTAGACGAATCAGCACATGCGCGGCATTGTCCGCGGCCTGCTCACTGATGACGGTGACCGGAAGGCGATTGAGAATGCTGCTGGATTCGCTGTTTTGCAGGGTCAGGCTGATGTCGCGCGCATGTACCTTGCAACGCAAGGTCTGGCCCACCGCCATTGGCGCATGCGTTACGCGGATGCTCATTTCGGTGGCCGGCAATTGCAGGCTCAGCAGCTGATAATCCGCGTCGTAGGCACAGACCTGGCCTTCGATGATCACGCCGGCGTCATCGCCCATGGCCATCGGCAAGTCCAGACGCGCGAGGGTTTCACCAATCGGCCCGCTGGCCAGGGCCTTGCCGTCGCTGAGCAGCACCAGATGATCGGCCAGGCGCGCGACTTCGTCCTGCGCATGGCTGACGTACAGCAGTGGAATATCCAGCTCATCATGCAAGCGCTGCAGGTAGGGCAGGATTTCGTTTTTGCGCTGGCTGTCGAGTGCTGCCAGCGGCTCGTCCATCAGCAGCAGTTTTGGGCTGGTCAGCAGCGCACGGGCGATGCCGACACGCTGACGCTCGCCACCCGAGAGATGCTGCGGATGACGCTCAAGCAAATGCCCGATGCCAAGCAATTCAGTGGCGTGCGTCATGTCGACCCGGCGCTGCGACTTGGCAATACGTTTGAGACCGAACTCAAGGTTGGCCAACACTGACAGATGCGCAAACAGGCTAGCCTCTTGAAACACATAACCCAGCGCGCGTTTGTGCGGCGGGACGAAAACACCGTTGTCGCTGTCCTGCCACACCTCGTCGTTGACCCGAATAAAGCCTTGCTCTGCGCGTTCAAGCCCGGCGATACAGCGCAGGCACGTGGTTTTTCCCGACCCGGAGTGGCCGAACAGCGCGCTGACGCCGCGGCCCGGCAAGTGCAGATCGACATCCAGGCTGAAGCCTGAAAAGGCCATTTTCAAACGTGCATCAATCATCGATCAGCTCCAGCCCGCGCGGGTCTTGCGGCTTGAGTACAGCGCGAGCAACACCACAAACGAAAACACCAGCATCGCGCCTGCCAGCCAGTGGGCCTGTGCGTATTCCATCGCCTCAACGTGATCGTAGATTTGCACCGAGACCACGCGGGTTTTGTCGGGGATATTGCCGCCAATCATCAGCACGACGCCGAACTCACCGACGGTATGGGCAAACCCGAGGATGGCCGCCGTGATGAAACCCGGGCGGGCCAGCGGCAGGATCACGCTGAAAAAGGTGTCCCACGGATTGGCGCGCAACGTTGCGGCCACTTCCAGCGGGCGGGTACCGATTGCCGAAAACGCGTTTTGCAACGGTTGCACCACGAACGGCATGGAATAGATTACGGAGCCAATCACCAGCCCGGTGAAACTGAACGTCAGAGTGCCCAGGCCCAGCCATTGGGTGAACTGGCCGAGAAAACCGTGTGGCCCCATCATCAGCAACAGATAGAAACCGATGACGGTCGGCGGCAGCACGAGGGGCAGGGCGACGATCGCCCCGACCGGGCCGCGCAACCATGAGCGGGTGCGCGACAACCACAGGGCAATCGGCGTGCCGATAACCAACAGGATCGCGGTGGTCAGGGACGCCAGTTTCAGGGTCAGCCAGATCGCCGCAAAATCGGCACTCGTCAGCGACATTTAGAGTTGGTAGCCGTAAGACTTGATCACCGCAGCGGCTTTCGGGCCCTTGAGGTATTCAACCAGTGCCTTGGCGGCGGCGTTGTCCTTGCCTTTGCTGAGGATCACCGCGTCCTGTTTGATCGGATCATGCAGGCTGGCCGGTACGATCCACGCCGAACCGCTGGTGACTTTGCCTTCCTTATAGATCTGCGACAGCGCGACGAAGCCGAGTTCGGCGTTGCCAGTCGAAACGAACTGGTAGGCCTGGGTGATGTTCTGGCCTTCGACAATCTTGGTTTTGGTCGCTTCGGTCAGTTTCAGTTTTTCCAGCACTTGCGTGGCTGCCAGGCCGTATGGTGCGGTTTTCGGATTGGCGATGGACAGGTGCTGGTATTCGTTTTTCTTCAGCACCTCACCTTTGGTATCGACATAACCGTCCTTCGCCGACCACAGCGCCAGGGTGCCAACGGCGTAAGTGAAGCGCGAGCCCTTGACGGTATCGCCTTCTCTTTCCAGTTTTTCCGGTGTGGTGTCGTCCGCCGAGAGGAACACTTCGAACGGCGCGCCATTCTTGATCTGCGTGTAGAACTGGCCGGTGGCGCCATAGGCTGCGACCAGTTTGTGCCCGGTGTCTTTTTCGAAATCGGCAGCGATGGCCTGGATCGGTGCCGTGAAATTCGCAGCAACAGCAACCTGCACTTCATCAGCCTGAGCAGCACCGGTGGCAAAAACTGCAAGCAGTGAAGTGAGACAGACAGGGGCAAAACGTGAGGCGCGAATGGTCATGTAGCAGCTCCGTTGAGGGCGGTGCACAGGGCAGCTTTACTCGAGGTGGGCTGCGCCGTTGCGAAGGGGGAAATCGCTATGTAGCGAAATATATAGCGATCCCCACTTCGTGGCGAGAGGATTTATCCTGACGGGCCGCTTGACCTGAAACGCACACCGCGCGCGGTATCAACGCGCATTCAGCTTCGCCAATGCACCCTCGGCCAATTGGCGAGTCAGTTCAGCACTGCTGAGGTCTTGGCCCAGCGTGAATGCCTGGCCTGCCCACAGGTTGGCGAACTGCGCGTCATCTTTTGCACGTAGAGGCATCAGGGCGCCACCGGCCAACGGGAATGCCGGCGCTTTGGCCGACATTGGCCCCATTTCACGCATCACACGATTAAGAATGCCCCGTGCCGGGCGTCCGGTGAAAATGTTGGTGATCGCGGTTTCGCTCTCTTTGGCGGTGCGCAGTGCCTTGTGATGAGAGGCGCTTACTTTCGCTTCCGGGGTGAACAGGTACGCGGTGCCAACCTGAGCCGCTGACGCGCCGAGCATGAAAGCTGCCGCGACGCCTCGCGCATCGGCGATTGCACCGGCGGCAATCACCGGCACTGTCACCGCATCGACTATCTGCGGCACCAGTGCGAACGTGCCGACTT
Organism: Pseudomonas sp. A1230; assembly: GCF_044218825.1. Classification (NCBI taxonomy): domain Bacteria; kingdom Pseudomonadati; phylum Pseudomonadota; class Gammaproteobacteria; order Pseudomonadales; family Pseudomonadaceae; genus Pseudomonas; species Pseudomonas sp. A1230. The sequence goes on along the minus strand of NZ_CP162582.1, from coordinate 2,239,698 downwards.
GACTGCTCAAGTCCTCGCTGAGAAACATCCCGCGATGACCCCCGGCCTCGTAGCCCATGGCGATGATCGCGTCACAGCCATTGTGTTCCAGCCAGATCGCTTCATCGACGGTGGTTGCCGAAGAGAGGATTTTTGCGCCGGTGGCCTTTACTCGATCGAGCAGGGATTTCTCTGGCAAACCGAAGTGAAAACTCACCACCTCCGGCCGGAATTCTTCCAGCACTTCGCACGCTGCCGTGTCGAACGGCGCCCGGTTGGATACCGGTGTTGGCGCCTCGAAGTCGACACCCAGTTCGCGGTAGTACGGTTCCAGCAGGTTCTTCCAATCGCGTGCGCGTTGCTCATCAGCGGCGGGTGGCTGGTGGCAGAAAAAATTCACATTGAAGGGCTTGTCGGTCTGTTCGCGAATCGTTTTCAGCTCTTCTCGCAACTGCTCGATGCTCAGCATCGCCGCCGGCATCGAACCCAGGCCGCCAGCGTTGCACACGGCGATCACCATCGATGAATTTGTCGCACCGGCCATCGGGCCCTGAATGATCGGCGATTGAATGCCGAGCAGGTCGAGAATGCGTGTATCTGGCCATTGGCTCATGGAAGCGGACTCCGAACGATGAAACGGGGCAGGGACGGCAAAGCCGGTTTTACCAGCAAAACCAGACTCCGGGCCACTTTGAAATTGTGAACATCACCTGACGCAGGTTCTCAGCGTCGATGAAATACGCCATCTCCATCACCGCCGCCATGAAAATACCCGGGCGATTCGTGGATTGGCTGAAAGTCGAGTGTGGCAACGTGTTGCGATGTGATATTTGAAAGCCATGACCACCTGAAATCCATCCATGAGAGGCCATCATGTTCAACGGTATTTTGATCAATAAAGACGACAGCGGTTATCGCGCCAACCTTCAACAGATCAACGAAGACCAGTTGCCCGAGGGCAACGTGACCGTGGCCGTCGCCTACAGCACGTTGAATTTCAAGGATGGCCTGGCGATTACCGGCAGCAGTCCGGTAGTGCGCAAGTTTCCCTTGGTTCCGGGGATCGATCTGGCAGGCACCGTCGAGGTCAGCTCACATCCCGACTATAAAGTGGGCGATCAGGTGCTGCTCAATGGCTGGGGCGTGGGCGAAAGCCATTGGGGCGGCCTGGCGCAAAAGGCCCGGCTGAATGGCGACTGGCTGATTCCGTTGCCAAACGCTTTTACCGCTGCTCAGGCGATGGCGATCGGCACGGCGGGTTACACCGCAATGTTGTGCATTTTGGCGCTTGAGCGTAATGGCGTGACGCCTGCGCAGGGCGAGGTGCTTGTGACGGGGGCCAATGGCGGTGTGGGCAGTTTTGCCATCGCGCTGCTGAGCAGGCTCGGCTATAAGGTCGTGGCGTCCACGGGCCGGGTGTCCGAGCATGACTATCTCAAGCAATTGGGCGCGACTGAAATCATCGACCGCGCGACCTTGTCCGAGCCGGGCAAGCCGCTGGCCAAGGAACGTTGGGCAGCGGTAATCGATTCGGTCGGCAGCCACACGCTGGCGAATGCCTGCGCCAGTACGCGTGCAGAGGGCACCGTCGCCGCGTGCGGTCTGGCCCAGGGTATGGATTTCCCTGCCTCGGTGGCGCCGTTTATTTTGCGCGGCGTCACTCTGGCCGGGATCAACAGCGTGACTCAGCCAAAAGCGCGCCGCGTGGAGGCATGGGGTCGACTGGCGAAGGATCTGGACTTCGCCTTACTGCCATTGATCAGCCATGAAATCGCCCTCGGCGACGTTATTGATGCCGCGCCGAAACTGCTTGCAGGACAGCTTCGCGGGCGCGTTGTGGTGGACGTCAATCGCTGAAGTGGTACGCAGCTTCAGGGTTGCGTTTCACGCTCCAGCAGTTGCCGTTTACGTTCGACACCCCAGCGATAACCGGAAAGATTGCCATCGCTGCGCACCACGCGATGGCAGGGAATCGCGACGGCCAATCGATTGGCACCGCATGCCTGAGCCACGGCGCGCATGGATGTCGGCGCGCCGATTCGTTGGGCAACGTCGGCGTAGCTGGCGGTGCTGCCAACCGGGATTTCCCGCAGCGCCTGCCAAACGCGTTCCTGAAATGCCGTGCCGCGCACGTCCAGCGGTAGATCGAGGCCGATGGCCGGGGTTTCGATAAAGCCGACGACTTTGGCGATCAACTGTTCAAACCCTGCATCGGCGCCAATAAGATTGGCTTTGCGAAACTGGTCCTGCAGATCACACACCAGTTGGTGAGGATCGACGCCCAACAAAATCGCGCAAACCCCGCGCTCGCTTTGTGCCACCAGAATCGCGCCGAGCGAGCATTGTCCGACGGCAAAACGAATGTCGTTGTTTTGCCCGGCGGCGCGGTAGTCACCGGGTTTCATCCCCAGCAAGTGATCGGCGCTTTCATAGAAACGACTGTTGGAATTGAAACCTGCGTCATACAACGCATCGGTCACTGAGCCGCCGTCTGCCAGGCGCTCACGCACGCGGCGCGAGCGGTGGGCGCTGGCGTAACCCTTGGGCGTCAGTCCGGTCGCGGCTTTAAACACACGGTGAAAATGAAACGGGCTCAGACCGGCCGTTTCGGCGAGTTCATTGAGCGCGGGCAAAGTGTCGGCGGACTCGATCTGCCTGCATGCCAGCGCCACGGTGGCAGCATGTTGCGCGAGCACATCGCTCTGATCCTTGCTGGCCCTTTTGCTCGGGCGGTAGCCGGCGGCTTCGGCCTCAAGCGCCGTATCAAAAAACTCCACATTCTGCGGTTTCGGCAAGCGCGCAAGACTGCTCGGGCGACAGTAGATGCCTGTGGTCTTCACCGCATAGACAAACGTCCCGTCCGCCCGAGCATCCCGCGCAACAACAGCGGCCCAGCGTGGATCGTCTTCAATGTTGGGCGTGTTCGAAAGCGTTTTCATGATGGCTAATCCGTTGACCTGTTTGATTCAGGTTAACCAGCGTTGGTGAACACAACACTCCGGGCCTTGCGGTCAAATTTTCAAGGTTCATCCGGCAACACGAAAAGTCAGATTGATGCGTTGTTCGCCAAGTTGCGGGTGTCGCCCCTGCTTGATTGGTAAAACGCCATGGAAACGCAAACGATCGACACCACCCCAAACCACCATGTCGCCATGCAACAGAGGGATCCGCTGGCTCTTGTCACCACGAGCGAAACCGCCAAACAAAAACATTGCCGGCAAGCCCAGCGACAGCGAAACGATTGGTGCAGCGTAGGCATTTTCGTCTTTGTCCTGATGCAAGGACATCTTGGCGCCGGGGATATAGCGGTTGATCAAGCAGGAATCTGCCTTGAAGTCAGAAAAACCGGCCTCCTGCGCCGCAGTCTCTGCCAGATCGGCAAACACCGGCGGCAGCTCGGGCCAGGGCAATCCGCTGAGTGGATCGACCCTTGAGTAACGATAGCCGATGCGGTCAGTAATCCAGCCCAGTTGCCCGCAACTGCTGGTGCCCACCGACATGCTGAAGCCGCCCGGCGTGACCATGTGGCGGAGTGGGGCGGCGACCAGGACGGCGTCCAGCGCCGGTAGCAATCGATCGGTCAGCGGCAGGGCGAATCCGCGCAGTACCCAAGATTGTTCACCGATCTGTTCCGCGCGGGGCTGCTGTGCGGGTTGGTGATCAGCGAACAGGTCGAAAGTGTGCGGCTGCATAGCGATCACCAAAACCTTGGGGCAGTCATTCTGTTGGTCCGTTACAGCGCTTTGCTGACGGCGATATCGCTGATCACATCTTCAGTCTGCCCGTGGATTGCGTCGAGAGCAGCCTTTGCTTCTTCCGCGGTGCCGTTTTCCAGTTGCGCGAACTCGAAACGGCGCTCGCCGTTGAGCTTGTACTTGATGACGTATTTAGTCGTTTGGGCCACGGTCATGAATACCTGTCTGTGTGGGCGGGGCGGCTCAGCTGAGTTTGGAGCTGGAGCGGCGGATGATCTTGATCGAGTGCGTCAGCGTCGGTTTGCGTGTAACGCTGATTGCCCGGGTGGTGACGGTGTCGATGGTAATGTTCCAGAATCCGGTGCTCGGCGCGGTGATGCGGGCCGGGAACGTGTCGAAAGCGCCGCCGTGGTAAGAGTGACGACCGCCATTTTTGAAGCTGCGGAAGTTGGCGTCGCTCATCAAACGGATGTTGCAGGTTTGCGAGCACTGGATGACGACGATGTCGTCTTCGTTGAGGTGTTCGCGCTGGTGAATGAATTTCATGGGCGCCTCCAGAAGGGCTTTTTCTACAAAATCAAAACGATAGCTTGTAATTGGGCGCAGTTTATCAGCCTGCACAGGTTATTATCTGGCCGTCGGGCGTTGGTTTGACAATTTTGAACAGATATTCGCGATTGGATGCGGGTTAAATGCAGAAGGCCCCGGAGAAAAACGGCATTTGTGCTGTCGGACGGTCTTTAACGGAGGTTTTGTATGAAGTGGGGTGTGGTGTGTCTGCCGTTGGTTTTGGCTATGGGTGGTTGTGCGAACGTTTCCGAAATCAATGAAACGCTACCGACCGTAAGCGTAATCTCTGGCAAGAAGCCTCATGAGTATGCGCAATGCCTGACCGAAAAACTGGCGAACAGCCGCGGCGCGCTGCAGGTACAGCCGCAAAAGGAGGGGGTTCGCGTGATTGTTCCGGGCAAACTGTCTTCTGGTCCCGCCGCCGTGTTTGATATCGAAAACCGCTCCGGCGGTAGCAGCATCAAGCTGCATGAGCGCATGTCCAACGTGCCGGTGCGCCCGCGTGATGTGCGTAACGCTGCCAACGCCTGTATTTCCGGCTGATAGACTATTGGTCATCAGCATCAATGCCGTCACAGTCATGCTGTGACGGCATTTTCATTTCTGGAGTTGCAATGAAGCGAGAGCAAGTGCGGGAACGCCATGCAGAGGGTTTGATCTCTGCCACACATGTCATTCAGAACCCGGCAAATTCCGGAGAATGGATCGTGTTTTTCAAGAAGAGCGCCGGGCGCAGCTATTTCCTGGTGGACGAAAACGACGAAGTCGAGTCTTTCAATCGGCTCGACGACCTGATCGAAGTCGTACGCGGACTCGGGATCAAGTTCGCGGAAATTCACATGTAGCGTCTATTTGCAGACGACTACCACGCTGCGGTTTTTGTAGTTACCGACATCGACGCCCAGTGTCTTTTCGCTTTCCTTCGGCGCCGGTGTGCCGTCAGTGCCGACGATACGGTAGCCCGTCCCTGCGCATGAGGCGTCAGCCTTTTCATAGCAGGTGGCCCAGGAATTGGCTTCGCCGGAGCAGTCGATGGTCAGCCCCTGTTCGCCGTTGTTCAGGGTGGTCGGTTGGGACGTGGCGCAGCCGCTCAATACCAGTACCGCGATCAGTGGCAAAAATCTGTTCATGTTCATAGTTGTGTCGTCTTCAGCGGTGGGGGACTAGACGCTCTGACAGCGCCGGTATGAAAAGGTTATAGCGATTGGCCACTTGTTTTCGACGGTCGTGTGTCAGGCACAAAAAAGCCCTGCTCGACGGCAGGGCTTGCGGCGCTTGGCAGCAGATCAGTCCTGATCTTTGCCGCGGCGCTTTGCCGATGCAGGGGTGTCAGTGAATACCGACGCAACATCAGTCGCCATCTGCTCGCTGTCGAAAGGCCCGGCAACGTGTTCGCCATTGGTAGTGGTGAGAGTCCACTTTCCGTCTTTCTTGTCGATCACATACCCGTTGATGATTTTTACGGCGGCCATCTAATCTGTCTCGTTCGCTGGTTCAAAGTCGCCATGATACCGGCAAAATGTTCACAACGGGGGCGATGAGCGTATGGTAATCCTGCTCGTCGGTCACTTTGCGCTACGCTGGGTGATGGTCTGCAGATGTCGATGGAACTATCGGCGAGAATATTTCTCTATTTTGGCATCGGTCAGCCAGTGCGGGGCATTGTAAGGTGCACGCCGCCTGATTAGACTGCGCCGAAACTCGTACACACAGCCTTTTCAAGGACTTATATGATCAAGAAATGCTTGTTCCCAGCAGCCGGTTACGGTACTCGCTTCCTGCCAGCGACTAAAGCCATGCCTAAAGAAATGCTGCCGGTGGTAAACAAGCCACTGATCCAGTACGGCGTTGAAGAAGCTCTGGACGCTGGCCTGACTGAAATCTCGATCGTTACCGGTCGTGGCAAGCGTGCACTGGAAGACCACTTCGACATCAGCTACGAGTTGGAAAACCAGATCAAAGGCACCGACAAGGAAAAATACCTGGTCGGCATCCGCAAACTGCTGGACGAGTGCTCGTTCTCCTACACTCGCCAGACCGAAATGAAAGGCCTGGGCCACGCCATCCTGACCGGGCGCCCACTGATCGGTGACGAGCCGTTCGCCGTGGTGCTGGCGGATGACTTGTGCGTCAACCTCGAAGGCGACGGCGTACTGACCCAGATGGTCAAGCTGTACAAGCAGTTCCGCTGCTCGATCGTGGCCATTCAGGAAGTTGATCCGCAAGAAACTCACAAATACGGCGTGATTGCCGGTGAGATGATTCGCGACGACATCTACCGCGTTCACAGCATGGTCGAGAAGCCAAAGCCGGAAGATGCGCCGTCGAACCTGGCCATCATCGGTCGCTACATTCTGACTCCGGACATTTTCGACCTGCTTGAGCAGACCGAGCCAGGCAAGGGCGGCGAAATCCAGATCACCGACGCCCTGATGAAGCAAGCCCAGAACGGCTGCGTAATGGCCTACAAGTTCAAAGGCACGCGTTTCGACTGCGGTGGCGCTGAAGGCTACATCGACGCGACCAACTTCTGCTTCGAAAACTTCTACAAGACTGGCAAGGCTTACTAAGAGCGCTTGATCCATCTGTAAGAGAAAGCCACCTTCGGGTGGCTTTTTCATTATCAGCCCTTATATGGATGGCAGTGCTTGCCCAATGGGTGTCTACAGGTATGCTGATCGCCTGCCGAGGAGATAGAAATGGCCTACGATTTTGACCTTTATGTAATTGGTGCTGGTTCCGGTGGAGTTCGCGCTGCGCGGTTTGCGGCCGGTTTTGGTGCGAAAGTGGCGGTGGCTGAGAGCCGTTATCTGGGCGGGACCTGCGTCAACGTGGGTTGCGTGCCGAAGAAGCTGCTGGTTTACGGCGCGCATTTCGCCGAAGAATTCGAGCAGGCGTCCGGTTTCGGCTGGAGTCTGGGTGAGGCGAATTTTGATTGGGCGACGCTGATCGCCAACAAGGATCGCGAGATCAATCGCCTCAATGGCATTTATCGCAATCTGCTGGTGAACAGCGGTGTGACCCTGCACGAAGCTCACGCGAAGATCGTTGGTCCGCATGAAGTCGAAGTCAATGGTGAGCGCTTCACTGCAAAAAATATCCTTATCGCTACGGGTGGCTGGCCGCAGATTCCAGAGGTTCCGGGGCGTGAGCACGCGATCGGTTCCAATGAGGCTTTCTTCCTCAAAGAACTGCCCAAGCGCGTATTGGTCGTGGGTGGTGGTTACATCGCGGTCGAGTTTGCCGGGATCTTCCACGGCCTCGGCGCCAACACCACATTGCTGTACCGCGGCGATCTGTTCCTGCGCGGCTTTGATGGTTCGGTACGCAAGCACCTGCAAGAAGAGCTGACCAAGCGCGGCATGGATCTGCAATTCAATGCCGACATCGCGCGCATCGACAAGCAGGCGGACGGCAGTTTGAAAGCCACGCTCAAGGATGGCCGAGTGCTGGAGGCCGATTGCATTTTCTACGCGACCGGTCGCCGTCCGATGCTGGACAACCTGGGGCTGGAAAACACTGATGTTCAGCTCACCGATAAAGGTTTCATCAAGGTCGATGAGCAATACCAGACCACTGAGCCGTCGATTCTGGCGCTGGGTGACGTCATTGGTCGCGTGCAGCTGACGCCTGTGGCATTGGCCGAGGGCATGGCGGTGGCGCGGCGTCTGTTCAAGCCGGAGCAATACCGTCCGGTGGATTACAAGATGATCGCGACGGCTGTGTTCAGCCTGCCGAACATCGGTACTGTCGGTTTGACCGAAGAAGAGGCGCGTGAAGCGGGTCACGATGTGGTGATCTTCGAAAGCCGCTTCCGGCCGATGAAGCTGACCCTGACTGAATGTCAGGAGAAAACGCTGATGAAGCTGGTCGTCGACGGCAAGACTGACAAGGTTCTTGGTTGTCACATGGTCGGTCCCGACGCGGGCGAAATCGTCCAGGGCCTGGCGATTGCGCTGAAGGCTGGCGCGACCAAGCGTGACTTCGACGACACGATCGGGGTGCACCCGACGGCCGCCGAAGAGTTTGTCACCATGCGTACACCGGTCGGCGCTTAAGCGTCTTTCGGTTTGGCCGAGTCTGGCGCTGCCGCAACGGTAGCTGCCAGGCGAAGGCTGTCTTCCAGGCTCGCTTGAGCCTTGGTCAATTCCTTTTCCAGTGACTGATTGAGTAGCGTCTGCTCCTCGACGCTCTGTTTGAGTGTCTGGCTTTCCAGTGTTGCTACGCGCAGACGTTCCTGGAGGAGGGTGCGCTCACTGTCAACGCGGGTGGCTTGCTCCAGCAATTGATCCTGGCGCTGGTTGCTTTGCTTGAGCTGGTCTTGCATCAGGCTGAGTTCGCGTTGAGTGCCGCGGTTCTCGGTGAGCAAGCGCTCGTTGTCGCGATGCAGTTGGGTAATTTCATCCTGGCGCACCATCGCGCTTTGCTGCGCCTGACGCAGCTCTGCCTGAATTTGCTGCACCTGGCCTTCGTGGCGGCTCTGTTCCTGCTCGCGCTGCTCCTTGGTGGCGTTGCGGTAGTGCTCCAGCGCATCGCGGGCGTGCAGGTGCTTTTCTTCCAGTGAGCGGATCTGCTCGTCCTTGTCCTGCAAGCGCAATTCAAAGTCGGCCAATGCCTGATTCAGACCGGCATTGCGGGTTTGCTCGGTTTGCAGCATCGAGCGGGTGTTGCTTAGCGCCTCGGATTCACGCTCCAGTGCGGCGCCTTGAATGTCGTGCTGGTGCTCCAGTTGTTCCAGTGCCTGGCGCACCTGCTTGAGCTCTGATTCGAGCGCGTCGCGCTGTTCCTCAAACTGCTCGCGAGCCTGCTCGATGGGCTCTTGGGCCTGCTCCTTCAAGCGCTGGGCGAGACGCGAAACCAGCGCTGTCAGCTCGTCGTCGATGGGTTCGGCTGAAGCTTCGATCGGCTGAGCGCCGTCATCCAGCTCTTTGAGATAGCGATGGATCGTGGTTTTCGAACCGGTATTGCCCATTTCAATGCGTACTGCATCGATGCTTGGGTGTTCGCCGCGGGCCAGGATTGCTGTGCGCGCAATCTGGACCAGCGCTTTGGTAATGCCGCCACGGGCCATGTGAACTCCTACGATTACGTACTGTGGTACATGCCACTAAAGTGCGCAGTGTACCACGATGATAATAAAGTTAAATCTTTGACATTTAAGAGGCGGGATATACTGGTATTACCCAGTGTCAGGCGGCAAAATGCGTTTCGGACACCCTTGAATCAGTACGCCAGCGAGAAAACAGCCCATGAGCGATCTGGATCGCTACCTGCAAGCCGCCACCCGTGACAACACCCGCCGCAGCTATCGCGCCGCCATCGAGCATTTCGAAATAACGTGGGGTGGGTTTCTGCCGGCCACAGCCGACAGCGTTGCGCGGTATCTGGTCGAGCATGCGGGTGTGCTGGCGATCAATACATTGAAGCTGCGGCTGTCGGCACTGGCGCAGTGGCACAACAGCCAGGGTTTTGCCGACCCGACGAAAGCGCCCGTGGTGCGCAAAGTGTTCAAAGGCATTCGGGCGCTGCACCCGGCGCAGGAAAAACAAGCCGAGCCTTTGCAGCTGCAGGATTTGGAGAGAGTCATCGATTGGCTGGAACAGGAAGCTCAAACTGCGAAGGCGCAGCAGGATCGTCCGTCATTGCTCAAGGCTTATCGCGATCGCGCGCTGATTCTGCTGGGCTTCTGGCGTGGCTTTCGCAGCGATGAGTTGTGCCGCCTGCAGATCGAGCATGTGCAGGCGCATGCCGGCAATGGCATCACCTTGTATCTGCCGCGCAGCAAAGGCGATCGGGAAAACCTCGGCCAGACGTATCAGACTCCGGCACTGCTCAAGCTATGCCCGGTGCAGGCGTACATCGACTGGATCAACGAAGCGGCACTGGTGCGCGGCCCGGTTTTCCGTAGCATCGATCGCTGGGGCAATCTGAGCGAAGAGGGCTTGCACGCCAACAGCATCATCCCGTTATTGCGCCAGGCGCTGGAACGCGCCGGGATTGCCGCCGAACGATACACCAGTCACTCGTTACGCCGCGGCTTTGCAACCTGGGCCCATCAAAGTGGTTGGGACCTGAAATCGTTGATGAATTACGTTGGCTGGAAGGATATGAAGTCAGCCATGCGCTATGTTGAAGCCAGCCCATTCCAGGGGATGGCTCGGATTACGGATAAACCGGTTTCGCCCTAGATATCGTTTTCTTCTATTAATACAGTCTGCTAATAGCGAAAACAAATCAGCAGCATCAGGTTTGCCAATGAGCCATCCGTCGAGTGAGTGGGTAGGATTCACCCCATCAACTTCATAACCACTGACGGAGAGTCATCAATGCCTATCATCAACAGCCAAGTAAAACCGTTCAAAGCTACCGCGTTCAAAAACGGCGACTTCGTTCAAGTCTCGGACGCTGACCTGAAAGGCAAGTGGTCGGTCGTATTTTTCTACCCAGCCGACTTCACCTTCGTTTGCCCAACCGAGCTGGAAGACCTGGCTGACAACTACGCTGCTTTCCAGAAGCTGGGCGTAGAGATCTACAGCGTTTCCACCGACACCCACTTTGCTCACGCTGCCTGGCACAACACTTCGCCAGCCATCGGCAAAATCCAGTACACCATGATCGGCGACCCGACTCAGGTTATCTCCCGCAACTTCGACGTGCTGATTGAAGAAGCTGGCCTGGCTGACCGTGGCACCTTCGTGATCAACCCTGAAGGCCAGATCAAAATCGTTGAACTGAACGATGGCGGCGTTGGCCGTGACGCTTCCGAGCTGCTGCGCAAGATCAAGGCTGCTCAGTACGTTGCTGCTCACCCAGGCGAAGTTTGCCCAGCCAAGTGGAAAGAAGGCGAGGCCACTTTGGCTCCGTCCCTGGACCTGGTCGGCAAGATCTAAGTCTGTGACACGCAACTCAGGGCGGAACTCCGCACCTACTTAAGTTAGCTGCACCGCCCAATAAAACGCCCGGGCGAGATTCGCTCGGGCGTTTTTTTATGTCTGAAACAAACCAAAGGAAATCGCCCGTATGTTGGACGCCAATCTTAAAGCCCAGTTGAAATCGTACCTGGAACGGGTCACCCAGCCGATCGAGATCGTTGCTTCCCTCGACGACGGTGCGAAATCCCGTGAAATGCTGGACCTGCTGAAAGACGTTGCCAGTCTTTCGAGCCAAATTACTTTGATCGACAGCGGTGACGATGCTCGCAAACCATCGTTTTCGATCAACCGGCCGGGCGCCGATATCAGTCTGCGTTTCGCCGGCATCCCGATGGGCCACGAATTCACCTCGCTGGTGCTGGCCCTGCTGCAAGTCGGCGGCCACCCATCGAAAGCCAGTGTCGAAGTCATCGAGCAGATTCGCTCGCTCAAAGGCGAGTTCAGTTTTGAGACGTATTTCTCACTGTCCTGCCAGAACTGCCCGGACGTCGTTCAGGCGCTGAACCTGATGGCGGTGCTGAACCCGAACATCCGCCACGTCGCCATCGACGGCGCGCTGTTCCAGGACGAAGTCAACGATCGCAAGATCATGGCCGTGCCGAGCATTTACTTGAATGGCGAAAACTTCGGCCAGGGCCGCATGGGTCTGGAAGAGATCCTCGCCAAACTCGACACCGGCGCCATCGAGCGTCAGGCTGAGAAAATCAGCGCCAAGGAAGCCTTTGACGTGCTGGTGGTCGGCGGTGGGCCGGCCGGTGCTTCGGCGGCCATTTATGCCGCACGTAAAGGCATCCGCACTGGTGTTGCGGCTGAGCGTTTCGGCGGTCAGGTGCTGGACACCATGGCCATCGAGAACTTCATTTCCGTGCAGGAAACCGAAGGGCCGAAACTGGCCACGGCGCTGGAGGAACACGTCAAGCAGTACGACGTCGACATCATGAACCTGCAACGCGCCGACAAGCTGATCCCGGGTAAAAATGGCGAGCTGCATGAAATCCGTTTCGCCAGTGGCGCGACCCTCAAAGCCAAGAGCGTGATTCTGGCAACCGGTGCGCGGTGGCGTGAAATGAACGTGCCGGGCGAGCAGGACTATCGAAACAAAGGCGTGGCGTACTGCCCGCACTGTGATGGCCCGCTGTTCAAAGGCAAGCGAGTCGCGGTGATTGGCGGTGGTAACTCTGGCGTTGAAGCGGCCATCGACCTGGCCGGTATCGTGGCGCACGTGACGCTGCTGGAGTTCGATGTGCAGTTGCGGGCCGACGCCGTGTTGCAACGCAAGCTGCACAGCCTGCCGAACGTTACCGTGATCACCAGTGCGCAAACCACTGAAGTCACCGGCGACGGCCAGAAGGTCAACGGCCTGCGCTACAAGGATCGCAATACTGACGAACTGCGCACTATCGAGCTGGAAGGGATTTTTGTGCAGATCGGTCTGCTGCCCAATACTGACTGGCTCAAAGGCACCATCGAGCTGTCGCCGCGTGGCGAGATCATTGTCGATAACCGTGGCGAGACGTCGATCCCGGGCATCTTCGCTGCCGGTGACGTGACCACTGTGCCGTACAAGCAGATCGTGATTGCAGTGGGCGAGGGCGCGAAGGCTTCGCTGAGCGCGTTCGATCACTTGATCCGAACTTCGGCTCCGGCGTAAACGCCAGGCCTGAAAAGACAAAACCCCATGAGTGATCATGGGGTTTTTTATTGTGCTTGAAAATGCAGCCCCTCACCCCAGCCCTCTCCCGAGGGAGAGGGTTAGGGTTAGGGTGAGGGTGAGGGGCTTTTCGCCTTTCACATCGGCGCAGGCTGAATGATCTCGACCCAGTAACCATCCGGATCCTTGATAAACGCCAGGCTTTTCATGCGGCCATCGGTCAGGCGCTTCTGGAAGTCACAGCCCAGCGCTTCAAAACGCTCACACGCTGCCACGATGTCCGGCACCGAGATGCAGATGTGGCCGAAACCACGCGGGTCGGTGTTGCCATTGTGATAGGCAAAATCAGCATCGTTTTCGGTGCCGTGATTGTGGGTCAGTTCCAGAATGCCCGGGATCGACTTCATCCATTCGGTGCGAGCAGCGGCGTCGGCCGGGATCTGCGCTTTGTCGACCAGCGCCAGGAAATACAGGCTGAATTCCGCTTCCGGAAAGTCGCGCTTCTCAACCAGCGAGAAACCCAGCACGCGGGTGTAGAAATCCAGGGACTTGGTGATGTCCTTGACGCGCAGCATGGTGTGGTTGAAAACGAAATTGTGGGTTGCGCTGTCTGGCGTGGCGGTAACGCCGGGGAAAGTGTTCAGTTCGTGCAGGCTCATGGGCCCTCCAATAACTATGGGCGAGTGATTGGCGCAATGATACGCATGCCTGCCGGCATCGCCAAATGAAAGGGCAGGCTTGCCGTGCGCGCGGCCGGGGCTCAGACTTTGCGGCTCAATCTTCGAGTGCGTCCGGTAATGATCCGACTGTTTAAAACCCCGTTAGTTTTCTTTGGCTTTTTTCTGTGCACCGCTACTGTGTTTGCCGAAGAACCGAGCATCACCTGGCCCGCAGGCTGGCAGGTGGAGGCGCTTGCCGACACCGCGCCGCAGGTTTCTCGCCAGCGGGGGGTCAAGAACGATGCCGATGGCAATCAGGTAATGGTGATGGAGTTGACCATGACTCAGGTTGAAACGGGTCATCAAGTCAATTTACTGGGTGTTTTGCTGGAAATGCGCAAGTCGATACAAAAGGACTTTTTCAAGGGGGGCTATCAAAGTGTCTGCAACAAGGTGCATCCGACGACGCTCGGTTCTTTGTCTGCGTTGGAGACGACTTGCACGGTGACCGAAAACGGTCGGCATGTGTTATCGCAAACGCTGGTAGCGGCGGTCGCGGCGGATAAGGCTTATGTTCTTTCCTATGCCGGTCAGGCCGAGGCTTATAAGGCGAGCGCAGAAGAGATAGTCGCGGTGAGAAACAGCCTGAAACTTTAACCCACTGTACTCATCTCGCCGGGTTAGATACCCGAAGGGATTAAGCACAAAGTTTAACGTTGGTGCCGCTCGCAACATGATGCAGCAGAATGTTTAGGTTTTTGGCTCGGTAGCGTTACACAAAAATCGCAACTTGCTCGATGAAATTCATTTCATTTGTTAGATATTGTCAATAAAAAAAGCCCTGCATCATGCAGGGCTTTGGTGGGAGCCGGATTAACCGCGCAACCAGGAATCAACGGTGCCTGCACCATACTCTTCCTTCCAGGCTTTCAGGCCACGGTGGTTGCCGCCCTTGGTCTCGATCAGTTCGCCGGTGTGCGGATTCTGATAAACCTTGACCACGCGAGCGCGGCGGGTTTTAGGCGCTGCAGAGCTTTGCAGTGCGGATTTTGTCGGATTCGGATCGAGAATGGCGATGATGTCTTTAAGGCCCTTGCCGTAGCTTTTCATCAGCCCCTGGAGCTTTTCTTCGAATTCGATTTCTTTCTTGAGCCCGGCATCGTTCTTCAGCGATTCCAACTGCTTGAGCTGTTCCTGAAGGGCCTTTTCAGCTGCACGAAATTCAGCGAGTCTGGACAATATCTTTACTCCAATAGTGTATTTGGCTGATACCAACCGCAAACAAAGCTTAAAACTGGAGCCTTGTAGCGACTCGGTGATAAGTGGCTCGCCTGCCAGTCTTTGCACAGGCAAGAAAAATTGTAGTTGTTAATGCGTCAGGAGTAAATCCTGATGTTGTCCTCATGTAACCGCAGTGGTTTTTTGTATCATTTTCGTGCGCCTTGTCGGCGTATCTCGCTTAAGTCCATTTAGTTAATGGTGACTTAATGCACTAATGAAGTCTGCCGCCGGCATGGGTTTGCCGTACAGATAGCCTTGCAGGAAGTTAACGTTATGCGCGGTCAGATAATCCGCTTGTGCGTGTGTTTCGACACCTTCGGCAACAATGCCCAGATCAAGCTTGGCCGAGAGTTCGATGATGGTGTCCAGAATGTGCCGCGAAAGCGCGTCAACGCCGATCATGGCCACAAAACTCTGGTCGATCTTGAGGAAATCCACGTTGAATCTTCGCAAGTAACCGAGGCTTGAGTGCCCGGTGCCAAAGTCGTCGATGGCGATCTTCACGCCCAGTCCATGCAATTGCTCAAACAGCTGCTGCGTGATCTCGGTGGGCTCGATCAGCTCGCGCTCGGTCAACTCCAGCACCAGACTGACGCTGTCGGGCGCGAAGGATGCGAGAAACTCACGGCAATCTTTGACCAGTGCCAGATCCCGGCAATGACTCGCGGTAATGTTGATACCGATGTGAAACGGCGCGGCAAAGGTCGATGACCGGGGCCCAAGTAACGCCGCTGTTTGTCGCATCAAGGCGCGGGTCATCGGCACGATCAGCCCTGAGTGCTCGGCGAACGGGATAAACAAGTCCGGGCGCACAAGGCCTTCCTTGGGGTGATTCCAGCGCATCAACACTTCAGCGCCTGACCATTTCTTGCTGTCGCCGTGCACCACGGGCTGGAAGTACGGAACGAACTCGCCGGCTTCCAGGGCACGAAGCATTTCGTGGCTCGGCGAAGTCGAGCGCTTCTGCACGACGTGGCCGATGGCGCCCGACACCACACCAAAGAACATCAGCAGGCTGAACAATGGTGGGTACTGTTCGGCCATGTAGCGCCAGGTTTCACCCTTTGGAAAACCGGCCGAGACGCTGAACGCATACCGCGAAGAGTCCAGCATGGTGTGCGCCACCGGCAGCGCGGGCAGCACGCCCTGGCGAACCTGGCCATTGGCTGACATCCAGTTATCACCCACCTGCAATAACAGCAGTGTGTGCCGGCCGATCAGTCGCAGCATGTTGCTCAGGTGATAGCCATCCAGTGTCGTCAATGCACCACCGCGACCATCGCTGAGCCGGTACACCAGCAGCGCGGTGTTGGGTGTGACCGGATTGCCGTTCATCAACCACAACTTGCCCTGAACATAGTCGCCTGCTTTAACGGCTTCCTTGAAGTCGCCGAACAACGAACTGCAATAAAGATTGTTGTCCCACACCAGATTGGTCGAGCGCACAAAAGGGCGGCGGGTTACCTGCTCGCGCAGGGCCAGTTTGGCGTTTTCACACGGTTGACCGGCCAGCGGCAGTAAATCCCGGGCCGCCTGGGCTGTGCTGTCAAGCATCAACTCGAACTGAAGCAACGCCTCTTCGGCCGTCTTCTTTGAACTCTGCGCAAGGGTGCGCTCGGCCTGCATGTACAGAATCACGCCACCCAGCAAGACTGGCAGCAGCGCGCAGAGCAGGGTGATAGCGATGCGCACGCTATGTTTACGGCGAGGTCTGACGGTCAACGGCATGGGCGCATCCTGTCGCGAATAAGTGAGGCGCCCGACATCAGACCCGGCACCGGTGCACCGCTGAAAAACACTTCAGCCAGTGGGCAGGATAGATGGCAGATGACACTTGCGCCGCTCATTGCGGGTTAAGTCGTGATGCCAGCTCGATAAAGGCCAGCGCCGCCGGTGATGCCTGACGCTGGTCGAGGACGGCGAGACCGACCTGGCGTTTAACTGCCGGCGACAGCGGTATTTTTACGTAACCGGGATGTGGCGAGTCCGGCAGCGAACCTTCGGCAATCACCGTGATCGCGTCGCCGCGGCTGACCGTCTCGAGCGTACTGAGTAATTGCGAGCAACGATAACGAATGTTCGGTTGCAGGCGTGCGGCGTTGAACAATCGCGACACCAGTTCCGACGACCCTGCCTCGGTCAAAATGAACGGATCAGCGCAAAGCGCTTTCAGGCTCAGCTCGGATCGTGTTGCCAAGGGATGCGCCGCGGGGAGCAGGGCGACCATCTGATCTTCGATCAAGGCAAACGTGTCGAAACGTTCTTCGGGCAGCACCACAAAACCGATGTCGATCCGCCGCTCTTCCAGCCACTGAACGACTTGCCGATCCGGTCCCTCATCAACATGCACTTCGATGCCCGGGTGGGCCTGGCGATAGTGCTGCAGAATATTGGGCAACAACTTGATCGATGAGGTTGGGCCGAATGATCCAATGCGCAGCGTGCCGCGTTTCATGCCGCGGGCATCGGCGGCTTCCTGGCGCATCGTATTGGCCAGGCCGAGCATGGCGCGGGCGCGCAGCAGCAATTGCTCGCCGATATCGCTGAGTTCCACTTGCGACTGATGCCGGCGCAGCAGTTCGACGCCAAGTTCCTGCTCCAGCAACTTCATTGCGTGAGACACCGCCGACTGTGAAATCCCTAACTGATGGGCGGCGAGAGTGAAACCGCGCAGTTCGGCCACCTGGGAGAAAATCTCCAGTTGAGTGAGGGTCATGAGTGTTTGCTCATTTTACGATGATCGGGAATGAGGCGAATGATACGTCATCTTTCCTTTCTCCCGTTTGGAGTGTCATGCGAAACGTTGAGCAAACCCACACAACCCACTGCGCAATGCGGGTCTATCTGACATTGGCGGCAGTCACCATGATATGGGGTGGAACATTTGTTGCCGGGCGTTTTCTGGCCGGTAGCCTCAGCCCGATGTTCGCGTCCAGCCTGCGATTTTTGCTGGCCAGCGTCGCGTTACTGGGTTTTTTATGGCTGGCGCGGATCCCGTTGGCGCGACCTTCGGTGCGGGAGTGGCTGCAACTGGCAGTGCTGGGGTGCTTCGGCATCTTCTTCTACAACCTGTGCTTCTTTTATGGTTTGCAGTACATCAATGCTTCGCGAGCCTCGTTGATTGTCGCGTTGAATCCCGCGGTGATCGGCCTCGCTTCCTGGCTGCTGTTCAAGGAGCGCCTTGGGAGCATGAAAGTCGCTGGCATCGTAATCTGCATTGTCGGCGCCGGGCTGGTGATCGTCAGTCGTAATCCGCAATTGCTGGCTGCGACGCCGGACGCGTGGATCGGCGATTTGCTGATTCTGGGGTGCGTGCTCGGCTGGGGTGTTTATTCGCTGTTTTCCCGTCGCCTCAACCAGACGATCGGCCCAGTGCAGACGGTGACTTATTCGATCCTCATCGGCACGGCAATGCTCTGGACGCTGGCAGCGGTGCGCGGGGAATTGAGTTGGGCTGGGCTGATTGAACTCGGCACACCACAGTGGCTGAGCCTGTTCTACCTTGGTGTCCTCGGCTCGGCACTGGCCTATATCGGTTACTACGATGGCATCCGCAAAATAGGTGCAACCCGCTCCGGCGTGTTCATTGCCCTGAATCCATTGACTGCAGTGATTCTCGGTGCCTTGTTGCTCGGCGAACAACTGACGCTGGCCATGGGGCTGGGGGGCGTACTGATCCTGGCGGGCATTTACCTGTGCAACAAACCCCTTGCACCGGCGCCAGAAAAGCGGATTTTATAGAGAGGGCAGACAACCCTATTTACGCTGTGTAGAATCGGGTTACGCATACAATAATAATTCGTCTTCTGGCAGCAGAAGCCTCGCCCGCAAGAGCCTTGGGTCGACAATGAAGATATTCGGGTTTCAACTGATCTACGGTGACTTTCTCGCCCGCAGTGTGCGTGGCATCTCCTGTGCGCCACCCAGCTACCTCAGCATGACTGACAAATAACCCTGGTTAATTGATAAGAAATGATGAGGCGTCACCATGGCAGATTTATACGAAAACCCAATGGGCCTGATGGGCTTTGAGTTCATCGAGCTTGCATCGCCGGTCCCTGGCACTCTGGAGCCGATCTTCGAGATCATGGGCTTCACCAAAGTCGCCACCCACCGTTCCAAGAATGTGCACCTGTATCGTCAGGGCGCGATAAACCTGATCCTCAACAACGAACCGAACAGCGTGGCTTCCTACTTCGCGGCCGAGCACGGCCCGTCGGTGTGCGGCATGGCGTTCCGCGTCAAGGATTCGCAGCAGGCCTACAAGCGCGCGCTGGAAATCGGCGCCCAGCCGATCCACATCGAAACCGGGCCGATGGAGCTGAACCTGCCGGCGATCAAAGGCATTGGCGGCGCGCCGCTGTACCTGATCGACCGTTTCGGCGAAGGCAGCTCGATCTATGACATCGACTTCGTGTTTATCGAAGGTGTTGATCGCAATCCGGTCGGTGCCGGCCTGAAGATCATCGACCATCTGACTCACAACGTGTATCGCGGTCGCATGGCTTATTGGGCGAACTTCTACGAGAAGCTGTTCAACTTCCGCGAAATCCGCTACTTCGATATCAAGGGCGAATACACCGGCCTGACCTCCAAAGCGATGACCGCGCCGGACGGCATGATCCGCATCCCGCTGAACGAAGAGTCGTCCAAGGGCGCCGGGCAGATCGAAGAGTTCCTGATGCAGTTCAATGGCGAGGGCATCCAGCACGTCGCGTTCCTCTCCGATGACCTGATCAAGACCTGGGATCACCTGAAAAAGATCGGCATGCGCTTCATGACCGCGCCACCGGAAACCTATTACGAAATGCTCGAAGGGCGTCTGCCGAACCACGGCGAGCCGGTTGATCAACTGCAGTCGCGTGGCATTCTGCTCGACGGCTCATCGGAGCAGGGCGACAAGCGTCTGCTGCTGCAGATCTTTTCGGAAACCCTGATGGGCCCGGTGTTCTTCGAATTCATCCAGCGTAAAGGCGATGATGGTTTCGGTGAGGGCAATTTCAAGGCACTGTTCGAATCGATCGAGCGTGACCAGGTTCGCCGCGGTGTACTGGCGACCGAGTAAGCGATAAAAAAGCCTGGCTTCGGCCAGGCTTTTTCAGGTCAAAAGATCGCAGCCTTCGGCAGCTCCTACAGGGGATTTACCTTCCAAATGTAGGAGCTGCCGAAGGCTGCGATCTTTTGCTTTTCAAGGTCTGCGCTGTCGCATCAGATGTTTAAACCCTTCAAACACCAGCACCACAACCGCCAGCCAGATCGGAATGTAGGTCAGCCATTCGCCTGACTTGATGCTTTCGCCCAGGATCAGCGCGACACCCAGCAGTAACACCGGCTCAACATAACTCAACAACCCAAACAGACTGAACGGCAACAACCTGCTGGCAATGATGTAAACCACCAGCGCCGAAGCACTGATCAAGCCGAGCAGTGGAATCAGCCACATCAACCCCGGATATTGATTGAACACGTCCAGGCCTTGCTCACCACTCTGCACAAACCAGTAAGCGACCGGCAGCATCAGGGTCATGTCGACCCACAGCCCGCCGAGGTGGTCGGTTTTCAGGTATTTGCGCAGCACGAAGTACAGCGGATAGCCGACCACCACCACCAGCGTCGCCCAGGAAAATCCGCCGACCTGATACAACTCGTTCAACACGCCCAGGCTTGCAAAGAACACCGCGACCTTTTGCAGGTACGACAGGCTCTCGCCGTAGGCAATCCGCCCGGTCAGTACCATGGCCAGCGGCAGCAGGAAGTAGCCCAGCGACACGTCGAGGCTGTAACCGTTGAGCGGTGCCCACATGAACAGCCACAACTGCACGCCGAGCAGCGCTGACGAGACGACCAGCCCCCCGATGAGTTTTGGCTTGCCCGCCATCAGGCGAATCAACTCCAGCACCCGCCGCCATTCGCTGGAGACCAGCATGAACACCGTCATGCACGGCACCGTCAGGAGCATCCGCCAGCCGAAAATCTCCACGCCGCTCAACGGGGTGAGCAACGAAGTGAAGTAATACATGACGGCAAACAGCACCGAGGCTGTAACCGATAAAGCGATACCTTTAGACAAACTGTCCTCGCGGGTGGGTGATCAAACGGGGCGCGAAGGATACGTGGTTTTTGTGCTGAATATTGCTCGAGTGCTCGATATTCCACACATCCGTCATGACGCCGGGTCGAATCCATTGTAGGAGCTGTCGCAGGCTGCGATCTTTTTGATCCTGTTTTACCAAAGCAGAATCAAATGATCGCAGCCTGCACTCGCTCTTGCAGATGGCTTACCGAGTAGCCTTCAACGGGTTACTGAAGCGCTTGAGGTACATTTGACCGAGCTTGTAAGAGGCATAGTCAGTCACGTGGCCAATGTCACGATAGACCGGAAAACCGTCGATGACCGTCGCGCAAGTCCCGTCTTGGCATTGAACACCTTTCGGATCAATAACAATCAGACTCGGGTACTCATCCTGCAGTTCGCTGAACAGTGTCGCCAATACCGGGTCTTCGCCACCCGACCATGGTGAGGTGGCGCACAGACTGCTCTGCTCGGTGCTTCCCATCCAGCCCCGCAACTTGACTCGTTTTAACAGGCATTCGTTGATACCCGCCGGCATGGGCATCGTGTTCATCAGGAAGATGGGCGTGGCGCCCGACTTGACGATGATGTCCAGGGCTTCGCGGATCGCCACGCCCAGACGTTGTTGTGATAGCTCAGTGCTGCGAGGATCATCCTGTTTCGTGACGATGTCAGCATTCAGGTAGGCCTCCCAGAATTGGCCAACGATCACGTACTCAAAATGGCTTTTGCTGATCAGGTCGTAATATTGCTGAGCGGCGGTATGGCACTTTTGATACAGCCCTCCCTTGTATTTTTTCTCGTCGTAGAGGTAGACCTTGGGCAGTGCCAGGCACGCCGGGTAACCCTGTGAGAGTGCTGACAGGTTGGCGTCTTTAGCCAGCGTTTCAACAAATCCCCAGTAATGGTTCGAAAACGAATCACCCAGCAGAAATACCTGCGGGTCTGCCTGGGCGGCACCCATGATGCAGCCGAGGTCGGTGCCATCACTGACACCCAGGCATTTTTCCCGCTGGGCGGGGACATAGGCCTTCAGACCACTGAAGACCTGACTCGAATCTTCGCCAAAACGCTCGGGCCATCCATCGTGCTTCTTGCCGGCAGTGTGCAGCAACGAAAGTCCGATCGCGGGCACCAGCATCAGCAGTATCAGGGTTTTGGCAAAGCCAGCCCTTGGCTTGCGAAATTTGTTTTCGATGAGCACGAACGAAAGCCAGGCAATCACAAACGTGGCGACGAAATAGATGACCGTCACCATCGGCGTAAGCGTGATGCCGACATAGGCCACGAACGCCAGGATCGGCCAGTGCCAGAGATACAACGAGTAGGAGAGAGTGCCGATAAACACCAGCGGTTTGAAGGCCAGTATTCTGGAAGTGATGCTCGCATCGCCAATGCCCCGAAAGAGCAAGGCTGCGGTCGCGATGCAAACCGCTATGGCATGGTAGCCCGGGAACCCCGCGAGGATATCTTCCCGCGTCGCGCAGTAGAGAATCGTCGCCAGTGAAAGCGCACAGACCAACGATGCACTCAATCGATTGAGCCTGAATTTGTCCGTGCTGAAAATCACGGCACAGGAGCCGATCATCAATTCGAAAATTCGAGCGCTAAAGAGGTAGTAGTTTTTATCCGCCAGTGTGTGAGACCAGTACAAGGCCAGCGCCATGGCCGCCACAGTTAAACCGAGGACGGTCACCATGAAGGCTTTTTTCGCCACATAGCGGTTGAGCAGCCAAATGCCCAAGGGCAAGACCAGATACCACTGCCATTCGATGGCCAGAGACCAGGTGTGCAGCAGGGGCAAGGTCGCTGCATCGGGTGTCGCATAGCCGGTTGTCGCGTTGGAAAAATACTGGTTCGAGAGGAGTAACGAGGTGTACTTGCCGCTTTTCAGAAAATCGACATAGTCATCGGGCAAGTAAAGCAAAGTGGTGATGATCAGTGTGGCGATCAGCAACGCAATGATGGCCGGCTGTAGTCGCCAGATACGGCGGGTGTAGAACCCCGAGAAGCTGAACGTCCCATTGTCCAGCGACTTCATGATGATCGAGGTCGTCAGATACCCCGAGATCACGAAGAAGATATCTACGCCGATATAGCCCGACGGAAACAACGTCAATCCGCCGTGAAAGATCAACACCAGCAGAACGGCAATCGCCCGCAGCCCGTCGATGTCTGCTCGGTATTCAATAGTGGGTTTGCGATGCGGGGTAGCAGAGACCTGCGCCGAGGGTGACGGGGCTTCTGCGGTCTTATCATTGGCGCCGAGTGCTTTATGCCATGTCGCGCGCAGAGGCTTCCATGCAAACTCAAAAGGGCGATTGAGCATTTACTTATCCTGAAACAGTCTCGAACGATCTGATTTGTTTTTGTGATTGCGCTCAATTCATTGGGAAAAGGCGCGATGCGCAGGGTATCAGAAATGTTACAGAGATTTTTTCAATCGCCTGGGTTCAGCTCAGATCTTGTAATCAAACGACCCACCGCCGTCGCGCCTGCCTGTTGAGAGCGCCAAGGCGGGGAGGAAAACGTCAAACCGAATGGGGTTTACGCCCTGACACAAAATGACTGACATCGTTGAACCCTGGTGTCGATGCATGCCCAGGCACCACCAGCGAATCGATAAACGCTTCATCTTCAGCCGTGATGCTGATTGTCTGCGCCTTGGTGTACGCATCCCACTGCGCTTCCGTGCGCGGCCCGACAATCGCCGATGTCACTGCACTGTTGTTCAACACCCAGGCGATCGCAAATTCAACCATGCCCACCCCTCGGCCTTCGGTGTACTGCTGAATCTGCTGGGCAATGCGCAACGACTCGACCCGCCATTCGGTTTCCAGAATGCGCTTGTCCTGACGCCCGGCGCGGCTGTTGGCGTCGGGTGTCACATCCGGCGCGTACTTACCGCTTAGCACGCCACGGGCCAGCGGACTGTAAGGCACCACGCCGAGGCCATAGGTCTGCGCCGCGGTAATTTGTTCGGTTTCGGCCTGACGGTTGACGATGTTGTACAGCGGCTGGCTGATCACTGGCCGATCAACGCCGAGTTTATCGGCGATGCGAATCACCTCGGCAATCCGCCAGCCGCGATAGTTCGACAAACCCCAGTAACGAATCTTGCCCTGACGAATCAGATCGCCAATCGCCGCCACCGAGACCTCCAGCGGCGTGTTGTGGTCTTCGCGGTGCAGGTAATAGATGTCGAGGTAATCGGTGCCGAGCCGTGTCAGGCTGGCATCAATGCCGTTGAATATGTGTTTGCGGCTCAGGCCGCTACGGTTCGGCACACCGTCCACCGGGCCAAAACCGACCTTGGTCGCCAGCACCCATTCATGGCGATTACCGGCAATCGCTTCACCGACGATCTCTTCGGAGCGGCCGTTGGTATACACGTCGGCGGTGTCGATGAAGTTGATGCCCTGATCCCACGCCTTGTCGATGATGCGCAGCGATTCCTCAGTGCTGGTCTGCTCACCGAACATCATCGTGCCGAGGGTGAGGGTGGAAACCTGCAGTCCTGAGTGACCCAGTGTGCGATAGCTCATGCCGAAATCCTTTTGTCGGTGGGAAACTCTAATCAAATATCAGATGCGCTGCGTGAGACAAAGCAAAAAATCGCAGCAGCGACAGCGCCTGCACGGTGTACATCTATCCCGTGTTGGCGCTGCCGCAGACTGCGATCTTTTGATACGGCTTGAATCAGGCGCGCAATGTCCGCGTCATGCGCAACGCCAACACACTTCCGGCAACAATCACACCTGCCAGTAGATACAACGCCGCATCCGTCGAGCCGGTGCTGTCCTTGACCCAACCCACCAGGTACGGGCTGAGGAATCCGGCCATCTGTCCCATCGAGTTGATCAACGCCAACCCTCCGGCAGCAGCGCCAGCACTCAACATGGCAGTTGGCACCGGCCAGAACATCGGCAGGCCCGTCAACGCCCCCATGGTCGCGATGGTCAGACCCAGGATAGCGATGGCCGGATTGCCGGCGAAATTCACCGCAATCACCAGACCGATCGCACCCATCAACATAGGCACCACCAGATGCCAGCGGCGTTCTTTGCGCAGGTCCGCAGAACGCCCGACCACCAGCATGAACACGGCCGCCAGCAGATACGGAATCGCACTCAACCAGCCGATCACCAGGTTATCGCTGAAACCGAGGTTCTTGATGATCGACGGCAGCCAGAAGTTGATCGCGTACACGCCGCTCTGGATGCAGAAATAGATCAGGCCGAACGCCCAGATCGCCGGATTCCTGAACACCGCCAACAGCGAATCGGTGGTGGTTTTCGGTTTGTTCGCCAGGTCTTCGGCTTGATCCGCTTCCAGTACCGCACGCTCATGTGCGGTCAGCCATTTGGCCTTGGCAAAACTGTCGCTCAGCAGGAAGTAAGCCAGCAAGCCCAGCACCACGGTCGGAATGCCTTGCAGCAAAAACATCCACTGCCAGCCGGCCAAACCGCCCTGGCCCGCCGCGAAGTGATTGAGAATCCAGCCCGAAAACGGGCTGCCGAGCAGACCGGACACCGGGATCGCCGACATGAATAGCGCCATGATCCGGCCACGGCGGAAGGTCGGGAACCACTGCGAGAGATACAGCACAACGCCCGGGAAGAACCCGGCCTCGGCCGCACCGGTAAACAGGCGCAGGGTATAGAACTCGGTTGGTGTGGTGACGAACAACAGGCAGGTCGACAGCGTGCCCCACGTGATCATCATCACCGCAATCCAGCGTCGCGGACCGAATTTGGTCAAGGCCAGATTGCTCGGTACGCCGCACAGCACGTAGCCGATAAAGAAGATGCCGGCACCGAGGCCGTACACGGTTTCGCTGAATTTCAACGCGTCGAGCATCTGCAGTTTGGCAAATCCAACGTTAACCCGGTCGAGGTAGTTGAACAGGTAGCAGATAAAAATGAAGGGGATCAAGCGCAGGGTAATGCGTTTGTAAACGGCGTTTTTATCGTCGTCGATGGTCTGGGTAGCTGCGGCGCTCTGCGACATAGCGGCTCTCTCTTTATTATGATTTTTTGCGATGCAAAGGGTAACGTTGATCGCCCTGAGAGTCTCGGCCACCTTTGGCTGGATTGTCTTTGTGCCTGAGCACAGGGTTTGCCACCAGACCCTGTGCGGGTGACCAACCGTCCGCGCCTGTTTAGAAGGATTGCAGCCGTTATGTTCGAACTCGATCACGACCTCGCGCAGGACATCGTCGACCGGGCCATGGCCATTTTGCCGTACAACGTCAACGTCATGGACAGCCAGGGCTTGATCCTCGGCAGCGGCGAGCCGGAGCGCATCAACACCCGCCACGAAGGTGCGCAACTGGTGTTGGCCAACGGTCGCGTGGTGGAGATAGACGCGCCGACAGCCCTGCATCTGAAGGGTGTGCAGCCGGGGATCAATCTGCCGCTGTGGCTCGATCAGCGCTTGATTGGCGTGCTGGGCATTACCGGCGAACCAGAGCATCTGCGCACTTACGCCGAACTGGTGCGCATGACCGCCGAAATGCTGGTGGGCCAACGCAATCAGCAGGCCGAACAGCAATGGCGGCGCCAGCGCTGCGATGATCTGCTGGCATTGCTGCTGAGCGAAGCGGGGGATTCACCGCGTCTGGTCGACGAGGCGCAGCAACTCGGGCTCAAGCCGCAATTGACGCGCGTGCCGTATCTTTTCGAGTTGGGTCTTGAGCACGGGCCGGGGCAAACGGTCGAAGCGCTGAGTGCCTGGCTGACCTCGCGATACCCGGACAGTTGGTGCGTGAGCTCGGCCAAGTCGTCGCTGCTGTGGTGTCGGCCGGCCAGTCAAAACATCGAGCACGATCGTTTGCTGGAAAAACTCGACGGCCTGGGCTGGAAAATCCTGCGCATTGCGGTGGGCGGGCAGGCGGACGGGCTGGTCGGGTTGCGCCGTTGTTATCGCCGGGTCGGCGATCTGCTGGCCTACGGCCGCGAGGTGTTGCCCCATTCGCGCTTGTTGACCCTCAATCGCTATCGCCTACCGGTCATGCTCTGGCGCCATCGCAACGACGATGCGCTGGATGAACTGCTCAAACCACTGCGCAAGGTGATCGCCAAGGACGGCAACGGCCAATTGCTGGCGACGCTGCGCAGTTGGTGTGATCACGATGGCCAGAGTCAGGCCTGTGCCGATGCGCTGGGTATTCATCGCAACAGCTTGCGCTATCGGATGGAGCGGATTGCCGAGATCAGCGGGGTGGATCCGCTAAGGCTGGAGGGGATGCTGGCGTTGTATCTGGGTGTGCAGTTGTTGCCGCAGATTGAACCGGGTTGATTGCTGCTCTCACTGACGCCATCGCTGGCAAGCCAGCTCCCACAGGTTTTAGGGGTGTTCACAATATCTGTAGTCACCGAAGCCCCTGTGGGAGCTGGCTTGCCAGCGATGGCGCCGGAACATCCAGCATTAACACCAAGACCTTTTGTAGAAATGAACAATAAACGCCTGCGCCACTTGTGCAGCAGACAGGCGTCAATGCGCATGCCGACTGGCAGCATGAGGGGCATTGGAACTGGAGAATTCACATGAAGATCGTCATCGCCCCCGATTCGTTCAAGGACAGCCTGAGTGCCCAAGGCGTTGCCGAGGCCATTGCGCTGGGCCTGGCGCAAGTCTGGCCGTACGCCACGCTGGTCAAATGCCCGATGGCTGACGGTGGCGAAGGCACGGTCGAGTCGATTCTGGCGGCGTGCGAAGGCGAGTTGCGCCGCACTACTGTGCGCGGCCCGTTGGGCACGGCGGTTGATGCCGCGTGGGGCTGGTTGCCGCACAACCACACGGCAATCATTGAAATGGCCGAGGCCAGCGGTTTGCAATTGGTGCCGCCGGGCAAGCGTGATGCATGTATCAGCAGCACGTTCGGCACCGGCGAACTGATTCGCGCCGCACTCGATGCCGGTGCGCAACGGGTGATCCTGGCGATTGGCGGCAGCGCCACCAACGATGGCGGGGCAGGGGCGATGCAGGCGTTGGGTGTGAAGTTGCTCGACGCCCAAGGCCAAATGCTGGTGCCGGGCGGATTGGCGTTGGCGCAATTGGCGCGTGTAGATTTGACTGAACTTGATCCTCGTCTGGCGCAGGTGCGGTTTGATATCGCAGCGGACGTCAACAATCCACTGTGCGGCCCGCACGGTGCCTCGGCGATCTTCGGCCCGCAGAAAGGGGCATCGCCAGCGCAGGTGCAACAACTGGATCAGGCCCTCGGTCATTTCGCGCAATTGTGCGCCGAGGTGCTGGGCAAGGACGTGCGCGATGAACCGGGCAGTGGCGCGGCGGGGGGCTTGGGTTTTGCCGCCAAAGCGTTCCTTGGCGCGCAGTTTCAGGCCGGTGTGGAGGTGGTGGCCGAACTGGTCGGGCTGGCTGAAGCCGTCAAGGGCGCGGACCTGGTGATTACCGGCGAGGGGCGTTTCGATGCACAGACGCTTCGCGGCAAAACCCCGTTCGGCGTGGCGCGGATTGCCAGGCACTATGCAGTGCCGGTGATCGTAATCGCCGGAACCCTGGGTGACGGTTATCAAGAACTTTATGGACACGGCATCGATGCCGCTTTCGCCGTGACCAGTGGTCCGATGACGCTCGAACAGGCCTGCGCCGAAGCACCACGACTGCTGCGCGAACGGGCTACCGACATCGCCCGTGTGTGGCAACTGGCCGCAAAACCCTGAGACATTCGCACTGCAAGAGCTGCCGAAGGCTGCGATCTTTTGATCTTGAGGTTAGAAACCAAGAGCAAAAGATCGCAGCCTTCGGCAGCTCCTACATAATGCGCCGTCGACATGGGCGGTCGGGTGTTTCACTGCCGTTACACCCTGAAAAATATTTCATCTCTACCCACATCCTTCCTCAAGCCTGGCCGATACAGCCAACAGGCGCGCACAACAAATCCCAAAACAGTGACGCCGCACTGAAGCCCGTCCCGCGGGCAGGTGATCACGGCATGGATGCTCGTAGTTTCTATCCTCCGAGAGTCCAACTATGTCTTTGCGTAACCTCAATATCGCGCCCCGTGCCTTCCTCGGTTTTGCCTTCATCGCCTTGCTGGTGATTGTGCTCGGCGTGTTCGCCGTCAATCGCATGTCGATCATTCGCCAGGCGTCAATCGACATGGACTCAACGCAGTTGCCCAGCGTGACGCAACTCAGCGTGGTGACGGAAAACGTGCTGCGCCTGCGGATTCTGTCGTTCCGCGTGCTGGTCAATCGCGAGCCCACCGGTTTGCAGGAGGCGCAGACTCGCATCAATGTGTTGGTGGACAAGGTGCGCAATGCTCAAGCCAGCTATGCCGCGCTGCCCGCAGGCACAGAAGAACGCGCGCTTTACCAGACATTCGTCACGACGCTGGACAACTACCTGCAAGCGCAGAGCCAGATGATGGAGCTGTCGCGTCAGGACAAACTCGACGAAATGCGCACCTTGATCAACACGCGCATCAAGGACGGCACCGACCAGATGGGCGAGCAGCTCAACAAGCTGATCGCAATGAATGCTGCCGGCGCCAAAGCCGCTTCGATCCAGGCGGGTAAGTATTACGACAGCGCCATCACCGGCATCATCATTGTCTCCGTCGTTGCTGCGCTGGCGACCGTGCTGCTGGCCTGGCTGCTGACCCGCAGCATTGTCACCCCACTGAACCGCGCCGTCGAAGCCGCGCGAACCATTGCTGGCGGCAACTTGAGCAAACGCATCGAAGTCGATGGCAAGGACGAACCGGCTCGGCTGCTCGAAGCCCTCGCAGCGATGCAAACCAACCTGCGCAAAACCATCGAACAGATCGCCGGGTCCGCGACGCAACTGGGTGCCGCTGCCGAAGAACTCAGCGCCGTGACCGAAGA
This sequence comes from Pseudomonas sp. A1230, assembly GCF_044218825.1. Taxonomy (NCBI): domain Bacteria; kingdom Pseudomonadati; phylum Pseudomonadota; class Gammaproteobacteria; order Pseudomonadales; family Pseudomonadaceae; genus Pseudomonas; species Pseudomonas sp. A1230. The sequence goes on along the minus strand of NZ_CP162582.1, from coordinate 2,210,003 downwards.
AGCCTCACGTGGCCTGCAACAGCAGAACAATGAAATCGAACAAGCGGCCACCGCCGTCAACGAGATGACCGCCGCTGTCGAGGAAGTCGCGCGCAATGCCGTGTCGACCTCCGAAGCGTCGAACCAGTCGACTCACGCCGCCCGCGAAGGTCGCGATCAAGTGGTGAAAACTGTCGACGCGATCCAGACCATGACCCACGACGTGCAAAACACCTCGCACATGATCGAAGGCCTCGCCGCACAGGGTCGCGACATTGGCAAGGTGCTCGACGTGATCCGCGCCATCGCCGAACAGACCAACCTGCTGGCGCTCAACGCCGCCATCGAAGCAGCGCGTGCCGGTGAAGCCGGACGCGGTTTTGCGGTAGTGGCGGACGAAGTGCGCGCGCTGGCTCATCGCACCGCGCAGTCGACGCAAGAGATCGAAAAAATGGTAGCCGGCATCCAGAACGGCACCGGCGAAGCGGTTTCGTCGATGCAACAAAGCAACCAGCGCACCCAGTCCACTCTGGAAATGGCTCGCGCCGCCGGCGTTGCGCTGGAGCAGATCACCCAGTCGATCCACCAGATCAACGAACGCAACCTGGTCATCGCCAGCGCTTCGGAAGAACAGGCGCAGGTGTCGCGCGAAGTTGACCGCAATCTGGTCAACATCCGCGACCTGGCCACGCAATCGGCCGCCGGCGCCAACCAGACCAGCGCCGCGACTCACGAACTGTCGCGCCTGGCAGTGGATTTGAACGCCATGGTGGCGCGTTTTGTGATTTGAGATAGGGTGAAGGCTGGACACTGCGCAATCAGGAGACGTGCATGCGCTATTCAGCCTTGACCCAACGAATCGCCGGCGAGGGCGCAGCGGCCTGGCAGATTCACGACCGAGCGCTGGAGTTGCGCGCCGAAGGTGTCGACATTCTGCTGCTGAGTGTGGGGGATCCGGATTTCGATACGCCGCTGCCGATCATCCACGGCGCGATCGACAGTCTGCTGGCGGGCGACACGCATTATTCCGATGTGCGTGGCCGCCTGGCGCTGCGCAAGCTGATTGCCGAACGTCATCGGCGAAGCAGTGGCCAAGTGGTCGATGCCGACCATGTGATCGTCATGCCCGGGGCGCAATGCGCCGTGTATTCGGTGGCGCAATGCCTGCTTGATCCGGGTGACGAGGTGATCATTGCCGAACCGATGTACGTCACCTATGAAGCTGTTTTCGGTGCGTGCGGCGCGACGGTCGTGCCGGTGCCGGTTCGCCCGGAGAACGGCTTCCGCGTCGATCCCGCCGATGTCGCGGCGCGCATCACGGCGAAAACCCGCGCCATGCTGCTCAACAGTCCCAACAACCCATCCGGTGCGAGCCTGTCGTTACTGATCTGGCAGGAATTGGCCGCGCTGTGCGTGCGTCATGACTTGTGGCTGATCAGCGACGAGGTCTATAGCGAACTTCTCTACGAAGGCCAGCACATCAGTCCGGCGAGTCTGCCGGGCATGGCCGAACGCACGGCGACAATCAACAGTCTGTCGAAATCCCATGCCATGACCGGTTGGCGCGTCGGCTGGTCGATCGGGCCGAAATCGTTGGCTGGGCATCTGGTCAATCTGTCGTTGAGCATGCTTTTTGGTCTGCCGGATTTCGTGCAGAAAGCCGCGCAAGTCGCGCTGGAGACCGACCTGCCGGAAGTGACGCAGATGCGTGAGGAATATCGCCTGCGCCGCGACCTGGTCTGCGAGCGCTTGCACGGTTGCCCGGGGCTGCATCCGGTCCGCCCTGATGGCGGCATGTTCGTGATGGTCGATGTGCGCCAGACCGGACTCGGCGCGCAGGCATTTGCCGAGCGGTTGCTGGAAGGGTATGGCGTCTCGGTGCTGGCCGGTGAGGCATTCGGGCCCAGTGCCGCGGGGCATATTCGCATCGGGCTGGTGGTGGATCGGGTGCGGCTGGCGGATGCCTGTTCGCGGATTTCGCTGTGTGCGGCGCAGCTGTTACAGGCGCGCAGTGCCTGAACGTTTTGCATCAGATGTACTGGCCTCATCGCTGGCAAGCCAGCTCCCACAGCGGTTAGTGTCGCTCACAAATGTGATGAACACCGAATAACCTGTGGGATCTGGATTGCCAGCTCCCACAGTGGTTAGTGTCGTTCACAAATGTGATGAACACCGAATAACCTGTGGGATCTGGATTGCCAGCTCCCACAGTGGTTAGTGTCGTTCACAAATGTGATGAACACTGCATAACCTGTGGGAGCTGGCTTGCCAGCGATGGGGTCCATTCAGGCACTGAAAATCTCAGCCCTGCCAAGCCACTGGATTCACCAGATTCAAAGGCTTTTCACCACCCAAAGCCGCCAACAAATTCTCCACCGCACACCGCGCCATTGCCTCGCGTGTCTCGTGCGTCGCCGAGCCCATATGCGGGGTTGCCACCACGTTATCCAGTTGCATCAACGGCGAATCCTGATTCAACGGTTCACGCTCGAACACGTCCAGACCTGCCGCACGAATCCGTTGATGGCGCAGTGCATCAACCATCGCTGCTTCGTCAACAACCTTGCCTCGCGAGATGTTGATGAAGATGCTTTCCGGACGCATCAACGCAAATTGCCCGGCGCCGATCAACCCCTCGGTCTGCGCCGTCAGCGGCAAGGTCAGGCAGATGAAATCGGCCTGCTTGAGCAAGTCTTCCAGGCTGCGGTACTGCGCATCAAAACGCGCCTCGACAGCCGGTTTACGCGACTGGCTGTGATAAATCACCGGCATGCCAAAACCGAAATGACCACGCTGCGCCAGCGCCTCGCCAATGCGGCCCATGCCGATGATCCCCAGGGTCTTGCCATGCACATCGGTGCCAAAATGCGCCGGGCCGAGGTTGCGCTGCCACTGACCGCTGCGCACCATGTTCGCCAGCTCGACCACGCGTCGGGCGGCGGCAAGGATCAGGGCGAAACCGGTGTCAGCGGTGGTTTCGGTCAGCACGTCCGGGGTGTTGGTCAGCAGAATCTTGCGGCGGGTCAGGTAATCGATGTCGTAGTTGTCGACGCCCACCGACACACTGGCAATGGCCTCCAGCTGTGGCGCCAGATCGAGCAATGTGGCGTCGAGTTTCAGGCTGGCGCCCAGCAAGCCATGGGCGCGGGGCAGGGCATCACGCAGTTGCATGAGGCCGTCGGCATCGAGGCTTTCGATCAGCGTCACATCAAACTGATCTTGCAGTCGCGCCATGAGCGCGGGTGAAAGTTTCTTGTACAGGACGACCTGTTTTTTCATGGCAAAGATCTCTTCAGGAGTGAGCCGGCACGGCAGGCGTGGCGACGGCTTTGGCCACGACGCGATCACTGGCGCCGGGCTTGAGGAAAATCGTCAGCACCACCGACAGCAGCAATGCACCGCTCATCAGCAGATACGAAGAACCGGGCGAACCGGTCGAGCTGTTCAGGTAACCCACCAGGTACGACCCGCCGAACGAACCGAGCGCGCCCATGCTGTTGATCAGCGCCATCGCGCCACCGGCGACGTTGGCCGGAAGAATCTCGGGCACGATCGCGAAGAACGGCCCGTAAGGCGCGTACATGCAGGCGCCAGCGATCACCAGCAGCGTGTACGACCACCAGAAATGTTCCGCACCGAGCGCGTAGGAACCGTAGAACGCAATGGAAGCAATCAACAGCGGCGGCCAGACGAAGCGTTTGCGTTTTTGCAGTTTGTCCGAGCCCCACGACACCACCAGCATGCCGATCACGGCCGCCAGATACGGCAGCGACGACAGCCAGCCGGCCTCGATCATGTCCATTTGCGCGCCAGCCTTGAGGATCGACGGCAGCCACAGCACAAAGCCGTAGACGCCGATGCTCCAGCAGAAAAACTGCAAGGCCAGAATGATCACCTTCGGTGAACGGAACGCCTCGGCGTAGTTCTTCACCGCTTTGATGCCGACCTGTTCGGCGGCCAAGGCGCTTTCCAGATCGTGTTTTTCCTGGTCGCTGAGCCACTTGGCCTGGGCCGGACGATCATCGGCCAGTTTCCACCAGATAAACGCCCAGAGCACCGCCGGCAGACCTTCAATGATGAACATCCAGCGCCAGCTGAAATGCTGCACCAGATAACCCGACACCACCGACATCCACAGCATGGTCACCGGGTTGCCGAGGATCAGAAAGGTGTTGGCCCGCGAGCGTTCGGCGCGGGTGAACCAGTGGCACAGATAAACCAGCATCGCCGGCATCACCGCCGCTTCGACCACGCCGAGCATGAAGCGGATGACGATCAGCCAATAGGCGTTGCTGACCACGCCGGTCAACGTCGCGAGCCCGCCCCAAAGGATCAGACTGACGAAAATCAGTTTCTTAACGCTGTGTTTTTGCGCGTAGATCGCGCCGGGTACCTGGAAGAAAAAGTAGCCCAGGAAAAACAGTGCACCGAGCAATGAGGACAGGCCCGGTGTGATCATCAAGTCTTCGGCCATGCCGGACGCCGCAGCGAAACCGTAGTTGGCGCGGTCGAGATACGCCAGGCTGTAAGTGATGAACACGATGGGCATGATGTACCACCAGCGGCGGGCGGCGAGGGTTGCAGTTTTCATGGGTGTTACTCCTGAGCTTGTTGTTTTTGTCGCAGCAGGTTTGGTTAATCGGTTGACTGTCAGGTCCTCATCGCTGGCAAGCCAGCTCCCACAATGGTTTGTGGTGTTTCAAAAACAGTGGCAACACCACAGGACCCTGTGGGAGCTGGCTTGCCAGCGATGGGGTCCATGAATTCAACAGTGAGTTCAGCCCGGGTCGGCAACCCCTCCATATCCCCGCGACTCTGTACCGCCCGACTGCCAATCCAGTTCGCGCGCCGCACGGCCTCGGCAAAACTCTGGTGCTCCAGCAGGGCGCTGATCATGCCCACCGCAAACCCGTCACCCGCGCCAACCGTATCGACGACATGGGTCACCGGCACCCCGGCAACAAAGCCCTGATCCAGTTGCGTGCGGTAATAGGCACCCTGCGGCCCGAGCTTGATCGCCACCGCTTCGGCGCCCTGATCGAGATAAAACGCAGCGATATCTGCCGGGTCTTCAAACCCGGTGAGCAAACGCCCTTCGCTCAAACCCGGCAGCACCCAATGGGCAAGGGCGGCGAGGCGGTTGATCTCGCCGATCATCTCGCGCTCGCTGGCCCAAAGACTCGGGCGCAGGTTGGGGTCGAAAGACACGCTGCGCCCGGCATTGCGCATGCGCGTCATCAGCTCGAATGACATTTCCCGCGCCGTACCGGACAGCGCGGGAGGAATACCGGTGGCGTGCAGATGCCGAGCGTTCAGCAGTTCGGGCGTGATCGATTGCGGCGACAGATGACTGGCCGCCGAGCCACGACGGAAGTACTCGACTTGCGGGTCGCTGCCATCGTCGCAACGGGACTTGAACTGAAACCCGGTTGGATGCGTTTTGCAGACTTCAACCTGGCTGCAATCCAGACCCTCGCGCGCCAAGGTGTCGACGACAAAACGGCCGAGCGAATCATTGCCCACCCGACTCAGCCACGCGACGTTGAAACCCAGCCGCGAGAGGCCAATCGCCACGTTGCTGTCGGCGCCGGCAATGCGCTTGTGGAAGTGCTCGACCTTTGCCAGGTCCCCGCTTTGCTCGGCCACCAGCATCGCCATGGTTTCGCCGAACGACAGAATATCGATCTCAGACATGAGCTGGCTCCAGGCGGGATTGGCCGAGGCGGGCGAGGGTGGCGACGTGTTCGGTGGTCAACTCCACCAGGTCATCGCCCTGCAACGGATATTCGGCGGCGCGCATAACGCCTTGGTCCATGTGCCGCAGCAGTTGCTCCCACAGATGCAGGTCGCTGACGGCGGGCGGCACTGCTACCAACTTGCCGTCGGCGCGCCGGGCCAAGGCTTTGCAATGCACATAGCCGACGTGCCGACCGAGCAGGCGAGCGGCGTTGGCAGCGGATTGGTCCTGCCACTGCCAATTGCCGATATCGAAGGTCATCTTGATCGGCAAGTTGTGCTGCTCAACAGCATTAAAGAAGCGTTGGAACGCCTCGATCCGCCCGCCGTGCAGCGTCTGGTCGTTTTCCACCAGCAGGTGCACCCGGCTGTTGCCGAGCAGTTGCTGCAAAACCGTCAGATCACAATTGTCGGTGAAGTAGCCGAGGGAGACTTTCAGCCATTTCGAACCGAACGCCTCGGCGTGTTGCAGGGCCGTGATCAGTTCAGGATTGGGGCGCGCCTGGCCGGCCAGCCACAACTCGGTCGGCGAGGAATAGATGCTTTGCAGGCCCAGTGCCTGAGCGGCTGCGCTCAACTGTGCGGGGTTCTCGCGAGTCAGCAACTCTTCGCGCCACTCGATACGATCGGCCCCGGCAGCGGCCAGCACGTCGATAAAAAAGTCCTGCCCGCGTTGGCGCACTAGCTCGGCGCCGTAGCTGGACAGGCTGATGGAAACGGCAGGTTTATTCATTGTTGTTGACCTCTGAAACCGGTTTCATTTTTGTTCAAAAAAATATCAGTCAGTGCTGTGTTGCTTTCGAGCGCCTCATCGCTGGCAAGCCAGGACCCACAGGTTTAGTGAGCGACACGGACATAGTGGGAGCTGGCTTGCCAGCGATGAGGCCCGATCAATCACTGCAAAACCCCCAGGGTGGAACCTCGTACGACCAACACCGGCGCAAAATCCACCACCCGCGCCGCCTCATCATCCCCACGCAAACGCTTGAGCAAACACTCGAATGCTCGCGCACCAATCGCTTCCGTTGGCTGCGCAAGCGCAGTAATTCCGCTGCCCACCAGCGGATACCAATCCAGATCATCCAGGGCAATCAAGCCGATATCCTCGAACAGCCGCGAACCGATCTTGCGCAACGCATGAGTGGCGGCCAGCGCCGCCACGCCATTGGCACAAAACAGCGCTTTCGGGCCGAGATCAGGTTTGTGTAAAAAGGTTTGAAGATGCGTCGCGAGATCGTCGCCGGTTTCCACCACCGCCCCATTCAATGCAGAGCGCTGCTTTAGCTGCGTCTGAAAACTGCTGACTCGTTCGATCCGCGAACTGGTGCCGTCATAGGGTTCAGTCACCAACAACACGTCGCTATAACCACGTTGTTCCAGGTGGGCCAGGGCCATTTCCACTGCCTGCGGGTTGTTCAGCCCGATCATGTCGCTGTCGAGACCGTCGACCTTGCGATCCACCAGCACCAGCGGCATCTCGCGGCGCAACTCGTGCAACTCGTTACGGTGATGGCCGAGGGTGTTCACGATCAGCCCTTCGATGTTGTACGAGCGCAATAGCGCCAGATGCTGGCGCTCCTGCTCGTCATCGCGGTCGGTGTTGCACACCACCAGGCTGTAGCCGTGCGCACGGCAGGCAGTTTCCACCCCGTGCATCACGGCAATTGAATAAGGGTTGCCGATATCTGCCACCAGCATGCCGATCAGGCGTGTGCGCCCGCGCTTGAGGCCACGGGCCATCTGGTTTGGGCGATAGCCGAGTTCATCGATAGCCTGTTCGATGCGCAAAGCGATTGCATCGGAAAGCAGGGCGCGGTCGTCGCCAATGAAACGCGAGACGCTGGCCTTGGATACGCCTGCGCGCTCGGCGACATCAAGCATGGTGACGCGGCTGCGCTGGGCGGCGGAGAAGTCGTTCATTAGCGAACCTGTTTATTGTTGGAATAGCGCTGAAACCGGTTTCAGGGAATCCGATATTACGTAATGCCGTCAAGCGATTTTCTTAAAAGTTTCGAGGCTTTTCCGATAGGCGGTCGTTTCACCTGTCAGATCTGACAGTAGTCAACTCGCTCGGCAGATCGTTTAATCCAACTGCGGATATTGCTCAATTCCAAGATATAAAAGAGGAAGACTTTATGTCGAACCAAGGGCCTCTGGACTTCAAGCCACCGAGCGTGAATGGAGTGGAAGATCCAGATTTAGATCCAGATGGTTACATCCCTCTTGATTTGTTGCTGGCAGGCATTGAAGTCGTTGTTCCCCTCTGGCCGAGTCATGCGACAGGCCCCGATGATCGGGATTTATTGACTGTATATTTTGACCAGCCTGGGCAACCGCTCATCAAGATCGAGAATATTTACAAAGCCGCGGATATAAAACCCCAGTTTGTTATTCCTATCAATGCCAGCCATTTACAAGTCAACGGGCAAGGCAAACTTTGGTATGAATTACTGGATACCGCCGACCATCGTAGCAAATCAGAACCGCGCACTCTTACAATTGATCACGCCCCTGTTCCGATGACCCTGACACCGCCAGGCTTTCTTTACCTGAATTTAAATGGATATTTAAATTGCTTTACCCAACCACCGATCTGGGATGGCATTTTTGTCACTGTCCCACCCTTGACGGGGTTCAATCCTGGAGATCGCCTTGAATTGCAGTGGAGAGGCTATTCCAGTTTAAATGGAAGTGGTGTGGAATATGTGCGCGCGCGAAAGAAGATTGTAAATCCAGCCTTGAGTGATGAAGATATCAGGCAAGGCTTTAAGGTAATTGTCGCGCCATACGATGTTCATATAAAGCCAATGGCTAAAAATTCATCTGCTGTTGTTCGGTATCGAATATTGCGAGGCCGACGACTCGTTGGAGTTTCAAAAATTGGGGTCGCGAAAATTGACAGAAAATTACCCGGACATGATCTTCTATGCGGGCCGTAGAAGAGCGTGGTGTAACAGTTGAGTTGTATCAATAGCTAAATGTTTTTTAGTGGGTTCACCAAAACTGCAAACACATGGAGAGAATCATGAACGCTATAGTTGAACGGGCCAGACTATCCAGAATGGCTGTACTCAAAGCCAGATCTACCTTGGAAAACAACATTGCCATGGATCCGAGACCTGCTACATTTCCGGCGCAGACGATTCCTTCTGATCTGCGCATTCCAAAAGCGGCGCTTGCTGCAGACTTGGATTATCTCGTTCCAAGGCCGTCGCTTGAAGATGATGACGATGCTTTTCAGCCGCAGATCCGTAGGAAAGGCACTACCGTGTGGTTAGATATCCTTACTGGTCAGTTCGAATTTCTGGGACCTGTAGCTGATCGAGACTGGAGTGTGCCGTTCAAGATTCCACAGCGTTTTCTGATAGAGGAACGAACTCCAGAAACACCTACAGAATGGGAGTTTCGTTATATATATTATGCCGCCGGCACCAATGATGTTGCGTCTGCCATATCGACCTTCGCTGTTGATCTTACGAAACCTGGCGAAGTAAAAACCCCGCCGTCGGATCGTACACCTGCCGCAGCCTCATGGCCTGCGGATCTTGGGCCGACTGTTCCCATCAATGACGAGTACCTCGAAGGTAAAACCGGCATCATCGTCAAACCGGCGATTCCTGCAAACTTTGAACCGACTGACGTGTACAAGTTTTATTTCGGGCCTGCGCCCGATCCTGGCCGTGACATCCCGGTTTTTGACGGGGTGTTGTCGGCCAATCAGGACGCGGAAATTCCAAAAAGCGTCTTTGTGAATGCTGGAGAGGGTCTCAATCGACTGATTTATACCTCCTCGGATGTCGTGGGTAATATCGGGCGCCGATCGAACTTCAGTCAGCGTGAGGTTCAGCATGCCATGGACCCGGATCCTGCTACAGTCAAGCCTCCAGTCGTAACGCTGGCCAATGGTGTAGATGGCGATAACCTGATCGATCTGAAAGACACCCAGGTGGACAGCCAGGGCGTGGAGTTTAAAGTCACGGTGCCTACACCCAATGCTGGAAGCGACACAATTGTCGGCTTTTGGGGGGGGCAGCAGGTGGGTGCTGAGCAACGAGTTGGTAGTGACGCGGAGTTAACGTTTTATGCTCCTTACGACATTGTAAAACAGATATATGGCGATACTGACGGGATCGTCATGACCAACGTCAGCTACACAATGTTTCGAGGCACCAGAGATCTGGCTAAATCAGACGTTGATATTGACGTTGATATTTCATTCATTGGCCCGGATCCCATTACGATAGGGCTCGATCCGCCAACATTGACGACATCAGCGGGCAATAACGACGAAATCAGAGAAGGCGATTACGGAGATGACGCAATCACTGCACATATCCTGCTGTTCTCCGCTCCACCCACAGAAGAGGGGTGGTTGATCGACCTGTTTTATGATGATGTCAAGATCGGCGAATCTATCGCTCTGACGATTGGGCAGGAGGGCAACAGGATTGATCGAGTTATCCCTTGGAAAACTATTGCTGATCAAAACAGTGGAACTAAAGTTCTTCGTTATACCTTGAGCTCTCCCAACACGCACAATCCAACGGACTCTCGGCCGAAAGTTATTCCAGTGGATCCGTTCCCGATTGAAATGGCGGCTCCGGAAATATTGGGCCTTGCGGGGCCGGCAAGACGGATCGGATGCTCCACATTGAATTTCCCTACAGCCACTGTACCGAATGATGGTACAGAAAGGAGAAACCTGCGTGTACGGGTGATACCAAACACATACACAGTGGATGGTGAGACCATTACACTGAAGTTTCAGGGGATGACTATAGAAGATGTTCCTGTGCCTATTCCTGGTACTGACGCTGAAGCCACGTTTCCCATTGTCGGAACATTCCCTGCGGAGGGCGTCGTGATTGAAATCGGCGATTATATGGAGGACTTCAAACCCACGCACCTGGCAAACGGCAGGGTGACTTATTCAATTTCGCGTGGAGGTGCAGGTAATAATCCGACACCCGATTCCCTGCCTGCGATACGCGCGCTGGATCTGGATGATAGTGAGGGACGGTTCTGTGAAGATTTTTTTTCTCCTACACCATAAGTAAGTTATCGGGGGGGCAGTGCGGCCAGGAAGCCGTTCGCTGCCCCTCCTTAATTAATCCCGCTCCTGAATAAATTCTGAATAACTCTCGTCGGCCTTGAACGACCATTCGCGCTCTAAATAAAGAAAAGTCCTACAGAAAAGAGTGAGTCTTCTCTATAGCCTTGCGATCCTCAAAGGCTGGCTAAAACGCCTTCATTCCAAGTCAGAAGCAGGTATTCACTATGTGGGGTAAGTCGTTACCGGGCGGGAATCGCTCGCGGTGCTGCGTCATTTTAAGTCCTTCATTGTTGGCACTTTTTAGCGCTTTTGCCAGCGCTGCGCCGGTCGTGGAACGCGAGGAAACCGTCAACGGCGGCACTCCGCAAACATGGGATCTTGCGCAAGATGCGAAACTGACTGTCAATGGCGCACAAACGCTCGCCATCACCGCTGACAGTTCAGCGCTGATCGTCAATCCAGGTAGCTCGACGCAGCAGATATCAGCGCGCAATGGGTCAACTGTCAATTTGAGTGGCACAACTGTCACAGGTGTTGGTGGCTTGGCGGCGGTTTTTTTGAGCAACAGCAACGCCACCATCGACAACAGCACTATTACGGGTAATCGGGTAGGACTACAGGTCGTTCGCGATGCGAATACGCAGATCGGTTCTCAGGTCACCGTCACCGGCGGAACCACGATCAGTGGTGGAACAGGGGGCGCGCTGGTCAGCGCCTACAGCGTCCTGAACCTCATCGATTCCAGTCTTCTCGGAACCGGCGCCAACAGTTATGGACTTCGCTTGAGCAGTGGCCAAGCGATTGGGCGAAACAGCACGATTGTTGGTGGCCGTGAAGGTGTGGTCATCGGCTTTGACCCCAATGAAGTACAGCCAGCGGTGTTGAGCCTCGAAAACACTACGGTACAAGGTAGAACCGGCGCGGCGATCCTGGTGGATTTTGCCAACCGTGCGGACTCGACAGCCTCCATAACATTGACCAACTCTAGTTTACTGGCTGGCAATGGCACGTTGCTGGATGTCAAAGGAGGTGCGAATACATCGCTGGTGGTCAACGGCAGTACGCTGACGGGCGATATCGTTACGGAGCAGGGCAGCACCACAAAATTGATTTTGCAAGAAAACTCAACGCTGACAGGGCAGCTGCATAATGTTGCCAGCGCCACGATCAACGACAGTGCCAAATGGGTGCTTACAGGTAACAGCAACATCGATCAGCTTTCCTTGAACAACGGAGGTTCGGTGGTTTTTGGGGCCAGCGATGCCTTCTATCAACTAAACGTAAACTCACTGTCCGGCGATGGTCGCTTCGTAATGGGCACCGACTTTAGTACGGGTCAGACGGATCTGCTGAATGTCACCGGAGTCGCCCATGGGACCCATGAACTGTTGATCGCCAGTAGTGGCGTTGACCCTGCCAGCGGGCAACCTATTCGCGTTGTGCAAACGGCAGGGGGGGATGCACAGTTTTTCATCGAACGCGACGTCGACCTGGGCGCCTTTTCCTATGCCTTGGCTAAAAGCGGTAACGATTGGATACTCGATCCCAGTACGCGTACGGTCAGTCCTGGGGCGCGCTCCGTGCTGGCGCTGTTCAATACGGCTTCGACTGTTTGGCTGGGTGAACTGACTTCTCTGCGCACCCGGATGGGTGAACTGCGATTCAATGGCGGACAGTCTGGCGCATGGGCACGTACATATACCAATAAATACAACGTCAGCGATGGTTCAGGTGTTGGCTATCAACAGCGTCAGCACGGCTTTACGTTGGGAGCGGATGCTCCGTTGCCCTTGGGTGATGGTCAATGGGTGATCGGCGTAATGGCGGGTCAAAGTCAGTCTGACCTTGACCTCGGTGCCGGCACATCGGGTAGCGTTGATAGTTACTATCTGGGTAGCTATCTAACCTGGCTGGATGCGCAGACAGGCTACTACGCTGATTTTTTAGTGAAGGCCAACCATTTCCGTAATGACGCCAAGGTGGGGTTGAGCGATGGTTCTCGAGCCAAAGGTGATTATGATAATTCCGGGGTTGGCGGTTCGGTAGAGTTCGGCAAACACATCACTTTGGCTGATGGGAATTTTTTGGAGCCCTACACCCAATGGTCTGCTGTGGTCATCGAGGGCAAGGATTATTCTCTGAGCAACGATCTTCGAGCTGACGGGGATCGTACTCGCTCGTTTATCGGCAAGATAGGCGTTACCGCGGGACGGAACATTGAGTTGGGGCAAGGCCGGGTGGTGCAACCCTACATGCGTGTCGCATGGGCTCACGAGTTTGCGAAAAATAATGAAGTACAGGTTAATAACAACGTTTTCAATAATGATCTTTCAGGTTCTCGCGCAGAGGTGGGGGCGGGTGTCGCAATGGTTGTCGCGAAAAATTTCAGTGTTCATGCTGATTTTGAATACAGCAACGGGCAAAATATAGAACAGCCGTTTGGTGCCAATATCGGTTTGCGCTATACGTGGTAATAAAACAGTTATAAGAAAAGGAAGCGAAAGCTTCCTTTTCTTGTTTTGTTGATTATTTATGCAACGAGGCGAGGCTTGCTCGAAACCGAAATAGCTCCCTTCGCGTTAAACCTGATTTGAAGAGTGATTTCTTTTTGCTTGTCATCGTCCCGATTCTCAAGGATGACGTTTTCCAGGTTTCCGAAAAGAACTCGAGCAGGGGCTTCGTATACAAGAATCGCTGTTCCGGAGCGTTGAGTATAAATAACGGGGTTCTCAGGATCGCTGTTGTCGGCGAATGTGATGCGAACCTCATGCGAATCAGGTGCCAGAGAGTAAGTGCTGCTTGGTAATCCTTTAGTGAACGAAAGTGTAAGCTCCTTCGTTGCGAACGTCGGCGCAGGGCCGCGTTCACGAGCAAACATGACGTGTGCAGTCCCATGCGGCGGTGGGAAAACCTGTTCCGAAAGCTCCACAAGTCTGGCGTTAAAGGGCTCTGTACCATTTATAGTTCCTTCACAATTACCCGTACCGACTTCATTTCTTCGCTTTGTAATTTTGCTGGTCATTATTGCGGTCTCCATGTCATGACGAGATATCCCGCTATTAAACGAAACTTCCGGGATGAGGCTATAAAACCGTTTATATTCGTTGCTTGTAAACTGTAAAGCTTGACAGTTTACAATTGGGGGAAAGTGTGATTTTTGCTGTTTCGGGGCCAGTTGTTTATTGTTCGATTTTCTGATGGCGTTAATCCTATGATTTTATTGAGGATTACAGCCTTCAGCCAAACAGTCCCGCCGCAATATTGATCGAAAACCCAAGAATCGCCGTGTTGAACACGAAACCGATCAACGACTGTGCGAGGACGATTTTGCGAATGTCCCGCGTCGCCACGCCGACGTCGGCGGTTTGCACCGCCACGCCGATGGTGAAAGAGAAGTAGAGGAAGTCCCAGTAGTTGGGCGTGGTCAGCCCTTCGGCGAAACGCAGTGCGGGTTCCTTGCCGTCCCAGGTGTAAAACAGGCGTGCATAGTGCACAGAGAAAATCACCCCGATCAGCAGCCACGAACCAATCACCGTCAGGGCGGTGAAGCCGTAGTGCATCAGTTTGTGAGTGGTGTCCAGATCTTTGCTGCCGGCCAGTTCGAAGGTAATGGTGGCGAGGCTTGCCAGCGCGGCGATGCACACCACGAACAACACCAGGCCGGCATTTTCATCTTCGACTTCAGCGATGCGCCTCACGTCCGGGGCCTTGGAGCGCGCGGTCAGCCAGAGCATCAGGATCAGGTAAGTCCATACGCCGGCGTTCCAGCCGTAGAGGATTTTGCTGACGATGGAGTCGACGGGGGAAATCAGGCCCACGGCGAGGCCGAGCAGGGCAGCTGCGGAAAGGCGAGGGTGGGTGCGGGCGAGCAAGCGCATGGGGACTCACTTTGGTGGTCGATCCCTGCACCATAGCGCACGCCATGTGGCTTTTGTAGGAGCTGCCGAAGGCTGCGATCTTTTGATCTTGTGTTTTAAGAAAAAAATCAAAAGATCGCGGCCTTCGGCAGCTCCTACATGTTTACACGTGGGGTTTGGTGAATCGTTTTACGAGCTTCATGACGACGACGAAGAATACCGGAACGAAGATCACTGCCAACGTTGCGGTGATCATCCCGCCGATAACCCCTGTACCGATCGCTTGCTGGCTCGCCGAACTGGCGCCGGTGGCAATCGCCAGCGGGACCACGCCGAGGATGAAGGCCAGCGACGTCATCACGATCGGACGCAGGCGCAGGCGGGCGGCTTGCAACGTTGCATCGATCAGGTCGTGACCTTCGTCGTACAGGCTCTTGGCAAACTCGATGATCAGGATCGCATTCTTCGCCGACAGACCGATGATGGTGATCAACCCGACCTTGAAGAACACGTCGTTGGGCATTCCGCGCAGCGTCACTGCCAGCACCGCACCGAGTACCCCCAACGGCACCACCAGCAACACCGAGGTCGGAATCGACCAGCTCTCATACAGCGCCGCCAGACACAGGAACACGATCAGCAGCGACAGGCCGAGCAGAATCGGTGCCTGACTGCCGGACAAGCGCTCTTGCAACGACAGGCCGGTCCATTCTTGCCCCAGACCCTTCGGCCCCTGTGCGACAAGACGTTCAATCTCGGCCATGGCCTCGCCGGTGCTGTGACCGGGTGACGGTTCGCCGGAAATCGCAATCGCCGGATAACCGTTATAGCGGGTCAGTTGCGCCGGCCCTTGAATCCAGTTGGCCTGGACGAATGCCGACAGTGGAACCATTTTTCCGGCATTGTTGCGCACGTGCATTTTCAGCAGATCATCGACCTGACTGCGTTGATCGCCTTCAGCCTGCACCACCACGCGCTGCATACGTCCCTGATTGGGGAAATCATTGATATAGGCCGAGCCCACGGCAGTAGACAGCACGTTGCCGATGTCGGCGAACGACACCCCCAAGGCATTGGCTTGCTTGCGATCCACTTCGAGTTGCACTTGCGGCGCCTCGGCCAGTGCGCTTTCACGCACATTCATCAGGACCGGACTTTCCTCCGCGGCTGCCAGCAGTTCCCTGCGTGCTTGCATTAACGTTGCATGACCGAGGCCACCGCGATCCTGCAAACGGAACTCGAAACCGCTGGACGTGCCGAGACCGTCCACGGGCGGCGGCAGAACCGAGAACGCCATGGCGTCTTTGATCTGGCTCAGGGCGATGTTGGCGCGGTCGGCAATCGAGCTGGCCGAATCTTCGCTGTCGCGCTGCGACCAATCCTTGAGTGTCGAGAACGCCAGTGCCGCGTTCTGTCCGCTGCCGGAGAAGCTGAAACCGAGAATCACCACGCTGTCGCTGATACCGGGCTCACCGGCGTTATGCGCTTCAAGCTGTTCGGCCACTTGCACCGTGCGGTTCTTGGTTGCGCCGGGCGGCAGCTGGATATCGGTGATGGTGTAACCCTGATCCTCGACCGGCAGGAACGAGGAGGGCAGACGCATGAAGCAAATCCCCAGGCCCACCAGCAACACGCCATAAATCAGCAGGTATCGCCCGGTGCGTTTCAGCGCATAACCGACCCAGCCCTGATAACGCACGGTCAGTTGCTCGAAACGGCGGTTGAACCAACCGAAGAATCCGGACTTCTCGTGATGCTCGCCCTTGGCGATTGGCTTGAGCAGTGTCGCGCACAGCGCTGGCGTCAGCGTCAGGGCGAGGAATGCGGAGAAAAGAATGGACGTCGCCATCGACAGCGAAAACTGCTGATAGATCACCCCGACCGAACCCTGCATGAACGCCATCGGGATGAATACCGCCACCAGCACCAGAGTGATGCCGATGATGGCGCCGGTGATCTGCGTCATCGCTTTGCGCGTGGCCTCCTTGGGCGACAGGCCCTCGGTGGCCATGATCCGCTCGACGTTTTCCACCACGACAATGGCGTCGTCCACCAGAATGCCAATGGCCAATACCATACCGAACATGGTCAGCACGTTGATCGAGAAACCCAACGCCAGCATGGTTGCAAACGTGCCCATCAGCGCCACCGGCACCACCAGCGTCGGAATCAGCGTGTAGCGCACGTTCTGCAGAAACAGGAACATCACCGCAAACACCAGCAGCATCGCCTCGCCGAGGGTGTAGATCACTTTGGTGATCGAGACTTTGACGAAGGGCGAAGTGTCGTACGGGATCTTGTATTCCACGCCGGCCGGGAAGTAGCGCGCCAGTTCATCCATCTTCGCGCGCACCAGCGTTGCGGTGCTCAGCGCGTTGGCTCCCGGCGACAATTGCACGCCGACAGCGGTGGACGGCTTGCCGTTGAGGCGTGTGCCGAACTGATAGTCCTGACTGCCGATCTCGACCCGCGCCACATCACCGATACGCACAGTGGACCCGTCCGGGTTGGCCTTGAGCACGATGTCGGCGAACTCTTGCGGCGTCGACAACTGGCCTTTGACCAAAATTGTTGCAGTGATTTCCTGCGTTGACGGGCCGGGCAAGTCACCGATGCTGCCCGCCGAAACCTGGGCGTTCTGCGCCACAATGGCGGCGTTGACGTCAGCCGGGGTCAGGTTGAAACCGATGAGTTTCTGCGGGTCGATCCAGATACGCATGGCACGCTCGGCACCGTACAACTGAGCCTTGCCGACGCCGTCCAGACGCTTGATTTCGTTCATCACGTTGCGTGCCAGATAATCACTGAGCGCAACGTCATCGAGCTTGCCGTCATTGGACGTCAAGCTGATCAGCAAGAGGAAACCCGAGGAGACTTTCTCCACCTGCAAACCCTGCTGGTTCACGGCTTGCGGCAAGCGCGACTCGACCACTTTCAGACGGTTTTGCACGTCGACCTGCGCCAGTTCCGGGTTGGTGCCCGGCTGGAAAGTCGCTTTGATCGTGGCGCTGCCCAAACTGCTCTGCGATTCGAAATAAAGCAGGTGATCCGCGCCGTTAAGCTCTTCCTCGATCAGGCTGACCACGCTTTCATCGACGGTTTGCGCCGAGGCGCCGGGGTACACGGCATAGATTTCGATCTGAGGCGGCGCGACGTCGGGGTATTGCGCCACCGGCAATTGCGGGATGGCCAGCGCACCGGCCAACAGGATGAACAAGGCGACCACCCAGGCAAATACGGGGCGATCAATAAAGAACTGCGGCATATAAAAGCGTCCTGCTTACTGACCAGAGGTCTGGGCAAGTGGAAGAGGGGTGTCGTCAATCTGCACCTTGTCACCGGGGCGGGCGTGTTGCAGGCCTTCAATAACGATGCGGTCGCCGGGCTTGAGTCCACCGGTGACGATCCAGCGATTGTTTTGCACGGCGCCCAGTTGCACCGTTTGCTCGGCTACACGCATTTGCTCATCGACGGTCAACACTTGCGCGATGCCTGCGCTGTCACGTTGCACGGCGCGTTGCGGCACGGTGATGCCGTTCTGGATAGTCGCCTGTTGCAGGCGCACGCGAATGAAGCTTCCGGGCAGCAGGTCGAGATCGGGATTGGGGAACTCGCTGCGCAAAATGATCTGGCCGGTGCCCGGGTCGACGGTGATGTCGCTGAACAGTAGTTTGCCCGGCAACGGATACAGGCTGCCGTCATCCTGAATCAGGGTCGCTTTGACCTGATCCTGACCGACTTCCTGCAATTGTCCGGAGCGGAACGCCCGGCGCAGTTCGTTGAGCTCGCGGGTCGACTGGGTGAGGTCGGCGTAGATCGGATTGAGTTGCTGAATCAGCGCCAGTGGCGTGGTTTCGTTCTGCCCGACCAGCGCGCCTTCGGTGACCAGCGCGCGACCGATACGACCGGAAATCGGCGCGATGACAGTGGCGTAACCCAGGTTCAATCTGGCCCGCTCCACCGCAGCCTTGTTGCCGGCGACGTCAGCGGCCGTTTGCCGGGTATTGGCGCGGGCGTTGTCATAATCCTGAGCGCTGATGGCTTTGTCGTCGATCAACTGGGCGTAGCGTTGCTCTTGCAGCTTCGCCTGAAACGCATTGGCCTCGGCCTTGCGCAACGCCGCTTCGGCGCTGTCCAGGTCAGCCTTGAACGGCGCCGGGTCGATGCGGAACAGCACATCGCCTTTCTTCACGTCGCTGCCTTCGCGAAAGTTACGTTGCAGTACGACGCCGGGCACACGGGCACGGACTTCGGCAATCCGCGGTGCAGCGATCCGGCCGCTGAGTTCGCTGCTGATCGACAGTGGGCGCGCTTCGATGGTTTCGATGCGCACGGTTGCTGGCGGTGCCTGGTCTTCGGCCTTCGAAGAAGAGTCACAGGCGCTCAGCGTCAGCGCCACAGCGATCAGGCCGAGCCCGGCCAGCAGTTTGTTCGACATTTACCACCCCCAATATTGATGCCCGCATCCTACGGGCAGTTGGCGAGAGTAGCGGTGAAGCTTTGTAGTCGCTGTGTGAAATTGTGTAAGGGTTTTACTCAGGGACGGGTGAGGGCGTATATCCTTAAGCCATTGAAATTTATTGCGACATTTAAAGCATTCGCGAGCAGGCTCGCTCCCACACTTGGAATGCATTCACTTGTGGGAGCAAGCCTGCTTGCGAATACGGTTGCTCGGTCGCCACAGCACTTTCTGGATCACCCATGCCCAATATCCTCCTGGTCGAAGACGACACCGCCCTCGCCGAACTGATTTCCAGCTACCTGGAACGCAACGGTTATTCCGTCAGCGTCATTGGTCGGGGCGACCATGTGCGTGAACGGGCGCGGGTCAATCCGCCGGATCTGGTTATCCTCGATCTGATGCTGCCGGGGCTCGACGGGCTGCAAGTCTGCCGTCTGCTGCGCGCCGATTCAGCGACGCTGCCGATCCTGATGCTCACCGCCCGTGATGACAGCCACGACCAAGTACTCGGCCTGGAAATGGGCGCCGACGACTACGTCACCAAACCCTGCGAGCCGCGGGTGTTGCTGGCGCGGGTGCGGACCCTGTTACGGCGCAGCAGTCTCGGAGAGCCGTTGACGGCCAACGACCGCATCATCATGGGCAATCTGTGTATCGACTTGTCCGAACGCACCGTGACCTGGCGCGATCAGCCGGTGGAACTGTCCAGCGGTGAATACAACTTGCTGGTGGTGCTGGCCCGACACGCCGGCGAAGTGCTCAGCCGCGACCAGATTCTGCAACGCCTGCGCGGCATAGAGTTCAACGGCACCGACCGCTCGGTGGATGTGGCGATTTCCAAGTTGCGGCGCAAGTTCGATGACCACGCCGGTGAGGCGCGCAAGATCAAGACAGTGTGGGGCAAGGGTTATCTGTTCAGCCGTTCCGAGTGGGAATGCTGATCTGATGTTCCGCATCCTGTTCCGTCTGTATCTGGTGACGATTGTGTCGTACAGCGCCGCCATCTATCTGGTGCCAGACCTGGTGGTCATGGCCTTTCGGGATCGCTTCGTCACCTACAACCTGGATTATTCCCGTGGTCTGCAATCGCTGATCGCCAAGCAGTTCCGAGCGGTGCCGCAAGATCAATGGCCTGCGCTGGCGGCGTCGATGGACAAGGACTTCCAGCCGTTGAATATCGTACTGGCGCCTATCGATGACGCTGAATTTACCGACATTGAGCGTGAACGGCTGCGGCGCGGCGAGAACGTGGTGCGCATCGGTGACTGGGGCTGGCGCACCCTCGCGGTAGCGCCGCTAAACGACAGCATGGCGGTGCAAATGATCGTGCCGCCGGATCCGATGGACGTCGATCTGCTGTACTGGAGCATCAACGTATTGATCGGCGCGACGCTCCTTGCCTGCCTGTTGATATGGTTGCGCCCGCACTGGCGCGATCTGGAGCGTCTCAAAAGCACCGCCGAACGCTTCGGTAAAGGCCATTTGAGCGAACGCACGAAAATCGCTCCAAGCTCCAACATCGGCGGCCTGGCGGTAGTGTTCGACACCATGGCCGGCGATATCGAAAAACTGCTTAATCAGCAGCGCGACCTCCTCAATGCGGTTTCCCACGAATTGCGTACGCCGTTGACGCGCCTGGATTTCGGCCTGGCACTGGCACTGTCCGACGACCTGCCGGCGGCAAGCCGCGAACGCTTGCAGGGATTGGTGGCACACATTCGTGAGCTGGATGAGTTGGTGCTGGAATTGTTGTCCTACAGCCGCTTGCAAAATCCGGCGCACTCACCGGAACAGGTCGAAGTGTCGCTCGATGAGTTCATCGACAGCATCCTGGGCAGCGTCGACGAAGAGCTGGAGTCGCCGGAAATCGTCATCGACGTGCTGTTGCACGGCCAGCTCGAACGTTTTTCGCTCGACCCGCGGTTGACCGCCCGAGCGATTCAGAACCTGGTGCGCAACGCCATGCGCTACTGCGAGAAACGCATTCAGATTGGCGTACAGGTTAACGCTGAGGGTTGCGAGATCTGGGTGGATGACGACGGCATCGGTATTCCTGACGATGAGCGAGAGCGGATTTTCGAGCCGTTTTATCGACTGGATCGCAGCCGGGATCGGGCCACGGGCGGGTTTGGGTTGGGATTGGCAATCAGCCGCAGGGCCCTGGAAGCTCAAGGCGGGACCTTGACGGTCGAGTCTTCGCCTTTGGGTGGGGCGCGATTCCGTTTGTGGTTGCCGACAGCTGCCTGAAACTCAAGTCCCTGTAGGAGCTGTCGAGTAAAACGAGGCTGCGATCTTTTGATCTTGTTTTTTAAGGATCAAGATCAAAAGATCGCAGCGTGCCGCAGCTCCTACAGGGGGCGCGTTGTTCAGGTCAGCTCGGTCGATTGAATCAGTCCAACGCCAGCACCCTGCATCCGGTCCATCGCGGCCGCCAGCGATCCATTCATGTCGATCGCCCGGCAAGCATCCAGCACTACAAACGCGTTGAACCCCGCCGCCCGAGCGTCCAGCGCCGAGTACATTACGCAGAAATCCAGCGCCAGACCGACCATGTAAACCGTGTCTATGCCGCGCTCTTTCAGATAGCCGGACAGTCCCGTGGTCGTGCGACGGTCTGCCTCCAGAAACGCCGAATAACTATCAATGTCAGGATTGCAGCCCTTGCGAATGATCAATTGGGCGTGCGGCAGGTCGAGTTCCGGGTGGAGTTCGGCGCCGGGTGTGGCTTGCACACAATGCTCGGGCCACAGGGTCTGCTCGCCGTAAGGCAACTCGATGACATCATAAGGCTGGTGGCCGGGGTGACTGGAAGCGAACGACGCATGGCCGGCTGGATGCCAGTCCTGGGCAATAACGACCTTTTTGAACTGGCGCGCGAGGCGGTTGATCAACGGCACAATATGATCGCCTTCAGGCACCGGCAATTGGCCGCCGGGAATGAAGTCGTTCTGAACGTCGATCACCAGTAAAGCAGCACGAGACGAAATGGGCATCGGTGAATCATCCTCGGAAAATCACTCGCTCAGCATAGAGCAGTCTGGGTCATGCACTTATGCGGCTTTTCAACAATTTTGCCTTGTCTGCCAGTGCCGCCGGGGCGTCATGGCCGATCAGCATCCAGGCATGCTCGCGCTCGGTCCAATACACCACATTCATACCATGCCGACTTTCATGCTCCAGCGGCCGGCTGCCGCTGTTCGAGCGGGTGACGCACAGCGCTAATGGCCGGTGCCTGGCATCCAGATAAACGATCTGCGCA
The DNA here is from genome assembly GCF_044218825.1 of Pseudomonas sp. A1230. NCBI lineage: Bacteria > Pseudomonadati > Pseudomonadota > Gammaproteobacteria > Pseudomonadales > Pseudomonadaceae > Pseudomonas > Pseudomonas sp. A1230. The sequence continues at coordinate 2,187,657 of NZ_CP162582.1, read as the reverse complement.
ATCGGCACACCGTCATATTCAAGCATCTGTGCGCGTTTGAATTCGGCGCCCGGCAGTTTCAACACGGCAGGCGAAAGACTCAGGCCCATTCGCGCATCGACCGTGCGCAACTGCGCGCGTTGTGTGGCTTCGTCGGCAGGCAAGTGGTCGAGCGTCTGCGGTCCATACAGCGCCATATAGTCGCCGACCAAGCCTCGCCACTCATGCGTTTGTTGCACCTGCCAGCCGAGAAACAAGCGGTCGGCGAGTACGCCACCGGCTATCAATGTTGCGGCGGCAGCACCGACAAACCAGCGCCGACTCAGTCCCGGGTTTTCTGGCGAAGGGATGGCATCCAGTCGTGCTTGCAGGCGATCGAGCGGTGCCTGTTGCGCCAGTTCATCGTAAGCGGCCCTGTACGGCAGGCTGCTGCGATTCAGCCACTGCACGCGCAGGTTCAGCAGCGGATCATCGGCGATGGCCGCGTCGAGTTGGCGGCGATAATCCTCGGCGACTTCGCCGTCCAGATACGCCACCAGTTGCTCATCCGAAGGTGCATTCATCAGCGATCCCCTTCGGTGGTTTTCGAGACCGCTTGCAGCGGCGGATACTCGGCGAGTTTGAGGCGGGCGGTGGCAAGACGACTCATCACCGTAGCGATCGGTACTTGCAGGATCTCGGCGACGTCGCGATACGACAGGCCCTCGACATAGGCCAGATACACCGTTTCGCGCTGGGTTTCGGGCAGCGCATCGACGCGGCGGATCACCTGCGCCGCCATGACGTGTGTTTGCGCCACGTATTCGCCGTCGAGCGTCATATGTCCATCAGTGTGTCCACCACCCTGACGCACACGACGGGCGCGTACTTCATTGAGCCAGGTCGAATGCAGAATGCTCAGCAACCAGAGATCCATGCGCGTCCCCGCGACGTATTGCGCAGCACGCTCCAGTGCACGCACACACGTTGTCTGCACGAGATCCTCGGCCACATGCCGATTGCGCGACAGCAGCAGACCGTAGCGCCACAGTCGTGCGAGGTGCTGTGCCAGTTCTGCTCTGAATGCCTGATCGCTGATGATGGACTCCGTTTATGGGTGTTCAGGTGCTTGATGAATCGATGTCAGTACGTTGGCACTCGGCAAAACGCCGCTGGTGAGCAGAACGCATTTCTGGGTCTTGCTGTCCCAGACCTGGCCTTTTGGACACTCGGGTTTCTGCACGGGATTCTTTTCATCGCCACTGGCCATGACCATTGGGCTGGACAGGGCGGCGGCCAGTAGCCACGGGGCGGCGAACATAACGGATCGGATAGTCATGGGCAAGGCTCCACGAAGGGACATGTCTGTGTTTGAAAAGCACAGAGCGAAATTTTCTTCATTGCATAGACAGTGACTGTTCAGGGCGCAGGTAAATTCAAGGAATATGGCGTCTGGCAAAATCCACGGTGGGAACGAGCCTGCTCGCGAAGGCTCATTCAGCAGCAACAAGTCATCCGGATCAGCTCGGTTGACGTGTATTGATCATGTTCTTCCGATCCCTCACACCACGAACCACCAGATACAACAATGGCCCGATCGACACAAAAACCGCCGTCAGCAACAAATAAGGCACCACCGACCAAACCGTCTGCCCACGCGAGCGGGCATCCCTGACCATCCAGACCCCGGCCAGCGTCGCCAGCAAATACAGATCAATCACCACTTGCGCGGTATCTGGCCGCGACATCAGGCTGATGCCGAAATCGATCAACGACTGCTCGGCCTGGAGCATCACCGAAACGGTGTAGCCGGTAAATGCGAGCAAAGCCGTGAGGGGCAGGGTGATAGACATCATGCGTTCATTCCTTGAAGTGATGAGGAGAATCGCCAGCCTATCGTTTGTGCCAGAAATTGGCCATTGACTTGCCATTAGCGCTCGGGCTAATTTTCAGCTCATGACTTCCACTGTGTTGTGTTGCCAGCCAAGCATTATTACCGCCATTCCTTATTTGGCGGGCTAGCTCACGACTGCAGCACCCAACCCGCCCTAGAGGCGGGTTTTCATTTTCTGTCTCCCGGGTTTTAACCACGAACACCGACCCCTGCAGGAGCTGCGGCACGCTGCGAACTTTTGACTTTGGTTTATAGAATCAAAGACAAGACCAAAAAATCGCAGCCTTCGGCAGCACCTACAGGACGGGGTTAGTCAGGAGACGATGATGAACGACCAGCAAGCCCTGCTTGAGCACTATGTAAAAAAGATCCTTGCCGCGCCGGTGTATGACATTGCTGTGCGCACGCCATTGCAGGCCGCGCCGGCATTGTCCGAAGCGCTCGGCAATCACATCCTGCTCAAGCGCGAAGACCTGCAACCCACGTTCTCCTTCAAGATCCGCGGTGCCTACAACAAGTTGGTGCAATTGAGCGACGAGCAGAAGGCACGTGGCGTGATCACCGCGTCGGCCGGCAATCACGCGCAAGGCGTGGCACTGGCAGCGCGTGAACTGGGCATCGCGGCGACCATCGTCATGCCGTCGACCACGCCTGAACTCAAAGTACTGGGTGTGCGAAGTCGCGGTGCCGAAGCACTGCTGCACGGCGAGAGCTTCCCCTTTGCCCTGGCACATGCGTTGAAAATGTCCGAGCAGTCAGGCCGCATCTTCGTTTCACCCTTCGATGACCCGGACGTCATCGCCGGACAAGGCACGGTTGCGATGGAAATCCTTCGTCAGCATCAAGGCGCACTGGACGCAATCTTCATCCCGGTGGGCGGTGGCGGTTTGATCGCCGGCATCGCGGCTTACGTCAAATACCTTCGCCCGGAAGTGCGCATCATCGGCGTCGAATCAGAGCATTCGGCGTGCCTGAAAGCTGCGCTGCACGCGGGGCAACGGGTAGTTTTACCCAGCGTAGGCACCTTCGCCGACGGCGTGGCCGTGGCGCAGATCGGAGAGTACGGGTTTGAAGTGTGTCGCTTTTGCGTAAATGAAGTCATCACCGTCAGCAATGACGAACTCTGCGCGGCGATCAAGAATATCTACGACGATACCCGCTCGATCACCGAGCCTTCCGGCGCGTTGGCGGTGGCGGGGATCAAGCAATACGTGAGGCGAAGTGGTGTGCGGGATCAGACCTTCGTGGCGATCGACTCAGGCGCCAACATCAATTTCGACAGCCTGCGCCACGTCGCCGAGCGCGCCGCTGCATGCGGCTTGCCGGCGTAATGGTGGTCAGGACAGCAGTGGGCGCAGGAAGCTGCGCTCGTAACTGATAATGAATTTCTTCTCGACCAGTGATTCCACCAGCGCGGTGCTCTCTGGGTCGGTCATCGCGATATGCCGGTAGCTTTCGTAATCCGCCAGCGACGGAAAACTGAATAGGCAGTAGGCGATATTGCTCGCACCCTCGGACGGCAAGAAGTAGCCGTGATGGGTGCCGCCCAGTCGCTCGACAATGCCGAGCCAGGCCTTGGCATACGCCTCAAACTCGGTCAATTGATAAGGGTCGATCACGTATCTGACGTGGCAGGTAATCACCGATGACGCTCCTTGCTCAGGTCATTCCTGAAGGGCAGTGCCGACTTTGTCCGAGGCGGACCAGATGCGATAACGCACTTCCACGTCCGACGGAGCGTAGACCACCACCGGCAGCTTGCTGTTGTAGCGCAGCATGAAGCCGTCGCCGACGACAGGTACGAACGCGCGTTTTTTCTGCGAGCCGGATGGGCAGGCCATCATCGTGCTCATCGGCCCGATCACTGTTTCCAGTCGGTAGAACGGGTAACCCCAGCCTTCGAGGTTCTTCTCGTCCAGCATCCCGCCGAGGCGTTGAAGATTGCAGTCCACTTCAAGGGTTTTGCCCGCGAGAATTTCGACCTGGAAATTCTCTTCCTTGTCCTGCTTGGGAAGATGAATGACCTGTCGGGTGAAGCCGGTCTCTGCCTTGGGATATGGCGCGACATCTTCCAGTTTGGCCGCTTGGGCGAGGCTGGACAGGCTGGCGATCATCAGGCCGACGGTCGCGTAAGCTTGGAAAGAACCCATAAAAGCCTCCTTGCAGGTGTAGTGTGGTTGAGCGCCATTCTTACTGTCACCGACGCTGAATGCAAACTGCGACCGACATGCAATTTGCAGTGCCTCGAGAGGCGATTCATGCAATTTGCAACTGGCTCAATGCTGGCCCTGTTGGCAAGTGCTTGATTTCACTAGGGTCAAAACGATCTGATGAGAGGCATGCTTTATGCGTCTATTTGGTGCAGCGTACCGGGTTCGGACGCCTACACTCCAAGAGGCATTTCGCCGTATCACCGTTTGCTACACCCAAGGAGTAAGCGGGGACACACCCGCGCAGGGGCAGCAAAAACGGTCAACGTGAAGAGTTGATTGGCAGTCTCATCAATAAGGAGAGGTTCACCATGTTTCTTTCTGCCTTGGAACTACGCAACATCATTGAAAGCAGCTTTCTGCCTAAACGTTGCCAATGCACGCTGTCGCCGGACTTGTCGATGACCGTCAAGGTTTTTGGCGATCACAAGACCGATCAGGTCGATCTGCTCGTTAGTGACATCGATGCCAGCCACCTCAATGGCTGTCGTGAAATCAACGACCTGATCGCCGGGCTGCGTTCGGAACTTGCGCAAAAAGCATTGCCGCAGCAGTACAGTCCACGATCCAGAGCCATTTAACGCACCGTTTCACCCAGTTCTACCGTCACGCGCCGGGCCTGCAAAAATCCAAGGCCCAGCGCGAACTCGACCAGCACCGCGAGCAGAATCCCGGGGCCGGCGTGGCCGTTCAGCCATTCAGCAAAACCCAGCACTGCCAAACCAAAACAACCTACGATAAACCCGTTGCTCAGCGCATTACGCCCAAGCGACGGCGGTGCCTTGCGCGCCAGATAAAACATCACTCCCAACGCCGCGAACAACACCGCACTGCGCCGCGCAACAAAACCCGCGACCCCGGAAGACTCGATGCTCCAGATGGCCAACAACATATCCGGCAAAAATCCCCAGACGATCGCCAGTAGAAAACACAACAAAGACGTGAAGCTCGACAACGTGCGAAACGACAACTGCATGGCGAATCCTTGCGGCAGTGAGGCGGGCCCCGAGCATAACCCCGGGAACCCTCCAAGCCTACTGCAACGCCGCAAATCAGACTTTTCTGTCAGTTCTGATAACTGCACGCGTCAGACAATTTCCGGTAGCTGATTTCCTGAGGCTGCCCGTTGCTATTGATGTACTTCATGTTGGCAGTGATCACCTTGCAATCCATCGTTGGCGGCTCGGTGAGCGACACCACTTTCGCCACATGCAGCGGCATACCGTAATGATAGGGAACGGCGCTGGACGAAGTGGACGTGTCATTGGCCTGGGCCAGCCCGGCGAACGCGGTAGAGGCGAGGGCGGTGGTGAGCATTAACGTGCGAATGTTCATGGTGCGACTCCCGTACGACGGATGAGAGTTCGGCGCGATGCAGCCGAACCTGCCGCACTGGGCGCCAGCGAGAGGCTGAGGGCGTGCGGTTCAGTAGAGTTTTTGACCACGACGTTAAGCGATGGTTAACCGAGTTGAATGCCGGCTGTCAGGGAGCGGGGCGATTTCCGCGGGAGGGAGTGCGGATTCCTACAAGGACAGATGCCTTGTCTGCTTTCGGCAGCTGGAGTGGGGCGGGTATGGTTCGGTGTCGCTGCAAAATCAGCGATTCGGGTTTGGTCACCTGATAACTTCCCCCATTGCAGATGTGCCGTCATTTGCGCTGCGGACATCTATGTCCTTGCGGTGCATTGCTGTGGCGGCTGTGTGCAGGACGCCTTCGGGCGAGCTGAGTTTGGGGTTGTTCTCGGTTGACCAAGCCTGCATACAGTCCGCCTCCCACTGTTTGGTCACAGTGTTGGCGGTTACTATCGCCCCAGTCTGAGTAACCACCTATGCCAATAATTAAACCGCTGCAAAACCGCTATCTCGCCCTCAACAGCAACGTTACCGAAAGTCCAACGCTGCTCATCGACACCGAAGCCAATCCCAAAGACATCCTCGAAGCCGCCGTCCAGCGCGTCCGCGCCTCGGCCGATCTACTCGAAACCCTGCATTGCCTCTGCTTCAAACACGCCGATGTCGAGGACATTCCGCACATTACGCATGCGTTGTACCTGCTGGTTCAGGACGGCAATGATTTACTGCAGGTTGCGCAGCAGCAGATGTTGAACTGGAAGGCGCCGGCCTGATACTCAACAGCAATTTTTAACAGGGAGTCAGGCGGGGCTCCCCATCAAATCGCTTGAGCAAAGCAGAATAGCCAGCGTCAGGTCCTCAGGGTGAGAACTCGCTTCTAATTAGCGCCTTGTTTGGCGCTGGTTTCTTGCATATTCCATCAGACAGTTTGGGTACACCATGTGATCTATTTTGCTGTAGTGGTAATGGGCTTTAGTAAAACCCGTTGATGTTTGTTTATTGCCAATCTTTCCCTGTTAACGCAAGAACGATACCCGTGTTTCGCAGCATTCATGTGTGCTATTCAAGCGCGGAGACAGGCACCAGGCTCAAAAACAACCCCAATCCTTGCTGATACGTGTCTGAGTCCATCAAACCGCTGTGTCGAGGGATGTGATAGGCCTTGCCCTTACTATCCAGTTTGGCGCAGGCAACGGAGTAGAAGTCGGGTGTTACCTTGAAGCGCACAATTTGCTCCCAGGCAAGCCCGCTTTTGGCGCCTTTGCCCTTTATTTTGATCAAGGTGAAACCACGGTCGTCGAACTCCAGGCGATAAGCGCCTTCAGCAGCCTTGAGCTTGGTTCGTAACGTTGATTCGATCAGGCGTCGATTTACGTTGTGAAAAGGCTTGCGAGGTTTCGCACGTTTATCGGCGATACGTTTGCGCAAACGACTAAGCAGTCGACCGGAATAGATCCACCAACACACAACGAAAATCACTGTGAAGAGCACCATGGAGATGAGTTTCTCCGGGCTCAACTCTCGCGAGGGGAAATAGATGGCCGCCATGCCGCCGATCAGCCCCAGCAAAAAAAATAGTGGTGCGAGCATGCGATCCTGTAAGCGAGCCACATAGCCTGACAACCGGGCCTGCAGTTGATCATCCTTGAGCATCTCCTGCTCAAGCAGTTTGGCGATTCTGCCCTGCGTATGTTCGGGGGTGATGGTGAATTGCAATTCCATGGGTGTTGAATCCGAAGTCCGTTTTCGATGAGTGTGAAGTTTACCGGTTTACATTGCGCCTGGCGTATTCAACCAAGTATTTTGGATACACCATGTGATCAATTTTGATGTCATCTATGTCGTACAAAAAGGCAATAGCGCCTGCCTCAATGGCCCAATAACCTACATAACTTCCATCTTCTCCCTGCAGATGAGTATCATGCCAAGGAGCTTGTTTAAAGGCTGGATACCATTGGCTGCAATATTTTTTTAAAAAGCTTGTGGCCTCTTCTTTTGTTTTTGCATATATGGCTTGCACAAGCGGAGAATAAACATCGTGGTACCATTGGTCTACATCAGTTCTGCCAGGTAATATTTTGCGGAGTAGATCTTCGTACAATGTATCGTCGCCCGCATACCCAGCATTATCTATCAACTTAACAAAGCGCTTAAGCAGGTCTGTTCGATGTAATGGAATGCAAAGGCCTATAATTTGAACGCATTCCTCATACTCGTGTGGCCAATCGTCTATTGCAAGTGGTGAAATTTCAGGAGATTGCTCAGATAAGGCTAGTGCCGCCTGCCGGATTTCATATTTTCCAACTAGATATTCAAGCTGAGGAGTCAGCGAGGATATTTCTTCGCCTGCTGTATACATGGCCATTAGCTTTCGAAGTGCTAAGCGCTGAGCAAATCTTGAGCGCAGTGTCGCTTCACCTTCGGGGGTGTCGGACTTGAATTTGGTGGTTTTTAAAATTTCATTAGCTTCGCCGTCATCTCTCAAGAAATTCTCGTAATGGGCGTAATTGAAGAGTTTTTGTCTTTTTCGCATATTTTTTATTCTTCGCCTGACCAATACCAAATAGTATCTCCCCAAGTGGATTCTTCATACTTCGGCATGATTTCACCTTGTAGGAAATGGCGACGAGAATCCGCTTCAGCCGGAGTAAACCAGTAGCCTTTTTTGCTGCATGGCTGACCGGAATCAATGCGTCCAGTCTGAGCCTTATCGGAAGGTTTATGGTTTCTTGCGTATTCAACCAAGTCCTTCGGGTAAACCATGTGGTCTACGTCTCGGTCATCAATGCCATACAGAAACGCCGCAGCTCCAGCTTCCAGAGCCCAATAACCACAGTAACTTCCTTCGTCACCTTGTTTGTGCGAATCATGCCATGGGGCTTGTTTGAATGCCGGATACCAATTTTCGCAGTATTTTTTCAATAGATTTGAAGCTTCATCTTTGTCTTCTTCGTAGATGGCAAGGACGAGGGGGGTGTAGACGTCGTGGTACCAACGGTCAACATCGTATCGATCGGGTAGAAGCTTGCAAAGAAGGTCTTCGTAAAGCGTATCGTCGCCGGCGTACCCTGCAGAATCAATAAGTGCAACAAAGCGTTTTAGTAAATCGGTACGATGGAGAAGTATGCATAAACTAAACACCTGGACGCATTCTTCATACTGATCTAACCAATCATCAATGATTAACGGTGTTATATTCGGGATGCCTTCATAGGTAGCCAGTTTTTCTTGAAGTGTTTCGTAGCTGTCGACAAGACTTTCCACCAATGGGATTAGAGTGTTTATTTCATTTCCGGCTGTGTAGCGGATAAGTATTTCTTTGAGTATCAATTTTTGGAAGTGACGAGCTCTCAGAGATTTTTCTTGGTTCTCTGAGTTCGCCTGAAAAGTATTTTCTTCGAAGAAAAAATTGGTCTTTTCCTTGTTTCTGAAAAAATTAGAATAGCGTGCCTCGCTCAAGAACTTCTGCCGTGTACTCATATCGATTCTCTTCCTGAAAGCCCCGGCGCCTTTATTCTTCAGTCGCCCAATACCAAATGGTTTCGCTCCATTTATAATCACTAAAACTAGGCGTCGTTTCACCCAGCAGGAAGTAACATCTCCAGTTCGCTTGTGCGGATGTATACCAATAACCAGTCATACTGCATGGTTGACCTCATCTATACGAGCAATTTGATATTCATTAAGCGGTTGATGGTTTCTGGCGTATTCGACTAAACCTTTTGGATAAACCATTTGATCGATTTTGCTGTCGTCAATGCCATACAGAAAGGCAACAGCGCCTGCTTCAAATGCCCAATACCCTACGTAGGTTCCTTCCTCTCCTTGAAGATGGGAGTCGTGCCAAGGTGCTTGCTTGAAGGCTCGATACCATTGCCGGCAGTATTTTTTAAGAAGTTTAGGCCGTTCGGCTTTGGTGCCGTTGTTCGCCCAGAACTCTTTGGTTTCGTCGCTGTAATCGCGAAAATCGAAATATCTGGCCTCGGTTAAAAATTCTTGTCTTCCGTTCCTAGTAGAGTTTTCACTCAAGGGTAAAAATTAGTATTGCCGATATTTTTCAGTGAAATGCTTTCAACTTGCTTTGACTTGGTTTTTATTTTAGTAATGTGCAGAATGATTCTGACACTATATCCAAGTGTGTTTTTCGCTCTCTTGCATTCTTCGCTCAGCGCCGGAAAATTAGCGCCGAGCGAACGGTAGAGCAGCTTATTCTTCGCCAGACCAATACCAGATCGTGTCGCCCCAAGCAGAATTATCAAACTTTGGCATGATTTCTCCTTGGTTGAAGTAACGGCGAGAATCGTTTTGAGCGGGAGTGAACCAAAAGCCTGACTTTATGCACGGTTTTCCCGCGTCCACTCGAGATGTTTGCGAGGAGCTTGATGATTGATAGTTTCTAGCATATTCGACTAAATCTTTAGGGTAGACCATATGACTGATCTTACGATCATCTATTCCGTACAGAAAAGCGACAGCAGCGGCTTCGAAAGCCCAATACCCAACATAGTTTCCATCATCATCTTCTATGTCTAAGTGGCTATCATGCCAGTTGGTTTGTAGTTTTCCGAACGCGGGGTACCATTCTTTGCAGTATTCAAGTAGCAGGTCGCTCGCTTCTTTTTCGTCATCAGAGTAAATTGCTTTCACTAGCGGCGAATAAAGTTCGTGATACCATTCATCAAGATCTGACCGTCCAGGAAGAATTTTGCGCAGAAGATCTTCGTATAAAGTATCTTCGTGTGCATATCCTGCGCGATCAATCAAGTTGACAAAGCGGATAAGTAAATCTTTTTGATGCAGTAATATGCATAGGCTGATAACTTGGACACACTCTTCATATTGCTCAGGCCAATCATCTATTGCTAATGGTGAAATGTCAGGTTCGCCGTCTTCCAAAGCTAGAGCATTCTGATAGATTTCATAGCAAGTTATAAGCTTTTCTAGCCTTGGGAGTAGCGTTTCTATTGGTTCCCCTGCGGTATAGCTTATCAGTAGTGCATTGAATGCAGATTCTTTAAAGTAGCCTGTGCGAAGAGCCTTTTCCTGTGCAGGGTTATCTGCCTGCATGGTTTCATTTTCCCAGCGGGATTCTGTTTCGTCATAAAGTTTTATGGATTTTTGATAGTAAGAGTCGAAAATGAATTTTTGGCGTCTGTTCATGCTGGTATTCTAGCCTCTTCTTTTAATACGTCCAAATTCCCATATTTTTTTCGTAATGAGGCTAATCGTTTATTAACGGCCTCTCTTACTTCCTCCTCGCCATAATGAAACCCGTCGTGATCGCGGTGAGTTTCTTCATGTGAACTTGCCAGCTGAGCGTCAGCATGCGCTTTGGGGCTGAGGCTCTTATGATAAAGAGGAGTGAAAAATAAGTGGCGAGTATAGGACTTCATGATGCTTTCTCGTAGTTCAATATTTTTTATCGCCAATGGTAGCTTTGATGTTATCCAAACGCGACTCATCTGAACTATGTGTTTCTTTGACTTTTCATCTGTTTTTTTATTGTTTTTGCCACTCGGAATGTTCTTGTCGTTAGTAGCTTTTGCATTGTCACTTGAGGTTTTTCCGCCTGATTTGCCACCGTATTTTCCGCCAGCTTTTCCACCTGCCTTTTGTTTGGCGGGTTTATTCTGATCTGCGTCATCCGTAATCGGTTCGAGAAGTTCAGAAGGATCCAGAACCCCGGAAAGTCCTAGCTTGGAAGCAATCTTTGGTTTTGAACCTTCAATTTTTTGCAGAAACTTAGGCGCGTCTTCCCGCTTGCTAGCTTTCGCTTCAACTATAGCGAATTTTTTATTATTGTTTGTACTTGGGTTCGCTCGCCAGATGGAGTCGATTCCGGTTCCATTTGCCCCATCTGTAAGTTTGTATAGAACATGTCTAGCCTTGGGGTTGCCACCTTTTGACAACTTTCCAAGCGTATCGCCGTTCGGTTTCCCGTCCAGCCATTTGCCTTCTGAACCTTTATCATGACCGTCCCACTTTTTTCCCCAGCCAAATTTCTCTGCGCATATATAGTCTGCGATATGCTCTCCGCACACACCTAAGCCCTCGTTGAGGATGTCTGCGGTGGCAACGGCTAGCTTCGTGTTAGCAGGCTGGTTGGAGTGAGCGGAACTTGGACCGTCTTTGCCATTTTTTGCTACGGTCGCGTCCTTGCCAGCAGGTTTTTCTACCCTCTTGGGGTGGGTAGATCCTGAAGATAATGCGGAACTATTACGTTGCATCCCTTTCCATTTTGTTAAGCGCCTTTCCACAATGCCGATCATTTCTGGCATGTTGTCGCGAGCGGTCGCGAGTACGGTGACAACTGCGGATTGAGCCCAGTTGGGCAGGCTTTGGAAAGCTGAAGAACCTTTTACCGCGCTAATGATGTCGTCAAGTTCACCTCGGAGCTTCGACGCGTTGAATACTTCTTTTAGCAACTCCTCCGGACTTGTCTTGATACCACACTCTTGCAATACAAAACGCAACAAATCAAATAGAACCGGGGCATAACGCTGAGGATCTTTATTGACTATGCGCATGCTTTTTTTCAGACCATCACCTGGTCCAGGAATCCAGCCGATAACTGCAAGGAGTAAATCAAATTTTGCTTCATCTTTACCGTCTGCAGTTTCCGCATTGTAGAGGACGATAGAGGACTCTACTGTGTCGTACGCGTCGATCGCTTGACCTAGAAAGGGTACGGCTCCTAAGGCAATACCCTTCGCAAGTTCGACTGCTGCCTCTTTATAAGCTGCTGTACGGTCTTCAGTTTGCGCTTCTTCACTCATGTCAGCCTCCCTGCGGCTTTCTCCACTAGTGCTTGTAAATCAACGTTGTCTGGATCGAGTCCAAGTTTTCGAATGTCCTCATTGACCTTTGCATCGCTACTTTGGACGATTTTCACTGGTTCGCGATCAAAAGGCCGCGGATCCTCGCCGTAATAGACTTTGGCCGGACCTTTCGGCACGTCTTCCAAACGGGCGAAGCCGTCATCGTCCAGCACGCCTTCACGGGTCGAGCCATCGGCAAAATCCACGCGATAAGACGCGCCCGGCACCGGTTCCAGATTGTCGTAGTGCAAATTCAACTCCAGCCACGTCGGATTGGCTTTGGCCGTTTCCATCAACTTGCCGGCAATGTCCGTTGCCGCCAACCCCGGAATCAACGGAATCAAAATCCCGATCCCGCTCCCCACCCCAGGCGCCCCCCCGGTATTAACCTTCACCTCAGCGCCACTAATCGTAACGCCACCCGCATCAACCTTCACAAAACTCCCGCCAGCCTTGGCGGTCAGCTCCATACCGCCCTCAACCACAACCTTGTCGCCGGCGTGGTAGTGGATTTCGGTGCCGGCTTCGACGAATTGAGCAGTCCCCACCTTCACATGCTGCGTCACGCCCACGGTCAAATGATCATCCGCGCGCATTTCGCTTTTGCGATCCAGATGCGTAATCCGGTGTTCTTCAACCTTGAACTCGCTCAGGGTGTTGGCTTCAACGGTGTCGTGTCGTTCGTTGCCCACACGAATCTTCTGGTCGTGCTCGATGTTTTCGTCCCAATCGCGTTGGGCGTGGATGTAGATCTGTTCGACGCCCTTTTTGTCTTCGATGCGAAATTCGTTGTAGCCCTTGCCGCCCGGCGAGCTGAGGGTTTTGAAGGTGCTGCGGGTTTTGTTTGCCGGCAGGTCGTAGGGGACGACGTTTTCCTTGTGGTACAGGCAACCGGTGACGAGTGGCTGGTCGGGATCGCCTTCGAGGAAGGTGACGAGTACTTCCATGCCGATGCGCGGGATGGCGATGCCGCCGTAGGCTGCGCCGGCCCAGCCGCTGGCGACGCGCATCCAGCAGGTGGTTTTATCGTCGGCCTGGCCGTCGCGGTCCCAGTGGAACTGGACTTTGATGCGGCCGTATTGATCGCAGTGGATTTCTTCGCCGGCCGGGCCGGTGACGACGGCAGTCTGGCTGCCGAGGACTTTCGGTTTCGGGTGTTCAAGGGCAGGGCGGTAGTGCGCGTCCCACGGGGTCGCGATGAAGCTGTTGCGGTAGCCCTGGTGAAAATCGCTTTTGTTGTCGGTGACGTCGCTGGTGACGTTTTCGCCGAGCACTTGCGGTTGTTTGCCTTCGTGGAAGACTTCCAGCAGCAGCCACATATCGTTCCACTCGGCGCGCGGGTGTTCGGCGAGGGTGAGGAAATGGCCGCTGGTGAGCGTTGGCTCGTCACCTTTGCCTTCGGCGAGTTTGTAGTCGCTGCGATGGCGTTCCAGCGCTCGGGTCGAGAGGAACTTGCCGCGCTCGCGGGTGGTGAAGCGGCCGGGGTAGTCGTAGTCCTCAAGGTCCGGAGCGAACTCGGACTTGACCGCGCCTTCGGGCAGGATCTTCGGTTTTTCGAAGTCATAGTCGCGGCGGCTGACGCGGGTGGTGCGGGTTTCCAGGCGCAGGTTGAAGCGCTTGATCACCGGTTTGTCGGCGCTCATGCCGGAGTCTTGCTGGTAGCTCACGGCCTTGAGTTTGCGGAAAACGGTCTGGTCGTCGCCGAACACCAGTTTGTGGCCGCTGCTGCTGTGCTGGAAGTGGAAGTGAATGCCTTCCTCTTCGCACAAACGCTGGATGAAATGCAGGTCGGATTCGTCGTACTGCACGCAGTAATCGCGTTCCGGATACTCGGCACTGAGCTGGAAGCTGTAGGCGTCGGCGAGGATGCCGCGATCTTCCAGCACCTGCGCGATGATCTTCGGCACGGTCAGTTGCTGGAAAATCTGCTGATCGTGGTTGTGCCGCAAATAGGCGAGTTGTGGCACCAGGCTGATGCTGTAGCGCGTCAGGGTTTTGCCGGAATCGCCTTGCTCGATGCGGTACACCAAACCGTGGATCGTGCCTTCGCCGGTGGCGCCGAAGGTCAGGACGCCGCGCTTGTGCAGCAGCTCTTCGAGCTTGAGGTCGGGGCGAGCGCTGACCAGTTCGAGGTCAAAACGGAACGGTTCGTTGAGGGCTTCGCGACCGGTGAAGCTCAGGACTTGCAGGTCAGCGGAAACGCCTTCGAGGGTGAGGGTGATGTGGGTTGCGTTGGCGTCCAGCATGCCTTGAATTCCGTCCGTTGAATAAGCAGGAGGTGGATGTTGCAGGATTAGACCGTCTCGTTCAAGGCGCAAATGCCGTACGTCCAGCCTGTGCGGGTTATAGGGAAAACCCTTAGGACGAACGTTCGGCCCAATAAAATCGGGTATTCCCCAAAAGCATGGCTCGCCAATCTGGAGGGTTCAAACGGCAGAGCGCCGAAGAATAGCCAGTCAGTTTCAGACTAAAGTCGCCTGTAGCACGTCAAAGCCATCTGCCATCATTGCGGCTCACCCCTGCGTGTTCACTTTCTCTCGGCGCTTCATTGATCCGGGACGGGAGCTATTTTTCTGGCTTATTGCGCGTTTGCGCAAACGCTTCAATGTTGGAGTTTTTCATGCGTCCCCCATTTTTTCTCATCACCCCGCGCCAGTCGTTTGGCTTCGGAGCCTTTGTGCTGTGCGCCGGTTTCACCGCGCAAGTGCAGGCCAGCGGATTTCTTGAAGACACAACGGCGAAAATCGAGTCGCGCACGGTGTACTTCAACCGCGATTTCCGTGATGGGCGCACGTCCAACGATCAGGGCGCTTCCAAACGTGAAGAGTCGGCGCAGGGTTTCATTCTCAATCTGCAATCGGGTTACACCGAGGGCACGGTGGGTTTCGGTATCGATGCGCTGGGCATGCTCGGCTTTCAACTCGATTCCAGCCCTGACCGCAGCAATAGCGGCTTGCTGCCATCGAGCGGCAACGACCCGCGCGGTTCGAAAGGCCAGTACGCCAAGATGGGCCTGACGGCGAAGGTGAAAGTCTCGGACACCGTGCTGAAGTACGGCGCGCTGCTGCCGGATCTGCCGCTGCTGAAGTACAACGACGGCCGTCTGCTGCCAACGATGTTCAACGGCGCGATGCTCACTTCAAAGGAAGTGAAGGATCTGACCTTTATGGCGGCGCGTCTGGACAAGTACACCGCGCGTGACTCCACCGATTCGCAAGACATCCGCGTGCACTGCAAGAACAAGCGCTACGCATGTAACACCACCGCCGACCATTTCGACATGTACGGCTTCGACTACAAGATCAACGAACGTCTGACTGCGCAGTATCACTACGCCGAACTTGAAGACATCTATCGTCAGCACTTTGTGGGGTTGTTGGGCAATCAGCCGTTGGGCAACGGTGTATTGAAAGCTGACTTGCGCTTGCTGAAAAGTGCCGACAGCGGCGATGCAAAAGCCGGCTCAATCGACAACCGTGCACTGAGCGGCATGCTGTCTTACGCCATCAGCGGCCACACTTTCAGTACTGGCTGGCAACGCATGAGCGGTGACAACTCGATGCCGTACCTCGATGGCAGCAACCCGTATCTGGTCAACTATGTGCAAGTCAACGACTTCGCCGCTGCGCAGGAACGCTCCTGGCAACTGCGTTATGACTACGACTTCAAGGCGATCGGCATCAACGGTCTGAGTTTCCTGACGCGTTATGTGAACGGTGATCACATCAAGGTCGTGGGCAGTGATCAGGAAGGCAAAGAGTGGGAGCGTGACAGCGAGTTGAAGTACGTGATTCAGACGGGGACATTCAAGGACGTGAGTTTACGCTTGCGTAACGCGACTTACCGGACGAATTACCAGCAGTTTGCCCGGGATGTGGATGAAACACGGTTGATTGTGAGTTACAACTTTTCCGTGTTGTAACCGTTGGATTTTCGGAATTTGACCCATCGCCATCGCGGGCAAGCCCGCTCCCACAGGGATCTCCAGTGAACACGGATTCTGTGTTCGATAGACGTCCAATGTAGGAGCGAGCATTTTCAAGCAACGCGTCGCTTCAAAGTCCGGGAAGTGAAACCTGGAAAGCCTGCGCGCTGCCGGAAGGAGTCACGCCATACCCACCGCCAAGGGTGCCACTGATGGAAATTGTCCTCGCCAGGTTGTCTTCTGTCCCGGCCATTCCCAGTACTTCAGTCAACCCTTCGGCAGGGCTCCAAGTGTAGACGCCCAGCGGCGCATTCGAATCTGTGGGCACGCAGGTCATGATGGTCTTGTCGACGGCCTGGGCAAGTGCGTCGACCTGGATGAGATTACAGCCCGAAGGTACGGGTACATACGGAGCTTGATTGGACACTTGGCGCCACAACCGCGGCCGTACGATTTTCCCAGGCGTCGTATCCGTCTCCTTCACGACGATGAGGTCGTTTTCGTTGAAAAACTGGGTCTCGGTTGCGTAGCCATTCGCAGACGCCAGTGTTGTCGGCACTGCGTCGAAACTCGACCAGAAGGTCGCTTTGGACGGACCATTCGTGTAATGACAGGTTCCCGCGGCCTTATCGCTATTATTGATCGCGGTAACTTTGCAGTTGGTTGCATCTGCAGGCGTCTTGAGCGTGTTTACAAGATATTTAACGCCATCGTAGGTCGCGACCCTCGGGCTGTTGCCACAATTGAGCGCAACATTCGGAAGGCCGTTGTGGGCCTCATCGTTAATGTCGGCAACTTTGCAATTATCATAGCGGTTGGAAACCATGATTGGCTTTCCTTCACCGAACAGCGGCCATAGAACTGCCGTCTGTCGTGTTCCGATACTTTGTCCTGCTACTTGCCCGTGCAGGTTGGCGGCTCCAAACGAAGTTCTGAGATCCAGAATCAGAGGAAGGAGTTCGGTCGGCGGACCTGAGGGCGTATTAATAGACCATGTCACAACACCACTTATCCCTAGCAGCTTTTTACAAGTCCCCACCATCACATTGACTCCCATTTGATGAGGGTCGCAGGCCGAGCCCAAGGCCGGTGGCTTCAAGTTGATGAAGGTTGAAGGTGGACGGAAAAACCAGGCCAGCGTTGGGGTCTGATTTATGCAGGCGCCCAGTACGTTACCGTTGTCGGTAACCGCAGCGGTCAAACACGTCTTGCCAGTCGGTCCGACCAGCACGGCTTGCGGTGGCGCCGCTTGAGCGGGGCTGAGCATCGACATCAACAGCGGTAAAAGTACAGCGGTAGAAATGGCGGTTTGTCGCGCAAGGGATAAGTTCATGACGGATCTTCCATGTTCGTCGTTCAGGTTTTGCAAACAGGCGTCGATGCAGAATTCGATGTCCTGGCCTGACGGCACCGTGGATGTTAGTGGCGCTGTCGAACTTAGTAGAGAGGAGAGACAAGCCGCAGACAACTGGCATATCTGACAGGTGACAACCTCCTCTTTGCCATGTTAGAGCTCGCGGGTGACTACACGGGTGTTACAACCAATGCCAGAACCGACTCCAAAACCCGCGATTCAAGTCTTCCTTGCACCCGGCATATTGCCTTGCATACATGTCGGAACGATTCTGCACCTTGCGCGCCGTCGGCATCAGCCACGCCTTGCTGGCGTAGGTCTTGTTGCGATAACCGCCCCAGCCTTCGTGATAGTTGAGGTACTGGCCATAGGCGTCGTATTTGTAGACGCCGTTGATCGAGGTGGTCTTGTCCATGTACCAGCCGACGAAGTCGATGGCGTCGTCGAAGTCTTCGCGGTCGGCCCAGTTTCTGCCGGTGCTTTTCTGGTAGTCGGACCAGACTTCATCCTTGGCCTGCGCATAGCCAGAGGCGGTCGAGACGCGGCCCCACGGAATTATCCAGAGCAGGTATTTGCGTGGAGTCTTGGCGTCGTAGCGGTAGCCGGACTCCTGATACATGATCGCGAACGGCACCTGGATCGGTACGCCCCAGCGCTTTTGCGTGACTTGCGCGGCGTCGTACCAATCGCTTTTTTCCCGGAAGATCTCGCAAATGTTTTCAGGCGAGCGGGGCGGCGAGGTGCCGCAGCCCGTCAACAGCGCCGCGAGTACCAATAGTCCAATTGTCTGCCGAGAATTCAAAAGCCGTCGTCCTGTGATGCGCATAAAAGGGCGACAGTTTACGCGTTCAGGCCAATTGATGACGATAGGGCAGATCCGGGCCGGTCTTGCTGCACGTCAGCGCCGCCGCTTGCACAGCGAACTTGAGCATCGCGTCGATCTGCTCGCGAGCCAATTGCTGCACGCCTTCGACCGAGTCCAGACCCTGTTCGGTCAGCCAGGTAATCAATGCAGCCTGGAAGGTGTCTCCGGCGCCAACGGTATCGGCGATCTTCACGGAACAGGCTGGCACTGACCAGGAGCCGTGGGCGCGACTGAACACGCTTGCGCCTTCACCGCCACGGGTGAGGAATACCATGTGGCAGCGATGCTCCAGCCAGCCTTCGATGACCCGCTGCGGATCCTGCTCGGGATAGAGCAGGCTCAAGTCTTCATCACTGACTTTGATCAGATCGGCCAGTTGCACCAGCGTGGCGATTCGCTCGCGCCACAGATCGATGTTCGGCTCGGGATTGAGGCGTACGTTGGGGTCGAGGCTGATCAGGCGTCTGCCGCTTTCACGCTGCACCAGCGCCAGCAGTGTGTCGGCAATCGGCTGCACCACCAGGGAAAACGAGCCAATGTGCAAGCCGCGTACTTCGGGGCCTAGCGTAGGCAGATGCGCCAGGCTCAGTTGCCGGTCAGCGCAGCCTTCACCGCGAAAGCTGTAATGCGGCGAGCCATTGGCACCCACGGCTACCATCGCCAGCGTGGTTGGTGAAGCGAAGTCCACCAGATAATCCGGGCACACACCTTCGTCCTGCAGCACTTGTTGCAAGCGGCGGCCGAGGTAGTCGGTGGACAGCCCACCGAACAAGGCCGAGTCCACACCCAGACGGCGCAAACCCACCGCGACGTTGAACGGCGAGCCGCCAGCAATCGCCTTGAAATTCACTTTCGAGGCCAGACCACTGGCATCGTCTTCGCTGAAGAAATCAAACAGCGCTTCGCCACACACCAAATACATAATTGTTTGCTCTTTATAGGGTTGCGACATGCTGTTGATAGCGTTCATAAGCCTGCTGGAACGCCGCGACATTGGCGGCGTTCGGCAGGGTTTCACTGCTCAGGTCAAGCTTCACGCAGCGCTGGCAAAGATCGGCCAGCGTGTCTTCGTGGCCATTGGACCATGACTTGCACCACGCGGCCTGAATCGCCGCGCCAAGGGCGGCCGCTTCGCTCTGTTCGGTGCAGATGACGGGGGTGTCCATGATGTCGGCGACGATTTGTCGCCACACGGCGCTTTTCGAACCGCCGCCGATCAGGCAAATGCTGCGGCTTTGTAAACCATTGTGCCGGAGTAAATCCAGTCCATAGCGCAAGCCGAAGGTCGTGCCTTCGATGGCGGCGCGGCACAGATTGGCCTGCGTCAGGTTGTCCAGCGTCAAGCCGTGCAGGCTTCCGGTGGCGTGGGGCAGGGCGGGGACGCGCTCGCCGTTGAGGAATGGCAGCATACACACGCCTTCAGCCCCGATAGGGGCTTGGGCGACGAGGGTGTTGAACTGATCGAGATCGAGTTCGAACAGTTCGCGAATCGCGCCGGTGGCGTTGGTCAGGTTCATGGTGCAGATCAGCGGCAGCCATCCGCCGCTGGAGGAGCAAAAAGTCGCGACCGAAGCATCCGCACTGACCTTCGGCGCATCGGCGTAGGCGTACACAGTGCCGGACGACCCAAGGCTCATGGTGATCGCACCGGGCTGGATATTGCCGGTGCCGATGGCGCCCATCATGTTGTCACCGCCACCGCTGGACACCAATGCGTTGCGGTTGATGCCCAGGTGTTCGGCAATCGCGGGCAGGATCGTGCCTACCGCTTCGTGCGAATCGATCAGCTCCGGCAACGCCGCTTGCAGGCGTCCGCTGGGGTCGATGTCGCGCAACAGCTGCAAATCCCACTGGCGGCTGCGGACGTTGAAATAACCGGTGCCGGAAGCGTCGCCGTACTCGCTGCAGGCTCGCCCCGTGAGCCAATAGTTGAGGTAATCGTGGGGCAGAAGGACGCGAGCGATGCGCGCGAATACGTCTGGGTGCTGTTCTTTGGTCCAGAGCAGTTTTGACACGGTATAACCCGGGGCGATGACCACGCCGAGGCGTTCCAGAGAGCCTTTTTCACCGCCCAGATGGGTGAGCAATCGGTCGTTTTCAGCGCTGGTTTCGGTGTCGCACCAGAGTTTGGCCGGGCGCAGGACTTCGCCTTCATCATCGAGCAGCACCAGACCGTGCTGCTGGCCGGAAACACCGATGCCGAGGATTGATTGGCCGTCGACATCCGCCGCCAGCAGCGCCTGGCGGGTGGCGAGGGCGAAAGCTTCAAGCCATTGGTGAGTGTCTTGCTCGCGACGGCCATTGGCGCCGCTGATCATCGTGTGCGCCGCGGCGCCCTGGCCGAGCACCTGACCGCTGGCGGCATCGAGGATGATCGCTTTGGTGCCTTGAGTGCCGCAGTCTATGCCGAGGAAGAGTCGTCGGGTTGTCACAAGAATATCCTCAAGGAGTCAGGTCAATCCGGGTGTGGCCAATCGCTGGCAAGCCAGCTCCCACAGGGTTCTCAGTCGTTCACAAGTATTGAGTGCCATCGAGAAAGTGTGGGAGCTGGCTTGCCAGCGATGACGTCGGTAGCTTCACCGCATAACTCAGGCCAGCACACGCTCCAAAGTCCGCGTAACACCCACCTCGCGCAAACTATCGCAGCACCATTCAAACGCTGCGACAAACTCCGCCGACCTCGGTATCGCCGTGCCGAAAATCTCCTCGACCGCCAACAAACGCTCCGTCATCGAAGCATCCTCCGCCACCAACGCCTGACAAAAAACAGCCCGCGGATCAGGAATGGAATAGGTATCGCCATTCTCATCCACGCCTTTCAAATACAACGCCCAGGCCGCCACCACCAACGCCGCGCGGCGGGTCTCGCGCCCATCGGCGATCAACCGGTTGATCGTCGGAACAGTGAACTTGGGAAACTTCGACGAACCATCCGAACACACCCGCTCAAGCTGATCGGCAATCGCTTGGTTAGAGAACCGCGCTACCAGCGTGTCTTTGTAATCGTCCAGGTTGATACCCGGCACCGGCGCCAGTTGCGGCGTGACATCCAGGTCCATGTAAGCGCGCATGTAACGCACGAACAGCGGGTCGTTCATGGTTTCGTGAACAAAACGATAGCCCTTCAAAAACCCCAGATAGGTCAGCGCCAGATGGCTGCCGTTGAGCAATTTGATCTTCATCTCTTCGTACGGCGACACGTCGTCGGTGAACTGCACGCCAACCTTCTCCCAGGCCGGGCGACCGTTGACGAATTTGTCTTCCAGCACCCATTGCACAAACGGTTCGCAGACCACCGGCCAGGCGTCGTCCACCGCGTGTTTGTCGGCGAGCTGCAGACGGTGCGCGATGCTGGTCATTGGGGTGATGCGGTCGACCATTGCGTTGGGGAAACTGACGTTCTGCTCGATCCAGTCGCGCAGCCCCGTGTTGCGCAGGGTGGCGAAGGCCAGCAGCGCCTTGCGGGTCACCGCGCCGTTGTGCGGCAGGTTATCGCAGGACATGATCGTGAACGCTGGCGTGCCTGCGCCACGGCGTTTCTCCAGGGCCGCGCAGAGGAAGCCGAACACGGTTGTCGGTGCGCCCGGGTGCGCCAGATCGTGCTGGATCTGCGGCAGATGCGCCATGAATTCGCCGTTGCTGTCGTCGATGCAGTACCCGCCCTCGGTGATGGTCAGCGAGACGATGCGGATCTGCGGATCGGCGAGTTTGTCGATCAACGCCTGCGCGCCGTCTTCGGCCAGGAGCATGTCGCGAATCGCGCCGATGACGCGTACTTCGGTGTCATCGCTGTCGCCGAGTTCGAACAGGGTAAACAAGTAATCCTGCTCTTTGAGATCGTCGCGGGCGCGGCGGTCTTCGGCGCGCAGGCCGACACCGCAAATCGCCCAGTCCAGAGCTTCGCCGGTGTTCATCAGCGCGTCGGTGTAATACGCCTGATGCGCCCGGTGAAAGCCACCGACGCCAATGTGCGCGATGCCCTGGCGAGTGTCGCTGAGGCTGTAGGCCGGCAGTTGCACTTCGGCGGCGAGGCGGTTGAGATTCTGTTTGTTCAGTTTCATGGGAAAACTCTCGAAAAAATCAGGCAGCCGCACGCAGCGGACGGGCCAGCGCCACGCCTTCGGCATCGAATAAATGGCAGTGGGCGGCGTCCAGATAAAGATTCAGTTGCTCGCCATATCGGCTCGCCAGATCACCGCGCACACGCATGGTCAGAGCTTCGCCTGCGCTGGTTTTGACGTGGCAAAAGGTGTCGCTGCCCAGACGTTCGCTGACATCGGCGGTGACTTGCAGGGTGCAGTCGCCCGGTTGTGCCAGCTCCAGATGTTCCGGGCGAATACCCAAGGTCACAGCGCTGCCGACGCTCAGGTGAGCGGCGTTGAAAGGCAAGGTAATGCGGGTACCAGCGTCCAGCGCGACTTCGCAGCTTGGGCCTCCGACGCGGGTAATCTTGCCCTTGAGGAAACCCATTTTCGGTGTGCCGAGGAAACCGGCGACGAACAGGTTGGCCGGGCTGTGATAGAGGTCCAGCGGCGAGCCGACCTGTTCGATCCTGCCGCTATTGAGCACCACGACTTTATCGGCCATGGTCATCGCTTCGACCTGGTCGTGGGTCACGTAGATCATGGTCGCTTGCAGGTCCTTGTGAAGGCGCAGCAATTCCAGACGCATCTGCACGCGCAGCGCCGCGTCGAGGTTGGACAGCGGCTCGTCGAACAGGAAGATTTTCGGATTGCGCACGATGGCGCGGCCGATCGCGACACGTTGACGCTGACCGCCGGAGAGCTGTTTAGGTTTGCGCTCAAGCATCGGCCCGAGCTCAAGAATGCGCGCCGCCTCACCAACTTTCTGCTCGACTTCGGCTTTCGGCACACCGGCCAGATCGAGGGCGAAGGACATGTTCTTTTTCACGGTCATGTGCGGGTACAGCGCGTAGGTCTGAAACACCATCGCCAGGTCGCGTTTGGCCGGGCTGACTTCGGTGATGTCGCGGCCATCCAGTTCGATGGTGCCGCCGCTGACTTCTTCCAGGCCTGCGATCAGGCGCAGCAGCGTGGACTTGCCGCAGCCGGACGGGCCGACGAAGACCACGAATTCCTTGTCGTTCACTTCCAGGTCGATGCCCTTGATGATGGAGAAACCTTCGAAGCCTTTTTGCAGATTCTTGATTTTCAGGTTGGCCATGGTGATGGGCCTCCGCATTGTTGTTTTTTTAAGATCAAAAGATCGCAGCCTGCGGCAGCTCCTACAGGGGGACGGTGTGCTCTGTGTAGGAGCTGCCGAAGGCTGCGATCTTTTGCTTCTGAAATATCTACTTCACAGCGCCAAACGACAGCCCGCGCACCAGTTGTTTCTGGCTGATCCAGCCGAAGATCAGAATCGGCGCACAGGCCAGAGTCGACACCGCCGACAACTTGGCCCAGAACAATCCTTCGGGGCTTGAGTACGAGGCGATCAACGCGGTCAGTGGTGCGGCTTTCGAGGAAGTCAGGTTCAGCGACCAGAAAGCTTCGTTCCAGCACAGGATCAGCGACAGCAGCACGGTCGAGGCGAGGCCGCCCTTGGCGATTGGCAGCAGCACGCGGACCATTTCCTGCCACAGCGTGGCGCCGTCGAGGCGGGCGGCTTCGAGGATGTCTTTGGGGATGTCCTTGAAGTAGGTGTAAACCATCCAGACCACAATCGGCAGGTTGATCAGCGTGTAGATCACGATCAGCGCGATGCGCGTATCGAGCAGGCCGAAACTCTTGGCCAGCAGGTAGATCGGCATCAGCACGCCGACTGGCGGCAGCATTTTTGTGGAGAGCATCCAAAGCAGCGTGCCTTTGGTGCGCTGGGTTTCGTAGAACGCCATCGAGTAGGCGGCCGGCACTGCAATCAGCAGGCTCAGCGCGGTGGCGCTGAAGGAAATCACCACCGAATTCCAGGCAAAACTGAAGTAGTCGCTGCGCTCGTTGATGTGCAGGTAATTCTCCAGCGTGGGCGTGAAGATGAACTGCGGCGGCGTGGCGAAGGCGTCGATTTCGGTCTTGAAACTGGTCATCACCATCCAGAAGATCGGGAAGAAAACCACGATCGCGATGGCCCAGGCCAGGGTGCCGAGCAGCAGGCTTTGCAGCCGGCGGGATTGTTGAAGAGTCATGGCAGGCCTCAGGCTTTGTCAGTCAGGTTTTTGCCGATCATCCGCACCAGAATGATCGCGGCGATGTTGGCGATGACCACGGCAATCAAGCCGCCCGCCGAGGCCATGCCGACGTCGAACTGCACCAGCGCCTGGTTGTAGATCAGGTAGGCGAGATTGGTCGAGGCGTAGCCGGGGCCGCCGTTGGTGGTGGTGAAAATCTCGGCGAACACCGACAGCAGGAAGATCGTTTCGATCATCACCACCACCGCAATCGGCCGAGCCAGGTGCGGTAGCGTCAGATGCCAGAAGATGGCGATGGGACCTGCACCGTCGAGGCGCGCGGCTTCTTTCTGCTCCTGGTCGAGGGACTGCATGGCCGTCATCAGGATCAGGATTGCGAAGGGCAGCCATTGCCACGAAACAATGATGATGATCGACAGCAGCGGGTAGTGCGCCAGCCAGTCCACCGGTTGTGCGCCGAACAGTTTCCAGATGTAGGCGAGGATTCCCGACACCGGATGGAAAATCAGGTTCTTCCAGATCAGCGCGCCGACCGTGGGCATGATGAAGAACGGCGAAATCAGCATGACCCGCACGATGCCACGGCCGAGAAACTCGCTGGCCTCCAGCAACGCGCTGATCAATACGCCGAACACCACACTGATCAGCAACACGCTGCCGACCAATAACAAGGTGTTGGTGGCGCCGGGCATGAAGCCCGAATCGGTCAGGAAATAAGTGAAGTTCTCAAGCCCCACGAACTGGTTTTCACCGGGGTAGAGCAGGTTGTAGCGGATCATCGAGAAGTAAATGGTCATGCCCAGCGGCACGATCATCCACAGCAGCAACAAGGCCACGGAAGGGCTGACCAGAAACCAGCCGGGATTGGCCACGCGACTTTTGCGCTGCGGCCGGGACAGGTCGATTTGGGCTTTGGCAGTTGAAGTATTCATGGTGATCACAACCGGTTGGGTGCAGATACATGTTCAGGAAAGACGCATTCCTGACATCGACGCGAACCCTGTGGGAGCGGGCTTGCCCGCGATGGCGATTTAACAGCCGACATCAATGTTGAATGTGCCGGCCTAATCGCGGGCAAGCCCGCTCCCACAGGTTTAGTGGCGGTTACTTCGGATAACCCGCGCGCTTCATCTCGCGTTCAGTGGTCTGCTGCGCTGATGCCAGCGCCTGATCCACCGTGGTCTGGCCGATCAGCGCCGCCGAGAACAGCTTGCCGACCTGCGTACCCACCGCCTGGAACTCAGGGATGGTCACCAATTGAATACCGATGTACGGCACCGGTTTCAGCGTCGGTTTGCTCGGGTCGGCGGCTTTCAGCGATTCCAGCGTGACCTTGGCAAACGGCGCGGCCTTCATGTAGGCATCGCTGTAGGTCGTGGCGCGCGTGCCTGGCGGTACGTTGGCGATCCCGTCCTTCTCGGCAACCAGTGCGCCGTATTCTTTCGATGTGGCCCAGGCGCTGAAGGTTTTCGCGGCATCCTTGGCCTTGGAGCTGGTCGGAATCGCCAGCGCCCACGAATACAGCCATGCCGAACCTTTGTCGGTGACTTGATGCGGTGCGAAGGTGAAGCCGACGTGGTCGCTAACCTTGCTCTGGGTCTTGTCGGTGACGAACGAGCCGGCGACGCTGGCATCGACCCAGATGGCGCATTTGCCGCTGTTGAACAGCGCAAGGTTTTCGTTGAAACCGTTGCTGGAGGCGCCCGGCGGGCCGGATTTCTTCATGGTGTCGACA
Source organism: Pseudomonas sp. A1230 (assembly GCF_044218825.1). Taxonomy (NCBI): domain Bacteria; kingdom Pseudomonadati; phylum Pseudomonadota; class Gammaproteobacteria; order Pseudomonadales; family Pseudomonadaceae; genus Pseudomonas; species Pseudomonas sp. A1230. The sequence continues at coordinate 2,161,400 of NZ_CP162582.1, read as the reverse complement.
TAGAAGTTCAGCGCGTTTTTCCACTCGGGCCCCGTGAATTCCGGCTTCCACTGTTCATCGAACCAGCGCGCGCCATAGGCATTGGCCACGGTGGTGATCAACGCCATGTTTTCGCCCCAACCGGCCTTGCCGCGCAGGCAGATGCCGTATTGCTCTTTATCTTTGTGGGTGAGTTTTTCCGCGAAACCAGCGATCTGCTCCCAGGTCGGACGCTCTGGCATGGTCAGGCCGGCCTCCTTGAACAGGTCGGTGCGGTAATAGGTGATCGAGCTTTCGGCGTAGAACGGCAGGGCATACAGCGAACCCTTGACCGACAGACCTTCGCGCACCGACGGGAACACATCGTCCAGGGCGTAACTGGCCGGCAGGTCTTTCATCGGTTCAAGCCAACCCTTGGCGCCCCACAGTGCAGCTTCGTACATGCCGATGGTCAACACGTCGAACTGCCCGCCTTGAGTGGCGATGTCGGTGGTCAGGCGCTGGCGCAGGACGTTTTCTTCCAGCACGACCCAATTGAGCTTGATGTCCGGGTGCTCGGCCTCGAAGGTTTTCGAGAGCTTCTGCATGCGGATCATGTCGCTGTTGTTGACGGTGGCGATGGTCAGGGTCTGGGCGCCAAGGCTGACGCTGCTGAGGGTCATGCAGGTGAGGGCAAGCAGAGCTTTTGCAGTGGGTTGCATCGTGCACTCCTTTTTCTGCACCCCGGGGGAGGCAGAAGGACGGTTATTGTTTTTGTGTCTTCCGAATGCAGGAAGAATGTGTGCTGATTACAGCGTTCAATCGCAGGACTGACAAATCATCCATCGCACTTCGACTGATACTTTTTTGTACTGCACTTTGACGGGGTAAACGCAGGAAAGGGGATTGCAGCGTGGGGAGGACATCGGATATGTACAGGTTTACAGAGATTAATAGCCAAGTTCAAAAGATCGCAGCCTTCGGCAGCTCCTACAGAAGACCGGTGTAGGAGCTGCCGAAGGCTGCGATCTTTTGATCCTGCTTTCAGCTGTGGTTTTGCTCAGTCAGGCGCTGCACCGCCAGGCGTCGATAATGCGAAGGCGTCATGCCCTTGAGCTGCTGAAAGCGCCGATTGAAGTTGGAAATATTGTTGAATCCCGACTCGAAGCACACATCTGTCACCGGTTTATCCCCATCGGCCAACAGCTCGCAGGATTTGCTGATGCGCAAGCGATTGACGAACTCGATGAAGGTGCGCCCGGTCGCCTGTTTGAATACGCGGCTGAAGTAGGTCGGTGTCATGCCCAGATGCTCGGCGACTTCTTCCAGGGAAATGTCCCGGGCGTAGTGGCTGAAGATGTAATCGACCGCGCGGTTGGTGCGATCGATATTGTGCTCGTCCGCCAGTTGCGGCGTGGTGGCGCCGGACAATAACTGGAAATCATCGCTGGCCGCGAGCAATTCCATGAGGATGAAAAAGTGCCCAAGCCGAGTGATGCCGCTACTGTCGGCGATTCGTTGCATCAACGTCATGGCCTGGCGAATCGTGCGTTTGCAGCGGAACTCAATGCCGTACTGAGCACGCTCCAACAATGGCGCAAGCGTCTTCAATTCGGCGAACACCTGGTGGCCGCTCTCGAACAACTCATCAGTGAAATTGACCAGCATGTCGCGCTTTTCGACGATTTCGTCTTCGGCCACCTGGCTGATCCAGTTGTGCGGCAGATTGGGCCCGGTGAGAAATAGCGATTCCGGATAGAAGTTGCCGATGTAGTCGCCGATGAACACCTTGCCCGAACTGGCAACGATCAGGTGCAGCTCGTATTCCTTGTGAAAATGCCAACGCACCAACGGGCAGGGAAAACCATGCTGGCGGTAGATGATGGACAGCCCGTTGTGGTCATCCATCAACTCGTAAGAGGGGTCGGTCACGCGTGCGGTGCGGGTCATGGCTGGGCGCTTTTTTTGTTATCGCCTGGCGATCATGCCTCTTTCAGGGCGCAGGGTGCCAGTCCGATACCTCAATAGGCTGGCTGATCAACCCTGAAGAGCCTTTTTGCTCGCCTTCTTGAGATTTGCCAGATAACAGAAATAGACGATCTTGGAGCTTTTAATAAAGTCGAAGTTGATGATGCTGCATTTTTCCGCCCAATCACTTTTTGCCGGGTCGAACCATTCGTCGAGGTCTTTCAGCATTCTGACTGGGCCACCCGCGTCATAGACGGCAGCCGACAGCGACCACGGCGCCCGTTGCCCGGGAGGATTGGCCAGAACTTCAGTGATATAAAGTTTTAAACGCGAGTGAGAGAAAGTATCTTCAAAAATTTTTGAAGCGTCGCTGCCGGCCCATCGATGCGGGGTTTCAGATGCGAAGATTTTTCTATCAAGACTGCTGTTATAAGGCGCGGTGACCAGGACTCGCTGAGGCCGGCTGGTTGCCTTTAATTGTCCCAGCGTCAGGTTCATGTTTTCTGTCGGTATGATGTGTTCTCCAAGGTGCTCCTTCATCATGTCGCTGAAGTAGCCGAAGTCGAACCTTTCGTCACCATGTTCGAGTTTGTGAAAGTCCAGAATGATGAACTCGTTAAAGCTTCGTTCGAGAAAAGCTTTAATGTCGCGAATAAGATCAGCCAGTGTGCGCGAAGACCGGGCTCCGTTATGTACGAAACGAAATTTCTCAAGTCCGCTCGCTTTGGCGTTATAGATCAGGCGTACATCAAGCGCCCGGGCGCCGCGATTTAGCTGGCTGTAGAAGGGCACGTCCTGACAAGCGAACCAATTACGCGTGAATACATTGGAGTAAGAGGCCTCCAGGTCGCAGCCCGCATTGTGCGTACCGGGCAATGTCATTTCTTTAAGCGATAGATTGTCGCATTCAGGGGTCGCTCTCATCCACTCGTGAGCGGGGAAATATTTAAAACTAATCGGTGTCATGGTTACATCCTGCTGGCTTGGTAAGTTGTTTAAGTTAGCTGCGCAGGATGTATATAACGAATGACAGAGATTTGACTAATGATGATGTTGTTCGAGTTGTGTGTTATCGGATCTTAAGTGTCGCTGTCTGGCGCAATGTTACGATTCTTTGCCTCAATCCACTGTGCCATGTACTGAGTGCTTTTGTGGGAGTGGTGGCGCAGCATGTTTCCGATAAAGTTACTGGATCTGAGTTGTTTCAGGTTTAGTTGGTAATTGATCAGTTTTTTTATCAATGCCGGGCCATGAATTGAAATAGGGTAACGCTCATTGAGCAATACTGTTCCTGCAAGTTGGCTCGATTGCCAGCGTACCTCATCGGTATAAAGTTGAACGGCATTGTTCGCGAAGTCGCTTGCCGTTTGTGTGACCGCGCCGGGCCAAGGGAGATCCCCGTGCATGCCTTCGGCGCCGATTGGCGTGGTTACGCTAGGTGTTCCGCAGAGCATGGCGTCAACCAGTTTGCCCTTGATGCCGGCACCGAAACGCAGGGGGGCCAGACAGACCCGCGCTGCCGACATAACCTGCAAAGCATCTTCAGCCCAGTTCATGATGTGAAACCCTTGCGCCGCATTATGCAGCGCCGTGGCTTTGGGCGGGGTGTACGCACCATAGATATGCAGTTGCGCCTGCGGCAGTTGCTGGCGGATCAGCGGCCAGATCGTGGTCTTCATCCAAAGCACGGCATCCCAGTTGGGCGCGTGGCGAAAATTACCGATGCTCAGAAAATGCGCGCGTTCCTCGAACGGGCGAAATGCTGCTGTCGGCGACTCGATCATCAACGGGCACCAGTGCAATAGTTGTCGCGGCAGCCCGAACTGTGACACCAGCAGATCTATCTCGACCTCGGAAATCATCAAGTTCAAGTCACAGCGATACAGCGCAGCGATTTCACGCTTGGCCAGGTCGGTATCGGCCATCAACTCAAACTCTTCGCGCAATGCCGGGGCGAACAAATCGCTGAAGTCATCCTGATCGTCGTTGATTTTCAAACGATCCTTCTGACGTTGATGGCGGGCATGTCGCAAACTTTGCAGGTCGGATGTTTCCAGAACACGCAGGGCGTCTGGACAATGCTTTTCCACCCGCCAGCCGAACTGTTCTTCCATCATGAACTGGTCGAACAACACAATGTCGGGTGCCAGGTCTCTGATGAAGGTATCGAAGCTGCTGTTATTGAGTTCGATCGGTACTTCGCGGATCCCCAGTGCAGACAAATCGGCCTTGTGCTCACCGGGCCCCGCCGGGCTGCTGAAAGTGATGTCCCAGCCTTGGGCCAGGAACGTCTCGAGAATCTGCATTACGTGCCCGCTGGCAGCGGAGGAACGGGGTTCGGGCCAGACATAACCAATGACGAGAACTTTGGTTGCAGGCTGACTCATAACGCGAATTCCTAAACATACGGTGGGGAAAAAACAGCGCGAATTAAAACACAAACCGGACAGTGTCCGGTTTGTCGATATCCGTTGGGAGGGGCGTCGAGGCGTAGAGTGTACGGCGCTTCCGGGAATCCGGTCGTACCAGGGACTACATGATCAAGTGCCTTGAGTTTCCAGAATTCCCTTCACCTTGTCGCGTAGTTCGTCAATCGAAAATGGTTTGCCGATAACGTGCATGCCATCTGGCACATCGATACTTTCGGCGTAACCACTGGCAAACAGGATTGGCAATTCGGGACGCATTTTACGCGCTTCCAGGGCCAGTTCGCGGCCATCCATACCGGGCAAACCGACATCCGTCATCATCAGATCAATGTGCCTGGTTGTATCCACGAGAATTTCCAGCGCCTGTTCGCTACCGTCAGCCTCCAACACTTTGTAGTCCAGTTCCTCGAGGACATCGACGATCAGCATGCGCACGATGGCATCGTCTTCGACTACAAGGATGGTGGAAAGGGTGGCGGACATAATTAAGCTCTCAAGGGTAGGGTTGGGGCGCGCCGGCCGATCAAAAATACCGGGCTCCTGCATGAGTAAGTGGCGCATAGCCACAAGTTCCCGTTTTGATACAAAAAAGATTAGCAGCTGCGAGGCGTGCAAGGATAACTGTTGGCACGCACCCAAGCGCAGGCAAATGTAGGAATTTACTGCCAAAGTCGTCAGAAAAATGGATCCACGCCGGTGTTTTGGGGCAAACTCTCGGGTTTTCAACAGTTCGACAAGGCTGCCCCATGTCCTCTCCGTCTTCGGTTGATGAACAACGCTTTCGCAAACTCCTGAGTCGCAACGTCGGTCTGCCGTTGGGCGTCGGTCTGCTCAGTGCGGTGTTCTTCGTGTCGCTGATCACTTATCTGCTGTCGGTCATCCAGTGGGTTGAACACACTGACCGCGTGATCAATAACGCCAACGAAGCGGTGAAACTGACCGTGGATCTGGAAACCGGCATGCGCGGTTACCTGTTAAGCGGTGATGAGCACTTCCTCGACCCGTACGAAACAGCCCGGCCGCGAATCGCCGTGGCGCTCAATACGTTGCTTGAGCTGACAGCCGACAATCCAGTGCAAACCGATCGTTTGCGCCGTCTGCAAGCGTTGCAGACCGAATGGGCGACCTACGCGCAATCGATGATCGATTTGCAGCGCAGCAGCGGTGATTACCGTGGTGCGGTAAAGGCCGGACGCGGCAAGCGCCTGACGGACGAGATTCGCAAGCAGTTCGAAGATGTGATCGACATGGAGCAGCAGTTGCGCGCCTCGCGCAATGAAGAGGTGCGCCGCACTACGATCTGGAGCATCACCCTTTATCTGCTGTTTGTCGCGGGTATCAGCGGGTTGCTGGCCTACATTGGTCGGCGCGATCTGGTCAATCTGTCGCAAAATTACGGCGCCACATTGGCCGCGCAGCAAGCCAGCGCCGAACGTCTGGAGCGCCAGGCCTGGCTGCGCAACGGCCAGACCGAGCTGGCCGAGCAAGTGCTGGGGCAGCTGACACTGAATCTGTTGGGACGCAACATTCTGCAGTTCTGCGCCCAATATCTCGGCAGCGCGGTGGCTGCTCTTTATGTACGCGAAGAACACGGTGACCTGAAGCGGGTTGCCACCTATGGCTTCTCGCGGGAACAGGAAGAACACGGGCAGGCGATTCACAGTGCTGAAGGCATTGTCGGCCAAGTGGTGCAGCAGGCGCGTCTGGTTCGGCTGGATTCGGTGCCATTCGATTACTTCAAGGTCAGTTCCGGTCTTGGCGAAGGTCTGCCGCACAGTGTGCTGGTGGTGCCGACCAGCGACGACGATCGGGTCAACGGCGTGATCGAGCTGGGTTTCCTGCGTCCGCTCAATGACCGCGACATCGAGTTGCTGGAGCTGATCGCCAGCAATATCGGCACCTCTATCGAGGCGGCCCGTTATCGCCAGCGCCTGCAGGAAGTGTTGGCCGAAACCCAGCAACTCAACGAAGAGTTGCAGGTGCAGCAAGAAGAGCTGAAAACCGCCAACGAAGAGCTGGAAGAGCAGTCGCGGATTCTCAAGGAGTCCCAGGCGCATCTGGAAACCCAGCAAGTGGAGCTTGAGCAGACCAACGAGCAACTGGCTGAACAGGCCCAGACACTTGCAGAACAACGCGACGCCATGGACTTGAAAAACACCGAGCTGAATCAAGCTCAGGTGCAACTCGAAGAGCGTGCCGAAGAGTTGCAGCGTTCGAGCAAGTACAAGTCCGAGTTCCTCGCCAACATGTCTCACGAACTGCGCACGCCGCTGAACAGTTCGCTGATCCTCGCCAAGTTGCTCGCGGAAAACCCGCAGGACAACCTCAGTCCCGAGCAGGTCAAGTTTGCCGAGTCGATCTATTCCGCCGGCAACGATCTGCTCAACTTGATCAACGATATCCTCGACATCTCCAAGGTCGAGGCGGGCAAGCTGGAAGTCCTGCCGGAAAACACCCACGTCGCGCGGCTGGCGGACGGTTTGCGGGGTGTCTTTGAACCGATCGCGGCGGATAAGAAGCTGGCGTTCCGTGTCGAAGTGCAACCCGGCGCCCCGACAATGATGTTCACTGACCGTCAGCGTCTGGAACAAGTGATCAAAAATCTGCTGTCCAACGCCATCAAGTTCACCGAGCAAGGCTCGGTCAGCCTGACGATTGCCAGTCAGCCCGATGAGCGCATTGCCTTCATCGTTCAGGATTCGGGGATCGGCATTGCCACGGATCAGCAGGAAAGCATCTTCGAAGCCTTCCGTCAGGCCGATGGCACCACCAATCGCAAGTACGGCGGCACCGGGCTGGGGTTGTCGATTTCCCGGGACCTGGCAATGTTGCTCGGCGGTTCTATCAGTGTCAGCAGCACGCCGGGGCAGGGCAGTGTGTTCACCCTGGTATTGCCGTTGCAGTACAGCGAGCCGGGCGATACGCCGTTCGCGCCGCTGAGCTTTACTCCGCCCGCGGCAGTGACGCACGTTGCCGCACCAGCGGTGCCTGTTAAATCGCTGGCACCGGTCAACATCCCGCGCTTTGCCGATGATCGTGACAAGGGGCCGTTTGCCACCCGCTGCATTCTGGTGGTCGAAGACGAGCCGAATTTCGCGCACATCCTTTACGACCTGGCGCATGAGCTGGGTTATCAGTGCCTGGTCGCCCATGGGGCGGACGAAGGCTACGATCTGGCGCGGGATTTCTTGCCGGATGCGATCCTGCTCGATATGCGCCTGCCAGACCACTCCGGTCTGACCGTGCTGCAGCGTTTGAAAGAGCGCGCCGAAACCCGTCACATCCCGGTCCACGTGATCTCGGTCGAGGATCGTGTCGAAGCGGCCATGCACATGGGCGCCATCGGTTACGCGGTCAAGCCGACCACCCGCGAAGAGCTCAAGGACGTGTTTGCCCGTCTCGAAGCCAAACTGACGCAAAAGGTAAAACGTGTGCTGCTGGTCGAGGACGATGATCTGCAGCGCGAAAGTATTGCGCGGCTGATTGGCGATGAAGACATCGAAATCACCGCCGTGGGCCTTGCTCAAGAGGCTCTGGATCTGCTGCGCACGACGATCTTTGATTGCATGGTTATCGACCTGAAGCTGCCGGACATGCTCGGCAACGAGCTGCTCAAGCGCATGTCCACCGAAGACATCTGTTCGTTCCCTCCGGTGATTGTCTACACCGGGCGCAACCTGACCCGCGACGAAGAGGCCGAGCTGCGCAAGTATTCGCGCTCGATCATCATCAAGGGCGCGCGTTCACCGGAACGCTTGCTCGATGAGGTCACACTCTTTTTGCACAAAGTCGAATCACAGTTGTCCCATGAACGGCAGAAGATGCTCAAGACCGCGCGCAGCCGCGACAAGGTCTTCGAGGGTCGCAAAGTGCTGCTGGTGGACGACGATGTACGCAACATCTTCGCCCTGACCAGCGCGCTGGAGACCAAAGGCGCAGTCGTGGTGATCGGCCGGAACGGTCGTGAGGCGATTGAAAAACTCAATGAAGTCGAGGACATCGATCTGGTGCTGATGGACGTGATGATGCCGGAAATGGATGGTTTCGAAGCCACCATTGAGATCCGCAAGGATCCACGCTGGCGCAAACTGCCCATTATTGCGGTGACGGCCAAGGCCATGAAGGACGATCAGGAGCGCTGCCTGCAAGCGGGCGCCAACGATTATCTGGCCAAGCCTATCGACCTGGATCGTCTGTTCTCGCTGATTCGTGTGTGGTTACCGAAGATGGAACGCATTTAGTGGACGGCAATCACTCATTAGAGCGAAACAGTGAAATCGAATTGCGGCTGTTGATTGAGGCTATTTACCTCAAGTACAGCTACGATTTTCGCGATTACTCCGGCGCTTCGATCAAGCGTCGGGTGCAGCACGCATTGAGCCAGTTCGAGTGCGCGACCATCTCTGCGTTACAGGAGAAAGTCCTGCATGACCCGACAGCGTTCATGCAGTTGCTGCAATTGCTGACGATTCCGGTCAGCGAGATGTTTCGTGATCCGTCGCACTTCCTCGCCATTCGCAATGAGGTGGTGCCGCTGCTGCGCACCTATCCGTCGATCAAGATCTGGATTGCCGGGTGCAGCACCGGGGAGGAGGTCTATTCGATGGCGATTCTGCTGCGCGAAGAGGGCCTGCTCGATCGCACGATCATTTACGCGACCGACATCAACCCGCGTTCGCTGGACAAGGCCAAGCAGGGTATTTTCTCGATGGAAAATGTCCGGGCCTACACCGCCAATTATCAGCAGGCCGGTGGCCAGTGTTCATTTGCCGACTACTACACGGCGGCTTATGGTTACGCGATTTTCGACAAGAGCCTGTGCGAAAACGTGACGTTCGCCGATCACAGCCTGGCCACTGACAGTGTGTTCTCCGAAACTCAATTGATTTCTTGCCGCAATGTGCTGATCTACTTCAACAAGAAGCTTCAGGACAGAGCGTTCGGGCTGTTCCATGAATCGCTTTGTCATCGCGGTTTTCTTGTACTGGGCAGCAAGGAGACGCTGGATTTTTCCAGCTATGCTAACCAGTTCGAGCCGCTGGTAAAGCAAGAACGGATCTACCGCAAAAAATGAACGACACTGCGGATTTGCCTCGAATCGAGGCTATTGTGGTCGGTGCTTCTGCTGGCGGCGTCGAGGCATTGATGAAACTGCTTGGCCCGTTGCGCCAGGGTTTTGTGCTGCCGATCATCATCGTGCTGCACTTGCCGGAAGAGCGTCGCAGCCACTTGGCTGAAGTGTTCGCCCGACGTCTGCTGCTGCCGGTCGAAGAGGCCACGGACAAGCAGGATATTCAGGCCGGCACGGTGTATTTCGCCACGCCCGGTTATCACGTGTCGGTGGAGCAGGATCGCAGTTTGTCCTTGAGCCTTGAGGACCGCCTTCATCATTCGCGGCCATCAATTGACTATCTGTTCGAGTCTGCTGCCGATGTCTACGGACCCAAATTGGCCGCGGTGTTGCTGACCGGCGCCAATCAGGATGGCGCGCGCGGGCTGGCGCAGGTCAAACGCTGCGGCGGGCTGACCATTGTGCAGGAGCCCAGCGACGCTCAGGTCGCCACCATGCCTCTGGCAGCGCTGAAGATTCAGCAGCCGGATCATGTCTTACCCATTCACGGCATCGGCCGTCTGCTAGTCGAGCTGGAACAAATCGCATGCTGAGTAATATTCAGGCAAAACTGCTGATCGTCGACGATCTGCCCGAGAACCTGTTGGCTCTCGAAGCGCTGATCAAACGCGAAGACCGCACCGTCTATAAGGCGTTGTCGGCTGACGAAGCGTTGTCGCTGCTGCTGCAACACGAGTTTGCCATGGCCATTCTCGACGTGCAGATGCCCGGCATGAACGGCTTCGAACTGGCCGAGCTGATGCGCGGCACCGAGAAAACCAAGAACATTCCGATCGTTTTCGTCAGCGCCGCCGGCCGCGAACTGAACTATGCGTTCAAGGGCTACGAGAGCGGTGCGGTGGACTTCCTGCACAAGCCGCTGGACATCCACGCGGTGAAAAGCAAGGTCAACGTATTCGTCGATCTATATCGCCAGAGCAAGGCCATGAAGCAACAGGTCGAAGCGCTGGAACAGGCCCGGCGGGAGCAGGAAGCGCTGCTGCAGCAATTACAGAGCACCCAGTCGGAGCTTGAGCAAGCAGTGCGGATGCGCGATGACTTCATGTCAATCGTCGCCCACGAAGTGCGTACACCACTCAATGGCCTGATACTTGAAACCCAATTGCGCAAGATGCACCTGGCGCGGGACAACGCTGCGGCGTTCACCCTCGACAAGATGCACGCCATGGTCGATCGCGATGAGCGGCAGATCAAAAGCCTGATCCGTTTGATCGAGGACATGCTCGACGTTTCGCGGATCCGTACCGGCAAGCTGTCGATCCGGCCGAATTCCTTTGACCTTGTGCAGTTGGTGAGCAATCTGCTGCAAAATTTTGCTGCGCAAATCGAAGCGGCGGAAACCACCGTCACCTTCGAGGCTGACGTGCCGGTAAAAGGTTGCTGGGATGAGTTCCGCATCGAGCAGGTGATTTCCAATCTGCTGACCAACGCCTTGCGTTACGGTGGCAGGAGCCCGATTCAGGTGCGCGTCTATCGCCAGGGCAACGAAGCTCGGGTTGAGGTTCAGGACCACGGGATCGGCATCAGCTCCGAGAATCAGAAACGTATTTTTCAACAGTTCGAACGGGTTTCCGCCAAGACGGTAGTGGCCGGTCTCGGGTTGGGTCTGTTCATTTCCGAGCAGATCGTCGCCGCCCATGGCGGTTCCATCGTCGTCGAGAGTCAAATCAACGAGGGCGCCCTGTTTCGCGTTTGTCTGCCGATCGAGGAAAACGGCAAATCCGACGCAACCTCTGAGTGACCGCACGGTCGTATCAGCAGCTATTGACCGAACATAGGCTTCCCATGAGCGTAGATGCACAAGATGTAGTACTCGTCGTCGAGGACGAACCGGTTATCTTGATGGTTTTGACGGATTATCTGTCGGGGCAGGGCTATCGTGTCTTGCAGGCCGAAAACGGCGAGCAGGCGTTCGAAATCCTCGCGAGCAAGCCACATCTGGACATGTTGATCACCGACTTCCGTTTACCCGGCGGCATCTCCGGCGTGCAGATCGCCGAGCCCGCCGTGAAACTGCGACCCGATCTCAAGGTGATTTTCATCAGCGGTTATCCGCAGGAAATCCGCGAGACCGGTAGCCCGATCACGCTCAAGGCGCCGATTCTGGAAAAGCCGTTTGATCTGGACGTGTTGCAGGAAAAGATTCAGGAAATGCTGGCCTGATCGCGATCGCCCTCATGTAGGAGCTGCCGAAGGCTGCGATCTTTTGACTTTGTTTCAAGATCAAAAGATCGCGGCCTTCGGCAGCTCCTACCGCTTTTTTGAGGCTTCAGCTTTTGATCATCTCACGCACCTTGGCGGTCAACAGATCAAAGGTGAACGGCTTGGTGATCATCTGCATTCCCGAATCCAGGAAGCCGCCGCGCACCGCCGCATGCTCGGCGTATCCGGTGATGAACAGAATCTTGAGCTCCGGCCGGTATTGCCGGCCAATCTCAGCCAACTGACGACCATTCATCCCCGGCAAACCGACGTCGCTGATCAACAGATCGATGCGCTGCGTCGAGTTGAGAATCGGCATTGCGCCGTCGGCATCTCCAGCTTCCAGAAACGCATACCCCAACTCACTGAGCACCGCGCTGACCAGCACGCGTACGGCCGGGTCGTCTTCGACGATCAGCACGGTTTCGCCATCTATTGCATTCGGCGATTGCTGGATGTCGGACGCGGGTTGCTCAAGTTCTTCGCCACGGTAGCGCGGCAGGTAAAGTCTGACGGTCGTGCCCTGATCGACTTCGCTGTCAATCGACACATGCCCGCGCGACTGCTTGCTGAAGCCGTAAATCATCGACAGACCCAGGCCTGTGCCCTGGCCGATCGGCTTGGTGGTGAAAAATGGATCGAACGCGCGACTGATCACACTTTGTGGCATGCCGCTGCCGTTGTCGGTGACGCTTAACATCACATAATCGCCGGGCTCAAGATTGGGGTAAGCCACGGTGAACTCACGATGCAGGACCTGATTGCTGGTCTCGACCACCAGTTTGCCGCCCTCGGGCATGGCGTCGCGGGCATTGATGACCAGGTTGAGCAGGGCGCTTTCCAGTTGATTGGGGTCCGCCTCGGCTATCCAGAGTTTTTCGTCCAGCCGCATTTCCAGTTGAATGCTTTCGTTGAGACTGCGCTGCAGCAACTCGCCCATCGACAGCACCAGACTGTTCATCTGCACGGCTTTGGAGTCGAGCGATTGCCGACGGGAAAAGGCCAGCAGGCGATGAGTCAGGCTGGCAGCCCGATTGGCCGAGGTCACGCCCAGGTCGATCAAGCTGTCGAGGTCTTCTGTGCGCCCACGGGCCAGACGCCGACGAATCAATTCAAGGCTGCCGATAACGCCGGTGAGCATGTTGTTGAAGTCGTGAGCGATACCACCGGTGAGCTGACCAACTGCTTCCATTTTTTGCGACTGACGCAATGCTTCTTCGTTGTGCCGCAGTTGCGCGGTGCGTTCTTCGACTTGTTGTTCGAGGGTTTCCAGTGTCGATTGCAGGCGTCGTTCGCTTTCACTCAGATCGATCAGACGGTCGCGGGCTTCGTACTGTCGTCGCCGGCCGCGAAGGGCGGCAGACACCAGGCTGATCAGAGTGGCTGGATGGAACGGCCGCTCAAGGAACGTTACGTTGCCTAACTGATCGCTGAGTCGAGAGGAGGGGCCCTGTTCCTGTCCGCCGTGATGAGTGAGCAAAATGGTCGGTAAATCCGACCATGCTGGCTGCTCTTCCAGGTACACAAACAGCGTTTCCAGTTCCGGGCCGCGCAACGCTTCGGCAGCGATCAGCACCAGTCCGGCACCGATTTCCAGTTGCGCACACAGTTCGGCGAGATTCGGTGTGATCAGGCCGTGATACCCGGCCTCGTTGAGGATCATCAGCGCAATTTGGCTGTCGCGACCCATGGGCGCCAGAATCAGCGCCCGTTCGGCGAGCGGCACTGAGACAGTCATATGCGTTCCTGCAACAGCGGTTTTCTCTCACCGAGGTAAGTCGGGACGCCACGCAGTACACCCTGAAAGGCCTCCAGCGGTTCGCCAATGGTCATGCCATTCGACGAAATAAGGTATTCGCGAATCGTCGATTCGTGGCTGCCGGTGCGCTTTTTGATGATGGAAATGGCGCGGCGCACCTTGCCGATGGCTTCGAAGTAGCGCAACAGAATCACCGTGTCAGCCAGATAGGTAATGTCGACGGGTGCCTGCATGTCGCCGACCAGACCATGCTGGGCGACTGTCATAAATGTCGCCGCCCCTTTGCGGTTCAGATACAGCAGCAATTCGTGCATGTGCAGCACCAAGGCCTTTTCTTCAGGCATCGCTGCCTGATAGCCGTTGATGCTGTCGATCACCACGGTTTTGATCTGGCCTTCGTCAACGCAGCGACGTACGCGATGGGAGAACTCACCCGGAGACAGCTCGGCGGCATCCACTTGTTCGATCAGCAGGTTGCCGGTGGCGCGCAGGGCCTTGAGATCGATACCGATGTTCTTCATCCGCTCGAAAAGCAGTTCCAGCTCTTCGTCAAAAATGAACAATGCCGCTTTTTCCCCGCGTGCCACAGCAGCGGCGGCGAAGATCATCGAGATCAGCGATTTGCCCGTACCCGCCGGGCCCAAGATCAACGTGCTTGATCCCGTCTCGATGCCGCCACCGAGCAACGCGTCCAGCTCTTTGATACCGCTGGTCAATTGCAGGCGCGGGTAGTCGCCGCGATGTTCGGCTGCGACCAGTCGAGGGAACACATGCACGCCATCGCCCATGATGGTGAAGTCGTGATAACCGCCGCGGTACTTTTGGCCACGGTACTTCACTATCCGCACTCGGCGACGCTCGGCGCCATAGTTGGGGGTGATTTCTTCCAGGCGAATCACACCGTGGGCCACGCTGTGCACGGTTTTGTCGAGAGACTCGGTGGTCAAGTCGTCGAGCAGCAGAACCGTCGCGTTGTAACGCACGAAGTAGTGCTTGATTGCCAGAATCTGTCGGCGGTAGCGCAAGGAGCTTTGTGCGAGCAGACGGATCTCAGACAGGCTGTCGAGTACCACCCGGGTCGGTTTGAAGCGTTCGACCGCTTCGAATATCTGCTTGGTGGCTTCGCCCAATTCCAGATCGGAGGAGTACAGCAAACTCTGCTGGTGCTCTGCATTAAGCAGGCTTTCCGGGGGCGTCAGCTCGAAGATGTTGATGTTTTCATCCAGGTCCCAGCCGTGGGACAGCGCACCTTGGCGCAATTCACGCTCGGTTTCCGAGAGCGTGATGTACAACGAGCGTTCACCGGCTTTCGCGCCGGCCATCAGAAAATGCAAAGCGACCGTGGTTTTGCCTGTGCCGGGCTCACCCTCCAGCAAAAATACATGACCGCGAGACAAGCCACCGGCGAGGATGTCATCCAGGCCTTCGACTCCGGTGGCGGCTTTTTCACTGATCAACTCGTTAGATGTAGACAAAAAATGCCCTCTCATGACTAGGGGAAGCGAGGCAGCCGTCTAGGGTGGACTGCCTGTTTACTTGACCTGTAGCCGTGATGGCAGTTCCGCTTTTTCTTTCAGGAAGGCTGGAAATTTGCTGTGGCGAGCGGATTTGTCCCCTCACCACAGGACAATCTCAGAGGCCTTGCTGTATTGCCGGATCGTCGGGGTTCAACTGTTCAAGCTGGGCGAGCAGTATCTGCACATTCTGCAATTGCCCGCTTTCTTTCCAGTAATTGATCAGCAGCACCCGCGCCTTGCGATCGGCCGGATGGCGCTGGACGATTTCCTGCAGTTGCTTTTGCGCCGCTTCCAGTTCTTCTGCGCTGTGAAGAGTGGTGGCGAGGTCGTAGCGGTAATCTTTGTTGTCCGGCTCCAGCTCAACCGCTTTGGACAGACCGAGCAGGGCGTATTCGCGCTGACCATGGTGCAGCAACCACAGCCCCAGGGCATGTTGCAGATAGGCGGAGTCAGGCTGGGCTTGAAGCTTTTGCGCGAGCAACTGTCGCGCGGCGTCGGCCTGCCCCTGGCGGTCGAGCACATCGATCTGCATCACCAGCGCCGGCAGGTTGCCGGGATCCAGGCGCAGCGCATTCTCCAATGCATGCTGTGCCTCTTTGAGCTCTGCGTTATGCAGATGCAGGCGCGCCAGTTGCGCATAAGAAGCGGCGCTCGGCGGTTGATCCTTGAGTGCTTGCTCCCAGCCGTCGATAGCCTGCTGTAACGGCGCAAAATACAGCCCGAGTTCATCCGGGGTCAGGCCGAGCAGGGCGTTGATCGCGGCAAACCGAACAGTCGGTTCCTCATCATCAAGCATCGGCCCGAGCAACAGACTGCGTTGCCCACCTGGCACGAGTCCAACCACACTTTTGATCGCTGCCACCCGCACCTCGGGTGCTTCGTGCTGCAGGTCCGCGTCGGCCAGTTTCAGCGCCTGTGGGCTCGGGTAATTGGGCAGTTCGCCGTGCAGCCAGACGCGGCGCTTGACCGACAGATCCGGCCGGCCCAATTGCTGATACAGCCGACGCGCCGCCCCCGGTTCACCGGTTCGGGCAGCGCCCAGCGCTTCGCTGTAGCCGTGCTTGATCGCGTCCGGAATGACCGGCGTGGTGCTGCGCAGGGCTAGCCACGCCACGACGACAATAAGCACGAGCCCAAGGCAGATAAGCAGATAGCGGCGAGACGGAGGCATGCGGGTTTCCGAAAACAGACGTACTTGAGCAGAGCGGCAAGCTTCGGTCAGCTCGGGCCGTGAGTCAAACCCGAGCATGCGAATCGTGACGCAATCCCCTCTAGGAGCTGCGGAACGCATTTCAAATGGCGGAGCAACTTTGGCCTCTCCTGCAATTGCGGGCATAAAAAAGCCCCGCGACCGAATGATACGCGGGGCAAAAAATTGGTTGGTTGCGGCCAACCAAAGGAGCTCTTTAACAATCAATGGTTACTTGCTGGCGACCGTCTCCGGCTGCCAGCCACCGCCGAGGGCTTTGTAGATCGCGACAATCCCGCGATACAGATCCACTTCGGCCTGGGCCTGGCTGTCTTCGGCATTCAGCCGTTCACGCTGGGCGTCGAGTAGCACCAGGAAATCTGTGGTGCCTTCGCGATAGCGAATCTCTGCCAAGTCGGCTGCGTTGCGGCTCGATTCACTCTGGCGGATCAGCGAGATCAGGCGTTGCTGGCGTTTGCCGTAGTCGCTGAAGGCGTTTTCCGACTCTTCCAGTGCCAGCAGCACTTGTTGCTCGTAGGTCGCCAGCGCGCCCTCGGCATCCGCATCGGCACCGCGCAAACGCGCTCGCACGCTACCGAGATCGAATGCTGCCCAGGTGATGCTCGGGCCGAGTGCCCAGGCATTGGCCGCCGAGGAACCGATCTGCGAACCACGCCCGGCCGTCCAGCCGAGGAAGCCGCTGAGGCTGACCCGTGGGAACAGGTCCGCTTTCGCCACGCCAATTCGCGCCGTGGCTGAAGCGAGTTGGCGTTCAGCACTGAGAATGTCCGGACGACGTTGCAGCAGCTCGCCCGGGTTGCCGATTGGCAAGGCCTTGGCAATTGCCGGCAAGTCTTTCGGACTCAGGTCGACGGTCAGTTTGTCCGGACGCTCACCCAGCAGGGTGGCGATGCGGTTTTTCTGCCGAACCTGCTCGGCTTGCAGTTGCGGCACGCTGGCTTCGACCGAGGCCAGACGCGCATCGGCACGTTCGACATCGAGCTGATCGCCAACGCCGGCATCACGCAGGCTGATGGTGATCTTGCGTGACTCCTGCTGGTTGTTCAGGTTGGCCACCGCGATTTTTTCGCGCAGTTGTGCGCCACGCAGTTGACCGTAGGCGTCCACCAGTTCGGCAATCATGGTGACTTGCAGTTGGTACAGATCGGCTTCGGCGGCCTGCTGATCGGCATCGCTGGCTTCCAGATTGCGCTGGATGCGCCCGAACAGGTCCAGCTCCCAGGCCATGTCCAGGCCCAGGTCATAGCGTTCACTGCTGACCCGATTGGTGGTCTGGCCGGGGATTTGCCCCTTGGCCAGATCACTGCTGGCGCGGCTGGTGATGGTCGGCATGATGTCATTGCTGGCGTCATCGCGGATCGCCCGTGCGGCTTTCCAGCGGGCAAACGCCACGCGCAATTCACGGTTGCCTTGCAGCGATTGCGTCACCAACTGGTTGAGGGTCGGATCGTCGAACTGCTGCCACCAGATGCCTTCGAACTTCGAACGGTCAAAGTTCTTCTGACCGTTGGCGCCGTCGGTGGCGGTCGTGATGTTGGCCGCCTCCGTCGCCGGGGTCTTGTAGTCGGGGCCGACGGCGCAGGCGCTCAGGGCCAGCACCAGCAGACTCGGCAGGAAGACTTTCAGACTCATTGTTGCGCCTCCAGTGGCTTTTGAAGAGAGTGCGCCTTGGCCGCTTTGCGGGCTTCGCCGCGTTCGACAAAGTTACGAATCAATACGTAGAACACTGGCGTCAGCAACAGACCGAAGAAGGTCACCCCGAGCATCCCGGAGAACACCGCCACACCCATCGCGTGACGCATCTCGGCACCGGCGCCGCTGGAGAACACCAGTGGCACCACACCCATGATGAACGCGAAGGAGGTCATCAGGATCGGCCGCAGACGCAGACGGCAGGCTTCCAGTACCGCTGCGAGCGGATCGAGGCCTTCTTCCTGTTTATCCTTGGCGAACTCGACGATCAGAATCGCGTTCTTACACGCAAGTCCCACCAGTACGATCAGTCCGATCTGGGTGAAGATGTTGTTGTCGCCGCCAGAGATGATCACGCCGGTAATGGCGGACAACAGGGTCATCGGTACGATCAGGATCACCGCCAGTGGCAGGCTCCAGCTTTCGTATTGAGCCGCGAGCACCAGGAACGCCAGCAGTACGCAGAGCGGGAACACGAACAGTGCGGTGTTGCCAGACAGAATCTGCTGGTAGGTCAGGTCGGTCCATTCGTAGGTCATGCCGTTCGGAAGTTCTTCCTTGAGCAGTTTCTCGATGGCTTTTTCGGCCTGGCCAGAGCTGTAGCCGGGGGCTGCCGCACCGTTGATTTCTGCGGTAATGAAGCCGTTGTAGTGCATCACGCGATCCGGGCCCGAGGTGTCGCTGACCTTGATGAAGGTCGCCAGCGGGATCATTTCGCCTTTGTTGTTACGCACTTTCAGCTGACCGATCTGATCGGATTCGAGGCGGAACTGTTGCTCGGCCTGAACGTTGACCTGATAAGTGCGTCCGAAACGGTTGAAGTCGTTGGCATACAGCGAACCCAGGTAGATCTGCAGGGTGTCGAAGATGTCGCTGACCGCCACGCCATGAGTCTTGGCTTTCTCGCGGTCGATCGCTGCATCGACCTGCGGCACGTTCACGGTGTAACTGGTGAACAGGCCAGCCAGCTCCGGCACGTTGTGGCTCTTGTTGATGATGTTCATGGTTTCTTTGTACAGCTCGTCGTAGCCCAGGTTGCCCCGGTCTTCGATTTGCAGGCGGAAACCACCAATGGTGCCCAGACCTTGTACCGGCGGCGGCGGGAAGATCGCCATGTACGCCTCTTGAATGTTCGCGAACTGGCCGTTCAGGGCGCCGGCGATTGCTCCGGCGGACATGCTCGGGTCTTTACGTTCGTCGAACGGTTTCAGGGTCACGAACACGATGCCGGCGTTCGGGCTGTTGGTGAAACCGTTGATCGACAGGCCCGGGAACGCTACAGCACTTTCCACGCCCGGCTGTTTCAGCGCCATATCGGACATGCGCTTGATCACGTCTTCAGTGCGATCCAGGCTCGAGGCGTCCGGCAATTGCGCGAAAGCCACCAGGTATTGCTTGTCCTGGCCGGGTACGAAACCGGTCGGGGTGTGCGAGAAGCCGAAGAAGGTCAGCACCATCAGGCCTGCGTACAAGATCAGGGCGATACCACTGCTGCGGATAACCCGAGCCACCGTGCCGACGTAGCCATGGCTGGCACGTTCGAAGAAGCGGTTGAACGGGCGGAACAGCCAGCCACCGAAGATCTTGTCGAGCACTCTGGAGAAGCGGTCTTTCGGTGCGTCATGACTTTTCAGCAATACAGCGGCCAGTGCCGGCGACAGGGTCAGCGAGTTGAACGCCGAGATCACGGTCGAGATTGCGATGGTCAGTGCGAACTGCTTATAGAACTGACCGGTGAGGCCGGAGATGAACGCCGCCGGAATAAATACCGCACACAGCACCAGTGCCGTGGCAACGATCGGGCCGGTCACCTCACGCATGGCGCGCTTGGTCGCCTCGACCGGTGTGAGTCCGAGCCCGATGTTTCGCTCGACGTTCTCCACCACCACGATGGCGTCATCCACCACGATACCGATGGCCAACACCAGGCCGAAAAGCGACAGGGCATTGAGTGAGAAGCCGAACAGGTGCATCACCGCAAACGTACCGATCAACGATACCGGCACCGCCACCAAGGGAATGATCGAGGCGCGCCAGGTTTGCAGGAACAGGATCACCACCAGGACCACGAGGATCAGCGCTTCGAAAAGGGTGTGAACCACTGCTTCGATCGAGCCGCGCACGAAGATCGTCGGGTCATAGACGATGCTGTAATCCATGCCTTGCGGGAAGCCTTTCTTCAGCTCGTCCATTTTCGCCCGAACGTCATTCGAGATGTCGATGGCGTTGGAACCTGGACGCTGGAAGATCGGAATCGCCACCGCCGGCTGGTTGTTCAGCAGCGAACGCAATGCGTACTGGCTGGAACCCAGTTCAATGCGAGCGATGTCTTTAAGTCGAGTGATCTCACCGTCGTCACCTGCACGAATGACGATGTTTTCGAACTCTTCCTCGGTGACCAGTCGGCCCTGAGTGTTGACCGACAGCTGGAAACTCTGTGCAGTCGGGGCAGGGGGCGCACCCAGTTGGCCGGCAGCTACCTGGCGGTTCTGTTCACGAATGGCGGTAACCACATCGGTAGCAGTCAGATTGCGCGAAGCGGTTTTGTTCGGATCAAGCCAGACACGCAGCGAGTAATCGCCCATGCCGAACAGTTGCACATCACCGACACCGCTCAGACGAGCGAGCTCATCCTTGATGTTGAGGATCGCGTAGTTGGACAGGTAGAGCATGTCGTAACGCTTGTCCGGGGAGGTCAAGTGCACAACCATGGTCAGGTCAGGTGAAGCTTTGTCGACGGTGATACCGATGCGTGTCACTTCCTCGGGAAGTTTCGGCTCGGTCCGGGTGACCCGGTTTTGTACCTGCACCTGCGCGTTGTCCAGGTCAGTGCCCAGGGCGAAGGTGATGGTCAGGGTAATCTTGCCGTCAGCGGTCGATTGCGAGGACATGTACAGCATGTTCTCGACGCCGGTGATGGCTTGCTCCAGAGGAGCCGCCACGGTTTCACCGATGACTTTTGGGTTGGCGCCCGGGAAGTTTGCACGCACCACCACGGTCGGTGGCACGACTTCCGGGTATTCGCTGATCGGTAGCTGGAACAGCGAAATCGCACCGGCGATCAGGATCAGCAGCGACAGCACCGCTGCGAAGATCGGCCGTGAAATGAAGAATTGGGAAAAATTCATCGGAGTTGTCGTCCCTTAACCGCGTGGGGTCGTAGCGGCCAGCTTCACAACCGAGCCGGACGCGCCTTTGGCAGGCGTGACTTTAGGCAGGTTGCTGGCTTCCAGCGCTTGACGTTGTTGAGCGAGTGCCGCGATGGTTTGCTCGCTGGCCATCGGGACGACTTCAGGCGTCACCGGTGAGCCAGGGCGTACGCGTTGCAGGCCCTTGACGATGATGGTGTCGTCTTTGTTCAGGCCGCTACGCACGATCCGCAGGCCTTCGATTTTCGGGCCGAGTTCAACGGCGCGGTAAACGGTTTTGTTGTCCGCATCCATCACCAGCACGAACTTCTTGCCCAGATCGGTACCGACGGCTTCGTCGTTGATCAACATGGCGTCGTAGGTGCCACTGCCTACCAGTTTCAGGCGTGCATACAGGCCCGGGGTATAAGTGCCATCGCTGTTGTCGAACACCGCGCGACCACGGATGGTGCCGGTTTTCGGATTGACCTGGTTGTCGATGAAGTTCATCTGACCCAGGTGCGGATTGCCATCCTCATTGGACAGACCCATGTACACCGGGGTGGTGGCTCCGCGCTGACCCTGACGGGCGAGTTGGGTGTATTTGAGGAATACACGCTCATCAGCGTCGAAGTAGGCGTAGACCTTATCGGTAGAAACCACGCTGGTGAGTGGCGTGGTGTCGGCGGTTACCAGGTTGCCGGCGGTGATTTCGGCACGGCTGACGCGGCCGCTGATGGGGGCGGTCACGCGGGTGAAACTCAGGTTCAGCCTGGCCAGATCCAGTTGCGCTTGCAGTGCGCCAACGGCGGCGCGGGCTTCTTGTGCGGCGCTGGTACGCGAGTCGGCGAGTTCGGCGGAGATTGCGTTGCTGGCACGCAGACGTTCACCTCGGGCGGCTTCGTTTTGGCTGCGAGTGGCGTTGGCGCGTGATTGAGCAACCAGGGCTTCGAGGCGGCGAACCTCAGCCTGGAATGGACGCGGATCGATCTGGAACAGCAGGTCGCCTTTCTTCACCAGTGCGCCTTCAGTGAAAGCAACCTGATCGATCTGGCCAGAAACCCGTGGGCGGATATCAACGGTTTCCGGCGCTTCGAGGCGCCCGGTGAATTCGTCCCACTCGTTGACCGGTTGTTCCAGCACCTTGGCCACGCTGACTTTGGCAGCAGGGGGGGCGGCTGCGGTTTCCGGATTTTTGCCGCAAGCGCTTATCACCAGTACGGCCAGCAAGGCCATCGGGAAGCGCAAATGTTTAAGTGACTGTTCCATGGAATGCATCCGCCAAGTATTGAAGATGGGCGGATGATGCTCGGCGGCTAGTTAGCAAACGAATCGAATGAGGCAAAGGTAACTATCATTCGGAATG
Source organism: Pseudomonas sp. A1230 (assembly GCF_044218825.1). NCBI lineage: Bacteria > Pseudomonadati > Pseudomonadota > Gammaproteobacteria > Pseudomonadales > Pseudomonadaceae > Pseudomonas > Pseudomonas sp. A1230. The sequence goes on along the minus strand of NZ_CP162582.1, from coordinate 2,139,040 downwards.
ATATAAGCCCCGAGCGAGCCCTCTAGCATGCACCTTTCGTTAGGGGGCTATCAATCTGATTGATGGCAATTCTGTTTTGCGCGACCAGTAAAGGTGCAGCTACTTGTAGGGGTAGGGATTTCAGAAACAAAGAGACGGCCATGAAGGCCGTCTCGATCAGCGATATGCCGATGTGTATCAGTTGTTGCCTTTACGGTTCTCGCCGAAACGATTCGGGCCCGGCTGGCTGTCTTGCGCAAGGAACACCAGGTTGACGATAGGCAGCAGCAACCACCAGCCGCTGCGATCGGTGTCGTGCATGCGACGGACACCTACTGCGATCGATGGCAGGAGGATCGCGAGGCTGTAGAGGTTGTACAGCATGCCTTTGGTGTTCAGCATGGCATCAATGGCGATGATGCCAAAAGAGATTGCCAGGTTGATCAGAAAGAACATCCAGTACTCGCGGCGAGTGGCGCGGCCGCGGAATACGACGTAGTTTCTCCACGCCTCGACGTACGGGTTACCGGTTGTAATGGCTGGGCCACTTGGGTAGGACTGTTGGGTGGCTTGAGGCGCCCCGCACTGTGGGCAAGCCACGGCCAAAGTGCTTATTTCCTTGGCGCAACCGCGGCAGAAAACCATGCTCATATTTTTTCCCTAAAATTATTCAATCGATAGACAGAGCAAAACGAACGCAGTAAGGCCTGACAAAACAATGCCGGCGATCGCGAGGTTTCTTCCTGAGTGTTTTTGGTTGATGCAGGTGATGCCGCAAGCGAGACCTGCGATGGAGAAAACCCCCACGCCGAGGATCGTCTCACTGTCCCATTCGGAGTCATCAAACAGGGTGAGTGCGCAGATAATCCCGAAGATCAGTGAAACGATGGCCAGCCAGGGTGTTTCGGCTTGCGTTTGCGGCACATGGGCCTGCTGGACAGCCCCGCATTGGGGGCAGTTGAGCGCCGTTTCGTGAAGCTCCTTGGCGCAAGCACGACAATAGACCATTGCCATCGTTTTCCTTAACTGAGTGCTGAAACCCGACCTTCCATCTGGCGGGGCGCGCTAAGTTAAACTTTATTACCAAATTTGTCACCCGGCACTTTGCCATTACCCGTCATGGCTGTTGAAAACAGTGCTTTGGAACTGCGTTGCGGGGGATTGTGAGCGGTGGCGAGGGAGTTCGATCCCTCGCCACGCGTGCATCAGAGGTTCGGCAACTGACCGATCCGGCCAATCATTTCCGTCACGATCTGCAGATCAAGCTGGAATTGCTCCACGGTCTTGAATTCACCGTCGGTGTGACCGGTGTATTTGACCTCTGGCCGGGCCAGACCGAACTGCACGCCGTTGGGTAGTTCATGCACCGAGGTTGCCCCGGCGGACGTGCCGAACTCGTGTTTCATGCCCAGATTTTCAGTGGCCACCGCGAGCAGCGCTTTGACCCACTCGCCCTCTGGATTGCGGTACATCGGTTCGGCGATCGAATAGTCGAAGGCAACGGCAACGTGGGTTTTCTTGCTCCACGCCGCCAGTTTCTCAGCGATTTCGGCCTTGAGTTTTTCCGGCGACTTGCCTTTCGGCACGCGCAGGTTGACTGCCAGTTTAAAGGCCTTGTCATCCATTGCGACGTAGGTCAGCGACGTGGTCAGCGGCCCCATGAAGGCGTCGGAGAAACCGACATTCAGCTTGTTGCCCAGGTAATCCAGCCCCCAGTTTTCGGCGGCGTAGCGTGCGGCGTCAGTAATGTGGTTGTGCTTGAGCGCGACCTTGCCATCAAGGCTATTGATGAAGTCGAGCATACGCGCCACCGGATTGACCCCGGATTCGGGCTCGGAGGAGTGCGCGGACACCCCGGTGACCGTCAGCTTCACGTCTTTGCCATCGGCTTTGGCGCTGATCTCGAAGTTGCCGCCATTGCGTTTGGCATAGTCGGCGCCGGCCTTTTGCAGGCTCGCGACGAGTTCGGCAGGTTTGTCCGTAATCAACGTCGCGACAGATGCCGACGGAATCTGATTGGTCGCCAGACCACCGGTCATCGAGATGATTTCTGCGCCTTTGCCCTCAGCCTTGCGCTTGGCAAAGTTAGCCATGACGGTGCCGTAACCTTTCTCGGCAATCACCACCGGGTAACCGCCATCCAGCGCCAGGTTGTAGTTGGGCGTCGGGTTACGCTCGAAATAGTAGGGGATCGCGTCGCCAGTGGTTTCCTCGGTGGTGTCCACCAACAGCTTGAAATTACGTGCCAGCGGCAGCTTTTCTTCTTTGATTACCTTCATGGCATACATCGTCACTACGATGCCGTTCTTGTCATCCTCGGTCCCGCGGCCATACATGCGATCGCCGATCAGAGTGATCTTGAACGGGTCGAGACGAGTACCGTCCTTCAATACCCAGTTCTCCGGCGTCACCGGAACCACATCGGCATGCGCATGAATGCCGACGACTTCATCGCCGGAGCCTTCGAGGGAAATCTCGTAAACGCGGTTGTCGATGTTGCGGAAATTCAGATTGAAAGACTTGGCCAGGTCCTTGATCTTCTCTGCGATCTTGATGAATTCCGGATTGTCGTGCTGGGCAACGCCGTCCTTGCGAAAGGTCGGGATTTCCACCAACTCGCGCAGAGTCTCAGTGGCTGCCGCGCTGTACTTCACGCGTGCGTAGATGCCGAGCAGGCGATAGATCTCGTTTTGCTGCTCAGCCGTCAGAGTCTTGTTGTCGAGGAAGGCGCCAATGGCCGGACCGATACTGGCTGTTTTCGCCAGATCGCTCTTGGCCACGCTGCCGAGGAACTGTCGGAAATCCGTAGTCGTGTCGGCACTGAAGCTCTTAAGGATTTCAGCGCTTTGCTGCGGGGTGATGTTGGCTTGCGCGGGCGCAATGAAGGCAGATAGACCGGCCAGCATCAGCGTGGTGGCGGCCAGTTTCTTGAAAGGGAAATTCATTACGAAGGGCATTCCTTGGCAGTGCAGTTAATAAAAGAGTGTCTCAGTGCTGAGACACATGCCCTTACAAACTACCACTGCAATGCTGCATTGCGGCACCCCTGAAACGGGATCTGTCGCACAGAAATGCAAAAGCGACGCAAAGTTTGCAGGTCGCGCGCGGGGGCGTTCTTAGAGACTATCCGGATCCCCAAAAAACATTTTGACTTGGTTCTAGAACGGTAGTTTCAGATCATAAAAAACTAATGATGCCCCCAGTTTTGCCCCCAGTTACACAGGGTGCGAGAGCGCTCGCGAGCGGCGATTTCTCACGGACTCCAGTATGGCAGTGACTGGCTTTCGGTGTAACTCCTCATTGGATCTGGAGGTAGGTTGCAGGGCTCATCAAGGACACGCTAATCCGCTCTCGCTCGAGAGCAGCAACTCCGATCGGCCGTGTTCGACCCAATATTTGCATCCGCGTAATTGGTTTGCTGGTCTTGGAGGTTTCTACGAAACCAGGGGCGATTCAGAGCCTAGAATGCACTTTTAGTTAGAGTGCTATCAATTTGATAGATGACAAAGCTGTGTTGCGTTGCCAGCAAGGATCGAACACCTGCGTTGAAAGCGTATGGACGGTCTGCCGGGTAAGCTTTGATCAGACGAGGCGCTTCTCGAAACCAGCCAGATATTCGCGAACCATCGTCGAGTAGGGTGCTTGAGGCTTGGCCATCTCTTTCATATGTCGCACCGTACGGTCTATCAATGCTTCCATTCGTTTTATGATGCGCTTGTTTTCATCCGCGCACGGAGCATTCCTGCACACTTCGAGTTTCAGAATCATCGCGCAAAGATCCTTTACTGACTCCTCCATAAAGGCGAGTTGGCGCAGTACTCGCGTGCGATCCTGGACCAATCCCAAACGGTTCAGCCCGTAGGTATGGATCGATACCGCGCCACGAAGACTGAGCTTGTCTTCAAGCGCCTTATCAATTTCACCTTTGAATTCCGGGAGTAGATATTGGGTTGGAATAACTTCAGGTAGCCCCGCGCCATCGTGTGGTTTTGGTAACACCAACCCAATGAGCTTTTCGCAGTCGACATGGAAGGCTAAATGCTCTTGTGGATCATCCCGGCAGGGATTGAGTAACAACGCGTATTCCGTTGAACAGTCCCTCGAGTCCTGTGTCGCGCGCGGCCCCAGGATTGGAAAATGGTTGCCTTTACCTGTAGTGACCCTGCGTTGCTTGCTGAAGCCTAAGTGGTCACTGCGCAGTTCAACCAATTGGGTTGAGAGCACCGGTGTGATGTGTTCGTTCAGTCGGTTGCAATGGATGCAGCTGGGAAGCAGGTTTTCCCAATCCATCGCCAGCCACCAATACCCCGTATGGTCAGTATCATTTACGCCCCCCTTCGGCCTGTAATGCTCTACGTCAACCGGGGCCACGGCAGGGTAGAACGTTTCGCAATACGCGCACTTGCCATGAAACAGCGCTAACAACTGGGTTTTGACCGAGTTTTTGCGATAGGTCTTGAAAAGGGGTTTTTTCAAGGAGTCCACTGCCTTTGCGGCTTCAATCACAACCGGATCATCGGCCGCCAGCGTGGCTCTGGCGCGCGCCAAGGTCTCAAGTGCAGCCGTTTTTTCTTTGAAATAGGCGGTTAAATCAGTGAGTTCCTGATCCGCGGCACTGACTGTGGTCTTTCTCGGCAACATCGCCAGGGGCTTTTTCACGAGGGATCGGTCAACGAAGCGCACGGTTCAAAAGTCCTTGAGGATATTCAGTATTTTGGTCTTGGTTTCCACACGTATCGTTTCCCACTCACTGGAAGGCTCCTTCTTTCGCCGCTGAAGAAATTCGGCGACAGCCTCCTGAACGACACGCTGGGCCTCACTGGTGCCAACGGGAAGCGCGTCGTTGACCTCATCTTCGAAATAGGCCATGACCCGCTGTTCTTGGGCGGTCAACACTTCTCTGTTTTTGCGCTTGCTCAATAGATCGGCCACGCTGGCCAATTGCTTCTCCATTTCCGGCTGGTCAGTTGACATCAAATTGAAAAAATCGGACGTTAGCAACTGCTCGATCGTCAACCGGGAGGAGTCCGGTAGATCACTCAATTGCTCAATGCACGTGGCGTACTGAGTCTTTGCCCCGCCAGCCTTGGACCGACGTTGAACGACCACGACTTCTCCTTTCTGCATGCCGCGCAGACATAGGGGGTCATGGCTGGTGGCGATGAACGTGACCTTGGGCAAGGCCTTGCGCAACACATGCATGATCTGAATTTTCCAGCGCGGGTGCAGGTGCGCTTCGACTTCGTCGATTAACACCACAGCCTGGGCATGCTCAAGTCCTTGAAAACGGGGATGGACGCGACGGTCCATGAGCCGTTGCATGATGTCGCATACCATTGCCAGGATGGTTCTGTAGCCTGAGGACACATCATTGAGCGGTGTCCTAGTCACTACACCGGCGGGGACCGTCACGATCAGGCAAGATTTACCGTCGGGCGCTTTTTCGATGACTTTTATGTCGCCGTCCACAGACATGATGATTTTCAATGCACGGGCTACGTCATTGAAGTCTTCGCCTTCCAGCCCGAGCAGCCAGTGCTCCGGATTGGCCAGTAGGCGATCCGTTTCGAACAGGTTGATGATCGCATGATCGGCTTCATGAGCCGGAGGAGATCTTTTCTGGTATTGGCGAAAGGCGCCATAAGCGAACACTGGCGGTACATCATCCGGTCCATCTGGTCGAAAGACGTTGTCATCAATCCTCAAGACTTTGGCTTGCCCCTCGTCGAAACTCAAACGTACCTGTGCCGGGGTTTTAGAGGCCACGTCATCCGAGCCCAGTTGGGCTGGAGAAAGTACAAAGGAGGCAGGTGTCAGGTTCAAGGTGGCAGGTGTATCTGGATGGCTCAGAGCAAGCGCAATCGCTTCGAGAATCGAACTTTTTCCGGTGGCGTTTTCACCCAGTATCAGCAGTGCTGGCTGTAGAGTTTCATTGCTCAACTGCGATTCGGCGCTGAGTGTGCCGAGATTCAATTCGAGGTGCTCGATTGCCTTGAAATGCTGAAGTTCGATGGAACGCAAGGACGGGTAAACCAGCGGCACAGGTGTCTTCTGCTGGTCTGGCTCAGTGCCCAGAACGCCATAGTCCGTTGGCGGTATGTTCAAGGTTTTACGGCCGAAGTCAGTTTCTTTAATCCACCCCTGCAATTGTTCACGCGTCTGCTGATAGTCCCCGACTGAAAGCAGGGTTTTCAGTGTCTTTGCCACCCCGGAGCGGCCGGTAGGCATTGTCAGGCCAGCTCTTTGTGACAAGTACAGCGCAATTCGCCGGCATTGCAGGTACCACAGGCCACCGAACTCAAGTTCGGCAAAGTCAAAATAGGTCTGAAAGGTAGCCTGGCGTAATCGCGGCAGGTGTTCACCAGACGCCAATAGTTCTTCACGGTACTGCCGAAGTCTGGCTTCCCGCAGTTCATTCAATTCTGGACGGTCCAGGCGAAAATTGGCGATTGTGATATCGCCCTCTTCAGACAGTGGCAGCAGCTCGCCATTAACGGAGGGGAAAAAGTGCTTTTCAAAACGCTGATCAACGCACGGATCAAGCAAAACGGCTGTCTCGCGGTATGTGGAGAAGCGCCATGAACCGAGATTGTCATCGGCATACTGGCGCAATTGCTCAAGGTTCGGAATCGGAGCACGTTTGCCCTTGACCGGAAAGAACGAAGGCTGACGCGGAATACACTTCAGACAGATGGGATAGATATTTTCCCAGGCATTGGCGAGCCAGACATAGTAGAGATGCGAGTCAATCCCTCCCATCGTAGAGGTTGCAGACGACGTTGGTCGGAATCGGTAGGGAAGTGGATGATCCTTGCTTTCGCAAAATGCGCATTTCCATCGAAACATTTGTCCCAGCGCATCATATACAGGGCTGACCTGGTTCAGATTCAGTTCCAGGTCTTCCATGGGCACACGGGTTTGAGAGCGCTCCTGAGTGTCCAGACTGAAGAAATCCAGCAGTTGCTCTCTGGACTTCCTGAATTGCTCTTCGCGGAAAATGGAGGGAGGTACTTTGTTGCGTAAAAATCTTTGCATTGCTCATCTTCCCTGACACGGCGAAAAAAACCGCCACAGATCATCGCCAAACACAGGGTGCACGATATAGCATGGGGCCACTATCGAAAAGTCTGTGATGGTCCGCGAAGGCTGTCACGCGTCATTGGGGCATACCTAATGTCCACGGCTTCAGGAATGGCTTGTTTCAAGCAATAACCTGGCACCCGCCCGTGTCGAGCCCTCTGGCTTTTGGAGAATCTGTACTTCAATGGACTGTGACCTTGATTCAAATCGACAAACCCGTAACCTTTCTGCTGCCATTTGATCGGTACAGCCTGACGCTCTCACACCGGCTGCTGGACAGCATGGGCGGTGTATCGCGTTTTTTGCTCAGAGCCATCGAACAGGAGCTGTCGCTCGCCGCACTGATAGAGGTAACGGCGCTTAGCGAGAGCGTGCTGCTTAATCAGCTGGCATACCTGCAGGCCCACCGGTATGTGCAAATAGAAGAGGGTGAAAATGGCCCGTTGCTGTGGCTGACGGCGCGGGGCACCTCTATCGTGCAAGTGGAGCACTTGCTTGAGGATTTCAGCCTCACGGTCTGGCTGGACGCTTTCACCCTTTCGCGTCACGCGGCGCACTTTGTGATGTTCGACGACGGTACGACAAACCCACAGACATTACCTGCGAATGACGCCCCATCGACCGTTGTCACTAATGTGCCTCGTCGGACAGGTCGGGCAGGGCGCTCAAGGCTTTTTGATGATGCCAATCGCCTCAGAGGGCTGTTGGAGCAAGACGGTCTGAAGCAGTTGCTCGAGTATTGCTGGGGAGCCGATTGCGAGTTGATAACGAGCGAGCTTGAACACTGGGCGTTCGAGCTGGGCATGGATGAGGGTGAGCAAGCCGGGCTGCAGGTGCCGATCGAGTACGCGGCCGGGGAACTGCAATTGCGCCTGAAGACGTCCAATCATCATGGCAAGTCGGATGCACTGCCGTCGCTGACCTTGCCCGTGGTCGAAATTGCTCATGTGTTCAAGCCAATAGCGAATTTCCCGTGGACGGTCGAGCTACCGTCCACGCGTGTTCAGCGGCTTGAATTGGTCAGTTCGGGCACCTTGAGCCATTTCACCACGGCTGCCGTTGTGGAGAGCGAGGACGCCAGACATGCCAGGCTGCCCATGTGTCTTGGTGACGGCCTGCCAAGTGAACTTGATTCGTTGACCGTTGCGCCTGGCCTCTGCGTAGAAACCGACGCCAGAATCCTGCAACTCTTGTGCTCAATGGATGAGGTGCAGTTGGCCCGTCATCTACAGCGCACCCCTGACGCGTTCACCCTGTCCCACAACCTCATGACCGAAGAAGCGGCGGAATTAGCGTGATTACTGTCGATGTGTTCGCGACCTTGTTTGACTGGGACGACAAAACCACGGAACGGGTCAAACGTACCAGTGGCGTCAGCCGCACCCTGTATACGATGGCGCGTACGGGTAAAGCCGCCAGTCCGTTGATTTTCGTCGAGGCGGGGCTGGCATTTCTGGATGCTTTGGGGGCTTACGCTGATTATCGTCAAGCCAAATGCAAAACACAGGCACTGGAGGCCGAAGGTGAAGCTCTTCGCCGTGAGTTCAAGGAACTTGAGAAGCAATTTCGCTTACAGGCCAAGGAGCGTGACCTGAAGTTCAGTGCGCAAATGAACGCGTTGCGCAACCATTTGGAGGCTCGTGACGTAACGCTGCACATCGGAGTGACGAACCTGGAGAACCTGGGACGGCATATCAAGCGTCTGGGTGATCACGTGTCTCGGGAGCGTTTGGCGGTGACACCCAATTGCGTGCCATTGTTGAAGCTGGAGCGCACCTATTATCTGTTGGTTGATGCGCAGCTCAGTGCAGCGCTTTCGCTGTTGGACGAGTGAGGACCCATCATGAAAAAGGCAAAACCGCAAAAGACGAACACTGCCGAAAAGGCAGGCGATAGCGAGAAGGTCACAATGAAAAAACTCGACCAAGTGGCCGATATCGCCAAAGCCGCCATTTCTGTGACCGGCAAGCTCGCCGATTGGGGCAAGCAGACCTCGGTAACCAAAGCTTCCATTGAAGCTAGCAAGGCGCGCGTCAGCGCTGCCGAAGAGAAGACCAAGCAGGTGGCCTGGAACGCCGTACAAAAGATGTCTGAAACTGACCGCCTGCGGCAGAAAGACGCCAACGAGCACGATCAGGCAATGGCCAGGCTCCAGATGGAGCATGAACAGATGATGACGCTCGACCGTGAACGGGAGCGTGTTCTCGACAAAATTCTTGAAGAGCCAGCCTCCCTGGACCAACTGGCGCACAGCTACCGGGCGCTCATTCCGCTCAAGCCTTGAGATCTACGACCTATGTACCAATTTGTTGCTGCGGGGTTGTTCGTTCTGGGTGCGAGTGCCGTTGCCTGGTTTCTGGATCGTGAAACCGATGAAGAACGTGAGCTCCATGAAGAACTGAAGCAGCGCAATGCCCGGACGCGAAGTGATTTTCAGGCTACCAGCTGGGCAAACGCCATGGAGCAAGCTCGGGCCCACGAAAGTGCTGCGCTGCGGTACAAGGCCGAGAACCAGGATTATTGCAAAAAGTTTCGGGCGCGCCTGCAAGGCACGGCCCAGGAGTTCGACATTCTGGCGCAACGGCTGGCCAACGATCTGTCGGACGTATCAATCAGTCCCTACAGACGCAACGCACTGCGCCTGCTCAATGGGCGCCTGCAAGATACGCAGAACCGCCTGGCAGGTTTTTTCGCATACTGCGAATGGTATCTGCAGACATTAGACAAACTCGCTCAAAAGCAACAGTTCACTGAACTGATGAACATGGCACAGCCACAATCCCGGTTACCTGACGACTGGTTTTACGGCGGCAAGGTCGTTCTGGCATCGGTCTCAGAGATTGATAATGCATTCAACGCCTACGGGCAAAAGCTCGAACTGCGTGCGGAGAAGCAGGCCGACGTTTGGACCGATACGCAACAGCGCGCACTGATGATGCAGTACCCCGATCAGGATGCGGTGCCGGTGCAGATGTCAGGTAACGTCAAGCGGCCGAATTTCTTCAAAGCCTGCGTTTTTCGGGGGGCATTGCACGCGGAACACATACTGGAAAGTGTGCCATGCACGGCTTTCATTGAAAGAGCGCAGACATCGCCACAATATGGCGACGGCTACCTCGTGCGTTGTTATCCAGGTTTCTGTTCTGTCGACAAGCAGCAGTCCGCAAACGGCGGTGTCGTCGCATTCTTGCCACGCAGCGAGTCGAGCTTCCCCGGAAAGAATTACCCGCGTGGTGATCGTATTGAAGTGTACGTTCATTACTACGACTTACTGCTGAGCAAAGGCCAAGTGACGGTCACTCAGCACCCGGAGTCGCTTCGCTACGGCGAACAGAGTGCAGCACCGGTGTTTATCCACGCGGACCGCGCTGTGTATGATCTTGAGGGGCTGGAACGCGAAAGTGGCAGTGCACAGTGGCAGTTGCGGGGCTCGGTCGAGATTGATGGCGAACTCATCGTCTCCCTGCAACTTGGGGCATGGCTGATCGAGGCCAAAGCCAGCTTCAAGGACTCTCAGTTGCACATTGTGAATGTGACGCGCACCGGTTTCGATAGCGTTGAGCTGGACGCTTTGCCTTGCCCGGTGCGGTTGATTGACGTGAGATTCAAGGACAGCGTCTTCTGCGACGTCCTGCAGTTCGAAGCCTTCGTAACCTTTTGTCGTCAGCAGTCATTTTTCGCCGGCGACAGTCAGGCACGCAAGCAGGCTGGACAGTTCTTCGAGCGTTGGAATGCAGTTACAGATTATCTGTTGGCTGAAACAGGGCATGCTGTATTTAACTTGAGTGATGTCACTGAAGTGGAAGAGCGAACGCTGGAGTGTTCCAGCAGTTCGAATCTGGTCGATGGCCTGCAGAAATTGATTGAAAAGGCTCGTAGTACGCCGCGGTTGTTCGTGGAGCAGCTGTGCCTGAGTGCCGATGGTGAAGAGCGCTGGTTGCAGGTCGCCGAGTTGCATGGGGTGCCAGAGGCCCGAGCTGCGAAACGTTACGAAATCTTCCATAAAGGGATGAAGCGCCCAGGCTCCGATAGCGGTTACGTCGATGTGCAGCCGTCGCAACACAGAATACGCTTTCCCAACCGGGGCGAGCTGGCAAATCTGGGGCGGCAGAAGATCGCGCTTCAGGGGTTCCTGGGTGGGCGCCTGATTAATCGAAACCTGCAGCAAATTCTGCTGATGCCTGCCCGCTATGTTCCACAACCCGACCCATTCTGGAATGAACGGGTCAATAGTGGCCTGAACTGGCGGGACCCCAATTGGCAGGGGGCTGACAAAGCGAAGGCCGCAAAAAAGGTGATCGAGGCGGCGCTCGTCGAATCCAATTTGTATCTGATACAAGGGCCTCCGGGTACAGGCAAGACCACCTGCATCGTCGAGTTGTTGCACCAGTTGTTCTGCGCCAGACCAGACTCCAGGATTCTGGTAGTTTCGCAACAGAACACTGCGGTGGATAACGCTCTCGATCGCTTCCTTGAACAGTTCCCGGGTTTCAGCTCCAACGTATTGCGCATTGGCAACGATGTAGAAAAGGTGCAAGTGGAAGTTCGGCCGCGCATGACCGAAAACGTTTTGATGGAGTACCTGCGCGAGCGTCAGCAGGACTACAGTCTGGCGAGCCTCGAGAACCCCGAAAAAGCCGATTGGATCGAAACCTGGATGGACCGTATCTATCATCCTTCAGACCGGGGACGTTCACAGTTCGATGATGAACTGGCTGAGCTCGTTGTCCAGGATCACGGCCTGATCGGTGCTACCTGCGTAGGATTGTCATCGCGACGTTACGGTATGGATCGACTTGCATTCGACATCTGCATCGTCGACGAAGGAGGCAGGGCAACGGTTCCCGAACTCTTGATTCCACTTATGCGCAGCCGTAAAGCAATCATTATCGGGGATCATTTCCAGCTCCCCCCGAGCATCGGCCGCGCCTTGCAAGAGGCCGAGGCAAAGACGGTCTTGCCGTTTCTTGAGGAAACATTTCTCAAGACCAGCTTTTTCGAGCAGCTTTATGAAAACCTGCCAGCGGCCTGTTCCGGCAGACTTGTGGAACAGTTTCGCATGGTCGAACCCATCGGCGATCTGGTAGCGGACCTGTTCTACACCGCCAATGACGTGAGGGGGCTGCACAACGGCAAGGTGCACGAACGTAAGGATTTTCTCGACGCAGAACACTGCATGCGCTGGGTGGACGTCCCTCATGGCAAGGAAGAAAACGAAGGCACCAGCCTGTTCAATGAGGCGGAGTCCAAAGCGATAGTCGATTTCCTGAAAGCGTCGGCGCATAAACTGGCATCGCGCCGAGCGGAAGGCACCCATAGCGTAACGACTAAATCCGTGGCAATCATCACACCCTATGGAGCCCAGAAACGCGTAATCAATAAAGATTTCGCAGCGCTTAGAAAAAGCTTGCCGCTTATCGACGACGTGTTTGAGGTAAAGATCGATACGGTGGACAGTTTCCAGGGAAGCGAAGCGGATATCGTGTTGTATTCAACTGTTCGTACTCAGGGGGGCATCCGCTTCCTGCTCGACCGTCAACGTTTGAATGTGGCGTGCTCACGAGCGCGGGAAAACCTCACATTCTTTGGCCACGCCCAGTTTCTGCTCAAGCAGGAGCGCGGCAAGAATGCACTGTTTAGCCTGATCATCAAACGCAGCGCTCGAGCCACGGCTTCGAATCCTTTTCAGGCGAATACTCACAAGAGCAAGGTGCCATTGAGTAGTTAGTGTTTCCTGATGCAGTAGCTGGACTGGACGGACCTGCTTTCGGATTGCTCCGGTCGCTTGGCAAAAGCGGCCCCTGCGTCGGTCGGCGACACCGTCCTGTTTGTCCGACTCAACAGCCGAACCCTGAGCCGACTTTCCAGATTGCGGACGGCATGAATAGCGGCGCCTAGCGACTATCCGGGCCCCCAAAAACATTTTGACTGGGCTCTAGCGCTGTGTTTTCAGGCAGATAAGTTTCAGATATGCCCCCAGGTTGCCCCTAGGTGTATCAGGTTCTTGGTGGAGATTTCCGACAGAAACCAGATGGATTCAGATGGCCTTCAGTAGTTCATAGGTTGAGGGTAAGCGACACGTTCCCCCTGGAAACGGTGAAGTCATCGAAACGAAAGGTGGCAATCACTCCGGCCTGAAGGCTTGGAAAGCTCAGTACGGTCCGCTGTCGTGAAAAGCTGAGGTCCTCGAGCCGTACGGTATTGGATAGGGTAATTAGGGTTGCTCGCGAACCTGCATCCATTCGAAAAAATCTTCGGATGCAAAGCCGACGCTGCAGTTCGCGTCGAACCGCTCGTTGATTCTGATTAGAGTCATCCGCTGAGCTTCTTGTGGTGAGGTTGGGAAGAAAGCTCCACCAGGTTCGCTGTGCATGAAAAAATCGCCGAGCTTGGCTCCGCAGTTTTCGCAGTGATTCATCAGGTAACGGCTGCCTACCGTTTTGCTGTAGGCCTGCTTGAACTTGTTAGTGAAGTGATGGATCTGCTTCGCGACCCCGGGAGAGAGGCTGGCGATATTGGAGATCGTTCCGCGATACCCATGGCACTTCCATTCGCCGAGGTTGCTTGTGAGCGCGAAATCTTCGTCCTCATCCTCGTAGTAATCGAACTCTTCGTGTTGCTCGGGCAGCTTGAACGAAAACACGCGGGTCAAATTAGAACAGTCCCAGCAGTCGGACACTGACTCTATGATGTAGTAATACGGTGCTCTGACACTAAATTCAGGTCCGTGCTCGAGGTCTGCGTGCTCTGTTACGGGTAGCCATTGAGCCAAGGGGCCGATGTCGACACCCTCGGGGATGTACCAAGTCTTCAGGCCCGGGTCCCACTTGGCACCGAGTGATTTCGCTTCATCTTTTTCTGAGAAGGGGACTTTCAGATCAATCCTTGCCATTTCTGTATCCGTACGTATTGCTCATCAGTAGGCGTCAGATCCCATGCTGGAGCCTTCTAGCCTTGTTGGGGACCTTCGAGTTCTAAAAAAAGAGCGACAAAGCCAGGCTGATGGCGGGATGTGCTGCAATAGCCCGCTGGTCTGTCTTGGTCAGAGGTTAATTCATAACTGCGCTCAATGGTTGGGTCTTCAATCAGTCTGTATATATTGCCTGCTAACCGACTATGGCTGTTATCTGAGGTCGACCAAGTTTAGGCCTTAAAAGGAGGCCTATAACTCGGTTCAGGGCAGCAGCCAAGTGCTGTTTGGGGTGGTTGACCGGATGCCGACTGCTTGGCACAGCTCCAGAATCGGTAGAATGTAGGTGATGTTGGTGCGGCCCGGCTTGCCTTCTGCTCTGTAACGAGCCGCCTGGCAAAGTGGGCCGGCTTTTTCGTACGTATGGTTGGAGCTGATTTCCACAGCTTGTGCTTGGCCGAAATGATTGTTACCGGCGAGGTAGTCCAACGTTTGCTGGAAAGCTGCTCGAGTCAGCGCCAACTGCGAGTCTTCCGATCCGGTCTCAATCACAACGCGATTTGCATCAACGGTCGTGATACGGAAACGGGCGCTACGCGACGGTGTTTGCAGTTCCTTGCCTTGCAGGCGGCTGATCAATGCCCAGAGAGTGTTGTCGACTTGAATGATGTGCTGCATGGGATAATTCCTTCGTTGCTGAATGGACGCTAGCTTTAACCTGAAGCGACTTATGGAATCTTGATACCCAACGCATTCAACGATGGCGTATCCATCCGGCCATTCACGGTCAGCCCACTGTCCATCTGAAAGGCCATCAACGCACCACGTGTCGCCTTGCCCATCACCCCATCAATGGTGCCTTGGTAATACTGGCGCACCATCAGCGCGGTCTGCACACGGGTGACCAGGTTGCTTTTCTGCTCATTGGTCGCGCGGCTCCTCGAAGTGCTCGAACTTGTCCCGCTGGTAGTGCCAGACGACTGATAAAGGCTGTTGCTGCTTGAGGTGCTGCTCGAAGCACTCGGCGCGCTGTAGCTTCGGGTACTGGTAGCGGGAGGGCTGTAGTAGCGAGGTGCGCTATAGCCACCCGAGCCGCTGTAGTGAGAACTGTGCGAACTGTGGGACCGGTGTGAACTGTGCGAGCGATGTGCCGCATATATGTTGACGGTGTCTGGCGCATTGAGCGTATCGGCAAATACCGGGGGCTGTAGCTTGTCGTTGGGTTGCCAGTTCGCATCGGCGAGCGACAGATGGCCCGCCTGTGCCAGGGTGGTACCTGCCATTGGCAGCAAGCTGATCCCACTGATCAGGACTTTCCAGCGGTCGAGCAATTTCACTGTGCACTCCTTGCATAGGCGCTAAAGGCCTCGGTCGATAGTAGTTGTACGCCGCGGCTCTCCCAGCGGTCGGTGTGGGATTTGAAGAAGCCAGAGCAATGTTTGACGGCAGCGCATTGCTGGCAGGTATCGATGAACAGGTTCTTCCAGTCCGAGATGCTCTGGCGGGCGAAACGCGAGAGGTGGGCCGGGATCAGGCACAGGGGCAAGTTGTAGATCGAAACCGGCACTCCGCGGTTGAACAGGAAATACACGGCCTGGCTCAACGACTCTTGATAGTCCAGCGGGTCAATCCACAGTTCTTCGTAGTTCTTCCTGGCCAGGCCGGTACTTTCGATACCCATCAGCGCAACATGCCGCACGAAGGGCAGGTTCCTGAACACGTAGTGGGCGAGCTCGGGCAAGCGTGGCGTGGTCAGGCGATTGAGCACCACGCGTATCTCGATGATCTGGTTGGCGCGCGCCAGGTTGTAAAGACCTTGCAGGGTTTCGCTGAACGCGCCTGGAGCCTGCACCACATGGTCATGGTCTTCGGCATTGTCGGCATACAGCGGGATGCCCCAGCTCAACTGAGGGTGGCCGATGGCAGAGAGCGCTGCGATCCAGCTCGGGTCTTGGAACAGACGCCCGTTGCTGAGCACATGAATGGATTTCTGCGGCAAAACGGCTTTGCACTTGGCCAGGATTTCGAGCAGGCCGTCGCGATAAAGCGTTGGTTCTCCGCCGCTGATTCCCAGATTTTCCTCGCCCGGGTCCATCAGGTCGATCAGCCGTAGGTTCTCCTCGATGTGCCAACGGTCATCGATATCTTTGGGCGGCTGCGAGCACATCAGACAGAGGCTGTTGCAACGATCGGTCATGAACAGCAGGTTGCTGTCTGAGCCTCGTCGATAGAGCACTCGCACCAACGCGTTGCCTGGTGTGATGGCAATGACATCGCCGGACTGCACGACATCCGCATCTTTGGGGGTGTGCAGGTGTAGCCGCGCGCTGTCGAAGTCGCCGATCAATGGTTCCGGGATCAGGAATCCACCCACTGGCAATGAGAGCAGATGCGGGCTCCGTAGCCGTTGTTCGTTTGGCAGCAAAAGCACCAGGTCACCGAACTCAGCGCTTCCGGCACAAACAGCCAGGCCTTGTTCGATGAACTCATCCAGAGTGATGACCTTGAGCAGTTTCGGCTCATTCAGGTGATGGATTTCGAAGTGGGTATCTTTGCGCAGCATCGCCATCAGCCCCTGTAACCCGGGAGCCGGACATCGTTGTAAGAGCGCCTGTTCAACCAAGACAGCAGCACCCTCTGCACGTTGTCGTCGCCATCGCAAAGTAGGCCGAAAAGATGCTTCAGCAGCCCCATGTTCTTCTTGCAGAAGCTGCTGAACACTCGGTGTCCGATCGGGTCAGCTTGGCGGGCATAGTGTTCGACGGGGTCAGCACCACAGTACGGGACAAGTGCGCAGTCGGAGCAGCCCGGCAGCGCCTCTGCTACACCACTGGCGAGCAACGCATTCATAACGGGCGATGCGAGTAATTCAGACAAGGGTTGCTGCACGGTGCCGAGCCTCAAGCCGTCTTCACCCATCTCCAGCAACATTCGGGCTTCGTCCGAGGGATAGACGTAACCGTCATAGTTGTAAACCAGCGCCGCAGTGCCTGCGCCAGCAGGAGAGCGCAGGTCTACATAGCCGGAGGAGAAGGGTGTCAGGATATTCTTCAGCAACAGGCTCGTATAACTCTCTGAGAGGTATACGCCCTGTTGGTTGATATGCAGCAAATAGGCCAGTGCCTTCTTGTAGAAGGCCAGGTATCGCTCAATAGGGTAATCAAGTCGATGGGCACTCTTGGTGGCAAACCCATAAGGGCTCAGAGGCCGAAGCGAGATGCTGGAGAAGCCCTGGCTTACATACTCATCGATGATCGCTTCAGGTTGTTCGAGGCTTCTTGAAGTCAGCGTGGTCAGCGCGGAAACTGCATCATGGCCAAGGCGCTCACGGACCCACTGGATGCCTTTTACAGTGCGCTCGTAAGAGTCTCTTGACGGGGTAGGGCGGTTGGCATTGTGTAAGGGCGCCGGCCCATCTAGCGAAGTCGAAAACTGGATGCGATTTTGTTCTGCGAAGTCGAGTATTTCCTCCGTCAGGTGGTGCAGTGTGGTGGTGACGACGAACTGGATATCCCGTTGTTCGACCACGTTCCGTTCAACGATCCATTCGACAATCTGGCGGACGCGCTCGAAGGCCAGAAGCGGCTCGCCACCCTGAAACTCCACAGTCAGGGCGGGAGCGTTCGATTCGAACAGGCGATCGACCGCCGCCCGTGCATCCGCTTCCGACAGGTCGTGGCCGGATCCACCCACAGGGGCCCGCGACACCTGGCAGTACTGGCAGGTGTGGTTGCAGCGCAATGTAACCACGAACAAGTGAAGTGCAGGGCCCTGGAAGAGGAAGTCCTTGCGGCTGCGATACTGCGCGGCCATTTCCGGGAGCGGGTCGTGGCGGCCTGGTTCGTAGATGAAGTGACGGGCCAGCAGGTCCTTGTAAAAAGGCGTGCTTGCTTGAACGTCGAAGTAACTGAGGGCTCGTAATTGCGCGTCGTTCACGTGCATGTACTCACCGGTATCGGAGGTGAGCAGGATGTCACGGTCATGCCCCGTGTTCATGCGCATGAATCGAAAAGGCAGCAAGCGGTAGTGCTTGGCGTCTGTCGCTATCAGTGTCACTGCGAAACCCCACATCCAGCGAGCGCAGCTCGTGCCAGGATTTCACGCAACCCTGCTGTTTCGCGGTTGATATGGTCGCGTAGGGCGAAGTCGTTCAGATACTGAAAGATCAGCGAGTGAGCCTGCGTCGGGGAAAGCGTGAGCTTTGCTTCAGCGGGGTGGGCCGTGAGGCTTATGTGATTGGCTTCAATACCGACCTGGATCGTGACAGTGTCGGCCAGGGAATAAGCGGCGCGTTGCACCACGCTGAGCGGGTAGGCTGCGCTGTCGAGCTTCAGCGTGACTGGCCATGTCATCGGAACCGCTCCTTCAAATCCGTTGAGAACGTGTGGATATTGATGGTTTCCGAGGCATTGTGCCATCATAATTTTTTATATTTGCACGCATCTATCCAGCTGATGGCGGAGAATCAGTCAAATGTTCATCGGGTACATGTTCACCGTTCCGCTGCGGTATAGCGACTCGCAGAGAGTCCGGTCGGAGCTACCCTCATCAATAGCCTGCTTGGCCTTAGGCTGGGGGCATCCTTTTCAAACCATACAAAGCATGCCCTCAGATGTGCCCCCAATGTAGAAATCCACTGGAAGTGGATGGAGTTCCATGGTTTGTGGAAAGTCAAAAATGATCAGATAAACAGCCTGTCCGAGAACGACTAAAGACTATCCGGATCCCCGAAGAACATCTGAATACGCGACCGCAACCAACGCTCGCCCGGATCATTATCCTGCGAGCCACGCCACGCCATGTGCAGCTCAAACGTGCGCGTCGGCAACGGCGGATCTTCTGCGCGAACGCCACCCGCAGATGTCAGTGCTTCGGCGGCATAGTCCGGCACGGTCGCGACAATGTCAGTTCCGGCCAGCAGCGTGCTCAAACCATTGAACTGCGGCACGGCCAGTACCACATGGCGTTTGCGGCCGAGTTTCTCCAGTTCTTCATCTATAAAGCCGCTGAGGTCGCCGGCAAACGACACCAGGGCGTGGGGGCGGGCGCAGTAATCGTCGAGGCTCAACGGCCCCGGCACGGTGTCGGCGCGCAACAGCTTGGGCGCGCTGCGGCGCAGCACTTTGCGCTTGGCGTTGGCTGGCAGGTCGGTGGTGTAGCTGACACCGATCGAGATTTCGCCGGACGCCAGCAAGCCCGGCATCAGGATGTAGTTGACCCGGCGCACCACCAACACAATTCCCGGCGATTCGGCGCGCAGGCGTTTTAGCAGCATCGGCAGCAGGGCGAATTCGACGTCATCCGACAACCCGATCCGAAATACCGAAGTACTGGTGGCCGGGTCGAATTCTGCCGCACGGCTGACGGCGGTCGAAATCGAGTCGAGGGCAGGCGAGAGCAGGGCGAAGATTTCCACCGCGCGGGCGGACGGTTCCATGCTCCGGCCGGTGCGTACGAACAAGGGATCATCGAACAGGCTGCGCAGGCGCGACAGCGCCGCACTGATCGCCGGCTGGCCGAGGAACAACTTCTCGGCGGCGCGGGTCACACTGCGCTCATGCATCAACGTTTCGAATACGATCAACAGGTTCAGGTCGACACGACGCAGGTCATTACGATTCATCTGGAGTCCTGGCAGAGTCATCAAGCTTGACGAGGGCGGCCATATGAGAACAATGGCCGGCATGAATCTTACGGGGAAAGGCTGGTACTCTGCACCGGAAAATTCAGCTTTACTCAGACGGTGGCAGCAGTTTTTCAAGGATTTTGCCAATACCGCGCATACTGCGGAATCAATGACAGGCATGTCGACTATTAATAGCCACTGATAGTCTTGGGTTAAAAGCCCAGATAGAGTTCATGGCATTAGAGGTTACTTTGACGAGGTTTGCGATGTCCCGCACGATCCGTTTTCACAAGTTTGGTCCGGCCGAGGTGCTCAAATGCGAAGAGCATGCGGCCGCTCAGCCAGGTCCTGGCGAAGTGCAGGTGCGTGTCGAGGCAATCGGCATCAGTTGGTACGACACGCTGTGGCGCCAGAACCTGGCATCGTCCCAGGCACGTCTGCCATCAGGCCTTGGCCATGAAATGGCCGGTGTGGTCACGGCGATTGGCGCTGGTGTCGAAGACCTGTCCGTCGGTGACAAGGTCGCCAGTTTCCCGGCCGAAAGTCCGAACGACTATCCCGTCTACGGCGAGTCGATCGTGTTGCCGCGCACTGCGCTGACCCGTTATCCGGATGTGCTCAGCCCGATCGAAGCCAGTGTGCATTACACACCGCTGTTGATCGCCTATTTCGCCTACGCCGATCTGGCACGGGTCAAGCCCGGGCAATTTGCCCTGGTCACTGACGCCAGCCATTGCGCCGGCCCTTCGTTTGTACAGCTGGGCAAGGCCATGGGCGTGCGCGTCATTGCCGCCACCAAAGAGGCGCAGGAGCGCGAGTACCTGCTGTCTCTGGGCGCGGAAAAGGTGATTGTCACCGAAGAGGAAGATCTGTTGTTGCGAATCAACAAGATCACCGACAACCGTGGCGTCGATGTGGTGTTCGACGGCCTTGGCGGTCCGCAGATGTCGCTGCTTGGCGATGTACTGGCGCCCCGTGGCAGCCTTGTGCTGTACGGCCTTCAGGGTGGGAACCAGACACCGTTTCCGGCCTGCGCAGCGTTCCAGAAGAACATCCAGTTCTTTGTGCACTGCATCGGCAACTTCACCGGCAAGCCGGAGCTGGGTATCGCCCAGGACCACGTCGCCGTGCAACGTGCCCTGCGTGACATCAACCAGTTGACCGCAGACCGCGTGTTGCTCCCGCTCAAGACCCGGGTGTTCCCGTTCAGCGAGTTCGTCGAAGCGCATCGCTACATGGACGAATGCCCATGCCGCGAACGGGTTGCCCTTCAAATCGAGTCGGCGTAACCCTGGCAATCAGAGTCCGTGGCCCCACGGACTCTTTCGTGTTTATCCCTCCTTCAAAGCAAGCCTCTCTGGTGCCCTGTCCGGGACCTGTTCAGCAACTGAACTGGTTTTTGGCCCGGATCTGTATCTTCTAATCGCAATGTAAGCCCTGATAATTGAATGATTACTTTCATCTCAAGGAATGAGCCATGCCTGTGCATTCAATTTGTCGACCTCAACATATAACCTCCGGTTTTGTTAAACACGGCATTCTTTGTTTAATTACTGTAGGGTTATTCCGAAATGCCTTCTCTTTTTCTTGTAATCACTTGTCGTGGGACGTTGTGGGAAGTTTCATAGGATTAATTAATAATAAAAAATACCTATATAAAACAATGGCTTGACGTCTTGTTGTGGCAAAAACAGAGTTTTTGTCAGGTCAAGTGTTTCAAATAACTACGAATTTGTAAGTGTTAGCATCTGAGCGTCTATTACTTATTGATTAATTGTCGTGCGGACGGTTGGTTTTCTGTCTGCGCGCCATGAAACCTTTTATACCGGGTAAATACCGATGAGCACGATCCACGATCAGGCAATGAATTATGTCTACCAGCAAGTATTGCAGCGGTTGCTGAGTTTTTTCTCACGAGCGGAGCGCACGGCGTTGCAGTTGCTGATCCAGCGACTGGCCGTGGCTGCTGGCGGCATGGAGAACATCGGTCAATTCAAAGTGCTGGTTAACCAGACCGGGTCGCGCGACAGCTGTTACACATTGGCGCTGCTACGGGCAGCGCAATTGAGTATCGCCGGGCGTGCGCCCGGGACGTTTCAGCTACGGGTGGCGACTTTACGCTGGAACGGCAACAGTGACATGGCGCTGCAGAACATGCACCGCAGCTACGGCGCGCTGTTCCTCCATGACGATCCTCGGGTCGAGCTGTTGATGGTGGATCATCGCCAGGTCCTGCCATTCGACCATCAGGCACCGATCTGCGAAGAGGGGCGCGAAACCCATCGTCTAAACCTGCTGCTGCTGGGGCATCGAAGAACCTACAGCGAAGCGCTTGAGTTGTGGGACGACGCTTATTTGGCCACTGCCGAGTACTACGGTCAGATCGCCCGATGGAACAATGGTGTCGATGCCATGATCGGCAGTGAGTCGTTACACCGCCAGAAGCACTTTCTCGACGGCTTGAGTCGCGCCGTTCAAAAAGCCGCCATTGCCGGTCCGCTGGTGACCTCTGCTGGCTTTGAAGCGCTGTTCCCGCTGCTCGACCGGCTGGGTGGTGATTACTATCGCGAGTTCTACACCGAAGAGGAACGCGTAGCGTGGCGCCCGGAAGGTGAGTTCGAAGCGTGTCGGCGCACCGGTTTCATCAACATCAATGACATGATCGTTGGCAAGCTCGAGGAGCGCTGGCCGTTGCTCAGTGACTTTCTTGGGTTCCAGGCGGACGACCTGAGCCTTTATCAAAGTGACGATGAATATGCAGATCCTCTGGTCGCTGCGCATCTGCGAGGAATGCAGGCGCGATTCATCGAGGGGAGAACCTACGAGGCCGGGGTCGGCGAATACCTGCAAAGCAACCTGGTGACGATGCGTCGCAGACAGGTACCCGAGCCGGTTTGCGAACAGATGCTCGCCCATTTCGGCAATCTGCAGGATTCGCGACAGTTGCGCGTGCAGGCGGAAGGCTGGCTCTCGGCCGGTTTCGATTTGAACGAGATCCAGCTGATGTGCCTGCTGTTTGCGCCGTTTGTTGATAGCGGGGCGGGACTGGAACGGTTTCTGCGCAATTGTCATCCCGGCATGTTGGTGGCATTGCCGGATCTACACCGGGCAATGCAGGGCCTGCATGCGCCTGAGCAAGTGCTGAAGTGGATGACGGACGTCAGCGGGTTGCCGGTCAAATTGATTGTGCGTCTTTACTCCATGGGACCCGTTCGGTTACTTGCGTGCGGCGACAGCGCCAGTGCGGAGGAGGCGGGTACCGAGCCGACAAACGATCGATCGGCGGAAGGCTGACCGTGAGCCAATCGCCTAACCCTGAATCACAGCCCATGGATGCCGGCTCGTGAAAGCGTCGCGGGAAAACGACTTTGTTTATCAGGCTGTTTATCGCTACCTGACGCTGCTGATCGAGGAAGCAGGGAGCAGCTCGGCAGTGCGCCTGCCTTCCTTGCGGCAACTGGCTGATCGACTGAATGTGTCGATCTCGACCGTCCAGTACGCCTATTCGTTGCTGGAAAAGGAAGGTCGGGTTTATTCAATCGCCAAATCCGGTTATTACGCGAAAGCACTGCCCGCACTGGACGTGCCTGGTTGTGGCAGGGACCTGCTCGAAACCGTCTACGTCAATACCCAGCGACCGGGCATGTGTGTATTGAGCGCCGATGACCCGGCTTCGCTGCAACCGCTGGACCGTCCTTTGCTGATGCTTGAGCGGGAACTGCTGCGCCAGTACCCGCGCCAGCCGCAAGTACTGGTGCAGCCTTGCGGTGAGCTGGAGTTACGCACCGTACTGGCTGCGCGTTACACCTCATCGACGGTGAATTGCTGGCATGCCGATGACGTCTACATCGGTGCCGATTTGCGCGGGGTGCTGGAAATTCTGATTTCGGTGCTCGAGTTGCGTGGGGCCACCGTAGTGGTCGAGTCGCCGTGTGACTGGGTGATCCTGCGTTTGCTGGATTGCGCCCAAGTGCGCGTGATCGAGTTGCCGCTGCTCGCCGGCGGGGTGATTGATCCGCAACGCCTGGAGTCTTTGCTCAAGAACGAGCCGGTGCGACTGATCCTGTTGTCCTCAGCGTTGAGCATGCCCCACGGCAGCCTGCTATCTGCGACCAATCGACAAGCCATCGCCCATCTGCTCGGGTGTCATGGCACCTGGGTTCTGGAAAACGACTGCTACAGCGAACTCGATGAAGGGTTCGACTCCCAACGCCTGCGCGACTGGCTGGACCCGGATCGCCTGCTGGTGTTTTCCACGTTCGAGAAGTTCATCGGTGCAGAGGCGCCTTTTGGTTTTGTCCTGTCGCGCCATTGGCGCAGTGAGTTGCAACGCCATTTCCTGTTGCGCGCGTTTAGCTTGTCGCTGATCCGCCAGAAAGCGATTGCGAGATTGTTGGGCGGCGGACGGCTGGACCAGCATTTGTCAGTACTGCGACGGATGCTAAAGGAGCGACGAACGCAGTTGATCCAGTTATTGCGCGAGCGCCTGGGCGACGCGTTGCAGTTTGTCGAGCCGCAGGGCGGGGCGACGGTCTGGGTAAGCTCGTTGCGTCCGGTAGACATGGAGAATGTCTTTCAGCGCCTGCTCAAGCAGCAGATCATTATTGCGCCAGGGGAGTTGTTCAGCCTGCAGGGGTTGCATGCGCACCATCTGCGCTTGAGCTCGTTGAGCCATGGTGACCACGATCTGGGGAATGTCGTCGCGCTGCTGGGCGACGCATTGCGGATGGCACCCGAAAGTTAACGTTAAAAAACATCGGGAGTGTCCCGGATAGATCCCGTCGCACTACGGTCAAACTGCCAGTAAACTGCGTTCTATTCCTGAATCACTCTATTTCAGAGGTTTTTGCATGACACTCAGTCCTTTTGCGGGCAAACCGGCACCGGCAGAATTGTTGGTCGATATCCCGCGACTGGTAACGGCCTATTACACCGGCCAGCCTGACGCTTCCATTTCCACGCAGCGTGTGGCGTTTGGCACGTCGGGGCATCGGGGCAGTTCTTTCGACCTGAGTTTCAACGAATGGCACGTGCTGGCGATCAGTCAGGCGATCTGCCTGTATCGCGAGGCCCAAGGGATCACCGGGCCGCTGTTTGTCGGCATCGACACTCACGCGTTGTCGACTCCCGCGGGTGCCAGCGCTCTGGAAGTGCTGGCGGCGAACGGTGTGACCGTGATGATCGCCGAAGGCGACGAGTACACGCCGACTCCGGCCATTTCCCATGCCATTCTTTGCTACAACCGCGGCCGTACTTCGGGCCTGGCCGACGGCATCGTCATCACGCCGTCGCACAACCCGCCACAAAGCGGTGGCTACAAATACAACCCAACCAACGGCGGCCCGGCAGACACCCAC
Organism: Pseudomonas sp. A1230; assembly: GCF_044218825.1. Lineage (NCBI taxonomy): Bacteria > Pseudomonadati > Pseudomonadota > Gammaproteobacteria > Pseudomonadales > Pseudomonadaceae > Pseudomonas > Pseudomonas sp. A1230. The sequence continues at coordinate 2,114,088 of NZ_CP162582.1, read as the reverse complement.
ATCACCAAGTGGATCGAAGCCAAGGCCAACGAGCTGCTGGCCAATAAACTGGCTGGCGTGAAGCGCATCAGTTACGAGCAGGCGCTCAAGGCCAGCACCACCCATCGTCACGACTACGTGAATACCTACGTTGCCGATCTGATCAACGTGATCGACTTCGATGCCATCCGTGATGCCAAGCTGCATTTGGGTGTCGATCCGCTGGGTGGCGCGGGGGTGCGCTACTGGTCGGCGATTGCCGAGCACTACCGTCTGGATTTGGAAGTGGTGAACAAGCAAGTCGATCCAACCTTCCGTTTCATGACCGTCGATTGGGACGGCCAGATTCGCATGGACCCATCATCGAGCCATGCGATGAAAGGCCTGATTGGTCTGAAGGAGCGTTTCGACGTGGCGTTTGCCTGCGACCCGGATCACGATCGCCACGGCATCGTGACTCCTTCCGGTGGCTTGCTCGCGCCAAACAACTATCTGGCAGTGTCTATCGATTATCTGTTCCAGAACCGTCCGCAGTGGCGTGCCGATGCTGGCGTGGGTAAAACCGTGGTCAGCAGCGGTCTGATTGATCGTGTCGCCAAGCGTCTGGGGCGTCGTCTCTACGAAGTGCCGGTTGGTTTCAAATGGTTTGCGGACGGCCTGTTCGACGGTTCGCTGGGTTTTGGTGGCGAGGAGAGCGCCGGTGCATCGTTCCTGCGCAAGGACGGCGGTGTCTGGAGCACCGACAAGGATGGTCTGATCCCGGCACTGCTCGCGGCAGAAATGACCGCTCGCACCGGCCGCGACCCAAGCCAGGCCTATAAAGCGCTGACCGATGAACTTGGAGAGCCGTTCTCGGTACGCGTCGACGCCAAGGCCAACCCGGAACAGAAAGCCCTGCTGAGCAAGCTGTCGCCGGAGCAAGTCACTTCGACCGAATTGGCAGGCGAGAAGATTCAAAGCATTCTCAGCCACGCACCGGGTAATGATCAGGCGATTGGCGGCTTGAAGGTAATGACCGAGAACGGCTGGTTCGCGGCGCGTCCGTCAGGCACCGAAGACATTTACAAGATCTACGCAGAGAGCTTCATCGGCGACGAGCACCTCAAGCAATTGGTGGTTGAAGCGCAAACTCTGGTGGATGGCGCAATTTCCAGCAAATAAGCTGAAGTCCACCGAGCCAAAAAAAGGGGCAACCATTATGGTTGCCCCTTTTTTTGCCTGCGATCAGGCGATCAAGCCAGGTCCACCAACACAATCTCACTGTCTTCAATCGCGGTAACGGTCAGTACTTGCTCATGCGCAACCGCCACACCGTCTCGAGCTTGTGCACGCAAGCCATTGACTTCAATCACACCCGTAGCCGGCACCAGATAAGCGCGGCGTCCTTCGTCGAGACGATATTCCGCCGTCTCACCAGCCTTGATATTCGCCGCCACCAAACGTGCATCGGCGCGGATACGCAGGCTCTGATCATCGCCATCCTTACCGCTGGCAAGGGTCACAAACCCTTCACGCTGACCTTTGGGAAAGGGTTTCGCACCCCAGGACGGCGGGGCGCCGGTTTCGGTGGGCAGGATCCAGATCTGGAAGATCTTGGAGTCCTGGGCTTCCAGGTTGTATTCACTGTGCGCGATACCCGTGCCGGCACTCATGACTTGCACGTCGCCAGCCTCGGTGCGGCCCTTGTTGCCGAGGTTGTCCTGATGAGTAATCGCACCTTCGCGCACGTAGGTGATGATCTCCATGTCGCGGTGCGGGTGCTGCGGGAAACCGCTGCCTGCGGCGATTACGTCATCGTTCCACACCCGCAGATTGCCCCAGCTCATGCGCTGAGGATCGTAGTACTCGGCGAACGAAAAATGGTGATGGGCATCCAACCAGCCATGATGGGCGGCGCCCAGTGTGTTGAAAGGTCTGAGTTCAAGCATGATCGTCTCCTCAAAAGGTTAATGACGGGGCGCAGTTATCGCGCCCGGCCCAAGACCGGTGGTTTATGACGGCGATCATCTATCAGCCAAGTATCGATAAAAAGCGTAAAAAGTGCGGTATTAAGATCGAATAAGCCGATCAAAAAAAGCTCGAAGATTTCTCATCCCACCTTCAGTTCATCGCCTAAACCAATGAAGCGTAAGCATTTCGCTAGAACCCGGCGTTAAATAAAGACACCATAGCCTTCAACAGCCTTACTTACTGGAGCCCGTCAGCGTGGCGCAACAAACCCCCGATCTTCCTCCCGAACTTCGCCCATTGGCCGAGATGCCGTGGTTCAAACGTATGGCCGCACGTTTCTTCGGCCACGGTTTGACGCGTTTGCGCGCGCAACACCGTGCGTCGTGGCTGCATGGTCAGGCGGATGGCTTTCGTAGCGGTCACACCGCGGGTGTCGAGTACGGTTACAAAGAGGGCAAGCTCGAGGGGTTTGAAGAAGGTCGGCAAGTGTTGCTGATCCGCGACAGCCGCAACACCGAACATCGTCCGCCAAGCGTGGACAACCTCCTGTTCGACGACTGGCGCCTACCGCTCACCGCTGAGCTGAAGAAGCGCATCAAGGCTGATGTCGCGCGTTTACTCCCCGCACACGCTCAGCCGAGCACTGCGCAATGGAAGATGATTTTCAGCGATACGCCTTCAACTTCCGTGGTAGCCGGCGCCGGAGCGGGCAAGTCGACCACGCTGGTCCTGCGCATTCTACTGTTGACGCACTATCTGGGCTTTGAACTCGATTCGATGACCGTAGTGACCTTCACCCGCGAATCGCGCAAGGACTTCATCAACAAGCTGATCGAGCTGTTTGCGTTGTGGGGGCGGGCGCTAAGCCTGAAACAGGCGCGGGAGCTGGTGCGAACCTTCCACTCGCGAATCCTGCCGATGGTGCGCAGCCTGGCGGGTTTCGAGCGGTTGCAGGCTTTCGAGAACCTCAGCCATCGAGCGCCCGGTGCTGACGAGGAGGTCGACAGTAATCCGTTCGACCTGCGTATCAACGACGCGCAGCGCCAGCAACTCAATGCCTGCTATCACCGATTGTTCACGCAGGACGAGCGTTTCCGCCAACTGATCCATCCGATGGCAAAGGCCGGGTTGCAGCTCAAGGAGCTGGAGCGTGACCACCCCGATGTACAGAAGCGCATGGCCGTCACCGAGCTGGCGGCCAAGCGCGATGAAGAACTGTGCGATGCGATCGAAGATCTTTGGTTCGGCGCCGGTGCCTGGCCTATCAAAGGCATTGAGCCCAACCGGCAGACCTTCGAAATCAATGGTTCGACATTTCACTGTCACGGCTACATTCCAAGCCTTGATGCTTGGGTCGTACTCGGTTTCGACCCTAGGGAAAACGCCCAGCTCTGCCGACCGAATGCGAAACTTTCGATACGTGCAGAATGGGCAGTAAAGCGCACCCTGTTTCAAGCATTCTGTCGTAAGCCATTGATATGGCTGGATAGTTACGAGTCGTCAAAACGCGTTTTGGCGACATTGGCAGGCGATGCCAGTGCAGGCCCGGGCTTCGATTACAAGGTCAAAGGTGAACTCGCTTCCGCGCCGTTGCTCGACTGTTTCGTGGCTGCGGCCGGGTTTATCGAGAACCTGGGGCTGGACGTGCCGGATGCTGTTGGCCGCATGAGTTTCGCCAAAGATGACCCCGACCGGTTTTTCTTCGAGGCGTTGAGCCTGTTCTGGCGCGCCCTGGAAGATCACTTGCTCGACCAAAAGCCGCCGATCATGACCTACAACCGCATGTTCGCGCTGTTCAGCGAGCACTCGCCGGAAAACCTCAAATTGCTCAGCGATGAACTGCTGCGACCCATGTCGCACCTGATGATCGATGAGTTTCAGGACGTTTCGCCACAGATCGTTTCGTGGATTCGCGCGAGCCTCTCGGAGATTCGCAGCCGTGGGCCGGCCATGCATGTCGGACGAGGCGCGCAGCGCTCATCGCTGCTATGTGTGGGGGATGACTGGCAATCGATTTACGGCTGGCGCGGCAGTTCACCGAGTTACTTCATGGAGTTCAACAAGGAATTCCCGTCGCCGAGCACCACGCGAGTGATGCTCAGTGACAACTATCGCAGTCATCAACACATCATCGATGCGGCGGAACACATCGTCCGTGCCGCGCCCGCGATCCCAGGTAAGAAGGCCAAGGCGAGCGGCGAGCCCAAGCCATTGCTGCCAGTCAACGTACTGGAACGCGACGATCAGGCACTGGGCGAACGCCTGGCAGAGCATTATCGGCAGGGCCATTCGATCTTGATGCTTTATCGAAAAAGCAGCGATAAGTTATTGATAGAAAAGCATATTCAGTCTGTAGTTAATGTTGATTCGAGCTTGCCGTACGAAGCTCGTCGGTTGAAACAACTGACGTATCACAGCGCCAAGGGCCTGCAGGCAGACGCGGTGTTTTTGCTCGGTGACTGTCAGCATCTGACCAGTTCTCCTTACAAGAACCAGGTGTATCGCATGGCCGGATTGGGCAAAACCGGCGACAGCGAGCCGTATGACAGCGCGCAAAAAGACGAGATCTTGCGCTTGGCGTACGTCGGGATTACCCGTGCGGTCAGCCATTGTTATTGGTATGTCGAGCCGCAGGAGCCGCAAGCGGTGAACATGCCCAAGGCGTCCGACCGAGTGGCGAAGGGCAAGCCATTCTTCGCTGATCATCGAGCAGAAAAGCAAACCGCGTGACCCACAAAAAAGCCCGCATCAATGCGGGCTTTTTGTTGTAAATCAGAACGTTATGCATAGTTCCTGAGAGACTCTGGAGGTATGAAAGCGTCCAGCTCATCCTCCACGGCCTCGATAATTCGCTCGACGTCTGCCGCATTCATTACCGTTGCGCACGGGATGCCTGCGATAGCGATCATGGTTTCACCACTGGCTCGATCAAACAATCGGGCAATCATGCTGCCCGGTGCATCCATCGTTGCTTCGAAACCCATGGGATGAAAATGCCAGCGCATCAACTGGCAGGCGTTGGGGAACGTGACTTTGCTTGACCCGTTATTCATGTGTTGCCCGCCTTCTTCATCGAGCGCTTCCTTTAGCTCATGTTAGGTGGGAAGAGCCTTCATTGGCTCAACCAGTGACTGACGTTAAAAGTAGCATCTCAATGTGAAATTCCTGTGGGAATTTTCAGTTCATTTAGCGATTGATTCGTATTTTTTGATGTAGGTCACGGCCTACGCATTCATCGCCAAAATGCCATCATGGATTAGTCATTGATGCCCGCGCCGAACTTCGGCAAGCTCGATTCTTTTTCGCCGAGCTCCTTATGCACGCCGACGACGACGGCCCCGCACAGACCCAGGCCACGACCGCCACGGTCATGCGCTATCACCTGAGCTGGAAACACCGCGACCTGGACAGCGTGATGGCGCTGTATCACCCGGACATTCAGTACAGCGATTTTTTCCAGAACCGCGTGCTCGGCCTCGACGAGTTGCGCGAGTACGTGCGTGTGAGCATGCCGCGCGAATCCGACGAAGCGCTTGAGCATTGCGACCGCATTCGCGTTGATGGCAACACTGCGTTCATTCAGTACGAAGTGACCCTGCGCGGCGGCGAGGGACTTGTGTCGTTCCGCTCCAGCGAGGCGATCACGGTCAAGGACGGGCTGATCTGGCGCGTAAATGAATACGCCTCGTTGGTGCGTGCACAGGTTGGCAATACCACTGCGCCGAGCCAGCGCCCGGCCGTCAGTCGCCTGGGCCTGTCGCCGCGTCAATTGAGTTTTATGGCCGACGATCTGCAGCAATACTTCGAACGCCAGCAACCGTACCTGGATCCAGAGCTTGACCTGCAACGGGTCGCGAAGGAGTGCGGGTACAGCCGCAATCAGATTTCCTACCTGCTTAACCAGGTGCTTGGGCAAAGTTTCTACCGCTACGTCAACCACGCGCGACTGCAACATCTGCTCAAGTCACTGGACGATGCCGCGCCGCCAGTGCGCATCGATGAGTTGGCGTTCGCCGCGGGTTTCAATTCGTTGTCGGCGTTTTACAGCTGTTTCCGCCAACACACCGGCCTGTCGCCCAAGGCCTACGTTAAACAAATTTCTTTGCGGACACGCGCGCAAGACATCCCCTGAGGTCGCGCACTAGGATCGACGCCATCGAAGGTTTTCAGTGGCGGAGTCTTGCATGCCGGCGTGGCGCACTATCAGTTTGTGGATGGATCAACTCGATGAGCCGCTGATCGCGCGGCCCGAGCTTGAGCGGGATCTGGACGTCGACGTGGCGATTATCGGCGCCGGTTACACGGGGCTGTGGACGGCGTACTACCTGAAGAAGCACGCGCCGGGCCTGGACATCGCCATTATCGAGGCGCAAACCGCCGGGTTTGGCGCATCCGGGCGCAACGGCGGCTGGCTGATGGGCAATCTGCTTGGCGAGAAGCGTTTGCTCGCCGGACTGTCTCCCGAGCAGCGTCGCGCGTCGTTTGATCTGCTGCACAGCATCCCCGATGAAGTGGAAGTCGTCCTCGAACGTGAAGGTATCGACTGCGATTACCGCAAGGGCGGCGTGCTGTACTGCGCGGCGCGCTATCCGGAACAGGAAGCGACTCTGCGCGACTACCTGGCCAAACTCCACGCCCAGGGTCTGACCGACGACGATTACCGCTGGCTCAGCCCTGAGCAACTGGCGCAGCAGATTCGTGTCGCCAAACCTTACGGTGGCATCTACGCCCCGCATGTGGCGACCATTCACCCGGCCAAACTGGTGCGCAGCCTGGCGCGCACCGTGCAAGGCATGGGCGTGAAGATTTACGAAAACAGCCCCGTTACGCATTGGCAGTCGGGCAGTTTGCGCACGGCCAAAGCCAATGTGCGCAGTCGCTGGATCGTGCCAGCAGTGGAAGGGTATTCGGTGACATTGCCACCTCTGGGTCGCTACCAATTGCCGGTGCAAAGCCTGATCGTCGCCACTGAACCGCTGTCCGCCGCTACGTGGGACGAGATCGGCCTCAGTCGCGGCCAGGCTTTCAGCGAATTCAGCCGCCAGGTCACTTATGGCCAGCGCAGTGCTGACAACCGTCTGATTTTCGGCGCCCGCGGTGGTTACCAATTCGCCGGCAAGCTGCGCCACAACTTTGACCTGACCCGCGATGAAGTCGAGCTGCGTCGTTATCTGTTCGGTGAACTGTTCCCGCAACTGAAAAATGTGCAGATCACTCACGCTTGGGGCGGCAACCTCGGCATGTCCCGCCACTTCAAGCCGCACATGCTGTGCGATCGGGCCAACGGCATTGCGTTGGCCGGCGGTTATGGCGGGGAGGGCGTCGGTGCCAGCAACCTCGGCGGCCGTACCCTGGCCGACCTGATCCTTGAGCGCGACAGCGAACTGGTTAACCAGCCGTGGGTGCTGCCGGACGGCGGGATTCATGCGCTACGTGCCTGGGAGCCGGAGCCGTGCCGCTGGCTCGGTTACAACGCGATCATCAAAAGCTTTGTTCACGAAGACCAGACCCTCGCCAATCCGGCGACTGCGCCATGGCGGCGCAAACTCGCCAGCCAGGTGGCCGGGTTCATGGAAGGTTTCATGCACTGACAGTTGTTCATTCACAAGACAGGTAACGCCATGAGCATCACCCAGTTCAAAAACACCGCCACGTTACAACTCGATGAATCCAACCCGGTCGCCGTGCCGCTTGGCGAGCCGATAGCCATCGCCTCAACTACCAGCGTCGAGCGCGACGATGGTGTCGAAACCGGCGTCTGGGAATGCACCCCCGGCCGTTGGCGCCGGCAGATCACCGCGCAGGAGTTCTGCCATTTCATTTCCGGGCGTTGCACATTCACCCCGGACGACGGTGGCGAAACCCTGCACATACAAGGTGGCGACGCATTGATGTTGCCGACCAACACGCTCGGTATCTGGGATATCCAGGAAACCGTGCGCAAGACTTACGTGCTGATTTTCTGATTGCTTGAGATTGCCTGCCAAACAACAATAGCCTCTACAGGAATCGACCCATGATCCGGAAAACCCTCACTCTGGCACCGCTGTTGCTGGTCGCCTCCATCAGTCACGCCGCCGAGACGGTCAAGGTTTACAACTGGTCCAGCTACATCGCGCCGGACACCACGAAAAATTTCCAGAAAGAAACCGGCATTGGCGTCATTTATGACGTCTACGACAGCAACGAAACCCTCGATGGCAAGTTGATGACCGGCAACTCCGGTTACGACGTGGTGTTTCCGTCCAACCACTTCATGGCCCGGCAGATTCAGGGCGGCGCGTTGAAGAAGCTCGACAAGAGCCAGTTGCCGAACTGGAAAAACCTCAACCCGGTGTTGCTCAAGGCCCTGCAAACCAACGATCCGGGCAACGAGCACGGCTTCCCGTATCTGTGGGGCAGCACCGGCATCGGTTACAACGTTGCCAAGATCAAAGCGGTATTGGGCGACGACGCGCCGGTCGATTCCTGGGATCTGATTTTCAAACCCGAGTACATGGAAAAACTGCAGAAGTGCGGCGTCGCGATTCTCGACAACGGCCCGGAATTGCTTCCTGCGGCCCTCAATTATCTGGGCTTGCCGCACCACAGCAAGAACCCCGAGGACTACAAGAAAGCCGAAGCGCTGCTGATGAAAGTGCGGCCATACGTCAGCTATTTCCATTCCTCGAAGTACACCAGCGATCTGGCCAACGGTGATATTTGCGTGGCGGTCGGTTTCTCCGGCGACATCCTGCAAGCCGAGAGCCGCGCCAAAGAGGCGAAGAACGGCATCGAGATCGGCTATTCGGTTCCCAAGGAAGGTTCGCCCATCTGGTTCGACATGGTTTCGATGCCCAACGACGCTCCGGACGAGAAGGCCGGCTACGCCTTCATGAACTACCTGTTGCGCCCGGACGTGATGGCTGACATCAGCAACTCGGTGCACTACGCCAACGGCAATGAGCAGGCCGACAGCCTGATCGATCCGGCGATCAAGAACGACACCAAGGTTTATCCGACCCCGGAGATGTTGGGCAGGTTGTTCGCCCTGGAGGCAATGCCGATGAACATCGACCGGATTCGTACTCGGATCTGGAACAAGATTCGTACCGGTAGCTGAGATATATCGGTAAATGCAAAACCTTTGGGAGCGAGCCTGCTCGCGAAAGTGATGTTTCATTCAGCATTGATGTTGGATGAGCTTTCGCATTCGCGAGCAGGCTCGCTCCCACATGGGTTATCAGCGACTGTTATCGGGTGATGTCAATGCGCTGGCACTTGCACTAATACAAGGCAAAAGTGAGACGCCTTCGACAAAAAACAACTTAGCCTTATTTAATAATTAAATAGAAAATCGTCAGACAATTAGGCAAAAACAAGACATCTGAAACATTCTTTCGACCGCACATGCTTTGTTTACGGGAGCTTCCCGGAATAGCTCGATTTGAATTCAAAAAAATGCTTTACGTCAGATTTCAAATTGTGTCAGTTTTCTTTCGCCTTCATTGGGCGAGTGATAGGACGATCTCGCCAGAGATTGTCGCTATCGGACAAAAACTGTTCCATTGCTTAACAAGGAAGTGTGTTTATGTCGAAAGTTAAAAAGAATGCTATTGATACCGCCGAACAGGCTTTCCAGCCTGTAGGGGCTGCGCAGTCACTGGCAGCATCCAGCTCCGCCTGGAACCAGATCAATAGTTTCAGCCATCAATACGATCGCGGCGGCAATCTCACGGTCAACGGCAAACCCTCCTTCTCCGTCGACCAGGCCGCAACCCAGTTGCTGCGCGACGGCGCTGCCTATCAAGACAAAGACGGCAGCGGCAAGATCGAACTCACTTACACGTTCCTGACTTCTGCTTCATCGAGCACGATGAACAAGCACGGGATCTCCGGGTTCAGTCAGTTCAGTGCACAACAACAAAACCAGGCCAAGCTCGCCATGCAGTCCTGGGCCGATGTGGCCAATGTCACCTTCACCGAAAAAGCTACGGGTGGTGACGGTCACATGACCTTCGGCAACTACAGCGGTGGCCAGGATGGCGCTGCAGCGTTCGCTTATCTGCCAGGCACCGGCGCCGGTTATGACGGCACCTCGTGGTACCTGATCAACAGTGGCTACACGGCGAACAAGAATCCGGATCTGAACAACTATGGCCGTCAGACCCTGACTCACGAGATCGGTCATAGCCTCGGTCTGGCTCACCCTGGCGACTACAACGCCGGTAATGGCAACCCGACCTATAACGATGCTTCCTACGGGCAAGACACCCGCGGCTACAGCATCATGAGTTACTGGAGCGAGAACAACACCAGCCAGAACTTCAGCAAGGGTGGCGTGGAAGCCTATGCCTCCGGCCCGCTGATGGATGACATCGCAGCGATCCAGAAACTCTACGGCGCCAACACCACCACTCGTACCGGTGACACCACCTACGGTTTCAACTCCAACACCGGTCGCGACTTCCTCAGCGCTTCGTCGTCGAGTGACAAAGTAGTGTTCTCGGTCTGGGATGCGGGCGGCAAGGATACTCTGGACTTCTCGGGCTTCACCCAAAACCAGAAGATCAACCTCAATAGCGCCTCGTTCTCCGACGTTGGCGGTATGGTTGGTAACGTGTCCATCGCCAAGGGCGCGATCATCGAAAACGCCATCGGTGGTTCGGGCAGCGACCTGCTGATCGGCAACAGTGTGGCCAACGAGCTCAAGGGCGGTGCCGGAAACGACATCCTCTACGGGGCTGGCGGTGCCGACAAGCTGTGGGGTGGCGCGGGTTCGGACACGTTTGTGTTCGCGGCCAGTTCGGATTCCAAACCGGGTGCGATCGATCAGATCCTCGATTTCGTCAGCGGTCTGGACAAAATCGACCTGACCGGCATCACCAAGGGTGCCGGCCTGCACTTCGTTAGCGCCTTCACCGGTGCGGCGGGCGATGCGGTATTGACCTCGTCGGGCGGCAACAGCCTGCTCTCGGTGGACTTCTCCGGATTCGGCGCGGCCGACTTCCAGGTCAGCACCGTTGGCCAGGCGGCAATCAGCGACATCGTGGCTTGATGTGAAACAAGAGGGCGGCGCGTGATGCGCCGCTTTCTTCGCTTGCATCGTCTTGCCCTGTAGGCAAGGCTACGCATTGGGGTGAAATTTCCTATGAGTCGAAACGTTTTTACCTACATGACGGTGGCGTGGCTGATGGCGACGCTGATGATGATTTCAGGAGAAACAAGCATGGCAAGCAGCCTCAGGCTCGAAGAACCCTCGGTATTTGCCGGGCAGTGGCAGGCGACGCTGAGCGCCCGCGATGACAGCGCTGAAGCGCAAAAACTGCAGGACAAACCGTCGAATACCTGCACTGTCGATCTGCAATCCAACCAGACGATTGGTAAAGGCGCTGACTGCTTGGGGGCATGGCTCGAAGAGGCGCCGATTGGCTGGTTTCCCGACCCGGACGGTATTTCGATCACTGGCAAGGAGGGTTCAAGAATCCAGTTTTTTAGTCGTCAACGTGATGGGTTCTATCTGGCGACTTTGAAGTCAGGTCTGAAAATTACCCTGGAGCGCGTTGCGCAATAGTCGTAATGATCAATCAGACGACAAGATTTTAATATAAGGCGTCACTGTCAGGTTATAAGCGACATGTTCAATCACAACTGCACTGTATTAATCAGAGCTAGTTGTTATGAATTTGTAAGCGAACAGCTTGGAAATATGTTCCCGCGTTGCGCGGATAATCAATTTGAAGTCTCGCCAAAGATTGGCGAGAGTTAGACCTCAGGAATAATCAATGAAGATGGCGAAGGCCCCAGCCACCGCGCCCTTGTTCAAGGCATTGGGTGACTATAAAAGCATCCTGATCAGCGTTGGATGCTTTACGGCATTGATTAACGTGCTGATGCTGGTGCCCTCCATTTATATGCTTCAGGTCTATGACCGGGTGCTGTCTTCGCAGAACGAAACCACCCTGGCGATGCTGTCGCTGATGGTTGTCGGCTTCTTTGTCTTTATCGGCCTGCTGGAAGTGGTGCGCAGTTTCATCGTGATCCGCATCGGCAGCCAACTGGAGCGCCGCTTCAACCTGCGGGTGTACCAGGCGGCGTTCGAACGCAATCTGTTCAAGGGCGAGGGCAATGCCGGGCAGTCGCTGGGGGACTTGACCCACATTCGTCAATTCGTCACCGGCCCGGCGCTGTTCGCTTTTTTCGATGCGCCGTGGTTTCCGGTGTATCTGTTCGTTATTTACCTGTTCAACGTCTGGCTCGGCGTACTGGCCACCGCCGGTGCGCTGTTGCTGATCGCCTTGGCGTGCCTCAACGAATACATGACCAAAAAGCCGCTGGGCGAAGCCGCCGGTTTCTCGCAGCAATCCAGCCAGTTGGCCACCAGCCACCTGCACAACGCCGAAACCATTCAGGCGATGGGCATGCTCGGTTCCTTGCGTAAACGCTGGTTCCAGGTGCATTCGCGCTTTCTAGGTTTGCAGAATCAGGCCAGCGATACCGGCGCGGTGATCAGCTCTCTGAGCAAAACCCTGCGTCTGTGCCTGCAATCGCTGGTGCTGGGCCTCGGCGCGTTACTGGTGATCAAAGGTGACATGACCGCCGGCATGATGATCGCCGGCTCCATCCTGATGGGCCGCGTACTCAGCCCGATCGACCAGTTGATCGCCGTCTGGAAGCAATGGAGCGGGGCGAAGCTGGCTTACCGTCGTCTCGATGCGTTGCTGCAAGCCTTCCCGCCGAGTGATGAAGCGATGGCCCTGCCAGCGCCCAAAGGCCAGATCACCTTCGAGCAAGTCAGTGCCGGCCCACCGGGGCAACGCGCTGCGACCTTGCACATGGTCAATTTCAATCTGGGCGCAGGTGAAGTGCTGGGTGTGCTCGGCGCGTCCGGTTCCGGCAAATCGACCCTGGCCCGAGTGCTGGTCGGTGTCTGGCCGACCCTGGGTGGCACGGTGCGACTGGACGGCGCGGACATCCATCGCTGGAATCGCGATCAACTCGGCCCTTACATCGGCTACCTGCCGCAAGACATCGAACTGTTCAGCGGCAGCATCGCCGAAAACATTGCGCGTTTTAGCGAGGCCGATGCGCAGAAAGTCGTGGCGGCTGCCCAGCAGGCTGGCGTTCACGAAATGATCCTGCGCCTGCCGCAAGGTTACGACACGCAGTTGGGCGAGGACGGCAGCGGTTTGTCCGGTGGTCAGAAGCAACGAGTGGCGCTGGCGCGCGCCATGTACGGGACGCCAAGCCTGGTGGTGCTGGATGAGCCCAACTCCAACCTCGACACCGTGGGCGAAGCGGCGTTGGCCAGCGCGATTGCGCAACTCAAGGCCCAGGGCACCACAGTGGTGCTGGTGACACATCGCTCTTCGGTGCTGGCTCAGGCCGACAAACTGCTGGTGCTCAACGAGGGTCGTCTGCAGGCCTTCGGCCCGAGTCAGGACGTGCTCAAGGCGCTGTCCGGCGCCGCCAATGAACAACCACGCGAGAAACCTGCGCAAGCACCGGGCGGGCTCAGCATGAGCCGGCAGTATCAGCCCACGACAAGGAATTCGGGTGTATGAGCAGCGCAAACATGAACACTGAAAACGAAGCGAGCATGGAGCACGCTTACATCGCTGAACGTCCGGAACGTGACGCGAAATTCTTCGCACGCATGGGCTGGCTTCTGGCGATTGTCGGCGCGGGCAGTTTCTTCACCTGGGCGGCATTGGCGCCGCTGGATCAAGGCATTCCGGTACAGGGCACGGTGGTCGTGTCGGGTAAACGCAAAGCCGTGCAGTCGATGAGCAGCGGGGTGGTCAGCCGGATTCTGGTACGCGAAGGCGAGATCGTTAAGCAGGGCCAGCCGCTGTTCCGCCTCGACCAGACGCAAGTCGCGGCCGATGTGCAATCGTTGCAGGCGCAATACCGCATGGCATGGGCCAGTCTGGCGCGTTGGCAGGCCGAGCGCGACAACCTCAAGCAAGTGACCTTTCCGGCGGAGTTGAGCAATGACCCGGACCCGCGCCTGGCGTTGGTTCTGGAAGGTCAGCGCCAGTTGTTCAGCAGCCGCCGCGAAGCGTTCTATCGCGAGCAGGCCGGATCGCGCGCCAGCATCGAAGGCGCCACCGCGCAACTGGCCGGCATGCGCCGCGCGCGCACCGACCTCAATGCCCAGGCCGACTCGCTGCAACAACAGTTGAGCAACCTGCAACCGCTGGCCGACAACGGTTACATCCCGCGCAACCGCTTGATGGAATATCAGCGCCAGCTCTCGCAGGTCCAGCAGCAACTGGCAGAAAACACCGGTGAAAGCGGGCGTGTCGAGCAGGGCATTCTTGAGTCGCGCCTGAAGCTGCAGCAGCACAGCGAGGAATATCAGAAGGAAGTTCGTACGCAACTGGCCGAGGCGCAGCTCAAAAGCGTCACGCTGTCAGAGCAACTGACCTCCGCCGGTTTCGACCTGCAACACAGCGAGATTGTCGCCACCGCCGACGGCGTGGCGGTCAATCTTGGCGTGCACACCGAAGGCGCCGTGGTGCGTCAGGGCGAAACCCTGCTGGAGATCGTTCCGCAAGGCACCACCCTGGAAGTGGAAGGGCACCTGCCGATCAATCTGATCGACAAGGTCGGCCCGCATCTGCCGGTGGACATCCTGTTTACCGCGTTCAACCAGAGCAAAACCCCGCGTGTGCCGGGCGAAGTCAGCCTGATTTCCGCCGACCAGATGGTCGATGAAAAAACCGGCGTGCCGTACTACGTGTTGCGCAGCAGCGTCAGCGATCAGGCCATGGAAAAACTCCACGGCCTGGTGATCAAACCGGGCATGCCGGCAGAAATGTTTGTGCGTACCGGCGAGCGATCGCTCCTCAACTATCTGTTCAAACCGCTGCTCGACCGGGCCAACTCTGCGTTGACCGAAGAATAAGGATGTTCAGCTGTATGAATAAGCTTTGCATGCTCGGGGCAGCATTGACGCTGTTCGCGAGTCACTCAGTCGTAGCGGCCATGGGGCCGTTTGAGATCTACGAACAGGCGTTGCGCAATGACCCTGTGTTCCTCGGCGCGATCAAGGAGCGGGATGCTGGCCTGGAAAACCGCGCCATTGGCCGTGCCGGGCTGCTGCCGCGAATCGGTTACACCTACAACAAGGGCCGCAACTCCTCGAAGGCAACGTCCCTTGATGAGCGTGCGCGCAATAAAACCGATGACCGCAATTACAGCAGTTACGGCTCGGCCCTGACCCTGCAACAACCCTTGCTCGATTACGAAGCCTATGCGGCGTATCGCAAGGGCGTGGCGCAGTCGCTGTTTGCCGACGAAAGCTTTCGCGGCAAGAGCCAGGAATTGCTGGTGCGCGTGCTGGATAACTACACCAAAGCCTTGTTTGCCCAGGACCAGATTGATATCGCACAGGCGAAGAAGAAGGCTTACGAGCAGCAGTTCCAGCAAAACGAACACATGTTCAAGCAGGGTGAAGGCACGCGCACCGACATTCTTGAAGCCGAGTCGCGTTATGAGCTGGCGACCGCCGAGGAGATCGAGGCACGCAACGAACAGGACGCGGCGCTGCGCGAACTGGGCGCACTGGTCGGCGTGCCGGCCGTGGATATCGGTGATCTGGCGCCGCTGGATCAGAATTTCCAGACCTTCGTACTGCAGCCAGCCAATTTCGATACCTGGCATGAGATGGCGGTCAGCAACAACCCGAACCTGGCCTCGCAACGCCAGGCTGTGGAAGTGGCGCGCTACGAGGTCGAACGCAACCGTGCCGGGCACTTGCCGAAAATCAATGCTTACGCCTCGATGCGCCAGAACGAATCGGAAAGCGGCAACACCTACAACCAGCGTTACGAAACCAACACCATCGGTCTCGAAGTGAGCGTGCCGTTGTACGCCGGTGGCGGCGTGTCGGCCTCCACCCGTCAGGCCAGCCGCACCATGGAACAGGCCGAGTACGAACTGGACGGCAAGACCCGCGAGACACTGATCGAACTGCGTCGCCAGTTCAGCGCCTGCCTGTCGGGGGTGAACAAACTGCGCGCGTATCAAAAGGCCCTGAGCTCGGCGGAAGCGTTGGTGGTGTCGACCAAGCAAAGCATCCTCGGCGGTGAACGCACCAACCTCGACGCGTTGAATGCCGAGCAACAACTGTTCACCACCCGCCGCGATCTGGCGCAGGCGCGGTACGACTATTTGATGGCGTGGACCAAGTTGCATTACTACGCCGGCACGTTGAATGAGCAGGATCTGGCGCGGGTGGATGAGGCGTTTGGACAAGGCCCAAAAACTCGATAACACCGAAGATCAAAAGATCGCAGCCTTCGGCAGCTCCTACGCAGAGCAGGAAAGTGATTAATCCAGAAATATGCATGCCCCTGTAGGAGCTGCCGGAGGCTGCGATCTTTTGATCTGGCTTTTTGGTTCGCAGCTTTCGGCAGCTCCTGAATAAAACAATAAAAGTGAGTAGTGAACATGGAAGTACGCATCAAGCCAATTTCGGTCGGCACGCTGTTGCTCGCAGTTTCTATATCCCAGGCCCACGCCCAGTACTTGGAGGCCGGTAAACCCGGTGATCCCGCCAGTTGGCGCAGCGCCGAGTTTCTGCGTGATTGGGGCCTTGCGCGCATGCAGGCCGATCAAGCCTACGCTGCCGGCATTACCGGCAAAGGTGTGAAGATCGGCGCGCTCGATTCCGGTTTCGACGCCGCCCATCCCGAATTCGCCACTGAGCGTTACCACCCGGTTCTGGCCAACGGCAGCTATGTCGACGGCTCGCCGTTCAACGTCGATGGCACCCTCAACGCCAACAACGATTCCCACGGCACCCATGTGGTCGGCACCATGGGCGCCTCGCGTGACGGCACGGGCATGCACGGCGTGGCCTATAACGCGCAAATCTTTGTCGGCAACACCAACAACAACGACAGCTTCCTGTTCGGCCCCAAGCCCGATCCGCGTTATTTCAAAGCGGTATACGACGCTTTGGCCGATGCCGGCGTGCGCGCCATCAACAACAGTTGGGGCAGTCAGCCGCCGGATGTCAGCTACCGGACTCTGGCTGATCTGCACGCTGCCTACGCGCAGCATTGGAACAAAGGCACCTGGCTCGACGCCGCTGCCGATGTTTCGCGACGCGGGGTGATCAACGTGTTCAGCGCCGGCAACAGCGGTTATCCGAATGCCAGCGTGCGTTCGGCGCTGCCGTACTTTCAGCCGGATCTCGAAGGTCACTGGCTGGCGGTCTCCGGTCTCGATCAGAGCAATCAGCAGAAGTACAACCAGTGCGGCCTCGCCAAATACTGGTGCATCACCACGCCGGGCGCGAAGATCGACAGCACCATTCCCGGTGGCGGTTACGCGATCAAGTCCGGCACATCGATGTCGGCACCGCACGCCACC
The DNA here is from genome assembly GCF_044218825.1 of Pseudomonas sp. A1230. Classification (NCBI taxonomy): domain Bacteria; kingdom Pseudomonadati; phylum Pseudomonadota; class Gammaproteobacteria; order Pseudomonadales; family Pseudomonadaceae; genus Pseudomonas; species Pseudomonas sp. A1230. The sequence goes on along the minus strand of NZ_CP162582.1, from coordinate 2,096,796 downwards.
GGCGCCTTGGCTCTGGTGATGGAACGCTACCCGTACATGAACAACCAGCAGGCGCTCGAAGTGCTGCTGACCACCGCCACCCAGCTCGATGGTTCGGTGACGGATGCGCCGACCGAGCGGCTCGGCTGGGGCGTGGCCAACCTGAACCGGGCGATGCGCGGGCCCGGGCAATTACTCGGGGCGTTCGACGCCAATCTGGCGGCCGGGCAGAGCGATGTCTGGAGTAACGACATCTCCGACAAAGCGCTGATCCAGCGTCAGGGCGAAGACTTCGCTGAACACGTTACCTGGCAGCAAACCCTGCAAGACAAGGGTTGGCAGAACGGCATTGCGCCCGGCGCCAGCCAGCAAGATCAGACCGACTACGCGGTGGGCATGGCCCGTGATGCCGCCGCCGCGGCGCGGGTTTATCAGGGCAGCCTGATCAAGTCCGGAGACGGACGCCTGTTTCTCACCGGGGACAATACCTATCGCGGCCCGACCACAGTCAATGGCGGCCTGCTGAGCGTCAATGGTTCGCTGGCTTCAGCAGTGACCGTCAACGATGGCGGCACCCTTGGCGGCTCCGGGCGAATCGGCTCGCTGATCGCCAACAACGGCAGCCGTGTGGCGCCGGGCAACTCCATCGGCACCTTGAATGTGGCCGGTGACGTGACCTTCGCGCCGGGTTCGACCTACGCGGTGGAGCTGTCACCGAGCCGCAGCGACCAGATTGTTGCCGGCGGCACAGCCACGGTCAGCGGCGCGACCGTCAGCCTGGCGCTGGAAAACAGCCCGACCTTGCTCAGTGCCTCCGAGGCGCAAAGCCTGCTCGGTCGCCAGTACAACATCCTGCAAGCGGCGGGTGGTGTTCAAGGCCAGTTTGGCGCCGTGGTGCCGAACTACCTGTTCATTGGCGGCAGCCTCGATTACGCCGCCAGCGCTATCCAACTCAATATTGAACGCAACGCGACCGCGTTCTCCAGCGTCGGCCAAACCCCGAATCAGCGTTCGGTGGCCACGGCTGTCGAAGGCCTGGGCGCAGGCAATTCGGTTTACGAAAGCGTGCTGCTGTCGGCAGACGCCGCGTCTGCGCAACGGGCCTTTCAGCAACTGAGCGGCGAAATCTACCCGGCCCTCGGTTCGATGCTGATCAACGACAGCCGCCAATTGCGCGATGCCGTCGGTGAGCGCCTGCACGATGCCTCCGCGACGCCAAGCAACGGCTGGATCAAGGCGCTCGGCGCGTGGGGCAGCACCGATTCGAGCCATGACACGGCGGGCTACAACACGTCGATTGGCGGTCTGTTGGCCGGTGTCGACGGCGCGCTGGACGAGCAGACCCGCATCGGTCTGGTCACTGGCTACAGCGACAGCTCGCTGAGCATGGGCTCGGGCACGCACTCGTCGGCCAAGGTCGACAGCTATCACCTCGGTGCTTACGCCGGGCATGAAATCGGCGCCTGGCGTCTGAGCACCGGCGCGGCCTACAGCTGGCATCGCGCCGATGTGAAACGCGATCTGCAGTACGGCAACGTCAGCGCCAAACAAAAAACCAAGGTTGATGCGGCGACGACTCAGGTGTTCGGTGAAGCGGCTTATCGACTGCACCTGCAACCGCTGGCGCTGGAGCCGTTCGCCAATCTGGCTTACTTGCATCTGGACACCGAAGGCTTCACCGAGAAGGGCGACGCTGCGGCGCTGAAAAGCTCGGGCGATCAGCGTGATGCAGTGCTGAGCACCCTCGGTGTGCGGGCGATCAAAACGTTCAATCTGTCGACTCGGCAAACACTGGATGTGAGCGGCCATCTGGGCTGGCAGCACAGCCTTACCGACATCGAATCTGAACAGCATCTGCGCTTTGCCAGTGGCGGCACGCCGTATAGCGTCGAGAGTTCGGCGCTGGTGCGCGATGCCGCGTTGGTCGGCGTGCAGGCCAGTCTGGCGTTGAGCAAGGACGTGCGCGTGAACCTTGATTACAACGGGCAGTTGGCTAGCCGCGAGAAGAGCCATGGCGTTGGCCTGAGCCTTAACTGGCAGTTCTGACCGAGGCCCTCAAAAACAGGCAACCCTCTGTAGGAGCTGCCGCAGGCTCGGGCCGCGATCGGACGATCTTTTGACTTTGATTTTTATAAGCAAGATCAAAAGATCGCAGCCTGCGGCAGCTCCTACAGGGGGCGCTAGCTGAACATAGACGGATTTTTCGTAACACAACTAAGGAAGGTCGCAGGATGAAAAACAATAAAACCCCCGCGCAAACGGGTGGCTGCTTTGCCCTGAAAACGTTGACTGGCGCGGTGTTGTGCGCACTCGCCACCTGGGGCACGGCACACGCCGCGCCCTATGTGGAAAACGGTCGCACGGGCGATGTCGCCAGTTGGCGCAGTGCCGAATTCAAGGCTGACTGGGGCCTGGGCGCAATCGGGGCCGAACACGCCTACGCCGCTGGTTACACCGGTAAAGGGGTAAAACTGGGGATCTTCGATCAGCCGGTGTACGCCGCACACCCGGAGTTTTCCGGCAGTAATAAAGTCGTCACTCTGGTCACCAGTGGCATCCGCGAATACACCGACCCGTATATCCCTGTCAAAGCCGGGGATGCGTTCCGTTATGATGGTTCGCCCTCGGTCGGTTCCGACGGCAAACTCGGTGCGCACGGCACCCACGTCGGCGGCATTGCGGCTGGCAGTCGTGACGGCGGGCCGATGCATGGCGTCGCGTTCGGCGCACAAATCATCAGTGCCGACAACGGCGACCCCGGCCCTGAAGACGGCATCGTCCGCGGTAACGACGGCGCCGTGTACAAGGCCGGCTGGGATGCGCTGATCGCCAGTGGTGCGCGGATCATCAACAACAGCTGGGGCATTGGCATCACCGATCGCTTCGACCTCGGTGGCCGCGATCCGGCGTATCCGCACTTCACCGTCAACGACGCACAGGTGCAATTCAACGAAATCCGCACGCTGCTCGGCACCAAACCCGGCGGCGCCTACGACGGTGCGATTGCCGCGGCACGCAGCGGCATCGTGACGATTTTCGCCGCCGGTAACGACTACAACCTGAACAACCCGGATGCCATCGCCGGCCTCGGTTACTTCGTCCCGGACATCGCGCCGAGCTGGATCACCGTCGCCGCGTTACAGCAGAATCCGGACCTGACCAGCGCCAATCCTTACATCATGAGTACGTTCTCATCGCGTTGCGGCTACACCGCAAGCTTCTGCGTTTCGGCGCCCGGCACGAAGATCTTCAGTGCGATCATCGAGGGCACCAACGCCGACAATCTGACCACCGCCTACAAAAACTACAACGGCACCTCGATGGCCGCACCGCATGTGGCCGGCTCGATGGCCGTGCTGATGGAGCGCTTCCCGTACATGTCCGGCGATCAGGTCGCCAGCGTGTTGCGCACAACCGCGACCGACCTCGGCGCGCCGGGCATCGACGCGTTGTATGGCTGGGGCATGATCAACCTGCGCAAAGGCATTGATGGCCCGGCGATGTTCGTCACCGAGCAGGACATTCCGAGCGAGTTCCGCATCGACGGCGCTTACGGCTCCGGCCAGTTTGTCGCGGATTTGCCGGGCATCGGCGCGATCATCGACCAGGGCAAGCCCACCGAGCGCGTGTGCAACGACATCACCTGTGGCCTCGATACCTGGCGCAACGACATTTCCGGCCATGGCGGTCTGACCAAGCAGGGTATCGGCACACTGGTGCTGACCGGCAACAACAGCTACAGCGGCCCGACCCTGGTCAATCAGGGCCGACTCGCTATCAACGGCTCGCTGGCCTCTGCGGTCACGGTGAATGACGGCGGCATCCTCGGCGGCAATGGCCGGATCGGCGCGTTGTCGGTGAACAGTGGCGGTACAGTGGCGCCGGGCAATTCGATCGGCACAATGAATGTCGCCGGTGACGTGAACTTCGCGTCGGGCTCGACCTACGCGGTGGAACTCTCGCCGACCAGCAGTGACCAGATCATCGCCACCGGTAAAGCCGTGATTGAAGGCGCCACAGTGACCATGGCGCTGGAAAACAGCCCGACACTGCTGACCACGGGCGAAGTGAAAAGCCTGCTCGGCACGCAGTACAACATCCTGCAAGCGGCGGGCGGTATCGAAGGACGCTTCGGCCAGGTATTGCCGGATTACGCGTTTCTTGGCGGGACGCTCGCTTACTCGGCGAACGGCATTCAACTGGCGGTGGGGCGTAATGACGCTTCGTTCGCCAGCGTGGGTCTGACGCCGAACCAGCGCGCCGTGGGTGCCGCTGCCGAGCGCCTGGGCGCGGGCAATGCGCTGTTCGAAACCCTGCTGGTGTCACCGACTGCCGCCGTAGCGCAGCAAGCGTTCCAACAGTTGTCCGGAGAAATTCACCCGGCCATCGGCACGATGCTGATCAACGACAGCCGTTACCTGCGCGATGCCGTCGGCGAACGTCTGCGCGAACGTGATCTGTTCGACGCCGCAGCGCCGACGGATGACCGCAGCAACGCTTGGGTCAAGGTGCTGGGCGCGTGGGGCAAGAGCGATGGCGGGCATGAAAATGCCGATTCCAACAGCTCCATCGGTGGCTTGCTGGCCGGCGTTGACGGCTTGATTGCTGAAGATACTCGTCTGGGTTTCGTTACCGGTTATAGCGACAGTTCACTGAGCATGGGCAGCGGCACGCATTCGTCGGCATCCGTCGACAGCTACCACTTGGGCGCGTACCTGGGGCATGAAATCGACGCACTGCGTCTGACCGTGGGCGGCGCTTATAGCTGGCACCGTATCGACGTGAAACGTGATCTGCAATTCGCTGATGTCAGCGGCAAGCAGAAAGTCAAACGCGATGCGAGCACCGCGCAATTGTTCACTGAAGCGGCGTATGACCTGGGCTTGCAACCGATGAACCTGGAGCCGTTCGCCAACCTGGCTTACGTGCACCTCAACAGCGACAGCTTCACCGAGAAGGGTGACGCCGCGGCGCTGAAGGGCGGTGAAGACAATCGCGAGGCGGTGCTGTCGACCCTCGGCGTTCGTGCCAAGCGCACGTTTGCCTTGTCCGACAAGCATCAGCTGGAACTGGGCGCGACCCTGGGCTGGCAGCACAACCTGAGCAGCGTCGATGCTGAAAACCATTTGGCGTTCGCCAATGGCAACAGCGCGTTCAACGTGCAGAGCGTGTCGCTGGATCGTGATGCTGCGGTGGTCGGGGTGCGCGCCGGTCTGGCGCTCAACCGCGATGTGCGGGTTAACCTGGATTACAACGGGCTGATCGGCTCGAACGAGAAAGACCACGGCGTAGGTCTGACGCTCGACTGGCAGTTCTGATTTCAAGGAAGAGAGAGCACAACACATGGGACTGTTTGATTACAAAAATGCCGATGGCAAAGCGTTGTACAGCGATGCCATCGCTCTGACGCTGTATGCCTACACCCCGACCGGCAAGCCATTGCCGGCCGGGGGGTGGGCACCGGTTACAGCGACGGCGCTGGGCTATCAAGGCAAGGTCGGGCCGCAAGGCACGTTTTTCGGCGAGAAGGACGGCTTCACCAGCGCCGAGGCCGAAGTGCTCGGCAAGTACGACGCGGCCGGCAAGCTGATCGGCATCGGTATTGCGTTTCGTGGCACCGGGGGGCTGGGTTACAGCGACACCTTCGGCGACATGAAAAACAATCTGCTGGCCGCCATCGGGCCTTCGGACTACGCCAATCAATACGCGAAAAATGCCTTCGATAACTTGCTCAAGGCTGTCGCGGCGTTCTCCATCGCCCATGGCATTGGCGCCAAGGACGTGTTGATCAGCGGCCACAGCCTCGGCGGGCTCGGGGTCAACAGCGTGGCCGAACTGAGCGCCGGCAACTGGGGCGGGTTCTTCAAGGACGCCAACTACATCGCCTTCGCCTCGCCGAGCCAGAGCAGCACTGGCAACAACGTGCTGAACATCGGTTACGAGAACGATCCGGTGTTCCGCGTGCTCGATGGCACCACGTTCAGCAGCGCATCGATGGGCAAGCACGACAAGCCGCACGAATCGACCACTGACAACATCGTCAACTTCACCGACAACTATGCGTCGACCGCGCAGAACCTGGTGCCTTTAAGCATCGTCAATCCGATGAACTGGTCGGCCCACGGTTCCCTGGGGTATGCCGACGGCTTGAATCGGGTGATCGATTCGAAGTTCTACGGCCTGACCCACAAGGACTCGACGATCATCGTCTCCAACCTTGAGGAGTCGTCCCGGGGTAAAACCTGGGTCGAGGATCTGGGCCGCAGTGGCGAGCCGCACACCGGCAGCACCTTCATCATCGGCACCCAGAGCAACGACTGGCTCAAGGGCGGGGCGGGTAACGACTTTCTTGAGGGCCTGGGCGGTGATGATCGTTTTCGCGATGACGGCGGCTTCAACATCCTGCTCGGCGGCCAGGGCCACAACACCTTCGAGCTGCAGAAGCCGTTGCAAAACTTCAGCTTCGCCAACGACGGTGACGGCACGCTGTATGTGCGCGACGCCTACGGCGGCATCAGCATGACCCGCGACATTGGCGCGCTGGTGAGCAAGGAGTCGGGGTCGTGGTGGGGCAGCAAGGAGATCACCTGGGGCGTCACGGCCAAGGGTTTGACCAATGGCAGCGAGCTGACCCAGTACAACCATTCGCTTAGCGGCGATGGCTACGGCAACGCGCTGCACGCCACGGCCGAGGGTGACTGGCTGTTTGGCCTGGGTGGCGACGACACGCTGATCAGCGACAAGGGTCATGTGACCTTCGTCGGTGGCGGGGGGAACGATGTGATGAGCGCGGTGGGTGGCAACAATACCTTCCTGTTCAGCGGCGCGTTCGGTTTCGATGCCATCAATGGTTATCAGGGCAGCGACAAACTGCTGTTCATGGGGGTCGAAGGCGCGGGGCAGGGTTACGACTACAAGCAGCATGCGTCGCAGGCAGGCGGCGATACCGTGCTGAAGATTGGCGAGTTTGCCGTGACGCTGGTTGGGGTAGGAATGGCTAACCTGTCGGACGCAAGTTTCGTCTTCGCCTAGGTCCAAATGTGGGAGCGAGCCTGCTCGCGAAAGCGGTGTGTCAGCAATACAAATGTTGACTGACACTGCTTCTTCGCGAGCAGGCTCGCTCCCACAGTAAAAGCAGCAAGTAGTTTTGAAATACTCCGCGGCGTTCCGCGAGGGGCGCCCCGGCTGTGAGCTATCTCTGACAATTCCAACAAAAAGAGAGGCAATGGCAATGGGTGTGTATGACTACAAAAACTTCGGTACAGCCGATTCCAAGGCGTTGTTCAGTGACGCCATGGCCATCACGCTGTATTCCTATCACAACCTCGATAACGGCTTTGCCAGCGGTTATCAGCACAACGGTTTCGGCCTCGGCCTGCCGGCCACGCTGGTGACCGCGCTGATTGGCGGCACCGATTCGCAAGGTGTCATCCCCGGTATCCCGTGGAATCCCGATTCAGAAAAACTTGCCCTCGAAGCGGTGCAAAAGGCCGGTTGGACGCCGATCACCGCCTCGCAATTGGGCTACGACGGCAAGACTGACGCGCGCGGAACCTTCTTTGGCGAGAAGGCCGGTTACACCAGTGCCCAGGTGGAAATCCTCGGAAAGTACGACGCCCAAGGCCATCTCACTGAACTGGGCATTGCCTTTCGCGGCACCAGCGGCCCGCGAGAAAACCTGATCCTCGACTCCATCGGCGACGTTATCAACGACCTGCTGGCGGCCTTCGGCCCCAAGGACTACGCGAAGAATTACGTCGGTGAAGCCTTCGGCAATCTGCTCAATGACGTGGTCGCGTTCGCCACGGCAAACGGCCTTAGCGGCAAAGACGTGCTGGTCAGCGGTCACAGCCTCGGTGGATTGGCCGTCAACAGCATGGCGGACTTGAGCGGCAGCAAGTGGGGTGGCTTCTTCAGTGACTCCAACTACATCGCCTATGCCTCGCCAACCCAGAGCAGCACCGACAAGGTGCTCAACGTTGGCTACGAAAATGACCCGGTGTTCCGCGCGCTCGATGGCTCGACCTTCACCGGCGCTTCGATTGGCGTACACGATGCGCCCAAGGAATCAGCCACCGACAACATCGTCAGCTTCAACGATCACTACGCCTCTAACGCCTGGAATGTGCTGCCGTATTCGATCCTGAATATTCCAGTCTGGATCTCGCACTTGCCGACTGCGTATGGCGAGGGCATGAACCGGGTGATCGAGTCGAAGTTCTACGACCTGACCAGCAAGGACTCGACGATCATCGTCGCCAACCTGTCGGACCCGGCGCGGGCCAACACCTGGGTGCAGGACCTCAACCGCAACGCCGAAACCCACAAGGGCAGCACGTTCATCATCGGCAGCGACGGCAACGACCTGATCCAGGGCGGCAGTGGTCATGACTACCTCGAAGGTCGCGCCGGTAACGACACCTTTCGTGATGGCGGCGGCTACAACGTCATCCTCGGCGGGCAGGGCAGTAACACTCTCGACTTGCAGAAATCGGTAAACACCTTCGATTTCGCCAATGACGGTGCGGGCAATCTATACATCCGCGATGGCAATGGCGGGATCAGCATTACCCGCGACATCGGCAGCATCGTCACCAAGGAGCCGGGCTTTCTCTGGGGGCTATTCAAGGACGATGTGACCCACAGCGTCACGGCCAGCGGTTTGAAGGCTGGCAGCAATGTGACGGCGTACGAATCCAGTGTGAAGGGCACCCACGGCGCCGATACGCTCAAGGCGCATGCCAGCGGTGAGTGGTTGTTCGGGCTCGATGGCAACGATCATCTGATTGGCGGCGCGGGCAACGACGTGTTTGTCGGTGGCACGGGCAATGACCTGATGACGTCGGGTGGCGGGGCGGACACGTTCCTGTTCAACGGCGCGTTCGGACAGGATCGGGTGGTGGGGTTTACCGCCAACGACAAACTGGTGTTTCTTGGGGTGCAGGGTGTTTTGCCGAGTGATGACTTCCGTGCTCATGCTTCAACGGTGGGGCAGGATACGGTGCTGTCGTTTGGTAATGACTCGGTGACGTTGGTGGGGGTGTCGCTGAACAGCCTGAGTGGCGATGGCATTGTGATCGCCTGATGTTGATGAGGCGTCTGTAAGGACGCTTTCGCGAGCAGGCTCGCTCCCACTGCGGATTTGCGTCGAACACAAAATATGTGGCCGACCAGTAACCGTGTGGGAGCGAGCATGCTCGCGAAGAACGATAACGCGGTATCAGAAGTGACTCGATGGCCATTACCTGACTCTCAACCTGTGCAGAACAGGAAAAGCGGCCTAAAGCCAGCACGTGCGCACACGTTCTATAGCTAGCCGCCACTGAGCACAGGAGATTCAAACGTGAAAGGTTTCAAAGGGTATGTCGGGATTGTGGGATTGGCGCTGCTATCGGCCAACGCCTGGGCCGATCTGCCTCAAAGCTCGATTCTGAGCCGTTACGGCATCACCACCGATGAATTGCCGAGCCCGGCGAAAACCGAAGTGGTAGAGCCGGTCGAAGAGAAAAGCCGCTTTCAGATCCAGCCCGAACAGCCATTCGTGACCATTCGCCTGGGTGACGGCAAACAGCCGCAGACCACCGGCAACCTGAGTATTGACCGCATGGCTCAGCAGGATCAGGAACGTTGCCAGCGTTTGCAGGGCGAACTGGCCCGGCGTGGTGGGCAATATTTGCGTTGCGACGACACCATCCCCGGCATGACCGTGGATCAATAACACCGCGAATCCCCTGTAGGAGCTGCCGGAGGCTGCGATCTTTTGATCTTGATCTTAAAAAAAGATCAAAAGATCGCAGCCTTCGGCAGCTCCTACACAGGTCGTGTTTCGTCAGTCTTCTTCGCGCACGGTAGCCACTTCAGCGGCGCGTACTTTCACCTTGGCGCCGGAAATGTCCTCGAACTCATAGAAGCCGTCCTCGGTTTCGGTCTTCGGCATGTCCTTGGTCAAATACTGGGTGCCGTTTTGCAGGGTGACCACGGTCGGGCTTGCGCAGCCGGCCAGTGTCAGCAAGGTCGCTACCGCGAGGGGGATGCCCAGAGTCTTGATTTTCATACCCATCTCTAATTCCTTAATCCATGTGATTCCGAACGATGTCGGTGTTCTAACGCGGTTGGTGCCATTCAACCAGAAAAAGTTCGATAGGCCGGCGAAAAAATGCCATTGATCCTTTTCCGTTTGCGCCGGGCGGGGCAGAGCTGGTATCTGTACGCATAACCAGTATTCGCTCCCCGTGGCCCAGAATTCCCGTGACTGCCAATCCACTCGACGATCCGTTCTATTACCTCAACAACTTCCGGCAAGTGCTTGAATGGCTTGAGCTTCGCTATGCCGATGTGATGTGTGAAGCAGAGCATGCGTTCATGCGTGACTTCAAGGCGTTGCCGCGTGCTTCGCAGGGTTTGCTGGTGCGGTTGGTGATGCGCAAGGGTGCACATTTTCGTGCCGGCAAACTCAACTACCCGGAAATCGGTGACATCGGCCAAGCGGCGCATCCGCTGCTGGAGCAGGGCTGGATCGACGAGCATGCAGCGCTGGCGATCACAGAGCTGTTCGACGTACTGCTCAAAGCCGAAATCCTGCAAGCCTTCGGCGCTTTCATCGAACAACCCAAGGGGCGCAAGGACGATTGGCTGCCAGCATTGGCCGAGCAGTTCACTGATCCGCGCACGCTGCGTGACTGGGCGCCGGCGCTGCAGGATCGCCTGTTCAGCCTGACCATCATGGACCTGTGCGACCGCTTGCGATTGATGTTCTTCGGCAACCTGTATCAGGACTGGTCGGAGTTCGTGCTGGCCGACCTTGGCATCTTCACCTATGAAAAAGTCGAGTTCTGCGCCGATTCCCGTGGTTTGCGCAGCCGTGAAGACGTCGATGCCTGCCTGTTTCTGCACCAATGCCAACTGCGTTTCGAGGCGGGTGAGCCGCTGGAAACCATTGTTGAACAGGTCAGCGCCTTGCATTTCGACAACCCGTGGCTGGAGCGTCGACGCGCCAAGGTGTTGTTTCAGATCGGCCAGTATTGCGAGCGCATCAGCGAGTTTGCCCTGGCCCTGGACATTTACCGGACGTGCGCCTATCCCGGCGCACGATTGCGCATGATTCGGGTCTTGGAGCGTTGTGGCGAATACGGCTTGGCGCTGGAACTCGGCACGCTGGCCGAACAGGCGCCGCAAAGCGCCACCGAACAGCAAGGCCTGCAACGCATCCTGCCCCGCCTGCGGCGCAAACTCGGCGGCCCGCCGTTGAAACGGCTGGCGCCGCGACCGGTGGAGCGTCTCGATCTGCATTTGCCGCGCATCGATCCGGCGCGGTCTGTGGAGTTTCATGTGCAGGCGCATCTGCACGACGACGAGGGCCCGGTGCATTACGTGGAAAACAGCCTGATCAACTCGTTGTTCGGTCTGTTGTGCTGGCCGGCGATTTTCGCGCCGCTGCCGGGGGCGTTCTTTCACCCATTCCAGCGCGGCCCGGTTGATCTGCTCAACGAAGACTTTCAGCAACGCCGCGCCGAGCTGTTTCAGGCCTGTCTCACCGAGCTGGACGACGGTCGTTATGCCGATACCATCCGCCAGCGATTCGTCGCCAAGTGGGGTGTGCAGTCGCCGTTCGTGTTCTGGGGCGCGTTGAATGAAACGCTGCTGGAGCAAGCACTGGCCTGTTTGCCCGCGGCTCACCTCAAACACTGGTTCAGCCGCTTGCTGCTCGACATCAAGGCCAACCGCGCCGGGATGCCCGACCTCATCCAGTTCTGGCCGCAGCACAAAACCTACCGGATGATCGAAGTCAAAGGCCCGGGTGACCGCTTGCAGGACAACCAGTTGCGTTGGCTGGAGTTCTGCCATGAACATCAGATGCCAGTGGCCGTGTGTTACGTGCAATGGGCGGAGCAGAGCGCTTGAGCTACAGCATTGCGGTGCGGGCGCTGTGCGAGTTCACCGCCAAGACTGGCGATCTCGACTTGCGCTTCACGCCCTCACCGACGGCACTCGAAGGCATTGCCGGCCATCGCACGGTGGCCTCGCGGCGCAGTGACAACTACCAGAGCGAAGTGGCGCTGGAAGGCACGTTCCGCCAACTGAAGGTCAAGGGCAGGGCGGATGGCTACGATCCGGCGCAGAACTGCCTGGAGGAAGTCAAAACCTACCGGGGCGACCTGAGCAAGCAACCGGCCAATCATCGGCAGTTGCACTGGGCGCAGGCGAAGGTCTATGGCTGGCTGATGTGTCGCAAACTTGATCTTGCGCAGATCAACGTGGCGCTGGTGTATTTCGACATCGTCAGCGAGAAGGAAACCTGTCTGGTCGAAGCATTCAGCGTCGAGGCCTTGCAGGTTTTTTTCGAGCAGCAATGCAGCCTGTTTCTGTACTGGGCCGAACAGGAAATGGCCCACCGCGAGGCGCGCAATCTGGCCGCGCAGCAACTGGCCTTTCCCCACGCAGACTTCCGTCCCGGTCAACGCCATCTGGCCGAATCGGTGTTCAAGGCGATCAGCACCGGTCGCTGTCTGATGGCGCAGGCCCCGACCGGGATCGGCAAAACCCTCGGCACGCTGTTTCCAATGCTCAAGGCTCTGGCGCCGCAGCAACTGGACAAGGTGTTCTTCCTCACCGCCAAGACACCCGGGCGCAAACTGGCGCTGGACGCCAGCCAGGTGTTGTTCGACCAATCGCCAACCTTGCCGTTGCGCGTATTGGAGATGGTCGCGCGGGACAAAGCCTGCGAACACCCGGACAAGGCATGCCACGGCGAATCCTGCCCGTTGGCCCAAGGCTTTTATGATCGCTTGCCCGCTGCCCGTGAAGCGGCCAGTCGCATCAACCTGCTCGATCAAGCCGCGATGCGTGAAGTCGCCGCGCAGCATACGGTGTGTCCGTATTACCTGAGTCAGGAGATGGCGCGCTGGGCTGACGTGTTGGTCGCCGACTACAACTATTACTTCGATTTCAGCGCATTGCTGTTCGGCCTGGCGCAGCTCAATCAGTGGAAAGTCGCCGTGCTGGCAGACGAGGCACACAACCTCGTCGAGCGCGGCCGGCAGATGTACAGCGCCAGTCTCGATCAGGCCACGCTGGGCAGTGTGCGCAAAACCGCACCCGCACCGCTGAAGAATTCGCTGCAACGAGTCAATCGCGAATGGAACGCGCTGCATGCGCCGCAACTGGCGGCTTATCAGGCTTACGACAAAGCCCCGGAAAAGCTCTTGCAGGCGATTTCCCTGTGTTGCGCAGCGATTGGCGATTACCTCAATGACCATCCGCAAGGTCTCGACAGCGGTTTGCAGAACTTCTATTTCGACTTGCTGCAATTTGGCCGGGTGGCGGAGCTGTACGACGAGCATTACCTGTTCGACATCAGCAAGCGCGACCTCGACCGCAAACGTCCGCTGTCGCAACTGTGTTTGCGCAATGTGGTCCCGGCGGCGTTCATCGGTCCGCGTCTGAAGGCTGCGCGCAGCAGCGTGCTGTTTTCCGCGACCCTGAGCCCGCGCAACTATTACGCCGACTTGCTCGGTACGCCCGCCGACACCGTGTGTATCGACGTCGAATCGCCGTTCAGCGCCGAGCAGTTGCAGGTGCAGATCGTCAGTCGCATCTCGACGCGCTTCAACCATCGCCAGGCATCGCTTGAGCCGATCGTCGAGCTGATCGCCCGCCAGTTCAGCGAACGGCCGGGCAACTACCTGGCGTTCTTCAGCAGTTTCGATTACCTGCAACAAGTGGCAACTTTGCTGGCCGAACGGCACCCGCACATCACCCTTTGGCAGCAATCGCGGGGCATGGTCGAAGGGGCGCGACAGGCGTTTCTCGACCAGTTCACCGCCGACAGCCAGGGCGTCGGCTTTGCGGTGCTGGGCGGTGCGTTTGGTGAAGGCATCGATTTGCCAGGCGCACGCTTGATCGGCGCATTCATCGCCACCCTTGGGCTGGCGCAGCTCAACCCGGTCAATGAACAACTGAAACGGCGCATGGCGGCGATCTTTGGCGCCGGCTACGACTACACCTATCTCTATCCCGGCGTGCAGAAAGTGGTGCAGGCCGCCGGCCGGGTGATTCGCACACGCGAAGATCGCGGGGTTGTGATGCTGATCGACGACCGCTTTGCCGAGAGCCGCGTCCAGCAACTGCTGCCGCGCTGGTGGGCGATCAATAATGAGGCGCCGGCTTCCCAATTCCCCGGATTGCCGCATACTTCCGCTCATGACAACGGCTGGTGAGTGTGATGAGCGATAACAACAAGTGCGCAGCGATCGAAGAGATGCGTTTCAGGCTTCTGATCGATGCGGTCGTCGACTACGCGATCTACATGATCGACCCCGACGGCATCATCACCAGTTGGAACTCCGGCGCCAAACGCTTCAAGGGTTATGAAGAGGCGGAAATTCTCGGTCAGCACTTTTCGCGGTTCTATACAGCCGATGATCGCGCAGCCGGATTGCCGCAACGGGCACTTGATACGGCGATCCGCGAAGGGCGATTCGAAGGCGAAGGCTGGCGCGTGCGCAAGGACGGCACCAACTTCTGGTCCCATGTGGTGATCGACCCGATCATTGACCCCAATGGCAAACTGCTGGGTTTCGCCAAGATCACTCGTGACCTCACCGACCGCAAGATGGCCGAGGAAACCCTCAAGCAAAGTGAACAGCAGTTTCGTTTGCTGGTGCAGGGTGTAACCGACTATGCGATCTACATGCTCAGCCCCGAAGGTCGGGTGAGCAACTGGAACCAGGGCGCCCAGCGGATCAAAGGTTATCTGCCGGAAGAAATCATCGGTCAGCATTTTTCCATTTTCTATACCCCCGAGGACCGCGAGCGCGGCGAGCCGCAGCGGGCGCTGGCGATAGCCACCGAAACAGGCCGCTTCGAGAGTCGAAGCTGGCGTGTGCGCAAGGACGGTACGCAATTTCTGGCGCACGTGGTGGTCGATGCGATTCGCGGTGAAACCGGCACGTTGCTCGGTTTTGCCAAAATCACCCGCGACGTGACCGAAGCCCATCAGGCCCAGCAGTCGCTGGAAAAGACCCGCGAGGCGCTGGCCCAGGCGCAGAAAATGCAGGCCATTGGTCAGCTCAGTGGCGGCATAGCGCATGACTTCAACAACCTGCTGACGGTGATTCTCGGCAATCTGGAAATCGTCCAGAAACGCATTGGCGACGACCCGAAAATCATCCGCCTGTTGGAAAACGCCACTCAAGGCGCAATGCGCGGCGTGTCACTGACCCAGCGCATGCTGGCATTCGCCCGGCGTCAGGAGCTCAAGACCGAATCGGTAGACATACCGCAACTGGTGCAAGGCATTACCGGCCTGCTTCGCAGCTCGCTGGGGCCGGGCATTCGCATCGATACAGATTTCCCCGAAGACCTGGAACCGGTGTTGGCGGACGTCAACCAACTCGAATTGGCGCTGCTCAACCTGGCTACCAACGCGCGCGACGCCATGCCCGAGGGCGGCAGCGTGACCATTGCTGCGCAACGCGAAGTCGTGCTTGAACTCGGTCATACGGAATTGGCGGCGGGGCGTTACATTTGCCTGAGCATGACTGACACCGGCGACGGCATGGACGCGCAGACGCTCGCTTCGGCCCGCGACCCGTTTTTCACCACCAAAGGCGTGGGCAAAGGCACTGGTCTGGGTTTGTCAATGGTGCATGGCTTCATTGAACAGCTCGGCGGCCGCTTTATCCTCAAAAGTGAAAAGGCCAACGGTACTACCGCCGAACTGTGGATTCCGGTAGCCGGCGAGGGCACAACGGCGAAGGCCTTGTTCCCGCCGGCCGCTCCGATCGTTGTACCGCGGCTAAGCGTGTTGGTGGTGGACGACGACTCGTTGGTGCTGACCAGCACCAGTCTGCTGCTCGAAGACCTCGGTCACCGCGTGGTCAGCGCAACCTCCGGCACTGAGGCGCTGGCGTTGTTCGACCGAGGCGAGGTCATCGACCTGATGATTACCGACATGGCCATGCCGCACATGAGCGGCGCGCAACTGGCCCACGCGGTGCGGGTGCTGAAACCTGATCTGCCGATCGTTCTGGCCACCGGTTACGCCGAGCGCCTGGAAGGCTTTGCCGCGCAGTTGCCGCGCCTGCCGAAACCGTTCACGCAGTTGAATCTTGTGGAGATCATTGCCCTGTCGATGAAATGAGCTTCGGGGATATTCGGCTGAACTAGTGTGAGGCAGGGGGTTTCTAAGTTTTTTACCTGCCCCGGAGCCCGCGTCTCGTGTCTCGCATATTGACCCACCCGACCGCTGAAGAAATCCAGACCGAACATGACGCCAAGATGTTCGGCTCACCCAAGGAACGTCTGGACTTCTATCGGCGCGAAATCCAGTACGAAACCAGCATCCTCGCCAATCGCACCGATGCCTATCTGGCGGCGCAATCGTTCCTGGTGATTGCCTTTGCTTCGTGCATGTCCAACCTCAACCCGGAATGGGGCAAGTTGTTTACCTTGGTGGTGCCACCGTTTCTGGCGCTGTTGGGGCTGCTCAGCTCGCTCAACGCCTGGCCTGGGATTCGCGCGGCGTACGACATCATCGACCACTGGCACTTCAAGCAGAGCCATTTGCTGCACAGCGAGCCTTTGATGGGCCTGGCGTATGACGAATCACCCCTGTTCAGCGAGACGGAGTCGAGCCACAAGGGCTACCGTAAATCGCTGTTGTTCTCGGTGCGCACGCCGTGGATTTTTGCCACGTTCTGGGTGATGTTGGGCAGTTATGCGGTGTTTATTCAGGTAACGAATCCTGGGGGCTAGGTTTTGGCTACCAGAGTCGAAGATCAACAGCCCCTCACCCCAGCCCTCTGACTCGGGAAGAGGGTTAGGGTGAGGGGCTTTTCAGCTTACTCCGCCGTCTCCAACTCCCGACGCAACCCCTGCGAATTCTGCACCGACATCGGAATCGGCGGGAAATCCTCGTTCAGCACGCACAGATGCTCAATCGCATCGGCAAACTTCACATCGGCTTTTCGGCGTAAAGCCCGATAGTGCTCAAACTGTTCGAGATCCAGTTGCCCGCTTTCGAGTAACTGATAAGCCGCGCGATTCAACGCGTGTGCTTCTTCGAACAATTGACGATTGCGTTCCAGGGCCAAAGCCCTGCAAGCCTTGATTTGCGCAGGAGTCGAGCATTCTTTCATGACCGTAACCTTAAATATCGGGATTCCTTTTCAGGGCGCGATGCCGCAGGGGAACCGAACCTGCCGTACCCCGTCGCAGGGTGCGGCAGGGAGTTAAGGTTGTGACCGTCGGCAGTTGCAGAGCGATCCATTTTTTTCATCACAACGTTCAGCAGTTATTGCCGGGAGCGCTTTTTGCGCTGTTCATATCGCGCAAGGATCGGTTGCGTACTGATGCCATGCAGCAAAATGCTCAGCGCCACCACCGACAGCGTCAGGTCGGTACACAGCGTGGCCACCGAATCGCTCAGCCCATGATTCAAGGCATAAAACAGATAGAACAGGCTGCCGATCCCGCGTATGCCGAACCAGCCGATCAGCAACCGTTGCTGTCCCTGCAGCAAAGAACCCCACGGCATCAGCGCAACGCAAAGCGGGCGAATCAGGCAGAACAACACGCCGCCAACCAGTAACGCGCGCCAGTCCCAGTGTGCAATCAGCACAACACCCAACAGTGTGACGAGAAACACTTCCATCGCCCGTTCGACCAGGCCCCCGAACGACAACATGTCACCCATCATGATCCCGGCAGCAACCTGACTGTCTTCCATCCGTTCGGTATCGCCATGCACGGCATGCTGCGGTTCCGCATTCAGGTGACCGACTACCGGTTGCACCAGATGCTCGGCGGGCGGCTGGCTGGCACCGGTGGATTGAACTTCCACCTGACGCAGGCCCAGTCCCGCAGCAAATACCGACAGAAAGCCATAGCCACCGATGGCTTCGGCCACGACATAGGCCAGCGCGATCAATGCCAGCGCCAGATAGTCATTGGGGCTCAGGGTGCTGTCTTCGTTGTGGATGCGTAATGACAATGTCACGCGGCCGATGCCACGGCCCATCCAATAACCGGTCAGCAACCCGGCGGGTACAGCCCATAACACGCTGCGCAAGATCCAGTCCTGCCATAGTCCCGTGTTGCTATCGGCCTGCAGTAATACCAACCCGAGGATTACGAAAGGAAAGGCGATACCGTCATTCAGCCCGGCCTCGCCGGACAGGCCGAAGCGTACGCTGTCGACGTCCCTCGCGTCGTTGACCTGGACCAGCGCCGCGAGCACCGGGTCGGTCGGCGCCAGAATCGCGCCGATCAGCAACGAGGGCCCCCATGCGAGTTGCAAGCCCCAATGCAGCAACAGGCAGACGCCAGCGATGGTCAGCACCATCACCGGGCCGGCCAGGCCGAACGCGATCCGCCAACGCTTGTCACTTAGCGGCAGGCGCAGTTTCAATCCGCAGACAAACAACGAAAAGAGCACCGCGACTTCCGTCAGGTGCTCCATCCACAACGAGGCGTCATCCAGCGACAGTTTCAGCAGATCCAGGCCACTGGGGCCAATTGCAACACCCAGCAGCAAGCACACTGCCGAAGTGGTCACCGGCATCCAGCGCAAATAGGAGGAGGTCAGCGCCAGGGTCAGCAACACGGCGCCGAGCACGGCCACCCACACGGTAAAACTCATGATTCATCTCTCGTACTGGCCGGACCGGGCGTCGTGTTCATTTTTCCCGCCGAATTCCCTGTAGGAGCTGCCGCAGGCTGCGATCTATTGATCTGGTCTTCTAGAGTCAAAAGATCGCAGCCTGCGGCAGCTCCTACACGGGACGGGGCGGCACTGATCAGGGGCGAATGTCAGAGCATCGGTTTACCGCCGGTCACGCCATAGCGTTGGCCGGTGATGTAGCTGGCTTCGTCGGATGCCAGCAGAACGTAGATCGGCGCAACTTCCACCGGCTGGCCGGGACGCCCCAGCGGGGTATTGCCACCGAAGTTCTGCACTTCTTCATCAGGCATGGTCGAGACGATCAGAGGCGTCCAGATTGGCCCCGGCGCCACACAGTTCACGCGAATTTCCTTGGGCCCGAGCATCTGCGCCAGACCACCGGTGAAGTTGGCGATCGCACCTTTGGTGGTGGCGTAAGCCAGCAGGCTCGGCTTCGGCATGTCCGAATTGACTGAGCTGGTATTGATGATCGACGCACCGGGGCGCATGTGTTTGATCGCTGCCTGACACAGGCGGAAAATCGCCGTGATGTTGACGTCGAAGGTCATCACCCATTCGTCATCGGGGATGTCTTCGAAGTTTTCGTGGGTCATCTGGAACGCGGCATTGTTGACCAGCACGTCGATGCGGCCGAAGTGTTCAATGGTTTGATCGACCAGTTCCTGGCAATGGGACTTTTGCGCGAGGTCGCCCGACAGCAACAGGCATTGGCGACCGGCCTGTTCGACCCAGCGTGCGGTTTCCTTCGCGTCTTCGTGTTCATTGAGGTAAGCGACGACAACGTCAGCGCCTTCACGGGCAAAGGCAATGGCCACAGCGCGGCCGATACCGCTGTCGCCGCCAGTGATCAGGGCGATCTTGCCGGCCAGTCGGCCCGAGCCAACGTAACTTTGCTCGCCGCAATCAGGATACGGCTCCATTTTGCGTTGCGAACCGGGAACGGATTGGGCCTGCGCAGGGAAGGGTGGTTTTGGATAATCGGTCATCGTGGGTCTCCGAGTCTCATGGCGGGTATGGCCGGTTGACCCGGCAGGTTTGCCATGAGTTCGATCGGATTTGCGCTGACGGTTCTACATTGAGCAAAACCCAAGTCCCCCTGTAGGAGCTGTCGAGTGAAACGAGGCTGCGATCTTTTGATCTGTTTTTTAAGAGCAAGATCAAAACATCGCAGCGTGCCGCAGCTTCTATAGTTGCGGGTTACAGACCAAGCGCCGACAGTCCCGGATGATCATCCGGGCGACGGCCCAGCGGCCAGTGGAACTTGCGCTCGCTTTCCTGAATCGGCAGGTCGTTGATGCAGGCATAGCGCTGGAACATCAGACCGTTGTCGTCGAACTCCCAGTTCTCGTTCCCGTAGGAGCGGAACCAGTTGCCGGAATCGTCATGCCATTCGTAGGCATAGCGCACCGCAATGCGCGTGTCCGAGTAGGCCCAGAGTTCCTTGATCAGCCGGTAGTCCAGCTCTTTCGCCCATTTACGGGTGAGGAAGGCTTTGGCCTCTTCCCGGTTGTTGGCGAACTCGGCGCGGTTGCGCCATTTCGTCTCGAGGGTGTAGGCCAGCGAGACCCTCTCGGGATCACGGGAATTCCAGCCGTCTTCGGCCAGGCGAACTTTCTCGATGGCCGATTGAAGGTTGAAGGGTGGCAATGGCGGACGTACCTGAGCTGCAGTAGACATGATCAGTCTCCCGATAGATTCAACGTTTAAACAACTTGTCTGGCCTATTAAGGCGTTACAGGTCCAATAACTTGCGCGCCATGCATTGCGCATTATCGGCGGCACTGTGATCACCCATCACAAGCGCTACGGTAATGGCGCCGTCAATCAGGATCAGCAGCTGTTTGGCCAGCAACTGCGGATCCCTGGCGCCATGTTCGGTACACAGCTCGCACACGTAGTCGAGCAGCTTCTGTTTGTGTTCCCTGGCGACCAGACGCACCGGATCTTGCGCGTCGCTGGTCTCGCCGCTGGTGTTGATGAAGGCGCAGCCGCGAAAGCCCTCCGAGGCGAACCAGCCCTTGAGCACGGTAAACAGGTTGAGCAGGCGATCGGCCGGCGTTTCGGCCTGATCGACAGCGCTCCGGTACCAATGCATCCAGCGCACGTCGCGGCGTTGCAGGGCGGCAGCCACCAACTCATCTTTATTGGTGAAGTAGCGGTAGATGCTCTTTCTGGAGACGCCGGCGGTTTTCACCAGAAGATCCATGCCCGTGGCGGCGATGCCACTTCTATAGATCAGCTTTTCGGTGACATCCAGAATGATGTCGCGAGTTGAGGTGTCGGTGATTTCGTTCATGTGGCGAACAGTAGAACGGTCGTTCTTCATTGGCAAGTTATTTTCTAAAGTCAAAGCATCGCAGCCTTCGGCAGCGCCTGCACGGGGATTGTGAACACCTTGTAGGCGCTGCCGAAGGCTGCGATCTTTCGATCTCTTTACAGACCCTCACAAGACCCGCAGGGATCGATGGTGTAAGCTCTCGGGTTCTTCGGATTCGACCCATTGCGAGCCCTATGCCGTTGCTCTTCAAACGCTCTCTGCTGCCTAAACTGCGCAGCTTTCCGCTGACCGCCGAGGCCGTGACCATTTTGTCCGGCGCCGCCGAATTCCGCCGTTGCCTGCTGGAGAAAATCGCTACGGCGACCCAGCGCATCTATGTCGTCGCGCTGTATTTGCAGCAAGACGAAGCCGGTCAGGAAATCCTCGATGCCTTGCACGCCGCCAAACTCGCGCGTCCCGAGCTGGAAATTGCCGTGGTGGTCGACTGGCTGCGCGCCCAGCGCGGGCTGATCGGTGCCGGCAAGCAGCCGGGTAATTCGGCGTGGTATCAGGAAATGACCCGCACCCACCAGAGCGAAGTGCCGGTCTACGGTGTACCGGTGCAAACCCGCGAACTGTTCGGCGTGCTGCATTTGAAGGGCTTCGTGATCGACGATTGCGTGGTCTACAGCGGCGCCAGCCTTAACAACGTTTACCTGCACAAGTTCGACAAGTACCGTTTCGACCGCTATCACGTCCTGCAGAGCCCTGAGCTGGCGGACTCGATGCATCACCTGGTCAAGCATGGCCTGATCGAATCCAAAGCGGTGCATCGCCTCGACCTGCCGAATCTGCCGACCACCCGCAGCCTGCGTAACGACATTGGCGATCTGCGCAGCCGCCTCAAGCACGCGGCGTACGACACCAGTGCCGGCAGCACCGCCAGAGTAGGTTTGTCGGTCAGTCCATTGCTGGGCGTGGGCAAGAACAACCCGCTGAACCGGGCGATTCTCGAATTGATCGCCAGTGCGCAAAAGCAGCTGACCATTTGCACGCCTTACTTCAACCTGCCGCTAGGGGTGATCCGCGAGATCAACCGCGCGCTGGCCCGTGGCGTGAAGATCGACA
Source organism: Pseudomonas sp. A1230 (assembly GCF_044218825.1). NCBI lineage: Bacteria > Pseudomonadati > Pseudomonadota > Gammaproteobacteria > Pseudomonadales > Pseudomonadaceae > Pseudomonas > Pseudomonas sp. A1230. The sequence continues at coordinate 2,074,750 of NZ_CP162582.1, read as the reverse complement.
TCGTGGTTGGCGACAAGACCGCCAACGACTTCTACATCCCGCCGAGCGAGCCGTTCAGGGTGATCTCAGCGCTGCCGTACCTGTACGAGATCAGCCTGCGCCGCTTCGCCAAACGCCATCAGCGCAGCATCGACAGCGGTCAGTTGAATCTGCACCTGTGGCGTGACGGCGACAACACCTATCACCTCAAGGGCATGTGGATCGATCAGCGCTACACGCTGCTGACCGGCAACAACCTTAATCCACGGGCGTTCCGCCTGGACCTGGAAAATGCGTTGTTGATCGATGATCCCAAAGGCGAGTGGGTGGACCCGCGAGCGCAGGAGCTGGAGGCGATCTTCCGCCATACCTCGCGGATTTCCAGCTTCCACGATCTGGAGACCTTGCCGGAATACCCGGCCGGGGTGGCGAAGTTTCTCAAGCGCGTGAGTCGGGTGCGGATTGAGCGGTTGCTTTACCGGATTCTGTAAATTGATCCGGATGATGCGGCGAGCCTGCTGACGTCATCGCTGGCAAGCCAGCTCCCACAGGTCTGGCCGATGTTCACAAAATCCGTGAGCACTGCAAAACCCTGTGGGAGCTGGCTTGCCAGCGATGAGGCCCTGAAAAACCTTACAACACTCAGTTCAGCCCCAACTTCCCACGCAACGTGGAAAGATCTTCCGCCAAGGTATTCACCGGTCCGACCAGCGCCTTGCGGTCGTTATCCTTGACCTTGTCATACGTCTCAAACCCGCCATCCTGGGTCTTGTACCTGGCCAGCACCTTGTTGACGGTGGCGAAGTTCTTGTCGACTTTCGCTATGAAAGCCTTGTCCTGCTGCTCGATCTGCGGACGGAACAAATCGACGATTTTCTTCGCGCCATCGATGTTGCCCTGGAAGTCATACAGGTCGGTGTGGCTGTAGCGATCTTCCTCACCGGAAATCTTTGTCGCGGCCACTTCTTCCAGCAGCGCAGCAGCACCGCCCACCACTTTTTCCGGCGGGAAGGTCAGGCCCGCCACGCGGGTTTGCAGGTCTTGTACGTCTTTGTTCAAGCCATCCGCCAATGCATCGAGGCCCTGGGTGCTCTTCTGTGCGAATAGCGAATATTCGATGCGGTGGAAACCGGTGAAATCTTCAGCCTTCACGCCTTTCTCGTGATCATCGACGCGAGAATCGATGGACGCATCGAGGTCACTGAACAGCTCGGCAATCGGCTCGATCGACTCGTAGAAAACGCGGGTCGGTGCGTAGAGTTTTTGCGCGGTCGCCAGGTCGCCTTTCTTCACGGCGTCGGTGAATTGCTGGGTGTGGCTGGCCAGTTCATCGAGTTGTTCGGTGACGTAAATCTTGTAGTCCGACACCGGCCCGACCAGATCCAGCGGTGCTGTTGCGGCGAATGCCGACAGCGGGGTGTTGAGCAATCCGAGGGTCAGCAATAACGCGAGTGGCGTCTTTTTCATGGGGGCGGCTCCAGTGTTGAAGTTGTTTTATGCGGCTGTTTTGGGTTGTGTGGCGTTGAGCAGCGAGCGCCCGATAAAGTCCTTGTCGCCCGTCACACCCGGCAGGGTGAAGAAGTAACCGCCGCCGACCGGTTTGAGGTATTCCTCCAGCGGTTCGCCGTTGAGGCGGGTCTGCACGGTGATGAAGCCTTTTTCCAGATCAGCCTGGTAACAGATGAACAGCAGGCCCATGTCGAGTTGGCCGTTCTTGTTGACGCCATTGGAATAGTTGAACGGTCGACGCAGGATCAGGTTGGCCTGGCTGGCGGCGGTGCGCGGGTTGGCCAGGCGAATGTGCGCGTCGAGCCTTGTCAGCTTGCCTTCCGGGTCTTTGCTGTAATCCGGCACCTCGCTTTCGTGGTGACCTCCCATCGGCGCGCCGGTGTTCTTGGTCCGACCGAAAATGCTTTCCTGCTCCTGCAACGGCGTGCGATCCCAGCGTTCGACGAAGTTGCGGATGATCCGTACCGCTTGATAACTGCCGTGCGCCGCCCAGGCCGGTTCGTCGCTGCCCGGTTGCACCCATACCAGGCGATCCATGGCTTTATCGTCGTTGGAATCGGGGTTGGCCGAGCCATCACGGAAACCCAGGAAGTTACGCGCCGATTGCGCCGGCACACCGGGCTTGGCCGGGGCTTGCGGCGGCACGCTGCCTTCCTGTTTCCAGCGCACCAGCAACAGGTCCGGCAGGTTCTTGACGATGTCGCGCAGGGCGTGGATGTTGGTGTCGGCGGTGTTGGCGCAGAACTGCAGACTCAGGTCGCCATGGCAGCAATCGGCCTCCAGCGCATCGTTGGGGAAGCCGACCATGCGTTGCAGACGTTTGGGTTTGGCGTCCGCCAGGCCGAAGCGCTCATCGAACAGCGATTCGCCCACCGACACGGTGATGGTCAGGTTGTCCGGGGTGACCACCGGGCCGAGAATGCCGGAGTCTGGCGGCGGCAGTTTCGGATCGATCTGCGCGACCGGTCCGCCCTTCATCAGGAAGGCGATGCGCTCGTTGAGCGTGCGGAACAGTCGCTCGAGATCTTCGCGATCGCTGGCCAACACATCGAACGCCACCAACATGCCCGACGCCGGGCGAGGGGTGACGATGCCGGTTTGATGCACACCGTGGAAATCGTGACGGTCTTCGGTCTTGTCGCTGCTCGGTGCTTCGGTGACTTGCGCAGGTGCAGCCGCCATAACCGGGCAGCTCAGGGCTGATCCGGCCAGCGCGACACCGGCAGCGCCCATGCCCATCAGGACACGGCGGCGTTGCAGGTTGAGTTTTTCAGAGTCTTTCATCGGTACGGGTCTTCTGCTTACAGGCCGGAAAGGCCAAGGGCTGGATCGATGCCATCAAGTGCGTCGGCCAGAGCCTGAGCCTTGTCGGCAATCTGCTTGCGTTGCGCGCCGCTGATGGCGTCGTAGCTGGCGTAGCCGTCCTTGACCTTGTAGCTGTTCAGTTCGTTGTCGAAGTCGGCCAGCGTCTGGTCGATTTTCGGCAACAGATCCGCCGCCGACTTGCTCAGCATCGGCCGCAGCAGATCGACCACTTTGTGGGCGGTTTGCAGATTGGCGGCGAAACCGTTGAGGTCGCTGTGGCTGTAGCGTTCTTCTTCACCGCTGGCGGCACGCACGTCGGCGAGGGTGTTGAGGTTGCGCACGACGATGTTGACTAGTTGCTCCGGCGGCAACGATTGCGCGAGCAGTTGATTTTTCAGCGTGGTGACGTCGCTCACCAGACGCTGGGCGACGGCGGCGAGATCATCGAGTTGGCGTTGCTGGAACAGCGCGTATTCGATGCGGTGGAAACCGACGAACGCCGGGTCCTGCTCGCGCTTCTCAAAGTAATCGGCGCGCGCATTGATGCGGTTGTCCAGTTCGGCCAGTCGCTGAGCCGCCGGGGCCAAGCGCTGATACGCCGCCCGCGCCGGCAGGTACAACGCCTGCGCCTGACTCAAGTCACCGCTGGCAATCGCCTGATTGAGCGCGGTCGTGGTTTTGATCAGCGCGCTGCCCTGGCTGGCCAGATACACTCGGAATTCCGACAGCGGCCCGATGAACGCCACCAGCGACGGCTTGGCTTTGGCGGCGGCGTCAGAAGCGGCGGTCGGTGTCACATGCAGGGTGCCGCGCGGGTTGCTCAGCAGGCCGCAAGTGATGGCGTAGTCACCGGGTTGCAGGTTGGCATTGATCACCTGACTCAGGCCCGGGGCGATGTTTTCACGCTCTTCGACCACCAACACGCCGTCGAGGATTTCCCATTCCACCGCCCGTTCGGAGCGGTTGACGATACGGAAACTGGCGCGACCGGCCGGGATTGTCAGGGCGTTCGGCTCGCAATTGCCCGGATGAATGTTGACCACCACTTCATCGTGGTTGTGCTGACGCTTGGCCGCGGCCATTTTCGAGGCGTACCAGAACAGGCCACCGGCGGCGATCATCACGATCACCGAACCGGCCAGCGCCCAACGCAAGGCACGGGGAGGCGAGGCCTGAGGAGTTTTAGGCTTTGACATGAGTGCCCTTATTGGCTGGAAGCAGAAGACGATTGCGCGACAGGCTTGGGCGCGGGCAGGAAGAACATCACCAGCGCCAGCAGCAGATAGATCAGGTACGCGCCAAGGGTGCTGACCGTCGGCGCATCCTGATAACCGAACATGCCGGCCAGCACCGAGCCCAGCGGGCCATCCATCGGCAGTGTCGCGCTGAAATCGAAGAGCACGGTTTGCAGGTGATTCCAAACGCCGGCTTCATGCAGGGCTTGCACCGAGTTGGCGAGAATCCCCGCGGCCACGACCAGAATGAACAACCCGGTCCACTTGAAAAATGCCGAGAGGTTGAGGCGCATGCTGCCGCTGTAGATGAGGAAGCCAACGATGATCGCCAGAATCAGGCCGAGCAGGGCGCCAATCGGCGCGCCCGGGCCTTCGCTCTGCTGGAACACTGCGAGCAAAAAGAACACGGTTTCCAGGCCCTCTCGCGCCACGGCGAAGAAGACCATGGCGATCAGCGCAATCACCTGATGTCTGGACGAGGTCAGCGCCTGATCCAGCGAGGCGTGCAGCGAATGCTTGATCGACCGCGCGACCTTGCGCATCCAGAACACCATCGAGCTGAGAATCGCCACGGCCGCCAACCCGACCACGCCTTCGAACAGTTCCTGCTGCTTTTGCGGGAATTCGGCGCTGACCAGTTCCAGGCCACCGCCGACCAGCAATGCCAGGGCTGCCGCGAGAAAAACACCGATCCACACGGCGGGCATCCATTCGCCGCGGCCGGTCTGTTGCAGGTAGCTGGCGATAATGCCAACGATCAACGCGGCTTCAATGCCTTCGCGCAGCATGATTAGAAAGGGAACGAGCATTCGGTATCCGCGGTGATTTAGATAGGAAGCTAAGTTGTAACATAATGACACTCATTCCCATATGACAATCATTGACAAGAACCTGAACACAAGCTGAACAACATGACGTTATGTTCAGCACAAAACCCTGTGGGAGCGGGCTTGCCCGCGATTGCAATGGAACAGCTGGCATTTCTGTTGACTGACAGGACGCCATCGCGGGCAAGCCCGCTCCCACAGGGTTTGCATTGTTTTCGGGCCAGCAACGCGCGGGTGGCTGCGGTAAGATGCCCGTCACTCAAAAACAACAAGGTCTGCCGCGTTCCATGTCGGAAAAAGACACCATCGCCGTGCAACTGGTGCGTGAAGCGCTGCTGCAAAGTTGTGCCCCGGGCGTGGCCAGGGAAGAACTGTTGAACAAGGTCGGCATTGCCCCGGCCTTGCTGGAAACCGGCGAGGGCCGGGTGCCGGCATCGCAATATGCAAAGCTCTGGCGTCTGTTGGCTCGGCGGGGGGATGACGAGTTCTTCGGCATGGACCCGCGCAAGCTCAAGTCCGGCAGTCTGGAGTTCCTTTGCCGCAGCGCCATGGCACAACCAACGCTGGCGGCCGGTTTGAGCACGGGCCTGAGTTTCCTGTCGTTGATGCTTGAGCGCCTGCCGGCGCAACTGGTGCATCAGCAGAGTCTTGCGGAAATTGTCCTGCTTGAAGACGATCCCGAACCACGTCGCGCGTTTACCTACTTCACCTATTGGATGATCGTCCACGGCGTGGCCTGCTGGCTGGCGGGGCGGCGGATTCCGATCCTGGCCATCGAACTGCGCTGCCCGGCGCCGGACTTTACCGATGACTACCGGGTGATGTTCTCGGACAACCTGCGCTTTGATCGACCACGCACGCGGATGATCTTTTCCGCCGATTGCCTCGATCTGCCGATCAAACGTTCCGCCGAGGAGCTCAAGCGCTTCCTGGCTCACGCGCCAGCCAACATTCTGGTCAAGTACCGCGACCCGCAGAGCCTGGCCAGCCGGATCAAACACGATTTGCGTCAGTTGCCTGCCGAGCAGTGGCCGGAAACCGAAGCGTTGGCCCAGCAGCTGTGCATGTCGGCCTCGACGTTGCGCCGTCGTCTGGCCGAGGAAGGGCAGACGTATCAGGGCCTCAAGGACAGCGTGCGCAAGGAATTGGCGATTGTCTGGCTGGCCGAGCCTTCGATCAGCTTTGTCGAGATCGCCAGCCGTTTGGGGTTTGCCGATGCGAGTTCGTTCTACAAGGCGTTTCGCAAGTGGTCGGGGTCAAATCCGGGGCATTACCGGACGTTGATCCTTAACGAAGCCGTCTGATCCGAACTCCATGCTGGCTGATCTGGCCCCTTCGCGAGCAGGCTCGCTCCCACAGGGTGAACGCATTTCAAATGTGGGAGCGAGCCTGCTCGCGAAGGCGGCAATCCTGGCGGCACATCTCTTGAACCCTGGCCAAACCAGTCAGCCACTTTGATGGCTTTGACCATTGCCCCAAGCCCCTTACAGCGCGACTATCCCTCTGTTGTTTACGGTTCCCAGCCTAATAAAAACACAGAGGGATTCTGGCAATGCGCGACTACTTGTCTGCCACCGAACAGTTCAACTATCAGCACACTGTGGATGCCGCGCTCAGCGGCTCGCTTGAGGCGCTCAACGCCTGCGTCGAATGCTGCGACCGCCATGCATTGCCGGGGCGCATCGCGCTGTTCTGGGAAGGTCGCGATGGCGCCAGCGCGACGTACACTTTCAGCGACTTGCAGGACAAAGCCGCGCGATTCGCCAATTTCCTCCTCGCCCAAGGCGTGCGCAAGGGTGACAAGGTTGCCGGCCTGCTGCCACGCAATATCGAATTGCTCATCACCGTTTTCGCCACCTGGCGCATCGGCGCGGTCTATCAACCGCTGTTCACCGCGTTCGGCCCGAAGGCCCTCGAACATCGACTGAACAGCTCCGGCGCCAAAGTCGTGGTGACCGACGCCGTCAACCGGCCGAAACTCACTGAAGTTGCCGACTGCCCGACGCTGGTCACGGTCGGCGGCGCCAAGGGCCAGGGCATTGTCCGTGGCGATTTCAGTTTCTGGGCTGAACTGGCCAATTACTCCAACGTCTGCGAACCCGTGCTGCTGAGTGGCGAAGACCCGTTCCTGCTGATGTTTACCTCGGGCACCACCGGCCCGGCGAAAGCCCTGTCGGTACCGCTCAAGGCGATCGTCGCGTTCCAGAGTTACACCCGTGATGCGGTGGATCTGCGCCCGGAAGATGCATTCTGGAACGTCGCCGATCCGGGCTGGGCCTATGGCATCTATTTCGGCGTCACCGGCCCGTTGGCAATGGGGCATCCGATCACTTTCTACGATGGCCCGTTCACCCTCGAAAGCACCTGCCGGGTGATCAACAAGTACGGAATCACCAACCTCACCGGTTCGCCGACTGCTTATCGTCTGCTGATTGCCGGCGGTAACGAGTTCGCGAGGTCGATCAAGGGCAAGCTGCGGATCGTCAGCAGCGCGGGCGAACCGCTGAACCCGGAAGTGATCCGCTGGTTCGCTGACAACCTTGATGTGGTCATCCACGACCATTACGGCCAGACCGAACTGGGCATGGTGCTGTGTAACCACCACGGCCTCGACCATGTGGTTCACGTTGGCGCCGCCGGTTTCGCCTCGCCGGGTCATCGCATTGTGGTGCTCGACGAGCAGCACCAGGAACTGGGCGTCGGTCAGCCGGGCATCCTCGCCATCGACCGTGCCAACTCGCCGATGTGCTGGTTTGGCGGCTATGAAGGCGCACCGACCAAAGCCTTCGTCGGCGATTACTACCTGAGTGGCGACACCGTGGAGTGGAATCCGGATGGCAGCATCAGTTTCGTCGGCCGCAGCGACGACGTGATTACCACATCTGGCTACCGCGTAGGCCCATTCGACGTCGAAAGCGCGTTGATCGAGCATCCGGCCGTGGTCGAGGCCGCGGTGGTCGGCAAGCCCGATCCGGAGCGCACCGAACTGGTCAAAGCCTTCGTGGTGCTCAGCGCGCATTACCGCGCGGCACCAGAGTTGGCCGAAGAACTTCGCCAGCACGTACGCAAACGTCTGGCCGCGCATTCGTACCCGCGTGAAATCGAATTTGTCAGCGAATTGCCCAAGACCCCGAGCGGCAAATTGCAGCGCTTTATCTTGCGCAACCAGGAAATCGCCAAGGCTCAAGAGGCCGCGGCGCACAACGTTTCAGCTTGAATCGAAGGAAACAGTCATGCAGATCGAGAACAAGGTTTTTATCGTCACTGGCGGCGCTTCCGGCCTGGGTGCAGCCACCGCTGAATTGCTGGTGAGTGCCGGCGCCAAAGTGATGCTGGTGGACATGAACGCCGAAGCGGTTGCCGCGCAGGCCCAACGCCTGGGTGCGCAAAGCGTCGTCGCCGACATCAGTAATGAAGCCGCCGCCGAAGCCGCCATACAAGCGACCGTCACTGCATTCGGCAGCCTCAATGGTCTGGTCAACTGCGCCGGCATCGTCCGTGGCGAGAAGATCCTTGGCAAGAACGGCCCGCACGTATTGTCCAGTTTTGCCCAGGTGATCAACGTCAACCTGATCGGCAGCTTCAACATGTTGCGCCTGGCCGCTGCGGCGATTGCCGAGAGCGAGGCCAATGCCGATGGCGAGCGCGGCGTGATCATCAACACCGCCTCGGTAGCGGCGTTCGACGGCCAGATTGGTCAGGCCGCGTATGCAGCGTCAAAAGGCGCCATCGCCAGCCTGACCCTGCCGGCCGCCCGTGAACTGGCGCGCTTCGGCATCCGCGTGATGACCATCGCCCCGGGCATTTTTGAAACGCCGATGATGGCCGGCATGACCCCGGAAGTCCGCGACTCGCTGGCGGCCGGCGTACCGTTCCCGCCGCGTCTGGGCAAGCCTGCCGAGTACGCCGCGCTGGTTCGGCATATCATCGAAAACAGCATGCTCAACGGTGAGGTGATCCGTCTCGACGGCGCCTTGCGCATGGCCGCCAGGTAAGGAGGATTTGTCATGACTATTTCCAACGATCCGATTGTTATCGTCAGCGCCGTTCGCACCCCGATGGGCGGCTTTCAGGGTGAACTGAAAAGCCTCACCGCGCCGCAACTCGGCGCCGCCGCCATCAAGGCCGCGGTTGAACGCGCCGGTGTCGCCAGCGATGCAGTCGATGAAGTGCTGTTCGGTTGCGTATTGCCTGCGGGCCTCGGCCAGGCCCCTGCGCGGCAAGCAGCGCTGGGCGCCGGGCTGGATAAATCGACCCGTTGCACCACCGTCAACAAGATGTGCGGCTCGGGTATGGAAACCACCATCCTGGCCCACGACATGCTGGTCGCGGGCAGCGCCGATGTGGTGATCGCCGGCGGCATGGAAAGCATGTCCAACTCGCCGTATCTGCTGGATCGTGCCCGTGCCGGTTACCGCATGGGCCACGGCCGGGTGCTGGATTCGATGTTCCTCGACGGTCTCGAAGACGCCTACGACAAGGGGCGCCTGATGGGCACGTTCGCCGAGGAATGCGCCGACACCAATGAATTCAGCCGTGAAGCGCAGGACGCTTTCGCCATCGCCTCGACCACGCGCGCGCAACAGGCGATCAAGGACGGCCGCTTCAAGGACGAAATCGTCCCGCTGACCGTGACCGTCGGCAAAGAGCAGGTGCTGATCAGCAATGACGAACAGCCGCCAAAAGCCAAACTGGACAAGGTCGCTTCGCTGAAACCGGCGTTCCGCGAAGGCGGGACGGTGACGGCGGCGAACTCCAGTTCGATTTCTGACGGCGCAGCGGCGCTGGTGCTGATGCGTCAGTCGCAGGCGCAGAAACTTGGTTTGAAACCGCTGGCGGTCATTCACGGTCACTCGGCGTTCGCTGATACCCCGGGCCTGTTCCCGGTGGCACCGATCGGGGCGATCAACAAACTGGTGAAGAAGACCGGCTGGTCGCTGGCCGAGGTTGACCTGTTTGAAGTCAACGAGGCGTTTGCCGTGGTTGCGATGGCGGCGATGAAGCATCTCGATATCCCGCACGAGAAGCTGAATATCCACGGCGGTGCTTGTGCGCTGGGCCATCCGATCGGTGCGTCGGGTGCGCGGATTCTGGTGACGTTGCTCTCGGCGTTGCGCCAGAACAATCTGAAACGCGGCATCGCGGCCATCTGCATTGGTGGCGGTGAAGCAACGGCCATGGCCGTGGAATGCGTTTACTGAAGTTGACACCTGACCCTGTGGGAGCGGGCTTGCCCGCGATGGCGGTGGGTCATACAGCCAATATTTTGATTGACACGGCCTCATCGCGGGCAAGCCCGCTCCCACAGGGTTTTGCGTAGCAAACCGGATTTAAGGACTCACCATGATCCCCAACGAAGACCAACAACAGATCCGCGACATGGCCCGGCAGTTTGCCGAGGAACGGCTGAAACCGTTCGCCGCCGAGTGGGATCGCGAGCACCGCTTTCCCAAGGAAGCCATTGGCGAGATGGCCGAGCTGGGCTTTTTCGGCATGCTCGTGCCGGAGCAGTGGGGCGGTTGCGACACCGGTTACCTGGCCTACGCCATGGCGCTGGAAGAAATCGCCGCCGGCGACGGTGCCTGCTCGACGATCATGAGCGTGCACAACTCGGTAGGCTGCGTGCCGATCCTCAAGTTCGGCAACGACGATCAGCGCGAGCGTTTTCTCAAGCCATTGGCCAGCGGCGCCATGCTTGGGGCTTTTGCACTGACCGAACCGCAGGCTGGTTCCGACGCCAGCAGCCTGAAGACCCGCGCACGCCTGGAAGGCGATCATTACGTGCTGAACGGCTGCAAACAGTTCATCACCTCCGGGCAAAACGCCGGGATCGTGATCGTCTTTGCTGTGACCGATCCAGGTGCCGGCAAACGCGGGATCAGCGCGTTTATCGTGCCGACCGACTCGCCGGGCTACAAAGTTGCCCGCGTCGAAGACAAGCTCGGCCAGCACGCCTCGGACACATGCCAGATTCTTTTCGAAGACGTCAAAGTGCCGGTCGCCAACCGGTTGGGTGAGGAGGGCGAGGGTTACAAAATCGCCTTGGCCAACCTCGAAGGTGGCCGCGTCGGTATCGCCTCGCAATCGGTGGGGATGGCCCGCGCAGCATTCGAAGCGGCGCGCGATTACGCCCGTGACCGCGACACGTTCGGCAAGCCGATCATCGAACACCAGGCCGTTGCGTTTCGCCTCGCCGACATGGCGACGCAAATCGCCGTCGCCCGGCAAATGGTGCATTACGCCGCGGCGCTGCGTGACAGCGGTCAACCGGCGCTGGTTGAAGCGTCCATGGCCAAACTGTTCGCCTCGGAGATGGCCGAGAAAGTCTGCTCGATGGCCTTGCAGACGCTCGGCGGTTACGGTTATCTCAACGATTTCCCGCTGGAGCGCATCTACCGCGACGTGCGCGTCTGCCAGATCTACGAAGGCACCAGCGATATTCAGCGCATGGTTATTTCGCGCAATCTTTGACCAGGAATTTTATCCATGACTTACGAAACGATTCTGCTGGAAAACCACGGCCGTGTTGGCTTGATCACTCTCAACCGGCCACAGGCGCTGAACGCGCTGAACGCGCAACTGGTCAGCGAAGTGAACCAGGCACTTGATGCGCTGGAAGCGGATGCCAATATCGGCTGCATCGTCATCACCGGCTCGAAAAAGGCTTTCGCTGCCGGCGCCGACATCAAGGAAATGGCCGAGCTGACCTATCCGCAGATTTATATGGACGACCTGTTCAGCGACAGTGATCGCGTGGCCAACCGCCGCAAGCCGATCATCGCTGCAGTCAACGGCTTTGCTTTGGGCGGTGGCTGTGAGCTGGCGTTGATGTGCGACTTTATCCTGGCCGGCGACAACGCCAAATTCGGCCAGCCGGAAATCAACCTCGGCGTGCTGCCGGGCATGGGCGGCACACAACGTCTGACTCGCGCTGTGGGCAAAGCCAAAGCCATGGAAATGTGCCTGAGCGGACGTTTGATCGACGCGGTTGAGGCTGAGCGTTGCGGCATCGTCGCGCGGATCGTGCCGAGTGATGAATTGCTCGATGAAGCGCTGAAAGTAGCAGCAGTGATCGCCAGTAAGTCGCTGCCGATTGCGATGATGGTCAAGGAAAGTGTGAACCGTGCGTTTGAGGTCAATTTGACGGAGGGTGTGCGGTTTGAGCGCCGGGTGTTCCATGCGGCGTTTGCCACTCAGGATCAGAAGGAAGGGATGGCGGCGTTTGTGGCCAAGCGGACGCCCGAGTTCAAGGGTCAGTAATTCGCGAACTTGACTGGCCTCATCGCCAGCAGGCTGGCTCCCACAGGCGATTTGTGTAGAGCGCCGATCCAATGTGGGAGCCAGATCAAAAGATCGCAGCCTGCGGCAGCTCCTACACGGGAATATGTGTTTCCTTGTAGGAGCTGCCGCAGGCTGCGATCTTTTGCTTTTAGAGCTGGTAGTTCTTCAATTCCCGAGCAATCACCATCCGCTGAATCTCGCTCGACCCTTCATAAATCTGGGTAATCCGCGCATCGCGGTAATACTTCTCGACCGGATAATCTTCCAGATACCCATACCCGCCATGAATCTGAATCGCCGACGAGCAAACCTTCTCGGCCATCTCGGACGCAAACAGCTTGGCCTGTGACGCCTCCGACAAACACGGTTTACCCGCCGTGCGCAGACGCGCCGCATGCAAAATCATCAACCGCGCCGCGTTCAATTGCATGTGCATGTCGGCCAGCAGATTGGCGATGCTCTGGTGTTCGTTGATCGGCTTGCCGAACTGCACCCGATCCCGCGAATAAGCCAACGCCGCTTCGAACGCCGCGCGGGCAATCCCTAACGCTTGCGCGGCAATGCCGATGCGTCCGCCCTCAAGGTTGGATAAGGCAATCGCCAGACCTTTGCCGCGCTCGCCAAGCAGGTTGGCCTCGGGAATGCTGCAGTTGTTCAGCGTCACCGCACAGGTGTCGGAAGCGCGGATGCCCATTTTGTGTTCGGTGCGATCGACGATGAAGCCCGGTGTATCGGTGGGCACCAGAAACGCCGAAATACCTTTCTTGCCCAGATCCGGATCGGTCACCGCAAACACGATCGCCAGTTTTGCCCGTTTGCCGTTGCTGACAAATTGCTTGGCACCGTTGATCACCCACTGGCCATCGCGCAGTTCGGCGCGAGTGCGCAGGTTGTGCGCTTCGGAACCGGCCTGCGGTTCGGTCAGGCAGAAGCAGCCGATCACCGCGCCACTGGCCAGATCCGCCAGCCAGGTCTGTTTCTGCTCGTCGCTGCCGTAGTTCATCACCGGGCCGCAGCCGACCGAGTTGTGGATGCTCATGAACGCACCAGTGGCGCCATCGCCGGCAGAAATTTCTTCCACGGCCAGCGCATAAGCGACGTAGTCGACGTAGGTCCCGCCCCATTCCTCAGGCACGACCATGCCCAGCAGACCCAACTCGCCCATCTTCGCCACGAGGGCGTTGTCGATCCAGCCAGCCTTTTCCCAGGCTTGCGCATGAGGTGCGATTTCGCCGCGGGCAAAGTCCCGGGCCATGTCGCGGATCATCACTTGTTCTTCAGTCAGTTCGAGATCGTGCATGGCTCAGCTCCCGCTCTCAGCAAAACCGTGGAAGAAACTCGCCACATGCGCAGCGTCCAGCGCGGCGAGGTTCGGCGGGTTCCAGCGAGGTGTCTTGTCTTTGTCGATCAGCAGGGCGCGCACGCCTTCGATCAGGTCACCGCGGGCGAACCATTGACGATCCAGATGCAGTTCGAGGGCGAAGCACTGTTCCAGGCTCAAGTGCCGGCCACGACCGAGCATTTCCAGCGTAACGGCCATGGCCAGCGGTGAGCGGGTTTCCAGCAGATCAGCCGTGGTGGTCGCCCATTCATGGCTGTTGGCAACGGTGACGGCGCGCAGTTGCTCGACCATGCTTGGCACGTCCGGCAGCGCGAAGAAGTGGTCGATGGCCGGACGCAAGGCTTCGAGTGGCGCATCGGGCAGGGTTTGCACAGCGTGTTTGGCCAACAGGTTTTGCAGCGACTTGAGCGGTGTGTCCTGCCATTCCATCTGATCGAGTTTTTCATCGAGGATGGCCAGTTTGCTGCTGTCCAGATACCAGTCGGCGAGCCCGCAATACAACGCATCGGCAGCGCGGATCTGCACGCCGCTGACGCCCAGGTATATCCCCAGCTCGCCGGGAATGCGCGGCAGGAAATAGCTGCCACCGACGTCCGGGAAATAACCGATGGCCACTTCCGGCATCGCCAGACGGCTCTTTTCGGTGACCACGCGCAGATCGGCGCCTTGCACCAGACCCATACCGCCACCGAGGACGAATCCGTCCATCAGCGCCAGCACCGGTTTGCGGTAGTGGTGAATCGTCAGGTCGAGGGCGTATTCCTCGACGAAAAAATCTTCGTGCAGCGTGTCGCCGCTCTTGTAACTGTCGTAAAGCGAACGAATGTCGCCGCCAGCGCAGAAGGCTTTGTCACCGGCACCGCGCAGGACAACGGCGTGCACATCGGCGTCGCTCGCCCAGGCGTCGAGCCGCTGTTGCAGCAGGCGAACCATGTCGAGGGTAATGGCGTTGAGGCCGGTAGGGCGGTTGAGGGTCAGGTGACCGATGTGGTTGCGAACCTCGGCCAGCACTTCGTTTTGCGTGGCATCCATGGACAGAGTCCGCGGGGATGAAGCCTGAGCAGTCATCACTAACTCCCTGCTTTTATTGTCTTTATTCGAGAAGCTCGCGCGCGAGCGTTAACGGATCGTAACAGTGCAAATTTGCCCTGTACAACGAGGATATCTGCAGGGGCTGTGTGCATTTTTACATCAGGTGATGGAATGCAATGACAGTGTAGGAGCCTTCGGCAGCGCCTACACAGAAGTGTGGGGATTCAGGATGGGCGGGTGAAAACTTCACCAATGCTGCGCCGTTTGGCATGCAGTTCACTGGCGTGGATCAATTGCTCCAGGTCTTCAGGCGTGATGTCGATGAACGCCTCCATGTCAGCCAGCGCCAGTTTCAGGTCTTGAGCAGTGATCGCCTGGCTATCGACCGGGGCAACCACCGGCGCAGGTTCGGCGGGGCGTTTTGGGTAACGGATGCGCGTCAGGTTGTTGTAGGCCAAGGCACTGGCCAACATGCACGCAGCCCCCAGCATCACTGGCTCCATGGCTTTCCAGTCCATGGCGATGGTCGCGGGATCGGCCAGCACCAACGTCAACGCCAACGCGCCGGCTGGTGGGTGCAGGCAACGCAACCAGCACATCATCATCAACGCGATGCCCGCCGCCAGACACGCGCTGCCGAGTGTTCGGCCGAGCACATGGGCGACCAGCAATGCCACGACGCCGGCACACAGATAGCCGCCCAGAATCGACCAGGGCTGGGCGAGGGCGCCGGACGATACGGCGAACAGCAGCACCGCTGACGCGCCCAACGGGCCGATCAGGTGATAAGCGACTTCATGCCCGAATACCTGGGCGCACAACCACACGCTGAACAGCGTGCCCAGTGCCATGCCGATAGCGGCGCGGCTCCATTCGGTCGGGCGAGTGTTGATGGCGGCGGGCAACCAGCGAGCGAGCATGTGAAACCGATCCTTGCAAAAATCCGGGCAAAAAAAAGGACTTGTCCGGCAAATCCGGAAAGCCCTCGAAGTGTTCCAACATTGGGGGAGGAACGCGCACAGTGTGCCGATCAATCTCGATGCTGACAAATTCATATTAATGCAGTTTTAGTGCATTAATTTTGCATTGAAGCGACCCTGCGTCCGCTGACAAAACACAGATAGCCGCCCAGCGCCGCGAGACCACTGAGGGCGTAAAACATGCTCGGTGCCGGTGTGTGCATCAGCAGGAACCCGCACATTACCGGGCTTACAGCACCGCCCAGTGCCGCCAGATTCTGTGCACCGTAGTAGCTGCCGCGCAGTTCTTCCGGGGCCAAGGTGTCGACGAAGAGAAAATCCGCCGGGTAAATGATCATCTCGCCCAGAGTGAAGATGAACATCGCCACGCACCAGCCGACGAGGCTGTCGGCGACACTGAAGCCGATCAGCCCGACGATGAACAGCGCGGTGCCCCCGGCAATCCAGTACCGCAGGTGCTCGCGCTTGAGGAACCGGCCGATCTGAAATTGCAGCAGGATCACTGTGATCGCGTTGCAGGCGAGCAGGGCGGCCATGGTGTCCAGCGTCTGCTGCTGAGTGTGGGTCACCAGCAGGTACTGCGACAGGTACAAGGTGAAACGCCCGTGGACCAACGTACTGAGCAGGCAGCCCAGAGTGAACAGGACCATCGTGCGGTCGTTTTTCAGGATGATCAGGGTATTCAGAAAGCTTTGCGGCTGGCCGAGCGGCGATATCGGGCTCACCTTCCTGGCGACGCCGAGCAGCAGGAACACACTGGCGCAGGCGATCGCACCGGCGACGATAAACGGCGCGCCAGGCTGAATGCCGGCGATCACCACGCCGATCATCGGGCCGACGGCGTAACCGATGTTGGTCAGCGTGTAGTTCAGGGAAAACGCCTTGACCCGCTGACCGATGGGCAGGTTCTCGCTGAGGATCGCCTTGGAGCAGATCAGGAACAGCGCCGAGGCGGTTTCGCTGATGATCAGCACCAGCGTGACCAGATACAGATTCTGCGCGAAGGTCAGCAGGATCAGTCCGATGCCGCTCGAGAGCATGGTAAGGATCAGCAACTGGCGCTTGTCCAGTCGATCGATGATGTAACCGCCATACAGCGACAGCAGCGTGGCACTGAACACCGCGATGCCCAGTAGCAGACCGACGTCTTGAGGGTTGAGGCCGAGTTTGTTGCTGAGGAACAAGGTCAGCAATGGGCTGATCAGGGCACGGCTGACGACAACTGTCAGCGAGCTGATCATCAGCCGGCGGATCAGGGGCGAGTAGGTGGCCACGAAGAGGTCAATGTCCTTATTTCAGATGCACAAGCGGGCGTCGCCATCCTCGCCGGGTCGCAGTCACCGGTCAACCTGACACAACAAAATCCCCTCTGTAGGAGCTGCCGAAGGCTGCGATCTTTTGATCTTGATTGTTAAGAAACAGGATCAAAAGATCGCAGCCTCGGCAGCTCCTACACAGAGCTCAGAGGTCGCAATAACCGGTCAGGCGACGTCGGACGCGCGCGACCATTGCTGCAGCGAGATTGGCAACTTGCGCGACTCGCCACGGCCCATCGGGAAGTACTGGAAGCCATTGCGCGCCAGGCGTTCGGCGTCGTACAGGTTGCGACCGTCGAAGATCACCGGGGTGTTGAGGCGCTGCTTGATCAAGTCGAAATCCGGCGCCTTGAACTGCTGCCACTCGGTGCAGATGATCAGCGCGTCGGCGCCGGGCAATACCGACTCAGGCGTGCCCATCAACATCAGTTTTGCTTCGTCCGGGTAGAGGTTTTGGGTTTCCTGCATGGCTTCGGGGTCGAACGCGCGCACGCTGGCGCCGGCGGCCCACAGTTCTTCCAGCAAGACCCGGCTCGGCGCATCGCGCATGTCGTCGGTGTTGGGCTTGAAGGCCAGGCCCCACAGGGCGAAAGTCCTGCCGCGCAGGTCGCCTTTGTAGAACGCGTTGATACGCTCGAACAGCTTGTGCTTCTGCCGCTGATTGATCGCTTCGACCGCTTGCAGCAAATCGCTGGAGCAGTGCGCCTGTTCGGCACTGTGGATCAAGGCGCGCATGTCCTTGGGAAAGCACGAACCGCCATAACCACAACCCGGGTAGATGAAGTGATAGCCGATGCGCGTGTCGGCGCCGATGCCCTGGCGCACCGATTCGATGTCGGCGCCCAGGTGTTCGGCCAGCTCGGCGATCTGGTTGATGAAACTGATCTTGGTCGCCAGCATGCAGTTGGCCGCGTACTTGGTCAGCTCGGCGCTACGCAAGTCCATGAACATGATGCGGTCATGGTTGCGATTGAACGGCGCGTACAGATCGCGCATCACGTCACGCACCTCATCGCCCTCGCAACCGATGACGATGCGATCCGGACGCCGGCAATCAGCGACGGCGGAACCTTCCTTGAGAAACTCCGGGTTGGAGACGATATCGAAATGCAGCAAACGACCCACCTTGATCAAGGCCTTTTCGATGTGCGTGCGCAAGGTGTCGCCCGTGCCCACCGGCACCGTGGATTTCTCCACCAGAATCAGCGGATGTTCACGGTGACGGGCAATCGCATCGCCGACCGAGAGCACGTAGCGCAAATCCGCCGAGCCGTCTTCACGCGACGGCGTACCCACCGCAATGAACGCCACACGTCCGTGCTGCACGGCAAGTTTTTCGTCGCTGGTGAACAACAGGCGTTTCGAATCCAGACCCTCGCGCACCAGGCTGGCCAGCCCCGGTTCGAAGATGCTGACGTGGCCCTGACTCAGCAAGTTGACCTTGTTCTGGTCGACGTCCATACACACCACGTCATGCCCGACTTCGGCCAGCACAGCCGCTTGCACCAGACCGACGTAACCACTGCCAAATACCGTGATTTTCATGAAGCACTCCTGAATGCGGACGCACGAACCAGATGAGTGTTGATCTGTTGTTGACCGCGATCAGGGTAGGCAAGGGCATGTTTCAATTCGTCTATCGCGCCTGCAACGTCCGCCCGGTTGTCTGAAAAACGCGGAAGTTCAAGGGCTTGGGATACCGGTCGGAGAATGCCTGATTGACTTTTAAGCCCTTGGCCGGCAGGTTGTGAGCCTTTTCCGGCAACCGGTCGCATTCAGGTTTTGCCGTTTTTTTGTCATGTTGTAATGAACTGTTTTCCATTCAAGGCCGTTTCGTTTGATTGACTTGTCCAGTACCCCATCTTCCCCGTCCAACACTAATCCGCTAACGCTTTATCTGGCACGCCTGGCGCCTTCCAGCCAACTGACCATGCGCTACGTCTTGCAGGACGCCGCCGACCGTCTGGGTTTCGAGGACATGAATCTCGAAGACATTCCATGGCACGGCTTGCAACCTGAAGATGTCGTTGCACTGGTGGCGGCTTTGCGTGAGGACAACTACGCGCCCAATACGTCTTCGCTTTATGTAAATGCCGTGCGCGGGGTGATGAACGAAGCCTGGCGCATGAGCCTGATCACTCAGGATCACCTGTTGAAAATGCGTTCGGTCAAAGGCATTGCCGGCACGCGGTTATCGCAGGGGCGCAATCTCAAACGCACACTGATTCACGAATTGATGGAAGTCTGCGCCGCCGACCCGCGCCCGCAGGGCTTGCGTGACGCCGCAGTGATTGCGCTGCTGTACGGCACCGGCATGCGCAAATCCGAGTCGGTGGATCTGGATTTGAATCAGGTCGATTTCACTGAGCGCAGCCTGACCGTCATCGGCAAAGGCAATAAACAACTGATCAAGTACGCTCCGGCGTGGGCGTTCGCGAAGCTCGATGCGTGGCTGGAACTGCGTCGCTCACAGCTCAAGGAAGGTGAAAGCGATGACGGGTTTCTGTTCAATCGCATCCGTCGTGGCAGCCACATCACCCGCGAACGCATCACCAAACACGCGATCTATTACATCGCCCGCCAGCGCGGCACACAGGTCGGGGTGAAGATCATGCCCCACGACTTCCGGCGGTCGTTCATCACCCGGGTGATCGAAGAGCATGATCTGTCGATTGCGCAGAAGCTGGCGCATCACAGCAACATCCAGACCACCGCCAACTACGATGTGCGTGACGACAACGAGCGGCGGCGGGCAGTGGATCGCTTCGATCTCTGATCAGGAGGCGGGAGGGCAACCGCGCGACCCACTGGCGGCCTGAGTGATTTGCGCGGCAAGACGTTTGACGTTGTTTTGCTGCGCCGTCACCAGTTCGTCGATGCTTGGTCCGGACGGCGTTTGCAGGACGGAACGGCAGGTCAGCAGTGCGCTGTCAGCCGCGCCGAGTGGCCGCAAACGCCATTTGACGTCGATCAAACCGTACTGGCCGGGGATCGAATCGAAGCGCTGCACGTCGACGCGCACCGAGAGTTTCTGCTGGCCGCTGGCGCTGCTCAACTGGTCGACCAAGGCAGTGCGCAGTTCATCCGCGAGCGTCGCGCCCCACCATTCAGTCTCCAGTATCGCCAGGCCACTGTTGCCTTGACGGATGACGATTTGCGCGCGATCGACCTGCGGCGGCACGGTGATGCCTTCAATGGCGATCTCCGATCCGCTTCGGCCAGAACCCGGTTGTGCGGGCACCAGCGTGTGAAAGCTGATCGGATCGCTGCGACAAGCACCAAGCAGCACAAATGCAGCGAGCACGGTGATCTTCAACGGTAAAGCCATGGTTCAGCTCCTGTGCTCAATTGCGTGGCGGTCCTTTCAGGTCCATCGGCCCGGCGTTTTCGGGACGACCGCGAATCAACGATTCCGGATGACGACCCAGGTAGTCCGAGAACTCACGCAGGGAGCGCGACATGCGAGAGAGCTCGTCGAGGGTCTCATTGATTTTTTCCCGCTGCGGTGAGTCATCGGCCAGCGTGGAGTTGGCGGACTGCAGGGTTTTGCTGACGTCGGCGAGGGTGCTCTGTACGCCCGGCAAGGTTTTCGCATTGAACTGGCTCAGGCCTTTGCGCAACTCGACAAGATTGCCGTCAAGGTTACTGGCGATCCGTTCCACCGGCAGTTTGTTGATTTTGTCGACCATCGCTTCGAGTTTTTCCTGCAACTGTTCGAGGCTGCCTGGCACGGTCGGTATGACCACGGGACGAGCCGTTGGATCGAAGACGACTTTTTCGGCTTTAGGGAAGAAGTCCAGCGCCACGTACAGTTGGCCCGTCAGCAGGTTGCCGCTGCGGGCCTGTGCGCGCAGGCCGTTGTCGATAAAGGTGCCCATCAGGCGTATTCCGGCGGCTTCGTCGTTGGGGTCATGATTGAACGCCGTGAGCATTTTTTTGTATGCCTGGCCGAGGCGCTGCGGGTAAATGACGATGCCGACGTTCAGCGGGAAGCTGCGTTTTTTCGCGTCGAAATCCAGATTGATCGCCACCACCCGGCCTATTTCCATGCCGAGGAACTCCACCGGTGCGCCAACCTTGAGGCCGCGCAGGGACTGGTCGAAGCGCAAGCTCAGGTATTGCGCCTTGCCGTTGGGTGGGGCGAGGGCGGTCAACTGATCTTCGAACAGCTCGAAGTCTTTGTCATCGGCCGCTGCTACATCGTTGGGACTGTAATCCGGCGCACGGAAGGCGATGCCGCCGACCAGCATCGACGACAACGACTCGGTCTTGACCTGAAAACCGTTGGCGCCAACGCTGACGTCGATGCCGCTGGCGTTCCAGAACCGGGTGTTTTCGGTGACGAAGGCATCGTTGGGCGAATGAACGAAGATTTCGATATCGACGCCTTTGCCGTCCTGGGCGAGGGTGTAGGCGACCACTTGGCCAACCGGGATCTTGCGGTAGTAAACCGGCGAACCGATGTCCAGCGAGCCGAGATCCTGGGTGTGTAACATGAAGCGCTTGCCCGGTTCGCCGTAGGTGATCGGCGGCGGGTTCTCCAGACCCTTGAACTGCTTGGCGCGGTTATTGGCTTGGCCGATGTCGGCGCCGATATAGTCGCCGGAGAGCAGGGTGTCGATACCGGACACGCCGCCAGCGCCAATGCGTGGGCGTACCACCCAGTACTGCGAGTCTTCGCGGGTAAAGCTTTCGGCCTGCTTGGCCAGTTTGATGGTGGCGTTGACGCTTTTCTGGTCATCGCTCAATTCGACATCGGTGACCCGGCCGATGACCACGTTGCGGTATTTGACTTCGGTCTTGTTTGCCACCAGACCGCTGCCGGTCTTGAAGTTGACGGTGATGGTCGGCCCTTCCTGCATCAGGTTGTGCACCACCAGCGAAATGCCCACCAGCACCGCGATAATCGGCACGACCCATACCAGCGACAGGCTGAAGCGTCGGGTTTTTATGGGCGCCTGGCCCGGTGCTGGCGGCTCGCTGGTGGCTGACGACTTCATCCGTGTCCTCCTCTGATAATTGGGCACTGAGCGTCAGGAACGCAAAAGCACTTCATCAATATAGAAGTGCTTGGCGATAGAGCAAATTACTGACGATGTTGCCGGTGATCGTTCCCACGCTCCTGTGTGGGAGCGATCAAATCAAGCAAGATCAAAAGATCGCAGCCTTCGGCAGCTCCTACATGGGATCGTGTGTTAGCCGAGCATCTCGCGCAACCGATACCAGAACATGCCCAGTGCCAGCAGGGGCGAACGCAGGGCCGGGCCGCCGGGGAAGGTCATGTGCGGCACACCGCTGAACACGTCCATGCCCTGACTGTGGCCGGCATCAATCGCCTCGCCGAGCAGTTTTGCGCACCAGTGAGTCACGTTCAGGCCATGACCGGAGTAACCCTGGGCGTAGAACACGTTCGGGTGCTGTTTTAGGCGCCCGACCTGAGGAAAACGGTTGGCAGTGATGCCGATCTTGCCGCCCCACTGATAATCAATGCGCACATCGGCCAGTTGCGGGAAGACCTTGAGCATCTTCGGGCGCATGTAGGCGGCGATGTCTGCCGGATCTCGCCCGGAGTAATGGCAGGCACCGCCGAACAACAAGCGCCGGTCCGCCGAGAGCCGGTAGTAATCAAGTCCGACCTTCTGATCACACAGGGCCAGATTGTGCGGGATCAGTTGCGCGGCGCGTGCTTCGGACAACGGCTCGGTGGCAATGATGTAGCTTCCGGCGGGCAACACTTTGCCGCTCAGCTGAGGTTCGAGTTCATCCAGGTGCGCGTTGCAACCGAGCACCAGGCTGCCGGCACGCACGGTGCCAGTGGCGCAACGCACCTGAGCCGTCGAGCCATGGATGATTTCCAGTACCGGGCTCTGCTCGAATATTTTCACGCCAAGTGACGCCGCCAGTCGCGCTTCACCTTGCACCAGATCCAATGGATGCAGATGCCCAGAGCCCATGTCGATCAGACCGCCCGCGTAACCCTCGGCATTCACCACTTGCTGGCGAATCTGCTCGGGCCAGACCAGTCGGGTTTCATGGGCGTAGCCGAGTTCGGCGAGGCTGACTTGTTCTTCCTTGAACGCGGCGAATTGCGCCGGCGTATTCGCCAGCTCACAGAAGCCCCAACGCATATCGCATTCGATGCCGTTGTCTGTAATGCGCTGGCGCACCAGGTCCACCGAATCGATCCCGGCACGCTGCAAATAGCGCACACCTTCCTGACCCACATACTTGGCGAAACCTTCGACCTCGTGGCCAATCCCGCGGATCAATTGGCCGCCATTGCGGCCGCTGGCGCCCCAGCCAATCCGCCGCGCCTCGATCAACACCACCGACAGCCCGCGCTGAGCCAGCTCGATGGCGGTGTTGACCCCGGTAAACCCGCCGCCGATCACGCAGACATCGACGCTCAGATCGCCGTCCAGGACAGGGTAGGGAGTGGTCGCCCGAGCCGAGGCTGCGTAGTAGGAGCGGGCGTGTTCTTGGGTGTACTGATTCATTTGTTCGACTTCACTTTGCTCCAGGACCGGGTCATCAAGCGCATGATTGCCTGGGGCGGGGTAGAGGAGATGTAGAGCTTGTCGAGCACCGCTTGAGACGGATAAACCTCAGGGTTGTTGACCAGCTCCTGATCCATGTATTGCTTGGCGGCCGGGTTCGGGTTGGCATAACCGACCGAACCGCTGACCTTGGCGATCACTTGCGGATCGAGCAGGTAATTAATGAACGCGTGGGCTTCTTTGGTATTGCCGGCGTCGGCCGGAATCGCCAAAAGGTCGAACCACAGGTTGGCGCCTTCTTTCGGGATCGCGTAGGCGATGTTCACGCCGTTCTTGGCTTCCTTGGCGCGATTGGCCGCCTGGAACACGTCGCCGGAATAACCGAAGGCCACGCAGATGTCGCCGTTGGCCAGGTCCGACACGTATTTCGACGAGTGGAAGTAGGTGATGTACGGGCGGATGCTCAGCAGTTTGGCTTCGGCTTTCTTATAGTCTTCCGGGTTCTCACTGCGCGGGTCCAGGCCCATATAGTTGAGGATGGCCGGGAAGACTTCGTCGGCAGAGTCCATCATCGACACGCCGCACTGGCTGAGTTTCTTCAGGTTCTCCGGTTCAAACAGCACGGCCCACGAATCGATGTGATCGATGCCCAGCACTTGCTTGACCTTGTCGACGTTGTAGCCGATGCCGTTGGTGCCCCAAAGGTATGGCACGGAGTGCTCGTTGCCCGGGTCGTTTTTCTCCAGCAGTTCGAGCAGTTTCGGGTCGAGGTTTTTCCAGTTGGGCAGTTGCGCGCGGTCCAGTTTGAGGAACGCCCCGGCTTTTACCTGACGGGCGAGAAAGTGGTTGGACGGCACCACCACGTCATAGCCGGTGCGGCCGGCGAGGAGTTTGCCTTCGAGGGTTTCGTTGGAGTCGAAAACGTCGTAGATCACCTTGATCCCGGTTTGGCTCTGGAAGTCGGCGAGGGTGGTTTCACCGATGTAGTCGGTCCAGTTGTAGACGCTGACCTGTGGCTGGGCGTGGGCTACGGCGCTGAACAGAACGCTCAGACTGAGCGGGATCAGGGATTTCAATAGACGCATATCGACACCTCTTCTTGGATTTGTTTGGTTCCCTGTGGGAGCGGGCTTGCCCGCGATGAGGGTGGTGGCTTCAGCAACATTGTTGGATGTGCCAAAGCCATCGCGGGCAAGCCCGCTCCCACAGGGTCAGGTGGTGTTACTTAAACGCTCATCATCAGGAACTCACGCTCCCACGAGCTGATCACGCGCTTGAAGTTTTCATGCTCGGCACGTTTCACCGCGACATAGCCACGGACGAACTTGCTGCCCAGGTACTCGGCGACGGTGGCGCACTCTTCCATTTGCGTCAGCGCTTCTTCGATGGTGATCGGCAGGCGCAGGTTGCGGCGCTCGTAAGCGCGACCTTCGACGCCCGCGCTCGGCTCGATCTTCTCGACCATGCCGAGGTAACCGCAGAGCAGACTCGCGGCAATCGCCAGATACGGGTTGGCGTCGGCGCCCGGCAAGCGGTTTTCCACGCGCATCGCCTCAGGGCTGGACGTCGGCACACGCAAGCCGACGGTGCGGTTTTCTTCGCCCCATTCGACGTTCACCGGCGCCGAGGTGTCCGGGAGGAAGCGGCGGAACGAGTTCACGTTGGGCGCAAACATCGGCAGGACTTTCGGGATGTACTTCTGCAAACCGCCGATGTAGTGCAGGAACAGTTCGCTCATCTGCCCGTCAGCGGTGGCGAAGACGGGTTTGCCGGTGGCGATGTCCACCACGCTCTGGTGAATGTGCATGGCGCTACCCGGCTCGTCGCCCACCGGCTTGGCCATGAACGTCGCCGCGACGTTGTGCTTGAGCGATGCCTCACGCATGGTGCGTTTGAACACGGTGATCTGGTCGGCCAGATCCAGCGCGTCGCCGTGACGGAAGTTGATTTCCATCTGCGCCGGGCCGTCTTCGTGGATCAGTGTGTCGAGGTCCAGACCTTGCAGTTCGCACCAGTCGTAGACGTCTTCGAACAGCGGATCGAATTCGTTGGCGGCATCGATGGAAAATGACTGACGACCACTTTCAGCACGGCCCGAGCGGCCCAGTGGTGCCTTGAGCGGCAGGTCCGGGTCTTCGCAGCGCTGAGTCAGATAGAACTCCATTTCCGGCGCGACGATCGGCTTCCAGCCTTTATCGGTGTACAGCTGCAAGACTTTCTTCAACACGTTGCGTGGCGACAGTTCGATCGGGTTGCCGAATTTATCGAAGGTGTCGTGGATGACGATGGCTGTCGGCTCGATCGCCCATGGAATCACGTAGACCGCATCCGCCACAGGCTTGCAGACCATGTCGATGTCGGCCGGGTCGAGCAGGTCGTAGTAGATGTCGTCGTCGACAAAGTCCCCGGTTACCGTTTGCAGCAGCACACTTTCCGGCAGGCGCATGCCTCGCTCATGCAGGAACTTGTTGGTCGGTGCGATTTTGCCGCGGGCAATGCCGGTCAGGTCGCTGACCACACATTCAACTTCGGTAATCTTGTGATCTTTCAGCCAAGTGAACAGCTGATCGAAAGGGGCATTCATAAAGACCTCGTTATTGGTTTTATTGACGCCGGGGAGGGCGGGTTTCATCTTCCGCCCCTTCCCCTGTAGCGCGTTGACGACTATCTTGGGCGAGCCTTGCAGTTCCATCTATCCACTTTAAACACACCAAAGCGCACCAAGAGAGTGCGCAAGGTCACCCCATGACAACGTGCAATTCGCTCCAGGTTCAAGCGTTCAATACCGCCGATGTGGCCGAGCAAGTCCGCGCCACGCCGGGCTGGGTTCAGCATTACCAACAGATGTCGCCAGGCCATTTCGCCGGACAGATTCGCTATCTGGATCTGCAGGGTGTCGAGGTCTACGAAGAGCAGATGAACACCCGGGTCGAGCAAAATTTCAGCGCGCCATCGGGTGCTTTGGCGTTCTGTTTTGATCGCAGTGACAACGCGCTGTACCTGCTCAATGAAGAGAGCCGCAACATCTGGATCACCCCGGAGAACTACCAGGAAATTGCCGTGGTGTTCGGCCCCGAATTCGTCCGTCAGCACGGTCTGGATGTGGCCAAACTTGAAGGCCTGTTCATGGCGCCGCTCAATGGCGGGCAGAACGCCTTGTTCAGTCGCTGGTTAAGCTCGACTCTCACGAAGTTGACGCAACCCATTGATCTGGTTGAAAAAGAGGCGCTGACTCAACAGTTGCTTGAGGACTGTCTGTTCATCCTCGATAACGCTCGAGTGCATCTGGATCGCGGCGGTTTGCAGCGCCGGACCGAGGAGCGAATGATCATGAAGCGCATCGGAGAATGGGCGGCGGATTCACCCGAAGAGACGCTGAATCTGCTGGAGCTTTCGCACGTGGCGGGTGTTCCGCTGCGGCAGTTGCAGCAAGCCTTCAAGCACTTCACCGGGATGACGCCAAGCCATTGGTTGCGACTGCGCCGGTTGAACAGTGCGCACCGCGAGTTGCTCAAGCGCAGGCCGACGGAAACCACGGTTGCCGAGGTCGCGATGCATTGGTCGTTTTGGCACCTGGGGCGGTTTTCCAGCAGCTACCGAGCGTTGTTCAAAGAGCTCCCGAGCGAGACCCTCAAGCGCTCACACATGGCCTGACCCGTAAAAAGACCTTTGTCTCATTCGCGAAGTTAATTAGAATCAGTCTCATTTGAATCTAACTTCGCGCAGGGTCTCTTGAGATGATTGAAGCAGCGGCGCCCTCGGAGCAGAACCTGCACGACCTGTATCGGGATCACCGCGGCTGGCTGGAAACCTGGCTGCGTCGACGGATGGGCAACGCCTGGGATGCGGCAGATCTGAGTCAGGACACCTTCATGCGCGTGCTGTCCAGTGCGCAACCCCTGGCCGATATTCAGGAACCGCGAGCCTATCTGCTGACCGTGGGCAAACGTCTGTTAAGCAATTTCTACACCCGCCGCCAACTCGAAAAAGCCTATCTACAAGCACTGGCGCAATTGCCGGAGGAGAGCGTGCCTTCGCCAGAGCAGCGCTGGCTGCTGCTGGAAACCCTGCAAGCGCTGGACGAGTTGCTCGATGGTTTGCCGCGGCCGGTGCGCCGGGCGTTTTTGTGGAGTCAGCTCGAAGGGCTGGGTTATCGCGAGATTGCCGAGCGCTTGCAGGTTTCTGAGCGCACGGTCAAACGCTACATGGCGCAGGCATACGAGCATTGTTTGCTGGTGGATTTGTGATGCGTGTTGCCCCCAGCGACGAAACGCGTGATGTGGCCCGCGCTGCTGCGCAATGGCTGGCGTTGCTGGAGTCGGGCGAGGCCACGGATGATGATCACACGCGCCTGCAACACTGGCGCAGCAGCGATCACCGCCATGAAAACGCCTGGCAGAAGATTCAGCTGTTGCGCCGACGCTTTTGCGGCCTGCCTTTGGCTTTGGCCATGGCCACCCTGGATCGCCCGGATCCAGAACGTCGTGCAGCGCTGAAACGCGCGCTCGGTCTGGCGGCGCTGGTGCCGGCGGCGTGGCTGATCAGTCGGCAATTGCCGCTGGACGCCTGGCGGGCCGATCTGCACACCGGCACCGGTGAACACAGTCAATTACAGCTGGCGGATGGCAGTTCGTTGCAGTTGAACACGGACAGCGCGGTCAACATCGATCTGGTTGCCCGTCAATTGACGCTTGTGCGAGGCGAGATGGCGCTCAAGGTTCCCGGCGACTCAGCCTTGATGATCAACGCACCTTACGGGCGGATCAGCGTCAGTCGCAGCGAAGTCTGCCTGCGCCTCAGCGAACGTGAATGCCGCGTTTCGGTGGTCAGCGGCGCGGTGCAGTTGCAGCCGCTGCAAGGGCCGGCGCTGATGTTGAGTCAGGGCCAGCAGGTCAGTCTGCAAGCGTCCGGCGCCGGGCGTGTCGCAGCGTTCGATGCCTTGATGCCGGGCTGGCGTGAAGGTGTGTTGATGGCGCAGAACCAACCACTGGGGGATTTCCTGCGGGAGTTGAGCCGTTATCGTTCCGGGCTGTTGCGCTGGGATCCGGCACTGGAGTCCTTGCGCATCACCGGCAGTTTCCGCCTCGACAACACTGATCAAGTCCTTTCATTACTGGCGGCGAGTCTGCCAATCGACGTCCATACGCGCACCCGTTTCTGGGTTTCTCTCGTCCCGCGGAAAAACTTTAGCTGAAGGCTGTCCCTTTTTTTCGCCTCGCTGGTCATTTCAGGCAAGTGAACAAAATCGAGAGCTTTTTCCAATGCCCGCAGTATTCCCAAGTCGTTTGCGTCCGTTGTTGCAATTGAGTCTGCTGCTGAGCCTGAGTGCCAGCCCCTTGTTGATGTCGACCAGTTGGGCCGATGGCGCAGAGCGCCGCAGCTATCAGGTACCGGCCGGTAATCTGAGCACGGCGTTGACGCGCTTTGCCGGTTTGGCCGGGGTCAATCTGTCGGTAGACCCGGCACTGGTCAGCGGGCGTAACAGCGCAGGGCTGTCCGGCGAATACGGGGTGGAGGAGGGCTTCACTCGCTTGTTGCTGGGCAGTGGTTTGCAGTTGCAGCCAGTGGGCGGCAATGCCTACATCCTGGTTCCGGCGGCGGACGGCAGCAGTCTGGAACTGGCGCCGACCTCGATTCTCGGCGCCACCGGCTCGTCGGATGCCGACGTGTTTGCCGGCGGCCAGGTCGCACGGCGTGGTTCGCAAGGGCTGTTGGGGTCCAAGGACTTCATGGAAACTCCGTTCAGCATGACCACTTATACCAGCGAAGCGGTCAAGAACCAGCAGGCCCGGACCCTGGGGGATCTGATCGCCAGTGATCCTTCGGTGCGCGCGACCAACCCGGCAGGGGGGCGTTACGAGCAATTCACCATCCGCGGCTTCAGTCTGTTCAACAGTGACGTTGCCTATAACGGGCTCTACGGCGTATTGCCAACGTACACGATCGACATGGAAATGGCCGACCGCGTCGACATCATCAAAGGCCCGAGCCAACTGATTAACGGCATTTCGCCTCGGGGCAGTGTTGGCGGCGGGATCAACGTGGTGCCCAAGCATGCTACCGACAAGCCAATTACTTCGTTGACGACCAGTTACGCCTCCAACAATCAACTTGGGGGGGCAGTGGACGTCGGTCGACGTTTCGGCGAGGACAACCAATTCGGCCTGCGTTTCAACGGCGTCAAACAGTCTGGCGACACTGAATGGGATCACCAGCGTATCGATCGCGATATGGCGGTACTTGGCCTGGACTTTCGTGGCGATCGTCTGCGCCTGTCGACCGACATCGGTCATACCGAGCGCGATACTGACGCCCCGCAAGAACGTGTTCAGGTGGCGGCCAACGCGAAGGTTCCAAACGCCAACGACGTGCGAAACAACTACGCGCAGCCCTGGAGCCAGGCGCGAACCAAGGACACCTTTGGCACCGTCAACGGTGAGTTCGATGTCAGCGATTCGGTGTTGGTGTACGGCGGTGTCGGCGCGCGTAAAAGCAACCATGACTTCCTGCGCCATGCCGTTTCCGTCACCAACGACGCTGGCGATTTCAGCGTGCAGCCACGGGATTTCACCCGCGACGAGAACGTTCGTACGGCCACGGCTGGCGTGCGTAACTGGTTCCATACCGGCCCGGTCAGCCATGAGGTCAACCTGGCCGCCAGCTATTTCTACATGGACTTCGAAAACGGCGGCGCCCGCTATGCGGCAGGACGCAGCAACCTTTACGACCCGGTGACAACTGCCAAGCCCGGCACACCGACGCGTCAAGATGCCAAGGTCTATACCGAAAACCGCTTCAGCGGCGTGGCGTTGTCCGACACGCTGGGCTTCTTTGATGATCGCCTGTTGCTGACCCTCGGCGCGCGCTGGCAGCGGGTCAAGGTCGACGACTGGAGCGACGATGTGAAGGGCGACACCGCTTACGACGAGGAAAAGATTTCGCCTTCGGGGGGCATTCTGTTCAAGGCCACCGACAAATTGTCGCTGTACGCCAATTACATGGAAGGCCTGAGTCAGGGCAAGATCGCGCCTTCGACCTCGGTGAACGAGGATGAAATCTTCCCGCCGTTCATCAGCCGCCAGGTCGAGGTCGGCGCTAAATACGACGCCGGCGCTTACGCCTTGACCGCTGCGGTGTTCCGGATCAAACAGCCAGCCTACGAAACCAACGCCACGACGCGGGTGTTCGGCCCGAACGGCAAACGGCAGAACAATGGGGTGGAGCTGAGTATGTTCGGTGAGCCGCTGAAAGGTTTCCGGCTGCTCGGCGGTGTGATGTATGTCGACAGCGAATTGACCCACACCACCAACGGCACTTTCGATGGCAACCGCGCGCCGGCCACGCCGAAATACAACGTCAACCTGGGGGCCGAATGGGACGTGCCGACTGTGCAGGGGTTGACGCTGACCGGGCGCGGAATCTATTCCAGCTCGCAGTATCTGGATCAGTCCAACGAGAAGGAAATCGACTCCTGGGAGCGCTTCGACGTAGGCACGCGTTACGCGTTCAAAGTCGATGACAAAAACATTACCCTGCGTGCCAACATCGAGAACGTGATGGATAAACGCTATTGGAGTTCGGCGGGCGCTTCGGACGACAGCGAGCCGGGTTTGACGCTGTCGACGCCGCGGACTTATCTGTTGTCAGCGACAGTCGATTTTTGACGGTGAGGTGGGAAGGGCGGCGGTATCATTTTGTTGATAACGTCGCCAAACGTCTTTAAGTGCTGTCGATGTGACGTTAACTGCACTCAGCGTGCACTCAAAGTTGACGGGCGGGCGGTTTAGAACTATTTCAAGGGCAGATCCGCCTCACACGTCGCGAAGAACAAATGCCGCTGGCAATGGTGGAACTCCTTCGCGCAATGCTTCCCACAAATGCAAGGAGGCGCTGGTGTGATAACGCTTTCGGGAACGAATCAGGTATGCAGAGCGATGCAAGCCGGGTGCAGAAATCGGGCGAGCCCCATCAAGCATGTTCAAGCTGAGCGCCGCCATGGTGTTCATGACAGCGGTCACATTGTTGTAGCGCGTAGCCTCTGCCAAATCAGACAAAACATCTGACTCAAGATAAACGCACGGCTTAAGTCGGGCCTTGGCAAAGGCTGCGTCTAGTTGCCGTCGCATCATGTACTCGCTGGGCAGCAACGCTAATTTAACTTGGGCAAGCGTTACCAAATCGATGCTTTCTCCGTTGTGCGGCGCGTTGCTAATCGCCACAAACTGCTCCTGGAAGCACTTCGTAATCTCCAGGTCCGCGGAAGGTTCAGGATCAAATGTCACCGCCAGTTCGAAATCTCCGCGCAGGACACCATCGGTCAATGCCTGCGCGCTACGCCGGCGTAGAGATACGGACAACGCAGGCCATTGCTCTTGCGCCCGGCGGACAACCGGTAAAACCCAACATTCGCCATAGGATTGTACGAGCCCTATGCGCACCAGCCCGCCAACCTCTTGCGAGCGATCGCTGATGCTGCGCAATGCCGCCTGGAGATCGCCAAGGCAAGCTGAAATCTGCAGATGAAGTTGATTGGCCGGTTGTGTCGGTCTGGCGCGCCCCCCACTGCGATCAAATAGCCTGAGCCCGAGCGTCATCTCCAGAGCGGCAATTTGTTCAGACAAGGCAGGTTGCGAAATCGAACATGATTTCGCGGCTTCGTTAAAGCTGCTGCATTCCATCGCTGCGCTGAAATAGCGCAATTGGCGCAACGAAATGACTTCAAGAGGGTCGCGATTTTTAATAGGTTTTTCCGATGTTTTTTAAAGAAAAAAGTGAATTTACCTTGGCAAATCCTATTGGGGATACTGGTGACCGTCAAATGTGGTGGTAGCCAGCTTTTCCACCGCAGTCTTTTTTCTCCTCTCCTGGCCAAACGGGTCTGCCATGCCACATATCAAAATTGAAGCAAGCGCTGGGATTATCGATGTCATCGACTGGGCAAATATCCTGAACAAGCTGCACACCGGGCTGGCCAATGAAGGCTGGGCCAGGCTGTCAGATCTTAAATCCCGCATCCACCCCTGTACCGCGGCTGTTTCAGCTGATGATCCGAGCGCCCAACAAGTTATCGCGACGTTGGTTCTGACTAATCCAAGGCCTGCCGAAATGCAGCGAGCGATGATCCAGATGGTTCTGGAGCACCTAGGACAAGCCATTGATGCCACCCACCCGGATCAGTGGGTTCAATGCTGCGTTTTTCTGCAGCCGGTTCCCAAACACGATTACATCAAGCAACAGTGGAACCCTCCGAGTTCAGCGTAACCGAGCAATACCAAAACGATTTGTCAGTCACATTTTCCTTACAACAAGAAGCAGACAAAATGAAAAACTCTATTTTCCGCATTGCACTCTTGCTCGCAGGCAGCCCTCTTTTATTGGCGGCTTCACCCACTCAAGCCCAGGATGTCGTCCGTCTCGGCAATCTCAAACTGGCACATTTCGGGGCCGTCTCGTACATGAAGGACCATTGCAGCAAATACGGTTTGAAGGTTGAAGAGCGGGTTTTTTCTAAAGGTACTGACATGCTTCCGGCGATCATCTCGGGTGACCTCGATATCGCCGCTTTTGGCTCGGAGGCAGCCATTTCCGGGCGCTCTAACGGTGTGCCAATCTTTGCTCTGGCTGGTTTCTCGACCGGAGGCGCGCGCATCATCGCCGGAGCCGACAGTGGCATAAAAAGTATGAAAGACCTTAAAGGCAAGCGTGTCGCCGTAACTCGCGGTACTGCGCTGGAGCTAATGCTCTATGGAGAGCTTGAGCTTGCAGGCCTGACCTGGTCTGACAAACCGGGCAAGGATGTGCAGATAGTTTTCCTCGCTTTTGCCGATCTCAACAATGCCTTGGTCACCAAGCAAATAGACGCTATGAATCAAGCCGAGCCGCAGGCAACACAAGCACTCAGCAAGAACATCGGAATCGAAATCACCAAGCCCTACAACACAGCGATGGGCAGCCCTTCTCGCCTGCTCGTCATGACCGAAAAAATGTACAAGGAAGCCCCCGACGTTGCGCAGCGTGTTGTCACCTGTTTTGTAGAGTCGACCTTACTATTCAACAAAGATATGGCTTTGGCCGACAAATACGTGCGCGAGCAGATGTTCAAGGGACAACTCAGTCCACAGGACTTCAAGGACGCCATGGAAAATGCGCAATACACGTACGACGTTACCCTCGAGCATATCGACATCACCACCGGTTACATGGCCAAGTATGGTGCGGGCAAGATGAGCAAGCCACCGAAGGCGGCCGAGTGGGTCAAGCTTGACTTGCTGCAAAAGGCTAAGGCCGATCTAAAGGTGACGCAATGATGTACAAACTCAAGAGCTTTGCCGAGGGGCTGCTGGTCCCGGTGGTGATATTGATTCTCTGGGAAGCTGGTTCGCGTTTCGGGTTGTTCTCGGCGGTTCTTCTGCCTTCTCCCACTGCAGTCGCAATCAAGTGGTGGGCCTATCTGCTGCCGCTGCAATCGCAGGAACCCAACCAGAGCTATCTCGCCTGGCTATTCTCCGGCGAACTACTGCATGACGCTTACTCCAGCCTCTACCGCGTGATCGTCGGTTTCATCATCGGTGCCGCGCTGGCGTTGCCCGTCGGCCTTCTAATGGGGGCCAGCAACCGCATCTACCAGCTGCTCAACCCGCTGATGCAGATACTGCGGCCGATTCCACCCATTGCTTATATTCCGCTGGCTATCCTCTGGTTCGGGCTGGGCAATCCACCGTCCTTCTTCCTGATTGCCATTGGTGCTTTTTTCCCCGTATTGATGAATACCATTGCCGGTGTCCGTCAGGTCGATGGAATCTACCTGCGCGCTGCACGTAATCTGGGGGTTAATCAGTGGACGATGTTTAGCCGCATCATCCTGCCAGCCGCGACACCCTACATCCTGGCGGGTGTGCGCATCGGTATCGGCACCGCGTTTATCGTCGTGATCGTTTCCGAAATGATTGCGGTCAACGATGGCCTGGGCTTCAGGATTCTTGAGGCTCGGGAGTTCATGTGGTCGGACAAAATCATCGCAGGCATGATCACCATCGGCATGCTCGGACTCCTTATCGATACCGCTGTCAGTCGACTAAATAACCATTTGCTGCGCTGGCATCGCGGCCTGGAGCAATAGCATGGCCCAAATCATCATCAACAACGTACAGAAGGTCTTTAAGACGCCGGGCAAGGATGTCATTGCGCTGAAGGATATCAATCTGGAGATCAAGCAGGGGGAGTTCGTTTGTTTGCTGGGCCCTTCGGGCTGTGGCAAGTCAACGCTACTCAACGCCGTGGCTGGCTTTGCGCTGCCTTCGGATGGGGAGATTACCGTCGAGGGCAAGAACATCATCGGGCCTGGCCCGGATCGTGGCATGGTGTTTCAGGAATACGCACTATTCCCGTGGATGAGCATTTCTCAGAATATTGCGTTTGGCCTTGAAGTGCAGAAGAAGTCGAAGTCGGAGATCGATTCGACGGTCAATCAGTTGCTGGCGTTGTTGCACCTCACTGATTTTCGCGACCGTTTTCCAAAAGATTTGTCCGGTGGCATGCGCCAGCGCGTAGCCATTGCCCGTGTGTTGGCGCTCGATTCGCCAATCATGCTGATGGATGAACCCTTCGGTGCTCTCGATGCGCTGACCCGGCGCAATTTGCAGGATGAATTGCTGCGCATCTGGCAGAAGCTAGGCAAGACGATTCTCTTTGTCACCCATTCGATAGAGGAGTCAATCTATCTCGCTGACCGCATTGTTGTGATGACTTACCGCCCAGGTACGGTCAAGCGCGATCACATTGTCCAGATACCCCGCCCGCGTGATCCGGCTTCGCCAGAGTTCAACAAACTGAAACGCGAACTTGGCCTGTTGGTCATGGAGGAGCAGCAGCGCCATTCCAACGATGAAATGAAACTTGCCACGGGCGACTGATAAAAGACCGAGAATGTCGTTCAGAAGCAAAATCTGAACCCCATTCAATCAGTTGCAACACCCAATCGTCACACCGCGCTATGACAAGGTGTGACGATTATCTTTTTGTGTCTTGGCCTCTCGTGTCTTGTTGCCGTCTATCTGGCAATCGAAGGAAAAATTCCGGTCCAACATTTCGATAACGCTGAACTACCAAGCCTCTAGTGTCTGGCTATCCAATTGCGCAACGCGAGAAATAATGTAATCGCGCAAAGTGCGTATCAACGGGGTGATCTGGCGTCGGCTCGGCAGCACCATGAAGAGTGGCGCCGGCTCGGTCGTCCAATGGGTACACAAGGCCTGGAGATGCCCTTGCGCAAGATCCTTGGCCACGTCTAAACGCGCCTTGTAGGCGATACCTTTACCCAGCAGCGCCCAAAGCCGCACGGCGTCGCCGTCGTTGGACACATTCATGCTCCTGACGCGCACGGTAATCTGCGGCTCATCCCCCAAAGAGAAGCGCCATCTGTCACGCACGTTGTCACCTAGCATAAAGCACAGGCAGGCATGGTCGGTCAGTTCGTGGGGGCTTGAGGGCGTGCCATGCCTGGCCAGATAAGCGGGTGAGGCGCAAAGCACACGACGGTGCGTCGGTGCCAGTGCAAGAGCCACAAGGCTGGAGTCTGGAGGTTGACCATAGCGGAATGCCGCATCGACAGGCTCGCTGTACACATTGGCCATGCGATCTGACAGCTGCAGACGGATTTCAACCTGTGGGTGCAGATTTTGGAAGTCGTTGAGCCAAGGCAGCAGCAGGTTACGGCCGAAGTCGGACGATGCAGCGAGCTTGAGAACGCCATGCAGTACCGGATCGCCCACGGCGATTTGCTGCGCGGCTTTGTGCAGTGTCTGTAAGGCCGGACGGCAATCTTCCAGGAAACGTTCGCCGTGTTCTGTCAGACGCAGGCTGCGAGTCGATCGCACGAACAGTTGCACGCCCAGTTCCGCTTCCAGGCGTTTAAGCGCAGCGCTTGCCGCAGCCGGCGTCAGGTCGAGCTTGCGAGCTGTCGCAGACAGACTTCCGGTGTCAACGGTACGTACAAAAATCTCAAGATCCTGTAGGGCTTTCATCGGTAAGCGGGGCGCTCTGCTGGGCACATTCTCAAATATTATTTGAATATACCTTCTCGAAATAGGCTGTTCTTCAAATTATTTTGTTCGTGGATGATCAGCCTTCATCCACGGGATGTCAGGCGCTCAACAACCTGATCCGATTGCTCATTGCCCTGCATGCCGCTTGACGTCTGGCCGTTGTGATCAACGACTCAAACTGAAAGCCAAATCTGAGAGAGACCTATGAAAGCCGATGATCGAGACCAACCTTCTATCCAGACGCCCGATAACCCACAGCGCCGCACTTTTCTCCAGCACGCGGGGGTAGGTGTGGCCGCCCTCGCAGCCACGACTTTAGTCAACCAGGCATCAGCGGCGTCGGTTCCCGTTCTCGAGGACGGCAACAAAGGCAAGGTCGCTGGCAAGCAGGGGAAGTTTTGGCCCGGTGATACGCGCCTGGTAGTTTCAGTGTCGATGCAGTTCGAGGCTGGTGGTCAGCCTGCGAAAGGCACGGACAGCCCGTTCCCTCGTGTGGATTTTCCTGACAGTGTGCCTTCGGATGCTGCCGCGAATACCTGGTTTGCCTACGGCTACCGGGAAGGTATACCGCGAATGCTTGATCTGTGGGACCGGTATGGCGTGAAAGTCACTTGTCACATGATCGGCGAAGCCGCTCAGCGTCACCCGGAGTTGGCCAGGGAAATAGTGAGGCGCGGCCATGAAGCGTCTGGTCACGGGCCGCGCTGGAGCTCTCAATATGCGATGGGGCGAGATGAAGAACGCAAATTTTTACAACAAGCGCGGGACATGGTCGCAGAAGTAACGGGCCAGAGTCCTGCGGGTTACAACTGCAATTGGTTACGGCGCGGCCCAAATACGCTATCACTGCTGCAAGAGTTGGGTTATCTCTATCATATTGACGATCTTAGTCGTGACGAGCCTTTTATTGAGAAGGTGAATAATAAAGACTTTGTGGTAGTTCCGTATACATTGCGTAATAACGATATCCTGTTGGTTGAGGGTCGTAATTATTCACCAAGTCAGTTTTTGGAGCAGATAAAGTTAGACTTTGATCAGTTGTATGAAGAGAGCAGTACTCGCCGCCGGATGATGTCTGTCAGCGCCCATGATCGCATCAGTGGCTCCCCTCAAATGGTTCGTGTATGGGGTGAGTTTCTGAAATATGCTAATAGTCATGCGGGCGTGAAGTTTATGCGTAAGGATGAAATCGCTCGCTACACCCTGGAAAGTCCACTCTCGTACAGAGAGTCAGAAACGATATAGGTTAGATCAGGGTTGCCCACCTTATAGGTTTTGAAGAGATTTAAGTTTCATCCCGATCAAGGATCATGAGAATCCGCGATATTCGACCATAACGCGAATGTTCGATGGGTTCGGTGACCATGAGTTTTACGAGCAGGCTTGCTCCTGCAGAAAGCCAGAACTGATGAACGCCGGGTAATTTTCAAGGACCTTGAAAGGGATGGTTTTAAATGGCCTTCAGTATGCTGTGATTTTATCATTATCCCGATAAATTGCGTGTGAGGCGCTGTATGTCTATGAATATAAAAGTTGTTAATTGGCTGTCATTGTTGACCACTGTCATGGTGGTTGTATTGTCGGTTAGTTCGTTTTTTATCTACTCCATTTCGAGTTGGACGCTAATATCGTTAGTGGGGTTGATCATGTTGTTGGGGTTGTCTTTTTTTTCGCTATGGCAACGTCCATACTCGTTTTTTGCATGGCTCGCTACGATGTTTTCATTGCTTGTAGTCGGTCGTTTATTTTCCACTATGCGCCTCAGCGCCTTGAGTGAAACCGGATCAGCGCTTGATCCGCTACTTCTGGCAGAAACGGGTCCTGGATTACCTTGGGTAACCTGGTCGTGTGTAGGGCTATTTGTCTTGTTGATGCTAAAGCTCTGGAGCATTATTCAGCACGATCGCAGTGTGGCTGGTACAAGTTCAGAGCAATGGGGCATGACCGCAATCAGGGTTTATGTTGGTTTGATGTTCATTGCTCATTTCGCCGGGCATTTGTTCGCTGGACCCCAGGCGTTTGAAGTGTTTCGTAATTACTTCGCAAGTATAGGCCTTCCGTATCCAGCCTATTTTGTGGTGCTGGCCGGGCTAATAGAGTTGGCTGTAGCGTTTGGGCTGGCGTTTGGCTTTCTAACGCGTCTGGCGGCCTTCGGCGGCGCCGTGTACCTGCTGGTGTCCGTTGGAATGGGCGGACACTACGGCGTGGGTTACATATGGGTGTTGCCTACGGGGGGCTGGGAGTTTCCTGCTCTCTGGGCCTTTGTTGTAGGGGTTTTTGCATTCACGGGAGCCGGTCCTGTTTCTGTTGATAATTACCTGCGAACTCCGCGCTACTGATATATGACCGTTAGGGCTCTACAACTTCCACTTTGACCTCTGTTGGCTTTGTTAAGGGGCTGCGATTGCCTGCGCCAAATGCGTCTGCCTACCCAGCAGGCCAATAGCCGTGCGCATTATCCGGATTAACCGGAATATGTTTCCCGAGCTGAGTCGATTATCAAGAAATCCCCTCGTGGATATTCTGTGGTCATTCCCCCACTATTTACCAGGAGACACTGATGTCCACACTTTTCACACCAGGCGTTGTTGGTCAACTTAATACGCCCAACCGTGTAGTCATGGCACCCATGACTCGATCGCGCAGCACCCAGCCTGGCGATGTGCCGAACGCCATGAACGCGTTGTATTACGCGCAGCGTGCGTCGGCTGCGTTCATTGTTACCGAAGCCACGCAGATTTCGCCTCAGGGCAAGGGCTATTCCTTCACACCAGGGATTTACAGTGAAGAACAGGTCGCAGGCTGGCGCTTGGTAACCGATGCAGTGCATGCCGCTGGCGGACGAATTTTCTTGCAGTTGTGGCATGTAGGGCGCATGTCGCACCCTGACTTTCACAATGGCGAATTACCGGTCGCGCCTTCCGCGATTGCGTTTGATGGCAGCATCTGGAAAGTGGATGCCGAATCGGGTGTCGGCAGTATGGCCCCGTGCCCGATACCACGGGCACTGGAGCGCGACGAAATCCACGCCATCGTCGACGATTATCGTAAGGCTGCACGTAATGCCATGACGGCAGGTTTCGACGGTGTCGAAGTGCATGGGGCCAACGGCTACCTGATCGACCAGTTCCTGCGTACCACTTCGAACACGCGTACGGATGAATACGGCGGATCTCGCGAGAACCGCCTGCGCTTTCTCAAGGAAGTCATGGATGCGGTAGTTGATGAAGTGGGGAGCGATCGCACAGCGATACGGATTGCGCCATTTCTTACGGCGCGCGGCATGGCCTGTCCGGACATTCTGCCGACTTTGCTGGAGGCAACCAGCTATTTGCAGGACAAGGGCATTGCGTACCTGCACCTGGTCGAAGCGGACTGGGATGATGCCCCCAAGTTTCCCGAGGACTTCCGCCAAGCCGTGCGCGAGCGCTTTCGCAATGCAATTGTGGTGGCCGGTAAGTACGACCTGGAACTTGCTGAGTGGGTACTGGAAAAAGGCTACGCAGACTTTATCGCCTTCGGACGCAAGTTTGTCGCCAACCCCGATCTGCCTTTGCGGTTGGAGAAGGGTTACCCGTTAGCCGGTCTGGAGGGGGCTGAGTTGTTTGGCGGTACCGAACGAGGTTACTCGGACTTTGCCGCCTGGGCTCAGTAGGGCTGAAAGCTGTACGTCTGATCCAAAAAATCTCCTTGGAGCGCGCTCAGGTCGCCAGCTTCAAGGAGATTTCGTCCATCAGCAGTTTGACCCGGCGCGGTACTGCGTGGCCGGAAGGGTAGACAATCTGCAAATCCACGCCCGGCATGGAGTAGGTCTCCAACACCTCGACCAGTCGGCCTGCGTCCAAGTCATCACGCACATCGATGTAGGACTTGATACAGATGCCGTGACCCGCCTGGCACCACTGGCGCACCTGATCGCCATCATTGGCAATACGCCTGCCTGATACCAGCACCTTGAACGTCCGGCCATCGGCGTAGAACTGCCATTCACGGTGGATGCTGCTGCCAAAGCGCATCAGGATGCACTGCTGCTGCACCAAGTCCGATGGGTGCTGGGGAATGCCGTGGGCCATGAGATAGGCGGGGGATGCACACACGACCCTACGGCCCTCGCTGATTTTTCTGACGCGCAGGGTGCTGTCGGGCAGGGCGCCATATCGAATGGCAAAATCAATGCCTTGCCCCGCCAGATCCAGGTAGCCATCGGTCAGGTTCAGGTCGAGGCTGACGTCGGGATGTTCCTGCAGAAAATCATCGAGGATTGGCACGATGCGGTTGCGCCCCAGGTCGACGGGGGCGCTCAGGCGTATCAGGCCCGAGATCCGCTCGGTGCCCAGTTTGATATTGCTCTCGATGTCTTCAGCCTCTGCGAGCAGGCGTCGGGCGCCCTCCATCAGCATCCGTCCTTCGTCCGTCAGGCTGATCGAGCGTGTGGTACGGGTCAGCAGGGTTGCGCCGTAGTGCCTTTCCAAAGCCCCGAGCCGTTCCGATACAGACGTGGGCGACAGCCCTACCTCGCGGCCTGCCGCCGACAATCCGCCTTTCTCGACAATCAATAAAAACAGCGCAAGGTTCTCGAAGAGCATTATCCGGATTTCCCTGAATATGATTGTGCTTTTGGCTGGATTCTACGCCTTGTGCTTCAACGATATCGTTTCTCCATTCACTCTTGAGGAGCGACATCGTGCATATCGATCACGTCACCCTACGTACCCGCGACCTTCGCGCTACCCGCGACTTCATGATTCAGGTCTTTGATCTGGAGGAGGGCACTCGCCCCCAGGAAATCCGTGGCATACGCGGTCA
The DNA here is from genome assembly GCF_044218825.1 of Pseudomonas sp. A1230. Lineage (NCBI taxonomy): Bacteria > Pseudomonadati > Pseudomonadota > Gammaproteobacteria > Pseudomonadales > Pseudomonadaceae > Pseudomonas > Pseudomonas sp. A1230. The sequence continues at coordinate 2,033,598 of NZ_CP162582.1, read as the reverse complement.
CTGGCTGTACAGCGAGGGCCAACCGTTGGTGCACATCATCGAAGCCCACGGCCAAGGCCTGCTGCGTGCCGCCGAATTTATCGACCACGTGGGGTTTCGGATGGGCGACTACGACGCCTTCAAGGCAAAACTCGAACGCCTTGGCATCGATTACAGAACCATTGATATCCCGACACTGAATGAGCGGCGGATTTTTTTACGCACCCCGGGCGGGCAGTTGTTAGAGACCGTTTTCCCAGGCGCCTCTTCTGAATACAGCTGGTAGTCACTCAACCGTACGCGTGGAGAAACAACGATTACTGATCCAACCAAAATGCCTTTTCAAGTATGGATCCTCACGCTGGCGGCATTCGCCATTGGTACGGCGGAGTTTGTGATCGCCGGTATTCTTGCGCAAGTGGCCGAAAGTCTGGCGATCAGCGAGGGGCAGACAGGATCGTTGATCACAGCCTATGCCTTGGCCATTGTCGTGGGCGGCCCTTTGCTGACCCTGTGGCTAACTCACGGCGTTTGTTCGTGCCCGGCGAGGTGAGCAAGACAAGTCCTCATGCGCTTTTGAACCGCTAACTCTTGCTCTGGGGGAGGCCTTTCGATTCGACTGGAGCGAAGACAGCCTGATGATCGGCGGCCTGTTTCGACGTCTCCAAGTCTTCCACGTGAAACCAGATAATCCGCGATGACGGTGTGTGGCGACATAGGGGAGGGCGCCGCAGGCACGGTTCAGATGCGTTCAAACTGGCTGAATTGGCTACTCAACCATGCGTAGAGTTGAGACACGGCTGGTGATATCTGCTTGCGGTGCGGGCATACCAAGCTTAATGGCGAAGACTCGCCAGGGTAGTCTGGGAGCAGAAGGACGAGTCGTCCTTGCGCCACATCCGCACTCACATCCAGCCATGACTTGTAGGCGATGCCTTCGCCGGCCAATGCCCAGCGCCGCACCACGTCGGCATCGTCACTGAATAGCGGACCTGAAACTTGGACGGTGTGTGAACCCAGGCACCATTTGTCGTAGACACGACCGTTTTGCAGGTATAGCAAGCAGGAGTGCTGGTTGAGGTCATCGGGGGTTTGCGGACAGCCATGACGCGCGACATAGTCTTTTGAAGCCACCAGCACTTTGCGATTCCAGGGTGCCAGCGGCAGGGCAACGTAGCTGGCATCTTCATTCAAACCGTAGCGAATGGCGACGTCTACCGGGTCGCGAAACAGGTCGGAAACCTGATCGGACAGGAAAAACCGCAAGCTGAGCTGGGGATTCTGTTTGCGAAATGCCGAGAGCCAGGGCAGCAGCAGGTTACGTCCCAGGTCGGACGGCGCAGCCACTTGCAGCACTCCCCTGAGGCGCGCGTGCTCGCCACGCAGGTTTTCGTGCCCCTGTTTGAGGGTCTCCAGTACCGCTTGCGCGGTAGGCAGGTACTGCTCGCCTTCGGCGGTCAAGCGAATGCTGCGGGTGGTGCGCGCAAACAAGCGTACATCCAGTTCGCGCTCCAGACGCTTGATGGAGGCTGCGACCTGACCCGGCAACAAATCTGCCTCCAGCGCGGCGGCCGTGAAGCTCCCCAACGCAGCGCTTCGCACGAACAAACCCAGGTCATCGATACGGATCATTTTCATTCCTGAGGTGAAAGTGTTGGCGGATTCTGCAGGTTTTTCTCCGCCGTTGGGAAGGTGAAGATGATCGCGCGCATCGTGCGTCAGCCCTCAAGACCGCGAGTTTCCATGACAGCCACCCGTTTTGCCCAGCACGGTTTGCCCATTGAAGCCAACAAGCGCTGCAAGTTCGAAGGGCTCCGAGTCACGGTTGCGGCAACTTCATGCCGTGGCACTGCCGTCTTTATTGGTATTTGAATGATCTTAATGTGGGGAGAATCGAAGATGAATGCGTCCAGGAATGTGTTGGTATCAATTGCCGTGCTTAAAGCTAAGGCCGAACAACAACAGGCCCTGAAGGAGGCGTTGTTGGCATTGGTTGAGCCGACACGCGCCGAGCCGGGGAACCTTGACTACGTATTGTTTGAGCTGCGCGATCAGCGCGGCACTTTTTACATGCGCGAAGCCTTTGAGGATCAAGCCGCACTCGATGCTCACTTTGCCATGCCGTACTTCCAGCACTTCGCCGCCATCGCCGATGACCTGCTCGAGGAGCCCCTGCAACTGATCTTTCTTGAGCAAGTATCGAACTAGGAATTTTCAATCGCTCATTAAAGCTGCCCGACACGTTTTGCTGGATGGGCAGCACTTGCAGTCTGTCGGAGTGCTCCACCATGAAAGATTCCGCGCAACGGCCACAGCGTGTGGCGCCCGTGCCTGAAGATGTTGATGTCATTGAAACCAACGAGTGGCTTGAGGCCCTGGTAGGGGTGGCGAGGGTCGCAGGCAAGTCGCGTGTCAGGTTTTTGCTGCAACGCCTGGCCGAGCAGGCCAGCCGCCTGGGTGTTAAGACAGCCAGCAGTGCGTACTCGCTGTACCAAAACACGATTGCGCTGGAGCATCAGCCGATTTATCCCGGTGACCTTGTGATGGAGGAACGCATTACCTCGATCATCCGCTGGAACGCCCTGGCCATGGTCGCCAAGGCAAACAAAGCCTATGGCGAGCTGGGTGGACACATCGCCAGTTATGCGTCGGCTGCGGAAATTTTCGAAGTAGGCTTCAATCACTTCTTTCGTGCCGACAGCGAGGAGGGTCGAGGCGATCTGGTGTACTTCCAGGCGCATTCGGCTCCGGGCGTCTATGCGCGGGCATTTCTTGAGGGGCGGCTGCAAGAGAGCCACCTTGAGCGTTATCGACAGGAGGTGCAAGGCGGCGGCCTGTGTTCCTATCCGCACCCCTGGCTGATGCCTGATTTCTGGCAGTTTCCTACCGGCTCCATGGGCATTGGCCCGATCAATGCTATTTACCAAGCGCGGTTCCTGCGCTACTTGCAACACCGTGGGATTGCCGAGACTGAGGGGAGGCATGTCTGGGGGGTATTTGGCGACGGCGAGATGGATGAGCCGGAGTCGATTGCCGCGCTTTCGTTGGCGGCCCGAGAGAGCCTGGACAATGTCACCTTTGTAATCAACTGCAATTTGCAGCGCCTGGACGGCCCTGTTCGGGGTAACGGGCAAATTGTCCAGGAACTGGAATCTCTGTTCAGTGGCGCAGGATGGAACGTGATCAAGGTCTTGTGGGGCTCTGGCTGGGATGAGTTGTTTGCCCGTGATGAAGGCCAGGCGCTGTTGCGTCATTTTGCCCAGATGGTGGACGGTCAGTATCAGACCCTGGGCGCTAATGACGGGGCTTACAACCAGGCGCACTTTTTCGACCAGGATCCACAGTTGCAGGCCCTGGTTGCGCACTTGAGCCCCGAACAGATCGACGCGTTGCGTCGGGGCGGGCATGACTTTCGTAAATTGCACGCCGCGTTCGATGCCGCCAGGCGGCACGAGGGCAGGCCGACCGTGGTGCTGGCGAAAACCAAGAAAGGCTTTGGCATGGGCCAGATCGGTGAATCTCGCAATACCTCGCACCAACAGAAAAAGCTCGATGTCGAGGTGCTCAAGGCGTTTCGTGATCGCTTTGCTTTGCCGCTCGATGATGAAGCGGTGGAGCACATGCGCTTTTATCGGCCGTCGGATGACAGCCCTGAGTTGCGCTACCTGCAGCGCCAACGACAGGCGCTGGGCGGCTATCTGCCCAAGCGCAATAGCCAGGCCGCGTCCATTCCCGTGCCCTCGCTGGCCAGCTATGGAAGTTTTGCGCTGACCAGCGAAGATCGAGAAATCTCCACCACCATGGCAGTGGTGCGCCTGTTTACCAACCTGATCAAGGACAAGCAGTTGGGGCCACGCATTGTCCCGATTGTCGCGGACGAGGCCCGTACGTTCGGCATGGCCAACCTGTTCCGCCAGATCGGGATCTACTCGGCAGTCGGGCAGTTGTACGAGCCGGAGGATGCTGGTGCGCTGCTGTACTACAAGGAGTCGACTGACGGACAGTTGCTCGAAGAAGGCATCACCGAGGCGGGGGCCATTTCCTCCTGGATCGCGGCGGCCACCTCTTACAGCGTCAATGGCGAGCCGATGTTGCCGTTCTACATCTACTACTCGATGTTCGGCTTCCAGCGCATCGGTGATCTGATCTGGGCGGCGGCTGATCAGCGGGCCAGGGGATTTCTCATCGGCGCCACCTCGGGGCGTACCACCCTGGCCGGTGAAGGGCTGCAACATCAGGACGGCTCTAGCCAATTGATGGCTGCCACCGTACCCAACTGCCGTGCCTATGACCCGGCGTTCGCCAGCGAAGCAGCGGTAATTATCGACCATGGCAGCCGCCGCATGCTGGAGCAGCAGCAGGACGAGTTCTATTACCTGACGGTGACCAACGAGAACTATGTCCAGTCCTCACTTGAGCCGGACCAGTACGAGGATGTGATTCGTGGCATGCGTCTGTACTGCCGGCAGGGCGAGAAGGCGTCAGCGGTGCGCTTGCTGGGGTGCGGGGCGATCTTGCGCGAAGTGATCGCGGCGGCCCGCCTGCTTGAAGAAGAGTGGCAAGTCAGTAGCGAAGTCTGGAGTGTCACCAGCTTTTCCGAATTGGCCCGTGAGGCCCGGGAAGTGCAACGCCAACAACTATTTGGCGGCGACGTCGAGCAACAGAGTCACCTCCACCGCTGTCTGCCCGGCAGTACGCCGATCGTGGCGGCCAGCGACTATGTACGGGGTTACGTGCAACTGGTGGCACCTTATTTACAGGCGCCCTATATCGCCCTGGGAACCGATGGTTTTGGGCGTAGCGACACGCGCTCGGCCTTGCGCAGTTTTTTTGAAGTAGACCGCTTTCATATCGTGCTGGCGGCCCTTGCCATGGTCGACCCGCAAGCCCATGCACGGGCACGTGTCCAGTATGGCGTGGATGCAACGTCACCCGCCCCTTGGAATTGTTGAATGGACGCTGCCCGGCTGCGGGCGGCGCTTTTCATCTGGTCACTCACTCTTCAACCCTTATCGGGAGAATAAACATGGCACTGCATTTCCTTTCTGAGGTTCAACAATGAGCAGCGTAGATCCTTGGTGGTGCGGGCTGGCAATGGCCTTGGCGCTAACCGGCTGTACAAGCCAGCAAAGCAGTCCTGCAGCCCTTGAAGCAGCATTGCAAAGCCGTGAGAAAATCTGGAACGCTGTGGCTCACCTTGAAGGTCAAACCTATGTCGCCGGCCCTCGCTGGACAGCAGGCAGGGGACCACAGTTGAGTATTGTCGATGAGCAGGGACGGCGAGCGGCTTACCCGGATTCGGCATGGAACGCCTGGGCACCGGCAAAGGATGCACGCCAAGCGTTTGTCAACATCAATGCCCTGCGTCTTGAAGAGACCACGCTGTGGGTGGTGGACACCGGCGCTGCCGAGTTTGGTGGTAACCCGATACCTGATGGGGCCAAGCTCGTCGCCATTGACCTGAATGAAAAACGCGTGAAGCGCACTTATCTCTTTTCCGCTGAGGTCGCCCGGCCAGGTAGCTACATCGATGATGTGCGGTTCCAGGGCAATTATGCCTTCCTGACCGATGCGGGAAACGCGGGGATTATCGTTCTGGATCTCCTCAGTGGCAGTGCCCGGCGCGTACTGGATGGGCATCCGTCCGTCACCGCCACGAATGACAGAGACATTGTGCTCAGCGGCCAAACGGTCAAGGCACCAGGCGGCAGCGCGCTACGCGTGAATGCCGACCCGCTGGAAGTCAGCCCGGATGGACAATGGTTATATTACGGCCCCCTGCAGGGGCCATGGTCCAAAGTGCGCATCAGCGACCTGACGGCGCCTGACTTGACGCCCGCGCAACTCGCCAGCCGCGTCGAGCCTTTTGCCGATCTGCCACCGACCGGCGGCACCGTGATGGATGCCAAAGGCAATCTTTACTTCTCGGACTTGGCCCATGACGCGATACGGGTCCGGCGGCCCGATGGGCATGTTGAGACGCTGATCGTCGATCCCCGCCTGCATTGGGTAGACGCACCTTTCCTTGATCGTGACGGCATGCTCTGGTTGCCAGCAGCACAAATGGATCGGGTCAGTTTGTTCAATGACGGTACTTCACGCGTCCAGTGGCCGATGACAATCTTCGTGCTCCCCACGCGTTGAGCCTGACTGCAAAGCCCCCAACCTGGTTGACAGGATGGGGGCTTTTTCATGTGATCGATACAAATTATCAATTGATAATTTGTTGTCTGATTTTATTTATCAAGTGATAATTAATTGCCGACCAATGCAGCCAAAGGGATGCGCTGGCGCTTCAACTCATCGCATCAATTAATGCCAGGAGAAACCATGGGAGTGCTACAGCTCGACCATTTCACCATCCGCACCGAACAGTGGGCTGAAACTGCCGAGTTCTTCGAACACGTCATCGGCCTGACGCCTGGACCGCGACCGGGGTTTCGTTTTCCCGGATGCTGGATGTACGCCGCTGGCCACCCGTTACTGCACATAGCCAGCGTCCAAGGCGATCCGGATGAACTCAAGGGATACCTCGGCGACAAGCCGGGCGGCTATGGCTCGGGTTCGCTCGACCACGTGTCGCTGCGTTGCGAAGGGCTGGAGCAGGTACAGGCGCGGTTGCAATCGATGGGGATCGCGTTTCGTGAGCGCGTCATCCCTCAGATTGCTGAGCACCAACTGTTTCTCGAGGATCCTAACGGCATCACCATCGAGATGATTTTCGACTATGTGCCGGGTAGCCGCATCGTGGGTCAGGCCATGCCGCACCTTGCTGTCGATCTTTCTGAGAAAAACCTGTGATGGCAGGTTTCAACCGCAGACAGCTCATTCATGCCTTGGGTGGCGCGGCACTGTTGGCGCCGGTGCTGGCCCGCGGCAATATCCTCATGGGGAACCAGACTATGGTACGACTCGGTGTCACCGATCTTTCCTTTCATCGCGCCACTGCGGCGGTCATTGTGCAAGTGCTGCAGCGCATGGGGTTTGCCGTAGAGCGCTCTTACGCATTGCACGAAGCCAACTTCGAGCAACTGCGTGCAGGGTCGATCGACATGATTGCCTCGGCCTGGATTCCCTCCAGTCATGGGCTGTACAAGGCACGTGTCGAAGAGCAGGTCGCGACACGTGAACTGGGGCTGCATTACGAGCCTTATGCGCTTTGGGGCGTGCCTGACTATATCCCGGAGTCCGAGGTGAGTTCGGTCGAGGACCTGCTAAAGCCGCAGGTCGTAGCGCGCATGCACCCACTGATCCAAGGCATCGGTCCGGGTGCCGGGATCACGCGTTTTTCCCTGCGCATGATGGACGATTACGGTCTTACGTCGGCAGGCTACCACTTTCGTACCGGCACTCAGGAAGAGTGCGTGGAAGCTTTTGAAAGTCTGGTGCAGGCGGGGGGCTGGGGAGTGGTTCCGCTCTGGCATCCACAGTTTTTACATTTCCGCCATCTCATACGCGACCTCAAGGATCCCAAGGGGTTGCTGGGCAGCGTCGACCGCGCAGTGTTGTTGGCGCGAGCCGATCGCCTCGGGCATTTGAGTGCTGCGCAGATTCAGGTACTGGACAACATTCGCCTGAGCAATGCCATCGTTGCCGAACTTGATTACGCCATCAACCGCGAGGGCAGAAGTGCTGACCAGGCAGCTATCCGCTGGTTGGATAAAAACCCGCAAATGCTTGCTTCCTGGCTCACCCCACTTGGCTGAGTAACCACAGAGTTTTCCTCGGTATAGCGTCCAGGCGCGCCGTCGGTGTGCCTGACAATAAAAACAACACAGGACCTCACAATGAATATTCTCAATACACCCGAGTTACGCATGCAGGCCGCCGGTTTGCACTTGCCACGTCCCGCTCCAGCACTGGGCAACTATGTACCTTGGAGCATTGTGGGCAATACGCTGATGACTTCAGGGCAGTTCCCCTGGATCGATGGTCAACTTCAGTACCGTGGACGCTTGGGCCGCGATCTCGACCTGGAGCAAGGGTATGCGGCCTGCCGCCTGGCAGCGTTGAATGCAATTGCTCAACTCAAGGATGCAGTAGGTGAGCTGAGCCGGATCCGCCAGATCTACAGGCTTGAAGGCGTGCTCAATGTCGCTGAGGATTTTTACGACCATCCCAAGGCCCTCGACGGCGCTTCGGACATTTTGGTCGAGATATTCGCTGAGCGCGCCCGGCACACACGGATGATTTGGTCCAACCCGGTGATGCCCATGGACGGCTTCTGTCTGGTCTACCTGTTTGCCGAAATAGAGCACCAGTGAACAGGAGCCAAGACCATGATTCAGGCCAATAAGCTGTTCTTCGCCAGCTGCTTGTCGCTGCTGGTGACTTCAATGATCTTTTCCATCCGCGCGGACGTATTGCAATCGATCAGTGCCGACTATCTCTTGTCCAACGCGATGATCGGCTTAACGATTTCATCAGTGTTTTGGGGCTTTACATTGGGCATTATTTCCTGCGCCTTGATTGTTGATTGGGTCGGCATGAAGTGCCTGCACATTGTGTCCGGGTTGGGTTACCTGCTGGGGATTACGTTGATTCTTTTGGCACCGGCCAATAGCAGCGGCCAGCCCATTGACGATGTGTTTGCAGCCACGGGCACCACGGTGCTTTATCTTGGATTTCTGCTCACCGGTATTGCCCAGGGCATTGTGGAGGGCGTGACCAATCCTCTGGTCGCTACGCTGTTCAAGCGTGACAAACGGCGCATGCTCACCAGGTTGCATGCCTGGTGGCCAATGGGTCTGATCGTGGGTGGCTTGATTGCTTGGGGCCTGGGAAAACTGGGTCTGTCCTGGCAAGTCAAGTTGGCGGTGGTAGCCTTGCCCACCCTCGGTTATCTGATGCTGATCATTGCACTCCAGTACCCCAGCACCGAACGAGTTGACGCAAGGATATCCAGCGGCGTCATGTTCGCCCAGCTCAAGCGCCCTTTGTTCATCGTGCTGATGCTGCTCATGTGGTTGACAGCGGCCACCGAGCTGGCCCCTGATCAATGGTTCGCAAAAATCATGGTCGACCTGCTACCCCAATTGGGCAGCAACAGCATCCTGCTCTTGGTGTACACCGCAGGCTTGATGTTCATTCTTAGGCATTACGCGTCGGGTTGGATCTTCGCGCGCTACTCGCCCTTCGCGGTGCTGACCTCAAGTGCGGTACTGACACTGTTAGGCTTGCTTGGCCTGGGTTTGTCCGGACAAAGTGCTCTACAGGGCGGCTTGACGGGCGCCGTAGCGCTCTTCTGCGTAACGGCATTCGGCGTTGGCAAGACCTTCTTTTGGCCGACTATGCTCGCGATCACAAGTGAGTTGCTGCCCAAGGGCGGAGCGCTCTTGATCAACTTAATGGGCGGCGCAGGCATGCTGTCGGTGATGGTCGCCGTGCCGGCAATCGGTTCGTTGATGGATCAATACGACACCGCCAGCGCGTTGTTGGTGGTCGCCTTGTTGCCTAGCGTGCTGGTCATCGCCTTTGCCAGTCTGTGGCTCTACTCACGCAAACGCGGTGGGTACCGTCCGAATGTGCTGGAGGCACCACACTGATGGCAATTGCAGCCTAAGGCGTCGGTGCCGGATGGCAATGCAGGGCACCGTCCAGGAAGCAATTGACTCGATGGGTGATCAGCTCGGTCAGATTTTCCGGGACGGGCATCTGGTAAACCCACTTACGTACCCCCAAGTAAAAGAAGCTGCTGTGGAAGCCCCACAGCACTTCGATATCGAGGGCCAGCTCATGCTCGGTCGGCGCGTTGGTGAGTTGCCTCTGGTGACGCAGCTCTTCAATGATCACCAGGAAGATATTCTCATGCAGGCGCTTAAGGTAACGCTGGTTCAGAGCGGGGTCCTGCAGGCCTGCATACAGGAAGATTCGCACCCACTCATTGTTCAGTATCGTGCGGGTATAGCTGATGAAATACTCAATCAGCCGCTTCCTCAACGGGGATGTGCGATCTTTGAGACGAGGCTCCAAATCAGGATCCCAGCGGTTCATGAACACTTGCTGGTAAACCTGTTCGATTAACAGCTGTTTGCTGGGGAAGTAGCGGTAAAGCAGGGGCTGAGTCACTTGCAAACCCTTGGCCAGTTCCCTTGTGGTCAGGGCAAAGCCTTTCTGGGCAAACAAGGAGATGGCCCGGTCGACCATCTGCTGTTGACGGTCCACCGCTGTGAGGTTCTTGCGACCAGCGGTAGACGCTTTTTCGGTGTCGCTGATTTTTGCCATTGTTGACCTATGCAATAAAGGGTGTGCAACTCATAGAATAATCATACCCGTTGGCGCGAGCACAATGGTGCTGCGGTGCCACAGTCGTTCAGGGATATCGTAGTGTGCGGGGTAAAGGCGAGAGGTAGCATGACCAGTGCGGCACCGACGAGTATTGCGCGTTGCCGCGTGGTACGGATGCTGCCCTTATTGCAGGAAAAAGCCAGACTGATTAGCGAAAGCGTTGTCAGTATCAGGTGAGCGTTAATTTGTATCTCGAGTCGATGGGTTGGCATAGCTGCTGACAAGAGTGGGTCAAGGCTGTCAGCCTCATACTTGAAAATTCTCCAAGTATTTAAAATACACGCGTTAGTCCAACGGCTTCAGCCACGCGCTTAGGATTTCAGGGTGCCTCGCCAACCAATCGTTTGCAGCATTATCGGCGGACTGGTCTCCGCGATTGAATGCATCATCGAGTTCGGAAACAGTCAAATTCGACAGACGAATGTTGTCCAGCACCTGGATCTCGGCGCTCGTAAGTAATGCCAGGCGATCCTCACGAGCCAGCAGCACCGCTCGATCAATGCTGCCGAGCAATCCTTTGGGATCTTTCAAATTGCGAATGCGGTAGCGGTGGTGCAAAAAATGCGGGTGCCACAACGGAACGATGCCCCAGCGTCGCTCGCGGTACAGCGCTTCAAAAGCTTCAATGCACTCGTCCTGGGTACCAGTGCGGAACTGATAACCCGCGTTCCTCAAACCATATTTCTCCATGATTGTCATCGAAAACCGGGTAATACCCGCTCCCAGACCAATGCCTTGAATCACCGGGTGCATCCTTGAGCGGACCTCGGGATTGAAGAGGTCTTCGATAGATGCAACCTCACTTTCGTTCACATAGTCGGGCACTCCCCAAAAAGCATAGGGTTGGTAATGCAGACCGAGTTCACGAGTAGGCGCCACCGCGTCCACCGCCTGCTTGTAAATGCCATGACTGAAAGGAAGCCAGGCGGAGGCGAGCATATCGATCGAGCCTTCGCGTAAGCGCCGAAAGTTGACCTCATGCAACGCATATTGGCGTTCTACGGTCAGCCCCATGCGCTGCATGACAATCGCAACCACCGCCGCAGTCGCGCGATGGAAAGACAGGTCTGTCACGCCTAGCCGAACAATGCGCGGACCGCTGGCAACGTTTGCTTTGGAGAAGGATTGGTGAGGCACGGCCTGAGTTTTGGCTGAACGACGAGGTGAGGGGTTACGCATGTCTTCTCCTTAGAGAGAGTTAAGCCTGCGAATTAAAACTTCGCACTGGAAAGGATCTGTTTTGCACCAGCGTCATTAGGTGGGTGCTGGTGCCTCTATATCGCGCGTGCGATCAGTCGCGTCCGCTAAAAAATAGGCGGACACCATCATCCTTAATTTGCGAGTTCAGTAGGCGTGTTGGCTGTTCGCTTACACTTAAGCCAAATCTTATTTAGGAGAGAACTTGCTCGCGAAAAATCTCAATGATTGACTTGACGCTGCGATCTTAAGTTCTTCGTGAGCAAGCTCTTCCTACAGAGACATTAATAGCTATACATCAAAGTATCCCTTCCAAGGGCTTTAAGATGTTGCTACTTCAACTTGTTATAGCTGCCATTGCCATCAATCCAATCCTGCCGAGGCGGGGTGAAAAAGTCGACATTCACAGTACCTTCTTCCAGAGCGTGAAACTCATGGGGCACGTTCGGTGGGAAAATGATCACCTCTCCAGCACGGACCGTATAGCGTTTGCCCTGTGAAAAAACTTCCACTGCTCCCGACACTATCCAGGTGACCTGCTCATGGGGCTGATGGTGAAGAGGCACGATGGCACCCTTTGCAAATACCCAACGCGCCAGAGTGCTCTGAGAACCGTGAATCACTTGCCGAGTGACGCCAGGCAAGGTTTGCTCTACTGGCGCCTTATCGAAATTGTATAGATCGGGAAGTGTATGCCGATAGGGCGACAGCAGTGGCAGTTTGCCTCGGCCTGGTGCCTCGGTAATATTGGTGTTCGTTTCGGCAGATACGGCATTACCAACCATTAAGGTAGATAGCAATACCGCGGTTATTGTTTTCTTCATGATGTGACTTCTCCGGACAACGATTTGACTTATTAGAATCAACGTAAACAGAAGGCGTTCTGTCTAGCCAAGGTGAGTTTGGTGTTTGCGTATCGGATTCACACTTGTGCAAACCCTTCGAAAAAATAAAGCGTTGAACTACTCCGAAAAAGTCTGTTTGCAGACTAAGAGTTACTCTCGAGAAGTGAAAGTCGAAAATTAGAAAAGCATGTCTTTTCCCGACCTACGTTCCGTTTGCAGCCTAAGCCACAAATCAAGTCATCCCTGCTCGGTCAAGCCGCAGTTGTTTGGGATTGAGTAGTGCTCAGTCTGGGATCAGGTGCGGTCCACGAAAGGCAGCTATCGAATGTGCGGCATTGTAAGAAATACTCGCCCGCAAGATTCTGAAGGTCCGGTCAACAGGTTCAAGCTCAGTCCGAAAGCCAATGACAAGCGCACTGTCGCAGTAGCACGACTAGCGGCAGAAGGGGCGCAATCGAGCTTTTTTTCGAGACACAATCAATGTCCACAGCAACCAACGACATGCGCTGAAGGAGTTGAAGGTTGGTTGCCTGCATATGACCTCGAGAGGCTCCGAACAACCAAACAGCCGTCAATGGAACAATACCCGAGCTAGAAACGCTTGATATATTGCTGTACAGCGGGAATGGGCACATCAGGATGCACTGGTCAGATGTGCAATACCTAGGGTTGATAGTTATCAGATGTCACAAAACAGCTGACACAAAAAATGTGGGGCACCGTAAACTTATAACTCAACTAAATGACTATTTAGCTGAGTTATAATTATCCATTATTGATGGAGGAGGGTAGCGCATTAAATGAACTACGGGGCGTTCATCCTTGGCCGCCATCTTCCATGGGTGTGCTGTATCTTTCAAAGCTGCGAGCAGACACGTGTAATCGGTAACAAGCCACCTAAATCGAGGGCTCCAGCGTAGCGAAGCTGCTGGCTTTGGTGTCTAAGCACTGAACGAAAACGAGTCAAAGGACTTTTGTAATGACAAATTCATCGCCCTGGATGGTTGAAAGCGCTTATCGCTATTTGATGGCTGCGAAGTACCTTAGACGTGGCCATGACATGGTGGGCATTGCGCAGATCAATGCTGCAGTTGGCATGGAAATCCTGCTTAAAAGCTTCGTGTCAAAGCCCAATGGCAACCTTGGCCAAGTCAATGAAACTTACGAGCTAGACATCGGCGCAATAAAAACTGCGCATGAGCATTTGAAATGCGACAGGCAGAATTTCGGCTTTTCGGAAAGACAAAGAGCCTAATAAGCACGATCTGCTTACGTTGTTTCATGCGATACCTGAAACGATCAAGCTACGTATCCGGCTTGATCGTCACGAGCATTGGATCGAGAAGGGTCGGGAAGTTTTACTAATGCGCGTTATCGATATGAAACCGGTGCTCCTGGAGGTTACGACGAAATGATTTCGCTGGCTTGGCTAATACGGCATATGCCGAATAAATTTTCATACGAACCCTAAACATAAATAATACCTATTAATTATACGTTAGAGTAAATGTTGCCGTGCCATTGGCCTGTCCAGCAGTGATTGCGTTCCTCGTTTGATAGTGGCGCGGTAGCAGCTTGTCGAATGGTACTTTTACGTTAACAGAAAACAGCTGATCTTTACTGTCGCGCTCAGGTGGCTCGCTTAAAGTAAATCTCACACCATAAGTCACGCCTTGTTTGCTCAAGTCGCCTAAAGACTGGATATTGAGTTTAAAGTTCATTTTCCGGGCTTTCAACATGCTCGTCAGAATCGCAATTCCGCCTGTGCATTTTAGCTTGAGGTTTGGCTGGCCGAAATTCGCTTTAATCTTGCAAGTAATTAGGAATAATCCTACTTTCCTGGGTTTCTAATTCTGATAAATGTGGACCATGCTTGTGACACGCTAGTGGCGGAACGGAGAGGGTTACTCCATATCGCTTGAAGTAGCCCTCAGTGTACTCGTCTTGCACGCTAATTTTCGCGGCCTTGTTGACCTTACCGACAACGCTGAACCACCAATTTTCACCGTCAAACTCGAATGATCCCATTGTAGGCTTCCAGTTGTCCCGACCGACTAGATCAGAGATCTCGAAAATAAAGAGAGAAGAGCATGACCACAATCAATAGCGTCCGCTCATGTCGAGATTCCTCCTGAGGAATGTTTTATGCGGTTTTAATTACATAATTTCACTGGGCTAAGCGCTTTTCCACAGTTCATAACAGTGTTGTGCTGTTTAAAGTTGGATTTTTGTTTGACGGTTCGAATTGGATTGGCTTCAGTGATGAAGCCTTCGTCAATGGCGTACTGAAAAAAATTGCACATGGGGTGCATAGTAAGACTGTAAACGGAAAAGCGTTCCACACAAAACGCCAAAGCCTAGGCTGCTGACCTGTCCATATGCCTGCTGCGGATCAGCATCGTCCAAGCTCACATATGGCAGAAATTGGACGCAGCGAAGACAAGAAGTGATTTGTGGATTCGGAGCGAAATCGGTGCTGTCTATGAGTTAGTTTCGCAAACGAGGACTCCAGCGGGCTCCGACGACAGGCGTGCACACGAAAGGCTGCGAAGAGCTAAAATGTTAGATGGGTCTATTCGATGTAGTGCGCGGGTTAAGTCCAACGTTCTGAGTGAGCCAGCACCAATTCCTTCATACGCTGAAACCACGAAGAATGATTTTCGTGAATTCCTAAGCGCATGAATTCGCGAGAATATTTTTTTAAGATGATTTTTCTGATTTTTGAGCAACAACGGCAGCCTGGCTTCAAATCTGACCGCCAGAGCCGTCCAGACCTCAATAGTGCGATTCGCATAATGTATATTATGTTAAATCATGTGTTATGTCAGATATGTTCCATCGACGACAAGCTGCCCTCGCTTCGACCGCCAGTTTCGTGGTCGGCGCAGCGTTGCCGCTGGCAGTAGCCTTCACAGCGCCAACGGACAGCGTTGTATCTTGAGCAACATCAACAAACGTCCGCTTCGAATGGATTAACTTAATCTGACTCTCGCCGACCCAAGGATTCCCCATGCCTGCCGAAGTGGATGTTGCGATTATTGGCGGTGGCCAGTCCGCACTCGCCGTGGCTTACTTCCTGCGCCGTACCGGGCGTTCCTTTGTGATTATTGATGCCGAAGCGGGACCGGGTGGCGCCTGGCGGCATGGCTGGGATTCCCTGCGACTGTTTTCACCGTCGACCTGGAGCTCCATCGCCGGTTGGATGATGCCTCCGGTCACTGACGGCTACCCAAGCCGTGACAACGTACTCGATTACCTGCGCCAGTATGAGCAACGCTACCGATTTCCTGTCGAACGGCCTTACTGGGTCAACGCTATTGAGCGTCGGGGCAATCACCTCCACGTAAAAGCCCAGGGCCGCAGTTGGCTGGCCCGCACCGTGGTCAGCGCGACCGGCACCTGGCGCCATCCCTACCTGCCGCATTACCCCGGCAGCGAAACCTTTACCGGCCAGCAATTGCATTCGGCCCACTACGTTAACGCCAAGCCGTTTGCCGGGAAAAAAGTCCTGGTGGTGGGCGGTGGCAACTCCGGCGCACAGATCCTCGCTGAAGTCTCGCAAGTGGCCGATGCCACCTGGGTCACTCCGCAGCCGCCAGAGTTTCTTGCCGATGACGTTGATGGACGGGTGCTCTTCGAACGCGCCACCGAACGCTTGAAAGCGCAGCTGGCCGGCATCGTCATTGAAAAGCCGGTTGGCGGCTTGGGCGATATCGTGATGGTGCCGCCAGTCGTCGAGGCTAGGGAGCGCGGCGTGCTGCACGCGGTTCGGCCGTTCCTGCGTTTCACCGAGACCGGCGTGACGTGGGCTGATGGCTCGCAAACGCCAGTCGACGCAGTGATCTGGTGCACCGGCTTCCGCCCTGCCCTCGGCTATTTGGAATCCCTGGGCGTGTGTACCGCCGACGGGCGCGTGGCCGTAAAAGGTACGCATTCGATTCAGGAACCGCGTTTGTGGTTGGTGGGTTATGGCGACTGGACAGGCGCCGCTTCGGCGACACTGATCGGCGTGACCCGAACGGCGCGCAGTACCGTTGAGGAAATTGAGCGGTTTTTGATGGAGCAATGAGTCGGCGCATCTCAGCTCAGTAGTGGTTAGCGCCGCCTAAGCGTCGGCTGTTGTGAATCAAGCCACGCACAACGAACGCCAATGCGAGTCCGGTTTAGGTTGAACCTCTGCTGCTCAGGCGCACTCCCAAACCTAAATCCAGGAGAAACGTATGACCCATACAGCTTTGGTCGTGGGTGCCAGCGGCATCGTCGGCAGCGCCATCACTCAATTACTCATCGATAACAAGTGGCAGGTCGCCGCGCTCTCGAGGCACCCGTCACAAGTGCAAGGCGTGATACCTGTCGCGGCAGACCTTCAGGATCCCGCTTCGTTGGAACATGCGCTGGCGGATTTGAAACCCACTCATGTGTTCATTACCACATGGTCACGGCAAGCCACAGAAGCCGAGAACATTCGCGTTAATGCCGCCATGGTACGCAACGTACTCGCCGCCATTCGCCCAGCCAATAGCGTTGAGCACGTAGCGCTGGTTACTGGGCTAAAACACTATCTCGGCCCTTTCGAAGCCTATGGTAAAGGCAGCCTTCCGCAGACACCGTTTCGCGAAGAGCAAGGTCGTCTGGATGTCGAGAATTTCTATTACGCCCAGGAGGATGAACTTTTCGCCGCTGCTGAGAAAGACGGCTTTACGTGGAGCGTTCATCGCCCGCATACCGTTACTGGAGTTGCTGTAGGCAATGCGATGAATATGGCAACCACCCTCGCCGTCTATGCCTCAATTTGCAAACAAACCAATCGCCCTTTTGTGTTTCCAGGATCAAGAGTGCAGTGGGACAGCCTTACCGATATGACGGACGCCCGGCAGTTGGCGAAACAACAATTGTGGGCGGCCACCACGCCGGCTGCGGCGAATCAGGCATTCAACGTCACTAATGGCGATGTGTTTCGATGGAAGTGGATGTGTAGCCGAATTGCCGACTACTTCGACTTGCCTGCTGCCGATTATCCCGCTTCAGTGTCACCTCTTGAGAAGCAGATGGCTGACGACCAAACCGTATGGACGCAAATAGTCGCGGAACACGGTTTGAAAGAGGCGGATATTGGTCGCCTGATATCCCCATGGCATACCGATGCAGACCTCGGTCGACCCATCGAAGTTGTCACGGATATGTCGAAAAGCCGTGCAATGGGATTCACTACCTACCAAGCGAGTGATCAAGCATTTTTCGATGTGTTCGACAAACTACGCGAGATGCGCTTGATACCCAGAAGAACCTGAATCATCGCTTATCTTGTGAAAAACGTGTTTTCTGGTGCACAGCAGGCACTCCCCTACAGCCAAGGATTGCCGCAGAATCAAGAGCCGAAAGGCTACTAGAAATCAAAATGGCTCCGTCATTAATCGAGTACTACCGTCAAATTCTCGTAGCCGCAGGCGAGAACCCAAACAAAGATCGCTCTGGGAGCGCGGCCAGAAACTGCTCGCGTGACTTGATGCATGGGGGGCATTTTGAAAAAGAGTGAGCTACCGGTAAAAACCTGCGTGACCTGCGGCCTTCCCTTCGCATGGAGGAAAAAGTGGGCACGCTGCTGGCAGGAAGTCCGCTACTGCTCGGAGCGTTGCCGGCGCAAATCACCTTTAAAAGTCAGATCGCAAAGGTTGGTATAGACTTGCGTGAAAGTCACAGGGACTCTGGAAATGATCAATGCAGAATTGCTGAAACTGATGATCGAGGCATCCAACGATGGCATCGTTGTGGCAGAGCAGGAAGGCGATGAGAACGTTCTTATCTACGCCAACCAAGCCTTCCAGCGCCTGACGGGCTACAGCTCTGATGACACCTTGTATCAGGATTGCCGGTTCCTGCAGGGCGATGACCGAGACCAACCAGGCATTGTGGCTATCCGCGAGGCAATAAAGAACTTTCAGCCTTGCCGGCAAATCATTCGAAACTATCGCCAAGACGGCAGTGCTTTCTGGAATGAGCTGTCAATTACCCCAGTGTTCAACGACGCAGATCAACTCACCTATTACATCGGCATCCAGAAGGACGTTACTGTTCAGGTCGAGGCTAGCGAGCGTGTCCGTCAACTGGAGGCTGAAGTCGAGAATCTGAAAGCCCAGTTGACGGAATTACAACGAAACGCTTCATCGATTTAAAGAGCCATAGAAAACGGCAAAAACAAGTCCGTTCACATACGGCCAAAAGTCACTCTGTCACCGATAATCTTGGCGTGGAGCTCTTTGCGAGCTCAACGGCAGCGTTAATGGCGGCTCGAGCCTGGGGGCTGTTCTTCCAACAAGTAGATCCCACTGCAGCCGATGCCTGGGCCAAAATGTCACAAACATCCGCTTTGCTGAGCATTGCCAGGGAGTCAAACCCCATCTGTTCAAGGCGAGCGATAACGGTTGGTCCTACGCCCTTCAATGCCAAAAGGGCTTGCTGTTCCTTCAGGGTAAATGGCATCCGTAAACTCCTGTTCTCGGCCAGTTAACTAATGACTCTGCCCTACTTCGGCGGCCATCTCAATAGCCAGCAATAAGCCGCCCAGTTGCCTCTGAATCGCGGCCAAACCAAGCAGGACCAACGTCAATAAGATGCTACCACCCACCTGAAGGCAACCAAGCTTGAGACTC
Source organism: Pseudomonas sp. A1230 (assembly GCF_044218825.1). Classification (NCBI taxonomy): domain Bacteria; kingdom Pseudomonadati; phylum Pseudomonadota; class Gammaproteobacteria; order Pseudomonadales; family Pseudomonadaceae; genus Pseudomonas; species Pseudomonas sp. A1230. The sequence continues at coordinate 2,014,640 of NZ_CP162582.1, read as the reverse complement.
ATGAAGGTATGCATGTTCCAGACAGCTGACTAATCAGCAGCCAAGAGCTTTTTAACTTCGGCGATGATCAAGTCGATGTCGAATGGTTTTGCCAACACGGCATCAAACAAATCTGATCTCTGCATACCGATATGTGCCTGAGCACCGCTCATCAAGATGATCGGCAATTGACTAGCTGAAGGGAGAGCTCGAACGGCTGTGGCGAATTCCAGCCCGTCCATGACCGGCATCATGAAGTCGGTAATGATCAAGGCAGGCCGCTCTCTATCCAGTATCTCGAGCCCTTTTCGGCCATTGCTGGCCGTCACCACCATGAACCCCTCATCCTCTAGCGCAAAGCTGAGAATGTCAGCGATCAAATACTCGTCGTCGACGACCAGGATGGTGGACATGTTAATTCAACCCACTCAAAAGCTTAAGAAATTGAACCGGGCGATGACTCAGCGGGAACTGATGGTTCACGTCTTGAAGCCTTTTCCAGGAAAACATCTTGATCACGGATCACGACCACAAATCGCGAAGGATCGTAGGAGCTGTCTCGTATTTTAAGAATGGAAAGCGTCCTGCTAAGTTCAGATTGATTCTCAGAGAACCGCATGAGCATGAGATTGTCGACGATGCTGGACAGGTCCGAGTTCGGCGCGCTGACCTCGGAGCCGAAAAGATCGCGCATTTCCCAAGAGGCAAATACGGTAACCCCTCTGGATCGCAGCTCGTTCATCAGTGCACTGAAGAAGTCAGTAATCCGCGCCGGATTTGTCGAGACTCGCGTCATACCGCTCAGGCTATCGATAAACAGGCGCTTGATGCCCTTTTCTTCAACGAGACTCAGTAGTCGTGCGCCCAAACCATCCAGGAGGCCCTCTGTGGTGGGTTGCCATGCGATGGTCAGTGCGCCGCTGTCTTCCATGCTTTTTAAATCGATGCCCAGTGATTGGCCCTTGAGTCGCAGCCGTTGGGGACTTTCGTAGAAGCCGAAATGCAGACCCGGCGCTTCCACGGTCGACTCGGCCAGGAATTTGAGGCCCAGCGTCGTTTTACCAATCCCGGAGGGGCCTATGACCAGAGACACACTGGAACTGTGCAGGCCTCCGCCCAAGATATCGTCCAGTGATTCAATGCCACTGGCGATACGCGTCATGTCGGCGCTGTCGGGAGAGGACGGATGGCTGTAGAGACTTTCGAGCCGTGGATAAACAACCAGGCCATTGTCGGTGATTTCACACTCGTGAAGGCCGGTCATTGCTCCGCTGCCGCGAGTTTTACGCAGCTGAATTCGACGCACCGAACGAGTGCCATACAACTCTTCGCCCATCTCGATCACGCCATCAACCATCGTGTGCTCAGGACTGCCATCGTCAAGGCGAGAACTAGTTAGAAACAGCACCGTGCAACCAGCGAACGCGGCGTGCCCTTGCAACTCAGAGATGAATTTCTTGGTGTCGATATGAGAATCAGCTTTTGAACGCGCATTTAGCAAGCCATCCACCACCATAACTGTGGCTTTCTGACGGCTTATCTCACGCCGAAGCAGCTTCACTACTTCATCCAAACCTTCGTTTTCCAAAGTATCGAATGCGCTGACGAACTGGATTTCAGCCCCGACTTTGGAAGAGTCGAAGAAGCTCAGAGTCGAAAGAAATTGAAAAAGGCGATCGTGTGACTCGGCCAGCAGCGTTGCGACTAGAACTCGCCCACCCTTTTGCGCGTGATGGAACCCAAGCTGGTTGGCCAAGATCGTTTTTCCAGACCCTGGGCGCCCTTGGATTATGTATGAAGAGCCCGCTACCAGCCCGCCCTTGAGCAGAGCGTCGAGCCCTTCGATTCCACTTTCGAGGCGTTTTAGCTTTTCCACAATGCGACCCTGATCTGAAAAACAGGCTGTTTAAGCCGAATGGGGGAATGCTAACGCCATTTTCGCTCTGGGCCAATGCACTAATTGGTGGCATGCGTTTACTTACAACATGCTGGACGCCTACCTCGGTTTGATTGCTTGGAGCAGCTTGAATCATCGGTAGGCGCTGCGAATGGATCGTCGATAAGGCTAAAGAGATGGAGTTACGCGGCGCCACGCTCTGCACTGGAATTGAAGGGTTTGGACATACCGGACAGCTACATTCAGCCCCACGCTTAACTCTCCAAGGAGCGATACCTCTTCATTCGGTACATTTCACTGTCCGAATGGGTGAGCAGTGTATCGGCATCATTTCCGTGCTCGGGATAATAGGCAACGCCAATACTGCACAATGGCATCTTGAGTGTGCCGAACTCAGGGCCGAGTGGCTCAGCCATGACGTTGTGAATCTGCTCTAGCTTTTCGGAAATCGTGTCCCTCGACTGGACGTCTGTTAGCAGCACCGTGAATTCATCGCCGCCAATGCGAGCCACGGTGTCTGTCTCACGCACACAGCTTTTCAGACGCTGGGCAACAATGCACAGAACACTATCTCCCGCTGCGTGACCATGGACATCATTGATACTCTTGAAATCATTTATATCCAAAAAAAGCAGAGCTAGCTCATTACCGTGGCGCTGCGCAGTCTGCAGTGCAGATATCAGTCGATCACTAAAGAGCGACCGATTGGTTAATTTCGTCAGCGGGTCGTGATGAGCGAGGAAGCGTAACTCCTCCTCGGCTTTAGCTAAGGCTGTAACGTTTCTTGCGACCCCAATCCTGGCACCGACCTCCTCCGACCAGAATGCAGCCCACAGGATGTACACGACTGCCCCATCCTTGCGGATGTAACGATTCCGGAAATCGAAATGAGGTTGACCATTCATGACGCGGGAAATCGAAGCTCGCGTCGCATCCAAATCTTCAGGATGCATATAGCTGGTGATACTGGTGCCAATCAGCTCATCAGGGAGGTAGCCCAACAGGGCCTTACAGGCATCACTCACAAAAACAATGTGGTCGCTTTCATCAACCACAAAAACAGTATCCAACATTAAGTGGATCAGTTTGGGGTAGAGCGCTTGAAGATCGATGGCCATAAGTCATGTGGGTCTGAGTCGTTGAGCGCGATCATATCCCGATTTACAGGGTGGACTGCGAGGAATCTTGGTGGAAGTAGAATCCCGTCGCTTAGGCCATCCAGAGTGGTTGCGTCCGCGGTGTAGTTCTGGACGTTCGTTGGCCATTGACCATCGTCCTATACGCGCTCGCTGAAAAGCGCCCAGTGGTAATGGGGAGCGTCTGTCACCATCAGTTTTTTACCGGCTGACGCAAAAGAAAAGCTAGGGATTTAACAGCGGTATTTTCACTACGAATTCGCTTCCCTTGCCTTCCCCCGCACTTGTGCCGGTCACTGTTCCACTATGGGCTTCAACCAACTCTCGCACCACCGTCAGCCCAATGCCTAAGCCTGCGCCATTGAAACCCACTGCATGATCATCCTGGACAAACGGCTCAAAGATGAAAGGCAGCGCTTTGGCTGAGATACCAATGCCGGAATCCCGAATGCGAATTTCCAGCAGATTGGCTTCAACAGAAACGGCAAGTGTGACAGTGCCACCTTTGGGCGTGTACTTGGCTGCGTTACCCAGCAAATTATCAAGAATCTGCGTCAGCCTTACAGGATCGCCGTTCACCGCTAAACGAGATTCCAAGCGTTCTGAGCTGAAACTCAAGCCGTGAGCGAGCATGACCGGGGTATAGATTGCTATTGCGTCACTAATGATGTCAGCCATGTTAGTAACCTGGAAGTACAGGCGAAATTTACCGGTGGAAGCACGAGCAATGTCGAGCAAATCTTCCACGAGTCGGGACATCCGCTGTACTTGGCCTTCAATCAATAGCTGCATGCGAGGCAATTCTTCGCGAGGCATTCGCACCAGCCGGCCTGCAATCATGCTGATGGGCGTCAGTGGATTTCGCAGCTCGTGGGCCACTACAGAGAGGATATTGCGCTGCTGCTCCAGTGCCTGTTCAGCTGCAATTTGCAGGTCTTGGGCACTAAGCGCTGCGATAACCAATCGCTCGTTGGCTTCACGCATTTCCAAATACAGATGGTGTTCTGCCTGAGCATTTTTCTGATCTTCAACATCCGACTGCGCCGATAAAATGGCCAGCACTAACTGCTGATTGGCCTCAATGAGTTGCTCGACTTGCAAGGTATCAACAAGCTGGCTGTTGGCTTCGCTGAGTTGCTTTTGCAGCGCCGCGAGTGCCGCACGAGCCGCGACCGTTTTCCGGCCCAGTAGGAACAGCTCGCGTGCAGCAGTGGCTAAAGCCTGTTCATTCTTGCCGCTGGCCTCACTCATCATTCTTCGCTCATTTATCGACCTTGTTCAAAACCTGCCTTGTCGGTCGCCCACCGAGCAAACCTTCCTGCTCCGGCAACATGTCACCGATGTGTAGGCCGCTATCATCAATGAAGTACTGACGTAACTCATCAGAGTGCGCACTGGCGCGAACCTTGACCACGGCCATGATGCGCAGCAACCGGCTCTGCACCTCAATATAGCGCTGGACGATGATTGCATCCGTCAAAAACGCTGTGCCGTAAGGGCTGAAACGCAGATCGGTGTAACGATCTTCCAACTCCGAGGTCATCAAGACACTGACCCCGGAATTGGTCAGCGCCGTGACCATGCGCGAAAGCGACTCGCGAAAATCCTCGCGAAAGGTCGGCGCCACTGCCAGTTCGAAGCCCGACAGCGAGTCGATGACCACGCGAGTGGCTTTCAGCCGAGTGATCTCGCCGAGCAACAGCTGGACAATTTCGTCAATCGAGAGATCGGGAGCGCGACTATCCACCAGACCGACCTGCCCGCTCGCAATCAAACCCGACAGGGTCGCATTCTGCGAGTGATTGGGCCGTTGTTCGAATACTGCGATCACGCCGGTTTCGCCATTGCGCGCGCCTTCGGCGAGGAAGGTCGCCGCGAGAATGCTTTTGCCTGAGCCCGATGGCCCGGCCACCAGCAACGAATAGCCTCGAGGCAGACCTCCCCCGAGCATCTCGTCGAGCTGCGCTACCCCCATGCTCAAGCGCTTGATCGGTGATTGCGGCGGCGTATCAAACGGGCTAGCTATTACGGGTGCAAAAACCTTGATCCCGGAAGTTGCAATGCGGAAGGTGTGCAGGCCCGGCAACGTCGGTTGGCCGCGCATCTTCATGATTTCCAGCTTGCGTACCATGGAGTTGCGCTGAACGCTTTGTCGAAGCCAGATCAGGCCATCGGCCACGGTGAAAATCGGGTTGGTGTCGGTTTCAGTGAAATACTCGCCGATGAGGAACGTCGTCGCTTGCCACGTCGTCATCAGCATGCCCAGTTGCTGAACGAACTGCGGAAGGTTGTTGTTGGGGTTGTCCTGGGTCTGGCTGGCCAGCACCACGGAGCGGAACGAATCGACAAACACCAGCGCCGGCGAATGCGCTTCGACTTCGCTGACGATGCGCCGCAGCACCTCGTCCAGATCCCCGGCCAGGGTATCGTCGGCCAGGTTGATGTAACGGATCGACTGGTTGATCGCTTCGCTGTCGAAAAAGTCGAATTGCTGCTGATAACGCAGCATCTTCAATGGCGGTTCACCCAGGACGGTAAAGAACAGCGCCGGGCGTTCGGGCGTTGCCAGGGCAAACATCATCTGGTGGGCAAGTGTGGTCTTGCCGCAACCAGGAGGGCCGGCAATCAGATTGAACGAAAACTCCGGCAATCCTCCACCCAGCACCTCGTCCAGTCCAGGCACGCCGGTGGCCAGACGGTTGATAGTCACTTTGGTGCTCATGGCGAATTTTCCTGCGAGGGGGTGTCGCTCAAAGAAGGTTCCCACACGCCACGAAGCAAACTAGCGGTGAGCGAGGGCCCGATCAGTGTGGTCAGAAGCTCGTAGAAAGTAGTCAGCAACACTTCACCACAAAACAGTGCTTCGGTGTCCTGCTGCTCGACGAGTACGGATTTAAGGGCAATAAGATCCATCGCGGCCGGCAGACTGTCATAAGTGCCGGCGAGATGCGGATGAGCAGAAACACACAGATGTAAACTGCGCCGGTACAGGGCGACAACCCCTTGCTGGCCAATAATCGGCGTAAGGGCTGCGTCCATAGCCTGCAATTTCGCAACAATCGCCTCGGCGATGCTTGCAGTGTCAGCATTAAGACCGACACCCTGCGCCAGAGAAGCTACGATCCGGCGGCTCTCTTCGCTAAGCGTGGACATGGCTGACTGATATCTGATGAGCAGAATCTGATGGTACACCCTCAAGCGAACTATTGAGTCCCCCTCCCCCAGTTTCGTGCCAACATCACCTGATAGATCTGAGTTACCACCTGCATCGTCGCCTCTTCGATCGTTCCTTCATTACGACAGAGAACCCAACCGTGGTCGGCTACCGCTTTTTCGAACGACTCGGTACACGCAACGTGCTCTGCATATTTCTGAATCACAGTGCCGCCCAGTCCTCGCGAACGTGTCGCGGCCCTTGCCCATGAAATTTCCGGCTCGGTAACGACGCCGACATGCAGGTCTGGCACTTGTACGTTTCGATCCATGTTCAACTGGAGGATGTCGGAAAACGGGACTGATTGCCGAAACGCAGCGTCAGATGGATACCAGCGATCAATCAAGATGATGCTGTCTGGCGGCTGTTTCGTCAGCACGCGACGGGAAATCCAGCTACGGCTTTCAGCAAAACCCTGGCATACAGCCCACTCCAGATCCGTGGAGGGATTTCGGGCGAGATTGTTAACCAGGGCCATGGTTTCACCCCTGAAAGGATCGCTTTTTCTCTCGCAAAGCCGGATGACTTTCTGGTTGCCCGCGCGCAGTACCTGCGTAATGGCTTCCAACAGTGTGGTTTTGCCGGTGCCCTTGGGCCCATCCAGAGAAACGAACAGCGGACGATTCATTGTTCACACAACAACTGAGACATTGATGAGCACTGTAACCTCATTCCGGGTATTCCATTAGCTCACCCCTGCCCCTTGCTGAGGCTTTGGAACATTTGTGCAATGCAAAACGATGACCTGTCGTTATGTCTCAGCCTTGATCGGCCTGCGTCTAACTGCCGCAGCAAACAGCCATTGGCAAATTCCGCACAAGCCTTAGAATCCGCGCGCTCTTGCAGCCGCCAGATTTGGCGCCCGAGTCATACCTGACGGGCTGGCCCCACCTCGGACTCAACCGCCCCGCCCGTTCGGCGGGCACTTGCACCCCACACACTTCGGCTTGGCAATCGCATGCGCAGAGGCGCACGTTCTGCTGTTCGTTTTCTAGAGGTTTTTATGTCTGCGCGTTTGCTGGCCATGGCGCTGGCGCCCTTGCTTGGGCTGTTCATTGTTGCGCTGGGCAACGGTTTCATGTCGTCCCTGACCACCCTTCGACTGGACGCTGCCGGTGCGTCGACCACGATGATCGGTATCGTCTCTTCGGCCTACTTCATTGGTTTGACCCTGGGCGCCGTGTTCAATGACCGTTTGATTTTGCGCATCGGTCATATCCGCGCCTACGGCAGCTTTGCCTCGCTGATCGCGGTGACCATCCTGCTGCAAGGGTTGTTCTATGACACATGGGGCTGGTTTGCCCTGCGCCTGATCAATGGCTGGGCCACGGTCGGTGTGTTTCTGGTAATCGAAAGCTGGCTGTTGCTGGCAGGTGACGCGAAGATTCGCGGGCGCTTGCTCGCGTTGTACATGATCGTCTTGTACGGCGCCGGCGTGCTGGGCCAGGCAACGCTGGGGAGAATTACCGGATTGAGCGACAGCGCACCGTTCATGGTCGCTGGCATGCTCGCCTCGTTGTCGGTGCTGCCGATCGTGATCCTTCCGCGAGTCTCGCCTCTGCTCGATCAAGTGGAGCCACTCAAGCCACGGCAATTGTTGGGCGTGACGCCGACCGGGCTGGTCGGTTGTTTCGGCTCGGGTATCACCATTGCGGCGATTTACACCTTGCTGCCGCTGTACCTGCAACGCAGCGGTCTGAATGTCGGCGAAGTCGGTAGCATGATGGCCTGGACAATTCTCGGCGCGATGCTCCTGCAATACCCGGTCGGACGCTGGTCCGACCGCAAGGACCGCTTGCAGGTGCTGACCCTTCTGACCGTGGCGTGCAGCGCATTGTCGCTGGTGATCGTCGTACTGCCGTTGTCCTCGACCATGCTCGCCGCGATGTTGTTTCTGCTCGGCGGCGGTGTGTTCGCGCTTTACCCGGTTGCCGTCAGCCACGCCGCCGATCGCGCCCCTGCCGAAGCGTTGGTGCCGATGATTCAGGGCTTGCTGCTGATCAATTCGCTGGGCTCGGCGATCAGTCCGATGATGATCTCGCCGGTGATGAATTCGTTCGGTGCCAATGGTCTGTTCTGGGTATTTGCGCTGGTCAATCTGTGCATGGTCACCTTCTTCCTGTGGCGACGTGGCAAACGCCCGGTTCCGGCCAATCCCGCGCCTTTCGCGGCGGCGGCGACCTTCTCGCCGACAGGTGCGGAGTTGCGGGTGACCGAAGATCTGCGTCAGGCGGTGCAGGATCATCCGCCGATGGTTGACGCGCTGAGCGGCGAGCCTTCGCCGCAATGTGAAGCACGCTAAGCTCATTTGCGTAATTCGATGAGCCCATTAGTGCCGTTTGCCTACACTCCTTGGCATTGATGTTTACCTCTGTGCCCAAGGAGTCACCTTATGTCCAAGCTCTACCCCAGTGTCGATCCCGAGGGGCTGGTCGAGTACTCAGTGGTCTACACCGACCGCTCGCTGAACCATATGTCGCAGTCCTTTCAAGGGGTGATGAAAAACATTTCCGCAACCCTTAAACAGGTCTACAACGCCGAGGCTGTTGCGGTGGTTCCGGGCAGCGGCACATTCGGCATGGAGGCGGTGGCGCGGCAGTTCGCCACCGGCCAGCAATGTCTGGTGATTCGCAACGGCTGGTTCAGCTATCGCTGGAGCCAGATCCTTGAGATGGGCAACATTCCGGCCGCCACCACGGTACTCAAAGCCCGGCCAGTGGAAACGGGTCACCAAGCGGCCTATGCCCCGCCGCCTCTGGACGAAGTGCTGGCAGCCATTGCGGCGCAGAAGCCGCAAGTAGTCTTCGCGCCCCATGTTGAAACTTCATCCGGGATCCTCCTGCCCGACGAGTACTTGCGGGCAGTCGGCGACGCCGTGCATGCGGTAGGCGGCCTGTTCGTGCTGGACTGCATCGCTTCAGGCACGATTTGGGTGGATATGCACAAATGCGCCGTCGACCTGCTGATCAGCGCACCGCAGAAAGGCTGGAGCGCCTCCCCTTGCTGCGCCCTGGTAATGCTCAGCGCTCGGGCTCTGGAGCGCATCGAACAGACGCAAAGCAGCAGCTTTGCCTGCGACCTGAAAAAGTGGCTGCAGATCATGCAAGCCTACGAACAGGGCGGACATGCCTACCATGCGACCATGCCCAGCGATGCCCTCGCGCGGTTCAACGACGTGATGAAAGAGACGCAAGCCTACGGTTTCGACAAAGTTCGCGACGAGCAACAGGTGCTGGGTGATCGGGTTCGCGCCCTGTTGACCGGCAAAGGCTTCAAAAGTGTGGCGGCTGCCGGCTTTCAGGCCCCTGGCGTCGTGGTGAGCTACACCGATGATGCTGACATCAAGAACGGCAAGAAATTTGCCCACCACGGTCTGCAGATCGCTGCCGGCGTGCCGTTGCAATGCGACGAACCGGCCGACTTCCAGACCTTCCGCATCGGGCTGTTCGGCCTCGAGAAACTGCGGAATATCGAGCGTACGATCAGTACGCTTGAGCAGGCAGTGGACGAGGTTATTTAGTTACCCGGCCGCGTGCGTCCAGACCAATGGTGTCTTGGCAGAGGCTTGAACCGTGTGCTGGAACTCGTATGAACGGGTGGATGAGAGCAGCTGTCTGACTACCCGACAATCAGATCCGACCGTGGGCGTTTGGCCGTTCAAACTGGCCACTAAGACCTATACTGCCGGAGCACTGTCGTCGAGGCGGTGACAAGTCGTTTCGCCCGGCCTCGGCCCTGCGCGTGCTGTCGTATGACCATGACGCTCGTGCAGTACGTACAACCACTCTCAAACAGAAGGAGAATGTCGCATGAATATGAACAAGTTTTTGCTGGGTGCCACCACTTTACTGTTTGCCACCGTAGCCAGTGCTGATATTCCGCTACTCAACTACGACTGCCCGACCAATATCGCCGTGCATGCGGATCAGGGTGGGCCGGTGTACATCAATGGCAAGGAAGCCAAACTGAAGAAATTCAATAACAACGCCTATGAAGCCAAAGGCTCTGGCGTGACGATTTCCCTCACGCGCAATCCAGATGAGTCATGGGACGTATCCTATACCGGTAAAGGCGGGGCCAATGGGGTGTGCAAGCCAGCGACATCGGGCGCTGCGAGTGCTGCCGGTAGCGCCAGTGGCAAATCTGCCACCAGCAAGGCAGAGAAAGCCTGCCTGACCGAGGTGGCGAAGAAAACCGGTGTGGCCGTCAGCAAACTTTCGGTGACCGACGTCATGACCGCCGAAGCGGGAGTTGGCGTGACGATCAAGGTACCTGACGCGGACGCTCCTTGGTCGTGCCTGTCTGATGCCAGTGGCAAAGTCCAAGGTGCAAGTTATACCGGATCTGAAGGCAAACTCTGAGCTCTAGCCAAGCGCCTTCTGCTTGCGCGATCGGCATCCCAACAGAGCTTCGCCCTGCCGATCGCGCAATTCAGCGACGCCTTAATGCCCAGAGGGTAGCGCAACCAACAGGGCGATAATGAAAAGCGTCCAGTCATTGAGTATATGAGCGCCCGTGGAGACCCAGATGTTCTTCGTCATGATGTAGGGCAGCAGCAGAATCAGCCGCGCGCTGCCAATCACCACGAACGCCTGCACCATGTTCCAATCATAGGTCGGCAAGTGCGCCGCGCCGAATAGCAGGGCCGACGAGAGCCAGGCACCGATGATCGCACCCTTGCGTGACCAGTGCAGCCGCGCAAACAGGAACGTCATGATTGCGAGGAATGGCAAAATCGTCAGCACCTCCTCGCCCAATAGCTGCGGCAGCGTCTTGAGAAAGAAGAGCAAGTGCTCGACGGATGTTTGCGTCGCCAGCCCGGCGAAAACCGGGTTCGAGTGCATGCCTATGGTCTTCATGACCACCAGGCCGATGACCATGGTCACCACGATGTTGAGCAGCGCGAACAGTATCATCCACTTGATGTCGCGAATCGTGACCCTGCGGAACAGTGCCCAGCCATGTTGCCGCGTGATCCATGCCAGCACCGCCAGCGGGATGGCGAAGAACAGGATTGCGGGAATGAATTGCCCAACGCTTCCCGCAAACAATGGCAACGGCGCTATTAGCACCAGGAACCCGGCCACCACCCCAAGCATTAACAGCAGCCATTGTTTGCCTGAAAGGCCCACGGGCTTGCCGTTGTAGTACGGGAAGTCGTCGTCGGGATACTCCAGCCAACGGAAAAGCTGAACTGCCGCGGATTCGTCGGCACTGACCTGCTTGCGGTTATCCACGGGGAACCTCTCTGCGACGGAACTACGCACTGCCATTCACCGTAGCAGTGCTGGGCCGAGTCGCAAGGCGTTTTCGTGCGCCGAGCAAAGACACCCCGCTAACAGAGACAACCTGCCCGATCCGCCGGTGCTGGTTGGGAAATTGTCAGAAAAGCAGAGCGAGCGTGTCTATTTGCTTAGCGTCAGGTCGTCGGTGCGTCCGGATCATCTACAAGGTGTAAGAAACACCCACTTGAACGGTTCGCGGTTCACCAGGGTATGCGTAGACATTGCCGAAGGCGCCTTCTTCATAGTCGCGGTCGAAGACATTCTTCACATCAAGATTAAGCCTGACCTTGTCGTTGATCTTGTAGAAACTGAGCAAATCGACAACGGTGTAACTGCCCATTGAAAACGCCGTGTTAGCAGTCTGACCGACACGTTCGTCAACGTACTTGCCGCCCATACCCAAACCCAATCCCTTCAGATTGCCATCCTGAAATTCATAAACGTTGAGCAGGCTGAAGCTGTTCTTCGGAATGTTCATCAGTCGCGTGCCCGACTGGATTACATTGTCCTTGGTGACTTCAGCGTCCACATAGGCATAACCGCCAATCACCCGCCACTCTGGGGTTACGTTGCCAGCGACGTTGAGATCAAAGCCACGGCTGCGCACCTCTCCAGCGGCCACGCTGAAAGTGGAGTCCACGGGATCGGTGGTGAGGACGTTTCGTTTTTCAATCTGGTAGATCGCTGCGTCGACGCTTAACTGGCGATCCAGCGCCTCCCATTTGATCCCCATCTCATAAGACTTACCCTTTTCCGGCTCAAAACCGCCGCCCTGCCGACTTGCTCCCGTATTGGGTTTGAATGAGCGCGCGGTATTGGCATACACCGCGACGGTATCGGTAAGGTCACAAAGCAAGCCAAGACGCGGGGTTACCGCATTGTCGCTTGCCTCCCAGCTTTTACCGCCCGGTACATAGGTTTCGTAGTCATGCTCGAAACGTTCGAAACGGGCGCCCGCCAGAACTTTCAGGCGCTCGGTCAATGCCACTTGATCCTGGATGAAGGCGGCGTAGGTCTTGAGATTTTCCTTGTCGTGGGTCGGCGTACGGGTCAGGGCGGGACGCGCCTGACCATATACCGGATTGAAGATATCAATCGGGTAGGCACCTACCGCGCCACTGGAGCGCTGGATGATGGACTTGTAGTCGTAATTCTCGTACTCGATTCCGGTCAACAGCGTGTGATCGAAGCCCCCGGTTGAGAAATGTCCGGTGAGGTTCAGTTGGGTATCCTTGTCCGTCCACTCCAGTTTGCGATAGTTGAAGTTACGCCCCAGCGTGCGCCCGTCGGCAGCGACGCCATTCGCTTCAATGGCGTTGCCCTGCAGTGTCCCATCGAGCCATTGGAAACCACCGCCCAACGTCCAGTTATCGCTCAGTAGATGTTCGAAACGCAGCTGCGCCATGTTGTTGTCGTTGTGCAATTTGCCAACATCTTTTTCGCCAAAGAAGGTATCGCGAGACGCGGTACCGATCTGATTCGGATAACGCGTGACACCACGATCCAGCGGGTGATTATTGCGCATGAAATCACCCTCGAAGATCACCTTGGTGTCGTCGCTGGCCTGCCAGGAAATAACCGGCGTCACGCCATAGCGCTCGGTTTCAACATGATCGCGGAAGGTATCACCGCCCTCACCCACCACATTCAAGCGATAGGCGAGGCGGCCTTCTTCGTCGATCGGGCCGGAAGCATCCAGCGTGCCACGCTTCATTCCCTGATCATCGAGTTGGCTGCCCAGGGTCACGGTGCGCTCCATCAACGACTGTTTGGAGACCACGTTGAACGTGCCACCTGGATCACCTCGGCCATAGAGAGTAGTGGCGGGGCCTCGCAGTACCTCAAGACGCTCGATGGTGTTCGCATCGGGCATGTTCGGATAACCACGGTTGATCGGGAAACCGTTGCGATAGAACTCGCCCGTGGTAAATCCACGCACCGTGAAAGTAGTCAGTCCCTGGCCTCCGAAGTTATTGGCCCGCCCTACCCCTCCGGCGTAATCAAGCGCGTCCTGAAGCCGAGTAGCGCCGATGTCTTCGACAGCGTCTTTGGTCACCACGCTCATTGACTGCGGGGTCTCGTGAATCGACGTGTCGGTTCGTGTTGCGCTGGCAGAACGCGTTGCTCGGTAGCCCTTCACCGGCCCTTGGGCGGCTTCGTACTGCGCAGTACCGACGATGTCGGTCGCCTCCAACTCCAGAATGGTTGTATCGGATGTCGCCTGCTCCGCCCAAGAGGAAGCGGAAAACGCCTGAAGCACACAGATGGAAAGCAGAGTACGACGCATCGAGGAAACCTTGAGGAAATAGCCAAATGGGACGGCATACGCGCCAATAATTTGCGGGAAATAATATCTGACATTTTCAGCATTTGATACGTATTCGCATTTGTATTTATCAACACTAGTTGAATAGCCGTGTTGAAGATCGATCCCTCCAGACAACCCAACTTGTGCAACCAATGCATCCTCGCGTGGTGACAATGAAAAAGCTGGGTGTTGCCCATTGCCAGTAACGACTCACAACCCTTCAGGTCGCCGCACAGCGCTTTATCGAACCCCTGCAGCCGCGGCGGGTCTGCTCGTATACAACTTCTCTGCTCGGAAATATTTAAATGCTCGCCCAACACACCCTTGTTCTGCTCGCGCGTTGCGGTTACGCCGCTCGGGGCGTTCTGTATCTGATCATTGGGATATTCGCGCTGCTGGCGGCTCAAGACGCTACGAAACCAAAAGACAGTCATAAAAGTCTCGAGGCACTGCTGAGCCAGCCATTTGGGTATGTCTTGATTGGACTGGTGGTGGCAGGTCTACTCGCCTTCGCGGCGTGGCGCGTGTTGCAAGCTATTCGCGACGTTGATCATCACGGTACCGAACTCAAGGGGCTCGTCATTCGTGCAGGTTTGTTCGCGGGAGGTGTGGTCAATGGCGCGCTGGCGTTTTTTGCATTGGGCCTGCTCGTCAGTGGTGCTGGAAGCTCGGGTAACGCCGGGGATGGCAAGACGAAGGATTTGTTGGCGCATCTTTTGTCGTTCGAGCATTCCAACCTGCTGATCTACCTTGTTGCGCTAGTTCCGTTTGGTGTCGGCATTGCGCACATCATCAAAGGCTGGAAAGCGTCGTTCGAGAAGTACTTTGAAGCCGACGAAGATGTTATGCGCTATATCCGCCCGGTGTCGCGATTCGGACTGATTGCACGAGGCGTGGTGTTTATCGAGATTGCAGTGCTAATGGCGATCAGCGGCTCCCTTTACAAAGCCACGAATCCACCGGGCATGAAGGAAGCCCTTGATGCTCTGCAAAGTATGCCTTTTGGCGGTTTGATTCTGATGGTGATGGCGTTGGGGTTGATCGCCTTCTCGGTTTACAGTTTCTCCGAAGGCGCCTGGCGCAAAATAAACATGGACGTGCCGGGCGTAGAGAAGCACTAGCGGCAAAGTGAATGCTGGTCGCAGGAAGTTGTAAGGCGAGCGCCCTTGTACGCATAACGCAATCAGCGTTCAGGGCGCAGCGTTTCATAGGACAGCGCAGCAAAACAGCAAATCCGTGTTCTACTTCACGTTGCGGCTTCCCCATCACTCCTGTCTGGAACTCGCCCTCCTGACCAGCATCCATGCAAATGCGACTGTCCGACTTCATCACCGCCAACCTCGAGCCGATTCTGCAGGACTGGGACGATTTTGCGCGAACGATTGAGACGCCCGGTGCACCGCTGGACACAGAAGCCCTGCGTGATCATGCCGAACAGATGCTCGACGCCATAGTGCTCGATCTACGGACTAAACAGACTGCAAAAGAACAACTGGCGAAGGCGCATGGCAATGCCCCGTCCAACGATCTGGAAACACCCGCTGAAACCCACGCGGTCACGCGGCTCATGGCAGGCTTCACGATCGATCAGATGGTCTCCGAATATCGCGCGCTCAGAGCCAGCGTACTCAACCAGTGGTCTAAACAGATCAAGGCCGGCACGCCACTCGACATCGATGACATGACGAGATTTCACGAAGCAATCGACCAAGCCCTCGCCGAGTCAATTGCAAGCTATTCGCGAGCCGTTGAAGCGTCACGGAATCTATTTCTAGGCATCCTTGGCCATGACCTGAGAACTCCGCTGGGCGCGATCTTGCTCGGCGCCGACATGTTGCGGCGCTCAGAAGACATCGGCACCAAGGCCACGAAAATTTCCACGCAAATTTACACCAGCGTCAAGCGCGCCAGTCAGATTGTCGGTGACCTGCTGGATTTGACACGTTGCCAGATGGGCCCCGGCATACCTGTTAAAACAGAGCGCCTGGATTTGTTGCCCTTGTGCGAGCGCATCGTTGATGAACTGCGGGCGTTCTACCCGAGTGCCGCTATCTTCTTTGAGCCAAAAAGATCCTGTCATGGTGAATTCGACGGCGCACGGATGGAGCAGGTTCTTTCCAACCTGATCGGCAACGCCGTGCAGCATGGCGATAACCAACGGCCAGTAACCGTTACTCTGGATACCAATGAGGAGCATGTGATTTTCACCGTGCATAACAGCGGTGAGCCCATTCCAGATGATGTGATGCCGTTCATCTTCAACCCGATGGGCCGTTTTTCTCAGCACTCGATCATCGACCATGACCCAAGTGAAGGCTTGGGGCTGGGGTTGTTTATTGCTTCAGAGATCGTTACATCGCACGGCGGCGGCATCGAGGTCACTTCGGATTCGCAAAGCGGTACTACCTTCGTCGTCACGGTTCCAAAGCTTCATCGCAAGCACAATGATTCCTGGCATCTGCAGCAAATGACACTTACAGCCCACCCCTCACATACTGATTTCGACCCCGTGCCTTAGCGGTGTACAACGCCTGATCGGCTCCCTCGATCAGACCTTGCAGATGATCCAGTCCCGACCCCGTAGCGGTCGCAATCCCGATGCTGACACTGACGCGTCCGAGCGGGCTGGCGGTGTGGGGGATGTTTGCTTGCTGCAAGCGGTCGATGATCAGTTGCGCCACTATTGCGGCGCCGTCGGTGTCGGTGTCAGGCATGATCACGGCCATCTCTTCACCGCCATATCGGGCCACCAGGTCCGACGGGCGCCGCACACATTCGTCCAGGATTCTGCCAACGGTTTGCAGACAGGCGTCACCGGCAACATGCCCGAGTGAATCGTTGAACAGCTTGAAATGGTCGATATCGATCATCAGCAATGCCAACGTCGTGCCGTCACGTCGTGCGCGCCGGGCTTCCATGGCGAGGCTTTGATCAAAGCAGCGTCGATTGGCCAGACCGGTCAGGGCATCTTTCATCGCCAGCAACTCCAGTTGCCGATTGGTTGAGAGCAACTGCTGCTGGGCTCCTCGCAACTGATCTTCTGCCTTGGTACGCCGACGGATATCCACAATCAGGAACCAGCCGATGAGGCCCGTGAGCCCCAGCAGCCCGGTTACCACCACCGCCGACAACAATGCCTCCGTGCGCCACGCGGCGAGAGCTTCGCGTTTGCCGAGTGCCACCGTCGTTATCAGCGGCAGCCGGTCACTCTTGCGGAAAGCGTAGAGCCGCTCGACACCATCCAGGCTGGATGTAAACGACGCGGTGCCGACTGATCGATCCACCAGATACTTGGCATAGATGGGCGATTGGGAAAAGTTGCGACCCATGTCCTGCTCGCGGAATGGATAACGAACCAGCAACGTACCATCGGTGTAGGACAACCCGATGGCGCCCTCCTGCCCCACGTCGATCTTTCCGAACAACCGAAGAAAGTTTTCGACGCCCAACGTGACCGCCACCACCCCGGCAAACTCTCCGCGCGCATCATTGAAGCGGCGGCTGAGGGTGATCACCCATTCCTGATCGGAGCGGCTCTGGATAGGCGGACCGATAAAGGTCTCACGGCTGGGATCGTCGCGATGATGAATGAAATAGGCCCGATCGCTGCTATTCGCCCCGGCCGGAATCGGTCGGTTGGAGGACATCAGCCAGCGTCCCTGATTGTCGTAAATCGTGATACCACTGAGCTGTGGCATCAACGATTCCTGGCGGATGATCAATGCACTCAGCCGCTGAATCTGCGCGGGGCCGCTACCTTCGATTTCCAGGCGCTCGACAAGCCCGAGTAAAAGCAGCGAGCTCTGGCGAACAATCCCCTCGGAGTAGGTAGAAAGCGCCTGGGTCAGGTTCAAGCCGTGGACATCCACTTCCTCTAGTGCTCGATCTCGAGAGGCCAATACTTTCCAGACCGTCAATGACGCCAGAGAGCAACCGATCACGAACAGCAAAAGCACAACCAGGTGCGAATCACGCTTCACGTCATTACCTTCAGAAAAGTCCGGTTTTCCGTTCCCGTGACTATTGGGTCAGGGCAATAGCTGGGGCCATTCGTCCTCGTGTAACGCAAGGATACAAGTTGCGCTAAATCGTTGCAGTAACTGAATAGTGGGTGAAAAAGGTGCTGCGCATAAAAGTACTTTAATGGTCTGTTGTCCTCACCAGCCCTCCTGCTGACGCCGCCCGACCCCTTGAGCGAGCACGCCCGTTCGCCTCAACCGCCACGATCGGATACCATGCCGCCCGCCGGTTTCCAATTGGGATTAATAGGGAATCCGTGATGCGCCCAACGCATCAAACGGAACTGCCCCCGCAACTGTAGATGCTGAGCCTTAGTCCGAACTGCCACTGGGATTGCTCCCGGGAAGGCTGACGCAGGCGACGACGCATCAGTCAGGAGACCTGCCGGCCAAGCAACAATCACTAACCGGCGGGGTGTCCGGGAAGGACATCCTTGTGCGCGCGTCACTTCGGTGATCGGCCTGGCACTGCTTTTAAGGCAGCGTAAGCGATGTGTTTCCAGAACCTGCACCCTGGCTCCGTGTAAGGTTCAAATGGAGATTGCATCATGCTGTTGCCTCGTTTTGTCGCCCTCGTCGTTGGCCTGGGTGTTGGCGCCCTCGCCCATGCTGCACCGACGCAGTACCCCCTGACGATTGAAAACTGCGGCAGCACGCTGACCTTCGCGCAGGCTCCTGCCCGTGCGGTGACCATCGGCCAGGCCGGCACGGAAATGCTTTTTGCGCTAGGGCTGGCTGACAAAATGGTCGGCACATCGCTGTGGTTCAACGATGTGCTGCCGCAGTACAAGGCGAAAAACGACAACATCGAGCGCTTGGCCGATAACGAACCGAGTTTCGAATCGGTGATTGCCAAGCGCCCGCAACTGGTGGCTGTCGAACTGGAATGGATGGTCGGGCCACAAGGCGCGGTCGGCACACGCGAACAGTTTCACGAACTGAAGATTCCGACGTATCTGATGCCGTCTGACTGCGAGGCCAAGGACAATCTGGTCGGTTCCGACGGCACGCGTCTGGCGCCGTTTCGCATCGACAGCATCTATAAAAGCATCACCCAGTTCGGTGAGATTTTTGACGTCCAGGCGCGTGCGCAGCAGCTGAACACAGACCTCAAGGCGAGCCTCGCCAAGTCCATTGCCATGGCGAAAGACAAGAACTCGAAAGACATCAGCGCGTTGGTCTGGTTTTCCAGTGCCAGTCTGGATATCGACCCGTACGTTGCAGGGCACAAGGGCGTTCCAGACTTCATGCTTAACACGCTGGGCGTGCGCAACGTCGTGGAGTCCGATGAGGAATGGCCAACCGTCGGCTGGGAAACCATCGCCAAAGCCAACCCGACGTTCCTGGTCATCGCACGCATGGATCGCCGGCGCTTCCCGGCGGATGACTACCTGAAGAAGCTGGAATTCCTGCGCAACGATCCCGTGACCCGCAACATGGACGCGGTGAAAAACAACCGCATCATTATTCTCGACGCCATGGCCATGCAGGCCAGCATGCGCACATTCGACGGTATCGCCGCGCTGGCGAGCGCCATCAACGGATACGACCTGTCCAAATGACCGCGACGTTGATACGCACTTTGCTTGCACTGACGATCCTGCTTTTAGCGGTGATTGCGGGTGTGGCGATTGGTGAGACAACCATTGATCCCATCGTGGTGTTTCAGGTGCTGGCCAACAAACTGTGGGCGGCCGGGTATGTTCTTGATCCGATCGACGAAGGCATCGTCTGGAACTATCGCCTGACTCGCGCGCTGGTGGCTGCCGCTTGCGGCGCTGGCCTGGCGACTTGCGGGGTGATTCTGCAATCGCTGCTGCGCAACCCGTTGGCCGATCCGTATCTGCTGGGCATTTCCGCTGGTGCTTCGACGGGCGCGGTGATGGTCGCGTTGCTCGGGTTCGGCGCGGGGGCGATTTCCATGTCAGTTGGCGCGTTCGGCGGCGCTGTTGTGGCGTTCGCCGTGGTGGTTTTGCTCGGCCGCGCCGCTGGCTCACCGGGTAATACCGGCCAGATCATTTTGGCGGGGATCGCCGGCTCGCAGCTGTTCAATGCCCTCACGGCATTTCTGATCACCAAGTCGGCCAGTTCCGAACAAGCTCGCGGCATCATGTTCTGGATGCTCGGCAATCTCAGCGGCGTGCGCTGGCCATCGGTGTGGCTGGCGGTGCCGGTGGCGGTCATCGGGCTCGTTGTGTGCCTGTGGCATCGGCGTGCGCTGGACGCGTTTACCTTCGGCGTCGACTCCGCTGCCTCGCTGGGGATTCCGGTGCGTCGCGTGCAATTGCTGTTAATCAGTTGTGCCGCATTGGTGACGGCTGTGATGGTGTCGATTGTCGGCTCGATCGGTTTCGTGGGTCTGGTCATTCCCCATGCTGTAAGGCTGTTGCTCGGCACTCGACACACGCGTCTGCTGCCAGCGAGTGCACTGGGTGGCGCGGTGTTTCTGATTGCTGCTGATGTGCTATCGCGCACGCTCATTAAAGGCCAGGTGATCCCGGTCGGCGTGATTACCGCGCTGGTCGGTGCGCCGGTGTTCGCGCTGATCCTGATCGGCCGGAGGAATGCCCGATGAATGCGCTGTCCCCGGCTGCCGGCGAATCGGTGCTGCAGTGCTGCGGTCTCGGCTTTGATATCCGCGATGCAAGGTTGCTGCACGAGATCGATCTGGACATCCGCCGCGGCGAAACCCTTGGCCTTGTCGGCCCCAACGGCTCCGGCAAATCCACTTTGCTGAAATTGCTCTGCGGCATACGCGCGCCCAGTCGTGGCGACATCCATCTCCACGGCCAGCGCTTGAAGACGCTATCGCGTCGAACCATCGCGCAAACGCTGGCAGTGGTTGAGCAACAGGCGGACACCCTCGACGCGATCAGCGTGTTTGACGCAGTGGCACTGGGTCGAACGCCCTGGCTGTCGGCGCTCAGTCCGTGGTCTGCCGAGGACGACAGCATCGTCGATCAGGCCTTGCGCGATGTTGACGCGGCGCATCTGCGCAATCGCTCCTGGCGCAGCCTTTCCGGTGGCGAACGCCAGCGTGTTCACATCGCTCGCGCCCTCGCCCAGCGCCCGCAAATTCTGTTGCTGGACGAACCAACCAACCACCTGGATATCCAGCATCAACTGTCTATTTTGCATGTGGTTCAAGCGTTGCCGGTGACCACGGTGATTGCCCTGCACGACCTCAATCAGGCACTGACTTGTGATCGTTTGGCCGTACTGGAAAAGGGCCGACTCGTCGCCCTCGGCAAACCCCTTGAAGTGCTGACTGCGCAACGCCTGCTGGAAACGTTTGGTGTCCACGCGCACTACCTGACTGACCCGTTCGACGGCGCGCAGATCCTGCGATTGCGCTCTTCCTGAATGGTCAGTTTTGAATCCGGCAATCCATATGAGTCGTCTGCCAAACCGGGTCGGCATCCACGGCGATCACCTCAAAGCCACGCTTGAGCCAGAAATTGATCGCGCCCGGCAAAAATGGGTGCGTGTGCAGGTAGATCACATGAACCCCGGCACGTTCGGCTGACGACTTCAGTTCTTGGTAAAGCTCACTGGCCAATCCTGAGCGTCTGAACTCGGGAACGACAAACAGCCGCACCACTTCCACGACCTCGAGTTGCTGATAGTCGAGGTGTTCGAAGCGATCGTCATAGGGTAGATAGCCGATCGTGGCGACGATGCGGCCCTCATGACGGGCGAGCAGAAAACGTCCGGCGCCACTTATGTAAGTCTCTTCAAAATTCGCCAGATCTGGCGGGATTCCTGTGGCGCTCAGCTTCGGAAAAAGCTCAGCGCGAGCCTGCATGACAAAGTCGATGACCTCGGCCATTTCTGACCGGGCCACGGCCTCGATGTTGAGTGTGGGCACATGCCCTCCTTTGTTGACCATCGTTTTGACAAGACGATGAGCGATTAGCCCAGCGCCGTGTCGAGAAACATCATCACGCCGAACCCGAGCATCAGCCCCATCGTCGCCGGTGTTTCGTGGCCATTGCGGTGCGTTTCGGGAATCACTTCATGGGACACCACGAAAATCATCGCGCCAGCGGCAAGCCCCAGCGCAATCGGATAACCGAGGGCGAAGCTGCTGGAAATGCCCAGACCGACGACCGCGCCGATCGGCTCCATCAAGCCCGATGCGATGGCAATCATCGCCGCGCGCAGCGCTGAAATACCGGTCACCCGCAAGGCCAGAGCCACCGCCAGGCCTTCGGGAATGTCCTGAATGGCAATGGCTGTTGTCAGGGGCAGGCCGACCTGCATGTCGCCATTGGCGAAACTGACGCCGATGGCCATGCCTTCCGGCAAGTTGTGCAAGGTAATCGCCAAGACGAACAACCAGACCCGATTGATGCGCTCGACTTGAGGCCCGCGCCGTCCACTCTCGGTATGTTCGTGAGGGACGAATCGGTCGAGTCCGATCATCAACGCCACCCCCAGGCCCAATCCCAGCACGACGATGCCGGCAGCCAGCAATGGGCTGCCGCTAAGCTCCCGAGCAGCTTCGATACCGGGAAGAATCAATGAAAACGAACTGGCGGCGAGCATCATGCCGGCGGCAAAGCCGAGCATGATGTCCTGCGTGCGAGCGGCGATGTCGCGCAGCGCAATGGCCGCTACGGCGCCCAGTGCGGTTGCACCAAATCCGGAAAGTCCGCCCAGTACGGCAAGTTGCAAGTTATCGCGGTTGGCATTCACCAAAGCACCGTAGCCGCTGACCAGCAACAGCATCGCCACCCCTGCCAGTACCAGCCAAAACATCATGCCCATCCAGCGTCGGTTTGACGGTTGAGTCGGCCTTGCAGACGCAACAGGTTGTGACATTGATCCTCCTGATTTTTCCAAGTTGGAACACCCCACGCCTGCGCCAGGATCGGCACCGGTGCAGGCATTCCACAATGATCTGAAACGCGGTCGAAAGGAATAATTGCAATTTTCATGGCGCGCCTGCGACGGGCGGCGCTCACCGCCGATTCTGCGCCTGTCGACAGCATTTGGCCAAACGGAACTAACGCTTAACGAGGTCCGAACCTTCCGATGGCGCGCTTGATTCGAGAGCGAACTACGCTTGAAGCGTGAAATTGTGTTTTAACTAGGTAGTTACCTAACTATATAATGGGCGCCTCATTTCAACGGGGCTCTCAACGTGAAGCAAAGTCAACGCGTCTCTGGCGTATCAAAATTCATTCTGATCGGGCTGGGTGTGATCATCGCCCTGCTCGGTCTGGCGCTGGCGGCCGGGGGCGTGAAGTTGGTCGGCCTCGGTGGTTCGTGGTACTTCCTGGTCGGCGGTCTAGCGATGGCCATCGCCGGTTTTCTTATCGCGCGCTACAAGCCGGCCGGTGCCTGGTTGTTCGCAGCGTTCCTGCTCGCAACCGCTATCTGGGCGGTCAGCGACGTGGGCCTGGTGTTCTGGCCGTTGTTCTCGCGTCTGTTCATGTTCGGCGCGGTCGGCCTGGCCGTTACGTTGGTCTACCCCCTGCTGACGCGTGCCAACGGTGGCGTGCCTGGTCGTGGCGCTTATGGCGTTGCCGCCGTATTGGCGGTGGCACTGGCCTTTGCCGCCGGCAACATGTTCGTCGCCCACCCTACCGTCGCAGCGACCGGCACTGGTCCGGGGCTCACCCCCGTGGAGCCAGAAAAAGCACAGAAAGACTGGGCTCACTACGGTAATACCGAAGGCGGCAGCCGCTTCGCCGCGCTGGACCAGATCAACCGTACCAACGTCGACAAATTGCAGGTCGCATGGACTTACCACACCGGTGACGTCGCCGAGAGCGATGGCAACGGTGCCGAAGACCAGCTCACCCCGCTGCAGGTCGGCAACAAAGTGTTCATCTGCACCCCGCACAACAACCTGATCGCGCTGGATGCCGACACTGGCAAGGAAATCTGGAAAAACTCGATCAACGCCCAGTCGAAAGTCTGGCAGCGTTGCCGTGGCATGGCTTACTTCGACGCCACGGCGGCAGTCGCCAAGCCAGAAAACCCGCCGGTCGCTCAGGACACTGCCGCCGCCCTCCCTGCCCACTGCCAGCGCCGTTTGCTGACCAACACCATCGACGCACGCCTCATTGCTGTGGATGCCGACACCGGCGAGTTCTGCCGGGGTTTTGGCAACAAGGGCCAGGTTGATCTGAAGGCCGGTCTGGGCAATGTTCCGGACAGCTACTATCAGCTGTCCTCCGCACCTCTGATGGCCGGGACCACCGTCGTCGTTGGCGGTCGAGTGGCCGACAACGTGCAAACCGACATGCCGGGCGGCGTGATCCGTGGTTTCGATGTGATGACGGGCGCCATGCGCTGGGCATTCGATCCGGGCAACCCGCAGGATCGCAACGCACCAGCCGAAGGCAGCACCTATGTGCGCAGCACGCCGAACAGCTGGGCGCCGATGTCTTACGACGCAGCGACCAACACCGTATTCCTGCCGATGGGCAGTTCTTCCACCGACATCTACGGTGTCGAGCGCAGCAAACTGGATCACACCTACGGTGCATCGATCCTCGCGCTGGACGCCAACAGTGGTGAAGAAAAGTGGGTGTTCCAGACCGTTCATAATGATCTCTGGGACTTCGACCTGCCGATGCAGCCGAGCCTGATCGACTTCACCAAGGACGGCAAAACCGTTCCGGCGCTGGTCATCGGCACCAAGGCTGGTCAAATTTATGTGTTGGATCGCGCCACCGGCAAACCGCTGACCAACGTTGAAGAAGTACCGGTCAAAGCGGCCAACATCCCTAACGAGCCGTACTCGCCAACCCAGCCAAAATCGGTAGGCATGCCGCAGATCGGTGCGCAGCACCTGACCGAATCGGACATGTGGGGCGCGACGCCGTACGACCAACTGTTGTGCCGTATCGATTTCAAGTCGATGCGCTATGACGGTTTGTACACCGCGCCGGGCACCGACAAGTCCCTGAGCTTCCCGGGTTCGCTGGGCGGCATGAACTGGGGCAGCATCTCCACCGATCCGGTGCATGGCTTCATCTTCGTCAACGACATGCGCCTGGGTCTGTGGATTCAGATGATCCCGTCGCAGAACAAGGCTCAGGCCGCTTCCGGTGGCGAATCACTGAACACCGGCATGGGCGCCGTGCCGCTCAAGGGCACGCCTTACGCGGTGAACAAAAACCGCTTCCTGTCGGTCGCCGGTATTCCTTGCCAGGCGCCGCCGTTCGGTACGCTGACCGCCATCGATATGAAAACCCAGAAAGTCGCCTGGCAAGTGCCGGTCGGCACTGTTGAAGACACGGGCCCGTTGGGTATCCGCATGCACCTGCCGATCAAGGTCGGTCTGCCAACCCTCGGCGGCACGCTGTCGACTCAAGGTGGCCTGATCTTTATCGCCGGTACTCAGGACTTCTACCTGCGCGCCTTCAACAGCGGCAACGGTGAAGAAATCTGGAAGGCGCGTCTGCCTGTGGGCAGCCAGGGCGGTCCGATGACTTACGTTTCGCCGAAGACCGGCAAGCAGTTCATCGTTGTCACCGCCGGTGGTGCTCGTCAGTCGACCGATCGTGGCGACTACGTGATGGCTTACGCGCTGCCGTAAACATCTGCGAGCCACTTCATTGCACTTGTGCGCGGCACCTTCGGGTGCCGCGCCGCTTTATGCCTATCGCTGAAGATTTCACCAGGAAGATTTCCATGTTTCGTTTTTCTCATATGGGCTGGCTCAACGGCGTGCTGTTGGGACTGACCTGCAGCACCGCCCTGCCCGCCTTCGCCGATACCGGTGCGAACCTCTTGACCCGCAACACCCTGACTGGCGATTGGGGCGACCTGCGCCACCAGATGGACGAAGACGGCATCAAGTTCACCGGCGAGTACAGCGGCGAGACGGCCTACAACGCCGACGGTGGGCTGCATCGTTCGGCGCGTTACTCGCAGAACATCAAGTTGGGTGTGCAGTTCGACCTGAGCAAACTGTACGGCGTGGACAACGCCGGCAAGGTCCAACTGACCATCAACGACCGTCGCGGCAACAGTGCCTCTGAAGATCTGGTCGGCAACCGTCTGCCAATTCAGGAAAACTACGGTGGCCTCTACACCCGCCTGACCGAGTTGAGCTACGAACGCTCACTGTTTACCCCGGCGCTGAACGTCAAACTCGGCTACATGGCCATGGGTAACGACCTCGGCGGGCTGGACAGTGGCATTCTCTGCAACTTCATGAACGCCGGTTTCTGCGGCCACCCGCTGAACATGTCCGGCGGCAGCGGCTGGACCAACTACCCCAACGCCCGGTTGGGTGTGCGGGTGAAATACGACCTGTCGCCCTCGTGGCAACTGCGTGTGGCCGCATTCAATGTCGACCCCGAAAGCAACGGTGACGCCAGCCGTGCCTGGCATCTTGGCCCGAAACACACCACGGGCACCGTGGTGCCGATCGAGTTGGTGTACAAGCGCGCAGGTGACTTGCCGGGTGAATACAAGGTTGGTTACTACTACGACAGCTCCGATGTAAAACGCATCGACAGCGACAAGGAAGTGTCCGGTCGCGGTGGTCATTACTTGCTGGTCGATCAGGCGGTGTGGCGCTCGCAAGCGTCTGAAGGTCGCAGCCTGCACGCCTTCGGCCAATATTCGGCAGCCAGCACTGCGGCCTCGCCGTTCAGCAAGTGGTATGGCACGGGCGTGGTCCTGTACAAACCGTTCGAAGGCCGGCCGCGTGACACCGTTGCCCTCGGGTACGGCCGCGCTGTGCCCAACCCGCGCAGTCGCGATGTGCAACAAGACGCCGCACTGAACAACGGCACTGCGTTCCCGAATCTGGACAGCGCCGAACAGTTGATCGAACTCGGTTACGGTTATCAGGCCACGCCCTGGCTGACCTTGCGGCCGAACATGCAGTACATCATCGAGCCGGGCGCTTTTTCCGGCCAAGACATCGACAATGCACTGGTGTTTGGCTTGCAGGTGAAAGCTACGCTCTGATTGGCCGATTGCAGACCAAAAAAAACCGGCGTAATGCCGGTTTTTTTATGGCTCGATCATGTTGATCAGGGATGCTCGCTCGATACCGAATTATTCGCATCCACATCGCTCATGTCTTCCTCGACCGGCGCTTCATCGTCTGCTGGCAACGGGACCTCAGGTTCATCGCGTCGCGGATCGTGTCCGGTCTCGTTGTCTGTGGTGCGTGTCACTTCCTGCTGAGACTTGTTGCCTGGCGCGTTTTCATCAATTTCCATGCTGGCTCTCCAACCGGGGCGCGGGAAGTCCGTGCTTGAAGTTCAGAAGCGATCCGCTCTGAGGAGTGCCGCGTTCTGGACGAATGGACGACAGGTATTTCAATCGGCGAACCTTTACCCCGAAAACACCGTCCGAGCTAGGGCGTAAATGCTTACCGCTCGCCTCGAGGTTTCCGTTTGAAAGCTGCCATCATCAAAAAATACCGTCTGATCATCAAAACCATGGGCTATGTCGGCTGGGCCCTGTTTTGGCTATTGCTCTGGGATATCGCCGTCACAGTAGATTTCATGTTGTTTCTCAACGCCAAGATCAACCTGCCGCTGATGCCCCTGACATTGCTCGGTTCAGCATTGGTGGTGTTGATCAGCTTTCGCAACAGCAGTGCCTATAACCGTTGGTGGGAGGCGCGAACGCTGTGGGGCATGATGATCAACAGTTCCCGCAGCTACGCCCGGCAAGTGCTGACGCTGCTGGACGACACCGGCAGCGAGGTGAATCCGGTCAAATCAACCCTGCTGCGACGTCACGTGGCCTATGTGAATTGCCTCGCGGCGCATCTTCAGGGCGAGCCTTGCCCCGAAGAAATTCGCGCGTTTATCCCTGCCGACGAGTTCGCCCGCAGCGGCACCACCAATAACTTCGCCAACGACATCCTCACCGGTTCCGCCGCCCTGCTGGCGAAGGAATACAAGGCCGGGCGACTGGACAGCATTCGCCTTGCGCGGCTGGAATCGACCATGGTCGATCTGTCCAACAGCCAGGGCGGAATGGAGCGAATCGCCAATACGCCGCTGCCGTACCCTTATGTGTATTTCCCACGGCTGTTTATTTCGCTGTTCTGCCTGATCGTGCCAGTGGGGCTGGTGGAATCCCTGGGCTGGTACACCCCGCTCGCCTCGACCGTGGTGGGCTTTATGCTGCTGGCCATCGAACGTATCGGCACCGATCTACAGAGCCCGTTTCGTCTCAGTGAACACCAGATTCAGATGGAAGCGCTGTGCGAAACCATCGAGAAAAACCTTCAGTCGATGCAGCGTGATTCCTTGGGTGATGTGCACAGGGTTGAGGAGCTGGCCTGAAGTGAAGCCATCGGCTTGAGGAAAGCTAGGGCGTAAAGCCCTAGCAGATGGCAGGTGTCACTTTTTCTTCTTTGCAGGCTTATCAGACTTCTCTGATTTCTTGGCCTTTTCTGGCTTGCTATCAGCCTTCTTTGCAGACTTCTTGGGTTCGGCGTCTTTCTTTTTGTCCTTCTTGTCGGAGGATTTGGAAAGCGTCGAAGCCGCCGCTGATTTTTTTGCCGGTGATGATTTTTTGTCTTTCAAGTCCTTGCTGGCTTTCGAAGCGTCACCTTTGCTTTTCTTCTCGTCTTTAGCCACGTTGATCACCTCTCGGAGGGTGCCGATATTGGCACATTGCCTGTGTGATTATTCACAAGCTAATCATTAGGCGAGCGAGCCCAAGAGCGGTTCAAAATTTTTATGCGTTGAGATCGGCTTTGAGGGATGCACCGTTTACTTGGCAGGTGACCTGATTCATACCAAGACACTCAACACCCACCCCGCCACCCCCGTGCCGATTACAACCAGCCACGCCGGCAACTTCCACACCATCAGCGCCATCAGGGCAACCAGTGCGAGGCCGAAGTCTTGCGGCTTGAGAATCGCGCTGGTCCACACAGGTTGATAAAGCGCGGCAAGCAATAGGCCAACGACGGCCGCGTTCACCCCGGCCAAAGCGGCTTGTGCACGCACGCTGCGACGTAAATGTTCCCAGAAAGGCAAGGCGCCGACGACCAACAAAAACGCTGGGGCAAAGATCGCCAGCAAACAGATCATGGCGCCCGCCCAACCTGAAGGTGGGACGCTCATGGAGGCGCCGAGAAACGCGGCGAACGTAAACAATGGGCCCGGCACAGCCTGCGCAGCACCGTATCCTGCGAGGAACGTTTCGTTGTTGACCCAACCGGAGGGCACTACTTCTGCTTGCAGAAGAGGCAGAACCACGTGGCCGCCGCCGAATACCAGGGAGCCGGAACGGTAGAAAGCATCGACCATTGCCAGGCTTTGATCGGTTACCCGTTCGGCCAACAACGGTAGCCCCACCAACAACAGAAGAAACAAGGCCAGCCACATCACCCCGGCTCTGCGGCTGACCGGTAAAGACAGCACGTCGTGCTCGACACGTTGCGCGGGTTTGAACAGCATCAGCCCCACCCATCCAGCCACGACAATCACGCTGACCTGCCCCCAGGCAGACGGCGCAAGCAACGCGACGCACGCGGCAATCACCATGAGGGTAATTCGCGGTAGGTCCGTGCACAGGTTTCGAGCCATTCCCCACACGGCTTGAGCAACCACCGCAACAGCCACGATTTTGAGGCCATGCAGCGCGCCGGGCGAAAGAACAGCGCCATAACGGGAAAGGCCCAGTGCAAACAAAATCATCAGCATCGCCGACGGCAACGTGAACCCGGCCCAAGCAGCGAGCGCACCGCGATATCCTGCGCGGGACAGGCCCAAAGCGATGCCGACCTGACTGCTCGCCGGTCCTGGCAGAAACTGACACAACGCGACCAAATCGGCATAGCTGCGCTCGGTCAGCCATTGCCGCCGGCTGACGAACTCATGGTGGAAGTAGCCCAAGTGAGCAATGGGACCACCGAATGAAGTCAATCCGAGCCGCAGAAAGATCAGAAACACCGACCAGGCACTGTTTCGTTCAGTCGTACAAGAGTCGGCCATGTACCCGCGTTCCTTCTTGAATAGTCGAGCAACGATAGCGTATTTCGATTTATTGAGAAGTTACAGGGTCATTGTTCCATTACCGTTAAAACGCTGCGGACGCTGATCAACTGCTTCCTGCCGCACCACCTGCAACGGCTGGAGCATTGGCATCCGGGCCAGAGTAGTAACGAGTGGCCGAAAGCTGAGACTCAGAATGCGAACGCCCAACAAACCGCTTAGAGCTGCATTTCGGCGAGCGCCCTGCGCAGGGGCTGATCGGATATCTGGATAGGGCCGTGAAATGGCACATCCATGTCCAGCACGAGGTAAACAGAGGCCGCGATGAGCAATGACGAGACAATGAACATTCCAATCACCATCGAGTTCCGGGGAGCGCGGTATCCGAAACTGGCGAAGATGAGTGTCAACCAGGCAACCAGCATCCCAATCAAAGGGCCCGGAATCGCCCCCTCTGACTGCTCGACGATCCTCCAGCGTTGCTCGATGAGCGAATGATATTGCTGACGGATATCCTGAAGCATCGTTTCATGGAAGCGATCCGGTGGCTTTATGCCGGTCAACGACTTGCCTATGTCATCCAGGTATTTAGCCGCTTCGCTGTCGCGATGCTGCAAGGCCTCATCACCTCGATACGGGGTCTCGATAGCGCGCTCGAGATAGGTGATCAGGCGGTTGCGCGTGTCTTGTGTCACCTCTCCATAGCCTCGTAGCGTCCGGTCAAAAATAATCAGACTGGTTGCATAGCCATGGAAGTTCGCATCTATGGACTCGTAGGTGTTTTTGGCAGAATTGATCATCAGACCAAAGACCAGCGACGTCATGACCACAAAAATGTTGGCGACCAGGCGAATGACGGTATTGGTCTCGTCATCCCGGTGGTGGGACGCCAGCTTGGGGTACCCATTCATCATGAAAAGCGAAGCAGCAACCAGGCACCCGAAAATGGCCAGGGCGATCCAGAGAGAGTTCATGCATCAGCACCCTGAGCAGTTGAGTCAAGTCTTGGAGCATAGACTGTCAGGCGTTCTCGGAGTTTCCCTGTTCAGATACAGGTTTGCCTGCTGGGGAATGACCGCGATGCTGAGTCGAAACCCGGCGTTGGCGACTGGCAGGTATGGGTCGACCTCTGCCCAAAATTCTGGTTAACCACGGGCTACTGTCGGCCCATATAGAGGGCGCATGGACGGAACTCAATAAATCCGCGCCATGCGCCCTGGCATATCAAGCCTGATCCAGTGCCTCGACCAACCCCTTGTCTTCACCCAGAAACCCGCCGCTTTGATGCTGCCAAAGCCGCGCGTACACGCCGTTCCTCTCCAGTAATTCGCTATGGGTGCCCTGTTCGATAATGCGTCCGTCATCCATCACGATGAGCCGGTCCATGGCCGCGATCGTCGACAGCCGATGGGCGATGGCAATCACGGTTTTGCCCTGCATCATGTCATCGAGGCTTTCCTGAATGGCCACTTCGACTTCCGAATCCAGCGCGCTGGTGGCTTCATCAAGCAGCAGGATCGGCGCGTTCTTGAGCATCACCCGGGCAATCGCGACGCGTTGCCGTTGACCGCCCGACAGCTTGATGCCCCGCTCACCGACCAGTGTGTCGTAGCCGCTATGGCCTTGGCGGTCGCTCAGTTGACTGATGAACTCATCGGCCTGGGCGCTGGCGGCGGCGCTGCGGATTTGCGCATCGGTGGCGTCGGGACGGCCGTAGGCGATGTTGTCGCGAATCGAACGATGCAGCAGCGAGGTGTCCTGGGTAACCATGCCGATGGCACTGCGCAGACTGTCTTGGGTCACTTTCGCGATGTTTTGCCCGTCGATGCGAATCTCGCCGCTGTCGACGTCATAGAAGCGCAGCAGCAAGTTGATCAGCGTGGATTTGCCGGCGCCGGAGCGGCCGACCAGACCGATCTTTTCACCCGGGCGGATGTTCAGGCTGAGACCATCGAGTACCTGGCGTTCGCCGTTGTAATTGAAGTGCACCTTATCGAAAGTAACGGCGCCGCCCTTGGTCACCAGCACACCCGCATCCGGCGCGTCCTGCACCTTGGCGCCTTGCGTCAGCGTGGCCATGCCATCCTGCACAGTGCCGATGCTCTCGAACAGCGAGGTCATCTGCCACATGATCCAGTTCGACATGCCGTTGATGCGCAACGCCATGGCAGTGATTGCCGCCACGGCACCGGCGCCGACATCGCCCTGGTGCCAAAGCCACAGGGCGTAACCACCCGCGGACATGATCAACCCTACCACCAAGGCCTGATTGACGATCTCGAACCTGCTGACGAGACGCATCTGGCGAAAACCGGTCAGCTTGAAATCTTCCATCGCTGCACGGGCGAAGTGCGCTTCACGATTGGAATGGGAGAACAGCTTCACCGTCGTGATGTTGGTGTAGGCGTCCGAGATACGCCCGGTCATCATTGACCGCGCATTGGCTTGCTCCTGCCCGACTTTGCCCAGCCGCGGCACGAAGTACCACATGGCCAGCGCGAACAACACTGCCCAGCCAATGAACGGCAGCATCAGTTTCAGCGCGAAGCCACCGGCCAGCGCGATGATCGCGATGAAATACACGCCGATCCCGGGGATGATCTCGATCAGGGTAAACAACACGTCACGCACTGCCAGCGCGGTTTGCATCACCTTGGTGGTGACCCGGCCGGAAAACTCATCGGAAAAAAACGAAAGGCTCTGCCGCAGCATCAGGCGATGGAAATCCCAACGCAGGCGCAACGGCAAGTTAATCGCCAATATCTGGTGCTGCACCATGGTGCGCAACGCCACCAGCCCGACACTGGTCACCATGACGATGCCCATGCCCCACAACACCCGACTTTCCTGCGCGGCGGCTTCGCCGCCCGCCTGCCAGGTCGAGAGCAGATCCACGACCTGCCCTAGAAAGGAAAACAGCCAGGCTTCGTAAATCGACACAGCGGCACTCAGCAGCGCAAGCAGCAGAATGTAACCGCGCGCGCCTCGCGTACAGGCCCACAGAAAACGCGCCAGACCGTTGGGCGGCGGTGGTACCTCGTCAGGCGGAAAAGGGTCGAGTCTTCGTTCAAACGCACGAAGCATAATGATCTCCAAAACTTTCAAGTTGAGGGGATTCTGCCATTGAATGGTTGGCAGGAGGGCTTTGTGAAAAAGTGTGTGTCCGTGGGGACGGCTGTGGGCCATAAACTACAGATCGCTTTTCACGCAGCTTTCCAGCAGGTCGAATGATGCGCGTCTGTCCAGCTTAGGAATGCGATCCCATCGAATTCGTATAACCACGGAATGTCCTGGCGCTGATAACGGTGCCCCTGACAGCGGCTAAAGACGTGGTCATTGAATCGGCAACTCAACCCGTGCCACTAACCCGCCACCGCTGCGATTGCTCAACGTCAGTTCCCCGCCCTGCTCACGCACAATGGCCCGCGCCGCGGAAAGTCCGAGTCCGACCCCGCCGGTCTCGCGGTTGCGTGAGGTTTCGAGGCGCAAAAACGGATCGAACACGCGCTCCAGTGACTCTTCGGCAATCCCCGGCCCTTCGTCGCTGACCTCGATGCAGATCGTGTAGCCATCGCCGCTCAAGGCGATGCTCGGGTGTTGCGCGTACTTCTCGGCATTTTCCAGCAGGTTGACGATCACTCGTTTGATGCCAAGCGGCCGACCCTCATACACCCAGTGTGCCGGGCCGCTGTAACCGACGGCGATGTTCTGGTCACGGTAGTCATCGATGATGGTTTGCAGCAGTTCGGCAAGGTCAAACGCCGTGGTGGGTTCCCCGTGGGTGTCCTCGCGAAAAAACGCCAACGCGGCGTTGATCATCGACTGCATTTCTTCGATGTCACGAATCTGTTTGCCTTGGTTATCCAGATCTTCCATGAACTCGCTGCGCAAGCGCATGCGGGTCAGCGGTGCGCGCAAGTCGTGGGAGATGGACGCGAGCATGTGCGTGCGTTCGCCGATGAAATGCTGAATCTGCGCCTGCATGGTGTTGAAGGCGATGATCGCCTGGCGGATTTCCTCAGGGCCTTCGATTTTGATCGGCGGTGCGCGCAGATCACCCCCGAAACGCCGCGCGGCGCTGGCGAAACGCTGCAAGGGTTTGGCCAGTTGGCGCGTGGCGATCCAGGCCACCAGCAAGGTAGCGATCAGGCCGAGGGCGATAACCACCGCAATCCGCGTACTCGCCTCCAGCCCCCAAACCCGTTCCGGTGGGGTGAACGACAACCAACTGCCATCGACCAGTTGCACAAGTGCGGCATAGTGCGCCTGCGGGCTGTGGCTCGGCCAGTCGTCGGGGTTGAAGGCTTCCATGGTTCGGCCATCGGCCAACAGCAGTTGCAGCACCGGCACCCTGCCCGCTTCAACCGGATTGCCGCCCGCCGGCAGCCCGAAGTCGGCGCGCTGCGCTTTCCACGCCACTTTCAGCCGCGGGCTGCTTGCCGCGTCCGCCAACTGCGGGCGCAACGGTACTGGCGCGGCCTCGATCACGCGCACGGTAGCGGCAATCTGTTCCAGCAAACCGGTACGCTCAATCGGCGGACGCGCCCAGATCCCGGCGACCTGCACGAACAAGGCATTAAGGGCCAGCGACGTCAGCATCGCCGCGACGATAGTCAGGGCAATCCGCCGACTGAGGGTGTCGCGCCGCAGCATCCGGCGGATCACGAGCGGCTGACCTTGGCCGTGAACATATAACCGCCGTTGCGAACGGTGCGGATCAGGTCCGGACGTTTGCAGTCGGGCTCGATCTTGCGCCGCAACCGGCTGACCTGCACATCGATGCTGCGATCAAACGCGTCGTGGCCCTGGCCGTGGGTCAGGTCGATCAATTGCTCGCGAGTCAGAATGCGTTGCGGATGCTCAAGAAACACCACCAGCAAGTCGAACTCGCCGCCGGACAGCGGAATCATCACGTTTTGCGGTGAGCGCAGTTCGCGACAGGTGATATCCAGATGCCAACCGGCGAAGGCAATCACCGGCCGGGACGGTTCGCTCGGCTGACTGGCCGGTTCGCTCGCGCGGCGCTGCACGGCACGCAGACGAGCCAGCAGTTCACGCGGTGCAAACGGCTTGGTGACGTAGTCATCCGCCCCCAGCTCCAGGCCGACAATGCGGTCGCTCAGTTCGCCCATGGCGGTGAGCATGATGATCGGAATGGCCATCTGCGCGCGCACTTTCTGGCACAGACTCAAGCCGCCCTCCCCGGGCAGCATCAAGTCAAGAATGATCGTGTCCGGTCGCTGCTGGTCGATCGCCGCCCACATCGCCTCGCCGTCCGCCGCTACATCGACTTCATAGGCGTGCTGGACGAAGAACTTCTTCAGCAGCGACAGAATTTCCACGTCGTCGTCGACGATCAGCAGTCTGCTCACGGGCACAGGATCCTCAATCCAGAAAAGAGCGCATCTAAAACCATTCTGGCGTCCGGGTCATTTATTTCAATCGAGCAACATTCCTTCGCCAGTGACATCAACCGGACATCGTCCGGCAAAAACCGTCCTGCATCCTGCACACCTTTCCAAATCAGGGGGTTGTTCATGAAGGCCTTACACAGCAGGTATACCGCCGAGGGGCATAACGCCCAATATCCGTTGATCCTCAGCCAGCGCACGACAGCACCGACACACGATACGCCGATCCTGTTTCAGGAGTTTTGCCTGGGATTGTCCAGTGATCAGAGCCGGATTGTCCTGCGCCGTTACTTCGAGCAGTTCAGCCCGACCAACGCCCAGTGGGTGGAGTACGCCCATTCGATCCCGGCCGCCGACCTCATCCACTGGATCATGACCCACGGCCAGTTGCACATCGAGTGCTCGCAAGACACCCCGCCAAAGCACAAGGAATCGCATTGATGAGAAGCCATTGCCTGATGTCGATTTTGTGCACGGCGTCCCTGAGCATGTCGGCTTGCAGCAGCCAAAAGGTCGAACATACCGGGTTTCTGCACGACTACAGCGTATTGAAGGAGCACAAGTCGCCTTCGGGTCAGGACGTATTGGGTTGGGTCAGTCCGGCATTGGTCAGAGGTCGTTACACCCAGGCCTATTTGGCGCCGAGTCAGTTCTATCCCAGCGCAGAGCCGACTGACCGGATTCCACTGAGCACGCTGTCCGGGGTGACCGAGTATTACGACGCAGCCCTCAGGCATGAACTGGGCAAAGTGCTGCAACTGGTGTCCACGCCCGGCCCGAACACGCTGATCGTCAGGCCGGCTATTACCCGGGTCAGTGCCAGCACCCAAGGCCTGCAATTTTATGAATGGCTGCCGGTCACACTGGTCGCGGCTGGCGTGAGCACCGCCACCGGCATCCGCGATCAGGACAGTGAAATCGCCACGGAAGTCTCTTTCGAGGACGGTTCGACCGGCGAAGTGGTGGCCGAAGTCGTGCGCAAGGGCACCGGCGTGCCGCTGGAAAACGACAAACAGGTGCTGAGCGCCGATGACGTCAAAGTGGTGCTGGATGGCTGGGCCAGTGATCTGGGTAAATCGTACGTGGCGATTCGTAAGTAGAGCCCGTGGCCGGGTGCATCGGTCGTAAAGACGTTTTTTGTCTGACGTGAAGTGCAGCTTTCGACAGCCCTCTGGGGCACTGCCCCCCGTAGGAACTGTCGCGTGAAACGAAGCTGCGATCTTTTGATCTCGTGTTTGAAAATTAAAAAAAGTCGCGAGCGGTGAATTATTTCGTGTCCTCATGTATCAGACCCATTAAGCACGCGCCATCAAATAGATGGCATTGACGCGAAAAGATGGATCAGTAAAGAGAATACCCGGATGAAATCACGTAAAAGCAGCGTCAAACCGATTGGTCTGAAAGACATCACAATCGTCGATGACGTCAAGATGCGCAAAGCCATTACGGCCGCTGCACTCGGCAATGCCATGGAATGGTTCGACTTTGGCGTCTACGGCTTTGTCGCCTATGCGCTCGGCAAGATCTTCTTCCCCGGCGCCGATCCTGGCGTACAGATGATCGCGGCATTGGCGACATTCTCCGTGCCGTTCCTGATCCGGCCGCTGGGCGGCCTGTTTTTCGGCGCGTTGGGCGACAAGTACGGACGACAGAAAGTCCTCGCCGCGACCATTGTCATCATGTCCCTCAGCACCTTCGCCATCGGCCTGATCCCCTCCTATGACTCCATAGGTATCTGGGCGCCGATCCTGCTGTTGCTGGCGAAAATGGCCCAAGGCTTTTCCGTCGGTGGCGAATACACCGGTGCCTCGATCTTCGTCGCCGAATACGCGCCGGACCGCAAGCGCGGCTTCCTCGGCAGTTGGCTGGACTTCGGTTCGATTGCCGGTTTCGTCCTTGGCGCCGGTGTAGTGGTGATGATCTCGACGATTATCGGCGAAGAGCAGTTTCTCGAGTGGGGCTGGCGTCTGCCGTTCTTCCTCGCCCTGCCATTGGGCATGATCGGTCTGTATCTGCGTCATGCGCTCGAAGAAACGCCAGCGTTCCAGCAGCACGTGGAGAAACTCGAACAAGGCGACCGCGAAGGTCTGGCCCGTGGGCCGAAAGTGTCGTTCAAGGAAATCGCCACCCAACACTGGCGTAGCCTGATGACCTGCGTCGGCGTGGTCGCGGTGACCAACGTCACCTATTACATGCTGCTCACTTACATGCCGAGTTACCTGTCGCATAACCTGCACTACAGCGAAAACCGTGGCGTGTTGATCATCATCGCGATCATGGTCGGCATGTTGTTCGTGCAGCCGCTGATTGGTTTTGTCAGCGACAAGATCGGCCGCAAGCCCTTTATCGTCATCGGCAGCATTGGCCTGTTCGTCCTTGCCATTCCGGCGTTCATCCTGATCAACAGCGGCAAGATCGGCCTGATCTTCGCCGGGCTGTTGATGCTGGCGGTGTTGCTGAATTTCTTTATCGGCGTGATGGCCTCGACCCTGCCAGCGATGTTCCCGACGCATATTCGCTACAGTGCACTGGCGGCGTCCTTCAACATTTCCGTGTTGATCGCCGGCCTGACGCCGACCGTCGTGGCGTGGCTGGTGGAAAGCACCAACGACCTGTACATGCCGGCGTACTACCTGATGGTGGTTGCCGTGGTCGGTCTGATCACCGGCGTGACAATGAAGGAAACGGCGAACAAACCGTTGCGTGGCGCCGCCCCCGCAGCCTCTGACCTCGCAGAGGCGAAGGAGCTGCTGCAAGAACATCACGACAATATCGAGCAGAAGATCGAAGACATCGATGCCGAAATTGCCGAGCTGGAAGCCAAGCGCAACAACCTGGTGCAACAGCATCCACGGATCAACTGAACCATACGTGGCCCGGTGCAGAATCCTGCCCGGGCTGCTGCAACCTCTTCAGCACTGCGTGAGTCAGGACAGATTTTGCTCTGGCGGCGATTCCAGCACCTGGGTGACGTCGTCGGGTTGATACACCCAACCCATAAACAACGCATAACCGACCGCCAGAATCACCGGCCCGGTGAACAACCCGATAATCCCGCTGGTCACCATGCCGCCGAGGGCGCCGATCAACACGACGGGCATCGGCACGGCCACGCCGCGTCCCAACAGCATCGGTTTGAGCACATTGTCGGAAAGCCCTGCAACCACCATCCACACGGCGAAGATCACCGTCGCGACGCTGACGCCTTGCTGCGCAAAAACAAAAATCACCACAGGTAGCGTGATCAACAGCACCGGCAATTGCGTGATGCCCAGCAACAGCACCAATAGCGCCAATATGCCGGCCGCCGGTACGCCCATGATCACCAGGGCGACGCCGATCAGCAGCATCTGGATAAAAGCGATGCCCACCACGCCCTGAGCTACGGCGCGAATGGTCGCCGTGCACAATTGGGCAATCTGCTGCCCACGCGCGGGCCCGGAAATCCGCGTGGTGACGGCGACGGCGGTGCGATGGCCGCTTTCACCGTAGGTCATGATCAGCCCGGCAACGATCAGCGCTACGACGAACACCACAATGCCCGCTCCCACCCCGGCCGCTTGGTGCAGCATCACTTTGCCCCAATCCTTGAGGTGCGGCGCCAGTTCCTGGAAAGCCCAGCTCAGATCCTGCGAAGCATGCTGCCAGATGCCGAAAATCGGTGGCCCGATCAGCGGCCAGTTCTCGACATTGGCCGGCGGCGGCGGGATTTCGAATTGGCCGCTTTCAAGCACCTGCATCCCGCCCTTCACCGAGTCGGCCACCGAGGCGCCCAGCAGACTCAACGGCACCATCAGGATCAGCAATCCCAGCAACACCAAAATAACCGCCGCCCAGCCGTAGCGCTGACCAAGTTTTGCGCCGAGCATCCGGTTCAACGGGTACAGGGTGACGGCCAGGATCAGCGCCCAGAGCATCACATTGAGAAACGGATGGAAAATGTCGTAACAGAACAGCACCAACGTGGCGATCAACCCCGCACGGATCAGGACGTCAAGCAAAGCTCTGGAGCTGTTGAAAGCGATCAGCGGTTTCTCGTCCACAGTGGTTTTCCTGTCAAGCGTATCGTTAGGAATGCGCTGAGCCTAGATCACCGCCTTGCATTCTGCCTGTTTGATTGATGGGCCCGCCAAGGAGGCATCGATGGACAAAAACCATCCCGCCGATTACTCCGCGCCCGGCATGGTGTTAAATAGGCGCCAGTCTTAACCTTGTCGCTAAAGCCGTGCACGAGAACTGATATGAATAGCTCTTCAAAAACCCATGACGCTCAACTGCAATCGGCGGTGAACGCATGATCGAAGTCACTGAAGTTTCCATCGCCCAATTGCGCGCTGCGCTTGAGTCCGGCCAGACCACGTCGCTTGAGCTGGTGCAGGCCTATCTCGCCCGCATCGATGCCTACGACGGAGCCGACACGGCGACAGCGCTCAACGCGGTTGTCGTGCGCAACCCCGAAGCGCTGAACGAAGCGCGGGCCGCCGACGCCCGCCGCGCCAAAGGCGAAACCCTGAGCCCGCTCGACGGCATTCCTTACACCGCCAAGGACAGTTATCTGGTCAAGGGCCTGACCGCCGCGTCCGGCAGCCCGGCCTTTGTTGATCTGGTGGCCTACCGCGACGCGTTTACCATTGAGCGTCTGCGCGGTGCCGGGGCGATTTGCCTGGGCAAGACCAACATGCCGCCGATGGCCAATGGCGGCATGCAGCGCGGGGTTTATGGCCGCGCCGAGAGCCCGTACAACGCTGACTTCCTCACCGCACCGTTCGCTTCCGGTTCGTCCAATGGCGCTGGCACCGCCACGGCCGCAAGTTTTGCCGCATTCGGCCTGGCGGAAGAAACCTGGTCGAGCGGGCGCGGTCCTGCTTCGAACAATGGCCTGTGCGCCTACACGCCGTCGCGCGGTGTGATCTCGGTACGCGGCAACTGGCCGCTGACCCCGACCATGGATGTCGTGGTGCCCTACGCGCGCACCATGGCTGACTTGCTCGAAGTCCTCGACATCGTCGTTGCCGAAGACCCTGACACCCGTGGCGATCTGTGGCGCTTGCAACCCTGGGTGCCGATTCCGAGTGTCAGCACCGTACGCCCTGCCGCTTACGCCGAACTGGCTGCCGACCGCACCGCGCTGGCCGGCAAGCGCTTCGCCGTGCCGCGCATGTTCATCAATGCCGACCCTGACGCTGGCACCAGCGAAGCGCCGGGCATCGGCGGCCCGACCGGCCAACGCATCAACACGCGCGCGTCGGTGATCGATCTGTGGAAACAGGCACGTCAGGCGCTGGAAGCCGCCGGTGCCGAAGTGATCGAAACCGACTTCCCGCTGGTCTCCAACTGCGAAGGCGACCGCCCCGGCGCACCGACCGTGTTCACCCGTGGGCTGGTGTCCAAAGAGTTCCTCCACCATGAACTGTGGGACCTGACCGCCTGGGCTTTTGACGACTTCCTGCAAGCCAACGGCGACCCGAAGCTCAATCGTCTGGTCGACGTCGACGGTGCGAAAATCTTCCCGCACGAGCCGGGCACTCTGCCCAACCGTGAGGGTGACCTTGTCGCCGGCATGGACGAATACGTACGCATGGCCGAGCGTGGCATCACGCCGTGGAATGAAATCTCCACTGTTCCCGATGGCTTGCGTGGCCTGGAACAAACCCGGCGCATCGATCTTGAGGACTGGATGGATAAGCTGGGCCTCGACGCCGTGTTGTTCCCGACCGTCGCCGATGTCGCCCCGGCGGATGCGGATGTGAACCCGGAGTCCGCCGACATCGCCTGGAGCAATGGCATCTGGGTCGCCAACGGCAACCTCGCGATCCGCCACCTGGGCGTGCCCACCGTCACCGTGCCGATGGGCGTCATGGCCGACATCGGCATGCCGGTCGGCCTGACCTTCGCCGGCCGCGCCTACGACGACTCGAGCCTGCTGCGCCTGGCCGCGGCGTTTGAATCGACGGGCAGTAAACGCATGATCCCGCCACGCACCCCGCCGTTGTCATAACGCGGTCAAGCTGTGGGAGTGAGCCTGCTCGCGAAAGCGGTGCTTCAGTTGATAGAAATGTTGCCTGATGCACTGAAATCGCTGGCAAGCCAGCTCCCACAATTTTATCTGTTACCAAAAATGGTGGGCACATCCCAAATCCCTGTGGGAGCTGGCTTGCCAGCGATGGCGCCGACTCAGTCAGCATCGCTTCGCGCATCACGTTGGCGTTCGGCGAAATGACAGTCGAAACCCCGGTGTTCGACAAACGCCTTCATCCGTCACTCCGGCATCTCAGCGATAATCTCAATCAGATCATCCCGGCTAATGTCATTGGCCTTGACCGCCGCGGCAACATCGCGCCTGGATAAAGGAAAACGTTTAAAAATGTCGTTCAACGTAACGGCATCAATGCTTTCCAACCACTGCGGGACAACCACCGAGCCGCCGTACTTCGGCTCCATCGTCACCGTTTCGTGATCAATCGGGCCTTTGTGGTTGAAGTAGACCAGATAACGCGTGAACCCTTCCGGGTAGCTTTTATCTTCATAAAGTGTGGTGCCAATCGGCAGTACATAGCTGTTTTCATCACCATAACGCCCGCCAATCAGCAGCGGTTCTGTGGTTCTGATCATTGGCATTCCACGTGTCACGGTGCCGTGCATGGTCACGTAGTACAGCCATCCCGCGGCGTTCGCACACA
Source organism: Pseudomonas sp. A1230 (assembly GCF_044218825.1). Lineage (NCBI taxonomy): Bacteria > Pseudomonadati > Pseudomonadota > Gammaproteobacteria > Pseudomonadales > Pseudomonadaceae > Pseudomonas > Pseudomonas sp. A1230. Next base: position 1,972,772 of record NZ_CP162582.1, on the reverse strand, counting down.
CCAACAAGATGAAGAAAAGCACGGTGCTTTTGGTTGGATTTTTCAAGCGGAACTCCGGCAATCCATTGTCAGGATTGGCGGATGGTACAGAGCTTGAGAGCAAAAGATGCGGGATCCGCCGAAAGCGTTGAACCTGAATTCAAACGCCCGCCTGTAAAAGACCGTCTGTCGAGAAGTACTTTCGACCTGTCAGATCTGACAGGTGCGCAATCTTCCCATTCAGCGCGTAATGACTCCGGCCCCTAACCGACCGGAGTACCTCACCCATGTCCGCCAACGACCTGCCCGAAAACAGCACCCCGACCTTAAAGGAACTCGACATCCCCGGCCGCACTGGCCCGGTATCCGAAATCCAACGCGCAGCGGGTGGCACCAGTTATTCCAACCCGCTGGAGTTCCGTGTCGCAACTGCGCTGGAGCTCAAAGCTCCGGCCATCAAACAAACGCTGAATGGTTCCACCCTCGACCCTTTCGCAGCGCAGGATGAGCTGACCGCAGTTATTGATTACGTCGGCATGGACCTCGACGACGAGATCACCGTGACCTGGACCGGCGCCCCTGGCACCCCGGCCGGCGGCTCAAACCCGATCATCAATGGCAACACCAGCTCCGAACTGGACCTCTCCACGCTGGTACCCGGCGCAAAAACACGCCTTGATCGCAGTTCCGATAAAAGCAAAGCGGTAACGTTCCCGGTGCGCACCTATACCATCAAGGCTGTGGAGGATCTGAAGCCGCAAATTACGTCCGTCAAAGGCTCGCCGAGCGGGGATGAAATTCCCGAGGGGGGCACTACCGTGGAAACCGCCGTCACCCTGACTGGCACTGCGGCCAAGGGCCAGAAAGTTGAAGTGTTCGACGGCGCCACGTCCAGAGGGGACGCCACCGCAGATGTGACAACAGGCAATTGGGCGTTGAGCGATTCAGGCTTGAGCCTGACGACTCACCTTTACAAGGCAAAGGCACTTTATGGTTCGGGCTTTGAGTCGAACGCACGGACATTCAGCGTGGTGGAAAAGTTGAATGTCATACAAACCCGGTTTCCGCGCTACATCAGAGTCAGTCCTGATGGTACTCGTGTATATGTTCTCGGATTCGCATCTGAGATTACTAACAGAGTGATCACAATCGATTTAATTGATCTCGCCACACACCGCGTTATCAAGTCAGCCAATATAGATACCCGGCTTCCCAACGACTTCAACATCAGTCCGGACGGCAACAGACTGTATGTCTGCTTTTCGCGAGAAATCCAAGAATACAGTTCTTCCGACCTGTCACACCTGCGAACTTTTACGAATACTAACTTTCGCTCAACTCTGCAAATAAGCCCTGACAACAGCAAACTTTACGCTCCTGGCGAATTACTCGGCGCCAAAGGAGGAAAGACAGAAATATCTGACATTGCCACCGGCCGATTTATTCGGAGCGTCAACATAGGCTTTATTCCAGTCGCATCGTCGCTATCTGCAGATGGTCGCTACTTGTACATTGCCTTAGGCATTTATAGTTCGCAGCTCGCGATATTCGAGATTAATACTGACAGAACTACATACCTCGATCTCCGAACGTTAGCAATTAATATAGTCGCAAGTCCAGATGGAAAATTCGTATATGCGTTAAGTGAGAATCAAATACTACAAATCAGCACCCCGGCACACATCATCACCCTACGCAGGAATATTGAACCAGGACTGTCAAATCTGGCGATAACCCCGGATGGAAAACATTTATGCGGTGTTGGTGTAGCAGGTGAACCGGCCATATTTGATGCCGACACGCTGGCAATACGAAAAATTGCTGCGGGAAGCGGGTCCAAGGCAGTGGCATTCAGCAAGAATGGCCAAAGGGTATATATCTGTAACTATGCCGATCACACGGTATGGGATTCTCCTTGGTGAAGTAGATGGAAATCCCTCCCTGCGCCGGACTGCGGTTGCCTGTGTCAGGGAAATGGCGGAAGGCAGCCGGAGTCGAACCTGCCCGGGAACGGATGCCGTCCCCAACCGGGTTTGAAGCCCGGCCGCGCCACCGGACGCGATTGCCTTCCTTGAACTCAGTGCGCGTCCGCCATGGCCAACGCGTTGTCGTGACGGATTTGTCGTGATTCGCCGCTGCGCCGGGTCAGGCCGAGGCGATCGAAGTATTCGAGGTATTGAATTGAGCGTTTGCGTCCCAAGCCTAGCGCATCGCGGAAGGTTGTCACCTGGATCTGCGGATTTTCCTTGGCCAGTTGCAGCAACACGGCCACCATTTGCTGCAGCATCGCGTCGCTGATAAACAGGTCGCGCACCACTTGATGCATCAGCCCAAGGCGCGCGAGTTTGCGCAGCAGCAAGCGGACGACGGCGTCGTCCTGCTCAACAACTCCTCCGATGTCGCGCACCCACGGCGGATCGAATCCTGCCTGCTCGAACAGCGGTTGCAGTTGAAGCCACAAGGTTTCGTCTTCGGCATTCAAGCGCACCTGATGATCCGGCAGGTGCAGCCACGGCCCGCTGGCGTTGATCGAACCGGCGCCGAGCAATTCCTCCAACAGACTGCCGAAGATAGAACGCTCCAGCGCCAACCCGCTGAACCGCCGAAGTCGATCCCGATCCGGGCCCATCTGATCGGGCTCCAGTTCATGAAACTTCGTCAGTTGTTCCAGCAGGGTGAATTTCAGTTGACCCCAGCGCTGCACGTTGAACAGCACCGGCCCTTGGCGCGTATTGATCAACCGGACGTTCTGCGGCAATGACCAGTCTTCGCGCGGACGATTGAACTGGCGCTCCAGCCGCTGCGGATCGAGGCCGCCGGCGCTGTGATTGAGCAACACCGGCAGCACCTGCTCAAAACGTTCACTGCGCGCCAAGGCCTCAAGTTGCGCCAGCCGTTCGGGGCTGCGACGTTGGCGGGCCGGGGCGAACGGGTCGAGCACCTGTCCGCCGCCGAGGGTACGTTGCGCACTTTGGTCGCGCAGGATCAGCCGATCGCCCTTCACCGCGTGCACCGGCGCGTTGATCAGCAATTGCGCGAACATGCGTTCGCCGGGGTTCAGGCGCGGGCCTTCGAGCAGGGCGACGCGGGCGATCACGTCTTGAGTGCCGAGGTGCAGATGCGCCGGGTGGAAGTGCTCGAAGGGGCGTTCGCCGGGCAACAGTTGAAACTCGATATCGACCCGTTGCGTTGGCGCGTACAGCCACTCGCTCAGCAGCCATTGGCCGCGGTGGATTTGCTCCAGCGCCAGACGATCGCCGCTGATATTCAAAGCCACGCGCTGCCCGGCGCACCCGTGTTCGGAAGGCTGATTCTGCGCATGCAAACCACGAACCCTTACGGCTTTACCGGCAGGCCCCAAAACCAGTTTGTCGCCCACCGCGACCACGCCCGACAGCGCCGTGCCGGTGACCACAATCCCGGCACCGACAACGCTGAAGGCGCGATCGATGGCCAGACGAAAACCACCGTCACGACTGCGTTCAAGCACTTCACGTTGGCTCTGCAACAAGATCTGTCGCAATTCATCAATGCCCTGCCCGCTCACGCTCGATACAGCCAAAATCGGCGCCTCGGCAAACGGCCCGGCTTCGAGCAAGTCCAGCGTCTGGCGCTGCACTTCCTCCACCCTGCCCGCCTCGACCCGGTCGCACTTGGTGATCGCCACCACCGCGCGGGGAATGCCGAGCAACTGGACTATCGCCAGATGTTCGCGGGTTTGCGGCATCACGCCGTCATCCGCCGCAATGACCAGCAACACCAGATCAATGCCCTGCGCGCCGGCGAGCATGTTGTGGGTGAATTTTTCATGGCCGGGTACATCGATAAAACCGCTCAGCCCGGCACCCGGTTCCAGCTCGGCATACAGATAACCGAGGTCGATGGTCATGCCGCGCTCGCGTTCCTGCGGGCGGCGGTCGCCGGTTTGCCCGGTCAGCGCTTGCAGCAACGAGGTTTTGCCGTGGTCGATGTGCCCTGCCGTGCCGACAATCATTGCGCGACCTGCAAGAGCGGCAACTGCGCCAGCCATGCGGGCTCGTCGTCGAGTTGGCGCAGATCCAGCCACAACGCGTCGTCATCGATGCGCCCGAGGACCGGGATCGGCAAGGCACGCAGCGCTGCTTCAAGGTTGAGCAGATGACGGCCGCGCAATCGCCTGGACACTTGCGGCCGCAAACACAGCGCCGCACTGGGCAGGCGCGCCACCGGTTGGCTGCCACTGCCGATCATGCCGAGTGACTGCACGGCACCCACACGCCAGACCTCGCCCAAAACGTCAGCCATGGCCGGTTGCAATCGTGACGCTTGCGCAAAAATGTCGGCTTGCGCACGGGTCAACAGGCGCAGACTCGGCAATCGCTCGGCCAGTCGATCCGGATCGCGATACAAACCCAGCACGGCTTCCAGCGCCGCCAGGGTCAACTTGTCGACCCGCAATGCACGCTTGAGTGGGTTCTTCTTGATCTTGGCGATCAGCGCTTTGCTTCCGACAATCAATCCGGCCTGCGGGCCGCCGAGCAACTTGTCACCGCTGAAGGTGACGATATCGGCGCCATCGAGCAGCGCCTGTCGCACCGTCGGTTCTGCTGGCAACCCCCAGCGCGTCAAATCCAGCAGACTGCCGCTGCCCAGATCCTCCAACAACGGCAGCCCGTGACGATGCGCCAACTCGGCCAACTCGGCGGTCTGCACCCGGGCCGTAAAACCCTCAATGCTGTAATTGCTCGCATGCACACGCATGATCAAACCGCTGCGCGAGCTGATCGCTGCTTCGTAATCACGGGCATGAGTGCGATTGGTGGTGCCGACTTCGTGCAAACGCACGCCAGCGCGGGCCATGATGTCGGGGATGCGAAAAGCGCCGCCGATCTCGATCAACTCGCCGCGCGAGATGATGCCTTCCTTGCGTGCACCGAGGCTGTTCAGCGTCAGCAGCACCGCCGCGGCATTGTTGTTGACCACGGTGACGGCTTCGGCACCGGTCAGTTCGCGGATCAGGCCTTCGATCAAATCATCACGATCACCGCGTTTACCGCTGGCCAGATCAAACTCAAGATTGAGCGGATAACGCGCCGCCATTTGTACCGCTTCGATGGCTTCTTCAGGCAATAGCGCCCGGCCGAGATTGGTGTGCAACACCGTGCCGGTCAGGTTGAACACCCGCCGAACCTGGCTGCGTTGTTGCTGCACAAGCCGTTCGCCCACCCGGCCGGCCAGCACTTCAGGACTGATTTCAACCGCCGACAACTGCCCGCTCAACACACTGGAGCGCAGTTCATCCAGCAGCTGTCGCAAACTCGCCAGCAACGCCTCACGCCCATAACGCTCGGCCAGCGGCAGACACGCCGGGTGACGCAACAAACCATCAATGGAAGGTAATCGCAGGGCAACACTTGCAGACATCTGCCACTCCCGAAACAAAAGACTGTCCGGCGAGTGTAGACGCTGCGCTCATTCGTCTCCCGGTGCCAGCAGCAGATTGGGTGCCAGACGCTGATAGCCGTCCTGCGCCAGACGCATGTCCAGCAGCAAACTGCTCAGATCGGCCGACAACGCCTCGGCGTCGGCATCGTTCTCCAGATAGAGCAATTTCAGATAGCTGTTGCAGCCCGGACAGACTTCGGCGCGCAATGGCGCCTGATTGGCGGCGTGGCGATCGTCCTCAAAACTCAGGTAGTCGAGGCCCTTGCTCGACTCGCAATACACGCATTTGACCCTCACCACGTGCCATTCACAGGCGCACAGCGAACACACCAGATAGCGCAAGCCGTTGTGTTTGCCGCGATGGCGAACCACGCCGATCATGGCCGGTGAACCGCAGGCCGGGCATTGGCTGAGGCTGTCGCCGGGTTTGAGTTGCAGGTAGGGCGCGCTGAGCAGCCAGTGGCTCCAGGCCGCTTGCAACGCCGCGCCAAGAAATGGCACCAGTTGCGCCGGCACCATGGAATATTGACCGCTGACCAGCGCCACCGCCCAACTGCGCAATTGCCCGGAGTCGGCGCTACGCAGCACGCTGATTGCATCGATCACGGCGGGTTGCGCGGGAGGTGCGTAGCGTTGCAGCAGAGCCGCAAGCCAGGCTTGCCAGTCATCTTCGCGGATCAACGTATCGGCGCCGAACGGCGGCAAACCGTGTTGCTGGCACAGGGCAAGCCGTTGCTGATCGACTGGCCCGGTTGACGGCGGATCATCCAGCAATTGCTGCTGAGCCCGGCACAAACCGGCGATCAAGCGCAGATACTCGGCCAACGGGTGCCCCTCGGCCAATCGCTCCAGACGTTCGGCGCGCAAGGTAAAAAGGTTGTGCGGTGGCAGGTGCAGAAACGGCGGCGAACTGGCCGCCGCTTCGATTTCTCCGGGTTCAAGAATGCTTGGCAAAGGTCAGCCCTTTTTGGTGATCGGTCGCTCTGGCACGTCCGGTTGACGCTCATCGCGGGTGATGTCGCGATACCACAGTGCGTGGTGTTTCTTCGCCCAGGCGCGGCTGACCCAACCATGCAGCATCGCGTCGACCGAGCCCTTGATCCACAGCCCGGCGTAGATGTGGATGATGATGCTGAGGATCAGCACAAACCCGGCCAGTGCATGCAGCAGCATTGACCAGCGGATCAGGGTGATGCCGAAAAACGCGCTGAACCAGGCGCGCCAGATCACCAGCCCGGTGAACAGCAAAGCGAGCATGCACAGCAGTAAAGTCCAGAACAGCAGCTTTTGCCCGGCGTTGTACTTGCCAACCGGCGGCACGGCTTCTTCGTCGTTGACCAATACCCGATCAATGCGCCGCAGCCACTGCCGGTCGTTGGCGATGAAGAAATTGGCACGCCAGAAATTGAACACCAGACCGAGAAACAACACGAACATCGCCACACCCATGAACGGGTGCAGAATCCGCGTCCACGGTCCACCGCCAAACAGATTGGTCAGCCAGAACATCGATGGATGAAACAGCGCCAGTCCCGACAGCCCGGCCATGAAAAACAGAATCGCCACCAGCCAGTGATTGGTGCGCTGGTTGGCGGTGTAACGCAGGATCGTCTTGTTGCTCATGGCCGGTCCTCCCCGCGTGGGTCGAAGGTATGCACCGCCGGATCAACGACATGCACCGAGGTGTCGGGCGCGGTCGGATGTTCATCCTCTTCAACCCGGTTCGGGCCGATGCGCACGTAGTGGAAAAACCCGGCCAGCACCGCTGCGCCCATCGCCAGCAGGCCCAGCGGTTTGCTGATGCCTTTCCACAAGCCCACCAGCGGACTGATGGTCGGCGCGTCGGGCAGACCGGCGTAAATCCTCGGCGTGTCGGCGTGGTGCAGCACGTACATGACGTGAGTGCCGCCGACGCCGGCCGGATCATACAAACCGGCGTTCTCGAAGCCACGGCTTTTCAGGTCGACGATGCGTTCGGCGGCGTGTTCCTTCATGTCTTCCTTGGTGCCGAAGACGATGGCGCCGGTCGGGCAGGTTTTCACACAGGCCGGCTCCAGGCCTACCGCGACTCGATCCGAACACAAGGTGCACTTGTACGCCTTGTGATCTTTTTGCGAGATACGCGGAATGTTGAACGGGCACCCGGTGATGCAATAACCGCAACCGATGCAGTGATCCTGATCGAAGTCGACGATGCCGTTGGCGTGCTTGATGATCGCACCGGGGCTCGGACACGCCGCCAGGCACCCCGGCTCGGCGCAGTGCATGCAGCCGTCCTTGCGGATCAGCCATTCGAGGTTTCCGGCGTCGGTTTCGTGCTCGGTGAAGCGCATCAGCGTCCAGGATTCTGCGCTCAGGTCCTGCGGGTTGTCGTAGGTGCCGTGGTTGTGGCCGACCTCGTCGCGCAGTTCGTTCCATTCCGAACAGGCGACCTGGCAGGCCTTGCAGCCGATGCATTTGGTGGTGTCGATCAGCTTGGCCACCGCCTCCTGATTCCTCACCGAGGGCGGCACCGTGGTGGTGGCCGAGCGGGCAATGATGTCTTGGCTGGCCATTTAGATTTTCTCCACGTTGACCAGGAATGACTTGGATTCCGGGGTCTGTGTGTTGCCATCGCCGAGGAACGGCACCAGGGTGTTGGTCAGGTAACCGTGACGCGTCAGGCCGGTAAAACCCCAGTGCAACGGGATGCCGATCTGATGCACAACCTGGCCGTTGACCTGCAGCGGCCGGATCCTTTTGGTCACTACCGCGACCGCTTCAATAAATCCGCGTTTGCAACTGACCCGCACTCGATCACCTGCAGCGATGCCCTTCTCTTTCGCCAGCACCTCGCCGATTTCGACGAATTGCTCAGGCTGGGCAATCGCGTTCAACTTGCAGTGCTTGCTCCAGAAGTGGAAATGCTCGGTCAACCGATAGCTGGTGCCGGCGTACGGGAAGTCCTTGGCTTCGCCGAGGGTTTCCCACACCGAATCGAAGATCCGCGCTGCCGGGTTGCTGGTGGCCTGTTTGTTTTGCGGGTGCAGCGGGTTGATGCCGATGGGGGTTTCGAACGGCTCGTAATGCTCGGGGAATGGCCCTTCATTCATCTTGTCGACGGCGAAGAATCGCGCCACACCTTCCGGGTTCATGATGAACGGGTTCATCCCGGCTTCCGGCGGTACGTCGGCCTTGTAGTCCGGCACATCGGTGCCGGTCCAGACTTTACCGTTCCACCAGACCAGACGCTTTTTCGGGTCCCACGGTTTGCCCGCAACGTCTGCGGAAGCGCGGTTGTACAGAATCCGCCGATTGGCCGGCCAGGCCCAGGCCCATCCCTGGTGCTGATGCATGCCATACGGGTCGGCATTGTCGCGCCGGGCCATCTGATTACCGGCCTCGGTCCAGCTGCCAGCGAAAATCCAGCAACCGGACGCGGTGCTGCCGTCATCCTTGAGCAAGCCGAACCCGGCCAGTTGCGTGCCAGCCTTGACCGTTGCGCCGCTGGCATCGGTGAAGTCTGTGACGGCGCTGCCGTTGATCTCTTTGGCCAGTTCTTCCGGAGACGGTTCGTCGGCGATCTTGTACGGCCACGTCAGTTTCAGCAGCGGGTCGGGAAACTTGCCGCCCTCAGCCTGATAACGCTTGCGCAGGCGCAGGAACAGTTCGCTCATGATGCGGATGTCGGTCTGCGCTTCGCCCGGGCCATCGGCGCCCTTCCAGTGCCATTGCAGCCAGCGGCTGCTGTTGACCAGCGAGCCGTCCTCTTCGGCAAAACAGGTGGTCGGCAGGCGAATGACTTCAGTCTGGATCTCGTCGGTTTTCACATCGTTGTACGGTCCGACGTTGTGCCAGAACTCCGACGTTTCGGTGGCCAGCGGGTCCATCACCACCAGCCATTTGAGTTTGGCCAACGCGCCCATCACGCGGTTCTTGTCAGGCAACGCGGCGATCGGATTAAAGCCTTGGCAGAAGTAGCCGTTGACCTTGCCCTGGCTCATCAGGTCGAACATCTTCAACACGTCGTAGTTGGGGATGTCGAGTTTCGGCAAATGGTCGTAGAGCCAATTGTTCTCGGCCGTGGCGTGAGCGCCGTACCACGACTTCATCAGGCTGACGTGGAATTTGCTGTAGTTCTGCCAGTACGAGAGTTGCCCCGGCCGCAACGGTACTTGCGTACGTTTGTGGATGTAGGTGGCGTAATCCTGCTCGGTGTCGGTGCCCAATGACAGATAGCCCGGCAACGCATTGGAAAGCAATCCGAGGTCGGTCAGGCCCTGAATGTTCGAGTGCCCGCGCAAGGCATTCACCCCGCCGCCCGGCATGCCGACATTGCCCAGCAACAGTTGCACCATCGCCGCACTGCGGATGATTTGCGCGCCGATCGAATGCTGGGTCCAGCCGAGCGCGTAGAGAATCGTCATGGTCTTGCCCGGTATCGAGCACGTGGCGATTTCGTCCCAGATTTTCTGCATGGCATCGACCGGCATCCCGCAGATCTGGCTCGCGAGGTCGATGGTGTAGCGGCTGTAATGCTGCTTCATCAGTTGATAGACGCAGCGCGGATCTTGCAGGGTCGGGTCGACTCTGACGAAGCCGTCCTCGCCCATCTCGTAGCCCCAACCGGATTTGTCGGTATAGCTGCGCTTGGCCACGTCGTAACCACTGAAGATGCCGTCCTCGAAGCCATAACCGGCTTTGACGATGAACGATACATCGGTGTAATTGCGCACGTATTCGTGCTGGATCTTGTCCTCGGTCAGCAGGTAATTGATCAAACCGCCCATGAAGGCGATGTCGGTACCGGTGCGAATCGGCGCGTAGTAGTCGGCCACCGAAGCGGTCCGGGTAAAACGCGGATCGACCACGATCAGCCGCGCGGCGTTGTGCGCCTTGGCCTCGGTCACCCATTTGAAGCCGCACGGATGCGCTTCTGCTGCGTTGCCGCCCATCACCAGGATCAGATTCGCGTTAGCGATATCGGTCCAGGTATTGGTCATGGCACCACGGCCGTACGTCGGGGCAAGACTTGCCACCGTCGGACCGTGTCAGACACGCGCCTGGTTATCGAACCCCAGTAGACCGAGGCTGCGAATCACCTTCTGGGTGATATAGCCCGCTTCGTTGGACGCTGCCGAGGCCGCGAGGAATCCGGTGGTCAGCCAGCGATTCACCGTTTGCCCGTTGGCATTTTTCTCGATGAAATTGGCGTCGCGGTCGGTTTTCATCAGGTCGACGATGCGATCCAGCGCTTCATCCCAACTGATCCGCGTCCATTCGCTGCTGCCAGGTTTGCGCGTCTGCGGATACAGCAAACGGCCCGAGCTGTGAATGAAGTCCAGCAGGCCCGCGCCTTTTGGACAGAGGGTGCCACGGTTGACCGGGTGGTCGGCGTCGCCCTCGATGTGGATGATATTTTGCGCGACATTCTTCCCGGCATCGCCCTGGCTATACATGATCAAGCCGCAGCCGACCGAGCAATACGGGCAGGTGTTGCGGGTTTCATGGGTGTGGGCAAGCTTGAAGTGACGCACCTGCTCGGCGAAGGCAGGCGTCGGGGCCATGCCCAACGCGCCCAGGCTTGAGCCTGCAAGGCCGATACCGGCGACCTTGAAGAACTGACGACGGCTGAGATCCATCGTGCACTCCTGATCAGGTGGAACCCGGTACTGATGCCGGGCTTTATCTGGACAAACACGGTTGCGGCAACGGGTGCCCGCTTTTTCACTGTAGACAATGACCACACAGACTGTGTGAAAACCGACCGTCGGCCGTTTGTCGGGGCTCTCCCTGACAACTTCAATTCCCTGTGGGAGCTGGCTTGCCAGCGATGACGTCGGCACATCCAACAATGATGGTGACTGATCCACCGCTATCGCTGGCAAGCCAGTTCCCACAGGTTTTGTGTGCTCCCACAAGGTCATGGGCTTATCATGGCGGACAGAACTCACCCGCCTTCACGAGACCGCGCATGACTTTCGATTTTGATCAGGTATTCGACCGCCACAACACGGGCAGCACCAAGTGGAGCCGCTATTCGGCCGACGTGCTGCCGATGTGGGTCGCTGATATGGATTTCGCCGCGCCGCCGGTGGTCATCGAGGCGCTGCAACAGCGCCTGCTGCACCCGCTGGTGGGTTACAGCGTCGCGCAGGACAACCTGCGTGAAGCCATCGTCGCCGACCTCTGGAACAAGTTCGCCTGGAAGGTGCAGCCGCAAGAGCTGATCTTCCTGCCAGGCGTTGAATCCGGTTTCAACATGGCGCTCAAGGCGCTGGTGCAGCCGCAGCAGAATGTCGTGGTGCAAGTGCCGAACTACCCGCCACTGCGCCATGCGCCGGCTCATTGGGGTTTGAACAAGGTTGAGCTGGAATTCGTGCCGCAGGCTGACGGCACCTACGCCACGCCGCTGGACACTTTGCGTGATTCGCTGAACGGTGGCGGCGCGCTGTTGTTGAGTAACCCGCACAACCCGATCGGCAAAGTGTTCGGCCGCGATGAGTTGCAAGCAGTGGCGAACATCTGCGTGGCGCAGGACGCATGGATCATCTCCGACGAAATTCATGCCGAGCTGTGCTTCGATGGCCGCGTGCACATTCCGACTGCTTCGCTGAGCCCGGAAATCGCCCAGCGCACGATCACCCTGATGTCGGCGAGCAAGGCCTACAACATCGCCGGCCTCAAGACCTCGTTCATGATCATCCAGGACGCCGCCCTGCGCGAACGCGTCAATCACGCCCGTTGCGGCATGGTCGACAGCGTCAATCCGCTGGGCATGGAAGCCACCCGTGTCGCCTACAGCGAAGGTGGACCATGGCTTGCCGAGTTGAAAACCTACCTGCAGGCCAACCGTGATTATCTGGTTGAAGCGGTTCGCAGCCGTTTGCCGGGCGTGACCATCAATGTACCGCAGGGGACTTATCTGGCCTGGCTCGATTGCTCGGCGCTGGATCTGGAAAACCCTCAGCAGTTCTTCCTTGAACAGGCCAAGGTAGGTTTGAGCGCCGGGCTGGACTTTGGCGATCAGAATCAGCAATTCGTGCGGCTGAACTTCGGCTGCCCACGGTCGTTGCTGGAAGAAGGGATTGCGCGGATGGCGCGGGCGTTGGCTGATCGTAGGGTCTGACGCTTAGCGAGAAGCTCCTGCAGGGTCTTTGAGATCAACGCAAAAACCTGTGGGAGCGAGCCTGCTCGCGAAGACGTCCGTCGACTCGCCGCAACACTTGGAAATGAGTAACATGGCAGCCCTCCGCGCAGCCCCGATCTGCGCCCCTGCCGAATAAGTCGACTCCATGCCTTTTGAACTCAGCGTTGACCTCACCACTTTGGCCATTCTGGCCGTTGTCGCTTTCGTTGCCGGTTTTATCGATGCCATCGCCGGCGGTGGCGGTCTGTTGACCACGCCGGCGCTGCTGACCGCTGGCCTGCCGCCGCATCTGGTACTGGGCACCAATAAGCTGAGTTCAACCTTCGGTTCGGCGACGGCCAGTTTCACTTTCTACCGGCGCAAGCTGTTTCATCCTCGCCAGTGGATGCACGCGATTGTCGGCACCTTGGTCGGTGCGTTGACCGGCGCCGTCGTCGCTCATTACCTGCCGGCAGAATGGCTGAACAAAATGCTCCCGGTGATCGTCTTCGCCTGCGGCCTGTATCTGCTGTTCGGCGGCACGCCAAAAGCGCCGCTGGACAGCAACGCGCCGATCAAGAAGAAGTGGCAATCGACCCAAGGCTTCAGCCTCGGTTTCTACGACGGTGTGGCCGGTCCCGGCACGGGGGCATTCTGGACCGTCAGCAGCTTGCTGCTGTACCCGATCGACCTGGTCAAGGCCAGCGGCGTGGCGCGCAGCATGAACTTCGTCAGCAACATCGCGGCGCTGTCGGTGTTCGTGTTTTCCGGGCAAGTGGACTGGATCATCGGCCTGAGCATGGGCCTGTCGGTGATGGTCGGCGCATTCTTTGGTGCGCGCACCGCGATCAGCGGTGGCGCCAAGTTCATTCGTCCGGTGTTCATCACCGTGGTGCTGGGATTGACCGTGCGCCTAGCCTGGCAGCACTGGTTCAGCGTGGCCTAAACGCCGCGCCACATAAACGTCGATCAGATAACGTGCAATCGATTTTGACGCCGGCAAGGGCGGCAGGTCGTGCACGTTGAACCACTGGGCGTCTTCGATCTCGTCTTCCTGACAAACAATCTCCCCGCCCGCGTATTCCGCGTGAAAACCCAGCATCATCGAGTGCGGGAACGGCCAGCACTGGCTACCCAGATACTGGATGTTCTTCACCTCGATCTGCACTTCTTCGCGCACCTCGCGAATCAGGCAGTCCTCCGCCGATTCGCCCGGCTCGGCGAAACCGGCCAGCGTGCTGTAGACGCCAGTGACGAAGCGCGGTGAGCGTGCCAGCAGAATTTCGTCGCCACGGGTAATCAGCACGATCATGCTCGGCGAAATCCGCGGGTAACTGCGCAGATCACACGGCTGGCAATACATCGCCCGCTCGCGCGGCACTTGCGTCATGGCTTGCCCGCAATTGCCACAGAAGCAGTGTTCACGGGCCCAGGTGCCGATCTGCGCGGCATAACCCAGCACTTTGTAGATCGTGTGATCGCCGTCGAGCATGAACGCCCGCAGGCCCTTCCAGCTGCAACCCATGACCTCGCTGGCACTGCGCAATTCCAGCAGGTACACCGGCTCGCCATCGAGGTGGCCGATGCCATGCTCGGTCAGCACCGACAAGTCCTGACGCTTGAGCCATTCCCGTGGGAACAGCGCGCCGTTGTCGTCGAACAGAAAGCCTTCGGGGCTACGCGCCACGGCCCAGCCGCCGGGTTGATCGGTGTCCAGTACTGCAGTGGTCCAGCGAGATGTCATGGTTCTCAATCCACAAATTCGGGTTTCTGTTTGCTCATATGGGCGGCCATGGCCACGCGCAAGTCGGTGGATTGCAACATGGCGGCGTTCCAGGTGGCAACGTATTCGAGGCCGTCGTCGATGCGATGGTCACGCATGTAGCTGATCATTTCCTTGGTGCCGGCAATTGCGATGGGCGACTTGGACGCGATGTCGCGAGCGATATCCAGCACGCCTTCCAGCAGCGCGTCCTTGTCACTGTAAACGCGATTGACCAGACCGATGCTGCGCGCTTCTTCAGCGCCAAAGTTGCGACCGGTGTAAGCCAGCTCACGCAGCATGCCGTCACCGATGATCCGTGGCAACCGTTGCAAAGTGCCAACATCGGCGGCCATGCCGATATCGATTTCCTTGATCGAGAATTGCGCGTATTCAGCTGCGTAACGCATATCGCAGGCGGCGATCAGGTCGATCGCACCACCCAGGCAATAACCCTGAATCGCCGCGATGACCGGTTTGCGGCAGTTATCGACGGCGTTGAACGAGGCTTGCAGGGTCAAGATCTTTTGGCGCAGCAGGCGCGCGTTGCGGCCGACATCCTTGCCCAGTTCATTGGCGACGCCGGCGAGCATCATCAGGTCGATGCCGGAGGAAAAGTGTTTACCGTTGCCGCTGAGCACCACCACGCGCACTTCGTCGGTGTCGTCGATCCACTGGAAAATCTCGACGATCTCGCTCCAGAACGCGGCGTTCATCGAGTTGATCTTTTCCGGACGATTGATCTGCACATGGGCGATATTGTCGGCCAGTTCGACGCTGAAGGCGGTGTATTGAGACATGGCAGTGATCCTTTACCGGGCTGAAAATGAGGCCCGAACTATAACAAGGCATCACGGTGGCGGTTCGGCCAAAAGCGGGACTGTCAGAAATACATAAACCGTGTAGGAGCTGCCGAAGGCTGCGATCTTTTGATCTTGAAAATCAAAAGATCGCAGCCTTCGGCAGCTCCTACAAGGATTACCAACGATCAACTGGCCAAACGCCGTAGACCAAACAACATCCCTCCCGCCGCCAGCAACATCGCCGCCAGGAACAGCGGATACGAGACCCACCACGGTGTTCCCGCCGTCATCATGCTGAACTCCGACATCCCGCCAATGCTCGCAATCAGGTTCAACGGCAAAAACACCACGTTGATCAACGTCAATTTGCGCAACAGGTTGTTCATGCTGTTGTTCATCAGGTTGCCGCGCGCGTCGATCAGCCCGGAGAACACCGTGGAGTAAATCTCCGCCTGTTTGTAGCACTGGTTGTTTTCGATGATCAGGTCGTCGATCAGGCCGATCGCTTCGCTGTTGAAATGCAGTTTTTCGGCGTGGTTGCGCAGCCGCGTCAGCACTGCGCCGTTGCTGTGCAGGGCGTTGATGTAATAGATCAGGCTTTCACTGAGGTTGAACATTTGCACCAGATGCTGGTTCTGCATCGAGGCGTTGAATTTTTGCTGCAACTCGCGGGCGACCAGTTTGATCACCTTCAAGTGCCCGAGGTAGTGATGGATGTTGTTGAACAGCAGGTCGAGCAGAACATCCAGCGGCGTGTTTAACGGTTGGCGCGTGCCGAGGCCGTGCAGCGGCGTGTCGTCGGTGGCGATCACCAGCAACTGCCCGGGCGAGAACAGCAAACCGCACGAAGACACCTCAAACGCCAGGCTGCCGCCACCGGAATAGTTTTCCGGGCGCTTCCAGATCAGGAACAAGTGGTCGGGGTGAAACTCGATTCGCGACACTTCGTCCGGATCGAGTGCCGAGGCCAGTGCGTGCTCATCGACTTTGAAATGACTGTGCAGCAGGTCACGCTCGGCGGCGTCGGGATCGCTGAACAGCATCACCTCGGCGTCCAGTCGTTCGACTCGCTGCAAGGCACCGCGGCTCAATGCAAAACTGTTGATCATCGGCGCTTCACCAGGCCTGGCCGCGACGCTTGAGCTCCAGCCGCCGCACGAACTCTTCCAGCACCAGCGAATACAAGTCGTCCTGCAAATAAGCGTCTTCGATACCGGCGTCCAGGTTCGGGTTGTCGTTGACTTCGATCACCACCACCTTGTCGCCAGCCTGTTTCAGGTCCACGCCATAGAGACCGTCGCCGATCAGGTTGGCTGTTTTCACCGCCAGTTCCACCACGGCGCGGGGGGCCTCGTGGATCGCCATTGTCCGGCATTCGCCGTTGATGTCTTGGCCCTTGGCCTTGTGGTTGTAGATTTGCCAGTGTCCCTTGGACATGAAGTACTGGCAGGCGAAGATCGGTTTGCGGTTGAGCACGCCAATGCGCCAGTCGTACTCGGTGTAGAAAAACTCCTGGGCCAGCAACAGCACCGAATGTTCGAACAGCTCGGCCGTGGCTTCGAGCAGCGCCTGCTGGCTTTCGACCTTGATCACACCCCGCGAGAAACAGCCATCGGGGATCTTCAACACCAATGGAAAACCAAGCCGTTCCCCTACCCGTTCGAAATCTTCGGGTCGCTCCTTGTACAGAATCTCCGTCGCCGGCATGCCCAGTTGATGGCTGTTGAGCAGGTCGGTGAGGTAGACCTTGTTGGTGCAGCGCAGAATCGAGGCCGGATCGTCCATCACCACCAGCCCCTCGCTTTCAGCCTTCTTGGCGAAACGGTAGGTATGGTTGTCGACGCTGGTAGTTTCGCGAATCAGCAAGCCGTCGTACTCGGCGAGTCGCGCGTAATCCTTGCGCTCGATCAGCTCGACGTCGATGCCCATGGTCTTGCCGACCCGAACAAAGTTCGCAAGCGCCTTGCTGTTTGATGGCGGCAGCGCTTCCTGCGGATCGTGCAAGATCGCCACGTCATACCGCGCCACTTGCCGGGAACGCGGCACTCGCCAGACTTTGCGGCTGAAGCCATCAAGGGCATTGGCGAATTGATCTTCCTGATCGTCGCGCAACTTATGTAACGTGCCGGACTTTATGCCCTCGATGTGCCAACCGTTAGTTCGACGAAACTCAACTAACAGAATCGGACAGGGAAACACTTCAAACAATTGTCGAGCCAGATCCTGTAATGGCTCGATATGAGTTTTGCCAAAGTACAACGTCAGGGTAAAACCTTCGGTATCGCTATATAGATGATGACTGAGGGCTTTTTCCAGGGTTTTATCGAGGTCGTCCAGCGCCAGGCCGTAAAGTGATTTTTTGGTCAGTTCGCTGATCGTGCGAACCGACGGAATCACTTTGTGCCCGCGGGCTTCGGCCAGTAGCGAGCAGTAATAGCCATGGCCGAGGTACTTGTAGCTGCGGCACAGATTGATCACCTGCACACGCTTGCCCGGCTCGCTGTCACGGGTTTGCTCGAGGTATTCCTGCGCCGTGATGATGTCCTCGCTGGGGAAGTACGAAGCCCAATCTTCCTTGCGCTCGACAATGATCAACACCCGGCTGGAAGTACCAGTTGCTGAGTTTAAATAAGTTGCCGCCGGCAAATTTTGCTCGGATACTTCGCGCCAATGACCCTGTACCGCTGACATAGAGATTGATCCGTTGGAGAACAAGACCTTTTCTATTAAGCACGAAGTTTTTCGAAAGTCTCGTTTCGTTACGCAACTTTTACGGTGGTCATATGAATGCTGTTTTTCGTTTGGCGGTAGTTGAAGATCTGCCGGCGTTGCTGGCATTGGAAATGCAATGTTTCACCACGGACGGGCTCAGCCGTCGCAGTTTTCACTGGATGATTACTCGCGCCCACGCACAGCTGCTGGTGGCCGAGGTCGACGGCCATTTACGGGGTTACGCACTGGCGTTGTTTCACCGTGGTACGTCGCTGGCGCGCCTGTATTCCATTGCCATTGCCGCCGAGGCGCGCGGGAGCGGGTTGGGTAAACAACTGCTGCAACGTATCGAGACTTGCGCGCTGGAACACGATTGCGCGTACCTGCGCCTGGAAGTACGCACCGACAACCCCGCCGCCATTGCCCTGTATGAACGCAACGGCTACCGGCGTTTTGCACTGATCCACGATTACTACGAAGACCATGCCGACGCGCTGCGCCTGGAGAAACGTATTCTCCAGCATCGAGACTCACGCAGCATCAAAGTGCCTTGGTACGGTCAAACCACCGATTTCACCTGTGGCCCGGCGTGTCTGTTGATGGCCATGGGGGCGTTGCAGTCAGAACGCTTGTTAGAGCGCCGTGAGGAACTGCAGATCTGGCGCGAGGCGACGACCGTTTTCATGACGTCGGGGCATGGTGGTTGCAGTCCGCAGGGATTGGCGCTCGCCGCATGGCGACGGGGATTTCGCGTGCGTCTGGAGTTGAGCCTGGCGGGGCCGTTGTTCCTCGACGGCGTACGCAATGAGCATAAAAAAGACGTCATGCGCCTGGTCCATGAAGAATTCACCGCACAGTTGGCGCAGACCGATGTCGAGCGCGTAATCGGTGCTCCGCTGGATTTGCCGCGCTTACTGGAAGCGGGAGGCCAACCGCTGGTGCTGATCAGCAGCTATCGGCTGACTCGATCGAAATCGCCGCACTGGGTGGTGGTGACCGATTGCGATGAGGATTTCGTTTACCTGCACGATCCGGACGTCGACCATAGCCAGCACCGCCAGCCCATTGACTGCCAGCATGTGCCGGTCAGTCATGGCGAGTTCGAGAAGATGTGCCGGTTTGGGCGGGGGAAGTTACGAGCGGTGGTGATTCTTTACGCTCGTAGTGAGTAGTCGGCCCCTGATGCTGATATTGAACCTGTAGGAGCTGCCGAAGGCTCGGGCAGCTCCTACAAGGGCATGCATTTCAAAGTCAGGGTTTCAGGCCAACCTTGTACAACGAACCGTTCTCCTCATCCGTCAGCACATATAGATACCCATCCGGTCCCTGTCGCACGTCTCGAATGCGCTGTTTCAGCTCACCCAACAAGCGCTCCTCATGCACGACCTTGTCGCCATCGAACTGCAAGCGAATCAACTCCTGACTCACCAGCGCGCCGATAAACAGGTTTTTCTGCCAGGGTTTGAAGCGATCGGCATCGTAAAACGCCATGCCGGTGACGCCCGGTGATCTCTCCCACACATGGCGCGGATCGACGCCCCCTTCAACGCTTTTGCCTTTGGCTTCAGGAATCGGCAGCAGCGAATAGTTGATGCCGTGGGTCGCCAGCGGCCAACCATAGTTTTTCCCGCGTTCGATGATATTCACCTCATCACCGCCGCGCGGGCCGTGTTCGTTTTCCCAGACTGTGCCGTTCCACGGGTTAAGTGCTGCACCCTGCGGGTTGCGAATGCCGTAAGCCCAGATTTCCGGGCGCACGCCTGACTGCCCCACGAATGGATTGTCGTCCGGAACCTTGCCGTCCGGGTAGATCCGCACAATCTTGCCTTGCAGCTTGTCGAGATCCTGCGCGGTCGGCCGGTCGTTGTTTTCACCCAAGGTGATGAACAGATAACCATCGCGATCAAACACCAGCCGAGAACCGAAGTGGTTTCCGGTGGAGAGCTTTGGTTCCTGACGGAAAATCACTTTGAAATCCTTCAGCGTTTTCAAGTCATCCGACAGGTAACCGCGCCCCACCGCCGTGCCTGCCTTGTCCCCAGCGCCGCCACCTTCGGCATAGGACAGGTAAACCAGTCGGTCCTGTTTAAAGTCGGGTGACAACACGACATCCAGCAAACCGCCCTGCCCCTTGGCCCATACTTGCGGCACGCCGCTTAGAGGAGCCGATAGCTTGCCGTCCGCACCCACCACGCGCAGATTGCCCGGTCGTTCGGTCACCAGCATGCCTTGGCGATCCGGCAGGAAGGCCAGCGACCATGGATGCTCAAGCCCTTGGGCAATTGTTGTGACTTCGAGAGTGCCTTGCTCGCTTTGCAGCTCTTTGGGGACAGCGGCGAATGCCGGAGCACTGATCAGAGCACCGGCGCACAGGCTGGCCAGAAGGGTTTTACGCAACATGCACGATTCCTTTTGTCGTTTCAAAGTCTGGCAGAGCGTTTTACCTGCCGTTTAACGTTGAGTGTCGGTGCTTCGCGAGGGTGGGTTTGGAATGAATGTAGGTGGCTTGGCCGGCGCGGAACGGATCGGCTGGCCATTGCCAATGCCCCGGTTATCGAGGGTTGGCGGACGCGGCACGGGAACGGTGCTTGGTCCACGGATGGGCGGCGCACTGGGCTGGGTGCCCTGCATGCTGTTGGGATTCGCCCGGCGAATCGGACTGTTATAGGGATTGTTGCTGTTGCCGGTCGGACTCTGCGCCAGCACAACGTCCGCATGAACCAGACCGCCACTGAGTGTCAGGACGGCAATGCCAATCAGAAATCGGTTCATGGGTCAGCCTCTCGATGTGCGTGGTGTAGAGCCTTCGAGTCCACGCTACGCTTCAGGTTCGGATTTGTTAACCCGTCGGCCTTAAACAACATGTAACACGGCTTGACCGAACCTAATTGAAAACGCGCATTCTCTGGAAACTTTCGCGCCGGGCTTCAGGTCACCTGATCATCACTCGGAGAACTCACCATGGCTCGGGCAATCTGGAAAGGCGCGATCAGCTTCGGACTGGTCCATATCCCTGTCGCGCTGGTTTCAGCGACCTCATCCCAAGGCGTGGACTTTGACTGGCTCGACAGTCGCAGCATGGACCCGGTGGGCTACAAGCGCGTCAACAAGGTGACCGGCAAGGAAGTTACCAAGGAAAACATCGTCAAAGGTGTGGCCTACGAAAAGGGTCGTTATGTGGTGCTCAGCGAAGAGGAAATCCGCTCGGCGCACCCGGTTTCGACCCAGACCATCGACATCTTTTCCTTCGTCGACGCCGAGCAGATCCCGTTGCAGAACATCGATACGCCCTACTACCTGGCGCCGGACAAGCGCGGTGGCAAGGTGTACGCGCTGTTGCGTGAAACGTTAAGCAAAACCAACAAGGTTGCGCTCGCCCGCGTCGTCTTGCACACGCGCCAGTATCTGGCGGCGGTGATGCCGCTGGAGTCAGCGCTGGTGCTGGTGAAATTGCGCTGGCCCCAGGAAGTACGCGGCCTCGATCAGTTGGAACTGGGCAGCGAAGTGACCAAGCCTCAGCTTGCCAAAGGTGAGTTGGACATGGCCAAACGTCTTGTTGAGGACATGAGCGGGGACTGGAGCCCCGAGGATTACAAAGACGAGTTCGAAGACAAGATCATGGCGCTGGTGGAGAAAAAGGCCCATAAGGGCGAGATCGAGGATGTCGAGACGGTTGGTGGTGAGGAACAGCGCAAGACCGCCGATGTTATCGACCTGACCGAGCTGCTTAAACGTAGCCTGGGTGGCAAGGCCCCCGCCAAGCCGAAGACCAAAACGGCGAGCAAGGCAGCGCCAGCGAAGAAGGCCAAAAAAGCCTCCTGAGTCATCGGGTGAATCTCAGGGCCTCATCGCTGGCAAGCCAGCTCCCACAGGTTTAGCGGTGTGAATGCGATCGCAGCCTCACGCTGGCCACTGTGGGAGCTGGCTTGCCAGCGATGGCGTCAGGACAGTCACAGCAATAATGTTCAGATCAGAATAAAGATCGCCAGCAAACCACCAAAGATCGCCCACTTTTCCATGTAGTACCGAGCACGATTACGCTTTTTCAGCTCTTTGCCACGCAACCTGATCTTGTAGATTTTGGTAAACAAACGGTTGATCCCACCGGTACGGTCGCCCGCATCGTTGGGCGCACCGGCGGCGGACATTACCGTACGGCTGAACCAGGCATTGAACGCTGCAGCCCAGCGGTACTTCATTGGGCGCTCAATGTCGCAGAACAGGATGATGCGGTTCTTGTCGGTGGTGTTTTCCGCGTAATGGATGAAGGTTTCATCGAACATCACCGCTTCACCGTCACGCCAGTGGTAGCTCTCACCGTCGACGTTGATGTAGCAACCCGCATCGTTAGGCGTGTCCAGGCCCAAGTGGTAACGATAGGAGCCGGCGTACGGGTCGCGATGGCGTACCAGTTTCGAACCTGGCGGCAGTTCGGCAAACATCGCAGCCTTGATCGAGCCGATGCTCTGAACCAGTTCCGTGGTGCGCGGGCACAGCTTCATGGCCGACGGATGGCTCTCGCCGTACCACTTGAGGTAGAAACGCTTCCAGCCGCTTTTGAAGAACGAGTTGAAACCGACGTCGTCGTATTGGTTCGAACGCTTGATCTCCCCCGCGCGCAGCAGGTTCTGGCCCTCCTCGCGGATTTCTTCCCAATGCGCCTGCAACGGGCTCAGGTCAGGAAATTCAGTAGGATCAAGGTAAGGCTTGTTCGGCTTTTTCGAGAACAGGTAGAGAAAGCAGTTGATCGGTGCCAGAAACGTCGAATGATCGCTCAGTTGCCGACCCAGTTTGTGGCGCACACGGCCACGCAAGTGAACGTATGCAATGGAAATGACATAAATAGCAGCAATGATGAGTTTCACGGAATTCGTCACACGTCAGAAGTGAACAAACTGCGCGCCTGTCGGCCTGAGGCCCAGCGTCTTATGCAGTGGTCTGAGTACAAAATGGCACGTCCTTGAGCCCGCGCCGCTGTAGGGCGGTGGGTGAATGGATGGCATTTTAGCCACACTTTGTAACCGATAGTGAACCTTCATCTGTGAAAAACTGTCCCGCGATTGTGCCAATCGGCACCGGCGACGTCTTCGCCCTATCGTTTAAAGAGCCAGACCAGTACAATCGCCGCCAAACTTTACGCGCCCCCTTGGTTGATGCCGGGAACTCCCCGCCTCAGCGCACCTTGACTCGGGCCAAGCGCTACAGCCGCACCCTCGCTATTCAGAATGCTTCGCAGGAAAAACTCTTGATCTCTACAGCTAACATCACGATGCGATCTTAGATGCAACATGATGCGACTAAAATCGCAATAAAATCAGCCTGTTAGCTCGCACGAGATCGCACCAGAATACGCCTTTTAGCAGCTTATGGTATCAAAATTGGTATCAGCTTTAGTCCTGCAAGCGTTCGATATGTCGGCTGATGGGGAAGCATTCCTTCCCTGCGCTTCTTCGCGTCCAGACCCCACGTTCATACCGCTGATCTGAAGCATAACCTTGCCACCTTCCTTACCACTTTTGCTTAGTGCATTTAGGCATCGTGATGGTAATCGGTCACTTTGGTCCGCCGTACAACTGAAACTCACCGTTCTGATCCTCGAAGCCTTTAAATTCTCTATTTAGCCTTGCTTCTCATCTCGAGATGCAGCCATGGCGGCCGCCGGGTTACGGCAGTGGGACGGTTTGCCATTCCATTCTTCCGAGCTACATTCACTAGCGAGTGCTCTCTAGTGAGTATGCCAATGGGGGCTGGATCCGGGATTATCGGCATTACGAACGGAGGAAATCGCTAAGTAATGCTGTAGACCTACCGTAAGCGTCCGGCCAAGTCACCTTACGAACTCAGGTATAAAGGGCGATGGTGTCCGCCTAATTTTTTGCGGACACCATCGCCCTTAACGTCAGGCATTCCATGCGCCAACGAAGCTCTTATCCCAAATCATTCAAAGCCCAGGTTGTGCCGGAATGGCTGTAACCAGGCGCGGCCATCTCCGGCGTCGCCATCAGCCATGGCACCAACGCTAACGTAATTCGAAAATCGTTGCCGCAGTACCGAGATCAGCCGCCAGCAATGCTACCTGCTTTTATTCCAGTGAAATCTACGCCAAAACGGCCGAATGAAACGTCGGCGGTCATTGATTTACCGTTTGGCGATCAGTCGGTCACAATGAAATGGCCAACTTCTGATCCTGAAGGATGTGCCCCGCTTTGTCCGTGGGCTCACGCAATGATTCGCATCGATGCTATCTGGCTTGCAACCGAACCCATGGACATGCGTGTCGGCATTGAAACAGCGCTGGCCAGAGTGATTACGGTGATCGGTTCGGCGAAGCAGCACTGCGCTTATCTGTTCGCCAATCGCTGCGCTACCCGTATGAGAGTGCTGTTGCACGACGCGATAGGCGTTTGGCTGGCTGCACGTCGGTTGCACCAAGGCAAATTTCATTGGCATGGCAATTGCTCGCTCGACACTGACGCAATGGGTCCGCCAAACCGGAGTGCAGCTTAAGCCGCTTGTCGACGCGTTACGCGAAACGATACTTGCCCAACGCGTGATCAACGCTGCAGAAACGCTGGTGCAGATGCTCGCGCCGGGCCAGAAGAAACCCCATCGTGCCTACGTCTAGACTTACTGCACTACGCCGTTTTTGCCGCTCAAGGCAGTGGTTTATGACTTCAGCCCGACTCGTGCGGTCAAAAATGCGCGCAACTTCCTTGGCCAGTGGAATTGCCAGTTGGTGTGCGACGAGGTCGCCGGGTAAAAAGCAAGCTTCAAGCAGGTTATCACTGAAATCTCCTGTATGGCGCATGCCCGCCGAAAGTTCTTTGATCTGCATACGACCAACAAAAGCCAACCGGCCGAGCAGGTGTTTCACTCGGTTGGCGGGTTGTACGAAATCGAACGGCAAGCGCGAGATATGACTGACGAAGATCGCGGAAGGATACGTCAGAAAAAAGGGGCGCCAATACTCAATGCACTGCATACCTAGATGCTGGCACAGCGCGATCTTGTGCCCGAAGGATCTGCTAATGACAAAGCGCTGGGGCTCACTGGCTCTATATATAGAGGACGGAACAGTGCCCATAGATAAACGACTGTGAGCACTCGCAGCCCCAACTGGTTGTTCATTAGGTCTCTGGGCAGCGGCAAACGAGCAGCGGCAATCATGAGTTTGATCCAGTCGGCACGTATGATTGGGCATGATCCGTATGCCTATTCTCAAAGATGTGCTGACGCGCTTGACAACGTAGCGAGCGAGTGAAATACCGAATTGCTCCCGCACCGATGGTGCGACCGTTCCATCAAGCAGAGTGTCTGGTAGACGCCCACCACAAACTGAAGCGCTTAGCGCTCCGTTGAATACCAATCACGCTGATCGCCTAGGCAGTTCATTTCCTCGACGATCATTTCGCCAATCATCAACGCCCAAAGATCTGCATTGAGGATTAGCAGTGAAAGCAAACCCCAATACGCAGACTCTGAGCGACTCGAATTCATCACAGGTGCCCGAGCTGCCAATATTCTGAGGGCATCGCGAAGGTCTATCTGGCTCGTTATCATCGCTCGTAACTGCTCGTTGTCCAATCGCCAAGTTTGCATCGTTGTT
Organism: Pseudomonas sp. A1230; assembly: GCF_044218825.1. Taxonomy (NCBI): domain Bacteria; kingdom Pseudomonadati; phylum Pseudomonadota; class Gammaproteobacteria; order Pseudomonadales; family Pseudomonadaceae; genus Pseudomonas; species Pseudomonas sp. A1230. The sequence goes on along the minus strand of NZ_CP162582.1, from coordinate 1,947,378 downwards.
ACTCACCGTCGAAGTCAAGCTTCATAGTGCCATCAGCCAGAGCCCATGGCGCTGAGTTTTTGATCCTTAAGTGGCGATGGCGTGTTCGTAACAAGTAGACCTTGGAGTCAGAAAGGTGTGTTACCCGGACGCATACGACCTACGGAGACGCTTGAGTGATTTTCAGTTGGTCGGGAAGTAGGTGGCGTGCGCAATCAGGGAGCGGATGTAATCTTGCCAATTGAGATGGCAGAAGCAGCAAGTGATTGAAAAAGGAGTTCGGAAATTTCCTACGGACTGCAAGCCTATTTCCGGCATTGCCTTCACGACTGCAACTCTAAACTTCTGCTCGTCGAAATCTCCCGAGTGGTAAGAAGGTGAACGTTCCAGCATTTGCACTATCCATAGTGGTTTTGAGCTTTGCTTCGCTTAGTTATGGAGCGAATGATCAGCCTCCCCCACTATATACTGCCTCAATTCAGAGTAGCTCCGATGCTGTCAATGAATCGGACACGAGTAAGCGCATCATCCTGAGGGCGCAAGAATTAATCGGTACTCCCTATAAGTGGGGAGGCACGAGCGAAGAGACGGGGTTCGACTGCAGCGGATTGCTGGTTTATCTGTTCCGCAGCGAAGCAGGGGTAGAGTTACCTCGGACAACTAAAGTGATGATAAATGAAGGGTTTCCGCGTATAGACCGTGCCGACCTCCAACCTGGTGACGCCGTTTTTTTCAAGCATGGTGATCAGGGACAAGTGAATCATGTAGGTCTATACATAGGCGATAACCAGTTCATACACTCCCCCAGAACAGGCAAAACAATACGTACCGACTCTCTAGACAATAGGTACTGGAACGAACGCTATTTCGACTCTCTTCGTTTTACGGAGGAGTCATCGAGTTGAAATAAAAACTTCGTTTTGCTACGTACTCCGCCAAAAGATAATACAACCATCAGGAAGCGCGTCTTTAATAAAGTTATCGCCTTCTGCGACGGTGGCCACCTCAAACCGTCGATTTTATGTGCGAAGCTCGCTCGATCCGCTTATCCTATTTTCTGCTAAATCATGGACGACCTTGATTATAATCGGGCTTTGTCGGAGCGGCGAACCGCCTCTGTAGCATTGGACATCGCTAAGCATGTGTGTAGCACCGGATCCTCTCATGATGTACAGAGCCCGCACATGACTTGCCGATGCTCCTTTTTTATCATAGCTGCAGGATGACTTTCGATGAGTATCCGCCTCCTCGCCGGGATCAAAGTCGCCCTCCTTCCCCATTTCTTTCTGCCATTCGCGCACAATTACCTTAACGCTGGCCAATGCTGTTTGATCTTCAGGACGGCCAATTGCAAGCACAGGTGTCCGACAGTCTGATCGTGGGTGCCTTCGCTCATCATTTCGTGGGCGACAATTAAGTAGATACAGGTGGACTTACAGGAATAATAGGTCTTTCTAAGCGTGGGCAGCCAGTGCTCATAAACCACACACCGGATCAAGCTGGATACTCGATAATTGCAGGCGGCCTCCAAAAAAAATAGGGTGAATTCCGTGACTGCCCGACTGGTTTTACAGGCAGATGGCCACGCATGGAAAACCTTAATGCACCCTCCCCTAGCCTATCCTGCCAGCTCAATAATAAGCAGAATACGGAAGTAAAGCACAGGCCTCAGGCACATTCCGGAACGGTTTACGATGGTGCGCTGCCTTTGGAGCGTAAGCGTCCAGCCATCAAATCTACCGAACGCCAGCATTAAGCGCGATGGTGTCCGCATACTCTTAAGCGGATACCATTGTCCTCAACGTCAAGCGCGTCGGTAAAGACGCCAGCGAGAAGTTGGATTGCACGCTGGGCGTGTTCTTGGTCGAGCAACGCAAAGACCGATGCAGCGAGCGAGTGAGATCGGCCAGTAACAACCATTAATTTGCAGGTAAGCAGGTCGCTGCACAGGTTGCATCCAGGGCGGGTATCCTGATGCGCAGACTGTACGATCAAAGTTTCGAACGGCTAGCGCTATTAAAAAGTCGTCTTCTTTGCGTTGTCATGAAGGTTGGCTAATGCGCCCACGGCATGGATTTTCTACGTGCATAACCAGGAAGGCGTGCAATTGCTCAAGGCCTATCTGCCACTCTACCTACATATTCCCTAAGCTTAGTACCGGAAAATTTATGACTCAGGTTCCTCAACGTTACCTTGGCGTATGGAAGCGGCGTTTGATCCAGCGCTGCTCAGGGTACTCGGACAGCGAAACCGCTGTGTATTGGCTACAGACACCGCGATTGTTTGCAGATCTGCGAATCCCCAAAAACCCGCTTCCAGGCCTTACGCTAGAGAGTCTCAGCGACTCTCAACGCCAGGCCTTATGTAAACAGCAGGGCTTTGCCGGGGTGACCCATGTAGACGCCGACATTTGCCAATGGCATCGCAAAATGGACTATCAGCCGGTCAGTGGCGATGAGGACATCGGACGCATGCACTTTGAAACCAATGATTGCCTCATAGAAACAGCTTTGGATGAAAGCTACTACGAAATTTGGGATCGCTTGCCCCTGTCTCTTGGCGCTTTTCGTGGCCAATGGTTGCAGGCGATGGATGAGCCATCGCGTCAAGGTTGTTTACTATTAGCCGGAGACTACTTTATGTTCGCCGCCAGCCGTCCTGAGCCACTGTTGCCGGGTACTCATTTGCAAGAATTGTTCAGCCAAGCTGAAAGCTCAAAAACAACCGCTTCTCTTTTAGCCTGCGAATTATCTTTTGGCCAACATCACGCAGGAGATGCACCATGGAAAATCGGGTGCTCAACACTCCCTGCAAAAATTGGCCAGTTCCTGCTCCCATCATTGGTGGATCCTTTTGCACCAGATATTTTCGCCAATGATGCTGTTCTGTCTTCACTGGGCACGTTCATCCCGGCTGGAGGTTGGCGCTGCGCGCCAGATCCGTGATTTCCCCAGCTTCATACCCGTGTGCATTCGGGCGCCACGTAACCGCATGCCACCTATGGGGCAGCAACTGATCGAAGTCACTCACCCGCTGCGTCGACAGCCGCGTAAGAACTTCCTTTAAGCAAATACACGGATCATGACCATTGAGCCGCGTCGACTTTATCAAACTCATGATCGCCGCCGCCCGTTTGCCCCTACGTAACGACCTTGCAAAGAGCAAGTTCTTGCGCCCAAGTGCCCATGGCCTGATTTGGTTTTCGGCCCAATTGTTGTCAATGGGTACTGCCCCGTCATCGAGGTAGCGCGATAGTGCTGCACAGCGTTACAGGCTGTAATCGAGTGCTGTGCTAATGGCTAAGCCTTCGGGCACCAGATCGCGCTGGCCGCTCATCCAGGTATGCAGCCAGTCTCGATCATGCTTATTTGTAACCGCCAAAATCATCGCAGACCAGCTTGCCCTGCCAGTCATTCAGGAAGTTGCGAGCATGTTCTCCGGCGCGGCTGGTTGAAGTCACAAGCTACCGCCGCCACGTCCGAGAACTGGCTGGTGGCGTAGACCCAAACATAAGAATGGTGAGTTTGCTTTGTTCCCGACATGAGCATTTGCACGGGTGTTTCATCGTTTTGGATGACTTGTTGCCCGAGTACCACGTCGCGCAGCGCATAGACCAGCGGCTGCAACTGAACCCCAGTCACACGAACCCAATGAGCTAGGGTTGAGCGTGGAATCGCCAGACCCGCTCGACCGAAGATCGACTCCTGACGATAATCGGCAGGTGGTTGGCAAAATTGGCGATCATGACGTGGGCCAACAGGCCAGCAGTCGTAATACCCTTATCAATAACTTGAGCCGGTACGGGAGCCTGGGCAAGCGTTTCGCAGTCATAGCAGACCCATTTGCCACGTACATGGCGTTCAACAGTAAATACGCCGGGCGTGTAGTCCAGTTTCTCGCTGACGTCATGGCAGATGAGCTTGAGGCTACATCCACATGGGCAGTGAGTGTTGTCCGGTTTGTTATGGATCAGTGCACTTGGAAAATCGGCCGGTAATGCAGTTCGCCTGGGCTTCTGCTTTTTCTCGGCCGCCGGTGGCACTGTTTGCAAGGCCTGAAGCTCTGCTTCAATCACTGTGGTATCTGTATCGATCAGGTCATCGAGCAAATTGGCCTGCTCGGGACTCATCTGCTCGCTGCGCTTGGGAAACTTCAAGCGCTTGAGTTGCGATCTCGTGGGTCAGTTTCTCGATCAGCGTTTGATCACGGTTGATCTTCTGGCCCATCGTCTCAACGGCTTTAACCATCGTTTCGACCGTCTTGCCCAGCTGTCGGCCTGCTGGTCGAGCGTCTCGACACGCTCCATCAACTGCGCCGCCAAGGCGCGCGGTTGTTCAGAGGTCATGTGATCGAGATTAGGTAGCTAAGTCATGTGGCGGATTTTGCCAGAGCAGGCAATCCGCGGCGATAGACCGATAGGCTATTGCCAGCCGTTAAAGCAGTGTGATTGAACCTCCAGAACCCGCGCATTGCCATGGCAGACCCAGCCCAAATGCCTGAAGTTGCCCGGTATCCAGTTCCATTTCAGGGCCGTGGCGATTGCCCAGTCCAGTGAAACTAGCCTTGGTTCAATCGGCGCGCTGCCAGCCATATTCATGGCTTTTTCGTTTGTCGTGTTGGTGGGTGGGGCTCCTTTCCTTACAACTCGTTTCCACATTTTTTTGTCCTCTCCACACCCGTTCACTTATCTAAACAACCAATACGATTTGAACCGAAAAAACGTGCTTAGCGGGAGGCCTTAGATCCAACGGCGTATCGATAATGGGCATAACTAAAAAAACGACAACTAAATTTCGAACACATTGCACGCGCGACTGTTCTAGATAATGGGGCGCCGAAGAAACTAAAAGCCGCGATTTGACAAGCGAATAAATTGATTAGATTAGGTAAAGGCCTCCTTGACGACTCAGCGGTAGGTAACCGAAAAACTAGCGTAACCGTTGGCACTTCCGGGGTTTGGAGTAGGCCCATTCCCGGTCTGAATATAACGGGCCTTCAAAGGCACCGTCGTCACACCATTTATCACGCGATTAAGCCGTACCGGTTTTCCAAGATTCATTGGGGTGCCGTCACTCTGCAACACTTGAATTGCAACACCTTGGGCTGTCGAATCGCTGGAAAGACTAAGAACCCCGTTCGTCGCGTCGATGATCGTTGATGTCTTGTTGCCATCAATTTGAATGTTCGCAAAATTGCCGGTGAAATACGAATTAGACCCGTTGCTAGGGTAATTGCTACCGGCGATACAAGAGTTGAGCGTAATCGCAAAAGGCTGGGAAGCGGTAGTTGAGTTCTTGCCATTAAAAACGCGCTTTTCCCAGGTCCCCATCGGAACATCGATCTGGTTACCCGGCGCCGCAGGCATCGTACAGCCGGCCAATGTAACATTCGCAGTAAAGTAAAGGTCGAACATGTGGCCCATATCTGATGCTCCGGTAGCCACCAACTGGTTGATGCTGTGGGTGCCGGGAGCGATGTCGCCGGTTTTAACGAGGGCATAACGCATGATTGCCGACGGCATGACCGCGGTCGAAGCGGCGCTACGCGTCAGACGAAAAGGAATGAATCTCCTCGGATTACCTGCTGGCGTTGACCAAGCGGTCGCAAAGCCTGTCATGTAAATGGCCAGGCCAATCCCAGGTACGTTGGTTTGCAGAATCGAGCCCGGCGGGGGATTCACTACATCCACGGGAATATTGCTCACCACGGGGCCAACAAGAGAAGTGCTGTAGCTTGCAGTGCCATAGCAGCTCAATCTGTCCCCAAAATTGATAGTTCGCATAGTCGAAGCGGTATTCAACGTAGTGCCTACAGGCACATCGCGCGGAGCGAATACCGTTCCACCTGCAAGAGTAAGCTGCTTGGGCGCATTGTTTCCTGAGTCCCAGCTGCAGGCAGCCATTACAGGTTCCGCCGCCATTATAAAGGCGACCACACCAAGGCAGCACAACAAGCGTCGTTGAGTATTCATTGTTTAAGTCCTCGAGGCTGTACCTGAAGGCGCTTCAGGACATCACCTACACACTTTGAATTGAATGGCGTACTCGCCTTAATGGAGAAATTATCGTTGGTGGCGCTCGCTCGGCATGTAGCTTGCGTCCCGTTGATCTGTAGGAAATTTCCTAGAACTTTGAACAGCGCTAAGCACAAGAAACGATCAGCCGCTATGGGGGCGCGCGACTTCGAAGTCTGGATCGATAGTCGAAAGGAAGTCCCTCAGTTCTGCCCCGTCGATGGCTCGAATCAGGCGCAGCTGTTGACGCGCGTGTTCGCTGAAGGTTCTCGAGCGGTAATGCTTACGTTTCGGTTCATAAATCAGCACGTGACGAAGGCGCGAGTTATGCAGGCAGAAATCTCGGGGGTCGACACCTGTCTTGCCGATCAGCTCGGCGTTGACCACCAGCAGGTCGAAACGGCCGGTCGCCTCGGGATTGTAGTGGGTGAGCGTCACCATTTCACGGAAATTGGAGGCGGTTGCGATCCGGAAATAACCCAACGCTGTTAGCTCCCTTACAATCAGTGATCGCTGCGAGATTTGCTGATCAGCTACTAGGATTCTGAACGACTTGCTGGATAGCGGCGTATTGACCATTAGCAGGTACTCGATAAGTGGAATACCCCATACGGTACTGATACGCAGCTCCCGACTATGTAGGAAGATTCCCAAGCGCTCGCGCAAGCCGTGTCATTTATAGGTGAGCGTGAAATTGGCCGTCGCATTGGCCGCGCCGGGTTCCGGACCGGTGGTGCTGCCGGCAGTTTGTATGTAACGCGCACCGAAAGTCAGTGTTGTAATGCCATTCCTGACGGGCATTACCGGCACCTCGATTCCTAGCGGCATGGTAGTTCCGTCCTGCTTGAGGATTTGCACCGCGACATTCTTGGCAGTGCCCTCGGAGTTGAGACCCAGTATTCCCTGCGCTGCATTGACGATGGCCGAACCTTTGGCGCCTTCTAGTCGAATATTCGCGCTGTTGCCCTTGAAGTAGTTCCAGCTCGGATTTGTGGCGTAGTTGCCTGCGACGCAGTTATCCAGCGGAATCTTGAACGGGACGGTTTCGGTAAAACTGCCCGGGCCCTTAAAAACTCTTCGCTCCCAGCTTCGAAGTGGCACTTGCAGGACTTTACCGACCGACTCGGGCAAGCTGCAGCCGGCCACCGTAACGCTGCCGGACACCATGCCGGTGACGAAGGTAAACGTCGAGTCGCTGTTGTTCACATCGATCCGATAGGCCTGATAGCCATTAAAATTATGCCTCCCCGCAGCTATCGGCCCTGTCTTTACTAGGTAAAGGCTGTTGGTCATGCCTTGCGTGTAACCCCCGGTTCCGCAACTTTTGAACAGTATTGGAAAAGCCCAGCTTGAACTCACCCGGCAGATGAAATTCTGTCGAACTTCGTTGACGACAGCCACTCCGATACCCGGCACGTTGGTCTCAAAGAGCGATGCCCCGACGATCCCGCCGACGGCTGCCGTGATGGTCTTACTTTTGGTTCCCATCATGAAGCCCTGAACAGTAAACGCCGTTCCGGTCGTACATGTAAGGTTAGGGAATCGCGCGTATTTCGCCGCCCCAATGGTCGAACCGATAGGAGCATCCTGCGGGATATAGACGTCGCCAATGGTGTGCAGACTGCCGCCGTTCGTTTCGGTGCAACCGGCGAAAGCCTGCTGACCACAAGTCAACGACAGCAACACAGAGACCGAAAACAGCAGCTTGCCCACAGCCCCGCACCCGTCAACTTCAGAGTACCTCTGTTCCATTTTTATGGCGCGCATGTCGCCTCCATTACACGATACCCATCAACCACCGGTGCCTGACTGATATCCAGCTGAATCTGGCAGCGCTGCGACGCCTTTTCGCCCCACTTCATGCTGTAGGTTTTACTTTCGCCGACCGACAACAACACCTGCCCTGCCTGGCCAACCACTCCGACGCTTAGGCCATTGTCATCGACAACGCTGGTGCCGAACGGCAACAGAGCTCCATCCTTGAGTCGCACATTCAGCAAGACCTTTTCCGAACGACTGGCGGCGAACGTCGCCTTGACCACGGCACCGCGCCTTGGCACCACGTTGGTCACGCCTTCGGCTATATCGACGTTGGTGTCCAACTCACTGGTGTCTACTGCGACTCGGTTCTTGCGGTATGGCGTTACAAAAGGCACCAGGGCGTAGCCGTCCTTGTTGGTCAGCGTGCCGGGCGCATTCAGAACCCCGACGTTTTCCGTGTCCTTGACCTCTACCAGCGCCACGGTTTCGCCCAGCGTCTGACCGAACTCAAGGCCATCACTATGGGCCAGCAACGAACCAGCAGCGCTGGCCGACATCTGCCGGTAACCGCTGCCGACACTTACGCCCGCCCCCAGTTGGGCATAAGGCGCGCGATAACCGACAAGGGCAGAGCCGTTATTGCCTGCGTTGTCAGAGCGATTGGCGTTTACGTTGTAGGTCACTTCGCCGTTGCGTCCGCTCAAACCGGCACGCTGGTCAAGGCTGCCATCGTTATTCCGCGTGAGGGTGTAGGTCCCGGTGCTACGGGTCTTACCAATCGGCATCGACACGGTGAACACCACCTGATTGTTCTGGCCGACGTTGTCAGTAAGGGTCTTGCTCGCATAAACGCCATACGTCACGCCTTTGTACTGGGTGTTGAAGCCCAGTTGCATCTGTTTATCCTTGCGCGAGGTGCCCCAATAGTCCTGCTGACTCATGTTCAAATAGAACGATCCATAGCTGTCCAGCGCCTGATTGACACTGGCCTCTACCTTGCTGCGCTTTGAGGTCACGTTGAAGTCGTTCGGCTCCTGCAGGCTTACTGCTTCATCAAAGTCGCGATAGCCTTCGGTAGAATAGCGATAACCGGCAAAACGCACCGACGTGCCGGTTTCAAAGGCCTTACCGTATCGCAAGCCGATACTCTGGCCCTTCTCTTTACCTGCCGGGGCTTCGGTGCTGCGGGGTACATTAGTCTGGGCCTGGGTGACGTCCAGCGATACGGCGCCAAAACTGCCCAGACTCTTGCCGACTCCGACCACTGCGGCGCTGTAGAAATCGGCACCAAGCAAGCCGCCGTAAAGCGTCACGTCAAACGGCAGACCATAAGCCAAGGACGCTTGCGCAAAGGCCGGACGCGAACCGCCATCCACGGCGTCGTACTCACCGGCGGTCACGCTGTAGCGCCAGGTTTTCTCGCGCAGCATGTTCGCCAGCGTGGCGTATGGCTGGGTGAAACGGCGCTCGCGACCATCGGCCTCAGTAATGATAATTTCGAGGTCACCACTGCCCGACGCGGCGTTGAGGTCGTTAATCTCAAATGCCCCGGGTGCAACATAGGTGGTGTAGAGCGAATAACCATTCTGGCGCACTTCGACCTTTGCCTGAGTCTCGGCGATGCCGCGAATGATCGGCGCGTAGCCCTGCATCGAATCGGGAAGCATGCCCATGTCGGATGCCACCTGCGCACCGCGAAACGGAATGCTGTCGAACACATCGCCGGGGGTAAAACTCTCGCCCAGGGTCAAGGTGCCCTTGATTGCGCTCAGGTCACGCTGAGCGTAGGTATTGCTGTGTTGCCACTCACGTACGCCATCCTGGTCCTGACGGAACGCAGAGCTGGAACGAAACCGCCAGTCACCCAGGTTGAAACCACCGTTGGAATAGAGGTTGTACTGAGTGCTGTTGCCACGTGCATCACTCTGATTCTGGGAAGCGGAAACCTGATAGTTGAGCATCGCTGCGTTGATCCCGCGATCCCATTCTTGAGGCGACACGAAGCCGGCGGCATCACGACGCAACGCAATCTGCGGCACGCTGATGTCGAGCGCCAGGCGGTTGGCATCGAAGCTGACCGACGCGCCCTCAATCAGCGTTGCCAGGTCAATGCATTCTCCAAGCGGCATGTTCGGCGTCTGGAATGCATCGAGCTTGACCCCGATCTCGGTCAGGAAATCCGCAGACAGGCACGCACGCACCTCACCGCTCTTCTCTTCCTTGGCAAAGGTCATGTCGCGGCGGTCAAAAAAACTCTGATTCAAGCGCACCACCACCGGATAGGTACCTGGGCCAATGCTGCCGCTGTTGGCGATTGCATCAAGATCCAAGTTCGGACCAGAATTGGCGCCGCCGAATGACTGCATGAAGCTGGAGTCAAACTTCGCCGGTTCATCGGCATGCACTACCCCGGCCATCAGCGCAGCCAGGATGGCGGCGGACAGCTGCAAAGAAGTAAAAGGCACGGACGGACAGTCAAGATTCAGGGCATCGGTTCGCATGACAATACTCAATACGCTTCCGCCACGCGGCGACGGCAGCGTGCGGATACATTCGCAAGGGTGAGGACGAGGGTGTTATGGAGTGCTGGTCAGGGAGATTTTCTGAGGCTGGCTGTAGCCGCCGTAATCGTTGATCGCAGAAAACACCACTTCCCCGCTGCGGCCACTGAAGCCGGGCAGCTCATAGCGCTGGCTGCTCTTAGGAGCGACCATTTTCGGCTCGTTGACTTCCACGCTCTGTGCGCCTGCAGCGACCTTCACGCCAATGAACGAGACGTGAAATGCCGACGGGTTTTCGACCACCAGTACCGGCTTACCCTGCTCTTGCGTCAGGCTCCAGCGCAGTTGATCTAGTGCATCCAGTGAATTGCCTTTGAGATCAGCCGGCCGATAGAACAGTTTGATTCGGGTACGCATGGCGATTTTTAGGGTGTTCTGGTCTGCCTGGCCGGCGACCGGAATTTCTTGGGCATTGAAGTAAAATACCGACTCGCGATCTTTGGGAAGATCACCTGGGACTTTCTGGATCCGCACCATTTGCTCTTTGCGAGGGTCCAGACGAAACAGTGGCGGCGTCGCAATGAAAGGAGTGGCCGTGGTGTTGTCGTCCGCCTCGGTGTTGATCCAGGTCTGCACCGCGTAGGGCTGTGAGGTGGTATTGCTGACGGTTATGGATGCATCACGCTTGCTGCCGTCGAACACAATACGCGTGCCGCCGAGCATTACACCGGCTTGGCTGTAGGTGCTGAGCAGCGAGCTGCCGAGCAACAGAGCCAGTACAGCTGTGGTTTTGAAAGGGGAAACAAAGCTTTTCATTTCGATCACCTCGTGTCGCAGTAGCCGTCGAAGCTAAGGCGAGGGAAAGGACAGCCAACGCACAATGGCGCTGGCTGTTCATCGACTTAACTTACTGATAATCGACAGTAAAAGCGGCCTTCGCATTGGCCGGACCTGCGGTTGCGGCGCCAGTAGCGATGTAGTTGGCGGTGAAGCGCAGCGGCTGGCTCAGATCCAGGTATGGAGACGACTCCAGACCCAGTTGCAAGTCCTTGCCAGCGGCGTCCTTGATCTGTACGGCCACGTTGGTCGCTACGCCTGCTTCGGGAATCAGGCCGATCCACTGCCCACTGGCGCCAGCGTTGCCGCTCAGGGACAGGAATTTGACCACCGCTTTTTTGCCAGTGACGTTGCAACCAGGCGCAGTGGTATCGATAGTCAGGGTGAACGCACCACCACCGGCTACTTGGCCTGCCGTGGCCAGTGCGGTAGCCGGCACGTTGCCGAGCCCCACATCGCCAGCACCGGCCGAACCGTTTAGGTCGTCGACCACCACTGGACAGGTGTTGTCTGTGACGCTGCCGATGAAGTTGATTTCACCATCGGCTGCCATTGCAGCTTGAGAGGCTGCACCGAGAACCAAAGCAAGCGACAAACCTTTAAGAGCAAACTTTTTCATGATCACATCCAAATAATGAAGGAGTGTCTTTAGGCCTTTCCGGCCCTCAGACGGGTCGACGTTGCCTGCCCGGCGTCGGGCCATTGCGTTTCGTCTGTGTTCATTATCGGGATACGGGGGAAGCACCTATGTAGGACGCTTCCTCGCACTTGTAGGAAAATTCCGAGCGACGTCATCCAGCACTTTTGTTTCGCGCAAAAAAAACGCGTGGCTGCAAGCCACTCGCTTTTGAGTACGGCATTACCACAGGTAGCGATAAACAACGTTCACGCCGAATGGCTGACGGATACCGTTACCGTGGGCAAGCTCGGCCTCAAGGGATAACTTGCTGTTTTCGCTGACCTGCAGCACCGCACCGAAACCCACCTTCAGCCGATTGCTAGGCAAGGCTGCCTGCAGCTTGTTGGCATTGATCGAAACGCGGCTGTTACCGGAGTGCTCAGTGATGTAAGACGCTTTTGCATAAAGCTGGACCTTCATCCCGTTGTCCAGATCAAGGCTGCGGCCTACCAGAGCCCCCAATCGACGCTGCAGCGAATCCAGTTGGTCGGTCTTGACTTTAACCCCGTTGCTGATGGTGTAACTTGAGCCCTGAGTGCGCGTAGCGGTAATTTCAAGCTGAAGCTCAACGAACCAGCCGTCTTTGAGATTAATACGCTTGCCGATCTCGACGTTCGCTCCTACGCCATTGGTGCTGTAGGAACCCTTTACCGTTCTGCCCATGTTGGTCGGTGTCTTGATCTACGCCGCTGATGTCCTGGGTGTAGTCCCGACTGGAACGCTCACTGAATTCAAAACGCTTGCCGATGGCCCTGGCCCAGACGCCACCTTGATCCATGCCCATGCGCAACTCTACGAGGTGCTTGGTCAGGGTATTCATCTGCGCACTCCATAGTGCTAGCACCGGCCGTATGGGAAGCGATTGCAGCGTTTGCGCCTTTGAATAGAGTTTCAGGCGCATGATCAGGGTCGGTCGGCGGCGTTGGCACCACCGGATCAACTGGAGGCGTCGGTTTAACGGATGCTTCTTGCTCGACCGGCGCGGTTGGATCGACCGGGCTATCCGTATCCACAGTGGCATCTGGATCGACCGGTGTGACGAGGTCAACTGGTGTGACAGGATCTACAGGTGCAGGGTTTCCAGGGGCCGGGATATTCACTACCCTCGCAAGTAACCAGTCATTACCTTCCTGCTGCAGGGTGTAGCGAAAAGCACCGGCGTCAACATGTCCACCGTACAGGCCGAACCTGTCACCGCCACCGTTGGTATCTACCAAAAGCACACGACCGTTCTATGTCCCGAGCTCATGGCCCGAATCACTCACCACCAACGTATGGTCGCCCTTCGCCAGGCCAATCCCTTTCACTACCAGCAAATCGCCCGTTTACGTGGCAAGGTTCGTATTAATGAGAGAACTGCCGCTGCCGGAAAGGGCATTGACAGAGAAGGTCTAGAAGGCGCCGTCGTCTGCCGGGGTGAAGGCCAAACGCCCACCGTTGAGGTTCATCGAGTCCACGGCTTTCACACGTTCTCCATGACATTGACGGTCCCCCCTGCTCGGCAACCAGCTCATTGGCCTGTGCGCCGCGATAAAGGTTGATTCGTCCGCAGTTGCTGACTCTGCTGTGATTCGCCGTGCACCGTCGTAGACGCTCTGCAAGCCACCGTCACCCATGTATGTGTATCGCCAAGGCCCCACCAAGAAAGCTTGTAAGTAGGCTCTGTTCGCCGCCTGTCAGAATGAGCGTATCTCGCGCAGTACCTTGGTTTATCAGCAGCTGCTGGCCACCGTCGTTGATCACCGTTTTTGTAGCAGCGCCTCCAAATGTCAGTGTCTACATCCCGTTGAGGTTGATCACCGTGCCATTGGCCAGACTGTTCCTGTTCTGCACAGTTTGCGAACCGCCATTGAGAATAGTGTTGTTAGCCACACCGGAAGTGCATATAGATTGTGACGCACCAGCGCTAATGATGCTGCGATTGGAAGTACCGCTCAGAATAAGTTGACGCCCTTTCACCAACGCATCGCTCGAGACGCTCTTGAAAAAAACCGACTGCGAGCCAGCTGCTTCGATCAGCGTGTAATTGGCCGTACCGTCGGCACCGATACTCTGCACGCCCGTAACGACTTCACCCTCGACTATCGCATTCTTCTCAACCACCGCCGTATAAGCCTGTGCAGACATCGGCAACGACAAGATGATGGCAAGCAAAACAGCCGGACGCATCAGGATGGCGTGTTGATTCGGGTTGAGCGTCTTCATGTTCAGTACCTCCGTCGTACCACCGTACCGGTGGCAGAATGCAAAATATTGGGGCCGAGTGTCGCCTGACTGCACTCAGTCAGCGCTCGGGTGAGGTCTGTAATTTAGTGAGCGAGGGGGCAAGTGAGAGTTGGAAGATTCTCTTCGCGTGTAGGAAATTTTCGAAGCGAAAGGAATGGCCAACTAACCCCTGTTGGCAAGTTCGAGGTCACCAGAAAAACGCGCTCCCAGAAGGGAGCGCAAAGAAGTCAAGACAATGGATTAGTGACGCGCTTCGATCGCCTGCGATCCATTCGATAGGATCACCTCGACCCTCCGGTTTTGCTGACGACCGGCAGCGCTGCTGTTATCCGCGATCGGAAACTGCTGGGCAAACCCTTGGGTCACGATCCGGCGACGATCCACGCCCATTTGCGACAAGGCATTGGCAACCGAATTGGCCCGGCGCTCAGACAAAACCTGATTACTCGACTCACTGCCGACATCGTCGGTAAATCCTTCTACCCGCACCTTGCGTTCCGGATTATTACCAAGAAAGTCGGCCAGTTCCTGGAACTTGCGCTGGCTGCCGTATTTTAGATCGGCCTTGCCCGTATCGAACAGCACATCGCCAAAGGTAACCACTTCGCCACGCTTGGTTTTGTGCGCGTTCATCGCTTGCAGCGCCTTGAGTTGCTGAGTACGCACGTCGAGTTGCACCTGGGTACGCTCAGCGTCGATCTTCTTCAGTCCTGCTTCAGCTTGGCGACCAATAATTGTCTGTTCAGCCAAGGAAACTTTCTGACTGGCCAGGTAGCTCAACTGCTCGACTTCGGACGCTTGGCGATCCTCCAAAGACGCCTGGTCAGCCTTGTTCAAAGCCATGAACGCGGCCTTCGTTTCGATAGCTGCCAGCGTGTTTGATTCAGGCCTGTTCTGCAGCGCTGCGAACTGCGCGCGGGCTTCGAGCAGGTTCGGGTTTTCCGGTGGTGTTGCACAACCGGCCAGCATCAACGCAAACAACGCAGCGACTGGCAGTAATTTGAAAGCGGACATGGGGCATTCCTTATTCGGCGCGGGCAGGCGGGTTGAAATCGGTAAGCGGGTCTTGAAGCATTTCCTGCTTGAGCACCTGAATTCCACTGCGAGCGTCTGTTAGTTGCTTGTCCCACTTGGTCGCACGTGCCTTGCGCTCGGCGAGGTTGGCGTCGGCTTCAATCTGCTCGGCCAACAACCTGGCGCTCGCGTAGTTCTTTTCGCCCAAGGCGCGCTCCATCAAGAACAGCTTGTCCTGCGCAGCTTTCATTTCCAGCGGCGCATATTGGATTGCATCCGCTGATACGGCACGGTTGACTGCGTCCTTGGCCAACGTGATCTGCTGTTCCGGCACCGGTACACTGGTACAGGCACTCAAGGTCGCTGCTACAACCAGTCCGCCAAGAGACATACGCACACGAGAAGACATACGTTGAAGGGTCATCAACTGCTCCAATCATTAAATGTGGGAGGAACAAAACACTCGTACACAGCACCCTTTCTTGCTGAACCGAGTGACCTGCTCACTGCATCCGGCAGGTCGACAGCGTCCTTCATGCTCCCGCATAAGACCGTTATCAACCGCTCGGTACGCGTATCAGCTAAACGCTGACACCTCTGCAACGTTAATGAGGGAGTACGCCTGAAGATGTAGGAAAATTCGCAACGATGATCGTCTGTAGCAAAAAAAACACGTCCCGCCGCTATCCTTTCAGATAGATTTGCAGTTGCCCCGCCAAATGTTCCATCGATTGTTGCAAGACATCCACCGCATCGGTCAGGGAACTGTCATCACGGGTCTCAGTGGCCCGCTCCAGCGCCTCACAAGCTTGAATCAGCGACTCAGCCTTGATAATACGAGCGCCGCCTTTGACTCGGTGCGCAATGTCGGCGAGTCCTGACAGATCATGCTGAGTAAAAAGGCGCAGCAAACTAGCCTTGTCGTCTTCGATACTTGTGGCCAGGTCACTCAGCAGACTCTTGATCGAAGCTGCGTCTCCACGTGCTAACTGCTCCAGACTGCTCAAGTCTATGCCGTCGGACATAGACTTCGACTCACGCTCTTCAATGAATGGTCTGAGCTGCGGATCGACACACGCCAGACGCGCGCTCAGGTCCTTCAGACTGATTGGTTTGAAAAGACAATCGTCCATTCCGGACTCGATGCATCGCTCCTTTTCCTCTGGTTGGGCATTTGCGGTAAGGCCGAGCAGCAGGCCGCGTGGCACACCGCGCGATTGCTCTTCATCGCGAATCGCGCGAGCGAGCTCATAGCCATTCATCATTGGCATATGGCAGTCGGTTATGACGACGTCGAATGTTTCGTTGAGCCAAGTGCGCAGGCCGTGGGCACCGTCCTCTGCATCCGTCACCTTGTGGCCGAGATAATTGAGTTGTTGCGACAACAAGAGACGATTGGCCGGATAGTCATCGATCACTAGAATGTTCAGCGAGTGGCCAGTCCTCGTGGGTTCAACTTCAGACACAGGTACTGCGTCAACCGGATCCAAGGTCGGCAAGTCCAGACGTACCTCAATTTGCGTACCCTGCCCCAACTGACTGTCCATCGTTAACGTACCGCCCATCATCTCGCACAAGGTACGACTGATTACAAGACCCAACCCAGAGCCACCCTGAGCCAACTGGCCATGATTGGCAGCCTGAGTGAATGGACTGAACAGGCGTTGCTGATCATCTTTGGAAATACCGCGACCACTGTCTGCAATCCGCACGCAGACGTCCACCCGCTCGTTGCCATTATCGCGTACTTGCGCGCTCAGGCGAACCTGCCCGGCATCGGTAAATTTGATAGCATTGCTCAGCAGATTGGAAATCACCTGCTTGAACCGGAGCGGATCGATCAGTAAGTCAACATTGCTCTCGGGGTCCAGATCCAGTAGCAGACGCAAACCTTTCTGGCGGGCCACACCTTCAAAAATCCGCACGACGGACTCGATCAGCTCACGTAGATTGGCACGCTCGGGCGACAGCGATAGACGACCGGATTCAATCCTGGCGATATCGAGGATATCGCCAATCAGATCCAGCAGGCCGCGCGCCGCGCCAGAAGCGACCTCAATGGCAAAACGATCCATGATTCCCTGATCAGCTTTTCTCATCGCCAATTCAAGCATGCCGATGACAGCATTCATGGGCGTGCGAATTTCATGGCTCATGGTCGCCAGAAACGTGGTTTTCGCGCTATTAGCATCGTCGGCATGGCTCTTAGCTACACGCAACTCCTGCAGCAGTTGCTCACGTTCGCTGACATCGATCCAGCCGGCAATCATCCCACTGATGGCGCCATCACTGCCGCGGTATGGCAGCATCCAGTGATATATGGTCAGTATGCGCCCGTCGCCCATTGTCAGGCGGCGGTCCTGAATCCGTGGCAGTCCGTCTTCCATCACCTGCACATAATCATTCTGAAAAGTCTGCGCTTCAGTTGAATTGCTTAGCACCCCTTCAGTCACCTTCTTATCGATCACCGCCTCCCGCTCGACGCCAAACGCCTGCAAATAGCCGCTGTTGCAGATCACCAGCCGGCCATGGCGGTCACGCACATAAATGGGATGCGGCGTTCCATCGATCAAGACGCGCATGAACTCCATTTGATCATTAAGGGCTATTTCCGCCTCACGTCGCTTGCGTATCAACCGACGCAGATAGGTGATCCAGCCGAGCGCAATCAATAGGAGGATGCCCGCAATGAAAAATCCTTTAATGATAAAGCTGCGATGGCGCATCCAGTAACTGTCGTTAACCGATACTTCACTACTCCAGCGGTTGGTCATCTCATCCATTTCTTCCGGAGAAATGCTGAGCAACGCTTTTTCGAGGATTGAATACAGCTCCAATGCACCACGATTGGTTGCAATCGCTATGCGCGCAGGCTTTGTACCGACGGTACTGCTGATCTGCAACTGCCCGCGGTACTGACGAGAGATCAAGTAACGGGCATTGATCAATGAGTTGATTGCGCCGTCGACCTTTCCTAGCGCAACCATGGCCATCGCATCGGCTGCATTCTGTGCCGGGACCAATTGCACGTTAGGAAACTGTTCAATCAAATATTCGCGCACTGTGTTACCGCGTATTAGCGCGAGACGTTTACCGGACATCTGATCCAATGTATTCGGTTTATCATTGCCGCTGGCAGTGACCAAAACAAATGGAGTGGTCAAGTAAGGTCTGGTGAAACGCAAATCGTTTTCGCGCTCTGCACTTGGGGTAAATGCTGCGAGCATGTCGGCCTTGCCGCCGATAACTTGACCAATCAGATCACTGACCGAATCTCCCCGCTGGAGATCGAATTTCAGACCAGTGCGAAGGCTAATTTTGGCCAGGACATCAGCGCTCAATCCGCGAAAGTTTCCCTCCTCGTCGAGAAAGGTGAGAGGCAGGAAGTTTTCGTTGATGACAACTTTTACCCGCGGATGACGATCCAGCCAGCGCTGTTCAGACGTACTCAACTGCAAACCTTGCAAACCAGACATTTGCGCGCCACCGGCATCCCAACGGCGCTGGATAGTCATGCGCTCATCGGCAGGAATGGAAGTCATTGCTAGATTGAGAATTCGCAGCAGTCGACCGTTTTTTCGCGCCAAGGCAAAACCGAACGGTTGCACTTCTATTCGCGAAAATCCGCTTAGCTGAACATTGTTCAGGTAGTTCTTGTTGATCAGATAATTGGAGCTGATCGAATCGCCCAGATAGACATCAGCCTGACCGAACGCGACGGCCCCGATCCCGCTCAGGGTTGAGGGAAACACCTGCACTTTGGCATCGGGATAGAACGCTTTGACTTTCTCCGGCGGGAGATAGTGGTAAAGCATCGCCACGCGCTTGCCTGCCAAGTCGACCGGCAGGGTCTTGTTGTCGCCGATTCGGGTGACCAGCGTCGGCTGGTCATCGGCATAAGGCTGCGAAATAACCAGCTCCGGGTCGTTGGCCTCGTATCCGTTGGCAGTCCCGAGCAGGTCGATCTCGCCTTTCTTCAGCGCTGCCAAGACTTCCCCGCGTGAGTCATAGCGGCGAACCTCGATCTTCACGTGCAGCAATTGCGAGATCAACTGTGCGTAATCTGCCGTCAATCCTTCGTAATCTTTTTCATTGCTGGTGATGCCGAATGGCGAGTAGTCCGGTGTCGAGGTGCCCAAGACTAGACGGCTTTTCTGCCGTAGCCAGCCCCAATCGTCCTCGTCGAGAGAAACGGAATATTCATCCACCACCGAACGCCCGAGAAGCTGCAGGGGGGTGGAGGCCATCGACCCGGAGGGCAGCCACGTACAGAGCAGCATGCCGAATAGACATACTCTGAAAATATTCATTCAGATCAGGTTGTTGCGCTTGGCAAATTCGGCGAGATATACCACCGACTTAACCTTGAGCTTCTCTATCAAACGCGTCTTGTAAGTGCTGACGGTTTTGTTGCTCAGCAGCATGACGTCGCCAATCTCCTTGTTGCTCATGCCCACGGATAGTCGTTGCAAAATAGTCAGCTCCCGATCGGAAAGGCTCTGTATAAGCTCTAGATCCGTGGCGGTGGTATCACTGCGACGTACCGAACTGGTGGCCAGGTTGGGAAAGAATGTGTAACCGTCCATCACGGCCTTGATGGCTTTGACCAACTCGCCCATATCATTGGTCTTGGAGATGTATCCAGCCGCTCCGGCCTTCATGCAGCGCATTGAGTAAAACAGCGGTGACTGCGAAGTCAGCACCAGAATCTTGCTGGGCAGGCGTAAAGCACTGATGCGCGAAATCACTTCGAGTCCGTCAAGCTTGGGCATGGCAATATCTAGGATGATCAGCTCAGGCGTATGCTCGCGTGCCATTTGCACAGCGTCGGCACCGTTGTCCGCTTCAGCCACCACCTCGAAATTTTCCTGTTTCAACAGCATTTTAACTGCGGAACGAATGAACGGGTGATCGTCCACAACTATTGCTTTAAGCATAAAAACCTCTTTAGGACACGCCAGCGAGCGACTACGTCAAGGTCATGCGCCATGATGGACAAGTACTCAGACAGTAGTCGATATAAGAAACATCACAAAGACCAGAGCGAAGAAAAACTCTTCAGAGTTGAGCCGGTTAACAGGTCGTTATCCACGAACGCGGCGGCGTTCCTCCAGCCATCGCAGAAGCTCATGGCCCTTCATCGGTCGCGCCAAGTAATAACCTTGACCAATTTCACAACCGAGGTCATCAACTCTGTTCAGAATTTCCAGACTGCTGATGCCCTCGATAACCAGGCTCATACCCAGTGATCGCGCCAGAGATTGAGTGGTAGCAACCATCACCCGATTACGTTGGTGATCCGGGCGGTGGACGAACTTGCCGTCCAGCTTGATCTGATTGAAAGGTAACTGACACAACAATTTCAACGAAGAGAAGCCGACGCCAAAATTGTCGATTGATAGTTTGCAACCTAACAGGCGCAAGCGCAGCAAGTTTTCTTGAGTGGCAGGAGCAGTGTCCAGCAAGCCATTTTCGGCCAGTTCAAACATCAACATAGAGCCTTCGAATTCCTGGCGTTCAAGTGTCTGCTTGATATGTTCGACGAGTCCGTTGCCCACGAGTTGAGAGGCATGAAGATTAAAAGCCAGCTCAAGATTGACTCCCTCATTACGCAGAACTCCCATCAGACTCAATCCCTGCTCCAGCAGCTGTTTGAATATCTGATCAATAAGGTCATACGCCACTACGGCAGCCAGAAAGTCGGAGGGCAGCAAAACCCCCCGCGATGGATGCTCCCAGCGCGCGAGTGCTTCGACTCCAATCACCGCGCCCGTATCCAACTGAAATTGCGGTTGGAACCAGGCACGGAATTCCCCTAGCGCCAGACCTTGGCGCACCTCGTCTTCGCTGGGTAACTCCTTGTGCTGAGTGCTCAACGATGAGTCGGTTCGGGTAGGACTGTAACGCTGTAGCAGGCGATAAAGAGATCGTTGCTGAATCGGACGGCTTAACACGCCCAGCAATTGAAGCCCCGCCAGCGATTGCATCTGCCCCAGCGCACGATGCAGTTCCGGTTGCAATTCGCTGCACAGCACCACAGCACGTACCATGCCGCTCTGACTAGCGCCGCGTAAAAAACCGAGGCAATCCAGCCCACGGTTTCCCAAGTCGCACATCACGATGTCGACACCGCCATGCAGATGTATCTGAATCATTGCCTGATCGCAATCTGTGGCCTCCACTACGTTACGCACGCCTAGACGTTGCAACATCTTGACCAGCACGTTGCGCACAAAACCTTGATTTTCCAGCACCAGAATTCGTGGAAAGACCATCGTCAAACCATCGCTTAATCGACCCGAGAGGGCGAATCTTAGCGAGTGGCTTTGCTACATCGCGAAGGATTCGGCCGACAGCCTTGTAGGAAAATTCCCAGCGACTTGATCTTGGCAATATTCTGAATCGGAGAGCTCGATACGAATTTGATGGCAAAAGCGCCGAATTTGGTAGTGCCTGCTATAACTTCCTCAAGTTTCAAAGATTGTTGACGACCTAGATTCTATAATCCTGGAGCGTAAAACATGAGCAGAAGATGTCTGGCAGCCGTACTCAGCCTTTGCTTCACATCTAACGGAACCTGCTTGGCGGCATCGCCAGTATCGCAGGGCATTATCCATTTCACTGGCAGCATTACCGAACCAAGTTGTGTCGCTCAATTACTCGCTGGCGCCGTCGTGGATCTGCAAGGCTGTCCATCGACCAGCCACGGCCCGAATCTCGACGCCAAGCATGTAACGCCTCCTCTTACAGTTGTTGCGGTTGGCCAAACACAAGTAAACGTCAAGCTACTGCCTGGCAGCGGTCGAAGTGAACGGAACTACGAGAGGCAATATCAACTGGTTGACGAATATGATTCGCCGGTGCGCTCGGGAAAATACGTCGTTACCATGATCCTGCCCTGATATTGAGAAGGCACAACGGCTGAAAGTCCGGCTGGAAACATGAAAGCCGTCAATCGCGCGCGGTCCTATTCTAGACGAGCCCTTGTATCAAAAAGCTCGGCAATCATGCGTCAGGGCTGTTATGGCCAAACGCGATAGCAGGTGATTGCGTTTGGCGAAATAAACCAGATAGACCAACGCTTTCGTTTAGCCGCCGATCAAAAGCGCGCCTCGTATGTACTGATCGTCTTGATGCTCAGCAGCATTGCCTCGTTGAACTGCTGTTGCTCAACCGTTAACGAGCTACTGCAGGATCATCAAGTCGCGGCGGGGCAGCGTCTGAATGAGATTCAGCTCAAGGACATTTAAATTGCTGCGCCGTACCAAGCTGATGGCAAGATTGGGAAAGAAGATATTGCCCTTCGGGACTGTCTTAAACGCTTTACCAGCTAGTTGATGTCATTGGTCTTGGAGATCAACCACGCTGCGTCAGCTTTCATGCAACGTATCGAAGGGCTCTGCGCCGATTGTGGGGCCAGTACCAGAGTTTTTGAAAGCAGGCTCAAGTACTGATACGCGAAATAACTTCGAAGTCGTCCAGTCTTGGACATGCCTATGACCAGCACGACCACACCAGAGGCGTGCTAGCGAGCTATTTGCAGCGCATTGACGCCATTATCCGGTTCAGCAACGACGTCGAAGCTTTCCTGCTTGAGCAGCATTCAACCGAAGATCGAATAAACGGATAATTATCCACAATCGTTGCCTTAGGCATAAGTCTCTCTGTAGATATCCCTTGCCCAGTTACCCCAGCATGCGTCGCGCGCTGCTAATTCAGTAATAGATGACCTGCACCACCATTATCGCTTCAAACGGCCCGACTTTAGGGTCGCCCAGCGAAACAACCGAGGCACTGAAAGGCACATCGATATGACTGACGTCGGCCGGAAAATTGGCCAGCGGAAACGGTTCGTTGATCGGTACCAGGTTGTTCTGCGCATCCCTCACCTGAATAGCGAACTGGCTATCCCCCGCCGGCAAAATGTTGTACTCGCCCTGCTGACTGGCGGTGACGAAGGTCGCGCCGATGTTGATTGCGCTGCTGCATTTCTTCTCCAGGGCCAGGCTGAATGGCTTGGTCGGGTTGGGTGGCGAAAACCCGGTGGCGGTTTTCTGGATCACGCCGAAGTCGACGATGCCCGGTTCCGGGGTCACGGTGACATCGACCGTACACGCGGTGCCGACGATGTTCTGCAATCCGCTCAGTTGAAAGCGGAAGTTGCCGAAAGGGTTGCTCGGGCCGCCATTGAGTCCGTACAGGCCGTCAAACTGAAACACGTCGTAGGTGTCCTGGGACGGACGCTGCAGCGGCAGCAGACCTCTTTTGCGGATCACCACTTGAAACGCGATGCTTGGGGTCACGCGTGAACAGGCCAACATGTCGGCATCATTGGCCGCGCCAGGGCAGCCACGGGATATATAGCCACTGTTGACGCCCTGCGTCGGGTTGGCGCTCCAGTCGCCGTCCCACGAGGTGACCTGGCGGTACACCAGGCCGAACTCGATGCCCCAAGGCGTGGCGTCGAGGCCGGCCGGGTTGCCATAGAAATAGATCGGATCGTCTTCCTGAAAGTGAATGTCGTGCACCTTCCAGCAATCGGCGGGCACCACGTGGGTTTTCGAGCGCCAGATGATCGTGCCATCCGGCACGGTGTCAGGCACCGAGACCGGGCCGATGTACTCGCTCAGGTAGCTGCCGCCCTGCGACGACTTGCACACCAGTGCCCAGGACGCCTGGGAAAACGCCAGCAGCAACGCGACCACGCCCAGTCTGAGCAACGCGCGGTATGTCATGGCTTCACGGCCTTGCACACATTGGCTGCGCAGGTGAACAGCGAGTCGGTCTGGCCGCCGAAGTCATTCATGTTCGAAACCCGCAGTTCGCTGAAGCTGGTATTGCTCAGGGCAATCCGGGCGCCGCTGAAGGGTGCGATCATCAGCGTATCGATGGGCATTTTGGTCTGGTCCGGGCCGGTCAGCAGACCGACCACGGTGATGTGAAACGGCGAAGGATTGTCCACCAACAATTGCTTGCCGACCGGGTCGATTTTCAAGTTCATGCGCAATGCGAGATCTTCGCCGCGCTCACGCTTGGCGGCTGCCGGGCGGTAGAACAACTTGATCTTCGATTGCAGCGCAATCTGCATCGAATTCACCGCTTCGGTCTTCGGTGGAATCTCGCGCACGTTGAGATAGAACACCGACTCACGGTCGGTGGGCAACGCCACATCCGGCAGTTTGACGATGCGCAGCACGCTACTTTCATTAGGCTCTATGCGCTGCAACGGCGGCAACACCATGAACGGTGAACTGACCTTTTTGCTGTTCTGGTCTTCGATCCACGACTGCACCACGAACGGCAATTGCGGGTTCTTGTTGCTGAGTGTGACGCTCACCGACGGTGCGCTTTCTTCAAAAATGACCCGCGTGCGATCCGGCACCACGGCCGCGTTGGCGAGCAGTGGAACAGACAACCCGACCAGCAGGCTCAGGCGGTTGAATAAAGGCTGGATCTTGAAAACTGACATATGGGTTCTCCACAAAAATCAAGGAACAGGCATCGATCGATGCCCGGATTACAGGCACCGCACGGGCTTGGCGACATTGCTCAGCACGTCTTCTTCCGGCAAAACAGCCAGCGTGCAGCTCCTGGCTTCGTCCCAGCGTGCAACCAGTCGCGCGCCGCTTTTTGCGCCGAGCAAATAGGTCACGCCCGCCTCGCCGACGATTGCGACTTCCTTGTTCGTGTCCTTGTCCTGAACTGATGCGCCAAACGGCACCGGCTGACCGTTGGCCTGAGTCAACGCTACGAGGGCGTTGTGGCCCTGGCCGGTGGCGAAGTTGACATAGCCGATTGCGCCCTCGGTCAAAGCCAGGCGCTGAATCGGGTTGGTCACTTCGGTATTGAGCGGCAACTTCTCCATGTTGACCCGGGCCTCGTAGGCCTGAAACGAAGGCAAGCCATCCATTACCGCGTAGCCATCCTTGTTGGTCCGCGCCTGGCCGGTGAAGGCCACGTCCGGCACGCCGTCGGTGGACACCAGCAATCGCGTGTCGCCATTGGAACCATTTCCATGGGCCGACACGCCGTAACGGGTCACGACCAGCGAGCTGTCAAGTTCGCCGGTCAGCGAGCGATAGGTGCTGCCATCGGTGGTCGCGGAGGCGTTGGCGCGATAAGTCGAGGCACGTTTGCCGACGTAGGCATTCACGTATTTGTTGTCGCCCACGCCGCCATACAGTTGATAATTCACGCCCTGCCCGTCGTCATGGCTGTAACCGGCATTGGCCGATGCTCCACCGGAGCCAGAACGCTGGAAGTTGCTCGACAACATCGAATTGCCGCCCAACGGAATGCTCACCCCGAGATAGATCTGCGAGTCGTTGCGCTGCGCATTCTGGGTCTGGTACGCCGACAGATTGACGTTGATGTTCTTGACGTTGCCCACGGAAAAGCTGCGCGCCAGCGACAAGCCAAAACGGTCGGACGGCGCCGCGTCCCAATAGGTAGAGTGATCGTAGGAAAAACTCGTGGACAACCAGCCGAAATGCTTGGCCAGCGTCACCGAATAGCGCTGCTTGCCCGAGTTCAGGGCATAGGAATCGGGATCGCCGACGAACTGCGAGAAGTTGGTAAACGTTCGGTCGGAAAAACGGTAACCGAGGAAGCGCAGATCGGTGCCAATGCCATCGAAATGTTTGGAATAGTTGATGCGGTACGAGTTGCCCACCGCCGTCTCGCCGGTCCAGCGCAACTTGGCGCGCGAGTTGGTGATATCGGCTGAGAGCGCACCGAAAACTCCGAGGTCTTTGCCGACGCCAAACGCGTTCGACAGGTAGTCGCTGGCCGCCAGCACACCGCCGTAAAGCGTCCAGTCGTGGGGTAAGCCGTACGCCATTTCCGAAGCGACGAACCCAGGTTCGGTGCCGCCACTGCCTGTGAGTCGCGGCTGACCTGCCGAAACCTTGTAACGCAACTCGCCTTCGCGCGACAGAAATGGCACCGCCGCCGTGGACACGGTAAACGTCTGCTCGCTGCCGTCCTCTTCGCGCACAGTCACGTCGAGCGTACCCTGCACGCTGCTGTTGAGGTCCTGAATGCTGAACGCGCCCGGCGTCACGGTGGTCGAGTACAACACCCGGCCCTGTTGCGAAACCGTGACCGTCGCGTTGGTGCGCGCCAGGCCGCTGATCAAAGGCGCATAGCCACGCAGGTTGGGCGGCAACATGCGGTCGTCACTGCTCAGGGTCGCGCCGCGCAGCGCGAAAGTATCGAACACGTCGGAGTTCAAATAGTCTTCGCCGACGGACAATTTCGAACGGATCGCCGGCAACGCACGGTAGGCGTATAGACGATTGAGCTGGAAGGCCTTGTCGTTGATACCGCGATTCTGCTCGCCGGAATTGTGTTGGGCCTGATAGTCGGCGCGAACCCGCCAAGCGTCAATGTTCAGCCCGGCGGTGCCGTAACTCTGCAATGAACGCGAGTCGCCCGAGGCAGCGCTGGACTGGCGATCGTTGGCAATCAGCCGGTAATCCAGCAGCGCGCCATCGAGGCCGTCGCTCCAGGCAGCCGGAGGAATGTAATTGGGGTCGTCGTACTCGAAGGAGGCTTGCGGCAGACTGATCGACAGACGACCGAGGTTTTTCAGGTATTTGATCGTGGCGTTGTCGATGGCGCGCAAGTCCACGCACTGGCCACCGGCGAGGCGCGGCAAGCCTTTGAACAAGTCCGGTTTCAGGCCAAACATGGTCACCAGTTCTTCGTCCAGGCACGCGTAACTTTCCTGCGGGTTGTCGCCAGGTTTGAATTCGATGGAGCGAGTTCCGAAATAACGTTGATTAACCACAATATCCAGCAAGTATTTGCCCGGCACTGTGTATTGCGCATGGGTGAACTGGCCGAGGCTGATATCGTCATTTTGATCAATGTTCAGAAACTCGGTATTGAATTCCAGCGCAGACGAATAACGCGCGCAGGAGAACAATACGCAAGACACCAATAGTTTGCGGCAGTACACGGAAAGTACCCTTCAATCAGCAACGTAACGGACAAGAAAAAAGGGGCTCTCGCCCCTTTTCCTTACAACACTCGATACGGGCGTATCAGTTGTAAGCCACGGTGAAGTTGGCAACGCTGTCTGCTTCACCGGTGGTCACGGTCGCGGCGGTGGCTTCATACATGGCCGCGAAGGTGACGGTGTTGTTGCCGTTCTGCAGGACAACCGGTGCAACTTGCTCCTTGCCGTTGTCGAGCATTTCGCCGGCGCTGGCCTGCAAGCGAATACCAACGTTTTGTGCCAGACCCGTGGTGGCGAACAGTGCCGGAACTGCTGGGTCCTGGACGCCGCTGAAGGTGAAGCGGGCGTTTTTCTGGGTAGCGGTATCGCAGTCGGTCAGGATGATGTCGAACTTGGTCGGCGTCGAACGATCACCGATCGCCTTGAACTGGTTCGATGGCACCTGGCCCAGGGACACGGTCTGGTCCAGGGAGCTTGCGTCGATACCGCAAGCGCCGGAAACGATTTCACCGATGAAGCGCACAGTCCCCGGGTTGCCGCTCGCCGGCGTGGCGGCGTTGGCGAAGGAAGCAAGGCCCATGACAACAGTTGCAGCGGTAACAGCGACAATCTTCTTCATTTAATCCATCTCTTGGGATAATTATTGATCAGGCCGAGAGATCCGACTTGCAGACTATTGATTACCAGCCACTAAACTCACTGTTGATATTCAGTGACTCTCGAACAACTGCCAGCTCCCCTTCCATATGCTCGGCAGTTGTCGAAAAAGTTGTGTGGTAATAAATGATCAAGCAAGTTGCTTCTCTCTGCTCCGGGAAAAATAATGCGCGACACCCAGAAATAGAAATGTAAGAAATTTCCGCCCGAACTGTAGGACCTTTCCTACCAGACGATCTAGCCAAAAAGCCACTGCGATAAATTCTCGTTCCCAAGAGGTCCCTGCTCCTTGCGAAACTGCATCCGCCGTCTGCACTAGACAGTGCTCGTTCAAAATCCGGAGATTACCCTTGCGCGGGCTCAGCGGACGGGGCACAACGAAGTTGGTCGCTTCGAATTGAGCTGAGACGTGGCTGTACACATGAAGCCGCTACTGTTGGTGGCGAGCAGCAACGGCAGTCTTGCTCGGATCGGCAGTATCGCGGGTCAACGCTTCAATGGCCAGCACATCGACCTGCTTGCTTGCTGTTGAGAGACAGGACCAGCCAGCCGTTTTCTTACGCCCGGTCAATGTAGGTTGTTGACCGTCCGACGTGCGCGGCGAAGGCGCTTTCGAAAAGTTATGCAAATGCGTGTCTAAGCCCGTCTTTTCAGCGACTTTTCAATGAATCCTTTCAAGATTTCAATGATTGAAATTTCAGTAAGCTGGCGGGCCTACCACTAACACGATCCCGCGGGTTTCCGACCCCGTACCCTTCGAAAGTCCCCAGGGTCCCCGGCGGTTTTCTGCCCGGTCCGGTCGGTCGACTCAACATTCGAGTGCCATGCCCTGCCCCCATCCCGTTGGAAAGACGGACATCCCTGCGAAGGTTTCAGCTAGAGAGATTCCGCGAGTTCGATAACCCGTGTAGGGGGCGGCCCTCGGGGAGGACCCGTGAAATCTGCGCCCCGTCCGGCCTCCCCGCGTCATGCCTTCGGTTCCGCCTCGCTCAGATCGAGCCGCTTAGCTACCCAGCGTTCGTACAAGCCGATGGCGACATCGGCGCCGGCCATCGCTGTTAGGCAACCCAAGGCGCCCGCCGTCCAGATCGACAGGCCCGCGCTGAACAGCAACATCATTGCTGACACGCCGCAGACGATGCAGGCGCCGGACCGAAGTGCGAGGCGGCGCAACAATGCCCAGCCTCGTGCCCCATCCTTGTCAGCGCGCCACATCTCGCCGGACACACCGCCAACCAGGGACAGGGCAATCACCATCCAGATCGGCATCTCTGCCAGTGCCTGTTGCTCGTTCGTCATTGCCCTGCCCCTTAAACAAAAAGACCCGGCGCGATGGCCGGGTCAGGTGGTGGGTGGCCTGCCGCGCTTTGCGGTCGCACCCATCGAAGATGGCCCCTTTTTACAGGTCGATTCTGGTGGCAGCAAGACCGTTTTAATGCCATCCGGTGAATGTGTGGGTGATGCCCGGTGAACGGCTGACGAATGTCGGCGAATATCTATCCCGGCTGGCCTTTGCTGTTGTGGCGTCCCATGCGTCCCACTTCTCTAAAACAAGGTGGGACGTCTGAAAGCCCCGCAGATTGGGGCTTTGCCCCACCGTCCTACTTTTATCTCTCTTTTCTCGTGTATAGAGAGAATATTTAAAAGCACGCGTGCGCGTGAACACGCGCATTGATGCCCGCTACGCATACACGGGCGGGAGGCATGAAAAAGGTGGGACGGTGGGACAGCCCAACAACGACGCGGCCTGCAGCCGTCCCACCACTGCTAAAATCAGTGGGACGGCCGCAGGTCGGTGGGACGGTGTAAGCCAGAGGAATGCCCGCGATCAAGCCGCTTCCCCCAGCAGGAAGTGCTCGACCACGATGTGAGCGTCATGCAGGCGCTGGTAGTAGAGGTTGCGTGTGCAGCCACTCTCAGCCAGACGCGCAGTCAAAGGTGCATCAGGCTGGAAGTAATGCACCCGGACCACCGTCATC
Source organism: Pseudomonas sp. A1230 (assembly GCF_044218825.1). Lineage (NCBI taxonomy): Bacteria > Pseudomonadati > Pseudomonadota > Gammaproteobacteria > Pseudomonadales > Pseudomonadaceae > Pseudomonas > Pseudomonas sp. A1230. The sequence continues at coordinate 1,917,770 of NZ_CP162582.1, read as the reverse complement.
AACTCGGGATCGAGACGTTTCTTGACGATGCGCTCGATGTCCAGAGAGGCTTCCAGCGGCACCCTGCTCCCGCGCCTGCCGCGCACGAGTTGACCACCGCTCTCCATCATCATGGCAACCATGTTACCGCCCGAGTAACCGGCGGCGACCTCATCGCTGTGCAGTTCCTGCGCCCATTGTTTGAGGGCCATATCGATCGCCTTAATCATCGAAGCACGGCTCCTTGAACTCGGTATGTTCCAGCGCAGGCACCCTGCCCCAATCCTCCGGTTTCTTGTACGCCCAAGGCCGCTGCCGGCTCTTGGTCAAAGCTCCCAGGCGGAAACGTCGCCAGCCCAGCCGGTGCATGATCGCACCGACCCGCATCTGTTCCGGTTTGCCCCAATGACCAGGATCGAGCTTGAGTGCCTGACTCATGATCTCGCTGCCGGTGGCGGTCTCGCCGATCTGCGACTCCTCCAGCCAGGTCAGAATGGGTCCTTCCCATTCATCGACGACAAATCGTTGATCCTGAGCTTCGGCAAACATCGGCGCTTCGTCCGGAGTTACCCACCAGAGGCCACCCGCCTCGTAGCTGAAGACCGCCTCAGCCCAGAGCTGGTCGCGGATCTCACGTAGCAACGGCAGGTCGACCTTCGTACAGGCCACCGGCCAATAACGACGGTTGCCGGTGGCATCCTTGAGGTATTCGTCCTGGTTGGTGGTGCCGACGAAGACACACTGGCGTGGCACGTCCATGGTTCTGCGGCCGTAGCTCTCGCGGTAAGTGTCGGTGGACGCGGAGAAGAACTGCTTGGCCTTGGTGCTCTCGGCTTTGTTGAAGCTGTCCAGCTCACCGAGCTCAACGATCCATTTACCGCGAATCGCCTGAAAGCCGTCCTTGTCGCCCAGGGCAAACGGGGTGTCCATAAACCAATCGCCACCGAGAATGCTCATGGCGGTCGACTTACCAGCGCCCTGTGCGCCTTCGAGGATCATCACCGAGTCAGCTTTGCAGCCAGGTTTCATCACCCGAGCCACGGCGGAGATCAACCAGCGTTTGCCGACTTTGGCGGTGTAGTCGCACGCGGGCACACCCATCACATCAGTGAGCCAGGCTTCGAGGCGAGGCACGCGATCCCATTCCAGCTTTTTCAGATACTCGCGCACCGGATGAAACGCGTGGTCATGTGCCACGACGCTCACCGCCTCGATAACGTGCGAAGACTTCACACGCAAGTTGTACTGCTGCGCGAGCCACTTCATCACCCGCATGTCGTCGATGTCAGCCCACTCACCGGTACCGCCACCATAGGGTGCCGCACGAAGCTTGACGATCTTCGAGCTGAAAGCGCTGTAGCTGATGACCCCAGCCCAACGCTCGTCATTGGCCAGTATCAATTCGACGTTCTGCATGTGCGCGATCAGGGCGCCGCTTTCACTGCGAGCAAGCTGGTCTTTCCAGCCACCGGCCGCTGGTGGACGCACCACTGCCAGTACCTGACGACGAACTGCGTCGAGACCTTCGGCTACGTGCAGGTCGTTGAAGTCAGTCCACTTGTCGTGACGCTCGACCGAGAAGATCGGCGCAACCACCTGGGCACCGACAATCAGGGCGGCATTGTTGGCCTTCTCTTCACCCGGGTTCCAGGCATCGCCGTTGGGCTTGGTGGTTTTCCAGTCGTCATCGCGGCAAATAATCAGCGGGCAACCGGCAAAACGCTCACGCATGGCCTTGCATACGGCCAGCAGGTTACCGGCGTCGAAGGCGACGGCCACGGTGAGCGAGGTCGCCATGTGCAGGCTGGCACCGGTGGCATAACCCTCACAGACCAGCACCGGCTCACCTGGCTCCGGATACGAGCCAAGCAGGTGGAACGCGCCCTCCTTTGCCATGCCGTAAGGCCAGTAGGATTTGTCGCGGCCGGTGTCCTCTTGCTTGCTGGGGAAAATGACCTGCAGACCCAGGAGCTGGTTGTGCGCATCGCTCATCGGCACCAACACGGCGCCGGTGCGTGGCGCGTAACGGACCTTGATGCCAACGATCTGTTTACGGTCCAGGTAGTCGCTGCGCCCGGTGGTCGGCATGCGCTCGAACAAACTTTGCGCTCTCTTCGCGGCCCGCCGCGCAGCGTTATTCGCGATTTCGGCGGCGCGGCGCTTGGCTTCTTCCTGGCGGGCACGCATCACTTCACGTTCTTCCGGCGACATGCGACCGGCCTTGACCTTGATCTTCTGTGTCTCGCCCGAACGCCAGTCACCGAAGGCGCCGAATATCAGCGTGTCGCACTTCTCCGTGCGCTGCTCGTGAACCACGTACCAGCCGTTCTTTTCCTTGCCCTTGTCCTGCGATGTCTTGCAGCGCGTCAGCTTGCCGAACACCAGCGGTTGCGCTGGCTCCAGACCGTAATCGGCGAATTGGCCCAATACCTCATCGAGCATGCTGAATCCCCCGCTCAGAGAGGGACTGGCAGCTGATGCATTGCGAGCAACCCGGTTGAGCCAGGCGGCGTGCTTCCGGGATCGGGTCGTCGCAGGCTTCACAGAACAGCAAGGAATGGGCAGCGCTTTCGGCTTTGGAAGCGCTGCGCGCCGCCATGGCCTGATCGATGCGTTCCTGCACCAGGTCGTTAGCGAAATCGGCGATGTCAGCCACGATCAGCACCTCGCGTCGTCTGGTTGACGTAGGTGGCGCGGTTGAACAACCCGAGCAGCCCTTGAATGCCCCGGAACACCTGCAGGCGAATCGCAGCCAGTTCCTGATCAGTCACCACACCGTCGCCGATGCTCTTGGCCCACGTCTCGGCCAGATCAGCGACCTGGCGGAAGTATTCGGCGATGCCCGTCGTGAGGGTTTCCGGCATGTCATTAGTGTAGGTGTCGGCCAGTTCCTGCCAGACCGTGTCGCCGACCAGTGCATGCACCGCATCGAGAATGCGGCGATCCTTGGTCAGTTCGAGAATCTCGCCGAATTCCTGAATGTTGATGGAGTGGCTCGGGTGGGTCGGCGACAGTTTGTGCTGCAGTGTGGTCGAGTTACGACCGGTCGTGGCTGCGATGGCAGCAGCCCCGCCCGGATAATCGCGGGCAGCGTGATACAACGCTAAATCGAGCGGCAGGATTTCCCGCTGCGCCCGTTCCAGAGAACTCAGAGCAATTCGGCTCATGGCATTAATCCTAAAAGTTGCCAGTGCCGCGCGACAGAAGTTGGTGATACATTTGTCGCGTGGCTTGGTAAGGCCCAAAAGCCGGCGAGGTTCTCAAGACCAACACCGGCACCGTGCCGGGGCGAACAATCCGTTGCTCACCCCTGGCGCAACAGCTGCCAGCTCTGTGATAAGAACGGCAGCAACACCAAGGCTTCCGAGCCTTGGTAACGCGATGAAGGTCGGCGGCATGTGGTGTGCTCGCCTTTCGACATCGCGACCCGGCAGCATGTGGTGATGCTGTCGGGAGGAACAGGGCGACCTTAGGGTCGCCTTTTTTCTATGCCGTTTTATGCGGCGTAGATTTTCGAGGAAATACCTCGTCAAGAGTGCAAGATGCACCAAGCTCATTGAGCGAGCTTACGATCTCTCTACTCTCGGCGAGGCCGGGAGTCCGGCGACACGCTTCATAATTACTAATACGTGCCTGTGTCCAACCTAGTGCGTGTACCAAATCTCGTTGTTTGATGCCGGCCAGCTCCCGAAAGTGAGCGATTAGATTCATAACGTTCTCCAGTGACCCGGCACGCATCTTAAACACGATCCGCAGACATTTCAACACGTAAAGTGCTGATAAAAGATTTCACTGCGTGGTAAAAAAAGCATATGAACACACTCGGCTTACGAATCAGGCAGTACCGCAAAGCTAAGGGCATTAGCCAACAAGCTTTGGCGTTAGCATGCGGCTGGGAATCTCAATCTCGTATCGGCAATTACGAGAAAGGTGCCCGTCAACCAAACCTTCAAGACTTGGAAAAAATTGCACTCGCATTAGGCGTGCCATTTGCCGAACTGGTCGCAGGCGGAGATCATCCGGTCTCACCTGTCTCGGCCATTTCAGTGAGCCCGCAAGGTTATTCAGCCTCACGCCCTGTTAGGTCTGGAAACGCAGATCAGTCTGTCAGTAGCAGTATTGGATTGGCCAAGGACGGAAGAGTACCGGTGGTAGGAAATGCGCAGTTAGGAGATGAAGGCTATTTTGAAGCGCTTGATTTTCCGCCTGGACACGGCGACGGCTATCTGAATATCCACAGCGATGACCCCGATGCATATGGGCTTCGTGTTTCGGGTGACAGCATGATGCCTCGTATAAAGCATGGCGAATTTGTACTAATCGAGCCCAATAAAAGTTTCTACAGTGGTGATGAGGTCATGGTTCGGACGTCAGCCGGGCGCACTATGATTAAAGAGTTCATCTATCTGCGGGATGGCATGTACCGTTTAGATAGCGTGAATACTGATCATGAGATCATTCATTTGCCCGAGCATGAGGTAGAGGACATCCATCTTGTCGGCGGAATCCTCAAATCATCACGATTCATGCACAGCACTATCACGCCTTAATCACAATATGTATTGACACCAGCAAGCACGATGCGTGATATTTGCCTCACTCTTTATCACAGAGCGAGGCAATACCTATGCGCACCACCGCATCTCTGCATGTCCATCCGGCATGCGTCAGCAAACGCAAATTGATCGAACAGCTGCAGCTCTCCACGGGCTGCCTGGTCGTCATTCATAACAGCAAACCCAAGCTTGTTGCCAAGACCTGCCAGTCCTCTCCTGTTGATCCGAACGGCGGAGGGCACGCGGCATGATCAAGTACAAGATCGACAACCGCACCCTGCATTTGCTCAGCGCCCAGGTCAACCTGACCGAAACCTTCAACCACGTCTTGCGCACAGCGCCGAAGCGCGAGTGCCTAGCATTCCGTCTCAAGGCTGAACGGGGCACAGTGGAAAGCACTTTTGTCATCGAACTGGGCAGCGAACGCCACACGCTAACCCTGCCGAACGACAAGAAGATGCACCTCAAACTGGCCGACTTCATCGAAGAGATTGCCAACGGCCCGCTTGATACGAGCAACACAGGCGATCTGGCGCATCGCCCGCATGCCGATCGCCACTATGGTCGCTTCGAAGTCCAAGACAAGCAGCGGGTATTTGAGCTGATCCGCACCGGTGGTGTGTTGAGCCTCGACATGGGCTTCGACGTGCCCCTGCACGTCACTGTTCATCGGCCGCACACCCTCTCCTGCATCACCGCCATCCTCAGCATTGGCAATAAGAGTCCGCGTACCCGGTGTTTTACCGCGTGCGGTACCGATGTCGAGATCTACGGCAAGGTCAGCGAATCCATCAGCCAAATTGCTGCAGCGGCCACTCCTGCTGCACACGCAGCTTAAGGAGGACGCCGTGGAACGCACCCTCGCCCAAACAGCAACTCATCTCGGCCTGACCCGTCCCCAGCTCATCGCACGCATGCGGGAAAAAGGGCTGCTCAAGGGAAACCTGCCGGCAGACCTTAAACGCGATGGTGAGTATCTGCGGATCAAAGACAGCCCTTGGTACGACGAGAAATACGGCATGCAGTACAGCCAGTCGACCAGGGTCAAGCAATCCGGCATCCGCTGGCTAGCCGAGCAGTTGGACATTGATCTTCCCGCTCTTCCGGCAAACCGCCGTGACGTGGCCTAGGGAATACGCCCGCCAGATCGTCGCCATGCGTACACGCGAGGAGCGCAACGCCGCGCTCCTCGAAGTACCCGAACATCTGCGCGAGCTCACGAGACGCCACTGCCTGAACGCTTGGAATCATCCGAAAAGGAACAGAAATGATGAACAACGACCTTCTTGATTACCTATTGAAATCTTTACTGATACTGCCTCATGCAGATCGGACACCTCAGAACGTAAGAAACGTACTTAACCTGGCTGCTGAAGCCGCAGGCGGCACACCGCTACAGTCAGGCGAAGTCACAATCACTCCCAATCCAGCAGCGACGTTAATTCGGATTGAAGAAGTATCGAAGATTGTCGGACTAGCACGCTCGACGCTCTATAAGTTCTTAAGCGATCCCGACAATGACTTCCCGCGCCCGGTAAAGCTATCAGCAGCAACCGGAAAGGGCGCGTCCGTGGCATGGGTACTGGCAGAAGTACAACAATGGGCTCGTTCCCGACTGGCATTTCGCTGTGAATATGAAGCTCGAAAAGAGGCAAGAGCATGACTGCCAATCAGAGCGAGTTGCGCCTCATCTCTGCGCCCGAAACAGCCACCGTCGAAATGCTCTACCGCACCTTCGGGAATGTGCTGATCCCTCTGGAAAAAATACGGGAGGCCTATTTTCGCAATTTGAACTCTCAGCTATTTGTGACTGAGATCCACAACGGCAGGATTCAGCTTCCGATCACCACGGTCGACGCGAGCCGCAAGGCACTCAAATACATCCACATTCGGCACATGGCCTCGTTGATCGACATCAACGCCTACAAGGCTGATGAAGACATGCAGCGACAGCAGAACAGTCAACGCCATGTTGCGCCTACACCGCTGACGGCTTTCACCACTGGCCAACAACAATCCCAGGAGCACACCACATGATGACCCCAATACAAATCGGTGCACTCGTCATCCTGACAGTTCTGGCCGCCCTGTTGCTTTGGGGCGGTTACATCATGGGCCGCAGTGATGGTATGGAGACAGGTCTGCGCGAGGGTGAAGACATCCAGCGCGCCGCGAGCGCCAAAACCATCCGCGAGCTTCAAGCCTCCCTGCAGTTCATCCGGGCCGATCACACGCGTCTGGCACACACCTGCAAACGACTTGAAGCAGGTCCGCTGTTCGGCCCGGCCGAGCACCAGACGCTGATCGGCATCGGCGAGCTGCTGCGGATCGCCGCTGAGACCTTCAGCGCCTTTCGTACTGGCAAGAAACTCGAGCGTGATGCTTGGTCCCTGCGCGAACAGGTGCTTGCAATGACTCCGCAACCGCAGCCAGAAATCGAAGACAGCCTAGCCGGAAAACCACTCGCCATAGCCGAGAAAGTCACTGTGGAGGCTGCGTGAATGAGCTGGCTCTTTTCGCAGGCGCTGGTGGCGGAATACTCGGCGGCCACCTCCTCGGCTGGCGCACCATCTGCGCCGTTGAGCGTGATGCCTACGCCGCACAGATTCTGGCGCAACGACAAACCGATGGACTGCTCCCGCCTTTCCCGATTTGGTCTGACGTGTGCAGTTTTGACGGGCGACCATGGCGAGGCCTTGTTGACGTGGTTTCGGGAGGATTTCCTTGTCAGGACATCTCGGTTGCAGGCAACGGCCTCGGTATCGCCGGCGCCCGCTCCGGACTGTGGCGGCAGATGGCATGAATTACCGATGAGGTACGACCGCGCTACGTCGAACTGGAGAACTCACCATTGCTTGTGGGAAGAGGACTTGCCGTGGTGCTCGGTGACCTTGCCGAAATGGGGTATGACGCGCGATGGGGTGTTATCGGAGCGGCTGACCTCTGTGCCCCTCATCAGCGGGATCGGATCTGGCTCATCGCAGAAGACACGCGTCAGGCGGTGGCCAACACCGGTGGCGAGCATGGCAAAGGGATCCTCCCCTGCCGCACTGACTCGCCGATCCGGGGCCGACCGCTCGAACGATCGCTTGGATCACGCCGTGATGGCAATGGATGGTGGTCATCTGAACCCGGAATGGGCCGAGTGGCTGATGGGATGGCCCATCGGGTGGACCGACTTAAGGCCATTGGCAACGGACAGGTTCCAGTCGTGGCAGCAAGCGCATTCGAAGCGCTCCGTACACGCATAAGCGAGGGCAAATTTTATGACAAATAGCACGTTGGAAACGGTGCCTCATCCCGACGTTGATAAGGTTTCTGAGGAGGCTATGGCCCATATCTTGGGCATCTCCTTTAGGGCTCTTGCGACTCGTCGCGCACGCAAACAGATACCTGAAGGTGTCTGGAATAAGCAGGGGAACCGCATTATGTACAGCAGAAAAAGGTATGAAGAATGGCAAGAATCACAATGGATTTGCCCAGTGGAGTGGAAATCTTCCGCAAATCCCTCCGGATTCGTTTTACTTGGAATGGGGCCCGAAGATGCGAAACGCTCCCTTACCCCGCGACGCCGAAAGGTATTAAAGCTGCATCCCAACTACGCGATCAAGTAAGAAGCCTGATCAAGCTCGGCCTCTTGGATGATACCAAGTACGCCGAGCTGTTCCCCGGCTCGGTCGTTCTGCTAAACAGCATTCCGACGTTTCACGAGTACGCCCAGCTTTGGCTAGATGGTCGGGTTATTACTACCGGCACGCGCAACAACTACAAAGGCGCGCTCAACCTGTACTGGATTCCGCCACTGGCACTGATACGCCTCGATCAAATCACTCCCGCACTCCTACGCCGCGTTATTGCGGCCACGGAGTGGACGTCGCCTGGTGTTCGGCGTAACGCTCTGGTCAAACTCTCGACGATTTTGGAGGCGGCAGTTGCTGAAGATCTGATCAAGAAAAACCCGGCAACGACAATAGACCGCCCCAAGCGATCGCGAAAGGAGATCAGCCCATTCTCCCTAGACGAAGCCAACAGCATTATTGCCCACCTGTATCAGACGACACACTGGCCGAGCGGGATCTACGCCGCGTTCTTTGAGTTCGCATTCTTCACCGGGCTGCGACTGTCGGAAGTCGCGGCGCTGCGCTGGGATGCGGTCGACTTGGTGAAACGTCAGGTTCATGTCTGCCGCACCGTGGCTCTTGGCCTCGTCGAGGAGCGAACCAAGACCGGCAAGGACCGCTTTGTTCTGCTGAATGAACGAGCCCTCCACGCCCTCGAGTTCGCCCGTCAATACGCAGAGCGTCGCGCAAATGGCATCGGCAAGATCAAAACCACGCCTTACGTGTTCCCGCCTTCGAAGAACAGCGAGTACATCAAACAGACCTCGGACCTGCACAAACAATGGAGGCCAGCTCTGAAGGCGCTAGCGATGCCTTATCGGCCGCCGTACAACTGCCGTCATACTTATGCGACAATATGCTTAATGTCCAACATGAACCCCGCATTCATCGCTCAGCAACTTGGCCACAGCGTCCAAATGTTGCTGACGACGTATGCGCGTTGGCTCAACTCAAGCTCAGACTGGGGGGAGCTGGAAAAGCTCCAGATTGGTATCAAAACGGTATCAGGCAAAAAAGACCAGCTCTAAACCATTGATAGGTAAGGTAATTGATCTCCACAGCTAACATCACGATGCAGTTCGGCGCCAAGCCGCTCTTCGAAAACGTTTCCGTCAAATTTGCCGCGGGTAACCGTTATGGCCTGATCGGCGCCAACGGTTGCGGCAAGTCGACCTTCATGAAAATCCTCGGCGGTGACCTTGACCCGACGGGTGGCCAGGTCATGCTCGAGCCGAATGTACGCCTGGGTAAGCTGCGCCAGGATCAGTTCGCCTACGAAGAATTCACCGTGATCGATACCGTGATCATGGGTCACGAAGAGCTGTGGAAGGTCAAGGCCGAGCGCGATCGCATCTACTCGTTGCCGGAAATGTCTGAAGAAGACGGCATGGCCGTGGCCGAGCTGGAAACCGAATTCGCCGAAATGGACGGCTACACCGCCGAATCCCGTGCCGGTGAACTGCTGCTGGGCCTGGGTATCGGCATCGAGCAGCACTTCGGCCCGATGAGCGAAGTGTCGCCAGGCTGGAAACTGCGCGTGTTGCTGGCTCAGGCACTGTTCTCCGATCCGGAAGTGCTGTTGCTCGACGAACCGACCAACCACCTGGACATCAACACCATTCGCTGGCTGGAAAACATTCTGACCCAGCGTAACAGCCTGATGATCATCATCTCTCACGACCGTCACTTCCTGAACAGCGTGTGCACGCACATGGCTGACCTGGATTACGGCGAGCTGCGCCTGTTCCCGGGCAACTACGACGAGTACATGACCGTGGCGACCCAGTCCCGCGAGCAACTGCTGTCGGACAACGCCAAGAAGAAAGCACAGATTTCCGAGCTGCAATCGTTCGTCAGCCGCTTCTCGGCCAACGCCTCGAAAGCCAAGCAGGCCACTTCCCGCGCCAAGGCGATCGACAAGATCCAGCTGGCCGAGGTCAAGCCTTCGAGCCGCGTGAGCCCGTTCATCCGCTTCGATCAAAACAAAAAGCTGCACCGCCAGGCTGTCATGGTCGAGAAGATGGCCAAAGGTTTTGACGGCAAGCCGCTGTTCAAGGATTTCAGCTTCCAGGTTGAAGCCGGCGAGCGCGTAGCAATCATCGGCCCGAACGGTATCGGCAAGACCACGCTGCTGCGTACTCTGGTCAACGAGCTGACTCCGGATGCCGGTAGCGTCAAGTGGACCGATGCCGCCGAGCTGGGCTACTACGCCCAGGATCACGCGCACGACTTCGAAGACGACATGACCCTGTTCGACTGGATGGGTCAGTGGACTCAGGGCGAGCAAGTGATCCGTGGCACTTTGGGTCGGATGCTGTTCTCCAACGACGAAATCCTCAAGTCGGTGAAGGTGATTTCCGGTGGTGAGCAAGGCCGCATGCTGTTCGGCAAGCTGATCCTGCAAAAGCCGAACGTGCTGATCATGGACGAACCGACCAACCACCTGGACATGGAATCGATCGAAGCGCTGAACCTGGCGCTGGAAAACTACCCGGGCACGCTGATCTTCGTCAGCCACGACCGTGAGTTCGTATCGTCCCTGGCCACTCGCATCATCGAGCTGAGCCCGGACGGCGTGACCGACTTCAGCGGTACGTACGATGATTACCTGCGTAGCCAGGGTGTCGTATTCTAAAAAAGCAGCTTCGAGTTTTCAGCTGCTAGCTGCAAGTTAAGAGCCCTGTCCATGTGACAGGGCTTTTTGCATTTCAGGGTCAGTCATTTTTTGGTGCAGACACCTTCGCGAGCAGGCTCGCTCCCACAGGGGAATGCATTTCCGGAAAAATAGTTAGCCAGCTTCCTTTTATTCCACACCCACGCCATGATGCGAGTTCTCCCACCGCCGTCCGCGAACGAGTCCTCATGTCTGCGCAGCAACTGCCACCGCAACGCTCCATGGCGATCACCGTGCAGATCGTCTCTATCGTTTTCTATACCTTTATTGCCTTCCTCTGCATCGGACTGCCGATTGCGGTGCTACCGGGTTATGTTCATGAACAACTGGGTTTCAGCGCGATCATTGCCGGACTGGTGATCGGCTCGCAGTACCTGGCTACCCTGCTCAGCCGGCCGATGGCCGGGCGCATGTCTGACACCATCGGCACCAAACGGGCGATCGTGTATGGCTTGCTGGGGATTGTGCTCAGTGGCGCGCTGACACTGGTGTCAACGCTGCTGCAAAGCTATCCGCTGCCGAGCCTGTTGATTCTGATTCTCGGGCGATTGTTGCTGGGCATTGCGCAGGGGCTGATCGGTGTCGGCACCATCAGTTGGTGCATGGGCCAGGTCGGGGTCGAGCACACCGCCAGGTCCATCGGCTGGAACGGTATCGCGTCCTATGGCGCCATTGCGATTGGTGCGCCGCTGGGGGTGGTGATGGTGGCCGAATGCGGTTTCGCCAGCCTCGGTATTTCGCTGTCGGTATTGGCGGCGGGGGCGTTGCTGTTGATTCGTAACAAACCTTCGGTACCGGTGATACGCGGTGAGCGTCTGCCGTTTTGGGCCGTGTTCGGGCGGATTGCACCGTTCGGCGCGAGCCTCACGCTGGCCTCAATCGGCTACGGCACACTCACCACATTTATCACCCTCTATTACCTCAACCGCGGATGGAGCGGCGCGGCGTATTGCCTGACGGTGTTCGGGGTGTGCTTCATCGTGTCGCGGCTGATGTTTATTTCGGCAATCAGTCGATTCGGCGGCTTCACCTCGGCCATCGCCTGCATTGCCGTTGAAACCGTGGGGCTGGTGATGCTGTGGCTCGCGCCCTCCACCGCGTTTGCATTGATCGGCGCCGGACTGGCGGGGTTTGGCCTGTCGTTGGTGTATCCGGCACTGGGCGTGGAGGCGATCAAGCAGGTACCGAGTTCCAGTCGCGGTGCCGGGTTGAGTGCCTACGCGGTGTTCTTTGATCTGGCACTGGCGGTTGCCGGGCCGTTGATGGGGGCAGTGGCGTTGAATCTGGGGTATTCGTGGATTTTCTTCAGTGCGGCGCTGTTGTCGGTGACAGGACTGGGGTTGACCTTGATGCTCAAGCGCCGGGCAGTGGGTTGAAAAGCGGGATCAAAAGATCGCAGCCTTCGGCAGCTCCTACAGGGTGTACGCCATCCAAATGTAGGAGCTGCCGAAGGCTGCGATCTTTTGATCTTATGGGTTACTGATCCGCAGTCTGCATACCCGCCCGTGTAGGCCGGCCCAGGGCATGGGCGAAGAATCGGCCGGCCTCGGAAATCAGGTTGCGATGGATGTCTTTACGATCAACCCCATCGGCATCCGTGCACAACGCCGGCATGGCAATGATCTGCTCTTCGTTGCACGGCGCCATGAACACAAAGTGCCCTGCCCCGGCCAGCAATTTGAAGTCCGGTGCAGTCGGCAGTTTGCGCGCCAGTGCGGCAGCGTTTTTATCGAAAGCCACCAGCTTGTCGCCATCACCGCTGTACAGCAGCACGGGCACATGCACGTCAGCCAGCGTATGTCGGCCGAATTTCAGGCTGAGCGGCGCCATCAGCAACAAGGCATGCACGCGTGGGTCGGCCACCGGTTGCAAATCATCACGGTCAACAATGAGCTCGCCTTGGGTGTTGCAGGCATCGCGGTCGTCCGGGCGTTCCTGGCAATAGCGGCGCAGGCGATCCAGATCCGGTTGCGCCCCCGAGAGAATCAACGCTGTCTCGCCCCCGGCCGAATAGCCGATCACGCCGACCTGCTCAGCATTGACGAACGGCGCCAGCATGGGGTCGCCAAGGGTCGCAGTGATCGCTTCGGAAATCTGGATCGGCCGCCCGTAAAGATTGCTGAGGGTGCCGAGTCGGCTGTGATCCCTGGAATTGTCGCCGGGGTGAATCACCGCCACCACGACGAACCCCTTGCGCGCCAGTGACGTGGCAAGATCGTGCAGGGCCAGCGGCGTGCCGGTGTTGCCATGAGACAGCATCAGCATCGGGAATCGGCCAATGGCGACCTTGGTGTCTTCGCCGGCTTCGACCGAATAACCCTCGAGCAGGCTCAGGTGTTCACGGTCGCTGGAGGGATAGAACGCGATGGCGCGCATCGGTTGCAAGTCGAGCGGATCGAGGAACGTCATCTCGTGGTAACCAACGCTCCAGACAGGATGGCGCCCCGGCGCCGCCTGCACCGTAATCAGGCTGCCGAGCAGGCAAATCAGTAACGTTGCACAAAGACGTATCACCGGACGCCCCACCCTGTTGTGACTCAATCGTAAGATCCGTTGCAGTGTGAGACCAGAAAGCCGTGGATTCGGTGCGCAGGTCACGACATTGCACTCAGACGCTGATCGTTTGACAGCATAACCCGGGCCAGATTATGTAACAGCCAGAAACAAAAAACTCCGTATTTGGCCCTTGCGGAACCAGAATACAGAGTTTTTTGGGGACTACCTGAACATCAGCTGTTTTTTACGCAAGCCTTACGCGGCGGCGAACAGTTGCTCGCTGATCTTGGCTTGCGCGGCGGTCATGGCGTTGTTGCGCACTTCGTCACCGTACGCCAAGCCTTCGGCACGGACGATTTCGATGTCGGTGATGCCAAGGAAACCCAATACCAGCTTCAGATATTCTTCGTGGGCGATACCGCTGGCCTGGCCGGCGTGAATGCCGCCAGAGGTGGAAACGATCACTACTTTCTTGCCGCCGCACAGGCCTTCGGGGCCGGCTTCGGTGTAGCGGAAGGTTTGACCGGCAACGGCAACACGGTCGATCCACGCCTTGAGTTGGGTCGGTACGGTGAAGTTGTACATCGGTGCAGCGATCACTACAGCGTCAGCAGCGATGAACTCGGCCAGCGTCGAAGCGCTGAGGTCGGCTTCGTGTTGCTGTGCAGCGTTGCGCAGTTCAGCGGTGGTGCCGGCGGCAACCAGCGTGGTCGACGAGAAATGGCTGATGGCGTCAGCGGCCAGGTCGCGGTAAGTCACCACAGCGCTTGGCTCAGCGGCTTGCCAGGCTTTGACGACTTCGCTGCTCAACAGACGGGAAGCCGAGTTGTCGCCCAGAATGCTCGAATCGATATGCAGCAGTTTCATGTGGAATCCCCTGGAATGAATCGCCGGTGGCGACGGAATGGAGACAATCCTACGCAACAAACCAATAGCTGATTAGCCGCCAGCAATGCGATAGTTCGTCCCACTGATAGAACAGTTGGATATCAACCATGCAAGATCTCAACGATCTCTACTATTTCGCCAAAGTCGTCGAGGCTGGCGGTTTTGCGGCGGCCGGCCGTTTGCTGGGGATTCCCAAGTCACGACTGTCGCGGCGCATCGCCGAACTTGAAGAGCGTCTCGGTGCGCGTTTACTGCAGCGCACCACACGCCAACTCAACCTCACTGCGGTCGGCGAGCGTTATTTGCGTCACTGTCAGGCGATGCTGCTTGAAGCGGAAATGGCCGACGAAGCCGTCGCCAGCATGTCCAGCGAACCGCGGGGACGTTTGCGGGTGTCCTGCCCTACCGGCCTGGCGCATGAAATGCTGCCGTGGGTGATCAGCGACTTCCTCGGCAAATTCCCTCAGGTGCAACTTGAAGTGGTGCTCCTCAATCGTCGGGTCGATCTGGTCGCCGAAGGATTTGATGTTGCCCTGCGCGTGCGCGAGTTGGGCGATGAAGACCCGTTACTGGTCACGCGCCGTCTGCGTCAGGCGCAAATGGTGGTCGTGGCCAGCCCGACATTCATGCAAGGTCAGTCGATCAGCCACCCGCAAGACCTGAAGAACCTGCCGGTGCTCGGGGCGCTTGAGGCCGATCGGCTGGTGCATGTGCGTTTGCTCGATCAACAGGGCACCAGTTTCGAGCTGAGCATGGAAGCACGGCTGGGCATCGACGATTTTGTCGTGCGCAAGGCTTGTGTCCTGGCCGGCCAGGGCTTCACGTTACTGCCCATGATGTATTGCGAGGCCGAGCTGGAAAGCGGCGCGCTGGTGCAGTTGCTGCCAGAATGGTCGCTGCCCGGCGGTTGGCTGCAAGCGGTGTACCCGCATCGGCGCGGGGTCATGCCGGCGGTGCGTGCGTGGATTGATCACCTGGTCGAGTCGTTCAATGCCTGTGGGGAGCGGTTGTTATGAGCAAGGGAAAAATGAGCGAAGCGGACGTCGCCGCGTTTTGTCTGGCATTGCCCGGCGCGCGCGAGGACTACAAGTGGGGTGGCGTGCGCGTATTTTCGATTGCCGGCAACAAGATGTTTGCCTTGCAAGGGCTGCGTGGGGATTCGCTGGCGTTCAAGGTCGACAAGGATCTGTTTTTGGGCCATTGCGACCGCCCCGGGATTCATCCGGCTCCTTATCTGGCAAGGGCACAGTGGATCATCATGCATCCGCCCTACCCGCTGGGCACCGAGGAATTGCAAGGGTTGCTGCAACGGTCGCATCAGTTGGTGGTGAGCAAGTTGCCGAAGAAAACCCGCATCGGATTGCTGCTTTAACACCTCGCTATGGCTGCACGGTTGCTTGCCAC
This sequence comes from Pseudomonas sp. A1230, assembly GCF_044218825.1. NCBI lineage: Bacteria > Pseudomonadati > Pseudomonadota > Gammaproteobacteria > Pseudomonadales > Pseudomonadaceae > Pseudomonas > Pseudomonas sp. A1230. Next base: position 1,902,153 of record NZ_CP162582.1, on the reverse strand, counting down.
TTCACCCCTGTAGGAGCTGCCGAAGGCTGCGATCTTTTGATCTTGATTTAAAAGCCAAGATCAAAAGATCGCAGCCTTCGGCAGCTCCTATAAGGGTTTGCGCGGGTTCAGATGAGGGATAACAGGTTCGAGCCGAGGAACAACTGGTCGATCCAGAACACCTGATGCAACACAACGATCACCCAGAACAGCACCTGAAACGACACCTTGCGCGTCTTGTGCCGGAACACCTGCTGGGCAATCAACGCACCCGGCCAGCCGCCAGCCAGTTCCAGCGCATGGAGGATGTTTTCCGGCGTACGCCACGCATCGTTGCGAGCCTTGCGCTTGTCCGCCCAGTACATGAAAAACGCCAACACGCTGACAATCCCATACGCCGCCAGCGGCACCAGAGAAATGCCGCTCAGCCACATCGACAGCGAGCCTGCCAACGGCAATGCGCAGACGATCAACAGGACGACCAGCTTCAGTTTCAGGTTCTGAATACCGCCACCGGACGGCCGACCTTCAGGGCGGCGCGCGCGCGAATCACTCATGCCTTGGCCGCCGACCAGTCCACCCAGCCGAACTGCCACGTCGCCAGAATCACCAGCCCGAACACAATCCGATACCAGGCGAATGCCGCGTAGCTATGGCTGCCGATGAACTTGAGCAGACCGCGCACGGCGATCATCGCGAAGATAAACGCGGTGACGAAACCGATGGCAAACACCGGGAAATCCGCCGGTACAAACAGATCGCGATACTTATAGCCCGAGTACACTGCGGCACCGACCATGGTCGGCATGGCGAGGAAGAACGAGAACTCGGTGGCTGTCTTGCGCGACAGGCCGAACAGCAGGCCGCCAATGATCGTCGAGCCGGAACGCGAAGTGCCGGGAATCATTGCCAGGCATTGGGCGAAGCCGATTTTAAGGGCGTCGCTCCAGCGAATCTCATCGACCGTTTCGGCATGCACCTCATGCTGACGCTTTTCCGCCCACAGCATGATCACCCCGCCCACCACCAACGCCGCCGCAACAGTGATCGGGTTGAACAGGTATTCGTGGATCAGGTCGGCAAAAATCACCCCCAACACCACGGCTGGCAAAAACGCGATCAGCAGATTAGCCGTAAAGCGCCGCGCACTTGGCTGGGACGGCAAGCCAATGACCACGTCGATAATCTTGCGGCGAAATTCCCAGACCACGGCGAGAATCGCGCCCAGTTGAATAATGATGTTGAACGCCATGGCCCGTTCGCCGCCGAAGTTGAGCAGGTCGGCAACAATGATCTGGTGTCCGGTACTGGAAATGGGCAAAAACTCCGTCAGCCCTTCTACAACTCCTAGTATCAATGCCTGCAAGGCGGTCCAAAGATCCATCAATCCCCCAAAGAGCGATGCACGCGGGCATGCCCCGATAGTATTTTTTACGTTCACTGCGATCAGCGTAGCTGGTTAATGCTGGATCGATTCCGCGCGCACAGGATCCCTACGAACGGGTCAAAATTCCGTGAAATATCAACTTCGATTCAGGTTTTCACGCGCGGGGCCGAAATCCTAACAGACAAGCCTTAATAGCGCTGCCGCGTTATACGACTTGGGTCGCGTAGGCCCGCTCGCGAAATCGTGATCGGATGCTGGCGGTCGTTAATTACAAGAAAAAGAATCCGGAGTGACAGCGTTATGAACAGCTTGCGCAGTGTGTCGATCAGCCGACGCTTGTGGCTCATCTTGATTGTGGCGGTGGTCATGTTGTTGACCTTGGGCGTGTTGATGCTCAAGCAGATCCACGACGACCTGTATCACGCCAAAGCCCAGAAAACCCAGCACGTGGTGCAGACCGCCAGCGGCCTGCTGACCTATTACCACGACCTGGAAACCGCCGGCACGCTGACTAAAGAGGCCGCGCAGAAACAGGCCCTTACTGCCATCCGTGGGCTGCGTTATGACCAGAGCGATTACTTCTGGATCAACGACCTGACCCCTGTGATGGTCATGCACCCGACCAATCCCAAACTCGAAGGCCAGAATCTTTCGGCCATCCGCGATCCGGACGGTTTTGCGGTGTTCAACGAGATGGTCGCGATTGCCCGGTCCAAAGGCGCCGGCATGGTCGACTACCGCTGGCCGAAACCGGGCGCCAGTGAGCCGGTGGCCAAGACCTCCTACGTCAAGCTGTTCGAACCGTGGGGCTGGGTACTTGGTTCCGGGGTTTACGTCGACGACGTGCAGGGCGAATTCCAGGGCCAGGTGATCAAGGCCACCGTTATCGGGCTGGCGATTGCCGTGATCATGGCTTTGCTGGTGATCCTGATCGCGCGCAGCATCGTGCGCCCCTTGCAGGAAACCGTGAACGCCATGGCCAACATCGCCAGCGGCGAAAGTGACCTGACCCGCAGCCTCGATACCCACGGCAAGGACGAAGTGACCGAACTGGCTCACCACTTCAATGCGTTTACCGCCAAATTGCGCCGGGTGATCGGTGAGTTGCAGGTGTCGGCCAGTGCGCTCGGTCAATCGTCCAGCGAGCTGGGCAACGATGCCTCGCAAGCCCAGCAACGTAGCCAGCAGCAATCGCAACAAATGGAACTGGTGGCCACCGCGATCAACGAGGTGACTTACGGCGTGCAGGACGTGGCGAAAAACGCCGAGCATGCGGCCACCGAAATGCGTGATGCCGAGGCGCAGGCGCAACAGGGCCAGATCAATATCGACGGCAGCCTGCAACAGATCGACAAGCTCTCGGGCACCATTGACCAAGCGGTCGAGGTGATTCGCACCTTGGCCACCGAAAGTACCCAGATCGGCAGCGTGCTGGAGGTGATTCGCTCGATTGCCGAGCAAACCAACCTGCTTGCCCTCAACGCAGCGATCGAAGCGGCACGGGCCGGTGAACAGGGTCGTGGATTCGCCGTGGTGGCGGATGAAGTGCGTTTGCTGGCGCAACGTACGCAGAAGTCGACAGCGGAAATCCAGTCGATGATCGAACGCCTGCAAAATCATTCCGAGGCGGCGGTGAAGGTCATCGGTGACAGCAGCAAGGCGTCGCAACTGACCATTGAACAGGCTGGGCTCGCGGGCGCGAGCCTGAATGCCATCGGCCAGGCGTTGCGCAACCTCAGTGGCCTGAACGCGTCGATTGCCAGCGCCACACTGCAACAGGCGCATGTGGTCGAGGACATCAACCAGAACGTTACCCAGGCGGCGGGGCTTTCTCACAGCACGGCCATGGCGGCGGAACAGTCGAGTGCGGCGAGCGTAAGACTTGGGCAGTTGAGCGAACAACTCAACGGCCTGCTGCGCCAGTTCCGCGTCTAGAACCACTCCCCTTGTGGGAGCGTGCCTGCTCGCGATAACGGTGGACCTGTCGATAGAGATGTCGCCTGCCCCACCGCTATCGCTGGCAAGCCAGCTCCCACAGGTTTTTGTGCAGTGCCATCTTCTGTGAGCACAACAAAAATCCCTGTGTGAGCTGGCAGGCTTTGGCGGCGTGCCACAAGCCTGAGCACCGCATAAATCCATGTGGCGGCTGGCAGGCTTTGCCGGTGTGTCACAAAGCCTGAGCACCGCATAAATACCTGTGGAAGCTGGCAGACTTTGGCGGTGTGCCACAAAGCCTGAGTGCCACATAAATCCCTGTGGCAGCTGGCAGGCTTTGGCGGCGTGCCACAAAGCCTGAGTGCCGCATAAATCCCTGTGGGAGCTGGCTTGCCAGCGATGGGGGCGCGACATTCAGCATCAGTGTTGAGTGGGCCGACACACTCGCCAGCAAGCTCACTCCTACAGGGTCCTTCAGTGTTCTGGCGAATACAGTACAATCCGCCACCTCTTTCAACTCCCCTCAAGGAACCCACATGTCCGGGCTTGAACTGTTTGCCGCCGCTCTCGGTGTCATCGCCGTGTGGCTGACGGTCAAACAGAATCCGTGGTGCTGGCCGATCGGGCTGGTCATGGTGCTGCTCTATAGCTGGATCTTCTTTGAAGTGAAGCTGTATTCGGACATGTTGCTGCAAGTGATCTACGCCGCCCTGCAAGTTTATGGCTGGTGGCAATGGACCCGCGCCGGGACGATGCATGACGGGCGTCAGGTCACGCGCCTGGATGCTCGCTCGATAGTTCTTGGCCTGGGTGTCGGCGCTGTCGGCAGTGTTTTGCTGGGTGCGGCCATGGCGCACTGGACTGACGCGGCGCAACCGTGGCTCGACGCGGCGCTCACCGGTTTCAGCCTGGTTGCGCAGTTATGGATGGCGCAGAAACGCCTGCAATGCTGGGCGCTGTGGTTCGTGCTGGATGTGATTTTTGTCGGCCTGTTCCTTTATAAGGGGCTTTACCTCACCGCGGGCCTGTACGCGCTGTTCACCGTGATTGCCATTCAGGGCTTTCGTGAATGGCGCGCCGACCCGGCACTGCGCACATGAAGGTCGTGGTGCTGACCGGCCCGGAATCCACCGGCAAGAGCTGGCTGGCGGCAGGCCTTGAGCAACAGTTTGGCGGTTTGCGGGTGGACGAGTACGTGCGCTGGTTTATCGAGCAAAATCCGCGTGACACCTGCCTGGCCGACATCCCCGAGATCGCCCGCGGACAACTGCAATGGGAAGATCAGGCGCGGGCGCAACAACCGGCGCTGCTGATTCTCGACACCCACTTGTTGAGCAATATTCTCTGGAGCCAGACCCTGTTTGGCGCGTGCCCGGACTGGCTGGAAGGCGAGTTGCTGGCGCGCCATTACGACCTGCACCTTCTGTTGTCCCCGGAACGCATTGACTGGACCGATGACGGTCAGCGCTGCCAGCCGGATCTGGATCAGCGCCTCACTTTCTTCCAGGCCACGCGCGATTGGCTGGAACAGCATCGGCAACCGTGCCAGATCATTCAGGGCGACTGGGCCGAGCGACAGGCCCAGGCCTTCGCGGCCGTTGCGCGCCTGTTGGCCGACTGACGGGGCGCCAGGCTCACTGTTTCACCCTGTTTTGGGGGAAGACTGTCCATTCCTGAAACACTCGCCCGAGTGCAGAGTGGCCGTTTTAACGCTATTCATCGCTTTGTCATGGCACTTGTTACGCCACTGATACACATCCCCGCAAACCCTTGTTCCAGAGCTTTGTTTAGCCAATTGACAGGCTGGCGAGACTGCGTGTGTTTCAACGCTGAAACACACTGTGCATCGACTCTGCGCGTTTTACTGATAACTCATTGGAAAATAACAACAATTCAAAAGCGGCACAGCTTTCGCTATCTCCTTCATAACGCTGACAAGGGCAGCCCACTGAAGAAGGAATTGCAGCCGTGGGGAATATCCAAAAAAGCATGACCTGCCTTCTGCTGATCGGATCAGCGGCTAGCGCGTTTATCAGTTTCAACGTTCAGGCCGAAGGCAATGGTGTGATCGTCCTAGATCGCGATGTTCAGCCTATCCCTATCGGTCGCAATGGCGGCAAAGACCCCTACCCGACGACCGTCAACGCCAACCCCTCCGCTCGAATCAATCAGACCCTGAGCAGCACTGAACTCAGTGACGGTGACTTCGCCGGGGTCGCCAGTGGTTCTTCGATACGCGGCAACATGAACACGCCTGCTTCGAACCTGCCGGGGATGAACACGCTGACCAACACCAACGGCTTGCCGGGCATGAGGACTGGCACCGGCGGCGGTGCCGGCGGCTCGATCTCCAATACCGTCAACCGTGCCATGAGCACTGGCCTGGCCCCCTTGACCCGCATGGCCGGAGGCCAATGAGATGAATCGCACTCTCCTTCTCCTCGCCGTGCTCGGTTGCACCAGCGCCATGGCTGACCCGAATTCAGTCAACAGCGCGAACATTCAGGATTCAGGCATGCAATACCGCGGCAATTTCAACGTCAACCAGGCCGCCGGTGACCAGATGCAACAAGCCAATACCAAGGCGATCGCCATCGGTACCGAATCTCAGGCCAGCACCCGCGTCATTCAGAGGATCGACACACCTGCCGATCGCTCGATGAACGCCACCGCCAACATCGGCGGCAACTCTTTCAGTAATGGCAACGGAATTCTGGGTGTCAACCAGGGCGCCGGGGCCAACAACCAAATGGCCAATGTGACGCGTGTCAGCATCAGTGCTGCCCCGCAGAGCATTGACGATAGCGCCCTTTCGCAACAGAACGTGGCGTTGTTACCGAGCTCAGGAGCAACTGGTACCTCAATCGGCAGTCGCCAGGTCACGACAAGTGATCAGGCCTTCACCGGCAGCCGCGGGGTAATCCAGGTGAACCAGAGTGCCGGGGTGGGGAACCGAATGGCTAACACCCTGAGCATCCGGGTCGCAGACTGACCCAAATAAAAAGCAGTGCAATTAGAAAGTACCAACACTTAACCAACTAATAAGCACGATGGAGAAACACCATGAAACCTACAATGGCTCTCAAACCACTGGTTTTCGCACTTGCAGCAGTGATGGCAATCGCAGCACAGGCAGGCGGTCGTGATGACGATCATGGTAATGGGCACGGCAACGGGCATGGTAATAACCAGCCTAAAGGCCCAACCCTGGAACAACTGCTGCAAATCACCGCAGGCGCCGGCGCCGCTGTGCTTGACGTGCAAGACAGCGACGGCAACGTGGTGAAAAACCAGGGCACTGTGAATAACGCTAACGCCAGTGACTCGCTCAACAATTCCAACGGCAACATGGGCGCCAACGTTGCAGCCGGCGACGGCAACCAGCAGGACAACGCTGCTGCACTGGCTACCGCTGACGAAAGCTTCATCTTCGGCAACGCTGTTGCTGCCTCGAGTGCTACTCAAGTCAACAACAACAACTATGTGAAAAACTCGTCCACCTTCAACAACGCCAATCTCAACAACGCAGGCAACAATGGTTCCGGCAACATCGGTATCAACGTCACTGCCGGCAACTTCAACCAGCAGAAAAACAACCTGGCGATCGCCGTATCCGGTGGCCGCGTAGCTCAGGCTGCTGCTTCTGCCAACCAGTCTTCCACTGGCCTGGTTGTAGAAAACAAAGGCGTGCAGGCCTACAAAACCGACACCCTCACCGGCACCTATGCCGCTGCCGGCGTGTTCAAGGCAAAAGGCACTGCAACCATCGAAGACGATAATGATCACGGCGGTTGGGGCAATCGTGGCGGCGGCCACGGCGGCAACGATGACCAGAAAGCCAAGTTCGAAGCCGTGGGTACCTTTGGCCTCGCTGGCGTAACCACTCAGCAAGTCATGACCAAAGACGGCTGGAAAGCGCCAGTGGTCAACAATGCCAACATGACCAACTCGATGAACAACTTCTCCGGCAACGGCGGAGCCAACGTCTCGGCGGGTGTGGGCAACCAACAAAGCAACTCGCTGTCCATCGCCGCAGGCTGCAGAGCCTGCATGTAATCGCGATCGAAACGAAAGCCCCGGAAACGGGGCTTTTCCTCAGTCCGCAAAGGCGTATCGATCATGCGTAAAACGGCCCTTTTCGCTTTGCTTTGCCTGTGTGGCCTGACTCAGGCTGCGCAGATGCCTGTGGCTGCCCTGCCGGGCGGCGTACTGGTCTACAAGGACGTGCAAAGCATTCGTGAGCGCAAGTTTGCCGACATCGTCGAACAGAAAACCGATTTCAGTTGCGGCGCTGCCGCACTGGCCACGGTGTTACGCCAGGCTTATTGGCTTGACGTCGATGAAGATCACATCATCAAAGGCATGCTGGTCAATGCAGACCAGGACCTTGTTCGTACTCAAGGTTTCTCCATGCTCGACATGAAGCGCTACGTGGAAAGCATCGGCATGCGTGCCAGAGGTTACCGGATACCGCCCGAGAAGCTCGAAGCGGTGACGATTCCGGTGGTGGTACTGATAGATATTCGCGGCTACAAGCATTTCGTTGTGTTGCAGCGTGCAGACAAGGAGTGGGTTTACATCGGAGACCCTGTCCTGGGACATAAGCGCTACAAACACGATGACTTTGTCAAAGGTTGGAACGGCATTGTCTTCGCCATCGTCGGCCCCGGGTACGACAAGGCCAACGCCTTGCGCAGTCCACCGGTACCGTTGACGGCCAAGAACCAGCTGGATGGCTTCAACCCTGTCAAAGATGCTGAATTGATGGATTTCGGGTTCATACAGAGCGACTTCTTTTAATCGCCGATTATAGAAATGGGACTGGATGTCCCGGGAGCAGCAAATGAAAACCTCATACTGGCTGGCCGCCGCCTGCCTGGCGGCGAGTGCTTCAGGCTATGCCAATGCAGGATTCACACCTATAGAAATCAACGACCATGAGCTCGCCGAGCTGCGTGGCCGTTATGTCATGCCGGGGCGAATTATCAGCTTCGGCATTGTCATGAGCAGTACCTGGCGCAACGCCAGCGGTGACTTGATCGGGGCCGCGACCTCGATGCAGATTCAGGCCGCGACGGTCAAACCGGAATTCTACGTCTCGACCATCAAAGAGACCGGCAACGGCAGCGTCCCTGTGCTGGGTACGGGCGCCGTTATCGGTGGCGCGGGACTCAACAGCAGCCAGGGCGTGACGCAAAGCGTACGTGCCGCCGGCGACAGCAATACCGCCAACAACAATGTTGCAATCAACGTCAAAGAAGCCAGTCAGGCACCTGCATTGGCACCTTCCCAAGGCCAGGCGCTGGTCGCCGGACAAACCATCAATGGCAGCAACGCTGCGGGCAGTGTCGCGGTTTCGGCCACTGGCGGCGGCGTTCAAATGGCAATTCAAGCCAGCGGCAATCAGGGAACTGCACTGCAACAGGTCGCCCAGGGCGGTTTGCTGCAGAACACTCGATTGCTGGGCAGCGCCAACGTGGTCAACAACCTGACTCAACTCAACGTCGTACTCAACAATAACGGCAGAAGCGCCGGTGCACTGGACTGCAACCTGACCCAACTCGGTGCCCTACGCAGTATTGGATATTGAACTACGCTGATTCTCGATCATTGGGCTTAAAGGGACGGCTTATTCATGTATCGATCAGTATCACTGCGCGCAGCAGTGTGTTTGAGCACTCTTATCCCTGCCGCGATGCTGCAAGCGGCTCCTAACGCGGATGTAGAGGCCCTGAAACAGGAACTTCTGGAGCTGAAGCAACGATACGAAGTACAACAAAAAGCCCTGGCGGTACTCGAGCAACGGGTTCGCCAGGTAGAAGATCAACCCTCTGCCCCACCACCAAAACGGCTGGCGAAATCGCCGTCGGACATGAAAGGCAATCGCGTCGCCACCGGCACCGGTGCCGCCGCAGCATCAGGAGGAGCCGCCGGGGGCAGCGGCGCCTCTTACGGGCAATCGCTGGCTGACGATTCACAACCGGCGCAAAGCGTATCCAACCTCTATGACGAGGCCAGCGGCTTTTTTGGCGGTGGCAAATTCAGCGTTGAAACCGGCATCACTTATTCGCGCTATGACACTCGCCAGCTGATTCTCAACGGCTTTCTGGCACTGGACTCGATTTTTCTCGGCAACATCAACCTCGACCGGATCAAGGCCGATACCTGGACGCTCGACCTGACAGGCCGCTACAACTTCGACAATCGCTGGCAGTTCGATTTGAACGTGCCCGTGGTGTACCGCGAGTCGACGTATCAGTCGGGCGGCGGCAACGAGGGTGCGGCGGGCGTCACCACCGAGGAAACCGTCACCAAGGATCCAACCATCGGCGACGTCAACTTCGGTATTGCGTACAAGTTCCTCGACGAGTCGGTCAACACGCCGGATGCGGTAGTCACCTTGCGGGTCAAGGCGCCAACCGGCAAGGATCCGTTCGGGATCAAACTGCGCCAGACCGACGCCAACTCCAACCTGTTCGTACCTGACACCCTGCCGACCGGTAACGGCGTCTGGTCGATCACACCGGGCATCTCGCTGGTCAAGACGTTTGACCCGGCCGTGCTGTTCGGCAGCCTGTCCTATACGCACAACCTCGAGGAGTCGTTCGACGATATCAGCTCCACCGTCAACCAGAAAAACCCGGGCAAGGTGAAGATTGGCGACAGCTTCCAGATCGGCGCGGGTATTGCCTTCGCACTGAACGAGAAGATGAGTATGTCGTTCTCGGTATCCGACCTGGTGCAGCGCAAGAGCAAATTGAAGCAGGATGGCGGGGATTGGGAATCGGTGGTGTCCAGCGACGCCAACGCCGGTTACTTCAACGTCGGTATGACCATTGCGGCCACCGACAACCTGACCATCGTGCCCAACTTGTCCATCGGCATTACCGAGGATGCGCCGGACTTTTCCTTCAGCCTGAAATTCCCGTACTACTTCTAAACTTGCCTACATGAAAAAGGCCCGCTGCGAGATGATCGCAGCGGGCCTTTTTTATGCTCTCCGCCCTAGCGGATCTGGTGTTTGTGCAGCAAACGGTAGAACGTCGGTCGGGAAACGCCGAGCACTTTGGCTGCAACGCTGAGATTATCGCTGTGCCGGTTCAAGACGTCGCACAGGGCCTGGCGTTCGGCGCGGGTCTTGTAGTCTTCCAGGGTGCCCATGGGCGTGGCGATCGAATGCTGGCTGATCAGCCCCAGATCCCGCGCTTCGATCTGCCGGCCTTCGGCCAAAACCAGCCCCCGACGCACGCGGTTGGCCAATTCACGCACATTGCCCGGCCAGTCATGCTTGCCCATGGCAATCAACGCATCTTCGCTGAAGCTGCGCGGACGGCGGCCAGTTTCGTGGCTATAGAAATGCGAGAAGTGGTTGGCCAGCATCGACAGATCACCATGCCGTTCGCGCAACGGCGCGGTGACGACTTGCAGCACGTTGAGCCGGTAATACAGGTCTTCCCGAAAGCGCTTCTTCTCGATTGCCGCCTCAAGATCGACGTGGGTCGCCGCCAGCACGCGTACATCCACCGCAATAGGCTGACTGCCACCCACTCGCTCAATGTGTTTCTCCTGCAGAAACCGCAGCAGATTGGCTTGTAATTCCAGCGGCAGATCGCCAATTTCATCCAGAAACAACGTACCGCCGTTGGCCGCTTCAATGCGCCCGACCTTGCGTTGATGGGCGCCGGTAAACGCACCTTTTTCGTGGCCAAACAGCTCGGACTGAATCAAATGCTCGGGAATCGCCCCGCAATTGATCGCCACAAAAGGCTTGCTGTGGCGTTGGGATTGGCGATGCAGTGTGCGCGCAACCAGTTCCTTGCCAGTGCCGCTTTCGCCACGGATCAACACTGGCGATTCGGTGGGCGCCAGTTTACTGAGCAACTTGCGCAGTTCGCGGATCGGTTTGCTGTCGCCAAGCAGTTCATGCTCAGGCTGATCGACGTGGATCGTGCCCTGCCCGCGCAGCCGCGCCATGCCGAAGGCCCGGCCGAGGGTGACCTGCACCCGTGACACGTCGAACGGCAAGGTATGGAAATCGAAAAACCATTCGCAAACGAAGTCGCCAACGTTCTGCATTCGCAGAACTTCCTGATTGAGCACAGCGATCCATTCGGTGCCGCTGCGGCTGATCAGTTCTTTAACGGCTTCGGGTCGTTCCAGATGAAAGGGCTGCAAACGCAAGAGCCCGACATCACAGCTGCGGTCGGCAGCGTTTTCCAGGGTACAACTGTCGACATCCCACCCTACCGCGCGTAAACCCGGTAACAGGCGATGGCAGTCGTCGCACGGATCGACCACCAATAAACGTCGTAACGCAGGCGCTTCGCTCATGACTGTTCCTTGGCGCCAAATTTTAGGAAAAGGTTGAAAAAACAGTCATTTGGCAGACCTGGCTGTAACACTAGCAAGATTTTGACAGCGCCTTGTATCGTTTGCTTATAGGTGTACAACCAAACTCGTTATAAGAACGTTAGTTGTTAGTTAGCTATCGACTTATGTCTGTTTTTTACTCGCCGTTAACAAGCTTTCGCCAAGCTTTCAAAACTGACTTAAAACCGGGTGTATGAAAGAAAGTCGAAATTTCTTTGCCAAGAGTGTGACCTGCTCCCCGGTTGCGTGCATCAGTACAAGTAACCAGCCGAACGGTCAGCCCAACCGACGGCAAATCACTGATTGGGCACTATAGAGAGAAGACCCCATGACCGCCCCGCTCCGTATCAACGAAGCACTTTTGATTGCCAACCACGCCTTCAAGCCTTTCCAGTGCGTGGCCTGGGCGCCGCAAGACGGCAATGGCGAACTGAGCCTGACCGTTATCGACCGCACCAACTCCCACATCGGTCGCAAACAGATTCCCAGCAGTGCCTACTCCGATCCAGCACAACTTGAGCAACTGCTGCAGCAGGCGCGTGCTGAACTGAGCGAAGAAGGTTACGCGCTGCAATCCTGGTCGATGCCACACTGATAACCGGATGATGCGGATGACTTCCTGGTCATCCGCCCTCCTCTTGTTAGTTGCTGTTTCTGATGAGTCCTCGGTACTTTTGTACAACTTCGGGGATTACGCTCCAGCGTAAACTGCTTGGCACGCTTGCAATTGGTTCAAAAAGACACTGTTCTGGCACAGTGCGACCCTCCACCTGTTAGTTCTTACAGTTGTACTTCCCTCAGTTCAGGTTTTGAATGTTCCGCTCATGCAGTTACCAGCCGGTTTTCGGTGTTGGTCAACTCGCAAGGAGATGCGTGCATGTCCACACTGAACGCCTTTGCGCTCCCAGCGTTATTGAATGACGCGGGACAACTTGACCAAACCTTTGCCCACGGCGGCGTTGCCCAGGTGTATTTCGCCGGCAGTTTGTCCAGCCTGACCGAGGATGTCGCGCTCGATGCGCAGGGGCGGATTCTGGTGGCGGCGAAAGTCGGCGTTGCCGAAGGCAGCCGTTTCGGCCTGGCGCGGTTACTTGAAGATGGTTCTGCGGATTTGTCCTTTGGCAATCAGGGCAGCGTGATTGACACGTTTACCCATGGTTTCGAAGCAATGGCCGGCAAAGTCCAGGCGCTCGCCGATGGACGCATCCTGCTGGCCGGTTTGCACTATGAAAACAGCCATCGCACCTTGCCCGCCCTGGCCTTGTTCGACGCGCAAGGCAATCCGGATCAGACGTTCGGCGACAATGGCCGGCAAGTCGTGCGTCTGCCGGGCGATTTGTCCATGGGCACCCGCGATACCTGGCTCCCGCCCGGTGTACCCGGTGCCGAAGCCTGCGACTTCGCGGTTCAGGAGGACGGGCATATTCTGCTGATCGCCAACCATCACTTCGAACTCGCCGATCATGCCGGCATGCTGATCCGTCTCAAACCCGACGGTAGTCTGGATGAGACTTTCAACGGTCGCGGCTTCGTGATGATCCGCCATTTGCTGCTCAATACCTGGCTCAACAGTCTATTGTTGCAGGCCGACGGACGGATCGTGGTCGGCGGATCGATCGACTTTCCGCAGCAAGGTCTGTTGGCGCGATATCTGCCCGAGGGTTGTCTTGATGAAAGCTTCGCGGTGGATGGTTTCATGGCGTTCACCGCCCAAGGCAAAAGTGCACTGGTCAGTCAGATTCTTGAGTCCACCGAATCACTGCACTGTTTCGGCAGCAGTCGCGACCCGATCCGCTGCCTGGCGCTCACCCTGCACCCCAATGGTCGCCCGGATTCGCACATCAACAATGGCCAGCCGCAACTGCTCGAAATCGGACCCAGCGGCTGCCAGTGGAGCGCTGCGCAACGCATGGCAGACGGTCGGATGATTGCGGTGGGAGCAACCCTTGGCGGTGTCGAGGCAGACTTCATCGTCGCTCGTTATCGCACCGATGGCAGCCTCGATCCAAGCTTCGGTCATGGCCGCGGCTGGCTACGCACACGCCTTGGCCGCAGCCTCGACACGGCCAACTCACTGGCCGTGCAACCAGACGGCGCGATACTGGTGGGTGGCTATTCGCTGGATGGCAACTACCGGGCGATGGTTGCGCGGTACCTCAATCACTGAACTTCCCCTGACACAATTACGCCTCCTGCAGGCGCTGCCGAAGGCTGCTATTTTTTGATTTTAGAAACAGGATCGAAGGATCGCAGCCTTCAGCAGTTCTAAAGGGGCGTGTTTCAGGCAGTTAGAACTTGAACTCGGCTGAAACATCCGGCAACTTGCGCGCTTCTGAATACAAGGAGCAACCGATGTCCGGTTCAATCGCCCAGGCGCTCGCGCACAACTTTCTCGGGCACTCGCCACGTTGGTACAAGGCGACCATCGTCGGCTTCCTGATCCTCAATGCGCTGGTGCTCTTCACCGTCGGCCCCGTCGCGGCGGGCTGGCTGTTGGTGATCGAGTTCATTTTCACCCTGGCCATGGCCCTCAAGTGCTATCCGCTGATGCCCGGTGGTTTGCTGTTGATCGAAGCCCTGCTGCTGAAGATGACCACGCCGCAGGCACTCTACGATGAGCTGGTGCACAACTTCCCGGTAATCCTGCTGTTGATGTTTATGGTCGCCGGCATCTACTTCATGAAAGACCTGCTGCTATATCTGTTTTCGCGACTCCTGTTGGGCGTGCGCTCCAAAGCGATACTGTCGCTGATGTTCTGCTTTTTGTCGGCGTTTCTCTCGGCGTTCCTCGATGCCCTGACGGTAACCGCAGTGATCATCAGCGCAGCGGTAGGCTTTTACTCGGTCTACCATCGGGTGGCCTCGGGCAACGATCCGCGCAAGGACAGCGAATTCGGCAACGACCAGCATCTGCCGGCCCTGCACTATGACGACCTGGAACAATTTCGCTCGTTTTTGCGCAGTCTGTTGATGCACGGCGCGGTCGGTACAGCGCTTGGCGGCGTCTGTACGCTGGTGGGCGAACCGCAGAACCTGCTGATCGGCCATGAAATGGGCTGGCATTTTGCGGAGTTCTTCCTGAAAGTCGCGCCGGTGTCCCTGCCGGTATTGGCAGCGGGCCTGGTGACCTGCGTGTTGCTGGAGAAACTGCGCTGGTTCGGCTACGGCACCCTGCTGCCGGACAACGTACGCGCCGTACTGGCCAACTACGCCGCCGAAGACAACGCCGAACGTACCGCGCGTCAACGCGCTGCGCTGCTGGTGCAAGGCGCCGCCGCGCTGATCCTGATTGGCTGCCTGGCCTTTCACGTGGCAGAGGTCGGCCTGATCGGCTTGATGGTGATTGTGCTGATCACCGCATTTACCGGGATCACCGACGAGCATCGTCTGGGCAGCGCGTTCAAGGACGCCATGCCGTTCACTGCATTGCTGGTGGTGTTTTTTGCCGTGGTGGCAGTGATTCACGATCAACAGCTGTTTGTGCCGCTGATTACATGGGTACTGGCGCTGCCGGTGGAGCAACAACCGGGGATGCTGTTTATCGCCAACGGTCTGTTGTCGGCCATCAGCGACAACGTGTTTGTCGCAACCATCTACATCACCGAAGTGAAGCAGGCATTCCTCGCCGGCCACATGAGCCGCGAGCATTTCGAGACGCTGGCGATTGCGATCAACACCGGCACCAACCTGCCGAGTGTGGCGACGCCGAATGGTCAGGCCGCGTTTCTGTTCCTGCTGACGTCGGCGATTGCGCCGCTGGTGCGCTTGTCTTACGGGCGGATGGTATGGATGGCAGTGCCTTACACCGTGGTGATGGGCCTGCTGGGCTGGTATGCGGTGAGTTACTGGCTGTAACCACGATCCCCGTGTAGGAGCTGCCGAAGGCTGCGATCTTTTGATCTTTTTTTTAACAATCAAGATCAAAAGATCGCAGCCTTCGGCAGCTCCTACAGGGGTTCGGTGATTCAGGGCTCAGCGAGGGAGGATGTATTTCTCGATCGCCTGGGCTACACCGTCCTCGGTGTTCGGCGCCGTCACCACGTCAGCCTGACGCTGCACCGCCTCTTCCGCCTGGCCCATGGCAATCGACAATCCCGCGCAATGGAACATCGCCGGATCATTGCCGCCATCGCCAATCGCCGCTGTGTGCGCAAGCGACACGCCCAGATGCGCAGCCAGTGTCGCCAGTGCCGTGCCCTTGTTCGCCTCCAGCGCCGTGACGTCGAGGTACACCGGTTGTGAGCGCGAGACTTGCGCCATGCCGTTGACCTTGGACAACAGGCGCGCTTCCAGCTCGATCAGAAACTCGGTGTTGTCACTGGTCGCGACGATCTTGTCGATGCGCTCCAGATACGGCTCAAAACTCTCCACCACCACCGGCGGATAACCAAGGCCATGCTGCTCGCGCGGCACCATCGGCCCGTGCGGGTCTTTGAGCAGCCAGTCACCGCCGCTGAACACCCAGACTTCAACATCAGGCTGGTCCGCGAACGTCGCCAGTGCAATCAGTGCGGTTGTCGCCGGCAGGTAATGCGCCACCAGCAGACTGCCGTCCGGATTGACGATCGTGCCGCCATTGAACGCCGCCGTCGGCAGGTCGACGCCCAAGGCTTCGATCTGCTGCAGCATGGCTTTGGGTGGACGACCCGTGGCGAGGCTGAACAGCACGCCCGCCTCGCGCAACGACCGAACAGCATCGATGGTGCGCTGGCTCAGACTGTGATCGGGCAACAACAGCGTGCCGTCCATATCGCTCAGCAAAAAACGGACAGGCTCGCTCATCCCAGACCATGCCAGACGCGGCCATCGCGAGTCAGCAGATCTTCGGCAGCCTGTGGGCCGTCTTCACCGGCGGCATAGCTTTGCACGCTCGCATCCTGCTGCCAGGCGTCGAGGAACGGCTGCACGGCACGCCAGCCATTCTCGATGTTGTCGGCGCGCTGGAACAGTGTCTGATCGCCAGTCAGGCAGTCGTAGATGAGTGTTTCGTAGCCGGTCGACGGCTGCATCTCGAAGAAATCCTTGTAAGCGAAACCCAGCTCGATGTTGGCCATGTTCAACGCCGGACCGGGACGTTTGGCCAGCAGATCGAACCACATGCCTTCGTTCGGCTGGATCTGGATGCGCAGGTAGGTCGGCTGCAACTCGTCGACTTCGGTGTCGCGAAACTGCGCATAAGGCGCCGGTTTGAAACAGATAACGATTTCGGTGTCGCGCACGCTCATGCGCTTGCCGGTGCGCAGGTAGAACGGCACGCCGACCCAGCGCCAGTTGTCGATCATCACCTTGAGCGCGACGTAGGTTTCGGTGCTGCTGTCGGGTGCAACGTTGGCCTCTTCGCGATAACCGGCCAGTGGTTTACCGCCCACTTCGCCGGCGCTGTACTGCCCGCGTACCGAGTTGGCCCGCGCTTCTTCGACGGTCCATGGGCGAATGGCGCCGACCACCTTGGCCTTCTCGCCCCGCACCGCATCGGCGCCGAACGCCGCCGGAGGTTCCATGGCCACCATCGCCAGCAACTGGAACAGGTGATTGGGCACCATGTCGCGCAGCGCGCCGGTGTGTTCGTAAAAACTGCCACGGGTTTCAACGCCAACGGTTTCCGCGGCGGTGATCTGTACGTGGTCGATGTAGTGATTGTTCCAGAATGCTTCGAACAGGCTGTTGGAGAACCGGCTGACCAGAATGTTCTGCACGGTTTCCTTGCCAAGGTAATGGTCGATCCGATAGATCTGCTTCTCGGACATCACCTTGAGCAAACAGGCATTCAGTGCTTCGGCAGTTTGCAGATCGGAGCCGAACGGCTTCTCGATCACCACCCTTCTGAACGCTTCAGGAGTTTCCTCGAGCAAACCGGCGCTGCCGAGACGGCGCACCACTTCGCTGAAGAAACGTGGCGCGGTGGCCAGATAGAACACCGCATTGCCGGTGCCGCTGTCGGCGATTTTCGCCGCCAGCGCGGAATAAGTGCTGTCGTCCAGGAAGTCGCCCTGGACGTAGCTGATACCTTTGGCGAGCTTGGCCCACAAGGCCGGATCAAGCATCTGATCGCCCTTACCGACCTTCGCCGCTACTTCGGTACGGATGAAGTCTTCGAGTTTTTGCGCGAAGGCTTCATCGGTAATGGCGTTGTGATCAACGCCGACGATCCGCAGACCCTCATCAAGCAGGCCGTCGCGACTCAGGTTGTACAGCGCGGGCATGAGCAAGCGCTTGACCAGGTCACCGTGGGCACCGAACAGAAACAGCGTGGTCGGTGGTGCGGGTTCTGCCTTGGATTTTCTGCGGATCGTATGGGTCATTTTTTCGCAGTCTCTACGTGGCCGCCGAAGCCGAAGCGCTGGGCCGAAAGAATCTTGTCGCCAAAAGTACCCTGACCGCGTGAGCGGTAGCGCGAGAACAGCGAGTTCGACAGCACCGGCACCGGCACCGCTTGTTCCATGGCGGCTTCGATGGTCCATTGACCTTCGCCACTGTCTGCCACCGAGCCGGAGAAACCGTCGAGTTTCGGGTCGCTGGCCAAGGCGTCGGCAGTCAGGTCGAGCAACCAGGACGACACCACGCTGCCACGACGCCAGACTTCAGCGATGTCAGCCACGTTGAGATCAAAACGCTGATCTTCCGGCAGACGCTCGCTGGATTTGGTCTTGAGGATGTCGAAACCTTCTGCGAAGGCCGCCATCATTCCGTACTCGATGCCGTTGTGAATCATCTTCACAAAATGCCCGGCACCGGCGGGACCGGCGTGGATGTAACCGTGCTCGGCACGCGGGTCATCGGACTTGCGGTCCTTGGTGCGCGGAATATCGCCCATGCCCGGCGCCAATGCGGCAAACAGCGGGTCGAGACGTTTTACGGTCTCGGCATCGCCGCCGATCATCATGCAGTAACCGCGCTCCAGGCCCCAGACGCCACCGGAGGTGCCGACGTCGATGTAGTGCAGGCCTTTCTCGGCCAGGGTTCTGGCGCGGCGGATGTCATCCTTATAGTTGGTGTTGCCACCGTCGATAATGGTGTCGCCAGCTTCCAGCAGGTTGCTCAGCGTTTCGATGGTGTCTTCGGTCGGCGCGCCGGCCGGCAGCATGACCCACACGGCCCGTGGTTTGGCCAGGCCTGCAACCAGTGCCGGCAAATCGGCAACGCCCGTGGAGCCCTCGGCGACCAGGTTATCGATGAAAGCGGTATTGCGGTCGAAAACAACGGTGGTGTGACCGTTGAGCATCAGACGCCGCGCAATATTGCCGCCCATACGGCCCAGTCCAATAATCCCGAGTTGCATGTGCTGATGCTCCTTACTACAAATAATGTGTGTCAAAAGGTATAGCCCAACGCGACTAATGGAGGTTAGTCCAGAGCACCGGGATGAAGTTTCCGGGCATTGTGCCCGATCTAGACTGATAACGCCCTCAAACCTGTCGAAGACACACCGACAATGAAAAATAAAAAAGTTCCATTCAGTAGCAAAAGAAAACAAAATTGATGCCGATAGTAAGTCAGCACCTCAAAACGGGGGCTATTTACAGTTGAGACATACCATTTGCGAGGTGAGCAATGGGCACAGTACACACAGCAATGCCGGCACAAACCCTGTACGTCACGATTCGTCGCGATGAATTGCGTCAGTTGAAAGACGAGCGCGACCAATTGAAGCAGGAGTTGGCGCAACTGCGCGCGTTGACCCATGGCGCTCAGTCCAAACCGCTGCCGGTTGTCCAGCGTCACCCGCACGCCTGATCTTCCCCGCTGTTTTCGGGAGCAGCCGACGCTGTTCCCGTCACGATGTACCCATGGCCGTTTAAGCACAGACAAGCGCGCCGATTAACAAAACTTTCACATTCCCTTCGTGATACTGCGCCGCATTCTGGCCGTACCTGCGCGTGCGGCGTCCGTTCGTCGGTTTCATGGATGTTCCGGCGGTAGTTGTAACGAGTGAGCTGGAGCGCCGAATGGCATTGTTCAAACGCAGCAAAACGACTGCGGCAGGTTTCGATTGGGCCGGTGTTCTCTGGCTGTTTGTATTCTTCTGGTACTTCTCCGGCATTACCCAACTGCTGATTCAGATAACCGGTACCTCCGGCTTCACGGGGTTTCGCCAAGCGTTCGTGATGAGCGCGATCTGGCTGGCACCGATGCTGTTGTTCCCCAAACGCACAAAACTGCTCGCCGGCCTGATCGGCGTGGTGCTGTGGGCCTGTTCGATGGCCAGCCTGGGTTACTTCTTCATTTATCAGCAGGAATTCTCCCAGAGCGTCATCTTCATCATGTTCGAGTCGAACGTGTCTGAAGCCGGCGAGTACATGACTCAGTACTTTGCCTGGTGGATGGTGGCGGCGTTCCTGGCGCATACCGCATTCGCCTGGTTCCTGTGGACTCGCTTGCGCCCGGTGTACATGCCCCGTGGCCGCGCAATGGTCGCTGCCGCGGCTATCGTGATCGCTGTCGTCGGTTATCCGCTGGTCAAGCAAACGCTGCGCATGGGCTCCTTCGCTCAAGGCTTCGAGAAATTCGAAACCCGTATCGAGCCGGCGGTGCCATGGCAAATGGCAGTGGCTTATCACCGTTATCTCGACACCCTGGAAGACATGCAGGGCATGCTGGACAGCGCCAGCAAGATCCCGCCGCTGCATAACCTCAAGGCTGCCGGCGCCGATCAGCCGTCAACGCTTGTGCTGGTAATCGGCGAGTCGACCAACCGTCAGCGCATGAGCCTGTACGGCTACCCGCGCAACACCACGCCGGAACTGGACAAACTCAAGGATCAACTGGCGATTTTCGACAACGTCGTGACCCCTCGCCCTTACACCATCGAGGCGTTGCAGCAGGTACTGACTTTCGCTGACGAAGAAAACCCGGACCTCTACCTGTCCACGCCATCGTTGGTCAGCATGATGAAACAGGCGGGTTACAAGACCTTCTGGATCACCAACCAGCAGACCATGACCAAGCGCAACACCATGCTCACGACCTTCTCAGAACAGGCCGACGAGCAGGTGTACCTCAACAACAACCGCAACCAGAACGCTGCCCAGTACGACGGCGACGTGATCGAGCCGTTCAACAAGGCGCTGGCCGATGCGGCGCCGCGTAAGTTGATCGTCGTACATTTGCTCGGCACCCACATGAGCTACCAATACCGTTATCCGCCGACCTTCGACAAGTTCAAGGATCGCAACGGTGTTCCGCCGGGTGTGCGTGATGATCAGGTACCGACCTACAACAGCTATGACAACGCCGTGCTGTACAACGACTTTGTCGTCTCGAGCCTGATCAAGGATTACGCCAAATCCGATCCGAATGGCTTCCTGCTGTATCTCTCGGACCACGGCGAAGACGTGTTCGACTCGGTAGGCCACAGCACCCTGGGCCGCAACGAAAACAAACCGACCGCGCCGATGTACACCATTCCGTTCATGGCCTGGGCCTCGCCGAAATGGCGCGAAAACCATGACTGGAATCTGGCCGGTGACTTGCAGCGACCGTACAGCAGCTCGCATCTGATCCACACGTGGGCAGACCTGGCCGGTTTGAGCTTCGACGAACTGGACCGCAGCAAAAGCGTGGTCAGCGACAGCTTCAAGGTTCGTCCACTGCTGATCGGCGATCCGTATCAACGTGAACAACGGGCGCTGATCGATTTCAGCCTGATGAAGCCCAAGCCCGTCGCGGGCTCAGAGTCGAAAGTCGTACAACAGTGACATCGCAAAGGGGCCGAAACCGGCCCCTTTTTCATGCCTGCAACATTTTCAAATGAAAGTATTTCGCGTTTGATACTAAATCGCAGTTTCGCGCTTCGTCTTTGAACAAACGGATTTTTTCCCCTCGAAGACAAGGAGTCGGCTGCGATGTTCGCGCCCATCACCCGTTCCATGACCCTTACCCTGGGCCTCTGCGGAGCCGCCCTGAGCCCCGATCTGCTGGCTGAATCCGAAGCCGAAAAACCACCGGAGCCCACCGCTCCGGCGCTGGAACTGGCATCGACCAACATCTCCGCGCAAGGCCTGGGCAGCAGCACCGAAAACACCCACGCTTACACCACCGGTGCCATGAGCACCGCTACGCGGATGAACCTGTCGATCAAGCAAACGCCACAGTCGGTGTCGGTGGTCACCCGCCAGCAGATGGATGATTTCAAGCTCGGTACATTGTCCGAAGCCATGAGCCAGACCACTGGCGTGGTGGTCCAGCACCTTGACTCGGATCGGGTCAGCTATTCCTCCCGGGGTTATTCGATCAACAACTTCCAGATCGACGGGATGCTCAACACGTTCGACCGCATGAAGTCCGACGCCGACACCATCATCTACGACCGCATAGAAGTCGTGCGCGGTGCCACTGGCCTGACAACGGGTGCGGGCGATCCGTCGGCGACCATCAACATGGTGCGCAAACGGCCGACGGCCCAGCTTCAGGCGTTGGCCGGGGTCAGCGGTGGCAGCTACGACGATTACTACAGTTACGTCGATGTCGGCGGCCCGCTGGCCTTTGATGGACGTTTGCGCGGGCGTACGGTGCTGGCTTATCGCGACAGCCAGTCGTTTCGCGACAAGTACGCGCTGCAACGGGAAGTCGGCTACGGGATTCTTGAGGCCGACCTGACCGATTCCACGGTGCTCGCCGTGGGTTATGACTATCAGGACAAGCAGGTGCAAGGTTCGGCTTGGGGCACCGTACCTTACTGGAACGCCGACGGCGGCAAGGCCGGACTGGGTCGCTCGACCAATATGGCGACTTCCTGGAGTTCGTGGCCGCTCAAGGATAAAACCGCCTTCGCCACCGTTGATCAGGCACTGGCTGGAGGCTGGCACCTGAAGGCGGCCTACACCCATCGCCAAAGCGATATCGACGGCAAGGTCTACTATGGCGGCGAAGGTTTCCCCGACGCAGACCGCAGTGGCATGGTCGCTTACTCTTCGCACATGGTCGGCACGCAGAAAATGGACGTCTATGACTTCAATCTCTCCGGTCCCTATTCGTTGCTCGGTCGTGAGCACGAGATGATGTTCGGCTATGGCGAAGCAGAACACCGCTCCTACTCCCCGAAGACCGTCAACGGACCGCGTGCCGCCGGTTACGGCAGCATCCGCGACTGGAAATACATGGGCGATATCGCCAAGTTCCCCGACACCGTCACAGGCCTCACCAGCTCCAGGGGCAACACGCGACAGAAGGCGGGCTATATCGCCACGCGCCTGAGCCTGACCGATCAGTTGCACGCCGTGATCGGCAGCCGCTACGGCAGTTGGGAAGGCGAAAATGCCGACTACTCGTATGACAAAAGCCTGCGATTGACACGCGTTGAAACAACTCGCCAGCAACAAAATGACGTCTGGACACCCTATGCCGGCCTGCTCTACGACCTGACGCCGGAATACACCGCTTACGTCAGCTACACCGATATTTTCAAACCGCAGAGCAACCGCGACAGCAGCCGCAAGTACCTCGATCCGGTCGTCGGCAGCAACTATGAAGTGGGCCTCAAAGGCAGTTTGCTGGAAGAGCGGCTCAACGTGGCCACGGCGCTGTTCTGGAGCAAGCAGGACAACGTTGCCGAGGTCGACAATTCGGTGCCGCCAGATCCGGTCACCCGCGAAAAGTTCTACAAGTCAGGCGGTAAAGGCAACAAGGTCAATGGTTTCGAAGCCGAGGTCTCCGGCGAAATTCTCAACGGCTGGAACATGACCGCCGGCTACACCTACACCCATTCGGCCAACGGTGAGCAACAACGCACCAATGAAAACCAACCGCTGAACATGCTGCGGCTTTCCACGGCGTATCGTTTGCCGGGTGAATGGCAGGCGTTGACCGTCGGCGGTGCAGTGAATTGGCAGAGCCGTATTTTCAGAGATTCGAATCGCCCGATCGGCCGCGATGCCGAGGGCGAATTCATCACCGAAAATGCCAAAATTCACCAGGGCGCCTACACCGTGGTCAAGCTGATGTCGCGCTACGCGATCGACAAAAACCTCTCGGCCTCGCTGAACGTCGATAACCTCTTCGACAAGAAGTACTACGAAAACGTCGGTTTCTACAACGGCGTGTATTGGGGGGATCCGCGCACAGTGACGGTGAGCCTGGACTGGAAGCTCTGACTTTCTTTTATGCACCCATCACCTGTAGTGCAGGAACAAGCGTCCTCGCTACAGGTATGGCACGCCGTCAAAGGGTGTTAACCCCGAGTTAATTCGCTCCGCACACAATTGCCTCCGAGATCTGCTTCATGGACGAACGGCTCCGACTTGTTCAGTAGGAGGCACCATGAAAATCAACACCGCAATGCTTGCCGGGCTACTCGCCCTTGGTTCCGCCAGCGCTTTCGCTGAAGGTGGCGCCGAACGCATGCGTCATTACTTCGACAATTTCCCGGTCCATCACGCGCAAAGCGAACAGGCGAACGACGCCAACGCGAAAGAGATTCGGGTTCCCGCCGATCAGACGGCGCAAGTGACCGAGTCCTACCGCGACTGAGTTTTTACAGAGCAACCGATGAACCTCCCACGGCTGCGCTCCGGCCTGGGGGAAGACAGTTAGGCGCCCTTTTCGGGCGCCTTTTTTTATGCCTGAAGATCCTTGATCCAGAACAGCATGCGCCCGTGATCAGGGTTGAACATGCCGGGCGCAAAGCCGAATTTGCTGTAGGCGTTCTGCGCCACGGCGTTGCCTTCCAGTACTTCGAGAGTGATCTTGCAGCAGCCGCGCTGACGGGAGATTTCCTCGACCTTGCGGAGCATTTTCTGGCTCAACCCCAAACCGCGAAACTTGCTCATCACCGCCACATCGTGGACGTTGACCAAGGGTTTGCATGCGAACGTGGAAAACCCCTCAAAGCAGTTCACCAGCCCTGCGGGTTCACCGCCGACGAACGCCAGCACACTGAAGGCGTGCGGCCGGCGCGCCAGCTCTTCGGGCAGTCGTCGCAGCAACTCAGGGTCGATCGGCTGCTCGCCGCCCATGGGATCTTCTGCATAGTGATTGAGTACAACGCCAATGGCCTCGGCATGCACTGGATTGGTGTAACTGGCCTGAAGCACAAGAATTTCTGCGGAATCCATTTCCATCCCCGAACACAAAAGCCCCAGCGCGCAAAGTGCTTGCTGAAAGGCACAGCAAGACCTTAGCGCGAGCGCGGTGCGGCCGACAACCCGCAGGGAAAGCAAAAGATCACAAGGTCGCTCAACGACCCCAGATCAGCTCCTCGGTCCAGCCCAGCTCAGCAAAATCCCCGGCGCGCAATCGCGCCTCACCCACACAGAAAAACTCGTCGAGTTGTGGCGGTTTCACGGCGGTTTCGCTGAGCATCGCGTGCACCTGCCCACGGTGATGAATCTGATGCTCAAACAGGTGTGAAAGCATGCGCAAGCGGCTGTCGTGCTGCGGTGTCTCGCGGGCGATAGTGACGAGTCGGCCCAGATCGGCATCGCGCAGTTGTTCGCAATAAGCGATCAGCCGACGATCGACATGGGCCTGTTCCTCACGCAATGGAAGTGGGTCGGTAAAGGGTTCGGCGGCGTTGAAAAACACGTAGCAGTCAGGATGCGGTTCGTCCCCGCGCAGTTCGCGCTCCAGCGCATCCACGTAGAACCAGTCACAGGTGAGAATGTGGTTGAGGGTCAGCCGCAGGCTCGGAAAAAAACTCACCCGAGGGGCCGACAGGTCGCTGTCGTCGAGTTGCGTCCAGGCCTTGGCCAGTCGGTGATTGGCCCAGGCGTTTTGATACGCCATGGTCAATAGATGATGGGACAGCGGCTGGTTCATGTGGGCGCCCTCTTCTTTCAAGCCTCGGCAAAGCGCTGCAATTGCATTTCCTGCAAGCGACTGAGGGTGCGGCGGAACGGGAACTGCAGATAGCCCTCGGTGTAGAGCGTCTCCATCGCCACGTGCGCCTCCATGTACAGCGGCACCTTGCGGTCGTAGCACTCGTCGACCAAGGCAATAAAACGCCGCACGCCATCGTCGTGCACCGATAACTGCGGCAACTCACGATCCCCCGCCACCACTTGCGCGCTGCCATCCTCGGTGCCGCGAGCGATGCGTCCTTCGCGCTTCTGTGCGCTGAGGTTCGGCACCTCGCTCAACAGAATAGCCCGGTAGTTGTCGCACAGCGCGATGAAATCCATGGCGGCGAACGGTTGCTCGCACAGGTCGGCGTAACGACACCAGAGCACAGTCGGACTGGCCTGCACCACGTTGAGCACTCGATGGCCGACCGTTACCGGTTCAGCGCTGGCCGATTGCCCGGCCGTCAACGCGTCAAAGACCTCGCCCAGCGCACTGGTGCTTCCGGCATTGGCGACAAAATAGCGCTGGTGGATCGCGCCCGGATGCAGGCGATGATCCTCGGCGCCGTTCACCGGGACCACCTGCATATGCGCCTTGATCGCGGCAATCGCCGGGACAAAACGGTCGCGATTGAATCCATCGGCGTACAAATCATCCGGCGGCAGGTTGGAGGTACAGACCACAACCACGCCTTCGTCGAACATCACCTGGAACAGGCGCCCGAGAATGATCGCATCGCCTATGTCGTTGACGAACAGTTCGTCGAAGCACAGCACCCGCACTTCGCTCGCCAACTCCTTGGCCAGCGCACGCAGCGGATCGGCGATGCCAGTCAACTGGAACGAACGCTGGTGCACCCAGCCCATGAAATGATGGAAGTGTTGCCGCCGCGCCGGCACTCGCAAGCTTTGATAGAACTGATCCATCAGCCACGTCTTGCCGCGCCCGACGGGGCCCCACAAGTACACGCCGCTGACCGAGCGGGCGCCGGCGTGCAAGGCTTCGTGGCATTTTTGCAGCGCCCATACGGCGTGTTCCTGAGCTTCATCCTGGATGAAACCCTTGTGCTCGATGGCATGCTGCCAGGCGCTTAGCGGAGAGTCGAAAGTCATGCGCGGCAGTATGCCATGGTGTCCCCCGAAAAAATGTGGGCTTTTTGCCGACGTTTTTAACTCTTCCCAATCCCTTGTAGGAGCTTCGAGTGAAACGAGGCTGCGATCTTTTGATCTGGCTTGTGATCTGAACAACCAAAGTCAAAAAAACGCAGCCTTCGGCAGCTCCTACAGGATCGGGGCTGTATTCAAACCTTCCACACCCAATAAAACCTGACCTTTCAGGCAGTTTTATTGCGTTGCCCTCGCCGCCCTCTTCCGGCATCCTGCGCCTCCATTTTCTGACCCGGCCCCGCCTCACGGCGCGCAAATCATCATGACCGCCTCCGAAAAAGCCCTGCGCAACAACGATCTGATCTACGGCCTCAACGACCGCCCGCACCTGACCGCCACTGTGTTTGCAGCGTTGCAACACGTGTTGGCGAGTTTCGTCGGCATCATCACCCCAACCCTGATCATGGGCGGCGCCCTCGGTCTGCAAAGCGAAATCCCTTACCTGATCAGTATGGCGCTGTTCGTCTCGGGCCTGGGCACGTTCGTTCAGGCCAAGCGTTTCGGCCCGGTAGGCTCTGGTTTGCTGTGCCTGCAAGGAACAAGTTTTTCCTTTATCAGCGTGATTCTCAGTGCCGGGTTTATGGTCAAGGCCCGCGGTGGCGGCACCGATGAAATCCTCTCGACAATCTTCGGCGTGTGCTTTTTCGCCGCGTTCATTGAAGTAGCGCTGAGCCAGTTCATCGGCAAATTGCGCATGCTGATTACCCCGGTGGTCACTGGCACGATCATCACGCTGATGGGCCTGTCGCTGATCAAAGTGGCAATGACCGACATCGCCGGCGGTTTCGGCGCGGCGGACTTGGGCGGCGCCAGCCATTTGTTTCTGGCGGCGCTGGTGCTCGGCACCATTGTTGTGCTGAACCGAGTCGACGTGCCGTTCCTGCGTCTGGGCGCGATTGTTATCGGCCTGACCCTCGGCTACGTCGTTGCGTGGTTGATGGGCGCCGTCGACTTTGCCAATTTGCCCGACGTGCCAGTGGTCAGCGTGCCGGTGCCGTTCAAGTACGGCTTCAATTTCGACTGGGTAGCGTTTGTACCCATCGCAGTGATTTTCCTCGTCTCGCCACTGGAAGCTGCCGGTGACCTGACTGCCAACTCGATGATTTCCCGGCAACCGGTCAAAGGCCCGTTGTACATCCGCCGGATCAAGTCCGGTTTGCTCGCCGATGGTCTCAACTCGGCAATGGCAGCGGTGTTCAACAGCATGCCGATGGTGACTTTCGCGCAGAACAACGGCGTGATTCAGCTCACTGGCGTTGCCAGCCGTTACGTCGCCTTCTTCATTGCCGGGCTGCTGGTTTTGCTGGGGCTGTTCCCGATGATTGGTGCGGTGTTGCAACTGATGCCCAAACCCGTGCTCGGCGGCGCCGAACTGGTGATGTTCGGCACCGTGGCCGTGGCCGGGATCAAGATCCTCGCCGAGGCTGGCCTGCACCGGCGCAACATGCTGATCGTGGCCATTTCCCTGGGCATGGGCCTGGGCATCGCCGCCGTGCCGGAAGTCCTGCGCGAACTGCCCCAGGCGCTGCGCAACATCTTTGAATCGCCGATCACCGTGGGCGCGTTGTGCGCTATCGTGCTGAACATCTTCCTGCCGGAAGAATTCATCGAACTTGAGGAGGACGACTTCGATCCGGAAGCCTCTATCCTGCAAGTCATGGAAAACCCGGATGTCCCGGCCAAGGGTGAACCTGCCTCGCCTGCGGCTGTCGCACAGTTGAACCGCTAACGCTGCGCTCTGAATAAAAAAGGGCTGATCCGGTAGCGGCTCAGCCCTTTTTTGTTGAGAGACTGTTTATGCGCCGCTTGCACGCTTTGATCCTGTCGCTACTTTTGCTGTCGCTCAGTGCCTGCGCGCTGTTTCCCAATCGTGACCCGGTCAACATCAACGTGGTCGGGATCGAACCGCTGACCAGTCAGGATCTGGAAGTGCGTTTCGCGATCAAACTGCGCGTACAGAACCCCAACGAAACCGCTATCGATTACAACGGCATCGCCCTCGATCTGGAGGTCAACGGCCATGCGCTGGCCTCGGGCGTCAGCGACCAGCGCGGGACGATCGGGCGGTTTTCCGAAACCGTGGTCAGCGTCCCGGTCAGCGTTTCCGCGTTCTCGGTGTTGCGCCAGACCCTCGGCCTGAGCCAGACGCAAACCCTCGACAACCTGCCCTACGTGCTGCGCGGCAAACTCGCCGGCGGACTGTTCGGAACCATGCGTTTTGTCGACAGCGGCAAGCTCAGCCTGCCCAAGGCCAGCGCCGCGACCTGGTGAAAATGCGTTAGCCTCGCTGATCAACCGATCTGACCTTGCCAGGCCGGCGCAATCCCGGATCCCGGTTGTTGTCCTGTGGGGATTCAGATACGACCCAGGCCAGGCTTTGCCACAAGGGTTATGTATTGAACCGCACGCCCGGTTTGGCGCGCCCATCAACGCTCAACTCGAACACATCCGGCCGCGCATAATGGCCTACCACGTCGAAGTCATAGCGCGCCCGGATCAGGTCATCCGTATCGATTTCAGCCGTCAGCAGCCCTGCCTCGCCGCGTAACGGCCCCGCCAGCACATCACCCATCGGCCCGACGATCACGCTGCCACCGGCAATCAATGGACGATCCTGCGGCCAATTGGCGATCTCTAAACCCAGCTCATTCGGCGACGCCTGCACCTGACAGGCGCTGACCACAAAACAGCGCCCCTCATGAGCGATGTGGCGCATGCTCACCTGCCACATCTCGCGCTCATCCACGGTCGGTGCGCACCAGACCTCAATACCCTTGGCGTACATCGCCGTGCGCAGCAAAGGCATCATGTTCTCCCAGCACACCACCGCGCCGAGTTTGCCGACCTGGCTGTCGAGCACCGGCAGCGTCGAGCCGTCGCCCTTGCCCCAAATCAGCCGCTCGGTACCGGTGGGCATCAGTTTGCGGTGTTTGGCGACAAGTCCTGACTGCGGATCGAAATACAGCGCCGTGCAATACAGCGTGCTGCCCGAGCGCTCGATCACGCCGATCACCAGATTGGCCCCGGTGCGCGCCGCCAAAGCCGCCAACGCGTCGGTCTCCGCACCCGGCACATCAATGGCATTGGCAAAATAACGCGCATACGCTTCACGACCTTCTGGCAATCGATAACCCAGTTGCGTGCCGAAGCCCTCACCTTTCGGATAGCCACCGAGCAAGGCTTCCGGCATCACCACCAAAGCCGCGCCTGATTCAATGATGGCCGCCTCCCAACTGAGAATCTGCGCCAGGGTTGCGTCTTTGCCGCCGGGTAATGCACCGATTTGCAGCGCAGCAACGATTGATTTTGGCATCGCGGTCACTCCATCCGATTCAAGTGTTGCTGATTCTCCGGCGTCACGGGATCATGAATAAAGCCCCGTTCGCTGTTGAATGATATGAGCCAAATGAATATCGCCACGGTCGACCTCAACCTGTTGAAAGTCTTCGAAGCCCTGCATGAAGAATCCAGTGCCAGCCGCGCAGCGTTGCGTCTGGGCGTGACGCAATCGGCAGTCAGCGCGGCATTGCGGCGTCTGCGTGAGGTTTACGGCGATCAATTGTTTGTGCGCACCGGCCGCGGATTGGCGCCGACGCTCAAGGCCAATCAGCTGAAACCGGTGGTCAGCGAGGCGCTGAACAAATGCAGGCAAAGTCTGGCGATGGTTGATCCGACGGCCAATCACTACGACGGTCGTTCGGTCACTGTTGGCCTTTCGGACGATTTTGAAATTGCTTACGGCCGTCGCTTGATCGAGGAAATCGCCCGAAGTGCACCGAAACTGCGGCTGATCTTCCGCCAGACCCACAGCCAGATCGTCGCCCGCGCGCTGATGGAACGCAGCATCGACTTGGCGATCACTGCCGGCGGCTTTGCCGAACGTTTGCTCAGCCGTCAGGTGTTGGGCGAAGGGGGTTATGCGTGCCTGGTGGACCCGGTGAGCCTTGCGCCCGGCCAGCTACAAATCGATCTGCAGGAGTTTGTTGCCCGCGAGCATCTTCTGGTGTCGTCGGGTGGTTTTATCGGCATCACCGATGAAGGGCTGGCGGCATCAGGCCTGAGTCGACGAGTGTGTGCGTCGACCACGCATTTTGCCGCGCTGCCTTTTCTGCTCAAGGGCAGTCACGCGGTAGCGACGATCCCGGCGCATGCCGCCGCGAGCATCGCCGCCCTCAGCGGCCTGGCGTTGTTGCCCTGCCCGCTGGCCTTGCCGCGTTACCCGATCGAACTGGGCTGGCGCACCAGTACCCAGCTCGACCCTGTGGTAGTGAAAGTCCGCGAAGCCATTGTTGCGTGTTTCAAGCGCGACTGAAGCGGCGTTACTTCGCCGCCATCAAGCGGTTGACCTCACTGCGCACCATGTTGGCGAACTCCGGCGGTGACATGCCGTCCAGTTCCGCACGGACCCACTCGGCCCATTTGCCTTTGCGCTTGGCCCGCTCGCCGAACAACCGTGCGGCTTCGCCTTTGGCCTTGCCCAGATTACTTTGCCAGAGGTCGAACAGACGGGATTTCTCGTCTTCCAGCGCGGCGCGCTCTGCGAGGGGTTTGTCGGCCAGATTGAAACTCATGGGGATTTATCCTGCGGCGTAAAATGCCGACATCTTACACGCTCGACGGAAATCTCCCGCGCAGGTTTTTGATTCCGGACTAAATTCAGTGCAACTTTTCACCCAGCGTCACACTCCATTGATCACTGTCCATTCAACTGCAAGGAGTCACCCAATGGCCCGCAAATCCGCCGTGCAAGCCGCCCAGGATCAAATCAAGGATCAAGCCTTCAGCGACCTTCAGGCGCTGATCGAAGAGTCCGAAAAACTACTCAAGAGCAGTGCCTCGATGGTAGGTGAAGAAGCGGAGACCCTGCGCGGACAAATCTCGGTGAAGCTGCAGCAGGCGCTGGACTCGGTATCCAGCGTGCGTGATCGCACCAAACCTGCGGTCGAAGCCACCGAAAGCTACATCGGCGGCCACCCTTGGCAAACCGTGGCAATCTCGGCCGGCTTTGGCCTGGTGGTGGGTCTGCTGCTCGGTCGTCGCTAAGCAATCTCCTGTGGTGAGGGGACTCGTCCCCTCACCACACTTCAGTATCCTGCCAGCGTTCTGAGCTGCAGCAAAGTCGCCTCATCCAGCACAATCCCCTGCGCCAGTGACCTCGCCCTCTGCAAATGCCGACGGTCCCCCGGCAAGCGCTTGAGCCCTGCCCCATGCATCTGACGCACCAGTTCTTCGCTGCGCTCGGCAAAGCTCTGGCCCGCCGCCTTGCTTGGGTCGATGACGATCAACAGCTGGCCGGTCCACGGTGTTTTCGCCCCTGGATGGTTGGACCAGTCGAACTCGAAAGAAAAATTCCCTCCCGTAAGCGCCGCCGCGAGCAATTCGACCATCATCGATAGCGCCGAGCCCTTGTGCCCGCCAAATGGCAACAATGCCCCGCCTTCCAGAATCGCCTTGGGGTCCTGAGTCGGCTGGCCGAGGCTGTCGACGCCCATCCCCGGCGGCAGTTTTTCACCTTTGCGCGCGGCGATCTGCACGTCGCCATGGGCGATGGCACTGGTGGCCAGGTCGAAAACGATGGGTGCGGCGCCGGCGCGTGGGGCGGCAAATGCAATCGGATTGGTGCCGAACAATGGTCGGTCAGCGCCGTGTGGCACCACGCAAGTCATGCTGTTGACCACGCTCAATGCCACCAGCCCTTCCTCGGCGAAAGGCTCGACATCCGGCCACAGCGCGGCGAAATGGTGAGAGTTGCGAATGGCCAACACGGCGATCCCGGCATGACGCGCCTTCTCCACCAGCAGCGCTCGTGCAGCCGCCAGTGCAGGCTGGGCAAAGCCATTACCGGCATCGACCCGAACAAAACCCGAGGCGACGTCTTCAACCTGGGGCACTGCCTGGCCGTTGACCCAGCCACTGTTCAGGGTCGAAACATAGCCGGGAATGCGGAACACGCCGTGGCTATGAGCACCATCACGCTCGGCATTGGCGCAGTTGGCAGCCAGCACCCGCGCTACTTCGGCACTGGTGCCATTGCGCAGAAACACGCTTTCAAGCAACCGGGTCAGCGCCTCAAGGGTGATCGAGGAAGCGGCGGCAGGTATTGCACAATCGTTTGGCGCAGACATCTGAAGCTCCAGAATAGTTATTGGAGGGAACACCAGCGTACGGACAACTTGCGCACCGATTAACCACGCCACAACAGTACCCTGTCAACCCTTCGACGCCTGCCGTCCAAAGCACCAGCATCTGGCCGTGCGATAACTATCTACCACCTGCGCCACCTTCATCGCCCCTAGTCTCGGATTTCATTCTTCGCGCCGCACGCGCCATTTCGAGACCTGATGATGACTGAGCCGGCATCCCCGCTGCTGTTTCCCGAAACCCTGAATTTTCCCGCGCTGTGGAGGCAACTGGGTAAAACGCACAACCTCAATGCCAAGGATTTCACCTGGCTGGGCCATGTAAAACTCGCCACCCAGGCACTGCGTAGCCGGCAAACCCCGCCGATGCTCGCGCAAAGCATTCACATTCACGCGGGCACGGCGCCCTCGGTGACGTTGGCAGGCTGTTTCATTCTCAGCGAAACGCCTGACGACCAAGGCGCGATCCTGTACACGCCCTATGACGGCATCAAGAAATACGAAAACCTGGCCACGCTGAAAAAACAGCTCGAAAAACGTCTGAAGGACGCCGAAGAAGACGACCTGCTCCTGGCCTTCATCGCGCTCGGCCAACGCAGGGACATTGTCGAACAGCGGCAACGCACGCTGACGTTCGAAACCATCGAAGGCGACATTTTCGATCAGCAGAAGGCGCAGATTCTCGCGAGCCAGCAACGCAATGCCCAGGCCACGCTCGACGAGTTGAAACGCCTGCCCTCGCTGACATCGATGCTGGAAACGCTCCTCAACGGCTTGTTGAACATCCGTTTGCCTCACATCAATCAGGCGCTGACCCGAGTCAACTTCTACTTCGATGCCGCGCTGGGCATCGCTAACGCCGCATCGCCAACGCAGTCCGTCAGGCACTGGCACGACTCCATCAGCCTGAGTGACGCAGTGTTGATGGTCTACCGCAATCAGGGTTGGCCAACTGACCAGATGCATGATTTTTCCCATCCCGGGCGTGCACCGTTCGATCGCGACCAGGCCGTATGGGAAGAGGCGCTTGATGCGGTCGCGGGCAAGCTGCAGGTGTTGCTGTTTCAGCAATTGCAACACTACTGGCAGGCGCCCGCCGAAACAGGTTCGCCGCGTAACGCGTTCTTCAGTGCCGTGCTCCAAGAGCAGGCGCGCGCCGACCTGATGATCAAACGCGAAGGCGCCATCCTCAGCGCTGACAAGTTCGCCGTCCTGCATCAGATGATTCAGCCCGACGCATTACCGGCCGGTCGCCCGACCATCGAAAACGTGCGGATCTGGGAGTACCAACCCGAGTATGTCGAGTTGGCCGGTTCGCTGATGATCAGCCACATTGATGCCTGTCTGTACACGCCCACGCACGGTTTGCAGGTGCTCAAGGACTACCCTGACCTGCGAGACACCGTGTTGAGCAAGTTCGGCGCACGCGGTCATCAGGATGAATTCTACGGCTTGCTGAGCATGCAGGAGCGCAACCGGTTCATTGGTTTCAATCGCCCGAACGTGACGGGAGAAAGCCTCGGCGGCGAGCCCTTCAAAGTGCTGTGCGAAGCGATCATCACCAAGCAACGGCAGAACATCGCCTACGCCTTGCAAGTGTTCCGCCAAAGCGATGGCGGCGTCGACATTCATTCATTGTTCGACAAGGCCCTGGATATCCGCGCCATGCTGCATGAACGGCTGTTGACTCTCGACGCCGGCGAGCGTTGGTCGACACGGCCGGTATTGACCGGCGTGCAACAACCTTCCGAAGTGCTGGCGCACAAGGCGACGAGGATTGCCGACACCTGTGATCTGGAAAACATCGTGCTGACCGGCACGTTCAGAGGGCAGCCGACAGCGACCGAAGCTGAACAGCGCCGGTACCTCGACACTCTCAAAGGCAGGCTCAGCAACGTGTTGGTCAGCGGCGTGACCCATGAGGCGCAGCTACGCGTTATGAGTGGTTCGCTCAAGGCGCCGGAGCAAGCGATTGTCGACACCGTGTTCAACAACGCTCAGCCCAGTCGCGATGATCGTCGCTCGCTCAATGGTTTCCGGCCCGATGCCTGGTCAATCACCCTCAGGAGCGCAGGGGTGGCGCAAGCGTTGACTTTGGCCCACTGCTTTTTACTGACCGAGCGTGGCGGCCTGGATGACCTGTACTCCGGTCGCGCCGTTTTGTGGACACCCGCGCAGGGCCTGGAAGTCTTTGCCAGCATCGGCGCCGCCCGCCTCGCGCTGGAACATCGGCTCAAGGACAAGCTTGATCGCCTGACCCTGCTGGAAAACCTGCTGCCCCAGCAACGTCGGTTTCACAACGAGTACACGCTGGGTGCCTTGCGGTTGATCGAGGACAACGTGCTGCTGGAACGTGTGCAGTCCGGCATCGAGCATTTCCTTGCGCGTTGCAATCAGCTTCGCCAGCGCATCAAGACGGCGTCGAAACTCAAGGCTGCCTTTGACGTTGTGGTGAAAACCCCGATTGACACCAATTTGGAGCGCAGCGTCTACCTGGCCAACGCCATCCGCCAGCAACAATCGCTGCCGGCCTGGATGGGCATGGCGCCGGTGCAGGAGCAACAGCTTTATCTCGAACTGCTGGAGCAATGGCGCCACAGCGTGGTTGACCAGCAGGATTACCTCAGCGGCCTGCCTTCACTGCCCGAGTACGTCAGCCAGCGCTTGCAGTCGTTGCTCGACAGCCGTTTCCCGGGTAGCGCGCTCGACCCGCAGAACATCGAGATCACCCCCAACCTGGCATTGGCCGGCCCTGCGCGCCCGCTGACGGAATTTGCGTTGAATCATTTCAACATCGGCCAGGGCACCGGGTTCAAGGTCGCCTCGAAAACCACTCGGCGTCTACCGGCCGGCCTGGATCAAAGCGCTGTCAGGCAATTGCTGTTGTCGCTGGACATACCCACGACATTCACGGCGAAGATCACCGCCGCGTTGTCACCGAGCCATGCGCAAGCCACGGCGCGCAGACAGCGCTTTTATCGCCAGTTACCCTGGCAATTGCTGCAACATGCGCAAGGTCTGAAGATGCAGCAACAGCTGTCCGCCAGCGCGTTCGATCACCTCTGCCAGGTGCTCGACATGCCGGATGGCCTCGCCCGCAAAACCGTCGAAGGCGCCCACGCGATTGTTTCTCCGCTGTCATTGTTCAAGACCGCAGGCGCAGTCGCTGTCGAAACCTTGGGGATGTACCTGATCGGTCCGGGTGGCGGCCACACCGGCCCATTGGTCCTGTATTCGCCGTATGGCGAAGAGGTGTTGCGCGAGTTCGCGGATTCGGCGAGCGTCATCGCCGCCATCAACACACCGGGAAGGTTCCAGGACCTGCTGATTCGCCGTTTGCCCCAGGCACAACAGTCGATCTTCGCTACGCTTTTACAATCGAGCGCTGGCACGACCAGTGAGTTCACCCTGTCCAGCACGCCTATCACCGGCAACGTGCTGCACAGGTTTTTCACTGACAACCTCAAGCTGCTGCCGCAATTGCTGAGCTGCCAATTGCAACGCGACGCCCAGGCTGACTGGGACACGGCCAAAGCGCTGTTCAACCGAGGTATTAGCCTGAGCGCGAGCCTGCTACCGGGTAAAATCTCCTACCTCACTTTTCTCTGGCAGGCCTACAAAGACTTCAAGCACTCCGCTGAAGGCTTGCAGGATCATCACTGGCCGCAAGCCCTGAAAAGCTTTATTTCAGGGGCGGCGCAAATGATCTCGCTGGGGCGTCTCAAGCTGGAAGGCGCCGCGCCCGTCACCGACGTCCCTGCACCGCCCACCGCGCAGGCTGCACCGAGCTGGTCGCAAATCAGAACAACCTCGCCGCTGCGCACCGAGTTGCAGCCCTTCGAAGCCACGGATGTAGCGCTGCAGGATCTGCGGCATGTCCCACAAACCGGCCTCTACGAGGATCTGCTCAGCAAGCGCACCTATGCGCCGATCGCTGGCAAGGTAAACCGTGTAGAACAACCAGGGCCCGTCTGGCAGATGGTCAACGATCTGACACCCGGTCCGAGCCTGGTCCAGAGCGGCTCGCGCCTGCTGCTGGCGCCTGATCAGAACGCCGCGCATTACGGCAAAGTCATGTCGATCCTTTCGCGCGCGGATGATATTGAAGCCAACCGCAGGGCGTTGCTGAACATTGAAGCGATTGGCATGAAGGAGATTCAGCGTCTTCATCCGTATAAAGCACGGCAGATCCAGCAGGCCATCGACATTGCCCGCTTTTACGCTTTCAACAGTTTGCACAATCTGGCCCAGCTCAAAGCCAACGTTCCCGGCAGCCGGCTGGATGGCTTTCTCAAGGTTTTTTTCGGGGTGACTGCGGTCGATAAAAACCTGTTAGGCAAGGTGCACAAGGCGATCGTGCCGATCTGTGAAGCGCTGGTAGACCCCAGCGATGACCTGATGAACACCGAGCGGTTTGTGGTGGGCTCCAATATCTACAAGTCCTCCGTCAGTGCGTTTGTACTGATCAAGGACGAGCGCAAAATGGTGCATTTCACCGAACATTTCTTC
Organism: Pseudomonas sp. A1230; assembly: GCF_044218825.1. Lineage (NCBI taxonomy): Bacteria > Pseudomonadati > Pseudomonadota > Gammaproteobacteria > Pseudomonadales > Pseudomonadaceae > Pseudomonas > Pseudomonas sp. A1230. Next base: position 1,864,891 of record NZ_CP162582.1, on the reverse strand, counting down.
GACCCGAACCTGGCCTACTACCAGGAGCATCTGAGTGAGCCCTTCAACATCGAAGGCCACGCCCAGGCCGCCACCCTGATCCACGAATTTTCCCATCAATACTCCGGCACCGAAGACTTCGCCTTACTGGAAGCGCGGCGACCGTTTCCCGATCTGATCAACACCATCACGGTCTTCGGGCGAGACCTGAGGGATTCGCTGGAAGAATTTCGAAACACTGCACTGTCCCTGCAAACGTCTCGTCAGGCGCTGTTTGCGCGCGAAAGCAATCAGCGCGGCGTGTTTGTCGATCTGGACAAGGTCCCCGATGGCAAACACATCGGTAAAGAAATACTCAGGCTGACCAGCAGCCCGAACATGGATGAGGCGCGCAACGCTTTTTACAACCGGATCTCAGCGGATGCGCGGATCAATATCATTTTGCACAATGCCGACTCGCTCGCCCTGTTGATCTGCGAGATGGGCCGGCAACTGGACCCGGCGCCGGTGCCCTGAAAAAAAACATAAAAAAAGGCGCAGGTCGAAACCTGCGCCCTGGCTCAGACGATCGGGATCAGTCTTTCTGATCGCGCAGTATGTTGCCCGATGCGCCATCGATGCGGAACTCATAGACGACACCGTCAGACTTGCGCCCTTCCCCTTCCCAATAGCCATCGTTATCGGCCTCGATCTTGTAGATCTCGACATAACCTGCCTTGGTCTTCGCGGTATCGATGGCTTTTTCGATGGTGATCCAGCCTGCGCCTGGCTTGTCTGCCAGCGCGGCACCGGCGCTGAGCAGGCTTGCAGTGGCAATCAGTGCAGCAAAGGTCTTCTTGATCATTTTTTCACTCCATTTGTGGATAGTGGTCATTGGCGTCCTGTTTTTTGGGCGCCTGAGCGAAAAATAAGTTCCACATTGATGGGTAAATGCCATGACTTATGTTCTCGGCAACTTCCCGTCAAGGTTAGAATGTGCGAAATCAGGATGAGTCAATGACCCACGACACTCTCTCGGAAGCCGAATACGATGCGATCACCGATGCCGCCGCGCATTGGTGCATGCGCTTGCACGCCGCCGACTGCACGGAAGACGAGCGTCGCGCATTCCAGCAATGGCACGATGCACATCCTCTGCATGCATTCGAGTACGAGGCCATGCTGGAAATCTGGGACGTTGCCGGACACCTGCCGCGCCCGGAGACAGCATTGGTTGTGCCGGTTACTCAGCCTGACCGCCCATGGCGCCGCTACGCGATAGCGGCCGGGGTCTGCGCACTGGCGTTGCCGCTGACGGCTTACACCGGTTGGCATCTGGGCTGGCTGCCCAACAGTTATGAGCATTTTGCCGCCACTGACAATGTGCGTCAGGTGACGCTGAGTGACGGCAGCCAACTCGAACTGAACCTCAACACTGACCTGACCTTCAGCAACTACAAGGACGAACGCCGCGTCACGCTGAAAAAAGGCGAGGCATTCTTTACCGTCAGTCACGACACGTTGCACCCGTTTGTCGTGCGGGCAGGCGAAGGCAGAATCCGGGTGACCGGCACGCGGTTCAATGTCTGGATGTACGAGGATCAAGTGCGAGTGAACCTGATCGCAGGTTCGGTGCTGGTCAGCAGTAATCGTCAATTACCGGGCGATGGCTTGCGTCTCGAGCCGTCCATGCAAGCGCGTTACAAACCGGGCGACTACATGCCGCAAATCAGCCAGACCTACCCTGACGATGCTTCGCTGGCCTGGCGCAGCGGCAAACTGGTGCTGGACAATCTGCCGCTCAGTGAAGCCCTGCCGCTGATCAACCGCTACCTGGAAAAACCGTTGATGCTCGCCGACAACAGCACCGGAGCGATTCGGGTGGGCGGTATCTACAACATCAAAGAGCTGAACAACCTCGCCAACTCCCTGCCCAAGGTCTTGCCCGTTTACCTGACGCGCAACAAGGAAGGCAACCCGGTGATCAACCCTATGCCGCAACAGCCGCCAAAAAGCTGAAGGCCGCGCCCCTTGCGGGATGCGGCCTTCAGTTTTTTTTCCAGTAACACCGTGTTTACTGTGCGGCGACCTTCCCCGTCTTGTCCAACGTCCCGTGAATGGTTTGCACCTGATACTGCGGGTCAGCCTGGATCTGCTGTTCGGTAAACGGCAGCACACTCCACTGTTTCTTCGAGAATGCCTCAGTCTGATCGCGCGAGTATTTCGATGCCGGATCGCTGGACAGCGAGAAGGCCAAAAGCCCCTGCGCGTGCGGGCCTTTTTCATCGAACGTCACGACTTGCAGATAACTGGTGCCACTGACCACCTCAAGCTTGCCATCCTCGCGTGGCACGCTCTGGATCGCGTTGTAGATCCCCAGCGTACCCGGCCCGCCATGGATCGGCGTCTGCCGCCCGCCGCTGCTGACCACCTGAATGTCGCCCCAACGGGTTTGCGGTTTCAGGCCCATTTTGGCCACCGTATCGACCGACGCCAGCATCGCTTCGCGAAGCGCCTTGGCCACCGCTGACTGCTCGACCGCCAGACCACGCGGCGTGTGTTGCGCGTCTTGCGGATCGAAGGCGACACGCCAGATGTCCACCGACTTCTGCAGGGCTTGCATGATGTTCTGGAAATGCACCAGGCCCAGGCCCGAATCCAGATTAGCCCGCCCGTCCCACGCTTTCAGGCTGGCACACACAGGTTTCAGTGCTTGCGCGTCGGTGCCAAGGTCAGCGGCGCAGAACTTCAGCAGATCCGGCACCACCTGGGTCGCCAGATACACTTGATCGTCCATCACCATCTGCTGCAGATCCTTGATCCCCAACGCGCCTTTTTTGTTCAGGCTCGCCAGACGATCGAGGGCAAAGCGTGAACGCAAGCCCAGCGGTTGGCCATCCTGACTGATCAGCGGCGAGAAACCGGTGAGCGGTTGCGCCGGGTTGGCCAGCCATGCGGAATCGTTGGAGTGCTGGACAAAGTCCTTGCGCAGCAGTTGCGGCAATTGGCTGGCAGCAAAAATGCCCTTCTGCGCGGCTTGCGGGTCGACGTCCCAGGCGCAGGCGCTGTTTGAGCCGTCGAGCACGATCATCTGGGTGCCGATTCGCGGGTCACTGCACTTTGCAAGTTTTTCGCCGCTGACGTTCGGCACCACCGACAGGTTCATGTACAGCGTCTGCCCCTTGTCATCTGCGGCGAGCGTATTGACCCAGGGAATACCCTGAATCTTGTGCACCGAATCCTGCAAATCCTCAAGCGTGGAAGCCTGATTCATCGCATACCACTGCTTGAGCACGCGATCGTTGTCGAGGTTGGCATCACGCAGGCTGTAGGCGAACTGATTGTCCCAATCGAGCTTGCCCGGCCACTGCACAATCGGGCCGAACTTCGAGCTGTAGATGTCACGTGCCACCGGCAACACTTGCCCGTCCGCCTGTTTGACCTGCACGGTCACCGTCTGCTTGCTCATCGGCAATGATTGGCCATCGAGCAGATAGCGCGTCGGGTCTTTCGGATCGAGTTGCAGGCGATACAGAGTGAAGTGTTTGGAGGAATCGACCGTATGGGTCCAGGCCAGATGCTGGTTGAAACCGATGTTGATCATCGGCAGGCCCGGTAACGCGGCACCCATGACGTCAAGTTTGCCGGGAATGGTCAGGTGCATTTGATAGAAACGCATACCGCCAACCCAGGGAAAGTGCGGGTTGGCCAGCAGCATGCCGCGACCGTTGAACGACCGCTCGCCCCCCACCGCCACGGCATTGCTGCCACGATCAAGCGCAAAGCGCTGCTGACGGACATCTGCCATTTGGTAGGCGTGCGTATCGTTGGCGATCCGCGCCGTGGCCTGTGGCGGCGTGGCACCGGCAAGGGCTTCGGCGAACTGACCAACCCCGCCCTCGACCAACAGACGACGGGTCAGTTTGACCAGATCCTCTGGGGCAATATCGCGAACCCATTCGCCCTGACATTGTTGCGGCAGGCCCTGCTGACGGCGTTCGGCGAGATAGCGGTTGTAGCCCGCGGCATAACCCTGGACCAGATCACGCACCTGTGCCGTTTGCGCCTGCCAGAAGGTGCTGACCGCTTGCGGCGTATTAAGCCAATTGAAAAAGACATCGCTGACACGGTTTTCACGCTCCTCGACGGTGAACTGATCCGGGCCGAAATAACGCGAACGCTGGCCATTGACCGTGACGATTTCGTTGGCCAGCAGGCACAGGTTGTCCTGCGCATAGGCGTAACCGATGCCGAAACCCAGGCTACGCTCGTCTTGTGCGCGGATATGCGGCACGCCGAAACCGGTACGACGGATCTCGGCGCTGGTATCAATGGAGGGGCTGAATGCATGGGCCGAAAGGCTCAGCCCGAAAAGCATACCGGCAACGGCCAGTCCGGTTAACTGCCTGGAAATAATCACGCTCGCTCCTGATCGAAATGCCGAAGAGCGGATCTGCCTTGCCGCGCGAAACATGTGACGGGCAACGGATCCGCTGTGGTAACACCCACGCGTCCACGCGCAATGAGCCTGTCCTGAAAACGAACGTCGACGAAAAAAATTTAGCGCGGTTGGCGGCAGTTTTGCGCAGTGATTACGCGCAGAAGACGAAATCCCGACAAATTTTCTACATTTTTTCTTTCATGATTTGGCGAGCTGAAACGTCTTGTTTAGAGAGCGCAAAAAAACCTTTCCCGATCGGGCTCTGAAAAGGAGTAATTGCATGTACAACCCGCAACTACCAACGGACGGTAGCCAGGCGTCACAAGGAGCATCCATGAGCCCCCACGCGAGCGATTTCGGACAACGCATCGAGCGTCACGGCAACGAACGCATCCGGCTGTTGCTCAAAAGCTTCGGTCTGCGCACCAGCCTGATTCGCCTGAAGGTCATCGACGCCCTGCTGGTCGCGGCACAAAACGACCGTCGCCTGGGCGTTCGCGGCGTCCATAGCCAATTGCTGGATCTGGATATTCCGCTGTCCTTCCTCAGTGTGCGCGAAGTCCTCAAGCGCCTGAGCGCCGAAGGTGTGATCACCTTCAACGCGGACAAGAGCTACAGCCTGCATCCGCAGGCTGCTGCAGTCCTCGACGCCGAGTGAAACGTACTGCGATCGCCGTCAGGGTTTGACCTTGCGGCGCATTACGCCATTGATCACCACGACGATCACCGCCACACCGATGGCGATGTACTGGAAGGTCTTTTCATCGATCTTCCCGGTGTTTTGCAGCCAGGACAGGCCGAGCATGATCGCCAGTACGGAGACGGCGATCAGAATCGAATAAATCAAACGTTGCTTCTGGGTCATTGCGGCTTCCTGAAACTTTGGAATGTATCCACTTGCATGCCATGCACTTGCCGTCATACGGGTAGGCGCCGCTGCAAACGGGGCCTCATGTTACAGCCGATAGAGGCTTTTGGCTTCATCACGGCTTCAAGACGACCATCATCCTTGCGCCGGGGAAGCCCCGGCGACGATCAACATCGTTAACAGGATATTTCACCCCGCCTGCTCGCCAGTGTCAGATGCCGGGCATGAAAAATACACACTGAATTAACTGAAAAACAATGCCCGTCCCATTCGCGGGCATTTTTTTTGAGCATGGATGAGTGCCCCGTAACGTCTTGTTTTACTGGCGTTTTGGGTCCGTTTCATATCCTGCAAAGATTCGAAATCTAATGTTTCAGCTAACCAGTAGGTCACGCCAATGTCTGGACCTAGGCTCTGCAACCTCCTCCTTACCTGACAAGGATGTTTATGCAGAGAACATTGATAAGAATCGGGCCACGCCAAGTGGTGGGATTCTGCCTGGCGCTTGGCGCTTTTGAACTCCTGACCTATATGGCCAGTGATTTGATCATGCCAGCGATGTTGAGCGTCACTGAAGAGTTCCAGGCCGATGTTCGCCATGTTCCCAATGCCTTCAATCTTTATCTGTTGGGCGGCGTCTGCCTGCAATGGCTGCTGGGACCCATGTCTGATCATTGGGGGCGGCGCCGACTGCTGTTGATCGGCTGCGCCGCATTCGCTGCTGCCTGTGCCGCCGCTTTCGCTACCCGCAGCATTGAAGTGTTCAATGCGCTGCGCCTGATACAGGGCATGGGGCTCGGGTTTGTCGTGGCCGTCAGCTATCCGGCCCTACAGGAAGTGTTCTGCGAAGCGGATGCCGTGCGCCTGATGGCCCTGCTCGGCAACATTGCGCTGCTATCGCCGTTGCTCGGCCCCATGCTCGGCAGCGTAATGCTGGAATGGCTGACATGGCGCGAACTGTTTTTGGCACTCGGCATTGCTGCGGTGCTGGTCTGGCTGGGGCTTTACGCCTGCATGCCGGAGACCGTGGGGGTTATCCGCCGCGATGGGCAGCAGCAAGCCCGCGTGGCCTTTTCCATGCGTCAGATCCGCCAGCGCTACCTTGCCCTGCTCGGTAACCCGCGGTTCCTCGGCGCGAGCCTGGCCTTGGGGCTGATGAGCCTGCCACTGATTGCCTGGATCGGTCTGGCGCCGTTGCTGCTGATCCAGGGCCTGGGCCTGACGCCGCTGACGTATGGCCTGTGGCAAATCCCGATTTTCTCTGCCGTCATCGTCGGCAATCTGATTCTCAACCGTCTGCTGGTGACGCACTCGTTATCACGCCTGATTCAACTGGGGCTTTGGCCGTTCTGCCTGGGCCTGCTGGCGCTGATCGGCTGCGCGATGCAGGGTCTGGGACTGACAGCGACAGTCGCCAGCCTGGCGCTTTACGCCGTTGGATTGGGCATCAGCAACGCGGCGTTGTATCGGCTGGCGCTGTTTTGTTCGGATGACAGCAAAGGCCTGGTCTCGGCCATGGTCGGCATGATTTCGATTGCCGTGATGGGCATCGGCGGCTCAATTATTGCGGCGATTGGCGGCGGAACCCGGCTTGAGTTTTTCGCCCTGTGGGCCGCGCTCGGAGGCTTGATGTGCCTGCCGCTGCTGCTCTGGTTTCTACAAGACGCCAAAACCGCGTTCGCCGCACCTGAATAAGGGAACATCGATGATCCATTTACCCGCGAGCGATGCGTTATGCGCGTTGCCCCATCCTTATTGCCCGCATTCCGTGCCCACGGGCCTGTTCGAACGGGCCATGGCCGAGATCAGCCGTTTTCATTGCCAGCACACACCGGGCTACGAACATTGGTTGAACGCCCACGGGCTCGGTGCGCATGACCTGGACACGCTTGATGACTGGTCGCACTTGCCACCGATCTTCGCCAATTTTTTCAAGCAACGGCTGCTGCTCAGCAGCACCGGCGCCAATGCCCTGGAACTGACGTCTTCCGGCACCAGCGGTCAGCGCAGCCGCATGCGCTACGACGAGCGCAGCCTTGGCGCGGCGCAATTCATGGTCGCGCAGATCTTCCGCCATTACGGTTGGGACACCCCGGACACGCCCTGCAACTACTTGCTGCTGAGTTATGAGCCGCAAGGGCTGATCACGCTTGGCACCTCGTTCACCGATCAGTTTCTGTGCCGCTTCGCCCCCGCCAACCGTGTGGTCTATGCCTTGCGCAGCACCGGTGACGGTCATCGGTTTGATGTGTTTGGCGTCGTCCAGGCCTTGCAGGCGTTTGCCGAAGAAGGCCTGCCGGTACGCATCCTCGGCTTCCCGGCGTTTCTCTGGCAGACCTTGCAACAGATGCAGGCCCTCGGCATGCCAGATCTGAAACTGCCGGCCGGTTCCCTGGCATTTTTCGGCGGTGGCTGGAAAACCCAGGCCGCACATGAGATTCCCAGGCAACAGCTATATGCCTGCATCCACCGCCAACTGGGCATTGAAACCTCGCGTTGTCGAGATGGTTACGGTGCCGTCGAGCATGCCGTGCCTTACATCGAATGCGCCCATCACCGTTTTCATGTCCCGGTCTATTCGAAGGTGTACGTGCGCCATCCAGCTGATTTTTCTATTCAACCCTATGGCCAGCGAGGCCTGCTGGGATTCGTCTCGCCCTATATCTCGTCCAGTCCCGCACACGCGGTGGTGATGAGCGATCTGGCGACGTTGCACCCTGGCCAGAGTTGCGGCTGCGGGCTGAGCAGCGACTGGTTTGAACTGCACGGCCGCGCAGGCACTACCGCAGGCAGAAGTTGCGCGATGGCAGCGGCCGACCTGCTGGGGAGCTACTGATATGTACTTGATCAACGGACAATTACGCGACGCCTGCGACCTTGACGCTGCGCTTGAATGCCTTCAGGCAGATCTTGCGGATCATCTGAGCACGCCGCTGCAAAGCAGCACGGTGATCAGCGCCGCAACCTGCTTTGCCGAGCAACTGAGCGGCGACAATCAAGCGCTCGCGCTTGATCTCGAACATCGACAGGCCCTGATCGAGTTCTGCACGGCCGAGGCATTGCAGATCAAATTGCAACGCGAACTGGGCGCCCAACCGGGCTCATTACGCCGCATCGACTATCGACAATCGCACTTCGAATGCTGGAGCCCACTCGGGCTGGTGGTGCACATCACGCCGGGCAACGCGCCGTTGCTGGCGTTCTGCGCGGTACTGGAAAGTCTGTTGGCAGGCAACGTCAACTGGTTACGACCCAGCAGCAGCGATCAAGGCCTGACCGCACGGTTACTGCACGCCTTGTTGCAATGCGATTCGAGTGGCCAAATCGCTGGTTACGTGGCGGTATTGCCAGTGGGAACGGGGCAGATCGGGCAACTGTGTAAACGCGCCAATGGCGTTGCGGCGTGGGGCGGTGAGCCCGCCTTACAAGCCATTCGCAAGCAGCTCCCGTCCGGTTGCCGGTGGATCGACTGGGGACATCGCATCAGTTTCGTCTATCTGACGACCGAAGCCGCCACAGCGCAGAACCTCGATGCTGTCGCCGATGAAGTCTGTCGACTGGATCAGCAGGCCTGCTCCAGCCCGCAATGGCTGCTGGTGGACAGTGACGACCCGGTCGTATTGCGCGAGATCGGTGAACGCCTGGCGGCAGCCTTCGAACGCCGCGCCGGGCAATGGCCGGCGCTGTTGCCAACGCCACAGGAAGGCGCGCAAATCACCACGCACACGCACATGGCTCGCTTGGCGCAGAGCTTCGCGGAACAAACCGGCCATGTCTGGAACGCGCCGAGCTGGCGGGTGATCTGGGCGCACGAGCGTCAACTCGCCCCCTCCCCGCTGTTTCGCAGCGTGCTGCTGCATCCGGTACCGCGGTCGCTGATCACCGACACCCTGCTGCCATGGCGCAACGTCCTGCAAAGTTGCGCGCTGCTGTGCGGCGAAGCACAGATTGGCGAGTTGGCACGGATGCTGATCCGTGCCGGTGTGACGCGCATCGCGCCAGTGGCCGGCATTCACGATGGCTATGACGGTGAGCCCCATGATGGCGTCTACGCGTTGCAACGGCTTAGTCGACGTGTGTCGGTCAGCGTCGCCGCCGGCCTGTTGCCAAGCCACGCCACCCTTGATCCCGCGCCTGTACCCGTAACGCTTTGCGGGCAGCCGATCATGGACAAGGAGCGTTTCAAGGGCCAGCCGTTCAACGCGGCGGCGCAGTTGTATTTCCGCTCCGGTGGCAGTAGCGGGACGCCTGTGCTGTCTGGGTATAGCTATGGTGATTTCCATCGACAGATGCGCGCAACAGCGGACGGTTTGTTTGCTGCGGGCCTGGATCCGGCGCGGGATCGGGTAATGAACCTGTTCTTCTGCGGCGGGTTGTACGGCGGTTTCCTGAGTTTCGCCAAAGTGCTTGAGTTGCTGGACATCCCCCACCTGCCGATGGGCGCCCCGGCCGATGACGATTACCGCGACATCGCCGAGCTGATCATCAGTCAGCGCGTGACGGTGCTGATGGGCATGCCAAGCACTCTGCACCGCTTGTTCCTCAACGAAAGGGAGCGCTTGCAAGCCTACGGCGGTATCACCAAGGTGTTTCTCGGCGGCGAACATCTCAGTGAACCGAGTCGTGCTCTTTTGCGCCGGTGCGGTGTGACCAGCATCCGCTCGGCGATTTACGGAAGTGTCGACGCCGGCCCTCTCGGTCATGCCTGCCAGGCTACGGGAGATGGCATTTTTCATCTGATGAACGACACCCAACATCTGGAAATTGTCGCGCTCGACGCCGATGAGCCTGTGGTCGGCAATCAAGTCGGCCGCCTGTTGTTCACCTCCATCGCCCGGGAGGCGCAAAACGTTCAGCGCTATGACGTCGGCGACACTGGCCGCTGGGTATCCGGTGCCTGTGCTTGCGGACTGGCCTCTCCACGCTTCGAACTGCTGCAACGCCACGGCAAATTGATCCGCATCGGCACCGACTTCATTTCATTGAGCGAACTGGCGGTGCATCTGCAAGTGCCGTTTCAAGTGCTGCTGGATCATGCACCCGACGGTGTCGAGCGCATGCGTTTGCGCAGCGAACTCGAAATTGTTGACGTGCAGACCCGACTGTCGAGTTACCCGACCCTGGCAACGATTATTCACAGCGGGTTGCTGAATCTCGAAGTTGAAGTCTGTGCCATCAAAGACTTCGCCCGAAACAAGCACAGCGGCAAGACGCCGTTAATGATTGATTCGCGCAACTGACACTTCCCGTGAGTCAAGCCAGAAAACTATAAAAAAGGTCAACCTTGTGAACATCACTGACTCAGTGGGCGAATTGATCAACTTCGCTCGTCAGCACTCGCCCTATTACCGCGAACACTTTGCCGAAGTCCCTGGACAAATCGCGTTGCTCACCGAGCTACCGATCATTGATCCCGACGAATTCTGGCGTCACAGCGAAACCCTCGACCTGTGGCCGGTATTGACCGACTCAGCGCAGGGGGCACTGGTATTCAGAACCGGCGGTTCCACCAGTGCCGGGAAACTCTCTATTTACAACCGGTATGAATGGCGGCGCCTGGTCGGCGATTTCGGGAGCGCCCTCAGTGTGCAATTCAACCCGGGAGACCGGGTGGCCAATCTGTTTTTTGCTGGCGACCTGTATGCCAGCTTCCTGTTCATCCACGATTCATTGGCACATGTGCGTGTGGACATCACTGAGTTTCCGTTCACCGGCGACATCGATTCTCAGGTATTGGCGCAATCCATCCAGCAGCATCGGATCAACGTGCTTGCAGGCTTGCCGGCACATCTGTTGACCTTTGCCGCCTGGCTTGAGCGTCGCAAGCAAACCTTGCCGGTTGTCGACACGCTGCTCTACGGCGGCGAAAGTCTGTTTGATTCACAGCGCCAGATTCTCAACCTGGCGTTTCCCAACGCGCGCATCGCCTCCATCGGCTACGCCAGCGTCGACGCCGGTTTCATCGGCAGCAGTCAGCGCGACTGCGCCGAGGGCGAGCATCGAATGCATGAAAATCACGCCATCCTGGAGATCATCGACGAATACACCGGAGAGGTGATCGAGTCTTGCGATGAAGTGGGTTTGCTCGTTCTGACCAGCCCCCACCGGCGCTTGATGCCGCTGATTCGATACCCGGTAGGCGACCGCGCCTGTTGGCGAGAACCGCTCGGCACTGCGCAGCGAAAATTCGCGATCAAGGGGCGCAGCGCCAGCAGCCATCGGGTCCGAGTGGGCATTTTGTCGCTGGTCCCCCAGGAAATCGCCGAACTGATACGCCGCGACGCTGCCTGTGACGACTGGCAACTGGTGATTGAACAGGTCGCGCTCAAGGACTTGCTGACGCTCAAATGGGTGCCAACTGCACAGTCTCCCGACCGCGCCGACGTCAATCGGCAACTGGAAACCGAAATGCTTGAGCTTTATCCGTTGATCACGCAATTACGGACGGATTATTTGCTGGAACTGCACATCCAGTGCTGCACGCATGAGGATCTGCCACGACATCCCCGCTCGGGCAAATGCCTGCGCGTGCTGGACTTGCGTCGTTATGAACACAAGGATCAGGAGGGCCCGGATGGTACCGCTGATTCTGCGTAATTATCGCGCCAGCGACGCCACGGCGGTCAGCCGGTTGTTCCGCGAGGTGTACGGCGATCTTTATGTGCAACCGCACGTTTATCTGCCGCAGATGATCAACCAGAACCACGCCCACCAGCGCTGGCACTCGCTGGTCGCCGAGGTCGACGGGCAGATACGCGGACACGCCACCCTGTTTCGCGACACAGGCGCCCGCACGGCCGAACTGGCATTGAGCGCCGTCCATCCTGATGCCCGGGGACAAAACATTGCCACACGTCTGAGCCAGCAACTGCTGACCCACGCGCAAGCACTGGGCTGCCACGACGTGTCCATCAAACAGGTCACTCACCACCCGTACACGCAACGCATGGCCGCCAGTCTCGGTTTTCATAACACCGGGCTGTTGCCGGACTACGTGCCCTCGCCGTTTGGTAGCTCAACGCCGGAATCGATTGTCGTGGGATGTCGCATCATCGACGGGTATCAACGCCCGTTGCCACGGCAGAGCTGGCCGTCTGCTTACCGCAGTTTCATGGAACATTTATGTGATGTATTCGGCACGCAAGAGCAACGATTTTACTGGCGTGGCCCCGCGATTCAGCTGGAACAACACACCAATCGTTACGACATCCTGCTCAAAGCCCTGCGGCCCGATCTGCTCGAGCAGCTAAGGGGATTGCCGCAGCAATGGCTGGTGTCGATCCGGCTCGGATTGTCACCGCAATTTACCTGCGACCTGAACAGACTGGCTGCAATCGGATTTGTCTTTACCGGGCTGGCACCCGTCGAGGGTAAGGAGGGAGGATGGCTGGCGCTGTTTCACCGGGGTTACCGGCGGGGAAAACTTGAGTTGCACTGCCCGCAGATGCAGCAGTTACACGATCAGGCACAACAGCAAGTCGTGCCTCACCTGAACAAAATAGCGCTGTGACTTGAGCGTACCGCGATCTTGCTAACTGACCCGCTCACCTTGAGTGGGTCATTGTCTGGCGGCTCAAGCCCTGGCTTTGATGCCGTCTTTATTGGGAAGCGGCGCGTTGCCTTCCCCATAGGTTTTCAGGTTTTGCAGGACGTAAATCGCTTTCTTGAATTCGGGGATCAGATTTTTGCCGTACGCATTGCCATTGAGACCATTGTTCTGGATCGCATCAAGCTGAGTCGCGAAATACTCCAATGCGTTGAATTTGACATCAATGTCCTTGGTCACGCCGAAACGATCGAACTTGTCACCAGCATTCAGCAAGGTGAAGGACGTGATTTCAGAGATCAGCCCTCGGCTACGCAGCATCGCCGCCAGGTTACCCATCTGTTTTACCGAGACGTTCGCGGGGTCAAAGCCCTTGATGTTTTTGCGCAGGCCTTGCTTGTCCATCTCGGCTGTATTCAAAGCGTTGGGATCGTTTCCGACCATGGTCAGCATCTGCTGCACCTTGACGCTCTGTGCCACCTGTTTCTTCGCGCCAGTATTACGCACCATGACGCCAGCCTTGCTTTCCCAGCCGCCGACAATGCCAATCGTCATGAGAAAACTCCCTGTGAAATGAACATGAAATATCCTTGTTGAAGCACTCGAATGCTGGGGAGTATCCACCGGCTCACTGATGGCACCAACCCTTTTTGTGCACTCACTTACAATTCTCGTACATTCTCGATACAAATCAGCAGACCTCCGTGGATGCTGGCTTTCAAGCCCTTCATCGAACCGCGACCGGTCGAAATTCACTCCGGTGCCATGGCTGGTTAATTCCTGTGTATCAGGTTCGATACCGACCAGTCATCGGCCTTCAGCTTTTTAGCACGCCGGTACCTAAAGCTTCTGGCGGCAACGACGATACCTAGTGATACCCGCACTGTTTACGCCTCCCGCCCCTAATAAGAATCGCAGCTCAAGGACCGGTTTCCATGCCCGCATTCCGCACTATTCAGGCTCGCTACACGCTGTTTCTGGTTCTGTTCATGCTGCTGTTGTCAGTGCTGACCGTGGTCGGTATCAGCCAACTGGTAGCGCCCAAACTGCGTCATACCGAAGAACAGGTGGTGCTCAACCGCATTGCCGAAGTCGCGGAGCAGATTCAGGGCGAGTTGAACAAGGTTCAGGCGCAACAACGCAGCATCACCCAGACCATCCCGCTGCTCGACAGCGCGGCCATCGACACGGTATTGCCGGGCCTGGTGGATCAATACGGCGAACTGAAAGTGTTTGGCGGTGGTATCTGGCCGCTACCCGGCCAGCGTGAAGCCGGACGCAACAAGTTCAGCACCTTCTGGCATCGCGATGCCTCGGGCAAACTGGCTGTCAACACGTTCTGGAACAGTGATGCGGCGCCCAACTACTACGACCAGACCTGGTACAAGGGCGGCATGGCCACCCCGCGCGGCCAGTGCGCATGGGCGGCGGCCTACAAGGACGACGCCAGCGCCGAGCCGCGCACCAACTGCGCCATGGCCATCCAGAAAAACGGCAATGCCTGGGGCGTGTCGACCATCGACGTCACCCTGGGTTTCTTCAACGACCTGGTGGCCCGCAAGGAAAAAGACCTCAACGCCGAAATGCTCATCGTCGAGGCCGATGGAAAAATCATCAGCAACAGTTCGCGCATCAGCGGACCGATCGTGCTGAAGAACATCAGCGAACTGGCTGGCAGCTCGACCTTCGCCAGCCAGGTCAAGGCGGGCCTGCAAAGCCGCGATCAGGCGCAGCGCGTCGAATTCGACAACAACGGTGAAGCCAGCACCTTCTTCATGCGCCCGATCGAGGGCACGCCGTGGTTCCTCGCCACTGCTCTGCCGACCAAAATGCTCACCGCTCAGCGTGACGATGTGCTCAGCACCCTGAGCCTGTTGCAGATTCCGCTGGTGATTCTGTTAGTGCTGTTGCAGATCTACGCCATCCGTCAGCTGGTTTCGCGCATGAAAGCGCTGAAAGCCAACATCGACCTGCTGTCCAGCGGCGATGCCGACCTGACTCGACGCATCACCATCCGCGCCGAGGACGAACTCGGCGCCATCGGTCATTCGGTCAATACCTTTATTGCCTATCTGCAAAACATGATCGGTGAAGTCACCCAGGCCACCGGCGCCATGGCGTCGAGCCTCGACAATCTGCAACGTACCTCGACGCATACCAGCCAGATCCTGCTGCGTCACGCTTCGGAAACCGATCAGACCGTCACCGCCATCACCGAGATGAGTTCGACCGCCGAAAGCGTGGCGCAGAACGCTGCTGAAACCGCGGCGTTCACCCAGCGCGCCAACGAAAACGCCGACCGTTCGCGGGTGGTGGTGGGCGAGGCGACCAACAGCGTGGTTGCGCTGATCGATGAAGTGGCCAGCGCCACCCATAAAGTCGAAAACATGCAGCAGGACGCTCAACGCATCACCGAGATTCTCGGGGTGATCGGCGCGATTGCCGGTCAGACCAACCTCCTGGCCCTCAACGCCGCCATCGAAGCGGCGCGCGCCGGTGAACAGGGTCGCGGCTTCGCCGTGGTGGCCGATGAAGTACGCGCCCTCGCCGCCCGGACCCAGGCCAGCACTTCGGAAATCAACGAGATGTTGAAGCGCCTGACCCAAGGGGTCAGTTCGTCGGTCAGCGCCATGGAAAACACTCAGGCCAGTTGCCAGTCGGCGGCCGACGCCACGGCACGGGTCAACTCGGGGCTGGATGAAATGGCCGGTTCCGTCAGCCATATCAACAGCCTCAGCACGCAAATCGCCACCGCCGCCGAGCAGCAAAGTGCGGTGACCGAAGAGATCAACCGCAGCATGGTGCAAATTCGCCACATGGTTGATGAACTGGTTCAAAGCGGCCAGGCCAGTGAACTTAACACCCGCCAGTTGCTGGAAGCCAACAGCCGGGTGAGTGCGATCATGGGGCGCTTCAAGGTCAGTTGATTCACCTCAATCTCATGTAGGAGCTGCCGCAGGCTGCGATCTTTTGATGTTGCTTTTAAAAGATCAAAAGATCGCAGCCTGCGGCAGCTCCTACACAGGATCGCGTGCAACCTTACAGATTTGTCATCTCTCGCTCATGGGGCTGTCAGGGTTGATCTACGATTATCCTGCCAGTCTGCCTTGTAGCAACTTGAAACACTGAGTTGATGCCTGGCAGGAAAAACCGGTCAAAATACGTTCTTTTTGACCGCCACCCGAGTCGAGAGTCCGTCATGCGAATCCACCTGCGTCTGGTCGCCCTGAGCGCCCTGTTCATCTCCTCCCTGGCCCAGGCTGTCGACCTGATTCCCATCGAAGTCCATCGCGATGCCAATTGCGGCTGCTGCAAGAAATGGATCAGCCACCTAGAAGCCAACGGTTTCAAAGTCGAAGATCACGTTGAAACCGACATGAGCAGCTTCAAGCAACAACACGGCGTGCCGCCACGGCTTGCCTCATGCCACACCGCAATCATCAACGGCAAATTTGTCGAAGGCCATGTCCCGGCGGAGCAAGTGCTGGCCCTGAGCAAGCGTGACGATCTGCTGGGTGTTGCCGCACCGGGCATGCCGATCGGCTCGCCGGGCATGGAAATGGACGGCATGAGCGATGCTTATCAAGTGATTGGTCTGAAAAAGGACGGCGCTGACGTCGTAGTGGCGGACTACCCGGCTCGTTGATGGGCGCGGCTTACACAGGACTGTTCTTTGCCGCCTTCGGCGCCGCGACGTTGCTGCCATTGCAATCCGAAGCCCTGCTGGTCGGGTTGATCGTCAGCGACCGTTACTGGCTCTGGGGATTGTTGGCGGTGGCGACCGTGGGCAATGTGCTCGGCTCGCTGGTCAACTGGTGGCTGGGTTGCAGACTTGAGCGATTTCAGGATCGGCGCTGGTTTCCGGTCAGCGCCAGACACATGGACAACGCGCGCAGGCACTATGAGCGATACGGCCATTGGTCACTGCTGTTCAGTTGGTTGCCGATTATTGGCGATCCGCTGACGTTGGTTGCCGGGGTGATGCGCGAGCCGCTCGGGCGCTTCCTGTTGATCGTCACCCTCGCCAAAGGCGCGCGGTATGGCGTGCTGGCCATGCTGACGCTGGGCTGGATCGGTTGAACCATCATCGCCGCACATTGCCTGTGTTTAACGTCGCCCTAATCCCGCCGTTCCAGCATCGGCCGATTTCAATGGAGTTAGCCCTTATGTCTGTCACGTTATCCCGTTGGCTGCCCGGCCTGTTCCTGACTGCCGCCCTGCCGCTGTTTGCCCATGGCGCCACGCAAACGACAGCACCCGCCGAAGGTCCGGCGTATGGGCCACAGCTGCAAGGCTTCAAATACCCCTACACGCTTAAACACTTCGATTTCCAGTCTCAGGGCAAAACCCTGCAGATGGGTTACATGGATGTCGCCGCCCTCGGCAAGGCCAACGGTCGCACCGTGGTGCTGATGCACGGCAAGAATTTTTGCGCGGCCACCTGGGACAGTTCGATACAGGCCCTGAGCGAGGCCGGTTACCGGGTGATCGCGCCAGATCAGATCGGCTTCTGCACCTCCAGCAAACCGGACAACTATCAATACAGCTTCCAGCAACTGGCAACCAATACCCAGCAATTGCTCAAAGCGCTGGGCATTCAGAAAGCCACCTTGCTTGGTCATTCCACTGGCGGCATGCTCGCCACGCGTTACGCGCTGCTGTTCCCGGAGCAGGTGGACCAATTGGCACTGGTCAACCCGATTGGTCTGGAAGACTGGAAAGCCCTCGGCGTGCCGTATCGAACGGTGGATCAGTGGTACCAACGGGAATTGAAAGTTACCGCCCAAGGCATTCGCGACTACGAGCGCACGACTTACTACGATGGCCGCTGGAAACCTGAGTTCGACCGCTGGGTCGACATGCTCGCCGGCCTAAGCAAAGGCCCGGGCAAGACCCAGGTGGCGTGGAACTCGGCGCTGATCTACGACATGATTTTCACCCAGCCGGTGTACTACGAGTTCAAGGACTTGAAGATGCCGACACTGTTGCTGATCGGCACCTCCGACACCACGGCCATCGGCAAGGACCTCGCGCCACCTGAGGTGAAAGCGAAAATCGGTCACTATGAGGTGCTTGGTAAACAGGTCGCCAAACTGATCCCGCAGTCGACTCTGGTTGAATTCCCCGGCATGGGCCACGCGCCGCAGATGGAAGAGCCGGCGAAGTTTCACCAGGCCCTGCTCGGCTGGCTGAACAAAACCAATCCCGTTGATTGATGAGGTAAGGCTGATGGCGGTGCAGATTGCGGTGATCGATGACTGGCAGGACGTGGCGCGGGACGTGGTCGACTGGTCGGTGCTCGATGGCATCGGTGAGGTGACGTTCGAGCATGATTACCCGGCGGACAATGCCACGCTGGCCAAACGTCTGGGCAAGTACTCAGTGATCTGCGTGATGCGCGAACGCACGCGTTTTGACGAAGACCTGCTCAAGCGTTTGCCCAATCTCAAGTTGTTGGTGACCGGCGGTATGCGCAACGCAGCGCTGGACATGCAAGCCGCAGCGGCGCTGGGCATCAGGATCTGCGGCACCGACAGCTACAAACACGCCGCGCCGGAACTGACCTGGGCATTGATCATGGCCGCCACGCGCAACCTGCTCAATGAAGCCAACGCATTGCGCGCAGGCGTGTGGCAACAAGGCCTTGGCGGCGATTTGCATGGCAAGACGCTGGGCATCCTCGGCTTGGGCAGCATCGGGCAACGGGTGGCGCAGTTCGGGCAGGTATTTGGCATGCGCGTTATCGCCTGGAGCGAAAACCTCACGGCCGAGCGCGCGCAACAAGCCGGCGTGACCTATGTCAGCAAGCAACAATTGTTTGAGCAGGCGGACGTGCTTTCCGTGCATCTGGTGCTCAGCGACCGCAGTCGTGGGCTGGTCAATGCGCAGGCATTGGCCTGGATGAAGTCGACTGCTCTGTTGGTGAACACCGCCCGCGGCCCGATTGTCGATGAAGCAGCGCTGATCAAGGCCTTGCAGAAACAACAGCTCGGCGGCGCGGCGCTGGATGTGTTCGATCAGGAACCGCTGCCAGCGCTGCACCCGTTTCGCACACTCGACAATGTGCTGGCGACCCCGCATGTGGGGTATGTGAGTCGGCAGAATTATCAGCAATTCTTTTCGCAAATGATCGAGGATATTCAGGCTTGGACGGCGGGCAGTCCGGTGCGCTTGCTGAATTGATGTCAACCTCTCGACATTGCTGCGCCCTCTGCGCCGCCATCGCTGGCAAGCCAGCTCCCACAGGTCCGTGGCGCCCACAAGATTTGTGTACGCCGCCAGTCCTGTGGGAGCTGGCTTGCCAGCGATAAGGCCATTGGACACAACCCATCAACAAATCGCACGCACCACAACAGTGCGCTCGTCTCCCTCGCTAGCACGAAAACGTGACCGCCCGGTCACCGTTTTGACCCCTCCAGGCAAAAAAACCTGCCCTTCGTCGGTGCGTTTCCCTCCACATACCTCCCCTCGCAACACCACGTAACCGATTGTCGAACAATTTACCCATTTGCTCTGGCCCGCTCTAGGATCTGGCCTAGACTCATTTTCGCGGGGTAAAAACTGTCGGTCACAAACTCGAAAAAAAGTCGAAACTTTTGCGGAGCCCGGCGGGTCATCTCAAAGGTAGGGCTGAAGCGAGTGGTGCAATCCTTGCAATGGCCTCTCCACCCATTCTGCTTTGCGCGTGCTGGGTAGCGTTTGCTCCCCACTGCGCGGTGCGTTTGCGCCCGGCCACAGGATTTGGCCATGAACATCGTTTGTTTGAGACAAGAATCAGATCAAAAACACGGGAGATTCATATGATCAGTGCGGCATTGGACATTCAGGGAGAACGTGCTCAGCAGTCGATAGGCGAAGCGAGCACCGTCAGCATTCCCGGCAGCCGGTCGATCAACGTCCCGAGCAGCAAAACACTGACACCGGTAGCCAGTCAGAATCCCAACAAGAAAAAAGTATTGTTCGTGACCTCGGAAATCGCCGATCTGGTGAAGACCGGCGGCCTGGGTGACGTGTCCGCCGCCCTGCCCCGCGCCATGGCGCATCTGCACGACGTCCGGGTGTTAATCCCCGGTTACCCGCAGGTGATGCACAGCGAGAACCCTATCCACATCATCGGCGAACTCGGCGGCCATGCAGCGCTGCCGCCGTGCAAGATCGGACGCATGGATATGCCCGACGGGCTGGTGATCTACGTGTTGATCTGCCCTGAACTCTACGAGCGTGAAGGCTCGCCCTACGGCGCCAACAACGGCCGCGACTGGCCAGACAACCACATTCGCTTCGCACGTCTGGGCTTGGCCGCTGCCGACATCGCCGCCAACCTCGCGCAAATTCACTGGTGCCCGGACCTGGTGCACGCCCACGATTGGCCCGCTGGCCTGGCGCCTGCTTACATGCACTGGCGCGGTCAGCGTACGCCAACCCTGTTCACCATCCACAACCTGGCTTATCAAGGCGTGACCAGCCTGGGCTCGTGCCCTGAACTCGGCATCCCGAACCATGCCCTGCAACAGGAAGGCATGGAGTTCTACGGCAAGATGTCGTTCCTCAAGGCCGGCATGGCTTATTCGAGCCACATCACCACGGTCAGCGCGACCTACGCGCAGGAAATCACTACCCCGGATTTCGGCTGCGGTCTCGACGGTTTTCTCGCCGCCAAAACCCAGCAAGGTTTGCTCAGTGGCATTCCCAACGGCATCGATGAAAGCTGGGATGCCGCAACCGACCCGCACCTGTTCGCGCCGTTTGCCATCGGCGACTGGGAAGGCAAAGCGGTCAACGCCGCGCACGTTCGCCAATTGTTTGGCCTGAAAGATTCCACTGGCCCGCTGTTCGCTGTGGTGTCGCGCCTTGTTTATCAGAAAGGCCTGGACCTGACCGAGGCTGTCTCCGAGTACATCGTGCAGAACGGTGGGCAGATCGCAATCATCGGACGTGGCGAGCCGGAAGAAGAACAGGCCATGCGTGAACTGGCGTTGCGCTTCCCCGGCCAGATCGGTGTGCGCATCGGCTTCAACGAAACTGACGCACGCCGCATGTTTGCCGGCAGCGACTTCCTGTTGATGCCTTCGCGTTATGAGCCTTGTGGACTGAGCCAGATGTATGCGCAACGCTTTGGTTCGCTGCCCGTGGCGCGCAATACCGGGGGTCTGGCCGACACCATTGAAAATGGCATGACCGGGTTCCTTTTCGACGAATCCACGCCTGAAAGCTATCGCGAAGCGCTGAGCCGCGCGTTCAAGGTTTTCGCTTTCCCTGAACTGCTCAACGCCATGCGTTGCCGCGCCATGGCTGCGCCGTTCAACTGGTGCAAAGCGGTCGAACCGTACGCTGAACTTTACGAAAAACTGGTCGCCAAGGCACTGGGTAAGGCTCACCACAAATAAGCAGGGAGTTTTTTAACGATGCCGTTACGGACCCAAGAGAACTGGCCCCACGGCGCGATCAAGCTGGACGCCGAACACACACAATTTGCGCTGTGGGCACCTGACGCGTTTTACGTCAGTGTAGAACTGGACAATGGAGAGTCGCTGCCGATGCTGCCTCAGGCAGACGGCTGGTTTGTGGTCAAGACCCGCTGTCCGGCGGGCACTCGCTACCGTTACAACATTGATGGCGAACTGGAGGTGCCCGACCCGGCCTCCAGGGCTCAGGACGGTGACATCGATCGCCACAGTGTGGTGGTCGACCCTCTCGCCTATCAATGGCAACACCTCGCCTGGCACGGTCGCCCGTGGCACGAGGCGGTGATTTACGAACTGCACGTTGGCGCGCTCGGCGGCTTTGCGGCGGTTGAAACGCATCTCGCGCGACTGGCCGAAATGGGCATTACTGCTATCGAGCTGATGCCGATTGCGCAGTATCCCGGCGATCGCAATTGGGGCTACGACGGCGTCTTGCACTACGCACCGCAAGCGTCCTACGGCACGCCCGAACAGCTCAAACACCTGATCGATACCGCTCACGGCCATGGTCTGGCGGTGATTCTCGACGTGGTCTACAACCACTTCGGACCCGACGGCAATTATCTCAACCGCTATGCCAAAGGCTTTTTCCGCGAGGACAAGCACACGCCTTGGGGCGCCGGGATCGATTTCCGCCGCCTGGAAATCCGTGATTTTTTCATCGAAAACGCTTTGATGTGGCTGCTGGAATACCGCTTCGACGGGTTACGCCTGGACGCGGTGCATGCCATTGAAGACCCGCAATTCCTGCGCGAACTGGCGCGACGCATCCGCCAGCAGGTTGATCCTTCCCGACACGTCTGGCTGACCGTGGAGAACGAATTCAACCAGTCGAGCCTGCTCGAAGAGGACTACGACGCGCAGTGGAACGATGATGGGCATAACGCCCTGCACGTGCTGCTGACCGGCGAAACCGATGCGTATTACGCCGATTACGCGCTGCAGCCGACCGAGCAACTTGTGCGCTGCCTGAGCCAAGGCTTCGTGTTTCAGGGCCACATCACCCGCCATGGCGAGCCTCGGGGTGAACCGAGCGAACATCTTCCGTCCACCGCTTTCGTGCTGTTCTTGCAGAACCATGACCAGATCGGCAACCGTGCCTTTGGCGAACGCCTGCATCAACTGGCCGATCCCCGAGCCTTGCAGGCCGCGACCGTGTTGCTGCTGTTGTCGCCGATGATTCCGCTGATGTTCATGGGCGACGAGTTCGCCGCCGAACAGCCGTTCCTGTTTTTCACCAGCCATCATGGCGAACTGGCGGAGCTGGTGCGCGAGGGCCGGCGCAATGAATTCGCCGCGTTCAGCGCCTTCGCCGATCCGCATAAACGCGAGCAGATTCCCGATCCCAATGCCGAGCAAACCTTCCACGCCTCGCAGCCACAGCTGATAGACGGCGGCACCGCGCAACAGCAGGAAACCCTCGCGCTGTACCGGCAACTTCTGCAATTGCGCCATCAGCACATCATTCCGCACCTCAGTGGCACACAAGCCCTTGGCGCGCAAATGCTCGGTTATGCGGCCGTCAGTGCGCGCTGGCGCCTGGGCGATGGCAGTGAGCTGCGAATCGACCTGAACCTCAGCGATACCGCAGTGGTCAACCCTCCACGTACCGGCGCGGTGTGGCTGTTTCAAAAGCCGCCCGCCGTCGAAGTGTCGGATGAAGGCCTGCTGCCACCGTATTGCGCGCTCGTCAGCCTCACGGCCGCAACCCCCTTGCAACCTCTGAATGGAGAGCGCCTATGAGCGATGCGCAACTGGAAATTCTTGCCAGCCGAGCCGGCCTTGCCGTCGACTGGATTGACGCCAACGGGCGGCCACAAAAAGTCGCCCCGGCGGTGCTGCGCAATGTTCTGATCGGCCTCGGCCACCCCGCCAGCACGGCGCTGGAAATCGATGCCAGCCTGCTTGAATTGCAAAAAGTCCAGCAAGACCGCCATCTGCCCCCGCTGCTGACCAGTGACGTGGGCGTCAGCGTTGACCTGGCACGCTTTTTCAAGCCCGAGACGCCGTGTGAAATCCACCTTGAAGACGGTTCGCGGATGAACCTGAAACTCGATTCCGAAGCCATGCTGCCTGGCGTGGTCCCGGTCGGCTATCAGCAAGTGCACATTGACGATCAGTACTTCACGCTGGCCGTGGCGCCGGAACGCTGCTTCAGTGTCGGCGATGCGGTCGACAACCCGCTCCCCCGCGCCTGGGGTCTGAGCGTGCAGTTATATGGCCTGCGTCGGGCTGGCGACGGCGGTTTCGGTGATACTCAGGCCCTGGAAGAACTGGCCAGGGTCGCCGGCGAGCGCGGTGCCGATGCATTGGCGATCAGCCCGATGCACGCGATGTTCAGCGCCGACACCGGGCGATACAGCCCTTATTCGCCGTCCAGTCGCTTGTTTCTGAATTCCCTGTATGCCGCCCCCGGCGCGATTCTCGGCGAACGCGCCCTGCGCGATGCTATCGACAGCGCAGGCCTGGCGGCGCAGTTCGCGCAACTCGAAGACCTGAAACTGGTCGATTGGCCGACCGCCGCCGACGCCAAACAAAAACTGCTGCACGCCTTGTATGAAGGCTTTGTCGCTGGCGATCATCCGTTGCACCCCGACTTCGCCAGTTTCCGTCACGCCGGTGGTGATGCGCTGGAAAACCACTGCCGCTTTGAAGCCATTCAGGAAATGCGCGCCGCCCGTGGCGAGAGCCTTGACTGGCGCGAATGGCCCGAGCACTGGCACGACCCGCGTGGCGCTGCCCTCGGCGCATTCGCCGAAGAGTATGCCGAGCGCATCGGTTACTTCGCCTTTTGCCAATGGCTGATCCACCGCTGCCTGGAACGCGCCCAAACCGCGGCACGCAGTGCTGGCATGGGGATTGGACTGATCGCCGACCTGGCGGTCGGTGCCGATGGCGGTGGCAGTCAGGCCTGGAGTTTTCAAGATGAGCTGCTCGCCTCGCTGACCGTTGGCGCGCCGCCCGACATCCTCAATCGTTCCGGTCAGGGTTGGGGGATTTCCGCATTTTCTCCCGAAGGTCTGATCCGCAATGGCTTTCGTGCATTCATCGAAATGCTCCGTGCCAACTTCGCCCATGCCGGCGGCCTGCGCATCGACCATGTCATGGGCCTGCAGCGGTTGTGGGTGATTCCCAATGGATCGGCGCCGGCCGACGGTGCGTACCTGTATTACCCGGTGGATGATTTGCTGCGTTTGCTCACCCTTGAGTCGCACCGCCATCAAGCCATCGTGCTCGGTGAAGACCTCGGTACCGTGCCCGACGGCCTGCAGGAAAAACTCATCGCCCGCTCCATACTTGGCATGCGCGTGCTGTTGTTCGAACAGAACAACACCCATTTCAAACCGATTCTCGACTGGCCTGACAACGCACTGGCGACTACCAGCACCCATGACCTGCCGACGCTCAACGGCTGGTGGCATGGCCGCGATATCGACTGGAACGCCCGCTTGGGTTTTGTCGATGCCAATGGCGAAATCGAATGGCGTCGCTACCGCCAGCGTGAGCGTGAAGGCTTGCGCGGTGCCTTGAGTCAGGACCCGCAGAATTTTCGCGAAGAATCCCACGAAGCAGATCAAATCGTCGACGCCGCTGTGCGTTACCTGGGCCATACCCGCGCACCGCTGGTGTTGCTGCCGCTTGAAGATGCGCTAGGCATCGACGAACAAGCCAACCTGCCGGGCACCATTGACACGCACCCGAACTGGTCGCGGCGATTGCCCGGCAACAGCGAAGCATTGCTTGACGGTGCGGATGCCGCACGGCGTCTGGAACTCTTGGCGTGTGCGCGCCTGCAAGCTGCCGAGCGTGACCAATGAGCCAAGCGAACATACAACCGTTGCGCGCCACCCTGCGACTGCAATTTCATAAAGGCTTCACCCTCGAACAAGCCGTGCCACTGGTGCCGTACTTTGCCCGCCTCGGCATCAGCCACATTTATGCCTCGCCACTGCTCGCTGCGCGGGCCGGTTCGATGCACGGCTATGACGTGGTCGACCCGACACAAGTCAATCCGGAACTAGGTGGCGAGCCTGCGCTGCGCCGCTTGGTCAGTACCCTGCGCGAACACGGCATGGGGCTGATCCTCGACATCGTCTCCAACCACATGGCGGTCGGCGGCAACGACAATCCGTGGTGGCTGGACTTGCTGGAGTGGGGCCGTCTGAGCCCTTACGGCGAATTCTTCGACATTCAGTGGCACTCGCCGGACCCTTTGATGGAAGGCCAGTTGCTGTTGCCGTTTCTGGGCAGTGATTACGGTGTCGCGCTGCAAGAGGGCACGCTCAAGCTGCAGTTCAATGCGCAAACCGGCGGCTTTTATGTCGAGCACTATGAGCATCATTTCCCGATCTGCCCGAACGATTACGGCGAGCTGCTCACATCCGAAGAAGCGCTGAAATCCTTGGCCGACCGTTTCAGCTCGCTCAGCTACCAGACCGATGCTCATTCGCTGGCCATTCCTCTGAAAGAAGAGCTTCGGCAATTGGCAAGCGAGCCGCAGATTCTCGCAGCCATTCACAGCAATCTGGCGCATTACGACTCCACCACCGAGGAAGGTTTCCAAAAGCTGCATCAGTTGTTGGAACGCCAGAGTTATCGCCTGGCCAGTTGGCGCACGGCGGCGGATGACATCAACTGGCGGCGCTTCTTCGACATCAACGAACTGGGCGGCTTGCGCGTCGAGCGTCCGGCGGTCTTCGAAGCGACTCACGGCAAAATCTTCCAGTTGATCGCCGAAGGTTTGGTGGATGGCCTGCGCATCGACCATATCGACGGCCTCGCCGACCCGCGTGGTTATTGCCGCAAACTGCGCCGCCGTGTCGATCTGCTCGCGCCGGGGCGTCACTTACCGATCTACATCGAGAAGATCCTCGGTGCCGGCGAAACCCCGCGGCGCGACTGGGCGGTGGATGGCACCACCGGTTACGAGTTCATGAATCAACTGTCGCTGCTGCAACACGATCCCGACGGTGAACACGTGCTGGGCGACTTGTGGCAACGCCGCACCGAACGCCCTGCCGCGTTCATCGAAGAGGCGCAACTGGCGCGTCAGCAGATCCTCAACGGCTCGCTGGCCAGCGATTGCGAAAGTGTCGCGCAGGCGTTACTGCAAGTGGCCCGCGATGACTTGATGACCCGCGACCTGACCCTCGGCTCGATCCGCCGGGTCTTGCAGGCGTTGATCGTGCACTTCCCGGTCTATCGCACCTACATCAGCGCGATGGGCCGCTCCGCTCAGGATGAGGTGTTTTTCCAGCAGGCCATGGACGGTGCGCGGCAGATCCTCGGCGAAGGCGACTGGCCGGTGCTCGACTGCGTCGCGGCCTGGCTCGGTGGCACGCCGTGGCGGCAGAAGCCGCGCGGGCGTTCACGCAAGATCCTCAAGCACGCTTGCGTACGCTTCCAGCAACTGACTTCACCGGCAGCCGCCAAAGCCGTGGAAGACACGGCGCTGTATCGTTCGGCCGTGTTGTTGTCGCGCAATGACGTCGGCTACAACACCGAACAGTTCAGCGCACCGGTCAGCGATTTCCACGAGATCAATCAGCAGCGTCTGGAGCAGTTCCCCGACAACCTGCTGGCCACCGCCACCCACGATCACAAACGCGGCGAAGACACCCGCGCGCGCCTCGCTGTTCTCAGCGAGCGCAGCCACTGGTACGCCGAACAGATCGAACTGTGGCGCGCCCTCGCCCGCCCGGTGCGCAGTGACGATCAAATGCCGTCGACCGGCGATGAGCTGATTCTCTATCAAGCCCTGCTCGGCAGTTGGCCGCTGGATCTGCACGATGGCGATCAGGCCGGATTGGCTGACTACGCCAAACGCATCTGGCAATGGCAGCAGAAAGCGTTGCGCGAAGCCAAGCTGCAAAGCAGTTGGAGCGCTCCCAATGAAGCCTATGAAAACGCCGCGCAGTCGTTCACCGAAAAACTGCTCACCGGCGAAGAAGGCGAACTGCTGCGCGCGGCCCTGCACAAGACCGTCAACAGCATCGCCGCCGCCGGCGCGCTCAATGGCTTGGCGCAGACTTTGCTGCGCATGACCGTGCCGGGTGTACCGGATTTGTATCAGGGCAACGAGTTCTGGGACTTCAGCCTGGTCGATCCGGACAATCGTCGGCCGGTGGATTACGCCGCTCGCGAGCACGCCCTGGAAGCAGCGTTACCGGTCGGGGAGTTGCTGCACGATTGGCGTGACGGGCGCATCAAGCAGGCCTTGATTGCTCAGGTACTGAACCTGCGCGTCGAGCATGCCGAGTTGTTCCGCCGCGGCTCGTATCAGGCCCTTGAGGTGCTGGGCAGCCAGGCGCACAACGTGCTCGCCTTTGTCCGCGAACATGCAGGGCTGCAAGCTATCGTCATCGTGCCGATTCGCTGCGCGAGCTTGCTGGAAAACAGTGCTGTACCGCAGGTCGATGCGCTGCGCTGGGGCGATACGCGAGTGGTTTTACCGTTCGCCGCCTCTGACACAAACCTGAAGGGACTTTTTGCAACCCGCGCAGTCACAAAAAACAGGGAGTTGAAAGTCAGCGACGCGCTGGGGGATGTCCCGGTCAATCTCTATATCCAACACTTAACCTAAGCGTGAGTTCAGTTCAGGAGTATTGCGATGAGCACCGACGATAAACGCATTCGCGAGTTCGCCTATCAGATCTGGGAATCTGAAGGTCAGCCGCAAGGCCAGGAAGAACGCCACTGGGAGATGGCACGCAAACTGGCCGAGGCCGAAGCACTGGCGCCGAAAAAATCGCCCAAGGCTGCCGGCAGTAAAACCGCTGGCAAGTCTGTAACCACCAAGACAGCAGACAGCAAAACCGCAGCGGCAAAACCTAAAGCGGCGTCCAAGGCCAAGCCTGCAAGCGCTGCCTCGGTGATCCCGCCGGGCGAAAAAGCCGCCGAGAAAAAACCGCGAGCCGCACGCAAGCCCCCGGCGAACTGACGCTCTTCCGAGTATTGAACTGAACGACTGTGTGGCGAGCGTGCTCGCCACCGAGGGCTCACTCGCCCTGAAAAAAGCACACAAACACCTGTGGGAGCGAGCCTGCTCGCGAAGACGTCGGTACATCCGACATCGCTGTTAGCTGACCCACCGCCTTCGCGAGCAGGCTCGCTCCCACAGGGGCTTGTGTAAAACGAACTACCCGAATTTTGCAGGAGCAATCATGACCCGTCCAAATAAAGCCGAGCCCGCCACACACGCCGAGCCATCGAGAATTCGTGAGGGTCTGCCCTTCCCGCTCGGCGCGACCTGGGATGGCTTGGGGGTGAACTTTGCCCTGTTCTCCGCCAACGCCACCAAGGTTGAACTGTGCATCTTCGATGATGCCGGCGAAGTCGAACTCGAACGCATCGAACTCCCGGAATACACCGACGAGATCTATCACGGCTACCTGCCCGACGCGCACCCGGGGATGATCTACGGCTACCGCGTTTATGGCGCGTATGACCCCGCCAACGGCCACCGCTTCAACCACAACAAACTGCTGATCGACCCCTACGCCAAACAATTGGTTGGCGAACTCAAATGGTCGGAAGCGCTGTTCGGCTACACCATCGGCCACCCTGACGCCGACCTCAGTTTCGACGAACGCGACAGTGCGCCATTTGTACCCAAGTGCAAGGTCATCGATCCGGCGCACACCTGGGGCAACGATCAGCGCGTCAGCGTGCCGTGGGACAAAACCATCATCTATGAGACCCATGTGCGCGGCATCAGCATGCGGCACCCATCGGTGCCGGAAAACGTGCGCGGCACCTTCGCCGGTTTGATGAATGACGATGTGCTCAAGCACATTCGCAGCGTCGGGGTGTCGTCGGTGGAGTTGCTGCCGATCCACGCTTTCGTCAACGACCAGCATCTGCTGCACAAGGGCATGACCAATTACTGGGGTTACAACAGCATCGCGTTCTTCGCCCCGGACCCGCGTTATCTGGCCAGCGGCAAGATCGCCGAGTTCAAGGAGATGGTCGCGCACCTGCACGAAGCCAACCTCGAAGTCATCCTCGATGTGGTCTACAACCACACCGCCGAGGGCAACGAGCAAGGCCCGACCCTGTCGATGCGCGGTATCGACAACGCGTCGTACTACCGCCTGATGCCGGATGACAAACGCTATTACATCAACGATTCCGGCACCGGCAACACCCTGGACCTGAGTCACCCTTGCGTGCTGCAAATGGTCACTGACTCGCTGCGTTACTGGGCCAGTGAGATGCATGTCGACGGTTTCCGCTTCGACCTGGCGACCATTCTCGGTCGCTATCACGACGGGTTTGACGAGCGTCACAGCTTCCTCGTGGCCTGCCGTCAGGACCCTGTGCTGCGTCAGGTGAAAATGATCGCCGAACCTTGGGACTGCGGCCCGGGTGGTTATCAGGTCGGTAACTTCCCGCCGGGCTGGGTCGAGTGGAACGACAAGTTCCGCGACACCGTGCGTGCGTTCTGGAAAGGTGACGACGGCCAGGTAGCCGACTTCGCCGCCCGCATGACCGCATCCGGCGAGATGTTCAACCAGCGTGGACGGCGGCCGTATTCGTCGGTGAACTTCATCACCGCCCACGACGGCTTCACTCTCAATGATCTGGTGTCGTACAACGACAAGCACAACGAGGCCAACGACGAGAACAATCAGGACGGCAGCAACAACAACCTGTCGTGGAACCATGGCGTCGAAGGCCCGACCGACGATCCCGAGATCAATGCCCTGCGCCATCGGCAGATGCGCAACTTCTTCGCCACCCTGCTGCTGTCCCAAGGCACCCCGATGATCGTCGCCGGTGACGAATTCGCGCGGACTCAAGACGGCAACAACAACGCATATTGCCAGGACAGTGAAATCGGCTGGGTCAATTGGGACCTGAGCGAGGACGGCAAAGCCCTGCTGAAATTCGTCAAACGTCTGATCAAGTTGCGCCTTGCTTACCCGATCCTGCGCCGTGGCCGTTTCCTGGTTGGCGAATACAACGAAGACATCGGCGTCAAGGACGTGACCTGGCTGGCACCCGATGCCACCGAGATGACCACCGAACATTGGCACGACGCCAATAACCGTTGCCTGGGCATGCTGCTCGATGGCCGCGCGCAGGAAACCGGCATCCGCCGCAAGGGCGCCGATGCGACCCTGCTGCTGGTGGTCAACGCCCACCACGACGTCGTCAACTTCACCTTGCCGGAAGTGCCTGAGGGCAGTTTCTGGACGTGCATGATCGACACCAATCAGCCGTCGATCCGTGGTCAGGAACGATTCGACTTCGGCCACGAGTACTCGGTCACCGGGCGTTCGCTGCTGCTGTTTGAACTGCAACGTGATGAAGAAGATTGATATGGACTTGCAAAACTATCTCGCCCGCCGCCCCCCGGACTACAGCGATACCGTAGCGCTGGGTGGTTGCTTGCGGGCGATGGTCGAGGCAGGGCTCGACCGCTTGCCGCTACCGGGCAGCGGTCACACGCTGCAGCGGTGGCAGCATCTGGCCACTGTCAGCGGCCACGATCTGGGGCTGTGCAAACTCTATGAAGGCCACACCGACGCGCTGGCTATCATTGAGCAACTGGGCGGTTCGCCAACGCCGGGCAGCACGTGGGGCATGTGGGCGGCAGAACCGCCGCAGGCGCGGGTGCAAGTGAGACCCGCCGGGCACTTGGTCACGTTGCATGGACGCAAGGCCTGGTGTTCTGGCGCCGCCGTTCTCAGCCATGCGCTGCTTACTGCGTGGGACGCCGATGATCAACAGCAACTGGTTGCGGTCGCACTCGATCAACCGGG
Organism: Pseudomonas sp. A1230; assembly: GCF_044218825.1. Classification (NCBI taxonomy): domain Bacteria; kingdom Pseudomonadati; phylum Pseudomonadota; class Gammaproteobacteria; order Pseudomonadales; family Pseudomonadaceae; genus Pseudomonas; species Pseudomonas sp. A1230. Next base: position 1,833,846 of record NZ_CP162582.1, on the reverse strand, counting down.
CGTGACCGTCACCGATCAGGGCTGGCAAGCGGTTGGCATGGGCGCCACCGGTAGCGTCGAGGTCTTGTTCGACGGCGCCGAAGCCCAGGCCATTGGCAATCCCGGCGATTACCTGCAGCGCCCAGGGTTTTGGCAGGGCGGGATCGGCATCGCCGCCTGCTGGTATGGCGCGGCACGGCAGATTGCCGAAGTGTTGCGCCAACAGTGCACACAGCGACAGGAACCACACGCCCTCGCCCACCTCGGCGCGGTCGATACGGCGTTGCAGGCGGCTGCCGATGTGTTGCGTTTCAGCGCCTTGCACATCGATGCGCATCCGCAAGAGAACGCCGAACTCCTCGCCCGTCGCGCCCGCGCCGTGGTCGAACAGTCGGCTGAGCAGGTGATTCGCGAAGCTGGCCGCGCGCTGGGCGCCGGGCCGTATTGCAAGGATCGGCATTTCGCCCGCCTCATCGCAGACTTGCCCGTGTTCCTGCGACAAAGCCACGCCGAACGCGACCTCGCCGCCCTCGGCCAAATAGTTGCCGCACAATCTGCTGAGGCCTGGACGCTATGAACGCCGCGCAGAAAGACAATCCGATCGTGGGTCACGGCACGTCCCTGCAGCAATGGCAAAACTCGCGGCATCTGGCGGAACTGGACAGCATCGATATCCTCGAGCTTGTGCCTGCGGGCGCCCGGGCGGTGATCATTGCACCGCACCCGGACGATGAAGTGCTGGGCTGCGGCGGCATGTTGCAACTGCTTGCCGCCGCCGACCGTCCAGTGCAACTGATCTCGGTCACCGACGGCTGCGCCAGTCACCCCGGCTCGGAGCGCTGGCCGGTGGAGCGTTTGAGCGTGATTCGTCCGCAAGAGTCCGCCGAAGCCTTGCGCCGGCTCGGCATGCCGATGCATCAACTGAAATGGCTGCGCGGTGGTTTCGCCGACACCCAGGTGGCCGCTCAGGAGTCTGCATTGAGCGACTTTATCGAGCGCTATCTACGTCCCGGCGATGTGGTGTTTACCACTTGGCGTGAAGACGGCCATTGCGACCACGAAGCCGTCGGCCGCGCCAGTGCCGACGCTGCGCGCAAGGTCGGGGCAAGCTGCCACGAACTGCCCGTGTGGACGTGGCACTGGGCAACCCCCGAAGACGCGGTCGTGCCGTGGCAACGAGCACGCAAGATTCTGCTGACGCCTGAACAAGTCGCACGCAAACGCCACGCAGTGCACGCCTTTGCCAGTCAACTGGAAGGTGATCCCGCCGCCGGACTCGCCCCGGTCCTGGCGCCGCATATTCTCGAGCGTCTACTCCAACCCTTCGAAGTGGTGTTTTTATGAGCGTCGAGGATCGATATTTCGAAGGCCTGTTCGCAGATAACGATGACCCTTGGGCTTTCCGCGAACGCTGGTACGAACAGCGCAAACGCGCGATTACCCTCGCGGCGTTGCCTCGAGCGCACTATCGGGCGATTTTCGAACCGGGCTGTGCCAATGGCGAGTTGAGCGCAGAACTGGCCAGCCGTTGTGACCGACTGTTGTGCTGTGACACGGCAAGTGCTGCGGTGAAACTGGCGCGAACCCGGTTGGGCTTGTTTGATCACGCCGAAGTCCGCCAGAGCCGCTTGCCCGGCGACTGGCCGGAGGAAAAATTCGACCTGATTGTATTTAGCGAAATCGGCTACTACCTCGATGGCAAGGATCTGACAGAAGTGATCCGTCGGATCAGCGATTCACTGACGGCCGACGGGCAATTGCTGGCCTGTCACTGGCGCCCGCCCATTGAAGGCTGCCCGCTGAACGCACGGCAGGTTCACGATCTGATTCACGAACAATTGCGGCTGCCGCGTGTGGCGCTGCACCAGGAGTCGGACTTCATTCTCGAGGTGTGGAGCCGCGAACCGCGCTCGGTGGCGGCATTGGAGGGCTTGCGATGATTGGCATTCTGATCCCGGCGCACAACGAAGAAGACCTGCTCGACGAATGCCTGAGTGCGGCCATACGCGCCAGCCAGCACGGTTTGCTCGCTGGTGAGCGAGTCGAAGTGCTGGTGGTGCTCGACAGCTGCACTGATCGCTCGGCGCAAATCGTCAGCCGCTATCCAGTGCAGAGTCTGCACATCGAGGCCCGCAACGTCGGCCAGGCCCGCGCCGCCGGAGCCCAACTGTTACTGGAGCGCGGCGCGCGCTGGATCTCCTGCTCGGATGCTGACAGCCGGGTCGCCGATGACTGGCTGGTGGCTCAACTCGGGCTGGGCGCGGACGCGGTGTGCGGCACGGTCACCGTTGAGCGCTGGCATGAGTCGTTCGATGAAGCGGCGCAAATCCACTATCACCGAAACTATCGGGCGTGCGATGGTCATCGGCATATCCACGGCGCCAATCTGGGCATCAGCGCTGACGCCTATCGATGGGCCGGAGGCTTTAAACCGCTGGCGTGCGACGAAGATGTGCAACTGGTCCGGGAGCTGGAACTGGTCGGTGCCAACATCGCCTGGAGTCATCGCCCGCAGGTTCACACCAGCGCTCGCCTGGACAGTCGGGCCCGCGGCGGCTTTGGCGACTATCTGCGTCATCTGGCACAGTTGGACGCAAAAAAACCGGATCAGATTGATCTGTGACGCGACGAATCTGAATTCATGGGCAATACTCCTGTGCGCGGCAATCCAGGATTCGGAGCGCTGCCAGGCAATCAACCAGCCTTCAGGGGTCGACCACGTCGGATTTCATGACGGTGAGCGCGATCGAGGGCGAGACAAACAAGGACGTCACACCCATGAAACCGTTATCGCTAACTGAAGGTCCTTCGTCGGCGCAAATCTGGAATAGCGCGGCGCAACTCGACAACATTCCCGTCATCAACACCCGCAGCCTGGTGCCCACCGGCGCACGCGCGGTGATCATTGCGCCGCATCCCGGCGACGAAGTCGTGACCTGCGGCGGCCTGCTGCAATTACTCTCAAGCCTGGGCCATCCACTGCAATTGCTCTCCATCACCGATGGCAGCGCCAGCCATCCCGGTTCGCGACAATGGTCGGAAAAACGCCTGAGCGTATTCCGCCCGCAGGAAAGCGTCGAAGCCCTGCGCCGCCTCGGCTTGCCGATGCACAGCCTGAAATGGGTGCGCGGTGGCTTCACCGACAACGCCCTGAGCGATCAGCACAGCCAGTTGACCGAGTTCATCGGCCGTTACCTGCGGCACGGCGATGTGGTGTTCAGCACTTGGCGCGGCGACGGCAACAATGACCATGAGGCAGTCGGTCGCGCCGCCGCCGAAGCCGCAGAACTGGCCGGGGCGACTTTCCACGACGTACCCGTCTGGGCATGGCATTGGCCAGAGCGCGACCAGCAATTGATCCCCTGGCAGCGAGCGAGAAAACTGCGCCTCGACACCTGGACGGTCGCCCGCAAAAGCCACGCCACCCACGCTTATGCCAGCCAGCTCAAGGGCGAACCGGCACTCGGCATCGCACCGATGCTGCCGCCGGTGATTCTTGAGCGGATGCGATTGCCGTATGAGATTGTTTTCGTCTGACTTATCACTCGCGCGCGAATGACCATTCGTCGGCACCTGTCAGATCTGACAGGTGCGCAATCCTCCCATTCAGCGCGTAATGACTCCGGTCCCTAACCGACCGGAGTACCTCACCCATGTCCGCCAACGACCTGCCCGAAAACAGCCCCCCGACCTTAAAGGAACTCGGCATCCCCGAACTGGACCTCTCCACGCTGGTCCCCGACGCAAAAACACGCATTGATAGCAGCTCCGATAAAAGCAAAGCGGTAACGTTCCCGGTGCGCACCTAAACCATCAAGGCTGTGGAGGATGTGAAGCCGCAAATTACGTCCGTCAAAGGCTCGCCGAGCGGGGATGAAATTCCCGAGGGTGGCACTACCGTGGAAACCGCCGTCACCCTGACTGGCACTGCGGCCAAGGGCCAGAAAGTTGAAGTGTTCGACGGCACGACGTCCAAGGGGCAGCCCGTAGTTCATGCGACCACCGGCGTCTGGGAACTGGCCGTTAACGAACTTAGCGTGGCCGCGCACAGTTTCAAAGCCAAGGCCTTGTACGGCTCGGGCACAGAGTCGGCAATCCGGACGTTCACCGTGGCAGACAAACTGAAAATCACACACATTCAAGATCCACAGTACATGACGGTCAGTCCCGATGGAACATTCGCCTATGTATGCTGTTATGAATGGCCATTTCGTACAGGTGATAGATCGCTGGACCTGATCAATCTCGCGACACAGACAATAACGAAATCTGTGGTCCCGGACTACTTTGGCTATCACATTAGTGCAGTACTCTCCCCAGACGGCAGGCGAGTCTACGTTTGTGCGGGCAATATCGTCGGGTATGATGCAACTGACTTGACACTCGAACGGACCTACACTCGCAGGCATCACGCTAAATCATTGTCTTTAAGCCCTGACAACACCCGATTCTATTGCGCAATCAGTCACATCAACGCTGAACCCCCTGGAAAACTGGAGGTAATTAATGTTGCCGACGGCCAGACTATCCGAACAATAGACGTGGGATGGAACCTGGGTAAAAACCTTATAAATCCCGACGGCAGTCTAGTTTATGTTTTATGCCGAAATAGAATAGGTACTGTGCAAGGAGGAGTTGGCGTAATTGATACCAGCACTTTGAGACTTATTGACGTTATAGACACGGGAGACAACCCTTCAGACATGGTCGCAAGCCCTGACTGGGAATTCTTATATGTTACAAGGGAGTATTACAATGAATTAATCGAAATCAGCACCCGCACAAATAAGGTTACACGCCGCATACCAACCAAGTTAAAAATAACAAAGTTAGCAATCACACCAGATGGAAAACACTTGTGTGGTCTCGGGCGTGAAAATAATAACGAAGCCACGATATTCGATACCAACACACTGGATGCTCGCCCCATCCCTGCTGGCCGCAAGCCTTCCGCAGTAGCCTTCAGCAAGGACGGCCAGCGCTTATACATCTGCAATTCTCAAGACGGCAACATATGGGATGTCTCGTGGCTATAAGGATTTGAATACCTACTCCTGGAAATTCAAATGAGCGAGCTGTCGTAGCGGATTACGTCCGCTACGACACACATGAACCGCTCTGCGCCCCCCCTCTTCGCCACCAATCCGGAGTTCCGTCACCCGACGCCCACACCTTCCCCGGGTACGGCGGGGATACTGCTGCACGATAATTGATCCCCTGGCAGCGAGCGAGAAAACTGCGCCTCGACACCTGGACGGTCGCCCGCAAAAGCCACGCCACCCACGCTTATGCCAGCCAGCTCAAGGGCGAACCGGCACTGGGCATCGCACCGATGCTGCCACCGGTGATTCTTGAGCGGATGCGATTGCCGTATGAGATTGTTTTCGTCTGACTTATCACTCGCGCGCGAATGACCATTCGTCGGCACCTGTCAGATCTGACAGGTGCGCAATCCTCCCATTCAGCGCGTAATGACTCCGGTCCCTAACCGACCGGAGTACCTCACCCATGTCCGCCAACGACCTGCCCGAAAACAGCAACCCGACCTTAAAGGAACTCGACATCCCCGAACTGGACCTCTCCACGCTGGTCCCCGACGCAAAAACACGCATTGATCGCAGTTCCGATAAAAGCAAAGCGGTAACGTTCCCGGTGCGCACCTATACCATCAAGGCTGTGGAGGATGTGAAGCCGCAAATTACATCCGTCAAAGGCTCGCCGAGCGGGGATGAAATTCCCGAGGGTGGCACTACCGTAGAAACCGCCGTCACACTGACTGGCACTGCGGCCAAGGGCCAGAAAGTTGAAGTGTTCGACGGCACGACGTCCAAGGGGCAGCCCGTAGTTCATGCGACCACCGGCGTCTGGGAACTGGCCGTTAACGAACTTAGCGTGGCCGCGCACAGTTTCAAAGCCAAGGCCTTGTACGGCTCGGGCGCAGAGTCGGCAATCCGGACGTTCACCGTGGCAGACAAACTGAAAATCACACACATTCAAGATCCACAGTACATCACGGTCAGTCCCGATGGAACATTCGCCCATGTAGGCTGTTATGGAGATCCATATTATACAGGCAATAGATCGCTGAACCTGATCAATCTCGCGACACAGACAATAACGAAATCTGTGGTCCCGGGCTATGTCATTAGTGCAGTACTCTCCCCAGACGGCAGGCGAATCTACGTTTGTGCGACAAACTTCATCGCCGAGTACGATACAACTGACTTGACACTCGTACGGACCTACACTCGCAAGCACGTCCCTATATCATTGTCTTTAAGCCCTGACAACACCCGATTCTATTGCGCAATCACTCACAGCGATAGCCCCCCTGGAAAACTGGAAGTAATTAATATCGCCGACGGCCAGACTATCCGAACAATAGACGTGGGATGGAACCTGGGTAAAACCCTTATAAATCCCGAAGGCAGTCTAGTTTATGTTACAAGCCGAAATGACATAGGTGCTACGAAAGGAGGAGTTGGCGTAATTGATACCAGCACTTTGAGACTTATTGACGTTATTGACACGGGAGACCACTCTTCAGACATGGTCGCAAGCCCTGACTGGGAATTCTTATATGTTGCAAGGAACTATTCAAATGAATTAATCGAAATCAGCACCCGCACAAATAAGGTTACACGCCGCATACCAACCAAGTTAAAAATAACAAAGTTAGCAATCACACCAGATGGAAAACACTTGTGTGGTCTCGGGCCTGAAAATAATAACGAAGCCACGATATTCGATACCAACACACTGGATGCTCGCCCCATCCCTGCTGGCCGCAAGCCTTCCGCAGTAGCCTTCAGCAAGGACGGCCAGCGCATATACATCTGCAATTTTCAAGACGACAACTTATGGGATGTCTCGTGGCTATAAGGATTTGAATACCCACTCCTGGAAATTCAAATGAGCGAACTGTCGTAGCGGATTACGTCCGCTACGACACACATAAACCGCTCTGCGCCCCCCCCTCTTCGCCATCAATCCGGAGTTCCGTCACCCGACGCCCGCACCTTCCCCCGGTACGGCAGCGATACTGCTGAACGATGGCTGTGGAAAAGCGAAGGCCGATAAAAGTGCGGGTGCCAGCGTCACAACGCCGGACGCTGTTGGGGATTGCGCAACTGATCATGCTGGAAGAGTTGGCGGTGAATCGCGTGCTGGATAATCTGGAATTGCCGGGCTAACCCTCGGCACATCCCCCTCGCAACAGAATGGGGCAACTCCACCGGTGGGTGTGCGCATTCCGACGGAACTGCCGCCCCCACCCATCAGTCGCATGAACAGGCACTCAGGATTCAGAGGAGTAACCGTGTCCAGCGATCCCCAGCCTCACCTCGTCGACGCACCCGCCATTCATCGTCTGCGGGTGCTGACGGTCAATACCCACAAGGGTTTTACCGCGTTCAACCGGCGTTTCATCCTGCCGGAATTGCGTGAAGCGGTACGCAGCACTTCGGCCGATCTGGTGTTTTTGCAGGAAGTGGTGGGTGAACACGAGCGGCATTCGAACCGCTACAACGAATGGCCGCAAACGTCGCAATACGAATTTCTCGCCGACAGCATGTGGAGCGATTTCGCCTACGGGCGCAACGCGGTCTATCCCGACGGCCATCACGGCAATGCGTTGCTGTCGAAATACCCGATCCGCGAATACCGCAACCTCGACGTCTCGATCACCGGCCCCGAACGCCGTGGCCTCTTGCACTGTGTGCTGGATGTGCCGGGGCACGCTGAAGTGCACGCGATCTGCGTGCACTTGAGTCTGCTCGAAAGCCATCGTCAATTGCAGTTGCAACTGCTCTGCCAGTTGCTCGAATCCCTTCCGGACGACGCACCGGTGATTATCGCTGGCGACTTCAACGATTGGCAGTTGCACGGCAACGCCGCCCTCGCCCGTCGTGATTATCTGCACGAAGCCTTTGAGCGCCACCACGGTCGCCCGGCCAAGACGTATCCGGCACGGTTTCCTTTGTTGCGTCTGGACCGGATCTACCTGCGCAACGCCAGCAGTCATGACCCTCAGATCCTTGGCAACAAGCCCTGGACGCACCTGTCGGATCACCTGCCGCTGGCGGTTGAAGTGCATCTGTAACATTACATTGTGCAGGACCGTTCGTCAGACATGCTGTCCGACGCCGGGAAAACCTTCTACACCTGTAAAGGCCAAGGACAGCACTTTCATAACGTTAGGGTTCAGATCTCACGTAGTTCATCAGCAGTTCAGAGGTTTTTTAGATCAGGCACCCATCCAAGGATTAATACCCACTGGTTCCTCCATGGAAATTGCCAACATGCGATCTATAAATTCTTTGAAGGCTTTGCCACAGACTTTACTGCTGCCCGCTTCCATCCTGCTGCTCGTCAGCCCGCCGGCCTGGTCCGCCTGCGTGTTGACGCCCGGCGCCGGTAACGACACCTTCACCTGTGACAGCGGCACCAGCGGTTCACTGACCGACCTTGCGGGCAACAACAGCCTGACTCTCCCCACCAATGGCACAGGCCGGATCAACGGCAGCGTGACCTTCGGCGATGGTGCCGACCGCGTCGACATACACTCCGGCGTCATCACCGGCGCCGTCAGCCAAGGCAATGGCATTGATGATTTCGTGATGTCCGGCGGTTCGATAGGCTCTTTGGCTCAGGGCGACGGTCGCGACACCCTCCTGATGACCGGCGGTACCATCGTCGGTGCTTTCGAGGACGGCGATGTCGCGCGCATGACCGGCGGCAGCATCGGCCGGGTCGACATGAAGCTCGACAAAAATATTTTCGATCTGTCCGGCGGGCAGATTATCGGCAACCTGGTGACTGGTTTTGACACCGACACCATCATCGTCTCCGGCGGGCGCGTTGGGGGCAATGTCAGTGTCAGCGGCGGCAACGACAGCATCACCGTGACCGGTGGCGAAATCGGCGGCGAGATCCGCGCCAGCACAGGCAACGACACCTTGCTGTGGGACGGCGCAGGCATTATCCGCTCGGCAATCCTTATGGACGTCGGCAATGACAGCGCCACATTGCGCAACCTTGACGACAGCATTCTCGCGCTGACTCCCAGCGTCAATGGCGGTGTCGGTACCGATGTGCTGAATTTCGACAATACGCGCACAGCCCTGCCCGCGCGGTTTATCAACTGGGAAACCGTCAATCTGAGTAACAGTTCGCAACTGGATCTGGGCTCGAGCAGCCTGGTACTGGGCGACGCCGGAACCGGCAGTGGCGTGCTGAATGTCGATGCGAGCAGCGTTGTGCTCGCGACGCAAGGGGCTGTCGCTCCCGCAGTGGCCGGGCAAGCAGTGACGTTCAATAACGCTGGCACCATTGACCTCACCCGCAACAACAGCCGCACCGACGACACGCTCACGGTTCAGGGCAACTATGTCGGCAACAGCGGTCAGTTACTGTTGCAAAGTGTGGTGGCTGGCGATGATTCGCCGAGTGACAAACTGGTGGTCAACGACGGCAGCCTCGGCGGTGCCACGGTGATCAGCGTCAGCAACGTCGGCGGACTCGGCGCACTGACCCAGGCCAACGGCATCCAACTGGTGCAGGCGCAGGGCAGCACGGTCAGTACCGATAACGCGTTTACCCTCAGTGGCCCGGTGTCTGCCGGCGCCTACGATTACTACTTGTTCAAGGGCGGCGTGACTGCCGGTACGCAGAACAGTTGGTACTTGCGCTCAGCCGTGGTTGCGCCGCAGGTGATCAGCGTGCCGAACCCCGATCCAGCGTTGCCGCCGATTCTGGTTCCGGTAGTGGCCACCCCCGTCGCGGCAGCCATCACGCCTATTGCCAGCTCACCTGGCATACCCGGCGAACCTGCGCCTAACCCGGCGGCGCCGGCACTGCCTGTCCTGCCGGCGGCTGTGCCGGGCGCCGAGCCGATTCCTCTCTATCGTCCGGAAGTCCCGACCTGGTCGGTGCTGCCACCCGCTGCGGCGCAGTTGACGCTCAACGCACTGGGCACATTCCATGATCGTCAGGGCGATCAGCGCTTGCTCAGCGAGACCGGCGCCTTCGGTGCAGGTTGGGGTCGGGTTTATGGCAAAAACCTCGATCAGACCTGGGCCGGCACCGTTACGCCGCGCCTGGATGGCTCACTCAATGGTTTTCAGGTTGGCAACGACCTGTACAGTTTGCTGACCTCGGGTGGCCAGACCCAACGTCTCGGTTTCTTCGTTGGCCATAGCCGCTTGCAAGGTGATGTCGACGGCTTCAACGAAGGTTTTCAGAACAACAGCGCCGGCAAGGTCAAACTTGAGGGCGACAGTTATGGCTTGTACTGGACGCTGACTGATCCGTATGGCTGGTACATCGACACGGTGGTGATGGGCACCCGCTTTGACGGCGACAGTCATTCCGACCGCGGTGTCGAACTGGACAACCGCGGACATGCGCTGACGCTCTCGGCGGAAGCCGGTTATCCCTTTGCGCTCAACGACACCTGGGTAGTCGAGCCGCAGGTGCAAGTCATCCACCAGAAAATCTCCCTCGACAGCCAGGACGATGGCATTTCCCGGGTGTCGTTCGACTCCGACGACGCCTGGACCAGTCGCCTCGGCACGCGACTCAAGGGTCGCTATCAGGTCAGCGGTATGCCGCTGGAGCCGTATCTGCGTGCCAACCTGTGGCATACGTTCTCCGGCACCGATTCGGTGACTTTCGACGACAGTGATGTGATCAGCACCGAGCAAAAATCCTCAACGGCGGATGTCGGGTTCGGTGTGGTGCTGACCCTCGACCGCGCAGTGAGTGTCTACGCCAGCACCGATTACAGCCGCAATATTGACAGCAATGACTTGCGCGGCATGTCGGGAAACATCGGGATCCGCATTAGCTGGTGAACCTTCCGTCGGTAAGAAAATGCTCTGGGCCGGCGCTTTCGTTACGTTTTTCCATGCAAACAACCACTTAGTTATGTGCAGAAAAACAAACGCTTGCGTCGGACAATTTGCCACTACCGCTCATCGTTCAATTTCTTGACGCGCGCCCTTCACTCTTCTTATCTCTACCTTACTACCCCCGGAATCCTAACCGGGGCAAGCCTTCGGACTCTCGCGAAATCGAGCGCCCACGGTTTGCCTCGCTCCATTCGGTCGCCCCTCGTTCGGGGTAGGAGAGGCGCCACATCGAGATGCTGCATGCGCCCGCAAGGTAGACCTCCATGAAAACGTCAATCACCCCACACGAGATCAAAATCACTTTTTGCACAGTATCGAGTTCTATCTTGCTGTGCTCATCCATGGAGGCGCAGGCCGGTTCTGCGGCGGATGAAACGTCCCCTTGGTATCGAGAGAACGTCCCGGTGATGACCTTGCCCGCGACGGTGATCACCCCGGAGCCGCAACGCTTCAGCCAGCGCCCTGACCTACAAGACTCCCGCCTGATCACCGAAGACCTCGCGCCCGGAGCCTGGGAGCGGTTCTACGGCCAAATCTCCCGCCAGGCGCAAATCGACGTGCTGTCATCAGGTTTCGCAGTACCCGGCGGTGGCCATTCAAAAGGTCCTGCAATCCTGACACTGCAAAGCGGCAGCGGCGCCACCCAGACCATCGGTTTGATTGGCGGCGTCAACCAGATTCAAGCCAACGGCAACGGCCCGCTCACCAGTCGGGCCCTCGCCGCCCCGTCCACCGCCACCCTGAATCTGGAGGGCCAGAGCCTCGGCGCCTATTACAGCCTGACGGGGGCGCAAGGCTGGCACGTCGACCTCTCGGCCAGCGGTGGGCGAGTCAGTGGTTTCAGCCGCAATCAACAAGGTGCGCGGCAAGCCACCGAAGGCAGCGCGATCACCTTCTCGGTCGAGGGCGGCTACCCGATTGGCTTGAGCGAAAACTGGGTGGTCGAACCACAGGCGCAACTGATCAATCAACGCATCACCCTCGACACACCGTCAGCAGGTTCGGGCAATGCGTCGTCAAGCGACCTGACCTCCTGGAGCGGTCGCGTCGGCGCACGGTTGAAAGGCAGTTATGACTTGAACGGTTTGCCGGTCGAACCCTATGTGCGGACCAACCTGTGGCACACGGTGTATACCGGCAGCACGGTGACCCTGGACCAGGTCGACAAGATCAGCAGCAGTCGCAAGTCATCAACTGTGGAATTGGGACTGGGACTGGTGGCACGGGTGACACCCGTGGTCAGCCTGTACGTCAGCGCCGATTACAGCAGTGACGTCGATGACAATGATTTGAATGGGCTGATAGGCAGCCTTGGGGTGCGGATGCGTTGGTGATCTTCGGATCACCGTAGATCCCTGTGGGAGCTGGCTTGCCAGCGATGGCGCTGGATCATGCAACAGTGATGTTGAATGTCACGCCCTCATCGCGGGCAAGCCCGCTCCCACAGGTTATGCGGCGCCTGGCTAGCCCTGCGGTCGCAAGATCAACACCGCCAGCGGCGGCAGGTTCAGCTCCAGTGACATCGCCTGGCCGTGGCTCGGTACTTCTTCGGTAAACGCCCCGCCGCCGTTGCCATAGTTGGAACCGGCGTAGGTGTCGGCGTCGCTGTTGAGCAGCTCGGTCCAGCGCCCGGCAAACGGCACGCCAACGCGATACGCCTGACGCGGCACCGGCGTGAAGTTAGCCACCACCAACACGGGCTCGCCGTCCTTGCTCCAACGCAACCAGGCATAAACGCTGTTGATCGCATCGTCACCGATCAGCCACTGAAAACCCTGCGGCGCGTCATCCTGATCGTGCAGAGCCGGCACTTCGCGATACAAGCGATTGAGGTCGCCGATCAGTTTCTGCACGCCTTTGTGCTCGGAATACTGCAGCAGATACCAGTCGAGCTGTTGATCATGATTCCACTCGCGCCACTGACCAAACTCGCAACCCATGAACAGCAGCTTCTTGCCCGGATGGGTCCACATGAAACTCAGGTAGGCGCGCAGGTTGGCGAACTTCTGCCAGCGGTCGCCGGGCATCTTGTCGATCAGCGAATGCTTTCCGTGCACCACTTCATCATGGGAAATCGGCAGGATGAAGCGCTCGGACCATGCGTAAACCAGACCAAAACTCAGCTCGTTGTGATGATGGGCGCGGTAGACCGGGTCCTGCTGAATGTAATGCAGCGAATCGTGCATCCAGCCCATGTTCCATTTATAGGCAAAGCCCAGGCCGCCCTGCTGCGTACTCTGGCTGACGCCCGGCCACGCGGTGGACTCCTCGGCGATCACCAAGGCACCCGGCGCTTCGAGTTCAACAACATCGTTCAAGTGGCGCAGGAAGTCGATTGCTTCCAGGTTTTCACGTCCGCCATGGCGGTTCGGCACCCATTCGCCAGCCTTGCGCGAATAGTCGCGATAAAGCATCGAGGCCACCGCATCGACGCGCAGTCCGTCGATGTGAAAATGCTTCAACCAATGCAGCGCCGAGGCAAGCATGTAGCCATGTACTTCGGTGCGCCCGAGGTTGTAGATCAGCGTGTCCCAATCCTGATGGAAACCTTCCAGCGGATTGGCGTATTCATACAGCGCCGTGCCGTCGAACTGGGCCAGACCGTGGGTATCGGTTGGAAAGTGCGCCGGTACCCAGTCGAGGATCACCCCGATCTCGGCACGGTGGCAGGCATCGACGAATTCGCCGAACTGTTCCGGCGTGCCATAACGCGCGCTCGGGGCGAACTGCGAGAGCAGTTGATAACCCCACGAGCCACCGAATGGATGCTCCATGATCGGCATCAGTTCGATGTGGGTGAAACCCAGTTCCTTGACGTACGGAATCAGCCGTTCAGCCAGTTCCGGCCAGCTGTACTGGCGCGCCACTTCACCGAGATCATCCAGCTCGCATTGCCACGACCCTGCATGCAGCTCGTAGATTGACAGCGGCGCCGCATGTTTCTGCCGCTCGCGGCGGCTGTTCATCCAGTCCTGATCCTGCCAATTGACCTGCAATGGCGCGGCGACTTTCGACGCGGTGTCCGGCGGCAGGCTGGTGGCCAGCGCCATCGGGTCAGCCTTGAGCGGCAGAATCCCGTGAGCACCCAGTATCTCGTATTTGTAAAGCTCCCCCGCTTGCAGGCGCGGGATAAACAATTCCCAGACCCCGGAAGGATGGCGCAGGCGCATCGGGTGGCGGCGACCGTCCCAGACGTTGAAATCACCGACCACCGAGACCCGCCGCGCATTCGGCGCCCAAACCGCGAAACGTACACCGTCGACACCATCAACCGTTTTCAGTTGTGCGCCGAGGCAGGCACTGAGGTCACGGTGATTGCCTTCGGCGAACAGATACAAATCCATTTCGCCAAGCAACTGCCCGAAGCTGTAAGGATCCTCGGCAACCTGCTCACCACCGGCCCAACGGGTGCGCAAGCGATAGTGCCGCTCCACGTTGAAGTGGCCAACAAACAGCCCTGGCGTCTCGGTTTGCTCCAGCGCGCCGAGTTCTTCATCGCTGTCCTTGGCCAGCACGGAAACGCTTAGCGCACCGGGTAGATAGGCTCGAATGAACTGCCCGCCAGCGCCATCGCCGTGCGGGCCAAGAATGGAAAATGGATCCGGGTGTTCCGCACGTACCAGCGCGTCGATGTCTTTCGCCGACGGCAGTAACGCTTCTTTAGCGTGACCCTGTTCCTTGTTCGAGAAACTCATGACTACTCTCCACCAAGATCGGAAAAGGGTTTAAGCCCCGTCAATAACCCATACAAACCGTGCAACGGCACGGGCAGCCACGTGGGGCGATTTTCGGCTTCATAGGCCACTTCATAGGCCGCCTTCTCCAGACCGAACAACGCAAGCGCGGCGTCGGCACCTTCAGGATCCTGCCAGGCATGATCAAGACTAGCTGTCGCTTGGCGATATGCCTCGACAAATGCTGCACGCGCCTCAAGCAGATACCGCTGCGCCACCCGACGGCGAGCGTCTTCGGATTCCGAGCTGTGATCGACGTTGTGCACGTTGATGGTCATCGCTGCGGCGTAGTCGAAAGAACGCAGCACTCCGCTGACATCCTTGTAAGGACTGTGCTTGCCACGACGTTCGCTCAGTGGTCGCGCTGGCTCACCCTCGAAATCGATCAGATAAGCATCGCCCTTGATCACCAGCACCTGGCCCAGGTGCAAGTCACCGTGGACACGAATACGCAAACCACCGACGGCTTTTTTCGCCAGATCCTGCACATGGGCAAGGATGGTTTTCTTCTCGTCGAGTAGCCGTGCGACCAGTTTCTGATCCGCAGCACTGAGTTGCCCCTGATGTTGCTTCAAGAGTTTCAGCGCATGCTCGACCTGCGCCACGACATCCTTGCCGGTCGCCTGCATATCCTTGGCCGAACTCACCTGTGGCGCAAAATCGGCGTTGTCGGTCGGCGCAGCCAGCAACTGGTGCATCTCACCGAGGCGCTGGCCAAGCATACCGGCAAAATCCTTCAGCTCGCCCAAAGCGTTGTAGTGCTGATCCTGCTCGGACATGGAGTCGGCCAATTCATCGCGCAACGCCCGTTCGAGATTGTTCTGCGTCCATTCCCACGCATCGCCCTGATTGCTCAAATATCCTTGGGCGATCATCAGCAGGTTGTCTTCGCCCTTGGCGTCGCGACGGATCACCGAGCCCAGCAGCGGCGAGATATTGGCAAATCCGGCAGCGGTCAGGTAAGCGCTCATCTCCAGTTCCGGGTGTACGCCAGACGCTACTTTACGGATCAGCTTAAGCACCAGGCTGTTGCCGATCACCACGGAACTGTTGGATTGCTCGGCCGACAGATAACGCACTTCAGAGTCGGCACCCAGGTTGAGTGTTTCCAGATGTGCCGTCGGTGCGAAACGGATTTCGCCATCGGTCGATTCCAGCACGGTGTTGTTCTGCATGCCTTGCAGCACCGCATGGACAAACCCTTCAAGGCTGAAGGCGTCAGTGATCAAACCTACCTGACGAACCCGACGCACGCGGGCCAGTGCCAATTGCTGTGGCAACGGTGGACCGACGTAATCTTCGGCGATAAAGCCGAACGGCAGCTGATAACGGCTGGTCTGGCCGCCACTGGTGACTTCGATTTCGCTGAGCAACACGGGTTGCTGCGCATCGCCAAACCGCACGCCGTAAGCCAGATTGACCTTCTCGATCGCCGCATCCTTGCCGGCGAACCAGCGACGGTTTTGCAGCCAGCTCGGCAGAATGCTCTGCTCCAGCGTCGCGCGGGATGGCGCTTCGAGCAGCTCTTCCATGCGTTTTTTCAGCACGAGCGTGGTGAAGTCCGGCAGGCTCTGTACCGGTTCCACGTGCCAGCTCGGCATCTGGTTTTCGGTCGCCAGGGCGAACCAGTAGAAACCGTACGGCGCCAGGGTCAGGAGGAAATTCAACTGGCCAATCGGCGGAAAAGCATTACCGCCGAGCATTTCCACCGGCACCATCCCGGTGTAGGCAGACAGGTCGAGTTCCGCCGCCTGAGCACTGCGCGACACGTTGGCCACGCAAAGAATGATCTCGTGTTTGCCATCGGCATCGGTGAATTCGCGGGTGTAGGCCAGAATCCGTCGGTTGCTCGGCGAAAGCATTTTCAACGTGCCGCGCCCGAACGCCTTGGACTGTTTGCGCACAGCGAGCATGCGCCGCGTCCAGTTCAGCAGCGAGTGCGGGTCGCCGGCCTGGGTTTCGACGTTGACGGACAGATAACCGTATTGCGGGTCCATGATCGGTGGCAGCACCAGGCTGGCCGGATCGGCGCGGGAGAAGCCGCCGTTACGGTCGATCGACCACTGCATCGGCGTGCGCACACCGTCACGGTCACCGAGGTAGATGTTGTCGCCCATGCCGATCTCATCGCCGTAATACAGGGTTGGCGTGCCCGGCATCGACAGCAGCAGGCTGTTGAGCAACTCGACGCGACGACGGTCGCGCTCCATCAACGGCGCCAGACGTCGGCGAATACCGAGGTTGATCCGTGCGCGACGGTCAGCCGCGTAGTAATTCCACAGGTAATCGCGTTCCTTGTCGGTCACCATTTCCAACGTCAGTTCATCGTGGTTACGCAGGAAAATCGCCCACTGACAGTTGGCGGGAATTTCCGGGGTCTGGCGCAGAATGTCGGTGATTGGAAAGCGATCTTCCTGGGCCAGCGCCATGTACATGCGCGGCATCAACGGGAAGTGGAAAGCCATGTGGCATTCGTCACCATTCAGGCCTTCGGCGTCGGTATCACCGAAATACAGCTGAGTATCTTCCGGCCATTGGTTGGCCTCGGCGAGCAGCATGCGGTCCGGGTAGTTGGCGTCGATTTCGGCGCGGATCTGCTTGAGGACGTCATGGGTTTCCGGAAGGTTTTCGTTGTTGGTGCCATCGCGTTCGATCAGGTACGGAATCGCGTCCAGGCGCAGACCGTCAATGCCCATGTCCAGCCAGTAGCGCATCACCGACAGCACCGCTTTCATCACTTGCGGGTTGTCGAAGTTCAGGTCCGGCTGGTGTGAGTAGAAACGGTGCCAGAAGTACTGGCCGGCGACCGGATCCCAGGTCCAGTTGGACTTTTCGGTGTCGAGGAAAATGATCCGCGTTCCGTCGTATTTCTGGTCGTCGTCCGACCACACGTAGAAGTCTCGCGCCGCCGAACCGGGTTTGGCCTTGCGCGCACGTTGGAACCACGGATGCTGGTCGGAGGTGTGGTTGATGACCAGCTCGGTGATCACTCGCAAACCGCGCTTATGCGCCTCGGCGATGAAACGCTTGGCATCGGCCATGGTGCCGTAATCGCTGTGCACGCCGCGATATTCGGCGATGTCGTAGCCATCATCACGACGTGGCGAGGGATAGAACGGCAGCAACCAGATGGTGTTGACGCCGAGTTCGGCAATGTAATCGAGTTTGGCGATCAGGCCGGGAAAGTCGCCGATCCCGTCGTTGTTAGAGTCGAAAAACGATTTGACGTGAACCTGATAAATCACCGCGTCCTTGTACCAGAGCGGGTCTTTGATAAAGGTGGCTGCCTTGGGTTTCTTCGCCATGTGAAACTCCTGAAAAATTCGTTTCTGCACATGAATTGATCGTGCGAGTACCTGTAGGAGCTGCCGAAGGCTGCGATCTTTTTTGAAGCAAGATCAACAGATCGCAGCCTTCGGCAGCTCCTACAGGGGGGTTGTGCAATGCTTTATGTAGCGGTGATCCGCCAGATGCCGAACGGCTGATACGCCGGATCAAGGCGCATGAACTGGTACTTGCCATGCCAGTCCCAGCGGTGCCCGTTCATCAAGTCTTCGCCGTGCGTAGTCGCATCGTCCGGCAGGCCCATTTCCCACAACGGAAGCTCGAAATTCGCTTCCTGCACGTTATGCGGATCAAGGCTCACCGCCACCAGAATGAAATTGCTGCCATCGGCGCTGCGTTTGCCGAAATACAGAATGTTGTCGTTCCACGCGTTGTAGACCTGCAAGCCCAGATGGGTGTGCAGCGCGGGGTTTTGCCGGCGGATGCGGTTGAGCTGGGCAATTTCGGCAATGATGTTGCCCGGCGCATTGAAGTCGCGGACGCGGATTTCGTACTTCTCGGAATCGAGGTATTCCTCCTTGCCCGGTACCGGCGCCGCCTCGCACAGTTCAAACCCCGAATACATGCCCCACAGGCCCGACCCCATGGTCGCCAGCGCCGCACGAATCAGAAAGCCCGGGCGCCCGGATTCATGCAGGAACGCCGGGTTGATGTCAGGCGTATTGACGAAGAAGTTCGGTCGATAACATTCGCGCCACGGCGATTCGTTCAGCTCGGTGAAGTACGCGGCCAATTCGGCCTTGGTGTTGCGCCAGGTGAAATAGGTGTAGCTCTGGGTGTAACCAACCTTGCCCAGGCGCGCCATCATCGCCGGCGTGGTGAAGGCTTCGGCGAGGAAAATCACTTCCGGGTGCAGCGCCCGCACATCGGCAATCAGCCACTGCCAGAACGGCAGCGGCTTGGTGTGCGGATTGTCGACGCGAAAGATCTTCACGCCCTCCTCGACCCAGCCAATGACGATGTCCCGCAGCTCGACCCACAGACTCGGGATCGCGTCCGGCGCATAAAAGTCGACGTTGACGATGTCCTGATATTTCTTCGGCGGGTTTTCCGCGTATTTGATCGTGCCGTCCGGCCGCCAGTTGAACCAGCCCGGATGCTGTTTGAGCCACGGGTGATCCTGGGAACACTGGATCGCGAAATCGAGGGCGATTTCCAGACCATGATCGGCAGCCGCAGCCACCAGCCGACGGAAATCCTCACGCGTGCCGAGCTGCGAGTGAATCGCCTCGTGGCCACCCTCCTCGCTACCGATGGCGTACGGGCTGCCGGGATCATCCGGCCCAGCGGTCAGGGAATTATTGCGGCCCTTGCGGTGGGCGCGGCCAATCGGGTGGATCGGCGTGAAGTACAGCACGTCGAAACCCATGTCCTGAATCATCGGCAACCGAGAGTGCACGTCATTGAAAGTGCCGTGACGGCTGGGATCGTCGGTGATCGAGCGCGGAAACAACTCATACCAACTGGCGAACTCGGCCAGTTCGCGCTCGACATCCATGGGGAATTCAGCGCTGACACTGAGGTAAGCGCGGTGATCCGCCTGGGCCATCAGTTGCGCACTGCGCGAGTGCAGAAACAGCGCGACCTGCTCGGTTTCGAGCAGACCGGACAGTTCATGGTGCAGCGCGGCCAGTTGTTCGCTGAGCTGACCTTCACTGCGCTCGGCGGCGTGTTGCACCATGCTGCGACCTTCTTGCAGCTCCAGCGAAACCGGGACGGCGGCGTTGTGTTTCTTTTCCAGTTCGTACTGGAAACTGGCGAAATGGTCGATCCACGCTTCGACGCAATACACGAATCGCCCTTGGTGTTCCGGGCGGAAACTGCCACGCCAGCCGTTGTTGCCCAGCTCCGACATGACTTCGCTTTGCCAGGTTTCCTGACCTTCCTCGCGCCAGCGAATGCGCACGGCGAGCTTGTCGTGACCGTCGGCAAACACCTTGCTGGTAACGATCACGTCGCGCCCGGCAATCGACTTCACGGCGAACTGGCCGCCATCAAGAGTTGGCATAGTGTCTTCGATAACGATGCGAGGCAGCAGCAATGCCTGCGATAGCGGCATGTGCGGGTTATAGCTCAGCTCTGAGGGTTTTTCAGCAGTCATCGAGCATCTCTCCTTTACGCCCCAAGGACGCTCTTGTGCCGGTTCAGTCTTCACAACAAAGCACCTGCCCCGGAATGAACTCACTTAGGTTCCGAGCGACCGCGGCCGAGAAAAGTTCACAGCGATTTGTCTGTTTGAACCGGCGGATCGAATTCGTCGCGAGGTGGTCAATCCACTTAAGCACTTCTCACGCCATGTGCCACACGGAGGTCTACCTGATGAACAACCCGTTCCCGGCGGAAACGCCAGATCCGAACATCGACAACCCGACCATTCCTGAAACCGAGCCGCAACCGATCCCCGAGCAGGAGCCGCCAGGCACCACGCCGCCGCCCAAGGAAGAGCCTCCGACGACGATGCCGCCGGTGATCCTCTAAACCGAAACGATCGCTCCTACGCACAGTGTGGGAGCGATTGATTACAAGCGATCATCCTTCTGCTCATCCTTGTCAAAAGGCTGATCGTCCTTGTCGAAGATGCGCACGATCCTCGGCATCAGACTGAAAATCCCCAACGTCAGCAGGGTACTGAACAGTGCGGTCGCCTCCTTGCCCAACCCGGCTGCCACACCGATGGCTGCCGTCATCCACAACCCTGCAGCGGTGGTCAGGCCTTTGACGTGCCCTTCATCACCCTCCTGATTTTTCAGGATGGTGCCGGCGCACAGGAAGCCGATCCCGGCAATCACCCCCTGCAACACCCGGCTCATCGCGTCGGACTCTGCACCCGAGGTCTGTGGCACCAGCACAAACATTGCCGCACCCAGCGCCACCAGCATGTGCGTTCGCACGCCCGCAGCCTTGCCCTTTTGCTCGCGCTCGAAACCGAGAATCCCGCCAAGGATCGCCGCCACCAGCAGGCGCACGGTAATGCGCGTCAGTTGCGATGCATCACCGATGTCGGCGAATTCCGCTTGCAGCGTTTCCAGCACCTCTTCCCACCACGCGTTCATCGTCCAATCCTTGTTATGGCTATATAAGCGATGGACAGCGGCGACCATTAATCAGTTGCGCAGAACGATCTGCGAGTCCTGGGCCCTAACCTTTCAGATACCCGTGAAAAAAGGACCGCGTCATGACCGTTCGAATCGATGAAACCAATCCCGACTCAAAAGTGTGTTTTTTCACCGTTGAAAATGGCGAGGAAATTCGCATCTGCGACACCCTTGAGGTCCAGACAGATAGCGAAAAAGCCATGTCATTCGTAGAAATCGAAGCGCGGCGCGTCTACATCACCGAAGTAGAGGCCGACGCCTTGACTGTTGCAGGCGTCAAGGACGGGCGTAAGCATTTGAAGGCCGATACGAGTGATTCGGTGATTTGATTGACCTTGGTCAACACTTCGCGCAAACGTCTGGTTCAGGCGTTTGCGCCTTGGCCTGCGGGCTGCTTCAAGTTGTCGCAGGCGCTGCATCAAAGTTCATCTGATACGGTTTTTATTGAATTAGCTGAGTCTGTTATGCAAACAGATCGACACTCATAGTTCATCGGCCTGATGGAGGCTGATGAGCGAATGACCATGAGCGAACAAATCCCCGTCCGAACCGTAGAAGCAACCCCCACCATAGCTCCTCATATAAAAAAGGTGCCCGCACGCCCAATGAAGGCGACGGCCAAGTCCAGCGACAACCAGATTCATACCCGCAGTTTCACCGGCCTGTTCCGCACGCTGCGCATGAGCGGCGCGGGGTTTCTGTTTTTGCTGTTCTTTGGCACGGTGTGGTTGAACTGGGGTGGTCGTCAGGCTGTGTTGTGGGACCTCGCGGAAAGCAAATTCCATATCTTCGGCGCGACCTTCTGGCCGCAGGATTTCATCCTGCTCTCGGCCCTGTTGATCATCGCCGCGTTCGGCCTCTTCGCCATCACCGTGTTCGCCGGGCGCGTCTGGTGTGGTTACACCTGCCCGCAGAGTTCGTGGACGTGGATCTTCATGTGGTGCGAGAAGATCACCGAGGGCGAGCGCAACCAACGAATCAAACTGCAAGCCGCGCCCTGGGGCTTGAACAAACTGGCGCGCCGCGCGGCCAAGCACACCCTGTGGCTGGCGATCAGCGTGCTCACCGGCCTGACCTTCGTCGGCTACTTCACGCCGATCCGGCCGCTGGCCGAAGAACTGCTGACCCTGCAAATCGGCGGGGTCAGCTTGTTCTGGGTGCTGTTCTTCACCGCCGCGACGTACATCAATGCCGGCTGGCTGCGCGAAGCCGTGTGCATGCACATGTGCCCGTATGCGCGGTTCCAGAGTGTGATGTTCGACAAGGACACCCTGGCTATTTCCTACGACGTGGCCCGCGGCGAAAACCGTGGCCCGCGCAAACGTGATGTAAAACCGCTCGAGGCCGGGCTGGGCGATTGCATCGACTGCCAGTTGTGCGTGCAGGTGTGCCCGACCGGTATCGACATTCGTGATGGTCTGCAGATGGAGTGCATCGGTTGCGCGGCGTGCATCGATGCCTGTGATTCGATCATGGACAAAATGAACTACCCGCGCGGCTTGATCCGCTACAGTTCGGAGCGCGAATTGCAGGGCGGCAAAACACATCTGCTGCGGCCACGGCTGGTCGGTTACGTGGCGGTGCTGCTGGTGATGATCGGCGCACTGGCATTGGCCTTGGTGGAGCGGCCGATGGTGTCGCTGGACGTGACCAAGGATCGCGGATTGTTCCGCGAAAACGGTCAAGGTCAGATCGAAAACATCTACAGCCTCAAAGTCATCAACAAGACCCAGCAACGCCAGGATTACCGTTTGAGCCTGGTCGACGGTGAGGGCTTCCAGTTGCAAGGCAAAACCGAACTGAGCCTGGCGCCGGGTGAGATTGTCGATGTACCGGTGTCGGTGGCGATGACCACGGAGCGGCCGAGCAGCAGCTCGCAGACCTTGAGTTTCAAGATTGCCGACAGCGACGAACCTGAAGTTTATAGCGTGGCGAAAAGCAGGTTTGTCGCGCCGATGAATCGCTGAGTCGTTAGAATCTCTGCCCTCACCCCAGCCCTCTCCCAGAGGTAGAGGGGGCCGACCGAGGTGTCATTCGCTATGCATCGACCTGGGCGACCGAGTCGATTATGGGTTCAGAGAAGCGCGTACTTTCAACATTCAACACGGTCAGTCCCCTCTCCCTCTGGGAGAGGGTTAGGGTGAGGGGCAGTTGCCTGGCACCCCACACAGCCAACAAGCACCAAGGCCCTCGATGAAACGCTACGAAAAATTCGCCGAAGACATCGCAGAACTGATCCGCTCCGGCGTCCTGGGCCCCGGCCAGCGCGTGCCATCGGTGCGCTACGCCAGCCAGACTTACGGCGTCAGCCCGTCCACGGTGTTCCAAGCGTATTACCTGCTCGAACGTCGTGGTCTGATTCGCGCCCGGCCCCGCTCCGGTTACTTCGTCAACACCCATGCACCGAGCCCGTTCTCGGAGCCGGTGATCAGCAGCCACGTCAACGATTCCACCGAAGTCGATGTCAGCGAACTGGTGTTCTCGGTGTTGGAGTCGATCAAGGACCCAAGCACTGTGCCATTCGGCTCGGCATTTCCCAGCCCGACGCTGTTCCCGTTGCAACGGCTGTCGCGGTCACTGGCCAGCGCCGCACGGGAGATGGACCCGCGCATGGTCGTCACCGATATGTCGCCGGGCAACCCGCAACTGCGTAGACAGATCGCCTTGCGTTACATGGTCGGCGGTTTGATGCTGCCGATGGAGGAACTACTGATCACCAACGGCGCCCTCGAAGCGCTGAACCTGTGCCTGCAAGCGGTCACCGAACCCGGCGATCTGGTGGCCATCGAAGCCCCGGCGTTCTACGCCAGCCTGCAAGTGCTGGAACGACTGAAACTCAAAGCCGTGGAAATCCCCGTGCACCCGCGCGACGGTATCGACCTCGGCGTGCTCGCGCAGACGCTGGAACGCCATCCGATCAAGGCCTGCTGGTGCATGACCAGTTTCCAGAACCCGATGGGCGCGACCATGCCCGAGGCCAAGAAACAGGAACTGGTCGAACTGCTGCGCCGCCATCAGGTGCCGCTGATCGAAGACGACGTCTACGCCGAACTCTATTACGGCCAACAGGCGCCAAAACCGGCCAAGGCCTTCGATACCGAAGGGCTGGTGATGCATTGCGGTTCGTTCGCCAAGAGCCTGGCCCCCGGCTACCGCATCGGCTGGGTCGCTGCTGGGCGTTACGCGCAGAAAATCGAACGGCTGAAACTGATGACCTCGCTGTGCGCCTCGATGCCGGCGCAAGCGGCGATTGCCGACTACCTGCAACACGGCGGCTACGACCGGCACCTGCGTAAATTGCGCTATGCGCTGGAAGAACAGCAGAGCGCGATGCTGGCGGCGATTGCCCGGTACTTCCCGGCGCAGACGCGGGTCAGTCAGCCGGCGGGCGGCTACTTTTTATGGCTGGAATTGCCACCGCAGATGGATTCGTTGAAGTTGTTTCAGATGGCGCTGGCGCAAGGCATCAGCATCGCGCCGGGGCCGATTTTCTCGCCGACGCAGCGGTTCAGGAACTGTATTCGCTTGAATTACGGTAGCCCGTGGACCGAGGACTCGGAGAAAGCGATGGAGACGCTGGGGCGGATTGTGCGGTCGTTCTGAAAGTTTGAGGTTGATGGCACTGGCCTTATCGCTGGCAAGCCAGCTCCCACAGGATTCGATGTCGCTCACAAATTGCGTGTTCAACACAAATCACTGGGGGAGCTGGCTTGCCAGCGATGAGGCCAGACCTGACAAAACAAAAGATCGCAGCCTGCGGCAGCTCCTACAGGGGAACACAAATTCCTCTGTAGGAGCTGCCGCAGGCTGCGATCTTTTGATCTTGCTGTTTATCGCCCGCCCCCCAAATCAACAAACGTCCCGGTCGCATACGAAGCCTTGTCCGACAGCAACCAGATAATCGCCTCCGCCACCTCATCCGGGCGCCCGCCACGGGCCATCGGGATTGCCGATTCCAGCTTGCTGACCCGATCCGGATCGCCGCTCAGCGCGTGGAAATCGGTGTAGATGTAACCCGGACGCACCGCGTTGACCCGAATCCCCTCGCCCGCCACTTCCTTGGACAAACCAATGGTGAAGGTATCGAGCGCGCCTTTGGAGGCCGCGTAGTCAACGTATTCATTCGGCGAACCGAGGCGCGCCGCCACAGACGAGACATTGACGATGCTGCCGCCCTGCCCGCCGTGTTTGGGCGACATGCGCAGGATGGCGTGCTTGGCACAGAGGATCGGCGCCAGGATGTTGGTTTTCATGATTTTGAGGATGCGGAATTCGGACATCTCATCGACACGCGACTTTTGCCCGACGGTGCCGGCGTTGTTCACCAGCGCGGTCACTCGGCCCAGCTCGTTGTCGACCCGGTGAAACAGTGCGATCACTTCGTCTTCGATGCTGACGTCGGCGCGCACCGCGATGGCTTGTGCGCCCAGCGCACGGACTTGCTCCAGCACGCTATGCGCGGCCTGTTCGTCTGACTGGTAGTTGATGCAGATCCGATAGCCGTGTTCGGCAGCCAACAACGCCGTGGCGGCGCCAATTCCGCGCCCGCCACCGGTGATCACAATGACTTTATCCATGCTGGCCTTTCCCCCAAATGCACACGTAACCGTCGCGGGGAAGAATAACCGCCATTGGCCGGTTTTGCATGGGCTGCGTTGCGCCCGGGCTTACCCGAAAGAACCCGGGGGTGGGGTCATATCACCGCCAGCTTCTCGCCCCGGGCAATGTCACGCATGAACTGATCCGCCGGCAGCGGATGCCCCAGCAGATACCCCTGCAACGAATCGCAACCCAGTTGCGTCAGGAAATCCTGCTGCGAATCCGTTTCAACACCTTCAGCAACGATGCGCAAACCCAGCGCCTGGCCCAACGCGACAATCGCCGAAACGATCGCAGCATCGTCGCTGTCATGCTCCAGATCGCGGACAAATCCACGGTCGATCTTCAACTCGTTGGCCGGCAAGCGTTTGAGGTACATCAGGCTCGAGTAGCCGGTACCAAAGTCATCAATGGACAAATCGACGCCCATGTCCGACAACTCCTGCAACACCGTCATGCTCGCATCGGCGTCGCTCATCGCCGTGGTTTCGGTGATTTCCAGGGTCAGGCTGTTGGCCGGCAACTGGTGGGTCGCCAGCGCCTTGGCAACGCTGCGCACCAGCCCTGCGTGGCAGAACTGCAATGCAGAGAGGTTCACCGCGATGCGCCAGTCGGTGTAGCCGAGCACGTACCACTCGCGCATCTGTCGGCAGGCTTCGTTGAGCACCCATTCGCCGATCGGGATGATGACCCCGGTTTTCTCCGCCAGATCGATGAATTTGTCTGGCATCAGCATGCCGTGGATCGGGTGCTGCCAGCGCAGCAGCGCTTCGGCGCCGACCGGTCGACCGTTGGCGGCGTCGAATTTGGGTTGGTAATGCAGGCTGAACTGGTCATGCTCCAGCGCTGCGCGCAAATCCTGCAGCAATTGCAGCTGTTTGCGCGCATTGGTATTCATCGATACGTCGAAGAAACTGTAGCCGTTTTTGCCACCACCCTTGGCGTGGTACATCGCTGCGTCGGCGTTCATCAGCAATTCCTGGGCACTCTCGCCATTGCCAGGGTACAGGGCGATGCCGATGCTGGCGGAAATCTGCAAGTCATGTTCAGCCACGTGAAATGACTGCGCGATCAGCCCGACCTGGCGTGCTGCCAGGCCCAAGGCGTCGTCAGGCTCGGTCAGGCGCACCAGCAAGACGAATTCATCGCCGCCGATCCGCGCCAGCGTGTCGAGGCTGCGCAAATCTTCGCGCAGACGCACGCCAACTTCACGCAACAGTTGATCACCCATGTGATGGCCGAATGCGTCATTGACCGGTTTGAAGCCGTCCAGATCAATGAACATCAGTGCAAAGCAGCCACCCTGCTCATTGACCTCTTTCATCGCCTGATTGATGCGGTCGTCCAGCAGCATGCGATTGGGCAGACCGGTCAGGGTGTCGTGCAGCGCCAGTTGCGTGAGCTCGCGGTTAGCCACGGTCAAGGAGTGCGCGAGATCGGCGGTGCGTGCTTCAAGACGCGCGTCGAGTATGGAGGTCAGCAATGCAATCGAAAGCACCGCCAGCGTGGTGATCAGCACGAGACTGTCGAGGCCATTGCCTTTCAGACCATCAATCGTCGCGCCGCAGAAACTGCCGTCCGGAAACTGCGCGGCGGCCATACCCGTGTAATGCATGCCGACAATGGCGATGCCCATGATCACTGCAGCGCCAGCGCGAATCAAACGGACATAGGGCGAATGCTGGCGCAAGCGAAAAGCGATCCACAGCGCCGTCGCAGAAGCACCGACCGCGATCAACAGGGATGCACTGAACAGCGTCGGATCGTAGTCGATTCCCGGGGTCATGCGCATCGCCGCCATGCCGGTGTAATGCATGGCACTGATGCCGGCGCCCATGATCAGCGCGCCAAACGCCAATTGCAGAATTGGCAGTTTCGGCTGACTCACCAGCCACAAGGCAAAACCACAGGACAGCACTGCGATCAGCAGCGACAGCGCCGTGAGGGCGATATCGTAGCCAAGTTCGATCGGAAGCTTGAAGGCTAGCATGCCGATGAAGTGCATCGACCAGACGCCAATGCCCATGGCGAAACCACCACCGGCAGTCCAGAAATGCACGGCACGGCCCTTGGCGGTGGTGATGCGGCCAGTGAGGTCGAGCGCGGTGTACGAAGCGAGAATCGCGACACACAGCGAGATGAAAACCAGAGTGGAGGAATAACTACCGATGAGCATGCGGATTCTCGAGGCTACCCATACCGGCTTGCGTCCATTCTCGGTCGGGCAAATGCGGCGATTGTACTGATTGCACAGAAGAACGCACTGACAAAGTAACCATTTTGCCATCAACCCGATGAAACGCTTGTTTGATCCTCCTGCCGGGCTCTGGCCCGGCCATCAGAAGCCTTTAAGCCAAAGGCCTCCAGAGGATTTGCCCTGACTGTAGGAGCTGCCAAAGGCTCGGGCCACGATGAACGATCTTTTGATACTGATTGTAAAAAACAGGATCAAAAGATCGCAGCGTGCCACAGCTCCTACACAGTCATT
Source organism: Pseudomonas sp. A1230 (assembly GCF_044218825.1). Classification (NCBI taxonomy): domain Bacteria; kingdom Pseudomonadati; phylum Pseudomonadota; class Gammaproteobacteria; order Pseudomonadales; family Pseudomonadaceae; genus Pseudomonas; species Pseudomonas sp. A1230. The sequence continues at coordinate 1,805,696 of NZ_CP162582.1, read as the reverse complement.
CGGCGGGCAGGTCCCCATCCCATCCACCGCCCAACGCAGCAATCAGTTGCACACTGGCAATCAGCCGGCTCTGCAGGATATTCAGCACATTGCGTTCGTTACTCAGCGCCGTGGCCTGCACCACCACCACGTCGATATAGGCAATCAGCCCGGCCTTGTACTGGTTTTCCGTGAGGCGCAGCGAATCACGGGCAGCATCCAGCGCTTCCTGGCGCACCGCCGCTTCGTCCTCATACACCTTGAGTTGGACCAGATAGTTTTCCACCTCGCGGAAACCGTCGAGCACCGTCTGCCGGTATTTGGCCACCGTCTGGTCGTACACCGCTTCAGTGCGGTCGACCTCTGCCGAACGTATGCCGCCGTCGAACAGCGGCAAGTTCAGTTTCGGCCCCACCGACCAGAAGCGGTTCGGCAGGCTGATCAGGTCGTTTGACGTACTGCTGCTGTAGCCACCGCTCAGACTCAGCGACAGATCCGGGTAATAGGCAGCTTTGGCTACGCCGATGTTGGCGTTGGCTGCAATCACCGAGCGCTCGGCCGAGGCGATATCCGGGCGGCGCTCAAGCAATTGCGAAGGCAGGTTCAACGGCACCTGCGGCAGGTTCGGAATGGTCTGGGTTTCGGCGATGTCGAAGTTTGCCGGCGCTTGCCCGGTCAGCACGGCAATGGCGTTTTCAAACTGCGCCCGCTGCCAGATCAGATCGACCAGATCAGCCTGGGTACTTTTCAGCTGCGTCTGCGCCTGCGCTACCGCGTCACGCCCCGAAACGCCCGCGCGGTATTGGTTCTGAGTCATCTTCAGCGAACGCTCATACGCCGCAACCGTGGCTTCGAGCAACCGCTTCTGCTGATCAATGACCCGCAGTTGCAGGTAGTTCTGCACCAACTCCGACTGCTGGCTCAAACGCATCGCCGCCAGATCGGCGAAGCTCGCCTGGGCACTGGCCTCATCGGCTTGAAGCCCGCGGCGCAGCTTGCCCCAGATATCGGCTTCCCAACTGACGCCCAATTGCGCGTTGTAGGTATCGCGGATACCGCTGGAGGAACTGCTCAGGCTTGAACTGCTGCTGCCGGTGCCCTGACTGGAGCGTGTCTTGCCGACGCTCAGGTCAACACTGGGGTAAAACGCTCCACGCGCACTGCGCACCAAGGCCTGGGCCTGACGGTATTGGGCTTCCGATTGCGCGACCGTCTGGTTGGCATTGTTGAGTTTCTCGATCAGACCGTTGAGTTGCTGATCGCCGTACAGCTCCCACCACGCGCCGCGGGCCAGCGAATCGCTCGGGTTGGCCTGGCGCCAGCCTTCGGCTTCCTTGTATTGGGCGATTTCCGCTGTCTGTGGGCGCTGGTAGTCCGGGCCGACGGCGCAGGCACTGAGCATTGCCACACACAATGACAGGCTCAACAGGCGCGAGCCGCGAGCAGTGGCCAGATTGAAAAGCGAACGGTCAGTCATAGCGGAGTTTCCAGAGCGGCATCAGTACGCACTCCACGCCATTTGTTGAAGCGATGGCGCAGCTTGTCGAGATAGAGGTAAACCACAGGCGTGGTGTAAAGCGTCAGCACCTGGCTGAAAACCAGCCCGCCGATGATGGTCAGGCCCAATGGCTGGCGCATTTCGGCACCTTCGGCGCGGCTGAGCAGCAACGGCAAGGCACCGAGGATCGCCGCCAGCGTGGTCATCAGGATAGGTCGCAGTCGTTGCAAACACGCGCTGCGGATCGACTCCAGCGGAGTCATGCCCTGATGCCGTTCCAGTTGCAATGCGAGGTCGATCATCAGGATCGCATTCTTCTTCACCACGCCGATCAGCAGGAACAATCCGAGCAACGAGATCAGGCTGAACTCACCACCCAGCGCATAGATCGACAGCAACGCGCCAACCCCGGCCGAGGGCAGCGTCGACAGAATCGTCAGCGGATGGATGTAGCTTTCATAGAGCACGCCCAGCACCAGATACACCGCCAGCAGCGCGCCAAGAATCATGAACGGCTGGCTCTTCTGGGTCGCGGCAAAGGCATCGGCGGTGCCGGCCATTTTCGCGATGACGTCTTCCGGCAAACCGACCTTGGCAATCGCCCGCTCGATAGCGGCACTGCCCTGCTCCACGGTCACGCCTTCGGCCATGTCGAAGGAAATATCTTCGGAAGCGAACTGGCCTTCGTGGCTGACGCGATCGTCTTCGAGGCTGTTTTCATAGTGAGCAAAAGTCGACAGCGGCACCCGCGCACCGTCAGCGGTGATCACCTGTACTTGCTTGAGCGTCACCGGGTCCTGGGCGTATTTCGGATTGACCTCCATGACCACTTGATACTGGTTGAGGCTATCGTAGATCGTCGAAATCTGGCGCTGGCTGTAGGCGTTGTTCAACACCGAAGTGACCATGTCCATGTCCACGCCAAGGCGTTTGGCCTGGTCGCGGTCGACGATCAACGTCACCTGTTGAGCGCCCTTGCCTTCGCGGGCGTCGATCGCCGTCAACTCCGGCAAGGCTCGCAGCGCGGCGACCACTTTCGGATACCACTTACGCAGTTCACCGAGATCGCCGCTTTGCAGGATATAGCTGTATTGCGACGAGGTTTGCTCGCGGCCACCGCCAAATTGCAGATCCTGATCCGCCATCAGCATCAATTGCGCACCGGGCACCTTGGGCATTTCCTTGCGCAGGCGCTCGATAACCTTCTGCGCCGACAACTGGCGATCCTTGATCGGTTTCAGACGCACCAGCATGAAGGCGTTGTTGGTGCCGTTGCTGCCACCGATGAACCCGGCGACACTTTCTACCGCTTCGTCCTTGAGCACGGCGCGGCGGAAGATCTCCATTTTCGGCTGCATGACACTGAACGACAGACCGTCGTCGCCGCGCACAAAACCAATCAACTGACCCGTGTCCTGCTGCGGCATGAAGGTTTTCGGCACCACCACGTACAGCGCGACGTTGACGCCAACGGTAACAAACAGACTGAGCAACGTCAGGCGACGGTGGCGCAACACCCAGTCAAGGCTGGTGGCGTACCTGGCGACCATCCAGTCATTGGTTCTGCGACTCCAGCGTTGCAGGCGGTTTTCCTGCCCCGGCGTATGCGGCTTGAGCCACCGCGCACAGAGCATCGGCGTCAACGTCAGGGACACCACCAGCGAGACCACAATGGCCGCGGCCAGAGTGATGGAAAACTCGCGGAACAGGCTCTCGACAATCCCGCCCATGAACAGGATCGACAGGAACACCGCGACCAGCGACACGTTCATCGACAGCAAGGTAAAGCCGACTTCCTTGGCGCCCAGATACGCCGCCTGCATCGGTTTGACGCCTTCGTCGATGTGCCGGGAAATGTTTTCCAGAACCACGATGGCATCGTCCACCACCAACCCGGTGGCGAGAATCAGCGCCATCAGCGACAGGTTGTTCAGCGAGAAGCCATAGAGGTACATCACCGCAAATGTGCCGACCAACGACACCGGCACCGCCAAAGTCGGAATCAGCGAGGCGCGGAAGTTGCCCAGAAACAGGAACACCACCAGGATCACCAGCGCCACGGCGATCAGTAGGGTCATCTCGGCTTCGTGCAGGGTTGCCTTGATTACTGGCGAGCGGTCCATCGCCAGATTCAGCTTGACGCTGGCCGGCAACACCGCCTGCAGCGCCGGCAACTGTGCCTTTATCTCGTTGACCGTCTCGATGATGTTGGCGCCGGCCTGGCGGTTGATCACCAGCAGGACTGCCGCGTCATCGTTGAAGAAACCGCTGTTGTAACGGTCTTCGACACCGTCACTGACCTTGGCCACATCCTTCAGGCGCAGCGCGGCACCGTCGGCGTAGTGGATGATCAGCGATTCGTAATCCTTGGCTTTCTCCAGCTGATCGTTGGCCTGGATCTGCCACAGCCGCTGACCGTCCTCGACCGAGCCTTTCGGCCGGCGCACGTTTGCATCGGCGATGGTTTTACGCACATCGTCCAGCGCTACACCGTACTGGTTGAGTGCTTGCGGTTCGAGTTCGATGCGCACCGCCGGGAGCGAGCTACCGCCGATCTGCACCTCACCGACCCCCTGCACCTGCGACAGGCTCTGCGAGAGGATCGTTGACGCCAGATCGTAGAGCTGGCCCTTTTCGAGCACATCCGAGGTCAGCGACAGCACCATGATCGGTGCCTGCGACGGGTTGACCTTTTTATAGGTCGGCATGCTGCGCATCCCGCTCGGCAACAGATTGCGCGAAGCATTGATCGCGGCCTGCACTTCCCGCGCTGCGCCGTTGATGTCGCGGTCGAGATCGAATTGCAGAATGACCCGGGTCGAACCCTGACTCGAACGGCTGCTCATGGTGTTGACGCCGGCAATGGCGCCGAACGAACGCTCCAGCGGCGTCGCCACGGTGGACGCCATGACTTCCGGACTGGCACCGGGCAGGCTCGCCTGCACAACGATGACCGGGAAGTCCATTTGCGGCAGCGGAGACACTGGCAGCAAGCCGAAGCTGACACCGCCCAGCAGCATGATCGCCAGGCTCAGGAGCATGGTTGCCACCGGGCGCTTGATGAAAGGACCAGAAAGATTCATAGCGCCGAGCCCCAGGCTTCAAGCGTCAAGCTAAAAGCCAGGTATCTTGCAGCTTGAGGCTGGAAGCTCGCAGCTGCCTTCATACCGCCACCTCTTCGGTGTCGGCATTGGTTTTGCCAAAACGTCGGCCCAGACGGTCGAAATACAGGTAGATCACCGGTGTGGTGAACAGCGTCAGCACCTGACTCACCAACAAACCACCCACCATCACCAGACCCAGCGGTTGGCGCAGCTCAGCCCCGGAACCGGTGGCGAGCATCAATGGCACGGCACCGAACAGCGCCGCCAGCGTGGTCATCAGGATCGGTCGGAAACGCAGCAGTGCCGCTTGATAGATCGCCTCCTGCGGCGCCATGCCCTGATTGCGTTCCGCGTCGAGGGCGAAGTCGATCATCATGATCGCATTCTTCTTGACGATGCCGATCAGCAGGATGATGCCGATGATCGCGATCATGCCCAGGTCGTTGCCACTGAGCAGCAATGCCAGCAACGCGCCGACCGCCGCTGACGGCAGAGTCGAGAGAATGGTGATCGGGTGGATATAGCTCTCGTACAGCACGCCGAGCACGATGTACATGGTCACCACCGCCGCCAGAATCAGCAGCAAGGTGCTCGACAGCGATGCCTGGAACGCTTCGGCCGCGCCCTGGAACTGGGTCTGCACGCCGACCGGCATGCCGATGTCTTTCTGCACCTGTTCGATGACATCCACCGCATGCCCCAGCGCTACGCCCGGCGCGAGGTTGAACGACATCATCACCGCCGGGAACTGGCCGATGTGGGTGATCGCCAGTTGCGCCTGGCGCTCCTCGACATGGGCCAGACTCGACAGGCGCACCTGCGCGCCGTCAGTGGTCTTGACGTGAATCTGATCCAGCGCCTGCGGCCCGATCCTTTCCCCGGCCTGCGCCTGCAGCACCACGCGGTACTGGCTGGCCTGAGTGTAAATGGTCGAGATCTGCCGCTGACCGAAGGCGTCGTACAGCGCATCGGTGATGTTCGCCACCGACACACCGAGGCGCGACGCCGCATCACGGTCGATAACCAGATAAACCTGCAAGCCCTTGTCCTGCAAGTCACTGGCGACGTCGGTCAGTTCCGGACGTTGCGCCAGGGCCTGAACCAATCTGCCGCTCCATTGGCTCAACAGCTCGGAGTCTGGCGAGGACATGCTGAACTGGTACTGGGTGCGGCTGACGCGGTCTTCGATGGTCAGGTCCTGCACCGGTTGCATGTACAGACGAATGCCGACCAGTTTGTCCAGTTGCGGTTGCAGGCGCGCGATGATTTCGGTGGCGGTGAGATCACGCTCGCTGTGTGGTTTGAGATTGATCAACAACCGACCGCTGTTGAGCGTGGCGTTATCGCCATCGACGCCAATGTAAGACGACAGGCTCTGTACTGCCGGGTCTTCAAGAATGACCTTGGCCAATGCCTGTTGACGCTCACCCATGGCAGCGAAGGAAATCGACTGCGGCGCTTCGGAAATACCCTGAATCACCCCGGTGTCCTGCACCGGAAAGAAGCCCTTCGGCACGACCATATAGAGGAACACAGTCAATGCCAGAGTGCCGATGGCGACCAGCAACGTCAGCGGCTGATGCTTGAGCACCCAGCGCAGCATCCGACCGTACTCGGCGATCATCCAGTCGATACACGCGCCGCTGGCCCGGTAGAACCGGCCCTGCTCATGCTCCTCGGGTTCGCGCTTGAGCAGACGCGCGCACATCATTGGCGTCAGGGTCAGCGAGACTACGAGGGAAATCAGGATCGCCACCGCCAGGGTGATGGCGAACTCGCGGAACAGCCGCCCGACCACGTCTGCCATGAACAGCAGCGGGATCAGCACGGCTATCAGCGACAGGGTCAGGGAAATCAGGGTGAAGCCGATCTGCTTCGCGCCTTTTAGCGCGGCCTGCATCGGGCTGTCGCCCTCCTCGATGAAGCGCGAGATGTTTTCCAGCATCACGATCGCATCGTCGACCACGAAACCGGTGGCGATGGTCAGCGCCATCAGAGTCAGGTTATTGACCGAGAATCCGGCGAGATACATCACGCCGAAGGTACCGATCAGCGACAGTGGCACAGCCACCGAAGGAATGATCGTCGCGCTGAAACGGCGCAGAAACAGGAACGTCACCATGACCACCAACGCGATGGCGATGAGCAGTTCGTGCTGCACGTCGGTGACCGAAGCGCGAATGGTTTGGGTGCGATCGGTGAGAACAGTGACTTCGAGGCCGGCCGGCAAATTGTCGGTGATGCTTGGCAGCAAGGCTTTGATCCGGTCGACCACCTCGATGACGTTAGCGCCCGGTTGACGCTGAATGTTCAGCAGCACAGCCTGATTCAGGTTGGCCCACGCGGCCAGGCGCTCGTTCTCGGCGCCATCGACAATTTCCGCGACATCCTTGAGCCGCAACGGCGCGCCGTTCTTGTAGGCGAGGATCAGGTTGGCGTAGTCCTCGGGCGACGTCAGTTGGTCATTGGCATCGAGCATCGACACCCGGGTCGGGCCGTCGAAGTTACCTTTCGGCTGGTTGACGTTCGAGGCGCCGATCAAGGTGCGCACGTCCGACAGGTTCAGACCATTGGCGGCCAACGCCTCCGGGTTGACCTTGATCCGCACGGCCTGACGCTGACCGCCCGCGATGCTGACCATGCCGACGCCACTGATCTGGGCGATTTTCTGCGCCATGCGCGTATCGACCAGGTCATTGAGTTTGGGCAGCAGCATGGTTTTCGAGGTGATGGCCAGGGTCAGCACCGGGGTGTCCGCCGGGTTGACCTTGTTGTATACCGGCGGCGCCGGCAAGTCGGTCGGCAGCAGGTTGGTCGCAGCGTTGATTGCCGCTTGCACCTGTTGCTCGGCGACATCCATGTTGATGTCGAGGCTGAAACGCAGGGTCAGCACCGAGGCGCCGCCGGAGCTGGTCGAGGCCATTTGAGTCAGACCCGGCATCTGTCCGAATTGACGTTCAAGCGGCGCGGTGACGGCGCTGGTCATCACGTCCGGGCTGGCGCCGGGATACAGGGTCATGACGCGGATGGTCGGGTAATCGACTTGCGGCAGCGCCGACACTGGCAGCAGGCGATAAGCGATCAGGCCGGCCAGCACAATGGCCAGCATGCTCAGGGTGGTGGCTACCGGACGAAGGATGAACAGCCGCGAAATGTTCATGCGCCCTTCTTGGCCTTGTCAGTAACAGCGGCATCAGTCGGGGTGGCGGCGGACTTGCCTTGCAGGTGTTCGGTCGGTGTGGTCGGCACTTGATTGCTGTCGTTGACCACCTCCACTTCGCTGCCTTCCTTGAGGCGGTCGGTGCCTTCCAGCACTACGCGGTCGCCAGCGGCCAGGCCTTCAGTGATAACGGTGTTTTCACCGTCACTGGCGCCGATCTTCAACTGACGGATCGTGACTTTCTTGTCGCCATCCAGCGCGTAGACGAAAGTGCCGTTGGTGCCGAACTGAATCGCAGCGGACGGTGCCAACACGACGTTTTTCAGGGTGTCGGCCAGCAGGTGCACGTTGACGAACTGATTGGGGAACAGCGACTGATCACGGTTATCGTAACGAGCCTTGAATTTCAGGGTGCCGGTGGCCACATCGATCTGGTTGTCGAGGCTTTGCAGCACACCGGTGGCTTGCAGTTTGGTGTCGCCGCGATCCCACGCTTCAGCCGGCAGCTTGGCGCCGCTGCGGTAGCGGGCGAGCACGGTTTCGAGGTTGTTTTCCGGCAGGGTGAAGGCGACGCTGATCGGTTGAGTCTGGGTGATCACCGCCAGAAACGTGGTGTCGTTGGCCGCAACGAGGTTGCCGACGTCCACTTGACGCAGACCGACACGACCGGCAATTGGAGCGCGGATTTTAGTAAATTCGAGATTGAGTTTCGCGTCGTTGACAGCCGCCTGGTTGGTCTTGACCGTGCCCAGATACTGGCCGACCAGCGCTTCGGCGGTGTCCAGCGTCTGTTTGGCAATGCTGTCTTCCTTGAACAGACCGCGATAGCGCTCGACATCAACCTGTGCGTTTTTCAGTTGCGCCTGATTCTGCATCAAAGTGCCTTGCGCCTGAAGCAAGGCGTTCTGGTAGGAGCGCGGGTCGATCTCGGCAAGCAAATCGCCCGCCTTGACCATCTGGCCTTCCTCGAAATGGATTTTCACCAATTCGCCACCCACTCGACTGCGCACGTTAATGGTGTTGAGCGCAGTGACGGTACCGAGCGCTTTGTAATACAGCGGAAAGTCACCCGTAACCGCCGGCGCCACGCGCACAGGAATTGGCCCGGTGCCGCCGCCGAAGCCCGGCCGCATCATCCCGGAACGCCCGGCATGTCCGGCTGCAGCCTTCTCGCCGCCCTCCTTGTCGGCTGAACCGGCGGGCCAGAATTTCCAGCACAGTACGGCGATAACCAACAAGACAAGCAGGCTGAACAGCCAGCGACGGGAGTTGCGGGGAGACGATTGCATGGAGTGATTAACCATTGGGCGCGTGGGCTTCTTCTACGGGAGGCTGAACGATAAGCACTGACGGGAATTAAGCAAAGCAGCTTTACCGGCAATTTACCTTCAACTTACGTTTCAAGGTGTGAGTCAAAACACTGATACACAAATGAAAACGGCCTGGACAGGGCCAGGCCGTTAACAATTGTAAAAGCGCTGTTGCGCAGTTTACTTCAGTACCGCCAGAGCAGCGTCGTAGTTCGGCTCCTCAGCGATTTCCTTGACCAGTTCGCTGTGCAGGACGTTGTCGTTCTCGTCCAGTACTACCACGGCACGGGCGGTCAGGCCTTTCAGCGGGCCGTCGGCGATTGCAACACCGTAGTTCTCGATAAACTCGGCGCCACGCAGGGTCGACAGGTTCTGGACATTTTCCAGACCTTCGGCACCGCAGAAACGCGCCTGGGCGAACGGCAGGTCAGCCGAGATGCACAGCACCACGGTGTTGCTGATGTCGTTGGCCTGAGCGTTGAACTTGCGCACGGAGGTAGCGCAGGTCGGGGTGTCAACGCTTGGGAAAATGTTCAGCACTTTGCGCTTGCCGGCGAAGTCTTTCAGGGTGACGTCGGACAGATTGCCGGCAACCAGAGAAAAGGCTGGCGCCTTGGAACCGGCTTGTGGCAACTGGCCGTTGACTTGAACCGGGTTGCCTTTGAGGGTGACTTGAGCCATGACTTGAGTCCTTCTGAACGTTGTTTTAGAAAATCACGCAGGGGCCGAAGTTAACCACGAAATTGTTCGACAACCTATGCCCGCGCTGAAATTGTCATGTTCTGAAATGAAAACTGCATACAACTCGTAACCCCTGTAAGCGCAGCGTTCCGCAGCTCAAGGGCTTGGGTGAAAAACGCACAGTGACCGACGGCCCCTTCATCGAAACCAAAGAACTGGTGGCCGGGTACTGGATCTGGGACGTGAAGTCGAAAGAGGAAGCTATCGAATGGGTCAAACGCTGCCCCAACCCGATGCCGGGCCGTGACTTTGAAATCGAGATTCGGCAGATCTTCTCGGCAGAGGATTTCGGTGCCGAGTTCACGCCTGAGCTGCGGGAGCAGGAAGAGCGGATTCGCGAGCAAGTCAAAAAGCCCTGAGCAGTCCTCCGCGACCGCGACCTACTGTAGGAGCTGCCGCAGGCTGCGATCTTTTGGTCTTGTTTTAAACAATCAGAGTCAAAAGATCGCAGCCTGCGGCAGCTCCTACAGGGTGCGCGATTATTTAGCTCCAGCTTTCAGCTTGAGAAGGGACTGATGCAGATCCGAAGCCCAGCCATCGATCACGGCTTTGACGTCATTGGCCTGCATTACCTGCGAGTCGTTCTCCAGCGGTTTGCCAGTCCCTTTACGCACAACCTGAGCGACAACCTTGTTGGTGGCGCCATCCATGAACACCGCTTCAGTGGCCAGGGTAGTTTCCTGATCGCGGATCCCCGTGGCAGTGCTCACTGCCGCCGCCACCAGTGCAATCGGGATCACTTCATAAACCTGCAGGCCTTTGGTCTTGCTGCTCACAGCAGTGATCGCCGGACGCACCACAATCACCCCAGGGCCAGGGCCGGTAGCGAGTGGCAACGACTTGCCGAGCTCACGCTTGAGCGCCTGATCGTAGTAGCTGGTAATGCCATTGAGAGTCTGTTGCGGGACCTTGGCGGTCGCTTGTGGTTTGGGATAGAGCTGGCTCGGCTCGACGTAAACGCTGGTGAATTTGTTGACGTCGAGTTTCGGGTCCATCCAGCGCATCACCTCGGCGCCGGACGGTGACTTGGCCTCCTTCAGCTGACTGTAGTCCTTGAGAAACCCCGAATATTCATCGGGAGCGACGGTTTTGCTTGAGCAGCCCACCACGCCGAGGGTGGCGATGCACAGCGTGCCCATCATTACTGCTAGCTTCATGCTGTAACTCCTGTCAGAAGGCCTGGATGTATTGCTTGAGGGGGAGTTACAGGTATAGCTAAAACCGCGGCAATTGCGATTTGAAACCACAAAAAAAGCGTGATTCTGGAGGGATCGTCCAAGGTACAAACCGTTGGACCACAATGCGCGGCTCTCGCGGTGCAAAACGGCGAGGCATCAAGGGTGCAGGTGCTGTTGCGGGGTTGGAAGAGGATTTACATGGGTGACCCAGCGCTGAAGTGACCGGCTGGAGATTGTTGCCCCTCACCCTAGCCCTCTCCCGAGGGAGAGGGGACCGATTGGGGGATGCTCAGGAGATTCATCGACGAGAACAATGCTCTGTGAATCCATAGTCGACTCGGTCTTTCAAGTCGGGGTGGATCGTCGCACTACTCGGTCAGTCCCCTCTCCCTCCGGGCGGTCCGACGTTTCGGGAGGGTCAGGGTGAGGGGCTTTTGATCTTCAGCCCGTCACCAGGAAGAGGTTTCACCACTGCGCAACGCTATCTCTCGCCGGGTATTGGCGCGCATCGCCTTGTACAACGACACCGTGCCCACCAGCAAAATCGCAGCGCCAAACAGGAAGTCGATGTTGTACAACCGGAAATCCTCCACCGGCCCGATCAGCAGCACCCGCACCAGCGCAACACCCACCAGCGTGGCGAGGAAGTCGATCCCCGGCTCTTCGCGATAGAACACCAGCAACAGCGGCAGACACAGCACCAGCAGAAACAACAGCACCACGGCTTTGAACGAGCCCTTGCGCTCAACGCTGAATGCGCATTCGTGCGGGCCGTAGGCCTTGTAGTCTTCGTCGCGGATCAGCGAGGTTTTCTCGTTGATGTAGTCGACGCGGTTGTACTTCTGGATCGGCGTGAAGGTATTGGACATCTCCATCAGCGTGGTGATGTTCTTGAAGCGCAGGTCGATGCGCTCGCTGCCTTTTACGTAATACAACACCGGTTTGTAGCCGTAACGGTAGGTGTCGAACGGGAACTCGGTGACCTGCCCCTGCACGCCAATCGGACGCGGCTCAAGTTCGGCAAATGCGCTTTTGTTGGTGGCTGAGAGGTTGCGACTCAGGGGCTGGACCTTGACCTGCTCAAGGAAGATCGGCGTCGCGCCGTAGGACCACTGCAACGGTTCCAGACGCAGACGCAGTTCGTTGCGGCCCAGATCGTAGCGGTTGAATGTGCGTTCGGAGACCACCAGTGAACCGCCGAGCATGAACTCGCCACGCAGGTTATTGGTGACGCGCAAGGTCAGTTGATCCTTGCCCAGCAGCGCCGCTTCAGTGGACGGCGGCGTGCCACACCACGCGGTGCTTTCGCCGACACCGCCAAGTTGGCCGTCGCGGTTTTGATTGAATACATAAAAGTAACTGGCCCACAGCGTCAGCATCAAAAGCAACGCGGTGAGGCCCAGGATTTTCTTGCCCGGACTCACTGATCAGACTCCCTTCTTCGATTCTACCGTCCAGCCGAAAACCCGCTGGCGACGGCGACTCTACCAAAAGGCCACCATCGACCCAAGGAAAAATCCCGAATGAGCCAGGGTTCTAGGGGTTTCCCCGGTATGGCCAAGATCAAAAGATCGTAGCCTTCGGCAGCTCCTACAAGAGCTGCATTCCCATGCAGGAGCTGCCGAAGGCTGCGATCTTTTGATTCATTAGCGTCTACGAAACAACGGGCGCGGCTCGATGACTGAGCGGCCATACAGCACGCTCATCCCTGCCAACCCCTTCAGCGCATCCTCAGCCGATTTGTCTTCTCGCACGGCAAAACTGTCGAACCCGCACTGGCGCATATGGCTGAGCTGATCACGCAACACGTCGCCAATCGCGCGCAATTCCCCGGTCCAGCCGAAACGGCTGCGCAACAAATAGGCCTGGCTGTAGGCGCGACCGTCACGAAAACTCGGAAAGTCCAGCGCAATCAGGGGCAGTGACGCCAGCCAGGGCACGAGGCTTTCGGCGTCATCATCCGGGCCGAGCCACACGGCGTGGGTCGAAGGCCGTTCCAGCCAATGAATCAAAGGCAGAATCAGCAATCCCGAATCACTGGCCAACACAGGCTCGCGGACCAGCGTCCACGGATCGTCCGTGACTATTTGCGCCACGCCCTCCTGCAACCGCAGCAGATTGTTCATGCCGACACCTCCAGAGCTTTGGGATACACACGCTCCTTGAACGGCTCCAGTCCGATCCGCGCCAAAGTGTCGACAAACAATTCCTCACTCTCGCGATAACGCACAAAAGTGCCGATGATCCGCTCGATCACCTGCGGCACCTCTGCTGCGCTGAACGACGGGCCGATGACTTTGCCCAGCGCGCTGTGCTTGCCCTGCGCGCCGCCGAGGGTGATCTGGTACCACTCGCTGCCGTTCTTGTCGACGCCGAGGATGCCGATATTGCCGATGTGGTGATGGCCGCAGGCATTCATGCAGCCAGAGATGTTCAGGCTTATGTCACCCAGATCGTGCAGGTAGTCGAGATTGTCGAAACGCGCCTGAATCGCCTGGGTGATCGGGATCGATTTGGCGTTGGCCAGTGCGCAGAAATCCCCGCCCGGGCAGGCAATGATGTCAGTCAGCAAGCCGACGTTGGCCGTCCCCAGATTTAACTCGCACGCCAGTTGCCACAGCGCATACAGATCGGCTTTCGGCACATCGGGCAGGACGATGTTTTGCTCATGGGCGATGCGGATCTCGCCGAAACCGAAGCGCTCCGCCCAATCGGCGACCGCCAGCATCTGCAACTGCGTCACGTCCCCCGGCGGCGCGGCCTGACCGGGTTTGGTCGACAAGACTACGCTGGTGTAACCCGCCACTTTGTGCGGCTGCACGTTGCGCGCGACCCAGCGGGCAAACGCCGGGTTTTCGGCCAGCCGCGTGCCGTGATCCAGATCGGTGTCGGGCAGCGTGTGATACGTCGGTGGCACGAAAGCACTGGCAACCCGCTGATATTCGGCCTCGGTCAACTGCGCCGGGCCGTCCTTGAGGTGCTGCCATTCTTCTTCGACTTCTTTGGCGAAAGCTTCGATGCCCAGTGCCTTGACCAGAATCTTGATCCGCGCCTTGTACTTGTTGTCGCGCCGGCCATGGCGGTTGTAAACCCGCAGCACCGCCTCGACGTAGGACAGCAAGTGCTGCCACGGCAAGCCGTCACGGATCTGCAAACCGAGGATCGGCGTGCGTCCCAGCCCGCCTCCAACGATCACTCGCAAAAGCATTTGCCCATCGCGCCCAGGGTAAAGATACAGGCCGATGTCGTGCATCATGATCGCCGCGCGATCCTGCTTCGCCGAGCAGATGGCGATCTTGAACTTGCGCGGCAGGAAGAGAAATTCCGGGTTGATCGTCGACCATTGCCGGAGAATTTCCGCCAGGGGGCGCGGGTCGATCAACTCATCTGCCGCGACCCCGGCGAAGGCTTCGGTGGTGATGTTGCGCACGCAGTTGCCGGAGGTCTGGATCGCATGCATGTTGACCTGCGCCAGGCGTTCGAGAATGTCCGGCACCTCAGCCAGTTCGATCCAGTTGAACTGCATGTTTTGCCGCGTGGTGAAGTGGCCGTAACCACGATCATAGTCAGCCGCGATGCTCGCCAGCGTGCGCATTTGCGCGGCGCTGAGGGTGCCGTAGGGAATCGCCACACGCAACATGTAAGCGTGTTTTTGCAGGTACAGACCGTTTTGCAGACGCAGCGGCAGGAACTCCTCTTCGCTCAATTCCCCGGCCATGAAGCGTTCGACCTGATCGCGAAACTGCGCAACGCGCTCGAACACCAGTGCGCGGTCGTAATCGTCGTATTGATACATGCAGCGACTCCCCCAGTTTTCGTAACAGCACTATGACGGAGCGGCGCAGCGCGTTACAGATTCACCTGAACGGATAAAAACCGTATCAGGGCGCGTCAGATGGCCGCAGGCAGCACTTCAATCTGATCCGCATAAATGAAAGATTCCTGAGCCTGTTTTGTTTCCGGTGGGGTTTCTACAGTGCAACCCATGCCAGACCGGGTGGCCTGGCAAGACTTTGCAACCGTGGATGAACTGACCATGAGCACAGCAACAATCGGACAGGCTTATAACTACAAGGTCGTCCGCCAATTCGTCATCGCGACTGTTTTCTGGGGTGTCGTGGGCATGGCGATGGGGGTATGGATCGCCTCGCAACTGGTATGGCCAGAGATGAATCTGGACGTGCCGTGGACCACCTTCGGCCGCTTGCGACCGTTGCACACCAGCCTGGTGATTTTCGGGTTCGCCGGCAGCGCGCAATTCGCTGCCAGTTACTATGCCGTGCAGCGTACCTGTCAGGTGCGGCTGTATTCGGACAAGCTCGCCGCGTTCACGTTCTGGGGCTGGCAATCGGTGATCGTGATCATGTTGATCACCCTGCCACTGGGCTACACCACCACCAAGGAATACGCCGAGATCGAATTCTCCGGTGCCGTGTGGATGGCCGTGGTCTGGGTTGCCTACGCCGTGGTGTTCTTCACCACTGTGGTGCAGCGCAAGACCAAACACATCTACGTCGGCAACTGGTTCTTTGGCGCGTTCATCGTGGTGATCGCCATGCTGCACGTGGTCAACCACCTGGCGATTCCGGTCGACTGGTTCAAATCCTATCCGGTGTATTCCGGCGCGACCGATGCCATGGTGCAGTGGTGGTACGGGCACAATGCGGTGGGTTTCTTCCTGACCACAGGCTTCCTCGGGATGATGTATTACTTCGTACCTAAACAGGTCAATCGGCCGGTGTATTCGTACCGGTTGTCGATCGTGCATTTCTGGGCGCTGATCACCCTGTACATCTGGGCCGGCCCGCACCACTTGCACTACACCGCGCTGCCGGACTGGGCGCAGTCGCTGGGCATGGCGATGTCGCTGATCCTGCTGGCGCCAAGCTGGGGCGGGATGATCAACGGGATGATGACGCTCTCGGGCGCTTGGCATAAGTTGCGTACCGACCCGATCCTGCGCTTTCTGGTGCTGTCGCTGGCGTTCTACGGGATGTCGACCTTTGAAGGTCCGATGATGGCGATCAAAACCGTCAACGCCCTCTCCCATTACACCGACTGGACCATCGGCCACGTTCACGCCGGTGCACTCGGCTGGGTGGCGATGATCACCTTCGGTGCGACGTATCACATGGTGCCGAAAGTGTTTGGCCGCGAGCAGATGTACAGCACGCCGCTGATCAACCTGCACTTCTGGCTGGCGACCATCGGCACGGTGCTTTATATCGCTTCGATGTGGGTGAACGGCATCACCCAGGGCCTGATGTGGCGGGCGATCAATGAGGACGGCACGCTGACCTATTCATTTGTCGAGGCGCTGCAGGCCAGCCATCCGGGGTTCATCGTGCGCTTTGCTGGTGGGGTGTTCTTCCTGACCGGGATGCTGCTGATGGCTTACAACATCTGGCGCACCGTGCGGGTCGCGGACGTGGCACTGGCACACCGTGAAGCGCAGATCGCCTGAGGCAGGGAGCCGGGTCATGTTCGAATTTTTCTTGAATGGGTTGGGCGTGGTGTTTCTGTGGCTGGCGGTGGAGTACTGCTTGCGCCGTGAAACCGCAGACAGTCTGGATGAGGCGAGCATGGTGCCGTTTGCCGATGATCCGGAGGTGGCGCGAAGGGTTGAGCTGGCGACGGGCAAGGCCGTGAAAGCGGTGGCGCCGGAGGTGGCGAAGCCGGGTTGGGTCAACCTGGATATGTAACCTCCTGCAGGGGGAATGCGTGTTTCCTTGGGGGCTCAGCCGCGGTCTCGAGGAATCAGGCTCTGCAACTGCAACGCCAGGAAGTCTGCATCAAACACAAAGGTATCCGGGTCTTTCAGGCCGTTGGTCTTGCGCCACTGCCACTCCCCGTCCGGCAGGCCCACCAGCGAAATACTGCCGTAGCGCGCCGCTGTCAAACCCATCACCGCCAACGAAATCTGTCCAGAACTGCCCATCACATCGGGCACGAACTCCACCGGTTTGCCGGCAATCACAATGGTCAGTTTCTCGGTCTTGAAGGTTGAAGTCTCGACCGGTGTGCTCGGGCCGAACGCGACATACGCCTCACGGCTGACCTCCAGCAAACCCGGTGCCTGCACCGGTTCAAGCCATTGCTGAATCTGCCCGAACAATTCGGTAATCCGTTTCGCCCATACCTGCGACTGCGTTTCGAACAGTTGCTTCTTGTGCGACTCACTCTCGGCATAGTGACGAAGCATTTCGCCCAGTTGTTGTACGTCGTTCATGGGTACATTCCTCTGAGGAGCCTGCGATACCTGATAGTGACAGATCGAAGCACTGGCGTACGTTTAACCTCGAAAGCGACCACCGAAACACTTTGCATCTGGATGATCAGTACAGTTGATTTGCGCTGGCGCACGCTGGTGAACAAATGGAGACTCGGCTCCAGCCCGGCCTATCGCCTGGGCACCTGCCTGGGGAAATCGAATGCGCACCATCGGCCTGATCGGCGGCATGAGCTGGGAGTCCAGCGCCGAATACTATCGCCTCATCAATCAGCAAATCCGCGATCAGCTCGGCCCGCTGCGGTCGGCTCAGATGCTGATGTACAGCGTCGACTTCGGCCCGGTCGAACAGGCCCAGCATGCCGGGCGTTGGGACGACGCGGCAGCGATCCTGGTGGACGCCGCACGCAGGCTCGAAGCGGGCGGCGCCGAATGTGTGGTGCTGTGTACCAACACCATGCACAAGGTGGCCGAACAGATTCAGGCGGCAATCAGCATTCCGTTTTTGCACATTGCCGAACCCGCGGCGCAAGCGGCGTTGAAGATCGAGGCGCGTACGGTCGGGCTGTTGGGCACGGCGTTCACCATGGAGCAGGACTTTCTCAAGCAGCGCTTGATCGCCCAGGGCTTGACGGTCGTGGTGCCGGACGACGCTGAGCGCAAAGAAGTGCACCGGATCATCTACGACGAACTCTGCGTCGGCGTGATCAGCGAGGCCTCGCGCAAGATCTACCAGCAGGTGATCGAATCCCTGACCGCTCGCGGCGCCCAGGCAATCATTCTGGGCTGCACGGAAATCGGCATGCTGATCAAACCCGAACACAGCGCCCTGCCCCTGCTCGACACCACCGAGCTGCATGCGCAGTCGGCGGTGGCGTTCGCGCTGGGCGACTGAGTCAGGTTTTCGGACGATTACGCAGGCGGGCCATGCTCAGGGTGTCGACCCATTGCCCGTCGCGTACCGCGTAATCACGGAACAGGCCTTCGGTCTCGAAACCGAACTTGCGGTAGAGACCGATGGCCGCCTCGTTGTCGGCGTACACCGACAGCTCGACGCGGTGCAGATTCATCCAGTTGTCGGCCACATCCAGCGCTGCCGCCAACAACGTCGAACCAACGCCCTTGCCCTGCCACGCGGTCGCGACACCCATGCCGAAGCTGCCGGCGTGGCTGCGGCGAATCCGCGAAAAATGCTCCAGGCCCAAGTGACCGATCACTACACCCTGATGGAGCGCCACCAGTTTCACCGCCCGCTCGTTATCGGCTTGTATCCGCTGGCGCCAAACCTCGGCGGACTGAAACGGCATCTGCAACACCTGCCGGGCGACGGCGGCATCGTTGTACAGCGCGGTGACACCCTCGACGTGGGATTCGTTGAAACGCTCGAGGTGAATGGCGGGGTCGTGGTCAGGCATGGCAGATCCTTCCTGGATCGATGTGTGGCTGGCCACTCTAAACCAGTGCGATTGCGTCTGGCGAATATCAAACGGTGGGAGCTAGCCTGCTAGCGATAGCGTGCTGACAATCAGCATCTTTGTCGACTGACACACCGCAATCGCTAGCAAGCTAGCTCCCACAGGGGGAATGGGGGATGCATGGGGTTTGGTTCAGGGCTGGAACCATTCCTGGCGCTCATTGAAGGTGTGGTGGATGAGTTCGATCAGGGTTTGCACTTCGCTGACATTCTGCGAGTCGGCATTCACGGCCAGCCAGGCATTCAGTTGCATCGGCTGCTCAAACAGGCCCGGCAGCGCCACCAGCCCACGGTCATAGCGACTCATGTACATGGGCAGCAATCCGATGCACGCGCTGCAACGGATCATCTCCAGCATCAGTTCGTAGGACTGCATCTGCACCACTCCGGCCAGACGCTGTTCCACCAGCTCGTTCCACGGACGAAAGCTGTCGATCTGTCGGTCGTGCTGCCATTGCACCAACATGAAATCAGCGAGGTCGTCAGGGCTGTCCGGGCGTGCAGTGACACGCGAATAGCGTTTGGCGATGTGCGGCAGGTAGTCCAGACACGCCAGCCGTTGCGGTTGATGGGTGGCGAAGGACGGACCGGGGCTGGGTGAGTCTCCGGGAGCAAGCCACAGAACGACGTCGGCGCTGACCGCGCGCAAGGACAGTTCACTGTCGAGCGCGATGATCTCAAGGCGCACACTGGCGTTGCGGCGCAACAGCGCGATCAGGTCGCGGCCGAGAATGTCGTGCAGGATCGACTCGGCGACGGCGAGGCGAATCAACGGCTGCTCGACCACCGGCAGTTTGCGTTCGTGAGCCAGGGCGGTCAGTTTGGCCTGCAACTGCTGGCCTTCACGGGTCAGGCTCAGCACACTGCCCTGAAAACTGAACAAGGTGTGCTGGAGTTCATGCTCAAGCTGCGCCAATTGTTTGCGCAGCAAGGTCGAGCGCACGTTGAGGCTACGCGCGGCCTGCATGAAGCAACCGCAGCGGGCGCTGACCAGAAAGTACTGCGCGACCTCGGTGTCAATGCTCGCGGCTTGCGCAAGCCAGGGTTCGCTATGGTCCTGCGCCCAGCACAAATCGGCGCCGCCCTGTCGTCCTGCGGGTTCGGTGAATGACATCGATGACTCCCTGTCGATCTTTGTTGTTTGATGGCTACCAGCACTTTGAAAATATTCTGAACCCAATGGAGAACCCTGTGGGAGATGGCTTGCCAGCTCCCACAGGGGTCCAGTGTTGAACCTGGATTACTGTTTTTCCTCAAGGACTTTGTTGAGTTCGGCACCATCGATACTCAGCGTCGCGGTGTTGAGCATCCCGTCCAGATAAGCCTGGGCAATCTGCTCCTGGCGCTGGGCACGCAACGCCTGAGTCAGCTGGTCGCGCAGTTCATCCAGCGTCGCGGTGCGCGCCGGTTGCTGCTCGGTGAGCTTGATCACATGGAAACCGGCCGCACTTTGCACAGGGTCAGAGACTGCACCGACCTTGAGCCGCGCCACCACGCCACGCACCTCCGGCACCAGTTGCTGCAAGGGTTGCAAACCGCTGTCGCCGCCACGTTCGGCCGTCACGCGATCCTGCGAATACTGGGTCGCCAGCGCCGCAAAATCCCCCGGCGTGGCCTGCGCCTTTTTGCTCAGTTCCGCAGCCTGTTTGCGCACCGCATCTAGGTTCTGCGGATCGTTCACCCCGAGGAAAATCTGGCTGACCCGATACAACGCCGGGGTCTGCCAATTCGCCTTGCCTTCGTCATAAGCCTTTTGCAGCTCGGCCGTACTCGGATAGTCGGCAGGCACCTCGCTGACCGAACGCAGATAATCGCGGAAGACGATTTGCTCGGTCGCCGCTCGGGTCTGTTGCGCGACGTCCGGACGCTGCGCCCAACCCTGCGCGTCGGCCTGTTCCAGCACCGCTTTCTCGGCGAGTCGTGCGCGGATCAAACGCTCCAGCGCTTCGCGATTGCCGCGCAGTTGCTCACGGGTCGCGGGTGGAACGGTTGCCAGCAACGCCTGCAATTCCGCCGGTGTGACCTGCTGACTGCCCAACCGAGCCACCGCCGGCCCCGTAGCAACCGCCGCCACCGACGACGATTGTTGGGCGGCGACCGGGTCATTGCCCGATCGCACCACCTGCGCCACGGCCACCACCAACAGCGCTACAGCTCCCGCGCCGATCACCATGGCTGGTTTTTTCACAGCGCGACTTCCTCTTGCTCTGCGACAGCCACTTTGGCGGTCTGGGCCGTTGCACCGCTCTGGGCGAAATCACGCAGATAGACGATGAACTCCTGCAACAGGCGATCCCACAATTCGAGGTTGCCACGCAGGTGGTCGTTGCTCACGCCGGCGGCCAGCAGCACGTCCATTTCCATCACCAGAAACTCGCCCTGCAACGACAACCGCGCAAAGCGCCGGGTGGCATTCCACTGCTCGGCCACACCTTGCGGCAACTCACCCTGCACGCGCAGCGCACAACTGAACGTGAAATCGACGTAACTGCCCTGCTCCACCGCAGGGTTGCCGAAACGCACGGCGTAACCAATGCCCTGGCTGGCGCTGAGCAACTGGACGATGCCGTTCTGTTCAGTCTGATTGACGCGATAACCGGCGGCTTGCAGGACGTCGGTCAACGATTGCGGGGAAACGTGGCTGATCAATTGAGTCATTGTTTCTTCCTTGTTTATCAGGCTTTTTAATCAGTGCGAGAGCGCGGCTTGCGGCGTGTCGAATTGAGTCTTGTAGAGGTCATCGCCAAACCCTTGGGCCAGTTCTTCGAACTTGACCCGTGCGCTGCCCGCAAAGGGCTGGCGGATCTTCATCACCTCGGCGACATCGATGTTTTCGTAGGCCGTGAGGATCTGTTTGGCGACGCCGTACATCTGCTGATTTTTGGCTGAACATTGCTGCACTTGTGTGTCACGTTCAGTCAATTGCGCTTGAAGCTTAGACCGTTCTGCTTCTTTGGCACGGGCCATGACAAGCAACTCGTCATAGGCCTTTTTGAACTTGCCGGTCTGCTCGTTGCTGGCCGCCACTTGCGCCTGCGCCTGGCTGTGCAGGCTCTGCTGCTGCCCGACTAGCTGGTCGGCAAGGCTTTTGGTCTTGGCCAGTTCAGCGGTCAATTGCTTGATTTGCGCCTGCGCGGCCTTCACCTCGTTCTGCGCCGCCAATTGTGCGGCGCTGGCCTGGGCCTGCTGACTTTGCAGGGCCTGGAGCTGCTGGGTGGTGCTGCGCAATTGCGTGCGCAAGCGTTCTTCCATGCCTTCGGCACTGGCACCTGTGGCGATCAACATCCCAAGCCCCAGCCACAAAAATCGCGTACGCATAACCCTCTCCCGGCGCCTTAGAAGCGCGTGTTGATCTCAAGCTGCAAGACGTCGATGTCGAACGGCGCGCCATACACCGCCTCGGTACTCATCCAGCGACCGGTCGCCGAGACGTTCTTCGCCAGACCGTAGTTGCCTCCGAGGAAATACCCTTTGGCATTGGTGCCACCGAGGTGGAATGACGAATCGTTGAAGCCGTCCGGCAAGGCATCCGGCTGGATGTACTTGTAGCCGGCGAAGAGGTTCCAGTCGCCCTGCTTTTTCAGGTCCAGTTCATTGCCGAGAGTGAATTGCACCATCCAGGCATTGGCGCCGCTTTCGATCTCGCCGTTGCTGTCGAGGTTGTTGACGATCTGTCCGGCCGAACGCTTGCGCATGTCGCCTTCGTCGTAACTGAGGTTGTGGATGTAGTTGCCCTGGCTGCGCAACTTGAAGTCTGCCGGCAGATCGGCGTCCCACACCAGGTTCAAGTCGAGCAGGTTGAACTCGGACGCGAGACCGACGAATTGCGGTTGCGCGGTGGTGGTCGGGTTGAGCGGGTTCGGCGTGATGTCACGCAGCAGGAACACGCTGTTGCCCTTCTGCATGAACGCCGCGCGGCTGCCGTCGCTGTCGCAACCGGGTGCGCCGGCCCACGGTTCGCAGGGGCTGGAGCGCTGGCCCTGGATATCGTCGAAGCGGTAGTAAGCCAACGCACCCTTCAAACGGTTGTTGCTGTTGATCGCCCACTTGGCGCCAAGCTGCGCGCCGTACAGCCATTTGTTGTCGCTCTCTTCCTTGTCGAAACCGTTGCTACTGCTGGTGTCGTTGGTGTAATCCACCGGGAACGCACCGACGGTTCCGAACACGCCCCAATCGTGGTTGAGCTTGTGGTCGAAAATCGCTGCCACGCCATCGAAGTTGAGGTCGTTGGAATAAAGCATATCGGTGGACATGAAAGGGTTGGCGAAGCGGCCACCGGTCAGGGTCAGTTCTTCTGTCGGCTTCCAGTTCAGGTAACCCTGATCGAGCCAGATATCCTTTTTCGCGAAGCCGCCGCCGAGGTTTTGCGTGGTCGACACCGGATTGTTGTCGGAGCCGGTGCCAATGCGGATACCTGCGGTCCATTCCGGCGAGATCACCGCTTTCATGCCAAGGCGCGCGCGGATGCGGAACTGGTTTTCGCGATCTTCGCGGGTGTTGAGCAACGGCGGCAGGCTGGTGCTGCTGTTGGGGTTCACGTCGTACGGGCCGTTATTGTTGAGCTTGGCGAAGTCGACGATTTCGTTGCTGTTGTTGCCTGAGTAGTAACGCGATTCGTCACGCAGACGAATGTCGCCGTCGAAGCTGATGCGTGAGGCCCATTCCGGGAAAGTGTTGGGCGCTGCCCAGTTTTCCTGTTTGGCGGTGGCCATGACTTCGGCTTTGACCTGATCACGGATCTGGTCACGCACCGCCGCAGGCACGTACTGCACACGCACGTCGCCCGGCGCTGCAACCGGCCCGGCTGCGACCGCCGTGGAGGCCGCAGCCTGCCTGGCTTGTGCGGCTTCATTTTGCGCCTGAGCGATCAGCGCGTCGGCCTTGTCCTGTTTCAGAATGCCCTGCTCGACCAGCAAGCGGATCAGATTGATCGTGGCGTTCTCCGAGGGCGCAGGCGCTGCCACGGCCTGACCGACCAGGGTCGCGATGACCATGCCGACCGCCAGGGACAATCGATTCACGTTGGAAATCATCTGCACACAACTCCTTTTGGCAAAACTGTAAGAATTCGGTTAACCCGGACGCCGCCCTTGCAGGGACAGGCGCACGGGCAAAGTCATGGAGGCCGGTGGCCGTTCGCTTAAGTGCGGCGCATTGCGCAGCGCCGCTAAAACCTGGGTGTCTATTTCAGGATTACCGCTGGACTTGATCAGCTCGACCCGGGTGATTTCACCGACGCTGCTCAGCCAGACATCAGCCTGCAAGGTGAACGCGAGGTTGCGCAGGTCTGGGTTCTCGCGCAGCAGCTTCTGAAACGTGAACGCCAGAAACTGGCTGTACGTGCCCGTCCCCAAGCGTCCGCCCCCGGCACCCGCCATGCCGCCACCCTTGCCGGCGCCGATGTTGAAAGCGTCGTTGCCGGACTGAGCATCGCCGTCCATTTGCATCGGGTTGGCCAGATCGTCCACCGGCGATGGCGGCGCCTCTTCTTCAGGCTTGACCTCTTCGGGCTCAGGCGTCGGCTCGGGCTCGACGACTTTTTCTTCCACCGGGGTTTCTGGTTCGGGTGGTTTCTCCGGCGGCGGTGGCGGTGGTGGCGGCAACGGAATGATCGTCGGCACCTTCGGCGCTTCGCGGCGGATACCGCTCATGTCGTTGGCCCACAGCCACAGCAGATACGCGGCGAGCGCGCCGAGCAGCAGCCCGGCGCCCCACTTCACAAAACGCAGCGGCGACTTTTTCACGGGCAGCGGTTCGATGGGCAGTTGTGCGGTCATGTCTCAGCCCTGACTCGGTTTGCCGGTCACGAGACCGACCTGGGACAGTTCGAGCCGGCGCAACAGATCCAGCACCTCGATGACCTTTTGGTACTGCACCGTCGCATCGCCGCGCACAATCACCGGAAAATCCGGACTCTGCGCCTTCTCGATGCGCAAGCGTTCCTCCAGCTCGGCCAGTGTCACCGGGTAGGCATCGAGGAACACCTGGCCGCCATCGTTGACCGAAATCGCCTTGGTCTTGGCCTCCGACAGCGACACCGAAGCGCTGGCCTTGGGCAAGTTGATCTGGATGCCGGAGACCTGCGCGGTGGCGGTGAGGATGAACATCACCAGCACCACCATCAGCACATCGACCAGCGGAGTGATGTTGATGCTGTCCACCGCTGCATCTTCATCATCGTCGTGGGAGGCATTTACGGACGCCATGTCAGTGCTCCTCAGGCCAGTACGGAAGTGTTGGCGTGATGGCCGCGCTGATGCGCCGACTCACTGAACTGGCTCTCGCCATGCATCTCCGCCAGACGGGTGATGAACTCGTCGACGAACACGCGCATGTCGGCGCTGACTTCCTTATTGCGGGTGATCAGGCGGTTGTAGCCAAACAGCGCCGGGATCGCGACGAACAGGCCCATGGCGGTGGCGAGCAAGGCTGCGGCCATGCCCGGGGCGATGGCGTTGATGTTGACGTCACCGGCCATCGCGGTGCCGAGAAACACCACCATGATCCCCAGCACGGTGCCGAGCAGGCCGATATACGGGCCGCCGGCAATGGCGTTGGACAGGGTCGAGAGTTTTGAGCTGAGGGCTTGATTCTCGCGGGTGCGTACGCCGTCCATTGAGCAGCGGATGGCTTCGATGGTCGCGGCAGAAACTGAAGACGTATCGGCGCCCTGCTCGCGGCGGGTGCGAATCTCTTTCACCGCCACCAGATACAGGCGCCACAGCGAAGAATGCTGCAAGCGCTGGGCGAGTTGGGTGTCGTCGGCGAACATTTCAAGACGTGTGCCGACCTTGGCGAACTGCTCGCGGAAATCCTCGTTGGCTTTGCTGACACGTCCCAGGGTGCGGTTCTTGCGCAGCATGATGATCCACGACTGGAACATCATCAGCACCAGCACTGCGATGATTACCCAGGCGTCCACCGGCACCGCGTTGAGCAGAAAACCAAGGCTGCCGAAACCGTAACCGGACTGCTCTTCATCGACGCCGTAAGCCACCAGTTTCGACTCGGCACCTTGCGACGTTGCGTCGGCCAGCAACAACGGCGCCGGACGCGCGACTTTCGACAGGCGCAGCTCATCGATCGCACCCACGAACGGCTGGAAAGGACCTTCTAGCAGATCCGCCCCCACGGCCATGACCGAGTTGAACGCCGGCATCGCCAACGCCAATGTCGCCCCTTCGCGACCGTTGATGAACAGCGTGACTTTGGCGCCTTCAGCGGTGAGTGCAACGTGTTGCCATTGGCCCGGATTCAGCGGCTGAGTGGCGACGGCGCGCTGGCCGTCGATTTCCACAAACGGCACGCCTTGGTTGGCGCCAATCAACAGGCTGTTGGCGCCTTCACGGCGGGCCAGAATCAATTGCTCGCCAGTGGCCTGGTCCAGTCGCAGCCAGGCACTGAAGGTGAATGCGCTGCCAGCGTTGTGTTGCAACGAAGGGCTGGCCGGCAGCAACAGTGGTTGGCCGCTGAACTGCAACGCTCGCCCCACTACGCCGTCAATCGCCGCGCCGGTCGCGCTCTGCGCGGTGTTGCCGTAAGCGGTGGTGTCTTTGGCCGGGGTGCCGGTGGCGCCGTCGAAGTGATAAAGCGCCGTGTAATTGGGGTCAAACGTCAATTGGCCGTTGCCGGTCGCCGGAGCTTTCTGGTTGCCGTAGTACATCCAGATGTCCTGACGCTGGCCGCCCTCGACATTCGGCACATCGACCCAGATCAGCGCCATGCCCATCAGCGCATCGAAGCTTTCGATCTGATGGTTGAGCACGGTTTTGTCATCGGCCGAGACAAAGCGCAGGTCCGAACCATCCTCTTTCACCCCGTCGAAGGTGAAGTTGCCGGTGTGCAGACGCACCAGCAGCGCGGTGCGGCCAATTGGCTGATTGATTGCCGCACCTTGCGGCGTGGTGTCGACGGCGATCTGTTTGCGGTAATGCCAGTCGTCCTGCCACCAGGCCTGAGCCGTGGCCGGGAGCACGAAGCCCAGGCAGATCAACAACGAAAGAATGAGGCGCTGCATGAACGTGCTCCTTTAGAAAGTGGCTTGAAGGTTGAAGTGCAGGCGCGATTCCTGTTTCGAGGTGTTCGGCCCTTCGAGTAGCGGGTAGCCCCAGTCGAGGCTGCCGGACAGCCATTTGCTCAGGCTGGCGCGGGTGCCCAGGCCAACGCTTGCCAGGGCGTAATTGGCGTCCTGATCCGGCAGTTCGTCGCGCAGGTAGAGTTGCGCGCCTTCGGCGAAGGCGTAGAAACGCCAGTCCTGCATCCACGTGCCGGCGAACCTGGCCAGCGATGGCGTGCGCAGTTCCTGGCTCAGCAGGTAGCCGTCATCGGCAGTGCGTTCGGCGGCCAGATAGCCACGTACCGACGTCGCCCCGCCGGCGGAGAACTGTTCGTTGGAAATCAGTGGCCCCGAGGCGAGTTGAAACGCGGCCTTGCTCGCGCTCTGCCAGTCGCTGTCGAAGGTCCAGGTGTAACTGGTGTCGCCCTTGAGCACAGCGAAACTCGGCTTGGCGCGGTAGCGTTTGTAGTCGAAGTCTTCGTCATCGCTGCCGTAGCCGAAGACGCTGCGCGTGGCCGCGACCAGACTCAGGCCGAGGCCAAGCTGGCTTTTTTCGGTGTAGCGATAGCCGTTGTAGGCGAAGGTGAATGGCGCGTACTGCAGCGGCACCTTGTCACTTTCGCCGGACAGGGTCAGGCGCTCGTCGAAGTCTTTGAAGTCGATGCCGGCCGACAGCGAATTCGACCAGTTGCCGCTGGACGGCAGCGTGTAAATGGCCGACACACCATAGGAATGACCCTTGCCCAACACATTACTGCCGCCGATGGTGGCGACGTTGCTGTCGGACTGGTAACCGGAGAACTGCACACTCCAGCGATCCGTGAGTGGCGCGGTGTAGGAACCGGACCAGACCTTGGCGTTGTCGGTCTCTTGCGGTGCAGTGAAAAACGTCAGGTTGACGCTGTGACCGAGCTGCCAAAGGTTGTTGTAACCGAGGCTGGTGACGGTGCGCAGTTTTTCAGTGTCGGCGCTGTAGTCGTTGTTCAGACCCACGCTGGCGGTCCAGGGGTTCTGGTCTTCGACCTGTAAATCAACGTCCATGGTGCCGGGGCGCTGACCTTCGCGAACCAGCGGCATGACCTGGCGGCCCGGGGTCTTGTTCAGTCGCGCCAGTTCGCCCTGGACCTTGGCGAAGTTCGGCACCTCGCCTTCCTTCAGCGCCGGCACGTCGTCGCGGATATCCAGCGGCGAATAATGTTTGGCGCCGACCACACGGACTCGTCCGACCTTGGTTTCGCTGACTTGCAGATAGACAATGCCGTCCGCTACCGCTTGCTCCGGCAACTCGACGAACACCGATTGATAGCCGCGTTCCTGATAGGCCTTCTGCAACGCGTCACGCGCGCCTTCGATGTCGGCCAGAGCTTTTTGCGGGCCGAGAAACGGGTACACCGCCTCTTCAATCGCCCGTGCATCGAGCACCGTATTGCCGCGCACGAAGTATTCGTTGACGTCGACCAGACGCTGCGCCGCTGCACTTTCGCCAGCCTCTTCGGCCAACGCCGGCTGCACGCCCGCCGTCACCAGCAGCCAGCCCCACAGCACCAGCCGTGACGTGAAAATCTGTTCCACACTACCCCCTGAAATTCGCGTTGACGTGTCGGCGTTCAAACGCCCTGTTGCATCAGTTATTGGCTATCGAGGCGCCGGCATGTTTGCCGAGCCAGGTGTGCAACAGCGCGAAGTTCAAGGAGAACTCGGGCATTTGCAGCAAGGCGCCACAGAACACTTCGCCGATGATTTTCTGGATGAGTTGCACCGCACGCGGGTTGTTGAGCAGCGTGGCGATGTCGCGACTGAGGACGTTGAAACTCCAGACTTTCTGGTTCAGGCCCAGGCCTACGAACCAGCGGAACAGCAGGTTGTAACTGAGCTGTTCATAGAGTTGCTGTTCGCTGGGCACCGAATACAGCAGTTGCAGGAGCAGGATGTGCATGACCGTTTGCGCGGGAATGAGCATGCCGGGTTCGGCATTGAGGTCGTGCAGAACGTCGCGGTGGGTATCGAGCAAGTCCTCGATCTGTGGGCGCAGCAAAACCAGTGAATGGCCCGGCGGAATGTAGCTGGAAACCTCTTTCAAGGCGCCCTGCCAGTCATCCTGCGAGACGATCCAGACCCACGGCGCGCCGTAGCGATACACCGAAACCGGCTTCTTGCGCGCGGCTTCGACGATCTTCGACAGGCGTTGATCGAGTTCCTGCATGCCCACTTTCGAGTAGCGTTCCATAGTCCCCACTGCCTCACTCCCGGCGTCCCGCCTCGGCTTGTGAAAAGCGCCCCGTTGGGGCCCTCAAGCGCGTTACATAGGCATGACCGGACAGGCGATGGGCTACCGAACTTTTGTCATAAAAGCTTCATTACTCGAAAGTTTGAATGGGGTCTCACATACACCACAAAACCCTGTGGGAGCTGGCTTGCCAGCGATGGCGGTGTGTCAGCCAACTACCAAGGTCGCTGACCTGACGCCATCGCTGGCAAGCCAGCTCCCACAGGGGACGTGGCGTTCAGCGTGGATTCGTTTTCAGGTATAAACCGCCCAGCTGTCAACAATCTTGCCGCCACGCACCGCCAGCAAATCACCGAATTGCAGGAGGACGGCTTCGGTCTGGGTCGGGCGCAGGAAGACTTGATCCTCGATCTTCAGGCCCACCGCATCCGAGCCGTTGACCATTTCCTGATTCGAACTGCGGCCGTAAACAGTGTTGCTTTGCAGTCCCTGCGGCGATTCGAACTCGGCCATCCAGTTGCCGCCGTAGATGAAAAAGGTCTGTCGCTGATTCTGGTCCCACCACGAGAACAGTTTCGACTTGTCGTCCAGCGCCGGGATGTTGACCGCTCCGGTGCTTTTCAGCACGGGCGTGGCAATGTAAGTGGCCGGTACATGATCGACCAGGGACGGGAGATCGTAGTGCGTCGGCTTGAGCATTGCCGTACCGACTGAAACTTCCGTGCTCAGGGTTTCCTTTTCATGGATGCGATAACTCGGGCTGCCAGCGGTGTTCAGGCATAAACCGTCATGCCACAACCCCGGAAACTGCTGGCGGGTGAAATCAACGCAGCGCTGATAAATCACCATGACCCTGGCAAACAATTCCTCGGGCGAACCCAGAATCCCCGGCACACCCATGCCCACGAACGGGTCGTAACCCATGAACCCGGAAAACTGCAGGTGCTGCGGGTTGGCACTGATCAGCGCGAGCATCTGCCCCAGCACGTTCACGTCACTGACCCCGCCGCGATGCAGGCCCACATCCAGCTCGATGTTGATGCGCATCCGCGTGCCCAAACCCTGCGCCAGCGCCAGGTACTGCTGCAAACGCTCAGGGCTGTCGAGCAGCCATTGCAACTGCCTGGCAGGATCAAACGGACCTTTGTGGATCTGATAAAACAGCTCGGCCGAACGCACCGGCAACGGTTTGCCGAGCAAGATATCCGACTGCGCAAACGTCACCGCATCGTGATTGAGAAACGGCTGATGAAACGACATCAGTTTTTGCGTTCCGACACGTTGCGCGATATAGCTGAGCAACCCTGGCGATGGCAGCGACTTCTCCACCAATCGCAACTGCTTGCCGCCACGTTTGACCGATTGCATGACCACGTCGATGTTGTGATCGAGACGATCCAGATCGATCAGTAGCACCGGGCGCATCGGCCCCTTTTCCCTCAGTTCTTTATTCAGCGCCCGGAAATAGTCGCTATAAGGCCCGCCGCGATCCCCCGGCCGCAACCACGCGCCGACGCCCACCAATAAAGCCCCGACACCCAACGTGCCGAGCACAAAGTTACGTCGATTGACCGCCATCAGCTCACCCCCAGAATCGACGACAAATGCGCATTGAGAAACCGCCCGCTCGGATCAAGCGCCTCGCGCACCTGGGCAAACTCACGCCAGCGCGGGTACAGCGGTTGCAGGTTTTTCGCGTTGAGCGTGTGCAACTTGCCCCAGTGCGGGCGGCCGTTGTATTTCCAGAAGATGGGCTCGACGGCCGCGAACAGATTGTGATGGTCCATCTGGTAATGCTGGTGCACCGAGATCGAACAGCTGTCGCGACCCTCGAACATGCTCAGCGGGATGTCGTCGGCCTTGACGTAGCGATACTCGATGGGAAACCAGGTGCGCAGGTCCTTGTCATGTATCAGCTTGAGAATCTCGCGCAGGCAGGCCGGGCCGTGTTCGGCAGGCACCGAGTACTCCATCTCGTTGAAGCGCACGGTGCGTACGTTGGCATAGATGTCGAACGAGTCGCCGACCCGGTCATCGAAACTCGCCAGATGCCGCAGGCTGTTGAGCATCGTACGGCGCAGCTCGGGAAAATCGCTGGCGTACTTGTCAATCTTTTCAATCAGGGTGACGAACTCGTTGCCGCCCTCCTCTTCGGGACTGATCGGCGGCGTGGCCGGGTCGTCCGTTTCGTTGAGGGCGATGGACAAGGCGTAGTCGGAATGGGTGACCACGAGCATTTCCCAGTGCTGATTTTCGCGGGTGTTGGTGTCGAGGTCTTCCAGCAGCTCTTCGGTTTTAGCGATCCACTGGCGTTCGCGCAGGCGATAGGCCGGGCGGTTTTGCAGGCGAATTTTTGTTGCCACACCGAGTGCACCGAGGGATACGCGGGCGGCATTGAACACCTCAGGATGGCGCTGGCTCTCACAGTCCAGCACCTCGCCGCTGGCCGTCACCAACTGCATGCCGCAGACGTGGGCCGAGTAGGACTGGAAGTTTTTGCCGGTGCCGTGAGTCGAGGTGGCAATCGCGCCGGCGAGGGTCTGATAGTCGATATCGGCCATGTTTTGCAGCGCTTGGCCGACGTCCTTCAGGGGCATGCCCATGCGCGACATCGGTGTGCCGGCGGCGAATTCGGCCTGCAGGTTTTTCGGGTCGTGATCGAGCAGCCCGGTGAAGTAGCTCAACGACAACAGCGTGCCGTCGGTGGGCACCAGGGCGCTGAACGAATGCGCCGAGCCGACCGGACGAATCGTGCCTTGAGCCTGACGAATCACTGCCGTCAGCTCATCCAGATTTTTCGGCGCCAGACGCGCCGCCGGCAGGCAGCTCTGCGCGCCCGACCAGTTGCGCCAAGGGATCAGCCGTGGCGCGCGCATCAATTGGCCCAATGCCGGGTTGCTCGCCAACGCACTGAACGCGCCAACAATGCTCGCCCGTTGCAACAACTGACGCCGTGTCAGATCCATCGTCATGCGCGCACCCTTATTCTGGAAGAGGCTGGTCGGCCATGAAGCCGATCAATTGCAGGAACTGCTCTTGCGAACACTCAACGCATTGGCCCATCGGTGGCATGCCGTTGTAGCCGTTGATGGCATGGTCTAGCAGTGTGTCGGCGCCCTGCTGGATGCGCGGTTCCCAGGCTTTGCGGTCGCCGGTGAGCGGCGCATTGGCAGCCGGGTTGGCGTGGCAGAGTTGGCAACTGTTGGCGTAGATCTGCGCCAGCGCCGGGTCGGACGGGGTAGCGCTGTTGGCGATGCTGGAAGTGACCGCCGGTTTGGCATCGTCGCCGCATCCGTGCAGCATCGTGGCCAACGCCAGCAGCAAAGTGATCGGGATTGCCCGCATAACGATCCTCAAGGGTGGCCCCACTTATTGTTGTGATCACACCTTAAGACAGCGACGCCAGAGGGTTGAGGGCATTGCGGGACAGCGAGGGGGACTTCGACGGCCAGTTGGGCTCACTTCAGGATTGGGCACACCACAAAACCCTGTGGCAGCTGGCTTGCCAGCGATAGCGGTGTGTCAGTCAATGAAGATAATGAAAGTACCGGCCACATCGCTGGCAAGCCAGCTCCCACATAGTTCGCGTGTTGCTAGCCCCTCTGTTCTGCGCCTTTGCGTGACATTCGAGTGACATTTACGGGTTTAAATTTCGCCGCATTCAGGCGTATAACCTGTACAGACTTTTTGATCTGCACGCGGACATCAACACGGGGTAGCGACATGACCACAGCAAACATCCTTGCCAACCTGTTCCCTTCTGTCAGCGACATCCCGGAAAAATACCGCCTCGACGGTCAGGTCGAGCAACGCGAATACCTGGTCGACGGTGAATTGCGCCGCTGGGACGGCCCGCTCGCCACGGTTCGCAGCCCGGTCTATTTGCACGGCGACAATGGCGATGAGCAAGTGATTCTCGGCAGCACACCCCTGCTCGACGCCGACACGGCCCTCACCGCGCTGGACGCCGCCGTCCGCGCCTACGACCGTGGCCAGGGCCTGTGGCCGACCATGCGTGTGGCCGAACGCATTCAGCACGTTGAAGCGTTCCTCGGGCGCATGCGCCAGCAGCGTGACGCAGTGGTCAAGCTGCTGATGTGGGAAATCGGCAAGAACCTCAAGGACTCGGAAAAAGAGTTCGACCGCACCTGCGATTACATCGTCGACACCATCAATGCGCTGAAAGAACTCGACCGCCGCTCCAGCCGTTTCGAACTGGAGCAGGACACGCTCGGGCAAATTCGCCGCGTGCCGCTCGGCGTGGCGCTGTGCATGGGCCCCTACAACTATCCGCTGAACGAGACCTTCACCACGCTGATTCCGGCGCTGATCATGGGCAACACCGTGGTGTTCAAACCGGCCAAGCTTGGCGTGCTGCTGATTCGCCCATTGCTCGAAGCATTCCGCGACAGCTTCCCTACCGGTGTGATCAACGTCATCTATGGCAGCGGCCGCGAAACGGTCAGCGCACTGATGGCCAGCGGCAAGATCGACATCTTCGCCTTCATCGGTACCAACAAGGCCGCCAGCGACCTGAAGAAACTGCACCCCAAACCGCACCGCTTGCGCGCCGCACTGGGGCTGGATGCGAAGAACCCCGGCATCGTCCTGCCGGAAGTCGATCTGGATAACGCCGTCAGCGAGGCGGTCACCGGGTCACTGTCGTTCAACGGCCAGCGCTGCACCGCGCTGAAAATACTGTTTGTCCATGAGGACGTGGTCGACAGCTTCATCGAAAAATTCAACACCAAACTGGCCACGCTGAAACCGGGCATGCCGTGGGACAGCGGAGTGTCACTGACACCGCTGCCGGAGTCGGGCAAGGTCGATTATCTGCATGGGCTGGTCGCGGATGCGCGCAGCAAGGGTGCCGAAGTGGTCAACCCGAATGGCGGCGAGTCGCGCGAGTCGTTTTTCTACCCGGCGGTGCTGTACCCGGTGAACCCGCAGATGCGCGTGTATCAGGAAGAACAGTTTGGCCCGGTGGTGCCGATCGTGCCGTACCGTCACCTCGATACGGTGATCGACTACGTGCTGGAATCGGACTTCGGCCAGCAGTTGAGCATCTTCGGCACCAACCCGGTGGCCGTCGGACGGCTGGTCGACACGTTTGCCAATCAGGTCGGCCGGATCAACCTCAACGCCCAATGCCAGCGTGGCCCGGACACTTATCCGTTCAACGGCCGCAAGAACTCCGCCGAAGGCACGCTGTCGGTACACGATGCGCTGCGGGTGTTTTCGATCCGCACGCTGGTGGCCACCAAATACCAGGACAGCAACAAGGATCTGATCAGCGAGATCATTCGCGGACGCGATTCGAGCTTCCTGACCACCGACTACATCTTCTGACGAGGACCTTGCACTGAGTACGTTCAGCACCCACCGAATGCCACCGCTGTTGCGCCGAATCCTGCGTCCGCTGCTGGACCCGTACCGGCGTTACCGCCACGCCCGACTGATCCACGCGGTGCGGGTGGCATTGGGGTTGCTGGCAACCATCCTGCTGACCACCGGCATCAACCTGCCTCATGGCGAGTGGGCATCGGTGACCATGCTGGTGGTCATCGGCGGTTTGCAGCACCACGGCAACATCGGCAAAAAAGCCGCCGAACGCGCCACCGGCACCTTGATCGGTGCCGGCGTCGGTTTGTTGCTGGTGGCGCAGGAGGCGTGGCTCGGCATGCCGTGGCTGACCTACTTTGCCATGGCCGTGGTGTGCGGCTTCTTCTCGTATCACGCCATCGGCAAGGGTGGCTACACCGCCCTGCTCTCGGCGATCACCGTATTTATCGTCGCCGGGCACGGCGACAACCCGATCACGGATGGACTGTGGCGCGGGGTCGACATCCTGATCGGCATTGCCCTGGCGCTGGCATTTTCCTTCGCCCTGCCGCTCTATGCGGTGTATTCGTGGCGCTACAACCTCGCCGATGCCCTGCGCGATTGCGCCACGGTATACGGACGCATCATCAGCGGCCAACCGGTCAGCGCCGACGAACATCTGAAACTGATGGGCCGCCTGGGTGCGGTGATGGTGCAACTGCGTTCGCTGATGCCGTCGGTGTCCAAGGAAGTGAAGATTTCCATGACCGAACTCGATGCCATCCAGCGCAACCTGCGTATGTGCATCAGCACACTGGAGATCCTCGGTAACACGCGCCCCGACGGCAACGACCCCGAAGCCATGGCCCATCTGCAATCAGCGTTGAAAGCCGAGCACCGGCAGATTCGCGTGCAATTGATTGGTATGGCTCGCGCACTCAAGTCGGGAGCGACGCAGCGTCTGGATCGGCCAGCGGAGTTGCCGGACGCCAGCCTTGACGCACCGGTTTATAGTGCTTTGGATGGCTATCGATTGCTGACCCGGCAACTCGCCGCAAACATCGGCGAGTTGCGCCAGCGCCTGGCGAAAACCGCGCCGCGATGGAATATTTGACGTTTTACTGCGCAGCCAGTCGCCGAGCCTTGAAACCCCAGCCCTGTTGCATGCCCGCAGCGGCCAGCAGAATCGCTGCCACGCCCACCCATTGCAGGATTTCCAGGCGATGACC
Source organism: Pseudomonas sp. A1230 (assembly GCF_044218825.1). Classification (NCBI taxonomy): domain Bacteria; kingdom Pseudomonadati; phylum Pseudomonadota; class Gammaproteobacteria; order Pseudomonadales; family Pseudomonadaceae; genus Pseudomonas; species Pseudomonas sp. A1230. The sequence goes on along the minus strand of NZ_CP162582.1, from coordinate 1,770,189 downwards.
GAAGGCTAACCAGTCGACGAAAATCGCTGCAATCGGGTAGATGAACGACAGTGCGCCCGTCAACGCTGTCGGCAACTTCTGAATCGCGCCATATAGCAGCACGTACATCAGGCCAGTGTGAACGATGCCCAGCGTCACCAGGCTGGCCCATGCACTCGGCGCTTGCGGCAGTGCCGAAAAGTGTGCGAACGGCGCGAGCAACAGCACGCCGGTGCAGACCTGGATCAGCGCAATCAAGTGCGGCGGCGTGCCCGTCAGGCGCTTGATGATCAACGCGGCAATCGCATAGAGAAACGCCGCGCCCAGTGCCAGAGCAATGCCCAGCAGATACTGACTACCTCCATCGCCTTGCTGGCCGTGGGCACTGACAATCGCCAGCATGCCCATAAAGGAAATTGCCAGCCAAAACAGCTTTTGCAGGGTGATTTTCTCGCCGAGGAACAGCGCCGCCAGTCCGACCAGCATGAACGGCTGCACGTTGTACACCGCTGTACCGATGGCGATCGAGGCCCGGGAATAAGACGCAAACAACAGCACCCAGTTGCCGACAATCGCCACGCCGCTGAGCACAGCCAGCAAGAATGTAGTGCGTGTCAGTAAGCCGGGGCGCAAAAAACCGAAAATCGCGCAGATCAACAGCAAAGTGCCGGCCCCAAACACACAGCGCCAGAACACTACGTCCAGCACCGGTTGCCCGGAAACCAGGACGAACCAGCCGATCGTCCCGGATATCAGCATGGCCGCGGTCATTTCAAATGAGCCGCGACGGATCGGGTTGTCCATCATCAATCTCCTCAGCGTTTGGCGAATGCGTGGCAAAAGTATGCCAATCCGATGCCGGGCCATTCCAGCGCAAAAAGCAGGCTAAACTCGGTTTCTGCCTTTTTTATCGAGGGTGGTTTTCATCAATTGCCTAATGCTGGAGATTGACCATGACCGATGACATCGACCAGATCCTCATCAGTGCCTTGATGGAGGATTCGCGGCGCTCATTAAAGGCCTTGGCGCAAATCAGTGGCCTGTCGTCGCCCAGCGTCGCGGAACGCTTGCGCCGACTGGAAGAACGCGGCGTGCTCAAGGGCTACACCGTCGAAATTGACCCCAAGTGTTTTGGCTATCAATTGCAGGCCATCGTCCGTGTGCGACCGCTGCCGGGGCAGCTGCAAGAAGTAGAGCGGCAGATTCTGTCGATTCCCGAATTCACCGAGTGCGACAAGGTGACCGGCGAGGACTGTTTCATCGCCCGCCTGCACGTACGTTCGATGGAACAGCTGGATACCCTGCTCGATCGCCTTAACAACCTGGCCGAAACCAACACGGCGATCGTCAAGAAGACACCGGTCAAGCGCCGACTCCCGCCAATGGCATGAATGCTTTTTGCCCTCGTTCGGCGTAGATTGAGATTTTTGCGGCTAAGGATTGGCGGTATGAGAATTCAGGCAGTGATGTTGGCGACGCTTATGCTCGCCGGTTGCGGGACCGTGCAGACGGTAGTGCGCAGTGATCAAGCCGCGGCGGACTATCTGAAAGACAAGAAATCCCACTGCGGCGCCGTTCCGCGGATCTACAGCGGCGTGACCTATGATTTCTGTCTGCTGCACGCAGAGCGGCCGGATGATGTCGATGCGTTCAATTACAACAACGCAACGCCCGGCGTGCTGGTGGATGCCGCGTTGTCGGGGGTGCTGGACACACTGCTGTTGCCTTACACGATCTATAAGCAACAAGCCGATGGCAGCATCGTGATCAATTGATCACCTTTTCTGCAGGCAACAAAAAACCCGCCTAGGCGGGTTTTTTGTTATTTCATGGACTGCGATCAGTCATCGCGGCTCATGATGCCGAAGATCTGCAACAAGCTGATGAACAGGTTGTAGATCGATACATACAGGCTGATGGTCGCCATGATGTAGTTACGCTCGCCGCCGTGAATGATGGCGCTGGTCTGGAACAGGATGCAGACCGACGAGAACAGCACGAAACCTGCGCTGATCGCCAGTTGCAGGCCGCTGACCTGGAAGAAGAAGCTTGCCAGCGTTGCACCCAGCAGGACGAAGAAACCGGCGGTGATGAAACCACCCAGGAAGCTCATGTCCTTGCGGGTGATCAGCACGTAAGCCGACAGACCACCGAACACCAGTGCCGTCATCGCGAACGCGGAGCTGACCACTTCAGCGCCACCCTGCATGCCCAGGTAACGATTGAGGATCGGGCCGAGCAGGAAACCCATAAAACCGGTCAACGCAAAGGCGGACACCAGGCCCCACGCGGAATCACGAAGTTTGTTGGTAAGGAAGAAAAGCCCGTAGAAGCCAATCAGCACCACGAAAATGTTCGGGTAGCCAACACGCATCTGCTGGGCAACGAACGCCATCACGCCGCTGAATGCGAGGGTGAGAGCGAGTAGACCATAAGTGTTGCGCAGGACGCGGCTAACCTCTAGCTGCTCAGCCTGCACGCTGTTATTAACTGCGTAATCCTGTTCGCGCATGGCGACACTCCTGTTGGTTTGAAACGTTCAGTCGCAAAGATCATAACAGACGCTCTGTAACAAGCCATGCAGAGAGTTTGACAGTGTGTTTCATTCAGGTATTATGGCGCCCGCAACGCAACGGAGGTGTGGCCGAGTGGTTTAAGGCAACGGTCTTGAAAACCGTCGACTGTAACAGGTCCATGAGTTCGAATCCCATCGCCTCCGCCATATTTGGTACCGACAAAGCCCTGATTATTCAGGGCTTTGTCGTTTCTGAGATCTGAGATTTTTGCGGCTTTTTCCGATGCGTTACAAAACTTTTTGCAACGCGTTACAAAACTCCCCCCTCTCCGGCGTCCTGCCGATCGTTAAAAAACTCTTCATGTAACACGGTGCTACGCTGGTTCTTTGGCTACCAAGGAAACCAAAATGCCCAACTCAGACCTGCTCCCTTCCCTGCTCTTCAAGATCAACGAAAACCAACTCGCCCTCGAAGCCGCCATCATGGAGCTATCGAATTGGGTTGAGCAGCGAGGGTCGGCCGATGTCGCCGAGAACGTCCGGGGCGCCCTCTGGGCAATAGACAAGAACGAGGAATTCATCAAGATGACGCTTGCGGTTTTGATGACACCCGAGTGACCGTTATCGGCCGATAATGTAAAGCGGATAGCAATGGAGCGAGCTGGGCGTTCACTTGGAGGTGGGCTACAGGCCCTTAAAGGTAGCGAGTTCGAGTCTCTCCTTCACCGCCAAATTCTAAAAACGCAATCCCCTTATTTTTCTAGAGAAAGTCGGGGGTTTGTGGTTTTTGACGTTTGTAGAATGGCAACATGGGACAGATGTGGCATTTTAGGGCGGAAATAGCCCTCAATAAATGATTGCGTGGGCTAATCTGTCCTGGCGGGACGAATGAGGCTTTACGAACCTTTCGCTCAAGGATGATCCACATGCCAAGTAATTCAGAAGGCAACATCGCCACTGCTGATGCGTTGACGTTGCTCTTGCACAACCAGCATGCTCTCGGTGCGGCGATTGAAGAGATTACCAACTGGATTTCAGGGGCTGGTGCAGACAATGTTGCTGATAACGCAATTGCAGCTCTGGAAACCCTGGACACGAATGCAAAAGGGATTACGGATGCGATTATGCGGTTACGGAGTTATTAGCGAGTCGCGTCAAGGCACCAACCGTGCCGACTTTAATTGTCCGACAATAATCTAGATTTAAAAACGAACACGGGATACTAAAAAGAGCCGCGACCTGCGCGGCTCTTCTCTTCGTCTGCTATAGATTATAGGGATTGTAATGAGATGCTGGCGCTCGTTGAGTCTTGCTGGCTATCTGCATCCATCCAGACCCATTGAGTACCGTCGCCCTGCAAGTTATTACTGATGTTTTGAATCTGAGTGGCAACAATGGTCACTGCCCCTTTTTCCGAAGCAGTAGGTCCAATGTTAGTGACTTGCCCGACCAGTAAGCCATTTGAAGTTTCATTCACAACAAATACGGTTGCAGCGGCCTCGCGGAACTGGCACGAAATGAACTGTGTGATTTTGCTAACAATTGTCAGATTCATCCATTTCGAAGGCGGCACGGAATAGTAGCGATTATATTTGTTAAACGGGTACTGCTCCCCGTTAGCCTGCAACGAGTTGTTGTTTAGTCCGCTCGTATTCGTTGGCATGCTGGTACTGCCCAACCACACCTCAACCTGTGCAATGCCGCTGTTACTAGGCAACGAAACTGAGATTGTCTGAGTGTCAGTGCCGGAAACGAATCCCAGCGATGCCAAGCCGGCATTGGCGGTGGTGCCGGGGACAGTGATGGTTGCAGGAGGCTGGCTATTGCTCCATACAACATTTACGGCTGCATTGTTATCGCTGCCGGCGGAATTATAAATGAAAATTCCGTAAATCTGCCCCGGACGCAACGTCGTGCAAGTGGCCGTATCACCTGCATTTAAAGTGATCCGTTGACCGCCATTCCAGTTAATTTGTGATGCCGCAATAGCGAAGCTTTCCATGGGGTAGTCCTTTAATAGTTTATGGCATGAGTTGGTGCGCAAGATATCCATACTTCCATTGCGCGTTACGAGAATAGATCCGATATAGAAAAGTGCCTCCAATTCTTTAGAGTTATTGGCTATTAAAGGGTGATGGCTAAAAGCCATTTTCTTTTTCGGCCGTAAGTTATTGGTCTTCCGTTATTTAGCGCCCGAGAATGCGGATTGTTTCGCTCTTAATCGTCAAGCGCTTAGAAATAAGCTAACTATGGTCACAGCAGGCCATAAGCAGCGACGTCCGGTTGAAGTGGACACAGTGGCCGATTGCTGCCTTACAAGGGAAACCCCCTACGCTTGCAAAAATCGATCGGGCCGGCATGGGCAAAGGGCACTGGACACCTTGTCATCGATGATCTCCTCGCTGGCCAGACGTACCACTGCCGCCGCCAAAGTAATTCCAGGATGCATTGCGCAAACGTAGACGCCACCCACTTTGGGTAGATAACCGATGATGGGGATGCCATCGGCAGGCATGGGCCTGAGTCCGACACAAGCCCGTTCCAGATCTATGGAAACAACACCATGGAGTTCGTTCTGGATCGTCTTGGCAGTTCGAAGCGCTATCGCTGCCGGCTGATTGTCCACGGCGTCGTCCAGGTAATCCTCTGCTGCCAGCAACGTACCATCCGAACTTTGCCTCACTTCCATTTCAGGGCTGGAGATGAGGGTATGCACGAGGTTGGGTTGTGACTTGTAACGGATGAAAATGGCAGGAGATGCCTCTATTGGCAGGGACACTCCAAGCATGTCTGCCAGCTTCGTGATTGCTGTCCCGGCTGCCAGTACGACAATATCGGCATCGAGGATGCCTATTGTTGTTTCGACTCCAGTCACCGTTGCACTCTGGGTTACAAAACCGAGCACTCGCGTCTGAGTGAGAATCTTCGCCCCATAAGCCTGGGCACCTGCGATCAACGCATGCGTAGCTGCCACTGCGTCCAGCGCTCCTTCTTCAGCCGCATACAGAGCAGACTGGGGAGGGTTCTTGAGATTTGGTTCCAAGTCGAGAATCTGCGATCGAGATACCATGTTTGCCGAAGCTTGGTGACCTGAGATTGGCAGCGCTCCAATCGCCATCACGCTGGAAGACAAGGCGCCTGTCCATCTTATCTCCAGACCTGGCAGCTGCGTTTCGAGTTGGCGGTACTCCTTGATGGCACAACCGCGCAGTTGCGCGATTGGGTCGGGTTCAGAGCGTGAGGCATTGAGCCAAGCGAATGAGCTGCCAGTCACTCCCGAAGCTATATTTTCAGCTTCTACCAAAGTGACATTCGCGCCTTTACCTGCCAAGTGATACGCCAATGACGCGCCAACGATGCCTGCACCAATGACAACGACTCGTTTGCCCTGACCATTTCCCATATCAACCCCCGTTTTGTTGATGTGCCGATGGTACGACAGCTGGATGATTTCATTACATGAGAACCTGATCGTTCAGCTTTTTGAACGTCTGCTTCTGGCCCTTTAATCGCAGCTCGTCGCTTCTTGCTCGCTCTACGGCCGAACCTCGATTACTGTACATGCATACAGCATTTGTACAGTGAACCCCTGTCATGAATTTCGACCAGGCCAAAACTCTGAGGCTCCAGCAATGGCGCGCAACTCTCGATGACCAAGACTTCCGCATGCAAAACCCGGAGGGCCACCGGGAAACCCTCTACGGGATGGCAGCCACGCTCCGCGATGAGGGCCTGATCAACAAGCTTGAGCAGTTCGACATGAACGAAATGGCAGACGCCGCGTATTGGCACGCCGTCGAGGAGCTGCAGAATTCGCCCAGCCAATACCGCGGAGCCTCGACCTATGACGTTGTGCAGTTCGACAACGAAAAGCTGCTTGGTACTATCAGCCGCTCGATATTCAACTTCGCAAGTGATGAGCCTCGCGGTGCCTCCTTCGCTTATGACGGGAAGGTTTATTCCGACACGGACGGGGTAAGGCTGACCTTAGGGCTTTCCCGAAAAATTGGGCGGATTTCAGGCCTGGTTCTGGAAATGAACGGGCGTCGGTATCAGTTGATCGAGACCGAGCGAATGATTGCCGGGATTGCCCACCGCCCTCTCTCTGACTCTGACGCCTATCGGGCTCTGGTAGACGCCGCTCAGGTTGCGCAAGAGGAACGGGATCTTCATGCCTTTGAAAAGATACGACCTCATATCGAGTCGGCAGCCTTCTGCATCTGCCCAGCTTGTCTCGACCGCTTTGGTGCACGCGAAGATTGCCAGATGTGCGCTGGAAACGGTTTTGTGACGAAGTCGGCGCCTGCGGGTCTGCGCTGAAGGACGTGCTTGATCATGCCAGTTAATTGATTTAACCCCACGACAGAGTTTTCAGGCGTTCCACCAAAGCGGCTTCGAAAATGATGTACAAGCGTTCAGAATCACCGGCGCGCAAAGCCCCGCCGGTTTCCAGTCCAAGTACGAAGCCATCCGCCCGTGCCCCCGCCTTCACAGCGATGATCATCGAGTCTGCCCGGACAATTTGCGCCAACAGCCGATCGGCTTTTCGTTGCATCTTCTCGCTCAGCACCACGCCTTCCACGTCAGCCACCTATTACCTTCACTACGACATCCAATACATGACAGAAAGAACGACTGAAACCCAGATAATCGTCATCACAATTGAGTAGCCAATCAGCTGCTTGTCCATGTCCATCAATCATCCAATCCGAATCTGAATGATGGTTTACGGATGCCCACTTCGCAACAATGGTGCCGAGCCATCACTCAGCGTGCGTACGTAATCCTGGCAGGCTTGAAGCGCAATTAATCCCCGGTCGCCGGTGTCGGCGATGGCAATAATTCGTTGAGCATGCGCCGGGTCAAGTCGGGCGCGTACGGCTGCATGATCCACGCCGCCGGAGCCGGAGGTGGGTGGCATGTTGCAGCCTTTGACAACGTCGGTTGCGTCGATGAGGACTGACAGCCGCAGATCAGCAGTGGCAAGGCGATCACGCAGGCGAGCCTGGTCTTTTTGCGCATTGGTCATTTTCTCGAAGTGGGTTTTATCGCTGGCCGCAAGCTCCTGCTCGAGCGCCAGACGCTTGTCCTGCTGGGCCTGCTGTGCGGTGGCGGCGGCCTGGGTCAGTTGGTTGAAGGCTTCAGCGTTCAGCCGCGCCTGCTCGGCCAAACGCTGGCCGTAGCGCCAGTCCTGAAACTGCCAGGCGCTGGCGAATCCGGCGAGCAAGAGTGCCAGCAAGCCAATCAACCTCCATGGGGCGGTCACGCCAACACCGCCTGTGCCTTCTCCCAAAGTTCCAGGCGATCAGCTAAGCCGTTCAACCCACCGTTGATACGCCGGGTTATGGTGTTGAACTGATCCCGATCAGCCAAGTCGTTCAGCCCATTCTGTTTCCAGAACCACGCCGCCGACATCGCGGCGTGCTGCGGCAGTTCGAGCAATTCGGGATGGGTGATTAGGTCAAGCCCGAGCGCCTCGCCGCATTTGGCGTAGTTTGCCCGTCCGGTAATCTGGATTAGGCCGCGCCCACAATACTTCCTGCCATCACCGGCCACGGTGTTGCCCAAATCTTCGCGTCCCTCATACCTGCGTTGGGCGGCGGTTGGCCCCCAAATCTCGCGGACGTAACGTAGCTGGCCAGACTCATGCCCAATCTGAGCAATGAAGGCAGCGGCGCGTTTGGTGCCGACGATCTGGTACCGCTGCATTGCCGTGCTGAGGACTGGTGCAAAAACGCCCGCTTGGCTGCGGGCGTTCGGGAGGATCTGCAGTAACTGCTGCGGTGTGATTGACATGGGAATCTCCAGAAGAAGCGATATACTCGCGCTACGTCTATTTCAAATACCTGAAAAACAATATTCAGAAGGAATTGCCATACGATGTTTGGCACATTACGGTTCATTCTCGCTATCTTTGTGGTTGTCGCCCACCTAACCGAGACGGTCAAATCAGTTTCGCACCTTGGGGTATTTGCGGTATTCGGCTTTTACATAGTTTCAGGCTATTTAATGACAGCAGTCCTAAATAAAACCTACAAATTCGACTTCAAAAGCTTTGCTTTAAATCGCTTCCTTCGTTTATTTCCCGTTTACTATCTTGTGGTTTTCGTAACTTTGATTGCATTTTACTTACTGCCTAATGCCGAGGCTTTCCATGTCGTTTGGTATGCTCGCGACAGGCTGCAAGACATTGCAGGAAATATCGCAATATTTCCGTTTGAGTTCTACGACGCCTATTTTCGAATAGTCCCGCCAGCATGGTCTGTAGCGGTTGAGCTTGTATGCTATTTTCTATTATGGCTCTTTATCGCAAGAAGCAAACGGACGGCACTAATCAGTGTTGGCTCGGCGGCGACATACCACGTTGCCAGCCTAGCCCTTGGTCAAGAGTGGTCGGCTAGGTACTTCCCTTTCTACGCAGCGATACTTCCATTTTCAATTGGCGCATGTATCTATTACTTTAACGATAAAATTTCGAGCTTTCCTACTAGCGTCATAAGACAATTCTTCTTCACTTCAACAACACTATGGATTATCAACCTCATAGTGAGCGGACAAGTATCAGGGCTTGGAGGCGAACACTTTAACTTGTTTTTCTACACAAACCTTTTACTCCTTGTCTTTATGGTGGCACCGCTTACAACATCGGCTTTCGACGGCCAACTTAAGAGATCAGGCAAAATTCTTGGCGATCTTGCTTACCCAGTATTCTTAACCCACTGGGTTGTTGCTTTCATAATTAGCAGTCTGTTTTTAGATGGGCAGCATAGAGGATGGTCTTTGTTCGCAGCATCTGTGCTGCCGGTGATACTGATCTCATATGCTATTTCAAGGACAGCTGACAATTTGGTAGAACCCATGAGGGACTCTGTGAGAAATCGTATATTACGAAATTCACCAAAAACATTCGGGTCAGCTAAAACAGAAAGGGCAAAGTAGCTCAGGCCGGAGGCGAAGGCCAAGCGGGGTCGGCGACGCTAAGATCAACCAATTGCATTGACCGGTAGTAGAGCCTGCCATGCTAGGGCAATTACCGTCTCATCATCAGTAGCGTCGCCAAGCTGCAGAGAAACAAGGGCAGGTGCCATCTTTTGAGACGCCTGGCTAAGCAACCAATTCTACTGCATCTGGTTGGCACTAATGTTTTCTGCGGGAGTTGCTGGGATAACCGGATCTGCGGTGGTGCAGTGAAAACACCATCAGCGTAGCTCCATCCTGGCTGCGCTGAATCAGACTCTACAGCGATAGTACCTTCAGGCGGACTCCATCCAGAACTTTCGTTTCCATCCCAAACAACCACGCCATCAACGACGCCAGTTGCCAAGTCTACAACTGCATAGTTGACCATGTGTTCACCACCAGTTTATTAAAAACCCAGGCATGCCAGCACCGCCACTTGCAAGGCCGCTCCTTCGCCGCGCGCCTCGCCCCATAGTGTGCGAGCACGGACGTCGCGATCTTTTTCAGTTATAGGCATCACTTGTCTCCAGGCAAAAAAATACCCGCTCGATGGCGGGCTATCTACGCTTCGACAATCACTCATCAGGAGGGGATTCGCCCTCGGATGATAGCGGCTCTTCTTGTACTGGCAGCAGCTCCACCGGCGCAGAATCCGGCACCAGAATGTGCAAAGTAATCATATGCAAAAGATCATATGGCTTATTATCTTTTGTAACAGCAACTCTAAGAATATTATCTTCAAATTTTATTTCGACATCAGCCTTACTATCTATTTGGTTTATCGTATAACCCCAACCGACATTGATTGGTGGAAATGGAACCAAACCTAAAGAACCATAAACATTATAAACACCCTTTGAAACTCTTTTCGATTGAACCACACTATTACTCACCAAGCTTACAAAATCGTAAATTTCACCAGTTTCGCCTATGATATTAACCGCCGCTCTATTATTCATAATTAAATACCTTTAAGTGTCCCATCGGATGCTCGCGAAGTGTTAAGCGTGTCATACATAAGTCGCCAGCTACCCCAAACACCACCGACCATAGCGCGAGCGAATAATGCACCTGATGTCTGTATAAACAATTGAGAACCGGTGTTTGCATCAGTACCAGCATTAGTCATTAGATGGCCAGTCGATGTTCCAAATTGAGGATTTACAAACTGGCCATAATAAACACCACCAGTTCTATAGTTTAATGGTGATTGATTCAATCCAACAAATGGTGCGTTATCGCGATATCCAAGACCACCATATCCTGTGAGTAGTACGCGACCGGGGCTTGAGTCCGTAAGAGATGCGACAAGCTGTGCTGTTGCAGAAGTTCCAAGCCCTAGCTCAGTTCTAGCTGTAGCCTGGGTATTTCCGCCAGTGCCACCCTTGTTTACGGGCAATATGTCGTAATTACCAGTGGTGCCGAGCGCGGCCATTTTTTGGCCGTAGCTGTTATTCCAACTCCGAACCTCGTCGACAAGGCCCTTCGGATAACCCTGAACTGGCATCACTGCGTAAGTCGCGCCGGAGGCTGTCGCCCCCAGATAAGGCGGATTGATCGAGATAACGGTATCGCTCGCGACGTTCGATAGCTCGTATTGGCGCCCGTCCGGGCCGACAAAGGCGTCACCGACCCGGGTATTCGCAGCAAAAGCAGTGTTTACACCGGTGACGACATTCGAATTTTGGGTAACCGAAACCGTTCCCAATCTGTGCCAGGGCATGGTTGCATCCTATGAGATTAAGCGGCTTGTTTTGCGAAAACAGCCGGGAGGAAAAAGTTGAACGGGTTATTGGCAGCGACAGTTACGGCGTAGAGCGTGCCGTTAGAAAAATCCCAGGTGCAGTAAAGCTGCCGAGGCATGTTGCCTCCGGAAACCATCTTCATTCCGAAATTGTTGATCAGCATGAATTCGTTTAGCGGGAAGTTGAACGGCACCGAGTAGTAGTTTCGGTACAACCCCTGATCGGTCAGGTCGTATTTCACGTAAGTCCAGTTTTGGAAAGCACGCGTGAAGGTGGCGTTGGGTGTTCCTGAGTCGAAAAGCATTTTGCCTGCGCCATCCCAGAGCCGCATGCCGTATTGAGCCACGGCCTGCGCTGCAAAAGCCGCAACAAAGTAGCGACCGTTTGGCTGTGCAGTGGCGGTGCTGTAAGCCCGGACATAGAAACCGGTCCAGTTGCCCGCCGAGCCGATCAACCTCATGTTGCTCAACCCGGCGATCCCAGCCACGGTGTCGGGCCTCACGAATACGAGCGGTGGCTCCTGTGATGTCACCGGTCTGGCGAAGTAGGTCGTGGACCCCATACCCCCTTCTTCCGTCGGCGCGTATCGGCCGCTGGCAATTACCATCAGCCTGGCAAACTCCGAGTCGATGGTGACGACATTGCTGTTATTGGTGAACTCGAGTCCAAAGACCATTAATTGAACCTCATTACGATCAGTCGCATCGTCCCCGTCGCGACATAGCTCGCGGCATAGCCTCTGGTGTGGTTGTAGACCCGGGCGACGTTCTCGACGAGTTCGGTTTCAAACTGCTGTTGCTGGTCCGTGTAGGTGCCGACAGGAACGACAATGGCGGAGCCGTTCGCGGGTCCTACTCCCGGCACCGAGAAGTCCTGATTGGACTTCCCGCCGGTGAACGTCACCAACGTTGAAAGCACAACCCGAATGGTGAACGAGTTCTCATCGACCTGGAGCGCTCCGTCGGCGCCCCAGATCCGCATTCCATGTGCCATTGATTACCCCAGATAGCCGAGACGAACGCGCAGCACATTGTTGGCGTCGTAGACCGAGACGTTCAGTGAGTTGATCACCAGACGCCCTTGGCCGGGAACGATGCCGTTAATTTCGAGTGTGCCGTCTTTGTTCAGGATCCAGCCTTGCTGGCCGGCGATGTAGTTGGTCGAACTGATGTAGCTCCCGATCTTGGCGTTGGTGATCGTGCCGTCCTGAATGAACGCCGAGTTCATGAACACCTGCCCGCCCTGCACCGCAAACGGCACCGCAATCGCGCCGCCGGCAATGGTGTTGACGATGGCGAAACGATCAGCACTGACCAGGAACTGGCTCTGCAAGCCTGCCCCGGTGTTTTCAATGCCGAGACCAATACCCGCCGCGACGTACTGCCCATTCGCCGTGACCTGCATTTTCACTGACCACATCGTGTTCAGCTTGCCGGCCGTGTCCGCGTAGGCGTTCGATGTTTGCTGAATGGCCGCCGAGTTCTGCCCGACGGAAACATTCAACTGGTCGATCTTCGTCGCGGTCACCGACTCGTTTGTGGCAACCACCTGTTCAAGCTCGGTGATGTTCGCCGCGTTCGCTCCGATCTGAGCATCAAAAGTAGTGATGCGCTGGGCCATCGCTTCGTTTTCAGAAGCCCTGACTTTGCTTTCGGTAGCAATCGCTACTGTGCTGTTCCAGCCATTCATTAAATCCGCCAGATCACCGCTTCCATCATCCTCGCGATATGCCGCGCGCAGGGTTTGTGTGGCTGTAGCCTGGGCGGCGACCGCGCCGTCGAGTTCGATTATCTCGGCGGTGTTCGTTGCAACCTGCTGAGCCAAGCCATTGGCTGTCTCCACCGACTGTCCGACGTCGATCCAATATGTCGGATTCGGTGGCGGCGTCTCCACCGGTACCGCCTTCGCAGCCTGATAGACCCTACCGTCAACAACGATCATCAGGCCCTTGAGATAGGTCTGCTCTGGCTCATAGCCCTTCAGCCCGTCGAGCGCATCGATCTGCGCCTGCAGGCCTGGAATCTTCTCGATCTCTGCCAGCAGATCCTCACCTAGCTCCGTCTCGGTAATCTGACCGGCAATCATTGCGAGAATGTCTCCAGCATTCGAGCTGGACTGACCCTGTACGCCCAAGCCGATCGGGTACCACGGCCCGATATTGCCGATCTTGTCGACGATGCGACCCCAGAAGTAGAAGGTCACGCCTGCAGACAGCCCCAGCATGGAGAAGTCACTCTGCGGATAGGCCAGATCGGTCAGCTTGGTCGCGGCCTCCAGCGAGGTCGTCGGCCCGTACCAGATCTCCGTGCGCTGACTATCCTCGGCGCCAGCAGGGAAACCCCACTTCAGGTAGATACCGAACAGCAACGGTGTTGCGGTCAGGTACGCCAGCGCCGGCGGCACCCCCTGCTTACCGCTGAGATTGGTCAGGATCGAGTTGCGCCACGGCGACGTGATGTCGAACGCGCTCACCGCACGAACCCGGGCCACGTAGGCACCGGCATAAATGCCGACCACGTCCACGTTGGTCATACCGGTGCGCTGCAGCTTGATCCAGTTGCCGCTGTCCTTGCGCCATTCCACGTCATAGCCGACCGCACCATCCACGGCGGGCCAACTGATGGTCATAGTGGCCACGGCCAGACCCTGCACAACCGATGAAGTCGACGAAAGCGAAACGCTCGCCGGCGCCGGAACGACGGTGATCGGGATCACGCTGATCGGGCGTTCTTCCAGGCGTGCACCAGTGTCGATAAAGGCAAACTTGCTCGGCTCGAACTGCAGCGCGCTGATTTCGTAGTCTCCCTCAGTGGTGCGCTTGGTGCGCAGCACTCGGTACAGCGGAATGGCCAGATCGTCGGCATCAAGCGCCCATTGCAACTGCGCCACCGGCGGTTCGCTATAGGCAACCGTGACGGTCACGGCGCGGCCGTTTACGCTCTGCACGGTCCGACCTTCGGCGCGGCCGCCCGGCAGGTTGATGATCAGTCGGTCGCCGGCCTTGGCCTGGGTGTCGCGATCAAGCGTGACCACCCGCCCCGCCACCGCCGAGATCCGGCCACCGACTTCACGACCAGCGAGCAGCGAATCGGCCACCGGGATGATGTGGCCAGGCAGCGGAATCACGCCCTCCATGCCGGTCTTGAACGACACAGTCCGGTCTTGGTTGTTGCTGAGAATTGCCCACTTGCCACGGCGCTGGGCCTCGGATGCGCGGGTGCATCCAATGGCGCTCAGCTCGGTCGGCCGGTCGCCGTAGCGGCGTTGCAGATCCAGGTCGGCGAACGGGATGACGTCGGTGTCGTAGTTGTTTGCCGGGTTGTCGTAGCTGACCAGCGCCCGTGTGTAACGAGTCTTCGCCGAGGCGCTGCCGTAAGAGAATTTTCCGTCAATCACGTTCGACCGAGTAAACACATAATCGAAGTCCTGCGCGCGCGGCATGTCTGCCTGCATTACCAGCTGGCCCTGCGCCCAGTAAGTCATGCCGCGGTAAATCGCTGAGATATCACGCAACAGCGACCAGGCGTCGGCCTTTCCTTGCAGGTTCATGTCGCAGAGAAAGCGCGGTTCCTGGCCGCCCAGTCCGTTCGGCACCATCTGATCGCAATACTGGGCAATGCGGTACAGCTCCCACTTGTCGACCATGAACGGCTTGATTCGCTTACCCAGGCCGAAACGGTCTTCGGTGCACACCCCGTAGGTGATCCACGCCGGGTTATTGGTCCAGGCCGATTTCATCGAGCCGTCCCATGTCCCGATATAGGTGCGCAGGATCGGGTCGTAGTTGCTCGGCACCATCCAGCGGCGCGCCTTGCACTTCACGGTCACCGCCGGGATGTTGGTGAACTGCTCGGCGTCGAACTCGATGTAAAGCAGCGCGGTGTTCGGATAGCGCAGCTTGGCGTCGATGACCTCTGTGTAACCGGCCACCAGCATCGTGTCGGCGATCTTGTTGGTGTTCTGGTTCGGCGTGAGCCGGCGCACGCGGATCTGCCTCCCGGTGGTGGCGTCCGGTAGATCGATGCGGCGCGAGCGCTCGTAGCGCGTGGTGGTCTTGCCGTCGACTGCATGCAACAGCACCTGCTGATAGGCGCCGCCATCAGTGGCCACGTCGATTGCGTATTCGATCCGGTAGCCGCCGACATTGCCCTGATCATCGGAGCGCTGAAGCGCAGGCCAAGCCAAACGCATGCGCACGGCCGAAAGCTGCGTGTTCGTAATAGAGCGCACCCACGGCGAATCGCTGCGCAGCTCAACGTTCAGCGATGTCTCGTTCTCGACAGATGGAATGCCGGGGATGTATGTCTGATCCACCGATCCCGGGCGCCAATCCCACTTCACGTTCGGGAAGTTGTAGTTGCCGCTGGCATCGCGGATCGGCGTGTTGTCCAGGTAAATGTCGTATTCGGTCGGTACCGCGTCGAACTCGCCCTCGCCCACGGCGATCAGCAGTTTCGCCAGGTTGGTCGAGCGCAGGCTGTCGCTCGCTTCGACCGGCGACTTCGGCTTACTGCTGCCGCCCTTCTCGCCGTGGATATCGATCTGTGCCGCTGCGCCCATGCTTTCCTCCAGGCATAAAAAAACCCGCTCATGGCGGGTATCCGGTTTCGTTGGCCAGCGCTACGCAGCGTCAAGTCCCAGAGTGAGCTGTAGCTGATCTCGCCAGTATTCAACTTGGTGAACTAGCTCCGGCTTTTTCCATCTGAATTTTGCGAGTTCTTTTCCGCTAAAACTGGCTACCGCTTGTGCGTCCCCCAGAATCTTGCATGCCCGATCAAACTGTTGCTTTTCATCCAGTTCACCGCGCAACAGAGCATCTATATGAAGGTCACACCAAACGGCGAATTTCAAATCAAGCCAGCGTGCGAACGAGACAGCCAATTTCGGATGAAGCCAAGTACCGCTCTGGTATCGACCGCGACGTGTTTCTAAAAGTGATCCAGGATCACAATTAAGCGCATCGGCCAAGGCATTCAAGTACTGCTTGGTCTCATCCTGCTTGAGCCAATCGATTGGTCGCTTTCCGTAGCGCTTCGCAACATCCGTCGCGTTGATCCAGCCCTCGCTATTAAAACGAACAGCCTGGCCTTCGTAATGAAATGGGATGACGTTGTTCATTGTGAGCTCCTTCCGCCTGGGAAAGTTGTGCAAGCAGGGGCGTAGGCGGAGCGAAACCGACCCTTTTCGGTAGCGAACCTAGCCTGCACGGGTATCCCTTTAGGGATTCTTGGGCACAAAAAAACCCCGGTGCGCAGAAGCGCTTCCGAGGCTCATTCACTGCCCGGATGACCTGTTGATCATTTCCGGTTCAGGGTGTCGGTTTCCCGACTATTTTTTGTCTCGGCGCTGATGAGAATTTTCGATCTCAAACGCCAATAACTGTATTTCTGGGACGTATAAGGTTTGCGGGATTCCGGTTGCAACAGGTCCGAACGACTTCGGACGGGCATATTTCGGACACAAAAAAAGCGCCTTTAGGCGCCCTACTTACTAAAATGTCCACACTGCCTGAAAAGTACCGACAATGGGTCAACTTGTCAATGGATCACAATTTGTCTTCGGCCAGAATCGAGGCCGAGATGATCATCCCGCCCCACCGGCGCTCGCCGATGCAGATCGGTACGGGGTTGCCGCTGGCCGTGGTGTTCTTGGCGCTTCCGAAGGCGTAGGACGGGGCATTTTCAGGGGATGCGCTTTGCTTCAAACCTTTAGCTTGAGGGCTGAGCATCTGAATGACGCCACCAGCTACCAGTCCAGCGCCCAATTGCACGGCCCAGGGCTGCCCAAAGTACGAGCCGGCCACGACCAGAACCGCACCAATAATTGTTTGAAGAAGGCCTGCCCGCTTGCTGCCAGAAATGACCGGGACGATTCGAATCTCTTGGGTTCCGCCGAGGCCCAAATCTTTTTCAGCTACGTTTTTCCTATTCCTGAAAATCGCGAAACGCATCCCCTTTCGTTCAAGGTCCTTGATCGCCGCCTCAAATCCTTCCAGGGTGCACTTGAGCGCCTTGAAGGCCTCGCCCACGGATCTGCTGCCAAGCTCACGATAGTGAGCACGGCCGAACAGCTTGATGAGCGGGCCAGAAAGAAGAATGGTGGTCATGGCTGGGTTATTGCTGAGCGTGGCTGCCAAGGCTTTTTCTCCGGACATAAAAAACCGCCCGGAGGCGGCTTCTGTCATTGCATGGTGGGTGATAAGTCCATGCTCATCGCTGAGTCTATGGATATCCTGAATTTCTTGGTGCTGCCGGCCTTGGTGTTCGTTTCCCTTTCTTTCAGGCCGCTCCCGCAGGATGACGCAGATAAAATGTGTTCACCTGGAGCAACGCGGAATTTCGCGGTCTCGCCTGAGGCGATTTCTGCTGCCCGGCGACCGTCGATGCTCACCGTCGTATCGCAGCCGCCGCCAACAAAGCCCCTGTCCCGGGTGACAACGAGTACCGAATCACCAAGCGCCGGGGTTTGAAACGCAAACAATCTTGACGATGGGACCGGGTCGGCTTCACTGGACGGAACTGGAGACGTCGCGCACCCCGCCAACAGCGCTACCGCCAACGCTCCTACGATCAATTTCATGCAGGTCATTCCTTTGCAAATCGTCAACTCTAACACCGCGCCCTCTTGACACTGCAACCTCAGTTCCGATGATTGTTAGAATGGCTGCACTCTTAACAGCTTTTTGGCTTACTGAGGCGGATAGACGCAAAACTCTTAATCTTCTCGGAGCCTTGTTAGGTGAGGCACGAGGCGGTTAATGACGATATGCTGTCCCAGCCTCATCACATTTGATTAAGGAAAATTAATTTATGCATTCTTCAGTAGGAAACCCAGAACGTAACTGTCTTGCAGCAGGTGTAGATGAATCAGACGTACTTGAGGCGATAGCTAAATCAGGCTACCCACTGCAAACACGTGTGACTGAGACTCTCAGCTCAGAGTTTTACATACAAGAAGAATGGTCATACAAGGATCGAGATAGTCATGCACTACGATCATTAGATATTCTAGCCAGTAAAAGACTTATTGACATTCACCAACCCCAGCCAAAAGTCACACCAATTTTAAATCTGTTAATCGAGTGCAAGCAGTCAGAACTTCCTTTCGTTTTTTTCGAATCAAACCACCCACCCCTTTTAGAATACTTCCCAACGATTGCAGGTTTAAAATCGGATAGCATTGAGTTAATAACTGATGACGATCCGTCTACTTGGACCATATCAACGTTAACGGCGTTAGGGCTAGATAAGCACAAATTCATTTCTGACGCACCTATATCTAGCACGCTTAGCAAGTGTACCAGACGCCAAGGAAAATCATTAGAGCTATCCGGAGAAGAGTCCTACAATGGTATCGTTTTGCCTTTAATAAAGGCTGCATCCCACTTCGAACATTCAAGATCTCCCCGTTCGACATATCAGTATTTTTCGGCAGGCCTGACTATTCCAATTGCGGTAGTAAACGCGCCAATGGTACTCGTCAACTCAAAAAACCCAAATTCAACAGCAAAATTAACTCCATGGGTTCGTGTTGCTCGCCATGAGTATGAAGGTGACTCTGATGATTGGCAGAAAGATCGTCTGTGGGCTATTGATGTCGTACACGAGGACTATTTAAGCGAATATCTTTCAAAACATGCGCTGCCCTTTGCAGAAGAGTTTGCGAGACTAACATTAAAACACCCTGAAGAGCTGGCTTCAGGAAAAGGCTTCGCTCCGAGTCTAGGAAGCAGCGCTTTCAGAGATTGCTTAACCCAACTTAAACCGCGAGCCAGAATATTGAAAGCACAGCGAGCAACGAGTATTTTAATGCGAATACTTAGCCTTCCATTTCAACTATGGAAAAGTCGTAATTAACACGCAGCACATACATACTTAACAAATACAGTTCGAGATTAAATGACTTGATGTAGAGAGACGTATGCAATCATAGAGCGTTCCGGTGTCTCAAAACTAATCTGGATTTGTCCAACCACGGCCCACCGAACACGATTACTTCGGACGGCCTGCCGTACAGATGGTGCAGTAGAAACGGCCCGGGTCCGAACGTCGCCGCATCCTCGCTAGGCAGCGCTGGATCGTTGCCGAGGAAGATGCCGGCATGATTCGGGTAAACGGTGCGACCCACTTCCATCACAATCATGTCGCCGCGTTGCGGCTGGTCCACGCGGTAGAAGCCAGCGGCCTCGTAGTTCGCCTCGTACAGGCTGGTATCGTCCTTGCTCTCCCACCAGCCGTCGGCGCGCTTGAAGGCTTCGAACTCCAGCCCCCACTCGCGCTTATACCAATCGGCGCAGACCTGCCAGCAGTCCCAGGCGCCGTGCACGAACGGGCGCTTCAGCAGCGGAACGTCGCCAGATGGCATGACAGTTCTCAGATCGCCCTCCGGCCAACTGAGTATGTGCCAAGGCATCGCGGTGGCTTCGCACATGGCGAGGTCACGCGGTGACGGCCTGCTGGTAGCGTCTGGATGCGAATGCACCACGCCGATCACTTCGCCAACGTCTTCGGCCGCCGCGTACTGCTCAGGATCGATTCGGAACTCTGCGTTCGGCTCGCTGGAGACATTAATGCAGGGGAAGTACTGTTGCTTGCGACCGATCGCCACCAAAAGCCCGCAACACTCTTTCGGGTATTCGGCTGCCGCGTGCGCCTGGATAGCGCTCAAGATGTGCTTTCGCATGTCAGCTCCGTGCGATCAGGGATACAGCTGGGAAGCCACCAAACGGCAGCGGGTTTCCTTCGCCGAAACGCGGTATGCAGCCCTTGCCGAGCGTGGCATCGCACTCGTCCAGTTCAGGGTTGTCAGTGATGACGCCGTCCTTCGTGACGTACGGTCCGGTGTAGCCGCAGTTCGGCCCGCGATATCCGCCGGTTAGGCACCAATGGCAAAGGGTTGTGGCCTGCCGCCCGATTGATTCATTGCCGACGTCGCCCGGGCTCGCCAACTCCCAACTGACTGTCTCCCCGTCCTCATTCGTCTTCTGGTCGATGTACCAGACCTCAATCGTTTCTTGAGTTGGGTCTGCCGTCGGATTGCCGGCGGGGAAGTTCGCGGCGTCGAGGTAGCTGCCGAGCGTGTGCCGCATCGTCAGCTTGAACTCGAGCAAGTCCTCGAACGCCAGACAGAGCGCGGTGATACGCCCATTCACGTTGCCCACCGACAGAGTTGGCCGGACCGCTGTGCCGTCGCCGTTTGCCTCAATGCCGTCGATCTGCATGGGCCAGGCGCTGTACTCGTTGCCCTGCCAGTAGATCGCCTTCGCCGGCAGTTGGTCGGCATTGCCGCCGGCGGCAATCAACTCGGCCGGCGTGTGCGGAATTGCGTGTCCGTGGAAGCGCAGAACATCCGCGCCGTAGTCTGTGCCGTCCAATTCAAAGAGCAGCACTTCGCTGCCAGGCTCAAGCACCTGGATGTCACTGATCAGCGGCATGATTGCCCCTTATGGATGGAATGCACGCTCGAACGTGGCGGTAAGTTTGAAAACCCCACCGCCCACCGGAGTGGGCACGGGGTTCTTGCACGTGAACAGGCCAAGCTGGCCCAAGGGAGTCGTCCAAAGGAAGGCTTTCGCGCCGGCGTGCCGATCAAGGAACGCCATGATCTCCAGTACCTTGGCTTGAGGGCCGCTGTAGGTGATCGGGTACGCGTCTTCCTTGTTGTTCGGCCCGTCGCCAACTTCCTGTTTGTAGCCGCCGCCAAACTGCGAGGTGCGTACCCGATAGGAAATCTCGGGCGAATCACCATGCTGAGTCGGCCAAGTAAATTTTTCGATGGCCATCAGCCCCTCCCATTTGTAAGACGCCAGATAGAACCGCCTGGCTGAAGCGCTCGGGCAATTGCGGTTTCAGCTTCGGTTTTCGCCGCCTGTTGAATGCCCTTGCCCAACTGCGAGGTGTCTTCCGTGCTGGCCGCGCCGCCACCTTGGGTTTGCACCGTCACTGCGACGGGGAAGTTGTAGACGTTGCCGCCACCACTCCCGCCGCCACTGATTGCGCGCACACCCAGCTGGCCACCGGCAGTACGGGTCAGAGGCATGATCGCCTCCGGCCCTGCCTCGCCCATGACGCCGGTCTGCCCGCCAGCCATACCGAACGCTGTCGGCTTGCTCACAACGGAGTTGGTGAATGCAGCGCCATTGGCGAACATTTGAACGCCACCCGACCACGCGCCACCGTCCGCTTGAATACTGCCCGGAGTGAAACCAGACAGATCACCGCTATAACCCGCAGCGGTTGAGCCTGTTGACGAAGCGGCCGCGGCTCCGCCGAAGTAGCTCGCACCCGCTCCGACCAGACTGCTCAGCAGCGCCGAACTGGCCTGACGGGTCGCGATGCGCGCCATGTCCGCCAAGATCGACTTGGTGAAATCCGAAAACGATCCCTTGCCGGTGATTGCAAAGTTGACGACCGCGTCTTCCATGGAGCTGAAGGCGTTGGTGAATAGGCTTTTGGTCTGCCCGGCAACATCACGCGCTGACTCCAGGTAGTTCTGCCACGCCGACGACGCGCCGGCGCTCCAGTCGCCTTGGGCGGTAGTCATCTCGTCATAGTTGGCCTGAACGGTATCGTGCAGATCCTGCTGCGTGTTTTTCAGCGCGGCCAGTTTCTGTGTGTACTCGTCGAGGCTCATGCCGCGCGAGCCGTCGCCGTACTGGTTGGCCAGATCCAGCTTTTGCTGATTGAAGCGGTCGTCGATAGCGTTTTGCTGATCGGTTAAACCGCGCTCCCGATCACCTTGGCCAAGTCCCGCAGCCGCGCGCTTTCCCTGCTCACGCAAGGTTTCGACTTGCTTCTGCAATGCGCTGGTGTAAGTCTGAACGGCCTGCTCCTGCTTCTTCAGTCGTCCCAACTCATTCGTTGCCAGCACGTCCAGCTCGCTGTCCGCCGCCTTCTGCGCCTTTACCATGTCGGTGCGCGCGTCGGCGATCTTTTGGTCGAGCTGAATGCGCTGCTCGGCCGTGGTGCTGGCCTTCGACTTGGCGGCTTCGAGCGCTGCAATCTCTGTCTCATATGCGGCAGTGACCTCGTCCCGCTCGTTGCCGATCAGCGCCTCGCGCTTGAGCAGATATTCCTGCTGCGAGATCAGCCCGGCCTTCTGCGCAGCATCCAGTTGTTTCTGGGTGTTCGCGTATTCGGCTTGGATTTCCTTGAGAGCGTTCTGCGCGGTGTTGTAACCGGTGAGGTCGACGGCGCCGGCAGAAGCAGCCTTGGGGTCTTTGTATTTGTCCTTGATGTTCTGGATATCTTTCGCAACGAGCTTCTCGTCAAGCAAGGGGCTGGCCGCATTTCGCTTCCTGAGTTCCTCGACGCTTTTGCGGTAATCGAGAATCTCCTTATCTCGCTTCTGCTCGTTGCTCTGGAAGCCCTCGCGGACTTTGCCGATGTGCTCTGCCGCTGCAACCGCTTTCTTTTCCTGCTGCTGAGCAAACCCTTTAGCGGCCGCCCGGCGATCCTCCTCTCCCTTTTCAATCAGGAGCTGGGTCTTCTCGGCTTCAAGCTTTGCCACGCCGTTGGCCGCAAGAGACGCCCCGTAGCTGCCGCCAATGCTTTCACCCTGCGTTTTGAAGTCGGCTATGCGCCTCTCAAGGTCTGACATTTTGTCGGCGAAGGATTTCTCCCGACCGACATTGAGCATCGCGTCCCAAGCACCTTTGGCGCCATCCGCGACGTCCTTCCAGGCAGCCTCGATAACGCCGAGATTCGCTTTCACGTTCGCGGAAACGGTGTTCAGAGAGTCCGCATAAGCCTTGCTCGCAACGGTCGCAGCTTCTTGGGTTCTGCCTTGGCGCTCAAGCGAAGTGATCTGCTCATACGTGCTGACTGTCAGGAAGTTCATCGACTCGTTCAGGGCAAGAACTGCCTTAACTGGGTCTTTGGCGATCTTCTCGAAGTTGGCGACGGTTTCTGATGCTGCTTTATCAGTAGCATCCTCAAAGTTCGCCGCGGCGGTAGCGATCATCTCGAACGAGGTGACAGGGATTCTCGTCGAGCCTGCGAGCAGAGCCAGGCTTGCCGCTGCCTCATTGATTGTCCCGTTTGACTCGGACACGGACTTGGCCATGACGCTGAGCTGCGAGGCCGTTGTTCCGGCCGTATTGCCGGTCATCGCCAGTGCGGTTGTGTACGCAGTGGACTCCGCACTGCCCTGCTTGTACGCGAAGCCAAGCGCCGCAATGGCCGCAGCTGCAGCGACGGCTCCAGCGAGAACGACACCCAGCCCAACACCCAAAGGCGGAGTTGCGGCTTTCAGTGCCGCTGCGGCCTCCTTGGCATTTTTTGTCGCGTCGGCTGCCGTGTTGGCACCTTCAGCCAGGCCAGACAGGCTTTCACCTGCTTTACCGGTATTTTCGGCCATGTCCTTGGCATTGACGGCTATGCCGGCCAGTGACTCGCCCAGCACTGCCGCCCCTGCACCGCCGGTGACCAGGGATTTGATCTTTGCTCCGAGGGCATCGAACGTGGCGCCCACGCCACCGAAAGAATCCTTGATCTGCCCACCCTGCTGAAGCAGAACCAGCAACGGATTTTGCCCACCAGCCAGGCTGGTGAAGATGTCCGTGAATTGCGCTGGAAGCTGACGCAGTGCGGCTTCAGTTTGTTTCGAGCTGACACCGGCTTTGCGAAGACCTTCGTCGAAGTCTCCCAGTTTCTGCCTGGAAGCGTCGATGCGTGTCGAGTATTCGCGGAAGGTGTCGGCATCAATCAGCCCCGCCGCTTTGTACTTCTGAAGCTGGGCCTGCTGCTGGTCCAGCTTATCGAGTGCGGCAATTGCGGGATTAATCTTGCCGAGCAGCGCTTGAAGACCTTCGGCCTGAACGCCAGTTGCAGCGGCTGCCCTCTTCGCCGCCTCAGCCTCTTTATCCGTAGAGCCGACCAGTGCATCCGATTCCGCCTGCAAGCGCCGCTTGAGTGCCGCGAGACTGCTGACCGATGAACCCGACGCATCCATTGCCGATGCACTAGAACCGACGCTGGTAGTCAGCCGCTGGTAGTACTCGCTCGACTCCAACGAGGCTTTCGCCATCGCCGTTAGACGTTTCATTGCATCGTCGGTGGACTCGACCAGTTTGCCCTCGGCGGTGGCCAGACCGGTGGATGCGGTTGCCGCTTTGTCAAAACTTGCCGCTACACCATCAGCGGCTTTTTCGGCCTTGGCGCCAGCCTGAGTCAGGCGATCCAGATCTGTTGCGGCCTGGACGGCATCGCCCGAATTTACCTCGATACCTAATTGCGCGATTGTGCCCGACATGAGTGCTCCATTACTTCGATTCGCTCATGACGAGCAGGGCCTCGACCTCCATTGCTTGAAGGTCTGGGAAAATCTCTCTGAGTTGTTTTCTGGAGGTGCCGACAAAGTCGGAGACGTCTCGAAGAGCTGTGTAATCAAGGCCGGTAGCACCGCCCATGCCGGTGCGCCACTGAGTGGACATCGCGTTGAAGAGCACGAAGGCCGGCCAGTTCTCAGCCAGCACTTCGCACTCTTCCTCGGGTATGTCTGAGGGGGACAAGCCGAACGCCGCCAGATCCGCCTCAGACGGACCAGGCTCGTACATCAGGCGGGCGACCCTTGTCAGTTTCCCAGTCGGGCCGCCGAGAATGCCTTTTGGTAAGCATCCACAATCGCGTCACCGGCGCCGGCCGAGGTTTCCACCAGGGCGCGAATCGATTCGGGGCTCAATTTGTCTTCAAAGCCCCAGCCCATGACCAATTGGGTGACCTGCTCGATCTGCCGCTCGACGTGAGAGTCGGTGATCTCGATCAAAGTGAGTTCGTCCCCCTTGGCCTTGAAGCGCTCTTGGTCTTCCTTCGCGCTTTCCTGCCAGCCTGCGAACAGCATTGCCAGCTCCTTACGATCTCGGTACTTGAACTCAAACGGCACTTTGATCGTGGTGCCGCCGACGCGCGGAATATCCACGTCGGCTTTGAACGTCGGGTTTTGAGCAATCTTGAACTTGGCCATGGATTACACCACCGCCGCGTAACGGGCTGGACGACCGGTCAGCGCCACGCTGATAACGCGAGTCATCAGGTTGTTGCGCGACATGGTCGGAGTCGAGGTGATCGACACGTAGCCGTTGTAAACGATGCTGCTTCCGCCCGGCAGGTTCAGGCGCAGAACGCGCGGCTGCTTGTCATCGTCGGCGGCCTCGCAAACATCGACATAGGGCT
The DNA here is from genome assembly GCF_044218825.1 of Pseudomonas sp. A1230. Lineage (NCBI taxonomy): Bacteria > Pseudomonadati > Pseudomonadota > Gammaproteobacteria > Pseudomonadales > Pseudomonadaceae > Pseudomonas > Pseudomonas sp. A1230. The sequence goes on along the minus strand of NZ_CP162582.1, from coordinate 1,744,819 downwards.
TGGAGGGGTCGTCGGCCACCGTGATTGAAAGCGTGATTGGGTTCTTCGTCGTTGGCATCTGCCGATCATCATCGTCAGCCAGGAAGCCGTAGGTCAGGAACTGCTGATCGCCACCGGTGGAGTTCAGTTCGGTGATTTGCGAGATCTCGGTGAACGAGGTCACTTCGCGCGCCGAACCGACGCCGGAGCCTGCCGGATATTGCTGAACGTTGGTAGTGTTCACGCCGCCCAGTGCGAATGTGCCGCTGGCGATATCGGCAACACGTACGGCACGGCCATCAAGGCGCGTCCAGCCGGAGTTAACCGCGATGATGTCGCCTTCGGCCAGACCATGCGCCGCAGCAGTAGCAACCGCCGGGTTCGCGTTGCTCAGCGAGGTGAACGGGATTGCAGTGCCATAGGCGGAAGCAATTTCGAACGTTGCGCCGTTGGGCATTTGAATGCCAGCCATTGGTGTTTCCTCTTTTCAGACATGAAAAAACCCGCTCATGGCGGGTTTCGGGTTTGCCCAATGGGCGGATTAAATTGTTGTGTCGGATCGGTATTGGAACGACACAGGCACGGTGAATGTTGTGTCGTCGGGTATGCCGGGACCGGGGTCAACCGGCGTCATGGTCACCACCGTGAGTGCGCCTTTGGTGTTTCGCTCGTAAAGCGGGAAAAGCGCGGCAATCTGATCGGCCAGCGCGCCGGCCGCCCCGCGATATTTGCCGGAGGGCGTCACGATGCTGACCTGAAACACGCCCGTGTACAGCTTGTGGTCGCCGGCTAGCGTATTGCTTCCCGTGTCGGCCGGGAGTGTGAACGCCTTCAGGTAAGTGGCGCCGTCGGCAGGCATATAAGCCTCGTTCTCAACGACGACCTTCAGCGGTACCGGCAATGCTTTAGCCCAGTTGATCAGCCTGGCTTCAAATATCGAAGCGATGAGGTTATGGCTCATACCTGGTTGTTCCTGATGGCCTCTAGCACGATCTGCTGGAAGCGGGCCACGGTAACGCGGACCATCCCGCTTGGCGCCTGGGTCGAATGTCCAAACTCCAGCGGAATCGCATATCCAAGGCTGTTGGTGATATAGCAGGTATCGCCGGCTTTGAACTCGATCGCGCCGGCAACGATCCGTGCCGTTGATTTGGCCCCGCTCGGGTCTACTTCGTCGGTCGTTGTGCTATCCGGCGAACCAATGTTGAACATCCAGTTGCCTCGGAACCGGCCACCGACATAGCCACTCGGCGCGCTGATATCCATGCCATCGTGAAGCTTTCGTCCGGGTTTGAGTCGGCCAGCTTTCGTCAGATTGGCCGGGGCATTCCGCAGTCCACTGTTGTGATCCTCGACAGCCTTGTTGTACTGACTCGCGACGACGTTCTGCGCCCAGATCTCGGGGTTGCCCACCGGTGACATGCGAATGAGGCTGTTACCCACCTCGATGATGATCTCGCGAAGACTGGCGTCGATGGCTTCAGTGGCTTGGGCTGCGAACTCGGCGAGACTTAAAGCGAAGCTGCCGGACTGGCCGGCGCCGGCGCGGCTCATGACCGCACCTGCAATTCGTAGAGGATCGGCGTGCCGGCTGGGTTGATCTCTTTCAATGGCGGGACAATCGCCCAGGTGCGCCCCTGAATAATCACCTTGTTCAGCAGTTCAGGCACCCACTCCAGCCCCTGTGCAGCAATTTTCAGCTTCTTGTCGCCCTGCTTGATGAGGCTGTTGTTCTGGAATTCCTGGCCGGTGAAGTCGAGCAGGATGCCTTGGGCGGTTTGCTCCATGGTGGCGCCCGGTGAATCCCCACCTGTTTCAGGATCGTATTCGCCCGGCTCCGTCTTGCTGATGGTCACGGGTTGGCCGAACTCTGTGATCATCTCCAGAGCCATCACGGCCATTTCGTCATAGAAGGCCATGGCGGCTCCAAATCATGAGGTAATAGTCTAACTAGTGAATCTCGCAGCCCGAGTCACATAAGCGTCGAGAGCTTTATTAGCAGTATCAACTGCTCGATTGACGACATCGCTTTCGGAAACATTCGGTCTAGCCGACAACCCTGCTATCGCAGCAAGGTAAGCTTTTTCCCAAAAAGCATTTTTTTGGTCATTGCTGATAATCATAAAACCTCCATTTAAATGAAGGATCTACGCTACCTCACGACCTTACAGCGAACAACCCACGTCGCTGCAAATAGTCAGCAAACTGTGTCGCGCTCGGGCGATCCGGCGCCGCCGGCAGCAGTCGGCCGCTGGTGTTCTGGATCGTCGCGTATTCGCGAGTCACTGCCCCTTCGACACGCTCCAGCGTCACCGCGCCTTTGCGCGTCTCGATCGGGTCGACGTCGTCGGTATGAATTTCGGCAGCCAGCGCCATTTGGCCGTACTGGATACGCGCTGGCAGATATCTGTCGGGCTTGATCTCGTAATCCAGCTCGACGCCGCGGCGCGGCCAGGATAGTGCCTGCTCGCTGTTGGACTTTCGCCCTTTCCACGTCATGCCATCCATCGCCAGTGCGGCCCGGCGCAGTAACGCCTCCTGTGCCGGAACCTCCGCCGGGATGGTCACGCCAAACTTCACGGCGTACATGGCCAGGTCTTCGGCGGATGCGTAGCTTTCGGCATCAGGCCTGCCGGTACCGTCCTCGATGATGAGAGTCATGAATCAGCTCGCTGTGGTGTTCTGGATCGAGTGCCACGTTACCGGGCACCCGGGTTATTACGCCTGCTGCAGGTCAGCAACTGCCTTTTCCAGCGATTCTACCGAAGCATTCGCCCGATACGTCACGTTGGCGGCGTCAAGCTTCGCTTTGAGACCGGCGATCTTTTCGGCATTGTCGACCGGCTCTGCAGCAGCTTTCAGGCTTGCGACTTCGGCGCGAAGCAATTCGGCCTCGCTCGCCAGGTTGTCACGCTCGCTCGTGAGGGCTTCGACTCCCTCGTGAATTGCTTTCAGAGCACCGAACAAGCGGATTGGCAGTTCGCCGGCGCCCGGGTGTTCCAGCCTCGATTGCCCCTCGGCGGCATCGATCAGTCGCAGGATGCCGTTACGCTCAGCGCGGAGCATGTCGTTGTCCTGTTCCAGACTGGCGATGGTGTCGGCACGATCCGATTCACCTGGCTGGCTGATCAGAGGTTTCAACACAGAAACTTCGACGCCCCGCTCCTCATAAGCCTCGACCACCTTCGGCCAGTCGCCAATCACAACTGCATGCGTCACACCCGCTTCAGGTCGATCAAAGTGCGCTGGGTTGCGGTACCGCTTTTCCGGATCGAAGTCCGAGTTCTGAGTGGAGTAAACCAGTTCCATAAAAGTCTCCGTAGCGGCCATCGCTGGCCGCTGTCAGGGCCAGTATCAGCCGCCGGCTGGTGGCGTGGTAGTCAGGGTGATCAGCACACCAGCAGTCACCTTGTTGCTGTTGGAATGCTTGACCCAGTTCGCAGCCGAACCCACTGCGGCAAGCGTAGGGTTCGCACCGCCAGCGGTTTCCTTCCAGCTGTAGCCGAGGACATCGATGTTGACGGTGCCTTCAGCGCGATATCCGATACCGAGGTTCTCTTCGTCGTTCACCGCGTACGAACGGAAGCCGGGCGCTTGAGATTCAGTGATCACCACGGCGTTTGGCAGCAGGCCGAAGATCACATCAGCCGGCGCGGTGTCGGTCACCAGCACTGGCTTGCCGAGAGTACCTGGCAAGCCGCCGTAAATGACGACGCCCGCCTCTTCGTAGACCTTGTTTGCGATCGCCTCGTCGACAATGTCGAAGTAAGCACTGGAGTGCATGACCCACAGCGCGATGCGGCCGAACTTGTCACCGAACTTGCGCATGCCGCGAGTCAGGGTCTTCTTGCCGTCGGTCTCGATGTTGGCCGAAACCACCATTTCAGCGTTGGAGCTGATCGAGGCGCGAAGCGCGGCAGTGGCGTACTGGATGAAACCTTCCAGAGTGGCGTCGGCAACATCGGCACCGATGATCTGGGAGAACTCGTCGACCGGACGACCGCGGCGCTTGAACGCTTCTTCGGTAGTTTGGTACGGGCCGTATTTCCACGGAGCCTTCACACCAATGGCCTCGCCGGCGCCGATCTTCTTCGCGGTCACCTTGCCGGTCGAATTGACGTCTCGATGTTCCAGCGAGCCGCCGATTTTGTAGAAGGAACGCTTGCGGAAGTCGCCTTCGATCAACTCGTTGTCGAGCACGATCGCGCCATTGGACGATTCGTTAAAGATATCGAGGTTGTCCTGGACACGCTCCAGGTATGCGGTTTGCGCCTCATCGTTGTAGATGATCAGGTCGCTGTTCACAGTCGTTGCCATGGGTGAATCCCCTTACTTGGGCAATTGCAGGTATGCGGTTTGGCCGTGCTTGCGCTGGTAGTCGCGCTTTTGCTCGGCAGTCATTTCGGAGCGCTTGAATGCAGCCTGGCCGCCACCCCCGCCCGGGGCTTGTGTCCCTGAGGCCCTTGGCCACAGATGAGGTGCGCTTTCGCGCAGTGATTCCGCCCATTCGAGCGGAGTCAGAGGAGTCTTGCCGTCTTTGCCAAGGATGACCTGGCCGGATTCATCAACGGCGACCGCTTCACCCTCTTCGTTCAGCGAGAACACGCCTTTGGCGCGCAGAATGATGTCGTCGGTTGCTTCCGGCAGTGCGCCGGCTTTCAGTGCAGCACCGCGCACCGAATCGCCCAGGACTTTGCCCTGAAACTTGGCAGCGAATGCTTCAGCCTTCTCAGCTCGCGCCGTAACGGTCTTCAACTGCTTGTCGTAGTCGCCACGCAGGCGCTCGGTGCGGCGATTGAAGACCTCATCCACCTTGCCCTCGGTCAGCAGCTTGGTTTCTTCGTCTTGGCCTGCTCGGCTGAGCAGACCTTTGACGGCGTCGATGTCGATGCCTTCGAACTGCGTTTCGAACTGAGTGAGCTTGCCGGTGGTGTCTTTCAGTTTGCCCAGCAGCTCGGTGTTCTTGGTTTTCAGGCCAGAAACGGAAGCTTCAACGGCAGTCGCGATAGCGGCCTTGACTGCCGGATTTTCCAGGTCGATTTCGTTTTCTTCTGCCACGTTGATGCACCCCTTGGGAATATGTCGCCCGCTTTACAGGCATAAAAAAACCCGCCGGAGCGGGTTTATAGTTATTCAGATCTAATCAGCTCAATTTGAAGTCGTAACACATTTCCAAAACATCGATATGGGGTGTCATCGAGGTCAGAAACCTCTCATACTCATACGCCGCACCCGATTCATGTAAACTAGAAAAAATTTGAAATGCGCCACCTGAGTTTGCAGCTCTTTCAATCCTATAGTGCGCAACCATAATCCTACAAATTCGTCGCACGTCCCTGCTTGAGACTCTCGAACGATCGCCAATCAACGAGAACGCAAATTCTATATTTTTCCTCGTTACATTTGACCTTAGAATCTCGTTACGCCTAATAAGAATCAGCGCTAGAAAAATCGAGTTAGCGACCTCTCTGGCTAGACGCCCCCTATGGAATAAGTCATATAAAATAGCCCGAAATTCACCAAGCCCCTTATTATATGATTTAAACATCGAAGATCTTCGCGAAAGGCAAGGATTAAACTCACATAAAAAGTCATATGCAAAATCAAAAACAATTTTTTTATCTACGCCATTAATATTACTTAGCATCAAATCAGCCCCGTCCCTAGAATTCGAAAAAAACTGACATCAAAGGCACTATAGGTCAAGTAATCCTGCACGCTCGAATGCCAGAGGCTCCAACAACTTCATTTGCACCAACGTCAGCGGCGCGAAATTGCGATCAAGCTGTAGTTCTGCGAAGCGCTCAATGCTCAGTCCGCCCTCGCGCAACAGCTTTGCCCGCATCGGCCCGATTGCCACGTCTTGGAACGAAGCAGGCTGCTGCTGAAGCCAGTGGTAATAGTCGAGGCTCGCGCTGACCTGCCCTGCTCCATCTGCGCCCACCGCTGCCCGCGTAGCGCCCTTGGCGAACATCTCGCTGAGCCTGGTCAGCAGAACGAACGTCGTACGGCAATTCGGGTGAAACGGTGGCCTCGGCCCGGAATCGACCGGAAACCTTCGTTTGTCCATCGACCGGCATTGTTGGCTGGTTTTACTGTCCAGCGTGGCGACCATCTCCACTTCGGACACGATGTCCGTGTTGGCCTTGCCCACCTCCATGCGCGCCTGAGACGACACATGCTGAATCGCGGTGTGCACGACCGTGCTGGCATTGCGGTTGGTGGTGGCGAGAATCCCGTCCTTGTAGCCGGCCGACTTCGTGCCGCGGATGTTGCGGATTATCTGGAAGTTCGTTTGCCCCTCGAAGAAGCCCTGCCGGATAGTGCCGGTGACGCGATCACGCTCTGCACTGGTCCAGCCCTTGATGAACGACTTCAACAGCTTGCCGCCGCCGGTGCCGCGCACACTGAGGGGATTGGTCAGCACCGCGGTGCGGATAGCCGCTGCCGTCGGCGCGACCACATCCAACGAGACACCAACCGGCGCCGAGCGGGCCAGGCTCGATGCCTCAAACTCGGCCTCATAGTTGGCGATATCGATCAGGTCGAGGTTCAGTTGCACGCTGTAGCGGTCGAAGATGCCGAGCAACAGACTGTCGACCTCTTTCAGCAGCGCCTCCAGTCGCTTCACGTTGTACTCGGTCAGATCTGACTGGGTGAGCCTGTCGCGAATCGAGCGGTCGATCTCTTTCAGGAAAGGGGCGAACTTGCCGACCTCCCCAGCCTTAAGCTTTTCGAGGAAGACAGCGTGCCGAATCGTAGCGTCAAGGATTGCTTGGTTTGCCGCCATCTACTTTGTCCTCATCGTCCAGGCCCAAGCCGTCGCCCTGCTCTGCCAGCTCGCCATCGATCTGCTGGTCTGTGCGCTCAGGCGCGATCAGGCCCAATTTGCGCAGGTACGCCCGAAGATCCGCTTTGGCGAATCCACCGTTCTGCCAGAGGCCGACCAAGGCGGTGATCATTTGTGGATCAGCCGTCAGCTCCACGAACTCCTGATTGATCTGGTAGGCGACCTTCGCGTCGTTGACGCCCATGTACGTGCAGCACCACATGATCGCCCGGGTGTAAGCCTCGCTGACGTTGGCCACGCAGCCGGCGAGCACCGACGTCGATGCAGATTGATCACCACGTGCTTCGGTCGCCGTCTTGGAAGATAGAGAGGCCACGACCATCCGGGCGCCAAGCTCAATCATCATCTGATTCTTGTCGGCCATCGCCTCCTTCACCAGCGTGTTCGGCAGTGGCTGGGCGTAGCCGAACTGTCCGCCGGCAGGCAGCATCATCGGGGCGCGGGAGCCGACGTAGACGCCGTTCTTCTCCATCCAGTCGCGCCACTGTTCATCCAGACCGGAAATCCAAGGCTGGGCTTGGCCGCACCAAAAGACGCTGTCTTCGTAGTCGGCACTGTTCCGGTAATGGCCCAGGTTGATCATGGCGATGTCGTAGAGCGGCGACTCATCAATGCTCGGATCGTTGTTCTGCGCGCCAACGAAGGTGAACGGGATCTCCTTCAGGCGGCCGGCGGCGCCGGTGGGCTTGAACTCCTGAACAACGGCCAGCGGCCCGCCACCTTTCGGCCCGGACCGGCGCCAAACACGGCAGACAAAACCATCATCCTCGAGTGCCAGTTCCCGATATTGCTCGACCACCTTGAAACCGAAGCCGTCTTCGATCTCCGGCGTCTCGCGCAGCACTACAAGGGTTAGCACGCAGTGACCGTTCACCATGCCTGTGCGCCAATTGATGATCTCTTCGGCGCAGTACGACAGGATCACCGAGTGGCCACCGGTGCCGGCGTCTTGGTGATAGTCGACGTACAAACCGTGGCGCCCAGCCTCAAGCACCTTTTCCAGCGTGCCTTGCGAGTGCTGGTAGATGCTCACACCGGAGCCGTTGGCATTGTCCTGCAGATACTCCAGCTTCTTCGCAACGACCAGCGTCGGATCTTTGTGAAAGGCCAAACCGAGGAGCCCGTTTCGTGTGTGGCCGGTGGCGTTCTTGAACACCGCCCGTTCGCGATAGGCCTTGTTTCGGTCTACGTTCTCCGGCGACTTGTCGTGAGCATTGATGTACGGCAGTCGGTCGACCACTCGATGCTGGCCGGCGCAGACATCGCGCACGGTCGCCCAGCGGTCCAGCACTTCGATGTAGTCCGCCCGCTTGAAGGAGACGTCGTTGCTCATCGGGCGTATCCCATTTTGATAGCGGTGACCGGTTTGATGATCGGGTACTCGCGGTGAATGAAGTAACCACCACCGTCGTTGGCGTGGTCGTTACCCTGGCTCTTATCCGGCTCGCCGTTGGACGCCCAGATCTGCTGTTCGAGGCCGTCGGCATAGGTCGGGCAGGTGAACGGGTTGACCAGGTAACGCCGCTCGCCTTGCGCATTGCAGAACATGGCGTTCATGGCGTTGATCCGATCTTTCACTGGTGGATTGGCCGCCGGTGCGATGACTGCGAAGCCTGCCTGCTTGAGCATGGCGATATCGGTGATGCTGGCGTTGACCGACTTGCGTGAATCACCGGAGGCGTCCGGGTAGATCCGAATCTCGCAGGTCTTTTTGAAGTCGTTTCCGTCGTGGAGCCAGTAGCGCTCTTTGATGCGTTTGATCATGTCGGGCGTGTCGTAGCCATCCATCAGCTCATCCACTGCGCGCGGCAGTCCCTGATCACGTTTGACGTGGGTGATCGCCGCCATCTTGCCGACGTTGAAGTCCATGCCAATGAACAGCGGTTCGCCAGGCTGAACTGTGTCGAAGCACTGGTTCAGCTTGCGATCGTATGAGTGGTAAATCGATCCGGATGTCAGGTTGACGAACTGGCCGTTCAAGTACGCGCGGATCAGTTGCTCGGGATACGACTCCATCAGTGATGGAATGTAGTCGTCCGGCAGGTTCAATTCGTTGTCGAAGGTGCTGGCCTGCACCAGGCCGTACATACCGGCCAGTGCCGGCTTCTCGCGGATCTGCTTAACGAACTGCTGGAAGACGAACTTGAACCCTTCAGGGGTCGTGGTCACGTCAACGCCATTCTTCAGACCCGGCACGTTGTAGCGCATTCGGGCGATAATCTTGCGCCAGGCGTGCTGCGCCTTCAGCGAGGGCAACACGTCGAGTTCATCCACCAGCGCGTGGCCGATCTTGAAGCCGACGATCGTCTGCGGCTTCTCCATCGAGCGGCAGATCGTCGTGCTGCGATACTGCCGGCCGCTGTAGAAGTCGACCTCTTTGTCGCTTTCCTTCGTCCGGACTTTCAAGCCCCAGTCGTACGCCACTTCCTCAATCGTTGGAAAGAAGATGTCGCGGATCTGCGGGTAGGTCGGCGCGAAGTAGCCCGAGTTGATACCTGGCCATTCCCACACATGCTTGCACAGCGCCGCACAGCCAACCCAAGTCTTGCCCGAACCGAACCCTGCAACAAAGCCGCGAAACTTTTGTGGAAGCTGGAGGAAGTCAGCCTGCGGAACGTTCAGGCTCGGCATCCGGCTTCCTCGCGTTGATCACATGAACCTGAACTGAGGTCGGTACAACCGGCTCACTTTCATCGTCGTTTTTCTTCTGTCGGTTGACATACACGTCGCCGACCTCCTTTGCGGCCTGCTCGAGGATCTGCATGGCCAAGCCAATGTTCTTCATCGTCTCGGCGCGCTCAACGAACCGGTTCATAGCTCGGAGGCGGAACGCGCGGTTCGCAATCGGGATCTCGGCGGTTTCTTCGCGGAAGCGAGTGCGAGTGTCATGAAAGAGGGTTTGCCACTTCGCCGCGAGGTTCACTCCGGCGCGCTTGGTGGGATCGTGCTGTTCCACCTGTTGTCGCGTCACATCAACATCGAATTCTTGCTTCACCGCTTGTGAGACTTGCGTCGGGGTGTCGAAACACGCCAAAGCCTGAACGATGAAGGCTTTCACATCGTTTTTCAGGGCTGCCATAAATTGGATTCCGTCTCATACCTGTCTCACATTCAGGCCGACTTGAGTAGACAGGTTCCGCAGGCCCTCGCAATGTTCATTTTCCCCACCTCGACAGGCTTGTTTGCAGCGTCCACTAGCTCTTGCACTTCAGGGCTTGCCCCATAGCGGCGCACCACACCGACGAACTCTTCAACGTCGTGTCCGCGCATCTCAAGCTTGGGCAATCCTTCCTGGGTGAACTTGGGTGCGCCGTATTGATCCTTGGCCTGAGCGATGTGAAATAACTCGTGCTCCACCACCGCGCAGAAGTCCGCGTCGGAACACTGGGCGCAGTAATCCGCAGCCAAGGTGATGATGAAAGCCGGCACATCGCCGAACCAATCCAGCATCTGCTGCTCCATCCGGGCCTTCTGCCAGCCGCCGGCGCGGAACGCTATCTGTTCGGCCTGGCCAACTACTGTCCGCCCCTTCTTCGTGAAGGCAGCAGATGCCCACATCACACGAATGTTCGCATCAATCAGATGGGCATGGTCTTCGTTGTGGATGCTTCCGGTGTCGGCGAGGATCTCGGTTTGTAGCCATTCCCATACTTCGGGTGCCGGCCGAAGAACGATGCCCACCGACTCCGCTATATCCGGTGGTGGAATCGGACGGGCATTCATTATTCATCCCCTAAAAAGGGGGCAGATAGGACCCAAAAGATTCTTTTCATGTGGCCCACTTTCTACTCCCCTTCTTTTTTGGAGAATCTCATGAAGCCCGCCCTCTATTTCGTAATCTTTATCGCGGTACTTGGCTATTTCGCGGCCCCCGAATGTTACGACGGTACAGGACTGATCGCCTGCTTGGCTTCGAAGCCTTGACCGTGGACTACTCCCTGTCGTCTCGCTTTGATCGCTTCCCAGTCGGGTTGTTTGGTTGTCATTCTTCTGATCTCAGAGATGAGCATTGGGTCGCGCTGGACAAAAGCGCATGAGTTGAGTGGAACGCTTTTTATGGATACAGATAATGGGTATCGAGTCCTCCAACTACAGGAAATCGATAATGCAACGTTCCATTCGAGCAATCATTTTCATCACCCTGCTGCTGTTTCCCGCTTCAACTCACCATGATGTTCGTCTGCACCTGGGCGTGCCCGTTCAACAGGGAAACGATCAGTCCTTTAGGCAGGCCGGCAGCCTTGGCAACATTCACTGCATTGGCGATGACGCTACCCAGATCGACGATGGTCTTGTTGATTTCCGGGCTCATCGGTAGAGCGTGGCGCAGGCGGGTGACGTTGCTCATGCCCTTCTCCAATGTCGCGACACGATTTAATGACTCGCGAAACGTGTCGCGACTTACTCGGCCTTGCGGCTCGGCAACTTGAAGTCAGTCACCCGATCCGCGATGTTGCGGATCTTCTCCACTCCCAGAAAGCCAACCCAGCCGCCGGCGAAGGTGGCCATGCTCTGTGGCAGGCCGAAGAAATCCAGGCCGCTGATGATGGTCAGTGTAAGGCCGCCGCAAATGGCGCCCTCCACCAGCATCTGACGACGTGTGCCGCCACCGTAAGTGATCCGCAACACAGCCATTGCGCAGGACAGCGCAGCCGCATAGAGGATCGGCGAATGCTGGCTCAACCACGCAAGCGCTATCGCCCAGGTGTCTGGTTTGTCTGGCATGTTTGGCATCTCGGTTCCTCCCCGTCAGGGAGTCAGGAATGTGGCAGGCCGTGACCTGCAGATTGAATCAGCTCCAACGGCACTCTCAGCTCGGAGCAATGGGTGTGGGGAGCCGAAAACGAAAAAGCCCCGGCAAATGCCGAGGCTCATGAATATGTGGAGATATCTTTAAGCTGAGGCCACGACCCCCGCAGTGAGCAAAACAATTCCCAAATACCAACCCCAGAGGAACACCTTCGCTTGTGAGTCTTTCTTCGCATAGACGTACACATAAAAAGGTATGACTAAGCAGAGCATGGCTTGGGGTAACGAATTTTTTATGGCAACGCAGAATATGACCAGTTGCATAGCAACCATTAAGCAGAGCCCCGACAGGAGCAAGTACATGACCATCCGATTACATCCATTTGAAATGAGTGGTGAATGTATCGGCGGCCCAATCAGAAACTAAAAGCCCGATAATGCCGGCTCTTTCTCTTTCCATATACGCATAAAAAAACCCAGCGCAATGGCTAGGCTTTCTCTAATCACTCCTACACACGCAGGAATGACAGGATGGGTGAATAGTGCGACATGACGACATGACATTGCAAGCCCTTTTGAGGCCCTTTTTTATGCCGCCTCGCTTTCCAGCACCCCGACTGCTTCAAGCATGTGTTGCGCCTCGACCAGAGCCTCGTTCACAAGCGACTCCAGCCCGTCCTTGATGGCCTTGTTCCAGCGCTGGTAAGTGCGCTCTGTAAGTCCCTGGGAATCCCAGTTCGTCATGTCGTAGTTCGAATCGGCCAGTACGATCATTTCACCAGGCTTGTCCTCTGCTACTGCGCGCGCATGCTTGTTTGCCCGGGCGACGTCAGCGTCTGCCGCCGCGTTGCGCCAATCCCACTGCCCCTTCTCCTTGTTCTCCCGGTGCTTCGGCGCCTTGATCTGGGTTACCGCTCGCTGAATGCCCTTCACCTGCTGCGGTACCGCCCAAACGAGAACGGCCTGTTGCGTGAAGCGCTGCGGTGCCGGGGTCTTCACCACGGCGACCAGCCGGCCGATGGAGTCGATCTTACGGCCACGGTGCGTGCTGTACTTCGCCACCAAGGCGTTCCAATGCCGCGGGGCGAGCTGGGCGTGCAGGAGCTTGTGCACGATGCAGTCAGCCAACAGCGCGGCATCCTTCCCGGATATCTCGCCCTTGAGCTTGCTGGCCTGCACCCGGGGCTCGACGTTGCATCCGCCGGAACTGTTGGTCGTCTCGGCGGCCAATGCCCGGACCACTGCTGAGATCACATTGTGGTAATTCATGCTGCCTGCCCCTTTTTCAGTTCTCGGGTCTTGGCCCGGTATTCGGCCTTGATGGTTTTGATTTCTTCGACGGTGTACTTGCGGGGCTCATGAGGCCCTTCCAGCCATGCCACGGTTTCGGCACCGATGCGCAGCACCAACCGGATGCGGTACTCGACCGCGTTACCGGACAGGTTGCGGTTGCACTTCACGCACTGGCGGTGAATGTTCAGCGGCTCGAAACGCAGCTCCGGGCACGCACCAACGGATCGGTAGTGGCCAGCGTCCCAGCGACTGCCGGTCATGAGGTCGTTGTCGTTCGGCATCGCGTCGCAGCTGATGCACGGCAGGTGAGCGTCACGCAGGCGGACGTATTCGTTCACGGCGGCCTGGGCTTCGCGGAGGTGATCCGCCCTACTCTTCAGCTTCTCCTTGCGCACCTGGATATCTCGGCGATCGCGCTGGGCGATGGCCTTGCGCGCTTTGTCCTGATTCTTTGGCGCGTCGATCAATGCGCATGCCGGGCTGCAAACCGCCTGCCCCATCCGCGATGGGACGAATGAGGCCCTACAAGTAGCAACGCGGCATTTCTTCGGTTTGGGCGGCTTCCGTTCAATCGTCATGCAGCCTCCTGGCTCAAGAGATCGTCGAAGTACACGCCCTGCTGAGAGAAGCGCGCGACCATCCGGTCGGTGTACGCCACGCCTTGAGCGCGATTGAACAGGCTTGTCACCGGGAAGCCGTCCGGGCCGAACAGATGGCAGCCGCCCATCATGGCCAGCTTCGTCTCGTACGGGAGGTGACGCATGACGCGGTACCACTCCGTCTGAAAACCGGCATCCTCGTTCAGAAGGATCTGCACACCGACGTGCAACTTGCAGTACCGGCGGGCATCAGCCTCGTCGCCGATCTGTGTCATCTCTGCGATGCGTTTGTACATCGCGAACCACAGCCGGTTTTGGTCGAGCGTGCGGTTCTTTCCCGGGCGCAGCGATACGACGACGAACTTCTTGTCGCGGAACATGGTGCTGAGCGCGGTGATGGCTTCGGAGAGCTTGGCCTGGCAGTTGACGCTGATCTTGTCGGTCATGGCTGCACCGCTTTGCTCATGGCGGCATCGATGGATACGATGGCCGCTTGGCGTCTTGGGTGCCTGAAGGAAACCTCATTGTTTTCATCCAGCAGCCCACGCACCTCGGCTTCGTGAAGAATGAATTCGCGGGCCTCCAGCGCAGCCTTGCGCAGCGCTTCATTCTCGGCCAGCAGCTCAAGCGCCACCTCCTCCACAGTCTTCTCCCCAAGGAATTCCTGCAGCGCTTCGGTATTGCGCTTCCAGTCTGCGCAGTCGGCACGGAATGACGCTGCTTCGGCCCACAGCAGCTTCTGGAGTTTTTGTTTGTCGATGGTCATTGAGCCGCGCTCCTTGCTTCCAATTGTTCGGCCTGCTGAATGAGCAGCGCCCGGCGATCCGCCAGCTCGTTCGCTGCCAAAATTCGCAGTTCTGTTTTTTCCTCGTCTGAGGCTTTACGCATCGCCAGCATCGAATCCTTCACTGCGGCGAGTTTCTCGCGCTGCCTTGGCGAAGGCCGAGCGATCTCACCGGTGAGCAGCGCGACGACGGCCCGACCGTCTTCAGTGACCGGCGCGACACTCAAGTCGGCCAAGTACTGCTGAGCACGGTCCTGTGGGATTCGCTGCATTTGCACGGCTTTGGTGATCGCCTGCGTCCGACGGTTGGCGTCGAAGCCGACAGACACATGCCAGTTCACTTCTTTACTGTCCTCCCGGGCTTGCCCGACCAGGCGCTCGTAAGCGCTGTTGAACGCCATGCGCGCACCAACCTTGTCGCCGGCATCAAGGACAGGTTTTGCAGCAGCCAGTGCGAGCTGGATTTCGTCGGTCAGCACCACTGTTTCAAATTCATCGTTGGTGGTCATGGCGATCGCCCAAGCCTCGTCCTTGCCCGGACGGCCGTCAGCGGCCTGGACTCGCTGGAGGATGTCGGCCATCGCCAGCTTGCCCTTCACCTCGAAGCGGCAAGCCTTCAACGCGGCCTTCACGGCGGGCACCGAGTAAGCGCAAAGATCTTCGGCCATCATCGCCGCGGTGCCTGGGTTCATTTCCTGACCCATGGCCTCGGCGGTGGCGCAGATCGCTGCAGCGAGCCCGGCAACCTGCTGGTCGTTCATTTCAAAGGTATTCATTGCGCTCTCCCGCTTGGCGCTTGGCCAAGACCATTTGCGCGGCCTGTTCGGCGGCGGAGGCGTTCGCTTCGGTGCGTTCCATCTGGCGCGCGGTTGTCCCGTTGATGCGCTGACCGGTCACCCACTGGGTGTGATAGCTCTCGGCGTTGGCCAACAGTTCGTTGAGGCTGTGGCACTTCCGGAGCACCGCGGCATCGCTGGTTTTCAGGTAGTGCGCAGCGACGTGGTGAGCGACATCGGCGCCGAGTCGGTCGACAAGTTGTCCGAGTTGGCCACCGACCTTGGCGTTCCAAACCGGCCAAGTGCTGTAGCGCTTGCGGTGGGCCATGGCGTAGTTCGCCCAGACCTTGAACGTTTTGCAGGATTGGTCTTTTGGGCCTGGCATGTCAGCGGGAATCTCAACCCGTGGCGCATCGGTGCGATCAACCACCAGCACCAAACCGCAGGACTGAGCCGGCACGACCTCGGCGGAAGCCGGGGGTGCAATTGGTTCAATGACCGGTTCATTGACTGGTTCAGAAAAGTGACTGGTTCTGGGTGCAGCTCCTGCACTACCCCCTAGTGCAGGAGATTCACTAGGGGGTGAACTTGCTGCACCACCCTGGTGAAGCTGCTGCACTCCCCCTGGTGCAGGAGGTGCACCACCATCGAGGGTCAGAAAGTAAACATTTGACGAATTGCCCTTCGGTCCACCCTTCCTGATTTCCTTGCGCAGCAGTCCTGACTCACACAACGCGGTGATGTGATTCATAACGGAACGCTTGCTGATCTCGCACTGATCGGCGATATGCTGGTAGGACGGCCAGCACTCCCCCATATCGCTGGCATTGTCCGCCAGCTTGATGAGCACAAGCTTACGAAGTGGATTGCCGACGCGAAGCTTCATCGCGGCGACCATAAGCCCCATACTCATGCTGCACCGCCAGCAACGAGCAAGGCTTTCTGGGAGTTCACACCCAACGTGAATGCCTTCACCTGATTGATCGTGTCGGTGAACTGCATGTCAGGTGTTCCTGACGCAGGATGGAAAAACAAACGTGCGCGACACATTCTGTGATTTCTGAAAACGTGTCGCGACATTGTTGGGGGTATTGACGTAAGAATTCTGTGTATTCATTATTGCCTCGCAGATGTAGCAATGAGCCGGGCCGTGAACCCGGCTTTTTTGTGCTCGCGATTTAGCCGCGAGCCTTGTGCAACTCGATTACTGCACCGACAGCCTCAAGACTCGCCGACATGTACTTGGCGTGCAGGGCGCGAATCTTCTTGGCTTCTTCCGCATCGATCTCGCCATCGTCCAGTGCAGATACAACCATTTGGTCTAAGGCGCCGCGCTGTGCAGATGCCGCAAGCGAGCGCTGGTATAGGTCTACGTTGTCCAGTTCGCCCGCTTGTGGAATCTTCACGAACACACCGCCGTACATCCCGCAGATGTAGTCGGGCAGATGCTCAGTCTTCGTTTCGCTTTCAAGCACGAAGATTTCGGCATCGCTCAAAGGCTTGCAGCCAGCCGTCTCGTAGATCTGGTTTTCTAGGCGTTTGTCTTTGATGCCAAGACGAGCAGCTGCGCAATCCATCCCACCAGGGAAAGCGTTGGACACGGCCGCCATGACTTGGCGACGGGTCTCTAGTACGGGCGTTTTCATGTCCTAGTTTTTCCTCGGGTTGGATGCGGTCAAAATCTCTTCAATGGATCTGCGGGCGGGCATGTCAGGCAGCTGTTTTACTAGAGGCTTTAGCCTCAAGCGCTTTGAAAACATCAGGCTTAGCAATGCGCAGAAACATCATTCGCGCCCTCGGGATTCCGTACTTCCTCCAATCGCTTACCGATGGAGGGCGTACTTCGCACAGCTCGGCCACTCGAAAGGTGCCGCCGAGAGCGTCGATAATTTCATTTGGGTTCATGCCTGATTTCTCCGGCTATTCGCACAGATCGAGATATTAGGCATACCTTTTATTTAGGTCAATAGGAATACCTTAGATGCCTAGTGTTAGGCTCCCCTAATGACGACACTTCAAGAACGACTAAAGCTGGCCATGGCTGGTCCGCCCAAGGTTTCCCAGGCTTCTCTTGCACGGGCCTGTGGGATTCGCGCGCCGTCTGTAAATGACTGGCTTTCAGGGAAAACAAAAACCATCGAAGGGCAGAATCTTTTAATCGCTGCTGATTTTCTGAAGGTACAACCAATGTGGCTGGCTACCGGAAAGGGATCGATGCGCAAGGGCGTGGATGGCGGGCTTTTACCCGATAGCAAGGAGAGCAACGTAATTTCCATTGATTCACGAAGGAAGTCTCTCGATTCCAGCTTTATAACGATCCCACAGATGGACGTGGCCGGATCAATGGGCGCCGGAAGGGTTCCCCCCGACCATATCGAGGTGATCAGGGATATTACCGTCCACCTCGACTGGCTTCAGACGCAGGGATTGTCTTATTCAAAGCTGGAGAATTTGGCCATCATCGATGGTGATGGCGACAGCATGGAGGGAACGTTCCGCAATGGTGATGCCCTGCTGGTGGATCGCGGCATAACCGAAATACGCACCGATGCGATCTACGTTTTCACGCTGGATGGTGAGCTTTTTATTAAACGGCTCCAGCGACTGACAGGCGGATCTCTGCGCATGATTTCAGACAATCCGGTGTACCCTGCAATCATGATCGACGGTGACATGCTTGCGCGCGTGCATATCCAGGCCCGAGTTCTGCTTGTGTGGAACGCTCGGAAGCTTTAGGTATAAGCCATGTCCCTCACCAAGCCCAACCAGCAACTGCGCCGCGACCTGAAAGAGGCTGCAGTCCGGTTTGGCTGCTTACTCGGATCAGGCCAAAGGCGGCAAAATCATCGGGACGTTTGAATAGATGACAGATCTGATCCAGCAGCTCGATGGTCCACGGACTGCACAGCAGGAGCTGTTCTATGATCTTGAGGATGCGAGCGCGGTCATTCGCTGGGCAATGGGCGAGCTGACCGGCATGGCTAAGTGTAATAAGACCCCAGACGAAGTGATGGCGCTGATGAAAATTTGCGCGCTGTTGGATGCTCAACAGCAGAACCTGAGTGGCTATGCGGATGAGGTGAAGGCGGGGAGGATTTTGCGAGGCGCTGGGCTTCTTGATTCTGCCCACCCCTTCTAAATCCCACCCCCAAGCCTTTCTACTGCACGCGCATAGAAGGCAGTCGCCCCATCCCCCAGCTCCCGCCAATCATCATCGTCGATCACACCAGTTCGCTTGTACTCGTCCGCTAGCTAAACCAGCTCGTCACACTGCTACTCGGCGATCATCCAGACTCCGGATTCTTTACCTATTTAGAGCCAGGCGGCCAACGCTTCCTGCTTCCGATCGTCTCTTACAGCAGATTAAGGGGCGAGTGCTAGTTTCACCAAGGCAGCGGACGGCATTTTTTAATCAAAATCAAGAGCATATCTAGACCAACAACTTGGATCCAAAAAACCTGAAATAACAAATGCAACTCATTGTTATTAAAAGATTTTTTACAAAAACAGCTCACCTTATCCGAATTTTGGCCGATGCCTTCCTAAGGAACCATGGAGTCATCGGAATGAGAAACAATCAGCCCGTAACACAGCGTGAGATTACACTCGCACCACAGCAGAAGCTCATCTCAACGACAGATGCTCGAGGAGTCATTACGTACTGCAATGACGCCTTTGTAGAGATCAGCGGTTTTGATAAGGCCGATCTAATTGGTGCTCCGCAAAATATCGTACGTCATCCTGATGTCCCCCCTGCTGTCTTCGCACACATGTGGACTGCTCTCAAGCAAGGCCGACCATGGATGGGTATCGTCAAGAACCGCTCAAGAAATGGCGATCACTACTGGGTCAATGCCTACGTCACGCCAATATTTGAAGGCAGCCAGGTGGTAGGCTTCGAATCAGTCCGAGTGAAACCATCGACTGATCAGATACGCCGTGCTGAATCCCTCTATAAGCGCATCAGCCAAGGAAAGCCGGCAATCCCTCGGCAAGACCGCTGGCTGTCCGCTCTATCGAATTGCCTGCCGTATGTAGCCATCGGTTTGGCAGGCTGCTCATTCGGTTTATTCTTCAGTGCACCTATAGCTACAGCCTTGGCTATAGGCATAGCAGTGCCGATCGGGTTGCTCTCTTCGCGCTGGCACACTCGGGGAACTCTGCGCCTGCTACAGATGGCCGAACCCTCTACCTCCGACCCACTGATCGCCCAGATGTACAGCGATGCGAGCGGACTAGAAGCTCGTCTAGAGGCAGCCTTCGTCAGTCAGACTTCGCGCCTGAAGACTTGTCTCACACGCCTACAAGACACAGCCGAACAGCTCACTGCGCTGGCGGAGCAATCCGACGTGCTTGCCGCTGATAGCTCGAAAGGCCTGGATCGCCAGCGTGTAGAAACAGAGCAGGTCTCTGCAGCGGTCAACCAGATGGCTGCAACCACACAGGAAGTCGCCAGCCACGTCCAAAGGACGGCTGATGCCACCCAACAAGCCAACCAGCTGACCAGCCGAGGTCGTGATGTGGCCCGGGATACCCGTGAGGCTATCGAGCGGCTCTCTGCTGTTGTTGGCGAAACAAGCCTGACGGTCGCACAATTGGCCAAGGACAGTAGCGAAATAGGCACAGTCGTCGACGTAATCAAAGGCATCGCCGATCAAACCAACCTATTGGCACTGAATGCCGCAATCGAGGCTGCACGGGCTGGCGACATGGGCCGAGGTTTCGCGGTAGTAGCTGATGAGGTTCGCCAATTAGCCCAGCGCACTTCGCAATCGACCACGCAGATCCATGATCTGATCACCAAGCTACAAACTTCGTCCAACAACGCAGTACAGACAATGGAAAGCGGTCACCGCCAAGCCCAAGAAGGCGTTTCTTGGGTACTTGAGGCGGACAAAGCCTTGGTGGGTATCAGCGAGGCGGTTTCCAATATCACGGACATGACCACGCAGATTGCTGCTGCCACGGAAGAGCAAAGCGCCGTGGCCGAGGAAATCAGTCGCAACATCACAACGATCGCCCACTTAGCCGACCAAACTTCTGGCCAAGCACGCGAGTCGGCTAATCTGAACAAGGAATTGACCAAGACAGCGTCTACGCAGTATTCGTTGGTCGAGCGCTTTAACCGATAGCTGAACAACTTTCTCAAAGAGCCCGCCCAGTGCGGGCTTTTTCATGCCTAACAAAAATAAATTAGGCATACCTATTGACTGAAAAAGAAGGAGTGCCTAATGTTCGCTCCATCGCAGCGACACACAGCCATTGCGAAGGGCCTCAACAGACCCGCCGCTCTTTCACAATTTGGAATCTTCGCGGATCGATCCCCGGAATCGGGCATAGCGCGAAACACAAACTTCGATCCCCATGCAGGCTCTGGAACCTGCCGGACTCCCCTAATGGGAGGACGCCAAACCATGCAAGCCAGCCGGCGAAGAACACCGAACACGAAATGTGTGACGCCGGCTAGGTGGGGAAACCGCGGCGCCGCGCATGGAGCGGACAGCAACACGGAATTTTTCACTGATGCACCTGGTGTCGGGTGCATTGGGAAAACAACCGATCAAGCACGGAGCATCAAATGAGCGAACAAACACTTCAAGCGCTGCTTGCTGAGCGCGTCACCGCTTTTGCAAACAGCGACAAGCCAGTCGAAATCATCGATGAGCATGTAAAGAAGATGTTCACCAGCGTGATCGACAACTGCTTCGGCCGTTACGGCGACATGGGCAAGCAGGTCGAAGAGGCGATCAAGGCTGCGCTGCCAGCCAATTTGACCGAAATCTTTGAGCTGACTCGCTACAACGCAATGATCGCCGCTGCTTTGAAGGAAAAGTGGGAAAACAGCGGCGTCGAGGCCGACATGGTGCGCTTGGCGCAGAAACAGATCGATGAAGTGCTGAATAAGGACGCGCCGCCTGAAGTGATCAGTTTGCAGGATCTACTGAAAGCCTTCGTCGAAGACCACAAAGAGTCAGCGGCCGAAGAGCATTGGGAAGCCCCAGACATCCGTTTCCAGCCATCAGACTACGGTGGCATGCATATCTACTTCGACAAAAAGCCAAAGGACCACGGTATTTCAACCTACTCCAGAAGCACTGAGCGCAGCGAGTACATGCTCGACAACGCGATCCACATTAGCTTCGACCGTCACGGGAAAGACCGAAACGAAAAAGGTCATGAGATCGGATCGGTGTACGCCGCCAAGATCGACAACGAGAAGATCAGCCAAACCCTGAAATTCCGCTCTCCATTCGAAAAGATGGTCGCTGCACTCTATTTCGGTAAATCCAAAATCATCGTCGACTGCGATGAGGATGAGTTCAGCTACGGCATCTACGACTGAACAACCAGCACCATCACAGCCTGTAGTTGGCTGCACGATCTTCTATGTCGCTCAGTCTTCGATGTAATCAGATTTTGGAGTGGGCCAATTGTTCGCAAGGTCTTGGAACACTTGCTCGACCCAATCAGCATCAGAGGCCGCCTTCAATCCCACATAGTCATTGCCAGCACACCAAGTCTCGAGCCTGAATAGGAGGTTATCAGTGTTCTGATTTCCAACGTCAGTAGTTGAGATAAAAGCAATCCCGTCGACAGTGACTCGAAGCTGAACATGAGTAGAATCATCGACTGATGCGATGAGTTGCTTGACGGATTGACGACTGAGTGCTCCCGGTTTCGTTAGGTCGATCTGCATTGCGTTCAAACCTCTGAAAAATGAAAAACTACTGATCTCAGTTTGAGATAGGGTCTCCGATAGCGATATTTCTACTTCCGCACTTGCACACTGGAATGCGAGCTTCGGACCGCTTTCGATAGTACTCATAATCGCTTGCGGGAACAGTTTCAAAGCCCTGCCAGTGCCCCTCTGTTCTGCCCCTGTCGTCCGAGCTACTGATAAGCACACCTTCGTGCCCGCAACTCCCACATGTTGCCTTTCGACTGCTGTCTGACCAACTCATGTTGACGTCCTTTTCTTTGGTGCCTTCTAAAATTTAGCAGGCCTTTCCCCTTCTGCTCGCCCAACACAAGTACGAATGCACTCTCCTCCGCGCCCAACCGCAACCAGCGGAGCGGATGAGTGCATCCGAGTTTTGTTGGATCAACACCCCGCCACCCTGGAGACGACCATGTCAGCTCTACGCAAGCTCATCCCGGAAGACGACTTTCTCGACACGAAGGCTGGTCAGGAATGGCTTACCGAATCAGTCGACGATCTGCTGTGCCGACGCCACATCGAAGCACCGAATCCGGTGGGCCGAAGCAAGGTTCTGGTCAACGCCGATCACTTGCCGGAAGCCCTGACGGATTACATGGCCGCGAGCCCAGATCCTGATCGGTACATCGAGAAGATTTTGATCGAGCTGATCAGGCGTGGAGAAGGTGGGATTTTGCACGCATGGGCCGTTGAGGCTGTTGGTGGCGACCCGCAGATCATCCGGTCGCTGGCCATTGACCTGGTCGCGGAACATGCCAACGAATACCGAGACGCCAAGCGCGAAAGCGATCGCGTCGAGCAGGAGTGCGGGTTTTGAGCCCTCACATCCTGATCGACCAAGCCCTTGATGGTGTATCGGCGCCCGCCGGCGAAGAAGACATCAGCCTGCTGGTTCAGGGACTGATCACGCGCCTCTTCACCGACGGCGCGATCACCATCGACGAGTTCAACCACTACTGCAAACGTCTGCGTGACACCTGTCAGCGGCGCAAGGAGGAAGCATGAGTACGGCACCGGTTAAATCGCTGATCGACGAGCAGCTCGAGGACATCGAACACAAGATCGCCCTGCTCGGCTTCGGCCTTCCATTCAATGAGGTGATCGGCCGCAAGCGCGAGGATCTGGTCGCTAATCTCCCGCAGCGCCTGGCGCCCTCCATGAAGGGCAAGCGCATCGCCGTGAGAGTTCGGCCGTGACCGGTCGCCAATGGGTGCGCCGCCTGATCATCTGGCGCGGCGCGTTCTCTTCCCTTGGCGTTTTCACCTTCCTGATGCTGCTCAGTGCCCTCGCCGACCGCATCACTCAATAAATCCATCTTTCAAAGCTGCGCACATGCGCGGCGGGAGATCGTCATGCCTGCACCAAACCTCGCCCTCTGGGAAGAGGTCGAAAAGACCGACCCCAAGTTCACCAAGGAATACACCGGTCTCGGCGGCTTCACGGGTACTGCAGTGAATGCGCAGTATCTGGCCAAACGCGCTACTGAGCAGTTCGGCCCATGCGGAACCGGCTGGGGTTACGACGTCATCGAGGAACGCTTCGATATCGGCGGCCCGCTTTTGAACAAAGAAGGTTCGGTGCTGGCACATGCCCAGGTGCACACCCTCAAGGTCGCGCTTTGGTACTTGGGCGGCGACGGTGAGCGCAAGACAATTACGCACTACGGGCACACACCTTTCATCACTCAGAACAAATTCGGAAGCATCAGCACTGACTTCGATGCCCCAAAGAAATCCCTCACTGATGCGATCGGCAAGTGCCTGAGCCAGCTCGGCTTCTCCGCCGACGTTCGCCTAGGTCTTTACGACGACATTCACTACGTCAACGAACGCCTGGATGAAGCCGAAATCGAGCGCGCCGAAGACAAGATCGAAGCGAAGGAACGTCTGGCTGCCGAATACCGCGATTGGCTGGCTGAAACACTCCACTTGATCGGTACCGCGCAATCACTCAACGAGTTGGAACAGCTCTACAAATCGGCGATGCGCAAGATGGCACTGCGTCAGAACGACCCAGAACGCGAATCACACAAACTCAAATTCACCCGCGCCAAGGACGCCCGCAAAGCGGACCTTGAGGACGCTATGGAGGGTGCAGCATGACTGACCTTTACAAGCTGAATCGGCAGATGGCCGAACTCGCGGCTCTGGCTGACACAGACGACGACGGACTGCGTAAAGCCATTCAGGACACAATGGATGGCATCAAAGGCGAGTTCGAAGTGAAGGCTGACAACGTCGTCATGCTGCGCCGGAACATCGAAGGTGACATCGACGCCATCGACAAGGAGGTTGATCGTTTGAACGAGCTGAAGCGCATCAAGAAAAACACTGTTGGCCAACTCAGCGACTACCTGCGCCGGAACATGGAGGCCGCTGACATCAAGTCCATCAAGCGACCTCTGTTCACCATCACACTCGCGCTCTCGCCCGAGAAGGTCATTGTCGACAACGAGCAAGCAGTGCCTGACGAGTTCGTCACGTTAAAGAGCGTGATCACTCCCGACAAAAAAACTATCGCCGTGAAGCTCAAAGAAATCCGTGATCACAACGACGCGGTGCGCAAGCGCATCGAAGCCGGCGAAGACGCGGCGCATGAACTGCTACCGGAACCTGTCTGGGCTCACCTTGAGCGCGGCGAAAGCTCGATCCGGATCAAGTGAGGCCAGCATGATCAGCAACCACCTCAACGACGTCGAGCGGCGGCGTCAGGACGCAAATGACCTTTGCGCTCAGATTGCCCAGTACCTGGCCGCGGGCGGAAAGATCGACGTGCCAGAACCGGCGCCGATCAAGTTCACCAGCACCTCCGAGCGAAAGCATCCTCCAAGCTTTCAGCGACCGAAGGTGAAGGACGAAACAACCGCTCGCGTTGCGCGAATCCGGGAAATGGCAAAGACGCTGACCCGGAACGAGATCTGCGAGCGGGAAGGAATAGCGCTGGCCACGCTGAAGGCGATCGCCTGCAAGCACGCCATCAAGTTTCAAGTGCGGCAGAAAATCGGAACGGCGCCGAACAAGGTGCCGCCAGATGTTGAAGCGCGATTGGTCGCCGAGATCAATAACTGCATCGCCGGCGGCATGAACCGGAGCCAGTGCTGCAAGGCTCTGGCGATCAGCTACAACATGCTCGACCGGATCGTCCGGGACAGCGGGATCGACTTCCCAAAGCTGAAGCCTGCATTCCGATGAGACGAACCATCAACCAGGCGGCTACGGGCCGCCGACAGACCTGGCTGGACTTGCCGGCCAGCGGAATTGAAGAGGTAGGCCATGGCCAAGAGTGGACAAGAACGATCGGCGAAAGCCGCAGAGAAGCGGATCGAATACGACGAGAAGGAGTTGCGGCACCGGTTACGACTGGGTACCCGGCAGAAGCTTGATGAACTGATGGCCTGGAACGGCATCGAGGAGATGAGCGAGGCGGTGCAGAATCTAATCCTGAACGCTCATACGCTCGGACCGACTCTCTCATATCAGGCAATTCAAAGTCCGCGCCACAAAGTGCTAATAAGTGAAAACGTGGCGCGGATGTTTCAGAAGAAAAGCCTGGCTGAGTTGAGGCGAGATCCAGGTGACGAACCACCTACCGAGCGCTTGAACCATCTATTTGATTAACCGACGGATTATTGATTTCCGCACCGGTGATCGCTCGAATCGCTGCGGAGTCGACGTCTGCGCCTGCAACTGCGCAGTTGAAGGCCATTGCAACGGACGCATACACTCGAACGTCTGGATCTGCTTTTCCCGGGAATGACTCCAGCGCGTCCTTCCCTGCCTTCGCGACGCTGGACCTTCGTTTGACGGCCAGAACAGAAGAAAAATTCTCATCAAGTGATGATTGAAGCGCGTTCGTCGAGCCGGAAAGGCCGGACCATGCGGTGGAGGCTGAACCACTCGCAAGCGGTGCGAAAACGGCGCCGGCTAAGGTACCGGTTGCGGCCATGACAAACCGGCCTGAGTTCAAAACTCCACCATTTTTTGCGTGATAGTTCTGCAGAGCAATACAGTAAGTCATAGCAGCTGTGAATGATTTCACGGCATCATCATTGGTACAAACCGAATTGCAAGGGAGCTCTTTGGGTGTCCATGGCCAAACAGGCTCAGACTTCCACAAAGAACATCCTGATATAAGTGAAAAACCTAAACCCAAGCAACACCATTTGACGTTCCTGTCGTTCATCTTCGATTCACTCGCTGGCTTCGAATGTGCTCCAATATCAATAGCTCGTATTTCGGCGATATCAAGGTGCCATCTAAAACTTTGCAAAGGCCGCCACCAGCCCGTGCCATCGTAAATCGGATGTTTCAACTAGCGCTTGTAGCTAAAACGAATCGGTCTGCCGACTCCATGTAGCTGGCCAGGTCGATCACCTCCCGAAGGAACACGACCACCTCCAGCTTCACTGGGTCGTCGGGCAGCCCTATCCGTTTCAGCATCGCTTTAGCGTCCTCTTCGATCGCCGCTAGCGCATCAACATCGCTCTGCAACCTCATGTCGGCCTCCTGCCAGTGTGAGTTGAGTCATAGATACACCACCTGGTGACGAGCCGGCCAGCGGAATTGAAGAGGTAGGCCATGGCCGAGGAACAGGTACTAACGGCGGAGGCTATCAAGCAGCGCAGGAAGGCAGCAGGAGGTTCACCAGTTGCTGTTGATGAACCTGATCGCCACCGACTTCGATACCCAGGCGAATATGCTTCGCTGTGTCACGACACCTTATGAGCTTACTGCGAAGGTGTCACAAAGTTTCCGCACCAAGAGCATGGCCGCGCTGAGCGTCGACCCTAGCGAGCCAGAAGACGAAATCGTCGAGCCCCCTTAGCTTCTAGATGGCATGTCACTCCATCCTTTTGGCCCTTTCCCACTCCGTTTTCATTATTCGCTGACTCAACGAAATGATTTCCTCACATGCCTCCATCGCTCCGCCCTTGGAAATGCTTACTTGATCCGCAGCACGTTGAACCACGGCTGAAAGCTTTTGAAATGCGGGCTCATCCGGATTAGAAAGGAGCTGGATCTTCGCGCCGAGTGAAAACACCGACATCATTAACCTCCTTTTTTCAACCCCCCAAGACTCCACCAAAGTAGCGGCGGCTGACGGATCATGAGAGTCGACTTTTGCAATAAAACTTTGATGGATATCTCTACTTTCGGTATGAACCTGCATGATGCAGATTGCCGCAATATAGTCTGCGCAAGTGTTGCGCAATTCGTTTATCCAATTTTGACGGCTTTCTTTTACAGCTACTGCCCTAGCGAGCTTTTCTTGGCTACTTACTGATTTCTTATAGGTTGAGACCGAAACCCAAGAACCTGCCAGGACTGCAAAAATTGTAAGACCGAAACCCAAAACAACGGTCCAATCAGTTCCCGAATCAACTACAGCCCTGATTTCGGGGATCCTGTTAAGCGTCATCACCACATTTTCAATCGTCACAACCGCTCCTTTACCGGCTCCGTGCCGGGCCGAACACAAATACCCCACTTCTAAGAATCACGCCAGCCGGCGAGGCAGGCGTATGCCTGGAGAATGCTTATGAGCACTTTCGCTGTGCTTGGAATGACCATTGATGTCGCCACCGCCGAGGCGCGCAAGAAAACGAGCGGCACCCGCAAGAACCTAAAGGCGCCAGGCGGCGTCGAGCCAATACCGGAGCCTGAGTGTGGTTCGCAAGCGTGCTGAGAAGATCATTGGGGGGGGCTACAGTGCGTCAGCTCTCGCCATTGTTCGACGCACCGCAGTACGCCGAGCAGTTCATGGAGCTGGCTTGCAAGACTTTGCGCTGTCGTGATCTGAAGATCAGGGCAAAGGCAGTTCTGACCGACGTCAAGGGAAAGCCAATCCTCAATCCGAAAACCAAGGTGCCTAAGGTCGGCTTTACCGATTGGCCGCAGATGCAAGGAGCGCAGGCAACATAATCTGCACATGATCAACCTACGGGAAATCGCTTTGGCTACTTGGCAAAGTCGGCATGAAGAGGCAGGATAATGGCGAATTGGCATGAATCAGGGAAGAACATATGCAATACGCTCTGTGCAGAAATGATGGAAAAACTTGGGAAGCTTATGCATTTTCAAGGCTAGGCCACTCGGAGTTAAGCGATAAGCGTAACAATCTTATCTGTACAATGTGCGGAGCACTGGCATGGTTCCGAAAGGAAAGTACCCACGGTCACCCCGCTCACTTCTGTGCCCACCACAACAATGAATGCGAGTTAAAAGCAGAATACGTAGTTGTCGACCAGGATAAGGGAGATGGTACTGAAGCGGTAGATATGCTGAAAAGCAGTGGCGATATCATAGTACGTCTCGACAAAGAAAAGGGTGGTGATATCGATGTAGCTCCACCTGCAGAGCTTCCAGGCGGTCCGGCTTCGCAAGACGGAAGAACACACCTTGTAAAAGGTGGGGATAGATTGTCGAGTCAGGAGTTTACCTTACGTCGAATTCTGCATCGATTAGTACAGAGCCCTGATTTTCGGAACTCCTCCGCAAAATTAACTTTTTTTAAAAAGGGCGATGAGCCTTATATCTCAGGCTGCGTAAAGGATATCACTCGTGCATTCAGCGAGATTTCAAAGGAAGAAACAAGTGAGAACCCCATGTTCTACTGGGGACCAATCACCAGCGTCAAAACAACGCCAGATGGAAAGATCTGGTTAAACTCCTCTCCACAATATCAATCTGTCAGCGTGGCAATATTCCCAGACATTGCTGATGACTTCATAAAAAGCTTTAATATTGATGAGCTAGATGATTTAGCGGGTGCACACATCCTCGTCTCTGGAAAGTGCTTTTTCACCGGAAAGCAACAATCTAAACCTATCATCTGGTGCGGCGCGGTGAATCAAATTGTAATTCGACGTTATCGAGCAGCCAACTTACAAGTAGCTGGATAACACCAAGCATAGGCCAGGCACCCATTGGTTGCCTGGTACTGTTTATTTTTTTTCGCACCGCGTCATGATCAGAAGAGAACTCACACATATACACGCTTTGAATCGCACAAAAGTCCTTCACTGGCATCATCATATCACCGCGCATATAGCTCAGAAGTTTATGCGCCTCCACGTGGACGTGGTCAGCAAATAGAGTTTGATAAGCCCGGCTTGCATTTCCCGGGGGAGTGTTACCGAAGTCATTTGGACAGTTGGTCCACCGCCTAAAAAGCTCCAACTGAGCGTCACTTGCAAACTGATTATCTTCCTGCATTCAGAACTCCTTGTCTCGGTCCTATGCCGGGCCGAACACAAATACACCACTTCTACGAATCACGCTAGCCGGCGATGGTGGCACACGAGCTTCTTGGGAGTCCACTCATACAATTGATTGGCAGCGTGCAGCCTCATCCAGCAGGTATCGAAAGTTAGCCTTAGCTTCTTTACGAAAGTGCATTAAACGCTCAATATCACTTTCTTCCCTATCACCCGTCGGCTCCCAGTTTTTACCCAACCGGTTACAAACATCCAATGCGAACTGCGTAGCAACTTGCATATCAATTACAACGCCAACCTCCAATGGCTCAAGCCCATTGATATCAATAGCTTTAAGGGCTTCCCAGTGACTCGGCCACTCCAGGTGAAATTTAGCTTCAAGATATGGGCCAATAGTATCACTACCAAAATACTCTTGCTGCACGGCATCTTTGAGTAGCTTGGTTTTCACTAAATGCTTATCCGCCAAATAGATCAATATTCCTCTTAATCGCCTTTTTTTCTGAACTTCCTCAGCAATACGCTGCGCTTCTTGATTTTTAGACTGTCGATTACTTATTGAAAACGCCCCCCATATGGCGGCAATCGAGCCAACTGACTGAACCCAACTCGCTAACTCACTACTTGTTAGATTAAGCAGCGAAACTGTAAAGATCACCGCTAGGGCAAGTACGACATTCGGCACCGACAACCAAGGTTTGAACAGCGCCTTACCGCATTCATTCAGCATCCTTTTCCCACTCACCTTGACATTTGACCGGCGAATATACCCGGCGAGGTTCCCCTATGTCCGCACAACATCCCCGAATTGTCTGCCAGTTCAGCTGCGGCGCTGCCTCGGCGGTGGCCACCAAGCTGGCATTGACACAGTACTGCGCGACACACGACGTGCAGATCATCAACGCGCTCCTGGCAAACGAGCACGAAGACAACCGGCGCTTCCTTCTAAACTGCCAAGAATGGTTCGGACAAAAAATCGTGCAACTGCGTGACGAGAAGTACGGCGCCGATATCATCCAGGTGTTCCGGCGCGAGCGATTCATGAAAAGCCGGAACGGCGCGCCATGCACCAAGTTACTGAAGCGTCGTCTGCTCGATACCTGGAAGCAACCGGGCGACATAATGGTGTTTGGCTATACCGCCGAAGAAGTCGACCGTCTGGAAGACTTCCGCGAGCGCAACCCCAATCGCCCTGTCATCGCGCCCCTGATAGACGCCGGCCTTGGTAAAGAGGACTGCAAGGCAATGGTCGAGCGTGCAGGGATCGAGTTACCGCTGATGTACCGCCTGGGCTACGACAACGCTAACTGCATCGGCTGCGTGAAAGGTGGCGAAGGCTACTTTCGAGCGATCCGCGAAGACTTCCCAAAGCAATTTGAAGAGCTTTGCCGTGTTCAGGATGAACTTGGCCCAGGCTCGTACCTGCATCGCGACCGCAAGACCAATATCCGATTCTCTCTACGTGACCTTCCGCCTGGTAAACCCCGCCGAAACGAGGCGTTACCAGCTTGCTCTTTCTTTTGCGAGATAGCTGAAGCCGACTATCAACCAAGCGGTGCGGACATAACGTCGGGCAGAGCGTTAGCCGGTATACGGTCAACAATCTGAGCCTTCAATTTGCGATGCAGAACACGATGACAGTTGGCGCACAGGCATCGCAATTGATCCAGGGTTGTCTTGTGCTGCTCGCCCATATCTGCGACCTGGATCGCTTCATGATGAACCTCAATACAAGCCACCCCAAAATCGCCGTACGCTTCGACAGGATCTGTTCCGCACTCCTCGCAGAATAGCCGGCCATGTTTCTTGATAAATGAAGCTTTCTTGGCCTTAGAAAGACCCGGTGAGCGTTCACGTTTCAGGTGGTACACCAGCTTGACTTGGCCCTCGGCCCACTCCCTATCCTCAGTGTCTATGGGTATTTCAAGCGTCTCGACTTGCTCACCTTTGGGGACGACTTTGTAACCCGCAGCTTCCAACAGCTCGAAACAGACGGTCCCCTTTCCCGCAGTGAAATGCTTGGGCATTACCTTGAATCCCAACGCTTCCGTTGCAGCGAGGCCGAAGACCTGCTTGGGAGCTAGTCTGGCATTAGCATCAACTAACAGGTCGTAGTCGATAGAGGGTCCAAAATCCTCTGCCAGGACACCTTGAAGGAGATATTGGACTGCTTTCCAAATGTACTCAGCAGTGACCTTACGTAATTCTTCCGCCGGCAAGCGAGCGTTGCCTGCCAGCCCAGTCCCGTCTACGGAAACTAAGGCTTGTGTTGCAATTACCGCTTCCAAATCAGGGGCGTCCAAGAAGCCAAAAATTACGCTACCCAATGCAACTGAAATGGCCGCCAGGTAGCAGCCCTGGTTACCGTTACCATTTGACTGGAGAGGTGAGTTTTTCTTCGGCAGAAGTTTTAGGATTTTGTCGATATGAGCCTTCGGCGAGATCGAAGTCGATAATGCGATCCAGTTGATCGACACCAAAAATCCTGTAGCAGCCCAGCTTGCGCCAATCGCTCCAAATTCTTCTGGCTTTGGAGCTTCTGCGTAATTATTGATTGCGATGCCAATAGCTTTGATCCGTCCATTAGCGTAGGACACCACTACATCCCCAGGCTCCACCTGGGTTAAATTTTCATAAGTTTTGTTGCGAGCGCCATTTTTATTGGTTTTCGGCGACCAAATATAGCCACCGTCAAACTCGGCCTTAAAGGTCTGCTTATGGTTTACCCACCAAAATTTATACCGGGCGGCTAACGTGTCCTCAAAGTCGCGTAGGCGTGCTGCCGAATGCTCTACTGCCTCCGGGGAAAAAATATCAGGATGCCTAACCACAACGGCTTCAAATGCGAAATCCTGTAAACCAAGGCTGAGTAGAGCTCTGTAGCCTTGCGTTTCTGCCTCACGGATAACCACCCTCTCAACGCCCGAAACGATCCCGTGTTTTTCGAGCATGCGCCACGTATAAGCAGCAGGCTGTCGCTTCCCATGCTTCTGGAGCAGCGTCTGCTCGTAAGACAACACAGCGAGAATCGACTCAATCTCCGCCGATGAAGTTGCACCAAACCGCTCAAGAGCAATGCGTTCCGCTTCTAGCTTCAGGGTTTCAATCTTGTGTGCGTCCATGTTTGCTCTCTCCGATGAGGAGCAGATTCTAAAGCAGGTGGATGGCATTTCGACATATCTACATTTCACGACCTACCGACGTTCTGCTTACACAGTGCAAATTGAGTATTTGCAGAATTACAGACTGATCTAATAGCTCTGAAACCCCTCCCCTTCAAAGTCAGCCGCTATAGCGGCAAGGACGAGTTCGCCCATGGAAACGATAAAACTGATTCAGCCGGTGCCGGTTGTGCGCGATGAAAATGGGATGTTCTGGCACCCGGAACTGCCGCCAGTTGATGAAGGTGATGGCGATAAGTGCAAGAAGTGGATCGCCGAGCAGCGCGTGGTCGTGAAGATGACCAGCATTGAGGACGCGCCGGACGAGATCTCGGAGCGCTACTTCGACTCCCATGATCCGGATTGCAGCTACTGGGATCCGGATAAGCCGGAAGGCTAAGGCTGGTTCTGCCTGTCGATTCACGACACCGACGATGGCCCGGTCTGCTGGTGGGCACGACGCGAGATGACGCCATGATCCTCGCCCCGCTTTACATGTCCTACCTCATGTACAAGGGGCCGTGGCGATAACAAATTGCCCAGTCAAATAGTCGGGAAACCGACAGTGGAATGCAATGAACATTGAGGCTCACAAAACGAGGAAGACCTCATGAGACATTTTGCAGAAGCTGTTATTGCTATAGCACCAGTATCAAGTCGCAAGTCGAGAAATCGTTTCTTCGACGACTTTGACAGGTGGAGCAATCGCATATTCAGGAAGGGCCTTATCAATATCTACCAACGTCAAGAACTACGACTGCAAATCGCGGGAGCCTACCTCGCAACGCTAATGTAACCCCTCCCCAACTCGACAGCCTGGCCCTGTACGGCCAGGCTGCGGGGGAATCACTCCCTCAAAACCAATTCAGCACGCGCAGTAACCTCGCAAATGCTTGTTCGTTAGCGAAAAACGCCAGCAACACCAAACCTCCTCCCATGACGGTGACAAGAACACCACCCACAGCGTCGATGGCGATCAGAAATATTCCCAGAGCCATGAATGCGGTACCGAGCGCACCTAGCAACGTCCGGCTTTGCTTCTGCTCGGGATACTTGTTGAACATCCGCTTACTCCCACATCAGTTGCGCATCGATCAACTGTAGCCCAAGCGCAACCACCCGATATCAACCACCTTCTGCCGCCACGCGCGGCATGGAGCAATACCTCATGGAAACCGAAATCCTCTCCGACGAGGAACTGGCCGAACTCACTGGCTACAAGGCCCGTGCCTACCAGCGCCGCTGGCTGATTGATCGCCAGTGGGTGTTCGTCGAAAGCCGCGGCAAGCGCCCGCTGGTTGGTCGGATGTATGCCCGCATGAAGCTGGGCATGATCCCCCCCACGATTGCCGATCCGAACCCGCCGCCGGCTGCACCGGTATGGACGCCTGACTACTCGCGAGTGAATTGATATGCGCCCCCGCAAGGCCGACACACGCAACTTGCCGCCTCGGATGTACCAGTGGACGCGAACACGAAAAAGCGGAAAGGTTTGGATCGCATATTACTATCTAGATATGACAGGCAAGGCGATCCCGCTGGGCAAGGATCTGGACTTGGCCAGGGTCAAATGGGCGGAGCTGGAGGCGAAGGAAAAGCCGCTTGATCTGCGCACCATGAAAGGAATCTTCGACCGATATATCCGCGACATCGTATCGAAGAAAGCGGCGCGGACGCAGAAGGACAATTTGGCGGAGATCAAGCAGCTTCGGCCGATGTTCGACAGCGCTCCTATCGACTCAATCACCCCAGCAACTATCGCTGGGTACCGCGACGCGCGGACAGCGAAGGTCCGGGCGAATCGCGAGATTGCCACCCTCTCCCACGTTTTCAACATTGCTCGAGAATGGGGGCTGACGACCAAAGAAAATCCCTGCCAAGGCGTACGAAAAAACAAGGAAACACCGAGGGACTATTACGCAAATGATGTGGTTTGGGATGCTGTTTACGTGAAGGCAGCTCAGGAGCTGAAAGACGCGATGGATTTGGCCTATCTGACCGGGCAAAGACCGGCCGATGTCCTGGTCATGAGGAGGGACGATATCGAGGGAAATTACTTGGGTGTGCAGCAGAACAAGACACACAAAAAGCTGCGTATCCAGATGACTGACGGTGATGAGCCAAACAGCCTGGGCCTGTTGATAGGGAAAATGGCCGAGCGCAATGCTCAGCACATTTGCAGCTATTTGATCGTGAGCGCACGCGGCAAGCGGATGACCGCGAAGATGCTTCGCGATCGATGGGACGACGCCAGAGAAAGGGCTAAGAAAGAAGCTGAAGAAAAAGGCGATGTTCAGCTGGCGGAGAAAATCGGAGGCTTCCAGTTCAGAGACATCAGGCCGAAAGCGGCGTCGGAAATCCTCGACGTCGGCGATGCGAGCCTACTCTTGGGGCACACCAAAGGAGACATTACCGAGCGCGTCTATCGACGAATTGGCGCCATTGCCAAGCCATCAAAATAGCCCCAAAAACCGTTACAAAACTCAAAATCCGCCCCTTGTAGAATGCGGGCTGTAGAGGTGTCAAAAAATAAACGTATCGTAACGAAAAGCGGCTACAGGCCACGGTTTCATTGGCTTTGCATATCGGTCTTGAAAACCGTCGACTGTAACAGGTCCATGAGTTCGAATCCCATCGCCTCCGCCATATTTGTACCGACAAAGCCCTGATTATTCAGGGCTTTGTCGTTTCTGGCATTCGGGAAATTTGCTCCTCTCTCTATGGATCGTTTCCGCATCTTTTCGGGCATTTCCGCAACCCTACATTCCAGACCGCCCTCTTCCCGTCAATTTTTCAAACGCCAGATTTGATGAGATAGACGAGTTTAGACTGAGGCAAAATGCTAGTTTCGGCCAGAAGCAGTCACTGGAAACCCATCGGCGAATTCATAATCAGCTTCCAGTTGCCTGCTCTTCCTTGTTAGAACAGAAGGGATCAGTGACTGCAAGATGCTACTCTGCCAGCCCTAACTGCAACCGGCTTCGATGGGATAAACCTGCTTGCAGGGCAAACGCCACGACCACCGTCGCCGGAGCCGAAAAACTGCTCAGTCCATCTCCGGCAAACATCAATGCCAGTCCCAGCGCTGTAGCCCCGAACCACGCCGTCAGCCCCACCGGATTGAATGCCGCCACTCGCTCCAGCGCCGCCACATCACTGCGTCCACAGAGAATCTGCGCCAGCGCTACGCCGACCCAGGCCACGACGAAAATCCCCTGATAGGCCAACGCTTTGAGGAGGTAGGCGAACACGTCCGCGAGCATCAAACCGTAGACGATCACGCCGACCACCAGCGCCCACACCATGTACGAACCGCGTACGCCGAAACGGCCGAAGAACGCCTGCATGTTCAACGTCGCCAGGTAGTAATTAGCGGTGTTGATCCGGGTTTGCGTGGCCCAGACAAAAAGCAATCCCCACAGCCCCATCAACTGCAGGATCGCCATCACCACCGACACTTCGTTCAGCGCGCCGTCGTGGGGAATGCTGCTGACCAGATAGATACCCGCCGCGCCATTGAGCAGGAACGTCACTGCGTAGAACGGCATGCCGAAGTTCCAACGACCGTGGTACTCGGCGTCTTCAGATTTGCCGAAACGTGCGTAGTCGAAGGTGAACAACATCAATACCCAGACGCCCATGTAGGCGACGAAGC
Organism: Pseudomonas sp. A1230; assembly: GCF_044218825.1. Taxonomy (NCBI): domain Bacteria; kingdom Pseudomonadati; phylum Pseudomonadota; class Gammaproteobacteria; order Pseudomonadales; family Pseudomonadaceae; genus Pseudomonas; species Pseudomonas sp. A1230. Next base: position 1,709,039 of record NZ_CP162582.1, on the reverse strand, counting down.
AATGCCACCAGCCAAATGCGTCGGGGGTTGCCGGACCGAAATCCAGCCATTGCGGCTGGTAGCCATAACGACTGATCGACAGCCCCACCGCCACCAGCAGACCGCCGAGGTAAATCGGCAGCAACACGCCGTTGAGCTTGTCGAGCCAGTGTTGCACGCTGCCCAGAATCATCGGCACGCTGTAGAGCACCACCGCCAGTGCCGCCAGCGGATAGATCAGTTGCGGATACAGGTGGTTGAGCGCCACGGCGATCACCGAGCCTTCGAATACCGCGTAGTAGATCGCCGTGGAAAAGAAAATCAGCGTCGCCAGGCACGCTCCGGTGCTGCCGAACAACAGCCGTGAAAACAACGCCACCGACAAGCCGCTGCGAATCGCGAAACGGCTGAGCACACTGTTGACCAGACCGTAGCTGATCACCGACAGCACCATGCCGATCAGCGCATTGCGCGCACCGAACGACAGCGCCAGTGACGCCCCGACCACGATGTAGAACATTGCACTGCACACCGCCCACCAGGCCATGGTAAGCGACAGTCGCCCCATGCGCGCCTGGCTCGGTACGGGATGATGGGCCGGATCCTGCCCGGTTTGACTCGATTGCGATAAAGCGGCCATATGCGTGAACTCCAGAACCAGTCAAAGGTTGAAGCGCGGGCAGCCGTCACCGCACCGAAGCGCGGCGCTGGCTTACCGTTTGGCATGGCCCGCGCGATGCGGCGGGCAGAATCAGGAAGGGAACAGCTTGCTCAGGCAGCTGAGTTTTTTCTTATAGGAACGTCGCGCTTGCAACGCCTCTTCGAGGGTCACCGCAACAAAACGGGCCTTCTGGTTGGGTTGCATCTGGCCGATCAGGTCGAGGTCGGCGCTGATCACCGTGCCGATCATCGCGTACCCACCACCGGACACTGCGTCACGGTGCAGGACAATCGGCTCGAGGCCGGCCGGCACCTGGATCGAGCCGATCGGGTAACAACTGTCGACGATGTTGGACGGATCGGACCCGGCACCGAACGGCTGCTCTCGTGGCTGAAAGCTCAGCGCGCTGCCGCCCTTGAAGCGATAGCCAATACGGTCTGCTTCCGAGCCGACCGTCCATGGTTCGGCGAAAAAGCTCTGTGCCGCAGACTCGCTCAAGCGCTCGTAGTACAGGCCCGGCACCACCCGCAGGGTGATTTCGCCGCCCAGCGATTGGCGCAACGCCATGGGCAGACTGGCACCGGCGCGGCCCTTACCGCTGGCGGCGCCTACCGGCAATTCGTCGCCTGCGACCAGTCGGCGCCCCTGAAAACCGCCGAGCGCACCGAGCGCGTAGGTCGAGCGACTGCCGAGCACCACCGGCACATCAATGCCCCCCGCCACCGCCAGATAAGCCCGAGCGCCGGCCTTGGGAAAATCGAAACGCAGCACCTGGCCGGCCTTCACCTCAAAGGCGGTGTCGTGGTGCATTTCCACGCCCTCGACCCGCGGTGTCATGTGCGCACCGCAGACCGCCACCAAGGCGTCCTGCTGAAATTCAAGCTCCGGGCCCAGCAATGTGCATTCCAGCGCGGCGGAACCCGCCGGGTTGCCGACCAGTTGATTGGCCGCACTCAGGGCGTATTGATCGAGCGCACCTGACGGCGGAATACCCAAGTGATAATACCCTTCGCGGCCCAGATCCTGTACCGAGGTCGCCAGACCGGGTTTGAGTACCTTGATCATGCCAGCACCTCCTGCAGCGACTTGGGATAACCGATCGGATCGGCGACAAACGCATCCAGCGAAAACTCCACCGGGCGAATTCGCAGATCAAAGCGTCCGGCGTCCACTTCGGTCACAGCATGGTCGTAGGCCTCACGATCGATCGGCTTGAACTGCACGATGTCGCCCGGACGGAAAAACACCATGTGTTCCTTGAGGTAGGCGAGGTTCTGTTGCGGGTCGTAGATCGGTGCCGGCGTGACGCCAAACATCTGATAGCCGCCGGCACCGCGCACCGAATAAATGCAGCCGAAGCAACCGCCATGACCAAGGGTCAATTTCGGCGTATCGGTGCGTGGTCGCAGGTACTTCGGCACCTGCAACTGGCGCTCACGTTCAACCATTTGAAACATGAATGGCAGCCCCGCGACGAAACCGACCATCGAGACAAACCACGGTGCCCCACTGTGAGCGGCGATGAACGCATCGACGTCCGCCAGACCGTTAATGCGCGCGGCGTATTCCAGGTCTGTGGCGCTGGGGTCCTGATGGCGGTCGCGAAAACGCATCAGGGTTTCGTGGGTCCACGGGTCGTTGTACAGCACCGGAATCTCGATGATCCGCGTCTGCAGCGTGCGTTCGGCAACCGCCGCGGCTTCGGCGCCCTTCACCGCTTCGAGCAAAGTGTGCGGGGCAATACGATCCGGATCAAAGCGGATCTGAAACGAAGCATTGGCCAGACACACATCCAGCACGCCATCCAGCGCCAGCCGTTCCACCGCGCGGGTGACGGCCAGGCCTTTGAAGAACGCATCGAGGGACATGCTGTCGCTGACTTCGGCAAACAGATGCTCGTCGGCGCCGAAGCTGTAACGGATCGGTGTGCTCATGCTTCACCTCCACTGCGGCGCTCGGCCAGCCAGGTTTCCAGGGTGCCGGTGTGGAAGTCAGCGCTATGCAGCCACGGTTGTTTCAGCAATTCGCCGTGCAGCGCCAAGGTACTGGCCATGCCGGTCAATGTGGTTTGCTCTAACGCCGCCATCGCCCGGCGTAAGGCTTCGGCGCGATCAGCACCGTGCACGATCAGCTTGGCCAGCAGCGAGTCATAGTAAGGCGGCACGCGGTAGCCTTGATACAGATGAGTGTCGACGCGAATGCCTTCGCCCTGCGGCCAGATCAGTTCTTCAACCAGCCCGGGACTGGGGAAGAAATCCCGCTCCGGGTCCTCGGCGTTCAGGCGCATCTGCAGCGCGGCACCGTTGAGTTGAATGTCACTCTGCTTAAAGCCCAGCGGCTCGCCGCCGGCAATGCGCAACATGGCTTGAACCAGATCGATGCCAGTGACCAGTTCGCTGACCGGATGCTCCACCTGGATCCGCGTATTCATCTCGATAAAGAAGAACTCGCCGGTGGCGTCGTCATACAGATACTCAAGGGTGCCGGCGCCTTTGTAGCCTAGGGCTTCGGTCAGGCGCACGGCGCTGGCACAAAGAGTTTCGCGTTGCTGCTGACTGAGAACCGGCGACGGCGCTTCTTCGAAGATTTTCTGCCGGCGACGCTGCAGTGAGCACTCGCGTTCAAACAGATGTACAGCGTGCTGACCGTCGCCCAGCACCTGCACTTCAATGTGCCGCGCTCTGCCGATAAACCGTTCCAGATACACCGCACCATTGCCGAACGCGGCCTGGGCTTCGCGCTGGGAACGGGGAAACTCTTCGCGCAGTTGCTCGACGTTTTCCGCCAGACGAATACCACGCCCGCCGCCACCGGCCGAGGCCTTGATCAACAGCGGGAAGCCAACGGTTTCGGAAGCCTTGAGTGCCGATTCGACGTCGAACAGTTCACCCGGCGAACCCGGCACCACCGGCACCCCCGCCGCTTGCGCGGTGCGTCGGGCTTCGGCTTTATCGCCCATTCGGCGGATCGTCTCTGCGCTCGGCCCGACAAAAATCGCCCCGGTCGCCACAACAGCTTCGGCAAAATCAGCGTTCTCCGAAAGAAAGCCGTAACCCGGGTGAACCGCATCGGCACCCGTGGCCTTCAAGGCGCCAAGCAACGCTTCGACATTCAGGTAACTTTTATCGGCGCGGGCCGGGCCGAGGACGTGTACCTCATCGGCCATGCGCGCTGCCTGGGAATCGACGTCCGCCTCGCTGCACGCGGCAACAGTGGGAATCCCCAATTCCTTGGCGGCGCGAATAATCCGCACCGCGATCTCGCCACGGTTGGCGATCAGTAATTTATGAATACCTTGGGTCATGATCGCGTCCTCACTCGTCGTCGAGTGTTGCGATGACTTGACCCGGCTCCACCGGATCACCGTCTTCTACCAGGAATGCGCTGAGGCGACCGGCCGTCCCGGCGGTCAGTTCGGAAAACTGCTTCATGACCTCGATCAGGCCAATCACCGTGTCGGCGCTGACCTGCGCGCCCTCCTCGACGTAGTTCGCCGAGTCTGGAGTGGCTTTGCGATAGAAGGTCCCTGGCAACGGGGTGATAACAGTGTGTTCGGCCATGTCTGTTCCTTTTGGAATAGTTGTAGAAAGGCAGGCAAAAAATGCAGCGTTGAGCTAACCCTGGCGTCTGTGTGCCAGGTGTTTTCGCAAGAGTTCAGCGTGGTGCGCGCACCTTGATCCCGGCGTTATCGAGTGCTTTGCGTGTGGCCTCAACCAGCGCCAGTGCACCCGGGGTGTCGCTGTGCAAACAGATCGAATCGAACTCGATCGCCAGGTCTTCACCCTCGACCGTGCGCACCACGCCTTGCTGACAGGCGCGCAATACCCGCGCGGCGACCTGCTCCGGGTCGTAGGCGCGCACGTTGCGGGTGAAGACGATGGAGCCGCTGAGGTCGTATTCGCGGTCGGCGTAGAACTCGCGGATCACCGGTTGGCCAAGTTCTGTGGCGACTCGCCAGATCACCGAATCGGGCATGCAATACAGCAACAACTCAGGCTCCAGGCGTTGCAGGTTTTCCACCAGCAGACGCGCGGCCTCCTCGTCACGGGCCAGGTGCATATAGAGCGCACCGTGCGGTTTGATGTGCTGCAGGGCCACGCCCTGAACCCGAGCCAGTTCACGCAGGGCGCCCAACTGGTAAAGCATGTCGTCGACCAGTTCCTGGGCCGGCGCGTTGATGTGCCGACGGCCGAAACCGACCAGATCACGAAACCCCGGATGCGCGCCGACCGCCACGCCCAGACGCTTGGCCTGTTCGACGGTGCGGCGCATGGTGCCGGGGTCTCCGGCATGAAAACCGGTGGCGACGTTGGCCGAGCTGATGAAACCCATCAGTTCATTGTCGACGCCATCGCCGATGGTCCATGGGCCGAATCCTTCACCCATGTCCGAGTTGAAATCTACTGCTTGCATGACGCTTGCTCCTGACGCTTGTGACTTCATGCAGTGCAAGTTAAATTTCCGCCACCCCCTTGGGAAGATCTATTAACAGATAGGCCATCTTCTGAAAAACAGATAGCCTCAGAAAACAGCGTCTTCATCGACCGGAGTGTTCATGTCACTTACCTTGCGCCAAGTGCGCTATTTCGTTGCCACGGCCGAGATCGGACAGATCTCCCAGGCCGCGATTCACTTGAATATTTCGCAGTCGGCGGTGACCACGGCGATCAAGGAACTGGAGGGCATACTCGGCACGCTGCTTTTCCAGCGCTCGGCACAGGGCATGAGCCTGACCGATGCCGGGCGGCACTTTCTGAACCGGGCCTATGTGATTTTGCGCAGTGTCGATGACGCGTTGAACAGCCCGTTGCCGGACATCCGCGCCAGCGGGGTGTTGCGCCTGGCGGCGAGCTACACCGTGTTCGGCTACTTCCTGCCGCACCATTTGCAGCGACTGGAGCACTGGCATCCCGACGTGACCATCGAAGTCCACGAACAGGAACGGCAAGCCATCGAACAAGGCCTGCTCGAAGGCCGGTTCGACATGGCCGTGGTGCTCACCGCCAACCTCACACACCCGGACATCGTCTCCGAAACACTCTTCAACTCCGAACGCCGGTTATGGCTGCCCAGCCACCATCCATTGTGTGAGCGTTCGGCGGTCAGCCTTGCCGATGTGGCGAAGGAACCGTTCATTCTGCTGACCGTCGACGAGGCCGAACAGAGCGCCATGCGCTATTGGGGAGACGCTCGCCAACAACCGAACGTACGGGTCCGCACCAGCTCAGTGGAAGCGGTGCGCAGCATGGTTGCCAATGGCAGCGGCGTGGCAATCCTTTCGGATCTGGTACACCGCCCCTGGTCGCTGGAAGGCAAACGCATCGAAACCCTGACCATCACCGACAAGGTGACGCCGATGAGCGTCGGCCTGGCGTGGCACCGTGAACAGGAGTTCAGCCCGGCGATGCACGCGTTTCGCAATTATTTCCACGATGCATTTTTGGCGCCGCAACAGCTGTCTGCGAGACGCTGAAAAAAGCCAAAAGTCCTGCCCTCTTTTTGTTGTTTTTTAGGATGAGCTTTTTGAGTCATTTCCGTGCTGTTGTGACGCAAAGATTCTGGCTGTTTGTTGTCATTCACGAACGACCGCTATCGGCCAAAAGCGGACGTTCTGGAGCGACCGCTGTGGGCCGGAAGCAGTCACTCGAAGAGTCTTCGAAAGCCGGGACGGTTCATTTCACAGTCTAATCCCAACCTTCAACTGCTTTAGCCTCTTTTGGACGGGTCGATAATCCGGAGTGGGCTGAATACCTTTGTATTGCTATTATTACGGGACTATTCACGCGAGCAAGGAAGCAAAGATGGCCGCAGTAAGTAACTCAGTTGTTCACCTAACGATGAGGTTCGAGAGAACAACTCTCGCTATCGGAACGGGAGTGGTTTATGAGCGTGATGGGAAATATTATGTCGTGACCGCTTGGCACAATCTGACAGGCCGCCACCCCGACAATCTGAAATTTCAGAGCAGTCAGAATGCAGTACCAGATAACGTTGTCGTTAACCTTGTAGTGAGTCACCCCCCATTTGGCGCGACTCGAATGTCAGTCATTCTTCCCCTGGCGGATGAAGATAAATCGCTATTTTTGATTCATCCAACGAGATGGCCGCGTGTTGACGTCGTGGCTATTCCGTTCGACCCGATGGGGAATTTCAAGTTTGAGTACTGGAACTCCGATAATCAGATTGTGGAAGGACTCATTTCGCTTCTTAATACTGATGTTCCTACTGAGCTTTGTCCTATACAGCGCTACTTGGTGCCGGACAAAACTATTATTGATAAATGGATGGATAATGTTGAAGTTACCGAGGAGCTCTTCATTCCTGGTTACCCCCACAATGTTCAGGACGACTACTCACAACCTGTATGGAAACGGGCCACGATAGCCTCATCTGTTCAGAAAGGATTCAATGGTCAGCCAAAATTCCTAATCGATAGTGCCTCGAAGAGTGGCATGTCTGGCTCTCCGGTTCTTTACTACAGTCCAAAGGGTAGCATCTCGATTGGAGGTGGGAACTATCGATTCGGAACTGACGTCGCCATACTTGTAGGGGTATACGTAGGTCGAGAAGCAGTGACCGATAAAGCAGACCCGCAAATCGGCATCGTGTGGCATCGCTCGGTGATTGACGAAATCATTGATGGCGGGTGTTTTGAGCGGCTTCCATACGACATCGAGGTCAAGTCGGATGAGCTCGATAAAGCCATTAACGAAGAGTTTAAAACCTGTTCGAAGAAAGGACTGGCTAACATTCTAAATCCGGATATGCCCTCTCGACTCTTTGTCCGCGACCGCGTACTTCAAAAGTTGCAGGGTCGTGCGGTGCCAAAAGAGGTCGTTGAAGCCATGGTGAGATTGGCAAAAACTTATGAAGGACCGCTTGTTCCTGATGACGATATTTAATAGCTAGACTCGCAGAGCCTCGATCCGGACTGCATCCTGTTTCTCTATCAATGATAATGTCCCCAAGGAGTGAACCGCTAACTGGTAAGAAAACGTACTTTAGTAAGTGTCGAGAGGTGAATTGCGCCAGGCGCGTCGAAGAACTGCTTCTGGCTTGGCCGAACGACTATTATTGGCCGAAAGGCGTTCGTGAGCGGCAGTATGGCCGTTAGCTGCCGCTCCTGACCGTCGGCTTCCGGCCAGAAGCTGCCACTCAATGGTATCTATCAAGCCAAGGATGATTCACTAGAGCATTGCATGCATGCCCCGATGGATTCCAACCTAGAGGAGCTAGCAACTGATCCCCGTACATAGCGCTCCAGCAAGTGAACGAGGCCAGCTATGATGTCTAGTCTGCTAGAGTGGGTGAAGCCGGCACGAGGCTTTCAGGTTGAAGGGTGATACGGATGCCAAGCAAGAAAGATGAAGATAAGATCCCACGGGTTCGCTTTGTAACTGGCCACGCTACTGAGCTAGTTGAATCGCTAACATTCCACGTTGACCCTATAACTGGTATTCCCAATATTGCAGAATTAGACCCTAGTACATTACGTAGCGAAATATCCTACCAGAAACAGAATGGTAAGGATAAAGTGATCTACTCAACGCCGGTTATGAGTTTTTCGGCATTAAACGAAAGTCATCTAGATCAGCTCAAGAAACAGTTCGATTACTTAATTGCAATTGATACCAACACAATCGAAAAGCCCAAGCGTACGCAAGGATGCAGAGTTAGCGTGTGTGCAAGCAGCGCAATTAGCCAATCGTTAGATTCTCTGTCAGCGGATGTGCAGTCACAACCAGTTGCCGCCTACTTGATTTTGGATCCTGGCCCCACCGTGAATCCAGAACCTCTCGGATGGCATTTGAATATATCTCGTCTCACCACCATTTCAGCTTTGAGCTCAAAGCGAGTGGGCGTGATTGTTGATAGTGAGCTAGGGCTACTCCCCGACATCAATGCTCGAAAGATCCCCTACTACGGCGAACACATGTTACCCGGCAACATGACGCTGATTTACGCCTCAAGCGATAAGCCAGAGATATTTGTCAACCAGATGCTTAAACACTGTGACGCAATGGCTGAGCTTGGGCTTGCCGAGTTTAGGAAGAGTGACCCTAACTTGCTGTCACGCCTACGTGGTCAGAAATACGGCACTGCCATCTGTGTCCCAATCGTCCAGAAGAAGCAAAAGTGAATAGCCCTCCGCTTACCTTCTAGGCTGCTGTGTACCGAAAGCGGTCTGATCGGACCGTCAGCTTCCGGCCAGAAGCGGACATTTGAGTCGGGACAGCTTCCAGTGAGAAGCAACCGTTCGGTGGCAGGGCTGCTTGCAGCCAAAACATGCAACTTAAAACTTGTAGCCATTTAGGTAAAAGTATATCGGCGTCACGCGCGGGTTGATTATAGTGGCAGAAAAAAATCGCATAGCCTGTTAATATGACCGTTTGCACACGCAGTTGATTGATCAAGAGCTTAACAAAAATTACTTATTATGTTTGGAGATATAGATTCTCGGTGTGAGGTCAAAACTTCTTACCATTTTCTGCCAAGACTCGACGGCGAGCAGAAACTGTATCGAGTTAAACTCAGTAATTCTCTGGATTTCGTTTTCAAATACAAACCAGATTGCTGCTGCGTTGAATTCTTGATCAAAACTAATCGCACCTCGCTTGATGAGTTCAACGGCATCCCTTGACTGCTCTATATTGTAAATGAGCTCCGGGCTGGTTTCCGATATCTTGACTGAGATGATCTCCTTATCCTTAAAAAGGTCGGCTACCTCCACGCGGTACTGTTTCTTACCTCTCTCCATCGACTGTAGCTGTGTGAGTTGTCGATCAAGAAGCACATATCCTTGTTCTGCACATTGTTTTTTATTGAAGTAGGATTCGCGATAAATAAGCTTGTCGTCGACAGGCTCCTCGGCATCGATCTTACGTTGCTTCTCATCGCGCCAACGTATGTAGTCAGCTTCGTCAAGTGGCTCCATTAAGATAGTCTCGATCATGTCAAGCGAGTGCTTCAAGTAATCCATGAATGTCTGATTGAACTTGTACCAATCACCATTCCTCAAAAAATAGTGGTAGCCGTCGTAAGCAATCGGTAAGTCGAGTATTTCTTTTAGATCTTGAGTGAACACGCCATGATCGCCGCTCTTAAACTGCACGCTTACAGAATTGATATCGTCAATGTCGTTATGTTCAATGAGGAAGTCGCTGATTCTATCAACCGTCAGGGAGTTGCCAATATTTTTACGGTGGATCCCTGCCTCCCCGGACCTCTTGGCAGAGAGGCGATAGTCGTAATCATGAAAGCTAAAGCAAATAGCTACGCCATACACGTGGAACTCGTCGATTTGAACATCGCCCTGTCGGTTTTTGAGGGATATGAACAGTAATTCGTCAAGTTCATTACGTAATTCATCCGCGACGGCTTCCAACTTTGGAAGACGGATAATTTCTTCGCCTCTCAGGCCTGCTTCTATACGATCAAATATTTCTGAAAGGTCGAGTGGGTTTCGATCCATATCCATCTGGATTGAGTCAGCAAATATGATATTACGCTCACCCCACAACTCTCTGTCCGAAGCTCTGAGTTTTAGGTGGTCGACCGACTCACCGGGCTCATAGCCATTGGGTTGGAATCGTTGGTAAGAGGATACGTCCTGCCTTTTAGTACCCGTAAAATAACGGCTTTTTTTAAGCAAGATCGTGTTTTCATCCGCCATACGAACGGCTAGGTCTATTCCGAAATCGTACTGAATTAATTTGGAAAGATAGAAATGAGCTTTTCCTAGGCTCACAGCGTAGATTTGTTCTGGTTTATCGATGTGGTGACTCAGCAGCATCCCAAAATGGAAGGTATTGGTGGGTTTGATGACATCGTCATTGAAAAAATCTCTGTAAGTATCCCACCACCAGATGTCATTTCCCTTCACCTTATCGGAGAAATAGAAAGTCATCGAATAGCTATTCGAGATGTGGGTTTTCTGCTGATGGAGTCCGACGCCAGCCAGTTTTTCTTTTAGCTGAACGAGCTTGGAGTGCTTGACCTTATAGATATTGTAAGTGTTATTCATGGCAAGTCCCTTTGAGCGCTGGGCGCTAGCACAGTCAAAATGCCATCCCGCAACAACTAGCGCACTCGATCCGGAACAGCTTGGTCGGCTTCGGCGCCTGGTTACAAAATTGCATTGCTTTAGGATAGACATGAAATGGCATTTTTGCTGCCTTTTAGATGGCCGCTTTCTCTTTTGGAATCAACCAGTCGATGCATCGGACTGTATTGTATCTAGCCTCGGCCTCAGAATCGGGGCAGTGCGTGTCCGTGCGACTTCGTCTGGGGTCAACGTGACGGTTTATGGGGAGAGCACACCTTTGGCCTGGTCGGCGCGACGGTGGAAAGGCATTCGATTCTGCTGTAGAGCTCCTTTGGACCATTTTTGGTCATACACCTGGTAATGGCCTATGGACATTGTTTTTTGCGCAATTTAAGTTAAAGTCTAGGAATCACGTTTCCGAGGCTGGTCGGAATTCGGACACACAAGAACAACAAGGAACGTTTTTATGATTCAGCAAATAGTGCAAGATCGGAAGATAGAATATCTGATACATTTTACCCGAACTTCGAACTTGACTAGCATATTAGTTAATGGCCTCATTCCCCGCTCCATACTACAAGACAATCGAATTCAGTTCGTTCATAATGATGATCATCGTTTTGACGAGCGTGAAAACAGAACTTGTTTATCCATTAGCTTTCCAAACTGCAAAATGTTTTACCCAATGACTCTAAATTATCCTGCTGATGATTGGGCTGTAATCAGATTAAGCCCGAATATTCTTTGGGAGCTTGACTGCTTATTCACAGAAACCAATGCAGCCACAAGATACATAAAAGAAACCCCTGACAACGCACTGCGAGGAGCTGTAGCACTAGAAAAGCTTTTTGCGGGTGAAGAGATTCGGCAGCAACAACAACTAAAGAGTTTCGACACCACCGACGTTCAAGCGGAGGTCATGGTTTCTGGTATAATACCGCCAAATTACTTTGTCGATTTAAATTTTCATTATCAAAATAGAATAAAAGACTTGGTTGGATTGCAAGCGCTAGCTAAAACCTTTCCTCAGTATCAGTGGAAGATTCGTCCAGAGTATTTTTATCAGAGGTAATCATGGCTGAAAGACCTGTTTTCATACCTGTGGCGGATCCTGAATATCTCGTTAAAACCACGTTTGTTAGTTTTGACTGGTTTCCGGGATTTTCAGTAGCACAAAAACAGAGAAGTATTGCTTCGCTTCACAAAAATATATCTGAAAAACTAAATATTGAAAGCGTATTGGAAATTTCTTCAAAGTCTTTAACTGAAGATGGCGTAAAAGCGAGCGCCTTTAATTTGATGATTGAGACAAAAAAGTACAATAGAAAATTTAGCGTGGAATGCGCTTTCCAAGCGAGTAAAACATTTGAAAATGGAGGGCCGTTTGTAGATATACTGGATAAAAACTCAAGAGAAGCAAAAAAAGATGAGAGATTAAAAACAAGCGGGCGATTAACGGCGTTCAGATTCTATCAGAATACCTGGCCGCTTGAGCCGAAAACGCTTTTTTATGACTGGCTATATATAAACGCACTTAGCAATAATGAAAGTATTGCTAGAGCCATACTAAACTATAAGTGCTTCACTGATATAGAATTCAACCATGAGCGCTCAATTAACTGCCAAGCTTATTCGGCAGCGCTCTATGTATCTTTATCAGAAAGAGGTCTTCTAGAGAAAGCATTAACATCTCCGGAAAATTATACCAAAATTATAAATAGCTATAAGGTAGATGGCGCGCGCAACAATATTTCAAACAAGCAAATGCTTTTGTAGCTTGAAGGTTAAAGTCGCATTTTTAGCTATGTACTATGTAAAAAAGGCGGGCTTTCTACAAAGCTGGCTTTCGCCCTGTAGCCGAGAGGATGCAATGTATTGTTTGTGACTCACCAAAAACCTCTTTAAAGACTAAGAGCTTTAATGGCATTTCTTGATGTGTTGTTAAGCTTCACTGCGTGTAATCTTTCGGACGCGCTATGTGCGTCTACTTTTGGCTATTAGCGCTCGGAGACGCGGGCTTAGCTCCCTTGCGGCTCGAATCCTCGGTTATTTTTTGGCTTGTTGGCTGGCTGTCGGGGTCCTGTCGTGTTGGCCCCAATCGGCAAGGAGCCCGACCAATTCGCCACTCCGAAGTCCGTTGGATCCGCCCTTATGACGAGGTATGCAAATGCAGCGCGACGAAGCACGGAGCTGTCCTAATCGCTTAATTACATCCTTGGGTGAATTCGGCCAAAAGTGGCCAGATACGAACGTCAGCTTGTGGCCGAAAGCGGACTGCCTGGTACGGCAGCTTTCGGCCAGAAGCTGCGTTTTGGAAAACTAAACCTGAGATTTTCATTTGTCAAACAGAGTCCAGCCATGGCGAATGCCGTCAAAGTCTTTTGCCGTAAAAAATAATGTAAGTTCCTCTGGGGCAAATTTCTTGTATAGCCAGTGTCCGGGAATAGGGCCTCTCGTTACCAGGTACTCCAAGCGGTACTTTTGGATAGCTGCCGAACTGAGGCACGTTGAATTCAGCTCAAATCCGTCACCTTGATTGAGCGCCCAGAGCTTTTCAACAAGACCGTCATCAAGTACGACTGCTTCAGCCGTTGCCATCAGATGCTGCGCATGAAGTTTTTTTTGGAGCCTGTGGCTTCTAGCCATAAATTAATCTACCTGTAAGCGTGCGGGCATCGTAGTGCGGTAAGTGCCCAATCCTCTCTATGAGAGCGCATCGGGGTGTGATCTGAGGCTAAGTCTCGGGCAGCGGATGAGCCAACCGGTCGCCTATTGGGCTACCCCTTCCGCCGAATGCCGGTTGAGCCCCGGCCAGATCACACCCCCATGCGAAAGAAGCTGAGGACTACTCCCGTTCCTTTGCATCTCGGTAATAGCTATCACATACGACTTCAAGTAAATCTTGGGTGGCCTCGGTCCGCATGCGCAGAACTGTATCCTCAAGTTCTGCTTTGTGTTTTGGCTGCGAGGAGAATGCCCTAATGTCGTTTGCTAATTGAGTCGACATATGTGGATGTAGCGATATGTATTGCTCTAAAGAAAGCTCCTTTTCAGGATGTTTCTGTGCGCAAACTTGGTAAAGAGCTGCACCACCGACGGCCATCTCATGTTCGCTGGCAGCATGTGCGGTCGACGCAAAAGTGCAGCCAATAAGCGCGGCGAACACACCAATACGAGCTTTATTCAACGGCATTTATAACTCCAGCTTTCATGTGATATGGCATCGTTGCCGACGCGAGCCTATCGGCCGCACCCTAGCAATTCTTTAGCTCCACCCCACTACCGACACCATCCTAATGCACTCCCATCCGCGCTCAACGGCAACCAGCGGAGCGGATGAGTACATCCTCGTTTCGTTGGCCATCGAAGACCAACGCCTCTAACTTGAGGTGACGCTACCGGCATGGTCAAATACGTAATAGCCCTTTGCTACGGCAATCTCAGTTGAAACAGAATCGCGGAATAATCATATTTTTCTCGGCAATGACTTTGCTCTTTATCTTGGTACAGGTATGGCATGCGAAGACCGCTCCGGAAGAGAAAATGCAGGAGCGGGAACGCCAGCTCAAAGGTCTCGCGCTCATCATGAGTGTTCAGTCTGGAAAAATATCTGATGAATCAACTCGCATCGATACGGTGACCTACAGCGATGAGGTCATGCGTATCTCTTACACACTTACAAAAGTATCGAAGGACGAAATCGATACCGATGAGTTCACCAAGGACACAAAAGCGCTCGCAGCTTCTGCATTCTGTAATGAAAAAGGTTTAGGACAATTCGTAAAAACGGGTCTTTCCATTAACCTTCTCTACCAGGATTCAACCGGCTCACCCATAGTCGAGTTTCAGATCGGCAAGTCCGACTGCCTCTGAAAGCTATCCGCTCAAGCCCGCCTCTCTCGCGGGCTTTTTTATCTGTGTCGTAGCCGCAATGAAGACGCGCAGCTACGCACATGGAAAGCATCTTTCGCAAACTGGAATGCTCCACCCGCGCAGCCGCCACTTTGAAAGGACTGACACTGGGATTGATTGCCTGAGCCAGGTCCGAAGGGCTTAATCATGCGACCCCGTCCTGATCGGCTTGACGGGCGCGTACCAACTCAATGAATGCCTTGGCTGCCGCAGATGGGTTGCGGCGGTTCGGGTAGTACAGACACAGTTTGTCCCTGGGCGGTGTCCATTCTTCGAGAACCTGCACGAACTGTCCGGCACGGATTTCGTGGTGAACGTCCTGCGCCATGAAAAAGCCGAGCCCCATGCCCTCCTGCACGGCCGCCTTGACCACACTGGGTTCATCCAGCGTAAGCGGCCCGCTTACATCGAGACGAGTCACTTCTGCGTCCCGCTCGAAATGCCACGGGAAAATCGCCCCATTGGGTAGTCGCACGCGAATGCATCGGTGCTGGAGCAGCTCGGATGGCGTTTGCGGTTTGCCGTGCTTTTCAAAGTACGCCTGCGAGCCGACCACGGCGTACCGTTGCGGCTGGCCGAGGGGGATCACGATCATGTCGTTCGGAACGAGACTTGCCGAGCGCACGCCGAAATCGAAGCAGTCCGCAACAATGTCCACCAGACGGCCTTCGGTGACGAGGTCGATGTGTACTTTCGAGTGTTGCTGCAAGAACTCCATCACCAGGGGCATGAGCGCTGATCGGGCAGCGCTGGCAAACGCATTGATGCGCAGCGTGCCCGAGGGCCCGGCATTGTGCGATCGAACGGCATCGAGTGCGGCGCGCAAATCCTGCAAGGCGGGCCCCACCTGCTCGAGAAATATCCTGCCCGCTTCGGTAATGGCCACGCTACGGGTCGTGCGATTGAACAACCGCGATTCGAGGCGGGCTTCCAGTTGCGCAATGGTGTTGCTCAACGCGGTAGTGGAGACGTGAAGATCGATCGCGGCTTTGCGAAACGACCCCCGGCGTGCGACCGCTATAACCGCGTCCAGCTCGCTGAGGCCTAAACGCTCGTGTGACATGGATTGTCCTGAATATCGGGATGGGTCATACAGGTTTGTCCCAGTTGAACAAACTATCCGTCTGGCAGCAAGATCACTGCAGGTAATCCATCCAGGAGATCAGCGAATGAGCCTTCAGCCTGTCAGCAGTGTCGACACGTACTTTGACCTCATCAGCTCAAGCGATCTGGTTGCTACTGAATGCTCGACCCCTCAAGCCTGTCATTCGTCGCTGAAGCTGGCTGTGCTCGGCGAGCACCGTTCGCACGCACATGGAAAGTATCTTCCGAAAGCTGGAGTGCTCGACCCGAGCGGCCGCCACCTTCAAGGCAGCGAAACTGGGGTTGATCTCCTGATCCTCGAGCTGAATGGATGCCTCATTGCATCAGGCACGCTTACAAACGCACCCAAGATCGCTCCATACAACCCGATTCAGGAGAACGACATGCCCCTTCAACTCCCCGACGCCGTGAAGTTGTACTTTGCGGACAGTAACGATGGCGATGCAGCACAACTTGCGAGCTGCTTCAGCCCTGACGCCACGGTATGCGACGAGAGAAAAACATACGAAGGCATCGCTGCTATCACAGCCTGGCAACAAGATGCTCGCAAGGCCTTCGCGTATCAGGTCCACCCACTACAAGCCCTTCAAGAACAGAACAGACTCACGGTCATTGCGAACGTTGTCGGGAATTTTCCCGGTAGCCCGCTTCAACTGAGCTACGCCTTCACGCTGGAAGACGGTCGAATCCGTTCACTGGAGATCACGCCATGCTGACTTCAGGTTTGACTGGCAAGCGGGTCCTGGTCACCGGTGGCACCAAAGGCATCGGCATGGCTGTCGTCGAGTTGCTAATGGCCGAGGGCGCGAAGGTCATCACTTCGGCCAGGCAGGTGGACGTGGAAATGCCGGGCGTAGTTCTGATTGCGGCTGATCTTTCGACCCGGGAAGGTTGTGACGTGCTGATCGCAGCGGTCCAGGAACAGTTCGGCGGTGTAGACATCATGATCCATGTTCTGGGTGGTTCGTCGGCACCCGGCGGAGGTTTTGCTGCACTGGACGAAGAGCACTGGCAACAGGAGCTCAGCCTGAACCTGTTGCCGGCGGTGCGCCTTGATCGAGCCCTGCTCCCGGGAATGCTGGCGCGCAAGGAAGGGGTTGTTATCCACGTCACCTCCATCCAGAGTCGGCTGCCACTGCCGGAATCTACAACAGCTTACGCGGCGGCCAAAGCCGCGCTTTCGACATACAGCAAAAGCCTGTCGAAAGAGGTTTCGCCCAAAGGCATTCGCGTAGTTCGGGTTTCGCCGGGCTGGGTTGAAACCGAAGCGTCGGTCGTATTTGCGGAGCGACTCGCGAAGGAAGCAGGTACTGACTATCAAGGGGGGAAAGACATCATCATGAAAGCTCTTGGAGGTATCCCGCTCGGACGCCCATCGACGCCTTCGGAAGTTGCTGACCTGATCTGTTTCCTGGCTTCACCGCGAGCGTCATCGATCACTGGAAGTGAATTCGTGATCGACGGCGGAACGCTACCAACGGTTTAGGCTACTGCTTGCAAGGAAAGCGAAAAATAGTGACTCCATCCGTCATCGTTTGCCGCTTTCGGTTGAAAGCGGTTGATGATGAACGGCTGGCCGGTCAGGCTGCAGAAGGTAGCGGCCTGACCATCATCAAGCTGCACGGCGCGCGATTTATCAGGCATTGCGCCGTGCCGCCGATAAAATCGTCGAGGCCGTGATGGTAGGACGTACCCAGTACCATCAGGTCGAACGCGTTCTGTCGGGCAAACTGTTCGATCACCCGGTAAGGGATACCGGTCAGCAAGTGCCTGTGTTTTTCATCGACAACATAGCGCTCGGCCAGGGTATCGAACGCCTCTTGCTGAGTATCGGTGATCGCATCGCGCAAACTGTGATCCAGACTCAGGTTCGGCACACTCATCGCGGCATCACCCACTACGGACCAATTGCTCACGTTCAACAGATGCAACGACGCTCCGCACTCTGATGCCAATGTCGATGCCAGGCCGAGTATCCGGTCGTTGAGCCCTTGGGTCAGGTCCTCAAGGTGGGAAAGGTCTACGGCCGCCAAAATCTTCAAAGGCTTCGGGTTCGCTGCATCGGTGACCAGGTGCAAACAGGCTGGGCAATCGCGCAGCAACATCCAGTCCAGTGGCTGATGAAACGCCCGATCAAGGGCCGGAACATGATGGGCGTCCTTGATTACCAGATCGGCGTGGAAGTCATTGACGTACTCAAGCACATGCGCCGGTGTGGACCTGACCCAGACCACTTCGGTAGTGACTTGCTCGCCGCTGCCACGCTCGAATCGGGCTTGCTGTTCCAGCCAATGCCGATGCACCTGCAAATAACCTTCGCGTGCCTGCGCCATGGCGTTGTGGTCAAACAGACCGGCAAGCGCCAAGGCCTGCACATAATCGAACGCCACGATGTGCAACAACGCACCGCTGGCCCGGGCCAATGCCTGGGCGCGGTCAAACGCCGGAGTGCGAGTCATTTCGGCGGGTGCGATCAATAGAATGCGTTTGAGCTTGAACATGAGGTACTTCTCCTGACGATGCTTCGCCGGCCTGATTGCCAGCCCGACATCCGTGTCCGGTTTGATGTAATCGCCGACTACTTGCGCGCTGCCTTTTCAGCCATCCGCTTGACGCGCTCATTGGCCTCGACGGCTGCACGCTCCGGTGGCTGTAGCCAACAGAGGATACTCAGCACGATGATGGACGAGCGCATGTTCATGATTTCCCCTTGGTGAATCACTGCTCTGTTAAATCGCTGAACTGAGTATCTGACGATGCCCGCTCCGGGCTCTGATTTTTGTCAACAAACGAGAGCATCGATGGGTAGCGGTGATCGCTGCTGTGTTGTTTCTTTACGAGTGTTCGTTACGCCTGAGCCACTGGCCGCCGAAATTGAAAAACGGGGCAACGATTGCTTTACATCAAGTATCAACATCAACCTTGAAGCTCAATAAAGGCGAAATTGCCAGCGCCTCGCTAATCCGGGCACTCCGCTCGTCTGCAATCAAGGTGAAAGGCCAAATGAAAAGCACTCGCGCCGCTACGACGCCTATGCTTATCACGACCCTTGGAGGCGCCTTTCCCATGCTTGAAGCTCATTCTCCCCCGCCACTGCTCAAAGCTGCCTGTTCCAATTGCAGTGTGGTGGAGTTATGCCTGCCGATCGGCCTGACGGGTTCGGAGGTCGATCGACTCGATACACTGATCGTGCAGCGATACAAGGTGAAGAAAGGCACCGCTCTATACCGGGCAGGTGATCCGCTGCGCTCGCTGTACGCTGTGCGCATAGGTTCGTTCAAGACCAGCGTGCTGTCCGTCGATGGCCGAGAACAAGTGACGGGGTTTCATATACCCGGCGAAATGCTCGGCCTGGACGCCATCAGTGCCGATCAACATGCTTGCACTGCGTATGCCCTGGAAGACAGCGAAGTTTGCCCGATTCACTTCGCGCAACTGGAAAAACTGGCGCAAAGCCTTCCTTCCCTGCAGCACAATCTCAACAAACTGCTGAGCCGGGAAATCGTGCGCGACCACAGCATGTTGATGCTGATGGGCAACATGAACTCCGATGAGCGCCTGGCGGCATTCCTGCTCAACCTCTCGCAACGCCTAAGCGTGCGCGGCTATTCCTCCAAAGAGTTTGTGCTGAAAATGCGCCGTGAAGAGATCGGCTCCTACCTTGGGCTGCGTCTGGAGACCATCTGTCGCGGCATTGCCCACTTGCGCGATCAGGGACTGGTGGAAATCGCCGGTCGCGACGTGAACATCCAGAACATGGAAGGCCTCAAGCACATGGTGTCCGGCTGCAATCGCCAGAATCAATGACCCCGTCCGCAACGCAGATCGATAATGCGCGCCCGTCCCGGTTTTGTGCGCCCTCGGGCAAGCCGTTGCAAAGCGACGGGCGTCCTGTACCAATGAATTTGAAATAATCTGGCTTTCTACGCGTTGAACATCCCGTCAGAAGACCAACACAGCGATTGCTGTGGCATCAATCAAAACAGGCAAGGGGGTTGAGTTTCAGAACTTAGCCCTGCTTTGCTTTGCCAACGCACTAGCACTAGCACTAGGCGGTAGCGGGTTTATTACCGCGTTCTTTGGAGGGCTGCTACATGGCTTGAGTGCCAAACCAGGTGGCTCACGGCTTGCAAATCGTATTGATTGATAATTATCAGAAATGCCCCCGTCTGCCGGTACTAGTGTTGTGACGAGAGCGTGACTAAGCGTCTGTCCGAACAGCTCTCATATAGCGAAGTTTGGGCAGGAGCATGAGCCTGCTTCGCAGTGCATTCGATGGTTGAGCGGTAATGCGTTTCGCAGATCGAGGGGATTCCGATGGCCGACTCAAGCAAGAAAATGAACCTCATGGGGCTCACCACACTGGTTGCGGTAAACATGATGGGCTCAGGCATCATTATGTTGCCGACGAGCATGGCCCAACTCGGGGCTGTTTCATTGTTGTCATGGATCGTCACCGCTGTTGGCTCCATGGCCATCGCGTATTGTTTTTCCCAATGTGGCATCTACTGTCTGCGCTCAGGTGGGTTATCCGCCTACACCGAAGAAGCGCACGCAAAATCAGGTTTTTTCCTGTGCTCTTATCTGTATTTCCTGTCGCTGGCCATCGCCAACGTGGCGGTAGCCATCTCCGCAGTGGGATACATGACATCGTTCATGCCTTGGCTGGGAAGCGGCGCCATTCCATTGTTCATCGGAACGGTCGGCTTGCTCTGGTTAACCACCGTGGCTAATTTTGGCGGCCCTGGCATCACGGGCAAGATTGGTGCGGTTACTGTCTGGGGGGTGATCATCCCCGTGGCGGGCTTGAGCATCATCGGTTGGTTCTGGTTCAAAACCGATCTGATAGTCGCAGCCTGGAACCCGAACAACCTGCCGACATCCGAAGCGATCAGCAAAGCGATTCCTCTGACCCTCTGGGCCTTTCTCGGCATGGAGTCGGCTGCCCAGGCCTCTGACGCGGTGGAAAACCCCTCGCGCACCGTGCCGCTGGCATGCCTGTTCGGCACACTGGGGGCAGCCGCAGTCTATGTGCTATCGACGACGGTCATTCAGGGCATCATTCCCAATGCCGAACTGGCCAACTCATCAGCCCCTTTCGCGCTCGTGTATGCGCATATGTTCAACCCCACGGTCGGCAACATCATCATGGCGCTCGCGGTGATGGCCTGTGTGGGATCACTGTTGGGCTGGCAGTTCACTCTGGCGCAAACCGCCAAGATGACGGCTGATCAGGGCATGTTCCCAAAACTGTTCAGTAAGGTCAGCGCACACAATGCCCCCGTCGTCGGGATGCTGGTCTGTGGCGTGCTGCAGACCTTGATGGCGCTGTCGACCATTTCGCCAAACGCGAGTGCACAGTTCGGAAAACTCGTCAGCCTCGCAGCGGTGACCAATCTGATCCCCTACGTGACGGCAGCAACCGGGCTGCTGGTCATGATGTACAAAGCCAAAGTCAGCGCAGGCGTATACACGCGCAACACTCTGCTGTTAGTGGTTGCAGTGGCCTATTCCTTGTATGCGCTGTATGCCTGCGGCAAAGACGCCGTGTTCGGCGGCATCCTTGTTCTGGTGTTCGGCTACTTGCTCTACGGTTTCCTCGCTAAACGTTTTGTCGACGCCCCTGCGCCTGCTGGCACTCGGGCCGAAGACCCTTGATCCAAGTCTTCAGTACGGTACAGATATCTGAATTCGAGGAAGCCCTTCTATGAACGTAAAACTTGCCAAATCAAACAACCTGCTGCTCGTCTGCATACTGGCGCTGCTACCGATAATGGTCCATGGCAACACGCTTGAGCGCATACGCGCGAGTCACGCTATCACTCTCGGCTACCTACCTGACTTCGTGCCTTTCAGTGATCAGGCAGCCGATAAAGCCAGCGGTTATGCCATCGATCTTTGTCTGAAAATAGCCGAGAAGGTCAAGACCGATTTGAATTTGCCTGAGTTGAAAATTCAATACCAACCTGTCTCACTCAAAGACGAGATGAATGACGTCAGTTCGGGGAAGATCGACATTCTTTGTACGCCGACCCCACCCACACTGGCACGGCGAAAGATCGTCAGCTACTCGGTGCCGATTTACACTGCCGGTCTCTCGGCAGTGGTCCGCCAGAATGCTTCCGAAGCCTTGCTCAATGTGCTGGGCGGCAAGGTGGCTTATACAGGACCAACGTGGCGAGCGACTGTGAACCTTGGTCTATCCAATCAGACGTATGTCGCCATCGCTGGCGGTGTCACCGAGACGTGGATACATCAGCAGATGCGATTGCTGGGTGTTGTAGCCACTTTGGTCACAGTAGAGAACACAGATGCAGGTCTCAATCTGGTTGCCAGTGGCAAAGCCGATGCGTTCTTCGCTGAACGCATGATGCTCGAGCATCTGCTAACCAGGAATTACCCTTCAGGAAACCTGGTACTGCTAGAGCGGATTTTTGAGTACGCACCGACTGCAATGGCAGTGGACCGGGAGGATGAAGATTTCCGTCTGCTGGTCGACACTGCGCTGAGCGAAATGTATCGATCCGGCGACATTGAACGGGCCTTCGAAAAATATCTGGGGGGAGCCGGTGATTCGGCCAAAAAGCTATTCAAGATCTATGCAATACCTTAGCGACGTGATGAAAACACGTTTGAGTGCTGATTCCAGCGCCATGGGCCGGCAGAGCCTAAGACTGCACCCGCCCCACCTGCCCTTCGTCGATTTACATCCAACCGATGCCAATGAAAAACCGCGATGGCCGGTGTCTGACTTAGATCAGATGCAGCCGCGGGCAACGGTGTAGAAGGAAGCCAAGCGGACGTTTTTTCACCGCGCGCCAGCCTTTCAACTGGATGGAGGATGACCCATGCTCACCGTTAAAGACCACAACGATCAGGCCGTAGCCGCCTATGCGGCGGTCTCCGGCCAATATTGGATTGAGGCGCTCAAGGACGGCCGCCATGTGTTGATCCGCCCGCTCTCGGAAAAGGATCGCGAGCGCGAATACAACTTCATCAAGCGCCTGTCTCCCGAATCCAGGCACATGCGCTTTCTTGCCCAGATCAGCGAGCCCGGCACCGCCCTGCTCGACCAGTTGATGGACACCGACAACAAACAGCGCACGGCCTTCATTGCACTGGTTCACGAGCACGGCAAGTTGATCGAAATCGGCATCAGCCGTTATGCCGCCACAGGCGAACATCAATGCGAATGTGCCGTGACGGTCGCCGATGAATGGCGGCACTTGGGCCTGGGCACATTGCTGATGGAGCACTTGATCAAGGCTGCCCGCCACAACGGTTTTCGCCAGATGTATTCGGTCGACGCCGCGAGTAACGCGTTGATGCGTGATCTGGCCAAAAGTCTAGGGTTTGAGACTCAGAATGATCCAGACGATCCGCGCCAGGTCATTCATCGACTTCACCTGTAAAAAATCGCCTCGTGATGTGTCGGCCAACGACTCATCACGGGGCGATCCAGATTCAGGACTGCAAGGTGTGTTGCGGCTTGATCGCCAACACACTGCACGGAGCTCGATGCAGCAGCTGTTCGGCGGTGGTGCCTAACAACTTGCTCAAGCCGTGGTGCTGCACCGTTCCCATCACAATGACGTCAATCTGCATCTTGTCGGCGAACTCGCAGATACTCGGCACCGGCGCGCCCTCGATGAAATGTCGGCATGGATCTGGTACGCCGTGACGCTCGGCCAGGGCCGCAAACGCCTCATGCTGAGCGCTACCCAGCGTTTCATGAATACCGGTGGCCAACGGCAATGCGCCGAACCCCATGTCCGTGGTGTAAACCGTCGTCCAGTCATACACATGCACCAGCTCAAGTCTGGCATCACATTGCTCAGCCAGTCGGGTGGCTGCATCAAGGATCTGGTCGTTGAACAGGCAATCCTGTTCTTCGCTGCGCAAGACATCGACGATGGCCAGTACATTGCGCGGGCGGGGATGAGTGTCGTCAGTTACCAGGTGAACCGGCACTGGACAATCGCGTAACAGTTGCCAATCCAGCGGGGTATAAAAAATTCGCTTCAACGCGGACTCGTGCTGGGCATCCTTGATGATCAATATCACCGGCATCTCATTGACGAACTGCAGGATCTCGGCAAAGGGATCCTGAACCCAGACCACCTCGGTGGTGACCTTGATGTGATGCCTTGCCAGCAATGACGCCTGCTCTGTGAGCCACTGACGATGGGTGCGCAAATAACCATCGCGGGCCAGGCGGATTTGCTCAGGGGCAAACAGGCCTGCCACCGCCAGTGCTTGCACATAGTCGAAGGCCACAATATGCAGCGGCACTTGCATGGCCTGGGCAAGCGCCGCCGCGCGCTCAAACGCCGGCGTGCGTTCCATGACGGGAGGAGCGATCAACAGTAAATGCTGAGTTGGCGACATTGGATACCTCGGCACGCGGCCAGCCATAAGGAATAGACCTTCAGCGTGAACGCTGCGGCCGCAAGCACTTTGATCTTTATCAGCAACTGCACGGATTTTGACGGCGCCGGGTTGCGAGTCAGCTTGCGATTAAATCAACACGTAGCCGACCCACATCGCAAGCGTCAGCAATAGCTGGCCCGGAATCACATAGGCGGCGAAGCGTCTGCCGCCGCTGACCCAGGCCACTACACATTTACTCACCGAGTTACTGCTGACGGCAATCAGCGCGGGCGCGGCTATGGCGTCATATGGCAGCTGCCCCGCTTTGGCAAGATTCGCCACGGAGGCTGTGGCGGAATGCGCATCGGCAAAACCTGTCAGGGTCGCCGTGAGCATCATTCCCGCTTGGCCAAAGTTGTTGAGCATTACCGATGACAGTAGCGTGATGCCGGTCAGGGTCAGCGTCACGATTATTGCGAGTTTGAGATTGAACGCGCCGGAGGTCTTGATCGGCTCGCTGCGGGTACCCCGTGTCGGGTCGGGAAACATCAGGCAGGCTCCATAAGAGACTGTCGCTACCAAGCCGAAACCCAAAGGCGCCCACACGTCGCGCAGCAATTCCGGATCAACCATGGCGAAGATCAGGCCGACCTGAACCACCGTGGCAAGATTGGACAGAATGGCGGCCGCGCTGAGGATCCTGATGTTGTCCGGTTCATGAACGACTCGCTGGCCCATGGTGGCGATCGTTACGGTACTCGAAGCGAACCCCGACGCGATTGCGCTGATCACGTAGCCATAGCGGGTGCCCAGCATACGCACGGCGATATGACCGGTCGCGCCGACCAGCATCAGCAACACCGTCAGCGTACAAATAGTGCGTGGATTGATCGCGGCGTAGGGTCCCATGTACCGATCCGGTACCAATGGCAACACGACCAGCGCCGCGATCAACAAGATCAGGCCGTCGCGCATTTCAGCTTCGGTCAATTGGCTGTTGGCAAAATGATGCAGCGTCTGGCGATACGCCAATAAACCCGCGATGACCACGCCAAGGGCAATTGCCAGTGTCGGCGCAGTCGTACACAACGCACCCAAAAGCAACACCGTGATTAACGCCACCTCGCTGGTTACCCCGGGATCGTCGCTGAGGCTGCGCCAATACGCGACGCTAATCAGCAGCGTCACACAGGCGGCGATGATCCCCAACAGCAGGCCACCGCCAACTTGCAGCGCGACATAGCCCAACAAAGCGGTAATGGCGAACGTGCGCAAGCCGGCGCAGTGTCGCGCATCGCCAGTGCCCTTGTGCCGTTCACGCTCAAGGCCGATGAGCATGCCGATCCCCAACGCCGCCGCGGCACCGGAAAGATCGAAAACTTCGTTCATGATGGGTAACGCCGCGCAGGGTTTGCGAACTGCCCTGCACGCAGCTCAGAGCGATCATTCAACGCTGGCACCCATCCGGTGAGCCACAATCGGCCTCGTTGGCGTCTGAGCACAAGCATTTGGCCAGACATGAGGTGCATTGATGCGGGCCTGAAGCACATCGACAAAATCCTGCGCAGTCTTGACGCTCCTGAAGCTCACAACCCAGCCATCCAGGTGCACGACCCAGACATGGGGCGCCTGTCTTTCGGTGATCTCGATGTTCATGAAAACCTCGACTTCTGCGTCAAATCCATATGCTTTCAAGGAGTGATTGCCACCTTCATAACGCCGTCGCGTTGATGCGCGAACAGTTCATAGGCGGCTTCGATATCGTCCAGTTTGAATCGGTGAGTCACCAGCGGCGAGAGATCTACCGCACCGCTCTGCACCACGCCCATCAAGCGACGCATGCGTTCCTTACCGCCCGGGCACAGGGTGGAGACGATGCTGTAATCGCCCAGGCCCGCGGCAAACGCGCCGAGCGGGATACGCAAATCGCTGGAATACACGCCGAGGCTGGATAGGCGCCCACCGGGGCGCAGGACTCGCAATGCCGACTCGAAAGTGCCCTGAGTGCCCAGCGCTTCGATGGACACATCGACGCCACGGCCATCGGTCAGCGCCATAATCTGCTCCACCACGTCACCGTCATTGAAGTTGACGATATCGGTCGCGCCCAACTGGCGGGCCACACTCATTCGTTCAGGCACCGCGTCCACACCGATTATGCGGGTGGCGCCTTTCAGGCGCGCCCCGGCCACGGCACACAGGCCGATGGGCCCCAAGGCGAAAACGGCGACCGTGTCACCAATAGCGATCTCGCCACGTTCAGCGCCGGAAAACCCGGTAGACATGATATCCGGGCACATCAGCACCTGTTCGTCGCTCAGTCCATCGGGAATCGGGCACAGGTTGGCCAGCGCATCCGGTACCAGCACGTACTCGGCCTGGCAGCCGTCGAGGGTATTGCCGAACTTCCAGCCGCCGATGGCCTTGAAGCCATGCCGGGTCTCGGGGCCATCCTGCGAGCCGCAGCCACACAGGCAGGCATAACTTTGCCCGCTGGGGGTAATGGCGCCGGCAATCACCCGCTGCCCTTCGACAAATCCGCGGACTTGCGAACCCAGTCGTTCAATGACGCCGACCGGTTCGTGGCCGATGGTCAGCCCTTTGGCCACTGGGTACTCGCCGCGCAAGATATGCACATCGGTGCCGCAAATGGTCGTGGTAGTGATGCGGATCAAGGCATCCAGTGGCCCTACTTCGGGGATCGGCTTGTCGTCGAGCACGATGCGGTTCTTTTCAACGAAGATCGCGGCTTTCATCGTGGCCATGGTGACTTCTCCCTGCGCCAGTGGCGCGTTTGAGTTCAGCACTCGACCCGAGCTTGCGCCGCGCCGTCAGACCGCAGGTTGATAATGGTCAACAATCGGTGGATGAGCCGGAATGCCCGACCGCGCATCCGCTGGTGTGATTGATCAGCCAGGCATTTGACAAATATCAAGCGCCCCGCCGCCGCCCGCGCCAGGATCGGTGCATGTCGCTGCCGTTGCTCCTGAACGTTTGAGTTTGTGAGCGCATTACTGCTGTGATTACCCACGGGAGTTTTGTTATGTCTGATCAAGCACGCTTCATGCTCGTCGCCTCGCCGCTGATGAAGAACAGCCCTGCGTTCGATCGCGCCGCCGCACTGGCTAAAGCCTCGGATGCCGCACTGCACATCGTGGCGTTCGATTATCTGGAGGGTCTGGCGACCGCCGGGCTGGTCAACGAACAGGCCCTGGAACAGATGCGCCTGGGCTACGTCGAGCGCCATCACCAATGGCTCGAAGACCAGGCCCGGCCACTGCGCAAAATCGGTGTGCACGTCACCACTGAAGTGGTGTGGGTTGACCGGCCCTTGCAGGAAATCCTCATCCACCTGCGGGAACAGCCAATGGCTGCGCTGATCAAAGCACTGGAGCATGAATCGCTGCTATCACGCCTTATGTTCACGCCGCTGGACATCCACCTGCTGCGTGAATGCCCGGTACCGCTGCATTTTGTCAGTCACGTACAACATGCCCTGCCGCGTCGGATCGTTGCCGCCGTCGATCCCTTCCATCGCGATGGCCAGTACGAGGGACTCAACGACCGGATCCTGAGCGAAGCGGCAAGGCTGGCGAGTACCTGCAACGCCGAACTTGACGTGATCTATGCCCATGACCTGTCGTCCCTCAGCGCCGACGAATTCGGCTTTGATAACGCGTCCGCGTTCTTTTCCTCCAGCGCCGCCAAGAGGCTGTTTGACGCCCAAGGCGAAGCCTTCCAGGCGCTGGCTGCGCGCAACAATATCCCCGCAGAAAACCAGCACATGATCATGGGAGATCCAGCCAAGGTGCTTTCCAGCTACGCCGATGCGTACGACGTCGATGTGATCGTAATGGGCCGTGTTGCCCATCGAGGGATAGGCCGACTGGTCGGCAGTACGGTGGAACATCTGTTGTACAAAATGCCTTGCAGCGTGTGGGTGGTGGCGCCGCAAACCCTTTCCCTCTGAAGAGTGCCATCAGGCTGCCGCTCCACTTCCCGGGGGGCCGATGATGTGCGCATGAGTATGTCAGGCCGTCACGTTCGACTCGGCAAGATGAACTTCAGTGGCACTGCGCCCCGCCAGCCAGGCGAGCATGGACGCAGCAACCAACACGGCCGCACTGAGCTCGAAGGTGGCTTTATAACCGCTCAGATCAAACGCCAGCCCGCCAACGATCGCCCCTCCTGCGATAGCCAGTTGGACGATGGCCACCAGCATACCCCCGCCGGTTTCCGCATCATCGGGAAGCGTTTGCGCCAGCCATGTCCACCATCCAACGGGAGCGGCCGTAGCGACCAGCCCCCAGAGGCCGAGCAACACCGCGGTCAGCCACGGCGACGCGCCGAAGTTCACTAAAGCCAGCGCGATGGCAGCCATGATCAGAGGGATAACCGTCAGCGTGCGGTAGAGGCTATTGCGGATGAATTTTTCGATCAGAAAGGTTCCGATCAAACCTGAAAGCCCCAACCCCAGCAGCATGAAAGACAATGTCGAGACGCTGACACCGGTCACCCCCTCAAGAAACGGGCGCAGGTAAGTGAACAGCATGAACTGCCCCATGAAAAATACGCTGACGGCGACCATTCCTAATGCGACCGGCAACTGTTTCATCAGTCGCAGGGCGTTGCCGCTGCCTGTCGGGCGCTCGGTCTTGAAGGACGGCAGACTCATCATCAGCCACACGGCCGCCAGTGCGGCGACAGGAACAACACAGAAAAACGCACCGCGCCAGCCGATCAGCGAACCCAGGAAGGCGCCTGCTGGGGCGGCGATTACCGTAGCGAGCGCGTTGCCACCGTTGACGATGGCCAGCGCACGGGAAACTTGATTTGCCGGCACCAGACGCATCGCAGTTGCCGCCGACAATGACCAGAAGCCGCCGATGGCGATGCCGATCAAGGCACGCCCAGCCATGAATGACGGGTAGCCCGGCGCCAGCGCGACGATCGTGCCGGACACGATCATCAGCAAGGTGAGGCACAGCAGCAACTTCTTGCGTTCGACGCGAGCAGCGATCGATGCAATGACCAGGCTTGTGATCAATGCAAAGGCACCGGACACAGAAATCCCCTGCCCTGCCTGGCCTTCGGTGATGTGCAGGTCTGCCGCAATAGGCGTCAGCAGGCTGACGGGCATGAATTCTGAAGAGACCAACGCGAATGCGGCCAACGACATGGCCAGCACCGCGCTCCAGCCGCGTTTTTCTGTAGAAAGGAAAGTCATGGGAATTACCTGTGGTGCCAGAAGCGTGTTGATGTGATGCGCAGGGGTTCAAGCGGTTTGTCGCCGGCGTGAGCACTCCCCTGTAACAGATCGACACATTGTCCCGGTCAATCGGCTCGGGCCCTAGTGCATTCCTCTTGAATGCTTGCCTATTCCTGTGAGGATGCAGGGGGGGGCAGCAGCGAACCTCCACCAGCATTTGCGCCATTCCACCGGCATGAGCCTCAGTAGCAAAGTGGTTCGGACGCCGCACGCCTTGCCCGACCTATCCGATTGCGGTACAAAACGAGCAGTTGTACGACAACATAACAATAACCCGCACGCCATCCCGAATGGCCGAGCACTGTTCGAGATCTGCCATGCCCCGCTCTACCCTTGCGCAAACAGCTCCGACACCCTTCCCCCGCCATCTGGCCGTGATCATTCTTCTGTGCATGGGCTGTGCTTTCGCCGGCAACCATGTGGCGGCACGAGTCGCTTTTGATGATGGCGTGGGGGTGTTGCTGGCGATCTTGCTGCGCTCGGGCGGGACTTTACTGGTGCTCGCCATCCTGGTGCTGTGGCAACGGCAAAGCCTGCGTCTGCCGGCAGGTGCCTGGCGCTGGCAGTTACTGCTGGGTCTGCTGATTACCGCGCAAAGCCTGTGTCTGTACTCCGCCGTCGCTCGGATCCCGGTAGCGCTGGCGCTGCTGGTGGCCAACGTGTTTCCCATTCTGCTGGCGTTGCTCACCTGGGCGATGGGCGGCCCGAGACCGACCGCACGCACCGCAGCGCTGATGGGTTTGATTCTGGTGGGGCTGGTGTTTGTGCTGGACGTGCCCGGACGTCTTTCGTCGACGACCGGCGTCGGCCCGGAATGGTGGCTGGGCGTCACGCTGGCATTCTGCGCCGCCAGCGTGTTCGCCTGCGCGCTGTGGATCACCGACCACAAGTTGTCTCAGGTACGCGGCTCGGCGCGCAGTCTGTTGACCATTTTTATCGTCTTCAGCAGCATTAATCTGGCAGGACTGACGGGCGCCTTCCCAAGCGGACTGAACCTGCCCGCGACCTCCACCGGATGGCTGGCCCTTGCCACGCTGGTGGTGCTCTATGGCACCGGTTTCATCGTCCTGTTCATTTCCGTGCCTCGGCTGGACATGCCACGCAATGCGCCGGTCATGAACATCGAGCCGTTGGCGACGTTGTTGATGGGGTGGATTGTGCTGGACCAAATGCTCAGCACAGGGCAGGTTCTGGGCGGGGTGATTGTGGTCACCGGCATCGTATTGCTGACGTATCGCAAATCAACTATCAAGGCTGAAGCCAAAGCTGTCGTGTGAGAATTGCTCGACAACGAAGCGATGTGCAACTGAAGTGGCCAGACGTAAGCCTGCCGGGATATTTTTCGTTCGGGAATCGCTCAAACCACGTAAGGCTCGAACAGGCATCGCACATCCACCCTCGCCTTTAGCTTCGAGGCCACCAAGTACAACCCACCCACCTTGCGATGCAGAAACAGAACATCCACCGGTGGCGTGTGCCAGAAGTCACGATCGGCACCCAGTTGCCACCCTGCATCGCGCAAGCGTCCTGCGAGGTCAGACATCGCAAAGTCATAGGCACCTTGATACCGCAGTGGCTCGCAGGCCTGGGCGATGAGGTCGGTCAGCAATAACCGATGCCTGGTCAGGGTTTCATGCTGAAAGTAGCCCACTTCCAGCGCCGCCTCGGTGATGGCGGCGCGGTCTTCATGCAGGCCTGCAACTAGCAGTTTGCGAAATGCCTCGGTGCTGTTGCGGCTATAAAGGCGCGTGGCACCGAAGTCGAGCAATACGATCTTCCCGGTGTCTTGCTGATAAAGGTAATTGGCAAAATTGGGGTCGGTCTGGACGCACTGAAACTCAAACACCTCGCGCAGAAGCAGGCCGAACAGCAATGTCACGATCCGGTCGCGCTCTGCCTGTGGCGCGTGTTCAAGGCTTTCCAATGCGGCGCCGTCGGCGAAGGACATCACCAGAATGTTCGGCTTACTGAACTCGGCATACCCACGAGGAACCAGAAAGTCCGGACTGTCGGCTAACAGTTCATGAAAGCGCTGTAAGTGCTGAGCTTCTTTCAGGTAATCGGCTTCATTTTGCAGTTGGGACTTGGCCTCCTGGAGCAGTGCTGTGACGTCCATGCCGGGAGGCAGCAGCCCGGACATGCGCAGCAAAGTAGCGACGTTATCTACATCGCTGGAAATACTTTCGCGCACACCCGGATATTGCACCTTGATCGCCAGACGTTGCCCGTCTTTGCCTTTCGCAGCATGAACCTGGCCGATGGATGCCGCCGCCAAAGGCGTGAAGGAAAACCGTTCGAAGCGTCCTTCCCAGCCCTTGCCCCAGCTTTCGTCAAGGACTGCTACCAACTGGCTCATGGGTATCGGATGCGCGTCGGATCGCAGACGAGAAAGTATGTTGCTCAGCTCGCTCGGTAACAAATCACCCGCATCCATTGATAACAACTGCCCAACCTTCATGGCCGCACCACGCAATTGCGACAGTTGCTCGGCCACCCGTTGCGCATTGCCCGGGGTCAACAGCAGATCACTGAACGCCGGACGTTTACCTTGAGCCAACTGCCGCACACCTTCGGCCAGCATGCCGCCCGCCACACCGGAGGCCAAACTGCCAAAACGCAATAGCCGCGACAAGCGACTGCCCGGCACTGCAGACGATTCGGGCCGGCGCGGTTTCACGAAAAAATGACTACGGCGATTGCGCCAATAAGCAGGCAAACGCTAGCCACCGCTGTCAGGCGAAATCGCATCGGCAGGTACCAGGCGTGCAGGTTCACAGCCCGGACCAACTGCCGGTCTTGCCAGTAGTGGACGACAAATCCGACGATCAACAGCAAGCAACCCACTGGCACCGGTAGCAACGTGCTGAGCCAAGCGATAAGCGCCGGGATGACGCTCCATATAAGCCGGTTGCGGCGCAATTCGGCACTCATGTTTTGCACTGACATGGCGAAGCCCCAGTGCAACGCGCCGACGAAGCTCAGGATGACCGCGCCATAGTTGACCAGCGCCACCGCCAAAAACGGCCGATATTCCACAGACGTGAGGATGAGTAGCGCAAGACCAATAAACGGCAGCAAACCACCGTAGCCCAGCAGGACAATATGCCTTGGCGGCGAGATCGAAGACGACACGTTCATTTCAACTGCTTCCACTGCCCGATATACAAGACTGTAGACCCAAAAGCCCTGGCCTGATGCCAATGCTTTTGACCTGAACACTGGGTCAGACCCCTTTCCATAAAGAACCGGCCGTTTGGGTCTTTTTCTGCCCTTGGTGACGGGTAGTAGTCGGCCAATAGCGGGCGTTCGAGAATCGTGCGCTCGCAGTCATGTCGGCACATGGCTAACCGAATCAATCACTTTGTCGATGATTAAAATGGCCGCCGGATCACGGGCCCTTTGCTCGAAGCAGCCATTCAGGCTTCGAAGCACTAACAGCCTCCAGAAGCGTTCGTGTTTGCTCAGTAATTTCAAACTGCACAGGGACACTCGATGATGCGAAAAGAAGATTTATCTTTACCTGGATACGCGGCCCCTGGGCGGATGGGGTGCCACCATCGATCTGACGGTAGAGCTGTAAAGCCCATGAAACAACAGCTTACAGTCGAGAAACTAATACTGGATTATTAGCAATTCGTACCTACGCTCTTCACGGGGGATGCACTTTAAGGACGGTCGGGGGCTCGTCTCAGGTACTCACGCAAGTACGCAGGAGCTCAACATGAACCGGACAAAGTTATCAACGGCGTTCGCTGTATCAATACTGTTGTCTGCAGTGGTTTTCCCCGGCCTCTCTCAAGCCGCCGACAAAACAGCCCCTAACATTGTAGTCATCATGGGTGACGATATTGGCTGGTCCAACATCGGTGTCTACAACCAAGGCATGATGGCCGGTCGAACACCGAACCTCGACCAGCTCGCGGCTGAAGGCATGCGTTTTACCGACTACTACGCCGAGGCCAGTTGTACCGCCGGGCGGGCCAACTTCATCACCGGCGAACTGCCGATCCGTACCGGGATGACCACTGTTGGGCAGGCCGGTTCTCCCATTGGTATTCCCGCCGAAGCCTTGACCATCGCTACAGCGCTGAAATCCATGGGCTATTCCACGGGCCAGTTTGGCAAGAATCACCTAGGCGATCTCAACGAATTCTTGCCCACCGTGCACGGGTTCGACGAATTCTTCGGCTACCTCTATCACCTCGACGCCATGGAAGACCCGTCGCACCCCAACTATCCGCAGGAGCTTCTTGCCACCGTTGGCCCGCGCAATATGGTCCACAGTTGGGCGACCACCACCGATGACACCACAGTCATGCCGCGCTGGGGCAAGGTCGGCAAACAGAAAATCGAAGACGCCGGCACGCTCTATCCGGAACGGATGAAAACCATCGACGAAGAGATTCGCGACAAAGCCTTCGCCTTCGTCGACAAGGCCAAGCAGGACAACAAACCGTTCTTCCTCTGGCTGAATCCGACCCGCATGCACATCGTTACGCACCTGTCTGACAAGTACGAAGCCATGCGCAACTCGCAAAATGGCTGGTCGGAGCAAGAAGCCGGCATGGCACAGCTCGATGATATCGTCGGGGACGTCATGGCCAAGCTGAAAAAAGACGGCATGGATGACAACACCATTGTCATTTTCACCACTGACAATGGCGCGGAAAACTTCACTTGGCCGGATGGCGGCACCACGCCGTTCGCCATGGGCAAAGGCACCGTCATGGAAGGTGGATTCCGGGTTCCGGCGATCATTCGTTGGCCTGGCAAGGTACCGGCCAATCAGATTGCCAACGGCATCATTTCGGGTATGGACTGGTTCCCGACTCTGGTCGCGGCGGCCGGCAACCCGAACATCACTCAGGAACTGCTCAAAGGCAAACAACTGGGCGACCAAACCTACAAGGTGCATCTTGACGGCTACGACCAGACACCGATGATCACGGGCAAGGGGCCGTCGACCCGTAACGAAATTTTCTATTTTGGCGAGAGTGCGCTGGGTGCGGTGCGAATAGGCGACTACAAATATCGCTTTATTGACCAGCCAGGCGGCTGGATGGGCGCCAAGGTGGCGGTCGACGTACCGATCCTGACCAACCTGCGCCTTGACCCCTTCGAACGTATGGGTTGGCCGGAGAATCAGGCAGCGCAAGGTTCGCAGCAGTATTTCGACTGGTTCAAATACCAGTTCTGGCGCTTCGTGTTCGTCCAGCAGCAAGTCGCCAAGCTGGCGGAAACGGCTATCGAGTTCCCGCCGATGCAAAAAGGCGCGAGCTTCAACCTCGATTCGGTAAAAGCCAAGATCGCTGCGGCCCGGGCGGAGATGGCCAAGTAAGCAGTCGGGTAAACGGGTGGTCGGTGTTCGGTGTTCGCCACCCGTATTTATATCGCCATTGTCCAATGGCGCAGGGTTGAGCGTTAAAACCACCTGGTTGAATGCCTTGAGCAAGCGTGGTTCACCACTGCGGAGGAATCCCGATTGAGGTTGACTGAATTCCGCGGGGCGTGAAGTTGCGGGTCAGCAATGGCTGAAATTGACCGGAGTTTGCCAATTGCGAAGGGCCGCAACCGACCCAAAGCCGACAGCCGGTAATGCCGCGACTGTGAAACGAGTGAAGAGATCAACAAGTGACTGCATAGCTGCGATTGAGCGTGCAAAGCGAATGCGGATTCGCAAGTTAAAGCTTAAAAAGCACGAACTCAATCGACTGGCTGTATAGCTTATTTTTTCTTCTTGAATATTTTATTCATATAGTACTTGAGGCTGAAACGATCTTTCGGTCGAGGTTTGTAGTGAGTTTTGTTTCTTTGAGCCGGATCGATCGCCAAAGTACTGGCGGTATAGTAATAAAGCGCTATCGACCTGCGGGTGATGTGCTCTGGTGTTGTTAAAGGCTCTGGGTGCCCATGATTGCTGTCTTTGTCTGTATTGAAAATGACGCAGCGATTGTAAACAGGCAGGATTTTCTTAAGGCAGGTCTTCATCTGGATGTCCCACAATTCCAAATTACCCCCATATTCTTCTTTCCAGTCCTTATTTAGATAAATAATGATATTCAGCCTGCGCTCGACGTTAAGCCTCTTATTGAGCCTGAAGTCCGAGTGCACCCCCAAAAAACCACCACTTTTCGTTTCATGCAAACCACCGCCGGTAAAGTAGGGGTCAGGTATCAATCCTTCGATGCCTGTTAACTTCTCGAGAAATTGCAGCATGGGTGCGGAGTTGAAAGCATTGAAAATAGTCTTTAAAAATGGAGAGCATTCATTTGGGCTGATTTGGCGTTTTCGTTGCCCTTTATAGCCGCGCTCGTAGAGCATTTCGTTGTTGGTTGGTTCGACCGGGAAATTTGAGCAAATACTTGCAATCAGATCTTCATGCAAGAAATTTTCGATGACTATGTGCGGAAATGGCGTAGCCTGAACATAGTGACTAGCCAATGAATCACCAAAGGCGCTGGCGCTGTTCTGGTCGAAATCAAGCTCAGGTGAAAGGTTCATGGGTAGTGTTTGAGTAATGACTGCCATTGTTACTCCGATATTTAATACAACGACTTGTGGTGACTTAAAGCAAATCCGAACGCACGGTTCGTGCATGCCGGTGTGGTTTAATCATTACTGTTAAATTTGTTCAGGCGCTTAAGTATATTGTTGTACATTCTGGTTCGTCTATGAGTCTCTCCATAGCCGCCAGCCGCTGCGACAGTGCCGGACTGGATATGATCGAGATAGCTGAAAATTTTACGTGACGATAAAGACTCAATGACATAGCCAAGCTCGATCATGCGGTCTTGAAGGGTATATCCAGGAACACGATCATCCATCGAAAAGTGCATGCCATGCTGTTTTACAAGTTTGCAGTTCCACAATGTGCAGAAGCTCTTCAAATAGACTTCTCTATAGGGCTTTGGTGCTCTGGATCGTAATCCAAAAGAGATTTTAAGGCGTCTATAGTGATGTTTTAATAGTCGAGAACTAAAGCGCCAAGCAGTTCTCGCAGCGCCTCGATTTATTTGCTCTACACACCCAACGGCTAAGACTTTTTTGTTTTTTATGCATCTGTTCAGCATCATCGGAAAGACATTTTTATCGAAAATAAATGTATCGGTGTGCATCAAGAATAAATAATCAGTTTCAATTCGCTCCAAAACCAGGTCGAGTGCTTTGCCGTGTGCGATATGGCCTAGTTCTGGTTCAGAAACAGATCGTTCGATTAAATTGATCCAATCAAGTGTTCGTAAGTACCGGGTGCTTTCATCGGCCGAATAGTTGTCAACCACCCATATTGGGGCACCGTTGCTACCAAGGTGTTGGCGCAATAACTCCAAGCATATCTTAGTGATTTCTGGTGTTTTGTAATTCACTATGACTATACTGAAGTTTTTTGGGGGATCAGTCGGTGGGTCAACGTCATTCATTTTTTAGCTCTCAATTATATTGTATTTATATGTGGGCTTGTAGAGTCTGTATCCGGTTTAGAATTTTGTCTATCCGAGGCCTTACGCATCTTTAAAGATCACTATTAAAGTCGCTTTGTCATGCACTAAACTCACATGATTTACTCGCGCCTGATGAAAGCAGCAGATACCGTCCACATCGTATTCTGATCCACTCTACAGGTAAATATCCCCGAAATAATTCGTTACATCGAAACGCTATCCAGGTATGCCCACCCGGTAGCTTCGAATATGCACAAAGCTTCAGATCTGACACAGCTGAAGCTAGCATTCGTGCTGCACGATTAAAGAGACCCTCCGCAATCGATGGCTAAAAACTGCAATTACAGCTTTCAGGCACTTCGACAATCCTTACAAGCGCCTTCGCCGCGAGACAATTGAGTAACGAGTTTGTCAGCAACGAGTATAGTCAATGGATTGATGCCGCGCTCTCGAGCGCGGCGATCGTCCGCTTCTGGCCCTGAGTGTGTAAAAACGTCAGATTGGGTTTTCTATACTGACGCTAGAAAACGCGCACCGATCTGCTGAAGCATTGGAGGTTTTGCCGCAGCAGCAGCGCTCTCTTGGAGAAGCGCTGACCATGATCGTTGAGATGATCGTCGCCGAACACAGCGTTGCGCCGGCTCATAACAAGGCAATTGAGGAGGTGTTGCCAGGCGCTGTTCGTCAATTCGATGAGGATCAAGCACATTTACAGAAGCGGTTTTCGCAAGTATTGAACCCGTTCATGCGCAACGTCCCGCACCCGAACCTTTCGATCTACTTAATGGGCATCGCGGCACACGTGATCATCCATATTTACTGACTGTGCTCAGATCTCTTCGGTATTGATGGATACAGTGATGTTGAAGAATTTTATTTCTGACCACGAATTACGTTTGTTCACCGGCGTCTCCTCGGAGCCCATGCCGAGCAGATACCATCGCTGGGTTTTTTTATCGCGATAAGAATAAAATGTTGAGTCCCAGCCGCAGCAGATAAACCGGAGCATCGGAAGGTTGAAAGTCTGGTTCATGTATTTTTCCGCTTCAAGGGCGTCTGAGCCTTTTACGCGGTACTGAGCAATGAGAGGCTTTCCCTGTTCATCATTGTTTTGAGTGCATTCCACGTACTCTACAAAATCAGGCTTGTCGCTTAGTTTTGCCAGAAAGTCATCGCATCGAGGTTTAGCCATCGCGCAGCTGGCAAGCATTGAAAAACTTATCAAAAAAAGCAAGGAGATTAATCTGTTCATTTATTTTTCCACGATAAGTTTGCCAATGTATTTCCCTCTGCCGTCTTTCATGCGCTTATTAATTAAGTAGCCGTAGATATCATTCCACTTCAGTAATTCTTACAAGGTCACGCATCCCTCTGATAAATGACCGATGTGAATATACCGACTGCTATTCCCTGTTGTGCCTTCAACCTCAATCAGGAACCAGACGTCATTGCAGCGTACTCTTCCTGGGCGTGCGGCCTTGTAACCGGCTGTAGAAATATTGGCATGAGACTGATCCGGAGCCCCCTAGCCTTCCCCGGTCAATCTCAGCGTCGTAATGGCAGCCACGGTTGTTCCGCTCAGGAACATCGCGGGGGCACGCAGGATCAGTCCCGGTATCAACGTGACCAAAGGCACGCCTATCAGATACCAGGAACCTAGATAAAGCAGACTGCCAGCCGTGCTTGCGTAAAGCAGCAAAGGACAGATCAGGAGGATGGCGAAGACAAGATCACTTCGAAAGCTCACTGGCATTTCCCGGCCCTCGTTAGCAGATGCGTACTTGCAGTGACAGGATAGTTAACGAGGAGGATTTCGTCGGTTCTACTGGTACTTCGAGAAACAGTGCGGATTTACTGATGGTGCAAGCACGAAATTGCGCATGAGGAGCCGGCGGCGAACTGTTGGTCCAGGCCGCCGGCATTGAGGATCGCTACTCTACGGTGCAGATCCAGCGGTGGTTCTGCCGGTAAGGTGCGCGGGTGAAGTGGACGTCTGAAACCAGATTCATGCCGCGCTCCTGGAGCGCTTCGGCCAGTTGTAGGAGTGTCTCTGCCTGGATAGTCATCGCTGTTACCTCATCAGATTTACTGCGTTCATAATTCTTGACCGAACAGGCAACTGACTAATTCAAATTTTCTCTTGGGCTTGCACGGGCTGCCCTGAACAGGCTTCAAGCGCCGAAGTTAAACGCAATGGAAATCCGCGGCCTCGTTCCTTCATAACGTTTCACCGAGTGCATCAACCACGACGGGAACATGAGGAAAGTGCCACTTTGGGCAACACACGTAGTGCTAAAACCCGCACTGAGGCAATCTTCAACTCTCATGCGTAAAGCAGGATTGTAGGTCGATGCAACCATGCCGCGGGGGTCGATGAATTCCAGATCACCGCCCACATTAAAAAAGTTAAAGCACGTTGGCGCCATGTTGCCTTGAACTTCACGGCACGCAGGCATCGTGCTAAAACGGCAGCTACCCGTTTTGCAGGAAAGTCACCGAATGCCCAGGATACAACCGGCCAGTAAAGAGGCCGCAACCGCCGCAGACATCGAGCGATCAATCCAGGCGCTAAACAAAATGGCCGAACGCTTGTGGGGGGATGGTCGAGAAGCGGAAGCCAAAGCCCTTCTCGACGCACTTGATGCATTAAACCGTGCGCTCGACCGGATCCGGATTGGCGAGAGTCGCCGGGTTGTGACACTGCACTAAACCCTACGGCTTGAGAATCAACAGCGGGTCGCCCTTCTTCACAATGTAAGTCGCCAACTCCGAGCCCTTGTCAGTACCGATGTTCTTGGCGATATGCGCCACACCCTCCGGAATAAACAGTGAATCACCGGCCTTCAGCGTCACGGGCGCCCTGCCCTCAAGTTGATATTCAAATGTGCCGCTGATCACGTACGCGACTTCCACGCCCGGATGCGCATGACGTGGCGAGGTCACGCCGGGTTCAAAATCGACTCGTGCCTGAATCACTTCGCGGTCGGCGGCGCCGAGATCCTGGCGAACCAGATCAGTTCGGCTCAAGCCTTGCTGCCAGCTTTTAGGCTGCGTATCGGCGGCGTGTGCGATGCCGATCATCGAAGCAAGTATGGCGGCAGTAGTCAGGAACAATGGACGGCGCATGATGTTGCCCTCTCAAACTCAGTGGTGTGTGGTGACGCCACTTTGAACAGGGCTTGTAGTGCTGATGTGTCGTGAATTCTTGGTTTGTTATTGGCGTGTGTACCCGGCCGGGATTGATACACGCTTATACAAACGTTTCATCTTTCTGTCTGTGTGGGAGCGACCGCCCCTGAGGTGCGAAGCGTGACTGGCCTCCATTCGATTGACCAAACGGGCCATGTCGGCAACGAATCTGTAAACTGCGGCGATCTTTACTCGCTCAGACAAGGGACCCACATGGCCAACCAAGACATCACCTTCACGCCCGATCCGGATGCCGAGTCCATTTCCTCCGACGTCGCGACCTTCGGCGGGATCATGGTTTCCACCCAGATTCCGACCCGCGCCGATGGCAGCCTGGAACTGGGCGGCATCACCGAGCAAAGCGAGTGCACACTGCAAGCGCTGAAAGTTGCACTGGAACGTGCGGGCAGTTCGATGGACCGGGTCATGCATCTGACCATCTACCTCACCGACATGGCTGACCGTGCCGCGTTCAACGAAGTTTACAAGCGCTTCTTCGCCAAACCGTGGCCGGTGCGGGCGGCGGTTGGTGTTGCCTCGCTGGCCGTTGAAGGCATGCGCGTGGAAGTGACAGCAATGGCTGCCAAGGCCTGATCGCGATGGCGCACAGATAGTCGACATCTTTATTGACTGATCCACTGCCATCTCGGGCAAGCCCGCTCCCACAGGGTTTTGCGGTGGTCGCGAGATCTGTGTATGGCACAAATCACTGTGGGAGCGGGCTTGCCCGCGATGGCGGCGGGTCAGGCAACATTGATGTTGGATGTGCCTGCCCCTTCGCGAGCAACCTTGCCCCCACAGGGTTTGGCAGGGTGGCGTTTGCCATCGGGCAGCACGGGCGTGCCCGGCGCGCATTTCGGGGCTACAATGCGCGCCTCAACCGTGACAGCCTGACTAAAAAAAACTATGTCCTTGCCCAAGCATCATCTGGAATTGCTCAGCCCTGCCCGCGACGTGGCCATTGCCCGCGAGGCGATCCTGCACGGCGCCGACGCCGTGTACATTGGTGGCCCAAGCTTCGGCGCCCGCCATAACGCCTGCAACGAAGTGAGCGAGATCGCCGAGTTGGTGGAGTTCGCCCGCAAATATCATGCGCGCATTTTCACCACCATCAACACGATCCTGCACGATAACGAACTGGAGCCGGCGCGCAAGCTGATCCATCAGTTGTACGACGCCGGTGTCGATGCATTGATCGTCCAGGATCTGGGCGTGATGGAGCTGGACATTCCGCCGATCGAGTTGCACGCCTCGACCCAGACCGACATTCGTACGCTTGAACGGGCGAAGTTCCTCGATCAGGCAGGCTTCTCGCAATTGGTGCTGGCTCGCGAACTCAATCTGCAGGAAATCCGCGCGATCGCCGATGAAACCGACGCCGCCGTCGAGTTCTTCATTCACGGCGCGTTGTGCGTGGCGTTCTCCGGTCAGTGCAACATTTCCCACGCGCAGACCGGGCGCAGCGCCAACCGTGGCGATTGCTCCCAGGCCTGTCGCTTGCCGTACACCCTTAAAGACGAAAAGGGTGGCGTGATCGCCTACGAAAAACACCTGCTGTCGATGAAAGACAACAACCAGAGCGCCAACATCCGCGCCCTG
Organism: Pseudomonas sp. A1230; assembly: GCF_044218825.1. Taxonomy (NCBI): domain Bacteria; kingdom Pseudomonadati; phylum Pseudomonadota; class Gammaproteobacteria; order Pseudomonadales; family Pseudomonadaceae; genus Pseudomonas; species Pseudomonas sp. A1230. The sequence goes on along the minus strand of NZ_CP162582.1, from coordinate 1,667,472 downwards.
GTCGAAGCCGGTGTGCGCTCGTTCAAGATCGAAGGTCGCTACAAAGACATGGGCTACGTGAAGAACATCACCGCCTATTACCGTCAGCGCCTCGACGACGTGCTCGAAGATCGCCCGGACCTGGCCCGCGCTTCCAGCGGCCGCACCGCGCACTTCTTCGTGCCCGACCCGGAAAAAACCTTCCACCGCGGCAGCACCGATTACTTCGTGACTGATCGCAAGATCGACATCGGTGCCTTCGATTCGCCGACCTTCACCGGTTTGCCGGTGGGCACGGTCGAGAAAGTCGGCAAGCGTGACATGCAGGTCGTGACCCACGAACCGCTGTCCAACGGCGACGGTTTGAACGTACTGGTCAAGCGTGAAGTGGTCGGCTTCCGCGCCAACATCGCCGAGCCAAAAGGCGAGTTCGAAGAAGACGGCGAGAAGCGTTATCGCTACCACGTCGAGCCGAACGAAATGCCGGAAGGCTTGTACAAACTGCGTCCGAACCACCCGTTGAATCGTAACCTCGATCACAACTGGCAGCAGGCGCTGCAAAAAACTTCTTCCGAGCGTCGCGTCGCCCTGAGCTGGGCTGCGCGTCTGCGTGAAGAGCAGCTGGATGTCACCGCCACCAGTGAGGAAGGCATCAGCGCCAGCGTCACCCTGAACGGTCCGTTTGGCGTTGCCAACAAACCTGAGCAGGCACTGGAGCAGTTGCGCGATTTGCTCGGCCAACTCGGCACCACGCAGTACCACGCCACCGACATCAAACTCGATGCGCCACAGGCATTCTTCATCCCTAACTCGCAGCTCAAATCCCTGCGCCGTGAAGTGATCGAAGCGCTGACCGCCGCCCGCGTCGCCGCTCATCCGCGCGGCGGCCGCAAAGCCGAAACCACGCCGCCACCGGTGTACCCGGATTCGCACCTGACGTTCCTCGCCAACGTCTACAACCAGAAAGCGCGCGACTTCTATCATCGTCACGGCGTGAAGCTGATCGACGCCGCGTACGAAGCGCACGAAGAAGCAGGCGAAGTGCCGGTGATGATCACCAAGCATTGTCTGCGTTTCTCCTTCAACCTGTGCCCGAAACAGGCCAAAGGCGTGACCGGCGTGCGCACCAAAGTCGCGCCGATGCAGTTGATCCACGGCGATGAAGTGCTGACGCTGAAGTTCGACTGCAAGCCGTGCGAGATGCACATCATCGGCAAGATGAAAGGCCACATCCTCAACCTGCCGCAACTGGGCAGCGTGGTTGGCCACATCAGCCCTGAAGACCTGATGAAAACCATCCCGCGCGCACCGCACTGAGTGGTCGGCGTGCGCGGTGCTTCGGCGCCGCGCACGCCTGCCCTGCTCCATCGAGGCCAAATCGCAGGCATAAAAAAACGCCAACTTCTTTCGAAGTTGGCGTTTTTTGATAGATGGCAGGGGCGGCTGGATTCGAACCAACGCATGGCAGGATCAAAACCTGCTGCCTTACCGCTTGGCGACGCCCCTACAGCACTTGTCAGCGGCTCCGTGAGGATCACTGCAAGAACGGGGCGCAATTTATCAATATTCGTTACGTTTGGGAAGCCCGAAATGAAATATTTTTTGTTTTAAAACAGCGACTTATTTTCTTGGCCGGATTTAGCCCAATGATCGGCCCGTTTGGCGGCGTGTATCACACTGTGTACCTACCCCGCCGCGATACAGCGGATTTCAACATCGCCCCTCTTCGACACAGGCCAGATACGTCTCGGCGCTCAAATGCACTCAAGGTTTGAAGGGTTCATTCGCAACCCTCATCCGACAGTTCGCACAGGAGACGTCACCATGAAAATGGCACTGCACACCCGCAAAACCGCATTCGGACTTTCGATTCTGGCGCTGTCGTTGTTCGGCGCTTTGGGTGCGGCTCAAGCCCAAACCGCAGAACCTGCGGCTGCGAGCTATTCCGCGCCCTCGCCGTTCGGTCCGCTGAAGCATGTGAAGGCGGGTGTGCTGGACGTCGCTTATGCCGAAACCGGTCCGGCCGACGGCCCGGTGGTGATTCTGTTGCACGGCTGGCCCTACGACATTCACAGCTACGATGAAGTCGCGCCATTGCTCGCGGCCAAGGGTTATCGCGTACTGATGCCGTATGCGCGGGGTTATGGCGATACGCAGTTCCTCTCCAAAGACACCCTGCGCAACGGCCAACCGGCGGCGCTGGCCAGTGACGTCATCGACTTCATGGATGCGCTGAAGATCAAGCAAGCGGTGCTCGGCGGTTATGACTGGGGCGCACGCTCGGCGGACATCGTCTCGGCGCTTTGGCCGGAGCGGGTCAAGGCGCTGGTAGCGGTCAGCGGCTACCTGATCGGCAATCAGGCGGCCGGGCAGAACCCGCTGCCGCCCAAGGCTGAATTGCAGTGGTGGTATCAGTTCTACTTCGCCACCGACCGCGGCCGCGCTGGTTATGCGAAGAACACCCACGACTTCGCCAGGCTGATCTGGCAAACCGCTTCGCCTCAGTGGAAGTTCGATGACGCAACCTTCAATCGCTCCGCCAAAGCGCTGGAGAACCCCGATCACGTCGACATCACCGTGTTCAATTACCGCTGGCGCCTGGGCCTGGTGCAGGGCGAGGCGAAATACGCGGCGCTGGAGCAGAAACTGGCCACCGCCCCATCAATCAGCGTGCCGACCATCACCCTGGAAGGCGACGCCAACGGTGCACCGCACCCGGCGCCGGAGGATTACGCCAAGCGCTTTACCGGCAAGTACGAGTTTCGGCTGATCAACGGTGGCATTGGCCACAACTTGCCGCAGGAAGATCCGCAGGCGTTTGCCAAGGCTGTGATTGATGCGGATCACCTTTAAAAGTCTTCCCCTACCCGCACAAAAAAGCAGTCAACCGCTCAGGCTGACTGCTTAATGGCTAACGTGCGTGATTACTCCGTTGGCACAACGATATCCAACGCCTTGTTGACCGCCAACTCTCCCAACATGACCACTTGCGCGATACCCAACAAGGTATGGCGGTTCGACCCTTCCAGCAGCCCTGCAAAATTACCGAGCATGACCGTGGCAGACGCTAAAGAGCCGCTGGCATTGGTCAGCAAGGACTCGGCGTCGGACTGCGGGTTGACCATGAACATAGTGCTGGGCGTATAGGGTGTTGCCATGATCCCGGCTGCCGGCAGCAGGTAATGGTCAAGCGCACGCTCTGCCGCTTCGTGGAGTTTTCTTGAGTTGGGTGATGCGTACGGCGACGCCGGATCTGTGGCGGGTGGTTCGGGTGTCTTGGACATCAGCTGAAACTCCATAAGAGCCAGAAGGCCTGAAGCGTCACGATCGCGACCGCAGACGCTTGTGTGCAATGAGGGAGCAAGCCCCCTCACTCATCTGCATCGCGACTATTGCGGCAAGCGCTGGTTATCCAGGACTCGCCCGACCACCAGTTCGCTGAGCATGATCACCTGCTGCAGCACCAGCATCTTTTTGCGGTGTGGCCCCTCCATCAATTCGGCGAACTCACGCGCCATGTCACTGGCGGACGACAAGGTTTCGTAGGCCTCGACGAGCAGCGTTTCGTCATCCACCGTGGGGTCGATGAGATAGATCCTGCCGGTCTTGCGTGTGGGGATTGAAGTCTTCAATGCCGAGGGATTGAGATAGAAGTTGATCGCGCGTTCTGTTGCCTCTTTGATGTTTTGAGGTTCGAGCGCGGCGTCGTAGGGGATTGGATCGGTTTCTGGCGGGTTTGGCGTAATTTTGAACATAGATGACACTCGCTTAGCAAAAAATAAGGAGCCATCACTCACGCTACCAAACGAGGGTGGTGACCATTACGCAGGTTGGTAGACCGGTCTAAGCGAGTAAACCCCGGCGCTCCCGAAAGAGCCCCACGCATGGCCACCATATAAAACCGAGTCCCGAAAAGAGACTGTATATAGCGGCGCATTACGCTTAGAGGACGGGCTACCAAACCCGATCACTGTTTTGCAGTGACAGAGAAACGATACAGCCCGCCTCAAGGCGCGTAAGCCGGCGGATTCTGGCGTACGCGTAGGCAACGGCGCAAGGTGGTGTAGCCGTTATGGCGTAACAGTGCGTGTAATTTAAACGTGTGCGCGCAGTGGCGTTTAAGTGCCGCAACGGACGTGAATCCTTCGTCCCCTTTGCGGGTCAATTTCAGTCCCCTCACATCAAAAGATCGCAGCCTTCGGCAGCTCCTACAGGGGCCATTGTAGGAGCTGCCGAAGGCTGCGATCTTTTGATGTGAAGGTTGTAGGTACGCCGACTTGGATACCGGGTTTGGGTTATTTGACCAGTCGTTTTTCCTTCGAAGGTCTATACCCGAAATACGAGCTATAGCACTTACTGAAATGACTCGGCGAAACAAACCCGCACGCCACCAGCACTTCCACCTGCGACAGCTCGGTGTGTTGCAGCAAGCGCCGTGCTTCGGTGATGCGCAACTCCAGGTAATAGCGCTGCGGCGTGGTGCCGAGTTGTTCCTTGAACAAGCGCTCCAACTGGCGCCGGGAGCGGCCGGCATACACTGCCAGTTGTTCCAGTTCCAACGGTTCTTCGAGGTTGGCATCCATCAGCTTCACCACTTCACGCAGCGGTGCGCTGACGCAGATATTTTCATCCGGTTTGATCCGTCGATAACGCGACTCCTCGAAGGCGAGGATATCCTCCACGCCCTCGACCAGGGCTTTGCCATGCAGGTTCTTGATCCAGTCCAGTGCCATGTGAAACGCCCCCGACGGGCTTGATGCCGTGAGTCGGTCGCGGTCGATGACGTAGGGTTCGCTGCTGACGTGGGTGGTCTTGGCGATTTCGGTCAGCGCCGGGCGATGTTCCGGGTGGATCGCGCAACGATAGCCGTCGAGCAATCCGGCGCGGCCTAGAAACCACGCGCCATTCCACAAACCGGCGAGGCTGACACCGCGTTCTGCTGCCGCTTTCAACAGGCTGATGAACTCGTCACTGGCGCGCAGTTCGGTTCGATAGCCGCCGCACACCACCAATAAATCCAGATCCTGAAGCGCCGCCAGATCAATCCGCGCATCTGGCCGAATCACCAATCCCAGATCGCTGATGACCTCAGCTTCACTCAAGCCAAACGTGCGCGTAGAAAACAGCTCTGCGCGCAACAGATTGCTGGTGATGATCGTGTCCAGCGCCTGGGTGAAGGCCGGCAGCGAAAAGTGTTCAAGCAGTAAAAAACCCGCGCGCGTCACGCGGGTCTGGTCAGCGGATTGCTCATTCAGATAGCGGAGGTTCTTGCCCTTCATGCCCCCGCTGAATTGACGTCGTTCGATCAAGGTCTGGTCCATCGGTCATGTTGTTATGCGCCGATAGTTGGCCTGAACCGCGCCGGAGTCAATCACGCCTGTTACTGACCGGGTCATCCTGACTGCGTTTACACCGCTGAAAAAAGCCCGGCGCCCACTCGCCCTTCCAGGCGACCGAAGAGCACGTAGTGTTGATAGCCGCTGGTGAAAGCGCCGGTGGAAACGGCGTGGCGCACGTCATCGTTCAGTTGAAGGTATTGGGCTTCATCGAAATTTTCGGAACTGACCTCGCCGGCCCGGCCGAGTTGCTCGCTATCAATCGGCAGACCCGCAATGGTGCGTTGCTGGAAATCGATCATGCGATTGATTGCATGACTTTCAAGCACGCCCTTGCCGGGGTGCATCGCGTAGATGTGCATCCCCTTGTTTACGCACCGATTGCACATGTCGACACAGTTTTTCTGGGTATCTTTACGCTTCATCAATTCGTCGACATTGATGTCCAGATACTTTCCGACCTGATATTCGCTTTGATTGAAGATGGTGCAGCAAAGCACTGTATTGCCGTTGCAGTCGATCACCAGCCAGTTATCTTTGAGTGTGCACGCTTGCTTATGGAAGTGTTGTACGACATTGACCAGATCATCGTAAGGCGGCAATGCCAGCCTTTTCAGGGTCTCGTGGTCAGTATCGGTCACGGAAGGATCGCGTTCGACAATGGCCAGCGCCTTCTCCAGCGGCATCATCACGGAATACCCCGTGTTGAATATAAAGCCGAGACGTTCACTGAACTCGCGCATCAGTGCTTCTTCTGCCAGGTTGTCCAGATACCGATGGTAATAAACCTCGACATTGGTGTTCAGACCATGACGCTGCACGATTTCACTCAGCGTGATCATGTTCTGTTTTACAACTTCGATGTCCCCCCCTACATGCCCCTTCGCGTAGGTCTCCTGGTAAAACCCTGACAGCGAAATACGGAAGAAACCCGGCTCGGCCAACAAGGCTTTTTCCATGTTCTTGGCCAGGTTCAGGTTAGTGCTGACGCCACTGTTCATGCCGGCTGCATTGATGATCTCGATGAACTCGCCGATCTTCGGATGCACCAAAGGCTCAGTCCAGTTGTAGAGAAAAATCGCCCGAACGCCTTCACGTTTGGCTTTCTCGACGATCTGCCGGAACATGTCGAGTTGCATGGCTTTTTTGAAGTTGAGGTTTTCCGAGTTGCCCATCGGGCAAGAGGGGCAACTCAGATTGCAGGCGCCGACGATATCGATGTACATGTTCATGATGAGTAAAGCCCCTTGAGCTCAACGCTACTCTGGTCAACGCCGCAGGCTTTCGGGTTGCCGGATGTGTTAGTTATTTGACGACATTGAGCACGTCCAAGCAAAAAGTGCACCACACGCCTGCTAAGCCATTAACTTCACAACCCAATCGATAAATACTCGCAACTTGAGACTGATATGCCGGTTCGGCGGATACGCGATGTAGAGAGGCATCGATTCAAGTTGCCAGCCCTCGAACAGCGGCACTAGCTCACCGCGTGCCACCGGGGCGTCGGACATGTACCTGGGCAGCCACAGCACGCCCATGCCGGCCAGACCCGCCGCAAGGTAGGCATTGCCGTCGTCGACTGCCAAAACATGGCGACCCTTGATCTGCAGGCTTTGCTTATCGTTATGCAGGGCATACGGCATGGGCTTGCCGGTGCGCGCCCATAGGAACGCAACCACGCGATGATGGGAATCTTCCAGCTCCTGCGGATGCATCGGCGTGCCGGAGCGAGCGAGGTAGTCGGGCGCGGCAAACACGCCCAATTGCAGATCCGCAACCTTTCGCGCCATCAGTGACTGGTCCAGCAACTCGCCGCCGCGCACCACGCAGTCGACGTTCTCATCGATGATGTCGACGATGCGATCGCTGACGCCCATGTCGATCTGAATGTCTGGATACCGCGCGTGAAATTCGGGCAATGCCGGGATCAGAATCAAGCGAGCGAACGGGCTTGGCACGTCCACGCGCAATCGTCCACGTGGCGATACCGAGGCACCGGGCAAACTGGTTTCGGCGTCCTCCATGTCGGCCAGCAACTTGATCACGCGCTGGTAATACGCCGCACCGTCAGCCGTGACATTGACCTTGCGCGTGGTGCGATTGAGCAATTTGACCCGCAACCGCGCCTCCAACTGCTGGACCAGTTGCGTCACGGTGGTCTTGCTCATGTGCAGGGTTTCAGCGGCTTTGGTGAAGCTCCCCGCCTCGACCACCCGTGCAAACGCCTGCATTGCATCAAAACGGTCCATTGCTCGGCTTCCGATTGTTTGGGTTTCACAAACAGTTAACGCCAAGCTTGCGCGTTTATCGCGCACCTGCAAATCCCTAAAGTTGGGCCATCACCTCATTGATGGAGCCCCCCCATGACACAGCGCGATGTTGTTTTCCCACTTACCCGCCGGACCCTTTACGAGCGCCATCGCTACTCACCGGCGATACGCTCCAACGGTTTTCTGTTTGTCTCGGGCCAAGTCGGCAGTACGGAGGACGGTACGCCGGAGCCGGATCTGCAGAACCAGGTGCGTCAGGCTTTCAATAACCTGAATGCAATTCTCGACGAGGCCGGTTGCACGTTCGAGGATGTGGTCGACGTCACCCTTTTCATGGTTGATCCGCAATCGAAGTTCGAGACGATCTGGAACATCGTGCTGACGGAGTTCTGGGGCGAAGCGCCGCATCCGACCGTTACCGCCGTTGGCGTGACCTGGCTGTATGGTTTCGACTTCGAGATCAAAGTGATCGCCAGACTCCCAGAAAACCACTGACTGCCCCTTGTAGGAGCTGCGGCACGCTGCGATCTTTTGATCTTGTTGTTAAAGATCAAAAGATCGCAGCGTGCCGCAGCTCCTACAGGGGTTGTCCGGGGGCATCAAGTGTGACCAAAGCTCATGCGCACTGGCCTTTGAACCCACGAATGCGTATAACCTCGCCGTTTCGTCTAACCTGACTTTGCGCCCAGCCTCGACTGCACAACGGCGGCGCTTCGACTTTGACGCTCACGAAACGGAGAATTCCATGCTCAAACGAACCCTGGCACTGACGGCCGGCCTGGCCCTGTCCCTTTCCGCGCTAGCAGCGCAAGCCGCTGATGTGTTGCGGGTCAGCGCCATTCCCGATGAAGCCCCGACTGAACTGCTGCGCAAGTTCGAGCCATTGGGTGCGTATCTGGAACAGCAATTGGGCATGAAGGTGCAGTTCGTCCCGGTGGCCGATTACCCGGCAGTGGTTGAAGCCTTGGCCACCGACCGTCTCGACATGGCCTGGCTGGGTGGCTTCACGTTTGTGCAGGCACGCCTGAAGACCGACGCTACCACTCCGGTGATTCCGCTGGTGCAGCGCGAACAGGATGCGCAGTTCACCAGCAAATTCATCACCGCCGACCCGAACGTCAAAAGCCTGGCCGATCTGAAGGGCAAGACCTTCGCTTTCGGTTCCGTGTCGTCGACTTCCGGCAGCCTGATGCCGCGCTACTTCATGCTGAAAAACGACGGTATCAAGCCTGAAGCGTATTTCAGTCGCGTCGCCTACTCCGGTGCCCACGACGCCACGGTTGCCTGGGTGCAGGCTGGCAAGGTCGATGCCGGTGTGTTGAACGCCAGTGTCTGGCAAAAACTGGTGGACGCCGGCAAGGTCGACACCAACAAGGTCAAAGTCTTCGCCACCACTCCGTCGTACTTCGATTACAACTGGACTGTGCGCGGCACACTCGACCCGGCGCTGGCGGCGAAGATCAAAAAAGCTTTCCTTGATCTGGATCCGGCCAACCCTGAACAGAAGAAGATTCTCGATCTGCAGGCTGCGAGCCGTTTCATCGACACCAAGCCTGAGAACTACAAGGGCATCGAGGAAGCCGCCCGCGCTGCCGACTTGCTGAAATGACGCTACGCCTCACCCACGTCAGCCTGCGCCACGCCAATGGAGTCGATGCCCTGCGCAGCATCGACTTGCAGATTGGCGTCGGCGAACAAGTCGCGATCATCGGCCCGTCCGGGGCCGGTAAATCGAGTTTGCTCAACCTGCTGGCCACCGCACTGCGGCCCAGCAGCGGCGAGATCGAAGTGCTCGGCGAACGCGCCTGGCACTTGTCTGCCCGCCAGCGACAACGCCTGCGCGCGCGTATTGGCCTGGTGCATCAGGCGCCGCCACTGCCGCTGCGCCAGCGCGTGGTCACAGCCGTGCTGGCCGGCAAGCTCGGACAGTGGAGCTTGGGTAAAAGCCTGCTGAACCTGCTGCATCCACTCGACGTGCCCGGCGCCCGCGCGGCATTGGCACGGCTCGATCTGGGCGATAAATTGTTCGCCCACTGCCAACAACTATCGGGCGGTCAGTTGCAGCGCGTCGGCATCGCCCGAGTGCTGTATCAGGCGCCGGAGATTCTGCTGGCCGACGAGCCGGTGTCGGCGATGGATCCGGTCATGGCCGGGCACACGCTGACGGTGCTGTCGCGCCATGCCCGCGAACATAACGTCACGCTGGTGGCGAGCCTGCATGCGGTGGACCTCGCGCTTTCGCACTTCCCGCGCATCATCGGCTTGCGTGACGGGCAAATTCTGTTCGACAGCCCTGCCGGTCAAGTCAGCCACGACATGCTCGACGCGCTGTACGCCAATGAACATCTGCAATCGCCGCCCTCGGCAGTTGCGCCTTTGCCTGTGCAGATTCCGCGATGCTGAAGGCCGATTCACGCGATCCTGCGGCGTGGCCGCGTCTGCTGCTGACGGTTTTGGCGATTGCGGTGCTGTGGCCGGGAATCCAGCTCAGCGAGCTGAATCTGGGCGTGCTGCTGCCCGACAGTCAGAATGAAATGGGCCGGTTTGTCGCGCAGTTCTGGCCGCCCGCTCACGATGAAGATTTTTTGCAGTTATTGTTTAAAGCCACGCTGCAAACTCTGGCGATTGCCACGGCAGGCATGGCGTTGGCGCTGTTGCTGGCGGTGCCCGCCAGTTTGCTCGCCAGCCGTGCCTTGTCGCTGTCTGCCGCTTCACGGGGTGGCGTGCCTAGTCGTTTGGGTCGTTTGTTGCGCTGGCCGGTTCGTGGGTTGCTGATCTTCCTGCGCAGCGTGCCGGAAATCGTCTGGGCGCTGTTGTTCGTGCGCGCCGTGGGCCTCGGCCCGGCGGCGGGCGTGCTGGCGATTGCGATCACCTACAGCGGCATGCTCGGCAAGGTCTACGCAGAGATTTTCGAATCCACCGACCAGCGTCCGGCGCACGCGCTGTTGCAGTCGGGCAGCGGTCGACTGGCGAGTTTTGCTTATGGAATCTTGCCGAATGTCGCCGGGGAATTGCTCTCGTACACGGTCTATCGCTGGGAATGTGCGATCCGCGCTTCGGTGGTGATGGGTTTTGTTGGCGCCGGTGGCCTGGGCCAGCAAATCGACCTGTCGATCCGTATGTTCGCCGGCGGTGAGGTCGCGAGCATTCTGCTGACGTTCCTGCTGCTGGTGCTGGTGGCCGATCAACTCAGCCGTTTGCTGCGCTGGAGGCTGGCATGAACCGTCTGATCAATCTGCTGCTGATCGCCGGCATCGGCGTGGCCGTCATCGCTTCGTTCATCTACTTAGGGCTCGACCTCGGCGAGCTCGGCAGTGCCACCAGCCTGAAACAGATGGGCGCGTATGTGCAGCGCTTTCTCAGCCCGGATCTGAGCGCCGATTACTTGAAAGCGATCCTCCATGGCTCGCTGGAAACCCTGGCCATGTCGGCGCTCGGCACCCTGCTCGCCGCGCTGCTGGGCATCGTCCTCGCCCTGCCCGCTGCAGGACGTTTCGGCTGGCCGCTGCGCAGTGCTTCGCGATGGCTGCTCAATGCTCTGCGGGCCATTCCGGAACTGGTCTGGGCCGCGCTGATGGTGCTCGCCGCCGGGCTGGGCCCAAACGCCGGGACGCTGGCCCTCGCCCTGCACACCACTGGCGTGCTTGGCCGCTTGTTCGCCGAAGCGCTGGAAAACACCCCGCCGCAACCGGCCGAAGCGATCCGCTTGCAGGGCGCTAACCCCGTCCTCGCCTTCTGCTACGGCACCCTGCCCAACCTCGCCCCACAACTGCTCGCCTACGTCCTGTACCGCTGGGAAAACAACATCCGCATGGCCAGCGTGCTGGGTTTTGTCGGCGCGGGCGGATTGGGGCAGATGTTGTACGTGAGCCTGAGCCTGTTTCAGGAAGCACAGGCCAGCACGGTGATTCTGGCGATGCTGGTGCTGGTGTTTGCGGTGGACTGGTTGAGTGCGTGGAGCCGCCAGCGCTGGGTGAAAGCGTAGGCGGCCTGACGGGTTCAATTCAGCGAAAGGTTGTGTTGAGTGGCGGTGTCGACGTTGATATGGCTTAAGCGTCCATGATCATCGAACAGCAAGTAATCGCTGCCGACACAACGCACCCGCATACCATGCATAGGCCATTGCAGGTAAGCGCAGAGGCGGTCGCTGCCGGTGTGGATGAAGTGAAAGCGCGTCCCCTGATCGTGGGTCAGGTAGTTGATGAGCAACCATTGGCCGTGCAGCTCCGCACTAACCAGATCGAACTCAGAGACGTCCAGATCGGGAAGGCAATAGCGCTTGCGCCCGCTGGGCCACTCCACTTCCAATGCAGCTTCGGCATGGTTCATTTGGGCTTCGATCACCTGTCCATTGTCGTCAAGCAGTCGGTAAGCGTCCACAGTGTTCGCGTGACGCAGCAAATCCCGACTGATCAGTCGCCGGTCGGGCAGTCGGTAGTGCCAAAGATATGAGCCTTGCTCAGCCCCCCTCTGCCACAGATATTCGTTGTGCACGTCATCTTCCAGGGCAAAGATCGGCCCCGGCAGATCGCTCACATGCCAAAGGGTTTCGAATCCGCGATCAACATCCACCACGCGCAATTGTCGACCCCGACCAATCGTCCAGTTCGAGCCGTTGAACGAGCGGGCGAACACATCAAACACGTGCACACCCAGATCCGTCGCGCTGCGCGTGACCAGATCGAGTTTGCTGATACGCCAGACTTCACCGCGTCGGGCCAGCACCAATACCACTTGCCGACCGTGGGCCAGGACGATTTGTTCGGCGGGCACCGCGAAATGGCACAGCGTCTCGCCATTCGCGTTGATCACCACCGCCCCCGCCTCGCCCAGCGCGAGCAAGTAACGCCCGCCCTCAAGCAACACCGCGTCCATGATCTTGCGGCTGCCCATGAACGGCGCTGTCCATTCCAGTGCGTCACTGACCTTGCACAGCGCAACGTTGGCCGGTCGTTTCGGCAACTGCCCAGGCAGATCGGCCTGCAGCAGTTTGTCCTTGCTCATGCTGACCAGTGCCTGCAACTGTTGATGGGACAGATGGCCCTGGCCCTCGACCTGATCTGCAATGATCGCATGCGCGGTGGCGCCGGCCAGCCATGCCAGCGCGCCCGCCTGGTTCTTGTGCTGCAACAGCGCCTCGGCGAGTGCCGCGCGCTCGGCGTGGCGCGTGGGGTCATCACGCAGTTGCTCGACCCAGTCGCCATACGCCTGCAAGGTATCGGGCAACAGAATGGCGCGTTTGACTAACGCGCCCACGGCCAATGCGCCGCCAGCCGCTTCGGCATCCAGCAACCACTGCGCTGCGCGGTGGCGTTCGACGGTCAACGGCCAGATCACCTCAACGGCTTGCAGCCAGAGCCCTTTGCGCGTTAGCGATTCGGCCCACTCCAGACGCAAACGGTCGGCGCCTTCAGGGTACTTGTCTTGCAGCAGGCGCACGGCGTCGGCGAAGGCGTCATCCCGCCGCGCGACCAGCAAGGCACGCTGCCAGCTACCGGCCAGGCACAGCAGACGCACGATGGTTGCGGCTGGCATGTCCCACGCCAGCGCGAGGTCCGCCGCCTGCTGGTGACGCCCGTGTTTTTCCAGATAGTCGAGCGACTCCTGCTGCACCTTGAGCAGTTCGGCGAGGACGAACACCGCCTCCTCTATGCGGCCCTCGCGATCCAGCCGCTCGAAGGTCTGCCGATAGACCTGGCGCAGATGCGCTTGCATGTCGTGCTCAAAGACGATCGCACGCGTCGGCCCACGGCTCTGGTCGATGCTCAGATCCTGACGCCGCTGCGGTGTGCCGAACGATTGTTCGCCGCTACTCTGTTCCCCACCCAAGGGAATGGCATGACGCAACGCCTCTGCAAAGTCGCCGTCCTCGAACATCTCGAGCATGCGCTGCATATAGGCGGCCTGACGTTTGCCATACAGGGCCGAAAGGCGCGAGTGTTGGGTCATGCGCGTGACCCAGCGCCGCCAGCGGGCCGGTTTGGCCTTGACAGGTGTGCCCCGGGGCTCGATTGGCGATGCCGGGCTACGCGGCGGCGCACTTTGCACCGGCACCGGCCGACGCAGCACGTGGCGCAATCCGGCCAATATCAGGGTCAGGGCAATGCCGCCGATCAATGTACCCACCACCACGGCGCTGATCTGCACCGTAACCGGTGTCGCTGTCTTCGCGGGCAAGCCTTGCAAGTCGGGGTTATGGCCCTGCGATCCCATCCAGAAAATCGCCACCAGAATCACCAGGGTCACGCTGAGTTTCAGCCACGGCAAAGGCGTGTCCGGTTGCTGCGTCCAGCCCGTTTCGCTGGCAGCAGTGACCTGACGGAGCGGCGCCTGCGCGGTTTTTTGCTGACGCTCCAGCAAGGCTTTCATGACCTGTGCCTGCTCAGGGCTGACCGGGCGCAAGGCATCACCGAGAATGTCCCGAACATCCGTGGCCACGGCCAATGGTTCAAGCACAGGTTCCGGCAGCACGTTGCGACAGTCATACGTGTCGAGCAATGTCAGGCCGTCGAGAGCAATCCAGTCACCCGGCGCCAGGGCCACAGCGTCGCGTAAATGCAAGGCGCTGACATGGCTGCCGCGCACCAGCCAGACGTCGGCGGCCGGCAGGCTGCGAATTTCCTGCTTGTCTAGCAACGCAGAACTCAGCGCGTTGCCCTGGCGGATCAACGGCCAGCCCAGCAGAGCCTCGCACTGCACGGAAACCGGCTGACGGAAGCGCAGCAGATCACCGTCGGCGAACCGGTAGACACTGGCCCCGGTTTGCCATTGTTCGATCATCCGCCGAGCGCGTTCGTGTTCGCCGAAGCGCTCCGAGGAGAACCAAAGGCCTTCAATGTGTTGATGACCGGCCAACACCGGACGGCGGATCAATGCGGCTTCAGGTCCAGTCATCGGTGCCTTCCTTCTTGTGCGGCTGATTTTTACAGAACACTTGTAAACGCATCAGGCGCTGGGGCACTGAATACACCAGCAGTTCGCGGGCACTGGTCAGTGCGGCGATCACACCGCTGAGCGGGCAAAAACTGAATTTGACGATGGGATCGGCGGTGGTGAACAACACGTTCTGACCGCCTTCGCAGTACACGGCAATCGCATGTTGGCTGGGCGAAAGCAACAGCAGCGAATAACGCTCGTTGTCTTCCTGCAAAAGGCCGATGCCCTTCCAGCCGGGCGCCAGATCAACGTGTTCGTCCTCGAACGGCGAGCCTTTTGCCGAGACAATGCGCCAACGCTGGGCCCCGTCGTTGTCCAAGGTCAGCAGTGCACAGCCGCCGAAAGAAGCGCGCCACAGGTAACTGGCGGCAAATAGCACCTGACTGACATCATCGGCAACGCCCACCACATACGCAGCCGTAACATGACCGTCAGCGTTGACTGAATGGGTGTGCAGCCGGTCGCCCTCTCGACGCACATAAGCCACGGCATCACCGTGAACCTTGGCGATGCACAGCACCCCGTCCGCCAAACGATGGGTATATCGGGTTTTTGGCTTGGCCGGTGTGCGTCCGGTTTCCACCACCCAGAACGCCAGATGGCCCTGGCTATCGAGAAGAAACAGGCGGCCGGTCGAGTGATTGCGCAAGCCGATTGCCGGCAGGAAAGAAGCAGTGCCCGGTGGCAACTTGAGCTCGGCGGGGCTGGGTTTGTCGACCGGTTTCAGCCCGGGCATGCTCCAGAACGACAGCGTGTGCTGATCACTCAAAACCGCCCCCAGCGCCCGCCCGAAGAACGTCGCCGTCAGCGGTGTCAGCCCGGCAGACCAGAGATTTCGGCGTATCTCGAGTGCCTTCTTCTGGTTCTGTTCCGGCAGCTTGATCACCACCACGCCCGGTTCGTCGAGCAACTTCAGGGCAACATGCGTACCGGCACTGGAAACCACCGGCTGCAAGGTCAGCGACACACGCGGCACACAACCCTTCGCGGCCGGTGCGGTCGCCGCCACTTCACCCTCGAAATTTCCTTTGAGCAACTGCAACGCGAGGCGCTCATCGGGTATCGGCAAGGTCACTCGCCGCGAACCGGCCGCTTGCAGAGCGAACGACAGACTGCGCCCATCGAGGCTGCGCAGTACCTGGACGCGATGGCTGCACGATTGCCGCTCGGTCACCGGCAAGCGTTGTCCGACCAGCCAGCATTCGCCGACAGGTTCGGGCTGCGCACTCAAGTAATCACGCCAGGCCTGCCAATGCTCAGGTGCGACACTGGTAAACGTGCGAGCGCTTAGCAAACGCTTGAGTTGCGCAGCACTCTCGAACGCATGCAGTTCGGGCGTCTGCTGCAAAATGCCCCAGCGCAACTCGGCACCGGCATCTTTCGCCCGACGTGCGAGCAAGATCAGCAGTGCCATGTGCACCAGCCGTGCGGCGCCCAATTGCAGCGGGCCGGCGTCAAACAAGGCGACGATCAAACGACTGGCCTGCTGTGCGCGGTACTGCGGTGCAAGAAACAGATGCTCCCCGACCACTGCCCGGCGCAGAAATTCATCGGGCACTTCCTCGGCCAGCAGCCATTCGCTGGAGAGCAAGCGGTCATAGGGCCCGCGCCGGTGCAAATCACTCAGGCCATCTGGCTCGGGCACCCCGCCCTGTTGCAGACCGCGCAAGGGCCCGAGCACCGGGTTCAGACGTCCGAACAGGTCGGCGAACAGCGGCAGTTGTTCAGGCGCAAACCATTGCAGCCATTCACGCCAGGGTTGCAGCGATTCCGGTAATTGCATCAGCGGCTCGCCCAGTAAGCTTCGATCCGCTGCAAATGCTGCGCTGTCACCGGCAATTGGCGATCCAGCGGCACTACGGCGGGCGGGTCACGCCACAACAACAGCGGCGCACGCGAGAATTTTTTCGACAACGCCTGCGCCAACAGATCGGTCGGCACATCGGGTTCCCAACTGGTGGGCAACCATAACCCCGGCGCGCGTTCGTCCGCCGCCGCGTAGGCGATGCCTTCGACCCAAGGCAGATCAGCAGCAGCACCGCTGAGCACCAGCACATCGCGATTGGCTGTGGCCTGCAAACGTGCTGCCTGCGCCTCGGGGATCAGCAATAACCGTGCATACAAACGCTGCGCGACCTCGCCCCAAGCCACCGCAGCCTGAACGTCTGCCGGCACCCGGCGCGGACGCCAGGCCCAGTTCATCACCGGGATGTTCATACGGCTGGCGTCAGCAAACGAGCCAGTTGACCACGAATTTCTTGCAGCGCTGATGGCATGGTCTGCTCGTTGAAATTCGCATCGATTTCGCGCAGCAGACCTTCGAGCAAGGCGCCGGTTGGCTGTTCGGTTCGGGCCAGATAATCCTCACCGGTTTCCAGCAAGCGACTGAGGCGTGACATCGGTTGCAAGGTCGCCTCTTCGACGGCGCTGAACAAATGACTGTTATTGGATTGAGCGAAGATCTCGCGCAGCACTTCGCGACCATGCTGCTGGGTTTCCTTGGTGGGCAGCACGTACAGCAACGGCCACAGGTCCGCTTCGCTGGCTTCAAGGCGTCCACTGAGCAACGCGGCGGCAGCGATCAGGCGCTGGGATTTGACGATACGTCGATCGGACAACTGAATGCCAGCACCACGCAGACGGCGGATGGCTTGGGCCAACGCAGGGCGCACAGACCCCAGATCTACGTTATTCATAGCCTGGCCTAGCGTGTCCAATTGGCTCAGCCCCAACAGTTGTTGCACCGGTCGCTGCTCGGATTGCCAACCGCCGGCCAACATCGCCTCAAGCTGATTGTCCGGCACCGACTCGACAAACAGATGCAGCAGGAATCGGTCGCCAAACGCGGCCAGGGCTTCATCGTCCGGCAGGCCATTGGAGGCGCCGACACAGACTCGCAACGGGCACTGGATCTGCGTATGCCCACGACGGAAACGGCGTTCGTTGAGCACGCCAAGCAACGTATTGAGGATTGCCGTCGAGCCGAGGAAGACCTCGTCCAGAAAAACAATGTCAGCTTCCGGCAGCATGCCGCTGACGTCGGTTTCCACTGTGCCCTCACGAAGTTTTTTCAGATCGACCGCGCCAAACAGTTCCGAAGGCTCGGTGAACCGCCCAAGCAAGTATTCGAAATAGCGCCCGCCCATCGATTGCGCTACCCGACGCACCACCGCACTTTTGGCTGTGCCGGGTGGGCCGATGACCAAAATATGCTCACGCGCCACGGCGGCCAGAACAATCAGCTCGGCCAACTGCTCTCGGCCCACCAGCCCCTCCGTGGCGACTCGCACGGCCTGACGGATTTGCGCGGCAGCGCTCTGCAATGAAGCATTCATGGGTCTCGTCCCTGAAAAGTGAATTCTTGAGTAGGTGCTGATCGGCAGCTATCGGCCAGCGCCGACCGATCTTTAATTGACAACACTGGAGTGACCGATGCTGGCGAGTGGATATCTGTCAGAAGCTGATTATGCTTCAAGAAACCTCGCACACCCGCGAGGCGGTCAGACTGTGCAAGTTTCACGCGACAGCAATTGCGGCATACGCCACAAGGCCAGAGTGCGATAAAGCGGTAATGGGGAACTCCGGCCTACAAAAAACACGTACGACGGAGTACACCCATGACCACAATCGACACGACACCCACAGGCAATCCACCTCGCAGCGGCGGCATCACCAAGGAGGAGCGAAAGGTCATCTTCGCTTCGTCCCTGGGCACGGTGTTCGAGTGGTACGACTTTTACCTTTACGGCTCACTGGCGGCGATCATCGCCAAGCACTTTTTTGCAGGCGTCAACGAGACCACCGCGTTCATCTTCGCTTTGCTGGCGTTCGCTGCCGGGTTTGCCGTGCGGCCGTTCGGCGCCATCGTGTTTGGCCGGCTCGGCGACATGATCGGGCGCAAACACACGTTCCTGATCACCATTGTGATCATGGGTGTGTCCACGGCTATCGTTGGTCTACTGCCCGGATACGCAACCATCGGCGTCGCCGCGCCAGTCATCCTGATCACCCTGCGCCTGCTGCAAGGCCTGGCGCTGGGCGGTGAGTACGGCGGCGCGGCGACTTACGTGGCCGAACATGCACCACCGGGCAGACGCGGCTTTTTCACTTCATGGATTCAAACCACCGCGACCCTGGGCCTGTTCATGTCGCTGCTGGTGATCCTCGCCTGCCGCACCGCGCTGGGCACCGAAGCGTTCGAAGCCTGGGGCTGGCGGATACCGTTCCTGCTGTCGATCCTGCTGCTGATCGTTTCGGTGTACATCCGCCTGCAACTGAGCGAGTCGCCGGTGTTCCAGAAGATGAAGGCTGAAGGCAAGGCGTCCAAGGCGCCGCTGACTGAATCCTTCGCGCGCTGGGACAACCTCAAAGTGGTGATCATGTCGCTGCTCGGCGGTACGGCCGGTCAAGCGGTGGTTTGGTACACCGGGCAGTTCTACGCGCTGTTTTTCCTGTTGCAGACGCTGAAGATCGACCCTCAGACCGCCAACCTATTGATCGCCGGATCACTGTTGATCGGCACGCCGTTCTTCGTGATCTTCGGTAGCCTGTCCGACCGCATCGGCCGCAAGCCAATCATCATGGTCGGCTGCATTCTGGCAGCGCTGACTTACTTCCCGATCTTCCATGCGTTGACCCAGTACGGTAACCCCGACGTGTTCATTGCCCAGGAGAAAAACCCGGTCAAGGTGATCGCCAATTCCGATCAGTGCTCGTTCCAGTTCGACCCGGTGGGCAAGGCCAGATTCACCAGTTCCTGCGACCTGGCCAAGACCCTGCTGGCGAAACGCGCGATTCCTTACGAGAACGTCGAGGCCGAGCCCGGCACCGTCGCGCAGGTGCGCATCGGTGACAAAGTCGTCGAGAGCTTCGAGGGCAGCGCCCTGCCCGCCGCTGACTTCAAGGCGCGCAACGATTCGTTTACCGCCAATCTGAGCAGCGCACTGAAGGAAGCGGGCTACCCGGAGAAAGCCGATCCGGCGAAAACCAATTACCCGATGATGTTGCTGCTGCTGACCATTCTGGTGATCTACGTGACCATGGTGTATGGCCCGATTGCGGCGTGGCTGGTCGAGCTGTTCCCGACCCGCATCCGCTACACCTCGATGTCGCTGCCCTATCACATTGGTAACGGCTGGTTCGGCGGGTTCCTGCCGACCGTGGCTTTCGCGATGGTCGCGGCCACGGGTGATATCTACTACGGGCTGTGGTATCCGATCGTGATTGCGGTGATGACCGCGATACTCGGCACGTTCTTCCTGCCGGAAACCAAGGATCGCGACATTCTCAAAGACTGAGTCCAGGGCTCCGCCCTCTTGAACGGAGGGCGGAGCGCAGCCCCTAACGCAGCATCCAGCGTGACAGCAGTCGCGCACTCAACGGCAACATCCAGTACACCATGTTGAAAGAGATCAACCCGGCCACCACCACTTTGAACAACCATCCCGGCCACTCCAGGTCGGCCAGCTCCAGCAGCGTCGCCAACCCCCATGGCATGCTCACCGTGAGCGGCAAGACGACCAGCCATGACAACACCCATTGCTTCCAGCGAGCGCCCGTATTGCTACTCATGGTCGCTGCCGCCTGAGTACCGCCCGCTGATAAAGACGATCACGCGCCAGCGTCATCGGGTCGGCGCTGAGACTGATGCCGTCGAGCAAGCGTCCCGGGCTGAACGCCAGACGTTGCTGGGCGAGTTGCTGAGTCTCGGCCGGTTCCAGTGCATCAAGGCTGAAAACCCCCAGTTCAAGCTCCTCGTTCTGACGCGACCACGCAATCGAGCCATCTTCGACAGCGTCTCCCGGCGCTGCCAATTGCAGCACCAAGCGCATCTTCAACGAGCCCTTGCTCAGTCGCGCGCTGATTTCCTCCTGCAAGTAATCAGCGTGCATCGCCGCCGCTTGGGCGTCACTCAGTGATGGCTGCATGAGCAGTGGTTCGATGCGGTAACGGCCAATCAGCTGATCGCCCTTGCGATTGGTGAACACCAGCGAGTTAACACCGAAGTATTCGAGCCCCGCATAGCTACGGGGTGCGGGTTTAGGCGCTTCCAGGAAATGCTGAGCCCGTGGATGGTTCGCCAGAAAGGTTTGCAGTGGCTGAGGATCCGGCGGTGTCGCGACATTGGCGGCAATGCCTTGCAGAAAACCCAAAAAGTCTTCTGGCGTGGCCACCGGAAAGCCGTCGAACGAGTGCGCCACGATATCGGTGAACTCGCCGTTCGGCAGAGCAAAACGCACTGCCACCCCCTTAGGACTGGCCATTGGATCGCCGTCAGCGGTAGCCGGTACGCCACTGAAGTTGGAGAACCGCAGCACCACCGGCACCGTTTGCCCTTGCAAGTGGGCTGCCCGGCTGATCGAACCGGCGATGCGCGTAGCCGTGAATGTGCCGTTCACCAGCAGACCCTTGGCATGGGTTGCCCTGAATCCGGGGTGACGGCCAAATGTTGCAGTGAGCGCATCGAGCAACGCATCGTACAACCGCTCCTGGGGCATAGCGTTTTTCCTTGTTTCAGTGGCGAACAGGAGCGGGGACGTTGTCAGCGTCCCGGCCAGCACCGCCCCGATCATTAAGCGCTGCAATCGCATCGCGGTCATACCTGGCGCAGACCGGGATTGAGCGCGATGTGTTTGTACTCAATGAAATCGTCCATGGCCGCCACCCCATTGAGCCGCCCCTGCCCCGATTGCTTGAAACCGCCCTCCTCGAACTCGTCGAATACCATGGCCCAGTCGTTGACCCAGACAGTGCCGGCCTCCAGCTCGCGTGCGACTCGCAGGGCGCGATCGACATCACGGGTCCAGACGCTGGCGGCCAGGCCGAACTCGCTGTTGTTGGCCAGTTCAATCGCCTCGGCCTCAGTGTCGAACACCTGCAATGTCAGCACCGGGCCGAAGGTTTCGCGCTGGACAATTGCCATGTGCTGATCACTGACGCGCAACAGCGTCGGCCGATAAAACGCGCCTTTGGCCAGCGGCCCTTCAGTGACCGGCCCGCCGCGCACGATGACTTGCGCACCGGCAGCCATCGCCTCTTCGACCACTTGGTTGACGCGTTGCACATTGGCTTTGTCGATCAACGGTCCCATTTCACTGGTCGGATCCGCCGCCGGCCCCACGCGCACGGCCTCAAGGCGTGCAGCCAGACGTTCGATCAGCGCGGGCGCAATATCGCGCTGGACCAATAGCCGTGAACCGGTCATGCAGAACTGCCCGGCGAACACCGTCAGGGCCTTGAGCAACACCGGCACCGCCACCTCAAGATCGGCATCGTTGAATACCAGCATCGGGGTCTTCCCGCCCAGCTCCAGACCGAAGCGCTTGAGGTGTTGCGCCCCCGCCGCCGAGATCGCCCGGCCAGTGCCGGTGCTGCCGGTAAAGCTGATCACCGGCACCTTGGGGGACTCGACCAGATGGATGGAACCCGCCGCCCCCAGTTCGCTGTACAGATTGATGACCCCGCGAGGCAAAGACCGCGCCTCGCTCATGATCCGTGCCAGTAGCGCGTTGGTCTGAGCGGTCTGCCCCGGCATTTTGACGACCGTGGTGCAACCGGCGGCCAGCGCCGGCGCCAACGATCGAATCATCAATACCACCGGTGAATTCCACGGCACGATGATGCCCGCCACACCCACGGCCTGACGCAGCACCATGGAAATCCTGCCGGGTTTCGGCTCTGCCGCTCGGCCATACTCGGCACGCGTCATTGCCGCGTAATAGCGCAATTTGGACGGCACCATCCGCACTTCAAATTCGGCTTCAGGGCGGATCTTGCCGTTTTCCAGCGCCAACGTGTCGATCAGTTCTTCGGCATTACGCTCGAAAGCTTCCGCCAACTCCAACAGCACCGTGGCGCGCAGGGTGCGATCATCTTTCCACGGTGTTTGGGCGAACGAGCGTAACGCCGCTTCAATGCCCTGCTGCGCTTCATGGGCCCCGCCCTCGGCGTATCGCCCGATTCGCTCAGACGTCGCAGGGTCGATGGAGTCTTTGTAAACACCCGAATCGAGCCACAGGCCATCGATCCAGTTCAAAACCGGTGTGTTGTTCATAGTCATTAAAAACCTCAAGTCAGGCGTAGAGCGCGGCGATTTTTTCCGCAACGGCAATCACAGTGATGTTGGTGGCGACCGATGGCACATCCGGGAAGATTGATGCGTCGACCACGCGAATCCCTTGCAGGCCAATGACACGAGCCTGCAAATCGACCACTGCGCCGGTATCACCCGGCTTGCCCATGGGCGCGGTTGAGGTCGGGTGGTGATAAGTGTCCAGGCTCGCCCGCACGCTCGCCAACAGCGCTTCATCCGACTCATTGCCCGCCCCCGGATTGAGCTCGGAGTGGATAAACGCGTTCAACGGCGCTGTGGCGCCGATTTTGCGCGCCAGGCGAATACCCTCCAGCAGACGCAGGCGATCCTCAGGTTCGGCGAGAAAGTTCAGGTCAATATTGGGCGCCACCAGCGGATCACGACTCGCCAGCGTGACGCTGCCGCGCGATTGTGGCCGGGTGAGTGCGACCGCGAGCACGAAGCCGACACCAGTCGGACTCTGCTCGTGAGGAAACAGGTGCGTGGCGGTGATATGCAGATCAAGCTCACCTTTGTCGGCGCTGCGGCTGTGTGTCCACAGCTTGGCCCCGATGGCCGGTGATTGCCGACCGATCACATCCGCACGGGCGGCATAGGCGTTGTAGTAGAACGGGTGATCCACCAAACGGCGACCCACCGGCAGATCCGCAACCAGCGGAATCTGCAAAGCGTCCAGATCAGCGGCCGGGCCAATGCCGGAGCGCAGCAGAATCGCCGCACTGCCATAACTGCCTGCGCACAGGATCACCTCACCGGCCAACAGTTGCGTGCCATCACTCATTTGTACGCCTATGGCACGCTGGCCATCGAACAGCACTTTGTCGACCAGACGGCTCGCCTGGATCTGCAGGTTGCTGCGCGCTCGCACCTGTTCAGTGAGATAGGCCATGCCGGTGTTGATGCGCACGCCGTCGACGATATTCATCGGATAGGGGCCGACGCCGTTGGCATCAGCGCCGTCAAAGTCATCAATGATCTTGTAACCGTAAGCAAACGTGGCCTGAATAAACGCCCGCTGCATCGGTGTGACGTCCAGATTGCTCAGTTGCTTGACCGGCAGTGGCCCATCATGGCCGTGCAAGTCGCTTGCACCACGGCTATGGCTCTCCAGTTTCTTGAAAGCGGGCAGCACGTCTTCATAACTCCACCCTGGCAGATCCCAGCGCTGGAAATCACTGGCACGGGCGCGGATCGCTACGGCGCCATTGATCGCCGAACTGCCCCCCAATACCTTGCCGCGCAAGGCACCGATGGGATGGTCGATGTAGCCGGGGCGGGTTTTGTAACCCCATTCGAACGCTGGATCAGCGTTGGCTCCGACAATGTCGCTGCTGGCCACGAAGTCCGGATACTCGTTGGGTAAAAAGCTTTTGCCTGCCTCCAGCAGCAACACTTGACGCTGGTTGTTCTCACTGAGTCGGCGCGCCAGTACCGCGCCAGCCGAACCGCCGCCGACTATCACCACGTCGACTTTATCAAGGGTGTTGTTCATGCATGTCTTCCTTGTCAGGCGCTCGAGATGGCGCCTTTCAGGGAAAGCTTAAGGAACGGCAAGAAGGCCCATAAGCAGGCAAAAAGCGAATCGGCGTTTCGTGAATTACGAACGACTCAGCCCGCTTGTCGCGCGTGCGTGGCAAGCATCTGCTCCCACTCTGGCGGACTGCCGATCTGCTCAGTCAGAAAGCTCACCAAGGCTTGCAGCTTGGGCGAAGCGCGCAGTGATTGCCGGTACACCGCCGAGATATTGCCACCGCGCGGAGCATAAGGCGCCAGCACCTCCTGCAACTCGCCGGAAACAATCGATTGCGCGGCCAGAAACGTTGGCAGAATCGCCAGGCCCATGCCTGCCTTGGCCGCTTCCATGAGTTGGTGAGCATTGTTGGTACGCAGTCGACAACGGACACGAAACGATTCCAGCGCATTGTTCACGGGCAACGTCCACATGCCGTGCGGTTCGCGGTTCACGTAAAGCATCGCAAAGTGTCGCGACAGTTCCTGAGGGGTTTGCGGCGTGCCATGCGCCGCCAGATAGTCAGGACTGGCGCAAATGATGTGGCGATTGGGCGTGATGGTTTTCGCCACCAGCGAGGAGTCTGGCAGTTCACCGATCCGGATGGCCGCGTCGTAGCGCTCTTCGTGCAGATTGACATGGCGGTCGTCAAAATCGACGTCCAGTTGCAACTGCGGATAACGCACCGCGAACGACGACAGAATCGGCGTCAGATAACGAATACTGAACGCCATCGGCGCGGCGATTCGCAGGCTCCCGTGCAGGCTCGACTGCAGCGTCTGAACGGCGCCTTCGGCGTCGTCGACCTCCGCCAGGATACGCACACAGTACCGATAGAACACCTCGCCCGATTCGGTCAGGCGCGCATGCCGGCCGCGCTCCAGCAAAATACTGCCCAACCGCTTTTCCAGTTGCTGGAGACGTTGACTGACCATCGATTTGGCAACCCCCATGCGCCGCGCGGCTTCGGAAATACTGCCGGTGTCGACCACCGTCACGAAAGAATGCATCTCACAGAGTTTGTTCACGTTATAGATCCAGAGAAACAGCAAAAACTGCGCAGCCAGTGCGCAGGGCTGACGGTTCAGGCGGATGCCGGGGCGGTCATTCAACAGCCGCAATCTAAAGCCCCGGTTGGCGGGCGCGGTAGTCGCAAAAAACGGGTTGCTGATTCCCATACAAGGGACGATCAGCCTTGTATAGTTGGCGCCTTCTGACTGAATGGAATTCGACTGTGCTGGATCTCAATGACCTTCAGTACTTCGTTATGGTGGTGGACCACGGCGGTTTCGCGCCGACCGCACGTGCGCTGGGTATTCCCAAATCCAACCTGAGCCGGCGCATCGCGCAGCTCGAAGAACGGCTGGGTGTGCGCCTGATCATCCGTAACACCCGAAACTTCTCGGTGACGGAACTGGGGCAAAGCTATTACGACCATTGCCGCGCCATGCTCAAGGAGGCCGAAGCCGCAGAAGCGGCGATCGCCATGACCCACACCGAGCCGGGCGGCGTGCTGCGTGTTACCTGCCCGACTGCGCTGCTGGAGGAATGCGTTGGCGCAATCATCACGCGATTCATGGCCATGCACCCGCGCATGGAAGTGCATCTGGAAGCCAGTGATCGCCAGGTCGATGTGGTTGCCGAGGGCGTCGACCTGGCGTTGAGGGTTCGCCCCATGCCGCTTCAGGACTCCAATCTGGTCAGCCGCGTCATGTCGCAACGGCCACAATGCCTGGTTGCCAGTCCAGCACTTTTGAACCGTTTGGGCACACCCGATGGACCGGAAGATCTAGCGCGCTATCCCAGCGTTCATCACGGCAGCCCACAACGCGATTACAGCTGGACGCTATTCAATGAAGATGGCCGCGAATTCACCCTGCAACATCGACCGCAGCTCATTACCAAGGGCCTGCCGATGTTGCGTTGCGCGGCTATCGACAGCATCGGCGTCGCACAAATGCCCATGTCACTGGTACACGACTACATCGAGCGCGGCGAACTGGCCGTGGTTTTGCCGGACTGGAAACCCCGAACAGAAATGATTCATGCGGTATTTGCGACACGGCAAGGGATGCTGCCGTCAACGCGGTTACTGCTCGATTTCATGCTTGAGCAGTTTCGTCTGCTGGATGATCCGCTGCGAGGCATGAGAAACAGGCCGCTTGCCTGAAGTACCGTTCATTCACAGCCTCTGAAAAAAATCGAACGCTCGCCGCAGTCCCTCCTCCAATGGTTACACCCACGGAGGTCAACGATATGAACAGCAACGACAGCAAAACCCCGAACGCCCCGCCTACCGATACGTCCGGTAAACCGGTCAATGTGGTCGAGCGCGATCTTGCGGACAGGGACGATGACACCAAGGCTGTGGACGAGGTCATCACGCCTTCTTCCACCCGCGTCAAAGAGCAGGACGCCGAGACGTTGCAGCGCAAGGTCGATGAGATTGAGCGCAAGGTCGCGGATGGCAATTGAGTTTGTGTAGTGTCAGCGGGATTTACCCCCTCACCCCGACCCTCCCGAAACGTCGGACCGCCCCCAAGGGCGCGAGGGGGAAAGGGAGCAGATAATCCCGGCTCTGGACTCAACACTTTGCTCCCGCCAGTTTCCAGCCTCAACGCACGTTGCGGTAGAGCATAATCCTGGCGCTTTCGTGCAAGCCTCGGGTCAGTTCCACCAACCGCTGATATTCCTGCGGATTTTGCTCGGCGACGTTTTCCAGTGGGGTTAGCGAGCGCAGGTCGTGCAGGGTCGGATTGCTCCCGTCGTGCTGCATTTGCAGCAGATGATGGCGGGTCACGCCACCGATCAGCGGGAATGTGCCCTCGCGCAATACCAGCGGCACCACACGCTCACCTTCTGGTGGCGGTTGCTGAATATCGCGCCCCATCGCGCCATTGGTGAACGGGATGCCGGCCATGCCCGCAACGGTGGGCAGCAGGTCCGCCAACCCCACGGCCTGGTCGATCACCTTGGGTTTGAGCACCCCCGGGGCGTGAATGAGCATCGGCACATGATTGCTCTCCAGCCCCAGCTGCTCGAAGGCCGGCGGCATGTGCGGGATCTGGCTGATGCGGGTGTTGTGGTCACCAAAGAACACAAAAATCGTGTTGTCGTAGTAGCCGCCGGCCTTGGCCAGCTCCATCAATTTGCCGATGTTGAAGTCCAGCAGCCGCACGGCGTTGTATTGCTCGACGCTACGTGACCCGGCGGCCTGCACCTGTTCCAGCGACAGGTTACTGACCTGAAAACCGTCGTTGTTCTTGGGAATGGTGAACGGCCGGTGGTTGCCCGAAGTTTGCACGTAAGCGAAGAACGGCTGATCCCTAGGCAGATCGCGAAGTATCCGGTCGCTTTCCTTGAACAGATCCAGATCGGAAATGCCCCACACATCCACCAGCGGCGCGCGCCAGTCGCTTTCCTGATACAGACGCACGCCCTCGATGCTTTGCTGGATCAGCGCATTGATGTTGGCCCACCCCGCGTTGCCACCAATCATGTAGAGCTTGCGGTAATCGGTGAAGGCATTGATCAGCGTGTGTTGGCGGGTGATCAGCGGATGGCGGGTTGCCGTTTCCTGACGGGTGACGTCGGGAACCCCGGTGATGCTCGCCCATACGGTTTTCGCGGTGCCGGTGACCGGGACGTAGAAGTGCTTGAAGAACCAGCTCTGGGTCGCCAGTTGATCGAGATTAGGCGTCGGGTTGAGCGGGTTGCCGTAAGCCCCGACTGCGCTGGTGCCAAGGGACTCGAGCATGACGAACATCACGTTCGGCGTACCTGCGACCCGGTACGGCTGCACGCCCTGCTGGCGATCAAAGGTCAGCCTTTGTGCGTCCGGACGATCCACGCCCAGATAGCGCGCAACCGCCGGGTAATGCTCGCGTACCTGAGCCTCGTCAAACTGCGCCTGCCCTGCCTTGAGCGTGTCGTACAGAAACAACACCGGATTGAGCCCTAACGCCGCCGTCTGCGCGTTACCGGAGAAAAATGCATCGCTCCAGCGCAACGGCACCGGGTTTTCCAGGTTGAGATTTTCCACTCGTCCGAGCAGTGCCAGCAGCACGACGATCAATCCGGCCCCGGTGCCGATGGCGAGCGAGGTGCGTCCGATGGCCCGAGGCTCACGCGTCAATGTCAGCTTTTCAAGACGCAAGAATCCGCAGAACCACAGGCCCAGCACCGTCAGCCAGCCTAGGGCAATCCACAGCACCGGATAGGTTTCCCGAACCATCTGCTGCGAGATCTGCGCATCCTCCAGATAACGCAAGATCGTGGCGTTGATCCGCACCCCGAGGTAGGCGTAATGGCCAAAATCGATGATGTACACCAGGCCAACAATGCCCAGCGCCAGCAGCCAATAACCTCGAGCAACAGCACGCAACAACGGCACTCGTATCAGGTTCCAGCGTGGCAGCCAGGCGAGCACGGCCAGTGGCAACATCAGCAACACGGCCAGCCGCAGATCAAAACGCAGGCCGATGCCGAGGGTCTCGCGCAGCTGCGGATTATCGACAAACTCGCTGAGCGCAATGCCGGAAAAACCCAGCACAAACACCAGCCTGAGCAGAGCGAACAGCAAAAATGTCAAACCTGCCGCACCCACGCCGTAGCGCAGGCGTCGCGATTGCAAGCAGCCCATCGTTAACCCCTGAGTCATTCGTTTAGATAGAAGATGCCGCGACAGCTGACGTGCGGCGTAAACGCAGCCAGATCGATTTGAGGCAAAGCATCGCGCCGGCCACCAGGCAGTAGCCAACCAGCAGCGGATCGATCAGGTAATCCCAGTAGTTTTCCGAAGCCTTGAGCCTCAGCGCAAAGGCCAGCGTGCCAAGCGCGAGCATCCACACCGCCAAGCCATTGCGCAGCCATACCAACGCCAGCGTCAGCAGGCCGATGCAGACGATCATCGGCTGCGGATTGAAACCCCAGCGGTAAGGGTCGACATAAGTCAGGCCCATTGTCGCCGGGTACAACACCGCGGCCAGCAGGCCAAACACCAGCAACATTTGCATGCGCACCACAGGTTTCACCGGCTGGACGACGCCCAGGCGCAACAGGCTCGCCCAGCCCAACAACACCAGCGTGGTGATCGCCAGATCATCGGTAAAACTGCGTACATACGCGGCCAGCGGCAGGTGATTGACCGGGATGAAACTGACCAGCGCCAATAGCGGCAACAGCCACGGGCGCCAGCGCCGGGTGCCGCGCAATGACCCCAACAGGACAAAACCCAGCAGGATAAAACTCAAATGGGCTTGCCATGGAAAAAGCATCACAGGCGCTCCTCCAGCCAGGCTTCATTGAAACTGACATGTTTGATGAAGGTGTTATTCCACGAATACACCAGGTGATAGAGGCCGTCGGTGCCACGGCTGAAATAGGGGTATTCGTATTCGAAATCACAGCCTTGCGGCTTGCACACGCGGTAATCCAGATTGCTCAGGAAACGTTGTTCCAATGGCAGCCGGCGCGCGCCGCTGGAGGCGCGAAAACCTTCGCCAATGATCGCCTTATAAGCTTCGGGCGAGAACGGCTGACCGAGCGGATCCGGTGACTGGTCAAGTTCGATGACGCTGCGCCAGTCTTTGAAACTGGCATCAGTGCCGTACAGGCTCAGCTTGAACCGACCATCGCGCAGATCGTTCAATGCCACCAGCAGACCATCGTCAGCGGTGCCCACGGCGGCCAGCGAAGAGTTGGGGTTGGCCGGTTCCAGCGGATACGGCTCGCTCCATGTTTGCCCGGCGTCTTCGGTGCGGCTGGCGAGTACACGATGATGGGTGTCACCGGCATAACGCAGCATCGCCACGGCGCGGCGGGCGTCCAGGGGCACGATGGTGGGTTGCAGCGAGTTTTTGCCGCGGCTGATGCGGAATTTATCGATGACCGCGCCGTCTGCGCTCAGGTACAGGTATTCGGCAAATTTGCCCATGAATTCGTGATACACCGGCAAACCGATTGAGCCGTCGGCATGGAACACCGGCGCGGCGCGCACCAGCGTGCTGATGTTGAAGAATGGCGAGGTGATCAACTGCCGTGGCGCCGTCCAGTTACGCCCCATGTCATTGGAGACCATCACGTTGATCGCGCTGGTGGCCCAGCCGCCCACGGACACTGAAACGTAGAACATCCACAGACGTTGATCCGGCGCCAGGGCAATCACCGGGTTGCCGAGTTTGCGGATATATCGACGCGTGCCGTCGCGGGTCGATTCACGGGTGGCCAGCACGTGTTCGGCGCCCCACTCCGCGCTGTCGGCGTCATAGCGCGCGGTGCGGATCTGCACATCAGCGGCGCCTTCGCGCGAGCCGGCAAACCACACAGCCATCAGATCCCCGCCGGGCAACGCCGTGACCGAGGAGGAATGCACAAAGTCTTTCAGTTCAGAGGAAACGAAACGGCTGCTGTACTTCGGTTCGGGGGCTGGCAGCGCGGCGTCGACCGGGGCTGTTGCGACCGCGAACGGCGCCAGAACATGGGTTGGATGGCTGCGCCAAGCAGCCAGAAAAACAAGGCACACGGCCAGACTGGCAAGTATAAATTTCAGGCGTAGAGATAACGCACGCATAGTCAACTCGCGGCAAAGGCAGGATGGGTGGCAATCGGCAAAAAATCCTTGTCAGCGCGTCGAATCGTCCGGCAATCGGCGACGCCGTCCGGTGAGCATCGACAACGGCAAGTTGTCGCGAACCTGAAAGCTTTCAAACACGGCGGCGGCGATGTGGATGCAAACCAACACCAGCAGGCCATCGGCTGCGGTTTCATGAACCCGAAGTGGCCAATCGGCGCCCCACAAGGCATCAATCTCTTCCATGGCCCAACCGCTGAGGCCGACAGTCAACAGCGCCAGCAGCATCAGAATCATCACCAGCGCACCCAGCGGCGAATGCCCAAGGCGATGTTCGGGTCGCCCGGCCAGCAATGAACGCGCGTGGCTGGCAAGTCGCGACGGCGTCGGCCAGAAGTCCGCCCAACGCGCACTGCGTGGCCCAATGAATCCCCACACCATTCGCACCAGCAGCCAGGCTACGGCGTAGTAGCCGAGCCAGACATGCCAGTCATCGCCGGCCTCATTGAAGAAGTAGTTGGCGACGAAGACACCCGCGATGGACAGATGAAACAGCCGTACCACGGGATCCCACAGGCGCAGGGACTCGCTCGGCATCAGCCCTTGATCTCGGTCTTGATCGCTTTGCCGCTGACCGGATCGTGGTAGATCTCGACCTTGCGCTTGTCTTTGTCAAAGCCGTAGATCTCATAGCAATTGCCATCAGTGACTTTGAACTTGCTGATCTCGTAGCCCTGGCCTTTCAGTTTCTCCTGAAACGCCTTCTCGTCTTGCCATTGCGAACGCTCAGCGGTGGTGCATTGCGGGCCGGCAAGCGCCATCGGGCTGGCGACAATCAGGGACAACAGCAGAAGTTTACGCATGGAAACACTCTCGCTCGATGAGGAAGGCCTCACTGTGCAAAAGCAACCTTAGTGAAAGCTTAGTTGGCAACGAGTCGTTACATCTTTCCCGTCGGCCGGACTGCCACGGCTGGCCGTACAGCGGCATGATGCCGCCGATCAAACGCCCTATTTCCTACAGAGAACCGTCCATGCGCCTACTTCTGGTCGAAGATGATCGCGCCCTCGGGCAAGGCATTCGCGTTGCGTTGAGCAACGAAGGCTACACCCTCGACTGGTTGCAGGATGGCATCAGCGCCTTGCATGCATTGCGCAGTGAAAGCTTCGATCTGCTGTTGCTCGACCTCGGCCTGCCACGGCTCGACGGTCTGGCGCTGCTGCAACAACTGCGCGGCGGGCAGCAGGACTTGCCGGTCTTGATCCTCACCGCCCGCGACGGCACCGCCGAGCGCATTGCCGGGCTGGATGCCGGCGCCGATGACTACCTGATCAAGCCGTTCGATGTCGACGAGTTGAAGGCACGCATCCGTGCCTTGCTGCGCCGCAGCCAGGGGCGTGCGCAACCGGTGCTGGAGCATGCGGGCGTGTGCCTCGATCCGGTCAGCCAACAGGTGACCTGGCACGGTAACGACGTCGTGGTGACACCGATGGAATACCAGTTGCTCCATCAGCTGTTGGTCCGCCCCGGCAAAGTCGTCACTCGCGAGCGCTTGTCCCGGGCTCTTTACGGTTGGCAGGAGCGGGTCGAGAGCAACACCCTTGAGGTGCTGATCCACAACCTGCGTAAAAAGCTCTCCACGGAGTTGATCCGCACCGTGCGCGGCGTCGGTTATGTCGTGGAGCTCAACCCATGATTTCCATACGCGCGCGGATTCTGGTGCCGGTGCTGATTCTGGTACTGATGGGCGATGTGCTGATCAGCTGGCTGGTGCTGCGCGACAGTCACCATGAAATCGAAGAGGTCTACGACGCACAACTGGCGCAGAGTGCGCGCTTGTTGCAAGGCGTGCTGGCCCAGCGCGCACCGGGCGACAATGACTGGGATCGGCTCCATCATGCTTTCGATCAGGCCATGAGCCGGGTTGGCGATGGCGAAGCCGCACACCCCTATGAAACCCGACTGACGTTTCAGGTCTGGCGCAGCGACGGCCAATTGCTGATGCGTTCCGCCGAAGCACCGGAACTCAAGGCGCCACCAACGACCCTGGGCTCGCACGACTTGATAGACAACGGCCGCGACTGGTGCGCCTTCCTGCTCAAGGATACGCAGCAGGGGCTATTGATCTGGGTTGGTGAACGTGACGACATTCGTCAGGACCTGATCGAGCGTATCGTCGGTCATACGTTGTGGCCGAGTGTGATCGGTGTGCCGCTGTTGGCCCTGCTGATCTGGCTGACCATCGGCTGGGGCCTGCAACCGCTGCGGGCCATGGCCCAAAGCATTCGTGGGCGCAATACCGAAACGCTGAAACCGCTCAACCTCAGCCCCCTGCCCCACGACCTCGAACCGATGCAAACCGCGCTCAACCGGCTGTTGCAGCAGATTGACAATCTGCTGGGTCGCGAGCGACGTTTCATCGCCGACGCGGCACATGAGCTGCGCACGCCGCTGGCGATTTTGCGCATCCACGCGCAAAACGCGCAATTGGCCGGCACGCCGCAACAACGCGAAGAGGCGCTGGAGTTTCTGCTCAGCGGTGTCGACCGCGCCACGCGCATCGCCAGTCAGTTGCTGACCATGGCGCGCATCGAGCCGCGTCTGGCCAATCCGGAAAAAAGCGCAGTGGAACTGACTGCGCTGGTACGCGAAGAACTGGCGGAACTGGCGCCGCTGGCACTGGAAAGAGACGTAGAGCTGATCCTCGACAGCGACCACCACTGCCCGGCAGATACCGATCCCGTCGCCCTGGCTATCGCTCTGCAAAACCTGGTGACCAATGCATTGAACTTCGCCCCACCCGGCAGCGAGGTGCGGGTTCAGGTGCTGCCGCAAACTTCCGGGGCGGTGTACATCAGCGTCGAAGACGCCGGCCCCGGTATCAACGAACAGGATTACGCACGGTTGTTCGAACGCTTTTACAGTCACGGCCACGCCAACGGTGCCGGGTTGGGGCTGGCCATTGTGCAAATGATCGTCAGCAAGATCGGCAGCACGTTGCAGCTGTACAACCTGCCGCAGGGTGGATTGTGTGCGCAGTTGCGGATCAATGAGGCTCACTGAAATTTATGCCGGATAGTTAAGTCTGGCGGTGACTCTGTGGTGAGGGGATTTAGCGAACCCACCTCACCACAAGTTAATCGTCGCCTTCGAATTAATCGGGGGCTTTGACAAAATTTTCATATTCGCCCGACTAACATCCGCAGCCTCGTTGGGGAGTAGCCTGTTTCCGAGACTTTCGGAAGCGTTCGTATCAACATTCTCGGCAACCTGCCGTGGTACGAACACCTTTTGGTTGGTGAGACCGACGACACATTCATGCCTAAAGTCGGGCGTGTGATTGTGTCGTTGACTCATAGCCCGACTGGAAGTGTTGCCGTGAATCCCGTTTCCCTCATATTTCTCGCCCTCGCCATGTCCACGGATGCGTTCGCCGCCGCCATCGGCAAAGGCTCCAGCCTGCACAAGCCGCGTCTGACCGAAGCCCTGCGCACCGGTCTGATCTTCGGTGTCATCGAAGCCATCACTCCCGTTATCGGTTGGCTGATCGGTCAGGCCGCGACCCGTTGGGTTGCCGAATGGGACCACTGGATCGCCTTTACTCTGCTGGTGATTCTGGGCCTACACATGATCTATAACGGCCTGAAACACGACGATGAGGAAGAAGAGAAATCCGGCCAGCACTCGTTCCTGATTCTGGCCGTCACCGCGTTCGCTACCAGCATCGATGCGCTTGCCGTTGGCGTGGGCCTGGCGTTTGTCGACGTGAATATCTGGGTGGCCGCCGGCGCTATCGGCTTGGCGACAATGACCATGGTGACCCTCGGCGTAATGCTCGGCCGTGTGCTGGGTGCGGTGGTTGGCAAGCGTGCGGAGATCGTCGGTGGCGTGGTGTTAATGATCGTCGGTTCGACGATTTTGTATGAGCACCTGTCTGTCTGACTCAGAGAACAAGGCAGTGGCGATGCCGGCCAGCGACTTGTTGATGGCCGGCGGACGATAGAACGAGCTGTTGATTTCCATGCTATTCAATCGCACGGCGAAGCGCTGCAGGTGCGTGCCTTGCGCCGGGAATGAAGGCCAATGCTCGCGCCCCAGACTTCACCCTGCATAGCTGATGAAAACCAACAGCCCCCCGCTCGGTTATTTTTTGCCGGGCAATACCGAGCTCAGTACTTGTTTGGCGGCTTGCACGATGATCCCCGCCTCATCCGGATCGCCCTTGAGCAGCGTCGTGGCGAATTTCTTCGCCTGTTCAAGCTTGATATGCGGTGGCAATGGCGGCACGTTCGGGTCGGTCTTGAACTCGATCAGTACCGGCACGTCCGAGGCCAGTGCCTGTTCCCAGGCCGCCGCCACGTCTTCTTCGCGGTCGACGAAAATACCTTTCAGGCCGATGGAAATGGCGAACAAGTGATAAGGCACATCGGGGATGCTCTGCGACGCCTCGAATTTCGGATCGCCCTCCATCACCCGCTGTTCCCAGGTGACCTGATTGAGGTCTTCGTTGTTGAAGACGGCGCAGATCCATTTCGGGCTCGCCCATTGGCGCCAGTATTTGGCGACGGTGATCAGTTCGGCCATGTTGTTCATCTGCATCGCACCGTCGCCCACCAGCGCGATGACCGAGCGCTCGGGATAAGCGAATTTGGCCGCGATGGCGTAAGGCACGGCGGCGCCCATTGAGGCCAGGCCGCCAGACAGAGAGCACTTCATGCCCCGACGAATCTTCAAATCGCGGGCGTACCAGTTGGCACATGAACCCGAGTCGCTGGTGATGATTGCCTGATCCGGCAGGCGCGGCGACAACTCGTACACCACCCGTTGCGGATTAATCGGTTTGGCTTTGACCATGGCACGCTTTTCCAGGGTTTTCTCCCAAGTGCCGCGCCACCCTTCGACTTTCTTGCGCCATTTGCCCGAGCTTTTCTGTTCGAGCAGCGGCAGCAACGCGGCCAGTGTTTCTGCTGCATCGCCCTGCAGATTGACCTCCATCGGATAGCGCAGGCTGAGCATGTCGGGCTGCAAATCGATCTGCACGCCGCGCGCCTGGCCTTCCTTAGGGAGGAATTCTGAATACGGGAAACCCGAGCCGATCATCAGCAAGGTGTCGCACTCGGCCATCAACTTGTAGCTGGGTTCGGTGCCGAGCAGGCCAATGCTACCTGTGACCCACGGCAAATCGTCGGGCAGCACGGCTTTGCCGAGCAGTGCTTTGGCGACACCGGCGCCGAGTTTTTCGGCCACGGCGATGACTTCGTCAGTTGCTTCCAGCGCACCGGCGCCGACCAGGATCGCGACCTTTCCCCCGGCATTCAGCACGTCTGCCGCACGCTGCAAATCTGCCTCGTAAGGCATGATTTTCGGCTTGCTGTAGCCGACACCGGAATGCGCGGTGCCATGCGCACGGGCCGGTGCCTCATAGGCCAGATCCTGCAAATCATTGGGCAGGATGATCGCGGTGACGCGGCGTTCGCCAATCGCCGTGCGCACCGCGCGGTCAAGCAGATGGCGGACCTGCGAGGGCGCCGATGCCTGCTGCACAAACGCGCCAGCGACGTCCTTGAACATCGAGACCAGATCCAGTTCCTGCTGGTAATGACTGCCCAGTGCAGTGCGCGCCTGCTGACCGACAATTGCCAGCACCGGCATGTGATCCATCCGCGCATCGTAGAGGCCGGTGATCAGGTGCGAAGCGCCGGGACCCGAAGTGGCGATACAAACCCCCAGCTCACCGGTGAACTTGGCATGCGCCGAAGCCATGAACGCGGCCATTTCTTCATGGCGTGCCTGTATGAATTCGATCTTTCCGTTGGCTCGGTCGAGCGCGCCAAATACGCCATTGATGCCGTCACCCGGATAACCAAAGATCCGCGTGACGCCCCATTGGCTGAGCCGCTCAACCAGAAAATCTCCTACTGTCATCGTCATCGTGTGCCTCGCCTTTCACCGGTGCATGGAGCTTTCCGGCAGCGCATCCGCCGGAAGTTGTAAGGGTCTGGACAGTCGGGTTGGTAGCGAAGTTTCGACTTTCTGGTGGTCGGTGCCTATCAGCCTGGGAAACGCGCCGACATCTGTCGGGACGCGCCGAACCGGGACGAATGAACCTCACCGATGCGGATGCACCGTCCACGCCACCAGTTTGATCACGATGGGCCGAACGAAGAGGATGCACAGGAATGCCACCGGCATCGCCAGCTTGTAAGCGTGGAGCGCATTACTCAGGTAGTCGTTATCAATGCCGGAATTGGCGGCGGTGATCACCAGAGACATCAGAAACGCCATGATCGTCGCCATGTACAACGCAAACACATAGGGTGTGGCACGCGCTGACAGCTTGCGGCGACTGACATACAGGGCATCGGAGCTTGTTCTTTGATTCATATGGCTTTTGCATCCATTGACAGGGAGCGGGCACCTTAGCAAAGCCCTTTGCCTCCAACTAGACGGCCAATCACAGGTACTTTATAAAGCATTACTTACGAATCCTCTTCCCGGCAGGCCATGGATGAATCTGTTAGCGGCGATTGCCAGTTTTATCAAAGTGGTCGAATCGGGCTCCATTGTCGGTGCAGCCAAAACCCTGGGCGTCAGTGCAGCGGCGGTGAGCCAGACGATCAATCGTCTGGAGGCGCATCTCGGCGTGCGCTTGCTGCAACGCACGACGCGGAGCATGGCGCTGACTGAAAACGGCGCGGTGTACTACGAAAAGGTCAAGCGCATCGCGGCGGATCTGGAGTCGGCGCAAAGCTCAATCAGCAATGAAGAAACCGAACTGCTGGGGCGACTGAGCATTGCCTCGACCTCTGCATTCGGCCGGCATGTGCTCGCACCGCTGATCGCCGGTTTCGCCGCACAGCATCCGCGCCTGCTGCTTGAGCTGTCGACCACCGACGGCAAGATCAGCCACATTCAGGATGGCATTGATCTGAGCCTGCGGATCAAACCGCAACTGGAAGAAGGCATTGTCGCGCGCAAGATCGTGTCGCTGCCCTTCATCCTGTGCGCCGCCCCCGCCTATCTCGAACGCGCAGGCGTGCCGCAATCACCGCACGACCTGCAAAACCATGCATGCCTGGCGTTTCGTTATCCTCTTGATGGGCGATTTCTGCGCTGGAGTTTTCTGCGCGACGGCCAGCGTTACGAGGCCAATATCAACGCCACAGCGATCAGCGACGACATCGACGCACTGGCGCAGATGGCAATCAGCGGCGCCGGCATCACGCGTCTGGCGGAGTTTGTAGCAGCGCCTTACATCGCCAGCGGTCAACTGCTGCCACTGTTCGAAACCCGTCACGGCGCACAACACGCCGTTGTCGAACCCATGGAGATTTACGCCTGCGTGCAGGAGCGCGCGGCAATGACGCCGAAGGTCAAAGCGTTCATGGACTATTTAATCGAACACTTGGCGCTGCGCTGGCCGATGGAACAGCTGTCATCGGGGCGCTAAAAGATACTCGCTGAAACATGCGGATTAAGGCAAAGTCCACATCGCCAATCGAGGCTCATCATGGACGATAAAAACAATGAAAAAGGCTTTGCGCGCCCTGCTTCTGCTATGCCTGACCACCCACGCATTCGCTGACGACACGCCTATCGGTTTCCAGCGTTCAACACTGCCCGACACGGACAACATCCGTCCGTTGGAAATGGTCGTTTGGTACCCTTCCCGTGCAACCACCAGTGCCCCCAAGTTGATCGCCGACAATCCGGCATTTGTCGGTGTCCTGTCTGTCGAAAACGCAGCACCGGCTGAAGGCGAACACCCATTGGTGGTGCTTTCCCACGGGTATCGCGGCAATTGGACTAACCAGGCATGGCTGGCCAGCGCGCTGACGCATCAGGGTTACATCGTTGCGGCGGTCAATCATCCCGGTAGCACCACGCATGACCGTAGCCCACAAGCAGCCGCGCAGCTATGGCAGCGTCCCGCAGACATTGGCCGGGCCATTGATGCGGTGACGGCTCAGCCGGCAAAATTTGGTGCAGTCGCGACGCGGCGTATTGCCGTTATCGGTCATTCACTTGGCGGCTGGACAGCAATGGAAATCGCCGGCGCGCGTTTCGACACGGATCTGTTTGCCCGCGACTGCAGCGTTCATCAGAAGTTAGCCAGTTGCGGCGTTTACCAAACCATGAATCCCGCGAGCAACCCGGCATCAAAGGCCCGACTCGCAGCCGATTTACGCGATAAGCGCGTCACTGCCGTGGTGGCATTGGACCTGGGTTTGTCCCGCGGCTTCACGGATGCCAGCCTTGCAACGCTGCCGGTGCCAGTGTTGGTGATCGCAGCGGGCGTGCCGTCTGAAGATCTGCCGGCCGAGTTGGAGTCCGCCGACCTGGCCAAGCGTCTACCCAAACCGTCGAGCCAGTACGTTGAAATTGGCGATGCCAGCCATTTCAGCTTTCTGTCGCTGTGCAAACCGGGCGCGATAGCCATGCTCGAAGAGGACGTGCCCGGTGATGGCATCATCTGCACCGATGGCCAGGGTGGACGTCCGCGTGAGGTGCTCCAACAGCAGGTTATTACGCTGATCAGCGAGTTTTTGGATCAGCCTGCAGGTCATTGAAGAAACAGACCAGAAACATACCGCTCTCTCTTTCGGGAAAATCATGCCGATGAACATTTCGAAAAAAGCCGCATTACCTGCGGTAGCCATCGCTGCCGCTGCTGTGGCCGCGCTGCAACTGTTTATGTACGACAGCGAAATAATCATCGCTCAGGCGACATTGGGCAGTATCCCGGTTGAGTTAATCGCTGAAATACTCATTACCATCACATTGCATGCGTTCTTCGTCTTGATGATCCCGCTGATATTGATCGCACGGCACAACATCACGGCTGGCTACGCGGCACTCGCGTTATCCCTTGCAGCCTACGTCCAGCTGACAACAGATTTGAGTTTGATCGGGATGGCAGTCACCGCCATCGCCTTTTCAATTCTGGCTGTCTGGGCTATCAGCAAAGCACTTGAATGGGTCCGCTATCTGCGCGCCAGATGAATGTGCGCAGGGTTGCTCGTATCACGATCAGGGAAACACTCCACACAGGGCATTTCCCTCATAACCATGCACGATCGGCCCTAACACCATGAGAGGACCACAAGCGTAAAGGGGAGATGCCATGGCTGCATGTCGAGGTAATGTCCAAAGCATCCTGGTATGACATTCAGGATCACTGGCCACAGTGCCAATCCTGACACATTGAATGGAACGAGATTTTTCCCTACGGTGTCCCTCTATTCTCAGCCAGCAACGATGAGGTCTTTTTCATGAGCAATGCGCCCTACGTTCCGCCCAAGGTCTGGAAAAACGAAGCAGCGTCCGGCGGCCAGTTTGCCAGCATCAACCGTCCGACTGCCGGGCCGACGCACGAGAAAACGCTGCCGGTTGGCAAGCATCCGTTGCAGCTTTACTCGTTGGCCACGCCCAACGGGGTGAAGGTGACCATCCTGCTCGAAGAGTTGCTGGCACTGGGGCACAGCGCCGCCGAATACGATGCGTGGCTGATCCGCATTGGCGAGGGCGATCAGTTCTCCAGCGGTTTTGTCGAGATCAATCCGAACTCGAAAATCCCAGCCCTGCTCGACCGCAGTGTCGAGCCACCGATTCGCGTATTCGAGTCGGGCTCGATCCTGCTGTATCTCGCGGAAAAGTTCGGCGCCTTCCTGCCTGAAGATCCGGCTGGGCGCACCGAAACCCTGAACTGGCTGTTCTGGCAGATGGGCTCGGCGCCTTATTTGGGCGGCGGGTTCGGGCACTTCTATGCCTATGCGCCGGAGAAACTGGAGTACCCGATCAATCGCTTCACCATGGAAGCCAAGCGACAACTGGATGTGCTCGATCGGCGCCTGGCCGAGAGCCCGTATCTGGCCGGCGACAGCTACACCATCGCCGACATCGCGGTCTGGCCGTGGTACGGCCAACTGGTGCGCAACAACGTTTATTCGGCGGCTGAGTTTCTCGCGGCCCATGAATACACTCACGTGCAGCGCTGGGCAGAGGAGATCGCCAAACGGCCTGCCGTCATCCGTGGACAGCGCGTCAACCGCACGTGGGGCGATGAGGCGAGCCAGGTACCCGAGCGGCATCAGGCTGAAGATTTGAGCTGATATTCTCGCAACGCTCCCTTGGTTTAAAAACGGCCGATCAAAATCAAATTGATCGGCCTTTTTTTTCAATCCCAACCTTCATCCAATCACCGGCGGTGACCGTTCAGTCGTAAGCCAGATGTGAAAAATTTGTTAACTAACTGACTCGTACGGCTTTCTCCGAGCGGATCAATCTGACAGACTAATGCGAATAATTCCTACACGCATGTGCATCAGATTCGTCTTTAGTATTCTTGGGGAAGCAGATTGATGTCGTTTCATACCGGTTTTCGCCGTTCGAACCTTTCGCCTAACTTATTGGCAATGGCCATTTGCATGGCCGGCGTCGCGCCAGCGCTGGCCGATGAAGCAACACCAGCCACGCCAGAAAACACCGCGGCGCCCGCCACGCTGGAGCTGGGTGCGACCGAAATTGGCGCCACGCAGATGAGCAGCACAACGGAAGGTTCAGAGTCCTACACCACAGGCCCGATGCAGACCGCGACCAAACTGTCGCTGACCATGCGCGAAACGCCGCAGGCGGTGACCGTCATCACCCGTCAGCGCATGGATGATCAGGGCATGACCAGCATTAACGATGTGGTGCGGGGCACGCCGGGGTTGTTCCTCAATCAATCCAGCGGCCCGGGTCGGCAAAATTACAGCGCCCGTGGTTTCGACATCGACAACATCATGTACGACGGCCTGCCGAGCTCTTACCAGCCGTACTCGATGGCAGTGCAGCCGAATCTGGCGATGTTCGACCGGGTTGAAATCGTCCGTGGTGCGACCGGCCTGGTGACCGGTGCCGGCAACCCTTCGGCAGCGATCAACATGGTGCGCAAACGCCCGACAGCCACCCCGCAAGTGACGCTCACCGGTGCAGCCGGCAGTTGGGATGATTACCGCGGCGAGATTGACGCCTCCGGCGCGCTCAACGAAAGCGGCACCTTGCGTGGCCGTGTAGTGGGTTCCTATCAGGGCGCCGACAGTTTCCGCGACAAAGAGCAAAATGATCACGGTCTGTTCTACGCCATCGGTGAAGCCGACCTCAGCGACGCCACGACGTCAACGCTGGGCTTCTCTCGTCAAAATGAGCAGACCAACTATTTCTGGGGCGGTTTACCGATCGGCACCAACGGCCACCACCTCGACCTGCCCCGCTCCACCTACCCGGGCACGGATTGGGAAAACAAGAAACTGCAGATCGACACCGTTTTCGGTGACATCGAGCATCGCTTCGACAACGACTGGAAACTGCACGTAGCCGGCTCCTCCTCAACGCTGAACGGCGAATTCTCTGGTTCGTACCTGTCGCGTTACGCCGGCCCGCTGGAAACCACCGCCTATCAGTCGCACAACACCGATAAGCAGCACGCTTTCGACGGTTTTGCCAGTGGCCCGTTCGAAGCCTTCGGCCGTACCCACGAGCTGGTCGTCGGCGCCAGCAATCGCGTCTACGATGCAACTACCAAGGAATATGATCCCTACACCACGGCCTGGCCGATCGGTGCACCCAAGCCCAACTTCGTGCGTGATGGCAAGACGCGCAGCGTCACCACTCAGGATGCGGTTTACCTGACCACCCGTTTGAGCCTGGCCGATCCGCTGACGCTGATCCTCGGCAGCCGCCTCGACTGGTATGACTACGATGACCGCACCACCGACGGCGACTACAAAATCACCCGCAACCTGACGCGTTATGCCGGGCTGATCTACAAGTTTGACGGCCACCACTCCGTTTATGCCAGCTACACCGACATCTTCACCCCACAAACCAGCAAAGACCTTTCCGGCAAAGTGCTGGAGCCAATCGTCGGCGAAAACTACGAGGTCGGCATCAAGGGTGAATATTTCAACGGCGCGCTCAACGCCAGCCTGGCCGTGTTTCAGATGGACCAGACCGGCCGCTCTACCACGGCGGACAACCAGTTGGGTTGCCCGGTGATGACCTGCTACAACGCGTCCGGCAAAGTCCGCAGCCAAGGCATCGACATGGAGCTGCAAGGCGCGCTGACCGAAAACTGGCAGCTCGGCGCTGGCTACACTTACACCCGCGCGCATTACATCAAGGACGACAACCCGGCCAACAATAATCAGAAATTCGACAGCGACACGCCCGAGCACTTGTTCAAGGTCTCAACGATGTATCGCCTGCAAGGCTCACTGGAAAAACTCCGCGTCGGTGGCAGCGTTTACTGGCAGAGCCGCATGTATAACGACATCGCACTCGCCAATGGCAACAGCTATCGTCTTGAGCAGGGAAGCTACGCGACCGCCGACCTGATGGCCGGTTACGAAGTCAGCAAACACCTCGACCTGCAGGTCAACGCGAACAACATCTTCGACCGCGTTTACTACTCCGCCATCGGCAGTAACGTCACCTGGGGTTCCAACGACAACTACGGCACTCCGCGCAGCTACATGCTGACAGCCAAATACAAGTTCTGAGTCGTGTAACCCTCACCTCGGCACACGCAAGGGCGCCTGGACAAGCCATGGCGCCCTTTTTTCGGACGGGCCAATTAGCCAAGACTGGCAATAAGAGATAGTCTTTCGACGACATTATTTCGAAGCGCCGCCATGACCGATCCTCAGTTCACATCAGACATTGAAGCCATCCGCAGCATTGATGCGGTGCCTGTCATCCTGAGCATGGTCAAGCACATCACCGGCATGCGTTTCGCGGCGGTGGCCCGGGTTACCGAAAATAACTGGGTAGCCTGCGCGGTCGACGACTCGATCGATTTCGGCCTCAAACCCGGCGACGAACTGGTACTCGAATCGACCATTTGCCACGAGATCCGCCAGCATAAACAGCCTGTCATCTTCGGCCATGCCAGCCTGCATCCGATCTTTTCATTGCATCACACGCCGAGAACCTATGGACTGGAGAGCTACATTTCCATTCCTATCGTCAAAGCCGATGGCGAATTTTTTGGCACGCTGTGTGCGATCGACTCCGTACCGGCCAAGCTCGACGAACCCGCCATCGCCAAGACGCTTACGCTATTCGCGCAACTGATCGCCATGAGCCTCGACACCCAGACGCGTCTGCACGCCGCCAAAGTCGAACTGGACACTGCCAATGAGCTGGGTCGGTTGCGCGAGCAGTTCATCGCGGTGTTGGGGCATGACTTGCGCACGCCGCTGAGCGCCATTCGCATGAGTGCCGATTTGCTCGAAACCAAAGTCGAAGACAAGCGTTCGCTCAATTTTATCGCGGCGATCCGCAACAGTTCTGTGCGCATGGGTGTGTTGATCGAAAACATCCTCGACTTTGCCCGCGGACGCCTCGGCGGCGGCATTCCAGTGCAGCGAAAACTGGTCGACGATTTGCAGCGCACGCTGCGGATGACGCTTGAAGAGGTTCAGGTGTCCCACCCGCAGGCAACGTTCATTCATACGCTGGACGTGCCGACAGGTGTCTATTGCGACGCGTTGCGCATCAGCCAATTGCTCTCCAATCTGCTGGGCAATGCGGTCACCCACGGTTCAATCAGTGAACCGATTGTCCTCAACGCCTGGGCTGAGAACGACGAATTTGTGATCTCGCTGACCAACCAGGGCACACCGATCGCCCCCCATTTGATTCCGCTGTTGTTTGAGCCCTTCTCCCGCTCCGAAGCCGGGCAGCGCTGCGAAGGACTGGGGCTGGGCCTTTACATCGCTTCGCAGATTGCGACGGCGCATAACGGCAGTCTGAGCGTCACCTCAGACAGCGAATCGGGAACCTGTTTCGTGGCGAGATTCCCGGCGCAGTTCAAATGGGTCTGAGCACGTGCCGCCCGAACATGCCTGACGTGACGGGTCACAGGTCAGCGAGAATGCCACACTGCGCCGTAAAGAAGCCTGGGGCAATGTTGGCCGGCATGACCTGGCGCAACGCTTCGTCGGCACTGGACATGCAATAGCTGGCCTGAGCCGGTTGCCGCACTAGG
Organism: Pseudomonas sp. A1230; assembly: GCF_044218825.1. NCBI lineage: Bacteria > Pseudomonadati > Pseudomonadota > Gammaproteobacteria > Pseudomonadales > Pseudomonadaceae > Pseudomonas > Pseudomonas sp. A1230. Next base: position 1,622,746 of record NZ_CP162582.1, on the reverse strand, counting down.
GTCGCACTCATCATTGCAGGCTCTCGCGGGTTGGACCGCGAAAATGCACCTCGTTGATGTGGCAGCTGCGCGGCTGGGTCAGCACGAATCGCATGGTCTCCCAGATGGACCGCCCATTGAGCAGTTTGCTCTGGGGATCGACCCTTTCATCCAGACCGGTGATTTCAAAATCCGGCGGATAAAAACCGGTGACCCGAATCTGCTCGCCGGCCAGCCGATCAGCCATGTTCTGGCAGAAACCACTCATGCCGTGCTTGGCGGCAAAAAACGCTGGATGGGCGACGGAGTTGGTGAAATTCGCCACCCCGCACACCGATACCATTGCGACGATGTCAGCTGCACCTGAGCGGCGCAGGCTTGGCAGCAATGCCCGGGTAAGGACAATCGACCCCGTCAGACCGGAGTCAATGGTCGAGCAGATTTCCTCGTCGCTATCGTCCTCTGCCAGCGGCCCTTCAAGCCACTGCGCCGCACTGAGCACGAGGATGTCGACCGGGCGATCATCCTCCAGCAGGTGTTCGGCGAAAGCACGCACAGACGCCGCACTGGCGATGTCGCATTGATAGGCACGGGCGGTACCGCCCTCGCGCTGAATAATCTCGCAAGTGGCCTGCGCACTGGTCAACTGTCGCGCGCACAAGTCGACGTGGGCGCCTTCGCGGGCCAGCCAGACCGACACCGCCTGGCCGAAATCGCGCCCTCCTCCGGTAACAACAACACGTTTGTTTTTAAGCATGATCAACGTACCTTTCAATAAGCAGACTGTTACAGCCCAGGATGCGCAACGGTGCAGCTACCGGAGATCTTGCCCTGGTTCGTCGGCGTCGGCGTCGACCGCGAGCTGGCAGCCATAGACCTTGTGTCCCCGTGCTCTGCCAGCGCATGACTCAGGGCTTGGCCTAAACCGCGGCTGACGCCGGTAATGGCGATCCTGAGCGACTTCCTTGTATTCATGATGAAAACTCCTCCTTGATGTGTCGGCTGCCAGTGCCGAAATGTATAAGCAGATTGTCGGGCCGTAAGTCAGGTACCTCACCGCACAGTAATTGGCGGGCCAAGCAAAATCCAGGCAAAAAAACCCCGCAACCCAATTAAGGGGCGGGGTAAAAAATTGGTTGGTTGCGGCCAACCAAAGGAGCTCTGTGAGATACGGTTAACGGGCGAAATCAGATGCACTCCTGGGCTACCCGTTCAAAACTTGATGGCAGGAAGTTCGAGGCCAGCAGGTGGCGCTCGTAAAGGAACACCTTGCCGCCGCTGCCGGCCTTGTAGGCTTCCAGCACGTTGTCCGCCGAGACCTTGCTCGGCACCACGATCCGGTAACTGCGCTGGGTCTGCGAGACGGTCGGGTTAAGCGCAATGCCCTGCAACTTGGGCACGACGCAATCGGCGTATTGCGCTGGTGTCTTGCTGGTCTGCAAGGTCAGGGTCGGGTCGTTCGGTGCAGAGGCGCAGCCGGCAAGCAGCAAGGAAGCGACAACCAAGGCAGAAACAAATAAAGGACGCATCGGTGTAATCCTGAAAATAGAGTTTCGGTTCAACCGGCAACGGTTCGGCTTAACGCTGCCGCCATTGCCGCTGGTATTTGCGATGTCAGCTTGCCGAGACCAACGCCTTGAGCGAGCTGTCGAACTGCTTCAATGCGTTGAGTTGCAAGTCACGTTGCTTGTCGATCTGCGCAGCGATTTGCGGCGCCGCCTGGTTATGCACCCAGACCGACGGCATCTGCTTTTCCACCGCGCCTTCCGCCTTGCCGATGTATTGCAGGTCGGCGTCATAGAACCGCGCGGTAAAACGCGCTTCGACCAGATTGTTGCGTTGGGTCAGCAGACGATTGAACGTGTCGAGTTTCACCACCACATCGGGATGGGCCTGCACCAGTTCGTCGAGGCTGCCGTAGACAGTCACTGACAAGAACTGCTGTTGTAACGAACTCATCAACCAGTCGATGGCCAGTTCCGGGTCGGAACTGGCGACGAAAGCGTCGCGAATCCGCGAGTCGAGCGCATCTTTCGCGCCGTTGAGGGCCATGTCGTGGTAACGCTCAAGGTATTGCAGGTTGTCCAGGGTGTTTTCGCTGTACAGCACGCCAACAGTCTGCGAATGCTGCAACGTGGCGCTGCTGCCGGTGATGGATTGAAAATGACACGACCGGGCATTGTCGGCGTAGGTCGGCGCAGCGACAGCGCCCATCAGCAGGGCCGCCAGAGCCAATCGAGTCAGAATGTTCATCGCGCAAATTCCTTGAGCTGCGTGTTCGATGGAGCGATTTTCCGCCCATCGGCGACAAAGCAGAACTTGCGTTTGGTGATGGTCACTATTACTTCTAGCGATAGTTGCGCAATGTGCAGACTGATTACACACTCGATCACAACTAGAACAAGATGAATGAGGAATTCTCCTTGAGAACATTTGACCTGATCCGCGACGCCGTCCTATCCGAATATCGCGAGCGCGTGGCTGAATACCTGGTCCAGTACGAAAGTGTCCTGCTGAGCAAGGATGACGCTGACCAGCAGCTCATTCGGGACACCGCCAATCAGTTGCGCGGCTACCTGCGCGGGCTGAACACCACGCGGGTTTTGGGCATGGCGTATTGGGAAGAGCTGGATCGACGGGTTGTCGACACGTGGCTCACGTCCGAAGAATGACCGTACATTCAAGCGCGGCGGCCGTAACCGTATTCGCCTGACCGGGCTCACTACTTCAGGATGACCACACCCATGTCCAACCTCGATACCCCACTGCAAGACAGCGCCGCCCCCGAAGGCGTTTGCTACGGCTGCGGCGGCAGCAACCCCCATGGCCTGCACATCAAGAGCCATTGGCATGAAGACGCAGTGCACGTCATCGCCGAGCATCTGCCGGATGCCAAGTACTGCGGCTGGCCAGACCTGGTCTACGGTGGGCTGATCGCCATGCTGGTGGACTGCCATTCCAACTGGACGGCGATGGCCTATCACTACCGCGCAGAAAACCGCGAAGCCGGGACCCTGCCCCGCATCGATTGCGTTACCGGCAATCTCGGTATCAAGTTCATCAAACCCACGCCGATGGGCGTAACGTTGACCTTGCGGGCGAAAGTCGAGGGTGAAGTCGGGCGTAAAACCCGGGTGATTTGCGAGGTGTTTGCGGGCGACGTGCTGACAGCGGTGGGTGATTCGGTTTTTGTGCGAGTTGATACCGGGCAGTTGGCGGATGCTGCGCATAAGCGCTAACTTCGGAAAACTGTGGCAAGGGTGCAAGCTCCCTCGCCACAGGTGATCATTTCAAAATCACACCGCGACGCTGGCCCGCGCCGAATGCAGCTTCTTATAGCTCTCGATCAAGCGCAAATGCCGATCAAGGCCTTCCAGCTTCATGCTCGTCGGCGTCAAGCCATAGAAGCGCACGCTGCCATTCACAGACCCAATCGCTGCGTCCATGCGCTCGTTGCCAAACATGCGGCGGAAGTTGGCTTCGTAGTCGGCCAGTTCCAGATCTTCGTCCAGTTCCATTTCCAGTACCACGTTTACCGCTTGGTAGAACAAGCCGCGTTCGACGGTGTTGTCGTTGTATTGCAGGAAGGCTTCGACGAGGTCTTTCGCCTGATCAAACTTTTGCAGCGCGAGGTAGATCAGCAGGCGCAGTTCGAGGATGGTCAGCTTGCCCCACGGCGTGTTGTCGTCGAACTCGATGCCGATCAGGGTGGTGATGTCGGTGTAATCGTCCAGCTCGCTTTGTTCCAGACCTTGCGCCAGGTTGCGCAGGCCGACTTTGCTCAGGCTGTGCAGGTTGAGGATGTCGGCGCGAAATTGCAGGGCCTTGTTGGTGTTGTCCCAGATCAGGTCTTCGACCGGATAGATTTCCGAGTAGCCCGGCACCAGAATCCGGCAGGCCTTGGCGCCGATGTGCTCGTAGACCGCCATGTAGACTTCTTTGCCCATGTCTTCGAGGATGCCGAACAGCGTTGCGGCTTCTTCGGCATTGGAGTTTTCTCCGTGGCCGGAGAAGTCCCACTCGACGAACTCGAAATCAGCCTTGGCACTGAAGAAGCGCCACGACACCACACCGCTGGAGTCGATGAAGTGCTCGACGAAGTTGTTCGGCTCGGTCACTGCCTGCCCCGAAAAGGTCGGTTGCGGCAGATCGTTCAGGCCTTCAAAGCTGCGGCCCTGCAACAACTCGGTCAGGCTGCGCTCCAGCGCGACTTCCAGGCTTGGGTGCGCGCCAAATGAGGCAAACACGCCGCCCGTGCGCGGGTTCATCAGGGTCACGCACATCACCGGGAATTCACCACCCAGCGACGCATCCTTGACCAACACCGGGAAGCCTTGTTCTTCCAGGCCCTTGATGCCAGCGAGAATGCTTGGGTATTTCTCCAGCACTTCCTGCGGCACATCCGGCAGCGCCATTTCACCTTCGAGGATTTCACGTTTGACCGCGCGCTCGAAGATTTCCGACAGGCACTGCACCTGCGCTTCGGCCAACGTGTTGCCAGCGCTCATGCCGTTGCTGAGGAACAGGTTTTCGATCAGGTTGGACGGGAAGTACACCACTTCATTATCGGACTGGCGCACAAACGGCAGCGAGCAGATGCCACGCTGAGTGTTGCCGGAGTTGGTGTCATAGAGGTTCGAGCCACGCAACTCGCCATCGCGGTTGTAAATCTCAAGACAGTATTCGTCGAGGATCTCGCTCGGCAACTCGTCCTTCGGGCCAGGCTGGAACCAGCGCTCGTCCGGGTAATGCACAAACTCTGCGCTGGCGATGTCCTCGCCCCAGAACTGATCGTTGTAGAAGAAGTTGCAGTTCAGTCGCTCGATGAACTCACCCAGAGCAGACGCCAGTGCACCTTCCTTGGTCGCGCCCTTGCCGTTGGTGAAGCACATCGGCGAGTGCGCGTCACGGATATGCAGCGACCACACATTGGGCACGATATTGCGCCACGAAGCGATTTCGATCTTCATGCCCAGGTCGGCGAGAATTGCCGACATGTTGGCGATGGTCTGCTCCAGCGGCAGGTCCTTGCCGGCAATGTAGGTGCCCGCCGCCGAGCCCGAGTGCGGCATCAGCAAGGCCTGGGCATCGGCATCGAGGTTTTCGACTTCTTCGATGATGAATTCCGGGCCGGTCTGCACGACTTTCTTCACCGTGCAGCGGTCGATCGAGCGCAGGATGCCCAGGCGATCCTTTTCAGAGATGTCCGCCGGCAATTCGACCTGGATCTTGAAGATCTGGTTGTAGCGGTTTTCCGGGTCGACAATGTTGTTCTGCGACAGGCGAATGTTTTCCGTGGGGATATTGCGCGTGTCGCAGTACAACTTCACAAAGTAAGCCGCACACAAGGCCGACGATGCCAGGAAGTAGTCGAACGGTCCCGGTGCCGAGCCATCGCCCTTGTAGCGGATGGGCTGATCGGCGATCACCGTGAAGTCGTCGAACTTGGCTTCAAGTCGAAGGTTGTCGAGAAAGTTGACCTTGATTTCCATGCGGGATTACCAGAATACGGCTAAACGAATGGCGGCCATTATCCGGTTTTTGAGCGGGAAGTCTTGTGCTTTCGGGAATAGCTGCTGACCGGGTCGACGCCGTCTTCGGCGCGCAAACCCATATCCGGCGCGGCTTGGGCGGGTCAGTCGTCACTTGTTGCAAACTGGCGAAAGCAAAGTCTCCCGGTGTTCACTACGCTTCTACAGACTCCGATCAGCATGATCCTGAAGAAGAATCTGAACATTGCACCAGCGGCACTGTTCTAGATTCAGAAGACAGCGGATCAAGGACGAGCGAATGGACATTTCCACTTACGCAGCACCGCTTCCCCCTCGGCAGAGCGTCGTCACCCGGCGCCTGGCAGTCGCCGTGGGTGCGCTATTTGTCACTGGCGTGATTGCTGCGGCCGTTGCCTTGCTCGGCATCGCCAACAGACTGGATAAGGAGGAAGTCCGCAAGACCGAGTTCTACTCGGTTCGCGCCCTCGAAAATCGCATCACTGCCTCGAAAAACTACATCACCAGTTACGCCTACTGGACCACGGCCTATGAGCGCCTGAGCGATCAGGTCGACACCCAATGGGCCTATACCGAGCAAAACCTGGGTAACACGCTGTTCACCGCCGACGGCTATGACGGCGTGTTCGTGCTGGATCGCGAGCGCACCAAATACGCTGTGGTTCGCGGCCAAATGCTCGATACGGATATCGCGGCGTTCGTGGAGGTCAGCGCGGCTTCACTGCTGGATCAGGTGCAAGGCCAAAACGACTTGACCCACCCCGTCAGCCGCTACTCACTGTTCGAAGGCTGGCCGGCGCTGGTGTCGGCAGCGGCCATTTTGCCTAACGATGAGCGGCCGCAGAAGACTGCGCAGCAAACCTCTGTGCTGGTGTTCGTCGACAAACTCACCCCGACCAAACTGCGCAAGATCGGCAGCGCTTACGGCTTGAAAAATCTGACCCTTGCCCCGAATGAAACCCTGGACCCGGCACGCCCGCGAGTGCCACTGGACAGCACCGGTTTTAGCCTGGTATCCGATCTTGAGCGGCCGGGGCAACAGTTATTGTGGTCATTGCTGCCCACCCTCGGCGCGACGATGGTGGTATTGATGCTACTGACCGCCTACTTCTTCCGCCACGCTTTGCGTTCGTCGCGGTATGTCGACGAAAGCTTTGCGGTGATGCAGTCCTACAACCTTGCACTGGAAGCCGCCAACTTCGGCCTGGAAGCCAGTGAGGAGCGTTTTCGTGCGGTGGCGGAAGCCGCTTCGGACTGGATCTGGGAGACCGACCGGCATCTGTCGCTGACCTATTTGTCAGCGCGATTCAGCGAAGTGACCGGCTACCCACAAACCCTTTGGCAGGGCCAGGACATCGGTCAACTGCTGTTCTGCAACACCACCCCACTGGAACTGTGGCTGAAGAAACTGAACGAAGAAGGTCACGCCAGCGATCTGCGTTGCACCTACCGCGACCATTCCGGGCAGCAACGTCATTGTCGTCTTTCGGCTCGCCCGATCTTCGACAAGCAAGTCGTCATCGGTTATCGCGGCACCGCCAGCGATATCACCGACGAGGTCGCCGCCCATGCTCAAATCCAGCACTTGTCCATGCACGATGCCCTGACCGGGCTGCCCAATCGCAACAAACTCGCGCGTTATCTGGATGAAGCGCTGTTGCTCAGGGAGCACGCGCCGGCGCTGTCGCTGCTGATGATCGATCTGGACAACTTCAAACCGATCAATGATTCGCTCGGACATCCGGCCGGTGATGCAGTGCTGCAGGAAGTCGCCGCCCGTTTGCGTGAATGCACCCGCGACGATGACATCGTTGCCAGGCTTGGCGGGGACGAATTTGTCGTGGTGCTCAATGGCATGGACGCACCTAACGAAATCGACAAGTTCTGCACCCGATTGATCGGCAGCCTTCATCAACCGGTGATCTTCGAGCATCACCCGTTGCACATTGGCGCCAGCATCGGCATCGCCCTGAGCCGACGCCATGGATTCACCCCCAGCGAACTGATCCGCTACGCCGATATTGCGCTTTACCAGGCTAAGTCCGAGGGCAAGAACACCTGGTGTTATTTCGAAGCGCACATGAGCGACCAGATCCAGACACGCCGGCAACTGGAAGACGACCTGCGACATGCGCTCAAGCACAACGAGTTTATCCTGCACTACCAGCCACGCTATAAAGTTGATGGCAAGCAGATCGTTTCAGTCGAGGCACTGGTGCGCTGGCAGCATCCGACCAAGGGTTTGCTTGGGCCCGACCTGTTTATTCCGTTGGCGGAGCAGACTGACCTGATCGTCCCGCTCGGGCGCTGGGTGTTGCGTGAGGCTTGCGAAACGGCGCTGACGTGGCCGGAAGACATCTTGCTATCGGTCAATCTGTCGCCTGCGCAATTCGCCGTGACCGATGTGGTCGAGGATGTCCGCGAAGTGCTGGTCGACACCCGCTTCCCGGCCAGTCGACTGGAGCTTGAGATCACTGAAAACGTCATGCTCAACGATACCGACGGCGCGCTGACCACCATGAACGCCCTTAAAGAGCTAGGCGTGCGCCTGAACATGGACGACTTCGGCACCGGATACTCATCGCTCGGTTACCTGCGTGCGTATCCGTTCGATGGCATCAAGATCGACAAGCGCTTCATCGCCTCGATCAGCAGCGGCGCCAATGATCGGGCGGTTGTGCAGGCGATCATCGGGCTGGGCAAAGCCATGGGCCTGACCGTCACTGCCGAAGGCGTCGAAACCGCGGAGCAACTGGATATTCTGGGGGCTGATCAATGCAATGAAGTACAGGGTTACTTCATGAGTCGTCCGGTCGACAAAACCGAATTTATGGGTCTGCTGCAAACATCGAGAAGTGGCCAGGCAGCGCAGCCGAAGGCAAAAAAAGTCAGCGTCAGGAGTGGCCTGAATCTGGAGGGTTTGTGAGTCCCCCCAGAACATGAAGACTAACTTCGTTCGGTTTCAGCCAAGTGTCTAAGTCATATCGCTGGTAAACACGCTCCCCGCATCCCGCACCAACTGTCGCCATTCGGCACTGGTAATGATTCCCTGCGCCTCCATTTCATCGGCAGCCTTGAGCAGTTCGTCGTACTGCTGCTCCGGATCCATCTGCAATTGCGACTGGGTCGCCAGGTTGCGCCATGCCGCCAGTAATTCTTTCTTGCGCTGATCGAACATAGGGTTTAACTCATGGGGGACTTCCCCTATAGAAAGAGGCGCAGGTGCGGTTGTTCAGCGCAGTCGACGGGTGGAAGGCTGATTCATGATCCTGCCGATTCCAGCACAGGTTCGAGCACATACCTCTAACGCCGAGAGCGAGCCGTCAGAACTTGTCTGCAACACGTTTGTACTGATAATCCGGTTCGCGGTACTTGCCCGGTTTCTGCCGCTTGGGCAGCGTGACCGGCTCATGTGCGACTTCTTCATAAGGAATGCGGCTCAACAGATCAGTGATGATGTTGAGTCGCGCCCGGCGTTTGTCGTTGGAGTCGGCAACCAGCCAGGGGGCGTGGTTAGTGTCGGTATGCTTGAACATCTCGTCACGTGCGCGTGAGTAGTCATACCAACGGCTGTAGGACTTGAGATCCATCCCCGTCAGCTTCCAGGTTTTGCGGCCGTCGTTGATACGCGCTTCCAGTCGACGGGTCTGCTCCTGCGGGCTGACCTCCAGCCAGTATTTGATCAGGATCACCCCTGACTCGACGATTGCGCGTTCGACCAGCGGTGTAGATTTGAGGAACTTGTCGGCCTGCTCCTCGGTGCAGAAACCCATCACCCGTTCGACGCCCGCGCGGTTGTACCAACTGCGATCAAAGATCACCACTTCGCCCGCCGCGGGTAAATGTGGCAGGTAGCGCTGGACGTACATCTGGCTTTTCTCGCGTTCTGTTGGCGCCGGCAGCGCCACCACGCGAAAGATCCGTGGGCTGACCCGTTCGGTGATCGCTTTGATTGTCCCGCCCTTGCCCGCACCATCGCGCCCCTCGAAGACGATACAAACCTTCACGCCCTTGGCGATGACCCACTCCTGCAGCTTGACCAGCTCGACATGCAGCGTGCGCAACTCCTCAAGGTAAGCCTTGTTTTTCAACCGGGGAGTTTCGGACGTCTTTGCGGCTTTCTTCTTGTCTTTTGCCATGATCGAGCCCTCACGGATTGGAATTTCGCTGTGAACCAGACTCGTGAGATTAGTTTATGGCGCGTTGTTTTCCATTGCCGGACAATAAGCAAAATCGCGATGTGTTTCTTTCGTTCTTTCTAACGTCGCACTGTTCATTGCCCGTGCCTGTCTTGTCTGGAGTTTTCTCGATGCCTTCGCCCAATTCCCTGCCCACCGCGTTGTTGGGGCTGGCCCTCGTGTGCCCGACCATGGCTCAGGCTCAAGGTATGGAGTTGGGGCAGGTGCTGATTTCCGCCGAGGATCGCAGCGGTACCGACGCGGCTGTCGACGACGCCAAGGTACGTCTGGCCGCTGTGCCCGGCGGTACCAATGTTGTCGACATGCGCCAGCCATTGCAGGGCCGCGTGGCGAGTAATCAGGATGTGCTGGCCTATCAGCCGGGGGTTTATGCGCAGTCGGCGGGCAATGAAGGCGTGAAGATTTCGATTCGCGGCTCGGGCATCAATCGTGCGCCGGGCGCTCATGCTTCGGGGCTTTATACAATGCTCGACGGCCTGCCGCTGACCGGCCCCGGCGGCACGCCTTACGAATTGCTCGAACCGTTGTGGGTCGACCATGTTGAGGTGCTGCGCGGCGCCAACGGCTTCGATCGCGGCTCGCTGGCCCTAGGTGGTGCCATCGATTACGTCAGCCATACCGGCTACGACGCGCCGAAACTGCAAGTCCGCTATGCCACCGGCAGCCATGGTTACCAGCAGCGTCAGGTCAGTTCCGGGCAAGTGCTCGGCGACTTCGATTACTACGTGTCGTTGACCGACTCGAACGCCGACGGCTATCAGGATCACACTGCCAGCGAAAGCAAAGGCCTGATTGCCAACTTCGGTTATCGCTTCAACCCGAACCTGGAAACCCGCTTCTACATCCGTTACCGCGAAACCGACAACGACCTCGCCGGACGCGTGACCAAGCACTCCATCGAACACAACCCACGGGCAGCCAACCCGGCGTACGTATCACGCGATGACAGCCGCAAGCAGCCGGGCAGCACCTTCATCGGCAACAAGACCACCTTCTACATCGACGACGATTCCAGCATCCAGACCGGCCTCGTTTACCACGACTACCCAATGGATCTGCGCGAAGGCCCGAATCGTCTGAAGGTCGCCTATACCGACGTCAGCGGCACCTTCGACTACAAGCGCCGCGACACGCTGTGGGGCATGGAAAGTCGCAGCAATATGGGCCTGCGTGTGACAAAACATCTGCCCAACGATGGCGCCAGTGAGTTTGTGCGCATTCCCACCGCGCCCAACACCGCAGCCTATGTACCGGGCACGCGCAGGCGCAATTTCACCTATCAGGGTTCGGACACCGTTCTGCACTTTGGTAATGATCTGGAAATTGCCGATGACCTGTGGCTGACCACCGGCCTCGCCGCCATCTACACCCGCCGCGAAAGCGCCGTCACCTATCCGCAGAGCGGAGGCAAAACCAGCATGAACGACTGGGACTACGCGCCCCGCCTCGGCCTGCGCTACCAGGTGACACCGGACCTGCAAGTGTTCGGCAATCTCAGCCGCTCGGTCGAAGCGCCGCATCCGTGGTCGCTGATCTACAGCTCCAACGTGCGTTTCCCGACTGGGAGCGGCGCGGCCACCGGCACACAGCGCGACCCGATCAAACTGCAAAATCAGACAGCTACCACGCTGGAACTCGGCGGTCGTGGTGTAAGCGCGCTCGGTGAATGGAGCCTGGCCTGGTATTACGCGCAAGTGCGCCACGAGTTGCTTTCGGTGCTGCCAGACGCCACCGCAGTCACGCCGTATGAGCTCAACGCCAGCCCCACCGTGCACCAGGGTGTCGAAGCCAGCCTGAACAGCAAACTCTGGTCTTCCGTCGACGGGCAGCAGTTAAGTTTGCGTCAGGCGTACACCTTCAGCGATTTCCACTACCGCGATGACGATCGCTTCGGTGACAACCGCTTGCCGGGATTGCCGATGCATTACTACCAGGGTGAATTGCGCTACGACTGGCCGCAGGGTTTCTTCGCCGCTTTGAACACGCAACTGGTGTCGAAAGTTGCAGTGGACTACGCCAATAGTTACTACGCCGATCCGTATGCGCTGTTCGGCGCGACGTTGGGGTACAACGCGCCGAAAGGTGACTGGCAGACCTGGGTGGACATGCGCAATTTGACCAACAAACACTACGCGGCGACGGTCACGCCGGGGTATGACGACAAGGGACTGGATGCGGCGCGGTCGACGCCGGGTGAAGGGATGGGCGTTTATGTCGGGGTTTCGTGGAGTTTGCTCTGAGGCCACGACAGGATAGGTAAATACGCCGCCATTGAGGACGTCCCTCCCCGCTGGAGCAAGGGACGTTCGAAAGGCAGCGCTTCGGGGCTTCAATGCCCGGCGACCACCGTTCGTCCATGTCCACGCGTCCCCGGCTTGAAACCATGCCCGCGCGCCCGCCAGACAATGGCAAACCCGACAGCCACCAGCAGCGTCATCGCCCACGGAAAAGACGCGACGCCCCACTTGTCCAGCAATACGCCACCGACAACGCCGCTGCCCGCAATTGCGCTATTCCATGCCACCACATTCAGTGACAACGCCACGTCTGCGCCATCGCCGGCCGCATCCGCCAGCGCGGTTTGCAACAACGTCGCCGCGCCGCCAAAGCTCAATCCCCACACCGCTACTGCAATGTAGATCACTTGCGGTACGTGCCCTGAGAAACCCAGCACCACGCATACCGCCGCAAATGCCGCGAGGCTGACGAGTGTGGTTTTTCGCAACAGCGGCTCAACCAATTTCGCCGTCAACCAGATCCCCACCAACGCAGCGACCCCGAAGACCAGTAAGACCAGATCCACCCTACTCTCCAACCCCGCCGACGCCACGAACGGTGCAATGTAGGTGTAGAGAATGTTGTGCGCGAGCATCCAGCTGATCACCACCGCCAGTACCGGCCGCACACCCGGCGTGGTCAGCACGCTGCGCAGCGACATGCGTTGATGCGCAGGCTGCGGTGGGTAGTCAGGCACTTTCACCAATACCCAAACTATCAGAATCAACGTCAGGCCCGACATGATGCCAAACGCGGTGCGCCAACTCACCAGACCACCCAGCCATGTACCGAGTGGCACCCCCAGCGAAAGCGCAATGGGTGTGCCGACCATGGCCAGCGCCAACGCCTTGCCCTGCTGCTCGGGCTCGACCATGCGGCGGGCATAACCGGCCAACAAACTCCACGCCAACCCGGCCGATACGCCGGCAAAGAAGCGCGCCACCAACGTCACGCCATAGTGAGAGGACAGCGCCGTGATGGAATTGAACAGCAGGAAACCGACGATAGTCAGCAGCAGCACATTACGCCGGCGCCAGCCACGGGTCGCGATGGTCATCGGGATGACCGCCAGCACCGAGCCTAACGCATAGGCCGTGACCATCTGGCCAGCCATCGACGGCGAGATCGCCAGTCCTTCGCTGATCAACGGCAGCAAGCCGGCAGGTAGGGTTTCGGTGACTATGCAGATAAAACCTGTCATGGCCAACGCCAGCAAGGCGCCGATTGGCAGGCTTTTCGGCGTTGCCGATAAAGTGAGTGAAGGCGTCACGGGAAGTCCTTGAGTAGTGATTTTGAGAATTAAATACCGATCGATATAAAATACTGACGGCAGCGACCACTCGTTGTCAACGACTTATGTATCGTCTAGTATTTAAATCATCTCACCGAGGAATCCTGAAATGGCAAGAACGGGCCGCCCCCGCAATTTCGACCGCGACGACGCCGTCGAGCAAGCCATGCAATTGTTCTGGCAACACGGCTATGACTCCACCTCCCTCGCTCTGCTGAAAGCACAATTGGGCGGCGGAATTTCCGCGCCGAGCTTTTACGCTGCGTTCGGCTCAAAGGAAGCCCTGTTTGACGAATGCGTGCAGCGTTACCTGGAGACCTTTGCTCAGGTTACCCAATGCCTGTGGGACGAAAATCTGCCTCCGCGCCAGGCTATTGAAACCGCGTTGCGCCAGTCGGCGCGCATGCAGTGCGAGGATGGCCACCCCAAGGGTTGCATGGTTACTCTCGGCGTAATGAGCGCACCCAGCCCTGAAAACGTCCGAGTGGTTGAAGCCCTCACCCAGTCCCGCGCACGGACTCGCGCGGGGATCTTGGCGTGCGTCAAGCGGGGAATGAGTGCTGGTGAGTTACCGGCCAATACGGCGGCCCCCGCCCTGGCGACGGTTTTTGACAGTTTTCTGCAGGGGATTTCCATCCTCGCTCGGGATGACACCACGATTGAGCTGATTGATGCGGCAATCACTCAGGTATTGATGACGTGGGACATTGCGGCCGCCACGTCTGGCAAAGATTGATCAGTGAGAGCGCGTTATAAAAAGCGCTGAAGCGGAAATTCGCTGCCTGTTGTGAACGAGCTATGTAAATTGAACCTAGATACCAACCGGACTGTGTCGACAAATACTGTATTAACTTTCCTGCGGGCAAAACAAAACCCCAACTGCTTTCGCAATTGGGGTTTCGGAATTTAATCTTGACGATGACCTACTCTCACATGGGGAAACCCCACACTACCATCGGCGATGCATCGTTTCACTGCTGAGTTCGGGATGGGATCAGGTGGTTCCAACGCTCTATGGTCGTCAAGAAATTCGGGTACTGAGTCGTGACCAGTTGGCCTCGCTTCAGCAAATTGGGTATGTGATAGCTTTCGGTGTTTGTGAACATCGAACTTTCGGTTCGTTTCGTCTTCACACACCGCAATCTGATGCTCTTTCGAGTAGTCAAATTGCTTGGGTGTTATATGGTCAAGCCTCACGGGCAATTAGTATTGGTTAGCTCAACGCCTCACAGCGCTTACACACCCAACCTATCAACGTCGTAGTCTTCGACGGCCCTTCAGGGAACTCAAGGTTCCAGTGAGATCTCATCTTGAGGCAAGTTTCCCGCTTAGATGCTTTCAGCGGTTATCTTTCCCGAACATAGCTACCCGGCAATGCCACTGGCGTGACAACCGGAACACCAGAGGTTCGTCCACTCCGGTCCTCTCGTACTAGGAGCAGCCCCTCTCAAATCTCAAACGTCCACGGCAGATAGGGACCGAACTGTCTCACGACGTTCTAAACCCAGCTCGCGTACCACTTTAAATGGCGAACAGCCATACCCTTGGGACCGGCTTCAGCCCCAGGATGTGATGAGCCGACATCGAGGTGCCAAACACCGCCGTCGATATGAACTCTTGGGCGGTATCAGCCTGTTATCCCCGGAGTACCTTTTATCCGTTGAGCGATGGCCCTTCCATACAGAACCACCGGATCACTAAGACCTACTTTCGTACCTGCTCGACGTGTCTGTCTCGCAGTCAAGCGCGCTTTTGCCTTTATACTCTACGACCGATTTCCGACCGGTCTGAGCGCACCTTCGTACTCCTCCGTTACTCTTTAGGAGGAGACCGCCCCAGTCAAACTACCCACCATACACTGTCCTCGATCCGGATAACGGACCTGAGTTAGAACCTCAAAGTTGCCAGGGTGGTATTTCAAGGTTGGCTCCACGCGAACTGGCGTCCACGCTTCAAAGCCTCCCACCTATCCTACACAAGCAAATTCAAAGTCCAGTGCAAAGCTATAGTAAAGGTTCACGGGGTCTTTCCGTCTAGCCGCGGATACACTGCATCTTCACAGCGATTTCAATTTCACTGAGTCTCGGGTGGAGACAGCGCCGCCATCGTTACGCCATTCGTGCAGGTCGGAACTTACCCGACAAGGAATTTCGCTACCTTAGGACCGTTATAGTTACGGCCGCCGTTTACCGGGGCTTCGATCAAGAGCTTCGCGTTAGCTAACCCCATCAATTAACCTTCCGGCACCGGGCAGGCGTCACACCCTATACGTCCACTTTCGTGTTTGCAGAGTGCTGTGTTTTTAATAAACAGTCGCAGCGGCCTGGTATCTTCGACCGGCATGAGCTTACGGAGCAAGTCCTTCACTCTCACCGGCGCACCTTCTCCCGAAGTTACGGTGCCATTTTGCCTAGTTCCTTCACCCGAGTTCTCTCAAGCGCCTTGGTATTCTCTACCCAACCACCTGTGTCGGTTTGGGGTACGGTTCCTGGTTACCTGAAGCTTAGAAGCTTTTCTTGGAAGCATGGCATCAACCACTTCGTCATCTAAAAGATGACTCGTCATCAGCTCTCGGCCTTAGAATCCCGGATTTACCTAAGATTCCAGCCTACCACCTTAAACTTGGACAACCAACGCCAAGCTGGCCTAGCCTTCTCCGTCCCTCCATCGCAATAACCAGAAGTACAGGAATATTAACCTGTTTTCCATCGACTACGCTTTTCAGCCTCGCCTTAGGGACCGACTAACCCTGCGTCGATTAACGTTGCGCAGGAAACCTTGGTCTTTCGGCGTGGGTGTTTTTCACACCCATTGTCGTTACTCATGTCAGCATTCGCACTTCTGATACCTCCAGCAAGCTTCTCAACTCACCTTCACAGGCTTACAGAACGCTCCTCTACCGCATCATCCTAAGATGATACCCGTAGCTTCGGTGTATGGTTTGAGCCCCGTTACATCTTCCGCGCAGGCCGACTCGACTAGTGAGCTATTACGCTTTCTTTAAAGGGTGGCTGCTTCTAAGCCAACCTCCTAGCTGTCTAAGCCTTCCCACATCGTTTCCCACTTAACCATAACTTTGGGACCTTAGCTGACGGTCTGGGTTGTTTCCCTTTTCACGACGGACGTTAGCACCCGCCGTGTGTCTCCCATGCTCGGCACTTGTAGGTATTCGGAGTTTGCATCGGTTTGGTAAGTCGGGATGACCCCCTAGCCGAAACAGTGCTCTACCCCCTACAGTGATACATGAGGCGCTACCTAAATAGCTTTCGAGGAGAACCAGCTATCTCCGAGCTTGATTAGCCTTTCACTCCGATCCACAGGTCATCCGCTAACTTTTCAACGGTAGTCGGTTCGGTCCTCCAGTTAGTGTTACCCAACCTTCAACCTGCCCATGGATAGATCGCCCGGTTTCGGGTCTATTCCCAGCGACTAGACGCCCTATTAAGACTCGCTTTCGCTACGCCTCCCCTATTCGGTTAAGCTCGCCACTGAAAATAAGTCGCTGACCCATTATACAAAAGGTACGCAGTCACAGAACAAAGTCTGCTCCCACTGCTTGTACGCATACGGTTTCAGGATCTATTTCACTCCCCTCTCCGGGGTTCTTTTCGCCTTTCCCTCACGGTACTAGTTCACTATCGGTCAGTCAGTAGTATTTAGCCTTGGAGGATGGTCCCCCCATATTCAGACAAAGTTTCTCGTGCTCCGTCCTACTCGATTTCATGACTAAGAGATTTTCGCGTACAGGGCTATCACCCACTATGGCCGCACTTTCCAGAGCGTTCCGCTAATCTCAAAGCCACTTAAGGGCTAGTCCCCGTTCGCTCGCCACTACTAAGGGAATCTCGGTTGATTTCTTTTCCTCAGGGTACTTAGATGTTTCAGTTCCCCTGGTTCGCCTCTTGCACCTATGTATTCAGTACAAGATAACCATCTTATGATGGCTGGGTTCCCCCATTCAGACATCTCCGGATCAAAGTCTGTTTGCCGACTCCCCGAAGCTTTTCGCAGGCTACCACGTCTTTCATCGCCTCTGACTGCCAAGGCATCCACCGTATGCGCTTCTTCACTTGACCATATAACCCCAAGCAATCTGGTTATACTGTGAAGACGACATTCGCCGAAAATTCGATAATACTCAATTCAGAGTAACTCACAAATTTTACCTTAGCCTGATCCGTTACCAGTGAAAGTAACGTTCAGTCTATCTTTCTATCACATACCCAAATTTTTAAAGAACGATCTAATCAAAAGACTAGAAATCAATATTCAGTGCGAATATTCATTTCTAAACTCTCAAACTTACGAAGCAGTTTATGGTGGAGCCAAGCGGGATCGAACCGCTGACCTCCTGCGTGCAAGGCAGGCGCTCTCCCAGCTGAGCTATGGCCCCATAACAAAATTGGTGGGTCTGGGCAGATTCGAACTGCCGACCTCACCCTTATCAGGGGTGCGCTCTAACCAACTGAGCTACAGACCCAATTTCGAGCTTGTAACTGTTAGCTCAGAGCTATCAGCTTGGAGCTTAAAGCTGCTTCTATCGTCTTATTCAATGAATCAAGCAATTCGTGTGGGAGCTCATGGAGCAGCTGATGTCGTCGATTAAGGAGGTGATCCAGCCGCAGGTTCCCCTACGGCTACCTTGTTACGACTTCACCCCAGTCATGAATCACACCGTGGTAACCGTCCTCCCGAAGGTTAGACTAGCTACTTCTGGTGCAACCCACTCCCATGGTGTGACGGGCGGTGTGTACAAGGCCCGGGAACGTATTCACCGTGACATTCTGATTCACGATTACTAGCGATTCCGACTTCACGCAGTCGAGTTGCAGACTGCGATCCGGACTACGATCGGTTTTATGGGATTAGCTCCACCTCGCGGCTTGGCAACCCTTTGTACCGACCATTGTAGCACGTGTGTAGCCCAGGCCGTAAGGGCCATGATGACTTGACGTCATCCCCACCTTCCTCCGGTTTGTCACCGGCAGTCTCCTTAGAGTGCCCACCATTACGTGCTGGTAACTAAGGACAAGGGTTGCGCTCGTTACGGGACTTAACCCAACATCTCACGACACGAGCTGACGACAGCCATGCAGCACCTGTCTCAATGTTCCCGAAGGCACCAATCCATCTCTGGAAAGTTCATTGGATGTCAAGGCCTGGTAAGGTTCTTCGCGTTGCTTCGAATTAAACCACATGCTCCACCGCTTGTGCGGGCCCCCGTCAATTCATTTGAGTTTTAACCTTGCGGCCGTACTCCCCAGGCGGTCAACTTAATGCGTTAGCTGCGCCACTAAGAGCTCAAGGCTCCCAACGGCTAGTTGACATCGTTTACGGCGTGGACTACCAGGGTATCTAATCCTGTTTGCTCCCCACGCTTTCGCACCTCAGTGTCAGTATCAGTCCAGGTGGTCGCCTTCGCCACTGGTGTTCCTTCCTATATCTACGCATTTCACCGCTACACAGGAAATTCCACCACCCTCTACCATACTCTAGCTTGTCAGTTTTGAATGCAGTTCCCAGGTTGAGCCCGGGGATTTCACATCCAACTTAACAAACCACCTACGCGCGCTTTACGCCCAGTAATTCCGATTAACGCTTGCACCCTCTGTATTACCGCGGCTGCTGGCACAGAGTTAGCCGGTGCTTATTCTGTCGGTAACGTCAAAACACTAACGTATTAGGTTAATGCCCTTCCTCCCAACTTAAAGTGCTTTACAATCCGAAGACCTTCTTCACACACGCGGCATGGCTGGATCAGGCTTTCGCCCATTGTCCAATATTCCCCACTGCTGCCTCCCGTAGGAGTCTGGACCGTGTCTCAGTTCCAGTGTGACTGATCATCCTCTCAGACCAGTTACGGATCGTCGCCTTGGTGAGCCATTACCTCACCAACTAGCTAATCCGACCTAGGCTCATCTGATAGCGCAAGGCCCGAAGGTCCCCTGCTTTCTCCCGTAGGACGTATGCGGTATTAGCGTTCCTTTCGAAACGTTGTCCCCCACTACCAGGCAGATTCCTAGGCATTACTCACCCGTCCGCCGCTGAATTCAGGAGCAAGCTCCTGTCATCCGCTCGACTTGCATGTGTTAGGCCTGCCGCCAGCGTTCAATCTGAGCCATGATCAAACTCTTCAGTTCAAACATCTTTGGGTTTTTAAGAAACCCTAAACTTGGCTCAGCAATCGTTGGTTAAATCTTTGATTTCTCGCGGAGTAACTTGTGATGCTGATAATCTTGTTGACTATCAGTCTGACTCCACAAGCACCCACACGAATTGCTTGATTCAGTTGTTAAAGAGCGGTTGGTTAAGATCTTTCGTCTCAACCGAGGCGCGCATTCTACAGCAGCCTCACTTGCTGTCAAGTGATTATTTTCATTTAAAATCAATCACTTACACCCGCTAGAAGCAATCTGCTGTCTGGCGGGAGGTGAATAATACAGGACTAAAACTTATGGTCAACCCCTCTTGGAAAATTCTTTTCCAGACAGAAATCAACCGGTTGCAGCTCAGTCTGCACCAACCGTCATAATCCTGTTATCTGCGACTGCTAACCTCCACCGCCAAACGAAGTCCCCACCTCCAAGCGCCCCCGATCAAGCAACGACCCAAGGTGTGACCAACCCCATCCGCACTGCCGGCACCATCATCTTCAACCACACCACCGAGTCCATCGGCGTTTCGCAGAGCGGGCTGGCGATCATGTTCCATTCGAGTGGAACGGGGCTGCGGTCTTTTGATCTTCTCCCCAGCATGAGGATCAGGATCAAAAGATCGCAGCGCTCTGCAGTTTCTATCGGGATTTGCGTCAGTGATTAGCGATCACCTGAATGTGTGTGATCCCCACCCGCTCGGCCTGCTGCAGAATTTCCTGAGGCGTCGAGTCTGCGGTGGGCATGATCAGGCCGTTTTCGGCATCGCCCAGATGCAGTTCCAGCAGATGCATGGCGGCCTCGTGATCGCCCAATTGAGGCTCCTTGAGCTCGAAGGTGTGAGTGCGAGGCTCGCCGTTGAACAGGTATTTCAGAAGATAAGTGTGCATGGTTTCATCCAGGGTTGTAGGAAGAAGCAACTGATCATCCTGACTCAACAGTCAATTTTTAGTTCAACTGCATTTCGCCTCGCGCATGAACGGATAAATGTCTTCACTCAATGCAAACTTTTCGCGCCACCGGGCGTCCTTTTCTTACACTCCCAAACAGCTGACCACAGCTAAGGACTGGCGATGACCTTCTTTATATTCCTTCTGGCCTGCGCGGCCGCCGCGACCACTGGCGTCATGTTCAAACCGGGCGAGTGGTATGAGTCACTGGCCAAACCCGGCTTCACGCCACCCAACTGGGCGTTCCCGGTGGCCTGGACAGTCATCTATGTGTTGCTGGCATGGGCGGGTTACCGCTTGAGCCTTATTCCCGGGAGTCAGACGGTGCTGGCTTTGTGGGCCGCGCAGATAGCCCTGAATACACTGTGGACTCCGGTGTTCTTCGGCGCACATCAAGTTCTCGCCGCCATGGTGATCCTGACGTTGCTCTGGCTAGTGGTTGCGACAATGGTGGTACTGGCCGTGCAGCTTGATCTCGTCACTGGTTTAATCCTGTTTCCTTACCTGGCGTGGCTATGCGTTGCCGCTGCGTTGAATTTCTCCATTCTGATCAAGAACCGCTGATGAACACATTCACCCGAAAAGCGCCGTGGCCGGAGGGCGAGCGTGAGTTGGCGCAAGTGCACGCCTTCAACAGAAAACTCGCCTGGTTGCCGCGCTTTAAAATTCGCAATCGCGTGCTGCCGAGGATGATTCAAACGCTGCTGCGCGCCAGTCAGGTCGGCGGCGCGAGAAAATTGCTCAAGCATGGCCTTACGGCTGAAAGCAGGGTGATTGATAGCGGCGGAGTACCGGTGGCCGTGCGGATCATTCGGCCCAAAGGTCGAGCAAAAGGCGTTGTGCTGGATTATCACGGTGGCGGCTGGGTGATCGGCAATGCGCAGATGAATGACAACTTCAATGTCGCCATCGTTAATACGTGCGATGTGACTGTCGTCTCGGTGGATTACCGGCTTGCGGTATCGACCCCCATCGAAGGGGTGATGCAAGACTGCCTGGCCGCGGCTCGATGGTTACTGACTGACGATGAGTTTGCCGGCCTGCCGGTGATTGTCGTGGGCGAGTCGGCCGGCGGTCATCTGGCGGCAGCTACTTTGTTGGGCCTCAAGCAATCGCCCGATTTGCTGCAACGGGTAAGCGGCGCGCTGTTGTATTACGGCGTATACGACTTGACCGGCACACCGAGCGTCCGCACCGCACCGCCGCAAACCCTGGTGCTGGACGGTCCGGGCATAGTTGAAGCGTTGCGCATGCTCACGCCAGACCTGAGTGACGAGGAACGCCGACAGCCTCCGTTGTCACCTCTATATGGCGACTTCAGTGATTTCCCGCCTGCGCTGATGTTTGCCGGCGAACTGGATCCGTTACGCGACGACACCCTCGACATCGCCGAGCGCTGGATGCAATCGGCGCCTGTCGAAATACACCTGCTGCCCTCCTCGCCCCACGGTTTCATTCATTTTCCAACGGCTATTGCTGACAGCGTATTGACCTACAGCCGTGAATGGATTTGCGCTCGGGTCAGCGGGCAAATGAACGCTTCAGCCTTGGAATTGGGCAACACGCCCTCATAACAATGACTACACACATCATTTCCCGAGGGGAAGGACAGACCATGACCAGCCAAACCGAAACTGCCATCCTCGCCGGCGGGTGCTTCTGGGGGATGCAGGACTTGCTGCGGCGCTACCCCGGTGTCTTGCAGACGCGGGTCGGCTATACCGGCGGCGATGTCCCCAATGCGACTTATCGCAACCATGGCAATCATGCCGAAGCGATCGAAATCGTGTTCGATCCAGCCGTGATCAGTTACCGGCAGATCCTCGAGTTCTTCTTCCAGATACACGATCCGAGCACACCCAATCGCCAGGGCAATGACCTGGGCCCCAGCTATCGCTCGGCGATCTACTACCTCAGCGAAGAGCAACGCGATGTTGCCGAAGACACTGCTGCTGACGTTGACGCCTCAAAGTTGTGGCCGGGCCGCGTGGTCACCGAAATCGAACCGGCCGGCCCCTTCTGGGAAGCAGAGCCTGAGCACCAGGATTACCTGGAGCGAATTCCAAACGGCTACACCTGCCACTTTATTCGGCCGAACTGGAAGTTGCCCAAGCGCAACGGATAGCCAAGTAAGTTCGAAGCTCTCCGACATCAGCCCCCGATACCTCTCTTTAAAGGTACGGGGGCTGTTCGGCTTTACGCGTCAGCCTTTAGCAAACTCCGGCCCCTCAATGTGGTAGACCGTCGGCTCTTGCGAAAAGTAATCCTGCAAGCCCAGCATGAACCTCTGATGGTCATCACTCGCTTCAAAACCCGGCGTGTGATCCTCGAGTGTTTGCCATTGCACGATCAAGTTGAAGACCTCACGACTTTCAATCCCCTGCGCGAGAGTGTGACCGCGGTAACCCTTTGCCCGAGTAAGTAAAGGCGCGACTTCGGCGAACGCATGGCGGAACTGCTCTACTTGTTCTTTATGGACGGGAAGCAAAGCGATTTCATAAATCATGGCGTGTCTCCAAATTGAGTTTCAACGGTTGAAAGTGCACTTAGCCAATGAGGCTGTCTTCGATGGCAATCGCGATTTTTCCCTGGATTCCATTGTTGGGACTCTCCAACCGGGCATGCGCGAGGGGAATGTCGGCAAGTGAATAGACGGCCCCCACGTGCGGGCGCAGCTGACCACGCTCAATCAACGCGCTCAGCTCATCAAGCTTGCCGCGGTTTTGTCGGGTGAAAACGAAGTGATAACTGGCGTTCTTGCCCCAGGCCTGGACAAGATTTTGTGGCATTGAAATGTCGACAATCGAAACTACGCGACCCAGTTGAGCAAGCGCATCGGGGCTGCGTGACAACGTGTTGCCGCCAATGGTGTCGAACACCACATCGACTCCACGCCCAGCGGTTTCTCGCAGGATGGCTTCGACGTAATCCTCCTTTTCGTAATCGATGACCACATCGGCCCCCATACTGCGTGCGAACTCACTGTTCGCTTCACGCACCGTCGTGAACACCTTGGCGCCAATGGCTTTTGCCAGTTGAATCGCCACATGCCCGACGCCCCCGGCACCACCGTGTATCAGAATGGTTTCGCCCACTCTGAGCGCCGCACGCACGACCAATGCTTCCCACGCCGTCCCGCCCACCAACGTCAGGCTTGCTGCCTCCAGATGGCTCAGCGCGGCAGGCTTCTTGCCGACAATGCTTTCGGCGGCCACGTGGTACTCGGCGTAACTGCCTTGGCCGTCAAATATCTGCGGGGTGTACCAGACCTCGTCTCCGGGAACGAAGCTCGTCACGCCCGGCCCCACCGCTTCGACAACGCCCGATACGTCATGCCCGGTTATGGCCGGCAGTTGCACCAGGTCGGAATAATCGCCGCGTCGAACCTGGAAATCCAACGGGTTGATCGAAGTCGCGTGAACCCGGACCAGAACCTGTCCCGCTTGAGGCACGGGCTTGGGCACGTCGCAAAGTTCGAATGCTTGCGGGCCGCCAAATGATTTAAGTATCAGAGCTTTCATCGTATATCCTCATTTCGATAAAAAGGGATATCGAGATTTATCGATATCTTCAGGTAAAAAGACAGCTCAAAACTACAGGTCCTTCCCGATGATCTCGGCAAGAACGCTGATGGTTGCTTCATTGCGCTTGTAGTAGGTCCACTGACCGATACGCCTGACTTCAACCAGACCCACGCGTTGCAGCGTTGCGAGATAAGAAGACACCGTCGACTGCGACAGCCCGACACCTTCCTGGATACTGCTCACACAAACGCCCACCGTATGAACGTCACCTTCATCCTGCGGCGGGAAGTTCTTTTCGGGGTCTTTCAAACCCTTGAGGATTTCAAGTCGGGTCTGGTTTGAAAGTGCTTTGAATATTTCGAGTAAGTCCATGCCGCGAGGATATCGACATTTTTCGATATGTCAATGCGAGAATCCAGTACTTTTCAGTCGGCCGGGAGCATTGCGATATGATCCGCAGCAACCGATTCCGATGGACTCACGCTCATGCCAGCCGCGCAGACCCGCCCTACCCCCGCGCCATTGCTCAAACCCGGTGAAACCGTGGTGCTGTTCGACGGTGTGTGCAAGCTATGCAATCGCTGGGCGCGTTTTTTGATTCGGCATGATCATCAACGGCGCGTGCGACTGGCGGCAGTGCAGTCACCCGAAGGGCAGGCGCTGCTGGCGTGGGCGGGGTTGCC
The DNA here is from genome assembly GCF_044218825.1 of Pseudomonas sp. A1230. NCBI lineage: Bacteria > Pseudomonadati > Pseudomonadota > Gammaproteobacteria > Pseudomonadales > Pseudomonadaceae > Pseudomonas > Pseudomonas sp. A1230. The sequence continues at coordinate 1,598,181 of NZ_CP162582.1, read as the reverse complement.
GATGGACCAGTTCGACACCATGGCGGTGATTCGCGACCAAAATTATTGGGAGCGATCAGATGCCTTTTTCGAAGTCGTCGGTCAGTTGCCCGGCCGCTGGCAGCCCTTGCGCTTGCTGCGCGTTTTCCCGCGTGGGCTGCGGAACTGGGCTTATGACCGCATCGCGTTGAATCGCTATCGGCTGTTCGGCAAGTACGACAGCTGCCTGCTGCCAAACCCTGATCACGAACAGCGCTTTCTGAAAATGCCTGCGCCATCGGTGGCCGGATCAGAAAGCTGACCAGGACTGCCGTCAGAAAATTGCACGCAGAGGCTCAGGTTGGCCGGATCGTTGATCGCAGCCAGGTATTCGTCAACGCTGATTTCGCCGACGCAGAGCCGGGCACCCGGTTGCGGCACATGACCTCCGGCCATTTTCGCGGCCAGTGCGACGGCTGCGCAGCTGGGGATTTGCGGGCCTTTGTCGTTAAAAGCGGTCAGTTGTGCGGTCATGGTCAGCGGTTGCCCTTCAACGCCTGCGCCCTGAACGTCGATGTACATCGCACTTTTGCCATCGCCGAATCGCTCGAATCGACAGCCCAGCCGATGCAGTCTGGCGGCCCAGGGGAGATGGTCGCGAACCAGCCCGATCTTGACTGCCTGCGCTAACAAAGCGTTGGCAACACCGGCGAGTTTCAACCCCGCACCTGCCTTGAAGCTGAGCGTGTGTGCACCATAGCGGCCGGCGAAGATATCCATGTCCGGTACGTCGACATTGGCCAGCAAGCGAGTGCCCAGTTGCGGAATTTTGCGCAAGGTCAGATCCTGCCAACCCGACACTTCATGCAACTTGCCGTTTTTCAGTTGTTTGATCGGCTTGCCGGCGTAAGCCAGCACACCTTCGATTGTCGACAATCCCGGCATCTTCGTCGAAGCGCTAACGCCATGTTCGATCGCGTCAATACGCAAGAACCGGTGACGCTGCTGATCAATGATCGCTGACGAAAGCGTCGGCACCGAACTGCAACCACTGAGGATCGCCACGCCTGCCGTTTTCGCCCGTGCATCGAGAATACCCACGCCGTTGACGAAGGTTCGGCAGTCCGCCAGGTCGCAGTAATTCACTTGAGCAGCGATGCAATTCTCGGCGACTGCATAGGATTGCCCCTGAAACGGCCCGCCGGTGTGGATCACCAACCGGATATTCAGCGAGCGCAAAGCGGCGCTGAACGCAGGACCCATGGCATCACCGCACCAACCTTGGACGACAGCAGCCGATTGGCTGTTCAGCTCATCGACCTTGCACTGCAACTTATGCGGGTCGCGTCCCGAGAGCAGCAGTTCTACACCCGGCATGACCGCCAAATGCCCGCAAACGATGCTACCGAAATTACCGTAGCCACCGACCACCATCACCCTGAACGGCATTCAATTCTTCCCTAATTGAAAGGCTGTTCTCAGCCACTATTCGACGCACATAAACAGCCGTGAAGAATATAGACCCGGGCACCCGCAAGCCACTCAACAATTGCGCGATGCCGTCAGCTCGATACCTGTTCAAGAAAGATCAGTTGCAAGGGCTCCTCAAGCAGGTCATCCGCCGTAGCGGCGAAACGCTGGAAATACGGCATGGCGAAATGCGCATCCAGTGCCGCTTGATCCTTGAACGCCTCGCGCATGTAGAACGTACCGCGCTCATCGCGCAGTTCAAACAACACATAATCGAGATTGCCCGGCTCTGCCCGGGTCGGTTCGACCAGTGCCAGAAGCCCTTCTTTCAAGGCCTGTTCCTGACCCTTTTTGGCCTTGAGTACGGCAATCGAAACCAACACTTCAGTGGACGCATTCATCATCAGTTCTCCGAAAAATAAACAGGTTTTAGCGCGTAGGCGCAGGCGCCGCGTCGATTTTCAGACGCAGCAGGCTGTAGGGTTTCTGTCGTTGATCCTGCCCGCCGCGAAACGCCGCCTGGCGGTGCAACTGGTTGGCGATGAAATACAGATAGCCGTCGGGGCCGATCGACAACGTGTCAGGCCAGAGCAACCGTGGGTCGTGCACCAGCGTCTGCCATTGGCCATCCGGCAGCCGCTTGCGGATCGAGTTGTGTTCGTAGTCCCCGGCATAGACGGCGCCGTCGGCGTCAGCATCCATGCCATCGGAGGCACCTTTTTCGCCCAGATCCTGCACGGCGGCAGCCAGTTGTTGCTCGCTGACGCTGGCATCGCGCAGCAGCGCAGTGGACACGGCATACAGGTGTCGACTGGACAGTGGCGTGAAGTACAGCGTCTGGCCATCGGCTGACAGGGCAATACCGTCCGACGCCACACCCAGCGGTTTGGGTTTGCCGCCGGCGCCTTCGACCATCACTGGCAAACCTTCAACGACCGGGACGAAAGCCGGATCAACCGACGTTGCCGGCACGCCGCTCAAACGACGCATGGCACGCCCGCTGGCAATGTCCATGACAATGATCGCGCCCGGGCCTCGCAGCGAGGAGTCGGTGAGGTACACGGTGCCCTCGGCGCCGTTGCGAAAGTCGAAACGCATGTCGTTGACATACGTGCTGGGCAACATCACGTTGTCCGGGAACACCAGCCGCTTGACGACTTTGTTGCTGGCAAGGTCTATCGCAACCAGTTTCGCTCCTCGCGGCTTGGGGTCGGCGAAGCCCGGCGCTGCTGTGTCAAGCAGCCAGACACGCCCCTGACCATCAGCCACCACGCTTTGCACACTGATTAACCCGTCGCTTGGGTCGTTGGGGTTTTCCTTGTTGATCGCGGCGTTCGGATAGGCCACCACTTTGCCGTCGCGGATCTCGCCCACGGTGAACGGCACGTTGTCGCCCCAGCGCGGAAAGTTGACGAAGATCCGTCCGGTCTCGCTGACGGTCACACCGGTGGGCATCGCATCGTAGAACGCATGCACTTGTTCAAGCTTGCCGAAGGATCGATCCGCGGGTGCATCCGCCGGCAAGGCGACAGCGTTGATGGCGTGGGCGAACGGCGCACCAAACGCGGCAGCCGATAACAAGGCGATGACGGCGGGAAGGGTTTTCATACGCATAAAGTGCTCCTGACGGGCCCTTTATGGCGCCCGTATGACGGTTCAAGTGACGGTTATCAGAAGCCTTCGAGAACGATCTTGCCCCGAGCCTTGCCACTCTCGACCACTGCATGAGCGCGGCGCATGTTTGCCGCGTTGATCGCACCGAAGTGCTCGCCGACGGTGGTCTGCAAAACCCCCAGATCAATCAGGTCCGAGACCCGGTCAAGCAGGTGATGCTGCTCGATCATGTCCTCCGTTTCGTACAACGAACGGGTGAACATCAACTCCCAATGCAGCGACAACGACTTGCGCTTGAGCGGCATGACATCGAGGCTCTCGGGATCATCAATCACCGCTAGCCGACCCTGCGGTCGCAGCACTTCGATCAGCTGTAAAAAGTGCTGTTCGGTGTGGGTCAGGCTGGCGACGTAATCGACCTCGGCAATACCGAGTGCCTGCAACTGAGCGAGCAGTGGCTGGCTGTGATCGATGACGTGATGGGCGCCCAACTGCTTCACCCAATCAGCGGTCTCCGGGCGCGAGGCGGTGCCAATCACCGTGAGTCGGGTCAACTGCCGAGCCAGTTGCACCAGCATCGAACCGACGCCACCCGCCGCGCCGGTAATCAACAGGCATTTGCCCTCCCCGCTGGCCTCGGCGACACCGAGACGGTCGAACAATAATTCCCACGCTGTGATCGACGTTAGCGGCAATGCCGCCGCCTCGGCAGCACTCAACGAACGTGGCTTGTGCCCGACAATCCGCTCATCGACCAAATGCAATTCGCTGTAGCTACCGCTGCGAATAATCGAGCCGGCGTAAAACACTTCGTCGCCCGGTTGAAACAGAGTCACTTGCGAACCGACTTCGCGGACGATGCCGGCCGCATCCCAACCGAGAATTTTCGGTTCTTTTGTGAAAGTACCGGCGCGCACCTTGGTGTCGACCGGGTTGACTGAAACAGCCCGTACCTCGACCAGCAGATCACGCGGACCGGGCACTGGCGCAGCCATCTCGATGTCTTGCAGGGATTGCGGATCTTCAATGGGCAGGGCGTGGTGTACAAAGGTGATGGCTTTCATGGGGGCTCGCTGTCTAAAGGGTTGAAGCATTCACTTGCCACCATCTTCGGCTTCCCACGGAGAAAGAAAAACCTGCAGAATGCGCCAACACTTTCACTGCAGAAGAGAAAATGATCCGCATCGATGACCTCGCCCTGTTCACCCGCAGCGCAGCGCTGGGCAGCTTTACCGCCGCGGCGCTGGAGGCCGATTTGTTGCCGGGGCAAGTCGCCGCCGCCATCAAACGGCTGGAGCGCGAACTGGATGTGCGCCTGTTCGCGCGAACCACCCGCAGCCTGCGTTTGACTGCCGAAGGTGAGCAATACCTGCCCACCGCCCACGCCGTGCTCGAAACCCTGAAACAAGGCGAGGACAACCTGAGGGGTGAAAACGCCACGCTGCGCGGCGTGCTGCAAGTCACTGCGCCGTCTGATCTGGGGCGCAATATTCTGCTGCCGTGGCTAACGATGTTCCGTCGTCAGCATCCGGAACTGACCCTGCGCTTTGTGCTGTCGGACCAGATGGCCGACCTGTTTCGCGACCCGGTCGACGTCGCCATTCGATACGGTACCAACGAAGACGCCAACTACGTGGCTCTGCCACTCGCGCCTTGGAATAAACGGGTGCTGGTCGCATCCAAGGACTACGTGCAACGCCACGGGCAGCCAAAAACGCCGGAGGACTTGTTGAATCATCCATGCCTGCTCTACCTGCAGAATGGTCGGGTCTTCGATAAATGGAGCCTGGCCGGTCAGACGATTCAAGTCTCTGGCCCGCTGTTCAGCGACGACGCCGATGTGGTTCGGCGCTGGGCACTGGACGGTGAAGGTATCGCCAACAAATCATGGCTGGATGTCAGCGCTGACGTGAGCGCAGGACGCTTGCTTGTGCTGCTGCCGGACTTTCCCGGAGAAGCCTCACCGTTGAGTCTGGTGTGCCCGCATCGCAAACAAATTTCCCCCGCGGTATCGCAACTGTATGCGTGGTTGAGCAACCAGTTTGCCGCCCTGCAGCCGGGCTGAACTGAGCATCCGATAATGGCCGCGGCGTTGACGAACGGTCTTTCGAGTGTTCAGATGCCGTCCAGTTTCAGGTGTCCCATGCCGCCGTGCATGGGGTGAAACGGGAAACCGGTACGTTCTTTTTGAACAAGTCCGGTGCTGCCCCCGCAACGGTATGCGCGTGATGCTTTCGACACACCACTGTGGCCAGACGGCCATGGGAAGGTGAAAGCATCGATACGCGCGAGCCCGGAGACCGGCCCGAAATTTCTGTTTGGCAAAATCCTGCGGTGGGCGGGCATGGGCCGGTGTCGGCGTGTGCGCGATGCCTTCTCCTGCATGCTCTTCTGCGAAGATCCTTTTCGAGAAGACAATGATTCGACCTTTCAACTCCTCTGCTCCATCCCTGCTATTCGGTTGCCTGTTCAGTCCGCTGCTGCTGGCCGACGAAGCGCCTCTGGAACTCAATCAGCAAATCATTTGCGCACCGTCGGTGGAGTCCACGACCGTCGCCGACATGGCGTATTACGGCAGCAAAGTGGACATCGTCAGCCGCGAACAGATCGAGCGCGCCGGCCCCGGAGCGGATGTCAGCCGCGTCATGCAGATGTTCATTCCCGGCCTCTATGTCGCCCCGAAAAACGGCCCGTTCGACTACGGCACTTATTCCCTGCTGGGCGGGCGCAACGACGATACGCTGATCCTGCTCGACGGCGTGCGCTTGAACAACCGCTTGTACGGCGGCTTGTACCTGGACACCTTGCCGGCGAACGCCATCGAACGCATCGAAGTGCTCAAGGGTGGGCAGAGTCTGTTGTTCGGCACGCAAGCGGTGTCGGGGGTGATCAACATCGTCACTCGCTCGCCACAGCGTCGAAAGGCCTCGGGCGAGGTGAACATGGGCCTCGATACCTTCGGCGGCACCACTGGCGATGCCCGGGTCGAGAATATCTTCAGCAACGGTTTCGGCGATCTGGGCTTGCTGGCGTATGTCAGCCACAACGTCTCCGACGGTTACCAGCCGTTTCGCAACCGCGACATGAAAAACGTCACCGAGAAAAAACGCGCCTATGAAGTCACCACGTTCGGTGGCAAGGCGATTCAGTCGTTCGGCGACGACTCGCGGCTGGAACTGTTCTACCAATACGCCGACGCCAACCTCGATTTCGCCCGTCCGGTCGGCAACCACAAAACCACCAACGACCGCGTGCAACAGATCGCCACAGCGACCTTCGAGCAAAACCTCAATGAGCGTCTGAGCTACTTCGTCAAAGGCCATGTCAACGATTGGGACACGCGCTACACACGCATCAATAACGTCGAGGGCGGCGCCACCAGAGTCATCAACCGCAACGACTACTGGGGCTTCACCGATTGGGGCATACAGACCGAAGGCAAGGCTGAATCGTCCGACGGTCATGTGCTGGTGTTTGGCACCGACAACCAGTGGTTCAAGGGCCAGGACGATGTCCTGATCATCGACAACGACAAGGCCGAAGCCCACGCGATTTACACCCAGTTGCGTCCGCGAATCGACGCCCTGCCCGACTGGCACCCGAGCATCGGCGTTCGCCACGAAGCCATGGGTGGCGGCGACAGCGCCACGGTCGGCATGCTCACTTCGCTCTACGATCTCAACGACAACTGGGCCGTGCGCGGTCAGTACGGCAGCGCCTACAAACTGCCGAACGCCGAACAATTGTTCGTCAACGAACCGGGCGACGAGATCGGCAACCGCAACCTCAAACCGGAAAAAAGTCGCAACGCCGAACTGGGCCTCGACTACAAGGGGCTGCTGCTTGATCGCGCGTTCAGCGCCAGCGTCACCGTGTTCAAACGCAAAATCGACGACCTGATCACCCTCGACGATAGTCGCTGGGTCAACGGCGAGGGCCAGGTGCGCATGCGCGGTTTCGAGGCCGACGCGAAACTGGCGCTCAACGCGCAGTGGAGCCTGCAAGCGGACATGACCCGCAACCTCACCGAATCGCGCAGCGGCGTGACCATCAATGACATCCCGAGTTTCTTCGCCCGTTCGCGCATAGGCTTCGAGTCGGAAAACCTTCTTTGGGGTGCCGGCGGTGCGATCCGCTATATCCGCGATGTAACCAGCTCGAAACAGGTCGAGTACGGTCACTATTCAGTGATCGATGCCGACGCTTATCGCTACCTCGACAATGCCCGTCAACACCGCGTCAGCCTGCTGGTAGAGAACCTGTTCGACCGCGATTACGTCACCAGCCGTGCCAGCAACGTCGACAACCTCGGACGGCCGTTCACCTCAGAAGTACGCTACACGTACCGTTTCTGATGGCTGAATTCAAAACGGTCGACGGCGTCGACACGCACCCGGACTGGTCGCACGTTCCCGAACATGCGCGCCACGTGTTCCTCTGCACCGGCCCGCGCTGCACCCAGCGCGGCGCCTTGCAGTTATGGAAAACCCTGCGCCGGCACCTGCTGGCGCACGACCGCATCGAAACCCCGGGCGGCGTGTTACTGACACGCACGCATTGTCAGTTCCCGTGCAATCTGGGGCCGATTCTGACGGTGTATCCCGAGACCTGCTGGTATGGCGTACACAGCGACGCCGACGTGCAACGGCTGGTCGAGGTGCACCTGGTCGGTGGTGAGGTGGTCGAGGATTTGCTGATCAAGGAGCGCTCATGAGAACACTTGGGTTATGCCTGACGGCCCTGCTTTGCACGGCACCGGCACTCGCTGACGATTATCGAAACTGCGGCGAAACCTGGAGCGCTGCACAATTGCCGCCATCGCGCATCGTCGCACTCAATCAACACGCGGCTGATCTGCTGATCGCCCTGGATGCAGGGCCGAGTCTGGTTGGCGTCGCCTATCTGGACGACACCCATGCTGGGGATCGAAAGACCGAGTACGCAGGCGTTCCGGTGATCGCGCCGCGCTACCCATCCAGCGAAGTGCTGTACGCGCAGAAACCGGATCTGGTGGTCGGCGGCTTTGCCACGGCGTTCGGCGACGGCGTCACTTCACGCTCGGGTCTGGCGCGCAACGCCGTCGCTTCCTATTTACTGGAGTCGGCCTGTGCGGGGCATTCGCTGGATTATTTCGGGCATGTGCGCAATGACCTGCTGACCCTCGGTGCGCTGCTGCACAAACAGTCAAAAGCGCAGCAACTGAGCGCCGCCATGGATGCCGATCTGGCCCGCGCCCGCGCACTGATCGGCAGCGAAAAGCCGCTGTCGGTGTTCTATCTGGACAGCGAGGTCAACGGTCTGGATTCAGAGGGCGGACGCGGTTTCGTGACCACCCTGCTCGCTGCTGCCGGGGGGCGCAATCTATTCGCCGACATCAACCAGTATCGCGTGACGATAGATCGCGAGACCCTGCTGATCAGCGATCCCGACGTCATCTTGCTGGCCGATGCCGAGTGGTCGCCGGCCTGGCGCAAACGTCAGCTGCTGGAGAATGATCCGGTGTTATCGCGCTTGCGCGCCGTGCGTGAGCATCGCCTGATCGACATCCCCTTCACTCACCTGCTGCCGACGGTGGGCAGCGGCCGTGTCGCACTTCATCTGGCGCAGCAACTCAAGGCGCTGCAGAAAAATAAATGAACCCGCCGAACCTCAAGCCACCTAAGAAAGACCATCAGGAGGTAGCCAATGCATATCGAAACCGTGTGGATCGTACTGGCGGCAGTTCTTCTATTGATAGAACTGTGGGCCATCAATCGGGTGCGCAAGAGTGAGGGGAAATCGAACAACAAGGGAGTCTGGATCGTGTTGATCGTGTTTGTGCCGTTGTTCGGGCTGATCGCCTGGGCAATCGCGGGTCCTAAACACATCAGCCCGAGCACGGCCGCGCGTCCTGGCCGTTAACCAAAAAGTACCGGCCCTGCTTCACGCCTGAAAATCTCGACGGTCTTGGGACCGATCCCGTCAAATTGCGCCAGGCGTTTCTCGAACGCCTGGCACGTCGGCACTGGCTGCCACTATACGGCAGACCTTCCCCGCAAAATGGCCGAGGCCTACGCCTTACCTTTCTCAAGAGCTTGCACAAATATGAAATTCGCGTCTTTCTGCCAAGCCCTGTCCAATTGGGCCGGCAGCTCCAAAACCTTTATCGCCGCCATTGTTCTGATCATCATCTGGGCGCTCACCGGCCCGTTCTTTCATTACAACGACACCTGGCAACTGATCATCAACACCTCGACCACGATCATCACGTTTCTGATGGTGTTCCTGATTCAAAACACGCAAAACCGCGACAACGATATCTTGCACCTGAAGATCGACGAACTGATTCGCGCCACCAAGGACGCGCAAAACGCCACGTTGGGGCTGGACAAAATGGGCACACGTGAACTGCGAAAATTGCGCAAGCACTACAGATCGCTCGGTGAAGCCGATGAGATTGATGTCGAGTCGACTGCACAGTAAACACAAGCGGTGATCTGCAATGCTTGCCCGACGCTGTTCATGTAGGGTGCACCAAGGCTTTTTTCCCCATTCCTCGCAGGCCATCGATCCAGCGTGGTCAAGGGTCGCGTCACGAGTTGGCACAGCTAATGCGAGCCTGGGCCAAGCCAAACTCGATGAACCCGGCGCGCAAATGGAACCCATGAGGGCCAGCTACAGGAAAGACATCGCGGCCGGCAGTATGGCTGCGTAATGCTCTGAAGCTGTTCCGGGCCCGGCATTTTACCGGGCTTTTTTTTGCGGTCGATGGCCTGCCCCAGGTCTTGGTGGCTTAGAATTGCCGACTTTTGCCGCAAGGGATTTGCATATGCAACGCATCGTCATTCTGGGCAACTCCGGCAGTGGAAAGTCCACCTTGGCCCGGAAAATCGGCCAGCGTCTGGACGTGCCCGTTGTTCACCTTGATCCGCTGTTCTGGGAACCCGGCTGGATCGAACCGGATGACGAGGCTTTCCGTGAGCGGGTACGACAAGCCATCGCCGGTGATGCCTGGGTATGCGAGGGCAATTATTCCCGACGCTCCTTCGATCTGCGCCTGCCCCGTGCAGACCTGATTATCTGGCTCGAAACACCGCGCCTGACCTGCTTGCGACGGGTCATCACGCGCAGCGCAATGAACCGGCCACGCCCGGATCTTCCGGCAGGATGCACCGAACGAATGGATAAAGCCTTTCTGGTCCTTCTTAAATATGTCTGGCACTTTGGCCGAGTCAATCGCCCAGCCAGCGAGGCCAGGCGAATGGCGATAGCACCGCAGATTCCGGTTGTTCACCTGAGCGGGACGCGGCAGATTTCGGTGTTTGTGGCGGGCCTGAACAAATCAGCACCTGGCCACAGGATCGACAGCGATATCGTTACTGGTGAGGCTGAATGATGTCGCGACTTGAGCTTGTGAGTATTGATCTAAGTGAAGTGCAAAGTAGCCAGGCACTCCATGGCATGTTGAAAGAAGCCCTCGGATTCCCCGACTGGTACGGCTGCAACTGGGATGCTTTTTGGGACGCCATCACAGGGCTCGTCGAAATGCCCATGCATTTGAACATTTGCGGGTGGGATACTTTTTCCAGCCGCCTGCCCAGAGAGGCGGCACTGCTGAAAAAATGTCTGGCAAACATGGCGAGCGAGTATCCAGAATCAGCGCCCGCTGTGGCATTCGACTGAAGATTCAATTCATGGGCTACAGCTCGAAAAGGAAGTCATCTCATGTTTGAACGCAACAAACTGGTTCCCGAGCTCATGGTTACCCACCTGGATAACAGCTTGGCTTTCTGGGTGTCATGCCTTGGTTTCAGCATTGCTTATCAGCGTGCGGAAGATGGCTTCGCTTATCTGGATCTGAACGGCGCTCAAGTCATGCTGGAGCAGATTGATCCGAACGCTCGTCAATGGCTGACCGCTGCGCTGAGCAAGCCATTTGGCAGAGGCATCAACCTGCAGATTGATGTCGAGGCTGTGGGGCCCGTCATCCGCAAACTTGGCGAAGCAGGCTTTGCACTTTATCGGGAATGCCGGGACACCTGGTATCGGGCTGATACGGTAGAAGTGGGTCAACGCGAATTCATCGTTCAGGATCCGGATGGTTATCTGGTAAGGCTGGTAGAGCGCCTGGGTGAACGGCGAATCAGTTCAGCCTGAAATCTCATCATTACTCCGTCTCGCGCACTCCTGCGCGCCCTTCAAAACTCAAGGAACGAGACTCACCATGGACGACACCATCACCTACCGCCTCGCAACCGCTGAAGACGCACTGACCATGTGCGAGTTGGGTCAGTTGCTCAACGCCGTACACCACGCTGCCCGTCCCGATATTTATGCTGCCGCCACCGAAGACTTCTCCCGCGACCTGCCGCACTGGTCGGGCATTTTCGAGAAGGCGGATCAGATAGCTTTTCTCGCGAACGTCGGCGATCAGGCCGCCGCATTCATTACGGCCAGCCTGTCGGCCAGTTCGCCACCGCTGATGCAGCCGCAAAAGGTTGTGCGCATCGGCTCGGTGTGTGTCGCCGAGCGGTTTTCCGGCAAAGGCATTGGTCGGGCGCTGATGCAACTCGTCAGGGATTGGGCGATTGAACATGACGCACAGGATTTGCGCCTGACAGTCTGGCCGTTCAATGAACGTGCGGCGCGCATGTATGCGGAGTTCGGTTTCGAGAAGCGCGCAGTCGAAATGGGCATGCGTCTGGTATGAGCAGGCAACGCCGACTCTTGATGATCGTCCTCGGTTTAGTGGTGTTTTACATTGGACTGTGGGCGGCGTCTCAGTGGTGGGAAAAAGCGTTGGCCACCCCTTACGGCGACGCTGACATCAGCCCCGATGGCTGCGTCCGGGTCCAGGCGTTCAGGCCTTATTGGTTGCTGCCAAACTCCTTTCATCCTCAGTTCCATCCTGACGACCCGCAAGATCTGTCCTGGTTCATCCGTTGGGAGAGCCCGGCGTTTTTCCGCTTATACGATAATCGTGACGGGCAATTGCTCGGTGAGAGCGAGATCTACGACCTGACGGCGCATGGCGCGCCAGTGTCCTGGGGCTCCAGAGGCCACCCTACCGTAATGGTCGGTCTGATCCAGATTGGTGATCTCCCGCCCGACTGCGCGCGTAACCGGCCGTATTGATCGACGCTCAAATGCAGATGCCAAAACGCGTCTACCCTCACTTGATTCCGGGCGCGGGGCATTCGTCCATGGAAGAAACGCCGGCCCGATGATCAAGGCTGTTCGGGACTTTATTGTGAGGTAAGGAATTGATGTTGCCTGCACCCCGGCCATGCGTCAGGATGCCTGCCCTTTCGGGCCAGAGACAGCGACACTTGCTTATGCGACTCTCTGGTCAATGCGCTCGAGAAGCCCTTCGATCGCCGATATCCAACAGACAAACCGAGTCGTCAACATGAACCGTCAGAAAAAACTGAAGCAGTTGTTCAGGGAAAAAGCCAAAAAGGCCAGCGCGAAACTGGCCCCGAAAAAGGAAAAGTACATCAGCAAGGCTGACCGCCTGAAGATGGCTGAGGAAACTGCCGCCGAGCCAGTCGTTTCTACCGATAGCTGAGGTATAGCCCCAACGGCCTCAATCGATCTTGATCACCACCTTGCCGAACGCCCCTTTCGCGAGATGCTCGTGCGCTTGGCGGGCTTGCTCGAACGGATACACCTGATCGATAACCGGGCGGATCTTGTGTTCGTTTGATCGCGGCAATCGGCAGCGTTGCCGCTTCTTCGTCGCTCATGTTGGCGGGCGCGCCGACGGCGCTGTCGGGTATTTTTCGCCCAGCGTCTGCAACGTACGCTCGATGCCTTCAGCGAAGGCCGACTTCAAATCGCCCGACTGACGCGCCGTATCACCGCATAACGCCGCCAGGGTGCAAGCCGTGGAGCGCCCATCGCGATGATCCCTGGGTTTTGCACACGATCTGCGCGATTTCGACGTGGTATTGAACAGCCTCGCAGATCAAAAGGCAAAGTCACCATTCAATAGGCGTACTGAAAAGAATGTCACTCGAACTCTCGCGAAAGCCTCAAGATTTTGAGGCTTTCGCGGCAGGCAATCCCTGCGTGTTGGTTACTTCAGATTGTTCTCAAAGAAGGCAGCCAACTTGTCGAAAGGAATTAGATTGACACGATCATAGAGGTCAACATGCCCGGCACCCGGGATGATAACCAGCTCCTTGGGTTGTCCGGCGAGCTTGTAGGCCTCCTCGCTGAACTCCCTTGAGTGCGCATCAGCGCCGGCAATGAACAACATCGGGCGCGGAGAAATCGTCTCGATATCATTGAACGGGTAGAAGTTCATGAACTTGATGTTGCTCGTCAGAGTCGGGTGCGTCGTCAACTCTTTAGAGGAACTGGACGGTGTGTACTCGCCGCGGGGTGTGCGGTAGAAGTCATAGAACTCGCGTTGAATGGGATGAGTGTTTTCATCCAGTTGATGTACCGTGCCGCTGGTGTAAGCGGTTTTACCGCCAGCGAACTCGACATCACGCTGCTGTGCCGCTTGCGCAATGATCGCCTTGCGTTGCTCAAGCGTTTGCGAGTGCTTCAAACCATTGCGATTGGCTGCGCCCATGTCATACATGCTGACCGTTGCGATAGCTTTCATACGCGGGTCGATCTTGGCCGCGCTGATGACGAAACTGCCGCTGCCACAGATGCCGATTGCGCCAATGCGCTCCTTGTTGACGAATGGCTGTGCACCGAGAAAGTCCACCGCCGCACTGAAGTCTTCGGCATAGATATCCGGCGAAACAGCATTGCGCGTACGCCCCTCGCTTTCACCCCAGAACGACAGATCCAGTGACAGAGTCACGAAGCCCTTCTCGGCCATTTTCGTGGCATAGAGGTTAGCGCTCTGCTCCTTGACCGCGCCCATCGGGTGGCCGATAACAATCGCCGGGGTCTTCGATTTTGCGTCGAGGTTTTTCGGGATGAACAGATTCCCCGCCACATTCATTTGATATTGGTTTTTGAAAGTAACCTTCTGCACCGTCACTTTTTCGCTGGTGTAAAAATTATCTGCGCCGTTGGACATATCGGCTCCTGTTGCTGAGAGTGAACTGACAAGAAGCGTTAATAGAACAATGAGCTTTTTCATTGGAATCCCTGTTGATTCGGATTGATCAGTCTTTAGAGAACATCACGCGCACATCCCCTCGCCCTAGCGTCTGAGCCAAGTCAGCGATGTCATCCACACGCCCGACCCGGGTGTAGGCGTACGTTGAGTTAAACGTTGAATAAAAAACCACCAGCGTATCCGCGCCATACAACATCAAGTCACCGCTGTGGATTGTTCCTGGTTTGCTCGCGTTGGCAGGTAAAGTTTCTGGAAGGCTGGCGTGCTTCTCATTGCCGTTGAGATCACTCATCTCGATTGTTAACGGCAGTAGCCTGGCAAACGCGCCAGCGGCGGCGTTGTCGGCCAAAGTGATGGCGAAGCGTTGTTCCCCAACTGTCATCCACATGCGAGATCTCTCCGGTTTTAAAGACGCCGACGCGGCATCACCTACAGCGACGTAACCGCCCAGCACGAGCATTGCAGACAGCAATCCAAGCCAGCGAAGTGCTCTCATTGCCCATCTCCCGTAAAGTTGTATGTCTCAAGCGGATTGCGATATTGGGGAGCGTGATGTCAGCAACGTCACGAATGCGGCAAGCAGCAGCACGCCTGCGCTAAACACGAAAGTGCTCTGATAGCCGCCATGATCGAAAAGCAGCCCGCCGATGTTTGAGCCCAGGGCGATGGCCAGTTGAATCACCGCCACCATCAAACCTCCCCCGGCCTCGGCATTGTTGGGTAAGGCCTGCGCGATCCAGCTCCACCATCCGACTGGCGCCGCGGTGGCCAACAACCCCCAAAAGCCAAGTAGTGCGGCAACGACTACGACCGAGGCGCCAAACGGAATCAGTGCCAAAGCAATCAACGCCATCAGCACCGGTATGGCTATCAATGTCCGGAAGAGGCCGCGTTTTAAAAACCGCCCAATGATCAGAGTGCCGATAAAGCCTGCTACTCCGATCACCAACAGGATCAGCGACAGTGTGGATACATCGACACGCGTCACCGTTTCGAGGAAAGGTCGCAGGTAGGTAAACAGGGCGAACTGCCCCATGAAAAAGGCGCCGCACCCGGCCATGCCGATTGCGACAGATCGATTCTTCAACAGCTTCAAGGCATTGCCCGTTCCCGACGTGCGCGGCGCTACCTTCATGGTCGGCAGGCTGATCCACAGCCAGATGAAGGCAATCGTCGCTACCGGCACCAGACAAAAAAACGCGCCGCGCCAACCGATGATCGAGCCCAGATAGCTGCCCAGCGGTGCGGCGATCACGGTAGCCAACGCATTGCCGCCATTGAAGATGGCCAAGGCTTGGGGCACCTGCGAGGCGGGTACCAGTCGCATCGCGGTCGCAGCGGACATCGACCAAAAACCACCAATGACCACACCGATCAAGGCACGACCGACCATGTAAGTCAGATAGTCAGGGGCCAGTGCGACGATCGCGCCGGAAGCGGCCATCAACGCTGCCAATGCCATCAGCAAAATCTTGCGGTTGAGGGTCCCGGCCATCCAGGAGAGGGTCAGGCTGCTTAAAACGGCAAATGCTCCGGAGATCGCAATGCCCTGCCCGACCATCCCTTGCGTCACCTGAAGATCATCGGCCATCGGCGTCAGCAGACTGACCGGCATGAACTCCGATGCGATCAGCGCAAAGACACAAAGCGTCATTGCAAAGACGCCGCTCCAATGAGCAGGCGCATTCTGGGGAGCGGAGACAGCGACCATTGGGGCCTCATTAGCATTCATATTCATGCCGACAATGGTGACGAGTGAACGCGAGCGCGACTAGCTAATGAATACTTAACAAGGTTATAAGCTCAGCTAATCAATCGACTGTGACGGCGTTTACAAAATGGTCAGAAGAAATCTCAACGATCTGCTGTCGTTCGTAACGGTGGCGCGCGAAGGCAGTTTTACGCGCGCGGCAGGCGTACTGGGCGTCACGCAGTCTGCCCTGAGTCAGGCCGTCAGCGGTCTGGAAGCACGTCTGCAAATCAGGTTGTTGACGCGAACCACACGCAGCGTTTCGCCGACCGCTGCCGGCGAAAGGCTGTTGCAGGCGATCGGCCACCGCTTCGATGAAATCGAAACGGAACTGGATATCCTGACGGACCTGCGCGACAAGCCGGCCGGCACGGTACGCATCACCTGCGGTGATCACGTTTTGCGGACAACACTCCTTCCAAAACTCACCGCATTGCTACACGAATACCCCGATATCAATGTCGAATTCGACGTCAATTACGGGTTCAGAGACATCGTGGCGGATCGTTTTGATGCGGGTGTGCGTCTTGGGGATACCATCGACAAAGACATGGTCGCCGTTCCGATAGGGCCGCCCTTACGCATGGCCGTCGTAGCCTCGCCAGCGTACTTCACCGCGCACGAGCGCCCGAAAAATCCACGAGATCTGATGAACCACAACTGCATCAATCAGCGTATGCAGACATCAGGCGGGCTCTATGTGTGGGATTTCGAGCGGCGCGGTAAACAAGTGAACGTGCGCGTAGACGGCCAGCTCATTTTCAACACGTCCACCCACATCGTCTATGCCGCTTTGGCCGGGCTAGGCATTGCCTACCTCCCCGAAGAGGAGTTTGAACCGCATCTTCAGGAAGGCCGGCTCGTGCGGGTTCTGGAAGACTGGTGCTTACCATTTTCTGGATATTACTTGTACTACCCCAACCGTCGGCAACCTTCGCCGGCATTTACATTGGTTGCGAATGCGCTGCGCGAAGGGGTTTAGTGGGGGGCAGGCTTGTTGTCTTAACCTGGATCAGGAGGTCGCGTTTAACAGCAATTGCACCATTGTTTAAAAGACACTCAACGTTACGCCATCAAGGCTACAACACCTTGCGCCGTTGCCTACGACTGCGCCAGAATCCGCCGGCTTGTGCGCCTGGAGGGCCAGCGGTAACTTGGTCCGCGTCACTGATTCCCAGTGATCGGGTTTAGTAGCCCGTGGTAAATGAAAGTGCACGAGCGTCCCTCAGACAGGTATTTACGTACCTGCATTTGACGGTGGCTGTGCGTAGGGCGCCCCCGGGCGCGCCGGCTTTCTTCTTTTCCCCGGTCTACTAACCTGCGTACAGCTGCCACCCCCTGTTTAGTAGCTCGGAGTGGCCGCCACATAACAGGAAAAAGAAGAACATGTGCAAAATAACGCCTAACCCGCCAGAAACAGATCCTGCCTCCCCCTACGAGTCAAACGATTCCAAGAAATTCCACCACGCCGCTGAACGCGCACTCGACCATTACCTCAAGCCTGCGACGGCGATCATGGCTGCGCCGTATAAACCCAGCACGATGTTTTTGATTAACCCAGAGACTGACTCTGAATCCCTATTGGCCAATGCCTGCGAATCATTAGCCTCGGCGAGTGTCATGCTGGGTGATGTTGCCGGGCTTGTAGATGGGCCGATTCGCAAGACTTTGCTCGGCATTGCACAGGTGGTAATGCTTGGGGAGTTGGCGGTGAATCGGGCTTTGGATAAGGTTGAGATAGCCGGATAGCCGCTGATAATCAGTGGTGACCGACACACTTGTCGCCACTGATTCGATCTGCTTATTCATTGTTTTACGGCCGGAAGCTTTCGGCCAAAATCGGACAGTGATAGAAAATAAATCTGTCGCCTTTCGATCGTCTTTTTTGGCCGTGGGCTGTGAGCAGTGGCAATTGCGGGCAACGTTGTACCGCTCGGTTATCACGACTTTAAAAATAAGGATGGGTCATGAAACTCAAGGAATGGGCTCAACTCGAGGCCCTTTATAAATTCAGTCGTAAACAACCCAATAAACACATATTCAAGCTCCACAATGCTCGCAAGTTGTGGCCAATGTGGTCAGCTGTAGGGTCAACCGCATTGCTTTTTGTGTTCGCAATGTTCGGCATCAAGAACCCTACGCTAATTCCTTACACCTACATGGCACTGGCTCCTTGGGCTCTTCTGCTCTATGTCACGCGCCTTAAGGCATTGCGCATGGTTTACCCGCAGCAGTTTGCAGATCACGCGATTGACCAGCAGCCGAGCCTGGAACGGGAAAACACCCTTTGTTATGCCTTCTTTCTGGAGGGATTGCGCAAGGAGGGCTACACGGTAGAGAAACTACGCGAGTTGTCAGCTTATGCGGGCCTGACCGGAAAACCCGCCAGGCCTGCTTTATCCCAGAACCTGAGTTTCGCCTCTCTGATCGCCCTGATGATCGCGTTGTGCACGGAAATTATTAAAGCCACGCCTTTGTTCACATGGGGCAAGGGCTCGGTGATCGTGGTGCTGGGTATGGGCGCACTGTTCTTGAACTGGCTGGTACTGGACGGTATTCGCAGCGTTTCCTATGAGCGGATGTGCATAAAACGCTATGTCGAAATGGCCGTTTTCGACTTGGGTGAACTTCTTGAGAAGACCGCCGAGGTACCTGTGGAGCAGCAGATACCGGTGGTGTTGAGCATCGCAGAACGAGACAGTAGCGTCAGCCCTGTCGCTGATTTGTCCTAGCTTTTTGGCTACGAGGTAGATGCAGCCCTTTCAAGGTATTTAGGTAGAACAGGCAATAAGTAACCTGTGGCGAGCGGGCTTGTCCCGCGTTGGGTTGCGAAGCAGCCCCAAAACCAGCAGTCGAAGAGTGCCTGACTCACCGCATTCTTTCTTTTGGGGTCGCTTCGCAACCCAACGAAAAGGGGACAGATTTATTTACGGCTCCTCAGTCCGCTTCTGGCCGAAACCACCCACCCATTCCCTGCTAATCTCCCCCCCATGAAAACCGCCATCATCTCCGACACCCACGGCCTCCTCCGTCCCGAAGCCCTGACCGCCATCCAAGGCTGCGACCTCATCCTCCACGCTGGCGACATCGGCAGTCCCGAAATCCTCGATCATCTATCCCAAATAGCCCCCGTCCAGGCCGTGCGCGGCAACAACGACCTCGACCTGCCATGGGCTGCCAACATCCCCGACCACCTCAGCCTCGATCTCAACGGCTGGCCAACCCTGTTGATTCACGACATCGCCGACGTCCCTGCCCACCTCGCCCCCCATACCCGGCTCATCATTACCGGCCATTCCCACAAGCCTTTAGTCGAATGGCGCGACAACCGCCTCTACCTGAACCCCGGCAGCGCCGGTCGCCGTCGTTTCAAACTCCCCGTGACGCTGGCCATGCTCAAGGTGCGTGCAGACGCACTGGAACCGCAGCTGATCCACCTACTGCCCTGAAACTTTTCCGCTCCATCCGGCTCGATCACCTAACCTCATAGACTGTGTGTTCCTTTCGAGCCCGTCCTACCCATGCGTAACACGATGAAGTCGTTGTTTCTGGTCGCTTTCATGCTGCTCGTTCCCGGCAGTTTTTCGCTGTGGGCTGCGGATCTGCCGGCGCCTTCCGCGACGGCTGAGGCGCCGTTGCCGGCGATTAATCAAATTGATCTGCAAGCGCTGCAACAACGTCTCGATGCGCTCAAGCAGCAGATCTCGTCGGCGAACAATTTCAATCAGCTCGAAGGGCCGCAGGATCGGGTTCAGGCTTTTATGCTGGATGTTGATCGGCTAACGACGTCGTTGTTGCCGCAGCAGGCACAGTTGGCGGTGCAGTTGGGGGTGTTGGGCGAGGCACCGGATGTCGAGGCGGCGGCGGAGCAGGCAGATATCGTCGCGCAGCGGGCGGCGCTGACGGAGCAGAAAAACAAAGTCGATGGCACGCTGAAGAGTCTGGCGGCACTGAAACAGAGTGCGGCGGATTTGATCACGCAGATCGCCGGTATCCGCCGCACGTTGCTTGAGAGCGAATTGACGCTGCGCACCCTGAGTGTGCTGAATCCGGATTTCTGGGCGCCGCTGGTCAATCCTTCGGGGAGTGATACCCAGCGTTTCAATTATTTCTCCGACCAGATCCGCAAAACCTGGGCGACGGTATGGGCGCCGGGTGAGTACTTTTTCACTCTGGTGCTGATGCTGATCGCATGGCTGGTGTGGACGCTCGGACGGCGGCTGGCCGAGCGAGGGCTGACGTGGGTGTGTATTCACCGCATGCCGGAGGGGCGCTTGCGGCGCAGTGCGCTGGCGTTTGCATCCGCGCTGGCGACCATCGTCACTACCGCCCTCGCCTTGCATTTGCTGTTCTATGCCCTGACTCGGCAAGCGCCGTTGACGCCAATGCTGACAACGTTCTCCGAAGAGTTCGAGAAAGTCGTCTATGCCTGCGTGCTGATCACAGGTTTGAGCCGCGCGCTGTTGGCGACGGAGCATCCGTCGTGGCGTTTGCCAGCGATTGCCGATGAAGTGGCGCTAGCCCTCAAGCCTTATCCGCGCATCTTGTCCTGCACATTGCTGGTGTTGGTGACACTGGTGCAGGTCAGCAATGCGACGGCAATGAGCAGCAAGATTGTGCTGGCCGGCCGTGGCGTGGTCGCCATGGTGGTCATGGCGATCATCGTGACGATGCTGTTGCGTGTTGGCAAAGTGCGCAAGGCGTTGGCTGCGACTCATGACCCGCAGACGAGCAGCACCTTCGCCGGAGTGATTTTCACCGTCGCCAGCATTTCAATGGTTGTTTCGACGGTCGCGCTGCTGACCGGTTACGTGTCGCTGGCACGCTTCGTCACGTATGAACTGGTGTGGGCGTACATCGTGCTTGCAGGGTTCTACCTGTTGATTCAGGTGGTCAAGGACGGTTGCGAGTTCGCGTTTTCGCCCAGGTATTCAAGCGGCAAGGCGCTTGAGCATCTGTTCGGGATTGGTGATCGACGGCTGGATCAGATCGCCATCCTGATATCCGGCATCAGCCGCGCCGTGCTGTTGCTGTGCGCGGTGATCACGCTGTTTGTCGGCGGCATCGGCACCACGCTCGGGCAGTTGACAAGCAACATCCTGGCGATCCTCGGCGGCGCCGGGTTACGCAAGCTGAACATTGTCCCCGCTCATCTGCTCAACGCGGTGTTGGCGCTGCTGATCGGCATCTGGTTGATCCGCGCCCTGCGCCGTTGGCTGGACAACGAGTTCCTGCCCAAGACCGACATGGACCCGGGCATGTGCGCGTCGCTGAGCACGCTGTTTTCCAATATCGGTTACGCGTTGGTGATCTTGCTGACACTGTCGTCGCTCGGCGTGCAGTGGACCAACCTGGCGTGGATCGTCAGTGCACTGTCGGTGGGCATCGGTTTCGGTTTGCAGGAGATTGTGAAGAACTTCGTCTCAGGCCTGATTCTGCTCACCGAGCGCCCGGTGAAGGTCGGCGATCTGATCAGCATCAGCGGCGTCGAGGGCGACATCCGCCGGATCAATGTGCGCGCCACGGAAATCCAGCTCAGCGACCGCTCGATCGTGATCGTGCCCAACTCGCAACTGATCTCGCAGAACCTGCGCAACGTCACCCTCGGCGGCAGTGCCCAGGGCGTGGCGTCGCTGGAGTTGATGTTCCCGCTGGATATCGATCCCGAGGAGGTCAAAGAGCTTCTCCTCAGCACCTACGGCGAGAACGAAAACATCCTCGACAAGCCGGCGCCGTTTGTGCGTTTCAGCCATTTGTCGCCGGACGGGATTACGTTGACGGTGACGGGGTATGTCGGCAGCCCGAGGATTGTCGGGGTGACCAAGAGTGATTTGCTGTTCGAGGTGCTCAAGCGGTTGGGCGCGGCAGGGATTGCTTTGGCGAAGCCGGCGTCGAGTGCTTGATCACAGATTCCCGGATGTTTAAAGAATCTGCGCCAGACGCCGATCACTGTAGGAGTGAGCCTGCTCGCGGTGAGGCCATTTAGCGGCTGGGGCCTGCTCCGCAGTCCATCGGGGGATGAATCCTCGCCACAACGCGGACACGAATAGAAATACTCACGCGCATTTTGACCTTGTGGCAGGTAATCACCACCCCTTATAAAACCAGCCTTTCAGTCACGAAATATTAGGACACGAACATGAGCGACACCTGGAACGAAGGGTATTTCACCGACGAAGGCTACACCTACAGCTATAGCCGGGAAATCAATCCTGTCTTCCAGCGTTATTGCTTGTTGCTGCGCGGCTTTGCCAGCCTGGAATCGAGCGAAAGCTATCATTGCGAACTGGGCTTCGGCCAAGGCGTATCGATCAATATCCATGCCGCCGCCAACCCCGGTTCCTATGTGGGTACAGACTTCACACCGTCCCAGGCCGCCTTTGCCAGTACGCTCGCCAGCGACTGGAACAGCGATGCCCGGCTGTATGACGACAGCTTCGCGCAACTGCTGGCCCGCAATGACTTGCCGCAATTCGACAGCATCAGCCTGCATGGTATCTGGACCTGGGTCAGTCGCGACAACCAGCAACTGATCGTCGAGTTTGCCCGTCGCCATCTGAAACCGGGTGGAATGCTGTACGTCAGCTACAACTGCTTCCCCGGCTGGTCGCCCGCAGCGCCACTGCGCAACCTGTTCAGCCTGCATGATCGCTTCACCAAATCGGCGTCTGCCGGCCCGGATCAGCGTATTGACGCTGCTCTGCAATTCTCTGAAGCGCTGTTGGCCGCTAATCCCAACTACGCCAGCTCAGTGCCGAACCTGGATGCCAAACTTCAGAGCATCAAGGGGCAGAATCGTCAGTACATCGCCCATGAATACTTCAATCGCAGCTGGGATTGCATGTATTTCACTGACGTGGTCGACGCCATGGCTCCCGCCAAACTCGACTACGTCACCACCGCTGTGCCGCTGGACTCGGTCGACCCGCTCAACCTCAGGCCCGAGGGCATGGATTTCCTGGAAGGGATCGAGCATCCGATCATGCGCGAACAAGCGCGTGACTATTTCGTCAATCAAAGTTTCCGACGTGACCTCTACGTGCGCGGCGCCACCCGGCTGTCGACCGCAGAGCAGCGCCAGGCATTGTTCAATACCCGTTTCATCCTGCTGCAAGCGCCAGAGAGCGTACCTGTCCACGTTCGCGGGCCTGCGGGTGAAGCCTCGCTGCAGACGGAGATTTACGGCCCGGTACTTGAAGCGCTGACCGCCAACAACTATGCACCGAAAACCCTGCGCCAGTTGTCAGCCGCCGCGTCCTCGCTGGCATCTGACGATGTGCTGCAGGCGCTCAACGTGCTGATCGGCATGAATGCCGTGGCACCGTGCCAGAGCGAAGCTGCTGAGAAAGGCGTGCAGGCGCGTTGCAACGACCTGAATCTGGAACTGTGCAAACGCTCTCTGCTGAACGACAAGATCCAGGTGTTGGCCAGCCCGGTGACGGGTGGCGGCATCACCGTCAGTCGTTTCGAACAGCTGTTCCTGATAGCGATCAAGCATGGCCAGGAACACCCCGCCGAATGGGCACAACTGGCGTGGGCCATCCTCGGCGAACAAGGCGAAGTCCTCGTTAGGGACGGCCAGCCGCTGGCGAGCGCCGAAGAGAACATCGCTGAGCTGACGCTGAGTGCCCAGGTATTTGCCAGTAACAAACTGGTGATTCTCAGAGCGTTGAACATCGTCTGACAGGCACACGCGCGCAAAAGTATCGCGCATGAAAAAACCGGCTGAAGAGGCCGGTTTTTTTTTCACTACAGGCTCGGTTTCATTCGCGGCAACCGCATTAGCTTCTTCGCAGCTCAAATCATTTGCACTTGGCCAACACCACCTGACAAGTATTCGGCGTGCCGCCTGAGCGACCGGCATAACGAATACAGTTGTTCATGGATTTCTGCCGCGCCATGTTCAGGCTGGAGCCCCAGGCCAGACCGCCCTCGCCGACCGTCGGCAACGCCTTGGCGTAGCAACTGTCGCCTACGCCGGAGGGCGGATAGTGTTTGCGGTTCGAGCAGCCGGCGCTCAGCGTCAGGCTGAAAACGATGAGCGCAGGCAAGAGCCACTGCGAGCATCGGTGCCAAGGTGTTCCGATCATCGCGTTGCTCCTGTCGCATGAGGTTTGTGACTCATTCAGTTTAGCTGCACTGAACACGCACCACTGTAGGAGCTGCCGAAGGCTGCAATCAAAATCTAAAGATCGCAGCCTTCGGCAGCTCCTACAGGGAGGTCGTGGCCTGGCGATACTGGCGCGGGGTGAAACCGGTCGAAGCCTTGAACTGGCGGGTGAAGGCGCTGTGATCGGTGTAGCCACATTGCAGTGCAACCTCGGTGATCGGCAGGTCGGTGTGCAACAGCCGATGCGCATGTTCCAGCCGTACTTTCTGGATCATCTGTCGTGGCGTCAGGTGGAATACCCGTTTGCAGTAGCGCTCCAGTTGCGCCACTGAAATGCCCGCAATGCGAGTGAGTTCGCCCAGCGTGACGCGCCGATTGAAGTGCTTGCGGATGTGCTCGTCGACTGCGGCAAGTCGCTGGAATGCCGGATGCGTTTCACTGGCCGACTGCAAATCGACCGAGATTCCGGCCAGCCCGATGATCGCGCCATCACCGTTGTACAACGGGTGTTTATGGGTCAGGCACCAACCCGGTTCGCGGCTGCCGTACAGATGCAGCTCGAGCTGATCCTCCAGCACGAAGCCCTCCTCCAGCACTTTGCGATCCTGTTCCGTGTAGCCCGGCCCCAGTTGCGCCGGGAAGACCTGCGCGCTGGTTTTCCCCAGCATTGGCCGCAGATCCTTCAAGCCACAACGCTGCACCAGCGTGCGGTTGGCCAGCACATACCGGGCCTTTACATCCTTGATGAAAATCGCCGCATTGGGAATCAGGTCGAGCATCGGTAACAGCGGCGCCGCGCCGGCCAGGAGCGCTTCCAGCGTTTGCGGGCGATTGCCTTGACCGTCCTGGCACAGGATTGAAAGCGCGTTGTACATCGAAGGTTTCTCCCTGTTCGCAGGTCGGCCGTGGGGCAGTCGCCTGCAGATAGCAGCAACGTCTGCGCCGTGTCGAGTGACGCCGTGCATCCGCGCAACTGTGCCGATTTCGTCATCAATCGCACCGCAAAACATCAATCGCGCCAATGCCGATGAGTTCAAAGTCTGCCCGTCCCAGCGACACAACTGCCTATCCAATAACTCACAAGAAGGCAACGCCATGTCTGGTCAAGGCAAGTTCAAAAAACAGCTATCACTGATTGATCTCACGTTTATCGGCCTCGGTGCGATTTTCGGCTCGGGCTGGTTGTTCGCCGCCAGTCATGTGTCCGCCATCGCCGGGCCGGCGGGGATTTTTTCCTGGCTGCTGGGCGGCTTCGCCGTGTTGCTGCTGGGCATCGTCTATTGCGAACTCGGCGCCGCACTGCCACGCGCCGGCGGCGTGGTGCGTTATCCGGTTTACTCCCACGGGCCGCTGCTCGGTTACCTGATGGGCTTCATCACCCTGATCGCGTTTTCCAGTCTGGTGGCAATCGAAGTGGTTGCCTCGCGCCAATACGCGGCGGCGTGGTTTCCCGGCCTGACCAAAAGCGGCAGCAGTGACCCGACCTTGCTCGGCTGGCTGGTGCAGTTTGGCCTGCTCTGCCTGTTCTTCGTGCTCAACTATCGCAGCGTGAAGACATTCGCCAAGGCCAATAATCTGGTGAGCGTTTTCAAGTTCATCGTGCCGCTGCTGGTGATCGGCGTGCTGTTCACTTTCTTCAAACCGGAGAACTTTCAGGTACAGGGTTTTGCGCCTTTCGGCCTGTCGGGTGTGGAGATGGCAGTCTCGGCAGGCGGGATCATCTTTGCCTATCTGGGGCTGACTCCGATCATCTCGGTGGCCAGTGAAGTGAAGAATCCACAGCGCACGATTCCCATCGCACTGATCCTTTCGGTGTTGCTGTCGACCCTGATTTACGTACTGCTGCAAATGGCCTTCCTGGGCAGCATTCCGACAGAAATGCTCGCCAACGGCTGGGCCGGTGTCAGCAAGGAATTTGCCCTGCCGTACCGCGACATCGCACTGGCACTGGGCGTTGGCTGGTTGGCCTACCTGGTGGTGGCCGACGCGGTGATCTCGCCGAGCGGCTGCGGCAACATCTACATGAACGCGACGCCACGGGTGATCTACGGCTGGGCGCAGACCGGCACATTTTTCAAGGTCTTCACCCACATCGATGAAAAGTCCGGTATTCCGCGCCCGGCGCTGTGGCTGACGTTTGCGCTGTCGGTGTTCTGGACCCTGCCGTTCCCGTCGTGGGAAGCGTTGATCAACGTGGTCTCCGCCGCATTGGTGTTGAGCTACGCCGTCGCGCCGGTGACGGTGGCGGCGCTGCGCCGCAATGCACCGGACATGCCACGACCGTTCCGGGTCAAGTACATGGGCGTGCTCGGGCCGGTGTCGTTCATCATTGCTGCGCTGATCGTCTACTGGTCGGGCTGGAACACCGTTTCGTGGCTGCTTGGCCTGCAAATCCTGATGTTTGTCGTGTATCTGCTGTGCGGCCGCTTCGTGCCAACCGCGCACCTGAGCCTGGCCCGCCAGGTCCGTTCTTCTGCGTGGTTGATCGCCTTTTACGCAGTCACCATCGTGCTATCGAAGCTCGGCACCTTCGGCGGCCTGGGCATTCTCGCCCACCCTTTCGACACAATCGTCGTGGCCGCGTGTGCCACCGGTATTTATTACTGGGGCGCCGCCACGGGCGTGCCGGCACACCTGCTGCGTCTTGAAGAAGACGATGAAGAAAGCGAAGTCGCCTCCCCCGCTACCACCGTGAACGCGCGCCCTGCCGGCGCCTACTGAACTCAGCCAACGGGACACCTCTCATGAAACGAGTACACGTCATCGATTCCCACACGGGTGGTGAACCCACGCGTCTGGTGATGAACGGCTTCCCCGAATTGCCCGGCAGCACCATGGTGCAAAAGCGCGATGCCCTGCGCAATCAGCATGATCAGTGGCGCCGCGCCTGCCTGCTGGAACCGCGCGGCAACGATGTGCTGGTCGGTGCGCTGTATTGCGCGCCGGTGTCGGCGGACGCCACCTGCGGCGTGATTTTCTTCAACAACGCCGGTTATCTCGGCATGTGCGGCCACGGCACCATTGGCCTGATCAACTCGTTGCAGTACCTGGGGCAGATCACTGCGGGCGTGCACAAGATCGACACACCCGTCGGTCCGGTCAGCGCGACGTTGCATGAAGACGGCATGGTCACGTTGGGCAACGTGCCGTCTTACCGCTACCGCCAACAGGTGCCGGTGGACGTGCCCGGTTTCGGCCGCGTGTCTGGCGACATCGCCTATGGCGGCAACTGGTTTTTCCTGGTGTCCGAGCACGGTCAAAACCTGTCGATGGACAACGTCGAGCACCTCACCGCCTACACCTGGGCGATGCTCAAGGCCCTCGAAGATCAGGGCATTTATGGTGAAGACGGTGCCGTGATCGACCACATCGAACTGTTCGCCGATGACCCCGACGCCGACAGCCGCAACTTCGTCATGTGCCCCGGCAAAGCCTATGACCGCTCCCCTTGCGGCACCGGCACCAGCGCCAAACTCGCGTGCCTGGCCGCCGACGACAAATTGCAGCCCGGCGAGCGCTGGGTGCAGGCGAGCATCACCGGCAGCCAGTTCGAAGGCCGCTTTGAATGGCAAGGCGAACGCATTCGCCCGTATATCACCGGCCGCGCCTACATGACCGCTGACAGCACACTGTTGATCGACGAAACAGACCCGTTCGCGTGGGGCATCTGAGCCACCGCGCCGACTTTTCAAACCCATCCGAATGATGTGCCAAGGAGTTAAAACAATGAGCGACAACATCTTCACCGGTTGCATGCCGGCCCTGATGACCCCGTGCACCGCCCAGCGCAAACCGGATTTCGACGCACTGGTGGCCAAGGGTCGCGAGCTGATCGATATCGGCATGAGCGCTGTCGTGTACTGCGGATCCATGGGCGACTGGCCGCTGCTGACCGAAGCCGAGCGCCAGGAAGGCGTGGCGCGGCTGGTGGCCGCGGGCATTCCGACGATTGTCGGCACCGGTGCGGTGAATACCCGAGAGGCCGTTGCCCATGCAGCCCACGCGGCAAAAGTCGGCGCGCAGGGCTTGATGGTGATTCCACGCGTGCTGTCGCGAGGCGCTTCGGCCGCCGCGCAAAAGGCTCACTTCGCCGCGATTCTGCAAGCCGCGCCGAACTTGCCGGCGGTGATCTACAACAGCCCTTACTACGGCTTTGCCACCCGTGCCGAGCTGTTCTTCGAACTGCGCCGCGAGTACCCGAACCTGATCGGCTTCAAGGAATTCGGTGGCGGCGCCGACTTGCGTTACGCCGCCGAGAACATCACCTCCAAGGATGACGACGTGACCCTTATGGTCGGCGTCGACACCCAGGTGGTGCATGGCTTCGTCAACTGCAACGCCACCGGCGCGATCACTGGCATCGGCAATGCTCTGCCCCGCGAAGTGCTGCAACTGGTGGCCCTGAGCAAGCAAGCAGCGAAGGGTGATGCCAAGGCGCGGCGTCAGGCGCGGGAGCTGGAATCGGCACTGGCAGTGCTGTCGTCGTTCGACGAGGGCTGCGATCTGGTGCTGTATTACAAACACCTGATGGTGCTCAACGGCGACAAGGAATACACCCTGCATTTCAACGAAACCGATGCGTTGAGCGACTCCCAGCGCCGCTATGCCGAAAACCAGTACGCGCTGTTCCGCCACTGGTACGAAAACTGGTCGGCGGAGCAGAACTTCGCCTGACCCCAGGCTTTGTTTTCTTGCCCGCCGGGTTTGCGGCGGGCGCTTTTTTCTCATCAGGAAGACACCATGACTCTGACGGGCAACATGCTGATCGGGCAGCAACGTATTGCGGGCAATCGTGAAGCCATTCGCGGGATCGACCCGGCCACCCATACCGTGCTGGAACCTGCCTATGCCGGTGGATCGGCCGCGCATGTCGAACAGGCCTGTGCCTTGGCGTGGGCGGCGCTGGACAGCTATCGCGAAACAACGCTGGATGCCCGCAGCGAATTTCTTGAAGCCATTGCCCATGAGATCGAAGCCCTTGGCGACGAACTGATCGACCGCGCCGCCGCAGAAACCGGTCTGCCCCGTGCGCGTCTGCTCGGCGAACGCGGGCGTACTTGTCAGCAACTGCGTCTGTTTGCGCGCACGGTGCGCAACGGTGAATGGCTGGACGTGCGCGTCGATACCGCACAACCGCAGCGTCAGCCGCTGCCGCGTTCGGATTTGCGGCAACGTCAGGTACCGCTGGGCCCGGTGGCAGTGTTTGGCGCGAGCAATTTTCCGCTGGCGTTCTCCGTCGCCGGGGGCGACACGGCATCGGCACTGGCCGCCGGTTGTCCGGTAATCGTCAAGGCGCACAGCGCGCATCCGGGCACCTGTGAGCTGATCGGCCATGCGCTGGCGCGGGCGGTAAAAGCCTGTGGTCTGCCGCCGGGCGTGTTCTCGTTGCTGTACGGTTCCGGGCGCGAAGTGGGCATTGCGCTGGTCACCGATCCACGCATCAAAGCCGTGGGTTTTACCGGTTCGCGCAGCGGTGGTCTGGCGCTGGTTCAAGCGGCGCAGGCAAGGCCGGAGCCGATTCCGGTGTATGCGGAAATGAGCTCGATCAATCCGGTATTGCCGTTTCCGGCGGCGTTGCACAATCGCGCGCAAGCGCTCGCTGAAGGGTTTGTTGCTTCGCTGACGCTAGGGGCCGGGCAATTCTGTACCAATCCCGGGCTGGTGATTGCGCGTAAGGGCCCCGCGCTGAACAGCTTTATCGCGGCCGCTGCCGAACGGTTACGACACAGCCCGGCGCAAACGATGCTGACGCCCGGGATCTTCAATGCCTATGAGGCTGGCGTGACTGCGTTGCTTGAAAACCCGCGCGCGCAACTGTGCGCTGAGGGCCTGAGGAGCACAGGGCCAAATCAGTGTCAGGCCCGGCTGTTCGTCACTCAAGCCGGGGATTTTCTCGCCGATCACAGCCTGCAGGCCGAAGTGTTTGGCGCCGCGTCGCTGATTGTGCAATGCAGCGATGACGATGAAATTCGTCAAGTAATCGAACGCCTGGAAGGCCAACTCACCACCACGTTGCACCTTGACGACGAAGACCTTGAGCAGGCCCGCGCATTGTTGCCGACACTGGAGCGCAAGGCCGGTCGCTTGCTGGTCAATGGCTGGCCTACCGGCGTCGAGGTGTGTGAGGCGATGGTTCACGGCGGACCGTTTCCGGCCACTTCCGACTCGCGCACCACGTCGGTCGGCACCGCAGCGATCCACCGGTTCCTGCGCCCGGTCTGTTATCAGGACTTCCCCGACAGCTTGCTGCCCGGCGCGCTGAAACAGGCAAATCCGCTGCGGTTACGGCGCTTGCTCGACGGGCAAAGGGAAGCGCACAACAATGCCCAATAACGCCTCGCACGATATCGCCGTGGTCGGCGCCGGCATCATCGGCGTTGCCTGCGCATTGCGTCTGGCTCGCCAGGGGTTGCGAGTTGTCGTCATCGACCAACAGGAACCGGGCCACGGCGCATCGTTCGGCAATGCCGGGCATCTGGCGACCGAACAAGTGTTTCCGATTGCCGATCTATCGATACTCAAGCGTCTGCCGGCCATGTTGATGGACCCGATGGGGCCGTTGCGCCTGGACTGGAAATACATGCCCCGCGCCCTGCCCTGGTTCACACGGCTGTTATTGAATCTGCGTTCGGAACCCTTTCAGAAAACCGTCGCCGGACTGCGGGCGCTCAACGAAGGCAGCCTCGAAGCCTGGCATCGCTTGCTCAGCGACATCGAGCGTCCTGACCTGCTGAAAGTCGACGGTTCATTGCTGGTGTTCGAACGTGCGGAATCACTTCAGGCCATCGAAGCGCTTCAGGCACGCTTGCATCAGCAGCAGGTCCCCGTCGATTTCTGGGAGGCAGATACGATTCGCGACACCGCACCGCAACTCAGCGAGCGGATTCGGGGCGGTTTGTTCTTTCCCCGCACCGGGCATTTCATCGATCCTTATCGCGTGGTTTGCGAGTTGGTCAGCGCAGCCAAGGCCAGCGGCGTGCGTTTTGTGAAGCAGCAGGTTCAGGGCGGATATGTTCAGGAGCACGGTGTTTCACTGATCACCGGAAACGGTGGTTTGACCGCGAGCCGCGTCTTGATCGCATGCGGCGCGCACTCGGCCAAACTCACGGCCGCGTTGACCGGTAAAACCGTGCCGCTGGACACCGAACGCGGCTATCACTTGATGCTGCCCCAGGAACACGGCCGCCTGCCCTTCCCCGTCACCTCCATGGAACGCAAGTTCATCATGACGCCGATGTCCGAGGGGCTGCGGCTGGCCGGTACCGTTGAGTTCGCAGGGCTTGAACAGCCGCCGAAGATGGAACGCGCGTGGCAGTTGCATCGGTTGAGCCAGGGGTTGTTCCGCAAAGATCTGAGTGCTGAAGCGGCGACACCGTGGATGGGGTTCAGGCCGTCATTGCCGGATTCACTGCCAGTGATTGATCAGGTGTGCGGTGGCAAGGTGCTGCTTGCGTTTGGGCATCAACATCTGGGACTGACGCAGGCGGCGGTCACCGCAGACATGATCGTGCAGATAGCGGGTACGGCAACCACAAACCCGCCCAAAGAGCTGCCAGGCAGCGAGGCGTATCGACTGGCGCGCTTCTGACCTGGCGTCAAATGCGCTGAAGCGCGTCGCCTTGGTGCAGCGATCTTCGCTTTTAAACCAAGGTGTTTAAATGACACCTGAGGACACGGATCCGAGGCTACGCATCCTTGCGCAATTGCCTACAGCTAAGCCAGAATCCGCCGGCTTGTACGCCTTGAGGGCGGGTTCTATTGTGGTGCGGTCGCTGACGAATCAGTGATCGGGTTTAGCAGCTCGCCAATTTTCAAGGCACGTAACTCCCGCCATTCCCCTATGGCGGCTTTGCGTGGGGCACTTCGGTGCGCCGGGATCCTTGAGCCTGGTCTGCTAACCCGCGCACAGCCGCCACCCTCTTCGTTTAGCAGCGAAGGCTGACGGCTCCATTTCTCAAGGAGCTTCACCATGATAAAACCAACACCAAACCCGCCCGAAACCGACCCCACCTCCCCCTACGAATCCCTCGATTCAAAAAAACTGAACGAAGCTGCCGACCGCGCCCTCGATCACTACCTCTGCCCGCCTGGCTCCACCCCTGCGCCACGCAAAACCCGCAGGATGTACGCCGTTAACGCGGATTTCAAAAACGAGGAACTGTTGGTCGATGCCTGCGAAACGCTCGCCTCGGCGAGAACCATCGCCAATGATTTCGTCGCCTTGGTGCCGGCATCGCAGCGTCGGACGCTGGTGGGGATTGCGCAGTTGATCATACTCGGGGAGCTGGCGGTGAATCGGGTGCTGGATAATCTGGAGTTGCCGGGCTGACAATCGCGGTCAATATCCGCAGCGTTATCCGGGGCCAATTCTGGCCCCTTCGCGAGCAGGCTCGCTCCCACAGTTGACCGCGTTCCAATGTGGGAGCGAGCCTGCTCGCGAAGGCTGACGAATAAGCAAAGCAGTGTCATCAGGCAAAAAAACCGCCGTCCCGATCAACCAGGACGGCGGTTTTTTTGTGACCACATTGGAATTATGCGTCGTAGAACGGGGCGACTGAGACGCGACTGCCGACGAAGAAACTATCCGCCACCAGCCGCAGTGGCTGAAGGTCGAGGTCGCTGGCCTTGTCACCAATCAACTGCTGAAAGTGCCGATAGACCGCCGCATATTCACCCTCCTGCGAAACGGTCTGGCGCACACCGTCGATGCTCAACAACGCGCCACCGTTGTCCAGTCGCAACACCCCTTCGGCGCAACGGATCTCGATGCTCCAGAGTTCGTCGTGGCCGTGGTCGAAGTCAAACTCGGCACGTACATCAAGGTGGCGTGCATCTGACATTTTGATCGACGCGGCAATCGGTGACTGGCAGTTTTCGGGAACGCGCAGTTCGGCGGACTCGACAAACAACGGCAGCGCCAGCAAGTGCGTAACGATCGACAAGGCATTGATGCCCGGATCGAAGACGCCGAGACCGCCCGGCTGCCAGATCCAGGTCTGGCCGGGGTGCCATTTGCGCACGTCTTCCTTCCAGTCGATCTGCACGCTTTGCAGGGTGCGCGTGGCGAGCCAGTCGCGGGCGGCGGCAATGCCGGGGGCGTAGCGCGAATGCCAGGCGAACAACGCGCTGACGCCTTGCTGCCCGGCCAGGCTGACCAACGCCATGGCCTCACCTAATGTGGCGCACGGCGGCTTTTCCACCAGCACATGTTTGCCGGCAGCCAGCGCCTCTTGCACCAAAGCAAAGCGCCCTTGCGGTGGTGTGCAGAACGCGATCGCATCAACCTGCGGGCCGTTGGCGAGCAGTTCGCTCAGGGACTGAAAGTTCTCAACGCCGGCGCAAGGCTTGCCCTGTGTGCCGACAGACACCAACTGGAATGCGGGATTGGCGTTGATCGCCGGGACGTGTTGATCCTGGGCAATCTTGCCGTAGCCCACCAGACCGAGACGGATCGGTTGCATCAATGACTCCTGTTTTTGTCTTGTTTTAGTCAGCGAGCCGGCAGATTACCCGCAATCACCGCGTTCGTCTGTCGGTGCAACGTCACAACGACGCACAGGATCAGGCAAGCATTGCACAGGATTGCACTACTTCACGGCAGCGCGGAGCAGCAAAAATGGAAGTCCGAAAAATTCATTGAGGACGTTCCCATGCTTGTACAAGCCTACGGTGCCCACGCTGGCGACAAACCCCTTGAGCCCATGCAGATCAACCGCCGTGCACCCGCGGCCCATGACATCCAGATTGATATCGCCTTCTGTGGCATCTGCCATTCGGATTTGCATCAGGTGCGCGCCGAGTGGGCAGGCACACAATTCCCTTGCGTGCCGGGCCACGAAATTGTCGGTCGGATTTCGGCGATCGGCGCGCATGTCGCGGATTTCAAGGTCGGTGATCTGGTCGGTGTCGGCTGCATCGTCGACAGCTGCAAACACTGCGACGACTGTGAAACCGGTCTGGAAAACTACTGCGACGGCATGATCGGCACCTACAACTTCCCGACGCCGGACGCACCGGGCTGGACGCTGGGCGGCTACTCGCAAAACATCGTCGTGCATGAACGCTATGTGCTGCGTATTCGTCATCCCGAAGCGCAACTCGCGGCCGTCGCGCCGTTGCTGTGCGCGGGGATCACCACCTACTCGCCGCTGCGTCACTGGAACGCCGGCCCGGGCAAGAAAGTCGGTGTGGTCGGCATCGGTGGCCTCGGTCACATGGGCATCAAACTGGCCCACGCGATGGGCGCGCATGTTGTCGCGTTCACCACCTCTGAATCGAAACGCGAAGCGGCGAAGCAGCTGGGTGCCGATGAGGTCGTGGTATCGCGTAACCCCGAAGAGATGGCGGCGCACGCGAAGAGCTTTGACTTCATCCTCAACACGGTTGCCGCACCCCATGATCTCGATGCTTTCCTGGTGCTGCTCAAGCGTGACGGTGCGTTAACGCTGGTCGGCGCGCCCGCCTCGCCGCATCCATCGCCCAACGTGTTCAACCTGATCATGAAGCGCCGCACAATTGCCGGTTCGATGATCGGCGGCATCCCCGAAACCCAGGAGATGCTGGACTTCTGTGCCGAGCACGGGATTGTTTCCGACATCGAACTGATCCGCGCGGACCAGATCAACGAATCCTACGAGCGCATGCTCAAGGGTGACGTGAAATATCGCTTCGTGATCGACAACGCGACGTTGGCCGGTTAGTGGTTTGACCCGATGGCGGCGCTGGCAAAACCGGCGCTGCCAGCGGATCGCAACGCGGCCCTTATCACCGGGATTTGACAGGCAACGCATAGCTCGACAAAGTCGCACCCCTTTTGCGGCCACCAGTGCCGCAAGTCAGTGTTGAACAGGGGTTGTCGTTGAACGAACACACATTGTCCATGCGCCTGGAGCGCGTGGCGGCGCACGTGCCCGCCGGCGCGCGACTGGCCGATATCGGCTCGGATCACGGCTATCTGCCGGTGGCGCTGATGCGCCGTGGCGTGATTGCAGCGGCAGTGGCTGGCGAAGTGGCGTTGACGCCGTTCCGCTCGGCTGAACGCACGGTGCGCGAAAACGATCTTGAACAGCACATCACCGTGCGTCATGCCAGCGGCCTGGCGGCAATCGAGCCTGGCGACGCAATCACCGCGATCAGCATCTGCGGCATGGGCGGCGAGACGATCCGCGACATTCTTGACAGCGGCAAAGCGCAGCTGAGCGGCGCCGAACGCCTGATCCTGCAGCCCAACGGCGGCGAGCAACCCCTGCGCCAATGGCTGATGGATAACGGCTACTGCATCCGCTGTGAAGAACTGCTGTGGGAGAACCGCTTCTACTACGAAATCATCGTCGCCGAGCGTGCAGATTCCGTCGCCTACACGGGTCCGGAGTTGTACTTCGGGCCACTGCAAATGCAGGCGCGCAGCCCCGCGTTTCTGAGCAAGTGGCAGCGCATCCTTCGCGAGAAACAAAAGACGCTTGGCCAGTTCGCCCGAGCGCGGCAGGCGCTACCCGAAGCCAAAGTGCGAGAGATCACGCAACAAGCGCAATGGATCACCGATTTATTGGCTTGAGCGGCGTACGCCTGATCGTAATGACCGCTTCGCTTCAATCCTCGGCGCATATCCGTTGCGACCTAGGCTCCTGAACAACTCCCCCGCCAGCACCCTCTGTGGAAGGATCCCGCAGGGTTCGCCCCTTTCGATTTGATACACCACATCACAAATGAAGTACCTCAAGGCGTATTTATCAATCGCGCGCCACTTCTTAAAGTTCACTCCAACAGCAGCCCATCATTCCGACAGGCTGGCTAGTGGAGTTACTCCAATGCCTTTCATCAGCGTACGCATCACCCGTGACGGCGTCACTCGCGAGCAAAAAGCCCAGGTGATCAAAGAGATCACCGAAACGATGGAGCGAGTACTCAACAAGGATCCAAAACTCACGCACATCGTGATTGAAGAAGTCGACACGGATAACTGGGGTTACGCCGGTATAACGACCACCGAGTACCGCCAGCAGCTAGCGGACGAACAGTC
Organism: Pseudomonas sp. A1230; assembly: GCF_044218825.1. Taxonomy (NCBI): domain Bacteria; kingdom Pseudomonadati; phylum Pseudomonadota; class Gammaproteobacteria; order Pseudomonadales; family Pseudomonadaceae; genus Pseudomonas; species Pseudomonas sp. A1230. The sequence goes on along the minus strand of NZ_CP162582.1, from coordinate 1,562,195 downwards.
ATGAGCCGCACGGTAAAAATCGACTTTGTCTCGGATGTGGTCTGCCCATGGTGCGCCTTGGGCGCTACGGCACTAGAGCAAGCGATTGCGAATCTGGCCGGTGAGATCGATGTTGAACTGACCTACAAACCGTTCGAGCTGAACCCGGATATGCCAGCCGCAGGTGAGCACGCCGTCGAGCACATGATGCGCAAATATGGCCGTAGCGCTCAGCAAGTGGCGGAACGAAACGCGATGATCATTCAACGCGGAAAAGACATCGGCTTTAGCTTCGACCTGGAAAAACGCAGTCACTTCTTCAACACGTTCAATGCACATCGCCTGTTGTTCTGGGCACACATGGAAGGCCGGCAACGTGAACTGAAGCAAGTCCTGTTACGTGCTTACTTCACCGATGGCAAGAACCCGGATGACGCGCAGACGCTGGTGAATCTGGCGGGCGAAGTCGGCCTCGACACCGGGCGTGCGCAAGAAGTGTTGGCGAACGGCGAGTTCAGTCAGGAGGTCCGCGAGCTTCAGCAGTTTTATCAGGCGCGAGGCATCAACTCGGTCCCGGCGATGGTGCTCAATGACCGAGAACTGATGTCCGGATCTCACTCGGTCGCCGAATACCAGCAAGCGCTTCGGCAGGCGGCACGAGAGACATCTCACGCCTGATTTGCAGATTTTTCTACTCAATCTCTATCGATTCAATGAGGAATTCATCATGAGCACTTCCAATAAAGTCGTAGTGGTCACCGGCGCCTCGCAAGGCATTGGCGCGGGCCTGGTCAAGAGTTTTCGCGATCGCGGGTATCAGGTTGTCGCGACGTCTCGCTCCGTCAAACCGTCGTCAGACCCGGATATTCTGACCGTCGCAGGCGACATCGCTGATCCGCAAACCGCCGAGCGGGTGATCCGTGAAGCCGTTGCACGCTTTGGTCGCATCGACACACTGGTCAACAACGCGGGCATCTTCGTCGCCAAGCCGTTCACCGATTACAGCAAAGAAGATTATGCCCAGGTCGTGGCGACCAACATGAGCGGCTTCTTCTACATCACCCAACTGGCCATTGCCGAGATGGAAAAAAACCGTAGCGGCCACGTCGTCAGCGTAACCACCAGCCTGGTCGACCACGCGATTGACGGCGTGCCTTCGGTGCTGGCTTCGTTGACCAAGGGTGGCATCAACGCGGCAACCAAATCGCTGGCCATCGAGTACGCCAAGCGCGGCATTCGGGTCAACGCGGTTTCGCCGGGCATCATCAAGACGCCAATGCACGGCGTGGAAACCCACGAAGCGCTGGGCAATCTCCACCCGGTTGGCCACATGGGCGAGATTGATGACATCGTGCAAGCGATCCTCTATCTGGATAACGCGAACTTTGTCACGGGCGAGATCCTGCACGTCGACGGTGGCCAGAGCGCGGGTCATTGATCCAGCCGCTGTCCTCGCCACAACAAACGGCACCGTCGGTCTATACCGGCGGTGCCGTTTGTTGTGGTAAATACCGGAATGAAAGATCCGTTGAGCCTCGGTGTAATCGATTATGAAGCGCCACTTTGAAGACTTGCAGCTGGGCAGTATCGAACTCTTTTGCCTCGCCGCCGAAGCGGGCAGCTTCACTGCGGCTGCGCAGCTCGCCGGAGTGACTCCGGCAGCGGTGAGCCGGTCGATTCTGCGTCTGGAACAACGGCTCGGTGCTCGGCTCTTCGCGCGAACCACGCGCAGCATTCGCTTGACCGAGGCCGGTAGCAACTTCTTCGTCCAGTGCAACCAGGCGCTGACCCAACTGGTTGAAGCTCAGCAAGAGGTCATGGGCGCACAGACAAGTGCGTCAGGAAGATTGCGCATCAGTCTGCCCACCACTTACGGGCATCACCGCATCCTGCCGCTGCTGCCAAAATTTCGCGCGCTGTACCCCGACGTCACCGTCGATATCCACTTGGGGAATCGCAACATCGACTTCGTCGCGGAGGGCTACGACCTGGCGATCCGCGTCCGCGCCCAACCGGACTCAACGATGATTGCGCGCCTGCTGGAGGACGCCAAACTGGTGGTGGTCGCCTCGCCCGAGTATCTGCACAAGGCCGGTACGCCGCAGACGCTGGAAGATCTGGTGGAACACGAGTGCATCCAGTTCGAACTGCCCAGCAGCGGACGGCGGATTTCATGGCTATTTCAGGAAAATGGCAGCGATCGAGAGATTATTTCGGACGGCGGTTATTCCTGCTCCGACGATGTGCTCGGTGGCGTGACCCTGGCCAAGCACGGTGCCGGGGTGTTCCAGACCTACAAATTCATTGTCGAACAGGAATTGGCGGACGGCCGCCTCGTCGAGGTCCTGCAGCCCTATAAAGGTCGTTCCCGGCCTTACACCTTGCTGTATCCGCACGGGCGCTACGTGCCGCAACACGTGCGGGCCTTCGTTGATTTTCTGCTGCAATACCGCGATCAATGGGCGGCGCTTTAGCCGACCGCCGAACTCAAACGCTGAGCAGTTGCCGGGTGGTCGCCATCGACGTGTTCAGCGACTGCCCGGTGCGCTGCAACTTGTTAAGAAGACTGGCGCCCAACCACATCTGGTACAGGGTTTCCGCCAATTGGCGAGCATCGCCGTCAGGAAGGCTGTTTTCAGCCTGGCCCTGCTCGATGCACAGGGTAATGCGCGACACCACTTGTTCGGCGCCATCACGCAAGGTGAGGCGCATCGACTCGGACAGGTCGGCGACTTCGGCGCTGAGTTTCACCACCAGACACTCATCGCCATGCCCTTCAAGGGTGCAGCGGTTCTGCCAGCCCAGCCAGTAATCCATCAACCGCTCATAGGCCGTAAGGCCCGGCAGCGTCAGGCGCCGCTCCATGTCGGCGAGATAACCGACAAAGTAATCCTCGAGCAAGGCCTGGCCGTAGAGCTCTTTGGATTTGAAATAGTGATAGAACGAGCCCTTGGGCACGCCAGCGGTTTGCAGGATTTCATTAAGGCCGACACTGGTGAAGCCCTTCTCGGCCATCATCCGGTGGCCGGTATCGAGCAAGTGTTGGCGGGTGTCGTCGTAGGTCGGTTTCATGGGGCGCAAATTACCAGACAATAGACCAGTCGTATATTTCCAGGGAACGGGAGTTTGCCATATCTGTCAGTGAAAAACCTGCGTAGAAAAAACTACTAGACGACTGGTCTAATTGGAATCTATGCTGCGCTCCGACAACTCATCTCCCGGTGTCGGCGTTTCGCAAATCCGTTGCGCAGCGACGCCACCTGATCAACCAAGGGTGCTTTATGAAAATCTTGATGGTTCTGACTTCGCACGATCAACTTGGCGACACCGGCAAGAAAACCGGCTTCTGGCTCGAAGAGTTCGCCGCTCCTTACTACGCCTTCAAGGACGCCGGCGCCGACGTCACGCTGGTGTCCCCGGCCGGTGGCCAGCCACCTCTGGATCCGAAAAGCGACGAGCCAGATGCACAGACCGCCGAGACCGATCGCTTTCGCAATGATCCGGCCGCCCAACAGGCACTGGCCAATACCGGGCGTCTGGCGGATGTTCGGGCGGATGATTTCGATGCGGTGTTCTACCCAGGTGGCCACGGCCCGTTGTGGGATCTGGCCGAAGACAAGCAGTCGATCGCTTTGATCGAAGCCTTCGACCGCAGCAACAAGCCGCACGGTTTCGTTTGCCACGCACCGGGCGTACTGCGCCACGTTTTGAATGCCGAGGGCAAACCGCTGATCCAGCATCGCCAGGTCACCGGTTTCACGAACGCAGAAGAGGCTGCGGTCGGTTTGACTGATGTCGTGCCGTTCCTGATCGAAGACGAGTTCCAGCGTCTTGGCGGTTACTACTCCAAGGTCGCCGACTGGCAAGTGCATGTGGTAGCAGATGGGCAATTGGTCACTGGCCAGAACCCTGCCAGCTCCGCAGCGGTCGCCGAAAAACTGCTGAAGATGCTCGGCTGATTTCTCACGCCAAGCCCCCTCGCGGGGAAAACCACCCGAACGCCGTGCGCGTCATGCACGGCGTTTTTTTACGCTCACTCAATAGTTGACTGGTCTAATAAACCAGTAAAAAAGGTCATTCATGAACAACAGCAGTTTCTTCACTCCCACCCAATTGGGCCTGCACACGCTGAAAAACCGCATCGTCCTGCCGCCTCTCACGCGCCAGCGCAGTACCCAACCGGGCAACATCGCCAATGAATTGATGGCCGAGTATTACCAGCAGCGCGCCGGCGCGGGTTTGCTGGTGACCGAAGGCACGCAGATCGAGCCGCGGGGCCAGGGTTATGCCTGGACGCCGGGCATTCACACCCCTGAGCAAATTGCCGGATGGCGCAAAGTCACCGATGCCGTGCATGCCGTCGACGGGGTGATTTTCGCCCAGCTCTGGCACGTCGGCCGTGTGTCGCACAGCGCGTTGCAACCTGGCGGTGCGGCGCCGGTATCGGCTTCCGCCGTGGCGACCGACCGCGTCAGTGTGTTCATCGAAACCGCGCCAGGCAAAGGTGAGTTGGTGCCGCCGTCCGCACCGCGCGCGTTGAGCACTGATGAAGTTCAGGAGCTGATCCAGCTCTATATCCAGGCAGCACGCAACGCGATGGAGGCCGGTTTCGACGGCATCGAACTGCACTGCGCCAATGGCTATCTGGTCAACCAGTTCATCTCCGCCCACAGCAATCTGCGCACCGATCAATACGGTGGTTCGCTGCACAATCGCCTGCGTTTTCTGCGCGAAGTGGTGGCGGGCGTCGCCGAGTGCATTGGCAAGGAGAAGGTCGGCGTGCGCTTCGCACCGCTGTTCACTACCACCGATGAGGCGCGCACGTACCTGGGCCTGGTCGAGGAAGATCCGCACACCACCTATATAGAAGCGATCAAGCTGCTGGAGGACGTCGGCATTGCTTACCTGTCCATCGCCGAAGCCGATTGGGACGACGCGCCAGCGATGCCGCAAACCTTCCGCCAAGCGGTGCGCGATACCTTCAGCGGCGCGATCATCTATGCCGGGCGCTACAACGCCGAATCCGGTGCGCAGTTGCTCGACTCCGGTCTCGCCGATTTAGTCGCTTTCGGTCGGCCGTTCATGGCCAACCCGGATCTGCCTGCGCGAATCGCCAACGGCTGGCCGCTGAATGCGCTGAACCCGGCCACGGTGTATGGCGGCAGCGCTGAAGGTTATATCGATTACCCGGTGTACCCCGGCTAGCAAAAAAACCTATACAAAACCAACTTTCCGTACAACTATCTGAGCAAGGACTTTCCCACCACTGGCTACCTCTATTGCCTCTCATCAGGCTGATTGCGTTCGAATGAAGACTGTTAACCGCTTGTGCCTGGTCCTCGGTGACCAGTTATCTTTCGATCTCGCCTCGTTGCAAGGGCTTGATCGCGAACGCGACACCGTCCTTTTGGTCGAGGTGATGGAGGAAGCCAGCCATGTTCCTCACCATCCGCAAAAAATCGTTCTGGTGTTCAGCGCCATGCGTCATTTTGCTCAGGCGTTGCAGGAGCAAGGCTTTCAGGTGCAGTACGTCAGGCTCGACGATCCGCAAAACACCGGCGCTGTGCCGAGTGAGTTGCAGCGCTGGCATGCGCTTCTAAAGCCGGACGAGTTGCACCTGACCGAATGCGGCGACTGGCGTTTGGAGCATTCGCTGCGCGATTGTGGTTTGCCCATCCATTGGCACAGTGACAGCCGTTTTCTATGCACCCGCGCCGAGTTCGCCGATTGGGCGGCCGGTAAAAAGCAGCTGCGCATGGAGTACTTCTACCGCGAGATGCGCCGCAAAAGCAGGATGTTGCTCAATGGAGATGGCACTCCGGTGGGTGGCGCTTGGAATTTTGACGCCGACAACCGCAAGTCGCTGCCCAAAGGCGTGAAGCCGCCCTACCCGCTCAACTTCAGCGCGGACCCTGTCACTCAGCAAGTCCTCGCTTTGGTGCGCGAGCGTTTCGCCAGTCACTACGGCGCTGTGGACGACTTCAACTACCCGGTGACCCACGCCGACGCCCAAGCGCTGTGGCAATACTTTCTGGATTTCGGCCTGGCCGGTTTTGGTGATTATCAGGACGCCATGGCCAGCGACGAGCCGTTTCTGTTCCATGCGCGCATCAGTGCCGCGCTCAACATCGGCTTGCTCGATCTGCGGCAACTGTACAACGACGTCGAGTCGGCCTATTGGGCGGGCAGCGTTGCCCTGAACGCCGCCGAAGGCTTCATTCGGCAACTGATCGGCTGGCGTGAATATGTGCGCGGGGTCTACTGGCTGAAAATGCCTGACTACGCCGAAGGCAATTCATTCGGTAACACCAGGCCATTGCCGGAGTTCTACTGGACCGGCGAAACACAGATGAACTGCATGCGCCAGGCCATCGGTCAAAGTCTCAAACATGCCTATGCACACCACATCCAGCGGCTCATGGTCACGGGCAATTTCGCCTTGCTGGCCGGCATCGCGCCGAGCGAGATCTGCGAGTGGTATCTGGCCATTTACATGGACGCGTTCGACTGGGTCGAGTTGCCCAACACCCTGGGCATGGTCATGCACGCCGATGGTGGATACCTGGGCTCCAAGCCTTACTGCGCCAGCGGCCAGTACATCAAGCGGATGTCCGATTACTGTCGCGATTGCGCCTACAAGGTGAGTGAAAGCACCACCGATAATGCCTGCCCGTTCAATTCGTTGTACTGGCATTTTCTGATGCGCCACGGCAACCTGCTGCGCAGCAATCAGCGCATGGGCATGCTCTACAAAAACCTCGACCGCATGCCTGAAGCCAAACAGCAGGCCCTTTGGCAACGCGGGCAAATGCTGCTCGACACGCTGGATAACGGGCAGTCGTTGTAGATCCGCAAGCGCCGTCCTTCAAGGCTGCAACTTATGTAGGTCGCGCCGTGTCAATGGGTGACCCGTAGTGTTCGTTTGCAGCACGCTGAACGAGTCCGGACCACAATAATCAATCAGGCGTGAGTGGTGAAAATCCTGAAACATCTTACCCGCGAAGCGCTTGAGTCAGAGGTCATGCGCCTGCGCCAGGCGCTGGAAACCAGCGCAGGACAAACACTCGTCAACGGCGCACAGCACGATATCGCCGCGCAACTGGCCGCCAGCCGTGCGGCACTCGCCGCCAGTGAAGCGCGCCAGCGGGCGATCTTCGAGTGCGCGATCGATTTCGCCATGGTCGCCACCGATCCGCGAGGCAACATTACCGAATGGAACGCCGGCGCCGTCAATGTCATGGGCTGGAGCGCCGAGGAAATACTCGGCCAAAGCGCCGCGATTTTTTTCACGCCGACGGATCGCGCTTCGGGTCGCGTTGAAATGGAAATGCAGCGCGCTCTGCTTGAAGGGCGCGCCTCCGATGAGCGCTGGCACCTGCGCAAGGACGGCCAATTGTTCTGGGCGTCGGGCGAACTGATGCCGCTCTATGCTGACGATCAATCCCATTTGGGCTTCGTGAAAATCCTTCGTGACCGCACTCAGGAGCATCTCGCTGGCCGTGCACTTTTCGAATCGCAAGAGCGCTATCGCCTGGCGCTCAAGGCCACACGCGATGCGGTCTGGGACTGGGATTTACAGACCCGGCAGATTGTCTGGAACGAAGCCCTGCAACAGGCTTATGGATTCCCGTGTGCGGCCATCGACTCGACGAGTGAATGGCGCTTTGCCCAGATCCATCCGCAGGATCGCGAACGCGTCGAGGAATCGATACGCTCGGCCATCGACGGCAGCGGATCGACCTGGAGCGCCGAGTACCGCTTCCGCTGCCAGGACGGTTCCTACGCCGAAGTGCTCGACCGCGGCCACTTGATCCGCGACGCCGACGGCCGCGCCGAACGCATAATCGGTGCGATGCTTGATCTGACGCGCTCGCGCAGTGCCGAAACGGCGCTGCGCCTGAGCGAAGAACGCTTCAGCACCATTCTGGAAACCATCGAAGCCGCATTCGCCATCGTCAAGGTCAAATTCGACGCCGACGATCGTCCGGTGGATTACTACTTCGTCGAGGCTAATCCGGCGTTCGAACGTCAATGCGGGGTCAATCTGCGGGGTAAATGGGTGACCGAGTTTGCACCCAACCTGGAAAAGTTCTGGTTCGAGACCTACGGGCACGTAGCCAAGACTGGCGAACCGGCGAACTTCGAAAGTTACGCCAACACCTTTGAGCGATGGTTCGACGTACGTGCCGTACGAGTCGGCGATCCTGCCGACCGGCAAATCGCGATCCTCTTTAATGACGTCACCGAACGACGCGACGCCGAAGAACGCCTGCGCGTCAGCGAAGCACTGGCGCGTGAAAACGTCGAGCGTGTACAACTTGCCCTCGCCGCCGGCGCCATTATCGGCACATGGCACTGGGACCTGCCGACCGATAGCTTTACCGTGGATGAAGCCTTCGCCAAGGTGTTCAATCTCGACCCGGCTCTGGGCCGCACCGGTCTGAGCCTGGAACAAGTGGTGACGACCGTTCACCCCGACGACCGGGACGGACTCATCGGTGCGATCAACGAAGCGATTGCCCGCGGCGGCGCCTATTCCCATCAGTATCGGGTGCGCGACGCCGATGGCAAATACAACTGGCTCGAGGCCAACGGGCGCGTCGAGTGCGCCGACGACGGTACGGCGCTGCGCTTCCCCGGCGTGCTGATCGATGTGGAAGAGCGGCGCAGTGTCGAGGCCGAGCGCGATCGGGCCAACGCGGCACTGCGCGCGCTCAACGACACCCTGGAACAACGTGTAATCGCGCGCACTGCCGATCTCATGCAAGCCGAGGAAAAGCTGCGGCAATCTCAGAAAATGGAAGCCGTCGGGCAACTGACCGGCGGCCTCGCCCATGACTTCAACAATCTGCTGGCCGGCATTTCCGCCGCCCTGGAACTGATGCAAAAACGCATCTCTCAGGGCCGCTTCAAGGACGTCGACAAGTATTTGGCCACCGCCCAGGGCGCGACCAAACGTGCGGCGGCGCTCACCCATCGATTGCTGGCGTTCTCCCGACGCCAGACTCTCGATCCGCGGCCAACGGACGTCAACACGCTGATTGTCGGCATGACCGAGTTGATCCAGCGCACCGTCGGCCCGAGCATTCGCCTGAAGACGTTGGTGGCACCCGATCTTTGGCCGGCGCTGGTCGATGCCAGCCAGTTGGAAAACGCTCTGCTGAATCTGTGCATCAACGCTCGCGATGCCATGCCGGATGGCGGCAGCATCACGGTGGAAACCGCCAATCGCGCCGTGGCCGTCGAGTCGGTTCGCACGCTGGACATTCCCGAGGGTGAGTACCTTTGCCTCTGCGTCACCGACACCGGCACCGGCATGAGCACTGAAGTTATCGCCAAGGCCTTCGACCCGTTTTTCACCACCAAACCGCTCGGTCAGGGCACAGGTCTGGGGCTGTCGATGATCTACGGCTTCACCAAACAATCCGGTGGCCATGTGCGTGTGCATTCACAAGTCGGCCAAGGCACCACGATGTGCATCTACCTGCCACGCTATCGCGGCGAAGCCAAACAAAATCACGACGCCACCCGCAGCACGGCAACACCGCTGGTAAAAGCAGGCGAGACCATCCTTATCGTCGACGACGAACCCACGGTGCGCATGCTGCTCAAAGACGTGCTCAGCGAACTCGGCTATACCGTGCTGGATGCGGCTGACAGCATCGAAGGCCTTGAGACGTTGCGCTCCAACGCGCAGATCGACCTGCTCATCACCGATGTCGGCTTACCGGGCGGCATGAACGGCCGGCAAATGGCCGATGCGGGCCGGGAAATCCGCCCGAAACTCAAAACCCTGTTCATCACCGGTTACGCCGAAAACGCCGTCATCGGCAGCGCTCAACTAGGGCCGGGGATGCAAGTGCTGACCAAGCCTTTTGCGGTCGATACCCTGGTGTCGCGAGTCAGTGATTTGCTGTACGAAGCGAAAATGCCGTAACCCTCAACCGACCCGTGCAGGCGCTGCGGCACGGGCTTTGATTCTGCCGTTGAGCGCCCCGTGATCTCGGCTATCAACATGCCAGAAGCGCCTGCATCTTCAGAGGGGTTAGCAGATGTATCCAACCACGCCTGACGGCCGTTATTTCGTGGTCAAAGAACGGCTTTGGCGATGCAGCAACCCGTCTTTGGACCCGCAACAACGCCAGCATCTGGTCGACGACTTGATGACTGCGCGACGCGAAGTCAAAGCGGCGAAGTCGCTGGATGACCCGCAAGAATTGAAAACAGCCAGGGCGCATGTGCAAGCCGCCAAAGTGGCACTGGGCGAACGTGGCCCGGTCTGGTGGGAGGACGGCAGTGCGGATTACAACCGATACAAAGTGAACAACACACCGTATGCCGAGTGGTATCAAACGCTGAAGCCGCAAAGCGATTAAAGCGTTCGGCACCTGCGCAATGCGTGCTGTTTGCCTTCGGCGAAAACAGTGATCAGGCGTTCATGCTGCTCATCGGTATCAGACGAACAAAAGCCTGCTGTTGAGGGCAGGCTTTTAGTCAGTCAGCGTCGACTTATTTTTGCTGCGCCGTCAGCGCCGCATAACCATTCATCAAGTTGCGATAGTTCGGAATCCGCTGCGACAGCAGATTACCCAGTCCTTCGATGTCGTTGCGCCAGTCGCGGTGCAGCTCACAGGCTACCGAGAACCAGTTCATCATTTGTGCGCCGGCTTGGGTCATGCGGCTCCATGCGGCTTGCTGCACAGTGGTGTTGAAGGTGCCGGAGGCATCGGTGACCACGAACACATCAAACCCTTCGGCCAGTGCCGACAATGTCGGGAACGCCACACAAACATCGGTCACCACGCCGGCAATGATGATCTGCTTGCGGCCTGTAGCTTTGATCGCCTTGACGAAGTCTTCGTTGTCCCAGGCGTTGATCTGGCCTGGGCGGGCAATGTACGGCGCGTCCGGAAACATCTCTTTCAGTTCCGGTACCAATGGGCCGTTCGGGCCTTGTTCGAAACTGGTGGTGAGGATGGTCGGCAGTTCGAAGAATTTCGCCAGATCAGCCAACGCCAGAACGTTGTTCTTGAACTCGTTCGGCGAGAAGTCCTGCACCAGAGAAATCAAACCGGTCTGGTGGTCAACCAGCAGTACTACGGCGTCGTCTTTGTTGAGGCGGTTGTAGGTTGGAGTGTTCATCTGTGCAGTCCTTTTGGGTTGGGGAAGTTCTTGTTGCGTTCAAGATGGGCCCAGATTACTGACACTCCAGCGCTGGATAAATCGGCTGAAAAGCGTTTCACCGTCAACCCAAAAAGGACAATCACGCGACACTGATCAAGGATTTCGCTGCGATCCCGACCTTCGCGGCGATCCTTGTCATACTGTTTCCCGCTTCACGTGTGCAATAAACCCAAGGAGATGTTCATGCTCGGACGCCACTCGCCAGAGCGGAACACAGACAACCCCGCATCTCTACTCAGGCATCGCGCAAGTGCGCGCCGTCGTCGACGACACCGAGCGTTTGTATGGCTATCGCGCCCTCACGACCTATCCACTGGTGGTCGAGGCAGGTCTGTCGCGTGATTCAATCATCGAACCCTGGCAGCAGGATTTGCTGAAGAACGGCTTCGTGCCGGTGTTTCTGATTCTGGTGCTGAGCTGTTTAGGGCTCATCGTCCTGCGCCAGTTGCGCCAGCGTATGGCGATGGAACGACAAATCCGCCACGCCCATCAGACCATGCGCGACATGGCATTGACTGACGCCCTGACCGGGCTTGGCAACCGTCGACGCCTGGACAATTCGCTGGCCGATGAAATTCGATTGGCCCGTCGCCAAGGCTCGGCGCTGTCGTTGATCATGCTCGATGTCGACCACTTCAAACGCTACAACGACCAATACGGGCATGCGGCGGGTGATGATTGCCTGAGCGTGGTCGGGCAGGCGATCCAGCAAGCGGTCAAACGTCCGGGTGACCTGGCCGTACGCTATGGCGGCGAAGAGTTCACCGTGTTATTGCCCAATACGATAGCGCTGGGGCGATTCAGGTCACCGAGGACATTTTGCAGAGTATTCGTGCGCTGAAGATGGAACATGCCGGACATCTTTTGGGGAATGTCACAGCCAGTGCCGGCATCACCACGCGTCATCCCGTCGACGACTCGGTCACGTCGGCCTCGTTGTTGAAAGCGGCCGACACTTGTCTCTACGAGGCCAAGCAACAGGGGCGCAACCGTTGGTGTTTGAGCGCAGCGGTTATGAGCCAATAACGCCTTCATCACGCCACCGCTCGCGCTGGTCACTTTTTCTTACACCTTTTGTCGCCCTGCGACACCCTGTCAGCCGATCGAAAACCGACTCGCCGGTTCAGTTTGTTATCATGCGCCGCTTTTACGGTTAACCCACCCCGCCGGTCCTGCCGACTGACGGGCTGCAAAAGGCGGTATTAGATGACGGCTTTGTTGACTCGCCGCAAGGTACTTGCGGGAATGGGCGTACTCGGGCTCGGCCTGCTCGCCGGCTGCGACACCCGCGGCCAACTGTCGTACAAGTACGGCAAGGATCTGAGTAACAAGATCATGGGCCGCACCTTCAAACTGAAGGACACCGACGGCGACACCATGACCCTGTCGAGCTTCCGCGGCCTGATGCCGATGGTGTTCTTCGGCTTCACCCAGTGCCCGGCGATCTGCCCGACCACCCTGGCCCGCGCGGCAAAAATCAAAAAACTGATGGGCAAGGACGGCGATCGCTTGCAGGTGATCTTCATCACCCTCGACCCCGAGCGCGACACGCCGCAAATCCTCGACGCCTACGTCAAAGCCTTCGACCCGACGTTCGTCGCGCTGTACGGCACGCTTGAGGAAACCAAGGCCACGGCCAAGGAATTCGACGTGTTTTTCGAGAAGGTGCCGGCCGGCGACACCTACACCATCTCGCACACTTCCACCAGTTACGTCTTCGACTCGCGCGGCGAGCTGCGCCTGGGTCTGTCCACCTCGCTTTCGGCAGAAGAATGCACGGAAGATTTGCTTACTGTTATGGAGGTTTGCTAATGCAACCGGTTCTGAACAACATCAAACGTGCGGTACTCGGTCTGTCCCTGCTGGGCCTGGCCTTTCAGGTTTCGGCGCAGACCAAGGTCGACGATGCGTGGGTGCGTGCAACCGTGCCGTCCCAGTCCGCCAGCGGCGCGTTCATGACTCTCACCGCCGACAGCGACAGCAAGCTGCTCAGCGTCGCGACCCCAGTGGCCAAGGACGTGCAGATCCACGAAATGAGCATGAAGAACGACGTCATGAGCATGGGCCCGGTCAAATCGGTCGACCTGCCGGCTGGTAAAGCCGTCAAGCTTGATCCGAACGGTTACCACGTCATGCTGATGGGCCTGACCGGTCAGTTGAAAGAAGGCGAATCCGTGCCGCTGACCCTGACCGTGGAAAACGCCAAAGGCGAAAAAGAAACCGTTGAAGTGAAGGCCAGCGTGCGTTCGCTGACCAACATGGAAGGTCACGATCACAGCAAAATGCATTGATCTGACTAAGCGGTAACAAAAAAGGGGCGGCCTGATCGTTGATCAGTCCGCCCCTTTTTTAGCTTTAGCTGTGCACCGCATCAACGCTTGCGGGCCAATGCGTTGCGCACGCTCTCTCGTGACATACCCGATCCGGAACGGGGCACGGCTGGAGCTGCGGTTACCTGAGCCAGCTGTTCCTTGCGCTTTGCCACCTGGCGCCACTGGTAACCGAAATATCCGGCTGCAACGAAAAACCCCAGCCAACCGAAAACCGAACCGACGAAGAACCACAGCCCGAGGGTGATCAGCACGGTTTTCCAGGTGAACAACTTCAAGCTGTCATCGGCAGGCACGGGTTCAACCGGCGTCTGGTGCGCCACCGGTATTTTTTGCACTTCGTTCAGATCAAAGCGCAGCGCGAAGTCCGCGCCGGGAACCTGGACGTCTAGTCGATCGCCGACAGCGGAATGCACACGCACCTCGCCATTGACGATCGACACCGAGCTGAAACTGATCTGGCTTTCGTAGTGAATCTCGCCGTTGACCAGCGTCACGACCGTCCGTTGTTCGGCCTTTGGGGTTTCGCGCATGTCGATTCCTTGAGAATTGCACGTCGAAGGATGTGCACAGGGAAAGTCCGTTGAGCGCAAATGCTACTGAGTGGCCCTTACCCTGTCCAGAAAGCAAGACGTTAAATGCCAGGGATGAAGGGCTGTTGCCAAGCTGATCGAAAGCGCTGGGCTTCGCGGTTGCCGCTTCAGCGCTGCTGACCTTCAGCAACGGCTTTTTGGAAAACGTCGGCGCGCCGCACATCGCGTGGACTTGCGTGTGGCCAGTTATGGGCTTGATGTGGATCCTCAGCCTTCCAGATTGCCCGGGCGTTCGAGATGCCGATTGAAAGCATTTTTGATGACGGCGTGAACTGAGCAAAAGTCGGTGCAGGCGGATCCCAGTTTCGGTTAAACAGCCTGAAACAAAAAAACGCCTGCACCGATTCGCCTGCCGTATTCCGGTTAAATGTCAGACACCCGCCCCTGACTGGGCTCCAGCTCGGTGCCCACGCTTACAAGTGCTCCCGACACCGGATCACCTTCAAGTTTTAAAAGGCGATCAGACAGCTCACCCTTGGTATCATCACCCACACTTTTTTGACGATTTAATGACTGGAAGGTCTTTTTTTGTGAGCGCTCTTTTTCGCTGGTTACGGCAGCCGCATGCCCGCCTGTTCTCTCTAATTCTGCTGGTACTGATCGTGCCAGTGTGCCTGCGCGCGACGCTGGGCTGGTCGACACCGCTTGGATATTTATCGGATTTGGCCATTGGCAGTCTGTTGGTGGTTCTGCTGCATCGCCGGGCATGGTGGCTGGCGATGCCGGTGCTGGTGTTCTGGGCGCTGCTGGCGGTGGCAACGGCCGAGTTGGTCAGCGCTGTTGGCCGTTTGCCGAATCCTTCCGATCTGCATTACCTGATTGATCCGCAATTTGTCGAAAACTCCACCGGCGGTGGTTTGGCGCATCCGGCGCTGGGCATCACATTGCTGCTGGCCTTGGCGTTCTGGCTGCTGACGCAGTTCACCGGTCGCGGCATTGTCCGCCCACCCCTGCCCCGCGCGGTCTGGAGCGCGCCGCTGGTATTGTTCGCCGCGCACTGGGGCGCGCAGAATCTGTGGCCGAGTGAGGACGATCCGTGGCGCGCGTACAACCTGCCGCATCAATTGCTCGCCACTCAGGTCGCCGATATTCAGATTCAGGCCGAGGAATGGCTTGACGGTGATGTCGAAGAAGCCACACCGGCGATGGCCGGGCTCACCGACGTCGACCTCAACGGTCAAAAACTGCTGGCCGCGCCGGGGCAAGCACGCAACGTCTTGATCATTGCACTGGAAGGCATTCCCGGGGCTTACATCCGCGCCAATCGCGAAGCCATCGGCAGCCATTATCAGGAAGACCTTATGCCCAACCTCAGCCGCTGGGCCGAGCGCGGCATGAACACTCCGGATTACGTTCTGCACACGCACCAGACCATTCGCGGTCTGTACGCGATGCTCTGTGGCGATTACGACAAACTCAACAACGGCACGCCCAAAGGCGTGGAAATGCTCACTCAGAAGGAACGCAATCAGGCCTGCCTGCCGGCGCAGCTGCGCGAACATGGCTTCAGCACTCACTACCTGCAAGGCGCCGGGCTGCGCTTCATGGCCAAAGACAAGATCATGCCGCACATCGGTTTCGATGCGACTCATGGCCTGGAATGGTTCACCAATGCCAACTACCTGGAGTTTCCGTGGGGCAAGGATGACAAAGCGTTCTTCGAGGGTGCGCTGGATTACGTCGGCCAACTGAACAAGCAGAAACAGCCGTGGATGCTGACGTTGTTGACGGTCGGCACGCATCAGCCCTACTCCGCGCCGGACGAATACCTGGAGCGCTACGAGACACCCAAGCAGGCCGCCGTCGGTTATCTGGACGATGCGCTGGACCAGTTCCTCGCAGGGCTTGAGCGCCAAGGTGTGCTCAAAGACACGCTGGTGGTGATCACCTCCGATGAATCCCACGGCATCGACGGCGTACGTCTGGCCTCGTCGTGGGGCTTCAATCTGACGCTGGCGCCGGAGCAACCACAACTGCCGCGACTAAATGCCGGGGTCTATGGTCATGTGGATCTGAGCACGTCGATCCTCGACTACTTCGACCTGCCCGTGCCCTCCGCGCTAAGTGGCCGTTCGCTGTTTCGCGACTACGATTCCGGTCGTGAAATCATGTCGTACACCAACGGCAAACTGCGCTATCACGACGGTCAGGGCATCTTTTCCGAATGTGACATGCCGCGCCGCTGCCGCTACTACGAAAGCGCCGGCTTCATCGCCGAGAGCGCCACGTTCAAGGGCAGCTACAGCGGCCAGCGCGCCCGGCAAGTCGCCGCCCGCGCCTCGGCACTCGACCTGTCGCTGCTGCGCACCCCACTCAACCATCGCTATCAGTTCGGCAGCACCAACGTCATTGCGCTGCAAGCACAAATCAACGACGACTGGGCCGACAACCTGATCGGCGCGCAATACCTGGAAATGCCCAAGGGCTCGCACACTCGCGTGCGCCTGACCGTGCGCTCTGTCGATCCGCAACAGGCGGCGTACATCCAGCTCAAGGCCAAGGAGTTCGAGCAGGACGTGCAACTGGGCTTGCCAGCAGAAATGGTCGCCACGGCGGATCAACCACTGGAGATGGATTTCAGCTTTGAGAACCCGCAGCAGCGCAAGGCGTTCTCGTTCCATTTGCTGGGTTATGGACTGGGCGCGGTGGAGGTTACGGATTTCAGTGTGATTACTGAAATACCGGGGCAAGAGGACATTCTCGACGACGTGCTTGAGGACGAGGCCGCGCAGTCGAGTTGACTGCGCAATCCCGTGTAGGAGCTGCCGCAGGCTGCGATCTTTTGATCTTGCTTTTTAAAGGCCTACGTCAAAAGATCGCAGCCTTCGGCAGCTCCTACAGGGGGGTATGCGCTATGCCGAGTGAGGGTTTTGCAGCAACATCTACGGTAAAAGACTCTGCCTATCAGCGTCCAATAGTCGGGCTATTAGCCGACTCGCCAACTCGGGTCTAGCCTTACAAGTCCGAAGTCGGCACGAGCCGGCCGTCGCAGACCTGATAAGGACCCGAACATGGCAAATGAATCGAAATGCCCGTTCAACCACGCCGCCGGTGGTGGTACGACGAACCGTGACTGGTGGCCGAATCAACTCAACCTGAAGATCCTGAGTCAGCACTCGCCCAAGTCCGATCCGCTGGGCAAGGACTTCGAATACGCCAAAGCCTTCAAAAGCCTGGACTTCCAGGCGCTGAAACAAGACCTGCGCGCACTGATGACCGACTCCCAGGACTGGTGGCCGGCAGACTTTGGCCACTATGGCCCGCTCTTCGTGCGCATGGCCTGGCACAGCGCCGGCACCTATCGCACCGCGGATGGCCGCGGTGGTGCCGGCTCCGGCCAGCAACGTTTTGCCCCGCTCAATAGCTGGCCGGACAACGTCAGTCTCGACAAGGCCCGCCGCCTGCTGTGGCCTATCAAACAGAAATATGGTCGCAATATTTCCTGGGCTGACCTGATTGTTCTCACCGGTAACGTCGCGCTGGAATCCATGGGCTTCAAGACCTTCGGCTTCTCCGGTGGTCGTGCGGATGTCTGGGAACCGGATGAAGACGTGTACTGGGGCTCGGAAAACGAATGGCTGGGCGGCGACAGCCGTTACGGCAAAAGCAAGGAGCCGATGCAGGAGCCCGGTGACGGTACGCTGGTCGCCGAGCCGGATTTGCATGGCAAAGAAGAAAGCCGCACCGACCAGGGTGAGCGCAATCTCGAAAACCCGCTGGCTGCGGTGCAGATGGGTCTGATTTATGTGAACCCGGAAGGCCCCGAGGGCAATCCGGACCCGGTAGCGTCGGCCCACGACATTCGCGAAACCTTCGGCCGCATGGCCATGAACGATGAGGAAACCGTGGCGCTGATCGCCGGCGGCCACGCTTTCGGCAAAACCCACGGCGCCGGCCCTGCCGATAACGTCGGTGCTGAACCGGAAGCCGCCGGGCTGGAAGAACAAGGTCTGGGCTGGAGAAACAGCTTTGGCACCGGTAAGGGCGCTGACACCATCACCAGTGGCCTCGAAGTGACCTGGACCACCACGCCAACCCAGTGGAGCAACAACTACCTGGAAAACCTGTTCGGCTTCGAGTGGGAGCTGACCAAAAGCCCGGCCGGCGCGCACCAATGGAAACCGAAAAATGGCGCGGGCGCCGGCACCATTCCCCATGCCCATGACCCGAACAAACGTGTCGACCCGACCATGCTGACGTCTGACCTGGCGCTGCGCTTCGATCCGGCTTACGAGCAGATCTCCCGGCGTTTCCTGGCCAATCCCGACCAGTTGGCCGATGCATTTGCCCGCGCCTGGTACAAGTTGATCCACCGCGACATGGGCCCGCTGTCACGCTACCTCGGCCCGGAACTGCCGAACGAGGAGCTGCTGTGGCAAGACCCGATTCCCGAGGTCACTCATCCGCTGATCGACGATAACGATGTGGCCACGCTGAAAAGCAAAGTGCTGGCATCGGGGCTTTCCGTCTCGCAACTGGTTTCGACCGCATGGGCGGCGGCGTCGACGTTCCGTGGTTCGGACAAACGCGGTGGCGCCAACGGTGGTCGCCTGCGTCTGGCACCGCAGAAGTTCTGGCAGGCCAACCAGCCTGAGCAATTGGCCAAGGTCCTGCAAACCCTCGAAGGGATTCAGAACGAGTTCAATGGCGGCGCAACCGGCAAGAAAGTTTCGCTGGCCGACCTGATCGTGCTGGCGGGCAATGCCGGGGTCGAGCAAGCGGCGAAAAATGCCGGCCACGCGGTCACTGTGCCATTTTCGCCGGGACGTACGGATGCGACTCAGGAGCAGACCGACGTCGAGTCATTCGGTTTTCTCGAGCCGATTGCCGATGGCTTCCGCAATTACAGCAAGGGGAAATACACCGTAGCGGCCGAGGCGCTGCTGATCGACAAGGCGCAATTGCTCACCCTGACCGCGCCGGAAATGACCGTGTTGCTCGGTGGTCTGCGGGTGCTGAACACTAACGTCGGGCAAACCCGCCATGGCGTGTTCACCAGTCAGACCGAAGCGCTGACCAACGACTTCTTCACCAACCTGCTGGACATGGGCGTGGAGTGGAAGCCGACCTCACCGGACGCGGACGAGTTTGAAGGCCGCGACCGTAAAAACGGTAGCGTGAAATGGACGGCGACGCGGGTTGATCTGGTGTTTGGTTCCAACGCGATATTGCGGGCGGTCGCGGAGGTGTATGCGAGTGCGGATGCGAAGGAACAGTTTGTTAAGGACTTCGTCGCAGCGTGGACGAAGGTGATGAATCTGGATCGGTTTGATTTGAAGTAACTGACAAAACGCAAACCCCCTGTAGGAGCTGCGGCACGCTGCGATCTTTTGATGTTGATTTAAAGATCATATCAAAAGATCGCAGCGTGCCGCAGCTCCTACAGGGTTTTGTGTTTGCCGAAGATATTGATTAGGCGAGCATTACGCCAGGCTCTTGCTCACCACCTCATACACATCACTCGACAGCTCACCCGAAGCCAGAATCCGCTCCAGTTCGCCTTTCATCAACGCCTGACGGGCGCTGTCGTATTTGCGCCAGCGCGTTAGCGGTGCCAGTTGGCGCGAAGCGATTTGTGGGTTGAAGCCATTCAACTCGATCACCAGATCCGCGAGGAAGCGATAACCGGAGCCATCCGCCGCGTGGAAGTTGATCAGGTTCTGCCCGGCAAAAGCCCCCACCAGCGCACGCACCTTGTTCGGGTTCTTGATGTTGAACGCCGGGTGCTGCATCAGCGCTTTTACCCGCGCAAGACCGCCCGGCAACGTGCTGCCGGCCTGCACGCTGAACCACTGATCCATGACCAGCGGATTGTCCTTGAAGTGCTCGGCGAAACTCGCCAGCGCCAGGTCCTTCTGCTCATCAAACGGCGAGTTGACCAACACTGCCAGCGCGGTCAGGCGCTCGGTCATGTTGTCGGCCGTTTCGAACTGCTCCAGCGCCGCTGCCAGCACTTCCGGCTTGCCGCTGAGCATCAGGTACGACAGCGCGATGTTCTGCAGCGCACGACGGGCAAAGTGTTCGGCCTCGGCCACGTACGGGGTTTTCTTCGACAGGTCGCGGTTGGCCTGATAACGCAGCCACAGCGCCTCGAACAACCCTTCAGCCAGTTGCTTACGGGCAAACTCACGCGCGATATGGATGGCATCAACGTCTGCGACTTCGCTGATTTCGGTGAGGTACGCCTCACCCGGCAGCGAGAGCATCTCGGCAACCATCGCCTGATCCAGCGATTCATCGGACAGCACCGTGCGCAGTGCCGACACCAGACGCGGGTCGAGCTTCAGGCTTTCGCCCTTCTGCTGCTGGCCGATCAGTTCTTGCAGCACCTGTACCGACAGTTGCTGACCGGCATCCCAGCGGTTGAAACCGTCGCTGTCGTGCTGCATCAGGAACATCAGTTGATCGCGGTTGTACGGGAAGCTCAGTTTCACCGGCGCCGAGAAACCGCGCAGCAAGGATGGCAGCGGCTGTTCAGCGATATCGACGAAGGTGAACGTCTGCTCAGCCTCGGTCACCGAGATCACGCGGGTGGTGCCTTGGGCCGACGCTTCGCCGCTCAGACGCAGGGCAATCTCATTGCCTTTGCTGTCGAGCAGGCCCAATTCAACCGGGATCACGAACGGCAGTTTTTCCACCTTGTCCGGGGTTTCCGGGCAGCTTTGGCGGAAGGTCAGGCTGTAGGTTTTCGCCGCAGCATCGTAAGACTCGCTCACTGCCAGACGCGGCGTGCCGGCCTGGCTGTACCAGCGTTTGAACTGGGTAAGATCAACACCGTTGGCGTCCTCCATGGCCTTGATGAAGTCATCGCAGGTCACGGCTTGGCCATCGTGACGGTCGAAGTACAGATCGCTGCCTTTGCGGAAGCCTTCGGCACCCAACAGGGTGTGGATCATGCCGACCACTTCCGAACCTTTTTCGTACACGGTCAGGGTGTAGAAGTTGGAAATCTCGATGAAGCTGTCCGGGCGCACGGCGTGGGCCATCGGGCCGGCGTCTTCGGCAAACTGGTGGGTGCGCAGGTAGGCGACATCCTGAATGCGCTTGACCGTGGCCGAGTTCATGTCGGCGGAGAAGCCCGAATCGCGGAATACGGTGAAGCCTTCCTTGAGCGACAGCTGGAACCAGTCGCGGCAGGTCACGCGGTTGCCCGACCAGTTGTGGAAGTATTCGTGGGCGACGATCGCTTCGACCCGCTGGTGTGCGGCATCGGTGGCGGTTTCGGCGCGGGCCAGCACGGCGCTGGAGTTGAAGATGTTGAGACCCTTGTTCTCCATGGCGCCCATGTTGAAGTCATTCACGGCAACGATCATGAAGATGTCCAGATCGTACTCGCGACCGTAGACCTCTTCGTCCCAGCGCATCGACTTCTTCAGGCTGTTCATGGCGTGCTGGCACTTGTCGATGTTTTCCGGTTCGACGTAGATGCGCAGCGCGACTTCGCGCTCGGTCATGGTGGTGAAGGTGTCTTCAACGCACCACAAGTCACCGGCCACCAGCGCGAACAGGTACGCCGGTTTCATGAACGGATCTTCCCACGTTGCCCAGTGCCGGCCGTCTTCGCCTGGCCCCGAGGCAATCGGGTTGCCGTTGGACAGCAGCACCGGATAGCTGTGCTGTTCGGCCACCACGGTGGTGGTGAACTTGCTCATCACGTCCGGGCGGTCGAGGTAATAGGTGATTTTGCGGAAGCCTTCGGCCTCGCATTGGGTGCAGAACATCGTGCCGGACTTGTACAGGCCTTCCAGCGCAGTGTTGGTTTCCGGGTGGATCCTGACGCTGGTGTCGACCGTGAAGGTTTCGCTGGTCGGCTGCAGGATCAGGTTGTTTTCGCTGAGCTGATAAGCGTCGGCACTCAGTTCCTGATCGGACAGCGTCACCGACAGCAGTTCCAGTTGCTGGCCATCAAGCACCAGCGGCGGCAGGCCCGCGCCACGCGCCGGGTTGCGGCGCATCACCAGTTGCGCATGGACCAGGCTGTGGTCCTCGAACAACTCGAAGGTCAGGTGCGTTTCGTCGATCAGGTACTCGGGCGCCTGATAGTCCTTGAGGTAAATCATCTTCGGTTGTTCGGTGCGCATGCTGGAATCCTTATTGATGCACGGCGAGCTGATAAGCCGTGTACTTGCGAATATTGATCACGCCGGTGTCGAAGATCAGGTACTGGCCCTTGATTCCCAGCAGCGTGCCTTCGGCAATGGGGTTCTTGTCCAGGTTGAAGCTGACGATTTTGGCCGGGTATTGCTCGACCGGATAGCGGATTTCGAGAGGTTCTACATCGGCAATCGTCTGAATGGCTTGTAGGCCGAATCGCTCTTGCAAGCCTTGCAGACCTTCGGCGCAGCTTTCAAACAACTGATCACGCACCTGCGCCAGATCCACAGACACCGCATCGCCCTTGAGCAGCGCACGCCAGTTGGTTTTGTCCGCCACCTGACTGCGGAACAAGTCTTCAACGAAGCCCGACTGCTGCCGCGTGGACACACGCATGATGGGCAATGCCTGACTGGCGCCCTGATCAAGCCAGCGCGTCGGCAATTGGGTTGCACGGGTAATGCCGACCTTGATGCCCGAGGAATTGGCCAGATAGACCACGTGGTCGGTCATGCAAAACTGCTGGCCCCACACCGGATCACGGCAGGTGCCCGCATCAAAGTGGCAACGCTCCGGGCTCATGATGCACAGATCGCACTGCGCCAGTTTGGTCATGCACGGGTAGCAATACCCCTGGCTGAAACTGGTTTTGGTCTTGCGCCCGCAATGGGTGCAGTGGATCGCCCCCAGATACTCCAGACGCAGCGTCGTGCCGATCAACGGATTGACCGGCACCTCTACGTCATCCAGACGAAACGCATATTGCACGTTCGGCCCGTCAAGGCGCGCCGACATTTTGCTGATTGCACCGCGGCCAATCTCGATCAATGGATGGCATCCGACTTGAACAGGATGTTCGGCACTTCGATCGACTTCGACGCACATTCTTGCGGGCCCATGTAACCGGTGCGCTGATCTTCAGGCAGGTTCTGGATTTCCCAGGCGATCATTGCCTGCAACGACAACTCGCGCTGTTCGGCGGTGAGCTTGCCACCGTCCGACCACTTACCGATTTCCACGGCCAGTTTCAGGCTCTCGTAGATGTCCGGGGTGATGTTCTTGATCATGTCGTTAAAAGAGGACATCTGGGTCTCCGTGCTCTTTATCTACAAACTAAAATTAGATGGCCAGTTTACGGCGGTTATACAAACCACCCAACAAACCGGTGAAGCATCCGATGAGTAACCCGCTGACATGCGCGGCGTTGGCGATTTCGCCGAAACCGATCATCGAGATCAGCCCGGACATGCACACCACCAGCCACACCAGCATCATCACCAACACGCCGCGCGGCAGGCGATAAGCCGGGTTCGGCGCCAGCAACTGAAAGATCCAGCAATGCCCGAGCAAGCCGTAAAGCACGCCGGACAGGCCGCCGAACAGGGTCGCGCCGCTCCAGACAAATTGCGCGTAGTTGGAAACGAGGCTGAACAATAAGGTCAGGCCGATCAGGTTGATGCTGCCCTGACGCGACTCAATGCGCCGCCCCAGCTCCCAGTACCACATGCCATTCATGGCCAGGTGCAGGATGCCAAAGTGAATCAGCATCGGCGTGACCAGACGCCACCACTGCCCCGCCGCGAGGCTGTCGGCCAATGGTGTGAAGTGGATGTACTCGCCTATCACGCGAAAATCGAGAAAGGTCAGCCAGCGAAGGGTTTCAAGATTTTCGCCGAGGAAGGTCAGGCCGCCGACGATCAGGCTCAGCAGCAGGATGAACCCGGTAGCCTTGGCATGCTTCAGTTGCTCGACAAACCCGGGGCGCTTGAAAGTCTGCGCAACCGGGATATCCATCTGCTGATCGGGATCGCCCGCCGGAAAACGCTCGTACAGCGAACGCACGTCGTCGCTGATCTCCGCAGGCGCCCACAGCACCTGCTCGCCCGCCTCTTCACTGACTCGATGGGGCACTTGCATGCGTTGCAACAGCGTGACGAAACCGCTCAGATCCACCGCCAGGGGCAGACGCAATACCGCTACCGAACTCATTGCAGCACCTCCGGCCGCTCGACATCGACCCAGACAAATTTATGCGGATCCAGACGCGTTTCCTGATCCAGACGATAGGCGACGAGTTTGCCGTAGAGCACCGCGCTGTAATCCAGACACGCGAGGTTCGGGCGGATCGGCGCCGGTTTGCCGCTGCGCCAGTAGTGGCCGACGAACAGCAATGGCTCATCGACACCGTAGCGCAGCAGGGAATTCTTTTCGGTTGATGTCAGCGGGGTTTGCGCCACCGGCTCCGGCAGTGCATCGGGCTGGAAGACAATGTCGCCGTAGGTTTTCGGATCGTCTTCCCAGAACTTGGTGCGGAAGAACGAACGCACCAGACCATCGCCACTGGTCATGGTCTGGCCGTCGGGCAGGCGCATGTCGGTACCCCGCAGCAAGCGGTCGAACACGGTGCAGGCGAAACTGCCCGGCACTGCCGAAGCCTGGAGGAAGTGTTCATCGATGCAGCCGTCGGGGAACAACGCGCGCAACGGCTCGATCAGGCCGGCATCCCAACAGGCATGCACCACGCGAAAACGTCCGGCATCGACGAACAGCGGCAGTTGATAGAACCACTGCTGGAAGTCATGCCAGTCGCCCGGATGATCTTCGAATTGCGTCAGGGTTTCATGCAGCAGGCGCGCATGGCGCGGCGTGTGTTCGCGCACAAACTGCTTGCCGCTGCCCGGTGGCGCCGGGGTGCTCCAGCCCAGAGCGTTGAATTCGTGGTTGCCCATGATGCACAAGGCCTGACCGGCCTCGACCATGTCGTGGACGATGTGCAGCGCCTCGCGAATCCGCGGGCCACGGTCGATGATGTCGCCGACGAACACGGCCATGCGCGATGGATGCCGCCAGACCCCGCCCTGCTTGTGATAGCCGAGGCGATCAAGCAAGTGTTCGAGGGTCAGCGCGCATCCGTGCACGTCACCAATCAAGTCATAACTGCGCGCGGGATCGAGCATCAGTCGCCTCCACCACCCAACTTGCTGCCCCAGCCGAGCTTGGTCCGGCAGACTTCGTAGTAGTTGTGGTCGAGCGGGTGAATCAGCCGCAGCTTTTGCGCTTTTTTGCTGACGGTGATGGTGTCGCCCGGCGCGCAGGTGAAGTGGTTCTGCCCGTCGCAGGAGACTTGCGGGTAGATCTGCATATCTTTGGACACGACGATTTTCAGCTCACTGTTGCCATCGACCACAATTGGCCTGCTGGACAACATATGGGGATACATCGGCACGATCACAATGGCGTCGAGCTTGGGATGCATGATCGGGCCACCGGCAGACAGCGCATACGCGGTGGAGCCGGTCGGTGTGGCGACGATCAGGCCGTCGGCCTTCTGGCTGCAGACGAACTGGCCATCGATGTACAGCTCGAACTCGATCATTCGCGTCGACTTGCCGGGGTGCAGCACCACATCGTTGAGCGCGTCGCCCTGTCCGATGGCCTCGCCGTGGCGGCGAACTTCGGCTTGCAGCAGAAACCGGTTTTCCACCAGGTAATGGCCGTCGAGTACTTTGGCGACTTCGACTTCCAGCTCATCCGGGCGAATGTCAGTGAGAAACCCGAGGCTGCCACGGTTGATCCCGAGCACCGGCGTATTGTGTTTGGCCAGCGCTCGGGCGGCGCCGAGCAGGCTGCCGTCGCCGCCGACAACGATGACCATGTCGCAGACTTCACCGAGCATCTTGCGCGACGAGGTTTGCAGGCCATGCCCTGGCAGGACTTCGGCGATGGTGTCTTCGAGGATCACATGCAGGTGACGATCGAGCAGAAACCGTTTCAGTCGGCGGACGGTATCCAGCACCTGAGAACTGCCCAGGCGACCGATGATGCCGATATTACGAAATTGCTCCATGGGACCTCTGCGGACAATCGAAAACGCGAAAAACCCGATTATGGGCGAAAGCCGCCGTTAGACAAAATCCTTTCAGCCTCAAGGGCGGGCGCGTGTTTAAGGCTATGCTCGCAAGATGATCCTATTTCCCGACCTGCTGCAGCTACCCCACCGATTACGCCATCCGCACGTGCGCGATCTGGCGTGGGTGATCCTCGCCCCGCCGATGCTCGCGACCACGCCGTGGCCGCAGCGCCATCCGCTGGCGGGCAGCGACTGGGTCAGCGATCCTGGGCGACTGGAGCAATGGCTGCGTCAGCTCGATCACGACAGCAGCGGTTTGCTGCACTGGTTGTCCCAGGCACGCACGCGGCGCCTGGGTTTGTATTACGAGCGACTGTGGCAGTTTGCCGTGCAGCACGCGCCAGGCATTGAGTTGATCGCGGCCAATCTGCCGATCCGCCGCCAGGGGCACACCCTTGGCGAGCTGGACATGCTGCTGCGTGATCGCGACGGCGTGCATCACCTGGAACTGGCGATCAAACTCTACCTCGGCCCGCAAAACGGCGACGGCCAGGATCCGGCGCAGTGGCTGGGGCCGGGGTGCCATGATCGACTGGATCGTAAACTGGCGCATCTGGCCGAACATCAACTGCCCATTTCGGCGCGCCCGGAAAGTCGTGAAACCCTGGCGGCACTGGATATCGAGGCCTTCAGTGCACAACTGTGGCTGGGCGGATATCTGCTGTACCCGTGGCCCGGCAAGTCGCAATCACCGAATGGCGCGCATCCGCAGCATTTGCGTGGCAGTTGGTTGCATCAGAAAGACTGGCCGGCATTCCTGGCGCAGCGTCCGCCGGGACGTTGGCAACCCCTGCCCCGCCATGCCTGGCTGGCGCCAGCGCATTACCCGGCGGATCAGACCTGGAGCCGTGAGCATTTGCAGATGTGGCTCGAGGCGCTGGAACCCTTGGCGCCAGCGCAACTGATGGTGCGCCTGACCGAGAATGCGGGAGGGGAATGGGAAGAGGCGGAGCGGCTGTTTCTGGTGTCCGACCTTTGGCCGAATGTCCCCGGGCAACCCTGAGATCTGTGGTGTTCATACCGGCCCGTCGCTGGCAAGCCAGCCCCCTCGGGTTCTTTGTGCACCGCGAATCCTGTGGGAGCCGGCTTGACAGCGATCGGGTCAACCGGTCAAAGGGATAAGCGCAATGCCAACGCCGCCAACGTCACCAACAACACCGGCACTGTCAGCACAATCCCCACCCGGAAGTAATACCCCCAGCCAATCCGGATCCCCTTGCGCTCCAGCACATGCAGCCACAGCAAAGTGGCCAGACTGCCAATCGGCGTGATCTTCGGCCCCAGGTCGCTGCCGATCACGTTGGCGTAGATCATCGCCTCCTTGACCACCCCGCTCGCCTGACTGGCATCAATCGACAAGAGCCCGATCAGCACCGTCGGCAGGTTGTTCATGATCGATGACAACAGCGCCGTCAGCACGCCGGTTCCGAACGCCGCGCCCCACACGCCATATCCGGCGAAACCATCGAGCCAGCCGGCCAGATACCCGGTCAACCCGGCATTGCGCAGGCCGTAGACCACCAGATACATGCCCAGCGAGAAAATTACGATCTGCCACGGCGCCTCTTTCATCACTTTGCGCGTGGAAATCTTGTGGCCACGGGCGGCGATCGCCAGCAGCAGCGCCGCGCAGACAGCGGAAATCGCACTGATCGGAATGCCCAGCGGTTCCAGCGCGAAACAGCCGATCAGCAAAATCACCAACACCGCCCAACCGGCATAGAACGTGGCTTTGTCGTGGATCGCGGTTTCTGGACGCTCGAGCTGTTCGGGGTCGTAAGCCGCCGGAATATCGCGACGGAAAAACCACATCAGCATGCCCAGCGTCGCGGCCACACTGACGAAGTTCACCGGCACCATCACCGCCGCATAGCGGTTGAAGCCGATGTTGAAGAAGTCCGCCGAGACGATGTTGACCAGGTTCGACACCACCAGCGGCAGGCTTGCGGTGTCGGCGATAAACCCTGCACCCATGACGAACGCCAGGGTCGCTGCGGGCGAAAAACGCAGCGCCAGCAGCATGGAAATGACAATCGGCGTAAGAATCAACGCCGCTCCATCATTGGCGAACAGCGCCGACACCAGCGCACCGAGCAGCACCATGAAGGCAAACAGCTTGCGCCCGCTGCCCCGCCCCCAGCGCGCCACGTGCAATGCGGCCCAATTGAAAAAACCGGCTTCGTCGAGCAGCAGACTGATAATGATCAGCGCGACAAAAGTGCCGGTGGCGTTCCAGATGATTTGCCACACCAGCGGGATATCACTGAGGTGCACCACCCCAAAGATCAGCGCCAGCACCGCGCCCAACGTCGCACTCCAGCCGACACCTAGGCCTTTGGGTTGCCAGATCACAAGGGTAATGGTCAGTAAAAAAATCAGTGACGCAAAGAGCATTCGTAACAACCTTCAATGGGGGAAATAAGCCAATCCACAAAACCTGTGGGAGCGAGCATGCTCGCGAAGAGGCCTTCAGCCACACATTATTGGTGATTGAAGGTCAGCCTTCGCGAGCAAGCTCGCTCCCACAGGGCTTCGGTTAAGAGGTCTTTACTTTTTGTGTTGCTCGACGAACTGGCCGTAGGCATCAATAAACTTTTGCAAGAACGGCTTCACCGACTCGCTTAATTTACCCGCTTCATCAAATGCCGAGCCCGCGCCACCCAAATAGGCTTCCGGTTGCTGCATGCAGTGAACATCAAGAAACACAAACGACTGGCGCAGATGCTGGTTCGCGCCAAAACCACCGATTGCCCCCGGCGATACGCTCATCACCGCGCCCGGTTTGCCGCTCCAGGCGCTCTTGCCGTAAGGCCGCGAGCCGACATCGATGGCGTTCTTCAGCGGTGCCGGCACGGAACGGTT
This sequence comes from Pseudomonas sp. A1230, assembly GCF_044218825.1. Lineage (NCBI taxonomy): Bacteria > Pseudomonadati > Pseudomonadota > Gammaproteobacteria > Pseudomonadales > Pseudomonadaceae > Pseudomonas > Pseudomonas sp. A1230. The sequence goes on along the minus strand of NZ_CP162582.1, from coordinate 1,533,243 downwards.
GTACTCCGGCGTCACAAACAACAACGCGTCGGATGAACCCACTTTTTCACGGAAAGTGCTGTAGGCTGCGGGCGGTGAATCACCGTCGATGTCTTCGTTGTACAGAGGCAGGTCGCCAATCTCGACAATCTCAAGCTTCAGGTTCGCTGGCGCCAGCTCAGCCAGTGCCAAAGCGACCTTGCGATTGATCGAAGCTTTACGCAGGCTACCAACCACTACTGCGACGTTGTAGACATTGCTCATGGAAACTCTCGACTGTCAGTGGGGGAGCCACTAGTTATAGATGATCCGATGACGATTTCACCAGCAGAGGAGGGAAATTCCCGCCTGCTGATTATTTTTTTCCTGTAGGAAAACTTACAGCACTTGATGACGGTCTACCAAGCCGCAAATCAAGCGTTTTATCTCCAGAGGTTCTAAGCAGATGGCAGCAGTACTCGTCGGTCAGTTCCATGCAAGAGATGCGGAAGGCCGCGTTTATTCCGTGCATGAGTTCCAGGAATCCACTCCGTCGGCGGACGGAATCACCGGCAAGGAGCCCGTCACCACTTACAAACTGGCGATTGGCGATCGCATCGAGAAACTTGATGACGCTGAATTCAAGCTGGTTCAGTCAGGCATTATCCTGACGCGCGAACCTGAGCCAATCGTCGCTTCATAAGCGTGCGTTATGAGCAGAAGTCATATGCGCAGACTTGGGGTAGGATTCGGCCTCTGACCCCACCTGCTGAACATGGACTTCACGCATGCGTTTACGCCATATCGAAGTGATTCAGGCGCTCTTGCAGACTGGTCACATGGGCACCGCCGCCGAATGGCTGCAGTTGCCGGTGACCGAAGTCGAAGAGCGTTTGCGTGAAGCCGAGAGTCAGTTGGGGTTCATGCTGTTCGCCAGCGTTCGCGGGCGCCTGCAATCGACACCCGAGGCGCGGGCGTTGCAGGTGGAAATCGCGCACGTTTACGAAGCGCTGGAGCCGGTGCAACGCCTGGCCAGCAGCCTCAAGCAATACCTCGCACCGCCGCTGCGCATCATCGGCACACCGCCGCTGGCGCAACAATTACTCCCGCACAGCCTCGCCGCCCTGCGTCGACGCCTGCCAGATGCACCGTGCAGCCTGCTCAGCGCGCCGACCCGCGACATCGTCCGCAGCTTGCTGCTGCGCGAAAGCGATCTCGGCTTGAGCCTGCATGATCCCGAACACCCCGACATTCATTGCCAGCCACTGGCCCAGAGCAAGTTGCAACTGCTCGCGCCGCATGGCTGGCTGCAACCCAGACAAAAGTACATTTCCCTACAGGATCTGGCGGGCCAGGCGATGGTCGGACTCGAGGGTCAGGACCCGCTGAGCCCGGCGCTGGATAACAAACTCCAGGCCGTGCGTCCGGCGCCGAGTATCCAGACCCGCGTGCAAACCCACCAGATGATGCGCAGCATGGTCGAGGCTGGTGAAGGGCTGGCCATCGTCGACCCGTTTACCGCGCTCGGAGCGCGTGCGGCCGGGCTGGATGTCTGCCCGCTGTCGCCCGCCGTGCCGATCAGCCTCTACGCCCTGACCTTCAAACACGCCGCACCCTCATCGGCGATTCAGACGTTACTGGCGATTATCACGGAACAAGCCGAGGCGATGTTGTCGAACTGAGCGGATTTTCCAGCGGGTTATCGAACAATCGATACCAGAACAGCGCCTCTTCGGCGGTGTTCGGATCAATACCGCGATAACGCAACTTGTCGACGCCGCCAATCACATACCCGCATCGCTCATACAGCCGACAGGCACCGAGGTTGTTGTTCTGGGTTTCGAGCATGATGCCCGGCAGTTTCTTCTTGCGACTCCAGAACTGCGCCACATCCAGCAATGCCTTGGCCACGCCATGGCGACGGGCCGGCGCGTGCACCGCCAGTTCATCGATATGGGCAAAGCCGTTCCAGTTGGTGCTGATCACCAGATGGCCCACTGGCTCATCATCGAGGTAGGCCATAAATATCGCGCTATCGGCAGCTTTGTGAAAGCTGCTGAATTCCTCGGGATCAATGCCATAGCACTTGCGGTACGGCACGATGGGCGTCACCCGCCACTGGTCGACGGGTTTGCCGATAACAGCGACACCATATGCCGCGACTTCAAAACTGAAGTCACTGCCCCAGATATAAGGCGCAAAACCTTCATCGGCAACCCGCACCGACAGCCCTGGGTATTTTGGATTCATGACCGGTTGCATGCTCGCAAAGCTCCTCATTCCTTGACGCAATCGACGGTGTAATGCCGCCCATTGCCTTCGTCTTCATGTTGCAGTCCATGTACATCGGCAACGAAACCCTGGAAGCTGCTATCGAACGTGCGGGCAAATTTCAGGTAATCGATGATCGAGCGAGTCGACTCGGTAAAGCGCTCACCCGGCATGATCAACGGAATGCCCGGCGGGTACGGCACCAGCATCACGGCGGCAATCCGCCCTTCCAGCTCGTCGATCGGCACCGCCTCGACTTCACCGCGCACCAGATGATCGTATGCGTGGGCCGGCTTCATGGCGATTTCCGGCAGCACCGTGTACATGCGCTTGAGATGCCTGGCGGTGGCATTGCTGCGATAACAGGCGTGCAATTGATCGCACAAATCCCGCAGGCCCATGCCGCGATAGCGTGCGGCATCTTGCTGGGCGACACACGGCAGACACGTCGCCAGACTTACATTAGCGTCGTAACTGCGCTTGAACTCCAGCAACTCGGTGAGCAACGTGCTCCATTTGCCTTTGGTGATGCCCATGGAGAACAACACCAGAAACGAATACAGCCCGGTCTTCTCCACCACCAGCCCACGCTCCCAGAGGAACTTGCTGACCACCGCCGCCGGGATGCCCTTCTCGCTCAACGCGCCACCGGCGTTCAGGCCCGGCATCACCAGCGTGACCTTGATCGGATCGAGCAGAACGTAATCGTCGCTGACCTCGCCGAAACCATGCCAGTCGGCGTCGGGCTTTAGCAACCAGTCCTCGGTGTGGACGCGGTCGATGCCTTCGACACCCGGCGGCTGCCAGATCGAAAACCACCAGTCATCCGCCGCGATGTGCTGACGCAGATTGGCCAGCGCACGGCGAAAACTCAGGGCTTCGTCGAAGGTTTCCTGCAACAGCGAGCGCCCCGCCGGGCCTTCCATCATCGCCGAAGCCACGTCCAGCGAGGCGATGATGCTGTACTGCGGCGAGGTCGAGATGTGCATCATGAATGCTTCATTGAAACGATCACGATCCAGTTGCCGCGCGCCGCCGTCCTGCACATGAATCATCGAGGCCTGACTGAACGCCGCCAGCATCTTGTGAGTGGAATGGGTGGTAAACACCAGAGGGCTGTCTTCGCTGCGCGAAGTGTCCATGCCATAGCGCCCGGCGAAGAACTCGTGAAACGCCGCATAGGCGTACCAGGCCTCGTCGAAATGCAGTACTTCGACGCTATTGCCCAGGCTTTGTTTGATCAGTTCGGCGTTGTAACAGAGCCCGTCGTAGGTCGAGTTGGTGACCACCGCCAGTTTCACTTTCGGCGCGCGCCCCTTGGTCAGCGGACTGGCGTCGATCTTGGCCTGGATCGATTCGCGGCTGAATTCGCTCAGCGGTATCGGGCCGATAATCCCCAGTTCATTACGCTCCGGGCACAGGTACAGCGGGATCGCGCCGGTCATGATGATCGCGTGCAACACCGACTTGTGGCAGTTGCGATCCACCAACACCAGATCATCGCGAGCGACCATCGAATGCCAGACGATCTTGTTGGCGGTCGAAGTGCCGTTGATCACGAAAAAAGTGTGGTCGGCTCCGAAGTTGCGTGCTGCACGGGCTTCCGCCTCGGCGAGCGGGCCGGTGTGATCGAGCAGCGAACCGAGTTCGGGCACCGACACTGACAAGTCGGAGCGCAGAGTGTTTTCACCGAAAAACTGATGAAACGCCTGCCCCACCGGACTCTTGTGATACGCCACGCCGCCGCCATGGCCGGGGGTGTGCCAGGAATAATTGGAGTCGGCGGTGTGTTGCACCAGCGCCTTGAAAAACGGCGGCAGCAAACCGTCGAGATACTTGCGCGCCGCCCGCGCCACTTGCCGGGCGAGAAACGGTACGGTGTCTTCGAACAGGTAAAGGATGCCGCGCAGTTGATTGAGCTCGGCCATGGCGTCGGCGGGGGCATTTTCCAGGGTGACTTGCTCGCCCAAGGCGAAGATCGGCAGATCCGGCGCCCGCACCCGTGCGAGGCTGATCAGTTCGGCCATGTTCTGCAAAAGATGCGAGTCGGTGCTGGCGTCCTCGGCGGCAATCAACACGCATGCCAGACCATGATGGGTCGAAGCCACCAGACGCCCTTCCGCGTAGTCGGTGGCCGAAACGATACTGAAACCTTCCTGCTCCAACTCCCGGGCAATGCCTCGGACACGATCGCCGGCGACCGTGTCGGCCCTGATATCACGATGGACAATCAACACCGGAAATTTCAAGTCTTTGTACATGAGGCTCAGTGTCCTGAGGCGGCGGATTCGAATCCGCCAATGCATTCAGGGTAGAGGGTTGCAGCGAAAGTGGCGAGGGTGGCCAGTTGTCAGCAACGCGATCTTTTGATCTTCAAGCCTGCGCGTCAGCCTCGGCAATCTGCGTCCACAATGCCGGTCCACCGGCCGACTTGGCAATGATCTCCAGCCGCACCAGATGCGCAGCCAGTTCATCTTCAGTTGCACGAATGATCCGTGCTGGCTGGCGATCAGCCGGCAAGCGACGAATCTCGGTAGCGGAGTTGTCCGAACCATCGCCGGTGCCATTGCCGTCGGAGGCGTTGCCGGCCAGCGACAGACTGGTCTGGCCACCGGTCATGGTCAGGTAGACGTCGGCGAGGATCTCGGAGTCGAGCAAGGCGCCGTGCAGTTCACGGCCGGAGTTGTCGACGCCATAACGTTTGCACAATGCATCGAGGCTGTTGCGCTGACCCGGGTGACGTTCCCGGGCCATCATCAGGGTGTCGAGGATCGAGCAGTGTTGCGTGATGTCTGCGAGATCCTGTCGCCCCATCAAGGCGAATTCGTTGTTGATGAAGCCAACGTCGAACGCCGCGTTGTGGATGATCAGCTGCGCGCCTTTGATGAACTCGAAGAACTCATCGGCGACTTCGGCAAAGCGCGGCTTGCCGACGAGGAATTCGTTGGTGATGCCGTGGACGCCGATGGCGCCTTCGTCACTCTCGCGATCCGGTTGCAGGTAGACGTGGAAATGCCGGCCCGTGAGGCGCCGACCGATCAGTTCGACACAACCGATTTCGATAATCCGGTGACCATCGGTCACCGGCATGCCGGTGGTTTCGGTATCGAGTACAACGGATCTGGTGGCCATCAGTGCTCAGCTCTCAACGGGTCAATCGGGCAAAAACGCGGATCTTAACACGCTCACGGGGTGTATCTGCCTTGGCGCGTTATCGTTCTTCGCCAGCAGGCTCACTCCTGCAGGGGGATTTGTGAACTGCACAAATCCAATGTGGGAGCGAGCCTGCTCGCGAATGGGCGCCACGGTGGAACTGGAAAAAATCAGCTCTGCTTGTAACCGCGCACTTCATCAACGCCACGGTTCGCCAACTGGTCAGCGCGCTCGTTACCGTGATGACCAATGTGCCCGCGCACCCACTTCCAGGTGACCTTGTGGCGGTTGACCTGCTCGTCCAGCTCTTTCCACAGATCAGCGTTCTTCACTGGCTCTTTGGCAGCTGTCTTCCAGCCGCGCTTCTTCCAGTTGACCATCCACTCGTTGATGCCCTTCATCACGTATTGCGAGTCGGTCACCAGCAGCACTTCACACGGGCGCTTCAAGGCTTCGAGGCCGCGGATCGCGCCGAGCAGTTCCATGCGATTGTTGGTGGTGTTGGCCTCGCCGCCCCACAGTTCCTTTTCGACGCCCTTGCACACCAGCAAGGCGCCCCAGCCGCCCGGGCCGGGATTGCCCTTGCAGGCGCCATCGGTGAACAGTTCTACGCTTTCGACGGTTTCGCTCATGCCAATCTATCCAGAAAAAATGCGTGCCTCGCCAATCGCGGATCGACGATGACCGCGGCCGAAGCAAGTCCGGCCACTATAAAAAGAAGGGTTTACGGTTCGATGCGGCGGCGGTTGACCTTGGCCATCGGCAGCGGAATCAGCTTGCCCATCGGCTCGCGTCGCTCCTGGCGCAGTGGGCGTAGCCCGACAACAATCTTGCGCGCCACCAATAAGTAGAAGCCGCCTCCCGACAGTTGCCAGTCACCGGCCTTGCGTTCCCAGCCGGCCAGACGGGCCTGCCACTTGGGCGACGCGAGCGGCGGACGATAGCACCCGAAGCGGCGTTTCTCCAGCGCAAAGCCCAGCAGATTGAGCCAGTCGGCAACCCGCGATGGCGAGATGCAGCGTGCCTTGCGCAAGGCGTCGTGAGCAAATGCATGGCGCAGGCCCCAGGTGCTCCAGGGGTTGATGCCGATAATCAGTAAATGCCCGCCAGGGCGCACGCTGCTCGCCGCTTCGCGCAACAGACCGTGAGGTGACAGACAGAAATCCAGACCATGCTGCATCACCACCACGTCGGCGGCGTGCTCGCTCAATGGCCAGGCCTGCTCTTCGCAGACAATCTCGACCCCCGGCAACGGCGCACCGAGTCGCACGTTGCGCTGCACTTGCGGCGCTGACGGCGGGGTTTCGGCCGAGGGGCCGTAGTGCACCAGATAGCCACCGAAGAACCGGGCCAGCTCGTCTTCGAGCATGCGCCGCTCTTCATCCAGCAGAAATTGCCCGAGCGGGCCCGACAGCCATTCACGGGCGGCGCTGATCAAAGCCAGCCAGTCGGGATCTGCCTGAGCGAACGCTTTATCGGTCATGTCATTCTCCAACGCGCCAGGAACTACTAAGATGCGCCAATGTTTTCCGCTTGGCGAATTCCGACGATGATACAGATCAGTGCCCTGCCCGCGTTCACCGATAACTACATCTGGTTGTTACAGGATCACCGTACCCAACGCTGCGTGGTGGTCGATCCAGGCGATGCAGCGCCCGTGCTGGCGTGGCTCGACGCCCATCCTGGCTGGGTGCTGAGCGATATCCTGATCACCCACCATCATCACGATCATGTCGGCGGCGTCGAGCGCCTGAAGCAGCTCAGCGGCGCCACCGTGTACGGCCCGGCCAGCGAAAACATTCCGGCACGAGACGTGGCGCTCAAGGACAACGACAGCGTCAGCGTGCTCGGCTGGGACTTCGATGTCTACGCGGTGCCCGGTCACACATTGGGACACATTGCCTATTATCACCACGGCTTGCTGTTTTGCGGCGATACGCTGTTTGCCGCCGGTTGTGGCCGCTTGTTCGAGGGCACGCCTGAGCAGATGCACCACTCGCTCAGCCGGCTCGCCGCGCTGCCTGAAGATACGCTGGTCTATTGCACCCACGAATACACCCTGAGCAACCTCAAGTTTGCCGCAGCGGTTGAACCGGGCAACCCGGACATTGCCGCCCGTCTGGAAAAAGTCACCCGCCAACGGCAAAACGGTGTCATGACCCTGCCCTCGACCCTGGCGCTTGAAAAGCTCACAAATCCGTTTTTGCGCACCACTGAAACATTGGTTACACAAAAAGTGGACGAACGGGACGGCGCTCAAAACCGGGCCCCGAGTGAGGTTTTTGCGGCTCTGCGGGCATGGAAAGATACGTTCTAAGTGCCCCATGGCCTGATACAAAAATTCTGAATGGTTGACCGCGAGGGGTGCACTTTCTAGAATCGCCCGACATTTTTGCCCGGAACTTACTTCCAGCCAATGTCGTCATCCATACGTAAGTCCGTCAATTCAGATGCGTTGACCCGCCTGGCGCAAGCCATCGCGGTGGCGGTGTCTGCCACGCTGGCGGGCTGTTCCAGCCATGCCCCGCAGCCTGAAGCGACCCATACGCCGAACATTGCTGCGCGAGCGAAGCAGAAGCCGATCTGGCTGACCGAGAAGCCCAGCCCACAGGTTCCCCAGGATGTCTGGGAGCGCATGCGCCAGGGTTTCCAGTTGCAGGAAGGCCTGGGCGTGAACCCGCGCATCGAGCAGCAGCGCCTGTGGTTTGCCAGCAACCCCTCTTTTCTCGAGAACGCCGGCGAACGCGGCAGTCTCTATATTCATTACATCGTCGAACGCCTCGAAGAACGCAACATGCCGCTGGAACTGGCCCTGCTGCCAGTTATTGAAAGCTCCTACAACCCTATGGCCTATTCCCGGGCCAATGCGGTAGGTCTCTGGCAATTCATTCCTTCCACCGGTCGTTACTTCAACCTGCGTCAGACCCGTTTCTACGATGGCCGTCGCGATATCACTGCCTCGACCACCGCAGCAATGGATTACCTGACCCGTCTGCACGATATGTTCAACGGTGACTGGCTGCTGGCGCTGGCGGCCTACAACGCCGGTGAAGGCACAGTGAGCCGCGCGATCGAGCGTAACGAAAGGCTCGGCCTGCCAACCGACTACTGGAACCTGCCACTGCCAGCGGAAACCCAGGCCTATGTGCCAAAGTTGCTGGCCCTGTCACAAGTGGTCCTGGCGCCGGAAGCCTACGGCGTCAATCTCAATCCGATCGCCAACGAACCGTACTTCCAGGTCGTCGAAATCAACCAGCGCATGGACTTGTCGAAAGTCGCTGCGGTGGCCAACATCGACGAAGACGAACTGTTCCAGCTCAACCCGGCGTTCAAGCAGCGCACGACCATCGACGGGCCTCAGCATTTGCTGGTGCCGACGTCCAAGGCGCAACTGCTGACCGCCAGCCTGCAAACCATACGCCCTGACGAGTTGATCAGCCCGCGCTCACTGAAACCGGTGTTCGAAGGTGCCGATCCTGCCGAAGTGGCGCAGCTCAAGCGCGCCTACCGCGTGAAACGCGGCGACAACCTTGGCACCATCGCCAAGGCCAACAAGGTTGAAGTCAAGGATCTGCAACGCTGGAACAAACTGACCGGCAAGAACCTCAAGGTCGGTCAGACCCTGGTGATGCAGGACAACACCAAGCGCAGCCCTTCGCGCAAGAGTGGCCGGGTCAACACTGTAATTGCGGCCAACAGCAAGACCAAAGGCAAGGCCGAGAGCGCCCAGCAGACCCAGTACAAGGTCAAGCGCGGCGACACCTTGTATGTAGTGGCCAAGCGTTTCAACGTTGAGATGCAACATCTCAAGCGCTGGAATCCGGGCGCAGGCAAGGCATTGAAGCCAGGGCAGATGCTCACGGTTTATTCGCCGCATTGATTGATAAAACAGCCCCTGAAATTCAGGGGCTTTTTTTTCGACGGTTGTCTGGCTTGAACGCGGGGTGACTGGTAGATCCATCCCCTCTTCCTTCTGGAAAGGGTCAGGGTGAGGGGTTCTTCGGCAAGAGGATTAACAGCCCATTAACCCGCTATCTTTTTCCTGTCCAGACAAGCTGTTACTGTACGGCCCACAAAGCCCAAGCCGCCTGGATCAGATCTGACTTGAAGCGTCCCCTCCTCCTGCTCCTGATCAGCCTGGCCTTGAGCTCATCCGCAAGTGCGACGATTACCGAAAGTCACGGTTATGCGCAATTCGGCACGCTCAAGTACCCGGCCAGATTTACCCACTTCGACTGGGTCAACCCGCAAGCGCCCAAGGGCGGTACGTTGCGGGTAATGGCGTTCGGCACTTTCGATACGGTCAATCCGTATACCTTCAAGGGCACCAGCCCGGTTTCCACAGGGAATTTCCTTCAGTACGGCATCAACGAGCTGAACGAACCACTGATGGTCGGCACCGGCCAGTATTCGCCGTCCGGTGACGAACCGGCATCCAGCTACGGCTTGATCGCGCAATCGGTGGAGTACAGCGAAGATCGCAGCTGGGTGGTGTTCAATCTGCGCCCGGAAGCACGCTTCCACGACGGAACCCCCATCACCGCCTACGACGTGGCGTTCTCCTACCGATTGCTGCTCAAGGAAGGTCACCCGCTGTATCGCACCGCGCTGCAGGAAGTGCTGCGGGTCGACATCCTCAACAAGCAGCGCATTCGTTTCGTGATGAAGCGCTCAGGTAACCCGCTGTTGATTCTGCGCCTGGGCGAATTACCCGTGCTGCCGCAACACTACTGGAAAGACCGCGACTTCAAGGCCACCACCTTCGAACCGCCGCTGGGCAGCGGCCCGTACCGCATCACTTCGGTGACGCCGGGGCGCCAGTTGATCTTCGAGCGGGTCAAGGATTACTGGGGCAAGGACCTGGCGGTCAATCGCGGCAAGTACAATTTCGATCGCATGGAAGTCGAGTTCTACCGCGACAGCGACGTCGCTTTCGAAGCCTTCAAGGCCGGCGAGTTCGACATCTACATCGAGCATCAGGCGAAGAACTGGGCCAACGGCTACAACTTCCCGGCCGTGCGCCGTGGCGAGGTGATCAAGGCGCAGATTGCGCATCAGATCCCGACCCAGAGTCAGGGCCTGTTCATGAACACCCGGCGAGCGACCTTCGCTGACACCAGAGTTCGCGAAGCGCTGGGCCTGATGTTCGACTTCGAATGGACCAACCGCGCGCTGTTCAGCAATGCGTACAAGCGCACCACCAGTTACTACCCCAACAGCGAATTTTCCGCCAGCGGCCTGCCGGTCGGGCACGAATGGCTGATGCTCAAGCCGTACAGGGAGCAACTGCCGGCGAAGCTGTTTACCGAGCCGTTCACCCTGCCGCAGACCGACGGGCGCGGCGTTCCTCGGGACACCATGCGCAAGGCGCTGGCGTTGCTTGCCGAGGCTGGCTGGAAACTTAATGGCCAACGCCTGCAGAACGCCGCTGGCCAGCCATTTCGCTTCGAGCTGTTGCTGGTCAATCCGAACCTGGAACGCCTCCTCCAGCCGTATATCGAGAATCTCAAAAGTATCGGCATCGACGCGCACCTGCGCACCGTGGATCGCGCCCAGTACAAACAACGCCTCGATCAATTCGACTTCGACATGATCCTGATGACGCTCAGCCAGACCCTCAGCCCGGGCCTTGAGCAATGGCAGTACTTCCATTCCAGCCAGGTCGGGATCAAGGGCAGCAAGAATTACGCGGGCATCGCCAATCCGGTGGTCGATCACCTGCTCGAACAATTGCTCGCCGCGCGCACCCGCGACGAGCAGGTTGCCGCCGGCAAGGCCCTCGACCGCGTACTGCTCTGGCAGCACTACAGCATTCCCAACTGGTACCTCAATTATCATCGCCTGGCCTACCGCAACCGGTTGGCCTTTGTCACCACGCCGCCCTACACCCTGGGCCTGAGCGCATGGTGGCTGAAGTCTTCGGAGAAAGATCAATGAAACCGATCCGCGCCCTGCTCGTGCAGGCCAGCGGCCTGCTGTTCGCCGGGCTGGCGTTTGCCGCCCCGCAGCATGCCTTGACCCTATACAACGAGCCGCCGAAATACCCGGCCGACTTCAAGCATTTCGACTATGTGAACCCCGACGCGCCCAAAGGCGGGACTTTTCGCCAGGCCGGGTCCGGCGGCTTCGACAGCCTCAACCCGTTCATCAGCAAGGGCGTACCTGCAGAAGACATCAGCCAGATCTACGACACCCTGACCAAGCACAGCCTTGACGAGCCCTTCACCGAATACGGCCTGATCGCCGGCAAGATCGAAAAGGCCCCGGACAACAGTTGGGTGCGTTTTTACCTGCGCCCCGAAGCGCGTTTCAACGACGGCCACCCGGTACGCGCCGACGACGTCGTGTTCAGTTTCGAGACGCTGACCAAGGAAGGCTCACCGCTGTTTCGCGGCTACTACAATGACGTTGCCGAAGTCATCGCAGAAGATCCGTTGAAAGTACTGTTCAAATTCAAGCACGCCAACAACCGCGAACTGCCGCTGATCCTCGGCCAACTGCCGGTACTGCCGAAACACTGGTGGGCCAGCCGTGACTTCAACAAGGGCAACCTGGAAATTCCGCTCGGCAGCGGCCCCTATAAGGTCACCGAAGTGAAAGCCGGGCGTTCGGTGCGCTACGAGCGGGTCAGGGATTACTGGGGCAAGGACCTTCCGGTCAATCGCGGTTTCTACAACTTCGACACGATGACCACCGATTACTACCGCGACAACACCGTCGCCCTCGAAGCACTGAAGGCCGGCCAATTCGATTTCTGGCTGGAAATGACCGCCAAGAGTTGGGCCAACGCCTACAACATCCCGGCCGTCACCGAAGGTCGGTTGATCAAGGAACAGATCGCCAACGGCAACCCGACCGGCATGCAGGGCTTCATTTACAACTTGCGTCGCCCGGTGTTCCAGGACATGCGCGTGCGACGGGCCTTGAGCCTGCTGTTCGATTTCGAATGGACCAACAAGCAACTGTTCAACGGCGCCTATGTGCGCACCCGCAGTTATTTCGAAAACTCGGAAATGGCCGCCACCGGCCTGCCCGACGCCGATGAGCGGGCCATTCTCGAACCCTTTCGCAGCAAACTGCCGGCGCAGGTGTTCAGCGAAGCCTTCGAGAATCCGAAGACCGACGCCAGCGGCATGATTCGCACCCAGCAACGCGAAGCCTATCAACTGCTGCAAGAGGCCGGCTGGAAGATCGTCGACGACAAAATGGTCGACGCCAGCGGTAAACCGGTGGTCATCGAGTTTCTGCTGACGCAGACCGATTTCGAACGCGTGCTGCTGCCGCTCAAGCGCAACCTCAGCGACCTCGGCATCGATCTGGTGATCCGCCGTGTCGATGTCTCGCAGTACATCAACCGCGTGCGTTCGCGGGATTTCGACATGATTGTCGGCAGTTTCCCGCAGTCCAATTCGCCGGGTAACGAGCAGCGCGAATTCTGGATGAGTGCCGCCGCCGACAAGCCGAGCAGCCGCAATACCATGGGTTTGAAAGATCCGATCGTCGATCAACTGGTCGAGAGCCTGATCAACGCTGATACGCGCAAAAGTCTCGTGGCCCATGCCCGCGCGCTCGACCGCGTGTTGCAGTGGGGCTATTACGTCATCCCCAACTGGCACATCAAGACCTGGCGCGTCGCCTACTGGAACCACATCGGCCACCCGAAAGTCTCGCCCAAGTACGACATCGGGATTAATACCTGGTGGGTCAAACCCGACGCGAAACCGGCGATAGAAGTCGAAACCAAACTGCAAGCCGACCCTGCGGGCACGGAGTAATCAGATGCTGGCGTATATTTTTCGGCGACTGTTGCTGATCATCCCGACCCTGTTCGGCATTTTGCTGATCAACTTCGTGATCATTCAGGCTGCGCCCGGCGGGCCGGTCGAGCAGATGATCGCCAAGCTCGAAGGCTTCGAAGGCGCCACCAGCCGCATTGCCGGCGGCGGTGCCGAAGTGTCGGTGGCCGGTTCCGCCTATCGCGGTGCGCAGGGCCTCGACCCGGCGCTGATCAAGGAAATCGAGCACATGTACGGGTTCGACAAATCGGCCCCGGAACGTCTGTGGATCATGGTCAAGAACTACGCGTCGCTGGATTTTGGCGACAGCTTCTTTCGCGACGCCAAGGTCATCGACCTGATCAAGGAAAAGCTGCCGGTATCGATTTCGCTGGGGCTGTGGAGCACGCTGATCATGTACCTGGTGTCGATCCCGCTGGGGATCGCCAAAGCCACGCGGCACGGCAGTCACTTCGATGTCTGGACCAGTTCGGCGATCATCGTCGGCTACGCGATCCCGGCGTTCCTCTTCGCGATCCTGCTGATCGTGGTGTTTGCCGGCGGCAGTTATCTGGACTGGTTTCCGTTACGCGGCCTGACCTCGAACAACTTTGACGAATTAAGCCTTGGCGGCAAGGTCCTTGATTACTTCTGGCACCTGGCGCTGCCGGTGACGGCATTGGTGATCGGCAATTTCGCGACGATGACCCTGCTGACCAAAAACAGCTTCCTCGACGAGATCAACAAGCAGTACGTGGTCACCGCCAAGGCCAAGGGCCTGACCCGTCACCGCGTGCTCTACGGTCATGTCTTCCGCAACGCCATGCTGCTGGTGATCGCCGGGTTTCCGTCAGCGTTCATCGGTATCTTCTTCACCGGCTCGTTGCTGGTGGAAGTGATTTTCTCGCTCGACGGCCTCGGTCTGATGAGTTTCGAAGCGGCGATCAACCGCGATTACCCGGTGGTGTTCGGCACCCTGTTCATTTTCACCCTCCTGGGACTGGTAGTGAAACTGATTGGCGACCTCACCTACACACTGGTCGATCCGCGCATCGACTTCGAAAGCCGGGAGCATTGAGATGAATCTGTCCCCTCTCAACCGCCGCCGCTTCGAACTGTTCAAGGCCAACAAGCGCGGCTGGTGGTCGCTGTGGCTGTTTCTGATCCTGTTCGGGCTGAGCCTGGGCGCCGAATTGATCGCCAACGACAAACCGCTGGTGGTGCACTACGACAACAACTGGTACTTCCCGGCGATCAAGCGCTACCCGGAAACCACCTTCGGCGGTGAGTTTCCGCTGGAAGCCAACTACAAGAGCCCGTACATCCGTGAACTGCTCAAGGCCAAGGATGCGTGGGTGCTGTGGGCGCCGATTCCGTACAACTATCAAAGCATCAACTACGACCTGAAGGTCCCGGCCCCTGCCCCTCCGTCGGCGGACAACCTGCTGGGCACCGATGATCAAGGTCGCGATGTGCTGGCACGGGTGATTTACGGCTTCCGCATTTCGGTACTGTTTGCCCTGACGCTGACCATTCTGAGTTCGATCATCGGCGTGATCGCCGGGGCCCTGCAGGGCTTCTATGGTGGTTGGGTGGACTTGGCCGGACAGCGTTTTCTGGAGATCTGGTCAGGGTTGCCGGTCCTGTACCTGCTGATCATTCTGGCCAGTTTCGTCCAGCCGAATTTCTGGTGGCTGCTGGGGATCATGTTGCTGTTTTCGTGGATGAGTCTGGTTGATGTGGTGCGCGCCGAGTTCCTCCGTGGCCGTAACCTCGAGTACGTACGCGCAGCGCGGGCGCTGGGCATGCAGAACGGGGCGATCATGTTCCGCCACATTCTGCCCAACGCCATGGTCTCGACCATGACCTTCATGCCGTTCATCCTCACCGGCGCCATCGGTACGCTCACCGCGCTGGACTTCCTCGGTTTCGGCTTGCCGGCCGGCAGTCCGTCGCTGGGCGAGCTGGTGGCCCAGGGCAAATCCAACCTGCAAGCGCCATGGTTGGGCATGAGTGCGTTTGCGGTGCTGGCGCTGATGCTGAGTTTGCTGGTGTTTATCGGCGAGTCCGCTCGCGATGCCTTCGACCCGAGGAAGTGAAATGAATCAGGACAATCTGATCGAAGTGCGCGACCTCGCCGTCGAATTCGGTGTCGGCGAGCGCCTGCACCGGGTGGTAGAGGGCGTGAGCTTCGACATCAAACGCGGCGAAACCCTGGCGCTGGTCGGCGAATCCGGCTCGGGCAAATCGGTGACCGCCCACTCCATCCTGCGTTTGCTGCCGTACCCGATGGCGCGGCATCCGGCCGGCAGCATCAATTACGGCGGGCAAAACCTGTTGGGCCTGAGCGAGAAAACCATCCGTCACATCCGCGGCAACCGCATCGCGATGATTTTTCAGGAGCCGATGACCTCGCTCAACCCGCTGCACTCGATCGAGAAGCAGATCAACGAGGTGCTCGGCATCCACAAGGGGCTGACCGGCAAAGTCGCGACCAGGCGCACGCTGGAGCTTTTGGAGATGGTGGGCATCCCCGAGCCGCACAAGCGCCTCAAGGCTCTGCCCCACGAATTGTCCGGCGGCCAGCGCCAGCGGGTGATGATCGCCATGGCCCTGGCCAACGAGCCGGAATTGCTGATTGCCGATGAACCAACCACGGCGCTGGACGTGACCGTTCAGCTGAAAATCCTCGATTTGCTCAAGGAACTTCAGGCCCGATTGGGCATGTCGCTGCTACTGATCAGTCACGATTTGAACCTGGTGCGAAGAATTGCGCATCGCGTATGTGTCATGCAGCGCGGTTGCATCGTCGAACAGGCATCGTGCGCAGAGCTGTTCCGTTCGCCGCAGCATCCGTACACTCGGGAATTGCTCGGCGCGGAGCCCAGCGGAGGCCCGGCGACCAATAAAATCGGGGCGCCGCTGCTTGAGGTCGAGGACTTGAAAGTCTGGTTCCCGATCAAGAAAGGCTTGCTCAAGCGCACGGTGGATTACGTCAAGGCAGTGGACGGCATCAATTTCAGCCTGCCTCAAGGTCAGACTTTGGGCATTGTGGGCGAAAGCGGTTCCGGTAAATCCACGCTGGGTCTGGCGATTTTGCGGCTGATCGCCAGCAAAGGCGCGATCCGTTTTGAAGGCAAGCAGCTAGACTGCCTGACGCAGAACGAGATTCGCCCGTTGCGACGGGAGATGCAGGTGGTGTTTCAGGACCCGTTCGGCAGCCTGAGCCCGCGGATGTGCGTCAGCGACATCGTTGGTGAAGGCCTGCGGATTCACAAGATGGGTACCGCCGCCGAACAGGAAGCGGCAATTATTGCGGCATTGAAGGAGGTAGGTCTGGATCCGGAAACCCGGCACCGCTACCCCCACGAATTTTCCGGTGGGCAACGGCAACGCATCGCCATTGCTCGAGCGTTAGTGCTCAAACCGGCGCTGATCCTGCTGGACGAGCCGACTTCAGCGCTCGACCGGACGGTGCAGCGGCAAGTGGTGGAGCTGTTGCGTTCACTGCAAGCCAAGTACAACCTGACGTATTTGTTCATCAGCCATGATCTGGCTGTCGTCAAAGCGCTGAGCCACCAGTTGATGGTGGTCAAGCATGGCCAAGTGGTCGAACAGGGAGACGCGCAAGAAATCTTTGCAGCCCCTGAACATCCGTATACACAGCAGTTGCTGGAAGCCGCTTTTTTGGCACCAGCCACTGCGCAATAACCTGAAAGAGGAGCAACACATGGGTTTTCTCGCCGGTAAGCGCGTACTGATCGTCGGTGTCGCCAGCAAGCTGTCCATCGCATCCGGCATCGCTGCCGCCATGCATCGCGAGGGCGCTGAGCTTGCCTTCACTTATCAGAACGACAAACTGAAAGGTCGTGTTGAAGAATTCGCCCAAGGCTGGGGTTCGAGCCCTGAGCTGTGCTTCCCGTGCGACGTGGCCAGCGATGAAGAAATCGCCAAGGTCTTCGAAGCACTGAGCAAGAAGTGGGACGGCCTGGACTGCATCGTGCACTCCGTTGGCTTCGCCCCGGGCGACCAACTGGACGGCGACTTCACCGAAGCCACCACCCGTGACGGTTTCCGCATCGCTCACGACATCAGCGCCTACAGCTTCGTGGCCCTGGCCAAAGCCGGCCGCGAAATGATGAAAGGCCGCAACGGCAGCCTGCTGACCCTGTCGTACCTGGGCGCCGAGCGCACCATGCCTAACTACAACGTAATGGGCATGGCCAAGGCTTCGCTGGAAGCTGGCGTACGTTACCTGGCCGGTTCCCTGGGCCCGGACGGCACCCGCGTCAACTGCGTATCGGCTGGCCCGATCCGTACGCTGGCCGCTTCCGGCATCAAGAACTTCCGCAAGATGCTGGCCGCCAACGAAGCGCAGACCCCACTGCGTCGCAACGTCACCATCGACGAAGTCGGCAACGCCGGCGCGTTCCTGTGCTCTGACCTGGCGTCGGGCATCAGCGGTGAAATCATGTACGTGGACGGCGGCTTCAACACCACCGCCATGGGCAACATCGAAGAGTGATCTCGATGTAGAAAAAACCGCCTTTCGAGGCGGTTTTTTTTCGCCTGCGCAAAACTCGCGTACGAGCGATAACTATGTACCACCGGAGGTTCTCCCCGTCGTTCGACAATCGACGCTCAGCGGTTTTCAACCGCCTACAGGAGAACACTGATGGACGAAACCGAACAGCAACCGCAACGCGACCGGCGCGAACAGGCGCTGATCCGATGCCTCATCGATGAATTGACCGCCGTGCCGGTCGCCAGCCCCGACGCCCCGCTGCGCACCCTCGAGATTCCGCGCGAGTGCCTGCTGCATGAGTGGACAGAGCTTTATTGGTCTGCACTGGAGCGCCCGGAATTTCTCGACTGGGCCAGCCGGTTCCACATCGACCTCGACACCCTCAATCTCAAGGACGACACGTTACAGGTCCTGACTGCCCCGAACGGCACGCGCACCCTGCGCACATTCACCCTGGAGGACGACTCCGGCTGGTGGCAAATGGCACCGATCCTGTGGTCGATCTCCCAACGCATCGATACGGCCGGATTCGGCCTGCCGTATGTCGGCGGCAAGTCAGCCAACCCGCGGCATCGCTTTCCGCGCCGCGTGGTGCTGGCGTTTTACGGTTATCCGGAACCACAAAACGTGCAGCAGGCTCGCGCATTGATCAATGAGCTGAAACACAGCGGCCTCGCACGCATCAACGCCGACGGCCACACGACGTCCGCGCTGGTCGTAGAGCGCAGCACTCAGCTCCAGGATCTTCGCGACATTGCGACGACACTCGAACAGGCCCTTGCGGACGACGAGCAACGGCAGCGGCCGTTTGACCGTGCGAGCATTGCCGGCCTGCCGATTACCCTCACGTCAGGCTCGCTGCTGTCCAACGCCGCTTTGGTCCTCGACCTCGACCACGTTTTGAGCCGGTACGGCTACCCATTGCCGCAAAACAGCCAGCAAGCCCGCACGCTGGTCTCGCGTTTACGCCAGCAGACCTGGCCGCCCCTGCCCTACGTCAGTGAGTATGTTCAGACCGCGCTGCCCATTCTGCGTTACCAACAGGCGTTCGGCGACGTCGAGAACTGCCAGCACATCATTCGGCGGCTGGAGGCGTTGAGCCGTAACAAAGACGCCACGGCGCCAATTGATCTGACGGAACAGAGCCAACCGATGCCGGTTTCTTCATTGGGGTACCGGGTAGCCGCCGACAAGGTGACCCTGGCGGCGTTCAGGGCCAATGCTGCGTTTCAAGCGATTCTCAGGCGCGAAAACCTGCGGGCGAACAGCCCATTGTTGGTAAGCGAAAGGGGTCACGTGGGGACGCCAGGCAGTAACGACAGCTGGGTCAACCTGACGGCACAGGTGAAAAAAAACAGAGAGCTGAATGCCATGCTCGAGCGGCTTAAATCACTGGCAGCCGAGGCCGGTGGCGCCATGCGCAGCAACGGCAAGGTCAGCCTGAGGCAAATGATGCGTTTCTATGAAATGAATCTGCCCGACAACGTCGAATCGGCGCGACGCATCGCGCAGTGGGAAAAAAATCTGCTGGCCCTGCATCCCTCTTACATGGATCACTGGTACCTGTTAGGCCACCCCGGCAAAAACGCCGAGCGATTTACCGTGGAGCAACGCCGACTGATCATCGACACCACCCAGGCATTCGTCCCCCCTGACAGCGCCCCCCTGATCGACTACCTGAGCGAAGGCGTCGACACCGACCTGCCCCGCGCAACACTGCTGGCCAAAGCGGATTACCGGATCAGCCAGATCCTCATCACGCCCCGTTCGCATGCGCTGGGCAACCAATTGTTGAGTGCGTTCAAGCAGGCGTACAAAGAGAAGGCATTGATTGCCGTCAACCGCGAACGTCTGATAATGGCGGCGCTGATCCTCAGTCTTGATGCGAACATCGGCGAGCAGCTCGACCGGGTCGTGGGCCAACCGTTGAACGACCGCTTTTTCTGGGGTGAAAGTCTGAGCGAGGTGCGTCGCTTCATCGAGCATCAATCCGGTCTGGCCGCGATCACAAACAAAACCCTGGCCACCCACTTGCTGTTGTCGGGCATTGCGCCGGAGTTTCTGATTCGCGGCATCCCGGACTCCGTCACGTACATCAGCTCCATTGACTGGGTCAAACTGAAACAGACGGTGTTGCATGTCGAGCATCTCAAGTCAGGCCTGAGCCGACTGATGTCGTTCGACCAACTGATGACCCTGGCCAGCATCCCGATCGCGCTGACTGCACAGACGTACGAGAGCAAGTACGCGAGCGCTGCGCTGGTCGCCGACTGGGCCATCGCCCGAGGCCTGATCCAGCGTGATCCCGAGCTTGCCGGCAACACCTATGACGCAGCAACGCTGGGACAGGCTGCCGCCCGGTTCAGCGCGCACACGCAAGCGTTGGACCGGCTGCGCCAGGAAGCTTTCGACTCAGGGTTCGCCACGCCTTACACCGTGGCACTGGCCGATCTGCAGACTGTCTTCGGCCATCACCTGCACCTGGAAGACAGGGTTCTGGTCGCGAGCGACGCCAGCGCCAATGCGCACAACCAGGCGCCTTTTTACTCCCTCGTCGAGCTGCACATGGCCGACAGGTTGAAGCCCGACATGACGCACTAGCGCTCGACGCTGGCAGCGTTGAATCTGCATACGATGGCGCCGCAGTTTTCCCGACTTAGAAAGGTATCGGGGCAATTTCAGTCTGCACTGGCCAGCCGCCTGACGCGTTTGAAAAACGCCTACGTCGCGCTGATCAAGGAAGCGTTCTGCGAGCTGCCGTTGCAGCAAAGGCTAGATATCGAAGACGGTACGCTGCAACTGTTTGCGCTGCACCCGGTAGCAGAGCCGCAGCAGCCTGCCGGTGCGGGGTCGTTCGCCATCATCGCGTTGCTCGAGGGTTTTACCTCGCGGATTTTCGAAATTTTCGTGCGCCACTCGCAGGTGCGGTTGCGCAGGGACATTCCCCCCTCACTGTTGACGTCAGCCGCTCAGCGCGAGCTGCCATTCGATGACGAGGCCTACCGGCGCGGCACGCGTCCTCGTGAGCAGGCGATCTGTCAGGGCATCATTGAGCGTCTCGACGTACCGGGGGCGCCGTTCACGCGGCAGTCGGCCGCGATTCCCGACACCTACGCCTCACCCGCAATCAACGCCATCGCCCAGGCCGCCGTCGATCACTTGTTCAAGGAACGCGAAGCATCAGCCCTGGAGCGTGCCGGGGCTACCCTCGACCTGAAAGATGCCGAGACCTGCCATGCGGCCTGGTTGGCGTTCTATCAATCCTTGAGTCCGTAAGAACGATGACAACGCGCCGAACGTCACCGGCGCCATTATGTTTTGAGCGGTTTGCTGGAGTTCAGGCATGCCGCCGCCCGTGTGGGCGCGGGCACTGCGCTTCAGGTCCTTACTGGATACGCTTCAACGCCTGTTTGTGCGCATACATCGCCCCGTCCGCATCGGCCAGCAGGCGGTCGACGTTGTCGTGGCGTTGCGCGTCGTATTCGATCTGGCCGACGCTGAAGCGGATGGCGTAACCACGGTGGAGCGTGGCGTTGCGTTCTTCGAGAATTTCCTTGAGGCGTGCCATGACCGCTGTGGTCTCGATGTGGCTGGAGCCAGTCAGCAGTGCGACGAATTCATCGCCGCCCAGGCGTCCGACCACATCGCTCTCACGAAAGGCGATGCGCAGCACATCGGCGAAAGTCTTGAGCGCACTGTCACCCTCGGCGTGACCGTAAAGGTCGTTAATCTGTTTGAAGTCGTTGAGGTCGAAAAACAGCAGCGTCGCCGGCCGGTGCAACCGCGCGCAAGCGTCCAGCGCATGCTGAGCCAGTTGCTTGAAGCCGCGACGGTTGGACAGCAGCGTCAGCTCGTCCATGCTCGCCATCTGCACCGCCGTCAGCTCTTGCTCGGCCATCTCGGCCAAGTCACGCAGCAGCGCACGCTCCTCTTCGTCGAGATCACGGGGCTTGGTGTCGATCAGGCACAACGTCCCAAGTTTGTTGCCAGTGGGCACGGTCAGCGGATAGCCGGCGTAGAAACGAATGTTCGGCTCGCCGGTCACCAACGGATTGTCATGGAAGCGCTCATCCTCGCGGGCATCGCGCACCAACAGGAGGTCATCCTTGAGAATCGCGTGGCCGCAGAAGGAAACGTCCCTCGACGTCTCGGTAGCATCGAGCCCGACACAGGATTTAAACCACTGACGGTCCTTGTCCACCAGCGTCACCAATGCAATGGGCACATTGAACAGGCGTTTGGCCAGCCGCGTGAGTCGGTCGAAACGCTCTTCGGGAGCCGAATCCAGAAGATTGAGGCCATGCAGCGCCTGAATGCGCGCCTCTTCGTTGGCAGGTTTTCGGGGAACCAGCATCACACACTCCATTGGCATCAATGTTCCTAAGAGTAGCGCTAATTCTCCTCGGCCTCACCCCATCAACCACCCACTACAGGACAAGGCCCCCCAGCATCGGCCCAGAGCTTGAACTGGTTCACGAATATGTCGTGCGGCACCGGCACTGGCGCGCGGCCGGTGCCGGGATTCCAGCCCCAAAGCACCAGTTTGTCCTCGCTGACATGTTTGATCAGCGCGGCGAAATCACGGTCGCCATTGCTCGCGCGGTCTTTGATCATCGCGCACAGCTTGTCCGGCGGCAGGCCGATCCAGGCCATTTTGTGCGCCGCTGGCGGCAGGCTCCAGTGCGGCGCCCCCGGAGGGGCATGGGGGCCGTAACTGGCCGGTGGATTGTTTTCAGCATGACATGTGGCACAAGGCAAACCGGCGGCGCCCTTGCCGTCCATACCGCGCACCACGCTCATCGCATGAGGAATGCCGGCGTCGAATTGCAGCGGCGAATCGCCGGGAATGTGGCAGTTCTGGCAGCGCGGACTCTGGAACACTTTCTGCACCGTGGCGAAGGCTTTCAAGGCCTCCTGCTCGTCGGCGAACAAATCCGCGGCATAGCCGCCCAGACCGACCAACACCACCGCTCCCAAGACCAGATGTCGTTTCATCTCATACCCCCGACAGTTGCAGCGGCAGTTCGCGCAGGCGTTGCCCGGTCAGGGCGTACACCGCGTTGGCCACCGCCGGTGCGGTCGGCGGCACACCGGCCTCGCCGATGCCGCCAGGTTTGTCGCTGCTGGGTACGATGTGCACCTCGACCACCGGCATTTCGTTAAGCCGCAGCACCTGATAATCGTGATAGTTGGACTGCACGACCGCACCGTCCTTGAGCGTGAGCTTGCTGTGCAGCGCCATGCCCAGACCGAAGGTGATGCACGATTCCATCTGCGCCGCGATGCTCTGCGGGTTGACCGCAATCCCACAGTCCACCGCGCACACCACCCGATGCACGCGAATCGCCAGATTGTCCTGGGACACCTGCGCGACCTGCGCCACATAACTGCCAAACGATTCGTGCACCGCGACACCCAGTGCATGGCCCTCCGGCAGCGGCGCTGTCCAGTTGGCCTTCTCAACCGCCAGATTGAGCACGCCGAGATGACGCGGATGCTCCTTGAGCAATGTTCGCCGGTATTCGACCGGGTCCTTGCCCGCCGCCGTGGCCATTTCGTCGATCAGCGACTCCATGACAAACGCCGTGTGGCTATGCCCCACCGAACGCAGCCACAGCACGTTGATTCCGGTCTGCGGTGAATGCAGATCGACCTGATGATGGGCCAGACCTTTGACGTACGGACTGTCGCTGACACCTTCGACGGACGTCGGGTCGATGCCGTTCTTGACCATGGTCGCTTCCAGCAACGTGCCGGTCATGATCGACTGCCCGACCAGCACATGCTGCCAGCTCAGGGGCAGCCCATCCGCGCCAAGGCCGATTCGCGCCTGATGCAGGAACATCGAGCGGTAATAACCGCCGCGGATATCGTCCTCCCGCGACCACACGGTTTTCACCGGCAGACCCGCCGCTTTCGCCACTTGCACGGCTTCAGCGACAAAATCCGAAGTCGGATTGGCCCGGCGGCCAAACCCGCCGCCGAGGAATTCCGTGTGGATTTCCACCTGCTCGGGCTTCAACCCGGTGATTTTTCCGGCAACCATTTGATCGAGCGTCTGAAACTGCGTACCCGTCCAGATTTCACATTTCTGCTCGCTGATTTTCACCGTACAGTTCAACGGTTCCATCGGCGCATGCGCCAGGTAAGGCACGCTGTATTCAACGTCGATCTTCTTCGCCGCTTTGCTGAAGTTGCCCTTGGCATCGCCGGCCTGACTGGCTGATGTGCCCGGTGTGGTGGCCAGTTTGCGAAAGCTCTCCAGTAGCTTTTCGCTGCTCAGATCCGCGTTAGGCCCCAGGTCCCAATCGACTTTCAGCGCATCGCGGCCCAGTTTCGCCGCCCAGTAATGCTCCGCAATCACCGCGACGCCACTCGGCACCTGCAGCACTTTATGTACGCCCGGGATCGCCAATGCTTGAGCGCCTTCGAAGGACTTGACCGTCGCCCCGAAAGCCGGCGCACGGGCGACCATGGCGGTCATCAAACCCTCGAATTGCACGTCCATGCCGAACTTGGCGCGGCCGGTGATTTTCTCCGGGGTATCGAGGCGTTTGGTCGGTTTGCCGATGACTTTCCAGTCCTTGGCCTCCTTGAACGTGATGGATTTCGGATCCGGTGCCGGCAGTTGCCCGGCGGCGTCCGCCAGTTCGCCGTAGGTTGCGCGTTTATCGCCAGCAATCACCACACCCGATTCGGTGCGAATCGTCGAAGGCGCGACGTCGAAGCGCTTGGCCGCCGCCTCGACCAGCATCTGCCGGGCCGTTGCACCGGCCAACCGATAGCGGTCGAACTCCATCCAGGTTGACGTCGAGCCGCCAGTAATCTGCATGCCGCCAAAAGCGGGCATGCCGTAATCCGCCGCCGACGCGGGCGAATGTTCGACGCGGATGGTCGACCAGTCAGCGTCCAGTTCTTCAGCGATCAGCATGGTCAGGCCGGTCCAGATGCCCTGGCCCATTTCCGAATGCCCGAGCAGTACGGTGACGCTGTTGTCGGCGCCGATGCGCAGAAAGGCATTCGGCGCAAAGACTTTGCCCTCACCCTCCGCCGCCATGGCAAACCGGTGGCCGCCAGGCACGGCAAACGCCACCACCAGACCGCCGCCCAACAGGGCACTGCCTTTGAGAAAACCCCGACGCGATACGGGACTGTTCATCGTTTATCTCCCCGTCAGGTTCAACCGATCTCGGCCGCACGTTTGACCGCTGCACGAATTCTTGGGTAAGTGCCGCAGCGGCAGATGTTGCCGGAGAGCGCCTGATCGATATCGCTGTCGGTAGGTTTGGGGATTTTCGCCAGCAAGGCAGCGGCCGACATGATCTGCCCGGACTGGCAATAACCGCACTGCACCACATCGAGTTCGGCCCAGGCCTGCTGCACAGGGTGCGAGCCATCCGTGGACAAACCTTCGATGGTGAGGATTTTCTGCCCATGGGCGACGGCCGTGGCCGGGGTGATACAGGCACGCAACGGCGCGCCATCGACATGCACGGTGCACGCGCCGCACTGCGCCATGCCGCAACCGAATTTGGTGCCGGTCAGGTGCGCGACATCACGCAGGACCCAGAGCAACGGCATGTCCGCGGGGACGTCGAGCTCTTGATCCTTGCCATTGATATTCAAAGTCAGCATCGGGTTTTTCCTCAGACTCACGGTGTTCTGAAGGGACGTCACTGCGGCTGTAAAGCCTGCGCGCGCCTCGGCTTATCCCTTTCAGCAAAGCCTAATTTGCGCCTCAAGCCAGACGTGGCGACCACCGGTCATGCACATGTCGACTTTAATCCTACAGTTGATAACGGCTCGCACTGCGCCGCCAGAGGAACACTTCGTACCAGCGAACCGATTCGCGAACATCTCGCGGGTTGCCCTCCATATGTGTCAGGAGTAGCGAACATGGGATTTGTCACCACCCAAGATGGCGTCGAAATTTTCTACAAGGACTGGGGACCGAAGGACGCCCCGGTCATCCACTTTCACCATGGCTGGCCGCTCAGCTCCGACGACTGGGATGCACAAATGCTGTTCTTTCTGGGGCAAGGCTTTCGGGTGATTGCCCATGATCGCCGTGGTCATGGACGTTCGAGCCAGGTCTGGGACGGTCACGACATGGATCACTACGCCGATGATGTCCTTGCGGTGGTCAACCATCTGGGCGTGAAAAAAGCCGTGCACGTCGGCCACTCCACCGGCGGCGGTGAAGTCATCCACTACATCGCCCGCCATGGCCAGGACAAAGTCCTCAAAGCCGCGATCATCAGCGCGGTGCCACCGCTGATGGTCAAGACCGAAAGCAACCCGGGTGGTTTGCCGAAATCGGTGTTCGATGACTTGCAGGCACAACTTGCGGCCAATCGTGCGCAGTTCTATCGCGATGTGCCGAGCGGTCCGTTCTACGGCTATAACCGACCGGGTGCCGAGGCGCAGGAAGGTGTTATCGCCAACTGGTGGCGCCAGGGCATGATTGGCGGCGCGAAGGCGCATTACGACGGCATCGTGGCGTTCTCGCAGACCGATTTCACTGAGGATCTAAAGCGCGTGACGGTGCCGGTGCTGGTGATGCATGGCGAAGATGACCAGATTGTTCCCTATGAGAACTCGGCGCCTTTGTCGGCGAAATTGCTGCCAAATGGCACGTTGAAGTCGTATCCGGGATTTCCGCACGGGATGCCGACGACTGAGGCGGCGACGATTAATGCGGATTTGTTGGCGTTTATTCGCGGGTGATCATTTCTGGAGTCAGAGACTTGGCCCTGTAGAAGCGAGCTTGCTCGCGAAAGCGGTTTGTCAGTGAATATCATGCTGACTGACCCACCGCTTTCGCGAGCAGGCTCGCTCCCACGGGTTCTGAGTGCATACAGTGAAATATGGCAACTTGAGTGGTGAGAAGCTCAGGCGGTCGGCTTTGGGTCTCTTGGTGTGCTCGCCCCTCACCCCAGCCCTCTCCCGAGGGAGAGGGAGCCGATATCTGGGCTTTTCAACACTTGAGTTCGACTCGATATCCCACGTCGGTGTACTTCTCGCCAACACCTCGGTCAGTTCCCTTTCCCTTTGGGAGAGGGTCTGCTTTTGGCTGTTTAAAAACGTGCCGACGGTGCACACCGCTTTTGATCTTGTCCTGCGGCCCCGTCACGCACTAGTCATCGGAACGCCCACGACCCTCGCGATCCCGTTCGTAATGGTGAGCAAGAGGAAGCGCCGGCAGCCAGGACTCACGCCGAATCGTCCAGAGCTCATAAGTGGGCTTGAATTGATCAGGCTGATCGAGCGACCCCACGTTCACCTCAACTTCATCAGCCGAACGCGTAAACACGGGAGAACCACAGCGTGGGCAAAAAAACCGCCCATTGTAGTCACGCGTTTCGCCAGTAACCGTCACTGCGCTCGCAGGAAAAATCGCCGAGGCATGAAACAACGCGCCATGGCGTTTGCGGCAGTCGAGACAATGGCAAAGTCCCACGCGGTAGGGTTGCCCCGAGGCTTCGAAGCGAATGTCGCCGCATAGGCAGCCACCCGTGAATCGGTCCATGGTGGATCTCCTCTGTTCACCCATGTGTACCGTGCGTAAACACATTCCCGCACGCCAGTTTAAATCGATCTACGGCACCACTAATCGACGAAGGACTGACTACGCTGTTAATCCAGCACGTCTTACCTGCCGAGGACGACTGCCAGGCAACGCTTTCAAAAACTCACCCGTGCCTGTGGTTCGACAATCAGGCTGGAGCCGCCGCGAGGTTCTACTGCTCGATCTTCGATGACGCGAAAATTACCGGTCTGACTACAGACTGCAACGAGCCTTTGCCGGCCAGAGCTAATACACTCGGGCGCTGGCCTGCCGGGAAGGACGATGATGAAACACGCTGCCGCCAAAAACCCTGAAAAAGCCCCGCGCTTCTGGCGTGATGAGGCCCTGCCGTTCATTGAGGCGCGGGCCATCGCCGATGGTCGCGAGGTGTGTTACGCGCGGCATTCCCACGCGCATTTTTCCATTGGTGCGATCACAGCCGGGCGCAGCACGTATGTGCATGAGCAAGCACATTTCGAGGTCGCCACCGGCACTGTGGTGTTGATGAATCCTGGCGATGTGCACGCGTGTAATCCGATTGATGATCAGCCGTGGTCGTACCTGATGCTGTATGTCGAGACACCTTGGCTGACCGATCTGCAACACCAACTGGGTTTCGGTGTGGAGCTTGAGTTTCGCCGGTTTGCGACCACCCATGTCAACGATGCCAGCCTGTTCGGCGACCTCAACGATTTGTATGAAATCCTCGTCGACCCCCAGCAGGATGCCCTCTGCAAACAGAGCGCAGCGGTGGAGTTTTTCACCGATTTGCAATTGCGCCTGAACCCGGCGCAACAGCCGGTGCGCGAGCCGAATTTCAAGCTCGAACGTGCCGCCGACTACATCCGTGAACACTGCACCGATCTGCTGAGCCTGGATGACATTTGCCGCGCGGCGCAGCTGTCACCGTCCTACCTGATCCGCGCCTTCAAGCAACATTTCGGCATGACGCCGCATGCTTTTCTGGTCAACCAACGCATCCAGTTCGCTCGCGAGCGATTACGCAGCGGGCAGTTGATTGCCGATGTGGCGCTGGAGGCGGGGTTTGCCGATCAGGCGCATTTTCAACGGGCATTCAAACAGCATCTGGCGGCGACGCCCGGCCAGTATCGCGGCTGACCGGGTCGTTCAGAATCAACAGATCGCAGCCTTCGGCAGCTCCTACAAGGATCGGTGCAGGAGCTGCCGAAGGCTGCGATCTTTTGATCTTCAAGCAACTACGGTAGCAACAGATAAACCGCACTCACGACCAACAACCCCGCCATCAGCCGATTGAACAGGCGCATCCCCGCCGGATTGCCCAACCATCCGCGCAAAAACGTCCCGGCATACGCCCAGCAGCCCACCGACAAATAGCAGATCACCAGATACACCGCCGCAAACTGCCAAACCAACCGTGCCTCGCCATCAGCAACAAACGCGCCCATGCCGGCGACGCAAGCCAGCCAGGCCTTCGGATTGAGCCATTGCATGACGGCGCCATAGAGCATGGATGGGGCACGCCCCGAGTCGCCGGCATTCAGTTGCCCGTCATCGGTCGCGAGCTTCCAGGCCATGAACAGCAGAAACGCCACCCCGGCCAGTTGCACCACGCGGGTCATGAATGGCCAGAGCTTGAGGATTTCGTGCAGGCCCAATCCCATCAGCACCAGCAACAGCACAAACCCCAACGTCGCCCCGGCGACATGTCGCTGACTGGCGCGAAAGCCGAACTGCGCACCGGAGCTCAGCGCCACGATGTTGACCGGGCCGGGGGTAATGGACGCTGCCAGAGCAAACGCCGCCATCGAAAGAACAAGACTCATCGCACACCTGCTTCAAAACGAGGAACAAGGTGCTCACGGTAACCAGCGACTGGTCACCGGTATTGAAGAAAATCACCCTGAACCTGAAACGACTAACCCCTGTAGGAGCTGCCGCAGGCTGCGATCTTTTGACTTTGTTTTTTAAAATCAAGATCAAAAGATCGCAGCCTGCGGCAGCTCCTACAGGGGCGAAGTGCAGGCAATTGGATCAGTCGAGGCGCGGCACAGTAAAACGGAACTCGCTGCCCTGCCCCGGCTCACTGTCGGCGAAGATCTGGCCGCCATGCGCTTCGACGATGCCTTGGCTGATGTACAAACCCAGGCCGGTGCCAGTCGGATTACCTTCTTTCACCGTCCAGTAACGGTCGAACACGTGAGGCAGGTGTTCCTTGGGAATGCCTTCGCCGCTGTCGCGCACGATGAAGACGATTTCATTGCCGACTGATTTCGCGTGCACGCCAACCGAACCCAGGCGCGGGGTGAATTTGATGGCGTTGCCCACCAGATTCGACAACACCTGAAACAGCCGCTCCGGGTCGGCATGAATGCGCAGATCCGGATCAGCCGCGAAAGAAATGCTGATGTCCTTGTCCAGTGCCAGCGGCGCGAGCAAGGCTTGCGCCTCTTCGAACATCTGGCTGACGTCGAGTTTCTGCGGCGTGATGCTGTATCGCCCGGCGTCGATCTTGGAGGTATCGAGCAAGTCTTCGAGCAGCGTATTCATACGCCCGGCCGCCTGTTGCATGGTGTCGATGGCCGTCGAGATTCGCCGCGAGGTGTGCGGGCCGTCGGAGCTGAACGCTTTCTGCATCATGCCGCAGAGCATCGAAATGACGGTCATTGGATTGCGCAGGTCGTGGGAGACCACCGCCACCAGTTCATCGCGGGCACGCACGGCTTCCTGCTCGCGTCGTACCTGACGGGCCAGATCGTTTTCCAGCGCCGACCGGCGCAAATCGTTGGCCGCAAACAGGTCGCCATGGCTCCACTTGGCGGAAATACCGGCCATCTCGACCTTCCAGATTTCAAACGAGGTGCGCGGGCGCAGGCGCATGCCCGAATCAGAATTTTCCAGATCCAGCGGCTTGCGCGGATCGCCACTCCAGTTGATGTTTTCTTTCACTTCCGCTCGGAACCACAGCACGCCGTTGTCCACCGGTTTTGGCAGGCTCATGGCAAGTACGCCGCTGGCCACGTGGGGATACTGCGCGGCGGGTGGATAAACGCTGGCCAGATGGTGACTGGCGAACACCGGCTCGGCGCTTTCCTGCAACCATTTGTGCAGGGCGCGGATGTCTTCCGGTTCAGGGCAGTTGCCGTAACGATGCAATTGCTTGTCTTCAATGATTGCGACACCGCCGGCATCGGCCAGCGCCATCAGAACCTGTGGCTGATTGGCCAAGCCGTCGAAGACATTTTGCGGCGAATCGATCATGGCCTGATTGAGCAGCGCCAGCGCTTCGACCTTCTCTTCACGCTGGCGACTGACCTCCAGCGCCTCCATCGCGCTGATCTGCAGCGACAGCACCTGGCCGATGGTCTGGCAAGCGGTGCGCAATTCATGCGGTACATGCAGTGGCTGACGGTTGCCGCAACTGATCAGCCCCCAGAGCTTGTCACCCTTGAGCAGGGAAATGCTCATCGACGACAGCACGCCCATGTTCTTCATGTACTGGCAGTGAATCGGCGACACGCTGCGCAGCGTCGCAAAACTCAAATCCAGCGGCGTCTGCGTATCCGGACGCAACTTCGGTACAAGTGGCACCGGTTGATAGTCGGCGTTGGGGATGATGCGCAGCCAATTTGTCCGGTACAGCTCCCGCGCCTGCTCGGGAATATCCGAGGCCGGGAAGAACAGTCCGTTGAAGACTTCCATTGACGGATCGGACGCTTCGGCGATGACCTGGCCGTGCCCCTCTTCTTCGAAACGATAGATCAGCACCCGGTCATACCCGGTGATCGCCTGGATTTCCTTGACGCTGATGTCGTACAGCGCCTGCAGCGTCGTGGCCGCTTGCAGACGCTGGAGCATGCGCCCCAGATTTGTCTGGCTGCCGGCAACATTGCGCGGCTGGAAGTTTTCGACGTGAATCTCCAGCTCAAGAATCAATACGCCCTGATGTCGATGCAGCAACCCCTCGAACGCGGTGCCATTGAGGTGGAGGTACAACCGCGGCGCGTCGAAGAACGCCGCTTGCTGCAAGGCCTCACGCACCTGTGCTGTGTGCACTTCACCCAGCAAATCCACCAATGGCTGGCCAATCAACGCCTCTGGCGCACGGCCCAGCAAGGTTTCGACGTTGGCGCTGACCTGAATGATCTCAAGCGCCGGTTCGCTCAACGTCAGCAGCAACCCGTGAGGCTGGATTGCGCCGGGGAAGCGGATCGGCTCGTCAGCACAGTTGGCCAGCAGTTCTTCAAAGTCTTTCTTGTCTTGCGGATTCATGCCAATACCTCCTGGCATTCGAGCCAGCGCTCGAAGCAACTGAATGTGGTTTGCGCGGCCAGCACGACCGCTTTGCGCTGATCAGCGTCCATCGGGCGATTGCCCAGGTATTCGATGAAATCGCGCCAGCGACGGCCGGTGGCAGCGCCGTAGACATCGAGGAAGGCAGCGCCGTTGTCTGCTTCAAGGCCCAACCGTGCGGAGATTTCTCGACGCAGGATCTGTCCGCCGAGGGTTGCGCCCTCGAGCACGTACAGCACACCCAGGCACGCAGCGCTCGAATCAATTACAGGCAACTGATCGCAGATCGGCAGGTTTTCCAGCGAAGCGGGCGCTAACCCCAACGCTTGCAGATCGCCGCGCAATGTATGGGTTTTGAGGCGTGGCGTCAGGTCGAAATCGTCGGGGACTGAACCACTGCGCTGCAATGCGTTTTCCAGCGGGAAATAGAAGCCGTAATAGGCCGCTATCAAGCGCTTGAAAGCAGGTAAATCGAGCGTATCGGAGAAAAAAGGAAGGCGTTTTTCCAGTGCGATGTGCAGTTCGGCAGTGCCGGCCCGCAAATCTTGCAGCACCGGTGGCACATAAACCTCACGGGCCTTTGCTTGCATGTATGTCGCTCTTGGTGAGGCCGCCTGGGGCCATTCGGGGTGTAAAAACGTCGCGTGAAATTTTACACGTCAAACGACATTTCTGACCGC
This sequence comes from Pseudomonas sp. A1230, assembly GCF_044218825.1. NCBI lineage: Bacteria > Pseudomonadati > Pseudomonadota > Gammaproteobacteria > Pseudomonadales > Pseudomonadaceae > Pseudomonas > Pseudomonas sp. A1230. The sequence continues at coordinate 1,501,041 of NZ_CP162582.1, read as the reverse complement.
GCAAATCGTTTTTTCAGACGAAACCACGGCCCTCGGACATTTCAGAGTTCCCTCTGACGCGAAAAGTTCGACCCGATTTGATGCGCCTGGGGTTGCTGTACCGCGACGGCACCGCCTGACTGTATGGTCCTGCGAAGCGGGCTTAAGTCTGCGACGGACCTTTGAGTTCGACCTGATTGCCATCCGGGTCGAAACAGTACAGCGACAAGCCGTTGCCCTCGGCACCGAAGCGGGTAGCGGCTTTTTCCACGCTGAGGCCATGTGCCCGCAAGTGCTCGATCAGCGCCGCTTCATCGAATGGCTCGATTCGCAGGCAGAAGTGATCGACGTTGCGCCCCTCCGCACCCGCCGCTCCACCACCCTGGCGGCCGATGTCGCCCGCAAGGTCAACGAGATCGATCATCGACGTCCCGGCGCGCAAATGCACCAGCCCCAGCGGTTCGTTGAATTTGACCACTTCGGCGCCGAACACCTGGCCGTAGAAATCGATGCTGCGTTGCAAGTCGGCGACGCGCAGGACGATGTGATCAATGTGCTGAATTACAAACGGATGCATTGGGCAGACCTCAACAAACTGTAGGAGCTGCCGCAGGCTGCGATCTTTTGATCTTGTTTGTTCAGGACCAACATCAAAAGATCGCAGCCTGCGGCAGCCCCTACAATAGTTCAGCGTTAGCCGGAATTCATTGTCGATTTTTCGGTGGAGCCATCGAGAATCTGGTTTTACTCTCACCCCATGAACATACAAACCGCTGCCCTGCCGCCCCATGCCGAGATGGTTCGCGCCATGCTCGAACGCGACACTGCCTATGAAGGCGTGTTCTTCACGGCCGTAAAAACCACCGGGATTTTCTGCCGTCCCAGTTGCACCGCACGCAAACCGAAACCGGAAAACGTCGAGTTCTTCGCCCATGCCGACGAATGCATGAGCGCCGGTTACCGCGCTTGCTTGCGCTGCAAACCGCTGGACGCTGCGGCCATTGCACCGGACTGGATACAGCGTTTGCTCGCGGCCGTCGACGCTGACCCCGAGCTGCGCTGGAGCGATGCGCAATTGCTCGCCGAAGGCATTGAGCCGCTGAAGCTGCGGCGCTGGTTCAAGCAGCATTTCGGCATGACGTTCCATGCCTGGCTGCGTACCCGGCGCCTGGGCATGGCACTGGGCGGGATCAAGCAAGGCACCTCGATCGACCACGCAGCGTTCGATTCCGGGTATGAATCGCTGAGCGGGTTTCGCGATGCTTTCCAGAAATCATTCCACATCACCCCGGGCCGCACCGCCCACAGTGAACCGCTGTTGTTTACCCGATTGACCACGCCGCTGGGCCCGATGATTGCCATGGCTGAGCAACGCGGCCTGGTGTTGCTGGAGTTCCTCGACCGGCCGGCATTGACCCGGGAAGTCGAGGAATTGCAAAACCACTATGGCTACGTGGTCGCACCGGGGCATAACGCGCATCTACAGCAGATCGAGCATGAGCTGGCGCAGTATTTCACCGGCCGCTTGACCACTTTCACCGTCGCCTTGCACCTGCCCGGCAGTGAGTTCGCCCGGCAAGTCTGGTCAGCCCTGCAACAAATCCCCTACGGCCAAACCAGCACCTACGGCGCCGTTGCCGCCAGCCTGGGCAAACCCGGCGCCAGTCGCGCGGTGGGCCTGGCCAACGGTCAAAATCGGCTATCGATTGTGGTGCCCTGCCATCGGGTGATCGGCGCGGACGGCTCGCTCACCGGTTATGGTGGAGGTCAGCCGCGCAAGGCGTTCCTGTTGAGGCTGGAAAACGCCGCCGTTCAGCTCACACAACAACTGGCTTTCTGACGACTTGAATCGACTCATAAAAAGGGATTTCGATGGACGCATGCAGCACACGGATTGATTTCGACAGGTCAATCAACAGCCCGGGCTGTCAGCGTGGCTGACGCTTATAAGACGGCCAGCTCATTCCTCGCCACGCTCGATGCCGACTGGCAACGACACATCGCCGCGGTCGGCGCTTGCCTGCATCAACCGCATCCGGCGCGCGATCCATACGAATCGCTGGTGCGTGCGATTGCCTATCAGCAACTGCATGCAAAGGCTGGAGATGCGATTGTCGGTCGGTTGGTCGGGTTGTTTCCCGGGCAATCGTTTCCGCGACCGGAGCAAATCCTCGCAACCGGGTTTGATCAACTGCGCAGCTGTGGGTTTTCGGCGGGCAAGATTGCGACGATTCAGGGGATTGCCCAGGCGACGCTGGATGGCGTGGTGCCGGATTACGCCACGGCGTTGGCAATGGATGATGAAGCGCTGATCGAGCGACTGGTCAGCCTGCGCGGGGTCGGGCGCTGGACGGTGGAGATGCTGTTGATTTACAGCCTTGAGCGGATGGACATCTTGCCGGCGGATGATTTTGGCGTACGCGAGGGGTATCGGCGGTTGAAGGGGTTGCAGGTGCAACCGACCCGTAAGCAAATGGTTGAGATTGGTTTGGGCTGGAGTCCGTATCGGACGGTGGCAGCTTGGTATTTGTGGCGGGTGGCCAAGCCGTAGACCGCATCATCGTTCATCGCTGGCAAGCCAACTCCCACGGGTTTTGTGGCGGATGGAAAACTTGTGTTCGCCGCTAGACTCTGTGGGAGCTGGCTTGCCAGCGATGGCGTCTACACGTTCCGCACATGTTCCAAGACCAGACACTATCCCAATGTAGGAGCTGCCGAAGGCTGCGATCTTTTGATTTGGTTTTTTAAAGACAAAATCAAAAGATCGCAGCCTTCGGCAGCTCCTACAGGGGAATGCAGTGGACTGTATCGCACTGTGTACCGCCAGGCGGCAGACACATCCAATGCACAAATTCGCACAGTGGCGACACACCAACGATACACCCCAACGCTCAAATCACCCGGTCGATCCCACTCACCCGATCCACCGGAGATTCCCCATGACCACCACCCTTTCGAGCGCCGTCAAAGGCTTGCACCTGAACCTTGACCGCGCCGGTGCCTGGCTGGCGCCGCTGACCCTGCGCGTGTTTATCGCCTGGGAATTTTTCGAGTCGGGGCTCGAGAAGTTCAACGGGCAGAACTGGTTTGAAGACATTCAGGACAAATTCCCGTTTCCCTTCGATCACCTGCCGTCGACGCTGAACTGGGAACTGTCGATGTGGGCCGAGCTGATCTGCGCCTTGGCGATCCTTATCGGTTTCGGCACGCGAATCTCGGCCATGTCGCTGATCGTGGTGACCGTCGTCGCCACCGCCGCCGTGCACTGGCCTGCCGACTGGTCGTCATTGAGCGAACTGGCCCAGGGTTACGCGATCACCAACAAGGGCTTCGGCAACTTCAAGCTGCCGGCGATTTACCTGGCAGCTTTGGTGCCGCTGGTGTTCGCCGGCGCCGGCAAGTTGAGCATCGATGCATGGCTGGCGCGGGTGTTGTGGAATCGCCGCGACCGCTGAAGCTCAATGCGCGCGATCCAGGCCTACCAGCAAGGCACTGTCACGGCTGTAGATGTCTGGCGAGTAACGCACGTGACCGGCGCTGTCGACCTGCGCCGTCCAGTAGGTCATCAGGATCGGCACCGGCGCCGACAAGCGAAACTCATGGGTGGCGCCGGTGGCGAGCAAGGTGTCGGTGCGCGCCCTTTCCGCAGGGCTGAGCAGCAGATCGCGCAGTTGCATCGGGTGCTCGACCCTGACGCAGCCTGAGCTGAACGCCCGCGGCCCTTTGTCGAACAATGCCTTGCTCGGCGTGTCATGCAGGTACACCGAAAACGGATTGGGGAAGCGAATGACCATCTGTCCCAACGGATTACGTGGCCCCGCGTCCTGGCGCAAAAGGATGTTGCCGGGGTGGTCCCAGTCGATGTCTGCGGCCGCCAACGGCTGACCGTTGGCATCCAGCACTTGCAGATTATGCCGACTGAGGAAGGTCTGGTCCTTGCGGATCTCCGGCAGTTTGTCTTCCTTCCAGATGGTTGGCGGCACGGTCCAGGTCGGGTTCAGCGTCAGGCGCGTGACACGGGATTTGAGCAGCGGGGTCTGGCGCTCGGCACGGCCGACCTGGGTGCGCGTCTGCCACACCGGTTCCCCGCCCTTATACAAGGTCAGTTCCGCCGCTGCGACGTTGACCAGCAAACCATCGGGCTCCATGTCCTGGGCCAGCCAACGGAAACGCTCAAGGTTGACCCGCAGTTGCTCACGGCGGGTCAGCGGGCTGATGTTGAGTTCGGCAATCGTCCCCGGCCCGACCACACCGTCAGCCTGCAACGAATGATTGGCCTGGAAGCTTTTCACCGCGTCCACCAACGCGCCTTCGTAAACAATGTCGGTAGTGCCGACCGCGTGGCTCAGATAGCCTTCGCTGTACAAGCGCTGGGCCAGTTCCGGCACGCGCTTGTCTTCCATGGAGGGGCGCAACAGCGGCCCGCTGCCCACCGACTGCCATTTCGGCAAGGCTGTGAGCCGTTGCGCGGCGTAGAGCTGGCGCAGTTTCTGATATTGCGCCAAGTGCGGACGGGCCAGGTCGAATGCTGCAGGAATGTCATGCATACCCGGCACGGCTATCGCCAGCAGTTCGGCCTGACGGTCACGCTGTGTGTCATCGGCATGCCACAACGGCTCGAAGTGTGATTGCAGCAGACGGCCGTAATGCAGATCCTGCAGGGCTTGCAGGTAATAGCGGCTGATATCGATATCGGCGCACAACTCGCCATCCTGCGGCGCGGCCAACGCGACCGGATAGCGTTGCGGGCTGAGCCCATCGTCGGCCAACAGCGGCAGTTGCGTCTGCAAAGCCTGCAATCGTCCCGACTCGCTGGTCCAGACCGGCATCCAGTCTTGCTGCTGATAGAAGGCTTGCAGCTGTTGCAACGACGGGCCGCTGAGCTGCTTTGCGAGCGCCGGGCAGGTCTGTGGCAGACCGATCAATACGGCATGCAATGGACTTTGCAACTCGACCGGCATTTCGGCAGGAGGTGTCGGCAGCGTCTGCAATGGCGGCAGTGATTCATCGGCACAAGCGACAAACGGCGCTGCGAGCAAACAAATGCTCAAGTAGGATGCGTACTTTTTGAACAACTGCTTTACTCCAATCCATGGCCACCTTGATGATGGCCACCTTACATCAGGTGCGCTGAACAGTCAGGCTCGAACTTCGGGCTTGCAGGTTACGACTGGACGTCAGGAGCCAAAGTGCCAAATAAGTAGCAAGTTGAGGACACTTTATAAATGTTGACGTATTTGCGCCGACTTCTGCTGACCACCGCGACCCTTGTCGCCGTGAGCAGTCCAGCTTTTGCCGCCGGCAAACCATCGCCGGTTCTCTTCACCAGCCTCGCGCACGCCGCGCCAGAACTCAATCCCCAGGCGCTGAAAGGTGCCTTGAGCGCCATGCAATGTGCGGTCAACAGCGGAGCCAAGCCGTCCCGCCACCTGGCGATCATCGACTATTCGCAACCGTCCACCGAACGCCGACTGTGGATCTTTGACCTCAACCGGAAAAAACTGGTGCTGCGCGATCTGGTCGCCCACGGTTCCAACTCCGGGGAAAACTTCGCCACCCAGTTTTCCAATGTCGAAGGCAGCTTTCAATCCAGCCTCGGCTTGTTCCGCACCCAGGAAAGCTACAGCGGCACTCATGGTTACTCGCTGCGCATGGATGGTCTGGAACCCGGCTTCAATGATCTGGCGCGTGATCGCGCTATCGTCATTCACGCCGCCGATTACGTGAATCCGTTGTGGAGCAAGCGTCAGGGCCGCATCGGTCGCAGCCAGGGCTGCCCGGCCGTCCGCCCGCAGATTGCGAAACAGGTGATCGACAAACTGAAGAACGGCCAGTTCATGTTCTCGTGGTACCCGGATCAGCGCTGGCTGAGGAAGTCGCCGTATCTCAACTGCCAGCCGCAGCAGGTGGCGAGCATCATCAGTACCCACGCCAGCTAAGAGAAACACCACAAAACCCTTTAGGGGTGGTGTGCCCCCCGCACTGCGACAACCACCTGTGGGAGCTGGCTTGCCAGCGATGGCGGTGGGTCAGTCAACATCACAGTCGACTGTGCCGACCCCATCGCTGGCAAGCCAGCTCCCACAGGGATTTGTGGTGTCCATAATTTTTCGGCCCAGGCAGTCTCAGTCACCGGTTGTTTTGGCTGTGCCGACGCCATCGCGAGCAGGCTCGCCCCTGTCGTTGATCTGCATTCGGCTGATGATCAGGGCCATGACCATCAATGCCGTGCCCACACCGAAAGTGATGTGCATGCCACTGCCGATGACGGCGGCGGGCGCTTGCGTCGGGTTACCGGTGGCCACGGCAAACACCGCGCCCATCGCCGCCGCGCCTGTGATCAACCCCAGATTGCGGGCCAGCCCGAGCAGCGCCGACACCACGCCGCGCTGGTCCTGACTGACCGCCGCCATCAGCCCGGTATTGTTGGCCGCCTGGAACAGCGCGTAACTGCCGGCGATCACCGTCATCGGCAACACGTAAGCAGGTAATCCGAAACTCATCGGCAGCAGCGCCAATAACCCGCAACCGCAAACCATCCCGAGCAAGGCGCCCGGCACCACCCGCTGTGCGCCGAAACGATCGACCAGCCGTCCGGCAGGAACGCCACCGAGCGCAGCCAGCAACGGCCCGACCGACAACACCAGCCCGACCACGGTGGGGCTCAGACTCAAACCGCGACTCAGGTAAAACGGCCCGACCACCAGCGTGGTCATCATCACGGTCGTCACCAGCAACGTCAGCGCCAGACTGCCACTCAGGCGTAGATCGGCGAACAGTGACAGGCGAATCAGCGGTGCCCTGGCTTTCATCTCGATCACGATGAACAAACCCACGCCGCACAGGCTGATCAACAGCAACCTCAGCGTGAAACCTTCAAGCGTCATCGCCAGCGCATAGGTCGCCAGCGTCAACACCAGCACCCCGCTGCCAAGGTAATCAAACGCAACTCGCGGCCCTGCGGCCCGATCTGCGGGCAGATAGCGGTACACCAGCCATGCGTTGAGCAGTCCCAATGGCACGTTGAGTAAAAATATCGATTGCCAGCCAACATGCGCCATCAACAACCCACCCAGCGACGGGCCGAGGGTGGTGCCGGTGGCCGACATCGTTGCCAGCAACCCCATCGCACTGCCCGCTCGCGTTTTGGGCACCGCATCGGCCACCAGCGCGACCGTCAATGCAAACATGATCGCTGCGCCAATGCCTTGCACCGCCCGCGCGCCGATCAGCCAGCCAAGCCCCGGGGCCAGCGCGCAAAACAATGAAGCACTGGTGAAAATGCCTATCCCGATCAACAGCAATCGCCGCCGACCAAAGCCATCGGCCAGACGTCCGACGCTGACAATCAACGTGGTGATTGCCAGCAGGTACGCCAGAACAATCCACTGCACCTGTTGGAACGTTGCATCAAACGCCGCCGCCAGCGTCGGCAACCCGGCGTTGGCAATGCTGGTGTCCAGCGACGGCATCAACATCGACAGCGCCAGACTGGTCAGCGCCCAGCGGGCTTGGGTATCGAGGGGTTGTCTGGGCATGGCGTGCTCACTGTACAAAGGACATGCGCCATAGCCTGAGCCTCGACAATACAAGGCGCAAGACGCATGCTTTGCACTCAATACCTGCATGGAACGCCATGTCATGACTACGCCGGATCTGAACCTGCTGATCACCCTCGACGTGCTGCTGCGTGAAGGCAGCGTCGCTCGCGCCGCCAAATGCCTGCGGTTGAGCCCTTCTGCCATGAGTCGCGCCTTGGCCCGTCTGCGCGAAACCACCGCAGATCCGTTGCTGGTGCGCGCCGGTCGAGGCCTGGTGCCAACCCCGCGTGCGCTGGAATTGCGCGAACGGGTCAGCCATCTGGTGCAGGAAGCCGAGGCGGTTTTGCGCCCCGCGCAAGTGCTGGATCCCGCGCAGCTACAACGCACCTTCACCTTGCGCAATACCGACGGGTTTGTTGAAACCTTCGCCGCCGCCCTGCTTGCCCGCGTTGCCGCCGAGGCGCCCGACGTGCGTCTGCGTTTTGTGCAGAAAGCCGACAAGGACAGCACGCTGCTGCGCGAAGGCCGGGTGGATCTGGAGACTGGTGTAGTCGACGACAGCACCGACCCGACGCTGCACAGCCGCATCCTGTTTCACGATCACTGGATCGGTGTGGTACGTGAGGGCCATCCCTTGAGCGCAGGCAAGGTCAGCGCCAAACGCTTCGCCTCAGGCCAGCATATTCTGGTGTCACGGCGCGGGCGCAGCAGCGGTCCGATAGATGAAGCGCTACTCGAGTGCGGACTGACGCGAGACATCGTCACGTCGTTCGGCGGGTTTTCGGCGGCACTGACGCTGGTTCGTGAATCCGACCTGATTGCCACCGTCCCGGAACGTCACACCAGCAAACTGCGCACGGGCCTGCACAGTTTCGACCTGCCATTGAAGATGCCGCAGATCAGCGTGTCGATGCTCTGGCATCCGCGCATGGATTCCGATCCGGCGCATCGCTGGTTGCGCGATTGTGTGCGGGAAGTCTGCGCCTAGCGCGCGTCGCCGCCAGCGGGTTTATAAAAGAGGAATTTTTTCGTCTCGGCGGTTTTCCGGTATTCCCTGGCCCAACTCGGGTGGACATTGCGGTCGTGGAAATACAACGCGCCGTTGGTGCGATCCTTGAGTTGACGGTTCAGCGCCTTGCCGGCAACTTCCTTGGCGAGCGCGTATTCGGCGTCTTCCTTGACCTGATCCGGACGCCCGTCACACCACCAGGAAAACTGGCAGCTCCTGGTTTCGGAACCTTGCTTGACCACGGCACACACCGTGTCTGGAAAACCTTCGTGGCCGAGGCGATTCATCACCACACTGGCCACGGCCTCCATTTCCGGCGTGTCCTTGCCTTTGGCTTCCCAGTAGATGCTGCGCGCCAGACAAGTGATCGGATCATCCAGCGGCGCGGCGCCGGCAGGGTCGACCGCCTGCACTTCCTTCGGGGTAATCGCCTCGGATTTCGGCGCCGGTGCCGCGCTGACTTTATCGGCGGCTTTTTCTTCCAGCACCTGGGCTTTCTCTTCGGCCTTGGCTTTGATCGGCGCTTGATCGGCGGCCCACGCAGCGCTGGCCAACAGGGTTATTGCGAAGCAGCCAGCCAACCATTTCAATCCCATGTGAATTCTTCCGGCAGGGCCCGGTTCGGGCAAGGTGTTACGTCGGGGAGACGCCCGGATCCCGGGGTCTTGGCTGAGTGTAGACGGCTAAATCAACCGCAGCGTTCCGTAGAAAAACTGTCGACGGAAGAAAAAGACATTGCACCCACCGGGGGCGTTTCGCGCATCATGGGCGCATTCAGCTCAAGGGAGAATTCCATGCGCTTCATGCCGTCCGTTTTGCGATTTGCCGCGCTGTCCGCAGGCCTGATGTTTGCCGCCTCGGCCATGGCCACCGACGAGTTGCAACTGATCGAGTCGATCAACAGCTATCGCAGCCAGCCGCAACGTTGTGGCACGCAGGCGTCCAGTGAGTTGCCGCCCCTGTCGGCTGATCCACGCCTGAGGTTGCCGGCCAGCGGCGCCGTCAATCTGCAGCAAGCCATGGCCAGCGCCAGTTACCCGATGGTCAACGTACAGGCGATTACCCTCAACGGCCCACGCGATGCGGCGTCGGCGATGAAGGCGATTCAGGAGAGCTTCTGTCAGGTCGTGCTGGATCCGCAGTTTGTCGATGTCGGCGTCAGCCGCGCCGATCGCGACTGGCGCATTGTGCTGGCGCGGCCGCTGCTGTCAGCCAAACTTGGCGACGCGCAGAGTGAAGGGCAAAAATTGCTCGAACAACTCAACACCGCACGCAGCCAGCCACGCCAGTGTGGCGGCCAGGCCTTCGCCGCCGCCGCACCGCTGGCGTGGAATGCGACCTTGGGCACTGTCGCTCAGGATCACAGCCGCGACATGGCCAACAAAAACTACCTCGACCACAAAGACCGCGACGGCCGCACCCCCGGCGATCGCGCTGAGCTGTCGGGCTACAGCGGGCAACTGGTTGGCGAAAACATCGCCGCCGGCCAAGACACCGTGGGCAAAGTCGTCGACGGCTGGCTCGCCAGCCCCGGCCACTGCGCCAACCTGATGAACCCGCAATATAAGGAACTGGGGGCCGCTTATGCGACCGATCCGAAAAGCGATGCGGGGATTTACTGGACCGCGATGTTTGGTGCGCAATAACCCTCAGGCTCACGCCGGCAATGTTCGGTGATGTGTACTGATTCTGTGCACACCACAAAATGTGTGGGAGCTGGCTTGCCAGCGATGGCGGTGGGTCAGCCAACATCAATGTCGACTGTGCGGCCCTCATCGCTGGCAAGCCAGCTCCCACAGGGTCTTGCGGTGTTCACGGATTTTCGACCAACACAGCTCCCACACTTGATCATCGACGCGATCAATCAGCCGTTAACTTTCACTGATTGGACGCCCATGGCAGTTACGCCTACCCTGCCCGTCCAAACCCGTTCATCAGCGGTTTCAATACTGCGAGGCTGTCATGACAGAGCGCGTCCTGATCGATGCTCACAACCGCCGCGTCGACTATCTGCGCATGTCAGTGACCGACCGTTGCGACTTCCGCTGTGTCTATTGCATGGCTGAAGACATGCAGTTTCTGCCGCGCCAGCAAGTGCTGACGCTGGAAGAAATCTTTCAACTGGCGCAGAGCTTCGTCGCGCTGGGCACCCGCAAGATTCGCCTCACCGGCGGCGAGCCGCTGATCCGTCGCGGCGTGGTGCAGTTGTGCGAACAGATCGCCGCGTTGCCCGGCCTGCGTGAACTGTGCCTGACCACCAACGGCTCGCAACTGGGCAAACTCGCCGCGCCGCTGTTCGACGCCGGGGTCAAACGCCTGAACATCAGCCTCGACAGCCTCGATCCCGAGCGCTTCAAGCAGATGACCCGCACCGGCGATCTGGCGCAAGTGATCGACGGCATCGATGCCGCGCGCCAGGCCGGTTTCACCCGCACCAAGCTCAACTGCGTGGTGATGCAGGGCCGCAACGATCACGAGATCAATGATCTGGTGAGTTTTGCCATCGACCGTCAGCTCGATATTTCTTTCATCGAGGAAATGCCACTGGGGATCATCAGCGACCACAGCCGCGCGGAGTCGTTTTTTTCCAGCGTGCAGGTCCGCGAGAAAATCGCCGAGCGCTACACGCTGATCGACTCTACGGAATCGACTCAAGGCCCGTCGCGCTATTGGCGTCTGGCCGAGGCCCCGCAGATTCGCCTGGGGTTTATCTCGCCGCACAGCCACAACTTCTGCGGCACCTGCAATCGGGTGCGGCTCACCGTCGAAGGTCGTCTGCTACTGTGTCTGGGTAACGAACATTCGGTGGATTTGAAAGCAGTGCTGCGCGCTCATCCGGGGCATCCGCAACGTCTGGAGAACGCCATCATCGAGGCGATGAAAATCAAACCGTATCGGCATAACTTCGAAATCAACGACGACGTCCAGGTCGTACGCTTCATGAACATGACCGGCGGCTGATCCGCCGCTTTCCTGCGTTATCGGGACCGCTCTGCATGATCATCAGACCCAAGGTCAGCCAGTTCGCCATTCTCTTCACCCTCAAGGGCTCGATTGCCAAGCGCATCGCGTTGCGCACCTTGATGGTCACGCTGCTGGCCTCGGCCATCGTGCTGGTCGAAATCCTTCATCCGAGCAGTTTCACCAAGGTCAACGCCACGCCGTTCACTTTGCTCGGCTTGTCGCTGTCGATCTTCATGAGCTTTCGCAACAACGCCTGTTACGACCGCTGGTACGAGGCACGCAAGGCTTGGGGCGAGGTGATCGTGCACATTCGGTCGGTCATCCGCGAAACCCATGTCATCCGCGAATCCGCAGAACGCAAACCGCTGCTGCTCAACCTGTGCGGTTTTGCCCATGCGCTCAATGCGCGGTTGCGCAAGGAGAGTGAAGCCGACGCCAGCCGTCAGTGGATCACCCCAAAACACGATGCGGGGGTGCCGGATTACAGCGCGCGGATCCTGCAACAGGTCGGCCAGCAGTGTTCCGACCTGCATCAAAACGGTGAGCTGAGCGAGTGGCGCTACATGCTGCTGGCCAATCACCTGACCAGCCTGACGCAAGCGCAAGCCGTGTGCGAGCGGATCAAAACCACGCCACTGCCGTTTCCCTACACGCTGCTGTTGCACCGCACGATCTACCTGTTCTGCATTCTGCTGCCGTTCGCCATGGCCGAACCGCTGGGCTGGCTGACGCCCTTGTTTACCGCGATTGTCAGCTACACCTTTTTTGGTCTGGACGCGATTGCCGATGAACTGGAAGACCCGTTTGGCCGCGATGAGAATGATCTGCCGACCGACGCGCTGGTGCGCACGATCGAGCGCGACATTCTCGCCGAACTCGGCGTGGCGGATCTTCCGCCGCCGCTGAAGCCGGTCGATTATGTCCTGAGCTGATCACCCCGTTTCCAAGCGCGGGAGCCATGTCATGTTGATCGTTTGCGTCTCCGTGAGACCGGGCGTTCGTCTGCTGCGCTGAGTAACCGGTCACAGCGCATCCCGGAAACAGTCGTTTACACGCCCGCGGATTCCCCCTTACTATCCGGGCACACCGGTCGACGGGTCAGTCCCGCCGCCGACGTTTTCCGCCAACGGAAACATGCGTTATGAGCACGTCACTACAACAACCAGAATCGTTGACCGTCTCTACTCAGCGCGCCCTCTCTCACAGGGGCGGCGTATGAATCGTATCGTCAATCTCCCCATGGCCCTGCGCCGTTCCAAGCTGCGTCACTCCGCACGCCCGCCGGATATCGCCCGGACGCTCTGATCGCGCGCGTTTAAAGCCGCGACAGCCCCCTGCTCCCTGATATTCCCTGCCAGGACGCCCGCGCCTATTCTCGCGCCGCGTCCGGCCTGAACCTGCGCGCCTGTGCGGCGCCAACGTGAGTGTTTGCCATGAAATTCGCAGCCATTGAAGACGCACGCCTGTTCCTTGAACAAAACCCCGACATCGACATGATCGAGCTGTTCATCCTCGACGCCAACGGCGTGCCGCGCGGCAAGTTGTTGCACCGCGAAGAATTGCTCGCCGTGTATGAAAGCGGTCGCCCGCTACCCAGCACTATCCTCGGTCTGACCGTGCAGGGTGAGGACGTCGAGAACTCCGGTCTGGTCTGGGATGTCGGCGATATCGACTGCCGCGCCTATCCGCTGGAAGGCAGTCTGGTGCGCCTGCCGTGGCGCAAGATTCCGACCGCTGCAGTGCAGGTCAGCATGCACCCGACCGAGGGCATGCCCGCCAGCATTGCCGACCCGCGACACCTGCTGATCAAGGTCATCGACGGCCTCAAGGCCGAGGGCTACAACCCGGTGATGGCCTGCGAACTGGAGTTTTATCTGCTCGACGCCAAACGCGATCACAACGGTCGTCCGCAACCGGCACTCGATGCTGATGGTGGTCGACCGCGACATACCCAAGTCTACGGTTTGCGCGAGCTGGAACAGATCGAACCGTTCCTCGCCGACCTTTACAGCGCCTGCAAACTGCACGGCATTCCGGCGCGCACGGCGATCTCGGAATACGCACCGGGTCAGGTGGAAATCACCCTCGAACACGGCGATGCGCTGGAGGCGATGGATCAGGCGGTGCGCTACAAGCGACTGGTCAAAGCCGTGGCGCACAAGCACGGCATGCAGGCGACATTCATGGCCAAGCCGTTCGATGATCTGGCCGGCACCGGCATGCACATGCATGTCAGCCTCGCCGATGGCGAGGGGCGCAACCTGTTCGCCTCCGAAGACCCGGCCGGCACACCGCTGCTGCGCACGGCGATTGGCGGCATGCTCGCCTCGTTGCTCGATTCGCTGCTGCTGTTCTGCCCGAACGCCAACTCCTACCGACGCTTTCAGGCCAACAGCTACGCGCCACTGGCGCCGACCTGGGGCGTCGACAACCGCACCGTCAGCCTGCGCGTACCGGGCGGCCCGGCCAACACCCGGCACATCGAGCACCGCATCTGCGGCGCCGACGCCAACCCGTATCTGGCGGCGGCGGCGATTCTTGCCGGCATACATCGGGGCATTAGGGAGAACCTTGATCCGGGCGCGCCGGTTGAGGGCAACGGCTATGCGCAAGCCAAGGAATTGCTGCCAACCGATTGGCTGACGTCGTTGCAGGCACTGGAAAACTCGGTGTGGGCACGCGATGCGCTGGGGCAGGAATTTCTCGGGGTGTATCTGGCGGTGAAGCGTGCCGAGTATCGGCAATTCATGGCTGAAGTGGGTGAGCAGGATTGGCGCTGGTATCTGACCGAGGCCTGATTACACCCCGCTAACCTGTGGGAGCTGGCAAGCCAGCTCCCACAGGGATCCCGATTAGCTTCCCGAATTTTGTGTGGACACTGACATGACTGAACGTTGCAATTCCTACTACACCGCCACCCTCAACCAAGAGACCGATTACCCGACCCTGCAGGGCCGGCACAAGGTTGATGTGGTGATCATCGGCGGCGGCTTCACCGGCGTCGCCACCGCTGTCGAACTCGCCGAAAAAGGCTTGAAGGTCGCCATCGTCGAAAGCAACAAGATCGGCTGGGGCGCCACCGGGCGCAATGGCGGGCAGGTCACCGGCAGCCTCTCCGGCGACGGCGCCATGCGCAAACAGATGCGCCCGACACTCGGTGACGAGGTCGACGATTTCATCTGGCATCTGCGCTGGCGCGGCCACGAAATCATCAAACAGCGCGTGGAAAAATACGCCATTGAGTGCGACCTCAAGCACGGCCACCTGCACGCCGCGTACAAGCCGAGCCACATGAGCGATCTGCGCAAGGATTACGAAGAAGCGGTGCGTCGCGGTCTGGGTGACGAGGTCAGCCTGCTCGACCGCAGTCAGGTGCGCGATCTGCTGCAAAGCGACCTTTACCACGGCGCGATCAAGAATACCCGCAACATGCACCTGCACCCGCTCAACCTGTGCATCGGTGAAGCGCGGGCGGCGGAAAGTCTCGGTGCGCTGATCTTCGAAAACAGCGAAGTGCTGGAGATCATTCACGGTGACACTCCAGGCGTGAGAACTGCCCACGGCCAGATCGACGCCAACCAGGTGATGCTGGCCGGCGACGTTTATCACAAGCTCGAACCTGGCCAGCTAAAGGGCAAGATTTTCCCGGCCATGGGCGGCATCGTCACCACCGCGCCGCTGGGCGATCTGGCCAGGCAGATCAACCCCGAAGACCTCGCGGTGTACGACTGCCGTTTCGTCCTCGACTACTACCGCCTCACTGCCGACGGCCGTCTGCTGTTTGGCGGCGGCGCCAACTACAGCGGCAAGGACTCACTCGACATCGCCGCCGAACTGCGCCCGTGCATCGAGCAGACTTTCCCGGCGCTAAAAGGCGTGCAGATCGACTTTCAGTGGAGTTGCGCGATGGGCATCGTCATCAACCGCATCCCGCAACTGGGCAAACTCTCGGACAACGTCTGGTACTGCCAGGGTTACTCGGGGCATGGCATCGCCACGACGCACATCATGGGCGAAATCATGAGCCGGGCGATTACCGGGCAGATGGAGCAGTACGATACGTTCGCGGCGTGTCAGCACATTCGCGTGCCGATGGGGGATTTGCTCGGCAATCCGTTGCTGGCGGCGGGGATGTGGTATTACCAGATGCTTGAAAAATTGCGTTGACGGCCCTGGCCCCATCGCTGGCAAGCCAGCTCCCACAGGTTTTTATTGGTGTACATGGACGCTGTGTACGACGCGGACACTGTGGGAGCTGGCTTGCCAGCGATGGGGGCATTAGCCTCAACACAAAATCTCAATCCGGCAACTGCTCCACCTCAATCCCCAACCGCCGATAATCCTCGACACTGCCCGATGCCAGATGCTGCTCGGTAATCAGCGTATGCACGCGATTGCACGGCGTCACCACAAACGGCTCGACCGCCCCCAGCTTGTCCGCCGTGGTGACTGCAATCACTTGGGCGGCGCTCTCGAACAATGCCTGCTTCACCGGCACCTCATCGAAATACAGCGAGCTCAGCCCCACCTCCGGGTGAATCGCGCAGACCCCGGTAAACAGCACGTCAGCCTTGATACTTTGCAGCAGCCGCACGGTTTCGTGGCCGCTGACTGACATCGTCGCCAGATTGAGTTGCCCGCCCGCAAGAATCACCTTGATGCCTTGGTATTCGGCGAGTGTGATCGCGGTCATTGGCGAGGTGGTAACGGCGGTAATCCGGATGTCCGCAGGCAATGAGCGCGCGATCTGCAAAGTGGTGGTGCCGGAATCGAACAGCACGATCTGGCCGTCCTTGACCCGTCCGGCAGCGAGCTGCGCCAGGCGGGTCTTCACTTCATCGGTTTCGCTGATGCGGGTGAAGTAATCCTTGCCGGTGTCTTTGGGCCGCGGCAACGCCCCGCCGTGTACTCGCTGCACCAGCCCGGCGTTGTCGAGTTCGGCGAGGTCGCGGCGGATCGTATCTTCAGACACCGCAAAATGCTGGCTCAGCTCGGAGGCCATGACCTTGCCGTCGCGTTCCAGGATCAAAAGGATTTTCTGTCGGCGCAGGGACGGCAGTTCGGTGACGGAATGATCGTGCATGGTTCTGCCTGTTTATGCTTGTAGTTGCAGGTTTTCGCGCAGATTAGCGAAAGCCTCAGGCAAACACAAACAGACAGGTATCGATGGCTTCGATCATTGGAATCGACAAGGCGAATTTTTCCTTTGCATTCAACCTGTTCAGAATGACGCCACTCTCAAAAGTCTCAGGATGGACACCGCATGAATCTCAATTTCGCCTTCGCTTGCATGATCGTTGTGTCTTTCGCGGTTGCCCTCGGGCACGCGTGATGCGGTCACATTCTCCACGCGCATATCAGGATCGTGGCGAGGGGATTTATCCCCTCACCGACATGATTTCACGCTCTCTCAAACGCTGACCACACGCGCCTTGCGCACGAACAGCGCTTGAGCCTTGTCCCAGAAATTCCCCCCCAGCACAAAAAAACTGCCAACAAACATCAAATCCCCAAGCAATTGCATTTGCCACAGGTTGGGCCGCAACCCTGGCCAGAAGTTATCGAAATACGGTTCCAGAAAAGACGACAGCAACGGCAGGCAAAACATCACCACGCCGATGCGATGGCGCGTCGGGCCAACCTCGTCCACCGGGGCTGGAATGATCCCCGAGACATAACGCCCGATCGTGTGCTTGAGTTCGGCAAATCCGGCCTTGCCCATCACCGCGATCACCACCAGCAACAACACCTTGTTGCTGATAAACAACACGCCAGTGAGTGCCGCGACTTTTGAGCCAGGCACATCAAGCGCGGCCGCCAGCGGCACCATCAACCACGAACCGAGCATCAGGCAAATGATCCCCACACCGACCTTGAAGCGCCAGGTTGCGGGTGCCGCCGGGGTCTGCGGATCTTGGGCAGTGTCCATGGTTTCTTACCTGTCTGGGTGGAGTTGCGATGCCTCAAAAGCGTAGCAGCAGATTCGCCCGAACAACTTGCAATTGGCCGTCTATGCTCCACTGATATTTACGGCCCGGGAAACAAGCAATGCCTGCAACAACAGCACTGCTGACGCGATCCGGTCATTTGTTATTGCTCGGCGTCTTGAGTTTGGGCGGTTGCGTGCGCCTGGGGCCGGATTTCCAGCCGCCCGCCGAAGCATGGAGCAAACAATGGAACAGCACGGCCTTGGAGCAGGCCAGTGAACGCGCCGCCCATCCCGATCTGCGCCAATGGTGGCAAGTCTTCGGTGACCCGGTGCTGGATCGCCTGATCAGCGAAGCCGATGCGCGCAACAGCAGCCTGAAAATCGCAGGCCTGCGAGTCCTCGAAGCCCGCGCACAACTGGGTATCGCCGAAAGCGGCCGCTACCCGCAATTGCAACAGCTCGGCGTCGACAGCCTTTACATCGACCGTCACCAGTCCGGCGGCAACAATCCGCAGGATCTGCACTTCTGGCAGCACAGCGCCGCGTTTGATGTCGGTTGGGAACTGGATTTCTGGGGCCGCTTCAGTCGCGCCATCGAGTCATCCGATGCGCAATATTTCGCCGCGCAAGCCAACTACGAAGACGCCCTCGTATTGCTGCGCGCACAAGTCGCCGACACCTATTTTTCCCTGCGCACCACTGAAGCGCGGCTGCGCGTCGCGCGGGAAAACGCTGTCCAGCAGAAGCGTAATTTCGAGATAACCGAAAAGCTCTTCAACAGCGGCCAGAGCGCTGAACTCGATCTGCAACAGGCGAAAACCCAATACCTTGGCACGCTGAGCAGCATCCCGGCATTTGAAGATCAGCTGCTGCGCACGCGCAATGCGCTGGCGGTGCTGGTTGGCCAGCCGCCCGGCGGCGCGGCGCTGCTCGCCGAACAACCGGGGCTGATTCCGTTGGTGGATCGCGCCGTGCTGCAAGACGTACCGGCCAACCTGCTGCTGCGCCGTCCGGATGTGCGCGCGGCGGAACTGAATGTCGCCGCGCAATCGGCGCTGGTCGGTGTCGCTGAAACCGATCTGTATCCATCGCTGACCTTGCTCGGCAGCATCGTCTGGTCTACCGACTCCCTCAGCGCCACGCCGCGCAGCCTCGACCTGATCGGCGGGCCGAGCCTGCGCTGGAACATCTTCGATTACGGGCGTATCCGCAACAACATACGGGTGCAGGACGCACGCTTGCAGCAACTGATCGAAGCCTATCGCGACAAGGTTCGGCAAGCCGCACGCGAGGCCGATGACGCCGCCAGTGGCTTGAGTAAAGCGCTGGAACGCGAGCGGATTTTGCGGGAGGCAGAAGGTGCCGCGCGGCGTTCACTGGTGCTGGCCAACACGCAATATCGCGAAGGCTATTCGGACTTCCAGCGCGTGCTCGACGCGCAACGCGCGCTGCTGGAATTGCAGGACAACTATCTGGTCAGTCGCAGCAACGCCGTGAGCAACCTGATCGCCCTCTACAAAGCCGTTGGCGGCGGTTGGCAAAGCACTTCGCCGCAGATCGACGAACCGACACGCGAACAGATGCGACAACGCACTAATTGGGGCGACTTGCTCACCGCGCCGCCCGCCCAACCGCTGTATCCACTCCCGTCGCAGGACCGCCGCCATGACTGACGCCGCACCTCCCCCTCCGGCGCCCACGCCAGCCCCGAGCGATCCGGCCAAAAAAGGCATCCGCTGGGTGCTGCTGTTGATTGTGCTGAGCCTGGCCTGGTACCTGCTCGCCGACCGCTACACGCCCTACACCCAGCAGGCGCGGGTCGGCGCATTCGTGATTCCGGTGGCGGCGGAAGTCGCCGGCCGGGTGATCCGGGTCAACGTGCGCAACAACCAAGACGTCAAGGCTGGCGACGTCCTCTTTGAGCTCGATCCGCAGCCGCTGCAAATCGCCGTGGATCGGGCGAAAGCCGATCTGGAATCGACCCGCCGGCAGGTCGGCGCCAGCACCGCCGGCATCGCTTCGGCCCAGGCCTCGCTGCGTGCCGCGCAAGCCAACGAGCTCAAGACGCGGCAAGACAATCAACGCCTCGAAGGTTTGTACAAACAGGATCCGGGCACCATCTCCGTGCGCTTGCTCGAAGTGTCGCGAGCCAACCGCGAACAGGCGGTCGCCCAGGTCGCCGCCGCCCGCGCCGAAGTGCAGCGCGCGCAGGAGCAGGAAGGCGGCAACACCGACACCAACGCGCAGCTGCGCAGCGCGGCCTCGGCACTGGCAAAAGCCGAACTGGATCTGGCCAACACTCGCATCGGCGCACGTTCGGCCGGGTTGATCACCGACCTGCGCACCGATGTCGGCCAGTTCGCCGCTGTCGGCAGCCCGGTGATGACCTTGATCGCCATCCATGATGTGTGGATCAGCGCCGATCTGACCGAAAACAACCTCGGCCGCGTGCAACCCGGAACACCGGTGGCCATCGTCCTCGACGCGCTGCCCGGCGAAGTCCTCGATGGCCGAGTGCGCAGCGTCGGCTATGGCGTCAGCGTCGGCCAGACGCCAGCGCCGGGCACCTTGCCGAGCATCCAGAACAGCCGCGACTGGCTGCGTCCGGCGCAGCGTTTTCCGGTGATTATCGAGTTCACTGAGGAGGCGAAAAAACGCCTGGTCGACAACCGCGCGATCCGTGCCGGTGGTCAGGCTGAAGTCATGGCCTTCCCCAGCGAAGGCAACCCGCTCAATCCGCTGGGGCGGCTGTTTGTCGGGCTGATGAGCTGGCTGTCGTATGCCTACTGAGCGCAGCGTCCCGGCGCAACGGGCGTTGCGCCTGGCGTTCGGCACCGCGCTGTGCACCGCCGTCAGTTATGCGCTGGCGCTGCCGCTGGCGTTTATTTCGCCGGTGCTGGCGGTGTTGTTGCTGGCCAGTCTGCCCCGGCCATTGCCGCTCAAAGGTGCGCTGGTGCTGGCGTTGGTCGCGGCGCTCACCACCAGCATCGGGCTGCTGCTGATGCCGCTGCTGCGTTACTACCCGGTGAGTGGCGTGTTGTTGATCGGCCTCGGTCTGTTTCTGGTGTTCCGCTTTGGCTTGCGCGGCGGCAACCCGTTGATCGTGACCTTTCTGGTGATCGGCATGACCATGATCTCCGCCGCCGGGTTCGCCGAATTCGATCTGGCGATGGCGGTGATTGGTGCGCTGGTCAAAGGCCTGTTGCTGGCGGTGGCGGTGGTCGGCGTCAGCCACGCGCTGTTTCCTGAGCGGCCTGATAGCCCGCTCCCACCCAAGCCGCCCGCCATGCCCGGCGACGAAGTCCCACGTGTGGCCCTGCGCGCCACGTTGATCGTGCTGCCAACCTTTTTGCTGGCCCTGAGCGACCCGGCCAGCTACATGCCGATCATCCTCAAAGCTGTCAGCCTCGGCCAACAAAGCTCCACGACCAACACCCATCACGCGGGGCGTGAACTGCTCGGCTCGACCCTGCTCGCCGGCGTTTTGGCGGTGCTGGTGTGGTGCGGATTAAGCCTTTTCGTGCACCTGTGGATGTTCTTTCTGTGGACGCTGCTGATCGGGCTATGGCTGGCGCGCAAACTCTATCGCCTCAGCCCGACGCAACTCAGCCCGGGGTTCTGGCTCAACACCCTGATAACAATGATCATCCTGCTCGGCCAATCAGTGCAGGACAGCGCAGCAGGCAAAGACGTCTACACAGCGTTTGCCGTGCGCATGGCCCTGTTTATTCTGGTTACGCTTTACGGCGTATTGATGATGCACCTGCTCCAAGGGCACAGAACCCGCCGTCAGGGCGTGACCTGATAGCCGCGTCCTTGCAAACACCCGGTGTAGGCACTGGAACTGGCCGCTGCATCGGTTTTGCTCTGCGCGCGACGTTCTTGCCGCTGTCGAGAGCCACCGACTACCGCACCGGCCGCAGCGGTTTGCTGGGCCCGGTTCTGTCGGTAATCCTGTTTGCGATCATCGTCGACGCGGTCGTAAACCTCGTCGTGTTGACGGCCGCGGACTTCAGAACCTACTGCTCCGGCAGCGGCACCGACAGCGGCCCCCTTCAGACGACCACCCGCTTGGGGTGTTGAAGTCGGCGAAGACGAAGCGATGGAGTGGCAGTCGTTGATGTCGATCTGGGTTTGTTGAGAAGACTGGCCTTTGAGCGGAACGATGGATTCGGCGCTGGCGTGAGTGGCGTACAGGGCAGCGATTATCAGCGTGATGGACGTTAGGCGATACATGATTACCTCCGGCGGGCCTGGGGTTGGCGGTGATGCGGGGTAATCAAGAAGTGTAGTTCAAGAGGCAGGATCAAGAGCCCCTCACCCTAGCCCTCCCGCACCCGCCGTACCTGCACCAACAACGCCGGCGCAAAATGCAGCAGCACCATCCGCGCCAAGTGGTGAGTGAGGATAAACACCACATTCAGTCCACCCGCGAACGCGACAATCGCAATCGTCTCGATCGCCCCCGGCATGTACGCCAGCCATAGCGACAGCGGATCACTGTCCAAAAATCGCGCCGCCACTTCCGCAAATCCCGCCGCGACCACGATCATCAACCCGACCGAGACCAGCGCCGTGCGGCCATGCCGGCCCAACTCCTTGACGCCCAGCCCCTGAAACCGCGAGCCGATTCGCACGCCAAGAATCAGTGCCGCCAGATTCAAACTCCACTCCGGCATGTGAAAGCCGTGCAGCCACCCTGCTTTGACGAAAACCGCCGTGATGATGATCGCCGTGAGCATGAACGGCGCCGGCACGCCGATCACCAGCAGCAAGCGTCCAAGCACGACGCTCAAACCGATCACTGCGAATACGGTCAGCGCCATCCCCGTCGTCAACGGAGCGCTTTCAACCACCGCCACCGATGCCTGTCCCGGAATCAAAAAGCTCACCAGCACCGTGATCAGCAACAGCCGCATCAGGTGCACGATGATGACTTTGCTTGAAGCCTTTTCCGACTCCAGCAAATCGAACACCGCCGCCAGTGCCCCCGGATACACCGCCAACAGCGCATCAGTGCGATTCCACCCTGCCCCTCGCGTCAGCCACCAACCCGCCAGCGCTATCTGCACGATCAGACACATCAGCAACACGCCAAGGCTCGGCAACATGGCCGATGCCGTCGCGCTGTCCCACGCCTCGAACATCAACCCCGTGGCGATGCCCAGCGTCACCTGTATGTAGCCCAAGCCATAAGGCGTCGCGGGTGCGAAACCCGATTTTGTCACGACCAATGCCGTGACAAGGATCGAGCCCAACAGCAAACCGTGAGGCACGCCGAGGGACTGCAACACCGCGCCAAACCCGGCAGCGATCAACAAACACAGAATGGATTTCATATTCGCCTTCCTGGCTATTCAACTGACCAACCTGATCCCCTGTAGGAGCTGCCGAAGGCTGCGATCTTTTGATCTGGCTTTTTAAAATCAAAGTCAAAAGATCGCAGCCTTCGGCAGCTCCTACACCAGGGCGTCGCAATTTATGAGCGCAACCGGCCAATCGCCCGCCGATACTTTTCGATCCGCTCCAGATCCTCCCAACTCGGCGAGGCGATCCGCGACAGGTCGCTGTTCTCTTCCAGATCCGCCAGTTTCACCACCCGGCCGATCGGGTTCTGCGCGGCGCGTTCGACGAAATCCTCGTATGACTCGCCGGGCACTTTGGTCACCGATTCGATAGCGCTCAGCACTACTTCGCTGAAGCCTTCCTTACGCAGATCATCGAGACTGATTTCGCAATCCTCGACCACATCGTGCAGCACAGCGACGATGCGCTCTTCCAGCGTGGTCATGCGCAGCATCACTTTCAGCGGATGCAGAATGTACGGCGCCCCACCCTTGTCCACCTGCCCGGCGTGTGCGGTGGCGGCGATGGCTATAGCGCGTTCGAGTGTTTGAGTCATGAGCATCTCCGTTGGCGCGAGGCGGGAGAGTCGTTGCGACTGTTGATTTCAATCATGGGCAACTTCCACTCCTTGGGTGCGTTGAATGTTTCCGATTGTTTCGCAGTCTACGCGAACCGCGCAAATGAAAAACCCGATTGAACCTCCGTCATCTACGCCCTCTCGAAACCCTATAGCGCCAACTGAATGCTCAGAACCGGCGCCCTTGAAGAGGAAAGCCCGATGAACATTCGATTCCTGCTTCTGCTCGCCACTTTCTGCGTCATCCCCACCTGCGTCATGGCCGAAGGCTGCGACGTCCAAACCCGTTCTTCCAGCTCCGCCGTGCCTGCCGTATCCGGCCACAGTTGCTATGAGTACGAAGGAACGCCGGTCAACGCCATCGATTGGTCGTGCAGCAACGAAAGCAAAGACATGGTCAACGCCGTCAAGAAAAAGGTCCAGCAGTGCGACGACCACTACCAGGCCACTTGCATCGCCACCCTCACGCAGGAATCCCTCGCCAACCCGCACTCCACCAGCAAGGATAAAAACGCCAAGGCGTTGAACATCCCGGATGGTGCGCAGGTGACTACGTATTACTACGGTGCGGAGGATTTGGGGCAGGCGAAGATTGATTGTGAAAGTGGTGGGGGGAATTGGAAGGCGAAGTAGTGTTTGTGGCCCGCGCACCAAACAAAAGCCATGCCTTGAGATCGAGCGAATTGGAGTCTGAAAAACGCGTAGGAAAACACCCCTTGTGGCGAGGGGATTCATACCCGATGGGTTGCGAAGCGGCCCCAAACCGGCGAGCTCATTTCTCCAGACACGCCGCAGGCCACGGATTACGACGAATGCGTCACCGAGTGGGAGCAAGCTCCCTCGCCACAGGGTCGGGTTTGCGTCCTACAGGTCGGTTGTGGCGGCAGGAATTGCTGCCTAGAGTGGGGCTGTCGCTGACCGCAGTTGGCGATGGGTTTCGCAGCCCTCAGAAGTGACACACACCGCTAGATGACAACTGTGGCAAAATCCGCCGCCGTTTCGTTATATGGCGGCTGTGTGTGGGAGACCTTCGGGTCTGCCGGTTTGACTCTTCTCCGGTCTGCGAACCCGCATACAGCTGCCACCCATTTGTTTCGCAGCAGAAAGGTGGCACTTCTTAATTATTTGAAGAGCAATCTTATGACGATCAAAAAACCGCTCCACCACTACGCCCACATGTCCCATCCCGCCACCGACAACCCCGTCCTCCTGATCGACGCCGACGCCCCACTGCGCGAACTCCACGCCTGCCTCGCCGAACGCCTCAACGCCGTCCTCAAATACCTCGACCTCATCGCCTGCACCAGCCTCCCCGACTACGCCGAACACGACATCAACACCGTGACCAATATCGCCAGAATCATGGTGCAAGACGTGAGTGACGTGTTTCGGGTAATCGAACAGCGAGGCTTTGACGCACCCACCTCATAACCAAAACGTTGCCAAAGTGCCAATTCCATAAACGCCCGGTCATCTAATCAGCGATAACGTCGTTGGCACTTCGGAATAATCACTTCCTGACTTCCGCGCCCCTTGTAAGACGCTTCTGAAAATCACCAACAGCGCACCGACGCCTCACTGTTCCGGCTTTAGTGGACGGTTACTCTTCAACCAAGAGTTTTCCATTCAACAAAGCAGAGCATCCATGGCCAACCACAGTTACATGAGCATTACCGGAAACAGACGAGGACTGATCTCCGCCGGTTGTTCCGACACTAATTCAATCGGCAACAAGTGCCAACTGGGTCACCTTGACGAAATAATGGTACTGGCCTATTCCCACAACATGACCACCGGCAATAACGGCAGCGTCACCGCAGATCGTGGCCAACACTTGCCGATCATGATTACCAAGAACATCGACAAATCCTCACCACTGCTATCCGCCGCACTTCATGAGCGTGAAGTGCTGGACTGCACCATCTTCTTCTACCGAACCTCACCCGCTGGCACACAGGACAAGTACTTCAAAATCCACATTGCCGGCGCAAAAATCGCCCACATCAACCTCCAGGTTCCCCACGCCATCCACTTGAACGACGCCCAGCCTCAAGAATTGGTGTCGTTTACTTATCGCGAAATCAGTTGGACACACTTACAGGCTGGCACGTGCGGTTTCAGCCGTTGGGAAAATGAAGATGAATGAGGATTCGTGTGACATCAACGACGTTACCCGGGCTGCTTCCGATCTGGTCGCATTCGGGTGCCAGATCAGCGCGATTCGGTTGTACGATAGCTTCAGCCAACTCAAGCTTGGCGAGGTTGTTTCATCTTATGCGAATGAGATTGTTCGAGCGGTAGATGAAGGTGTTATTAGTGCAAAACAAGGATTTGATGCAATTAGCAGCGAGTATTCAGAGCTTTCAAGGAAGTCTGCCTTCTACATCGAGAACGGAATAGGCGTGATCGCAGGAGCTATTCAGTTTGAGTCAGGCGTTTCCAAAATCAAAAACAGCCGAGGACACCCTTTATGATTGAGCGCGAAACAAAACACATTTCCCGAACACTCACTAGTCCGCCACACCCTCGCCCCGAAAAAAAGCGAAAAGCAATGTAAACATGCCAGATAATTCATTACGCCATTAGCCCTGCATCATCACGCGCTCATTCAGAGCCTTCCTACAAATGAAAACCGACAAGCCTGCAAACCTTTCCTCGACTCAGAAAAAATCCGACGCCCTTCAACAAGGCGTCGGATTTACTTACAGCGCATGGTTTTTACCTAAAGCATCAATTAGAAGTTAGCCGGCGTATTCGCACTAATAATCTCAGCCTCATCCGCCCCGATATTGCGAAACTTATGCGGCAACGTCGTAGGAAAGTAATACCCATCCCCGGCATTCAGCACACTCACCGAGCCATCCACGGTCAACTCGACAGTCCCGCGCGTCACAAGCCCACACTCCTCACCTTCCGAGTGAACAATCGGCTCTTCCCCGGAGCTCGCGCCCGGTGCGTATTGCTCGCGCAGCAAGCGCATCTGGCGGCTTGGTACCGAGGCGCCGATCAGCAGCAGGCGCAGGCCGTGGCGGCCGAGGTCGGGCTGTTCGTTGGCGCGGAAGACGTATTGATGTTCGCGCGGCGGCTGGTCAAAGGTGAAGAAGTCGGCCAGGGACATCGGGATGCCTTCGAGCAGCTTTTTCAATGAGCTGACGGAGGGACTGACGCGATTCTGTTCGATCAGGGAGATGGTGGCATTGGTCACGCCGCTACGCCGGGCCAGCTCGCGCTGGGAGAGTTTGTAGCTTTCGCGTACTAGTTTGAGTCGAGAACCCGTATCCATGACTGCCTTATGTAAGAACGACTTAAGGGCGATGGGGGTGGGTGGCGGGTGACGCGCCGGGGCGCGGGTCACGTTGCTCCCGTGTCCCGGAACCGTGAAAGGCGGCTATTAAATCACGTTTGGTGGTGTTGCTCAGCAGGTTCGATGGGTGGTGGGGGAAAAGTCTTTCTTGCCTTGCTAATACAGTGACTGTGGGAGTGAGCCTGCTCGCGAAAGCGGTGTGTCAGACGACATCGATGTTGGCTGATATGACCTCTTCGCGAGCAGGCTCGCTCCCACAGTTGGATCTCTTTTGTGTCAGTTGGCTTTGTGGAGGTTGTCAGGCCGTCATCGCTGGCAAGCCAGCTCCCACAGGTTTTGTGGTTGTCAGTGGGAGTGATGGCGTCTTTACAGGCGTCATCGCTGGCAAGCCAGTTCCCACAGGTTTTGTGGTTGTCAGTGGGAGTGATGGCGTCTTTACAGGCGCCATCGCTGGCAGGCCAGCTCCCACATTTTGAACATTACTAGCTTAGATGCCGAAACGATCGCGCAGCGAGTAGTAGACGGCGCCGAGGGCGGTCAGCGGGGCGGAGAAGGTGCGGCCGCCGAGCATTGGCATGTGTGGCAAGGACGCGAACGCGTTGAAGCGTTCGGCATCGCCGCGGATCATTTCCGAGATCAGTTTGCCGGCCAGGTGCGAGCAGGTGACGCCGTGGCCACTGTAGCCTTGCATGTAGTAGGCGTTTTTCTCGATACGGCCGAATTGCGGCATGCGTGACATGGTCAGCAGGAAATTGCCGGTCCAGCGGTAGTCGATTTTCACGTCTTTGAGCTGCGGGAAGGTCTTGAGAATCTTCGGGCGGATCAGTTGTTCGATGTCGTCCGGTTCACGCGCGCCGTAGACCACGCCGCCGCCGTACAGCAAACGGTTGTCGGCGGTGAGGCGGTAGTAATCCAGCAGATAGTTGCAGTCTTCGACGCAGTAGTTGTTGGTGATCAGGCTGCGCGCCTGTTTCTCGGTCAACGGTTCGGTGACAACGATTTGCGAGCCGCAGGGCATGCTTTTCGCGGTGACGCGGTTGTCGAGGCCTTGCGGCAGGTAGGCGTTGCCGGCGATCAACAGATACTTGGCGCGCACCAGACCTTTGGCGGTGCGCACGACATTTGGCTCGCCGTAGGTGATTTCCACCGCGGCCGATTGCTCGTAGATCTTGCCGCCCAAACTCACGATGGCAGCAGCTTCCCCCAGGGCCAGGTTGAGTGGATGCACGTGGCCGCCCTGCAAGTCCAGCAGACCACCGACGTAGGCGTCGGAGCCGACTTCGCGACGAATGTCCGCAGCGTCGAGCATCTTCAGATTACGGTTGCCGTAGCGTTCCCAGTTTTTCTTCTGCTCGGCCAGACCATTCAGTTGTTTCTTGTTCATCGCCGCGAAGATACCGCCCGGACGGTAGTCGCATTTGATGTCGTATTGCTTGATGCGCGAACGAATGATGTCGGCGCCTTCGAAGATCATGCTGCCCAGGATTTCGGCGGTCTTGTCGCCGTAACGCTCTTCGATCACGTCGACGTCGCGACTGTAGGAGTTAACCAGTTGCCCGCCGTTACGGCCGCTCGCGCCGTAACCGACTTTCGCCGCTTCCAGCACCGTGACTTTATAGCCAGC
Source organism: Pseudomonas sp. A1230 (assembly GCF_044218825.1). NCBI lineage: Bacteria > Pseudomonadati > Pseudomonadota > Gammaproteobacteria > Pseudomonadales > Pseudomonadaceae > Pseudomonas > Pseudomonas sp. A1230. Next base: position 1,472,768 of record NZ_CP162582.1, on the reverse strand, counting down.
CTCGGCGAGGAACAGTGCCGAGGACAGGCCCGTGTAACCGGCGCCGATGATGCAGACGTCGCAATCCACCGCTTCTTCGAGGGTCGGAAAGTCGATGACTTCGTTGCGAGTGGCGGCGTAGTAGCTGTTTACGTGTTGTTGTTTCATACGGTTCTCCGAGGGTCGCCGGCTCACGCCAGCAACCGCCGCTGTAAAAGAATTAGAGCTTGATCCAGGTCGCTTTCAGCTCGGTGTACTTGTCGAATGCATGCAGCGATTTATCGCGACCATTGCCCGACTGTTTGAAGCCACCGAACGGCGCGGTCATGTCACCGCCGTCGTACTGGTTGACCCAGACGCTGCCGGCACGCAGGCCACGAGCAAAGGTGTGCGCCTTGCTCAGGTTGCTGGTCCAGACCCCGGCGGCGAGGCCGAAGATGCTGTCGTTGGCGATCTGCAGCGCTTCTTCAACGGTGTCGAAGGTGATCAGCGACAGCACCGGGCCGAAGATTTCTTCCTGAGCGATGGTCATGGCGTTGGTCACGCCGTCGAAAAGCGCCGGCTGCACATACAGGCCGCCGGTTTCTTCAAGGGTGCGTTGACCACCGGCAATCAGCTCGGCGCCCTGCTCGCGACCGATGCTGATGTAACGCAGCACGTTGTCGAGTTGGCGCTGATCGACCACGGCGCCGACGGTGGTCGCCGGGTCGAGGGCGTGACCGGGTTTCCACGCTTGCAGTGCTTCCACCAGCAGCGGAATGAACTGCTCACGAATCGAACGCTCGACCAGCAGACGCGAACCGGCGGTGCAGACTTCACCCTGGTTGAAGGCGATGGCGCCGGCCGCTGCTTGTGCCGCGGCGCGCAAGTCCGGCGCGTCGGCAAACACTACGTTCGGGCTTTTGCCGCCGGCTTCGAGCCAGACGCGTTTCATGTTGCTCTGGCCGGCATAAATCATCAGTTGCTTGGCAATCGCCGTGGAGCCGGTGAAGGCCAGCACGTCGACGTCCATGTGCAACGCCAGCGCCTTGCCGACGGTGTGGCCGAAGCCTGGCAAGACGTTGAACACGCCTTTCGGAGTGCCGGCATCCAGTGCGAGCTGAGCGATGCGGATCGCGGTCAGCGGAGACTTTTCCGAAGGCTTGAGGATGAACGAGTTACCCGCCGCCAGGGCCGGGGCGAATTTCCAGCTGGCCATGATCAGCGGGAAGTTCCACGGCACGATGGCCGCCACCACGCCGCAAGGCTCACGAGTGATCAGGCCGAGCTGATCGTGCGGTGTGGCCGCGACTTCGTCGTAGATCTTGTCGACGGCTTCAGCGCTCCAGCGGATCGCGTTGGCGGTCGCCGGGATGTCGATGCTCATCGAGTCGCTGATCGGTTTGCCCATGTCGAGGGTTTCCAGCAGCGCCAGTTCTTCCTGGTTTTGCAGGATCAGATCGGCGAAGCGGATCAGGATGCGCTTGCGCTCGGCCGGGGCTTTGTTGGCCCACACGCCGGATTCGAAAGACTGGCGCGCGACTTCCACGGCGAGGTTGGCGTCGGCTTCATCGGTGCTGGCGACGGAGGCCAGAAAACGGCCGTCAACGGGGCTCAGGCATTCAAAGGTGTCGCCGCTGATCGCCGGGCAGTATTCACCGTTGATGAACGCGCGGGATTCAATGGTCAGGGACTGGAAGCGTTGTTCCCAGTCGTTGCGGGTCGTTGTCATTGTTATGGCTCGACGAGGGGGTGGTGAGCAGCGGACGAACGCCGCCGATCAAAATCTGGTAACCCGATACCCTGTAGGAGCTGCCGAAGGCTGCGATCTTTTGATCTTGATCCTGAAAAACAAAGTCAAAAGATCGCAGCCTTCGGCAGCTCCTACAGGGGATGGTGCTGGGCTTTAAACGGTATGCAGATACCAGTTGTACTCAAGGTCAGAAATCGAGTTTTCGAACTCGGCCAGCTCGCTCTCCTTGCACGCGACAAACACGTCGATGTACAGCGGGTCGATGTAGCGGGCCATGACTTCGCTGTCGTCCAGCTCACGCAATGCGTCGCGCAGGTTGTTCGGCAGGCTCTGTTCGTTCTGCTCGTAGCTGTTGCCCTCGACTGGCGCACCCGGTTCGATCTGGTTGGTCAGGCCGTGGTGAATACCGGCCAGCACCGAGGCCATCAGCAGGTACGGGTTGGCATCGGCACCGGCGACACGATGCTCGATGCGCACCGCGTCTGCAGAACCGGTCGGCACACGTACTGCAACAGTGCGGTTGTCGATGCCCCAGCTCGGCGAGTTCGGCACGTAGAACTGCGCGCCGAAGCGACGGTACGAGTTGACGTTCGGGCAGAGGAAGGCCATTTGCGCAGGCAGGGTCTCCAGCACACCGCCGATCGCATGTCGCAGCGCGGCGTTCTGCTCGGGATCCTCGCTGGCGAAGATGTTGTTGCCTTCTTTGTCCAGGATCGAAATGTGTACGTGCAGACCATTACCTGCCTGGCCCGGATACGGCTTGGCCATGAAGGTGGTGTCCATCTCGTGGTCGTAGGCGATGTTTTTCACCAGACGCTTGAGCAGGACGGCGTAGTCGCAGGCCTTGATCGGATCGGAGACGTGATGCAGGTTGACTTCGAACTGCGCCGGAGCGCTTTCCTTGACGATGGCGTCAGCAGGAATGCCCTGCTCTTTCGCGCCTTCGAGGATGTCTTGCAGGCAGTCGACGTATTCGTCGAGGTCGTCGATCAGGTAGACCTGAGTCGACACCGGGCGCTTGCCGGAAACCGGCGAGCGTGGCGACTGCGGACGGCCGTTCACGTTGTCCTGGTCGATCAGGTAGAACTCGAGTTCGAACGCTGCACAAATGGTCAGGCCGAGGTCGTCGAATTTGCGCACCACGTTGGCCAGCACTTCACGCGGGTCAGCGAAGAACGGCTGGCCTTCAAGTTCGTGCATGGTCATTAACAGTTGTGCGGTTGGGCGCTTCTGCCACGGCTCGATGCTGAGGGTGCCGGGGATCGGATAGCAGATGCGGTCGGCGTCGCCGATGTCCAGGCCCAGGCCGGTGCTTTCCACCGTGGAGCCGTTGATGTCGAGGGCAAAGAGCGAGGCCGGCAGGTTGATGCCTTTCTCGTAAACCTTATGAAGACTGGTGCGTTCGATGCGCTTGCCGCGCACCACACCGTTCATATCCGCAATCAGAAGGTCGACGTACAAAACCTCAGGATATTTCTTAAGGAATGCGTTTGCTTCGTTGAGTTGAACGGTACGCAGAGGGACCGACATGATGCACCTATTTAGCTGTTAATTATTATGTTCACTGCTGTTTCGCCGAGCCAGTCAACCCGAACGGCAAAGTGAAGTCAATAGCGAACACCCTGCCGCTCAGCCTTTATTTTTAGGGCTTTTCTTGACACCCGCGTGCCAAAACAGGCGCCAGACGCCTGCCAATCATGAAGATTTGATGAACGGCGTTTAGAATTTTTTACACGGGAGTTGTTAATTAAAATCAACGACGCTAAGCTCCGGAAAAGCTCGTTCAAGTGTCAAACTTCGAGGTGAATAAAAATGGCATTCAAGCCATTGATCGGCGTTACTGCGTGCGTCAAACAGATTGGCCTGCACCCCTATCACATCAGCGGCGACAAGTACGTACGTGCTGTCAGCGTTGGCGCCCAGGGGCTGCCGGTGGTCATTCCTTCCCTTGGCAACCTGACTGAAATCGAGGACCTGCTCGGTCAACTCGACGGTCTGCTGCTGACCGGCTCGCCTTCAAACGTGGAACCTTTCCACTATCAAGGCCCGGCCAGCGAACCCGGTACGGATCACGATCCGGCGCGGGATGCCACGACCCTTCCTTTATTGCGTGCTGCCATTGCGGCGGGCGTTCCGGTGCTGGGCATTTGCCGCGGCTTCCAGGAGATGAACGTGGCATTTGGCGGCAGCCTGCATCAGAAGGTGCATGAGCTGCCGGGCATGCTCGATCACCGCGAAGCGGATAGCCCGGATGTGGCCGTGCAATACGCACCGGCTCATGCGGTCACGGTGCTTGGCGGCGGCGTGTTCGAAGCGCTGGAGTTGCCCGGCGAGTTCCAGGTCAATTCCATTCACAGTCAGGGCATCGACCGCCTCGCGCCCGGCCTGCGTGCCGAAGCGGTGGCGCCGGATGGTCTGATCGAGGCGATCTCGGTGGAGCACAGCCCGACCTTTGCCCTCGGCGTGCAATGGCACCCAGAGTGGCAGGTGCTGGACAACCCGAACTACCTGAAGATTTTTCAGGCCTTCGGTGAAGCTTGCCGGCAACGGGCGGCGCGACGCAACCAGCGCTGATATCAGCAAACAATACCTGACGATTTACTGCCCCCACGCAAGTCGGGTGTGCCTGCGCACATCCGTCATTCGTGAAAAACAACACCCGTAATAACAACAAGTACGACCCAGGCAGCCAGGACGGCGGCGCCGAACAAGCCGGAGCGGTATGAGCAGTACCCGTTGGATCAATGCAAAACCCTGTGGGAGCTGGCTTGCCAGCGATGGCGGTGGGTCAGTCACCCTTTATGTTGAAGGTGACGGCCTCATCGCTGGCAAGCCAGCTCCCACAGGGTATTGCTCAGATCCGAACGGCAATGTGCTTACAGGCTTGCAATCCACTTAAGCCAGGCCACATTGGCCTGGCACTGAAACCTGTTGGGAGTTTCACATGGCAAACGCCTCCAGCACTTACAGGAAGGCACTTGAAGGTCATCAGCAACCGAAAAAGGTGTTGGTGAAAATCGATCGTGTCACCAAGAAGTTCGACGAAACCATCGCAGTTGACGATGTATCCCTTGAGATCCATCAGGGCGAAATCTTTGCCCTGCTCGGCGGCTCCGGCTCGGGTAAATCGACCCTGCTGCGCATGCTTGCCGGTTTCGAGCGCCCGACTGAAGGGCGGATTCTGCTCGACGGTGTGGACATCACCGACATGCCGCCGTACGAGCGGCCGATCAACATGATGTTCCAGTCTTACGCGCTGTTCCCGCACATGACCGTCGCGCAGAACATCGCCTTCGGCCTCAAGCAGGACCGTTTGCCAGCCAGTGAAATCGACGCCCGCGTTGAAGAAATGCTGCGTCTGGTGCACATGACCCAATACGCCAAACGCAAACCGCATCAACTCTCCGGTGGTCAGCGCCAACGTGTCGCCCTCGCCCGCTCGCTGGCGAAACGGCCAAAGCTGTTGCTGCTCGACGAACCGATGGGTGCGCTGGATAAAAAGCTGCGTTCGCAAATGCAGCTGGAGTTGGTTGAGATCATCGAGCGCGTCGGCGTGACCTGCGTGATGGTGACTCACGACCAGGAAGAAGCCATGACCATGGCCGAGCGGATCGCGATCATGCACCTGGGCTGGATCGCGCAGATCGGCAGCCCGATTGACATCTATGAAGCACCCGTCAGCCGTATGGTCTGCGAGTTCATCGGCAACGTGAACGCCTTCGACGGCACGGTGGTTGAAGACCTCGAAGGTCACGCGATCATCCACAGCCCGGACTTGCAGCAGAAGATCTACGTCGGTCACGGCGTCAGCACCTCGGTGCAGGACAAGTCGGTCACCTACGCGATCCGTCCGGAAAAAATGCTCGTCAGCACGACCCAGCCCGAGTTCCGCTACAACTGGTCCGAAGGCAAGGTGCATGACATCGCCTACCTCGGCGGTCACTCAGTGTTTTACGTGCAATTGCCGGGCGGCAAAATCGTCCAGTCGTTCATGGCCAACGCTGAACGCCGTGGCGCGCGACCGACCTGGGACGACAAGGTTTACGTCTGGTGGGAAGACGACAGCGGCGTGGTACTGCGCTCATGAGAACTTTCAATCAGCAATTCCTGCGCCTGGTGCCCAGTGGCCGAAAACTGGTGATCGGTATTCCGTTCATCTGGCTGTTCCTGTTCTTCATGCTGCCGTTTTTCCTGGTGATGAAGATCAGTTTCTCGGAAGCTGCGCTGTCGATCCCGCCGTACTCGGAGATTTACACCTACGCCGAACAGAAATTCCAGCTGCTGCTGAACATCGGCAACTACACCATGCTCGGCGAAGACGAGCTGTATCTGTCGGCCTACCTCGGGTCGTTGAAGGTCGCGGCGCTGAGCACGCTGATGTGCCTGGTGATCGGCTTCCCGATGGCTTATGCGATCACCAAGACCGGCAAGGAAACGCAAAACGTCCTGCTGCTGTTGATCATGATGCCGACCTGGACCGCGATCCTGATCCGCGTTTACGCGTGGATGGGCATTCTCAGCAACAACGGTTTGCTCAACAGCTTCCTTATGTGGACTGGCCTGACCGATCACTCGATCGAGATCCTCAACACCAACACGGCGGTGTATATCGGCGTGGTTTACGCCTACCTGCCGTTCATGGTGTTGCCGCTGTACGCCAACCTGGTGAAGCACGACGGCAGTCTGCTTGAAGCCGCGTCGGACCTGGGTTCGAGCAACTTCAACAACTTCTGGAAAATCACCGTACCGCTGGCCAAGAACGGCATCATCGCAGGCTGCATGCTGGTGTTCATTCCGGTGGTGGGCGAGTTCGTGATTCCCGAACTTTTGGGTGGCCCGGAGACGCTGATGATCGGTCGCGTGCTGTGGCAAGAGTTCTTCAATAACCGCGACTGGCCGGTGGCGTCTGCTCTGGCGGTGGTGATGCTGTTGATCCTGATTGTGCCGATTCTGCTGTTCAACCGCAGCCAGGCCAAAGAGATGGAGGCACGGGGATGAAACGCTTCGGTTTTGCAAAGTTCATGTTGATCTTCGGCCTGACGTTTATCTATCTGCCGATGCTGATCCTGGTGATCTACTCGTTCAACGCCTCGAAACTGGTGACGGTGTGGGGCGGCTGGTCGATCAAGTGGTACACCGGTTTGCTCGACAACACGCAATTGATGGGTTCGGTAGTGCGCTCGCTGGAAATCGCCTGCTACACCGCGATTGCTGCTGTGGCACTCGGTACTCTGGCTGCGTTCGTGCTGACTCGGGTGACGCGCTTCAAGGGTCGCACGCTGTTTGGCGGCTTGGTCACCGCGCCGTTGGTGATGCCTGAAGTGATCACCGGTCTGTCGTTGTTGCTGCTGTTTGTGGCGATGGCGCAACTGATCGGCTGGCCGCAGGAGCGTGGCATTGTCACGATCTGGATCGCCCACACCACGTTTTGTGCAGCCTATGTGGCGGTGGTAGTCTCCGCCCGCCTGCGTGAACTGGACCTGTCGATTGAAGAAGCGGCGATGGATCTGGGCGCGAAACCGTTCAAGGTGTTTTTCCTGATCACCATTCCGATGATCGCGCCGTCGCTGGCGGCGGGCGGGATGATGTCGTTTGCCTTATCGCTGGATGACCTGGTGTTGGCGAGCTTCGTCTCCGGCCCCGGCTCCACCACCCTGCCGATGGAAGTGTTCTCGGCGGTGCGTCTGGGCGTGAAGCCGGAGATCAACGCGGTGGCGAGTCTGATTCTGCTGGCGGTGTCGCTGGTGACTTTCCTGGTCTGGTACTTCGGCCGCAAGGCTGAGGCCAATCGCAAGCGGGCGATTCAGGAAGCGATGGATCAGACGGCGAACGAGTCGTGGCAGCAACCGCCACGCGCAGCCACCGCATAATCCTGTAGGAGCTGCGGCACGCTGCGATCTTTTGCCTTTGCGCTTTTTAAGATCAAAAGCAAGATCAAAAGATCGCAGCGTGCCGCAGCTCCTACAAGAGTCGAGTTAGTTGTTCGGTTTTTGTGTTGTGTTTTTGAATAAAAAAAATGGAGTTGTACCGATGAAAATGTTTGGCAGGACTCTGCTGACACTGTCCTTAATGGGCGCAATCGTCATGGGCGCCCAGGCCAACGACAAAGTGCTGCGTGTTTACAACTGGTCCGATTACATCGCGCCGGACACCGTCAAGAAGTTCGAAGACGAGACCGGCATCCGTGTGACCTACGACGTCTTCGACAGCAACGAGACCCTTGAGGCGCGCTTGCTGGCGGGCAAATCCGGCTACGACATCGTCGTGCCGTCCAACAGTTTCCTGGCCAAGCAGATCAAGGCTGGCGTCTATCAGCCGCTGGACAAATCGAAGCTGCCGAACTGGAAGAATCTCAACCCGGTGCTGCTGAAAAATGCCGCCGCCAGTGATCCGGACAACGCTCACGCGTTCCCGTACATGTGGGGCTCGATCGGCATCGGTTTCAACCCGGCCAAGGTCAAGGAAGTACTCGGCGCCAACGCTCCGACCAACTCCTGGGACTTGCTGTTCAAGCCGGAAAACGCTGAAAAGCTGAAGGCCTGCGGCATCAGTTTCCTCGACTCGCCGACCGAAATGATCCCGGCCGCGCTGCACTACCTGGGTTACCCGGTGAACGACAAGGACAAGGCGCACATCATGGAAGCCGAAGCGCTGTTCATGAAGATCCGCCCCAACGTGGCGTATTTCCATTCCTCGAAGTACATCTCGGACCTGGCCAACGGCAATATCTGCGTGGCGGTCGGTTACTCCGGGGACGTCCTGCAGGCCAAGGCCCGCGCGGCGGAATCGGGTAACAAGGTGAAGATCGACTACAGCATTCCCAAGGAAGGCGCAGGCAGTTTCTACGACATGGTCGCCATCCCGCGTGATGCGGCGAACGTCGACAATGCGTATCTGTTCATGGACTTTTTGATGCGTCCGGACATCATCGCCGAGATCACCAACAGCAACGGCTACAGCAACGCCAACTCGGCGGCGACGCCATTGGTGGACGAAGCGATCCGTAACGACCCGGGCTCGTACCCCTCGCAAGCGGTGATGGCGACGCTGTATGCGGTGCCGGATCAGCCGATTGCGACCCAGCGGATCATGACTCGCGGCTGGACGCGGGTGAAACTCGGCAAGTAACCACTACCCAGTGTAGGAGCTGACGAAGGCTGCGATCTTTTGATCTTTAAAAGCAAAAGATCGCAGCCTTCGGCAGCTCCTACAGTGGAATTGTGTGGTTTGAGAATTATTGCTTTTCCGTTCACGCAGCGCCTTACCACCGCTGCACCCTGCATATGAACGGCCTCACCTGGCTCCCTCGGCTCAGGTGAATTTCAGGCGCCCTCGGGCGCCTTTTTTTGTGGCTCACGTCAGTGGCCAATCCTGCAGAATCCGGTAGCGGCCCTTGTGCGATTCAAACAACGCAAAGCGCTCGGCACGCAGGAAAAACGCTGGCGGCGTGGCCGATTCCGGCTCCGGCGCCCGGTAGTCACGGGCCAGAGTCAGGTGCGGACGAAACTCGTGGGCCGTCTCTTCAAAACCGAATGGCAGCATCGCCTGTTCAAGCCCATAGGCTAATCGCAGCAACGCTTGCGGAGCCTGATCCGGCGCCAATGCCAACACCCCGGCACGGTGCCAGACCTGCAGGCGATCCAGTGAAATCTGCAACATTTGCCCCGGCGTGCCCACTTTGCCAGCCGCCTCACAGACTCCGCCGATCTGCGCCAGCGGCACTGCGCCGAGAAACAGCAGCGTCAGATGAAAGTTGTCCGCCGGCACTGACTTGCCGGTTCTCAGACGCAACTCCGCGCGCCACTGCGCAATCGCCTTACGCTGTGCCGGTGGGCAGTCCAGCGCAAAAAACAGGCGTTTGGAGGGTTCATCCCTGTGCGCGTCATCGGTCATGGCCGGGCTCCTTCGTTTCTGGTGATCGGCGTGATTCTACACAGCCTGATCTGACGACTCGCGACACCGGTCTATAGTTCAAGGATTGCCATCAACCGGAGGCCGCCATGCGCGAGGTCCTCAGCAAAGAACCGTGGTGGGCACGACCACCCAATCCCGGGCAGGATGAAACCGAGCTGGAATGGGGCTGGCTGGTGCATTACAGCGAGGGTGAGCCACGTTTTGAATTCGTCCGCGAACGCCCGACGGACGAGCAGATCCGCAACCGAAAAGGCTGCCGAATCACCCCCTCCGCAGAGTGACCCCAAGCCCCGCCCTCTATGTAGGAGCTGTCGAGTGAAACGAGGCGGCGATCTTTTGATCTTGTTTTTAGGGCAAGATCAATAGATCGCAGCCTTCGGCAGCTCCTACAGGGATCTGCGGTGTATTCACCATCGAAACCATCACACAGAAACCTGAGGGACGAACACCGCGAAGCCTGTGGGAGCTGGCTTGCCAGCGATAGCGGTGGGTCCGTTGAAATAGGTGCTGGCTGACACACCGCTATCGCGAGCAGGCTCACCCCTGCTGGGTTTTTTTCAAGGTTCGATGAGGTACTGGAAGCCGCCGAAGATCATCCGCTGTCCATCAAACGGCATCGGGTTGACGTCCGGTTGCATGCGCGGGTCTTCCATCATTTTCGCCATGCCGGTATCGCGAGTGGCCTTGTCGGGCCAGATCAGCCAGCCGGACGCGACGGTTTCACCTTCCTTGAGTTTTACCGCCATCGGGAACGAGGTGAGCTTGCCGTCCGGCACATCATCGCCCCAGCATTCGGCCACGCTCAGGGCGCCGTATTCCTTGAAGATCACCGCTGCGATTTCAGCGTGCTTTTTGTACTGCTCGCGATTGGCGGTCGGGACCGGCGCTACAAAAATATCGATGTAAGCCATGATCATTCTCCTGGTACGTTGGGTTCGATCTGCCGGGTAGTCGATTCCGGCGGACGCCATTCGACACGATGCGCCCCAAACCCGACCGACGGCTCATCAAGCCCACCGAGATTGCGCTCGACCTGCCCGGCCATGTGCAGCGTGCCGGCCATCACGCCAGTGGTCGGGTTCTGCACCAGTTTCAGCCAGGCCTTATCGAAGGTGTTGCCCAGGCTGCTGCGTATCAGCGCCTCACTGTCGGGCCGGTCGTTGGCCTGGAGGATCGCGCGGATGCCCATCACGCCGACGGAAATCATCGCCCCGGCCAGTTTGCCCGCCGCTGCCGCGACTGCACTGGCAGCACCGCGGGGAGCCATTTCCGCCTCCATACGCTGGCTCGCCCGCTTGGCGACGGGTGCCATGCCGGCGTCGGTCGACGCGATGCCTCTGGCGCCGCCGTCGGTGTGAATCTTGTCGATCAGAGCCGCGTACGCCGGCAGGCTGTTCAACGGTTCGGTGCTGATGACTTTGTACAGCGAGGCATCCCGCGCCGGCGGTGGTCCGAGGGCAATGGCCGGGATCTTCTGCAAACGACCGTTGAGCTGGGCAATTGGCACGCGGTGACGCTGGGCGATGAGCGGCATCTGCCGAGCCATCAGCTCTGCATAGAACGCCGTGGCCTGGCCCAGGATCGCATCCGGGTCTACCTCCACCGCGACCGGCGCAAGCACCCTTTTCTGATACTGATCAAGCAGATACGTCGCCAGGCGCTTGGCCGAGGCATCCTGCTCGTCACCGGCGCTGATCGAGTACCAACTGACCTTCATCGACAGCCATTCCTGGGTCCAGTAGCTGCTGAACCACGGAATGAAATTTTCTTCAGTTTGCTGATAGACGCGAGTGCGCCAATGTTCCATCGAGCCCCGGGCGAACAACTTGACCTGCTCGGTGGCTTGCTGCGATGCGTTGACGATTTCGCGGTCGATCTGTTGCCAGGTCGCGGGCGACACCACCACAGCCTGCACAGCGGTCACCGGAGCCCGGGCCGACGTGGCGCAGCCGGCCAGCAAAAACAGCGCGGCGACGACCAGCGCACGCAGGCTCACGGTGGGTGTGTCCTTTAAATGAGGAGGGAGCAGATTTGAGTATAGGTGGGTCAGTCGGCGGTGTTGCTGGATGTTCTGGCCGCATCGCTGGCAAGCCAGCTCCCACAGGTTTCGCGTCGTTCCTGAATTTGTATTCACCGAAGATCACTGTGGGAGCTGGCTTGCCAGCGATGGGGCCAGCCAAAGCGCCGCAAAACTCGACCATCAATGCCGTCGATATTCACCATTGCGACGATCACCTTCCGTCTGCCGCCCACGCAGGGCACGATGGCCACATCCGAACCGCAACGAGGAGTTCACATCATGATTCACACCATCGCACTCTCCGTGAGTTTTCCGGTGTTCGGCAGCAACTACTACGACCAACAACCTGTGTCGCACAAGGCACAATCACTGGTGTTCAACGAAGATTTCGAAGATCTGCTGATGCCCGCCGCGACCAATCATTTCAGCAATGAAGTGGTCGGCATCAACGATCAGTTCCGCTTTCTGAGCGACATTCTCGCCACCCATTTGCTGGATCTCGAGGCCTCTGTGCCTGCGCGTTCCCGCGTCCAGGCGAGCGCTCGTTTTATTTGATGACTGAGGGCCAATGATCGAGGGCGTTCCTTTGCGGGAACGCCCTCTTGTGTTCAATCAATCATCATCCCGATCGCGGTGATAGCGACGGCCATCGCGGCGGTCGTCATCGCGGTCGTCCCAGCGCCGGTCATTGTCGTAATGGCGCCCATGGTCGCGGTCGTAATGCCGGCCGTGGCGGTGGTCATCATCAAAATCCGCCACACAGCCGCCGAGCAATACGGCGGCGGTAACGGTCAGCAGCATCGTTGTAGCGCGCTTCATTCAACACATCCCTAAAACCAAGGTCTTGACGACGGAATCGGCCACGCCGCCCTCGCCTTCAGGTCGCGGTGCGCGCAGCCGTCAATACGACCGGGTAAACCAGGGATGATTCAGTGGCCACTAATGACCGTTTATCGCCTCGTCCGCCCATCCCGAACAGCGGCGAGATGCCACCTATACTGCTTGCAGCCCAACCCCATGCAATGGATCTGCACCCTCAATAACAAAAAGCAGAGGTGGACCATGGTATGGCAGCAAATCTACGACCCGTTTGGCAATCCGGTGATCTCCACGCTCATGGCCGCCGTCCCGGTGGTGGTGATGCTGGCGGCGCTGGCGTTCTTTCACGTCAAAGCGCATCTGGCGGCGCTGCTGGCACTGGCTTCAGCGCTGTTGATCTCGATCTTTGCGTTCGGCATGCCCGCCTCCATGGCCGGTTCGGCAGCACTGTTCGGTGCAGCCAATGGCTTGCTGCCGATCGGCTGGATCGTGCTCAACATCATCTTTCTGCATCGCCTGACCACCGAGAACGGCTCGTTCAAAGTGCTGCAGGATTCGCTGGCGCGGATCACCGATGATCGCCGTTTGCAGTTGCTGCTGATCGCCTTTTGCTTCGGTGCTTTCTTCGAAGGTGCGGCAGGCTTCGGTACGCCGGTGGCGGTGACCGGGGCAATCCTCATCGGCCTCGGTTTTTCGCCGCTGGCCGCGTCTGGCCTGGCACTGATCGCCAACACTGCGCCGGTGGCTTTCGGCGCACTCGGCACACCGATCATCACACTCGCCAAAGTCACCGGACTGGACGAGATGGAGCTGTCGATGATGGTCGGTCGGCAACTGCCATTCTTCTCGGTGCTGGTGCCGTTCTGGCTGATCTGGGCGTTCGCCGGGTGGCGCAAGATGCTCGAGGTCTGGCCAGCGATTCTGGTGGCCGGGGTCAGCTTCGCCGTGCCGCAGTTTCTGGTATCGAACTACCACGGCCCGATGTTGGTGGACGTGATCGCCGCGTTGATTTCCATGGCCTGCCTGACGCTGTTCCTGAAGGTCTGGAAACCGGCGACCATTCACACCTCGGCGGCGCTGTCCGGTCGGGTCGACAACTCCAGGGTCGATGAAGAAAAAGTCACCGCCAGCGCCGCATTCAGCGACCAGGCGCGCCCGGCCGTGATGCGCGCGTGGATGCCGTGGTTCATCCTCACAGTGTTCGTGTTCGCTTGGGGCACGCAGGGTTTCAAGAACCTGTTCGACACTCGGCCGGCAATTGATCCGGTCACGCAATCAGCCAAACTCGATCCGCAAGGCAAACCGATGCGCGAGGCCAATCCGATCTTCGCCCCGGCCATCGTGTTCACGACGCTGCATCAACAGGTCGAGAAGGTGCCGCCTGTGGTGCCTGCGCCGAAAACCGAAGAGGCGGTCTACAAGTTCACCTGGTTGACCAGCACCGGCAGCGGAATTTTACTGGCGGCGATTGTCGGCGGTTTACTGATGGGCTATTCGATCCCGCAACTGATCAAGCAATACCTGCGCACGCTGTGGGTGGTACGTTTTTCGCTGATCACCATCGCGGCGATGCTGGCGCTGGGGTTCCTCACGCGCTACTCAGGCCTGGACGCAACCATGGGCCTGGCGTTCGCGGCGACGGGGATTTTCTACCCGATGTTCGGCACCCTGCTCGGCTGGCTCGGGGTGGCACTGACCGGCTCCGACACCGCGTCCAACGTGCTGTTCGGCGGACTGCAACGGGTGACGGCGGAACAACTTGGCATCAGCCCGGTGCTGATGGCAGCGGCCAACAGTTCCGGTGGGGTGATGGGCAAAATGGTCGATGCGCAGTCTATTGTGGTCGCATCCACGGCAACCCGTTGGTATGGGCATGAGGGCGAGATTCTGCGCTACGTGTTCTTCCACTCGATTGTGCTGGCGATTCTGGTGGGCGGGTTGGTGACGTTGCAGGCCTACGTTTCACCATTCACCCACATGGTCGTCGGCGGCCACTAAACGCACCCGTGTAGGAGCTGCCGAAGGCTGCGATCTTTTGATTTTGATCTTAAAAGCGCAAAGTCAAAAGATCGCAGCCTTCGGCAGCTCCTACAGGGGATTTGCGTATATGGCGATTCATGAGCTGAGTAAATAACTCTATAGCGAAAATCCGCAAAAACCTTTTCCTCCCTCCAGCGGTCACTCCTAGACCGAGACTGGCAAACATGCCGGCATGCCCCTATGGGCCTTTCGCAAACCTGCCGCCTGATTGAGAGAAATAGGAATCGAACCATGCCGATTTCCCGACGTAAATTTATGATTCTCGGCGCCGTCACCGCAACGGCGTTCGCGATGCCGCCATTCATCAGCCTCAAGGCCTACGCCGCCAACCTGGAGCAACCGGCCATGAACAAAGTGACCATTCAAGTGAATGGCAAACCTCAGTCCCTTGAAGTCGACAACCGCACCACCCTGCTCGACGCCTTGCGTGAACACCTGCACCTGACCGGCAGCAAAAAAGGCTGCGACCACGGCCAGTGCGGTGCCTGCACGGTGATCGCCGATGGTCGGCGGATCAACTCATGCCTGACGCTGGCGGTGATGCACGAAGGCAGTGAGATCACCACCATCGAAGGCCTCGGCATGCCGGACAACCTGCACCCGATGCAAGCCGCGTTCATCAAGCATGATGGCTATCAATGCGGTTACTGCACGCCGGGGCAGATCTGCTCGGCAGTCGCCGTTATCAAGGAAATCCGCGACGGCATTCCCAGCCACGTCAGCCCCAGCCTGACCGAGTCGCCACAACTGATCGCTTCCGAATTCCAGGAGCGCATGAGCGGCAATATCTGCCGCTGCGGCGCCTACTCGAACATCATCGAAGCCATCACTGAAGTCGCGGAGGTGCCGGCATGAGACTGTTCAATTACAGCCGTGCCGACTCCCCTGCCGCAGCTGCGCAAGCGGCGCAGATCGAAGGCGCGAAGTTCATCGCCGGCGGCACCAACCTGCTCGACCTGATGAAACTCGACATCGAAACCCCGCTGCACCTGATCGACGTCAACCACCTGGGCCTCGACACGATCGAAGCCACGCCCGAGGGCGGTTTGCGCATCGGCGCGCTGGTGCGCAACACCGATCTGGCGGCCGACGCCCGGGTCAGAAAAGACTATGCGCTGCTGTCCCGCGCCTTGCTCGCCGGTGCTTCCGGACAGCTGCGCAACATGGCGACCACCGCCGGCAACCTGTTGCAACGCACCCGCTGCCCGTACTTCTACGACACAAATCAGGCCTGCAACAAACGCAATCCAGGCAGTGGCTGTTCGGCAATTGGCGGGGTCACCCGGCAGTTGGGGATCATCGGCGTCAGCGACGCCTGTATCGCCACGCACCCGAGCGACATGGCGATTGCGATGCGCGCCTTAGATGCGCAGATTGAAACGGTGAAACCCGACGGCAGCACCCGCAGCATCGCCATGGCCGATTTCCACCTGTTGCCGGGCAACACGCCGAACATCGAAACCAGCCTCGGTGCCGGCGAATTCATCACGGCCGTGACGTTGCCTGCGCCGGTGGGTGGCACGCACATTTATCACAAGGTACGCGATCGTTCCTCGTACGCCTTTGCCCTCGTGTCCGTGGGTTTGATCCTGCAAAAGGACGGCAGCGGCCGCGTCGCGGTCGGTGGTATTGCGCCGAAACCGTGGCGCGTGGAAGCGGCTGAAGCGCTGCTGCCCAAGGGCGCAAAAGCCGTCAGCGAACGCTTGCTCGACGGCGCCACGCCGACCCACGACAACCAATTCAAACTTACCCTGGTCGAGCGCACGCTCGGTTCGGTGTTGGCGCAAGCGAGGGAAGAAGCATGAAATTCGACACGCCCGCCACAACCAACCCGATCGATCAATTGAAGGTGATCGGCAAGCCGACAGATCGTATCGAAGGCAAGCTGAAAACTTGCGGCCAGGCGCCTTACGCTTACGAACAGCATGAAGCCGTGGCCGATCAGGCCTACGGTTTCATGGTCGGTTCGGCTATCGCCAAGGGTCGCATCAGCCACATTGATCTCGCCGACGCAAAAGCTGCGCCCGGTGTGTTGGCCATCGTCACCGCCGACAATGCCGGCAAACTTGGCAAAGGCCAGTACAACGCCGCGCATTTGTTAGCCGGGCCCGAGATTCAGCACTATCACCAGGCCGTTGCACTGGTGGTTGCCGAGACCTTCGAGCAGGCCCGCGCCGCTGCACAATTGGTCAAGGTCGATTACGTCGCGAGCAAAGGCGAGTTCGATCTGGCCAGCGTGCGTGACCAAGGCGTCGAGCAGAAAGAAGAAATGCCCGACGTCACCCACGGCGATTTCGCGACAGCGTTCGCCGGTGCCCCGGTGCAATTCGACCAGACCTACACCACCCCCGACCAGTCCCACGCGATGATGGAACCCCACACGACCCTGGCCGCGTGGAAAGGCGACCAACTGACGCTGTGGACGTCGAACCAGATGATCGCCTGGAGCGTCGGCGACATTGCCGAAACCCTCGGCCTGCCCAAGGAAAAAGTCCGCTTGATCTCGCCCTACATCGGCGGCGGTTTCGGCGGCAAACTGTTTATTCGCGCTGACGCGATCCTCGCGGCCCTCGGTGCGCGCATGGCCGGCAGACCGGTGAAAGTCGCCCTCGCCCGCCCACAGGTCGCCAACAACACCACGCATCGCCCCGCCACTATCCAGCGTATCCGCATGGGCGCCACCGCGGACGGCAAGCTCACCGCCATCGCGCATGAAGGCTGGTCGGGCAATCTCGCGGAGGGCAAGGTCGAAGTCGCGGCGCAGCCGAGTCAGTTGCTGTACGCGGCGCAAAATCGTCTGGTCACCATGCGTCTGTCGCCGCTGGATCTGCCTGAAGGCAACTCAATGCGTGCACCCGGCGAAGCGCCGGGATTGATGGCGTTGGAAATCGCCATGGACGAAATGGCCGAACAGCTCAAACTCGATCCCGTGCAGTTCCGCATCCTCAACGACACCCAGGTCGACCCGGTAAAAACCGAGCGCCCGTTCTCGCAACGACGCTTGATCGAATGTCTGCAAACCGGCGCCGAAAAATTCGGCTGGGACAAGCGCAACGCCAAACCCGGCAGCCGTCGCGAAGGTCGCTGGCTGATCGGCATGGGCGTCGGCGCGGCGATCCGCAACAACCTGCTTATGAAGTCTGGCGCGCGGGTGCGGCTCGAGCGTGATGGCAAGATCACTGTAGAAACCGACATGACCGACATCGGAACCGGCAGCTACACGATCATCGCGCAGACCGCCGCAGAAATGATGGGCGTGGGCATCGACGATGTCGTGGTGCAACTGGGCGATTCGAATTTCCCGGTGTCGGCGGGTTCCGGCGGCCAGTTTGGCGGCAATTGCTCGACTGCCGGCGTGTATGCCGCGTGCGTGAAACTGCGTGAGGCGATCGCCGGCAAACTGGGCATGGCGGCTGATCAGGCGGAGTTTGTTGACGGTCAGGTGCGGGTCGGCGGCAAAACTGTGGCGCTGCGAGAGGCGGCAAAAAATGGCGAGGTGGTGGCTGAAGACAGCATCGAATTCGCCGACCTCGAAAAGCAGTATCAGCAGTCAACCTTTGGCGCGCACTTCGTCGAAGTAGCGGTGGATGCGGCGACGGGCGAAGTTCGTGTGCGGCGGATGCTCGCGGTGTGCGCGGCCGGGCGGATTCTCAATCCGAAAGCGGCGCGCAGTCAGGTGATCGGCGCCATGACCATGGGCGTTGGCGCGGCGTTGATGGAGGAATTGGCGGTCGATAAAAAACTCGGTTTCTTCGTCAACCATGATCTGGCCGGATACGAAGTGCCGGTGCATGCCGACATCCCGCATCAGGAGGTAATTTTCCTTGATGAGACCGACCCGATTTCCTCACCCATGAAAGCCAAGGGTGTGGGTGAGTTGGGGATTTGCGGGGTGAGTGCGGCGCTGGCCAATGCGATCTACAACGCCACCGGAGCGCGAGTGCGGGAGTATCCGATCACGCTGGACAAGATTCTCGATTCCTTGCCGGCGATGATCTGAAGACCTGAAGAGCCCCTCACCCTAACCCTCTCCCACTGGGAGAGGGCTGGGGTGAGGGTCATCGGGTTACTCGGTGCGCGGATATTGCGCCTCACTCACCTGCTCCATCCACTCCACCACACGACCGTCCAGCATTTCAGCAATGGCGATATGCGTCATCGCCGTCGTCGGTGCTGCGCCGTGCCAATGCTTGGCCCCCGGTGCGATCCACACCGTGTCGCCGGGGCGAATCGCGCGAATCGGCTGGCCCCATTCCTGCACAAAACCTGAACCGGCAGTAACAATCAGCGTCTGACCCAACGGATGGGTGTGCCACGCCGTGCGTGCGCCGGGCTCAAAGGTGACGGTGGCGCCGCTGACTCGTGCCTCGTCGGTGCCCTTGAACGGCGCATCGACGCGTACGGTCCCGGTGAACCAATCTGCCGGCCCCTTGGCCGAGGGTTGCGAACCGTTGGGGGTCACGGTCACACGCACGGGTTCATTGGCTTGAACCTCGCCAGCGAGCAAGGAAAGGGTCAGCGCAGAGGCAGCAATCGGGTTCATTGCATTCTCCAGAAAAATGATT
Organism: Pseudomonas sp. A1230; assembly: GCF_044218825.1. Classification (NCBI taxonomy): domain Bacteria; kingdom Pseudomonadati; phylum Pseudomonadota; class Gammaproteobacteria; order Pseudomonadales; family Pseudomonadaceae; genus Pseudomonas; species Pseudomonas sp. A1230. Next base: position 1,453,699 of record NZ_CP162582.1, on the reverse strand, counting down.
GAATCCCCCTGTAGGAGCCGCCGCAGGCTGCGATCTCTTGATCTTGATTCTAAAAACGACGTCAAAAGATCGCAGCCTGCGGCAGCGCCTGCACGAGACATGCGTTCACTCTACCGGGCCGTACTGTTCAGATAATCGACTAGAATCTGAAAAAACTTATGCAGGAAACTAATCAATGCTTCGTGAAAACGCCAGCGACCTGCTCGCTTTCCTAGCGGTGGCGCGCGAGCGCAGTTTTACCAAAGCCGCGGCCAAGCTCGGCGTCTCGCAATCGGCGCTCAGCCATACCATTCGCGCACTGGAAACACGCCTCGGCCTGCGTCTGCTGACCCGCACAACCCGCAGCGTCTCCCCCACCGAAGCCGGCGAACATCTGCTGCAAACCGTCGGCCCTCGCTTCGAGGAGATCGAGCAGGAACTCGCCGCCTTGAGCAACCTGCGTGAAACCCCGGCGGGCAAGATCCGCATCAGCGCCACCGACCACTCGCTGGACTGGCTGCTGCGCCCGGTGCTCAAAACATTCCTGCCGCAATACCCGGACATCGCCGTGGAGGTCTGCTGCGACTACGGTTTCGTCGATATCGCAGGCCAGGGTTTCGATGCCGGCGTGCGTCTGGGTGAAGACGTTGCCCAAGGCATGATCGCCACCCGCATCGGCCCGGACATGCGCATGGCCGTCGTCGGTTCGCCGGCCTACTTTGCCACTCGTTCAGCACCAGACACCCCACGCGATCTGACCGGGCACGCCTGCAACAATCTGCGCCTGCCCACCAACGGCGGGCTGTACACCTGGGAATTCGAAAAGGACGGCGAAAGCCTGAACGTGCGGGTGTCCGGGCAAATCACCTTGAACGGCGTCTATCCGTTGCTCGATGCCGCACTGGACGGCTTCGGCTTGAGCTACATCCCGGAAAACCTCGTCGCGCCTTTGCTGGCGGAAGGACGCCTGGTGCAGGTGCTGGCAGACTGGTGCCCGACGTTTGCCGGTTATCACCTCTACTACCCGAGCCGGCGTCAGGCGGCACCGGCATTTGCGCTGTTGCTGGAGGCGTTGCGATTTCGCGGTGAAAACTAACTCACCAACGCAATCAACTGATGACGCTGCGCATCGGTGAGCGTCGGCCCGAACCCGGCCTTGACGTTATCCGCCATGTAGCGCGGATTACCGGTGCCGGGAATCACGCAAGTGACCGCCGGGTGCGCCAGCAAAAATTTCAGCGCCAACTGCGGCCAACTGCTCACCTGCACATCCGACACCCACGCGGGCAGCGGCTTGCCCTTGAGCCTTCCCAACAACTCTCCGCCACCAAACGGCCGGTTGCAAATCACCGCCACACCGCGCTCGCGGCACAGCGGCAGGATGCGTTTTTCCACGCCACGATCATCGAGGGCATAGTTGATTTGCAGGAAGTCCAGTTGCTCGGCTTTCAGCACTGCTTCGACTTCGTCATAAGCGGACGACGTGTAATGAGTGATGCCGATGTAGCGAATGCGTCCCTGCTCCTTCCATTCGCGCAGGGTTGGCAGGTGGGTTTGCCAGTCGAGCAGATTGTGAATCTGCATCAGGTCGATACGCTCGGTACGCAACAGGCTGAACGACTGCTCCATCTGCGCGATGCCCTCCTTGCGCCCCCGTGTCCATACCTTGGTCGCCAGAAACGCCGGCGAACGTGGTTCGTGGATCGACAGCAGCTCACCGGTTGTTTCTTCGGCGCGGCCATACATGGGTGAACTGTCGACCACCGTGCCACCCTTGGCGAACAGTTCCTCGAGCACCACCGGCAATTGCCGGTAGGCCGGATCCCCCGGCGCGACGTCGAAGCCGCGATAGGTGCCCAGGCCCACCACGGGCAGGGACTCGGAGCTTGATGGGATGGCGCGGGTCTGCATGGCTTGGCCTCCGGAAGCGGCGGACGACGTGGCAGTGGCCAACGCCCGATCAAAGGTGAACACCGCCGAAACGCCGGCAGCCAGGGTGAGCAATCGGCGACGGGAGTAACCCTCAGTGTGGCTCATGCTGGTTCCCCTGCAGCGTGGATCTGTTGCACGTTGTGTGCGCAGGCTGCCGCTTGCATCCGCTGGACTACACTGCGACAGCAAACCTTCATACCCCGTTAAAAGTAGCCGAATGTCCCGAACCCTGATGTCACTCGTCGCATTGATCGTCGCCGCGTACCTGGTGCTGTGCGCGGCGCTGTTCGTTTTCCAGCGCTCGCTGATCTATTTTCCGCAGCCCGGCGCCGTCGATTCGCTGGATTCGCGGCTGAAACTGTCGATGCCGGACGCGGATATCTGGGTCACCACTCGCGAACGCGTCGGCCCGCGTGCGTTGATCTATTTCGGCGGCAATGCCGAGGACGTGTCGCGCAATTTGCCGGAGTTCGCCCAAGCCTTTCCCGAGTACGCGTTGTACCTGCTCAATTACCGAGGCTTCGCCGGCAGCGGTGGTTCGCCATCCGAAGAGGCGATTGCCGAAGATGCCTTGGCATTGTTCGATCAGGTGTATGCCAGCCACACACAGATCGCCGTGGTCGGACGCAGCCTGGGCTCGGGTGTCGCCGTTCGCCTGGCCAGTCAACGCCCGGTGCAGCAGTTGATTCTGGTAACGCCCTACAACAGCCTCGAAGAAATCGCCGCGCGGCAATACCCATGGGTGCCGGTGAAGTGGTTGCTAAAGGATCGCTTCGAGTCAGGCAAGTACGCCGCGCACATCCGCGTGCCGACGTTGCTGCTGGCGGCGAGTGATGACGAGGTCATTCCCCGCGCCAGCACCGAGCGATTGCTGGGCAGTTTCCCCAAAGGTGTTGCGCTGCTCAAGGTTGTGCCGGATTCGGGGCACAACTCGATTTCCGGGCGGGGGGAATATTTGCAGTGGATGGGGGATGTGTTGAATCGCTGAGGATTATCGGGCAGGGAGTTTTTGTTGTCAGGGCCCCATCGCTGGCAGCTCCCACAGGGATCGGTTGTGCATCCGATTCTGGTGAACAACATCGAACCTGTGGGAGCTGGCTTGCCAGCGATGGGGCCTGCCCTCGCAACACCAAAACCGACGGCCTTGCGCGATGGGTCCAGCGCGCAATCTTCAGGCTGCGACTTTACCCCCCGCCACCATCGCCGAAGCCGCCAGCATCGCCCGCAGCAACACTGCGCACCCCGCCGCCAGATCATCCGGTGCGGCATTTTCGATTTCGTTGTGGCTGATGCCCCCTTCGCACGGTACGAAGATCATCCCGGCAGGCCCCAGTTCAGCGAGGAAAATCGCGTCGTGGCCGGCGCCGCTGACGATGTCCATGTTCGACAAGCCCAGACCCTTGGCGGCACTGCGCACGGCGTCGACGCAGCCCTTTTCGAAGTACAGCGGCGGGAAGTCGGCTGTCGGGGTCAGTTCATAGGTCAGGCCGTGCTCTTCGCAGGTGGCCTCGATGACCTGCTTCACTTCGGCGATCATCGAGTCCAGGCGCGCCGGTTCCAGATGGCGGAAGTCGAGGGTCATGCGCACTTCGCCAGGGATGACGTTGCGCGACCCCGGATAGGCTTGCAGGCAACCGACCGTGCCGCAGGCGTGGGGTTGATGGCCGAGGGCGGCGCGGTTGACGGCGCCGACGATGACCGAGGCGCCGACCAATGCGTCCTTGCGCAGGTGCATCGGGGTTGGCCCGGCATGGGCTTCGACTCCGCGCAGCTTGAGGTCGAACCACTTCTGCCCCAGCGCGCCGAGCACCACGCCGATGGTTTTATGTTCGTCTTCCAGAATCGGACCTTGTTCGATGTGCGCCTCGAAATAGGCGCCGACCTTGTGCCCGCTCACTTTTCGCGGCCCTGCATAGCCGATTGAATTCAGTGCTTGGCCAACGGTGACGCCATCGGCATCGACTTTGGCGAGGGTTTCTTCGAGGGTGAATTTTTCCGCGAACACGCCAGAACCCATCATGCACGGCGCGAAACGCGAGCCTTCTTCGTTGGTCCAGACCACCACTTCCAGCGGCGCTTCGGTTTCCACGCCGAGGTCGTTAAGGGTGCGCAACACCTCGACACCGGCGAGTACACCGAAGCAGCCGTCGAACTTGCCGCCGGTGGGTTGCGTGTCGATATGGCTGCCGGTCATCACCGGTGGCAGGCTCGAATTGCGCCCAGCGCGGCGGGCGAAGATGTTGCCGACCTCATCGACCGTGACGCTGCACCCGGCGTCCTTGCACCACTGCACAAACAGGTCGCGGGCCTGGCGGTCGAGGTCGGTCAGGGCCAGGCGACAGACACCGCCCTTGACCGTGGCGCCGAGCTTGGCCAGCTCCATTAACGACGCCCACAAGCGGTCGCGGTTGATGTGCTGATGGGTCGATTGCAGAACGTCTACAGCTGCGTTCATGGGGATCTCCTCAGGCTGCTTTTCTTATGGATATTGCTGTGGCGTTTGTGAGACCGCCATCGCTGGCAAGCCAGCTCCCACGAGATCAAGTCGTACACAAAATATGTGTTCACTCAAATACCTGTAGGAGCTGCGGTGCGACGATTCGACTTGCCAGCGATGAGGCCCTCCCTCACACCGCCGATTTCACGACTGAAGGCTGCGCTCGCATCACGCACAACCCGTAATAAATGATTCCACCCAACGCCGAGCCAGTGAACCAGCCGTAGCTGTAAAACCAGCTGAACGCATCACTGCCCAGCGACAGCAAGGTCAGCACCACCGGCACACCAAACGCGACGAACCCGGCCCAGTTCCACGCTGGGTAAACGTCGTCGCGATACAACCCGGCCAGGTCCAGTTGTTGTTTCTTGATCAGGAAATAATCCACCACCATGATCCCGGCGATCGGCCCGAGCAGGCTCGAATAGCCCAGCAGCCAGTTGGAATACACGGTTTCGAGGCTGACGTCGGAGACGATCAGGCCGAGTTTTTTCAACAGCTCATGGGCCATCAACACCAGCCCCACCAGCCCGGTCAGCAACACTGCTTTGGTGCGGTTGATGACCTTAGGCGCGATGTTCTGAAAGTCGTTGGTTGGCGAAACGATGTTGGCAGCGGTGTTGGTCGACAACGTGGCGATGATGATCAACGCCATCGCCACCGCGACCCATACCGGGCTCTGGATGTGGCCGATCAGGGTGACCGGGTCAGCAACCGTCACGCCGACCAGTTTCACTGACGCGGCCGTCATGATCACGCCGAGGGAGGCGAACAGGAACATGGTCAGCGGCAGGCCAATGATCTGCCCGACAATCTGATCCTTCTGGCTCTTGGCGTAGCGACTGAAGTCAGGAATGTTCAGCGACAACGTTGCCCAGAAGCCGACCATCGCCGTCAGCCCGGCAGCGAAGTAACTGACCACGCTCGCACCTTCAGGACGCTTGGGCGGGATCGCCAGCAGTTCGGTCATCGACACATTGGGCATCGCCCACACCAGCAGGCCGATACCGACCGCGACCAGCAGCGGCGCAGACAAGGTTTCCAGCCACTTGATCGACTCGGCACCGCGGATCACCACCCACAGGTTCAGCGCCCAGAAGATCATGAAACCGATCACTTCGCCGGTGCCGCTAAGGGATTTCCAGCCCTCGAATACCGAGCCGAGAAACAGGTGAATGGCCAGTCCGCCAAACATCGTCTGAATGCCGAACCAACCGCACGCGACCAGTGCGCGAATCAGGCACGGCACGTTGGAACCGAGAATGCCGAACGATGAACGCAACAATACCGGAAACGGAATGCCGTACTTGGTGCCGGGAAAAGCATTCAGCGTCAGCGGAATCAGGACGATGACGTTGGCAAACAGAATCGCCAACAGCGCTTCACCGACGCTCAGGCCGAAATACGCCGTGAGCACGCCGCCCAGGGTGTAGGTCGGCACGCAGATCGCCATGCCTACCCACAATGCGGTGATGTGCCATTTGTTCCAGGTTCGTTCGCGCACCTTGGTCGGTGCCATGTCGTGGTTGTAACGGGGACTGTCGAGGACGTCGCTGCCGGCTTCAAGCTCAAACAAGCCGTCGCGCTCGGTCACTTGCGATCTGATCTGTTGCATGGCCGCTCCACTGTTCTTCTGATTATTTTTTGCTCATCAGGCGGCTGGCGCATGGGGCGCGAGCCGGACGATGGCCGGAGGAACTGACAACTTTCATGCACCGGCCATGGTGTCAGCGGCGGCATCAATAAACGTGCCGGGTGTACCGCTCAGCGCTCGGGCCGTGCATTAAACGCATTGCAACTTTCTGATATTGCTCGATTTTAATTATTCACCGGGTGAGCCTTCGGAAACTTGTCTGGGCGCTCAGGCTAAACGCTTGGCTAGTTGTCCGAACAGACAGGACTCAAACTGGTGCACTGCACTTTTTTTGTTGATGAGCGATCAACCGCAGCTCAACTTCAAGCGGCTGATTTCACATAAGAAATCTTGACCATATTTCCATCCTGTCAAGTGCGTCAAAATGGTGAGCAGGCTCACCATTTTGGTGATTTTGATTATTTTTCTTTAATTATCAGTAATTTAATTAAGATATAAGCTTATAAAAAATAATCTTGATCTATTGTAAAACTGAGTCTAGTTTCTATTCCTGACAGCGATGACAGGAATACGCCCTTCGCCGCTGTACATCAATAAAACATTTAGAACCGGCACAAGTCGGTCATGCCTGCGAGGAACTCGGAATGTCTCTGTTGATCCGTGGCGCCACCGTTGTTACCCATGATGAAAGTTATCGCGCCGACGTCTATTGCGCTGACGGCGTGATTAAAGCCATCGGTGAAAACCTTGATGTTCCCGCCAGCGCTGAAGTGCTCGACGGCAGCGGTCAATACCTGATGCCCGGCGGCATCGACCCACACACTCATATGCAACTCCCGTTCATGGGCACCGTGGCCAGCGAAGACTTCTTCAGCGGCACCGCTGCGGGTCTGGCCGGCGGCACCACCTCGATCATCGATTTCGTGATTCCCAATCCGCAGCAGTCGTTGATGGAGGCGTTTCATCAGTGGCGCGGCTGGGCGGAAAAATCGGCGTCGGACTACGGCTTCCATGTCGCGATCACCTGGTGGAGCGAGCAGGTACGCGAGGAAATGGCCGAACTGGTCAGCCATCACGGGATCAACAGCTTCAAGCATTTCATGGCCTATAAAAACGCGATCATGGCCGCCGACGACACGCTGGTGGCGAGTTTCGAGCGCTGTCTGGAACTCGGCGCGGTGCCGACCGTGCACGCAGAAAACGGCGAGCTGGTTTATCACCTGCAACGCAAATTGATGGCCCAGGGCATCACCGGGCCGGAAGCACATCCACTGTCTCGTCCTTCGCAGGTTGAAGGTGAAGCGGCGAGTCGGGCCATTCGCATTGCTGAAACAATCGGCACGCCGCTGTATCTGGTGCACGTTTCGACCAAGGAAGCCCTCGACGAAATCACCTATGCGCGCAGCAAGGGCCAACCGGTTTACGGCGAGGTTCTGGCCGGCCATCTATTGCTGGATGACAGCGTCTACCAACATCCGGACTGGCAGACCGCCGCCGGTTACGTGATGAGTCCGCCGTTTCGTCCACGCGGCCATCAGGAAGCGCTGTGGCATGGCCTGCAAAACGGCAATCTGCACACCACCGCCACCGACCACTGCTGTTTCTGCGCCGAGCAAAAAGCCGCCGGGCGCGACGACTTCAGCAAGATCCCCAACGGCACTGCCGGCATCGAAGACCGCATGGCGCTGTTATGGGATGAAGGGGTCAATACCGGGCGTTTTTCGATGCAGGATTTTGTCGCGCTGACCTCCACCAACACCGCGAAGATCTTCAATCTCTACCCACGCAAAGGCGCGATTCGCGTCGGCGCCGATGCCGATCTGGTGCTGTGGGACCCGCAAGGCACGCGCACCATTTCCGCCAAGACCCACCATCAGCAGGTGGACTTCAACATCTTCGAAGGCAAGACCGTGCGCGGTGTACCGAGCCATACCGTCAGCCAGGGCCGTGTGGTCTGGGCCGATGGCGACTTGCGCGCCGAACGGGGTGCCGGACGGTACATCGAACGGCCGGCGTATCCGGCGGTGTTTGATTTGCTGAGCAAGCGGGCTGAGCAACATAAGCCGACAGCTGTGAAACGCTGAAAGCGGCCTTCGGCCTTCGCGAGCAGGCTCGCTCCCACATTTGAAATGCATACCCCGTGTAGGAGCTGCCGAAGGCTGCGATCTTTTGATTTTGGTTTTCAGAAGCAAGATCAAAAGATCGCAGCCTTCGGCAGCTCCTACAGAGATTTGGCCAATGCCCGTCAGAGGCAGCAAACCGTGAGGCAAAAAACCGTGATCGAGACCCTGAACCATCTCCCCCACCCGCACGAAAGCGCGGCCGCCCTCGCTGGTCATTTCACCGATCTGGCGCCGCCGCTGAACGATCGCCAGGCCCATCTGGAAGCATCGCGTTGCCTGTATTGCTATGACGCGCCGTGCGTCAATGCGTGCCCGAGCGAGATCGATATTCCCTCGTTCATCCGCAACATCCATCAGGACAACGTGCCCGGTGCCGCGCAGAAAATCCTTTCGGCGAACATCCTCGGCGGCAGTTGCGCGCGGGTCTGTCCGACCGAAATCCTCTGCCAGCAAGCCTGCGTGCGCAACAACGCCCAGGAATGCGCACCGGTGCTGATCGGCCTGTTGCAACGCTACGCCGTGGACAACGCACACTTCACCGAACACCCGTTCCAGCGCGCCGCTGCGACCGGCAAGCGCATCGCGGTGGTGGGCGCCGGGCCGGCGGGTTTGTCCTGCGCCCATCGCAGCGCCATGCACGGTCACGATGTGGTGATTTTCGAGGCGCGGGAAAAGGCTGGCGGGCTCAATGAATACGGGATCGCCAAGTACAAACTGGTCGACGATTACGCGCAGAAGGAACTGGATTTCCTCCTGCAAATCGGCGGCATCGAAATCCGCCATGGGCAAAAACTCGGCGAAAACCTGACCCTCAGTGAATTGCATCAACAGTTCGATGCGGTGTTCCTCGGCCTCGGCCTCAACGCCAGCAAACAACTTGGCCTGGCCCACGAAGACGCCCCCGGCCTGCTCGCGGCCACCGACTACATCCGCGAACTGCGTCAGGCCGATGACCTGACGCAACTGCCGCTGGCCGAGCGCTGCATCGTCCTTGGCGCCGGCAATACTGCGATCGACATGGCGGTGCAAATGGCTCGCCTCGGTGCTCGCGATGTGAATCTGGTGTATCGCCGCGGCGCAGCGGACATGGGCGCAACCGGCCATGAGCAGGACATCGCCAAAGCCAATCAAGTGCGCCTGCTGACCTGGGCGCAACCGGAAGAGGTGCTGCTCGATGATCAGGGCCGCGTGCGCGGCATGCGTTTCGCTCGCACGGATCTGGTCGACGGTCGCCTTCAAACCACCGGGGAAACCTTCGACCTGGCGGCCGATGCGATCTTCAAAGCCATCGGTCAGTCCTTCGACGGCAGCGCCCTCGCCGACCCGATGGCCCGTGAACTCAAGCGTCAGGGCGAACGGATTCAGGTCGATAAAAACCTGCGCACCAGCATTCCCGGCGTGTATGCCGGTGGCGACTGCACCAGCCTCGATCAGGACCTGACGGTGCAAGCGGTGCAACACGGCAAACTCGCCGCCGAGGCGATCAACGCTCAACTGATGCTTAACGTGGAGGCTGCGTAAATGGCCGATCTATCGATAGTCTTCGCCGGCATCAAAGCCCCTAACCCATTCTGGCTGGCCTCCGCGCCGCCGACCGACAAAGCCTACAACGTGGTCCGCGCCTTCGAGGCGGGCTGGGGCGGCGTGGTCTGGAAAACCTTGGGCGAGGATCCGGCGGCGGTCAACGTGTCGTCGCGTTACTCGGCACACTACGGCAACAACCGCGAAGTGCTGGGCATCAACAACATCGAGTTGATCACCGACCGTTCACTGGAGATCAACCTGCGCGAAATCACTCAGGTGAAAAAGGATTGGCCGGACCGGGCGATGATCGTGTCGCTGATGGTGCCGTGCGTTGAGGAATCGTGGAAATACATTCTGCCGCTGGTGGAAGCCACCGGGGCCGATGGCATCGAACTCAACTTCGGCTGCCCCCACGGCATGCCCGAGCGCGGCATGGGTGCGGCGGTCGGTCAGGTGCCCGAGTACGTCGAACAAGTGACGCGCTGGTGCAAGACTTACTGCTCGCTGCCGGTGATCGTGAAGCTGACGCCAAACATCACCGACATCCGCGTTGCCGCCCGCGCGGCGCATCGCGGTGGTGCGGATGCGGTGTCACTGATCAACACCATCAACTCGATCACCAGCGTCGATCTGGAACACATGGTCGCCCTGCCCACCGTCGGCAGCAAGAGCACCCACGGCGGTTACTGCGGCTCTGCGGTGAAACCGATTGCGCTGAACATGGTTGCGGAAATTGCCCGCGATCCACTGACCCAGGGCCTGCCGATCTGCGGCATCGGCGGCATCGGCAGTTGGCGTGATGCAGCGGAATTCATGGCGCTGGGCAGCGGCGCGGTGCAGGTGTGCACGGCGGCGATGCTGCATGGTTTTCGGATTGTCGAGGAGATGAAGGACGGTCTGTCACGATGGATGGACAGTCAGGGTTACGCCAGCATCGCCGAGTTCTCCGGGCGTGCGGTGGGCAACACCACGGACTGGAAGTACCTAGACATCAACTATCAGGTGATTGCGAAGATCGATCAGGAGGCTTGCATTGGTTGCGGGCGTTGCCATATTGCTTGCGAGGACACTTCACATCAGGCGATCAGCAGTGTTCGCGAGGCCGATGGCACGCATAAATATGAAGTGATCGATGATGAGTGCGTCGGCTGCAATCTGTGCCAGATCACCTGCCCGGTAGCGGACTGCATCGAGATGGTGCCGATGGAGACGGGCAAGCCGTTTCTGGACTGGAATCATGATCCGAGGAATCCGTATCACGTTGCGGTCTGATTCAAAATCAAAAGATCGCAGCCTTCGGCAGCTCCTACACAATCTCTGTAGGCGCTGCCGAAGGCTGCGATCTTTTGCGCTAGGGCTCCAACCCGATCCCGCGCAAAATCACACTCGTCACCGTCTGCACCGCCCGCTCGAATTGCATATCCGACAGCGGCTGGTGATCGTTCAGGATATTCACCTGATGATCAAAGTCGGCGTAATGCTGGGTCGACGCCCAGATCATGTACAGCAGGCTCGACGGCTCCACCGGCAAGATGCGCTTGTCCTCGACCCACTGGCGGATCTTCGCTTCTTTCATCTTCGCCCAGTCATACAGGCTGACATCCAGCGCCTCACCCAGCGTCGGCGCACCATGAATGATTTCATTGGCCCAGACTTTCGAGCCATACGGCCGGCTGCGCGAGTGGTTCATCTTGGCGCGGATATAGCTGCTGAGCACCACCCGCGGGTCATCGAACATCTCGAAGCACAATGCGTCCTGCTTCCACACTTCCAGCAGATCAAACAGCACCGCGCTGTACAACTCACTCTTGGTGCTGAAGTAGTAATGCAGATTGGAACGCGGCAGTTGCACCTCCGCGGCGATGTCGGCCATGGCGGTGCTGCCGAAACCTTTTTCGGCGAAGACCTTTTCCGCGCCGAGGAGGATTTTTTCGACGTTACTGCGGCGAATCTCGATCTTGTGATTGCCCATGTGGGCTCCCTGACAACAACGTTTTCGAAGACTGTTGGTCAATGCGGCTGGGTATCCCCCGCCGCCGTATCAATACTTACCACCACCGACATCCCCGGCCGCAATCGTTCTTCTTCCTGCTGATCGGGATCAATGGTGATGCGCACCGGCACTCGCTGGGCGATTTTGACGAAATTGCCTGTCGCATTGTCCGCCTGCAACAAGGCAAATTCAGAACCGGTGCCCGGCGAAATATGCTGCACATGCCCGGTGAATTTGCGGTGGTTCAACCCGTCGACGGTGAAGTGCACCGGTTGCCCGACCCGCACGTTATTCATCTGGGTTTCCTTCATGTTGGCGATCACCCATTTCTGGTTCGGCACCAATGCCATCAACTGCGCGCCGGAGTTGACGTAAGCGCCGAGACGCACGCCGATCTGCCCGAGCTGGCCGTCGCGCGGGGCGACGATGCGCGTGTTCGACAGGTCGATCCGCGCCAGTTGCACGGCGGCGTCGGCGCTGGCGACAGCGGCCTCGAGTGAGCCGCGATTGACGATCACCGTTTGCAGGTCCTGACGGGCGATTTCCAGATTGGCCTTGGCCTGGGCGGCGGCCGCGATACTTTGCGCGTCGGCCGCCAGTGCCACGTCCATTTCTCGTTTGGACACCGAGCCGTCTCTCACCAGTTCCTTGTTACGGCGCAGATCGGCCGCACTTTTGCGTAACTGCGCTTCGCTGTCGGCGACCACTGCCTGACGCAACTTGATCGTCGCTTCGGCGCTGTTGCGTTGCTGCACCACGTTGGCCAGGGCGGCTTTCTGCACCGCCAGTTGCGCCAGCGATTGGTCGAGGCGTTGCTGATAGATGCGGTCATCCAGACGTACGAGCAAATCACCGGCCTTCACGAACTGGAAATCCTGCACCGGCACTTCATAAACATAGCCCGCAAGCTGGGGGCCAATGATCGTCACCTGCCCGCGCACCAGGGCGTTTTCGGTGGTCTCGACGGCACTGCTGAACGGCGGCAATTGCCAGGCATACAGCACGATCAATACGCCGACGATGGCAACCGCGGCAAAACCCAATGACGAGATGATCCGTACCCGCAGTGAACGCGGTTCGGTGCCTGGCGAGGATGGCGGCGCCACGCCTTCCGGGGTGGCGGCGATGGCATTGGTGGTTGTGGTGGTCGGTTCGGTCATGAAGTTGTGGCACCGCTGGAAGATACGGGAGGCGCAGGGGCGACGGCTTTGGTGGTGCTCATCAGCCACAGTGCGCGAATGGAAATCCAGATCATGGTCAGCACAGCGATCACCGCGATAAGCATGAACACATCGTTATAGGCCAGCACGTTGGCTTCGCGCGTCGCGGCATTGGCCAGGCTGCGAATCCCGGCCAGATTGCGCAGGCTCGGGTCGGCCAGTAGCGAGCCGTACGCCGAGCCGCCGCTCTGCACCCGCGCGGCCACTAACGGATCAGACAACGTCAGGTGCTCGACGATGTGGCTGGAATGAAATTTTTCCCGGACGATCTGAAAGGTGCCGAGCAGCGCCGCGCCGATCAGGCCGCCGAGGTTATTGCAGATACCGAACAGCACGGAAAAACTCACCAGATTGCGTGGATTGGTCAGCACATTACGGGTGCCGAGGACCATGGTCGGACCGAGGAAAAAGGTACTGCCGAACGCCAGCAAAAACTGGCTGAAATACAGGTTTTCAGGGCGGGTCAGGTTGTTGGAGAAACTGTCCATCACCGAGCCTGTGGCCATCAATGCCAGCGAAATAATCAGCGGCATGAGCAGGTGTTTCGGGTTGATCGTCAGCGCACTGGTCAACAACCCGGCGACGCTGCCGATCATCATCACCACGTAGAGGCTGTGTAACTGCTGGCTGCTCATGTTGAGGTTTTGCATGAAGCCGACCGCACCGGTGGATTGCTCCGAGGTGACCATGCGAATCAGGATGACCGCCAGCGCCAGACGAATCATCACCCCGCTGCCGAGCCAGCGTGTCATCAACAACGGGTTGCTGCGGTTGTGTTCAATGGCCAGGCCGGTGAGGATCAACGCGATCGAACCGGCCAGGGCGACGCCGAGCCAGTCGGCCTCCAGCCACCAGTCGATCCGCCCCAGCGACAGCACCGCGCAGAGCAGCGCCACACCGCTGGCCAGAATCGCGAAGGTGAGAAAGTCGAGTTTTTCGAAAGTCTTGAAGCGGTCTCCGGGCGGCAGCTTGAGCAGCAAAACACAACCCAGCGACAGCAGTGCCATGCCCAATTCGAACAGGTACAGCCCGCGCCATTCGGCAATCTGCAACAAATCTTCGGAAAACAATCGCGCCAGCGGCAAAGCCAACTGCGAGCTGCCGAGGCCGAGCACCAGTGCTTTCATCCGCCATTTCGCCGGAAACGCCTGGACCATGTAATACAAACCCAAGGAGCTCAACGCCGCACCGACCATACCGTGCGCCGCACGCACCGCCACTGCCGAGTTCAGATCGTTGACGAATAAATGGCCGAAGGTCACCAGCGCATACAGCACCAGAAACACCTCGGTGAACGCACGCAAACCGAACTGCTGACGAAACTTCACCAGCAGCAGGTTCATCGACACGTTGGTCATCACATACGCCGCCGGCAGCCAGGCCATCTCCGCCGTGGTCGCACCGAGCGCGCCCTGCAGGTAAATCAGGTTGGCGACCACCAGCGAATTGCCCAAACCGCCGGTCAACGCCACCAGCAAACCCACCAGCGCATAGGCCAGTCGCTTGGGATTGGAGTGCAATGGCGTCGAGGGGGAGCCGGGCAAACTGGGCTTCTCGTGAGGCTGCCAGTTGCGCGGGGCGTATTGATCCATTGAAAAGCCTTGTGCGGGAGATGAACGAAGTTTGCCGCAAAACCGCAGACAGCACATTCCATGTACAACAAAAAACCCTGTGGGAGCTGGCTTGCCAGCGATGAGGCCGGCAGATCCGGCATCTTTGTGTACTGACCCACCGCTATCGCTGGCAAGCCAGCTCCCACAGGGTTCTATGTTGAATGGGCGATTTTTACCTCGAACGAGTCATCGTATAACTTCCTGTTGACTTTCCAGTGAAACCTAGGAAATATCCGCCCCTATGTTGTACGACGACGTATAACAATAATAAAAACAACAATGATCCTGGGAGCGTCACAGTGAGCACAATCGCCCGCAATTCCGTCCGCCCTTCCCGCTTTAGCGTCACTTGTCCTCGTGCCACCCTTAGCCTGATCGGCTGCAGCAGTCTTGTTCTCGCCTTGCCCATGAGCGCCGCCGCCGAAGGCTTTCTCGAAGACAGCAAAGCCACGCTGAACCTGCGCAACGCCTACTTCAACCGCAACTTCACCAACCCGAACAATGCGCAGGGCAAGGCTGAAGAGTGGACGCAGAGCTTCATCCTCGATGCCAGGTCCGGCTTCACCCAAGGCACCGTGGGTTTCGGCATAGACATGCTCGGGCTGTACTCGCAAAAGCTCGATGGTGGCAAAGGCACTGGCGGTACACAGCTGCTGCCGATCCACGATGACGGGCGCCCGGCAGACAATTTCGGTCGCCTCGGTGTGGCATTGAAAGCCAAGGTGTCGAAGACCGAATTGAAGGTCGGCGAGTGGATGCCGGTGCTGCCGATCCTGCGTTCCGACGATGGCCGCTCCCTGCCGCAAACCTTTCGCGGTGGCCAGATCACATCCACCGAGATCAACGGCTTGAGCCTGTACGGCGGCCAGTTCCGCGGCAACAGTCCGCGCAACGACGCGAGCATGGAAGACATGTCGATGAACGGCCGCGGCGCATTCACCTCCGACCGGTTCAACTTCGGCGGTGGTGAATATGCCTTCAACGACAAGCGCACCCAGGTCGGCGTCTGGTACGCCGAACTCACCGACATCTACCAGCAGCAATACTTCAACCTCAGCCATAGCCAGCCAATCGGCGACTGGACGCTGGGCGCCAACCTCGGTTTCTTTACCGGCAAGGAAGACGGCAGCGCGCAGGCCGGCGATCTCGACAACAAAACCGCATTCGCCCTGCTTTCGGCCAAATACGGCGGCAACACCTTCTATGTCGGCCTGCAGAAACTCGGCGGCGACGATGCATGGATGCGCGTCAACGGCACCAGCGGCGGCACCCTGGCCAACGACAGTTACAACGCCAGTTATGACAACGCCAAGGAACGCTCCTGGCAGGTTCGCCATGACTACAATTTCGTCGCTCTCGGCGTTCCCGGTCTGACCATGATGAACCGCTACATCAGCGGCGATAACGTCCACACCGCCACCACCAGCGATGGCAAGGAATGGGGACGCGAGTCGGAACTGGCCTACACCGTACAGAGCGGACCACTGAAAAATCTCAATGTGAAATGGCGCAACGCGACAATTCGCCGAGATTTCAGCACCAACGAGTTCGATGAGAACCGGATCTTTATCAGCTATCCGATATCGTTGTTGTAAGGCATCCGCCCTTTCTCTGTGGGAGCGAGCCTGCTCGCGATGGCGTCATGTCAATCAATGCAAATGTTGCCTAAATCGCCGCCATCGCTGGCAAGCCAGCTCCCACAGTGTCGGTGGTGAATACAGGAATCGTACATGCCTTTGATACCTGTGGGAGCTGGCTTGCCAGCGATGAGGGCGGCAGATTCAACATTGATGTTGATAGACACTGCGCCATCGCGAACAGGCTCACTCCTACAGGGATCGCATTGTCAGGCGAGAACCGGGCAATCAGCCCTTCCGTCATTTACACCAAAAGTCGCGTTGACAAGATCCGGAAACCCTACCGATACTTCAGCGCAGTCATACGACAACCTACAACAAACCTAATAACAATGAGTTCAGGGATTGCCATGACGTCCACCTCTACCTCACGCGCCCCATTCAATCGCCTGCTGCTGACCGGTGCTGCCGGCGGCCTGGGCAAAGTCTTGCGCGAACGTCTGCGGCCTTACGCCAATGTGCTGCGTTTGTCTGACATCGCTGCGCTCGCCCCGGCCGTGGATGATCACGAAGAAGTCGTGCTGTGCGATCTCGCCGACAAAAACGCTGTGCACCAACTCGTCGAAGGCGTCGACGCGATCCTGCATTTCGGCGGTGTGTCCGTTGAACGGCCGTTCGAAGAGATACTCGGCGCCAACATCTGCGGCGTCTTCCACATCTATGAAGCCGCCCGCCGGCATGGCGTGAAACGGGTGATCTTCGCCAGTTCCAACCACGTCATCGGCTTCTACAAACAGGACGAACAACTCGACGCCAGCTCCGCCCGCCGCCCCGATGGTTACTACGGCTTGTCCAAGTCCTACGGCGAGGACATGGCCAGTTTCTACTTCGATCGCTACGGCATCGAGACCGTGAGCATTCGCATCGGCTCTTCGTTCCCGGAGCCACAGAATCGCCGAATGATGCACACCTGGCTGAGCTTCGACGACCTCACCCAATTGCTCGAACGCTCGCTGTACACACCGAATGTCGGCCACACCGTGGTGTATGGCATGTCCGACAACAAGGACGTCTGGTGGGACAACCGCTTGGCCAGCCACCTCGGCTTCGAAGCCAAGGACAGCTCTGAAGTGTTCCGCGAAAAAGTCGAGGCACAGCCGATGCCGGCCGCCGATGACCCGGCGCGCATTTATCAGGGCGGCGCCTTCGTTGCGGCCGGGCCGTTTGGTGACTGACCTGTCCACTTGATCCCCCTCCAACAAGAACCAAGGGAATGAGTATGCAAGCCGAATTGATCGTCGACGCCCGCAACGCGGTCGGTGAAAGCCCGGTCTGGGTGCCGCAGGAAAACGCCCTCTATTGGGTGGATATTCCCAACGGTGGCCTGCAACGCTGGAGCGCCGACACCGGGCATGTTCACGCCTGGAAAGCCCCGCAAATGCTCGCCTGCATCGCCCCTCACAGCCGTGGTGGCTGGATCGCGGGCATGGAAACCGGTTTCTTCCGGCTGTACCCGAACGCGGACGGCAGCCTCGACAGCGAATTGCTCGCTACGGTCGAACACAGCCGCGAAGACATGCGCCTCAACGATGGTCGTTGCGACCGTCAGGGCCGTTTCTGGGCGGGCAGCATGGTGCTGAACATGGGTTTGAACGCGCCCGAAGGTCGGCTCTATCGCTACGGCGCCGCCGAGTCCGGTGTGATCGACGCGCAACTCGACGGTTTCATCGTGCCCAACGGTCTCGGCTTCAGCCCCGATGGCAAAACCATGTACTTGTCCGACTCGCATCCCAACGTGCAACTGATCTGGGCTTTCGATTACGACACTGCCAGCGGCACACCGTCGAACCGTCGCGTCTTCGTCGACATGAATCAGCACTGCGGCCGCCCTGATGGCGCGGCGGTCGATGCCGACGGTTGCTACTGGATCTGCGCTAACGACGCCGGCCTTGTCCACCGTTTCACCCCGGATGGACGCCTTGATTATTCGCTGCCAGTGCCGGTGAAGAAACCGACCATGTGCGCCTTTGGTGGCGCCCGAATGGACACCCTGTTTGTCGCTTCGATCCGCCCCGGCGATGACCACGACCCGCAGTCTCTGGCCGGCGGCGTGTTCGCCCTGAACCCCGGCGTCAAAGGCCTGCCGGAGCCTCTTTTCAACGATTTGCTTTAACCCGCCTCTGCTGCACCGCTGTGCCTTGAACACAAAAATAACAAGACTGGAGACACCCCCATGGACTTCAAACGCACCTTGCTCGCCGCTGCACTTCCGCTGGCCTTCACCCTCAGCAGCGCCGCTCACGCGCTGGAAATCAAATTCGCCGACATCCACCCCGCCGGTTATCCAACGGTTGTCGCCGAAAAAAGCATGGGCGATGCCCTGACCAAGGAAACCAATGGCGACCTGACCTTCAAGTATTTCCCGGGCGGTGTGCTCGGCTCGGAGAAAGAGGTCATCGAACAGGCGCAGGTCGGCGCGATCCAGATGACACGTGTCAGCCTCGGCATCGTCGGCCCGGTCGTACCAGATGTGAACGTGTTCAACATGCCATTCATCTTCCGCGATCAGGCGCATATGCGCGCCGTCATTGACGGCGAAGTCGGAGATGCAATTCTCGACAAAATCACCAATTCCGAATTCGGTCTCGTCGCCCTGGCCTGGATGGACGGCGGTACGCGCAACATCTACACCAAAAAACCGGTGCGCAAACTCGAAGACCTCAAGGGCATGAAGATTCGCGTGCAAGGCAATCCGATGTTCATCGACACCATCAACGCCATGGGCGGCAACGGCATCGCGATGGACACTGGCGAGATCTTCAGTGCCCTGCAAACAGGGGTGATCGACGGCGCGGAAAACAACCCGCCGACCCTGCTCGAACACAACCATTTCCAGAACGCCAAGTACTACAGCCTGACCGGTCACCTGATTCTGCCCGAGCCCATCGTGATGTCGAAAATCACCTGGGAAAAACTGACTCCCGATCAACAAGTACTGGTCAAGAAAGCAGCCAAAACCGCGCAGGCCGAGGAACGCGCGTTGTGGGACGCCAAGTCCACCAGCAGTGAAGAGAAACTCAAGGCTGCCGGCGTGGAGTTCATCACCGTCGACAAAAAACCCTTCTACGAGGCCACCGCTTCGGTCCGCGAAAAGTACGGCGCGCCTTACGCCGACCTGATCAAGCGCATCGAAGCCGTTCAGTAACTCTCTGTCCTCAATGAAAGGCCCGGCAGCGCTGACCTCGTTTGGTGTCAGCGCCTGCCCGGTTACGGTGGAACCCGATGAAGAATCTACTGCTGAGCATCAATGACCGGATCTACATGGCCTGCATCTGGGTCGCCGGTCTGTCGGTGCTGACCATTTCCCTGATCATCCCCTGGGGCGTGTTTGCCCGTTACATCCTTGGCACCGGTTCGAGCTGGCCGGAGCCCACCGCCATCCTGCTGATGATGGTTTTCACCTTCATCGGCGCCGCCGCCAGTTATCGCGCCGGTGCACACATGGCCGTGGCCATGGTCACCGATCGCCTGAACCCGAACATGCGCAGAACCATGAGCATCGTTTCCCAGGTGTTGATGGGCATCATCTGCCTGTTCATGACCATCTGGGGCACCAAGCTGTGCCTGTCCACCTGGAACCAGTTCATGAGCGCCATGCCTACCCTGCGCGTGGGCATCACTTACATGCCGATTCCGGTTGGCGGCGCGCTGACATTGATTTTCGTCGTGGAAAAACTTTTGCTGGGTGACCAGAGCAATCGCCGCGTGGTGCGGTTCGATCTGGTTGAAGAAAACGAAGGGGCTGCCTGATGGACGCATTGATTCTGCTGGGCAGTTTTATCGTACTGATCCTGATCGGCATGCCAGTCGCCTACGCCCTCGGGCTGTCGGCGCTGATCGGCGCATGGTGGATCGACATTCCGTTTCAGGCCCTGATGATCCAGGTCGCGGGCGGGGTGAACAAATTCTCGCTGCTGGCGATTCCGTTCTTTGTTCTGGCCGGGGCGATCATGGCCGAGGGCGGCATGTCCCGGCGCCTGGTGGCGTTTGCCGGTGTGCTCGTCGGGTTCGTGCGTGGTGGCCTGTCGCTGGTCAACATCGTGGCGTCGACGTTTTTCGGCGCAATTTCCGGTTCGTCGGTAGCCGACACCGCTTCTGTGGGGTCGGTGCTGATCCCGGAAATGGAGCGCAAAGGCTACCCGCGTGATTTCTCCACGGCGGTGACCGTCAGCGGCTCCGTGCAAGCGCTGTTGACCCCGCCGAGCCACAACTCGGTGCTCTACTCGCTGGCCGCCGGCGGCACCGTGTCCATCGCATCGCTGTTCATGGCCGGCGTGGTTCCCGGCCTGTTGATGAGCGCGTGCCTGATGGTGCTCTGCCTGATTTTCGCGCGTAAACGCGACTATCCCAAAGGCGAAGTCATCCCGATGCGCCAGGCCCTGAAAATCTGCGGCGAAGCGTTGTGGGGGTTGATGGCGATGGTGATCATCCTCGGCGGCATCCTTTCGGGGATTTTCACTGCCACCGAATCGGCTGCCATCGCGGTACTGTGGTCGTTCTTCGTGACCATGTTCATCTACCGCGACTACAAGTGGAGTGAACTGCCCAAGCTGATGCACCGCACCGTGCGGACGATTTCGATCGTGATGATCCTGATCGGTTTCGCCGCGAGCTTCGGCTACATCATGACCCTGATGCAGATTCCGGCGAAGATCACCACGCTGTTCCTGACCCTGTCGGACAACCGCTACGTGATCCTGATGTGCATCAACGTCATGCTGCTGTTGCTCGGCACAGTGATGGACATGGCGCCGCTGATCCTGATCCTCACGCCAATCCTGATGCCGGTGATTCTCGGCATTGGCGTCGACCCCGTGCAGTTCGGCATGATCATGCTGGTCAACCTCGGGATCGGATTGATAACACCGCCGGTGGGCGCCGTGCTGTTTGTCGGCTCGGCCGTGGGCAAGGTCAGCATCGAGAGCACCGTGAAAGCGCTGCTGCCGTTCTATGCGGTGCTGTTCATGGTTTTACTGCTGGTAACGTACGTGCCGGCGATTTCGTTGTGGCTGCCGCATCTGGTGTTGTAACGCAGTACTTGTGGCGAGGGATTTGCTCCCTCGCCACAGGGTTTCCCTCAAGCCCGCAACAACATGTACCCCGCCACCACCAGACACACACTCGCAAACCCCACCTGCAACGCACGTGCCGGCACCCTTGCGCAGAGCTTGCGCCCGATGATCATGCCGACAACGCTGGCGACAATGAACGCCGCACCCAGGCTGTCGATCCGCACCCCGGCATGAAACGCACCGATCACACCGATCGCCGAAATAAGGCTGATCACCATCAATGACGTGGCAACGATGCCGCGCATCTGCACATCGGTCAGCTGCTTGAACGCCGGCACGATCAAGAAGCCGCCACCCACACCCAACAATCCTGAAACCACGCCCGTCACAGCACCCAATGCCGCCAGGGTTGCAGTGCATTTGGCCGTCCAGTCGAAGCGTCCGGTCTCTTCATCGAGCATGCAATTCTTCTGGCCCCAACTGGCATGGCCATGATCACTCGGCCCCGCTTGCTGACGCTCGCGCCGCAACATGCGCCAGGCCACCATGACCATCAGCAGGCTGAACAGAATCATCAGGATCTTCTCCGGCAACTGATGCGCGAAGTAGATCCCCAGCGGCGAAAACACCGCGCCGAGTGCGGCAATCAATAGCGCCGCGCGATAACGCACCAGACCATGACGCAAGCCATCGATAGCGCCGACTGCCGCCGCACTGCCGACGGCAAACAACGCCACTGGCGCCGCTTGCGTCATCGTCCAGCCGAGCCCGAGCACCAGCGCCGGTACCGCAAGAATCCCGCCGCCGGCCCCGGTCAACCCGAGGACCAACCCCATCACCACGCCAAACAGACTTGCCAGCAACATAGGGTTTTCTCAATCGACCTTGGACAGGCTGGTCAGCCATTCGCGACCTTTAAGCATGCCGTTCCAGTAGAACCACGGCAGCAACGTTGCCTTCAACCACCATGCCGAACGACGTGGCACGGTCGGGTCCAGGGCAAAGGTCGGCAGCAATTTACCGGCATAACCGAACTCGGCGAGGATCACCTTGCCCTTCTCCACCGTCAGCGGGCAGGAACCGTAGCCGTCGTACTTCAACGGCAGCGGTTGTTGCTTGCGCAGGGCCAGCAGGTTTTGTGCGACCACCACAACTTGCTTGCGCACCGCCGCGGCGGTTTTCGCGTTGCTGGTGCCACAGATATCACCCAGTGCAAACACCTCGGGATAACGCGGATGCTGCAGGCTATGCGGATTGACTTCGCACCAGCCAGCGGCGTCGGCCAATGTGCTTTGCGCAATGAACTCCGGCGAAACCTGCGGCGGCACGACGTGCAACAGATCGAAGGTTTTTGCTTCGCGGGTGACGTTGCCGTCGGCGTCCTTGACCTCGAACCACGCGGTTTTCGCCGGGCCGTCGACCTTGACCAGATTCGCGTTGAACGCCAGTTGCGCGTTGTACTTCTCGATGTATTTCATCAGCGGCGGCACGAACGTGGCCACGCCGAACAACGCGGCGCCCGCCAGATTGAATTCGACATTGATGTTGTTCAGCACGCCGCTTTTAAGCCAGTGGTCGCAGGACAGGTATAGCGCTTTTTGTGGGGCGCCAGCACATTTGATCGGCATTGCCGGCTGAGTGAACAGCGCCTTGCCGCCGCGCAGTTTCTGCACCTGATCCCAGGTGTACTGCGCGTGCTGATAACTGTAATTGGAGGTGACGCCGTGCTGGCCGAGGCTGTCTTTCAAGCCTTCGATTTTCTCCCAGGCCAGACGCAGGCCGGGACAGACGATCAGGTTTTGATAGCTGACACTGCGTTGATCGCTGAGGCTGAGTTGGCGGTTGTCCGCGTCGATTTGGGTGACCGCCGCTTGAATCCAGGTTGCCTGGCGCGGCATGACTTTGCTCATCGGTCGAACGGTGTCTTTCACGTCATAAGCGCCGCCACCGACCAGCGTCCACGCCGGTTGGTAGTAATGTTGGGAGCTCGGTTCGATGACGGTGATGTTCAAGTGCGGGTCGCGCTTGAGCAGGCTGGCGACGAAGGCGATACCGGCAGTGCCGCCGCCGATGACCACGATGTCTGCACTGATGGATGGGCCACAGTGTTGAACGTTCATTGCTTGTTCCTTATAGCTGCACGCAAGGTTACCCGTCATACACAAAACCTGTGGGAGCTGGCTTGCCAGCGATGGCGGAGTGTCAGTCGCCATCAATATCGAATGAAAAATCCTCATCGCTGGCAAACCAGCTCCCACAGGGAATGTGGTGTGTTGGCGGATATTTACTGATGACCCAGGCTCTTGAGCACAGCGCCACAGTAGAGGCCGGACAATGTTTTCATCACCTGAATCACTTCAGGACTGGCCAGCCCGTAGAAGATGTATTTGCCCTCACGACGGGTCCCGACCAATCCCTCATCGCGCAGAATGCCCAGTTGCTGGGACAGCGTCGGTTGACGCACGCCGGTCATCTTTTCCAGTTCGCCGACATTGCGCTCGCCCTGGGTCAGCTGACAGAGGATCAACAGACGATCTTCATTGGCCATGGCCTTGAGCAGCGAACAGGCCTTGGAGGCCGAAGCGCGCAATTGGGCGACTTCACATTCGGTCAGAGTGGATTGCATTTGCATGATGCCTTCAACGTCACTTAAGCTGCGAACATTATGTTTTTACATAAAGTGTTGCAACTGACTTTTCCACCCTTGCACAGGTTCATGTCCATGACCGCGTTGATTGAAGCCTTTCTTGACCCCGCCTCCTCGACCTACAGCTACGTGGTTTACGAGGCCGACGGCGGACAATGCGCAATCGTCGACCCGGTGCTCGACTACGATGGCGCCGCCGGCCGCACCTGCACCGCTCAGGCTGATCGGATCATTGCGTTTGTCCGCGCACATGACTTGCAAGTGCAATGGCTACTGGAAACCCACGCCCACGCCGATCACCTGTCCGCCGCGCCGTATCTGCGCCGGGAACTGGGGGGCAAGATCGCGATTGGCGAGTCGATCAGCAAAGTGCAGAACGTGTTCAAGGCATTGTTCAATCTCGAGCCGGAATTCTGTGTCGATGGCTCGCAGTTCGATCACCTGTTCGCGCCGAACGAATCATTCACCATCGGCAACCTCAAAGCCACGGCGCTGCATGTGCCGGGGCATACACCGGCGGACATGGCCTACTTGATCGACGGCGAGCAGATTCTGGTCGGTGACACGCTGTTCATGCCGGATGTGGGCACGGCGCGCTGCGACTTCCCCGGCGGCAATGCCCATCAACTGTTCAACTCGATTCACAAACTGCTGGCCTTCCCTGCCAGCGTGAAACTCTACGTTTGCCACGACTACCCGCCAGAGGGCCGCGAGGCCCACTGCCAGACCACCGTCGGTGAACAGCGTAAAAGCAACATTCATGTGCATGACGGCATTGATGAAGCGGCGTTCGTCGAGATGCGTACCAAGCGTGATGCCGGGCTGGGTATGCCGACGCTGCTGCTGCCGGCGATTCAGGTAAATGTGCGGGCGGGGAATTTTCCGGCGGCGGAAGACAATGGCGTGGTTTATCTGAAGATTCCGATCAACAAACTTTAACGTCAAAAGATCGTCCGATCTGGCCGTTCAGACACCCAACGTCAACCCATTCGCCGGCAATGGCAACGCCGTTTTATAGCGCACCTGCTTGAGCGCAAAGCTCGAGCGGATATTCGCCACCCCCGGCACTTTCGTCAGAAAGTCCATCATGAATCGCTCCAGCGATTGGATGGACGGCACCAAAACCCGGATCAGATAGTCCGGGTCGCCGGCCATCAGGTAGCACTCCATCACCTCGGGGCGATCGGAAATCGCCTCCTCGAAATGCTGCAATGCCTCCTCCACCTGCTTCTCCAGGCTGACGTGAATGAACACGTTGACATGCAGGCCCAGCAGATCGGCGTCGAGCAGCGTGACTTGCTCGCGAATCAGGCCCAATTCTTCCATTGCCTTGACCCGGTTGAAACACGGCGTTGGCGACAGATTCACCGAGCGTGCGAGGTCGGCGTTGGTGATGCGCGCATTCTCCTGAAGGCTGTTGAGAATGCCGATATCGGTACGGTCCAGTTTGCGCATGAGACAAAACCACCTGTTTTTTATGTTTATGCAGATTTTTTATCTGCAAATCATCTCCAGCGCAACGAAACAGAGAGAAATATTCTTCTTGCCCGCGCCTATGATTGTTGTAGGACAAGATTTCTTCCAGCGAAGAATGACTGCCAGCTCACTACAAGAAATTCACAAGATCGAGCGTAGAAGCCATGACCCAAGCGTACGAACCGCTGCGTCTGCACGTCCCTGAACCCTCGGGCCGTCCAGGCTGCAAAACCGACTTTTCCTACCTGCATCTGACCGATGCCGGTACGGTGCGCAAACCTTCCATTGACGTTGAACCCGCCGACACCGCCGACCTGGCACGAGGCCTGATTCGCGTGCTCGACGATCAAGGCAACGCCCTCGGCCCATGGGCTGAAAACGTGCCGGTCGAGATCCTTCGCAAGGGCATGCGCGCCATGCTCAAGACGCGTATCTACGACAACCGCATGGTGGTCGCCCAGCGTCAGAAAAAGATGTCGTTCTACATGCAGAGCCTTGGCGAAGAAGCCATCGGCAGCGCCCAGGCGCTGGCGTTGAACGTCGACGACATGTGTTTTCCGACCTACCGTCAGCAAAGCATTCTGATGGCGCGCGACGTGCCGCTGGTCGACCTGATCTGCCAGTTGTTGTCCAACGAGCGCGACCCGCTCAAGGGCCGTCAACTGCCGATCATGTACTCAGTCAAGGACTTCGGCTTCTTCACCATTTCCGGCAACCTCGCCACCCAGTTCATTCAGGGCGTGGGCTGGGGCATGGCCTCGGCGATCAAGGGCGACACCAAAATCGCCTCGGCCTGGATCGGCGACGGCGCCACTGCCGAATCGGACTTCCACACCGCCCTCACCTTCGCCCACGTTTATCGGGCGCCGGTGATCCTCAATGTGGTCAACAATCAGTGGGCGATTTCGACCTTCCAGGCCATCGCTGGCGGTGAAGCCACCACATTCGCCGGACGCGGCGTCGGTTGCGGCATTGCCTCGCTGCGTGTTGATGGTAACGACTTCTACGCGGTCTACGCGGCTTCTGCCTGGGCTGCCGAGCGCGCCCGCCGCAACCTCGGCCCGACCATGATCGAATGGGTCACCTACCGCGCCG
Source organism: Pseudomonas sp. A1230 (assembly GCF_044218825.1). Lineage (NCBI taxonomy): Bacteria > Pseudomonadati > Pseudomonadota > Gammaproteobacteria > Pseudomonadales > Pseudomonadaceae > Pseudomonas > Pseudomonas sp. A1230. Next base: position 1,427,357 of record NZ_CP162582.1, on the reverse strand, counting down.
GCCCGCACTCGACCTCCGACGATCCATCGAAATATCGTCCTGCCGATGACTGGAGCCACTTCCCGCTCGGCGACCCGATCGCGCGTCTCAAGCAGCACCTGATCAAGATCGGCCACTGGTCCGATGAAGAACACGCCGCCGTCAGCGCCGAACTCGAAGCCGAAGTGATTGCCGCGCAGAAACAGGCCGAGCAGTACGGCACCCTCGCCGGCGGCCAGATTCCAAGCGCCGCGACCATGTTCGAAGACGTCTACAAAGAGATGCCGGAGCACTTGAAGCGCCAGCGTCAGCAGTTGGGGGTCTGAGATGAACGATCACAACAACAATATTCAGCTGGAAACCGCCATGACCACGACCACCATGACCATGATCCAGGCCCTGCGCTCGGCCATGGATGTGATGCTTGAACGTGACGACAACGTGGTGGTATTCGGTCAGGACGTCGGTTACTTCGGCGGCGTGTTCCGTTGCACCGAAGGCCTGCAGACCAAATATGGCTCGTCGCGGGTGTTCGACGCACCGATTTCCGAAAGCGGCATCGTCGGCGTTGCCGTCGGTATGGGCGCTTACGGTTTGCGTCCGGTGGCCGAGATCCAGTTCGCCGACTACGTCTACCCGGCGTCCGACCAGATCATTTCCGAAGCGGCGCGTCTGCGCTATCGCTCGGCTGGCGAGTTCACCGCACCGATGACCCTGCGCATGCCGTGCGGTGGTGGCATCTACGGTGGCCAGACCCACAGTCAGAGCATCGAGGCGATGTTCACTCAGGTCTGTGGTCTGCGCACGGTCATGCCGTCCAACCCGTATGACGCCAAAGGTTTGCTGATCGCCTCCATCGAAAACGATGACCCGGTGATCTTCCTCGAACCAAAACGCCTGTACAACGGCCCGTTCGACGGCCACCACGACCGCCCGGTAACCCCGTGGTCGAAACACCCTGCCGCGCAGGTTCCGGACGGCTACTACACCGTGCCGCTGGACGTCGCCGCGATCACCCGTCCGGGCAAGGACGTGACCGTGCTGACCTACGGCACCACCGTATATGTCTCGCAAGTGGCCGCTGAAGAGAGCGGCGTCGATGCCGAAGTCATCGACCTGCGCAGCCTGTGGCCGCTGGACCTGGAAACCATCGTCAAATCGGTGAAGAAAACCGGTCGCTGCGTAGTGGTTCACGAAGCCACTCGCACCTGCGGTTTTGGCGCCGAGTTGGTGTCGCTGGTGCAAGAGCACTGTTTCCATCACCTGGAAGCGCCGATCGAACGCGTCACCGGTTGGGACACCCCCTACCCGCACGCGCAAGAGTGGGCGTATTTCCCTGGCCCGTCCCGAGTGGGCGCGGCTTTGAAACGGGTCATGGAGGTCTGAATGGGCACGCACGTTATCAAGATGCCGGACATTGGCGAAGGCATCGCAGAAGTAGAACTGTCGCAATGGCACGTCAAGGTTGGCGATCTGGTGGTTGAAGATCAGGTGCTGGCCGATGTCATGACCGACAAGGCGATGGTCGACATTCCGTCGCCGGTGCATGGCAAGGTGATTGCGCTCGGCGGTCAGCCGGGTGAAGTGATGGCGGTCGGCAGCGTGCTGATCAGCATTGAAGTGGAAGGCGCGGGCAATCTGAAAGAATCGGCTGCCCCGACTCCGGTTGCTGTCAAGGAACCTGCTGCACCGAAAGCCGAAGCTGTCGTAGAGACCAAACCCGCCGCCGCTGCACCGCGCTCGGCTGCCGTTTGTCAGGGCCCGATGGTTGCCCGTGAGGCGAATGAGCGTCCGCTGGCCTCCCCGGCCGTGCGCAAACATGCGCTGGATCTGGGCATTCAATTGCGTCTGGTGCGTGGCAGTGGCCCGGCCGGTCGCGTATTGCACGAAGACCTCGATGCCTATCTGGCGCAAGGTCAATCCAACGCTCAAGCGCCAGTCGCCGCCGCTTATGCCCAGCGCAACGACGAAGAACAGATTCAAGTGATCGGCATGCGCCGCAAGATCGCCCAACGCATGCAAGACGCCACGCAACGTGCCGCGCACTTCAGCTACGTCGAAGAAATCGACGTCACCGCGATTGAAGAACTGCGCGCGCATTTGAACGAAAAACACGGCGCCAGCCGTGGCAAGTTGACCTTGCTGCCGTTCCTCGTCCGCGCACTGGTGGTGGCCCTGCGCGACTTCCCGCAGATGAACGCCCGTTACGACGACGAAGCCCAGGTCATCACTCGCCTCGGCGCCGTGCATGTCGGGGTCGCCACGCAAAGCGATGTCGGCCTGATGGTGCCGGTGGTGCGTCACGCCGAAGCGCGCAGCCTGTGGGACAGCGCGGCAGAAATCTCGCGCCTGGCCAACGCCGCCCGCAACGGCAAGGCCAGCCGCGATGAACTGTCCGGCTCGAGCATCACCCTGACCAGCCTCGGTGCGCTGGGCGGCATCGTCAGCACGCCGGTGCTGAATCTGCCGGAGGTGGCAATCGTCGGCGTCAACAAAATCGTCGAACGTCCGATGGTCGTCAAAGGCCAGGTAGTGATCCGCAAGATGATGAACCTCTCCAGCTCCTTCGATCACCGCGTGGTCGATGGCATGGACGCGGCGCTCTTCATCCAGGCCATTCGCGGCCTGCTCGAACAACCCGCAACGCTGTTTGTGGAGTGATGCAATGCAAACCTTGAACACCACGCTGCTGATCATTGGCGGCGGCCCCGGCGGCTACATCACGGCGATTCGCGCCGGGCAACTGGGCATTCAGACCATTCTGGTCGAAGGCCAATCGCTGGGCGGCACTTGCTTGAACATCGGCTGCATTCCCTCGAAAGCGCTTATCCATGTGGCTGAGCAGTTTCACCAGACCCAGCAGCACAACCAGCATTCGGCACTGGGTATCAGCGTTTCGGCGCCGACCCTCGATATCAGCAAAAGCGTCGAGTGGAAGGACGGCATTGTTGATCGCCTGACCACCGGCGTCGCCGCATTGCTGAAGAAGAACAAGATTCAAGTCATCAACGGCTGGGCCAAAGTCATCGACGGCAAAACCGTGGAAGTCGGCGACACGCGCATTCAGTGCGAGCATCTGGTACTTGCCACCGGTTCGACCAGTGTCAACCTGCCGATCCTGCCGATTGGCGGGCCGATCATCTCCTCCACCGAAGCGCTGGCGCCGAAAAGCGTGCCGAAACGCCTCGTCGTGGTCGGCGGTGGTTATATCGGTCTGGAGCTGGGCATTGCCTATCGCAAGCTTGGCGCTGAAGTCAGCGTGGTCGAGGCGCAGGAGCGCATTCTGCCGGCCTATGACGCTGAGCTGACGCAACCGGTGCATGAAGCGCTGAAGCAACTGGGCGTGAAACTGTATCTGAACCACAGCGTGCTGGGTTTCGACGGTACCTTGCAGGTGCGTGATCCAAACGGCGACACTCTGAATCTGGAAACCGATCAGGTGCTGGTGGCCGTCGGTCGCAAACCTAATACGCAGGGCTGGAACCTCGAAGCACTGAATCTGGACATGAACGGCTCGGCGATCAAGATCGACAGCCGCTGCCAGACCAGCATGCACAATGTCTACGCCATCGGCGACCTCAGCGGCGAGCCGATGCTGGCCCATCGCGCCATGGCGCAAGGCGAGATGGTTGCCGAGCTGATCAGCGGCAAAAACCGCGAATTCAACCCAACAGCCATCGCTGCCGTGTGCTTTACCGACCCGGAACTGGTGGTGGTCGGCAAGACGCCGGACGAGGCCAAAACTGCCGGGCTCGACTGCATCGTTTCCAGCTTCCCGTTCGCCGCCAATGGCCGGGCAATGACCCTGGAGTCGAAAACCGGCTTCGTGCGGGTGGTTGCGCGTCGCGACAATCATCTGATTGTCGGTTGGCAGGCGGTGGGTGTCGGGGTTTCGGAGTTGTCCACGGCGTTCGCGCAGAGCCTGGAAATGGGCGCGCGGCTGGAAGACATCGGCGGCACCATTCATGCGCATCCGACCTTGGGTGAAGCGGTGCAGGAAGCGGCGTTGCGTGCTTTGGGGCATGCGTTGCATCTGTAATTCAGGACTTTTGCGGATGGCCATGAAGGCCCCTTCGCGAGCAGGCTCGCTGCCACATTTGAAATGGGTTCTACCTGTGGGAGCGAGCCTGCTCGCGAATTCCTGAGGGCAACACGAATTATCTGTCTGTCATCCGATAGTCCGGGCTGCGAAACCGCTCAAGAATGAAGTATTGTTGTGCCCATCCAAAAAACGTCAGAAGCCTTGAACCGTTTCGACGGTTGTTCAGTGATAGAGGGTGTCATGGGTAACGAAAGCATCAATTGGGACAAGCTGGGTTTTGACTACATCAAGACCGACAAGCGCTATCTGTCGTACTTTCGCGATGGCGAGTGGGACAAAGGCACCCTGACCGAAGACAACGTGCTGCACATCAGCGAAGGCTCGACTGCCCTTCACTATGGTCAGCAGTGCTTTGAAGGCATGAAGGCCTATCGTTGCAAGGACGGTTCGATCAACCTGTTCCGCCCGGACCAGAACGCCCTGCGCATGCAACGCAGCTGCGCGCGTCTGCTGATGCCGATGGTCGAAACCGAGCAGTTCATCGAAGCCTGCAAAGAAGTGGTTCGTGCCAACGAGCGTTTCATTCCGCCATACGGCACCGGTGGCGCGCTGTACCTGCGTCCGTTCGTGATCGGCGTGGGTGACAACATCGGCGTGCGCACTGCGCCCGAGTTTATCTTCTCGATCTTCTGCATCCCGGTCGGCGCCTACTTCAAGGGCGGCCTGACCCCGCACAACTTCCAGATTTCCAGCTACGACCGCGCCGCCCCACAAGGCACCGGTGCAGCCAAGGTTGGCGGCAACTACGCGGCCAGCCTGATGCCGGGCTCGAAAGCCAAGAAAGCCAACTTCGCTGACGCGATCTATCTGGACCCGATGACCCACACAAAAATCGAAGAAGTCGGCTCGGCCAACTTCTTCGGGATCACCCACGACAACAAGTTCGTGACCCCGAGCTCGCCCTCGGTACTGCCGGGTATCACCCGTCTGTCGCTGATCGAGCTGGCGAAAACGCGTCTGGGCCTGGAAGTGGTTGAAGGCGATGTGCTGATCGACAAACTGGCGGACTTCAAGGAAGCCGGCGCCTGCGGCACTGCGGCGGTGATCACCCCGATCGGCGGCATCAGCTACAACGACCATCTGCATGTGTTCCACAGCGAAACCGAAGTCGGCCCGGTTACCCAGAAACTCTACAAAGAGCTGACTGGCGTGCAAACCGGCGACATCGAAGCGCCAGCGGGCTGGATCGTCAAGGTTTGATCTGACGGTTGCTGATATCCAAAAGCCCCCACCGGGAAACCGGTGGGGGCTTTTTATTTAAAGCGAGATCAAAAGATCGTCCGATCGCGGCCCGAGCCTTCGGCAGCTCCTACAGTGACTCAGTATGCTTGGGACATTTGTGTATCGGGTGTTCACGCTTCCCTGCAGGAGCTGCCGAAGGCTGCGATCTTTTATTTAAGCGCAATCCGTTTCCCGGAACGCCCGGCAATCCCGCTAGCCTGCCCATTCTGCTGCTTGCCCATCCGCGCTTGCGTGATCAGTCCGGGGATCAATTCCCCCTCCGGCAGGTTTTTCCAGAACCGCACCGGCAAATGGCCCTGCATCACTTTCGGGTTCAGCCGCGCCGGGTTGAAGATGTGGCTGTAATAGGTCAACCACAGATCGCCGTGCGGATCGTCGACGTTCTGCGCCATTTGCTGCCATTCCACCGGGCATTGGCGCTCATGGATCAGTTGTTCGCCATCGAAATAAACGCCATCACGCGGGGTCGCGATCAGCCAACGGTGCCGGCCCATGCGCGCGACGAAATGCTCGCTGGCGCTATGCAGGATGTCGTGCGCCGGTTCGTGCCACGCCACATATTGCGGGCCGGGCAAATCCGTCGGCCGCTCGATGAAGCGCACGAAGGCATGCAGGTGATGGGCTTCGCGGCGTACTTGCTTGATCCGCCGCTGTAGCTCGCTGCCCAGCTTGTCCCCAGCCATCATCGCCGTGCGATCACCGTGGCTGACTCGCCACAGCACCTCGTACAAGAGACTCCAGCGCTGGTCGCCACGATATTGTGCGGCTTGCCCAAGCGTATCGAGCAATGCACGCGGAATTCGCGCCTGAAACGGCCCCTGCCCTTCGGGGATTTGATGCTCACTGGCGAACAGATCACTGACGCCCTCGCTGGCCCAGCTCACCACACTCGGGTCGACTTCATGGCTAAGCAGCCAGCGTGCCTGCTGGCGCCAGGTATCGAACAGGTCGTCGCAATCGAGATTGATCATCCCCACAACCCCATCTGCTGCGGCATCGGCCGATCGCGCAATTGCTGATACAGCAATTGACTGGTGACCTCGGCCTGCTGCGGGTGGTAATCGCTGGTGATGATGAACGGCTTGGCCTTGGCCAGCACACAGCGCATGCGCGCCACATCTTCGTAACGGATGCGCCGCTGCCGGCGCAACTCCACCAGACGTTCCGTGGTGCGCAGGCCAATGCCGGGAATACGCGCGATCAACGAGGGTTCGGCGCTGTTCAGATCCAGCGGGAATACCTCGCGATTCTGCAGCGCCCACGCCAGTTTAGGGTCGATGTCCAATGCCAGGTTTCCCGGCCCCTTGAGCAACTCGCCGGCGCTGTAGCCGTAGCTGCGCAACAGAAAATCAGCCTGATACAAGCGGTGCTCGCGCATCAGCGGCGGTGCAGCCAGTGGCACGCTTTTCGGGCTGTCGGGGATCGGACTGAACGCCGAGTAGTAGACCCGGCGCAGCCGGAAGTTACCGTACAAGGCCTGGGCGCCATGGAGGATGGTGCTGTCGTCGGTGTCATCGGCGCCGACAATCATCTGCGTGCTTTGTCCGGCCGGTGCGAACTTTGGCGCACGAGGCTCGTTGAGTACGGTCTGCTCGCCGGTGTAGATGGTCTGCATCGCCTGCTTGATCGAACCGATGTGCTTCTCCGGTGCGAGGATTTGCAGGCTGGCATCGGTTGGCAGCTCGATGTTGACGCTCAGGCGATCAGCGTAGCGCCCGGCCTCCGCGATCAATGCAGGGTCAGCTTCGGGAATGGTCTTGAGGTGGATGTAGCCGCGAAACTCGTGCTCTTCGCGGAGCAATTTGGCCACTCGAACCAGCTGCTCCATGGTGTAGTCCGCCGAGCGGATGATCCCCGAGCTGAGAAACAGCCCGCTGACGCAGTTACGGCGGTAGAAGTCCATGGTCAGCGCCACGACTTCCTCGGGCGTGAAACGCGCGCGAGGCACATCACTGGAGCGGCGGTTGACGCAGTACTGGCAATCGTAGAGGCAGAAATTGGTCAGCAGGATTTTCAGCAGCGAGACGCAGCGCCCGTCCGGCGTATAGCTGTGGCAAATGCCCATGCCATTGGTCGAGCCCAGACCACTCTTGCCCTCGGAACTGCGCTTGGGCGCGCCACTGCTGGCGCAGGAGGCGTCGTACTTGGCGGCGTCGGCGAGAATGCTGAGCTTGTCGATAATTTGCATGGCACGGGCCCTTTACTGGTTGCATATACAGTATAGGGTCGACCTGTCAGGTTCAAGGTGAAAAAGTGCCCTTCGTCGGTAGATCAAAAGATCGCATCGTGCGATAGCTTCTACACGTGATCACGGCCCGCCGAAGGCTGGGGTCTTTTGGTCTGGCTGTTCTCAATCGGCAACGCGATACCGAACTTCGCACGAATTTCCTTGCGCCCCACCGCCGTCAACGCCAACGCCCGACTGTCCAGATCCTGCGTCACCCACTTGCGCTTGAGCGCTGCTTGCAGCAACGCCGCCCCCAGTGACCCGCCAAGATGTGGCCGGCGCATGCTCCAGTCCAGGCACGGGCAGGCAAATTTGCGCCGCAGTGCATTCAAGTCCTCGACCTCAATGCCCAACCCCGCAAACAGCGCCTTACCGTTGTCGCTCAAGCGATACGTCTGCTCGTCGGTTGCCACCAACCACCCCGCTTCGAGCAAACGGTCGTGCAGCATCACCGCCAGTGTCCCGGCCATATGGTCGTAGCACGTGCGGGCGAATTGCAGGCGATCGGGTGTGTGTGGCTTGAAGGTTGGCGCGGCGTTCTGGCTGATCACCATCAACGCTTCCAGCGCCTGTGCGACGCGTTTGTCGGCGAGGCTGTAATACCGATGGCGACCCTGAACATGCAGACGCACCAGCGCCAGGTCCTTGAGTTTGGCCAGGTGCGCACTGGCGGTGGAGGCGCTGACTTCAGCAACGGCTGCCAGCTCGGTGCTGGTGCGAGCTTGGCCGTCCATCAGCGAGCAGAGGATTTTCGTCCGCGCCGGCTCGGCGATGGCGGCGGCCACCTGCGAGACGCCGATGTCTTGATGTTCTGCGTGCATATTTCGCTCCCCGACGAATCATCGCCGTTACGGACTGCAGATAGTAGCAACACTTTCCTCATCGACAAGGCTGCGAACCATGGACCCGATCATCGCTGTGACTCACGTCGATCCTTATCCCTACTACGCAAAACTACTCAACATGGGCGGACTGACCTTTGATCCCGAACTGAGACTGTGGGTCGCCAGCAGCGCTCGCGCCGTCTGCGCGGTATTGGCTCATCCAGACTGCCGGGTACGGCCAGCGCTGGAGCCGGTGCCCAAAGCGATTGCCCGGGGCATGGCCGGCAAGGTCTTCGGCCACCTGATGCGGATGAACGACGGCGAACGCCAGCGCTGCCCACGTTCGGCATTCGAGCTGCCACTGGGGCTGATCGATCAGAACGAAGTCCTGGCTCGAGTCAACGCACGACTGCTCAGCACGGATGCGGACGGCTTGTACAAAGCCATGTTCCGCGGTCCGGTGTCGGTGGTGGCGGCGTTGCTCGGGTTTTCTCCGGCGCAGAGTCGGACGATCAGTGCGCTGACGGCGGATTTTGCGGCGTGCCTGTCGCCACTGAGCACCGACGTGCAACTGGCGGCTGCCCATGTCGCCGCCGAACAGTTGCGCGGGCAGTTCATAGAGTTGTTGGCCGAGCCCGCGGTGAACAGTTCTTTGTTTGCGGGTATCAGGCAGCGCTTTGAAGGGGATGAAGAAAACCTGATCGCCAACCTGATCGGCCTCTGCTCGCAGACGTTTGACGCCTGCGCGGGATTGATCGGCAATGCGCTGCTGGCGTTACATCGTCAGCCCGAGTTGCGTGGCGAATCAGTGGAAGCCTTGCTGAGTGAACTCCAGCGCTTCGACCCGTCGGTACAGAACACCCGGCGCTTTGTCGCCGCATCCTGCGAAATCGATGGTGTGCGCGTCGAGGCTGGCGCGGTGATTCTGGTGCTGCTGGCCTCGGCCAACCGCGATCCGGCCCTGAACGACAACCCAGACCAGTTTCTACTGGATCGCCCAAACCGCCGCAGTCTGAGCTTTGGCAGCGGTCGACATCAATGTCCGGGGCAAGCGCTCGCCATGAGTATTGCCAGTGCGACGGTGAAGGAAATTCTCACTCACGGCATTGAACTGGAACACCTGAACTGGCACTACCGCCCCTCCCTCAATGGGCGGATTCCACTGTTCACTGAAGTGAAGAATTAAGCGCTGTGCAGTTCGATGGTCAAGTGCGACAGCTCATGCACCGGTGCCAGCCGCGCGCGAACGGCTTCTGCGGTAACCCCTGCACTCGCTACCACGCTGACAATCGCCGCCCGTGCTTGCGGGCCAACCTGCCAGACGTGGAGATCGCTGATCCGCACGTCGCCCGAGGTTTCCAGCAGCTCGCGGATTTCGGCAGCCACCGGCTCATCGGTGGCGTCAAGCAACACAGCGGAGCTGTCACGCATCAGGTTGAACGCCCATTTGGCAATGACGATGGCGCCGACAATACCCATCGCCGGATCCAGCCAGACCCAGCCGAGATACCGGCCAGCCAGCAACGCGGCAATCGCCAGTACCGAAGTCAATGCATCGGCCAGCACATGAACGTAGGCTGAACGCAGGTTGTTGTCGTGATGGTGATGACCGCCATGTTCGTGGGCATGGTCATGATGATGGCCGTGGTCATGCCCGTGGTGGCCCATCAACACAAAGGCGCTAACCAGATTGACCGCCAGCCCCACAACGGCAATCACTGTCGCCTCGCCAAACGCCACGGTGGTCGGCTGGAACAGACGCAGGATCGACTCGCCGGCAATGCCCAGCGATACCAGCCCCAGCACCATGGCCGAGGCGAAACCGGCCAGATCACCGACCTTGCCGGTGCCGAAGCTGTAGCGCCTGTTGTTGGCATTGCGCCGGGCAAAACCATAGGCCGCAGCGGCAATACCCAACGCGCCGGCATGGGTCGCCATATGAAAACCGTCGGCCAGCAATGCCATGGAGCCAGTGATATAACCGGCGGCAATCTCGCCGATCATCATTACAAACGTCAGCGCGACCACCCAAAGTGTGCGACGGGCGTTTTCATCGTGAGAGGCGCCGAGAAACTGGTGATCGTGGCTGTGGCGATCAATCTGTGGAGTCAGATTCATGATGTTGGCGCTCTATTTGGAATAACGGCGGATAGCCTGAAGCAAGTCTTCGGCACCTTGTGCGCGCGCTTCGTCGCTGAGGTCGGGGTGCGCGACGTGCTCACGGGTGTGAGCTTCGATGAATTGCTCCATCAAGCCGTTGACCGCCCCCCGAATCGCCGCGACCAGATGCAGGGTCTTGGCACAATCGGCATCACCTTCGAGCGCTTTTTCCACCGCTTGAACCTGACCGGCAATGCGCCGGACGCGGTTGAGCAGTTCATCTTTGTGTTCATGAATATGCGACATACCTATACCCCCTACCCCTATACTTCTTGCATGCTCGCTGATTACATCGCCACCGGCAAGAGGCAACCGGATGAGAGGAGCAGACCCTTGCCGATCCTCCGCGTCTGCAAGATGGACGTGTGCGTATAAAGGTTATGCGGCATCGCTGATCGCCGACAGCGACGGCTTGAGCCTTGGTTGATGCAGTATTGGGATCAACCGTGACACTACCGGCCACTTCCGGCGGGCAGAACGGTGTAGTAGCGATTTCGTGCAAGCTGAGTTTCACCCGCACATTCGTAAATCAGTCGAAAACTCAGCTCAGGCGTTTCGACCTCGTTGACGAGAGCTCAAGATCCCGTCACACCCAGCAATTGCTGGCGCAGTTCGGGATTGCGCGTACGCGGATTCAACCAGATATCAAAAAACGCCCGGGCAAACTGCGGATCGTCGATCTCATGCTGCAACTGCTGACCGACAAAAAAACGTGCGCCCTGCCCCGGCAAATACACTCCGGTGATACGGGTGCCGGCCTGAACATCGACGAACGCCTGCTGCATCTGTGTCTGCCAGCCGGTCAGTTGTGCCGGGGTGACGGAGGCTCCATTCAGACGTTTGATTTCATCAACGCTGGCTTCGACCAGATCGTCGCGAGAAATCTTGCGCTGGTAGATCAACTCCAGGGCAAAAGGCTGCCCGTCTGCCAGAGGCTGCGCGGCACTCCACAGCCGTGCGTTATAAACGTCGAAACCGAACACACTGAAATCGCCGGTACCAATGATCCTGGCGCCGGGCACTTCGTCCTGCCAGTTGGCCCAGACAGGCGCCACCAGCAAGGCCCAAAAGCTTATGGCACAGCACCCACGCAAAACATTTTTTGATCGGCTCATTACGTCATCGACTCTGCGAATCCCTCATAAGCAAAGCATAGCCGGATATCAGACCAAAAATCTTGTATACAAAAATTGCACGCATCTGCAGCAATGTACGTGCAGCAATGCTACCGTGGCCGTCTCTCACTCACGGAGACACCCGCGTGCTGATCCTCAAACTGCTGCTGATTCCCGGATTTTTGCTGCTGATCTCATTGGCCGGCAAGCGCTGGGGGCCTAGCGTCGCCGGTTGGCTGTCGGGTTTGCCGGTGGTGGTCGGGCCGATTCTGTTTTTCCTGGCGATCGAACAGGGGCCGCAGTTTGCCGCGCAGTCAGCAGTGGCCGCGTTGTCGGCGATGTTCGCCATGATCGCCTTCTGCATCACGTACGCGCAGGTCGCGCAGAAGGCGAACTGGCCGTGGGCGCTGAGCGCTTCGCTGGCAGTCTGGGCGACGCTGGCGTTGGTCTTGTCGCTGATCCCGGCGTCGCTGCCGTTTTCTATAGGGGCGGCCGCAGTTGCTTTATTGGCGGCGCCCTACCTGTTTCCCAAGGTGCAACCGGTACTCAATCGCTCGGCGCCAAAGTCGGACAAACTGATCTGGCGGATGATCGCCGGTGCGGCGTTGACGCTGCTGGTGACGATGCTGGCCAGCACCGTCGGTGAACGCTGGAGCGGATTGCTGGCAGTCTTCCCGGTGCTCGGCAGTGTCATGGCGGTGTTTTCCCAGCAGACCCGCGGCCCCGAGTTTACCGCCGCGTTGTTGCGCGCGACGGCGACCGGGATGTACTCGTTTTCGGCGTTTTGTCTGGTGTCAGCGCTGACCTTGCCAAGCCTGGGCTTCAGCGGATTTGCTATTGGCGTGGCCGTGTCAGTGGCCATGCTTGGCGTCACGCGCAAACTGCTGGCCAAACCGGCACCGCAGCCGCAAGCCTGACGAGACGTGCTGGAGTGCCGAGGCGCTGCGTGGGATGATCGCCCGCCTGGCATGACCACTTCCCGGAGATTCGAATGACATTGTTGAGCAAGAAAGCCGTCGTCCTGTTGCTGGCGGCGGTTGCCGGCCTCGGCGCCATCAACGCTCAGGCCGCCAAGGCCAAGGAAAAAACCGCCACCGAGAAGGTTTCGATGCTGGGCGGCAAATTCGCCTTCACCCTGCCCAAAGGCTTCGTTGCCGAACCGCTGCCGGCCAGTCCGACCGGTGCCACGGGCACGATGTACACCAACCAGACCAGCAAAACCGTGGTCATCGCCGCAGAAAACCAGATCCCCGAAGGCAACAACGTCAAGGACAACGACAGCGAGTTCCTGGACGGCAGCGTGTCCGATTTCATCGAAGCCCAGCGCAAAGCGCTACCGGACTTCAACAAACTCAGCGAAAAAAGCCTGACCCAGAAAGGCACTGGCCTGGGCTTGCGTCAGGTCGACAGCACCGCCAGCCAGGGCGGTGGCCAAACCCTCAACACGACGTTGATGGCGGGTTCCGGCACACGCATGGCGCTGGTTCAGGTGATCTCCCGGGTCAGCGACAAGAAAGGTCACGATGCGCTGGTGAAGACCATCCTCAAGGATTGAGCTGCTGCAACCAAGCGTTCAAGTCCCGCAGTTCGGCCGCACTGATGCTGTGGCCGACGCCGGGATACGCGTGAAACTGCGGTTTGTAATCCAGTTTCTGGAGTAATGCATTGGCCTCAGTACCGAGGTGATACGGCACTGGATCATCGGCCGTGCCGTGACCGATGAAGATGCTCAGCGGCAGCGGTTGTTGCCCTGTCTTCAGCTCTGCCTTCAACACCGGCAATAAACGCCCGCTCAACGCCGCAATACCACCCACCGCCACGGGTGGTCGCAGGCCCACCTCGTAGGTCATCATCGCGCCCTGGCTGAACCCGATCAGGTACACCTTGTCCCGGGCAGCGTGATATTTCTTAGCCGCTTGCGCGACAAAATCCCGAAGTTTCTGGCCGCTGGTTTTCAGATCATCAGTCTCGCCGTTGTAGGCACCTTCGCCTTTCTTGCGAAACCACTGGAAACGCCCTTCGCCCAACGCCAGCGGTGCCTGCACCGAGAGGTAGTTGTACTGCGCTGGCAGCTGAAATTTCATGCCGATCAGATCGGCTTCATTGCTGCCGTAACCGTGCAGGAAAATCACCAACGGACGTGGATCGGCGTCAGGGTGAACCTGTTCGATGTACTTGAGCGGCAGATCGGATTGCAGTGTGATTTGAGCATGAGCGGCGGTGGACGCCAGGAGGGTCAGCAGAGCAAACACCTTCAACATAAATCTTCCTTCACAGGGTGCAGGGTTCGGGGGGAGCCTAACATCCTGAAGCGAGGATCCAAATGTTGTGGTGCCACTGATGCCGCCATCGCTGGCAAGCCAGCTCCCACAGGGATCTATGGTGCTCACATAACCTTGTGGGAGCTGGCTTGCCAGCGATGAGGCCAGCAAATACAGCAAAAATCGGTCAGTCGTTAGTCAATTTACCCGTGCGAAACGGTACCCGCCCCGCCACTTTCGCTTGCCAGATCCCCGGCTCGGTGTAACGCCCGCGATCAATCGCAAACAACACCCCGCTGGTTCCTGCACGCACGGTGGTGACGCGATCTTGCAATGGATCCACCACCTCGAACAACGCATCCCCCTGCTCTACCCACTCGCCCGCCGAGCGCAGAAAACTCACCACACCATGGTGCGGCGCGAAGAGGTATTCGGTGCCTTCGAATGGCATGCCTTCGCAGCATTCGCCTGGCGCCGCCGGCCATTCACCGCTGATGAAACCCTGCTCCGCCAGAAACCCGAGAATCGCTTCGCAGTTGGCCTGCGCCTGGTCGACCCGGGTATCGCCCATGCTGCCCAGCTCCAACGTGGTCGCGAGGTTGGCCGCTGGAATTGCCGCGTCCGGGAAGGCTCGTGCCAGACGCAGCCACGGCGTCGAACAGGATTCATCGAACGAGCTGCCACCGGAATCTTCACACAACAACGCCACGCCAGCCTTCAAGCGCGCCGCCAATGACTGCCACTGCGGCCAGTGCTGGGGCAACGCATACAGGTGGATTGAGGCTTCGAAATCACAATGCAGATCGAGGGTGATATCGGCATCGCAAGCGTGGCGCAGCAACAAACGATGCAGGGCTTCCAGTTGCGAGGCCGGGGCCGGCAGATCATCGAAGACCTGGAGCATGGTCTGGCGGATCAGCGCAATATTGGCGTCGGCATCAGAACCCAGGCGATCACCGATCAACGCTGCCACTGGCGCACTGAGTTCGACGAACGCTCGGTTGAAGTTCTTGCCGCTGCCCAATTCGAAGCGGCCCATGTGATTGCCTTGCAGATGCTGATCGAGTCCGATCGGGTTAGCCACCGGCACCAGTTCAATCACACCTTGCAAACGACCCTGCGCTTCTAGTGCATTCAGGCGCTGCTTGAGTTCCCACGCGGTGCGCATGCCCGGCAGTTCATCGGCGTGCAGGCTGGCCTGGATGTACACCTTGCGGGCACCCGCGCCGTAACGAAACACACTGAGGGAACGTTCGCTGCCCAAATGGCTCCAGGGCAGAAGATGGTCGATGCGTTGCATAAGAAAACTCCGCGAACTCTGTAGGAGCTGCCGCATGCTGCGGCAGCTCCTACATTGGAAAGGTGTTGTGCAGGATAAATCATGGGCATAAAAAAAGTGGCCACCGCGCAAACGGGGCCACTTTTTCTACGGCGTATTAATGGCCGTACACGTCAAAGTCGAAGTACTTGTCCTGCACTTTCTTGTACTCGCCGTTGGCGCGGATTTCAGTGATGGCTTTGTTGAACTGCTCAGCCAGGGCCGCATCGCCCTTGCGAACTGCAATCCCGGCGCCGCCGCCGAAGTATTTGGCGTCTTCGTAGGTCGGGCCGACAAATTCGAAGCCTTTACCCGCGTCGGTTTTCAGGAAACCGTCGCTGAGGTTGACCGAGTCGGCCAGCATCGCGTCCAGACGGCCAGACGTCATGTCGAGGTTGGCTTCCTGCTGCGAGCCGTAACGCACCAGATCGATCCCGGCCGGCACCAGCACTTCGGTGGCGAAACGGTCGTGGGTACTGGCGCGCAGTACACCGACTTTCTTGCCTTTGAGCTGGGTCAGCGGATCGGTGACACTGGAGCCTGTCTTCATTACGAAGCGGGCCGGTGTGTGGTAGTACTTGATGGTGAAATCGACGTTTTTCTTGCGGTCGTCAGTGATGGTCATCGAGGACAGGATCGCGTCGATTTTCTTCACTTTCAGCGCCGGGATCAGGCCATCGAATTCCTGCTCGACCCAGGTACATTTGACTTTCATCTGCTCACACAGCGCATCGCCGATATCCACGTCGAAACCGGTGAGTTTGCCGTCAGGGGTTTTCATCGAGAATGGCGGATAACCGGCTTCGATACCGATGCGGATCGGTTTGGCGTCTTCGGCCACAGCGGTCAGGGACAACATCGACAGTGCCAGGGCACCGAACATCACTAGCTTCTTCATTTATTACTCCTGTGTGCGGAGGCTTTTATTGGCAGCTTTCGATTCAGCGTTCGGTCATGGCCATATAGCGGCAAAAAACCGAAGTGGTCGGCAGTCTATGGCGGCGCGCACAGGGCAAATTGTTTTTAAGCGACAATTACTTACAGAACTTCGGCGCACTGATTGACCGGGGTCAACAGGTGCGCCGTCGTGGTGCAAAGACTGTAGGACAAGCCCTCAATCGGTACCAAAAATCTCGTGTAGGAGCTGCCGAAGGCTGCGATCTTTTGACTTTGCTTTTTAGAAGCAAGATCAAAAGATCGCAGCCTGCGGCAGCTCCTACAATGGGATCAGCATTCGCAGCCGATTGCGGTTTTGGCGGCTTGCTCATCGCTCAATTGAAAACCTTCGTCGAGCCAACCTGTCACGCCACCGATCATCTCCTTGACCGGGTAATCCAGCGCCGCCAGTTTCACCGCAGCCTTGTTCGCGCCATTGCAATGCGGGCCGGCGCAATAGACCACAAACAGCGTGGTTTTCGGGTAACCCGCCAAACCTTCAACGGTCAGCCGCCGCGTTGGAATATTGATCGCGCCCGGTATATGACCTCGCTCGAAGGCCACTGGTCCGCGAACATCGACCAGCACAAAGTCGACCGCACCGGCCTCAAGACTGCTGAACACGTCGGAACAATCGGTTTCGAACGTCAGACGACTGCTGAAATGCATGAGGGCGATGGCCGACGGGGCGGCAGGGATTTCGCAAACCAGGCTGGTCATAAGGTGTTGCTCCTTCATCTGAGTGGGTGTGAACAGACTTTATCCAGCCAACGCTTATCGCTAAAGTGGCGCACAAGACACCCACCGGGAATTTTCCGCCAAATGCCTACTTCACCAGGTTTGGTTGCGATTCTGGCCTACGACGGCCTCTGCACATTCGAGTTCGGCATTGCCGTGGAGATCTTCGGGCTCGCCCGGCCGGAGTTCGACTTTGCGTGGTACGAGCATGCAATTGCGGCGGTCGATCAAGGCCCGATGCGCGCCATGGGCGGAATTCAGGTGCTGGCTGACGGAGGGTTAGAGCTGCTGACCGAGGCCCGCACCATCATCATCCCCGGCTGGCGCGACCGGAATGCTGCGGTGCCTCCACCGTTAATCGACGCACTGTGCCGAGCCCATGCCCGCGGTGCGAGATTGCTGTCGATTTGTTCAGGTGTGTTTGTGCTGGCAGCCACCGGCCTGCTCGACGGCAATGGCGCCACCACCCATTGGCGTTACACGGCGGAACTGGCGCAGCGCTTTCCAGCCATTGCAGTCGATCCGGATGTGCTCTACGTCGACTCCGGCCAGTTGATCACTTCGGCAGGCAGCGCGGCCGGCATCGACGCTTGCCTGCATCTGGTGGCGCGGGACTTTGGCACTCAGGTTGCCAATTCCGTGGCACGGCGGTTGGTGATGTCGCCGCAGCGTACCGGCGGTCAAGCGCAATTCATTCCGACCCCCGTCAGCCAGACGCCGCGCAACGATCTGTCACGCGTGATGCAGTGGGCGCGCGAGCGCTTGCACGAGCCGTTGGAGGTGCGCGACCTGGCGAGTGAAGCAGCGATGAGCGAGCGCACGTTTTTGCGACGCTTTACTGAGGCCAGCGGTCAGTCGCCCAAGGCGTGGTTGCAGCATGAGCGGTTGGCGCGGGCGCGGGAGTTGCTGGAGAGCACTGACCAACACACCGAGCAGATTGCCGAGCGCTGCGGTTATCGGTCGGTGGAGAGTTTTCGCGTGGCGTTTCGCGGGGTGGTTGGAGTGCCGCCGTCGGTGTATCGCGAGCGCTTTGGGGGTGGGGTGAAGGTCAATTCTTGAGTGAATGTTGAAGGCCCCATCGCGAGCAGGCTCGCTCCTACATTTTGGAATGCATTCCCCATGTGGGAGTGAGCCTGCTCGCGATAGCGTTCTTTCTGCTCACGATATCCGAAAGCCAAACCTCAGGAGGACTTAAACCATGAAGGAACATCACCCCGGCTTCCTGAATACTGAAACAATTTTTGCTGCACTCGAATCAGTCAAGCGAACGCATCCTTCGCTGCAAGGGATCATTGAAGACACGCTCGACGATATAGACGTATTCACCTGATCAACACAGATGGTATTTGGATGAAGTAACGAACCTCACCCACATCAGCGCCCACAACCTCAATCCTCCCGCGTCAAAACCTCCAGCAACTCAATCTCAAACACCAGATTCGAATTCGGCGGAATTTTGCCCATGGTCCGTTCCCCGTACCCCAGATGCGCCGGCACCAGCAGTTTGCGTTTACCGCCCACCTGCATGCCCATCAGCCCCTGATCCCAAGTAATTCGCTTGTTACACCATCACTCTCTCCCAGCAAATGGCGCTGTCACGCGTTGCTGTGTGAAATCTGAGAACCGGTGTGAGTCAATACTCAGCAGATTTCGCGTACACAAGCACTGTCCTTTCATGACGTGAGTAAATCATCCATGGCGCTGTGATATGGTGATCCGGGTAGTATTACGACCTTAATCCAAGCTAAGGAGAAGCCGAGTGCTAGGCGAAAATGAAAAGTTTGTAAGCATGGCCTACCGTTACTACTACGGCGACGAGCTAATAACGGGTAGTGTGATTGTCTCGAAAGCAATGCAGTTCGCGTCTGTCTATGTGCAGTACGCCGTGGCGAAGCAAATTGCAGAGACGCTTAAGGAGCAGGGACAGTCTGTCTGGCGATATGGTCGAGCTTTAATCGGCGGCACATCTAACGTCGATAAGTCTACGGGTGTCGATATTGATATCGATGGTCTATTTGATACTTTTACTCTTCAGGTCTATGACGCTGGCGCCCCAATGCACCTAGTGAAGGATCAATAAAGAGTATTGCGATTGTTCGTTTCGGCGGGTGTTGACCACGTCTGCCACACCACCACAATTCCCTGAAATTCAGAATCGGCAATCTGGTGATACTTCGCGTGCGCGTGGTGCTGAATCCGAAGGATATTGGTCACGACTGTTTGACCGGCAGTAGAATGTGGGCAGTGGGGATGCCCAAGATTGCTCAAATCCATAGGTATGGCGTTTGATAGTCGGTGAGCAGTCTGAGAGTGCGCAGGATTGCGTGTGGGCTGTTTTAACTTGACATGAATGTCACGCACAGCCTTGGCGTTTGTCGTTGCTCACAGAGTCTATGCCTAAAATCAGAATACAAATTCATGGTACATGGCGGCAACTTCTGCGCGGGTGATACCGATGTACACCATTGTTACCGCTGGACTGGAATGGTTCAGGGTCTTGCAGATCATCTCGATTGAAACGCCACCGTTGTACATCAGCCAACCACGGGTCTTACGCATTGAGTGCGTACCCAGTTGAAGACTCATCTCATCACCCACGGCCTTGAATGCAGCGCCTACAGCAGCACGGCTGACAGCCTTTCCCTTCGCCCGGTTGCTATCCACCTGAAACAAGAAGGTGTGATCCGGCTGTGCCTTCCTACGACGTTCAATGATCGCCTTGGCTGAAGTATTCAAATCAATGTGCCGAGTCTTACCGGTCTTGCTCTCTTTGATGGTCAGGATGTCACCTTTCACATCGTCGAAGGTCAGGCTTAGTAAGTCACTGATACGGAGTGCAGTGTTCACACCGAAACGCCAGATGTCTGCGTACAGAGGATTACCTTTGGCATTGAGTGAAAGCTTGCGGGAGATTGTCTCTGCTTCACCGGTTGTCTTCACTGCTTCTACAATGTTCATCTAGTTGACACTCCGCGCTAAATCGCATGAATGTGTCAATTAGAGCATGGGTCACTACGCTATGGCAAGGGTTTACAAGGGTTCGTTTATTGACACAATTGTATTGTGTCAATTAGAGCCATGACTTATGACTACCACGATTGTGATTTCTGCTGATGTGCTGGTGATGGGTGCAGCCTTTGGTGATCAGGCTCAGGCTGCATTTCCCTCGGGGTTACGCGCTGGCGTTCAGCTCCTTCTGGTAGTCACGACCACGGAGCGTGATTGCGATTTTCAGAAAGCTGTCTCCATCGTCGGCGCCACTGTAGATCGCGGTGACGTAACCCGCGTCTCTCAACTCCTTGATGGTGGCGTAACTGGGTGTGGATGTTTCATCGACTGCGTACAGGTTTTCATCAGTGATGGCGTTCAGGGCATCTTTGTACAGGGACATATGCATCTCCAGCGAGGGATAAGATTACCGGACATCCGGTAATTCAGATTTCGCTTGACATATTGTACCACATGATTTTTCGACTAATTTTTGAGGCGGGAGGCTGCTGGTTTTGTTCCGGTTTTCAATCAGATTGAATCGGTGTGTGAGGGAATCGGGAGGGATTGTCAAACGTGCTTAACGCAAAATGGCTCAACCCCCTTATAAAATCAGGGCTGTAGCGAAGGTGGCTGCGCAAATTAAAGTTTTATGGTGTGGTGGTGATCCTGATGCGTTCCTGATAGCTATTCCTGATAGCTATTCCTGATCGTCAGGATCATGGTGCGCATGGCACCAGCATCGGCTTGTTCAACACTGAATATCTTTTGATCCTGACGTCACCAAATACTTTCTGAAGGTCGTGTGGTCTTTGGTTCTCGATTGCACTGGCTATGGTGTAAGGCTTCAAACCTTCAAGCTTCCTGCTTTTGACATTCATGACGGATGTGAATGACTTATCAGCAACTTCTTGTACGTCTGACTGGGCGGTTGTCAGGATCATCAGGTACGCCTGCAATCCCTTTTCACCTCTACCATTTCCCATCTTGGTTTGGATGCGTACCAAGAACGGTTGACCGGGGAATTGCTTTCGCAGCGTTTGCAGGAATGCTTCCTTGTCAGTCAGCAGTCGGTTACTCAGCGTAAGATCGTCATAGAACACTGAGTACTGATGTGACCACTTGTGTCCTTTCAGCAGTGTCAGGTATTTACGCTTGGTCTTGTCTTGGCTCGCTTCACTCACTTCTCTCTCTCCTTCTCTCTAAGGTTAATCTCTCAAATACATGCTCTCAAACACAGCACTAGAACTCTCAACCCCTCTCTTTCCTAGTTTACTACAAGGCTATTGCTGTGGTGTACGGTCACGCAATCCCGTAAACATTGGTCCAAACCGACATTTTTGGGAAAAAGTACAAAATTAATAGTGCGGCGATTTTCGCATTAATAGTGCGGCGATATCAACCCCGATTTTGTGGTGGTCGTTGCGCGCCCCGTACTTTCCTGAAGGCAGCAAAAAGCCCGTGCGGTCACATAGACTGCCGGGCGATTGCGTTGGATTGGCATTGGGATAAACGCTCTCAGAACGCGTTATACGAGGTTTTGTCTGGTATCGCCGTGTTAGTCGGGCACCAGCAGATTACCAAAGGTGGCCGATACTTCTTTCTCAATTTCTGAAAGTAATTTGGCCCGCTTATCTTCCTCTTTCTTTTTCTCTTTCGCTTCTGCCGCTTGCAGCAATTGAGCAGTCAGCAACTGCTTATAGTTCTCACGCTCGCTTTCAAGCCAAGCAACGTATTCAAGCTTCACTTGATCACCAAGCGCTTGACGTTCACTGATCTTAATTGAGTCAGGCTTTTCCATACGGCAACTGTAACTACCGGGAGCAGTTGACACCGGGTATTTCAGACATAGCATGTAGCCTTTGGTATGGTGATCAATTACATTACTCAGGAACTGAATCGGGATTTCACCACGCACGAGCACGGTACATTCATCAGTTTGATCATAAACATTATACCGAGCTTCTTGACGTCGCTTTAACACAGTCTCTTCAAAATTGGGCGGCACGCCCTTGATGGTTATTTTATCAGTCATTTCATTTTCCTTTTGTAGATAAGTGCGATCATCGTTTGTACGATGATTTGTTTGTATTGCTCCTCACTAAGCTTAGTGATGGTGTTATTAACGGTGGCGAGTGTATTTGCATCACCTGCAACGCTACCAGCGCCCTGTACGTGTACCACTTGATCTAGATGTTGTTTGGCTGGATGTTTAGCGCGCCGCTCAAAAGCTCTTGTGAGTCCACGAGTGAAGTGGTCAGAACTCCTCATTTGTATTGCTCCTGCGCTTGATGAAGCACCAGCACACCATACTCTGTCGCCATTTTATCGATGATGTCAGTCGTACGCCTAAACTCTGCTTTGTCGCCGGTTTCGATTGCCGACTGTTTCAAATGCATGAAATGAACCATTTGTTTGATGGCAAGCAAGCGATCCAGATCGAAACAAGTTTCGATAGTCATTTTTTATTCCTTTGATTGTTTTTGTGAAAGACACCTGAGATAAGGTGTTTTGGGCATTTCAGATGCCCGGTTTACAAGGGGTGTAGACATGACAAACACCGTACCCTGTAGGGTAGCCAGGAGTACGCATATTTAATCGGTTTGGGCCAATGAAATTGGCTTAGTGCTAGAGCTTTTAATCTGTCAGTGATTGCAAGAAACTTGGGCTAACATTCGCGAGGTCACCCACATTTACTAACACGCCATTGCGACGCGCTTTAGTTGCCAATTTATAGTACTTATCAAGCACGGTGGTTGATGCAGAATGAAACGCATGATGTTCATCTGGTGTTGGCGCATGAGATGTTGTGATTACTTTCAGGATCAACTGAGATGGTTTGTTTACAACAATATAGTTGGGCATTGACTTTCTTTATATGATGGTTATCCTCTTACTCTGGTGAAAAGTATTTGGGGGGGGGGGGTTAGATGGGTGTATCAGGTGTTTGTAGTTTTTTCTTCTCGTCACTACGGCGGATATTGTTGGTGGTCGTGGTAATCAAAACCTGTAGACAGTGCTGATGATTAGTATGACCCGCCCGACGCATCAGCTCTTCCAGTTGAAAAAAAGCACGCTCGTTCAGTTGCACTCGCATTTATACACACTCCATAGTTTTAGTTAGGCAATCATGTAGGTGATCATTAATCGAAACGCCAGCAGCATCAGCAGCTTTGGTAAAGAATGAATGGTTGGCAATACTGAGCATCAGTTGTACGGGCAACATGCTAACTTTCGATTGCCGCCAATACTTAGCACGACAGGCTGCGTCACACGTTTTTGTTTGTGGTCGTCGGTTAGCCAAAGGGGTATTGCAGGCGCGACAGACGTTAATATGCATAGATATTACCTCGTTAGTAATTGATAGTGTTTTGAACTGTTTACGGCAGACGAACTTAAACCCATATCCTCGTTTAAGAATATGGGTTTAGGTTCGGGAGAGAGATTGTTGGAGGATCAGACCACGTAACAAACCGAGAAGGCAAGGTTTGCTTGAAAGGTGCCGCAGTTGCTCGCTAAAACAACTGAAAAGAGTCGGGGTGATCTGTTCTCTCCAATGTATACATTCTATCATCAAATACGAATGATTGTCAATACCGTAACGACTGTTTTGAACACTTACTTCAACTATTTGTTTGTATCTGGTTAAACTCCTGACGTTAGGCGCTGCATTGCTGCATTTGCACTTTCGAATTTCTCAATAGTCATAACGTTGGTGTTTCGTAAACCGGTCGGATTGAGCAGTGTAGGTGACTTAACATGTTTGTATGATCGGTCAGCAACATGCTGCATCTCTCCATCTGGATTGTTCTTGTATGCCTGTACATCAACTGCTTCAGGTATAACATTTGAAATGGTGTATTCCATTTCACCATCTTGAATACGATACCCTAATGCAGTGTTCCCTTTACGAGCAACGCCGGTATAAACCCATGGTACATTTGACTCAGCAACGTAAAGCTTGCGTCCCGGTTGTACTGTTATTGAGTACCCTGCTTGTTTCAGCAAGGCAGACAGCTGTATAGGATCATGAAAGGCTAAGCGGTCATGCTCCAATGTTGCTTCATACCCCACAAAGATCGAGGTGGATTTAGATTCAACACCATTGTCTGCTTTACGATCCAGCACACTCAATTCAATGTCGATGGATGCACGTCTTTCATTTGCTAAATCAAACTCAGATTCTAACTCTGGCGAATCGGTCCTTGCCAACAACTTCGCCATCCTCAGAATTGAAGCTGTTAATTCCTCGCGCTCAGTAACAAGGTAAAGCTTACGTTTTTCATTGTCGGTTAATTGTATAACCTTCATTGCTTTATCAATCCACGACGGGGCACTCGACAAGTAGATAAAGTGAACAACTTGATATGGTATGGTTTCACTGTTCGTACAACCTGCATCTTTCAAACGATGGTGAGTAAGACACCGCATATTATTCGGTTTACCTTCCTTGTTATGAATAATGTAATTGGCATTACATACACCACACTTGACCATACCAACAAGAAAATTCTTTGATGTACGACTTCGTGACTGAGTTTTCACTTCCTGTCGTCGCTTCTGCGCCTGCATGAATACTTCGGGAGTTACAACAGGCTTGTAAACACCGGGTATATCATTCCAGAAACCAATTGCTGTTTTGTTCTGTAACCATGCGTCGATGGTTGGTGATGAAATCGACGCAAGTTCAGGCATACCAGATGCACGGAGGCGATTAGCAATAGTATTCTTACCGACACCACTAATATACAAATCAAATACTTGCTTAACATATGGTACAAGATGCGACTTCAATTTTCCGTCTGTTGTCAACCATGCGACAGCAAACCGCTTTATCGGCTCACCATTCTTTGCTTTCTCACGTCGTATGGCATAACTGGCTTTAGTTCGTTCACTTAGTGTTTTGGAGTAGCCCCATGCCGCTTGAACTTTGGCGACTAAAAGGAACAAGTGATTGTTGTTCACTGATTGTCTGTTGTAGGTGATTCCGTCGTCCAACGTCACAAGATCAACGCCAGCGTTCACGATACGAGAGAGTAGCGGGAACATTTCAAATGGCTCCATCCTGCCCACTCTGTCGATTTGCTCGATTAAAATGGTTGAACCCTTGGGAATGGTGCCGTCCTCGATTGCTGCTAACAGACGACCAAAAGCGTTATCGACATGATCACCACTGTAACCAGACCGTCCAAGATCGTCGTACGGTTTGTCGTATAGGGTGTAATCAGGGTGTTTTTCCAACCACCGAGTGACAGCTTGTCGCTGACGTTCATGGCTTGATCCAAGCGATTGTCTACCTGTTGAAAACCGGATGTAGCTGATTGCCTTTGGCATTGGGAAACCACACACCTTCGTCGAAAAGGTGGCAGTGTAACATTCAGATGATCTGATCCCAGCCCTTGATCACGCGGCCGGTGCCGATCACACACTGAAATGGTTTGCCACGGCTGTAGGAAGAGTCGAATTCGGTGCCGTCTTCCAGCCAGCCGGTGTATTGGGTGGTGATCAGCGCGCCTTTGACGGCGGCTTTGCCCTCGCCCGGTTGCAGCTCGATGATTTGTAGTTCGTCGGTCATGGCGCTTCACTCAGAAAGGATGGCCCGTTGGGGGCACGGACGGCGTTTTTCGCAGAATTCGTTGCCGATGGCAATGCATGGAACCGAAACACGCAGCGCTGCTCACATGTGTATCGACATCGTATTTAGCCAAGGAAGCTCTGATGACCGACTCACGTTTGCTGCGCAGTTTCATTCCGCCGTACATCCTCAATCGCATCATCGCCCACGGTTCGGAGCCGCAACGGACTGCGGCGATGCGCACCCTCAATCATGTGCGCAGCCTGCTGCCCAATCCCGGCCCGCCTTCGCGTCCGTTGGCCCAGGCAATCCTGCCGCCATCGAACAAACCCGGCATCGCACAGCGCAGCATCCATGATGCTCAAAACAAAATGCTGCTGCCCGGGATTGAGGTACGTGTGGAAGGACAGGCGGCAACAGGCGATCCGGCGGTCGATGAAGCTTATGAGGCGCTGGGTGCCAGCTATGATTTCTTCTGGAAGGTGTTGGGCCGCGACTCGATCGACAACAACGGGTTTGCCCTGATCGGCAGCGTGCACTACGGTCAAGGCTACGAGAACGCTTTCTGGAACGGCGCTCAGATGGTATTCGGTGATGGTGATGGCGAAATTTTCCAGCGTTTCACCCGCTCGCTCGACGTCATCGCCCACGAACTCGCACATGGCGTGACGGAAAGCGAAGCCGGTCTGATTTACGCGAACCAATCGGGTGCACTTAACGAATCACTGTCGGATGTGTTCGGCGTGTTGACCAAGCAATATTCGCTCAGCCACACGGCGGAGCAGGCTGACTGGCTGATCGGCGCTGATTTGCTGATGCCGCAAATCCACGGACAGGGTTTGCGCTCGATGTCGCATCCCGGCACGGCGTATGACGACCCGTTATTGGGCAAGGATCCGCAACCGGATCACATGCGCAAGTTCGTCATTACAACTGAAGACAATGGTGGCGTGCACATCAACTCAGGGATTCCCAACCGCGCGTTCTATCTGGCGGCTCGGGCATTGGGCGGCTTCGCCTGGGAGAAGGCCGGACGAATCTGGTACGACACGCTGTGCGACAAACGCTTGAGTCAGGACGCAACGTTTGAGGCGTTCGCCGGGTTGACGGTCGAAAACGCTGGCAAGCGTTTCGGTGCCAGAGAGGTGGCTGCAGTGCGTGAGGCCTGGGCTCAGGTCGGTATCGAATTGGTCTTGGAGGTTGTATGAAAATTCTGCCCGAGTTGGGTGACGATTCCGTGGTGCGGGTTTCACGCCAGGGTGGCGTGGCGGCCATTCATAGCCTGAGCCGCCCCCGTGAAATCGAATTCGCTCAATGCGACATCAGCGAACGCACCCGAATCTGCTCGGTGCTGGAGGGGTGCCTGCCGCTGGACAGCGTCGAAACCGGACGCGGCGATCAGCGCTTCTATCAGATAGAAGTGCGCTACCGGTCAGGGGAAATGGTGCTGAAAGTGCCGGAGGATCAGGCACCGGGGGATCTGGTTCATCTTTGGGACAAGGGGCAGTTGTTGTAAGCAAGATTCTACAAAGTTCAGCGCAAGGATATGGGTCCAATCGCGGTTTCAAACGGATTCCAACACCTGACGAAATCAGTCAGTCCCAAATCGCCGGCCAAAAACCACACCGTTAAAGGTGTGCGTACAGCACTGACAGCGCGGCGCCATGTCCTCAGCTTTCAATGCCGGATTGACAATTTGAAGGCGCTTTTGCTGATCGACGTACAAACCATTGAAGTAACTCGACTCGCCCAATCGTACGACTTCCTCGCGATCCTCCTCATAGATGGCGACCATCCAGAATACGGGCTCCGGTCGATCCAGACGCGACACCGCTTCGCTGAAAATCTCGTCCCAGTTACCGCCAACACGAGACAAAAGAAAGCGAAACAAGGGTGTGTAATCCATGCCGTAGCGTTTGCCTGCATGCATCGAACCACGTACGGCGTCGCTGCGATTTTCGCTCTTGGTATTACGCTGATCGCGGTATTGCGCGACTAACGCATTGCGACGCACCCCCCAAGTACGAGTGTTTTCTTTCCGATAAAGAGGTTTCTTGTCCAACTCATTGCTCCTGACTTCCCGTCACTCGAAACACCCCCAGGTTTTTACCCGAACGGTGCTCGATTGCAATCTGCCTTCCTTGGCCAATTGTTACCGAATGGCTTAACGCTCTACCGGCTGCATCTCGACAATCGTCCCGTTGGTGATCATCACCATCACGTACTGATCTTTGATCTGCACCCACTGCGCTTGCTCAACCGGTGCTTTCAAACCTTTCGCTTTCCAGTTTTTCAAGGCTTTGTCGCTGCGTTGATAAACGTCTGGCGCGCGGTCGTTGATCTTTAGTTCGCGATCGCTGACGGGGGACTGGACGGAGGGATCGTTCGAGGTTTGCGCCGCTTGAACAATCGGGCTGATCCCGGCAATGCCGGCGACCAGGGCCAGGCTGGCGAATAGGGTTTTGCTGTTCATCGGTGAACCTCCAGAGATATGTACTACCTGAACTCCGACTGCGCGGCGGCGAAATCATTCCTTGTTTTTTATTTGGACTGGCAGGGAGATTTCTTTCGTTAGACAGGCCTTCATCGCTGGCAAGCCAGCTCCCACAGGTTTCGATGGCGGTTACAAAACTTGAGCTCCTTACAGATCTTTGTGGGAGCTGGCTTGCCAGCGATGGGGACGGCACTTCCAATACATTGCAATGCCCGAAAACACGGCTGTCGCGAGCAGGCGTTTGCGCTAACATGCCGCGCCCCTTTCTGCCGCGTGAACAAGGACATCACCGTGAACAGCACCCTCATTATCATTCTGGTCGTTGCCGGGCTCCTCGCCCTCTATGCCATCAAACTCTTCAACGATCTCGTCGCCCGACGCAACCAGATCAAAAACGCCTTCGCGCAACTGGAAGTACAACTCAAGCGCCGCTACGACCTGATCCCCAATCTGGTGACCACTGCCAAGGGTTACATGGCTCATGAGCGCGAAACGCTTGAAGCGGTGATTGCTGCGCGTAACAGTGCGGTAGCCGGTTTGCAGGCGGCTCAAGCGCAGCCGGGTAATGCGCAGAATATGGCGCAACTGGGTCAGGCCGACAGCGCATTGAGCAGTGCCATGGGCCGGTTGAATGTCACGGTCGAAGCCTACCCGGATCTCAAAGCCTCACAAAACATGCAGCAACTGAGCGAAGAGCTGAGCAGCACCGAAAACAAAGTCAGTTTCTCCCGCCAGGCCTACAACGATGCGGTGATGACCTACAACACGCTCAAGCAAAGTTTCCCCGCCGCCTTGTTCGCCCCGCTGTTCGGCCACGGTGCCGATGCATCGCCGCTGACGTTTGCCGACAGCGCGGCCATTCAGGAAGCTCCAAAGGTTTCGTTCTGACCCTTGGCCAACGGATGGCGAAATGAATTTTTTTGAACAACAGCGTCAAGCCAAGCGACGCACCCTGCTGCTGATTTTTTTGATGATGCTCGCGGTACTCAGCCTGATCGCGATGTCTTGTCTGCTCATGGTCATTCCGGTCGAGGATGGTGACGGAAACGTCATTATGGATCTGGAGCTGAATCGGCAACTGGTCGGCACCGTGTCGGCGGTGATCATCAGCATTGTGTTGATGGGCAGCCTGTCGAAACACTGGGAGTTGTCCGAGGGCGGCAAAGTGGTTGCGCGGCGTCTCGACGGCCGGCTGATCAACCACAGCGCGCAGACGCTGGAAGAGCAGCGATTGCTCAACGTGGTGGAAGAAATGGCCATCGCTTCCGGCACCGCGGTGCCTTCGGTGTACTTGCTGCCGGATCTGGGCATAAACGCTTTCGCTGCGGGACTCACGCCACAGAATGCGGTCATCGGCGTAACCCAGGGCGCGATCAATCTGCTGACCCGTGAAGAGCTGCAAGGGGTGATCGCCCATGAGTTCAGCCACATCTATAACGGCGACATGCGCCTCAATACGCGGCTGGTCGCCATCGTCCACGGGATCATGGTACTGGGGTTGACCGGCTCCTATATCCTCCAAGGCACGGAGCACGTCGGTAAAACGCCGGCGAGTCGCAACAAGTTCGTGGCCATCCCGATGTTGATTGGTTTTGCACTGTTGATTGTCGGTATTGCGGGGACGATATTTGGCAATCGGATCAAAGCTGCAATCAGTCGGGAGCGCGAGTTTCTGGCCGATGCCACCGCGGTGCAATACACCCGCAATCCGCAAGGCATCGCCGGTGCGTTGAAGAAAATTGGCGGTTATGAACTCGGCTCGGCCATCAAATCCCCCCGCGCCGAGGAATACAGCCACCTGTATTTCGGCCCGGGCGCCACAAGCTCTGACTCGTTGGCATCGCATCCGGATCTGAATGAGCGAATCCGCCGGGTCGACGCGCAATGGGATGGCAGTTTCAGCAAGATCGCAGCACCGCTGACCGAGACCCAGCCCACTGTCGTTCTGCCCGTACCCGATGCGTTCGGCGGCGTGCCTGCTGCCGCCATGGCGGTGCTTTACGACATGAACTCGATTCAGGCTTCCGTTGCCGCCATCGGCGCGCCGCAAGCCGAACATCTGATCGAAGCGCGGCGCATGCTGGAAGACATTCCGCAATCGCTCAAAGCGGCGGCACGCACTGTCGACGGTGCGGAGGCCATCGTCTATGGACTGCTGCTGTCGCGCTCGGTTTCCTTGCTGGGCGTGCAACTGGAGATACTGCGCGAGGCAATCGACGACAGTATGTTCAGCACCCTGAATCTGCTACGTGAACCTTTGTCGTCGCTCAATCCTGGCCTGCGTCTGCCATTGCTGGACCTGGCCATTCCTAGCCTGCAACAACTCGGCAAAAAACCATTCGCCAAGGTCAAGCACAACCTGAATCTGTTGATCGAAGCCGACAACGAAACCGAGCTGCTGGAGTGGACGTTGTTACGGATTGTCGAGCGCAATGTCGAGGGCGCCGCACCTGTGCAATTCAAGTTTGGTTTGTTCCAGTGCGCCGAAGAACTCATGGCGCTGCTCACCGCACTCGCCCGCGCCGGGCAGCAGAACATGCCGGCAGCATCGCAGGCACTGCAATTTGCCTGGCAAGGCCTGACGTTCGAACGGCCACAGGAAATGCGCGTCGAGCTGGAGGAACTGACGGGGCTGGAAGCGGCGATCAAGCGTCTGCGCCACCTCATGCCAGAGGAGCGGCCCGCCCTGCTCAACGCCATGACCCGTTGCGTGATGCACGACGGCGTGATCACCGTGGCTGAAGCAGAACTGTTTCGCGCCGTGGCGGATTTGCTCGATTGCCCGCTACCGCCATTGCTGACTGCGCAGGCCTTGGCGGATGACAGCGTTAGCGAGCCTGCTCGTGACGAAGCCAGCGTCGCCTGACCCACCGCCATCGCTGGCAAGCCAGCTCCCACAGGGATCGAAGGTGAACTCACTATTTGTGCACATTGCAAATACCTGAGGGTTGGAACGCCAGCCCCAAAAAGGATGGGTAATGCATTCAACAGTTGTGCACACCACAAAACCCGTGGGAGCTGGCTTGCCAGCGATGAGGCCGGTACAGACAACATCTCCAGCGCCTGAACGCACGCCTTCGCGAGCAGGCTCGCTCCCACTGATGATCGCAATGCCAGCCCATTGATCCACTTTCAGCATCAATCCATGCCAACAATGCAATTAACAGATTGTTACATCTGCGCCACCATCCGCCTCAATAAAAACCGTGCGCCGCCTCCCCGTAGCGCACGTCATAAAAGCGGTGGAGTTCTTTTCTATGACAGCCTCAATCCCACACGGCGGCTCGCGGGCCGGTGCCATTTTCCGAGTGACCTCGGGTAACTTCCTCGAACAGTTCGACTTCTTTCTGTTCGGCTTCTACGCCACCCAGATCGCGGCGGTGTTCTTTCCGGCGAGCAGTGAATTCGCCTCTCTGATGATGACCTTTGCAGTGTTCGGCGCAGGCTTCCTGATGCGTCCGCTGGGGGCGATTGTGCTTGGCGCCTACATCGATGATGTCGGCCGGCGCAAAGGGTTGATCGTCACCCTGTCGATCATGGCCAGCGGCACGATATTGATTGTATTGGTGCCCGGTTACGAAACCATCGGCCTGTTCGCCCCGGCGCTGGTATTGATCGGGCGACTGTTGCAGGGTTTCTCGGCCGGTGCGGAACTGGGTGGCGTATCGGTGTATCTCTCCGAGATCGCCACGCCGGGCCGCAAAGGTTTTTTCACCGCGTGGCAATCAGCGAGTCAGCAAGTGGCGATCATCGTCGCGGCTGCCTTGGGTTACGCGCTGAACGCATGGATGGCGCCGGAAGTGGTTGCCGATTGGGGCTGGCGGATTCCGTTTTTCATCGGCTGCATGATCGTCCCGTTCATCTTTTTCCTTCGCCGTAATCTGGCGGAAACCGAAGAGTTCGCCGCACGCAAGCACCGCCCGAGCATGGGCGAAGTGTTCCGTACCCTCGGCCAGAACTGGGGCGTGGTACTCGGCGGGATGCTGATGGTCGCCCTGACCACCACCGCGTTTTACCTGATCACCGTGTACGCGCCGACCTTCGGCAAAACTGTGCTGCACCTGAGCACTTCCGACGCGTTGCTGGTGACACTGTTGGTGGGTGTGTCGAACTTCTTTTGGCTGCCGATCGGCGGCATGTTGTCCGACCGCATCGGTCGTCGTCCGGTGCTGATCGCGATGTCGCTGCTGGCCCTGGCCACGACCTATCCGGCGCTGTCGTACCTGGTGCAATCACCGAGTTTCAGCCACATGCTGCTGTCGCTGTTGTGGCTGTCGTTTATTTACGGTTTGTACAACGGCGCGATGATTCCGGCGCTCACCGAGATCATGCCGGTGGAAGTACGCGTCGCCGGTTTCTCCCTCGCCTACAGCCTGGCCACAGCGATTTTCGGCGGTTTCACGCCGGCGATGTCGACCTTCCTGATTCAGTACACCGGCGACAAAGCCGCGCCGGGCTACTGGATGAGCATCGGCGCGCTGTGCGCGTTGCTCGCGACGCTTTACCTCTATCGCCGCGCAGGCGGCCGTCTGCAACCGGCTACTGCATAAGGAACCACGACCATGAAAAAACTGTTGAATCTGGGCGCCCTCGCCCTCCTCGCTTTCAGCGCCCTGGCGCACGCCGAACAAGTAAACGTGATGACCTCGGGCGGCTTCACCGCGGCCTATAAAATCCTCGGCCCGAAATTCGCCGCGACCACGGGCAACACCCTCGACACCCAGTTCGGCCCGTCGATGGGCAAGGCGCCAGAGGCAATCCCCAATCGCCTCGCGCGTGGCGAGCATGCCGACGTGGTGATCATGGTCGGCTACGCCCTCGACGAATTGATCAAACAAGGCAAGGTCGACCCGGCGTCGCGGGTAGAACTGGCGGACTCGCGGATCGGCCTGGTGGTACGCGCTGGCGCGCCGAAACCGGACATCAGCAACGTCGAGAGCCTGAAGAAAACCCTGCTTGACGCGCAATCGGTGGCGTACTCCGACAGCGCCAGCGGCGTGTACATCGAGCAGCAGTTGTTCAAGAAACTCGGCATCGAAGATCAGTTGAAACCGAAGGCGAACATGATCGCGAAAATCCCCGTGGGCTCGGTGGTTGCCACGGGTGATTATCAACTGGGCTTCCAGCAGGTCAGCGAATTGCTGCCGGTGCCAGGCGTGAGTTTTGTGGCGAAGATTCCAGAGTCGGTGCAGTCGGTGACGCGCTTCGCTGCGGGGATTCCGGTCAACGCGCAACATCCCGCCGAGGCCAAAGCGTTACTCGCCTACCTCGCTGCGCCGGCCGCACAGGCTGACGTGCAGGCGACCGGGCTGGATTCGGTCAAGCGTTGATAATCGGCGGCTGGACTTTCATTTCCACCACCAGCCGCTCCAGTTCCAGTGCCGCCGGGGTCAGCGTGCGATCCCGGCGCTTGATAATGCCAACGCTGCGCATCACTTGCGGATCCGTCAGCGGTATCCGCGTCAGGATCGGATGATCCGGCCCCGGCATCGCCATCAGCGGCACCGCCGCTACGCCCAACCCCGCCTCCACCAGGCCAATCATCGTCGTCACATGCCGGGTTTCGCAGATGCTCTGACGCTGCGGCACCACGCTGCTCAAGGCCTGATCGAGTAAAAAGCGGTTGCCGGAAGTCTTGTCCAGCGAGATGTAATCCTGCTGGTAGAACTCGTCCCACGTCACGCTGCTACGCCCGGCCAACGGGTGATCGCGACGACACGCCACGACATAGCACTCCTGCACAAGCGGCTCGAAGTCGACTTTGGCATCCTGCGTGCCCATAAAACTCAAACCGAAATCGGCCTCGCCATTGACCACGGCGCTCAATACGTCGTGGGCGCTGGAGTCGAGGACTTTGACCTTGATGCGCGGGAACTGCTGGTGATAGCGGGCAACCACACGCGGCATGAAGTAGTACGCGGCAGAGGGCACGCAAGCGACGGTGACGTGGCCCAGTCGGGTCGAAGCAACTTCGCTGATGCCCAGCAGTGCAACGTCCAGATCATCCAGCAAACGTTCGACACTCGGCATGAAACCGCGACCGGCCTGGGTCAGGCTGACTTTGCGCGTGGTGCGCTCGAACAGTTTCACGCCCAGAGCGTCTTCAAGCTTCTCGATGCGACGACTCAAGGCCGGTTGCGAGAGTCGCACGGTGTCGGCGGCTTTGCGGAAACTGCCCTGCTCGACCACGGCGCGAAAGGCTTGCAGGTCGTTGAGGTCGAAGTTGATGGCCATGACGGGACTCGGGGATTGATTCGCTTGGGTTATAAATGTAACCAATTGATGCAATATGTTACAGATCTCAATCGCTCCTACGGGGGGATTGTGTTGATCATCCGAATCAGGGGGATTTGGTTTGACGAGGTTTCAGCCTTTATCCTTGTCGCCCCCCCGCCGTGCCGTTGTCAGGAGTAAACCCATGCCCCATGAAGGCAATTTGTTGCAAGCCGCCGTTGTTTTTCTGCTCGCGGCGGTGCTCACCGTGCCCT
The DNA here is from genome assembly GCF_044218825.1 of Pseudomonas sp. A1230. NCBI lineage: Bacteria > Pseudomonadati > Pseudomonadota > Gammaproteobacteria > Pseudomonadales > Pseudomonadaceae > Pseudomonas > Pseudomonas sp. A1230. The sequence goes on along the minus strand of NZ_CP162582.1, from coordinate 1,392,910 downwards.
TGGCCAAACGTCTGCAATTGGGCGCGGTGCTTGGTTATCTGTTTGCCGGGGTGATCATCGGCCCGTCGGTGCTGGGCCTGATCGGCAATCCGCAGAGCGTGGCGCACATCTCGGAGCTGGGCGTGGTGTTGCTGCTGTTCATCATTGGTCTTGAGCTGTCGCCGCGACGCTTGTGGGTGATGCGCAAATCGGTGTTCGGTGTCGGTCTGGCGCAGGTGCTGCTGACCGCGTCGGTGATTGGCGTGCTGGCGTTGGCCGTGTTCGGTCAGCCGCTGAACAGCGCGATTGTGCTGGGCCTCGGTCTGGCGCTGTCGTCCACCGCGTTCGGCCTGCAAAGCCTTGCCGAGCGCAAGGAGCTGACCAGCCCCCACGGGCGCCTGGCGTTTGCCATTCTGCTGTTCCAGGACATCGCCGCGATCCCGTTGATCGCGCTGGTGCCGATGCTGGCCGGTGTCGATCATCACACCAGCACTGCCGACGATGTACGCCACAGTCTGCAGGTGCTCGGTGGTATTGCCGTGGTGGTGATCGGCGGGCGCTATCTGTTGCGGCCGGTGTTTCGCGTGGTGGCGAAAACCGGTCTGCCGGAAGTGTCGACGGCAACCGCGCTACTGGTGGTGATCGGCACCGCGTGGCTGATGGATCTGGTCGGTGTGTCGATGGCACTGGGGGCATTTCTTGCCGGTTTGCTGCTGGCCGATTCTGAATATCGCCATGAACTGGAAGCGCAGATCGAACCGTTCAAAGGCCTGCTGCTCGGGCTGTTTTTCATCAGCGTCGGCATGGGTGCCAATCTGAGTCTGTTGCTCAGCGCGCCGATTACCGTGCTGGGGCTGACGCTGTTGTTGATCGGCTTGAAACTGCCGTTGCTGTTTGTGGTGGGACGTCTGGCCGGTGGCTTGAACAAGGTCAGTGCGATTCGACTCGGCATCGTGCTCGCGGCAGGGGGCGAGTTCGCGTTTGTGGTATTCAAGATCGGGCGCGATCAGGGTCTGTTCGAGCCGCGTCTGTATGACCTGCTGGTGCTGACTATCACCCTGTCGATGGCCGTGACGCCGTTGTTGCTGTTGCTTTGCGCAAGGCTGGTCAGCCCAAAAGTGCAACCGGTGGAAGTACCCGAGAAATTCCGCGCGATCGACACGGACACGCCGCGGGTGGTGATCGCCGGCATGGGCCGGATGGGGCAGATCGTTGCGCGGATTCTGCGGGCGCAGAACATCAAGTTTGTCGCCCTCGACACTTCGGTGGAAACCATCGAACTGTCACGCAGTTTCGGTGGTGTGCCGGTGTTTTATGGCGACCCGATGCGCCCGGAAATTCTGCACGCAGCCAAGGTCGGTGAGGCGGAATATTTTGTGATCGCCACGGATGATCCGGAGACGAATATCAAGACCGCCGAGGTGGTGCGCAAGCTCTACCCGCACATGAAGATCATCGCCCGGGCCCGTAACCGTCAGCACGTTCACCGCTTGGTGGATGTTGGCGCCGAGGCGATTCGTGAAACGTACTACTCAAGTCTGGAAATGAGCCGGCGCACGCTGGTTGGCCTCGGGCTGACCCAGGCCCAGGCCGATGCGCGGATCAAACGCTTCAAGCACCACGACGAACAGGTGCTGGAGGCGCAACACGCGGTGTACGACGACGCAGCCAAAGTCCTGCAAACCGCCCAGGAAGCCCGGGCGGAACTGGCGCGGTTGTTTGAGTCGGATCAGCTTGAAGAAGAATCGCGCAAAATCTGAGAGATCAGGCGCCGCGCAGACCGCCATCGCTGGCAAGCCAGCTCCCACAGGATTCAGCGTCGCATACAAAATTTCGATACGACTCGGCCACTGTGGGAGCTGGCTTGCCAGCGAAGAGGCCGGCCTGTTCAACATCAATCTTGCTCAGGTCAGGCAGGTTCTAACTCGAGCGTCTGCTTGACCGGCGCAGTCTCGAAGCGATCCGCCAGAAACGGCGTGATGTCCAATGGCAGCGGCTCGTCGTTGACCATTTTATCCAGCAGCACACCGGTAATGGCCGAGGTCAGAATCCCGGTACGGAAGTGCCCGCACGCATTCAGATATCCCTCCACTCCACGCATTCGCCCAAGAATCGGCAACTCATCCGGCGAACCTGGGCGCAGTCCCGCCCAGGTGCGTTTGAGGTTGACGTGCGCAAGCTCCGGCAAGCAGCGCACCGCCCCCTGCACCAGCCCGGCGATTTCCGGGTAGGTGGTGGTGACGTCGAAGCCTTTGTCTTCGGTAGTGCTGCCGATGAGGATCTCGCCGTTGTCCTTTTGCGCCACGTAGCAGTCGCTGGTGGTCAGGCAGCCGTTGAGGATTTTCGGCATGCGCTCGGTCAGCAGAATCTGTCCTTTCACCGGTTTCACCGGAATGCGGATGCCGGTCGCCCATTCGCTCAGGTCCGCCGCCCAGGCACCGCCGGCATTGATCAGCGTCTTGCAGTGGAACACGCCCTCCTCGGCCGTTTGTACGCCGGTTACCCGCGTGCCGTGGTGCAACACGCCGGTGACGTTGGTGTTGACGAAGATATCGACACCATTCTGCCGCGCGCCTTCCATGTAGGCGTCGGCGAGGCGGAACGGGCTGACCTGATGGTCGCAGAGAAACTCCAGCGCCCCGCGTGCTTCATGACTGACGCTGGGCTCGGCTTCGCGCAGTGCGGCTTGATCGAGCCAGCGCACCTGATCGGCCAAATGCGGAATGCAGCCGACGATATGTTCGGCGTAGAGGCGGTCTTCATCGTCATAAATCACGAATTTGAGCCCGGTCTTTTCGAACTTGAAATCCATGCCGTGATTGTCTTTCAGTTCACGGTGCAGCGCCGGGTACAGCGCGTTGGACTGCAAGGCGAAATCAAAGAACGACTCTGGCAGGATGTGCGGCGTACTGGCGTCCACCGCCACCGCCGCGCCCTGGGTTTCGCGCTTGCGGTTGGCCGACATCATGCGGAAGAAAATCACCCCGCACCCCAGGCCCACCGACTCGCCGATCGCCCATAAACCACCGGCTGACGCGCGGGTCGCATTGCCCGGACGCTTGGCGTCGATCAAGGCCACCTTGAGGTTTTTGCGTTTGGACAATTGATAGGCGCAGGACGCCCCGATCACACCGCCGCCGGCGATGACCACGTCGTAGAACTTACTCATGGGAAGCGGCCTCCGTGCCGACAGACTGGAATGCGGAGAAAGGAATCGGATCGATCGGGAAGCGCGGGCGCAGCCAGCCGACATCCTGGCGTCCGGTGGACTGGCGCAAGCGGTCGCTACAGTAGCCAACGCACATCCGCCCCTGACAGTCGCCCATGCTCACGCGGGTGCGCATTTTCAGACTGGCAATGTCTTGCACGCCCTGCTCCAGCGCCAGATCGATGTCGGCGCGGGTCGCGTGTTCGCAGCGGCAAATCACTGTGTCGGCGTTCGGCAATGCGGTCTGGCCAACACCACGTTCGGTGTAACGATCCACCGCCGCGCGAAAACGCACGATGGATTTGAGTTTGCCCAGATAGCGGTCGCGGCGAACCTGCGCCAGATCCGCGTCGAGCACACCGCGTTGCAGCAGGATGGATGTCGCCGCGATCTTGCCGGCCAGCATCGCCGCTTCACCACCGCGAATCCCGCCCATGTCGCCGGCCAGATGGATGTGAGGCTGGTTGCTCTGCTGCCAGACATTTGAATGGGCGCGCAGATAACCGTCGTCGCTGAAGCCATGATCCAGGCCCATTTGCTGACTGAGTTGGGTGCGCGGAATAAAGCCGTAACCGACCGCCAGGGTCTGCGCCTCGAAGCGTTCGACACGGGACATGTCCGGCGTCCAGGTCTGCGAGTACGGCGCGACACTGACGCTTTTCAGTTCGCCTTCGCCGTGGGCTTCGACCACGCCCCAGCCGTAGTTCATCGCGATGCCGTGCAGTTTGAGGTAGGCGAGCATGCTCAAGCCGTCGAGGAACAATTGCGGCTTGTTCAGCAACGCCAGGCTTTCGCGGGCGATCTTGCCGAACGCGCAGGCCTCATACACGCCTGCGACTTTGACGCCCGACGCATGCAGTTGCGTCGCCACCAACGGCAGCAGTGGGCCGGTCCCCGCGATAATCACCGGGCCTCGCGGTTTGACCACGCCACTTTTGATTTGCAGTTGCAGGCCACCGAGCAGAATCACCCCTGGAAGGGTCCAGCCGGGAAACGGCACGCTGCGCTCATGGCAACCGGCCGACAGCAACAACTGTGGATACTCGATCTCGTGAAGCTGCTCGTCAGCGTCCAGCACTACCAGCGCGCGGGTGCCTTCGGCGCCGACCACGCGGTGATTGAGGCGCACGTCGATCAACCCCGATTGCTCCAGGAAATCACCGTGCAGTTTGCCCAGCGCTTCGGAGTAACGTGGCCCGAGATAATCCAGCTGCACGCCTTCACGCAGCGGCCCGCGATAGACCACCCCACCGAGGCGCGAGGCCTCTTCCAGCAAGGTGCAGCGCACGCCATGGCGCGCCAGTTCGATGGCCGCCGCCATCCCCGCCGGACCACCGCCGACGATCACCGGTTGCAGACTCATACGACCTCCTGCCCGGCGATGCGGTTGACCTGGGTTTCGATCTGCATGCCATCACGCACGACGGTCTGGCAGGCACGGCGTTTATGCCGGCCATTGATTTTCACCAGGCAGCACTGGCACACGCCCATGCCGCAGTACGCGCCGCTGATCTGATCATGATCGTTGCGCGCAATCTGGCGCACGCCGAGGGACTGGATAACGCTGAGGACGGTTTCGCCGATGGCGGCAGTGACCGGTTGACCGTTGATGTGCACGGTCATATCCGCCTGCGCCAAGGGCTGGATATCGAAGGTTCTTTCTAGGCAGTGCATTGCGATGTTCATCCGTGAAAAGGTTCGGTTGAGGTTGTGTCAGCTCCTTGCTGCACTACACCTTGCGTCCCGTTTGATTCTTGGCTCGGGCGGGCTCGCGAGGTACTCCGTCAGCGCAACGAGGTGCGCGCGAGAACAATGTAGTTCATGTTTTAGCAAAGGCCTGGATCATTTACGTTAGGCGATATCGCCAGCTGAAATATTGATCCAGGCCAGTGAAAGCAGTCGGATTGTTCAACGATCAGTTGGAGAAGACGAATTGGCCTTTGATCTTCTTTGCACCAATGAACCCAAGGTCGGGAAACAGTTTTGTCTTCAGCCAGGCAACGTAGAACACCAGTGCCAGAGTGATGCCCACCGCTATCGCCGTCGATACCGGATCCTCAGCGTAACCCTTGAACAGGCGCGACATCTGGCTGAGTGTCAGCAGGACGTAGGCGGTGTAAGCCGCTGCGGAGTTTTTGTAGAAACCCCACGCAAACAAAAGCGGGATGCCGCCAGCGATCAGCATGATGCTCAAGACCACGCCAATGCTGAACGAATAGCCAAGCGTCAACGCCGCCAATGCAGTGAGCGCTGCCTGAACGCACATCAGTCCAACGAGGATTTTGATCTTCAGTGAATGGCGCTCGATGAGGACCGGATCCGGACGGCCAGCGATCCAGGCGGCCAGCACCCGATCCTTGACCTTGCCGCCTGACAGCGCCTTGAAGGTTTCGGTCCTGGAGCGCCCGGCCTCGAGCATTTCCACCAACTGCCGTTTGATTTCCTTCTTGTCCAACGCATTCATCCTTAAACAGAACCTGAAGCGGCCCATCCGCTTGGGGCGCAGATTCTCGCTGTTGAACCCCCAGAAAGCAAAAAGCCGCTTCTACCCGAAGGTAGAAGCGGCCGAGGCATGAGCCTCAATAGAGCAATTAGTGTACGAACAGCGCAATCAGGATGATGATCGGGATCGGAATACCGAGGAAAAACAGCAGTAGTGAGCGCATGGTGATTCTCCCTATTTAACGAACTGGAGGCAGTGTGGAGGTAGTGGTGTAGGTGTCGACTTCAACGTACTCGACCGCATCCCGACGACGACCGCCGAAGATGGCTGCAAAGCTTGCGAAGAACGCACCGGCCAACAGCGCGACGAACATCCACAGCGAGGTCATGGCAGCGACTTTCGCGGCGGTATCGGCGGCTTGCTGAGCTTTCAGCTTGGCGTCGGCAATGGCTTTCTGAGTGCGGGCATACACTTCATCGACACGACGTTCGGCATCGGCCTGACTCAGGTTGGTCCGCTGTGCGACCAGTTGTGCGAGGTAAGTGCGGTCTTCGGCGCTGAGCTGACCATCGGCCAGGCTTTGGGTGAAGATCCGGGCCACTGCACCGTGTGCAGCGTCATCGCTGACGGACGCTGGACGGTCATCGCGGAACAGGTTGTCGATGTAGTAACCGTACTGGTTGCTATCGGTGTTGGCTGCAGCCGTGCCGGCCGCCTGGGTCATGGCGCTTGCTGCACCACCGGCAACACTGGCACCGGCCTGCACGCCGCCGCTGATGACACTGCTGACCGAACCAACGACCAGCACGGCCGTCACCAAGGTCGCCACACACCAGGCAAGGAAGCCATGAGCGGTGTCGCGGAAATACACTTCGTCACCGTGCATGTTCGCCCACTTCACCCGCAGGCGGCCGGCGATGTAGCCACCCAGCCCGGAGGCGATGATTTGCGTCGCCGCCAGCCAGACAATCGTTGAAATGCCCAGGCCTTTAGCGCTGATGCCCTCCCCGGCCCAAGGTGAAACGGCAGAGAAACCCAACCCGAAGCCCAGCAGCACCAGAATCATCGACAGTGCAGCGGCCGCCGCAGCACCTGCGAAAATCGCGCCCCAGGACACCCCTGAAACGTTGCTCGACTCTCCTTCGTAGGCAGCATAAAAACCATCAGAGGATCTATTCATTGTTGTAGTGCTCCAGGCATGAAAAATGGTGTTACAACTCGTCGGGTGAGGAATTGCAGCGACCGTGCCAGTTGCGCAAATTTAATAAATCCTTTTAATTCAACACGTTAGAAAATCTGAACTTCTTAGGACGTTGCAAATTGCAATAAGTCGCTGAATTCGGCGGGTTTTATGCATTGGCCAAAAGACGATCACTTACGCTTGTAACTCTTGTTGCCACTGGGGGTAAGACAGTACACCCCGCCCCGTGGCCCGGTGCAAAACGAACCCGTGCCACAGGCGCATCCATCGTCGCTTTGCAGCAGCGTTTGCGGTCGGCTCTGGCCCTGGTTGCCGTACATCGCCGCACAGCTTTTCTTCGAGCCACTGATAGAGCCGTCGTTGCACAGAAACAGGTCGCCGTCGCAGCGATCAATTCCACCTTTCTTGCCCGAGCACGGGGTATTGGCGGCGAATGCCGAAGCGCTGAGCAAGGCCAGCAACAAAGCGATAACAGGCATCCAGCCAAAGCGATTGAACATGCGCACGGAACCACTCCCTGTTGAGGTTATGGCCAGATGATATCAATGTTCCGGAAAATTAATCCTCGACCCCGCCCAATGGTGGCTACAACATGAAAGTTAATTTAAAGCGCCACGGAAAATTCTTGGCAAAATGCTGCCATTCCGTTTGAACCGATCAAGGCGAGCCCTATGACACGTATTTTGACCATCGAAGACGATGCCGTGACTGCCCGGGAAATCGTCGCCGAATTGAGCAGCCACGGCCTCGATGTGGATTGGGTCGACAATGGCCGCGAGGGCCTCGACCGTGCCGTGAGCGGCAACTACGACTTGATCACTCTCGATCGTATGCTGCCGGAGCTCGACGGTCTGGCCATCGTCACCACCCTGCGCACGATGGGCGTCGCTACGCCGATTCTGATGATCAGCGCCCTCTCCGATGTCGACGAGCGCGTGCGCGGCTTGCGCGCCGGTGGCGATGACTACCTGACCAAACCGTTCGCCACCGACGAGATGGCGGCGCGAGTCGAAGTCTTGCTGCGCCGGCAGAACAGCGGCGCCACCCAGGCCACCACTTTGCAGGTCGCCGATTTGCAACTGGACCTGATCAGCCACGAGGCACGCCGCGCCGAACAAGTGCTGACGCTGCTGCCGACCGAGTACAAGTTGCTGGAATTCCTGATGCGCAACAGCGGCCAGATTCTCTCGCGGATGATGATTTTCGAAGAGGTCTGGGGCTATCACTTCGACCCCGGCACCAACCTGATCGACGTGCACATCGGCCGTTTGCGCAAGAAGATTGACGCGGCGGGCAATGTGCCGCTGATCCGCACGGTACGAGGCTCCGGTTATGTCATTGCCGAACCCGTCTGACGGCTGGCGTTCTTCCAGCAGCCGCTTGCTGGCGCTGTACAGCTCGCTGTTCGTGGCCTGGAGCGCGATCCTCATGGGGGTCATGTATTACGAGGTTTCCGGCTACCTCGACAACCTCGCCAAACATTCGCTGATGCAACGTCAGCATCTGTTTTCGCACTTTCGCGGTGAGCAACTGGAAGACGCCCTCGCCGCCAGCATGACCTTCGATATTCGTGGCATCGACGCCTACGGCCTGTTCGATGCCCAAGGCGTCTACCTCGGTGGCGCCTTGCAGCAGATCCCCGAAGGCCTGCCGCTCGATGGCAAGATTCACATGCTCGCCGAATGCGCCGACTCCGATGATCCGACCTTGCCCAGCGACAGCTGCGACGCCGTCGCGACCCAGACCCGCGATGGCCGCTGGCTGGTGTTGCTGCGCGATAACGGTTCGCTGTTCGCGGTGACGAAGATCATTTTGCATGCGTTGCTCTGGGGCGTGTCGCTGACGATCCTGCCGGGGATTGCCGGTTGGCATTTGCTGCGACGGCGGCCGTTGCGGCGCATCCGGGCGATTCAGGCGAGTGCGCAGTCCATCGTGGCCGGAGACTTGACCCACCGTTTGCCGCTGTCCAATCGCCGCGATGAACTGGACATGCTCGCCGCCATCGTCAACGCCATGCTTGAGCGCATCGAGCGTTTGATGAACGAAGTCAAAGGCGTTTGCGACAACATCGCCCATGATTTGCGCACGCCGCTGACCCGCTTGCGCGCGCAGCTGTATCGCATGCAACAGCAGGCGGGCGAAGGCTCGCAAGAAGCGGCGCAACTGGATCTGGTGTTGGCCGAAGCGGACACCCTGATGGCGCGGTTTCGTGGGTTGTTGCGGATTTCCGAACTGGAGGATCGTCAGCGCCGTTCCGGTTTTGTCGAGCTCGACCCGGTGTCGTTGCTGGAAGAACTGCACGAGTTTTATCTGCCACTGGCCGAGGAAGGCGAACTGCGCTTTGAACTGAACATGCCGGAGACCTTGCCACCGCTCAATGGCGATCGGGCATTGCTGTTCGAGGCTTTGGCGAACCTGCTGAGCAATTCGATAAAATTCACGCCCCCCGGTGGCACGGTCATATTGCGCGGGGTGAATGATGCCGGGCACACGCGAATCGAAGTGCACGACTCAGGGCCGGGTATACCGGAGGCCGAGCGTGAAGCGGTGTTCCAGCGTTTCTATCGCGCCGAGGCTGGGCAACCGCAAGGCGGGTTTGGTCTGGGGCTGTCGATTGTGGCGGCGATTGTCAGCTTGCATGGCTTCAATCTGGCGGTGGGCAGCAGTGATGTGGGTGGGGCGAAACTGGTGCTGGATTGTCGGCAGAGTCTGATTCCACAGACTTGATCAATGGGCTCACTCCTCAGGTTTTTGGGTTGCCAGCAGACTCTGCGAACAGCACAAAAAACCTGTGGGAGCTGGCTTGCCAGCGATAGCGGTGTGTCAGTCGGTATGAATTTGACTGGTCTACCGCCATCGCTGGCAAGCCTGCTCCCACAGGGTTTTGTGTTGTGGCTATCAGGCCGGGAAGTTGGCGCGCAGCGCCTCTAGGCCGCCTTGATAGATGCCGGTGAACAGCGCCACCACTTCCTCATCACTCACGCCTTTGGCGGTGAAACGGCCCGACCAGGTCACTCGCGCGCCCTGCCCTTGGGCCTCGACCTTGATTGTCGCCAGATAGTCGGTGGCCGGGAACGGTGCCTGTTCAATCGAGTAGCTGTAGGTCTTCGCCGCGTTATCGAACGTTTGCAGACGCTCGACCACCACCGCGCCATCCGCGGTTTTCAAGCTGCGCACACGCCCGCTATCGCTCAGTTCGCTGCTTGGAATAAACGGCAGCCAGTCCGGCAGCGTGTTGAAGCCGCCGATCAATTGCCAGACCTGATCGGCCGAAGCCGGAATATCGATTGTTGCTGATGCAGTTGCCATAAAAACGTCTCTCTTAAGAAATTCAGATAGTCAGGCTGTCGACCACACCGCCATCAACCCGCAGGGCGGCGCCAGTGGTGGCCGAGGACAGCGGCGAGGCGATGTACGTCACCAGATGCGCGACCTCTTCAACATCGGCCACCCGCTGGATGATCGAGGTCGGACGGGCCTTGCGCACAAAGGCGTCGGCCTCATCGCGCAGGCTGCGGCCGGATTCGGCGGCGGCATCCTTGAGCATCTCCTCCAGGCCATCGGTGAAGGTTGGGCCCGGCAGGATCGCATTGACCGTCACGCCGGTGCCAGCCAGACGTTTGGCCAAGCCGTGGGAGACCGCCAGATTGGCGCTTTTGGTCACGCCATAGTTGATCATGTCGGCCGGCGTCGCCACCCCGGATTCCGAAGACAGGAAGATCACTCGCCCCCACCCCTGTTCGACCATCGCCGGCACATAATGCCGCGCCAGGCGCACGCCGGAGATGACGTTGACTTCATAGAAGCGCGTCCACTCGCTGTCCGGTGCGTCGAAGAAATCGACGTCATTGAAGATGCCGAGGTTGTTCACCAGAATGTCGGCTTTCGGTTCCGCAGCGAAGAGTTTCTCTGCACCTTGCGCCGTGCCCAGATCCGCAGTCAGACCGCGCAACTGTGCGCCCGGCACTTTCTGGCGAATGCTCGCCAGCGCCTGTTCGACCTTGGCCGTGTCGCGGCCGATCACTACCACCGTGGCGCCGGATTCGGCCAGCGACTGGCTGATGCCCAAGCCAATGCCTGCGGTGCTGCCGCTGACAATTGCCAGTTTCCCGCTTAGATCAATCTTCATGCTTTCACCTCATCGATGGGCAATGGTGCACGTTCGGACACCAGTTTCGCTTCACGCATGGCCTGCCAAAACCCCGCAGGAATTACTGCTGACAGTGCCGCGACATCTTCAGCAATCCGCCCCGGTTTGCTCGCCCCGGGAATCACCGCGGCAACCGCTGGATTGGCCAGAGAAAATTGCAGGGCCGCGGCTTTCACCTCAACGTTATAAGCGGCAGCAATGCGTTTGATCTGCTCCACTTTGGCGATGACTTGAGGGCTGGCCTTCTGGTATTCGAAGTGCGCGCCGCCCGCCAGAATGCCCGAGCTGTAAGGACCGCCGACGACGATTTCGACGTTTTGCGCCAGTGCCGAATCCATCAGGCGTTGCAGCGCACGCTCGTGGTCCAGCAGCGTGTAGCGGCCGGCCAACAGGAAGCCATCCGGCTGCGCTTCGGTCAGGTCCAGCGTCAGTTCACACGGCTCGACCTTGTTCACGCCCAGCCCCCAACCCTTGATCACGCCTTCTTCGCGCAAACGGGTCAGCACCTTGAAGGCGCCGGTGCGGGCCTGATTGAAGTATTCCAGCCATTGATCGCCGTAGAAGTCTTGAGCGATGTCGTGGACCCAGACGATATCGAGGCGATCGGTTTGCAGACGTTTGAGGCTGTCTTCAATCGAGCGCAGGGTCGCGTCGGCGCTGTAGTCGTTGATGATCTTGTTCGGGCGACCGTGTTCGAACACCCCGCTCTTCTCACCCAGATCACGGGCGGCAGCGTCTTCGATTTCATCGAGAATGATCCGGCCGACCTTGGTGCTGAGCACGTAGTCATCGCGGTTGTACTGCTTGAGTGCTTCACCCAAACGAATTTCCGACAGACCCGAGCCGTAAAATGGAGCGGTGTCGAAGTAACGCACGCCGGCATCCCATGCGGCATGCACGGTGGCTTGCGCTTCTTCTTGCGCGATGGCGCGGAACATATTGCCCAACGGGGCGGTGCCAAAGCCCAGCTGGCCGGGCAGTTTGTCTTTCAAACTCATTGGATTGTCCTCATTCGTTCGTGATCTGCGTGACCGTTGAGCAAATCCTAGATTGCGACGACTAGACCGTCCAAGACATAATTCACAGCACTTGAGTCCCCAGAGGTCTGACATGATCGACATTCGCCAATTGCGCTACTTCGTCGCCGTCGCCGAGGAAGAGCACGTCGGCCGTGCAGCGGAACGCCTGCATATTTCCCAGTCGCCGCTGAGCCGGCAAATCGCCCAGCTCGAAGAGCGCCTGGGCCTGACGCTGTTCGAGCGCAGCCAGCAGCGCATTCGCCTGACCCGCGATGGCCAGACTTTTCTCGCTGAAACCCGCGCCCTGCTGACTCATGCCAATCGCCTCGAATCTCTCGGCAAGCGTCTGGGCCGTGGCGAAGAAGGCGGCTTGTGCATCGGCTACATCGAGAACGCTATGCACGCCGGCGTCCTGCCCAACGCTTTGCGCGTGCTGCGGGTCGATCGGCCCAATGTGCATGTCGCGCTGTACAACTTGAGCTGCGCCGAACAATTGGAAGGCCTGCGTCAGCGTAGTCTCGATATTGCCTTGGTGAGCGAGCCGCCGACCGATGACGATCCGGATCTGCTCGGCTTTCAGGTGCTGGATGATCCGATGCTGCTGGCATTGCCGGAGCAGCATCCGTTGGCCCAAAAGGCCTTGCTGAAACCGGAGGATCTGGCCGATCAGGAATGGATCGGCGTGCAGCCGCGCCAGGGTGCAAACGACGAGTTTGTCAGCGCGTGCATCCGTGCAGGCTTCACCCCGGATGTGCGCATGCAGGCCACCGAGCCCTTTACCGCGCTGGGGCTGGTGGCGTCGGAGCTGGGGATTGCGATGATTCAGAAGGGGCTGAGCCACAACGCGCCACCGGGTGTGGTGCTGCGCGAAGTTCCGTGGCTGGCGTTTACCACACCGTTATGGGCGGCGTGGCACCGGATCAATTTGCGACCGTTGGTGGAGACGTTTCGCGAAGTCCTGACGGACTCCAACAGCCTTGGCAACTGACCATCCGCAGCCCCTCACCCTAGCCCTCTCCCAAGGGAGAGGGGCAGATTCCGACGCGGGCACTAGTCCGGAAGCTTAGGGGTCAGGTTTTTTGCAGTCGAAGTTGGCCGTCGCTGTCGACGCTGGCGCTGATTGCGTCGTAACTGGCCAGGGTCGCGTGCGAAGTTTCAAGCGGGTGCTGATGCGTTGTAGTGATGATCATCAGCGGCGCACCGGCGGCTTCGGCGGCCTGAATGCCGACGGTCGCGTCTTCGAAGATCAGGCAGTCGCCGGGCTCAATTCCCAGGCGGCTAGCCGCCAGCAGGTAACCGGCGGGGTTGGGCTTGCCGGCCAGTACATCCTCGGCGGTGATCAACAATGCAGGCGCGCCAATGCCAGCCGCTGCCATCCGGCGCAAGGCCAGATCCCGCGGGGCCGACGTCACCATCGCCCAGCGCTCGGCGGGCAGGCTATTGAGAAACGCCCTCGCGCCGGGAATCTCGACAACACCTTCAACGTCTTCGATTTCCGCTTGCGCGATGAACGCCGCTTGCGCCTCGGCGTCCACACCCGGCAGGTTCAGGCGCCGGATGGTGTCGATGGCACGTGCGCCATGAATGGTCGGCAAAAACGTCGCGACGTCCACGCCATGACGCTCCGCCCACGCTGCCCAGACACGCTCGGCGGCTGCGATGGAATTGAGGACGGTGCCGTCCATGTCGAACAAAAACGCGCCAAAGGCGCGATCAAAAATACAATCGTGAGCAGACAAAGGTTCGCATCCTCTGGCAATAGAGCGGGCTGGCAATGTAGCACTTGCCCGCCGCTTGCACCCAGCGCATCAATGCAGCAACGGCGCCTTCGACTTCAACGCGCTGTCGACACAATCGAGCAATTGCCCGAACGTCCAGGGCTTTTTGATGAATGCCACCGGATGCTTTACCCCAGAGGACTCAGGGGTTTCATAACCGGACATGACCATCACCGGTTTCTCCGGCCAGCGATCGCCGACCAGGTTGGCCAGATCCGCACCATTCATGGTGCCGGGCATGGTGATATCGGTCAGCAATAACGCTACTTGCTCCGCATGCTCCTTCAGATAGATCGATGCCGTATCGGCACTGGTATACGGCTCGACCTTGAAACCTTCCTCCTGAAGAATTTCGCAAAGAAACTCCAGAATCAACGGATCATCCTCAACCACCAGAATCAATCCGTCAGGAAGGTGCGTGTCCGCCATCGGTGTTGGGCACATGGAACTGCACTCCCTGAATTGCATTAACGATTTAGCGGCTCAAATCCGCTGCTTAACTGGTATGAGCGACGACTTTTGCAGAAATTCATTTTTGATACAGGTCTTTTCCGAAAGTCTTGCCGGTCTGCCCGCGACAGCCGTTCGCGATGGCGTGATTGTGGTTAAAATGCCGGCCCTTTTGCTTGCCGACCGTGACCGATGAACCCTGAAGCCCTCGCCACCCTCCACGCCCATTTGCTGCCCGCGCTCGCGGCGGCGCCGAGCGAAACCCGTCGTCTGTTCCACGGGCGCGGGCGTTGCTGGCCAGGACTGGAACAGCTGACCGTGGACTGGTTGCAAGGCGTGGTGCTGGTGTCGCTGTTCAAAGAGCCTGCGCCCGAACAGCTTGACGACCTCAAGCGCTTGCTGATGGACATCAGCGGTTCAACCGAGTGGCAGCAATCTGGCGCGCACACCCTGTTGATCCAGCATCGCTATCTGCCTCAAAGCACTGCCGAATGGCTGCTGGGGGATGAGATCGACGAAATGACCATCGTCGAGGGCGGCCTGCAATACCGCGTTGATCTTGGCCGCAAGCAAAACGCCGGGCTGTTTCTCGACATGCGTTATGGGCGCGATTGGGTACGCGAGCAGGCCAACGGCAAACGCGTGTTGAACCTGTTCGCCTACACCTGCGGCTTTTCGGTAGCGGCCATCGAAGGCGGCGCCAGTCATGTGGTCAATCTGGACATGTCCCGCGCAGCCTTGAGCCGCGGCCGCGACAACCATCGGTTGAACGGGCATGACCTGAGCAAAGTCACTTTCCTGGGCCACGACCTGTTCAAGTCCTGGGGCAAGGTGATCAACAGCGGCCCGTACGATCTGGTGATCATCGACCCGCCATCGTTCCAGAAAGGCAGTTTCCTGCTGACCAAGGATTACCAGCGCGTGCTGCGCCGCCTGCCGGAACTGCTGACCGCCCAAGGCACTGTGCTGGCGTGCATGAATGATCCGGCATTCGGCCCGGACTTTTTGATCGATGGCGTGACGCAGGAGGCGCCGAGTTTGCGCTTCGAGCAGCGCCTGGAGAATCCACCGGAGTTTCCGGACATCGACGCCGAAAGTGGCCTCAAAGCCCTGATCTTCAAACACACATCAGCGGGCGGCTTAGCCTCGCGGTGATGAGTGTTCTGAACCCAGCCTGGAATGCCGATGACTGATCAGTGCACGGTCAGGCGCTGACGGACAAATTCTTCGGTATGACGCGTGGTCTGGTCCAAATGCCGATCACGCTGCTTCTCGGCATCGAGCATGGCGCGCTTGCTGTTCTTGTTCAGCAGATAAGTATGAATCTGCTGCACCTCCAGCGAACGGTAGATGGGCGTGGTGTCGATATATCCGCGCAGGCCGTTGCTGCGGTAATGCCGTGTACTCATCAGCACTTGCGTCTCGCGTTGACCGATCACTTCAAAGCCCAGCGCCTCGAAATACGGGACCTTGCCGACGGTGCACACCAGTTCGGCGTGGGGATAGCGCCCCACCATCTCGCCGATCATCGCCCGCGCCACACCCTGACGCCGATGCCCTTCACGCACCGCCATGTAGGCGACGCTGCACGCCTCCCAATCGCCCTGTACCGGCAGGTACAACAGGAAGCCGATCACCTGTTCCGGATCTTCCTCATCGGTTGCCACCAGCAGCTCCACCTCGGTGCCCTTCTCGCCATTCAACGCTTCGAGATACAGATGCATCTCGTAGCCAACCGCGTACTGATAGACGTTGTACAGCAGGTTGCTCGGGCCGAGGCCGACCGCGCTGATGTCGGTCAGGTAGTCAACGACCATCTGCAGAATCTGGCTGTTGACGGCCTCGGGGCAAGGGGATTTGTAGTGGGTGATGCGGTGCATGGCGGCTGAACTCCGACGGAAAACCGCGACATCATAACCTGTCAGAGCACTTGCCTCTGCAGGAGCTGCCGAAGGCGACCAGATTGGGCTGGCGTCACTGCTGTGGCGCCACCACTTTGAACTTGATGGCGATGTCTTTGGACACCACGGTGTCCGCCCACTCCCCCGCGCCGAGGCCGAAATCGTCGCGTTTGAGCACCAGTTCGCCGTCGAAAATGCCGATGGCGTTGCCTGCTTTCAATTCCACCGGGGCCGCAATTTCTCGGCTGATGCCCTTGAGGGTCAATCGACCCGTGATTAGATATTGGTTTTCGGAAACCTGCGTGAAATGGCTCGATTCAAACACCGCCACAGGAAATTTCGCAGTGTCGAACCACGCCGGTTTCACCAGTTCGGTATTGGCGTCTTCGCTGCCGGCGTCGATGCTGGTGAGGTCGATGTGCAACGTGGTGTGGGCGTTGGCAAGGTTGGTAGTGTCGAAGTCCAGCGTCGCGTCGAACTTGCCGAAGGTGCCGTACATCCGCGAGCCCATCTGGTTGTAGGTGAAGCTGATCTGGCTGGCGGTGGTGTTGACCCGGGTGTATTCGACGGCCTGCGCGGCGGGAATGGCCCACAGGTAAAACGCGGCAGCGAGCAGCAATCGAATTGACATGGGATTCTCCGAACAACGCTTGCCGTCGAGGGCCTCGATTGACTTAAGCAAACATCAGGCAGTTGCGCCAGCTGACCTGCCTACCCTGTAGGAGCTGCCGCAGGCTGCGATCTTTTGACCTTTGCTTTCAAAAAACAAGATCAAAAGATCGCAGCCTGCGGCAGCTCCTACACGGGCTAAACAAGGCGTTCGATTTTCTGATGCTGCCAGACCAGTTTGTAATACAGCGTCTGCAACACCAGCATTCCCAGATAAGCCACCGGGAACGCCATCCAGACACCTTGCAAACCAAACTGCCCGTCCAGCCAATAGGCCGCCGGCAATTGCACGCCCACCACGCAGACAATGGCGATCACCACCGGCACCAGCACCGTGCCACTGGCGCGCATGATGCCGCCAATGATCGCCTGGAAGCCGAACAACAACAGGCTCCAGAGCATGATGTGCAACAGATGCTCGGCCATGGCCCGAGTCGAGTCCTCGGTCAGGAACAAACCGAGCAACCAGTGCGACAGCAGGTAACCCAGCACGATCAAGCCGCCGGTTAAACACACGTTGATCAACAGACCGGTGCGCAAGATCGGCCCCATCCGTTCCAGTTGCCCCGCGCCGATGGCCTGTGCGCCGAGGATCGAAGCGGTGATCGCAATCGACAACGCCGGGAACTGCACATAGTTGACGATCTGCGTCACCGCGCCGTACGCCGCCGTCGCTTGCGAGCCATGCTGGTTGACCAAGGCCAGGATCACCAATTCCGACAGCGACAACACAATCATCTGCACGCCGGTCGGCAAACCGATACGCAGGACTTTGCCAAGAATCACCCTGTCGAGCCGCAACGCCGCAAAAAACTCGCGGTCCGGCGCCAGTGGATGGTTCTTGCGAATCAGCCGCCACGCCAGCCATGCCATCGCCGCCAGGTTGCCCGCGAGCCCCGCATACGCTGCACTCTGAATGCCCAGTTGCGGCAAGCCGAACCAGCCACGAATGAATGCCGGTGTCAGCGCCAGCCCGACACAGGTTGACACCACCAATGCCAGCAACGGCGACACCGTATCGCTGACCCCGCGCAGCAACTGCGTGAACAGCACAAACACCAGCAGCGACGGCAGAATCCACATCATCACGTGGGCGTATGCCACCGCATCGTCCAGGACATCCGCGGGCGTCCCCAACCCCGTCAACGCCTGCCGCGCAAACACACTGCCCAACACCGCAGCGACCAAACCAATCAAAACACCCAGCAACAGCGTCGCCCCGGCAATCGCCTTGACCATGTGCGGCTCACGCGCCCCCCAGGCCTGGCCGATCAACACCCCCGCACCCGCGCCGAGGCCGATCACCAACGCGATAAAGAAGAACACCACAGGAAACATCCCCGACACCGCCGCCAGCGCCTGAGTGCCAAGCATCTGGCCGATGTAAATGCTGTTGACCGTGCCGGACATGGACTGCAGGAAGTTCGACAACACCATCGGCGCCAGAAACAGCAGGTAGGTTTGCCAGAGGGGTTTGGTGACGCTGGGGGTCTGCATTGAGTAGAGGTCCATCTCGACGGCGGGAAAGCTGATGGAGGATAGCTTCGGTGAGTTGTGAGCGGGGTGCAATTAACATTTAAGACAGGTGTTTATATTTGCCCATCAACCATCCCGGCCATTTGTTTAGCGGTCAGCGTGCATTGCAAATGGGCTGCCCGATGACAGTGGGCCGGGCGGCAAGCAGGAGGATTGCCTAAAGGTTGAGAACGGGTGAAGGTCAAAAAATCGCAACCTGCGGCGGCGGTCAGTGCTCAGCCCTGAGGATGTCAAAGAGTGCCTGCGCCGCCGCCGACAGTTCATTGCCCGGTTCAGTCAGCACGCCAATCGCTCGCTCCACCGAGTCATTCAACGTCAGGCAGCGCGCACCCAATTCCTGCATCTGCTCGGCACACAGCGCCGGCACAGCGCTCACGCCCAGCCCACTGGCAACCATCCGCCCCACGGTCGCCAATTGATGGCTTTCAAACTCCACCGGCAACTTCATGCCCCGCGCCTGCAAGTGCTCTTCGAGCATCACCCGCACCGTGGACGGCCGCTGTAGCGTAATGAAAGGTTCCTGTAACAACGTTTTCCAGTCGATCTCGGTGCGCGCGGCCAGCGGTGAATCCTGTGGCACCACCGCGACGAACCGGTCCATATAAAGCGGTGTGAATGTCATCGAGGTGTTCTGCATCGGTTCGAACGCCACGCCCAGTTCCACCTGGCGGTCGCGCACCATCTCCAGCACTTGCTCGTTGATCACATCGTTGACCGTCACATTGACGTTGGGATAACGCGCGCGAAAGGTCTTGAGGATCGGCGGCAGCAGGTTGCCGGCAAACGACGGCATCGCCGCTAGCGTCACCCGCCCGCGTTGCAGGCTGAAGCGCTGACGCATTTCGTCTTCGGCGTTGTCCCAGTCGGCGATCAGGCGCCGGGCCAGCGGCAGCAGGGACTCACCTTCTGCGGTCAGTGCCACATTGCGCGTGTTGCGACTGAACAGCCGCCCACCCAAGCCCTCTTCCAGCGCTTTGATAGTCAGGCTCAGCGCTGATTGCGACAGGTGCAACCGCTCGCAGGCCACGGCGAAACTCAGGCTCTGGGCCACAGCAAGAAAGGCACGGATTTGTTTGATGGTCATGGGCGCTGTACGTCCTTAATGTAGGAGCTGGCGAAGGCTGCGATCTTTTGATCTTGAAAAACAAAATCAAAAGATCGCAGCCTTCGGCAGCTCCTACAGGATTTCGTCGATTCGGCTATTTCGGTCATTAGGCAAATCGTCGATTCAGTGAGTTTGGCGATTGTTGAGTTTTATCTATCAATCAACCTTAAAAATCAACTTAACAAATATATCCTTCAGCGAGACACTCCAACCATTCGGCTAGCCAGCCGCCCGCAAATAATAAAAGAGGTGCATATGGCAGGTTTCGACAAGCGCGTGAGTTCCTACGAGGAAGCCCTCGCCGGGCTTGAAGACGGCATGACCGTTATCGCTGGCGGCTTCGGTCTGTGTGGGATTCCGGAAAACCTGATCGCCGAGATCAAGCGCAAGGGCACCCACGACCTCACCGTCGTCTCCAACAACTGTGGCGTCGACGGTTTTGGCCTCGGCGTGCTGCTGACCGACCGCCAGATCAGCAAAGTCGTCGCCTCGTACGTCGGCGAAAACAAGCTGTTCGAAGAGCAACTGCTCAAAGGCGAAATCGAAGTCATCCTGACCCCGCAAGGCACCCTCGCCGAGAAAATGCGCGCAGGCGGGGCTGGCATTCCAGCCTTCTTCACGGCTACTGGCGTTGGCACTCCGGTGGCCGATGGCAAGGAAGTCCGCGAATTCAACGGTCGCAAGTACCTGATGGAAGAGTCCATCACTGGCGACTTCGCCATCGTCAAAGGCTGGAAAGCCGACCACTTCGGCAACGTCATCTACCGCCACACCGCGCAGAACTTCAACCCGCTGGCCGCCACTGCCGGCAAGATCACCGTGGTTGAAGTCGAAGAGATCGTCGAGCCCGGCGAACTGGACCCGGCGCACATCCACACCCCCGGCATCTACGTCGACCGGGTCATTTGCGGCACGTTCGAAAAACGCATCGAACAGCGCACCATCCGCAAATAATTCAGGCCTACGGAGAACAACAACATGGCACTTACCCGCGAACAAATGGCTCAGCGCGTCGCCCGCGAAATGCAGGACGGCTACTACGTCAACCTCGGCATCGGCATTCCGACCCTGGTCGCCAACTACATCCCCGAAGGCATGGAAGTCATGCTGCAATCGGAAAACGGCCTGCTCGGCATGGGTCCGTTTCCTACTGAAGAAACCATCGATGCCGACATGATCAACGCCGGCAAGCAAACCGTGACCGCGCGTATCGGCGCCTCGATTTTTTCCTCGGCCGAGTCTTTCGCGATGATCCGCGGCGGCCATGTCGACCTCACCGTGCTGGGCGCATTTGAGGTGGACGTCGAAGGCAATATCGCCTCGTGGATGATCCCCGGCAAACTGGTCAAGGGCATGGGCGGCGCCATGGACCTGGTAGCTGGCGCAGACAACATCATCGTGATCATGACCCACGCATCCAAGGACGGTGAGTCCAAACTGTCATCCCGTTGCAGCCTGCCGCTGACCGGCGCCGGGTGCATCAAGCGTGTGCTGACCGACCTCGCCTATCTGGAAATCGAGAACGGTGCGTTCATTCTCAAAGAGCGCGCGCCGGGTGTCAGTGTTGAAGAGATCGTGGCCAAAACCGCCGGTAAACTGATCGTGCCTGATCACGTACCGGAAATGCAGTTCGCTGCCCAGTGAGGAATTTGAAAATGCAAGACGTCGTCATTGTTGCCGCTACGCGTACTGCGATCGGCAGCTTCCAGGGTTCCCTGGCCAGCGTATCCGCGGTTGATCTGGGCGCAGCGGTGATTCGCCATTTGCTCGAACAGACCGGTCTGGACGGTGCGCAGGTCGATGAAGTGATCATGGGCCAGGTACTGACCGCCGGCGCCGGCCAGAACCCGGCGCGTCAGGCCGCCATCAAGGCTGGCCTGCCCCACGCGGTGCCGGCCATGACCCTGAACAAGGTCTGCGGCTCGGGCCTCAAGGCTTTGCACCTCGGCGCGCAAGCCATCCGTTGCGGTGACGCCGACGTGATTATCGCCGGCGGCCAGGAAAACATGAGCCTGTCCAACTACGTAATGCCGGGCGCACGCACCGGTCTGCGCATGGGTCACGCGCAAATCGTCGACACCATGATCAGCGATGGCCTGTGGGATGCGTTCAACGATTACCACATGGGCATCACCGCGGAAAACCTCGTCGACAAATATGAGATCAGCCGCGAACAACAGGACGCCTTTGCTGCCGCCTCCCAGCACAAAGCCGCTGCCGCCATCGAGGCCGGGCGTTTTGTCGATGAAATCACCCCGATCCTGATTCCGCAGCGCAAAGGCGATCCGGTCGCCTTCAAGGTCGACGAACAACCGCGTGGCGAGACCACCGCTGAATCGCTGGCCAAACTGCGCCCGGCGTTCAAAAAGGACGGCAGCGTGACTGCTGGCAACGCATCGTCGCTCAACGACGGCGCCGCGGCGGTGATCCTGATGAGCGCCGAGAAAGCCAAAGCCCTGGGCTTGCCAGTACTGGCGACCATCGCTGCTTACGCCAATGCGGGCGTTGACCCGGCGATCATGGGCATCGGCCCTGTATCGGCCACCCGCCGCTGCCTGGACAAGGCAGGCTGGTCAATCGAGCAACTTGACCTGATCGAAGCCAACGAAGCCTTCGCCGCACAATCGCTGGCCGTGGCCAAGGATCTGCAATGGGATCTGGACAAGGTCAACGTCAACGGCGGTGCCATCGCGCTGGGTCACCCGATCGGTGCGTCGGGTTGCCGGGTGCTGGTGACCCTGCTGCATGAAATGATCAAGCGTGATGCGAAAAAAGGTCTCGCGACCCTGTGCATCGGCGGCGGACAGGGCGTGGCCCTGGCGCTGGAACGCGCATAAAGAGCACTACTGACAGCGGGCGGATCCACGACATCCGCTCGCTGTCTCCCCTATACACAGATCCTTAGGAGATCAATGTCCGCCGCAAGATTTGTGTACGACACTGATCAACTGTAGGAGCTGCCGAAGGCTGCGATCTTTTGATCTTGCTCTTGAAAAACAAGATCAAAAGATCGCAGCCTCGTTTCACTCGACAGCTCCACAGAGGTCGATGTGGGAGCGAGCCTGCTCGCGAAGGGGCCCATTCAAGCACCAAAGATCTAGGGCTTGCGCAGCAAATAAGTATCCATGATCCATCCATGCTCCAACCGCGCAGCCTTTCTCACGCGCTCGATTTCGTCCGCCACATCGCCCAGTTTGCCGCTGATCAAGATCTCATCCGGCGTGCCCAGGTAAGCCCCCCAGTAAATCTCTGTCTGCGGATCAGCCACGTGGTGGTAGGAATCTTCGGCATCGAGCATCACGACCAAACTGTCGGCATCACTCACCTGCCCTGCTGCCAGGCGACGGCCCGTGGTGATTTCAACGGAGCGGCCTATCGTGTTCAACGATACTTTGTGTTGCGCGGCCAACGCCTGAACGCTGGTAATCCCGGGAATCACTTCAAATTCGAAGGCACAGCGACCCGACGCCAGAATCGCCTGCAGGATACGAACGGTGCTGTCGTACAACGCCGGATCGCCCCACACCAGAAAACCTCCGCACTCGCCGTCAGACAATTCGTCGTTGATCAGCCGTTCGAAGGTTTGCTGCTTGGCGCGGTTCAGATCATCGACGCTGGCGGTATAGTCCACGTCGCCGCGCTCGCGTTCCGGGCTGCCGGCTTCGGCGAAGCGATACCCGGGATCGGTGATATAGCGCTCACAAATCTCGCGACGCAGATCGATCAGTTTGTCCTTGCTCTGGCCCTTATCCAGCAAAAAGAACACATCCACCCGATTCAGCGCTTTCACCGCTTGCATCGTGATGTAGTCCGGATTACCGGCGCCGATGCCGATCACCAACAGCTGCTTCATCAGCGTGCTCCTTCAAAGTCGAGACCAGGCAAGCGTAGCCGCCAGCGCCCGGTGAAGCGCAACTCGACCACTGACAACGGCTCGACATCAATGTCATGAAAAGCCATGCTGCGCAGGGTCTGGATCAACGCGGCACGGATGATGAACGGATGCGTGACCGCCACCACATGGCCTGGCGTGGTTTGCAGACTCTCCAGCCACCTCGACACTCGCTCGCACACCTGCGCGATCGATTCACCGCCATGGGGCGTGGCGTCTGGATCTTCCAGCCATGCCTGTAGCGCCGCGGTTTGCGAATGTTGCAGATCCTTGATCGCCTGCCCGCGCCACTGCCCCCAATCGCAATCGCGCAGCGCTTGATCGATATGTGCGTCGGCCCCCAGCCACGCGGCGGTCTGACGTGTACGCAGTTCAGGCGCACAGATCAGGCGCCGTGGGGCGTCGAAGCGCGCAGCCAACGCGTCAGAAGCCAGGCCGATATTTTCAACAGGCTCATTCGTAGGAAAACGCGCCAGTTTTTGTGCGACGGTTCGCGCATGGCAAATCAGGGTTAAACGGGTGGTCTGCACGATCAATCACTCTGTCGAGAGTCATGAAAAACAACGGCGCAAGGCCGATTAGTGGGCAATTGTGCCGTACATCAAGGGCTTCAGGGCTGTCCGGTGCATCGCCCTATCACTTGTGTATGCCAAAAAATCGGCAATGTCTCACATCTTCATGGGACATGGACTACAAAGCTTGTCGCCTTCCGTGTAGCCCTTGTTACACGGGCATCTTGCCCCATTTTGGAGCCTTTTCAACACACCGAAAAATTCACTAGACATGTAGCGTCAGTTACATAAATACTGTTTTAACGGATTGTGAAGCGAATTCGACACACCCATCCAGCAGGAGCCAGGATGCCCCCTCTCAGAGACCTGATCACCGATCCCGGCCTCGATCTGACACCGTCAGAACGCAAAGTCGTTCGCGCCCTGCTTGATCAATACCCACGCAACGGTCTGGGACCGATGGCACGACTGGCCGAACACGCCGGCGTCAGCGACCCGACCATCGTGCGACTGGTGAAAAAACTCGGTTTCGGCGGTTACGCCGAGTTCCAGGATGCGCTCCTGAGCGACATGGATCATCGCCTGCGCTCACCACGCACCCTGCTGCAACCTCGTGCCCAGCAAAACAAGGACGACGCCTGGAGTCATTATCTGGCCGACAGCCATCGCCTGCTGGTTGAAACGCAATCACTGACTCAACCTGAAGACGTACGCATCCTCACGGACTGGCTGCTCGATACCCGGCATCAGGTGTACTGCTTCGGCGGACGCTTCAGCAGCCTGATGGCGAGCTACTTGCTCAATCACTTGCGCCTTCTGCGCACCGGCTGCTTTGCACTGGAAGACAACGCGCAATTGCCTGATCGCTTGTTCGATCTGCAACGCCAGGATGTGGTGTTGCTGTTTGACTATCGCCGTTACCAGTCCCAGGCCCTGCGCGTGGCCAGCGCGGCGAAAAACAACAACGCACGCGTGGTGCTCTTCACCGACATCTACGCCTCGCCACTGCGCGAACTGGCCGACCTGATTATCAGCGCGCCCGTAGAGTCAGCCTCGCCGTTCGACACTATGGTGCCGGCGCTGGCGCAAGTCGAAGCACTGATCGCCAGCCTGACCCTGCGCACCACGAATCTGGCCGATCGCCTGGAAGGCATCGACGCCCTGCGCAACGACTTCAATACGCACCTTCTGGAGGATAAATAAGGATGTTCACCCTTCCACACCGCTCGCCGCGAGACCTGCCATTTGTCACTGACCACACGGCCTTGTTGCTGGTGGACATGCAGCGTGCCTGGCTCGATCCGCAGTTCGACCCGCACCTCACTGAGCCGGGTGGTGAGTATTTTCGCAGCCGTGTGCGTACGCAGGTCGTGCCCAATCAACAACGTCTGCTGAATGGCTTTCGCGCAGCGCAACAGAACGTGCTGCATACCGTCATCGAGAGCCTTACCGCCGATGGCCGCGACCGCTCGCTGGACCACAAACTGTCGAATCTGAACGTCCCCAAAGGCAGCCCGCAGGCACAGATCATCGCCGAACTGGCGCCCGCAGAAAACGAAATCTATTTGCCGAAAACCTCGTCCGGGGTCTTCAACTCGACCAACATCGATTATGTGCTGCGCAACCTCGCGACCCGCCATTTGATCATCGCCGGCATCGTTACCGACCAGTGCGTGGACATGGCCGTGCGCGATGCTGCCGACCGTGGCTATCTGGTGACTCTGGTCGAGGACGCCTGCGCCACCCACACTGTCGAACGCCATCACGCCTGCCTGAACGCGATCAAGGGTTACTGCTGGATCACCGACACCGACACCGTGCTCGGCCGGTTGCAGGAGATGCAGCCATGAGCGCCCGCCTGACGCCGCTGCCGATGACCACTATCGTCACCACTGATCTGATCGGCATTACCCGTGGACGCTCGTTCCCCACCGACGAACTTGAGCACTATCAGGCCCCCGGTTGTGGCTGGGTGCCGGCCAACAGCGCCCTGACCCCGCAGGACTCCATTGCTTCGACCAGCCCGTGGGGCGCTTATGGCGACTTGCGTTTGATCCCGGATCTGGGCAGCCGCGTTACCGTGAGCAACGGGCCGGATGTGAACGCCCCGCCGCTGGACTTCATCCACGGCGATCTTCGCGAAACCGACGGTCGGCCATTCGGCGCCTGTCCACGCACGCTGCTGCGCGATGAGATCGAGCGTTACCGCGACGATTTGGGCTTGCAGGTCAACGCTGCGTTCGAACACGAATTCAACCTGCATGCAGACCTGGCTGAACCTCCGGCGTTTTCGCTTGAAGCCCAGCGTCAGGGCGCCGAGTTCGGCGGCTGGCTGCTCAGCGCTTTGCGAGCCGGTGGCGTCGAGCCGGAAATGTTTCTGCCCGAATACGGCAAGCATCAATTCGAAATCACTTGCCGACCAGCGCTGGGGGTCGCGGCCGCAGACCGCGCGGTGAATGTGCGCGAAATTGCCCGTGAGATCGCCCGGCAAATGGGCCTGGACCTGAGCTTCGCACCGAAGACCGCCGCTGATGCGATGTGCAACGGTGTGCACCTGCACGTCAGCCTGCTTGATCTGGACGGCCAGCCGATGCTTTACGACGCGGGCACCAGCAATGGTCTGTCGAGCCTCGGCCAGCATTGGGCAGCGGGTATCCTGCATTACTTGCCGGCACTGTGTGCAATCACCGCACCGACACCGCTCTCGTACGAGCGCTTGCAGCCAAATCACTGGAGCGCCTCTTACGCCTGCCTGGGGCAACAGAACCGCGAAGCAGCGTTGCGCATCTGCCCGACCTCGACGCTGGGCAACAAAGCCGTGGCGAAGCAGTTCAACCTGGAATTTCGCGCCATGGACGCCACCGCCTCGCCGCATCTGGCGATGGCCGCGCTGCTGATCGCCGGACGGCTGGGCATCGAACAGCGCCTGGCGCTGAACGCAATCACCAATGAAATCCCCGATTCACTCAATGACGAGCAACGTCAGGCGCGGGGCATCGTCGCCCTGCCCGCCTCGCTGGCTCAGGCACTGGATTGCCTGCGCGACAGTGCAGCCCTCAATGAATGGCTGCCCAAACCGTTGCTCGACAGTTATTACGCCCTTAAAACCGAGGAACTGGCGCTGACGGAACAGCTCTCGATCGCTGAACTTTGTGAGCACTATGCACGCGTGTACTGAATCCGCCGAGCTGGGGTTGTTTACCAGACCGGTCTACAACCTGAGCCGCGCCGACTCGACGCATCCATTGATTCTGGTGTGCGAGCACGCCAGTCGCTACATCCCCGAGGCCCTGAATAATCTGGGCCTGGACGATACAGCCGCCCGCGAGCACATCGCCTGGGACATTGGTGCGCTGGAACTGGCCGAGCAATTGTCGGCAACACTCGGCGCCACGCTGTTGAGCGCCAACTATTCGCGGCTACTGATCGACCTCAATCGGCCACGGCATGCCCCCGACAGCATTCCGCTGCAGAGCGAGATCTATCAGGTGCCGGGCAATCGTGAGCTGGACGAAGCCACACGCGAGTACCGCCGGCAGACGCTGTTCAAGCCGTTTCACACGCGCTTGCAAACACTGATCGACGCGCGCATTGCCAAGGGTCAACCGGTGCGCATAGTCGGGATTCACAGCTTTACGCCGGTGTATTACGGCCAGCCGCGCGCCATGGAAGTCGGTGTGCTGTTTGGCCAGGCCAGGGCGTATGCCCAGCGCCTGCTCGACGATCTGGAAAAACATCCGCTGATAGTTGCAGGCAATCAGCCGTACAGGATTGACCCGCTGGGCGACATGACAGTACCGGTACACGGCGATGCCCGCGGCCTGGATTCGGTGTTGATCGAGGTGCGCAACGACTTGCTGCGCAGCCCCGAAGCGGTGTCGCGCTGGGCCGGATACCTCGCGCCGTTGCTGTAACGAAAGCATTGCTGAAGCTGTAAACGATGGACCGATATAACAACTAAAAAACGACTGATTGGCTTACAAGGAGTTGCGCTTCATGGAAATTGAAGAATTCGGCTACAAGCAAGAGTTGAAACGTAGCCTGACGCTCACCGACCTGGTGGTGTACGGGATGATCTTCATGATCCCCATCGCCCCGTTTGGCGTGTATGGCTACGTCAACGCAGAGGCACCGGGGATGGTGCCGCTGGCGTACATCATCGGCATGGTGGCCATGGTGTTTACCGCGTTGAGCTACGGCAGCATGGCCCGCGCTTTCCCGGTTGCAGGCTCGGTGTATTCCTACGCACAACGCGGCCTCAACCAACACGTCGGCTTCATCGCCGGGTGGCTGATGCTGCTTGACTACCTGCTGATCCCACCGCTGCTGTACGTGTACGCGGCGATGGCGCTCAACCACTTGTACCCGGACATTCCGAAAGTCGGCTTCATTCTGGCATTCCTTGTCAGCGCTACTTTCGTCAACTTGCGCGGTATCACGTTTACCGCACGGATGAACATTATCTTCCTGCTGGCGCAACTGGTCGTGCTGGGCATCTTCCTGTTCTATGCCTGGACCGCCCTGCACAACGGTGGCGGCAACGGCGAGCTGACGTTGGCGCCGCTGTACAACCCGCAAACCTTTAACTTCGCCCTGCTGATGCAAGCCGTGTCGATTGCCGTGCTGTCGTTCCTGGGCTTCGATGCGATTTCCACCCTCGCTGAAGAAATCAAGGGCGATCCGGGTCGCAGTGTTGGCAAAGCTGCGTTGATCACGCTGGTGGTGATGGGCACGATTTTCGTCGTGCAAACCTGGATCGCTACCGATCTGGCCGCCGGTCTGGGCTTCAAGTCCGCCGACACCGCGTTCTATGAAATCGCCGAACTCGCCGCCGGTAGCTGGCTGGCGACCCTCACGGCCGTCGCCACGGCGCTGTCCTGGGGTATCGCTGTGGCGGTCACTTCGCAATCTGCGGTGTCGCGCCTGCTGTTCGGCATGGCCCGTGACGGCAAGCTGCCAAAAATACTGGCCAGGGTTCATCCGAAACACAACACGCCGTACATGAGCATTTATCTGGTGGCGGTGCTGTCGCTATTGATCTGCTACCTGTTCATCAACTCGGTCGACACCCTGACCTCGCTGGTCAACTTCGGCGCGCTCAGCGGTTTCATGCTGCTGCACCTGACAGTGATCAACTACTACTGGCGTCGGCAAAAGTCCGGTCAGGTTGTGCGCCACCTGATCTGCCCGGTGATCGGCTTCATCATCGTTGCGGCCATCATGGTCAACATGGGTGTCGATGCGCAGAAACTCGGCCTGATCTGGATCGCTCTGGGCCTGGTGTACCTGTTCTTCCTCAACAAGTTCAGCGCCACGACCGCGTTGCCTGACCCGAGCAACGGCTGACAAGAAAAAGAGCGGCGTCTGACAACAAATCAGGCGACCGCCGATTTAACGCGTGGAAACCGACAGTGATAGTCAGGTTCGGCAAATTTGCCGAACCTTTTGATACAGGAGTACATCCATGCTGGTCTTACGCCCAGTCGAGCAGACTGACCTGACCCAGCTCCAACAATTGGCCCGTGACAGTCTGGTGGGGGTAACCTCCCTGCCGGACGACAGCGAGCGACTGCGCGAGAAAATCGCCTGCTCCTGTGCCTCGTTTGCCAGTGACGCCACGGCCCACGGCCCAGAGAACTACTTCTTCGTGCTGGAAGACCTCGACAGTCAACGTCTGGTCGGCTGCTCGGAGATTCTCGCCACCGCCGGCTTCGACGAACCCTTCTACAGCCTGCGCAACCGTCACTTCACCAGTGCCTCGCGGGAATTGAACATCGAGCACGGCGTGCCTGCGCTGTCGTTGTGTCACGACCTGAACGACCACACGCTGCTGCGCGGTTTCCATATCGACGCCGCGCTGGTGCGAACGCCATTTTCCGAATTGCTCTCGCGGGCACGATTGCTGTTCATCGCGGCTCACGCGCCACGCTTCGCCGAAGCAGTGATCACCGAAATCGTCGGCTACAGCGACGAAAACGGGCAGTCGCCGTTCTGGGACGCCCTGGGCAAGCATTTCTTTGACCTGCCTTACGTCGAAGCCGAGCGGCTGTGCGGAATGCAGAGCCGCGCGTTTCTCGCCGAATTGTTTCCGCAATACCCGATCTATGTACCGATGCTGCCGCAAGCGGCTCGGGACTGTATTGGCCGTATTCATCCGGACGGCCAGGAAGCCTTCGACATTCTTGAGCGTGAAGGCTTTGAAACCAACAGCTACATCGACCTGTTCGACGCCGGCCCGACGCTGTATGCGCGTACGACGAACATCCACTCGATCGTCCGCAGCCAGATCGCGCCTGTGCAGCAACAGCCACACATTGATGCCCGTGGCCGTTACCTGTTGAGCAATGACGCGCTGCACGGTTTCCGCGCCATCGTCGCCGAACTGGATTACCAACCCGATCAACCCCTGTCCCTCACCCCTGCGATGTGTGCGGCGCTGAACGTGACCAATGGCAGCCCGATTCGGCTGATTGCCCTGTGAACCACGCCCGGTTCTGCACCCAACGACAGTGCCCGAACAGGCGCGCAGAAGGAGTTACAGCATGATTGTCCGCCCGGTTAAAGTCAGCGACCTGCGAGCCTTGATGGCGTTGGTAGAACAGGCCGGCCCGGGGTTCACCACCCTGCCGGTCAATGAAGATCGCCTGTCCCACCGGGTGCGCTGGGCACAACGCGCGTTCGCCGAGCAGGTCGAGCGTGCCGACGCCGATTATCTGTTCGTGCTCGAAGACGATGACATGCGTGTGGTCGGTGTCAGTGCATTGGCCGGGGCGGTCGGCCTGCGTGAACCCTGGTACAACTATCGGGTCGGGTTGACCGTGAGTTCGGCGCCGAATCTGGGCATTCAACGGCAGATCCCGACATTGTTCCTCAACAACGAACTGACCGGGCAATCGGAACTGTGCTCATTGTTCCTGAGCCATGACCATCGTCACGGCAGCAACGGCCGCTTGCTGTCGCTGGGGCGCCTGTTGTTCGTTGCCGAGTTTCCGCATCTGTTTGGCGAGAAGATGATCGCCGAACTGCGGGGCAGCGCAGATGAAACGGGCTGTTCGCCGTTCTGGGACAGCCTTGGCCGACACTTCTTCCAGATGGATTTCTGCCATGCCGATCACCTGTCGGGGCTGGGCAACAAGTCGTTCATCGCCGAACTGATGCCGCGCCAACCGCTGTACACCTGCCTGCTCACCGAACAGGCGCAGGCGGCCATCGGCCAGGCGCACCCGAACACGGAGCCGGCGCTGAAAATCCTTCAGGCCGAGGGTTTCGCCCACAAGGGCTACATCGATATTTTCGACGGTGGGCCGGTGATTGAAGCGCCGATCCGCAACATCCGCACGGTACGTGACAGCCTGGAGCTGTCCTTGAGTCTTGGCAGCCCGGACGAACAGGCACCGCTGTGGCTGATCCACAACCGGCGCCTGGAAAACTGTCGTATCACCGTTGCTCGGGCGCGCCGGGTCGGCAGCAGCCTGGTCATCGACCGTCTCACGGCCAAACGCCTGCAACTGCAGCCGGGGAATTCGGTGCGGGCGGTGATGCTGCCCAACCAACAGCAGCAGGCCGCTGCGGCTTGAAGGCTTGCCAATGCCCGCAAAGCCACCGACAAACCGCTTCACTGAAGTGAATCCTTTCAGCACTGGAACCACTGTTAGCAGCAACCTCGAAAATTCGTCATGATCCTTGACCCATTCGCGTGATAGCCTT
This sequence comes from Pseudomonas sp. A1230, assembly GCF_044218825.1. Taxonomy (NCBI): domain Bacteria; kingdom Pseudomonadati; phylum Pseudomonadota; class Gammaproteobacteria; order Pseudomonadales; family Pseudomonadaceae; genus Pseudomonas; species Pseudomonas sp. A1230. The sequence goes on along the minus strand of NZ_CP162582.1, from coordinate 1,361,360 downwards.
TTCATTCTTCGGCGTTGACACCTTTGCTCAAGCCGTTCCATTCCTTTGGTATTGGTGGAACTCGTATGACCAGGCTTTCTCATCAAGATTTGCGTCGTAATTTCCGTCAGCTGCTGGCCTCCGACACCTGCTACCACACGGCTTCGGTGTTCGACCCGATGTCCGCCCGGATTGCCGCTGACCTGGGTTTTGAAGTGGGGATTCTCGGTGGCTCCGTGGCCTCGTTGCAGGTGCTGGGCGCACCGGACTTTGCCCTGATCACCCTCAGCGAGTTCGCCGAACAAGCCACCCGCATCGGCCGCGTCGCCCAATTACCGGTGATTGCCGACGCCGACCACGGCTATGGCAACGCCCTCAACGTGATGCGCACCATCGTCGAACTGGAACGCGCCGGCGTCGCCGCCCTGACCATCGAAGACACCTTGCTGCCCGCGCAATTCGGGCGCAAATCCACCGACCTGATCACCGTGGCCGAAGGCGTTGGCAAAATTCGCGCGGCGCTTGAAGCCCGTGTTGATACAGAAATGGCGATCATCGCCCGCACCAATGCCGGGATCCTGCCGATTCAGGAAATAATCAGCCGCACCCGCCAGTACCAGGGCGCGGGCGCCGATGGCATCTGTATGGTCGGGGTGCAGGATTTTGATCAACTTGAACAGATCGCCGAACATCTGACCGTGCCACTGATGCTGGTCACCTACGGCAACCCGGCGCTGCGCGACGACAAGCGTCTGGCCGAACTGGGCGTGCGCGTGACCATCGACGGCCACGGCGCTTACTTTGCGGCGATCAAGGCGACTTACGACAGCTTGCGCGAACAGCGACAGATCTTTACCCAGGCTTCAGACTTGAGCGCCACCGAGCTGACGCACACCTATACCCAGCCGGAGGAATACATTCTCTGGGCCAAGGAATATATGAGCGTCAAAGAGTGATGTGCTGGCCGCACTGGCCTCTTCGCGAGCAGGCTCGCTCCCACATTTGATCCGTGTCGAACACAAATTCTGTGCTCACTACAAATCCACTGTGGGAGCGAGCCTGCTCGCGAAGGCATCTGCCGCTACACCGCTAAACCGGGGTTTTGTAAGCCTCCTCCCGCTGCGCCGCCCGCGCCTGAATCACATCCAGAATGGCACACCCTTCGCGCATCAGCAGATGCACCGCGCTGGTGACCCGCGTCAGGTCAAAGTCTGAAATACCTTTGAGGTTGAGGCTGGACAAGGTGTCCGCCAAATCGCGCACGACCACAAACCGATGCATCGCGCAGGCCGCCATGTCGCTGAGTTCTTTGTGGGTATTGATGAAGAGCACCGGAGATTCGGCGTCGTAGGTGTCGATGGGGAGGTAGCGTGGCATTACTTGGTCGGTCATAAAGTTCACTCCAGATGGGTCAGGTGCTGTATTCGACCGGCCAAGATCGTCGCGGAGGTTTTCGCGAACAGGGACTATAAGTGTGTCGATAGAGTGTCGCAACGAGAGCCTCTGTCAGACTTTTCGCTAATTTTCGTGCGTAGTTGAACCACTGTGGCGAGTGGACTAATTGGGAAATGCCCGGGACCAGCGCCGACGTGATACACCGCGCTGAATAGGATCTTGAATTCAAGTAGATCTTGCACCTTGGCGCATTAGCCACAAACAACGCGACCAGTCCCCTCTCCCCCGGGAGAGGGCTAGGGTGAGGGGCGGCCACACCGCAAATCCGCTGTGGTGCCAGCGGGGGGATTTATCTCACGCCGAGTCCCAGCAATGGCTGCTTGGGCAAACTGTCGCAATTGCAGATCACCCGGTTCCTTCCACTCGCCTTGGCCTCATACAGCGCCTGATCCGCATCACTGAGCCAACGGGTCGCATCGGGGTGCGCCGGATCGTACGCCGCCAGGCCAATACTCAAACTGACCTTCAACGCCGGATTCTGCTCATAACCCAGTGTCGCGAAACGCTCGCGCAACGCTTCCATGGCCTGGGCGGCATTGAACAGCGGCAACTCCGGGAGAATCACGCAGAACTCATCGCCGCCGTAACGCCCGGCAACGTCAGTCGCGCGCAGGTTCTGCTTGAGCATCTTGCTCAATTGTCGCAACACGATATCGCCGGCCACATGCCCGTAGGTGTCGTTGATTGCCTTGAAATGGTCGATGTCGATCAATGCAATGGCCGCGCCCTGCTTCTGCCGTATGCAACGCTGAAAGGCGATTTCCAGTTGATCCTTCCACGCACCGTGATTGAGCAGACCAGTGAGGCTGTCGGTGCGACTCAGCGCCAGCAATTCACGTTTATGCACACCCAGCGTGTAGGCCTGCCGAAAGCAGATCCAGCCCAACGCCAGCGGGTACAACAGCAGTAGCGGGAAACAGGCGTACATCTGCGCCGGCGTGGTTTGCGGGATGAACGCCGGGGCAAACACCACCAACCCTACGCCAACCCCAAGCAACTGCGCCGCAGAGCCGGCCAGCAGAAAACGCAACCCACCGATGGCGACGTTGTTCATTGCCATCATCGAGATGGTCGTGGCAGCGGGTAATGGATTGAAATGCATGGCAGCAACCCAGAAGCCGCCGAAAAAGGCGTCAATCAACAGGTTGCGATGTTCGGCATGAAAAGGCACCCGAGCGCGGCGCGCCAGCTGATAGGCCAGGTGGGGCCAGACCAGACCATTGAACAACATCAGCGCCCAGACCCATAACGGCGGATCGAGCGAGTACATCGACACAGACACACACAAAAGCCCAAGCACCAGCCCGAGGACTCTCGAGGTGTACAGCCTCCTTGCCAATGAAAGTCCCTTTCGTCCCGTATTTCCCATAAGGGCCTCGACCACGACGGAACCTGCAAAGTGCAGGACAGATGTGCTCAAAGTCTAACAGGGTAACGTTAAATAGCCATCACCGGTCAGCGGCCTGAAAGACGCATGCTTTCCATGGATTTGGGCTCCCACAGTGCAAATCTTTGGCTATACATGAAGGGAGCAAAACGGAAAAACGACTATAAGAAGGAGGCCCATGCAGACTTATCAAGTGTTGATCATCGGCAGTGGATTTGGCGGTCAGTGCGCGGCGATCAACCTGCTCAAGGCCGGGATCGACGATTTTCGCCTGCTGGAACGGCGCGATTTCTTTGGTGGCACCTGGTGCCAGAACACCTACCCCGGCGCGGCGGTGGATGTGCCCTCACCGCTTTATTCGCTGTCATTCGCGCCGTACCGCTGGTCACAGATGTTTGCCGAACAAGCGGAATTGCATCGCTATACCGAGCACGTGATCGATACGTTCGGCCTGCGTGAACGCGTGGAGCTGCAAGCCAACGTCGAACACGTCGAATGGGACGACACGGAAAAACGCTGGGACGTCCACACCACCAAGGGCACGTACCATGCGCAGTTCCTGATCAATGCGAGCGGGCCGTTGAGCCAACCGGTCATCCCGCACTTCCCTGGGCAGGATCGCTTTCAGGGCAAGACATTTCATACAAACAATTGGGATCACAGCTACGACTATCGCGGTAAACGCGTGGCCATTGTCGGCAGCGGTGCCAGCGCCGCGCAGATAATTCCCGTTATTGCCCCGCAGGTCGAGCAACTGCATGTATTCCAGCGCACGCCGCATTGGGTGCTGCCGCGCGCCGATCGAGTGTTCGGGCCGTTTCAGCGCTGGTTACTCGGTTTGAAACCGGCCTACAAACTGCTGCGCTGGCTGATTTACTGGCAGTTCGAAACCCGCGTGATCGCCTTCAAGTACTCGAAACCGGCGATTAACATGGTGCAAAAGCAAGCGCTGCGTTTTCTCAAGCGTCAGGTGCACGATCCGCTGCTCCAGCAAAAACTCACGCCGGATTTCACCATCGGCTGTAAACGAGTGCTGGTTTCCAGCACCTATTACCCGGCTCTGACCCGGCCCAATGTCACCCTGCACAGCCGCGAGCAGGGCATCTCGTCAATCGATGAAAACGGAATCAACACCCAGGACGGCGAGCACATCGATGTTGATCTGATCGTCTGGTCGACGGGTTATGACGCTACCGACGGCGTTATTTCCTACCCCGTCAGCGGAAAGAACGCCGTGCAGCTCAGAGATGTCTGGGCCGAATATCCTCGCGCCTACCTCGGCACCAGCCTGCCGGACTTTCCCAACCTGTTTATCGTCACGGGGCCCAATACCGGCATTGGCCACACTTCGGCGCTGTTCATCATCGAATCGCAGATGAACTACATCATCGACTGCATCCGCACCGTACAAACCAAAGGTCTGCGCAGCATCGAAGTGCGCCCCGAGGCAGAACGTACCTACACTGCAATGATTCACCGGGAGATGGAGCGTACGGTCTGGAAGTCCGGCGGCTGCCACAGTTGGTATCAAAGCAAGAGCGGTCATGTGACCGCGATGTTTCCCGGCTTCAGTTTCAGCTATCACCGTTTGACCCGGGCGCTGAAACCGGCCGATCACATTTTGTCCTGACTACGTATAAGGAAGACGTCGATGCTTTTGCTGTTTGTCGCCCTCGCGGTGTTCGTGGCCTGGAGCTGGTTGAGTTATCCGGCGGTCGGCCATTGGCTGTATGACCTGAACATGGCCATCGAGGCCAAGTTGTACAAACTGCACAAGATCGAAGTGCCGATCGCCGAGATGACCGTCTCGACCTGGCAGGGTGGGCCGTATGAAGCGGCCAGTGCGATCCTGATGCTGCACGGCTATAGCGGCGACAAAAACCTGTGGCTGCGCTTCTCCCGGCATTTCGTCCGCGAGTATCGGGTGATCATTCCGGATCTGGCCGGCCATGGTGAAACCGGCTTCAAGGCGGGTGGCGGCTATGACATTGCGGTTCAGGCCAAGCGCATGATCCAGTTACTCGACGTCTGCGGCGTGGAGAAAGTCCACGTGATCGGCAACTCCATGGGCGGTTACATCGCGGCCTGGCTGGCGGCAACGTATCCGGAGCGGATCGCTTCGCTGGCGTTGATCGACCCGGCCGGCGTCACCGCCCCCGAGGTCAGCGACATGGAGCGTCACCTGGCCCGTGGGCACAACCCGTTTCTGATCAACTCCCGGGAAGAATTCCAGCAGTTTTATGCGATGACCATGGCCTCACCGCCGTGGGTGCCTAAGCCCGTGCTGGATGCGATCGCCCAGCGTTATGAAAACCAGCGCGATGAACTGGAAGAGATCTTCCGCGATTTCCGCGCCAGCCCGCCGATGGAGCCGAAACTGCCGGACATCAAATGCCCGGCGCTGCTGCTGTGGGGCCGCAAGGACCGCCTGATCGATGTCAGCAGCGTGCCGATCTGGAGCAAAGGCATCGCCAATTTGCAGGTGGATGTCTGGGACCACGTCGGGCATATGCCGATGGTCGAACAGCCGGGGGACACCGCGCGGTTGTATCGGGAGTTTTTGGGCAAGCAAAAATGAACATTCTTTACGACGAACGCCTCGACGGTCGGCTGCCTGATGTCAACAAGGCCGATCTGCTCAAGGCCTTGCAACACGCCATCCCTGACCTCGACATTCTCTGGCGCGAGGAGGAACTCAAACCCTACGAATGCGATGGACTCTCCGCCTACCGCACCACCCCGATGCTGGTCGCCCTGCCCCGGCGTCTCGAGCAGGTGCAAACCCTGCTTGAACTCTGCCATAAACAAAACGTTCCGGTGGTCGCCCGCGGCGCCGGCACTGGTCTTTCCGGCGGCGCATTGCCCCTGGAAAAAGGCCTGTTGCTGGTGATGGCGCGCTTCAACACCATCCTCCACATCGACCCGGCCGCCCGCACTGCACGGGTCCAGCCAGGCGTGCGCAATCTGGCGATTTCCCAGGCCGCCGCGCCGTTCGGGCTGTATTACGCGCCGGATCCCTCGTCGCAGATCGCCTGTTCGATTGGCGGCAACGTCGCTGAAAACGCTGGTGGTGTGCATTGCCTCAAGTACGGCCTGACCGTGCACAACCTGCTGAAAATCGAAGTGCTGACGATTGAAGGCGAACGCCTGACCCTGGGCTCCGAAGCCTACGATTCGCCCGGTTTCGACTTGCTTGCGCTGTTCACCGGTTCTGAAGGCTTGCTGGGGATCATCACCGAAGTCACGGTCAAACTGCTGCCCAAACCGCAGGTCGCCAAAGTGCTGCTGGCCAGTTTCGATTCCGTGGAAAAGGCCGGACGCGCCGTGGCCGAAATCATCGCCGCGGGGATCATTCCCGGCGGTTTGGAGATGATGGATAACCTCGCCATTCGCGCCGCCGAAGACTTTATCCACGCCGGTTATCCGGTCGACGCCGAAGCCATTCTGTTGTGCGAACTCGATGGCGTCGAAGCGGATGTCCACGACGACTGCCAGCGGGTTCGCGACGTGATGACCGAGGCCGGCGCCACTGAGGTGCGTCAGGCGCGTGACGAAGCCGAACGCGTGCGTTTCTGGGCCGGGCGCAAAAACGCCTTTCCGGCCATCGGCCGCTTGTCGCCGGACTATTACTGCATGGACGGCACCATTCCGCGGCGCGAATTGCCCGGCGTCCTGCAAGGCATCGCCCGCCTCGGCGAGGAATACGGTTTGCGCGTGGCGAATGTCTTCCATGCCGGCGACGGCAACATGCATCCACTGATTCTGTTCGACGCCAACCAACCCGGTGAACTGCACCGCGCAGAAGCCCTGGGCGGCAAAATTCTGGAACTGTGCGTGCAGGTCGGCGGCAGCATCACCGGCGAACACGGGGTCGGCCGCGAAAAAATCAATCAGATGTGCGCGCAATTCAACAGCGAAGAATTGACCCTGTTTCACGCCGTCAAAACCGCGTTCGACCCGCTAGGCCTGCTCAACCCCGGCAAGAACATCCCGACGCTGCACCGCTGCGCCGAGTTTGGCGCGATGCACATTCATGCCGGGCAATTGCCATTTCCCGAACTGGAGCGCTTCTGATGGCTGACGTCGACGGCGCCAGCGCCCTGCTCGATCAGGTCAATGAAGCGCGGGCCAATGCCACGCCGCTGAAAATTCAGGGCGGCAACAGCAAGGCGTTTCTCGGCCGCGAAGTGGCCGGTGAGGTGCTCGACACTCGCGTGCATCGCGGCATCGTGCGCTATGAGCCGACCGAACTGGTGGTCAGCGTGCGCGCCGGAACGCCATTGTCCGAGTTGCTTGCGGCACTGGATGCCGCCGGGCAAATGTTACCGTGCGAGCCGCCAGCATTCGGTGAAAGCGCCACGGTCGGCGGCATGATTGCGACGGGTTTGTCCGGGCCTCGGCGGCCATGGTCTGGCTCGGTGCGCGATTTCGTTCTTGGTACACGAGTGATTACCGGTCTGGGCCAACACCTGCGTTTCGGCGGCGAAGTGATGAAAAACGTTGCCGGTTATGACCTCTCGCGGCTGATGGCCGGCAGTTACGGTTGCCTCGGCGTGCTCACCGAAGTCTCGCTGAAAGTCCTGCCCAAACCCCGGCAATGCCTGAGTATTCGCCTGGATATCGACTGCGCCAGGGCACTGGCCAATCTCGCCGAATGGGGCCAGCAACCGCTGCCGATCAGCGCTGCGTGCCACGATGGCGACAGTTTGTATCTGCGCCTTGAGGGTGGCGAGGGCTCGGTGACGGCGGCGCATCAACGCCTGGGTGGTGAACCGCTGGACTCGCTGTTCTGGCGTGATTTGAACGAGCAACGTTCGCCATTCTTTGACGAAGGCCTGCCGTTATGGCGCCTGTCGCTGCCGAACAATCTCGGCGTGCTGGATCTGCCCGGCGCGCAACTGATCGACTGGGCCGGCGCGCAACGCTGGTTGAAATCCGACAGCCAACACATTCATAGCCTTGCCCAGGAACTCGGCGGCCACGCCACCTGCTTCACCCATGGCGCCACCTCGTCACCGTTCCAGCCGTTGCCGACGACACTGCTGCGCTATCACCGGCAACTCAAGGCGCAACTCGACCCGCAAGGGCTGTTCAACACCGGCCGGATGTACGCGGAGTTTTAGCCATGCAAACAACCCTCAGCGAGCAATCCCGACAATTGCCCCGCGCCGCCGAGGCGGAAAAGATTCTCCGTAGCTGCGTGCATTGCGGCTTTTGCAACGCGACGTGTCCGACGTATCAGTTGCTCGGCGATGAGCTTGATGGCCCGCGCGGGCGCATCTATCTGATCAAGCAAGTGCTCGAAGGCGCGCCGGCGACCGCACAGACGCAACTGCATCTGGACCGCTGCCTGTCGTGCCGCAATTGCGAAACCACCTGTCCGTCCGGCGTCGACTATCACAACTTGCTCGATATCGGGCGGGCGGTGGTTGATCAGGCAGTGCCGCGTCCGGCGGCGCAACGCTTGTTGCGTGAAGGCCTGCGCGCACTGGCGCCGAATCCGCGATTGTTCAAAGGTTTGCTGCGGGTGGGCGCCACGTTTCGGCCGCTGTTGCCGCGAATGTTTGAAAGCAAACTGCCGCAGCCCATGCTGACGTCGGGGTTGCGTCCCGTCCCTCGGCATGCGCGCCGCGTCATGTTGCTGGAAGGCTGCGTGCAGCCGGGTTTGTCGCCGAACACCAATGACGCCACGGCGCGGGTGCTCGACCGACTCGGCATCAGCGTCATCCCGGTAGCCGAGGCCGGTTGCTGTGGGGCGCTGGATTATCACCTCGACGCCCAGGCCAAAGGGCTCGACCGCGCCCGGCAGAACATCGACGCCTGGTGGCCACACCTGCAAAACGGCGCCGAAGCCATCGTGCAGACCGCCAGCGGCTGCGGCGCGTTCATCAAGGATTACGGGCATCTGCTCGAGGCCGATCCGGTCTATGCCGACAAGGCACGGCGGATCAGCGAAATGACGATCGATCTGGTGCAGATTCTCGCGCAAGAACCGCTGGAGCAGATCTGCGCCGCCAGCGAACAGCGGATCGCTGTGCATTGCCCGTGCACCTTGCAGCACGCGCTGAAACTCGGCGGTGCGGTGGAAGCGGTGCTGACCCGCCTCGGCTTCAACCTGACGGCGGTGCCGGACGGCCACTTGTGCTGCGGCTCGGCGGGCACCTATTCCCTGACCCAACCGACACTGGCGCGGCAACTGCGCGACAACCGCCTCAATGCCTTGGAAAGCGGCCGCCCGCAGTTGATCGTCACCTCCAACATCGGTTGCCAGAGCCACTTGGCCAGCGCCGGACGCACGCCGGTTATGCACTGGATCGAACGGGTGGATCAGTCGTTGGCAGAATGAAGTTCGTAGGATTCTTCGTTTGCCCGCGCAGGAGAAGGCTGCGATCTTTTCTCCTATCCATTACGTGACCGTGGCAGGAATTTATTTCATGACCGTGCAGCCTTTCGTCAGCCCCGACCTGATCCGCCAACGCTTCTCCAAAGCGATGTCCGATATGTACCGCGAAGAAGTGCCGCTGTACGGCACACTGATGGAACTGGTGGAACAGACCAACCGTGACGTGCTTTCCCGTGAGCCAGGCATCGCCGGGCAGCTAGACAGCACCGGCGAAATCGAACGCCTGCACATGGAACGCCATGGCGCCATCCGCATCGGCACCGCAACGGAACTGGCCACCCTCGCCCGCTTGTTTGCGGTCATGGGCATGCAACCGGTGGGGTATTACGACCTGACGCCAGCGGGCGTGCCGGTGCATTCGACGGCGTTTCGCGCGGTGCATGAAGATGCGCTGCAAATCAGTCCGTTTCGAGTGTTCACGTCGTTGTTGCGGCTGGAGTTGATTGAAGACCCTGAGCTGCGCGCTTTCGCCGAGTCAATCCTGGCCAAACGTTCGATCTTTACCGACGCGGCGCTGCGTTTGATCGCCCAGGCTGAAACGGCTGGCGGACTCAATGAAACCGAATCGCAGGAATTCGTCCTGCAGGCATTGGAAACCTTTCGTTGGCATCACAGCGCAACCGTTACCGCTGCGCAGTATCAGACGTTGAGCGCCCAACACCGGTTGATCGCCGATGTCGTGGCGTTCAAAGGCCCACATATCAATCACCTGACCCCGCGCACGCTGGACATCGATATCGTCCAGGAACAGATGCCGGCCCATGGCATCACGCCCAAAGCGGTGATCGAAGGCCCACCTCGCCGGCAATGCCCGATCCTGCTGCGCCAGACCAGTTTCAAAGCGCTGGATGAGCCAGTCGCATTCACCGATCAGAGCGAAACCCGTGGCAGCCACAGTGCGCGTTTTGGCGAAATCGAACAACGCGGCGCCGCGCTGACACCCAAGGGTCGGGCGCTGTATGACCGATTACTGAATGCGGCTCGCGATGAGCTCGGTGATTTCCCCAACGAAGGCAATGCCTCACGCTACAACACGCTGATGACTCAACACTTTGGCGAATTTCCCGACAGCGTCGACGGCATGCGCGAACATGAGTTGGCGTACTTTCGCTACTTCGCTACGGAAAAAGGCATGGCGTCGGGTAGCCTCGGTGACGCCTCGCTAGAGGATTTGTTGCGCAATGGTTATGTGAAAGCTGAGCCGCTGGTGTACGAAGATTTCCTGCCGGTCAGTGCAGCGGGAATTTTTCAGTCGAACCTTGGGGATGCCGCCCAGGCGCATTATGGCGAGCACTCCAATAGACAGGCGTTCGAACAGGCGCTGGGGCGCTCGACCATTGATGAGTTGGGGTTGTATGCCGAGACGCAGAGGCGTTCGATTGAAGAGTGCGCGAAAGTGTTGGGGCTGAAAATAATCTAACGGCAGGTCGTCGATCGTTTGCTTTTGACTCATTGCACGGCCAATGATGGCCTTCGGCCGTACTGCGCAAGAAGTTGCGCAGTTTGCGCCAGCCCTATCCGATCAACTCGTCCGCCACCGCATACTTGACCACCACACGATTGCGATAAAGCCTTTCGCGCATCACCAATGCCCCCACCTGCCCCTTTTCCCGAACTTCCCGCCAGATCTCATTCTCCCGATATACCCGTTCCCCTTCGCGCACAAACCGATGCCCTTCCTGGAAAACGTGATACCGATACGCCCGCACCTGGTCACATAACAACTCACCTTCCAGTTGCGTCTGCCCGACATTCAACTTCAACTGAAAACACCGGTCTGTCGGGTTATGCAGCACCAGGTCAATGTAGTTATAGAAAATCGCCGCACCGGAGCCAAACGGCAGTACTCGTCCCTCATCCGGAAACGGATCGAAGCTGTGATTGGAGCGCTCAACCACCACCAACGGTGAATGTATGGCCATCCAATGAATCAGATTGCTCAATTGGCATATCCCGCCACCGACGCCGGTACGGGCCTCGCCGAAGGACAATTCCATCCCTTCAACGTAACCACGTTTACGCGTTGGGCGGCCGACGAGACGGCAGAAGGAGAAATGTTCGCCAGGCGCAATGATGACGCCGTCGATGGCAGCGACGGCGAGTTTGAGGTTGATGACTTTGTTGTGTTGCAGGGCGAGGTCGGAGTCGCCGAGTTTACGGATGAGTTTCGAGGTGTGTTTGAGGTAGCGAAATGGCAGGCGTTCGGTCGACACAACGGGTCGAGCGTAACGCTTGCTGGAGCAGTGCCAGGCGATGTGCCGGAACAGTCTTTTTTGCCACACGCGCAGCCAGTACAACGCCGGGTGGTAGAGGGAAAGTGGTTTCATCCGTGACGCAACGGCGATCGCCGCTTCTTCCTTGGATCGTGAATTGAGCGGGCATTCTAGCCTTTAACCCGAGCGCGCCAAGCAAATACAGCGGCTTTCTCTCGACTCACTTCGACACATTCTGAAGCGCTGCCAGACCTGCATATTAAGGTTCGGCTAAGGTTGCATCGCTACTATCCCGGTCCATGAGCCCCCTGTCGTCATTGAACCGTGGATGAGTCTTTCTGTTATGAGTGCGTTTAATCTGCCAACCCAACCACAGCCGAACTTCAGCCTTGTCCTGGTCAATTACAAGACCGCCGACATTACTCGGATGTGCCTGGAACTATTGCACCAGCACGCCCAGGAAAAGCGCATTCCAGTGTGGGTGGTGGACAACGATTCCGCGGATGAGAGTCTGGATTATTTGCGTTCGCTCGACTGGATCAACTTGATCGAGCGGCCTTCTCCGGGCAAAGAAGCGGGCCATATTGCCCATGGCAAGGCACTTGATCTGGCGCTGGAACAGGTTGAAACCGATTACTTGTTTTTGCTCCACACCGACACCTTCGTCTATGACAAAGAAGTGTTTGAAATGATGCTGCGCGAGTGCACAAAAAGTGCGGACATCGCCGCAGTTGGTTGTGTCGAGCAAATCAATCGGGGGATTGTCCGGGACACCTGGCGTTTAACTTCACGCTTTTGCAAGCATTATGTTCGTCAGGCAAAAGTTCGTCTGGGGATGAAATCCAAACCGCCAAGACCTTATAAGGAAACTCACCTGAAAAGTTTCTGTACGTTGTGGAACGTGCGATTGATGAAGTCTCATGGCCTGCACTTCTGCATGGATGACCGCGTACCCGGTTACACCCTGCAGGATCGAATGGTGAGCCTTGGATACGGCATCAAACTGCTGTCGCCGCGCAAGATCTTCCGTTATCTCGATCACATCCAGGCAGGAACGGTCGCCGCTGCAGGCACCTACGGGAAAAATCACCGTCGGACGAAAATGTACCAGGCGACTATCGAGCGTTTCCAGGGACAGCGAGACAAACGCGGGATACAAACATCGGTTTAACTCACGGCAATAAAAAGGGTGACTTTAAAAGTCACCCTTTTTTTTAACTGAAATTGTATACATTTGCTCCGATGGAGGTGTTCGCCCAGTGTAATGGCCTGGCAATCCATGCACCGGTAAAGAGCCCTGACACTGGGCGAACGCGAAGGATTTTAATAGAAGTTGGCGGATATGTCGCCATACTTCAATGTAAATATTATGTACAAGAAAGTTAATAGATATTTATCGATGAAACCCCACATAAACCTTTCACGAAACTTTCAGAGCCCCCACAACCAACTAATAGTATGACTACTCTAATACAAAGACTGTACAAGAGCAGTCATCCTGTAGAGCTATAACTCAATTTTCGTGCTGACTGGTCACTTTTAATACATCGGTATAAGTGACTACAACGCTCTGCCCGACTTTGAGATTTTTCAGTTTGTCCTGAATTTCAGGCCGTTCGACGTTGAGGGTTTTCGATACGCCGGCAGGGTTCTGCAGCGTCACCTGATTTGTCTTCAAATCAATTTTGGTGATTTTCAATTGCACCTGACGGTAAGCCTCGCCGCCGGGATTGCTGCTGCCCGGGGCATTGCGCAACTCGCCGGTTCGCTCGGCGGTGCCAGGCAGACCTTTATCCACATCGGTATCGAGATAGGCCGCAACGGAGCGCATGACCTCCACGGTAACCTGGTCGCCAACCTTCAGATTGGCGAGGTTTTTCGCCTTCTCCGTGAGCTGTACGTGAACCTGCTTGCCTTCGGCGCCTTCCAGCACAACCTGATGATTCTGCGCATCAACCGCTAATACTTTGGTGGTGACTTTGTCGGCTTCAACCGTTGCCGACAGCGGTATGTCGGCGGCAAACGCAGAGAGACTGGAGGCGGACAGCAGCGTTGCGAGGGCGATGGACCTGGCGAGTGCATGAAGCTTCATAAGCGTACTTTCCCTGTCGTTGAGTGGTAGCACCCGACGCCGGAATCATTTCTGGCGCGGGGTGTGTCACTGAGCATAGACGCTGGTCAGGGCTTGGCTTTGGTTTGTGGCGCGGCGGTTTCCTGTGCGGTCGATTCGCCACTGGCCGTGCCTTTAGCGCTCTCTTCACGCTGCTTCGGATCGGTAGGACGCAGAGCGTCGTTGTCGCGCTCGGTTTCCCCCGCTGGCCGGGGTTCGTCAGGATGCTGGTTTTCAGATTCAGGTTTCATCGGTGTTGTCCTCAGGCTTCAGGGTCGTCAAGTTCGCGGGCGACGTTTACGGCGGGAGAATCCTTGTGCAGGTCGTCGCTCATCTCTGGTCCTCAACAGGAAGTACCTTTTGTAGAGGTTCGACGGCCAAATGGAGTTCAACCGGATCCACGCAGGAGTCACATCAGTACCCGGTCATTTCCAGATACCCCTTGCCGCCGTGGCTGCCGCTGACACGCACCGGGCCTTCCCAATAGGGAATGCGCAGGTCCATCCATGCGTTGGGGTTGAGCGCCGAAAGGCTGATGTCGAGGTGCTTGTCTGGAATGCTGATCGTCCAGCGCACCGGCATCGCGCGGCCGGCGACCTTGGCGGTGTCTTGCGGGACAAGTTTGATCTGCTCGCTATGCAGCGTTTGCGTCTGGCCGTCAGCGCCGATCCAGGTGCCGGTCAGGTACGGCGCGCCCTCCTTCTGGCGCATGCGATAAAGCATCAGGTGTTCGCCGCTGTCCAGGTGCAAAGAGAACCAGTCCCAGCCAGTCTGGCTGGCTGTCAGCGGCTGGCTGCTCCACTCGCGGTCGAGCCAGGCAGGGCCGCTGACGGTGTAAGTCTGGCCATCGATCTGCAACGTGCCACTGGCCTGAAAAAACGGTTGGCTGTAGTAATACGACGCCTGCCCTTGTTCGGATTTCTGGCTGAACCCCTTGTCGCCCTGCAGCACCAACGGACGGCTGGAGGTGAGATGCAGTTGATAGGCAAATGATCTATCGCGCGCACTGAGTTGCAAGTCACTCAAAGGATCGACCGCCTGACTGCTGAACTGCCAATCATCGATCCACGCCTCGAACGGCGCCAAACGCACGCCGGCCTGACCAACGCCACCGCGGGCATAACGCTCGGCGGCATGATGCGCCGTTGCCGAAGTCACTGCCGCATGGCCCAGCCAGATCGTTTGACTGCCCCAACCTGCCTGCTCCGGCACCGGTTTGAGGGCGCTGCGAAACAGCGTCCATTGCACGCCGAAATCATTGCCCTGCTGATCCTTGAGATTGGCGGTGACGTACCACCACTCAATGCGAAAACCCTCATGGGCACCGTGATCCGCCGGAAAGCTGAACACCCGCCCCGGCACCACCGGCGTAAATGCCTGTGCCTGATTGCCCATCCCGGCAAAGCCCTTTTGCTCGGGCACTGACTGATCGCAGCCGCCGAGCAACAGCAGAACCATCAGCACAACGAAGTTAGTCCTCATGGGCAAACGTCCTCAGCAGATCCGCCGGTTGCGTGCGGTACAGCGAATACAACGGCCACGCCGACGCCAGCAATGTGGCCAGCAACGCCAGCCCCATCAGTTGCAAAAGCTGCCAAGGGAACACGCGCAACGGCAGACGCCAGCCAAACGCCTGTACGTTGATCACCGCGTCCAGACACCACGCCAGCGCAATCCCCAGTGGCAGCGCCAACACCAGCGTCAGCACCGCCAGCAGCCAGGTCTGGCCGAGGTTGAGCAGCATCAATTGGCGCCGTGTCACGCCCAGCGCCCACAGCGGCGCGAGTTGGCCGAGGCGGCTTTGGCTCTGGGTCAACAGGCTGATAAACAGTGCCACGCCCGCGACCGCCAGGGTCAAGGTGTTCAAAGCCGCCGTGGCGGCGAAGGTGCGTTCGAACACTTCAACCGACCAGCCCTTGAGCCGCGCCTGATCGACGATGCGGCTGTCATCGAGTTGAAAACGCGCCTGTAATGCACTCAGAAATGGCGGAATGTTTTGTGGGTCGATACGCAGATTGAAACGGTTCGGCGTCAACTGCGGCCATCCGCGCAGCAGATGGTTGCTGTTGACCAGCAAGTGCCCCTTGGGATTGCCGTAATCGGCGTAGATGCCGACCACGCGCGGCGACCACGCGCCATTCGGTGCAGGAATTGTCAGGCGATCACCGGCGCGCACCTGCAGGCGGCGGGCGAGTTGCTCGCTGAGCATCACTGCATCATCCGTCGCCAGATGCGCCCATGGATCACCGCCACTGGCATCGAGCAATGGCCAGTGCTGGCGATAATAAGGATGATCAATCACTCCGTAGACATCCGCCGGCCAGCCTTGCAAGGTGACCGCGACTTGCCAGTTGGGCAGCACCGCCGTCACCAGTGGCTGCTGTTTCAGCCAAGTGGACATCTCGCGGGCCTGGGCCGGGTTGCTCGGATTGATGTAAAGCTCGGCGCTCAGGCGTTGTTCGAGCCAGTCGTTGAAAGTCTGGCGAAAACCGGCAGTCATGCTGCCAGCGCCGATGTTGGCCGCCAGCGCCAGAAGCAACGCCATCAGCGCCAGGCTCAGTGCCGGCAATTGCTGGCGGCAGTCGGCGAGAAACCATTGCCCGAGCACCGAACGACTGCGCCCGAGCAGTTGATTCAACACGCCACTCAACAGCACCGGCAAGGCCAGCGCAGCGCCGAGCAGCAACCCCGCCATCAGCACAAACCCGCTGGCCAGGCTGTCGCCCCAAAGCAACGCCACCAGCGCAATCACGCCCAACACCAGGGCCAGCCAGCCCTGACGCCGCAACCAGCGCGTGTATTGCTCATGCCAGGCTTGCGGATCCGCCACCGCCAGCAGCGGCAAACGCGCTGCGCGAAGCAGGCTGTTGGCACCGGCCAGCAAGGCGCCGAGCAGGCTCAAACCGATCCCGCTGAACCACCACCAAGGGCTCAGACGCAACTGCCCCGCCACTTCTGCGCCGTACAACCCGCGCAGGCTGGCGGCGACATCCGGCAGCAATACACTGGCCAGCCAGTAACCGCTGATCACCCCGAACACTCCGCCGACCAGCGCCAGCACACCCAATTCGAAAATCAGGCAACCCATCAACATCCGCGCACTGACCCCGCAGGCACGCAATGTGCGCAGCAAGCCG
The DNA here is from genome assembly GCF_044218825.1 of Pseudomonas sp. A1230. NCBI lineage: Bacteria > Pseudomonadati > Pseudomonadota > Gammaproteobacteria > Pseudomonadales > Pseudomonadaceae > Pseudomonas > Pseudomonas sp. A1230. Next base: position 1,344,676 of record NZ_CP162582.1, on the reverse strand, counting down.
CGCCGTTGCTCCAGCGCCAGGCCGATGGCCGCATGCACGATGAATAAGCCGACAACAAACGACAGAAAACCCAAAGCATCCAGATTGAGGTGAAAGCTCTCGGTCAGGCGCGCCAGATTGTTTTCCTCGCCGCTGCTTTTGAGCTGCAACAGGCCTTTGAGCGTGGCCGGCAACTCGCCGTGAAAATCCTTGGGCAACAGCAAACGCGAGAGTTGTCCGGGTTGTTCGAGCAGGGTTTGCGCGACGCCGATGTCGACCAATAACACGCCCGGCGCCATGTCCTTTTGCGCCAGCAACGGCGGCAACGTCTGGCCACTGACCGTTTGCGGCGTAGCGCCTTCGCGCAGGTTCAGGGCCTGCAGGGTTTCCGGGGAAATCCACGTACTGCCCGGCGGCGTGAAGAATTCGACGACACGCTCGATCGGCATCGCCTGCCCGGCCACAGCGGAATCGGCAGGCAGCGACACCGGTTCGATGCCCATCAGTTGCAGGCGTTGATTGTCGTGATCCTTGAGGCTCAAGCGTCCATTCAACAGTGGCGACACCGGCCAGCCCTGGCGCCGCAGGTCGATGAACCATTGTTGGGGGAACGTCGCACCGCTCGGTGTACTGAGGCTGGCTTGCGGTTCGCCGCCGATCAATTGGCTGGCGCGAGCGTAACTGTCGCGAGCCTGACTGTTCAGCGCCTCGACGCCAGTCAACAGGCTGGTGGCCAGCCACAACCCGGTCAGCACACTGAAAAACTGCACCGGGTGCCGTCGCCAATGGCTGAGCAGCGCACGCAGGGTTTGCCGGAAGACAATCACGTCAAACGTCCGCTGGACAGCACCACCCGCTGCGCCAACCGCGCCGCCACCCGAGGGCTGTGAGTGACCATCAGCAAGGTCGTCGGCGTGTCGTCGAGCAGTTCCAGCAACAATCGCAGCACTTCGTCACTGGTCGCTTCATCGAGGCTGCCGGTCGGTTCGTCGGCCAACAGCAGTTTCGGCTGCGAGGCCAGCGCCCGGCCCAACGCGACACGCTGCTGCTGGCCGCCCGAGAGCTGCTCGGGATAGCGTTTGAGCAAATCGCCCAGGCCCAGACGTTGCACCAGATGCGCTTGCCAACGCGGATCGTGACGCCCGGCCAGGCGTGCCTGAAACGCCAGATTGTCTTCGACGCGCAAGCTTCCGATCAGGTTGAACTGCTGGAACACCAAGCCGATTTCCGTGCGCCGCCAGTTGGCCAGTTGCGCTTCGTTCATGCTTTCGAGCCGCTGCTCGCCGCTGCGAATGCTGCCGCTGTCGACCTTGTCCAGACCGGCGATCAAGTGCAGCAAGGTGCTTTTGCCACTGCCGGATTCGCCCATCAACGCCAGACTGCTCCCGGGTTCCAGCGTCAGGTCGACGCCTTGCAGCACGGGTAACGGGCCTTGGGGGGTAAGGTAACTTTTGCAAACGTTTTGGATCTGGAGCATGCCGCCACCTGATGAGTCAGTGTGGGGCAAGAATAGCGGATGACGGTGACAGACCTGAATCCTGCGTTGAATCACACGGCCTCATCGCTGGCAAGCCAGCTCCCACAGGGTGCGAGGGTGAACGCCATAGTGTGAACACCCTCAATTACTCTGGGAGCTGGCTTGCCAGCGACGAGGCCAGTTCTGCCCATACAAAACCTACTGCCCCGCTGCCACACTCGCCGGCGCCTGCGTCGGCGTCACAATGCGGCCCAGATCAATATGTTTCCACTCCGGCTTGGCCCCCAACCGCGCATTGAAGCGATAGTTGAAGGTGAACTCATCCACCGTCGGCACCGTCAGCGGCTTGCCGTACACCGATTCGATGCCCGCCAGGTCATAACCCATCAACTGCAACAGTGTCGGGAAGATGTTGTAGTGACTGGAGCGATCCTTGTTCCCCGCCAACTGCGCCGACCAGTCGAAGGTTTTCAGATCGCGGCCCTGAATCACCACCAGCGGCACCAGGCCCTCCTCCTCCACCGGATCCCCGCCGCAATGGGTATTGAGCCCCGGGTTACCGCGTTCGTGCAGATCCTGCCCGTGATCGGAGGTATAGATCAGCAGTGCATTGTTCAGATTACCCTTGGCCAATACCCGCGCGAAAAACTCGCCGACGTTCCATAAAACCGTGTTTTTGTAGGCGTTGCGATAAAGCATCCAGTCATCCACCTGACCATTGAAACCATCGCGCTCACCGGTATCGGCGACTTCCGTGAACTGCCCGCGCGGCAGGGTCGGGCGGTAGGCCATGAAGGCATCCGGGTATTTGTCGTGCACCGGAAAATGCGCGCCGACCTTGTTGATCAGGATCAGCTCGGGCTTGTCGTCGTTGAGCAGTTCGATCAGCTTCGCGGCGGCGGCCATATCGCGGTCGCGCACGCTGGTGCGGTCGAATTGGACAAACTCGTCGATGTCCTTTTTCTCGGCCTCGTTCATCAGGTTCTGCAGGTTGCCACCGGTACGTTGGGCGTCGATGTACACCGTGCGCAGGCCGGCCTTTTTTGCGTACTGCCAGATCGACGGCAGGGTGCTGTTGATGCGCATGTAGTCGGCGCGGGTGCCACCGTAGCGCAGGGTGATGTTGGTGTCGGCGCTGCAATTGGCAATGGACGCGGCATAACCGTAATTGAAGATGTCGACGCCTGCGTGGGGCTGTTTGAGATTGCTGTGCACGCCAAATGGCGCGTTGATATCCAGATAATTGCCGGAGATGCTTTCGTCGATGATCAGCACGATGTCATGCCCCACCGCTTGCGAACTGCGCGCCAGCGTGACCGGCTCACGCGGGCCGACGGTGTTGTGCAGCGCTTCATAGGCAAACAGGTTCAGATAGGCCAACGGTGTGTACATGATCGGCAAACCCCGGGCACCCTCGCCCGCGCGCAAAAACAGCACCGCGCTGAGCAGCAGCACGCCACACAACGGCGCCGCCACGCGCAACGCGTTCGGCACCATGAGCGAATGGCGCGGCTTGAGACCGATGGCAAACAACAGCAGCAGGCCATTGAGCGCGCTACGGATGATTGCGTCCCGGTACTGGTACGCCGCTTCCTGAATGAAGCCGCCGGAATACACCAGCGAGACGAAATTGCTGTAGCTCAGGTAATCCGCGGTGACACGGGTATAGATGTCGAAAAACACCGCCGAACCAAACATCACCAATGCGAATAGATGTCGAATGAGTGTCTGACGTATATACGCCGTTAGATATAACGCCAAAGTTAGCGCCAAAAACATCGCGCCAAAAAGAAGTATAGAAAAACCCAGGCCGATAGCATTTACCCGCTCAATGTAATAAGCGGAGTAAAACAACAAATAGATAATTAAAAGCAGTTCTTTCGCATATCTGAACATGGCGATACCGGTCGTGCAAAAAAGCGGGGAGTCAAAGGTTTGTCGGGTAGAAACTGACACTAGCACCCAGCCATCAAAGCGCAAGAATTGACTGATTCTCCGGTAAAGCGTCAAAAAAACGTTGACTCAAATCTGACACACCTTCAGCGCCAGGAGCCTTGAAATGTAAGGCTTACAACCGTTTATCGCTTATTCTGAATCTGAACAAATCTGCAAAAAATCAACAAATCCAATCGCAGCAATGACTTGATGGCCAATCGCCAAAAAACCCTCAAGTGTTATACAGGTGCAACATGTCATTTTGCTGACACGCTTTTCAAACACTGCGCTATACCCCTTCTACGGTCTTCTAAAAACTTCTTCTTTTCGCTCTATCGAGGGTGCGCAGATGGACGTGAGCGTATTTGGCACGGGCTATGTTGGACTTATACAAGCTGCTGCACTTGCAGATGTCGGACATCGGGTTTTATGTGTTGACATAGACCCGAAGAAGATTAAACAACTGCAACAAGCCGTGCCGCCCATTAGCGAACCAGGGCTGTCCAGCGCACTTGAAGAAAACATCAAGGCTGCGCGCCTTCTGTTCAGCACTCAGGCCAGCGACGCGGTCGAACACGCCGAGCTGATTTTCATCGCGGTCGGCACCCCGGCTGATGAAGACGGCTCCGCGGACCTCAGCCATGTGCTCAACGTTGCCCGTCAGATCGCCGGTTTAATGGAGGCCGATCGTACCCTGATCATCAAATCCACGGTGCCGGTCGGTACCGCCGATCAAGTCCTCGCCACCGCCAACAGCGAATTGCTGCGCCGCGGCAGGACCGATTTGAACGTGCGCGTGGTCTCCAACCCCGAATTCCTCAAAGAAGGCAGCGCCCTCGCCGATTGCATGCGCCCCGACCGGATCATCGTCGGCACCCGCGATGAAGAGGCCCGCGAGCAAATGAGCGAGCTGTACGCGCCCTTCTGCCGCAACCACGAAAAACTCATGTTCATGGATAACCGCAGCGCCGAGCTGACCAAATACGCGGCCAACGCGATGCTCGCCACGCGCATCAGCTTCATGAACGAGCTGGCCAACCTCACCGAGTTGCTGGGCGCTGACATCGAATCAGTACGCAAGGGCATCGGTTCCGACCCACGCATCGGTTATCACTTTATCTATCCGGGCTGCGGCTTCGGTGGCTCGTGTTTTCCCAAGGATCTGCGCGCCCTGCTGCACACCGCCGAACACAACGGCATGCCGTTGAAACTGCTGCGCAGCGTCACTGACGTCAACGACAGTCAGCGGCACATCCTTTTCAGCAAACTGAAAGCGCAGTTCCCCCAGGGCCTGGCCGGCAAGTCCATCGCGATCTGGGGCCTGGCGTTCAAGCCCAATACCGACGACATGCGTGAAGCCCCCAGCCGTTACTTGATGGATGCGCTGTGGGCCGAAGGTGCCAGCGTGCAGGCGTACGACCCGGAAGCCATGTCCGAGTGCCGGCGCCTCTATGGCTACCGCAACGACTTGCACCTGTGCGCCACCCGCGACGACACGCTGGAGGATGCCGATGCGCTGGTGATCTGCACCGAGTGGAAAAACTTCCGCGTGGTGGATTTCGAATGGCTGGCCAGCAAGCTGCGAGCGCGGGTGGTGATTGACGGTCGCAACCTCTACAACCCGGAACATCTGGCCGCTGCAGGCCTGCATTACAGCGGCATCGGCCTGCGCCACATCGCCCCCGAAGGGCTGCGCCCATGAAAATCCTGGTCACCGGCGCGGCCGGCTTCATTGGTGCCCATTGCGTTTTGCGGCTGATGCGCGACGGACACACAGTGGTCGGTCTGGATAATTTCAACGCCTACTACGATCCGCAGCTCAAGCACGATCGCGTGCAATGGGTGCGCGAGCAGGTCGGCGATTTCCAGCTCGCTACGGTTGACCTGGCCGATGCGTCGGCCATCGAAGCGCTGTTCGTCCGGGAATGTCCGCAAGTGGTAATCCACCTCGCCGCGCAAGCCGGGGTGCGTTATTCGCTGGAGAATCCGCGGGCGTACCTGGACAGCAATCTGCAGGGTTTCCTCAACATTCTGGAGAGCTGCCGGCAGCATCCGGTCGAGCACCTGATCTACGCCTCGTCGAGCTCGGTGTATGGCGCCAATCAGACCACGCCGTATTCGGTGAAGGACGGCGTCAATCATCCGCTGTCGCTGTACGCAGCGACCAAGAAAGCCAACGAACTGATGGCCCACAGCTACAGCCACCTGTTTGGCATTCCCTGCACCGGGCTGCGCTTTTTTACCGTGTACGGGCCGTGGGGCCGGCCGGACATGTCGCCGATCCAGTTCGCCAAGGCGATCAGCGAGGGGCAACCGCTGAAGCTGTTCAACTACGGCGAGCATCAGCGCGATTTCACCTACATCGACGACATCATCGAAAGCATCGCCCGCCTCATCCCGCAACCGCCACAAGCCAACCCTGAATGGAACCGCGAACAGCCCGATCCCGCCAGCAGCATGGCGCCGTGGCGGCTGTTCAACATCGGCGGCCAGCACCCGGTGGAACTGAAAACCTACCTGGCGCTGATCGAAAAACACCTCGGTCAAAAAGCCGTGGTCGAGCTGCTGCCCTTGCAGCCGGGCGACGTCCTCAACACTTGTGCCGAAGCCAGCGATCTGGCCCAGGCCACCGGTTTTCAGCCCCGGATAGCGCTGGATGAAGGACTCGGGCGCTTCATCGCCTGGTTCCGCGACTACTACCCAACTGCCTATCGCCCACGCGCCGCACGCGGCTGACCATCAGTGGAGAACGTTATGACTGGACATGAGAAAGCGATGCCGATGCAGGAACTGCGTCGTGACAAGCGCATAGACCCCGAGCACCGCATGCGCCTCGATGCCGCAATTCATCGCCAGGGTCGCGGTTGGGTGACTGGCCGTGACGGTGGCCGGCCATGGCAGGTGTCGCGGACCAATCGGATTGTGGCTTGTCTCGGCGCCCTGGCGATTCTGTTGGTGTTTTCGCCGCTGTTGATCGGCCTGGCGCTGGCCGTCAAGTTCACCAGCCCGGGGCCGGTGATGTTCGTGCAGAAACGCACCGGTTATCGCGGGCGCAAATTCGGCATGTACAAATTCCGCACCATGGTCGCCAACGCCGAAGACCTCAAGGAATCGTTGCGCCACCTGAACAAGCACGGGGCCGACGCGATTGATTTCAAGATCGACAAGGACCCGAGAATCACCGGCATCGGCGGCTTTCTGCGCCGCACCAGCCTCGACGAACTGCCCAACCTGATCAACGTGATCAGCGGCGACATGCGTCTGGTCGGCCCCCGTCCGACCTCCTTCAATGCTTACCGCTACAAGGACAATCACCTCGCTCGCTTGAGCATCTATCCCGGAATGACCGGCCTGTGGCAGATCTCCGGACGCAGCAACATCGACTTCGACCAGCGCGTTGAGTTGGACCTCAGCTATATCGCCGAGCAGAGCCTTCTGCTTGATCTGAAGATCCTGTTGAAAACCCCCTTCAAAGTATTCAGCGGCCACGGAGCAAGCTAATGGACGGTTCAACCAATAAAAGCCTGAGCATCGCCAACCCCAGCGAATCGAACCTGACCTCGACCGTGCTGGATCTGGATCTGCGGATTCTGTTCCTGACCGCCGCCAACCCCGGCGCCGGTACCACCACCAGCGCGCTGGCACTGGCCAGTCAACTGGCGCAGATGAGCAGCGGCCAGGTGCTGCTGGTCGACGCCAGCCAATCGGCGAGCAACCTGACCCAGCAGATGAACCTGAGCAAGGAGCGCGGCCTGCGCGACCTGCTGTTCAACCCGGACAACCCGCCGCTGTTGCAGGACTGCGTGGTGCAGATTTCGAGCCTGCCATTCGACGTGCTGCCCAACGGCCGGCCGATCCGCACCATGGAACACCTGACCGCCGAGCGCCTGAGCCCGTTGCTCGATCAGTTGGGCAGCCGGTACCGCTTCGTGGTGATCGATGGCGACGCGGTGTATTCCGCCGCCGACACGCTGGTCATCAGCACTCAGGTCGATGGCGTGGTGTTCGTGGTTCGCGCTGAAGACACCCGCTGGGAAGTCGCCCAGGCCGCCGTGCAACGCCTTACCCAGGCCGGGGCGAAAGTGGTCGGCAGCGTGTTCAACCGGCGCAAGTACTACATGCCCAAGTGGCTTTACAAAAATCTGTAAGCAACCGCAAAGGATGACGCCATGAACGCCAAAATGCTTGTCTTGCTGTTGCTGCCGCTTGCGGGCTGCTCCAGCAATTCCGATACCCGCAACATGCCGGTGAATATCCTCACCGCCACCCCGGCCAACGCCCAGGCAACCGATATGCCCAAGATCGAGCAGACCCTGCGCCCGCAGGATGTGCTGGACGTGATCTTCCGCATCAGCACCAGCGGCTCGGAGGCCTACCGCGTGCAGTCGGGTGATCAGATCGGCCTGAATTTCACCGCTGCCAGCCAGCTCAACGGCAACCAACTGGTGCTGCCCGACGGCACCATCGAACTGCCGGGCGCCAACACCTCGGTGAAAATCGCCGGGCTGACCAGCGATGAGGCGCGGCAGGAAATCCAGCGGGTCTATCAGCGCAAACAACTGTTCCAGCCCAACCGCAATCAGCTGACGGTGCAGATCATCAGCCCGTTGACCAACGAACAGAACCTGAAAAATGCACTGAACCACCCGGCCACCGGCATGAGCCGCGAGATCACCGTCGGCACTGACGGCTACGCCAGTTTTCCGGAAATCGGCGCCGTGCCGCTACAAGGCATGACCATCAATCAGCTGGAAACCTTCCTTAATCAGAAGTACGCGCAACTGCCGGGCCGTATGACGGTGGACGTGCTGCTCAAGTCCACCGCCGGCAATGAGATTTACGTGCTCGGCGAAGTCGGCCAACCGGGTTCCTACCCGATCCGTCGACCCGTCTCGGTGCTTGAGGCGCTGACCCTGGCGCGCGGCACCAACGTCAAGGCGCGGCTGGACTCGGTGGTGATCATGCGCCGCAACGGCAATCAGGTGCAGGCAGTGCACTACGACGTCGAAAAAGCCTTGTCCGGCGATGCTTCGCAAATCGCTTATCTGCAACCCGACGACATGCTTTTCGTGCCGAAAACCAAACTGGCCAGCGCCGGTGAGCTGGCTCGGCAACTGGCCGACGTGGTGCTGTTCCAGGGCGTCGGGTTCAGCTTCGGCTACCGCGTCGACAACAAAGACAGCAACAACAACTGACTCTCAGGTGACCGACCATGAATCCAAAGGAAAACTACCTGCATGAGTTCTTCAGGATCTTCTTCGCCAACAAGCGTCTGGTGAAACGGGTCTTCCTGATCTTTGCAGTCATCGCCCTGCTGCTGCCATTGGTGCTCAAACAGAGCTTCGATATCACCGCGCAGGTGATCGTGCAGTCGAAAAAACTCTCCCAGGGTGACGCCACCACGTCGCTGACGGTGGACAACGCCACGTTCATTCCGCCGTCGCTGGCGGACATGGAAACCGAGAGCAACATCCTCCGGTCGCCGGCGCTGATCCGCCAGACCATCAGCGAGTTGCGCGACAAGGGCGAATACACGCCTTCGCCGGGCATCTTCAGCAAACTGGTGAGCGAGCCGTTCAAGCGCTACGTCAGTTCGCCGCTGCGCGAATACGTGATCAACCCGACGCGCAACATGCTCGGGCTGGAGACCGATCCGGTGCGTGACACCACGCTCGATGCGCTGACCCAACAGGCCATCGATAGCCTGAAGATCGAGACCCTGCCCGGCTCCAACGTGATCTCGATCATCTACAGCTTCCCGGACCCGCATCAAGGCACGACGTTTGTCAGTGCCCTGCTGCAGAACTATCTGGTCAGCCGTCAGGCGCTGCAATCGATCGACCTGCCGCAGTCTTTCTACGAATCGAAGAAGCACCTCTATCAAGTGCGCCTCGATGGTCTGGAAGGCAACCGTCAGGCCTTGCTGGAAAGTGTCGGCGCCTCGGATCCGAAGGAAGAGATTACCTTCCGCCTGAACGCGATCAACACCGAAGAGCAGGCGCTGAACCTGTATCAGGATCGCCTGTTGCAGAGCCAGCGCTGGCTCGAATACCTGAAAACCGCTATGGCCGCCGCCAGTAGCAGCAAGCTCAACGATTACACCTTCCCCTTCACCTTCACCACCACCGTCGACAACGTGGCGTTCGAGGACCGGGAGATCAAACAGATGGGCGAACAACTGACCACGCAGGTCAGCCGTTACATGAACGATCTGGCGGTCTTCCAGCCTGGCAGTGAACCGATGCTGCTGACCCGCGAGCAAATCGCCCGCACCCGTCAGCAGTTCCTCAAAGTGGTGAGCAACCGCATCCAGGAACGCACCGCCGATCTGGCCGTGGTCAAGCAGGTGATCGACCAGAAAACCGCGCGCATCACCGAGTTCAAAAACCGCATCCACGAGTTGCAGCAAACCCAGAGCAAGCTGCGGCAGATGGACACCGAGATTGATGCGATGCACGCCGCTTTTTCGACCTACGCCCAGCGCTTTGCCGAAAGCAGCACCACGCGCTCGCTCAACGACGACCTGTCCAACGCCCGCGTACTCAGCCCGCCGTTCGAACCGACCGAGGCGGCCTTCCCGAAACCGGGGCTGATTATCCCGTTCGGCCTGCTCACCGGTCTGTTGCTGGCGATCGCGCTGGTCTACGTGCGTGAGTTCTTCGATCACCGCTTCAAACACCCGGCGCAAATCAGCCACGAACTGGGCTTGCCGGTGCTGTTGGTGATCAACGACCAGAATGTACTGCCAAGCAATCCGCACAAGAGCTGGACGGTGCCAAGCTTCCTGCACTGGGTGCGCAATTGAACACCGCGCCCGCCCCGAACGCCGCCCTGCCGATCATTCATTTGCTCAGCAGCGGCGGTTTCTATGGGGCTGAACGGATGTTGCTGGATCATTGCCTGGCGACGCCGGGGCAGCATCAGGTGCTGTTCCTCGACGCCCCAGCAGAGCTGATCGCGCGGTTTCGTGAGGCCGGGGTGGACTGCCGCGGCTGTGCCGGGCTGGGGGAGTTGCTGCGGCACTTGCGGCAGCGGCAAAGCGAGCAGCCGCTGATCAACACCCACAACTTCAAAGGCCTGTTGTTTGGCTGGGTCGGCGCAACGTTGTTGCGCCTGCCGCTGGTGATCACCCAACACGGCTTCACCCCGCGTAGCCGCAAGCAAAAGTTCTACACCTGGTTGAGCCTGCAACTGTGCCGCACCGCCTCGGTAGATCGGGTGGTCTGCGTCGCGGAAAGCATCGCGCTGCTGCACCGTCAGGCCAGCGTACGGGCGGAGAAGCTGCAGGTAATTCCCAATGGTTTGCCAGCCGCGGCGGCGCTGGTGCATGACGTCGGCCGGCAGCGCTGGCTCGCGGGTTATGTCGGACGTCTGAGCAGCGAGAAAGGCCCGGATCTGTTTCTCGATGCGCTGATCCCGCTGTGTCATCAATATGCGCAACTGGATGCGGTGATGCTCGGCGACGGCCCGGAACGCGAGGTATTGCAGGCGCGAATCGATGCCGCTGGCTTGCAGCAACGGATTCGTCTGCCGGGTTACCAGATCGCCATGCAACCGTGGTGGCAGCAACTCGATGCGCTGGTGATCAGCTCGCGCACCGAGGGTACGCCGATGATTTTGCTGGAGGCGATGCAGGCCGGTGTGCCGGTGGTGGCGTTTGGCGTTGGCGGGATTCCCGATGTGCTGGAACACCGACACAACGGTTTGCTCGTCGAACCCGTCGACAGCGCGGCCCTCGCCCGTCAGCTCGACACGCTGTTGACCGAGCCGAAACTGGCGCGGCAACTGCGTGATAACGCAAAACGCACGCAACTGGATCGCTACGACCTCAAGGCTCTCGCCGAGCGCTGGTCGCAGCTGTACATCCGCACGGCACGGGAGGCACGCGCATGATTTTCCCGCTCTCGATCGTCAGTCTGCTCAGTCTGGTCTGCATTGCTTTGCTGGCCAGCCCTTATCCGTATCTGGCGCCGGGGGCAGTCCTGGGTCTGGTGGGGTTTGCCGTGTTGTATCGCAAGCCGTCCTGGGGCTTGCTCGGCATCGCCGCCCTGGTGCCGTTCGAAGGTTTTTTCAAGGACAACATGCTGTCCGGAAGCAAGCTGATCGGCGCATCACTGGCGGTGATCCTGATGCTGCAACTGGCGCTGCACCAGATTCCCTCGGAGCGCCTGCGCAGTAATATCTGGCGCTACCTGATCTGGTTCATGGTTCTGTACTTTCTGAGCCTGTTCAACACCGATGACATGGGCATGTCGCTGGGGCACCTGCGCGAACTCGGTGTCGGTCTGATCCTGTTTGTCATCACCCTGCTGATCGGCCGCGAGCTTAACCTCGACCTGTTCGCCCGATTGGTGACCCTGGCGGTCAGCACCACCTGCGCCATGGCGATGTTCTCAAGCAAATTCCAGGACCAGGGCCGCGCCGCCGGGCTGCTTGAAGACCCCAACGCGTTCGCCCTGCTGATCGCCTTCGCCATTCCGCTGGGCCTGCTGCTGGTGATCCGCAGCCCGAACCTGTGGCATCGGTTGTTCTGGGGCGGTTGCTGCCTGCTGCTGTTGGGCGGCATGACCAAAACCGAGTCGCGTTCCGGGCTGGTGGTGCTGGCGTTGAGTCTGTTGATCGGCTGCTGGCACTACCGCGCGCAACTGAAGCGGATTCGCCCACGGCATTTGGGTTTTGCCATGCTTGGCGCGGCCATCGTGATTCCGTTGGCGATCTATGCGATGCCTGCCGGTTACCTCGCGCGCATTCAATCGCTGAGCGTGCTGAGCGCGGGCGCCAAGGGCCACAACGACGAATCCCTGGGTCGCCGCGCCTCGTACATCGTGGTCGGCAGCCAGATGATCCGCGAGAACCCGCTGCTCGGCTCCGGCCCCGGGACTTTCCCGTTGCACTACGCGACCACCGGATACGCCAAGGCGTTTTCCGCCAACCGCAAGATCGGCGACCTGTACCGCCGTGCACACAACACCTACCTGGAAATCTTCAGCGAACTCGGGGTCCCTGCCGGACTGCTGTTTGTCGGCATGCTGGGCCTTGGGTTGTACAACCTGATTCGTGCGCGGGCCGCCTGGATGCTGCGCCGCGACTGGCAGCAGGCGGATCTGATGACGCATCTGGGTGTGAGTTTTCTGTCGCTGACGCTGTTTCTGATGTTCCTCAGCGCACCGAACCAGAAATACCTGTGGATCATGCTCGCCATGACGAGCGTGCTGCGCCTGAAAGCCGAACAAGCGCCATTGACGAAGGAGGCCCGCGCATGAGCCGGATCAGTATCGTCATTCCGATGTACAACGAGGCTCGGCACATTGGCCGCACGCTGCTCGCTGCGCAAAAAGCCGCGCACGCCGCCAATGTCGAGTGCGAATTGATCGTGGTCGACAACGGTTCAAGCGATCAGGGCCCGCAGATTGCCCGCCAGTTCGGCGCTCAGGTGCTGGTGATGCCGGGCCTGTTGATCGGCGCGTTGCGCAATCGCGGCACGGCGATCGCCAGCGGTGAATGGCTGGCGTTCATCGACGCAGACGTCGAGATGCCGGAAGACTGGCTCACCCCACTGCTGGACATCGAAGCCAGCGGCCAGGCCGATGTTTTTGGCCTCGATCTGCACACGCCCGCCGCCGCGCCGTGGTACGCCACCGCATGGCAGCGCCGCACGTTGCGCCCAACCAGCCACGCCAGCCATGTCGTCGATTGGCTGCCCAGTTCCAACCTGTTGATGCGCCGGCACTGGTTCGACAAGGTCGGCGGTTTCAACGAAAGCCTGCGTACCGGCGAAGACAAGGAATTCACCTTGCGCCTGCGCGAGCACGGTGCACGCCTGCTGTCGGTCAATGAGCAGGTCGCGTTGCATTGGGGCTACGAAATGAACTGGCGCGAGTGGATGGGCAAGGAGATGTGGCGTCAGGGCAGTCATCTACAACTGCTGCGTACCCATGGCTTGAGCCTGCGCCTGCTGCGCTTCCCCCTGCTGTCGATCGCGGTGTGGGTTCTGGATTTTCTGGCCATTTCGGCACTGCTCGACGGCTTCCCGCATCACGCGACACTGATGGTCGCCTTGACCCTGGTGCCCGGCCTGGTACTGAGCATTCGCCAGAGCATCAAACACCGAAACATCGGCCTGACCCTGCAATTGTGGGGCTTGCACTGGATGCGCCTGCACCTGGCCGGTGCCGCGTTCATTCTGAGTCTGTGTCATTGGAACGCCAGGAGGCCTGCCCGTGGCTGAGTTCATTTTCTGGATGTGCCTGTTATTGCCGGTCTACGCCTATCTCGGCTATCCGCTGCTGCTGACGCTGCTGGCGCCGCTGTTCCCGGCCTGTCGCCATACTCCGGCGCCGCCGCTGAACATCAGCATCGTGATCGCCGCGCACAACGAGGCGCGGCACATCGAGCACAAGTTGCGCACGCTGCTGGCTCAGGATTATCAGCCGGCAACGTTGCAGATCATCCTCGCCAGCGATGGCTCGACAGATGACACCGTGGCTTGCGCGCGCAAAGTGGTCGACCCGCGCATCACCGTGCTCGACCTGCCCCGCCAGGGCAAGGCCGCGACCCTGAATGCCGGCGCCGCGCTGAGTACCGGCGATATTCTGGTGTTCACCGATGCCGACAATCAATGGTCACGCGACACCCTCGGCCACTTGCTCGCGCCGTTGAGCGATCCGCAAGTCGGCGCCTGTGCCGGGCACATGGTGATTCCGGTCACCGGCGGGGGCCTGAGCGTCGGTGACAGCCTGTATCGGCATTACGAAGGCTGGTTGCGCCGTATGGAGAATCGCACCGGTTGCATGGTCTCCGCCGATGGCGCCCTGCTCGCCCTGCGCCGCGAGTTGTTCCAGAACGTACCAGCGGAGGTCAACGACGATTTCTTCATCAGCACCTGCGCTCCGGTGGCACGCAAACGCATCGTCTACGTGCCCGAAGCGCAAGTGATCGACCATGGCGTCGACGAGGCGGGCAAGCAATTTCGCCGGCGTCAGCGCGTTACCGTCGGCGGCTTGCAGAGCCTGGCGCAACGCAGCGAGCTGCTCAATCCGTTCAAGCATGGCCTGTATTCGATCGCCTTGATCAGCCACAAATTGATCCGCCGACTGGCGCCCGTGCTGTTGCTGCCTTTGCTGCTGAGCAACTTCTGGTTGTGGCAAGAACACGGCTTTTATCGCTTAAGCCTGATCGCGCAATTGATCGGCTACACGATCGCCATCGCCGGCCTGCTCGATTCGCAACACCGCTTGCCCAAACCCTTCCGTCTGGCGGCGTTTTTGCTGATCACTCTGGCGGGCATGAGCCTCGGCCTGTGGCAGTTCCTGCGCGGCCAGCGGTATGCCCAGTGGAATCCGGAACAGAACCGATAAAAAAGGACTGAGGCCATGGCGATCAAACAACTACTCAAACGCACCAGTGGCTGGCTCTATCTCAATTCGTCCGTGGGCCGCAATCAGCTGCACGGCGCCGGGGTGATCCTCATGCTGCATCGGGTGCTGGCCAATGACCGCGCCGCCGACCTGCCGCACCGCAACGAATTGTGTGTCGGCCCAAAAGCGTTCGAGCACCTGCTGGTGTGGCTGCGCAGGCATTTCGATTGCGTGCCGTTGATGGAGATTCTGCAGCCCAATTCGCTGCGCACCGAACGGCCGCGCGTTGCACTGACCTTCGACGACGGCTGGCGTGACAACGCGGTCAACGCCTTCCCGCTGCTGCAAAAACACCAGGTGCCGGCGAGCATTTTCCTCTCCACCGACTTCATCGGCAGCCACCAGCGCTTCTGGTGGGAAAGCCTGGGCGAAACACTGTGGGGCAGCCATGGCGACAAGGCGCGGATGCATTTGATTGAATGCCTGCGCGTCTGCGGTCATCCCTTACCGGTGCTGGTCGATGACATCGATGTCGACCGCCGAAGCCTGGCGCTGCTGCATTACCTGCAAAGCCTCAAGAGCCTTGCACCGCACGAGCTGGATCGCCTGACCGACGAATGCCCGCAGGACTCGCAACCGCAAGCGCTGGACTGGCATCAAGTGCGCGCACTCGAAGCTTCGGGGCTGGTGCGGTTCGGCCCGCACGGCGCCAGTCACGCGATCCTCACGGGTCTGGATGATGTGCGCCTGGACGAAGAAATCAAGCGCAGCCGCGATGCCCTGTACAACGGCTGCAATCGGCCATTACCGGTGTATTGCTACCCCAATGGCGACAACGATAAACGCGTGCGCCAACAGATTGCCGATCACGATTACCCGTTTGCGCTGGGCACCGGCACCGGCATTTATCGCGGTGAAGGCGACCCGCTGAACCTGCCGCGTTTCGGCGTCAGTCAACGCAGCGCGCGCAATCCGGAACTGCTGTCGTGGCGGATTTATCGCGGGGCACGGCCATGAGCCGCAACCACTATCTCAAACATTTGGCGCTGAGCATGGGCACCAAACTGGCGATGATCGCCCTGCGCCTGCTGCGCAACGTGTTGCTGGCGCGGATCCTCGGGCCCAGTGAGCGTGGTTTGTTTGCGCTACTGAGTACCTTGCCCGACCTGATCAGCGCGGCCACCAGTGGCGGGCTGAATTCGGCGGTCGGTTATCAAGCCGCCAAGCAACGGCCGATGGGCTTGCTGCTCGCTCAGGTGCTGGTGTTCGGCTGTCTGCTGGCGGGACTGCTGACCTTGCTGGTGGTGGCGCTGGTACGTGAGTTCGGTACTGAACTCGACATCACGATGCAACTCGGTCTGCTCGCCTGGCTGTTGCTGCTGGCAGTGCCGTTGACGGTGCTGAAAAGCGGCTTGCTGACCCTGCACAACGCTTCCGGCGGCGTGGTCGCGTTCAACGTCTTGCGCCTGACAGAATCGCTGGCGCCGCTGCTGCTGTTTCTTGCGCTGTTCTGGATGTGGAAAAGTGCTGCGCTGGAAGCGGCGCTGATCAGTTGGCTGGCCGGGATCAGTCTGGTGGTCCTGGCCGGTTGGGTCTGGCTCAAACGTGCGCAACCGATGCAGCTGCAATGGGACCGCGCCAGCCAGAACGAGCTGCTGCGCTTCAGCGCCCGCAGCCATCCGGACCTGTTGTTCCAGCAAGTGATTCTGCGCTCGGATTACCTGTTCATCGGCGCCCTGCTGGGCAGCACCGCGCTCGGCCATTACGCCATGGCCAGCGCCGCCGCCGAACTGCTGCTGATCGTTCCCGAGGCGGTGACGACGCCGCTGATGAAGCGCCTGCTGCAACAGGACGCAGGCATGGACAAAGTCACCCCGCTGGCCCTGCGCCTGACCGCCACGGTGATGCTGGGCGCCTGCCTGACCATGGCCGTGATCGGCGAATGGTTGATCATCACGCTGTTCGGCGTGGCGTATCAACCGGCCTATCCGGCGCTGCTGGCCTTGCTGCCGGGCCTGCTGGGTCTGTGCTACGCGAGCATTCTGCGCCTGGATCTGATTGGCAAGGATCGCCCCGGCACGGTGTCGTTGCTGATGGGCCTCGGCGCCCTGCTCAATCTGGCGCTGAACCTGGTGTTGATTCCGGCTTACGGCATCGTCGGCGCCGCAGCGGCATCGTCGATTGCCTATCTGGCGGTGACCGTGGCGATGCTGGTGCTCTATTGCCGTTTGAGCGGCGTTGCGTTCTGGCACACCCTGATCATCCTGCCCCGTGACGTGCTGCCGATGCTGCAGATCCTGCAACGGAAGGCCGCATGAAAGGCCTGGCCCTGCTGTTCGGCGTCAGCCTGTCGCTCGACGCCTTCGCCGCGTCGATGCGCTGGGGCGAGATTCGCGACGGCAGTCTGTACCTGCAAGCGGATCGCCCGGACACCGTGACAGTGCGCTGGGTGCCGGCATGGCAGGCCGAGGCCAATGAAGAACATCTGTATCTGCTCGACGGTCAGGGCAAGCTGCAGGGCGAACGGCTGATCAAAGCCAGCGAAACTCGCGGTTCGCAGACCTGGACTTTGCTGCCCGGGGCTGCAAGCAGTCGACTGGAAATTCCCGGCTATAGCTTTCGTGGTTATCGGATTGAACATGACGAAAAAACCGTGGCGCTGTTCGCCCCGGCCAAAGTGCATTTCAGCGCCGAAACGCGTAACGGCGACGAGTTGTATTTCAAAGTAGCCGCCGGCGAGCGCGCGGTGCTGGCCGGCAAGTTTCATGGCGGCGTCAGCGGTATGCAGGCACAGCGGGTGGGCGATAAGCAAACGCTGACGCTGGCACTGAAACCCTATCGCGCCTATTGGCAGTTCGATCAGGTCGCACTGCCGGTCAGCCAACAAGAACAAGTCTGGCGCTTGCGTTTGCAAGGGAGCGGCAAAGCGGCGTTCTGGCTCGACGGCACCGCCAACCTGTTTGCGCAAACTGCGCAGCAGCTCAAACCGCTACGCGAAGACGTCGGCCAGATTCACCTGGTTCTGCACGACAAAGTCCTCGGCCGAACGCCCGATCTGGGCATTGCCCTGCCTTATTTGATGCCGCCGCCGGCCAGTCATGCCGCGCTCGATGCGCTGAAACCGACGGCGGCGAGTTACTACAGCTTCGTCGACGTCACGGCGAAGAACCCGCATTTCGAAGACGCGTTCCGTCAGGTGTATCAGGAGCGTTTCGGCATCCGACAGGACATCACCCTGCTCGCCGGCAGCCAGCGTCAGGCCGATCTGCGCGCCGATGTACAAAGCAACAGCGGCCTCGATGCGTGGCTGGCCGGTACTCGGGCACTGGGTGGCAAAGGCACGCATTACATCGGTTTCGCCGATGAGCCGAACCTCAATTATTCGAGCTATGCGCAGTACCAGGCGATTTTCACCAGCATGGCCCGGCAAGTGCGCAGTGATCCGGCGAATGCCCGGGCCGGCGTGCGCATCGCCATGCCGGCCAGTTCACGGCTGGTCAACGGGCCGTTCGCCGACAACGCGGCGGACATGCGCGGCATCGATTGGGCGCGGCGTTTACTGAGTGAGTCCGCCGATCAGGTCGATGCGCTCGCGTGGCACGAATGGATGATCCGCGACCTGCTCGCCACCCGCGTCTACCGCGACAGCGTGCGCCGCGCTGCCGAACTGGTCGGCCTCGATGGCAATGGCCAGCCGCGCAAAGCCTTGCTGCTCGATCAGACCAATATGTCCAGCGGCTCCAGCCTCAGCCCCTACGATCAGGACACCCATTACGCATCGCTGTGGTGGGCATCAGTGGTGATCAACGCCTCGCAGGATGGTTTGCTGACGATGCTCAACTGGTTCCAGGCCGCCGATGAGCCGCAGTACCCCAAGGGCATGTTGCGAGTGCTCGGCGACGATCATTTCGAACTGAAACCGGTGGGGCTGGCCCAGCAATTCATCGCGCAGCATTGGCTGCAGCAAGTGCTGCAGCTGGACAACGATGGTTTTGAAGTCGATGTACTGGCGATGGCCGACGGCGAGCAGCGTGGCTTGCTTGGGGTGAACAAAGGCACGCGATTGCAGCGTGTGGAACTGAGCGGTGCCAGGTGCCCGTCGAACAAAGGCGCGTTGCGTTACTTCGGCGCCGACAACCGCAGCCGCGACGCACCGTTTCACTGCGAGGACGGTCGCGTGCGCTTCGCGTTGCCAGGACAAACCCTGTTCGCCCTGCACTGGAGCGCCTCATGACCGCCCTTTTGATGTTCTGCCGCGCGAGCCTTGAGCCGCGCGATGCGTCGTCATCAGGAGTGAACACCATGAAACTGCTGCGTAACCTCACTGAACATCTACGGCAGAAAGGACTCACTGCCACCGTAAAAAAAGCCTGGAACCATTACGTCTTTGCCCACCAGGAACTGCTGTGGATGGAGCGCGATCTGGCCAGCCCGGTACCGTCGCACAGCCTCAAACCTTATCCGCCATTGCGGGTGGTGAAGATCACGGCAGACAACGCCAGCGCCTTCGCCCGTTATTTCGGCGACCGCGTCGGCACCATGGCCGAACTGGCCAAGGAAGGGCATACCGGGCACATGCACCTGGACGATCAGGGCGATGCCGTGGCGTTCATCTGGGGCACCGTGCGGGACTATTTCGACCGGCATTACTACGGCTGCCTGTTCCCGGTGAATGCCGGCGAGTTCTTCGAGTTCGGCGGCGAACTGACCCGTGCCTACTGGGGCACCGAACTGTCAGTGGATGTGCAGTTGGCGCTATGGAAAGCCATGGCCGCGCAAGGCTGCGACAAAGTCGTCGACGTCTGCGAATTCCATAACATCCCGGCGCTCAAGCTGCACCTGCGCATGGGCTATACCGAACAGCAGCGGATCATGAATGTGTACATGCTGTTCGGCCGCTGGCGCTTCTACCGCGAGACCCGCTACAGCGGCTCGCGCCTGGCAGCGCTGCGCAAACCTTCCCGCCCACCCGTAACGGCCACGGTGAACTGAGCTTATGGTGATGCGATTCGAATGGCGCACTTCATTGTGCGCCGCCGATTTTCCGGCAGCGGCGTATGAAGCATTGCGCCTGCAGGTGACGGACCACACACCGTTCAACCACCTCGGTTGGTTGTGCGCGGCCGAGCAGACACTTGGCGAGCGTGAGCGCTTGCACATTCTGCTGGGTTGGGACGCGGACGAGTTGCGGCTGTGCCTGCCGTTGGTGGCGAGTCGCGAGCGCTACTTTGGCGTGCCGTTTCGGGTGCTGCATCATTTGGGCTATCCGTTGGCCGATCGACTGGCGCTGCTGTCATTGCTGGGCAGTGAGGACATGTGCAACGCCTTGGCGTTGATCCATCAGCGAGTGCCCCATGCGTTGCTGCAACTCAACGAACTGTCCGAACCTGCCGGTGAAGAAAGCGCCCTCACCGAATGGATGGCCCGCAGCTCCACGGATGAACGACGCCTGAGTTGTCGAGTGCCGGTGCACTTGATCAGTGAGGCCGATCATCAGGAAGTCTCCGGCGATCCACGCTATAAACTGCGGCGGGCGCGCAAGCGGATTGCGGCGTGTGGCGCCGAGGTACGGCGCATCGTTCCGGACGCGATGTCGATGGGCCCATTGCTGCACGCCATCAGCGAAGTTGAAGCGGTGAGCTGGAAAGGTGACGAAGGTGTCGGCATTTTTGCCAGTGATCGAAGTCGGCAACTGATCGAGCGCGCCTTCATCGCCCTCGCCGGCCAAGGCCTGGTGCGGCTGGTCACGCTGGAGCTGAACGGGCGTTGCATCAGCTATCGCCTCGGCCTGCTCGAACAGGGCCGGCTCTACGATTACAACCTCGCCTTCCTGCCGCAATACGCTGATCTGGGCAGTGGCCGGGTGTTGCTGGAGGAATGGATTCGCTGGGGTCTGGACGAGCATTGGCGCTGGATCGATGCCTCGCGCGTGAGCCTGGAAAACTCCAGCCATCAACTGCATGAACGCATGACCGGGCAACTGGAGCACTGGCGCTGGAGTTTCTATTCCTGGCGGCCCAGTGGCCTGACGCTGGGCCTGGCGTTGCGCCTGTGGCATCGACTCAAACCGACCGTGCAACAGTGGCGAGCCCGACGCGCGGCCAAACCCGTTGCACCCACCGTCAAACCTGTCGCGATCACCCCGGAGGGCGAACATGCCTCGCCAAGTCATAGTCAACGCTGACGATTTCGGCCTCAGCGCGAACGAGAACGCGGTGATCTTCGCGGCGTTTCAGGCCGGGATCATCAGTTCCGCCACCGCCATGGCCAACATGCCGGCGTTCGAAGCGGCCTGCGCCATGGCCCGGCATCCCGCGCTGGCGGGCCGGATCGGCTTGCACTTCAACCTGACTTACGGGCGCCCCCTGAGCCAGAGGATTGTCACGCGCCAAACGTTTTGCGACAGCCACGGCGTGTTCGACCTCAGCCTCGCGCGTCACAGCCTGCGGCTCAGTCGTGAGGATCGCGACGCGGTGCACGATGAGTTGCAGGCGCAATGGCAACGTTGTGTCGACCACGGCATGCGGCCGAGCCATATCGATTCGCACCAGCATGTGCACAACATCTGGCCAATCGGCGAGATCGTCGCCCGCTTCGCCGCGCATCAAGGTGTACCGATTCGCCTGGCGCGCAATCTGGGGCAAAACCTCAACCTGGCCAAACGCGTGTTCAAAGGTTTGCTCAATTGGCGCTTGCACAGTCTGACCGGGATCACCGCCGATTACGTCTGCACGCCGGTGGATCTGCGCAGCGACAGCGTGCCGACCGATGGCGTGCTGGAGATCGTCGCGCATCCCACACAACTCGGGGCTGATTTCGGCGATGCCTATCTCGCCCCCCAGGAGTCTCTGAGCCTTGTGCTAGAGCATCGGTTGACCGGCATTGCGCGGGTTTCCTATGCCGATCTGAACAAGGAGTTTGCACGCGGTACGGCAGCACTCGATTGAGTTACATAACTTGCAATCCTTCGAAAATGGCACTTTGAAATGAATTGAAAGGCTTGATCTATACCCATCCAAGCATCATCCACAACACCCTGGCTCCGGCCTCGGAGGGCATCATGAGCGTGATCGAAAAACTACAAGAACGCATCCGGCAAAAAGGCCTCGGGCGCACCTTCAGCACGTTGTGGAAACGTTACGTGTTCTTTCACTGGGAATTGTTGTGGATGGAGCGCGACCTGGTCAGCCCGGTGCCGCCGCACAAGCTGCGGCCCTATGAAGGCCTGCGCAAGGTCGACATCACGCCGCAGAACGCCGGGGCGTTCGCCAAGCACTTTGGTGATCGCGTGGAAACCATGGCCGAACTGGCCGCCGAAGGTCACACCGGGCACATGTACCTCGATGCGGACGGCCATGCGGTGGGCTTCATCTGGGGGAGCATTCGCGATTATCACGACCGCCACTATTACGGCTGCGTGTTCAAGGTTTTACCCGGCGAGTTCTTCGAATTCGGTGGCGAAATGATCCGCGCCTATTTCGGCAGCAGCCTGTCGGTGGACGTGCAAGTCGCCCTCTGGGAAGCCATGGCTGCGCAGGGCTGCAACAAAGTGGTCGACGTTTGCGAAACCCACAACATCCCGGCGCTGAAGCTGCACATCCGCATGGGCTACCACGAGCAGGGACGCGTCACTCACGTTTACTGCTTGTTCGGCCGCTGGAAATTCTTCCGCGAAACCCGTTATGAGGGCTCACGGCTTGACCCATTGCGCAAACCGGGGCGGCCGACCGTGAGCGCGGCGGCGGGGGCTTGATTCAGCTCTGAAATATTGTGGCGATCATGAGGCCGCCTTCGCGAGCGGGCTCGCTCCCACACTGGATGTGCGTCATGCACGCATTCAATGTGGGAGCGAGCCTGCTCGCGAAGAGGCCATTTGTCACAATGGAAAACTTCAGGCCTTGGTGGCAACCAGGGTGAAACACATCGGCAACTGCGCTTGCTGGTTCAGGTATTGGTCGTACAACTCTTCCCGATTCGAATGCGCATATTCCTTGAAGTGCGCAATGTTCAGCCCTACCCCGATGGCTCCGCTGAAGATCGCGCCGAGGTTGTGCACGAACCAGTAGGATTTCGCCGCCTGCTGTTCGACCTTGCCGACATAGACGATCGGCTCTTCCTGCACGAACGGCTCTGCGCGGAAGTACGAAGTCGCGAGGCGATACGGGTCTTCGCCGTCAGGATCGACCATTTCCAGAAACGGATGGGTTTCGTAGATCACCAGTTGTCCGCCCGGTTTCAGAACCTGCGCGACGTGGCGGAAAAATTCGCCAATGTCGGGCATCCAGTTCAGCACGCCGATAGTGATCAGCGCGACGTCGAAGCGGTTGTGCAACGTCGCCGGCAGGTGATGGATATCGCTTTCGATGAATTCAGCACTGTGCGGTGAACGCTTGTTCAGCTCACGCGCCTGTTCGAGGAACGCCGCCGATTGATCGACACCGACCACACTGCGCGCACCCAGAGCGAACAGCGACAGGCTTTCGCGGCCGTTGTTGCAGCCCAGTTGAATCACGTCTTTACCGTCGACCGCCAGCAATCCGCTCAAAGTCTCATCAAGACAGGAGAAGTCCGCCTGAGCGACTTCGCTGAGCAGCGCCTGCCAGTCAGGCGAATCCTGATGGTGACGGGCGGAATCGTTCCACGCCTGCCGATTGCTTTCGATGGCGGTTTTATTGTTTGGCACTTCCATGGCGCACTCCGGACGATGCTCGTGATTGAGCGGATCCGAGTCTAGATCAGCCCGCCAGTTGCGGTTGTTGCAAACTTGTAAGCCAACGCTGTAGGACCTGCCGCAGGGCAGCTATAGTTAATAGCCTTGGGGAAAACCGCACTCGCAGGTGCCGCCATGCAAATGTTCGAACGGCTGTTGTTGACCGGTTGTCTGCTCGCCGCCACACAGGCGCACGCGCTGGACAGCAATTTCATCTACTACGGGCCGAACCAGCCCTTCGCCCACCCCGCTCCGCCGTCGTTGTCCGCGCAGCCGCCACGGCCGTTTGATGACACCGCGCCGCAGGATTTCGTGGTCATCCCGGATCGCCACGTGTTTCGCGATTCGCAACTGCCGACCGTGGCGGATGCGACGGTGCGGGTGTTTGTCCGCACGTACGATGCCGAGCGTGGGATTTATGTGAATGATGAGGTGCTGGATCCGACGTGCCTGTTGGCTTGCCTCGCCCCACCGAATCAACACTAAACCCTGTGGGAGCCGGGCTTGCCCGCGATGACGGAGTGTCAGTCGCCATATCAGTTGACTGACAGGACGCCTTCGCGGGCAAGCCCGCTCCCACAGGGTTTTGTGGTGCCCAAAGCTCACCGGTTACCACTGGCGTTTGTCCGGTCGGGCCAGGCCTAACTTTTCAATGCGATAACGCAGCATGTCGCGGCTCAGGCCCAGCAAGCGGGCGGACTTGGTGACGTTCCAGTCGGTCTTGTCGAGCATTTTGCGCACCATGTCGCGCTCGACTTCCGGCAGGTTCATCGACTCCATGTTGCTGGCCGGACGCGGCTCGTAATGCGGCGCCGGTTCGTAATGCTGATGCTGATGCTGATGCTGCGGCGGCAACTCGTCGCACAGGCTCATACAGACATTCAACTGATGCGCGGCGATGGTGTCGTTCGGCGCCAGTAGCACGGTTTGCTCAAGCATGTTGCGCAACTCGCGCACGTTGCCCGGCCAGGTGTAACTGAGCAGCAACTCTTCGGCCTGATCACTGAAATGCAGATGCGGTTTGCCATAGCGCTTGCCATGGCTGGCGAGGAAGTGCCGGGCCAGCAGCAAGATGTCTTCGCCACGAGCGTGCAGACGCGGGACCTTGATCGAAATGATCCGCAACCGGAAGAACAGATCCCGCCGGAATTTACCCTGCTGCACCATTTGCTCAAGGTTGCAGTTGGTCGCGCTGATCACCCGCAAATTGACTTTGCGCTCCTTCACCGAACCCACACGACGAATGGTGCGATCTTCCAGCAGCTTCAAGAGCTTGGCCTGCAACAGCAGGTCCATTTCGCCGACTTCATCGAGAAACAGCGTGCCGCCGTCCGCCGCTTCCACCAGCCCGACCCGCCGATCCTTGGCGTCGGTGAACGCGCCTTTCTCGTGACCGAACAGTTCCGACTCGACCAGATTCGACGGGATCGACGCGCAGTTGAATTCAATAAACGGGCCTTTGCTGCGCGGGCCGTCGAAGTGCAATGCACGGGCCACCAATTCTTTGCCGGTGCCGGTTTCGCCTTCAACCAGTACCGGCGGCAGATCGGTGTTGGCCATGCGACGTTCGGCGTCGAGCAACTGCCCGATGGTGTTCTTCAAGTACTGCATCGGCGCTGATTCGCCGATCAACGCCTGCACTCCGGATTTCTGTGCCTCGCGGTCCTGATAGAACGATAGCGTACGCTCCATCCGCTCGGTGGCCAGGGCCTTGTCGAGCAGCAGTTTGAGTTCCGGCAACGCCACCGGTTTGGTGACGTAATGAAAGGCGCCCTCCTTCATCGCCACCACGGCATCTTCGACGTTGCCGTAGCCGGTCATCATGATCACTTTGAGATCCGGCGCGCTGATGCGCAGCTTCTGGATCAGGTCGTGTCCACTCATGCCCGGCAGCGAGTTGTCGGTCAGCACGATGTCGGGCATAAAGGTTTCAATTTGCCCCAGCGCGTCTTCAGCCGAATGGCAGACAGTCACCTCGAAGTCTTTGCGCTCCAGGTAGGTCTGAATATTGTCGGCCAACAGTTCGTCATCCTCGACCAGCAGAATGCTGTGTTCCATATTCCCCTCCCGATGCCACTTTAAAGTTGAGACTGACGCGGGTTCCCTCCTGCTCGCGGCTGGTCAAGACGACCGAACCCTGAAAGCGCTCCATGATTCTTCTGACCAATGCAAGACCGACGCCAAGTCCGCCCTGCTTGGTGGTAAAAAACGGTTTGAACACCAACAGTTGCTGTTGCGCGCTCATGCCTTTGCCAGTGTCGCTCAGGGTCATGCGCACCTGATGGGGCTGGGGCGTTTCGATTTCGACCGTTAACACCCCGCCCTTGGGCATCGCCTCCAGGGCATTGGCAAACAGGCTGTTGAGAATTTGCGTGAGCAGCACCTGCTGACTGACGATGGGCGGGCAATCTTGCGGGGCGAATCGCACGACAACCCCGTTGCGTCGAATCAGCGCCTCGAACGCGCCGAGGGTGTCTTCGACCGTCGCGAGCAAATCCACCGCTTCACCGTCGTCACTCATCGGCCGTAACGACACCAGCAACTCGCGCACCCAGCGTGACATGCGATCAACCTGGCTGATGATGTCGCCGATATTGCGCTGGGCGCCGTCGCTGGCGACTTCCTGAGCCAGTTCGGCGCTGGAGCGAATGGTCGCCAACGGGTTACGCAAACTGTGCGCCACCGCCGAGGACATTTCCCCCAGCGCGACAAAGGTTTCGTTGCTGATCAGTTGCTGCTGCTGGCTCTGCAGCAGCGTGGCGGCGCGGCGGACGATCCAGAACAGCGCGAGATAAATCGCTGCGCCGCCGAGCAGCGTCGCCACCCAGATCGAGGCGAATCCACGGTCGATCCGGTCGACCAGATCCGACGGTTCCTTGTAGATCTCGACCATGGCGACGACTTTGCTTTGGTCGGCATTGAACATCGGGATGTAGTTCTCGATGAACAGGTATTTCGGCTCGCGCGACATCCGCTGCTCAGGCTTCTCGTCGTCGATTTTGTGGTAGCTGGAGGCTACCGGGACTTTCATTTCGAACGACTCGTCCAGCTCTTCATCGTCTTCAATCCTGACGTTGATCAGCTCCGGGTTGGTTGACCAGATGATCGTGCGATCGAGTGCATAAACGGTGGCCAGCAGAACGTCGGGCAAATGTTCGACATGATCGAGAAACTCAATGCGCGCCGCAGCTTGCACCCCCGGATTGACGTCGGGGTAACTGTTGTCTTCGCGTGGGTCGAGCATTTCGCCCATGGTGCGGTTCGGATTGATTTTGGCGTGACGCATCTCGGCTGCGCCGATGGCCTGGACGAATTGCGCGGTGAGCAGCGCATCACGCTCAACGCTTTCGGTGACCACGAAACGCGTGGAGATATAGCCCAACCCCAGCGCTACGGCCGCGATGATCAGAAAACTGCCAAGCGAAAACCAGCGCAGCAAATTGAACTGCCCGCGCCAGCCTCTGCTGGCCTCTGCCGTTGCGCTCGGAGTCGATATTTTTTGTGATTCCAGTCGCTGCATGGACGTGCCCTGGAGTGCATGTATCAAATAGGTTGCGGCCGCCGGTACGTGTGAGTGTAGGTGGCAATGACCGCAACACACGGTTCAATGATGCTAATTTGCCGCTATTGCATACGGCTCACCGTTGCGCCTGAGGAACCTGGCTTTACAGGCGTTGACACACCGTCGGCGATCGGATGAACGGTGGAGTGCTGACGCTCGGTTTCGTCGTCCAGATAATCAATGATCGACTGCGCCGACAGCTCGTCCAGGCGCAGGTTAGGCATCGAAATACGCTGGTATTGTTCGAACAGTTGCAGGACTATCGGGTCTTTCTCCGCCAGCATCCGATCCGGTTCGCGGATCCAGCGATTGAGCCAGACCGGGTCACGCTGACGGGTCACGCCGAGCAGATCCGGGCCGATATTGCGCATGCCGATGCCCTCGCCATCCTGTGGGCCGAGGCTATGACAGGAAGCGCAGCGGGTGCGGAACAGTTCTTCGCCGCTGCTCGGCGGGCGGATTTGTGGCGCATCGGCGTAACTTTGTTCGACGCTGGCCTGCTTCCAGTTCTGCAAGGTGTTGGCCAGTTGATCGGCGAGAATCCACGGGTTTTCAAAAGGCGAGGCTTTCATCCAGCGCCCGGTGGTCTGGTTGCCGACGATCAGACTCAGGTTGTGATCCTTGGCACGGCCGTTGTCGACGCCGTCGATGAACAGCCCGAGTTTTTTGCGCAATTGGGTGACATCGGTGAACTCGCCGGTGAGAAACTTCCAGCCAGGCCCGACCTTGAATCGTTGAGCGTAGGCCTTGAGCACTTCGGGCGTATCGCTGAGCGGGTCGATGCTGATCGAGTAAAAGAAGATGTCCTGTCCGACCCGCTCTCCCAGCAGTTGCTGCACTTGGCGCAAACGTGCGGTTTCCAGTGGGCAGGAGTCGCTGCACGAGGTGAAGATAAAATTGATCACCACCACTTTGTCTTTGATCAGGTCATCGAAAAAATGCACCTGCTGACCGTCCTGATCGGTCAGCAGGGTATTGGGGAAATAGTCGCCACCCCATGGGGTGGCGGATTCGCTGGTCGCTGCCATTGCGTCGACGCTGGCCTGATGCGCGAGCAGCACGCGGCTGCCGAGCACGCAGGCCACCAGCACCAGCACCAGGTGCATGCCCAGCGCCCGGGAGCGCGGGATATGCACCGGTTGGCTGTCACCGTGCCGACGGTTCATGGCTTGACCACCACTTGCGGGCCGAAGCCGTCGCCAGTACGGAAGGTCGGCAGCGCGGCGGAGTTGACGTAGCGCACGCCATCCCAGCTCGGCAGTGGGGTCGGCATCAGTTGCAGTTGACCGGGTTTTTCCAGGTCCCAACGCAGCAGCATCGAGTTGTCCTCGTGTTGCGTGTTGTGACAGTGCTCCATGTACGTCCCGGCAAATTCGCGGAAGTTGATCGCCATCTCCACGCTGTCCAGCCCGTCGTTTTCCGAACCGATGCGATAGACGTCCTTGCGTGCCCATTTTTCCCATTCCGGCGGGGCTTTACCGCCCCGACTGAGGATGATCCCCTCCTCGAAATGCACGTGCACCGGATGGCTCCAGCCCTTGCCGCCAGCCTTGATGTTCCACACCTCGAGGGTGCCGAACCCGGCTATACCGGCATCGGTCGGGCCGCTGGCCAGTTTGGTCGAGGCGTTGAGTCGGCGCGGGTCCATGTGGAAGCCGAAACCGCCATCGGTCTTGACCGTCCACGGCGCCAGATCGGTGCCATCGGTACGGCCGAACGTGAAGGTGCGGTGACGGGCATTGGCCAGCAGCGCCTTGTCGGCCGCGTTGTCGCGGTGGATCTTCAGCGGGATCATCACCATGCCTTCGGCCTTGCCCGGTTTGGCCGGTTCGTAAGCTGCCGGGTCCATGGCCAGATCCTGACCAGTGAACGCCTTGACGTTGAACTGCAAGACTTTGCCCACCGCCGGATCGCCTTTGTCCCACTGCGGGCCTTTGCTGGTCTGCTTGATCACTGCCAGATATTTCTCGGAGAGCACGTCGGCCAGCGGGACCACTTCTTTGGGACCTTTGCCGTCGTCGTGCGCCTGCAGGTTGACGAAGAACAGCTTGTCGCCGGGCTTGATGCCGTTTTTGCCGAAGTTGACGATGATGTCGAAGCGCTCGGCGATGCCCTGGGTCGGCAGAATCGCGTTGTGGTTCTGTTTGTCGCCATCGGCGTCCAGATCCATCGAGCCGTCGAACGGCACGCTGTGCTCCATGATGTTGCCGTCGTTGGCGATCATGTGAAACGGCACGCGGCTATAGGAAACACCGGTGTTTTTCGGCCCTGGGTATTCGCCGCTGGTGCCCTTGATTTCGCGCACCAGCGCGAGTTTGAAGTAGCGCGACACCGAGCCGTTGAGGATGCGCAGGCGATAGCTGCGCGCACGCACGTCGAGGGCCGGTTTCCACTGCCAGTTGACCAGCATCTGATCACCGATGAAGCCGTCAGTGTTGAACGGGTTGAACCACAACTGACCTTGCTGATCCCAGGCCTTGTCGGCGAACACCAGGTTGACGTCGTAGTCGCGGTTGCCCCACGGCAAGGCGCTGCCGCTGGGCAGGCGCAGGTTGACCCCATCGTTCACCGATTCGTTGCCGCGATCGAGCGCGCTGTAGTAGTTCATCATCGCCGCGTTGCCCTTGTAGACGTTCTGCGCGGTGAAATCGAGCATGTGATCGTGGAACCAGTGGGTGCTCATGGTTTCGCGCCAGTCACCACGGATCTTGATGGTGCCGTGGTCGCAGGTCTTTTTCCCTGGTTGCAGGTCGTTGACCCACAGGGTTTCGCCCGGTGCGCAGGGGAACGCTGCGCGCGGGTCTTCAGCCTTGGTGTTGATGCTGTCGTAACCGGCGAGCTGGATCGGCCAGCGATAGTCGTAGAACTGGCCGGGAAAGAAAAACGCGTTGGCATAGCCGTCGCTTTCCGCTGGTGCATGGCCGTTGTGTTCGTGGGTGCTGATGGTGTGCAGACCAAAACCACGGTTCGCCGAAGGGTCGATCGGCAAGCCGTTGTAGTGACGCATCAGCACCGGTTGGCCGTAACGCACCATCAACAGTTTGGGCGGCAGCGTGCCGTCGAACGTCCAGACCGAGTTGTGGTTTTGCGCGGGCATGGCCGGGTGGAAACGCGGGTCGACGCCTTTGGCGGTGCCATCGGTCAGCGCTACGCCGGCGACGTTGTGATACAGGCCACCGGGGCCGAATTCGCCCACGGCGTAACCGTGCATTTGTCGACTGTCACGCAGGCCGCCGTTGAGGCGCGCACCGGTCTGCACGGTTTTGTAGGCGACTTGCGGGTAGAACTCGTTCCAGCGCTGGTGGGACCAGCCTTTGCCCGGTGGCCGGCCTTCGGCGGACGAACCGATATGGCGGTTGAGGAATACTTCGATCTGCGCCTGCCACGGATTGCGGTCGATCACGTTGGCGAACTGGCTGGGAAACGGTGTCAGCCCCGGTTGGCGCAAGAACGCGTCGAGTGCGATGCCGGGTGGCGCACTGCGCGCGATGTTGTTCGGATCCTGCGCCGGTGCCGGGCCAATCGCTGCCGGCGGAAAGCCGAGCGGCGCAGCCGGGGTGGTCGGATCGAGTTTTTCCGGGCCGAACTCTTCGAACAACACCAGTTGCTGAGTAAACGGCTGCGCACCGTAAAGCGGGCTCGGCTTGCCGTTGGTGGGGTAGTTGAAACTGGTTTGCACGGTGGGCGGCAGGATGTTTTCCGCGCGCGGCGTTTCCCGTGAACCTTTGACGCCGTCGGGCAGATCGAAGGAGTCTTCGTTGGCCTCGGGCAGGGTCAGCAGATTGTTGAGGGCGCCGGCGCGGTCTTCAGGCTCGTCATAATAAGACGAAGGGTCGGAAGGCTCGGGCTGGTTTTCGTCATCAATCGGACTCGCTCCAAGTCCACCGACATGGCCCAGGGTCAACATCAGGAAGACGCTCAACGGCGTCAGCAGGAACAGCTTGTCGGGGTAGCGCGTCGTTCTGTCCATCACCAGCCGCCTCATTCGGGAAGGGGTGATGGTGTTTTGCAACTACTGCGCCAATAAATTATTTCCAGTTGTAACAGGCATTTGGAAGCGCTGGGGTATTCCCCACTCCCCGGCGACTGGGGCTTGACACCCATTGATGGGGGAAGTTCATAAATTTTTGCGGCGTCTATAAACCTGTGCAGCCGCTGCCGAACACGGCCCGAGCCTTAGGCAGCCCCTCTACGGGAAAGTTGTCGTCAGGGGACGCGTTGAAAGGCCAGACGCACGGTGGTGCCCTCGCCTTCGCGGCTGTCGAGGGTCACACCACCGCCATAGCGCTCCATGATCCGTTTGACCAGCACCAGGCCGACGCCGAGCCCGCCCTGTTTGGTAGTGAAAAACGGCCGGAACGCCAGGCTGCGTTGTTCTTCGTTCATGTCTTTGCCCGTGTCGCTGAGCACCACGCTGACGCTGCGGTTGTCGACCGGCTCAAGGCTGATGGTCAACGTGCCGCCCTTGTCCATCGCTTCCAGAGCATTGGCCAGCAGGCTGTTGAGGATCTGCGTCAGTTGCACCGGCTGGCTGAGGACCATCGGCGTGTTCTGCGGACGAAACGCCACCTGTACCTGGTTTTTGGCAATTTGCTGCTCGAAGGCGACCAGACTTTCATGCAGGGCCGCCACCAGGTTTACCGGCTCCGGATCATCGTTGAGTGGCCGCAGGGATTGCAGCAGCTCCCTCACCCATTTCGACATGCGGTCAACCTGGCCGATGATGTCCTTGATGTTTTTCTCCGCCGGCCCGGCATCGAACTCCAGCGCCAGCTCGGCACTCGAGCGGATGGTCGCCAAGGGGTTTCGCAGACTGTGCGCCACTGCCGAGGACATCTCGCCCAGCGCAACAAATGTTTCGTTGGCAATCAGTTGCTTTTGCTGCGCCGCCAACAATATCGCCGCGCGCCGCACGATCCAGTACAAGCCCAGATAAATCAGCCCGCCGCCAAGGGCCGTGGCCAGCCAGATCAGGACCATGCCGCGCTCCATGCGCGCGATCAGGTCTTTGGGTTCCTTGTAGATCTCGACCATCGCCGTGACGTTCTTGCCTTCGGCGTCGAACAACGGGATGTAGTTCTCGATGAAGATGTATTGCGGCGGCACGACGAATTTCTGCTCGGCGCGGTCCTCTTCGACGCCGTGATAGCTGGCCGACACCGGAATCTTTTGATTGAAGGCCCGATCGAGGTCTTCGTCGGCGTGAATGCTGGTGCCGATCAGCTCGGGGTTGGTTGACCAGATCACTCGCCGGTCGAGCGAGTAGATATTGGCGAGGATCACGTCAGGCAAATGCTCGATGTGATCAAGAAACTCGCCTCGCGCATCAGCCCGCGCTTGCGGGTTGACGTCGGGAAAATCCTTGTCCTGTAGCGGATCAAGCAGCTCGCCCATGGTCCGCACATTGGGAATCGAAACATGGCGTACCTCGGCCGAAGCGATGGCCTGAATAAACTGCGCCGTGAGCAACGCATCGCGCTGCACGCTTTCCTCAATCACAAATCGTGTCGACACCGCACCGAGCGCCACGGCGACCGTACCGATCACCGCCATGCTGATCAACGAAAACCAGCGCAACAGATTGAACGGCTTCGTTCGCGGGCCTGGCCGCAGGCTGCTCTCATCGACTGGAAGTGATTTCGACTGCATGTTCATGGCGCGACTTCCCGAAACTTCCCTATAGGGTTATAGCCCACGGTTGGGTGTTTGCCCGAATGCGGGGGGCCTCAATTTCCCGATCAACCAAAAACCTTCTGTAGGAGCTGTCGAGTGAAACGAGGCTGCGATCCTTTGATCTTAACAATCAAAAGATCGCAGCCTTCGGCAGCTCCTACAGGGGTGCCCCACCGGCCCCAATGCTGGGGACTGATGCCCTATCCCCCGAATGCTGTATCGCCCGACCGCTTATTGAAAGCCCCCTCTAAACCGGGCCTTTCAAGCCCATTCGACAGACCTTGGCATGGAAGGTGTACAGGCCCTCTGCAACTGACCCACCCCCAAGGGACAGGTACTTTGATAGAGGGCTTAACTCATGCACCCTTTACTGTCCAAAACCGCGACCGTCCTGGTCGTGAGCGCCTTGGCTCAGGGCATCGCCCAGGCCGCGTTGTTTGCTGTTGACCCCGGCCCCTACACCCCGGCCAACGGTGGTTTCGCCAGCTGGTATCAGGACTCCCACGGTCGCACGCTCGATTTGTGCCTGTCCAAAGCGCTTAGCTCGCGAGTGCCCAGCGCACCTGGCGCGCCTTCGTACATGTGCTCGCTGCTGCCGACCCCCGGTGTGTTCGACGACGCGCAGCCAATCGTTTTCCCCACCAACTTCCCCGATGAAGCGTTCTGGTTCACTGGCGAAACTGCACTGGTCGATGCGGCACGCGGGATCGACCTCGGTTACGTGAGCGCCATCGAAGCCGCGTTTGCCGCCGAAGAGCCGGTCGAAGGCGATCAGGTCAGCTTCGCGCGCGTGCGCATTCGGGTCGATGTGCCGACCGCCGGCACCTACGTGATCACCCACCCCTACGGCGTCGAAGTGTTCAACATCGACACACCCGGCCGGCGCGCGATCAACATGACCCGCGACATCGGCATCGGCACCCCTCAAACCTACGACGGCGCCCTCAAGGGTGACATCGGGCCGTTCCTGCGCAGCGTCAACGGGCCGTACACCGAGACCAATCCGCTGACCGGCGCCGCCGAACAATTCATTGGCGACCCGAACCTCAGCGAGCCGGTCACCGGCAGTCCGTTCAACACCAACTACGTACGGATCGAAGGCCCTAACGGTCTGGATTTGCGCACGACCACGTTTGCGGTCTCCGGCAAGTTGTCGACCGTCGTGCGACCAACGCCAATGATCACGCAGCGCAGCACCTACTCGCGCAAGGCCGGTGAAAGCACGCCTGTGGCCCAGCAAGACGTGTTCGTCCTCGCGCCGCCTGCGCCCGGCACCGCAGCAATCACCAGCAGCACCCCAGTGCTGAACATGACCGAAGCCAACAGCACCGGCAGTTGGTACGCGCAGTCCTCGGTCAACCCGACCTTGCCGACCACGTTGCAAGTGACCGCCGACAACCATCTGGCGATCGCCAGCAGCACGCCGACCACCCTGCCGATGGTCCTGACCGATCTGGTGATTATCCAGAGCGCCCAGTACAGCCTGAGCTCCGGGCAACTGACCGTGGTGGCCTCGACCAGTGACGAAACCTCGCCCCCCGTACTCACCGCCTCCTCCGGCAGTGGCGCCGCCATCGGTGCGCTGGGCGGCGACGGCGCGGTGAAAACCCTGGCCACCGGGATCTCGCCGATACCACCGGCCAAGGTTTTGGTGACGTCGTCCAACGGCGGCAGCGATACCGAAGAAGTGGTCATAGTGCAATGAACGCTCACATGCCCAGATCCGTATCAGGAGGCATCATGAACAAGTGGCCACGCTTCGCGCTCAACGCGCTCGGGCTGACTCTCTCGCTGACCGGCAGTGCCTACGCGCAACTCGCCGCCGTCGACCCCGGCCCCTACACCTTCGCCACCGGGAAATTCCCGATGTGGTATCAGGACAACAATCAACTGTCGATGGAACTCTGTCAGTCGCGCGCCGCCAGTTCGAGGGTGCCGGCCAGCGTGCCACCGGCCTACATGTGCATTCTGCTGGCCGAGGCGGGCATCTACGACGACGCCCAGCCGATGATTTTCCCTGACAACTGGCCGCCGGAAGCATTCTGGTTCCTGGCGGAAACGACGATCCCGCAGATCGGCAACAGCGGCTATGAACTGGAAGCGTACGTTGCCGGGAT
The DNA here is from genome assembly GCF_044218825.1 of Pseudomonas sp. A1230. Classification (NCBI taxonomy): domain Bacteria; kingdom Pseudomonadati; phylum Pseudomonadota; class Gammaproteobacteria; order Pseudomonadales; family Pseudomonadaceae; genus Pseudomonas; species Pseudomonas sp. A1230. Next base: position 1,309,866 of record NZ_CP162582.1, on the reverse strand, counting down.
AGAAGCGGCGTTTGCCTCGGAGAATCCGATTGACGGTGATCAGGCAAGCTTCGCGCGGATCCGCATTCGGGTCTCGGTGCCCAGCGCCGGTACCTACACCATCACCCACCCGTATGGCGTGGAAACGGTCAACGTCACCACACCCGGTCGACGTGCGATCAACATCACCCGTGACATCGGCATTGGTGCGCCGGGCAACTTCAGCGGTGCACTCACCGGCGCGATCGGGCCGTTCCTGCGCAGCGTCAACGGCCCTTACACCGAGGTCAACCCGGACACCGGCGCCACCGAAACCTACGTCGGCGACCCGAACCTCAATGAAGCGGTGACCGGCAGCCCGTTCAACACCAACTTCGTGCGCATCACCGGGCCGGCCGGGACCATCCAGTCCAGTGTGTTCAGCCTGTCTGGCAAGGTGCTCGACAACCGCCAGCAAACCCAGGTCGAAATCGACCGCGCCACCTATCGCCGCACCGCCGCTGGCGTGCGTGCCGAAGTATTCGCCAAGGCGGATAACAGTTCGACTCTGTGTTTTCGCGAAAGCGTTGCGCTGCTGCCCGGCCCACCGCAGACACCGTGCCAGACCGATATGCTGGGCGACAACAATGGACTGTTCTTCGGCCAACGTCTGGGCAGCGGGACTGTGCCGCCAGTCATCGTCGTGACCGCGACCAACCCGACCGGCACCACACGTCCAACCGCCGTATCGGCCAAGCTCACCGACGTGGTGAAAATACAGACCGCGCGCTACAACTGGGCCAACCAAAGCCTGCTGATCGAAGCCACTTCGACCGATGAAGTCGCAGTGCCAGACATGGTTGCCCAGGGTTACGGACGCCTGTCGAAAACCGGCACCCTGCAACGGATCACCGTCGCCGACCTGACTCAGCCACCGGCTACCGTGACGGTAAAATCCGCCGCCGGCGGCAGCGATAGCGAGGCGGTTGTTGTCGTCGGCACCGCGCCGGACACCGGTGAAAACCAGGCGCCGATCACCAACGCCGACACCGGCAGCACCACCTTCGGTGTACCGATTACCCTCAGCCTGTTGACCAACGACAGCGATCCTGACGGCGACACGCCACTGGGTATCACCGCGTTGACCCAACCCGCCGCAGGCCAAGGCACCGTCGCCCTCAGCGGTTCTGCCGCCGTGGTCTACACCCCGCCAGCCGTGGTGAACGTGCCACTGACCACAACCTTCACCTACAAAGCACAGGACGCCAAAGGCCTGGCTTCGGCCAACCCGGCAACCGTGACGATTACCGTCGCGCCAAACCGGGCACCGACCGCCGTCGCCGACAGCGTCGCAACACTGGGCGTAGCGATCCCGATCAACGTGCTGGCCAACGACACCGATCCGGAAGGCAACGTACCGCTTGCGGTCAACAGCCTGACCCAACCGGCTATCGGCCGCGGCACGGTCAACACCGACGGCACGGTGATCAACTACACCCCACCGGCCACCGTGACCACAGCCTTCACCACGACGTTCACCTACATCGCCCGGGACAGCTTCGGCGCCCTGTCGACCCCGGCGACCGTCACCGTGCAAGTGTCGCCACGACCAGCGACAGAGACCTTCGCGGTCACCGCATCGACGGTGCAGGCGCGGTCCGGCGGTCGCTTCAACTGGGACTTCACCGGCACCTCATCGGTGACCACCGGCAACACCATCACCGTGCAGGTCACCACCCCGACCGGGCTGGTAACGCTGGGCACGACCACGGTACCGGTGACCGGACGCTGGCGGCTGACGCTGGCCAACACGTTGATAGTGCCATCGGCTAACCCGACGGCGACCATCCGTTCATCCCAGGGCACCGTGCGCACGGTCTCGGTGAACACGCTCTAGCTCCGTTAATACCGGCATGCGCCCCACCCACTTTCGGGTGGGTGGGGCAAAAGCTCGGCCACATCCACACAGGACAACGCCATGAATACGCCGACCGCCGCCCTGCTTTGCCTGCTCGCCTTGTGCGCCAGTGCGGGTGTACGCGCCGACGATTTAATGGAGAACGATGACCTCGCGCCCACCAGCATCGACCTCGGCGAACTACCCCCCCCCGTGGGACAGCAAGCCCTGATCGAGCAGATCGGCCAGGCCAACGTCGCCCTGCTGCAACAGAACGGTCAGTCGCTGCTCGGGCGGATCGTGCAATCGGGCAGCAATCAGGAGGCGTACATCCTGCAACAAGGCAGCGACCTGATGGCTTTGATCACTCAGAACGGTTACGGCAATGCCGCCTCAATCACGCAAAACGGCAACCACAACCGCGCGCAGATTTCGCAAAACGGCAACAACAACGACGCCAGCATCGAGCAGGCCGGCGCGGGGCTGCAAAGCGCCGTGACCCAGTCGGGCAACGGCATGAGCGTCTCGGTCAAGCAATACCGCTAAAGCACTGCAACCCTTTGGAGATTCCATCATGTTCAAATTGACGCCCCTCACCGCCGCGATCCTGGTCATGATCAGTGCCCAGGCCATGGCCGACGACAGCCTCTCCACTCAAAACCAGTCCGGTACCGCCAACATCGCCGATGTGAAGCAGACCGGCGCCCCGTTCAGCAGCGCTACCCAGACCCAACTCGGTCAGGGCAACGACGCTGCTGCCGTGCAAGACACCGCCACCAGTGTCATCACTCAGGACGCGGCCGGTGACTACAACGCTGGTTACGCCGAGCAACTGTTCGAAAACAACAGTGTGATCACCCAGCAACAGGTCGGCGCGTTCAACACCAGCCACGCCAGCCAGTCGCTCGGCTTCGGCGCCGGCAACCAGGCGCTGCAACAGCAGCAAGGCACCGGCAACTTCTCGTTCGTCTATCAGGACTCGCAGAACGGCAGCGAAGGCAAAACCTTGCAGTTCGGCGACAGCAACGAAGCCAACATCGAACAACTCTATGAAGGCAGTGGCAACAGTTCGGTGATCACCCAATACGGCACAGCCAACTACGGCACCGCCGAGCAGGTCCTCCACAACGGCGGGCAGATCGGCATCAACCAGGCCGGCGAAAGTAACTACGTCTACGCCGACCAGCGCAACGGCACTGGCGGCAACATCACCGTCAACCAGTTGGGCAACATGAACGGCAGCGAAGTCTGGCAAGACTCGCAACTGGCCAGCCAAGCCACCATCAACCAATACGGCGACAGCAACGAAACCGTGGTCGACCAAAGCTTCGGCGAAAACAACAACGCCGCCGTCACCCAGATCGGCAACACCAACGCGATCTATGCCGACCAGTTCGAGTCAGTCAACTCGACCCTGGCGCTGTATCAAGTTGGCAACGGCAACGTGCACTTCACCTACCAGAACGGCGACAGCCACGTGCTCAATGCCACCTCCGCGGGCAACGACAACAAGGTCTACGCCAGCAACTGGAAAGGCCCGCAATCCGGCGGCCAATTCGGCAGCAACCAGCGCGCCACCGTCACCCAGGCCGGCACTGGCAACATCGCCAACTTCACCCAGGATGGCGTCGGCCAGATCATGACCACCAGCCAGACCGGCACTGGCAACAAAACCACGGTCAAACAGGCTGATTCCTACAACGAGCTGTACTTCGATCAGAACGGCAGCGACAACATCCTGATCTCCGATCAGCGCGGCACCACCAACCTGATCCAGGGCTCGTCGAACGGCACTGGCAACAGTGCAGAATTCGATCAGTCCGGGACCGGCAACCAGGCGTACACCGCGCAGCTGTATGGCAGCGACAACATGATCACGGTCAAACAGGCTGACACCATGAACGTGGCGTATGTAACGCAAGGCGGGATGGGCAACATTGCCAATGTCGATCAGAGTGGCGTAACGCAAACGGCGAATATTCAGCAGTTTGGGTCGGCTAACCAGGCGAGTGTGTTGCAGCAGTAGGGGTTGGGTGTTGATGAGCCGCGATTCTCTGGTGAAGGGGGTCGCGGTTTTTTTTGCGCTGACGTTTGAGTTGCGTCCTACGGAAAACGGAACGTTTTCAGAAATTCGGGGAGTTTTCTGACAAGTTCTGGCGGTTGGCCGTCGGAAGTGCAGGCTCTAGGATTTGCCGGGACAACTTGATCCTCATGGAGCTTGGCCTACATGCAATTCATCCAGATAGCGACGACAGCGATACCATTAACGAATAGACTTCGAGGTACCAAACCCGGAGGTTCTATGATCGACCCGCCCTTGATCGACCCACTGTGCCCGGTTGTTTCGGATCTTGATCCCGAGGAGCAGGCTGCGAGTTATGACCGTTGGTTTCGGGCCGAAGTACAAGCCTCTCTCGATGATCCGCGTCCGAGTATTCCCCATGAGCAAGTGATGGAGGAAATGAATGCCTTGATGGAATCAATGCGCAAAAGCGCTGATGCAGATTAAGTGGCGACCCAAGGCCCGGGTCGAACTCTCGAAAATCCTGAAGTACATTGGCGAGCGAAATTTTGTAGCGGCGACTGCACTTCACAAGTCCGTCGTAAAAACTACGTCTGCGCTTTGTTGGCATCCACACCTGTATCGCAAAGGCCGCTCTCCCGGCACTCGAGAGATTGTGGTAAGCCCGAACTATCTCGTCGTTTATCAAGTGGCGGAGCAAATTGAGATTGTGAGCATCTTGCATGCGCGTCAGGAGTACCCTCGACGCGACCCCGGTTAAGATCGCATCCTCGTCTCAACACAAGAAACCTTGCTTCCCGTGGAGGTACGGTTTTTTGATCGTTCCCACGCTCTGCGTGGGAATGCCTCTCGGGACGCTCCGCGTTCCAAATTGCGAATTTGACGCAGAGCCTCAGGAGCTGCATTCCCAAGTGGAGCGTGGGAACGATCTAATTAGCCATCCTTCAACTCGACGTGATCCAGCGCTTGATTCACCGCCAGCTCACCCAGCATCACGACTTGTGCGATACCGAGGGCCGTTTTTCGGTGTGAAGCAGGCAGCGAGGCGGCGAAGTTGTTGAGCATTTCAGTGGCCGAGCCGAGGGTTTCGCTGGCGTTGGCGAGCAAGGATTCGGTGTTGTACCTGGGATTGGCGAGGTACATGGGTTCCGGCTCGTTGGCGCTGGACATGATGTGGGCGGTGGGATTGAGGTAGAAATCGAGGGCACGGTCGGCGGCTTCATGGAGTTTTTTGCTGTCGACTGAGGCGTAGGGGGAAGTGGTGTAGGGGGTGGCTTCGGATTCTGGCGGGTTGGGGGTTGGTTTTTTCATGGTGAATCTCCGATCCTGAAGTGGAGCTGGCCCATTCGGTTTCCGAACGAATAGGTGGCAGCTGTACGCAGGCTGGAAACCCGGGGAACGGAGAACCCGGTTGACCCGAAGGTCTCCCGCGCACAGCCGCCATAACGGAGTGCACACAATAAAGGTGCGCAAGCATACGTCATGAAAAGCGCTAATGCGCTCGGTTCACGTCGGGGTTTCCAATCCCGGTCGCTGATTTGGCAGCGACGAACACAGGCTAGAGACCGTACGTCCGACGGACAACCTGAAAACATTGTGGGAAGCTTCCGCGAATTCGAAACACCGTTAAACATCCAGAATTGAAATACGCAAAGGCAGGAGCTGCCGCAGGCTGCGATCTTTTGATTTTTCAAAAGCAAGATCAAAAGATCGCAGCCTGCGGCAGCTCCTACAGGGATGCGTACAACCCAAAGAAATTGGTCGGCTCTGAGGCCGCCATCGCTGGCAAGCCAGCTCCCACAGAAAAACAAAAACAGAACGCACACCGCTACCGCTCCTCACCACTCAACAGGATGAGCGTTAGCTCGGCTGCAGCTTTTGATCTTGATCCACCGGCCCCGTCGGCAGGCTGAGTGGAGGGATTTATCCGGGGGGTGGAAGCGCAGCGACCGTTTGGCGGAGCCAAACACATCGAGAGGAGGTGCAGCGAAGCAAACCGGAGACGATGCGCCCGGATCGATCCCGGAACGAAGGAACCCCGAGCCCCAGCGAGCGGGACGAACGTTGGGGCAAGCGTTTTTTTGCTTACTTTTTTAGGCGTTTGTAAAAAAAGTGAGTCGCCGTAAGGGCGAAACCCTGGGTGGCCGTTACCGCAGGAATGGATATGTACTCAGTCAGAAAGAACCCCACCACCTGACAAAAAGCCTTCGCGAGCAGGCTCGCTCCCACAGTTGGAACTGGGTACATCTGCCAGAGATTGGTCGGCTATAAGGCCGCCATCGCTGGCAAGCCAGCTCCCACAGGTTTTGGGGACATTGCCCCGCCAACCTCTGCAAGAACCTGGTCGGCCCGAAGGCCGCCACGTTCACTCGGCCTCAGCCTCCGGATCAACCTTGTTCTGACTCAAATACCGATTCAAAACATCATCCTGCGAAGGCGAAGAACTATCCCCCGCCACCTGCCACAACCGCCGCTCAATCCCCTGGGCCACCATATGCCCCACCGCCGCCTCAATCGCCGACAACACACAAAGCTGCGCCGGCTCGTTAGTCGTGTAACCCACCTCGGCCTCAAGCAACTTCTTGAACTCGATAAACTTGAACACCCCGGCACTGCGCGCCACCGAATAAATCGTCTTGCTGGTCATCACATTCGACAACACCTGCCCGCTACGCACATCCACCGCGCGCAGATTCACGGTCACCTGATCCACCCGATACTCCCGGGAAATATCGATCCCCAGATACCGCGCCCCTTCCCCACCGCTACGCACGTTCGTGTCATAAGCGATGATCCCGCCCTCAAGCATCATGTTCGCCGCCTGCAACGGTGGCAGCTCACCCTGAATATTCACCGGGGTATTGGGCTTTTTCTGCGACGCGCGAATGATCTTGCGTTCAGTCAGCAGGTTCTGCAGCCCTTCACGCTCCAGCACAACAAACCAGCCACTGGCCTGCATCGCGTCCATCAACATCGACGCCGCCCCCTGAGTCACGCTGGTGGAAAACGAACTGGCAGGCGTCGGTTTGTACTGCCCGGTCTGATCACGGAAACCGTACACCACCGCCATCAAGCGACCCTTTGGCCGCGGCATCTTCAGCAAGTCATAGTAGGTTGACGCCCGTGGTGTCAGGGTCGGGGTTTCGGTGTCCTGCTCGGCCGACATCGGCTCGCGCAGACTGCACCCTTGCAATGTCGCCAACATCAGCCCTAGCGCGATTATTTTTTTCATGTCCAGCACTCCCCGGAACCGTCATCCCGTCATGGGTTGAGGCCGTTCACCTGAATTTCCGAAATTTCACCGGTCACTCGATCGGTCACTTCAATGCTCAGTGCCCCGGAGTCGTCGATGACGTTGACGATAAAAGAGTCAGTGGACAGGCTCCCCGTGTTGCCGGTGGAGATGTTGTCCAGCAACTGCCCTAGCAGTCGCGATTGCAATTGACTGGTGAAGCGCTCCAGCGCAGAAGTGCCGGCCACGCTCGAACGGCTCTTGAGGTCCGGATCGTCGTAATCGTTTTGTGCCTGGGCGTTGTTGAGCAGCCAGGTGCCGTTGAGCGGATTGCCGCCGAACGACGGATTGACCGGCGTGTAGACAAGCTCGGTGGCCTGGGCGGCGGCAACGCTGGCAAGGCCGACCAACAACCCCGAGATCCAGAATCCGCTGCGCCGTGAGAACGTTGTGGTTTTCATAATTCGTCCTTCTCAAGGTCGGTGGTGTCCTGCAACAGTGCCTCCAGCTTGCGCTGGACAACCTGGCGTCGAACCCAGTCGGCGGCCGCATAGGCCTCCTCCTTCAGTTCCACGGTGTTCGGCGGCAGGAAGCGCCGATACACCAGGCGTTGCTGATATTCCACGGTCACCAGGCTGCCCCAGCGCGCGTCGGGGCGCTCGCGCACCACCAGGTTGAAATCCATCGGGCTGGTGTCGCGCAGGCGTTCACTGAACGAGTAATAAAAGTCGTGGCCGATGTGCGAGATCGTGTCGTCGACGATGAAACCCATCAATTCGTCTTCTTCACTACCCTGGGCGCAGCACGCCACCACGGTGAGGGTCAGCGCGCACCACCATTGACGAGTCATGGCTGCAACGCCTGCGGCAGGTTCGACTGCCCCTTGGCCGGGCCACTGGTGCCGTTGAGGAAGGCTTTTTCAGCGACGAACTGCCAGTCCGAATAACGCTGCATGCCTTCGAAATCCGACCACTGCGTGGGGAAGCCCGATTGCTTCATCGGCACCTCGGTCGAAGGGCTGTTGAGACCGGTGATGCGCCCGTCAAAACCGCGTTGCAATGCCCATTCGCCCTGGCCGATCGGATCCGGATAGAGCTGACGCAGGTGATGCCTGGCTTCGGGAAAACGCTGATCGTCGAGCAGGTCAGCAAGCTCTTTCGGGTACTGCGCCAGCCCCGGCGAACTGCGGTAGTAGCTGCGCAGCGCTTGGGCGTATTGGGTGCCGACCCAGAGCAATTGCTTCTCGCGATCGCGGCGCGAAGCGGTCGACCACAATTCGCCGGCACTGGCCAGGCCCATGCCCATCACGACGATCAGAAACAGCACGCCCAGATAGGTGAATCCGCCCTGCTGCGCGTGTTTACCACTCGGAATACTGGCTGCCATCACGCGCCCTCCCGGTAGCACCGCTCTTGATGTCGGCCACGCCGCCCGCCACACCGTCCGGTGGCGCGATCAGCACCCACTGGTCTTTGCGTTCGGTGATCGGATCCAGTGGTGCGTTGCGCAGGTAACGTTGTTCGATCAACTGCTCGATGGAGTCGGGATAGCGACCGGTGTCGCCATAGAAGTGATCCAGCGCTTCGCGCATCGCCGACAGGCTCTGACGCAAGGTGGTCTCTTTCGACGCTTCAAGGCTGTTGAAGTAGCGCGGCAGCGCAATGGTCATCAGCGTGGCGATAATCGCCATCACCACCATCAGCTCCAGCAAGGTAAAACCTTTTTCGCGGCGCATGAGGTTCACCACTCGCGGTAGGCGATGCCGTTGAGGCCCTTGCCGCGAGCGTGGGAATAGACGTCGAAAACGTCCTCGCCATCGCGCGGATTTTGAGCCGAACTGTTGTAGGCACGTATGCCCCAACCCCCTTCGTCATCACGTTTGGCCGGCACCAGCGGATCGCGCGGGATACGGCGCAGAAAGTAGAACTTGGCGCCTTTGGCACTGCGCACATCGCGCACGCCTTCGACCAGTACTTTCAGGTTCGGCGGGTAGCCGCTGCTGTTCAGCGACTTCTCGATGTAACCGGCATCGAATGCGCGTTTGTAGGCGTCGATACCGTCGCGAATCTGATACAGCGCGGTGCGCAATTCCTGCTCCTTGCCACGCCGCACCAGGGTCTCGGTCAGCGGTGCGGCCATGCTCGCCAGCAAGCCAATCAGGGCCAGCGTCACCACGACTTCGATCAGGGTGAAACCGCGCTGGGAGGCGTTCATGATCAAGGCTTCTCGACGGTGACACGGGTGGTGGCCACGGCCGACTCACCGACTGCACGCGGCTGTCCGGCAGGCGACGGCATCACGTAGCTCTGCGAACGATCAGGGGCCTGAATGTGCATGCTGGTTTCGGTGCCGGTGGAGAACTCCATGTCCGACGGGCTCTGGTATGGCAGGTTGCGCACGATCCGTGGGGTGATCGATAGCACCAGTTCCGACTTGCCGACGGTGTCCTTGTTGCTGCCGAACAAACGGCCCAGCCCCGGAATATCACCCAGACCCGGAATTTTGTTGCCGGTCGCGCCGTGGTCGTTGCGCATCAGCCCCGCGAGGATCTGTGTTTCGCCGTCGTGCAGGCGCAGCGTGGTCTGCGCGTTGCGGGTGTCGACCTGCACCGGAATCGTGCCCTGGCGGGTCGGTTCCAGCGGCGTGGCGTTACTCACTTCGAGGGCAATCTTGATCGCCACTTCGTTATTCAGGTGCACGGTTGGCTGTACTTCAAGCTTGAGACCGACATCCAGATAAGTGACGCTTTCGGTGATCACCGGGCCCTGAGTCGAGGGTACCGAGGTGGCGCTGATGATCGGCACGCGCTGACCGATGTGGATACGCGCCTGCTCACGGTTGCTGACGCGGATCACCGGGCTTGCCAGGGTATTGATGTCGTTGTCCTGCGCGTTGATCTTGGCTTGCGGCGATGGCGAGATGCTGATGCGGCTGGAGTTGATGCCCTTGAGCTGATCGAGCAGGGTCACCGCCGAGCCGTCGCTGTTGACCACACCAAAAGTGTTGGGCCATTGCAGGCCAAGGTCGAGAATGCGCTGGGTGGCGACTTCCATCACCTCCACTTCGAGCACCACTTCGGGGTTGGACTGGTCTTGTGATTGCAGAAGCTTTTCGGCCATGCGCACGGCATCTTCGCTATCGCGCATGGTCAGGGTGTTGAGGCGTTCGTCGATGAACACGTCGCGGGTCTTGAGCATGGTCTTGACCATGTTTAGCGCGGTGTTGGCATCAATGCTGGTCAGGTAGAAGGTGCGCATTACCAGTTCCTGGTAATCCTTCACTTTCTGCGGCGAGTCCGGGTAGATCAGCAAGGTGTTTTCGTTGACCACTTTCTGGTGCAACTGGTTTTGCTGCAGCAGCAGCGTCACCGCGTCTTCGATGCGTACGTCACGCACGAAGATCGTGGCTTTCATGTCCGGACGCAGGTCTTTGTCGAAGATGAAATTCAGCCCCGCGACCTGCGACAGCACTTCGAAAATGGTCTTGAGGTTGGCGTCGCGAAACTCCAGGGTCACCGGCCGGTCGAGCTTGGTGCGCAGTTGCGGATAGGCAATCACGTTGCGGCTCTGCACCAGACGAATGTTGCCTTGCAGCTCCAGCGCGCCGTCGTTTTTCGGGTCGAGTTCGAGGATCTGTTTGACCTGGCGGTCGGCGCCGTAGATGTCGCCGCGACGCAGGTCACCCCGGGCCAGTTCGAGCTTCTCGTCCATGCTGCGCAGGTACTCGAGCTGACGCAGCGCATCCTGGGCGCGGCGGTTGTTCGGCTCGATGGTCAGCACGCGGCTGTAAGCCGTGCGGGCCGAGACGAAATCGCGGCGTGAGCGGTCGGTGTCGCCCGAGGTCAGCAGTGCGGTGATTGCCTTGGCTCGGCCGCTGTTGAGTAGCAGGTGCAGTTCGGTATCCCGCGGGTTCTCGCGCAAGCCTTCCTCGACCCGCGCCAGACCCGCTTCGTACTGCCCCTGATCAATCAGGTCGGCGGCTTCCTTGTTGGCCACTTGCGCGGAGCTGCACGCGGTCAGCCCCGCACACAGGCCAAGGCTCATCAGCAAACGGGATCGGTTCATTGCGTACTCCCCACAGACAAGGTCTGCGACAAATGCAAAGGCAGGTAGACCAGACTCAGTTCCAGATCGGAAATGCCGGTGATCTTCCAGGTGTCGTCGATCACATCCCCGTTGCGCACGACGTAGATTTTTTCGCCGTTCTGCAAAAACACCTGCAGGTCGCTGCGGTCATGCAGCTTGCCAACGAACTGAAACGGCACCGGTGGCAGGCTCGGGGCTTGCACCACGGGTGTAAGGTTGACGGCTGTTTCGGTGACCGTGGCCAGGGTTGGCGCGGCCTTCCACGATTTCCCGGCGAACAGATCGCCCGCTGGGGTGAGGTCTTTGATGGCCGCTGTTTTGGCCTTTGTGGTGCTGGCCGGCAAGGCGCCACGGGCGGCGGTTTTCGCTGGGGTGGCCATGGCAATATCAGTCGAATCCGCGTCGTCGCTCGGCGAGAAATATTCCGGCAACCAGGCCAGCGCGGCCGTCACGCCGAAGAACGCCACCCAACCCGTCACGCGCTTGGTATTCATCACGACCTCGACAGATAAAGGGTCATACGGATCCGGCCGTTGAGGTCGGTGTCGCCAATCTTCTTGCGTTGAAACTCGACGTCTTCCACCACCACCGCCGGCAACTGGCCGAGCAAGGCATGCAGGAAGCGGCGCAGTTGCGGGTAACTGCCGCGCACCGGCAAGAGGATCTGATAGCGCGCCAGATGGGTTTTCGGATCGATGCCGAGGGCGTACTCACCGCGCGCCAGGGTGATGTGTTCTTGCGCCGCAAGGGCGTAGATGCGGTCGATGGCCACGGTGGCCTGGGGCTGCGCCGGCAGTTTGTTGCGAAAATCATCGAGTTGGCGTTGCGGCACCACCGGCGGCGCGATGCTGCCGTCCTCGACCTTGGCCAGGTAGGCACTGGCTTCCTGCGTCTGTTGGCTGAGGTGCTGCAACGATTGCCAGCCCGGCAGCAAGCCGCCCAGTGCCCAGGCCAGTGCGATCAATACCAGCGCCAGCCCGGCCAGGCCCGGCAGGCCGAGGCCTTGCAGATACTCGTGAACGATCAGTCTAGGGATTCGCATCGCCAATCTCCCAAGTCGCCGACAGGTTGAACTGCACCGGTTGTTCCGGCGATTTGACGACGATTTCATGGCTGAGCAACGACACGTCGGACAGCTCGTCACTGGCCTCCAGGCGCTTGTGGAAATCCAGCATCGCCGGCAGATCACGCGCTTCAGCGCTGATCCGCACTTGCCCCTTGCGTGCATCCGGGGTCAGTGTCAGCAAGGCAATGTCGTCGCGCGGCATGCTTTCGAGCATCGCAAACAGACGCTCCCAAGGGCGGCGCAACTGCTGCGAGACCTTGCGCATTTCAGCGAGATTCTGCGCTTGCTCGCGGGTTTCGGCCGGAGTGAGACGGGTCTTGGCGACGCTGTCGCCGGTGAGCTGGCGCTGGGTGGTTTGCAGGTGCCCCTGCTGCTGTTCGGCTTGTGCATCGAGATGCTGTTGCACGCCCAGACACAGCAGCGCCAACAACACACCGCCGCCGAGCAGGCTCCAGCCCAACGGGCCGGAACGTGGGCGTGGCTGAAAGTCGAGATTCAGGGCGCGCATGTCAGGCCACCGCCCGGGACATGACGTACAAGCCGTCACGCACGGTCATCGAGTTGTCTTCAAGGGTGCGCAATTGCACGCCCGCCACTTGCGGCTGCGCATCAAGGCGCGCCGGTGCATGCAGATAAACGTTGAAGGCGCGTTCGCTGGTCGACGCCTGCAATTGCCGTTCGCGGCCGATCAAGGCATTGAGCGCTGCGTCGCTGTCGCTGCCACCCACCGAACGCACACCGGCCCAGCGCCCTTCCCGCGCCAGCAGCAGGACGCTGCGTTGCGGTTCGGCGACGACGAACAAAAAGTCGCCGGCCTCAAGGCTTTTGTCGAAACGATTGAACGCCGTCATCAGATACGGCTGCACCGAATGCAGGCGCAGACGGCGACCGCTGACCAAGGCCCGCAGGCGATCAAGCAAGTCTTGCGGCAAGGCGCTGGCGATGCGGTCGCACCCTGCCGGTTCGGCGGACAGCACTAACCCCCAGGTTTGCGTCGGCGCGCCGAACAGGTCTTCGAAACACAGTTGTGCGAAGCCGCGCAGTTCCTCAGGGCTGCTGATATGCGCGCTCCACGGCACCAGGCAGAACCGGCAGAAGTGGCTGGAAATCACCACGCTCAACTCGGCACCGGCGCGGGCATGTTCACCGAGCAGACGGTCAAGGGTATCCAGCGCCACCGCGTAGCTCTGGAAGCCTTCGTCGATGTAACCGACGCTGCCCAGCCACAGGGTGTCGCTGCCCCGCCGCTGCCCCAGGCCGACACCGCTGGCGCCGAGCACGGCGACAAATTGATCACGCGATAAAAGTGACACGATTGATCTCCTCCAGCGTGGTCCGACCTTGCTCCACCAGCTCCAGCGCCGATTCGCGCAACAGGCGCAAACCACGGGCACACGCCAGGGCTTTGATTTTGGTAATCGGTTGACGCTCGACGATCATCTGGCGCAGTTCGTCATCCAGGTGCAGCAGCTCGGCAATCGCCGTGCGCCCGCGGTAACCGCTGCCCCGGCAGTGACCGCAGCCTTTGCCGTGAACGAAGTGGTAGTGATCGACTTTTTGTGGATCAAGGCCCGAAGCGCGCAGTTCTTCATCGCTGGGGTTGACCGGCGTGCTGCAACTGGCGCACACCAGTCGAATCAGGCGTTGCGCGAGAATCGCGTTGAGCGCCGAAACCAGGCTGTAGGGGTCGATTTCCATTTGGGTGAAGCGACCAATCACGTCGAACACGTTGTTGGCGTGGATGGTGGTGAACACCAGGTGACCGGTGAGTGCCGATTGCACGGCAATCTGTGCGGTGTCCGGATCGCGGATCTCACCGACCATGATCTTGTCGGGGTCGTGACGCAGGATCGAGCGCAGACCACGGGCGAAGGTCAGGCCTTTTTTCTCGTTGACCGGAATCTGCAGGACGCCGGGCAACTGGTATTCGACCGGGTCTTCGATGGTGATGATCTTGTCCACACCGTGGTTGATCTCGGTGATCATCGCGTACAGCGTGGTGGTCTTGCCGCTGCCGGTGGGGCCGGTCACCAGCACCATGCCGTAGGGTTCGGCGGCGAGACGACGGAGCTGGCGCAGCGTTTCGTCTTCAAAGCCCAGCGCCTGCAATTGCACGCCGCAGACCTTGTCGGCCAGATCCTGTTTGTCGAGCACCCGCAACACCGCGTCTTCGCCAAAGATGCTCGGCATGATCGACACGCGAAAGTCGATCTGCCGGCCACTGATGCCGATCTTGAAACGGCCGTCCTGCGGTACGCGCTTCTCGCCAATATCCAGTTCGGCCATGACTTTGACCCGCGAGATCACCTGCTCGGCGAACTCGGCACCCTGAACCTTACTGATGTTGTTGAGCACGCCGTCGATGCGGTACTTGATCACCAGACCGTGGCCGGTGGTGCCGAGATGGATGTCACTGGCGTGCATTTTCAGCGCGTCGTAGAGGGTCGAGTTGACCAGTTTCACCACGCTGCTGGCGTCTTCGCTGATGCTGGTCAGGGACAGGCTTTGCAGGGTGTCGATTTCGTTGTGGGTGTCGCCCTGGGCGTTCAGCGATTCGACGGCGTGGAAGCTTTCTTCGTGACGGGCCAGATAGGCCTTGAGGTCGTCGGCGTGCACCAGATACAGCGGCGCGCCGTGCAGGCAGTCGTCGATCCAGGCCAGCCGCGCCGGGTCGAAGGGATCGGCGAACACACCGATCACTTCGTCGTTGTGGCGCAGCAGGATGAATTCACGCTTGAGGCATTGTGCGAGGGTGACCCGGTCAAATACCGGTGTCGCGGCGAACAGGCTGTCGGTGTCGAGCACCGGGTAATGCAGGGTCGCGCCGAGGCAATCAATGAACGGCATCGGCGCCAGTTCGCAGAGCACGCCGAGCGCATCCAGCACCCGTTCGCCGGAACCGGCGGCCCGCGCCCGGGCCTGGGACAGTTGTTCACTTGAAAAACTGGATGCAACGCTTTGCGCAACCTGCGGTTCGACGACAACGGACAGACGATCCATGGCTTGCTCTCCAACACCCGGGGCTTGAGGCCCTGACGGCGCGGGAGGCTATTGCGGCGAGTGCCGGAACGTCTATCGCGCCATTACTCCCCGGTGAGCATTTGATCGTCGTCCGGTGCCAGGGTCGCCAACCTGTTTCTTCGGCGATCCGCCAGCACCCAACTGCCATCGTACAACTGCAACGGGAAGCTCTCGGTCCTGCTCTGGCGTCGTTCGACGAAGCCCTCCGAAGGGCTCGCACCGGGTTTCGCTTCGCGCTGGATGCCCAGAAGGTCGCAGACAGCTCGGGCCAGTTCCGCCAATGGAAACGGTTTGAACAGGATGTGGCTGACGTCCAGTTGCCGCGCCCGCTCACAGACTTCAGCGGTCGGGTGACCCGTTATCAGCACAAAATGGCACGTCCTGTTCTGGCGGACCGCGTCGAGCACCTCAAAGCCTTCCATATCGGGCAAGCGGTAATCGAACACCAACACTTGGGGAGCGAACGTCTCGGCCAGGCCGATACCCGTCGCGCCGTCATGTGCAATCCGGACATCCAGCCCTTGCGCCGACAGATAATCCTGCAGGTTCTGTGCAAGCAGCTGTTCGTCTTCGACAACCAGTACTTTGTTAACCAAGGTCGACTCCTTGAAACCTGCAAGTCCGAAAACTGAACCCGCTGAAGTGCGCCTTACAATGGCTAACGCACAGTTCATGCCAGGCTGAGTGCCGGTAAATTTAAGTCTTCATGTCCTTGAATTTAATGACAATGCCCGCTCGTCCCGGTACCCCGTTCCCCAGAAACGGGGAAGCACCTGAATGGGCATCGAAGCCATTCCCCACTATTGGGGGGGAACCTTCAATCGTCGTCAGTTCGTTCAATCCTGTTCTGCGCCCGTAATTGCGCGAGCACCTGGCGACGAGCCTGGGCCTGTTGCTGCCGGGCGAGCTGCGCCCGAGCCGAATCAAGTCCCTGCAAATCTGGGACATCGCCCACCTCCAAGTGGTTCGCCACATAGATCAAATGCCAGCCGAATGGTGAACGTACCGCATCACTGGCGAAGATCGCGCCATCAATGATGGAAGCGCGCATCTTCATCAAGCGTAGACGCGCCGCAGCATCCGTCGCGGCATCCGCTTGCGGCTCGACCCGAACCAGCAGGTGCCGCGGCTGCAAAGTGTTGGCGCGGATCAGTTGGGCGAACATTTGCTGCGCGGCCAGCTCACGGCGGGTGTACTCGGTGAACGAGGCTTCATCGAAACCGGCATCCTGCAAGCGCCGCACGAATCGCTCGTTACCGCCGATGGCCTGGCGGGTTTGCTCGACTTGCTGCTGCACCCTTTGGTCATCGATTGTCAGGCCGCGCTTGCGCGATTCCTGCCAGAGCAGTTCCTTGTCGATCAGCGCATCGAGTGCGGCCTGACGCAGCTGTTTATAGGCCCTGGGGCTGCGAATGCTCGCCACCGCGCGGCCCTGATCCTCGAGGTATTCGGCAAAAAATCGCTCAAGACGAAACTCGGAAATCTCTTCGCCATTGACCCGCGCAGCCGCCGGACCATTACTGGCGAACGCCATCGGCAACCAGCATGTCAGCACTAATAACAGCATCTTGAGCTTCATGAGCAGAGCCTCCATTCAGGGGCTGGCGACAATCGGTTTGTAGGGTGCAACCAGATAGAAACGCTGATCGGGCAGGTCCACGGTGACCACATGTGCGCCGCTCAAGCCCAGACGTCGTCCGGGGCCGAAGCTGATGCGTGGGGTCAGGCCGGTGTCGAAGTCGTGCAGGCCTTCCAGCGCTGCCACCAGTTTCTCGCGGCTGGCGTCACGTCCGGCCTGCTTCATGCCTTCGCCGAGCAGCAGCATCGAGGCGTAAGCACCGACTTGCAGCACCGCATGCTGGGCGCCGAGGCCTTGATGCTCGCGCAGCAGCGTCAGGGCCATGCGTCCGGTCTGGGTCCAGTCGCTGGGAACGAAGGGATAGGCGAGGAACACCCGCCGTGAAAATCCTTCCGGCACTTGCAGCAGATCCCCGGCCACCTGGCTCGACGCCGCGAACAGATACGGCACCTGCCCGGCACGCTGCAAACCCGCCGCCAAATGGCTGAAGCCGCCGCCGCTGCCCAGGTAGAACACCGAGCGCGAGCCCAGCGGCAACCTGTCACCTGCCGGGTCGTAGGCCTGAATCTGGACGTTCTGCCAGCCGTTCCTGTGCAGATACTCGCCAAGCACTTTGGCTGTCTGCGCCTGCGCAGGGTCGTCGGGATAAGCGATGAGTGTCGGCCCTTGCAACACGCGCAGGCTGGCGGTCGCGTAATCGGCCAGAGCGATCAGCTGTTCACGCAAGCCCGGCAACGGCTCGAAAATTTGTGGGCTGGCCTGCACCGCTCCGAGCAACGACAACGTGCCGATCAGCGGCACGCCAGCCTGTTCCAGCCGCTGGGCCAGTTCGCTGCCCAATGCCGGGGCCATCGGCGCGATCAGAGCGAACACTTGTTCATCGTCGATCAGCCGTTCAAGCGCTTGTTCGGCACTGGCGCGATCAGCGCCAGGATCGGCGATGGTCAGGCGCAATTGCCGGCCATGAATTCCGCCAGCCTCATTGATCCGCGCCACACTGCCGTTGAGCACCGCTGCGACCGTCGCGCCCTCCTCGGCCAAGGGCCCCTGGCTGGGCAGCAAAGTGCCCAGATGCAGGGTCTCGGCATCGAGTCCGGGGTCGCGTTCATCGGCAAGGCGTTTGAGGTAGGCGGTGAGATTGCGCTGATCCTTCATCGACAGCACAAAGCGCGGCATGCTCGGGTCGAGGCGGTTGTTGCCGGGGTCGCGGCCCTGCTGAATGACTGTCGCAAGGCTTGCATCGTTGTAGGCCGGATAGTTGCGGCCGTTGACCTGTTGCTGGCCGTAAGTGCTGGTCAGCCGCGACCAACTCAACTCAGGCGGACGCACCCCGCCTTCGGGCCGGCCGAGGCCATCGGCGCCATGACAATTGGCGCACGGCAGACTGGTGGCCGGCAGCAACATATCCGCCGCGCCGACCCGCGCCATGATCGCTTCACCGCTGGCCGACAGGCCTTCACGGTACAGGCGCTTGCCGGCCGCCTCCTCCGGCGTCAGCGGCAACGCCGCCGCGCCGAGGCTGACGCTCGCGAGCAGGATCAGGGCGAGGACATGGGCGCTGTTCATGGCGCGGGCTCAGCGACCGGCCACGGGCATTGTCAGCAACTGCAGGCGCTGGGCAATGGCGGCGGCCGGAGCATCGGGGCGAATCTTGCTCCAGCGTTTGTTGGCGACATCGCCGACGATCAACTGTGTGGAATGTTGCTCAGGCGTCGGCACGATCTGGCCGATACGGCTCAGCACCAGGTCCATCTGCGCCTTGTCGCCGGTGAGAAAAAGCCAATGAGGGTCATCGCAACCCTGCTTCAAGGTGTAAGCCTTGAGCACCGCCGGCGTGTCGCGCAGCGGATCACTGGTAAGGGAAATGAAGGTAATGTCGTCGGCCTTGTCCCCGAGCAGCTCGCGGACTTCCTTGAGCTTGCGCGTGATCAAAGGGCAGGCGTCGTTGCAACTGGTGAAAATCACGTTGAGCAGCACCACGCGGTTTTGCAGTGCATCACTGTAAAAACGCAGGGTTTCGCCGTGCTGATTTTGCAGCGGCGTATCGGTAAACCAGGCTTGCGCGTCGTGGGTCCCCTTGGCGGGTGCGGCGGCAACCGCGGCTGGCGGCTCGGTTGCATGCTCCTCGTGGGCGAAAGCGACATTGCTGAACACCCAGAAACACACGGTCAGAGAGATCCAGTCGAGCATCCTCATGGCTGTTGCTCCATGGCGATAGCGGTGTGTTTGGCATGAGTGCGCTGGCCGCTGAGTTTTTCGACTTCCTTGGCCAGCACTGTCGGGTCGGTGAAGCCGTAGTAGCGCATCCAGTGACGGCTGTTGCCGTCGCCGACGAGGATCAGCGGCTGATGGTTCTTCAGGTCGCCGCTGAAACTGCCCAAACCCTTGAGGGTTTCATTGATCGATTGTGGCGAACCGGTCAGCCAGCTCCAGCCCGGGCCTTTCTGGAACGCGCGGGCGTAATCCTGCAAGCGCTTGGGGTCGTCGCGTTGCGGGTCGATGCTGATCGACACCAACTGCACTTCATTGCCAACCCGTGCGCCGAGCTGTTTCTGCACCTTGCCCATAATCGACGAGACCACCGGGCAGACTGTGGTGCAACTGGTGTAGATGAAGCTGATGACGACGATTTTGTCCTGCACCAGATCTTGCTCCAGACGCACGGTTTTGCCGTTTTGATCGAGCAGTGGCACGTTGGCGAATTTCACCTGGGCGTGTTCCTGCGTGTTGCTGGCGGGCGCGGTGTGGCCGGCGTGTTCATCCGCCGAATGCGCCTGGACTTGCTGGACGCTGACGGCCAGCAGACACAGGCTGAGCAAGCCACGGGAAGTGATGTGTTTCATGGCGATGTCCTCTTCACTGATTCTGGCCGGGGGTTACCCGAACACTGGCAAATGTTTTGTCATCGAACCCGGCACCGAGCGATGCGGCGCGCACATGCAGATACCAGGCGCCGCTGCGGTCGAGGGTCACCGGCGCTTCGTACACGCCATCGGCGACTTCCTGCGCGGCCACTTCGCGGGGGTGTGAAGTCGGCGCGAGGAAGTAGCGCAACTGCACATCCTTGACGCCGCTGCGCTGGATTTTCTGCTTGCCCTGGACGATGCGAAACCGCACCACGTAGGGGTCGTTGAGCGCTACGGCGGTCTTGTCCAGAAGGAACTCGACCTTGGGCGCGCCGACATGTTTTTCCGGCGTACCGTCTGGCTCGATCTGCGCGGTGAAGCAATGGATGATGTTCGGTTGATTGAGCAGGAATGCCACGTCGAAACGCCCCGTCGCCGGCAGTTTCACTCGCGCGCTGTACAGCCCCGGCGAGACCTCGCGCAGGCTGCGGTCGATGACCATGGCGGCACGGGCGATCTGCCCGCGATTGGGATAACCGGACATCGGCGCGTTCATGCCTTCGGCGTAGAAATAGGTGGTGTTGTCCACCGGGTTGACCACAAACACCGCGTTGTCATCGCGCGACACTGCAAGGCTTGAGGCGAGCGGCAAGTCCCCGGCCATGCGCGGCGGTTGCGGGCCGGCTTCGAAGCTTTGGCTGATCGGCTGGCGGCCCTCACCGAGCGAGGCCAGGTTGATCATGGTGACTTTTGGCGAGGCCAATCCGCGCACGTAGGCGTAGGCCTTGGTGAACACCACTTGGTAGGGTTCGGCGGACACGTCCAGGTCATGGATCGCTGCATCGGTGGAGGCATCAATCACCGTCGCGCGGTTTTCCACGGTGTTGAGCACCACACCGAAACGCCCGTCGGCGCTGAAGCCCATCGGGCCGAGGCCTTGCTGCAATTTGATCACGCGGCGCACGCTGTGGCTGGCACTGTCGACTACCGTCACCGTGCCGTCCTTGCCATCGGCCACATACACCGCGCCGGACAATGGCGAGTACGCGACCGACAGTGGGCCGGAGCCGGTCTTGATTTGCCCGACAATACTCAGGCTGGCGACATCGACCACGCTCAGGGTGCCGTCGTCGCGGTTGCTGACAAAGGCAAAACGGCTGTCCTTGCTGAAGGTTATTTCGTGGTGACCGAGGCCGGTCGCCAGATGCTTGAGCGGTTTCAGGCTTTGCGCATCGATCACGGTGACGCCGGATTCGTCGGGTTTGGCGGCATTGTTGCCGACCCACAACAGGCGCTCATCCGGTTGCAGCGCCACGCGCACCGGTTGGCTGCCGGCGCTGATCGAGTCGACGACCTTGAATTGTTCGCTGTCGATCACCGCCACTTCGCCCGCCGCTGGCATCGAGACGAATACGCGTTTGTTGTCTTTGGGCGTGACCCAATCCATCGGCGATTGCTTGAGTTCAATGCGCGCCAGGGTGCTGGTGATCCCGCCGACCGATACCGAAGGATCGACCACCGCCACACTGGCATCGCGGTTCATCACCAGCAGGAAATAGCTGTTGAGGTCCAGTAGTGGCCGCGCGCCGATGTTCGATTTGAGATACACCCCGACCCGCGCTTTGCAACTTTTGTCGCGGCCCTGGGCCTGATCAGCGGCCAGCGCCTGCGCATCGATCCAC
The DNA here is from genome assembly GCF_044218825.1 of Pseudomonas sp. A1230. Taxonomy (NCBI): domain Bacteria; kingdom Pseudomonadati; phylum Pseudomonadota; class Gammaproteobacteria; order Pseudomonadales; family Pseudomonadaceae; genus Pseudomonas; species Pseudomonas sp. A1230. The sequence goes on along the minus strand of NZ_CP162582.1, from coordinate 1,288,477 downwards.
GCCCCCGGTGCAACACCGGACAACGGCTGGCCCGATGCGCTGTCGCGGATGCGGAACTGCACGTCGGCAAACTCGCCTTCACGCAACTTGCCGTCGCTGGCCAGCGGCTTGAGGTTGAACGCAATCGACACGCCGTCGCGGGCCAGGGTCTGGCCGGGTTCGATCTGCGCCAGCGCAACCTCGCCAAGCGTCAGCAAAGCGCCTGCGATGGCCAGCACACAAACACCGATGAAATTGATGATCCCGCTCATATCCTCTCCCCTGACTCTACTTGCAAAACACCGCCGTCCCCTGTGGGAGCTGGCTTGCCAGCGATGGCGGCAGTTGCTCCACCATCCAAAACCGCGTCGATCCCAATCGCTGGCAAGCCAGCTCCCACAATGAATGCGTTCATCCCGCATTCCCCCTGCATCCACCGAACCTGTGGGAGCTGGCTTGCCAGCGATGGCGGCAGTTGCTCCACCATCCAAAACCGCGTCGATCCCAATCGCTGGCAAGCCAGCTCCCACAATGAATGCGTTCATCCCGCACTCCCTCTGCATCCACCGAACCTATGGGAGCTGGCTTGCCAGCGATGGCGGCAGTTGCTCCACCATCCAAAACCGCATCGATCCCAATCGCTGGCAAGCCAGCTCCCACAATGAATGCGTTCATCCCGCATTCCCCCTGCATCCATCGAACCTGTGGGAGCTGGCTTGCCAGCGATGGCGGCAGTTGCTCCAACATCCAAAGCCGCATCGATCCCAATCGCTGGCAAGCCAGCTCCCACAATGAATGCGTTCATCCCGCATTCCCCCTGCATCCACCGAACCTGTGGGAGCTGGCTTGCCAGTGATGGCGTCAGTTGCTTCACCATCCAAAACCGCGTCGATCCCAATCGCTGGCAAGCCAGCTCCCACAATGAATGCGTTCATCCCGCATTCCCCCTGCATCCATCGAACCTGTGGGAGCTGGCTTGCCAGCGATGGCGGCAGTTGCTCCACCATCCAAAACCGCGGCGATCCCAATCGCTGGCAAGCCAGCTCCCACAATGAAAGCGTTCATCCCGCACTCCCTGGGAGCTGGCTTGCCAGCGATGGCGGCATCTACCTCACCATCCAGCTACTGCGCAGGCGGTGCCGGTTCTGGCTCGTTGGTCACCCGCAATAGTCCCCAGAGGCCCGAGGTGTTGCCGTAGGCGCCGTAGTCGCGGAACAGGTAGTCACCCGGTATCGCGTTGCTGCCCCCGGCGCTCGGGATCATCGAGCTGAAGTGCGCCGCCGGCAGAACGCTCTCACGGGCGCCGATGTACATCGACATCGGGTTGTAACCGAACCGCACCGACCCCACGCCCGGCGTCACCGTCGGATAGCCGCCGACATCACTCTTCTCGGCCAGGAACGGGTTGACCGACCACACGTGCCCATCCATCTGGAAGGTGCTGCCGCGGCTGCCACCGGTTGGCATCAGAATGTGTGTACGGAACGGTTGCCCCGGTTTGGCGTAAAGCACCGGCGTTTGCGGATCACCGCCGACCAGCGCGTTGCTGTAGGCCATGTGCGCGTTGAGCATGTCGCCATAACCGGCACCATCGGCATGTCCGAACGGTGCATCCGGGGCGAGGCCAAAGCGATACCACATCGGCTCGGTCTTGTAGTTGATGGCCATGCTCGAGTTGTCCTGCGGATCGGTCGGCACACCGAAGCCCTCGGCAGCAATGCCCTCCACCGGCCTGCCATTGGCCCAGCGAGTGTTCAACGCCTTGTGCCAGACCATCGCAAAATCGCGGTAGACGGCTTGCCCAGGCGCGGTGACCGTGGCATTGGCCTTGCGCGCATCGTCGACCCAGGTAGAGCCGATCGGCAGGATGCTCATCGCGCCGCCCAAGCCTTTTTGCGATTGCTTGATCACGTCCGCCGGCGTGATATTCAGACCACCAAACTCGATGGCCGTGGCGTTGATGTTGTCGACACTGCGGCCCAACTGCGTCACTGGTTTGCCTTCACGCTCCAGGTGCCCGGCGTAGTACTGATAAGTACGAGTCGGGTACGCGCCGCTGTTGCCGACCCGCGGTGGCACGGTCTGGATCGGGTTGGCGCCGACGTTGACGCCGTCGGATTTGGTGATGTCATAGGCCAGCAGTTGCGCATGCAGACCAACGTGGCTGGACGGCCGCATCAGGTTGTTGCTGAAGGTGGTCGAGCCGAGGCCGCTGTTGCGGTCGCGTTTGACCATGCCTTGCATCACCGCGGTCTGGGCCAGGTCGGGCATCATGCTCGGCAGACGGTTTTCCAGGGTGATGTTGATGCAGTCACCGGCGGCGGCGCGCAGCACCAGCGGTTCGACCGGGATACCGGGTTTGAGCTTGCCGGTGGTCGCGTCGAGGTCGGATTTGCGCACATACAGAATCGCGGTCGGATCATGCAACGGCCCGCTCTGGCCGCCGATGGTGATGGTTTCGCCATCCTCCGGATCGGTCACCGTGACCTGCGGAATGCTCACGGTGCGCGAGTTCAGGACCAGAGTGCCGCCCGCCGCTTTCAATGGCCCGCCAACATGCTGGCCGAGACCTTCAGGGTCGCCGATGGTCAGGCCCAGCGAGTTGCCGAGGATGTCGTTGGCGAGTGCCGCGACCACTTCATAGTTGCGCTGCACGGTCGGCCGGGTGCCGATGCCGTTCGGGTTGGCGCTGATGCGTGGGCAACTGCCGTCGAACGCCACGGTGTTACGCATCCCCGTCGGCTTGGCGTTGTTCGGCAAGGCGAACAGGTCACTGCGCTGCGCAGTGTAGTTGCGCATCACGCCCCAGATGCCGCTCCAATAGCCTTCGATCGAGGCGTCCATCGAGTACAGATAATCCCCGGTGGTGGCCGCCGAACTGGACAGCATCGACACGGGCGCAATGAAGCCCATCTGCTCGGAGATCCCGATCATCTGCGAGGCGCGCCAGCCCGAGTTGGAGCTGCTGCCGAAGCCGGAACCGCTTTGCAGCCATTTCACGCCGTGCAAGGTGACGTTGTGTTCCTCTTCGTGACCGCCGGCATGCACCCGCAGCCGCACGTTGTCGCCGGTGTAAGTGCGCAGCATCGGCGTGAACGGATCGCCAGGTTCCGCGCCGCCCTTGTTGATGTGCGGCGGGAACAGCGTGGTGCCGCCGGTTGGGCCGGTGGCGGAAGTGATCAGGTTCGGCGCCAGGTTCATCGCCGGAATCGCCCGATCAGTGCGGCTGTGCATGGCGAACGAAAGATCACCGCCGAGGCCGTCAGCCTGCATGCCGCGATTGCCGTCCGGGCCGAGTTTGTTCGGGTCGTAGACGCGCAGGGCCAGCGGCTCGTTGCGATAGTTGACGACGAACATGCCTGGGTCATCCACCGAGATTGCCTGTGGGCACGGCCGGCTCGGGCAGCCCGGGACCTGACCGCCCTGCACTTCCACTATGCCGTCGAGCAAGGTGCTGGCGTTGTTGCGCACCGGCGGGTTGATCGCGTAGCGGAAGCTGTCGGCCGTGGCCGGGAAACTTTGCGCGTTCGGCACGCCGTTCGGCCCGGCGCCCACATACACGCCGGCTTCATAGGCGTGCTGGAAGTCGCTGTATTCGAGGAAGAACTCGCGGAAGCTGTCGTTCTTGCCGTCGCCGTCGAGGTCGCCGGTGTTGATCACCGCTTGCCACGAAGTCGGCCCGCCGTCCTGACGCGCGCCGCTGTACAGGGGCTCGCCGGTTTCGGCGTGGAACCAGGTAGAACCGGCAGGTTCAGCGAGCACGGTGGCATACAGCCCGATCTGTTGGTGCGTCGATGGGCCGAGGTGGTCGTGGGTGAAGATGGTACCGAGACCGCGATCGACACCTTTGGCATTGACCACCGGGTCGACGAACCAGCGTTGCATCGCCGTGCGTGCGCCCATCCAGTCGCTGCGCCCGTACTGACCGAAGAACGGGTGCGCCTTGGCTTTCGGGCACGCCTGTGTGCCATCGCGCGGGTCGGTGCCTTCGCACTGGTTGAACTCGCGGATCGCGTGGATGCGCTCCTGCACGGCACCCGGCGAGAGCACGCCATCCTCGTAGTTCCAGCCATTGGACGAGCCGTCGGCCGAGGTCAGGTCCCATTTGGGCAGGTGAATGTGCTGGCCGATCACGTCGGTTGGCGTGCGCACCTGATAGTCGTCCATCTCATAAGTGGCCGGCACCAGGTTGGTTTGCTGGTATTGCACGCAGTCGAAGGTGTTCATGCGCATCACCAGTGGCTCTGGCGGACGCTGCTTGGTGATCACCGGCCACGCGTCTTCCCAAAGCGCCAGAATGCGCGCCTGCGGGAAGTGATAGCCAACCTTGTTGTACACCGCGTCGAACTGAATATTCGCCGCTTTGTAGATGCGCGGACGGTCGGCGGTGAAGGTCGAGGCGCCGGTGAAAGACATGCCGTCGATGCGTTCGCCGCTGTTGAATTCACCGGTGCCGGCGCTGCTGGTCAGGCGTTTGGCCCGATCATCCATGCACGGTTCGTAGTACGGCGCACCCGCCATCGGCAAGGCACCGTTGGTACGGAAAGCCTTGGCCACCACCTGGTTGCCGGGCAGCAAGGCAAAGCTTGGGTGATCTTTTTGTGCGTGGAAGGCCATCGCCGACTGCTCGACTTCGGTGCCTTCTTCCGGCAGATAAATCGGCTTGGCGCGGGTGACTTCCTTGGAGAAATCCAGCGAGGTGGTCACGGTGTTCGCCTCGCCACCGGCAGCTACGCCGTCCAGCGTATGGCGCTGCAAACCGCCATCCCAGCCGCCCGATTGCGCAGGGTCGAGGTTGGCCCACAGCGCTTTGCCGCTGGCCTTGAGTGCTTGTGCGGTGGCGGCGTCGAGCATGTCAAGCGGTGGAGTGGGTGGGCGTTGGCCGACCGAACTTTCCATGCCGCCGATCCAGAATGGGTAGCCAGGGTTTTTCAATGTGCCGTCAGCGTTGCGGTTGGCTTCGCTGCGATCCACCAGCGCCAGCGAACCGATGGCTTGGCCAGCCGCGTTGCCGCCGTGATGTTCGCCGTCGTCATCGGTTTCTTCTTCGTCATCGTCGTTGCCGGCAACCAGGGTTTCGCCGATTTTCGGCACCACCACCACTTTGCCGGGCATCGGGGCCATGGCTTTGCCGGGCAGCGGCACAATGGCCGGGATCGGCGTGCCGGCAATGATTTCACCGTCCGGCAAGGCGCGTGCACCCGCTGCCGGTTTGCCGCTGCGCAAGGCGAACGGTTCGCTGTGATAGCCGTCTTCACCTTGCTGCGAAACTTCCAGGCGAGTGCCTTCTTCGAACACGTCGTGCACGCGCCACATGGCCCACATGCCCTGGGCGAAATGCGGGTAGAAGTGGCAGTGATAGATCGCATCACCGGCTACCCGATTGCGATTGCCCGAACCGCCGTTGGCGATTTCATAGGTGTAACCGGCGCCCGGGCCGATGCCTTGGGCGTCGACGTAATCGGAGTTGTCGTCATTGGGATTGAACAGCCACTGGTGGCCATGCAGGTGGAAGATGTGCTGTTCGTGACCGTTATGGGTGTTGCGGAATTTGACGAAGTCACCGATGTAGCTGTGGTTGACGTTGGACGGTTCGGACGGATACAGCGCCATGGTTGCCTTGACGCCAATCTGATCGGCGCGCGGGATCTGCCCCGGCGCGATGTTCTCAAGCCCGGCGTTGGCCGGTACGTCGACCAGCATCGCCACGTCACCGACGGTGTGCGAGCTGAGGAAGAACTCTTCGTAGGCGCAGGACAGGCAGTCGTGCATCGGTCCCACGCCCAACCGGTTGGCGACCACTTCGGCGCCCATGCCGCCGGAGCCGTAGTTGATCATGAACGAGTCGCGGGTCGGCTCCAGCACATGCGCCATCACCGGGTCGGCCCAGTAGGCAGGAAAGGCTTGAGTCGCCGCCGTTTCGTCCTGGAACTGCGAGGCAAAATCGCGGAACGGCTCCAGTCGATTGGGGATCGCCGGATTGCGTTTGCCCATCGACTCCAGCGGATAGGTACTGGCCGGAAAGCTGCCGTCAGTGTTGCTGCCCATCACGATGGCATCGCTTTCGCTGGAGATGATTTCGTTGCCATCGACCATATTGATGATCGGTGTGCCGGCCTTGCCTTCGCGCAGCCACGGTTCGCGCTGCGGGTAGCGCGCCTGGTAATCGACGATCGGATGACCGGCCGGCGTGCGCCCCGAAGTCGCCAGACGCATTTCTTCTTCAGTCAGCGTGTTGCGGTAAGTGCGGCCGCCCTTCGGCACCACGACCACCTGGCCAAACAGGCCATTGGCAACGTTACCCGCCGCGCCCTCGCCACCGAAGGTGGCACCACGGCTGCTGACGGCAAACGCGCCTTCGCGCTCGGCATACAACGTATAGGAACGGCTGGCTCCCGGCACCACCAGGCTATTGGCGTTGCGGCCGGTGTACGAAGAAATGTCGTCGATGCTGTTCACCGCTTGCAGGCCGTTGACCTGGAACCCGACGTGGCGGTCGGCGACCTGCTCATCGACCTTGAACTGTTCGCCGGCATTGGCGTTCGGCGCGCCCTCTGCGCCTTCCTCGCCCTCGTTTTCGAAGTGCTTGTTCGGGTTGGCCTGATAGTCGAGCAGGTTCTGCAGATTGATCGTCAGGCAATCCCCGGCGGCTACGCGCAACACCAGTGGCCGTGGGCGCTTGTCGGCGCGCAACGAGACTTTGCCCGGCACTGCCGCGCCGCCGAAGGCCAGCGATACATCATGGTCATCGACCACGTCGCGGCGCAGCGCGTACATCATGCCGTTGGCGTTTTGCGCGCCGAGGCGGTTGAACATCAGCGGCTGATCGAACGCCACGACGTTGGCCACCAGGTTGCGCTCGCAGCGCACCGCCGCGCTGACCATTTCGACGCCAAGCATCGAGGCCAGCAACAGCAGCAGTTTGATGAGGGACGGAGCGGGATGAAGGCCGGCCATGATCAGAAACCTCGAAAGGGATGCTCGCAGGGAACGATTCTCGACAAAACCCTTGGAGCAATCCGCGTGCCACAAAAAAATCCGTTGTTTTTCAATGAGCTACTCAAATCATTTAAGAGCCCGGGGGATATTCCCCACCCGATTCCCCACTTTTCGCGCCTGCCGGGATTGCCCCGATAGTGGGGGAAACCGGGGACTTCCTTTACAACGGCGCGTCCACTGCCAGCCCCTGCAAGCGCCGGTACTGGCGCAAAACGCTGGGCACGTAACGCTGGGTTTCGGCGAACGGCGGGATCACCCGGCCACGGCTGAGCACCGCATCAGGCCCGGCGTTGTAAGCCGCCACGGCGAGGGTGATGTCGTTGTCGAACAGGGTCATCAGGCGCTTGAGGTATTTGGCCCCGCCCTGGATGTTGGCCTTGGGGTCGTAGACGTCGGTCACACCCATTTCCCGCGCGGTGGCCGGCATCAATTGCATGAGCCCGCCCGCGCCTTTGGGTGAGGTGGCGCCGGGGTTGTAACGCGACTCGGCGTTGATCACCGCGTGCAGCAGCGCTTCAGGTAATTGATTGACCTTGGCCGCCGCCGAGACCAGCTCCGCGTAAGGCTGATTGGCGATCATCTGCGGCTGCTGATCAAGGCTGGCCAGCGGCGCTTGCGCCTCGTGAATCACCCGTTCGTAAGTGCGTCCGGGGCGATGCACATTGGACAGAACGTAGCTGCCCTTGGCGTCCACGGAGATGAATACATCGGCTTGCGCGGCACCGCTCAGCAGTACACAACCGAGCAATCCGCCAGTGAGAAATTTCATGTCGGGCCTCCCCGGACCGACCCCGGAAAATTGGGGGAAATGCCCCAATGGCCGATCACGCTTGAGCCATACGCAAGCACTGTGCCGACTCGCGAGAGGCCCGTAATGCAAGGACTTGCGGCCATCAACCGAGTTTTTTTCGAGCCTGAGCATGGCAATTGCATAGGCCCTTCAGGCGACTCGACTGACACTCACGGGAGGTCATCATGAAGCTGCATTTTCGTCCGCGTGCCCAACGCGGTTTCACCCTGCTCGAATTGCTCGTGGTGCTGGTGGTGCTCGGCCTGTTGGCCGGGATCGTCGCGCCTAAATACTTCGCTCAACTTGGTCGCTCGGAAGTGAAAGTGGCCAAGGCGCAGATCGAAGGCCTGAGCAAGGCACTGGATCTGTATCGCCTGGAAGTCGGCCACTACCCGTCCACCGAACAAGGCTTGCAGGCCTTGGTGACTGCGCCGAGTGACGAGGCAAAATGGACGGGCCCGTACCTGCAGAAAAAACTTCCGCAGGATCCATGGGGCCGCAGCTACGCCTACCGCTACCCCGGCGAAAACAGCGAGTACGACTTGCTGTCGATGGGCAAGGACGGCCAACCCGGCGGTGAAGGCGAAAACGCCGAAGTGACCAACTGGCAGTGAGTGGAGCGCGGCCCATGCGATTTCATCTGAAAGCCGTCGGCAAGGCGGGCGTGGTCTCCTTGAGTATCGAGGCGCCGGGGCATAGCGAAGCGCGGCACATTGCCGAGGATCAGGGCTTGCGCGTGCTCAGCCTGCATGCCGAAAAACACTGGCGTTCGTTGCGCCTGCGTCAGCGCGAAACGTTCAATCTGGTGCTTTTCAGCCAGGAGTTGACCACCCTGCTCAATGCCGGCCTGCCGTTGATCGATGCGCTGGAAAGCCTCGCTGAAAAAGAAACCGCCCCCGCTGCGCGCAAAACCCTGAGTGAACTGGTACGCCTGCTGTATGAAGGCAAATCCTTCTCGCAGGCCCTAGGTCAGTTGTCAGCAGTGTTTCCACCGCTGTACGTAGCGCTGGTGCAGTCCAGCGAGAAGACCGGTGCGGTCGGCGAGGCTTTGGGCCGTTACGTCAGTTACCGCCAACGCATGGACGAGGTGCGGCAGAAGATAGTCAGCGCTTCAATCTACCCATTGCTGTTGCTGGTGGTCGGCGGTGGCGTGGTGTTGTTTTTGATGGGCTACGTGGTGCCGCGCTTCAGTCTGGTGTTCGAAGGACTGGGCTCGAACCTGCCGTGGCTGTCGCAGATTCTGATGAGCGGCGGCATGTTTCTGCACGCGCATCAACTAGAATTTTTCGGCGGGTTGGCGGCGATCGTCGTCGCCCTCGCCGTGGTGCAGAAACAACCGGCGTTTCGCCGTGGGCTGGATCGGCTGGTGGAGAAGCTGCCCGCCGTGCATCAACGGATTTTCCTGTATGAACTGGCGCGTTTTTACCGTTCGCTGGGGATTCTGCTGCAAGGCGGGATTCCGCTGGTGACCGCCATGGGCATGGTGCGCGGCTTGCTCACTGTAGCGTCACGGGCGCGGCTGGATCAGGCGTGCGAACGCGTGCGCGAGGGACAGTCGCTTTCCACCGCGCTGGAACTCAATCGCCTGGTGACGCCGGTGTCCCTGCGCCTGCTGCGCGCCGGCGAACAGTCCGGCAATCTCGGGCAAATGATGGAGCGCAGCGCCGACTTCTACGACGAAGAAATCAGCCGCTGGATCGAATGGTTCGTGAGGTTGTTCGAACCGTTATTGATGACGTTCATCGGCCTGCTGATCGGGGTGATCGTGATCCTGATGTACATCCCGATTTTCGAACTGGCTTCGAGTATTCACTGACCGCGGGAACGGGTCGGATCAATCGCAACAACGCACATCCACGTTCCCACCCCAGGCAACAAGACGGAGAACGACATGCACATTAAAAAGCTCATGCTCGCAATGGCCATCGGCGCAGTTCTGTCGGCGTCTACCGTAATGATTCCAGACAGTCTGTCGGGAATTTCCAGTGTTCAGGCGAAGGACGGAGGGAGTGGCGGCGGTGGCGGAGGCCATGGAGGAAGCGGTGGCGGCGGAAGTGGCGGCGGCCATGGCGGTGGAGGCGGAAGTGGAGGCGGCGGCCATGGCGGGAGCGGTGGTGGCGGTGGCGGAAGTGGAGGTGGTAACGGTGGTGGACATGGCGGCAGTGGAGGCGGCGGCAATGGCGGTGGCAGTGGAGGCAGCGGCCATGGCGACGGCGGTGGTCACAGTGGCAGCGGTGGTCAGGGCGCCGGACACTCAGGCAGTTCCGCATCCTCCTCGGGACGCAGCGGCACCCACTCGGAGCCAGGCGACGATCACGGTGTACACCGTGCCGGCGAAGTCGGTGACGATCGCGGCTTGCATGCAGCGGGCGAACCCGGCGACGATCGCGGCGTGCATGTCGGCGGCGAACCAGGCGATGACAAACGCACTAACTGAACCATTCTGAAAACACCGCAATCCCTGTAGGAGCTGCCGCAGGCTGCGATCTTTTGATCTGGTCTTTAAAAACAAGATCAAAAGATCGCAGCCTGCGGCAGCTCCTACAGTTGATTTGCATACTGCTTAAAGGGCGACGCTGCTCTGATTCAACCGTTCACGCAGAAACTCGACCAGCGCCTGCACCGGGCGTGAGGCCTGACGATGTTGCGGATACACCGCCGACAAAGTCAGCGGCTCTGGCCGCAGATCATCCAGCACCGGCACCAATCGTCCCTCCTCCAACGCCGCGCCAACAATAAACGTCGGCAGATAGGTAATCCCCATCCCCTGCACCGCCGCATCCCTGAGCAATTCACCGTTGTTGACGCGCATGCGCCCGGTGACATTCACCAGCAGCGGTTTGCCCTGCCCCGCGTTGAACCGCCACTGCACTGAACGCCCATGGCCATACGGCAAACAGTCATGCCCGAGCAGATCTTCCGGTTTGAGCGGCGTGCCGCGTTCGGCCAGGTACGCAGGGCTGGCGCAGTACACCCGCTCGATGCTGGCGATGCGCCGAGCGATCAGCGTCGAGTCTTCCAGCACACCGATGCGCAGCGCCAGGTCGTAACCTTCGCCGAGCAGATCCACGGGGCGGTCGCTCAAATCCACTTCCACCGTGACCTCGCGGTAGCGCTGTAAAAACACCGGCAGCAGACAACCCAGGTGCGCCACGGCAAACGACAGCGGCGCGCTCAGACGGATCGTGCCGCGAGGCTCGGCAGTCTGGCCGGCGATGCCTTGTTCGACCTGTTCGACTTCGCCGAGCAGGCGCAGCGCCGATTCGTAATAGCTCTGGCCCAGCGGCGTAACGTCGAGGCGCCGGGTCGAGCGATTGAGCAAGCGCACGCCGAGGCGTTCTTCGAGCTGCATCAGTCGGCGGCTGACAAACTGCTTGGACAGGCCCAATTGATCGGCCGCTGCGGTGAAGCTGCCGGAGTCCATGACCTGGCAAAAAATACGCATGTCTTCGAACGGGTTCATTGTCACTCTCTGGTGGACAGTTAAACGCTTTATAGCCGCTTTTTCACTTCACGGCACCCTATTAATCTGTGTTCACGGTGTTGAAACCAACCCACAAACCAACCGCGAACACAGTTGAAAAAGGAATTGAACATGATCATTAAAAAGACCCTGACCGCCACCCTCCTCGCCCTGTCCATCGGCAACGCTTTCGCCGCCGAGACCAGCGGTGTCGAGCACAACACCCAAGCCTTCCTCGACGCCCTCGCCGCGGGTGGTGGCAAACCGCTGGAGCAACTCAGTCCGAAGGACGCCCGTGCAGTGCTGACCGGCGCTCAGGCTTCGGTGAAAGTTGATTTGTCCGGTGTTGAAGTCAGCGACAAGGCGATCAAGGTCGACGGCCAGACCATCAACCTGAAAGTGGTGCGTCCGGCCAAGGTCAAAGGTGAACTGCCGGTGTTCATGTTCTTCCACGGCGGCGGCTGGGTGCTGGGCGATTACCCGACTCACCAACGCCTGATCCGTGATCTGGTGGTGGGTTCTGGCGCGGTAGCGGTGTACGTCGATTACACGCCGTCGCCAGAAGCTCAGTACCCGACCGCGATCAACCAGGCTTACGCCGCAACAAAATGGGTGGCCGAGCACGGCAAGGACATCAACGTCGACGGCAAGCGTCTGGCAGTGGCCGGCAACAGCGTCGGCGGCAACATGGCGGCGGTCGTCGCGCTGATGGCTAAAGAACAGAAAACCCCGGCCCTGCGCTTTCAATTGTTGATGTGGCCGGTGACCAACGCGCAATTCGACGACGGCTCGTACCAGCAATTTGCCGAGGGCCACTTCCTCACCAAAGGCATGATGCAGTGGTTCTGGGACAACTACACCACGAACCCGGCCGAGCGCGCGCATATCCATGCCTCGCCGCTCAACGCCAGCGCCGAACAGCTCAAAGGCCTGCCTGCCGCACTGGTGCAGACCGCCGAGTTCGACGTGCTGCGTGACGAAGGCGAAGGTTATGCGCGGCACCTCGACGCGGCCGGCGTGCCGGTGACCTCGGTGCGCTACAACGGGATGATTCATGACTTTGGTCTGCTCAATCCGCTGAGTCAGATTCCGGAAGTGAAAGCGGCCGTGCGTCAGGCAGCGGCTGAGCTCAAGACGCATCTGAACTGAGTCCAGACCCTCGCCACACCTCTGGGTGTGGCGAGTTTTTTTGTGCCCATGGGAGTGCACTTCATGAGTTTTTTCTTCGCCCACCTGTTGTCCTGGAGTGCCCTGCTGCTGGTGGCTGACGCGGTGTTGTGGCACTTCACGCCATTTACCCACCGTGCGCCACGGGTCGGGGTGCGGCTGGCGCTGTTTCTGGCGTTTAGCGCGCTGGTCATCAATGCCGGTGTCAGCCCTTTGCAGGCGCCGGTATTCGTCGATGACCGGGTGGCGCAGCTCGGTGCGACGGCGTTGGGCATTCTCTGGTGGCTGTACGCGGCGCGAGTGCTGACGGAGGTGATCGGCCTGGTGCTGATGCGCCGCATCGGTCACAGCGGTCGCCTGTTGCAGGACGTGATCGGTGCGCTGGTGTTTCTGGTCGCGACTGTCGCGGCGGCCGGTTACGTGCTGGAGCTGCCGGTCAAAGGCTTGCTCGCAACGTCCGGCGTGGTCGCCATCGTCGTCGGTCTGGCGCTGCAAAGCACCTTGGCTGATGTGTTCAGCGGGATCGTGCTCAACACCACAAAACCCTATCAAGTCGACGACTTCGTGGTGATCGATGGCGTCGAAGGCAAAGTGCTCGACATCGACTGGCGCGCCACCCACTTGCTGACCAGTGCCGGCACCATGGCCGTGGTGCCGAATTCGGTGGCGGCCAAGGCCAAGATCGTCAACCTCAGTCGCCCGGACAACATGCATGGCGTGTCGATCAGCATCAAAGTGCCCAACCACATCCGCCCGCGCCGCGTACTCGATGCCCTCGACCGCACGCTGCAAGGCAGCAGCAGCCTGCTGTTGTCGCCCGCGCCGAAAGTGGTGTTGAAAGAGGCCGGTGAGGAAATGTCCGAATACGTGGCCAGCGGTTTTATCGCCGAGCTGGGCAAGAAAAGCGAAGTGCGCAATCAACTGTTCGACCTTGCTCATCGGCATCTTGAGGCTGCCGGGATTTCCCGACACCCGGACGGCGTGATCGAGCCGACGACCCGCGCCCGCGCATTGCTCGATGAAGTGAAGATCTTCCGTTCGCTGAGTCCTGATGAACGCGACCGACTGGCAGCATCGATGGTCGCGCAGCAGTACAGCGCCGGCCAAGTCGTGCTGGGTCTGAATGAAGTGCCGGACAGTCTGTTTGTGATTGCTACCGGCGTGGTCAGCGCGACAGTGCCCGATGGCGATCGGCAAACCGAGGCCGGACGTATGGGGCCGAGCGAAGTGATGGGTGAGCAAAGCATTCTGGCGGACACGCCGTCGCAGGCGACGTTTACGGCGCTGACGTCTTCGATTATCTACCGTCTCGACAAGACCCTCACGCGCGAATGCATGGAGCAGCGCACTGAGGTCGGTCGTGCGTTGAACAAGTTGCAGGCGGTGCGGCAGCAGAACAGTCGCCTCGCGTTGATGGCTGAACCGGTGGCGGTGAGGAAAGGTGGGTTTTTGGGGTGGTTGCAGAAGCGGTGAAAGCAAAAGATCGCAGCCTGCGGCAGCTCCTGCATTGGACTGCGTTCCCCCTGTAGGAGCTGCCGCAGGCTGCGATCCTTTGATCTTACTTAGCGGTGAACTTGGTATAGCTGTTGATCAGGTTGCGATAGTTCGGCAGGCGATTCGACAGCAGATTCGCCAGACCTTCCATGTCGTTGCGCCAGTCACCCTGCAACTCGCACGCTACGGAGAACCAGTTCATCAGTTGCGCACCGGCCGCCGACATTCGCGCCCAAGCCGCTTGCTGCACGGTGGTGTTGAAGGTGCCGGAAGAGTCAGTCACCACGAACACTTCAAAACCTTCAGCAATCGCCGACAGCGTCGGGAATGCCACGCACACGTCAGTCACCACACCGGCAATGATCAATTGCTTGCGACCCGTTGCCTTGATCGCCTTGACGAAGTCTTCGTTGTCCCAGGCATTGATCTGGCCTGGACGCTGAATGAACGGCGCGTCCGGGAATTGCTCCAGCAGTTCCGGCACGATCGGGCCGTTGGGACCGGCGTCGAAACTGGTGGTGAGGATGGTCGGCAGTTTGAAGAACTTGGCGATGTCGCCCAGCGCCAGCACGTTGTTCTTGAACTCGTTCGGCGAGAAATCCTGCACCAACGAGATCAGGCCGGTCTGATGATCGACCAACAACACAACCGCATCGTCTTTGTTCAAACGTGTGTAAGGAACGCTCATGGGGAAACTCCTTGCTGGACCGATGGATGTTGCGTGAAGCGCCGACCGCGTGGCCGACGCATTTAAAAGAGATCAGAAGGCGAAACAGGAACAACCGAACGCGCCCCAGAACCCGGCAAAGTCACTGACCGGCGCATTCGACAAACGCGCTTTTTCATGGCTGTGCGAGTGCACGCCACATGGGCCGCTGCACTGGTGCACTTGCGCCTGCAACGGCGAATTCGGCCGCCAGTGGCCAGGGACTTTGACCACGGGCGACCAGTCCGGCAGCACCGGCACGCTGGCCGGCCCGAGGTCCTGGAAGTCGCCGGCGGCGTAGACAATCTTGCCGCCGACCACGGTCAGTACCGATTCGATCCACTTGATCGCTTCTTCCTCGACATGGAAGAAGTCCGCGCTCAGCGCCGCCAGATCCGCCAGTTGCCCGACCTTGATCTGGCCCTTCTTGCCCTGCTCCGAGGAGAACCAGGAGCTGCCGTGGGTGAACAATTCCAGCGCGGTGGTGCGTGGCAAACCTTCTTCGTAAAGTGCCAGCCCACCGACGGTGCGACCGCTGACCATCCAGTACAGCGAGGTCCACGGGTTGTAGCTGGAAACGCGCGTGGCATCGGTACCGGCGCCGACCGGCACACCTTCAGCGAGCATGCGCTTGATCGGAGGAGTCGCCTCGGCGGCTTGCTTGCCGTAACGGTCGACAAAGTATTCGCCCTGGAACGCCATGCGATCCTGAATCGCGATGCCGCCGCCCAGCGCTTTTACCCGTTCGATGTTCTGCGGGGTGATGGTTTCCGCATGGTCGAAGAACCACGGCAAACCGTTGAACGGAATGTCACGGTTGACCTTCTCGAACACGTCGAGCATGCGGCTGATCGATTCGTTATAAGTGGCGTGCAAACGGAATGGCCAACGCTGTTCGACGAGGTGGCGCACCACTGGCTCCAATTCCTGCTCCATGGTCTGTGGCAGGTCCGGGCGCGGCTCAAGGAAGTCTTCGAAATCCGCCGCCGAGAACACCAGCATTTCGCCGGCGCCGTTGTGCCGCAGGAAGTCGTCGCCCTGATGCAATTTCACGCTGCCGGTCCAGTTCTGGAAATCGGTCAGTTCTTCTTTCGGTTTTTGGGTGAACAGGTTGTAGGCGATACGCACGGTCAACTGATCATCCTTGGCCAGTTGTTCGATCACCTGATAATCGTCGGGGTAGTTCTGGAAACCGCCGCCGGCATCGATCGCACTGGTCAGGCCGAGGCGATTGAGTTCGCGCATGAACTGGCGGGTCGAATTGACCTGATATTCCAGCGGCAGCTTCGGCCCCTTGGCCAGCGTCGAGTAAAGGATCATCGCGTTGGGCCGTGCGACCAGCATGCCAGTCGGATTGCCGTTGGCATCGCGGACGATCTCACCGCCCGGCGGGTTCGGCGTGTCGCGGGTGTAGCCGGCCACGCGCAATGCGGCGCGGTTGAGCAGCGCGCGGTCGTACAAATGCAGAATGAACACCGGGGTGTCCGGCGCGGCCTGGTTGATTTCGTCGAGGGTCGGCATGCGTTTTTCGGCGAACTGGAATTCGTTCCAGCCCCCCACCACGCGCACCCATTGCGGGGTCGGTGTGCGGTCGGCTTGCTCCTTGAGCATGCGCAACGCATCGGCCAGCGATGGGACGCCTTCCCAGCGCAGTTCGAGGTTGTAGTTCAAACCGCCACGGATCAGGTGCAAGTGCGAGTCGTTGAGGCCGGGAATGACGCAGCGGCCGTGCAGATCGACGACTTGCGTGCCCGGACCGCGCAGGGCCATGGCCTGGGTGTCGTTGCCGACGACCACGAAGCGGCCGTCCTTGATCGCCACCGCGCTGGCCAGCGGTTTAGTGCGGTCTACGGTATGAAATTGGCCATTGAACAGAATCAGATCGGCGCTCATCGCAGTTCCTTCGACAAAAAGTGAATGGGCTTCAGCGTGACGGGTGTTCTGTGGGATCGACGTGGGCATGGGCCTGACCGGCTTCCAGCCAGGGCGCGAACAAACGGGTCACGCGGGGCATGAATACGTACACCACCGACAGCACGATGGTCAGGGTGATCAGGAACGTGGCGACCACGTAGTTGGCAAGTAAGGGATGCAGCTTGAGCAGCGGCCCCCAGATCAGTGGCACCAGCAAAGTGTGCGGCAGAATCACCAACAGCGTGATCACCGCCTGCTTCCAGCGCGGCGGCGGCGAGGCGGCATCGGCCAGCGGGGCGAACCAGAATTCGTTGATCGGGGCGACTTCGGTCTGGTCGCCATCGGCCAGCATTGGTGTGGCTTCGTCGATCAGCGCCTGGCGCTGTGGCGACTCCAGCCACAGCTGCATTGCCTGGGTCGAAGAGAACCGCAAAACGCAGGTATACGCGTCGAGTCCCGCAAGCTTGCCGCGCACAACGTCCACGCCCAGGTGCCCTTGCCGCTGCCCCGCCACACGAACGATATTGCGCAGCCAGGCTTCATAGGGCTGTTCAAACCCGGCCTTGACCCGGTGCTTGACGATCAGCGTGACGGTCTCACCGGACCCCGGTGCTGTTGAACTCAGGACTTCAGGCATGACGCAGCACTCCGGGCAGACGCGTATTGAGCGCCAGCCGTCCGGGGCCGGCGATGAATACAGTGGCAAAGAGGATTAACAGCAGCCAGCCGAACTGCCCTTCGGCCACAGTCCATTGCGGATGCACGAGCAGTAACGCCACCAGCAGCACAAATAGAATAGGCAAGCAGGCCAATCGCGCCAGCACCCCGGCGACGACCAGTAGTGGACAGAGGACTTCGGCGAAGATTGCCAGGATCAGGGTAAGGTGGGATCCAAGGTGGAAAGGGTCTTCGATCAGCTGCAGTTGCGCGGTGAAGTCGAGCAGCTTGGGCATGCCGTGCACGCAAAGCAGAAACAACCCGCCGCTGACCCGCAGGAACAGCAAACCGACGTCGCCCGACCGTTCATCGCATTGTGAAGCGTTCATGACCCGACCCTTGAAATGTCATTGGCCTGAATGATGCCGATGCCGGGCACGAGGAAATTGGATGGGTGTGCTCACTTAGTCGTTCGAGCCAAATCTCAAGTGCACTAAAGATCTCTGTGGGAGCGAGCCTGCTCGCGAAAGCGGTGCGTCAGTCGGTCAATATGCCGCTTGGCACACCGCTTTCGTGAGCAGGCTCGCTCCCACAGTTCTCACGGTCGTTTCGTCAGACCGGGGGGATATCCAGCGCTGCCGACATGAACTGGCTGATCTGCGCTCTGAGCCATCTCTCGGCCGGATCATTGTCATGCACACCGCTCCAGGCCATCGACAATTGCGCGGCATCAATCGGGAACGGCGGGTCTTCGGCGCGCAGGCCACATCCTTCAACCAGCGCACACGCGGCGTAATCCGGCACGGTGGCGATCATTTCGGTGCCGGCGAGCAAGGCGCGCAAGCCACTGAACTGCGGCACGCCAAGAACTACGCGGCGCGAGCGGCCAAGCTTGGCCAGGTCGAGGTCGATGTTGCCGCTCAAGTCGCCCGAGAACGACACCATTGCGTGCGGACGCTCGCAGTATTCGTCGAGTGTCAGCGGCCCCGGGCGATCATCGCCGCGCAGGACTTTGCAGGGAATGTCGCGCAGTTTCTTGCGTTTGGCATTGGCAGGCAGATCCGTGGTGTAGCTGACGCCGACGGAGATTTCCCCGGAGGCCAGCAATGCCGGCATCAGCAAGTAGTTGGCACGGCGCACCACCACGACAATGCCCGGCGCCTCTTGCTGCAAATGGCGCAACAGCGTTGGAAACAGACCGAACTCGGCATCGTCCGACAGGCCGATACGAAACACATCGCAACTGCTCGCCGGTTCAAACTCCTTGGCGCGACTGACGGCCCCGGAAATGACGTCCATCGCCGGTTGCAACTCCTTGAGGATCGCCAGGGCGCGGGCGGTCGGTTCCATGCCGCGACCGTTGCGCAGCAGCAACGGATCATCGAACAGGTCACGCAGACGCCCGAGCGCTGCACTCACCGCCGGTTGGCCCATGAACAGTTTCTCGGCGACGCGGGTCAGGTTCTTTTCGAACATCAGCGCTTCGAAAATCACCAACAGGTTCATGTCGACGCGACGCAGATCATTACGGTTCATCGGCTCGGTTTCCTTCTATGGCCAGCCACACGCACGTGCTACGCACTTTAGCCGATCAATGACGCTGTAAACGCCGTGCCAGCGCGAAATTAACAACGATTAACTCGTCAGCCACAGCACCGCATTCAACAATGAATGCCTCTGCGCAGCGTTGTTTTTTTGATTGAGGGAGAGCGCTGACCGTGCCTTCCCCACCGACACGGATATTGGCCATGGCTCAATTACACCCCACCGTCGCCCTCGCCCCTGCCTGCGAACCGCGCAAAAGCGGGATCGGCGGACTCAGCCCGCAACGCGAACGACGCGTCAAACAACTCATCCTCGAACGCCTCGGTGAAAGCCTGGAAGTCACCGAACTGGCCCACGCCTGTTCACTGTCACGCAGCCACTTCTCCCGGGCATTCAAGTGCAGCACCGGGCTCTCGCCGCAAGACTGGATCCGCACCCAACGCATCGCTCGCGCCAAACTGCTGATCCAGCACACCGACCTGAGCCTGACGCAAATCAGCCTGGAATGCGGTTTCTGCGATCAGGCGCATTTCTGCCACATGTTCACCCGCAGCGAAGGCATCAACCCGTTCGCCTGGCGCTGCCAGATCATGGGTGAACCCAAAAGACAACGCTCACCCTGCGCCGTGTTTTGACCGTTGCTCCTGCGTCACCCGTTGCACTGATCGCAAAACCTGAGGATTATGCCCGGACACCTCAGAATAGACGGCCTGCGCTTGCGCCCAGCGCTGTTTCGCTCTGTCCGCCGCAGCATCCCAGGAGTGAGCTGTTGAGTCTTCCCCCGAATCAGGCCCTCGGTTTCGGTCCCTATCGGATTCATCCCGGGCAACGGCTGGTGCTTGAGGGCGATCAGCCGTTGCGACTGGGTCGGCGAGCGATGGACATTCTCCTGACTCTGCTGGGCCACGCCGGCGAGGTGGTGAGCAAGCAGCAATTGATGGCCGCAGTCTGGCCGGACAGCGTCGTCGAAGACATCAACCTACGGGTGCACATGGCAGCGCTGCGCAAGGCTTTGGGCGACGGTCAGGCTGGCCAGCGCTATATCGTCACCGTGGCGCAACGTGGTTACAGTTTTGTTGCGCCGATCCTGCACGAGACTATCGAACAGCGACCGGCGGGCGATGCCGACAGTCGGCACAATCTGCCCCTGCGGCGCACGCGGATGATTGGCCGTCAGCCGCTGGTCGACCGGTTGATGACGCAGCTGCCACGCCGGCGCTGCATTACCCTGGTCGGCCCCGGCGGCATCGGTAAAACCACTGTGGCTTTGCGCGTGGCTGAACAGTTGATCGGGCATTACCGCGACGGCATTCGACTGGTGGATCTGGCGCCGCTCAACGACCCACAACTGATTTGCTCGCACTTGGCGGCCCTGCTCGAGCTGTCGCTGCTCGACGGCGATCCGCTGGCGTGTCTGGTCAATGGTTTGCGCCAGCGCCAGATGCTGCTGGTACTCGACAACTGCGAGCACCTGATCGACGCCGTTGCAGCGCTCAGTGAAAGCATTCTGCGCGGCGCGGCGCAGGTGCATATTCTTGCCACCAGTCGCGAAAGCCTGCGAGCGGAAGGCGAATTTGTGCAACGTCTGGAAACCCTCGACTACCCACCGTTGCCTGTCGAACTGGACCGGGCCCAGGCGCTGGGTTTTTCCGCGTTGCAGCTGTTTGTCGAACGGGCGACCGAGGCGCAGGAAAGCTTTGAATTGAGCGATGCCCAGTTGCCGCAAGCCATCGAGATTTGCCACCGACTGGACGGTATTCCACTGGCGCTGGAACTGGCGGCGGCACAAGTCGCCGAACTGGGGCTGGACGGCTTGCTGACGCACTTGCAGGGCCGTTTGCCACCCTTGACGGCGGGTGACCAGAGTAGCGCCGAGCGCCACCTGACGTTGCGTGCCACGCTGGACTGGAGTTTCAACCTGCTCGATCGCTGCGAGCAAACCTGCTTGCGTCGACTCGGTGTGTTTCGCGGCGGGTTTACTCTGGAGTCGGCGGCGGCCGTCATCGTCGGGCAGCAGATCGACCCCGCTGCGGTGTTCGCCTCGATCACGCAATTGGTGGCCAAATCCTTGCTCAGTGTCGAGGTGGGTGATGAAGAGGTGTTCTATCGCCTGCTCGATACGACACGCCGCTATGCCCTGGAAAAACTCGATGTCGCGGCTGAACTCGATGAGACTCGTCAGCGCCACGCCGAACGCTGCCTGGCCCTGATGCATCAGGCGCAATCGCACTGGCAAAACACCCCCACGGCGTTGTGGATCGAGCGCTATGCCCGAGGTCTGGAGGATTTGCGCGCAGCGCTGGAGTGGAGCCTGAACAGAGCCGGGCCGGATAATCTGGCCATTGAGCTGACCGCAGCCTCGGCGCCGTTGTGGCAAGAATTGTCGCTACTCAAGGAGTACGGCGATTACGTGCGGCGGGCGTTGCGCCTGCTGGATGAAATTGGCGCCCCCTGCCCGCATCTGAAAATCGCCCTGAAACTGGCCTTGGGCAGTGCCTGTTATCACACCTGGGGCGCCACCCCGGAGACTATCGGCGCTTTTGTCGACGCCCGCCAACTGGCCCACACACACGCTGATATCTCCGGCCAACTGCGCGCGATATCCGGGCATCTGGCGGTCGACCTCAGTTGTGGGCGCTACCGGATGGCGCTGGAGCAGAGCGAACAATTCGACCGCCTAGGCCCGCAGGGCGACCCGTTGCTGTCGCTCAGCACGCACCGCTTGCGGGTGCTGGCCCTGCATTACGCCGGCGACCAGCCACAGGCGCGCATTCATGCCGAGCAAGTGCTCGAACGCATGGCGCACAGCGGCCACCTCAACCGCTTTACCCACGGTTTTGGCGTGCAATACGACCAGAGTGTTGCCTCACTGACCGTGCTCGCCCGGGTGCTGTGGCTGCAAGGATTTCCCGAGCAAGCGTGGCGCACGGCGCGACAGGCATTGGACATTGCCGTGCAGATCAATCACGGCACCTCGATTTGCTACACCCTGGCACTGGCCAGTTGCCTGATCGCCCATTACAACGGTGACAAGCAGAACGCCCGGGTACTGTTGCATCTTTTGCTTGAGCAATCGCAGAAGCATTCGGTGCTGTTGTTTTATCGCTGGGCGCTGCACTACGCACAGGTGATCGACGCTGAAACGACTATGCCGGTGCCGACGGATGGCAGCGGGCTGGTGCGGGAAATCATGGTGACGCTGGATGAGCGATTTGTTGATGATGATTTGCTGACACGGGCGCTGGCCGGTGATGCGGGTTGGAGTACGGCGGAGATCTTGCGGGCTCGGGCGAATGCGTTAATGGTTGATGACTCAGGGCGTCCGAGCGGACGGCTTCGCGAGCAGGCTCGCTCCCACAATGGTTTCGTGTTAAACGCAAATTCTGCGTACCCCCCAAATCCCTGTGGGAGCGAGCCTGCTCGCGAAGAGGCCAGCTCAGTCACCGCAAATGTTCAGGAGGCAGAAGCCATCCTGCATCAAGCCCTGTCCATCGCCCGCACCCAAGGTGCCCTGGCCTGGGAATTGCGCAGCGCCACCTCGCTCGCCCAGCTCTGGCAACGTCAATCCCGTCATCGCGAAGCGCTGGATCTGCTGACGCCGATCTATCAACGTTTCACCGAAGGCTATGCCACGCCGGACCTGCGGAAAGTGCGCCAGTTACTCGACGAATTGCGCGATCCCGTACTCGCCTGACGCATGACGCACACGACTGATAAAGCGTGCATGTCGACGCTCCAGTTCAATGCCTTCACCACTGCGCTCAAGTTGCTCGCGGGCATAACGCCGGGTGGTATTGAGCATCCGGTATCTACCCGCGCCAGCGTCCTGCTCCACCGCCAACAATGACGTATGCACCAACCGTTCGATGATCGCCGCCAGCTGCGACGCAGCCAGCAGTGGGCAACTGATCACGCGCTGAGCGGCCTCTAAAGTGAAGACCCGTTTGAACACCGACAAGCGTTGCAGCACGCGCTGTTCCTGCTCGTTCAAGCGTTGATAACTCCAGTCGAGTGCGGCCTGCATGGATTGATGACGAGGCACTGCCGTGCGCCGGCCATGGTTGAGCAATTGCAGGCCGTTGGCCAACTGCGCGTGCAATCCGACCAACGCCAGTGCGCCGATCTGCGCAGCCGCCAGTTCGATCGCCAACGGCAGGCCATCGAGCTGACGACAGATCTCGCGTACGGTGGGCAGATCCTGTTCGCGCAAACTGAAATCATGCTGTCGAGCCCGGGCGCGGCTGACAAATAGCTGCACCGCCGGATAGCCCATGGCCTGCGCAACACAATCGACTGCCGAACTGTTAGGAAAAGTCAGCGGTAATAACGGTTGAACGGTTTCCAGACTGGCCTGCAAGACTTCACGACTGGTCGCGAGAATCGTCAGTTGCGGCGCGGCGTCCAGCAGCGTCTCGACCATTGCCTTGCAGACCTCGCGCCGGTGTTCGCAATTGTCCAGCACCAGCAATGCATGACGCACGCACAGCGTGGCGAAATCGCAATCGAGGGTGCGTAACAGGTGTTCCAGCAAGGGGATTTCGACATCGATCTGCGCCAGATCGACCAACCACACGCCATCACGAAAATGTTGCAGCAGTAACTCCGCCACGCGTAGCGCCACGGTGGTCTTGCCGACACCGGCAGGCCCGGTGACAGTCATCAGTCGACACAGCGGCAGACGCCGCAACATGCCGCCAACCAGAGCATCGCGGCCGGTGACCGGGGTCAGCCGCGCGGGCAAGTTGTGCTGCGGTGATTGCAGCCCTTCGAAGACTGCTTGCGGCACGCTGTCGTAATGCACCGGGGCGATAAAGCTGTACCCGCGCTGCGGCACAGTGACGATATAACGCTGACCATCCTGACCATCGCCCAACGCCCGCCGCAGTGCAGCAATGTGCACGCGTAAGTTGATCTCTTCGACCACCGATGTTGGCCAGATCCGAGCAATCAATTGCTCCTTGCTGACCACCTGCCCCGCCCGCTCGACCAGCAACTGAAGAATGTCCAGCGCGCGACCGCCCATGCGCAATTGCCGATCCCCGTCGAGGATCAGCCGCTGGCGCAAATGAAACGCGTAAGGGCCGAAACGCAGCACTGCCGCCGTGTTCACATCGTTGAAATTGTCCATGCCAACTATCTTGGCAGCCTCAGATGACGGCACAACCGCCACACAGGACGTCGCACGGACATCCGGGTGCCCTGGACGGACAGAACCGCTCTAGCTGAACTGTTCGCGGTACTGCGCAGGCGTCAGGCCGAGCTTTTCAGCGAATAGCGAACGCATGTGCCGCACGCTGCCGAAACCGCTTTTATAGGCCACGGTTTTCAGCGGCAGATCGCTGGTTTCGAGCAAATGACGTGCACAGTCGATGCGCGCACTTTGCAGAAACTCCATCGGCGTCATGTTGACGTCACGGGCGAACACCCTGGCGAAATGCCGCGCGCTCATGTTCGCCAGCCCCGCCATGCGCTCGACGGTAAACGCCTCGTCGAGGTGTTCCAGCACATAGTGCTGCACCCGGGTGACGGGGGTTTCCTGCGGAGCCACAGCAGCCATCAACGGGCTGAACTGGGCTTGACCGCCCTGGCGCTTCATCACCACCAGCAACACTTTGGCCACATCCTGAGCGATTTTCTTGCCATGATCCCGGGCGACCACGGCCAACGCCAGATCGATACCCGCAGTGACGCCGCCCGAGGTAATCAGATTGCGGTCTTCGACGTAAATCTGATCGGTCGTCACATTGGCTTTCGGGAATCCCTTGATCAGGCGTTCGGTATAGTTCCAGTGCGTGGTCACGCGATAACCGTCGAGCAATCCGGCATGGCCCAGCACGAAAGCGCCGGTGCAGATCGAGCCAAAACGCTCGGCCCGCTGCACGGCCCCGGGTAACCAGGCGAACAGCGTCGGGAATTTTTCGTTATAGGCCCCCGGGCCACCCGGCACCAGCAGCAAGTCATAGCGCTCGTCGCTTTCACCGATAAGCAGGTCAGCGTGCACGCAAACGCCATTGGAGGCGCGCAGCGGGCCGCGTTCTGTCCCAAGTGTAATCAGTTGATAGTGTGATTCTGCTTCCAGAAAACGATTGGCAACCGAAAACACTTCCATCGGGCCGGCCATATCGAGCAGCAGAAAGTCGGGGAACAACACCATTGCCACGGTTTTCATGGTTTTACATCACTGATCGAAAAAGAATAAACGCGAAAGTCAGGGTGAGCATTATGGCCAAGCGCGCTCTGAACGTTGGAAAAGAATGCGTGAACTGGCGAGCAGAACTGTCAACCTGATCGCGACAGTCTTTCAATTTTCATCTACTTATTGCTTCAAACGGTTAACAGTAAGCTTCTCCTCACTCGGACGAATTCACGTCCCGCCAGGAGATTTCATTATGCTGACTCTTCGCAAAGCCTCCGATCGTGGCCTCGCCAATCATGGCTGGTTGAAGTCGTTCCACACCTTTTCCTTTGCCAGCTATCGCGATCCGCGTGAACAGGGCTTTTCCGACCTGCTGGTAATCAACGATGACCGCGTTGCCGCCGGTAAAGGTTTCGGCCAGCATCCGCATCGCGACATGGAGATCTTCTCCTACGTGCTCGAAGGCGCACTGGAACATAAAGACACTTTGGGCACCGGTTCCGTGATCCGCCCCGGCGACGTGCAACTGATGAGCGCTGGCAGTGGCGTGGCGCACAGTGAGTTCAACCATTCGGCAACCAAACCTGTGCACTTCCTGCAAATCTGGATCGTGCCGGAAGTCAGCGGCGCCAAACCGCGCTATCAGCAGGAGCACTTCAGCACCCAGAAAAAACGCGGTCGGCTGCAATTGATCATTTCGCCTGACGGCAGCAACGGTTCGCTGAAAGTACGCCAGGATGCGCGAGTGTTTGCCGGACTATTCGATGGCAAAGAGAGCGCTACCCTGGAACTGCCCGCCAATCGTTACGCCTACGTGCATGTGGCGCGCGGCAGTGTTGAACTGAACGGCCAGCGATTGCAGGAAGGTGACGGCGTGCGGGTTCGCGAAGAACAGGCGCTGACATTGAGCAATGGCGTGGATGCCGAGGTGCTGGTGTTTGACTTGCGGCCGCACGAGTTGCCGCGGATGCCATGAGGTTGCTTGACCACCACAAAAAACGGCCTTCTCATGAAGGCCGTTTTTATGGCGATGGTGTAAGTGAGGGTAATGCCAGCGGTGACGGTGCGTGGATATCCTTGCCCGCTTGAACCGCTGCCAGTGTGGTTTGTATCGCGACATACATGTTGGCTTGGTTCGCGTAATAGGCACCTGCGACGATGGCAACGATTCCAAGCAACTGGACGACAGTGGCTGCCCAGACATTAGCCTTGACGGTAGCCCCTTGCCTCGCGGCTTCCTCAGCTCCCCGGGAAATTTTTCGCATATCCTGCGAAATCAGGTCGTAACGCTTGTCTCTTTCAACTTGAGTCTTGTCTCGTTCAAATTGAGTCTGATCTCGCGTCTTGTCCCGCTCGCTCTGAATCGCAAGGAACTCGCGAATTTCTGCGCGTACACCATCGATTCGAGCGTCCATTCTGCTTTCAATGGTCTCGATCCTCGCATTGAATTCTTCGCGGCTTACCGTGCTCATGACTTGAGTATTCCGACCTTTGCTCGATGTCTCACTGACTGGATATTGATGTAACTCACTGGCTTTCAATCCGATCCGCTTCCTTGGTTACCGATACCCGTCCCTGGTTGATCACTCACAAGCGTGATTTCTATCGCTACGAGTTGCAGCAACAATAGAGCCCATCAACCAAGCCCGCAAGCCAGCGGATTCTGCCTAAGTTGTAGGCCGTTTCGTCGAGCAACGTAGCTTCTCCAAAACACGCCAGCCACTCACCCATTCTCCAGCGCAAACCCTTCGACAATCTGCTCGATCACCGCCCGAACCCGTGCGGTGTGGCGCAAATCCGCATGGGTCACCAGCCATACTTCATACGGCTGCGGACGATTACGCTCTGGCCAGAGCCTGACCAAACCATCGTGTTCGCCCATGTACACCGGGATTTCTCCTACACCCAGACCCGCCGCAATCGAGCGGCGCACCAACAGGCTGGAACTGAGACTGGCGACGATACGCCCGCGATGCAGCGGCTCGGCAACCAGCGTCATGTCCTTGTTGCTCTGCAGATACGGCTGGTAAACCACCAGGTCATGCCCCTCGAAAGCCGCGCCCGGAACAGGAACGCCATGAGTGTCGATATAGGCCTGTGAAGCGAACAACCCCACCGGCCATCGGGCAATCCGCCGTGCGATCAGGTCCGGATTGTCAGGTCGGGTATTACGCACGGCGATGTCCGCCTCGCGCTTGGCCAGGCTGAGGATCTGCGTCGAGGCATCAAGTTGCACGCGTACGTCCGGATGCTGCTGGTGCAGACGGGCGATGGCCGGGATCAGAAAGTCGATGGCCAGCGAGTCGGTGGTGCTGACCCGCACGTTACCGGTCAGGCGATCATCCAGCCCCTGAATCTGCCGCTCCAGCTCCAGCGCCGAGTGCTCCATTTTCTCTACGTTCTTGAGCGCTGCCTCGCCGACAGCCGTCAGCGCGTAACCCTCAGAAGTACGCAAGAACAGCGTCGCGCTGAGGGACTTTTCCAGCGCCGTGATTCGCCGCCCGACGGTGGCCTGATCCACGCCCAGAACCCGCGCCGCGCCACGCAATGTCGATTCACGACAAACCGCGAGAAATACCCGTGCATCGTCCCAATTCATCCTGCCCCCTTGTGATGCAGATTTGCATCGCTGCGCAGCCAATTCGCTGCGCGAATGCAGCAAACATAGCCGATATGCTGGGCGCCATAAACCTTCTTGAGATCGCGCTCATGCGTACGTCATCCTCAGCATCGGCAATCTTCGCCGGACTCTGCGCCAGTCTGGTCAGCATCGGTCTGGCACGCTTTGCTTACACTCCGCTGATTCCCGCGCTGATTCAGGCGCAGTGGTTTTCCGCCAACGATGTGGTTTACCTCGGCGCGGCCAATCTGGTCGGCTACCTGATCGGCGCCCTGCTCGGGCGGCCAATCGCACGCTACCTCGGCAATAAAAATGCGTTACGGCTGATGATGCTGTTGGTCACCGCTGCATTTTTCGCCTGTGCGTTTCCGTTGTCGGTGAGTTGGTTTTTTGGTTGGCGGTTGCTATCGGGAATTACCGGTGGCGCGATCATGGTGTTGGTGGCAGCGACGGTGTTGCCGCATGTACCGGCAGCCCGAAAAGGACTGGCCAGCGGCGCGATCTTCCTTGGCATCGGCCTGGGGATTGCCGGCTCCGGGACGATTGTCCCGCCACTGTTGAGCCTGGGCCTTCAATCAACCTGGCTAGGGCTCGGCGCATTGTCGTTGCTGTTGACCGTGGTGAGCTGGTTCGGCTGGCCTGCTGACTTGCCGCATCCGGTTGCGACCCAAGAGCGCGCGGCGGTTAAGCCAACCCCACCGGGCGTGTATTTGCTGTTCGCGCAATACGCCTTCATGGCCGCAGGTCTGGTGCCAGCCATGGTGTTTCTGGTGGATTACGTGGCGCGCGGGCTCGGAGCCGGAGCGCACGTCGGCGCGCTGATATGGGTGATGTACGGGTTGGGCGCGATTGTCGGACCGGTGACTTATGGCTTTCTGGCGGACAAGTTGGGGGCGCGGACGAGCATTCGTGTGGTCCTGGTGGTGCAGGCGATTACGCTCGGGCTGCTGGCGACTTCCCACTCATTTGTAGCGCTGGCAGTGCTGGCGGTGATTCTCGGTTCATTCCCGCCCGGCATCGTGCCACTGGCTCTGGCCCGCTTGCACGAATTGATTCCTGAACATCATCGCCAGCAAATCGCCTGGAGCCGGGCCACCGTATCGTTTGCCACGTTCCAGGCACTGGCCGGGTTTGCCTATTCGGCGATGTTCAATGCCTCGGGTGGACATCACACGTTGTTGTTCGCGATTGCCGCAGGCGCGATTGCAGTGGCGTTGTTGCTGGAGCAGGCAATGAGGTGGCTGCCCTCTTCCATTGAATCGCGTGTTTGCACTCACTGAAGGGAATCATTGCCCTTAAACCACGCTCCCATCTACAGAACCTTTAATCACAGGAGTCGACATGACGTTACCCAATGAAATGACCCGAATCGAAATTACTCAACCCGGTGGCCCTGAAGTTCTGCAACCCAAGCGCGTGCCGTTGCCGGTGGCTGCCGAAGGCGAGGTGCTGATCCGCGTGCACGCTGCCGGCATTAACCGACCGGATGCCTTGCAGCGCGCCGGGGAGTACCCGATGAAGCCCGGGATGAACCCGATCCCAGGCCTGGAAGTGGCCGGCGAAGTCGTGGCACTCGGCGCTGGTGTCAACCAGTTTGCCCTCGGCGACCGCGTGTGTGCGCTGACTAATGGTGGCGGCTACGCCGAATATTGCTGCGTTCCGGCCGGCCAGACCCTGCCCATTCCCGACGGACTCGACTGGGTGCAGGCCGCCGCGATTCCGGAAACCTTCTTTACCGTGTGGGCCAACCTGTTCGGTCTCGGCGGCGCCAGCCGAGGGCAACGCGCGCTCATCCATGGCGGTACCAGCGGCATCGGCACCACGGCGCTGATGCTTTGTCGCGAATTCGCCATCGAAGCCTTCGCCACGGCCGGTAGCCCGGCAAAATGCGCGGCGATCAGCAAGTTCGGCGGCCAACCGATCAACTACCGCGAAGAGGATTTCGCTGCGGTGATCGCCGAGAAAACCGCTGGCCAGGGCGTGAATGTGATTCTCGACATCATGGGCGGCTCCTACTTCAACAGTAACGTCAGCGCTCTGGCGATGGATGGGCGATTGGTGATGCTGGGCTTCCTTGGTGGCGGCAAGGCAAACGACGTCGATCTGCTGGCGATCCTGGGAAAACGCGCAGTGGTCACCGGGTCGCTGTTGCGCGCGCGCACTGCGGCGGAGAAATCGGCCATTGCCGATCAGTTGCGCGAGCACGTTTGGCCGGTGCTGAGTGCCGGTCGCTGCCTGCCGATCATCGACAAGGTCTATGCACTTGAAGAGGCGGCACAGGCCCATGCGCACATGGAGGCCGGCGATCATATCGGCAAGATCGTGCTGAAGGTGAATTGAGCCGTTGCAGCATTTTGTAATTGTTGCGTACGGGCGGTGGTCGAAAATATCGCGCGCAGACCGAGGCATCTGGTAAAAAGCGTTCTTTGTCTGCGCCGTGGTGAAACGTTTAATGTTCCTGTCCTTCATGACTCGTCTGCGCCGTCGCCGCTTGGCGTTCGCCTGCATGGCCGCTTTGATTATCGGCGTGCCGACGAGTTGTGCCGTGCTGGAACATACCGAGCGCAAACTGCTGTTTCGCATCGAGCCGGGGACTGCCGGCTGGTATCGCGGTTTGCCGGGCAGCGTGCAGGAACTCGATCTGCAACCCAAGAGCTTCAAGGCCGGGGAAAACATTCATGCCTGGTGGTGGCCGGCGGAAAAAGCCAACGCCCCGGCGATCCTCTATCTGCATGGCGTGCGCTGGAACCTCACCGGGCAGTTGTTCCGCATCGAGCAATTGCGCGCGGCGGGCTACTCGGTACTGGCCATCGATTACCGCGGATTCGGCCAGAGCAAGGGGGATTTGCCGTCCGAAGGCAGCGTTTACGAAGATGCGCGGGTGGCGTGGGAGCGCTTCAAACTGCTGCAACCGGATCCGAACAAACGCCTGATCTACGGCCACTCCCTGGGTGGTGCGGTGGCGGTTGATCTGGCCGCCGAACTTGGCCAGGACGCCGCGCGCGACAAGACGCCGCTTCCGGTGCGCGGCTTGGTGATCGAATCCACCTTCACCTCCCTGGCGGATGTGGCTGCCGCCGTGGCCAACACCTCGCTGCCGGTGCGCTGGCTGCTGTCGCAGAAATTCGATTCCATCGACAAGATCGCTGACATTCACATGCCGTTGCTGGTTGTACATGGCATGGCCGATGCGTTCGTGCCGCCGCGTTTCAGCGAGCAACTGTTCAACGCTGCTCAACAACCCAAACGCTTGTTGTTGGTACCCGGCGCTACGCACAACAACAGCATGGCGCTGGGCGGGCAGAATTATCGCAAGGCGCTCGACTCCTTGATGCAGACCAAACCGTTGCCACGTGTCGCGGGGCCGGCGCCACTGCGCAGCGCGCGCGACTCCTAACGGTAACCGCGAGCCTGTAAATCGAAGAGCTGCGCGTAATGCCCGGCAGTCTCAATCAAATCATCGTGGTCGCCCTGCTCCAGAATCCGTCCCTGTTCCAGCACAATGATGTGATCAGCATTGCGCACACTGGAAAATCGGTGCGAGATCAGCAACGTCATGCGACCTTCGGTGTGCTGGCTGAAATGCTCAAACACCGCCGCCTCCGCTGCCGGATCGAGGGCCGAGGTCGGCTCGTCGAGGATCAGGATATCGGCCTCACGGCGCATGTACGCCCGCGACAAGGCGATCTTTTGCCACTGCCCACCCGACAACTCCTGACCGCCGGCAAACCAGCGGCCGAGTTGTGTGGCGTAACCGCGCTCGAGCCCCTCAATGAAGCGCGCAGCCATGCCTTCGGCAGCAGCGTCTTTCCAGCGCTGTTCATCACTGAATGCCGAAGTGTCGCCAACCCCAATGTTTTCACCGACGGTGAACTGGTAACGGATGTAATCCTGGAAGATCACCCCGATGCGCCTACGCAACGTGGTCTCCTCCCAATCCTGCAAATCGCTGCCATCGAGCAGAATGCGCCCCTGATCAGGCCGATAGAGTCGCGTCAGCAATTTGATCAGTGTGGTCTTGCCTGAGCCATTTTCACCCACCAGCGCCATGCTTTTGCCGGGTACCAGATGCAGGTCGATGCCCTCCAGTGCCGCGCGGGTAGCCCCCGGATAATGGAAGCCGACGTTTTCAAAACGCAGACCATCGCCCGGTCGCACGCCAGCGGTGAGATGACCACTATCGGCCAACACCGGCTCAGCGAGATATTCGTAAAGGTTCGACAGGTAGAGGCCGTCTTCGTACAGCCCACTGATCGCACTCAAGCTGCTGCTGACCGCGCCCTGCCCCTGCTTGAACAGCACCAGATACATGGTCATCTGGCCCAGACTGATATTGCCGTGCACGGCATCGATCACAACCCAGGCATACGCCACGTAAAACGCCGCCGTGCCGAGCAATCCAAGACCAAAGCCCCAGCCATCGCGACGCAACGTCAATTGCCGGTCTTCGGCGTACAGTCTGGCGAACGTGTCTCGGTACCGTTGTAAAAGCAACGGCGCGAGCCCGAACAGTTTGACCTCTTTGATGTACGCCTCGTGGGACAGCAAGGTTTCGATGTAACTTTGCTGGCGGCTCTCCGGCGCTCGACGGGTGAACAGCCGAAAGGCATCGCCGGAAAAGTGCGCCTCCGCAAAGAACACCGGTAGCGCGCCAATCACCAGCAAGACCAGTGCCCACGGTGAAAAATGCACCAGCAGCACACCGAAGCTGATCAACATGATCAGGTTCTGGACCAGCCCCAGTGACTTCATGACCAATGCCAGGGGCCGGGTCGAGGCTTCGCGGCGTACGCGCACCAGCTTGTCGTAGAACTCGGAGTTCTCGAACTGCACCAGTGACAGGGTCTGCGCCTTCTCCAGAATCAACGTATTGACCTTCTGCCCCAGCTGCACCCGCAACAACGACTGCTGCACCGACAGCGCCCGTTGCGTTGCGGACATCAACGCCAACACCCCGGCCTCCATCAGCACGTAACGCAATACCGGCCACAACGGCGCATCGCCCTGCTGCGCATGCAACTGCATCGCCGTCACCACCGCATCAACAATCCGTTGGCCCAGCCACGCCGCCAGCGCCGGCAACACACCGGCAACCAACGTCGCCAGCACCAGTCCCAGAAACAAACTGCGCGACGTGCCCCAAACCAGGCGCAAGGCACGCTGCGCCTGGTCGAGTAACGAAATGACGCGCGATAAAACAGGCATAGGGCATTGAGCTCGGCAAGGGATGAGAGTGCGTCATGGTACTCCAGCGCCGACGTTACAAATCTTCGAGGCAAGAAAAAGCCCGACCTGAAAAAGTCGGGCTCGATGCTGCAAGCGCTTACTCGAACGCGCCGTTGAGGACTTCATAGATGAGGCCAGTGGCGAGGGCGACCAGTATCAGATCCGTACCGGCTTGCTGCCATTGGTAACCGTCGTAGTGCGGAAGGTGGCCGAGCAGACGATTGTCGAGTTTTTTCGCAATACCCGGAGGCAGCGGTTTGCCACGCGCGAGATTTTTCTGGACTCCCGGGGGCAATGCAGGGCCGGGTTGCCAATAATCACGGTATCCACCGACCAAGCCGATGACCTGGCTGCGGTCGATGGCCGGGCCATGGCTGCGATCCCCATGGTCAGCGTTTTTGCCTTTGTTTCCTGCCCCTTGTGCACTGTGCGGGTTGCCTTTGCTATTGCCCTGCCCCTTACCGTTGCCGGGATCCGCGAGCGCGGCCATCGGGCCCGCGACCAGAACCAGCGACATCACACCTGCAATGCATCGAGTTGATCTGAACATATCCGTACTCTCAGACAATGGCGTGATTCACAGGATAGTAGATCGGGATCCCACAGTCGTTGGCAGTGCTGATTTGTCCCTAACGCTGAGCCAGTTCGTGGCGCACACATTGCTCGTAGTAGGTCTGCTTGACCGCCGCCGGCTTGAGTTTAGAGGTGCTGTTATAGGTTTGTTCGGTAATCCCCATTGCGGTCATGCGCATCCACGGCTGCTGGAATTTGCGCACCTGCAACTGCTTGCGTGCGCCATACAAAGAGATGCCTGACAGCTTGGATTGCTGCGCGCCTGCAGCGATATCCGCCCCCCAGTTACAGGCAAAACGATGGCCTTTGCTTAACTCTTTCGCTTGGAGTCCTGAAGCAAAGACAGCCAGGGAAAGCGTTGCAACGGTCATGACAATCGTCCGCATATAGCCAACCTAACCTTATGAAAAAAGGAGAGTTTGACGATGAAAATAGCACTCGGGGGCCAGCAATTTGCCCTACCACTCGTCCAGCACCCTGCACCTTTGCCTCTCTCGCACCTCCAAACCAGTACATCCCCTCGCGTGAAGGCTTAGATGATGAACAAGAAAATTGCGCTGCTATCGCTTGCCAGCCTGCTCATGATTGGTCCGATGAGCGCCTCGGCAACAGAGAAAAACACTGCTGAATCTGCCGCCCCACCGAATGCCCTGCCGGGCGTCAATCACTCGAAAAGTTCGAGCGCACATGATGATAAGGCGAACAAAAAGGGCGAGGAGTCTTCAGGAGGTAATGCCGGCGCGCAGGCGCATGAAACGGAAAAGGATGCTGCGACTTCAAGTGATTCAGAGGACATGAAGAAAGAGCCGAAACAGTAGCGTCTGTTGAATGGGCTGTTCGCGATTGCCCACCCAAGGCTCGACGATCCTTGCATCAAGCTTCACCTAAGCTTGAAGAGCAGCTGTCTGCTGTTATTAAATCCGCCTCTGATGTCATCAGAGGGGCCTATTGATGCGCCCTGCGGGCCTACGCATATAACTTAAATGCTCACCTCGAAGCCCCCTTCATCAAGGAAGACCCATTGCACGACTCTAAATATCTCGAAGACCTGCGCTCCCGATTCAATTGCGGAGAGCACATGCAATTTACTTTTTTCTGGGGGCACCAACCCGGCAAGAAAGGCGTTACCGCTTCATGCTTCAGCCAATGGTATATCGCCGAATTCATTGTTGATGGGCAACGCTACCCAACCGCCGAACACTACATGATGGCCGAGAAGGCAGTTTTGTTTGGTGATCAGGAAACTCGCGCCCAAATACTTCAGGCCCCCACCCCCAATGCAGCCAAAGCACTGGGCCGCAAGATCTCCGGATTTAACGAGCAGGATTGGCTGCAACATCGATATGAGATTGTTGTGCGCGCGAACAAAGCCAAGTTTTCGCAAAACCCGCAATTGAACAATTTCCTCAAGGACACCGGTTCTTGCATCATCGTTGAAGCGAGCCCGGTTGATAACATTTGGGGCATTGGACTCGCCCAGGATCACGCGGACGCTAATAATCCAAACCTGTGGCAGGGCTTGAATCTCTTGGGGTTTGCGTTAATGCAGGTACGCGATGGGCAATGATTCCACCCTGCCAGAACTCATCTGGAGGCGGACGAGTCAGGCAGCTCACAGGTTGCAGCTGTATTGATATTCGAAGGGGAAAAATTCCGTATCCCGAAATCGGCCAGATGAACCAGTGAAGGCGGGGGGCATGGCCTGTCCATTATTCACCTCTTAAACTTGAAATAGTGGCCCATAGCCGGTATTTGTGTGCGCCTCGAAAAGTAAGGACGCCCAACTAATGCGCTTTGAACAAATTTCCCTCGTCGCCGCTGCTCTCGCCGCTATCTCCCTTTCTGGCTGTGTGACCGCTCCAACATGGACCAACAGAGGGCCGTCGACGATCGTTACCGCCAAAGGAATGATCTCTTGCTACGAAGACGCAAACATCATCGATGGGGAGCGGATGCAAGGCACTATTTGCGCCACTCCTGAATCTGGCTTCTTCGGCGGCGGCGAACCAGAGATCTACTTTGGTCCATGGAATCGGAAATTCATGAAGGAACCGGCAAGTACAACAACGGCAGGTGTGACACGAGATTATCAAGGGAAGAAGGTGTTTCTGCAGTGTGATCCGGTTCTTGCTCCTGGCACTAAGACTGAAACCGGGCGAGCGTGCAAAGTCACCGTCAACGGCCAGCTCCTAGTCACAGCCAATGTTGAATTCAAAAAATAGAACGTTCTGTGCCGCACTCTGCGGCATATCTACCCCTCCCCTCCATCGAGTGCTCGCCAGGGCGCATCGCACCCAGGCACTGCCGGTCGTCGCACGTTGGCCCCAGCCCGAATACCGTCACCTCGCCTTACGTTGGTCACGATTCACTCCACTCGGCGAGTTGGCTTTTTTGGGAAAGTGCATCACGCGAATCGGATATCATCGGTTTTCCTAGAATTTTCGAGAAAGCAACGCTCATGCATGGAAGCCTTTTGTTGGCCGCGCTGGTTATGTCCCCTTCTCTCGCTACCGCAGCCCCCTCTTACTACGCCTACGACGAAGCCCCTACAGATGGCTTCATGTATGCCATGAGGTATCAACAGGCGAAATTGGCTTGTAGCTCGCTTCCTGACGACCTTGAAACCGACTATGCGAAGGCGATGCGATTGACCGCAGAAGCCAGCTCTGAATTTGAGAAGACCTACACGAAAGGTCTGGCAGCAAACCCGCGGTGGCGTAAACCTGCAACGGCTGAAGAACAGGAAGCAGAGTGCAATCAAGGGCAGGTGGCGCTTCGTGTGACGGTCAGACTTTCACGCCAATGGTTTCCTGGCGGTTGGTAAATTCGGCAGCGTTCGTAAAGTGCGATCGGACTTAGTCGACCTTCCGGCCCGGTAACCTGATGTCAATCACTCGGTCGGCGATGTTCCGGATCTTCTCTACTCCCAGGAAGCCAACTCAGCCACTGGCGAAGGTGGCTATTCTCTGTGGAAAACCTTTATCAGCCGGTGCCGGGACGACATCGTGTCGCCTTACCTGATCCATCGCCGGCCAGACCGTAAAAAGCAGAAGCAGACACAGACGAAAGACCACTGGACGTCGAAGAGCGATTTTTGACGCGAGCCTTCAAGGAGGCCCGGGATGCGGCGGGTTGTTACAAGGGGGGGAAGGAAGAGGAAATGCCAGGCTTCCATGAAGTGCGAGCGCTGTCACTGCACCTGTACCAGAAAGCCGGAAAGGACGGCCAGAAGATCGCCGGACACGCAAGCGAAACCATGACCAAGAACTACCAGAAGGACCACGCCGAGATCGTCTGGTCGGAGGCAATCCCTGACCTAAATATCAGTGAAATCACCGGGTAGTTTTGCGCAAGTTTTGCGCGGGTTTTGCGCAGGCACAAAAAAGCCGATCTGGTTGATCGGCTTAAGTGTCTGATTTTACTCAGGAATAATGGTCGGGACGGAGTGATTCGAACACTCGACCCCTAGCACCCCATGCAAGCGGACTGATCTGCAGCCCGCCAAACCAGAGGCTTCGCGCCGGGCGCTCGCTGCAACGATGCCTAACCGTGCGCAACCGCGTTTTACAAAGTCACTCGGAAACTCACTGAGCCTTTTTTGGCACCCTCCCGGCATTCTGCCAACAATCAATCTCCCTGCTACTCTGGTTTCGTCCACGGAGGAAACCAAAATGCCGAACTCTGATCTGCTCCCTTCCCTACTCTTCAAGATCAACGAAAACCAGCTCGCGCTCGAAGCCGCCATCATGGAGCTGTCCAATTGGGTCGAGCAGCGCGGATCGGCCGATGTGGCTGAGAATGTTCGCGGCGCGCTCTGGGCAATCGACAAGAACGAAGAGTTCATCAAGATGACGCTCGCTGTTTTGATGACGCCCGACTGACAGTTCGTCGCCTCCCCCTCGCCCGCTCCCTGCGCCTCGATTACTGTATATGCAACCAGTATAAAGCAAGGCATGCCCGTGGATCCCCTCTATATAGAAGACACCGACGACTGGCTCGGAACCCCTGAGCCGCTCGAAACCTGCCGTCACCAACTCAGAATGTACGAGAACGAATTCGAGGCGCTCACCCTTCAACTGGCGCGAGCACTCGAAAACGTCCAGGGATTGGTGCAGGAAAACGACCAGCTCAAGGCTGAATTGAAGAAAGCCAAATCCGACGTTGCCCGGCTCCACTGCCAAACAAGTGAGCAAGCTGGCCAGCTCAGTAGATTTGCCAACATCGCCCATCAGGCCGACGTCTTGTTTCAGGAAAATCAACGCCTGCTCAGGGAGCGGCGCGATAGCGAGGAAGAATGATCGCCCTTACGGGACATCCTTGAAGAAGATGTGGTTCCCGAGCCTCAAGGTCTGCTTGGCCTTCGCCGACCAGGCCGGCGCCCTGATGCTGGTGGCGTAGTAGTGCGTGGCGCCGCCGGTAGGGTCTGGCACCTTGCCGTCGATCACTTGGTCAGCAGCGATACGACATTGCGCCAGCTCGCGGAACGGGATCTGTTTCACACCGATCAGGAACTGATAGTTCGGGTCGGACTTGTTCCAGCAACTGAACTGCCATGGCTTTTGGCAGACGCCGGCGTAGCCTTCTCCCCACCACGACTTTTCCTTGCCGTCGAACACGCGATTGCGGATCGTCCAGGCCACCGCCACTTGTCCGGCCGCTCCTTCGCCGCGCGCCTCGCCCCAAATCGTGCGGGCAAGGATGTCGCGGTCTTTTTCGGTTACAGGCATCACTTTTCTCCAGGCAAAAAAATACCCGCTCGATGGCGGGTTGACTTGATCGGTTCACTCGCTTGTCAGGCTGGCAGCAGAGGCCAGTCGATCGAC
Source organism: Pseudomonas sp. A1230 (assembly GCF_044218825.1). NCBI lineage: Bacteria > Pseudomonadati > Pseudomonadota > Gammaproteobacteria > Pseudomonadales > Pseudomonadaceae > Pseudomonas > Pseudomonas sp. A1230. Next base: position 1,250,385 of record NZ_CP162582.1, on the reverse strand, counting down.
GCCGGATAATCCGGCTGGGCCTCGACCTTACTGAGTGCGATACGGTATTTCTTCCAAAGCTTCCATGCGGCCAAGACTTCAGCGTCCGCTTCGTCGATGTCGACGGCGTCCTGCAGCGGCTTGATGGCGTAATCCGCAATTGCCCGTAGACGGGATATCTCGATCGAAGCTTCCGCAAGCTTCTGGGCGTACAGCTCTTCCTCGCTGAACCTTGGATCAGGTGAATTGCCTTCAGTCAGCCAATGCTGATATGCCTGCCAGTCCGTATTTTCTGGATCTGCCGGAATCCAGAGGCCAGTGTCCGTGGTGACGCTGTCACCCTCCGATTGTTTGTATTTCATAGCTCCGCCGACGCCTCCCAATGACAAAAGAATGTATCCCCAGCGTTTCTGGCGCAGTGTCCCCAGATATAGGAGGAGCTCGCCTGAACGGTTCGAAATGAGTCGCCGGTGAATCCATTCGTTTGGATAGTGCCGTCGAAGTTGCCCGCGGAGAACGAACTTGGATTCCCCGCCTGATCCCAATACCGAACGCTGGGAACGGCTCGCTTCTCAACCGAAAATTTGGTTCGCCCCATTGCCCTCGTACCAGTGCCAGAGCAAGAAAACGTCATACCGTTTGACGCGTTCGGGCTGGCGACTCCTGAAATCGTTCCTGGCTTCGCATCAAAGGGATACGACTTTTCGTAATACCGCTGGCAAAGAATCAACTCTTCGCCATAGCTGCGATCTTCATAACCCGTTGCAATCGATCCCATCTCAAGCTTTGGATAAAACATATACCCACCTGAAAAGCGGATGGTCACGTTGGCTCCGGCGGTCAGCGTGACTTGAGCACCATTGGCTACTGCTGACCCGTTGATCGTCGCTGCCGTCGTACCGCTCCAAGACAGAGTGTAATCACCCCCGCTTATAAAGCTGCCTTCCACAACCTGCTCAAGGCCACCCACAGGGACAACAATCGTAAATCCGTTTTTGTTGGCCTGGCCGCCAGCAGTTTGACCCGACACCACCACCCGCCATCTGTCATACACATATTGATTGGCTGAAGTCGTTGCTTCACCGCCATATCGTCTCTGGTTGACGTTGAAAAGCGGATTGAAGATCAGGTTTCGACGCGGGCCAACCTGAAGAGCCGCACGTGCGCCCGCGACATCAGCAGCCCCGGTACCGCCCTTATTCAGCGGCAGAATGTCGTAGTTGCCAGTGGTACCGAGCGCGGCCATTTTTGGGCCGTAACTGTTCACCCACTCTCTGACCTGGTCGGCAAGGAGTTTCTGATAACCCTGAACTGGCATCACTGCGTAAGTCGCGCCGGAGGCTGTCGCCCCCAGATAAGGCGGATTGATCGAGATAACGGTATCGCTCGCGACGTTCGATAGCTCGTATTGGCGCCCGTCCGGGCCGACAAAGGCGTCACCGACCCGGGTATTAGCAGCAAAAGCAGTGCTTACACCGGTGACGACATTCGAATTTTGGATAACCGAAACCGTTCCCAATCTGTGCCAGGGCATTGAATATCTCCTAAGGAAAAACTGTCAGGCCAGCAATTTGGCGCAGAGAAATGGGCGGTGGCCTTGGTCGGTCCACGCAGTTGTAGCGAGGCTGTACATCAGGATTCGCCCGCCGGCGTAATCCACGCCAAGGGCGCAGCCGCCCCCAGAAGCATTGTTGTGGCAGTTCATTGCGAAGGGATTCAGTGAGATATATTCCCCCACCCCAAGAGCCTTGCTTATTGACCAGATGTAGCGCCGCCCAACCTGCAGCTGCTCGTCCCCGAAATAGGTCCAGTTTCCAGCGGCAAACGTAACAACCACCGCGGGCGCTCCACTGTCATAAACAAGCGTGCTATTGCCATCCCAAAGACGCAAACCATAAGACGCCGTGCCCATCGATACCCATGCTGCGACGAAGTACAGCCCGCTTAGATTCCCATCCACCACAGAGGCCTTCATCGAAAAGCCTGTCCAGTTCCCAGGGCCACCATTGAACCAGACCGATATCGGAACCTGAATCGAGCCGGTCTGGTTTGGACGAATGAAAACAAGGGGCGGATCCTGGCTGGTTACCGCCCGCGCGAAAGTGCCGGTTACGTTGGTGCTGCCCGAATACGAACCCTTGGTAAGAACGCAAAGCCTAGGCGCTTCCGAGTCGATCTGAACAAACGAGTTGTCATTGATGCTTTGAAAGCCATAGCTCATGTCGAATACCTGATTGCGTACGCCTTTGCGACAATCCTTGATTGAATCGTGGAAGCACTGGATGAAGGGTTTTTCGGGCGCACGACCACCTGCCCCACAGAAGTAGTGACATACGGGTAGGACTTTAGATTGCCGCTGCCGTCGGTCTCCGAAGATTGCACGTCCTGCGCTCTTGTTGGGATGATCATGAACACGCAGTTGGCTGGGTTGAAGCCGGCGATATTCAGCGTGTAGCTGGGCACGGTTCCACTGAAATCGATCACGCCCTGCCAGATCACCTGATAGGTGAAGCTATTGGTGTCCATAGCGAGCTGGCCGCTCTCGTTGAAAACACGAAGGCCAAATTGAGCCATTGATTACCCCAGATATCCGAGACGGACACGCAGCACATTGTTAGCGTCGTAGACCGATACGTTCAGTGAATTGATCACCAAGCGCCCTTGGCCGGGAACGATGCCGTTAATTTCGAGTGTGCCGTCTTTGTTCAGGATCCAGCCTTGCTGGCCGGCGATGTAGTTGGTCGAACTGATGTAGTTACCGATCTTGGCGTTAGTGATCGCACCGTCCATGATGAAGGCCGAATTCATAAACACCTGCCCGCCCTGCACCGCAAACGGCACCGCAATGGCGCCGCCGGCAATGGTGTTGACGATGGCGAATCGGTCGGCACTCACAAGGAACTGGCTTTGCAAGCCCGCCGGTCCGTTCTCGATACCAAGACCGACACCCGCAGCGATGTACTGCCCAGTACCAGAGTTGTACTGCATCTTCACCGACCAACTCGCCGTGACCTTTCCGTTCACGTCATTGATGATTGAGGTGTTTTGCTGGATCGCAGTCTGTTGCTCCCCGACCGTCGTACCTAGCTGGCTCATTTGCTGGGCCGTTGCCTGCTGATTGGTAACAACCACTTGCTCAAGCAGAGTAACGCTCGCCGAATTTTCGGCTAGCGCCGCCGTCAATTCGGTCTGACGGCGAGCGAATGCCTCACTTTCAGAGGCTCTGACTTTGCTTTCGGTAGCAATCGCTACTGTGCTGGTCCAGCCATTCATTAAATCCGCCAGATCACCGCTTCCATCATCCTCGCGAGATGCCGCGCGCAGGGTTTGTGTGGCCGTAGCCTGGGCGGCGACCTCGCCGTCGAGTTCGATTATCTCGGCGGTGTTCGTTGCAACCTGCTGCGCCAAGCCATTGGCTGTCTCCACCGACTGCCCGACGTCGAGCCAGTAGAGCGGGTTCGGCGGCGGCATGTTGAGCGGTACCGGTCCGGTGGCCTGATAGATCCGCTTGCCCTGCACCACCAGGTCGTATTCCTCGTAGGTCTCGTCAGGTTTGTAGCCCTCCAGCCCATCCAGCGCATCGATCTGCTCCTGCAGGCCCGGGATTTTCTCGATCTCCTCAGCGAGCTCCTGCCCTAGTTCTGTCTTAGTAATTTTCCCTGCGAGTGCAGCCAGGTAGGCCGAAACATCGTTTGATGTCTGAGCGGGCACGTACAAAAACGAGCTTTTCCCATAAGCGTTCGATGAGCGGATGAAGTAGTAGTAGTTCGTCCAGAAGCCCAGCCCCGTATGAGTGAAGGAGAGCCCCCGCCCCAGATACTCGGCATTAGCAGAGGTGGCTGTCGGCGACGTGCTGAAGAAGTACTCGTAGGTGCCTCCGTTAAGTCCGTTTTGCGAGTTGCTCGGAATCAGCACGATGCTGTCGATAGAAGACTGCACCACGCAGCTTTCCGGGATGGGTGGGCCATTGATGCTGACGGTAATCGTCACCTCGCCCGATCGCGCCATCGGTCCCACGGCAGCCACGCTCATGGTGTAGTTACCGGACGGCAAGCCATTGATTGCACACTCTGTCGATGTCGACGGCACGTTGTGCGATTGAATCGCTGTCGTACCCTGGCGCACGATCACGATGTATTCCTTCACGATGCCGCTCGGCGGCAGCCAGGACAGAACGCCCTGAATGACTTCCGCAGTGGTGTCCTGTGTCCACGTGAGATTGGTAGGGCTGCCAATGCCGCCGGAAGGCAGGTTGATAAACCCGATCGGGTTATACGGCTGCCCCACCGCATCATCAAAGATTGCCGGCTCGTATTGCTTGACCTGAACGGTGCAGCCTTCGCGATCGCCCATCGACCAATCAGAGACGATGAACTCGCCGAGAATGTTCAAAGATGGCAGGTTCACGCGCACAACTCGGCCAGGCCGGCAGTTGTAACCCGCAAAGTTCATCGGGATGCTGATAGCGCCACCAGCACGGCGCCGACGTAGCTCCATGTTCGCCAGCCGCTGGGCCTGATAGGGGTCAGTGACATAGGAGTAGGTCAGCGTTTCCGCTGCCTCGCCACCGTCTTCGACAATCCATTCGGCAACACTGACCTCGGGGTAATCGGTCTCTGTCCACGATTGGGACGGGTCGATGAACGTGCCGCGAACGGTGTTGATTGCTGAGTCGTTGGTTGGCTCGGTGCTGCCGGTGACGGTGCCGATCACCATGTCTTCGGTGATTTCGAAGTCGTACGGCCCGTAGTACGCGCCGGCCTGGAACATCCAGCGACCACCAACTCGGATCAGGTGGCCACCAGCAGCGGCCTCTAGCTTCTGCAAGACGCCAGTGCGCTGCTCGTCTGCGCCGATAACACAGCCGCTGCGGTAGCGCTGGCTGGTAGAGCCGTCCGCATTGGTGACGGCCTCGTCGCAGACGTTCGCAGCACTCGCGAAAGTTTCGAAAACGATTTCATCGTCAGGCACGCCGCACCGGGCGCGGAGGTACCACAGCAGATGCAGCGCGGTGTTTGCGCTGTAGCCCGCCGTGTTGCTACGCGGGTCGTAAATATCGTTGCGACCGCGCACGACGAAACGAGTGTCGGGGATGCCGGACGGGAATTTCTCAGCACTGTAAAACAGGGAAATGCGGACGAAGGACAGCCCGCGACCGATCTGAGAGTCCTTCCAGTCCGGGCAGTTTTCCTTGAGGAATGCATTCACCTGAGTCGGATCGACGACCAGTTCATAGGTGGCATAGGCGCCGAACGAGCCGATTTCTTCCTCGCCGAGGTAGATGTTTTCGAGGGCATCGATCGCCCCTTCGCAAAGCACGTACACCAGGTGCAGCCATTCACCCTCCCCCTGAGCGCCTGCCTGCTCCTGCGCCCACACCAGCACGCCGCCGGTAGAGACACGGCCGATGATAAAGCGCACCGGCGCCTTCGAGGACCGCACCGTCTGGGCGGAGGGTTCGTTGTCACGCAGCGGCGACTTGGTGTTGAGCTTTTCCTGTTGCTCCGCCGCGTAAAAGGCAAGCGCTGCGCCAGCAACAGCACCCCATGGGCCGCCTTGGAATGCGCCAATTACCGCGCCGATGACGACTGAAGCGAGTTTCTTAACGCCGCCGCTCATTCAATTCTCCACGCGGCCAATGGCTCGCACTCAACCCGAGCCGCACCGTCATCGGTTGCAGCCCAGTAATCTCCAGCCCAGAAAACGGCCATGCTTCGGCCGCCGGGTGCGTCGTACAGCACGACGTCGCCGCGCTGGATGAAACCCAACGGCACCCGGGCGAAGTGGACATCCCACGCCGCCTCAAGGCTGCCGTGCTGCTTCTTCAGTTGCCGCTTCGCACCGGTTTCCGTCGTGTACTTGCCGCGGTAGTTCTCCGCCGGATCGACACCACACACCGAGGCCGTGCAGTCTGCAGCGAACAGGCAGCAGTCAAATTCGCCCCATGAAAAAGGCCGCTCTTGGGCGGCCTTGATCGTTTCGTTCAGGCGGGTTGTCCAGTCTCGGTAGCGCATGGCTAGCTTCCATAGGTGAATGTCGGTGCGTCCTTCTTCGAGCCCCAGTAAATGGGCCACTCGGACATTTGGGCGATAGCGTAGAAAAACCGGTCACCCTGATGCCGCGCGCGGTGGTTTTCGTCGGTGAATCGTTCGGTGCCGGTACGGCTCCACTCGGCCATGCGATCGATGACCGGGACGGTGATGCTGTTGCCGTCCTCGCCATTGCCGGCAAAGGAGAACTTCGCCGCGTCCATGCGACCAGAGAACAGAATGTCCGCCGCGTAGTTGCCGACCTCGTCGAACACCACGAATATGACTTTTGCCATTCGCCCGCGACAGCCTCGGACGTTCGTCTCGGAGAGGATGTAGGCATCCAACCCGCTGAGCGTCAGCTCGACCGACATTGGCGAGCCGGAGTTGTCGCTCTCCTGCGACTGGCTGACCTGGCCGAAATTGCCGACCCCGAGGTAGGTGATGCCATCGACCACCAGATCACCGGTACCGGTGTGCGCGAAGACCATGCCGTCGACGAAGTCGAGCTGGACCGCGTAGACCGGCATAAAGCGGCCGGTAGCAATGATGTTCACCACATTCTGGCTGAACGGAAATGCTGATGGCATCAGAAAGCCTCCCTGAATTGATAGCTGCCGTTTGCGATAACCGGCTTGATGGACATCGCCCAGGTGTCGGTGGTCATGCGCATTTCCGAATACGGATTGAGGTACTCGACGGCGGTGCCGGCGGTTAGCGTCTTGCGGATGCGCTTGTTGACTGACACCGTCACCCTGCCCTGCGCGTTCGCCGATGCAGGATCGGTAACCTCGAACATCTCGCCCGAGATGGTGATGTAGTCGCCTTCAGCGAACACGGCGGCATTCGCCGGCGCGCCACCGATGACCATCGATCGCGCCTGAGCGTTTCCGGTGACGACCGTGAGAGCGCCGACGCTGTTGGTGCGCCGGCGGGTGAACGCCGGCAGGTTGAAGGTACCCATCATGCCGTCGAGCTTCCCGAGGAAAGACGTCAGCTGTCGCTCCTGCTCTCTGGTCAGCAATCCGAAGGTCAAGGTGCACTGCCAATAGGCGCCCGGGTAGCCGACGATCTGCTGGGCGTTCGAGAGCGTCGAGGTGAACGCCCTGCTGTTGTTGACGATGCCCCACGTCATTTCTGACGGGCGCAGCGAAGCCGGCCACGTGAGAGCCATGCAGTACTCCTTCGAAAATAAGCGGGGTTAGGTCTTGTTAAGTTGGCTCAGCGTTCCGCCAGGCCCGAGCAACTCGCCGAATGACTGACCGTAACTCGCCTTCATCCGCGCAACGTCGAGGTCGATCAGGTCGAAAATTTCCTGACCTACCTCATCGCCACACCTGAGAACAGCCATGATGCGCCCCATGATCTCGGCATTCAGATTAGCCATGGCGCGCAGTTCGCTAGGCGCGGTTCCCTCTCCGATGCCAGCGAAGACAACGGAATACGTCGCCTCGCCGATCGCTTGCACCAGTCTTTCCATATCCATGTCGGAAATTTTCACCTGTTTCTCCTTATGAGCTGCATAGCCGGCCCGTTACGCTTTAGGTCACCGAGCATCAGTTGATACGCCCTATTCGATGCGCGCGTCATTGAGTCCTCCATCCTGGCGAGCTGGTCTTGATCCGGGTTGCCGTTGACCGTCAGGTTATTCACGATTGGAGGCAGAGACGCGGGGGTCGCCTGCGTGCCGCCCTGCGCGACAGATGAGCCCGCGGCCGTCGCACCAACATACCCGCCGTCAGCATAGCCCTTGGTGTTCGCGTTCATGCGTTCGAGGAACTCCCGAGCACCTAGCTGGCTCACCGCCTCCTTGCGGACAACGAACTCGCCGCCGTGCACAACGCCCTTCGGCTCGAACTTGCCGCCGTCACCGGTATAGCCGCCGTCGGAGAAACCGAACTTCGAGCTGTATCCGGCTGCAGATGCTCCGAGACTGGAGGACGTCGCGCCTGCAGATCCGGCGGCGAGGCCGTTGCCGGCAGCAGCGCCACCGGCGGTCAGCCCGCTGAAGATCGTGCCGAAGATGCCCACCGCGGCCTGTCGCACCTGGATGCGGATCAGGTCGGCGATGATGCCGTCCGCCAGATCTTTGAACGACAACTTCCCGGTCTTCACGAACTGGATGATGCCGTCCTCCATGTTGCTGAAGGCGTTGGTGAACAGGTTGCGGGTTTGGCCGGCAACATCGCGCGCCTGCTCTGAGTAGGTCTGAAACGCCGACGAAGCACCGAGCGCCCAGTCCGATTGGGCCTTGTCCACGTCCGTGTAGTACTGCTGCTGCATGCCGAGACGGGTTTGCAGGGCCGAACGCAGGGCCTCGGTCTCCTGGTTGTACAGCTCGGTCTTGCTCGCCGACTTGTCGCCCTTGTTGTAGTCATAGGTCAGACGATCCATCTGCGACTGATACGACTGTTGGATTTGCTGCTGCTCCTGCAACCGCTGAAGAGCTTTATCCCCTAACCCTGCGCCGGCCAACTTATCGTTCAGCCCGCTTTGCGCAAGCTTGAGCTGTGAATTCAGATTCTCCTGGAATGCCAGCAGCTTCTGCGTCTGGTCAGTCGAGATCTTTTTGAGTTCGTTCTCTTTTTCCAGACCCGCGTTGCGCTTGAGTTGTGCCGTGATCAACTGCTGATTTGCTAAGAGCGACTGCTGATCCGCAGTCAGAGTTTTCTTTCCTTTGATATCAGCGAGTTCCTGCTCCCACTTGATCAGGGCTTGCTGTGCGGCCCCGAGCTTTTGAACGCCATCTCCTTGCGCCCCGATCAGCGAATTTTGCTGAAGCAATACCGCGTATTGCTGCTTGGCCTGATCGAGCGCCTTTATTCCAGCGTTTTCGGTATAGGCCTTTGCCTTCGGCTGGCTCTTGTCAAACTTGGCCTGGATGTCGGCTACTTCCTTGTCGATCGCCGCTTGCGACTTGCCGGCCTCGATACCGACTTTCCTCGCTTCGGCAATTTCCAGCGCCAACTTCTTCTCATCCGACATGTTCTTTCTGGTGATCGAGCTCCACTTGCTTTCCGCGTCGATACGCTCTTGGTTTTTACGAGTGGCCTCTCCCTCGGCCAGGGCATTTTGCTGTGTTACCCATAAACCAAGCTTCATCAGAGAAAGTCTTTTTTCCAACGCCTCTGTTGAATCATCATTCTCACCATCGGCCAGCCCGAGCATTCCATTGAGCTTGCTCAGCCCAGTGGATAAAGCGCCAGATACGCCCCCCTCCTGTCGGGTTTTCAGAATGCGCTCAATAATTTCGATCTGCTTGGCACTGTCCGGAAAAAGCTCACCCTTTAGCTGGCTGTAGGCACTGCTTATTGCTGTGCCGATGCTATTCCATCCCTTCTCAACAGCCGATAAAGACTCCTGATAGCGCTTAAGTCTTGCCTGGGCATTTTGATTGAGCGACTCACTTAGAACGTCGAGGGCTTCCTGCTTTTTCCCTTGGACGTCCAAACTGGTGATCAGCTCGTACTGTGCCGCCGTGAGAAGCCCGTACTGGGCGCTAATTTTCTCGGCAGCCTTGGTCGCATTCGAGCCCAGATCGCCTAGAGATTTAGCAACTTCAGCCGCGCTTTTGCCTGTGAATTCGCTTATCGAAGTCGCCGCCTCGGCGAGATTTCTGAATTGAACCTGGCTCAATCCACTGCTGGCGGCTAGCGCTATCACTGCCTCCTTCGCCTGAGAGAGGCTTCCCGTTAAGCTCGACGCGTCCTTTGCTATCGACGATAGGCTAGATGCCGTCTGCCCCGAGCTGGCGGAGCCCGAAAATAATGCTTTGTTGAAGGCGCTTACTTCCTTCTCTGCATCGTAATAAATGGCTGCGAACCCACCGACAGCTGCAGCGGCGACAGTAAACGGGTTTACAAGCCCGACAATATAGCCGCCAAGAGCTTTCGCAGCAGGGCCAATACCACCGAACATATCTTTAAGCTGCCCCCCCTGCTGAAGCAGAACGGTTAACGGCGCCTGGCCTGCCTGAAGGGAGACCGCGATGTCAGTGAATTGGGCAGGCACGCCCCTGAGCGCTGCGGCGGTGGCCTTGGCTGACATTCCCGTCTTGCCCAAATCACCATTGAGGTTTTTCAAGGCCGAACGCTGCGCTGATATGGCAGTGGACTGTTCCCGAATGATTGCTGAAAACTCCTTGTAGCCCGCCTCCCCAATATCGCCTCGCTTGAACGCCGAAGCCAATTCAGCTTGGCTTCTGGCAAGCTCTTGCTGCTTCCTCCGCAGAGGATCCAGCCGACCCAGGAGTTGCTCAACTTCGTCCCGGTAGTAGCCGTAAGACTTGCGGGCGCCATCAGCGCTTTTTCCTGCATCGCCTATACCAGCAGCGGCCTTTGCCATCGATCGCTGCGTGGGAATCCCGAGAGATTCAAGCTCTTCCAAAGCCTGACGAGTGTCCGCTGCCTTTTTCTCTGCGTCCCGACTATCGATCTCCAAAACGAGGCGTGACGTTTGGGTCATGACTTTCTCCAGGCATAAAAAAACCCGCCGAAGCGGGTTATTGAAATTATTGAATCAAGACTGCAAAAGCTTCGCTTTCTCGGCTTCAAACTCAGCCTCCGTCAAAACACCCTTTTCCTTTAAGGCTGCAAGTGTCTGTAACTGGCTGATACGAATATTCGGCTCGACAGCAGTAGCCGGCGCTAATTTTTCCGGTTGCTTGAAAGCTGATACCGACCAAATCAAGGCTGCCAGCCATCCAATGAAGGTCCATCCCAAGAACAGATTCAGTAAAAAGATTCCCGTTCCGTTCGGATGATCCCGTTTTGCAGCGATGAAAGTGGGGAGGAAATAAGCGATGAAGGCGATCGCTAATAGGATAAATCCAGTTATCGGGCTCGACGCGTCGGACATGGTGAATCTCCCTGTAGATGGCAGCAATCTACCACCATCCGCAGGAAGCACCAAAACCCCGCAGGTGCGGGGTCGTGGCTCAGTTGAGATCAAGCAACAATTGCATAACCACCGGGTGAGCAGCCATTTGCGCGGTAGATGCTGTAAATTTCCGACCTCCGAGCATCAAGCGCGGCGAACGAACTTCGCCCCTCGTTGATCTGGTCGAAAACCCTCATCAGCACTCGCGAATCTAGAGTGCGCGCCGAAGCCAGAATCGCCTCGCGATCATCCATGAGACAGAAGTGGCGACTCATCAGCAGGTAGATGTGCGCGACTTCCTGATTGTTGAAGAACAGGCCGTCGATGTCGGGCCGACCGATCCACTCGCCTTCCAGCGCGTAGGCTGCGACGAAGTTACACGCGTCGGCCAAGCACTCAGCCGGGATGAGCGCGGTGCGGTGCACATTGAAGCGAGAACGCAAACGGCTTTTCATAGTCTGCTTGAAGCTGCGCTGGAGCGAATGAGGGACGGGGGAGGCCTTCTGATCAATCACGCGATCAAGGACATTTTCGCCGCTGGTGCCGATCACAGCGCCGACGAGATCGCCCATGGCGCCATGGTGATCTACGTAATGTCCGTGCTTGCGAATGGAGGGTAGGACTTTGTCACACACCCATGCCTCAAAGCGAAGAGCCTCTACTTTCCTGCTCTTGATGATTAGCCGGTAAAGATTTCCTTCATCGATGAAGGCTAGGCTGCGCTTCTGGCCCGAAGAGCTGATGTCGCGTTTCGCGATACCAGCTTCTCGGCAGTGCTTGGAAATGGCGTCGGGAGCATTACGATAACCAAGTATTGAGCAAACATCAGTAGCGCAAAACCAAGGCGCCCCACCTACCTCTTGTACACGAACACTCTTCGCTTCGAAGGCGAAAGGGATGACATTGTTAGCCTCTGTGCTAATATCCGACATGACGTTTTTCCTGATAGATTGACGTTTTGCTTCATGAGCCTCAAGCGTTGGCGCGCTTGGGGCTTTTTCATGCCTGCTGTTTTTCATTCTCCACCTCTTGCTCGAGGGATTTTCGAAGCCGGAAAACGATTTCGCCGCTCAGACTTCGGCCGTTTTCCGCGGCGCGCAGTTCAAGCTTCTCCCTCATCTCACACAGCATTCGGACAGCGGTGGTGATCTTTAAAGCCTTCATAACGCCTCCTTTTTTGCGTTTTGTGAGTTTAGTGCGTTTTGTGCGTTCGTCAAACAAATTTTGCTTTTTGTGCGTTTGTAGTACGCTTCTAGAGGGGTACACGAGGAGATGAAATGTCGACCGATTTTGCATCACGCCTAATCCGGCTGCGCGGAGACAAAAACTTAACTCAGCAAGAGCTTGGGGATGCTGTAGGGATCTCTCATTCACAGATTTCCAGATATGAGGCGGGCCAGGCAATGCCTCGCAAAACAGTGCTCAGGAAGCTAGCTGTGGTGCTGGGGGTGCCGGTGGAAGAATTCCAAAAGACAGACGACGACTCTCTAATAAGTGTTGGACTAATCACCCCAGAGGGTGAGGTTGATCGGTTCGATGTTGCCAAAGAATCAATCGATCGCTTGAGAGAAATTGCAGAGTCAGAAGGAATATCTATGGATTTAGCGTTCACATCCCTGCTTGAGTGGTACATGTCGAACCAAGATGGTGAAAAAATTTCTTTTGAAGAGACAATTACCAAGATGAGAAAGCAGCTCAAGAAAAGCTGGGGAAAGGATATATAGCGGTATTGCTTGGTAGGCCACTACCAGCACTACCCATCCTCACATCGCTCCACCTCACCAGCCAAAGACACCGCGTCTAACACATACATCACCTCGTCCACTTCGTCGCGAGGAAGTGAGTACATACATGAGATCCAACACTAAACCAGCAAAAAAATTATTCAAAATCCCCACACACTACTTAGCATCTGGCTACCTTTTAACAGTACTTATTCTAGCTTTGGGAATCTCCTTGAGCTTATATCTCAACGATTGGATGTGGCTCGGTAGATTCGGTGCTTTTCTCGTTTGCCTCGCTTTGATGTTCGAAGTCACCGGGCTTCCTGAGAAATTCGTTAACAAAGCGGTAGAAATGGCTGAGGAAATCACGATTGAGACGGTTTTTCATCAGATGATGAAGCACAACTATCTATACGGAATCAGCCCCGAAACAACTGATGAACAGTTGGCCGTGATTTTCGATCGAGAACACCGGCGCCGCTTGATCCTCACAAGTGACTTGATGATTAATACCATTAAGCAAAAAATTCAAAAACACGAGTTTTTTGTAGCATCGGTAGGAACCATACTTTGGGCCTTCGCCGATCTTCTGAACAAGGTGTAATTCATGGAGTACTCAGCACCAGGCCGCACTAGAACCTCCACATGCTTAATTCAACCCGAAGGGTTACTTATTCAAGCGAAGAACAATAACTTATTGCAACTTGCAAACTTATAAGAGCAGCCATTATGACATTTAAAGACACTGGAAAATTTATTGCGCTTATTTTGAGCATAGCCTTAACAACACAACAACTTTACGACTCAGGCTACAACAAGGGAAAAAGTGAAGCTCAAACTCTGATAGATGGATACAAACTTCGTCAGGAAGAGGCCGAAAAAGCGACCAAGGTGGTAGAGCAACAGGTCTCGTCCTTGAAGCTCGAGTTGCAGCGTGCGGTTGAGTTATCTACGCCGAGAGAGCAATCAGTTCCTGACATAGCTTTCATTGAAAAAAGCCTAGACATAAATACTAAACAAGGAATTAGCATTGCACTCGAACAAGGAGAAACAAAGTCTCCTTTTGACGATGGCTTTTATGTTTCCCTGCAAAACATTACCTATACCGGATCGCCCTCTAACCATGTTGCAACTTTGGTACTAGGCCGGAAGGGCAGTGAGAGCCGTCGCGTCGAAAATGCGACCGTAGGCGACGTTACGGTTTACGAAGGTTATGAAGTGAGAGTCATGAAAACGAGCACTTTCTCGGTAGGCGTACAAGTCGAGAAAATCTAAAAAATAGCGCACAAAAAACTTAAATTTATTTTCTTTTTTTGACTGTACCGACTTAAAAGTAGCACCTGTGAGCATGGGGTACAAAAAAGCCCGGCAGGCGCCCGGGCCCTGCTTATTCACAGAAATTGAAATATCCCCCTAAAGCGCCGGAAGCCAAGCCCGCATAGCGCCAGCCACCCCAGCGAAAACCTGATAAGCGCGGATAGGCACGGCAAGATAAGCAGATCCGATGATAGTGAGAACCCCCGCAAGGATAATTGCTCCAGTTCCCCGTCCGAGGATCTTTGGCAATGTCACCTCCTCATGAAACCTGATCAGCGCAAGACAGATATCGACACGTCGATCTGTAGATGCACTGAGCGCCTTAAAGGTACGTTCGTCTTGAGCGGCTACTTGTTTAATTTCGTCAATCTGCTTCTGAAGATGCTCATAGGGGTTTTGAGTATCGACCCCCATCATTCCAGCTGTAAATTTGAATGAGTGCGATCTGCCCTCATCAGAGGGTGGAATATACATTTCAAACTCTTCTTTCTTTGCTTCAGCTGCTTTCCGCCCGCTCATGAACGCTAAAATCATTGAGGTTCCGGCGGAAATCACCACGATCGCCAAGCCGAATTCAATGAACCAGTTGTCCTTGGAGAATCCGAGTCCAATGGACATTGCGATAATAAAAATCGGGGTCAGTGCTGCGATGTAGGCCAAGTGCTTTCTTCCTTAAATTTAGTCGCGCCATTGTATGTCAAGCGCACAGACTCGCCTGTACGAATCCTCAGTAGCGCCATTCCGATCACCGATAGTAGCCTCTTGCCTTCACGCAACGGATAACCCCAGTCCTTTGCCTGCAAGCCCAAGGACTGGGAGAGCGCCAATCTCGGCGCGTTTATGACCTGGAGGTCGGTATGAGCAGCTTTGAGGGAGCCCTGATTAACCATAGGGGCGTCACGTTTGCAGTCGTTATCGTAAAGCACCACTACACGTCGTCATCTAGCGCAGCGCAGCCGGTCCGCGAATCGTTCCAGCCGCACTTTCCAGGAGTGCCCGTTGTTCTGGCGTCACAAGATTCGCGGGGAACCTTCCGGTATCACGGTCGGCAAGATCTGGCCAAACTCCTTGCAGGACTTCAGCCTTCGCAGATTCCGTGGCGCAAATACCACACGTAACTGAGACCATTTCGAACTCGGCTCCTGCAGGCGTGAACATGTTCATTTTTGCTCCTGCGGGAGGTCCCGCGCTATGGTTGATCTTCATCACCAGCCAAACACACCGCATCCAGCGCAAACATCACATCATCAATCTCATCGCGCGGCAGCGGCGACGGATGCGAATCCAACCAGTCGGATATCTCCCGCGCCGAGAGCGGCAGCGGGAACGCCCCGGCCATGCCGGCGATGTACCGGCGCCCGCGAGACACGTTCCGGTACAGGTTGAGCAGGTAGGCGGTCAGTGGGTCATTCTCGGGCTCGTCGGGGATGGCCATCTTCAGGCGCGAGTAGACCGCCCGGCGCTTTTCGCTTTCGCCGCCCCACTCTTGCTCCCACTCGAATCGGGCAAGGGCTTTCCCACCGACTCAGCTCGCTCTTCGGCGGCATTGTTGGCAGCCAGCGCGCCTTCGCGCAGCACGAAGATGAAGAACTCGATGTTGTTTTCCAGCAGTTCAGCAGCTACGGGCGGGCTGTACTTGATCGGATTGCCGTCGGCATCCAGCACGCCTTCCCAGTCCTTCACGATGAAATGACTGAGCAGCATCGCGTGGTTCTGGTGCTCGGTCATTTCGCCGGCGACCACGCCCACCTGGCCCTCTTCAAACCGCGCGTCATTGCGCTGGATCCGGCGGCGCATGCGCTCAAGGGCGACTTGATATTCAGGGTTGTCGATGCTGGCGAGCAGGATCTTGGTGTCTTTGTCGAACTTCGCCCAGCGCTCACCGGCAGTGGCCGGCTTCTTCTTGCCCAGTTGCAGAGCCATTTCAATTCCTCAACGCCACGCCAATAAAAGAGCTCCCCCGGCCGGCGTTTGAACCGAGGGAGCCAAAGGGGTTTACGGGGTTGGATCAGCAGCTTCGCGGGTGATGGTCGGGCTGAGCTTGGCGACGGTGTAGTTCAGCGTGACCTCGATCAGATCGCGCTTACCGCCATTCGGCAGCTCGCCGTCCACTTCCACGGCTGGGAAGTTGAAGGTGTACTTGTTGCCCAGCGAGTCGGTGATCGGGAACACAACTGCGATTGGCGTCCGCGTGAAAGTGTTCTTCCAGATCTCCCAAGCCCGCTTCGACCAGGCCAGCGTGATGCTGCCAGTGATGGCGGCCTCGGTAGCGATGTGCGCGCCCGGGCCCAGGCTGTCAGAGCCAAGGCAACGCTGAGTCTGGAGGCTGTTGTCGAGGTTGACGGTCATTGCCGAGACGCACGCCACGCCTTCCAGCGACTGGCCATTGACCAGAATCGTGCCGACGTTGTTGTTCGACAGGAACGGCGTGGTGGTCGGCGCATTCGGCGAAACGACAATCGCGGTGTCGCCATCGGTGTAGTCCAGGCACGCCATGTTGAACGTGGCGGTCACCTTGCCTTCGGACGGGATGTCCAGCGCAAAGGTCGAGACGTGCGCGCCCTTGAACACGCCATAGACGCCGACGTCGTTGTAGCCCTTGGCGATGCTGAAGGTATGGCGGGTATCGCCTACGCGGAGCACGTCAGCCGTCCACACGCCGTAGAAGGCGGCTTCGAGCAGTTGGTCGAACGAGCCGAACGAGAACTCGGCCGTCAGATCGCCGCCGATATCGATGCTGGTAGCCACCGATCCCTGGCTCAGGCGGGTGTCGGTGATTTCGTCGCTGACTTCGGTGTTGACGGTTGGGGTCAACGCGTTGCCCGTGAGGCGCAGCGTGTCCCAGGTGCCGACGGGGGTAACGCCGGGCGTCACCTCCGCAATGATGTGGCTTACAACTTTTGCGCCAGAGCTCATTGGAGCCTCCTATTCGCGGGCATAAAAAAACCCGCAGGCGCGGGCGTGGCGGTTGCTTTGCTGTCAGCCGGCGCGAAACCGGATATTGACGTTGATTTGGTAAAAGCCCTCGAACTCGCCGGCGACCACCTGACTGGCTTCCATGCACTCAAGGTCGCCGGACATCCAGTAGGAGAAGTGCGCTTCAAGCGCGTCGGCCAGTTCGTTGATTGCTTTGGTTCCGGTTCGCTCGCGGGCGAAGCACTGAATGCTGATTTGCCCGGGCTTGCGCGTGTGCGGCCGGTCGGCCATGCCAGCCATGAATGCCGAGGCATACTGGATATTCAGGCGGCACCAGAGGCCGGTAGCCGGCGGCGTGAACACTTCCGGCTGGTTCGGGTAATCGATCCGCGCCTGGTCAATGCCGGTGAAGGCCACCATACGGCCGGTGATGAGCGCCCTGATTTGCTCGAAGGTCATTTGTAGGCCTCGGATACGCCGATAAACGCGAGGTCATAAACCCCGCCGGGCGCCTGCGTGGAATGCCCCAGTTCCAGCATCTCGCCGTAGGGGCTGTTGGTCTGGATGTATATGACGGGAAACTGGCCTGATGCCTTGATGAGCATGCTGCCCTTGCTGATCGTTTCGCGGCCGGATGGGTCGACGTTGTCGGTCACAGTCATGTCGGGCGTGCCGATCGATACCAGGTGACTGCCTCGGAACGTGCCGCCGATGTAGCCCTTCCCCGCTGCCTGTGCTTTGACGAAGTAGTTCTCTTCGCGCTCGCGCTTGGTCAGCTTCTTGAAGGCACGGCCACCGGTGCGCGCCGCGTTGCGTGCGTCGACGTTCGCGTCGTACGCATCAGCCAGCGCCACGTTCTTCGTGCGCAGCGCCACGTTGGACTGCCACAGGTCGGGGTTGCCGACCGGCGAGCGGTTCACCACCTCCGTGAGCATCGCTGTCGCGATGACGCGCGCCATCTGGGTGATGTCCTCGCCAGCCTGATCGGCGAAGTCCGTGAGGCTGTGGCTCCACCCCGCCTTGTTCGTCATCAGACTTTCCTCAGCTGGATCTCGTAGTGGGCGCCGGCCGGGTCGGTCTGGACGTTGACCACGTCGAAATCGTTGATCTTGTGGCCGATGTCCGGAACCCCGCCAATCGTTTCGTTGGTCAGCGCGATCAGCAGTTGGTCGGTGGCGCGGATGTTCACGCCGTCGACCTGTGCGATCTTGAATGCGTCGAACACACCTCGGCCGGTGTAGGCGATGACAACGGGGTCGCCCGCCGCCTCAGTGACCGGTTCCCACGTTCCCGGCAGCGTCACGCCACCGCTGAATGGCTTCACGGCGTCCGCCAGGTCAGTGTCGAAGGCTTCGGCCAGATCCGCCTGAATCTCTTCACGTAGGCCCATGCGTCACCTGTACACGTTGAAGCTGAAGCCGCTGACACGCCATGGCGCGAGCAGCCCCAGCGCGAACTGGACCCCATCGGGCAGCGCAGTGGATTTGCTGGTGTCGATCGATGCGAACGTCTTGCTGGTGGTCACCGATCCGGCCTTCACTGTCTTGGCCTCCAGCGATCCCTCGGTCTGCTGCTGGTACAGCTTGCCCTCAGAAGCGACAACCGCCAGCTCGGCGCCGGCCTGTTTCACCTCGTCCGGAATGGCGTCCATGTCGATGCCGACCAGGTTGAGCGAGGTCAGATAGGCGTTCGCCTGCAGCACGGCGCGGGTTTTCTTGTCGTCTGGTGCCCATGAAGGCCCGAGCTCGGCGTCCACGTCCGCCACGGTGATGTAGGTAGCCATCAGGCCTCCGCTTGAATGAGTGGGGCCGAAGCCCCGGGTGTTACTGGCTGGCCTTCAACAGAGCGAGCAACTCAGGCTTCGAGTCGTTGACCTTGTAGGTCACGCCCTTGGCGTCGAGCTGTTCCTTGATCTGCACGACGGTCAGATCATCGAGAGCTGAGCCGTTGTTCTGCGGTCCAGGAGTCAGCCGCGCGACTTCTGCGCGGAGCGAATCAACTTCACCCAGCAGTTCATCGCGCTTGCTCTTCAGTGAGACGATGCCTTCGTGAATAGAGATCAATGCATCGAACAGGCGAATCGGCAGTTCGCCGGCGCCAGGATGCTCCAGTGGCGCGACACCCTCGGCCGCTTCGATCAGCAGCACGATGCCGTCGCGCTCTGCATTCAACTTGTCGATCAGCTCCTGCAGCGCTGCGCCATCAACACCGCCTTGGCCGTCGATCACCAGGACCGGCACCGGAGCTGCCTGTCGCAGTGTCACTTCAGGCACATCAACAGCCTCACCCTCGCGGTCTTCGGTGACGTTCGCGTCGACGATGCGCAAACCGTATTCCTTAGCCAGCTCTTTCACGTTTTCCCGATACTGGTGGAACGGGCCGGGCAGATACCAGATTTTGTTGCTCATGATCATGTCCTCGCGGAACCGGGCACGCAGCCCGGCTCAGCAATTAGGGGTTACTTGGAAGCGTCACCGATCAGAGCAACACCGGCGGTGTGCTTGATGCTGGTGGCGGTCTTGTCCCAGTTGGTGCCGGTCGCCAGTTCGGCGTCGGTCGGAGACTTGCCGCCGGCGGTGGTGTCCCAGGTGTAACCCTTCAGACCCAGGCCGAAGGTGTAATCGGTCTGCAGCGTGGTCTCGATGCGTTCCTTGCCGTTGCTGATGATGTCGCGGCCGTCGTGCACCATCGCTGCGCCCTGCACCAGGGACAGAACGATTTCCTTGTTCGGCGTACCGGTCTGCATCAGCGCCGGCGCGTCAGTGACCACCGAGATCTTGCCGAGGATGTCCACGACGCGGACGTTGCCCGCTTGGAACAGCTGCTCGCTGTTGGTGAGCGCCTGACCGACCAGCTTGTGGTAGGTGGTGCCCTGCATGATCTGGGTGACCAGCGACTGGCTCGCATCGCCGAACTTCGCGTGAGCGTTGTTCAGTGCAGCCTGGCTGATGCCGGCAGTTGCAGACACGTCGTTGACGGCCGCGGCCTGAGCGGTGATAGCGGCCACCAGAGCAGCGATAGCGGTGTTCAACTGATCCTTCAGCAGGATCTCAGCGAACGCGCGCGATGCAACTTCGATGCCCTGCGCGGTTGGACGCTCCAGCCAGGTCATCTGCGATGGCTCGTAGCGGATCGGGCCAAAGCCGCCAGCCACTTTCACCGAGGAGTTTTTCAGCTCGGTCAGGTCAGTGATCGGTGCGGCGCCGTTGGCCGCGTAGCGATCAACGCGACGCTGGGCGGCAGCCAGGGTCTGGAAGAAAGACTCCTGAAGGAAGTCGCCGGTGAAGCCGTCAGGCGAAAGCAGGATGGCGCCACGGCTGGCAGCGTTGAACGCCACCAGCATCTGATCCAGCGTTTCGATGGTCGCCGGCATTACGTATTCGTTGAAGACCTGCATTTGCGACAGGGACATGAGTGATTTTCCTTATTTCTGAGGGAGGTCTGGGAACCGGCTCGCGATTGCGGCCTGTCGTTCCTCTTTGGTGCCGCCGATGTTTCCTTTTGCGGCCCCGCCGCCTTTCCCAGCACCGCCGGCCCCGCCGCCCGATGCCTTGCTGCCAGCGATCAGCGGACCGAAGGCCGGATCGTTGGTGAATTCTGCTTTCAGCTCGTCCAGCGTTGCCGCCGAGAGCTTGCCGGCCGCGTCCAGCACGACAACGGTTGGTTTCCCGTCGCGCTGTTCGACGCTGAGCCGGCGTTCGATGTGTGGAAGCAATGCCTTGGCGCTGCCAGGGATGGCCAGAGTGGTCGCGATCTCGGTAGCTGTGCGGCCCACGGTCAGATCCCGGATCTGGCCTTGAAGGGTGCTGTTGGTGCTTTCGAGTTGGCCGGTCAGCTCAGCTTCGCGGCGTGCGTACTTTTCGGACCAGGACTTTTCGAGCTCTTCGACGTTGCCGGACTTGCGCAGCGCTTCTTCTCGATCCAGTCGAGCCTGCTCTTCAGCAGCCTTGCGCTTGTCGGCCTCGGCCTTCTTCTCGTCCAGGAGCTCCTGAACTTTGGATTTCAGGCCGGAAACATCTTCCGGCTGTGGCAGTCCTTCAATGCCGAGGACGAACTTGCCGTCCTTCTCGACGTACAGGGCTGCTACCGATTCATCGACGCCTTCGAGGCTGTCCAGTTGGAATTTCAAGGTCATTGCTGTCTCCCAGAGACGTGGTGCAGGCCCGGCCTGCGAGCATAAAAAAGCCCCGTCATTGACGAGGCTTGTGTAAATCGTGGGAATAAAAAAACCCCGGCGACTGCCAGGGCTTTGGGGTCAGAAATCGCGAATTCGTGTAGCCGTTTTCCAATGAATCTAGTTACAGAAGGTCGAGTTACCAACTTGAGTACAAGAGTGCCCGTCAGAACCGTAAATCGTATTTCCGATCCGCGTTGCACTAGAGCCGTCGGAGTTGTACATCGTGTTACCTATCTGCGTACTCGTTCCGCCACTGGAGTCGTACGTGCTGTTTCCGATGCGAGTGGACGTCGAACCGTCTGAACCGTAGGTTGTATTCCCTATTTGGTTATAGGAACTTCCATCAGATCCGTACACCGTATTACCGATGCTATTGTAGTTTGTGCTTGGCTGTCCGTAGATGTAGCCCTGAGCACTGGCGCTAGCAGTGACAGTTGCTATGAGCAGTGAAGCGCCGATAAGAGGCCATTTCATGGCAGAGCTCCTTAATTGATATCAAGAAGCTATCAGATGAGCTTGACGCGTACAATCAGAGCTAGACCAACAGTACCCTCTTCGCTTCTATAATCAGTAGATGCAGTTGCGCCCTCCATCCCCGAGCTCCTTATCTTATGCCTGCCCGCTCAAAAGCCAGCGGCTCTAGGTCTTTCAACTGCTGGAGGGTGAGCGTCTTGCCGTTGTCGTCGATGAACCTGTCGAGGGTTAGCTCACCTTTGCTGAACAGCGCATACCGGTTCGGCCCGAGAATGTCTCGCTGAAACGCCGCAGGCTGCCGAGCCAGCCATTCCTGATAACTGGTCTTGCTCGACACCTGCGTCACCCCGTCAGGGCCTATTGATGGCCGCGTCGAGCCTTTGATCTCGCGTGCAAACTCGTCCTTCAGCACCGGAATCAGCGTGGTGCGGCAGCCCCAGTGATACGGCGGCTTCGGTCCATCCAGCGGGATAACCGTCTGGTCGACGCTCATGCAGAAGAGCGTGGTCTTCGAGTCCAGGGTCGCCACCCTGCGCATTCCCGCGAGGATGTCGTCGTTCGCCTTCAGCGTCTCCACCCGCGCCGTACTGGCGATGTGGTTGGTCATGGTGCGCACCAGTGCTCCAGCCTGATCTTGCTGAAGCTGGTGAATGCTCGTCAGCCGTCGGCTGATCTGCTGGCTCGTCTCACCCAAGCTGGAACCAATCTGAATCTCGCCGATGATCTCGGCCGCCTTCTTCGTGCCGAACTGGTCGAGCGCGCCGCTGATGCTGATGCGCTGGATGCCCTTGCGCGCTTCGAGCTGCAGCGGATCTGCCAGCGCCGCGGCGGAGATCATCTCGGCCGATGGCACATTGAGCTGAACCACCGCACGGACAACCTTGCCCAGCATCGTCGTGTTGAACTGGGCCTCGTAGGTGGCGAACTCGCCGAGATCCAGCTGAGCGCGCCCTTTGAGGTCGTCGTAGATGCCCCGCAAGTCGCCCTGAAGCGTTTCGATCTGAGTGTTGTACCGACGCGTACCGTAAGCGCTCAGGCCGTCCGAAACACGCTGCTTGGCGGTCTTGATTGCCTTGCTGATGAACGACGCCACGCGCTTTAGGTTTCCGCCGGCATACCGCTGGACGTA
This sequence comes from Pseudomonas sp. A1230, assembly GCF_044218825.1. Classification (NCBI taxonomy): domain Bacteria; kingdom Pseudomonadati; phylum Pseudomonadota; class Gammaproteobacteria; order Pseudomonadales; family Pseudomonadaceae; genus Pseudomonas; species Pseudomonas sp. A1230. Next base: position 1,227,762 of record NZ_CP162582.1, on the reverse strand, counting down.
AATCTGGTGCCGCGTGGCGGCATCCTCAAGAAAGCCTTCATTGCTCATCGTTCCCGCCTACCGGTGGCGCGCTGGCCAGCTCTTCGTCAATCTTCTCGTCGGTGCGATCAGCCTCAAGCACGCCGCCCTGACGCAGGTTCACCCGGACATCGGACTTCGCAATGAAGCCCTGCTGCCACAGCTGCACCTGGGCAAGGATGTCTTGCGCGGTCATGGTTTCGTCGAAGAACGACTGGTTGAGCCAGAACACGGTGCCCTTTTCGTCCGGCGCATCCATCATGAAGCGCTCGGCGTCGAGAATGGCCCGCTTCAGGGCCTCGGATACGTTGCCAGCGATGGTGCCCAACACGCTGTTGTCCGAGCTGTACCGGATTCGAACAGCCTCTGCCGTCTCGGCGCCGCTGCCCTTCTGGACGACACGGGCGCCGATCATCAGCATCTGCTCTTCCTTGTCCTTCATCAGGGTTCGGGCGAGCTGGGTTTCGGTGGCCTGCAGCATGACTGCAGAACCGGATTTGCCGAGGTTATGCCCACGCCGTGAGCCAATGTGCATACCGCTCGGGTTCAGTTTCGCGAACTCGTCGGTGTCGATGCTGGTGGTGATGAACAGCGTCGGCTGGCTACTGATGAAGCCACTCTCCTCCACCGTGGCGCTGTTGCCGTAGTGCAGGATGTTGACGTCGGCCAGGTCTTCCAGAGGCGACTTGTCGATACTGGCGTCGTTGTTCTGGGCGCCGTAGAAGCTGAACGGGATGTGATCGAATGGCTGCCCAGATTTGTCGGTAGGCTGCGTCTCCTCGACACTTGCTTCGCCTTCCTTGTAGACGCGCTGTACGTATTTCCCATCGACCAGCAACAGGACTCGGTTCTGCGTATACGTCTCGCGGGACAGATCGGTAACTTTGAACTCGGAAACGCACTCCCGCAGGTTCACGTACACCAGGCGCTTTACGCCGTCGATCACCTGCTCATCCCAGTCGATGATCGACAGAGCGTCGTAGTGGTGGATCAAGGCGCGCTTGGTGGCCAGATCAGCCATGGAGCTGACACCGCTCTCGGTGGCGACGGTCGGGAAGTCAACAAGAAAGCCGCCTCGCCCGCTGTCCAAGCACTCGCCGACCGATTCCTTCGACAACTGCTCAAGGCTGGTGCCGTCGCCGCTGGCGTTCTCCTTCAAGTACCCCACCGCAGTCGGCAGGGATAGTTCGGCCGTCTTGCGAAAAACCGCCCCCATGAGACCGGTGCGCGTGCGACCGGTGATGTTGAGGAACATCGCCCGCTTCTTGTACTGCTTGTATCGAGCCAGATTTTCCGGTGATTTGTTTTCCGGGTCTGGCATTGGCAGGTATTCGTCGTGCTTGCGCACCTCTCGCGCACCGGCTACGCAGCGTTTCACCAACTGCCAGCCAGGCAGGGCTTGTGCGTACTCTGCCCGGGGAGTGCTGAAATTCGCCATGGATGGCCTCAGAAGCTGAATGTGACAGGAATGTGCGTGACTGCTACGCGCTTGCTCTTCGCGACTGCGAAGTATCGCCATGCGTCGGCAGGGTGAGACGCCCAGTCGTGAAGCGGCCGGTCTTTCCAGCACCCCTTCTTGTCGTCCCACTCTTTGCGGTAGTTCTCGAGCGCGGTGATGCCCTCTTCGCACTTCGCCTCGTCAAAGGCGCAGTGAGCGAGGATCTCGCGCGCTTGGTCGATGCCGTCGTCCACGCCGATCTTCGGAACGACCTGAAATGTCATGCGGTAGTGCTGGCCGTCGATCTCGTAGCCTTCGCGCGCCATTTCCCGACGGGTCTTGGCATCGCTGCCGAACTCGCGGTTGTCGATGTCGTGCGGACCCCAGTGCTCGGAGTAGGTGTAACCCTTGTCCTTCAACACCTTCATGTAGTGCCGCAGGCCTTCCCCGCTGTTCTGGTAGAAGTCGATGACGTGGTACTCGTTGCCGACCTGACGCACGAACCAGATGGCCGTGGAGTCGCCGACGCCGATGTCCCAGAAGGTCATCACTGGCAGGTGGCTGTTGTCTGGCAGCGTGCCGATGCGCTGAGCGGCGTAAAGCTTGGTGAACTGCTGGGCGTAGTAGGCGCCTTCAATCGACTGCTGGAAGGCTTCGGCCGGGATCGACGGGTATTCCCGCTTCATGTCGTCGCCGAGGGTCTTTTCCTTGGCGGCGTACCAGGCGCGCTGGCCGGGGTTCGTGTCGATGCCGTGCTTTGCGAACAGTTCGTTGAAGTAGTCGGTCAGCCGCTGCGGGATGATCGCCTCGGCCGGATCGAGCCAGTAGGCCTTGTTCTTCCACCAACTGAAGAAGAAAAACTTCCAGTCCAGCTTGCCCAGCGGCGTGCCGGAGAGCAGTTGCTTCTCCGCGCTCTGCGAGTACTCGAAGAAGTAGCCTGCCCGCCCCTCCGCCGTCGATTCAATCGTGACAAAGCAATCGGTGGCGACAGCCTCGAAGGCTCCGGTGACGATCTCGCGCGCCTTGTGGGGAAACTTGGCGCAGATCTTCCCGAACTCGGAGACGTGCAGGTAACGCAGCGTGCCGCCCCGGAACGAGGTACTGACGTAGAGCGAACCGCCCTTGCTGAATACCAGCTCACCGGCAGCATCGTTGCTCGCAGGGTTCGCGGCGCGGATCTCTTTCGGCAAGTTGTCGTAGGCGTACTTGACCTTCTCCCGAAACAGACGCTTGGCGTCGTTCAGGGTGTGGGCGATCAGCGCGCACTTGGCCGACTCGAACAGAGCGGCGTCGAGCTGGATGATGCAGCACTCAGTGGTGAAGCCGAGCTGACGAGCCTTAAGGATGATGTTGCGGGTATGCATCCCGTCGAAGTATTCAATCTGCTCGTCCGTCATCCGGAAGCGAGTCTTCTTCCCCTGCTTGTCGGTGATGAAGTAGAGATTGTTCAACCGCCAACGCTTATCCCGGAGCAGCTTCAAGTGCTCGGGCTTCATGTCAGGCGTCCTTCGATAGATCGTCCATCATTTTGGACAGCTCGTCAGCGTCATTGCCGCCGGATTTGGTGTCAAGGTCGTAGGCTTGGCGCTCCAGCGAGATCAGGGTCTTCAGCGTCTCCGCCATTTCTTTCATCGTCTTGGAGCGGCCAGGTAGGTCGATGATCTTCTGATAAAGGTCGTTGCGCTTGTCCTGCCCGTTGTCATCCTCGGAGCGCATCAGCTCGCCGAGCTCTTCGAACAGGTGGCGGTTGTCGGTCAGGCCTTCCAGCTCATCCAGCAACTTGTTGGTCAGTCGCCGACCCCGCGAGATGTCGCCGCGATGAGCCATGCGGATGTTCGCAATGACCTCAGCGTTGACCTCGATGATCTCTCTTTCGGTATCCGCCTGTTTGCTGGATACCTCAGTGGATACCGTGCGTTTGGATACCAACGCATCAGCCTTGGCTTGGATCTTTGCCTTGAGGTTTCGCTCCCATCCATCCCGCTTGGCGCGCTTGTTGATTGCGCCGTGGGTGATGCCTTGGGTTGATGCGATCTCTCGGATGGAAAGCAGACCAGCCCGGTAGGCTCGTTCGATCGCCTCCCAGTCGGGTTGCTTGGTTGTCATGGGACTCTCTGATACTTGTAATAGTGGCTGGTTGCCGGTATTGGTGGGGTTCAACTCACAGCAAGGAAAGCAACATGTCCGAAAACTTCAAAAATCTACGCCGGCATTCCGGGATGAGCGAGGGCTCCGCCGAGGCAAAACGTGAGGCTGCAGTCGCAGCTGCACTTACCCTGATCCAGTCCAAGGTCTCGAACTCTCCCACCAATGGAGCCGCGCTCGATTATGAGATGAGCAGCCTGAGCAAGTATGCCGACCAGATCCAAGAGGCATTGAAAGTGACGTGATTCATCCGTGCCGCACTAACCTGCGGCACATCCTTCGTGTCGCGACACAATTTGCACTCTCGCGAACCGTGTCGCGACCTACTTGCTCTGACTGCGTTTGATCTGCGCGTCCACCTGGTCTGCGCAGGTGTCGAGCAGGTTGATGGCTTGGTTCTTCAGCTCCCACAGCTGGCCGTTGTCGGCGAGGTCTTCATCAGCTACTCGCTCGCATGGCACCAGTTCAGGGGGCTCGACTCTTACCGCCGCTGTCTTTGTTACCACCGCCGGCTTTCCCACGCAGGCCGTCAGGCAGAGGCTGAGCAGCCCAATCACGAACAGGCTTGCTGTTGCGCTTGAGTTCTTCAAAGTTCTTCTCCGCCTTTCTGGCTTTGGCCTGACTGGCCTGTAACCGCTTGTTCAGGTCTTTCTGGTAATCGGCGTTGCGCTGAGCTTCGGCGCGCAGCGTGGTGATCGTGGCCTGGCTTTCGAGGTTGGCGTCCACCGCCTTCTTCTTCTCGCTGGCTTCGAATGCCACCTCCCCGCGAAGGGCGATGACGCGCGACTGCTGAATCCCAACGAGGAGCAGGCCGACCAGGGCGATGATGATTGCAGCAGCGAAGGCCTTCATGCGGCATCCGCCTTGCGACCGAGGAAGCGGGTCACCAGCTCGCGAATGGCTGTCACTCCGAGGAACCCAATAGTCCCTCCGGCAGCAACCGACAGACTGGGCGGCCAGGTCATCCACTCGATCACGCTGGACGCAACAAGGCTCAGCGATCCACAGATCAGCGATTCGAAAAGGATCCGACGCTTACTGGTTTCCTTCGCGTCGTACATCACGCGAAGCAACGATACGGTGATGGCCATGATTGCGCCCTGCCAGAGCGGATTGCTCAACGCCAGCCAGATCTTGGCCCAGGTGTCTGGCTTATCAGGCATGGTAGGCATCCGAGTTGCCTCCCCCATGGGGAGATTGATAAATCCGGCGTCCGCTGCACTCCCAGCTCGGAGCAATGGGTGTGGGGAGCCGAAAACGAAAAAGCCCCAGCAGTTGCCGAGGCAATGGATAAGCTAGGCGTTTATGTCATCACCACTACGCCAGATAACTGCAGCGGTTCAAAACGTAGCGACTCGCCTCATCCGGGAAATCTAGATAGCTTAAATGTGGGAACGGCTGTCAAAGCCCCCCCACACACTCTCAGATCAAGCCAAGACATCCCAGGTCAGCGCAACCGCCGCACTTGGAACACTTGCCGCAACCCACAAACCTTGACCAGCAGGGAGAAACAGCGGGTATGGCAACGCAAGCTGAGAGCCGGTGTTAACAGCCGAGCCCGCGTTTGCGGAGAAAATAATTGGCTTGGATTGGTCGACAATGCTCGAAGGAGCAGAGGTGCCAGTGAAAACCCCCGCCCCGCCATTGGTCGTGCTGATGAGGCAAGTGCTAAGAATCACACCGGAGGTGTTTAGCGCAGGAGCCACAACCTGAACCACATTGCTGCCTGGATTTACTGTTAGGTAATTTTTGCCAACTTTTACTGCGTTCATATTTTTACCTTTTGAGTCAAATGATTGTTCGCGGACGATTCCGCTTTCATGTCGCTCAAAGGCGATCGCTCGAGGCTCGTGGCCTTCTCATGATTCAACGTCCCGCATCGGGAACATTTGATCTGGAGCTCGGTAAACTCACCCACGCGGGCGAGAAGTCTGTTGCATTTTCCGCATCTGCATTCTTTTAACATCTGCAAGTCCATTTGTTTTTCTGCTAGGCTCCGCCCCGCTCGCGCGAGCAGTGAGGGCCTTGGCTGGCTTGCAGGCTCTATCTGCGATCTGGCGTCCTCGTTGGGTGTTACAGCACCCTCCGGGGTCGCCCTCTCTTTTTTCCGCGCCTGAACGTAAAGCCCCGAATCTGTCGGGGCTTTTTTGTTTCTGTCGGGTATAAAAAAACCCCTGCAAATGCAGAGGCCCTGAATAGGTGCGCTCGTCTTTCCGAGCTGTCGGCCAAAGTCCTTCTCAACGTCGACGCCCCTTTGCATCGATCTCGCTGATCCAGTCTCGCGCCACCCTGCAGCATTGTGAGGTCAGGGTGCGCGGGCTGCCGGCGTTGATTCCGTACGTCGCACTATCCGGCTATCGACGTCCAGGCCTTCCCGAGGGCTGCCCTGGCTACAGGTAAATTCGAGGCATAAAAAAACCCACGCGTGGTGGGCTTTAAACTAAATTGGCTTGTTCGATATGGATAACATCTACCGAGGAGAAAACTATGCCTGACACTCGCAATTTCGAAATCAGCTACACCAAAGGCGGCGAGAGAAAGACATTTGTCCATCAGGCCGATCATTTCTATGAAAATGATGAATGGCAGATTGTCGCGCAGCGATTCAGCATTCCGATGAAAGATAAGGCTTGGGGCGACCCAACTCGACAGACTTTTAAGACAATGTGCATTGACTCCGGCTATACCGACGTGAGCTACACAGAAATCCCATAACAAAAAACCCGGCGCTTGGCCGGGTTTCGTTTGTCACTCCGCGATACGCGCAGGAATGACAGGATGTGATTAATTTCGCTCATTCGCTCACTGATGTCAACAGGCAATCACGCAGCTTGTTCAATCAACAAACCTTCGCCTCCGAGAATGTCGGCGGCGTGTGCCAGAGCCTCATTGACCAGGTCGTCGGCAGCCTTTCCGATATCCTGACGCCACCGGCGGCGAGTCGACTCCGGGGTGCCGTCGTTGTCCCAGGTGTTCATATCGTAGAATCTGTCCTTGAGCACGATCATGTCGGCGGATCGGGAGCTGTCACGCTTGACCTTCGCCTGACCGGCCGCTAGCGCCGCCTTCACCACAGCCTCACGGCGCCACTCTGGCGCATCGATCGGGATCTCGACTGGCACGGAGGTCGCCACCTTCGGCCGCGCTCCTTTCAACTGCGGGATAGCCCATGCGGTGCTGGCCTTGAACAGGAACAGCTTCGGCGCCGGCGTGTTGATCTGGGTTTGCAGTGCAGCAATGGCTTGTACCTTGCGCCCCTTGTGCGTGCTGTACTTTGCCACCAGCGCATCCCAGTGCTTTTGCTCAAGCGCGCTGTGCAGGCGGGCAGATACCCAGCAGTCCACTTGGGTGCGGTCGATGGTGTCAGCACCACGGGAGCGGACCAGTGTCGCCAGATCGCCGCCCTCCTCCTCGTCGGCAGAGTTGTACAGCTTCTGCCACGCCTGCTTACTGGTGTTGTCGATGGCCTCGGCCGCGAGGGCCGAGACAACTGCGTTCAGAACACTTGGATAGATCATGCTGCAGCCCTCTTCAGTTCGCGGGTCTTGGCTCGGTATTCGGCCTTGATGGTTTTGATTTCTTCGACGGTGTACTTGCGGGGCTCATGAGGCCCTTCCAGCCATGCCACAGTTTCGGCACCGATGCGCAGCACCAACCGGATGCGGTACTCGACCGCGTTGCCGGACAGGTTGCGGTTGCACTTCACGCACTGGCGGTGAATGTTCAACGGCTCGAAGCGCAGCTCTGGGCAGGCGCCGACGGATCGGTAGTGGCCAGCGTCCCAACGACTACCGGTCATAAGGTCGTTGTCGTTCGGCATAGAGTCGCAGCTGATGCACGGCAAATGCGCATCGCGCAGGCGGACGTATTCGTTCACCGCCGCCTGGGCTTCGCGCAGGTGATCCGCCCTGCTCTTCAGCTTGTCCTTGCGCACCTGGATATCTCGGCGGTCGCGCTGGGCGATGGCCTTGCGGGCTTTCTCGCTGTTCGCCGGCGCGTGAGCCAGCGCGCATTTCGGACTGCACACTACCTGCGTGGTGTTGAACATCGGCGCGAACTTCTCGCCGCAGGCCTTGCAGGTTTTCTGCTTCACATCCTTGAGGGCAGTACGCATCAATACCTTCCCCCCCATTTGTCCTGCTCCGTCCAACGCACGTCATGCTCAGCGCCGAAGGCATGCATCAGCTCGAACAGATCGCTGAACCACTTCTGCGACTGCTTGCGGGTCGATACGGCCATCACGACAAAGCCACCGTCGAGACCAGGCTCCGCGCGCTGCTTCTCCAGCGAGGCACTGAAAAGACACTTCCAGTCTTCACTGGTCAGCTTCTTGCCGTGCCAGATGACTTGCTCGGAAACGTCCTTGAGCATTGCCCACATTTTCCGGTTGCAAACGTCCGGGCGTTTCTCGTCCTTGATGACCACGATCTTGGGTTTGGTGAAGTCGGTTGCATGCAGGACGCCCATCAGACGGCTGATGTCGCGCTGACTGCGGATTGGGAACTCGTTCATGGCTCCTCCCGCTCGATCATGGATCGCAGGTCGCGATCGAGGTCATGCACGGGCACCCAGTCGTGGCCAATGTTCATTTGCACAGCCACAAAGTCATTGCTCGGCTGATCGCACTTCTTGCGCAGCCAGGTGTAGAGAACGTGGGTTTCGGTCATGGACTGCTTGTCATCGTCCAATTGATCGCAACGAAGGCGCAGTGCTTCGTTCTCGCCCAACAGTTCCAGCGCCATCTCCTCCACGGTCTTCTCCCCAAGGAATTCCTGCAACGCCTCGGTGTTGCGTTTCCAGTCTGCGCAGTCAGCACGGAATGACGCGGCTTCGGCCCACAGCAGCTTCTGGAGTTTTTGTTTGTCGATGGTCATGTCAGAAACCCTCCTTTCCGCGCTGAGATTCCCACTCGAACGGAACAACGATCATTCCGCCCTCGCGCAGGCGATCGACGCAGCGGTCACCCATGGCGGCTGGCAACTGGCTTGCTTCGAGGTTGGAGATGACCACCGTGGGGCGCTCCTGCTCGTACCGGCCATTGATGATTGCGAACAGGGTCGTCAGCTCGAAGTCGCTCGGCTGCTCCTTGCTCACACCGACTTCGTCCAGCACCAGCAGATCGGGATCGATCAGGCTCGACAGAATCTCGGCCTCGCTGCGTTCGCTGTGCTTGTCGTACGTGGAGCGGATCGCCTGCAGGATTGCGCCGACAGTGCGGTACACGGCCGTGCGCGACGTGTTGTGCAGCAGCTCGTTGGCCATGCCGGCGCCGAGGTGCGTTTTCCCGGTACCGGGTTTGCCGATCAGCACCATGCAGCGACCCGTTTTCAGGATCTCGTCAAAGATCTGCACGTAGTGCTGGCAGAACCGAAGGGCTTTGCGCTGTCCTTCGTTCTCGGCCTGGTAGTTGCCCAGGGTGCGAGTGGTGAAGCGTTTCGGGATCAGCGCATCGCCCAGCTTGCGAGCGAGGGACATACGCAGTTCCATCGCCTTGTTGGCTTGCTCAGCGGCTTCGGACTTCTCTCGGGCGATACGGCTGCACTCAGGGCAATTGCTTCTGAGCTCCCGGCCTAGCACGGCATACACCTTCTGCTCATAGGCGCCGTGGATTTCGCACTCGGCAGGCTGGATGCGGGTTCCCGGCGGCAGTTCCGGAGTGGTTTGAACTGGCTCAGAGCGCATAGCTGCCATCCTCCCGCTGCTTCAATCCGGAGGTGTAATCGCGATCAGCGAAGCCGGTGTGACGGGATTGCGGGAACGGGTGCACGTTGCTGGCTACTTTCACCTCGTCTTCCCAGCGCTTGCCGTTAAGCCATGTCGCCGGGTGGGGAATGAACTGCCCGCCGTCCTTCACCCATGCCTCGCAAACCACTTGCGCAGCCAGGCCTTCGGCAATTTGACCGAACAGGTCAGCAGTGACCTTGAGCTTCTTCCAGGCTTTCTCAGCTGCGGCCTTACCCTTCTTGTTCGGGTAAAGCTTCCAGAACTTCGGGAAAAGGTCGTCGCTCGGCGAAGTCGGCAATGCCGAAGGCGTTGACGCGTTGAGGGAATCAGCAGTCAGGGATCCGGAATCAGGAATCAGAGAATCAGCCGGAGCGCTGCCGATAATGGCAGAAGTACTTCCGCCAAAATCGGTAGTGATACAACCCTCTGACGCAGAAGGGATAACTGACTCCGGCTCATTACGATGCGGGTTCTGATGTTTGTCGAAGTTCTCAACTTGGATGTATCGCTTCGGTCCGACTGAGTACCGAACGATGAAGCCTTCGGAAGCAAGGAACCTCAAAAGCCCCTCGACATCCAGCCCGTCGCGGTAAGGGAAAAGCTCTCCCTTGATTCGCATAGGGCGATCTTCCAGGCGGCCAGCCTTATCAGCGAGCAGCCACAACCCTTCGAACAGGAGCGTTGCCATTGGATCAGCGACGCCAAGGATCTCGTTTTTAAACAGGGCAGGCTTGATGTTGCGAGCACGGGCCATTACGCAGCCTCCTGTGTCTTCGCGAAATCACTGATAACGCCGCCTACATCCTCAAACCATTCGCCGTGACGACGAAGGTCGGCGAATCGCTTATGGAGCTCCTGCTCAACATCGGCGGGAATTACCGCCAGCGTGGCAAGAATGGCTCCAGCACCAGTCTGCAAGGACTTGATCCGCCCCCGAACATCGTTGGTGCGTCCGATTTTGATCATGTTCGTCGTTGGATGGCGCACGATGTAGGTGCTGGTCGAGGAGTTTTTATTCTCCAAAAATGACTTATTGCATTGAATGTAAAATGGGATGAGGGTTACTTCGGCGTAGAACAGCGCGCTGCAGTGAGATCGCATGACCTCGGCGATGTATGGGTAGTTTTCAAAGAGCGGGATGATTGCCCGTAGCTTGTCCCGACCAGATTCGATTTCGTCCAACGCAGCTCGGGCCTGATCGCGGTCCATATGATCAAGATCCCCCAAGTCAATCGATCCAACTTTCTGACTGGCAAGCCCCATGAACTTAAATGCCCATTCGTAGGCCAGGGTCATGGGTGCGAGGCCCTCTTGTATTGCGTGAATTTCTTCCGCGATAACATCTTTCCGCGACACGTTTTCACCGTTGCCAAATTGTGTCGCGACACTGGCCGGGGTATTGATCGTTTGGATTGATTGGTGCATGATTTGCTCCACAAGCGTTTTAAGAGAGCCGGGTCACTACCCCGGCTTTTTTTCGTCCCGAATTTGGCAGAGGCCCTCTGGATTACCCCGAAGAGTCCCTGCCAGAGGCCCTCATTGGGGTCACCAGTTGAAGGACTGGCGCCTTCTTCCTCCCAACCTCAGAAAGCGCCCCGCTCGCGATGGCGGTTTCCATTACTTCGTTGATTGCACGGCTGAAGGTCCAGCCGTTTGCGCGCATCAATTCCTCCACTCGCTTTCGAGTCGGTGGAGGAAGCCTTTCAAGCTCTACGGTCATTTGGCCCTCCAAAGGGGCTTCAGCCCGCGATATCTTCTTGTTTGTCCTGCATGAGTTCCTCGATCACGCCATTGGCCACTGCCCACTCGATGATTTCGTAGAGGTAGGTGGCGTGCTGCATACGGGTTTTGGTCGCGGCCTTACGCAGAATCCGATCAAGCACTGGTTCAAAACGAACCTTCACCGGGATGGCGCGCTTTTGATTGGGGTCCATGTACATGCTTCGATGCTCCTGGCTGTTGAAATTGGTTATGCGGCGGATTTCTGGGACGGGAACGGACGCTGCTCTTGTGCCGACAACCTGCCGTCGTCTTCGAGGGTCACGTACACATCACGGCCTACGCGGATCGCCTTGCTGAGGGCGCCCTGCGTACAGCCGAGCAGCTGCGCGGCCTTTGTATGGCCGTGTTCTTTGGCAAATTCGGTGAGTGGGATTCGGCGCATTGCGGCGTCCTCTGCGTAGATTTCACCACAAGTATGACCGCCGGTATTGTTAACAGTCAATACCGGCGATATTGGTTAAGTAAATACCGTGGGTAATAACATCACTCCATGAAAAAAGACTCCCGACGGCTTCCGTTATCTGACTGGCAGCTGCAAGACAGCGCTCGTCTGAAATCCCTCTTCCAGGCAAAGCGCGGGGAGCTGAAGCTCACCCAAGAAAAACTCGCCGCAGAACTGGGCGATGGCGTGACGCAAGGCGCTGTGAGCCACTTTATGAATGGGCGCACAGCCTTGAGCGTTAACGCTGCTGTGGTTTTTGCGAAAGCGCTGCAGGTCCCTGTGTCGGATATCAGTCCAACACTTGCCGCTCAGATCGAGAAGATGGCGGCTTCGCTCCCAGATATGCGCCCCTCTCATCGAGAAACAGACGACATTCGCGTGCCGGCGAGGAGCTTCGATCTCCGAAATGAGCCGGCCTACACAGGCGTATTGCAGCTCACCGCACGCGGTTCGACCGGTGAAGGCGACGACAACCCTCACGTAGAGATTCGTGGCGTCATGGCGTTCAAGTCGTCTTGGCTGCGGGCGAACAACCTGAACCAGCGACACCTGGACGTCATTTACGCGAACGGCCACAGCATGGAGCCGACCATCAACGATGGAGACGTGCTGCTGGTGGATGAGTCGAAGATCGAGCCGAAGGACGGCCAGATCTTCGCGATGCAGAGCTCTACCAAAGGCACGATCGTGAAGCGCCTGGTGAAGTCAGATATCGAAGGCTGGATCATCCGTAGCGATAACTCTGACAAGGCTCGTTACGGCGACGAGATCCTGCGAGACGGCGAGATAAACGAAGTACGGATCATCGGGCGCGTCGTGTGGCGCGGCGGGATGCTTTAGGAGCTCATATGACCCTCACCAATCCTAACCAAGAACTGAAGCGCGACCTTCAAGGCACCGGCTCAGACCTCAAGTGGTCAGCGGTCGAGCTGATGCGCATTGCCGAGCGACTGAGCCTGGCCGGCAATGAGGCGGATGCCCAGGCAGTGATCAGGATCTGCGTAGTAATGCAGGCAGGGGAAGATCGGCTGGTAGGTTATGCGGATGAGGTGAAGGCGGGACAGATAAATCGAAGCAAGCCCGATTAGGCGTCGGGATGCTGTAGCGATTAATGTTTAGGCGTATCAAAAGGGATTGTGATGAAAATATTGTTCAAGGATGCCATCAGATTTTTGGTAGCCAAAACAGATAAGGCTAAATGCCCCTGCTGCGGGTCTGAAAAATGGATCGTCCCTTTCGCGGATGGTGAAGATGAGGTGGTCTTTCTTATGCCGCTCGGGGCAACCTTTGGGTCTGAGCCAGCATACAATCTGCAATTGGAGTGCGACAACTGCGGCTTCATAAGGGAGCACAGAGCAAAATTCATTGCAGACTGGATTGATAAGAATCCGAGCCAAGAAAAAAATGGATAATTATAGCGGCAGGCTTTTCGGCGAAGCTCATCTGCCCCAGACAAGGTATGTCAAGGATGACAGGGCTACACCCGATAGTCATACTGGGCCAATGAACGACATAACACGCGAAGAGCTAGCGACAACTTTATCTGCCATTGAAGAGCGGATGGATAAGCGCATCGACAGGATGGAGTACGATGCGGAAAAGCGAGTGCTTGACTACAAGAGTGAGCTTGCACTTCGCGATGAGCAGGTCCGGCGAGAGGTTGATCTGCGTCAAGAATCCTTCCGCTTTGAGCAGGCAGCAAGAGATGCGGCGCTATCAGAAAAATTTTCTGGATTTCTCGCTGCTCAAGCTGAACGAGATAAAGCTTGGGAAAAAATATCTGAAGCCAGATTCGAGCGTATCGAAAAGGATGTGAGCAGTATAAAAACGGACACCAAAAAGGTTTCCGATGATGTCAACGGTATAAAGGTCACCATGGCCAAGTACCTTGGCGCTGCAGTCGTAATTGGTGCCCTTGCATCGGCAGCGCTTGGCGCTGCCGCAAAGCACCTACTGGGATGATGCAATCTCTACAAGAAGCCCGGCCCAGCGCCGGGCTTCTTGTTTCTGGCAAGCGCCCTGCTCTGCTATGGTGGCGCCCTCGGATCGCAATGGAAGCATCGAAGAGTGGACACACTGAAGATCCTGGCGGCCGCCATGCTGTTGTCAGTTAGCACTCAGGCCGTATCAGGTGATGGGGCCAACCCTATCGCTGCCGCGATATTTCTCACAATCTCCGCGCCAACCATTTTAATTGGAGCGACCACATCCCTCACGACTGAGCCGCCTGAGATTTTCAAGTCGGCCAAGACCGACGCTCTGGCGTTCATTGGTTCGGACGGCGATATCCGTGGTGCGGAGTTTGAGCAGGCCTCCAGGTACTACCGCTCGGCCTACCCTGCACCGCTGATGTCAGACATGCAGCTCGCGCAGGCGATCGCGACTACCTTCTGAGCGCCGCGTGGCAGTCAACCTGAAAGCGCCAGCTATCCAAAGTACCTGTTGCGTGGTATCAAATAGCTACCAACGAGCTTTCATGAGGAAAATGAGATGGGGGTCTTGGGATTGGCGTTGCTAGCGCCTACCTGCTTAGTCAGCTACTTCATCAGTAGTGGAAATAACGGGGTCGCCATTGCGGCCAATATCACCTTCTACGTCAGCGCGATACTCATTTACCTGTTCCCCTCAATATGTGTTGCCTTATCTGAGTCAAGTCAGCCGCGAAAGCTTTTCCTAATCAATCTGTTCCTTGGGTGGACATTGATCGGCTGGTGCTGGGCTTACTACTTGGCCTTATCTGTTCCGAATGACCAGGACGCTGAAGAGGAGCTCCAACGCCAGCCATAACCCAGATCGAAAGATCGCAGCCCCAGCCTTTCTCGTATAGCCCGCCACTGAGCGGGTTTTTTCATGACTTTTAAAAAATACATGACCGGCGGTATTGACCACATACAATACCGGAGGTATTGTTCCCCCATCGCAGCGACACACAGCCACTGCGAAGGGCCTCAAGAGACCCGCCGCTCTTTCACAATTTGGAATCTTCGCGGATCGATCCCCGGAAACGGGCATAGCGCGAAACACAAACTTCGATCTCCATGCAGGCTCTGGAACCTGCCGGACTCCCCTAATGGGAGGACGCCAAACCATGCAAGCCAGCCGGCGAATAACACCGAACACGAAATGTGTGACGCCGGCCAGGTGGGGAAACCGAGGCGCCGAGCATGGGGCGGAATGAACTACCGAGGATTTCTCGGTGGTTCAAAAACAGATTTCACTGGCTGGCCTTGGCGACAGGGCCAGACGGGAAATCAACCGGAGGAATTCATCATGGCTATTCGTAACGACAAAGGTCAATTCGCCAGCACTCACGCGGCAATGATCGCCGACCTCGAAGGCTTCATCGCTGACTGGAAGCACTGGGCGATTCAAGCGCTGCGCAAAGGCGATCGTGCTGATGCTCTGCGCTGCAAGTCTGAAATGGATAGCTGCCGTCAAAAGCTGAACGCGCTGGCAGCATGACCGCATATTTCTGATGCCGCTCCGATCAGGCGGCATTGGAAATCAACGGAGGGCAAGACGACGTGCAATTGCAGACAGGAAACAGAAGCTCGCTTGCTTGAGCATCTGCCAGCTCAACTCCCGGAAGGTCACAAGAATTTGAGCGCTCGCCTCACCGGGTACGCGCTGATGTTCGGCGATGGGAGGATGCAGTCACGCCAAGTGATGCCGATCGATATCACCTATCAAGCCCCTACGAAAGCCGGCGTGATGAAGGACAAGAAGAAGTCGATGAGCATGCAGGCCAACTACTGCATGTTTTGCGGAGAAAAGTACGACAGGGACGAGCCGGAAGCAGCCTGAACAACCAGCGCCACGACAGCCTGTCGTTAACTGCCCGATCCTCTCTATGAGAGCGCATCGGGGTGTGATCGGAGCGTGCCCAAGTGGGCTGCAGCGCTAGGATCGCAAAGACCCGTGAAATGTCCTGAGCCGGTATAAGCGAGACGGCCAATACTACAAACGCGGCGGGAACCAAGTGGGGGTAGCGCCCCGGTGTTCCGATCATACCCCGATGCGGACGAAACTGCGGCCTATAACCGCCCACCTGCATCAAATCCCAGAATCGGTTGTTATCGAGCGCTGGCGAACTGAACACGGCCGTGGAACTCGGCGCCGGAGACGTGACCGGCAAGCAGATGCGGCGTTGAAAGCTGGGTTGAACGCTTCGGCGGCCCTAGAGAAACGCAGGTTAATAGGCGCCAGATAATGCTGGTTGCTCCTCCGAGCGGTCGTCCCGAAAGGGTCCGCTCTCGCCGGATTCGCGCCCGGCCATCTGCACCCACTCTCCCCCGACCAATCCCGAATGCACTCCCCTCCGCGCCCAACGGCAACCAGCGGAGCGGATGAGTGCATCCGAGTTTTGTTGGATCAACACCCGCCACCACGGAGGCGATCATGGCAACCAGCTATGCAGACAGTGCGCAGGCCCGAGAGTGGGACAGGCGCTACGACGACTGGGGGCGCCCGAAAGCGCCGATGGTTGAAGACTTCCATGACTATGAAGCTGCTGAGCAGCAACGCACGCACCGTCAAGCGCTGATGGCAGCTCAGGAACTCGTAGACCGTAAAGCGCGGGCAAAGCGTGTCTCGGCAGCAGTGGTCGCTTACGGTGAATTCTGGGGGTTGAAATGAGCGCTCAGCAGGTCCCAGTGACCGCCGGCCATACCGTTGCAGGCAATCACGATCTGGCCGTTGGGATGCTCGAAGGCTACATCAAAAGCATGTCCGACCCCGATTGCAGTGCAGTGGCCGTCCGGTCCTCAGCTAACACCGCTCTGATGATTTTCCGCGCGCTAAGCATTATCAGCGCGACAGAGGACGCTGATTACAGCGAACGACTGAACCATGCATACGAATTCCGAAAAGGGAGAGCCGCATGACAACGCCACCGGTAAAAACGCTGGTCGATGAACAGCTCGACGACATAGAGCGCCGCATCGCCATCCTCGGCTTCGGTCTCCCGTTCAACGAGGTGATAGGCCGCAAGCGCGAGGATCTGGTCGACAACCTCCCGCAGCGCCTGTCGGTGACCATGAAAGGCGGACGTATCGCTGTGAGGGCTCGGCCATGAAGCTGGCCTACTGGATCCTCGCCTCCGTCCTCGTTGCCGGGATGGCCGCTTACACGACAGCACGCGATTCGTCTGGTGTCTGCGAAGTGCCGCACTCAACCACCTACCGGGTTTTCCGGTGACCAGCCTTCAGCGAGCACGCCGCCTGTTGATTCGGCGCGGCTCGTTCTCCGCCATCGGCGTTTACACCTTCTTGATGCTGCTCAGCGCTCTCGCCGAACGCATCACCCAATAAGCGAAGCATTCAATCGCTGCGCACGTCGCGGCAAGGATATTCCGTGAGCGCATCTACCGAACTGGCACAAGTGCCGCCAAAAGAAACCGCATTGTCCGTGTACAGCACGGCGAACGGTCTTGACCCATGGCTGAGCCAGATCCGCACCGAAGTCGACAAATTCCTTTCGGTGCTGCCAGACCTCGCCACTGACAAGGGACGCAAGGCATTCGCTTCGATGGCACATAAGGTCGCCAAGTCCAAAACGGCGCTCGATGCTGTAGGCAAAGAGTTGTCAGCCCAACAGAAGGAAGTCCCGAAACGTATCGACGCCGAGCGCAAGCGCGTTTGGGACACCCTGGAGTTGTGGCAGAAGGAAATCCGCAAGCCATTGGATGACTGGGAGGAAGCAGAAGAGAGAAGGATTGCATCTATCAAAGACGACATCGCCAAGATTACGGCGCTCGCGGTAGATCTTGACGGCATCACCGCCGAAGACCTTTCGGAACGAATCGCCCGTATCGACGCGGTAGCGATCGCCGACAAGTGGGCAGAGTTCCAGGTTGATGCAGCACTGGCCAAAGAGTCGGCACTGAACACGCTGCGCAATGCTCTGACAGCCCGCCAAAAATACGAAGCAGATCAGGCCGAACTGGCGCAGCGTCGCGCTGACGACGAAGCCCGGGCGCAGCGTGAGCGCGACGAACAGATCCGCAAGGAAGCGGCAGAGAAGGCACAAAAGGAGGCTGACGAGACTGCCCGACGCGAGCGGGAGCAGGCTGAGCAGCGAGAGTTGCAGTTGAAACAGCAGGCCGAGGATGCCGGGCGTCGCGAGAAGCAGGCCAAGGCTGATAAAGAGGCAGCAGAACAACGCGCAGAGCAGGAAAAAAGAGATTCGGCTGCCCGTGCTGAGCAGGCTGCTGAGGATGCTCGGAAAGAAGAGCAAGCGCGCCAGAAGGCGGCAGCCGACGAGATCATTCGCCAGCAGAACCTGCGCGAAGCTGACAAGGCTCACAAGAGCCGGATCATGTGCGCCGCGAAGGAAACGATCATCTCCATGAATGTCTCCGAGGAGTTGGCGAAGGCCATCGTCCTCAAGATCGCGCGAGGCGAAGTGCCGAACGTGACGATCAACTTCTGAGGAATACCCCTGTGAGCACGCCACGCTTGGCCGCCCAGTTCGACTGGATGAAGGTCGGCGCATTCTCGCCCGAGCAGTTCAGCGGCGAGCAGCGCAAAGAGTATGAAGACGAAGCCCGCCGCATCGAACAGCAGTGGGACAACCAACCGAACTGAGGAAACTCACGATGTTCAAGAAAGCCGAACGTAAGCAAGCGAGGCTACGGCTCGCTCTTGCTGGCCCTTCTGGTTCAGGTAAAACTCTTTCCGCCCTTCTGCTGGCCACCGGCCTTGGCGGACGCATCGCAGTAATTGACACAGAGCACGACAGCGCATCGTTGTATGCCGACGATGCTGAGTTCGATGTGCTGAGTCTCGCTGCGCCTTACTCGCCGGAACGTTACATCGAGGCGATCAAGTCGGCCGAGGCTGGCGGGTATTCGGTGCTAATCATCGACAGCTACTCCCATGAATGGATCGGCGCCGGCGGATGCCTCGAAATCAACGACTTGATCGCCAAGCAGAAATACAAGGGCAACACCTGGTCGGCATGGAACGAAACAACGCCGCGCCATCGCAAGCTGGTCGACACGATCTTGACCAGCCCCCTGCACATCATCTGCACTATGCGAAGCAAGACTGAGACGGTTCAGGGTGAGGGCAAGAAGATCATAAAACTCGGCATGAAGTCCGAGCAGCGTGACGGCTCCGACTACGAGTTCACTGTCGTTCTGGATCTTGTCCATGACGGAAACGTGGCCGTCGCGACAAAAGATCGGACACGGATTTTTGATCAGCCAGAAGTAATCAGTGCCGACACTGGCCGACGGCTAATCGCGTGGCTGAACGATGGACGGAAGCAAGAAGAGCACGGCCTCGAAGCAATCAATGAGGCCATCTCAAAGATCCCTCTCTCTGAAACGATGCAGGAACTGCAGAGTATTTATTCGGCGGCATATCGCATCGCAGAGAGCATGCCTGAGCCATTGGCGCGACTCAATGCGGCTAAGGATAAGCGAAAATCTGAGCTGATGGTGGCCGCATGAGATGGGACGCCCACAAAGCCGCAGAGCCGGCCATCGCCCAAGCCCTTCACAAGTTCGCTGACGCGGGGATCTTCGCTGCCTCGAAGGCGCTGCACCGCTCCACTCGCTCACTCAACCGGATCGCCAGCGAGCACGGCATTGAGTTCACGACCTGCACCGCCAGGACGATGGAAGCTCGTCGCCAAAAAAGGGCCTCAATGGTCACTCAGATAAAGGCTTTGGCCGGCACGCGATCTCAAGCTGAGATCTGCGCGGCGCTTGGGATTACGCGGGCTGTTCTTCGTGAGCTCGCCGAGATCTACGAAATCAACATCAACAGTCGCTCGAAAGGTGCCTGATATGGAACAAGCATTCATTGAAGCCGCAAAGCGGCAAAGTGGACTGGAGGCGGCGAAAGCTGCCTTCTTTGCATCTGGAGGTACGGCGCAGCAAATCCCTACCGGGGTCGGAAAGGACAGTCCAGGCATCGCAACGGTAGTCAAAACGCCTTACGGCTACAGGAACATCGAAGCGCAGAGGGCCAAGCGAGGCCGAATGATCACTCAAGAGGAGCGAGACAAGATCGCCGGCGAGCTTATGAGCTGCAAGGCAGCCGGAATGACGCGCAACAAAGCCTGCAAGCATATGGGTATCAGCACGACACTCGCCCGGAAGATCGTCGCGGACTACTCGCTCGATTACCCGACGAAACCCTGATGCACAGATTCACCATTCGCACCCAACAACGCAAACGACAAACCTGGCTGGACTTGCCGGCCAGCGGAATTGAAGAGGTAGGCCATGGCCAAGAGCAATGCGCAATTGCAGAAGGACAAACGCGCCAAGGAGAAGGCGTTGCTCGAGCGGATAGGCGCCGAGAAGCGCTCGCTGATAGTTTCAAAAGCGCTTGATGATGCCCTGCTGATCCTCGGCGAGCGCCACGGCTTCGAGGAATGGCAGGAGACGGTGTCGACGCTCCTGATCAATCTGGCCGCCGCGACCAATGAAGAGTCCGCCCGCTTCGCCAGCATGTCGCGACCTGAAATTGTCGTATCTGAAAAGTGGTCGCGACAGCTTGAAGAGTTCGCCAAGAATGGCGTTGAAGCATAATTCACTCTAAAGTTCGATCACCTTTGTTGGTCTTAGCCATTTCCCAAAAGCGACATAGGACAAACAACTTAAGCGCGAAGATTTATTAAAGCATTTTCTCTGCCTCTTTCAAAATCTTCTCACACTGTTCATCTATTGCCTCAAAAGCCGTCAGAATATTCCAGCCATTTTGTACCGCCAAATAAACTTTAAAATATACTTCTATATCGCACTCAACATTAATAGCTTCAATTTCAGTATGCACCCTAAACACTTCTACGCCCGGCTCCAGAACATCCGGCAAATTCATAACTTCTACTTTGACGTTAAATTTAGAAAGATTGTTAAGCGCAGATTCATTTGCCATACCCATCAGTGGATTCAAGGTCCTGTGCTTGTCATGGTTAGATATTTCTCGCAACGCTTCAAGCGCTGAATACTCCCCATTTCCGGCGTTGAATGGTTGATATTTTTTTATGTATTCAACATCGGGAGCAAACACATAATCAAAATATCTCCTACCCCAATCGTCCTCTCTAGACAAAAGAGGGAACTGCACTTTAGGAGCTTCTCGGTCAGTTGGATCACGGCCAAGTTTTTTTTTGGCGAACTGCCACCAAAGGTAATCCAAAGCTGATCTGTAGTTATGAATTGCATCACCCAGCACTAGCGGCAATACAATTGAATCCACAGGCAACTGCTTAATAACTACGGAAATATATCCGCCTTCGAAATTTGGTATCTTCAGGGTTGGTATATCTAATAAATCACCATCAATATAGCCATAGAAATTATTGTATATTTCTGATAGGTGAAACCGCGCTCGCTCAATCTTCGCCCAAGAATCTTTTGTAGATAAATCCATATTCCGCTCCTTGATCCAGATCGTGCCCGACCGAACACAAATACCCCACTTCTACGAATCACGCCAGCCGGTAGTCCTAACGCAGGATGTCAACTTGGTATTAGGCGTTCGCGTAGATGATTTTCGACACACTGAAGTGCCCGGACCATCTCGACCCAATAGACGTCATCGGGACTATCCAAGTCATAGAGAACATTCCGCCTCTGCCCTAGAAGCTCTTGGCGGGAGAGTGATCCTTGTACAGTTTTCTCAGGTTTTATAGACACCAAGTAGAGCCGAACATAGATCACAAACTCTCGTTCAAGCTTGAAAACTTTCTCCATGAGACCTTTCAGATCAGGCCCCCAAATAGCCTCAGCCTCAAGCATGGTGGCCTGCAACGGATTTCGAGCTTGGTCCATTGCTGTCAGTCGTCGACGGTAGGCACGCTCATTGAATGCATAACTGGCTTGCTTTGGGTCATCTGATACAACCTCTCCCTCAAAAGGCACGCCTTCAAAAGAAAAAATCGCAGGCGATCTCGCTCTCTGAATTTCATCTCGAAGTTTGTAGAGCTCGATGAGCAATCGCCGCGCAAGGTCGTGATCGGCAGATCCTCTGAGTTGACGCCTCCACGTATGAAGCCCTTGTTGACCGAAGTAATAAGCTACCCCCACAGCGGCACCGCTAATTATTGTTCCGATGATCGAAAAAACATCTTTCGTCAGCGACCAGTCTGCGTCAGTCAACGCTAAGCAAATAGACAATCCCACGCCCCCTATTCCAGTGGCAAAACTATAGCCTCGAGGATCCCCAATGGAAATCGAATACGGATCGGTCTGCTCAGGCATCGAGGCGGCAACGCTTGCGTGGAAGCCGCTCGGCATGCGTGCGACCTGGTTCGCCGAGATCGAAGCGTTTCCCAGCGCGGTGCTCGCTCACCACTACCCGAACACGCCGAACCTCGGCGACATGACCAAACTCGGCGCCCTGGTGCTGGCCGGCAAGATCGCCGCGCCCGACGTCCTCGTCGGCGGAACACCGTGCCAAGCCTTCAGCGTGGCCGGGATGCGCGAAGGCCTCACAGACCCGCGCGGCGCCCTCACCATCAAATACGTGGAGCTCGCAGATGCAGTTGACTATGTTCGAGCAGGCCAGCGAAAGCCGCCCTGCGTCATCGTCTGGGAAAACGTCCCAGGTGTCCTCAGCGACAAAGGCAACGCCTTCGGATGCTTTCTTGGCGCGCGTGCTGGGGAAGACTGCGAACTGCAGCCTTCAGGGAAAAGGTGGCCAGACGCTGGTTGTGTGTATGGACCCAAAAGAACAATCGCGTGGCGGATCCTGGACGCCCAATATTTCGGCCTGGCCCAACGACGCCGCCGTGTGTTCGTTGTCGCAAGTGCTCGAGACGGATTCGATCCCACCGAGGTACTTTTTGAGCGAGAAGGCATGCGCCGGGATACTGCGCCGCGCCGAGGCGAGGGGCAAGACGTTACCGGATCAGCTCCTTTCGGCCCTGCGCTCCAGTGCGGATGCGGAGAAGTGTTCGGCGAAGAGCTCGGACCGTACGGCTGCATGAACTGCGAGGGTGATGAAGGCCCCGCGGTGAGCATGTTCGGGGGAATACCGGCCTTCGGTGCCGGGAACAGCTCAGGATCAGTTGAGCGATCAAGCACCCTCACCCACCACGGTGGTCGGCAGGACTTTGAAAGCGAGACATTCTTTGTCGCGCCTACGCTGGCCGGTGGTGGGCGCAAGTCCGGAGGGTATTCGCTCGACGATATTCCGATCACCGCGCCAGCACTTCGCGCTCAGTCTCAGAGTAGCCACCGCGCCGACTCAGAAGCGTTTATCGTGGCTGGCACCCTCAACGCCAACGGCAAGGCGGCCGGCAGCGCCACACAGCAAGACGCCGAGGCTGGTTTGCTGGTAGTGCATGGCACGCAGGATCCAGGCGTGAGTGACTCAACAGCCTTCGCCCTCGGTCGGAACAACGGACAGGAAAACGCAGTTCTTGCTTTCTCCTGCAAGGATCACGGTGCGGACGCTGGCGAGATTGCGCCAACACTGAGAGCCATGAACCACTCAGGCAGCCATGCCAACGGCGGTGGTCAGGTAGCGATTGTTGCTGCGGTTTCGCCAACGCTCAGATCCGGGAATATGCGCAACAACAGCAACCCGGTGACTGAGGCAGAAATGCTGGTGGGTGGTTCGAAGGTTCGGCGCCTGATTCCCCGCGAGTGCGAACGCCTTCAAGGGATGCCTGACGACTACACCCTGATCCCTTGGGACGGGTGGCGAAAGCTGGATGCCGACGAGACTCCGGAGCAGTGCATCGACGACGGCATGGATGTGCGCCAGGCGAAGAAAAGCAAAGCTTGGTACGTCCGAGACGCTGACGGCCCGCGCTATAAGGCAATCGGCAACAGCAAGGCGGTCACCGTCGTTCGCTGGATCGGCCGGCGAATCCTCAAACAACTCTGAACCCACCCTCCACCGCCCGGGCATGCCCCGGCATAGGACACAAGCATGTGCGAAGTAATGCGTTATGACTTGGACAGAGACACTGACGAAGCATGCGCAGACATGGTGCCGGCCGATAGTGGGCAGTACGTGGAGTCGACCGACTTCGACCGTGTCACCGACGAGCGTGACGCCCTGCAGAAGCGCCTGAACGCAGCGGATCAGCGGATTGATGAGCTGGAGCAAGACAAGGCGCGGCTGGACGCGCTGGATTCTAATTGCTGGGACGTCCGCTTCAACAGCAGCCCCAACGGCGATGCCGGCGACAGCAGCATCAACATCGAGGTCGTCGGCCATTGGATGGATAAGCCGTTCGAGCGCGTCATCGGCGAGAACTACAGCGAAAACCTTCGCGCTGCCATTGACCAGGCGATGGCAGCACCAGCTTATCCGCCTGCTCGCCCTGAATATCCAGAACCAGAATCCATAAAGGATGATGACTGGCATATGAACCCGTGCAATCAAGGTCACCGCGATGTAGGTGCATCAGGAGGTGTGGCGGCGTGCAACCAGTGCGGAGAGAAGATCGAAGCAGCCACGACGCAGGAAGCCTTCGAGCGCTGGAACGCGAGCCACCCGGTACCGCAGGCATGAAGCGCTTCATCCGCCGCAAGTTCGAAGCCTGGCTGATCCTGCTGGCAGCGAAGATTCTCATCGGCCGCAACGTTCAACGCGCCCCTGTCGTTTCCCGCCGTGACAACAACGACATGTGGTACATGGCCGAAAAGCTGGAAGACATCGCCGAGCGCATCAGCACCAAATACCAGTAACCCCCTCCCCCTAAAAAGTCAGCGACATTCGCCTAATTCGACGTTCCGACTTTAGCCGGAAACTTGTCAGTGTCAGCGATGGGCGGGGTACTCATAAAAGCATCCCAACTTCGATAGGCTTCGCGCTGCCTTTCGTTGGCAGCATCCCAAGCTGGGCCTGATACACAACCAGATGAAACCAGCTTCATCATTTCCATGGTGGCAGCATCAAGTTCTAAAAGAAGATGGTGCGACTCAAATCTGAAGTCGTCGATGGAAGGCATAACCTTTCTCCTGCGCGGAACTCACCGCCTTTGAGAAACAGCTGCTCCTCGAACAGTCGAGTACGATCACTTCTGATAATTCATGCGATCTGACCACCGGTCAACTTCACTCTGATTCCTCCCCGCTCAAAGTCAGCTGCTATGGCGACAGCAAGGGTACTGCATCAGCTTTAAATTCGTAGATCTAAATGCCTCGGCCTGAGCCATTGCGAGGGAGTTGCTCGGGTTTTGAAATCGGCGCGGAGCTCTTAGTCATGGCGACGAACTCTTTTGCACGTGCCAATCCCCAAGTCATGGCCTGAGTCATCGTTTCGCCCGGACGGGAATCGAAGGACTCTTCGAGCAACATAGCTCCATGTTGGCCGTATACGCCTAGGAAGAGCTGCGTTTCGCCGGTCCTTGAGGTGCGAACCTGTACGCTCAGCAATGTGCCATCTGACAATCGCTCATCTTTGTTACGAAAGTGGATCTCAGGATCAGCCCACTTCCAAAAAACGCTTCCGCGTATGTGCATTGCCTACCCTCTATTTGGATGCGCAATTATGCATCAGATGATAAGCGACACTCTATCGCTCAAAATCGACGAGAACAGTGACATTGAGCAGCGCATAGCGAATTAGCTTAGGGGGCGTCAGACACTTCGTTGGCATCCACGGCTTCGAGCCAGGCCGCGTAGGAGCACTTCTGCCTTGAAATTGCGTCATCCCAAATTTTGCCCGTCACCTCACCAGCGACGATAAGCAGCATTAGATGGTTGTTGGTTGCTTCGAGGTCGAGCAGATAGTGGTGAGCCTTGAATCGAAAATCTTCATTCGTAAGCATTTGAACACGCACGCCCAGCAGGACTGACTCGGAAATACGAGTCGATATTCCTGTGAAAGCAGTATGGCACCCCAGTCTGCTGTTAGATACGAACACCCCCTCCCCCTCAAAGTCAGCCGCTATAGCGGCAAGGACGAAGTCATGCCTGAAAAAAAACAAGCTCCAGAGTTCGAACTCAACGGCAGCCAGCCGGCACGCCCGCTCCTGCTTTGCTTCCAAGTCGGCGACTGCGACTGGGTGGCGGCTCGCGATGAAGACGAGGCGCGCCGAGTGCTGGCCGAAATGAACGGCGACGATCCATCCGACTATGCGGACTGGGATGTCGAGCTGACCAGCGAGGCGTTCCTCGACAAACAGTGGGTCGACGAGGAGCCGCCTCACCCAGAGTGCGGTTGTCTCCGTCAGTGGCTGGCAGAGGCCACCGAACCTTCCTATCTGATTGGCACGGAGGGCTGAGCCATGATCTTCGCCCCGCTCTACATGGCCTACCTCATCTACAAGGGGCCGTGGCGATGACAGAACAACACCGCATTCTGGTCGGCGACTGCATCGACATGATGCGGACCCTGCCAGACCAATCAATTCAAACGTGCATTACCAGCCCTCCCTACTTCGGGTTGCGGGATTACGGCGTCGACGGGCAGATCGGTTTGGAGCAAACCCCGGCGGAATTCATCGCGCGGCTGGTCGATGTGTTCCGCGAAGTGCGCCGAGTACTCCGCGACGACGGCACGGCTTGGGTGAACATGGGAGACAGTTACGCCGGCAGTTGGGGGGCGCATGGCCGCAATGATATGGGCGTCGGTGTGTCGACTATCAGCCAGCGCCAGGTGATGGCCTCGCAGCGAAAAGCGAAAGCCACCACCCACACGGAGTACAAACCAAAGGATTTGATGGGAATGCCTTGGCGCCTCGCCTTCGCGCTACAGAACGACGGCTGGTATCTGCGGCAGGACATCATCTGGCACAAACCGAACCCGATGCCGGAGTCGACGCGCGATCGGTGCACTAAAGCCCACGAATACATCTTCCTGCTCAGCAAGTCCCGTCGGTACCACTGCGACATGGAGGCGATACGCGAGCCGGCGATTTATGGCGCCACGCCAACCGGCGTCGGTTTCGGTCACGGGTTCGACGCAGTGACTAAGCCGCGGGCAACGGTGCCGACCGGATGGGATACCTCAATCGGCGACGGTGGACACGGAGCTTTTCACAAGGAAGGTGCGGAGCGTGCACGGCGCGATAGTTTCAAGCGAGAGGATTCGAAGCGAGAGCAGGTGATCCCGGGCCAGAACAAAGGCACGCACCGACCAGACCGAAAGGAAAGCACTTGGGACACGGCAACGAGGAACAAGCGCAGCGTGTGGACTGTGGCGACCCATAGCTTCAAGGACGCCCACTTCGCCACCTTCCCGCCCGACCTGATCCGGCCATGCGTTTTGGCCGGGGCTCCTCGCGGGGGCGTAGTGCTGGACCCTTTCGGTGGCGCCGGTACCACAGCGGTGGTCGCCATGCAGGAGGGCCGCAAGTCGATCCTCTGCGAACTCAATCCAGACTATGCCGCCATGGCTGAACGCCGGATCTCGGCTGCCTGGCTCGACGGCGCCGCGCAGATGGACGTCTTTCACGACGCCGCAACAGCCTAACCCCTCCCCCAACTCAACAGCCTGCCGGTTTACGGCGGGCGAGGAATTCCTATGTCCGAAGAAAAGAATGCATTCCGCGACGCTGCTATCGAAGCCATCACGGATATGGCTCAGCACCTGCCGCTTGATTGCGAGCTGCTGGTGGTGGCCTGCCGCCCCGGCAAGAAAGACTTTGACCTGGTGCTGCCGTCGCCCGAGTCGAACTTGAACAATGCCTTGGACGCGCTGCGCCGTAACGGTTTGAGCATCGACGGCGACAACGCCTACAAGCGCGACCTCCTGGACGCTGTGGTCGGAGCACTGGCGCTCGGCGCGCAGAACGACAACCCGCCACCGGCCAGTCATTGGGGCCAACGCTTCTGGGATATCGGCCGGGAGGAACGCGGGCTGCACGAAGAGCTGGTCGCGGCACTAAAGCTTAACCGCGAAAACCTGCGCGCCTGCCAAGCGACCATCCACCTGTGCGGCGGATTCGACCCTGCCTATGTGAACGATGCCCAGGCTGCCATGAAGGTCGCCGACGCAGTCCTGGCCAAGGTCGGCGCATAACCCATCACCAACTTCTGCCGCCACGCGCGGCATGGAGCATCCATATGTCAAATCGCAGCGCGGCCCAGGTCGCGCCCATCCTCCCGCGCTTCATTCGCGCCGGCGAGGCATACGGCTACCTCGGCATGTGCCGGGACGAATTCAACAAAACGGTGCGCCCGAACGTGCGCGAATTCCCGATCGGGAAGCAAGGCGTCGGTTTCGACCGTCTCGAGCTGGACGAGTGGGCTGACCGTTACATCGAGTCGATGGCAATTGAAAAGGCCGCCAATCAGGACAACAATCGCCCTTGCAGCGAGCGCCAGGGCAAGAAGAAAGGAGCAACGCCGTGGCCCAAAAAGCAATCACCGGCCTCCAGCAAATGCCGAACGGCATCTGGAAGATCGACAAAAAGTACAGAGGAGAACGAATTCAAGAGAGTACTGGCACTTGTAACCGCGCCGAAGCAGAGCAGTACCTGATTCACAAGCTGGAGCAATTGCGCCAGCAGAAGGTGTACGGCGTTCGGCGGGTGAGGACGTGGCGGGAAGTGGCGACTCGCTTCCTGCTGGAAGTGAAGGATCAGGCTTCCATCCACATCTCGGCCACATATATGGAGCAGCTCGACCCGTTCATTGGCGATATGCCGCTGACCCATATCGACGACGATGCCCTCGCGCCTTACATCCAATCGAAGCTAAATCCAGCGGTAGGGAAGCCAGTCACGAACCGGACCGTGAATATCGCGCTTCAGCGGGTCATCCGCGTGCTGAACCTCTGCGCTCGAAAGTGGCGTGATGAGGAACGACGGCCGCTGCTGGACGTGGTTCCGATGATTTCCCTGCTGGACGAGAAGACGAACAGCCGAAAGCCCTACCCGCTCTCATGGGAAGAACAGTCGATCCTGTTCGCCGAACTCCCGGCGCACCTTCAGACCATGGCCATGTTCAAGGTCAATACCGGGTGCCGGGAGCAGGAAGTTTGCAAGCTTCAGTGGAATTGGGAGATTGCGGTACCTGAGCTAGGAACGAGTGTGTTCCTGATACCTGCGGGATTTGGGGGTAGAAGCGCCAGGTCTGGCGTGAAGAACCGAGACGAGCGTCTGGTCGTGATGAATGACGTTGCCAAGTCAGTGATCGAGAAGCAGCGCGGCAAGCATCCGCTCTACGTGTTCCCGTTTGGCAAGCCAGATGGTGATGGGAATGAAACGACGGTTCATCGCATGAATGACTCGGCCTGGAAGAAGGCGCGGATCCGAGCGGCGAAGAAGTGGCAGGAGAAATTCTTGCGGCCGGCACATGACGGCTTTGCCAGAATCCGAATTCACGACTTGAAGCACACCTTTGGGAGAAGGCTGCGTGCGGCTGGCGTGACTGAGGAGGATCGGAAAGCGCTGCTCGGCCACAAGAACGGAAGCATCACCAGTCACTACTCGGCGGCGGAATTGGATCAGCTCATTGCGGCGGCAAATAAGGTATCAGCAACCGACTCACGCGCACCAGCGTTGACGATTCTGAAAAGGAGGGAGGCATGAAGAAAAGGCCAGGGTCACTTGAAAAGTCACTATGGCAAAAACAACAAAGCCGCTCGAAAGCGGCTAAGTCATTGAAATATATGGTCGGGACGGAGTGATTCGAACACTCGACCCCTAGCACCCCATGCTAGTGCGCTACCGGACTGCGCTACGCCCCGACTGGTTCTGCATCTCGTTCTTCACCTCGAAGAACGCTCAAGAATATATCGCAAGCATTTGAAAACTGGAAGTATTCAAACGCAGCTTTTTATTTCTTGAGTACCACCAGCACATCTTCGAGTTCGGCGATCATCTGGCGGATCATTTGCTTGTATTGGGTGGTGTCATCTTTGGCTTCATCGCCGGACAGACGCAAGCGTGCGCCGCCAATGGTGAACCCCTGATCGTAAAGGAGCGCGCGGATCTGCCGGATCATCAGCACGTCTTGTCGCTGATAATACCGGCGGTTTCCGCGGCGTTTGACGGGGTTGAGCTGAGGAAACTCCTGCTCCCAGTAGCGCAGCACGTGTGGCTTTACGGCACACAGCTCGCTGACTTCACCGATGGTGAAGTAGCGTTTGCCCGGGATGACGGGTAGTTCGTCGTTATGACTTGGTTCCAGCATAAGCCTCAACTCGGGCCTTCAACTTCTGCCCTGGACGAAAGGTGACCACACGGCGAGCCGTGATCGGGATTTCTTCCCCCGTTTTCGGGTTGCGGCCAGGCCGCTGGCGTTTGTCCCGAAGGTCGAAATTGCCGAAACCGGACAATTTGACCTGCTCGTTGTCTTCAAGAGCGTGCCTGATTTCCTCGAAAAACAGTTCCACCAATTCCTTGGCTTCCCGCTTGTTCAGGCCCAGCTCTTCATATAGACGTTCCGCCATCTCAGCTTTCGTCAAAGCCCCCATACGTCACTTCCTTAACGTGGCGTTCAACCTTTGTTCGAGCGAGGTGAGGATATTTTGCGTCGTCGAATTCACCTCATCGTCATTAAGAGTGCGCGATGGATGCTGCCAGGTCAAGCCAACTGCAAGGCTTTTTCTATCAGGATCAATACCTTTACCCTGATATACGTCAAACAGCCTGAGATCTGTGAGCCATTCGCCTGCATTTTCACGGATTACGTCCAGTACAGCCGAGGCTGCAACGTCTTTGTGCGCGATCAGTGCAAGGTCACGACGCACTTCAGGAAAGCGCGACAACTCGTGGAATTTCGGCATTTTACCGAGTGCCACTTCAGCCAGAACCAGCTCGAAAACGAAGACCGGACGGTCCAGACCCAACGCTTTGGACAATTCCGGGTGGATGGCGCCGATGAAACCGACTTCACGCCCTTCCCGCTCAATGCGCGCGGTTTGACCCGGGTGCAGCGCCGGGTGTTTGCCCGGAGCGAAAGCGAACGAATCCAGTGCACCGGCGAAGCCCAGCACTGCTTCCACGTCAGCCTTGACGTCGAAGAAGTCGATGGTGTCGCGACCTTGCGCCCAGCCTTCCGGCAGACGGCTACCGCAGACAACACCGGACAGCATCGGCTCTTGCTTCAGACCTTCGAGCTGACCGACGAAGCGCAGGCCGCTTTCGAACAGTCGCACGCGATCTTGCTGGCGGTTCAGGTTGTGCTGCAGGGCCTTGACCAGACCTGGCCACAACGAAGAACGCATGGCAGCCATGTCGTTGGAGATCGGATTCGCCAGCAACAGCGGCTCGACGCCCGGGTTGAACAGTTCGAACTGCCTTGGATCGATGAAGCTGTAGGTGATTGCTTCCTGATAACCACGTGCAACCAGCAAGCGGCGCAGTTCCGGCAGATCGCTACGCGCTTCAGCCTTGGCTTGTGGCGCCAGACGCGCTTGCGGGTAACGAACCGGCAAACGGTTGTAGCCGTACAGACGGGCCAGCTCTTCGATGAGATCAACTTCCAGGCTGATGTCGAAGCGATGGCTTGGCACTTCTACGCGCCATTGCCCTGCTCCATCAGCAGTAATGTTCAGCCCCAAGGCGCTGAGCAGACGTTCGACCTGTGCCGAATCCATTTCCATGCCGAGCATCTGGGTGATGCGCTGCGCACGCAAGGTGATCGGCGCGATCGACGGCAGATGCTGGTCGCTGACGGTCTCGATGATCGGGCCGGCTTCACCGCCAGTGATTTCCAGCAGCAGGCCAGTGGCACGCTCCATGGCTTCACGGGCCAGCTGCCAGTCGACGCCACGCTCGTAGCGATGCGACGCGTCGGTGTGCAGGCCGTATGAACGAGCCTTGCCAGCGACGGCGATCTGATCAAAGAACGCGGATTCAAGGAATACATCGCGAGTGGTCGAAGAGACACCGCTGTGTTCGCCACCCATCACACCGGCAATTGCCAGAGCACGCGTGTGGTCGGCGATCACCAGCGTATCGCTACGCAGGCTGACTTCCTGACCATCGAGCAGCACCAGCTTCTCGCCCTCTTCGGCCATGCGCACGCGGATGCCGCCATTGATCTCGGCGAGATCGAATGCGTGCAGCGGCTGGCCCAGCTCGAGCATTACGTAGTTGGTGATATCGACGGCGGCGTCGATGCTGCGCACGTCAGCGCGACGCAGACGTTCAACCATCCACAGCGGCGTTGGCTTGGACAGGTCGACGTTACGGATCACACGCCCCAGATAACGCGGGCATGCGGCCGGCGCAAGCACTTCTACCGAACGCACTTCGTCGTGCACGGCAGGAACAGCAAGCACCGCTGGACGGGTGACCGGAGCGGCATACAGCGCGCCAACTTCACGGGCCAGACCAGCCAGGGACAGGCAGTCGCCACGGTTCGGGGTCAGATCGACCTCGATGCTGGCGTCTTCCAGATCCAGATACACACGGAAATCTTCACCCACCGGGGCATCAGCCGGCAGTTCCATCAGGCCGTCGTTGCCTTCACCGACTTGCAATTCGGCTTGCGAGCACAGCATGCCGTTGGACTCGACGCCACGCAGCTTGGCCTTCTTGATCTTGAAGTCGCCCGGCAGCTCGGCACCAATCATGGCGAACGGAATCTTCAGGCCCGGGCGCACGTTTGGCGCACCGCAAACAACCTGAAAGGTTTCCGCGCCGTTGCTGACCTGGCAAACGCGCAATTTGTCGGCATCAGGGTGTTGCTCGGCGCTCAACACCTCGCCCACGACCACGCCACTGAATACGCCGGCGGCCGGCGTAACGCTATCGACCTCAAGACCGGCCATCGACAGACGAGCAACCAGCTCGTCACGATCTACCTGCGGGCTAACCCAGCCACGCAGCCATTGTTCACTGAATTTCATCCTGCTCTCCTAAGAATTCGTTACGACTAGCGAAATTGCGCGAGGAACCGCAAGTCGTTGTCGAAGAACAGACGCAAGTCGTTCACGCCGTAACGGAGCATGGCCAGACGCTCGACGCCCATGCCGAAGGCAAAGCCGGAGAACTCTTCCGGGTCGATGCCGGACATACGCAACACGTTCGGATGAACCATGCCGCAGCCCATCACTTCCAGCCAGCCAGTCTGCTTGCAGACACGGCAGCCTTTACCGCTGCACATCACGCATTCCATGTCGACTTCAGCGGATGGCTCGGTGAACGGGAAGTACGAAGGACGGAAACGTACGGCCAGCTCTTTCTCGAAAAACACCCTCAGGAATTCTTCGATGGTGCCTTTGAGATCGGCAAAATTGATGTCGCGATCGACCAGCAGGCCTTCGACCTGGTGGAACATCGGCGAGTGGGTGATATCGGAGTCGCTGCGGTACACACGGCCTGGGCAGACAATGCGGATCGGCGGCTGCTTCGATTCCATGGTGCGGACCTGTACCGGCGAGGTATGGGTGCGCAGCAACATGCTGGCGTTGAAATAGAAGGTGTCATGCATCGACCGGGCCGGGTGATGGCCTGAGATGTTGAGCGCTTCAAAGTTGTGGTAATCGTCTTCGACCTCAGGGCCTTCGGCAATGCCGTAGCCGATGCGAGTGAAGAACTGTTCAACACGTTCCAGAGTCCGGGTAACCGGATGCAGACCACCAGAGGTCTGGCCTCGGCCCGGCAGCGTCACGTCAATGGACTCGGCAGACAGCTTGGCAGCCAGTTCGGCTTCTTCAAACAGGGCCATGCGCGCATTGAGAACGCCTGTAACACGTTCCTTGGCAACGTTGATCAGGGCGCCGACTTGCGGACGCTCTTCTGCCGGCAAATTCCCCAGGGTCTTCATCACCTGAGTCAATTCACCCTTTTTGCCAAGGTATTGAACCCGGATTTGCTCCAGGGCATTGATATCTTCAGCGCTTTGCACAGCCTCTAGTGCTTGAGAGACCAGCGCATCCAGGTTTTCCATGTACAGACTCCAGATACAAAATAGGGGAAGAGCTTGAAGGCTCTTCCCCTATTTAAGACGTTTACCACCTGACCCCACGAAAGTGAGGCCGGGTGATTGTCGGGGGTACTTAAGCCAAGGTGGCTTTAGCTTTCTCGACAATCGCAGCAAACACCGCTTTTTCGTTCACTGCCAGATCAGCCAGAACCTTACGGTCGATCTCGATGGACGCTTTTTTCAGGCCAGCGATGAAACGGCTGTAGGACAGACCGTTAACACGAGCACCAGCATTGATACGAGCGATCCACAGAGCGCGGAACTGACGTTTTTTCTGACGACGGTCACGGTAGGCGTATTGGCCAGCCTTGATAACCGCTTGCTTGGCAACACGGAATACGCGCGAACGTGCACCGTAGTAGCCTTTAGCAAGTTTCAGAATTTTCTTGTGGCGCTTACGCGCCATGACGCCACGCTTTACACGAGCCATGAGTTACTTCCTCTATTCTTGACTAAAATTAACGAAGGCGCAGCATGCGCTCGACTTTTGCGACGTCCGACGGATGCAGCAAGCTGCTACCGCGCAGTTGACGCTTACGCTTGGTCGACATTTTAGTCAGGATGTGGCTCTTGAAAGCGTGCTTGTGCTTGATACCGTTAGCAGTTTTCAGAAACCGCTTAGCAGCACCACTTTTAGTTTTCATCTTTGGCATGTTCGGTACTCCGCATTCAGTTGATAAACATAATCAGAAGGCCTGCCGTGCCCTATTGATTACTTCTTCTTTTTCGGGGCGATGACCATGATCAGCTGGCGTCCTTCCATCTTAGGATGCTGTTCGACCGAACCGTACTCGAGCAAGTCACCTTCAACTCGCTTGAGGAGTTCCATCCCCAGCTCCTGGTGGGCCATCTCACGGCCGCGGAATCGCAAGGATACCTTGGCCCTGTCCCCATCACTCAGGAAACGTACCAGGTTGCGCAGTTTTACCTGGTAATCCCCTTCCTCCGTCCCTGGACGAAACTTGATTTCTTTAACCTGAATCTGCTTCTGGTTTTTCTTGGCTGCGGCAACCTGCTTCTTCTTCTCGAAGATCGATTTGCCGTAGTCCATCAGTTTGCAAACAGGGGGTACTGCATCGGCGGAAATTTCCACCAAATCCAGTTTGGCCTCTTCAGCCTTAAGAAGCGCGTCTTCAATTGACACAATCCCAAGCTGTTCACCTTCAGCCCCAATTAACCGAACCTCGCGTGCCGAGATATTCTCGTTGATCGGGGCTTTCGGTGCAGCTCGTTTATCTTGTCTCATTTCACGCTTAATAGTAATTACTCCGAATCTGGGCGACCACGCCGGGAAACCGCTTGCGCGAGAAACTCAGCGAACTGGGCGACGGGCATCGAGCCCAGGTCAGCACCTTCACGAGTACGCACAGCGACAGTCTGCATCTCGACTTCCCGATCCCCGATAACCAAGAGATAGGGAACCTTGAGCAAAGTATGCTCACGGATTTTAAAGCCGATCTTTTCATTTCTCAAGTCAGACTTGGCACGAAAACCGCTTTCGTTGAGAGTTTTTTCAACCTCGGCGGCAAAATCGGCCTGTTTGTCAGTGATGTTCATGATCACTGCCTGGGTCGGAGCCAGCCACGCAGGGAATGCACCCTCGTAGTGCTCGATCAGGATTCCGACGAATCGTTCGAAGGATCCAAGGATCGCCCGGTGCAACATTACCGGGTGCTTGCGACTGTTGTCTTCGGAGACGTATTCGGCTCCCAGACGGATAGGCAGGTTAAAATCGAGCTGCAGAGTACCACACTGCCAGACACGGCCAAGGCAATCTTTGAGCGAGAACTCGATCTTCGGACCGTAGAACGCGCCCTCACCCGGCTGCAGATCGTACGCAAGACCCGCACTGTCAAGGGCTGCGGCCAATGCGGCTTCTGCGCGATCCCACAATTCGTCGGAACCAACGCGTTTTTCCGGACGAGTGGACAGCTTCATTTCGACATCGGTGAAGCCGAAGTCGCGATAAACGTCCATGGTCAGCTTGATAAACGCAGCAGACTCGGCCTGCATCTGCTCTTCGGTGCAGAAGATGTGGGCATCGTCCTGAGTAAACGCACGCACGCGCATGATGCCGTGCAGCGCACCCGATGGCTCGTTACGGTGGCAAGCACCGAATTCGGCCAGACGCATCGGCAGTTCGCGGTAGCTTTTCAGGCCTTGATTGAACACCTGCACGTGGCACGGGCAGTTCATCGGCTTGATGGCGTAGTCACGGTTTTCCGACTGAGTGGTGAACATGTTGTCGGCGTAGTTGGCCCAATGCCCGGATTTCTCCCACAGGCTGCGGTCAACGACTTGTGGCGTCTTGATCTCAAGGTAGCCGTTGTCACGCTGCACCTTGCGCATGTACTGCTCGAGCACCTGGTACAGAGTCCAGCCGTTCGGGTGCCAGAACACCATACCCGGGGACTCTTCCTGAGTGTGGAACAGGCCCAGGCGCTTGCCGATCTTGCGGTGATCGCGCTTTTCGGCTTCTTCGATACGCTGGATGTAGGCTGCCAACTGTTTCTTGTCAGCCCAAGCAGTGCCGTAAACGCGCTGCAACTGCTCGTTTTTGGCATCGCCGCGCCAGTAAGCGCCGGACAGCTTGGTCAGTTTGAAAGACTTCAGAAAACGTGTGTTCGGCACGTGAGGGCCGCGACACATGTCGACGTACTCTTCGTGATAGTACAAACCCATGGCCTGCTCGTTCGGCATGTCTTCGACCAGGCGCAGCTTGTAGTCTTCGCCGCGAGCCTTGAACACTTCGATCACTTCAGCGCGCGGAGTGACTTTCTTGATGACGTCGTAATCTTTCTCGATCAACTGCTGCATGCGCTGCTCGATGGCAGCCATGTCGTCCGGAGTAAAAGGACGTTCGAAGGCGATGTCGTAATAGAAGCCTTCGTCAATAACCGGGCCAATGACCATTTTAGCCGTCGGATACAGCTGCTTGACCGCATGGCCTACCAGGTGGGCGCAAGAGTGGCGAATGATCTCCAGCCCCTCTTCATCCTTTGGCGTGATGATTTGCAGCGTCGAATCGCTGTCGATGATATCACTGGCGTCGACCAGTTGGCCATTGACCTTGCCGGCCACAGTGGCCTTGGCCAGACCAGCACCAATGGATGCGGCGACCTCGGCTACGGAAACCGGGTGATCGAATGAACGTTGACTGCCGTCGGGAAGAGTAATAGTTGGCATGGCGCCTCCTCTCCTAGTGGTGACCCCTACCAAAGGTCACGTGGGTTGGGATGAGCCAGTACAAGATCCGATCCAGGCCATTCAATGACGAACGCCTGCCTTACAGCGGCAGGAGCCTTGCGGCCAACCGGAAACCGAACCAGAGTGACTGGGATTCAAATCGGGATTTTCGTACGCTGCCGCTGCCGGGACTAGAGGTCATCCGGAGCCTGCAAACGCCCGAGTCGGGCATGCTAGCACAGATGAACGGTCGCCGATGTACTCTCGCCTTGCCGTGAGGCAAATCGTCCGTTTTATGCCAGAGTGCTGAACTTGATTGGCCATTCAGCCATCAGATAACAAGACATTGACCCACAAGGAGCATCCTCACATGCGTCTGAATACCCTGTTCGCGGTAGTCGCCCCTATTGTTCTGCTGCTGCCGCTGAGTGCTCACGCAGACTGGCCAAAGGGCGAACGTGATAAATACATGGCGCAATGCTCGCAGGCCGCAACGCCTCAGATCGGCGCTGCAGCGGCGAAGGCTCACTGCGCGTGCGGCGCTGATGCAATCAAGTCTTATCCCGCTAGCGACATTCAGGCTTTGATGGACAACAAGGCAACGCCTGAATTGCAACAGAAAGCACTGGGCCAGATTGCCAAATGCAAGGCCAACACCCCGGCGAAAAAGTGACAAAAAATTCATATTGAGCAGGCTGAAACCTGAGA
Organism: Pseudomonas sp. A1230; assembly: GCF_044218825.1. Taxonomy (NCBI): domain Bacteria; kingdom Pseudomonadati; phylum Pseudomonadota; class Gammaproteobacteria; order Pseudomonadales; family Pseudomonadaceae; genus Pseudomonas; species Pseudomonas sp. A1230. Next base: position 1,190,520 of record NZ_CP162582.1, on the reverse strand, counting down.
AATGGCTCTGGTTTTGAGCTTTTCTGACCGATTTATGCAGGTTTTACAGGTTTTTTTATAGTCTTTACTTTCGACTAAAAGCCTTTAAATCCGGGGCTTTGAGCCGAAACAGGCAGCAAAGAAAACGCGACTGGTAGGCAAACAGCACGTCCGGGGGGTTACAAAGCGAACATTTCGACTATGATATCCCGGTGTGCCCAGTTGGCCTGAGCAGCACAGTACTGAAAAATATATGTTTCTTGGAGATACACCATGTCTAATCGCCAAACCGGCACCGTTAAGTGGTTCAACGATGAAAAAGGCTTCGGCTTCATCACTCCTCAAGGTGGCGGTGACGACCTGTTCGTACACTTCAAAGCTATCGAAAGCGACGGTTTCAAAAGCCTGAAAGAAGGCCAGACCGTTTCCTTCGTGGCTGAGAAAGGCCAAAAGGGTATGCAAGCTGCACAGGTTCGCCCAGAGTAATTTCTCGGCGCACTAAAAAAACCCCGTCCATGTGACGGGGTTTTTTATGCCTGAAACAAAAGCTGCCGGCTATCAGCCGCAGTTGACGCGATTAACCACGAGACTGTTGTCGGTATTCAGGTTCAAGCGATCAGAGCGGTATTCCAGAGTGATCATGTCGTCTGGCTTGAGGAAGCGGGCGTTTTGCGCACCAGCCTTTGCACGAGCCTGCTCCAACAGGGCGGGCGAAGCTTTCTTGCCAATGGCGAACTCCGCTGCCGTTGCTTCACAGCGGCTATGACCGGCTTCGGTCGCCACAGGATCCTTTGCCGACTCGCTGGAGGTTGTGCTGCAACCGGCCAACATGGCAACGGCCATTAGTGCACCCAGTGATGCGAACTTCAAAGGCATGAAGCCTCCTTGTTTTCAAATAGTTAGCTGAGATCGTGCGACCGCCGATCCGGCGTTTGGTTTCATTACAAATGCCATCACCAGGCCACACAATCGGAAAAACGCCGAGTGTGCCTGAGCGGCGCGGACCACTCATCAATCAATCGTGACTGAATATTAACGAGCTCAGTAAACGTCGATGTAGTCATATGGCGGATTCGGCCAGTTGTCCTTGAGCGCGTTGAAAATCTGCATAACCCACACCTCGTCACTGGCCGCGACATTGCCAACGTAACCCGACCCCTTGGCCCAGGTTTCCAGGCGAAACAACAAGCCATCGATGTCCTGCCCGCCCGTCACACCAGAAGAGATGTAAGCCATACCGCCCTTGGTCACTCGCAACTGCGTGTGTTCATCATCGCTGGCCGAAGCCAGCAATCGAAGCACAGCATCAAGCGTAAGGCCGTCAGGGGTATTCAAATCGATCTGCACAGCACTGTCCTTGGATTCGCCGGAAAAGACCAAGTGTCGCATAGCACTCCACTCATGCCTAAGTCGCAGTGCCAAATGCCCGACAAAATGGTTAACTCGGCACACAGACTTCCCGACTTTTCGAGCCTCATCATGACCAGTGTAAGCATCGACGCCGACATCAAAGCCAAATGGGCAGACGGACACAGCTCCTACAGCCCGGGGTCCACTGAAGAGTTGGCGCTTATTGGTATCGATCTATTGGTCAAAGAGCTGGGCACCGAAGCGGCCCAGCAATTCATCAAGCAGATTTTCGAACGGTACCCGATCGAACAGACCGAGCACGCGCTGGGGGGATAAACCCGCAGGCTGGCACCTGCGGGCGGGATATTACTTCAGGCGTTTCAGGCGTTCGGTCAGCAGATCGAAGAACCCTTGAGCGTCGCCATTTTCCACCCAGAATGCATTCTTCGGTGCCTTGAGACCGTCATACCAATCGACGACGGTCTGACCGAAAGTCGGCCCCTCACGACTATCAACCACGACGTTTACCGAGCGACCAGTGAACAGTTCTGGCTTGAGCAGATAAGCCACGACAGTAGCGTCATGCACCGGGCCACCCGGAATGCCGTAATGCTCCATATCCCCTTTGATGTACTCGTTGAGGATGTCGCCGACAATTTTGCTCGCGTTGTTGTTGAGCGCAGCAATCTGCTTCAAACGCGCATCGCTGGTAAGAATCTTGTGGGTGACGTCCAGTGGCAGATAGGTCAGCTTCACGCCACTCTTGAGTACCACTTCAGCAGCTTGCGGATCGGCAAACAGGTTGAATTCCGCCACCGGGGTAATGTTGCCACCGTTGAAGTGCGCGCCACCCATGATCACCACTTCCTTGATGCCCTGCACAATCTCGGGCTCCTGGATCAACGCCAGCGCAAGGTTGGTTTGCGGGCCAAGCATGGCGATGGTGATGCTGTGTGGCTTGGCCTGTTTGAGGGTATCGATCAGGTAATTGACCGCACTGCCATCAGCCAGACCTTTTTTCGGTTCGTGCACAGTGACACCCGACAGGCCTTCCTTGCCATGGATGTTCTCGGCGTAGATCGGCGTGCGCATCAGCGGCTTCGGCGCGCCGGCGTAGACGGGTACATCCTCGCGCCCCGCCCATTCGCGAGCCAGGCGTGCGTTACGCGAAGTCTTGTCGAGGCGCACGTTGCCGGCCACGGTGGTCAGCGCACGGATGTTCAGCTCGTCTGGCGAGGCCAGCGCGAACAGCAAGGCGACCACGTCGTCGGCACCCGGATCGGTGTCGATAATCAGGTCGATTTTTTCCGCCGCGTGAGCGCCGGTTGCAGATATCAGGGACAAAAGCAGCAGACTCCGGAGCAGTTGGTGCATTTTTTGAGCATAGCGTTGCATGGCGCATTCCTTGTGCATGTGAAATCGAAAGTTAGAACGTTACACCAGCCACCAGAACGATGTTGCAGTACGGCTGACATTCGCCTGTACGAACAATCGCCCGTGCCTGTCGGCTAAGAACCTTGAATTGCTCATGACTGAGCAGATCGCGACGACCTAGTGCACCTTCTTCATTCAACTCGTCAAGCGCAGTCAACGCAGTCGGTTGCTTGTCGAAGATTTCCTTGGCCAACGCATGGCTTTCTACCTGCATCTCGCTTAGCACGACTTTCAGGGTGCTGACAAAGTCCGGAACACCATGGGTCAGCGCCAGGTCGATCAGCTCGACACCCGGCGGCACCGGCAAGCCGGCATCACCAATCACCACCATGTCGCCATGGCCCAGAGATGCGATCAGTCGCGACAGCGCGACGTTCAGCAAAGGAGTCTTTTTCATGCGGGTTTAAAGGCCTGTACGTCGGACATGGTTGGAATGGAAGGCTGCGCGCCAGCGCGAGTAACCGAAAGAGCGGCGGCAATCTGCCCATAGCGGATCGCTTCGGCCTCAGACTTGCCAGCGGCCAGGGCAGCGGCAAAACCACCGACGAAAGTGTCCCCCGCCGCCGTGGTATCGACCGCCTTCACTTTCGGCGCCGGGAAATGCTCGAAACCTTTGCCGTTGGCGAACAACGACCCCTCAGCACCAAGGGTGATGATGACCTTTCCTGCGCCCATCGCGATCAGGTGACTTGCCGCGCTTTCTGCAGTTTCCAGCGAATCAACCGGCAGCCCGCTCAAGGCAGCGGCTTCACTTTCGTTGGGAATCAGGTAGTCGATGGCTGCGAACCAATCTGCCGGCAATGGACGGCTGGCAGGGGCAGGATTGAGGATAACGGTCTTGCCCAGCGCACGCGCACGCTTGAGCGCATGGCCCACGGTTGCATCCGGAATCTCAAGCTGGCAGATGATAACGTCAGCGGCCTGCAACACGGCATCGAAGCGGTCGATCACCGCCGGCGTCATGGCGCCGTTGGCACCGGCGACAATCACGATCGCGTTCTGACTGTTGTCATCGACCACGATCAGCGCCACGCCACTGGAGTCCTCGACAACGCTGACCGCCTGACAGTCAATCTGCTCGGCCAGCAACGCTTCGCGCAACTGCACGCCATAGTCATCGCTGCCTACACAGCCAACCATCGCCACTTGCGCACCAAGGCGCGCGGCAGCCACCGCCTGGTTGGCGCCCTTGCCACCAGAGACGGTGGCAAAGGAATGTCCGATCAGCGTTTCACCGCCACGGGGCAGCCGTGGCGCACGGGTGACCAGATCCATGTTCAGGCTGCCTATTACCACTACATTTGCTGGCATACATCACTACTCGTCAATTCGGTTTCAGCGGTACTCGGTGAACACGCCGGACAGCGGCGCAGTCGATTCGCGCAAGACAATACTCGGGGTCACGATCCGTTGATCAGTGACCAGGCCTGGGGTAGCAATCCTTCGCAGCAGTACTTCAGCCGCCATCTCGCCCAGCTGCAGGATCGACTGGCCGACGGTGGTCAGGGCCGGATACACATAGCGGCTCATCTGGATATCGTCGAAGCCGATCACCGACAGCTCGCTCGGCACTCGCACCTTGCGTTCAGCCGCCGCTCGCAGCACCCCGATGCCAATCATGTCGTTCCCGGCAAAAATCGCGCTCGGCGGGTCGCTCGCAAGCAGCGTCGTCGCTGCGTTATAACCGCCGGTGCTGGTGAAATCGCTCTCGAGCATGCGCGCTGGCGACACTTCGATGCCCGCCTCTTTCAGCGCCCGGCAAAAACCGGCCTGACGCATTTGCGCCACGCTGGTGCTCGCAGGGCCGCCAATGGTCGCGATATCGCGGTGGCCAAGCTCCAACAAATGACGGGTGGCGAGGTAAGCGCCGTACTCATGATCGATGCGCACCAGATCGGCATCCACGCCATCCAGTCCACGGTCGACAATCACCATTGGCGTCTTTACCCCGGCCAGCCCCTGCGCCAGACCACTGTCACCGCCGGCCGACGCGACGATCAAGCCGTCGACGCGCTTTTCCAGCAGGACACGCAAGTAGCTGCGCTGCTTTTGCGGGTTGTCATCGGAGTTACAGAGGATCACGCAGTAGCCATTACGCTCGCAGTAATCCTCGATGCCCCGTGCCAACTCGGCGAAGTACGGGTTGAGACTGTTGGGCACCAGCAAGCCAATGGTTGCAGTGGTTTTGGCCTTCAGCGAGCGCGCCACCGCACTCGGCACGTAATCGAGACTCTTGATGGCCGCCTCGACTTTCAACCGGACCTCCTTACTGACCGGTCGTGTATTGTTCACCACGTGAGACACGGTCGTGTAGGAAATCCCCGCGAGCGCCGCCACATCCTTGATTGTCGCCATGTTTCAAGCCCGCCGACTGGCGCGTTGGCTGCGATAGGTATCGAGCACGACCGCGATCACAATCACCGCACCGGTGATGATGCGCTTGGTCGGCTCGCTGGCACCGATCTGCGCTAGACCGGCCGCCAGTACGGAAATGATCAGGACGCCAAAGAAAGTGCTGATGACCGAACCGCGCCCACCCATCAGGCTGGTGCCGCCGATCACCACCGCGGCAATCACTTGCAGTTCCAGACCGGAGCCAGCATTCGGGTCCGCTGCTTCCAGTCGAGAAATCTGGAACAGCGCGGCAACACCGGCCAGCAGGCCCATCAGGCTGAACACTAGAATCTTGTAGGGTTTTGGATTGATCCCCGCCAGCCGCACCGCTTCCTCGTTGGTACCGATACCGATCAGGTAACGACCGAACACCGTGCGCGTCAAAACCGCCTGCGCAATAAAAATCACCAGCAAGGCAATGATAAACGACGGTGAAATACCGAAAGCAATCGGGTTCGACAACCAGGCGAACGAATCCCCAATATAAGCCGTGCGCGAGCCGGTCATCTGGTAAGCCAGACCTCGGGCCATTTCCAGCACACCGAGAGAAACGATGAACGAAGGGATCCGCCAGGCCACGGTAATCGAACCCGTGACGGTGCCCGCCAATGCCGCGACCGCCATACCGAGCAACGCCGCCGGCAACACGCTCCAACCCCAACCGAGCATGGCCACGCTGACCGTTGATGCCGCGAGCGCCAGCACCGAGCCCACCGACAGATCGATACCGCCAATGATCAACACGAAGGTCATGCCGACGGCCAGCACCATCAGGTCGGGAATCTGGTTGGCCAACGTACTGAAAGTGTTATAGGACAGAAAGTGGCTGCTCAAGACCGAGAACAGCGCAATCATCGCCAGCAGTGCACCGGCCAGCCCCAGATAGGTGCCCAGTCCGTAAAAGTTGCCACTACGCTTGCTGGCAGGAGATGCAGTTTTCATGGGAGATCCCTAGGCGCCGCTTCGTTGAGCAACGCATCACGTTTTTGGTAGCCGGCGAACGCGGCAGCAAGCAAATCATCCTGGGTCCAGCTGTCGCGCTTAAAGGTGTCGATCAGACGCCCCGCCGACAACACACCGATCCGGTCGCAGATCAGCATTAATTCACGCAGGTCACTGGATACCACCACCAGCGCTTTGCCCTGGCGCGTCAGCTCACCGAGCAAGGCATAGATGTCGAACTTGGCACCGACGTCGATGCCACGAGTCGGTTCATCGAACAGCAGCACCGAACAATCACGCTCCAGCCAGCGACCGATCACGACCTTTTGCTGGTTACCACCGGACAGTTCCGAAACCAACTGTGTCGGGCTTGAGCTGCGGATGCGCATCGCGTCGATCTGTCGTTGCGCCAGTGAGATTTCGTCGCCGTTGTTGACGAAACCGCCACTGGAAATTTCCGGCATGTTGCCCAAGGCAATGTTGGCGCTGATCGATTGGCTCAGCAGCAAGCCTTCGCCTTTGCGATCTTCGGTGATCAACGCAATGCCATTGCGCACGGCATCGACCGGCGAACGTACGCTCACCACTCGCGCTGGCGAGCCCAGTGCAATCGTGCCGCTGTCAGCGACGTCGGCCCCAAAAATCAGCCGCAGCAGTTCGGTGCGCCCTGCTCCGATCAGACCGGAAATCCCGTAGATCTCCCCGGCACGCACTTCGAACGAGACGTCGCGCACCTTGTCGGAACGAGTCAGACCTGTGACCGTCAACGCCGGGGCGCCGATGTTGCGCGGGCCCATGTCGATGTGCTCGCCCAGTTCGCGCCCGACCATCAGCGTGACCAGTTGCTCGCTGTTGTAATTGGCCATTGGCTCGACGCACACCAGGTTGCCATCACGCAGCACAGCAATGCGTTGCGCCACGCGGGCCAACTCTTCGAGGCGGTGGGATATGTAGATGATCGAGACGCCGCGCGCCTGTAGGCGAGTGATCTGCTCGAAAAGCATTTCGACTTCACGCGCCGTGAGCATCGCGGTCGGCTCGTCGAGAATCAGCACATGGCAATCGCCGATCAGGTTGCGGGCGATTTCGACCATCTGCTGATGCCCGATGCCCAATTCGCCGACCAGGGTGTCCGGATCGATCGCATCAAGCCCAACCTGCGCCATGGCTTCGATGGCTGCCTTACGCAATTGCTTGCGGCTGATCCAGCCGCCGTTGCTCGGCAGGTTGTCGAGAAACAGGTTCTCCGCCACCGACAATGTCGGCAGCAGATTGAGTTCTTGCATGACCATGCGCACGCCAAGATCTTCAGCCTGGGTACGACTGCCCGGGCGATAGTCCTTGCCCTGGAACTGCATCTGGCCAGTGGTCGGGGTAACCAGACCACCAATGATCTTCGACAGGGTGCTTTTACCGGCGCCATTCTCGCCGGTCAGCGCCAGTACTTCACCGCGCATCAGCGTCAAATCGATGCCCGTGAGCACCGGTTGCGCATAGGTCTTACCGATACCGCTGACCGAGAGGACAGCGTTCGGAGCGGAAACTGACATAAAAATCTCCATGCGCTCACCCGGTCGGGCGAGCGCCGTTGTATCGCCAGAGGACTTACTTGGTGACCAGTTCGACCGGCGTTTCAATCACGCCATTGGTACCGCTGTCGACCTTCTCGCCTTTGATGATTTTCAGCGCGGTCTCGATACCGAACACCGCTTGTTTGGCGGCATACTGATCCGCAGTCGCCAGTACACGACCGTCCTTCAACATTGGCTTGATGGCATTGATGTTGTCGTAGCCGACAACCTGCACCTTGCCTGCCTTGCCCGCAGCACGCACGGCGGAAACGGCACCGACGGCCATGCTGTCATTACCAGCCAGCAACGCTTTGACATCCGGGTACTCACTGAGAATCGACGCGGCAACCTTGTTGCCTTTATCGATCTCCCAGTCACCGGACTGCAGGGAAACCACCTTGATCTGCGCCGCCTCCATCGCATCCTTGAAGCCAGCGGTACGCTGCTGAGCGTTGGTCGTCGTGGACACGCCTTCAATGATGCCCACTTCGTCACCGGCCTTCAGCTGTTTGGCCAGATATTCGCCTACCAGACGCGCACCTTTGCGGTTGTCCGGGCCTACGAATGGCACGCTGATGTTTTTGCTTTTGACAATTTGCGGATCGAGCTGGTTATCGATGTTGATCACGGTAATACCGGCATCGACGGCTTTCTTGATCACCGGCACCATGGCCTTGGAGTCAGAAGGCGCGATGACCAGGGCATTGACCTTGGCCAGAATCATTTGCTCGACGATGCGCGTCTGGCCTGCGGTGTCGGTCTCGTCCTTGATGCCATTGGAGATCAGGTCGAAATCGGCGGAGTGTTCTTTTTGGTAGGCTTTGGCGCCATCTTCCATGGTCAGGAAGAATTCGTTGGCCAGGGATTTCATGACCAGTGCGACTTTGGGTTTTTCCGGGGATTCGGCGAACGCCGAAGAGACGGGTAATGCAGCGGCTGTGGCAGCCAGCATAGCGACAGCAAGAAGACGTCCAGCAAATGGCAGCTTCATGGGTTCACTCCGATCTTATGATTATTTTGAGCAACGTTTGCGCTGGCGTAATCTACAGCGCTTCCACCGATGGAGCTATACCTAGGGGAAGCCGCGCAAACGTTTGCGTAGATCGAACTATGCGAACCTGGCCGCGATTTGTCAACAATCGGAAATCACCATTTATCGTAGGACGAATCATTCGACTCGCCCCTTTGCTATCTATGCTGTGGTGCTGACCAGATTGCCACTGGTGGAACTCTTGGACATTTCCTTGACCAGCGCGCCCGCTACTTCCGCCATCGCGCCGCTGGTTTGCGCGATCTGCCCCTGAATGGACATGACAGCCTGCGATTTGGCCTCCGGAGTCGGATAGCTCTGAGCTTGTGCCGCGGCCAATTGCTGTTGCTGTTCCTGGAGTTGCTTCTGCAATTCCTGCATCCGCTTCAGCAGCATTTTGACTGTGATGCTCAGGTTGTCGCCGCTTTCAGCCTTGCTGTCTTCTTGCGCGGGACCACCGGTTCTGACCTGATTGCTCTCTTCTTTCTCGATGCCCAGCGCCTCGGCAGAAGCGTCCGCTTCCGCTTGACTCAATGCATTGATCGTCGCAGCGGTTTTGCCGCCGATGGTGACAGCAGCGGGATTTGATAAACCGATCGTCAGTGACATGAGAACTCCCTAAATTTTAGTTTCCCTGAACACGCATCGGCCAGCGCAAAGGTTTCTTTAGCACCTATTCCAGATACGGCAACCCGATTCGTTCGACAGAACCAGTAGTCCTTTTCGGAGAGCCGAACATGAAGGCCCGCATTGTTCGGAAACCCGGATACCCGATGCGAGGCGCTCTTTCTACAATCACAAAATACTGATGTAAATCATCAAGTTAAACATTTCTCTAACGCAAAGTACGGCTGGTACAGATCCTGCTCCCTACACCGCACCCCGGCATCCAGATCGGCTCGGGGCGCATCTAGATGAACCTGCATCAGCACCGTCTCACTACTAGAGAGAAAAATAATGAAATCTGCTTTCAAAACCTTCGTTCCGGGCGCTTTGGCCCTCCTCCTGCTCCTGCCTACTGCCCTACAGGCAAAAGAAGCCGAAACACAGACCAAACTCGCCAACGTCGTAGTACTCGCCACTGGCGGCACTATTGCCGGGGCTGGTGCCAGCGCCGCCAACAGCGCCACTTACCAGGCAGCCAAAGTCGGCGTCGAGCAACTGATTGCCGGCATTCCTGAATTGAGCAAACTGGCCAATGTGCGTGGCGAACAAGTCATGCAGATCGCCTCGGAAAGCATCACTAACGACAACTTGCTGCAATTGGGGCGTCGCGTCGCCGAGCTGGCTGACAGCAAAGATGTCGACGGCATCGTCATCACCCACGGCACCGATACGCTGGAAGAAACCGCTTACTTTCTTAACCTGGTAGAGAAGACAGACAAGCCGATTATCGTCGTCGGCTCGATGCGTCCGGGTACCGCCATGTCCGCTGATGGCATGCTCAACCTGTACAACGCCGTCGCGGTGGCCAGCAGCAAAGAAGCTCGCGGCAAAGGCGTACTGGTGACCATGAACGATGAAATCCAGTCCGGTCGTGACGTGAGCAAAACGATCAACATCAAGACCGAGGCCTTTAAAAGTGCCTGGGGCCCAATGGGCATGGTCGTTGAAGGAAAATCCTACTGGTTCCGCTTGCCAGCCAAGCGTCACACCATGGATTCCGAGTTCGACATCAAAAACATCAAGAGCCTGCCTGACGTAGAAATCGCCTATTCCTACGGCAATGTGAGCGATACCGCCTACAAGGCACTCGCCCAATCCGGCGCCAAAGCCATCATCCACGCTGGTACTGGTAACGGCTCGGTGTCCTCGCGCGTAGTCCCTTCATTGCAAGCCCTGCGCAAAGATGGCGTGCAGATCATCCGTTCGTCCCACGTCAACGCTGGCGGCTTCGTTCTGCGCAATGCCGAACAACCTGACGACAAGTACGACTGGGTCGTCGCTCACGACCTGAACCCGCAAAAAGCCCGCATCCTGGCGATGGTCGCACTGACCAAAACCAATGACAGCAAAGAGCTGCAACGGATGTTCTGGGAATACTGATTGACCTTCGCCCGATCAACTCTTGATGGGGCAATCTTCTCACCACTCGCCGGATTGGCGGGTGGTGCGTCGCCTACGACCCCGCGTGCATCTTCCCCACAAAAAATTCGACTCGCCCTACACCAAAATCGGAAAAGCGCTGTCAGAGGATTTTCTTGAATTTTAAGCAGTTGCGAAAATGCTTACAGTTAAATACTGTATGCACGTACAGCTTAATAAGGATAACCTCGTGGCCACCTCCCCTGATGCTCCTGACGCTTATGAACGCATGGGTATGCGCGTTCAAAAAATCATCAATTCCCCCACCGCACAGAAAGCCAAAGCCGCACTGATCTTCCGCCTGCCGGACGAGCCGATGGATGACTGGGAGCGCCTGCTCGAGGAAATCGACGAGAACGACAACGTCACCCTCGCCTACCGCGACGATGGCGGCGTGCAGATTTTTTGGGTTGTGCCGAAGGAAGATTGATTCAATGATTGTCCGCTGTTTTGCTTTGTTCTTGCTGTTCATCGCCATGGGCGCCCAGGCGGGCGCACCTCGCACATTTTCCGAAGCCAAGAAGGTCGCCTGGAAGTTGTACGCACCGCAGTCCACCGAGTTCTACTGCGGCTGCAAATACACCGGCAACCGGGTTGATTTGAAAGCCTGTGGTTACGTACCGCGCAAAAATGCCAAGCGCGCGTCACGTATCGAATGGGAGCACATTGTGCCCGCCTGGCAGTTTGGCCATCAGCGCCAATGCTGGCAGGAAGGCGGACGCAAGAACTGCACACGCTACGACCCGATCTACCAGAAGGCCGAAGCCGACCTGCATAACCTGGTACCGAGCATTGGCGAGGTGAATGGCGATCGCAGCAATTTCAGCTATGGCTGGCTGCCAGTGCAATCCGGTCAGTACGGCTCTTGCCTGACCCAGGTCGACTTCAAGGCCAAGAAGGTCATGCCCCGCCCTTCAATTCGCGGCATGATTGCCCGCACTTATTTCTACATGAGCAAGCAATACGGCTTGCGTCTGTCGAAACAGGATCGGCAGTTATATGAGGCGTGGGACAAGACCTACCCGGTGCAAGACTGGGAACGCCAGCGCAATCAGAGCGTGGCGTGCGTGATGGGGCGCGGCAACGAATTTGTCGGCCCGGTGAGCATGAAAGCCTGCAGCTGATGGAAGCACAAAAAAGGCCTCGAACGTTATGTTCGAGGCCTTTTTTTGTGGCTAGCCGCCAGGCTTGTTGTGGCGCCAATATCCCATCAGGTTGAGCGATTCACGAGGGATCCCGCAGTCCTTGACAAGGTATTTGCGCAAACTCATGACGGCCGCACTTTCGCCAGCGACCCAGCCGTAAAATCCTTCTTCCGACGTATTGGCAATTTCCCAAAGAATATCTTTATCAACATCGACCTCAGCGAGTTCGATGGCCTGGCTCGCTGACGAAGCATGAATGGGCAAGGTCGCCTGCCGCACCGCCTCAACCATTAACATCCCGGCGACTGTCGCATCTGCCTGCTCACGGATCAGCCATTGAACTGTAAGCCCCGGCCAGTCAGGCACTGAAAGCATGTCTTGTGCACTGTCGACTTCGAAGAAAGCTTGCGTCTGGGGCGGATAGGCAAGGGCAGCCAACTCATCAAGAATGCCCATGGCTGCCGGCAACGCCGTCGAGTCGGCAACCAGCAATACTTGCTTGAGAGCCTGCGGCGGCCGCCATTCGAACCCTCCGGCCTCCTTCGCAGAGAAACGGTTGTCAGGCGCAAGGATTTGTATCGACTCGCCCGACTGCGCTCGCAACGCCCAGCGCGAAGCAGGCCCCGTCTCACCGTGCAAGACGAAATCAATGTCGACCTCACCTTGCTCGGTACGCAGATGACGAATCGTGTAAGTACGCATCGCCGGACGGCGGCTCGCCAACATCGAACGGAAACGCGCGTACCAACCTTCCTCCTGCGCAAGATTTGCAGGAGAACCATCTGCGGCAGGGAAAAAAAGTTTGACCCGCTGATCGGGCGCCCAGGTGGCCATGCTGGCAATTTCAGGACCGGCGAACGTGATCCGCATCAAGTGCGGGCTCAACCGGGTTTTACGCTGCAGCACAGCACTGAAGAGCTTGTAGGGATTGGCGGAGGCCATGCGGAGCTCCTTCAAGAAATCGTAAGTGACTCGTATAAGACGAATCGCATCCGACACCCTTTAAGCTGCTCCGCTGAAAACAATGTTACGGCTGGATCGGATGCTCGATCACCACCGATTCGATATTCCGTTTTTTGGCCTTTGCCAATGCCGCATCGACCTGCACCTGCCGAGCTTCGGCTTCAGCCTTGGAGTTGAAAGGGCCAATCAGAATTCGCACTTTGCCGCTGCTGTCCTTGATTACCGTCGGAACAAACGCATGCTCGATCAGCCAGCCGCTCAGATCACTGACCGCCTGAGGCGTTTCGCCGCGCACCTCGAGATCCCACTGTGGAGCAGAGGCGACCGCAGGAGCAGTCGCGACCGCCGTTTTCGGCTTTTGCGCGTCTACACTCTTGCCTTCACCACATCCTGCCAATGCCAGTGCCGCGACTATCCAGACCAATTTGCGCACAACGGTTTCCTCGGAAATCTCAAAGCGGCGATCTTACCATTCATAAATACTTCGCGAGCCCCGCAAAATGGGCACGAAACAACGAGATTGATGATTGCAGCCTCTGTATAGTTACGCCCTGGGAATTAATGCCGCATCTGCGCGTCAGAAAGAGGCACCCAAACTGTGAGACTTCGCACTAATCTATACGTACCACCGACCTCTGCACTGTCTGAATCAGGTGCCCTACAAAGCAATCAAGGAGAAGACCATGCTGATACTCACCCGCAAAGTCGGTGAAAGCATAAACATTGGTGATGACATCACCATCACCATCCTGGGCGTTAGCGGCCAGCAAGTACGAATTGGCATCAACGCTCCGAAGAACGTTGCGGTGCACCGTGAAGAGATCTACCAGCGCATTCAAGCTGGCCTGACCGCTCCGGACAAACCACAAACACCCTGAGCCGCATCGCAGTCAGTAGCCAGTTCGTTTGCCCAGCACAATGACTGGCTAGAGATACACGCGCCGTATTGCCACCCGCTCCCCACTCTGTTGGGCACGGCGCCTGACACACCAATCCCCTTCCGCTTCATTTTCCGTATCCCCTGTTACCGCTCGATCTTACCGGCCATTCCAAAGGCTGGCTGTCGGACGATTCCGATAGAGCGCAGGGAATTCGCCCTCCTAAGCGAATGTCACGCCACGCGCCATGCCAGTGGCGGCAACCACCATCAGCATCAGCAACAACGCTTCGACATGGCTGATTCGCGCGTACAACTTTGCACGCCCGGTATCGAGTGCCGCACCGCGCGCTGAGGCGATGCGCCATTTGACCAACGTGATCATCGGCGCGAGCTCCATCAGCAGAATGAGCACGAACAGTGTCATCTTCAGATGGAACAGTGGCTGATGAAGGTAATAGTCAGTGCCCTTCTCATACCCGCCAAAGGCACGCATCCCGCCCGTCACCAACAGAATCAACGCAGAGATGCCCCACAGATTATCGGCGAGCAACACGCGCCTGACCTCCCCCGCGCCGGACGCCAAGCGGCTGAACGCCGCTCCACGCGTCAGCACTGCCCAAAAGCCCAAGGCAAAAGCCAGTAAATGAATAGCCGCTAGAAACCACTGAGCCAGCACAGACACACTCCTTTATAAAAGAGTTGAAAATCGGCCAGTCAGTAGTAGTTCAAAAAGTGGGGACTTGCCCGGACCACATCGCCGGTGTACAGCTGAGGAACGTGATAGAGAAGTGCTGCAAAAGCCAAATCGCAGGCAAAAAAAATCCCAAGCAGCTGATGGAAGCTTGGGATTAAAAATGCATAAACCGTGGTGGTGAACGCGGAGCGGATATTACTGATTAATCGCTTCAGCGACAATATTTTTTCGATAACCGGTCGGTTAAAAAAGCTCGTAACTCATTCAATATCCACACTATTTTTATGGAATGAGAATTTGACGCGGAGGAATGGCTGTCGTTATGCACCAGCTCTGAAGCCGTCTCATCAATGTGGAAAGAGAAGGTAATCATGAGGAAGGGAAGCGCACGTCGAGGTGAGTGCCGAATTGATGTTCTGAAGCGAGGATTTCGCAAGAGGTCTGCAAACCCCCAGACAACAAAAAAGGGCCCACCTTTCGGTGAGCCCTTCTAGACCGCCCAGCAGAGCGGATTTTGTTTGGTAGGCGCGATTGGACTCGAACCAACGACCCCCACCATGTCAAGGTGGTGCTCTAACCAACTGAGCTACGTGCCTGCTGTGAGGCGGCATTCTACGGAATTCCGGAGGGGTGTCAACACCTTTTTTTCACCTAACCCTATGAATATGCAAAATATTTAATTTTCGCTCAGCAACGGAGATTTTCAGTGGCTGGCGGAGGTTTTTCAACTCGGGTAGGATCGGCGCACTCGTAAAATATATTAAACAGAGGCTGCAGGATGGCGAACACCCTTTACCCAGAGTCTTATTACGCTGCGTCGGCCAATGCCGTACCGGCTCGTCCGGCCTTGCAGGATGATGTGGAGACGGATGTCTGTGTGATTGGTGCCGGGTATACCGGATTGTCCTCCGCCCTGTTTCTGCTGGAGAGCGGTTTTCGCGTGACCGTGCTGGAAGCAGCCAAGGTCGGTTTCGGCGCATCGGGACGCAACGGCGGCCAGATTGTTAACAGCTATAGCCGCGACATCGATGTGATCGAACGCACCGTCGGCCCGAAGCAAGCGCAGCTGCTCGGCCACATGGCCTTCGAAGGCAGCCGGATCATTCGCGAGCGCGTCGCCAAGTACAACATACAGTGCGATCTGAAGGACGGCGGCGTGTTCGCGGCGCTGTCGGCCAAGCAGATGGACCACCTGGAGTCGCAAAAGCGTCTGTGGGAACGCTTCGGCCATACGCAGCTTGAATTGCTTGATCAACGTCGTATTCGTGAGGTCGTGGCCTGCGATCAGTACGTCGGCGGCATGCTCGACATGAGTGGCGGCCACATTCACCCGCTAAACCTGGCGCTAGGCGAAGCCGCGGCAGTCGAATCGCTTGGCGGCGCTATCTATGAGCAATCGCCCGCCGTGCGTATCGAGCGCGGCGCCAATCCAGTGGTTCATACACCGCAGGGCAAGGTCAGGGCCAAATTCATCATCGTCGCCGGTAACGCCTACCTCGGCAATCTGGTGCCGGAACTGGCGGCCAAATCGATGCCGTGCGGCACTCAGGTGATCACCACTGAACCGTTGGGCGATGAACTGGCGAAAAGCCTGCTGCCACAGGATTACTGTGTCGAAGACTGCAATTACCTTCTCGACTACTACCGTCTGACGGGCGACAAGCGCCTGATTTTCGGCGGCGGCGTGGTGTATGGCGCACGGGATCCGGCAAACATCGAAGCGATCATCCGCCCGAAAATGCTCAAGGCTTTCCCGCAGCTCAAGGACGTGAAGATTGATTACGCCTGGACCGGAAACTTCCTGCTGACCCTGTCGCGCCTGCCGCAGGTTGGACGCCTGGGCGACAACATCTATTACTCGCAGGGTTGCAGTGGTCATGGTGTGACGTACACGCATCTGGCCGGCAAAGTGTTGGCCGAGGCGTTGCGTGGTCAGGCGGAGCGTTTTGATGCGTTTGCTGATCTGCCGCACTATCCGTTCCCGGGCGGGCAACTGCTGCGCACGCCGTTTGCGGCGCTGGGGGCTTGGTATTACGGGTTGCGCGACAAATACGGTTTCTGATCAAACGCCCCGCTTCATTCTTCAGAAGCAACTGTGGCGAGGGAGCACACTCTCTCGCCACAATGACATCTGCCACTCAGTATCAGAGCTGATCCCGAGCAATCCCACTGCGTATGCGCAAGATATCCGCCAGCACCGCCAACGCAATTTCCGCCGGCGTCTTGCTGCCCAGGTTAAGGCCGATCGGTGCATGTATCCGCGCCAACTCGCCCTCCCCCAGCCCGCCAATCCGACGTAAACGCTCGAAGCGTTTCTGCGAAGTCTGCAGCGAGCCCATCACGCCAATGTAGAACGCTTCGGTACGCACCGCTTCCATCATCGCCAGATCGTCGATGCGCGGGTCATGGGTCAGCGCCACGACCGCGGTATCTCGATGGCAACCGCCATCGGCAATGAACACCGACGGCAGTTGCCGACGAATCTCCACACCACTGAGCACCACACCCTCGAGCACTTCATCGCGCGGATCGCAGAGGATCACTTCGAAACCGAGGCCGACCGCAAACTCGGCGCACGCCTGCGCCACGCTGGAATATCCGGCGAGCAACAAACGCTGCGCCGCACCGATGCGGATCCGCACCCGATCAATCTCCCGCTCGATACGCGCACCCTGCTCGCGATCAGCGAACAGACTGCGCGCACCGCTGGCCAGATCGACCTCGCGAATCAATCGACGCTGACCGAGCAGCGCCGACTCCAATTCGCGCAGATGCGCCTGGACGTCGCAGTCGGCGTCAAATTTCTCTACCAGCACATCGAGAATGCCACCACAGGGCAGGCTGACCCGCGAGCGCGGATCGTCGCCTTCACCGTAACGCACGACATTGACCGCATCGAGAAACGCACCTTCGGCGACGCGCTCGAGAAAATCTTCCTCGACGCAACCGCCGGACAGCGACCCGATCCACTGCCCACCTTCATTCACCGCCAGCAGCGAACCCGGCGCACGCGGTGCCGAGCCGTAGGTAGTCAGCACGGTGCAGAGCCAGATGCGCTGCCCCGCTACCGACCACTCCAGCGCGCGGCGCACCACTTGCAGATCGAGATGCTGCATATCAGTGCGCCTTGTGCTCGATGGTCGGAGCGTCGGCTTGCAGCTTCTGCACTTCGCTCACTGCCAGTTCAGCGGATTGACCACCCCAGCCTTGGCGCAAGTAGTTCAGCAGATCGGTCAACTGCTCAGGACTGAGCTTGTCGGCAAAACCCGGCATCGGTTGCATGTGCTCGAACCCGGAGAATTTCTGTTCGCCGATACCATCCTCGATCACGCGCAGCAAGTTGCGTGGATCTTCCAGACGCAGCGTGGTGTTGCCGCGCATGGCCACCGCGATATGCGGTTTGCCTTCGCCACCGACCGCGTGACATCCGGCGCAGACGTTCAAGTAATCCTGACGGCCGCGCTGAGCGCTCGCGCTGAGCTTTTCCACTGGCACTTCGACCAGCGCTTTGGCTGCCGGCGGCTGATCACCGAGCAGGAACGTGGCCATCGCAGCCAGATCGGTATCAGTCAGGCCCTGAGTGCTGTTGTGGAATACCGGGAACATCTCGTTGAACATCGTGCCCTGCGCACTCATACCGTGCTTGAGGAACGTGCTCAGGTCCTGATGATTCCAGCCGCGAGCAGCCAGATCGGTCGCCAGTAGACTCGGCGCCAGATAACCGTTGAGGATGCCACCGGTCATGCGTTTGTCCATCTGCATAGCGCCCGGCAGGCCGCGCGGCGTATGGCATTCGCCGCAGTGGCCGAGAACGTCGACCATGTATTGGCCGCGCTTCCACGCTTCGCTTTTACCTTCGCCCGAATCCAGCTTCACATCTTTGCCGTACATCATGTTCCAGCCCATCAGGCCCAGACGCACGTTGAACGGAAAGCTCAGGCTGGTGACCGGTGCAGCACGCTCGATCGGCTCGACGGTTTTCAGATACGCATGAATCGCGTCGGAATCTTCCCGCGGCACCAGGTGATAGGAGGTGTACGGCATCGCCGGATACAGATTCGCACCGTCGCGGCGCTTGCCTTCGGTGAGCGCGGCAAAGAACTCCTCATCGCTGTACAAACCGATACCGTGCTCTTTACTCGGCGTGATGTTGGTGCCGTAGATCGTGCCGAACGGCGAGACGATCGGCAGGCCACCCGCATACGGCGCACCACCCGGTGCTGTGTGGCAGGCCACGCAGTCGGCAGCGCGGGCGAGATACTCGCCGCGCTTGACCTGACCATCAGCGTGCGCCAACAACAGCGGCGCAGTCAGCCCGACCGCCAGGGTCAGGCGGGTCAATAAAAGCTTCATGCTTAACCCTCCTTGACCAGGCCGAGATCAGTCAGCACGTTGCGGGTAGCGTTGTAGTAACGCACGTACCCGGTGCAACGACAGATGTGATGGCCGAGGCTGTCCTCGATGACTTGTTCCAGTTGGCTTTTGACGATCGGCTGGCGTTGCAGCTTTTCCACCAGCACGGTCGCAGCATTGACGAAGCCCGGAGCGCAGTAGCTGCACTGGAAGGCGAACTCGTCGACGAAACGCTGCTGGATCGGGTTCAGCTCAGTGACCTGACCGTCCTCGTCACGCTTGGCGTGGCTTTCGATGGTGCGAACTTTCTTGCCTTCGAAATAATGCGCGCCGGTGATGCAGGTGCGCACTTCTTCGCTGGTGCCGTCCGGATTGTCGACGATCACAACGCAGGCGTGGCAGATACCCTGACCACAGCCCAGGCGCGAGCCGGTGAGATTCTTGTATTCGTGCAGGTAGTCGATCATCGGCAGGTCATCAGGGATGTCCACCGGGCCGACGGATTGACCATTGAGGGTCAGTTGAAGCGGACGGTTAGCCATTGAGGGCCTCCTTGATGCGCGCAGCAGTGATTGGCAGATCGCGAACACGTTTTCCGATGGCGTGCGCCACGGCGTTACCGATGGCACCGACTACCGGGATCATCACCACTTCGGCGATGCCTTTGGACGGATCGCTTGGCGACAGCGGCGGCAGAATTTCCGCCGTCTGTTTCCACACCGCAACGTGACGCGCCATTGGCAAGCGGTAACGGTTGAAGTTCCAGTCACCCTCCCCCGGCCCACCTTCGTACAGCGGCATTTCTTCCATCAATGCGTGGCCGATGCCCATGGCGATACCGCCCTCGAGCTGGCCCTTGACCAGTTCTTCGACCAGCACACGCCCGCACTCGACCCACGAATGGTGATTGAGCACTTCGACTTCCGCCGAGCCTTTGTTGACCTTCAACTCGACCAGCGTCGCGACCGGGCTGTAGTACGTCACGGCAGCGTTGTTCAGCTGGGTCACCGGGTAGTTGATGTTCTGGCGATCCAGCAGGTGGAAACCGGCAGTGCTCATCAACGCTTGCTTGGCCTTCGGTGCGCCGTCGCCATACTTCACCGCCAGACCATCGAGTGGCAGACGCTCTTTTACGCCGTCGATGCTGTACTCAGCCTCGGCCCAGCTCCAGCGGTTGAAACCGTGAACTGTCGCCGCAGTGACCAAGCCACGCTCGTGAGCGCGTTTGGCCAACTCTTCGAAGCTCAGCGGCTGCATGCCGTTGGCGGTCAGTTTGCCATCGACCCAATGCGCGTCTTCACGTCGCACCACGTAAGGGTTGGCCTGGCCGCCATAAGGCCCCTGACGCCAGATCTCCAGCGCCGCCGGCCACAGACCGTGATTGAACAACACACGCGCTGCTTCACGGGTGGCATGACTGAAGTAGTAAGCGGAGTTGGTCGCGGACGACGCCGAGGCCAATTTGCCCACCCAGCGCGGGTTGCGCAGCAGGCTGTCCTGCTCGGCCTGGCTCATGGTGTAAGGGTTGCCGCTGGTGATCAGCTGCATTTCCTTCCATTCGGTTTCGCCAGTCTTCACTTCGTGCGCCGGGCTGCCGAGGAAATCGGCGACGACCAAAGCTTGCGACGTGGACATGCCGGTGCCGATTTCAATGCCAATGTGTCGCAAGGTAATGCGACCGTCGGCAGTGAATTCGATGCTGGCCATCGGCGCTTCGGAACCGGTGCCGAAGTCTTTCTGGCAGATGGCAAAACCCACGCCATACCAGTTATCCGGGTCTGCCGCTTCACGCTGTTTCTTGATCGCGTCGCGGTTTTTCCAGACCTCGTGTACTGAGGCCTTGTCGAGAATCTCGTGCAGTCGCAGCGCGCCGGCCGGAATCGCACCCTGGGTATTTTTCATGCCGGAACGCAGAGCGTTTTTGCGACGCAGGTCGATCGCGTCGACACCCAGGCGATTGGCGATTTCGTCGACCATCATTTCGGTCGCCGCCATGCTTTGCAGGGTGCCGTAGCCGCGCATCGAACCCGCCTCAACACCGCGCGAGTGATAGGCGGTAACTTGCAGGTCATTCTGCGGCATGTAGTAGATCGACTGCGCTGCCGTGGCACCCACTGCGGCTACCGACGGGCTGTAGTTGATCCGGCCACCACCGTCGACGCTCATTTCGGCGCGGAAAATCTTGAAGCTGTAATCGTTCTTGTCCACCGCCAATTGGTAACGGATGTCGAACGGGTGACGCTTGATACCGCTCTGGAACTGCTCGTAACGATCGTTGGCCAGACGCACAGGCACACCGGCGCCGTACAGCGCAGCGAGGGCCGCGTAGTAAACGAAGATGTTGTGGTCTTTGGAGCCGTAACCCACGGTGTAACCCGGATGCATGTTCAGGTTGGCCAGGCCAAAGCGCGAAGGCGCGATCATTTTCGCGGTATCGGTCGCCGTTTCCAGCGGGCACTGGGTCGCCACGACAAAGTGCAGGGTTTTGGTCTTCGGGTCATACCAGCCATTGCCGTTGTCCGGCTCCATGGCGGCCGGCTCGATCGACGGAGTCTTGTAGCGCTCATCGAACACCAGCCAGTTGTCCGGCGGCGTGTCGATCTCTTTCTTCATGCGATCGGCGTAGAACAGCCCGCGCTCGGTCAGGTTGCCATGCAGATTCGGCGATGCATCCCACACCGGACGGCGGTTTTTCAGCATCGGGAACAGTATCGAATCCTTGAGGCTGGCGAATTCGTCTTCATCGGCCGAGGTCGGGCCACCTACACGCACATAGCGGAAGCTGCCGTAGGGGTCGCGTTCGTAGAACGGCACTTGAGCACCGTAACGAATCGCCTTGTCATTGAATTTGAGCTGGTTCTTGGCCTGACGGAAACGCTCGAAATCGTTCCATATCAGGATTGCCACCGGGTGCCCGATGAACATCGGCACTTTGCCTTCCGGCAGCAGCGGATCCGGAGCGTGTTCCTCCGGAAAGACGATGCCGTCCTTGTCCAGGTCAGCAGCGGTAACGATGCGATCCGGTTGCAAGTCTGCACCAAGCCACGACAGGTCGTAGCCGGCATAGATGCGATCAGCCTTGATGGTTTTCAGCAGCATGGCGTGACCCTGCTGCTCAGGCCAACCCGGCATGTCCTTGGATCGGATATCGCGGGCAAACACTTTGCTACCGCAGACCTTGGACAGTGCATCGTTACGCTGACGCGCCTTACCGTTGTTGCCGAGCCACTTCTCGGACGGCACGGTGACGCTGTTTTCCATCAAGGCAGCCAGCGCCTGACTGCTGAGCGGCGTGAGCGTGACGCTCACTCCCGCTACCAGCCCGCCCTGAAGGAATGAGCGCCGGGATATTTCACGGTTGGACATGGATCATCCTCTGGGCGGTTATATGTCCGCCCTTCTGGTTATCTACTGGGAATCTCGAGTCTTGCAGAAGCTCTTTCTGGCGAAGCAAAGAGCTGTGTTGACAGTGCAAAGCTGACCGAAAGGTTAACTTTAAAGGTTTCTTGGCTCGCAGCAAACAACCAGTTACATAATTCTGACTAAAGAATCAAAAAATCAATGCGACGTGGCACCGCAGCAAACCCGTAGAGATAACTGTGCATGTCTAGGCGCTCGCGAAAGCGTTCTTGCGGCGGATGCAAATTTTGAATGTGCCGACGCCTTCGCGAGCAGGCTCGCTCCCACAGGGATTTGTATTGGGCACAGGACGGTGGAAGACAGGAAGAAAAGCGGAGGGTCAAATTTCAGACACAAAAAACCCCGGTCTTTCGACCAGGGTCTTTGCTATCGATTCCGAATCAGCCAATGGCTGCTTTCGGTGCTTCAAGGCGTTCAGTGGGCCTCGAAGCAGATATGGCGCAGCGGACGGGACTCGAACCCGCGACCCCCGGCGTGACAGGCCGGTATTCTAACCGACTGAACTACCGCTGCGTATCGCTTTGAGCTTGCGCTCAAGTAACTCGTTTTGATTGAAAGCTTCGGTGCTTTTCAATCGCGAACCAGACAATGTCTGACCCGTTAAATATGGCGCAGCGGACGGGACTCGAACCCGCGACCCCCGGCGTGACAGGCCGGTATTCTAACCGACTGAACTACCGCTGCGCGTCGGTGCAGGCACTTTCAGCCTACCCTCTTGCTTTCGCAAGTTACCCGGAAGTGGTGGGTGATGACGGGATCGAACCGCCGACATTCTGCTTGTAAGGCAGACGCTCTCCCAGCTGAGCTAATCACCCGTTTGCATCTCCGAGGCCGCGAAATTTACGCAGGTAGCGAACCTAAGTCAATAGCAGGATTGAAGTTTTTTTCAAAAACCGCTTTTAGCGACAAGTGTCGAGCAGCAAGCAAAAGCAAGAACACCTACAGCGGTCACTTCACTGTTGTGCTTTGACTGGCAGCTTGAAGCTCGAAGCTGCCCTTCACTGCTTGTAAATCATCTTCTTGGTCATGCCGCCGTCAACGACGAATTCCTGCCCGGTGACAAACCCGGCATTCCTCGACAGCAGCCACGCGACCATCGCCGCGACATCCTCAACCGTGCCCACCCTGCCCGCCGGATGCTGAGCGTGATCGGAATCGGTCAACGGCTCGGCACGGCGTGCAAACGGGTCCCGCGCATCAATCCAGCCCGGGCTGACGGCGTTGACCCGAATCTCCGGCCCGAGACTGATGGCCAACGCGTGAGTGAGGGCCAACAACCCACCCTTGCTCGCCGCATATGCCTCGGTATCAGGCTCGGACTGTCCGGCACGGGTCGACGCCAGATTGACGATCGAGCCATTGTGCGCCCGCAGATACGGCGCGCAATGCTTGGCCAGTAGCATCGGCCCGCTGAGATTCACTGCCAGCACCCGATTCCAGTAGGCCAGATCAAGGCTTTCCAGAGTGATGTTGTGGGGATCAGCCACCGCCGCGTTGCACACCAGCGCATCGAGCCGACCAAACTGCCCCAACACCTCGGCCACACCAAGCGCCACCTGACCTTCATCCGCAACGTCCATGGCGATGAACCAGGCGTGCTCGCCCAGCACCTTCGCCACTTTCGAACCGCGCGCACGATCGAGATCGGTCAGCACCACTTGCCAGCCTTCGCTGATCAGCCACGCGGCGATGCCCAGACCAATGCCGCGCGCGGCGCCCGTGACCAGCACAACGCGGCCATGGGTGCCGGCTTTCGCAGTGGACAATTCGATCACAGCGCCGCCAGACCGCGCGCCAGGTCGGCTTGCAGGTCGGCCACGTCTTCCAGACCCACTGCGACACGGATCAGGCTGTCACGAATACCCGCTGCTTCACGCTCCTGCGGCGCCAGACGGCCGTGGGAAGTGGTGCTCGGGTGGGTGATGGTGGTTTTGCTATCACCGAGGTTGGCGGTGATCGAAATCAACCGGGTGGCATCGATAAAGCGCCACGCGCCCTCTTTACCGCCCTTGACCTCAAAACTCACCACCGCACCAAAGCCCTTCTGCTGACGCTGAGCAAGCTCATGCTGTGGATGGCTCTTGAGACCGGCGTAATGGACCTTCTCGATACCGTCCTGCTGCTCCAGCCATTCGGCCAGTTGCTGGGCGTTGGCACAGTGCGCCTTCATCCGCAGGTTCAGGGTTTCCAGACCTTTGAGGAAGATCCACGCGTTGAACGGACTCAACGTTGGCCCGGCGGTACGCAGGAAACCGACGACTTCTTTCATCTGCTCGCTGCGACCGGCGACCACGCCGCCCATGCAACGGCCCTGGCCATCGATGAACTTGGTCGCCGAGTGCACGACGATGTCCGCACCGAGCTTCAGCGGCTGCTGCAACGCAGGTGTGCAGAAGCAGTTGTCGACCACCAGCATCGCGCCTTTGGCGTGCGCAATTTCCGCCAGGGCGGTGATGTCCACCAGCTCAGCCAGCGGATTGGATGGCGACTCGACGAAGAGCAGCTTGGTGTTTGGCTTGATCGCCGCATCCCACGCCGGCAGCTCTGCCAGCGGCACATAGTCGACTTCGATGCCGAAACGCTTGAAATACTTTTCGAACAGGCTGATGGTCGAACCGAACACGCTGCGCGAGACCAGCACGTGATCGCCGGCGCTGCACAGGCTCATTACCACCGCCATGATCGCGGCCATGCCGGTCGCCGTCGCGACAGCTTGCTCGGCGCTTTCCAGCGCAGCAATGCGCTCTTCGAACGCGCGCACGGTCGGGTTGGTGTAGCGCGAGTAAACGTTGCCCGGCACTTCGCCGGCAAACCGTGCTGCTGCGTCGGCGGCAGTGCGGAACACGTAGCTTGAGGTGAAGAACATCGGATCACCGTGTTCGCCTTCCGGCGTACGGTGCTGACCGGCACGTACGGCCAGGGTATCGAACGCTACGCCTTCGAGGTCGCTATCCAAACGACCGGCATCCCATTCCTGACTCATGCTGTCACTCCTTGCCTGTTCTCGATAAATAAAAAGTCTTTTGCCAGATACAAAACCGGCCCCTCAGGGCCGGTAGAAACTCAGTTGTTATACAGATCGATGATCGCACTGACCGCCTGGGTCTTGACCTTCGAGGCATCGTTGCGTGCCTGCTCGATCTTGTCCAGATAAGCCTCGTCGACGTCGCCCGTCACGTACTTGCCGTCGAACACTGCGCAATCGAAGTTTTCGATCTTGATCTTGCCGCCGCCGACTGCTTCGATCAAGTCAGGCAAGTCCTGATAGATCAGCCAGTCAGCACCGATCAGATCAGCCACGTCCTGAGTCGAACGGTTGTGGGCGATCAGTTCATGGGCGCTTGGCATGTCGATGCCGTAGACGTTCGGGAAGCGCACCGCAGGAGCAGCCGAGCAGAAGTAGACGTTTTTCGCGCCAGCTTCGCGGGCCATCTGGATGATCTGCTTGCAGGTGGTACCGCGAACGATCGAGTCGTCAACCAGCATCACGTTCTTGCCGCGGAACTCCAGCTCGATGGCGTTGAGCTTCTGGCGTACCGATTTCTTGCGGGCAGCCTGGCCCGGCATGATGAAGGTGCGGCCGATGTAACGGTTCTTGACGAAACCTTCGCGGAATTTCACGCCCAAGTGATTAGCCAGCTCCAGCGCAGCGGTGCGACTGGTGTCCGGAATCGGGATGACCACGTCGATGTCGTGTTCAGGACGCTCACGCAGGATCTTCTCGGCGAGCTTCTCGCCCATGCGCAGGCGCGCCTTGTAGACCGACACGCCGTCGATGATCGAGTCCGGACGCGCCAGATAGACGTGCTCGAAGATGCACGGTGTCAGGGACGGGCTGGTCGCGCACTGACGGGTGTGCAGCTTGCCCTCTTCAGTGATGTAGACCGCTTCGCCCGGCGCCAGGTCGCGAATCAGGGTGAAACCGAGCACGTCCAGGGAGACACTTTCCGAGGCGATCATGTACTCGACGCCTTCGTCTGTGTGACGCTGACCGAACACGATCGGGCGGATGCCGTGCGGGTCACGGAAACCGACGATGCCGTAACCGGTCACCATGGCCACTACCGCGTAACCGCCGACGCAACGGTTGTGCACGTCGGTCACGGCAGCAAACACGTCTTCTTCGGTCGGTTGCAGCTTGCCGCGCTGGGCCAGCTCGTGGGCGAACACGTTGAGCAGCACTTCCGAGTCGGAACTGGTGTTGACGTGACGCAGATCGGATTCGTAGATTTCTTTGGCCAACTGCTCAACGTTGGTCAGGTTACCGTTATGCGCCAGCGTAATGCCGTAAGGCGAGTTGACATAAAACGGCTGGGCTTCGGCCGAAGTCGAGCTGCCAGCGGTTGGATAACGGACGTGGCCGATACCCATATGGCCGACCAGGCGTTGCATGTGACGCTGATGGAACACGTCACGCACCAGGCCATTGTCCTTGCGCAAGAACAACCGGCCATCATGGCTGGTCACGATACCGGCAGCGTCCTGGCCGCGGTGCTGGAGCACGGTTAGCGCGTCATACAGCGCCTGATTGACGTTCGACTTACCGACGATACCGACGATGCCACACATGCGACGCAACCCCTACTTAATGGATCTGAACTGAACAACACTCACTGCGGCGTTTTGGCCGACGGCAAGAGCTGTTCCTTGAACGGAATTTCAGCGGGTACGCTGATTCCGCTGGCAAGCCACTGACTGCTCCACCCAAGAATCAGGTTCTTGGACCAGTCGGCGACCAATAGAAATTTTGGCACGAGCTGTGACTCTTTCCACCACCCGTCCTGCTGTACCGGCCCCAGGCTCAACAGCCCGACTGCGACGACCACCAGCAACACGCCACGCGCCGCGCCGAAGGCCATTCCCAGAAAGCGGTCGGTCCCGGACAACCCGGTGACGCGAACCAACTCGCCGATAAGATAATTGATCATTGCGCCCACGATCAGCGTGGCGACAAACATGATGGCACAGCCCGCGATCACGCGAGCCGATGGGGTTTCGATGTATCCGGCGAGGTACTCGGACAATGAACCACCGAACATCCAGGCTACGACTCCTGCGATGATCCAGGTCACCAGCGATAATGCTTCTTTGACGAAGCCGCGGCTCAAACTGATCAATGCGGAGATGGCGATGATTGCAACGATCGCCCAGTCAACCCAGGTAAATGGCACAGTGCAGCCTACAGACGGATAAGGCGGCGCATTTTAGCAGAGCGCATGGCTGTCGGTAAGCTGCGATTTTCAGTGCATTTCAATCGAATCGATAGATCCTAGCCACGCTCGGGCTGGAAGCGCACGACAAAGCCCTTGAGCTTCTGCTGACGGCTCAAAAGATCACGCAGACGATCGGCTTCGGCGCGCTCGATCAGCGGGCCGACGAACACCCGATTCTTGCCATCGGCGGAACGGATGTAAGCGTTGTAGCCCTGGCTGCGCAAAGTTTTCTGCAGACTCTCGGCGCTGGCACGACTCGACAGGCTGGCCAGTTGCACCGACCAGCTTACCGACAGACCATTGGCGTCGACACGGCTCTGAGTGGTGTCAGGCTTGGTCGTCGCTGAAGCAATCGGCTGGGCAGGCGCAGGAATCGGCTTGGACACCGGCGGCGGCGCGGCAGGCTTGGCGATCTGGGCCGGCACAACAGGTGCCGGGGCGATCGGCGCAGAAGGCGCGACTTGCTCGGCGATTTCGTCATCGCTTGGCACGGGCTCTTGCGGCAAGGTTTGCGGCTCGGGAACGGCGACCGGTTCCAACTGCACTTGCGGCACGGCAGGCGCAGCCGGGGCAGCCGGGGCAGCCGGGGCCTCGACGGTCACCTGACGCTGTTCGTCCTGACGGGAAAACAGCATCGGCAGGAAAATCACCGCCAGCGCCACCAGCACCAGGGCACCGACCATGCGCTGTTTGTACGCTTTATCCAGCAAAGCCATTTGCCGCTTCCTCCGTGGAGTGCCGGGCCAACCATTCAAGGGCCTCGGCGACACAATAAAATGATCCGAACAACAGAATCTCATCGTCGCTGGTTGCGACGGCGCACTGCCCTTCAAGTGCGGCGGCAACACTGTCGTAAGACGTGACCGACGCGCCAAGGTTCTGCAATGCCGCCTGCAATTGCGCAACAGGGCACGCACGCGGTGAATCCAGCGGCGCTACTGCCCAGTGTTCGACACTAGCATTCAACTCGCTGACAACACCATCCAGATCCTTGTCCGCCAGCAAACCAAACACCGCCAGACGCTTGCCGACCGGTGGTCGCGAGGCCAGACGGCGAGCCAGATACTCCGCCGCGTGCGGGTTATGACCAACATCGAGCAACAGATTCAGGCGCTTGCCATTCCATTCGAACGAACGGCGATCCAGACGCCCGACAACACGCGTCGCCTGCAAGGCCGCCACAATCTGCTGTGCATTCCACGGCAAACCGAGCAGCAAATACGCCTGCAACGCCAGCGCGGCGTTTTCCATCGGCAGATCAAGCAGCGGCAAATCATGCAGCTCGACGACCTGCCCCTGCGCATCGGTACCGCGCCACTGCCAGTTATGGTCAGTGATGCCGAGATCGAAATCGCGCCCACGCAAGGAGAACGGGCACGCCAGTTCGCGCGCCTTGTCGAGCAACGGTTGCGGAGGATTGAGGTCGCCGCACAGCGCAGGCTTGCCCTGACGGAAGATCCCGGCCTTCTCGAAAGCCACGGATTCGCGAGTGTCACCCAGATAATCGGCGTGATCGACACCAATGCTGGTGACCAGCGCGATATCGGCGTCCACCACGTTGACCGTATCCAGACGCCCGCCCAGACCGACTTCCAGCACCACAGCATCGAGCCCGGCCTGCTGAAACAGCCAGAACGCCGCCAGGGTGCCCATTTCGAAGTAAGTCAGGGAAGTTTCGCCGCGCCCGGCCTCGACCGCAGCGAAGGCTTCGCAAAGCTGTGCGTCAGTGGCTTCGACGCCATTGAGCTGCACCCGCTCGTTGTAACGCAGCAGGTGCGGAGAATTGTAGACACCAACGCTCAGACCCTGCGCCCGCAGCAACGAAGCCACGAAAGCGCAGGTCGAACCCTTGCCGTTGGTGCCGGTGACCGTGATCACCCGAGGCGCCGGCTGGCCCAGCCCCATGCGGGACGCTACCTGTTGCGAACGCTCCAGACCCATGTCGATGGCCGACGGATGCAACTGCTCAAGGTAGGCGAGCCACTCGCCAAGGGTGCGCTCGGTCATATGTTGGCTGGCACCGGCGGAACGACGATCGGCTCGATTGGCGCAGCAACGAATGTCGGCGTTGGCTTACCCGTCATTTGTGCCAGCAGGTTGCCCAGACGTGGACGCAGTTCCTGACGGTGGATGATCATGTCGATCGCACCGTGCTCCAGCAGGAATTCGCTGCGCTGGAAGCCTTCCGGCAGTTTCTCGCGCACGGTTTGCTCGATAACGCGCGGACCGGCGAAGCCGATCAGGGCTTTAGGTTCGCCAACGATTACGTCGCCGAGCATTGCCAGACTGGCGGAAACACCACCGTAAACCGGATCGGTCAGCACCGAGATGAACGGAATGCCTTCTTCGCGCAGACGCGCCAGCACGGCCGAGGTCTTGGCCATCTGCATCAGCGAGATCAGGGCTTCCTGCATACGCGCACCACCGGAAGCGGCGAAGCAGATCATCGGGCAGCGGTTTTCCAGTGCGTAGTTGGCAGCGCGTACGAAACGCTCGCCGACGATGGCACCCATGGAACCGCCCATGAAGCTGAATTCAAACGCCGAAACCACTACCGGCATGCCCAGCAGGGTGCCGCTGACGGAAATCAACGCGTCTTTTTCGCCGGTCTGCTTCTGCGCAGCGGTCAAGCGATCCTTGTACTTCTTGCCGTCACGGAATTTCAGACGGTCAACCGGCTCCAGATCGGCGCCCAGTTCGTTGCGACCTTCGGCATCAAGGAAGATGTCGATGCGCGCACGTGCGCCGATGCGCATGTGGTGGTTGCACTTCGGGCAAACGTCCAGGGTCTTTTCCAGCTCCGGACGATAAAGCACAGCCTCACAGGACGGGCATTTGTGCCACAGACCTTCAGGCACCGAGCTCTTCTTGACCTCCGAGCGCATGATCGAAGGGATCAGTTTGTCTACTAACCAGTTGCTCATGCTTTCTTTCTCCAGTACCGGCGGCCCGAACGCTCTGGTTCGCAGCCCCGTGTATGCCCTTGAGCTAAATTCATGTGTGGCGATGATCAAGGATGGCCGGGTCAGAAAAACTGACCTTCGTACAACCCAAAAACCCTCAGCCTCTTTTCTACCAAGCTGTGGACGGCGGCAGTGTGCCAGCCGTCACATCATGCACAGGCCTAAATGCCCCTGACGGCGCCGATGAACGCCTGAACTTTTGCGTGATCCTTGATGCCTTTGCTCGCCTCGACCCCACCGCTGACGTCGACTGCGTAGGGTTTTACCCGAGCCACGGCGCCTGCGACGTTTTCCGGGGTCAATCCACCCGCCAGAATCAGCGGCTTGCTTAAACCTTGCGGAATCAATGACCAGTCGAACGCCTCGCCGGTTCCGCCGGGCACGCCTTCGACGTAGGTATCGAGCAGTACGCCACTGGCACTTGGGTAAGCATCGACAGCCGCGGCAATGTCATCACCGGCCTTGACCCGCAGCGCCTTGATATAAGGACGATGCCAGCCTTCGCACTCTTCGGCGGTTTCGTCGCCATGGAACTGCAACAGATCCAGCGGCACGGCATCGAGGATTTCCCCCAACTCGCAACGGCTGGCATTGACGAAAAGGCCCACGGTGGTCACAAACGGCGGCATGGCCTTGATGATTTCCCGTGCTTGCTGCACCGATACTGCGCGCGGACTTTTGGCGTAAAACACGAATCCGATCGCATCAGCCCCGGCTTCGACGGCGGCCAGCGCATCTTCTATGCGGGTAATGCCGCAGATCTTGCTGCGAACGGCTGACATATCGAGAAAAACTCCGAGGCAGAATCCGGGAAAGTCCCGGATGGTAACAAAAGCGTTCGAGGGCGTCAGCCGTCAAGTTCGGAGAAACCCGTAAGGAAATGTGGACCGATAAAACGCTCAGGCAGCGGAAATTCGTCGTGGTACTCGACTTGCACCAGATACAAGCCGTAAGGATGCGCTGTCACGCCGCCAGACCGGCGCTCGCGACTTTCCAGCACTTCCTTCATCCACTCGACCGGCCGCTCGCCAGCGCCGATGGTCATCAGGACGCCGGCGATGTTGCGCACCATGTGGTGCAGGAATGCGTTGGCGCGGATGTCGAGCACGATCATCTTGCCGTGACGGGTCACGCGCAGGTGATGCATCTTCTTGATCGGCGATTTCGCCTGGCACTGGCCGGCACGAAACGCACTGAAATCGTGGGTGCCAATCAGATACTGCGCGGCTTCGGCCATTCGCTCAGCGTCCAGCGGACGGTGATTCCAGGTGATTTCTTCATTGAGATGGGCCGGGCGAATCTGATCGTTGTAGATCACATAACGATAGCGCCGGGCGATGGCCTTGAACCGCGCATGGAAATGCGCCGGCATCACCCGCGCCCAGCTGACACTGATGTCGTGAGGCAGGTTGATGTTGGCGCCCATTACCCAGGCCTTCAGCGAGCGATCGACCTGCGTGTCGAAATGCACCACTTGTCCGCAGGCATGCACACCCGCATCGGTACGCCCGGCGCACTGCAAGGAAACTGGCGCGTTGGCGACTTTCGACAAGGCTTTTTCAAGCGCTTCCTGCACCGTTGCCACTCCGGTTAACTGACGCTGCCAGCCACTGTAGCGCGAGCCTTTGTATTCAACGCCCAGCGCAACGCGGTAAAAGCCGTCGGGGGCCATTTCGGCGACCGGGTTATCTATGTTTGCCAAGGTGGGACAGCCTGCTGTTTTTGCAAAGGCGGGCATTATAAGGCCTCAAGATCAAAAGATCGCAGCCTTCGGCAGCTCCTACACAAGAATCGGCGTTTTCCTGTAGGAGCTGCCGAAGGCTGCGATCTCTTGATCCAGTGAGCCAAACAAAAACGGCAGCCTCATGGGCTGCCGTTTTTGTTTACAACTGAACTTACTACAGGCTCGAGAGCATGTCCTTGGCTTCGCCGCGCTGCTTCTCGTCACCCTCGGTCAACACTTCGTTGAGGATGTCGCGCGCGCCGTCGCTGTCGCCCATGTCGATGTAGGCCTGGGCCAGATCAAGTTTGGTGGCTGCTTCGTCGGTGCCCGCGAGGAAGTCGAAATCGTCTTCACCCAAATCGTCACCCAGCGCCGCATCGGCCTCGGTGAACGTCGGCTCGGCGATGCTCTGCGACAGGCGATCCAGCTCGGCGTTGACGTCATCCAGCTCGGCGGCAAATGCATCAGGCTCGCCCGCCGGGTTGGAGTCCATCTCGTCAGCCAGCGACAGGTCGAAATCGGCTGGCAGCTCCAGGTCATCCTGCGGCAAATCGGCGACGACCGGTGGCTCTACCGGCGACAAATCCTTCACGCCGTCATCCAGATCCAGCAGGAAGTCATCATCGGCCAACGGTGCCGGAGCAGGAGCCGGCTCTGCGCCAAGGTCCAGATCCAGGTCGAAATCCGACAGATCATCCAGATTCTCTTTGATGTCGGTCTGCTGTTGCAGCACCGATTCAAAGCTCAGTTCGTCGTCCGACGGGAACTCGTCCAGTTCGACAGGCGCTTCGGGTTCAACGATTGGCGCCGGTTCCACCTGAGTGATGTTGTCGAGATCGTCCAGACTCAGGTCGAACGCGCTGTCCAGATCGTCCGTCGCTGGCGACGGCTCAGGCGTTTCGGGCTCATCCAGCAGCAATTCCTTGACGTACTGGGCGTCCAGCTCGGCTGCAATGGCGGCGGCGGCCAAACCACCGGCAACCGCTACTGCCATGGCCGGGAAACGGCTTTTCAGCTCTTCGACCTTGGCGAAGTTGTCGCCATTGGCCACCAACTGACGCTCCTGGCCTACGAAAGCATCGCGATCGCCCTGCTGACCATAGACTTCCATAAGCTTCAGACGCAGATCACTGCGCTGCGGCTCAAGGCTGATGCCCTCTTCCAGCAACGCAGCAGCCTGATTCAGACGCCCGGCGTTGATGTGCGATTGAGCCTTTTCGAGGACATCATCGTAGCGCTCGCCTGCCGGGGCAACCAGCGGCGCAGCGATTGGCTCGGCCATGACGATTGGTGCCACAATCGGGGCGACTACTGGCGCTGGTGCCGGAGCCGGAGCCGGAGCCGGAGTGTTGAGTTTGACGCTCGCGGCCGGGGTTTCCAGACCTTCGAAGCTGCTTTCCGGCAGATCCTGCTCGGCGGAGAACTCTTGTTCCTCAGCCAGGGCGCGGGCCATGCGCACATGCTTCTCGGCTTCCTGCTGGGCTTTGCGGCGACGGGCCAGCAGCAACAGCAACAACAGCAAGACCACGGCACCGCCACCGACCAGACCCAGCAAGATCGGATTGGTCAGCAGTTCGTTAAAGGTTTTTTCGTCATCAGCGACAGGTGTGGTTTCGACCACCGGCTCGACCACTGGCTCAACTGGCGTCTCGGCCGGCGGTGCAATGGCAGACTCCGGTGTCGGAGCTGCTTCTGCCGGTGTCGCTGGCGGTGTGGCGGCCAACTCGGCAGTGATCGCAGGCACCGCTGGACTAGCGTCTGGCGCAGCGCCCGCCCCTTCGGCCTGCATCTTCGCCAATTGATTGTTCTTCAACTCGATCAGACGTTGCAGCTTGTCCAGCTGACTTTGCAGATCGGTCATGCGGCTTTTCAGTTCCTCGTTGTCACGAAGGGTCGTGTCGAGGTTTTCCTGAGTGACCGCGAGCTTGTCGCTCAGGGCCTTGGCGTCGCCCGCCGGACCTTTGCCGCGCGCCTTGGCGCTTTCAGCAGAAACCAGGCTCAGGTTGTCTTGCGCGTCAGGCGCAGCGCCCGTATTGCCGCGACCACGGTTGGTCGCATCGAGTTGCTGCTGACCGGTGCCAGGTTTGGCCACATAACGACGACCCTGACGCCAGGCTTCGTTTTGCGCTGCGACTTCAGCGATGGCCGCCGACTGTGGCAGCGCAGTGCTTTGCACCGAATCCGGAAGACGCAGGACCTGGCCGACTTTCAGGCGGTTGATGTTGCCGCCGATAAACGCATCCGGGTTCAACGCCTGAATGGCCAGCATGGTCTGCTGCACCGAACCGCCGTTACGGGCCTTCGCCGCAATTTCCCACAAGGTGTCACGCGGGGTGGTGGTGTATTGCGTCGAGTGTGTGGCGCCGGTGGTCGGTGCCGTGATGGTTTGCGACGGCGCCGGTTGCGCAGCGGCGTCAGCGGTCTGCGGCGAAAACTTCGACGGATCCAGCAGTACGCTGTAATCGCGCAACAAGCGGCCATTTGGCCACATCACCTGGACGAGGAATTTCACCATCGGTTCCGACAGTGGCTTGCTCGAGGTCACGCGCAGCACGCTTTTGCCGCTGGCGTTGAGTACGGGGGTGAACGTCAGATCATTGAGGAAGGCCTGGCGATCGACGCCGGCCTTGGCAAAGTCTTCCGGCGAGGCCAGGCTCGGCACCACTTCGGCAGCGGTGAGATCCTTGACGTCGAGCAGCTCGATTTCAGCCACCAACGGCTGGTTCAGGGTCGACTTCAGGGTCAGCTCCCCGAGCCCGAGGGCATGCGCCATACCGGAGGACAGCGCCGAGGCGGCCGCTATTGCTAACACCAGTTTGCGAACTTGAACCATAGCCTCATCCTTTGTTTGAACGTTCCTCGGCCAGCGAGAAGATGTTGAATATCGCTGCCGTAAGGCATTGCGCGCGACGACGACAGACTGCCGCGCGCGATCATTTCTTTGATGCCCCGGAAAGTCCCGGAGGGTGACACGTTATCAACTGCTTCGGCCAAGCATAGCGCCCAGCTAGAATCAGTCGACAAATTGTTGCCAAGTATCTTTTACAGCAGGTCTTTTATCAACAACTCGGCAACCTGCACAGCATTGAGTGCTGCGCCTTTGCGCACGTTATCTGACGTCAGCCACAGATTAAGTTCCGCCGGGTCATCGACACCACTGCGAACACGACCGACATAGACCACGTCCTGCCCCACCGCGTCTCCGACTGCCGTCGGGTAATCACCCGCATCGACCAGTTCAATGCCCGATGCAGCTTCCAGCGCAGCATTGACCTTTTTCAGGTCGACGGCCTGCGCTGACTGCAAGGTCACGCTAAGGCTATCGCCAAAAAACACCGGGGCTTGAACGCAACTTGCGGAAATCTTTAATAAAGGCTGCGCCAGCACCTGACGCAACTCACGCACCAGGCGTTTTTCCAGCAGCGTATGGCCCTGCGCGTCAGGCGTGCCGACCTGGGCCAGCAGGTTGAACGCCATCTGCCGATCAAAAAACTTGGGCTCCAACGGGCGCATGTTCAGCAGCTCGGCGGTCTGGCGTGCCAGCTCGGCGACGGCTTCACGACCCTGGGCGGAAACGGCCAGATTGGCGGTGACGTTGACGTATTGCAGATCGATCAGATCGAGCAACGGCGCGAGCACCACGGCAAGCGTGGTCGCCGACGGGCTAGGGCTGCTGACCTGGAACGGCGCTTTCAAACCGGCGAGCACATCAGCATTGGCTTCCGGCACCACTTGCGGCGCCTGATCGGCCGGCAAGGCGCCGGACAGGTCGATCAGCGAGCAACCGGCGGCGTGGGCGCGGGCGGCGTAGCTCAGGGTGATGGCTGGACCGGCGGCGAAGAACACCAGTTTGACCTTGCTGAAATCGAATTCGTCGACCTCACGCACGCGCACGTTCTTGTTACGGAACAGCACCGAGCTGCCGGCGGATTCGCTGCTGGCCAGCAGGTGCAGGTTGCCGATCGGGAAATTACGCTCTTCAAGAATCTGCACGAGGGTTTCGCCGACAGTACCGGTGGCGCCGATCACGGCAATATCAAGGGTCTGGGTCATGGTGCGGCCTCTGGCGAAACGGGGGGAGCGGCACTTTACCGGGTGACTGGCGCACAGGCAATTTCTGCCGGGGATTTGCAGTGTCTGTTCTGGCCTCATCGCTGGCAAGCCAGCTCCCACAGGGGGCTGTGTGGGACACAGATGTTATGTACATACCTGAAACCTGTGGGAGCTGGCTTGCCAGCGATGAGGCCAGACCTGACACTCAAGAAATATCAGGCATAAAAAAACCCGCGCCTCTCACAAGGCGCGGGTTTTTCATTGCTTCAAACGATCAACGCTCAAGCAAAATCCGCAGCATGCGACGCAGCGGTTCGGCCGCGCCCCACAGCAGTTGGTCGCCGACGGTGAAGGCGCCCAGATACTGGGTGCCCATGTTCAGCTTGCGCAGACGACCGACTGGAACATTCAGGGTGCCGGTGACCTTGGTCGGGCTCAGCTCCTGCATGCTGATCTCGCGCTGATTCGGTACCAGTTTGACCCAAGGGTTGTGCTGGCTGATCAGCCCTTCGATGTCGGCGATCGGTACGTCCTTGTTCAGCTTGATGGTCAGCGCCTGGCTGTGGCAACGCATGGCGCCGATGCGCACGCAGATGCCGTCGACCGGGATCGGGCTCTTGAAGCGACCGAGAATCTTGTTGGTCTCGGCCTGGGCCTTCCACTCTTCGCGGCTCTGGCCGTTCGGCAGTTCCTTGTCGATCCACGGGATCAGGCTGCCGGCCAACGGCACACCGAAGTTTTCGGTCGGGTAGGCTTCGCTGCGCATGGCATCGGCTACACGACGGTCGATGTCGAGGATCGCGCTGGCAGGATCGGCCAGTTGCTCGGCAACAGCGGCATGGGTCGCGCCCATTTGCTTGATCAGTTCACGCATGTTCTGCGCGCCGGCACCGGAGGCCGCCTGATACGTCATGGCGCTCATCCACTCGACCAGACCGGCCTCGAACAGACCACCCAGGCCCATCAGCATCAGGCTGACGGTGCAATTGCCGCCGATGTAGTTCTTGGTGCCCGCATCCAGCTGCTGGTCGATGACCTTGCGGTTGACCGGATCAAGAATGATGACCGCGTCATCGTTCATGCGCAGGCTGGAAGCCGCGTCGATCCAGTAACCCTGCCAGCCGGCTTCGCGCAGCTTGGGGAACACTTCGCTGGTGTAGTCGCCGCCTTGGCAGGTCAGGATCACGTCGAGGGTCTTCAGCTCTTCAATGCTGTAAGCGTCCTTGAGCGGAGCAATGTCCTTGCCCACGGACGGGCCTTGGCCACCGACATTGGAAGTGGTGAAAAACACCGGCTCGATAAGATCGAAATCCTGCTCTTCCAACATCCGCTGCATGAGCACGGAACCGACCATACCGCGCCAACCGATCAGACCTACACGTTTCATCGCAACTACACCTTCTTGAAAAGTGGGCCGCTGCTTTGTATTGAATTTCGCAGCGGGCCCGAGAGATTACAGATTCCGCAGCGCGGCGACTACTGCGTCGCCCATTTCCTGCGTACCGACTTTGGTGCAACCGGCCGAATAGATGTCGCCGGTGCGCAGGCCCTGATCCAGAACCACGCTGACGGCTTTCTCGATGGCATCGGCCGCGTCATGCAGATTGAAGCTGTAACGCAGCATCATCGACACCGACAAAATGGTCGCCAACGGGTTGGCAATGCCCTTGCCGGCAATGTCCGGCGCCGAACCGTGGCAAGGCTCGTACATGCCCTTGTTGTTGGAGTCGAGCGAAGCCGACGGCAGCATGCCGATGGAACCGGTAAGCATCGAAGCTTCGTCGGAGAGGATGTCGCCGAACAGGTTGTCGGTGACGATCACGTCGAACTGCTTCGGTGCGCGCACCAGTTGCATGGCGGCGTTGTCGACGTACATGTGGCTCAGTTCGACTTCAGGGTAATCCTTGGCGACCTGCTCGACCACTTCACGCCACAGTTGGCTGGAGGCCAGCACGTTGGCCTTGTCCACCGAGCACAGCTTCTTGCCACGCACCATAGCCATGTCGAAACCGACGCGGGCGATGCGACGGATCTCGCTTTCGCTGTATGGCAGGGTGTCGTAGGCCTGACGCTCGCCGTTTTCCAGCGTGCGGGTGCCGCGCGGCGCGCCGAAGTAGATGCCGCCGGTCAGCTCACGGACGATCAGGATGTCCAGGCCGGCAACGATTTCCGGCTTCAGGCTCGAAGCATCGGCCAATTGCGGGTACAGGATCGCCGGACGCAAATTGCCGAACAGGCCCAGTTGCGCACGGATTTTCAGCAGACCGCGCTCAGGGCGGATGTCACGCTCGATGGTGTCCCATTTCGGGCCACCGACAGCGCCCAGCAGGACGGCATCGGCAGCGCGGGCACGATCGAGGGTTTCGTCGGCCAGTGGCACGCCGTGCTTGTCGATGGCCGCGCCACCGATCACGTCATGGCTCAGCTCGAAACCCAGGCTGTACTTGTCGTTGGCCAATTCCAGCACCTTGACCGCTTCGGCCATGATTTCCGGACCAATACCGTCGCCTGGGAGAATCAGAATCTGCTTGCTCATGCTTTCCTCGTGTCTTCAGTCGGTGCGCCATCAACGGACGCGCCCGGAAAAATTCTTGTCGTTCTAAAACTGTTTTTCAGCCCAGAGTACGATCACATCTGTACTGAACGAGCCATCGGCTTCGATCTCGAAATATTCGCGTACTTCGTTGCCCATCGACTGCTGCAACTGGCGGATCGCGGCGCGCATCACTTCAGGTGTGCGCATGCGCTCGACCCAACTGCTGTATTCCAGACGCAGACGTTGGCGCGCAGTGCTACGCGTATGCAAACCCGCCTCGCTGACCTGCCGCAACCACTCGCCGGCAGAATAATCGCGCACATGGCTGGTGTCGCGCAGCACTTCGACGCTTTGCAGGTAAGTGTCGAACAACGGGCTGCCCGGCGACAACACATCGACGAACGCCGCCACACCACCCGGCTTCAGCACACGGCGTACTTCGCGCAGGGCCAAACCGAGATCGCTCCAGTGATGCGCCGAATAACGGCTGAACACAAAATCGAATTCGCCATCGGCAAACGGTAGACACTCGGCGGCCCCATTCACCGTGGCGATATTGCTCATGCCGCGATCGACGGCAGCAGCCGCCACGACGTCGAGCATCTGCTGCGACAAGTCATAGGCGACCACTTCCCTGACCAGTGGCGCCACGTGAAAACTCACATGGCCGGCGCCACACCCCAGGTCCAGCAACCGGGCGTCGCCCTGCCCTGCCAGTTCAGCTTGTAGCAGTGCGAATTCGGTACCTTGCGCGTGAACGGCGCTGCTCAGGTAAGCGGCGGCCTGTTCACCGAATTGCTTTTGTACAACCTGACTGTGCTGGGCGGTGCTGGTCATGGGGACTTTCCTTGAATCTTGTGGTGCTTGTTCCGGCCTCATCGCTGGCAAGCCAGCTCCCACAGTAATTTGCGGTGTTCACAAAACCTGTGGGAGCTGGCTTGCCAGCGATGGGGCCGGCCCTGACTACATCAATCTCGAATCAATCACGCGTCGCGGAACAACCACGGCTGGCTCACGCGATGCTTCGCTTCAAACGTCGCAATCGCTTCGTGGTCTTGCAAGGTCAGGCCGATATCGTCCAGACCGTTGAGCAGGCAATGCTTGCGGAACGCATCGATCTCAAAGCGGTAAACCTTGCCATCCGGACGCGTCACGGTTTGTGCTTGCAGGTCGACCTGCAATTGGTAGCCCGGCTCAGCTTCAACCTGCTTGAACAGCTCATCGACTTCAGCGTCGCTCAAGATGATCGGCAGCAAGCCGTTCTTGAAGCTGTTGTTGAAGAAGATGTCGGCGTAGCTCGGCGCGATGATGCTGCGAAAACCGTACTCTTCCAGCGCCCATGGCGCGTGTTCACGGCTGGAGCCGCAACCGAAGTTCTCGCGGGCCAGCAACACGCTGGCGCCTTGGTAACGCTCGGCGTTGAGCACGAAATCCTTGTTCAACGGGCGCTTGGAGTTGTCCTGATACGGTTGCCCGACATCGAGGTAACGCCATTCATCGAACAGGTTCGGGCCGAAACCGGTGCGTTTGATCGACTTCAAGAACTGCTTGGGAATGATCTGGTCGGTGTCGACATTGGCACGATCCAAAGGCGCGACAAGGCCAGTGTGCTGGGTAAAAGCTTTCATGCTGCGCTCCTTAAATCAATTCACGAACGTCGATGAAGCGACCGTTCACCGCCGCAGCCGCCGCCATCGCCGGGCTGACGAGGTGAGTGCGGCCACCGGCGCCCTGACGGCCTTCGAAGTTGCGGTTGGACGTCGAGGCGCAATGCTCGCCGGACTCCAAACGGTCCGGGTTCATCGCCAGACACATTGAGCAACCGGGTTCACGCCATTCAAAACCGGCTTCGAGGAAAATCTTGTCCAGACCTTCAGACTCGGCCTGCGCCTTCACCAGACCCGAGCCC
This sequence comes from Pseudomonas sp. A1230, assembly GCF_044218825.1. NCBI lineage: Bacteria > Pseudomonadati > Pseudomonadota > Gammaproteobacteria > Pseudomonadales > Pseudomonadaceae > Pseudomonas > Pseudomonas sp. A1230. Next base: position 1,149,883 of record NZ_CP162582.1, on the reverse strand, counting down.
GGCACGACGATGGCTTGCTTGATGGTCGAAGCCACTTTGCGGCCCTTGGCAATAACAGCGGCGGCGCGCAAATCTTCGATCCGCGAGTTGGTGCAGGAACCGATGAATACGCGATCGAGTTGAATGTCGGTGATCGCCTGATTGGCGGTCAAACCCATGTATTTCAGGGCGCGGACGATCGAGTCGCGCTTGACCAGATCCATCTCTTTAGCCGGGTCCGGCACGTTCTGATCAACGGCCAAGACCATTTCCGGCGAAGTGCCCCAGCTGACTTGCGGCTTGATCTGCGCGGCGTCGAGTTCGACCACGGTATCGAATTTGGCGTCGGCGTCGGACACCAGATCTTTCCAGGACTCGACGGCCATCTCCCACTCGGCGCCCTTCGGTGCGAACGGACGGCCCTTGACGTAATCGACAGTTTTTTGATCCGCCGCGACCAGCCCCACGCGGGCGCCGGCTTCGATGGACATGTTGCAGATGGTCATGCGGCCTTCAACAGACAAATCGCGAATCGCGCTGCCGGCAAACTCGATGGCATGGCCGTTACCGCCGGCGGTGCCGATCTTGCCGATCACCGCGAGGACGATGTCCTTGGCGGTCACGCCGAACGGCAATTGGCCTTCGACGGACACCAGCATGTTTTTCATTTTCTTGGCGACCAGGCACTGAGTGGCGAGCACGTGCTCGACCTCGGAAGTGCCGATACCGTGAGCCAGAGCGCCGAACGCGCCGTGGGTCGAGGTGTGCGAGTCGCCGCAGACCACGGTCATGCCCGGCAAGGTCGCGCCCTGCTCCGGGCTGATCACGTGGACGATGCCTTGGCGGACGTCGTTCATCTTGAACTCGACGATGCCGTATTCATCACAGTTGTCATCGAGGGTCTGAACCTGCAAACGCGAGACCTGGTCGGCGATGGCTTCGATGCCACCCTTGCGCTCCGGGGTCGTCGGTACGTTGTGGTCCGGGGTCGCGATGTTGGCATCGATGCGCCAAGGCTTGCGCCCGGCCAGACGCAGACCTTCAAAGGCTTGCGGCGAAGTCACTTCGTGAATGATGTGACGATCGATGTAGATCAACGCAGAGCCATCGTCGCGCTGCTTGACCAAATGCGAATCCCAGAGTTTGTCGTAGAGCGTTTTGCCGGCCATCAGACGGTTCCTCATCAGCTTGTTTCTATGCCCTGGGTATTTGAGAGATTCAATAACCCTTTGGCTTGTGAGGTCGATCCTATGGGGTTAGATTAAATAACTCAAATTCATATTTTTTATGCTTTGGATAACCAACTGGAATACAACCATGGATCTGGCCAACCTCAACGCTTTTATCGCCATCGCCGAGACCGGCAGTTTCTCCGGCGCCGGTGAGCGGCTGCACCTGACACAACCGGCTATCAGCAAGCGTATCGCCGGTCTGGAGCAGCAACTCAAGGTGCGCCTGTTTGATCGACTGGGTCGCGAAGTCGGCCTGACCGAGGCTGGCCGCGCCCTGCTGCCGCGGGCTTATCAGATTCTCAATGTGCTGGACGACACCCGTCGCGCACTGACCAACCTGACCGGCGAAGTCAGCGGCCGCCTTACATTGGCCACCAGTCATCACATTGGCCTGCACCGCTTGCCGCCGCTATTGAGGGAGTTCACCCGCTGCTACCCACAGGTCGCGCTGGATATTCAGTTTCTCGATTCGGAAGTGGCCTACGAAGAAATACTCCACGGCCGCGCGGAACTGGCGGTCATCACCCTTGCCCCCGAGCCGCACACGCTGGTCAAAGCCACCCCGGTGTGGGATGACCCGCTGGATTTCGTGGTCGCCCCGGAGCATTCATTGATCAGTAATGGCGTCGTCAGTCTGGCGGACATTGCCGGCCATCCGGCGGTTTTCCCCGGCGGCAACACATTTACGCACCATATTGTCCAACGTTTGTTCGAGGTCCAGGGGCTGACACCGAACATCGCGATGAGCACCAACTACCTGGAAACCATCAAAATGATGGTCTCCATTGGCCTGGCATGGAGCGTGCTCCCGCGCACCATGCTCGATGAACAGGTGGCAAGCATCGCATTGCCGGGCATACAGCTCAGTCGCCAGCTAGGCTATATCGTGCACACCGAACGGACGCTATCGAATGCAGCAAGAGCTTTTATGGCCTTGCTGGATGCACAAATCGATCTGCCAGGGACTCAGGGCTAACTTGTGCTAATCCTATAGAGCCGCTGTCCCTGCGCCTAAAACGCCACCACCCGCTCAAGGCCTGTCGATAATGCCGAAATCTGTTGACCGAATTCCGCCGATGCCGCGCATTCAAGCGATTGACCCGCGACATTCCGAGCAGAGCTGGGAGAGCGCGCCGCAATTGCTCGCAGCGCTGAACGGCGCGCGGCTCGGCGCCTGGTATTGGGATATCGAGCGCGGTCAGATCAGTTGGTCGCGTGGCACGCAGGCATTGTTCGGCTTCGATCCGCGCCAGCCGTTGCCGGAAGATCTCGAATACCTGGATTTGCTACCACCCGAAGACCGGGCAAAAACCGTGCGCGCCTTCCACGCGGTAATTGCCGGCGCCCCGCTGGAACAGGCGATGCATCACCGCATCCGCTGGCCCGACGGCAGCCTGCATTGGCTGGAGATCAACGGCAGCCTGCTGCCAGACAAAAACGGCCGCCCCCGAATGATTGGGGTGATTCGCGAAATCACGCACCAGCGGCAACGCGAACAAGCCCTGAGCAGTTCGGAGAAACGTTTCGCCACGCTGTTTCATCTGTGCCCGAACATGGTGCTGCTGACCCGCCAGGAAGACGGTTTGATCAGCGAAGCCAACCAGTATTTCGAAAGCCTGTTCGGATGGCCGGTGCAAAGCGCGATTGGCCGCACCACGCTGGAACTGGGCCTGTGGGTGCACCCTGAGCAGCGCGGCGAACTGGTCAAGAAGACCAAGGCCAAGGGCGAACTGATCAGCATGGAAGTGCAGTTTCGCGCCAGTAACGGGCAGATCCATGACGGCATTCTCAGTGCGCAAAAGGTCGAACTCGAAGGCCAGCCTTATCTGCTGAGCACGTTCCTCGACACCACCGAGCGCAAAGCTGCGGAACACGCCTTGAAAGACAGCCAGGAACGCCTCGACCTAGCGCTCGACTCGGCGCAGCTCGGCACCTGGGACTGGCACATTCCCAGCGGCATGCTCTATGGCTCGGCACGCGCGGCGCAATTGCACGGACTCGACCCGAAACCGTTCCATGAATCGTTCGACGAGTTTTTCGAAGGTGTGCCCGGCGAGGAGCGCGACAGCATGCGCGACGCCTATCGCAGCCTGCGCGAAGGCCCGGCGGGCAATTACCAACTGACGTATCGCGTGCAATTGCCGGACGGCAGCTCACGTTATCTGGAAAGCCGCGCCCGCCTCTATCGCGACGACAATGGCGCGCCGTTGCGCATGGCCGGCACTTTGCTCGACATCACCGATCAGGTCGAACGCGAACAACGCCTGGTGGCCTCGGAAGAGAAATTCGCCACGCTGTTCCAGGTCAGCCCCGACCCGATCTGCGTCACCCGTCAGGACAGCGGCGAGTTCATCGAAATCAACAACAGTTTCACCCAGACCTTTGGCTGGAGCGCCGCCGACGTAATCGGCCGCACCGCCGAAGACATCGGCCTGTGGGACGCATCGGCGAAAAGTCTGCAGCGCATCGAACGGGTGATCCGCGAACAGCGCCTGAGCAATGTCGCGATCATCGTCCAGCACAAGGACGGCCAGTCGTTGACCTGTGTGATTTCCAGTCGGCAGATCAGCGTTGGCGATCAACCGTGCATCGTCACCACATTGCGCGATATCACCCAGCAGCAACGTTCGGAAGCGGCACTCAAGGCCAGTGAAGAGAAGTTCGCCAAGGCGTTTCACTCCAGCCCCGACGCCATCACCATCACCGAGCGCGACACCGGGCGCTATCTGGAGGTCAACGACGGTTTCTGTCGCCTCACCGGATATCGCGCCGATGAAGTGGTGGGTAAAACCGTGTATCAGGTCGGGATCTGGGCCGAGGAGAAACAGCGTTCGGCCCTGCTCGCCGAATTGCAGATCAAGGGCCGCGTGCACCATCAGGAAATGCTCGGGCGCAACAAGCGCGGGGAAATCCTCACGGTGGAAGTCTCGGTGGAGCCGATCACCCTGAATGAAACGGCTTGCCTGCTGCTGACAGCTCGAGACGTCAGTCTGTTGAAAAACGCTGAAGCACAAATCCGCCATCTGGCTTACCACGACCCGCTGACCAACCTGCCCAACCGTGCGTTGTTGATGGATCGACTGAGCCAGCAGATCGCCCTGCTCAAACGCCACAACCTGCGCGGCGCCTTGCTGTTTCTCGATCTCGATCACTTCAAACACATCAATGACTCACTTGGCCATCCGGTCGGCGACACGGTGCTGAAGATCATCACGGCGCGGCTCGAAGCCAGTGTGCGTATGGAGGATACGGTGGCGCGCCTGGGCGGCGATGAATTCGTGGTGCTGCTCAGCGGCCTGGAGGGCACGCGCAATGAAGTCAGCTTGCAGGTACGCGAACTGGCCGACACCCTTCGTGAACTGCTCTCGGAACCGATGTTCCTCGACGGCCAGCGCCTGCAAGTCACACCGAGCATCGGCGTGGCGCTGATCCCGGATCACGGCTCTACCCCGACCGACCTGCTCAAGCGTGCCGACATTGCCTTGTACCGAGCCAAGGATTCCGGGCGCAACACCACGCAGATGTATCACAACACCATGCAGAAAGCGGCCAGCGAACGTCTGCGCATGGAGACCGACTTGCGCCTGGCGCTGTCGCGCGGCGAATTCAGGGTGCATTTCCAGCCGCAAATCGACGCGCAGAACAACCGCATCATCGGCGCCGAAGCCCTGGTGCGCTGGAACCACCCGAAACTCGGCGCACAGTCACCGACCGAGTTCATCAAGGTCCTGGAAGACAGCGGTCTGATTCTGGAAGTCGGCACATGGATACTCGATGAAGCCTGCTCGGCGTTCAAACAACTGATCGCCCTGCAACTGGTCGACCCGCTCAATTTCAGCTTGTGCGTCAACATCAGCCCGCGCCAGTTCCGCCAGAACGACTTCGTCGAGCGTATCGAACAAAGCATGGTCAGCCACGGCCTGCCGTGCTCGCTGCTGAAACTGGAGATCACCGAAGGCATCGTCATCCAGAACCTGGAGGACACCATCAGCAAGATGCGCCGCCTGAAAAAGCTCGGTGTGAGTTTCGCCATGGACGACTTTGGCACCGGTTATTCATCGCTGACTTACCTCAAGCGCTTGCCGGTGGACACATTGAAAATCGATCAGTCGTTTATCCGCGATGCGACCACTGACCCGAACGACGCGGAGATCATCCGCGCCATCGTCGCCATGGCCCGCAGCCTGAAACTCGAAGTGATCGCCGAAGGCGTGGAAACCCCGGAGCAGCTTGAGTTTTTGCAGGGCCTGGGTTGCCATTTGTACCAAGGGTATCTGCACAGTCGGCCATTGCCGCTGGAGGACTTGAAAAAGCTGCTGACATAACGCGCTCAGCTTGCACCCGGCCAACAATTGCCAGTGTTGGCGGCAACCTGTAGGGTCGCGTTTTTTGCGCCGTTTCGAGATCAATCATGCAGGATGCAACCCTCCCACGCCCGGCCCTGCTGGGCATCGACCTTGGCACCACCAACAGTCTTATCGCCGTCTGGCAGGACGGTCAGGCCCGGTTGATTCCCAACGCCCTCGGCGACGTGCTGACCCCGTCGGTGATCAGCCTCGACGAAGACGACACGATTCTGGTCGGCAAAGCTGCGCGCGCCCGACTGACCACACACCCGGAACGCAGCGCCGCGGCTTTCAAGCGCTTCATGGGCAGCGACAAGCAGATTGAACTGGGCAGTCGTCAGTTCAGCCCCGAAGAATTGTCGGCACTGGTGCTCGGCTCACTCAAGCAGGACGCCGAAGCCTTTCTCGGCCACCCGGTATCCGAAGCAGTGATTTCCGTACCGGCGTATTTCAGTGACGAGCAACGCAAACGCACGCTGTTTGCCGCCGAACTGGCTGGTTTGTCCGTGACGCGCCTGATCAACGAGCCGACCGCTGCCGCGATGGCCTATGGGCTGCACGAGCAGAAATTCGAACGCACGCTGATTTTCGATCTGGGCGGCGGCACCTTCGATGTCACGGTGCTGGAATATGCGCTGCCGCTGATTGAAGTGCATGCGTCCACCGGCGACAACTTCCTCGGCGGCGAAGATTTCACCGCCGCGCTGTTGCAGGCCTGCCTCAAGGCCTGGCAATTGACCCCGACAATGGTCGATGCACAGGGCATGGCCAGCCTGGGTGATGCGCTGGAGCAGCTCAAGTGCAAACTCGGTGAAGGCACGCAGCATTTGAGCTGGCGTCATGCCGACAAGACATTTGAATGGTCGCTGGATGAAGCCGCTGCGGTGAAGATCTGGGAACCACTGCTCGGTCGTTTGCGCGCACCGATCGAACAAGCCCTGCGCGATGCCCGGCTCAAGCCCCGTGATCTCGACAGCCTGGTATTGGTGGGCGGTGCCACGCGAATGCCGGCGGTGCAGCAGATGGTCGCCACGCTCTTCGGGCGCCTGCCTTATCGTCATCTGGATCCCGACACCCTTGTCGCGCTCGGCGCGGCGACGCAAGCGGCGTGCAAGGCGCGCGACGGTGCGGTGGAAGAGCTGATCCTGACGGACGTCTGCCCTTACACGCTGGGCATCGAGACTATGCGCGGCAAGGGTATCGAAGGCGCCTTCTCACCTATCATCGAACGCAACACCATCATTCCAACGTCTCGGGTGGAGCGCTATTACACGACGCATCCGCGGCAGGAAAAAATCCGCATTGCGGTGTATCAGGGCGAACGTCCATGGGTACGCGACAACATTCTTATCGACGCTTTCGATGTCACGCTGATGCCCACCGAGCACATGCAGCAACTGGATGTGCGTTTCAGCTACGACATCAATGGCTTGCTCGAAGTTGACGTCACGTTGCTGGAAACAGGTGCACGGTACAGTCACAGCATCGACCGCAGCCCCACCGGACTCGATGAACAGGCCCGAAAAAACAGTCATGACCGGCTCGCCGCGCTCAAGGTTCACCCGCGCGATGCATTACCCAACCGCACGCTGCTGGCACGTCTGGAGCGCGCATGGATGCAGAGCCTGGGGACGGAGCGCGAGCGCATTGCCGAATGGCTGCACAGTTTCACCACCGTACTCGGCGGCCAGCAATCGTCAGAGATCGCCAGCCACCGCGCACAGCTCAACAGCGCGCTCGATGAGTTGCGCCTCTAGCCAATGAGCCGGCGCAACGCTGCCTGCAATCCACCGGACAATGGATCCTCACGGAAACTCTCCGGTGGCACACCGTAGCGATTGGGCAGCTTCTCGCCAGGAAAACCGAACAGCACCAGCGGCAGAAACGGCAAAACCGGCGTCAGCCCCGCGAGCACCAGAAAGGTCGCGACGCCTCGGCCCATGTCGTGCAGGCGCCGCAGCATGGCACTGAGCAACAGCAGCAGCGCCACGGCCAACACAACGAAGGCCGAAGTCATTGAGCCACTGAACAATGCCAGCAGCGGCGTCAGCAATACGATACCGATCACCTGCCCGGCAAATGCCTCACGCCCCAACCGTGTGCCCAGGCGCCAGAACGCTGTGGCGGCGACCGGGCGTGTGTCGGCCTTGGCCAACAACAAGCGTTCGGACCACGACAGCAATGCGCTGAAGGCAAACCGTAAACCGAGCCCGTTCTGCGTATCGTCCTTGGCGCGTTGCAGGCGCATCAGGGTTTTCTGGCGTGGCACGCCGGCATTGCCGTAAAGCACCAGGTCCTTGAGCACGTCGAGCGCCAGGTAAAACGCGTCGATGTCGTTAACGCCTTCGTCTTCCAGAGCCTCGCGTGGTGGGCGCGCCGGCTCGCCTTTGATCAGACTGTGGCGGAAACCGTCGAACCAATCCTGGGGATTGACGATTTCGGTAATTCTGTCGAGCAGAAAGCGCCGCTGCTTGGCGTCAAACAGTCCGCAGTGATAGAGCACTGCCGTCAGGAGCATTCGTCCCAGCAGATCATCGTCAAATGCACTCAGATCGCTGCGCATGCATTCGAACAGGCGGTCGTTGCTCAACAGTCGCAGGCTGGCGAGCGCTTCCTGCACACCGCACATTTGTCGGGCCAGCAGCGCATGCACCGGGTCCGCCGTTTGCAGCAGGCCGAGCAAGCCCTCGCAGTTACCCTGTTCACGCAGTAAGCGTTGCAGCAACGGCTGCAACCGGCTGAGCGGATGGGCCGGGTTAAAAGGCAGTTGCTCCAGCCATCGCGCATCGATCAATGGCAACCAACGCTCGGTTTGCCCCAGCAATGCCAACAGGAACAGCGTTTGAGCGTGCCATTGCCATAGCGCCTCTGCCTCCCCCGGCGGCGGCAACTGCACATCGCCCTGGCTCAGTTGCAGCAGCAGCGCCAGCTCTGACAAATCGAGGGTGGCGTGCGCATCGTTCAGTTTGAAATCTTCGGCAATGCGCTCGAGCGCGGTGCGACTGTAAGGACGCAATCTGCGTAACCAGAGTCGGCAGAGGCTGTGCGCAAAACCTTCCTTCAGGGCTTCGGGCAGTTGGGGCGAATCCGCGTTCGCATCGGTGTAGGCGCTCATCGCCAACGGAATCGGTGCTTGCGTCAACCAACGCACATGCTGCTCAGCCTGTTGCTTGAATCCGCTCAGCACCAACGCCTCAAGGGCATCCACCGGCAACGGTTCGTCGAGCATTTGCTGTAACAGCGGCACGTCACCGCGATGCAGTGCCCAGGCATGTCGATAGAGTCGCTGTAACCTTGGGTCGTCATGATTGCCAAGCAACAGTGCCAGCAACGGCAGCTCATCGTCGCTCATGCGCCAGTCGACGAAGGCCTTGGCCAGACCCTGAAGTTCGAGACTGCCAATGCCCATCCATCGCGCCAGGGTTTCCGGCCTTTGTGAAGGACTGCCATATTGCTGACTGACATGGTCGAGGTCGCGGGACCAGTCACTGAAAACCTGCGCTCGATCAAATGCCTGAATCAGCAGCGGCAGAAAGTCCGGCTGACGTTCTGCGCACATTGCCATCAAGTGGCTTTCGGCCGTCGGATGACGATAGTCCTGCCAGAGCCGGATCCAGCACGGCCACGCCTGATCGTCCAGGCCCAGTAGAGTGCTTTGACAGGCGAGCAGGTAGAGCCAATCGACATCCTCAGGGTTTTTGCCCTGCTGCTCTTCGCAACATTGCAGCAGCCCTACCCCACCCATGCCCGCCTGAGTGAACTGCGTCACGAGCCGTTTGATGTACATTTCATCGTTCGGCAACGGCAGGCAGGTGTGCCGACTGGCAAAGTCGACGAATTCATGGAGCGGACGGTGGGCGAAGATAAAATCGAGACTGCGCGCGTACCACAGGGATTCGGTCTGCGCGGCTTCTGACCAGGCGCTCATCAGATCCGTATCGAACGGATCACCCGCCTTGATCCGTTGCAGAAATGCTTCAACACGCTGAGCGTCGTCAAACGACAGATCCAGCAACTGTTGGTCCCAGGCCATGCGCTCGGCCAACAGGTTTGCGCAACGATAGGACAGCGGCCCGGCGTCAGCCAGCCGATGGTACAAGCTCCAACTGAGGTCATCGAGAGACTCGAGAGGCAGTTGATCCAGACCTCGGATAAACGACTGCCAGGCTGCGAAGTCGAAGCGCCGTACAGGATCGTCAAGCAACTCGCAGAAATCCACGAAGGCCTGCGGCACCTCGATGATTGTCTGTTCCGGCTCTTCGTATTCCTCGAATTCTTCTGGTTCTTCTTCATCGCCTTCGCGTGCCAGACGAAGCGCTTTTTCGTAGGCCATGCGCAGCGCCTGAAAACCTTCGGGATCGCTCTCCGGGTGATGTTCCGGCAGGCGCGTGCGGTAGGCGTTGCGAATGAGGGTTTCGTCGGTGGTGGGTTCGATGCCCAAGCGGATCCAGCAACTCATGACCAGTCGAACTCCTTGAGCGATTCGGGACGTTGCGACAGATCAAGCGCCATCTGCCAAGGCAAGTCCGCGAGGAACTGCGGGATGTTCCGGTCGAGCCCACGGGCAATCAGCAGGTTATGCGAACTCTGCCCTTGTCGATCCAGTTCAAACGCCAGCTCATCGTCACTTTTACTTAAGCAACACCAGAAGGAACGGCCGACAAGGAAGCCATTGAAGTAAGCCATCCAGCTGCCGTAATGGTATTGCGCTCTGACGGCCAGACGACCATGCAACCAATTGCTTTCTACCAGATCGATCCACTGGTTGCGCACGGCGCAACGCAAGAGAAACCCCATCCGCCCGTAGTCCCAGGACAAGATCCCACCCGGCCCGCAACTGCCAAACGTGCGACTGGCAAACTCATGCAGGATGCGCTCTCGCGGTTCGAGGCGCTCAAGCAATGCCTGCCACTCACCCGGCAGACAACGCTGCCACGCCCGATAAGCCGCTTCGAGGTGCGTGGCATGGCCGTCATCGGCCATGCGCTCGATCATGTCGAACAGCTGCTGCCGGTTGTCGATGCCCCAGCTGTCTTTAAGATCGATGTAGTTGTCGTCGCAGAAAGCCGGATCGTCGTACCCGGCTCCAGGATTGAGCGCCGCCATCGGTGCAGACAGGGCACACAGCCAACGCTGTTGAATCTCATCCATGAAAAAGGCTCCAGGCCGACCGAGTGAGTAATAGGAGGTCGGCAAAACTGCGGCGGATTGTAGAGAAACCGCCGCCGGGCGGCAAAGCCGGTTTTCAGCGCGCACAAAAAAGGCCCCGACGTATCGGGGCCTTCGTTCAGCGGCTCATCGCTTGTTCAGACGATTGTGTGTCTTCGCGTGAATCAGTGCTGCAGAACCGGTTTTTGCGTCCCGTTGATCGGGATGCGTTTGGCCTTCGCCTCTTCCGGGATCACTCGCAACAGGTCGATGCTCAGCAGACCGTTGCTCAGATCGGCAGCCTTGATCTCGATGTGATCGGCCAGACGGAAGGACAGCTTGAAAGCACGCTGGGCGATGCCCTGGTGCAGGAAGGTCACGTCTTCGTTGGCGTCACGCTTGCCGCCACTGATGGTCAACACGCCCTTCTCGACTTGCAGCTCCAGGTCTTCTTCCTGGAAACCGGCGGCGGCTACGACGATGCGGTATTGATCGTCACCGTGTTTTTCCACGTTGTAGGGTGGATAGCTGCTGCCTGGTTCGTTGCGCAGGGCCGTTTCGAACAGGTCGTTGAAGCGGTCGAAACCTACCGAGGAACGGAACAGTGGCGCGAGGGAAAATGCAGTACTCATGGTTCAAATCTCCTGAAAACAATCAGCAAGGTTTTTTATCTCCGCGACCCGAATTCGGCATCGCGTAACCCTTAGATAGGGACCGCTGATTTGATTTCAAGAGAGTATTTGCAGATTTTTTTCAGGCCACTTCGGCGACCGGCAGACCAAGTAAACGCGAGACGTGATCCAGTTCCGTCTCACGGCGCAGCACGGTAAACAGCTCGGTGGCTTCAGGGTAATTGCGGGTCAACATGGCCAGCCACTGCTTCAAACGGCCCGGCGATTGACGTGCGGTCATCTGCGCTTTGGCTTGCAACCAGAAATCCTGGATCAGTGGCAGCAGCTCGGCCCAGGTCATCTCGACCACCTCCTCACCGGCGCGTGCAGCGGCGATTTGCCTGGCCAGATCCGGCCGAGAAACCAGACCACGGCCGAGCATGATGTCTTCCACGCCGCTGATTTCGCGGCAACGACGCCAGTCCTCGACGCTCCAGATATCGCCATTGGCGAACACCGGCACCTTGACCACTTCCTGCACACGCGGGATCCATTCCCAGTGCGCGGGCGGTTTGTAACCGTCCATTTTGGTCCGGGCGTGCACCACGATGTGCTCGGCGCCGCCTTCGGCCAGTGCCGTGGCACAGACGAGCGAGCCATCCGGGCTGTCGAAGCCCAGCCGCATCTTGGCCGTGACGGGAATGTGCGCAGGCACGGCGCGACGCACGTGCTCGACGATCTGGTTGAGCAGTTCGGGCTCTTTGAGCAGCACCGCACCGCCACGGGATTTATTGACTGTTTTGGCCGGGCAGCCGAAGTTGAGGTCGATCACTTCGGAGCCGAGTTCGCAGGCCAACGCAGCATTTTCCGCCAGACACACCGGGTCAGAACCCAACAGCTGCACACGCAACGGCACGCCGGACGCGGTGCGGGCACCGTTGAGCAGTTCCGGGCCGAACTTGTGGAAGTAGGCTGGGGTGAGCAACTGGTCATTGACGCGAATAAATTCGGTCACGCACCAGTCGATGCCGCCAACGCGGGTCAGCACGTCGCGAAGGATGTCGTCGACCAACCCCTCCATGGGCGCCAGAGCAATTTGCATGGGGAAAACACTACTTGAGGAAAAACGTGCGGCAGTTTACTGGATTGCGCAGGTTAAACCCACGACCACCTACAGGGATTCACGCTGATTCTGGGGTTTGGATGGCCGGGCCGTAGCCTTCGATGAACTCCGCCGGCATGCGCTTGGGCTTGCCGGTGGACAGTTCGATGCAGACGAACGTGGTCTGGGCGCGCAGCAGCGTCGCGTGGTCGCTTGGGCGGATCAGCTGGAAATGCCGGGTCATTTTCAGACGTTGATCCCAATCGACGATCCAGGTCGCCAATTGCAGCTCGTCGCCTTCATAGGCCGCCGCCAGGTAATCGATCTCGTGGCGCACCACGGCCATTGCGCGATCCAGCCGCCGGTACTCGACCAGATCCAGCCCCAGACGCTGCGAGTGGCGCCAGGCGCAACGTTCGAGCCAGGTCACGTACACCGCGTTGTTGGCGTGCCCCAGCCCGTCGATGTCCTCGGCGCCCACTTGCAGATCAATGGTAAACGGCGTCGCCCGATCCCAGCTCATGCCCCACTCCCGGTCAGATTATTCAACCGGGGCAGTGTAACGGATGCTCACGCCGATTGGCGCGCCTGAAGGCTGCGACCGGTCAGCAGTGATAACACGCCATCAATCACCCGAGGGTCGGCCAGCACGCGTTGATGACCACCGCTTTCGAGGCGCAACAAGCGGCTGTCGAACCAGGATTCGTGGATCAATTGCGATTCCTTGACCGAGACAAAATTGTCGTCCTCGGCATGCACGATCAGCCCTGGCATATCCAGTTGATAGTGCGCGACGTCGAGGGTGGCGGCGCGCATGCCGACATCTTGCTCGACCTGGCGAATGAATGCGGAACGCGCTCGGGGCGGCATCCCCACGTAGCGGGCAAATCCGCGCAGCACGCCAAGAATGCGGGCGGGAGCGGCAATGCTGACGAGGGTTTCGGTGCGCAGGCCCAATTGCACGGCGAGCATCGCACTGGCGCCGCCCATGGAGTGACCGATAACAGCCTGCAAGGGCGGCAGCTCGGCAGCAGCTTCAAGCATGGCGCGGGCAAACAACACAACGTTGGCCTCACGCCCCGGCGACCGACCATGGGCCGGGCCGTCGAGTGCAACCACCGTGTAACCGGCGTCGACCAGAGCGGTGATCAGCGCAGCAAATTGAGTGGGTCGCCCTTCCCAACCGTGCATCAGCAGCACCGTCGGACCGTGCCCCCAACGCAGCGCGGAGAGGCCGAAGCGCAAAGTGATCCGTTCTGAGCTGGCCAGCAGCGGCAACTCCCAATCGCGCAGTGGCAGCGCGCGCGGCGTCATGAACGCCAGGCGCATTTTGCTCGCCACCCGTTGCGGTGCAATCCAGCCCAAGGTGCCATTTACGCCACGAACCCACTTCAACGTGTTCATCGCTCTCTCCTCAGGCGTGCTGCCTTCAGGTCAACGCACCGCCGACTTGGCGGCGCGCAGCAATCGATCGGATAAGTCTCCCGGGCCGAGCGCTCTTGCGAGTGCCAGACCACCCACCATCAAGGCCACGTCGGCCAAGGCTTTGTCGGTGTCCTCAGGGCTGGACGCCAACTGCGCAATCATTAATTCCAGGTGCTCGTTCAGCGCGGTGCGGAACGACTCCGGCAAACGACCCAGTTCGCCAATGGAGGCAGGAATCGGACAGGCCGATTCGCTGGAATCGCGGTGCTTGCGCGACAGGTAGAACGCAGCGACCAGCGCGCGGCGCTCTTCGCCAGTCAATTCGGTGTCCATGTCGGCAATCAGGTCGCGACGCCGGCCCAGCAACTGCTTGAACGCTTCGAGCATCATCGCGTCCTTGCTTTCGAAGTGCGCATAGAAGCCACCGACCGTCAGGCCGGCTGCGCCCATCACTTCGCCCACGCTTGGGTCTGCCGGGCCGCGCTGGATCAGTGCGGCGCTGGCAGCCTTGAGGATGCGTTCGCGGGTTTGAGCTTTTTTATCGTTCATCGTCGCCTCCGAATATTACGACTAGAATATTATTCTCATAATAATATTCTGCAAGTCAAGGATATGACCGCTGGTCTGAAGCACAGTGTAAGGAAAAAGGAGAGTTGGCCAAACGCCAGACAAACAAAAGGGCCATTCAATAATTGAATGACCCTTATAAATCCCGCAGAGCGGGTAATCGTGGCGTCCCCTAGGGGACTCGAACCCCTGTTACCGCCGTGAAAGGGCGGTGTCCTAGGCCACTAGACGAAGGGGACACAAACCCTTCTATACAACTGATCAGTGCTGAGAGCTGATCGATTCAAGGCCGGTGTGGCCAGACCTTGAACTTGTAAAATTGGTGGAGCTTAGCGGGATCGAACCGCTGACCTCCTGCATGCCATGCAGGCGCTCTCCCAGCTGAGCTAAAGCCCCGGATTTTTCGCCTCGCGGCGGAGTGACATCTTGCAACATCACTTCTGTAAAACTGGCGTCCCCTAGGGGACTCGAACCCCTGTTACCGCCGTGAAAGGGCGGTGTCCTAGGCCACTAGACGAAGGGGACGCAAACCCTTCTATACAACTGATCAACGCTGAGTGTTGATCGCTTCAAGGCCGGTGTGGCCAGACCTTGAAGTGTAAATTGGTGGAGCTAAGCGGGATCGAACCGCTGACCTCCTGCATGCCATGCAGGCGCTCTCCCAGCTGAGCTATAGCCCCTCATCGTTGATGTCATCGCTGAGGACGGGGCGAATCTTAATGGCGCTTCGGAGGGCTGTCAAACTTATTTTTAAAAAAAATCAAAGTTTTTTGCCGACATAACAATCACTTACCGCCCTCCCCCCGTAAATTCGGGAGGTTTACAACCTGCGCAGAAGGGTAGGAGCTGCCGAAGGCTGCGATCTTTTGATCCTGTTTTTAAAAACCAACGTCAAAAGATCGCAGCGTGCCGCCGCGCCAACAGGGGAATCAGGCGATGGCGCCCAGCAGTTTTTCCCACTCTTTGTTTTCTTTCTTCGACACGCCGCCCAGCAGGTCGATCGCCTGACGCAGACGGAAGCGGGTCAGGTCCGGCCCGAGGATTTCCATCGCATCGAGCACCGACACCGAACTCGCCTGCCCGGTGATTGCCGCGAACATCAACGGCATCGCATCACGCAGTTTCAGCTCCAGCGACTCAACCACCGCCTGAATCGTCGCAGTGATGCTGTCCTTTTCCCACTGACGCAGGCTTTCCAGCTTCCACAGAATCAACTGCATCAACTGCCGAACCTGATCACCCGAGAGCTTTTTCGATTCAAACAGCTTGGCATCCGGATTAACGCCGCCGGCAAAGAAGAACCCGGCCAACGGTGCGACTTGGCTGAAGGTTTCAACACGACCCTGCACGTGCGGCGCGATCTTCATCATGTATTCCGGGTTCAGCGCCCAGGTCTGCAAACGGCTGGCGAACTCTTCGACCGGCAGATCACGCAGCCACTGGCCGTTGAGCCACGACAGTTTCTCGATGTCGAAGATCGGTCCGCCGAGGGACACACGCTTGAGGTCGAAGTTGTCGACCATTTCCTGAAGCGAGAACTTCTCGCGCTCGTCCGGCATCGACCAGCCCATGCGGCCCAGGTAGTTGAGCATCGCTTCCGGCATGAAGCCCATGCGCTCGTAGAACGTCACCGAGGTCGGGTTCTTGCGCTTGGACAGCTTGCTCTTGTCCGGGTTACGCAGCAGCGGCATGTAGCACAGCTCTGGTTGTTCCCAGCCGAAGTACTCGTAAAGCAGGATCAGTTTTGGCGCCGACGGCAGCCATTCTTCGCCGCGCAGTACGTGGGTGATGCCCATCAAGTGATCGTCGACCACGTTGGCGAGGAAGTACGTCGGCAGGCCGTCGGTCTTCATCAGCACTTGCATGTCCATGCGGTCCCACGGGATCTCGACATCACCACGCAGCATATCCGGCACCACACAGACGCCTTCGCTCGGCACTTTCATGCGGATCACGTGAGGTTCGCCAGCGGCCAGGCGAGAAGCGACTTCTTCTTTGGACAGCAGCAGCGCGCGGCCGTCGTAACGTGGAGTTTCGCCACGCGCCTGTTGCTCGGCGCGCATCTGGTCCAGCTCTTCTGCCGTACAGAAGCACGGGAACGCGTGACCCAGCTCAACCAGTTGCTGGCAATATTTCTGGTAGATATCGCCGCGCTCGCTCTGGCGATACGGGCCGTGCGGGCCGCCGACGTCCGGGCCTTCGCTCCACTCGATGCCGAGCCAGCGCAGGGCGTCGAAGATCTGCTGTTCGGACTCGCGGGTCGAACGCAACTGATCGGTGTCTTCGATCCGCAGGATGAACTCACCGCCATGCTGCTTGGCAAAGCAGTAGTTGAACAATGCGATGTAAGCGGTACCTACATGGGGATCCCCGGTAGGCGATGGCGCGATGCGAGTGCGGACGGTGGTCATGGCATGTCTCGAAAAGAATGAAAAGCAAAGATCAATAAGCGGCGAATGGTAACAGGCGACACCCGCCCCGCTCCAGCGGGCAGGGTATTTAAGCCAGGTTTGTGTCCGTCAGGTCCGTTGGCCGCGATGAGGGCGGATAGCTCACCGCACAATTACACAGCCAAAAGACGCTCGCGCAGCTTGGCAATTTCATCACGCATCTGCGCCGCCGCTTCAAACTCCAGGTCCCGAGCAAGCTGATACATCTTCTCTTCCAGCGCCCGAATCCGCTTGGTGATCTCGCTTGGCGAGCGCAATTCGGCCTCGTACTTGGCGTTTTCTTCGGCGGCCTTGGCCATGCCCTTGCGCTTCTTGCTGCGCGAGCCAGGCACCGTGGCGCCTTCCATGATGTCGGCAACGTCCTTGAACACACCCTTAGGCGTGATGCCATTGGCCAGGTTGAAAGCGATCTGCTTCTCGCGACGGCGTTCGGTTTCGCCAATCGCGCGTTCCATCGAACCGGTAATGCGATCGGCGTAGAGAATCGCCCGGCCATTGAGATTACGCGCCGCACGGCCGATGGTCTGGATGAGCGAGCGCTCGGAGCGCAGGAAGCCTTCCTTGTCCGCATCGAGGATCGCTACCAGCGACACCTCCGGCATGTCCAGGCCTTCACGCAACAGGTTGATCCCGACCAGTACATCAAAGGTGCCGAGGCGCAGGTCACGGATGATTTCAACCCGCTCGACTGTGTCGATATCCGAGTGCAGATAACGCACACGCACGCCGTGGTCGGCGAGGTAATCGGTCAAATCCTCCGACATGCGCTTGGTCAGCGTGGTGACCAACACGCGCTCTTCCAGCGCCACACGCTTGGTGATTTCCGAGAGCAGATCATCAACCTGAGTCAACGCCGGACGGATTTCGATTTGCGGGTCCACCAGACCGGTCGGACGCACCAGTTGCTCGACAACGCGACCGGCGTGCTCCGCCTCGTAATTGCCCGGCGTGGCCGAGACAAAAATCGTTTGCGGGCTGATGCCTTCGAATTCGTCGAAACGCATAGGCCGGTTGTCCAGCGCCGATGGCAGACGAAAACCGTACTCCACCAGGGTTTCTTTACGCGAGCGGTCACCTTTATACATCGCGCCGACCTGCGGCACGCTGACGTGGGATTCGTCGATCACCAGCAAGGCGTCGGCCGGCAGGTAGTCGAACAAGGTCGGCGGCGCCTGACCGGAGTCGCGACCCGAGAGGTAACGCGAGTAGTTTTCGATACCGTTGCAGTAGCCCAACTCGAGAATCATCTCCAGATCGAAACGAGTGCGCTGCTCCAGACGCTGGGCTTCCACCAGCTTGTTGTTGCTGCGCAGGTATTCGAGACGCTCCTGCAACTCGACCTTGATGCCCTCGATGGCGCCAAGAAGGGTTTCGCGCGGCGTCACGTAGTGGCTTTTCGGGTAAAACGTGAAGCGCGGCATCTTGCGGATGACTTCGCCGGTCAGCGGATCGAACGCGGAAATACTCTCGACCTCGTCATCGAACAGCTCGATGCGGATGGCTTCCAGATCCGATTCCGCCGGGTAGATGTCGATCACATCGCCGCGTACGCGAAAGGTCGCGCGGGCAAAATCCATGTCATTGCGGGTGTATTGCAGATCGGCCAGACGCCGCAGCAGCGCACGCTGATCAAGTTTGTCGCCGCGATCGACGTGCAACACCATCTTCAAATAGGTTTCCGGGCTACCCAGACCATAGATGCAAGACACCGTGGTAACGATGATCGAGTCCTTGCGCTCCAGCAGCGCTTTGGTCGCGGAAAGGCGCATCTGTTCAATGTGGTCGTTGATCGACGCATCCTTCTCGATGAAGGTGTCGGACGACGGCACATACGCTTCGGGTTGGTAGTAGTCGTAGTAGGAAACAAAGTACTCGACCGAGTTGTTCGGGAAAAACGCCTTGAACTCGCCGTACAGCTGCGCGGCCAGGGTCTTGTTCGGCGCCAGCACCAGAGTCGGGCGCTGAATTTGCGCGATGACATTGGCGATGCTGAAGGTCTTGCCCGAGCCGGTCACACCGAGCAGCGTCTGGTGCGCCAACCCGGCCTCGATGCCCTCAACCAACTGGCGGATGGCTTCCGGCTGATCGCCGGCGGGCTCAAAGCGGGTGACTAGCTGGAATTCGGACATACACACCTCTGGGATCGCGGGGTTCCGAGTAAAGCGGAACACCACGGGGACGACCGCAAACGACCGATGTCGCGCAAGAAAAATCTGGATTGTGCTGAATGTGGTGGCGATTGCCTTGGCTTTCAAGGCAAACGTCCTACATCCGGTAAAAACTCTGACACGTTCAATCGACTAACGGTCAAGAAATAATCGGAAAAACTTACCCTAAAAGCCGAATCGCCTGTCGCCATCGCTCGGTGATGGCCTCTATACTAGCTCCCCGTTTGTGCACCGCTCTAGTGCATCCGGCTGGAGCGCGACACGTCCCTCCACTCTCCATTCAGAGCCGCCGCAAAAATGAGCCTGTTCTCCGCTGTCGAAATGGCACCCCGCGATCCAATCCTGGGCCTCAACGAAGCATTCAACGCCGATACCCGGACCACGAAGGTCAACCTGGGCGTAGGTGTTTACTGCAACGAAGAGGGGCGAATTCCACTTCTGCGCGCCGTTATCGAAGCCGAAACGATCCGCGTCGCTCAACACGCTTCGCGCGGTTACCTGCCGATCGATGGTATCGCTGCCTACGACCAGGCCGTGCAAAAGCTGCTGTTCGGTAATGATTCGCCGCTGATCAGCGCCGGTCGCGTCATCACCACTCAGGCCGTCGGCGGGACCGGCGCACTGAAAATCGGTGCCGACTTCCTCAAGCAACTGCTGCCGAACGCGGTTGTGGCGATCAGCGACCCGAGCTGGGAAAACCACCGTGCGCTGTTCGAAACCGCCGGTTTCCCGGTGCAGAACTACCGTTACTACGATGCTGCCACCCACGACGTGAACCGTACTGGCATGCTCGAGGACCTCAACGCCCTGCCAAACGGCTCGATCGTTATCCTGCACGCCTGCTGCCACAACCCGACCGGTGTCGACCTGACCCCGGCGGACTGGAACAACGTGCTGGAAGTGGTCAAAGCCAAAGGTCACGTGCCGTTCCTCGACATGGCTTATCAGGGCTTCGGTGACGGCATCGACGAAGACGCCGCGGCTGTGCGCCTGTTCGCAGAATCGGGCCTGACCTTCTTCGTTTCGAGTTCGTTCTCCAAGTCGTTCTCGCTGTATGGCGAGCGCGTGGGTGCACTGTCGATCATCAGCGAGTCGAAAGAAGAAAGCGCGCGCGTGCTGTCGCAAGTCAAACGCGTGATCCGCACCAACTACTCCAACCCGCCGACCCACGGTGCAAGCATCGTCGCCGCCGTGTTGAACAGCCCGGAACTGCGCGCGCAGTGGGAAGCCGAACTGGCGGAAATGCGCCTGCGTATTCGCGGCATGCGCGAGCAAATGGTCAGCCTGCTGGCAGAAAAAGCACCGCAGCGCGACTTCAGCTTCGTCGGCCGTCAGCGTGGCATGTTCTCCTACTCCGGCCTGACCACTGAACAGGTTCATCGCCTGCGCAACGAGTTCGGCATCTACGCCCTGGACACCGGCCGCATCTGCGTGGCGGCTCTGAACCAGAGCAACATCAAGGCTGTAACCGATGCGATTGTTCAGGTCATCTGATTTCGCATTGTTATGAAAAACGGGAAGCCTTCTGGCTTCCCGTTTTTATTTGTCCCGGCAAACAGTCCACACCCTCTAAACTGCACACAGATTTAACTGTGGGAGCGAGCCTGCTCGCGAAAGCGCTGTGTCATTCAACTTATTGTCGACTGACACAAAGCCTTCGAGCAGGCTCGCTCCCACAGGGTATGAGTCAACCCGAGAATTCTGCGAGAGCCAACATGAAAAACGACAACCTGCGCGCCGACCGTGACGAAATGGATGATTTCATCCCGCGCGCCCCGGCCAAACGCGAAAAAAGTCTGGTGCTGCAAGTGGCGGCCGGGGTGTTTCTCGGCGGCCTGGTCTTGTGGCTGGTGCAACTGGCGACCACCGCGGCTTACGCCAAGTTGATGATGGGCACCATCACCTTCGGCAGTTAAGCCAGTTCGCTCGCACGCTGGCTGGCCGCATCGTCATAGACAACGTACAGCGATTCGGCAATCTGGCTTTTGATGGCCTTGGCAGTTTCCAGGCCGAGGACAAAACCCTCAGCCTTGCCGCCAGCGCGGTTCAATTCTTCAGCGGTGCTGGCCTGAGTGATTGCATCGAAGAGTTTTTCGGCGTGCGGGCCGACGCCTTTTGGCAGGCTGATTTGAGCGGTGGTCATGCGAGCACCTCGATGTACAGTGATGTGTGATTCATGGCGCGTACCTTTTCGGCGAATGGCCGGCAGCGCGTGTGACCACTTCCGGGCGGCCATGGTAGACCCCTGAGGCGATTCTGGTAACCGCCAATTGCCGGTAAACCACCGTCCGTCCTGACGAATTGCAAAATTCAACAACAGACGCTTGACTTCTCTTTTTGAATCAGTAACATACGCACCAATTCCGCAATAGCTCAGTTGGTAGAGCAAGTGACTGTTAATCACTGGGTCCCTGGTTCGAGTCCAGGTTGTGGAGCCAAATAGCAAAGCCCCTGAATCGAAAGGTTCAGGGGCTTTTTTGTGGGCGCTCGGAAAGATCAAAAGATCGCAGCCTGCGGCAGCTCCTACAGTTTGAATGCATTCCCCCTGATGGAGTTGCCGAAAGCTGCGATCTTTTGATCTCCACGAAAACGAAAAGGCCGATCTGTCTTCCGACAGATCGGCCTTTTTATTCGATCAGCGATCAAACATGCTCGCTGCTTTTCATCTGCACCTTCGGTGCACCGTGACCATGGTCGTGATCCGTGTCCACTTCGATCACCGGCACTTCCTTGCCATCGCAGTCATGCAGTTTGCCGTCGCTGAAGTAGTCACCCTCACGCAGCGCCGCCAGATCGCGATAGCGCAGAGTTCGCTCCTCCGCCACCGCAAACACCGACTGCTGGTCAGAGTTGCCGGTAGTGAAGTGGTTGAACGCCAGGTTAAGCAGGATCGCCATGATCGCCGACGAGCTGATGCCCGAGTGGAAAATGGTCGCGAACCAGCTGGGGAATTGATCGTAGAAGCTCGGCGCAGCAATCGGGATCATGCCGAAACCAATCGAGGTCGCAACGATGATCAGATTGACGTTGTTACGGTAGTCAACCTTCGACAACGTACGGATACCACTCGCGGCCACGGTGCCAAACAACACAATACCTGCGCCGCCGAGTACCGAGGTCGGCACTGCCGCGATCACTCGGCCCATGAATGGCAGCAGGCCGAGGACCACCAGAAACAGACCACCGGTGGCGACCACAAAGCGACTCTTGATCCCGGTCACCGCCACCAGCCCGACGTTCTGGGCGAAAGCGCTCTGGGTGAACGAGCCGAAGATCGGCGCAAACATGCTCGACAGCATGTCCGCGCGCAGTCCATTGCCCAGACGTTTGGAATCGACCTTGGTGCCGATGATTTCACCCACCGCGAGAATGTCCGCCGAGGTTTCCACAAGCGTCACCATGACCACGATGCACATCGACAGAATCGCTGCGAAGTGGAAAGTCGGCATGCCGAAATGGAACGGCGTCGGGAAGCCGAACATCGGGCCGGTGGTGACGCCAGAGAAGTCGGCCATGCCAAGGAACACGGCCAGCACCGTGCCGATCACCATAGCCAACAGGATCGACAAGCGCGAGATGGTCGAGCTGCCGACCTTGCTCAGCAGTAACACCAGCACCAGCGTGACCGCCGCCAGACCAATGTTCTGCATGCTGCCGAAGTCCGGCGCCTGGCTATTGCCGCCCATGGCCCAGCGCGCGGCCACCGGCATCAGCGTGAGGCCGATGGTGGTGATCACAATGCCGGTCACCAGCGGCGGGAAGAACTTGGTAATGCGCGAGAACACCGGGGTAATCAACAGACCGATCAGCGACGCGGCAATCACCGCGCCAAGCACCGACTGGAAGCCACCCTCCCCGCCGCTGCTGACGATCGCGACCATGGTCGCAACGCCGGAAAACGACACACCCTGTACCAGCGGCAACTGACAGCCGAAAAACGGTAGACCCAGGGTTTGCAGCAGTGTCGCCAGCCCCCCCGCAAACAATGAAGCAGCAATCAACAAACCAATGTCTGCGGGCGACAGCCCGGCCGCCTGACCGATGATCAGTGGCACCGCGACGATACCGCCATACATGGTCAGAACATGTTGCAGGCCGTAAGCCATATTCGCGCCGACCCCGAGGTTTTCGTCCTCGGGCCGTTGGTGTGAAACATGGGGCGTTTTCATGGTGGGGGGGTTCCCTGGTTTTTGTTATGCGCACACTGTATTCAATACTCGTGACAAATGTCCATAGAGTTGTATACAACTTATCAGTCAGATAATGGATAGGTAGCCACCCAAGCTTCTATCCCGCAGCTTCCATCCCCCACAAATCCGGCAACACATCCCCTCCTGCCCCTGCTCTATCTACCACTAGGCTGAAGTGTCCATGGCGACCGACGGTGCGGTCGCGCCCTTTTTTATACATATAAAGTATGCATAATGAAGTCATTCGACATTCAGTACGACAAAAGCAAGAACGCAGCCAATAAACTCAAGCACAGGGGTGTCAGCCTTGCAGAGACTGAAGCGGTTTTTCACGATGAACGCGCACTGACCATTGAGGACAACGACCATGACGAACAACGCTGGATCACCCTCGGCCTCGATGCCAGGGGACGTTTATTGGTCGTTGCGTACAGTTACCGCGAAGCGAATGTCGTACGCGTTATTTCTGCACGTTTCGCCACCCCGAGCGAACGTTGCGAGTATTTTCTGGAGGCTTGACCGATGAAAGATGAATATGACTTCTCTCAGGGCAAACGTGGCGCAGCGGTGTCCACCAAGGGCAAAACCCGCATCACCATCATGCTCGACGATGCCGTTATCGACGCCGCGCGCACGGTGGCGGAAAACGAGGGGTTTGGTTATCAGACAGTGATCAACAACACCCTGCGCCATGCGCTGCTCGATAGCGCTGGTGATAAGGGCCAAGCCGAAGACTCGGCCCATTCCGGGCAGTTCAAGAAAGGCATCACGGCCGCCGACCTCAAGAGCCTTGAGAAGAAACTGTCGGCAGCGGTAGGGGAAATTCGCCGGGTATTGGAGCCGGATGCGAAGCCATAGGCCTCAGCCCGGGACAATCAACCGCGCCAAGGTGTCGCGCACATGCGGCCGCTCAGGCAAATGTAGATCGAACTCCTGCAGCAGCAACTCAATCAGTTCATCGACGTCGATGACATCACGCCGCTCGCTCTCGGCACCGATGCGGTGGATCGCGAAACTGCCATTGTTCAATGTGCGCCGCCAGCCATCGCCAGTACGCGCAACCATCAGGCGATTGGCAAACGGTGATTGCGGATGCGTCGAGACGTACCAGTTGCCGATGGTGAAATCGATGTCTTCCTGGCGTTGCAGATCGAACAGGTACATCGGCCGCCATTCGCCCCCGACATTGGCGCGCAGCATGTAGCCATCGGGTTGTTTTTCGATCCGATAAGGTTCGTGCGGTGTGGCTTGCTCGGCCTCGGTATCCAGCATCAGCGGTGCGGTCGGCACCATGCCGCCGAAGCCGACATCGGTGACGTAGCGCACGCCGTCGAGGGTGACCAGACTCAAGCGGTGGGTGCGCGCGGTCCAGGTGCCTTCGGGCTGATTCATGACCACTCGCCCGCTGATGGCACGAACGTCGAAGCCCAATTCAAGCAACAGGGCAAAAAACAGATGATTGAGTTCATAGCAGTAACCGCCGCGACCACCGTGCAAGACCTTCTGCTCAATCGAGGCAAGATCGATCAATACCGGGGCGCCGGTGACCGTTGCGAGATTTTCAAAGGTGAACGCGCCGGTATGGCGCCATTGCAACTCGCGGAGGGTTTCCAGGGTCGGCGGCGGTGGCGCCTCGAAACCCAGGCGTTGCAGGTATTGTTTCAAATTCGTCAGACGTGGCTCACTCATTGCTCAGTCCTTATGCATGGGGCCGCAAGTCACTGCGTTGATGGTCGCCAGGTATACGGTATGGGGCGTTGAATTCGACAATTGATTTCACCAATCGCCTCTAGCGTTTTTTCCGTGATCCGATGCGAATCCATGTCGGTGCATGGTCGCTGGCGTGCGGTTCATTGCGCACCCAGGCATCTACGCCGGCCTCGTGCAGGTAAGGGCTCAGCGCCGGATTGAGTAACAGATGATCGATGCGCAGGCCGGAGTTGCTTTGCCAGTGCTGGCGGAAGTAATCCCAGAAGGTATAGAGCCGCTCTTCGGGATACAGATGCCGCAGCGAATCGGTCCAGCCCTGATCCAGCAATCGCTGATAACACTCGCGGCTTTCGGGTTGCAGCAACGCATCCTTCAGCCATGACCGAGTGTTGTAGATGTCCATGTCGGTGGGCACGACGTTGTAGTCGCCGGCCAGCACCACGGGGTGATCACTGCTTTGCAGGTCTTTCGCATAGGCGATCAGCCGTTCGAACCATGCCAGTTTGTAATCGAATTTCGGCCCCGGCTGCGGGTTGCCGTTGGGCAGGTACAGGCAACCGACCAACACGCCGTGCACCGCCGCTTCCAGATAACGGCTGTGCTTGTCCTCGGGATCACCGGGCAAGCCGCGCCGACTCTCCAGTGGTTGCGCATCGCGGGCGAGGATCGCCACACCGTTCCATGCCGCCTGACCGTGCCAGATCGCGCCGTAACCGGCCGCTTCCAGTTCGGTGGCGGGGAACGCGCTGTCGAGCGATTTGAGTTCTTGCAGACAAACGATGTCCGGCTGCTCGCGCTTGAGCCACTCCAGCAGATTGGGCAGCCGCGCGCGCAGGCCGTTGACGTTGAAGGTGGCGATCCGCAGGTTTTTCATCGTCCGGGGCTCGTGTCAGAGGTTGTGAAAAATCTGACCTGATCGCCCCCGCACTGGTTGCATTGAATCGTTCCGCGACGGCGTGCGACAACAGCGCTCAAAGGCTCAGGCGCGACTGCGCAGCCACTGCAAAAAGCCTTTCTTTGGCACCACCACCGGCGCTTCCTCGGTCAGCGATTGCGCCTTGTGCAGACGGTAATCAAACAGCGCCGTCATTGCATCGTTGATGTCGTGCCGCGCATCGAGACACGGCTTGAGATAGGACTTCTCGATGCGATACAGGGCGCAAAAGGTTTTTGCCGTGAAATCCGCCGGCAACGACGTATCGGCGAGAATTCCGGCCTCGCCGATCACTTCCCCCGGGCCCATGCGCCCGGACTCGAACGGTGTGCCGTTACGTTTCAATGTCACCGAGACCACCCCCGACTCGACAATGAACAAGTGATCGCTGACCTCCCCGCCCGCCAGAATCACCTCACCGGCGCGGAAAGTTTGCAGGACCATGTTCTGGCTGAAGGTGTCCTTTTCTTCCTGGCGCAACGTCGAAAAGATCGGTGAGCTGTCGAGCAACGCACGCGGTCGCGACGAATGGGTCGGTGCGTCACCTTCATTGCTCGACAGCAGATTGACCCCGGATGCCTGCAAGTGCCGATACGCCAGATCAAACAGCTGATTGCGTACCAACCGCTTCTCGCTCATCGAGGCAACGAAACCGCTGATCTCGTATTCGGCGCCACTGCTGCCAGAGCTTTTCAACGCCACGCTCGGTGCGGGCGTGTCGAGCAGTTGCCGACAGCCCTGCATCGCCCGCTCCAGCGCGTCGATCACCGAATGGGGCCGCGCATTGGGGCTGACCTGCACGCTGACCGATACGCCGAACATATTGCTCGGCCGACTGAAGTTGATGATCTTGGCCTTGGCCGCCAACGAATTGGGAATCACCGCCATGCTGCCCTGACTGGTTTGCAGACGCGTGGCACGCCAGTCGATATCAGTGACGCGGCCTTCGGTGCCGTCGATGGAAATCCAGTCATCCAGCTGATACGGCTTGGTGGTGTTGAGGACAATGCCGGAAAACACGTCGCTCAGTGTGCTCTGCAAGGCCAGACCGACGATGATCGCCAGTGCGCCGGACGTCGCCAGCACTCCTTTGACCGGCAGATCCAGCACGTACGCCAATGCCGCGATGATTGCGATCAGGAAAATCACCGCGCCGAGCAAATCCTGGAGCAGCCGCCCGGTGTGCCCGACCCGCTGCATCATGACCGCACCGATCAACACCGTTAGCGTGCGCGCGCCGAATAACCACCAGCCGATCTGCAACCCGGTCGCCGCCAGGTGCAGAGGAACGTTGTCGGCCCATGGCGCAGGCTCCATCGGATTGAGCCCTTCGTTGAACAGCAAAAGGCTGAACACCGCGAAAATCAGCACCCGCACCAGCAGTTTCCATTCACTGCCATGGGAGCTGATCAGACGCCAGAGTCCGAGATCGAGCAGGATCAGGATAAACGCGCAAAACAACGGATGTTCAGTCAGCAGAGACAGCATCAAACAACTCCGACGAAGGCTAATCGCGCGAAGATCGCACAGATTGGGGACAGTGTAGGAGTAATTGATTCCAACCCTCGCAAAAACAAAAAACCCTGTAGGAGCTGCCGCAGGCTGCGATCTTTTGGTCTTTAAAAACCAGATCAAAAGATCGCAGCCTGCGGCAGCTCCTACAGGGGGTGTGGTGTGGCTGGAATTACCCGTGCATTCGGCCAAAACGCCCGGACTGGAAGTCGGCGAAGGCCTGGTGGATTTCCTGCTCGGTGTTCATCACGAACGGGCCGTGACCGACGATCGGTTCGTCGATCGGCTCGCCGCTCAGCAGCAACACCACGGCGTCGGTTGCAGCTTTGAGAGCCAGTTGACGGCCGTCGCGCTCGAACAACACCAGTTGCCCCTGCTCCGCCGATTCTTGTTCATTGATCTGCACCGAACCTTTCAACACCACCAGCGCAGTATTGCGTCCTTCGTGCAGATCCAGCGCCAGCAACTTGCCAGCGTTCAGGCGCAGATCCCAGACATCAATTGGCGTGAAGGTGCGCGACGGACCTGTATGGCCGTCGAACTCACCGGCGATCAAACGCAGGCTGCCGGCATTGTCCTTGAGCGCAATGCGCGGGATGTCACGATCGAGAATTGTCTGGTAACCCGGCGCGGCCATCTTGTCCTTGGCGGGCAGATTGACCCACAGCTGAACCATTTCCAGCTTGCCACCGGTTTTGGCGAAGTTTTCCGAGTGGAACTCTTCGTGGAGTATTCCGGAAGCGGCTGTCATCCATTGCACGTCGCCCGGGCCGATGGTGCCACCGCTGCCCGTGGAGTCGCGATGCTGCACCTCACCATCGTAAACAATCGTCACGGTTTCAAAACCACGATGCGGATGCTGACCCACGCCGCGCTGCTCGGTGGTCGGCGTAAATTCGGCAGGTCCCGCGTGATCGAGCAGCAGGAAGGGGCTGATGTGTTGGCCGAGGTTGTCGTAGGAAAACAGTGTGCGAACCGGAAAACCATCGCCGACCCAATGGCCGCGAGGGCTGGTGTAAATACCGATGATGTTTTTCATGATTGGCTCCAAAGGTGTGGATGACGCAATGGATTAAGCTTAATTGCATGACGATGATTGCACTAGACGGCAAAAATCAGCTTCAGCGTTCTATCTGGAGGACAGTGAACTTCGGCAGCCTCAAGACCGAGTCGCGGCAATCGCAGGCAAGCCAGCTCCCACAGGTTTTCGGGATGTAAATACAATTCAACACCAACACAATTCCCTGTGGGAGCGATCTTGCTCGCGAAGAGGCCAGGCCAGACATCACAAGTCTCGGAATTGATTCATGATTTCTGATCAACAATGCTTTGCGCTACCAACGGTTTTTCCCACGAAAGCAAACGCGGATACTCCCGGCCATTCCCACTGCAACCCCTGGAGTCTTCATGTCTGTTCCCGCTTTCGGCCTTGGTACGTTCCGCCTGCAAGGCCAGGTGGTCATCGATTCAGTGAGCACCGCCCTCGAACTCGGCTATCGGGTCATCGACACTGCACAGATCTATGAGAACGAAGCCGACGTCGGCCAGGCCATCGCCGCTAGCGGCATTCCGCGTGAAGAGCTGTTTATCACCAGCAAGATCTGGGTTGCCAACTTCGCCAAAGAGCGCCTGATCGACAGCCTCAAAGAGAGCCTGCAAAAACTGCAGACCGACTACCTCGACCTGACGTTGATCCACTGGCCATCGCCGGACGATCAAGTGCCCGTCGAAGAGTTCATGACGGCCTTGCTGGAAGCCAAGCGTTTGGGCCTGACCCGGCAGATCGGTATTTCCAACTTCACCATCGACCTGATGAAACAGGCGATTGCTGCCGTCGGTGCCGACAACATCGCGACCCATCAGATCGAGCTGCATCCGTACCTGCAAAACCGCAAAGTAGCCGGGTTCGCCCAGAGTCAGGGCATCCACATCACCTCATACATGACCCTCGCCTATGGCGAAGTGCTGAAAGACCCTCTGATCCAGCAGATCGCCGAACGCCTGCACGCCACCCCGGCGCAAGTCACTCTGGCCTGGGCCATGCAGTCGGGTTATGCGGTGATTCCGTCATCGACCAAACGCGCCAACCTGCAAAGCAATCTCGGCGCCACGACCCTGACGTTGAGCGATGCCGACATGGCGCAAATCGCCACACTGGATCGCGGCCATCGCCTTACCAGCCCGAAAGGCATTGCGCCTGACTGGGATTAATCAGCGCGATTGAATGCTCAGCCCTGAAGACGCTGCGCGAGACCATTCATGGCCTCGCGCAGCGTATGGATCGCCATGACCACGGTATCGGCTTCGGCCTCGATACACGCCTGTTCAAGACCCGCGCAAGCTGCCACCACACGCGCTGCGCCCACCATCTGCGCGCCGCCCTTGATGTGATGGGCCAGTTCGCGCAACCCGTCGCTGTCATGCTCGTGGTTCAACTCGTCGAGGCGTTGCAGATCGTGATGCAGGCTGCGCAAAACTTCTTCACGCAGGTGATCAATCATCGAGTGATCATCGCCGGCCATCTGCTCCAGCGCGCTCAGGTCGATTTCTGTCAGGGCCATGTCTTCGACCGGTTCGACACCACTGTCGCAATGGCTGGCCCCCGTCAACGCCTGCTGCAAATCGTGCAAGCGAATCGGTTTGAACAGGCATTCGTCCATGCCGGCATCGAGGCAACGAACCGTCTCCTCGACCTGAGCATTGGCGGTGAACCCGATCAACAGACAAGGCGCGCGGCCGCTCGCGGCTTCTTCGTCACGGATGGCCCGCGCCAGTTCATAGCCGTTGCGCCGCGGCATGTTGCAGTCGGTGATGACCACGTCGAAGGGCTGTGTCCGCCAACGTTCCAGTCCTTCATGGCCATCTTCGGCGGCAATCGTTCGATGGCCCAGCTCACTCAACTGCCAGCACAGCAACAAACGGTTCACCGGATGATCATCCACCACCAGAACGCTCAGTGGGCACACAGGCATATCCTGCGTCAGCGGTGTTGCCGGGGCATGCGCGATACCGGCCAGCAGCGGCAGTTCGAGGTTGACCTGCACTTGCGTACCGCGACCCGGCTCGCTGTCGAGGTGCAACCAGCCGCCCATCATTTCGCAGAGGCTGCGACTGATCACCAAGCCCAATCCGGAACCACCGCGCGCCGATTGAGCGTTATTGCTCGCCTGTACGAAAGGGCTGAACAACCGTTGCCGATCCTGCGCACTAATGCCAATCCCGCTGTCTTTGATGACCACTTTCACGGCCAGTCGCTCAGCCGACACCGCTGTCACTTTCAGCCACAGGCTCACCTCGCCGTCTTCAGTGAACTTGATCGCGTTGCTGAGCAAGTTCGACAACACTTGTTTGAAGCGCGTCGGGTCAATCAATACATCGACGTCACTGTGCTCACCCAACTCGACGTGCCACAACAGGCACTTCTGTCGCGCCAGTCCTTCAAACACCCGGCACACCGACACCACCAGTTCCCGCAGGTTGGCCCGCTCGGGAGCCAGGGACAAATGCCCGGTTTCAATACGCGCGATGTCGAGGATGTCGCCGATCAGTGCCAGCAACTGTTGCCCGGCATTGGATGCCACCTGAATGGCCAGGCGATCGGTCACGCCCTCATCGGCACGTTTGAGCGCCAGCTCGAGCATCCCGATCAATGCATTCATTGGCGTACGAATTTCATGGCTCATAGTCGCCAGAAACGTGGTTTTGGCCCGATTGGCGTCGTCCGCGGCGTCCTTGGCCTGCTGCAATTGTTGTAACCACTGCTGACGCTGACGGATCTGTCTGCGCTGCAAACCGATCCAGATCAGCGCCGCCAACAGCAGGCTCGCCGCCCCTGCAAAACCCAGCAGAATCTCGCGGCGATGTCGTAGCCAATAGCTCTCTTCCACCACCACATCATGACTCCAGCGTGCAACCAGTTCGTCCATCTGTTGCGGAGCGATGCTCAGCAATGCCTTGTTCAGGATCGAGTGAAGCATCGAAGATTGTGGCGCGGTGGCCAGGGCAATACGGGCCGGTTGATCGCCAATGGTGCTGGCAATACGCAGACGCTCGCGATGCTGACGGGCAATCACAAATCGCGCCACCAGCAACGAACTGACGGTGGCGTCTGCCTGCCCCCTGGCAATCAACGCTATGCCTTCGGCGGGGCTTTTGACTTCGACAAAACGTAATGCCGAGACCCGTTCCTGCAAATAGCCGCGCAACGGGTGGCCGCGATAAATCGCCAGCCGTTTACCCACCAACTCATCGAGGTTGCGCGGGCTTGCCTCGGTTGTCGCACTGACCAGCACAAACGGATTGCTCATGTAGGCCCGAGTGAATCGCAGTTCGTTTTCACGCTCGCTGCTGGGCGTCACCACGGGTAGCACGTCAAGCTCACCGACCTGCAGTTGCTCGATCTGTCGATCCAGCGACTGCCCGCGCACGACCTCGAAATTCAGCCCGCTGCGCTGACTGATCAGGCTCAACAGTTGCGCCGCCAGCCCACTGAAACGCCCATCTGCGTCAAAAAAACTCAGCGGGGCAAAATCTTCGACACCGCCTACCCGCACCACCGGATGTTGATCCAGCCACTGCTGCTCTGCGGCACTGAGCTGCACCCGTGTTTGTTCAGCCATCTCGGCAAGACCGACGCTCCAGCGCTGTTCGATACGTTGCCGATGCTCCATGGGAATCGCCGCCAACGCGTTGTCGACGAGACGTTTGAGGCGCACATCGCTGCGCATCAGCGCAAAGCCGAACGGGTTGGCATCAAGTCCCGCGGGCCCTGCCAATTGCAGGTCATTTCGATAATTGGTGTTGATCAAGTAACTGGCACTGATGAAATCGCCCAGATAAACATCATCCGCACCGAACGCCACGGCTCCCAGTGCATCCATTGCCGAGGCGTAAAGTTGCACGCTCGCTTCAGGGTAGAACGCCTGCACCGTCGCCAGCTGCATGTAATCCTCGACCATGGCGACACGCTTGCCCGAGAGATCCATCGGCATGGATTCTTCGAGCCGGGTAACCAGCATTGGCTGATCTTCAGCATAGGGTCGGGACAGAACGATCGCAGGGTCGGCGATCTCAAAACTGTTGGATGTCCCCAATACATCGAGATCGCCACGTTTGAGTGCCGCCATCACCGCATCCCGGTTGGCAAAACGCCGGACTTCGACTCTGAGGCCCAGCAGTTGCGCCAGCAGGTCGGCGTAATCGGCTGTGAGCCCTTCCAGTTCATGCTGATTGCGGGTGATCTCGAACGGTGGGTAATCGCGACCTGAAATGCCCATCCGCAACACCGGATGCTGACGCAACCATTGGCGGTCTTGTTCGTCCAGACGGATCTGGACATTATCCAGCCCGGAGCGAGTCAGCACCTCGAGAACCTGCGGCGCTTCACTCGCCCAGCAAGAGGTAACAAGGCTAAGCCACAGCCAAAAGGCACGCCCTCCCTGGCTCATGTCCGGCTACTCAGATCAAATGATTGCGCTTGGCGAAATCGCGCAAGTGCACCGCTGTACCCATCCCGAGCTTCTTCATCAGTCGGGTTTTATATGTACTGACCGTTTTATGGCTGAGGTGCATGTCCTCGGCAATTGTCTTGTTGGGCTTGCCCTGCGCCAGTTGCACGAAAATGCTCAACTCTCGATCGGAGAGCTGATCGATCATCTGTTTTTCCGTGGTTTGCACTGCATTCAACACGCTGAAGTTGTCCGGCATCGCGGAAAAATAGGTGTAGCCCGCCATCACTGCCTGAATGGCTTTGTGCAGCTGTTGCAGTTGATTGGTCTTGGTGACGTAAGCCATCGCCCCAGCGCGCAGACACCGCTCCTGGAAAAACAAGGCTTCGTGAGTACTGAACACCAGAAGTTTGCACTTAAGGTCGTTGGCCTTGATTCGAGCCATGACGTCCAGCCCGTCGAGTGCTGGCAGACCCAAGTCAAGCACGACCAACCGGGGCTGGTGCTCGCGGATCATTTGCAGCACCTCGTTGCCACTGGACGCCTCGTGAATCTCCTTGAAACCCTCGGATTGCAGCACGATTCGGATGGCGGCGCGCACCACTGGGTGGTCGTCGACGATCAGCGCTGACTTCATTTCCACTCCCACTAAAAAATCTGGCAATAAGATCACCGGGATCGGCTGATCCAGACTCAATGGCTGCGCAGCGACTGTTGCACGCAATGGAATGGAAATCACCTGTCAGATCTGACAGTTGCGGCGCGAGTATTTTTATGCATAGGCCCGACGCTGCTCAACCACGGCCTGTTTCCACTGGGGTGCGTCGACCAACGCCATCAAGTGCCTGATTGCCTGTTCATTGGGCAGCGCCGCATGACTGATCTGCACGTTCTCCTGCGCGAAACCTGATTTCACCTGCAACGGCGCCGAAGGTTCGTTGTAAATCAGCGCATGCCGCACCTGGGGGTTGTCGAGAAAAAACCCCAGCAGATCCAGCGACCCCATCGCCAGTTCAGCGTTGATAACCACCACGTCGAACGGTTCGCAGCCGTAGTCCACCAGCGTCAACAGCTCGGCGATACTCTGCACCGGGGCAACGCGGTAGTAGTTGAGGCCGTTGAACAGACGCTCGACTTTCATCCGGTGAAAATGCTGCGGATC
The DNA here is from genome assembly GCF_044218825.1 of Pseudomonas sp. A1230. NCBI lineage: Bacteria > Pseudomonadati > Pseudomonadota > Gammaproteobacteria > Pseudomonadales > Pseudomonadaceae > Pseudomonas > Pseudomonas sp. A1230. The sequence goes on along the minus strand of NZ_CP162582.1, from coordinate 1,115,900 downwards.
GGCGATAAGGATACGCAGGGCTTTATTGATCATGGTCAATCTCCCGGTGATCAGGTTTTTCAGTGCGGCAAGACTACGCAACCTCAACGGCAGGTTCTGTAGGACATTTCCTAAAAAGTCATTCGCCCGAGATCTGCCGATAACTGCGCCGTTGCAGCCAGTTCAGCAAATCGGTTCCGGCCATCGGTCTTGCGTACCAATACCCCTGCCCTTGCGTGCATCCCAGTGCCAGCAGCTCGCGGCGCTGCGCATCGGTCTCGATGCCCTCGATCACCACGGTCATGCCGAGGGTTTCGCCAAGCGCCAAGGTGCTGCTGATTGCTGCCCGGCAACGGGGTTCACGCTCAAGGTTACGAATGAAATCAGCGTCAAGCTTGATCTCGTTGAAGGGCAACTGACACAAGCGTTGCAGCGAGGAAAACCCGGCCCCGAAGTCGTCGATCGACAAGCGACACCCCATCATCCGCAACCGCACCAGGCTTTCCAGGCTGGTAGCCGGCGCTTCCAGCAAACCGCTCTCGGTCAGTTCAAAGGTCAGGCCCGCGCCTTGAGCGGCGTGGCGCGCCAAAATGCCTTTGAGGGAGGCGGTCAGCTCAGCGTTGGCCAACTGCACGGCTTGCAGGTTGAACGCCAGATTCAGGAAGAAACCCTGCTGCCGGGCGCTTCGCTGAATATCCAAAGCCTGATCGAGCTGAGAGAACAGCAACGCGTCGAGCAGGCCACAGCGTTCCAGCACCGGCATGAACAGCGCGGGCGAAATAATGCCGCGGGTTGGATGCAGCCAGCGGCAGAGCACTTCTACACCGCAGACTTCACCACTGCGCAGATTGAATTTTGGCTGATACCAGGCGTGCAACTGCCCATCGGCCAGTGCCCGCCGCACGGACACTTCACTCGCCAGAGTGACGAACGCAGGCGCAGCCTCGAGAAGGCTCGGCCGCTCAACATATTTGTCCAGCAGATCACCCAGCACCTGGGCATGCAGTGGTTTGCCGACATCGCCCAGCAGGTCCAGACCTAGCAGCGTCACCATTTGATGCACCGCGCGGCGCAGATCGGCCGACAACGAGCTGCTGATGATGACCGACTTTACCTGCCGGGACGCGCCTACGCGTTGCAAGAACTGCAGGCCGTCCATGCCCTCCATTTGCAAGTCGCACAGGGCAATGTCTACGCAGCCGATGTCCTTCAACAGGGCCAGTGCCTGCGCGCCGTCACTGGCTTCGTAAATCTGCCGGAACCCCAGGCTTTGCAAGATGCTGACCGCAACCGAGCGTTGGAACGCGTGATCTTCAAGCACCAGAATTCGAAGCGGCTGAAGGGGCATGATCGTTGCCTCGAGGATGGTGGAATTGGCACAAGTGTCCGGCGTTTCCGCGCAGAACTCGTTAGGAAAAGTCTCAAATCTCATGGGACTTTTCCTAAATATCGAGGTGTTCAAGGAGTGCAGCCAGGGTTTGCCGATCCGGCGTACGGATCAGCGTCAACTGGCGTCGCTGGTTGGCATAAATCGTTTCTGCCTGTGCCTGGCCACGACGTGCGTCATAAATCACACCGTGACGAATCTGCGAGTTGCTCTGGAAAAACCGCACCGGATCAATCCCGGCGGCAGCGATCAGCTCACCGTTGATGACCAGCAGATCAAAGTGCTCGAACGGTTCGAACGAGTAATGGGTCACGCCCAGCAGTTCACGAAACGAACGCACCGGTGTGAGCGTGCGATATCCCAGTTCGTTGAGGGACTTGCAGATTCGGTTGCGCTCGATGAGTTGCTCTTCAGCAACGAGAATTCGCCAGTGTTTGTAGGACATTGATTTCGCCGGCCGTAGGAAATGTTTCCAATCAGCGGAACACTCTAATCAATGCACGCAGCAAAACATGTAGGACAAGTCTGATAAACGAGCGGGATTTCTGGAGGCGAACCAAGAAGAAAGCCACACCGCAATCACCGGCGTGGCTTACTTGATTGATCAAAGGCAGTGGGTGTCCTAGGAACGTCATTCAGTCGTACTCGGACTCCAGAATGCCTGCACCACGAGCGCCGACGTCGAGATCCGCGCGATCAGTGCATCCAGCTCATCGCCGTCCACCGAAGTGGTCGCCAGCGTCGCTTCGATCTCGACTTCGTCGGCGCCAAAGGCGTGCACATCGACGTCGCTGGCCGGATAGTTGCTGCGTTCCAGCTCGGCTTCGAGTAAGGCGAGCACAGCTTTTTGCTGTGAACGTCGGGCGATCACGTAGACGATATTGGTGACTTCGGCCGAGACCACGTCCAGTGGCTGGCGGTTGATGTTATTGACGATCGGCCGCAGCAACGTATTGGCGGCGAGGATGAACAGCGTGCCCAGCACGGCTTCGGCCAGCAGGTCGGCACCGGCGCAGGCACCCACTGCAGCGGAGGTCCACAAGGTGGCGGCGGTGTTGAGGCCACGCACGTTGCCTTCCTCACGCATGATTACACCGGCACCGAGAAAACCGATGCCGGAGACAACGTAGGCCACCACGCGCACCGCGCCCTCGGCCCCGGCGAGACGGTTGGCCATGTCGACAAAAATCGCCGCGCCGACCGCCACCAGCACGTTGGTCCGCAGGCCGGCGGTGCGTTGCCGGTACTGTCGCTCGAAGCCGATCAGGCCGCCGAGAAGGAATGCGGCGCTGAGGCTGATCAGGGTGTCGAGCAGCGAGGTGAGGTTGAGGTTGTTTATGGCTTGCATAGTCTTGTCCTTGAAAACATACCAATCCCCTGGGGGAACAGCGTTGTACTGCTGTTACTGCCAGCCAAACCGGCGGATGTAGAAACCTTTCACCGCCTGAGTCAGCGCCATGTACGCCAGCAGAATCACCGGCAGGAACACGAAGTACATCGACGGCAACGCCTGCAATTTGAAGTAGTGCGCCAGCGGCCCCATCGGCAGGAAAATGCCGACCGCCATGATGATTCCGGTCATCACCAGCAGCGGCAGGGCTGCACGGCTTTGCACGAACGGAATCTTCGGCGTGCGGATCATGTGCACGATCAGCGTCTGGGTCAGCAGGCCCACCACGAACCAGCCGGACTGGAACAGCGTCTGGTGATCCGGGGTGTTGGCATCAAATACGTACCACATCAAGGCGAACGTTGTGATGTCGAAAATCGAACTGATCGGCCCGAAAAACAGCATGAAGCGCCCGACATCGCCCGGCTGCCAGCGTTGCGGTTTCTTCAGCATCTCCTCATCGACGTTGTCGAACGGAATGGCAATCTGCGAAATGTCGTAGAGCAGGTTTTGCACCAGCAGGTGCATCGGCAGCATCGGCAGAAACGGAATAAACGCACTGGCAACCAGCACCGAGAACACGTTGCCGAAGTTGGAACTGGCGGTCATCTTGATGTACTTGAGCATGTTGGCGAAGGTGCGGCGCCCTTCGAGTACGCCCTCCTCCAGCACCATCAGGCTCTTTTCCAGCAGGATGATGTCTGCCGCTTCCTTGGCGATGTCCACCGCGCTGTCCACTGAAATACCGATGTCGGCGGTGCGCAACGCCGGTGCGTCGTTGATGCCATCCCCCATGAAGCCGACTACATGACCGTTACCCTTGAGGATGCGCACGATGCGTTCCTTGTGCGACGGCGTCAGCTTGGCAAAAACGTTAGTGTTTTCCACCGCCACGGCCAGTTCGGCGTCGCTCATGCGCTCGATGTCGTTGCCCATCAGCAGGCCTTGCTGAGCGAGGCCGACTTCGCGGCAGATCTTCGCCGTGACCAACTCGTTATCACCGGTCAGCACTTTCACCGCCACGCCATGTTCGGCCAAAGCCTTGAGCGCCGGTGCGGTGCTTTCCTTCGGTGGATCGAGAAACGCCACGTAACCGATCAGCGTCAGTTCCTGCTCATCAGCCAGGCTGTAGGTGTCGCGCCCCTCAGGCATCGAGCGGGCCGCTACTGCCACCACGCGTAAGCCTTCAGCGTTGAATGCTGCGGTGACCTGACGAATCCGGGTCAGCAATTCATCGCTCAAGGCTTCATCGACGTCGCCGTGACGCACACGGCTGCACACCGCCAGCACTTCTTCCACCGCGCCTTTGCAAATCAGTTGATGCGCCTGGCCGCGCCCTTCTACCACGACCGACATGCGCCGGCGATTGAAGTCGAACGGGATCTCATCGACCTTGCGAAACGCTGTGCCGACCTTCAGCTCACGGTGGACTTCCACATGTTCCAGCACGGCGACGTCCAGCAGGTTTTTCAGGCCGGTCTGGTAGTAGCTGTTCAGGTAAGCCATTTCCAATACGTCGTCAGAATCTTCGCCCCAGACATCAACGTTGCGTGCAAGGAAGATCTTGTCCTGGGTCAGCGTGCCGGTCTTGTCGGTGCACAGCACGTCCATGGCGCCGAAGTTCTGGATCGCGTCGAGACGTTTGACGATGACTTTTTTGCGTGACAGAAATACCGCGCCTTTGGCCAGTGTCGAGGTGACGATCATCGGCAGCATTTCCGGGGTCAGCCCGACCGCAACCGACAGCGCAAACAGTAGTGCTTCGGTCCAGTCGCCCTTGGTGAAGCCATTGATGAACAGCACCAGCGGCGCCATCACGAACATGAAGCGGATCAGCAACCAGCTGACTTTATTGACGCCTTGCTGGAACGAAGTGACCGCACGATCGGTAGCACCGACACGCTGCGCCAGCGCACCAAAATAGGTGCTGTTGCCAGTGGTGAGAATCACCGCCACCGCAGTGCCAGACACAACGTTGGTGCCCATGAACAGGATGTTGTCCAGCTCCAGCGGATTGCGTGTATCGCGATCAGCCTGACGCGGGAATTTCTCCACCGGCATCGATTCACCAGTCATCGCGGCCTGACTGACGAACAGGTCTTTGGCGCTGAGCACCCGGCAATCGGCGGGAATCATGTCGCCGGCCGACAACACAATCAGATCGCCTGGCACCAATTGTTTGATCGGCAACTCGCTGCGCGGCGCATCACGTCGCATTACTGTGGCGGTGTTGCTGACCATCGCTTTAAGCGCGTCGGCAGCCTGGTTGGATTTGCTTTCCTGCCAGAAGCGCAGCAGCGTCGACAGCACCACCATGGAGAAAATCACCACGGCTGCTTTAAGGTCTTCGGTCAGCCACGAGATCACCGCAAGCAGCGTCAGCAGCAGGTTGAACGGGTTTTTGTAGCAGTGCCACAGGTGGGTCCACCACGGCAGCGGCTGCTCGTGTTCGACTTCATTGAGGCCGTATTGCGCACGCAGTGCATCGACTTCGAAATCGGTAAGGCCATCGGAGTGCGTGCCCAGTGAAGAGAGCAATGCCGAGCTGTCGCTGTGCGCCGCATCGACCAGCGTATTGGCCGGGGTTGGCGGGACTTCACGGCTGACCGTGGTGTCGTTGATGGTTTCCAGCAACGCCAGGCGACGGAAGTGCCGGGCGATGTGGCGGGTACGCAGAAAACCTGCGAAAAATTCCTTGAGCGTAAATTTCATGGCTGTTGCCCCTGTGGTCAGCCGGGAAACCGTCAAGCAGGTACGACCGCGCCTCGTCCACCGGAAAAACCGGCACGGCAAGGCATGGCGCGCCGGTCAGAAAAGACAGGCGTGTCGATAGGGCTGCGATGGCGACTTTAAAGTCGACATCACGCTCTGTTCAGCGTCGATGAGAAGGACATCAAGACATGACCAAGGACTGGTCATGTAGGGGATGCCGCTGCTCGCTTTTACGGCGAGACAACGGCAAAAAAAATGCGCGTTATCTTGCCGAGAATCTGCCGGTTACCGAGACCGGCCGACAACTGTCACTCGAACAAGTACCCACTGTGGGTCTCCGCTATTGATGAAAACGCGCGAAGCTTACGCCTCGATGTCTGGAGAGTAAACCCGTGAAAAGCAGTGTGGCGGGGAATGTGCTGGATCTTCAGGAAGCGTTCAGGAAGGACTTTTTGCTGTTCTTGAGGGCCCCTTCGCGAGCAGGCTCGCTCCCACAGGGAATCTCCAGCGAACACGGTTTTTGTATTCATCGAAGATCCAAATGTGGGAGCGAGCCTGCTCGCGAAGGCGGTGCCTGATCTGCCGCCATCGCTGGCAAGCCAGCTCCCACAGGGATCAGTGTTGAGTAAGCGATAGCTGACATCGCACAAAATACTGTGGGAGCTGGCTTGCCAGCGATGGCGGTGTATCAGGCGGCGCAGATTCAGCTGGCAGTCGCCAACAGCAAATCCGCCATCGAACGGTGCCCACGATGCTTGCCATGTTCATACAGCGAGCCCGCAATCTCATCGGCCCGAATCGGCAGCACCGACAGCAACGTGTCACTCAAACCATGGCTGGCCTGGCAGAAGCCCTGCATGTAAATGCCAGCCTTGCAGCGCTCATCGGTGATCAGTTTGTAGTTGCGATCAACCTCGAACTCGCCCAGGTATTCTTCCAGCGGCGCCAGCAATTTACGGTGCATCTGACGCTCGTAACCGGTGGCCAGCACCACGGCGTCGTAGAGGCGCACGCTGACTTCGCCAGTGGCGTTGTTGCGTACCGCCAACTCGATGCCGTGTTCGGTGGCGATAGCACTCTCGACGGTGGTCAGGGTGCGGTACGCATGACGGGCAATTCCGGAAACCTTCTGGCGATAGAAGATGCCGTAGATGCGCTCGATCAGGTCAATGTCGACCACCGAGTAGTTAGTGTTGTGGTACTCGTTGACCAGACGCTCACGCTCGGCGCTGTTCTGCTGGAACACCAGATCGGTGAACTCCGGCGAGAACACCTCGTTGACGAACGGGCTGTCGTCCGCAGGCTTGAGGGCCGAGCCGCGCAAGATCATGTCGACCTGCACCGAGGGGAACGAATCGTTCAGGTCGATGAACGCTTCCGCCGCGCTCTGCCCGCCACCGATGATCGCAATGCTCATCGGCTGATTGTTGACGCACGGCTGCCTGGCCATCTGCGACAGGTATTGCGAATGATGGAACACACGGTTGTCGCCCTTCAGCGCCTTGAACGCCTCCGGAATACGCGGCGTGCCACCGGCACTGACCACCACCGAACGGGTGGTGCGTACATGTTGCTGGCCATCGCTGCCACGGGAAATAACGCGCAGTGCTTCAACCTGATGGTTGTGCAGCACCGGCTCGATGGTCAGCACTTCTTCGCCATAACGGCTCTGCTCGGAGAACTGTCCGGCGACCCAACGCAAGTAATCGTTGTATTCCATGCGGCACGGATAAAAGGTGCCGAGGTTGATGAAGTCAACCAGACGACCGTGGTACTTGAGGTAATTGACGAACGAGTACGGGCTGGTCGGATTGCGCAGGGTCACCAGATCCTTGAGGAAGGAAATCTGCAACTCGCTCTGGGTCGAAAGAGTATTGCCGTGCCAGCTGTAGTTGGCCTGCTTGTCGAGGAACAGCACATCCAGTTCGCCCTGGGTCGGCCCGCGCTCTTGCAGCGCGATGGCCAGCGCCAGGTTCGAAGGGCCGAAACCGACGCCGATCAGGTCGTGAACGATGGGCGATGCAATTGCCTGTGTCATTTCCAGTGTCCTCTGGATGAACCCCTCAACCTCGGGGATAAAGCCTGAATGACCTGACCGGCCCGAAGCAGGACAGCAGGTCGTCTGTTGAGTAGGAACGAGGACGGTGAAAAAAAATTTAACGGGGAAAGATCAATGGGCGTCCCATTGTTGGATCCGTACCCGGCAATGTTTCATGGCATTGACGATGTGTTTTTCCACCAGCGCTTTGGAAATACCGAGGCTCTCGGCAATTTCGTTGTGGGACAGACCTTCGATCTTGCGCAACAGAAAACTGTCACGACACAGCGGTGACAATTCTGCCAGCGCTCGCTGGAGCATCTCCAGGCGTTGACCGTGATCGAGGGTGCCGTGGGGAGACGGGGTGAAATAACGCTCTTCATTGTCGAGCACTTCAAGGGGTTCGACCTGCCGCAAGGCATTGCGTCGATGATCGTCGATGACCAGATTCAGCGCGGTGCGATAAAGAAACGCCCGGGGTTGTTCGATCGGCGTGTCGCTGGAGCGTTCCAGCACCCGCAGATAAGCGTCATGCACCACATCTTCGGCAACCTGACGGTTGCCCAGCTTGGCGTTCAGGAAACACACCAGCTCGCGATAGTAGTTTTCCAACATGACTCCTGGCCGCAACGACGCGGTTTTTGTCCTTGGGCTCACCCATCCGCCCTGCACTAACAAGCAGTAGCAAGATAGTGGCAACTTAAGTGCGTAATTTATAGTAATTCTCATATAGATTTAAAGTCTTGTTTCCACATACCAGCCGAATAGTGTCGGACGGGCACCTGTTACCTGATGTGTTAGCGCTTAAATTCCCTCGTACATTCATCGTTTACATGACAGCTCCCCGTTTCTGTCGTGCCTTGCGACAGCGTTCAAGTGCCCGAACATTCCGTGCACCTGCTGAACGTCGGGCCGAACCCACTGGCCGGAACCCTGCATGAAACGTCCCCGCCCCGCCCGACGCGCCTTGTTCGCCGCCCTCTGTCTGATTCCCGTGATCGCCGTCGCGGCATGGCAAGTCCTGCCGCCGGGACGCGACACCCTGGCGACCGTACAAGTGACCCGCAGCAATATCGAAAACAGCGTGACAGCACTGGGCACTTTGCAGCCGCGACGCTATGTAGACGTCGGCGCACAGGCCTCGGGGCAAATCCAGAAGATCCACGTCGAGGCAGGTGATGCGGTCAAGGAAGGCCAACTGCTGGTGGAAATCGATCCGTCGACGCAAAAAGCCAAACTTGACGCAGGTCGTTTCTCCATCGAAAACCTCAAGGCCCAATTACAGGAACAGCGCGCTCAGCACGACCTGGCGCAGCAGAAATACCAGCGCCAACAGAAACTCGCCGCCGGCGGCGCCACCCGCGAGGAGGACGTGCAGACCGCCCGTGCCGAAGTCCGCGCCACCCAGGCACGCATTGACATGTTTCAGGCACAGATTCGTCAGGCCCAGGCAAGTCTGCGCAGCGACGAAGCGGAACTCGGCTACACGCGCATCTTTGCACCAATGAGCGGCACCGTCGTCGCTGTGGGCGCGCGCGAAGGCCAGACACTCAACGCGCAACAACAGACGCCACTGATCCTGCGCATCGCGCGGTTGTCGCCAATGACGGTGTGGGCCGAAGTTTCCGAAGCGGACATCGGCCACGTCAAACCCGGTATGACCGCCTACTTCACCACCCTCAGCGGTGGCAGCCGGCGCTGGAGCAGCACGGTGCGGCAGATTCTGCCGGTGCCCCCGCGCCCCCTTGAGCAAAACCAGGGCGGCAGCCCCACCGGCGGTCGCAGTGGCAGTGAGCGAGTGGTGCTCTACACCGTACTGCTCGACGTCGACAACACAGACAACGCCCTCATGACCGACATGACCGCTCAGGTGTTCTTCGTCGCACAAAACGCGCAGAACACCCTGACAGTGCCGAGCACTGCCTTGCAACCGGGCTCGCGCCCGCAATGGCAACTGGCGCAGATCGTCGCTGCCAACGGGGAAATCCAGTCGCGCGAAGTCCGCACCGGCATCAGCGACCGGTTACGTACACAAGTCCTCGAGGGCCTGGCCGAAGGCGATCACATTCTCAGCGCTCCCGCTGTAGGCAACGGAGGCTGAATGCAAACGCCCCTGATTGACTTGCGCCAGATCCGCAAAGCCTACGGCGGCAACGACAGCCCGCTGGTGGAGGTATTGCGCGGCATCGATCTGTCGATTCACGCCGGCGAATTCGTGGCCATCGTCGGCGCCTCCGGCTCCGGCAAGTCGACGTTGATGAACATCCTCGGGTGCCTCGATCGCCCGACCAGCGGCGAATACCGCTTTGCCGGTGAAGACGTTGCGCAACTGGACACCGACGAACTGGCGTGGCTGCGTCGCGAGGCATTCGGCTTTGTGTTTCAGGGTTATCACCTGATCCCGTCCGGCTCCGCACAGGAAAACGTCGAGATGCCGGCCATCTACGCTGGCACGCCTGCGGCCGAACGACACGCCCGGGCCAGCGCATTGCTGGAACGCCTGGGGCTGGGCAGCCGCACCGGCAATCGCCCGCACCAGCTCTCCGGCGGTCAACAGCAACGCGTATCAATTGCCCGAGCACTGATGAACGGCGGCCACATCATTCTCGCCGACGAACCTACCGGCGCCCTCGACAGCCACAGCGGCAAAGAAGTCATGGCCCTGCTCGACGAGCTCGCCAGCCAGGGCCATGTGGTGATTCTCATCACTCACGATCGCGAGGTGGCGCAACGTGCCAAGCGCATTATCGAAATTCGTGACGGCCTGATCATCAGCGATACCGCCGAGCAACCGGGTGCCCCTGCCCGTACCGCCAATTCCGGCGCCCTGCAGGCAGTGGATCTGCGCCAGCGCCTGAGCGCCGGCAGCACCGAGACCGGCGCCTGGAGGGGCGAACTGCTGGATGCCGTGCAAGCGGCCTGGCGGGTGATGTGGATCAACCGTTTCCGCACCGCGCTGACGCTGTTGGGGATTGTCATCGGTGTCGCGTCAGTGGTGGTGATGCTGGCGGTCGGCGAAGGCAGTAAACGCCAGGTGATGGCGCAAATGGGGGCGTTCGGCTCCAACATCATTTACCTCAGCGGCGCGGCACCCAACCCGCGCACGCCACCGGGCATCATCACCCTCGATGACGTTGCCGAACTTGCAACCCTGCCCCAGGTGGAACGAATCATGCCGGTCAACGGCTCGACCGCCGGCGTGCGCTTCGGCAACGCCGACCACTCCAGCTACGTCGGCGGCAACGACACCAATTTCCCGATCATCTTCAATTGGCCGGTGGTACAGGGCAGCTACTTCACTCAGGCCGATGAAGACAGCGCCGCCGCAGTCGCGGTGATCGGCACCAAGGTTCGCGACAAATTGCTCAAGGACGTGGCTGACCCGATCGGTCAATACATCCTGATTGAAAACGTTCCGTTCCAGGTGCTCGGCGTGCTGGCGGAAAAAGGCTCAAGCTCCGGCGACTCGGACAGCGACAACCGGATTGCCGTGCCGTACTCGGCGGCCAGTACGCGCCTGTTCGGCAGTCGCAACCCGGAATATGTCGTGATCGCCGCCAGGGACGCACGCAAGGTCAAAGACGCCGAACAGGCCATCGAGCAATCGATGCTGCGCCGGCACAACGGCAAAAAGGATTTCGAGCTGACCAACAACGCCGCCATGATCCAGGCCGAGGCTCGCACCCAGGGCACGCTGTCACTGATGCTCGGCGCCATCGCCGCCATTTCCTTGCTGGTCGGCGGCATCGGCGTGATGAACATCATGCTCATGACCGTGCGTGAACGCACCCGCGAGATCGGCATTCGCATGGCCACCGGCGCCCGTCAGCGCGACATCCTGCGCCAGTTCTTGACCGAAGCGGTGATGCTCTCCGTGGTCGGTGGCATTGCCGGCATCAGCCTGGCGATGCTGGTCGGCGGCGTTCTGTCGTTCAGCGGCGTAGCAATCGCATTTCAATGGATGGCCGTAATCGGCGCCTTCGCCTGTGCCTTGGTCACCGGTGTCATCTTCGGCTTCATGCCTGCCCGCAAGGCCGCCCGGCTCGATCCGGTCACAGCCCTTACCAGTGAATGATCAACCTATGAAAGCGCAACTGACATTGATTGCCGCCAGCCTGTTACTGGCGGCCTGCAGCAGCCCTGCGCCACGCCCTGACAGCGGCGTGCAATCACCGCCCGCCTGGCAATCGCCAGACCATCGCGGCGCGGTGCAAAGCAATCGCCAATGGTGGACGCAGTTCGGCAGTCGCGAACTCGATCAACTGGTCGAACAGGCACGACTGGGCAGCCATGACCTCGGCGCGGCCGTTGCCCGCGTCAGACAGGCGCAGGCCAGCGCGACGGTTGCCGGGGCCCCGCTGCTGCCCGAACTCAAGGCCGGAATCAATGCCAATCGGCAGAAGCTTCTGCACGGCAAAGGCTACAGCCAACTGGATGTCAACCCGGACAATCGCTCGCTGGATTACTACGACGCCGAGCTGAGCGCCAGTTACGAAATCGATTTCTGGGGGGGTAAACGAGCCGCCCGTGACAGCGCCGTGTTCGGTGTGCAGGCCAGTGAGTTTGATCGCGCCACGGTCGAACTGACCTTGCAAAGCGGCGTCGCCAACAGCTACACCCAGGCGCTCGCCTTGCGTGAGCAGGCGCGCATTGCCGAACTCAATCTGGCCAACGCGCAAAACGTGCTGCACCTGGTGCAAACCCGCTTCGACGCAGGCAGCGCCACCGCGCTGGAACTGGCCCAGCAAAAAAGTCTGGTGGCCGAGCAACAGCGCAAATTGCCGCTGGTGCAGCAACAGGCCCGCGAAGCGCTGATCACCCTCGCCGCCCTGCTCGGTCAACCGGTGCAGGCGCTGTCCTCGCCTCAGCAGGCATTCGCGCAATTGCAGTGGCCAAACATCGCCAGTGGCGTGCCCAGCGATCTGCTGAGTCGACGTCCGGACATCGCCAGCGCAGAAGCCAGACTGGCGGCGGCCCAGGCTGATGTCACCGTAGCCCGCGCGGCCATGCTGCCAAAAATCACCCTCACCGCCAGCCTCGGCACCGGTGCCGATCTGGCGGCGGATCTGCTGCGCACAACGTTCTACAACCTGTCATCCGGATTGACGGCGCCGATCTTCAACAACGGGCGCTTGAGCGCCGAACGCGACAAGGCCAAGGCCCGTCAGGATGAATTGCTGGAGACCTATCGCGGGGCGATCATCAATGGCTTCGCCGATGTCGAAAAAGCCCTGAGCACCATCCGTGGCCTCGATGAGCAACGGCAGTGGCAAAGCGAAGAATTGGGTCAGGCGCAAACCGCGTTCGACATCGCGCAAAGCCGTTATCAGGCGGGTGCCGAAGACTTGCTCACCGTACTGCAAACCCAGCGCACCTTGTATGCGGCGCAGGACATGAACGTGCAACTGCGCCTGTCGCGACTGCAGGCGAGCATTGCCTTGTACAAAGCGTTGGGCGGTGGCTGGCAAGTTATCTGACAGCGAACACTCACACTCTCTTTTACCGAACCAAAAACCTGTAGGAGCTGCGGCACGCTGCGATCTTTTGATCTAGAAAAACAAGTCAAAAGATCGCAGCGTGACGCACCTCCTACAGGGGGTATTGCGTTGTGTCGGATGGGTGACGGGCAAAAAGAATCGTAGCTTCGGGCTGCGATTTTTTTGCGCTTAAAGTTGCCGGCCTTTCACCTTCAAATGCATGGCGTACCACGGTCGCTGCGGCACCTTGCGAAACAGATCGGCCATGTTGTCTTCGTCGCCGAAAGTGATGCGCAGCGCCAGTTTCATGGTCTCCGGATCCATCTCCACCGAACGCCCGACTTGCAGGCCGGGCACGCTGCTGCAGCCATGGGTGTCGGGGCCCAGCCAGGGGTCATCGACTTCCACCCAACGCCCCGGCGCAAACCACGGCACGCCGTTGACCTCGAGGCGACTGACTTCCCCCGGGTGAAAACGCTCGTGGGCGCGGAACCAGTCTTCAAGCCGATCATCGATCCAGCCATGAAAACGCCAGAACACCGGGTTCACATGGGAGGAAAATGGATCGCCGAGAAAGTCGTTTTCCGGGGCATACCAACGCGCGGCGAAATCCGCCTGATCCCGCGCCATTGGCACTGGAATGTTGTTGGACGGGTCGCGGGCCACCGATGCCCAGCGCATATGCAACCAGTCGTGCAGGCCCAGTTCGACTTCCGAGCCGAACTGGCCGAGGGTGAGTTTCGACAAGTAGCGCGGATCGCGGTACTGCGACTCCCACACCTGAAAATTACTGTGATAGGTTTCGGCCGCTTTGATGTCGCTGACCCACTTGGTGTACTCGTCGTCGCCTTCGGTCAGCCACGTTGGCGGCAATGCGTTGCCGTCGTGATTGTCGAAGTAGCGGGCGAAGCCCTGACGGTCACGCTCCAGCTCCGGCTGTGGCATGGGGAATGCCTGCCATGACGGCAAGTCTTGCATCGAACGGGCTTTGCCCAGCATGTGTCGATGCATGAAGAAAAAATCGATGCCCGAGCCGTTGCGATCCTTACGCGGCCCACGGGCATCACGCTCCTTGTCCCGTGGGCCAGGTTGCCAGCCGATACCACGTAACGCATCACGTTTTTTTTCGGAGAGTTTGTGCCACTTGTCCCGCGACGCGTGCCAGAGCTGATGGAACAGCCGATGTTCGGGCGCTACCAGCCACGCCAGAAACGCCGGATTCAACCCGACTCTTTCTCGGGCTTCGGGAAACCGTCGCTTGATCGCGATGAAGTGATTGTCGAGTTCTGGTAAACCCAGCGCGCGATCCAGTCGCAGCACTTGCCCGGTAAACGTGCCGCTGCCAGCGTTGCCGAACGCGGCCCAGACTTCGTCCAGTTTTACTTTGAATTCGTACACCGCTGGCGCTTGCGGCGCATCGCTGCGCATCAGACGCCAGAACATCTCGGCGCCATTACCCGGTGCCAGATCGCCGATGACTTGATAACGCACTGGCGCCTCGGAACGCAGGTTAGCCCCCGTGTCGAGATAACCGCGCAAACCGCGACCACGGTGGGCAATGTCGAGAAACAGCTCCAGACCTTCATTGGGCAAGCCATCCAGTCCAGCGGCAGCACCAGTGAAACGAATGTCCCACACGCCGCGCAAACTGTCCGCCAACTGCTGACCGGCCGTGTCTGCCAGGTCGACCGTGGCCTCTCCCGGGGTGATCGGAAACTCCTCACGGGTCAGTTCACGATGTGCATAAAAAGCGGCAGGCAGCGCGGCGCCCGTGAGTGCCATGCCCGCCATGAACCAGCGTCGAGAGATCGTCATTGCCCTACCTGTGTCAGCCATGAAGCAGGCTTTATCCAAGCTAGAACGTTTGCTCGCCGAGGAAATTTATGGCCGCGGCGAAAGATCCCGGCATTCGCCGTCGCCTTTTCACCTTCCGCCCCTAAATTACCCGCTCCGCCGCTCGTTCCTCCCAGATAGCAAAGGCCCCTGCGCCTGAACCTCGACGGCGAACCTGAATGAGATGGCAATGACAAAACCGCGTTCGAAAAAGGCTCTATTTATCGGCCTGCCGCTGGCCTTGGCGATCAGCGCCGGCGCAGGGTTTCTGGCTTGGGATTACTGGTTTCGGGACAACCCCGGCTATCCGGTCAAAGTGATGAAGCAGGCGACCGAACTGCAGGATCGCATCCTCTCTTTCGACAGCCACATCACCGTGCCGTTGAGCTTCGGCACTCACGGCAACGAAGCCGACAAGGATGGCTCGGGGCAGTTCGACCTGATCAAGGCCAACCGTGGACGGCTGTCCGGCGCGGCACTGACCGTATTTGGCTGGCCGGAAATGTGGAACGGCCCGAATGCACCGCACCGCCCGACCGAAGGTTTTGTCGAGGAAGCGCGCAATCAGCAGGAAGTGCGCTACAAGATCATTTCCGGGATGGTGCTCGACTTCCCCAATCAGGTCGGCATCGCCTATACCCCGGATGATTTCCGCCGTCTGCACGGTGAAGGCAAATTTGCGATTTTCATCAGCATGCTCAACGCCTATCCACTGGGCAACGACCTGAGCAAACTGGATTTGTGGGCCGGACGCGGCATGCGCATGTTCGGCTTCAGCTATATCGGTAACAACAGCTGGGCCGACTCTTCGCGCCCGCTGCCCTTTTTCAATGACTCTCCCGACGCGCTCGACGGTCTCTCGGACATCGGCAAACAAGCCGTGCATCGCTTGAACGATCTGGGGGTGATCATCGACGTCTCGCAGATGTCGACCAAAGGTCTGGAGCAAGTCGTGCAGTTGAGTCGTACGCCGATTGTCGCCTCGCACTCGGCACCGCGAGCGGCGGTAGATATTCCACGCAACCTCAGCGACAAAGAGCTGCAACTGATCAAAAACAATGGCGGCGTAGTGCAGGTGGTCGGCTTTTCGCAGTACCTCAAACCGCTGACTCAAGGCACCCAGGACAAACTCAACGCCCTGCGCGCACGCTTCGACCTACCGCCACTGCCGAACCTGGCCATGGCCCTGATGCCGGGCGATCCGATCATCACCGCCTGGTCCGAACAGAAGCTCGGCCAGTACGCCAGCGGCCTCTACGGCATTCTTGAAGAGGAGCCGAAAGCGACCCTCAAGGATCTCGGCGACGCCATCGATTACACCGTGCGCAAGATCGGCATCGACCACGTCGGCATCGCTTCGGACTTCAACGATGGCGGCGGCATCAAGGGCTGGGAAAACGTCGGCGAAATCCGCAACGTCACCGCCGAGCTGATCCAGCGTGGCTATTCCGAAGCGGACATCGCCAAGCTGTGGGGCGGCAACTTCCTGCGCGTTTGGGATCAAGTGCAAAAGGCTGCAAAACCTGCACTGGTTTCTCGTCAGGATGCGGCCAAGCCATGACTGACCGTCGTACATTCCTGAAACAGGCCGGCGTACTCGCCGCTGCCCTGCCCCTGGGTTCCAGCCTTGCCTGCGCGACCGCTGCCACCCCTCACCCTGCGCTGCCGGGCAACAAATGGGCGCAATTGCGCCAGTTGTTCGATCAGGATCCGCAGGCCATTCACTTCGCCAATTTCCTGATCACTTCGCATCCCAGGCCCGTGCGCGAGGCCATCGAACGCCATCGCGCAGCGCTGGATCTGAATCCGGGACTGGCGATGGACTGGGACCTGGGCGTCACCGAGCAGCACGAAGAAAACGTGCGGGTCTGGGCCGGCAAGTACCTGCAAGCCAAACCGAGCCAGATCGCTCTCACCGGCAGCACCACCGAAGGCCTGGCGATGATTTATGGCGGCGTACATGTTCGCCCGGATCAGGAGATCCTGACCACAGTTCACGAGCATTACTCAACCCGCAACATTCTCGAATTCCGTAGCCGGCGCGACGGCACACAAGTTCGCAAACTCAAGCTGTTCGACACTGCGCAAAGCATTTCGCTGGATCAGGTACTCGACACCATCAACCGCAACATCCGCCCGCAAACTCGTGTGCTGGGTATGACATGGGTGCATTCGGGCAGCGGAGTGAAGTTGCCGATCGCCGACATCTCGCGTCTGGTCGATGAACACAATCGCGGACGCGACGACAAGGATCGGCTGATTTACGTGGTCGATGGTGTGCACGGATTCGGTGTCGATGACCTGAGCTTCGCGCAGATGAACTGCGATTTTTTCATTGCCGGCACCCACAAGTGGATGTTCGGCCCACGCGGCACCGGCATCGTCTGCAGCCGCAGCGAAGAGGTGAAATACGTCAGCCCCAGCGTGCCGACGTTCTCCGAAGCCACGACGTTTGGCACCACCATGACCCCGGGCGGTTACCACGCCTTCGAACATCGCTGGGCGCTGGACGAAGCCTTCAAGTTGCATCTGCAACTGGGCAAGGCCGACGTGCAGGCACGCATCCATCAGCTCAACAGCTACCTGAAACAGCGCCTGCGCGAACAGTCGAACATCGAACTGGTAACCCCGCTCGATCCGAAGTTTTCCGCCGGTTTCAGCTTCTTCCGGGTCAAGGACCAGGACAGTGATGAAGTGGCCGCTTACCTGATGAACAACCGGGTGATCTGCGATGCCGTCAGCCGCGATGTCGGTCCGGTGATTCGTACGTCACCAGGGCTGCTGAACAACGAAACCGAAGTCGACCGGTTCATGGACATCCTCGGTAAAAAACTGCGCGCCTGATTCCTCGACTCCAGTTTTCCTTTCACAGAGACGACTCATGAAAAAGCCTCACACCCGCTTCACTTTCAAGGCGCTCCCCGCCCTGGCTCTGACTGCGCTGTGCGCCGGCCTGTTGCCCGGCGCCGCTCAAGCTGCCACCCCGCCGGCACCCGGAAAAGTGTTCAAAGACTGCAAGGACTGCCCGGAAATGGTGGTGTTGCCGACCGGCAGTTACACCATGGGCACCCCGGACGACGAAGTCGGTCGCGAACCGGACGAAGGCCCACGCCACGAAGTGACCTTCAGCAAACCGTTCGCCATCAGCCGCTTCCAGGTGCTGGTGGGCGAATGGGACGCGTATGTGCGCGAAACCGGCAACAAACCTTATGACTTCGATGATCGTCCGGGTCGTCGCTGCACGGCCGGCAAACCCGAATTCAAACAGACGGCGCGCGATCCGGCCGTGTGCATGAACGTCGCTGAAGCCCAAGGCTACATCGACTGGCTGTCGAAGAAGACCGGCAACGCTTATCGCCTGCAGAGCGAATCGATCCGCGAATACGCCGCCCGCGGTGGCAGCACCGGTCCCTTCCCGTTCCCGTTCGATGAAGGCAACAACTACCAGATCTCCAAACACGCCAACACCTATGGCGCCGCCGACGGCTACAACTTCACCTCACCGGCCGGCACCTTCCCGGCCAACGCGTTTGGCGTTTATGACGCCCACGGCAACGTCTACGAATGGACCGCCGATTGTTATCACAAGGATTATTCCGACGTACCGAGCGACGGTAGCTCATGGACGCAGGAAAATTGCGAGCGCCAGGTCATGCGCGGTAACGACTGGGGCGAAGCGCCGGTGTTCTCCCGTTCCGGCAACCGCAACAGCAGCTGGCCAACCAGCAAGGGCGACTGGCTCGGGTTTCGAGTAGTGCGCGACCTCTGATCCCGCCTCACGCGACCGCAGCCCACCTGCGGTCGTTTAAAGAAAGTCCGTGACCATTCGTTTTCCTTAAGTACCGGCACTCCCTCCGCATCGAAGCAGGAATCCTCCATGACCAAGCCTACGCGTGGGGCGATCAACGAATTGTTCGCCCTGCTCAAGCCCTTCCGCCTGATCGTCTCTGCGTCCATCGTGCTTGGCATGATCGGCGGCCTGAGTGTCACTGTGCTGCTGGCGACCATCAACAATGCCCTGCACTCCGACGACGGCCTGACCCGCACCGTAGTCATGATCTTCGCCGGTCTGTGTGCACTGGCGCTGCTGACGACGATTCTGTCCGACATCGGCACCAACTATGTCGGCCAACACATCATTGCCAAGCTGCGCAAGGAACTGGGGGAAAAAGTGCTGTCGGCGCCGATCGACCAGATCGAACGCTATCGCAGCCATCGCCTGATCCCGGTATTGACTCACGACGTCGACACCATCAGTGACTTCGCCTTCGCCTTTGCGCCGTTGGCGATTTCGATGACCGTCACCCTCGGCTGCCTCGGTTATCTGGCGATGCTGTCGTGGCCGATGTTCCTGATGATGCTGGTGGCCATCGCCATCGGCACGACCATTCAGGCGATTGCCCGGGCCAAGGGCATGCGCGGTTTCTACGCCGCCCGTGATTCCGAAGACGAACTGCAAAAGCACTACAACGCGATTGCCGAGGGTGCCAAGGAACTGCGCATTCATCGTCCACGGCGTCAGCGCATGTTTGTCGCCGGGATTCAGAAAACCGCAGAAAAAATCTGCGACACCCAGATCAAATCGATCAACACCTTCGTCATCGCCAAGTCGTTCGGTTCGATGCTGTTCTTCGTGGTGATCGGCATGGCGCTGGCCCTGCAATCCTTCTGGCCTAGCGGCGATAAAGCGGTGATGAGCGGTTTTGTCCTGGTACTGCTGTACATGAAGGGGCCGCTGGAACATCTGGTCAGCACCTTGCCGATCATCAGCCGCGCACAAATTGCCTTCCGCCGCATCGCCGAGCTGAGCGAGCAGTTTTCCTCGCCCGAGCCGCATCTGTTGCTGGAGGATCACGACAAGAAACCCGGTGTCGTCAACAGTCTGGAACTGAACAATGTGCGCTACGCCTTCCCTCCAGTGGAAGGCAGCGAACCGTTCCGTCTGGGGCCAGTCAACCTGCGCATCGAACAGGGTGACATCGTGTTCATTGTCGGCGAAAACGGTTGTGGCAAAACCACGTTGATCAAACTGTTGCTGGGCCTCTATGCACCGACCGAGGGCGAAATACGCGTCAACGATCAACCGATCACCGCGCTCAACCGCGATGATTACCGGCAGAACTTCACCACCATCTTTGCCGACTATTACCTGTTCGATGATCTGATTCAGGGCGACCGCGAAGTCCCGCAGGACGCCACGCGCTACCTGGAGCGTCTGGAGATTGCGCACAAGGTCAGCGTGCGCGACGGCGCCTTCAGCACCACTGATTTGTCCACCGGCCAACGCAAGCGACTGGCGCTGGTCAACGCTTGGCTCGAAGAGCGTCCGGTGCTGGTGTTCGATGAATGGGCGGCGGATCAGGATCCGACGTTCCGGCGCATTTTCTACACCGAACTGTTGCCCGACCTGAAACGTCTGGGCAAAACCATCATCGTGATTTCCCATGATGACCGTTACTTCGACGTTGCCGATCAGCTTGTGCGCATGGAGGCCGGCAAGGTCAAAAGCGAACTGCAAACTGCTTGATTGAAGAGGCCGTGGCCAGGCTGGAAAAAATAATTTTCCGGTTTGCCGCGGCTTCCTCGTCTTAATGAGATGAATAAGAACCATTAACAACTATACCTGCCAAGGTCTTAACCTCATGTCCGCATCCCGTTTCATGCTTCGCCCTCTGACTCGAGCCCTGCTGATGCACGGCGCGACACGCTCCCGACTGGCCAGCACCGGTCTGGGTCTGGCACTGACTGTCGCTGCCGCCCCTTACGTCCAGGCGCAGGAATGGACCCTGAACATTCCGGCTCAGCCACTGGCGCAGGCGCTCCAGGCGCTGGGCCAGCAGACCAGCCTGCAGATCATCTACAGCCCGGAAAACCTGCAAGGTCTGCACTCCAGCCCGCTCAGCGGCCGGTATCAGGATGACGACTCGCTCAAAGCCATCCTCAAGGGCACTGGCATCAGCTATCAGCGCGACGGCAATACCGTCACGGTACTCGGCCCGACCACAGGTGATGCAATGGAGTTGGCACCGACCAACGTCAACGCCCAGCACCTGACCGCCACCACCGAGGGCAGCAACTCCTACACGACAGGCGGAGTGACCATCGGCAAGGGTGTGCACTCGCTGAAGGAAACACCGCAATCGGTCACGGTGATGACCCGCAAAATGCTCGACGACCAGAACCTCAACACCATCGAACAGGTGATGGAAAAGACGCCGGGCATCACCGTTTACGACTCGCCAATGGGCGGCAAGTATTTCTACTCCCGCGGTTTCCGCATGACCGGTCAATATCAGTACGACGGCGTGCCGCTGGATATGGGCAGCAGCTACGTACAGGCCGACAGTTTCAACAGCGACATGGCCATCTATGACCGCGTGGAAGTCCTGCGCGGTGCGGCGGGCATGATGAAAGGCGCAGGCGGCACAGCCGGTGGCGTCAACTTCGTGCGCAAGCGCGGCCAGGACACTGCGCACACGCAACTGTCGCTGTCGGCAGGGACGTGGGACAACTATCGCGGTCAGGTCGATACCGGCGGCCCGCTGAACGACGCCGGCACCATCCGTGGTCGCGCCGTGGTCACCGAACAGACCCGTCAGTATTTCTATGACGTGGGCGAACGCAGGGACCAGATCTACTACGGCGCGCTCGACTTCGACCTGAGCGACTACACCACCCTGGGTCTGGGCATGGCCTATGAAGACGTCGATGCCACGCCGTGCTGGGGCGGTCTGCCGCGTTACGCCGACGGCTCCGACCTGCACCTCAAGCGCTCCACGTGCCTGAACACCGCGTGGAACAACCAGCGCAGCAAACGCGCCACCTACTTCGCCGACCTGAAACACCAATTCAACGACGATTGGTCGCTCAAGGTCGCCGGCGTCTACTCGCGCAACACTCAGGACATGGAATACGCCTTCCCGAGCGGCGCAGTACCGATCGGTGCCACCGCCTCCAATACGCTGATGCTGGGCAGCATTTACGACTACGACCAGCGCGACTACGGCTTCGATGCCTACGTGGATGGCAAATTCGACGCCTTCGGCCAGCAACACGAACTGACGGTCGGCGCCAACGCCAGCCGCTCGCACAAGGATGACTTCTACGCGGTAGCCGCCCTGCCCCAACGGCAGAACGTGCTCAACCCCAACCACCACATCCCGCAACCGGACGAAAGCTACTACCTGGCCAATGCCTCCCGTGGCGGCCCGGTGGACATGCACATCAAGCAGTACGGCGCTTACTCCATCGCCCGCCTGAAACTCGCCGATCCGCTGACCCTCGTACTGGGCAGCCGTGTGAGCTGGTACAAGTCCGACACCGACTCGGTGCAGTACTTCCGCGGTGTGGGCACCCAGGTCAACACCAAGTCCACGGAAACCGGGCAGGTCACGCCGTTCGCCGGTGTGCTGTTCGACCTCAACGACAACCTGACTGCGTATGCCAGCTATACCGACATCTTTACCCCGCAAGGCGCCTACAAGACTATCGATGGCAGCACCCTCAAGCCATTGGTTGGCCAGAGCTACGAGTTGGGGATCAAGGGTGAGTGGTTCGACGGACGTCTGAACAGCACCTTCAACCTGTTCCGCACCCTTCAGAAAGATGCTGCTCAGGATGACCCGCGTTGCGAAGACAGTTCTTGCTCGATCAACTCCGGCAAGGTGCGCGCTCAGGGCTTTGAAGCGGAAGTCAGCGGTGAAGTGATTGATCGCCTGCAATTGTTGGCTGGCTATACCTATACCCAGACCAAAGTGCTGAAGGATGCTGACGCCACCCAAGACGGCGTGATCTATAACTCCTACGTGCCTCGCCACTTGTTGCGTGTGTGGGGTGACTACAGCCTGAGCGGGCCGCTGGATCGCGTGACGATCGGTGCGGGTGTCAACGCGCAGACGGGCAACTACCGGACTTCGCCCTTGGGCGGTGACAACATTGATGGTGCCGGGTTTGCCGTGTGGAACGGTCGCATTGGCTACCGTATCGATGACACCTGGTCGGTTGCGTTGAACGGGAACAACCTGTTTGACAAGCGTTACTACTCGACCATTGGTACCGAAGGGTTCGGTAACTTTTATGGTGATCCGCGTAATTTCGTGATGTCGGTGAAGGCTGACTTCTGATTTTTCGCTTTTAAGAAAGCCCTGCCTTGGTGGGGCTTTTTTTTGGCGGCCTTCGGGCCGACCATGTTCTTGGGGGTTGGGTGAATATCCGTTGCTGCGGGTGTTGCTGATTAGGGTTCCGCCCTTACGGCGGGTCACTTTTTCCAGACGCCCGGAATGCCGGCCCAGAAAAAAGTAACCAAAAAGGCTTTACCCTGACGTACGGCCCTCGCTTAGGCTCGGGTTCCTTCGCTGCGGGATTGATCCGGGCGCAGCGTTTCCGGTTTGCTTCGCTGCACCTCCTTCCGCTGTATACGACTGCGTCGTACGGTCGCTGCGCTCCCACCCCCGGATCAATCCCTCCACTCAGCCTGCCGATGGGCCTGGAGATCAAAAGCCAAAGCCAAAGCCAAGCAGATCAAAAGATCGCAGCCTTCGGCAACTCCTACAAGGGGTTGAGTACATCTGTCAAAACTTGGTCGGCTGTCAGGCCGCCATCGCTGGCAAGCCAGCTCCCACAAGAAACTAAGTACACCCCGCACGCGGCGCATGCCGCCCCACTCAACACAATGAGCGTTAGCTCGAATGCAGCTCTTGATCTTGATCTGGAAGCCCGAGTGACCCGCCGTAAGGGCGGAACCTTAATCAGCAACACCCGCAGCAACGGATATTCACCCCAACCAAACCACCAAAACACAATCAACCCAAAGCCCGCGCCAAAACCCGGCTCAGGCGTTCATGCACCTGCAAAACATCAGGCATAACGCAAGCCATACGCAGCAAGTCATGGGTCAACCCCGAACAATGCTCAAGCTCAACACTCACACCGTGCTCACGCAATTTATCCGCATAAGCCTGCCCCTCATCCAGCAACGGATCAAATCCGGCCAACAGCACAATCGCCGGAGCCACACCACGCAAGTCCTCCGCCAACAATGGCGAAAAGCGCCAGTCTAAATAGTCCTGCGGGCTGCGGGCATAGTGCTGATAGAACCAGTCCAGCGTATCGTTCTCCAGCAGATAACCCTCGCCGAACAGCAAGCGTGAATCATGAGTGCGCGACGCATCGGTAACCGGATAACACAACAACTGCACCTTGGGCGCGATGGCCACCGTCGACGGCTGTACCACCGCTTGCACAGCCAGCACAGTGGCCAGGGTAGCACCGGCACTGTCGCCGCCAAACGCTACGCGCGAGGTGTCGAGACCCAGGCCCGCAGCGTTTTCCGCCAGCCACGACAAGGCATCCTCGCCATCTTCCAGCGCCGTAGGAAAGCGATGCTCCGGTGCCAGCCGATAACCAACCGAAAGCACCGCACAGGGCGTACGTCGGCAGAATTCACGACACACACCATCATGGGAGTCGAGGCTGCCGACGACGAAACCGCCGCCGTGAAAATACACCAGCACCGGCATCGGCGCAGACGCACCATTGGGCCGGTACAGACGCAACGCCAATGGCGCACCGTCGCGAGCCAGGGTGTCGACCGGTGTAACGTGCAGATCTTCGGGCACAGGCCAGCGCAACTGCGCCGTGGTCTGCTCGAAAGTCGCCCGGGCTTCGCTCGGGGTCAATTGGTGCATGGCCGGCAGGCCGGCGTCCTGGCTGTCTTGAGCGAGGTCGAGGAAGGCTTCCAGATCAGGGTGTAACGACATCGATAAGGTCCTTGTATGAGCAAACAAGGGGCGCGCACGGGCGACGCCCCCCACAAGAGTCAGTTCAATTGGCGATCAGCCCACGCGTGCCATGCAATGCTCGATCAACGCCTCCAGCTCACGCTGGAAATCGTTCATCAAGGCATCCATGGTGCCGGCGCGATACCGCTGGCTGCTGTAGATGCAGCGCATGGCCAACTGACCGTCATAGACCTGGCCGACAATTTCCAGCCAGTTGCCCAGGTTGGCTTTGAGGCTGTAGTTGTCACCGGTTTCTTCCAGCGCCGGCACCAGCAACGCCTGCTCGTCGAAGCTCTGGTCGAACTGGCCCAGGTAGTTGAACGTGACCCGCGCTTGCGGCAGCTCGGCCAGTTGCCGGGATACCTCGGCCCCCGCCAGATGACGCAACACGCCGTAGCCGATGCCCTTCTGCGGCACCGCTGCCAATTGCGCCTGCACGTTGACGATCGAACGGCCGATGTCATCGCTGTCTGGACGCAAACGCACCGGGAACATGCTGGTGAACCAGCCCAGACTGCGGCTCAGATCAATGGTCTCGAACAGGTCTTCGCGACCATGGCCTTCGAGCAGGATCAGCGCCGACGGTTGTTGACTCCAGCGGCACAGCGCGCGACTGAGTGCCGACAGCAGCAGATCGTTGATCTGCGTGCCGTACACCGCAGGGGCCTGTTTGAGCAGTTGTTCGGTGTGTTCGCGTGACAGTTTGAGCCGCGCCTGCGCTTGTTGGCGCACGAGGTTTTTGCCGCGCGGGTTGTCGCACGGCAGATCGACGCCCGGCTGATCCAGTTGCTCCAGCCAATACGACAGCTCCTGCTCGGCGATCACCGGCGCCTGGGTCTGTAACGCCTCGGCGAACGAGCGATAACTGCTGGTGCGAATCGGCAGTTTCGGCTCCTGCCCCTGCACGCACGCCTCGTAGGCCACTTTCAAATCGTCGAGCAGAATCCGCCAGGACACGGTGTCGACCACCAAGTGATGAATCACCACCAGCAATCGCGCCTGGCCATCGGGCAAGGCGACGTGCATCACCCGCCAGACCGGCCCGTCGTCGAGTTTCAGGCTGCGCTGGGCGAGGTTGGCCAGCGCTTCGACCTGCTCGCTGTTGTCCGCTTCTCGACGCCAGAGCAACACTTCGCCCTGTTCGTTGAGGTCACAGTAGCGTTGCAACCAGCGCCCGCCTTCGTGGCTGAAACGCAGACGCAACGAGTCGTGATGTTGCTCGACCCAGCTCAGTGCTTGCTCCAGTGCGTCCAGATCCAGCGGCTGGCGCGCGCTCAGCAGCAGCGACTGATTGTAGTGATGCGCCTCGGCCATGCCTTCGGCAAAGAACCACTCCTGAATCGGCAAGAGATTGAACAACCCCTCGGTGGCCACTTGCGTGACGTCCGTCTGTGGCTGGGCCGTGCCCTCCTTCGCCACTTCCTGCTCGACGATGCCGGCGATGGTCTGATAACGCATCAGGTCGCGCAGCTTGAGATCCATCTGCAACGTCGGGTGGTTTCTGACGCGGGAGATCACCTGCAAACTCAGAATCGAGTCGCCGCCCAGTTCGAAGAAGTTATCGCTGATACCCACCTGCTCGACCTGCAGCACCTGCGCCCAGATGTCCGCGAGCAAGCTTTCCTGCTCGTTGCGCGGCGCGATGTATTCCTCGGTTTTGAATTCCGGTTCCGGCAACGCCTTGCGATCAAGCTTGCCATTTGGCGTGACGGGGAAAGCATCCAGGCAGACGATCTGCGCCGGCACCATGTATTCCGGTAACGAAGCACGCAGGCCAGCCTTGAGTTCATCGCCGATGTCTTCGCCAGTTGCGGTGACCACATAACCGATCAGTTGCTTGCCAGAGGCATTGTCACGGGCGATCACCAGTGCATCGGTGACCGATGGCAATTGGCGCAGACTGGCTTCGACTTCGCCCAGTTCGATGCGGAAGCCGCGCACCTTGACCTGATGGTCGATACGGCCGACGTAATCGACCACACCGTCGGTACGCAAACGCACCAGATCGCCGCTGCGATACAAACGCTCACCCGCCGCGAACGGGTTCGGTACAAAGCGCTCGCAGGTCAGGTCCGCACGCCCGTGATAACCCCGGGCGACACCGTACCCGCCGATGTACAGCTCACCGGCAAAACCGGGCGGCAACGGGTTCAGATCCTCGTCCAGCACGTACAACGAACGCGCGCCGACGGCGCGGCCGATCGGAGCATAGGCCGCTTCGCAATGCTGGCTGACCGGGACTTTCCAGAGCATCGGCGTGACCACGGTTTCGGTCGGGCCGTAGCCGTTGGTGAAGTACTCGGGACGCAGCGCAGCCTTGACCTGCTCGAAAGTCTGATCCGGCACCGCATCACCGCCAAAGCAATAGATCCGCACGGGCGGCGGCGCAATGCCGCTGGCCGCCGCATATTCAGCCAGTTGTTTGAGGTAGGCCGGAGGGAAGCAGGCGATGGTGATGCCGTAATCGTGCAGCGCCTGATAGGTCTGCTCCGGCGTCCACAGGCAACCGTCACGGATCACCAGGCGACCACCACTGTACAAGGTGCTCAGCCAGCGCTCATGGGCGCCGTCGAAGGCGAACGACATGAAGTGCAGCTCGCAACTGCTGGCGTCCATTTCGTACAGTTCGGCAATCGCCTGACAGTGCATGCTCAGCGGGCCTTGGGTGACCGCGACGCCTTTTGGACGCCCGGTGGAACCGGAGGTGTAGACCAGATACGCCAGACCCTGCTCGTGAACGCGGCAGTCGGGAACGTGGTCGGCGTAGCGGCTCTCGTCGAGGTGATCGATTTCCAGGCGCAGCAGGCCTTCCGGCGCCGGCAGCGTCGCGCGCAGGCTGCTCTGGGTCAGCAGCAGTGCCATGCCCGAATCTTCGATCATGTATGCCAGACGCTCCGGCGGATACTCAATATCCAGCGGCACGTACGCCGCACCGCTCTTGAGGACGGCGAGGAAGCTCACCACCATCTCCAGCGAACGCGGCAAGGCCACGCCGATCACTACTTCCGGCCCGGCACCGTGTTCGATCAGACAGTTAGCCAGACGATTGGCCCGCTGTTCGAGTTCGCCGTAGCTCAGGCTCATCCCCGCGCATTGCAAGGCAATCGCCTGCGGCTGCTGTTGCGCGTGACGGCTGATCAGTTCCGGCAACAGGGCCGTTTGATGCGAGTGAGCCGGTTCGGCGCTCCAGGCTTGCGCTGCTTGCCATTGCTCGTTGCTCAGGCGCTGCAAGTTGCCGAGGCGCTCGTACGGTGCCGCCAACATTGCGGCAATCGTGTTTTCCATGGTCTTGCGAATACCGACAACGGCCTCGGCACTGAAGTGGCTGCGCAGATACAGGTATTCGATCGACAACTCGTCGCCGAGCATCACCGCGAGGTCCATCGGCACGTTGGTCACGCCATGGCCGATGGATTTGCCGAAGGTCAGGTCGGTGTCGTTTTCTTCCTGCAAACGGTCGTCGATCGGGAAGTTTTCGAACACCACGATGCTGTCGAACAGCGCCTGCCCACCGAGGTTGGACCAGCGTTGTACATCGGCCAGCGGCGCCTGGGAATAATCGCGAATGTCGAGGTTGTAGGCCTGCACTTCGCCCAGCCAGTCCGCCAGACGCTGGTCCGCTTGCGGCGTCTGAATGATCGGCAAGGTGTTGATGAACAGACCCAGCATGTTGCCGACATTCGCCAGGTTTTCCGGACGTCCCGACACTGTGGCACCGAAGGTCACCGTCTGCTGGCCGGTGTAGCGCTGCAGCAGCAGCAGCCATGCGCCCTGAATCAGCGTGTTGGGGGTGATGCGCAGATCGCGGCAGAACTGCAACAGGCCCGCGGTTTGCGCTTTGTCCCAGTTGGAATAGATCGCATCGTGGCCGGCGACATCGACGCTGTGGCGCGGATGCATCGCTTGGCTCAGGGCCGTCGGCTCGTTGACCGCGGCCAGACGCGCCTTCCAGAACAGCTCCTGAGCGTCCTGATCCTGCGCCTGCAACCAGGCGATGAAGTCGCGGTAACGACCGTTCTCGCCGATGATTTCGCCCTTGCCGTAGTACTGCAAAACCTCGCCGAACAGCCGCGAGCTGCTCCAGCCATCCATCAGGATGTGGTGGCTGGTCCAGATCATTTGATACTGATCGTCGCTCAGGCGCAGCAGGGTGATCCGTTGCAAGCGCGCATCGGCCAGGTCGAAGCCCAGGGCGCGGTCATCGCTGGCGAACTCGGCGATAGCCGCTTCGCTGAAGTCGCGTTCGCGCCAGTCGATCACCTGCATTTGCAACGGCGCGTGGCGATGCACCACCTGCAACGGTTTGGCCAAGCCATCCTGCCAATGAAAACTGGTGCGCAGAATCGCCTGACGCACGATCACGAACTCCCAGGCCTTGCGGAAACGCTCCACGTCCAGGCCCTTGATCGGCAGGCTGACCTGTTGCATGTAAAGGCTGCTGCCGTTATCCGACAGCGTGTGGAAGAGCATGCCTTCCTGCATCGGCGACAGCGGGTAGACGTCCTCGATCATGTCAGCCGGCATCGGCAAGGCATCGAGCTGCGCTTGATCCAGTTGGGCCAACGGATAGTCCGCCGGGGTGTCGCTGAGGGAGTCGGCGTGATCGACCGAGACCACCGTGGCGAGTTTCTGCACGGTCTGCTGCTGGAACAAATCTTTCGGGGTGAAACGAATCCCCTGCTGACGCGCGCGGCTGACCAGCTGAATCGAGATGATCGAATCGCCGCCCAAGGCAAAGAAGTTGTCGGTGACGCCGACGCGTTCGATTTTGAGAATGTCCTGCCAGACTTCAGCCAGTTGTTGCTCCAGCGGCGTCGACGGCGCCACGTAATCACGCTGCGACTGGCTGGCGTCAGGTGCCGGCAAAGCCTTGCGGTCGAGTTTACCGTTCGGGGTCAGCGGCAACTGCTCGAGGAACAGCCACTGCGCCGGCACCATGTACTCCGGCAGATGCGCCTTGAGCACGTCCTGCAACGCCTGGCTCAGAGCGTCCTGCTCTTCGAGGCTCAGGTTGCTGTCGCTCGGGACCACGTACGCGACCAGTTGCTGACCGCTCGGACCATCCACGGCCAGCACCACGCCGTCGCGCACGCTGTTGCGGGCCAGCAAACGCGCTTCGATTTCACCCAGTTCGATGCGGAACCCGCGCACCTTCACCTGATGGTCGATGCGCCCGACATATTCGATACGGCCGTCGTCAGTGAAGCGGGTCAGGTCGCCGGTGCGATACATGCGCTCGCCGGTTTTCGACAGCGGGTTCGGCACGAAACGTTCAGCAGTCAGACCCGGGCGGAACAGATAACCACGGGTGATGCCGTCGCCAGCCAGATACAGCTCGGCCGCCACTCCAATCGGCGCTGGCTGTAATTGGCCGTCGAGCATATACGCGGTGGTGTTGACCAGCGGCCGGCCAATGTTCGCTTGGCCACCGAGTTCACGGCGAGTGCAGGTCGAATACGTGGTGTCTTCCGACGGGCCGTACAGGTCGTAGACGTGCGCCACTGCCGTCTCGCGGTAGAGCGTGTCGACCAGACTTTGCTTCAGTGGCTCACCGGCCAGGTTGATGATGCGCACGCCCTGCGGAATCTGCCCGATGCGTTGCAGTGCGGCAATCGCCGACGGCACGGTGTTGATCAGGCGTACCTGATCACGCTCCGGCAAGTCCGGCAACTCCAGTGCATTGCGCGCCATGACGATCGAGCCGCCGCGTGCGAGGGTGACGAAAATCTCCCACACCGACAGGTCGAAGCACACCGACGTCGAGGCCAGTACACCTTGCAGATCGTCTTCGCTGTAGACCTCGGCAGACCAGTGAATAAGCGCCTGCACATTGCGATGAGCGATGGCCACGCCCTTCGGTTTGCCGGTGGAACCGGAGGTATAGATGACGTACGCCAGATTGGCGGAGTCGCCCTGCGCTGGCAGATTGTCCGAAGACAACTCGGCAAACGCCTGACCGCCCGCCTCGACCAATACCACTTCGGCGTCGGTCTGCGGCAATTGCGCCAGCAGCGACTGTTGCGTCAGCAGGACTTTTGCCTGGCTGTCGTCGAGCATGTAGGCCACGCGATCAGCCGGATAATCCGGGTCCAGCGGCACATAGGTGCCACCGGCCTTGAGCACCGCCATCAAGGCGATTACCAGCTCCGCCGAACGCGGCATCGCCACGCCCACGCGGATTTCGGGGCCGACCCCGAGCACCTGCAGATGACGGGCCAACTGGTTAGCGCGCTGGTTGAGTTCGGCGTAGCTCAGGGCCACGCCGGCGTGACTCAGGGCCTGTGCGTGCGGATGCATTTGCACGCGGGCTTCGAAGCTTTGCGGGATCAGACGTTCAGCCGGATACGTGGCGTGATTGTCGTTCCACTGCGCCAGTGTCTGGCGTTCAGCGACCGACAGCAGGCCGATCTCGCCCAACAGCCGTTGCGGCGCCTCAAGGAACTGACGCAGCACTTCTTGCATATGCGCCGCCAGCCCCTGCACGCTGCGCTCGGCAAAGTGTTCGGTGAGGTAATTGAAGTCCAGATTCAACACGTCGCTGGCCCCGGCGATCAGGGTCAGACCGTAGTTGGTTTGCTCGCGGTGCTCTAAACCTGCGAAACGCAGGCCACCGGGGTTGGCTTCCAGCGCTTCGGACACCGGATAGTTTTCAAACACCAGCAAGGTGTCGAACAGCGCTTCGCCGCTCAGTTGCGCCAGACGCTGGATGTCCTGCAACGGCGTCTGCTCGAAGTCACGCAGCAACAGGTTCTTGTCCTGCACGCTGCGCACCCAGTCGCCGACGCTGACCGTGGCCTGCGGGCTGGCGATCACCGGCAAGGTATTGATGAAAAGACCCAGTTGCTGCTCGATGCCCGGCAGATCCACCGGGCGCCCGGACACGGTTGCGCCAAACGCTACGGTGGCCTGGCCGGTGTAGCGTTGCAGCACCAGCAACCACGTCGCTTGCACCAGGCTGTTGAGGGTCACTTGCTGCTGACGGGAGAAACTGTTCAGGCGCTGAGTAAAGACTTCGTCGAAATGCAGACGATGCATTTGCTTGCCCGGCCCCGGCACGGTACGCCCATGGCAGGCCGAAGCCAAACGGGTCGGCTCGTCCAGTTCAGCCAGTTGCCCGCGCCAGAAATCCTCTGCGCCGGCCTTGTCCTGACCCTGCAGCCAGACCAGGAAGTCGCGGTAACGACCCTGTGCACTCGGCACCGGGTGACCGGCGTAATCCTGCAATACCTCGCCGAACATCCGCGAGTTGCTCCAGCCATCCATGAGGATGTGGTGGCAGGTGAAAATCAGACGATGACGGTCATCGGCAGTACGTAGCAGGCACAGGCGCAACAGAGGCGGGTTCTGCAGATCGAAACCGCGCTCACGGTCGGCCTGCGCCCGCGCTTCGAGCACGGCCGGCAGATCCGTCACACCGCGCACATCGACTTCCGGCATTTCCAGGGTCAACTGCCGGTTGATCACTTGCAGCGGCGCATCGAGGCCGTCGCGACCCCAGATGAAACCGGCGCGCAGCACTTCATGGCGATCCACTACGCGCTGCCAGGCTTGCTGGAAGCGCGCCACGTCGAGGCCGTCGATGTCCAGCAGCATCTGATAGACATAGGCGCTGGCATCGGCGTCGTACAGGCTGTGGAACAGAATGCCCTGCTGCATTGGCGCCAGCGGATAAATGTCCTCGATGCGCTGGGCAGCGATCGGCAGGCTGTCCAGATGCGCTTGGGACAACCCCGCCAGTGGCACGTCGGACGGCGTCAAACCACCGCTCGGGTGGCTAAGGCAATGGTCGATCAACTCGCCCAGCGCCACTTCATACGCGCGGGCCAGCGCGTTGATGGTTGCCTCTTCAAAGACATCGCTGCTGTAGGTCCAGGTCAGGCTCAGTTGGCCCTGATAGACCCGACCGTCGATGGTCAGCCAGTTGGCCATCGGCGCGTTTTCGTCCTGGCCGGCGCCCTTGTCTTCGGTGGCCGGCACCCACAGGGCGTCGGCGTCGAAGTTGTTGTCGAACTGGCCGAGGTAGTTGAACGTCACCTTCGGTTGCGCCAATGGGTTCAGGGAAGCTTGCGCCTCGGGGCTCCCCAAGTGACGGAGCAAGCCATAGCCGATGCCTTTATTGGGGATCGCGCGCAGTTGCTCCTTGATGCCCTTGATCGACGCTTCGAGATTGACCTCGGGGCTCAGGCGCACCGGGAACATGCTGGTGAACCAACCCACCGTGCGGCTCAGGTCGACGTCGTCGAACAGGTCTTCACGACCGTGACCCTCAAGCTGCACCAGTGCGCTGTCGGTGTGGGTCCACTGGCACAAGACCCGGGCGAGCGCGGTCAGCAACAAGTCGTTGACCTGGGTGCGATAAACCGCTGGCGCCTGCTGCAGCAACTGACGGGTGCGTTCGGCGTCCAGACGCGTATCGACACTGCGTTCGAAACAGTTGCTCAACTGGCCCTGCGGGTTGTCCAGCGGCAGTTCGACCGACTCATCGCGCAGCTGCCCGCGCCAGTAATCCAGTTCGCTTTCCAGTTCAGCGCTGCGGGCATACTCCTGCAGACGCTTGCCCCACTCCTTGAACGCGCTGGTCTTGGCCGGCAGACGCACGGCTTGCTCGGTGCTCAGTTGTTGATACGCGGTTTGCAGATCTTCCAGCAGGATCCGCCACGACACACCATCGACCACCAGGTGATGGATCACCAGCAGCAAGCGCTGGCTGGCGTCCGGCAAATCGACCAGCGCCGCGCGAATCAGCGGGCCATCGAGCAAATCGAGGCTGCGTTGCAAGTCCAGGCACAAGGCCGGCAATGCCGCGCTGTCGTCCAGCGTAAAGGTGCGCAGCAACGCTTGCGCTTGCTCCGCAGGCGCATGGCTCTGTTGCCAGCCATCGCTGGATTGGCGATAACGCAGGCGCAGGGCGTCATGGTGCCGTTGCAGATGCTGCAAAGCCTGCGCAAGCGGTGCCGCTTGCAGCGCGGTGGCCGGGGTCAGCAGGATCGACTGGTTCCAGTGATGCCGCACCGGGATGTCGCTGTTGAAGAAATAATGCTGGATCGGCGTCAGGACCGCGTCGCCCAGTACCTCGCCCTGCTGGGTCTGCACCGCATCGCTTTGTTGCGCGACGGTGGCCAGACGCTGCACGGTCTGGTGCTGGAAAATGTCCTTGGGGGTGAAGCGAATGCCCGCCTGACGGGCGCGGCTGACCACCTGAATCGAAATGATCGAGTCGCCGCCCAGCTCAAAGAAGTTGTCGTTGAGGCCGACCCGCTCGACCTTCAACACGTCCTGCCAGATCTCGGCCAGACGCTGTTCGAGTTCGTTGCGCGGTGCCGCGTACGCTTCCTGCACCTGGGCGACGTCGGGCTGTGGCAGTTGCTTGCGATCGAGTTTGCCATTGGCCGTCAGCGGCAGACGTTCAAGGAACGCCCAACTGACCGGAACCATGTAATCCGGCAGGGATTGGCGCAGGTGAACCTTGATCGATTCGCGCAGCGCGCCCTGCCCTTCGGCGTCCAGCGTCTCGTTGGCGACAATCCAGGTCGCCAGTTGCTGACCGCTGAGGCCATCGACCGCCAGCACCACCGCCTCGCGCACTTCGGGGTGCTTGAGCAGTTGCGCTTCGATTTCCCCGAGTTCGATACGAAAGCCGCGGATCTTCACCTGATGGTCGATACGGCCGATGTATTCGATCACACCGTCGCCGCGCAACCGCGCGAGGTCACCGGTGCGATACAGACGCTCACCCGCCTGCGGATTGAACGGATCCGGCACGAACCGCGTAGCAGTCATTCCCGCCTGAT
The DNA here is from genome assembly GCF_044218825.1 of Pseudomonas sp. A1230. Taxonomy (NCBI): domain Bacteria; kingdom Pseudomonadati; phylum Pseudomonadota; class Gammaproteobacteria; order Pseudomonadales; family Pseudomonadaceae; genus Pseudomonas; species Pseudomonas sp. A1230. The sequence goes on along the minus strand of NZ_CP162582.1, from coordinate 1,081,514 downwards.
TCAGGTAACCACGGGCCAGGCCGGCGCCGGCGATGTACAACTCGCCGATGCAGCCTTGCGGCACCAGGTTCAGCGAGTTGTCGAGCAAGTACCACGACAGGTCGACAATCGGCTCGCCGATCGGGCTGCTGTGGCTATGCTGCAAGTCGGCCAGCGACAACGGCCGGTAAGTCACGTGCACGGTGGTTTCGGTGATGCCGTACATGTTGATCAGCGTGGGGGCACAGTCGCCAAAACGCTCGAACCACGGACGCAGGCTCTGCACTTCCAGCGCCTCGCCACCGAACACCACATAACGCAGCGCGTTATCGCGTGTCGACTCGCTGGCCACCTGCATCAACGGCTTGAACGCCGACGGCGTCTGGTTCAGGACGGTGACATTTTCGTCGCACAGCAGGGTGTAGAAATCCTCCGGGGAGCGGCTGACGTCGTGGGGCACCACCACCAGTTTGCCGCCATAGAGCAGCGCACCGAAGATCTCCCACACCGAGAAATCGAAGGCGTAGGAATGGAACAGTGTCCAGCTGTCCTGTGGACCGAAATCGAACCAGTGTTCGGTGGCGCTGAACAGGCGCATGACGTTGCTGTGCGGCAGCAGCGCGCCCTTCGGTTTGCCGGTGGAGCCGGAGGTGTAAATGACGTAGGCCAGATTATCCGGCGTAGTCAGGCACACCGGGTTGGTGTCGTTGCCATGTTCTGGCGTTTGATTCAGATCGAGGCACGCCAGCCCCTGCGGAACCGGCAATTGCGCCAGCAGATGTTCTTGGGTCAGCAGCAACTCGATGCCGCTGTCTTCGATCATGTGGCTCAGACGATCATCCGGGTAACCCGGGTCCAGCGGCACATAGGCGCCTCCGGCCTTGAGCACCGCGAGGATGGCGACGATCATGTCCAGCGAACGCTCAACGGCGACACCGACGCGCACGTCCGGGCCGACGCCACGCTCGATCAGCACATGCGCCCACTGGTTGGCGCGGCGATTGAGTTCTGCGTAGGTCAGGCGTTGCCCGTCGCAGGTTACGGCCACCGCATCGGGATGACGTTCGGCCTGGGCTTCGATGGTTTGGTGAATGCATTGCTCGACCGTTTGCTCGACCAACGCCGGGTTCCACTGTGCGAGCAATTGTTGCTGCTGGCTGCCATCGAGCATCGGCAACTGGCCGATGCGCTGCGTCGGCTCGGCGACGATGGCCTGCAACAGTGCGGTCCAGTGTTGCGCCAGACGCTCGATGGTTGCCGCGTCGAACAGATCGGTGGCGTACTTGAGCACGGCTTCGATGCCATGCGCCTGTTCGGTTGTGTTGAGGGTCAGGTCGAATTGCGCGGTCTGGCTCTGCCATTCCAGTGGCTCGATGCTCAGGCCGTTCAGACGCGTCTCGACGCTCGCGCGGCGTTCGGCCTGGTGGTTGAACATCACCTGGAACAAAGGACTGTGGCTCAAGCTGCGGCCCGGCTCCAGCGCTTCGACCAGTTGCTCGAACGGCAAGTCCTGATGGGCTTGCGCTTGCTGCGCGGTTTGCTTGACCTGACGCAGCAGATCGACAAACGGCAGTTGCCCGTCGATGTCGGCCTTGAGCACCTGAGTGTTGACGAAGAAGCCGATCAGACGCTCGATTTCCACCCGCCCACGGTTGGCCACCGGCACACCGACACGAATGTCGGGCTGTCCGCTGTAACGGTGCAACAAAGCCTGGAACGAGGCCAGCAGCAAGACGAACAGCGTGACGTTTTCCTTGCGCGCAAAGGCCTTGAGCGCGTTGCTCAGCGTCGGGTCGAGAATCAGGTTATGGCTGGCGCCGGCGAAGCTTTGCTCGATTGAGCGCGGGCGATCCATCGGCAGTTCCAACACCGGTTGCTCGCCGCCCAGCTTCTCCTGCCAGTACGCCAGTTGCCGCTCCTGCTCACCGGCCTCCATCCACTGCCGCTGCCACAAGGCGTAGTCGGCGTATTGAATCGGCAAGGCCGGCAGACCGGCGTCGTGACCGAGATTGAAGCCAGCGTAAAGCTGCACCAGCTCTTCGATCATCACTTGCAGCGACCAGCCATCGGACACGATGTGGTGCAGGGTCAGCACCAGTACATGATCATGCGGGGTGACTTGCAGCAAGGCCGCGCGCAACAGCGGGCCGTGCTCCAGGTCGAAAGTTTTCTGGCTCTGGGTCTGCACGAACGCCTGAATTGAAGCCTCAGGGTCGTTCGCCAGCGCAGCGCTCAGTTGATGGATCTCCAGTGCAAAGGGTCCTGCGGGCAGGACCACTTGCAAGGGTTGCCCGGTTTCCTGAGTGAACACCGTGCGCAGGGTTTCGTGTCGTTCGATCAGCGCCTGGACGCTGCGCTCCAGCGCAGTCACATCCAGCGGCCCCTGCAAACGCAGGGCCGTCGGAATGTTGTAGGCCGCGCTGTGCGGCGCCCACTGCCAGAGAAACCACTGGCGTTGCTGAGCGTAGGACAGCAACAGCGGCTCTTCAGCCGTGCGCTTGAAAACCGGGGCAATGTCAAAGAGGTTGACGCCTTTCTGCTTGAGCAGAACCGCCAGAGCCTTTCTTTGCTTAGCCGAAAGTTGTCCTACCGACTCGATTAACTCTTGCACGCGTTTTTCCCTCTCAAGAAATCAGTTTTTCCAGATCATCGAGGGATAGACGTTTGAGGGCCTCCAGGGATTTAGCCAATTCATCCTGAACGGGCGACATTTCGACGCGCAAGGCCTCGATCCGCGCACAGAACGCCTTGAGGGTGTCGGTTTCGAACAGCTCTTTGAGCGGCACCTTGTCGCCCAGACGCTCCTTGATCCGGGTCACCACCAGCGTGGCCAGCAACGAGTGGCCGCCGAGCTGGAAGAAGTTGTCGGCCAGGCCCACCTGTTCGACCTCCAGCACCTCTTGCCAGACCGTCGCCACCTCCCACTGCAAATCGGTCTGCGGCGCCTGATAATGCTGCTGTGTCGGGCTGTCGCCCAACGTCATCAAGGCCTTGCGATCCAGCTTGCCGTTCGGGGTCAGCGGGATGGCTTCGATCAGGTGCAAGTGTCCCGGCACCATGTGCGCCGGCAAGCGGCTGGCCAGCGCGTTGCGCAAGCGTTCCGCCAATGCGTGCTGATCCGTCACCGCCTGCGCCGCCACGACGTAGGCATGCAGGTGTTTGCCGGCGGCACCGTCCTGAGCGAGCACCACCGCTTCGCGGATTTCGTCCTGCTCCAACAGCCGCGCTTCGATTTCGCTGAGTTCGATACGGAAGCCGCGAATCTTCACCTGATGGTCGGCCCGGCCGATGTACTCGATGTTGTCATCACTGCCCTGGCGCACCAGGTCGCCGGTGCGGTACAGCCGTTCGCCGTTGCTGGCGTACGGGTTCGGCACAAAGCGTTCGGCGGTCAGTGCCGCGCGCATCAGATAACCACGGGTCACCCCGGCACCGCCCAGATACAGCTCGGCGGCCACGCCGTTCGGCAGCACCTGCAACTGGCTGTCGAGCAGATAAGCCACGGTGTTTTCCAGCGGCCGACCGATGTTGGCCTGCCCTTGCGCGGTACGCAGGGTGAAAGTCGAGTAAGTGGTGTCCTCTGACGGCCCGTAGAGGTCGTAGACCTGCTTGACCGATGTGCTTGCGTACAAACTGTCCACCAGATTTTGCTTGAGCGGTTCGCCAGCCAGATTGATCGTGGTGACCGAATCTGGAATCTGCCCGGCGCGTTGCAATGCAGCAATTGCCGAAGGCACTGTGTTGATCAACGTGACCTGCTCGCGGGCCGGCAAATCGGCCAGCGCCAGCGCGTTGTCCGCCAGCACCAGGCAACCACCGCAAGCGAGGGTGACGAAGATCTCCCAGACCGACAGGTCAAAGCAGATCGACGTCGAGGCCAGCACGCCGCGCAGCTGCTCCTCGCAATAGACCCCGGCCGACCACTGAATCAGCGCCGAGAGGTTGCCATGGGTGATGGCCACGCCTTTCGGTTTGCCGGTGGAACCGGAGGTGTAGATGACGTACGCCAGATTCTGCGCCGACACTTTCGCCAGCGGAGCCGTGGACGGGAATTCGCTCAGCTCGCCCTCTTCCACCAGCAGCACCTGTGCGCTCAGTGCTGCGGGCAACATCGCCTGCGCCGCCGGCTCGGTGAGCAGCACCGCGGCGCGGCTGTCATCGAGCATGTGCAGCAAACGTTCCTGTGGATAATCCGGGTCTAGCGGCACATAAGCGCCACCGGCCTTGAGAATTGCCAACAGGGCCACGAGCATGTCCGGTGTGCGTCGCATGCACACACCCACGCGCACCTCTGGCCCGACCCCCAGCGTTTGCAGCTTGTGCGCCAAACGATTGGCCCGGACATCGAGTCCTTGGTAATCGATCCGTTGCTCGGCGAACACAATGGCGTCCGCCTGCGGTTGCCGCTGCACTTGCGCGGCGATGTGTTGCAGCACGCTGCGTGAATCCAGCGCCTTGACATCGGCCCGCCCCCAATCGATCGCGTATTGAAGCTCAGGCTCTGCGAGCAATTGCAGGGTTCCCAACGGTTGCGTGGCATCAGCCAGGAACTGCGCCAACAAACTCTCAAGCTGTGCACTCAATGCAACGACTGTCGTCGCCGCGAAACTGGCCTGATCGTAACTGACCCCCAGACTCAGCTCGCGACCGGTGACCGCTACCAGCGTCAACGGGTAGTTGGTCTGCTCCTGACGGCGAATCGCCGAGAACGTCAGGCCGGTGGCCGGACCTTGTTGCAGGGCTTCGGCCATCGGGTAGTTCTCGAACACCAGAATGCTGTCGAACAACGCCCCATTACCCGCTCCCGCCCAACGCTGGATATCGTAGAGCGGCGTGTGTTCGTGCTCGCGCAGCGCCAGATTGAGGCTCTGCACCTGTTGCAGCCACTGGCTGACAACGATGTCGGCGGACGGCGCTGCCACCACCGGCAAGGTATTGATGAACAGACCGATCTGCTGCTCGACGCCTGGCAAGTCGGTCGGACGGCCGGCCACCGTGGCGCCGAACGCGACGTTGTCCTGACCGGTATAGCGCTGCAACAGCACCAGCCACGCCGCTTGCACCAGAGTGTTGAGGGTGACTTTCTGCTCGCGGGCGAAACGGTTCAAATCAGCCGTCAGTTGCTCACTGAACACATGCTCGTGATCGGCGTAACCACTGGCACTGCACTGCCCGCCAGACACGGCATTGGCCAGACGCGTCGGCTCTTCAAGGTCAGCCAGGGCCGCCGTCCAGAAATCGCGGCTGGCTTGCTGATCGCGCTGGCCGAGCCATTCAATGTAGTCGCGATAGCGTCCCTGCCCGACCACCGGGGTCATGCCGGCATAACGCTGCAGCACTTCACCGAACAACTGCGAGGTACTCCAACCGTCCATGAGGATGTGGTGGCAGGTGTAGATCAAGTGATGCGTCGAGTCGTCCGTGCGCACCAGCGTCACCCGCAACAGCGGCGCGGCGGTCAGGTCGAAACCACTGGCCAGATCGTCGCTGGCCAGTTGATCCAGAGCCGTACCGAGGTCATCGCGACCACGCCAATCCTGCAAGCGCCATGGCATCTGCGCACTCTGGCGAACCACTTGCACCGCAGCGGCGGCATCTTGCGGCCAGACGAAAGCCGTGCGCAGGATTTCGTGGGCGTCGACGGTTTGCTGCCAGGCCTGACGGAAACGCTCGGTGTCCAGATTCCGTACATCGACACGCAGTTGGTTGGTGTAGGCCGGGCTGTCCGGATCGTTGACGCTGTGGAACAGAATGCCCTGCTGCATCGGCGACAACGGGTAGAGATCGACGATGTCGCGGGCCGGGATCGGCAGTGCCGACAGTTGCGCCTGAGTCAGCGTCGCCAGACTGAAGTCCGACGGCGTGACAGCGGCCTCGCCACTGTCGCAGCAATGCTCGATCAAACGCTCCAGCTCACGACGATAGGCTACGGCCAGGGCTTCGATGGTTTCGGCACGGTACATGCCCGTACCGAAAGTCCATGTCAGTTCCAGCTCACCGCCATAGACCTGACCGTCGATGCTCAGCCAGTTGCCCAGCGGCGCCGCGGCGTCCTGATTGGCCCCGGTGCTTTCACCTGCCGGAATAAACAAGGCGCCTGCGTCGGCATTGAACGCGCCGTCGAACTGGCCCAGATAGTTGAACGTCACCCGTGGCTGAGCCAGCCCCTGCAACTCGGCGGATCGGGTCAAATAGCGCAGCACGCCGTAACCGATGCCTTTGCCCGGCACCGCACGCAATTGCTCCTTGATCGCGCAAAGAGATGCGCCCGGCTGCGCTTGGGGGGTCAGGCGTACTGGGAACAGGCTGCTGAACCAACCGACCGTGCGACTCAGATCGACTTCATCGAACAAGTCTTCGCGACCGTGCCCTTCAAGTTGCACCAATACCGAAGGCTGTTCACTCCAGTCGCACAACACCCGCGCCAGCGCGGTCAGCAGCAGGTCGTTGATTTGTGTGCGATAGGCAGCAGGGGCGACTTTGAGCAGCTTGTGAGTCAGCGCCTGGCTCAGGCGCGAACTGGCCCGGGCCGCTTGCCCACGGGCCTGACGCTCTTGCGGGAAATCCTGCGGCAGTTGCGCGTCACCCGCCTCCAGGGTTGTGCGCCAGTATTCGCTCTCAGCAACCAGCGCCTCGCACTGCGCATAACGCTGCAGGTGTTCAGCCCAGCTGTGCAGCGAAGTGCCTTTGCCCGGCAAGACCATCGCGGTACCGGTGGCGAGCGCGGTATAAGCGTGCTGCAGATCTTCCAGCAGAATGCGCCACGACACGCCATCCACCACAAGGTGATGGATGACCAGCAACAAACGTTGCTCGGCGTCCGGCAGGTTCACCAGCACGGCGCGCAGCAAACGCCCCTGTTGCAGATCCAGACTCCGCTGGGCCTCATCGGCAAGGGCCGGCAACGACGCCAGACTGTCCAGTTCGCGCACCCACAACAACTCCGGGTCACGCTGGGTCTGCGGCAGTACCTGCCACGTATCGCCCGACGCCTGGAAATTCAGCGCCAGCGCGTCATGCTGTTCAACCAGCGCCGTCAGCGCGGTGCGCAGGTGATTGGCGTCAAGAGTGGTAGTCGGCTGCAACATCACTGACTGGTTCCAGTGCTGACGCCGGGCAATCTCGGTCTCGAAGAAGCGCGCCTGAATCGGCAGCAATGGCAGCGGCCCACGCGCCGGCTGCGCGCTGGCAACCGCTGGTTTGGCTTCGATCAGTTTTGCGACGGCGGCCAATTGGCCGACCGTCTGTTTTTCGAACAGTTGCTTGGGGCTCAACTTGATGCCTTGGCGCTTGGCCCGAGCAATGATTTGCAGACTGAGGATGGAATCACCGCCCAGCTCGAAAAAGTTATCGGTGCTGCCGACGCGCTCAAGCTTCAGCACATCAGCCCAGATCGCCGCCAGCTTCTCTTCGATCTCACCCACCGGCGCGACGAAATGCTGAGTGACCACCCCCGGCACCGGTAAGGCACGTTTGTCGAGTTTGCCGTTGGCCGTCAGCGGCAGTTGCTCCAGCAGGACGATCTGCGCCGGCACCATGTAATCGGGCAAACACGCTTGCAGTTGCTCGCGCAGCGCCTGCGCCTGCAATGTCAGACTCGCCGCCGGCACGCACCACGCCACCAGTTGCAGCCGCGCCGGATCGTCATCCAGTGGCAGCGCCAGCACCGCCGCCTCACTGACACCCTCGAGCCCGAGCAGCACCCGCGCGACCTCCGCCGGCTCCACGCGATAACCGCGCACCTTGACCTGATCGTCGGCGCGGCCGATGAATTCCATCGATTGCTGACGATTGCGACGTACGCGGTCACCGCTGCGGTAAACCCTTGCACCCGGCGCGCCGAACGGATCCGGGAGGAAACGCTCTGCGGTCAGCCCCGGCTGGTTCAGATAACCCAGCGCCACGCTGTCACCACCGATGTACAGCTCGCCGGCTACCTGATCGGCAACGTTGTTCAGTACGTCGTCGAGCACATAAACGTGAGCACCGGCCAATGCGCTACCGACCGGTACGCTGCGCGTCAGGGTCAGATCACCGACTTCATGGGCCAACACGCCCACCGTGGTTTCGCTCGGTCCATAGTGGTTGATGACGCGGCAGCCCGGTTTAAGCTGACGCACGCGCTCCACCAGTGCCGGCGCACACGCCTCACCGCCGACGATCAGCGCGTGTTCCGGCAGTACGTCGGCAGCCCGTGAGGCCTGCAACAAAGCGGTCAGATGGCCCGGGACGATTTTCAGCATGCCCACTTGATGCGCGGCCATGTACTCGGCAAAGAGATCCGGATCGAAGCCCAGTTCCTCCGGCAATACATGCAGCAGCCGCCCGGAGCACAGCGCCCCGAACAGCACGGTAAAACCGAGGTCCGCCGCGATGGTGGAGACGAGCGCCATGCTGGCGTCCGGTGCCGGCGCCAGACGCTCCAGCACACCGCGCACATAGCTGGCCAGCGCACCGTGGCTGACCAGTACACCTTTGGGTTGTCCGGTGGAACCGGAGGTGTGGATGACGTACGCCGGCGATTGAGCGCACAACGTCACGGCTGGACAGGTGCCCGCCGCCATTGACTGCCACTGCTGCGGTGTAAACGCGATGCCCTGACAGCCGTCAACCGCCAGCCCGCAAACACGTGCATCGCCTTCGGCGCATAACAGTACCCGCGCGTTGGCAGCGCCGAGCATCTGCTGCAAGCGTGCGTCCGGCGCCTTGACGTCCAGCGGCATGTACACCGCGCCAGCCTTGAAGATCGCCAGCACACAGGTCAGCCAATCCAGCGAACGCTCCATCAGCACTGCCACCGGTTGGCCGTCGCGCACGCCTTGGGCGCGTAAATGATGGGCCAGGCGATTGGCCGCCTGATCCAGCGTCCGATAACTCAAGACTTGATTCAAATCGCGGGCAGCCGCCCCTTCAGGCTGGCGGGTGACTTCACGATCCCAGTGCTGCAACACCGACAGTGCCGGCTCGGCAACTGCTGGCAGTGCCACAGGTGAGATCAGCGCGACGCTGTGCAGCGGCGCTTGCGGCGCTTTCAGCAATTCACTGAACAGACCGAGCAAGGCCGGCACAAAACCGACAACAGTCTGCGCGCGATAGAGGTCGCTGGCATAAGTCATCTGACCGTGAATCAGCGTGCCGTCGTCGGTGATGTCCAGCGCCAGATCGAAGTGGGTGCCGTCCTTGTCCAGCGAATATTCCGCCACGCTCAATCCGGGCAGGGCCATCGCACGCTGCTTCTGCATGCCGACGTTCTGGTTGAACTTGACCTGAAACAGCGGGTTATGGCCCAGGGTTCGCTCTGCGACCAACTCGTCCACCAGTTGCTCGAACGGCAGCTCCTGATGCGCCTGGGCGCCGAACGATGCTTCACGCACCCGCGCCAGTAGATCCGTGAAACTGCCGCGCTCATCCACCTCACAACGCAGCACCTGAGTGTTGACGAAGAAGCCGATCAGCCCTTCGACTTCGGCACGTCCACGGTTGGCATTCGGCACACCGACACGAATGTCGCGCTGCCCGGCGTGTCGCGACACAAACAGCGAAAAACCCGCCAGCACCAGCATGAACAGACTGATGCCCTGACTGCGGGCAAACGCGTTGAGTTGCCGCGACAGGTCCGCACCAAAGTCAAAGCTCAGAGTCTGGCCTTCGAAGCTCTGTGTCAGTGGCCGGGCGAAGTCCGGCGCCACTTCCAGTAGCGGATGCTCCTCGCCCAGCTGCTGGCGCCAGTAATCGAGTTGGCGCTCGCCCTCGCCGGCTTCCAGCCAGCGCCGCTGCCAGATCGCATAGTCGGCGTATTGCAACGCCAGTGCCGGCAATTGCGGCTCGCGCTCCAGGCTGAACGCCTGATAGCACTGCACGAACTCCTTGACCATCACGTCCATCGACCAACCGTCGGAGACGATGTGGTGCATGCTCACCACGAGCACGAACTCTTCGGCAGCCAAGGCAAACAGACTGGCTCGAAGCAACGGCCCGTGGCGCAAGTCGAACGGCCGCGCCGTGACGGTTTGCACCTGTTGCGCCAAGGCCGGCTCGCGCTCAGAAGCAGGCAGCGCCGTGAGGTCGATGCGTTCCAGCGCAATCGGTTGTTGATCCAGAATTACCTGATGCGGTTGATCGCCGTCGGTCTGGAACACCGTGCGCAGCACTTCATGGCGCGCCACCAGAAAATCGAAGGAGCGTTGCAGCGCCGCTTCGTCCAGACGCCCGTTCAGACGCAGGCCGGCCGCCATGTTGTACGCGGCGCTTTGTGGTTCCAGCTGCCAGAGAAACAACAAGCGCTGCTGCGCGAACGACAACGGAATCGGCGTGACTTCGTGACGGCTGACTGGCAGTGGCAACAGGCTGAAATCCTTGCCGTCCTCGCGCAGTTTGGCCAGAAACAGACGACGCTGCTCCAGCGGCAAGCCGACGAACCTTTTCGCGATGCGCTCCGCCATAGTGCCGCTCATACTTCTTCTCCTTCCAAAGCATTCATGAACTGATCCATGTCGGACCAGTCGTCGTCCGTTGCACTGTCAGCCAGGTGCGCCAGCACCGCCGCCAGATCAGCCAGCAACGGTTTTTCGAACAGGCTGCGTAGCGGCAACACCACGCCCGATTGACTTTTGATACGCGCAATCACTTGTGCGGCCAGCAGCGAGTGGCCGCCCAGCTCAAAGAAGTGATCATCCAGACCGACCCGCGACACTTGCAGGACCTCTGCCCAGATCTGCGCCAGTTGCTGTTCGGTGTCCGTTTGCGGTGCGCGATAGTCGCCTTGCAGTTGGCTCGGATCCGGTGCCGGCAACGCCTTGCGGTCGAGCTTGCCGCTTGGCGTCAGCGGCAGATTCGGCAACAACAGCAAGTGCCCCGGCACCATGTAGTCCGGCAGATGGGCTTGCAGCGCGGCGCGTATTTGCTGGCGGAACGCCGACTGAGTGGCGGCGCTTTCCAGCACGGCCTGATCGCAGACCACGTACGCCACCAGTTGCTGACCACCGCTGAGCGGCACTGCCAGCACCACCGCTTCGCGAACCCCTGAGCACTGCTGCAGGCGCGATTCGATTTCGCCCAGTTCGATGCGGAAACCGCGAATCTTCACTTGATGATCGACCCGGCCGACGTACTCCAGCGCACCATCGGCACGCAGTCGCGCACGGTCACCGGTGCGATACAGGCGTTGGCCAGCGGCGAACGGGTCGGCGATAAAGCGCTCGGCACTGAGCATCGGCTGACGGTGATAACCACGGGCGAGGCCCGGGCCGCCGATGTACAACTCGCCCACCGCGCCTTGCGGCAGCAGGTTCAAATGATCATCGAGCACGTACAGGCGACGGTCATCCAGACCTTGGCCGATGGGAATGCCGCGCCACGACACAGCGTCCGCCGTCAGTGCCGTGCAGTCATGAATCGTCGAGACCACCGTGGCTTCGGTCGGGCCGTAGGTATTGAGCAAACGCACATGGCCCAAACCGGCCTGTTGCCACAGACGCAAACCGTCCACCGCCATGGCCTCGCCACCGACGTGAATCTGGCGCAACGCACCGAAATCGGCCGGTGGATTAGCGGCGTATTCCTGCACCAGCCAATACCAGTACGCGGCCGGCAAATCGGCCAGAGTGATGCCGTGGTCGACTATCACTCGATGCAACGTCGCGCTGTCCCACAGCTGTGCATCGCGTAGCACCACGCCAGCGCCATGGCACAGTGGTGGAAAAAACTGCTCGACGAAGCCATCGAAACTGCTGGTGGCGAACTGCAGGACGCGGTCACCTTCGCGCAGGTCGCTGTAACTGATGGCGCGGGCGATGAACTCACTCAGCGCACCGTGGCTGACCGCGACGCCTTTCGGCCGCCCGGTGGAACCGGAGGTGTAGATCACGTAGGCGAGGTTTTGCGCTTCGACCGTCACCGACAGATTGTCGACGTCGTCACTGTCGGCCAGTTGCTCCAGGCACAGGCAATCGACACCATCGAGGGGCGGCAGGCTGGCGAGGCTGACGCTGTCGGTCAGCAGCAGTTTCAGGCCGCTGTCATCCAGCACATGGCGCAGGCGTTCGGCCGGGGTTTGCGGATCCAGCGGCACATAGGCGCCGCCGGACTTGAGCACCGCCAGCAAAGCCACCGCCAGTTCCAGCGAGCGCCCTAACGCGACGCCGACCAGCACGTCAGGGCCGACACCCCGCGCACGCAACTGATGCGCCAGACGGTTGCTGCGGGTGTTCAACTCGGCATAGGTGAGTGACGGCAACGGTCCGGTCGCCAGAATCACCGCCGCTGCCTGCGGCGTGCGCACCACTTGCGCGTCGAACAGGGTTTGCACGCTGGCGAAATCAGGTTCCGACGCAGTGGCCTGAATCAGCTGTTTACGCTCGGTATCTGCCAGCAGCGCGACGTCGCCGACGAATTGCTGCGGGTCGTGGCAGACGGACACAAGAATGTTGCGCCAATGCCCGGCCATTGCGGCGATGGTCGCGGCATCGAAGATATCGGTGGCGTAGGTGAAGGCGGCGAACAGTTGCTCGCCCTCCTCGCGGGTGTCGAGCATCAGGTCGCTGGTGGCCGCGTGTTGCCGACCGCTGCCGGCCAATTGCGCTTCGCTCAGATAGTCCACCTGCAAACCGGACTCAAGCTGCACGTGCTGCAAGTCAGTCACCAGCGGCTGGTGGTTGAACATCACCTGGAACAGCGGATTATGGCTCTGACTGCGCGCCGGTTGCAGGGCTTCGATCAGGGCGTCGAACGGTAGCTCCTGATGGACCTGGGCGCCGAGCGCAGCCTCGCGCAGGCGCTGCAACAGCTCGGCGAAGCGGGTTTGCGGGGTGACTTCGCTGCGCAGAATCTGCGTGTTGACGAAGAAGCCGATCAGGCCTTCGGTCTCGCTGCGGGTGCGGTTGGCAATCAGACCGCCGACGCGAATATCGGTCTGGCCACTGTAGCGATGCAGCAAGGTCTTGAACGCGGCCAGCAGTACCACGAACAGGGTCACGCCCTGACGCTGGGCAAGGCTTTTCAGTTCTTGGCGCAGCGCGGCATCAATCACCGTTTCCAGACGCGCGCCCTGATGACTCGATTGTGCCGGATAGGCGCGGTCGGTCGGCAACTCCAATACGGGATGCTCGTCGCCCAGCTGTGTGCGCCAGTAATCCAGTTGCCGCTCGCGCTCACCCGCCTCCAGCCAGCTGCGCTGCCACAGCGCGTAATCGCGGTAATGCACAATCAGCGCCGGCAACGACGGCTCACGCCCCGCAACGAGGGCGTCGTAGGTGCGCATGAACTCATCGATGAGAATGTTCATCGACCAGCCGTCGGCAATGATGTGGTGCAAGGTCAGCAGCAGCACGTGTTCCTGCTCGGCCAGACGCAACAGCCGCAGGCTCAACAGCGGGCCGTGTTCCAGGTCGAACGCTTGCGTGGCCTCGGCCATCATGTGCTGTTGCACCAGCGGCCAACGCTGCGCCTCGGGCACGCGGCTCAAATCAGTGAGCGGTAGTTGCAATGCCTGCGGCTCGGCCACACGCTGGAAGGCACGTTCGCCGGCCTGACCGAAGGTGGTGCGCAGGCATTCGTGCCGCGCCACCAGCAGGCTGAACGCCTGCTCCAGGGCCTGCACCTGCAACGCGCCGTTCAGGCGTACCGCCATCGGCAGGTTATAGGAGGCACTTTGCGGGTCCAGCTGCCAGAGAAACCACATCCGCTGCTGCGCGTAAGACAGCCCTTCGCGCTCGGCGATTCCCTCACAGGCCGTCATGGGCAGCTGCGCAAAATCAATGCCTTCGCGAGCCATACCGGCGAGAAACAAACGTCGTTTGTCCTGCGGTAATTCGATAAAACGGCGGGCTAGTTTCTGTGCGTCTGCGGCATTCATGCATGGGGTCCTTGCTGATCGGCGGCGTGACCAGGAGGCCCGGTCGTATCAACAAGAACGAATGACAAACGCAATGATTTAGCAACCTGGCGCAATACCGGCCCGGCAGCAACCTGCGCCAGACGCACAAATGCCGAAGTCGCTACAGGAACGGCTTCGGCATTTATTCAAGCAAACCACCGGATCGTTCAGCGCACGTCCATCGTATGCCCCTCGGCCATGGCGACAATAACTTTGCGCGGGCCTTCGAACGGGGAACGGGCGTGAGCCGACAACATGTTATCGAGCATCAGCACATCGCCTTCCTGCCAGGCAAAGCTGATCGCGCACTCGTCGAGTACCGCGCGAATCTGAGCCAGGACTTCATCTTCGATAGGAGAGCCATCGCCGTAATAAACGTTACGCGGCAAGTCTTCTTCATCGACGATGTCCAACAGGCTTTCACGCACCTCCGCTTGCAGGTTGGAAATGTGGAACAGATGCGCCTGATTGAACCAGACCATGTCCCCCGTCACCGGGTGGCTGGCCACTGCCTGGCAGGTTTGCCGGGTGCGCAACTCACCGTCATCCTTCCACTCGCAGAGGATGCCGTGAGCTTTGCAGTAAGTTTCGACGATATCGCGGTCGTCGGTGTTGAACACATCTTCCCAGGCCACATCCAGCCCGTTGCCGAAGTTGCGCACATACATTAGGCCTTTGCTGACGAAGCGTTCACGAATGGCCACCGGAATACGCCGATAGACTTCGCGACTGTCGGCAATCGGTGTTTCGCCACCGGACTTCGCCGCGATCATGCTGTAGAACCAGATCTTCATCGGCCAGTCGCGGGAGTAGGCCTGCTCGTTGTGCAGCGGAATACTCTGGTGCGCCGGGTATTCGGTGGAGGTGTAAACCCCTTGCGTCACGTTGGTGCGCGGCGTGGAACCGAACTCGTAATTCAACAGCGGATGACCGAAGCTGGCCGCGAACTGACGAAACGGCTCGGCCCCGTCCAGGCGAAATCCGCGGAACAGCAACCCACCGTCGCGCAACAAATGTTCGTCGACCAACACTTTCAATTCGTCGAACACCGCCAACAGGTCGGTGTCCGGATCGGTCGCTTCCACCAATAGCGGCAAGCGCCCCCGATGCGGCAACAGCGGCCGAACGGAAAATCCCACAGCAACAGCCATGACTGGCCTCCAGTAATCATTTGATAGGAGAGCCGCGCGTTAATACGCGGGCGCCACCGATTGCGCATGGCGCCGGTGATGGACTTCCAGATGGGTCTTGATCGTGCGGATGACCCGGACCTCGTGTTCATGAATAAAGAAGTGCCCTCCGGTCATCATGTCCACCGAGAAGCTGCCCTGGGTCTCTTTGCTCCAGCCGATCAGTTGTTCGGTGGTCGCCCGGTCTTCCTTGCCACCCAATACGTGCACGGGGCAATTGAGCAGCGGTCGGTCGATCGGAGTGAAACGCCCGCACATCATGAAGTCGGCACGCAGCACCGGCAGCGTCAGACTCATGAGTTCCTGATTGGCGAGCACTTCTTCGCTGGTGCCTTGAAAGGCGCGCAACTGCTCGATCAGTTCTTCGTCACTGCGCGGCTCGGCGAAACCTCGGTCGTAATCACTGCGCATGCTTGGCGCCGCGGTTCCGGAAGCAAACAGCGCCACCGGCTCAGCAACGCCAAGTTCGCGAAAGGCGTGAGCCATTTCACAAGCCAGCAGTGCGCCGAGGCTATGCCCGAACAGCGCGTAGGGGGCCTGCAAACCGGGTTTGTGCTCACGGGCCAGTTGCCGGGCAAGCTCACGCATATCGATTTGCAGGGGTTCGTCGTAACGGGCGCCGCGCCCGGGCAATTCCACCGGCTGCAGTTGCATCCACGACGGCAATTGGCGCCGCCAGCGGCTGTAAACCATAGCGCTGGCGCCCGAATAGGGCAGGCACAGCAGTGTCAGCTTTGTCACCGCGTTTACCTCAATGGGTTATCTGTAAAAGAGAACGTATGAGGCCTGACCGGAATTAGTCCGCGGATCGATCACTTCAAATGCCGGAAACTCTGCACCGCAGACACCAACACCACTGCCCCCGCCGCAATCGCCAGCCAGAACCCACTCCGAGCGCCGTAGGCATCCACTAGCCAACCCGACCCGGCGGCGCCCACCGCCACGCCAATACTCAAGCCGGTCACCAGCCAGGTCAGCCCTTCGGTGAGTTTGGCCGGTGGCACGATGCGCTCGATCAACGCCATCGCCACAATCAGCGTCGGCGAGAAGAACAGTCCGGCAATGAAAACCGCTACCGACAAGCCAAAAATGTTGCTCGCCAGCAACAGCGGCAACGTGGTCACTGCTGTCGCCACTCCGCCGTACAGAAACAGTCGCGGCAACGGCAGTTTCGAACGCATCGCGCCGAACGCAATTCCGGCCAGACAGGAGCCGATCGCATACACCGACAGCACAATACTCGCCGCCGCCGGTTGCCCTTGGTGCTGAGCGAACGCGACGCTGACCACATCGATCACACCGACAATGATGCCCATGGCGATCATCAATGCCAGCAGCCATTGAATGTCGGTCGAGCGAATGATCGAGGCATGATCCCCGGACGCATGCGGGTGCACGGGTGGCTCGGTGCTGCGCTGCGCTACAAATGCAGTCACGCCAATCGTCAGCGCCAGCAGCGCCGCCAACGGTCCGGCCTCGGGAAACACTGCAACGCACAGCCCCACTGACAGCGGCGGGCCGACAATAAAACAGACCTCATCAAGCACCGACTCCAGCGCATAAGCCGTCTGCAATTGTGGCTGGCCGCGATAGATTTCAGTCCAGCGCGCCCGCACCATTGCCGACATGCTCGGCATGCAACCGGCCAGCGCGGCGAAAATGAACAGCGTCCAGGTTGGTGCCTGCAGCCGTGTGCACAGCAGCAACATCAGCAGCGCCCCGCCGCCGATCAATGCCGAAACCGGCAGGACTTTGCCTTGGCCAAACCGATCGACCAGCCGTGACACCTGCGGCGCGCAAAACGCCGTGGCCAGGGCAAACGTCGCCGCCACCGCACCGGCCAACGCGTACCCGCCGTACAACTGCGAAAGCATGGTGATCACGCCGATACCGGTCATGGAGATCGGCATGCGCGCGATCATCCCGGCGAGGACAAAATTCCGGGCGCCGGGGGCGGTGAACAATTCGCGGTAGGGGTTTGCCATCGATCACAACCTCGTCAGGGGCGGCCAAGTTGCCATATGGATGAGGGGTGTGGAAGCGGGGAATTGTTGGTGGAATGTGAAGGGCCTAAAGATCAAAAGATCGCAGCGTGCCGCAGCTCCTACAGGTGAATGTGGTCATCTGTAGGAGCTGCGGCACGCTGCGATCTTTTGATCTTCTGGCTGAACTCTCAAGGCTGGCCGTCGGTCAGCTAAATAGGTCCTCACTCAAGGCGAAAATTCGCATGCAGATCTCCCTCGCCCGCCAGGTCGCACTCATTACCGGCGCCAGCTCCGGCATCGGCCACGCTGCCGCCAAAGCACTGGCCGCTGCGGGTGCAGCGGTGGTCATCAATTACAACCGTCAGGCCGAACCCGCCGAAGCCCTCGCCCGGCAAATCATCGCCGACGGTGGCCAGGCCATCGCGATTGGCGCGGACGTGTCGAAGGAAGATGAGGTCGAGCGGCTGTTCGCCCAGACCCTCGAAGCCTTTGGTTCGCTGGACATTCTGGTGGCCAATTCCGGACTGCAAAAAGACGCCGCAGCGGTGGACATGACGCTGGATGACTGGAACGCGGTGATCGGCGTCAACCTCACCGGCCAGTTCCTCTGCGCCCGCGCTGCACTGCGGATTTTCAATCGCCAGGGCGTTCGCGAAGGCGTGTCCCGCGCCGCCGGCAAGATCATTCACATGAGCTCTGTGCACCAACGCATTCCGTGGGCCGGGCATGCCAATTACGCCGCGTCCAAGGGTGGTGTTGATCAGTTGATGCAGACCCTGGCTCAGGAAGTCAGCCATCAGCGCATTCGCATCAATGGCATTGCGCCGGGGGCGATTCGTACGGCCATTAATGAAGAAGCCACCGAAGGTGCAGCGGGTGAAAAGCTGCTTGAGCTGATTCCCTATGGGCGTATCGGCGACGTCGATGACGTCGCCAACGCCGTGGTTTTCCTCGCCTCCGACGCCGCTGATTACATCGTCGGCACCACCCTGTTCATCGACGGCGGCATGAGCCTCTATCCGGAGTTTCGCGGCAATGGCTGAGCATCATCAAGAACAACAAAGCCCGATCGACGCCCACGGCATCATCGGCGACATGCGCAGTGCAGCGCTGGTCAACGACAAGGGCAGCGTGGATTTTTTCTGCTGGCCGGAGTTCGACAGTCCGTCGATTTTCTGTTCGTTGCTGGACACACCCGACGCGGGGATTTTCCAGCTTGCGCCGGACTTGCCCGATGCGCGACGTGAGCAGATTTACCTGCCGGACACCAACGTTCTGCAAACCCGCTGGCTCAGCGAATTTGCCGTGGTGGAAATTACCGACATGCTGCCAGTGGGCGATAGCGAAGATGACCTGCCGCTGCTGATGCGCCGCGTGCGCGTGGTCAGCGGCGAAGCGACGTTCCATATGCGCTGCGCCGTGCGCCACGACTACGCCCGCGCCGACACCCGCGGGCAGGCCGATCAGAAGGACGTGCTGTTCAGCGCAACCGGCCAACCGACACTGCGTCTGGCGTCGGATCAGCCGATGCAGGTTGACGCAAATGCAGCCGTCGCCCACTTCACGCTGACACAGAACCAGACCGCCGCTTTCATGCTCGGCGCGACTGACGACCCGCGTTTCGCCGAGGGCGCCGGCGATTTCTGCATGGAGCGCACGCTGAAGTTCTGGCGTGACTGGATCGGCCAGTCGACTTACCGCGGACGCTGGCGCGAAATGGTCAACCGCTCGGCGCTCGCGCTCAAGCTGCTGACCTCACGCAAACACGGCGCGATCCTCGCGGCCGCCACTTTCGGCCTGCCGGAAACCCCGGGCGGTGAACGCAACTGGGATTACCGCTACACCTGGATCCGCGACGCCTCGTTTACCGTTTACGCATTCATGCGCCTGGGGTTCGTCAGCGAAGCCAATGCCTACATGCGCTGGCTACGCGGACGGGTCAGCGATTGCAACTGCCAGCCGATGAAACTGAACATTCTGTATGCCATCGACGGCCGTCAGGAACTGCCGGAAACCGAGCTTGCGCATCTGTCGGGGCACGGCGGCGCGAAACCGGTGCGCATCGGCAACGGCGCGTATGACCAGATTCAGCTGGATATCTTCGGCGAATTGATGGACGCGGTGTATCTGGTCAACAAGTACGGTGACGCCATTTCCCACGAAGGCTGGAAACATGTGCGCGAAGTTGTCGATCAGGTGTGTGAGACATGGCAGACCAAGGATGTAGGCATTTGGGAAATGCGCGGTGAGCAGCATCACTTTTTGCACTCACGGCTGATGTGCTGGGTGGCGCTGGACCGAGCGATTCGCCTCGCCTCGAAACGTTCATTGCCAGCACCGTTTGCCCAATGGGACCAGACCCGTCAGGCGATCTACGCCGACATCTGGGACAACTTCTGGGATGAAGAACGCGGGCATTTCGTCCAGTACAAGGGCGGCACCGCACTCGACGGTTCCATGCTGTTGATGCCGCTGGTGCGCTTCGTCAGCGCCAAGGACCCACGCTGGCTATCGACACTTGAGGCCATCGAAAAGAGTTTGGTGCGCGACGGCATGGTTTATCGCTATCGCAACGAAGAGGCAGGCATTGATGGTCTGGCCGGCACCGAAGGCGCATTCGCCGCATGTTCGTTCTGGTACGTCGAATGCCTGGCCCGCGCCGGCCAGGTGGAAAAGGCCCATCTGGAATTCGAACAACTGCTGCGATACGCCAATCCGCTGGGGCTGTACGCCGAGGAATTCGACAGCCATGGACGACATCTGGGCAATACACCGCAAGCGCTGACACATCTGGCATTGATCAGTGCGGCGAGTTTTCTCGATCGACGTTTGAGTGGGGAAAAGAGTGAATGGCAACCGTAAAAGTCGCCGGAGTCTGTCGGAAACTTCCCTGAAAAAACCTTCTCTGTAGGACGCAAGCCTGCGCCTGAAGCAGCAAACCCCAGTCCCTCCAGCGAGGGACTACAAACTCGTAACAATTGTTGACCCTTCCCTCCCCTGCCACTTGCACTTACACCCCGAAATACCTTGTTGCCAGCTGTTACATCCGCCCCTACCATCCACCGCAACGGGCACAGCGGAGCTGTCCAACAAAACCCGAATTCAAGGAAGCAGAATGTCCCAGCACGTCCAGCGCAACATCGACAGCGCCCTGCGCACCGGCCTGAGCCGCACCCAGCTCTGGGAAGCCGCCGATAAAGGCCTGATCAAATGCTGGGAAATCGGCCGCCAGCGCGCCGCCCGTTTCCCCGACCTCGCCCAACGCTGCATCGCCAATGAACTGCCCGTCCTCGGCTGGAAAGGTGGCGTTAGCCGCAGCCTGAAGAAGAACGAAAAATACGGCTCACTGAAATACCTCGCGCAGTGGCAAGGCTTGCGCGGGGAAGACCTGGATATCGATCTGAGTGTGGAGCGCACGCTGACATGCTCGCGGACGAAAATGGTGGTGACGTTCACGCCGGATCGGACGAAGTATTTTAATCAGGTGGCGGAAGCCGAGGCCTGAATCATTTGCGGCGAGGAAGCTCGCTCCCTCGCCGCAGGTTCAGCTTCGCGCCACAACTTCAGAGCTGATTGTTGCAGCGCTAACCGAAAACCGCTCCCGATACGCCTGCGGCGTCACCCCAATCGCCCGCAGAAAACTACGACGCAAGGTCTCCTCACTGCCAAACCCGCAGTTTGCCGCGATGCGTTTTACAGGGAGCCCGGTATCGCAAAGCAAACGCCGAGCCGTTTCGACGCGGATCAGTTCGATCGCACGCGCCGGGGTCTGGCCGGTGTCGGCGCGGTAATGGCGGACGAAGCTGCGTTCGCTCATGCCGGCCTGTTCGGCGAGGGTCGGCACACCGAGGTCGCAGGTGAGGTTTTCGGCAATCCATGCGTGCAGGTCATCAAAACGATTGCCCTGGTTTTGCAGCGACAAGGTCACGCTGAACTGTGATTGCCCGCCCGGGCGCTTGAGGAACACCACCAGATGTCGGGCGACGTCCAGCGCAATATCGCTGCCGAGGTCTTCCTCGACCATCGCCAGAGCCAGATCGATGCCGGCGGTGACGCCCGCCGAGGTCCAGACCGGGCCGTCGTTGATGAAGATCGGATTGGCCTCGACCTGCAACTTCGGATGCTGCTGCGCCAGTTGCTCGCAACGCGTCCAGTGAGTGACGACGCGCCGACCATCGAGCCAGCCGCTGGCCGCCAACAGAAACGCGCCGGTACACACCGAAGCCACGCGCCGGCATTTCGCCGCGTGTTTGCGCACCCAATCCACCAGCGGCCTATCCTCCGCCGCCGGATAAATGCCCCAGCCACCGGCGATGATCAGCGTGTCGCTGGCCTCCAACGGCAGCGGTTCGGCGAGCACCGCCAGCCCCGCCGACGACATCACCGCCCCGCCCTCGCGGGCAATGACCGTCGGCGCATATGGAACAGGCAGGCCACGTTGACGGCAAAGGTCATTGGCTGAGGCAAACACCTGCAACGGGCCGGTGACGTCGAGGATCTGCATGTTGGCAAACGCGAGTACGTGAATGGCTTTGGGCATTTGGCGTAATTCGTGGGGTGATTGGCGTATGCGCCAGAACGTACGCGCCTAGAGTGAAGCCGTCCACCCCCCTAATGGAGAAAAACACCATGACGTTGCAGATCGGCTTTCTGTTGTTTCCGCAGGTACAGCAACTCGACCTGACCGGCCCATATGACGTGCTCGCCTCGTTGCCTGACGTGAAGGTGCACCTGATCTGGAAAGACCTGATGCCGATCACCGCCAGCACCGGGCTGCTGCTGAAACCGACCACCACATTCGAGGACTGTCCGGATCTGGATGTGATCTGTGTGCCCGGTGGCGCTGGCGTCGGGCCGTTGATGGAGGATGAGCAGACGCTGTCATTCATCAAACGTCAGGCGGCGCAAGCGCGTTACGTGACCTCGGTATGCACCGGCTCGCTGGTGCTCGGCGCGGCGGGTCTGCTGCGAGGCAAACGCGCGACGACACACTGGGCTTATCACGATTTGCTGCCGACGCTGGGGGCGATTGCCGTGAAGGATCGGGTGGTGCGTGACGGCAATCTGTTGACTGGCGGCGGGATTACGGCCGGGATTGATTTTGCCTTGGTGCTGGCGGCTGAACTGGTTGATGCCGACACGGCGCAGTTGGTGCAACTGCAGCTTGAGTATGCTCCGGCACCGCCATTTAACTCGGGCTCGCCGGATTCAGCGCCGAGTGTAATCGTCGACGAGGCCCGGTTGCGTGCGGCGCCATCGTTGAAACTGCGCACGGAAATCACCGCGCGTGCTGCGGCGAAACTCAACCTGCGCTGAACCTTCAGCCAAGTCCTGATGGAATAAACATCCCCTGTGGGAGCGAGCCTGCTCGCGAATGCGGTGTATCAGTCGATACATCTATTGCCTGTCACACCGCATTCGCGAGCAGGCTCGCTCCCACATTGGGATTTGTGTTTGGCCACCGATATTGGTGTTGTACCGACTTCCCGCCTCACCTTTACTTGTCCCCCGCCGCCCACCCGTGTAGAAAGCCCTTCCACCCATTTTTACAGGGACTTTCGATGAAGGCTTTGCCTTGGCTTTATCTGGCGCTGCTCAGCCTCGGCTACGGAATGGCGCTCAGCTACGGCCAACTCGGCTGGCTGGCACTGATTTCCGTTGGCCTGCTGCTGTTTGCCGGGTACGCGGTACGCCAGCAAGAAGTGCCGTTCGCACGCTATCTCGGCCACGGCCTGTTCATTGTGATGACCTTGGCGTTGGCGATGCATTGGTTGCCGGGTTTTTACAACGGTCGCGCTATTGATCCGCAGCGTTTCACTGATAACGCTGCGCGCTTTTCGATGTACCTGAATCAGGACAAACCACTGGTCGGCTTCTGGCTGTTGCTGGTCTGCCCATGGATTGTCGCGCGGCGCCCGTTGCGCCTGACGGTGTATGCCACCGCCCTGGGCCTGACGTTAAGCGCGGTCCTCGCACTCGGTGGTGCGGTGTTGCTTGGCGTTATCGCCTGGGCGCCGAAATGGCCGGATCAGGCGTGGTTGTGGGTGCTGAACAACTTGCTGCTGGTGACGCTGGTCGAGGAAGCGTTGTTTCGCGGCTATATACAAGGTGGCTTGAGCCGGCGCTTCAAGCATCTGCCGTATGGAGAAAACCTTGCCTTGCTGCTGGCGTCTTCACTGTTCGCACTGGCGCATGTCGGCGCTGGCTGGACTTGGGTATTACTGGCGGGCCTGGCAGGTGTCGGCTATGGTCTGGCCTACCGTTTCGGCGGACTCGGGGCGGCGATCGCCACACACTTCGGGCTGAATGTGCTGCATTTTGGCTTGTTCACCTATCCGATGCTTGCCGGTTGATGCAAGCCGCGTTTTGCGACGCCGTGCTGATTACTGAAAGAAAAATTCAATAATTTCCTGACAGCGCCGACAACCTTTCAAAGCCTTGCGGATTGAAAAACATGCGTAACAACCAGCCCATTACACAACGCGAACGGACCTTCCCGGCTCAGCAACGGTTGATTTCCACAACCGACGCCAAGGGCATGATCACCTACTGCAACGACGCTTTCGTCGAGATCAGCGGGTTTTCGCGTGAGGAACTGATCCGTGCGCCGCACAACCTGGTTCGTCACCCCGACGTCCCGGCTGCGGTGTTTTCGCACATGTGGGGCACACTGAAACAAGGCTTGCCATGGATGGGCATCGTCAAGAATCGCTGCAAGAGCGGTGACCATTACTGGGTTAACGCCTATGTAACACCGGTGTTCGACGGCAATCAGGTGATCGGTTACGAGTCGGTGCGGATCAAACCCACCGCCGAACAGATCCGCCGTGCCGAAGCGCTTTACCAACGCATCAATCAGGGCAAGTCGGCGATTCCTTCCAGCGATAAATGGCTGCCGGTGCTGCAGGACTGGCTGCCGTTCATTCTGGTCAGCCAACTGAGCTTCATGATCGGTGCCACGCTGACTTCACAGTGGGGCTTTGCCCTGGCGGCCGCTCTGTCGGTGCCACTGGGCCTGATGGGCCTGCAATGGCAGCAACGCGGGCTCAAGCGCCTGTTGCGTCTGGCCGAGCAGACCACCTCCGACCCGCTGATCGCGCAGATGTACACCGACAGCCGTGGCGCGCAAGCACGTCTGGAAATGTCGATCCTCAGTCAGGAAGCCCGTCTGAAAACCTGCCTGACCCGTCTGCAGGACACTGCCGAGCACCTGACCGATCAAGCCAAGCAGTCCGATGCTCTGGCACACAGCAGCTCGACCGGCCTGGAACGTCAGCGGGTGGAAACCGAACAGGTCGCCACCGCCGTCAACCAGATGGCCGCGACGACTCAGGAAGTTGCCAGCCACGTGCAGCGCACCGCCGACGCGACTCAGGAAGCCAATCGCCTGACCGGTCGCGGACGCGACATCGCCGGCGAAACCCGCGAAGCCATTCAGCGCTTGTCGGTTGTTGTGGGTGAAACCGGCCTGACCGTCACCCAACTGGCGAAAGACAGCGACGAAATCGGTGGCGTGGTCGATGTGATCAAAGGCATCGCCGACCAGACCAACCTGCTCGCGCTCAACGCCGCCATCGAAGCGGCCCGTGCCGGCGAGATGGGTCGCGGTTTTGCCGTGGTAGCGGATGAAGTTCGTCAACTGGCGCAACGCACCAGCGAATCCACCGGGCAGATCCATGCCCTGATCGCCAAGCTGCAGCAGACTGCTTCGAGCGCTGTGCAAACCATGGAAGCCGGGCATCGCCAGGCCGAAGAAGGTGTCGCGCGGGTGCTGGAAGCGGACCAGGCGCTGGTCGGTATCAGCGAAGCGGTGGCCAACATCACCGACATGACCACCCAGATCGCCGCCGCGACCGAAGAACAAAGTGCTGTGGCCGAAGAAATCAGCCGCAACATCAGCAACATTTCGGAACTGGCGGATCAGACTTCGGAACAGGCGCACAACTCGGCGTTGCTGAGTGAAGAGCTGACCAAGACTGCCAATACACAGTACTCGTTGGTGGAGCGGTTTAACCGCTAAAAGCAAAAGATCGCAGCCTGCGGCAGCTCCTACAGGAACATGCATTCCAATGTAGGAGCTGCCGAAGGCTGCGATCTTTTGATCTTCAAAGCCCGGACGGCGAAAGCTTCCGGGTTTTTTGTTGCTTGTCTGAAAGTGATAGTGCTTGGCAGAGCGCTTTCGCGAGCAGGCTCGCTCCCACTTTGGAACGTAGTGGGATCACAGATTTGTGTCCAACGACAATCCCTTGTAGGAGTGAGCCTGCTCGCGATGAGGCCATAACAGCCAGCGAAATTACTGAGGCAACTTCAGCTTATCCAGCAGTCGATTGACCAACAGTTCGTTGAGCATGATCACCTGTTGCAGCGCCAGCAGCGGTTTGCGCTCCGGGCCGCCGATCGAGTGGGCGATGTTACCGGCCATGGCATGGGCGTAAGACAGCGACTCGCAGGCTTCGACGAGCAGGGTTTCGTCATCCAGTGTCGGGTCGACGAGAAAGACGGGGCGAAACTTGGGCGAGGTTGGCGGAGCCGCGAGGTCGTCGGGCTTGAGGTAGTAATCGAGGGCGCGGTCGGTTGCTTCTTTGATCTTTTGTGGGCTAAGCGCTGGGTCGTGGGGGATTGGATCAGTGGCTGGTGGGTTTGGTGTGATTTTGAACATAGGTGTAACTCCAGTTTCGAATATTAGGAGCCATCACCCTCGCTACCAAACGAGTGGGTGGTGGCCA
This sequence comes from Pseudomonas sp. A1230, assembly GCF_044218825.1. NCBI lineage: Bacteria > Pseudomonadati > Pseudomonadota > Gammaproteobacteria > Pseudomonadales > Pseudomonadaceae > Pseudomonas > Pseudomonas sp. A1230. Next base: position 1,055,761 of record NZ_CP162582.1, on the reverse strand, counting down.
TACGTGGGTTGGTAGACCGGTCGAAACGGGAAACCCGGCGCTCACGAATGAGCCCCACGCATGTCCACCATAAAAATCTGAGCCCCAAAAAAGGGACTGCGTACGGTGACACCATACGGTTTCGAAGCGGGCTACCAAACCCGATCACTGTTTTCCAGTGACAGGGAAACGATACAACCCACCTCATAGCCGCGTAAGCAGGCGGATTCTGGCGTACGCGTAGGTAACGGCGCAAGGAGTTGTAGGCCCGATGGCGTAACGGGTTGTGTGATTTAAACGTGCTTGCAGGATTGCGTTTACTGATAGAGAAAACTGGAAATTCCCCTGTTGTATTGATGTTGTTTCTTAGGCCGCTTTCGCGAGCAGGCTCGCTCCCACAGTTGGACCGGGTGCGTCAGTTAGAGATTGGTCGGCTGTCAGGCCGCCATCGCTGGCACCGCTTCTGCTCTTCACCACTCAACAGGATGAGCGTTAGCTCGGCTGCCGCTCTTGATCTTGATCCACGGGCGACGTCGGAAGGCTGAGTGGAGGGATTGATCCGGGGGTGGGAGCGCAGCGACCGTTTGGCGAAGCCAAACACAGCGAGAGGAGGTGCAGCGCAGCAAACCGGAGACGCTGCGCCCGGATCGATCCCGCAGCGAAGGAACCCCGAGCCCCAGCGAGCGGGCCGTACGTAGGAGCAAGCGTTTTTTTGCTTACTTTTTTTAGGCGTTTGTAAAAAAAGTGAGTCGCCGTCAGGGCGAAACCCTAAGCGGCCGTTACCGCAGCAATGGATATGTACCCAAAAAATATGTCGTAGCTGAAATCGATCCCCCTCACCCCAGCCCTCTCCCCCAAGGGGGCGAGGGGAAAGGGAGCCGATCTTCATGCAGTTCAAAATCTCAGCCCGCCTCGGTCACTTGCTGAGAAACTCGGCTACTTTCTGCGCGGCACTGGCCAAATGCTGCTCATGGGTAAAACCGGAAACCTTCAACGGCTTCAAATCATGATCCCCGGCCACTAGCCACGCCACCTCAATACTCGGTGACAAGGTGTAAGCCTCGACAGCTTCACGATTGCCAAGCGCATCCCGATCCCCCTGCACAATCAACGTCCGCGTCTTCAAACCAGCCAAATGCTCAACCCGAGGCTTCTCCGGCTTGCCCACCGCATAAAACGGATACCCCAAACACACCAACGCATCGGCAGCCAATTCGTCAGCCAAAAGACTCGCCATCCGCCCCCCCATCGACTTCCCACCAATGGCCAAAGCCCCAGCGACATGACGTCGCACCTCAGCGAACACCTCACGCCAACATTCCAGCAGTTTCGGCGCAGGATTCGGCGGCCGCTTCACCCCATCAACCCGCCGCTGCGCCATATACGGAAACTCAAACCGCAACACATTGACCCCAAGTGCAGCAAGGCGCCCAGCCATATCCGTCATCCAGTCACTGTCCATCGGCGCCCCCGCCCCATGCGCCAGGATCAACGTCGCCGAAGCCTCGCCACTGGCGGCGTTCCAAAGCCACCCATGATCACGTACGCACTGCGCCCATTGATCCCCGTCAATACTGGCCTTGTGCTGTTTGTTCATGCTTGCCTCGCTTTTAGTCTGCCTATAACTCCAGGCGAAGGATTTGCGGCTCTTTTGCGCGCGGTCACTTCGGCTGAACCGTGGATGGGGAACCATGAACACTTCTATCAGTACCGCCTACAACTACAAGGTGGTCCGCCAATTCGCCATTATGACGGTGGTGTGGGGCATCGTCGGCATGGGGCTCGGGGTTTTTCTCGCGGCCCAATTGGTCTGGCCCGAGCTCAACTTCGATTTACCCTGGACCAGTTTCGGCCGTCTACGCCCTCTGCACACCAACGCGGTGATCTTCGCGTTCGGTGGCTGCGCGCTGTTCGCCAGTTCGTTCTACTCGGTACAACGCACCTGCCAAACCCAATTGTTTGCGCCAAAGATTGCCGCATTCTGCTTCTGGGGCTGGCAACTGGTGATCCTGTTGGCGGCGATCAGCCTGCCATTGGGTTACACCAGCTCCAAGGAATACGCCGAGCTGGAGTGGCCGATCGACATCCTGATCACCATTGTCTGGGTCGCCTACGCGGTCGTGTTCTTCGGCACGATTATGCAGCGCAAGACCAAACACATTTATGTGGGCAACTGGTTCTTCGGCGCGTTCATCATCACTGTGGCGATTTTGCACATCGTCAACAACCTGGAAGTTCCGGTCAGTTTTACCAAGTCCTACTCGCTGTACTCCGGCGCGACAGACGCGATGGTGCAATGGTGGTACGGCCACAACGCCGTAGGCTTTTTCCTCACCGCCGGTTTCCTCGGGATGATGTACTACTTCGTGCCGAAACAGGCAGAGCGTCCGGTGTATTCGTATCGTCTGTCGATCGTGCACTTCTGGGCACTGATCACCCTGTACATCTGGGCCGGCCCGCACCACTTGCATTACACCGCGCTGCCAGACTGGGCGCAGTCGCTGGGCATGGTGATGTCGCTGATTCTGCTGGCACCGAGCTGGGGCGGCATGATCAACGGCATGATGACCCTCTCGGGCGCGTGGCATAAGTTGCGCAGCGACCCGATCCTGCGCTTCCTCGTGGTCTCGCTGGCGTTCTACGGCATGTCGACCTTCGAAGGTCCGATGATGGCGATCAAGACCGTCAACGCCCTCTCCCACTACACCGACTGGACCATCGGCCACGTTCACGCCGGCGCTCTGGGCTGGGTGGCGATGATTTCCATCGGCGCGCTGTATCACATGATCCCGAAAATCTTCGGCAAGGCGCAGATGCACAGCGTCGGCCTGATCAACGCGCACTTCTGGCTCGCCACCATCGGCACCGTGCTTTACATCGCCTCGATGTGGGTCAACGGCATCGCCCAGGGCCTGATGTGGCGCGCGGTCAACGAGGACGGCACGCTGACCTACTCCTTCGTCGAAACCCTGGTGGCCAGCCACCCAGGCTTTGTCGTGCGGCTGGTTGGCGGGGCGATCTTCCTCAGCGGCATGTTCCTGATGGCTTACAACACCTGGCGCACGGTGCGGGCCTCGCAGCCTGCTGACGTCGTTGCCGCCGCGCAGATGGCCTGAGGAGTCCGCCATGAAACACGAAACGATTGAAAAGAACGTCGGCCTACTGATGCTGTTGATGGTGTTCGCTGTGAGCATCGGCGGCCTGACCCAGATCGTCCCGCTGTTCTTCCAGGACGTCACCAACAAACCGGTGGAAGGCATGAAGCCCTACACCGCGCTGCAACTGGAAGGTCGCGACATCTACATCCGTGAAGGCTGCGTCCAGTGCCATTCACAGATGATCCGGCCGTTCCGCGCTGAAACCGAGCGCTACGGGCATTACTCGGTGGCTGGGGAAAGCGTTTGGGATCACCCGTTCCTGTGGGGCTCGAAACGCACCGGGCCGGATCTGGCACGGGTCGGCGCACGTTATTCGGATGACTGGCACCGCGCGCATTTGTACAACCCGCGCAACGTCGTGCCGGAATCGAAAATGCCGGCCTACCCATGGCTGGTCACGCAAGCGGTCGACAGCAGCCACACCGAAACCAAGCTCAAGACCATGCGCACCCTCGGCGTGCCGTACACCGACGACGACATCAGCGGCGCGGTGGCCAGCCTCAAGGACAAGACCGAAATGGACGCACTCATCTCCTACCTGCAAGTGCTCGGCACTGCAATCAAGAGCAAGAGGTGAGCCATGGTCTTTGAAATGAGTGCAGGACTGATTCGTGGCTTAGGCACCGTTGTGGTGTTCGTCGCCTTCGTTGGCTTGACCCTGTGGGTGTTCAACCGCAAGCGCAATCCGGAATTCGCCGAAGCGCGTCTGCTGCCGTTCGCCGACGAACCGCAACCCGACACTACACCAGCATCTGAAACAAGGAGTACCCGGCCATGACCACCTTCTGGAGTACGTGGATCTGCGTACTGACCATCGGCAGCCTGATCGGCCTGACGTGGCTGCTGATCGGCACCCGCCGGGGCGAAACCAAGGGCAGCGTCGACCAGACCATGGGCCACAGCTTTGACGGCATCGAGGAGTACGACAACCCGCTGCCGCAGTGGTGGTTCATGCTGTTCGCCGGCACCCTGGTGTTTTCTGTGGGCTACCTGATCCTTTATCCGGGTCTGGGCAACTGGAAAGGCGTCCTGCCGGGTTACGAGGACGGCTGGACCGGCGTGCACGAGTGGGAAAAGGAAATGAACAAGGCTGACGCCAAGTTCGGGCCGATCTTCGCCAAGTTTGCCGCCATGCCGGTGGAAGAAGTGGCGAAGGATCCGCAGGCGCTGAAAATGGGTGGCCGTCTGTTCGCTTCCAACTGCTCGGTGTGCCACGGCTCCGACGCCAAAGGCGCGTTCGGCTTCCCTAACCTCGCCGACAGCGATTGGCGCTGGGGCGGCAATGCCGACACCATCAAGACCACCATCATGGGTGGCCGGGTGGCAGCAATGCCGGCCTGGGGCGAAGTGTTGGGCGAAGCGGGCGTGAAGAACGTCGCGGCGTACGTGCGTCACGAACTGGCCGGCCTGCCGTTGCCTGCCGACAGCAAGGCTGATCTGCAAGCCGGACAGCAAGCCTTCAACACCACTTGCGTGGCGTGTCACGGGGCAACCGGCAAAGGCACTGAAGCCATGGGCGCGCCGAATCTGACGCACCCGGCCGGGTTTATCTATGGCACCAGCCTCACTCAGCTTGAACAAACCATTCGCCACGGTCGTCAGGGCCATATGCCCGCGCAAAACGAACTGCTGGGTAACGACAAGGTGCAATTGCTCGCAGCTTATGTATACAGCCTTAGCAATGGATTGAGCACAGAAAAACTTATAACTGAAGACAATAAATAGACCACATTGGCTACGCCTATGCCGCACCGATTAAGGTGCGGCAGTTTCCTGCCCCTTTGCGACGCATTGTCGCACCCTTCACTCCCTCGCCTTTCGGTTCCCCTGATTCGGGTCTACGCTTGCTCGATGAGGACTGGCTCGTGCCGGTTCCAGGCCGACGCTAACCGCTGTGTTCTGCGAAATGGCTGACTGATGTGGCCGCAAACGCCGGTAGATACCGGCTGTCGAGCCGATTGCCGTCCGTCAGCCGAACTGAGCGTTTGAACACACCTCGTTACACGCGACCTGAACCCCTCGCTTTTTTCTTCGGCTGCGACATTTTGTCCGAGGCCGATTTTGTCCTTACGCGGCGCATGGAAAGGCCGCAGAATCAGCGTTGGAAAGCATTGACCCAGGTCATGGCGCGTTGCAATGACCCCCTGCTTTCCCCATACTTGCGGCCGAATTAATCCTAATAAAATACCCAAACCGTGGAACCTTAGAATGAGCACAGCAATCAGTCCGACTGCTTATAACTATAAGGTAGTCCGCCAGTTCGCCATCATGACGGTGGTCTGGGGGATCCTTGGCATGGGGCTCGGTGTTTTCATCGCCTCGCAACTGGTCTGGCCGGAATTGAACTTCGGTCTGCCGTGGACGAGCTTTGGACGCCTGCGCCCGTTGCACACAAACCTGGTGATTTTCGCCTTCGGTGGTTGTGCACTGTTTGCCACTTCCTACTATGTCGTGCAGCGAACCTGCCAGACGCGACTGATTTCCGACAGCCTCGCCGCCTTCACCTTCTGGGGCTGGCAAGCGGTAATCGTCGGCGCGATCATTACCTTGCCGCTGGGTTACACTACCACCAAGGAATACGCGGAACTGGAATGGCCGATCGCCATTTTGCTGGCCATTGTCTGGGTGACCTACGGGCTGGTGTTCTTCGGCACCATCACCAAGCGCAAAACCAAACACATCTATGTCGGTAACTGGTTCTACGGTGCGTTCATCGTCGTGACCGCAATGCTGCACATCGTCAACCATGCCTCCCTGCCGGTGAATCTGTTCAAGTCCTACTCCGCCTACTCGGGCGCGACCGACGCGATGATCCAGTGGTGGTACGGCCACAACGCCGTGGGTTTCTTCCTGACCACCGGCTTCCTGGGGATGATGTATTACTTCGTGCCGAAACAGGCCGAACGTCCGATCTACTCCTATCGCCTGTCTATCGTGCACTTCTGGGCACTGATCACCCTGTACATCTGGGCCGGCCCGCACCACTTGCACTACACCGCGCTGCCGGATTGGGCACAATCGCTAGGCATGGCGATGTCGATCATCCTGCTGGCGCCAAGCTGGGGCGGCATGATCAACGGCATGATGACCCTCTCGGGCGCCTGGCATAAGCTGCGCACCGACCCGATCCTGCGCTTCCTCGTGGTATCGCTGGCGTTCTACGGTATGTCGACCTTTGAAGGGCCGATGATGGCGATCAAGACCGTCAACTCGCTGTCGCACTACACCGACTGGACCATCGGCCACGTACACGCCGGCGCTCTGGGCTGGGTGGCAATGATCTCGATCGGCGCGATCTACCACATGATCCCGAAACTGTTCGGTCGTGCGCAGATGCACAGTGTCGGCCTGATCAACGCGCACTTCTGGCTCGCGACCATCGGTACCGTGCTCTACATCGCGTCGATGTGGGTCAACGGCATCACCCAGGGTCTGATGTGGCGTGCAATCAACGATGACGGCACCCTCACCTACTCGTTCGTCGAAGCGCTGCAAGCCAGTCACCCGGGCTTTATCGTCCGTGCCCTGGGCGGTGCGTTCTTCGCCAGCGGCATGCTGCTGATGGCTTACAACGTCTGGCGCACCGTGCGCGCCTCGAACCCGGCTGAAGCCGAAGCCGCTGCCCAGATCGCTGTCGTTGGAGCTCACTGATGAAGCATGAAGCTGTCGAGAAGAATATTGGCCTGCTGGCCTTCTTCATGGTCATCGCCGTCAGCGTCGGTGGCCTGACCCAGATCGTACCGCTGTTTTTCCAGGACGTTACCAACAAGCCGGTCGAAGGCATGAAGCCGCGTACCGCCCTTGAACTGGAAGGCCGCGACGTTTACATCGCCAACGGCTGTGTCGGCTGCCACTCGCAGATGATCCGTCCGTTCCGTGCCGAAACCGAACGCTACGGCCACTACTCGGTCGCTGGTGAAAGCGTCTGGGACCACCCGTTCCTGTGGGGTTCCAAGCGTACCGGTCCGGACCTGGCCCGTGTCGGCGGTCGTTACTCCGATGACTGGCAACGTGCGCACTTGTACAACCCGCGCAACGTGGTGCCTGAGTCGAAAATGCCGGCTTACCCGTTCCTCGTGGAAAACAAGCTCGACGGCAAGGAAACTGCCAAGAAAATGGAGGTCCTGCGTACGCTCGGCGTTCCTTACACCGATGAAGACATCGCCGGTGCTCAGGATGCCGTGAAGGGCAAAACCGAAATGGACGCGCTGGTGGCCTATCTGCAAGGCCTGGGCACCATCATCAAAAGCAAACGGTGATTTAGATGGATATCGGGATGATTCGTGGCCTGGGCACCGTTGTTGTGATGGTGGCCTTTATCGGTCTGGCGTTGTGGGTGTTCAGCCCCAAGCGCAAGTCGGAGTTTGAAGACGCGACCTTGCTGCCTTTTGCGGATGATCCCGAAGCCATCAAGCACGTCGAGCAAGCTTCTAGGAGTAACAAAGAATGACTACATTCTGGAGTCTGTACGTCACAGTCCTCAGTCTTGGCACCATTTTCGCCCTGACCTGGCTGTTGCTGTCGACCCGCAAGGGCCAGCGCTCCGAGCAGACGGACGAGACGGTCGGCCACTCGTTCGACGGGATCGAGGAGTACGACAACCCGCTGCCTAAATGGTGGTTCATGCTGTTCGTGGGCACCATCATCTTTGCGCTGGGTTATCTGGTGCTGTACCCGGGCCTGGGTAATTGGAAAGGCCTGCTGCCAGGCTACAACTACCTCGATACCGAGAAGCAGACTGCGTTCGCCAACGGCCAGACCGGCTGGACTGGCGTGCACGAGTGGGAAAAGGAAATGGCTCGCTCTGACGCCAAGTTTGGCCCGATCTTCGCCAAGTTCGCTGCCATGCCAATCGAAGAAGTGGCCAAGGACCCGCAAGCGCTGAAGATGGGTGGTCGCCTGTTCGCTTCCAACTGCTCGGTCTGCCACGGTTCCGACGCCAAGGGTGCCTATGGCTTCCCTAACCTGACCGACGCCGACTGGCGCTGGGGCGGTGAAGCGGAAACCATCAAGACCACCATCATGGGCGGCCGTCACGCGGTCATGCCGGCGTGGGCTGAAGTGATTGGCGAGCAAGGCGTGGCCGATGTCGCTGCGTTCGTGGTCACCAACCTCGATGGTCGCAAGCTGCCGGAAGGCGCCAAGGCAGACGTCGCCAATGGCCAGAAACTGTTCGCCGCCAACTGCGTGGCCTGCCACGGCCCGGCGGGCAAAGGCACGCCAGCGATGGGCGCACCTGACCTGACCCACCCAGGCGCATTCATCTACGGTTCGAGCTTTGCGCAACTGCAGCAGACCATCCGTTACGGCCGCCAGGGCCAGATGCCTGCACAAGAACAGCTGCAAGGCAACGACAAGGTTCACCTGCTGGCGGCTTATGTTTACAGCCTGTCCCACGGTGAAAAAGCACCGGAAGCGAACGCTGAGTAAGGCCAACGCTTGAAGCAAAAAAACGGCCCCGTCATTTGACGGGGCCGTTTTCGTTTCAGTCCATGGTGACTGTCAGCGCACCGCGACAGTGGCGATCACCTTGCGTGATGGCCAGTTATTGTCAGACACCTGATGCACATTGAACGACTTTCGATCAGTAGCGAAGCTTGCTATCAAGTAGCGCAGCATCTCTCGCTGCGCTTCGGTTGAGACGGTAGGCGGCACGAAGGATTCGTCTATAGTCAATTGATCTGCATCATGCTTTGTTACATTCGCTACACCATTCAGGATTTTTCCCCAACGCGACCAAAGGTCGCACCCGTTCATCGGCGTTACAGGCGTATCATTGCGCCACCGCAACGCCCCTTCTGACCCCGGTTGGCACGTATCGACCGAGGCATTTTTCCACTGCCGTGGGATGCAATGATGAGTAACCAGATTCCGGTACACGACGTCACGCCACCGAGTAAAAACGCGAACAACAGCGTCGACCTTTACGCCTCTCGAGAAAAAATCTACACCCGTGCCTTCACCGGCCTGTTCCGCAATCTGCGGATGATGGGCGGTGCCGGCCTGTTCCTGCTGTATTTCGGGACGGTGTGGCTGAACTGGGGCGGCCATCAGGCCGTGTGGTGGAACCTGCCGGAACGCAAGTTCTTCATTTTCGGCGCGACCTTCTGGCCGCAGGATTTCATCCTGCTGTCGGGGATCCTGATCGTCGCCGCGTTCGGACTGTTTTTCATCACCGTTTATGCCGGGCGCATCTGGTGTGGCTACACCTGTCCGCAAAGTGTGTGGACGTGGATTTTCATGTGGTGCGAAAAAGTCACCGAAGGCGACCGCAACCAACGCATCAAGCTCGACAAAGCGCCGATGAGCGGCAACAAGTTCCTGCGCAAGCTCGCCAAACACACGCTGTGGTTGCTGATCGGCTTTGTCACCGGTATGACCTTTGTCGGCTACTTCTCGCCGATCCGCGAACTGGTGTTTGAGTTCTTCACAGGGCAAGCCGATGGCTGGTCGTATTTCTGGGTTGGTTTCTTCACCCTCGCCACTTATGGCAACGCTGGCTGGCTGCGCGAGCAGGTGTGCATTTACATGTGCCCGTACGCACGCTTCCAGAGCGTGATGTTCGACAAAGACACGCTGATCGTTTCCTACGACCCGCGCCGTGGTGAAAGCCGTGGCCCGCGCAAGAAAGGCGTCGATTACAAGGCCATGGGCCTGGGCGATTGCATCGATTGCACTATGTGCGTCCAGGTCTGCCCGACCGGCATCGACATCCGTGACGGCCTGCAGATCGAGTGCATCGGCTGCGCCGCGTGCATCGACGCCTGTGACAGCATCATGGACAAGATGGATTACCCGCGCGGACTGATCAGCTATACGACCGAACACAACCTGTCCGGCCAGAAAACCCATAAACTGCGGCCACGCCTGATCGGCTATGCCGTGGTGTTGCTGGCAATGATCAGCCTGTTGGCTGCGGCGTTTTTCATGCGCTCGCTGGTGGGTTTCGACGTCAGCAAGGACCGCGTGCTGTACCGCGAAAACGCCGAAGGCCGGATCGAAAACGTCTACAGCCTGAAGATCATGAACAAGGATCAGCGCGACCACACCTATCTGCTGCAAGCCAGTGGTCTGCCGGACCTGCGCCTGCAAGGCAAGCGCGAGATCAAGGTCGCCGCCGGGGATATCTTTACCATGCCGGTCGAACTGTCGAGCGCGCCGGAACAACTGCCGTCGAGCACCAACGAGGTGAAATTCATCCTCAAGGATGCCGATGACGACAGCGTCCACGTTGAAGCCAAGAGCCGATTCATCGGCCCACAAATTCGTTGAGAGAACTGAACATGCCCGCAGCAAACGCCGCAAGCCCTTGGTACAAACACCTCTGGCCATGGATCATCATCGCGATACTGGCCTGTTCGGTGACGCTGACCCTGTCCATGGTGACCATCGCGGTGAACAATCCGGACAATCTGGTCAACGACAACTATTACGAGGCTGGCAAAGGCATCAACCGTTCGCTGGATCGCGAGTTGCTGGCGCAAACCCTGAAGATGCGCGCGGCGGTGTTTCTGGATGACGTGACCGGCGAAGTCGACCTGCGATTGAGCGGCGACAGCCAACCGAAAACCCTCGAGCTGAATCTGATCTCGCCGACTCAGCCGGAGAAGGATCGCAAGATCGTCCTGACCCGCAGCGAAACTGAATCGGGGCGCTACATCGGCCAGTTGAACGATAAAGTCGAAGGTCGCCGCTTTGTGGAGTTGCTGGGCACGCAGGACGAACACATCTGGCGGATGTTCGAAGAAGAACTGGTCAGCCATGACAAGGATCTGCTGCTGGGTGATGAACCGCTGCAAGGCGCGGAAGACCTGAAAAAGTAAACCGCTCCCTGTAGGAGCTGCCGCAGGCTGCGATCTTTTGACCTTGCTTTAAAAACAAAATCAAAAGATCGCAGCCTGCGGCAGCTCCTACAGAGGCGGTATTGATTCAGCAGTATTAGTGAATATCCGATGACCACCCCACTCCCCTGCTATCACTGCGCCCTGCCCGTCCCGTCCGGCAGCCGCTTTACCGCCGTCGTACTCGGGGAGCCGCGCGAATTCTGCTGCCCTGGCTGTCAGGCTGTGGCTGAAGCCATCGTGGCCGGCGGGCTCGAAAGCTACTATCAGCATCGCAGCGAAGCCTCGGCCAACCCCGAGGCGCTGCCGGTGCAACTGGTTGACGAACTGGCGTTGTACGACCGTGCCGACGTGCAAAAACCTTTCGTCCGCCACGAAGGCGATCTGGCCGAAACCACTCTGTTGATGGAAGGCATCAGTTGCGCCGCCTGTGGCTGGCTGATCGAGAAACACCTGCGCACGCTGCCCGCCGTGGCCGAGGCGCGATTGAACCTGTCCAACCACCGCCTGCATGTGAGCTGGGCCGATGGGCAATTGCCACTCAGCCAGATCCTCGCCGAACTGCGCCACATCGGTTACGCCGCGCACCCGTATCAGGCTGACCGCGCCAGCGAGCAACTGGCCAGCGAAAACCGTCTGGCCCTGCGCCAACTCGGCGTGGCCGGATTGCTGTGGTTTCAGGCGATGATGGCGACCATGGCCACCTGGCCAGAATTCAACATCGACCTCAGCCCCGAACTGCACACCATCCTGCGCTGGGTCGCGCTGTTCCTGACCACGCCGATCGTTTTCTACAGTTGCGCACCGTTTTTCAAGGGCGCCATGCGCGATTTGCGCACGCGGCATCTCACCATGGATGTCTCGGTTTCACTGGCGATCGGTAGCGCCTATATCGCCGGAATCTGGACCTCGATCACCGGCGTCGGCGAGTTGTATTTCGATGCGGTCGGCATGTTCGCGCTGTTCCTGCTCGCTGGACGTTATCTGGAACGTCGCGCCCGGGAGCGCACTGCGGCCGCCACCGCACAGCTTGTCAATCTGCTGCCAGCCTCGTGCCTGCGTCTCGATGAGACCGGCCAGAGCGAGCGCATCCTCCTCAGCGAGTTGCGGGTGGGCGAGCGAATTCTGGTGCAACCCGGGTCGATCCTGCCGGCGGACGGCAAGATTCTCGACGGCCAGTCGAGCATCGACGAATCACTGTTGACGGGCGAGTACCTGCCGCAACCGCGGGCACCGGGTGATGCGGTCACTGCCGGAACGCTGAATGTCGAAGGCGCGCTGACCGTGCAGGTGCTGGCCATGGGGCAAGACACCCGGCTGTCAGCCATCGTTCGTTTGCTGGATCGCGCTCAGGCCGAAAAACCGCGACTGGCGGAAATCGCCGACCGCGCCGCGCAATGGTTTTTGCTGTTGTCACTGATCGCTGCGGCCGCCATCGGCCTGTTGTGGTGGGAGCTGGATTCGTCGCGGGCGTTCTGGATCGTCCTCGCCATGCTGGTCGCCACCTGCCCCTGCGCGCTGTCACTGGCGACACCCACTGCACTCACCGCTGCCACCGGCACCCTGCACAAACTCGGCCTGCTGCTGACGCGCGGCCATGTGCTGGAGGGTTTGAATCAGATCGACACGGTGATCTTCGACAAGACTGGCACGCTCACCGAAGGTCGCCTGGTGCTGCGCTCGATTCGTCCTCTGGGCGCACTGAACAGTGACCAATGCCTGAGCCTCGCCGCCGCGCTGGAAAACCGTTCGGAACACCCGATTGCCCGCGCGTTTGGCCGGGCACCGTTGGCCGCTGAAGACGTCCACAGCACGCCGGGGCTTGGCCTCGAAGGCATTGTCGGCGAGCAACGTTTGCGCATCGGCCAGGCTGATTTTGTCTGCGCCCTCAGTGCCGCCGCAGCCCCGGCGATGCCGGATGAGCCAGGCCAATGGCTGCTGCTCGGTGATGGTTCGGGACCGCTGGCGTGGTTCGTGCTCGACGATCGCCTGCGCGACGATGCGCCCGCCCTGCTCGCCGCGTGCAAGGCGCGTGGCTGGCGCACATTACTGCTGTCCGGCGACAGTTCGCCGATGGTCGCCAGTGTCGCCGCCGAATTGGGCATTGATGAGGCCCGTGGTGGCTTGCGTCCGGATGACAAGCTGCAAGTGTTGCAACAGCTGCACAAGGAAGGTCGCAAAGTGCTGATGCTCGGCGACGGCGTCAACGATGTGCCGGTGCTGGCTGCCGCCGACATCAGCGTGGCCATGGGATCGGCCACCGATCTGGCCAAGACCAGCGCCGATGCGGTGCTGCTGTCCAATCGCCTCGATGCGTTGGTGCAAGCGTTCACGCTGGCGCGGCGCACCCGTCGGGTAATCATCGAGAACCTGCTGTGGGCCGCGCTGTACAATGGCCTCATGCTGCCGTTCGCCGCCCTCGGCTGGATCACCCCGGTGTGGGCCGCGGTCGGCATGTCGATCAGTTCGTTGACCGTGGTGCTCAACGCCCTGCGCCTGACTCGCCTGCCGAGTTCGCCGCAAGCCTGCGCCCGATCAGAAACCCGTCCGCTGCCGGCCTGAGCCGCGCGGGCATGGAGTACAGATGCCAGCTCTCTACGTGATGATCCCGGCCGCCCTGCTGATCGTGGCCATCGCCGTGTACATCTTCTTCTGGGCGGTGGACAGCGGCCAGTACGACGACCTCGACGGTCCGGCCCACAGTATCCTGTTCGATGATCAGGATCCGAACCACACCGCTGCGGTGGACGAAGCCCGCGCGCAGAAACCGGACGACAAGGCCCCTCCTCATGCTTGAACTGGCACCACTGCTGGTGTCGGCGCTGATCCTCGGATTGCTCGGTGGTGGCCATTGCCTGGGGATGTGCGGCGGCTTGATGGGCGCGCTGACCCTGGCGATCCCCAAGGAACAACGCAGTCGACGCTTTCGCTTGCTGCTGGCGTATAACCTGGGACGCATCCTCAGCTATGCCACGGCCGGATTGCTGATCGGCCTCGCCGGGTGGGCGGTGGCCAACAGCCCGGCCGCGTTGTTCATGCGTGTACTGGCCGGGTTGCTGCTGATTGCCATGGGCCTGTACCTGGCAGGCTGGTGGAGCGGTCTGACCCGTATCGAAAGCCTCGGTCGCGGTTTGTGGCGCTACATTCAGCCCGTGGCCAATCGTTTACTGCCAGTGTCGAGCTTGCCCCGTGCTTTGCTGCTTGGCGCACTATGGGGCTGGTTGCCGTGCGGACTGGTTTACAGCACGTTGCTGTGGTCAGCGAGCCAGGGCAATGCGCTGGACAGTGCGTTGCTGATGCTCGCCTTCGGGCTCGGCACATGGCCGGTGCTGCTGGCCACCGGCCTCGCCGCCGAACGGGTGACGGCGCTGTTGCGCAAGCGCAGCGTGCGAATGGTCGGCGGTTTGCTGGTGATTCTGTTCGGGATCTGGACATTGCCCGGGCCGCATCAGCACTGGTTGATGGGGCATTAAACGGCGGCGCGGCCTTCGCGAGCAGGCCCGCGCCAGCACGGTTCCTGTGCAAACCACACACCTCCTGTGGGAGCGAGCCTGCTCGCGAAGAATCCCTCAATGCTCCTACCAATGCACCCCGTTGATGCAAATCAAGACACCCCGCCGCGCCCGCCCCTAGACTCGCCACACTGCCAGCCTATCCGGGGAATGCCCGCATGCTCGACGCCATTCGTTGGGACACCGATTTGATCCGCCGCTACGATCTGGCGGGGCCGCGTTACACCTCATATCCGACGGCCGTGCAATTCAACAGTCAGGTCGGCACGTTCGATCTGTTCCATGCCCTGCGCGACAGCCGTAAAGCCCAGCGCCCGCTATCGCTGTACGTTCATGTGCCGTTCTGCGCGAACATTTGCTACTACTGCGCCTGCAACAAGGTCATCACCAAGGATCGCGGCCGCGCCCTGCCGTATCTGCAACGGCTCGAGCAGGAAATCCAGCTGATCGCCTGCCACCTGGACCCGGCGCAAAAGGTCGAGCAACTGCACTTTGGCGGCGGTACGCCGACCTTTCTCAGCCACGACGAACTGCGCCAATTGATGGCACATCTGCGCAAGCACTTTAATCTTCTGGACGATGACTCCGGCGATTACGGCATCGAAATCGACCCGCGAGAAGCCGACTGGTCGACCATGGGCCTGCTCCGTGAACTGGGCTTCAACCGCGTCAGCATTGGTCTGCAAGACCTTGACCCGGCGGTGCAGCGCGCGGTCAATCGCCTGCAAAGCCTGGAAGAAACCCGCGCGGTGATCGACGCCGCACGCACGCTGCAATTTCGCTCGATCAACATCGATCTGATTTACGGCCTGCCCAAACAGACCCCGGAGAACTTCGCCCGCACGGTGGAAGAAGTCATCAGCCTGCAACCGGATCGGCTCTCGGTGTTTAACTACGCGCACTTGCCGGAACGCTTCATGCCACAGCGACGGATCAACAGTCAGGAACTGCCGAGCCCCGCGCAAAAACTGGAAATGCTCCAGCGCACCATTGAACAACTGACCGCCGCCGGTTACCGCTACATCGGCATGGACCACTTCGCCCTGCCCGACGACGAACTGGCGATCGCTCAGGAAGAACAAACCTTGCAGCGCAACTTCCAGGGCTACACCACCCACGGTCATTGCGATCTGGTGGGGCTGGGCGTGTCGGCGATCAGCCAGATTGGCGACCTCTACTGCCAGAACAGCAGCGACCTCAACGAATACCAGAACACCCTAGCCTCAGCGCAATTGGCGACCAGCCGCGGCTTGGTGTGTAACGCCGACGACCGACTGCGGCGGGAAGTGATTCAACAGTTGATCTGCAATTTCAGCCTGGACTTCGCCGAGATCGAGCAACAGTTCAACATCGATTTTCAAGGTTACTTCGGCGCTCTGTGGCCTCAACTGCAAGAGATGGCCAAGGATGGCTTGATTACCCTTGATCGCGAGCGAATCGAAGTGTTGCCGGCCGGACGACTGCTGGTGCGCTCGGTGTGCATGGTGTTCGACGCTTACCTCGAACAGCAGAATCGCCAGCGTTTCTCGCGGGTAATCTAGTTTTTCATCAACAACGAACCCACTTTCATGTTCTGATCAGAGGTCAGACCCGACTGCCCCACCACTTTGGACAAAGCCAGATTGGCGGTAATGAGACCAGTGTTCAACGCGGCAATGGCGCCACGCAGAGCGGCAACCTTGATGATCTTTTCTTCGTTGGAAAGGCGCTTGTCGGCCATGATCTTTTCGATGAGCGCCTTTTTCTCGGCGATCTCTTTTTGCAATTTACGGATCATCTTCAGCAGTTGCTGGATATTCTCGGGCAAGCCGCTCTCTTCGATGTCGCGATTATCGCCACCGGAACCTGCCGATCTCTCGATTGAAGCACCGGACAGCGACACTTTGACGCCTTCGACCAAGGTCGGGGTTGCCTGTGTAGTCGATTCGGCGTCGCGGCCTTTGTCGTCGGCATTTTTAAACGGGTCCGACAGTGCCTCAACACCGCTGCTAGCGTGGCCCAGCGTACCAATGGCAGCCATTGAATCGGTTCCTTCCAAAGCTCTGATAACAGTTTATCGGCCAGTGGCCCTGCGGCTTTACGCCCGCGGGACAAACTCGCCATTGACTGGCCTGAATGTCCTCCCGTGAGTTACCCTTACGGCTTATGTGTGTTTTCCCACAAGGATTGAAGAAATGTCCGAGCCAGTCAAACTGCGCGCTCACAACCAGGCCCATTGCAAGGATTGCAGCCTGGCACCTCTCTGCCTGCCACTTTCTCTGAATCTGGAAGACATGGATGCGCTGGACGAAATCGTGAAACGCGGCCGCCCGTTGAAAAAGGGTGAGTTCCTGTTCCGCCAGGGCGACACGTTTGATTCCGTTTATGCAGTACGCTCCGGCGCCCTGAAAACCTTCAGCCTGAGCGATTCCGGCGAAGAACAACTCACCGGCTTCCACCTGCCGAGCGAACTGGTCGGCCTGTCCGGCATGGACACCGAGAAACACCCGGTCTCGGCCCAGGCACTGGAAACCACTTCGGTTTGCGAAATCCCTTTCGAACGCCTCGACGAACTGGCCCTGCAACTGCCGCAGCTGCGCCGTCAGTTGATGCGCGTGATGAGCCGCGAGATCCGCGACGACCAGCAAATGATGCTGCTGCTGTCGAAGAAAACCGCCGACGAGCGTATCGCAACCTTCCTGGTCAACCTGTCGGCACGCTTCCGCGCTCGCGGGTTCTCGGCCAACCAGTTCCGCCTGAGCATGTCGCGCAATGAAATCGGCAATTACCTGGGCCTGGCGGTGGAAACCGTGTCCCGCGTATTCACCCGCTTCCAGCAAAACCAACTGATTGCTGCAGAAGGCAAAGAGATCCACATTCTCGATCCGATCCAGCTCTGCGCCCTGGCTGGCGGTTCGCTGGAAGGCTGATCTCGACCCGCGGCCGAGCGAACCGATTCAGCCGCGGGTATACTGCGCCGTTTGCAGCCCTGCCAGGACACCTCGACGATGGTCTTCGACTCCTTCGACATCAAATCCCTGATCCGCCCCGTGATCGACTTCCCGAAACCGGGCGTGATCTTTCGCGACATCACCCCGCTGTTCCAGTCGCCAACGGCCCTGCGTCTGGTGATGGACAGCTTCGCTCACCGCTACGTCGAAGCCGACTTCACGCACATCGGCGCGATGGATGCTCGCGGTTTTCTGATCGGTTCGGTACTGGCCTATCAGTTGAACAAGCCGCTGGTGCTGTTCCGCAAGCAGGGCAAACTGCCGGCCGACGTATTGGCTGAAGGTTACGCGACCGAGTACGGCGAAGCCTTCCTGGAAGTGCACGCCGACAGCCTGTGCGAAGGCGACTCGGTGGTGATGTTTGATGATTTGATCGCCACCGGCGGCACTTTGATTGCGGCAGCCAACCTGATTCGGCGCATGGGCGCACGGGTACATGAGGCGGCGGCGATTATTGATCTGCCGGAGCTGAACGGTTCGCAGCGTCTACAGGATATGGGGATTCCGACCTTCTGCCTGACGCAGTTTGCCTTGACCGATAAGTAAGCGGCGCCTGTACTGACGCTGTCGCAGGCAGCCAGCCCCCACAGTGATTTCGGTCGTTCACAAATATCGTGTATGCCCCAAAAACCTGTGGGAGCTGGTTTGCCAGCGATGAGGCCAGCAGCCTCACCCAGGATTCAAAGCCCCATTTGCTTGGCGATGATCTCGTTCATCACCTCCCGCGTCCCGCCGCCAATCGACAAGATGCGGTTATCCCGATACAGCCGCTCCACCAGACTTTCACGCATGTAACCCAACCCGCCGAGTATCTGCACTGCCTCCGTGGTGATGCGGTCCGAGGTGTCCGTAGCAAAGTTCTTGGCCATGGAAATCTCCTTGATCACACTCTGCCCCGCCGCCATTTTCGCCGCTTGCCGGTAAGTGAACTCACGCGACACCTCCAGCGCCGTGGCCATTTCGGCGAGACGATGCTTGATAACTTGAAACTTGCCGATCGGCTTGCCAAACGCCTCACGCTCGCGTGCCCACTTCAGGCTCTCCTCGAGCGCAAGCTGCGCGGTCATATTGGCCATCAGTGCCAACGCCAACCGTTCGCTCTGGAAGTTGCCCATGATGCAGGCGAAGCCCATGTTCTCAGCGCCGATCAGGTTTCCTACAGGCACCCGGCAATCGTCGAAGAACAATTCAGCCGTGTCCGACGCCCACCAGCCCATTTTCTTCAACTGTCGGCCAACGGTGAAACCCGGCGTGCCCTTCTCGATCAGTAGCAGGCTGATGCCGCCAAAACCCGGCGCACCAGTGCGCACCGCGACAGTGTAGAAGTCGGCGCGAACGCCGCTGGTGATAAAGGTCTTGCTGCCGCTGACGCGGTAGAAGTCGCCGTCGCGCACGGCGCGGGTTTGCAGGTTGGCGACATCGGAGCCGCCGCCGGGCTCGGTGACGGCCAGCGCGCTGATCTTGTGGCCGCTGAGCACTTGCGGCACAACGCGATCGCGCACTTCAGGTCGCGCCCATTTGACGATGGGCGGCAGGCCGATATCCAGCGAACCCAGCCCGGCTACCAAGCCGCCAGAGCCGCAGCGCATCAGCTCTTCACTGGCGGCAACCTTGGCGAACAGATCGCCTTCATGGCTGCCGCCCAGTGCTTCGGGGTAGCCAATGCCGAGGATGCCGGCGGCACCCGCTTTCAGGTACAGCTCTCGGGGGAAGCTTTCGGCTTCTTCCCACGCATCAATATCCGGCAGGACCTCGCGCTCGACGAAACGTCTGACGCTGTCGCGGACCATCTGGTGGCTGGGGTCGAAGTATTCCTGAAAGGCAGGCATGGGCGAGCTCCATCGAAGAGTTCGCCGACGTTAACCGAGCGCTTGCTTGGTTTTCAACAATATTGTGTGAATCTGATAGACCGAGGCGCCTGCATCGCTGGCAAGCCAGCTCCCACAGGGGCAGAGGTCGTTCACAAACTTTGTGATAAACCTCAAATTCCTGTGGAAACAATATAGCCAGCTCAAACAGGGTTCGATGTTGCTCACATATTTTGTGATCAACCCAAATCACTGTGGGAGCTGGCTTGCCAGCGATGAGGCCAGAACAGGCAATAAGGATTTAGAGAGCGATCGGTTTACGCCCGGCAAACGAATGCGCCAGCGTCCCGCCGTCCACCAGTTCCAGCTCGCCACCCAGCGGTACCCCGTGGGCAATCCGCGAAGCGATCAGGCCTTTATTGTTGAGCAACTGAGCGATGTAATGCGCCGTCGCCTCGCCCTCAACCGTCGGGTTGGTGGCGAGGATGACTTCGGTAAACGTGCCCGCTTCTTCAATCCGCGCGATCAATTGCGGAATGCCGATGGCCTCGGGCCCGAGGCCGTCCAGCGGCGACAAATGCCCTTTCAGCACGAAGTAACGCCCACGGAATCCGGTTTGCTCGACCGCATAAACATCCATCGGCCCTTCCACCACGCACAGCAACGTGTCGTCGCGGCGGGTATCGGCGCACTGCGGGCACAGATCGTCTTCGGTCAACGTGCGGCACTGGCGACAATGCCCCACCCCTTCCATGGCCTGGCTCAGCGCCTGGGCCAGGCGCGCACCGCCGCTGCGGTCACGTTCGAGCAACTGCAGCGCCATGCGCTGGGCAGTTTTCTGACCCACACCCGGCAGAATTCGCAGGGAGTCGATCAGTTGGCGAATCAAAGGGCTGAAGCTCATGGGTAAAAAGTCCGACAAAACAACGAGACGCGGTTTATACCCGCGCCTCTGGCCAGCGTCAAATACTCAGTCCTGGGCAACCCGCACGACCAGTTTGCCGAAGTTGCGTCCTTCCAGCAGACCGATAAACGCCTCGGGCGCCTGCTCCAGGCCTTCCACCACGTCTTCACGGAATTTGACCTTGCCGTCGCGCACCCACGGCACCATGTGACTGATGAACTCCGGC
Source organism: Pseudomonas sp. A1230 (assembly GCF_044218825.1). Classification (NCBI taxonomy): domain Bacteria; kingdom Pseudomonadati; phylum Pseudomonadota; class Gammaproteobacteria; order Pseudomonadales; family Pseudomonadaceae; genus Pseudomonas; species Pseudomonas sp. A1230. The sequence goes on along the minus strand of NZ_CP162582.1, from coordinate 1,035,343 downwards.
TGACGATCACCGTAGTCATCGAACACGATGAAGCCTTGAATCCGCACACGCTTGGTCAGCAACGTGCGTTGCAGCATCGGCAAACGATCCGGGCCTTGCGGCGCTTCGTGGGCGTTGTACCCGGCAATCAGGCCGCACAGCGGAATGCGCGCCTTGGGATTTAGCAGCGGGACGACGGCGTCAAAGACATGCCCGCCAACGTTTTCGTAATAGATGTCGATGCCATCGGGACAGGCCTTGGCCAGTTGCTCGGCGAAATCGGCAGCCTTGTGATCGATGCAAGCGTCGAAGCCCAACTCCTCGACCACGTATTTGCACTTCTCGGCGCCACCCGCCACGCCGACCGTGCGCAGGCCTTTGATCTTCGCCACCTGCCCGACCACCGAGCCTACAGCGCCGGATGCGGCAGCCACCACCAGAGTTTCGCCTTCTTTCGGCTGCCCGATGTCCATCAGGCCCATGTACGCGGTCATACCGGGCATGCCCAGCACACCGAGGGCCATCGACGGGCTCGGCAGACCCGAAGGGATCGGCATGATGTCGCGCCCGTCGCTGATGCTGTGGCTTTGCCACCCGGTGGCACCGACGACCAGATCGCCTTCATGGAATTTCGGATGACGCGAACGCTCGACTCGGCTGACAGCCCCACCGGTCATCACCTCACCGATTTGTACCGGAGCGGCGTAGGACGGTGCGTCACTCATGCGCCCGCGCATGTAGGGATCGAGCGACAGGTACAGGGTCTTCAGCAGCACCTGGCCGTCTTCGAGATCCGGCAGGGCTTCGCGCTCCAGGCGAAAGTTCTCGGGAGTCGGCGCGCCAACCGGGCGCGAGGCCAGCACAAAGCGCTGGTTGAGGGTCAGAGGGTCGGACATGTCAGCGTCTCCTGTGAATGATGAATTCGGCGGTATAGGGAGCAGACCACTGTGGCCGTGACGGGTTCGATGTTTCGTCGCTGCACACTATCCCTGTGGGAGCTACGGCACGCTGCGATCTTTTGATTTTATTAGTCCGAATCAAAAGATCGCAGCCTCGTTTCACTCGACAGCTCCTACAGGAGCCTGGCCTGGCAAAGATTTGTGACAGACGCTGAAATCAGCCAGCAACAAAAATGCCAGGCGCAATGCCTGGCATTTTGTGTAGCTCATCTGCCGCCAGATGGCGAATCAGAATGGCAGTTTCATACCCGCTGGCAGGTTCATGCCGGCAGTCATGCCGCCCATTTTTTCCTGGCTGTTGGCTTCGATCTTGCGCACGGCGTCGTTGACGGCGGCGGCAACAACGGCCTCGAGCATTTCCTTGTCGTCTTCGCTCAGGCCTTCAACCAGACTTGGATCGATGCTCACGCTTTTCACGTCGTGACGACCGGTCATCACCACGGTGACCATATCGCCACCGGCCTTACCGGTGACTTCGGCGTTGGCCAGTTCTTCCTGCATCTTGGCCATTTTTTCCTGCATCTGCTGCGCCTGCTTCATCAGGCCGGCCATGCCACCTTTCATCATGGGAATCACCTCAAAAGTACTTGGATCAAAAACAGCGCCCGGCAATTAACACCGAACGCCTTCAGTTATTAGCCCTGAGTGACCAGAGCGTCGACAGGTTCAATAGTATCGCTTCGCACGACCGCGCCGAACTGCTGAACCATCTGCTGGATGAACGGATCACCGTGGATCGATTCTTCAGCTTCGCGCTGACGGTTGATGCGCCGACGCGAGGCAGCCTGTGCCGGGGTTTCCTGCTCAGGCTTGATCAGTTCGATGGTCAGGCCCAGCGTGCGGCCATGGTACTGGTTCAACGCATCGTTGAGACGACGCTGTTGAGTGGCGTTGAACAAGGCGCTGTGCGCCGGGTCCAGGTGCAGCAACCAATGGTCGCCATCGACCGCGATCAATGTGCAGTTGGCGGCGATGCTGCCGGTCATGCCGGAGATCGGCAATTTAGGGAACAACTCCAGCCACTGCAACGCCAAACCTGTGGCCGGCATCGCGGCGGGCTCAGGCTCGGGTTCCGGGGCCGGCTCTGCGGCGTGTTCGCTGGCCAGTTCGTCGAGGTAACTGTAGGCCGAATCGATGTCCGGCTCGATGTAATCCTCGTCCAGCGGCGGCTCATCGTCCGCGTCCATGCCCGGTGTGGCGGCATCGACTTCGGCAACACTCGGCTCAGGGATCGGCGCCGCGGCCCACTCTGGCGCATCAGGAACGACGCTGTCCGGGGTCGGTAGCGGCATCGGCGGCAGGTCAGGCTGCTCGGCGGCGGTTTCCAGCATGGGCTCGACGGCAGGTTGCTGCACCGACTCGGGCTCAGGTTCTACCGGATCGTTCCAGGGCAGATCGATGACAGTTTCGACAGCGACTGGCTCGGGCTCGGGTTCCGGCGCAGGTTCCGGCTCAGCTGCAACCACAGGCTCGGGAGCCGGTGCAGCCACTGGCGTTGGCGCAACAGCCGCAGCGACCACCGGCGCAGGTTTAGGCGCGGCAGCCACGGAGTTTGCGGAATCAACTGTGGCCTGGCTGATCCCCACTGGCTTTAGCGGTTGCCTCGGGGCGTCCGCGGTGTCTGCGGGCCTGAAGGCCAGCATTCGCAGCAAGACCATTTCGAAGCCGCCACGCGGGTCGGGGGCCAGCGGCAAATCGCGGCGCCCGATCAGGCCCATCTGGTAATAAAACTGCACGTCTTCGGCCGGCAACGCCTGCGCCAATGCCAACACCCGATCACGGTCGCCATGACCGTTGTCGACACCGTCCGGCAACGCCTGAGCGATGGCCACCCGGTGCAGCACATTGAGAATTTCCGACAGCACGCCGTTCCAGTCCGGGCCCTGCTCGGCCAGGTGACGAACAGCTTCGAGCAACGCCTTGGCATCGCCTTCGATCAACGAGTGCAGCACGTCGTAGACCTGGCCGTGATCCAGCGTGCCGAGCATCGCCCGCACGTCGGTGGCCATAACCTTGCCTTCGCCGAACGCGATGGCTTGGTCGGTCAGACTCATGGCATCACGCATCGAGCCGTCAGCGGCACGACCCAGCAACCACAGCGCGTCGTCTTCGAACGGCACGTTTTCGGCGCTGAGCACGTGGGTCAAATGCTCGACCACGCGCTCAGGCGTCATGTTCTTCAGCGAGAACTGCAGGCAGCGCGAAAGAATCGTTGCCGGAAGTTTCTGCGGGTCAGTGGTCGCCAGGATGAACTTGACGTACGGCGGCGGTTCTTCGAGGGTTTTGAGCAGCGCATTGAAGGAATGGCTGGAGAGCATGTGCACTTCGTCGATCAGGTAGACCTTGAAGCGCCCACGGCTCGGCGCGTACTGCACGTTATCGAGCAGCTCGCGGGTGTCTTCGACCTTGGTGCGGCTGGCGGCGTCGATCTCGATCAGGTCGACAAAACGGCCTTCATCGATTTCGCGGCACACCGAACATTCGCCACACGGGCTGGAAGTGATACCTGTCTCACAGTTCAGGCATTTGGCAATGATCCGCGCAATCGTGGTTTTACCCACCCCGCGCGTACCGGTAAACAGGTACGCGTGGTGCAGCCGCTGGCTGTCCAAGGCATTGATCAGAGCCTTGAGCACATGGGTCTGGCCGACCATTTCGCGGAACGAGCGCGGACGCCATTTACGTGCAAGAACCTGATAACTCATCGAAAACCGTCGCAACGAAGGAAGCTGAAGCGGCTAATGCTAGCGGAGCAAGGGCAAAATTGCATCCGGTGTCCTTCTCTAATATGGCTAAGCTGCATGAGCAGAGGCTTTTATAGGCTCGGGATCGGGAATTACCGGAGCGTTTATGCGTTGGGCGGTGGGGGCAATGCTAGGGGTGAGCCTGAGCGTCACGGCAGCGGAAACACCGCTGCGTTTCGTCGTGCCCGACAGCTGGGCGATGCCCATTGTGCAACTGGAACGCGGCCGCCCGACTCAGGGCATCCTTTACGACATCATGCTCAGCCTGGCCACCCAGGTCGGCGTGCCAGCGCAGTTTGTCGTCCTGCCGCGCACGCGGGTGCAGAGCTCGATGGAACACGGCGAAATTGATGTGCGCTGCTACGCCGCACAATCGTGGCTGCCGAATCAGTCCGGCGATTACATCTGGAGTATCCCGCTGCTGTTTCAGCGTGATTTGCTGGTCAGCCGCCAGGGTTTGCCGAATAAAATCGACCCGGCTGACCTGCCCCGTCAATCGATCGGCACCGTACTCGGTTACACCTACCCCACCCTGCAACCGCTGTTCGATGCCGATCAACTGCAACGCGAAGATGCGCGCAGTCAGGAACAGGTGCTGGAAAAACTGCTGGCCGGGCGTTATCGCTACGCCGTGAGCAATCAGTGGACGCTGGACTGGTTCAACCAGCGCCTGGCGCCTGAACAGCAACTGCACGGCGTGGCGGTGCTGCAGGAGCAGCTTGTCGGCTGCTATGTGAGGAACGATCCGAACGTGCCAGTGCAGAGGATATTGCGCACGTTGCTGCGGATGAAAATGTCGGGGGAGATTGATGAGATTATTCGGCTTTACACCGGCCACTCCGACAACACCCCATAACCTTGCGGGAGCTGGCTTGCCAGCGATTGCGGATTTTCAGTGAAATAGATGAACCTGACCCACCGCTATCGCTGGCAAGCCAGCTCCCACAGGATCCTCATCAGCAGTGGGATTTGTGTCGGTACGGAAAATCCCAGGCACAAAAAAACCGCAGTGGGCGAAACCCATGCAGTTCGGTTGAAGCGTTCTATTGTTCGTTAAGGTGGTAACCCCACCAGCCACACCCCGGCACACAATGTTCCCGCTGTGGCTGCTGCCTTCCGGCTCTGACCAGGTTCACGGGTAATCGTTGCGGGGGGACCGATGGGGTCACCATAACGACGCTTGCCTATCGGCGAGCCGCGCCATTGTACCTATCTGAGACGAAGTTACAACCGTTCGGGCGGATAAAAAAATATGAGTCTGTTCAAGGACATAAAGATCGCAGCCTTCGGCAGCTCCTACATGAGGCGCACACCCCTGCAGGAGCTGCCGAAGGCTGCGATCTTTTGACTTTATTGCGCCTGAAGAACGTCGTCCGCCCTGCCGCCCGCCTGCTGGATGACCAGATGAATGAAATGCAGCTTGGCAATCGCCGGCGCCGGCAGCACGAACGGATAGAAATCCGGCTGACCCATGCTGCGTGACAGCTCATTGAGCATGCCTGCCAGTTCGATCCACGCGTTGACGAATGACAGGAACGCCTCCCCACCCGGATGTCCCGGGTCGTACAACGTACTGGTCGGAAAAGGCTGATAGTCAAAGTCCATCTCACGCGCGCTCATGCCGAAACCCAGCGCGGTGTCGACCGCGTCCATCATATGCAGGTAATGCGCCCAGGTTTCCGCCCAGTCTTCCCATGGGTGCATGGTCGCGTAGGCGCTGACGTAGTGCTGCGGCCAGTCCAGCGGCGCGCCCTGCTGATAGTGGCGGTCAAGTGCCTCGGCGTAGCTGGCGCGCTCGTCGCCGAACAGGTTGCGAAAAGAGTCGAGCCACGGGCCGTTGGCGATCAGTCGATCCCAGTAGTAATGCCCGACCTCATGACGAAAATGCCCGAGCAGCGTGCGATACGGCTCGTGCATCTGCGCCCTCACCTGCTCGCGGTGGGCGTCGTCGGCTTCTTTGATGTCGAGGGTGATCAGGCCGTTGGCGTGGCCGGTCATGGGCGCGTTGCCTTCGAGGTCGACGCCGATGAAGTCGAAGGCCAGCCCGGCGTCTTCATCCACGGTTTTCGGGATGACCTGCAGACCGAGGGTGATCAGTTGCGCGACCAAGCGACGTTTGGCGATTTCGACCTTGCGCCAGCGCTCGGGGTTTTCCGGAACGGACAGGTCGGGGATGGTGCGATTGAGGCTGCAGGCAACGCACAGGGTGTCGTGATCGTTGGCCGCCAGTAACCAGTTGCACGCGGCGGGCGTGTCGAGATTGGCGCAACGACGGAACAGGCCGGCCTCGGGGTCGGCATCGAGCGCCCAGGTGCCCTCGTACGGGCCCGGTTGCAGCGAGGTCAGGCGACTTTCTTCGGGTTGATAACCGAGCAAGGCGTTGCAGGCCAGACACTGGCTGTTGCGAAAGAACAGCGACTGACCGCAGCGGCACGGCCAGACTTTGCTGTTGCGTGAGGACTCGGCCATGAACGGCGCGACGATGCGAGAACTGAGCTGCTCGAAAAAGCGGTACATGGCGATCTCTCCCTGGGGCTTGCCAAGACTAGATCATTCCCATGACAACATCGTTCCGCGCTTCTGTTGGGGCACGTCAAAAGATCGCAGCCTTCGGCAGCTCCTAAAGAGGATCAGTGTACGGACACATAGGCGTGGCGAAACACTGACCCCGCAGGCTGCGATGCTTTGATCTTAAACGTTCAGCCGTGGGTTTTGAGGAAGGCGATAAACGCCTCTTCATCCATCACCTTCACACCCAGCTCATTGGCCTTGGTCAGCTTCGAACCGGCACCCGGCCCCGCAACCACGCAGTGGGTTTTCGCCGACACGGAGCCAGCCACTTTCGCGCCCAGGCTTTCGAGGTGATCTTTAGCGACATCGCGACTCATCAACTCGACCTTGCCGGTCAGCACCCAGGTCTCGCCGGACAGCGGCAAGCCTTCGACGACTTTCTTCTCGCTCTCCCAATGCATGCCGAAATCACGCAGCTGTTTCTCGGCGTCCAAGGCAAGCTGACGATGCTGCGGCACGGCGAAAAACTCGCGAACCGAATTCGCCTGCTTCTCCGGCAACGCCTGGCGCATGTCCAGCCAGTCGGCGTTCATCACCGCTTCCAGCGAACCGAACTTGTCCGCCAGTTTTTGCGCCCCGCCCGGGCCGACCGAGGGGATGTGCAGCTTGTCGAGAAAGCCACCGAGCGTGGTACTGGCGGCAAACTCGGCGCCCAACTCGCCCTGATCCTGAATCTGCAAACCATGGCCCAGCAATTCGCTGATCACCTGCTGGTTATGCGCGTCCTCAAAGAAGCTGTGAATCTCGTGTGCCACTTCCAGACCAACATCCGGCAGGTAGGTCAACACTTGCGGCAAAGCCTGCTGCACGCGCTCCAGCGAACCGAGCGAGCGCGCGAGCACCTTGGCGGTCTCTTCGCCGACATCGGGAATGCCCAGCGCATAGATGAAGCGCGCCAGCCCCGGCTGCTTGCTGTCGGCAATGGCTGTGAGCAATTTGTTGCTGGAGACCTCGGCGAAGCCTTCCAGATCGACGATGTCTTCAAACTTCAGTGCGTAAAGATCCGCTGGCGAACTGACCAGACCTTCGTCGACCAATTGCTCAACGCTCTTGTCGCCCAGGCCTTCGATGTCCATCGCACGACGCGAGACGAAGTGGATGATCGCCTGCTTCAGTTGCGCGCCACAGGCCAGTCGCCCGACACAGCGATACACCGCGCCCTCGCTGACGGTTTCCTTGCCTTTGCTGCGCTTGATCAGTTGCGTGCGCTCGACGTGCGAACCACAGACAGGGCAGTTTTCCGGGATCGCTACCGGCCGTGCATTTTCCGGACGGCGTTCGGTGACCACTTGCACCACTTGCGGAATCACGTCACCGGCGCGGCGGATGATCACGGTGTCGCCGATCATCAGGCCCAGTCGTGCGACTTCATCCATGTTGTGCAGCGTGGCATTGGCCACGGTGACGCCGGCAACCTTGACTGGCTTTAAACGTGCGACCGGGGTGACGGCACCGGTGCGGCCAACCTGGAATTCCACGTCGAGCAACTCGGTGAGCTCTTCCATTGCCGGGAATTTATGCGCGATCGCCCAACGTGGTTCGCGAGCGCGGAAGCCCAGTTCACGCTGATCGGCAATGCTGTTGACCTTGAACACCACGCCGTCGATTTCGTAGGTCAGCGAGTTACGCCGTGCGCCGATGTCGCGGTAGTAATCCAGGCACTCGCCAATGCCCTTGGCCAGTTTCAGTTCATGACTGATCGGCATGCCCCACTTCTGCAACTGTTTGAGGTTGCCGATGTGCGTGTCGGAAATATCGTGTGAGACCTGACCGATGCCGTAGCAGCAGAATTCCAGCGGACGGTTGGCGGTGATCTTTGAGTCGAGCTGACGCAGACTGCCGGCCGCCGCGTTACGCGGGTTGGCGAAGGTCTTGCCGCCGACTTCCAGTTGCGAGGCGTTGAGGCGCTCGAACCCGGCCTTGGACATGAACACTTCACCGCGTACTTCCAGGGTCGCCGGCCAGCCTTCGCCGTGCAGCTTCAGTGGAATATTGCGCACCGTGCGCACGTTGACGCTGATGTCTTCGCCAGTGGTGCCGTCACCGCGCGTGGCGCCGCGCACCAGAACGCCATTTTGATACAGCAGGCTGACCGCCAGGCCATCGAGCTTCGGCTCGCAGCTGTATTCCACCACCGAGCTGCCGCCGAACAGATCACCGGCAGGCAGGTCCAGACCCTCGGTCACCCGACGGTCGAACTCGCGCATATCGGTTTCTTCAAACGCGTTGCCGAGGCTGAGCATCGGCACTTCGTGACGTACCTGCGTGAACGCGGTGAGCGCCACGCTGCCGACGCGCTGGGTGGGCGAATCGCTGGTGATCAGGTCGGGGTTGGCCGCTTCCAGCGCCTTGAGCTCATGAAACAACCGGTCGTACTCGGCGTCCGGAATGCTCGGCTCGTCGAGGACGTGATAACGGTAGTTGTGCTGATCGAGTTCAGCGCGCAGCTCTAGAATGCGGTTTTTGGCGGCGGTCATGGGTGTTCTCTCATAAAGCAAAAGAGCAGCCGAGGCTGCTCAATCTATATTGCTGATTGCCCCGGATAGCGAGGCAACCTTTGGAATCAACGCTTGTGGGTCAGGGCGCGGCGCTCGAATTCGACGATGCGCTGACGGTAGTGCTCAATGGTCTGCGCGGTCAGAACGCTGCGCTGGTCATCTTTCAGCTCGCCGTTCAATTCCTGCGACAGCTTGCGGGCTGCGGCCACCATCACGTCGAAGGCTTGCTTCGGGTGACGCGGACCTGGCAGGCCAAGGAAGAAGCTCACCGCCGGGGTGCTGAAATGGTCGATGTCGTCCAGATCAAAGATGCCCGGCTTGACCGCATTGGCCATGGAGAACAGCACTTCACCATTGCCGGCCATGCTTTCGTGGCGGTGGAAAATATCCATCTCGCCAAAACGCAGCCCGCTTTCCAGAATGTTCTGCAACAGCGCCGGGCCTTTGAAGCCGGCAGCGTCGCGGCAGATCACACTGATCACCAGGACTTCTTCGGCTTGCGGTTGATCCTTTTCGACCGCTGCAGGCGCCGGCTTGGCGTCTTCTACGAAGTCGTCACGGCTGCTGAAGCTCGGGCCGCCGTCCAGATCCAGATCGAGGTTCAGGTCGCCCTGGGCCGGACCGTTGCTGCCGCGCTTGCCACGTTTGGCGCCGGATTCGCGAGGCTCGCGTGCTTCGCGGGCCGGCATGCTCACCGACGGCAGATCGTGCTCGTCCAGTTGCGGTTCCTTGTGTGTGTCCAATACGCGGGCCGGGCCCAACAGCTCAGGGCTGGTGTCCTCGTCCGGCAGGTTGGACAAACTTCGATCAAGACGGAATTTCAGTTTTCCCTTGCCGCCGCGCATACGGCGCCAGCCATCGAAAAGAATACCGGCTATCACAATGATGCCGATGACGATCAGCCACTCGCGCAGACCGATTTCCATGTAATCCCGTGCCTCTATAAAAAATGCTGAAAAATAAGGGGTTTACACTGTGCAAACCGCTTTAAAACGTGGCGCCAACTCTATGTTCTGACAGGCGTTTTGCCCACGTATACGAAAAATTGACATTAAACTAGCACGACCATAGACAACTTTACACCGTCTGTCTCATCGGCTTGCGCGAATATGTCGATTGGCCAGCAAGTCGAGTCAGGTAATAAAGTCCTACAGACCCCCTAATACCTTTCCCACAAGATGCCGAATCAGGCATCCACCATCGCCATCGCCTCCTCGACATCCACCGCTACCAGTCGCGAACAACCCGGTTCATGCATCGTTACGCCCATCAACTGTTCGGCCATTTCCATGGCGATCTTGTTGTGGGTGATATAGATGAACTGCACGGTCTGCGACATCTCTTTGACCAAGCGTGCGTAGCGTCCAACGTTAGCGTCATCCAGCGGCGCGTCAACCTCATCGAGCATGCAGAACGGCGCCGGGTTCAACTTGAAGATCGCAAAAACCAGTGCCAGCGCGGTCAGGGCCTTTTCCCCGCCGGAGAGCAAATGGATGGTGCTGTTCTTCTTCCCTGGCGGCTGCGCCATGATCGTTACCCCTGTATCGAGTAGATCTTCGCCCGTCAGTTCCAAATACGCGCGCCCGCCACCGAAAACTTTCGGGAAAAGCGCCTGTAATCCGCCATTGATCTGATCAAAGGTATCTTTGAAACGGTTACGGGTTTCCTTGTCGATCTTGCGGATGACGTTTTCCAGGGTTTCCAGCGCTTCGACCAGATCGGCGTCCTGCGCATCCAGATAACGCTTACGCTCGGATTGTTGCGTGTATTCGTCGATGGCCGCGAGGTTGATCGCGCCCAGACGCTGAATCCGCGCATTGATCCGTTCGAGTTCTTCTTCGGCTTCGCGTTCACTGGCTTGCGCAGTCAATGTGGCGAGCACGCCGTTGAGATCGTAGCCGTCTTCGAGCAGTTGATCCTGCAGGGCCTTGCGGCGCACGGTCAGGGCCTGCCACTCCATGCGCTGCTGTTCGAGCTGACCACGGATCAGTTGCGATTGCTGCTCGGCCTGCGTGCGGCGTTTTTCTGCATCGCGCAATTCGCGGTCGGCATCTTCGAGCGCGATCTGCGCAGTCTTGAGTTCTTCATCGACGGTCATGCGCTTGTCGAGCAGCTCTTCGAGTTTCAGGCGCAGTTCTTCCAGCGGTGCTTCGCCCTCTTCCAGATTCAGGCTCAACTGTTCACGCTTTTCGGTCAGACGCTCGGACTGCATTTCCAGACGTTCCAACGCCTGACGCGTGGAGTCGTGCTGCGCGCGCAGCGAGCCGAGACGCACGGCCAGTTGGTGCGCATGATCCTTGTGCTGCCGCGCTTCCTGACGCACGCGGTCGAGGCGTTCGCGCAGGCTGTCGCGCTGGGCCAGCAGCAACTCGCGCTGCTCGGTGTCCAGCGCCATCGCATCGAGGGCTTCCTGCAAGTGCATGCGCGCTTCGCCGATGTGTTCGTGCTCCAGCGCACGTTGTTCGCCGAGTTCGACCAGCTCTTCATCCAGACGAGTACGACGCAATGTCAGCTGTTCGGCCTTGGCTTTACCGGCGGACAATTGCGCTTTCAGCTCACCTTGCTGACGCGCTTCGTCTTGCAGCAAACGACGCAGATGCTCACGACCGTTTTCCTGCTGACGCTGCTGCGCGCGCAGGGTTTGCAAACGGTTTTCCATGGCTTCGACCGTGGCTTCACGCTCTTCGCGTTCAAGATGCAACGCTTCGATTTCCTGGCCACGGGCGAGCATGCCGCTTTCCGCTTCACTGGCCCGTCGTACGCGCAGAAAGTGCCGGCCGACCCAATAGCCGTCGCGGCTGATCACGCTCTGCCCGGCGCCCAACTGGCCGCGCAGAGCCAATGCCTGCTCCAGACTGTCGACCGGTTTGACCTGACCGAGCCACGGCGACAGATCGATCTGCGCCTCGACTTTGTCCAGCAGACTGCCCGCCACCCGCACGCCGTCGGTGCCAGGGCTGAGCAGGCGCAAATCGCCCTGAGTAAAACCGGACAGATCGAAGCCGCTAAAATCATCGACCAGCACCGCTTGCAGATCGGCGCCGAGCACGGTTTCTACCGCCAGCTCCCAACCGGCCTCGACCTTCAGGCCTTCAGCCAGACGCGGACGCTCGGCGAGGTTGTGTTCCTTCAGCCATTCAGCGGTGCCGGTGCCCGGATCGAGCGCGGCTTGCTGCAAGGCTTCAAGGGAGGCCAGGCGACCATTGAGGCGCTGCAAATCGCCCTGCGCCTGTTGCTGCGCGGTCAGCGCTTGCTGGAGTTCCTGACGCAGTTGCTCAAGCTTTTCGACTTGGGCTTCTTCGCTGGTCTGCAAATCTTCAAGGGTCGCTTCGGACTCGGCGAGCTGCTCGTTGAGCTCCATGATCGCCGCGTCTTCGGGGTCCGCCGAGAGCAACGCACGCTCTTCGCCGAGGCGCTTTTGGCGATCGGCCAAGCGCTCCATACTGGTTTCGAGCTGCTGAATGCGCGACTGCTGCACTTCGGCCTGACGCCGCGGTTCGGCAGCAGTGAGGTTGAAGGCGTCCCACTGCTCCTGCCAACCGTGCATGACGCTTTCGGAATCTTCGAGTGCAGCGGCGGCTTCTTCGGCGGCAGCGCTGGTGATTTCCTGCTCGGGGGTGAGCATGTCCAGCTCTTCGCCGAGGGTCAGCAGCAACGTGCGGTCGTGGCCCAGATGCGACTCGGTCTCCAGTCGCGCGCGCTCGGCTTCTTTCAAGTCGTCCTGCAACTGACGCAAACGCTGCTGGCCGTGCTGGATGCTCTGCTCGACCCGGGCGATGTCGCCGCCGACCGAATAGAAGCGCCCCTGCACCAGATTGAAGCGCTCGGACAGGTCGTGATGCCCGTCGCGCAAGCGCTCAATCGCCGCATCGGCGTTACGTTGTTCGGCGACCAGCGCTTCGAAACTGATTTCCTGGGTGCCGATGATCGACTCGCGCTGGCCGACCTGATCGTTCAGATCCTGCCAGCGCAGGGCCGACAGTTGCGCCTTGAGCTGACGCTCCTCGGCTTTGAACTCCTGATACTTCTTGGCGGCCTCGGCCTGACGGTGCAAGCGTTCGAGCTGACGTTCGAGCTCATCGCGCAGGTCGGTCAGGCGGGCGAGGTTTTCATGGGTGCGGCGGATGCGGTTTTCGGTCTCGCGCCGGCGCTCCTTGTACTTGGAGATACCCGCCGCTTCTTCGATGAAGTTACGCAGGTCTTCAGGCTTGGACTCGATCAGCTTGGAGATCATCCCCTGCTCGATGATCGAGTAGCTGCGCGGGCCCAGCCCGGTGCCGAGGAAGATATCGGTGATGTCACGGCGACGGCATTTGGTGCCGTTGAGGTAATAAGTGGTCTGGCTGTCGCGGGTCACTTTGCGGCGAATGGAAATCTCCGCGTAAGCCGCGTATTCGCCCAGCAGCGTGCCGTCGGAGTTGTCGAACACCAGTTCGATACTCGCCTGGCTCACCGGCTTGCGGCTGGTCGAACCGTTGAAGATGACGTCGGTCATCGACTCGCCACGCAGGTTTTTCGCCGAACTTTCGCCCATCACCCAGCGTACGGCGTCGATGATGTTCGACTTGCCGCAACCGTTCGGCCCGACGACCGCCGCCATGTTACTGGGGAAGTTCACCGTGGTCGGGTCGACGAAGGATTTGAATCCCGCTAGTTTGATGCACTTGAGCCGCACGCTTAGGCAACCGTCAGGGCAGACACCACCAGATCGCAGCTGCGCTGGGCGTAAGCCGTCAGCACGATGCGGATCTGCGGCAGGTCACGGGCGAGCACGGCAGCCAGCAAGCGCTCGAACAGTTCGAGGAATTCGCTCATTTCGGCCTTGCGCTGTTCGAGGGCGAGGAAGTACGCGCGGCTCATGGCCGGCTGCAGGTTCTCGACAGTTTCTTGCAGGTACGGGTTGTTGGCGAACGGATAGGCGGCGCGCATGACGTTGAAACTGTCATCGACGAACGTGCGGATGTCCTGACGCTCGTAGCTGGCGGTCAGGCGCTGCTGGATCTGCACGAACGGCGCCATGTCCGACTGGACCTGCCAGCCATTGGCCACCGAATTGCCGAGCAGGATGTACAGCTCGCTCATCAGCGTGCACAGGCTCTGCACCTTGTGCGCCGTCAGTTCGGTGACATGCGCGCCACGGCGCGGCAGGATCGCGATCAGGTGGCGACGTTCGAGGATCAGCAAGGCTTCGCGGACCGAACCGCGGCTGACGTTGAGCGCCAGCGTGACCTTCTGTTCCTGGATGCGCTCTCCCGGCTTCATTTCGCCACGAATGATGCGTTCGGCGAGGTGGTGAGCGATTTGCTCGGCGAGGCTGTCCGGGGCCTTGAACGTCATGGTGTCCTTCAAATTCTATCGATCTGCACAAGCGGCGCAGTGTAGCGCAAATGCAAGGTCATGGCGGAGTGCCCACTCAGCGGTTTTTGGCACGATTCCCGCAAAAAGGCAGGGGACTCGATGAGGGTCAATACTGAATAGACAGGTTGTTGATCGACGAAATGCATTTTCTTGACCTTTAAGTCAGAAAACCATTGACCGAAAAGTCAGAGCTGCTAAATTCGGCTCAAGTCGCTTAACAACAATAATGAGTCTGCGAGGCCTTCCGTGATCCAGTTTTTACTTAACCAGGAACTCCGTAGCGAGCACGCCCTGGACCCGAATCTGACCGTGCTCAATTACCTGCGTGAACACGTCGGCAAATCCGGCACCAAAGAAGGTTGCGCCAGCGGTGACTGCGGCGCCTGCACCGTAGTGGTCGGCGAGTTGCAGACGGATGACGACGGTCGCGAACATATTCGCTATCGCAGCCTCAATTCGTGCCTGACGTTCGTGTCGTCCTTGCACGGCAAGCAACTGATCAGCGTTGAAGACCTCAAGCACAAAGGCGAACTGCACAGCGTGCAGAAAGCCATGGTCGAGTGCCACGGTTCGCAGTGCGGTTTCTGCACCCCCGGTTTCGTCATGTCGCTGTTCGCTCTGCAAAAGAACAGCGATGCGCCGGATAACGCCAAGGCCCACGAAGCGCTGGCCGGCAACCTCTGCCGTTGCACAGGCTACCGGCCGATTCTGGCCGCTGCCGAGCAGTCGTGCTGCGCCAAGCAACCGGATCAGTTCGATGCCCGCGAAGCTGACACCATCGCCCGACTCAAAGCCATTGCCCCCACCGATATCGGCGAACTCAACAGCGGCGACAAGCGCTGTCTGGTGCCGCTGACCGTCGCCGATCTGGCCGATCTCTACGATGCTTACCCACAAGCGCGCCTGCTGGCGGGCGGCACCGATCTGGCGCTGGAAGTCACCCAGTTCCACCGCACGCTGCCGGTGATGATCTACGTCGGCAACGTCGCCGAAATGAAGCGCATCGACAGTTTCGATGACCGCATCGAAATCGGCGCCGCCACCAGCCTCTCCGACTGCTACGAAGCGTTGAACGCCGAGTACCCGGATTTCGGCGAATTGCTGCACCGCTTCGCTTCACTGCAAATCCGCAACCAGGGCACCCTCGGCGGCAACATTGGCAACGCCTCGCCGATCGGTGACTCGCCGCCCCTGCTGATCGCCCTCGGCGCGCAGATCGTGCTGTGCAAAGGCGAAACCCGGCGCACCCTGAACCTGGAAGACTACTTCATCGATTACCGCGTCACTGCCCGCCAGGAAAGCGAATTCATCGAGAAGATCATCGTCCCGCGTGCCAGCGCCGAGCAGTTGTTCCGCGCCTATAAAGTCTCGAAGCGTCTGGACGACGACATCTCCGCCGTCTGCGCCGCGTTCAATCTGCGCATCGAAAACGGTGTGATCAGCGATGCCCGCGTCGCCTTCGGCGGCATGGCCGCGATCCCCAAGCGCGCCGCCGCTTGCGAAGCCGCGCTGATCGGCCAACCGTTCAACAATGCCGTGATCGAACGCGCCTGCGCTGCCCTGGCCGAAGACTTCACGCCGCTCTCGGACTTCCGCGCCAGCAAGGAATATCGCCTGCTCAGCGCGCAGAACCTGCTGCGCAAATACTTCATCGAACTGCAAACACCGCACATCGAGACTCGGGTGACCGCTTATGTCTAACCATCACGCCGTAGAGAAGACCCAGGCTGAACTGGCCGAATTGTTCGCCCAGGACCTGACCACCGGTGTCGGCCGCAGCGTCAAGCACGACAGCGCCGCCAAACATGTGTCCGGTGAAGCCCAGTACATCGATGATCGCCTGGAATTTCCGAACCAGTTGCACCTGTACGCACGCCTGTCGGACCGCGCCCACGCGAAGATCATCAGCATTGATACAAGTCCTTGCTATGCCTTCGAAGGCGTACGCATCGCCATCACCCACGAAGACGTCCCGGGCCTGAAAGACATCGGCCCGCTGATGCCGGGCGACCCGTTGCTGGCCATCGATGATGTGCAATTTGTCGGGCAACCGGTGCTCGCCGTGGCGGCGAAAGATCTGGAAACCGCACGCAAGGCAGCGATGGCCGCGATCATCGAATACGAAGACCTCGAACCGGTGCTGGATGTGGTCGAAGCGCTGCGCAAGCGCCACTTCGTCCTCGACAGCCACACCCACCAGCGCGGCGATTCGGTCTCCGCACTGGCGACGGCCGATCATCGCATTCAAGGCACGCTGCACATTGGCGGTCAGGAACACTTCTACCTGGAGACGCAAATCTCCTCGGTCATGCCCACCGAAGACGGCGGCATGATTGTTTATTGCTCGACGCAGAACCCGACCGAAGTGCAGAAACTAGTCGCTGAAGTGCTCGACGTGTCGATGAACAAAATCGTCGTCGACATGCGCCGCATGGGCGGTGGTTTCGGTGGCAAGGAAACTCAGGCGGCAAGCCCCGCGTGCCTGTGCGCAGTGGTTGCGCATCTCACCGGCCAGCCGACCAAAATGCGCCTGCCGCGCGTCGAAGACATGCTCATGACCGGCAAGCGTCACCCGTTCTACGTCGAGTACGACGTCGGCTTCGACAGCACCGGGCGCCTGCACGGGATCAACATGGAACTGGCCGGCAACTGCGGTTGCTCACCAGACTTGTCGGCGTCGATTGTCGACCGCGCAATGTTCCACTCGGACAACTCGTATTACCTGGGCGATGCGACCATCAACGGTCATCGCTGCAAGACCAACACCGCCTCGAACACCGCCTACCGTGGTTTCGGCGGCCCGCAAGGGATGGTCGCGATCGAAGAAGTGATGGACGCGATTGCCCGTCATCTCAACCTCGATCCACTCGCGGTACGCAAGGCCAACTACTACGGCAAGACCGAGCGCAACGTTACCCACTACTACCAGACAGTCGAGCACAACATGCTCGAGGAAATGACCGCGGAACTGGAAGAAAGCAGCCAGTATTACGAGCGCCGCGAAGCGATCCGTCGCTACAACGCCAACAGCCCGATCCTGAAAAAAGGCCTGGCGCTGACCCCGGTGAAATTCGGTATTTCGTTCACCGCGAGTTTCTTGAACCAGGCAGGTGCCTTGATCCACATCTACACCGACGGCAGCATCCACCTGAACCATGGCGGCACCGAAATGGGCCAGGGCCTGAACACCAAAGTCGCGCAGGTCGTGGCCGAAGTGTTCCAGGTCGAAATCGATCGCGTGCAGATCACCGCGACCAATACCGACAAGGTGCCAAACACCTCGCCAACCGCTGCTTCCAGCGGTGCCGACCTCAACGGTAAAGCCGCCCAGAATGCCGCCGAGATCATCAAGCAACGCTTGGTTGAGTTCGCCGCACGGCACTTCAAAGTCAGCGAGGAAGACGTCGAATTCCATAACGGCCATGTACGCGTTCGTGATCACATCCTGACCTTTGAATCGCTGATCCAGCAGGCGTATTTCAATCAGGTCTCGCTGTCGAGCACAGGCTTCTACAAGACCCCGAAAATCTACTACGACCGCAGCCAGGCCCGTGGCCGTCCGTTCTATTATTTCGCCTTCGGCGCGGCGTGCTGCGAAGTCATCGTCGACACCCTGACCGGCGAATACAAGATGCTGCGTACCGACATTCTCCACGACGTCGGCGCCTCGCTGAACCCGTCCATCGACATCGGTCAGGTTGAAGGTGGTTTCGTCCAGGGCATGGGCTGGCTGACCATGGAAGAGCTGGTCTGGAACAACAAGGGCAAGCTGATGACCAACGGTCCGGCCAGCTACAAGATCCCGGCAGTGGCGGACATGCCGCTGGATCTGCGAGTGAAACTGGTAGAAAACCGCAAGAACCCGGAAGACACCGTGTTCCACTCCAAGGCCGTTGGTGAGCCGCCGTTCATGCTCGGCATTGCCGCGTGGTGTGCGATCAAGGACGCTGTGGCAAGCCTCGGCGACTACAAGCATCAGCCGAAGATCGACGCCCCGGCGACCCCGGAGCGGGTGTTGTGGGGCTGTGAGCAGATGCGTCAGCTTAAAGCGGTGAAGGCCGTCGAAGCTGAAACCGAGCTGGCTTCGCTTTAAGACCGAGGCGCGGCCATCGCTGGCAAGCCAGCTCCCACAGGGTTTTGTGCTGACCGTTGGACTGTGCAATTCCAATGTGGGAGCGAGCCTGCTCGCGAAGAGGCCCGAACAGACAACAAAGATGTCGAGGTGAATATGTACAACTGGATCGACGCCCTCGCCGACCTGCAGAACCAGGGCGAGCCCTGTGTGCTGGTGACGATCATCGAAGAGCTCGGCTCGACGCCACGCAATGCCGGCTCGAAAATGGTCGTCAGTGCTCGCCAGATCTTCGACACCATCGGTGGCGGGCACCTGGAATACAAAGCCATGCAGATCGCTCGCGAGATGCTCGCCAGCGGCAAGCAGGACACTCATCTGGAGCGCTTCAGCCTCGGTGCCAGTCTGGGCCAGTGCTGCGGCGGCGCCACGGTGTTGCTGTTCGAACCGATGGGCCAGGTGCAAGCGCAGATCGCCGTGTTCGGCGCCGGCCACGTCGGTCGCGCCCTGGTGCCGCTGCTCGCCAGCCTGCCCTGCCGGGTGCGCTGGATCGATTCCCGGGAAGAAGAATTCCCCGCACAGATTCCCCACGGCGTCCGTAAAATCGTCGCCGAAGAGCCTGTGGATGAAATCGATGACCTGCCCGCCGGCAGCTATTGCATCGTCATGACCCACAATCATCAGCTGGATCTGGAACTCACCGCCGCGATCCTCAAGCGCAACGATTTCACCTGGTTCGGCCTGATCGGCTCGAAGACCAAACGCGCCAAGTTCGAACACCGTCTGCGTGACCGCGGCTTCGACGCCAGCGTCGTGCAACGCATGCGCTGCCCGATGGGTATCGGCGAAGTCAAAGGCAAGTTGCCTGTGGAAATCGCCATCTCCATCGCCGGCGAAATCATCGCCACTTATAACGCCAATTTCGGCCAGCACACTGCCAGCGCCGAACCGATTACCAAACTGCTGCCGCTTTCACGCCGCAGTCAGGCCGCCAAACTCAAAGCCTCAAATTGATTAGAGAAACCTCATGCCTCTGACTCGCAAAGCCTACCGCGCCGCCATCCTGCACAGCATTGCCGACCCTGCCGAAGTCGGTATCGAAGCCTCCTACGAATATTTCGAGGACGGCCTGCTGGTGGTCGATGGCGGCAAGATCAGCGCCGTCGGCCACGCCAGCGACTTGCTGCCGACGCTGCCGGCAGACATCGAAATCAACCACTATCAGGATGCCTTGATCACCCCGGGCTTTATCGACACCCACATTCACCTGCCACAAACCGGCATGGTCGGCGCCTATGGCGAGCAACTGCTCGACTGGCTCAACACTTACACCTTCCCGTGCGAAAGCCAGTTCGGCGACAAGGCGCACGCCGATGAAGTCGCTGACATTTTCGTCAAGGAACTGCTGCGCAACGGCACCACCACGGCGCTGGTGTTCGGCAGCGTTCACCCGCAGTCGGTGAACTCGTTCTTTGAAGCGGCCGAGAAACTGGATCTGCGGATGATCGCCGGTAAAGTGATGATGGACCGCAACGCGCCGGACTACCTCACCGACACCGCCGAATCCAGCTACGTCGAGAGCAAGGCGCTGATCGAGCGCTGGCACGGCAAAGGTCGCCTGCACTATGCGGTCACCCCGCGTTTCGCGCCGACCAGCACCCCGGAGCAATTGACCCTCGCCGGGCAATTGCTGACTGAATATCCGGATCTGTACATGCAGACCCACATCAGCGAGAACCTCAAGGAAATCGAGTGGGTCAAGGAGCTGTTCCCGGAGCGCAAGGGCTACCTGGACGTTTACGATCACTACCAGCTGCTCGGCGAGCGCTCGGTATTCGCCCACGGCGTGCACCTGTGCGACGACGAATGTGCGCGACTGGCGCAAACTGGCTCCGCCGTTTCGTTCTGCCCGACGTCGAACCTCTTCCTGGGCAGCGGTTTGTTTAATCTGCCAATGGCCGAGAAGCACAAGTTGAACGTGGGGCTGGGCACTGACGTGGGTGGCGGCACCAGTTTCTCGTTGCTGCAAACACTGAACGAAGCCTACAAAGTGATGCAGTTGCAGGGCGCGCGCTTGAGCCCGTTCAAGTCGTTGTATCTGGCGACCCTGGGTGGCGCGCGGGCGCTGCGTCTGGAAGACAAGATCGGCAACCTGCAACCGGGCAGCGACGCTGACTTCCTGGTGCTGGATTACAACGCCACGCCGTTGCTGAGCTATCGCTTGAAACAGGCGAATAACATTGCCGAGACGCTGTTTGTGTTGATGACGCTGGGCGATGACCGGACGGTGCAGCAGACGTATGCGGCGGGTTCGCTGGTGCATCAGCGCTGAGTTTTCCCAAGGCAAAAAAAATCCCCCGGTGGTGTTCAGCCCCGGGGGATTTTTTGTTGCCTGTCAGATTGCATCGCTGGCAAGCCAGCTCCCACAGGTTTCTCGGTGAATCGCAGATTTGCTAACCCCACAAAATCCTGTGGGAGCTGGCTTGCCAGCGATTAGGGTCGACTCGGTATCAGCTCAAAGCTTGGCCGCAGGACGCCCCGGCTTCTTGGTCTGCAACAAATGCGAGAACACCGCATGCAGATCATCCGACGCGCCTTCCTCATCGAGGTTGAGCTTGCTGTCGATGTGATCCATGTGATGCATCATCAGATCCACCGCCAACTCACCGTTACGCGCTTCAATGGCGTCGATCAGTTGGGTGTGCTCGTCGTAGGAACAGTGCGAGCGGTTGCCGCTTTCATATTGGGCAATGATCAGCGAGGTCTGCGAGACCAGGCTGCGCTGGAAGCTGACCAGCGGTGCATTTTTCGCCGCTTCCGCCAGTTTCAGATGGAACTCGCCCGACAGACGAATACCGGCGCCGCGATCACCGCGCGAGAAGCTGTCGCGCTCGTCGTTGACCATTTGGCGCAATTCGGCGATCTGTTCGGCGGTCGCGTGCAACACGGCCAGTTCAGTGATCGCGCGTTCGACCAGACGGCGGGCCATGAACACCTGACGCGCTTCTTCCACGCTCGGGCTGGCAACGACGGCGCCACGGTTCGGCCGCAACAGCACCACACCTTCATGGGCCAGACGCGACAGCGCGCGGCGAATGATGGTGCGACTGACCCCAAAGATTTCCCCCAGCGCTTCTTCGCTCAACTTGGTGCCGGGCGCCAGACGCTGTTCGAGGATGGCCTCGAAGATGTGCGCGTAGACAATATCGTCCTGGGTTCCGCTGCGGCCGGCTTTGCCTGCTCGCGGTTGTTTCTTGAGGGGTTGCAACTGTTCGTTCATGGGCACTCGAGTCGGGAGAACTGCGGCGAATAGACCGTGACTGTAATACGGCACAGTAGGTCGCTGGCAAGTATCGCGTAAAAAACAGCGCGATTGTACACAATGGATGGTGGCAACACGACTGTATGGCTGTTTGTGACCACGGCTGTATTGCAACGGTTCGTTACGATTGAGTTTAGGCTTGATCGCAGAATCCGCCGCCCAAACGCGATCCGCTCATGTAGGAGCTGCCGAAGGCTGCGATCTTTTGATGTTGTTTTGTAGAAGCAAGATCAAAAGATCGCAGCCTTCGGCAGCTCCTACAGGGAAATAATGTCATTGGTATAAGGAACACCGCCGTCATGAACGACGCCACGCACACTCAACTGCGCCCTCTGGCCGACACATCGCCCTCGGCCATCGTCGCCGGTTTTATTGCGATGATGACCGGTTACACCAGCTCCCTGGTCCTTATGTTCCAGGCCGGGCAAGCGGCGGGCCTGACCAGCGGGCAGATTTCTTCGTGGATCTGGGCAATTTCGATTGGCATGGCGGTGTGCTCGATCGGCCTGTCGCTGCGCTATCGCACGCCCATCACCATTGCCTGGTCGACACCCGGCGCGGCGTTGTTGATCACCAGTCTTGGCGGCGTGAGTTACGGCGAAGCCATCGGCGCCTACATCACCTGCGCGGTGCTGGTGACGATCTGCGGGCTGACCGGTAGTTTTGAACGGCTGATGAAGAAGATCCCGGCATCGCTGGCGGCAGCCTTGCTGGCGGGGATTTTGTTCAAGATCGGCAGCGAAATTTTCGTCGCCGCGCAACACCGCACCGGTCTGGTATTGGGCATGTTCTTCACCTATTTATTGGTCAAACGCCTGTCGCCCCGCTATGCCGTGCTCGCCGCACTGCTGATCGGCACCGCGCTGTCGGGCTTCATGGGGCTGCTGGACTTCAGCGGTTTTCATCTGGAAGTGGCCACGCCGGTGTGGACCACGCCGCACTTTTCGCTGGCGGCAACCATCAGCATCGGCATTCCGCTGTTCGTCGTAGCCATGACTTCGCAGAACATGCCCGGCATCGCCGTGCTGCGCGCCGACGGCTACACCGTCCCGGCCTCGCCGCTGATCACCACTACCGGCATCGCTTCGTTGTTACTGGCGCCGTTCGGTTCACACGGCATCAACCTCGCCGCCATCAGCGCGGCAATCTGCACCGGGCCGCATGCCCACGAAGATCGCAACAAACGCTACACCGCAGCAGTGTGGTGCGGGATTTTCTACGGGATCGCCGGGGTGTTCGGCGCAACGTTGGCGGCGCTATTTGCCGCGCTGCCGAAGGAACTGGTGCTGTCAATTGCTGCGCTTGCGCTGTTTGGCTCGATCATCAACGGCTTGAGCATCGCAATGACCGAAGTGAAGGAACGCGAAGCGGCGCTGATCACGTTTATGGTGACGGCGTCGGGGTTGACGCTGTTCTCCATCGGATCGGCGTTTTGGGGGATTGTTGCGGGGGTTGTGACGCTGGTGATTTTGAATTGGCGTAAAGCGTAAGATCAAAAGATCGCAGCCTTCGGCAGCTCCTACAGGGAATACGCGTAGATCCTGTGAGCTGCCGAAGGCTACGATCTTTTGATCCACGAAAAAAAACGGCGACCCTCAGGTCGCCGTTTTTTTCAGTATCACTTAGCCGCGTTGATCGGCTTTTCCGGATACCAAACGTCCAGCAGCGGGCTGACGGTTGCACCGGTCAGTTCGCTACGGGTTTTCAGCCAGGCTTCAACAGCAGCACGCTGCTCTTCGTTGACCGAGCCACGCTTCTGCAGGCATACCAGACCGAAGTCGTCGCCGCCAACATAACCCAGACCATTGGCTTCCATGGCTTCTTTGATGAAGGCTTCGAGGAAAGCGTCAATGGCTTCTTCGGACAAGTCTTCTTTGAAGTCCAGGTTCAGTTCGAAACCCAGCTCTTGAAATTCATCAACGCACAGTTTTTTGCGCAGACGCTGGGAACGGTTAGTCGCCATTGGAACAATCCTCTTAAGTAATAACGGCCGGCACTTTACCAGTTTAAGACGTCATTTGCCCGACTCTCTGGACACTGCGGCCGACCGCCTGTAAAAAAATCACTGATTAGCCACCCCGGGGACGGCACAAGCGGTTACACCTTGGGGCATAATGCCGACACTTTCGTGACCACTGAGGGCTTTTTCATCCATGTCCTCGTTTTTCTCCCCCTCTTTTGCAGGGTTTTATTTCACATGATCAAATCGTTGCGTCCACTTTTTTTCGCCGGCCTATTTCTTCCTCTGGCCCTGCCTGCCTCTGCTGCCCCAATCAATACTGCCCTGACCCCCAATGTCGAAAAAGCCCTCAAGGCGAGCAAACTGCAGCCTAACGCCCTGTCGCTGGTAATGGTGCCGCTCGATGGCCCAGGCACAGCCACCGTGTTCAACGCCGATGTGTCGGTCAACCCGGCCTCGACCATGAAACTGGTTACCACCTACGCGGCGCTGGAAATGCTCGGCCCCAACCACCAGTGGAAAACCGAGTTCTACACCGATGGCACTCTGAGCGGCGGTATCCTCAACGGTAACCTCTACCTCAAGGGTGGCGGCGATCCGAAGCTGAACATGGAAAAACTCTGGCTGTTGATGCGCGATCTGCGCGCCAACGGCGTCACGCAGATCACCGGTGATCTGGTGCTGGACCGCAATTTCTTCGTGCAGCCACAGCTGCCGGAATTCAACGATGACGGCAATGACGAAAACAAGCCGTTTCTGGTCAAACCCGACTCGCTGCTGGTCAACCTCAAGGCCCTGCGCTTCGTCGCCCGCAATGACGGTGGCCGGGTGCTGATCTCGGTGGAACCGCCGATCGCCAGCATTCGCATCGAAAACACCGTTAAAGCGCTCCCCTCCAAGCAATGCACCGGCGGTGTGCGCTACAACCCGGTGCCACAGCCCGATGGCAGCGTGACCGTGACGGTGGGCGGCCAGTTGGGTGAAGGTTGCAGCTCGCAGACCTACCTGTCGCTGCTCGACCACGCGACCTACACCGCGGGCGCCGTTCGTGCGATCTGGAAGGAGTTGGGTGGCAGCATTCAGGGCAGGGATCGTCTCGCGCCGACCCCGAGCAACGCCAAATTGCTGGCTCGCGCATTCTCGCCGGATCTGGCGGAAATCATTCGCGACATCAACAAATACAGTAACAACACCATGGCTCAGCAGCTGTTCCTGAGCCTGGGCCAGAAATTTCGCAACGACGCCGACGGTGACGACGCCAGGGCAGCGCAGCGCGTAGTCCGTCAGTGGCTGGCGAAAAAAGGCATTACCGCACCGCACCTGGTGATGGAGAACGGTTCCGGCCTGTCCCGTGCCGAACGGGTCAGCGCCCGTGAGATGGCGAACATGCTGCAAGCCGCCTGGCACAGCCCGTATGCCGCCGAGTACATCAGCTCGTTGCCGATTGCCGGCACCGACGGCACCATGCGCAAACGCCTGAAGACCACCGCTATGCGCGGCGAAGCCCACGTCAAGACCGGCACCCTGAACACCGTGCGAGCGATTGCCGGTTTCAGCCGCGACGTCAACGGCAACACTTGGGCGGTGGTGGCGATCCTCAACGACAAAGCGCCGTTTGGTGCATCGTCGGTGCTGGATCAGGTGCTGCTGGATCTGTATCGCCAGCCGAAGCTGCCGCAGACGGCTTCCGTCCTGTAATCCAGTCCCACCAACACCCTAAAACCCTGTGGGAGCTGGCTTGCCAGCGATAGCGTAAGGTCAGTCACCAAAGATTCTGAGTGAACTGACGCCATCGCGGGCAAGCCCGGCTCCCACAGGGTTTGTGCTGTGTTCAATGTCAATTCATCTGCCGCTCAACCCGATCCCGCCCGCCCTGCTTCGCCGCGTACACCCCGTAGTCCGCGCGCAGCAACAGCGAATCAGCGCCCTCCCCCGGTCGCCAACTGGCGATACCGAAACTTGCGGTCACCACGCCGACCACATCAACCGGTGCACTGCGCAACCCCTGCCACAACTCCACAGCGAGCATGTACGCGTGTTCGCCGTCGATGTCCGGGCAGAGCACCATGAATTCCTCGCCACCCAAGCGACAGAACACATCCGTGCGACGCAAGCGATGGCCGATGCGCTCGCACACGGCTTGCAGCACCCGGTCGCCCACGGCATGACCGTGCTGGTCGTTGATCCGTTTGAAATGGTCGATGTCGAGCATGATCACCGACAGTTCACCGCCACCGCGCTCGACCCGGGCCATTTCGGTGGTCAGGCGCTCCTGGAAATAGCGACGGTTGTGGATACCGGTCAACGAATCAGTGATCGACAGCGCCCGAAGTTCCTCCTCCACGCGCTTCAAATCTGAAATGTCCGAGATATAGCCATGCCAAAGCACGCCACCGCCGGGCAGCTCCTCCGGCGTCGCCTCGCCGCGCACCCAGCGCAGACCGCGTACGGGCAACTGCACGCGATATTCCTCGCGCCAAGGGCTGAGGTTTTGCGCTGATGCCCGAATCGAGGTGCGCACGCGGCTCACGTCTTGCGGATAGATACGGGAGAAAATGGCCTCGGCATCGAGCAGCAGCACATCCGGTTCGAGTTCGTAGATCTCGCGGATGCCGTCGCTGGCGTAAATCACACTGAAGCGACCGTCGAATTCCATCTTGAACTGGTAAATGCCGCCGGGCACGTGAGCGCTGAGCTTTTTCAGCAGCACATCACGCGCCGCCAGCGCCTCGTGCACACGCTTGCGCTCAGTGATGTCGATGCAGATCGCCAGATGCCCGACCCACAGGCCCTGCTCATCAAGCACAGGGGTGGCGAGCATGTTCACCGGCAGGTGACTGCCGTCCTGGCAGATCAGGGTCCACTCGCGCGCCTCGTGCCCGCCGACTTCGCCGCCCTCGACCAGCATCGCCTGACAGGTCGGGATCGTCTTGCCGTA
Source organism: Pseudomonas sp. A1230 (assembly GCF_044218825.1). Lineage (NCBI taxonomy): Bacteria > Pseudomonadati > Pseudomonadota > Gammaproteobacteria > Pseudomonadales > Pseudomonadaceae > Pseudomonas > Pseudomonas sp. A1230. The sequence goes on along the minus strand of NZ_CP162582.1, from coordinate 1,008,942 downwards.
ACGCGCACTCAATTCCGCCGCGCGGGCCATCAGTTCGCGCGGAAAATGCAGGTTCTCCAGGGTCATGCGGCCGACCACCTCATCGCTGCGGTAGCCAAGCATCTGTTCGGCGCCGGGGTTGAAGGTGCTGATCACCCCGCGCAGATCGGTGGCGATGATTGCCACCTGCGTTGCGGCATTCAGCACGCCGCGTAACTGGCCGTGAGTGCCGCGCAGTTCCTGTTCGCTCTCGTGCAACTCTTGCGTGCGCTGCTCGACCAGATACAAGGCTCGCTGGCGCTGGCTGACCAGCACATATAACAACGCACTCAGCAGCAGACTGAGTAATCCACCGAGAATCAGCACGCTCCCCACTGAGGAGTCGTTGGCCTGCACGAAAGCGTCGCTCGGCAGGATATCCACCTGATAGTCATGATCGGCCATGCGTACCAGCCGGGTGGTGGCCAGAGCACTGGGTGCCGGATCGTTAGCCGATTCGTAGAGCACCTCGTGCTGCTCAGGGATCGACAGGTCGAGAATGCGCACCGAAAGGTAGTCATGGAACGCGTCCGGCAAACCATCCGCCAGCAACTGGCGCATGCTGATCACGGCCATCACATAGCCGAAAGGCTTTTGCTGCCCCTCTCGAATGACTGGCGCCACCAGCAAGACCCCGCGGGCATAGGCTGGCTCGACACTGATCAGATTCATCGGTTGCGAAACGACCAGATTACGCAGCTCATCGGCGCGCTGCAGGACATCGCGGCGCAGCGGTTGCGCGAGCAAATCGTAGCCCAGCGGCGAGCCCAGACGGCTTTGGGTCTGACTGAATAAAACCGGCACGTATTCATCTCGGGCGCCCGCCAGTTGCAACTCGCGCTGTTCATTAAGTTCGCGAATCGTAAACATGCTCAGGCCTTCCGCACGCACGCGCTGCTCAAATTCGGCGCGCTCGGCAGCACTGACCCTGAGGGCAAACGAATAGGCCTGGGTGCGCAGTAATAAGGGTCGGGTATAACCATCGAACTCGGCGCGAGACACCGATTGGGAATTGGTGAAGAAGCGGCGCAGGCCGTCGAGGCGTTGCTCCTGGTCCTGAAATCGCTCTTCGATGCGGCTGTAACGCTCATTGGCCAGCAACTGAAAGCGCTGACGCAGTTGTTGTTCAAACTGGCTGAAAGTAGCCCAGGCGAGCAGCCCCGTGAGTATCCCGCCGGCGAGCAATACCAGCATCGCGACCAGCCAGGCCGAGACGTCTTCGCTGATGAAACCCAAAATCTTCGGGCGCACGGGGTGCAACGACATAAGGGCAACTCACTACGCCAGCATTGCGGGGGAACCCCCATTGGCCATGAGTGAGTTTATAGCTATTAGCCATCAATTTGGCTAGCGTTGATCAGATCCAAGAGCCTTTAAAATCAAGGCTCTGTGGATCCAATCCCTTGCAGCGTCAACGAGCCGTGATTTTCCAGGCGCGGTGAATCTTGGTGTTACGCGCGAAATCCGGATCAATGGTCTGCGCGCTGATTTCCTCAATCGCGTAACGCTCGGCCAGGTTCTCTTCCAACTGGAACTTGCGGAAGTTGTTGGAGAAATACAACACGCCGCCCGGCGCCAGGCGCGCCATGGCCAGGTCGATCAACTGCACCTGATCACGCTGCACGTCGAAAATGCCTTCCATGCGCTTGGAGTTGGAGAAGGTCGGCGGATCGATGAAGATCAGGTCGTACTCTTCGCGGCAACTTTCCAGCCACGCCATCACGTCGCCCTGCTCCAGACGGTTCTTGTCCGAGAAGCCGTTCAGCGACAGGTTGCGGCGCGCCCAGTCGAGGTAGGTTTTCGACAGGTCGACGCTGGTGGTGCTGCGCGCACCGCCCTTGGCCGCGTGCACGCTGGCGGTCGCGGTGTAGCAATACAGATTGAGGAAGCGCTTGCCGGCGGCTTCTTTCTGAATGCGCAGGCGCATCGCCCGGTGATCCAGGAACAGTCCGGTGTCGAGGTAGTCGGTGAGGTTGACCAGCAACTTGACGCCGCCCTCGGTCACTTCATTGAACTTGCCCTGCGCAGCCTGACGTTCGTACTGCTTGGTGCCACTCTGGCGCTCGCGGCGTTTGACCACCACGCGGCTCTTGTCGATGTTCAGCGCCTGCGGAATCGCTGCCAATGCATCGAACATGCGGATCGAAGCCTTTTGCGGGTCGATCGATTTCGGCGCGGCGTATTCCTGAACGTGCACCCAGTCGTGGTACAGGTCGATGGCCATCGCGTATTCCGGCATGTCCGCATCGTACACGCGGTAGCAATCGATGCCTTCGCGCTTGACCCACTTGCCCAGTGCCTTGAGGTTTTTCTGCAGACGGTTGGCAAACATCTGCCCGCCTTCGCTCAAGCGAGCCTGCTCGACCACCGGAGCCGGGGCTGGCGTTGGTTTGATCGGGTTGCCGTTCTTGTTGAACTTGCGTTCTTGTGGCTCGTCCGGCGTCTGGTCGTAAGCTGCTTGCTCACGCTCGACCTGACGCTGTTCCGGGGTGCGACGCTCGCCCGTGACGAATTGATCCGGAGTGACTTTGATCAGCAGCAGCTTGCACGGCAGTGCGCCGTTCCAGAACGAATACTGTTTGTGGCTGCGGATGCCCATGCGCTTGCCCAGATCCGGCGCACCGGTGAACACCGCCGCTTCCCAGTTCAGGCAGGCCTGACGCAGACGCTCGCCGAGGTTCTGGTAGAGATACAGCAGGCTGGCTTCGTCGCCCAGACGCTCGCCGTACGGCGGGTTGCAGATCACCAGACCTTTCTGGTTCTGATCCGGACGCGGCTCGAACGTCGCCACTTCGCCCTGGTAGATCTTGATCCACTCACTCAGGCCGGCACGTTCAACGTTGTTGCGGCCCGGTTGGATCAAGCGCGGGTCAGCTTCGTAACCACGAATCCACAGCGGCGGCTTGGCCAGACCGGCAGCCGCACGTTCGGTCGCCTCTTCGTGGAGCTTTTTCCACAGCGCCGGCACGTGGCCCAGCCATGCGGTGAAGCCCCACTGCTCACGACGCAGGTTCGGCGCCATATCGGCGGCGATCATCCCCGCTTCGACGAGGAACGTACCGACACCGCACATCGGGTCAGCCAGCGCGCCGCCATCGGCAGCAATGCGCGGCCAGCCGGAACGGATCAGGATTGCTGCCGCGAGGTTTTCCTTCAGCGGCGCTGCACCTTGCTGCAAGCGGTAGCCGCGCTGGTGCAGGCTGTGGCCGGATAGGTCGAGGGAGAGAATCGCTTCGCCGCGATCCAGACGCAGGTGAATGCGCAGATCCGGGTTGAGCTTGTCGATCGACGGACGGTCGCCCTGCGGGGTACGCAGTTTGTCGACGATGGCGTCCTTGACCTTCAAGGCGCCGAAGTGAGTGTTGTCGATGCCCGAGCCGTGGCCGCTGAATTCAACGGCCAGGGTGCCATCGCTGAGCATGTGGTCTTGCCACTCGACGTCGAGCACGCCGTGGTACAGGTCTTCAGCGTCCTTCATCGGGAAACGCTTGAGCACCAGCAACACGCGGTTGGCCAGGCGCGACCACAGGCACAGACGATAGGCGGTTTCCATGGTTGCCATGCCACGCACGGCGGAGGTGTGCTCGCGGGCTTCTTCAAGGCCAAGCCCGACGGCTTCCTCGATAAGCAGGCCTTCAAGACCTTTGGGGCAAGTGAGGAAGAGTTCGAATTGGTCGGACATGGTATTTCCAGAGCCTTTGGCTATGTGAACCGACAACGCATTGCCGATCCGGTTTTCAATCAGGCGCTTTTCTAAAAGAACGCCCGCGTGGCACGAAGGTGTGCCGTCCCATCCCTGCTGCTCGGGTTAAAAGAGCTTAGATGCAAGGACAGAGAAAAAAGTTGAAGCAACAAAATGACTCAAAACAACCCTTCGTCGAATAGTACCCCAGTGCAACCGTGGGTCATTCTCACTAAAGGATTAAGCCCATCATGCAGCGCGGTGCCGATCATACCGGGGTTTGCTCAATAAACATTGAACAAATACGCAGTTACTTATTGCCATAGCACCCTTTTCGTTACGTCCTTATGACAAAACGGTCATTCCATCGGTGTGACTCATTGGTTAGAACTGAGCACAGGTTGACGTCGCAACGGCGTCAACACCTTGGCTCGCCACGCCGGCAGCGAGCCGCCCCCGGCAGAGTTTTTCTGCCAGACCTCGGTTGAGGTCAACGCGACACATACAGTCAACAAGTGAGGGAAACACCCTATGAGAAGACTTAAGCGTGATCCGTTGGAAAGAGCATTTTTGCGCGGATATCAATATGGCGTTGGTGGCAAATCCCGTGAGCTTTGCCCATTTACTCTACCGTCGGTACGTCAAGCCTGGATTAACGGCTGGCGAGAAGGACGCGGCGACAACTGGGACGGTATGACCGGCACTGCGGGAATCCACAGACTCAACGAACTTCACGCCGTCGGCTGACACAGGGCATTTATTCCGACACGACAATCTGAATTTGCAACGCATTAACCACGCACGTCCCTCCCGGACGGCGGGCTACGGCCCAAGGGCTCCTTCGAGGAGCCCTTTTTTATGCCCGGTCGATTTGACTGACGCCCGCCTTTCGAATGTCTGCCGACCACCTCTGTAGGAGCTGCCGCAGGCTGCGATCTTTTGATCCTGTTTTTTTAAAATCAACATCAAGATCAAAAGATCGCAGCCTTCGGCAGCTCCTACATTGACCGGGACAGCCTGGGTTATTTGCGCAATGCGGCGATCGCATCCACCGATTCACGAATCAGCGCCGGGCCTTTATAGATGAAGCCCGAGTAAATCTGCACCAGACTGGCACCCGCAGTGATCTTCTCAGCAGCATGCTTGCCTTCAGTGATGCCGCCCGCTGCGATGATCGGCAAGCGCCCACCCAGCTCAGCCGCCAGTACTTTCACGGTGTGGGTGCTCTTGTCTCGCACCGGCGCACCGGACAGGCCGCCCGCCTCGTCACCATGCACCATGCCTTCAACACCAACCCGGCTCAGCGTGGTGTTGGTGGCAATCACCGCGTCCATCCCGGTTTCGATCAGCGCTTGCGCGACCTGCGCGGTTTCTTCGTCGGTCATGTCCGGGGCAATCTTGATCGCCAGCGGCACATGCTTGCCATGACGCAGCGCCAGTTCGGCGCGGCGCGTGGCCAGGTCCGCCAGCAACTGCTTGAGCGAATCGCCGAACTGCAAGCTGCGCAGGCCCGGGGTGTTCGGCGAGCTGACGTTGACGGTGATGTAACTGGCGTGGGCGTAGACCTTGTCCAGGCAGATCAGGTAATCGTCAACCGCGCGTTCAACCGGGGTATCGAAATTCTTGCCGATGTTGATGCCTAGCACGCCCTTGTATTTGGCCGCTGCGACCCGCGTCAGCAGGTTATCCACACCCAGATTGTTGAAGCCCATGCGATTGATGATCGCCTCGGCTTCCGGCAGGCGGAAAATCCGTGGTTTCGGGTTGCCGGGCTGCGGACGCGGGGTCACGGTGCCGATTTCGACAAAACCGAAACCCAACTGCGCGAAGCCGTCGATGGCCGCGCCGTTCTTGTCCAGACCCGCCGCCAGACCCACCGGGTTGGGGAACTCCAGGCCCATGACCGTCACCGGCAACTTCGCTGGCGCCTTGCACAGCAGACCGTTGAGGCCCAAACGTCCACCCGCGCCGATCAGATCCAGCGACAGATCGTGGGAGGTTTCCGGGGAAAGTTTGAACAACAGCTGACGGGCCAGGGTGTACATGGGCGGCGATGACTCGGGCGGCGAAAAGAGGCGGCGATTATAGCCGGGCATCGCCCCCCCGCGCGAGGCGCATGCGCAAATCGACGCGACTGGCATATGCCTTGCACCCTGCTTGCCATCAGCCCGCACGCCAATGGCGGCGTACAGGCAAGGACAATGGCGTCGTCATGGGGTTTTGCCTGCGCAAAATCGATGGCGGCGTTTTTTTTGAAGGCGGCTTTTGCAGGTGCATGCGATGAATGAACCCTCCGTCGGGCCGCTGGCCTGGGTCAACGGCAGCGATGCTCCGGAAAAGACTGCGATCAATCTTGGTTTCATGGCCCTGAGCGATTGCGCCTCGGTGGTGGTGGCCGCCACTCAGGGTTTCGCTCAGCCTTATGGCCTGACCCTGAACCTCAAGCGCCAGAGTTCGTGGGCCAACCTGCGCGACAAACTGGTCAGCGGCGAACTCGATGCCGCCCACAGCCTGTACGGTTTGATCTACGCCGTGCATTTGGGCATCGGCGGCATCGCATCTACCGATATGGCCGTGTTGATGGGCCTCAACCAAAACGGTCAGAGCCTCAACCTCTCCCACGGTCTGCAAGCCCTCGGTGTGAACAGTCCTGAAGCGCTGGATCGCCACGTGCACCAATCCCGCGCAAAATTGACCTTTGCCCAGACCTTCCCGACCGGCACGCACGCGATGTGGCTTTATTACTGGCTGGCGAGCCAAGGCATTCATCCGTTACAGGATGTCGACAGCGTGGTCGTGCCGCCGCCGCAAATGGTTGCGCACCTGCAAGCGGGACGAATCGACGGCTTTTGCGTCGGCGAACCGTGGGCCGCCAGCGCGGTACAGCAGGATCTCGGCTTTACGCTGGCCACCAGCCAGACGATCTGGCCCGATCACCCGGAAAAAGTCCTCGGCTGCACCCGCGCCTTCGTCGAGCAATACCCGAACACCGCGCGCGCGCTGGTGATGGCGATCCTCGAAGCCAGCCGATTTATCGAAGAAAGCCAGGAGAATCGCCGCAGCACCGCACAACTGCTGAGCGCCCCGGATTATCTCGATACGCCGGTTTCGTGCATCGAACCGCGCTTTCTCGGTGAGTACACCGACGGCCTCGGTCATCGCTGGCAGGATCCCCACGCCTTGCGCTTTCACGGCAACGGCGAAGTCAATCTGCCGTATCTCTCCGACGGTATGTGGTTCATGACCCAGTTCCGCCGCTGGGGCTTGCTGCGCGAAGACCCGGATTACCTCGCCGTGGCGCGTCAGGTTCAGCAATTGAGCCTCTATCGCGACGCGGCGACTGCTGTTGGCGTCACCGCGCGGGGCACGGACATGCGAAGCAGTCAGTTGCTCGACGGCAAAATCTGGGATGGCAGTGATCCGGCCGGTTACGCGCGCAGTTTCAAGCTGCACGCCCTGAGCGACGATGCTCCCCTTCTCGCCCGCCGCTGACAGGAGACCGCCAACATGCTGCGCATTCTGCTGATCAACGACACGGCGAAAAAAGTCGGACGCCTGAAAGCGGCGCTGACCGAGGCCGGTTTTGAGGTGATTGACGAGTCTGGCCTGACCATCGACCTGCCCGCACGCGTCGAAACGGTGCGCCCGGACGTCATCCTGATCGATACCGAGTCACCGAGCCGCGATGTAATGGAGCAAGTGGTGCTGGTCAGCCGCGATCAGCCACGCCCCATCGTGATGTTTACCGACGAGCATGACCCCGGCGTGATGCGTCAGGCGATAAAGTCCGGGGTCAGTGCCTACATCGTTGAAGGCATTCACGCACAACGTTTACAGCCGATTCTCGATGTGGCCATGGCGCGGTTCGAGAGTGATCAGGCGTTGCGTGCGCAGCTGCACGCCCGCGACCAGCAGCTGGCTGAGCGCAAACGCATCGAACTGGCCAAAGGCTTGTTGATGAAGATGAAGGACTGCAATGAGGAAGAGGCCTACACCCTGATGCGGCGCCAGGCCATGAGCCGCCAGCAGAAGCTGATTCAGGTGGCGGAGCAGATTATTGCGATGAGTGAATTGCTCGGCTGAATAACCAGCAAGATCAAAAGATCGCAGCCTTCGGCAGCTCCTACAAGAGTTAGATGCTCCCCCTGTAGGAGCTTTCGAGTGCAACGAGGCAGCGATCTTTAAGCCTTGGCACAAATCTCGCTACACATTCCACACAGGTAACCAACGGCGGTTGCCCCACCTACGACAAAGACGTCGCTGACCCGCTCGCCCCACCCGGCGAATCAGGTAGCGGCGTTTTTGCGTTTTTGGCCCCACAGCCCGGGGCCGGTGGTGCGGCCGTGGCGGCGCCCCACTTTGCTGACTCATGACTCCTTCTCGAGACTCTTTACAGCTGAGGTGCGCGATGAATAAAAGCTTCTGGAAATCCGGCCATACCCCGACCTTGTTCGCGGCCTTCCTCTACTTCGACCTGAGTTTCATGGTCTGGTACCTGCTCGGCCCGCTGGCGGTGCAGATCGCGGCCGACCTGCACCTGACCACGCAGCAGCGCGGGCTCGTGGTCGCCACGCCAATCCTTGCCGGCGCCGTGCTGCGCTTCGCGATGGGCATGCTGGCGGATCGGCTGTCACCGAAAACCGCCGGGCTGATCGGCCAGGTCATTGTCATCTGCGCGCTGTTCGGCGCCTGGAAACTCGGTATTCACAGTTACGAACAGGCGCTGATCCTCGGTCTGTTCCTCGGCATGGCCGGCGCGTCGTTCGCCGTGGCGCTGCCGCTGGCGTCGCAATGGTACCCGCCTGAGCACCAGGGCAAAGCCATGGGCATTGCCGGCGCGGGCAACTCCGGCACCGTGTTCGCTGCACTGCTCGCGCCGGTACTGGCCGCCTCCTTCGGCTGGAGCAACGTCTTCGGCTTCGCAGTGATTCCATTGATCCTCACGCTGGTGCTGTTCGCCTGGATGGCAAAAAACGCCCCGCAACGTCCGAAAGCCAAGTCCATGGCCGACTACTTCAAAGCCCTTGGTGACCGCGACAGTTGGTGGTTCATGTTTTTCTACAGCGTCACCTTCGGCGGCTTCATCGGCCTGGCCAGCGCCCTGCCCGGCTACTTCAACGATCAATACGGCTTGAGCCCGGTCACCGCCGGTTACTACACCGCTGCCTGCGTATTCGGTGGCAGCCTGATGCGGCCATTGGGGGGCGCACTGGCGGATCGCTTCGGCGGCATTCGCACCTTGCTGGCGATGTACACGGTGGCGGCTATCTGTATCGCAGCGGTCGGCTTCAATCTGCCGAGTTCCTACGCGGCGCTGGCACTTTTCGTCTGCACCATGCTCGGTTTGGGGGCAGGCAACGGGGCAGTTTTCCAACTGGTGCCGCAGCGCTTTCGTCTTGAGATTGGTGTGATGACCGGGCTGATCGGCATGGCTGGCGGCATCGGCGGTTTCGCGCTGGCGGCAGGCATGGGCGCGATCAAACAGAGCACCGGCAGTTATCAACTGGCCCTGTGGTTGTTCGCCAGCCTTGGCGTGCTGGCGTGGTTTGGCCTGCACGGCGTCAAGCGGCGCTGGAGAACCACCTGGGGTTCGGCGGCCGTGACTGCGGCTCGAGTCTGAGACCTGAATGGCCCTGCAACTGAGTTTCGCCGAAGCCAGCGCCACCGGCCCGCGCGCGGAGAATCAGGACGCCCTGCGTCTGGTCACGCCCGCCCCGGCGCTGGCGGCTAGCAAGGGTTACCTGTTCGCCATCGCTGACGGTGTCAGCCAGTGCGCCGACGGTGGACTGGCGGCGCGCTCGACCTTGCAGGCGCTGGCCCTCGACTACTACGCCACCCCGGAAACCTGGAGCGTGGCCCAGGCACTGGATCGCCTGCTGCTGGCGCAAAATCGCTGGTTGCAGGCCAATGGCGGTGGGCAACCGTTGCTCACCACTGTCAGCGCTTTGGTCATGCGCGGTAGGCGCTTTACCCTGGCCCACGTAGGCGATTGCCGGGTCTATCGCTGGCATGCCGACAGCTTGCAGCGGATATCCAACGATCATGTCTGGGAGCAGCCGGGCATGCAGCACGTGCTCAAGCGTGCGTTAGGGCTTGATCAGCATCTGGTGCTGGATTTTCTCGACGGCGAATTACGCACAGGCGAGTGTTTCGTGCTGCTCAGCGACGGCGTGTGGTCGACGTTGGGCGATACCGCCATTGCAACGATCCTGCGCGACCAGCCGGATCTGCAAAGCGCGGCAAACACTCTGGTGAACGCCGCGCATCTGGCCGGCAGTCAGGACAACGCCAGCGCCTTGCTGGTGCGGGTAGATGCCGTCGGTGAAGCGAACATCGGCGATGCGCTGATGCATCTTCAGCAGTGGCCGCTGCCCCCGCCGCTGAAATCCGGTCAGTCTTTCGAAGGCTGGCAGGTGCAAGAGGTTGTCAGCCAGAGTCAGCAATCACTGCTCTATCGCGTGCACGACGACCAAGGTCAGCCATGGTTGCTGAAAACCCTGCCCGCACGACTGGCAGATGATCCACAGACCGGGCAAGCGCTTCTTTCGGAGGAATGGTTTCTGAAGCGCGTGGCCGGTCGGCATTTTCCTGAAGTCCATGCGTGCCTTCAGCGTCAGCATTTGTACTACGTGATGCGGGAATATTCGGGGACGACCCTGGCGCAGCTTTTCCAGCGAAGCGGGCCGTTACCATTGGCAAAGTGGCATGAACTGGCTGAGCGACTGCTGCGTGCGGTGGGCTTGCTGCATCGGCGGCAGATTCTGCACCGGGATATCAAACCGGAGAACCTGCTGCTTGGTGACGATGGTGAGTTGCGCCTGCTGGATTTTGGTCTGGCCTACTGTCCTGGCCTGTCCGAAGACGCTGTTTCGACATTGCCGGGAACTCCAAGCTTTATCGCCCCGGAAGCCTTTCGCGGTGACCCGCCCGGCGCACAACAGGATCTGTATGCGCTGGGCGTGACACTGTATTTCCTGCTCACGGGGCATTTTCCCTATGGCGAGATCGAAGCCTTTCAACGGCCGCGATTTGGCTTGCCGGTCAGTGCCAGTCGCTACCGCCCCGATCTGCCGGAGTGGCTGGCGCAGAGCCTGGAGCGCGGCGTTGCTGCCGATCCGCAACAGCGTTTTGAAACGGCAGAAGAATGGTTGCTGGTGCTGGAACAAGGCGAGCGGCGCAGTTTGAGCGTACGCCCCAGGCCACTGCTGGAGCGTGAGCCGGTAAAGGTCTGGCGGACGATGGCGCTGGTGGCATTGCTGGGGAATCTGGTGCTGCTGGTTTTGTTGTTCCATCAGCCTTGAAAAGATCGCAGCCTTCGGCAGCGCCTAAAGGATGTGCACGATTCCCCTTTAGGCGCTGCCGAAGGCTGCGATCTTTTGACTTTGCGCCTCAAAATCGCGCAACACGCCTCCAGACAGTGCAGAAAAATTCCATTCCTGCCAGTAAAGCCCTGTAATCAAGGGATTGGGCGTACTTGGCACAACCACTGCATTAGACCTTTCAACACACACATAAAGCCCAACCTTCAACGACGAAGGTTGTGCTCCCCGAGAGAACGGGACCAGGACAAAGGCGTCCTCGCTAGGCAACTAGCGGGACGCCTTTTTTTGTTTGCGCAAAATTTCTCGAGCAAGGCCTGAAGCCCACAAGAGGCCAGCCGCAGCTCCCCGGAGAACCTGATGAAAAAACTCAAACTGGTGATGATCGGCAACGGCATGGCCGGAGTCCGCACCCTCGAAGAACTGCTCAAGCTGAGCAACGAGCTGTACGACATCACGGTCTTCGGCGCCGAGCCGCATACCAATTACAACCGCATCCTGTTGTCGCCGGTGCTGGCCGGTGAGCAAACCTTCGAAGAGATCGTGCTCAACGACCTCGACTGGTACCTGGAAAACAACATCAAGCTGCTGCTCAACCGCAAAGTGGTGGAAATCGACCGGGTCAAGCGCCGGGTGATTGCCGAGGACGGCACTGAAGCCGAGTACGACCGCCTGCTGATCGCCACCGGCTCGACGCCGTTCATTCTGCCAATTCCTGGCAATACCTTGCACGGTGTGATCGGCTACCGCGACATTGCCGACACCCAGGCAATGATCGACACCGCCAAAACCCACAAGCACGCCGTCGTGATCGGCGGTGGCCTGCTCGGCCTCGAAGCTGCCAACGGCCTGATGCTGCGCGGCATGCACGTCACCGTCGTGCATCTCGGTGAGTGGTTGCTGGAGCGGCAACTGGACAAGACCAGCGGCCAACTCCTGCAAAGCGCTCTGGAATCCCGTGGCCTGCATTTCCGTCTGTGCGAACAAACCCAGGCCCTGCACGACGCCGGTAACGGTCGGGTCGGCTCGGTGCAATTCAAGAACGGCGACATCATCCCTGCCGATCTGGTGGTCATGGCCGCTGGCATCCGCCCCAACACCGAACTCGCGGAAAAGGCCGGCATTCCGTGCAATCGCGGCATTCTGGTCAACGACACCCTGCAAACCTATGACCCGCGCATCTATGCCATCGGCGAATGCGCCAGCCATCGCGGCATCGCTTATGGGCTCGTCGCACCGTTGTTCGAACAGGCCAAGGTCTGCGCCAACCACCTCGCGCAATTGGGTTTCGCCCGCTATCAGGGCTCGGTTACATCGACCAAATTGAAAGTCACCGGCATCGACCTGTTTTCCGCCGGCGACTTCATGGGCGGCGAAGGCACCGAAACCATCACCCTTTCTGATCCGATCGGCGGGGTGTACAAAAAACTGGTGATCAAGGATGACGTTTTGGTTGGCGCCTGTCTGTACGGCGATACGGCAGATGGCGGTTGGTATTTCCGACAGATTCGTGAGAATCACGCCATCGGCGAGATCCGCGATCACCTGATGTTTGGCGAAAACGCCCTCGGTGACGTAGGACATCAGGGCCAGGACAAAGCCATGGTCATGGCCGACACCGCCGAAGTCTGCGGCTGCAACGGCGTGTGCAAAGGCACCATCGTCAAAGCCATTCAGGAACACGGCCTGTTCAGCGTCGATGACGTGAAGAAACACACCAAAGCGGCCAGTTCCTGTGGCTCCTGCGCGGGGCTGGTCGAGCAGATCCTGATCAACACCGTCGGCGGTGCGGCAGACGTCAAACCGAAAAGCGAAAAAGCCATCTGCGGTTGCAGCGACCTCAATCACGGCCAGATCCGCCAGGCGATCCGCGAGCAACATCTACTGACCATCACCGGCACCATGAGTTACCTCAACTGGCGCACGCCAAACGGCTGCGCGACATGCCGCCCGGCGCTCAACTACTACCTGATTTCCACCTGGCCGGGCGAGGCCAGGGACGATCCGCAATCGCGCCTGATCAACGAGCGCGCCCACGCCAATATCCAGAAGGATGGCACTTACTCGGTGGTACCACGGATGTGGGGCGGTGTGACCAACCCTTCGGAATTGCGCCGAATTGCCGACGTCGCCGACAAGTACAACGTGCCGATGGTCAAGGTCACCGGCGGTCAACGCATCGACCTGCTGGGCATCAAGAAACAGGATTTGCCCGGCGTCTGGAAGGATCTCGACATGCCCTCCGGCCACGCCTACGGCAAATCGATTCGCACGGTGAAAACCTGTGTCGGCAGCGAGTTCTGCCGCTTCGGCACGCAGAATTCGACGCAACTGGGCATCGAGCTTGAACATGACCTGTTCAATATGTGGTCGCCGCACAAAGTCAAACTGGCTGTCTCCGGTTGCCCACGCAACTGCTCGGAAGCGGGGATCAAAGACGTAGGAATCATCGGCGTCGATTCCGGATGGGAGATGTACATCGGTGGCAACGGCGGGATCAAAACGGAAGTCGCCGAATTCTTCGTCAAGCTGAAAACCGCCGAAGAAGTTCGCGAGTACAACGGCGCGTTCCTGCAGCTCTATCGCGAAGAAGCCTTTTACCTCGAGCGCACCGTGCACTACCTGCAACGGGTCGGCATGGAGCACATCAAGAAAGCCGTGCTTGAAGACCCCGAGCGTCGCAAAGCGTTGAACGAGCGCCTGCAATTCTCCCTGTCGTTTGAGCAGGATCCGTGGAAGGAGCGACTGGCGCAGCCGCAATTGAAGAAAGAATTTGACGTGATCCCTGTGAAAAACCTGGAGGTGCCGGCATGAACTGGCTCGATATCTGTGCCCTGGAAGAGATCAATACCCTCGGTTCGCGGATCATTGCCGGTCCCAAAGGTGACATCGCGATTTTTCGTACAAGTGACGACGAAGTATTCGCCCTCGACGACCGCTGCCCGCACAAGGGCGGCCCGCTGTCACAAGGTTTGATTTACGGCAAACGTGTGGCCTGCCCGCTGCACAACTGGCAGATCGACCTGCAATCCGGTGAAGCCCAGGCGCCTGATATCGGATGCGCCCACCATCACGCGGCGCGGGTTGAAAATGGCCGGGTGCAATTGGCCCTGCGGGACGCTATCTGATGAACCGCCAGACGACCGCCTCGACCTGCTGTTATTGCGGGGTCGGCTGCGGCGTACTGATCGAGCATGACGGCGAGCGCATCCTCGGCGTCAGTGGCGATCCGACGCATCCGGCCAACTTCGGCAAACTCTGCAGCAAAGGCTCGACCCTGCACCTGACCGGCGACCTCGCAGCCCGAGCGTTATACCCAGAACTGCGCCTGGGCAAAGGTCTGGCGCGCAGCCGCGCCGATTGGGACACGGCGCTGGACCATGCTGCCAATGTGTTCGCCGAGACCATCGCCGAGCACGGCCCGGACAGCGTCGCGTTCTACATTTCCGGACAGCTGCTGACCGAGGATTATTACGCCTTCAACAAACTGGCGCGGGCGCTGGTCGGCACCAACAACATCGACAGCAATTCACGCCTGTGCATGTCTTCGGCCGTGGTCGGCTACAAACGAAGTCTCGGCGCCGATGCACCGCCATGCAGCTATGAAGATCTGGAGCTCAGTGATTGCGTGATGATCGTCGGCAGTAACATGGCCTATGCCCATCCGGTACTTTTTCGTCGGCTCGAAGAGGCTAAATCGCGCCGTCCGCAGATGAAAGTCATCGTCATCGACCCACGGCGCACCGACACCTGCGATCTGGCCGATCTACATCTGGCGATTCTGCCTGGCACCGATGTCGCTCTGTTCCATGGGATTTTGCACCTGCTGTTGTGGGAAGAGTGGATCGACCGCGACTTCATCAACACCCACACCGAAGGTCTGGCCGAGCTGAAAAGCCTGGTACGTGATTACACGCCACAGATGGTGTCGCAGCTGTGCGGGATCAGCGTCGAGCAACTGCAGCAATGCGCTGAATGGGTGGGCACTGCGCCGAGTTTTCTGTCGCTGTGGTGCATGGGCTTGAACCAGTCCACCGCCGGCAGCGCAAAAAACAGCGCACTGATCAACCTGCACCTGGCTACCGGGCAAATCGGTCGTCCGGGGGCAGGACCTTTCTCTCTCACCGGTCAGCCAAATGCCATGGGCGGGCGGGAAACCGGAAGTTTGTCCAATCTGCTCCCCGGCCATCGCGATGCCGCCAACCCCGAGCACCGTGCTGAAGTCGCGGCTTACTGGGGCGTCGATCGGTTGCCGGAAAACACCGGGCTCAGTGCTATCGAACTGTTCGAACAGGTGCGTAGCGGCAAGATAAAGGCGTTGTGGATAGCCTGCACCAACCCCGCGCAATCGATGCCGGATCAAAACTCGGTGCGCGCGGCACTGCAGGCGTGTCCGTTCGTGGTATTGCAGGAAGCCTTCCGCACCACCGAAACAGCTGAATTCGCCGACCTGTTATTGCCCGCCGCCAGTTGGGGCGAGAAGGAAGGTTCGGTGACCAATTCCGAGCGACGCATTTCCCACGTACGCAAAGCCATTCTCGCACCGGGTGAAGCGCGGCCAGACTGGGCAATTACGGTGGATTTCGCACAGCGTCTGGAGAAACGTCTGCGCCCGCAGCACCCGAGCCTGTTTGCTTTCGATCAGCCTTCGCAGCTGTTTAATGAGTTCAAATTGCTCACCCGCGGGTGTGATCTGGATCTGTCCGGGATCAGTCATGCGTTGATCGACCAGATCGGGCCGCAGCAATGGCCCTTCCCCGCTGGCGCCCGGCAAGGAACAGCGCGGTTGTACAGCGACGGGATTTTTCCTACCGCTAATGGCCGCGCGCAGTTCATTGCCGAGCCTTACCGCGCCGCCAAGGAGCAGCGTGATGCGCGCTTCCCGCTGACGCTGATCACCGGCCGCCTGCGCGATCAATGGCACGGCATGAGCCGCACCGGCACGGCGGCGCAACTGTTCGGGCATGTCAGCGAAGCGGTATTGAGCCTGCACCCGGACGAACTGCGCCGGCACCGTTTGCAGCCGGGCGATCTGGTCAATCTTAAAAGTCGTCGAGGCGCCGTGATCGTTGCGGTTGGCAGCGATGACAGCGTGCGTCCGGGCCAGGCTTTTTTGCCGATGCACTGGGGCGATCGTTTTCTCAAGGGTGGCGTGAACAGCGTGACGCTGCCGGCCTTCGACCCTTTGTCCAAACAGCCTGAACTCAAGCACAGCGGTGTGCGTTTGGAGTCGGTCAATCTGCCGTGGCAACTCTTCGCACTGATCGAAGGTGATGTTCAACGGCACTTCGAGACGCTACGACCACTGTGCGAGGCGTTTTCCTACGTGAGTCTGAGTCTCGTCGGACGTGAACGCCCGGCATTGCTGATACGCGCTGCCAGCGGCGCGGCACCGGACCCGCAGTTGCTTGGCGAGATCGACGAATGTCTGTCGCTGATCGATGGCCCCGTACTGGCCTATGACGACCCGCGCCGCGCCATCGGCAAGCGTGTACGCATTGAAAACGGCCGGATCACCGCCATTCGCCTGGCTGGCGAAACCCTCGCGCAACACTGGCTGCAAGGTTTGTGGCTGGAAGGTCGCGCGGATGAACAACTGCGACGCTGGCTGCTGGCGCCAATGAGCGCGCCGCCGGGCAACGCCGGGGCGCAAGTCAGTCGCGATAAAACCTTGTGCAACTGCAACAACGTCAGCCTCAACGCAGTCTGCGCCGGTATTGGCCAAGGACTTGACCTGCAGGGTTTGAAAAATCAACTGGGATGCGGCACGCAATGCGGCTCGTGCATCCCGGAGATAAAGCGCTTGCTGGCCGCCAACGTGCAGCCGGTTGCCGTCATTTGATGAGGGAAGACACCATGAATGCGAAAGTCTGGTTGGTGGGCGCTGGCCCTGGTGATCCGGAACTGTTGACCCTCAAAGCCGTGCGCGCCTTGCGTGAAGCCGATGTGGTGATGATCGATGACCTGGTCAACGACGCCGTGCTGGAACACTGCCCCGCCGCGCGAATCATTGCGGTGGGCAAGCGCGGTGGCTGCCGCTCGACGCCGCAGGCCTTCATCCATCGTCTGATGCTGCGCTACGCCCGTCACGGCAAATGTGTGGTGCGGCTCAAGGGCGGCGATCCGTGCATCTTCGGTCGTGGCGGTGAAGAGGCTCAGTGGTTACGCGAGCGTGGCGTCGAGGTCGAGTTGGTCAACGGCATCACTGCCGGGCTGGCCGGTGCGACGCAGTGCGATATCCCCCTGACCCTGCGCGGTGTCGCGCGCGGCGTGACGCTGGTGACTGCGCATACGCAGGATGACAGCCAATTGAATTGGCAGGCACTGGCGCAAGGCGGGACGACGCTGGTGATCTACATGGGTGTGGCCAAGCTTGGCGAGATTCGTGAGCAATTGTTGGCGGGGGGAATGGCGAAGGATACGCCGGTAGCGATGATCGAAAACGCCTCATTGCCACATCAGCGCGAGTGCCGCAGTGATCTGATGGCGATGGAGTTGGATGCCTCTGCGTTTGAGCTGAAAAGTCCGGCCATCCTGGTGATTGGTGCTGTTGCTGCTGTTGCTGCTGTTGCGCAAGATCAACAGATCGCAGCCTTCGGCAGCTCCAACATTGGGAGTGCTTGCGCCTTGTAAGCGCTGGCGCTTTACCAAATCGCAGACAAAGAAAAGCCCGGCATAAGCCGGGCTTTTCTCGGAGCGGCAGCTAATTACTTAGCTTGAGCTTCAACCTGCGCTTCTACGCGACGGTTTACAGCGCGGCCAGCTTCAGTTTTGTTGTCAGCAACTGGGCGGGATTCGCCGTAGCCAACAGACTGAACGCGGGACGATTCAACACCGTACTGGTTGGTCAGAACTTGCTTAACGGCGTTTGCACGACGCTCGGACAGTTTCTGGTTGTAAGCGTCAGGACCGACGGAGTCAGTGTGACCTTCAACAGTAGTGGTGGTGGATGGGTACTGCTTCATGAAGTCAGCCAGGTTTTTGATATCGCCGTAGCTGTTGGTTTTAACAACAGATTTGTCGAAGTCAAATTTAACGTCCAGCTCAACACGAACAACTTCAGCAACTGCCGGGCAGCCATCAGCGTCAACAGTTACGTTGGCTGGGGTGTCTGGGCACTTGTCAACGTTGTCGCAAACGCCATCGTTGTCGCTGTCGGAGCAGACTTCAGCTGGTGCTGGAACTGGAGCAGCAGCAGGCTTGGAGCCGCCACCGAAGTTCACACCGATACCGACGCTTGGAGCCCACTCGGTGTCGCCTTGGTCGATGTTGTACTGAGCTTCAACGCCAGCACGGGCGTAGAAGTTGTCAGTGAAGTACAGCTTGGCACCGCCGCCAACGTTGGCGAAGGTGGAACGGTTACGACCGTTCGAACCGTTCTGGTCGATGCTCTGGTCAGAGAAACCGGCCGAAACGTACGGACGCAGCATGTCGCCCGGGTTGTTGAAGTGGTACAGAGCGTCCAGAGCGGTGTTAGCGCCTTTTACGTTCTTGCCGTCGTCGGCACGTACGTTGTGCACTTCGTCGTAGCCCAGACGCAGTTCAACGTCGTCGGTCAGGAAGTAACCGATCGAGCCGCCGAACAGGTTGCCGTTGTTCTTGAAGTTACGAGCGCTGTCGAATTGTTCTTTCTTAGCGAAGCCTTCGATTTCAACTGCGCCTTGGCCTTGTGCCAGAGCGCCGAACGAAGTGGCAGCAATAAGAGAACCAATGGCCAAGCCCAAGGTGTTTTTCAGTTTCATCCGTTAAATCCCCATCTGGTGATTGTGAAGCAGTCCCGCAAACCGGGGGACAACTCGGCGGCAAGTCTATCAGAACTTGCCTACACGTAAGAGATATTTGCGCTGAACTAAGTTTCAGCAATGCCTGCAAATTTCTCACGCAATTTATCTAGAGCGCGTTTGTACCGCATTTTTGTAGCACTCAAACCCATGTGCATGATGTCTGCGATCTCCTGAAACTCCAGCTCTGCGACAAATCGTAGCACCAGAATTTCGCGGTCAATCGGGTTCACATACACCAGCCAGCGATCAAGCCCGCCCTTGTCCTCGGGTTTTGGCGCCTTTTCTTCGGACGCTTCCTCGAGGGGGTCAAGACTCAATGCGTCCATCAAGCGACGCTTTCGCCGTTCCTTCCGATACTGCGTGATGCATTCGTTGTAAGTGATGCTGTACAGCCAGGTTTTGAACTTCGATTTCCCCTCGAAATTCTTCAAGCCATACAACACCTTCAACATCACTTCCTGACAGACATCGTCTGCATCGCGATCGTTCCCAAGATATCTCGCGCAGACGTTAAATAATGTTCGCTGGTAACGCCGCATCAGTTCTTCATAGGCGCGCGTCACGTGAAACAGCTCGGTATGCGAGCGCGCGACCAACTCCTCATCAGAGAGCTCGCGGGGGTCGTAGCGCGTAGATAGCGTTTGGGCTTTATTCAAAACAAGTCGTGCCGACAGTCAGGTCAATGTCCGCCGCAACCAGCTTCAGCTGGCATTTCGCGGCGGCATACATTAGCAGGGTTTGCCGGATTAGCGGCTACTCACATGCTGTTCCAGCAGGATCCGATTGGAAAGAGAGACTAGCTCACCCTCATCGGTCAGCAATGTGGTTTTAACCGTGCCGATCTCTTCGATCTGGCCTTCGACCTCGCCAACACGCACTTGTTGCCCAACCTGGTACAACTCACGCACATAGATTCCCGCAAGAATCTGACCGGCAATTTCCCGGCTTCCCAACCCCATGGCCAGCGCAACCGCCAGACCAACGGTAATCAAAACGATGACAATCACATGGTTCAGCAGGTCGGTCTTGACCTCAAGCTGACTGATCGCGACCGAGATGCTGATGATGATCACCAGCCCCTGAGCGATTCGCCCCAGCCCCGAAGCGTAGTCCAGGCCTACGCCTTCTGCCGCCCCACGCACCAGCCCATTGGCCAGTTGCGCGAGCAAAACACCCACCAGCAACACCAGGGCTGCGCCAAATACTTTTGGCAAATACAGCGCCAGCATATCGAGCGTAGCTGAAACTCTCTCAAGGCCAAGGGATTCTGCTGCAGAAACCAGAAAAATAAGCAGAACGAACCAGTAAACGATCTTGCCGATCAGTGTCGAGATCGGAACCTGAAGCCCGGCGCGCGACAGCAATTTAGTCAGTCCGGTGCCGCCCATCAGGCGATCGAGGCCCAATTTAGCGAGCAGTTTGGACAGCAAGGTATCGAGCAGCTTGGCCACGACGAAACCCAACAGCAGCACCACCAGTGCGCCGAACAGGTTCGGGATGAAGTTGGCGACTTTGGTCCACAACGCAGTCATTGCAGTGACGAGGCTCTGAGTCCAGAGATCAAGTTCCATATTCAATCAGCCTTATCAGCAGTGCGAGCGGTAGGTTTACGAAGACGGGAAACCGGCGAGACATGGGCCGATCCGTTATTCAGGGCGATCATCAGCGCGGGCAGCCAGCGGCCCAGCAGGCTAAACAGATCACCCGCGCCGACCTGGCGGTTGGCGGTTTTGAGTACGCGGCCCAGACACGCATCGTCGTCGCGGCTGGACGGCGAGGCGTTGAGCATGTCGCGCAAAGACTGTTCAAACGGATCGTGCATACGCACCTCTCGTGATGTCTGTGAAAGACGCGGGCAAATTTGGTCGGGTCACATGCGCCATGTTCAAACCCAGCGCAAACGACGGAATAACCACCATTGGCCGAAGGCCATGGCGAGCACCGTCAAGCAGGCGATCAGGAAACCATAAGGGCTGCTCGCGAACGGAATTCCGCCAACATTTATACCCAACAGCCCCGTGATAAAACTCATCGGCAAAAAGATGCAGGTGATGATCCCGAAGCGGTACATCGTGCGATTCATGCGCACGCTCAAACGTCGGTCTTCCGCCTCCAGGACAAGCCCCACGCGCTCTCGGGTCAATTCGAGTTCTTCCAGATAGCGGGTCAGGCTGTTGTTCAACTCGTTCCAGTAATCGGCATCATCATCGACAAACCACGGCAGTTTTATCCGCGTCATCTGGCCGAAAATATCCCGCTGTGGAGCGAGAAACCGCTTCAGTCCGGCCGCCCTTCGACGGATGTGCAAAATCGATCCGTGCTCTGGGGTATACCGTTCGTCGGCATCCATCTTTTCTTCTTCCTCATCGGCGATTTCCGAGAGGCAAGTGACCAGATCCTGCACTTTATTAGTGAGGAATTGCGCCAGATAAAGGATCAGCTCAGAGGACGTTTTCGGGCCTTTGCCCTCCGCCAGAATCGTCAGCAGCTCATCCGTGGCGCGCAACGGGCGCAAACGCAGGGAAATAACGCGCTGGGCGGAAGCGAAAATCCGCACCGAAACCATGTCTTCCGGTTCGGCCCCCGGATTGAGGTTGACGCCGCGCAAAAACAGCAGCAACTCGGAATCCGGCAACGGCAGCAGGCGCGGTCGAGTGTTCTCTTCCAGCAGCAAGTCGCAGGTGAATTCGTTCAGGCCACTGGATTTGCGCAGCCAGGTCTGCGTTTGCGGATGACTGCGATCCCAGTGCAGCCACAGACTTTCATGAGCCTGTAGCTGCAAATCGTCGAGCTCAGTCCGGGCTATCGAACGCGCACCGCCTCTACCGTCCAGCACCAGGGCATGCACCAGCCCCCATTGCGCGTTTTCTTCCTCGAACATCCTCATCCCTTTGTCAAAAGCTTATTCAGGCATCTTCAGCGGACTCGGCGAGATGATTACGCCGTTGTTGTCCGCATAAATGTAGTGGCCCGGGTGGAACGTCACTCCGGCGAAAGTCACCGCGACGTTGAGATCGCCGATGCCGCGCTTGTCGGTTTTCATCGGATGGCTGGCCAGTGCCTGGACGCCAAGATCGGTCTGGGCGATGACATCGACGTCACGGATGCAACCGTAGATGACCATCCCTTCCCAGCCGTTTTTCGCGGCTTTCTCGGCGATCATGTCTCCGAGAAGCGCACGGCGCAGCGATCCGCCACCGTCGACCACGAGTACCTTGCCGTTGCCCTTGAGTTCGGCTTGCTCCTTGACCAGCGAGTTGTCTTCGAAACATTTGATGGTCACGATTTCGCCGCCGAACGAATCACGTCCGCCGAAATTGCTGAACATCGGTTCCAGCACCTGGACCAGCTCCGGATAGGCATCGCACAGGTCAGGCGTGAGGTAATGGTTCATCGAAAAACTCCTGTAAAAAGGAAGACGATCAAGGATGACGCACTCTTGTAAGACGAGTTCCGGCAGTCGCTGTTTACCTTAGTTCATACAATGCTCGCTGAGCGAACCTGAACAAACGCTGAATACTTAATAGCAAACCAGCCACTAAATATGACCAGAACCGCACAATGCGTCATATCTTAGCCGCAAGCCGCCCCGAACGAAATGGCCTCTTCAGCGCCTCGCGACTCAGACTGCAGCCGCCAGATCCGGCTTCTCGCCCAGCAACGGGGTCTGCTGATCGTTCAACCAGCGCGCCACCAGTGGCCATACTTGTGCCTGTGCAGCCTTGCTTACCAACATTTCGACATGGCCGAAATTCTCTTTGAAGCCCTGCTCGCGCCCCAGATTGATGAACTGCTTGTGCTCAGAGCCAATCTGCTCGAACAGTTTGCGACAAGCCCACTCAGGATCCTGATGATCCCCGGCCGCACTTACCGCCAGCACTGGCACCTGAACATCAGCCAGACCGGCCCACCAATCTTTGTCCTTGTCACCAAACCGGCCGAACAAGCCGTACCAGCGCATGCTCTCGATGGCCAGGCCGATGGGCTCGTCTTCCGGTCCGCGCTTGAGACGTGAGCCCGACAACTGCGCGAAACGCTTGAGAATGAAGCGACCGCTCCATTCAACCGGCGGAATCTTCAGCGGCCAGTAAGTACGGCTGACCTGAGTGCCAAAAAACGCCGCCGACGCCACGGCGGGTTCGCCCAGATACTCGCCACCGAGTGCCGCCGCCAGGGTAATGCCGCCCAGCGAATGGCCGATCCAGTGCGGCACCTGCCCGCTCTGCTCACGCACGAATGCGGCGATTGCCGGCAGATCGTACCTGGCGTAGTCGGCGACACGGTTCCTGCGGTATTCCTCGTTGCGCTGCGATAAACCGTGACCGCGCATCTCCGGAATCCACACGTCGAAGCCCAGCCGCGCCAGATAAGCGCCGAGCCCCAGACCTTTGGGCGAGAACCAGAAGCGTCGGTTGGAAAAACTGCCGTGCAACAGGATGACCGGCACACCGCGCACCGCCGGTTCATCGGCCATACCCAAACGGGTGACGGCGATTTCTACGGACCAGTCCGGGCTGTTGCCGGGTTTGAGACGATAAACGTCTTCGCTCAGATCGCCGCGCCGCTCGGCGCTGATCAGGGCGACAGGAAATAGGTTGCTGCTGCTTTGCATAATGCTCTTGCACAAAAAAGGGCGGCATCCGAAGGCGCTCGCCCTGTTTGAATCACCTAAAGAACCGAGTCGTGTGGGAGCGAGCCTGCTCGCGAAAGCGGTGTATCTGCCAACATTCATATCGAATGTTAATCCGATTTCGCGAGCAGGCTCGCTCCCACAGGGGACGCGGACCGTTCACATATTGGTTAAGCCTGCGCTTGGCCTTCCGCGAGGAAGAACCAGGTTTCCAGCACTGTGTCCGGGTTCAGCGACACGCTTTCGATGCCCTGCTCCATCAACCAGCGAGCCAGATCCGGGTGATCGGAAGGACCCTGACCGCAGATACCGATGTATTTGCCAGCCTTGTTGCACGCCTGAATCGCGTTCGACAGCAGCTTCTTGACGGCCGGATTACGCTCGTCGAACAGGTGCGCGATGATCCCGGAATCACGATCCAGACCTAGAGTCAGCTGAGTCAGGTCGTTGGAACCGATCGAGAAACCGTCGAAGAATTCGAGGAACTCTTCAGCCAGAATCGCGTTGGATGGCAATTCGCACATCATGATCACGCGCAGACCGTTCTCGCCACGCTTCAGGCCGTTCTCTGCGAGCAGATCAACAACCTGACTGGCTTCGCCGAGGGTGCGCACGAACGGCACCATGATTTCGACGTTGGTCAGGCCCATCTCGTTGCGCACGCGTTTCAACGCGCGGCATTCGAGTTCGAAGCAATCGCGGAACGATTCGCTGATGTAACGCGAAGCGCCACGGAAGCCCAGCATCGGGTTTTCTTCTTCCGGCTCGTACAGCTTGCCGCCGATCAGGTTGGCGTATTCGTTGGACTTGAAGTCCGACAGACGCACGATGACCTTCTTCGGTGTGAACGCTGCTGCCAGGGTGCTGATGCCTTCGACCAGTTTGTCGACATAGAAGCCAACCGGATCGTCGTAGCCGGCAATACGCTTGTCGACGCTGTCCTTGATTTCCTGCGGCAGGCCATCGTAGTTCAGCAGCGCTTTAGGGTGCACGCCGATCATGCGGTTGATGATGAATTCCAGACGGGCCAGGCCCACACCGGCGTTCGGCAGTTGCGCGAAATCGAAGGCGCGGTCCGGGTTGCCGACGTTCATCATGATCTTGAACGGCAGATCAGGCATGGCGTCCACGGAGTTCTTCTTGATGTCGAAGCCCAGTTCACCTTCGAAGATGTAACCGGTGTCGCCTTCAGCGCAAGACACGGTCACGCCCTGCCCATCCTTCAGCAACTGGGTGGCGTTGCCGCAACCGACAACGGCTGGAATGCCCAGCTCACGGGCGATGATCGCCGCGTGGCAGGTACGCCCGCCCCGGTTGGTCACGATGGCGCTGGCGCGCTTCATTACCGGTTCCCAGTCCGGGTCAGTCATGTCGGAAACCAGTACGTCGCCCGGCTGGACTTTGTCCATCTCGGACACGTCCTTGATGATCCGCACTTTACCGGCACCAATACGCTGGCCGATGGCGCGACCTTCAACCAGCACGGTGCCGGTTTCTTTCAACAGGTAACGTTCCATGACGTTGGCCTGGGTGCGGCTTTTCACGGTTTCCGGACGCGCCTGCACGATGTACAGCTTGCCGTCGTCACCGTCCTTGGCCCACTCGATGTCCATCGGGCACTGGTAGTGCTTCTCGATGATCATCGCTTGCTTGGCCAGCTCGCTGACTTCGGCGTCGGACAGGCAGAAGCGCGCGCGATCAGCCTTGTCGACGTCGATGGTCTTGACCGACTTGCCGGCCGTGGCGACTTCGCCGTAGATCATCTTGATGGCTTTGCTGCCCAGGTTGCGACGCAGGATGGCCGGACGACCGGCCTCCAGCGTGCCCTTGTGGACATAGAATTCGTCCGGGTTCACCGCGCCTTGAACGACGGTTTCGCCCAGACCGTAAGCGCCGGTGATAAACACCACGTCACGGAAACCGGACTCGGTGTCGAGGGTGAACATCACGCCGGCGGTGCCGGTTTCCGAACGCACCATGCGCTGCACGCCGGCAGACAAGGCGACCAGTTTGTGGTCGAAGCCCTGATGCACGCGGTAGGAAATCGCACGGTCGTTGAACAAAGAGGCGAAAACCTCCTTGGCAGCGCGGATAACGTTCTCCACGCCACGGATGTTCAGGAAGGTTTCCTGCTGACCGGCGAAGGATGCGTCAGGCAAGTCTTCGGCAGTGGCTGAAGAACGCACGGCCACGGCCATGTCAGGGTTGCCGGCCGACAGCGTGGCGAACGCGGTGCGGATCTCGGCGTTGAGTTTTTCCGGGAATTCGGCGTCCATGATCCATTGACGAATCTGCGCGCCGGTCCTGGCCAGGGCGTTGACATCATCAACGTCGAGCGCGTCGAGGGCCTGGTGGATCTGGTCGTTGAGGCCACTCAGTTCGAGGAAGTCGCGATAGGCCTGAGCGGTGGTGGCGAAGCCGCCGGGGACCGACACACCGGCACCCGCCAGGTTGCTGATCATCTCGCCCAGGGATGCGTTCTTGCCCCCCACATGCTCAACATCGTGTTTGCCGAGCTTATCGAGGGAAACTACGTACTCTACCAAGGTGATCTCTCCACTAACTGTGTTGGAAAAGCTCAGAAACCGGCTGCTCGGGGGAGCGTTGGCCGGTTGTATGGCCTGGACCTGGAAAATAAGTGAGAATGCAGGCCAATGGCGGCCGGCAAATCGCGCCTATCATATCCAGAAATGCTCATTAGCTTAAGGCCCAAGGTGCAAATGAAACGATCTGCTTTCTTTATCTCCGATGGCACCGGCATTACTGCCGAAACCCTGGGTCAAAGCCTCCTGGCGCAGTTCGAAAACATTACCTTCAGCAAATTCACGCGACCGTACATCGACAGCGTGGATAAAGCGCGGGCCATGGTACAACAAATCAATAAAGCCGCCGAAACCGACGGCTTTCGCCCGATCATCTTCGACACCATCGTCAATCAGGACATTCGTGAGATTCTCGCAACCTCCAATGGTTTCATGATCGACATTTTCTCGACCTTCCTCGCCCCGCTTGAGCAGGAACTGACCGAGCATTCTTCCTACACCGTGGGCAAGTCGCATTCGATCGGGCACAACTCCAATTACATGGAGCGGATCGAGGCGGTGAACTTCGCCCTCGACAACGATGACGGCGCCCGCACGCACTATTACGACAAGGCTGATCTGATTCTAGTGGGCGTGTCGCGATGTGGTAAGACGCCGACGTGCCTGTACATGGCCATGCAATTTGGTATCCGCGCGGCCAACTACCCGCTGACCGAAGACGACATGGAGCGCCTGCAACTGCCGCCCGCCCTGCGCGCTCATCAGCACAAGCTGTTCGGCCTGACCATCGACCCGGACCGCCTCACCGCGATCCGCAACGAGCGCAAACCCAACAGCCGCTATTCGAGCTATGCCCAGTGCGAATTCGAAGTGCGCGAAGTGGAAAACCTGTTCCGCCGCGAAAACATCCCGAACATCAACTCCACACATTTTTCGGTGGAAGAGATCTCGGCGAAGATTCTGGTGGAGAAAGGCGTCGAGCGGCGGTTCAAGTAGTTTTGCGGTGTCTGATCTGACGCCATCGCTGGCAAGCCAGCTCCCACAGGGATTTGTTGTGAATGTGAATTTTGCAAACACCAGAGAAACCTGTGGGAGCGGGCTTGCCCGCGATGAACGATTACACGATGTCTGTTAATGCCAAGGCCAAAGCTTCGAAACCGCCAAGCAACAACCCGTCATTTCCCACCGAGTTACACACACTCACCCGAATAAACTGCGGCACCGCCGCATGCCCTACCGCGAACGCCTCGGCGGTCGCCACCAGATAGTTGTTTTCTTTCAACTCCGCAGCAATCTGCGACGCTCGCCACAACTCGGGCACCTCTACCCAAAAGTGCGGACTGTGGTTGTGCGTCTTGTAGCTCAAGCCGTCCAGCACACCTGCAACCAAAGCCTTGCGGCGGCCAATCTCCTTGATCTGCTCATCCAGCAAACGCTCGGCCATGCCGTTTTCGATCCACAGGCTCGCCACCTCCATCGACAGCGGATTGGCCATCCAGCACGTCGCACGAATGGCTGAGCTGATACGCCCGATCAGCGCCTGCGGCGCATGCAGATAACCGACCCGCAACCCCGCCGAAACGGCCTTGCTGAGACTGCCGATCAGCACCGCACGCTCAGGAGCGAAATAACTCAATGGCAGCGGGCGCTGGTGGTCGAGCACAGCATGGGCTTCGTCTTCGATAATCAGCAGATTGTGCTGGCGGCACACCTCGGCAATCGCCTCGCGCCGCGGGATCGACATCACGGCGGCTGTAGGATTCTGGATCGTTGGTGTGCAATACACCGCCGCTACCCGATGCTGACGGCAAATGTCCTCCAGCGCCGAGGGCAACAGTCCTTCGTCATCCATCGCGGCGCCGATGAGTTTTATCCCGAGTTGACGTGCGACGCTGATCAATCCGGGGTAGGACAAATGCTCGGTCACGACCGTGTCGCCGGCCTTGAGCAAAGCCATCAAGGCGCACAGCAAACCGTGCTGACCACCGTTCACGCACAGCACCTGATCGGCGTGCGGCACGAAACTCCCGTGGCGCAACCAGACCGCCCCCGCCACCCGGTGCCTGGCCAATCCGCTTTCGGCGGTATACCCGGTCAATTGCTGTAACAAGCCCGGATCATTGGCCAGTTCGACAAGACACTCGCGCATGAACGCTGCTTCCTGGCCGGGGATCGGCTGGTTGCGGCTCATGTCGAAACACGCTGGCGGCTCGTCGCTGACATTGCGAAAGCCTGTGTCCTGCGGCCGCTCCATCCCGCGCTGACGCACATAGGTGCCATCTCCTACGCGGGCCACAACTAATCCGACCCGCTCCAGCTCGCCGTAAGCACGACTGATGGTGCCGATAGTGACGCCAAGACTATCGGCCAACAGCCTGTGCGGTGGCAGCTTGCAACCTGCCTCGATAACGCCCTCGCCGATGGCCTTTTCGACCGCATCCGCCAGGCGTTTGTACTTGACGCCGACGCCATTGGCGAGGCCGTCGCGAAGGATTGACACCATGGCAATACTTACTTTGACAGTCATTCTCGCCCCAAATAGCGTATTGAAAACAGGCTCAATCAGGAATAGACCTTTTCAGTGACGAGGTCAATTCCCCGCTCGGAGCACCCAACATGTCGACCGTCGTCAGCTCACCGATAACCATCAGCAAACCCTGGCTTGCCGGATTGATCACCAGCACCCTGTTTCTCATCGTTTGTCTGAGTTGGGGCACCACATGGCTGGGGATCAAGATTGCCGTGGAAAGCGTGCCGCCACTGACCGCTGCCGGCCTGCGCTTTCTGATTGCCTTCCCGCTGTTCCTCAGCTTCGCGGTGTTGCGCAAGGAACCCCTGCTGTTTCCACGACAAAGTCGCTGGTTTTTTGTGTTCGTCACGCTGTCGTATTTCAGCCTGCCGTATTACCTGCTCAACTATGGCGAGATGCACGTGTCGTCTGGCCTGACGGCGCTGCTGTTCAGCTGCATGCCGGTGTTTATCCTGATGTTCAGCGCACTGTTTCTGCGCGAGAAAATCTATCCATCGCAAATGCTCGGCATCGCCATCGGCTTCGCCAGTTTGTTCATGATCATTCGCAGCCAGGGCTTGCACCTTGATCAGGCGGAATGGCTCGGTGTGCTGGCGATTCTCTGCGCAGCCGTCATGCATGCGTTGTGTTACGTAGTGACGAAAAAACACGGCAGCGCCATCAGCGTAATCACCTACAACACGCTGCCGATCGGCATCGCCGGGCTGATGTTATTTATTGTCGGATTGAGCTTCGAAGCGCCGAGCTTCCAGGACGTGAGCGCGCGCTCATGGGCTGCCCTGCTCTATCTCGGGCTGGTGGCGTCGGTGGGTGGATTCATCGTTTATTTTTTGCTGCTTAAACGCCTCAGCCCGATCATTCTGTCGTTCGTGTTTATCATTTTCCCGGTGTTCGCCGTGATCATCGGCGCCTGGTACGAAGGGCAAACCCTGTCCCGGGAACTGATGATCTATTCGGCGATTTTGTTGAGCGGTTTTGCGATCACCAAACTGCCCATCGAAAAATGGCGCAAATCCTCCGTGTAGGAGCTGCCGCAGGCTGCTCCTACAGCGCTTTCGTCAGATCACGAACAGGTCGACGAAGCGGTGGACTGGCGTCGCTTCCAGCCGCGACTGATCTTTGCACAGCGCCAGGATCTCGGCGCTGCGTTGACCGGTGAAGCGCGTTGCCAGGTTGGCCTTGAACTTGTCTTCCAGCAAAGGAATGCCCTGCGCCCGGCGGCGGCGATGGCCGATCGGGTATTCCACCACGACGTTGTCGGTGCTGGTGCCGTCCTTGAAAAAAACCTGCACGGCGTTGGCAATCGAGCGCTTGTCGGCCTCAAGGTACTCGCGGGTGAAGCGCGGCTCTTCGACGATGTGCATTTTCTCGCGCAGCACATCAATGATCGGATGAGCTTTGTGGAAATCGTCCTCGTACTGTTCGGCGATCAGGTTGCCGAAGGCCAGCGGCACGGCGGTCATGTACTGAATGCAGTGATCGCGGTCGGCAGCGTTGGCCAGCGGCCCGACCTTGGAAATGATGCGGATCGCCGATTCGTGGGTGGTGATGACGATTCGCTCGATTTCGTGCAGTCGATTGCGCACTTGCGGATGCAACGTCACCGCTGCCTCGCACGCAGTTTGCGCGTGGAACTCGGCGGGAAAGCTGATCTTGAACAGGACGTTTTCCATCACATAACTGCCGAACGGCCGTGAGAAAGCGAAGGCGCGTTTATCTTCCGGCTTCAACGCCAGGTCGCTGTTGGTGTGGCTGAAGAGCACGTCGTAAAAGCCCCACTGTTTGGCACTCAACACACCGGGAATGCCCATTTCACCGCGCATGGCGATATCGGCCAGACGCACGCCACGGCTGGACGCATCCCCCGCTGCCCAGGATTTTCGCGAGCCAGCATTCGGTGCATGACGGTAGGTGCGCAGCGCCTGACCGTCGGCGAATGCATGGGACAGCGCCGACAACATCTGCTCGCGATTGGCGCCCATCAGTTTGGCGGTCACGGCGGTCGAGGCGACTTTCACCAGAATGACGTGATCAAGTCCTACGCGATTGAAGGAGTTTTCCAGGGCAATGACGCCCTGAATCTCGTGAGCCATGATCATCGCTTCCAGCACATCACGAATCGTCAGCGCTGCTTCAGCGTTGGCCGAGCGCTTCTGCGAGAGGTGATCGGCCACCGCGAGAATTGCGCCGAGGTTGTCCGACGGATGGCCCCACTCGGCGGCGAGCCAGGTGTCGTTGTAGTCGAGCCAGCGCACGATGCAGCCGATATCCCACGCCGCTTTCACCGGATCAAGGCGATAAGGGGTGCCCGGCACTCGAGCGCCAAACGGCACGACGGTGCCTTCGACGATGGGGCCAAGGTGCTTGGTGCATTCGGGAAAACGCAGCGCCAGCAGACCGCAACCCAGCGTGTCCATCAGGCAGTGGCGGGCGGTGTTCAGGGCTTCGGTGGATTCAACGTTGAAGGTCAGGACGTAGTCGGCGATGTCCTGCAGGACACGGTCGTAGTCGGGGCGGTTGTTCAGGTCGACGTTGGCGCTCATGTTCGATTCACTCTTTAAGTGGTTCGTTGATGGGACCTCGGTTCAGGCAATGGACTTTTAGAATTGAAATGCGACCCCATGTAGGAGCTGCCGAAGGCTCCTACAGGGGAAGTTGTCGTTTAGAAAGAATCACCAGGGACGCGCACGTAGCCTTCCATCAGGACACGGGCACTGCGGCTCATGATGGCTTTTTTCACCACCCACTCACCGTTTTCCAGGCTCGCCTCGGCACCGACCCGCAATGTGCCGGAAGGATGACCGAAACGCACGGCGTTGCGTTCCACACCACCCGCCGCCAGGTTCACCAGCGTCCCGGGAATTGCCGCCGCAGTGCCGATGGCGACCGCAGCCGTGCCCATCATCGCGTGGTGCAGCTTGCCCATCGACAATGCACGCACCAGCAAATCAACGTCACCGGCAGCAATAGCTTTACCGCTGGACGCCACGTAATCCGCAGGCTTGGCGACGAACGCGACTTTCGGTGTGTGTTGGCGCTTGGCCGCTTCATCGAGATTCGAGATCAGGCCCATGCGCAAAGCGCCATAAGCGCGGATGGTCTCGAACATCTGCAAGGCTTTCGGGTCGCTGTTGATCGCACTTTGCAGTTCGGTGCCGGTGTAGCCGATGTCTTCGGCGTTGACGAAAATCGTCGGAATACCCGCATTGATCATGGTCGCCCTGAACGTGCCAACACCCGGCACCTCCAGCTCATCGATCAGGTTGCGGGTAGGAAACATCGAGCCACCACCGCCCTCTTCTTCTGCCGCAGGATCCATGAACTCCACCTGCACTTCGGCCGCCGGAAAGGTCACGCCGTCGAGTTCAAAATCCCCGGTTTCCTGCACTTCACCGTTGGTGATCGGCACGTGGGCGATGATGGTTTTGCCGATATTCGCCTGCCAAACGCGCACCACGGCGACACCGTTGTGCGGAATGCGGCTGGCGTCGACCAGGCCATTGCTGATCGCAAACGAACCGACCGCCGCCGACAGGTTGCCGCAGTTGCCGCTCCAGTCCACGAACGGCTTGTCGATGGAGACCTGGCCGAACAGGTAGTCGACGTCGTGATCAGCCTGGCTGCTTTTCGACAGGATCACGGTTTTGCTGGTGCTTGAAGTGGCGCCGCCCATGCCGTCGATTTGCTTGTCGTACGGGTCGGGGCTGCCGATCACGCGCAGCAGCAAGGCGTCGCGTGCGGGACCTGGAACCTGCGCCGCTTCGGGCAAATCTTTCAGGCTGAAGAACACGCCTTTGCTGGTGCCGCCGCGCATGTAGGTGGCGGGAATTTTGATTTGCGCTGCGAAATGAGTTGCGTGAGCCATGGTGCTCCTTAACGAAGGCATGGGACTTGAAGTCCCATGCCCACATCCGATGATTTAAACGGCAGCCGCCGACTCTTCGAGGAAGTCCTGAGCGAAGCGCTGCAACACGCCGCCGGCCTCGTAGATCGACACTTCTTCAGCGGTATCGAGGCGGCACGTCACCGGCACGTCGACGCGCTCGCCATTCTTGCGATGAATCACCAGCGTCAGGTCAGCGCGCGGCTTGCGCTCGCCAATCACGTCGTAGGTTTCGCTGCCGTCGATGGCCAGGGTGTGACGGTCGGTGCCCGCCTTGAACTCCAGCGGCAACACGCCCATGCCCACCAGGTTGGTGCGATGGATACGCTCGAACCCTTGCGCAGCAATTGCTTCGACACCCGCCAGACGCACGCCTTTGGCCGCCCAGTCGCGGGACGAGCCTTGACCGTAATCGGCGCCGGCAATAATGATCAGCGGCTGCTTGCGCTCCATGTAGGTTTCGATGGCTTCCCACATGCGCATCACTTTGCCTTCCGGCTCGACCCGGGCCAGCGAACCCTGCTTGACCTTGCCGTTTTCCACCACCATTTCGTTGAACAGTTTCGGGTTGGCAAACGTCGCGCGCTGGGCGGTCAAGTGGTCGCCACGGTGGGTTGCGTAGGAGTTGAAGTCCTCTTCCGGAAGGCCCATTTTCGCCAGGTATTCGCCGGCGGCGCTGTCGAGCATGATCGCGTTCGACGGCGACAGGTGATCGGTGGTGATGTTGTCCGGCAGCACCGCCAGTGGGCGCATGCCCTTGAGCGGACGCGCGCCGGCCAGTGCGCCTTCCCAGTACGGCGGACGGCGAATGTAGGTGCTCATCTCGCGCCAGTCGTACAGCGGCGTGACTTTCGGGCCGGTGTCTTCATGGATGGCGAACATCGGGATGTAGACCTGACGGAACTGCTCGGGTTTGACCGAAGACTTCACCACGGCGTCGATTTCTTCGTCGCTCGGCCAGATGTCTTTGAGGCGAATTTCCTTGCCGTCGACCACGCCCAAGACATCTTTCTCAATGTCGAAACGGATGGTCCCGGCAATCGCGTAAGCAACCACCAGCGGCGGCGAAGCGAGGAAGGCCTGCTTGGCGTACGGGTGGATGCGGCCGTCGAAGTTGCGGTTGCCCGAGAGCACGGCAGTCGCATACAGATCGCGGTCGATGATTTCCTGCTGGATCACCGGATCCAGTGCGCCGGACATGCCGTTGCACGTGGTGCAGGCAAACGCCACGACGCCGAAACCGAGTTGTTCCAGTTCAGTGGTCAGCCCCGCTTCGTCGAGGTACAGCGCCACGGTTTTCGAACCCGGCGCCAGCGAGGATTTGACCCACGGTTTGCGCGTCAATCCGAGTCGGTTGGCGTTGCGCGCAATCAGGCCAGCGGCAATCACGTTGCGCGGATTGCTGGTGTTGGTGCAACTGGTGATGGCCGCGATGATCACCGCACCATCGGGCATTTGCCCCGGCACGTCATCCCACTGACCGGAGATGCCTTTGGCCGCCAGATCCGAGGTCGCAACGCGCGCGTGCGGGTTGCTCGGGCCGGCCATGTTGCGCACTACCGACGACAAGTCGAAGGTCAGACCGCGCTCGTATTGCGCGCCTTTGAGGCTGTCGGCCCACAGACCGGTGGTCTTGGCGTAATGCTCGACAAGCTGCACTTGCTGATCTTCACGACCGGTGAGCTTGAGGTAATCGATGGTCTGCTGGTCGATGTAGAACATCGCCGCGGTGGCGCCGTATTCCGGCGCCATGTTGGAGATGGTTGCGCGATCGCCGAGGGTCAGCGCGGCAGCACCTTCACCGAAGAACTCCAGCCATGCACCGACGACTTTCTGCTTGCGCAGGTACTCGGTCAGCGCCAGCACCATGTCGGTGGCGGTGATGCCCGGTTGCAGTTTGCCGGTCAGTTCGACGCCGACGCTTTCCGGCAGGCGCATCCACGAGGCGCGGCCGAGCATCACGCTCTCGGCTTCAAGGCCGCCGACGCCGATGGCGATTACGCCCAGCGCATCGACGTGCGGGGTGTGGCTGTCGGTGCCGACGCACGTGTCGGGGAACGCCACGCCGTCACGCACCTGGATCACCGGAGACATTTTCTCCAGGTTGATCTGGTGCATGATGCCGTTGCCCGGCGGGATCACATCAACATTCTTGAAGGCTTTTTTGGTCCAGTTGATGAAGTGAAAACGGTCTTCATTGCGACGATCTTCGATGGCGCGATTCTTCTCGAACGCCTGCGCATCAAAGCCCCCCGCCTCTACCGCCAGCGAGTGGTCGACAATCAGTTGCGTCGGCACCACCGGGTTCACTTGCGCCGGATCACCGCCCTGCAAGGCAATCGCGTCACGCAGACCGGCGAGGTCGACCAGTGCGGTCTGACCGAGAATGTCATGGCAGACAACGCGCGCCGGGAACCACGGGAAATCGAGGTCGCGCTTGCGCTCGATGAATTGCTTCAGGGATTCGGTCAGCGTGGCCGGGTCGCAGCGACGCACAAGGTTTTCCGCCAGCACGCGCGAGGTGTACGGCAGGGTGTCGTAAGCGCCGGGCTGGATCGCATCGACAGCCGCACGGACGTCGAAATAGTCCAGCGGTGTTCCGGGCAGGTTCTTGCGAAATTCTGTGTTCATCGGCTCAGGACTCGGGTCACGGGAGTTTCAAGGGGTGGGGCCAGACACCGATCTTGAAATTCACACTGAACCCTGTGGGAGCTGGCTCGCCAGCGATAGTGTCGGGTCAGTCGACATCGATGCTGGATGTGACTCCGTCATCGCTGGCAAGCCAGCTCCCACAGGGATTTAGGTGAACGTCGAGATCAGTGTTCAGCCCTCACCATTCAGCGACGTTCGATTGGCACGAACTTGCGCTGGTCTACGCCGACGTATTCGGCGCTTGGGCGGATGATGCGGTTGTTGGCGCGTTGTTCGAACACGTGCGCCGCCCAGCCGGTCAGGCGCGAGCAGACGAAGATCGGTGTGAACAGTTTGGTCGGGATGCCCATGAAGTGGTACGCCGAGGCATGGTAGAAGTCGGCGTTCGGAAACAGCTTCTTCTGCTCCCACATGGTCTTGTCGATGGCTTCGGAAACCGCGAACAGCACCTTGTCGCCGACTTCATCAGAGAGCTTTTTCGCCCAGCCCTTGATCACTTCGTTGCGCGGGTCGCTGTCCTTATAGATCGCGTGACCGAAACCCATGATCTTGTCTTTGCGCTCGAGCATGCCGAGGGTGCCTTTGATCGCGTCTTCGGGCGACGAAAAGCGCTCGATCATTTCCATCGCCGCTTCGTTGGCGCCGCCGTGCAGCGGGCCGCGCAACGAACCGATGGCCGCAGTGACGCAGGAATACAGATCGGACAGGGTCGAAGCGCAAACACGAGCGGTGAAGGTCGAGGCGTTGAATTCGTGTTCGGCGTAGAGAATCAGCGACACGCTCATCACTTTGACGTGCAGTTCGCTCGGCTTCTTGTCGTGCAGCAAGTGCAGGAAGTGGCCACCGATGGATTGTTCATCGGTCACGCAGTTGATGCGTTTGCCATCGTGGCTGAAGCGATACCAGTAGCACATGATCGCCGGGAACGCGGCCAGCAGACGGTCAGTCTTGTCACGCTGTTCGGAGAAGTCTTTCTCCGGTTCGATGTTGCCAAGGAACGAGCAACCGGTGCGCATCACGTCCATCGGGTGGGCGTCGGCGGGGATGCGTTCCAGCACTTCTTTCAGCGCTTGCGGCAGGTCGCGCAGCTTGCTCAGTTTGCCTTGATAAGCGTCGAGTTCGGCCTGGGTCGGCAGTTCGCCATACAGCAGCAGGTACGCCACTTCTTCAAATTGCGCATCGGCTGCCAGTTCGCGCACGTCGTAGCCGCGATAGGTCAGCCCGGCACCGGCCTGGCCTACGGTGGACAGTGCGGTTTGCCCGGCAACCTGGCCCCGGAGCCCGGCGCCACTGAGTACTTTTGCTTCGGCCATTGCTGTCTCCAATTTTTGAATTTGTTAGGGAATCTGCAATTTCGGTGTTGTTTGTAAAAGATCGCAGCCTGCGGCAGCTCCTACAAAGATCCATGTAGGAGCTGTCGAGTGAAACGAGGCTGCGATCTTTTGATCTTCATTTTTTCGCCGCAAACAACGCATCGAGCTTCTGCTCGAACGTGTGGTAATCGATGCGATCGTAAAGCTCCATGCGAGTCTGCATGGTGTCGATGACATTCTGCTGCGTGCCGTCGCGGCGGATCGCGGTGTAGACATTTTCCGCAGCCTTGTTCATCGCGCGGAACGCCGACAGCGGGTAAAGCACCAGCGATACA
The DNA here is from genome assembly GCF_044218825.1 of Pseudomonas sp. A1230. NCBI lineage: Bacteria > Pseudomonadati > Pseudomonadota > Gammaproteobacteria > Pseudomonadales > Pseudomonadaceae > Pseudomonas > Pseudomonas sp. A1230. The sequence continues at coordinate 972,253 of NZ_CP162582.1, read as the reverse complement.
TCGGCGCCGGCCAGTTGTTCTGTGGTGTACAGCGGCGTCGCGCCGAACTCGGTAATGTTGGCCAGAATCGGTGCTTTCACGCGGCTGGCGAACAGCTTGTACATTTCAAGCTCTGTGATGGCTTCCGGGAAGATCATGTCGGCGCCAGCCTCGATGCACGCCGCGGCGCGATCCAGAGCAGACTCCAGACCTTCAACGGCCAGCGCATCGGTACGCGCCATGATCACGAAGCTGTCGTCGGTACGGGCATCGACGGCAGCCTTGATGCGGTCGACCATTTCCTGCTGGCTGACGATCTCTTTATTCGGACGATGGCCGCAACGCTTGGCGCCGACCTGGTCTTCGATATGAATCGCCGCCGCGCCGAACTTGATCATCGATTTGACGGTGCGCGCCACGTTGAAGGCCGAAGAACCGAAACCGGTGTCGACATCCACCAGCAGCGGCAAATCGCAGACGTCGGTGATGCGCCGTACGTCGGTGAGCACGTCATCCAGACCGGTGATGCCCAGATCCGGCACGCCGAGGGACCCTGCGGCCACCCCGCCACCGGACAGGTAGATCGCCTTGAAACCGGCACGTTTGGCCAGCAGCGCGTGGTTGGCGTTGATCGCACCGACCACCTGCAAAGGGTGCTCGCTGGCGACCGCATCGCGGAAACGCTGGCCTGGAGTGTTCGGGTTGGAACTCATGACTCACCTCGTTCAGTGGCTGTCTTATTGTGGGCGCCGTCCTGGTAATGACGGGCGATGTTGCGTTTCGAGGCGCCGATGTGACGGCGCATCAACAATTCCGCGAGTTCGCCGTCACGGTCGGCGATGGCATCGAGAATCCTGTGGTGTTCGGCGAAGGCCTGGCGCGGGCGGTTCGGCGTGGTCGAAAACTGGATGCGGTACATGCGCACCAGTTGATAGAGCTCACCGCAGAGCATCTGCGTCAGCGTGCGGTTGCCGCTGCCCTGGATGATGCGGTAGTGGAAGTCGAAATCGCCTTCCTGCTGGTAGTAGCCGACCCCGGCCTGAAACGCCGCATCGCGCTCGTGGGTTTCCAGCACCCGACGCAGCTCATCGATTTCTTCGACGCTCATGCGTTCAGCCGCCAGACGGCACGCCATGCCTTCGAGGGATTCACGGATTTCGTAGAGTTCCAGCAATTCGGCATGGCTCAGCGATACCACTCGCGCGCCGACGTGCGGCACACGCACCAGCAGGCGCTGACCTTCAAGACGGTGGATCGCCTCACGCAGCGGCCCACGGCTGATGCCATAGGTGCGTGCCAGCTCAGGCTCGGAGATCTTGCTACCCGGAGCAATCTCGCCTCTGACGATAGCCGCCTGAATGCGTCGAAATACGTTTTCCGAGAGCGTCTCGGAATCGTCGCCGCTGATGACCGGGGGATCGAGTTGATCCAGCATGATTGTCGACACCTTTAAATCCAATGCGGCAAAAACTAGCCAATCCGGCCGCATCAGTCAAAGGAAAAATAGACATTGTCGACAATCGTCTAATAACACCCCTCAAGAGGCCCAAGGGTTATAGGCCCTCTCGGGCGCTGGCGCCATAAAACCACCGTGCTAGAATGCCGCCCGCATTTGCTGGCCATTTGTACGGCTTGTCATAAAAAGCTGAAAGGCACACGAAGGGACCTGCGCAAGTTTTGCCAGGCACCTGAACCGAAAACGGAACGCTGCGCACCAGGATTTATGAGACTCAAGCCTTTTCCCACATTCTTCGCCCTGTTTTGCCTGCCCGGCCTTGCCGCCGCGGGGGAAAAAACTGTGTACGGCCTCAACGAATACGCTTCGCTTGACGGCATCAATCTGGAAGTCGCGGCCAAACTCGACACCGGCGCAAAAACCGCCTCGCTGAGTGCTCGCGACATAAAACGCTTCAAACGCAATGGTGAATCCTGGGTACGTTTCTACCTGGCGATCGACGCCGCGCATTCGCATCCTATCGAGCGCCCGCTGGCCCGAGTCAGCAAGATCAAGCGCCGGGCTGGCGACTACGATCCGGAAGAAGGCAAAAAGTACACCGCACGCCCGGTGATCGAGCTGGATATCTGCATGGGTTCGGCAATGCGCAGCATCGAAGTGAACCTGACCGACCGAAGTGCGTTCCAATATCCGCTTTTGATCGGTTCCGAAGCGCTGAAACGTTTCGACGCACTGGTCGATCCCAGTCTTAAATACGCTGCAGGCAAACCCGCTTGCACCATCGCCGCTCATACCGCCGAGTAATTTCCATGCGTTCTCTAACCTTCCACCTGAAAATCCTGATCACCATTCTGGTGCTCCTGGGCGTTTCGGTTACGGCCTATCAGATTTTCGTACTCGGCATCCCGGTGACCGAAGACGCCACCGACGACTTGTGGAACATCGACGCCAAAGTCGAGTTCGTCGCCAGCACCAAAGACCCGGTGAAGATCCAGATGTTCGTGCCGCCGCTGAGCCGCGATTACGTCAGCCTCAACGAGAGCTTCATCTCCAATAACTACGGCGTGTCGGTGAACCGCGTCGATGGCAACCGCAAAGTGACCTGGTCGGCACGACGCGCCAAGGGCAATCAGACCCTTTATTACCGTCTGGTGCTGACCAAGCGCTACACCGCAGAAAAAACCAAGACCAAAGGCCCGACCTTCCGCGACAGCATGGTCATCGAAGGTCCGGAAAAAATCGCCGCCGAATCGCTGCTCGCACCGATTCGCCAGCACTCGGCCGACGTTGAAACCTTCATCGGCGAAGCGATCAAGCGCGTCAATAACGTCAACGACGACAACGTGAAACTGCTCCTGGCTGGCGATCCATCGACGCCGCACAAAGCCAAAATCGTCGAGCTGCTGCTGTCCATCGCCCACGTCCCGGTGGAAAAAGTCCACACCATCCGCCTCGTCGCCGATCAGCCGCAAACGCCTGAACTGTGGCTGCGCAGCTTCAACGGCACCGACTGGCTGTACTTCAATCCGGAAACCGGCGAACAGGGCCTGCCGACCGACCGCCTGCTGTGGTGGACCGGCGATGAAAACCTGATCACCGTCGACGGCGGCAAGAAAGCCAACGTGACCTTCAGCCTGAACAACAGCGAGATGAACGCGATTCGTCTGGCCAAGCTGACCGACGAAAACACTGACGCCAACTTCCTCGAATACTCGCTCTACGGCCTGCCGCTGCAAACCCAGCAGACGTTCATGATCATGGTAATGATCCCGATCGGCGTGCTGGTAATCCTGATCCTGCGCAACCTGATCGGCTTGCAGACCCTCGGCACGTTTACCCCGGTGCTGATCGCCCTCGCCTTCCGTGAAACGCAATTGGGCTTCGGCATCCTGCTGTTTACCGTGATTACCGCGCTGGGCCTGTCGTTACGCTCGTATCTGGAACACCTGAAGCTGCAAATGCTGCCGCGACTGTCGGTGGTGCTGACGTTTGTCGTGGTGTTGATCGCGGCGATCAGCCTGTTCAGCCATAAACTGGGTCTGGAGCGGGGTCTGTCGGTGGCGCTGTTCCCGATGGTGATTCTGACCATGACCATCGAACGCCTGTCGATCACCTGGGAAGAACGCGGTGCCAGCCATGCGATGAAAGTCGCGATCGGCACCTTGTTCGCAGCGTCCCTGGCGCACCTGATCATGACCGTGCCCGAGCTGATCTACTTCGTGTTCACCTTCCCGGCGATCCTGCTGATTCTGGTGGGCTTCATGCTGGCGATGGGTCGTTATCGCGGTTACCGCCTGACCGAACTGGTGCGTTTCAAGGCGTTCCTGAAGAAGGCTGACAGCTGATGTTCGGTTTCTGGAAGACCTGGAAGGCCCTGGAAGCCCGGGGCATCATGGGCATCAATCGGCGTAACGCCGATTACGTGCTCAAGTACAACAAGCGCAGTCTGTACCCGATCGTCGATGACAAGATCATCACCAAGGAACGCGCAATCAAGGCCGGCATTCACGTACCGGAGTTGTATGGCGTGATTTCCACCGAGAAGGAAATCGACAAGCTCGGCGAGATCATCGGCGGACATAGCGACTTCGTGATCAAACCGGCCCAAGGCGCCGGCGGTGACGGCATCATCGTGGTGGCCGACCGCTTCGAGGGTCGTTATCGCACGGTCTCGGGCAAGATCATTGCCCACGAAGAGCTTGAGCATCACATCTCGAGCATCCTCACTGGCCTGTACTCACTGGGCGGCCACCGTGATCGCGCGCTGATCGAATACCGCGTGACCCCGGACCAGATCTTCAAAAGCATCAGTTATGAAGGGGTGCCGGACATCCGCATCATTGTGTTGATGGGGTATCCGGTAATGGCGATGTTGCGCCTGCCGACCCGTCAATCCGGCGGCAAGGCCAACCTGCATCAGGGCGCCATTGGCGTCGGCGTTGATCTGGCCACAGGCCTGACCCTGCGCGGCACCTGGCTGAACAACATCATCACCAAACACCCGGACACCACCAACGCAGTGGATGGCGTGCAACTGCCCTACTGGGACGGTTTCATGAAACTCGCTGCCGGTTGTTATGAGCTGTGTGGTCTGGGTTACATCGGCGTGGACATGGTGCTGGATCAGGAAAAGGGCCCGCTGATTCTTGAGCTGAATGCGCGGCCGGGGCTGAATATCCAGATCGCCAATGATTGCGGTCTGACGTTGCGTACCCATGCGGTGGAAGCGCGACTGGAAGAGCTCAAGGCACGTGGCGTGACTGAATCGGTTGAAGAGCGGGTGGCGTTTACTCAGGAAATGTTCGGGCATATTCCTGCGGTAGAGGGCTGAGCCGCTTAAGAGCCCCTCTCCCAGAGGGAGAAGGGACTCACCGAGGTGGATGTTCGAGTGACAGCGACCTGAAACACCGAGTCGAACTCAGGCCTTGAAAAGTTTGAAGATCTACTCCCTTTCCCCCTCGCCCCCTTGGGGGGGGTGAGGGGGTAGGCTTTTGACTTTGAACTGGCCGCCGAGAGGACTACAATCCCCACCCCGCTTCAACGGCCGATCTGCCCCGCCCATGTTGACCTGTTCCGTTCACCCGCTGCCCTACCGCGCCAATCCCGCCGACTACTTTGCGGCAATCCGCAACGCCCCCGGCGCTGTGCTGCTCGACAGCGGTCGGCCGAGTGCCGAGCGTGGCCGGTATGACTTGCTCAGCGCCTGGCCGCTGGAACAACTGGCCGTAATGCCGGATGAAAGCGGCAGCCTTTTCCTGCAACGTCTGCGCGATAACCTGAACCGTTTGGGTGAGGCTGATTTGCCAGTGGGCCTCGAGTTACCGTTCGCGGGCGGTCTGATCGGTTACCTGAGCTACGACTTCGGTCGACATCTGGAACACCTGCCAAGTCAGGCGCGGGATGATCTGCAATTGCCCGACGCACGATTTGGCCTGTACGCCTGGGCGCTGATCAGCGATCACCAGACCGCCACCAGCCAACTGGTTTTCCACCCATCCATCGTCGACAGCGAAAAGCAGCGCCTGATTGCGTTGTTCACTCAACTGCCTGCTGACTCGCTGGCCCCGTTCAAACTGAACAATCCGATGAGCGCCGACCTTTCGGCTGACGATTACCGCCAGGCCTTCGAACGCATCCAGCATTACATTCAGGCCGGTGACTGCTATCAGGTCAACTTCGCCCAGCGCTTCCGCGCTACCTGCCAGGGCGATCCATGGCTGGCCTATTGCGCCCTGCGCGAAGCCTGCCCGACGCCGTTTTCCGGATTCCAGAGCTTGCCGGACGGTGGCGCGGTGTTAAGCCTGTCGCCGGAACGCTTCGTCAAAGTCAGCCAGGGTCAGGTGGAAACCCGTCCGATCAAAGGCACCCGCCCGCGCGGCCTGACGCCGGCCGAAGACGCCGCCAATGCCGCAGAACTGCTGGCTAGCCCCAAGGATCGCGCGGAAAACCTGATGATCGTCGATCTGCTGCGCAACGATCTGGGACGCACCTGTCGCATCGGTTCGGTGCGGGTGCCGGAGTTGTTCAGTCTGGAGAGCTATCCCAACGTCCATCATCTGGTCAGCAGCGTGACCGGTGAACTGGCGCAGGATCGCGACGCGTTAGACCTGATCGCCGGCAGCTTCCCCGGCGGCTCGATCACCGGCGCGCCGAAGATTCGCGCGATGCAGATCATCGACGAACTGGAGCCGACGCGGCGCGGCTTGTATTGCGGCTCGTTGCTGTATCTGGACGTGCGCGGCGAGATGGACAGTTCCATCGCGATTCGCAGTCTGTTGGTCAAGGATGGGCAGGTGTGTTGCTGGGGGGGCGGCGGGATTGTTGCCGATTCGCACTGGCAAGCTGAATATCAGGAGTCGATTACCAAAGTGAAAATCCTCCTTCAAACCCTGCAAAATCTCTAAAGGCTTCGCGAGCAGGCTCGCTCCCACAATGGAATGCATTGCACATGTGGGAGCGAGCCTGCTCGCGAAAGCGTCCTTCCAGACGACTACAAACTCAGGTCGCGATTCGAGGCCTTGAGGAATTCCTGTTTCAGTTCAGCAAACGTGTGCACCGCCGGAAACTGCGGAAACTCGCGGATCACATTGTCCGGCGCATGGAACAGAATCCCCGCATCCGCCTCGCCCAGCATCGTCGTGTCGTTGTACGAATCACCCGCCGCAATCACCCGGTAATACAGGCTCTTGAAGGCCAGCACCGACTGACGTTTGGGATCCTTCTGACGCAACTGATAGCTGGTCACCCGACCGGTTTCATCTGTGATCAGGCGATGGCAAAGCAACGTCGGGAATCCCAACTGGCGCATCAAAGGCTGGGAGAATTCGTAGAAGGTGTCCGACAGAATCACCACCTGGAAGCGCTCGCGCAGCCAGTTGACGAATTCCACCGCGCCGTCCAGCGGCTTCAGCGTGGCGATCACTTCCTGAATGTCCGAGAGCTTCAGGCCGTGTTCATCGAGGATGCGCAGACGCTGCTTCATCAACACGTCGTAATCGGGAATGTCCCGGGTGGTGGCCTTGAGGGATTCGATCCCGGTTTTTTCGGCGAAAGCGATCCAGATTTCCGGTACCAACACCCCTTCAAGATCCAGGCAAGCAATTTCCACAAGACACTCCCGTTTGTATTGATTATTGAGTCGAGCGACGCCGAACTCTAGCGGCTCCACCACAGCCGTGCAACGCACAGCACGCGCCAACCGGCGCAGCTTTTTGTTACCATCGCCGCCATATAGAGCGCCCAGCGCCACCGACCTGTAGGAAGCCGCCCTGATGAGCCCAACGTTCGATATCGTGGAACTCGCCACGACCTATGCCAACAAATCCGCTCAGGACATCCTGAAACTCGCGTTCGCCGAGTTTGGCGATGAGTTGTGGATATCTTTCAGCGGCGCCGAGGATGTGGTGCTGGTGGACATGGCCTGGAAGCTGAACAAGAACGTCAAAGTGTTCAGCCTCGACACCGGCCGCCTGCACCCGGAAACCTATCGCTTCATCGAGCAAGTGCGCGAGCACTACAAGATCGACATCGAAATCGTCTCGCCGGATTACACGAAACTGGAACCGTTCGTGAAGGAAAAAGGCCTGTTCAGTTTCTACAAGGACGGCCATGGCGAATGCTGCGGCATCCGCAAGATCGAGCCACTGCGACGCAAACTCTCCAACGTCAAAGCCTGGGCCACCGGCCAGCGCCGCGACCAGAGTCCGGGCACGCGCAGTGCCGTTGCGGTAATGGAAATCGACAGCGCATTCTCGACACCGGAACGCACCCTGTACAAATTCAACCCGCTGGCACAGATGAGCAGTGAAGAGATTTGGGGCTACATCCGCATGCTTGAGCTGCCGTACAACAGCCTGCATGAACGCGGTTTTATCAGCATCGGTTGCGAACCTTGCACCCGCCCTGTCTTGCCGAACCAGCACGAGCGCGAAGGCCGCTGGTGGTGGGAAGAAGCAACCCAGAAGGAATGCGGGTTGCACGCGGGAAATATCATCAGCAAGGCTTGATTCTGCAGGCTAGCTCCCAAACAAGTCTGCGTCGCCCCAATAAAAACGTGTACACACGAATGTCACCATCGGTGCCATTTATGTGTGCACTTTTTTGTTTCTGCGCCCTGAAAAGTTACACGCCCTCCACCCCCTCCTTCTCTCTGGCGTCCGCCAAAATTCCTCAAAAAAAATAAATACCTGTTCGACCGGTCAATTTTTAATCAAATATTTTCAATAACTTAAGAATTTCCCATAACTTTTCGAAATGAGCGGTTCGTTTCATAGATGAGTAACTGGCACAAATCTGGCTTTAGTGCATGCATGTTTTGTATACAAAAACTCAAAACATAAACACACTTTCGATCCGCAAGCCTGAAGCGCCCTATCCCGTACAGGCTGCAGATGCCCCTAACCTGTGATGGTTTCACTGCCGCGACGAAGATTTGTCGAGCCTGACGGCTTATGCACAGTCATCGCGGCCTTGAACATCAGGAGCCTGCCGGAATGCGTACAAGTCTCTCGAATAACATCGCGCTGAATCTGCCCGCCTCTGCACTCGATCACCCCTCCCCCCACGACGGACTGGTCGAACCGCTGCAACTGAGCCCCCGCTTGCACAACAGCGACCTGGCACCGACCAAGGCCGAGGGTCGACGCTGGGGCAAGTACAGCATCTTCGCCCTGTGGACCAACGACGTGCACAACATCGCCAACTACTCGTTCGCCATTGGCTTGTATGCCTTGGGCCTGGGTGGCTGGCAGATTCTGTTGTCGCTGGGGATCGGCGCAGCGCTGGTGTATTTCTTCATGAACCTGTCCGGTTACATGGGGCAGAAAACCGGTGTGCCGTTTCCAGTCATCAGCCGGATCAGTTTCGGTATCCACGGAGCGCAAATTCCTGCGTTGATCCGGGCTGTTATCGCCATCGCCTGGTTCGGTATTCAGACGTATCTGGCGTCGGTGGTGTTTCGCGTTTTGCTCACGGCGGTTCATCCCGGATTCGCCGAGTACGACCACAACTCGATCCTCGGGCTGTCGACGTTGGGTTGGGTGTGTTTCGTGGTGATCTGGCTCGTGCAACTGGCGATTCTCGCCTACGGCATGGAAATGGTGCGCCGCTATGAAGCGTTTGCCGGACCGGTGATTCTGGTGACCGTCGCGGCCCTCGCCGCCTGGATGTACACGCAGGCCAACGCGACCATTGCCTGGTCGACTCGCGACCCGCTCACCGGTGGCGAGATGTGGCGCAACATCTTTGCCGGCGGCGCGTTGTGGCTGGCGATCTACGGCACGCTGATCCTCAATTTCTGCGACTTCGCCCGCTCCTCGCCGTGCCGGAAGACCATCAAGGTAGGAAATTTCTGGGGTTTGCCGGTAAACATTCTGGTATTCGCCGCGATTACCGTCCTGCTGTGTGGCGCGCAGTTTCAGATCAACGGCCGGATCATCGAAAGCCCGACCGAAATCATCGCCTCGATTCCCAATACTTTCTTTCTGGTTCTCGGTTGCCTGGCCTTCCTGATCGTCACGGTGGCGGTGAACATCATGGCCAACTTCGTCGCCCCGGCGTTCGTGCTCAGTAACCTGGCGCCGAAGTACCTGACCTTCCGCCGCGCCGGGCTGATCAGCGCGGCCATCGCCGTGTTGATCCTGCCGTGGAATCTCTACAACAGTCCGTTGGTGATCGTGTATTTCCTCTCCGGTCTCGGTGCTCTGCTCGGGCCGTTGTACGGCGTGATCATGGTCGACTACTGGCTGATCCGCAAAGGCCGGATCAATGTCCCGCAGCTCTACAGCGAGGATCCCAACGGCGCTTATTACTACAGCCACGGCGTCAATTTCCGTGCAGTGGCGGCGTTTATTCCTGCCGCGCTGATTGCCATCGTCCTGGCGCTGGTGCCGGGTTTCCACAGTGTCTCGCCGTTCTCTTGGCTGATTGGTGCCGGGATCGTCGGAATGCTCTATCTGATCATCGCCAAACGCCAGCCGGACTACGCCGACGTCAGCGGCGAATGCATCGCTGTCGACAACGTCTGCCATTAATTCCCTCGCGGCCCGGACTTCGGGCCGCAAACTGCCCGCTATAAGGACTCCCCATGCGCATTCTCGTGGTCAACGTCAACACCACCGAATCCATCACCGATGCCATCGCCCGCTCGGCGCAGGCTGTCGCGTCACCCGGTACGGAAATCGTCGGCCTGACGCCCTACTTCGGCGCCGACTCGATTGAAGGCAACTTCGAAAGCTATCTGGCGGCCATCGCCGTGATGGACCGGGTGATGGCCTACGACCAACCGTTCGACGCGGTGATTCAGGCCGGTTATGGCGAACACGGTCGCGAAGGTTTGCAGGAATTGCTCAACGTGCCGGTGGTGGACATCACCGATGCGGCGGCCAGCACCGCGATGTTTCTCGGCCATGCCTATTCGGTGGTGACCACGCTGGATCGCACCGTGCCGTTGATCGAGGATCGACTGAAACTGTCCGGGCTGTGGGATCGCTGCGCATCGGTGCGGGCCAGTGGCCTGGCCGTTCTGGAGCTGGAACACGAACCGCAACGGGCGCTGGAAGCCATCGTCCATCAGGCTGAACTGGCGGTGACGCAGGACAAGGCCGAGGTAATCTGCCTGGGTTGCGGTGGTATGGCCGGGCTTGATGAGCAGATTCGCCGGCGCACGGGCGTGCCAGTGGTGGATGGGGTCACGGCGGCGGTGACGATTGCGGAATCGCTGGTGCGGTTGCGGTTGTCGACGTCCAAGGTGCGGACGTATGCAACGCCGCGGCCGAAAACGATTATTGGCTGGCCGGGGCGGTTTGCACGCTGAGAACCGAGTCGACTTATTCGCGAGCAGGCTCGCTCACACAGGATCAGTGTTGGTTGCAAATATGTGGTCCGATACAAAATCTGTGGGAGCGAGCCTGCTCGCGAAGGGGGCAACCCGGCCCCAGGCCTTGCTCAAAAAGCACTGAACCGCCGAGCCAGGCCCTGCTCTACAAACTGCTCAATCACAAAATCGACAAACGCCCGAGTCTTGCCCGGCAACAATTTATGCTCGGCGTAGTAGATGGAAATGTTGCCGTCATCGACGAACCACTCCGGCAACACCCGCTGCAACGTGCCCGCCTCCAGATACCCCACCGCGAACGGCATGCTCACCAGTGCAATCCCCAGGCCTTGCGCAGCCGTGGCGCAGGCAGCCTCCGAATCGCTCATGGTCATTCGCGTCTTGAGGGTCAAGGCTCGACAGAGCTGACTGCCACTACTGATCAATTGCCAAGAGCGCACTCGACCGGTTTGTGGCGACCGAATCAGAATGCCATCGTGATATTGCAGGTCGTCCGGCTCGACGATCGCTTCGTGCTTTTGCAGATAGTCAGCAGACGCCACCAACACTCGATGCGCGGGTGCCAATTTGCGTGCGACGACGCCTTGGGGCAATTCAAATCCTCCGCCAATCGCTGCATCGAACCCCTGCCCGATTAGATCGACCTGACGGTTATCAAAATGCCAGTCAGGGTTGATCGCCGGAAACCGACGTAAAAACGCTTCCAGCAACGGCACGACGTACAACCGCCCGAACACGGTGCCCATACTGACTTTCAACGTTCCCGCTGGCAGACCTTCGACACTGGCCAGATTAGCCACCGCGTTCTGGATCGTGGTCAGACTGGCACTGACCTGACTCAAAAACAGCTGGCCCGCCTCGGTCAGCGCCAAGCTGCGGGTGCTGCGCTGGAACAACCGCACGCCCAGCCTCGTCTCAAGTTTCGCGACACTTTTACCGACCGCCGCCGGGGTCAGACTCAAGCGCCTTGCCGCTTCGGCGAAGCTGCCGACTTCGGCGCTGCGCACAAAGCATTCAATACTGCTGAAAGTTTCCATGATCGCCACTATAAACTTCTGGTTTACACAGACTATAGCAATCATGGGCTACACGGTTGTGGATCAGAGGTCGATACTCGGTTCCAACAACAAGGCAGTCCCGCCTTGAATAGTCTGGAGATCGAACATGACCACTCAACACCTCGGCGGCAAAGTCGCTCTGATTCAAGGCGGTTCCCGCGGTATCGGTGCCGCTATCGTCAAACGCCTGGCCGCTGAAGGCGCTGCAGTAGCGTTCACTTACGTGAGCTCCACCGCCAAAGCCGAAGAGCTGCAGAACAGCATCACCGCCAACGGTGGCAAAGCCCTGGCGATCAAAGCCGACAGCGCTGACGCCGCCGCTATCCGCCATGCCGTCAGCGCCACGGTCGAAGCCTTTGGACGTCTGGACATTCTGGTCAACAACGCTGGCGTACTGGCCGTCGCGCCGCTGGAAGACTTCACCCTGGAAGATTTCGACCAGACCCTGGCCATCAACGTGCGCAGCGTATTCATCGCCTCGCAGGAAGCGGCCAAGCACATGGGCGAAGGCGCACGCATCATCAACATCGGCAGCACCAACGCCGATCGCATGCCCTTCGCCGGTGGCGGTGTGTATGCGATGAGCAAATCGGCACTGGTCGGCCTGACCAAAGGCCTGGCACGCGACCTGGGCCCGCGTGGCATCACCATCAACAACGTGCAGCCCGGCCCGGTCGACACCGACATGAACCCGGCGCACGGTGACTTCGCTGATAGCCTGATCCCCCTGATGGCAGTGGGTCGCTACGGTAAAGCCGAAGAAATCGCCAGCTTCGTCGCCTACCTGGCGGGACCGGAAGCCGGCTACATCACCGGTGCCAGCCTGACCATCGACGGTGGTTTCGGCGCCTGATATTTCTCAGTCGACTGTACGAAAAACGCCGCCCCTCCTTTAACAGAGGGGCGGCGTTTTTTGGTTGATCGTGTTATCGCTCGATCAGGTCCATTCCAGTGCCGGCAGGCCACAGGCGCTCGGGACAAACCCTTTCAACGACCGGAGAATCGCGTCGGCGTGTGCGTATTTTTCATCGGCCATGGCCGCGTCGGGAATGGCGATGGCCGTCATGCCCGCCGCTTTCGCTGCGGTCACCCCAAATGGGGAATCCTCGAACACCAGACAATCTTCAGGCGCGACACCCAGACGCCGCGCCGCGGTCAGGAAAATATCCGGCGCGGGCTTGGCTGCGCCGACTTCAGGATCGTCCGCCGTGACAATGAAATCGAACAGCGCAAACCACTCGCGGTGCAACGTGGTCTTCTGACCGAACGACTGTCGTGACGAACTGGTGCCCACGGCGATTGGAATATTGTGGGCCTTGAGGTGACGAATCAGCTCTTCGGCGCCCGGCATCGCCTGCGCGGTGGGGAAACGCTCGCGCATCAACGGTTCGCGAATCACCAGAAACTCTTCGGCTGTGATCGGCAGATCCAGCGCTTGCACCACATAGTTCGCCAGATCGTTGGCACCGCGGCCAATGATGTTCTGCTTGACGCTCCAGTCGAAGGTGCGCCCGTAACGCTCGGCAATCATCGAGGTGACCTCGGTGTAAATGCCTTCGGTGTCCAGCAGCAAACCATCCATATCGAAAATCACGGCCTTGATCGGGCCGAACGCCTTCAGCGGTGCATTCATCATCGGATCCGTTATCAAAGACATCCCAGGCGGCGGGTAGCGCCGCTGCTCGGATCTGATTAATGGGTTCAGCAGCATAACGAGCACAGCCGACATTGAGCAACGGGCAATATTTGTTGAGGCGATGAACTACTCGCAGGCAAATAGCGAAACGCCCTACAGATATTGCCTACCTTCCTGACTTCTTTCCTTTTTGATCCCCCGCAAAGTCCGCGCACCTTTTTCACATGCGCGAGTGACTGCGAATGCTTCCACCCGATCGGCTTCTGCCCCTGAACAACAGCATCGGCCTGCTGGTGGTTGCCGCCCTTAATCCCGAGCACCCGGACTTCGAAACACTGATCCGGGAGTTCCGCCTGTGCCTGAACAATTACGAAGCCTGGGCCGAACAGTTCTGGATGGGCTCGGCGCTGGATATCGAGCAGGTGTTCAAAGTCGGCAACGACGTCAACCTCAGCGCGCCCGTCAACAGCCGTAAACCCATCAGTTCTTCAGTGTTCATGTGTCCGGCCAGCGGCCCCTTGACCCTGGTGCACATGTTCGAAGCCGCTCGTTTTGTACCGATCGGCAACACCCCGCTGACACTCGAGCCGGTGATTGCCGAAGTCGACGGCGTTATGACCTTCGGCGAACCGCAACATTATGAAATCGGCCCGAGCGGCATTCTGGAGTTGAGTGATTGCGACCGGGGCCAGCGTTATCGCATCACCTTCTTTCCTGATGTTTCCACCCGGCATGTCCGGGCGCTGTATGCCTCTTATGAAAGTGTCATCAGCGGCCTGGAAGACTGGTTACGCGATGAATGGGCAGGGTTTCAGCCGCTTTGGACGGAGTTTTCCAGCGCCGGATTTCTCGAGCGTTTCGGTCAACTGCAACAGGCCGATTGGCGCGGGTTCGAAAATGCCTTGCACGGCGTCTGGGATGACATCAAACAACTATTCGCCCTGCTCGCCGACTTGCAGGCCAACAGCGAAAAGCTTCTGGATTATCTGAGCGACATTGAGCTGGACGCTTTGCTGCAGGCTTCCCACGAGGCGATTGCCAACGGCCTGTTGATGCTCAGCGACGAGCCGCTTTTGTTCATTCATCTGGCGGCGTTCACCGGTTGGCTGAAGATGCTGCCGCCGCAATACCTGGCGGAAGTGGTCGCAGAAATCCGTGTCGAGTTGTTGATCAGTTTCCTGTTGATGCGCGTCTCTGGCGGCATGGGCGTGCAGCTGCGGTTGAGCAGCAAAGTGCTGGCGAAAATCAAATCGCCGCGCGCGCGGGAATGGCTGGCAGCTTCTGCTTTGCGCCTGGCTGAACTGAATTCCTCGCCTGATTTGACTCGCCATGCCGGCGCTTTGAAACCGCTGGTGCTCAATGTGCGTGATGTTGAGCTGAAACCGACGCCGTCGATTCCGGTGAACATTCGGCAGGCCGATTCCGTGATTTTGACGGTACCGAATCCGGCCCCACTCGCACGGGACAAGTCGCATGGCATGAGCCGGATGCAGCGTCATGAGACTCACGATGACGCGTCCGATCAGGCAAAAAACCCCAACGGCAACAGCGCCGATTGCGTACCGCAGACCTGTACCAACGGCTGCCCGGTGTCGATGGTTACCGGCGAGGAACTGCTGACCCTGAGCGATGGTGTGCTCGATGGGCTGCTGCCATTCGAGTTCACAAGGCTGTATCGCACCAGTGCCGCCGAAATCGATGTCGGGCTGGGGTTTGGCTGGAGTCATTCGCTGGCGCATCGGCTGGAGTTCGATCGCGACGGTGTTGTTTGGGTTGATCATGAAAACCGGCGTACGCGGTTTCCGTTGCCGAGTGTTGAGCGCCCGGCAATTCATAACAGCCTGTCGCGGGCGGCGATTTTTCTCGGGGATGAACCGGAAGAACTGATCCTCGCGCTGGCGGGGGATGCGGCACGGTTTTATCACTTTCGGGCCGGGCGTCTGACGGCGGTTAGTGATGCGTATGGCAATCGTCTGCGCATTGTTCGGGATCGGCAGGATCGGGTTCAGCGTCTGGACAACGGCGCGGGTCGGTCGCTGTTGTTGCGTTATGACCGCCAGCACTTGGTGGCCGTCGACTATCAGTCGTTTCAGCAGGATGAATGGGCGACTGAGCAAACCCTCGTCAGCTACCGCTACGACGCCTATCAGCGTCTGGTCGAGGCGCGTAACGCGGTTGACGACGGCGAGCGTTACGACTACGACGATCAGCACGTCATCCTCCAGCGGCAGCTCACGGGCGGCGCGAGCTTTTTCTGGGAGTGGGAGCGGTCAGGGAAATCGGCACGTTGCGTCAGACACTGGGCGTCGTTCTCGCAGATGGACACGCGCTACGTCTGGCATGACGACGGCAGTGTCGTCGTGCATTACGTCGATGGCACCGAAGAAACCTACGTCCACGATGACCGCGCACGGCTGGTGCGCAAGGTTGAGGCCGATGGCGGCGAACACCTCAAGGCCTACGACGGTTCGGGCCGCTTGGTGGCCGAGCAGGATCCCTTAGGCGCCGTCACAGAATACCGCTACGACGATGTTGGGCGGCTGATCGCGCTGCTTCCGCCAGACGATGTGCCAACGTCCTACGAGTACCGCAACGGTTTCCTGCACAGCCGTTCCCGTGGCGACGCGGTATGGACCTACCGGCGCAATGCTCAGGGCGATGTCACTGAGGCGGTCGATCCTGATGGTCAGGTCACGCATTACCACTACGACGCTCGCGGGCAGCTGCTGTCGATCCGTTACCCGGACACCAGTCGGCACGTGTTTGTCTGGAACACCCTTGGTCAGCTAGTTGAAGAAACCCTGCCCGATGGCGGTGTGCGACGCTTTTCCTACGATGCACTGGGGCGCAGGACTACCACAGCTGATGAACACGGTGCGGTCACGCGTCAGCATTGGGACGCCATTGGCCGACTGATCCAGACGACTTCTCCTACGGGCGCCACTCGCGCCTACAGTTATGGCGCTTACCACCAGGTCACCGCCGAGCGCGACGAACTCGGGCGCATCACCCGTTTCGAGTATGACGACGACCTGCACCTGGTCTCGCGTCGGATCAACCCCGACGGCACGCGGGTGCAGTACCGCTACGACCATGCGCAACTGCTGCTCACTGAAATCGAGAACGAGTCTGGCGAAAAGTATCGACTGGACTACACGCCGACCGGACTGATCCGACAGGAAACCGGCTTTGACGGGCGGCGTACGGCCTACGCCTATGACCTCAAGGGTCATCTGCTGGAAAAGACCGAATTCGGCGATGACGGCTCGGTGTTGGTCACGCACTACGAGCGCGATGCGGCCGGGCGCTTGCTGATCAAGACCTTGCCTGACGAGGTCAAGGTTATCTATCAGTACGACCGCCTCGGTCGGCTGACTGGCGTCGACGACGGCCAGAAACATCCGTTGGCCTTCGAATACGACCTGCAGGACCGGCTGATCACCGAGCATCAGGGCTGGGGCACGCTGCGTTATACCTACGACGCCTGCGGCCAGCTCAAACGCATGCGCCTGCCGGACAACAGCAAGCTCGATTATCAGTACGCCAAGGGCGGCGCACTGACCGCCATCCACCTCAACGGCGCGCCGCTGACGCAACACGTCTATCAGTCGGGCCGCGAACAACAACGTCAGCAAGGCCTGCTGCTCAGCGAATATGCCTACGACGATCAGGGCAGGCTGCTCGCCCACGCCGTAGGCCATCAGCACGATTCGCTGTACCGCCGCGATTATGCCTACAGCGCCAACGGCAATCTGGAGCACATCGCCGACACCCGTCACGGCCAACGCACCTATGGCTACGACGCTCTCGACCGTCTGATCCGGGTGCGCCACTCACGCGACGAACTGCCGGAATCCTTCGCCCACGATCCGGCCGGCAACCTGCTCATGCAGGAGCGCCCCGGCCCGACACACATCAAGGGCAACCGCCTGCTGATGCAGGGCGATCGCCACTACGACTACGACGCCTTCGGCAACCTGATCCGCGAACGCCGCGGCACCGCGCAGAAACTGGTCACCGAATATCGCTACGACTGCCAGCACCGCCTCATCGGCCTGACCCGTCCCGACGGCAAAACCGCGACCTACCAGTACGACGCCTTCGGCCGGCGGATCAGCAAAACCGTCGACGGCGAAAAAACCGAGTTCTTCTGGCAAGGCGACCACCTCGTCGCCGAAAGCAGCAAAACCCAGCACCGCAGCTACGTCTACGAACCCGGCACCTTCCGCCCGCTGGCACTGCTCGACGGCAAAGGCCCAAAAAAGGCCTGCCCGTTCTACTACCAACTAGACCACCTCGGCACCCCACAAGAACTCACCGACTACAGCGGCGAAATCGTCTGGTCGGCGCAATACGACGCCTACGGCAAAGTAGCCGCAATCACCCTGGCCGGCGAGGAATACCTGGATCAACCGCTGCGCTTTCAGGGGCAGTACTTCGACTCGGAAAGCGGCCTGCATTACAACCGGCATCGGTATTACGACCCAAGGCTTGGACGGTATCTGACGCCGGACCCGATCAAGTTGGCGGGTGGGTTGAATCAGTACCAGTACGTGCCGAGTCCGACGGGGTGGGTTGATCCGTTGGGGTTGAGTTCCAACTGTCCTCCGCCGGGTAAGCCGGGTTGTAAGGTGCCGGGTGCGACAAGTGATTCGGTTGTAGAAGAAGGTAACCCAGAGCTCCCAAAGCCGAAATCTCGCCCTCAAGACTTCGGAAGTGAAGAAAAACTTGTTGGTCATTATGAAAAGCATGGTGCAGAGTTCAAGGCCGTGAGCAAAGAACAATATCTAAATATCGCCAGAGAGGTAGTGAGTCAGGGCACACGTATCGAATATGAATACAAGGGGGAAACCCGATCAGGCTATCTACAACTTATGGGAAACAATCGGAAGGGAGAGGCAAAATTCGCTTTTGTAGGTACAAACCAAAACAATGAAATTACAACGCTTCATGCAAAAAGTGGAAAAGAGTTCTGGCGAACGATAAATGGCGACGGAAAAGACAAAACAGTGAGTCCCGCGGATGACTAAAAAATACCTTGCGCATGTTATTGAAATCGACCCGTACGTCGAAGACCTGATCGTACTTCGCGTGAACGATGTGACATTCAGAGGTTTTGCAAGCTACTGCCCTTTTGTCATTGACGTAGGAAAAACTTATGAAGTCGAGTTGGAAATGGTTTTACCCGAAGAGTTAGCCATCTCAAAGATAGAGAATGAAGAAGAACGCATCGAAATGCTCGGCAATGGTTTTTCGTGTGAAATTCATGGCCGCTTAGAAGGAGATATCTTTAAGTCATTTGTCGAGTTTTCGGATCAGGGGCTTCATTACGATTATCCACACCTCAACGAACAGTTCGTGAAAATAACAGCGGAAAGAATTGACGTGTCGTTCTGATGTAAAAAGATTCAATCATCTTTAGTGCGGTCTTCACCTGATTCATCGCCCTCCTCATCCTCCAGCGGCAAATCATCTCGCCCCAAAGGATCCGTAGGCGAAGGCAACGGATATTCAGGCGTATCATCGACCTCATCGCTCTTCAACTCACCACTCATTTCACACCTCTCAAAGGGCCTGAAAAACACAGGCCCTGAAGATTCGGATTTCACGCTGCCAACACGTTCATCCAACGAACTTCGGTCACTGCTCATCCTCCTCCTCGTCATACTCACCATCCAGTGCATCATCCGAATCATTTAGCGGCACCGTCGCATCGTCCATAACCGACCCCGGATCTTCATTTCCCGGATCGTTAATGAACGGCAGCCCGCTTGAACCTTTTTCTTCCTTGCCTTCAGTTTCGGGAGTCATGGCATACCTCGGAAATTCGGGGGAGTGTATGACGTTCGAAACGCCCTGCCGCCAATCGTTCCCGAGTCCATTCAGCAGAAACGAAAAACCCGGCACATGGCCGGGTTTCTGTTTAAACATCAATCAATGATGTTTGTTTTTATGCTTGTTCTTGTGTTTATGACCACCACCGGAATGAGACTTACCGCCATCGTCACCCAGGTTGTTGCCGACAGCACCACCTGCCGCGCCACCCAAGCCTGCACCGATGGCCGAACCGGTTGAGCCGCCCAGGCTATTGCCGACCACTGAACCGCCGGCGGCGCCGAGGCCGCCGCCAATAGCGGCTTCCGTGCGACTGCGTTTATCCGCCCCAACCGCACTGCCCGCCGCGCCGCCCAAACCGGCACCCACCGCAGCGCCAGTGCTACCACCAAGTTGTCCGCCAACCACATTGCCCAACGCACCACCCAAGCCACCACCGACGGCGGCAGTGCCGTCGCCGGCAGCCATCGCGCCTTGAGCAACCAGTAATCCGAAAAACAGTGCAGATAATGACAATCGCATTTGAACCTCACAGTTCCCGAAGCGGGACAGTCCGCCCGAACAAGGGCTTATAAGCTATTGGAGGCATTAGCGGGAAAAACGTTCAGCAACTGAAAAGCCCGACATCGAGTCGGGCTTTTCTGACACGCAATCAATCTCAGTGACGCTTGTGGCCTTTGGACAGGTTGCTGCCCACCGCACCGCCAGCTGCACCGCCCAAGCCCGCACCGATAGTCGCACCATTTCTGCCGCCGAGGCTGTTGCCAATCACCGAACCACCGGCCGCGCCGACACCGCCGCCAATGGCCGCTTTGGTCCGACTACCCTTGCGTGCCGCCACCGCACTGCCCGCTGCGCCTGCTACGCCCGCGCCAATCGCGGCACCGGTGCTGCCGCCCATTTTCTGACCGACCACATTCCCCAGCGCGCCGCCCAGTCCACCGCCCAATGCCGCAGTGCCATCGCCGGCAGCCATTGCTCCTTGAACAAAGAAGAGGCCAAGAACCAAAGCAGGGAGAGTTAAACGCATGACGAAACCTCAAAAACAGAGATGACAAAAAAGGGCCGGGATCTAATGTCGCCAGAGGGCGAACTTCCAGACGGAACCAAAGCACAGCGAGCACTTGGCGCCGATTTGACCGCGATTCTGAAAAAGGTTTTACGACAGGCAAAAAAAAGCCCGCTGGGGAGACGGGCTGGAGACTTGCTTTCTAACGGATGGCTTCACCCTACGCCGGACAACGTGAAAAGTTTGTGAAAGAAAACGCAATTCTTTAAACCATTTGTAGAACGTATCGGCGATCAGCGATCAGACGTAAAAAACCCCGCTCAATGACGGGGTTATGTCGAGAAAGCTTATTTTCTGGCCCTTGCCATCACCTTGGGAAGGAATTTCGCCTTAGGCCCTTTTGGTGCCGCGGATTTGATCTTGGCGTTCTGAATCGTGTCTTCGCCAAAGCCCGACTGGTACTCGCTCTGTCCGCAGCGTACGCAGTTGTTGAAGGAAAATTCAGCGCCATCGTCTTCAATATACGGTGCAGTCATGCCCTCTCCCCTTCGTAAAAGGTCGACACCGGCAAAACCATCTCGCCTGAAAAGTATCGACCACTCAGAATTTTGAGACTAGCCGGTCATTACTGGACTTGTTGTTCAGATCGGCCGACGCCCGACGAATGGCCTACAAAAATTCAACACCGCGGCCCGCTCAGCGCAACTTCACCGCTGTGCCCGTCACAAACACCACAACCATGCCGCCCTTACCCGCCGGCATGCTGATCTCGAAATCCAGCCCGACCACCGCATCTGCCTGCAAAGCACGCGCTCGTTCCTTGATCTCGTTGGTGGCCTGAATGCGCGCTTCTTTCAATGCTCTTTCCAGCGTTTGCGACCGACCACCAAAAAAGTCGCGCATACCGGCGAACATGTCACGGATCACATTGACGCCTTGCACCGACTCGGCACTGACAATGTCCAGATACGCGGTGATCTGCCGGCCTTCGATGGCGTGAGTGGTGGAGATGATCATGAACGTCGTCCTTTTACTGGCAATAAAACCGCGATTGTAATGCTCAAACCAGAATTCAGCCGACCACATCACCCACGTCGGCAAATTCCAGACACCAGAAACCACAAAACCCCTGACTTCTTTCGAAATCAGGGGTTTGTGTTTACTAATTTGGCGGTGAAGGAGAGATTCGAACTCTCGATACAGTTTCCTGTATACACACTTTCCAGGCGTGCTCCTTAAGCCACTCGGACACTTCACCGTATCTCTTCAAACATGTTCTGTCTGTCGAGGCGCGCTAATGTAGTCGAAAGCTTTTCTGATGGCAAACTTTTTTTCAGAATTTTCATGCGGTTAAGAGAAAAAGTGGTTTTTCCCGTCGGCGGACCATGGCAAAGCGGCCAATCTCCGGTGAGTGCGCGCCTTCTATATAGAAGCAGAATGGCTCACCACGCTGGCTGCACCGGGAAACGGTGACCAGCGGGTCAGTCACGGCGCTTTACCTGGCCTGCGGTGGTGGGTAACGTCTGCCCATCTTTCTTACAAGGAATAGCGTCATGAGTGAGTTGATTTCCTACCACCTCGAAGACGGTATCGCGACCCTGACCTTGAGCAATGGCAAGGTCAATGCCATTTCCCCGGACGTGATTGCGGCGTTCAACGCGGCGCTGGATCAGGCAGTGACTGATCGTGCCATCGTGATCATCACCGGTCAGCCAGGCATTTTGTCCGGCGGCTATGATCTGAAAGTGATGACCGCCGGCCCGAAAGAAGCCGTGGCGCTGGTCACTGCGGGGTCGACATTGGCTCGTCGTCTGCTTTCTCACCCGTTCCCGGTGATCGTTGCTTGCCCGGGTCATGCCGTGGCCAAAGGCGCGTTTATTCTGTTGTCTGCCGATTACCGCATCGGTGTCGATGGCCCGTTCAGCATTGGCCTGAACGAAGTGCAGATCGGCATGACCATGCACCACGCCGGTATCGAACTGGCTCGTGATCGCCTGCGTCGCTCGGCGTTCCACCGTTCGGTGATCAACGGTGAGATGTTCGATCCGCAAAGTGCTGTGGATGCCGGTTTCCTCGACAAGGTGGTTTCCGCCGAGGAACTGCAAGGCGCCGCCCTCGCCGCCGCACGTCAATTGAAGAAGATCAACATGACCGCGCACAAGAACACCAAACTGAAGGTGCGTAAGGCGCTGCTGGAAACCCTGGATAACGCGATCATCCAGGATCAGGAGCATCTGGGTTAAACCCGGCTCACGCGATGAAGAAAAGCCCGACCGTCGTGTCGGGCTTTTTCTTACACGCTGGGTTGAACATGCCTTGGCTGCTCTAGGACGCGTCTGACGACCGGCTTGGAAACATGCGCTTAAACATCGGCTATCTCCGGACTCTATAGTGGCAATTGCCGAAAACAGTGCACATCCGTACACTGCGCCACCTTTTGCGCCGGTGGGGCCTGAAAATGCTGTTTGTGTTTCGTATGTTGTTGATGGGCCTGCACTTTATTCTCGCGGGTGTGCTTGGGGTTATCCTCGGCCTGTGCCGTCCATTCAATCCGGACAACAGCCGTCTGTGCGCCCGCCTCTACGCTCTGCCGGCGATGTGCATTTTGCGTCTGCGAGTGAAGACCGACGTCAGCGGGTTGATGAACAAGCCCGACAGTTGCGTGATTATTGCGAACCACCAGTCCAACTATGATCTGTTCGTGTTCGGCAATGTCGTGCCGCGCCGTACCGTGTGCATCGGCAAGAAGAGCCTGAAATGGGTACCGTTGTTCGGGCAGTTGTTCTGGCTGGCGGGTAACGTGTTGATCGACCGAGGCAATGCGCAAAAAGCTCGCCAGTCGATGGTGACTACCACGAATACGTTGCAGAACGAAAAGACCTCGATCTGGGTGTTCCCCGAAGGCACGCGCAACCTCGGCGAAGATCTGCTGCCGTTCAAGAAAGGCGCGTTCCAGATGGCGATTGCTGCCGGTGTGCCGATCGTTCCGGTGTGTGTCAGCAGCTACGTCAAGCACATGCGTCTGAACCGCTGGCGCAGCGGGAAAATTCTCATACGCTCGCTGCCGGCAATTCCTACTGCCGGGCTGACCATGGACGACATGCCCATGCTCATCGAGCAGTGCCGCGAGCAGATGCGCGAATGCATCGACGCGATGGATCGCCAACTGCAAGCTGCCTGAAAAACAAACCCGCCCTGTGCGGGTTTTCTTTTGCCGGGTGAACTGTGCAGATTTCACTGACTCTCAAGCAGCGACAAGGCTAAGCTGAAGCCTGGTCTCCCAGTCATCTGCCAAGAAGAAGTGAATCACCACCATGGGTCGAGTTGTTGCTGCTGCGGTGTACAGCGAGGGCAAAAAAGTCACCAATATTACCCTTGATGAAGGCGCGGCCTGGGCCGCGAAGACCGGTCACTTTGTGTGGATCGGTCTGGAAGAGCCGGACGCTCAGGAACTGTCCAATTTGCAACGCCAATTCAACCTGCACGAATTGGCCATCGAAGATGCCTTGGAAAAACATAGCCGACCGAAGCTGGAAACCTTTGGCGACGCTTTGTTTATCGTCACCTACTCGCCCATTCGTGAACACGGGATCCTGCAGTTCATCGAAACCCATATCTTCGCCGGCAAGGGCTACATCATTACCGCCCGCAACGGTCACTCGGCGTCCTACGCCCATGTCCGCCAACGTTGTGAGGCGCGTCCGCTGTTGCTGGAGCATGGGGAAGATTTCGTACTTTATGCGCTGCTCGATTTTGTCATCGAAAACTATCAGCCCGTGGGCGAAGCGATCCACGCCGAGATTGATGAGCTGGAGCGCAACGTGCTGTGCAGTGCGTTGAACGAGCACGACATTCAGAAGCTTCACGGATTGCGCCGCGATGTCGTGCGTCTGCGCCGCTACGCCGCGCCGATGGTGGAGATCAGCGAGGAACTGCAAAAACTGAGCTTCCCGTTCATCGACAAGAACATGCGCCCGTATTTCCGCGACGTGCAGATCCATGTGACGCGGCAAATGGAAGACCTGACGACACTGGCGGACATTGCCAGCCAGACCATCGAGATTGGCGTGTTGCTGGAAGCGTCACGGCAGAGTGTGGTGCAGCGCAAGTTTGCCGCATGGGCGGCGATTCTGGCGTTTCCGACGGCGGTGGCGGGGATTTACGGGATGAATTTCCAGAACATGCCGGAGCTGAGCTGGCATTACGGCTATTTTGGCGTGCTGGGGTTTATCACGGTGGGTTGTGTGAGTTTGTGGGCGAGTTTCAAGAAATCGGGGTGGTTGTAACAGCAGAAGATCCCAGCCTTCGGCAGCTCCTACAGGTGTACTTGATCCCAATGTAGGAGCTGCCACAGGCTGCGATCTTTTGATCTGCAGTTAAGCAGTTTCAGGCTTGTGCGCCACAAACCGCATCATCCATTCCGCGACCGTAGCACCATGGTGTTCCTGTGCCAGGCTCGCCACGCCCGTGCTGTAAATCTGCGTACCCAAGGCTTCCTGACGCAAATCCAGCAACGCGCGCGAGTAGTCGTGGATAAATTCCGGATGCCCCTGGAAGCACAGCACCTGGTCATTGATGTGATACGCCGCAAACGGGCAGAAATCACTGGATGCGATCACCGTGGCGTTTTCCGGTAGTGCGGTGACCTGATCCTGATGACTGATCAACAGCGTCAGCTCTTCACGCACCGGGCTCATCCACGGAGCCTTTGCCGCGAGTTTGTAGTTGTGGGTGCCGACGCCCCAACCTTGCGTGGCGCGTTCGCTCTTGCCGCCCAGCAACAGCGCCAGCAGTTGATGGCCAAAGCACACGCCGAGCAGCTTGTCGCCACGCTCGTAGCGGTTCAGCAAGTATTCCCTGAGGGTTTCAATCCACGGGTCAGTGCCGAAGGAATCGGCCTTGCTGCCAGTGACCAGATACGCATCGAACGTCAGGTCGTCGCTCGGGTATTCGCCCTGCATCACGTTGTACACCGTGAACTCGGCGGCAATCGGTTGCTGCGAGAACAGGCGCTGAAACATCTGCCCGTAACCCTGATATTGATCGACCAGTTCTGGACGCAGGATGTCGGTTTCCAGAATGCAGATGCGTAGCGACATAAAAAATACCTGACACGTGATGGGAATAATGAACACCCCAGAGCCTGCCTTGAAACACCCTGGCAAGGCAAGCCCCGGAATGCTCGTCGCCCTTAGAACATCTCACCTTTTG
The DNA here is from genome assembly GCF_044218825.1 of Pseudomonas sp. A1230. Lineage (NCBI taxonomy): Bacteria > Pseudomonadati > Pseudomonadota > Gammaproteobacteria > Pseudomonadales > Pseudomonadaceae > Pseudomonas > Pseudomonas sp. A1230. The sequence continues at coordinate 946,735 of NZ_CP162582.1, read as the reverse complement.
CCGCTTTATCCAGCAGCAGCGCAGGCGGTGCGAAACGCTCGCCATACTGTTCGGCCAGATACTGCGCCCGGGCGACGAAATCCTTTACTCCGTACTGATTGATGTACTGCAACGCGCCGCCAGTCCACGCCGCAAAACCGATGCCGAAGATCGATCCTACGTTGGCATCCGCCGTCGAGGTCAGCACGCCCTCCTCCACACAGCGCACGGTTTCGATGGCCTGCACAAACAGCAACCTGTCACGCACGTCCTTCGGCGAAATCTGCCCGTCAGCCTTCTCGAAGCGCGTCTTCAATTCAGGCCACAAATGTTTCTGCCCACCGGCCGGGTATTCGTAGAAACCGCCACCTGCGGCTTTGCCCGGGCGCTTGTACTCGTTGAGCAGCAAGTCAATCACGGTAAACGCCGGGTGTTCAATCAGCGGTTTCCCTTCTGCCTGTAAGTCCTTGGCGGTTTGCTTACGGATATGGCTCATCAGGCTGAGGGAAACTTCGTCGGAGATTGCCAGAGGCCCGACTGGCATCCCGGCCTTGCGCGCTTCGGTCTCGATCATCGGCGCGCTCACACCTTCACCGAGCATGGCGATGCCTTCATTGGTGAACGTGCCGAACACCCGCGAGGTGAAGAAGCCGCGACTGTCGTTGACCACGATCGGCGTTTTCTTGATTTGCAGGACGAAATCAAACCCGCGAGCGAGGGTCTCGTCGCTGGTCTGCGCGCCTTTGATGATTTCCACCAACGGCATTTTTTCCACAGGGCTGAAGAAATGCAGGCCGATGAATTTGCTTTGATCCGGTACCGCCGTCGCCAGCCCCGTGATCGGCAAGGTCGAAGTGTTGGAGGCAATCACAGCATCGGCGCCGACCACTTTCTGCGCCGCCGAAGAGACCCTCGCCTTGAGTTCGCGATCTTCAAAAACCGCCTCGATGATCAAATCGCAACCGGACAGGTCAGCATCGTTTTCGCTGGTATGAATCCGCGCCAGCACTGCCTCACGCTGCGCGGCATCCATCTGACCACGAGCGACTTTCTTGTCCAGCAACGCCGCTGAATGCGCTTTGCCCTTTTCGGCAGCAGCCAGATTGATGTCCTTGAGCACCACTTCGATACCCGCCGAGGCGCTGACAAAAGCGATCCCCGCGCCCATCATCCCGGCGCCGAGCACACCGACCTTACGCGTAATGACCGGTGCAAAGCCCTGCGGCCGCGAGCCACCGGCATTGATTTCGTTGAGCTGAAACCAGAACGTGCCGATCAGGTTTTTCGAGATCTGGCCGGTGGTCAATTCTGTGAAGTAGCGGGTTTCAATCAAGTGCGCCGTATCGAAATCCACCTGCGCGCCTTCTACCGCCGCGCAGAGAATTTTCTCCGGCGCCGGCAACGTACCTTGGGTCTTGGTGCGCAGGATCGACGGCGCAATGGCCAACATCTGCGCGACTTTCGGATTCGACGGCGTGCCGCCAGGAATTTGATATCCCTTCACATCCCAACGTTGTACCGCCGTCGGATTGGCAACGATCCAGGCACGCGCCTTGGCCAGCAGCTCATCGCGATCGGCCGCCAGCTCATCGATCAATCCGGCCTGCAAAGCCTGTTGCGGACGGACCTTTTTGCCTTCGAGCAAATACGGCAGCGCCTTCTCGATGCCGAGCATGCGCACCATGCGCACCACCCCGCCGCCGCCCGGCAACAAGCCGAGGGTCACCTCCGGCAGACCAAGTTGCACCGACGCATCGTCCAGTGCCACCCGATGATGACACGCCAGACAGATTTCCCATCCGCCGCCGAGTGCCGCGCCGTTGATGGCCGCGACCACCGGCTTACCGAGGGTTTCCAGCGTGCGCAGTTGCCCTTTGAGGGTCAGCACCATGTCGTAGAAGGCTTTGGCTTCAGGCTTGCCAACCTTGATCAACTCATTAAGGTCGCCGCCGGCGAAGAAGGTTTTCTTCGCCGACGTGATGATGACCCCGGCAATGCTTTCTTTTTCAGCCACAAGCCGGGCGACGCAGGCGGCCATTGCCTCGCGGTACGCGGCGTTCATGGTGTTGGCGCTCTGGCCCGGCATGTCTATGGTGAGGACGATAATGCCGTCCTGACCTTTTTCGTAACGAATGGCTTCGCTCATAACAAGGTTCCTTTAATTCGGGGTTCAGAGGCGTTCGATGATGGTGGCAATGCCCATGCCGCCGCCGACGCACAGCGTCGCCAGGCCATAGCGCAGGCGCCGGGTTTCCAGTTCATCGAGCAAGGTGCCGAGGATCGCGCACCCGGTAGCGCCGAGCGGATGGCCCATCGCGATGGAGCCGCCGTTGACGTTGACCTTGTCCGGATCGACGGCCATGTCCTTGATGAACTTCAACACCACCGAAGCAAACGCTTCGTTGACCTCGAACAGGTCGATGTCTTCCACGCGCAGGCCGGCCTTCGCCAGCGCCTTGCGGGTGGCCGGCGCGGGGCCCGTGAGCATGATGGTTGGATCCGTGCTGGTCACCGCCGTGGCGACAATCCGCGCCCGTGGCTGCAAGCCCAGCGCCCGGCCCTTGGCCTCGGAACCGATCAGCATCAGCGCCGCTCCATCGACGATCCCGGAACTGTTGCCAGGTGTATGTACGTGATTGATCCGTTCAACATGGCTGTAAACCCGTAGCGCCGTCGCGTCGAAACCCATCTGCCCCATCATTTCAAAACTCGGCTTGAGCTTGGCCAAACCTTCCAGGGTCGACTCGGCACGAATGAATTCGTCGTGATCGAGCAGGATGATGCCGTTCTGATCCTGCACCGGCACCAGTGATTTGTTGAACGAGCCATCGGCCCGTGCCCGTGCCGCTTTCTGTTGCGAGTGCAGCGCGTAGGCATCGACATCCTGACGGCTGAAGCCTTCAAGGGTGGCGATCAGGTCGGCGCCGATACCTTGCGGAGTGAAGTGACCCTGCAGGTTGGTTTGCGGATCCAGCGCCCAGGCGCCGCCGTCGCTGCCCATCGGCACGCGTGACATCGACTCGACGCCGCCGACCACCACCAGATCTTCAAATCCCGAACGCACTTTCATCGCGCCGAGGTTCACCGCTTCCAGACCCGAGGCGCAGAAACGGTTGATCTGCACGCCCGCCACGCTGACGTCCCAATCGGCCACTTGCACGGCGGTTTTGGCGATGTCCGAGCCTTGATCGCCAATCGGCGTGACGCAGCCCAGTACCACGTCATCGACCTGGCTGGTGTCCAGCGCCGTGCGCTGTTGCAACGCAGTCAGCAGGCCGGCCACCAAAGTGACCGGTTTGACGCTGTGCAGGGCACCATCAGCCTTGCCTTTGCCGCGCGGCGTGCGTAATGCATCGAAAATCAAAGCTTGGGTCATGACGTCCTCGAACCTGTGCGGTGAGTGAATTCTTGTGCTCCCACTCTTGGCCTGCGCGCTCAAGGATTCAATGACCACAGCGCTCAATGGTGTTGACGCACACGCTCAGACGGACGGTCATCAGGCATCGGGTGAACCGGTTCAGGTCGGCGAGTTGTCTAGCAAGCGGGCGGCGACGGAGCTGGCAATACGCCTCATACCTTTTTAATCGCTGATAGCTGCAGCCCCATATTAAATGGATCTAAGCCAAGCGTGACGCGGGCCCTAAGGTAGAACATGTACGTCGTGGTCGTCGGGTTTTGCCGAGGCAGGCGTTCTTTAACAGGAAGTGCATCGCTTGCCGTCATGGATATGCAGGCAGGCATCAGGAAATAACAAAAAGGCGGTCAAGCCATGTTCAAACAACCGAAAGTTCGTCAAGCAGGGCTCATTCTTTTCGCCACGACACTGTTGCTGATTTTGCCGAATCTGACCAAGGTGATCGGCTGAATCAGGCGACAGCTGCTGGTTATCGCCACTGAAAAATGTCCCTGGCCCGCTACCCGGGCCAGCGTGGCTGTGCCAATCTCTGCACATTTGCACGGCATGGACGGCGATTATTTGAAAGCGCTCATTGTGTTTGGGGCCTTGCTGCTAAGCATGCCCTTGTCAGCCGCACAGCTGGATTTACAGCTGGGCGCAAACAGCCGCATCTGGCAGACCGAGGAGCTACTCAAGCATCCTCAGGTACAAACCCTCACGGTAAAAGACGATGTGTCCTACAAGAAGGACATGACGTATCGCGCCGTGCCCGTGGCGGCGTTGCTGGGCGGAATCAAACCTGAGGATCATCTGCAAGCGGTGGCGCTGGATGGCTTTGCCGCCGAGTTGGCAGCTGCGCCGCTGCTCAACACCCAAGGCTCGCGTGCCTGGCTGGCGATTGAAGACCCCGCGCATCCGTGGCCGCCATTGTCGGCGGGCAAGCACAGCGCCGGGCCGTTCTATCTGGTGTGGACCGATCCACAGGCCGGCAACATCAGCCCTGAGCAATGGCCGTTCGAGGTCGCGAGCATCAAGCGCATGGCGCCCGTGGCTGAGCGCTTCCCGGCCCTGTTGCCGGACCCTGCGTTGAAAGCAGATGACCCTGTGAATCAGGGGTTCGCGCTGTTTCAGAAGAACTGCCTGGCCTGCCACCGCTTGAACGGTGCGGGGGATGCGCAGTTTGGGCCGGATCTGAATATTCCGTACAACCCGACCGAGTATTTTGGTGCGGACTTCTTAAAGCGATACATCCGCGATCCGCAGAGTTTGCGCCAGTGGCCTCAGGCGAAGATGCCAGGGTTTTCGGCACAGGTGCTACCAGAGGAGGATTTGCAGATGTTAGTGGGGTATCTGAAACACATGGTGGGGCGCAAGGTTAAGCCTTGATACCTTGATCCTTGGGTGGTTATCACTGACCTCATCGCTGGCAAGCCAGCTCCCACAGGATCACCACTGACTCAAAGTCAGCGCATAACCTGTGGGAGCTGGCTTGCCAGCGATAGCGGTATCCCGAATCTACTGTTGTTGGACAGAGATCACCGGGGTCGGCGATACGAACACCTTCGCATGCATCTGCTCGCACCCGCCGCCCCGGCGCATCCCGCGCACCGGACAGGCATCCAGATAATCCAGACCCACTGCCAGCTTCAGGTGTCGCTCCGGTCGCGCCAGCTCATTGGTCACGTCAAAACTGTACCAGGCGTCATCCAGCCAGGCTTCGGCCCAGGCATGGCTGGCCAGGTGTTCGCAATCCTCGCTGTACAGATACCCCGACACATAACGCGAGGGAATCCCGAGACTGCGTGCGCACGCCAGAAACGCGTGGGTGTGATCCTGGCAGACGCCCGCCCGTCCGGCGAAGGCTTGCATGGCACTGGTGTCGACCGCGGTAGAACCGGGCGTATAGGTCATGTGCTGATTCAGACCGTGCATCAAATCGATGAGTGCCGTGCGGTCGCGGCGTTGCTTGCAGGATTTTTCCGCAAACCCGCGCAGTGCCTCGTCAGCCTCGGTCAACCGGGTAAAGCGCAGAAACGGTAGCGCCGACTGGCTCTCGTGTTCGGCCTCGCGCAATTCGTCGATATCAACCTGACCACGCGCACCGATGATGATCGCTTCATGTGGCTCGTCCATGGTCAGCACATGCAGGATGTTGCCGAACGGATCGAGTTGCGCGCGCACCGGGCGCGGCAGGTCGAGCTGCCAGCTCAGCACGTGTTGACGCTCGCTGTCGTGTGGGGTCAGCCGCAGGTACTGGATGCTCGCCCGCACCTGATCCTCGTAGTGATAGGTGGTCTCGTGGCTAATCGAAAGTCTCATGCAGCCTCCAGATAGGAACTGTGAATGGCGTTACCCAACTGGCGCACCAGCGGGATGAATTCGGTCAGCCAGGCGTGCAGGCCTTCCTCGAGAATTTCGTTGATGCCGGTGTAGCGAAGGCGCGCGTCCATTTCTGCGGCGAGGCGCTGGGCCGGTCGCCCGTTGGCACCGGGCAACTGCGCGAGAATCTGGTCGATCTCCTCGGTGCAGGCACGCAGCGAACGCGGTACGTCAGCACGCAACAGCAGCAGCTCGGCGACATGCCGGGCACCCGGGGCGTCACGATAGATTTCGGTGTAAGCCTCGAATGATGACAACGCTCGCAGCAACGCACTCCACTGGTAATACGCGTGGGCAGTGCCGTCACTGACGGCTTCGGCCTGATCGCCGGCCATTTCGTAGCGCGCATCGAGCAGCCGCAACGTGTTGTCCGCGCGCTCGATAAAGGTGCCCAGACGAATAAAACGAAACGCATCGTTACGCATGATCGTGCCGTAGGACGCACCGCGGAACAGGTGCGAACGCTCCTTGATCCACTCGCAGAAACGACTCATGCCATAACGGCTGAGACCCTGCTCGGCGATCCCGCGAATTTCCAGCCACGTGGCGTTGATGTTTTCCCACATGTCCGCAGTAATGCGCCCACGCACCGCATGAGCACTGGCCCGCGCCGCGCCGAGGCAGCTATAGATGCTCGCCGGATTGGCCGCATCAAGGGCGAAGAAGTGCAGCAGGCGTTCGGCATGCAGCGCGCCGTGACGCTCCAGATAATCGTCAAGCGTGCCGGTGATCAACAGTGGCATCGCCAGTTCGTGCAGACCATCGCCGCGACCGTCCTGCGGCATCAGCGACAGCGAATAACTGATGTCGAGCATCCGTGCGAGGTTTTCCGCCCGCTCCAGGTAACGCGACATCCAATACAGATCCGAGGCAGTTCTACTTAACATGGCAAGCTTCCTTCAATCCTCGACCACCCAGGTGTCCTTGGTTCCGCCGCCCTGGGAGGAATTCACCACCAGAGAGCCTTCACGCAGCGCGACACGGGTCAAACCACCGGGTACGACCCGGGTTTCGCGCCCTGACAAGACAAACGGGCGCAAGTCGATATGACGTGGCGCAATGCCGTTTTCGACAAAAGTCGGGCAAGTCGACAGTGACAGCGTCGGTTGTGCGATATACGCGTGAGGTTTGGCCTTGATCCGCTCACGAAAGGCGTCAATTTCCGCCTTCGTCGACGCCGGCCCCACCAACATCCCGTAACCACCGGAGCCCTGGGTTTCCTTGACCACCAGATCTGGAAGATTGGCCAGCACGTGGGAAAGTTCAGACGGGTTGCGGCATTGCCAGGTCGGCACGTTTTTCAGGATCGGTTCTTCATCGAGATAAAAACGGATCATGTCGGTAACAAACGGGTAGACCGATTTGTCATCCGCCACGCCAGTGCCGATGGCGTTAGCCAGCACCACATTGCCGGAGCGATAGGACGACAGCAGCCCCGGCACACCGAGCATCGAGTCCGGGTTGAACGCCAGCGGATCCAGAAACGCATCGTCGAGACGGCGGTAAATCACGTCCACGGCTTTCGGGCCGTCGGTAGTGCGCATGAAGACCTTGTCGTCACGCACGAACAGATCCGCGCCCTCCACCAGTTCAACACCCATTTCCCTGGCCAGAAACGCATGCTCGAAAAACGCACTGTTGAAGCGCCCGGGCGTCAGCACCACCACGCTGGGGTCGTCGATGGGGCTGGAGCTTTTCAGGGTGTCGAGCAACAGGTTCGGATAATGGTCGATCGGCGCAATGCGCTGAGCGGCGAACAGTTCCGGGAACAGGCGCATCATCATTTTGCGGTCTTCGAGCATGTAGCTCACGCCGCTCGGGGTGCGCAAATTGTCTTCGAGCACGTAATAGGTGCCGTCGCCATCGCGCACCAGATCGACGCCGGAGATATGCGAGTAGATGTCTCGGTGCAGATCCAGCCCCTGCATCGCCAACTGATACTGCTCGTTGGCCAGCACCTGCTCGGCGGGAATGATTCCGGCCTTGATGATGCGCTGCTCGTGATAGAGATCGGCGAGGAACATGTTCAACGCCTTGACCCGCTGAATGCAGCCGCGCTCGACGATCCGCCATTCGCTGGCGGGAATGCTGCGCGGAATGGTGTCGAAAGGAATCAGGCGCTCAGTGCCCTGCTCGTCCCCATAGAGCGTGAAAGTAATCCCGGCGCGATGGAACAGCAGATCGGCCTCGCGTCGCCGTTGTGCCAGCAGCTCATCAGGCGTGTCGGCCAGCCAACGGGCAAATTCCCGGTAATGCGGGCGAACCTGGCCGCCGGCATCGTACATCTCATCAAAATAGGTGCGGATCATGCCGTACTCCTTGTCACCCGGACCTACAGGCCTTCGCAAGGCCCGTGCCATCGGCATAAACGCTTTGATATCAATCGGTTGGATATTCACGTCGCAGGCGCCGCACCATTCCTGTGCGGCAAATGCCCCCACCTGATCGCCCCCGCTTCATTGCGACGCACTGCATCGCCTATCACCAGCATAGTCAGAGTTGATTTCACTGCTCGGCGTCAGCTACGGATAATCCGCGCATTCGCTGAACAAACTTCTACGCAGAAGTCTTCAGCCCCACTGATCCGCACTGCCAACGCAGCCCGCAAAGCCTTAACCCTGACCGGTTTCCTCTCCTTATCGGTCTTCCCTTTAGCCACCCTCTCCGGTGGCTTTTTTTTGCCTGTTTGAAACGTTTTGAAAGCAAAAGCAAAAGATCGCAGCCTTCGGCAGCTCCTACAGGTGATGGGTTGCAGGAGCTGCCGAAGGCTGCGATCTTTTGATTTTCAAAAACAACAACGGCCGACCCAAAGGCCAGCCGTTGCTTACGTTCAGGCAAGAGATCAGTTCAGACGGTAGCGACTGCGCACCTCCTGCTTCACGCCCCAGCCCTCGATGATGCCGCCCAATGGCTCGACCACGGCAGAAAAGCCCTGCTCGAAATCGCCAATATCGTCATAGGTTGCGTACATCACTTTGCTTAACTCCAGAGACCACGCACCGTCGTCGCGCGCGCTGACCTGGGCATTGATGGATTCACCGCGAAATTTTCCTGCTGCCCTGCGCGCCCGCTCCTCGTCCGGGAAAATCGCGTAGAACTCGATGGGATGGAATCGGGAAAAATCGAAACCGCCTTCTTTCATGCGGCGCAGAACATTGCTGCTGATGTCTTCTTGATAGGCTGTGCTCATGAATCGTCCCCCTCGGATAGATGGATAGACTTTCCGTATTCCCGCCCCGGGCCTGACAGGCCAAAGCACTACTGCAACGTGGTTGCTGCGGGAAACAAGCATGTAGCTGACAAGACCAGACCTTAGCGATCCGTTCGCTGATCTCGCTTGCAGAGTAGCCCCAAGATAGAGCCGCTGCCAAGGCCTGGTGATTGAAGTGACAGGAAATTTTCAGACGGGTGTGATGCTGATGATTTCTATACCGTTCTGGGTTTTGAGGCTTTTGACGGCCGCATCGGGCGTACGCCCCTCCAGATCGTTGAGATCCAGTTTGGCGGCGACGGGCAGGAACCGTTCCTTGATGAGCTTGGCGGCGTGCTCGTGATTCGGGCATTCCTCGCACTCGAAGACTTCGTCGACTGATTCACCATGATCATCCACGAAAGTGACTTTCCACTTTTGCATCGGAGCCTCCTCGATCAAACCCGCGAATGGGCTTACCTCTATCTCGACTTTCGGCGTGATTGATCGTTCAAAAGGATGCAGCGCGCGACCATAAAAAAACATCATTGACGGTGCAGATAAGCTGTTGTGGGAGCGAGCCGGCTCGCGAAGGCGATTGTCCATCCAGCAAAAGTGTTGGCTGACAGTGCGCTTTCGCGAGCAGGCTCGCTCCCACAGGGGTTTTGCCGTGTTCTATTAGTCGTTGCTTGGCTTGTTGATCGCCTGCAATACGTATTGAGGCATTGCAAACGCGCCAATGTGGATTTCCGGGTTGTAGTAGCGGGTGACGATGCCGCTGCCGATGAAGCGCTGTTGCAGGGTTTCGCGGCTCAGCTTGCGGTACGACGTGTTGGTCGAGCCCCAGGCGAAGGTCATCGAACCGCCGATGTAGGTCGGCACCGCCGCTTGATAGAAATGCCAGTCCGGGAACAGGCTGCGCAGGCGACCGGCAGTGGTTTTGACTTCTTCGATCTGCATGAACGGCGTGCCGTTCTGGGTCACGAGGATGCCGCCTTCGTTCAGGCAACGGTGGCAGGCCTGGTAGAAGTTTTCCGAGAACAGCACTTCGCCCGGGCCGATCGGGTCGGTGGAGTCGGAAATGATCACGTCGAATTTTTCGGTGGTAGTGGCGACGAAGCGCATGCCGTCATCGATCACCAGGTTCAGCCGAGGATCGTCGTAAGCACCCTTGGAGTGCTCCGGCAGAAACTCTTTGCACATCTCGACCACGGTGCCGTCGATCTCGACCATGGTGATGTGCTCGACGCCAGCGTGCTTGGTCACTTCGCGCAGCATGCCACCGTCACCACCACCGATGATCAGCACGCGCTTGGCGGCGCCGTGGGCGAGGATCGGTACGTGGGTGAGCATTTCGTGGTAGATGAATTCGTCGGCTTCGGTGGTCTGGATCACACCGTCAAGCGCCATGACACGGCCCATGCGCGGGTTCTGGAAGATCACCAGGTGCTGGTGTTCGGTGCGCACTTCGTGCAGCAGTTTTTCCATGCGAAAACGCTGGCCGTAGCCTTCGTACAGGGTTTCCAGGTATTCGCTGGTTTTGGTGACGGTCATGGTCAAGTGCTCCGATGAATGCGCGGGCGTGGATCGTGGAGACGATTGCCCGGGAAAGGCGCGCATTCTACGTTGCCGAAGATGACAGGTCGAACCTCACTTTATCTGCAAACCAAAGAACCCTGTGGGAGCTGGCTTGCCAGCTCCCACAGGGTTCGGGATGGTTTCGAATGTAGCGGTCAGATCCGGACGTTGCCCCGTGGCCCGGCGATTGCCCAGATGATCAGGCCCAGCACTGGCAGGAGGATGATCAGCAGCACCCAGACGATTTTCATCCCGGTGGAGACGCCGCTTTTCAGCACATTGATGATGGCCCAGATATCGAGGGCAAGAATGATCAGGCCAATCAGACCGTTGAACGTGGAACCCATGGTGTCGCTCCAGAATAGTGGCATGCACTTTTAGGATAGACGGTCGCGTGCAGGGTTCCCTTTTATTGTGCTCAAACGTGAACGGCGACCTTCAAGGCTTCCAGCGAAGGCGCAGCGGCGATGCCAATTTGTGCACACAACTCGAGGACTCGCGGCACGTCGTTGCCGTAGACCAGCACCATTTGCAGCTCATCGTCGAGCAACTGGCTGAAGTTCATCAGCGTGTAACCGCCGTTTTCCTTGTTCAGGCTGCTCATCTGCACCTGAATGCGATTAAGGGCGGTCAGCGCTTCGGTTTTGGCCAGTTGCTTGGGCTTGAGGTTGAAGTCCACGGTCGGGCCGAACGAGGCGACGATCTGAGCGAACAGGTCGACGTAGGTGTCAGCCTGGAACAACACGGTCTCCGGCAGGCTGCCGACCACAACCCACTCACCCAGTGTGATCGGGAAAGTGTCGTCGTAGTTGATGTCCGGGTTGGCAGCCAGAAAAGCGTCGGCATCGGCGTAGGCCTGCGCGGCTTCGTCGGCCACCTTCAGGATCTCGTCCTCGCCCATGCAGCCGGAGCTGATTTTGCTGATGAGTTCGACGAGCGCGGCTTTCATGAGGGCGGATCCTGTGGCGAAGATGGTTTTTGAGGGCGCGGAGGATAGCGCACAAAGTAAAAGATCGTCAGCCCAGCAATTTTTCCAGCTGCGCCGTGGTATCCACTGCACCCATGGTCCGGGCAGCGTCGAGCGCAGTAACGCCATTGGCATCCTTGGCTTTCGGGTCGGCGCCCTTGCTGATCAGGTAGTCAACGATTTCAACACGGTTGAACATCGCCGCCATCATCAGTGCAGTCCGGCCATCAAAGGACGAGCCTTCGATTTCAGCGCCCGCTTCAACCAGTGCCTTGACCACCGCAAGATCGCCCTTGAACGCCGCACCGGCAATCGGGCTCTGGCCGTTGGCATTGCGCAACTCGGGATCAGCCTTGTGTTTAAGCAGCACCTGCACGGCATCGACATGGCCGTAATAGCTGGCAAGCATCAGCAAGGTATCGCCCTTGCTGTTTTTCAGGTTCACCGGCAAACCGGCGCTGACCAGTCGATCGAGCATCAGTGCATCACCGTCGCGCGCCTTGTTGAAAACCTGCTCGGTGAATTCGGCAGCTTCCTCAGGGGTCATCTGGCGGCTTTGGTCGGACATGGGGCAACTCCACTTCGGTCTATCGGAAAGTCGACAGTTTCCCGAGCCCGACGATAGCTGTCACCCCCTTTTTCTGAAAATTGCCCATAGCCAGAATCAATAACGGTATTTGCCCTGATGGATTTCAGCCAACACTTCATCGGTAACCTGCACGTAGGTTTGCGTGCCGGGTAGCCAGGCGAAAATCGGATCGTCGCCTGTCTGGCCTGGGTCGAAGCCTTCGTTTTTCAGGCGCGTTTTCTGATATTTGAACGTGCCGGTGGTTTCCATTTTCACCTTCACCCGCAAAAACAACGGCACCGCATAGGCCGGCAGGCGTTGCCGTGCGAATGCCAGCAATTCGGCGAAATCCAGTGTCGCCAAGGATTCAGCCGGGGTAATCGCCGCCATTCCGGCGCGGCCGTTGGTGTTGTGGATTTCCACGCCATACGCCACAGCTTCGCAAATCTGCGGATGTTGCAGCAGCAGGTTTTCGACTTCTGTGGTCGAGACGTTTTCGCCCTTCCAGCGGTAGGTGTCGCCCAGGCGATCAACAAACTGGGCATGACCGAAACCGATGTTGCGCAGCAGGTCGCCGGTGTTGAAAAAACGATCGCCTTTGCTAAACACATCGTGCAGCACAACCTTGGCGGTCTTCTGTGGATCGGTATAACCGTCCAGTGGCGCCTTTTCGTCGATCCGCGCCAACAACAAGCCCTGCTCGCCCTTGCCGACCTTGCGCATGAAACCGTCAGCACTGCGCACCGGCTGGCCGCTGTCATGGTCGTAAGCCACCAGTTCCCAGGCCATCAGCGAAAAACCGATGGTGTTGTCGAAGTTGAGAATATTGGTGAAACCGATATTGCCGTCGCTCGCCGCATACAGCTCGCAGATGTGCTCGACGGCAAAGCGTGTCTTGAACTCGGCCCATGCGCCGGGGCGCAAGCCGTTGCCGATCATCTTGCGCACGCCGTGACGGTTGTCGTCGGCGCTGGCCGGTTGATCGACCAGATAGCGGCACAACTCACCGACGTAACCAATGGTGGTCGCGCGATAGCGGCGCACGTCGCTCCAAAACTGACTGGCGCTGAATTTACGGCGTATCGCAAAACCCGATGCGCCGTTGATCGCCGAGCCCCAGCACACACACAGGCCCGTGGCGTGGTACAGCGGCAAGGTGCAGTAGACGACATCGTCGGGGCGCATGTTCAGCGCGATCATGCCGAAGCTGGTCGAACTGCGCATCCAGCGACCATGCTTGAACACCCCGGCCTTGGGCAGGCCGGTGGTGCCGGAGGTGTAGATGTAGAAACACGGGTCGTCGAAAAATACCTGTTGGCTGCTTGGCGGATTTTCACTGGAGGCATCGACACTGGCGCTGATCAGGTTGACGTAGCCTTCGGGCGCAATGCCCGGATGGTTGCAGGTGTCCTGATCGGCAACAAACCAGCTGCGTTGCGGCGCAATCGAGACCTGATCGCGCACCGCAGCGAACGCCGGCAGCAGTTCTTCGCCGACCACAATCGCCACCGGCGCGACCAGATTCACGCTGTGAATCAGCGTGTCACGGGTCAGCGAAGTATTGAGCAGCGCGCTGACGGCACCGAGCTTGGCCAGTGCCAGAATCGTCACCAGCAACTCCGGGCGATTCTCGATAAAAACCGCGACCACATCGCCCTTGCCGATGCCCTGCTCGCTCAGATAGTGGGCGATGCGATTGGCCCACTGGTTGACCTGCGAATAGCTCAACGAAACCTCGCCCTGCAATAGCGCCGGGCCATCGGGGTTGCGCAGAGTCGCTTGTTCGAACGTCCAGCCAAGGCCACAGCTTTGGGTCGGATCCGTGACGTTGGCGACCTTCATGCCCTTGACCACTCGGGGAATGGCCTTGGCAATCATCGGCAGCTTGCGGAGCATCATGCCCCAGGTAATCGTGTCGCTTGGCGCGTGACTCATGGAAGCTCCCCGTTCGACCTTGGCGTGGTGGCCGATGTTTTTTTATTGTCGGGCTAATGCAACCGTCGCATTCGAGCGAGGGTCGAGACTGAAAGTACGTCAGCGCTTCTCAGGCTGTACACGCGGTTTTTGCAATGTTTTGTATCCGCCCGGGCGGCGGCGATGTCGATGATTCAGAAAAGCCCGATTGGTTCCGTTAATTGCTCAATGATCCCGCAAAATGCAGGATGCACGATGGCCATTCATGCAGTTTGCACGACATCTCAAAATCATCTTATTTTTAAGCTATTGATTTATAACGATTTTATTTTTATCCGGTGCTGGCACAATCACTGCAACCTCCTATGCATGCTTGCCATTCAAGTGCATACGGAGCTGAAAAACATGAGCCTGATTCAAGAAAAATTTACCTCCCTGTTCTCCAACTTCGACGTCACCACCTCGCCGCGTCCCGATGGCGGGATTTTGCTGACCCTGCGTAGTGCCGACGGCAAAGTGTTCAAACGTGCACTGTCGTATCAGCAACTGCATGCCGGCGACCAACTGTCTTGGGCAATCAGTGCGATTCGCCGTGACCTGGCCGAACAGGCCAGCGAGTTGCCGCAAATTGCGATGCTGCAGAGCCAGCAGCGCTTTGCCCTGCCTACGTATCACTCGCTGTAAACGCTTAAGAACTCGTTAAACAAAACAGGCCGTGGAGCTTTCGCTTCACGGCCTGTTTTTTTGTGCCCGGATCTATGCAGGGTTTTGCGTAAAAGTTAGAACGCTTCCGGTTCGATGCCGGTGAAGCTGTCGACGGTAACGTGGCCCGCCAGTTCTCCGCCATCGCGGGCCAGACCGCAGGTTTTCAGGCCCGCTGACTGAGCGGCATCGAGCTCTTCGACGATGTCCGACAGAAACAGGATCTGCGCAGGTTCAACCGCGATCGCCTGTTGAATGTTCGTGTAAGACTGCGCCTCTCGTTTTGGTCCCGACGTGGTGTCGAAATAGCCGCTGAACAGCGGCGTCAGATCCCCAGCTTCCGAGCAGCCGAAGATCAGCTTCTGTGCCTGGATCGAGCCCGACGAGTACACAAACAGTTGATAACCCGCCGCGTGCCAGCGTTGAAGTGCTTCAACAGCATCCGGATAAACATGCCCCTTCAACTGCCCGGCCTGATAACCCTGCTCCCAGACCATGCCTTGCAACGCTTTAAGCGGCGTGGCTTTACGGTCTTCGGCAATCCAGCTCAAAAGGATTTCAACAACCCGTTCAACGTCGGCCTGCGGCTCGTTGCTGTCACGGCGTACGGCGTCGAGCTGCTCTGCGACATCGGCACGCTCAGCGTTCTGGCGTACGAAATCCGGCAGGTGTCTGGCCGCGTAAGGAAACAGTACGTCGAAGACGAAACTGACGGCGCTGGTGGTGCCTTCGATGTCGGTGAGGATGACTTTGATCGACATGGGCTCAGTCCTCCAGACGCGGGAATCGGCCGGCGATGTCTTCGCCGGTGAAATTGGCAACCCAGCCGTCCGGGTTGTTAAACAGACGGATCGCGACAAAGTGCGGATGCTCACCCATGTCGAACCAGTGCTTGGTGCCAGCCGGAACGGAGATCAGATCGTTCTTCTCGCAGAGTACGGCGTACACGTAATCGTCGATGTGCAGGGTAAACAGCCCACGACCGGCGACGAAAAATCTGACTTCGTCTTCGCCGTGGCGGTGTTCTTCGAGGAACTTGGCGCGCAGTTCGGCTTTTTGCGGGTGGTCGCTGTTAAGGCTGATGACGTCGACGGTGACGTAACCGCGCTCGGTCATCAGTTTGTCGATCTGCTCCTGGTAAGCGCTGATCACCTCTTCCTGCGTGGCGCCGGGCTGGATCTTCGCGGTGGCTTGCCAGCGGTCGAAGCGCACACCTTGCTCGGCCAGAGTCGAGGCGATGTCTTCGAAATGGGTCAGCACCTTGTTCGGAATGTCAGGGCTGGAAACGTGATAGACGGACAGGCTGCTCATTGGGGCAATTCCTCGGTATCGGCCTTGCCGTCCGGTTCTTGCAGACCGGTCGGGCACAGCATTTCATCAGGCAAATGGGCGACTTCGGGTGAAGTCAGCCCTGGCGGTTCATGACGCTGCGGGTTTTCAACTCGCATTCAAACAGGAATTCAAAGGCTTCGATCTGGCGCAACGCGTCGTTCATCTGCGCGCCCCAGGTGTAGAGGCCGTGACCGCGAATCAGATAACCGACGCAATCGGGATGGGCGTCGAGCCAAGGCTGCACCTTGGCGGCGAGCCGCGCAATATCCTGGTCGTTGTCGAAAATCGGCACGCGCACCCGGGATTCATGGGTCGAGATGCCGCTGAAGGCTTTTTGCAGTTCGTAGTCTTCGAACTCGATAAAGTCTTGCGGCGTCAGCCGCGACAGCACCGTGGCATTGACCGAGTGAGTGTGCAGCACCGCACCGATCTCCGGGCGCCAACTGTAGAGCTGGGTGTGCAGCAGAGTTTCGGCGGACGGCTTTTTGCCCGGTTCCAGGCTGTTACCGGCAAGGTCGGTGGCGAGCACATCGTCCACACCCAACTGGCCCTTGTGCTTGCCGGACACGGTCAACAACGCTTCGCTGGCCGACAGGCGCGTCGAATAATTGCTGCTGGTGGCCGGCGACCAGCCGCGACCATAAAGGAAACGCCCGGCGTCGACGATTTGCTGGGCGAGTTGTTCACGCGTAAGGCTCATGGCCTGTCCTCTTGCATACGTGTGGCAATGATAACGGCAGCAGCAAGCGCCGCGAGACTGGCAATACTAAAGGTCAATGTCGCGCCGAGGGCATTCCAGCTGTAGCCGGAATACAACGCGCCCAGCGCGCCGCCGGTGCCGGCCAGTGCCGCATACAGCGCCTGGCCCTGCCCCTGTTGGCGCGCACCGAAGCTACGTTGCACGAACTGGATGGCAGCGGCGTGAAAACTGCCGAAAGTCGCCGCATGGAGAATCTGTGCGAACAGCAGCACCCAGAGAAACTCGGCGAACGAACCTAGCAGCAACCAGCGCAGGGCCGCCAGCAGAAAACTGGCCAGCAGCACCCGGCGTACTGAGAACCGCGCCAGAATCCGGCTCATGGCCATGAACATCAGCACTTCGGCGACCACACCGACCGCCCAGAGCATGCCGATCACGCCTCGTGTGTAACCGAGTTTTTCCAGGTGCAAAGTCAAAAACGTGTAATACGGGCCGTGGCTCATTTGCATCAGCGCCACGCAGCCGTAAAACGCCAACACACCGGGGCTGCGCAATTGCTTGAGAAAGCCCTCCCCGCCCGGTCGGTTGCCCAGCGCCGGTTGCGCGTTCGGCACCCACAAGCTGCTGACGACAATGCCGGCCATGATCAACACCAGCGCCGCTGGGTAGATGTCGAGGCTGAGCCATTCGAACAGGCGCCCCAAAGCGACCACAGTGATGATGAAACCAATCGAGCCCCACAGGCGGATCTGGCTGTAACGCGAAGTCTGGCCCTGCAGATGCGCCAGCGTAATGACTTCGAACTGCGGCAACACCGCGTGCCAGAAGAACGCATGCAGCGCCATGACCATCGCCAACCAGGCGTAGCTCTTGCTGACGAAAATCAACGAGAACGTGAGCAACGTGCACACCGCGCCGAAACGTACGATGGCCAGGCGTTTGCCGGTGTAGTCGCCCAGCCAGCCCCAGATGTTCGGCGCCATACAGCGCATCAACATCGGGATTGCCACCAGTTCGCCGATGCGCGCGGCGCTGAATCCGAGGTGATCGAAGTACAGCGCCAGAAACGGCGCCGTCGAACCGAGCAAGGCGAAATAGAACAGATAAAAACTGGACAGCCGCCAGTAAGGAAGCGCCGCCACGCCCGTCAAGCCGCAGCGGCTTTGATATCTGCCATCAAAGCTGACGCAGCACCGGCGTGCTCACGCGCACATCGGCGTTCTGCCCACGGTGACGCAACAGGTGATCCATCAGCACGATGGCCATCATCGCCTCGGCAATCGGTGTGGCGCGGATTCCCACGCACGGGTCGTGACGGCCCTTGGTGATGACATCGACCGGGTTGCCATCGACATCAATCGAACGGCCCGGGGTGGTGATGCTCGACGTTGGCTTCAACGCCAGATGCGCAACGATCGGCTGACCGGACGAGATACCGCCAAGGATGCCGCCAGCGTTGTTGCTGAGGAAACCTAGCGGTGTCATTTCATCACGATGCTCGGTGCCGCGCTGGGCAACGCAGGCAAAACCGGCGCCGATTTCCACGCCTTTGACCGCATTGATGCTCATCAGCGCGTGGGCCAGTTCGGCGTCGAGACGATCGAAAATCGGCTCGCCCAGACCCGGCATCACACCTTCAGCGACCACGGTGATTTTCGCTCCGACCGAGTCCTGATCACGGCGCAGCTGGTCCATGTAGGCTTCCAGCTCGGGGACTTTGTCCGGGTCGGGGCTGAAGAAAGCGTTCTCCTCAACCGAATCCCAGGTCTTGAACGGGATTTCGATCGGGCCGAGCTGGCTCATGTAGCCACGAATGACGATGCCCTGAGTGGCGAGGAATTTCTTCGCAATCGCCCCCGCCGCCACACGCATCGCGGTCTCGCGTGCCGAGCTGCGGCCACCGCCACGGTAGTCGCGCTCGCCGTATTTGTGGTGGTAGGTGTAGTCGGCGTGGGCCGGGCGGAACAGATCCTTGATCGCCGAGTAGTCCTTGGACTTCTGGTCAGTGTTGCGGATCAGCAGGCCAATCGAGCAACCGGTGGTGCGCCCCTCGAACACGCCGGAAAGGATTTCGACTTCGTCGGGCTCTTGGCGCTGGGTGGTGTGGCGGCTGGTGCCGGGCTTGCGGCGATCAAGGTCGCGCTGCAAGTCTTCGACAGAAATCTCCAGGCCCGGCGGGCAGCCGTCGACAATGGCGACCAACGCCGGACCATGGCTTTCGCCAGCGGTGGTGACAGAGAACAACTTGCCGTAGGTATTGCCGGACATGCAGGACGCTCCGTGAAATCAAACCCAAATTCGTGATGCGCGCCAGTATACGCAGGCTAACCGAGTAGTTCATCCTCGAACCTTAGTGGTGCTGGCGAGTCCAACCGGCATCTTGGCGAATGATGGCGTGATGATGCTGCGAGTTCTGATCTTGAGTCTTACCCTATTTACTGGCTTTGCCCAGGCGACTGTCCTACAGCGCCCGATGTCTCTGGACACCGGCAGCGGCGAACTTTTCGGCTCGCTGTTGCTGCCAAAATCCGACAAGCCTGTACCGGTTGTCCTGATCATTTCTGGCTCAGGTCCTACGGATCGTGACGGAAACAACCCCGACGGCGGGCGCAACGACAGTCTCAAACGGCTGGCATGGGTGCTGGCCAAACACAACATCGCCAGCGTGCGTTACGACAAGCGCGGCGTGGCCGCGAGCCTGGCCGCGACCCCGGATGAGCGCAATCTGTCAGTCGAGGCCTACGCGGCCGACGCGGTGGCGTGGGGACAAAAGCTCAAGGCGGATCCGCGTTTCGGTCAACTGATACTGCTCGGTCACAGTGAAGGCGCGCTGATCGCCACCCTCGCTGCGCCAAAGGTAGACGCGGCAGCGGTGATTTCCTTGTCCGGCAGTGCCCGCCCGGTCGATCAGGTAATTCGTGAGCAACTGGCCCGCAGCCTGCCGCCGCCCCTGATGCTGCGCAGCAATGAACTGCTCGACAGCCTCAAGGCCGGTCACGTCGATGACAACGTACCGGCGCAGCTGCAAGTGATATTCCGTCCGAGCGTGCAGCCGTATCTGATTTCGCTGTTCCGTCAGGATCCCGCGAAAGCGTTCGCGCAATTGCCAATGCCGGCGCTGATTGTCCAGGGCAGCAATGACATGCAGGTCGGTACCGAAGACGCGAAATTGCTCAAGGCTGCCAAACCGGACGCCAAACTGGTGGTGATCGAAGGCATGAACCATGTCTTGCGCATCGTGCACAACGACATGAAGCGGCAACTGGCCTCCTACAAGGACCCGAATTTGCCACTGGCGGCAGAACTCGGTTCGCAAATCATCGACTTTATTGACGGACTTCGCGCCCGTTAAGCCTCAACTGGGGGCGTTTCAGGCAGTTTTCCAGCCTGATACCCCTCCAGTCCTGAAGAAAACGGCCGATAAGCCTTTGTCGCCAGCGCAATCGCTGGGGCAAGCAGGGCTTGGACAGGATCTCGCCGTTATGACAGATACGCAGACTTCACCCGACACCACCGCTGAAAAAGACGTACCGCCAGCGGTCGAGCTGCCGTGGGCGGATGTCCACGCCGAGCACCACAAGATGCTCCGCCTGGCCCCGCTACAGACTGATCGCCACACCGGTGGCCGGCCGCTGCGCTTTGTCGAATTCGGTTACGCCGAGCGCAACAGCAAAGAGCAAAGCCTGATGCGCATGGCGATCAAACTGCCTGGCCAGCGCGTGCGCAAAGAACAGAATCACCTCGACGTATGGGTCAATCACACCACCAAGCGTGTGCATTTTGGCCCGGACAGCGGCTTGCAGATCGAACCGTTGAACCGTGGCATCGGCCGTTTCGTCGCTGCGCAAGGCATCAACTGGGCGAAAAAACGCTGGCCCACCTACACCGTCGACGGCATGGACTTGAACAACAAGGACGCGTTGAACGAGGACACTCGCCTGCGTCGCGATCATTTCCTGCGCGTGCATGGTTTTGACGTGGCGTACGCCGATGCGCAGCATTTGAAGGGCAGCGTCAAGGAGGTGCAGGTCGCAGACTTGCTCGGTGACTGGAACAGCGAAAAGCTGCAAGTCGTCGAAATTCTTGAAGCGGCGCAGATGCTTCAGCAGGCTGAGCAGAATCTGGCCGAGCAGGAAGTGAAGCTCAAAAAGCAGGAAGACAAGGTCAGCAAGTTCAAGCGCGAAGACGCCGGGCTGCGGTTCACCATTACTTGCCTGGTGGCGTTTGCGGTGTTTCAGGCGGGGTTGTTGATCTGGATTGCGACACACCGCTGATGGCTTGATACCGCAGTGCGGCCTTTCGCGAGCAGGCTCGCTCCCACAGGAAAATGCATTCCAAAGGTGGGAGCGAGCCTGCTCCGGACGGCGTTCCGACGAAGCTTTTAGCGGGTTAAACGCGGGATGCGAACAGCGCCTGATGATCGCGGCACTGCTCCGCGGTCAGCATGAACACGCCATGCCCGCCGCGCGCGAATTCCAGCCAGGCAAAATCGACTTCCGGGTACAGCGCCTCAACGTGCACCTGGCTATTGCCGACTTCAACAATCAGCAAACCCTTCTCGGTCAAATGATCCGCCGCTTCGGCGAGCATCCGTCGTACCAGGTTCAGACCGTCATCACCGCAGGCCAGGCCCAACTCCGGTTCGTGTTGATATTCGTCCGGCATGTCGGCGAAATCTTCGGCATCCACGTAAGGCGGGTTCGACACGATCAGGTCGAAACGCTGACCCGGCAATCCATCAAAGCCATCGCCCTGCACCGTGTACACACGCTCATCGACGCCGTGACGCTCGATATTCTGATTGGCCACCTCTAGCGCTTCAAACGACAGATCCGCCAGCACGACTTCAGCGTTCTGGAACTCGTAAGCGCAAGCGATACCGATGCAACCGGAGCCGGTGCACAGGTCAAGAATTCGCGCCGGCTCGTCGCCGAACCACGGCGCAAAACGGTTTTCGATCAGCTCGCCAATCGGCGAACGCGGAATCAACACACGCTCATCGACAATGAAGGACATGCCGCAGAACCACGCTTCACCCAACAGGTATGCGGTTGGAATGCGCTCTTCGATGCGGCGTTTGAGCATGCGTTGCAGATTAACCAGTTCATCGTCTTCCAGCGCACAGTCCAGATAGCTGTCGGCGATCTCCCACGGCAGGTGCAGAGCGCCCAACACCAACTGGCGGGCTTCATCCCACGCGTTGTCGGTGCCATGGCCGAAAAACAGATCCTCCCCATGGAAGCGGCTGACGGCCCAACGGATATGGTCGCGCAGGGTACGAAGTCGGGAAGTGATCACGGGGCAGAACTCCAGAAAAAACGACTGGGGATTCTACCAGCCAAAACGCCTCGCGACGACGCAGGAAAAACACCGGGCCGACCGTAGGACTGTTCTGTTTTTCTTATCAGCTATTGAACAGAACGTGTAACTTGACAAGGCTGCAGGCCAATAACGACGGTGCCTACGATGGTAGCGATTCACAGAACCGCTCAGCCAGAGGACAATGCCGCAAAAGCCCCACCCCAAGGAGCCCCAGAATGTCCGTTCCAAAAACGATGTTTCAACTCAGCG
Organism: Pseudomonas sp. A1230; assembly: GCF_044218825.1. Taxonomy (NCBI): domain Bacteria; kingdom Pseudomonadati; phylum Pseudomonadota; class Gammaproteobacteria; order Pseudomonadales; family Pseudomonadaceae; genus Pseudomonas; species Pseudomonas sp. A1230. The sequence goes on along the minus strand of NZ_CP162582.1, from coordinate 924,458 downwards.
GTCGCGGTTACGCAGCGGCCACACTGAGCCATGCGACCGTGGTCATCATCGATGCCCAGAAAGAATATCTCAGTGGCCCGTTGGCCCTGAGCGGCATGGACGCGGCCGTCGCAAACATCAAACAAGTGGTCGCCGCCGCCCGTGCCGCCGGTCGGCCTATCGTGCATGTGCGTCACCTCGGCACCGTCGGTGGCCTGTTCGACCCGCAAGGCGAACGTGGCGAATTCATCCCCGGCCTCGAGCCGCAGGGTGACGAAACCATCATCGGCAAACTGCTGCCGAGCGCATTTCACGGCACCGAATTGCTCGATCGCCTGCAAAACCTTGGCTCGCTGGATCTGATCGTTTGCGGCTTCATGAGCCATTCCAGCGTCAGTACCACCGTGCGTGCAGCGAAGAACCTGGGTTTCCGCTGCACCCTGGTTGAAGATGCCTGCGCCACCCGTGACTTGCCCTTCAAGGGCCGTGTACTGAGCGCCGAACGCGTGCAGGAGGCGGAAATGGCGATCATGGCCGACAACTTCGCCACCCTCGCCTTGACTCAAGACCTGATCTGATCGCCGCTTGATGAGCGGCTCATGCCGCCGCTCATCCGCAAAAGCCTCTCATTTGCCGCAAATGCCATAGCCTCCGGAACAACCCGGTCAACTCCCGGTCGAAGGGCCGATACCCATTGAGGAAGGTCGGAATGAAGTTATCCGATGGATTTGACGCACGCCGCTTGCGGCCCAAAGGCCAAAGCAACTGGCGTTTTCGTTTTGGTGCAGCGTTCGCCGCCATTCTGGCGACGTTTGGCGTGCTGCTGGCGATGGCCGGTGCTGCCAGCCTGCTGGGACGCCCGCCGGCGCTCGGTGACTTGAACGCAACGCCCATGGGCTCGGCGATCATTCTGGCGGTCGGTTTGCTGTTTCTGTATTTCGGTGTCGCCCTGTGGCGTCGCTGCCGCCGTCGCGCACGGCAATCGAGGGAACTGAACATGTCCCCGCACCTGATGAAAAAACACGACTGATCGACGGCCTGGCTTTTTGCCGGGCCGTTTTGTTTCGACTTGGGTAAACTGGCCGCCCTTCGCGGAGGCTGACATGCAAGACGACGATTTTTCCCTGTTCAAAAACGAGCTGCGCGGCGTCAAGCCGATCAAGCACGATCGCGCCGACACCGGCAAACCCAAGACTGACCGCGCACAGATCGCCAAGCTGCGCCAATCGGCCACCGTGCGCACCGACCAGGCGACCGTTGACGGTCTGTCGGATCAGTTCGTGATCGATGTAGGTCCGGAAGACGAGTTGATGTGGTCCCGGGACGGGGTTCAGGAAAGTCAGATGCGTAAGCTCAAGGTCGGGCAGATCCCGTTCGAAGGCAGCCTCGACCTGCACGGCATGAACGTGGAAAAGGCCCGGGAAACGCTATGGGCGTTTCTCGCCGAAGCGACCAAATTCGAAATTCGCTGCGTGCGCGTCACCCACGGCAAGGCTGTGCGGCTGGACGGCAAGCGGCCGATGATCAAAAGCCACGTCAACACCTGGTTGCGCCAGCACGCGCAAGTGCTGGGTTTCTGCTCGTGCCAGGCCAAACATGGCGGCGCCGGCGCGGTTTACGTGATGCTCAAACGCACCATGATGGAAGGCCGCGACGAATAATCGCGTTACACCGAACTTGCAGGGGCGTGTCCGCCACCGCACCCTTGCTCTTTGCGAAAATCCCCACAGGTAGTTTCATGTCCCTGGAACAGATTTACACCGCGATGTTTAGGGTTTTAAACAGGGTCTCAGGGTCAATGAAATCAGAGGCTTAGCACCGAAGAAAACTCTGGATTCCATGCTAATACACGGTTATTGCTACAGAAATTGGTAAGGGATCACTGTCCCAAATATATCGAAAAAGCCCCGTATCGCTTAAAACGATGCGGGGCTTTTTTCATTGTTGAATGATGGTTTGACAGTAAGCGGCTTCCTGGCAGGGGCGCAGTGGCCGAAAGCCGACTGACCAGGCGCCCTACTGCTGTGTGCGCTGCCATCCAGACGGAGGAGTTCCGTTCCCAGTCGCAACGAAAATCTTCAAAGGGCGATAGATTTGCCCACTGGTACTGGCCAGCAGAGCTTCAAACCAGATCAACTTGCAATCCGATATGAAGATGCCGGCCAGACGTCGTAGAGTGGCTAACTCAGACTTTTCTTGTATGGATCGTCACCTGCAATCCCAGCGGACCGGGCCTGTCGCAGACCAATGTCATCGTCTCGATGGGGTGATGCTCCAACAATTGAAGCAGTTGAGTCGGGCGCAGACCCACTCGCACATGCGCCAGCAATTCGCGAGTCTGGCGACCCAGCGCTTGCAGTATCGACGCGGGATCATCGACCTGAAGATGCAGCCATTTACGTGGTGCCGCCGTGTCCGGCAAGTCGAACCCATCGATGCCTGCCTGGACCAGTTCCCCATTTTCGATTTGCACGGTTGAAGCAGCAGGCGTAATACCCAGGCCCTGTAGCAGCAATTTCAGTTGGGCCGCCCCACCGCTGGCGCTAACGGCATTCATGGCAGAGAACGCGTATTTGACGTGATTACCCGAAGTCTGCAATACCACTTGCTCAAGGAAGGCCGTGCGCTTGGGTGCGATTTCCCACGCCTGCGTTGCTTCGTTCTCGCAGGGCTGCATGGAGTGCCTTTGAGCGGCAGTCTGATAAAACGGATGCTCGCAAAGTGGCTGCATGGCTTCGGACAGACGTGTGGTCAACCCGGTATCGAGAAAACTTAAATACGCCTCAAAGGTCTGGTTGGACAGCGCGTCCGGCCAAAGTCCGCGATAAGCCCTGAGCGCGTCACAGGCTTTCGGGTCGAACGCCTGCGGCAGGATCATCGGTCCCAGATCCCGGGATTGTCCGCTTTGGCTCAATGTAGCGGCGTAGTCCATCAGCAACTCGCCCTGGTCGACCCATTGAATGCCATAGTCTCGCCCGCGGCGCTGCCAAAGACTGCGTTGCTGCTCATCATGGGAAAACAACATGGCCGTCGTCTGTCCCGGGATGCATTGCGCCAGAAAGTCTTCAGTGGTCATCAACTTGATGTCATCAACGGCATCCATCAGTACCTTGTCATGTACCAGTGCCACCGGTTCCCAAGGGAAGTTCCGATCTTGCAGAGCGCGTTTGAAAGGCACCGAACGCGGCGTAGCGTAATCCCAACCGATAAAGTAGAGTTTTTTACGAACAGTCATGCCGGGCTCACTGTGGTTTTTGAAAGTAAAAGGTTTGTGTATCGCCAATACGGCCTGCGACCAAAGCGCCGCTATGCGGGCTGAAATAATTGCCCGCGACCACCTTCCCACTCGGGTTGACCAACGTGCAGTCGGCGCCCAACCATGTCATCAACTTCAATCCATGCCGCTCGCCCAGGCTCAGAAACTCTTCCACCGTGTAATGCTTGTAGTGCCATGCGTAAGGGTTTTTGGTCAGGTCGACAACCTGCGAGTTGGGCGCAGAGATAATCAATCGGCCACCCGGTTTTAATGCGTGGACCAACAGCCCAAAGAATGCTTCACCTTGCTCAACGTGTTCAATGGACTCGATCGACACGATGAAATCAAAATGGTTGGCCGGAAGCGAAAACGGGAAAAACTTCTGGCTGAACAGCGTATTCACGTCAACGTAATTGCGATTGGCCAAGTCAATTGACTCTGCCGAGCCGTCGATACCGTGTATGAAGCACGGCAACGATTGCGCCAGCAGGTGGGTGCCATAACCATTGCCGCAAAAAATATCGGCACCAATGAGCGGTCCCGGCAAATCGGCGAGGACCTCGCATGCGAACTCATAGCGAGCGATAGCATCGGGTGGGAGTGCATCTACATGCAGCGCGGTGAGTCGCTCACCACTGTTCAAATTAAAATCTCTATCAAGCAATCCCATAAACACCTCGGCACCCAGTGCCCAGACTCCAGACACCATGAATAAATGATTAGTACTTGAACACCCTGGGGTATCAGCTCGTCATAAAACTGTTGTCAGGTGCCTGCCGCGCAGGTGCAGTAGCCAGGGCGCAAGGTCAAAAAGAAAGAGGTCCGCCGATACCAGGCTCGATTCGATGGCGATCGGGCCTACAGATCATCTTGTTCGGCTTCTCGCGAGTAATACATCTTGCGGCTCGTCCACCAAGACTCCGTAATCGTATCGGTCAATTGAGTGATTTCTTGAGGCGCGTTCAGTTCGCCGCGAAGCGCGAGCCATCCCGCCGTCTGCCCTCCCCTCAGCCCCTTTAGCCCCGTTCCCTTTGCCCCTTGGTTCGGTATGAGCCGTAGGCAAGATGAGGGATTAGTTAACCATCACGTCATCCAGAGCCTGCTCGAGGGTTCTGACCGTGCGCTCGAAAGCCGTTTTTTTTCATCGGATCAAATCGTTGCCTTGGGGATACGCAGGCGGCGTTGTTATCAGCATTCACAATTTCGCATTGATGTCTGGTGTCATGCCCAGTGACCTGGATCAGACCACGCCCGCGATAGCTGGCTATCACTATCCGCCTTCGAGGTGTTGCCCAGCTTCGCGGCAACATTCCCGGTGTCGTATTTGTTGATTTTTGGATTGAAGAAGGCGATCCCAATCGGGTGAGTCAAGGCCGACCTTGAAGCACTAGGCATTGATCGAGCGCTCGGCGAGCAAATCAGCGCGCCCTACAGCCTCCAGGCCGGACTGACCGAATTAGACATTCGCGTCAGCGGGCAATACAACTGCCGACACACTTACGCTACCATGTGCCTTATGGCGGGTATGATCCCTGCGTTCATTGCCATTCAGCTCGGTCATAGCGTTCAGATGTTGCTATCGACCTACGCCCGATGGATAAACTCCAGCACCGACTGGGGTGAGCTCGGGAAGCTCGAAAACAGCTTGATTGGTACAAAATTGGTACAGGCAGAAACAGTACCCCTCTGAAACCCTTATGGAATCAGCCCCTGTGACACTGGAACAGAACTACACCGCGATTCTCGGCCAATTGGGCGAAGACGTCTCCCGCGAGGGCCTGCTCGACACGCCAAAGCGTGCCGCCAAAGCCATGCAGTACCTCTGCCGCGGTTACGAACAGACGCTTGAAGAGGTCACCAACGGTGCTCTCTTCAGCTCCGACAACAGCGAAATGGTGCTGGTCAAGGACATCGAGTTGTACTCGCTGTGCGAACATCACTTGCTGCCGTTTATCGGCAAGGCTCACGTCGCGTATATCCCGAGCGGCAAAGTGCTGGGCCTGTCGAAGGTTGCGCGCATTGTCGACATGTACGCCCGTCGCCTGCAGATTCAGGAAAACCTCAGCCGCCAGATCGCCGACGCGGTGCAGCAAGTCACAGGCGCCCTAGGCGTTGCAGTGGTGATCGAGGCCAAGCACATGTGCATGATGATGCGCGGTGTCGAGAAACAGAATTCGTCGATGATCACTTCGGTGATGCTCGGTGAGTTCCGTGAAAACGCAGCGACTCGCAGCGAATTCCTCAGCCTGATCAAGTAACTCGTCACACAAAAAAACCGGCGTTGATCGCCGGTTTTTTTTCGGCCGTGAAAAATCGGGTAAGCTGCGCGCCTTTCTCTAAGTGCACCGTGAGGCTTTCAACGTGTTCGTCAAAGCGCTTCGTGTCGGCCTCGGCCAACTGGTTATTTTCGTCGACTTCATCACCCGTCCGGGCAAGAAACAGCGCCCTGCCGCTGCTCAGGCGCAAGTCGATGCGGCTGCCAAAGACCTGACCCTGTACCAATTCCACGCCTGCCCGTTCTGTGTAAAAACCCGTCGCACCCTGCGTCGTTTGAACGTGCCGGTGGCGTTGAAGGATGCGAAGAACAACGAGCAGGATCGCCAGACGCTGCTGGAACAGGGCGGCCGGATCAAAGTGCCGTGCCTGCGCATTGAAGAGAATGGGCAGACGACCTGGATGTATGAGTCCAAGGTGATTATTGATTATCTGGACAAGCGGTTTGCAGCGGTCTGATGGATTTTGGTGTCGCTGATGGCCTCATCGCTGGCAAGCCAGCTCCCACAGGTTCTGTGAACGCCACATATCACTGTGGGAGCTGGCTTGCCAGCGATGGGGCAAGTTAAGACACCGCAAACTTCAGACAAAAATAAACCGGCCCTCGAGCCGGTTTATTTGTTTTTCAGGCCGCTTTTTCTATCTGCGCCTGGCGCACCACCGCCGCCAATCGCTTCAGCCCTTCATCCAGTCGCGCCGGATCGATGTGGCTGAAATTCAAACGCAAATGCCCATGATGATTGTCCGGCTCCGGGAAGAACGGCTCGCCCGGCATAAACGCCACGTCATTGGCTAACGCTTGGTTGAGCAACGTGCGCGTGTCCAGCGGTTGTTTCAACGTCAGCCAGAAAAACAGCCCACCCTGGGGCACATCCCAGTCGGCCAGATCGGCAAAGTGCCTTTGCAGCGCCGCTTGAAAGCCATCGCGACGCTCACGGTAGAAGCCACGCAACTCACTTAAATGCTGCTGATATTTCTCGCTGCCGATCCACTGCAACGCCTGCCACTGGCCGATGCGATTGGTGTGCAGGTCCGCTGATTGCTTGAGCTTGAGCAGATGCGGGAACAGGTCGGGGCTGGCGATCAGGTAGCCCACGCGCAAACCCGGCAGGAGCGTTTTCGACACGGTGCCGGTGTAAATCCAGCTGGAGGTCTTCAGGCGTGCGGCGATCGGCTTGGCGCTGCCGCCGTCGAACGTCAGTTCGCGGTAAGGCTCGTCTTCGATCAGGGTCACGCCGAATTCGTCGAGCAAAGCGGCGACCGCTGCGCGTTTGGCTTCGCTGTAGCGCACGGCAGACGGGTTCTGGAACGTCGGGATCAGGTAGATGAACGCCGGACGATGCTGTTCCAGGCGAGTGCGCAGTTGCGCAAGGTTCGGACCGTCGGCCTCCTGCTGCACAGTCAGGCAATCAGCGCCGAACAGCTGGAAGATCTGCAATGCCGCCAGGTAAGTCGGCGCCTCCAGCAGAATCTCGGTGCCTTTGTCGATGTACAGCTTTGCCGCCAGATCCAGCGTTTGCTGAGAGCCGCTGACCACCAGCACCTGACTTGCGTCGCAGGCCAATCCCAACGCCCTCGCCTCTGCCGCCAAGGCTTCACGCAATGCTGGCTCGCCCTCGCTCATACCGTACTGACCGAGCGACAGGGGCATGTCGGCCCATTCGACTTTCGGCAACATCGCTTCTGCCGGCAGGCCGCCGGCGAACGACATCACTTCCGGGCGCTGGGCTGCGGCGAGGATTTCACGGATCAGAGAACTTTTAAGGCGCGAGACACGTTCGGAAAAAGCCATGGAGGTCACCGGTAGCAAGGCGTGTGAAAAATGAGTCAAACTTGTTGACTGAAACTACGACAGCTTGAGCGAGTACGTCAACATGCTTGACCTTAAAAACCCCAGCAGTCAGCAGCAGGCCATGGAAGCGTTTTTCTTCGGTTATCAGGCGTTCACCGCCAAGGCTGACGAAATGCTCGAGCGCCGAGGCTTGTCACGGGTGCATCAGCGCATTGTGTTTTTCATCGCCCGCTACCCGAATTTGAGCGTCAAGGAACTGCTGGCCTTGCTGGGCGTGAGCAAGCAGGCGCTGAACATGCCGTTGCGCCAGTTGCAGGAAATGCATCTGGTGGACAGCGTCGCATCAGAGACGGATAAGCGTAAGCGCCTGCTGGCGTTGACCGCCGAAGGCGCGAAGTTTGAACAGGCGTTACGGCGAGAGCAGGTGAAGTTGCTGGAGCGGGTGTTTGCCGAGGCTGGGGAGGCTGCGGTGAATGGCTGGTTGGCGGTGAATCTGGCGTTGGGGGACAGTCGGGCGGCTTTTGATTGACTGTCCTGGCCTCATCGCTGGCAAGCCAGCTCCCACAGGGTTCGAGTCGTTTGCACATTTGTGTAAACCCCGATCATCGCGGGAGCTGACTTGCCTGCGATGAGGTCGAAAAAGTCGATATATCCCTATCGACGGACTTCTCGCAAACAAAATCAAAAACAATATTTGCTTTATTTGTACACAAAAGCATAATCCACAGCGTGCGAGTTCCTGACCGCATGGTCAACAAATTCGCGTATGCCTCAAAGGGCCGCTGCCACCCCTCATGGGTCCGGCTCTGGAAATAACAATAAAACTCTTGAGGAGTACTCGCTGTGGAAAGCCGCAAATCCGAAGCATCGACGCTGGATCTCTCGCCGCCGTTACGCAATGGCTTGCTTGAGCGCCTGTTTAAACTCAGCTTGCATGGCACCACGGTGAAGACCGAGCTGATTGCCGGTCTGACAACCTTCATCACCATGGCTTACATCATCTTCGTCAACCCCAACATCATGGCCGATGCCGGGATTGACCACGGTGCAGCCTTCGTCGCCACCTGTATCGCCGCTGCACTGGGCTGCCTGCTGATGGGCCTGTATGCCAACTGGCCGGTGGGTCTGGCACCGGGCATGGGCCTCAACGCGTTTTTCACTTACACCGTGGTCGGCACCATGGGCTACAACTGGGAAACCGCCCTCGGTGCGGTGTTTGTCTCGGGTGTGTTGTTCATGATTCTGACCTTCTCGCGGATTCGCGAATGGCTGCTCAACAGCATTCCGGTCAGCCTGCGCCACGCGATGGGTGCCGGTGTCGGTTTGTTTCTCGGGCTGATCGGTTTGAAAACCGCTGGCATCGTTGTCGATAGCCCGGCGACTCTGCTCAAACTGGGCTCCCTGCATGAAGCTGGCCCACTGCTCGCCGCGGTCTGCTTCCTGATGATCGCAATTCTCAGCTACCACCGCGTATTTGGCGCGATCCTCATCAGCATCATCACCGTCACCTTGGCCGGCTGGGGTCTGGGCCTTGTGCACTATCAAGGCATCATGTCCGCCCCTCCAAGCCTGGCACCGACCTGGATGGCGATGAATGTGGCCGGTGTATTCAACGTCAGCATGATCAGCGTGGTCCTCGCTTTCCTCTTCGTGCACATGTTTGACACCGCCGGCACCCTGATGGGTGTTGCCCAGCGTGCCAATCTGGTGAACGCTGACGGCCGCATCGAAAACCTCTCCCGTGCCATGAAAGCCGACAGTGCTTCCAGTGTATTCGGCGCAGTGGTGGGTGTTCCGCCCGTCACCAGTTATGTGGAAAGTGCCGCTGGCGTGGCCGCTGGTGGTCGGACTGGTCTTACCGCCGTCACCGTAGGTATGCTATTTATAGCGGCGATGTTTTTTGCACCGCTGGCCGGCATGATTCCCGCCTACGCCACCGCTGGTGCACTGATCTACGTTGCAATGCTGATGATGGGCAGCATGGCCCACATCGAGTGGGACGAAGCCACCGATGCCATTCCGGCCATCGTCACCGCGATCATGATGCCGCTGACGTTTTCGGTCGCCGACGGTATCGCGCTGGGCTTCATCACCTATGTGGCGCTGAAGGCCGGCACCGGCAAGTTCAAGGAAATCTCCGTGAGCCTGTGGGTGCTCTGCGCGATCTTCTTCGCCAAGTTCATCTTCCTGTAAGCGGCACGCGGTTCAAGCTTCAAAACGGCCTCACCCTCGCGGGTGGGGCTTTTGCACATTCGTGAATACAACAAAAAGGAGCAAATGATGAGTCTGGAAACCTGGCTGCTGTTCAGCGGCGCGGCGCTGGTGGTGATCCTTATTCCGGGGCCACTGTCGTTGCTGATGATCAGCAACAGCCTGAATTACGGTTTGCGTCGTTCCTACCCGGCGTTTCTCGGCGGCGTGTTTGCCTCGATCTGTTTGCTCAGTGCTTCTGCGCTGGGTCTGGGCGCCCTGCTGCTGGCATCGGAAAAACTTTTCAGCGCGCTGAAAATCGTCGGCGCGATCTATCTGTTCTACCTCGCCTGGCAGAGCTGGCAGCAATCGCGTCAGCCCTCGGTGGCCACCGAAGTGCCGCAAGCCGCGCCGGTTCCCAGATTCCGCGCCTTGTTCGGTCGCGCCTTCGTACTGGGCGCCAGCAACCCGAAAGACATTCTGTTCTTTGCCGCCTTCCTCCCGCAGTTCCTCAGCGCCGAGCAAGCGTTTCTCCCGCAACTGCTGGTCATGATCGCGACCTGGACGGTGCTGGATCTGCTGTGCAAATTGGCCTACGGATTGAGTGCCCACGGTGCAGCTCGATACCTGCGCAGCGGCAAGGGACAGAGCTGGTTCAACCGGATCAGCGCAGGATTGTTCGGCGGAGCGGGCGCGGCGTCCCTGCTTGGCAGCCATTCCTGAGAACGGCAATCGGGTGACGGGTTTGGCACTGCTGTTGATCCGTGTGCACGGATTGCAGCAGTGACAACCGTGAATGAATCAAACTAAATCAGTTTAAAAAGTTACATCATTTCATCCCGCACAATTCGCAACACCAGGCAACAACACTTCGATATACACCCATCAAACTCCCTCTCTAATATAGCCGCGCAACTGACCATCAACGCCAGAACAAGGAAGTTCTATATGGCCCAGCGTCTACACATCCGCACGATTAAAACCGACTCCGAAATCCCGGCAACCAACGCTTGTTTGGCCGCCGACATTTGCTCGCCCCTATTCCTCTGTCCCTAGCGCTCTCGGCCGGCCTGTATTCCAGCGCAGCCCGACCGATCGCCGCTACCAAACCGCATAACACCCGACGCACGCCCGTTGCGATGTGTCGTGGTCGCCCTGCGCGCCAAACACTACAAACCTGTTTATCAACCAACATTAATAATTAAACCCGAAGTGTATAAATGTTAAAGCCGACGAAAAAAATCAACACCTCAAACATCGACAATACTTCCAGCGCAAGTAAAGCGGCGAACAGTTCAAACGCCGCTACCCGCGCTCACAATCAGCTTGCGGACTTATCTATCAATACTCCCGATGCTGATGCTGCCCGACGCGCCAGCCCTGACACTCTGATTGAAACACCACACTCTTCAGCGGTCATCATCACGGACATTCCGGGATCGCCTGCGCGAGCTGCGACCCTCACCGTCGAATCGGCAATCAATATGATCACGTGGCCGAAAGAGCGCCTCGACGAACTGGTTCCATTCAGAGGCAATTCAGGGTTGTTCACCAGCAACGACGGCACCCTGTTTGCCGATTTGAAAGGCCTGGGCAAGACAATGGTCGAGCGCAACAGCCAAGGCGAATATCAGGTGCCCTTCCCCTTCGTGCCCGGCGTGCCAGGGCCGATTCTGGCCAGGATCGACGGTGAACCGCATTGGCGCATCGAGCGTCCTGGCTGGGTAAGAAAAGCCGCGCAGACACCGCCTCGCGAAATTGCGCCAGCGTTCGAATTTCTATCCCCCGAACTGGCGAAACTGCTGGAGCCCGCACGGCCGCAGGATGGCCTTCGTTACGACAAAACCGGCAGGACCTACGCAGATATTGCGGACGAAGGTACGGTGCTGATCCGCAAGAACAGCGACGGTGAATATCAGGCCAGCGACTTCAACGAGCGGTTTGCCTCAGGCCCGTCGGTGGAGCGCATCCCCGGCACGGATCTTTGGCGGCGAATCCCCGAACGGCAATCGTCCCCGCAGAGCCCGCGACTGTATATCCACGAGTCGCCCGACACCGATACAGACACCGGCACCCGCCCGGCCAAACGTCCCCGGCTGGAGGAGAGTGCCGAGCCATCCGGACCGGCTGAAGGCTTGGACACCGCACCGCGAGTGTCCCGAGAGACCGTTGAAAGTCCTTATTACTGGATGCAGTGGGGACATTACGACGGCCCGCCTCCAGGCCCGTCCACAAAGCTGGGCGGATTTGACTACGCGATCGTGCCACCAGGCTCGGCTGCCGATCGCTTGCCCCGAATGATTTTTTTGCAAAACCCCGAATCTCCAATCAGCCGATTCGACGAATTCGAACGCGTGATGCGAGCGACGCCGGCCCTCCAGCCGGCAGCCATCTACCGCTACAGCAACGACCCGCTGGAAGTGCGACCGGCGCAGAAGCTCTTCCACAAACCCTTGTCGCAATCAGTCGCCGAGCGCTTCACAGATTTTTCCGAGGGGACGGCACAGACGGTCGCCAAAACCCTGTTCGAACGCGCTGACAATTCCGCGCAAATTACTTCCACCGGCCTGCACCATATTTATCAGGTACTGACGCAGTGGAACTGGCGAGCCACCTCCGGCGTGCCGCCACTCGGCGATCCCATGCTCATGTTGCGAGAGGCCCCGCGTGTCGAACATAACGGGCGAACCTTGCTACCGCTGACCGCCGCGCCGGACGCGCCACTGCATAGCCTGACCTTTGATCCGCAGCGTTTTCCCGAAGACTGGAGTTACTACCTCAGGACCCTTTCCAACCAGGCCTTGAAGCAGTTGACCGGTGGCCTGCTGGTGCGCGCCGGTTATGACGTCTTCCCGCTGACGCCTCACCATCAACGGCCCACGCTGGTGTTTCGCGGTCCAGCCACCGATGACGTGTTCATCTTGAAACTGGGGGTGGTCGAGGGTAATGCCATTGCCCTTCACACCCAGGCCGGCACCGAACTGCTGGACCCGGCCCTGCCCGCCAGCATTGGCCAGCCAGCGTATGCCGCAGTACAGGCGGCCCATGCGAAGAATCAGCTGATCTGGCTTCTGGGCGGCGTGCTCAACGTCAGGTCGAAGCCTGAGTCCGTGTTCATTATCCGAGAGCGCTGAAATCCGTAAGCGACGCCAGCCTGGCAGCGTGCCCCTGCGCTGCAAGGCTGCGCGCCCGCTCTGCGTTTTTTTCAACGACCGATCAGCAGCCAGCAAAAATGAACAAGGATGCTCAAATTGCCTAGCACTCAGTCTTCCACGAATATCCATCTGGATGACGCCGTCGTCGTCACCGACATTGGCCTGCGCGCCAATCAGAAAACGCCGTCGACACTCGACATCAGCGCCGCCGAGAGCACGCCTGCGAACGCCAGGCGCAACAGCAAAGCCTCGCAGTTGCGCATCGTCGACGAGCTCTTCGGCCCGCTACAAATCGGCCCTTATTCCGTCACCCGGACATCCCTCGACGCTCTGGGCGCCACCCTGCTCGGAGAACAGCTGAACGGAAAAAACACTTTTTTCCGAGAGCCGAAACAATCCTTCTTGAACCAGCTGCAGTTAGACCCGATAGCCATCGAAGCGCAGATGAAATTGACCACAGGCGCAGACGATTATTTGCTGCCCTCGCTGCTGTTCGAACTGGCGAGCATGCGCCCCCTGACTGCCCCGGCGATGCTCAGGGAAACCGATCCGTCGCTCGCCGATCCGCGCAAATACCGCCATGCGCTGGGCAAGCTGTTGAACGCTGCGCAACGGCTCGATATCGGCGACACGCAACTGCCCGGACAAGCGTCCGGACGCCTGTCCGGCTGGGTCAATCACGCGAAGAGTGCGGGCATGGCCAGCATGGGCATGGGGCTGCAGTCATTTGGCGTCTACAGCGGTCTGCGTGGCTTGCATGACGCCATCCGCAACAAGAATGAATACGAGACGATATTCAACGGTGCCAGCGTCGCCGGTGAGCTGGCTTCAATGGTGGTTGAAGTGTCCGTGGCCAAAAAAGCAACGCTGATGATTCAGGCCAGTCGTAGTGCCTGCAAAGGCTTCGTCCACACGCGGATCGGCGTACGGCTCGGACGCTCGGCCGGATTGCTCGCCAGCGTCCTGACCCTGCCCTTCGACATCATCGCCGCCGTCGACGCTTTTGATGCAGCGTCCAAGGCCACCGGCAAGCAAGCGGTTGACCACTACGTCGAGGCCGGCCTGAGCGTCACCAGCGCCGCCATGACCGTGCTGCTGGGCTTCGCGGCGTTGGCAGGTTTCTCCGCGGCAGGCCCGGCGGGTCTTCTGGCCGGGCTGTTTCTGGTGGCCGGTGCCCGCGTGTGGGCCGGAGTGCGCGCCGTGGATGACATTGATGACTACATCGAACTCACCACCCATGAGCGACTGCGCACCGGCTGGTTTGCCTTCTGGGGCGTCGACCCCGACACCGCGGTGCAGAATCGTTATGACCTCGCCAAGGCAACGGCTGAGCACGCGAGGTTGCTGCAAACCACCGCGCGACGACTGCTCGACGGAACGCTCAAAGAGCAGATTGAAGCCGTGGTCGATGGCGGCTTTGTCGCGGAATCGAACCCGGTGCAAATCCGCTTCTACAACTGGTCGCGGGAAACCATGGAAGACGCCACGGTCAGCCGTGTGCAAATACATGACACCGATGACACGCTGGACGCCCGTGGCGGGGTGAATGAGCAAACCCCGGGGGCGTCACTCGGCACTGCCGGCGAGCACAAGGGCGTGTTGTGGTTTATCGGGGGCGGTGACGACGACATCCGCGGCGTCGAACACAAACCCAACGTGTTTCATTACAGGAGCGGCACCAAGAAGCTGACCGGGGGCAACAGCGGCGATCAGTTCGTGTTCAAAGACGCAGCCAATCAACTCAAGAACGCCTCGGCGCAGGGTCGGCTATCGGCACTCGACGGTGGTGAAGGCAACGACACATTGTCATTGGCCGATGCCATTGCCGAACCAGGCGCAGGCAGGCTGGGCTACCACGTAGACCTCAAGGCAGGGCTGATGTCGGTGATCAGCCTCGACGATTCCACCCATCAGCGAAAACTCGAGCCGCACACGTCCCTGACCAGCATCGAGAATGTGACAACCCTTGCGGGCGCCAGCAATGAAGTCATCGCCACGCAAGCAGCCAACATTATCCAGGCGTGGGGAGACGACGATATCCACGCCGCCGAGGGCGATGACCGCATCGATGTGTTCGGCGCTCATGCCACAGTGCACGGAGGAGCCGGCAGCGATACCTACAGCATTGCTCACGTGGCCGGTCATGTGTCGATCATCGAGGATGGCGCGCAAGACAGCATCATCGGTCTGGACTGGCGCAAGGAACTGATTGTCAGCTGGACGCTGGAAGGCGCACACCTGGTCATCACCTCGCGGTTTGATCTGGATGACGACCTGAGTCGAATCGTCAGGATCAAGGATGTCTACCAACAGCGCGGCGAGCAACGCGTGCTGCAAAATGCGAAATTGCTGTTCATCACCCGCGATGGTTTCCACCTGGTACCGGACCTGCCCGCCACGCTCGACACCCCAGGGCCGATCACTCTGCAGGTGACGATCATCCGACCGGGCAGCACAGCCGGCCCGGTGATTGTCTACGAAGATGAACAGACGGACCCGCGGAAAAAGCTTGAGCGTTACTACATTCCCCGAGGCGAACGCCTCACCACGCTGCGCATTACCGAGCACTCACCGAAAGCCCTGAGCATGGTCTACCTGGATTACGCCAGCCAGGAAATCTCCAGCATCGAGGCGTACTACAACGCCACGATCAAATGCGAGCTGGCGTTCGACCGCATCATGTATACCGAATGCGGCCTGTCCCTGCGCTTCGGCCAACATGAATTGCTCATCAAGAACCTCGCCAGTTCTCACAGTGTCGGCACTATCGCCATCGGGGAGCGCTTGACTCGACCGGCCCTGGCGGTGAATCAGCCGATCATTCTGGTCATGAACGACGGCGTGTCATGGCGGCTCGAACAACCGCCCATGGCCGACGATTTTTTCGCCAACGAAACGTTTCGCAACAGCACCTCCAACGCCTGGAAAACCAGCGTCGCGCTTCCCCTCAAACCATGCGCCGGCACCTACCCTTTCTATCGGCCTGCAGACAATCCCGGGCATCAGCTGCGCGCCAGCAACGTCTGCATCGGGTTGAAAAGCCTGCCGCGGCAACGCGCAATCGAGCACCTCGTCGGCGAGGGATCCACCTACCTCGTGCACCTGACGCGCAATATAACGTTGCGTATCTCGACCCCCGGCGCACTGGCCGACGCCCCGGCGCAGTTGCCTTATTCATCGGTATGGGAGCTCGACGCGACGCAACTGGGCGCAGTCGAGATCAGCCTCGCCGATCATCTGCTGCGCATCGGCGACGTCATTGTTCATCTGCCGCAATACAGCCAGCCAGACGACCTGATTGACCAGGTGCACGTCATCACCCGCGGGGGGATCGTGCACAGCGTCTACATCGAGTTCGAAACGATCTCCGTCAAGCACATTGATGCGCGCTACTTCGATCCCGAATTCGACTACGCCAACGCGTTAGCGGCGACCCCTGCGCGAGCGCGACACCTGGCGGTACAAAATGCCGTGGTCCGGGAAAACGCTCTGGCCCAGCCGATTTTTGATCCGCGCGACCGCAGTTGGGCAACGTCAGACGAGCCGCTGCACAAGCTCGCGTTCACCCAGCTGCAGGTCTTGAACCGTTGCGACCACCAGCTTGAGGTTTGCCAGGATTTACTGCAGTTCGCCCTTCAGGCCGACCCGCCGGTGACCGCCGAGCAACTGATGGCGCTGAAGCAACATTGCCTGGCGCTGCTCTGACCTTCAGGCAGTGCGTTGAAAACCGGTGCCCGGCGCGCGGCTTGTCCAGCGGAGCGCATGACACCGTAAAACCGACCGCCTCGCCATCTGATGGCTCCCCCCTTTATTCAGGAAGATACCTATGGCCAAGCCGCCCAGGAAAACCAGCGTAACCACGACACCGCCCACATCTCCAGCCTCAAGGCCGGTTGCGGGTGCGGAAGTAATCCCCGCTCCGATCACAATCTCTCACGTCATGGGCGCCGCTCATGCCCACAGTTCGACACCCTCCGCACCGCCGACTTCCCCCTCTTCTGGCGGAGCGAACGTGCAATCGGCCGTCGTCGTTACGGCCATTGCGGACCCGTCGCGCGCCCGAACGCTGGGCGCCATCAGCGCCACTAACTGGCCGAAGGACAAAATCCATGAGCTGCGACCCGTGTCGAGCGACAGTGGCCTGTTCGAAGGTTTCGACGGACAGATTTATGCGTTCGTCGGCGACCGCGATTACATGTGGGTCGAGCGCCGCGCAAATGGCGAATATCGAAGTCCTTTGGTGACGCGGCCGGGCGCAGAATTGAGTTTCAGAAAACTCGAAGGTGAAGCCCGCTGGCATGCCGATTGGCTGCCTTCGCAGCCGGTACCCGACCCAGATGTGACGCGCAACGACGCCCGGCCCAAGCCTCTCGGGTTCATACCGCCATTTCTGGCGGCCACCCTGACCTCCCGCGAACACTCGGCGCAGGGCTTGCGTTACGACGCTGCCAACCGGCCCTATGTCGATACACTCGAAGGCACCATCATGATTCATCGTCATCCGGATGGAAGCTATCAACAGAAATCCGCTGACCGCTTCATCCCGACGGGCCCGATGGTGGAGCAAATGGCGGGGCAGAAAATCTGGCGGTTCATTCAGAACGCCGAAGAAGGCCAGGCATCGAGTCAACATTCGGCCAGTACTGATGGCGCCAGCGTTGACGCCATTGCTCAACCGGGCACGCGCCCCCACGTGGCAGAACGGCCACAGCCGCTGGCGAATGAACAATGGATAAACTGGGGCAAGGAAAACAAGCCGGAAAACGGTGAATCCATTGCCATCAACGGCCGCCACTACCCTATCGTGCCGGTAGGCAACCAGACGAACGACGCCACACGCGTGTACTTTCTCAGCCATCCGGATTTTTCGCCGAGCCATTTCGAGACGTTCGAGCGCATGCTGCGCGAGGCGCCGGCCCTTCAACCCGTGCCGATCTGGCGTAGCACTGATACGCCATTGAAGGTACGCGTCGGCGAGACATCGTTCACCCAGCCCCTGACGCAATCGGTCAGGGACATGTTCAGCGAGTTTTCCGATATCACTGCCCGAGCCGTCGCCAGAATGTTGTTCGAGCGTGCCGACAACTCGCGCACGATCACCTCCGCCGGTCTGTTGAAGCTGCAGTGGATAACCGATCAATGGCGGCGCAAGCCACTGGGTGCGGCTTCGTCGTTCGCTGATCCGGTGGACATGCTGCCAGTGGCGCCACGGGCGCAAATTGGTGGCCGAACCACCGTCCTGCTGCCGCCCGAGGTGGACGGCCCGCTGCAACGCCTGACATTCGACCCGCTGCGTTTCCACGAGGAGTGGACCAAATACCGCAGCAATTCGACGTTTGCCGGCCTCAGGTTGCTGGTCAGCGGGGTGCTCAGACGCTGCGGCTACGAAGTGGCGCCCTTCACCCGCTTTCAGGATTGGTCGTCGCTGGTTTTCCAGGGCAGCAACCGGGACAAGGTCTATTTCATGAAGGTGGGACAAGTCACCGGCAACGCTTTTGCGCTGGGCCATTCTCCGGAAGCGGAATTCGCTGACCCGCATCTGCGGGCAAGGATTGGCGACCCCGCCTATACCGCCCTTATGCAAGCCAGGACGGAGGACAGAATCGTCTGGCTGCAGGGCGGTGTCCTCAGTGACGGACTGGGCCGCTACTGTGTGTTCATCATCAGAGAAGCGTGACGTCAGCCCTGACACGGGGAGGCGCAGACGTGACGATTTTTGAGGACGATATATAGATACCGCCAGTGAAAAAACCGCTTCGAAGATGATGGAACTTCAATCATCAGCGGTACACAACCATGGCCAAACCTCCACGCAAAATCCCCTCTTCTTCGACCTCCCCGGACGGCTCCACGTTGCCCACCCGCTCGACTGCCGCGCAAGGCCCCGATGCCATTGCAGCCGTGAGCGGGCCGGGATCAAGCAGGCAAACCCGCGCACCCGGCACCGATGAGCACGCGGTCGAAGCCACCGCCAGTGAAACCCCTTGGGAAAGCGCCGTTGTCGTCAATCCGCTCCCTGGGGCAACGCCCGAGCGAGTGGCGGCAGCCATGGCCATGATTACGCTGCGCCCGGAGCAGGTGGCCACGTTGCGCACCATTGACAACGAACCGGGGCTGTTCACGAGCGAGGACGCAAGAACGTATGCCCACCTTGGCGAAGGCACCTACTTTCTGGCAGAACGCAACGCGGCCGGCGAGTACCAGGTGCCTTTACTCGCCACCCCGCATTTGCCCGGCCCGACGCTCAGAAGAATCGACGGACAGGCGCTGTGGCGCATTGAGGCTCCAGACTGGATGCGCGCCCCACCCTCTGACTCATCGCCCTCGGCTGGCGCGCCTGCCAGGCCTGCCACGCCGCTGTTCCTTTCACGGCAAATGGCAGAGACGTTGACCCATCCGGACGACTCGAGCCTGGGACTTCGCTTTGACCGAAAAAAACGCACGTACGTCGACATGCAAGACCCGCAACCGGCAGATTCGAACCTGAGCAATACGGTGCAGGTGCGCAGAAATTCCGATGGAATCTATCAGCAATGCCATGCGGGAGAGCGCACGCCCTCGGGGCCGCTGGTCGAACAGATTCCAGGCACCCGACTCTGGCGAGAAATTCCCCGGGCGACGACAGCCGAACAGGCGCACTCGCGGCCAGACGTCGATCAGCGCGCTGTCAGGCCTGACTCGCCGGAACCGGGCCCGAGCAAGCGTCCCCGGCTGGAGGCTGAAGAGCGACTCACCCCAGATACGGACCTGTTCGCTGACCGTCTGTTGCTCGATGCCAGCGGCGCATTGAACCTGTCCACCGGCTACTGGCGCAACTGGGGCAAACCGCAAAAACCGGCGGATGCCTCAATAGAAATAGCCGGGCTTCATTATCCGATCGTGCCGCAGCCGCTGCAGGCCAATCCACGTCTGGTCTATCTGCAAAACCCACGATTTGCGCCAGGTCGTTTTGACGCATTTGAGCGAATGCTGGTGGAAGAACCTGCGCTGCAACCGATATGGGCCGTCAAGCGCGAGAGTGGCTGGGCCGTGATGGAAAATCGCATGCCGTTCGCGACACCGCTGACGCAGCAAGTCGCCAACTCGTTCAATTACATGGCGCCCGACTCGGCGAGCGCCATTGCCCGGGAAGTATTTGACCGGGCGGCCTATCAAAGAGCAATTGACGGCAACGGACTGGCGCGACTCAATCAGACTTTCCGGCATTGGAGCGACAGGGCCAAAACCTTTTCACCCCGTCGCGATCTGAGCGATCCACTGATGATGCTGCCAGCGCTGCCCACCACATTTGGCGCGACCGCACCTCACTGGAGGATCCAACTCCCGACCCGCACTGCCGACGAGTTCCAGCGCCTGAACTTTGATCCCTCGCGCCTGCCCGAGTGGAGCGCCTATCTGGCGGGCCCTGACAGCGCCAGCCTGCAGACCCTGTTCAAAACCGTCCTGCAGCACAATGGCTACAGCCTGTATGCCAGCAGTCGGGCACTCAACGAGAACGCCGTGGTGTTTCACCGTGAAGGACTCGATGCCGTGTTTGTGCTGAAAATTCCGGATGATCCGCACAACCTGTTGCACCGTGCCACGCTGCCGGGGTTCGAGATTGCCAACCCGCAATTTCGCGCCGTAGTGGGCGAGGCGGCGTACCTGAGGCTGCTTACGCTAGTCAGCGAGATGAAAATCATCTACCTGGTGGGTGGCATTGAACTGACGGGTATGTCGCCCGCGCTCTATATCGTGCGTGAAAGTTGACTCCCTCACTTAAACAAGCTTGGTAAACACTGAATCAGAGATAACTGGAGCAGCCTTATGCTGCTCCAATTGGCATGCCTTTTAATAAATAACCGACAGCAGTTTGCCGCAATGGGCGGTAACTTCCCGCCGATATACACCTGAAAAACTTGCAATTAGCATGGCGGCGCACATTCAACGCAACTGAACAAGGAAGTTCAAATGACTGGCCCCGTGAAACATCCGTTTCCAATGCAGGATGCTGTGGTTGTTACAGAGTTTGGCGATCATGCCAACCTCTATACGGAATCAACGATTGATTTTGACCGTGACACCGCCACTGACAACGAGACATCCCATACCCAACGCAAGCCCAATCAATTAAAAGACCTCGACGCTTTATTCGGTCCGATGAAAATTGGCGCCTACTCGATCACACGAAGATCACTCGATGCCCTCGGCGCCACGGTTAACGGCGAACCGCTGACGGGCGATAACACGCTGTTTCATACCCCCCGCCGCTCTTTCATCAATTCGCTGCAATTCAATTACAGCGAAATCGAAAAACGCATCAAGATCACCTCCTTCGGCGACAACTACCTGCTTCCAACCTTTCTCTACGAAATGGCGATCGCACGCCCCGCCGATGCGCTTGCGATCATAAAGGAAGAAGCCAATCCACCGCTGGACGAAAGTGGCTATCGCAAAAAAACCATCCAGCTTTTGAATGCAGCCCAGAAGATCGATCTGCGCCTGATCAGTGACGGCAAGGCCAACTACCCCCGCTGGGCGCTGATCAGGCAATACGGCACCCTCGGCGCGAGCGTCGGCCTGCAACTGTTCGGCATATTGATGGGCCTGCGCGGAGTCCACGACGCCCTCCAGGTCAACAATGGCGGCGAGGCCATTTTCAATGGCCTGGGGGTGGTGACGGAAGGTGCTTCGATCGCTTTCGACGTGGCCACGACGCGCATCGGCAAGGGCATGATCGAAGCCGGCAACAATGCTTTCAAGGACTTCGCCAAAACCCGGGCCGGACTCAGATGGTCGCGCACTGGCGGAATCGTCGGGGGGGCACTGACCTTGCCTTTCGACATCATGAGTGCGGTGAGGGAGTTGAAGGCTGCCGAGGCACGATCCGGAAAAGAAGCGGCAGACCACTATGTAGGCGCCGGTTTGAACATTGCCAGTGCCGCGATGACGGTAGTTCTGGGGTCCGCGGCCATGGCCGGATTTTCGTTCGCCGGCCCGGTCGGCCTGGCTGCCGGCGCGATGATGGCCATCGGCGCGCAGATCTACGGCGCGGTGCGCCTGGTCGATGACATCGATGACTACATTGAACTCACACTGGAGGAGCGCTGGCGTACCGGCTGGTTCAAGTTCGTATTCATGGATCCCGACCAGGACATTCTCAATCGCTATGAAAGCGCCAAGGCTCGGGCCGAACATGCTCGCCAATTGAAAACAACGGCCAGGAAATACCTCGACGAGACCATGAAAGACACCACGGAGGCGGTGGTTAACGGTGCATTCGAGGTCACGCTGCTTCCCCGGCGCGAGTACGTCACACAGTGGGGTCTGAAAACCTCGAAAATCGTCTACATCCCGCATCTCAGCGATGCAGACGATCTGATAGACGCGCGGGATGGCGTCACCACGCAAACACCCGGCGCCGAACTGGGCAGCGCCGACAACGGCAAAAACATTTTATGGCTGCTGGGCGGCGGGAATGACACGGTCACAGGCGTGGAAAACAAACCCAATGTTTTCTACTTCACGAACGGCAAGAAAGTCCTCACCGGGGGCGTCGAGAATGACCGGTTCATTATGCAGAACGCGGCCCAGGTGCTCGACAACCCTGACCCCGACGATACCCGGCATTCCATCCTCAGAGGGGGTGGCGGTCGCAATTCGCTGGAGTTCGACGGTACGCAGACATCGCAGGCTGGCGGCCGCGGCTATGACCTGGACCTGTCCGCCGGGACCTTGCATGTCTTCACCCCGGATGCCGCGTCCGAAGAGGGCAACAGGTACTCCTTCAAAGCGCTGCTGGAGCGTATCAACGAGATTCATACACTGAGCAATGGCACGACGATCGTTACCGGCTCAAAGGACGCCGATATCATTGTGTCGCGAGGCAAGGATACGATCCACGCAGGCGACGGTGACGACACGATCCATCTGCACAAGGAAGGCGCCGCAGCCTTCGGCGGGTCGGGACAGGATATCTACAACCTCCCGCAAACCGCCAATAACCTGTCAATTACGGAGGACGGTGTTGAAGAAAGCGCGATCGTGCTCGACTGGAGAATGGATCTCATCGAAACATGGCGAATCGTCAAAACCACGCTCGAGATCACATTGAAGTTCGACTTTGATGACGCTCGTCGCAGCAAGCTGTACATCCACGATGTGTACCGACAGACGGATGGCGTGCGAGTGTTGATCAATAACAGAATTACCGTTGTCACTCGGGACAGGTTCCACCTCAAACCCGATCTGCCTGAACAAATTACTGAAGCCACATCCGTTGAGATCAAGGCAATCGTCACCCGTGAAGGTGGGCAGGAACCTGTCACCATTCTCGATGCACGGTTGGCCCACAATGTCCCGGCCAATACATTCACCGATTACTACGTCCAGCGTCATACCCGGCACAGTTCAATCATTTCCGGCCAAAGCGCGGCCCTTTACGGTTCGCGTATATTTCTCGATTTCGACAGTAGTGAATTGACCTCGGTGAACATCTTTTTCGACACAGAGATCGACTGGGAACATTCATCGCCGAGTGACAAGATCAACATCACCTGCAGTTACTATTTCCATTTCGAAGATAAAGTTCTGGAGATCAGCAAGTTTGCCACTCACAAGGCCATGACGCTGGAAGACGCGCTGCAGAAGATCGTGAATAACCAGATCAACCATGGCTACTCTCTCGTCTTCAGGGACGGCAAGGTTCATACCGTCACCCTGACCAAAGAGATGGCTGCGGCGCCGAGAACCGACTTGTATCGTCTCGCACGCAACTCGCGCTCCTTCGCCCCCGTTGCCCTGCCATTGAAGATGAAACCCGACACCTACTTCTTCCGGCTGCCTGAACAGGCACCTTATGAACTCGGCGACAGAAACTCTTGCAGCCTGTTGACCTACATTCCTGGCCAATCGCGTATCACCAGCATCGAGGGCAACGGGGGAACCTACCTGGTGCATCTGTGCGAAAAAATGATATTCCGCCTGTCCACTCCCGGTGGCCTCGAGAATGCCGTCCACAGGCTGGACTATTCATCCACGTGGGAGCTCGATGCCCGGGAGCTCGGCAAGTTCACCATCGAGTTGCTTGGAACGCGCTTGTATCTGGGCTCAACCACCATTCATGTGCCCGAATACAGCGGCGAAGACCTCGTGGACCAGATCTTCGTCATCGACGCCCACGGGATTATTTATACCGTCGACCTGATCTTTGACATGGTGTATCCCGGTGGTCTGGACGGGAGATATTTCGAGCCGCCCAAAGATGACCAATCACCCTGGCCGGAGGCATTCGCCGGGATTGCCGACAAGGAAATGCGCGTCAGCCACATGATTATGGCCGATGGCAGCGCAGGCCACTTGAAGTACAACCTGGCGCAACGCAAATGGACCTTGAGCAGCGACCCGTCTCGCGACATCAGCTATTCAGATTTGCTTGTGCTCAACCGCTGCGGGCACCAACTGGCGAAGGCATGAGCACTTCGCCCGGTCTGAGCCTTGAGCGCGCGCGACCGAACATGGCAGGCCGATTCGCAGACGAAAAAAAGCCCGCAGTGTGAGCGGGCGAAAGACCAAAGAAGCTATATGCGCAGTCGCTTCCCGGCAGGGGCAGCCGCTTGGGGGTCAGCTGCCCCGATACGTGGAGTAGCTGTAAGGCGAGATCAGCAATGGAACGTGGTAGTGATCCTGTTCGGCAGAGATGCCGAACCGCAGCACTACCACATCCAGAAACGCCGGCTCCGGCAGTTGCACACCACGGGCGCGGTAGTAATCGCCAGCGTGGAACTGAACCTGATAAACCCCGGTACGGTAGTCATCGCCCTGCAACAGCGGCGCATCGACCCGGCCATCGCTGTTGGTTGTCGCGCTGGCGACCAATTCCAGCTGCGAACCTTCAACGCGGTATAACTCGACCTTGATCGAGCTGCCCGGGCAACCGTGTGCAGCGTCCAAAACGTGTGTAGTCAAACGTCCCATTGATTCTGCGCGCCTGCCTGCATGGAGCAGTCAGACTTCGCGCCTCCCGAAGTCAGTTGAAAAGGAGACCGCACCGATTCGGAGCACGAAAAGCTGCGGCGAGCGGCTGATTAAGACACTTTTCAAAAAAATTGTACACAATAAAAACGACATTTTTTGCTTCGTCCCCGCCATCCGGGGCTTTTCTCCCGGTCTACCCCGCAAGCGCATGAACATTGCACCTTACATCCATTAACTGACTAGTCAGGCAGGTTTCTTGCAGGCTCACGCCAATAGCAGCAAAAGATGACAGTCGGTGAAAAATGCGAAAATTCAGGCTTACAAAGTGCGATTAAAGTTGTATACAATCAGCCCATCGCTGTGACGCCAGCCTGCAATCTCATCGCCAGGCAGCCACGTAATCCCGACTTTGAATAAGTCATGAACAAGAAGGAAGACTGCAGTGAGCGCTGACTACCCACGCGACCTGATCGGTTACGGCAGTAACCCTCCTCACCCACACTGGCCGGGCAATGCCCGTGTAGCCCTGTCTTTCGTGCTCAATTACGAAGAAGGCGGCGAGCGCAATATTCTGCACGGTGACAAAGAATCCGAAGCGTTCCTCTCTGAAATGGTTGCCGCCCAGCCGCTGCAAGGCGAGCGCAACATGAGCATGGAATCGCTTTACGAGTATGGCAGCCGTGCGGGCGTCTGGCGGATCCTCAAGCTGTTCAAGGAATTCGATATTCCGCTGACCATCTTCGCCGTCGCGATGGCTGCCCAGCGCCACCCGGACGTGATCCGCGCGATGGTCGAGGCCGGTCACGAGATCTGCAGCCACGGCTACCGCTGGATCGACTACCAGTACATGGACGAGGCGCAGGAACGCGAGCACATGCTCGAAGCCATCCGCATCCTCACCGAACTCACCGGTGAGCGCCCGTTGGGCTGGTACACCGGTCGCACCGGCCCGAATACTCGTCGCCTGGTCATGGAAGAAGGTGGTTTCCTTTACGACTGCGACACCTACGACGACGACCTGCCCTACTGGGAACCGAACAACCCGACCGGCAAGCCGCACCTGGTGATCCCGTACACCCTCGACACCAATGACATGCGCTTCACTCAGGTGCAGGGTTTCAACAAGGGCGACGACTTCTTCGAATACCTCAAAGACGCGTTCGACGTGCTCTACGCCGAAGGTGCCGAAGCGCCGAAGATGCTCTCGATCGGTCTGCACTGCCGCCTCATCGGCCGCCCGGGTCGCATCGCTTCGCTCAAGCGCTTTATCGAATACGCCAAAAGTCATGAACAGGTGTGGTTCAGCCGTCGCGTCGACATCGCGCGTCACTGGCACGAAACCCACCCGCACCAAGAGGCAGCCAAATGAGCCGCTTTCAAACCCTGCAACCGTCGACCCTGAGCCGCGACGCCTTCGTCAAAGCCTTCGCCGACATTTACGAGCATTCGCCATGGGTGGCCGAGAAGGCCTACGACCTGGGCGCAGACGCCTCGATCGACGAGATCGAAACCCTGCACCAGCGCATGAGCGACATCCTGTTGAGCGCCGATCACGCCAGTCAACTGGCACTGATCAACGCTCACCCGGACCTGGCCGGCAAAGCCGCCGTCCAGGGCGAACTGACCGAAGCCAGCACCAATGAACAGGCTGGCGCCGGTATTCACCAATGCACGGCCGAAGAGTTCCAGCGCTTCACCGAGCTGAACGACGCCTACAAAGCCAAGTTCAAGTTTCCCTTCATCATGGCGGTAAAAGGCAGCAACCGGCATCAGATCCTCGCGGCGTTCGAAACGCGCATTCACAATTCGGCGGATACCGAATTCAAATGCGCGCTGGCGGAGATCAACAAGATCGCCCTGTTCCGTTTACTGACCCTCTAGCGAAGCCTGACCCGAGCATGTCAGACGCGGAGAATGCCCAGGGTCTTGCAAGCATCCCCAGCCAACTTATTTAAAGGCAGACAAGAAGAATGAAAGCTTACGCCGTACCTTTCGAGAAGTTCGTCAACCTGGCCGATGCCCGTCTGGGCACCAAAATCATCTCGGTCACCGATGACTGGTTCGCAGACGCCAATCGTCTGTTCCAACCGACCCCGGCCGTATGGAAGGAGGGCGTGTTCGATGACAACGGCAAGTGGATGGACGGCTGGGAATCGCGCCGCAAGCGCTTCGAAGGCTTCGACAGCGCCGTGATCCGCCTGGGCGTTCCGGGTTCGATCAAAGGCGTGGACATCGACACTTCATTCTTCACCGGCAACTACCCGCCATCGGCCTCTCTGGAAGCGTGCTTCCTGGCGTCGGGCGAGCCTGACGAAAACACCCAGTGGACTGAAGTGCTGTCGGCCGTCGAGCTGCAGGGCAACAGCCACCACTACCACGAAATCAGCAACGACAAAGCGTTCAGCCACCTGCGCTTCAACATCTACCCGGACGGCGGTGTTGCCCGTCTGCGCGTGTACGGTGTGCCGCATCGCGACTGGTCGGCTGTTGGCGACAATGAGCAAATCGACCTGGCAGCCGCCCTTAACGGTGGTCGCGCCCTCGCCTGCTCCGACGAACACTTCGGCCGCATGAGCAACATCCTCAACCCGGGCCGTGGCATCAACATGGGCGACGGCTGGGAAACTGCACGTCGTCGCACGCCGGGCAATGACTGGGTGATCGTCGCACTGGGCCACCCGGGCGAGATCGAAAAAATCATCGTCGACACCCTGCACTTCAAGGGCAACTACCCGGACACCTGCTCGATTCAGGGCGCGTTCGTCAAGGGCGGTACTGACAGCCAGATCGAAACCCAGTCGCTGTTCTGGCGCGATCTGCTGCCAAGCCAGAAACTGGAAATGCACGCCGAACACACCTTCGTCGAGCAGATCAAGGCACTGGGCCCGATCACCCACATCCGCCTGAACGTGTTCCCGGATGGTGGTGTGAGTCGCCTGCGCGTACTGGGCAAGGTCGCGAAGTAATGCTGAGCCTGTAGGAGCTGCCGCAGGCTGCGATCTTTTGATCTTAAAAACAAAATCAAAAGATCGCAGGCTTCGCCAGCTCCTACAGGAATCGCGCAAGACGCACTGACAAGTTGAACAACACAGAATTCGGATAAGAAGAACAGCATGCGCACACTGACGATTGAACCGCTGAGCAAAGAAGCCTTCGCCCCTTTCGGTGACGTGATCGAAACCGACGGCAGCGATCACTTCATGATCAACAACGGTTCGACCATGCGCTTCCATAAACTGGCGACGGTCGAAACCGCTCAGCCGGAGGACAACGCGATCATCAGTATCTTCCGCGCCGACGCGCAGGACATGCCGCTGACCGTTTGCATGCTGGAACGCCATCCGCTGGGCAGCCAGGCTTTCATTCCGCTGCTCGGCAACCCCTTTCTGATCGTGGTCGCGCCACTTGGCGATGAACCTGTATCAGGCTTGGTCCGCGCCTTCGTCACCAACGGCAGGCAGGGCATTAATTACCATCGCGGCGTTTGGCACCATCCGGTGCTGACGATCGAAAAGCGGGATGACTTCCTGGTGGTTGATCGCAGTGGCACAGGCAATAACTGCGATGAGCATTTTTTCAAAGAGGATGAGCGTTTGATCCTCGCCCCCCACCAATAAGAGAAGGTCTGATCACTCGACAACAGAGTGACAGGCGAGAGGTAAAGACTGTGGAAGCACATCTGTTGGAATGGCTGAACCTGAGCGTGCGCTGGGTTCACATGATTACTGGCGTGGCCTGGATCGGCGCGTCGTTCTATTTCGTCTGGCTGGAGAACAACCTCAACCGCGTCAACCCGAAAACCGGTCTGGCCGGTGATCTGTGGGCGATCCACGGTGGCGGCATCTATCACCTGGAAAAATACAAACTGGCTCCCCCGACCATGCCGGACAACCTGCACTGGTTCAAATGGGAAGCCTACTTCACCTGGTTGTCGGGGATCGCGCTGCTGTGCGTAGTCTTCTACTACAACCCGACGCTGTACCTGCTGGCACCCGGCAGCAGCCTGACCGGCCCTGAAGGCGTTGCACTGGGCATTGGCTCTCTGTTCGTCGGCTGGTTCGTCTACTCCTTCCTTTGCGACTCGGCGCTGGGCAAACGCCCTGCCCTGCTCGGCTTCATCCTGTTCGTGCTGATCATCGGCGCGGCGTATGGCTTCAGCAAGGTGTTCAGCGGTCGTGGTGCGTACCTGCATGTTGGCGCGATCATCGGCACCATCATGGTCGGTAACGTGTTCCGCATCATCATGCCGGCGCAACGTGCACTGGTAGCGGCGATTGCCGAGAACCGCACGCCGGATCCGGCGCTGCCGGCCAAAGGCCTGCTGCGTTCGCGTCACAACAACTACTTCACCCTGCCGGTGCTGTTCATCATGATCAGCAACCACTTCCCGAGCACGTATGGCAGCCAGTACAACTGGTTGATCCTGGCCGGGATCGCGGTGTTTGCAGTGTTGGTGCGTCACTACTTCAACACCCGCCACGACAGCCACAAGTTTGCCTGGACGCTGCCTGTTGCAGCGGTGGGCATGATCACTCTGGCGTACGTCACCGGCCCTGCGCCGATGTCGACCGCACCGGAAGTGGCCAAGGCTCCAGCGAAAATCGAGTACCAGCCATTGCCGGAAACTGCAGTGGGCGGTGGCTTGAAACCGGCTGAAGCGGCGCAACCTGCTGCACCTGCCGAACCTGCAGCAGCACCAGCGCAAGCCTCCAACGCCGGCCCAGGCTTCGACAAAGTGCACAACGTGATTCAAGAGCGTTGCACAGTTTGTCACTCGGCCAAACCAACCAGCCCGTTGTTCAGCGCAGCTCCGGCCGGTGTGATGCTCGACACCCCTGAGCAGATCCGCCAGAACGCGGCGCGGATCCAGGCGCAGGCCATCACCACGCAGATCATGCCACTGGGCAACATCACACAGATGACCCAGCAGGAACGTGACCTGATCGGTGCATGGATCGCCCAGGGAGCCCAGACCAACTAAGTAACAAAGCTTCGCGAGCAGGCTCGCTCCCACAGAGATCGCGCATTTCCTGTGGGAGCGAGCCTGCTCGCGAATCGCCTTAGCGCAGTTTTACCTGATGCAAAGAAACAGCTGTGAGCCACCCGGCAGCTGTTAATCACAAGAATAAAAAGATCCGAGGTGTTGCATGTCCGAGCTGTCCAAAGCGCGCATCCCCGACGCACCCGCCATTCAGCGTTTGCCCCTTTTGCAACTGATTCTGGTCGGTTTGCAACATGTTCTGCTGATGTACGGTGGTGCCATTGCGGTGCCGCTGATCATTGGACAGGCCGCTGGCCTGAGTCGTGAAGAAATCGCCTTCCTGATCAACGCCGACCTGCTGGTCGCTGGTATCGCCACCATCGTGCAGTCGCTCGGTATCGGCCCGATGGGCATTCGCATGCCGGTGATGATGGGCGCCAGTTTTGCCGCTGTCGGCAGCATGGTCGCCATGGCCGGCATGCCCGGTATCGGTCTGCAAGGCATCTTCGGTGCGACGATCGCCGCCGGATTCTTCGGCATGATCATCGCGCCGTTCATGTCCAAGGTCGTGCGCTTCTTCCCGCCGCTGGTGACAGGCACCGTCATCACCTCGATCGGTTTGTCGCTGTTCCCCGTGGCCGTGAACTGGGCTGGTGGCGGCGTTGATGCCGAACAATTCGGTTCACCGATTTATCTGGCCATTGCCGCACTGGTGCTGGCCACCATCCTGCTGGTCCACCGTTTCATGCGCGGTTTCTGGGTGAACATTTCCGTGTTGATCGGCATGTGCCTGGGCTACGTGCTTTGCGGCGCGATCGGCATGGTCGATCTCAGTGGCATGGCCGCTGCGCCGTGGGTTCAGTTCGTCACTCCGCTGCATTTCGGCATGCCGAAGTTCGAACTCGCACCGATCCTGTCGATGTGTCTGGTGGTGGTGATCATCTTCGTGGAGTCCACCGGGATGTTCCTCGCGCTGGGCAAAATCACCGGCCAGGAAGTCTGCCCGCGCATGCTGCGTCGCGGCTTGCTGTGCGATGCCGGCGCCTCGTTCTTCGCCGGTTTCTTCAACACCTTCACCCACTCCTCCTTCGCGCAGAACATCGGCCTGGTGCAGATGACCGGCGTGCGCTGCCGTTCGGTGACCATCGTTGCCGGCGGCTTGCTGATCGTCTTGAGCCTGCTGCCCAAAGCCGCGTTCCTGGTGGCATCGATTCCTTCAGCGGTACTCGGCGGCGCAGCGATTGCGATGTTCGGCATGGTCGCCGCCACCGGGATCAAGATCCTTCAGGAAGCCGATATCGGTGACCGGCGCAACCAGTTGCTGGTGGCGGTGAGCATCGGCATGGGCCTGATCCCGGTGGTGCGGCCGGAGTTCTTCGCCCATCTGCCGATGTGGATGAGCCCGATCACCCACAGCGGCATCGCCATGGCAACGCTCAGCGCGCTGACGCTGAATCTGCTGTTCAACATCCTTGGCGGCGCCGAGCGCGCCGCGATCAACGACTGCCACGCGCACCCGCATTAACAGCAACACCGATAGCCCCTTGTGGGAGCGAGCCTGCTCGCGAAGACGTCATCAGCTTCAACACTCTCGTTGACTGATACACCGCTTTCGCGAGCAGGCTCGCTCCCACAGGGAAAGCAGCTCTGCGCCTGAAAAATAAGAACAAGAGGGAGCAACAGATGATTCGCACGCAAACCAACCTGCTGTTGAGCGGCGGCCTGCTCGCCGCATCCCAGGCCATGGCCGGCGATTTACTGCTCTGGCAGACCAACAGCCTCAGCTACCTGTACGGCAAGAACTTCGCGATCAACCCGTCGATCCAGCAGACGGTGACCTTCGAGCACGCCGACAAGTGGAAGTACGGCGACAACTTTCTGTTCGTCGACAAGATCTTCTACAACGGCCAGGAAGACCGCAACAAAGGCCCGCACACCTTCTACGGTGAATTCACCCCGCGCTTCTCGTTCGGCAAGATCTTCGACCAGAAAATCGAGTTCGGCCCGATCAAGGACGTGCTGCTGGCGATGACCTACGAGTACGGCGAAGGTGAAAGCGAGGCCTACCTGATCGGCCCCGGCTTCGACCTCAAAGTGCCTGGCTTCAATTACGTCACCCTGAACATCTTCCGCCGCCAGACCGAAGGCCCACGCCCCGGCGATGGCGTCTGGCAGATCACGCCCGGCTGGTCCTACAGCATTCCGG
Source organism: Pseudomonas sp. A1230 (assembly GCF_044218825.1). NCBI lineage: Bacteria > Pseudomonadati > Pseudomonadota > Gammaproteobacteria > Pseudomonadales > Pseudomonadaceae > Pseudomonas > Pseudomonas sp. A1230. The sequence continues at coordinate 892,670 of NZ_CP162582.1, read as the reverse complement.
TGGGCAATTCCGACCTGCTGATCGATGGTTATCTGGATTGGGTGGTCGACAACGACGAGAACTCGCGCGGCACCTACCACGCCAATCTGCATATCAATCCGCAGATCAAATATGACCTGGGCAAAGCCCTGGGCTGGAGTCAGAAGCAGCTGTATGTCGGCACCGAATACAGCTACTGGAAGAACAAATACGGCGTCGAAAACAGCCATAACTTCGACACCAATCAGAACACCGCCAGCCTGCTGGTGAAGGTGCACTTCTAAGATGGCCCGCAACCGTGCCCCATGCCTGTCGTCGGTGCTCTGTTGCGGGGCACTTGAGGCGAGGCCTGCGAGTCAGTATTCTCCGCGGCCTCTTGAATTCGGTCTAAAAAAAAGCCCGAATTTAATTCCTGACCAGCGGGCCAACTTATCCCGGCCCCGGTCAGTACCGAGGCACTCCGAAAACACGCTCAATCGACTGTTTTTCAGCAGCCGACGGGCGTTTTTTTGCTTTTCGAAAAGCCTTGGCTCAGCTTTTGCTAACAGCAAACAAGCTGACCGATCGGATGACTTTTTGCAGCAACGAAAAAAGGCGCCACACCAGAGCGCCGATCAAAAAAATAAACGTGGAACACCTACTTTGGGAGCAACCGAATGAAACGTATGTGCACCAGCCTGATGCTTGCGGGATCCTTGCTGGCCGGGGGGCAGGCCATGGCCGAAGGCCTCCTGCAATGGCAGGACAACAGCCTGACTTACCTCTATGGCAAGGACTTCCAGGTCAACCCGCGCATCCAGCAGACCGTCACCTTTGAACACGCTGACGGATGGAAGTACGGGGACAACTTCTTCTTCCTCGACAAGATCTTCTACAACGGTGAAAAGGACTTCAACAACGGTCCGAACACCTACTACGGCGAGTTCCAGCCACGCATCTCGCTGGGCAAGGTTCTCGACCAGAAGATCGAGTTCGGCCCGATCAAAGATGTCCTGCTGGCGATGACTTACGAGTTCGGCGAAGGTGACACCGAGTCCTACCTGATCGGTCCGGGCTTCGACCTGGCCATCCCGGGCTTCGACTACTTCCAGCTGAACTTCTACCAGCGTCACACCGAAGGCTCGCGCGCCGGTGACAACGTCTGGCAGATCACCCCGGTGTGGTCCTACACCGTGCCGGTGGGCAACTCGAACATCCTGATCGACGGCTACATGGACTGGGTGACCGACAACGATTCCAACTCAAAAGGCGACTACCACGCCAACCTGCACTTCAACCCACAGGTCAAATACGACTTGGGCAAGGCGCTGAGTTATGGCGAGAAGCAGTTGTATGTGGGTGTTGAATACGATTACTGGAAAGACAAGTACGGGATCGACGACACCGGTGCGTTCAAAACCAATCAGAGCGTGACCAACTTCCTGGTGAAGTTCCACTTCTGATGCGGGTATAAGTGGCGTCTGCAAGGACGCCATCGCTGGCAAGCCAGCTCCCACAAGTTCTTTGGTGTAGACAAAATCTGTTTACGACGCAAAGCCCTGTGGGAGCTGGCTTGCCAGCGATTGCCGCACCACCGGGTTCAGGCTGGAACCACCGCTTCGGACAGCCCCAGAAACCGGCACAGCTCCTCACGCTTGGCCAACGCATCCCGCCGCCCCAAATCAATCAGCTCGCTGCAATACCCCGCCTCGAACAGCAGGTAACTCAACACCCCTGCCCCACTCGTCCTGGTCGCACCCGGCCCACGCAAGAACAACCGCAACGCCGCCGGCAATTCCTGGCGATGCCGCGCCGCGATCTCATCGATCGGCTGACTTGGCGAAATCACCAGCACCTCCACTGGCGCCACGCCCAATGCGCGGGTCGGCGTGCCATCGGGCATCAAATGGCTGAACTGGTTCAAGCGCTGAAGCAACTCGATGTCGCTCTCCAGACTGTCAATGAACGTGCTGTTGAGCATGTGCCCGCCGATCTGCGCCAGCGTCGGCTGCTGACCGGTGTAGGTGCGTTCCAGCGGCTGCTGCGGATCAACCCCGCGCGGGTTGCCGCTGACGCCCACCACCAGCACGCGAGTCGCGCCCAGGTGCAGCGCCGGGCTGATCGGCGCTGATTGGCGCACCGCGCCGTCACCGAAATACTCCTCGCCGATTTTCACCGGCGCGAACAGCAACGGAATCGCCGAACTGGCCAACAGATGCTCCACCGACAACTGCGTCGGCACGCCAATGCGCCGATGACGCAGCCACGCATCGATCACGCCGCCGCCCTGATAGAACGTCACCGCTTGCCCCGATTCGTAGCCGAACGCGGTCACCGCCACGGCGCGCAATTGCTTTTGAGCGATGGATTCGGCAATGCCGGGCAGGTGCAGCTTTTCATTGAGCAGATCGCGCAGTGGCGAACTGTTGAGCAGCGCCACCGGCATTTGTCGACCGATGCCGAGCAAGCTATGGCTGACAAACCGACTGGCCTGATGGATCACGCCAGGCCAGTCACTGCGCAGCACGCGATGGCTGCGAAAGCCCTGCCAGAACAGTGTGAGGCGTTCGATGGCGGCGCGAAAATCGGTGGCGCCGCTGGCCAGGCTGACCGCGTTGATCGCCCCGGCCGAAGTGCCGACGATCACTGGAAAAGGGTTGTCCGCGCCCAATGGCAGCAACTCTGCAATCGCCGCCAACACCCCTACCTGATAGGCCGCCCGAGCCCCGCCGCCGGAAAGAATCAAACCTGTGACCGGTTCAGCAGGGCTCATCGCAACACTCCATGGTGCTTAGGGGGATGGGTCAATCAACCGCGTTTGGCGTACAACTTCGGCTCGCCCGGCGGACGGCTCTTGAAGCGGCGATGCGCCCACAGGTATTGCTCGGGGCAGGCCCGCAGCGCGCTCTCGACCCACTGATTGATGCGGATGCAGTCGGCCTCTTCGGTCTCACCGGGGAAACCTTCCAGCGGCGGATGGATGACCATGCGGTAACCGCTGCCGTCGGCCAGGCGCTCCTGAGTGAACGGCACCACCAACGCCTTGCCCAACCGTGCAAACTTGCTGGTCGCGGTCACGGTGGCGGCCTGAATGCCGAACAGCGGCACGAAGATGCTCTGCTTGGCGCCGTAGTCCTGATCCGGTGCATACCAGATCGCCCGACCTGAGCGCAGCAACTTGAGCATGCCGCGCACGTCGTCGCGCTCCACCGCCAGCGAATCGAGATTGTGCCGCTCGCGCCCACGACGCTGAACAAAATCGAACAGCGGATTCTTGTGTTCGCGGTACATGCCGTCGATGGTGTGTTGCTGGCCGAGCAGCGCCGCGCCGATTTCCAGGGTGGTGAAATGCGCCGCCATCAGGATCACGCCTTTACCTTCGCGCTGAGCTTGCTGCAAATGCTCAAGACCTTCGATGTGCGCCAGTTTTGCCAGGCGCTCGCGGGACCACCACCAGCTCATCGCCATTTCAAAAAAGGCGATACCGGTTGAGGCAAAGTTTTCCTTGAGCAGACGCTTGCGCTCGGCGGCGGACTTTTCCGGGAAGCACAGTTCCAGATTGCGTTTGGCGATGCGCCGCCGGTCGCCGGCCACGCGATACATCAACGCGCCCAAAACTCGACCGATGGTCAGCAGTGCCGGATACGGCAACTGCACAATCAGCCACAAAAGCCCCAGACCGCACCAGAGCGGCCAGAAGCGTGGAGCAAGAAATGCTTTTCGAAAACGCGGGCGATCCATTAAAGCTTCCGTAAATACAGTGGCCGCGCATTCTACATCGTTCGACCCGGCTTGCGGCTCGCGGGCGTTCTCGTTATAAGTCTCGGCACTTTTAGTGACAAGCCGTTGTATGCCGATATGAGCCAAATCCAATCGCCAGACCAAGATCCCGTGTTCCAGTTGAAGGGCAGCATGCTGGCCATTACCGTGCTGGAGCTGTCCCGCAACGATCTCGAAAGCCTTGATCGGCAACTGGCCGCCAAAGTCGCACAGGCGCCAAATTTTTTCAGCAATGCACCGCTGGTCCTGGCGCTGGACAAACTGCCGCCCGGCGAAGGCGCCGTCGATCTGCCAGGGCTGATGCGCATATGCCGTCAACATGGCCTGCGCACCCTGGCGATTCGCGCCAGCCGCATCGAAGACATCGCCGCTGCCATCGCCATCGACATCCCGGTGCTGCCGCCGTCCGGCGCCCGTGAACGACCGCTGGAAACCCCGGAAGTCGAAGTCAAAAAGAAGCCGGAAAAACCGCCAGAGCCGACCATCAAACCGACCCGTGTTATCACGACGCCAGTGCGTGGTGGCCAACAGATATATGCCCAGGGTGGCGATCTGGTTGTGGTTTCGTCGGTCAGTCCGGGCGCGGAACTTCTCGCCGATGGCAACATCCATGTATACGGCCCAATGCGTGGCCGGGCGCTGGCCGGCGTGAAGGGCGATACCAAGGCACGGATTTTCTGTCAGCAATTGAGCGCTGAACTGATCTCCATCGCCGGTCATTACAAGGTTTCCGAAGATTTGCGTCGCGACCCCATGTGGGGCTCGGGCGTACAGGTCAGCCTGTCGGGCGACGTGTTGAACATCATTCGGCTTTAACGGATACTGCCGCATTTTCCAAGCATCTCTAAAACGTAGCGAAAACGGCTCAAACGAAGTAGGAAAAAGGCCAAAAGCCAAATTCCAGCCAAGGCTGTCCGACTGCAGTAGTTTTCAAGAGATGTTTTTCAGGGGCTAAACAGTCCTTCTTCCTTAGGGGTGAAACACCTTGGCCAAGATTCTCGTGGTTACATCCGGCAAGGGTGGTGTGGGTAAGACCACCACCAGCGCCGCTATCGGTACCGGCCTCGCTCTGCGCGGCCACAAAACAGTGATCGTCGACTTCGACGTGGGCTTGCGTAACCTTGACCTGATCATGGGTTGCGAGCGCCGCGTGGTGTATGACTTCGTCAACGTGGTCAACGGCGAAGCCAACCTGCAACAGGCCCTGATCAAAGACAAGCGCCTGGAAAACCTCTACGTACTGGCCGCCAGTCAGACCCGCGACAAAGACGCGCTGACCGTAGAAGGCGTGGAAAAAGTCCTGATGCAACTCAAGGCAGATTTTGACTTCGTGGTGTGCGACTCCCCGGCGGGCATCGAGAAAGGTGCACACCTGGCCATGTATTTCGCCGACGAAGCGATCATCGTGACCAACCCGGAAGTGTCCTCGGTACGTGACTCCGACCGCATGCTCGGCCTCTTGGCCAGCAAGTCGCGTCGTGCCGAACAAGGCGAAGAGCCGATCAAGGAACACCTGCTGCTGACCCGATACAACCCGCAGCGCGTCAGTGATGGCGAAATGCTGGGCGTCGAAGACGTGAAGGAAATTCTGGCAGTGACCCTGCTGGGTGTCATCCCGGAATCCCAGGCTGTCCTGAAGGCTTCCAACTCGGGTGTCCCGGTTATTCTCGACGACCAGAGCGATGCCGGTCAGGCCTACAGCGATGCCGTTGATCGTCTGCTGGGCAAAGAAAAAGAACATCGTTTCCTCGATGTTACGAAGAAGGGATTCTTCGAGCGCCTGTTTGGAGGTAGGTAATGAACCTTTTTGACTTCTTTCGTGCCAACAAAAAGCCAAGTACCGCCTCGGTAGCGAAAGAGCGTCTACAGATCATCGTGGCGCATGAGCGCGGCCAGCGCAGCACGCCGGATTACTTGCCAGCCTTGCAGAAGGAACTGGTCGACGTGATCCGCAAGTACGTCAACATCGGTAACGACGACGTACATGTTGCACTGGAAAGCCAGGGCAGTTGCTCGATTCTGGAACTCAACATCACCCTGCCTGATCGTTAAGTCGATCCGGTAGTCGCTACGGCGGCTCAGGGCCATTCCGACCCCGGAATGGTTCTGAGCCGCCGTTGGCATTTGTTACGAGGCTGTTTTAATGCCGTTGTCCAACATCCACATCCTCCATCAGGACGCCGCCGTACTGGTGGTCAACAAACCGACCCTGCTGCTCTCGGTGCCCGGCCGCGCCGACGACAACAAGGACTGCCTGATTACCCGCCTGCAGGAAAACGGCTACCCGGAAGCGCGCATCGTTCACCGTCTGGACTGGGAAACCTCGGGGATCATTCTGCTCGCCCGTGACGCCGATACCCATCGCGAACTGTCGCGCCAGTTTCACGACCGCGAAACCGAAAAGGCCTACACCGCGTTGGCCTGGGGTCAGCCGGAACTGGACAGTGGCAGCATCGACCTGCCGCTGCGCTACGATCCGCCAACCAAGCCACGTCACGTGGTCGATCACGAGTTCGGCAAACATGCGCTGACCTTCTGGCGTGTGCTGGAGCGTTGCGGCGACTGGTGTCGCGTCGAGCTGACGCCAATCACCGGCCGTTCGCACCAGTTGCGGGTGCACATGCTGTCGATCGGTCATCCGCTGCTCGGTGACGGCCTCTACGCACACGAGCAAGCGCTCGCCGCCTGGCCACGTCTGTGCCTGCACGCGAGCATGCTCAGCTTCACCCATCCGCAAACCGGCGAACGCCTGCGCTTCGAGTGCCCGGCGCCGTTCTGACAAACTCCGCAAGGCCCATGCAGGAGCTGCCGCAGGCTGCGATCTTTTGATCTTGCTTTTGATTGACGGAATTCAAGATCAAAAGATCGTCCGGTCGCGGCGCGAGCCTGCGGCAACTCCTACACGGATCCACTTCAGATTCAATTCCCTGGTCAATGCGTTAAACTCCCGCCCATTGCTGTCTGGAGCTTCTTATGCGCGAAGAGTTGAACCAAGGCCTGATCGACTTCCTCAAGGCCTCCCCTACCCCGTTCCACGCTACCGCCAGCCTGGTGCAACGTCTGGAGGCTGCCGGTTTTGTGCGCCTCGACGAGCGCGAGCCATGGACCACCGAGGCCAACGGCCGCTACTACGTCACCCGCAATGACTCCTCGATTGTCGCGATCAAAATGGGCCGCAACTCGCCGCTGCACGGTGGCATCCGCCTGGTTGGCGCACACACCGACAGCCCGTGCCTGCGGGTCAAGCCGCAACCGGAACTGCAACGCCAGGGCTTCTGGCAACTGGGTGTTGAAGTCTACGGTGGTGCGCTGCTGGCGCCGTGGTTCGACCGTGACCTCTCGCTGGCCGGCCGCGTAACCTTCCGCCGCGACGGCAAAGTCGAAAGCCAGTTGATCGACTTCAAGGCGCCCATCGCGATCATCCCCAATCTGGCCATTCACCTGAACCGTGAAGCCAACATGGGCTGGGCGATCAATGCCCAGACCGAATTGCCGCCGATTCTTGCGCAGTTCGCCGGTGACGAGCGCGTCGACTTCCGTGCCGTGCTCACCGATCAACTGGCGCGCGAACATGGTCTGAACGCAGACGTCGTGCTCGATTACGAGCTGAGTTTCTATGATACGCAGAGTGCTGCAGTCATTGGCCTGAACGGTGACTTCATTGCCGGCGCGCGACTCGACAACCTCCTGTCGTGCTACGCCGGCCTGCAAGCCTTGCTCACTGCCGAAACCGACGAGACCTGCGTGCTGGTCGCCAACGACCACGAAGAAGTCGGCTCCTGCTCGGCCTGCGGTGCCGATGGCCCGATGCTCGAGCAGACCCTGCGCCGTCTGTTGCCCGAAGGTGATGAGTTCGTCCGTACCATTCAGAAATCCCTGCTGGTTTCGGCCGACAACGCCCACGGCGTGCACCCCAATTACGCCGACAAACACGACGCCAACCACGGCCCGAAACTCAACGCCGGCCCGGTGATCAAGGTCAACAGCAACCAGCGCTACGCCACCAACAGCGAAACCGCCGGGTTCTTCCGTCATCTGTGCATGGCTGAAGAAGTACCGGTGCAAAGCTTCGTGGTGCGCAGCGACATGGGCTGCGGCTCGACCATCGGCCCGATCACCGCCAGCCACCTGGGCGTGCGCACCGTCGACATCGGCCTGCCGACGTTCGCCATGCACTCGATCCGCGAACTGTGCGGCAGCAATGACCTGGCGCATCTGGTCAAAGTGCTGAGCGCGTTCTACGCCTGCCGCGATTTGCCGTGACCCACTGTAGGAGCTGCCGAAGGCAGCTCCTACACAGATCAATACCGATCAGCCCAAAGCGGCCTAGACTTACATCATTCATTTCGACAAGGCAGTCACCATGATCTCGATGTCCTCTTTCCACGCCATGCTCATTCCCATACTGTGCGGAATGATCCTGCTGGCCATCGGCTTCAACTTCCGCGACAAGAACGCGGGTGTGTTCGCGATGTGGATCGGCATGCTGACGATCCTCGCCACCGTGGTCTACAAGATCCTCGCCAAACTCAACGAATAAACCCGCGCCCGGCTCGCATTGCTTTCGGCGGGCTCGTACACTTCAGCGAATCCGCCCGTTGCGAGGTTGACCGCCTAGTGTTTGCTCGTCTGTTTGCTCTGCCCTGTATTTTCCTCATCTGCCTGATGACGTTGCTGCCAGTGGCGCCTGCCCACGCGGTCGGTCTGCCGGGCCTGCTCAATACCAGCAAGGCGCAGCCCGAAGCCCAGGAACCGCTCGGGCAGTCCCTCGACGAAGTCATCAAGTCGCTGGAAAACGACAAGCAACGCGCGCAGTTGCTGACCGATCTGAAGAAACTCCGCGACGCCACGAAAAAAGCCCAGGCCTCACCTGAACAAGGCGTGCTCGGCCTGATTGGCGGCACACTGAGCAATTTCGAGAAACAGTTCTCCGGCGCCGACAGCCCGGTGACGCGCTGGTCCAGCGAGTTCGATCTGGCCAAGGATGAGTTCAAGGCGCTGATACTGCCGGCCAGCGAATGGCTGCCCATCATCTTTGCCTTCGCCATCATTCTGATGGTCTGGAGCCTGCTCGCCGCCGCGCTGATCTGGCTCGGCCATCGCGTACGCATGCGCTTCGGTCTCACCGAAGAACTGCCGCAACACCCCAAGGCCCTCGACATGTTGCGCTTCGCTTTACGCAAACTCGGGCCGTGGCTGATCGCCCTGGTGATCACCGTTTACATGAGCTACGCGCTGCCATCGTCACTGGGCAAAAGCCTGGCGATGCTATTGGCCTACGCGCTGGTGGTTGGCACCTGCTTCTCGGCAATCTGCGTCATCGCCTTTTCCCTGCTCGACGGCCCGCACCGCCATCGTGCTCTGTACATCCTGCGCCATCAGGCGTTTCGGCCGCTGTGGCTGATCGGCAGCTTCGCCGCGTTCGGCGAAGCCCTGAGCGACCCGCGACTGGTCGAAGGACTCGGCGTGCATCTGGCGCACACTGCCGCGACCATCGCCAATGTGCTCGCGGCACTGTCGACCGGATTGTTCATCCTGCGTTTCCGCCGGCCGGTAGCGCACCTGATTCGCAACCAGCCGCTGTCCCGCCGCCTGACCCGCCGCGCCCTCAGCGACACCATCGACATCCTCGGCACCTTCTGGTACGTGCCAGCGCTGGTGCTGGTCGGCATCTCGCTGTTCGCCACTTTCGTTTCCGCCGGCGACACCAGCACCGCGCTGCGCCAGTCGCTGATTTGCACCGTGCTGCTGGTGTTGTGCATGGTCATAAACGGCCTCGTCCGCCGTCATTCACTCAAACCGCAACGCGGGCCGAAACGCCACGCGCTCTATTCCGAGCGCCTGAAAAACTTCTTCTATACCCTCGCGCACCTGTTTGTGTGGCTGGTATTCATCGAACTCGGCCTGCGCGTCTGGGGCCAGTCGCTGATCGGTTTCGCCGAAGGTGACGGCCATGACATCAGCGTCAAACTGTTCAGCCTGATCGGCACACTGATTTTCTCCTGGCTGATCTGGATCCTCGCCGACACCGCCGTGCACCACGCCCTCACCCGCTCGCGCAAAGGCCTGGCCAACGCACGCGCGCAAACCATGATGCCGCTGATCCGCAACGTGCTGTTCGTGACGATTTTCATCATCGCGCTGATCGTCGCTCTGGCGAACATGGGCATGAACGTCACGCCACTGCTGGCCGGTGCCGGTGTCATCGGTCTGGCCATCGGTTTCGGCGCGCAGTCACTGGTCGCGGATTTGATCACCGGCCTGTTCATCATCATCGAAGACTCGCTGGCCATCGACGACTACGTCGATGTCGGCGGCCACCTCGGCACCGTCGAAGGCCTGACCATCCGCACCGTACGCCTGCGCGACATCGACGGCATCGTCCACACCATCCCGTTCAGCGAAATCAAAAGCATCAAAAACTACTCGCGGGAATTCGGCTACGCGATCTTCCGCGTCGCCGTGCCGTACAACATGGAAATCGATGACGCGATCAAACTCATGCGCGACGTCGGCCAGAAAATGCGCACCGACCCGCTGCAACGTCGCAACATCTGGTCGCCACTGGAGATTCAAGGCGTGGAAAGTTTCGAGTCCGGCAGTGCGATCCTCCGCGCGCGATTCAAGACTGCGCCGATCAAACAGTGGGAAGTTTCGCGGGCCTTCAACCTGTCGCTCAAACGCCATCTCGACGAAGCCGGACTCGACTTGGCAACGCCGCGCATGAGCGTGCAAGTGATCACACCGGGCGCGGAGTATAAAAAGGAGAACTGAACCCGAATGTGCCCCCCTATTGGCAGGCAGTGCCAATAGGGGGGTATTTTTATTGATCTTTGAAACCGGGTTTACCGTTAGCGGAGCGCCAGTTTTTTACCTCCAAGACAACATTTTCAGGCCCATCCTTGCCTTCTTCCGGGTAGTAGATCAAATCTGAGCCAGAAGGATGCTCAACTAGCCGCTTAAACTCAAGAATGGCTAAAATTTGCTGTTTCTCTGTACGAAATCCTGAGTTATAGATTTTCCTGACAAATTCAAGAAAACTTTTTTCACTCATTTCCTGTATTGATTTCACATCAAAGCCCTTTATGAATTTCAATATGCGCCTTAGGGGTGACAATACTTATATTGTCAGCATTATATAAATCCCCACCCTCTGCCAAACCCAACTTGTGATGCAGCTCGTACTTTACTCTTGCTCCCGCAAAATCACTATCTCTTACTATCGGAGCTTTACCTTTTTTCATTTCGCTTAAACTCGCCGCATTAAACAACTCAGCTAATCTTTCCTCGTTGAAAACAGCCTTCCACAATCTCTCTCTAAAAGCCCTGAAGCTTTTGAACTGCCGCCCTCTCAACTTCTCAGCGATTTCCGCTGGAATCGCCGCGCCCTCGCCTTGCGCAGCCGCCTCCAGCCATCTACTCGGAACCGGTTCTCCATAACCGCTGGCAACCCCCGGATCATTCCGACGGTCCCGGAACATGACGTACTGCGGTGGCAGTCCCGATTCCGGCGGAAAAACCAGAATGAAGTCGTCGAAGTGAATGTTGCCCGGGACAGGATAGGTATCGATCCGTCCCTCAATCGGGACGAGATTGCCGCCGAAGTATCGCGGTGGAGCTGATTCTTCGACGGGCAACTGCGTTGAACTGTCAGTCGGCGTTACTGAAGGCGTCCAGACCACGGTTGTTGGCGGAAGGTCAGTAAGCGTGGTGCCGTAGGTGTTTTCCCCGGGGTTATAACCGGCTGCAATCACCCGTACGCCGGAAGGGAGTCTTTTACCGCCGACCGGAACAACGAGCAGTTCCACCAGATTGCTTGTCAATGGCCGGGGACTTAAACGTACGGGTAAATCCAGCAACGCCCTTTCGCTTGCCAGCCTGTGCAGATCCGGTAAAGGCCCGGGTAGCAGGTCCGACAACGGATGGCTGAGCACGAAGCGCTCGGGCAACTCACCATTGCCCAGCGTCGGTGAATAGATGAACGCACTCACACCCACCATCAGACCCGACGCCGTGCCTGCAGCGAGACCCGACAGGCCGGCAACCGCCGAGCGAATGACGGCAGCTAAACCAGCCATCAGATTGTCGGCAATGGCCACTGCGCCACTGGATGTCGCAAAAACCAACTGGGCGTTGGCGACATTGCCCTGAAGGCGCAAGGGAACGCCATGACCCAGACCTGGGCGCTGGTCTTCAATCGAGCGATTGGCCTGTTCGGCATCCTCCAGTCGGCGCTTTTCCTCTGCGAGCCGGCGTGCTTCAGCTTCTGCCTCAAGCGTTGCCCGCTCCTCGGCGAGCTTTCGCTCCCGGGCTTGCGCCGCCAAACGGGCTTGCTCTTCCGCCAGTCGCTTGATTTCATTGGCGGCGGCAATACGCGCTAACTCTTGCGCCATACGGCGCGCTTGATCCTGCGCAGCACGGGCCTGTTCCTCAGCAACCTGCCGAGCATGTTCCGCCGCCAATCGCGCCTGCTCTTGGGCAATCCGCTCAGTCTCTTGTGCTTGTACGACGGCAACAACTTCCCTGAGTCTTGCGGACTGGGTGTTCAGCAACCCGATGCCTTCAACCAGCAACTTGGCGTTAAACAGCGCACTGTAGGCTTGCAACACAGTGACGCCAGAGTTTCGCCGATTCACCTGTGGCAAGCGGCCGCTATTATAAAACCGTTCAACTTGCGCCTGACCGAATCGCTGGATGGCAACATCCTGTGTCGACAACAAAGCCGTGTACTTGCGGGCGATCAGCGAATCTCTAAAGCGCAACTCTCTCGCCAAGGCCTCCAGCGGAGGGAGTGGAATTGAATCGCCTCCGTTTCTGACGTGCGCAAGTTCAACTTCAAGTACTTGTGCCAGGTTTCCGGAAACCGACTTGTAAGCATTTTCCAAATCCAGAATTTCACCCAGCGGGGCGAAATCAACATTTCGCCCCGAACCATCCCCCTGCCCTAAATAATGTAAATATTCATCTTGTTTATCCGGACGCACAACAATCGGCGGAAGCGTTATTCCATTACGCTGCATTTATAAATCCTCCATGGACAATAGTTTTCGTCGCGCTGGCCGGTCACCCTCAAACAGCCACTAACGTGACCGGCATCTGGAGAAATTTATGGAAATAAATGTTGTGCAGTGCGGTACATAGTTATCGCCCGCGTTTTTTCTGTCACGCCGGAAGGAACTGATAAAGCGGTAGGACGTTTCTCTAATACTCTTTTTCTTCAGCAACTTTGGAAGGTAGCGCAGCGCTTCAATCACCCAAGAGCACTTACCTGCTGGGCGTTTGTCACAGACAGGGAAGCCAAGAACAATAAACAAGGAGAAACCCGATGCAGCTGACACGCATTGCCCAAGCCGTTTTCATTTCCCTGCTCGCTGGTCACGCCGGTGCTGCCACGCTGGACAGCACCCGCGAACAAATCGCCGCACAAGCCAAACAGCTTGAACCGCAACTGCTGGAAACCCGCCGCGACATCCACGCCCACCCCGAGCTCGGCAACACCGAAAAACGCACCGCCGAGCTGGTCGCCAAACAACTCAAAGCCCTGGGTCTGGAAGTCAAAACCGGCGTCGCCCGCACGGGCGTAGTCGCCATCCTCAAGGGCGGCCTGCCCGGCCCGACCGTGGCCTTGCGCGCCGACATGGATGCACTGCCAGTCAAGGAAGTCGCCGACCTGCCATTTGCCTCCAAAGCTAAAGGCACATACCTCGGCAAAGAAGTCGGCGTCATGCACGCCTGCGGCCACGACGCCCACACCGCGATCCTGCTCAGCACAGCGAAAATTCTCACAGGCATGCGCGACACCCTGCCCGGCACCGTGGTGTTCTATTTCCAACCGGCCGAAGAAGGCCCAAGCGACTTCATTCCCGACGGCAAAAACACCTGGGGCGCGAAAATGATGGTCGAGGAAGGCGTGATGAAATCGCCGAAACCCGACGCCGTTTTCGGCCTGCACGTCTGGGCCGGCATCCCCGCCGGCCAGATCGCCTACCGCCCCGGCGCCACCCTCGCCAGCTCCGATGACCTGCGCATCAAAATCCTTGGCAAACAAACCCACGCCGGCCGCCCGTGGGACGGCATCGACCCGATCACCGTCGGTGCACAAACCATCGTCGGCCTGCAAACCGTGGTCAGCCGCCGCACCGATATTTCGTCTTATCCGTCGGTGGTCAGCATCGGCACCATCAATGGCGGCACGCGCTACAACATCATCCCCGAATCAGTCGACATGACCGGCACCATCCGCTCGTACGACTACGGCATCCGTCAGAAACTGCACGCCGACGTACGCCAGACCATCGAGAAAATCGCTGAAAGTGGCGGTGCGAAAGCCGATGTCACCATCATCGAAAAATACGACCCGACGATAAACAACCCGGCGCTGACGGACAAAATGCTGCCGACATTGAAGTGGGCAGCCAGGGATGACGTGGTGAATGCGCCGCTGGTGGGTGGCGCGGAAGACTTCTCGTTCTTCGCCAAAGAAGTGCCGGGATTGTTTGTGTTTCTGGGCGTGACGCCAAAAAATCAGGACATGAGCAAGGCTGCACCGAACCACAATCCGGGGTTCTTTGTGGATGAGTCGGCGTTGGTGGTGGGGGTGAGGACACTGGCCTCGCTGGCGACGGATTATTTGTATGCCAATGCGGGGGCGGGCAAATAAGCTTGAGGTGAACGTGGGGGCGCTTTCGCGAGCAGGCTCGCTCCCACATTTGGACCGTGTGCAGCTTGCCAGAGACTGGTCGGCTGTCACGCCGCCAGCGCTGGCAAACCAGCTCCCACACAAAAGCAAACCCCGCCCTTCGCTTTTCACCACTCAACAGGATGAGCGTTAGCTCGGCTGCAGCTCTTGATCTCAAAGGCCCGTCGGCAGGCTGAGTGGAGGGATTGATCCGGGGGTGGGAGCGAAGCGACCGTTCGACGAAGTCGAACACATCGAGAGGAGGTGCAGCGAAGCAAACCGGAGACGATGCGCCCGGATCAATCCCGGAGCGAAGGAACCCGAGCCACAGCGAGGGCCGAACGTCAGGGTAAAGCCCTTTGCTTCCTTTGGGGCGTTTGCCAAAGGGAGTCGACCGTCAGGGCGAAACCATAAGAGGCCGTTACCGCAGCAACGAATATTCACCCAAAACAGTCAAACAACATCAAACAACATCAACCCCTACGTGAATCGCATCATGTCGCCAAAACTCCAGATCACAATCAATCAACCGCTCATGCTGATCATAATTAACCCGGGCAATCCGCAACCCCGGGCTCCCCACCGACACCCGTAAAGCCGCCGCCGCATCCACCGACAAAGACGTCGGCACAATCTCGAACCGCACTCGCCCATAGTGCAAATCGTAATGCCGCGCATACAACTCGGTAATCGACTGATTCAGATCAAACTCCAGAATCCCCGGAAAAAACTGCGGATTCAGATAATGCTCAACATAAAGCACCAGCCGCCCATCAATCCGCCGCGACCGACAAATCTGAATCACACTCGACAACGCCGGCAGTTGCAACCACGCACACACCGCCGCCGAAGCCGGTTGTAGTCGGGCCGAAATAACCTCGGTCGAAGGTACCCGTCCCTGCGCACTGACCATCGCGTGAAAGTGACTGCGCTGTATCAGGTTGTACGCCAGACGCGGCGGCGAAACGAACCAGCCCCGCCGCTCCTCACGATAAATCTGGCCCTGCGCCTCCAACTGCAACAACGCCTCACGCACAGTTATCCGCGTCGTGCCGAACAACTCACTGAGCTTGCGCTCGGCCGGCAATTTGCTGCCGGGCGCCAAAAGTCCGTGGTCGAGTTGCTCCTGCAACACCTGGCCGATCGCTGTCACCGCTTTTGTTGCCTCATCGCGCATCAACGTTACCTATCTGGACTAGACCAGCACTGTTTCGGGGCAAGACTGCACGACGATCACGCCGTTTCCATGTGCTGCAAGCCTAGGCAGTGCAGATGACCGAGAGATGACAAAACGGCTCAACGGTCGCACTCACGACTTGCAATACATCGGCCAAATCCCTGCCCTCCGGGGCTTTGGGCATGGTCTACGCTTATCGAGCAGCCGCAAAAACCGGGCAAAAAAAAGGCCTGACGCCAGGTCACCGACATCAAAGTGTCATCCAGCCCCCTTAAATTGGCTCAGGTATTGCTGACCTAGACCAACACAAACCGCAATCGCAGCGTTGAACACGACCAAGGAGCTTCGGAATGAAACAGCTTTTCCTGGCAACACTGTTAGGCTCGACCATTGCCATGTGCACCGCCGCCATGGCGGCCGACACCGATCTGAAAACCCTCGAAGCCGCTGCGAAAGCGGAAGGCGCCGTCAACAGCGTCGGCATGCCCGATGACTGGGCGAACTGGAAAGGCACCTGGGAAGACCTGGCCAAAAAATACGGCCTGAAACACATCGACACCGACATGAGTTCAGCTCAGGAAATCGCCAAGTTCGCCGCAGAAAAAGACAACGCCAGCGCAGACATCGGCGACGTCGGTGCTGCCTTTGGCCCGATCGCGGTCAAACAAGGCGTGGTGCAACCCTACAAGCCAAGCACCTGGGATCAAATCCCGGACTGGGCCAAGGACAAGGATGGCAACTGGGCTCTGGCCTACACCGGCACCATCGCCTTCATCGTCAACAAGAAGCTGCTGCACGGTTCCGAAGTGCCAACCAAATGGGCTGACCTCAAGGGCGGCAAATACAAGGTTTCCATCGGTGACGTGAGCACCGCCGCACAAGCTGCCAACGGCGTTCTCGCCGCAGCACTGGCCAACGGTGGCGACGAGAAAAACATTCAGCCTGCCCTGCTGCTGTTCGCAGACATCGCCAAGCAAGGTCGTCTGTCGATGGCCAACCCGACCATCGCCACCATGGAAAAAGGCGAGATCGAAGTTGGCGTGGTCTGGGACTTCAACGGCCTGAGCTACAAAGCCAAGATGGCCAACCCGGATGACTACGTGGTGCTGATCCCGTCTGACGGTTCGGTGATTTCCGGCTACACCACCATCATCAACAAGTACGCGAAAAACCCCAACGCCGCCAAGCTGACCCGCGAATACATCTTCAGCGACGCCGGCCAGACCAACCTCGCTCGCGGTAATGCGCGTCCGATCCGTGCCGAACACCTGCAATTGCCGGAAGACGTGAAGGCCAAACTGCTGCCGAACGAGCAGTACAAAAAGGTCACCCCGATCAAGGACGCCGATGCCTGGGAAAAGACCTCGAAAGCTCTGCCGCAGAAGTGGAACGAAGAAGTCATCGTAGAGATGAAATAAGGCGGCTGATCCCTACTGCGTAATCTGTTGAGATCCAAATGTGGGAGCGAGCCTGCTCGCGAAGGCGTTGTGTCAGTCGACATCAATGTTGAATGATCTGCCGCTTTCGCGAGCAGGCTCGCTCCCACAGGGGATCCGGGTTGAATTTGAAGTTTCCTGTTTCGCGGAGTTTTTGCCCCTATGAAGCACAACGTCATCCTTGTCGTGCTCGACGGCCTCAGCCATGAAGTCGCGTGCCACGCCATGGGGCATCTGCAGGCTTACATTGGCGCAGGACGCGCCGCGCTCTATCAGTTGGAGTGCGAGTTGCCGGCCCTGTCCCGACCGCTTTATGAATGCATTCTTACCGGCGTGCCGCCCATCGACAGCGGCATCGTCCACAACAACGTCTCGCGCCTCTCCAGTCAGCGCAGCATCTATCACTACGCCCGCGACGCCGGCCTGAAAACTGCAGCGGCGGCTTATCACTGGGTCAGCGAGCTGTACAACCGCTCGCCATTTGTGGCCGCACGCGACCGTCACACCGACGATCCATCGCTGCCGATCCAGCACGGACATTTCTACTGGAACGATCACTACCCTGATTCGCACCTGTTCGCCGATGCGGAAAACCTGCGCCTGCGCCACGCGCCGAACTTCCTGCTGATCCATCCGATGAACATCGACGACGCCGGGCACAAACACGGCCTCGACAGCTCGCAGTACCGCAACAGCGCGCGCTCGGCCGACATCATCCTCGCCGACTATTTGCAGGGCTGGCTCGACGCGGGTTATCAGGTGCTGGTGACCGCCGACCACGGCATGAACAACGACCGCTCGCACAACGGCCTGCTGCCGGAAGAACGCCAGGTGCCGCTGTTCGTCCTCGGTGACGCCTTCAGCCTCAACGCAGGCGCTGTCCCCAAGCAGACCGAAATCTGCGGCACGGTCTGCGAACTGCTCGGCGTGCCCCACGACAAACCTGTGTGCCGGGAGCTGCTCAAGTGAACGCTATGACTCGCGGCAAATGGCTGGCAGCCCTGTGCCTTGTGCCCTTCGCTTTATTCTTTATCGTCTTCGAAATCGCCCCGCTGATCTGGGTGATGATCAACAGCCTGCAATCGGAAGAATTTGGTTGGGGCGTTGAAAACTTCACCAAAATCTTCAGTTCAAAATTCTATTTGCAGGCGATCCAGTACAGCCTCGAGATCAGTTTCTGGTCGAGCGTATTCGGCATCATCATCGCCGTACTGGGTGCGTATTCCCTGCGCCGGGTGGATTCGAAACTGCGCAATTTTGTGAATGCCTTCGCCAACATGACCAGCAACTTTGCGGGTGTGCCGCTGGCTTTCGCGTTCATCATCCTGCTCGGTTTCAACGGCAGCATCACGATCATGCTCAAGCAGGCCGGGATCATTGAAGACTTCAACCTGTACTCCAAAACCGGGCTGATCATCCTCTACACCTATTTCCAGATTCCCCTCGGCGTGCTGCTGCTCTATCCGGCCTTCGACGCCTTGCGTGAAGACTGGCGCGAGTCCGCCGCGCTGCTCGGAGCCAACGGCTGGCAGTTCTGGCGCCACATTGGCTTGCCGGTACTGACCCCGGCACTGCTCGGTACTTTCGTGATCCTGCTGGCCAACGCCCTCGGCGCTTATGCCACGGTGTATGCGCTGACGACGGGCAACTTCAACGTGCTGCCGATCCGCATTGCCGCGATGGTTTCCGGCGATATTTCGCTCGATCCGAATCTGGCCAGTGCGCTGGCCGTGGTGCTGGTCGCGCTGATGACCATCGTCACCGTCGTGCATCAACTGCTGTTGAAGAGGAGCTACCATGTCTCGCGTTGAATCCGGCCCGGTCGGCATCTACCACCGCGTCGTGGTCTACCTGCTATTCGCCATCCTCTTGCTGCCGCTGGTGGGCACGCTGATCTACTCGATTGCCAGCAGTTGGTCGGCGACCATTCTGCCCAGCGGCTTTACCTTCAAGTGGTACATCCAGTTGTGGAGCGACCCGCGTTTCCTCCACGCTTTCGGCCAGTCACTGCTGGTGTGTGTCGGCGCGCTGGTGCTGTCGGTGGTGTTGATCCTGCCGCTGTTGTTCGTGGTGCATTACCACTTCCCGAAACTCGATGCGCTGATGAACATCCTCATCCTGCTGCCCTTCGCGGTGCCGCCAGTGGTGTCGTCCGTGGGCCTGTTGCAACTGTACGGTTCCGGGCCGATGGCAATGGTTGGCACGCCGTGGATTCTGATCGGTTGCTACTTCACCGTGGCGCTGCCGTTCATGTACCGGGCGATTACCAACAACCTGCAAGCGATCAACCTGCGCGACCTGATGGACGCTGCACAACTGCTCGGTGCCAGCACCTTTCAGGCGGCGATTCTGGTGGTACTGCCGAACCTGCGCAAAGGCCTGATGGTGGCGTTGCTGCTGTCGTTCTCGTTCCTGTTCGGCGAGTTCGTGTTTGCCAACATCCTCGTCGGCACCCGCTACGAAACCCTGCAGGTCTATCTGAACAACATGCGCAACAGCAGCGGGCACTTCACCAGTGCGCTGGTTATCTCCTACTTCTTATTCGTGCTGGTCCTGACCTGGATCGCCAACATCTTGAACAAGGACAAAAGCGAATGAGCTATGTCAGCGTCCAACATCTGCAGAAAAGTTATGCGGGCACTACCGTATTCAGCGATATCGACTGCGAAATCAACAAGGGCGAATTCGTCACCCTGCTCGGCCCCTCCGGTTGCGGTAAATCCACCCTGCTGCGTTGCATCGCCGGCCTGACATCGGTCGATGGCGGCAAGATACTGCTCGATGGCGTCGACATCGTGCCACTCAGTCCGCAGAAGCGCGGCATCGGCATGGTGTTCCAGAGCTATGCGCTGTTCCCCAACATGACCGTGGAACAGAACGTCGCGTTCGGCCTGCGCATGCAAAAGGTCAACGCCGACGACAGCCACAAACGGGTTACCGAGGTGTTGAAACTCGTTGAACTGAACGACTTCGCCAGCCGTTATCCGCATCAACTGTCCGGCGGCCAATGTCAGCGCGTTGCCTTGGCCCGCTCGCTGGTGACTCGCCCGCGATTGTTGTTGCTGGATGAACCACTGTCAGCACTTGATGCGCGAATTCGCAAACACCTGCGCGAGCAGATTCGCCAGATCCAGCGCGAACTTGGCCTGACCACGATTTTCGTCACACACGACCAGGAAGAAGCGCTGACCATGTCTGACCGGATTTTCCTCATGAATCAGGGAAAAATCGTACAAAGTGGCGATGCTGAAACCCTGTATACGGCACCGGTCGATGTGTTCGCTGCGGGCTTCATCGGTAACTACAACCTGCTCGACGCAGAGCAAGCATCGAAGCTGTTGCAGCGCCCGATCAATCACCGCATCGCCATTCGCCCGGAAGCCATCGAATTGAGCCTCAACGGCGAGCTCGACGCGCAGATCCGCAGCCACAGCCTGCTTGGCAACGTCATCCGTTATCGCGTTGAAGCACGCGGCGTGGAACTGGTAGTGGATGTGCTCAATCGCTCGGCCGCCGATCTGCATCCCGACGGTCGGCGTCTGGCGCTTTCCATCGATCCGACGGCCCTGTGTGAGGTCGCTTAAAAGCAGCTGCAAGCTTCGAGATACAAGCTTCAAGCTGTAGACTGCGACCCACCTCATTTCCACTCTTGCAGCTCGAAGCTTGTAGCTCGCAGCTGTTCTCGGAGAGAACCGATGGCTTTGGCAATTTTTGATCTGGACGAAACCCTGATTCACGGTGACTGCGCCACCCTCTGGAGCGAGCAGATGGGACGCTTGGGGTGGGTCGACCCCGAGTCGTTCATGCGCAAGAACAACGAACTGATGGATGCCTACAGCCATGGCAAATTGCGCATGGAAGACTACATGGAGTTCAGCCTCGAGCCGTTGATCGGCCGCACGCCGGAAGAGGTCGAGCACCTGGTCGGCCCGTGGGTGGAAGACTTCATCGAGCCGATCATCTTCAGCGACGCGACCAAAACCATCGCCGCCCACCGCAAGGCCGGCGACCGGATTCTGGTGATCTCGGCCTCGGGCACGCACCTGGTCAAGCCGATTGCCGATCGATTGGGCATCGACGAAATTCTCGGCATCGAACTGGAAATCGCGCACGGCGTATACAGCGGTCACACCGTCGGGACCCTGACCTACCGCGAAGGCAAGATCACCCGCTTGCTGGAATGGCTGGATGCCGAAGAAGAAAATCTGGAGGGCGCGAGTTTCTATTCCGACTCACGAAATGACCTTCCGTTGTTGCTGAAGGTGGATTTCCCGCACGTGGTCAATCCGGATCCGGTGTTGCTTGAGCATGCCGAGAAGTCCGGCTGGCCGATCCACATCTGGAAGTAAAAAACAAAAGATCGCAGCCTTCAGCAGCTCCTACAGGGCGTTTACTTTGCCAATGCAGGAGCTGCCGAAAGCTGCGATCTTTTGATCTTGCCGTTTTTCAGCTAACGCTGTCGTCAATCACCAAGACCAGTTTCCCCGCCACCGTATTGCTCGCCAGCTCCGCAAAAGCCGCCTCGGCATCTTTCACCGGGAAAGCCTTTGCCAATTGCGGTTTCAACCGCCCTTCGGCAAACAACGGCCACACGTGCTGGCTCAGGTCACTGAACAGGTCTGCCTTGAACTGATCGTCACGGCTGCGCAAGGTCGAACCCAGCAATTGCACACGCTTGGCCATTACCTGTGCCAGATCCAGTTTAGCCTCGCGGCCACCCATCAGACCGATCAACACCCAGCGTCCATCCAGCGCTATCAGCTTGAGATTCAGCGCCGAATAATTCCCGCCGACCGGATCGAGGATGACATCGAACGGGCCGAGGTCGCGCAGGCTTTCCAGATCATCCGTGCGCACCACCCCGCCCTGCGCGCCCAGACTTTCACAGTAGGCCAAACGTTCGGCTGAACCGACGCTGACCCAGCACGGATTGCCGAACGCCTTGCACAGCTGAATGGCGGCTGAACCGATCCCACTTGCTCCGGCGTGCAAGAGAACTTTCTCACCCGGTTTGAGCGCCGCAAGTTGAAACACATTCAGCCAGACTGTTGCGTAAACCTCAGGCAATGCCGCCGCTTCGATCAGCGAGACACCTTCCGGAACCGGCAACACATGCCGCCCGTCGACCACCACCTCTTCGGCCATCCCGCCCCCGGCCAGCAAGGCGCAAACCCTATCGCCTACCTGCCAGGACGAACCTGCGCCGACCTCGCTGATCACCCCCGAGCACTCAAGACCGAGTACCTGGCTGGCACCCGGCGGAGGTGGATAAAGCCCTGCCTTTTGTAATAAATCGGCTCGATTGAGGCCCGCTGCCGCCACGCGAATGCGAACTTGTCCTACATCACATGTAGGACTCGGCTCTTCAACCCATGCCACTTGACCTTCCACGCCTTGCAATGCCTTCACAGTGCCTCCATAGTGAGTCTGGACTGAGCCCGAAGCTGTAGCGCCGGGCTTTTTGCATTATGCGACCGGCTCTTGTAGAACCGGCGACTTCAAAGACGGCCTAATATGCGTTATCAATTGTCCCCGCGTCGAATCAGCATGAAGCATTTGCTCCCCAGCACCGCCCTAGCACTTTTCATCGGTATCGGCCTGTTGCCGGTGTCGGGCAATACATTCGCAGCCAACAGCTGGGACAAGTTACAGCCTGATCGCGACGAAGTGATCGCCAGCCTGAACGTCGTCGAGTTGCTCAAGCGTCACCACTACAGCAAGCCGCCGCTCGACGATGCGCGCTCGGTGATCATCTATGACAGCTACCTCAAGCTGCTGGATCCGTCGCGCAGCTACTTCATGGCCAGCGACATCGCCGAATTCGACAAGTGGAAGACCCAGTTCGACGACTTCCTCAAAAGCGGCGACCTCAACGCCGGGTTCACCATCTACAAGCGCTATCTGGATCGCGTCAAATCGCGTCTGGACTTCGCCCTTGCCGAGCTGAACAAAGGCGTCGACAAGATGGACTTCAACACCAAGGAGACCTTGCTGATTGATCGCAAGGACGCACCTTGGCTCAAATCCACCGCCGAACTCGACGACCTGTGGCGCAAACGCGTCAAGGACGAAGTCCTGCGGATGAAGATCGCCGGCAAAGAGCCCAAGCAGATCCAGGAAACCCTGACCAAGCGCTACAAGAATCAATTGTCGCGTCTGGATCAGACCCGTCCGGAAGACATCTTCCAGGCTTACATCAACACCTTTGCCATGTCCTACGATCCGCACACCAACTATCTGTCGCCGGATAACGCGGAAAACTTCGACATCAACATGAGCCTGTCCCTCGAAGGCATCGGCGCCGTGTTGCAGAGCGACAACGATCAGGTGAAAGTCGTGCGTCTGGTGCCAGCAGGCCCGGCCGACAAGACCAAAATGGTAGCCCCGGCCGACAAGATCATCGGCGTTGCCCAAGGCAACAAAGAGATGGTCGACGTGGTTGGCTGGCGTCTGGACGAAGTGGTCAAGCTGATCCGCGGCCCGAAAGGCACCGTGGTGCGCCTGGAAGTGATTCCGGCCAGCAATGCACCGAACGACCAGACCACCAAGATCGTGCCGATCACCCGTGAAGCGGTGAAGCTCGAAGACCAGGCCGTGAAAAAATCCGTGCTGAACCTGAAACAGGACGGCAAGGATTACAAACTCGGGGTGATCGAGATTCCCGCCTTCTACCTCGACTTCAAGGCGTTCCGTGCCGGTGATCCGGATTACAAGAGCACCACCCGTGACGTCAAGAAACTGCTGACCGAACTGCAGAAAGAAAAAGTCGACGGAGTGGTTATCGACCTGCGCAACAACGGCGGCGGTTCCCTGCAGGAAGCTACCGAGCTGACCAGCCTGTTCATCGACAAGGGCCCGACCGTCCTGGTGCGTAATGCTGATGGCCGCGTCGACGTGCTGGAAGATGAAAACCCGGGCGCGTTCTACAAAGGTCCGATGGCACTGCTGGTCAACCGCCTGTCCGCCTCGGCTTCGGAGATCTTCGCCGGCGCCATGCAGGACTACCACCGCGCACTGATCATCGGCGGCCAGACCTTCGGTAAAGGCACCGTGCAGACCATTCAGCCGCTGAACCATGGCGAACTGAAACTGACCCTGGCCAAGTTCTACCGGGTTTCCGGTCAGAGCACCCAGCACCAGGGCGTCCTGCCGGACATCGACTACCCGTCGCTGATCGACACCAAGGAAATCGGCGAGAGCGCCCTGCCGGAAGCCATGCCGTGGGACACCATCCGCGCGGCGATCAAACCGGCGGCCGATCCGTTCAAGCCGTTCCTGGCACAGCTCAAGTCCGAACATGACACGCGCACCGCCAAGGATGCCGAGTTCGTGTTCATCCGTGACAAGCTGGCCCTGGCGCAGAAACTGATGCTGGAAAAAACCGTCAGCCTCAACGAAGCCGACCGCCGTGCCCAGCATGCAGACATCGACGCCAAGCAACTGGTGATGGAGAACATCCGTCGCAAGGCCAAGGGCGAAGAGCCGCTCAAAGAGCTGAAGAAAGAAGACGAGGACGCCCTCGCAGCAGCCGAGCCGGACAAGCTCAAACCAGAAGACGATGCTTATCTGAGCGAAACCGGGCGCGTTCTGCTGGATTACTTGAAGCTGAGCAACCAGGTCGCCAAGAAGTAAGGTGATGGCGATTTAATGCTGACGATCCCCGGATCGTCATCAAACAGTCATCATTCTGTCGTGCAATAAAGGACTGGGAGCCACTCTCTTCATAGAGAGGGCTCCCAGTCCTTTTTTTATCGCCAGAGATTGCCATGACCACGACCGAACAGCTGAGTGCCTTGAGCTCGATCCTGACTCAAAGCGGATTACACAGCCTGTTTCAGCCGATCATCTGTCTCTCAGAGCGCCGCATTCTCGGCTACGAAGCCCTCACCCGCGGCCCGTCCAACAGTCCTCTGCACTCACCGATCGCGCTGTTCGCCGTGGCGCGTCAGGCCGGGCGTCTGAGCGAACTGGAGATCGCCTGCCGAAAAAGTGCTTGCCGCCGTTTCAACGAGCAGCAACTGCCGGGCAAGCTGTTTCTTAACGTCTCGCCGGAATCCTTGCTCGAAGCCGCGCACCAGCCGGGGCGCACGTTGCAACTGCTGCAGGACTTCGGCATTCCACCTAGCCAGGTGGTCATCGAACTCACCGAACAGACGCCGATCGACGACTTCCAGTTGTTGCAGACCGCGTTGCATCACTATCGGGCCATGGGTTTTTCCATTGCGCTGGATGATCTCGGCGCCGGATATTCGAGCCTGCGCCTGTGGTCCGAGCTGCGCCCGGATTACGTGAAAATCGACCGGCACTTTATCGACGGTATCCATCAGGACGCCTTGAAGCGCGAGTTCGTCGGGTCAATCCTGCAAATCGCCAAGGCGTCACGGGCTCAAGTGATTGCCGAAGGTATCGAATTGCCGGAAGAACTGGCGGTGCTGACGGAAATGGGTGTCGATCTAGTGCAGGGTTATCTGCTCGGCCGCCCGCAAGAGCATCCACCCCGCGATGCCCGCGCTTTGATGCCCAAACACGACAGCAGCGCGGTGGCGCTGAACGACGAAGGCAGCGATCTCAGTGCCTTGCTCAACGAGCAACCGGCCGTGGGGCGCGATACGCCGACCGCCACCGTGCTGGAAGCCTTCCGCCGCCAGGCCAATCTCAACTCGCTGGCAGTGCTGGACGAACAAGGCCAGCCGTGCGGCATCGTCCACCGCCACTCCCTGTCGGATGCCTTGCTCAAACCGTTCGCCACCGACCTGTTCGCCCGCAAACCCATCAGCCGCCTGATGAACGACGACTTCCTCGCCGTGGAAATGAGCCAGTCGCTGCAACAGGTCAGCCGCCTGATCACCAGCCGCGCCCGCCAACGCATCGAAGAAGATTTCATCATCACCCTCAACGGCGGATACCTCGGCCTTGGCCGGGTGATCGACGTACTCAAACTGATCACCGAACTGAAAATCCAGCAGGCCCGCTACGCCAACCCGCTGACCCTGCTGCCCGGCAACGTGCCGATCCAGCAATGCCTGACCCGCCTTCTGCAGCAAGGCCGCGAGTCGGTCATCTGCTACGTCGACATCGACAGCTTCAAACCCTTCAACGACATCTACGGCTACGGCCGCGGCGACGAAGTCCTGCTGTGCCTGGCGCAATGCCTCAACGAACGCGTCGACCCCTCCCGCGACTTCGTCGGCCACATTGGCGGCGACGACTTCCTCCTCGTCCTCGGCCCCGAAGACTGGCGCAAACGCCTCAATCAATTGCTTGATGATTTCCAGAGCCAATGCCGACGTTTCTATCGCCCTGAACATCTGGAGGCCGGATGCTTTATCGCGCCGAATCGACAGGGTGTGCGGCAGGAGTTTCCGTTGCTGTCACTATCGATCGGCGTCGTCCACCTGCATCCCGAAGCTTGCGCACAACTCGACGCCGGTCAACTTGCGGAGATGGCTTCGCAAGCGAAGCATCATGCGAAGAATGTGCCAGGGTATAGCGTGCATGTTATCGAAAGTATGAATGCTCTACCCTTTACCGAAGCGCTCGTTTCTGGCCATCGTTGATGTTTCGAACCACTCCAAAACTACCATACAGAACGATCTTCACTAGCGGCTTTTGCAAGATCCAGCTCCCAAACCTCTATCGCCAACTTATAGATATCTAAGAAAAAACCGCGTGGACTATCCAGTGAGCCCCACTCTCCACGAGGCCAACTTGCGGCTTCGCACGGGTCGATCTCGAACAAAAGCTGAAAGTCGTATGTTGGATCTTCTAGTTTTGCTTTCAAGTGTTCAAGTAATACCAGCCGATGCCTATAGGAGAGGTACGGCAGATTCAGACAATACTTTCTGATCAGAACCTCCCGATCACCAGACTCATTGGGGTTGTACACCCCGAGCTCTACACCTCGAGTTTCTTCTCGATCATAAACATCGAACATACCAATGAACCACATCAACCCTGGTTCAAAAGGCTTTTTTAAAAAAGGATGTTTCAACATTACTTACCCTCAGCAGGAAACCCTGTAAATGGCCTCTGTGTATTTTCCTGATCGAATTTCACTTCAAACCAATTCATATTTTCATTGAGGCTTGGATTTTGCTCATCCGCCCTATTTGGCTTATACCCACGCCCTGCCCCAGGCAACTCCAACCTAACTATTGGATTACGTCTTTGATCTTCCCCTGTGTGCATAATTAAACCATCTTTATCCTTTGTCATCGCTTTATTCAAAGCGCCCAGATGCATCCGCCAGTTATGGAATTGTGAGCTTGGGTTTCCTCTAGGTGGTATTGGAACGACGCCAGTGTGAGGATCAGCGCCATTGATTGCTCGCTGTTTTAGGGCTCGATCGGGAATTTCAGAACTGTGCTTTTTTACAGTGTGCATATCATAGAGTTCTTCATATTCATGTACCCGACGCTTCGCATTCTCTTCAGCCACCTCATCAAGCCTCGCCCGTCGCTCCTGCGCCGTCATTTTCGGCAGCGGGGGCGCGCCCTCTTCGACGACCACGCGACCAGCCTCGTACCGCATCGGACGACGCGGTGCTGACGGCGGACAATTGGAACTCAACCCCAACGGATCCACCCACCCCGTCGGATTCGGCACGTACTGGTACTGATTCAACCCACCCGCCAACTTGATCGGGTCCGGCGTCAAATACCGTCCAAGCCTTGGGTCGTAATACCGATGCCGGTTGTAGTGCAGCCCGCTTTCCGCGTCGAAGTACTGCCCCTGAAAGCGCAGCGGTTGATCCAGGTATTCCTCGCCGGCCAGGGTGATTGCGGCTACTTTGCCGTAGGCGTCGTATTGCGCCGACCAGACGATTTCGCCGCTGTAGTCGGTGAGTTCTTGTGGGGTGCCGAGGTGGTCTAGTTGGTAGTAGAACGGGCAGGCCTTTTTTGGGCCTTTGCCGTCGAGCAGTGCCAGCGGGCGGAAGGTGCCGGGTTCGTAGACGTAGCTGCGGTGCTGGGTTTTGCTGCTTTCGGCGACGAGGTGGTCGCCTTGCCAGAAGAACTCGGTTTTTTCGCCGTCGACGGTTTTGCTGATCCGCCGGCCGAAGGCGTCGTACTGGTAGGTCGCGGTTTTGCCGTCGGGGCGGGTCAGGCCGATGAGGCGGTGCTGGCAGTCGTAGCGGTATTCGGTGACGAGTTTCTGCGCGGTGCCGCGGCGTTCGCGGATCAGGTTGCCGAAGGCGTCGTAGTCGTAGTGGCGATCGCCCTGCATCAGCAGGCGGTTGCCCTTGATGTGTGTCGGGCCGGGGCGCTCCTGCATGAGCAGGTTGCCGGCCGGGTCGTGGGCGAAGGATTCCGGTAGTTCGTCGCGTGAGTGGCGCACCCGGATCAGGCGGTCGAGGGCGTCGTAGCCATAGGTGCGTTGGCCGTGACGGGTGTCGGCGATGTGCTCCAGATTGCCATTGGCGCTGTAGGCATAATCGCGGCGGTACAGCGAATCGTGCTGATGGCCTACGGCGTGGGCGAGCAGTCGGCCCTGATCGTCGTAGGCATATTCGCTGAGCAGCAAACCTTGCTGGCGTTGTTGTTCGCGGCCCGACTGGTAAACGTGTTGCGTCAGCGGCGCGCCGTTGAGGTGGATGGCGGTCAGTGCGCCGCCCTTGGCGTACTGATAATCGAGCTTGCTGTTGTCCGGCAGGCGCATGCGTTTGAGCTGGCCGCAGGCGTCGTAGGCATAACGCAGCGTGCCCCAGCCCTGATGCTCGGTGATCAACCGATCCTGCAGGTCGTATTCGAAGGCCAACGGATGTTTCTGGCCGTCGTCGACGCCAGTCAGCCGACCGAGGCGGTCGTACTGATAGATAACCTTGACCCCGTCAGGCAAGGTCTTGATCAGCAGGCGCCCGGCCGCATCGCGCTCGTAGCCCGTGACCAACACCGAGCCGTCATCGCCGAACTCGGTCTTTTCCAGCAGATGACCGTTAAGATCGTAGGCGTAGGCCGTACGCCGCCCGTCGAAGCCGGTTTCCTGTCGGATCAGTCCGGTCGGCGTGTAGTCCAGCCGATACTTTTCGCCAGACTCGTTCTCGATTTCGGTGAGCAGCAGTTGCGCATGGTCGTAGCGGTACTGCACCCGCGTGCCGTCGGGGTTGATCCGACGCGATACCAGGTGCAGGTCGTCGTCATACTCAAAACGGGTGATGCGCCCGAGTTCGTCGCGTTCGGCGGTGACCTGGTTGTAGGCGCCATAACTGTAGGCGCGAGTGGCACCCGTAGGAGAAGTCGTCTGGACCAGTCGGCCAACAGCGTCCCAATGCTGACGCGTGACCGCACCGTGTTCATCAGCTGTGGTAGTCCTGCGCCCCAGTGCATCGTAGGAAAAGCGCCGCACACCACCATCGGGCAGGGTTTCTTCAACCAACTGACCGAGGGTGTTCCAGACAAACACATGCCGACTGGTGTCCGGGTAACGGATCGACAGCAGCTGCCCGCGAGCGTCGTAGTGGTAATGGCTGACCTGACCATCAGGATCGACCGCCTCAGTGACATCGCCCTGAGCATTGCGTCGGTAGGTCCATACCGCGTCGCCACGGGAACGGCTGTGCAGGAAACCGTTGCGGTACTCGTAGGACGTTGGCACATCGTCCGGCGGAAGCAGCGCGATCAGCCGTCCGACATCGTCGTAGCGGTATTCGGTGACGGCGCCTAAGGGATCCTGCTCGGCGACCAAGCGGCCCGAACCGTCGTAGGCCTTGAGGTGTTCGCCGCCATCGGCCTCGACCTTGCGCACCAGCCGTGCGCGGTCATCGTGGACGTAGGTTTCTTCGGTGCCATCGACGTAATGCACGACGACACTGCCGTCGTCATGCCAGACATAACGCGTGTCCATCTGCGAGAACGACGCCCAGTGCCTGACACAACGGGCAGCTTTGCCAGCGCGTTCCCACTCCCAGAAGAAACTCGCGCCGCCCGTGAGTTGGCGCTGCAGGATGACGTGCTGATCGTCGTAGTCGTAACGCTCGCTGTCGCCAACCGCGTTACGCACCTCGACCAGACGCTGATAGGCGTCGTAGCGATAACTGACAAGGGTGTGTTCGGTGTGCCAAGGTTCGGCAAGGTTCAGCGCCGAGTCAAAGCGCTGGTAATCAACCGCGATCAGATGCGCCCGGTCATAACGCAACAACAGCGCCCGACCCGCGCCATTGTCCAGACGCTGAACCCGATCCTGCCGATCCCGAACAATGCGCAGACGATTGCCATACGCATCACTAACCGCCGTCAGACGCCCGGCCCGAAAGTGATAAAACCGTGCCGCATCCCCCGCCAGCGCGAGGATCAGTTCTTCCGGTTCATCCCCGAGAAAAATCGCCGCCCGCGACAGACTGTTATGAATCGCCGGGCGCTCAACACTTGGCAACGGGAACCGCGTACGCCGGTTTTCATGATCAACCCAAACAACACCGTCGCGATCGAACTCCAGCCGATGCGCCAGCGAATGACTCCAGCCAAACCCCAGCCCGACATCGATTTCGGCGGCACTGGTGCGATACAGCCTTGTGAACTCGAATGGCAGCAGCCCATCGAGCACACCATCGCTCAGGGTCAGCAGTTCCTCGCCGGTAACCATCGACACCGGGCAGCCGTTGGTACAGGTCTGCGGTACGCAATCGGCGCTGTTGCCGTTGGGGTTTTTTGCCTGGTCCGGCGAATCGTCGTGGTGTTCGTCTTTTTTCAGCAAGGTGTTGCGCTTGGCATTCCAGCGCAATTGCATCCGGCCTTTTTTGATACCCGCGGCGATCCCGCGCGCGGCAACAGTCTTGTATTGATCAACGTACTTGATGAAACCGCTGACGATGCCGAACATCGCCTTCACCAACCGCACCAGCGCCGAGAGCAGTTGAACCGCGTGACCTGCCAGACGTAGCGTCAGATAAGCGATCCCTCCGCCACCACTGGCGAAAGTCAGAATGACGGCAATCAGCACGTCGATCAGCACTTGCACCATCATCATCGATAGCGCTTGCGCGGTTTTACCGGCGATCTGGCTCGGCGGCAGCATCTCCAGCCACAGGCTGGCGGTACGCAACAGCAAACACAGCGTCGCTTCGTCACTGACCAGTAACTGAAGCTTCTCCATGACCTCAGGAGCCGTGGCGGCCAGATCAATCAGGTAAGTCGCGCCACTGCCCAACCGCTCGGCAAACTTGCCCGGATCCTTGAGAATGTCCGACAGCATCCCGATGCTGTCCCACACCCCCTCGATCGCCGCCCAACTGCCGGCGAGCATGCCGTTGCCCGCCGCCGTCGCCACCGAATGCGACCACTGCGGCTTGAACCCTTGCCATTCGCCGCGCAACCAGTCATCCAGCTCACCGGTTAAACCGTCATAGGACTTGAACAACGCCCTGACCTGTTCCACGGTGACCTCACCGTGCACATGCACGCGATAGAACTTACCTTCTGTTCCCCTGAATTCGCCCTTGCCTTCGGCATTGAGGGTGATGGGTGTTGTTTCGCCTCCATCCACAGCCACCACATCGACCACGATGTTGCCCAGCGGAATGTCGTAGACCGATTCGAACTTGCTCTCGATCAACATCAATCCGCCCTTCGGGCACTGGACGATATTGGAGAAAAATGCGTCGTCGCTGCTGCTGACGGCCGTAGTGCGATCGCCGAAGCGGATGATCCGCTCCATGCCCACCAGCGACGGCAGATCAGCGGCGTGGCTGACAGTGTCGGCCGTGCGGCTGGCCCAGTGTTCGAGCTGTTCGCGGTAGAGACTGAGGGTGTCGGGGAAGCTGTCGAGTGCTTGCTCGATGCGAGTGATGGCTTCCATCAACGCACGTCGGGGTGCTGGGCGGACTGAGTTACCGGGTCGAACATGAGCGTTCCCTCGCGCAAAAAATAGGCGCGGGAACTGTGCGGCGGATCAATCAGAAAAGAAGTCAGGCGAGTAAGCGATGGCTGTAGGATTTATCTGCAAAAACAGCAAAAGAGCTAAACGAGCAGACAAAACGCAAACGGGGCGTGAGGTTTCCCTCACGCCCCGTTTATCGGACGACACAAATGGATTTACTGCGTTGAATCTCCAGCACCCAGCTCTTTCAATTTAAGCTCGGCCAACGGGTGCCCGGCCTTGGCGGCCATTCCCCACCAGCGCGCGGCTTCGGCAGGGTCTGGCGCTTTGCTCGCGGTGCCAGCCAAGCTGATCACACCAACCTGATAGGCCGCTTTGCCATCACCCGCCAGAGCCGCCAACCGCAACAGGCGCACGCCTTCTTCACGCGCTCCCAGCCCCACACCGCGAAAGGTCAGAATGTGGCCATAGAAGCTTTGCGCGCCGACATCGCCGAGGTTGGCCATGCGTGCAAACTGACCTTCAAGCCAGCGCCACCCGCGAGGCTGGCGCACAAACCATGACCAGTGAAACAGCCTGCGAGCCAGCCAATAGCTGGCCCGCGCCTTGAGTCGTAGAAACACTCAGGCCTCCGCTGATTCCGGGTATTCATACTCGAAAACCCTGACCACTTCCGATGCATGCCAGGACGCTGCGGCAACGCCATCGGACGGCCCGGAAAACCGCCCCAGACGTTCGACACATTCAAAAAAACCGGTGCGCGGCAAACGACTCGCGCCTTGGCTGATCACCAGCGAGCTGCGCAACGGCTGTTCGGCCTTGGCATCCAGCGCGGCCAGGTGCTCAAGCGCGGCAGTCAGGGTTTGCATCGCCGGTGTCGGCAATTGCAGCCGTTCAAGCAAGGCCCGGTAGGTCAGCAGATGACGCTGTCGGCGCGCCTGGTCCAGTTCCCCGAGTAATCCGTCCCAATGTTGACGACTGATGCGTACGCTCACGATTCATCCCTCCACCCTGGCACCGTCAGCTCCCAAGCGAGGCTACGACGAATCGCGGCGTCAGGCAGACGCTCACCACTTTCGATCATGGCCAGATATGACGGGCTAATGCCTACCGTGCGGGCCAACGCCTCGATGGCGATGCCCTTCCCTTCGCGCAAACTGCGTAGTTGATCCAGACCTGGAAGAATCGGGTCCGGCGTTGCCGCGAGCGGCTCTGGAGCCTGCTGCGACGGTGCTTCTTTGATACCTGCTGCTTTTAGTAGAGCCTGATACTGAGCCCAAGGCAGAACCGCGTATTCGGGTTCGCCATCGCGTGCAATTATCTGAATATCCATGACTACCCCGTAGGACAACAACACTTAGCGAGTCGGCACTTTTCCCTAGAAGTGTAATCCTAACAGCGGCCAAGGTCGCGAGGGGTATCTATCTGTCTGCGAGCCGAATGAATCAGGGCTTTTTCGGACCCTGGAGCTGAAGTTGTTCGGGGGTATCGGGCAAGCGTTCCGCGACTGCCAGTTTTTCCGGATTCTGGCGATTGCGCCAGAGCCGGAAGGCACCGAGTTCATCATCGAGGACTTTCATCAGCCAGGCGAGGACGGCGATGTCATCGAGCATGCCGAATACCGGGATGAAATCCGGAATCGCGTCCACCGGGCTGAGAAAGTACATCAGGCCCGCGACCACTGAAACCAGAGCCTTGCCACTGATCGCCCGGTACTCTCCGCGCCAGTAGGCCAGACACAAAGCCTGAAGCAAACGCAGGTCATCCTTGAGCTTGCCGAGCCGATTGCCTTGCGCCGCGCCTTTGCTGGCCACCGCGAACAGCAAGGTCGGCAGACGGCCGCGAGCCAGCAGGCGGCCAGCCAAAGGCAGGAATCGAGCGAAATTCCACGGAGCTTTCATCTATTCCTCCCGTTGAAATGTTATCCACACAAATTGTGGATAACCTTGTGAACAGAGCTGCATTTGCGCGCTGAGAGCCCCGTTTTATAAGGGCTGCGCTCAGATCGGGCGTTTTTTACTCACATAAAAAACCCCAATATTTCATTGACTTGGCGGCTCAGGGCGTCTAGCGCGGGCAGCCTCAAAGCCTATGACTCCTCTGACCGGCGTCGGTTCGCTTTGTTTACCCTTCTCAAGGTCCAGATGCAACAACGCCCCGCATAAGCGAGGCGTTGTTGTCGAAGCCGTTACCGATTACTTGGCAGCGGCGTCTTCTTTGGCTGGATCCTTGATAGCCAGCAGTTCCAGGTCGAAGACCAGAACCGAGTTGGCCGGGATTGCCGGGCTTGGCGATTGCGCACCGTAAGCCAGATCGCTAGGGATGTACAGTTTGTACTTCTCACCAACGTGCATCAGTTGCAGACCTTCAACCCAACCCGGAATCACGCCGCTCACCGGCAGATCAATCGGGCTGCCGCGCTCGACGGAGCTGTCGAAGACGGTGCCATTGGTCAGCTTGCCAGTGTAGTGAACGGTCACTACGTCGGTAGGCTTAGGCTGTGCGCCGTCGGCTTTCTTGACCACTTCGTATTGCAGGCCGGAAGCGGTAGTAG
The DNA here is from genome assembly GCF_044218825.1 of Pseudomonas sp. A1230. Lineage (NCBI taxonomy): Bacteria > Pseudomonadati > Pseudomonadota > Gammaproteobacteria > Pseudomonadales > Pseudomonadaceae > Pseudomonas > Pseudomonas sp. A1230. The sequence goes on along the minus strand of NZ_CP162582.1, from coordinate 858,276 downwards.
TCACACCAGCCTTCTTGCCGTTTTCTTCGAGGAATTTCTTGCCGGCGGACGCCGACTCTTCGCTCATCTTGGCCATACGCTCTTCGGCACGCTTTTGCAGCGCGGCGAAAGCTTCGACCAGCTCTTCATCTTTCAGCTTCTGTTCTTTCTTGCCGACGGCATCTTCGATGCCCTGGGCTACCGCTTTGGAGTCCAGATCATCCATGCCTTCCTGAGCCAGGCTCTTGCCCATGTTCAGGCCGATACCGTAGGAAGCTTTTTGCGCCGGGGTTTTCAGCTCTACGCTGGTCTGCGAATCACAACCCGCAAGTACCAGGCTAACCAGGGCTACCGCCGCCGCCAACCGATGCTGTTTCATGCTATTTCCTTGTTCATGCGCCGAAAGGGCAATCGAGTAAAGCCGCGAGCTTATCAGGCCGCCACGACCAATGGCTACCGGCATGAGAGCAGGAAACTTCCGATAAGTTCAGGGATTAAAACGCATTGGGGCGCAGACACGATGAAGCTTCTGTCATCTGCCGACGACAACGACCGACTCTCCTTGCTCCAACATCTGGCCTAATGGCAACTTGCCACACAAGGTCAGGCTCAGGCATAACAGCGCAACAATTCGACAAGGATGTTTAACTTGCGCCTCTTACTCCGCGTTCTGACCCTGATCGCGCTCCTGCTGGGACTCGTCCTTGCGGTGGTTTTGTATTACGTCGCCAACCCGAAATTGCCCTTCTACACCCCGGCCCAGCAGGTGCATTACCTGAATCAGTGGACTGAGCAGGAGCGGCAGACCTATTACTTCACGCCCCAGGGCACACAGGTCAAAGGGCTGCGCTATGAATGGTTCCAGGCATTGGAGTTGCCATTCTCGCAGCAGCGCTTCGCCTCCCCTGAATACCTCGCACGCTTTGGCTTTTTGATTGATCCGCAGCAGAAAGCCACGCCAGACAACCCTGGCAACCTTCCGGTCGGTTTCGCACGACACCAGAATCCTCGCAGCTCCGAGCAATATCTGGACATAACTTGCGCGGCTTGCCACACCGGTGAACTGCGTTTCAACGGTCAGGCTGTTCGCATCGACGGCGGCACGGCACAGCATGTCCTGCCTTCCAGCGTTCCTACGTTACGCGGTGGCAGTTTCGGACAGGCATTGGTCGCCAGTCTGACCTCGACTTACTACAACCCGTGGAAATTCGAACGCTTCGCGCGAAGCGTCCTGGGCGATGACTACGACGCTCGCCACGAACAGCTGCGCAAGGATTTCAAAGCCTCGCTGGACACCTTTCTGAAAGTCGCCTGGAACGACACTCACCGCGGCCTTTACCCAACTGAGGAAGGGCCGGGCCGTACCGATGCGTTCGGGCGAATTGCCAACGCGACATTCGGCGACGCGATTTCCCCCGCCAACTATCGCGTGGCCAACGCGCCAGTGGACTACCCGCAACTGTGGGACATGTGGACGTTTGACTGGGTGCAGTGGAACGGTTCGGCGCAACAGCCGATGGCGCGCAATATTGGCGAGGCTCTGGGCGTCGGCGCGACTCTGAACTTCTTCGATGCCAACGGCCAACCGCTGCAAGGCGATGACCGCTACCCCTCCAGCGTGCGCGTGCGCGACCTGAATAAAATCGAAGAAACCCTGCAACGCCTGCAACCGCCCGCCTGGCCCGAGGAGCTGTTCGGGGCGGTCGACAAGGCGCTGGCCGCCAAGGGCCGTACGCTGTTTGCCGAAAACTGCGCCAGTTGCCACGTCCCGCGCAAGACTCAGGAGGGCGACCGCTGGGTGCAGCATTTGCACATGTTGCCCGTCGCGGTGATCGGCACCGATCCGAACGCGGCCAACAACGTTGCCAACCACCGCTTCGACCTGACAGCCCTGCAATGGAATCTGCAGGAGCTGGAAAAAATGGACGTAAAACTGCATCCGTCGCCCAAGGAACCGCTGGACCTGGGCCAGTTGTCTGTGGCCAAAGGCCTGGCGTACGTCACCGCATTCGTCGAAAACCGTGCTTATCGCGAGGCAAACGTCAGCCCTGAAGAAAAACCTCGTCTCGACGGTTTCGGTCTGCCCATCGGCGTGCGCGAAAAGGTCGCCTACAAGGCGCGCCCACTGGCTGGCGTGTGGGCCACCGCACCGTTTCTGCACAACGGCTCGGTGCCGAGCCTTTATCAGCTGCTGTCGCCACAGGATGAGCGCGCCACCACCTTCTATAAAGGCACCTTCGAATACGACCCTCGGCATCTGGGCTATCGCACCGAAGCCTTTACCAACGGCTTCCTGTTCGATACGCGGATCAGCGGCAATCGCAACAGCGGTCATGAATTCCGCGCCGGCGAACGTGGCAATGGCGTCATCGGCCGCCTGCTGCAACCTGAAGAGCGCTGGGCATTGCTGGAATACCTGAAAGTTCTCGGCGGCCCATTGGAGGCGCAATTGCCATGATCTCGACCTTCAAGAAAGAACTGCCACTGCGGGCTCGATTCTGGCTTTGGCTGGGACGTCTGCTAGGCAAAACCCTGTTGATCCTGCTCGCCATCGGCCTGCTCGGCTGGGCCATCGGCACTGCGTGGTTTGCCTGGCAGCATCGTGGCCCGGTGTCGACACTGGAGCAGATCCCGGCCGATGAGGCAGGCATGACTCAGGACGTGATCCAGACGGCTGTGCGCATCGTCGATCAACACCGTGAAGGCACGCGCTATCTTCGCGATGCTCACGCCAAGGCGCATGGTTGCGTAAAAGCTGAAGTGAAAATATTGCCGGAACTGGCTGAGTCGCTGCGACAAGGCGTGTTCAGTGAGCCGGGCAAAACCTGGCAGGCGATGATTCGCCTGTCCAACGGCAATGCCTACCCGCAGTTCGACAGCATGCGTGATGCTCGGGGTATGGCGATCAAACTGTTCGACGTTCCCGGCAAACAATTACTCGAAAACCGCCAGCATCAACATGAACAAGATTTCGTGATGTTCAGTCACCCGAACTTTTTTGTCAGCGATGTCGCCGAGTACCGTCAAAATGTGGCCGCGCAGGCTGACGGCAAAAAGGTCATGGCATTTTTCCCCGGATGGGACCCACGTACCTGGCAGATCCGGCATTTGTTTATCGCCTTGGCAACCCTGTCGCCGCCCCCCAAGAGCCCGACAGAGACTACGTATTTCTCGGTCTCGCCGTATAAATTCAGTGAAGCCAACGCCAAGTTCAGGGTGGCACCGGCCCCCGACAATTGCCCGACGTACACCCTGCCCCGGCAAAATCAGGATCTGCCGAATTTCCTGCGCAGTGCCTTGACCCAGCAGTTGTCGACGGATCGCGTCCCCGCGTGTTTTGTCTTGCAGATTCAGCGTCAGGACGCCAACCGATACATGCCCATCGAGGACACCAGCATCGAGTGGCGCGAGCGCGATGCTCCCTTCGAAACCGTGGCCCACATCACGCTGCCTCCGCAGGACTTCGACACCCCGGCGCTGAATCTCGCGTGCGACAACCTTTCTTTCAATCCGTGGTTTGGCATTGAGGCGCATCGGCCGATTGGCGGAATCAACCGCTTGCGTAAAGCAGTGTATGAGGCCGTGAGTGACTATCGACATAGCCAAAACGCCACACAATAGCGGGACAGGCAGACTAGCTCTGGCGATCGGATTTAATCCACGATGGGCTGCTCAGCGGCCCCAGCATCTGAAATCCTGAGCCTGCGGTGCAAGCCATCGGGAAATTAAGTCCCATCACCACAGGACTTGTGTCTGGCACACAAAAAGCCAAACGCCAGACAGCAAAAAGCCCGCACTAGGCGGGCTTTCTGTGGCGATCTGGCGTTCAGTGTTCCAGATTACCGAATATGGCGCAGCGGACGGGACTCGAACCCGCGACCCCCGGCGTGACAGGCCGGTATTCTAACCGACTGAACTACCGCTGCGCGAAACGCTTGAAACGAATGGTGGGTGATGACGGGATCGAACCGCCGACATTCTGCTTGTAAGGCAGACGCTCTCCCAGCTGAGCTAATCACCCTTCACTTCGTTACGGGACGCATTATGCCACAAGTTTTCGTAACGTGTTGATTTAATTGAATATTTTTTCAAATAAATCCGAAAACAGGTAAAACGACACATCCCGCGGGTACAACCTTGGAGCAGAAAAAAACCCGCCTTGGCGGGTTTTTCCGTGGTGACCTGGCGTTCAGCGTTCCAGGTTACCGAATATGGCGCAGCGGACGGGACTCGAACCCGCGACCCCCGGCGTGACAGGCCGGTATTCTAACCGACTGAACTACCGCTGCGCGTAACACATGAAACGAATGGTGGGTGATGACGGGATCGAACCGCCGACATTCTGCTTGTAAGGCAGACGCTCTCCCAGCTGAGCTAATCACCCTTCGCTTCGGTGTGGCGCGCATTCTACGGAGCGACCCCACCTCTGGCAAGCACTTTTTTAAATAATTTTCCGAGGCCTTCCAAAGGCTTAGAGAAGGGTTGGCCTATGCCACGGCGAAGACAATAATGCCCCCCTTTGTATAGAGGAGAGACTCACCCCATGTGGTTCAAAAACCTGCTTATCTATCGCCTGACCCAAGACCTGCCTGTCGATGCCGAGGCGCTGGAAACTGCACTGGCCACCAAACTGGCGCGTCCATGTGCAAGCCAGGAGTTGACCACCTACGGTTTCGTCGCGCCGTTCGGCAAAGGCGAAGATGCTCCACTGGTGCACGTCAGCGGTGATTTCCTGCTGATCTCTGCGCGTAAAGAAGAACGCATTCTGCCGGGCAGCGTCGTACGTGATGCGGTCAAGGAAAAGGTCGAAGAGATCGAAGCCGAGCAGATGCGCAAGGTCTATAAGAAGGAACGCGACCAGATCAAGGATGAAATCATCCAGGCCTTCCTGCCGCGCGCCTTCATCCGTCGTTCGTCGACCTTCGCTGCCATCGCGCCGAAACAGGGTCTGATCCTGGTCAACTCGGCCAGCCCGAAACGCGCCGAAGACCTGCTGTCGACCCTGCGTGAAGTGATCGGCACCCTGCCCGTCCGCCCGTTGACCGTGAAAATGTCGCCAACCGCGACCATGACCGAATGGGTCACCACGCAGAAAGCCGCCGACGACTTCTATGTGCTGGACGAGTGCGAACTGCGCGACACCCACGAAGACGGCGGTATCGTGCGTTGCAAGCGTCAGGACCTGACCAGCGAAGAAATCCAGCTGCATCTGAGCACCGGCAAAGTCGTTACTCAGCTGTCGCTGGCCTGGCAGGACAAGTTGTCGTTCATGCTCGACGACAAGATGACCGTCAAACGCCTGAAGTTCGAAGATCTGTTGCAGGATCAGGCGGAACAGGACGGCGGCGAAGAAGCCCTCGGCCAACTGGATGCCAGCTTTACACTGATGATGCTGACGTTCGGCGACTTCCTGCCGGCGCTGGTTGAAGCATTGGGTGGCGAAGAGACTCCGCAGGGGATCTGACCTGCCTTTTGTGTGAAAACTTAAAAGATCGCAGCCTTCGGCAGCTTCTACATCTGGAATGCATTTTCCTGTGGGAGCTGCCGGAGGCTGCGATCTTTTTGCTGGCGACGTATGCTTAGCTTCCTAACGCTTTCGCATAACAAGGAACAAGCCATGCGCGCACTGGCAGCACTCAGCCGCTTTGTCGGCAACACTTTCGCTTACTGGGTTCTGATTTTCGCCGTTGTGGCCTTCCTGCAACCTTCGTGGTTCCTCGGCCTGAAGAGCGCGATCGTGCCGTTGCTCGGGCTGGTGATGTTCGGCATGGGCCTGACCCTCAAACTCGATGACTTCGCCGCCGTCGCCCGCCAACCCTGGCGTGTGGCGCTGGGCGTGGTCGCACATTTCGTGATCATGCCGGGCATGGCGTGGTTGCTTTGCCAGATTTTTCATCTGCCACCGGAGATCGCCGTCGGCGTGATTCTGGTCGGTTGCTGCCCGAGCGGCACTTCATCCAACGTGATGACCTGGCTGGCCCGAGGTGATCTGGCGTTGTCGGTGGCCATCGCCGCCGTCACCACCCTCCTCGCCCCGCTGTTGACCCCGGCGCTGATCTGGCTGCTGGCCTCGGCGTGGTTGCCGGTGTCGTTCATGGAGCTGTTCTGGTCGATCCTGCAAGTGGTGCTGTTGCCGATCGTTCTGGGCGTGGTTGCGCAACGTTTGCTGGGCGACAAGGTTCGTCATGCGGTGGAGGTGCTGCCGCTGGTGTCGGTGGTGAGCATCGTGATCATCGTGACCGCCGTAGTGGCGGCCAGTCAGGCCAAAATCGCCGAATCCGGCGTGTTGATCATGGCGGTGGTGATGCTGCACAACAGCTTCGGCTACTTGCTGGGCTACTTCACCGGGCGTTTGTTCAACCTGCCGCTGGCGCAGCGTAAATCGCTGGCACTGGAAGTGGGCATGCAGAACTCGGGGTTGGGCGCCGCGCTGGCCAGTGCACACTTCTCGCCACTGGCGGCGGTACCAAGCGCCTTGTTCAGCGTTTGGCACAACATTTCCGGGGCGCTGCTGTCGACGTATTTCCGGCGGATGAGCGAAAAGGAAGATCGCGAAACGTTGGCACAGCAGGCGACTGACTGACCTGCGAACTTGATCCCCGGATTAATGCTCGTCAATATGTTGCGTAACGCGGGGACGACCCTGCGGCTCGATCGAGTTTTAATCTGGGGACGACCCCGTCAACCGATGGAGGTCTTTCATGTCCTGGATCATTCTGTTTTTCGCCGGCCTGTTCGAAGTCGGCTGGGCCGTCGGCCTCAAATACACCGATGGCTTCAGCCGTCCACTCCCCACCGCACTGACCATTGCAGCCATGGCCGTCAGCCTTGGCTTGCTGGGCCTTGCGATGAAGGAATTGCCGCTGGGCACGGCCTATGCGATCTGGACGGGTGTGGGTGCCGTGGGCACGGTGATTGCCGGGATCATTCTGTTTGGTGAGTCGATGGCGCTGATTCGGCTGGCCAGTGTGGCGCTGATCATTACCGGGTTGATTGGCCTTAAGGTCAGCGCTTAGGCTTCTACCGCTTTCGCGAGCAGGCTCGCTCCCACATTCAACCGCGTTCCGTCAGAGGAATACGATCAACTGTGGGAGCGAGCCTGCTCGCGAAGAGGCCCTTAAAATCGCCGACTATCTAACTGCCCCACGCAACTCTCCCACCAACCCCTGCAACTTCGCCGGCTCAGCCGCTTCCACAGCAACAGCAGAACCCGCCACCAGCGTCACCCGCGACCACAACCGCCGAAACACGCCTTTGTTCGGATCGCGACTGAAGAAACTTCCCCACAACCCCTGCAATGCCAGCGGAATCACCGGCACCGGTGTCTCTTCGAGAATCCGCGTCAGCCCGCCCTTGAACTCGTTGATCTCGCCATCGGTCGTCAACTTGCCCTCAGGGAAGATGCACACCAGTTCACCGTCCTTCAGATATTGGGCGATCCGGCTGAAGGCTTTTTCGTAGATCTGGATGTCTTCGTTGCGGCCGGCAATCGGAATCGTCCCGGCCGTGCGAAAGATAAAGTTCAGCACCGGCAGGTTGTAGATTTTGTAGTACATGACGAAGCGAATTGGCCTACGCACTGCGCCGCCAATCAGCAACGCATCGACGAACGAAACGTGATTGCACACCAGTAACGCCGCACCTTCATCCGGAATCGCGTCCAGGTTGCGATGTTCGACGCGGTACATGGAATGGCTGAGCAGCCAGATCATGAAGCGCATGCTGAACTCGGGGACGATCTTGAAGATGTAGGCATTGACGCCGATGTTGAGCAGCGACACCACGAGGAACAGTTGCGGGATCGACAGCTCGACCACACTCAGCAGCACGATCGACACGATGGCCGAAATAACCATAAACAGCGCGTTGAGAATGTTGTTGGCCGCGATCACCCGTGCCCGCTCGTTCTCGGCAGTGCGCGACTGGATCAACGCATACAGCGGCACGATGTAGAAACCACCGAAGACACCGAGGCCGAGAATGTCGAACAGCACCGCCCAGGTGTGGCCAAAACTCAGCACTTCAATCCAGCTATGGCCGGTGACGCTGTCGGGAATTCCCCCGGAATGCCACCACAGCAGCAGGCCGAACACGGTCAGACCGAACGAACCAAACGGCACCAGACCGATCTCGACTTTGCGCCCGGAAAGCTTCTCGCAGAGCATCGAACCCAGAGCAATCCCGACCGAGAATACAGTGAGGATCAAGGTGACCACGGTTTCGTCGCCGTGCATCCACTCCTTGGCGTAGGCCGGGATCTGCGTCAGATAAATCGCCCCGACAAACCAGAACCACGAGTTACCGACTATCGAGCGCGACACCGCCGGCGTCTGGCCCAAGCCCAGTTTCAGGGTGGCCCAGGACTGGCTGAAGATGTTCCAGTTCAGGCGCATATCCGGGGATGAAGCCGCCGCGCGGGGAATGCTGCGGCTGGCCAAATACCCCAGCACCGCAATGCCGACGATGGCGATCGACACCAGCGGCGCGTAGTGGGTCGACGACATGATCACACCGGCGCCGATGGTGCCGGCCAGAATCGCGAGGAACGTGCCCATCTCCACCAGACCGTTGCCGCCGACCAGCTCTTCTTCGCGCAAGGCTTGCGGCAGGATCGAATACTTCACCGGCCCGAACAGCGCCGAGTGGGTGCCCATGGCGAACAACGCCACCAGCATCAGCCACAAGTGATCGAAGAGAAAGCCGACGGATCCCACAGCCATGATGGCGATTTCCGCCAGTTTGATCAGACGGATCAACGCATCCTTGGCGAATTTCTCGCCGAACTGCCCGGCCAGCGCCGAGAACAGGAAGAACGGCAGGATAAACAGCAACGCACACAGGTTGACCCAGATCGAGCGGTCACCTTCGATGGTCAGCCGATAGAGAATGGCGAGGATCAACGACTGCTTGAACACGTTGTCGTTAAACGCGCCGAGCGACTGCGTAATGAAGAACGGCAGGAAGCGCCGGGTGCGCAGCAGGTTGAACTGTGAGGGGTGACTCATCTTCCGTGTTTCCCTGATGTTTAAGGTAGAGAGGCCTGGATACTGCTTATTGGAATGCCGATCCGCGATCCAGGCCACACCTTACCTAAACTTTTCAGGTTATTTCTTCAAACCTGCAATGCACGGCGAGACAAACAGTTCGCCGCGCCACGCTCCTTGTACGGTGCGCTTGCCAACGATCAGCCACATCACCGCCAACAATGTCACCAACACGCAGCCGACCACGCTGAAAAAGCCAAGGTTCAGCGTACTGGCGAGTTTCAGGGTCGCCAGCGAATACACGCCCAACGGGAAGGTGAAACCCCACCAGCCGAGGTTGAACGGAATGCCGTCACGCAGATAGCGAACGGTGATCAGCAACGCCATCAACATCCACCACAGCCCGAACCCCCACAGGGTGATCCCGGCCACCAGACCAAGGCCCGAAGCGATTTCGCCAACGCCCGGCAAGCCGTTGGCAGCGAAAATTGCCGGTGCTTCAGCGCCCATCAACAACATGCCCAGCGCACCGGTACCGATTGGCCCGAGTGCCAGCCAGCTCGAGGCGGCCATGTTTTCGTGGGGCAGTTTGTGCAGGGCCATGCGCAACAACAGGATGGTCAGAATGCTGAACGCCACCGGTAGGGAAAATGCCCAGAGCACGTAGCTTGTGGTCAGCACCACCAGTTGCGAGTGAGCATCGGTCAGGTGCGGCGCGAGCAGACCACCACTGGCCGCCGCGACTTCTGCTGCCACCACCGGCAACAGCCAAACGGCAGTCATCTGGTCGATGCTGTGTTCCTGACGGGTGAACATCATGTAGGGGATCAATACGCCACAGGCCAGCGACATCGCCACATCGATCCACCACAGCACTTCGGCAAGCTGAATGACGCCCTCGCCCCAACGCGGTAGCCCGAACAGCAGAAATCCGTTGATGATCGTTGCCAGGCCCATGGGAATGGTGCCGAAGAACATCGACACGGTGGAATGCCCGAAAATCCGCCGTGCCTCGTCGAAGAACAGAATCCAGCGGGCGGCGTAGGCTACGGTAAACAAGGTGAACAACAGGATGTTGAACAGCCACAGCCCTTCAGCCACGGCGTGTAAACCGGGGATCGCGACCGGCAAATTCGCCAAGGCCAGTGCCAGCACACCGGTACCCATGGTCGCAGCGAACCAGTTCGGCGTGAATTGGCGGATCACTTCGCGCGGGTGCTGAAGTTGGCTGAGCGGCTTTAAACCGGGTTTGGTGTTGTTGGGGCAAATCATCATGAAATCCTCTTCCTCTGGTGAGGTTGAGTCCATGGTAGATCCAAATCGAATATCTATATAACGGGTAATATCTCTAACTGTTATCTATTCTACAGATAAGCAGTCAAACGCTGCCTTCGCACTCGATCACCAGAATCCGCGCCACGCCCTGCGGATGGGCAACGTGTTCGGTGCCGACCGAGGCGTAAAAGATGTCACCGACTTCGAGCATCACTCGCTCTTCTTCACCATTTTCGCGATAGCGCATCTGCACCTGCCCATCGAGTACCACGAACACTTCCTCACCGTCGTTGACGTGCCATTTATACGGCTGATCAGTCCAGTGCAGGCGCGTGGTGATGCCGTTCATATTGGCGATGTCCAGGGCCCCCCAGGCACGCTCGGCGGTGAAGGTTTTGCTGCGAATAATCTTCATGGGTCGATCCGTTGGCAGAATGGCTGCGCAAGGCTAACCGAAAGCGCGGTGGTTATGGAGCGCCGCACACCTTGGCCGGTCGAGCCCGCAGACTGAGCAAAAGCGCCGCCACTGCCAGCACGATCAGCACCGCGCCATACACATCGGTCGTCGCGAGCAGCCCCAGGCGATGGGTGAAATGCCCTGCCAATAGCGCCGGCAAGCAAAACGCCAGATAACTCAGCACATAAAACGCCGACATCAACCCGGCCCGCTCATGGGGCAAGGCCAGCGGTACGAGGCTGCGCACCGCGCCGAGAAATCCGGCACCGAAACCACAACCGGCCACCAGTGTGCCGAGGAAGAACAGCGACAGGCTGGCGCTGTGCACACCGAGCAGGATCAACACCAGCCCAATCGGCAGCAGACTTGCGCCCAACTGCAAAGCGCGCGTGGCAGGACGATTGCGCAGGATGAAGATCATCAGTGCCCCGGTCACGGTCAATGCCGCTACGGTGGCGCCGCCAATCAGGTTGGACGTGGAGCCTGTGGCGGTGCGCACCAGCGACGGTGCGAGCGATGCGTAAAAACCACCGAGCGCCCAGGTCGCGGTATTCAGTGGCAGGACCCGCCACAGCGTTGCGCGGGCCTGAACCGGCACATGCAGTGTCGGCCGCAACGATGCCCATGCGCCCGCTTGGGGGGACACGCTTTCGGGCAGCCGCCAGACATACAGTGCCTGCCCCACAAACAGCGCGAGCAGTAACCAATAGGTCAGTTGCAACGGCGCCGGCGCGAACTCCGCCAACAAGCCACAGCCCATGCCGCCCAGCGCCATGCCCAGCAATGGCGCGACGCTGTTGATCAACGGCCCTTGCTGACGGTCAATGTCGAGCAATGTCGCGCTGAGGACCGCAGTCGCCATACCGGTGGCGAAGCCTTGCAGCACGCGCGCGCTGATCAACCACGTCACGCTGTAGGCGCTGATGAACAGCAACATCGCCAGTGCGTTGAGCAACACGGCGGTGAAGATCACCGGTTTGCGTCCCAGATGATCGGAGAGCGAACCGACGGTTAATAGCGCCGCCAACAGACTCAGAGCGTAGACGCCGAAAATCAGGGTCAGCACCGCTGCCGAGAAGTGCAGTTGATCCTGATAAAGGTGGTACAGCGGTGTCGGCGCGGTGGAAGCGGCGAGAAAACTGAGTAACGTGATCGCCAGAAACCACAGGCTGGGACGGTTGGACGCTAATCGGGACTGGGGGTTAATCATATGCACACTCCGCAAAAGCTAATTTTTTGCTTTTGCGGAGTGTGCTACCGCTCAATGCTTAAAGCAAATTCTTTGTGTTAAGGTCTGACGCATGGCTATTAAAGAAGGTTTACGCCCCGGCGGTCGCAGTGCCCGGGTGCAAGAGTCGATACATTCGGCAGTCCGCGCACTGCTGCAAGAGCAGGAGCGCTCGACCGTGACCGTCCCGCAGATTGCGGCGCGTGCGGGCGTTACGCCGTCGACGATCTATCGGCGCTGGGGCGATCTGGCGGCGTTGCTGGCCGACGTTGCCCTCGCCCGCATGCGCCCCGACAGCGAGCCCGCGGAAACCGGCAGCCTGCGCAGCGACATCCGCGCATGGGCCGAGCAATATCTCGACGAGATGAGCTCCGAGCCTGGGCGCAACATGATGCGCGACGTGCAGGCGAGCGCCACACCGGGGTATTGCGTGGCGATCATCGGGGCGCAGTTGCAGACCATTATCGAGCGCCATCCCGATGAGGCGGCGCCCAGTGTCGATCGGTTGATCAATCAGGTCGTGGCGCCGGTCGTGTTCCGGATTCTGTTTTCAGCGGCGGCGCTGGAGGTGGATGAATTGCATCGACTGATTGATATCGCGTTGCAGCAGGACTAACGCCATCGCTTGCAAGCCAGCTCCCACAAGATCTGTGGAGTTCACAAATTTTGTGTTCACTGAAGATCCCTGTGGGAGCTGGCTTGCCAGCGATGAGGCCTTGGCAGTCACCGCAGAACCGCCCGGTTCCATTCCTGCGACACCCCGCCACGCCACGACCTTGGTCGACACTGACTAACCGCCGCGCGCATGCGAGACTGTCCGCCCGGGCAGGAGTGCCGGGGAGTCTTTAGTCGGGAGTGTTGCATGTCGTTGTCCACCGGGCTGATCGCCGCCGTCGCCCTGGCCTATATGGCCATCATGTTCGCCATCGCCTTCTACGGCGACCGTCGCAGCACGCCGTTGCCGCCGCGAGTGCGCGCGTGGGTCTACAGCCTGTCGCTGGCGGTTTATTGCACCAGTTGGACATTTTTCGGCGCGGTCGGCCAGGCGGCTGAACAGCTGTGGTCATTCCTGCCGATTTACCTCGGGCCGATATTGCTGTTGGTCGGGGCGCCGTGGGTCTTGCAGAAAATGGTGATGATCAGCAAACAGGAGAACATCACCTCCATCGCTGACTTCATTGCTGCGCGCTACGGCAAATCGCAATCGCTGGCGGTCGTCGTCGCGCTGATCTGCCTGGTCGGCGTCCTCCCCTACATCGCTCTGCAACTCAAGGGCATCGTCCTCGGTGTGAACCTGTTGATCGGTGCTGGTGCCGATGCAATGGGCACTCGCGCCCAGGACACCGCATTGATCGTGTCACTGGTGCTGGCGCTGTTCACCATCGTCTTCGGCACGCGCAACCTCGACGCCACCGAGCACCACCGCGGCATGGTGCTGGCGATTGCCTTTGAATCGCTGGTCAAGCTGTTCGCCTTTCTCGCCGTCGGCGCGTTCGTCACCTACGGCCTCTACGACGGTTTCGACGACCTGTTCAATCAAGCCATGCTCGCCCCGCGCCTCGAGGAATACTGGAAAGAAACCATTAATTGGCCGTCGATGGTAGTACAGACCGGCGTCGCGATGATGGCGATCATCTGCCTGCCACGGCAGTTTCACGTCACGGTGGTCGAGAACATTGATCCGCAGGATCTGCGCCTGGCCAAATGGGTGTTCCCCGCGTACCTCGCGCTGGCGGCACTGTTTGTAGTCCCGATCGCTTTGGCCGGTCAGATGCTGCTGCCGAGCGACGTATTGCCCGACTCGTTCGTGATCAGCCTGCCTCTGGCTCAGGCCCATCCGGCGTTGGCGATGCTGGCGTTTATCGGCGGCGCGTCGGCGGCCACCGGTATGGTCATTGTCGCGAGTGTGGCGCTGTCGACCATGGTTTCCAACGACATGCTGTTGCCGTGGCTGCTGCGACGCAATAACGCCGAGCGCCCGTTTGAGGTGTTCCGCCAGTGGATGCTGTCGGTGCGCCGCGTGAGCATTGTGGTGATTCTGTTGCTGGCGTACGTCAGCTATCGCCTGCTCGGTTCGACGGCGAGCCTGGCGACCATCGGCCAGATTGCCTTCGCCGCCGTGACCCAACTGGCGCCGGCCATGCTCGGCGCGCTGTACTGGAAACAGGCCAACCGGCGCGGCGTGTTCGCCGGTCTCGCCGCCGGCACTTTCCTGTGGTTTTACACGCTGGTTTTGCCGATTGCCGCCCACAGCCTCGGCTGGTCGCTGAACAGTTTCCCGGGGTTGGCGTGGCTGCACAGTAACCCGCTGAACCTGCCAATCAGCCCGCTGACCCAAGGCGTGGTGTTGTCACTGGCCGGCAATTTCACGCTGTTTGCCTGGGTTTCGGTGCTGTCGCGCACGCGGGTGTCGGAGCACTGGCAGGCTGGGCGATTCATCGGTCAGGAGATCAGCGCCCGACCCAGTGCGCGGTCGATGCTGTCGGTGCAAGTCGACGATCTGCTGCAACTGGCGGCGCGGTTTGTCGGTGAGGAGCGTGCTCGCCAGAGCTTTATTCGATTCGCCTACCGCCAAGGCAAGGCTTTCAACCCGAACCAGAACGCCGACGGCGAATGGATCGCCCATACCGAGCGCTTGCTGGCCGGTGTCCTGGGCGCTTCTTCGACGCGAGCGGTGGTAAAAGCCGCGATCGAAGGTCGGGAAATGCAGTTGGAGGACGTAGTCCGAATCGCTGACGAAGCCTCGGAAGTCCTGCAATTCAACCGCGCTCTGCTCCAAGGCGCGATTGAAAACATCACCCAAGGCATCAGCGTGGTCGACCAGTCGCTGAAGCTTGTCGCCTGGAATCGACGTTACCTGGAGTTGTTCAACTACCCGGACGGTTTGATCAGCGTCGGCAGGCCAATCGCCGACATCATTCGCTACAACGCCGAGCGCGGGTTGTGTGGTCCCGGCGAGGCGGAAGTGCATGTCGCGCGTCGTTTGCACTGGATGCGTCAGGGCCGCGCGCACACCTCCGAACGGCTGTTCCCCAACGGCCGGGTGATTGAGCTGATCGGCAATCCGATGCCCGGTGGCGGCTTCGTCATGAGTTTCACCGACATCACCGCGTTCCGTGAAGCCGAACAGGCGCTGACCGAGGCCAACGAAGGCCTGGAACAACGGGTCAGCGAGCGAACCCAGGAACTGTCGCAACTCAACGTCGCGCTGACCGAAGCCAAGGGCACCGCCGAAACCGCCAACCAATCGAAAACCCGCTTTCTCGCAGCGGTCAGCCATGACTTGATGCAGCCGTTGAACGCCGCGCGACTGTTCTCCGCCGCCCTCTCCCACCAAGACGACGGATTGAGCAGCGAGGCGCAGAAACTGGTGCAGCATCTCGACAGTTCGTTACGCTCGGCCGAGGACCTGATCAGTGATCTGCTGGACATTTCCCGCCTGGAAAACGGCAAGATCAATCCCGATCGCAAGTCCTTTGCGGTGAACGAACTGTTCGACATTCTCGGCGCCGAGTTCAAGGCGCTGGCCCAGGAGCAAGGTTTGACCTTCCGTGTGCGTGGCAGCCACATGCGCATCGACAGCGACATCAAGTTGCTGCGGCGGATTCTGCAAAACTTCCTGACCAACGCTTTCCGCTATGCCAAAGGCCCGGTATTGCTCGGTGTACGGCGGCGCGGCGGGAAGTTGTGCCTGGAAGTATGGGATCGCGGACCGGGCATTCCGGAAGACAAGCAACAGGTGATATTCGAGGAATTCAAACGTCTCGACAGCCATCAGACGCGCGCCGAAAAAGGCCTGGGGCTTGGGCTGGCAATCGCTGATGGCCTGTGCCGCGTACTCGGGCATACCCTGCGCGTGCGCTCGTGGCCGGGGCGCGGCAGTGTGTTCAGCGTTACGGTGCCGTATGCGCGTACGCAAACCATACCGGCCATTGCCTCTGTGGAATTGAACGGCAAACTGCAGAACGGCGCACAAGTACTGTGCATCGACAATGAAGACAGCATTCTGATCGGCATGAACAGCCTGTTAAGCCGCTGGGGCTGCCAGGTCTGGACGGCGCGCAATCGCGAGGAATGCGAGGCGTTGCTCAGTGACGGAGTGCGGCCGCAACTGGCGCTGGTCGACTATCACCTGGATCACGGCGATACCGGCACCGAGTTGATGGCGTGGCTGCGCACGCGTCTCGGCGAGCCGGTGCCGGGCGTGGTGATCAGCGCCGACGGGCGCCCGGAGATGATTGCGCAGGTGCATGCAGCGGGGCTGGATTATCTGGCCAAACCGGTGAAACCGGCGGCGTTGCGGGCGTTGTTGAGTCGGTATCTGCCGCTGTAAACGTACGACTTGGGTGTTGTAGCGATACCGCTGCCGTCCTCGCAAGCAAGCTCGCTCCCACAATGTTCAGGTGATTCATGTGGGAGCGAGCCTGCTCGCGAAGCTTTTCAGACTATTCCGGCAACTCAACCAACCCATCAACATCTGTCATCGCCCGCTCCAGCAGATCCGCCGGCAAGCTTTTGCTCGCCCGTGCGCCCAACAGTTTGAGTTGCTCACTGCGGCTGACCAGGTTGCCGCGCCCTTCTGTCAGTTTGTTGCGCGCCGAGCTGTAGGCTTTGTCCAGTTGTTGCAGACGATTGCCGACTTCGTCCAGATCCTGAATGAACAGCACGAACTTGTCGTAAAGCCACCCGGCGCGCTCGGCGATTTCCCGCGCGTTCTGGCTCTGACGCTCTTGCTTCCACAGGCTGTCAATAACGCGCAATGTCGCCAGCAATGTGGTTGGGCTGACGATCACGATGTTGCGGTCGAACGCCTCCTGAAACAGCGATGGTTCGGCCTGCAATGCCGCCGAAAACGCGGCTTCGATCGGCACGAAGAGCAAAACGAAATCGAGGCTGTGCAGGCCTTCCAGGCGTTTGTAATCCTTGCCGGCGAGGCCTTTGACATGGTTGCGCAGAGACAGTACGTGCTGCTTGATCGCGATCTGTCCGAGCGTGTCGTCCTCGGCCGCGACGTATTGCTGATACGCCGTGAGACTGACCTTGGAGTCGACCACCACCTGTTTGTCGCCTGGCAGATAAATGACCACGTCTGGCTGGAAACGCTCACCATCCGGGCCTTTGAGATTGACCTGCGTCTGGTACTCGCGCCCCTTCTCCAGGCCTGCGTGTTCCAGCACGCGTTCGAGAATCAACTCGCCCCAATTGCCTTGGGTTTTCTGGCCTTTAAGGGCACGGGTCAGGTTCGTGGCTTCGTCACTCAAACGCAGATTGAGCGCTTGCAGACGCTCCAGCTCCTTGGCCAGCGAAAAGCGTTCGCGGGCCTCGGCCTGGTAACTTTCTTCCACACGTTTTTCGAAGGATTGAATGCGTTCTTTCAACGGATCGAGCAACTGACCGAGGCGTTGTTGGCTGGTTTCGGCAAAGCGCTGTTCACGCTCGTCGAAGATCTTGCCCGCCAGCTCGGCGAACTGCGCCCGCAATTCATCACGCGAACCCTGCAGATCATCGAGGCGCTGTTGATGGCTCTCCTGCTGCTCGCGCAGTTCGGCGTTCAGCGAAGCCGCCTGCGCGTCGAGACGGCGCAGTTCGGCTTCCTTGTTGGCGCGCTCAAGGTTCCAGGCGTGGGAGGCGTCACGGGCGTCGTCACGTTCTATCTGCAACAGCTCGACTTCGCGGCGCAGGGCTGCCAGTTCTGCTTGCTTGGCAGCGTTGGCCTGACCGAGGTCGGCGATTTCATCGCGACCGGCATCCAGTTGCGCGTTGAGCCCGTCCTGCGCCAGTTGCGCCATGGCCAACCGCTCTTCCAGCAACGCCACCTGCGCTTGCCCGTTGCTTGCCCGACGTTGCAGTTGCCAGGCCAAAGCCAACAACGGCAGCCCAGCGCCTGCGAGACCGAGCAATACGCTGGTCAAGTCCATAGCCATAGCGACTCCTGCCGATCGGTTAAAGCCTGAAGGGTAACCAAGGTGTCAGAACTTGGACAGCTCAGTCTTCGAGCAGGCCGAGTTCCACTTGGGCACGATGATCGCCAGCGCGAGCAGCCTGACGCAGCAGATCCTGACCGATGCGGCGATCGCGTGCATTACCACACTCACGGCACATCAACTGGCCGAGGCGGCTTTGCGCGGCAACCACACCTTCGCGCGCCGGTTGCTTGAGCAGGCGGCCGGCAAGGTGCTTGGCGTTGTGGCTTTCGCTCAGGCGCGGGCTGTCGAGCAGCCATTCGGCCACGCGCACGGAAAATCGCTTGGGCGGGATAACAGGAGGGGGTTGTGAGGTAACAGGGTCTGATACTGAGCGAAACTTCATAAAGCACTGTGGGACAGATCGGAAGGCGCGCCACTCTACTCTCTTTTTCTTACAGGTAAAGTCGAAATAAAACCCGGCACGCCCGTCCTAGAGCAAGCGCTCGGGACAATCCACAGAAGCTGTGGATAAGTCAGTGGACAACCGTCCTCCAACCCTCGCAAAGCCTTATGGAATGGGGCCCGCAGTCAAACTGACGATTTTTTCACCAACAAAAAAAAGCGATGTTTTTCATTGACTTAAACTTTCGATACAGGCAGCCATCAGGGTCAGGTTTGATATGACAGTGCCGTTACAGCCTGTGCAACTAATGTGCACAAGTACCTGTTACCCGGTTATATCGGTGCGCTTTTTCGGGTCGTTTTGCGCTTCGGGCTGGGGATAAGCGGCGTCTCGGTGGGAACCGCGCACGGTTTTGTGGCGACGAGTGGTCAACCTGACGTTTCATTTGTTATCTGATTACCGCCCCCGCGAGGACGATCGCCCCCACAATCGGCTGCGTTTTCTTGTAGAACACAACTTTTTTGGCGCAGGGTTTGCTTTACCAATTTCGATCCGTTACTATCCGCGGCGTTAGTACCAAGCTGAAAGTCAATTCCGGTCGAACAATCCCCACGGTACGCCTTCCAACAAGAAGCCCTCACCGAAAAAAAGCGGATACGACCCCTCGATGGTTTCCAGGTAAATCTTGCGACGACACAGCCTTTGAATGATGCAAAGGGTGTTGCGAAGACCGATTACTCTGACCGAACCAACCTGCAAATTGATCAGGATCTTCACCCCGGGCCCAGAACCTTTGCCCTTGATGTGTTGCCTGTCCTCCTAAGTACCTACCTGCCAGCCCAAGCGCGCCAAATTATCAGCGCTTCAAACTGGCTGCTTTGTTCCAGTCGGGTTCTTCGTTCGACCAATGGTGGTCGACGTTACTGGAACGTTTTAACGTTGCACGGTTCTTATCCGTGTCATTTGTAGGAACACCTAATAACTATGTCGACTCAAATCCATACTCAGGACGCCATTCGCGCCCTAACCAACGCTTTTGCTCCAATGAACTGCCTGATCATGGCCGCTCGCAAAGGCTGCTTCAGTTTCACACTGGTCAACGAACACGGGATCGCCCGCCACAGCGAGCGTCTGTATCCCGATCAGTACTCCAGCGCCGAACCGCTGCAGGCTGTTATTGATCGAACGCGTCAGGCACTGGTTGCCTGAGAGCCGAAAAGGCTGCAACAAACGAAGCCCCGCTTAAAACGCGGGGCTTTTTATTGCCTGATGTTTCACTTTTGAGCCTTGGCGCTTAAGCACCATCGGATATAACGGTTATAACGTGCAGCCGGAAATATTTTAAAAACAGTCCTTTACGTCGCGAATATGACACTACACTTCAACTCAAGCGGCGTTGTCCGCTTCCGGCGAGCCTGAACCGATCCAGCGCTGCCAAGGCCCCTTTCAGGTGTCGCCGCCCAATAACAAGATCGAGGGCTTTATGGGTATCGCTGCCAGCGAACTGTGCCGCTACGTGATTCGCCCCACGCTGATTTATCTGGGCCGTCACTGCGCCACCGCCGAATCACTGTTGCTGGGCATCGCCGCCAGCCAGTCAGCCCTCGGCTCCGCCCTGCATGACCGCCGTGGACACGGCCTCTACCGCATTGCCGAGCATCGCCATCAAGCACTCTGGGATGACTATCTGGCGCTTGATCCGGAACGTGCCAGCCTCGTTCGCGGACTGGCCAGCCAACACGCATTTCTCAGCGGACCGCACCTGGAATTGACCGTCAATCTGCGTTACGCCACAGCTATCGCCTGGCTGCTGGTGGAAGAACAAAACCCCACCCTCCCCGACCCGAACGACTTGCTCGGTATGGCGCGAATCTGGCGTCAGACCTTCCAGCCTCAAGGTCGTCTGCGCGATTTCACCTGCGCCTGGCAGACTTGTGTTTCACCGCTGAATCAGGTCGCTTGCTGACCGTCCAGTTCCGCAAGATCCTGTAACAGGTCGCGAATTTGGTCGGATTGTCCTACAAAACCGCTCTAAATCAAGGCATTCAGGCTATAGCGCTGAGACGAAAATGTTGGTAATTTTCGCCCCGGTGATCACCAGGAGTTCTAATAATGAAAAAAGTAATGCTCAAAACCACCCTTAGCCTTGCCGTTACCTTGGCATCCACGCAGATTTTCGCCGCTGGCTTTGCCATCAACGAACACAGCATTAGCGGGATGGGGACTGGGTACGCCGGGCGATCTTCTTCTGCCGATGACGCAAGCACTGTTTATGGCAACCCTGCCGGCATGTCGCGCATCAAGCGCGAACAAATCACCGGTGGCGCTGCATTCCTCGACGCATCGACCGATATCAGCAACGCCAGCTCCAGCCCGAATGGCGGGAGCAACAAAGGCGACATGGTGCCCTTCACCGCCGTACCTATGGGCTACTACGTCAAGCCAATCGACGATCACTGGGCATTCGGTTTCGGCGTTTACGTGCCGTTCGGCCTGATCACCGACTACGAAAACAACTTCGCCGGCCGTTACTTCGGCAGCAAGTCGGAAGTGCAAGTCATCACCTTCCAGCCGACCATCAGCTACGCCTTCAACGACAAGGTGTCGATCGGTTTCGGCCCGACCATCAACCGCATCGACGGCAAGCTGGAATCCAACCTGTCAATCACCCCGGCCTTCCCCGATGGCAAGGTCAAGATCAAGGGTGACGACACCGCGCTGGGCTACAACATCGGTGTATTGGTACAAGCGACCGACTCCACCCGCGTGGGTCTGACTTACCACTCGAAAGTCGACTACAAGCTCGAAGGCGACACCAAGGTCAACTACGGCGTACTGGGCCTGGCCGGTCTGAGCTCCAGCCAGAAGTACGACGCGTCGCTGAAGATCACCACACCTGAGTCGGTGGATCTGTCCGTCACTCAAGCGATCAACGATCAGTGGACTGTTTACGCCGGTTCGACTTTTACCCGCTGGAGCCAGCTGGATAAAATCACCGTCGAGAACTCCGGCGTTCAGCCTGCACTGGCCGGTCAGTTCGGCGAAATCAACGAAGACCAGAACTGGCACGACTCCTGGGCGTACGCGATCGGTACTTCGTACCAGTTGAACAAGGAATGGGTGCTGCGCACCGGTCTGACCTTCGACCAGTCGCCGACCAACAACGTCGACCGTTCGCCACGCATCCCGACTGGCGACCGGACCATCTTCAGCGTCGGTGCCGGCTGGAGCCCGACCGAAGACCTGACCATCGACGTCGCCTATTCGTACCTGAAGGAAGAGTCGGTCAACGTTCGTAACGAAAATAATCGTGGCCAGACTTACAACGCCAAGTATGAAAACTCGGCAAACGGCTTCGGCGTCGGCGCTACCTACCGCTTCTGATGCTATCGGGCGGGGCTAACCCCTCGCCCACTAAAAAGCCCCGCTCTCTTTGCAGAAGGCGGGGCTTTTTTATGCCTGGCTCGTTAACTCTGAGCCTTAGGGTTTCAGCGGTTTCGAGGCGATAGCTTTTTCGATCGCCGCAATAAACTCCGGATCATCCGGTTTGGTCAGGCTGGAGAAGTTGGCGATCACCTTGCCTTGGCGATCCACTACATATTTGTAGAAATTCCACTTCGGCGCGCTGCTCTGAGCGGCCAACACCTGGAACATATGCGTGGCATCATCGCCGCGGACTTTCTGCGGCTCGGTCATGGCAAACGTCACGCCGTAGTTGGCGTAGCAGACCTTGGCGGTCTCGACGCTGTCCTTGGACTCCTGCTTGAAGTCATTGGAAGGCACGCCGAGCATTTCCAGCCCCTGCGCCTTGTAGCGTTGATTGAGCGCCTCAAGGCCTTCGAATTGCGGCGCAAAACCGCAGAAGCTGGCGGTGTTGATCACCACCAGCGGTTTGTCCGCGTACTGTTTGCACAGATCGATGGATTCCTTGGCGCGCAACTTGGGCAGCGAGCCTTGCAACAATTCCGGACAGTCAGCGGCCTGGGCCAGGCCAGTCAACCCCATCAGCAACACGGGAACAGCACACCAGCGCATCAGCATGTCGAGCATCCTTGAGCAGTCATCAGCCTTCGAAGTTACTCGCCAAGCACGTCTCTAGCAAATGCTCATGCCCAACTGCATCAAGGCAAGGCCGCCCTGCTGCCAGCCCCACCACACCAGCGCCAACAATGCAGCAGCCAGTGCGGTAATGACGATTCGCGGCCAGAGACGGCTCATGCGACGCTCACACGAGGTTGCAGACGTTCGACCGGACGCTCGCGCACCGGCCAGTTCAACGCCGCCGCCAGCAGACTCAGAAGCACCGCCACTTGCCAGATCAAGTCATAACTCCCGGTACGGTCATACACCACCCCGCCCAGCCAGCCGCCGAGGAACGAACCGAGCTGATGGAACAGGAACACAATACCTCCGAGCATGGACAGATTTCGTACGCCGAACAAGGTCGCCACCGTGCCGTTGGTCAATGGCACCGTCGACAGCCACAGGAAGCCCATCGCCATGCCGAACAGATAGGCCGTCGTGGTCGTCACCGGCAGCCACAGGAACAGCACGATCACCACCGCCCTCATCAAATACAGCGCCGTCAGCAAACGCGGTTTGGACATACGTCCACCCAACCATCCGGCCGTGTATGTGCCGAAGATATTGAACAACCCGATCAACGCCAGCACCGTAGTGCCGACGGTGGCCGGCAGATGTTGATCGACCAGATACGCCGGCAAATGCACGCCGATAAACACCACCTGAAACCCGCAGACGAAGAAACCGAGCGCCAACAGCCAGAATCCGGAATGCGAACAGGCTTCGCGAAGGGCTTCGGACAGCGTCTGCTCATGGCCCAGTACCGGCAGCGGCTTGTCCTTGAGCATGCTCACCAGCGGCACAATCATCGCCACCAACAGGCCCAACACGAGCAATGCGGCCGACCAGCCGAGCCAACCAATCAGTCCGAGCGTGCCCGGCAACATGGCGAACTGCCCGAACGACCCGGCGGCACTGGCGATGCCCATGCCCATGCTGCGTTTCTCCGGCGGCACGGCCCGCCCGACCACGCCGAGGATCACCGAAAACGAAGTGCCGGACAGGCCGATACCGATCAGCAACCCAGCGCTCAATGACAACGTCATCGCCGAGTCGGACAAGCCCATGCACACCAGACCCACGGCATAGAGCACCCCGCCAACCAGCACTACTTTTGCCGCGCCAAAACGGTCGGCCAGCGCGCCGGTGAACGGCTGCGCCAGACCCCAGATCAAATTCTGCAAGGCAATGGCGAAGGCGAATACCTCACGCCCCCAGCCGAACTGCGCACTCATCGGTGAAAGGAACAGGCCAAAGCCGTGTCGCACGCCCAATGACAACGCCAGGATCAGCGCACTTCCCAGCAACACCCAACCGCACGTACGCCACATCGATGTCATTATTATTCTCCAGTCGCGGGTATATACCCGCTTGAGCCCGAACGAACTGGCATCAAGCCAGTTCGTCGAGCAATTTCAGCAAGGTTTCACGCTTCTCGGCGCCCAGACGATCAATCAATCGCTGTTGCGCCGCTTCCCAGGCCGGCAAGGCTGCTGCCAGACGTTGCGCACCGGTTTCGGTGAGACAGACGATGCGATTGCGCATGTCTTCGCCCTCAGCCAGCGCCACCAGCCCTTCGCCTTCCAGCACCCGCAGATTGCGCCCGAGGGTGCTGCGATCCAGGCCCATGGCTTCGGCGAGTTCGGAAATGCTCGGCTGATCCAGACGCTGCAGATTGCACAGCAAAGAATACTGGGCAACGTTGATCCCGAAGCCGTCGAGAGCGCCGTCGTAATGCCTGCTGACGCCACGAGCGGCGCGACGCAGGTTGGTGCACAAACACTGAGAAGGAAGCATGATGCGTGTATATACCCGCGACTGTGTTAAATCAAGTTATAGATCAAAAGATCGCAGCCTTCGGCAGCTCCTACATTGGGATGCCTACCCTGTAGGAGCTGCCGAAGGCTGCGATCTTTTGACGTTAAAGCAGCACGATTCCAACCAGCACCGCCATCTCCAGCAATTCCAGCAGCGCCCCGGCGGTATCTCCGGTCGTGCCGCTTAACCGCCGCATCATCACATGCCGCAGCCAGATAAATACGCCGACCGCCACCAGCAGCGCAATAATCGCCTGGGACCCGGCAATCGCCACGCAGGCTAGCGCGCTACCGCCCAGCACCCACCATCCCGCCTTGCGCGGCAGATGATCGGCCAGTGCCTGCCCCAACCCACCCTTGCGCACGTACGGCGTGGTCAGAAACAACCCCAGCAACGCCGCGCGCCCAAGCAGCGGCGCTATGATCAGCACCAGACCTTGCTGCTGCTCGATCAGCGCCAGCAACGCGGCAAACTTGAGCAGCAACACCAGCACCAGCGTCACCACCGCAATCGGCCCGCTGCGCGGATCTTTCATGATCGTCAGCGTACGCTCGCGATCACCGAAACCGCCGAGCCAGGCATCGGCGCTGTCCGCCAGGCCATCAAGGTGCAATGCGCCGCTGAGCAATACCCAAATCGTCAACAGCAATGCCGCATGCAACAGCAGCGGCGCGCCCGCCAATGCCAGGTTCAGCCCCCAAAGAATCACCCCGAACAGCAATCCCACCAGCGGATAGAACAGCAGTGAACGCCCCAGTTGCCCGGGCTCCGGCATCCCCGGCAGACGAATCGGCAGACTGCTGAGAAATTGCAGAGCGATCCACAGCGGCAACATGTCAGCGACCTTCCTTGAGTGAACCATCGGCTTCAACACTCAGCGAAAACAGCGCACCGTGCGCCACTTCGACGTTGAGCAATTGCTCACGCGGCAATCCCCGCGCCTGCGCCAGCAACAAACGCATGACACCGCCATGACTGACCAGCAACACGCGCTCGCCAGCGTACGCTGCTTGCAGCCGTGCGACGGCCGTCAGTACTCGCGAAGAAAAATCGCTGACCGGCTCACCCTGCGGTGGCGTAAACGCATACGGATCGGCCCAGAACAGCCCTAACGCTTCGGCATCCGTCTCCATCAGCGCCGCCGCGCTCTGCCCCTCCCACGCGCCGAAATGCAGTTCTTGCAGATCCTTTTCCAGATGCACCGGCAGATTCAGCTGCTCACCCAACTCTGCGGCAAACCGCGCACAGCGCTGCAACGGCGAGCTGACCAAGCGATCCCACGGCCCCCCTTCGAGCACCGCTTCGCGCATCTGTGCCCAACCCTTTTCGGTGAGCGCATCGTCGAGGCTGCCGCGCAAACCACCGCCGAGTTCGGTTTCACCATGGCGCAGCAGATCAAGTCGCAAGGTCATGCCGGACGATCCGCCACCGCCGCTTCCGCGAACGTTGCCATCTGCCCGTGCAGATCACACGCCAAACGCAACAACGGCACCGCCAACGCCGCACCACTGCCCTCGCCCAGGCGCAGGCCCAGTTCGAGCAAAGGTTCGGCGCTCAGGGTTTCCAGCACATGACGATGGCCCGGCTCGGCCCCGCGATGGCCGAACAGCAGCCACTCGCGACAGGCAGGATTCAAACGCACCGCCACCAGCGCAGCGACTGTGCAGATAAAGCCGTCGACCAATACCGCGATACCTTCCTGCGCACAGGCCAGATACGCGCCGACCAGCGCGGCGATTTCGAAACCGCCCACGTTGAACAGCGCCTGCAATGCATCACCGCGCTGGGCCGCGTGCAGGGCCAGGGCGCGCTCGATCACTTGCGCTTTATGGCTGACGCCTTCGGCGTTCAGGCCAGTACCCGGGCCGGTCAGATGCATCACCGGGCAATCGAGCAAGGCACAGGCCAGGGCACTTGCCGCAGTGGTGTTGCCGATGCCCATTTCCCCGCCGATGAACAGCTGAGTGCCAGCAGCTTTCGCCCGCAGCGCGCTGTCGCGACCAGCCTGTAACGCCAATTCGCCCTGGGCCTGAGTCATCGCCGCGCCCTTGGCGAAATTTGCCGTGCCCGGGCCGATGTTCAAGTGGCGCACGCCCGGCAGGTTCAGCGACGGCGTCACCGTGCCCAGATCCACCACTTCCAGCTGCGCATTGAGTTGACGCGCGAGCACGCTGATCGCCGCGCCACCGCTGACGAAGTTGAGCAACATCTGCCCGGTGACTTCCTGCGGAAATGCCGACACGCCTTCAGCGACCACACCGTGGTCACCGGCAAAAATCGCAATCCAGACCTGCGCAAGCGTCGGTTTGACCTGCCCTTGCAGGCCGGCCAGTTGCACCGCCACCGACTCAAGACGCCCCAGCGAACCGGCCGGTTTGGTCAGTTGCTGTTGCCGTGCCGCCGCTTGTTCAACGATATCGGCATGCACCGCTTTACACGGATTGAGCCACCAGGCTTGAGTCATAACGCAGGTCCTTTCAGGGTCAGGGGCAGGCCGGCGACGGTCAACACGACACGCTGACAGCGCTCAGCCAGGGCTTGATGCAGCCAACCGGCTTCATCGACGTAGCGGCGAGTCAATTCGCCCAGCGGCACGACACCCATTCCGGTCTCGTTGCTGACAAAAATGATTTCGCCCGGCAGTGACGCCAGGCAGTCCAGCAGGGCCTCGCGTTCGGCGGCGAGGCGCGTGGCGTCTTCGAGCATCAGCAGATTGGTCAGCCACAGCGTCAGGCAATCGACCAGCAGGCAGCGCTCGGCGCTGGCGTTTTCACGCAAGATGCGGGCGAGTTCCAGCGGCTCTTCGATGAGTGCCCATTCGACAGGACGGCGCGCGCGGTGATGGGCGACACGCTCGCTCATTTCACCGTCCAGCGGCTGGCTGGTGGCGATGTAGGTGACGGCCAACGCGCTGTCAGTCGCGAGTTTTTCGGCGAGGCGACTTTTGCCGGAGCGGGCGCCGCCGAGGATCAGCTGAAGCATGGAGACATCCTGAAAATTATCTGTTGAGGCAACCGGCCCCGTCGCTGGCGGCCAGCTAACACAGTGATCGCGTTAGCCGGATCACCTCAGCCCCCTGTGGGAGCTGGCTTGCCAGCGATGGGGCCATGACATTCACCCTGGATCCCACAGAGTTGCCGCAACAACCCGGTATCCAGATGCTTCTCCACCAGATCCGCCAAGCGCTCGATATCGCGCTCACGCAACCCGTGGTAATCCACCGTTTGCACATCGCTCAACCCGGCCCAACGCAGCAACGCCGAACTGGCTGCCGGCGATTCGAACAAGCCATGCAGATAGGTGCCGAACACCTGACCATCAGCACTCTGCGCACCGTCACAACGACCATCATCCAACCGTACCGCCGCGTTCTCCAGCGCCGGCCCGGTGGTCACACCGGCATGAATTTCGTAGCCGCTGACTTCGGCATCTTCCAGCGCCAGACGACCGCGCACATTGCGCAATTGCTTCTCGGCTTCGAGCTGCGTTTCGAAGGCCAGTAAACCCAAACCGGCACTGGAACCGGGCGCGCCCTCAAGACCCAGCGGATCGTGCACTTGCTCGCCGAGCATTTGCAGACCGCCGCAAATACCCAGCACTTTGCCGCCATAACGCAAATGGCGACTGATCGCTGTGTCCCAGCCATTGGCCCGCAGATAGGCCAGATCACTGCGTACGCTTTTCGAGCCCGGCAGAATGATCAGATCGGCCGGCGGAATCGCCTGTCCCGGGCCGACAAAATGCAGATCGACCTGTGGATGCAAACGCAGCGGATCGAAATCGGTGTGGTTGCTGATGCGCGGCAGCACCGGCACCACGACTTTCAGTACGTGTTCGGCCTTGTCGGTCTGACGCTGATCGATGCCGTCCTCGGCCTCAAGATGCAGATCCATCACGTACGGCAACACGCCCACCACCGGTTTGCCAGTGCGCTGTTCCAGCCAGTCGAGGCCCGGTTGCAGCAACGCAATGTCGCCGCGAAAACGGTTGATGATGAAGCCTTTGACCCGCGCCTGTTCGCTCGGCGACAGCAGCTCCAGCGTACCGACCAAATGGGCAAAAACTCCGCCGCGATTGATGTCGGCAATCAGCAGCACCGGGCAATCCACGGCCTCGGCAAAACCCATGTTGGCGATGTCGCCGGCGCGCAGGTTGATCTCCGCTGGCGAGCCTGCGCCTTCGACCATCACCAACGGATACGCGGCGCTGAGGCGATCGTGGGAGGCCAGCACGGCTTGCATCGCGATGGCTTTGTAGTCGTGATAGGCGACGGCGTTCATGCTGGTGACGGCGCGGCCATGGATGATCACTTGCGCGCCGGTGTCGCTGTTCGGCTTGAGCAGCACCGGGTTCATGTCGGTGTGCGGTTCAAGATTCGCCGCTTGCGCCTGCACCGCTTGCGCGCGACCGATCTCGCCGCCATCAGCCGTCACCGCGCTGTTGAGCGCCATGTTCTGCGGTTTGAACGGCACCACTGCTACACCCTGACGGGTGGCCCAGCGGCAGAGTGCCGTCACCAGTGTGCTTTTACCGGCGTCGGAAGTGGTGCCCTGCACCATCAGGGTTGTCATTGGGTTTCCTTGGCGAACGCTTGCAGCGCTTGTTCGAGGCGCGCCTCTTCAGCGGCATCGGCAGGCAGGCCGAAACGCAAACTGCTGTTGTGCGTGAAGAGGCGCAGGAGGATGCCGCGTCGGGCCATGAATTCGTACAGCGCTTGCGCCTGATCGGTGATCAACCATTGAAACAGCGCGCAACCGCCCTGGGGGTTGAAGCCGTATCGCGCCAGCAACACAGCCAGCCGCTCACTCGCCTCATCGCTGCGTATCCGCTGGCGTGCATGAACTTCGGTGTCTTGCAGACAGGCCTGGGCGAGCACCCGGGTCGGCCCGCTGACCGCCCACGGCCCGACCTGTTCGGCGAGCAGTTTAAGAAATTTGCGCTCGGCCAGCACAAAGCCCAGTCGCACCCCGGCCAGACCGAAGAACTTGCCAAACGAACGCAATACGACCAGACCCACCAAATGCGTGTGCGCGGCCAGACTCAATTGTGGCGTGTTGTCCATGAACGCTTCATCGACCACCAGCCAGCCACCGCGCTGCGCCAGCCGCGCATGCCAGTCGAGCAAACGCGCCGGGGTCAGGCTCAGGCCCGTGGGATTGTTCGGGTTGACCACCACCAGTACGTCGAGGTTGTCGATAAAGAACTCGACTTCCTGCTCCAGCACTTCGCGCACGATGTAACCGCTGCGGCGCCACGCCTCGGCGTGCTCGGCATAACACGGCGACAACACGCCGACCTTGCCGGCCCGGCGCAAACGCGGCAGCAACTGAATGGCCATTTGCGAACCGGCCACCGGCAACACCTGCGCCGCACCGTAGTAATCACACGCCGCCTGCTCCAGACCATCGTCGGTTTCCGGCAAGCGTGCCCAGGCGCGCAGCGGAATATCCGGGATCGGGAACGGCCATGGCGCCAGACCGCTGGAAAGATCCAGCCAATCAGCCTCGGCGATGCCGTGATCGAGTGCAGCCTTGCGCAGTCGGCCACCGTGCTCAAGCATAGAATTCAGCTCCCACGCAAAGAATCAGCAGCCATAACCATACCCCGCGCTGGACCAATTGCCAGCCACGGTCGATGGAATCGGCATCGGCAGGTGTGCCCTCGCCGAGTTGCGGACGCTCATGCAGTTCGCCGTGATAGATCGCCGGGCCGCCCAGTTCCACGCCCAGCGCGCCCGCGCCTGCCGCCATTACCGGGCCGGCGTTGGGGCTGTCCCATTTTGGCGCCTGTGTACGCCAGCACTTGAGGGCCAGTCGGGTTTTGCCCAGCAGCGCGTAGGTCAACGCCACGAGGCGCGCGGGAATGTAGTTGAGGACGTCGTCGATTTTTGCCGCACACCAGCCAAATCGTTCGAAACGTTCGTTGCGATAACCCCACATCGCATCAAGCGTATTGCTCAAGCGATAGAGCACCACGCCCGGCGCGCCGGCCACGGCAAACCAGAACAATGCGGCAAACACCGCATCGCTGCCATTCTCCAGCACCGATTCGGTAGCAGCACGGGCAACCGCAGTGCTGTCGAGTTCGCTGGTCTGGCGGCTGACCAGATAGCCGACACGCTTGCGCGCCTCATCCAGATCATCGGCGCGCAACGCCTTGGCCACCGGCTCGACGTGCTCGCCGAGGCTGCGCATGCCGAGGGCGCAATACAGCGCGAGTATCTCGACGATCCAGCCAACATAAGGCGCCCAGGAAAACGCGGTGGCGAGCAACGTCAGCGGTAACACCGCGATTACCCACGCGGTGACGCCATGACTGCGCCAGCCACGGCCACCGGCGTTGAAACGTTGCTCGATGCGCCCGGCAAAGTTGCCGAACGCCACCAGCGGATGCCAGCGTTTCGGTTCACCCAGCAGCGCATCCAGCGCCACTGCGGCGACACTCAACAACGCCACACTCATTGACTCACTCCCCAATAATTTTCATACAGCAACTCATTGAGCGGACGCGCCTGCGCCCACCCCTCAAGCACCAGCATCGGCGCCGGATAGAATTCCTTGACCGGGCCCAGACACAACACCGCGAGTGGCTTGGCGCCTTCCGGCAGTTTCAACAGATCGGCCAGCGCCTGGGGCTCGAACAGCGAGACCCAGCCCATGCCCAGACCTTCGGCGCGGGACGCCAGCCACAGGTTCTGGATCGCACAGGACAGTGACGCCATGTCCATTTCCGGCAGTGTGCGGCGACCGAAGATGTGTTTTTCGCGATCGTCCATCAATGCGGCGACCAGCACTTCCGCGCAATCATTGATGCCTTCGACCTTGAGTGTCATGAACTCATCGCTGCGCTCGCCGAGGGCAACAGCGGTACGGATGCGTTCTTCTTCCACCAGGTTCTGGATCTGCCCGCGCAAGGCTCGGTCGCTGATGCGAATGAAGCGCCAGGGCTGCATCAGGCCGACGCTCGGGGCCTGATGCGCGGCTTCGAGCAAGCGCCGCAACAGTTCCGGCGCGACGCTGCCACCGGTGAAGTGGCGCATGTCACGGCGCTCGGCGATAGCTTTGTAGACCGCTGCGCGTTCGGCTTCGGAGAATGCGTTGTCTGTCATGGCCCCATCGCTGGCAAGCCAGCTCCCACAGGGGATGGCGTTTCTTCAGGCATTTCACCACCCACTGTGGAAGCTGGCTCGCCAGTTACCCCATGGGATTGCGATTCTTCAGGCACTCCGCCGCTCCCTTTTGGAGCTGACTTGCCAGTTACCCCATGGGATTGCGAATCTTCAGGCACTACACCGCCCACTGTGGGAGCTGGCTTGCCAGCGATGGCGGCCTCAAGTTGAGGCGCAAACAGTGCTGCGATAGCCGCAGGGTTCGACGGAAAGTAGAAGTGCACATAAGAAGCGGTCATTCGCCCATCGCGATAAACCGCCTCCGCCCCACGCCCGCCATTCGGGCTAAGGCCGCGAGCAATCGGGGTCAATTCAGTCGTCGTCAGGGAATGATGATAAGTGTGCCCACGCAGTGAGCCCTCCGGCAGATCAACCGCTTGCAGCGCCAACGCCGCCAGACGTTTTTGCATCACCGCATCGCCGCTCAGCAAACCGACCAGTTCGGCGCGGGTGCCTTCGATATCAGTCAGCGAATCGAGCAGATAAAGCATGCCGCCACACTCGGCCAGCAATGGTTTGCCCGCCGCATGGTGCGCGCGGATCGCGTCGAGCATCGCGGTGTTCTGCGACAACGCCACGTGGTGCAATTCCGGGTAGCCGCCCGGCAGATACAGACTGTCCGCCTCAGGCAATTGCGTGTCGCGGATCGGCGAGAAGAAACTCAACTCGGCGCCCATCGCCCGCAGCAAATCGAGGCTGGCGCCGTAGGTGAAGGCAAACGCCTCATCATGGGCGATAGCGATTC
Source organism: Pseudomonas sp. A1230 (assembly GCF_044218825.1). Lineage (NCBI taxonomy): Bacteria > Pseudomonadati > Pseudomonadota > Gammaproteobacteria > Pseudomonadales > Pseudomonadaceae > Pseudomonas > Pseudomonas sp. A1230. Next base: position 826,230 of record NZ_CP162582.1, on the reverse strand, counting down.
GCAGACCTTGCAATAACGGTTCGGCAACGATCACTTCCGGCGCCGCGAACTCCACGGCCGGTGGCAGCGCTACCTCGCAACTGCTGGCAAGCGCTTGGGCGGCGGCGTCGAGGCGAACATCCAGGTCGTTCAGTTCGCTGGCCTGCACCAGACCCAGATGACGGCTCGGCAGCTCGATCCCGGTCTCGCGGGACAGCGCGCCGTACCAACGCAAACCCTCGGTGAGGCTGCCTTCAAGCAGTTGCGCATGACGCAAGGTACCCACGCGATTGGCCAGCACGCCCGCAAACGGCAAGTCCGGCTGATAACGCGCAAGGCCCAGCGCCAATGCGCCAAACGTCTGCGCCATCGCGGTGCCGTCGATCACGCCCAGCACCGGTACACCGAAATGCCGCGCCAGGTCAGCGCTCGACGGTGTGCCGTCAAACAGTCCCATCACGCCTTCGATCAAAATCAGATCGGCTTCGCCGGCGGCTTCCCACAACAGGCGACGACTTTCCTGCTCGCCGACCATCCACATATCGAGTTGATAAACCGGCGCACCGCTGGCGCGCTCGAGGATCATCGGGTCGAGGAAGTCCGGGCCGCATTTGAACACGCGCACCTTGCGCCCCTGATTGCGATGCAAACGAGCGAGCGCGGCAGTAACGGTGGTCTTGCCCTGACCGGAGGCCGGCGCGGCGATCAATACCGCCGGGCAGTGACGTGGCTGATTCAAAGTTCGACGCCCTTCTGCGCTTTGATGCCAGCCTGAAAGGCGTGTTTTAGCATGCCCATTTCGGTGACCGTGTCTCCCATCTCGATCATTTCCGGCTTCGCCCCGCGACCGGTGACGATCACATGCTGCATCGGCGGACGCGCCTGCAAATCGCTCAGCACCTGATCGAGATCGAGGTAGCCGTGCTTGAGGGCGATGTTCAATTCATCGAGCACCACCAGACCGATCGCCGGATCACGCAGCAACTCGCGCGACACCGCCCACGCAGCTTCGGCGGCAGCGATGTCGCGCTGGCGATCCTGAGTCTCCCAGGTGAAGCCCTCGCCCATCACGTGAAAACGCACCTGCTCTGGAAAGCGGCGGAAGAACAGCTCTTCACCGGTGCTGTTGCGACCCTTGATGAACTGCACCACGCCGCACTGCATGCCGTGGCCCATGGCGCGGGCGAGCATGCCGAACGCCGAGCTGCTTTTGCCTTTGCCGTTACCGGTCAGCACCAGCACCAGGCCGCACTCGTCGGGGGAGTTGGCGATGCGTTCATCGATCACGGCTTTTTTGCGCTGCATACGCGCCAGGTGGCGTTCGTCACGCTCGGGGGAATCAGTCATGGGGGAGCTCTCCGTTGAGGCTGGATAACGGCGGGCAGGCACAAGAATAGACGGCAAAAAGCCTGGCATCGCCCACCGTGATGCCGCTGGATGGATCAGGCCGGTCTCCGGGCTCATGAGCGGCGTTCGCCTGACTGCGCGCCTTCCCGCTGTTAAGCAGTGGCACAAGACGCAGTTTTCACTCATTTACCGTTGCGGGGGCAGCGCCGGGATCGTGGTTGTTATTCGCTTGAAAACAACCCTCACCGGCTTCCCTGTTTCACTCTGTCGACGCAGGTCACAGAGCACCTGAAACAAGCCGCGAAGGTTAGAGGGTTGGGGGTGGAGCGTCAATTAAAGAGGGGGGGATCGGGCGAATAACTGCCGCCGATCAATTATCTGACGCCAATCTTGTGCCACGCTGAAACAAATGATATCAAAGAGCCATGCTTTTACCGCAAAAGCACACCACAACAATAAGGATGATTACCATGCAAGGCATGATCATCAGCAATCCGCGCCTGGAATTCCTGCGCCCGGTACTAGAACGCTGGTTTGACTGTATCGACCGCTACAACGCCGTGCGCGGCGACAGTGACACGCCCTACTGGCACGACGAGAAAGCCAATCTCGGATTGCTCTGCGCGGCTGCATGGATGGCCGAACTGGTGACATTGCGCGACACCGCCACCCGCAAGCAGAACGAGGAAGGCGAGCGCAACGCCCGCGCCGATCTGTTTCTGGCGGGTGCCGAAGACCGCGCATTTATCCAGGCCACGCAACGCTGGCCACGCGTCAACAACCTCAACCTGACTCAACCCCTGCTGGATATCACCCACGACGCCAAACGCATCAGCTACGCCAGCGACCTCAAGCTCGGCTGCCTGTTTGTCGCCCCGCAAAAAGCCCAGCACAGCGCCAGTCCGGAAGAATTGCAGGACATGGTCGACGACCTGCAAAAGGAACACACCTGCGCCGTTGCCTGGTATTTCCCCTACGCCTATCGCAAATTGCGCAATGAGGCCGGTAACTATCACCCGGGCATTGCCTTGCTGTTCAAAGAAGCCCGCGGCTGAGCAGTTGAACCATCGGGCTTGTGCGATCCTCTATGACTAGGAATGCATTCATAGGGAAGATCAGCAATGCGCAAGCCCCAACTCGTTTTCGTCATCGCCCTCGCCGGGGGGCTCGCCGCCTGTGGTGAATCGTCCAGCCTGCAGGTCATCGACGGCACCGGCCCGTCACCGAAACTGCCCGAACCGAACAAAACCCTGATCCCGACGGTGAATATCGCCCCGGCGGTCGGCTGGCCCGCGGGCGGTAAACCGACCGCTGCGGCAGGCACACAAGTCGCCGCGTTTGCCGAAGGCCTTGATCATCCGCGCTGGCTCTACGTGTTGCCCAATGGCGATGTGCTGGTAGCAGAAACCAACGCACCGCCCAAACCTGATGACAGCAAAGGCGTGCGCGGCTGGGTCATGGAAAAAGTCATGGGCAAGGCCGGCGCCGGCGTACCAAGCCCCAATCGCATTACCCTGCTGCGCGATGCCGACCACGATGGCGTGGCTGAAACGCGCACGGTATTCCTGCAAAACCTCAATTCACCGTTCGGCATGACGCTGGTTGGCAACGACCTGTACGTCGCCGACACCGATCGCCTGCTGCGCTTCAACTACGAACCCGGCGCAACCGAAATCAAGACGCAGCCGATCAAGGTTGTCGATCTGCCTGGCGGCACGCTCAACCATCACTGGACCAAGAACGTCATCGCCAGCAAGGACGGCAGCAAACTGTACGTCACGGTCGGCTCGAACAGTAACGTCGGCGAAAACGGTCTGGATAAAGAGGAAGGCCGCGCCGCAATCTGGGAAGTGGACCGCGCAACCGGCAATCACCGCATCTTCGCATCGGGCATCCGCAACCCCAACGGCCTCGCGTGGGAGCCCACCAGTGGCGCGTTGTGGACCGCAGTAAACGAGCGCGACGAAATCGGCAGCGATCTGGTGCCGGACTACATCACCTCGGTCAAGGACGGTGGTTTCTATGGCTGGCCGTTCAGCTATTACGGCCAGCATGTCGATGTGCGCGTCGAGCCGCAGAACCCCGACCTGGTCGCCAAAGCCATTGCGCCGGACTACGCCGTTGGCCCGCATACAGCTTCGCTGGGTCTGACGTTCGCCGAGGGCAACAAGCTGCCTGCGCAGTTCAAGGAAGGCGCATTTATCGGCCAGCACGGGTCCTGGAACCGCAAGCCGCACAGTGGTTATAAAGTGATTTTCGTACCGTTCGCGGCGGGCAAACCAACAGGCCAGCCAGTGGATGTACTGACCGGTTTTCTCGACAAGGACGAGAACGCACTGGGTCGCCCGGTGGGCGTAGTGATCGACCAGCAAGGTGGCTTGCTGGTGGCTGATGATGTAGGGAACAAAGTGTGGCGAGTATCGGCCACCAAGTGATTTTAGATGCGCCCTGAAACAACTGTGGGAGCGAGTCTGCTCGCGAAGGCGTGATATCAGTCAACATTGAGTTGGCTGATACACCGCTTTCGCGAGCAGGCTCGCTCCCACATTGGGTTTGGTGTTGTCCTTGTTATGGGTTATGCGCCAGATGTTCCGGCTGCAACACCCGCTTGGCACTCAGATAAGCTTTCTGCCAATACGCCTTCGACAGGCTATCGAGCTTCACCGTGCCGCCGGTTGCCGGCGCATGCACGAAGCGCCCTTCCCCGACATAAATTCCCGCATGGCTGACCTGCGAACCGCCATTGGTGGCGAAGAAGATCAGATCGCCTGTCTGCAAACCTTCCTTACCCACATTCGGCGCCTGCATCACGATCAGATCGCGTGTGGTTCTTGGCAGCAAAATACCCGCCGCATCACGGTAAACAAAACCGATCAGCCCACTGCAATCAAATCCCGAGTCCGGCGTATTGCCGCCCCAGCGATAAGGCGTGCCCACCAGACCGAGCGCGCGAAACAGCACGTCTTCAGCAGCGGGCGAGAATGATTGCGAGGGGCCGAATACCACCGGAGCGCGCACCACGGGTGCTGGTGGCGGCGTACGGCTGGCGCAGGCGCTGAGCAGCGCTGCAAAAAAGATCAATGTGAGGCGGGCCGACATGGTCATAAGCAGAACATCCTGATCTGGCTGCGGCTTTTTCTGCCGGAGGGGCAGAAAACAAAACCGCCTGCGTCAGCACGCAGGCGGTTTGCCATCAATATAGATTCAGGATTCTAGCGGCTACGCGGCAAACTTCAAGTAAGACTTTAACTTCACCTTGTAAAGTCTAGGTCTACTCCGTTGCCGGAAGCCTGATTGCCGCTGCGAACGCCGCGGCATCGGGGAATTACTTGCGAGCGGTGACGACGGTCGGAGCGTTGGCCAGAGCGCGTTTCGCTTCGATGAAGGTCTTGCTCCAGTAGCTGTCACCCAGGCTGTCGATGCGAACACCGCCGCTGCGACGACTGCTGGAGTGAATGAACTGGTTGTCACCCAGGTAGATCCCGGCGTGACTGACACGGCCGCGACGACCATTGGTGGCGAAGAACAGCAGATCGCCCGGCTCAAGGTTTTTGCGCGAAACCAGCGGCGCATCCACATTGATCATTTCGCGAGTCGAGCGTGGCAAGTTCATGCCAGCTTCTTCGCGGAACAGGTAGCCGATGAAACCACTGCAATCGAAACCGGCTTCAGAGGTACCGCCGAAACGGTAACGGGTACCGATCAGGGACATGCCGCGCTCGAGGATACTGTCGGCCAGAACTGGCAGCTGGTAAGGCTTGTTGCCGTTGAAATCCGACAGTTCTTTTTCGGTGTCCAGCTCTTCCTGGTAAATAACGGAAGACTGGGCAGTGACGGAATTCTTGACCTGCTGAGGCTGCTCTTGAACTGGAGAATGAGCAGCGCAACCGTATAACAGGGTGACGAGTGCGAGAGGCACGAGGGGTGCGAAGCGCTTTAGCATGGGCACGACCGTGGCTGATAGTTGTAAAGAAGGCGAGACTATGCCCGCTATCAACCTCATTTGCAAATTCAATCGATCTTTTTGTGACTTCTCGGTTTCTCGCTTACATCTAAGCGCTTAAGCCCATTTGAACCGATACGCGCTCTGCACACCGTGTAGAAAAGCGGATTTTCTGGCGCCTGAAATACGCCGAAACCCGCTGGAAGCCACAGACTGCAAGGGTCAGCTACCAGCCCAGGGTTTCTTTCAGGAAGGGAATGGTCAGCTTGCGCTGAGCCTGCAAGGAAGCCTGGTCGAGCTGTTCCAGCAGATCAAACAGCGCGCTCATGCTGCGGGTGCCACGGGTCAAGATAAAATGCCCGACTTCATCGGTCAGATGCAGACCACGACGCGATGCGCGCAATTGCAGGGCACGCAATTTGTCTTCATCGGAAAGTGGGCGCATCTGAAAAATCAGCGCCAGCGTCAGGCGTGATTTCAGGTCAGCCAGTTTGACCGGCAGCTCACGTGGTGAGGTGGACGCGGCAATCAGCAGGCGCCGACCGCTGTCACGCAGACGATTGAACAGATGAAACATCGCCTCTTCCCAATCAGCCTTGCCGGCAATCACCTGCAAGTCGTCCAGGCAAACCAGTTCGTACTGTTCAAGGTTGTCGAGAATTTCGGTGCCGCGATCCATCAACTCGGCCAGCGGCAGATACACCGCCGGTTCACCCATCTGCTCGAAACGCAGGCAAGCAGCCTGCAACAGATGCGTACGCCCTACGCCGTGCTTGCCCCACAGATAGATAAGGCTTTCCGTCCAGCCGGCGTCGGCTTCGCATAAGCGCTCGACATAGCCGAGTGCAGCGGCATTGGCGCCTGGGTAGTAGTTGATGAAGGTGGCGTCGTCACGCAGACGCACACCTAGGGGCAGCTGAATCGGTTTCATGCTGACTGAACAGTTCTCAAGGAACCGTTAGTGGCCTCTGTGTAAAGTTGGCGAAGTTTATACCCGTGAAGCTAAGCGCACAATGCGACAGAGTCCAAGCAAAATCAAAGGTTTGCGTTAACGCACTGGTTTTATGACAGTTTCTCTGACGCAGTCGAGCCACTATTCCCCGCAAAACACGGGCCAACCCGGCTATTCGCCGGGTCGCCCATCTGCGCTACAGCTGCGGCTCGTCAGCACCACTATAAATGTCGGAGTCCTTGTACAAGTCGTGCATGTGGCGCACCAGCACCATGATCACCGCCGCCACCGGCAGCGCCAGCAACACACCCGTGAAGCCAAACAGCTCGCCGCCGGCCAGGATCGCGAAGATCACCGCCACCGGGTGCAGGCCGATCCGGTCGCCTACCAATAATGGGGTCAACACCATGCCTTCCAGGGCTTGACCGACCATGAACACCGCGACGATCCCGACCATCGGATACAGATCACCACCGAACTGGAACAGCCCGGCAACCAACGCCGCACCGATGCCGATCACAAAGCCCATGTACGGCACGATCGCCGCCAGCCCCGCGATCAACCCGATCAACAGCCCAAGTTCCAGGCCGACGATCATCAGCCCAGCCGCGTAAATCACCCCTAGCGCCACCATCACCATTAACTGCCCGCGCACGAATGCACCGAGCACCTCATGGCATTCAGCGGCCAGCGCGACGATGGTTGGTTCACGATCACGCGGCAACAGGCTGCGGATCTTGGCCATCATCACGTCCCAGTCGCGCAGCAAGTAGAAACTCACCACCGGGATCAGCACCAGATTGGCCAGCCAGCCGATCAGCGCCAGACTCGAAGCCGTCGCCTGGCTCAGCACCACGCCGACAATATCGGTGGTCTGCCCCATGTGCTCACTGATCGCAGCCTTGACCTTGTCGAATTTCCAGAAGCCGTCCGACAGCCCCAGCTTCGACTGCGCCCACGGCACCGCCGAGTGCTGCAGCCAGTCGAGCATTTGCGGTACCAGTTCGTACAGGCGCAGCAGCTGTTTGGCGAGCATCGGCACCAACACCAGCATCAGCGCGGTGAAGATCAGCGTGAACAACGTGAACACCGCGATCACACCCCAGGTGCGCGACAAACCGAGCTTCTCCAGCCGATCCACCAGCGGATCGAACAGATACGCCAGCAACAGCGCCACCAGAAACGGCGTGAGGATCGAGTGCAATAACCACACAAACACGCAAAGCAGGACTATCCCACCGAGCCAGAACCAACGCCGCGTATCGGCCATGTACAACTCCTACTGTTTCTATATAAGGAAAGACTTACCAGCGAAACCGCAATGACGGCGCCGCAGGTGCCGGGGCTGGCGCCGCGACAGGTGCCGCACCCGCAACCACAGGCTGCGGCGCGGCCACCTGAGCCGGAGCTTCGGCTGGCAGTTCCTGCAACCTGGCCAGCGACAACTGCGCGCGCATCTGATCGGCACTGCCATTGACCCGATAGACGATACGATCGCCATCTACACTTTGCAGACGCACGCCAAACGGTTCGAGTAACCGCAACAGCGCAGCGTAACGCTCCAGATTCATGCCCTGCACTTCCAGGGTCTGCTGCCCGGTTGCCCCAGGCTTGGCGGCAAAGCGTGGCGCCAGGCGCTGGGCAACCGCCAGCATCACTGCATCCGCCACGGCGGCCTGATCCGGCCCCTGCACACTGCCCGCTTCTTTTTGATCACCTAGCCACAAATGCCATTTGGCCTGCCACTGACCACCCTCTTCCCGCGCATGCACAGCCAGCAGGGCGTCAGCGTTGTAGCGCTCCGACGCATCGCGCAAAGGTGCTGCATCCGTGCCTTGGAGTGCCGGCGCTGTAGCGACCAGTTGTTCACTCAGATCAGCCAGCGGCAAACGCAACGGCAAACCACGATGCTGAGCCGCCGTGCGCAACGGCGCGGCAGCAGCCTGACCATCACCGACCAGACTCGAACCTTCGGCCGAGTCGTTCAGCCACCAGCTCAGTATCGACGGCCGGCTGGCGCCCCACAGGGATAACCCGGCGCGACGCAATGCCTGCTCGGTACTGCTCGGATCGAAATCGACTTTCAGCACCTCCGGCGGCCCGGCATCAAAACCGAACTGACTGATGATCTGCTGCGGATCCTTGCGCACGGCCGCCAAACCCGGATTTTGCGCAGCTTTAGGGTCACCGGTCAGGCGCAATACCAACGTATCCAGCGCGGCCTGAGTAGCGCGTTCACGCTCCTCCGGAGCCTGGCCCTGGACCGGCTCACGCACTTGATAAAGGCCTTTGAGGTTTTCGGCATGACTCGCCAGGCTGACCACAGACAAACAGCCCACAAACAACAATTTACAAAAACGCATGGAGAATTCCCGTCGACAGGAGCGGCTGGAACAGGCCGCGTGAACCGATTTGGCAAGGCTGTGACAGTCTGCCAGCACCAAACATTCACACGGCGGCGGTAAGTTTTTGCACAGTGATAACGATAGACGGTTAATTGCCACACCTTATACAGGCAGCCGTACGCCTCAATTGCAAAAAATTTCGGGTGATATGGCCCTGCCCGTCGGTACGAGGATGGCCGCTGCCCCTCAAGCCTGATAAAATCGCGCGCCTTCGCAGACCGGCAACAGCCGGGCACCTCGAAACTCGCGTGAGGCTATCGCCCCATCGACTTCGGCGCCCCGCTGAACTCGGTCGTTACCCCTGAATCCCCCCTAAAGGCCTGGATCATGAGCAAGCAACCCTCCCTGAGCTACAAGGACGCCGGTGTAGACATCGACGCCGGTGAAGCATTGGTCGAACGCATCAAGAGCGTCGCCAAGCGCACTGCGCGTCCGGAAGTCATGGGCGGCCTGGGCGGTTTCGGCGCCCTCTGCGAAATCCCGGCCGGCTACAAGCAGCCCGTACTGGTTTCCGGCACTGACGGCGTCGGCACCAAGCTGCGCCTGGCCCTGAACCTGAACAAGCACGACACCATCGGTATCGACCTGGTCGCCATGTGCGTCAACGACCTGGTGGTGTGCGGTGCCGAGCCGCTGTTCTTCCTCGACTACTACGCCACCGGCAAACTCAACGTCGAGACCGCCGCCCAGGTTGTGACCGGCATCGGCGCCGGCTGCGAACTGTCCGGTTGCTCGCTGGTTGGCGGCGAAACCGCTGAAATGCCTGGCATGTACGAAGGCGAAGACTACGATCTGGCCGGCTTCTGCGTCGGCGTCGTGGAAAAAGCCGAAATCATCGACGGCTCGAAAGTCGCCACCGGTGACGCGCTGATCGCCCTGCCTTCGTCCGGCCCGCACTCCAACGGCTACTCGCTGATCCGCAAGATCATCGAAGTGTCCGGCTCCGACATCGAAAACATCCAGCTCGACGGCAAACCGCTGACCGACCTGCTGATGGCCCCGACCCGTATCTATGTGAAGCCGCTGCTCAAGCTGATCAAAGACACCGGCGCCGTCAAAGCCATGGCCCACATCACCGGTGGCGGCCTGCTCGACAACATCCCGCGCGTTCTGCCAAAAGGCGCTCAGGCCGTGGTTGACGTCGCCAGCTGGAATCGCCCGGCCGTGTTCGACTGGCTGCAAGAGAAAGGCAACGTTGACGAGACCGAGATGCACCGCGTTCTGAACTGCGGCGTCGGCATGGTCATCTGCGTGGCTCAGGAGCACGTTGAAGTTGCGCTCAACACCCTGCGTGACGCTGGCGAACAGCCTTGGGTCATCGGCCAGATCGCAGTCGCTGCCGAAGGCGCTGCCCAGGTCGAACTGAAGAACCTTAAGGCTCATTAATGTCCGCAACCTGTGATGTCGTGGTGCTGTTGTCCGGCACCGGCAGTAACTTGCAGGCCTTGATCGACAGCACGCGGACCGGCGAAAGCCCGGTCCGCATCGCTGCGGTGATTTCCAACCGCGCCGACGCTTACGGCCTGCAACGCGCCAGTGACGCGGGTATCGCCACCCGCTCGCTGGATCACAAGGCCTTCGAAGGTCGCGAGGCCTTCGATGCTGCCCTGATCGAACTGATCGACGAATTCAATCCCAAACTCGTGGTACTGGCCGGTTTCATGCGCATTCTCAGCGCTGACTTCGTACGCCACTATCAGGGTCGCCTGCTCAACATCCATCCTTCGCTGCTGCCCAAATACAAAGGGTTACACACCCATCAGCGCGCGCTGGAGGCCGGCGACACCGAGCACGGCTGCTCCGTCCACTTCGTCACCGAGGAACTCGATGGCGGACCACTGGTCGTACAGGCAGTAATACCGGTAGAGTTGCACGACACGCCGCAGAGTCTGGCGCAGCGAGTGCATGTTCAGGAACACTTGATCTACCCCATGGCGGTACGCTGGTTTGCCGAAGGCAGGCTTGCACTCGGGGGCGAAGGTGCTTCACTGGACGGCCAGTTACTCGCGGCCAGCGGCCATTTGATTCGACACTAGGAGATATTATGCGTCGCGCCCTGCTATTTGCTTGCGCACTGCTCGCCCTGCCTTTCGCGCAGGCGGCAGACCTTCAACCGTTCTCCGCCAGCTACACCGCCGACTGGAAACAGCTGCCGATGAGCGGCACTGCCGAGCGCAGCCTGTCAAAGGATGCCAAAGGCGTCTGGACGCTCAGCTTCAAGGCGTCGATGATGATCGCCAGCCTCACCGAGACCAGCACCCTGACCCTGGACAAGGACACGCTGCTGCCGCAGTCCTACCACTTCGAACGTGGCGGTCTGGGCAAAGCGAAGAAGGCTGATCTGGACTTCGACTGGACCAACAAACTGGTCACCGGCACCGACCGTGGCGATGCGGTGAAAATCCCGCTGAACCGTGGCATGGTCGACAAATCGACTTATCAGCTGGCACTGCAACATGATGTCGCCGCCGGCAAGAAGACCATGAGCTACCAAGTGGTCGATGACGGCGAGATCGATACCTATGATTTCCGCGTGCTAGGCTCGGAAAAAGTCGACACCAAGGCAGGCAAGATCGATGCGATCAAGGTCGAGCGCGTACGCGACCCGACACAAAGCAAGCGCATCACCGTCCTCTGGTTCGCCAAGGATTGGGATTACCTGCTGGTTCGTCTGCAACAAGTTGAAACCGACGGCAAGGAGTACAACATCATGCTCCAGGACGGTACGGTCAACGGCAAGGCTGTGAAAGGCAGCTGATCCGAAGTGATGTAAAAAAGCCCCGCGATTGCGGGGCTTTTTATTGCCTGAATGTTGGCCTGAAGAATGGTGCGAGGCTCGCCCCTCACCCCAGCCCTCTCCCAAGGGAGAGGGTTAGGGCGAGGGCAACCCCGAGATCACCACACACTCAAACTGAAAACCTGGCCACCATGCTGTTCAAATCCACCGCCAATCGCGACAACTCCTGGCTCGCCGCACTGGTCTGATTCGCACCCGCCGACGTCTGCATCGCCAGATCACGGATATTCATCAAATTGCGATCCACCTCCCGCGCCACTGCCGCTTGCTCTTCCGAAGCACTGGCGATCACCAGATTGCGCTCGTTGATCACGGTGAATGCCGAAGCAATTTCCTCCAGCGCAGTGCCGGCCGACTTGGCCAGGTCCAGCGTCGCACGCGCCCGCACATTGCTCTGCTGCATCGAACCGACCGCTGAATCCGTGCCTTGCTGAATGCCACCGATCATCTGCTCGATTTCCTGAGTCGACTGCTGAGTGCGATGCGCCAGCGCCCGCACCTCATCCGCGACCACTGCAAAACCGCGCCCGGCATCGCCAGCCCGTGCTGCTTCGATCGCCGCGTTCAACGCCAGCAGGTTGGTCTGCTCGGCGATCGAGCGGATCACATCCAGCACTTTGCTGATGCCATGAACCTTCTGCGCCAGATCTTCCATCTGCGTCGCATTGGCCGTCACATCCTCGGCGAGGGATTCGATTGACGATACGGTCTGCTGCACCTGCTGGCGACCATGCTGGGCAATGCGATCGGATTCGCGCGAGGCCTCGGAGGTCGCCACAGCATTGCTGGCCACCTCCTCCACTGCCGCGGTCATCTGATTTACCGCTGTCGCCGCCTGTTCGATTTCCAGACTCTGCTGGTGCAGCCCACGCGTAGCGTCTTCCGTGACGCAGCTCAGCTCTTCCGACGCCGAAGCCAACTGACTGGACGACTCGGAAATTTGCCGAATCGTGTCGCGCAGATTGTGCTGCATGCTTTTGAGCGCTTGCAGCAGCCGCGCCGGCTCGTCCTTGCCGGAAATATTGATGTCACCGGTAAGGTCGCCGCCGGCCACTACTTGCGCCACGCCTAAGGACTGCGCCAATGGCAAGACGATGCTGCGCGTCAGCAACAGCGCCAGGCCGATGGTGATCAGCGCGGTAACGCCGATCATGACCCCGACCCAAACCCGTGACTGAGTGAACACCAGCCGCGCGCCCTCGGTGGCGAGATTGGCGTTGTGTTTGTTGAGTTCGACCAACTGACGCAGGACGACGGCGATTTCATCGGCCAACGGGCTCATCTCGCCATTGAGAATGCGCGCCGCCTCCTCCACCCGGTTCTGCGCAGACAACTGCAAGACTTGCGCCTGAAGCTCCAGATATTGTTGCTCGGCCACCTTGAAGCGATCAAATAACTGGCGCTCTTCAGGCAGCACGATCAGCACGTCATAACGCTGCTGGGCCTCACTCAGCACCGCGCGCAGCTCATCTAGCTTGGCAACATTCTGCTGCAACGCCTGCGGATCACGATTGAGCAACAGGCGCATGGTCAGCGCGCGCAGGCGCAACATGTCCTGACTCATCTCGCCAACCGCCATCACGCTCGGCAGCCAGTTGTTGTCGACCTCGTCGGACTGGGCGCGCATGTTCGACATTTGCAGCAGAGCGAACGCCCCGAGGGCGCACACCATCAACGCCAATAGGCCAAAACCGAGGCCGGCACGCGGGGCAATATTGAGACTACGGATACTCATTAATTTGGCTTCCTTCCAAAAGCGCTGCATCAACCTACAGCGGGTTGCTCTAGAAGGTATCGGCCCGGAAGAAATTTGCGTAAGACGAAAACGTGATATCAAAACGCCTTAATACTTCTAACCCACGGCATTAACGATTCAGCGCAGTTTTGCCGGACTTGAGCGCTGTTCGCGGCAATATCGCCAGGAAGTTATCGCGAGCGACCTTTTGTGCAATTTCTTCGGGAAGCGCATCGAGGAAAGGCGCGAAGCTGTGCATTTCCTCACCGAGCTTGTTGAATCGCCCTACGACATCCGAGCCGAGCATGAAGCGCTCCGGGTATTTCTTTACCAGCGCCAGCCATTCCGGGCGTGGCTTGCCCTGTTCATCCAGCAGATACGGCGTGAGCATGCTCCACGACAGATCAATGAACAGATTCGGATATGCCTCGAGCATGCGTGTGAGGGTCGGCAGGAGAAAGTCTAGTTGTGTCTGGTGCCGATGAATTTCCGCGCTGGTGCCGGCGTGCGCCCAGATGAACCGTGTGTGCGGGTGATTACGCAGCGGCTCTTCGATTTCCTGCAGGTAAAGCGGATTTCTCTCACGTTTGGAAGTGATGTTGGAATGCACCATTACCGGCAGATCGTTTTCTGCCGCCAGATGATAAATCTTGGTCATCGCCTCGTTGTTGGCGCGCGGCGTGTCACCGGACGTCAGCGCCGTCAGGTCGTCATGCCGCGTGAAGACTTCGCCAATGCCTTGCCACAGCCCCGGATAGAGTTCGAGCATGCGCTGAATATGTGCGGCGGAGTTCTTGTCGTTAGGGTTGAAGCCTGACAGAAACGGATGAAAGTAGGGCCGCTGCTCAGGCGTCAGTTTTTGCACTGCATCAGCGACGATCACGTCGGTGGCGCTGTACCAATAGGCGTCGGCATCATCACCGGCGTAATAGCGCGGGCGTTTCGGTTCATCCTCATGCCACTTCTTCGCCACGGGAATGCCGGAAATCATCACATGCTCAATGGAGTTTTCCTTCATGGCCGTCAGCAATTTCGGCATGCCGGCGGTTTCCTGGAAAAAATCCACGTAGTGCAGGTGCGCATCGCTGTAGGTGTATTCGCGGGCGCTGGCGTTACCGGCAAACACCAGCAGGCAGGCAAGACTCAAACGATACAGGGACACAATTAATCTCCGACAAGTAGGCATAGCCTAGACCCCGCCCTGCCCCCAAGGGTTCATCCCGCAGGAAAGTGGAACGCGTGCCGCTGGCAATGCTCTATAACTGCAAGGTCTTTTTGATCGAACGACTTTTCCTACTGCCAGTGAGGTTCACATGACCGTTACCGTCAATACCGTCTCCGCTGAAGGTTTTCGTCACACTGTCCAGATCGATGAACACGAACTGTTTGCCGACGTACCGGCCTCTGCCGGCGGCGAAGGCACGGCGCCAGAGCCGCACGATTACTTCGACGCCGCACTCGGCGCCTGCAAGGCCCTGACCCTGAAGATGTACGCGAAGAAGAAAGACATCCCGCTGACCGGCGTGGGTGTTGAGGTCAAACGCGATAACAGTGAAGAGCAGAAAGGCAAATACGCCCTGCACGTCACCCTCACCCTCAAAGGCGTGCTCACAGACGCCCAGCGCGAGGAACTGCTGCGAGTCGCCGACCGCTGCCCGATCCACAAGCTCATGACCACCAGCGAAGTCAGCATCGAAACCCATGCCCCACAAGGCTTCGACAGCCAATAACCATCCTGATGCCAGCGGCGGGTTATGCTTCTGGCATCACCCGCTCAGCCTGGAATGCACCATGGACACGCAACCCCTGATCATCCGCCCGCGAGCCGAAGACGTCGAAGGCCAGCCGATTCTTCGTCCGTTGCCGTCAGCCAAATGCCGCAGCGTCGGGCCATTCGTGTTTTTTGATCACATGCTCGAAACGGTTTATCCGACGGGCAAAGGCATGAACATCCGACAGCATCCGCACATTGGCCTGTCGACACTGACCTATTTGTTTGAAGGCCAACTCCAGCACAAGGACAGCCTAGGCTCCGATCAGGTCGTCAGCGCTGGCGATGTCAGCTGGATGACCGCCGGCAGCGCGATTGCCCACGTTGAACGCACGCCGGAGCCGCTGTGGGATCAGAGTTTCACGATGCACGGTTTGCAGATCTGGCTGGCCTCGCCCAAGGATCACGAACAAGGCCCGGGGCATTACAGTCATCACCCGGCAGCAACCTTGCCGGTCAGCGATAACCTCGGCGTGCAGATTCGGATGATTGCCGGGTCAGGCTTTTGTCTGGAATCGCCAGTCCCGGTGCTTTCTCCTACGTTGTATGCCGAAGTGAGGATGCAAACGGCGACCACATTGCTGATTCCCTCAGAGCATGAAGAGCGGGCGCTGTATGTATTGAGTGGCGATGCACAACTGAACGGCGAAACGGTCGAACCCCACGCGCTGGTGGTGTTGCCGGTTGGGGAAGAAATGAGTCTGTTTGCCGAGAGCGAGGTTCACGCGGTGGTGTTCGGCGGCGCACCGCTGGATGGCCCAAGGCGGATCAACTGGAACTTTGTTGCGAGCGATCCGGCGGCGATTGATGAGGCTCGACGCAAATGGGCGGCCGGGGAATGGCCGACGGTGCCGGGGGAAAGTGAGCGAATCGAACTGCCCTGAAATTTTTATTGCCTTTGAGTCAGCCATCGCTGGCAAGCCAGCTCCCACAGGATTTCGCGTCGAACACAGGCTTTGCTAACGGCGCGATAACTGTGGGAGCTGGCTTGCCAGCGATGAGGCCCTGTCAGACACCGCCCAAGTCAGTGCCTGACAACTGAATCAGCCGCTGAACACTTCATCCAGCAAATCATGCATCGACTTGAACGCCCGTTTGGCCGTCTTCGCGTCGTACATCATCTTGCCCGGCACATTGGCGTGCGGGTCGGTAAACGAGTGCACCGCACCGCCGTAGCTCAGCAATTGCCAATCCACCTTCGCCGCGTTCATCTCGTCTTCGAAGGCCGGCAACTGCTCCTTCGGCACCAACGGATCGGACGCGCCGTGAAGCACCAGCACCGAGCCTTTGATGTTCTGCGCATCCGCAGGATTCGGTGAATCCAGCGTGCCGTGGAACGACACCGCCGCTTTCACCGGCGCACCGGTGCGCGCCAGATCCAGCGCACAGCAACCGCCAAAGCAGAAACCGAACACCGCCAGCTTCGACGTATCGACTGCCGCTTCGCCCTGGGTCTGCAACTGCTCGAACGCAGCCTGCATACGCGTGCGCAGCAGTGCGCGATCATCCTTGAGCGGCATCATCGCCGCACCGGCCTGATCAGCGTTCTGCGGACGCACGGCCTGACCGTAGACATCAGCGATCAACACCACGTAGCCCTTGGCCGCCACCGACCTGGCGATTTCTTCAGCGCCAGCGCTGACGCCCATCCAGTTCGGCGCCATCAACAAACCCGGACGGGCGCCTTTGTGCTCGGCGTCGAATGCAAGCCGACCTTCATAAGGCTGGCCATCAATCTGATAGATCACGGAACGTACTGTGACTTGGCTCATTTCTGACTCCTGATTACTTGAACACCAGAATAAAAAAACCCGCCGAAGCGGGTTTTTTTACAACTTCATCAAACCGACAGTTCGACCAGCAGCTTGTTCAGGCGGCGCACATAAGCGGCCGGGTCCTTCAAGCTGTCGCCGGCAGCCAGGGCTGCCTGATCGAAGAGGATGTGCGACAGATCGCCAAACCGCTCTTCGCTCTGCTCGCCGTCGAGTTTCTCGATCAGCGGGTGGCTCGGGTTGAATTCGAAGATAGGCTTCGAATCCGGCACCTTCTGACCGCTGGCCTCGAGGATCTGACGCATTTGCAGACCCAGGTCCTGCTCGCCGATGGCCAGAATGGCCGGCGAATCGGTCAGACGATGGGAAACCCGCACTTCAGCGACGGAATCGCCCAGCGCGGTTTTCAGACGCTCGACCAGACCTTCTTTGGACTTGGCGACTTCTTCTGCGGCTTTCTTGTCCTCTTCCGAGTCCAGATTGCCCAGGTCCAGGTCACCGCGTGCCACGTCAACGAAGGACTTGCCGTCGAAGTCGCTGAGGTAGCTCATCAGCCACTCGTCGATACGGTCGGTCAGCAGCAGCACTTCGATGCCTTTCTTGCGGAAGACTTCCAGGTGCGGGCTGTTTTTGACCTGCGCGTAGGTTTCGCCGGTGAGGTAGTAGATCTTGTCCTGACCTTCCTTGGCGCGTGCCAGGTAGTCAGCCAGACCGACGATCTGCTCGCCGTCGTCGCCGTTGGTCGACGCGAAACGCAGCAGACCCGCGATTTTTTCCTTGTTGGCGAAGTCTTCTGCAGGGCCTTCTTTCATGACCTGACCGAAGTTCTTCCAGAAGCCCTTGTATTGCTCAGGCTCGTTCTTCGCCAGTTTTTCCAGCATGTCGAGCACACGCTTGGTCAGCGCCGACTTCATCGAGTCGATGATCGGGTCTTTCTGCAGAATTTCCCGCGACACGTTCAGCGACAGGTCGTTGGAGTCGACCACGCCTTTGATGAAGCGCAGGTAGAGCGGCAGGAACGACTCGGCCTGATCCATCACGAACACGCGTTGCACGTACAGCTTCAGGCCTTTCGGCGCTTCACGCTGATACAAATCGAACGGTGCGCGGGCCGGCACGTACAGCAGCGAGCTGTATTCGAGTTTGCCTTCAACCTTGTTGTGGCTCCAGGCCAGCGGGTTCTCGAAATCGTGGGCGATGTGCTTGTAGAACTCCTGGTATTCCTCGTCCTTCACTTCGGTGCGTGGACGAGTCCACAGGGCACTGGCGCGGTTGACGGTTTCCCACTCGAGCGCTGGCGCCTCTTCGCCTTCGGCAGCCGTGACTTCTTTCGGCAGTTCGATCGGCAAAGCGATATGGTCGGAGTACTTCTTGATGATGTTGCGCAGACGCCAGCCATCGGCGAACTCGTCTTCTGCAGCTTTCAGGTGCAGGACGATGCGAGTGCCGCGCTCAGGCTTTTCGATGGTGGCGACTTCGAACTCGCCCTCGCCTTTCGACGACCAGTGCACGCCTTCGCTGGCCGGAGTGCCGGCGCGACGGCTGTACACGTCAACCTGGTCGGCAACGATGAAGGCCGAGTAGAAGCCAACACCGAACTGGCCGATCAGGTGCGAATCTTTTTTCTGATCACCCGACAGATTCTTCATGAAATCGGCGGTGCCCGACTTGGCGATGGTCCCCAGGTGGGCGATCACATCGTCACGGTTCATGCCGATACCGTTGTCTTCGAGGGTGACGGTCTTGGCGTCCTTGTCGAAGCTCACACGGATTTTCAGATCTGCGCCACCTTCGAGCAACTCAGGCTTGGCCAGGGCTTCGAAGCGCAGCTTGTCGACAGCGTCAGAGGCGTTCGAGATCAATTCGCGAAGGAAAATTTCCTTGTTGGAATACAGCGAATGGATCATGAGGTGCAGCAGCTGCTTCACCTCGGTCTGGAAGCCCAGGGTTTCCTTTTGAGTTTCCACACTCATGGTCATCAAACTCCAATCAGATGGCATTGGCCGCGACCCGAATGGTCTGCGGCGGGTTGTCATCTGAGTTTGGGGCAGTGTTCAGGATTTCAAGGGCTCATCGATTTTGAAATGCGCCCGCGCCGTGGCAATCGGTTCGCTTTCGGTACTTTGCCACGCCGTGATGGCAACGTTCGCCACCCGCCGCCCCTGCCGGCAGACCTGACATCTGGCCCAGGTGTCGCGAAACTGCCCGGCGCGCAGGTAATCGAGGGAAAAATCGATGATCTTCGGTACGTCCGGCGCCCCGGTAAAAATCAATAAATGCAGGGCTGCGGCCAGTTCCATGAACCCGGCAATCACTCCGCCATGAATTGCCGGCAATAAAGGGTTACCAATGTTGTCCTTATTCGCCGGCAGCTTGAACAGCAAGTCATCGCCAACGCGAGAGCACTCGATGCCGATCAGCCCGGCGTACGGAATCAACTCGAGCAGCGGTGCGTAGTCGCCTTGCGCATGGGCCCTCTGCAACTGATCCTTGAGGTCGTCGCTCATTGGCCCTCTCCCCTGATAGCGCCACCAAAACCCTTGGTGCCCCTGATGTTTTTGCCCATGCGCATGAAAGTGCCAACGACGTGGGCAATCGGCTGCTCGGGATCATCCTGGTAGGCGAAGCCGCGAGCGAAGATCACATCAGTCGTCACTCGATAGCACTGGGCGAAGCCGTAAACGTCTTTATGGGGTTCTGCGGCGTGCATGTAGTCGATGCGCAGATCGAGGGTCGGGCAGGCTTCAAATTCCGGCAGTACGCACAGGGTCGACATGCCGCACGCGGTGTCCATCAAAGAAGTGATAGCGCCACCGTGTATCACGCCTGTCTGCGGGTTACCGACGATTTTCGTGCTGTATGGCAGGATCACCGTGAGCCCATCGACAGAGGCGCTGTGCACTTGCAACCCTAGGACCTGGCAGTGTCGCAACGCCGAAAGAAATCGCGTCGCACGCTCAAAAACGGGGTTTTCAGCCATATGATAATTACTCTCGTTAGAGCCTTTTGCCAGTAGTGAGAAAAACCGCAAAAGTTCCACTGAAAAAAGATCTTATATATCTGAAACAAATGAGGAACTTAACCCTTGGCGCCGAGTTCTTAAGGCCAGTAGTTATTTTCCATAAGGAGAAACACCCCATGCGTAAGACTTTAGCTATTGCCTTGATGTTGACCGCTTCCCTCGGTCTCGCTGCCTGCGATAAAAAATCCGAGGACAAAGCTCAAGATGCAAATCAACATGCTGAACAAGCTCAGCAAGACATGAACAAAGCTCAGGATAAAGTGAACGACGCTGCGAAAGAAAACGCCGAAGCTGCCAAAGCTCAGGCTGAATCGAACGCCGCTGCACAAGAAGAAGCCGCCAAAAAGCAATAATCCGCTTTCTGGTGTAACAAAAGAAAACCCGCCAAGTGCGGGTTTTCTTTTGCCTGCGTTTTATCGGCAATGACTTTTTAGAGCAGAACAGTTCTAAAAGTCGGACTAATCATCAGCAACAACGAGCACACCAGGCCGACCAGCCAGATCAAGCTGCGCAATGCAGGCTTGTCAGCCAGGTAGAGCCACAAGTAGAGGATCCGCGCGATTACAAAAATGATCGCCAACGTATCGATCAGCCATCCCGCTGTTTGCGTGGTATGCGCCATAAGCACCCCCACTGCGAACAATATGAATGCCTCGATGCTGTTCTGGTGCGCCGCCAGCGCTCTCGCGCCGTAACCAGTGAGCTGTGCCTGCTGTTGACGCGGCAGGTGGTTGTTGTAACCGCCCTGCTCTTTCATGGCCTTGCCCACCGGCAGGCGCGCGATATAAATCAACAGGGCACTGATAAACACACACCAGAACGGAATACTCATGAAACGACCTCTTTGTTCGCCTCGGGAATGGGCGCCTCTGTAGGGGTATAGACCATGACATCCAGAACGTCGGAATGAAACTCGCGGCGATACAAGACGACAACGACCCCGGCACTCATCAGCATGAACAACCAAGGGCTGACAAACCACGCCAGCATACTCATGCCGAAGTAGTACGAGCGCAGGCCGAAGTTGAACTGGTTGGCCGCCATCGAAATCACCCGCGCCGCTCGCGAAGCGAAGGCTTTGCGCTCCAGCTCCGAGACTTGTCGCTCACCGATCATCGGCGCCGAGCCCACCAGAATCGCCGCGAAGTTGTACTGGCGCATGCACCAGCTGAACGTAAAGAACGCGTAGACAAATACCATTGCCAGGCACAGCAACTTGATCTCCGACATGCCTTGCGAGGCCTGCTGCACCATCGGAATATCCGCCAGCAATGACACCGCACGGTCGGAAGCGCCCAGCACGGTGAGGATACCTGCAAGGATAATCAGCGTGCTGGATGCAAAGAACGAGGCGTTACGCTCCAGGTTGCCGATCACGCTGGCGTCCGCGATGCGGTTGTCGCGCAGCAACATGCGGCGCATCCAGTCTTCGCGGTACAGGTGCAGCACGCTGGCCAGACACGCGGTGTCGCGAGCCTTCCAGCCGGCGTAACGGGTATAGCCGCCCCAGCAGATGACAAACCAGAGTGCGGCGAGCAGATGAATCAGATTGGCCTGGATGAACGACATGCGGTTCCTTGTGATGTGTGAACACGATTCCTGTAGGAGTGAACCTAAGCAACCCTTCGACGCTAGCTCACGGAAAAAGACACTGCCTTATGCCCATAAAAAATGCCCCGTATCGATTGATACGGGGCATTTCTGTTTAAGCGTCACCGGCCCGCTTATGACGGGCCTGATGAACGTCAGGCGATAGCGCTACGACGTTTGCCCAGGGCGCTATCGATCGCCACGGCGAACACCAGCGTGATCACGGACGGGATCAGCCATGCAAGGCCCTGCTCGCTCAGTGGCAGCGTTGCAAGCGGTCCAGGCATCCAGCCTGCCAGATCGGCGCCTTTGAGCGCGTCAATGCAGCCGAACAGGAACGACACCAGCATGACCGGGCCGACGATGCGCACCTGCTCGTTCCAGAAGCTCGAGCAGAAACTCAGGGCGACCAGAACGATGCACGGTGGGTAAATCGCCGTCAGCACAGGAATCGAGAAGGCAATGAGGTTCGTCAGGCCCAGGTTGGACACCAACAGGGAGAACACAGCAAGAATGATCACCAGCGTCTTGTAGGACAGTGGCAGCACACGGCTGAAATACTCGGCGCAGGCGCAGGTCAGGCCCACCGCCGTCACCAGACACGCCAGCGAGATCAGCACCGCAAGGAAACCGCTGCCCAACGAACCGAAGGTGTGTTGCACATAAGCGTGCAATACCGCCGCACCATTGGTGGCACCGACAGCCACTTCATGGCTACCCGAACCGAGACGGAACAGGCTGACATACACCAGCGCCAGACCGACACCGGCAATCAGCCCGGCGATGATCGCGTAACGGGTGATCAGCGCTGGCGACTCGACGCCACGGGAGCGAATCGCGTTAACGATGACGATACCGAACACCAATGCGCCGAGGGTATCCATGGTCAGGTAACCATTGATGAAACCTTGGGAGAACGGTGCCGCCACGTATTCGGGTGTGCCGTGACCGATATCACCGGCCGGCAAGGCGAAGGCAGCGATGCCCAGCACGGCCAGCGCGATGATCTTCAGCGGCGCGAGGAAACGCCCGACGGTATCCAGCAAACGGCCCGGATACAGCGAGATGAAGAACACCAGCAGGAAATAAACCGAGCTGTAGAGGAACAGCGCCAACGGGCTCTCGCCGGTCAACGGCGCCAGGCCCACTTCGAACGACACGGTTGCAGTACGCGGGGTAGCGAACAGCGGGCCGACCGCCAGGTAGCACGCGGCAGCCAGCACACCACCGGCAATTTTGCCGATCGGGCTGCTCAGGGCATCCATCGCTCCACCGACCTTGGCCAGCGCAACCACGGTGATCACCGGCAAACCGACTGCTGTGATCAAAAAGCCCAGCGCCGCCATCCAGACGTGAGGTCCGGCCTGCAAACCGACGATAGGCGGGAAGATGATGTTACCGGCCCCAACGAACAGGGCAAACGTCATAAAACCGAGTGCCAGGATGTCCTGACCTTTCAAAACTTTCATTAAGGAAATACCACACTACTGAATCGGAATTTAGAGGGGGATTGCCCTGTGGGATTAGGGAAATGCTGTCGATCCGTATGGGACTGACCCGTAACGCGCGGTGCATGCCTTGTGGGCGGCAGACGCAAAAATGGCTGCTAGCCTAACGAATTTGCCTGACAAACGCACTGTTAGAGGGCGAACTATCCGATACCCGACGTTTCCGTGTCGCGTTTATGTATGAAAAGCCGCTCCAGGCTACAAGTTTCAAGCGGCAAGCTTTTGTCTTGTAGCTAGCAACTTGAAGCTTGCAACCGCTCTGAAACGACAAAGGCCACCCGAAGGTGGCCTTTGTTTGGTAAAGCGTCAGCTAAGCGGGAAGCTTACTTGACAGCCCAACCGGTCAGCTCGGACAAAGCCTTGCCGATGTCTGCCAGCGAACGCACGGTTTTAACGCCTGCGTCTTCCAGGGCAGCAAACTTCTCGTCTGCAGTGCCTTTGCCGCCAGAGATGATTGCGCCAGCATGGCCCATGCGCTTGCCCGGAGGAGCAGTCACACCAGCGATGTAGGAAACAACCGGCTTGGTCACGTGTGCCTTGATGTAGGCAGCCGCTTCTTCTTCAGCCGAACCGCCGATCTCACCGATCATCACGATCGCTTCGGTCTTCGGGTCTTCCTGGAACAGCTTCAGGATGTCGATGAAGTTCGAACCCGGGATCGGGTCACCACCGATGCCGACGCAAGTCGACTGACCGAAACCGGCGTCAGTAGTCTGCTTCACAGCTTCGTAGGTCAGGGTGCCGGAACGCGAAACGATACCGACCTTGCCTGGCAAGTGAATGTGACCTGGCATGATGCCGATCTTGCATTCGCCTGGGGTGATCACGCCTGGGCAGTTAGGGCCGATCAGGACTACGCCCAGCTCGTCGCACTTAACTTTAGCGTCCAGCATGTCCAGGGTAGGAATGCCTTCGGTGATGCAGACGATCAGCTTGATGCCGCCGAAAGCCGCTTCCAGGATCGAGTCCTTGCAGAAAGGAGCTGGAACGTAGATCACGCTGGCGGTGGCGCCAGTTTGAGCAACAGCATCTTTCACGGTGTTGAACACTGGCAGACCCAGGTGCTCGGTGCCGCCTTTACCAGGAGTAACGCCACCAACCATCTTGGTGCCGTATTCAATGGCTTGCTGGGTGTGGAAACTACCTTGCGAACCGGTAATACCCTGGCAGATAACTTTGGTGTCTTTATTGATCAGGACGCTCATTATTTGCCCTCCGCAGCTTTAACAACTTGTTGAGCAGCGTCGGTCAGGCTGGTAGCAGCGATGATGTTCAAACCGCTTTCTGCCAGTACTTTAGCGCCCAGCTCAGCGTTGTTGCCTTCAAGGCGAACAACAACCGGGATTTTCACGCCGACTTCTTTCACAGCGCCGATGATGCCTTCGGCAATCATGTCGCAACGAACGATGCCGCCGAAGATGTTGACCAGTACTGCAGCGACGTTGGTGTCGGACAGAATGATCTTGAACGCTTCAGTTACGCGTTCTTTGGTAGCACCACCACCTACGTCGAGGAAGTTGGCTGGCTTGCCGCCATGCAGGTTGACGATGTCCATGGTACCCATGGCCAGGCCAGCACCGTTGACCATGCAGCCGATGTTGCCTTCCAGCGCTACGTAGTTCAGTTCGAACTTGGCAGCGTGCGCTTCGCGCGGATCGTCTTGCGACGGATCGTGGAAAGTCTTCAGCTTAGGCTGACGGTACATTGCGTTGGCGTCGATGTTGATCTTGGCATCAAGGCAGTGCAGATCGCCGTCAGCCTTGATCACCAGCGGGTTCACTTCCAGCAGAGCCAGATCGTGATCCTTGAACAGTTTGGCCAGACCTACGAAGATCTTGGCGAACTGAGCAACCTGCTTGCCTTCCAGACCCAACTGGAATGCCAGCTCGCGACCCTGGAACGGCTGAGCGCCAACCAGTGGATCGATAGTGGCTTTCAGAATTTTTTCTGGAGTGTCGTGAGCGATTTTCTCGATGTCCACGCCACCTTCGGTGGAAGCCATGAACACGATGCGACGGCTCGAACGGTCAACGACAGCGCCCAGGTACAGCTCTTTAGCGATATCAGTGCACGATTCAACCAGGATCTTGGTGACTGGCTGGCCATTGGCGTCAGTCTGGTAAGTCACCAGACGCTTGCCCAGCCACTGCTGTGCGAAGGCTTTGGCGTCTTCTTTGCTGCGAACCAGCTTAACGCCGCCCGCTTTACCGCGACCACCGGCGTGGACCTGGGCTTTGACAACCCACTCGCTGCCGCCGATTTTGTCGCAAGCTTCTGCTGCTGCTTCTGGGGTGTCTACTGCGTAACCAGTGGAAACTGGCAGGCCGTATTCAGCGAACAGCTGCTTACCCTGATACTCGTGAAGATTCATGCTTTTTACCGTCTTCGTTAGGTACTGCGCATTCGGCGCTGCACTCGTGATGAGTGCCGCGCCACCTTTGACTGCTGCTTGCGTAGCTGAGCTACGCAAGACTGCGTCCAGCGGACATTCCGCGGTGAGTCTTGCTCGCAAGGCTCACGACGGGCCGTTACCGCCGTGGTTTCTTATTGTCTGTTAACGCTTCTTGCGGTTGGCAATGTGGATGGCGCCGCCATTCACAGCCAGAGCAGCTTCGTGCAAGGCTTCAGACAGGGTCGGATGGGAGAAAACCATCATGCCCAGGTCTTCAGCGCTGGTGCCGAATTCCATACCGATCGCGCCCTGCTGAACCAGTTCTGCAGCGCTCGGACCAATTACGTGCACGCCCAATACGCGGTCAGTCTTGGCATCAGCGATGACCTTGACGAAACCACCGGTATCGTTGGCGGCCATGGCACGGCCGGAAGCGGCGAACGGGAAGGTGCCGACGTTAACTTCAACGCCTTCAGCTTTCAAGGCCTGCTCGGTTTTGCCAACCCACGCGATTTCCGGGTGAGTATAAATAACCGAAGGGATCAGGTCATAGTTCATCTGGGCTTTGTGGCCCTTGATGCGCTCGACAACCATGATGCCTTCTTCCGAAGCCTTGTGAGCCAGCATCATGCCGCGAACCACGTCACCGATGGCGAAAACGCCCGGTACGGTGGTAGCGCAGTGATCGTCAACGTGCACGAAACCGCGCTCGTCCAGGGTCACACCGCTGTCGGCAGCCAGCAGATCAGTGGTCACCGGACGGCGACCAACGGCTACGATCAGCTTGTCGAAAGTAATGGTCTGTTCGCCGTTGGCATCGGTGTAGTTCACAACGACTTCGTCGCCATTCACTTTAGAACCGGTAACGCGAGCGCCCAGCTTGATGTCCAGACCTTGCTTGGTCAGGGTTTTCAGCGCTTCCTTGGAAACAGCGGTGTCAGCTGCCATCAGGAAGGTGTCCAGTGCTTCGAGGACAACCACTTGCGAACCCAGACGCGACCAAACCGAACCCAGTTCCAGACCGATTACGCCAGCGCCGATAACGCCCAGACGCTTAGGTACGGCTTGGAATTCCAGTGCGCCAGTGGAATCGACGATGACGTTCTGATCAACCGGAGCCGGTGGGATGTCGATCGGACGCGAACCTGGTGCCAGGATGACGTTTTCAGCTTCGATGATTTCTACCGAGCCGTCTGGCTTGGTGACTTCGACTTTCTTGCCGGCCAGCAGTTTGCCGTGGCCCTGGATCGAAGTAACGCCGTTGGCCTTGAACAGAGTGGCAACGCCGCCGGTCAGGTTCTTGACGATGCCAGCCTTGCGGCCAACCATCGCAGCAACGTCCATTTTGACTTCGCCGGTCGAGATACCGTGAACGTTGAAGCTTTCTTTCGCTTCCTTGTATTTCCAGGAGCTGTCGAGCAGCGCCTTGGAAGGAATGCAGCCGACGTTCAGGCAGGTGCCGCCCAGGGCTTGCTTGCCTTCGG
Source organism: Pseudomonas sp. A1230 (assembly GCF_044218825.1). Taxonomy (NCBI): domain Bacteria; kingdom Pseudomonadati; phylum Pseudomonadota; class Gammaproteobacteria; order Pseudomonadales; family Pseudomonadaceae; genus Pseudomonas; species Pseudomonas sp. A1230. Next base: position 799,533 of record NZ_CP162582.1, on the reverse strand, counting down.
CGTCGGTGTACTTCTCGATGCAGGCAGTGGTCAGACCCAGCTGCGCGGCCTTGATGGCAGCCACATAGCCACCAGGGCCAGCACCGATCACTACTACGTCAAATTTCTGCGACATTCAAAAAATCCTCTTTAGCGAAAAGCTTCAAGCCGCAAGCTTCAAGCTGCAAGCCCACCCGCTCGTCTTGAGCTTGAGGCTTGTAGCTGAAAGCTTGCAGCTGCTTTTTAGATATCCAGCAACAGACGAGCTGGGTCTTCCAGCAGGTTCTTGATGGTCACCAGGAAGGTCACAGCTTCTTTGCCATCGATCAGACGGTGATCGTAGGACAGTGCCAGGTACATCATCGGACGGATAACGACCTGACCGTTGATGGCCATCGGACGCTGGATGATGTTGTGCATGCCCAGAATCGCTGCCTGCGGCGGGTTGACGATCGGGGTCGACATCATCGAACCGAAGGTACCACCGTTGGTGATGGTGAAGGTACCACCGGTCATCTCGTCCATCGACAGTTTGCCGTCACGGGCTTTCTTGCCGAAGGTGGCGATGCCGCCTTCGATTTCAGCCAGGCTCATCAGTTCGGCGTTACGCAGAACCGGAACCACCAGACCGCGGTCGCTGGAAACAGCAACACCTACGTCGGCATAGCCGTGGTAAACGATGTCGGCACCGTCGATCGAAGCGTTGACAGCCGGGAAGCGTTTCAGCGCTTCGGTAGCAGCCTTCACGAAGAACGACATGAAGCCCAGACGTACGCCGTTGTGCGACTTCTCGAACAGGTCCTTGTACTTCGAACGCAGCGCCATGACTTCAGTCATGTCGACTTCGTTGAAAGTGGTCAGCATCGCCATGTTCGACTGAGCTTCAACCAGACGCTTGGCCACTGTGGCACGAACGCGGGTCATCGGAACGCGCTTCTCGATGCGGTCGCCAGCGGCGAACACAGGAGCAGCAGCCGATGGTGCAGCAGCCTTGGCAGGAGCGGCGGCCGGAGCAGCTTTCTTGGCTTCAACAGCGGCAACCACGTCTTCCTTGGTTACACGGCCATCTTTACCGGTGCCTTTGACGGACGCCAGGTTGATGCCGTTTTCTTCAGCCAGTTTGCGTGCAGCAGGCGCGGCGATAGCATCTTCGTCGGTGCCGGCAGCAGGTGCAGCAGCAGCTTGGGCAGCGGCCGGAGCAGCAGCAGCGGCAGCCGGAGCAGCGGCAGCAGCGCCACCCGCTTCAATGGAGCCCAGGACTTCGTCGGACAGAACAGTGTCGCCTTCGTTCTTGACGATAGCGCCCAGTACGCCGTCGGCAGTCGCCAGAACTTCCAGTACGACTTTGTCAGTTTCGATGTCGACGATCAGGTCGTCACGCTTGACGGCGTCGCCCGGTTGCTTGTGCCAGGTGGCAACGGTGCCATCGGCAACCGATTCCGGGAAAGTGGGGGCTTTGATCTCGATAGCCATTATCTGTAGTTCCTTAAATTCGGTTTCAGGTGCGCGAAGGCGTTAAACGGTAAACGCGGCTTGCAGCAGTTTTTCCTGCTGCTCGGCGTGCATCGATGCGTAACCACAAGCAGGTGCAGCAGAGGCATCACGGCCCGCGTACTCGAGTACGAGAGATTTGTCGTGTTTGCCAACGATGCGGCGCATGTGGTGCTGGCTGCAGTACCAGGCACCCTGGTTCATCGGCTCTTCCTGACACCAAACGATATGTTTGAGGTTGGTGTACGGAGCCAGGACTTCAATCAAGTCGTCCTCAGGGAATGGGTACAGCTGCTCGATACGCACGATGGCGATATCTTCACGGCCTTCGGCACGGCGTTTTTCCAGCAGGTCGTAGTAGACCTTGCCGCTACACAGAACAACGCGCTCGACCTTGTTCGGGTCCAATACGTCGATTTCCGGGATAACGGTCTGGAACGAACCCTCGGCCAGATCTTCCAGGGTCGAGACAGCCAGCTTGTGGCGCAGCAGCGACTTCGGAGTCAGGACGATCAACGGTTTGCGCAGCGGGCGAATCACCTGACGACGCAGCAAGTGGTAGATCTGAGCCGGCGTAGTCGGTACCGCTACCTGAATGTTGTGCTCGGCGCACAATTGCAGGTAACGCTCCAGACGAGCCGAAGAGTGCTCAGGACCCTGACCTTCATAACCGTGCGGCAGCAGCATGGTCAGACCGCACAGACGGCCCCACTTGTGCTCGCCACTGGTGATGAACTGGTCGATAACCACTTGGGCACCGTTGGCGAAGTCGCCGAACTGGGCTTCCCAGATCACCAGCGCATCCGGCGTGGTGGTCGAGTAACCGTATTCGAACGCCAGAACGGCTTCTTCCGACAGGAACGAGTCGTACAGGTCAAAACGTGGCTGACCGTCGTACAAGTGCTGCAGCGGAATGTAAGTGCCCGCATCTTTCTGGTTGTGCAGAACAGCGTGACGGTGCGAGAACGTACCGCGACCGATGTCCTGACCGGTCATGCGAATCGGGTGACCTTCGAACGCCAGGGTCGCGTACGCCATGGTTTCGGCGTAACCCCAGTTGATCGGCAGGCCGCCGGCTTGCATCTTCTGACGGTCTTCGTAAATTTTCGAGACCTGGCGCTGAACCACGAAGCCTTCCGGAATTTCCAGCAGCTTGGCGGACAGTTCCTGCAGGGTCTTGAGGTCGAAGCGAGTGTCGTGACGCGCGGTCCAGGCGTGGCCCAGATACGGACGCCAGTCCACGAACAACTCTTTGTTCGGCTCTTTGACCAGGCTTTTTACTACGTGCAGACCGTTGTCCAGCGCGTTGCGGTATTCGTCGACTTTCGCCTGAACACGCTCAGCGTCGAGCACACCGCTCTGAGTCAGACTGTCAGCGTACAGCTCACGGGTGGTGCGCTGTTTGGTGATCTGCTGATACATCAGAGGCTGGGTGCCGCTCGGTTCGTCAGCTTCGTTGTGGCCGCGACGACGGTAGCAGACCAGGTCGATCACCACGTCACGCTTGAACTGCATGCGGTAGTCGATGGCCAGCTGAGTCACGAACAATACGGCTTCCGGATCATCGCCATTCACATGGAGGATCGGTGCCTGGATCATTTTCGCAACGTCGGTCGCGTACTCGGTGGAACGCGAGTCCAGCGGGTTGCTGATGGTGAAACCAACCTGGTTGTTGATCACGATGTGCACGGTACCGCCGGTCTTGAAACCGCGGGTCTGCGACATCTGGAAGGTTTCCATCACCACGCCCTGGCCGGCAAATGCCGCGTCGCCGTGGATGGAGATTGGCAGCACCTTCTCACCGGTAGGGTCGTTACGACGATCCTGACGGGCACGAACCGAACCCTCGACCACCGGAGAAACGATTTCCAGGTGGGACGGGTTGAACGCCATGGCCAGGTGAACTTCACCACCGGTGGTCATCACGTTGGACGAGAAGCCCTGGTGGTATTTAACGTCACCGGAACCCAGTTCGACCTTCTTCTTGCCTTCGAACTCGTCGAACAGCTCGCGCGGGTTCTTGCCGAAGGTGTTGACCAGCACGTTGAGACGGCCACGGTGGGCCATGCCGATCACGACTTCCTTGGTGCCATACGAACCGGAGCGTTGAATCAGCTCGTCGAGCATCGGAATCAGGCTTTCGCCGCCTTCCAGACCGAAACGCTTGGTACCCGGGTATTTGGTGCCCAGGTATTTTTCCAGACCTTCGCCGGCGGTGACGCGCTCGAGCAGGTGGCTCTTGATGTCGGCGGAGTACGTTGGACGGCCGCGCACGCTTTCCAGACGCTGCTGGAACCAGTGACGCTGCTCGGAATCGGTGATGTGCGTGAATTCAGCGCCGATGGTGCGGCAATATGTCTGCTGCAACGCTTCGTGAATTTCGCGTAGGCTCGCTTCCTCTTTGCCGATAAACAGGTCGCCGGCACGGAAGGTCGTATCAAGATCGGCATTGGTCAAGCCGTAATGATTGATCGACAGGTCTGCAGGTGCAGGACGCTGCCACAGCCCCAGCGGGTCAAGCTGGGCTGCCTGGTGGCCACGCATACGGTAGGCCTGGATCAATCGCAGCACTTCAACTTGCTTCTTCTCGTGCTCACTGCTCACGCTGCCGGCGGAAACCGGTTGAGCGCGGCGCTGGTTCTTTGCCAGCAGCACGAAATGATCGCGAATCGTGGAGTGCGAAACATCAGTGGCAGAGCCGCCGTCGGCAGGCAGCTTCTGAAAGTAGGTGCGCCACTCTTCTGGCACAGCGTTAGGGTCGTGCAGGTAGAGCTCATAAAGCTCTTCCACATAGGCAGCGTTTCCACCTGAAAGGTAGGCGCTGTTCCACATGCGCTGCATCACGCTTTCTTGCATGCTTGGTCACCCTCGGTTAGGGGAACACCATCGATGTCGACACCGAGCAAACTTGCAGAAGTCCGAATGCAGCGACTAAAACAAGCCACTTAGGATCACACTGATAGTCCGGGTACCAGCCCGGATGCCCCTGCTTGTCTCATTTCTTCAAAATAAGAGCCGCAGCTTGTGGCTGCTGCTCTGGTTATAGCCATGACGCGGGTTGAAGCCCGCGCCACAGCCTCTACGGTGCAGCGGTTACAGCAGCTGAATCACACGCCGCTCGAAAGCAGCATGTTACGGATGTGACCGATGGCCTTAGTCGGGTTCAGGCCTTTCGGACATACGTTGACGCAGTTCATGATGCCCCGGCAGCGGAAAACACTGAACGGGTCATCCAGCGAAGCCAGACGCTCGGACGTCTTGGTGTCACGGCTGTCTGCCAGGAAGCGATAAGCTTGCAGCAGTGCGGCCGGGCCCAGGAACTTGTCCGGGTTCCACCAGAAGGACGGGCAAGAGGTCGAGCAGCAAGCGCACAGAATGCACTCGTACAGACCGTCGAGCTTTTCACGCTCTTCAGGGGACTGCAGACGCTCGATGGCCGGAGCCGGCGTGTCGTTCTGCAGGAATGGCTTAACCTTCTCGTATTGCTTGTAGAAGATGCTCATATCGACAACCAGGTCACGGATAACCGGCAAACCTGGCAGCGGACGAACGATCAACTTGTTGCCTTTTACGACAGCGGACAGCGGCGTGATGCACGCCAGGCCGTTTTTGCCGTTGATGTTCATGCCGTCGGAACCGCAAACACCTTCACGGCAAGAGCGACGATAGGAGAAACCCTCGTCCTGCTCTTTGATCAGGGCCAGCACGTCCAGCACCATCAGGTCTTTACCACCGGTATCAACCTGGAATTCCTGCATGAACGGCGCGGCGTCCTGATCAGGGTTGTAACGATAAACGCTGACTTGCAACATGGCGGCCACCCTTAATAAGTCCGAATCTTAGGTTCAAAAGTCGGAACAGTTTTCGGCGAGAAATTCACGGCACGCTTGGCAACGCGCTTGTCACCCGGGAAGTACAGGGTGTGGCACAGCCAGTTTTCGTCATCACGATCTTCAAAGTCTTCACGGGCGTGCGCGCCGCGGGACTCTTTACGGACTTCGGCCGCAATGGCAGTAGCCTCAGCGACTTCCAGCAGGTTTTGCAGCTCAAGCGCTTCGATACGTGCAGTGTTGAACGCCTGCGACTTATCGTTGATTTTCACGTTGGCGATACGGGTGCGCAGGTCTGCCAGCTGGGCAATACCTTTCTGCATGTATTCGCCGGTACGGAATACGCCGAAGTAGTTCTGCATGCAGCTTTGCAGCTCGCGACGCAGCGTAGCAACGTCTTCGCCATCGGTACGGCTGTTCAGTGCATTGAGGCGCGACAGGGCAGCGTCGATATCAGCTTCGGTGGCGTCATCGTATTCGATGCCGTCAGTCAATGCTTTCTCGAGGTGCAGGCCGGCAGCGCGACCGAACACTACCAGGTCGAGCAGCGAGTTGCCGCCCAGACGGTTGGCACCATGAACCGATACGCAAGCCACTTCGCCGACGGCGAACAGACCATGAATGATCTCGTCCACGCCTTCAGCGTTCTGGGTGATCGCCTGGCCATGAATGTTGGTCGGAACACCGCCCATCATATAGTGGCAAGTCGGAACAACCGGAACCGGAGCAACAACCGGGTCAACGTGTGCGAAAGTCTTCGACAGTTCGCAGATGCCTGGCAGACGGCTGTGCAGCACTTCTTCACCCAGGTGATCGAGCTTGAGCAGCACGTGGTCGCCATTCGGACCGCAACCGTTACCCGCGATGATTTCCTTAACCATCGAGCGGGCAACAACGTCACGACCGGCAAGGTCTTTGGCGTTCGGAGCATAACGCTCCATGAAACGCTCGCCGTGCTTGTTGATCAGGTATCCACCTTCACCACGGCAACCTTCGGTAACCAGTACACCGGCGCCGGCGATGCCGGTTGGGTGGAACTGCCACATTTCGATGTCCTGTACCGGCACACCCGCACGCAGAGCCATGCCGACGCCGTCACCGGTGTTGATCAGGGCGTTGGTGGTGGACGCGTAGATACGACCTGCACCGCCGGTTGCCAGAACAGTAGCCTTGGCGCGGATGTAGGTGGTTTCACCGGTTTCGATGCAGATAGCGATCACACCGACGAACTCGCCTTGAGCGTTTTTCACCAGGTCGACAGCGTAGTACTCGTTCAGGAACGTGGTACCGGCTTTCAGGTTGCCCTGATAAAGGGTGTGCAGCAGTGCGTGACCGGTACGGTCGGAAGCGGCGCAAGTACGGGCAGCCTGCCCGCCTTTACCGTAATCCTTCGACTGACCGCCGAACGGACGCTGGTAGATGCGGCCCTGTTCGGTACGCGAGAACGGCATCCCCATGTGGTCCAGCTCATAAACGGCAGCCGGGCCTTCCTGACACATGTATTCGATAGCGTCCTGGTCACCGATGTAGTCGGAGCCCTTGACGGTATCGTACATGTGCCAGCGCCAGTCATCGTTCGGATCGGCAGAAGCGATCGCGCAGGTGATGCCACCCTGAGCCGATACAGTGTGCGAACGAGTCGGGAAAACCTTGGTGATCACGGCAGTCTTGTGACCACCCTGTGCCAGTTGCAGCGCAGCGCGCATGCCAGCACCGCCGCCACCAATAATGATGGCGTCGAAAGAAATCGTTGGAATGTTAGCCATGAATCAGATACCCCAGAGAATCTGCACACCCCAGACGAAGTAAGCGAACATCGCAACGCCGCATACTGCCTGGAAAAGGAAACGTACTGCGGTCGCGGACTTGCCCAGCGCCATTGGCGTCAGGTAGTCGGTCGCGATGGTCCACATGCCGACCCAGGCGTGAGCGCCAAGGGCAACGAGGGCCAGCAGACTGAAGATACGCATCCCGTTGTGGGCGAACAGGCCATGCCACTGGTCGTAACCAATGCCCGGATTCGCTGCAAGGTATCCGATCAGGAAGATGAAATAAGCCGCGAGAACAACCGCAGACACACGTTGCGCCATCCAGTCATAGAGGCCCGAACGCGAAAGGTTCGTAACGCTGGTTACCATATCCAAACTCCTGCCAGAACGATCAGCACCACGGAAATGGCGACGATGATTTTCGAGCCCAGGCGGCCGCCTTCCAGCGTCTCACCGATGCCCATATCCATGATCAAGTGGCGCACACCGGCTACCAGGTGATACAGCAGAGCGGACAGGAGGCCCCATGCTACGAACTTGGCCAGCGGGCTGGTCAAGCATGCCTTCACCTCGGCAAAACCTTCCTCGGAATCCAGGGATTTGCCCAATGCATAAAGCATGAAGCCCAGGCCCAGGAAGAGGATGATGCCGGAAACACGGTGAAGAAACGACGTAACGCCGGTGATGGGGAGTTTGATGGTCCTTAGGTCTAGGTTTACAGGTCGTTGGCTTTTCACGGCTTTTTTTTCACACTGAAGAGCCCCTAACAATCAGGGCAAAGTTGTTGGGGAGTGCACTGGTCAGGTAACCACCACCCAGGGATGCGACCCCCAATAAAGCAGGCCCAAAAGCCCTTGGCGGTCGGTGGCCGAGTATAGACAGTTAGGCTACTAATGACAACGCAATCACCTACCCCAAATAGCGCATTGCACAAGTCGTATAAAAGGCGTAAATGGCAGTCAATTTCGAGGAAAAAGGGCAGTTAAAGCCTTCTGGAGCAAGACTTTAGGCAAATTGACATTCGAATTTATCTCACTATAGTGGTGCGGGCCCTGCGTGGGGGGTCTGTCTGATGGTTCAAGCATAAATAGGAGGCCACATGGCTGACAAAAAAGCGCAGTTGATCATCGAGGGCGCAGCCCCCGTCGAGCTGCCCATTTTAACCGGCACCGTTGGTCCCGATGTTATTGATGTTCGGGGCCTGACGGCCACGGGCCGCTTCACTTTCGACCCGGGTTTCATGTCGACCGCCTCGTGCGAATCGAAGATCACCTATATCGACGGCGACAACGGCATTCTGTTGCACCGCGGCTACCCGATCGAACAGCTGGCTGAAAAGTCGGACTACCTGGAAACCTGCTATCTGCTGCTCAACGGTGAACTGCCGACCGCAGAACAGAAGGCCCAGTTCGTCAGCACCGTGAAAAACCACACCATGGTTCACGAGCAGCTGAAAACCTTCTTCAACGGTTTCCGTCGCGACGCCCACCCGATGGCCGTCATGTGCGGCGTAGTCGGCGCCCTCTCGGCCTTCTACCACGACTCCCTCGACATCAATAACCCGCAGCATCGCGAAATCTCCGCGATCCGTCTGGTTGCGAAGATGCCGACCCTGGCAGCGATGGTTTACAAGTACTCCATGGGTCAACCCATGATGTACCCGCGCAACGACCTGACGTACGCGGAAAACTTCCTGCACATGATGTTCAACACCCCGTGCGAGATCAAACCGATCAGCCCGGTGCTCGCGAAGGCCATGGACAAGATCTTCATCCTCCATGCCGACCACGAGCAGAACGCATCGACCTCCACCGTGCGTCTGGCGGGCTCTTCGGGTGCCAACCCGTTCGCCTGTATCGCCGCCGGTATCGCCGCACTGTGGGGCCCTGCCCACGGCGGTGCGAACGAAGCCGTTCTGACCATGCTTGACGAGATTGGCGATGTGTCCAACATCGACAAGTTCATCGCCAAGGCCAAGGACAAGAACGACCCGTTCAAGTTGATGGGCTTCGGTCACCGCGTTTACAAGAACCGCGATCCTCGCGCGACTGTGATGAAGCAGACCTGCGACGAAGTATTGAAGGAACTGGGCATCAACAACGATCCGCAACTCCAACTGGCCATGCGCCTGGAAGAGATCGCGCTGACCGACCCGTACTTCATCGAACGCTCGCTGTACCCGAACGTCGACTTCTACTCGGGGATCATCCTCAAGGCGATCGGCATTCCAACCAGCATGTTCACTGTGATTTTCGCGCTGGCACGTACTGTTGGCTGGATCTCCCACTGGAAAGAAATGCTCTCGAGCCCGTACAAGATTGGCCGTCCGCGCCAGTTGTACACCGGCTACGAGTCGCGTGACATTACCAAGCTGGAAGACCGCAAATAAGATTTGTCTTGCGATAAAGTCTTAGCGTTGCACCGGAAACGGCCTCTATTCATATAGGGGCCGTTTTTGTTTATGGGGGTTCAGGGTTTGGTTTGTGGGCATATCCGTTGCTGCGGGTGCCGCCGCTGGCGATTTTGCTCTTACAGCGACTCACTTTCCCAGGCGCCGATAAGCAAACATTAGCTTTGCCCCCCCCCGAAGCACGGTCTGCCGAAGAGGGCAAAAGATTAAAAGCCGAGATGGCTGGGGTGAGGGGCAAACTCGCCACAATCCAAAAACAGCCCAAGCCCGATAACCGCCCACAAAAAATGCCCCGATCTCTCGACCGGGGCATTTCTGTCTAACTCAACTTACCCAATCAATCCAAAAGCCTTAGTGCGAAACCGCCCCACTCGCCCCCAACCCTGTCTGCGAACGCACAAACTGAGGGAAGAACAAAGCACGTTCCCGGTCCGCAGCCGCCGACTTGTCAGTGATCGAGAAGAACCAGATCCCCACAAACGCAATGATCATCGAGAACAGCGCCGGGTACTCATAAGGGAAGATCGCCTTCTCATGATGCAGAATCTGCACCCAGATGGTCGGGCCGAGAATCATCAGGCCAACAGCGCTGACCAGACCCAACCAGCCACCAATCATCGCCCCACGAGTCGTCAGCTTCTTCCAGTACATCGAAAGCAGCAGTACCGGGAAGTTACAGCTCGCCGCGATGGAGAACGCCAGGCCAACCATGAACGCAATGTTCTGGCTCTCGAAGAGGATACCCAGACCAATCGCCAGCACCGCCAGGGCAATCGTGGTGATCTTCGAAACGCGAATCTCGTCCTTCTCGTTCGCCTTGCCCTTTTTGATAACGCTGGCGTAGAGGTCGTGAGAAACCGCCGAAGCACCCGCCAGGGTCAAGCCTGCCACTACAGCGAGGATGGTCGCGAAGGCAACCGCCGAGATGAAGCCAAGGAAGATGCTACCGCCGACCGCGTTGGCCAGGTGCACCGCCGCCATGTTGTTGCCGCCCAACAGCGCGCCAGCAGCATCTTTGAAGGCCGGGTTAGTGCTGACCAGCAGGATCGCGCCGAAGCCGATAATGAACGTCAGAATGTAGAAGTAGCCAATGAACCCGGTAGCGTACAGCACGCTCTTACGGGCTTCTTTTGCATCACTCACGGTGAAGAAGCGCATGAGAATGTGCGGCAGGCCAGCGGTACCGAACATCAACGCCAGACCCAGCGAGAATGCCGAAACCGGATCCTTGACCAGACCGCCCGGGCTCATGATCGCTTCGCCCTTGGCGTGCACCTTGATCGCCTCGGAGAACAGCGTGTTGAAGTCGAAGTTGACGTGCTTCATCACCATCAGTGCCATGAACGATGCACCCGACAGCAGCAACACTGCCTTGATGATCTGCACCCAGGTGGTTGCTAGCATGCCGCCGAACAGCACGTACATGCACATCAGCACACCAACCAGAATCACCGCAACGTGGTAATCCAGACCAAACAGCAGCTGGATCAGCTTGCCCGCACCCACCATTTGCGCGATCAGGTAGAACGCCACCACCACCAGCGAACCGCAGGCGGACAGCGAGCGAATCTGGGTTTGCCCGAGGCGGTAGGACGCCACGTCGGCAAAGGTGTATTTACCCAGGTTACGCAGACGCTCGGCGATCAGGAACAGAATGATCGGCCAGCCCACCAGGAATCCGATCGAGTAGATCAGGCCATCGTAGCCGGAGGTGAACACCAGCGCGGAAATCCCCAGGAAGGACGCCGCCGACATGTAGTCACCGGCAATCGCCAGACCGTTCTGGAAACCGGTGATCTTGCCGCCCGCTGCATAGTAGTCGGCCGCGGAGTTGTTTTTCTTCGAGGCCCAGTAGGTGATGTACAAAGTGGCGCCGACAAATGCCACAAACATCAGGATCGCGGGAATGTTCAGCGGCTGCTTGGCCACCTCACCGGTCAAGGCATCAGCCGCCCAGGCACCCGGTGCGAAAGCTGCAACGCTCAATAGAGCCAGTAGACGCCGGATCATTGCTGAGCCTCCTTGAGAATCGCATTGTTCAGGTCGTCGAACTCGCCATTGGCGCGCTTTACGTAGATGCCGGTCAGGATGAAGGCCGAAAGAATCAGCCCGACACCGATAGGAATGCCCCAGGTAATGGAGGACTCAGGACTGATCTTCGCGCCCAGAAGATGCGGCCCGTAAGCAATCAGAAGGATGAAACCGGAGTAAAGCCCAAGCATGATCGCTGAAAGAATCCAGGCGAACTTTTCTCGCTTGCTAACCAGTTCCTTGAATCGGGGACTGTTTTGAATCGAGAGGTAAATGCTGTCGTTCATTGTTTTTATCCTCGCAGCACAGATTATTGTTGGAACGATATCCACTGTATGCGGCTGCGAGCCAGGTTCCAGACGACCTTAGTAGTAGAACGCCATGACAGCTTTGCCATTCTCAAGCACATATAAAAAACTGTGGGAGCTGGCTTGCCAGCGATTGCGTCATGCCAGTCGACTGATTAGCCAACTGACAGACCGCTATCGCGGGCAAGCCCGCTCCCACAGGGTTCGCGGTGAAAAAGCTATGTCAGGTTATTTAGTCCAGTCAGCCACGCGCTCCGGGTGCTTGGCTACCCAGGCTTTGGCGGCGGCGTCAGGTTTTGCACCGTCCTGAATCGCCAGCATCACTTCGCCAATTTCGTCCTTCGAGGCCCACTGGAAGTTTTTCAGGAACTTCGCCACTTCCGGCGCTTTGGCATCAAGCTCTTTGCTGCCGATGCTGTTCACGGTTTCAGCTGCACCGTAAACGCCTTTCGGGTCGTCGAGGAAGCGCAGTTTCCATTTGGCGAACATCCAGTGCGGGACCCAACCGGTGACGGCGATGGATTCGTTTTTCTTCTCGGCGCGGGTCAGTTCGGCGATCATGCCGGCGCCGGAACTGGCCTTGAGCGAGTATTTGTCGAGGCCGTAGTCCTTGATCGCCTGATCAGTCTTGAGCATCACACCTGAACCGGCATCGATGCCGACGATGCGATTTTTGAACGTGTCGTCGGTTTTCAGGTCTTCAATGGATTTGGCTTTGACGTACTCCGGCACGATCAGGCCGATTTTTGCATCCTTGAAGTTCGGGCCGTAGTCGACGACCTGATCCTTGTTCTTCGTCCAGTAATCTCCATGGGTTACTGGCAGCCAGGCCGAGAGCATGGCGTCGAGTTTGCCGGTGGCCACACCTTGCCACATGATCCCGGTGGCGACGGCTTGCAGTTTCACGTCGTAGCCCAGTTTCTGCTTGATCACTTCGGCCGCCACGTGGGTGGTCGCGACGCTGTCGGACCAGCCGTCAACGTAACCGATGTTCAGGGTCTGTTTTTCAGCGCTGGCGAAAGTGGAGCTCATCGCAAGCGCCAGAACGGCACCTGCGCTTAAAAGTCGTCGCATCTTCATCGTTACTTCCCCGAAATGCTGCGCCCGACGGATGCCGGGCATCGTCAACGTATTGTTATGGTGCACAGCGCCCCCATCACGCCCGACCGCACACTCATTCGAACATCAGCGCGATTTATCAATAAGGGTTACTGACGGTTTCGATCATCAACCTGACGCCCGAGGCGACCTGCTCTGCCAGCGACCTCAAGGCAGCGAGAAACGACATTAGAAGGCCATAACCACGTCTATATAAATGACGCCAAATAATCCGCCCGAACTTTGCATGTCAAAATCATGCGAGCCACCTACCGCCGGATAAATGCAGGTAACATGCGTCGCTTTGCAGCCACTCGGCCTGACCATGTCCGCGACGTCCCGCTTTCCTTTTCTCCCTTATCTCTTCGCCTGCCTGCTCGGACTGTTTGCCTTCGGCGGCTTCTGGTATGGCCTCGGCAAACCGGTGATCCTGCCGGACGCCGCGACACCGACGCACAAGCTGCAATGCGCCTCCTACACCCCGTTCGACAAAGACCAGTCGCCATTCGACGTACCGTTCAAGTTGCGCCCGGAGCGCATGGACGCCGACCTCGCCCTGCTCGCCACCCGCTTCGAATGCATCCGCACCTACTCGATGACCGGCCTTGAAGCACTGCCGGATCTGGCGCGTAAACATGGCCTGAAATTGATGATCGGCGCCTGGGTCAACAGCAACCCGGTGGACAGCGAGAAGGAAGTCGACCTGCTGATCGCATCGGCCAACGCCAACCCGGACGTGGTCAGCTCGGTGATCGTCGGCAACGAAGTGTTGCTGCGCAAGGAAGTCACCGGCGGACAGCTGGTGAAGCTGATCAACAAGGTCAAAAGTCAGATCAAACAACCGGTGACGTACGCCGATGTCTGGGAATTCTGGCTCAAGCACCCGGAAGTCGCGCCAGCGGTGGATTTCCTGACCATTCACTTGCTGCCGTACTGGGAAGACGATCCGTCGAATATCGATGCGGCGCTGCAGCATGTGGCGCAGGTGCGCCAGGTATTCGGCAACAAGTTCGCCCCCAAGGACGTGATGATTGGCGAAACCGGCTGGCCGAGTGAAGGTCGCCAGCGCGAGACGGCACTGCCGAGCCGGGTCAACGAAGCGAAGTTCATTCGTGGTTTTGTTGCCATGGCCGAGAAAGAAGGCTGGCATTACAACCTGATCGAAGCTTTCGATCAGCCATGGAAGCGTGCCAGTGAAGGCGCGGTTGGCGGGTATTGGGGGCTGTTCGATGCCGACCGTCAGGACAAAGGCATACTCGCGGGGCCGGTCACGAACGTGCCGCACTGGAAGCAGTGGCTGGCGGTCGGCGGTCTGATTTTCCTTGGCACCCTGTTTCTCGGTGGTCGGGTGCGCAATACGCGCTCGGCATTGGTGCTGCCGCTGTTGGGCGCGCTCGCCGCTTGCTCGATCGGGGCCTGGGGTGATCTGGCATTTGTGACCACACGATTTGCCAGTGAATGGCTGTGGGTGGGCTTGCTGACGGCCTTGAATCTGTTGGTGCTGGCACATGCCGCGCTAACCTTGAGCGCTCGTACGGGCTGGCGTGAACGCATCTTCAATCTGCTGGAACGGCGTGCCGGATGGCTGGTGGCGGCCGCCGGATTTGCGGCGGCGGTGATGATGCTCGAGATGGTGTTCGATGCACGTTATCGCAGCTTTGCCACCATGGCATTTGTGCTGCCGGCGCTGGTTTATCTCTGCCGACCGGTGAACGTGCCGCGTCGGGAGATTGCTCTGCTGACGTTCATCATAGGCGCCGGCATTGCGCCGCAGTTGTATCTGGAAGGCATGCAGAATCAGCAGGCCTGGGGTTGGGCACTGGTCAGCGGGTTGATGGTTGTGGCTTTGTGGCGCTGCCTTCGCGTTCGCACCCGCTGATCTTCAGCGTTTGTGCCGGCCTCTTCGCGAGCAGGCTCGCTCCCACATTAGACCTGGGTGTTCCCCAATACCCTGTGGGAGCGGGCTTGCCCGCGATGACTGACCGTTATGCGCTACGGGACGCCCGGACCAGGCGCAGCCCAGCAATCACCCCGGCAAACACCGCCAACGTCGTGTTGTACAACGCCAGTGCCGGCAGCCCGAACACCAGCGCCAACACCGCCAACCACCACCCTGCCCGCCCCGGCACGACAAAACCGATCAGCGCACAACACAGTGCCGCCCAGCCCAATACCTTGAAGTGAATCATCAGCCCAAGATTGGCTCGCAGCTGACATTCCCAACGGCTGGCCTCATCGACGCAAATTCCCACCCATTTGCCATCCTCCATGAAGCCATAACGCGCGCCGTAGCTGGCGGCCAGCCACAATGGCAACAAAACGAGTAAAAGAATCACGGGCAAGCGGCGGGACATGAAGCACTCCAATCTTCGGAAATCGGCCGCCAGCTTAATCCGCCGCCAACCATACGCAAGCAATAACAACTGTTAACTAGTCATCCAATCAGTGCAAAGTGTATCGTCCAGCTACTATTACTCCGAATTCTGCCTGTTTGGTGCCGCGGCATGGCACTTTGGCGCAAGCGCGGTGGTCATAGCCTGCGAACTTCATTCGGCACCTTCCTCTTAGGGATTCAGTCATGCTCCATTCCTTGCGCTTCGCCGCGCTGTTTAGCGGCCTTATTTTGAGTGCGTCCGCACTGGCGGTGGATATCGACGCCGCCAGTTATGGCTATCCCCTGACCAACCCGTTCGAGGCGACCATCGCCACGACTCCGCCGGACTTGCGCCCGGAACTGCCGTTGGACGACGACATCAATCAATCGGACCGCAGCGTCACCCTGCGTCCGGAGCGCGAGTTCATCCTGCCGGACAACTTCTGGCCGGTGAAGAAGCTGACCTACCGCATCGCCGAACAGGACAAACCCGCGCCGCTGATCTTCCTGATCGCCGGCACCGGCGCGCGCTTCGACAGCACGCTCAATGAATACCTGAAAAAGCTCTACTACAAGGCCGGCTACCACGTCGTGCAGCTGTCTTCACCTACCAGCTTCGACTTCATCAGCGCTGCGTCCCGCTTCGCTACGCCGGGTATTACCAAAGAAGACGCCGAAGACATGTACCGGGTGATGCAGGCCGTACGGGCGCAAAATCCGGATGTGCCGGTCACCGACTATTACCTCACCGGTTATAGCCTCGGTGCGCTGGATGCCGCATTCGTCGCGCACCTGGACGAGACCCGTCGCAGCTTCAACTTCAAGAAAGTTCTGCTGCTCAATCCGCCCGTCAATCTCTACACCTCGATCACCAACCTCGACAAACTCGTGCAGACCGAGGTTAAAGGCATCAACAACAGCACCACCTTTTATGAACTGGTGCTGGCCAAGCTGACCCGCTACTTCCAGCAGAAAGGCTACATCGATCTCAATGACGCCCTGCTTTACGACTTCCAGCAGTCCAAGCAGCATCTGAGCAACGAGCAGATGGCGATGCTGATCGGCACTTCGTTCCGCTTCTCGGCAGCCGACATTGCCTTTACCTCGGATCTGATCAACCGTCGCGGCCTGATCACCCCGCCGAAATACCCGATCACTGAAGGCACCAGCCTCACGCCGTTCCTCAAGCGTGCGCTGCAATGCGACTTCGATTGCTACCTGACCGAACAGGTCATTCCGATGTGGCGCGCGCGCACCGACGGCGGCAGCCTGCTGCAACTGATCGACCAGGTCAGCCTGTACGCACTCAAGGATTACCTGCACGACAGCCCGAAAATCGCGGTGATGCACAACGCCGACGACGTGATTCTCGGCCCGGGCGACCTTGGCTTCCTGCGCAAGACCTTCGGTGATCGCCTGACCGTTTATCCACTGGGCGGCCATTGCGGCAACATTAACTACCGCGTCAACAGCGACGCAATGCTGGAGTTCTTCCGTGGCTAAATATCTCCTGCTGGTAGCAGCGTTCCTCTGTGCAGGCGTGGCCCAGGCCGACAACAGCAAAGCCAATGCACCGGTGGTGGTTGACAGCGACGGTTTCAAGGAGCCGCTGTCCAAACTCAAGTTCAACCCGGGCCTGGACCAGCGTGAATTCGAACGTTCGACGCTCAATGCGCTGGCCGTCTATGACCCGCTGGAGTCGTGGAACCGTCGGGTTTACCACTTCAACTATCGCTTCGACCAATGGGTGTTCCTGCCTGTAGTCGACGGCTATCGTTACGTCACGCCAAGCTTCTTGCGCACCGGCGTGAGCAACTTCTTCAACAACCTTGGCGATGTGCCGAACCTGGTCAACAGCCTGCTGCAGTTCAAAGGCCAGCGCTCGATGGAAACCACCGCGCGCCTGTTGCTCAACACCACAATCGGCATCGCCGGCCTGTGGGACCCGGCCACCGCCATGGGCCTGCCGCGTCAGAACGAAGACTTCGGTCAGACTCTGGGCTTCTACGGCGTACCTGGCGGCGCCTATTTCGTCCTGCCAATTTTCGGCCCATCCAACCTTCGTGACACCGCAGGTCTGGCCGTGGACTACACCACCGAATCGGCGATCAACTTCCTCAACGTCTCGGAAGTCAGCTCCAACCACCCGGAAGTCTGGGCCCTGCGCGCGGTGGACAAGCGCTACCAGACCGGCTTCCGCTACGGTCAGCTGAACTCGCCGTTCGAGTACGAGAAAGTGCGCTACGTGTACACCGAGTCGCGCAAGTTGCAGATTGCCGAGTAGATTCGGCAGGTACAAAAAAGGCCATTCGATGCGAGTCGAATGGCCTTTTTTCATGAAGATCAAAGGATCGCAGCCTACGGCAGCTCTTACATTGGGATGGAGTACACCCTGTAGGAGTTGCCGCAGGCTGCGATCTTTTTAGCCTTTCACAGCTTTCCAGATCTTGCCGATTACCGACACAACCGCCAGCACCACCGCACCGGCAATAATCCCCGCCACACCATTGAGCAGCACCGGCACCACAAACCCCGCGCTACCCGCCGCTGTACCGACGCTTTCAATCCAGTGATGAACCACAGGCACGCCGTGGGTCAGGATGCCGCCGCCGACCAGGAACATCGCCGCCGTGCCGATCACCGACAGAGCCTTCATCATGTAGGGCGCGGCGACCAGAATGCCGTTGCCGATTTTTTGGGCCATTTGCCCCGGCTTCTGGGTCAGCCACAGACCCAGGTCGTCGAGTTTGACGATGCCGGCCACCAGGCCATACACACCGATGGTCATGACAATAGCGATGCCGGACAGCACGATCACTTGCTGGGTCAGCGTGGCGCCAGCCACGGCACCCAGGGTGATGGCGATGATTTCTGCAGAAAGGATGAAGTCGGTGCGGATCGCGCCTTTGATCTTGTCCTTCTCGAACGCCACCAGATCAGTCGCAGGATCGGCTACGGCCGCGCTCAGTTGCGCGTGATCGGCGTCATCTTCAGCCTTGCTGTGCAGAAATTTGTGCGCGAGCTTTTCGAAACCTTCGAAGCACAGATACGCACCACCGACCATCAACAGCGGCGTCACCAGCCAAGGCACGAACGCACTGATCGCCAGCGCCGACGGCACCAGAATCAGCTTGTTGAGGAACGAGCCCTTGGCCACCGCCCACACCACAGGGATTTCCCGCTCGGCGCGCACGCCGGAGACCTGCTGGGCGTTGAGCGCCAAATCATCGCCGAGCACACCGGCGGTCTTCTTGGCGGCCATTTTGGTCATCAACGCAACGTCATCCAGTACGGCGGCGATATCGTCGATCAGCACCAGCAAACTGCTTCCTGCCATGAATCCTGTTTCCTTCTATGTATGAATGTTGCGAAGCATAACGCGACCGCAGGCCACATGGGGCATTGTTGAGCGCTGCGCGAGGCCGGTGCTACCATGCGCCACCGCCAGAACAGGCAAGGAACCACCGGGTTTATGAGCACAATCCGCGAGCGCAACAAAGAACTGATCCTGCGTGCTGCCAGTGAGGAGTTTGCCGACAAGGGCTTCGCTGCGACAAAAACCAGCGACATCGCCGCGAAGGCAGGATTGCCCAAGCCCAACGTCTACTACTACTTCAAGTCCAAGGAAAACCTCTACCGCGAGGTGTTGGAAAGCATCATCGTGCCGATCTTGCAGGCTTCGACTCCGTTCAACGCGGACGGCGTGCCGAGCGAAGTGCTGAGCGGCTACATCCGCTCGAAGATCCGCATCTCCCGCGACCTGCCCTTCGCTTCCAAGGTGTTCGCCAGCGAAATCATGCACGGCGCCCCGCACCTGAGTGCCGACCTGGTCGAGCAGCTCAACGGCCAGGCCAAGCACAACATCGACTGCATCCAGACCTGGATAGACCGCGGCCAGATTGCCCCGATCGACCCCAACCACCTGATGTTCAGCATCTGGGCCGCCACCCAGACCTACGCCGACTTCGACTGGCAGATCTCGGCGATCACCGGCAAGGACAAGCTGGATGAAGCGGATTATGAAGCGGCGGCGCAGACGATTATCCGGTTGGTGCTGAAGGGGTGTGAGCCGGATTGAGACACCGCGGTGCGACTATCGCGAGCAGGCGAAGGCCTACAGAAGATTTGTGAACGACACAGATCCAATGTGGGAGCGAGCCTGCTCGCGAATGGCCGCGACACAGTGTTACGCTCAAACCCAAATCGCATCCCACAGCGGGTAGTCGCCAAGCTTCTCAACCAGACCAGCACGCAACGGGTTAGCTACGATATACCGCGCCAGCTTCACCAGATCTTCCTCTCTGCGTAATGCACGATTATGAAAACCTGATTGCCAAAGACTGGTTTGTCGACCAGTCGAGAGGTTCACGGCTTTGGTGCTCAGCGATTTGGTTCGCTGCATCAACTCACCGAGTGACCCGCGCTTCAATTCAATCAACCAATGAAAATGATCCGGCATGACAACCCAGGCTAAGGTGTTGGCATCCCCCCTCTCCTCTGCGACGCGAAATTGATTCACGACTAATCTACCCAACGCAAAATCGGCAAAAACCGGCTGTCGCCCTGCAGTATTAGTCGTCAGCAGGTAGATGCAGTTGTGTTCTGAGTAGCGGCCAGTTCGCAAGCGATGTGAAGCAGATAGATCCAGCATTCCTTTGTCCTTTCATGTCCTGATCATGAAAGGCTAGCTCTGCGAACGTCCGAACAAGCGTTGGACTTTTAGCAAGATGTGTACTGAAGATCGCCTTCGCGAGCAGGCTCGCTCCCACATGGGACTCGGGGTATTTGGACATTATGTGTCTGACCACAGATCCAACGCAGGAGTGAGCCTGCTCGCGATAGCGGTTAATCAGTCACCACTAATCAAGCAGCCACCCCCGCATCCGCCCTCAAATCCAGCGCCTGCACCGCTTTGATCGCCACCTGCTCATCAATGTCCGACAGGTCGCCGCTAATCCCGATCGCACCCAGCAAATTCCCCGCCTGATCGCGGATCAACACACCGCCCGGTGCCGGCACGACGCTGCCCTGCCCCGTGCTGTTGAGTGCCGCGAAGAACGCCGGGCGTTGTTGAGCATCCACTGCCAGCAGGCGTGAGCCCTTGCCCAGCGCAATCGCGCCCCAGGCTTTGCCGATGGCGATCTGCGGGCGCAGCAGGCTGGCGCCGTCTTCGCGTTGCAGGGTGATCAGGTGGCCGCCGGTATCGAGTACCGCGATGGTCAACGGCGCGGCATTGATGCCCCGCCCTGCGCTGATGGCTTCGTTGACCAGGTTGACTGCGA
Source organism: Pseudomonas sp. A1230 (assembly GCF_044218825.1). Lineage (NCBI taxonomy): Bacteria > Pseudomonadati > Pseudomonadota > Gammaproteobacteria > Pseudomonadales > Pseudomonadaceae > Pseudomonas > Pseudomonas sp. A1230. Next base: position 778,961 of record NZ_CP162582.1, on the reverse strand, counting down.
CTTTCAAGGTTAAAGCGCTCATGGTGCCGTCCTCATTTTGTTATAGGGAAAGTCGTGGAGCTGCGCTTAAGTGCCGCAGTCCGATGCAACAAATAGAACACAATGAGTTATTTTTTTGTATACAATAATTCTCGAAAAGCGCCACATGCGACGAAAAGCCACAGCAGAACCGGCTTCCGACGAATGAAACAGTCGCTTGAGAAAATGGATTGACCTGCGCCGTCCGCCGTGAATACACTCTGCGCAAAGCCACTTGTATACAATTACAAAACGTAAAGAGGCACAAAACCATGAGCAAAATGAGAGCAATCGAAGCCGCCGTTCTGGTGATGCGCCGTGAAGGGGTTGATACCGCTTTTGGCATTCCGGGCGCTGCAATCAACCCGCTGTACTCCGCCTTGCAGAAAGTCGGTGGCATCGATCACGTCCTTGCTCGCCACGTTGAAGGCGCCTCGCACATGGCCGAGGGCTATACCCGCACCAAGGCCGGCAACATCGGCGTGTGCATCGGGACTTCCGGCCCTGCCGGTACCGACATGGTCACCGGGCTCTACAGCGCCTCGGCCGACTCGATTCCAATCCTGTGCATTACCGGCCAGGCACCCCGCGCCCGTATGCACAAGGAAGACTTCCAGGCTGTCGACATCACCAGCATCGTCAAGCCAGTGACCAAGTGGGCGACCACTGTTCTGGAACCGGGCCAGGTGCCTTACGCGTTCCAGAAAGCGTTCTTTGAAATGCGCTCCGGCCGTCCAGGCCCTGTGCTGATCGATCTGCCGTTCGACGTACAAATGGCTGAAATCGAATTCGACATCGACGCTTACCAGCCTCTGCCGCTGGCCAAGCCGACCGCGACCCGCGTTCAGGTCGAAAAAGCTTTGGCTTTGCTCGATCAGGCCGAGCGTCCATTGCTGGTGGCCGGTGGTGGCATCATCAACGCCGATGCCAGTGATCTGCTGGTCGAGTTCGCTGAACTGACCGGCATCCCGGTCATCCCGACCCTGATGGGCTGGGGCACCATCCCGGACGATCACCCGTTGATGGTCGGCATGGTCGGTCTGCAGACTTCGCACCGCTACGGCAACGCGACCATGCTGAAATCCGACGTGGTGTTGGGTATCGGTAACCGTTGGGCCAACCGTCACACCGGTTCGGTTGACGTCTATACCGAAGGTCGCAAGTTCATTCACGTCGACATCGAAGGCACGCAGATCGGCCGCGTATTCACACCGGATCTGGGCATCGTGTCCGACGCCGCTGCCGCGCTGACCGTGTTCATCGAAGTCGCCCGTGAGTGGCAAGCGGCCGGCAAGCTGAAAAACCGCAGTGCCTGGCTGCAGGATTGCCAGCAGCGCAAAGCCAGCCTGCACCGCAAGACCCACTTCGACAACGTGCCGGTCAAACCGCAGCGCGTGTATGAAGAGATGAACCAGGTGTTCGGCAAAGACACCTGCTACGTCAGCACCATTGGTCTGTCGCAGATTGCCGGCGCGCAGTTCCTGCACGTCTACAAGCCGCGTCACTGGATCAACTGCGGTCAGGCTGGCCCGTTGGGCTGGACCATTCCGGCCGCACTGGGCGTGGTCAAGGCCGATCCGAGCCGTAAAGTCGTGGCCCTGTCGGGGGACTATGACTTCCAGTTCATGATCGAAGAACTGGCGGTCGGCGCTCAGTTCAAACTGCCTTACATCCACGTCGTGGTGAACAACTCGTACCTGGGCCTGATTCGTCAGGCACAGCGTGGGTTTGAAATGGACTACTGCGTGCAGCTGTCCTTCGATAACCTCAACGCGCCGGAACTCAACGGTTACGGTGTTGACCACGTCGCAGTTGCCGAAGGCCTGGGCTGTAAGGCACTGCGTGTGTTCGAACCATCGGAAATCGCCCCTGCCCTGCGCAAGGCCGAACAGATGATCGAAGAGTTCAAGGTGCCGGTGATCGTCGAGATCATTCTGGAGCGTGTGACCAACATCTCCATGGGTACCGAGATCAACGCCGTCAACGAATTCGAAGACCTGGCGCTGGTCGGCAACGATGCGCCAACGGCGATTTCGCTGCTTGATTAACTGCTGACCGCTCTCCTTGTGGGAGCGAGCCTGCTCGCGAAGACGGCTTCATATCCAACACCGATGTTGGCTGACAGACCGCTTTCGCGAGCAGGCTCGCTCCCACGAGGGGAACCTCACAAGATTTACGGGAGACCACCATGCCGCGTTTCGCAGCCAACCTGTCCATGCTGTTCACCGAACAGGATTTCCTTGCCCGTTTCGACGCCGCCGCCAAGGCTGGTTTCAGTGGTGTTGAATATCTGTTCCCGTACGACTTCAGCTCTGCCGAAATCAAGGCCAGGCTCGACGCCAACGGTCTGACCCAAGTGCTGTTCAACCTGCCGGCCGGTGACTGGGCCAAGGGCGAGCGCGGTATCGCGTGCCTGCCTGATCGGGTTGAAGAGTTCCGCGCCGGGGTTGATCTGGCGATTGCTTACGCACAAGTGCTGGGCAACACCCAGATCAACTGCCTGGCCGGTATTCGTCCGCAGGGCGTTGACGATGCCACCGTTGAAAAGACCTTTGTCGCCAACCTCAAGTACGCCGCCGACGAGCTGCAAGCGGCGGGCATCAAACTAGTGATGGAAGCGATCAACACCCGTGACATTCCGGGCTTCTACCTGAACAACACGGCGCAAGCCCTGTCGATTCGCGAGCAGGTCGGCAGCGCCAATCTGTTCCTGCAATACGACATCTATCACATGCAAATCATGGAAGGCGATCTGGCCCGCACCCTGCAATCGCACCTGGGCGAGATCAACCATGTGCAGCTCGCGGACAACCCGGGGCGCAACGAGCCAGGCACCGGCGAAATCAACTACCGCTTCCTGTTCGAACACCTTGATCGCATCGGTTATCAGGGTTGGGTTGGCTGTGAATACAAGCCACTGACCACCACCGAAGCAGGCCTCGGCTGGCTGAAGTCGCACAACGCAATCTGACCCATACATAACCTGTAGGAGCTGCCGAAGGCTGCGATCTTTTGATCTTGACCTTCAAAAGCAGAATCAAAAGATCGCAGCCTTCGGCAGCTCCTACGGCTGTTTATAAAAACAAGAGGATTTTCTCATGGCTAAAATCGGATTTATCGGCACCGGCATCATGGGCCACCCAATGGCGGCGAACCTGCAGAAAGCCGGTCACAGCCTGTTCCTGTCGGCGCACCACGACGCCGCGCCTGCCGACCTGGTTGCCGCTGGCGCCGTCGCTTTGGCCAATCCGCGCGAAGTCGCGCAGGAAGCTGAATTCATCATCGTCATGGTGCCGGATACCCCGCAGGTCGATGACGTGCTGTTCCGCGCCGACGGCGTTGCGGCAGGCATCAGCAAAGGCAAAATCGTCATCGACATGAGCTCGATCTCGCCGACCGCCACCAAAGCTTTCGCGGCGAAGATCAACGAGAAAGGCGCGCAATACCTCGACGCGCCAGTGTCCGGCGGTGAAGTCGGCGCCAAAGCCGCGACCCTGAGCATCATGATCGGTGGCGACGCCGATGCCTTCGAACGCGCATTGCCGCTGTTCCAGGCCATGGGCAAGAACATCACTCTGGTCGGTGGCAATGGCGACGGTCAGACCGCCAAGGTCGCCAACCAGATCATCGTTGCCCTGAACATCCAGGCTGTCGCCGAAGCGCTGCTGTTTGCTTCGAAAAACGGTGCGGATCCAGCCAAGGTGCGTGAAGCGCTGATGGGTGGTTTTGCCTCTTCCAAGATTCTCGAAGTACACGGCGAGCGCATGATCAAAGGCACCTTCGATCCAGGCTTCCGCATCAGCCTGCACCAGAAGGACCTGAACCTGGCCCTGCAAGGCGCCAAGGAGCTGAACATCAACCTGCCGAACACCGCCAACACTCAGCAAGTGTTCAGCACCTGCGCGGCGATCGGTGGCAGCAACTGGGACCACTCGGCGCTGATCAAGGGTCTGGAACACATGGCCAACTTCTCGATTCGCGACAAGAAATAAAGCCTACGCAAACCCTGTGGGAGCGAGCCTGCTCGCGAAAGCGGTTGCACATTCAACATCCATGTTGGCTGACACACCGCCTTCGCGAGCAGGCTCGCTCCCACAAGGGATCTGAGTTGCCCTTTCGAATAACAAGAATTCCGGGAGCCCGCCATGTCGGTCGATCCGCAACAACTGCTGCGCGAGCTGTTTGCTACAGCCATTGACGCGGCCCATCCGCAGCAAGTCCTCGAAGCCCATCTGCCAGCCGATCGTACCGGTCGGGTGATCGTCATCGGCGCCGGCAAAGCCGCCGCCGCCATGGCGCAAGTGGTCGAGCGCTGCTGGCAGGGTGAAGTATCTGGCCTGGTTGTGACCCGTTACGGTCACGGCGCCCCGTGCGAAAAAATCGAAGTGGTCGAAGCCGCGCATCCAGTGCCGGACGCTGCCGGTCTGGCCGTAGCCAAACGCGTGCTGGACCTGGTCAGCAACCTGAGCGAAGACGACCGCGTGATTTTCCTGCTGTCCGGTGGCGGCTCTGCCCTGCTCGCCCTGCCAGCCGAAGGCATCACGCTTGCCGACAAGCAGTCGATCAACAAAGCCCTGCTCAAATCCGGCGCGACCATCGGCGAGATGAACTGCGTGCGCAAGCACCTCTCGGCGATCAAGGGCGGCCGACTCGGCAAGGCCTGCTGGCCGGCGACTGTTTATACCTATGCGATTTCCGATGTACCGGGCGACCTCGCCACGGTCATCGCTTCCGGCCCGACCGTGGCCGACCCGAGCACGTCAGCCGAAGCCTTGGCGATCATCAAGCGCTACGGCATCGAGATCCCGGCGTCGGTACGCACCTGGCTGCAAAGCCCCGAGTCGGAAACCGTCAAACCCGGCGACCCAAGCCTGGCTCGCAGTCATTTCCAGTTGATCGCCCGCCCGCAGCAATCGCTGGATGCCGCCGCGGTGAAATGCCGTCAGGCCGGTTTCAGCACGCTGATCCTCGGCGACCTGGAAGGTGAGTCGCGCGAAGTGGCGAAAGTCCACGCCGGCATCGCCCGCCAGATCATCAACCACGGCCAGCCACTGGCAGCGCCGTGCGTGATTCTCTCCGGCGGCGAAACCACCGTGACCGTGCGCGGCAATGGCCGTGGCGGCCGCAATGCCGAATTCCTCCTGAGCCTGACCGACAGCCTCAAGGGCCAGCCCGGCGTCTACGCCTTGGCCGGTGACACTGACGGCATCGACGGCTCGGAAGACAACGCCGGCGCCATCATGACCCCGGACAGCTACGCCCGCGCCGCCGCCCTTGGCCTGAGCGCCAGCGACGAACTGGATAACAACAACGGCTACGGCTACTTCCAGGCACTCGACGCGCTGATCGTCACCGAGCCGACCCGCACCAACGTCAACGACTTCCGCGCCATTCTGATCCTTGAGAACTCTAAATCATGACGCCTGATAAAAAGGTCAAAATCCTCGCCACCCTCGGGCCTGCGGTCGATGGCATCGACGCTATCCGCGAACTGGTCGAGGCCGGGGTCAATATCTTCCGCCTCAACTTCAGCCACGGTGATCACGCCGACCACGCCAAGCGCTATCAGTGGATCCGCGAAGTCGAGCGCCAGCTCAACTATCCGCTGGGCATTCTGATGGACCTGCAAGGGCCAAAACTGCGCGTTGGCAAATTCGCTGACGGCAAGGTGCAGTTGCATCGCGGCCAGGCATTCCGTCTCGATCTGGACGCGACACCGGGCGATGAGCGCCGGGTCAACCTGCCCCATCCGGAGATTATCGAAGCGCTGGAAGCGGGCATGGATCTGCTGCTCGACGACGGCAAACTGCGCCTGCGCGTGGTCACCAAATACGCCGACGCGATCGACACCACGGTGCTCAATGGCGGCGAACTGTCGGATCGCAAAGGCGTGAACGTGCCACAAGCGGTGCTCGAACTCAGCCCGTTGACCGCCAAGGATCGCCGTGACCTGAGTTTCGGTCTGGAACTGGGTGTGGATTGGGTCGCGCTGTCGTTTGTGCAGCGCCCGCAAGACATTCTCGAGGCCCGCGCACTGATCGGTGACAAAGCGTTCCTGATGGCGAAAATCGAGAAGCCGTCGGCGGTTGAGCAACTGCGTGAAATCGCCGAACTGAGCGACGCGATCATGGTGGCTCGCGGTGATCTGGGCGTAGAAGTCCCGGCCGAGAGCGTGCCGCAGATCCAGAAAAACATCATCACCACCTGCCGCGAACTCGGCAAACCTGTCGTCGTCGCGACGCAAATGCTCGAGTCGATGCGCTTCTCCCCTGCCCCGACTCGCGCCGAAGTCACCGACGTTGCCAACGCGGTGGCCGAAGGTGCCGATGCGGTCATGCTGTCGGCGGAAACCGCGTCCGGCGAGTATCCGCTGGAAGCTGTGCAGATGATGAGCAAGATCATCCGCCAGGTGGAAAACGGTCCGGATTATCAGACACAACTGGACGTCAGTCGGCCGAAGGCTGAGGCCACCGTGTCCGATGCGATCAGTTGCGCGATCCGGCGCATCAGCAACGTGTTGCCGGTGGCCGTTTTGGTCAACTACAGCGAGTCGGGCGCATCGAGCCTGCGTGCATCGCGGGAACGGCCGAAAGCACCGATCCTCAACCTGACGCCGAACCTGCAGACCGCGCGCCGTTTGAGCGTGGCATGGGGCATTCACTCGGTGGTCAATGATCGCCTGCGTCAGGTCGATGAAGTCTGCTCGACCGCGCTGGAAATCGCCCAGGCGCAGGGAATGGCCGAGCGTGGTGACACGCTGCTGATCACTGCCGGCGTGCCGTTTGGGCAGCCAGGGTCGACGAACTCGCTGCGTATCGAAACATTGATTTAAGCCACACCGTTTCAAGCTCAAAAAGCACCTGGGGGGATAGCGGTAATTCCTTCAATCAAAATGCTTGAGCGCTACAACTGGCCTCATCGCCAGCAGGCTGGCTCCCACATGGGTTTTGTGTCGTTCGCAAGATCAAGACTGAACAGAGATTCAGTGTGGGAGCCAGCCTGCTGGCGATGCGGGTGACCCGGTTTCTTTGACTTCAGAACTGCCATGCCTGCCAAACATTTCAATACCCACTGCCCCGACTGGGCCGAGGCTTTGCTCAACGGTTTCAGTCAGATATTCCTCCAGCGCCATCCACTGTGCGGCCTGCTGTGTCTGCTGGCGATCCTGCTGACCGCGCCTGTGCTGTTCGCCGGTGCGCTGCTGGGCGCTGTCGCCGGATTGCTCACCGCGCAACGGCGCAACTACGCCAAGGCTGATCGCCAGGCCGGGTTGTTCAGTTACAACGGCGTCCTGCTTGGTTTGTTGCTGAGCCTGTATTTCCCGTGGTCACCGCTGCTGCCGCCGCTGATTCTCGCCGCCGGCGGCTTGAGCGCGATGCTCACGCAACAATGGCTCAAACATGTGTACCGCAACCGCGCCATACCGGCCTACACCTCGCCGTTCGTGGCCATGAGTTGGGTGTTGCTGCTGTTCGCCGAACCGTTGGCGCCGATGGCTCACGTCGAGATGAACCTGATCAATCTGTTCGCAGCCGAGTTCAAAGGGCTCGGACAGGTGATGTTCCTCGGGCATCCATTGGCCGGGGGGTTGATTGCCATCGGTTTGCTGATCGCTGATCGCCGCGCTTTTGCCTGGGCACTGCTGGCTTCTGCAATCGGTCTGGCGTCCAGTTTGCTGCACCACGAAACCAGTTCCGCGCTGCTGGGCCTGGGCAGCTACAACGCCGTGCTCGCCGCCCTCGCCTTCAGTGCCCAACGCGAACAACCGTGGTTGCCATTGCTCGGCATCGTCCTGGCATTGCTGATCACACCGCTGTTCGCCGCCATGGGTCTGGCCACATTGACCGCGCCGTTCATTCTGGCCTGCTGGCTGATCCGCGCCGGTATCCAGATGCTTGGCAAAGCCAACGTCGACAGCACGTCTTGCGCTCAGGGGGAGAATCAACCTAGGCTGCGCTGATCTTTGATTCAGGCATTATTCATGGACAGCAGCAGCAACTGGCGTGAACGGCTTTACGTCATGATTTTCCAGAGCGACACCCTCGCCGGACGGCGCTTCGACGGCATTTTGCTGTTGATCATCCTCGCCAGTCTGGTGATCGTGATGCTCGACAGCATCGACAGCATTCACCAGAACTACGCCAACGTGCTGGCCTACATCGAGTGGGGTTTCACGATCATCTTCCTCGGTGAGTACATCCTGCGTCTTTACTGTTCGCCCAAGCCGCTGCGCTATGCGTTCAGTTTTTACGGGCTGGTGGATTTGCTGGCGATCGTGCCGGGCATTCTCGCGCTGTATTACAGCGATGCGCAGTATCTGCTGATTATTCGCATCATCCGCATGTTGCGGATTTTCCGCGTGCTCAAGCTCAGTCCGTACCTCAAGCAAGCCAATTACCTGATGTCGGCGCTGCGCGGCAGCAAACAGAAAATCGTGGTGTTTTTGGTCAGTGTCTGCACGCTGGTGACGGTGTTCGGCACGTTGATGTACGTGATCGAAGGTCCGGAGCACGGCTTCACCAGCATTCCCAAAGGCATCTATTGGGCTATCGTGACGCTGACCACCGTGGGTTTTGGCGACATCGTGCCGAAAACGCCTCTGGGTCAGGTGATTTCGTCGCTGGTGATGATCACCGGTTACTCGATCATCGCCGTGCCTACCGGGATTTTCACCGCCGAACTGGCCAACGCCATGCGCGGTGAACAGCTGCAACATGATTGCCCTGTGTGCAAGAAGAACAGCCACGAACATGGCGCCGCGTTTTGCTCGCGATGTGGCAACGCGTTGTTCAAAAAAATGGAATAAGCAAAGAGTTTTTTAATCTTTAAACGACTATGTCCGACCCGTTATAGTCAGTGGCAATTAAACATCACTCCCCTGTAGCAGACACAACAAGGAATGCGCAGTGAAAAAACTCTTTGGCGCCTCACTTCTCGCCGCTGGCCTCGCGTTCGGCAGCGTGGCTCAAGCCGCACCGACCCTGCTCAACGTTTCGTACGACGTGATGCGCGATTTCTACAAGGACTACAACACTGCGTTCCAGAAACACTGGCAAGCCGAGCACAACGAAAACATCACTGTGCAGATGTCCTTCGGCGGTTCGAGCAAACAGGCGCGATCGGTGATCGACGGCCTGCCGGCTGACGTCATCACCATGAACATGGCAACTGACATCAACGCCCTCGCCGACAACGGCAAACTGGTGCCGGAGAACTGGGTCACACGCCTGCCGAACAACAGCGCGCCGTTCACTTCCGCCACCGTGTTCATCGTCCGCAAAGGCAACCCGAAAGCCCTGAAAGACTGGCCGGATCTGCTCAAGGACGGCGTACAAGTGATCGTGCCGAACCCGAAAACGTCGGGCAACGGCCGCTATACCTACCTGTCGGCATGGGGCTATGTGCTGAAGAACGGCGGTGACGAGAACAAGGCCAAGGACTTCGTCGGCAAACTGTTCAAGCAAGCGCCGGTGCTCGATACCGGTGGTCGCGCCGCCACCACCACGTTCATGACCAACCAGATCGGCGACGTGCTGGTGACCTTCGAGAACGAAGCCGAAATGATCGCCCGCGAGTTTGGCCGTGATCAGTTTGAAGTCGTCTACCCAAGTGTCTCCGCTGAGGCCGAGCCACCGGTTTCCGTGGTCGACAAAGTCGTCGACAAGAAAGGCTCGCGTGCGGCGGCTGATGAATATCTGAAGTACCTGTGGTCGCCACAAGGTCAGGAAATTGCTGCCGCCAACTACCTGCGCCCGCGTGATCCGGCGGTGCTGGCGAAGTACACCGATCGTTTCCCGAAAGTCGATTTCCTTTCGGTGGAGAAGACTTTTGGTGACTGGCGCACCGTGCAGAAGACTCACTTCAATGACGGTGGGGTGTTTGATCAGATTTACACGGGGCAGTAAGGCTTAAGTAGCAATGAAAAAGGCGACCTCGGCAGGTCGCCTTTTTTGTGTCCAGCACCCCCTCACCCCAGCCCTCTCCCGAGGGAGAGGGCTGGGGCTAGGGAGAGGGGGAGCGTGTGATCATAAGCACGCTATCGAACAGATGTAAGTGAATGTATCATCGGCGCTCACCAGTCGGACGCCAGTCCATCCAGGATGAAACGCTGAAACACCCCAACATTGCGCACCTTGATAACTGATATCAACCAAAGGCGTCTTCTGCCCGCCCGGTTTGTCCCATAGCCTCACCGCATTCCTTTCGCTGGATCGAGAAACCCTATGACCGCCACGACTCACGCAATGACCCGAGGCATGGTGCTGCTGTTCGCTTTTTGCTGCGGCGCCATCGTTGCCAATATCTACTACGCGCAGCCGATCATCGGCCTGATCGCGCCGGACATCGGTCTGACCGACACCATGGCCAGTTTCATCGTCTCGCTGACGCAGATCGGCTACGCGCTGGGCCTGTTCTTTCTGGTGCCGTTGGCGGACCTGCTGGAAAACCGTCGGTTGATGATCATCACCACGTTAGTCGCTATCGCCAGCCTGCTGGCTGCGGCGTTCACCGATCAACCCAACCTGTTTCTGCTGATCTCGTTGCTGGTGGGCTTCAGTTCGGTGTCGGTGCAGATCCTGATTCCATTGGCCGCGCATCTGGCGCCTGAGGAATCTCGCGGTCGCGTTGTCGGCGGAATCATGGGCGGTTTGTTGCTGGGCATCCTGTTGGCGCGACCGGTATCGAGCGTGGTGGCCGACCACTTGGGCTGGCGGGCGATGTTCATGATCGCGGCGGCGTTGATGGCGGCGATCAGCGTGGTGTTGGCGCTGACAGTCCCCAAGCGCCAACCGGATCACAGCGCATCCTATGGACAACTGCTCGGCTCGCTTTGGACGCTGCTGCGCCAGCAACCGGTGCTGCGTCAGCGTGCGTTTTATCAAGGCTGCATGTTCGCCGCGTTCAGCCTGTTCTGGACTGCAGTGCCGCTGGAACTGGCACGCAATCATGGCCTGTCGCAAACCGAGATTGCGATCTTCGCCCTGGTCGGCGCCATCGGTGCCATCGCCGCGCCAATCAGCGGCCGCCTGGCCGACGCCGGCCACACCCGAATCGCGTCCTTGCTGGCCATGCTGTTCGCCAGCCTGAGCTTCCTGCCCGCCTTCATCCACCCGGCCTACAGCGTCATCGGCCTGGCCGTGACCGGCGTCGTCCTCGACTTCTGCGTGCAGATGAACATGGTGCTCGGCCAGCGTGCGGTGTACTCGCTGGACGCGAAAAGCCGTGGTCGTCTGAACGCGCTGTACATGACCAGTATCTTCATCGGCGGTGCTTTCGGCTCGTCGGTGGCCAGCGCGGTGTATGAGCATGGCGGTTGGTTATGGATCGTGATTGTCGGCAGCGTATTTCCGTTGCTGGCGTTGCTGCGATTTTTGAGTGCGTCGCGAAGACGGTCGCTGGCGACAGCGTAAAAATGCAAGAGCAGAGCGGGCATATCCGCCCGCGATGCCATTTAACACTGAATCAATTTCAAGACTGTCACATTAATTTTCGTTTATTGCGATTTTCGTTTAATTCGAATAACGTTCCTGGCATCCCCTTTTAGATTGCTGGAACATCCCTATGTCGATAGTCATTCAACCCGCCATCAACCTCCCCGTTGAACGCGAAGTCAAAGCCGCCGTCGAGGGCAAACGTGCGCTGGCCGCTTACCTTGCAACTCAATTCGAAACCCAGCACATCCAGATTTTCGATGAGCAGAACGAAGCCCACCTCGTCGAATTGCCCACCTCCGCCCTGCGCCTTTTGGTCGACATCCTTGCTGCGCTGGCAGAAGGCAATGCCGTCAAGGTAGTACCGATCCACGCTGAATTGACCACGCAGGAAGCTGCCGACCTGCTTAACGTCTCACGCCCGCACCTGATAAAGCTGTTGGAAAGCGGCGAGTTGTCCTACCACAAAACAGGCAAGCACCGACGTGTGCGTTTTGCCGATTTGATGGACTATAAAACCCGGCGAGACACCGCCAGCGAGCAGGCAATGAAGCTTCTCGCAGAGCAGGCACAGGCACTAAGGACAGGATACGAGTGAGGCACTCCTCTTTCACCGCTGTATACGATGCATGTGTTTTGTACCCGGCTCCGTTGAGAGACTTTCTGATGTGGCTCGCGCTCTCCGGCAGGTTTCGAGCGCGATGGACGAAGGAGATTCACTGCGAATGGAAACGCAATCTATTGAAGAACCGAACTGACCTGACAATGGAGCAACTGGATCGAACATCGGACCTAATGGATCGTGCGATCCCCGAAGCCTGCGTCATTGACTATGAGGATCTCGTCACGGGACTGACATTGCCAGACAGAGATGACCGCCATGTTCTGGCGGCCGCCATACGTTGTGGAGCGGGTGTGATCGTGACCTTTAACCTTAAAGACTTTCCCGATGTGCTCTTGGCTCCTTTTGGCATCGAGGCGCAACATCCAGATGAGTTTGTCGAAAATCTATTTCATCTGGATCCGTCAGCCGTTGTTGCAGCCGCTCAGCGTCAGCGCCAGCAACTGAAAAACCCTGTCATGGATATCGAATCGTTTCTGAATCTTCTGCAACGGCAGGGGCTGTCCCGATCGGTTCAGGCACTTGCAAGCTATCGCGCGATTCTGTGAGCTCCCAACAGACACACAGCAAAACGGCGATCCGAAGATCGCCGTTTTCATTACTGCCCGAATTTCTTGCCCAACCCCGGAGGCACGCCGTGGATGTTGGTGTCTTCCCATGGGCCGTTGGGGCTGACCGCGCGGCTCCAGCCGTTGTTCCAGCGGTAGTAGGTGCGCTGGCGATAGAACGTATTGGTCTGATCGTCGAGAACGTAAACGCCGAGTTTCTGATCCCAGTGGCTGTTGCCACCCGGTGGCGGGGCGAAGCTGGCCGAGGTGCGCGGGACGGGTTTTGCCGGTTTGGCCGGGATGCTTTTGCCTGGGGTCGGCGAAGTCGACGGGGTCGGGCTTGGCTGTGATGGCGGAATCGGCGGCAGGTTGGTGGTCGGTTCCGGTCGTTGCTGCACCGCACATGCACTCATGCCCAGGGCCAGTGTGAGGACTGTGATTCGGGCGATGGTGTGCATGTCGGTGCTTTCCTGTGGTTCCGGTTATTTATCCGGGCTGTCGATGGTCAGTTTTTGCGGCGCGGTGGTGCTGCTGGGCAAAGGCCCGCTGCGACCGACCCATTCACCAGCAGTCGGCTGGCCGGCACGGGAGACGCGCGCAACCAGTTGGACTTCAGGGAAGTTCGACAGTTTCAACTGCGGCATCATCGCATCGGCATCGCCTAGCTCAACAGTCACTGGCAGATCAGCCACGGTCAGGCGCTTGGCCGCCAATGGCGCCGGCGGGCCGGACGTAGCGCGGGCGAAAATGAACACGCTGTCGCCCGGTTGCACCTTGCCTTTGAGTTCGCTGGCCAGATCGACGCTGACCTTCAACAACGCGGCTTTCGGCGCTGTGGCCTCAGCGACTGTGCCGCCACTGGCCTTGAGACGCTCGGCTGCACGCTCGATTCCGCCTTGCAGCGCGGCCCGGGATTTGTCGTCCGGCGGCAGTTGCGCCAGCAAGCGGTTCCAGTAATCGATGGCTTGCTGATAACGCTCGCCTTCAAACGCGGCGATGCCGAGCAGGCCGAGGCTGGTCACTTCTTTCGGATCAGCCTTCAGTGCTTCGTCGGTCAGGGCCTGAATCTTGTCCGACCACTTTTTACCGTCGGCAAAATACTGTGCCTGCGCCCACTGACCAAGCAACTCCGGTTGGCGACCGGCGAGGTTGGCAGCGCGCTCGAACATCTTCGCCGCATCCGCCGGACGCTCCTGAGCCATGTAGGTACGGCCGAGGAAGTAGAGGCCTTCAGCGGAATCCGGTTGCGCGGCAACGGCGCGCTCCAGACGCTGGGTCATCTCTTCCATCGACTGCGGCGCCTGGGCAAATTCGCGGGTCAGTTCAACCTTGTCGGCGGCGCCAAAGTGCAAGTACAGCGCCAGGCCCAATACCGGCACCAACACGGCAGCCAGCAGCGGCAACGGCTTGCCCAGTCGGGACACCCGCGGCGCAACGACACCTTCGGTATCGGCGAGCAGTTCACGCGCGGCTTCAGCGCGGCCGCTGTCCAGTTGCACGGCATCGAGTACGCCTTCGGCCTGTTGCGTTTGCAACTCGGCGACGCGCTCCTGATAGAGCGCGACGTTCAGGGCAGTTCGATCCTCTTCACGCTGGGCGCGACGTTCACGCAATACCGGGATCAGCAGAAAACTCAGGGCGACCAGTAGCAACAGCCCTGCGGCGAGCCAGAAATCAATCATTCTTGGTTTTATCCAACAGTTGGTCGAGGCGCTGACGTTCTTCGGCAGACAGCGATTGCGGTGTCTCGGCGCGTTGTCCGCGACGGCGGCGGACGATCACGGCGATCACCACAAAACCACCGAGCAGCAGACCGGCCGGGCCAAACCACAGCAGCGCGGTCTTGGCGTTCAGCGCGGGTTTGTAGCGGACGAAATCACCGTAGCGATCGACCATGAAGTCGATGATCTGCTGATTGTCCTTGCCCTCGCCCAGCATGCGGAAAATCTCTTTGCGCAGGTCAGCGGCAATCGGTGCATTGGAGTCAGCGATGTCCTGATTCTGGCACTTGGGGCAACGCAGTTCCTTGGTCAGTTCGCGGAAACGCTCGCGATCACCTTCTTTGGCAAACTCGTAAGTGTCGATGGCCGCGTGAGCCACGCCGACCAGACTCAAACCCAGCACCAGGGCAGCTAAAAAGCGCTTCATGGCTTGGCCTCATCGACCAGCGCCTGGTACTTGGCCGCGAGTTTTTCGCGCCAGACCTGCTCGTCGATCACACCGACATACTTGTCGCGGATGATGCCCTTGGCGTCGATGAAAAAGGTTTCCGGCGCGCCATAAACACCGAGGTTCAAACCCAGCGAGCCATCGTCGTCACGGATGTCGAGCTGATAAGGATTGTGGAACTCGGCCAGCCACTTCAAGGCATCGGCGTTGGTGTCCTTGTAGTTGATGCCGTAGATCACCACTCCGCGTTCGGCGAGCTTGTTCAGCACCGGATGCTCGACCCGGCAGGAAATGCACCAGGTCCCCCAGACGTTGACCAGTGCCGGTTTGCCGAGAATATCGGCTTTGGTCAGGGTTTTATCACCCTGCACGTTTGGCAGGGAAAAATCCGGAAATGGCTTGTTGATCATGGCCGACGGCAGTTCCGCCGGATCAAGGTACAGACCGCGATAAAGGAATACCGCCACCAGCAGAAAAATCGCCAGGGGCACCAGCATCAACCAACGTCTCATGCAGCCGCTCCTTCCATGCCCAGCGCTTCACGCACACGGGCTTTAACCTTGACTCGGTAGCGTCGATCCATCGCTGCCAGCAACCCGCCGAAACCTGTCAGCAAGCCGCCGAACCAGATCCAGCGCACGAACGGTTTGACGTGTACGCGCACCGCCCAGGCGCCGTTTTCCAGCGGTTCACCCAATGCGACGTAGAGGTCACGGGTGAAACCGGCGTCGATTCCGGCTTCGGTCATCACCGAATTCTGCACCGTATATAGACGCTTCTCAGGGTGCAGTACGCTGATTTCCTTGCCGTCACGGATCACCCGGATTGTGCCTTTGTCGGACGTGAAGTTCGGCCCTTCGAAGTGCTTGGCGCCTTCGAACACAAACTGATATCCGCCCAGATCCATCGACTCGCCCGGCGCCAGACGCAGGTCGCGCTCGGCACTGTTCTGACTCGACAACACCACGCCCAACGCGCAAACGGCGATACCGAGGTGAGCGATCTGCATGCCCCAATAGCTGCGAGTCAGCGTTGGCAGGCCTTTGATCAGGCCTTTGTGGCGCGTCTTGTCGAAGATGTCGCGCACACCGGCGAGCAATACCCACGCGGCGAGCAGGAAGGTGGCGATCACCGCCCAGTTGAAATCGCCGTAAGCAATACCGGCGATCACGGCCAGAGCAACGCTGCCGAGCAGCACCGGGGCCAGCATGTTCAACAGCCATTTCACCGGAGTGTCTTTCCAGCGCACGAGCATGCCCACCGCCATCACCATCATCAACAACGCCATCAACGGAATGAACAACGCGTTGAAGTACGGTGGGCCGACCGACAGTTTGGCGCCGCTCAAGGCATCGAGAATCAGCGGATACAACGTACCAAGCAGGATCATTGACGCCGCCACGACCAATACCAGGTTGTTGCCCAGCAGCAGTGTTTCGCGTGACCACAGGTTGAACCCGACCTGGCTTTTTACGACCGGTGCGCGCAACGCGAACAGGGTCAGCGAACCACCGACGACAAACAGCAGGAAGATCAGGATGAACACGCCGCGCTCCGGGTCGGACGCAAATGCATGCACCGAAGTCAGCACACCGGAACGCACCAGGAACGTACCAAGCAGGCTCAGCGAGAAAGCGGCAATCGCCAGCAACACCGTCCAGCTTTTAAACACGCCACGTTTCTCGGTAACCGCCAGCGAGTGAATCAGCGCGGTACCGACCAGCCATGGCATGAACGAGGCGTTTTCCACCGGGTCCCAGAACCACCAGCCGCCCCAGCCGAGTTCGTAGTAAGCCCACCACGATCCGAGGGTGATACCGATACCGAGAAAGGCCCAGGCAACGATGGTCCAGGGACGCGACCAGCGCGCCCACGCCGCATCAAGACGACCGCCCATCAATGCCGCGATGGCGAACGCGAACGCCACCGAAAACCCGACGTAACCCATGTACAACATCGGCGGATGAACGATCAGGCCGATGTCTTGCAACAAAGGATTCAGGTCAGCGCCATCGCTGGGCATTTGCGGCAGGATGCGTTTGAACGGGTTGGACGTGAGGATCAGGAACAGCAGGAAACCGGTGCTGATCATGCCCATCACTGCCAGCACACGGGCGAGCATCACTTGCGGCAACTGGCGCGAGAACACCGACACGGCGAACGTCCAGCCGCCGAGGATCAATGCCCACAGCAGCAACGAGCCTTCGTGGGCGCCCCACACCGCGCTGAATTTGTAATACCACGGCAACGCGCTGTTGGAGTTGTTGGCCACATAGGCGACGGAGAAGTCATCGACCATGAACGCGTACGTCAGGCAGCCGAAGGCGAACAGCAGAAACGCGAACTGCCCCCACGCGGCCGGCTGGGCCAGACTCATCCAGAAACGGTCACCGCGCCAGGCACCGACCAATGGCACCACGGCCTGCACCAGCGCAAAACACAGCGCCAGAATCATCGCCAGATGGCCGAGCTCGGGAATAAAGATTGCGGAAGTCATCAATCAACTCTCCTTCGCTGGGGTCGGGGCGGATTGACCGCTGTCTTTCAACGCTTTGGTCACTTCCGGCGGCATGTACTTCTCGTCATGCTTGGCCAGCACTTCATCAGCGACGACTACACCGTCGGCGTTGATCTTGCCCAGGGCAACAATGCCCTGCCCTTCGCGAAACAGGTCTGGAAGGATGCCGCGATAGGTGATGGTCACGGATTTCTTGAAATCGGTAACGACGAACCTGACGTCCAGCGAGTCCGGGGAGCGTTGCAGGGAACCGGCCTCCACCATGCCGCCAGCGCGAATGCGCGTACCCTGCGGTGCTTCGCCATTGGCGATCTGGGTTGGCGTGTAAAACAGGTTGATGTTTTCCTGCAGCGCGCTCAAGGCCAGGCCGACAGCAGTGCCGACCCCGACCAGAATTGCCAGAATGATGATCAGACGCTTTTTACGCAGCGGATTCACTTGCCGTTCTCCCGGCGCAGACGACGCGCCTCTTGTTGCAGATAGCGCTTGCGGGCGGCAATTGGCGCCGCGACGTTGAGGACCAGTACCGCCAGACAGATGCCGTAGGCCGACCAGACATACAGGCCATGATGGCCCATGGCGAGGAAGTCGCCGAATGAAGCAAAACTCATCGCGCGCCCTCCAGACTGTTCTGCACTTCTTCTTTCACCCAACTGGCGCGGGCTTCGCGCTTGAGCACTTCGAGGCGCATGCGCAGCAACAACACGGCGCCGAAGAAGCAGTAGAAACCCAACACCGTCAGCAGCAGCGGCAGCCACATTTCGACAGGCATTGCCGGTTTTTCAGTGAGGGTGAAAGTCGCGCCCTGGTGCAGGGTGTTCCACCACTCCACCGAGTATTTGATGATCGGGATGTTGATCACGCCGACGATGGCCAACACTGCACAGGCCTTGGCGGCGCTGTCGCGGTTGCTGATCGCGTTGCCCAGCGCGATCAGGCCGAAATACAGGAACAGCAGAATCAGCATCGAAGTCAGGCGCGCATCCCAGACCCACCACGAGCCCCACGTCGGTTTGCCCCAGATCGCCCCGGTGACCAGCGCCACGGCGGTCATCCACGCGCCGATCGGTGCCGCGCATTGCAGGGCGACGTCGGCCAGCTTCATCTTCCACACCAGACCGACCACACCGCACACCGCCAGCATCACGTAGATCGACTGAGCGAGCATCGCGGCGGGCACGTGAATGTAGATGATGCGAAAGCTGTTGCCTTGCTGATAATCCGGCGGCGCGAAGGCCAGGCCCCAGACTACGCCGACACCAATCAGCAGCAACGCTGCAATGCTCAACCACGGCAAAAACTTGCTGCTGATGCCGTAGAACCACTTGGGCGAGCCGAGCTTGTGAAACCAGGTCCAGTTCATACTGTATCCATCACGGGTGCCGCTCATCGGTGTGAGCTGGCATTTGGGTCATGCCTTTCCTGAAAAAAGCGGTTAATTTTTAACCAGACCTCATTATTATTCGCCGACGCTGATCTTCAGGCCAGCCGCTATTGCAAAGGGTGTCAGGGTTATCGCCAGGGCGGTCAGGCTCCCAAGCCACAGCAGATAACCGGTCGCCGGCATGCCTTGCAAGGCTGCCTGCAAGGCGCCACTGCCGAGGATCAACACCGGGATGTACAACGGCAGAATCAGCAGCGCCAGCAACAGGCCGCCACGCTTCAAACCCACAGTCAGCGCCGCGCCCACCGCGCCGAGCAAGCTCAGCACCGGGGTACCCAGCAGCAATGACAGCAGCAATACCGGCAGACAGGCAGCAGGCAAACCGAGCATCAACGCCAGCAAGGGTGAGAGCAAAACCAGCGCCAGCCCGGAAAAGAGCCAGTGTGCCAGCACCTTGGCCAAAACCAGAAGTGGCAGCGGGTGCGACGAAAGGACCCACTGCTCCAGAGAGCCGTCTTCGAAATCACTGCGGAAAAGCCCGTCCAGCGAGAGCAGCACGGATAAAAGCGCCGCCACCCAGACTAACCCCGGGGACAGGTTTTGCAACACTTGAGTTTCCGGGCCGACGGCCAGCGGGAACAAGGCGATGACGATGGCAAAGAAAATCAGTGGATTGGCCAGCTCCGCCGGGCGGCGAAACAGCAGTCGGGATTCACGGGCAACCAGCAGGCCGAACACACTCATACTGCCCAGCTCCCCAAATCGATGTCGCGATAACCCGAAGGCATCCGTGTCAGGGTGTGGTGCGTGGTCAATACCACCAGACCGCCGCGCTCACAGTGTCCGGCCAGATGTTCTTCAAGTTGCGCCACGCCCTGCTTGTCGAGGGCGGTAAACGGCTCATCGAGAATCCACAGCGGCGGGCTATCGAGATACAGACGCGCCAGCGCCACGCGGCGTTGTTGACCGGCAGAAAGACTGTGGCAGGGAACATCTTCGAATCCGCGCAATCCTACCGCTGCCAGTGCTTGCCAGATCGCATCGCGTTCGGCGGGATGATGCAGGGCGCAGAGCCACGACAGGTTCTCTTCCGGAGTCAGCAAGTCCTTGATCCCGGCAGCATGGCCGATCCACAACAGATTGCGCGCCAGTTCACTGCGTTGCTCGGTCAACGGCTGACCATTGAGCAGGACCTGACCTTCGGTCGGCTGCATCAGACCGGCCAGCAAACGCAGCAAACTGGTTTTACCGCTGCCGTTGGGGCCGCTGATCTGCACCATATCGCCGCTGACGAGTCGCAATTCGAGATTTTCGAAGAGCAGCCTCAGATCACGTTCACACGCGAGGGCAACGGTTTGCAGGACAGGACTGGTCAAGGGATCACGGGCCTTATACGGTTCAAGTCGGCTCTGGCGCGGCCGTTAAAGAGATGCAGCATAAATGCAATGACGGCTCGATCTAGAGAGCTGCGTCAAACAATTGCTATGTTTTTTGAACGAAGCGCAAGACGGGCGGCATTATACATGTCGTGCCTTACTCTCAAGAGTGCAATTTCCTCAGGTTGTGTCCGCGTATGACAGGCGAAATGAACATCCTCCCGCTCCCGACGACCACCCCGGCGACCGTTCGCCCGCAGGTCGGCGAGTTGCTCAAGCTGCTGACACCGGTCGAAGGCTTGATCGGGACCGGCCAGAGCGCCAAGGCTGAGGTGTTGTCGCTCAAGCAGGCGGATCAGACGTTTGAACTGCTGCTCAAGGTAACGCTGGACAGCGGCCGCCAGACCACCGTGCAAGCGACCAGCAATCTACCGCTGGCGCAAGGCACCAGTCTGGCGATCACTCAGCCGTCTGCGGGTAACCTGGCGATTACCGTGCAACAGGCCATTGCCAGCAGCGTTGCCGCCCTCACCCGCATCGACACGGCGCAATTGCCGGTGGGCACCCTGCTGCAAGGCAAAGTGCTGACTTCGCAGGTGCTCCCGCAAACACCGGGGCAAGCGACGGTGTTTCGTTCGATGGTCAGCCTGCTCAATACCGCCTTGAGCGGCAGCACATTGACCATCGACAGCCCGCAGCCCTTGCGCATCGGCACCCTGCTCTCGGCGTTGGTGGAAGATTCGCAAACGTTGAAATTCCTGCCGCTGAGCAGTCGTCAGGAGCAATTGGCCGTGAGCCAGCAACTGGTCGGCCAGCAAGGTCGTCAGGCTTCATTGACCGGTTTGCTGAACGCGCTGCAAAACCTGCCAGCCAACACCGATCAAACGTCGACAGATTTACGCGCTGCGGTAGATCGCCTGCTCGCCAGCCTGCCGAACGTGCAACAGCTGAGCACCGCCAAAGGCGTCGCACAGGCCTTGGCCAACAGCGGCATGTTTCTCGAAGCCAAACTGCTGACCGGACAAACCCCGACGCTGGCACCGGACATGAAAGCCGATCTGCTCAAACTGGTCGCGCAACTGACACCGGGCCTGCCGAGCAGCACCAGTTTCAACGCAATCATCGCCGCCAACACCCTCGCGCAGGCGATGCCGAGTTTCGTACGCAACGCCCTCGGCATGCTCGGCCAGGTCAGCGCCAAACCGCTGCCCAGCAGCTTCCCGCTGCCCGACCGTTTGCTGCAAAGCCAGGACGGCGAAGGTGATCTGGAGCATTTGCTGCGCCTCGCTGCTGCTGCCATCTCGCGCTTGCAAAGCCATCAGTTGTCGAGCCTGGAACAGACTGGCGTCACCGATGACGGGCGGCTGCTCAGCACCTGGCAGCTGGAAATTCCCATGCGCAACCTGCAAGACATCGTGCCGTTGCAGGTCAAGTTCCAGCGCGAAGAAGCGCCGGAGAAAGAACCGCAACCGAACGAGCGGCGCGACGAACGCGAGCCGAAACAACAACTGTGGCGCGTCGATCTGGCGTTCGACATGGAGCCGCTCGGGCCGATGCAGATTCAGGCGCAACTGATCGCCGGCAGCCTGTCGGGCCAGTTGTGGGCCGAACGGCCGTACACCGCCGACCTGATCGAAAACAACCTGTTCGCGCTGCGCCAGCGCCTGCTGGATCGTGGGCTCAACGTTGGTGATATCGACTGTCACCACGGCACCCCGCCACAAGGCAATCAAACCCGTCTCGACCACCGCTGGGTTGATGAAACCGCATGAATGACGCCACCGCTCCACGCCAGGCCATCGCCCTCAAGTACGACGGCAACCACGCCCCGACGCTCACCGCCAAAGGTGATGACGAACTGGCCGAAGAAATCCTGCGGATCGCCCGCGACTGTGAAGTGCCGATCTATGAGAACGCCGAACTGGTGCGACTGTTGGCGCGAATGGAATTGGGCGACAGCATTCCCGAAGAGCTGTACCGCACCATCGCCGAGATCATCGCGTTTGCGTGGAATCTGAAGGGGAAATTCCCCGAGGGACACGACCCGGATGCACCGATGGTCGAGAAGGACATCACCGAGCGCGGCGATGATTATTAGGCCGTAAAAGCAAAGATCGCAGCCTTCGGCAGCACCTACAGGGAAATGCGAATTCCGATGTAGGAGCTGCCGAAGGCTGCGATCTTTTGATCTTGCTTGCTTCAGTTCTTGTGTAGCTTGCGCATCAACTCCGCCTCAGCCTGGGTCAAGCCACAGGACTGAGTCAGCTCATCAACGCTCGCGCCCATCCCCACCAGTTTCGCCGCTTGGGCGAACGACAGGCTGGATGGATCACGCTGTTCCAGCTGAACGATTTTGTCCGGCAACGGACCGACTACCGCCCGCAGTTCGTGCAGGGCTTCGCCCATGCGCACATTGCCGTTCTGATAATCGTCAACGCGCTTGGCCAGTTCCTTGATGCGCTGATCACGCAGCGCATCGCCCTCGGCCTGTTGCGCAGCGATCACCCGCTGCGCCTTGATGTACGCCAGAAACATTGCCAGCGTGCCTGCCCAGAAGAGGAACAGGACAATGACCGCAACTTCGAGAATCAATCAGATGTTCTCCAGGTCCGACCACTCTTCTTCGCTCATCATCTTGTCCAACTCGACCAGGATCAGCAACTCGTTGTTCTTGTTGCATACGCCCTGGATGAACTTGGCCGACTCTTCGTTACCGACGTTTGGCGCCGTTTCGATTTCCGACTGACGCAGGTAAACCACTTCGGCCACGCTGTCGACCATGATGCCGACGACTTGCTTGTCGGCTTCGATGATGACGATACGGGTGTTGTCGCTGATCTCGCCGGTGCTCAGGCCGAAGCGCTGACGGGTGTCGATCACGGTGACCACGTTACCGCGCAGGTTGATGATGCCCAGCACGTAGCTTGGCGCACCCGGCACCGGAGCGATCTCGGTGTAGCGCAGCACTTCCTGAACGCGCATCACGTTGATGCCGTAGGTTTCGTTGTCCAGCTTGAAGGTCACCCATTGCAGGATCGGATCTTCAGAACCCTTTGCCGCCGTCGCCTTGTCGTTCATACCCTAGCCCCTCGAAGTACCGCCCCTGGCGGTGTATGTTCTGTGCCCCGCCATGCGTATGCCGGTGCTTGTCTGTTATGTAAGTGTTAAGTCGGTTTGTGGTTCGGCTTACTGCCGGGCATGTGCTTTGCCCCGCCGCTGGCGATCAACTCCGCAAGAGCTGCGACATCGAGCAAGGCGCACATGTGTTCAATCACGGTGCCGGCAAGCCATGGCCGCTGACCCCGGTGACTTCTCCATTTGATTTCATTCGGATCAAGACGCAACGAACGACTGACCTGATGCACCGCCAGGCCCCACTCGTAACCTTGTACCGAAATCACGTACTGCAAGCCCTGACGGAAATCATCGCGATAGCGATCCGGCATGACCCAGCGCGCGGTGTCCAGAACTTTCAGGTTGCCGGCCTGGCTCGGCAGAATTCCGAGGAACCATTCCGGCTGACCGAACAGCGGCGTCAGCTCGTGACCGGCCAGCGAGTAGATCGAGCCCAGGCAAACCAGTGGCACGGCCAGGGTCAATCCGGCGACATCGAACAGCAGGCATTCGAAGGCTTCGGAGGCCCAGGCCGGACGGCCGTCGGTGTCGACCGGCGGCGGTGTGTTGCTTGGCGGCAGATGCACTTCCACCAGCGGCGTGACGAGCGCTTGAACAACCGGTTCGGCCGCTGGTGCTTCTGGCTCTGGCTCTGGCTCGACGGGTTCAGGCACAGCTTGCAGCAACTGCGTTTGCAGCAGCGGCGCAAGGGTCGATACCACGCGCACAGGTTCAGCCGTTTCGAGCAACACCACGGGCGCCCTGGCCACCGGGGCGGGCGCAGCGACCGGCGCAACAGCTCTGGCTGCTTTCTCGGCATCGCGCGCCTGCTCTTCAAGCACCGCCGCCTGGAATTCATCCAGCGCTTCGGCGCTTTCAATCACTTCAGGCTGGGAAGCGACCTGCACCGGCAACTCGTCCGGGATCTCCTCCAACAAGCTGTCCAGATAGGACTGCAACGCCATCTGCGGCTTGGAGGTCAACTTCACCGGCCGATTCATACACAACCGCCTGTAGGAGCTGCGGAACGCTGCGATGTTTTGATCTTTTCAGAAGCGCCACAAAACCCGATCAAAAGATCGCAGCCTGCGGCAACTCCTACACAGGGCAAAATCATCTCAAGCCACCTGCGCAACAAGTTGTTGCGCCAACAGATGCTTGAGCAGCGCGCGGTAAGCCAGCACGCCACGACTCTTGCCGTCGAATTGCGAAGGCGTGACACCCGCGCGGCTGGCGTCGCGCAGACGCGTATCGACCGGGATGTAGCCCTGCCAGATATCGTCGGGAAATTTGTCGCGCAGCACGCGCAAGGTGCTCATCGACGCTTGAGTACGGCGGTCGAACAACGTCGGCACGATGCTGAACGGCAGCGCCTGTTTGCGTGAGCGGTTGATCATCGCCAACGTGTTGACCATGCGCTCCAGGCCTTTGACGGCCAGGTGCTCGGTCTGTACCGGGATCACCAGTTGCTGGCTCGCCGCGAGGGCGTTGACCATCAGCACGCCGAGCAACGGCGGGCTGTCGATGACCGCGTAATCAAAGTCCTGCCACAACTGCGCCAGACTCTTGGCGATCACCAGCCCCAGGCCACTTTGCCCAGGCGACTGGCGCTCAAGCGTTGCCAGCGCGGTGCTCGATGGCAGCAGGGAAATGCGTTCGTCACTGGTCGACAGCAGCAACTGTCCGGGCAAGCCTTGCGGCACGCTGCCCTTGTGCAGGAACAGGTCGTAGTTGCTGTGTTCCAGGCTGTCGGGATCGTAGCCGAAATAGCTGGTCATCGAGCCGTGCGGGTCGAGATCGACCACGACCACGCGCTTGCCCGCCTCGGCCAGCAATCCGGCTAAAGCGATGGAAGAGGTGGTTTTACCGACCCCACCCTTTTGATTGGCGACTGCCCAGACTCTCATTCAGTTCGTTCCTCCCGACCGAGATGCTCGGCCGAGACATGGCTCAGCGTATTAATGCGGGTGACGGAGAATTGACGGCACTCTCGCGTCCCGGCGTCTTGACCGGGGTCGGTGCAGTTTGTGTGCCAGCGCGCTTCAGTGCGGCGTCCGGTTGCGCATGAGCGGTTCCGGTACCCGTCAGGCTGCGGCGCACATCCAGATTGCGCGACACCACCAGCACCACGCGACGGTTTTTCGCCCGGCCTTCGGCAGTGGCGTTATTCGCTACTGGCTGGAATTCACCGTAGCCCACCGAGGCCAGCCGACCGGGATTGACGCCCTGCATCGCCAGCATGCGCACGATGCTCGCCGAGCGCGCCGAGGACAGTTCCCAGTTGGTCGGGTACTGCGCGGTGCGGATCGGCTGGTCGTCGGTAAAACCTTCGACGTGGATCGGGTTGTCGAACGGTTTGAGGATCGCTGCAACCTTGTCGATGATGTTGAAGGCGATGTCGCTCGGCATGGCGTCGCCGCTGCCGAACAACAGGCTGGAGTTGAGTTCGATCTCGACCCACAACTCATTGCCGCGCACAGTCATCTGGTTGGAGCTGATCAGGTCACCGAATGCGGCGCTGATGTCGTCGGCAATGCTTTTCAGCGGATCGCTGGCGCCGGCGATACCGGCGTCAACCTGCTCG
Organism: Pseudomonas sp. A1230; assembly: GCF_044218825.1. NCBI lineage: Bacteria > Pseudomonadati > Pseudomonadota > Gammaproteobacteria > Pseudomonadales > Pseudomonadaceae > Pseudomonas > Pseudomonas sp. A1230. Next base: position 753,196 of record NZ_CP162582.1, on the reverse strand, counting down.
GCATCCTTGACCAGCGGCTTGGCCGGGGTCACGGTCTTCGGTCTCTCGTCGCCAATCTGGATCGGCTTGAGCGCGCGGTCGGAGTCGGTAAAGACCCCGACCAGCGCTTCGGAAATTTCCTTGTACTTGCCTTCGTTGATCGACGAAATCGAGTACATCACCACGAAGAAAGCGAACAGCAGCGTAATGAAGTCGGCGTAGGACACGAGCCAGCGCTCGTGATTAACGTGTTCTTCCTGATGCCTGCGACGAGCCATAGTCCATTACCCCCATCAATCCATGAAGCCCTGAAGCTTCAGCTCGATAGAGCGAGGGTTTTCACCTTCGGCGATCGACAAGATCCCTTCCAACAACATTTCGCGATAACGCGACTGCCGCAACGCGATGGACTTCAGTTTGGCCGCTACCGGCAACAGGATCAGGTTGGCACTGGCCACACCATAGATCGTCGCAACGAACGCCACGGCGATGCCGCTGCCCAGTTGCGTCGGGTCGGCGAGGTTGCCCATCACGTGGATCAGGCCCATCACCGCGCCGATGATGCCGATGGTTGGTGCGTAGCCACCCATGCTTTCAAAGACTTTGGCGGCTTCGATATCGCGCGCTTCCTGGGTGTAAAAATCCACCTCGAGGATGCTGCGGATGGCTTCCGGCTCGGCGCCATCGACCAGCAGTTGCAGGCCTTTGCGCGAGTAGTTGTCAGGTTCGGCGTCAGCCACCCCTTCCAGCCCGAGCAAGCCTTCCTTGCGCGCAGTGAGGCTCCAGTTGACCACGCGGTCGATGCCGCCAGCCAGGTCCACGCGTGGCGGAAAGAAGATCCACGCGAGGATCTGCATCGCGCGCTTGAACGCGCTCATCGGCGATTGCAACAGCGCGGCACCGATGGTGCCGCCTATTACGATCAGTGCCGCCGGGCCGTTGGCCAGCGCACCGAGGTGACCACCTTCCAGGTAGTTGCCGCCTATGATGGCGACGAACGCCATGATGATCCCGATAAGGCTAAGAACATCCATCAGATACACGCCTCGACGATGTGCTTGCCGATGTCGTCCAGACCGTACACCGCGTCAGCGAGGTCGGCTTTGACGATGGCCATCGGCATGCCGTAGATCACGCAGCTTGCCTCATCCTGCGCCCACACCGAACTGCCGCCCTGCTTGAGCAGACGAGCGCCCTCACGGCCGTCAGCGCCCATACCGGTCAGCACGACCGCCAGAACTTTGTCGCCGTACGACTTGGCTGCAGAACCGAAGGTGATGTCCACGCACGGCTTGTAGTTCAGACGCTCGTCGCCCGGCAGGATTTTCACCGCCCCACGGCCATCGATCATCATTTGCTTGCCACCCGGTGCCAGCAGCGCCAGGCCCGGACGCAGGATGTCGCCATCCTCGGCTTCCTTGACGCTGATGCGGCAGAGCTTGTCCAGACGCTCGGCAAAGGCTTTGGTGAACGCCGCCGGCATGTGCTGGATCAGCACGATCGGCGCCGGGAAATTCGCCGGCAACTGCGTCAGCACGCGTTGCAGCGCGACCGGGCCACCTGTCGATGTACCGATAGCGACGAGTTTGTAGGCCTTGCGTTTCGGTGCCGGCGACGAAGCACTTGCAGCCGGCGTGCGGGTCGGCGCCGGAGCAGGTGCCGGGCGTGCCGGTGCGCTGCTGGTGTGGCTGCTTTGGCTACTGAAACTCGATGCAGCCGGGGCCGGAGTCGGCGCAGGGGCTGGAGCAGCAACAGGCGCAGGTGCGCTGTAAGCACTGAAACGACGATTACTGCGCGAGATGCTATGCACCTTTTCGCACAGCAGTTGCTTGACCTTCTCGGGATTACGCGAGATGTCTTCGAAATTCTTCGGCAGGAAATCCACCGCGCCGGCGTCCAGCGCATCCAGGGTTACCCGGGCGCCTTCGTGGGTCAGCGAGGAGAACATCAACACCGGGGTCGGGCAGCGCTGCATGATGTGCCGCACTGCCGTGATGCCGTCCATCATTGGCATCTCGTAGTCCATGGTGATCACGTCAGGCTTGAGCGCCATGGCCTGATCGATCGCCTCTTTACCGTTGGTTGCCGTACCGACAACCTGGATGCTCGGATCCGCTGAAAGAATTTCCGAGACGCGGCGGCGGAAAAAACCCGAATCGTCCACCACCAGGACTTTGACTGCCATAAACACTCCATTAGGTGCAGCGGAGCATCATCGCCCCGCCGCCCCGGATTCAAATACGCCGTGCGGCGTAACGCTTGAGCATGCTCGGAACATCAAGGATCAGCGCGATACGGCCGTCACCAGTGATGGTGGCGCCGGACATGCCCGGAGTACCCTGAAGCATTTTGCCCAATGGCTTGATGACCACTTCTTCCTGGCCGACCAGTTGATCGACGACGAAGCCGATCCGCTGGGTGCCCACCGAAAGGATCACCACATGGCCTTCGCGCTGCTCTTCGTGAGCGGCGGAGCTGACCAGCCAGCGCTTGAGGTAGAACAATGGCAAGGCCTTGTCCCGCACGATCACCACTTCCTGACCGTCGACAACGTTGGTGGTCGACAGGTCGAGGTGGAAGATTTCGTTGACGTTGACCAGCGGGAACGCGAACGCCTGATTGCCCAACATGACCATCAGCGTCGGCATGATCGCCAAGGTCAACGGCACCTTGATGACGATCTTCGAGCCCTGGCCCTTGGTCGAGTAGATGTTGATCGAACCGTTGAGCTGGGAAATCTTGGTCTTCACCACGTCCATGCCGACACCGCGGCCAGACACATCGGAGATCTCGGTCTTGGTCGAGAACCCAGGTGCAAAGATCAGGTTGTAGCACTCGGTATCGCTCAGGCGATCGGCTGCATCCTTGTCCATCACACCGCGTTTTACCGCGATGGCGCGCAGGACGTTCGGGTCCATGCCTTTGCCGTCATCGGAAATCGACAGCAGGATGTGATCGCCTTCCTGCTCGGCGGCCAACACCACTTTGCCGCCACGGGCCTTGCCCGAAGCTTCGCGTTCTTCCGGCGACTCGATGCCGTGGTCGACCGCGTTGCGCACCAAGTGGACCAGCGGATCGGCCAGGGCCTCGACAAGGTTTTTGTCGAGGTCGGTTTCTTCGCCGACCAGCTCCAGGTTGATTTCTTTCTTGAGCTGACGAGCCAAGTCGCGAACCAGACGCGGGAAGCGCCCGAAGACCTTCTTGATCGGTTGCATCCGCGTTTTCATCACCGCGGTCTGCAAGTCAGCCGTGACCACGTCGAGGTTCGACACAGCCTTTTGCATGGCTTCGTCGCCGCTGTTCAGACCCAGACGCACCAGACGGTTACGCACCAGCACCAGCTCGCCGACCATGTTCATGATTTCGTCGAGACGCGCGGTGTCGACCCGTACGGTGGTTTCGGCTTCGCTGGCCGGTTTTTCCGGCGGTGGCGCGGCTGGCGCACGGGCCGGAGCCGGTGCAGCAGCGGCCGCCGGTTTTGGCGATTCGGCTTTCGGCGCAGGCTTGGGCGCTGCGGCCGGGGTCTTGGCGGCAGGTTTTGCGACAGCGGCAGTGCTGCCGGCAGACGCGGTCCCTACTTCAGTGAACTTGCCTTTGCCGTGCAGTTCGTCGAGCAGCGATTCGAATTCGTGATCGCTGATCAAATCGCTGCCGGCCGCAGCCGCTGCCGGAGCAGCAGGCGCAGGCACCGCAGCAATCGCCGATTCCAGCGCATCAACGGCAAAGTTGCCCTTGCCGTGCAACTGATCGAGCAGCGCTTCGAATTCGTCGTCGGTGATGTCCGAGCTGTCGCCCTTGGCCGGTGCCGCAGGGGCCGCCGCCGCAGGGGCCACAGCATCAACCGCGAACTGGCCTTTGCCGTGCAGTTGATCGAGCAACGACTCGAACTCGGCATCGGTGATTTCATCGCTGGCCGCTTCAGTTGCAGCAGGCGCAGCGACAGCCGCCGGGGCTTCGGCCTGAGCCTTGACGGCGTTCAGCGAGTCCAGCAACTGTTCAAATTCGTTATCGGTGATGTCGCCCGAATCGCTTTCGGCAACCGGTGCCTCGACGACTTCTTCAACCGTTTCGGCTTCAGCCGATTGCGGTTCGGCCAGACGCGCCAGGGCGGCCAGCAGCTCAGGCGTAGCCGCCGTAATCGGGCTGCGCTCGCGCACTTCGGTGAACATGCCGTTCACCGCATCCAGCGCTTCAAGCACAACGTCCATCAGTTCTGAATCAACGCGACGCTCACCCTTTCGCAGGATGTCGAACACGTTTTCGGCGATGTGACAGCACTCAACCAGCTCATTGAGCTGAAGGAAGCCGGCGCCCCCTTTTACAGTGTGGAAACCGCGAAAAATTGCGTTGAGCAGATCAGCATCATCCGGACGGCTTTCCAGCTCGACCAATTGTTCTGACAGCTGCTCAAGAATCTCGCCGGCCTCAACCAGGAAATCCTGAAGGATCTCTTCATCGGCGCCGAAGCTCATTAAGGGGGTGCTCCTACAGGTCTAAAAACCTAAAACTCAAAATCCAAGGCTGGATAGCAAATCGTCCACATCGTCCTGACCGGACACAACGTCTTCTCGTTTATCGGCATGAATCTGCGGACCTTCACCCTGCGAGAGATGTTTTTGTGGATCTTTTTCAGCGAGCATCGCCGCACGGTCATGTTCGATGCCCGCAAAGCGGTCCACCTGACTGGCCATGAGCACGAGTTTGAGCAAATTGCTTTCGACTTCGGTGACCAGTTGGGTCACACGTTTGATCACCTGACCGGTGAGGTCTTGATAATCCTGAGCCAGCAGGATGTCGTTCAGATTGCTCGACACCGCACGGTTGCCCGTGCTGCTGCGTGACAGAAAACCGTCGACCCGGCGCGCCAGTTCGCGGAACTCTTCGGCCCCGACCTCACGACGCATGAAGCGACCCCAATCGGTACTCAAGGCCTGGGCTTCATCAGCCAGACCATTGACCACCGGCGTGGCGCTTTCCACCAGATCCATGGTGCGGTTGGCCGCGGCTTCCGTCAGCTTGACCACATAGCCCAGGCGTTCGGTGGCGTCGGTAATTTGCGACACTTCCTCGGCCTGCGGCATGTTCGGATCAATCTGGAAATTGACGATCGCACTGTGCAGTTCACGTGTGAGCTTGCCAACTTCCTGGTACAGGCCACGGTCACGGGTCTGATTGAGCTCATGGATCAATTGCACAGCGTCGCCGAACCTGCCCTTTTCAAGGCTTTCGACCAGTTCGACCGCATGTTTTTTCAGGGTCGATTCAAAATCGCCCTGTGAAGATTCTTTGTGGTCCATAGCTCCCCCGTGGCGCAGTTTCTCAACCGATGCGTTCGAAAATCTTCTCGATTTTGTCTTTCAACGCCTGGGCCGTGAAGGGTTTCACCACATAGCCGTTTACACCGGCCTGGGCTGCTTCAATGATCTGCTCGCGCTTGGCTTCAGCGGTCACCATCAGCACTGGCAGGTGCTTGAGTTTTTCATCGGCGCGCACGTGACGCAGCAGGTCGATACCGGTCATGCCCGGCATGTTCCAGTCCGTTACCAGAAAGTCGATGCTGCCGCTGTTGAGAACCGGAATGGCGGTAATGCCATCGTCAGCCTCGACGGTGTTGGTGAACCCCAGATCGCGCAGCAGGTTCTTGATGATCCGCCGCATCGTTGAGAAGTCATCAACGATGAGGATTTTCATGTTCTTGTCCAATTCGACCTCCAAGCAGTCTTAAACGCGCCCAGCACCTGGACGCGCCATTTCATTCAATCCGGCGTAACACTCAAAGACTGTCTGGAGCACAACAGAGCAAGACCGGTGCCGTTCATCACCGCACCAGCCTCGTTCGCAGTGTCCCCACACTGCCTTCAGCGCGCTCGCCACTCCCCCAAACGCCCCCGCAAACGGGCCGCGCACTGGCTGTGTAACTGGCTGACCCGCGACTCACTGACGCCAAGGACTTCACCGATCTCCTTGAGGTTCAGCTCTTCGTCGTAGTACAGCGCCAACACCAGTCGCTCACGCTCCGGCAAATTGGCAATCGCGTCCGCCAGCGCTGCCTGGAAGCGTTCATCTTCCAGATCGCGTGACGGCTCAAGATGAGCACTCGCGCCATCCTCGTGCAGCCCTTCGTGTTCGCCGTCCTGCAACAGGTCGTCGAAACTGAACAAGCGGCTGCCCAGGGTGTCATTCAAAATCCCGTAATAATCGTCGAGACTCAATTGGAGTTCGGCCGCAACTTCATGATCTTTAGCATCACGGCCGGTTTTAGCTTCAATTGAGCGAATTGCGTCGCTGACCATACGGGTATTGCGGTGAACCGAGCGTGGCGCCCAATCCCCTTTGCGCACTTCGTCGAGCATCGCGCCGCGGATTCGAATGCCCGCGTACGTTTCGAAACTGGCGCCTTTGCTGGCGTCATATTTGGTCGAGACTTCGAGCAGGCCGATCATCCCGGCCTGGATCAGATCCTCGACCTGCACACTCGCCGGCAACCGTGCCAGCAAGTGGTAGGCAATGCGTTTGACCAGTGGCGCATAACGCTCGATCAACTCGTACTGCGCATCACGTGCCGACTTTTTGTAGTAGTTCATACCGCTTGCGGTCATATGACAGGCCCTGCCGTTTGCTGCACGAGGCGCTCGACGAAGAATTCAAGGTGGCCGCGCGGGTTGGCAGGCAGCGGCCAGGTATCGACCTTCTGTGCAATGGCCTTGAACGCCAGTGCGCACTTGGAACGCGGGAAGGCTTCATAGACCGCACGTTGTTTCTGCACGGCCTTGCGCACGCTTTCGTCGTAAGGCACGGCGCCGACGTATTGTAGGGCCACGTCAAGAAAGCGATCCGTGACCTTGGTCAACTTGGCGAACAGGTTGCGCCCTTCCTGCGGGCTCTGCGCCATGTTGGCCAGGACGCGGAAGCGGTTCATGCCGTAATCGCGGTTGAGCAACTTGATCAGCGCGTAAGCGTCGGTAATCGAAGTCGGCTCGTCGCAGACCACCAGCAACACTTCTTGCGCGGCGCGTACGAAACTGACTACCGAGTCACCAATGCCCGCAGCGGTGTCGATCACCAGTACGTCGAGATTGTCGCCGATGTCGCTGAACGCCTGAATCAGACCGGCATGCTGAGCCGGGCTCAGATGCACCATGCTCTGAGTGCCCGATGCAGCCGGCACGATGCGAATTCCGCCCGGGCCTTGCAACAGCACGTCGCGCAATTCGCAGCGGCCTTCGATCACGTCGGCCAAGGTGCGTTTGGGCGTCAAACCCAGCAGAACGTCGACGTTCGCCAGTCCCAGATCGGCGTCCAGCAGCATGACCCGACGGCCAAGCTCTGCCAGCGCCAGAGACAAGTTCACTGACACGTTAGTCTTGCCGACGCCACCTTTGCCGCCAGTCACCGCGATAACCTGTACGGGATGCATGCTGCCCATGTTATTTCTTTACCTTGTCTTGCATAGACGGAGGCCACATTACTGGCTGCGCGTTCACAAACGGAACAATGCATGGCAGACCATCGATGTAGGTACAAAAATTGTTCATGATTACCTCAGCCTACCTGCTTGGTCGGGCTGTGATAGATATCAGCGAACATGTCAGCCATGGCTTCTTCGCTGGGTTCTTCCTGCATTTGCACGCTGACGGCGCGGCTGACCAGTTGATGACGGCGCGGCAGATGCAAATCATCCGGAATCCGTGGGCCATCGGTCAGATACGCGACCGGCAATTCATGACTGATCGCCAGGCTCAACACTTCGCCGAGGCTGGCCGTTTCATCCAGTTTAGTCAGGATGCACCCGGCGAGCCCGCAACGCTTGTAACTGTGATAAGCGGCGGTTAGAACCTGTTTTTGGCTGGTGGTTGCCAGCACGAGATAATTTTTTGAACGGATGCCACGCCCGGCCAGACTTTCGAGCTGCATACGCAGTGCCGGATCGCTGGCCTGCAGGCCGGCGGTATCGATCAGCACCACGCGTTTGCGCAGCAGCGGGTCCAGGGCCTGCACCAGCGACTGACCCGGATCGACGTGCGTTACCGGCACGTTGAGAATCCGGCCCAGGGTCTTCAGTTGTTCCTGAGCGCCGATGCGGAAGCTGTCCATGCTCACCAGCGCGACATTCTGCGCGCCGTACTTGAGCACGTAGCGGGCAGCAAGCTTGGCAAGCGTGGTGGTCTTGCCCATGCCGGCAGGGCCGACCATGGCAATCACACCGCCCTCTTCCAGCGGCTCGACTTCCGGTACGGCAATCATCCGCGCCAGGTGCGCCAGCAGCATGCGCCAGGCCTGACGAGGTTCTTCGATATCGGTGATCATCGCCAGCAGGTCGCGCGACAACGGGCCGGACAGGCCGATACGTTGCAGACGACGATACAGGTTGGCTTGCGCCGGGCGGCTGCCTTGCAGCTGGTTCCAGGCGAGGGTGCCGAGCTGAACTTCCATCAGCTCGCGCAGGCTGTTCAATTCAAAACGCATCGAATCCAGTGCACGCGGATCAATCCCGCCTGACGATTGCGCAGGTGCCGGGGCCGGACGCGCCGGGGCCGCGTAAGTCGGCTCGCTCAACGGTTCGGCAGCGGTCAGCGGCAGGCCGGCCGTCATTGGCAAACCGGCGAACAGCTGGCGATTGGTGTCGCCGTCGGCTTCGCCCCGCAGACTCAATTCGGCCTGGGCGGTGACGATGCGCGACTGGGTCTTGCGCAGCTCGTCTTCGAGCTCCATGTTCGGAACCCGTGGCGCGAGCGCCGACAACTTGTAATCCAGCGCCGCCGTCAGTTCGACGCCGCCGGCAATGCGGCGGTTGCCAATGATGGCGGCATCAGCGCCCAGCTCATCACGAACCAGCTTCATGGCCTGACGCATATCGGCGGCGAAAAAACGCTTAACTTGCATAAACCACTACCTCAGCCGTTGGGCCCTACTGTCGCAACGATCGTCACTTGCTTGTTGTCCGGTATTTCCTGGTAGGCCAGCACGTGCAATCCAGGGACTGCCAGGCGGCCAAAGCGCGAGAGCATCGCGCGGATCGGGCCGGCTACCAAGAGGATGACCGGCTGACCTTGCATTTCCTGCCGCTGCGCCGCTTCGATCAGCGAACGCTGCAGCTTCTCGGCCATGCTTGGCTCCAGCAGAACGCCCTCTTCCGAGCCTTGTCCTGCCTTCTGCAGACTATTGAGCAATATCTGTTCCAACCTTGGCTCCAGAGTGATAACAGGTAGCTCAGACTCCGTGCCTACAATGCTTTGGACGATTGCGCGAGATACGCCGACCCGCACAGCAGCCACCAACGCGGCGGTATCTTGACTCTTCGCGGCGTTGTTGGCGATGGCTTCGGCAATGCTGCGGATATCGCGTACCGGCACATGCTCGGCCAGCAACGCTTGCAGCACCTTGAGCAACTGCGACAACGAAACCACGCCCGGCACCAGCTCTTCCGCCAGTTTTGGCGAGCTTTTGGCCAGCAATTGCATGAGTTGCTGCACTTCCTCGTGGCCGATCAGCTCGCTGGAGTGCTTGTACAGAATCTGGTTCAAGTGCGTCGCGACCACGGTGCTCGCATCCACAACGGTATAACCCAGCGATTGTGCCTGCGCGCGCTGACTGATTTCGATCCACACCGCTTCCAGACCGAAAGCCGGATCTTTGGCGTTGATACCGTTGAGCGCGCCGTAGACCTGACCGGGGTTGATCGCCAGTTCACGATCCGGGTAAATCTCGGCCTCGGCCAGGATCACCCCCATCAAGGTCAGGCGGTACGCGCTCGGAGCCAGATCGAGGTTGTCACGAATGTGCACAGTGGGCATCAGGAAGCCCAGATCCTGCGACAGCTTCTTGCGCACGCCCTTGATCCGCGCCAGCAATTGCCCGCCCTGATTGCGATCCACCAGCGGGATCAGGCGATAGCCGACTTCCAGGCCGATCATGTCGATCGGGGTCACGTCGTCCCAGCCAAGCTCTTTGGTTTCCATGGCGCGGGCCGGCGATGGCAGCAATTCCTGCTGACGCTTGACCTCTTCCAGCGCGACGACTTTGGCCACGTTCTGTTTTTTCCAGAACAGGTACGCGGCGCCGCCAGCCAGTGCGGCCATGCTTAGGAACGAGAAGTGCGGCATGCCCGGCACCAGGCCCATGACCGCCATCAGACCGGCAGCCACTGCCAGCGCTTTGGGCGAGGCGAACATTTGGCGGTTGATCTGCTTGCCCATGTCTTCCGAACCGGAAGCACGGGTCACCATGATCGCCGCCGCTGTTGATAACAACAGTGATGGCAATTGCGCCACCAAACCGTCACCGATGGTCAGCAAGGCGTAAACCCGGCCAGCGTCACCGAAGCTCATGTTGTGCTGGAAGATACCGACGGCCATACCGCCGATGAGGTTGATGAACAGAATCAGCAGGCCGGCGATGGCGTCACCACGGACGAATTTGCTCGCACCGTCCATGGAACCGTAGAACTCGGCCTCTTGGGCGACTTCCTGACGGCGCGACTTGGCCTGGTTCTGGTCGATCAGACCGGCGTTGAGGTCGGCGTCGATCGCCATTTGTTTGCCGGGCATCGCATCGAGGGTGAAACGTGCGCTCACCTCGGAAATCCGCCCAGCCCCCTTGGTCACCACGACAAAGTTGATGATCATCAAAATCGCGAAAACCACGATACCGACCACGTAGTTACCGCCGATCACCACCTCACCGAAGGCCTGGATCACCTTACCGGCGGCGGCGTGGCCGTCCTGACCGTGGAGCATCACCACCCGCGTCGACGCCACGTTCAACGCCAGGCGCATCAGCGTCGCCACCAGCAGGATGGTCGGGAACACCGCAAAATCCAGTGGCCGCAGGGCGTAAACGCACACCAGCAGCACGACGATGGACAAGGCAATGTTGAAGGTGAAAAACACGTCCAGCAGGAACGGTGGAATCGGCAACATCATCATTGCCAACATGACCAGCAGCAACAACGGCACGCCCAGATTGCCTCGACTGAGGTCGGCAACGTTTGAGCGAGCACTGTTGAGTAACTGAGAGCGATCCACCGGTTTTCCCCGTTCCTTTAAAGCAAACTTTTGACGCCCAGAGCGGACGTACGGCGGCTACTGCAAGAAGCTTTCCAACTTTTGCGCTGGCATAAAAAGATCCAAGCTTTCGGCAGTTCCTAAATGGATTTACGCCTCTTGTAGGAGCTGCAGAAGGCTGCGATCTTTTGCTTTTAACGGGTGCATCAGCGTTCCATGCTTTGTCGCAGATTCAATGTCTGCAATTCCGGTATGGTCCGTGTAGAGAGCTTCCCCTCCACCTCGTCGTCCACCGCAGTAGGCCGGACAGCGCCATGCCTGGCGCACGAATACAAAAAACCCGATGCGGTGCATCGGGCATTTGGTGAATCCGGTGAGACTAGAGACCCAATTTCCTCACCACGGGCGCTTCCGGGCCCCGGCTGCTTACACCGGGACCAAGGTGAACGCGAACTGCCGGTTTGTGGGCAAATCGGAGATCGGGTAACCGGTCGCCACGACTTCATCAGCATAGCGCCGCCAATAAAATCTTACGCCCGGAGGCACACCCTCATAGGGCACGTGCCACCGTCCGCCGGACGCTCCTTCGGTAGGGAACATTTGTGCTAAAACGGAAAAATTATAGTTCAAGGCAAGACCGTCCATCCTCACCGCGCGCCCCCCTTGGTTCAGAGCCCACGTATTCGCCTCAGCCGGCGTCATCGCCGAACTTGATGTGATTAACCTGTAGACGTTGGAAACCACCACCTGGTAAGACACTCTGTTCTTCGATGCGTCGCTAACAATGATGTTGGTGCTGCCATTCTTTAGCCCTGTAACTTTCCCATCTGTGCTCACGGACGCGAAGGTGCTGTTTTCCGGGGTAAAAATATATGGAGGGACACCCCCCGTCGGCACACGCGTTTCTGTGTTGCCAATAACCTCACCGGGGGTAGCCCACCCATAATTCTGGATAAGCTTGAATCCCTTCAGATTCATCTGTGATTGAGAAATCGCCAACGGATGTGCCACCACCACCCTCCGCACCGTGGACACCGGGTTACTGGCATAGAGCCCCTTGGCCGTGAAGCTGTGGCTGGTCACGGCCAGCCCCGTCACATCCCGCGTCCAGATGCCGTTGCCATCGACATCCGCCTGGCCCTTGGAGGTCGTGCCGTCAAGGACCTCCACCTTCGTGTTGGCCGTCGCCGTGCCGGCCAGCTTCACGGTGGTGTCCACCGTGGTGTGACCATCGGGAATCTCCACCCCCTTGCTGTCCTTGACCGAGTTGATCGCCGGCGTCAGCGCCGCCAACACCACCACCCTCCGCACCGTGGACACCGGGTTACTGGCATAGAGCCCCCTGGCCGTGAAGCTGTGGCTGGTCACGGCCAGCCCCGTGACATCCCGCGTCCAGATGCCGTTGCCATCGACATCCACCTGACCCTTGGAGGTCGTGCCGTCAAGGATCTCCACCTTCGTGTTGGCCGTCGCCGTGCCGGCCAGCTTCACGGTGGTGTCCACCGTGGTGTGACCATCGGGAATCTCCACCCCCTTGCTGTCCTTGACCGAGGTGATCTCGGGCTTGAGCGCCACCAGCGCCTTGACCGTGTATATACGGATCGGGAACAGGACCGCCGTGCTTTCATCCGTACTGCCATCGAAGGTGACCTTGAACTCGATGCGCAGGGTCGAGCCGTCCTTCAAGCCGCGCAACTGGGCCACCGGCGCATTCGGGTACATCCCGCCAGGCAGGCCTTCGATGGGCACGGGCGTCGCGTCATAGGTCTGCGCGGCATAAGGCGTGTCATCCGCGTTGGTGCCGGCGTAGCTTAGCCAGAGCTTCTGACCGACGGCAATCTGCGGCCACCTGGCGATCCGGGTGCGCGCGTCGCTGGGCAGCGTCGTCACATCCAGCACACTGGCGCCGTTGGAGATCTTTTGTTCGCGCAGGTTCAACGCGCTGCTGTCCGGGGAGTTGGGGGTTTGGCTGGTCATGGGGGCAGACTCCTATCGCGGCTGGGGCGGATAGTTTTATTTACACCCGCGACAGGGAGGGTTGGCTACTGTCAGAAATTACAGGTAGGGAGTCTATTCCGACGAGTGGTGGCAGTTTTCACAAGCTGCAAACGCCGAACAAACAACGTCGACTAAATACCCCCCCCAAAAAAAACCGCTGACCAGAAAAGACTCAGCGGTTTCGATGACAAGGTGCAATGAATGGATCTGTCACAGATCTGTCACTTTTTTGTCTCCGGCAGTATCAACTCATATCAATGTTGAATGTCCAGGTTTCGTCGCGAGCGAGCATGGCCGAGGACCGTACCTTGGCCCTCCTCAACTTGCCTCAATCAGGCAGCCAGACCTTACGCCACGATGCCAGCGCATCGTCGTTGAGCATCCAGTCGCGCCGGACCACTTCACGCAAGGCATCGCCAGCAAGCGCCGTGGCATCCAGATCAGCCAGATGCATGCGAATGGCCTCGACCCAGTCTTTAAAGCGATTTTTCACTCGAGTAACCGGCAGATCACCCTGGTAGCAGACCAGAGAACTGCACACTACCGGGAAGCCGCACGCCCCATACTCCAGCAAGCGCAGATTGCTTTTGCATTCGTTGAATAGATTCTGCTCCACCGGCGCCACCGCCAGATCCAGATTCAGCCTGGCCAGCGCGGCCGGGTAAAGACTGATTTCGACCCCGCTATGAAATTCCTTCACATAGGGCCGAAGCTTGTCCGGACACATGCCGAAGAAAACCCAGTCGACTTCATGCGCCAGAGCCTTGACCACATCGCTGATCATTTCCAGATCACCCTTATGACCTATCCCGCCCGCCCAACCCACTCGCGGCTTGGCGCTGGTTCGACGCTGACTGACCGGTAACTCACTCCACCAATCTGGATCAAGGCGGTTTTTCATCACCTTGATATCAGGATGGAAGTCTTTTAACGCCTCGGCCAATGGCTCGGTCGACACTACAAAGCGATCCACATACGACAAGGCACGACGCAAGCTGCGCACAATATCCTTGGGCTGCTGCTCACGATAGATGCTTTTTAGCGGCAGGTTAGGCAGGTAGTCATCCAGTTCGAAGACCTTGAAGGCTCCGGAAAATTTCTGCATGCGACGCAGAGTATTGAGCTGCTCTTCACCGATCTGCCGTTGCAGGACGATTGCATCGGGTGCAAGGCGTTCTATTTCAGTCACCGGCAGCAACACTCCTGACATTACTCCGTCGATCAAACCGGCCTTCTTCTGCGCATTGAACGGCTGGATCACCCGATACTGACCACACCCGTAACGATCGGCGGGGTGTACCAACACTGTCGGCGAGGGTCGCCAGACCAGTGGACGCCAGCACAGCTGAGGGTCGGCGAACTGGAAAGCACTGCTCTGCATCAATGAAAAATTGAGATTGTAAGCCGGGTCGCGGGCGAGAACAGGGAGCCAACGTTCGTATAAAGCATCCTCGACCTTTTCTCCTAGCGGCTCGGCCTGCACGCTATGCATGAGTAGCGAGCGAGGCGTCCAGACAGTCAGATAGCCATGCTCACCGAGTCGCAGGCACAAATCCACGTCCGCACCCAACTCTGGAAACTGCTCTGTATCGAACCCGCCGACGCCATCGAACAGCGTTTTGCGAACCATCAAACAGGCATCGGAAACGGCGCCGCAACTCTGATCAACCAGCAAACGGTGCATGTACCCGGCAGAATCAATCTTTTCACCAGCAAATGCCGGTGCCGCTGCGCCCTGCAAGCCGAGGATCAACCCGGCATCGGTAATCTGACTGTCGCTGGAGACGGTTTTCGCCCCGACAATTCCCACTTCCTGACGCTGCGCATGGTTCAGCAACTCACCAAGCCACTGCCCCTGAAGAACGGCGGTGAAGGTACGTAGAAACAGCAGGTATTCGCCTTCGGCATATTGCGCACCGATATTATTCGCTGTCGAACGGTCCACCGCGTGCGTCAATCCAAGTACGCGAATGCGATTTTCCGACATCTCTTCGATCGCTTGCAGCCACTGCCGAGCCTCGTCCGTCTGACTCGCATTGTCGACGATCAGTATTTCGTAATACGGGTAAAGCGTTTGTTCCAGGACACTGAAAATACAACGCTGCAGCCCTGCCAACTCGTCGTTCAGCACCAGCACGATTGAGACCAACGGCTTGGACTCATGACCATAATCAATCTGGTAGTGACCCGGCTGCGAGCTATTGATGAGCGCCTGTTGATACCCACGCTGCTGAAGATGCTCGGCAATCGCGCGCCGCTCCCCGTCGTTTTCGCGCAACACTACTGCCTGATTGATCAGCAAGGGTTCGGATATATGCCCAAAACCCGAGGTCCCGCCCTGATTGATCAAACGTAAAATCAGCTCGAGCTCCAGCGCCTCTGTGTAAGCCGCGTCGAAACCACCGGCGTCCAATACCACCCCACGCCTGAATATCCAGTTGTGAGCCATGGCCGTCGGCAAGCTCAGTAAATAATCCAGATTAAAGTCCGGCCGCAACGCGATACCCATCTCGCCATTGCCCTGACGGAGAACGCCGTCACAAAA
This sequence comes from Pseudomonas sp. A1230, assembly GCF_044218825.1. Taxonomy (NCBI): domain Bacteria; kingdom Pseudomonadati; phylum Pseudomonadota; class Gammaproteobacteria; order Pseudomonadales; family Pseudomonadaceae; genus Pseudomonas; species Pseudomonas sp. A1230. The sequence continues at coordinate 737,671 of NZ_CP162582.1, read as the reverse complement.
AACCGCCCGGCAATCGGGATCGGGCAACAGTTCCAGTCCGGCAATCAGCAAGCCGCTACGGGTGAATTCATCTCCCGCCTTGACCAACAGACACCACTCGAACTCCCCTGCCCGCAATAGTTGATTGATTTGCGCGACGTAGTCCGACTGCAAGGGCAGGAACTGCACCACCTCATCTGTGGAGGTCTCTGGAGGTTCTTCAGGCGTCAGCACCAGCACTTTCAGCGCGTCATAAAAATTGCGCTCACCCGCCAGACTCTCCAAGGTGCGCTTCAACGCCTGAGGCTCACCCGACAGATCCAATACAATCACCCCGATCAACGGGCCGCCACCGTTAGCCTGCAGGTAACTATCAATCAGTTGGTGCTGAATCTGGCTTGGCACCCGTGCAGCCATCCAGCGCCGTTGTTGTTCCGCCGATACCTGCTTGGCGTGGCTTTGTTCCAGCAGATCCAGGATGTCTACTTTTTCGAATACCCGCTCGCCATCCATTGGAGAAACCGATACCAGGCAGTTTTCAGGACCTTCCTGACTCCAGCCTAACTCTCGAAGACTGCGCCTGAAGTCGGCACGACCGTTATTGCCAATGCCAGGCTGATCGCGCCCCAGTTGACTACCCTGCTCAACAGACACACGAAAATCTGCCAATGGTTGTTTAAGCAAAGCCAGGTTGCCCTTTTGCAAGAGCTTCACATACATCGCCAGGTCGCCAAACCAGTAAATCAAACAACCGTTGAGCGACATTAAATCGTCACCCAAGGCCAAGAGATCTTCACGACGACAGAGTACGCAACTCGGTTCACCAATGAAGTTGATGGTGTGCTCACCGAGGAACGACGTCAGCTCCGCGCCATTGATCACGACATCGGTCGAAAAGGGCAGAGCCGTAGCAATAACATCCGGCAGTTGTTCCCCCTCACAATCCACCAGCCGCCGGCGCGAAGAAGCGATAGAAACAGAAGAGTCACCCTCCATGGCGGCGACGAGTTCAGCCACACAGTCGGGATGCAGGACATCATCATCATGGAGAAACTTTATGTATTTGCCGTTGGCAAGTTTTATACATTCAATCGCATTGAAAAGCTCTCCGCGCACCTGCTCGTTAAATTCATAACGAATAGAAACTCCCGAAGACTCCTGATACTGGCGTACCAACGCACTGATTATATCGGTGCGCGAATCATCACAAACTACAATTTCCAAAGGTTCATAGGTTTGTCGACAAGCACTGGCCAGTGCCGCGTCAAAATACATGGTTTTGTAGGCAGGAATAACCACACTAACCAGTGGCTTGTCGTTCATATAAACCTTCTTTATTTCTAACACCAACATACTGTAATCAGTTACAGCCGACGCTTGCCACAATCAAAAATTACGCATTAGATTGCAGCAAGGCAGCACTAAAACCACCATCCCTTCCCAAGCACCTTAATAAAAATAAAGGCAGGTGTCCCAGCGCTCTTCAGTATGGTGGCGAATGCCTATTTTATAATCACCACGCAACCCTTCAACGTATTTGGAAATGTCCAACAAGTCAGAAGCTCTGTGATAGGCCGAGATCGCCATTTTTGGGCGCCCATGAAGAATATGTTCCTGCGCCCCTTTCAAGGTCTCGAGTTCTGCGCCCTCGATATCCATTTTTATCAACGTAGGCGAATCATCCAGCAGACCGTCCAATCGTCGAACCGCAACATTCCTGCAAATTGCTTGATCTGTAGGGGCTGCCAAAAGATGACCACCATGCCCACCCTCATGCAAGAACGGCATTTCTCCATCCTCGCTACCCAGTGCGACCCCCAACAACTCAATGACACCTTTTTCGCCCGTGACAGGGGGCCCCGAATAATCCGTGATAAAAGATGCAATTGTCCGCTGATTGACCTCGTCGGGCTCAATCATCCATATTCTCTTGAAGACGCCATCTGTCGCGTCGATAAAAGCTTTAGTGGATTCAGCTATCGAGGCACCGCAATCAGCAAAGCGTTCGCCCTGGCTGGGTAGCCATAAGCCCGATCGAAAATATAAAGTCAGGTACGGTTTCGCCGCATTCAAAATCCACTCAGGGTTACAGGTCAGATGACTGAGTAAAACGCTGAACAAGGTAAAGCGAGAATAATCGTCATCCAAACGATGACTGAGAGCGATCAGTTCGGCTGCATGCGAAGCGATGTATCCACCCCAGTCATCAATTCGATGATCAGTACAGGGGCTAATTGAAAGCAAGCGCAGAGCCTGTTCAAAGTTCAACATTGGAATGACGTGCTGCAACGTCAGATTCTTGAAATAACGCCGTGAATAGTCATATCGGCAGCCGTTGATACTGATGATCCGCTGCTCGCGCGCCAACCTCAACATGGCCTCCGAACTGATAATGGGAATGCCATGAAAAGCAGCGCCGTCTTTTGCCTTAAAATCGTCTACCACGCCAACAATCTTAATCCGCCCTGCAGCTTCATTAATAAAAAGCTGAGAGAACTGGGTTGTGCCCAGCAATACAACCTGCGTCAAACCGCCTTCGGACTGGTAAATCCGGCAGGCCTCAGGTGGTATGCAAAACCATGGACTCACTTGATAGGATGATACCGCTTGCTGAAAAATGGTTATGAGATTTTGATAATTACCCGCCACTTCCAGACCCATCATTTCGCTATAACCCTTCGACATTTTGCTTCCCAAAAAAATATAATTTCATGTTGATGCACCGGTATAAAAACCAGGCTAAAAATCTAATTATTTTTTTTCAAGATTCTCGCTCCATCAGGCATCAAGCGATCAAAAAAAGATTGATCCGGAATTATTTCTGGCAACTGCCCACCCAATAACCACTCACAATGGTGGCCGATTTTTGTTCCTTTCAACGCAAAACTTCCCGTGGAAAGCGTAGTGCCTTTTCCAACCACCACGTCCCGCCCCAGAGTCACCCCACACTGCAGCGTCACGCATGAACCCAAACGCACCGAGTGATCTATAGTGACCTGGCGATCCAACCAGCAGCCCAAACCGACAACACTTTGTCCGGCGAGATTACAGCCAGCGCCAACATAGACATTCCCCATCAGCACGACCCCCTCGTCGACTATCGCCTTGGGTGATATCAAATTAAATAATCGATAGCCCGCCATACGAACTCGCGCAATCAATTTGTGTCGAGAGTAATTGACTGCACGCTCATCTAACGCTGCAAAAACCAGCGTATCGTCGGACGCATAGGTTGCAAAAAAATCATCAAGCTGAAAGTTATAACGATCCGCCGAAGGCAACTCAACCCTTACGCAGGCCATCCCCAGATCGTCCGCTACTCCACAGGCGCACTCAAGTGCCGAGCCTTCACCCAATACAACATAGTTCGTCATACCTTCTCCCCCAGCACATGGGTTCGATACCAGAGATGCTGCTGAACTATATGGGCTTCATATTCTCCATGCATAAATCGACCTGAATGCTTTCCAAACCCATCCTGCAGGCTTTCAAGGACCACCGTATCCTCTGCAATAACCGTCCGCTCCCCACGAATAAGCGCCGATAATAACGCCGTAAAGTCGGTGCGTTCATCCTTTCGGGTTGCCGTCATCATCCACAAGTGGTAATCGGTGACTCCTGGCGACACCGGGTCAAACTGTTGCAGCAAAAAATGCTCACCTTTGACACTACAAAAATTTACATTGGGGTATATAAACCAGTTGTAGTAGGCCTGCTCATCACCGTACTTATTACACAAAGAAGCAAACCAGTTCTCATAAGGCTTAATCGAGGCCTTTGAACTATAACTTAGACTCCCAAGTTCTGGCGCAACACTTTCATCTATTAACTGGACCACCTTCGAAGGTTCCTCCGAGTCAACAACATGAAGCGCTTTCACCATCTTGGCCAACGCTGGCATAAACGTTTTCGAGTGCACGAAAGGCACGTGATTATAGTCTTTTACGTTCTCCATGTTTAATTTCCAGTTGTATCGAACGCGATGACAACTGTAAATCACCTGAGAGTCCAAATGAGACGATACATCTCTCAACTGTTCAAGAAAGTCTTCAGAGAACTGTTCCGTCAAGGCAATCGGATTTTCCGAAAAATTTATAAAAAGTAACTGCCCTACTTCTGCCACTTGAAGCTTCTTCAGGCAAATTTTCTCTCGCTCTGCCGCACTGAACTGATAGAGCCCTTCGTTGGGCATGCCACGAAATTCACCCTCAGCCCCAAAAGACCATGCGTGATAAGGGCAGACTAATGGGCGTTTGCCGGTGCTGCTCGTCTGAATGGGCGACAGTCGATGCGGACACTCATTGATAAAAGCACGAATACCGGCCTCGGTACGCTGAATGAGGACAGGCGTGCCCGCGACCTTTCGAGTGAAGAATTGGTTACGCTCGTGCACCATCGAACTGAAACCGACAAAGCTCCACAATTTCCCAAAAAGCTTCTCGCGTTCAAGCGAGAGCGTTTCCGGACTGGTGTAGTGCATTCCATCCAAAGCATGACGCGGCATAAACTTACCCGTAAAAATTCGTGACCAGGCAACCACAACCTGGAGCTCTTACAATGCCTTGTTAAATATAACGCGAGCCGGGTTACCCACTACGGTCGCCCCGGCAGGGACATCCTTAAAAACCACTGCCCCCATACCAATTACTGCACCTTCACCCACACGGACGCCACGAGCAATCATGGCTCCGGAATTAATCACCACTCCGTTTTCGATCGTTACATAGCCTGCCAGCAGACACCTGGGGGCGATATGAACGTAATCGCCAATCACCACGTCGTGACCAATCATGGTTTCCTGATCGATAAAGCCAAAATCACCTATCTTGCAGTCAACACCACAACTGGCGTCATAACCAAAAAAAGTCGGGCCCCAACTACTTCGGGTACCTAATTGGCAGCGAGTACGAATGGCCACAAACTCTGCGCCCTTATCGAGGAGTAGCTTCACCTGCCGTTGGCGGCTTGACGGATCGCCAATGGCGACAACAAACAGGTGCTCAGGCCCAGGCTCAAAGTGCTCGGGATATCCTAACCAGGGATAGTAAAGCGATTCGGAAACGACCTCTGGACCGCGCTCGTCGACAAAACCGCCAATCACCCAATCTATGCCGTGAGAGTAATCAACCTGTAGCTGAGCCAATACCTGGCGTCCGAGCCCTCCAGCACCCAAAATGATTATCTTCTTCATGCCCTGGCTCCTTCGGCCCCTAAGTGATCGTCAGTCCACCGTCCATCACTAATGTTGTGCCCGTTACCCAACGGCTGGCACTTGAGAGCATAAAGATCGCTGCGTTAGCGATATCCTCAGGTTTGCCGAAGCCCAAAGGATGATTTTCAAGTTGCTGAGTCATAGAGTTCATCACTTTGACTGCCTCATCAAACAGCGGCGTTTCGACCAATGACGGCGACAAGCAGTTGACGCGAATACGCCGCTTGATGACTTCCATTGCCAGACACCGTGACATAGCGATCAAGGCCGCTTTGGTTCCGGAGTAAGCCCCAACCCCTGGCACGCCAATGTGGGCAGCGATAGAGGCGATAAACAATATTGATCCATCTACAGCCATCAGGTTGCGCTTCAATATGCCCTGGGTGAGCAACATGGGAGCCTCGACGTTGATAGTTTGAAGCTCTCTCAGATGCCCCTCGCTCATCATACGAGTGGGGCAAAGCCGGGAAATACCTGCGCTATGCACCAAACCATGAATCTCTGAACCAAGTGCCTCCACTACCGCCGCGCGCCCTTCAACAAGAACCAGGTCAGCCTCAATCATTCGATGAGGCAAATCCGAAATACTCAGCAGGTCCTCAAAAGTCTTCGTCAAACGTCCCTTATCACGGCCCGTTATAATAAGCTCTGCCCCCATACGGGCACAGCTCAACGCAATGGCCTGCCCCAAACCGGAACTTGCGCCGGTCACTAACACTCGTTTGCCGGCCAAGCTGAACGGATTGAAACTGATATCGGTACTCACCACTTTATTCTCCAGCTCATTATTCAAGTACTTGCAAACGGATATCAGGACTCGATCAGGTCAGGAAACTTCGCCCCATTGATGTCGATCAAGCAAGTGCCCCATGACAAGCCGATACCGAAACCCGACATCAATACGCGATTAGGCCCATCTTCGAGCTGCTTGTTGATCCTGACGGTCATGGTCAATGGCAAAGAAGCGCCACTGGTATTACCGAAGTCGCGCAAAGTGGAAGGCACTTTCTCTACCGGAAGAGCCAGCTTTTTCCGGATAGTTTCATTGATCATTCGATTGGCCTGATGGAAAACAAAATAATCCACCTCTTCTTTCGATGTATTCGCGTACTCAAGCATTTTTTCTACTGCAGGAGGAATCCGCTGAGTCGAGAAACTCAATACGGCAGTGCCATCCAACTGAAGATCGATAGCACGCCTCCAGTGATCGTTTTCGTCTTCACGAAACGGAATCAAGTGCTGCATGCTGACAGGCTCGCGGTGCCCGCCGACGGGCAATATAATTGCTTTGTGACCGCTACCGTCGCTGTTCAAATCAAAATGCATCGGCGGCGCGTCAGCACAAAACTCCAGAGCCGTTGCGGTTCCTGCGTCGGAGAAAATCGGGTCGCTCAAACTTGCGCCACGATCTCCGACCAACACAAGTCCCTTCTTCACCCCGCCAGCAGCAATCATTGACCCGAGCAGATGCAGGGCAAACGGATAACCCGAACATCCCAGATTGACATCAAAGGCGAGGGTCGAATGAGCCAGCCCCAGGCGATCCTGAAGAATGATCGCAGTGGCAGGCGCCAGGTAGTCTGGCGACTGGGTTACAACAATAAGCGCATCAACTTCCTCACGCTTCCACTCCAGACTTTCCAACAACTTTTCGGCGGCATCGAAAGCCAAATCGGAGAAACACTGCCACTCCTGCGCTAGTCGCCGAAACTCAATACCGATGTTGCGGACCAGCCTTTCGCGTTCCTGGCGAAGTTGTGGTTTACAATCAGTCAGATTGGAAACAATGCGTGTTGGGACGCAGGTTGCCATTCCAGCGAAGCGCACAGATTTCAACGTAACAAGTGGCATATCAACTAACCTACCAAGTTATAGAGATCACCAACAGTGACAGCCTTATGCAGGTCATCCCCAGTGAGTACTTTTTGGTATTCCATGTCGAACATGACGATAACGCCCAGTGCTGCCAGGGAATCCCATTCAGGCAGATTCATCAATTCGGTGTCCATACTGACTTCGACCGGAGTCTGAAAATCGGTGGCCGAAAGGAAGTTTTCAATAAATTGTTCTTGACTCATACCGCAACTCCATCAATTAATAAATTACACTGCATCATCATGCCACGACCAGAAAACAGCGCATTCCAATGACGCACTGTTTTCCAGCAAAACAAATACTACTCACAACCGGCTCGAATAATTGACACAATCCTTTCGACATCCACCAATTCAAGCCCGGGATAAATCGGCAGGCAAATAACTTTCTTTGCCACCTCCTCAGCATGAGTCAACGGATGCCGACGCAATTCAGCTTTTTCGCTATATACCGACAACTCGGTAATCAGCGGGTAAAAATAGCGGCGCGCAAATATATTGTGTTCTTGCAGCAGGTAATAAAGCTGGTCCCGAGACAATCGATACTCAGCTCCCACCAATATCGGAAAATAAGCGTAGTTGGATACCTGCAATGGCGTTGGCGGCTTCAGTTCGATGCCTGGTATTGACTGAAGTTGCGCGCGATAGAAGCTGTTGATCTCCTTGCGCTGCTGGAGGGCGCGATCAATGTGCTGTAACTGCAAGAGACCGAACGCTGAATTAAGCTCACTCATTTTTCCGTTGATGCCACAAGTCACCACGGTGACCTCATCGACGAAGCCGAAGTTTCTTAGCTGATCGATGTGCAACTTGGTTTCCGCATCGGGGCTAATAATTGCGCCCCCTTCAAACGTATTAAACACTTTGGTTGCATGCAGGCTTAATACACTGAGATTGCCATGACGTAGAATACTGCCGCCCTTATCCTGCACGCCAAAGGCATGTGCGGCATCATAGATAACCCGTAGGCCATGCTTATCGGCAATTCGTTGTATCGCCTCAACATCGCAGGAATTACCATAACAATGCAACGGCATGATAGCGGTCGTCTGCGCAGTGATAGCCTGCTCTATTTTTTCCGGATCAATATTGAAGGTCTGCGGATCAATATCTACAAACACCGGAGTCAGCCGATTCCAAACCAACGCATGGGCTGTGGCAACAAAGGAATAAGGAGTGGTAATAACCTCTCCGACCACATGCAACGCTTGCAGCGCAGTAATCAACGCCAGCGTACCATTGGTAAACAACGACAAATGCCCAACACCGAGGTAACGAGCTAGTTCCTGCTCTAACTCTTGGTGAAAGGGACCGTTATTGGTCAGCCGTTTGTTTTTCCATATCTGCTCAAGATAGGGAATAAACTCCTCCAATGGCGGCAAGAGCGGACTGGTCACCGAGATTATTTCATTCATGCCTTATTATTTCTTATCGAACCCAGCATCCTCACGAAGGAACTCAATCCCCCCACCCCGTACCCTAGCCATGCCTGGCAGACCCTGCGAAGTCAAAAAAATAGCTATTTCCAGACACCACTCGCAGACGAAGCAATAATCCAGCCAAAATCCGAAGAGATCAAAAAGTCAAACCAAAAAAGGTTCGACACTGATAGTCACGATGCAAATCCAGGGGAATCGGCAGACACGCTCAAGCTCTGGGCCCTGTAGCAGCTGTATGTTGTCAGGAATCGCGGCGCAAGTCCGGCGGGATCGGCAGGTCGTCCTTGAGCGGATCCGGACGCTTACCCTTGCCCGCGTGGTATTGGCGGATCTGATAGACGTAGGCCAATACCTGGGCAACGGCCAGGTAAAGCCCACCAGGGATTTCCTGATCGAGTTCGGTCGAGTAGTAGATCGAACGCGCCAACCCCGGCGATTCGAGGAGCATGACGTTATTGGCCACGGCAATTTCGCGGATCTTCAGTGCCAGGAAATCACTGCCCTTGGCCAGCAGTATCGGCGCCCCACCCTTTTCCGAATCGTATTTCAGCGCCACGGCGTAGTGGGTCGGGTTGGTGATGACCACGTCGGCGTCGGGAATGGCCGCCATCATGCGTCGCTGGGACATTTCGCGCTGGGTCTGGCGGATGCGCTGTTTGACCTCCGGGCGACCTTCCTGATCCTTGTGCTCGTCGCGCACTTCCTGCTTGGTCATCTTGAGCTTTTTCATGCTCTCCCAGATCTGCACCGGGACATCGACCGCCGCGATGATGATCAAGCCACAGGCCAGCCACAGCGTGCTCCAGCCGACCAGCACCACACTGTGAATGATCGCCAGCTCGAGTGGCTCATGGGCAATACGCAGCAAGTCATCGACGTCCGCAGCCAACACCATCAAGGCCACGGACAAGGTGATCAAAAACTTTGCCAGCGCCTTGAGCAGTTCGATGATGGCCTTCATCGAGAACATCCGCTTCAGGCCGGCTCCCGGGTTCATCCGGCTGAACTTGGGCGCCATGGAGCCTGCTGCGAACAGCCAGCCACCGAGGGAAATCGGCCCGATCAGCGCGGCCAGCAGCAGCGTGATCATGATCGGCTGGATCGCCACCAACGCGAGTTTCCCTGACTGCAAGAGAAACGCGCCCATGGAGCCCTGGTCCATGATCACTTCGCGCGACAGCGTGAAGTTAAGGCGCATCAGGTCCATCAGGTCTTCGGCAAGCATGCCGCCGAACACCAGCAGCGCGCCGGAACCGGCCATCATTACAGCGAGGGTGTTTAGTTCTTTGGAGCGGGCAATCTCGCCCTTCTCACGGGAGTCCTTTTTACGTTTCTCCGTGGGGTCTTCTGTTTTGTCCTGACCGCTTTCGCTCTCTGCCATGACTCAGCGCGTCCGTGCGAGTTCGCGTAGCAACTGCAAGGCCTCGGTGGCCAGCGGCTGATACTGATTGAGAATATCCGCCAGACCGACCCAGACGATGAACAGCCCGAGCACCAGGGTCAGCGGAAAACCGATGGAGAAAATGTTCAGTTGCGGCGCGGCGCGGGTCATTACGCCGAAAGCGATGTTGACCACCAGCAACGCGGTCACTGCCGGCAGCACCAGCAGCAACGCCGCCCCCAGGACCCAGCCGAGTTTGCCGGCCAGCTCCCAATAATGCGCGGTCATCAGCCCGCTACCCACCGGCAACGTAGTGAAGCTCTCGGTGAGGACTTCAAATACCACCAGATGGCCATTCATCGACAGGAACAACAACGTCACGAGCATGGTGAAGAACTGCCCGATCACCGCCACCGAAACGCCGTTGGCCGGGTCGACCATCGAGGCGAAGCCCATACCCATCTGGATCGCGACAATTTGCCCGGCCACGGCAAATGCCTGGAAAAACAGCTGCAGGGAAAAGCCAAGCACGGCGCCGATCAGAATCTGCTCGGCAATCAGCAGCAAGCCACTGAGATCGAGCGGACTCACCGCCGGCATCGGCGGTAGACCCGGGACAATCACCACGGTGATCGCGACGGCGAAATACAGGCGCACGCGCCGCGGGATGAGGGTCGTGCCGAATACCGGCATGACCATCAGCATCGAGGCCACGCGAAACAGCGGCAACATGAACGTCGCCACCCAGGAACTGATCTGGGTGTCGGTCAGCTGAAGCAGCGACTGCATGGCTTAGCCGATGACCATCGGGATGTTTTTGTACAGCTCGATGATGTATTCCATGAACGTCTGCACGATCCACGGACCGCCGACGATCAGGGTCACCAGCATCACCAGCAGACGCGGCAGAAAGCTCAAGGTCTGTTCGTTGATCTGCGTGGCTGCCTGAAACATCGCCACCAGCAAGCCCACCAACAGGCTCGGCACCACCAGAATCGCGACCATCAGTGTGGTCAGCCACAGCGCCTCACGAAAGATATCGACCGCGACTTCCGGCGTCATGGCGAGACACCTCCGAAACTGCTGGCCAAGGTGCCGATAATCAGCGCCCAGCCATCCACCAGCACGAACAGCATGATCTTGAACGGCAGCGAGATGATCAGCGGCGAGAGCATCATCATACCCATCGCCATCAGCACACTGGCCACGACGAGGTCGATGATCAGGAACGGAATGAAGATCATGAAGCCGATCTGGAAGGCCGTTTTCAGCTCGGACGTGACGAACGCCGGCACCAGAATAGTCAGTGGCGCCTGATCCGGGGTGGCGATGTCGGTGCGCTTGGACAGGCGCATGAACAACTCAAGATCGCTGGTGCGCGTCTGGGCGAGCATGAAGTCCTTGATCGGCACCTGGGCTTTTTCCACAGCTTGCTGGGCGGTGAGTGTCTCCGCCAGATACGGTTGCAGCGCATCTTTGTTCACCCGGTCGAACACCGGCGCCATGATGAACATCGTCAGGAACAGAGCCATGCCGGTGAGGATCTGGTTCGACGGCGTCTGCTGCAAGCCCAGGGCCTGACGCAGGATCGAGAAGACGATGATGATCCGCGTGAAACTGGTCATCAGGATGACCGCCGCCGGGATAAAACTCAGCGCGGTCATGATCAGCAGGATCTGCAGACTGACCGAATACTCCTGCGCGCCGTCGGCGTTGGTGCCCAGCGTGATCGCCGGGATCGACAACGGATCGGCGGCGAACGCCAGCGGCGCGGCCAGCATCAGGGCCAGCGTCAAGACGATGCGTAGCGCACCCATTACTTCTTATCCTTCTGATCCTTGCCGAGAATCCTCAGCAGATGCTGGGCAAATTCCGGCGTCGCTTTCTCGCTGGTGCTCGGCACCTCGACCGGTTCCTTGAGCACGTGCAGCGCGGTGATGGTGCCGGGGCTCAAGCCGAGCAGAATCTGCTCATTACCGACCTGCACCAGCATCAGACGGTCACGCGGGCCGAGCGCGCGCGAGCCAATCAGCTCGATCACCTGCCCTTTACCCGCCGGCCCCGCCTGCTGCACCCGACGCAACAGCCAGGCGAGGAAGAAGATCAACCCCAGCACCAGCAGCAGGCCGAACACCAGCTGCGTCAATTGCCCAGCCACGCCACTGTTGACCATCGGTGCGGTAGCAGCGGCAGGCGCGGCGTGGCCAGCCACCGGTTCGGCAGCCAACACGCTCAGGGGCAAGGCCAGCAGAGCCCAGAGAAACCTTTTCACTCAGCGCAGCTTCTTGATGCGTTCGCTTGGGCTGATCACGTCGGTCAGGCGGATGCCGAACTTCTCGTTGACCACCACTACTTCGCCGTGAGCGATCAGCGTGCCGTTGACCAGGACGTCCAGCGGCTCGCCGGCCAGGCGATCGAGCTCGATCACCGAACCCTGGTTGAGTTGCAGCAGGTTGCGGATGTTGATGTCGGTGCTGCCGACTTCCATCGAAATGGACACCGGGATGTCGAGGATCACGTCCAGGTTCGGGCCGTCCAGTGTCACTGGGTCCTTGTTCTTCGGCACGCTGCCGAACTCTTCCATCGGCAGACGCGAGCCGCTGGATGCGTCGGCCGCCAGCAGTGCGTCGATTTCGGATTGACCATCACCGGTCTCTTCCAGGGCAGCAGCCCATTCGTCAGCCAGTGCCTGATCGTCCTGGGCGTTCATATCGTCGTTCATCATTTGTCCTCGGCGGGCAAAAATTCAGCTAAATGTGGGGGTAAAAGCGCCGCTTCAGCGACGCTCGATCGGCTCGATCACCTGCAACGCGAGGTTGCCTTTGTGCGAGCCCATCTTGACCTTGAAGGCCGGCACGCCGTTGGCGCGCATGATCATTTCGTCCGGCATCTCGACCGGGATCACATCCCCCGGCTGCATGTGCAGGATGTCGCGCAGCTTCAACTGGCGGCGGGCCACAGTGGCACCGATCGGCACGTCGACATCGAGCACGTCCTGGCGCAGGGCGTTGACCCAGCGCTCGTCCTGATCGTCGAGGTCCGACTGGAAACCGGCGTCGAGCATTTCCCGCACCGGCTCGATCATCGAGTACGGCATGGTCACGTGCAGGTCGCCGCCACCGCCATCGAGTTCGATGTGGAAGGTGGAGACCACAATCGCTTCGCTCGGGCCGACGATGTTGGCCATGGCCGGGTTCACTTCCGAGTTGATGTACTCGAAATTGACTTCCATGATCGCTTGCCAGGCTTCTTTCAGATCGACGAAGGCCTGCTCCAGCACCATGCGCACCACGCGCAGTTCGGTCGGGGTGAATTCACGCCCTTCGATCTTGGCGTGACGGCCGTCGCCGCCGAAGAAGTTGTCCACCAGCTTGAACACCAGTTTGGCGTCGAGGATGAACAGCGCGGTGCCGCGCAGGGGTTTGATCTTGACCAGGTTGAGGCTGGTCGGCACATACAACGAGTGCACGTATTCGCCGAACTTCATCACCTGTACGCCACCGACGGCAACGTCCGCCGAGCGGCGCAGCATGTTGAACATGCTGATGCGGGTGTAACGGGCAAAACGCTCGTTGATCATTTCCAGAGTCGGCATGCGTCCACGGACGATGCGATCCTGGCTGGTCAGGTCGTAGCTTTTGACACTGCCGGGTTCGGCAGCGTTATCGGTCTGTACCAGACCATCGTCGACGCCATGCAACAGCGCATCGATTTCATCCTGGGACAGCAGATCCTGCACGGCCATGTCGTGTTCCTACTGCAGTACGAAATTAGTGAAAAGCAACTGTTCGATCACCACTTTGCCCAGCTCTTTCTGCGCCACTTCCTGGACGCTGGCGGTGGCCTTCTGGCGCAACATTTCCTGGCCGACCGGGGTCGCCAAGGTGGCGAAGTCCTGACCGGAGAAGAGCATTACCAGGTTGTTGCGGATCACCGGCATGTGCACTTTCAGCGCTTCCAGGTCGGCCTGGTTACGCGCCAGCATGGTGATGCTCACCTGCATGTAGCGCTGACGGCCGTTCTGGTTGTAGTTGGCGACAAAGGCGGGGGCCATCGGTTCGAAAATCGCCGGCTGCTTGCCGACCGGCGCTGCTTGGGCGGCATCGGCAGGCTTGCTCTGAGCGCTGTGCATGAAGAACCAGGTCGCCCCCACGGACGCACCAATGGCCAACAACAACGCCAGCACGATCACGATGATCAGCTTGAGTTTGCCTTTGGTTGCGGGGTCTTTTACTGCTGCTGTTTCGCTCTTCGCCATGCCAATAATCCGTCACTATTCGGGTTTTCACAGTCGCACGGCAAGGCAAGAGCAAGTGTTATGCCAGAAGTGTTGGAGGGGAGGACGGGCACCATAAAACAACTGTGGGAGCGAGCCTGCTCGCGAAAGCGATGTAACAGTCGACGTAAAAGTTGAATGTTAAACCGCATTCGCGAGCAGGCTCGCTCCCACAAGGGCGATCAGTGCTTTATCAGGCGTAATAATCGACTGCGCTGGTACCGATCACGCTGGTGGTTTGAACGGCTGCTTCAGCAACAGCGGCGGCTGCCAATTCTTCATCTGCCGAATCCAGTCGACCACCGCCAGCGCTGGTGCGCCCGCTCTGGCCTTGTTGCGCCTGTTCCTGACCTTGCTGACCCTGCCAGCCACGGCTCTGGTCGGAGACGTTGACGTCGACCTGGCCCATGCCCTGCTGGTTGAACATCTCACGCAGGCGATGCATCTGCCCGTCGAGCGCTTCACGCACACTCGGGTGCGCACTCATGAACGTCACTTGGGTTTGCTGGTCCGGGACCATGTTCACGCGGATATCCAGACGGCCCAATTCGGCCGGCTGCAACTGAATGTCCGCCGCCTTGAGATTGACGCTCGACAGATACATGACGCGATTGACCACTTCTTCGGTCCAGCCGCTCTGATGCATGGCAATCGGCTGATTGACCGGCACTGCGTTCGCGGTCTTCGGTGTAGCGGCCTGGGTCAGCGCTGCCAGACGGTTAGCGAAGTCATCGACGCGGGTATCGCTGGTGGCGGACTTGAGGTCTTTGAGGCCGTCATCGAGCAGCCCGCTGAAAGCTTTGTCACCGCCCTGACTGGTGCTGTCCTTGTCGGTCTGCACGTCGAGCATGCTCGCCATGCCCGCGGCAAAAGTCTGCGCCGAGGTCAATTCACCATCGGCCTGTGCTGGCGCAGCTTTGGGCTGAGCCTGGCTAGCGGCGGAAATATGACCACCCTGCTCCATCGCCATCCGCACGGCAGGCAGCGAATCAAGCGGATCGGCCGAAGGGTCGAAATCGCTGTCGGCGCTGGCCGCCGGGTCTTTGACCATACTCGCCATCACGGCAACTTCCGGAGTTTCGTCCTGGGCCGGTGCGGTCGCTGGACCCGCTACGACGGGCGCCGTCACGGTCGGCTGCACGATGGCAGCCAACGCCGGATCCAGGGCCGGGTCAACCACTGCGGCGTCACCGACAGTGGCGTCGGCTACCGGCGTCTGTGCGCCATCGTCGCTGGCAGCCTTGTCGTCGCTCGATGCCGCTGTATCAGCAGGCAACGCCTTGCCGCTATCGGCAACCGCCGGCTCGGGAGCGGCAGACTGATCGGTGCCGGCGTCCTTTTTGCCACCGGTATCGGCAACCTTGTCGCGCGCCGATTTCACCGAATTATCAGCAGAGACCGCAGGCTTGTTCGAGCCCTGATCGGCGAACACTTTGGCGAAGCTTGTAGCCTTGTCCCCAGCGTCTGCGGCCATTGCCGACGATTTGGCAGACGCGGCCTGAGCCTTGGCCTGGGCGGCGTTCTGAAGAAGAATGTTGGGGGTCGCAGGCATGAAACGGTCTCCGCTGCACTGGGATCGTAGGTACAGTTATGGAGTTATTAGCAAGCGCCGGGCCATATTTGCCCCACACTTAAGAAAAGCGCCGAACGGAAGAATCAGTGGAGGTGGATGTGCTGTCGTTCGTTTTCGTAAACAGGGCGCACATTGGCAAATTCGCCGCTGATTTCAGCCACCAGTTTGACGTTTTCTGCCGGGCTCTTGTTTTTTGCGTCCGATTCAAGCTCCTGGCAAAGCGCTGCCAGTCGAACAGCCCCCATATTGCTGGCGCTGCCCTTGAAGCTGTGCGCAACCTCCGAAAGAACCCTGGCATCAGCGGTCTTTTGCAGCTCATGCAAACGGCTTTCGGAATCGCTCAGGAAGGTATCCAGCAGGTCCGGATAACTGTCTTCCATCACTTCGCGCAAGGTATCGAGTACCTCGCGATCAACTTGTTTATCTGCCACTTGTTCACTCCTTGATCAAGAATTGCGCGGATTATGCCTCAACCTCCCAGAAAAACTCCACGTGGGCACTACGACCTTCGTCCGACCAACGGGCGTTGCGCCCCAATTGCCGGACCAAGCTGACACCACGCCCCGACAAACGGACACCGTCCAGCGGTCGTTCCATCACCCGCGCCACATCAAATCCCTTGCCGCTGTCATCGACACGAATGACCAGACAGCCGCCCGCGCCTTGCGGTCTGACCTGCAAATGCACACGCACATAGCCGTCCTGCAAGACCTCCAGACGCGCGTTGCGCTGTTCATAATAGCGGGCGAATCCTGCGGCATCGCGCTTGAGGCTGGAATCGAGCCCCAGCACCCCGTGCTCCAACGCATTGGAATACAACTCCGCGAGCACACTGTACAGCGCGCCGCTTTGCGTGCGCAGGCCGTGCACTTCCAACAGCAATTGCAGCAGGTAGGGCAAAGGGTTGTAACGCCTGAGCGTAGCGCCACGGAATTCGAAGCTCACCGACCAGTCCAGCGGGCTCAATTGGCCGCTGTCGGAATACATGGGCGCCGGCGGCTGAACCTGCTCAGGCCTCAGCAGACTGACCTCGACCATGCTGACATCGTCGCGAGCCTCGCCGCGAAAATCCCGCAGCGCCCGCTCGATATCCTCGAACAGCCGATCCGGCTCACGGTTGGCGGCAAATACTTGCTGTAAACGCTCGACGCCGAACAATTGATCGTTGGCAT
Source organism: Pseudomonas sp. A1230 (assembly GCF_044218825.1). Taxonomy (NCBI): domain Bacteria; kingdom Pseudomonadati; phylum Pseudomonadota; class Gammaproteobacteria; order Pseudomonadales; family Pseudomonadaceae; genus Pseudomonas; species Pseudomonas sp. A1230. The sequence continues at coordinate 720,765 of NZ_CP162582.1, read as the reverse complement.
CGCTGGTGTCGATCACCCCGTCAGACAACAGAAAGACCCGATCACCAACGGCCATCGGGTGCACCTGTGTACCGTCATCAAATGCTTGCGGGCTGAGCACACCCAGCGGCAAATGCCGTGCGGCCAACGGTATGCGTTCACCACTGGCGATGCGGTGCAGATAACCGTCCGGCATGCCGCCGTTCCACACTTCAACCGAGCACCGCTGAAAGCTCAGGGACAGCAGCGTCGCGCAGCAAAACATGTCCACCGGCAGAATGCGTTTGAGCTTGGCATTCATCTCGCGCAGGGTTTCGGACAAGCCGTAACCCTTGGCTGTCATGCCATAAAACACCTCCGCCAACGGCATGGCGCCCACCGCAGCCGGCAAGCCGTGCCCGGTGAAATCGCCGAGCAGCACGTGCATGTCGCCCGCCGGCGTGTACGCCGCCAGCAACAAATCACCATTGAACAGCGCGTAGGGGGATTGCAGATAACGGATGTTCGACGCACTCAAGCAACCGGAATGCGCGACTTTATCGAATACCGCTTTTGCAACACGTTGCTCATTAAGCAGGTAGTCGTGATGTTTGGCGATCAGGTCGCGCTGTTGCAGCACCGTGGCCTGCAAGCGGCGCAAGCGGTCCATCGCCTTGATTTTGGCGGCAAGGATCACCTGGTTGTAGGGCTTCGCCAGAAAGTCGTCGCCGCCAGCCTCCAGACAACGGGCCAGCGCTTCACTTTCAGTCAGCGACGTGAGGAAGATGATCGGCACCAGCGTTTCCCCAGCCAGCGCCTTGATCTGCCGCGCAGCCTCGAAGCCGTCCATCACCGGCATCATCGCGTCCATCAGCACCAGACTCGGTTGCTGCTGGCGAAAGATATCGACGGCTTCGGCCCCGTTGGCCGCCGTCAGCACCTCATGACCTTGGCGGCGGACAATGGTCGACAGCAGCAACCGGTCAGCGGCGCTGTCTTCGGCGATCAGGATTATCAGCGGCTCTTGCGCCTGCATGGCCGTCAACTGATGTCAAAGAGCTTGTCGAAGTTGGAGATGGCGAGGATTTTGCGCACGTCGGAGTTAGAGTTGACGACGCGGATCTGCGAGTCGTCTCCGCCAGCGTGATCACGCAAAAGCAGCAGCATCCCAAGCGCGGAACTGTCCAGGTAAGTGGCGTCTTTCAGGTCGACCACGATGGACTCGGGCTTTTGATTGAGTCGCTCGTAGGACTCGCGAAACTCCTGATGGCGACCGAAATCGAACCGCCCTTTGACTGAAATCGTCAGTTTGTGACCATCGGGAGAGACTTCTGTAACGACTGACATTGACTGGCTTCCTTGTCATTAACAAACGTCTACAAGGTTTAGCACTTGGTAGACGCAGGGGCAAGGTGCAACGCAAGATCAAATGTGGGAGCGAGCCTGCTTGCGAAGGCGTCGTGTCAGTCAACATTTCAGTCAACTGGCCGACTGCATTCGCGAGCAGGCTCGCTCCCACAGGGTATATCGCAGTGGTTTAAAACGGATCATGCCGTGGCAAACGCTGGGACAACTCATCCAGCAACTTCTGCTCACGCTTGTCTTCCAGGCGTTGCGCCTCTTCGCGATACCGCTGGACCAGTTTGCGCAGGCCTTCGACCTTGGCGAACGCTTTCTGCCATTCGTCACGCGCCTTGTCGAGATTGTTCTGGTGCCAGACCAGGCTCTGGCGCTGCTGATCAACTGCCGTATCGAGTTGCGCGAGAAACCCCTGAAAGCCGAGCAACCATTGCCCGCTCACGCCAGTGCTGCCGCGTACGATCCACTGCTCGGAGTAATCCAGACGAAAGGCGTTCAGGTCGGCGAGTTTGCTTTCAGCGACCTTGACCTGGCCCTGAAAGTACCCAAGGCGCTGCACGGCGGTTTTCTCGGCCTTCTCGGCCATGTCCACCACCGGCGCCAGGCGCGCGGCTCGGCTGACGGCCATAAACGGTTACCCGCCCGCCGCAGGGGCGAACAGGGTTTCGAGATATGCCTGGCTTTCGCCCATGTTGATTTTGTCGTTCAGGCCCTGACGCTGATACCTGACCAACTGCGCTTGCAGGGAAATCGCCAGGTCGGTCTCGCGGTCGCCACCGGCGACATAGGCACCGACGCTGATCAAGTCGCGACTCTGCTGATAACGCGACCATAGCTGCTTGAAATATTGCGCGCGCTGCATGTGCTCCGCCGAGACAACCGCCGGCATTACCCGGCTGATCGACGCTTCGATATCGATGGCCGGGTAGTGACCTTCCTCGGCCAGACGCCGCGACAGCACGATGTGACCGTCGAGCACGCCCCGCGCCGAGTCGGCAATCGGGTCCTGCTGGTCATCGCCTTCGGATAACACGGTGTAAAACGCGGTGATCGAACCCCCGCCCTTCTCGGCATTACCGGCGCGCTCCACCAGTTTCGGCAGTTTGGCGAATACCGACGGCGGATAACCCTTGGTCGCTGGCGGTTCGCCGATGGCCAAGGCGATTTCCCGCTGGGCCTGGGCGAAACGGGTCAGCGAATCCATCAGCAACAGGACATTCTTGCCCTTGTCGCGAAAATACTCGGCGATACGTGTGCAGTACATCGCCGCGCGCAAACGCATCAATGGTGCGTCGTCCGCAGGCGACGCGACCACCACCGAGCGCTGGAGGCCTTCTTCACCAAGGCTGTGCTCGATGAATTCTTTCACTTCCCGACCCCGCTCACCGATCAGCCCGACGACGATAATGTCGGCCTCGGTGAAGCGAGTCATCATGCCCAGCAATACCGATTTACCGACACCGGTACCGGCGAACAGACCCAGACGCTGGCCACGACCGACCGTCAGCAAACCGTTGATGCAACGGATGCCGACGTCCAGCGGCTCGCTGATCGGGTCACGGTTGAGCGGGTTGATCGTCGGGCCGTCCATCGGCACCCAGTCTTCGGCTTTCATGCCGCCCTTGCCGTCCAGCGCACGACCGGCGCCATCGAGCACACGACCGAGCATGCTCATGCCCATCGGCAGGCGACCGGTATCGGCCAAAGGCACCACGCGGGCGCCCGGGGCAATACCGGCGACGCTGCCAACCGGCATCAGAAAGACTTTGCTGCCGGAGAAGCCCATGACTTCCGCTTCCACCTGCGAAGGATGGTAGCTGTCGTCGTTGATCACCAGGCAGCGCGTGCCCATGGCGGCGCGCAGGCCCTCGGCTTCCAGCGTGAGGCCGACCATGCGCAGCAGGCGACCTTCAAGAATTGGCGCCCCGGCAATTTCAGTAGCCTCGGTGTAAGTGCTCAGGCGCTTGGCGAAGCTGGTGCGTTCAAGGCGCATCGTCGGCGTCCGCGAGCGGCTCGTCAGTCACGGCAGCCGGTTTGACGTCTTCGGCAATGTCCAGACTCAAGTCCGCCGCCGCCGGGTGCAGGGACTGTTCGTGCAACTGATTGAACAGTTTGTCCATAACCTGCGTCACACGCGATTCAATGCTTGCATCAATGCGGCTGTGCGCCGTCTCAACCCGGCAACCGCCCGGCATCAGCGCTTCATCCTCGACAATGCGCCAGGTTTCTTCGTGACGTTCGCGCAGGGCTTTGGCCTGCTCGAAGTCCTGCGGATTGACGAACAGGCGGACATTGTCGACACCCAACGGCAACAGCTTGAGGGCGTCGCGCATGACGTGTTCGATCTGGCTCGAATCGATGGACAGTTCGCGCTTGATCACCTGTTTGGTGATGTGCTGAACGAGATCAACCAACGATTTTTCGATCTGTGTGTCTTGCTCGGCAATGGGCTCGAACAGGTTCGCCATCAATTGCTCAAGGCTGGCCAGTTTCGCCGCCAAGGCGACTTCAGCCTCTTGGCGCACCTTCAAAGTGGTGCTGTGAAAACCTTCTTTTTCGCCGGTCGCGAAGCCTTCGTTATAAGCCTCCTGGCGGATGCTTTCGAGTTCTTCCAGGGTCAGTGGCTGGACTTCTTCCAGCGGCACTTCTTCCATTTCCGGCGGTTCGGGCTCTGGCTCAGGCTCGGGTTCCGGTTTTGGCGGATCGAAGCTTGGCATCGCCCAGGACTCGAAACCGCGTACATCGCGGGCACGGATCAGATCCGTCACATCGTCGTCGTGCTTGTCCATGGGCTTAGATCATTTCCTCGCCGCCCTTGCCACCGAGCACGATTTCTCCGGCTTCGGCCATACGGCGGGCGATGGTGAGGATTTCCTTCTGCGCGGTTTCGACGTCGCTGACGCGCACCGGGCCTTTGGCCTCGAGGTCGTCGCGCAACAGTTCGGCGGCACGTTTGGACATGTTCTTGAAGATCTTCTCCTTGACGCCTTCGTCCGAACCCTTGAGGGCCAGGACCAGCACGTCGGAGGACACTTCGCGCAGCAGCGCCTGTATCCCGCGGTCGTCGACATCGGCGAGGTTGTTGAACACGAACATGAGGTCTTCGATCTGACCGGACAGGTCTTCGTCGACTTCGCGGATCGAGTCCATGAGCTGGCCTTCGATCGAGCTGTCGAGGAAGTTCATGATGTCGGCCGCACGCTTGATGCCACCCAGGGTGGTGCGCGAGGCATTCGAGTTGCCGGAGAACTGCTTCTCGAGAATCTGGTTGAGTTCTTTCAATGCCGCCGGTTGCACGGTGTTCAACGAGGAGACGCGCAGGATGATGTCCAGACGCACCTTGTGGTCGAAGTTGCCGAGCACTTCACCCGCCTGATCGGGGTCGAGGTAGGCGACCACGATCGCTTGAATCTGCGGGTGCTCGTAACGGATCACGTCGGCAACAGCACGCGGCTCCATCCATTTCAGGCTGTCGAGACCGCTGGTGTTGCCACCGAGCAGGATGCGGTCGATCAGGCCGTTGGCCTTGTCTTCGCCCAATGCCTGGGTGAGCATTTTGCGCACGTAGTCGTCGGAACCGACGCCCAGGCTGGTCTGGTCGCCGACGATGTCGACGAACTCGCTCATGACCTGTTCGACCTGCTCACGATGGACGTTGCCCATTTGGGCCATGGCCACACCTACACGCTGAACCTCTTTGGGGCCCATGTGGCGCAGCACTTGCGCAGCATCGGTCGAACCCAGTGACAGCAGCAGAATCGCAGCTTTGTCGACCTTGGTCAGCTTGACGGTTGCGGCTCGGTTATCACTCATCTGCGTTAATCCACTCTTTCACGACCTGAGCCACACGACCCGGATCTTCGGCCACCAGGCTCTTGATTGCATTCAGTTGCGCGTCATAACCCTCGCTCGGGCTCGGCAACAGAATGCTCTGCGGACCACCGAGGCTCACGCGGTCGTTGGACAGTTCGCCATCCAGGCCACCCATGCCTCCGAGTTCCACGTCGCTGCCCAAACCGGCCAGCTCCTTGCCTTTGCCGCCGCCGGTAATGTTGTTGAGTACCGGACGCAGCACACCAAACACCAGCACCAGGATGAACAATACACCCAGCACTTGTTTGACGATGTCCCAGAACCAAGGCTGGGAGTAGAACGGAATTTCGGCAAACACTTCACCGCGCTCGGCGGAGAACGGCATGTTGATCACGCTGACGCTGTCGCCACGGCTGGCATCGAAGCCAACCGCGTCCTGCACCAGACGCGTAAAGCGGCCCAGTTCGTCGGCGGTCCACGGCGCGCGGGTGGTTTCACCGTTGGCCGCGTTGACCTTGACCTGATCGTCGACCACTACCGACACCGACAGGCGATTGAGGCGACCCTGCTGCTGCTTGGTGTGGCTGATGGAACGATCGAGCTCGAAGTTCTTGGTGGATTGTTGACGCTTGTCTGCAGGGTACGGCGCGAGCATCGGCTGCCCGGTGGCCGGGTCCATGATCTGCTGGCCGTTGGCGTCAACCAATGGCTGACCTGGCTGTACCATGGCGGCCGGAGCGGCTGCACCCGCGGTGGTTTGCGGCGCCGAAGCCGGCGACGGCGGCTGGTTGCTCAAGGCCCCCGGCACACCTTGCGGGCCATTGCTGGCGGTGCGTTGCTCGCTGACCGACTGCTCGCTGCGCAACGCCGGTTGATCCGGGTTGAACTGTTCGGCAGTCGACTCGACGGCGTTGAAATCGATATCGGCCGAAACCTCAGCCTTGTAGCGATCGTTGCCCAGCACCGGTTGCAGAATGTTGTGGACGCGCTGGGTCAGCATGCTTTCCATGCGGCGGCTGTAATCGAACTGCTTGCCGGCCATGGTCATTTCGGAGTTTTCCGCCTGATCAGAGAGCAGGTTGCCCTTCTGGTCGACGACGGTGATCTGCGATTTGCTCAACTCTGGTACGGAAGTCGCCACCAGATTGATGATCGCTACCACCTGACCCGGCTCCAGCGAACGACCGGAATACAGCTCGACCAGAACCGAAGCACTTGGCTTGCGCTCATCGCGAACGAATACCGAACTCTTCGGAATCGCCAGGTGCACGCGGGCACCCTTGACGTTGTTCAGGCTGGAAATGGTTCGCGCCAGTTCACCTTCGAGGCCGCGACGGTAACGGGTCGCCTCCATGAATTGGCTGGTACCCAGACCCTGTTCCTTGTCGAGGATTTCATAACCGATGTTGCCGTCGCTGGGAGTGACACCAGCGGCTGCGAGCTTGAGCCGCGCACGGGACAAGTCATCGGCCTTGACCAGCAAGGCACCGGAGTTCGGTTCGACGTTGTAAGGGATGTCGGCGGCGGCCAGTGTTTCCATGACCTGCTTGGCGTCCAGGCCGGCAAGGCTGCCATACAACGGACGGTAATCCGGCTGCTGCGACCACAGCACCACGGCAAAGCCAATCGCCACGCTCGCAGCCAGGCCGACCAACAGGCCCACCTGACGCAGCACGGTCATCTCGGAGAGGTTTTCCAGGAAGGACAGGCCGAACAACGGCGGTTTGCCGTCTATCGGGGTGGCCTTGGCCGGAACGTTATCGGCGACTGCTTCTGCCATGACTCAATCTCGTCCTTATACCGGCATCTGCATGATGTCTTGATAAGCCTGAACCAGTTTGTTGCGCACCTGGGTCAGAGCCTGGAACGACACGCTGGCTTTTTGCGAAGCGATCATCACGTCCGTCAGATCGACGCCGCTCTTGCCCACTTCAAAGGCGTTGGCCAACTGAGTCGACGCCTGCTGGGTATTGCTGACTTTGTTGATCGCCTGACCGAGCATGTCGGAAAAGCTGCTGCCCGCCAATTCAGGGACAGCGGCAGTCGATTTCGGCGCTGACATGGCGTCTATTTTCATAGCCTTCATGTCCATCATCAATCGATTGAATTCAATACCTTGGCTCATGGTCTACTCTCTTGGGCGGCCCGCAATTTTTTGACACTCACTCGGCGGGTACACAGGTATTAGCAACAAGGGTGCCAGCTCATGGCCGGCCCTTTCAGAAAAGCGTTTTCAAACATTGCGCCAGCGATCAAGTGGCGAACAGATAACCTTCGACGTCCATCCCGGCATCGCGCATTTGCGCCAGTTTGTAGCGCAGGGTGCGCGGGCTGATGCCGAGTTTTTCCGCGGCTTCCTTGCGTCGGCCGCGCTCGCTGCGCAAGGTGTCGATGATCATCTGAAACTCCCGGCGGCGCAGGTCATCGCCCAAGGCACCGGCCGAATCAGCATCGATTTCGACTTCACGAATGACCGCAGGCGTCGGCACTGACACAGGCAACGCAGCAAACATCACCGGCCCGGCCAGGCAGAAATCCTGCGGCTGAATCACGCCGCCCTGCTGCAAGATCAACGCACGCTGAATCGCGTTATCCAGCTCACGCACGTTGCCCGGCCACGGGTATGCGGTCAGGCACGCTTGCGCCTCAGGCGAAAGTTTGGCCGCTGCATGCTTCATTTTATTGACGTGTTTGGTCAGCAACCGCTCAGCCAGCGGCAAGATATCGGCAGTGCGCTCGCGAAGTGGACGCCACGCCAGGGGGAAAACCGACAGACGGTAGAAAAGATCTTCACGGAAGCGCCCCGCCGCCACTTCTGCGGCCAGATCACGGTTGGTCGTGGCGACCACACGGATATCAAGGGTAATGGGCTTGCGCCCGCCGACCCGTTCGACTTCACGCTCTTGCAGCACTCGCAGCAGCTTGGCTTGCAGGCCGAGAGGCATTTCGGAAATTTCGTCGAGCAGAATGGTGCCACCATCCGCCTGCTCAAACTTGCCCGGCTGCGCGGCGATGGCGCCGGTGAACGAGCCTTTTTCGTGACCGAACAGTGTGGCTTCGAGCATGTTGTCGGGGATCGCGGCGCAATTGATTGCGATGAACGGTTGAGTGGCGCGATAGGATTGCTGGTGAATGTAGCGCGCCAGCACTTCCTTGCCGGTACCGGACTCACCGGAGATCAGCACCGTGGAATCACTGCGGGCCACTCGCGCCGACAGCTCCAGAAGCTGGGCACTGGCCGGCTCGACCGCAATCGGGCCTTCGACGTCAGTTGCACCGACACTGCCTAGCGCATGTCGCGACACCAGATCGAGCAAGGCTTTGGGCTCGAACGGCTTGACCAGATAATCCGCAGCACCCTGGCGCATCGCATCGACGGCACGCTCGACGGCGCCGTGGGCAGTCATCAGCAACACCGGCAATTGCGGCTGACGCACTCGCAGCAGCGAGAGCAATTGATGACCATCCATACCGGGCATGTTCACGTCACTGATCACCAGGCTGAACGCTTCGCGCGCCACCGCCGTCAACGCTTCTTCAGCGCTGCCGACTGCGTGGTAATCATGGCCGGCCAACAGCAACGTATCAGCCAGCGCTTCGCGCAACGAACGATCATCCTCGACCAGTAACACCTTGATGCCCATGTCTTTTACTCAGCTCCGTGGACAGCGCAAAACAGCGGCAGGATCACCTGCGCGCACGTGCCGCGCCCGACTCGCGAGCGCAGCTGCAATTCTCCCTGATGTGCTCGCGCCACCGCTTTGACCACGGTCAGGCCCAGGCCAGTGCCGGTGACCTTCGTGGTAAAAAATGGCTCACCGAGTCGCGCCAACACCGCAGGCTCGATCCCGCTACCGGAATCGCTGATGCACAGACGCAGGGTGTTGTCGCGGGTGTAGCAATGCACTTTCAGGCGCACCTCGCCGGCGCTGGCCTGAATCGCGTTTTCGATCAGATTCAAGAGCGCGCCGACCAATGTGTCACGGTTGCACAGCAGCTCACCGGCATGGCTGTCGCACTGCCAGCGAATCGGCAGATCCTGTACGTGGGTCAGGGCCGCAGCTTGCAGCGCCTGCATCAAGGCATTGGGGGTGAGGCGATCCGTCAGCGGCAATTCGCCGCGAGCGAACACCAGCATGTCGCGCACCTGATGCTCCAGCTCGTGCAGGCGCTCTTTAAGACGCCCGGCAAAACGTTGCTGAGTGGCGACCGGCAACTCCTGCTCAGTCAAATGACTGGCGTAGAGCAAAGCGGCGGACAATGGCGTGCGGATCTGATGAGCCAGCGAGGCCACCATTCGCCCCAGCGAGGACAGACGTTCGTGGCGCGCCAGTTGATCTTGCAGATGACGGGTTTCTGTCAGGTCGTTGAGCAACACCAATTGCCCAGGCTCGGCATCCAGCGAACGCGTGGCAATCGACAGGCGTCGACCGTTTTTCAAGGAGATTTCGTGACCGTCGTCTTCACGCGGGGCGAAGCAGCGAGCGATGACATGGCGCCACAACTCGCCCTCCAGCGGCAGACCGAGCAAGTCGATGGCGGCAGGATTGGCTTCGCGCACGATGCCGTGACCATCAATTACGATGACGCCACCGGGTAACAGATCAAGGAGGTTTTGCAGACGGTTGGCCAGACGTTCTTTTTCCGCCAGCTCCTGCATGCGCTGTGCACTGACCACGGCCAGTTCACCCTTGAGCTCGGTGACCCGCGCTTCAAGCATGCTGTAGGAGTCGGTCAGTTGGCTCGACATCTGACTGAACAGCTCGAAAGCCTGCTCAAGCCCCTGGCGGCTTGCCTGCTCTACGGACGAAGGTTGCCCCTCGGGATTGGAGGCAGAGATCTGGGCGGCTTGGGGCATTGTGCTCTCTCGCTGGCTGACCGTCAGTTAAACGGAACGTTGCGAGGGATGTAGCAATACCCGTGCCTAAAAAAAACTGCTTATAAATGAAGCAGTTGGAAAACAGGCGTCAATCCTCCGCCTGTTCGTCACCGTCGCGCCGGCTCATGCCGTACTTGCGCATCTTCTCCACGAGCGTGGTACGGCGAATGCGCAAGCGCTCTGCCGCGCGCGCCACAATGCCATTGGCATCGTCCAGCGCCTGCTGAATCAGGCCCTGTTCCAGACCACCGAGGTAGTCCTTCAGGTCCAGGCCTTCCGGCGGCAACATGGCGTTGGCGGTAAAGTCCGGCGTATGGCCATTGATTGCCACGCGCTCTTCAAGATCGCTGCGCAGGCTGTCGACCAATTGCTCGTCTTCGTCGTCGACGTAGCGGAATTTCTTCGGCAACTCGACCACGCCGATCACCCCGTACGGATGCATGATCGCCATGCGCTCCACCAGGTTGGCCAGTTCGCGGACGTTGCCCGGCCAGCCGTGACGGCACAGCGACATGATTGCCGCCGAGTTGAAACGGATCGAACCGCGCTTTTCGTGTTCCATGCGCGAGATCAGTTCGTTCATCAGCAACGGAATGTCTTCGACACGCTCGCGCAGCGGCGCCATCTCGATCGGGAACACGTTCAAGCGGTAGTAGAGATCTTCGCGGAATGTGCCGATCTCGATCATGCTTTCGAGATTCTTGTGGGTCGCGGCGATGATGCGCACGTCGACGCTCTGGGTCTTGTTGCTACCCACGCGCTCGAAGGTGCGCTCTTGCAGCACGCGCAGCAGTTTGACCTGCATCGGCAGCGGCATGTCGCCAATTTCATCGAGGAACAGCGTACCGCCGTTGGCCAGCTCAAAACGGCCGGCTCGGCTGGTGATAGCGCCAGTGAAGGCGCCCTTCTCGTGGCCGAACAGTTCGCTTTCCAGCAACTCGGCCGGGATCGCCCCGCAGTTGACAGGTACGAATGGCCCGTCGCGACGCTTGGAGTGGTAATGCAAGTTGCGCGCGACCACTTCCTTGCCGGTGCCCGACTCGCCGAGGATCAGCACGCTGGCGTCGGTGTCGGCCACTTGCTGCATCATCTGGCGCACGTGCTGAATCGCCCGGCTGGTGCCGACGAGGCTGCGGAAAAGATTAGGTTCGCGATGACGGCCACGCTCGCGGGCCTGGTCGTACATCTCGCGATAGACCTGGGCACGGTGCAGAGAGTCGAGCAATTTGCTGTAGCTGGGCGGCATTTCGAGGGTCGAAAGCACTCGGCGACGCTGGTCTTCAGGCAAGTCGATGGAAGAATTATCGCCCATTAACAAAACCGGAAGGAACTCATCCCAGGTTGAGAGTGTCTTTAGCAAGCCCAAAAGCGCGCCAGGAGCATTTACAGTCCCGATCAGTACGCAAATGACCTCACGACTAGACGACAAAGAGCCGACTGCCTGCTGCCAGTCATGGCTGCCGCAGGGTAAATTTTCTTCGCCGAGAAAATTTAGAATCACCGCCAGGTCGCGGCGGCGAACGCTATCGTCATCGATCAGCAGAATTTTGGTTTCACGCCACATGCAATAGCAACTTCCCTAGTCAACTCAATGCCCGAAAAATGGGGCAAGCGAGACGCTTGCAGGACACCATGTGCCTGTAGACGCCTGAAATCTGAAAACAGCCACTAGTTAAGTCAAAAAACCGTGCACAGTCAAATTTATGGCGCACATGTTTGGATTAACTGGAGGTTAATTAGCCAAACAGATGGTAAACCTTTGCCGCCTTCTGCGCTTGGGTGATCTGCGACATCTCGTTGGCTATCGCCTGCCGCTCCCCCATGGCCACCTCAAGAAGCTCCTTGTAGACATGGAGCAACTCCTCAAGGTTATCGCGCAACGCGACCTCATCCATCGAAGCCTCACTCAAGACGTCTTCCATGCAGGAACGGCAAGCCAGATCCAACTCGCCAATGGCTTCCCAGTTGCGCTCGGCCAAGGCACTGACCAATGCTTCACGGGTATCGGCAATTCGCTGCAATACAAGACTCATGGTGATCTCCTTAAAACTGGGGGCCTGGTGGAGCAATTCCGTCCCAGCCTTCTTTTACGGTGCGCAGCAGGCCGGCGACTTCGTCGAGAATCTGCGGATCACTCTTGACGTTGGCTTCGGCAAGTCGCTTCATCATGTAGATGTAGAGCTGGTTGAGGTCACCTACCGAATCTGCGCTATTTTCCAGATCCAGGCCTTCACACAGGCCACCAATGATGCCCAAAGCCTTGCTGATGGCCGTGCATTTGGCAGCAATATCCTTGCGCTCGATGGCGCCCTTGGCCTCGGCAATACGCCCGAGACCACCTTCCATCAACATTTGCACCAAACGGTGCGGGCTCGCTTCGGACGTCTGTGCGTGTGCGCCGACTTTCTGGTATTGCCGAAGGGCTAACATCGGATTCATGTTCTACCTCATTGCCACAATGACTCGTATAACCAGTGTATCGCCAACGAATCACAGAACTTTAGATCAATAAGACAAAAACCCGGCACACGCCGATAAAGCGTAGCCGGGTTTTTGTCGTGCCTGCCTGTTACTTCGCGGACTGCTGAGCGTTCAGCGAGCTGAAGAACGAAGTGATGTTGTTCGCCGTCGCCTTCATCTGCCCTACCAACAAGTCCATGGCGTTGTACTTGGCAGTCAACGTCTTGGTCAGGTTATCGACACGCAAGTCCAGTGCCGCTTGCTGGTCGGTCAGGTTTCTGGTGTTTTTAGTCAGAATGGCCATGCGCTGATCAAGCAGACTGGTGCCGGTGATGCTACCCGCCGGTGGCTTGAGATACGAATCAACAGCCTTGCTCATACGCGCCAGCAGACCATTGGTGTCGTTGGTACCAGTGAACAACTGCTGAACCTGGCCAGTCATGCCTGGCTGCGCCATGGTTTTAGTGAAGGCATTGGTATCGAACGTCAGGTTGCCGGTGTTGCGGTCGGTCATCACGCCCAACTGGGACAGCACCGCCAACGGACCGCCAGCCCCTTCCGCCGTCAACTGACCACGAATATCGGCGATCAGCGAACGCGGCATCGCGTCACCCGTGAACGCTGCTTGCACAGTTAGCTTGCCATCCGCGTCCGGCGTCGCCTTGGACAGCGTGTCGATGGTCGTCTTCAACTTGTTGTAAGCGTCGACAAACGACTGAATCGATGTCTGCAAACCCTTGGTGTTGGCATCCACACTGACAACAGTCGGAGTCGCAACGCCACCCGAGAGAGGACTTACAGTCGTCAGATTCAGGGTCAGACCACTGATTGCACCGGTCACCGTGTTGCTTTTGCTAGTGACTTCAAGGCCGTCGATGGTCAGCTTGGCGTTTTTCGCAATGTCGTTGACGGCCCCTGAGGCGCCTGCAGCCGGGCTAGTGCCCATCGGCTGGGTACCATCGATTTCCAGACCGGCAATACCGCTGACGGAAAGGTCAGAACCTGCGCCGGTCTTGCTCGAGCTGATCACCAGGCGCGAAGAACCGGAGCTGTCGGTCACAATGTTGGCGGAGATACCGTTGGCGCCCTGAGCCTTGTTGATCGCGTCGCGGGTAGTCTGCAACGTGGCATTGGCCGGAATATCGACATTGTAATCAGTGCCATTCTGACTGATTTTCAGGGTACCACTCGGAATGGCACTGGCGGCACCGCCGGCGAAAGAGGCACTGGCGATTTTCGAGCCAGTGGCCAATTGACTGACGACAACGTTGTAACTGCCCGCCACTGCGGTGCTGTCGGAAGTCGCGCTCAGAGTGGCATTGTTCGAAGTTGCGGTGAAGCCGGAAAATGCAGGATTGGTCTTGCTGCCCAGATCGGTCATCGCCGTCTGGAACGCGGTCAACGCGCTCTTCAACGAACCGACACCGGAAATCTTCAGCGTGTTGACCTTGGTCGCGGTGTCGATCTGCGTCTGCTTCGGCGCCTTGTCGGCGTTGACCAGTGCAGTAACGATAGCACCGATGTCCAGGCCGGAACCCAGTCCGGAACCCGGTAGAATTGGACTTGCCATGTGCATCTCCCTTCAGATTGTTGCCATTCTTTTGACCGTTACACGCATCTTGAGAACGTACAAACATTATTCATGCCAGCTATCAGGCCTTGGCGTCGAACAACACATGACTTGCGTTGGCGAGGCTGTCTGCCAGCTTGAGGGCTTCTGCGGAGGGAATCTGTCGAACGATTTCACCCGTCTCGCTTGCGATCACCTTGACGATGACCTTCCCGGAATGCTCATCGATAGAGAACTCCAGATTGCGCTTGATCGATTGAACAAACTTCTCGATCTCCTGCACTGCCAGTTTCAACTTGGCATCGTCCGTATCCTGACTCTTGGCAGCGACCGGAGCTTCAGCCTTGGTAACTTTAGGCGTCTCTGACGGTTTGTCAGCAACCGGCGTTACTGGCTTGGGAGCCGGATAAGACAGGTTAAGCTTCACGCTCATGTCCATGCTCATCACCTCCTGACGTAAAAAGGCGAGAGAGCACGACTAGCGCACTCCCCCGCCCAAACTTGTTCCGAAATTACTGAAGCAGTTTCAGTACAGCGGAAGGCAGTTGGTTGGCTTGAGCCAGAACGGAGGTCGAAGCCTGCTGCAGAGTTTGCTGCTTGGTCAGGTTAGCAGTTTCTGCGGCGAAGTCGGTGTCTTGTACACGACCCTGTGCAGCAGTGGTGTTTTCTACGATGTTCTGCAGGTTGGCGATGGTGCTGGTCAGACGGTTTTGCGAAGCACCCAGGCTCGAACGAGTGGTGTTGATCGCGGCAATTGCAGCGTCGATCGCGGTGATTGCGTTGTCGATGTTGGTAGCAGCGGCCGCGGTGCTTGCACCGGTCAGAGCTACAGTACCGCTACCTACGCTCAGGCTGACGGCGTCGAACTTGGAGCTCAGTACCAGGTCGATGTGGTTAGCCGAACCGGTGTTTGCGCCTACTTGCAGGGTCACAGTACCAGCCGAACCGTCCAGCAGGTTTTTGCCGTTCAGGTTGGTGGAAGCAGAGATACGGGTCAGTTCGTCCGACATCTGGGCGAATTCATCGTTCGTTGCTTTCTGGTCGATGCTGCCGTTGGTACCGGTACGGGCTTTAACAGCCAGTTCACGCATACGCTGCAGAATGTCGGTCGAAGCTTGCAGAGCGCCTTCAGCGGTCTGGGCAACGGAGATACCGTCGTTGGCGTTCTGAATCGCCTGGTTGCCACCACGGATCTGGGAAGTCATACGAGTAGCGATCTGCAGGCCAGCGGCGTCGTCTTTAGCGCTGTTGATTTTCAGGCCGGAAGACAGGCGCTGCATCGAAGTCGACAGAGCGTCGGAAGCGCGGTTCAGGTTTTTCTGAACGTTCAACGACGTGGTGTTGGTGTTTACTGTTAAAGCCATGACGAATTCCTCGTTGGTTGGGTACTGCGGCTTCCGGCCCTGGCAACCGCCGGGTATGGCCTAGAGAACCTTCGTAATAGTTATCGTCGGGAATGCAGGTTGCTTGAGGGCTTTTTAAAAAATATTTGCCATCACCCTGCCACTCCCAAAAAAACAAGGGCTTAGCGCGCCCCACCCACGAAAAAATGACGCCATAAAACTGCCCACATCACGAACCCCCGTGCCAGAGCCGTCGGTCCCCCCTCAGATCTGCACGCTGTCCAGCAATTCAATCAGTTCATACTCGATGAAATCGGCGAGCCCCAACCAATCCTGGCGCTCCTGACAATCCAGAATGTGCGTCAGTACCTGTGCCCACGACTGCTGGGCTTCCTCATGGGCGAGCGAGAAAAACCGTTGTGCCTCGTCAAATACATCGACCATGGTCAGTGCCGCTTCCACATCACGCCCCAGACGAAATAATCCGGCGCATTGCCGGCATGCGCTGATGCACATCAACTGCGCACTCATTGCACAAACTCCGGATTGAACTGCGTGCCCACGATCATCGCCCCTGCCCGACTGCTGTTAAGGAAGCTGACCTCTGGATGCAGAGCGATATAACGCTCCAGCACGCACAGGTAGCCACGAAAATTCAACTGCGTCCTGACCCGTTCGCCATTGCCGTCACGGACCCAGTGCCGAGCCTGCGCCACGGCTGGCCCCAGATCGCCATCGTCCCATCCGGCATGCGTCTTGTTCATCGGGAAGGCAAAGTCGGCGCCGAACAGCGTGATGCGTGTACCACCCATTTTCACGGCCAGGTCCACGGCGGGGTGAATCACGCTGCCGCCGGCATGCAATTCGGCCCGAGGGTGCTGCTGACGCAACGTGGCGTAGATGGGGCTAGCGGTATAAGCGCCATAGCGCTTGCCTTTCCAGGCCTTCAACACCGCAGGAGAGCTCATGGGCAGGTACACCAGCGGGATGCCGTCGGACTCCTCAAAAGGCAGATGCCGACAGCTGATCAACTGATCGATCGTCACCACCAGATCGGGGATAATCCCATGCTGACGCAAAGGCCGATAAGCCGTGTCGACACAAATGAACAGTGGCCGCCCGGCCTGCCCACGCACCGACGCCAGCCGTTCAAAATGTCCTTCCAGGCTCGGCCCGGTGCCGATCACATAGATTTCGCGGCCGATGCAGGTGCCAAACAGTTGCGCCACATCATCATCCGCAAGCAGCAACTCCAGGCTATCGCGCAAGCGCTGCTGAATCGCCGGCAATTGCGGATCGAACTGCCGATTGTTGAAACTGAGGTGAACTTCATTGACCAGTCGATCACGAATTTTGGCGCTGAAGTCATCGGCCAGGAGCATTTCCGCGGGCAGCGCAAAAAACGGCGTGTAGATATCCGCATGATCGCCGGCGTACATCAGTTCCACTCTGGGGTCTTCAAGCCATTGCCGCTGGTCGAGCAACTGCAGCACCAACGCAAACAAGGCGCCATTGAGAATGTGCACGTACAACCGCTCAAGCACGGCTCGCTCCAGCAACACCGACGGGAGGTCCCCAAGACCGGTGCCGTAGACGTGCAAGCGAGGCTTTTGCGGCAGGCTGGCTGCCTGGACCCGGGCCTCGTGGATCCGGTCGTGGCGACTGGTAAGTTGAATGCCGTCCACACTCAGCGTAGAGCCCAGGCCTTGCACGAGTTCGGCTTGAATCGCCAAACTGTCTTCAGCCACTAATCGTGCAAACAGCGCCGGCCAGCGTTGCTGGATCACTTGGGCGTTGGCCTGGAAAAACTCGCTCATGGCGCCTCGCGCTCCGTTTCAGGCAAAAAAATAGCGTTCAAGGTTAACCTTGAACGCTATTTTTGTATCCGCCGTTTTTAATCAGGCTCAGGGGCGGAAGATGATCGCCGAGCCCCACGACAGACCGACACCGAAACCACTGAGCGCGACACGCTGCCAAGCGGAATCGATTACGTGCTTTTCCAGCAGCAGCGGAATACTCGACGACACGGTGTTGCCAGTCTCGACCATGTCCTTGATGAACTTCTCAGGCTCGCCTTCAAAGCGTCGCGCCACGGCATCGACGATCGCCGCACTGCCCTGGTGGATGCAGAAGGCATCGATATCATCAGCCTTGAGACCGGAATCATCGAGCAACTCGTGCAAGTGTGCTGGGACTTTGAGCAGCGCAAAGTTGAACACCTGACGACCGTTCATGAAGAACACGCCATCGGTGACCTTCAGGTGTGGCGCGCCGGAACCGTCGGTGCCGAACTTGGCCTTGCCCAGCGCCCAGGTCGGATCTTCACCCATCCAGGTCGCGGTGGCGGCATCACCGAACAGCATGGTGGTGTTGCGATCTTCCGGGTCAACGATTTTCGAATACGGGTCGGCGGTGATCAGCAGGCCGTTCTTCAGGCCTGCGGCTTCCATGAAGCCCTTGATCGCATAGATGCCGTAGACATAACCGGAGCAGCCCAACGAAATATCGAACGCGGCAACGTTGGTCGGCAGACCGAGTTTGTCCTGCACGATCGCGGCAGTGTGCGGCAGGCCTTCTTCATCACCGTTCTGGGTGACGACGATCAAGGCATCGATCGATTCACGCTTCAGTTCAGGGTTGCTGGCAAACAGCGCGTTGGCTGCTTCCACACACAGATCGGAAGTTTCTTGATCAGCGTCTTTGCGCGGCAGGAATGCCGAGCCAATCTTGCCAAGGATGAACTCTTCATCCTTCTCGAATTTTGCACCTTGTGCGTAATTGTCCACGCCGGCTACAGGAACGTAGCTCGCAATGCTTTTTATGCCAATCATTACGGCTTCCCAATAAAAAACAGCCCAAGACCACCGCTCGCAAGGATTTGAGGGGCGCCGACAAACAGAAAATGGTTGCCACGGCGGGCAACCAAGGGGAGCGCAAAGGGCTATCACTGGAACCGAAAACGGGCCAGGCGCCATCTCCCCGATCAATACAATACAGTGAAGATGCGCGTTATGACTCGCAGGTCACGCTATTTTGCCGAATCCATTACAGATTGGGTTATTCGACCAATGACCAATCCAGCGGCGTACCGCGCTTGATCGGCGCGCGAGCGCAGCGCCCGAGGACGGCATCGGTGTGCTTGGGCGGCAGGCCGAGGCCGGGACGAATGGCGCGCAGATTGTCCCGCGTAAAGGGGTCACCGGCGGCCATGTCGGCGGTCACGTACAGCGAGCGGCGATACACCACCGACTTGAGTTCGGCTTCGGTTGCGCCGTATTGCACCTTGCCGAGCGCTTGCCATGCGCGTTCGGTTTCCACCACCAGGCTGGCCATCTCGGCCGGCTCCAGCGAGAAACTGGCATCCACCCCGCCCGCCGAACGGTCGAGGGTGAAATGCTTTTCCACCACCGTCGCGCCGAGCGCCACGGCCGCCACCGAGACGCCAACGCCCATCGAGTGATCGGACAGCCCCACCTCACAACCGAACAATTCCCGCAGATGCGGGATCGTCCGCACATTGCTGTTTGCCGGAGTCGCCGGATAAGTGCTGGTGCACTTGAGCAACACCAGATCCTTGCACCCGGCTTCACGGGCGGCGCGCACGGTTTCATCAAGTTCGGCGATGCTGGCCATGCCGGTGGAGATGATCAGCGGCTTGCCCGTGGCGGCGACACGGCGGATCAACGGCAGGTCGGTGTTTTCAAAACTGGCGATCTTGTAAGCCGGCACGTCGAGGCTTTCGAGAAAATCCACGGCCGTGTCGTCGAACGGCGTCGAAAACGCGAGCATCCCCAGTTCCTTGGCGCGAGCGAAGATCGGCGCATGCCATTCCCACGGTGTGTGAGCCTGCTCGTACAAGTCATACAAAGAAGTGCCGGCCCACAGACTGCCCGGGTCTTTGATGAAGAACTCGCCCTCGGCCAGATCCAGCGTCATGGTCTGGGCGGTGTAGGTTTGCAGTTTCAGGGCGTGCGCGCCGGCCTTGGCGGCGGCTTCGACGATTTGCAGGGCCACGTCCAGCGACTGGTTATGATTGCCGCTCATCTCGGCAATGATGAACGGCGGCGCGTCGGCACCGATCAGACGGTCGCCAATCTTGAAACTACTCATGAACGGTGTTCCCTATTATTCAAACTGGAGTTCAGCCCGTCGGGCAGCAACTGCGCATCGTCCAGTGTGGCGTGGCTTGACTTGAGCACACCATCGGCCAATGCCGCGGCGACTCGCAATGCACCGCGTCCATCGACCATTTGCCGAGAACGTTCGGCCAGGCTCTGGCGCAGATAAAAGTTGCCTGCGACAAAACCAATCGCGTCACGCAACTTCGTAACGCTGACCTGCTCGCGCGCGCCCATGAATACATGCGCGCCGGCTGCCGCCATGACCTCGCCGTTGACCTGCTGGTTATTCGACACCGCTATACAGATCGTCGGCAGACCCAACGCCGCACGCTCCCAGCTGGTGCCGCCACCGGCGCCGATAAACAGATCGGCCTCGGTCATACGTTGATGGAAATCGCTGACAAAACTGTGCAGACGCCAGTTCGGCCGCGTTTGCGCAAGTGTCTGCATCTGCGCCCATGCCGGATTGTCGACACCGGCGACGAAGTCCACTTCAAGTTCAGTAAAATGGGCCAACGCCAACATCGCGTGATGGGTCTGCATCGCCGCGTCGAAACCGCCGAAGTTCACCAGCACTCGCCGGGCTTCGGGTTTGATTTCGATCGCCGGGCAATCGAACTCTTCACGCAACATCGCATAGCGCGGGCCGAGCAGTGTGCGGCAGCCCTCGGGCAACAGCGGCGTGTAGTTATCGCTGAGGCCGGACAAATTCTGATTGAGCAGCAAATCAACGCTGTAGCGCCGAGTGGCGAGATCGTCGACGGCAGCAATACGCGGCGCCCAACGCCGTGCGGCGGTCTGCCAGTGATGATCGAGGCCGTAATGATCGACGATTATCCAGTCGAATTCGGCGTGATCTTCCATCAGCAAATCCAACGCATCGATGTCGACCTGCCACGGCAGCATCGACTCGATGGCCTGCTGCGGATCTTCACCGGGATAAAATTCAGGCAGTGCGAATGTCTCGAAACCTTCGGCGCTCAGAGCATCGAGTCGATGCCCCGGCAACTGCCGACAGGCAAACGCGACATGACTGCCCTGCTTGCGCAGCACCCGCGCCAGCGTCAGGCAGCGGGCGATATGGCCGCTGCCGATGGTCGGCGAGGCGTCAGCGCGAATCAGGACTCTCATTGCAACTCTCCGCCGGCCTTGAGCGCGGCGTAAAGGTATTCGGCACGTTTCCAGTCTTCAGGCGTATCGATGTCCTGCACCAGATGCCGGGGCAAAATCACCGGCAGACTGGCTGGCGAATAGACTACCTCACCGCGCAGCCACGCGTCGCTGCGCCCCCAGTAGAACTGGCCAGCATCCTGAAACGCCTCGGACAGATCCTGCGAACGGGTGTCACGAAATTCCGGGTACAGCGCCGTAAGCGCGCCCTGCCCGTCCAGTGTCAGCGCACGCTGCACCGGAAAACCGAAATTGCACACGGAGAAAGCGAAAGACTTGTCCGGATGCTGCTCCAGCAACTCGAATCCTTCGCGCAGATAACGCACCTGCAACAGCGGCGCCGTGGCGTACACGCAACAGGCGTAATCGAAGGCCGGCAGTTGCTGCAAGGCATGCACGATCACCGCTGCGGTGCCGGTGAAGTCATC
The DNA here is from genome assembly GCF_044218825.1 of Pseudomonas sp. A1230. Taxonomy (NCBI): domain Bacteria; kingdom Pseudomonadati; phylum Pseudomonadota; class Gammaproteobacteria; order Pseudomonadales; family Pseudomonadaceae; genus Pseudomonas; species Pseudomonas sp. A1230. The sequence continues at coordinate 699,664 of NZ_CP162582.1, read as the reverse complement.
GGCCAGTTGCGCCGGACGCAGGAACGGCACCTCGGCGCCATGAGCCCGCGCCACGTCGGCAATCTCGGCGTCGTCGGTGCTGACCACAACCTGATCGAACAAACCTGAATCGAGCGCCGTGCGGATCGAACGGACAATCATCGGCACGCCGTCGAACGGCGCAAGATTCTTGCGCGGGATGCGTTTGCTGCCCCCGCGCGCCGGGATGATTACGACATTGCTCAAAGGTGTTTTTCCAAGAGGAACCAAGTGACATCGTCCGCCGGGAATTGTGGGTCGCGGTGATAGACGAAGCCGTAATCGAGCAGTTGCAGATCCGGGTAGCGATCAAGCATTTCGCCAGCGAAATCACGCTTGAACAGTTTGCCGCTGTTGCCACGATAGGACACTTCCAACGGTGCCGGGTTGTAGTACTCGGCGATCAGAATGTAGCGCCTGCTCAGTTCATATAGCTGCGCATACGCGGTCGGCAGCAGCTCTGGCGCCAGATGGATCAGCACGCCTTTGCTCAAGCTCAGGTCATAGCTGCGCTCACGCGGGAAGTCGAACAGCGAACCGTGCCAGATCCGTGCGATCTGCAGCGCCCGGGCCTGAGCACAAGCGCTGTCATTGATCTCGACGCCAAACAATTCGCAGTGCGGCAACAGTTGATGCAGCGCCTGCAAATTGTTGCCGGCGTTGGTGCCCAGCTCCACCAGGCTCTCGATCTTGCCCGCGCGTCTCAGCGCCTTGGCAAACAACGCCAGATTGACCGCCACCAGTGGTTGACCAACGTTACGGTCAACGTACTGATTACCGAACTCGCCCTGCCAGAATTTTTCCTGCTCACTCAGATCACGCATTGCAGACACCCATCCACCGCCGCAGAGGCATTTATTCGGTCAACCGGCGCAATTGCTCGACCACATAGTCCTGCTGCTCATCGCTCAGCAACGGGAACAACGGCAGGCTGATCGCTTCAGCGTAATAGCGTTCAGCCTCAGGGAAGTCGCCCTCGGCAAAACCCAGGTCTTGATAGTAAGGCTGCAAATGCACGGGTATATAGTGCAGATTCACACCGACGCCGGCCGCGCGCAAGCCTTCAAAAACCTGGCGATGACTGAGACTGATTCGATCTGTCTGCAAGCGAATCACATACAAGTGCCACGACGACTCTGCGTCTGGTTGAGCGCTCGGCAACGTGATCGGCAAGTACGTCAGCAGACGTTCGTACCGGGCCGCCAGCTCACGGCGTCGGGTGATGAAACCCTGCAGTTTTGCCAGTTGCGACAAACCCAGTGCGGCTTGCAGATCGGTGATCCGGTAATTGAAGCCCAGCTCGATCTGCTGGTAGTACCAAGGGCCGTGGCTGGGCTCGGTCATCTGCTGCGGATCGCGGGTCATGCCGTGGCTGCGCAGGCGTTGCAGGCGCTCGGCCAGTGCCGGGCGATTGGTCAGGACCATGCCGCCCTCGGCACTGGTGATGATCTTCACCGGATGGAAACTGAAAACGGTCATCGCTGCGAATTCGCCGCAGCCGACCGGGCGTCCGGCGTAACTGGCGCCCACCGCGTGCGAAGCATCTTCGATCACGGTGAAGTTGTAGCGCTCGGCCAGTTCGGCAATCCGCCGCATGTCGCAGCTCTGTCCGGAAAACGCTACAGCCACCAGCACTTTTGGCAAGGTGCCGTCCTGCTCGGCCTGATCCAGTTTCGCTGCCAGCGCAAAAGCATCAAGGTTCCAGGTCAGCGGATCGATGTCGACGAAATCGACGTCCGCGCCGCAGTAACGCCCGCAATTGGCCGAGGCCAAAAACGTATTCGGTGTAGTCCAAAGGAGATCACCGGGCCCAAGCCCTGCCGCCAGACAGGCAATGTGCAACGCCGCCGTGGCGTTGCACACCGCCACGGCGAAATCGGCCTGGCAACGCTCGGCCACAGCCTGCTCGAAGCGCTCGATGGTCGGCCCTTGCGTCAACCAGTCCGACTGCAACACCTCGACGACGGCATCAATGTCCGACTGATCGAGACTCTGGCGGCCGTAGGGAATCATACCGAGAGCTTCGCGTGCAGCGCCGCGATCTGTCCGACCGAGAGGAAGTGCGGATTGGTGTCGGAGCGATATTCAAAATCTTCGCTCACCGCGCGCCCATGCTCGCCGAGTTTGTCGACGGCAAAATCGACATCGACGCTGGTAAAGCGAATCGACGGCTGGATGGTGTAGTGATCCTCGAATTCAATAGTCATCCGCGCATCGTCCAGCGGCACCATCAACTCATGGAGTTTTTCCCCTGGACGAATGCCGACGTTTTTGTGCGGCAGATGTTCAGCCATGCCACGGGCCAGATCGACTATGCGAATCGACGGAATCTTCGGCACAAACACTTCACCACCGTGCATGCGCGCAAAGCTGTCGAGCACGAACTGCACGCCGTGATCCAGAGTGATCCAGAAGCGGGTCATGCGTTCGTCGGTGATCGGCAACTCACTGGCGCCATCGGCGATCAGTTTGCTGAAGAACGGCACCACCGAGCCACGCGAACCGGCCACGTTGCCGTAGCGCACCACGGCAAATCGGGTTTCCTGCTCGCCGGCAATGTTGTTGGCGGCCACGAACAGTTTGTCCGAGAGCAACTTGGTCGCGCCATACAGATTGATCGGGCTGGCAGCCTTGTCGGTGGACAACGCCACAACCTTTTTCACACCGTTGTCGATGGCCGCGGCGATGATGTTTTCCGCGCCATTGACGTTGGTGCGAATGCATTCGGTCGGGTTGTACTCAGCCGCCGGCACCTGCTTCAACGCGGCGGCATGCACCACGTAATCGATGCCGCGCATGGCCTGACGCAGACGGTCAGCGTCACGCACGTCACCGATGAAGTAACGCATGCACGGCGCATTGAACGTCTGCTGCATTTCGTATTGCTTGAGTTCATCGCGCGAGAACACCACCACCCGCTTGGGCTGGTATTGCTCCAGCAGGTGGCGGATGAAATTGCGCCCGAAGGAGCCGGTGCCGCCGGAGATGAAGATCGATTTTCCGTTGAACATGTTCTGATTCCTGTCCGGCAAAACTCAGGCGAGCAACTGCGCCCAATTGATCGAGGCATTTTCGCCCAGGGTAAAGCCTTTGCCGCTCAGAGCCAGGTTGGCGTTGTAAGCCGGATCCTGGGCGAAAGCGCCTTGCCACTTCTCACGTAATGCCGCCAGCGCTTCAGCAGCCTGTGGCAGTTCGCCGGTATGCAGCACCTGCACCAACGGCGTCCACACAGTGAGGTATCCGGCCTGACCGGCCTTCAGGCACAGGTCGACATCGCTGAAAGCGTCAACGAATGTCACTTCGTCCAGACCGCCGAGGGCGTTGAACAATTGCTTGCGGACCATCAGGCACACTTTCGATACGGCGGAATAATTCTGCTCGACCGCCAAACGCTGCATGTAACCGGCGCTGGCGTGTTTTTCGCCAATAAATGGCGAACCGACGCCCCCGTTCAGGCCGAGAATCAAACCGGCCTGGGCAATCTTGCCGTCGCGCCCCACCAATTTGGCACCAACGATGCCGACTTCCGGACGTTGGGCATGGTTGAGCAGCGAGTCGACCCAGTTCGGGTTGACGACTTCGCTGTCAGCGGCCAGCAACACCAGATACTCCCCCTGCGCCTGCTCGCTGGCGGCGTTATACAACGCCACTTCACCGAGCGTCTGACCGGCACGCAATACGCTGACTTTCGGATTGCGCATTTGACCCAGCCAGTCGTTTACCGCTGCCGACTGATTCGGATTGGCCGCCACCAGTACCTCATAGCGGCTGTAGCGGGTCCTGAGCAGCACACCTTCCACGCAGCGGCGCAACGCAGGCAAATCATCACTGGCCGGCACGATGATCGACACCAGCGGCTGTTCGGTGTGACGGTAATCGACCTGCCAGGTGCCCGGCAGTGCCGAAGTGACCCTGGCCTTGTAACCGCGATTGCCCAAATGGCGCAGCAACGCCTGCCGTTCGTGAGCGTTCTCTTCCAGCGCCACGGCCTGGGTGATCAGCAGCGGTTCGTCGAGATGCGCCAGACCGTCGAGGCCGCCCTGCTCGATCAGGCGCAGCAACAGGTCAAACTCCAGCGCCTTGTTGAAATCGGCCTGATACCCGCCCACTTCGAGGAAAGCCTCCCGTCGGATCAACCAGTGGCGCGCCATCAGCGAAGGAACGCTTTGCAGCAGATCAAGGTTGAATCCCGGGCGGAACACGTCCACCAGCGCGCCATTTTCAGTACGCTGGATTTCGTCGGTGGCCACCGCACGCAGGCTCGTGGCCGACATCAATTCCAGGCCGGCACGCAGCAGACCACCGGCGGTGAATTCATCGCCCACGCTGGCCAGCAGCAACCAGTCACATGAAGCCTGCGCCGCGCTCTGGTTGAGTTTGTCGACGAGGTTGCCCGGCGTGACCCGGACAAAGTGCAAGATGTTCTGCGCGGTGGTCGCCGTCTGCGGTTCGCCCGTGGTGAAGACGACGATTTTGAAAGCCTTGCTGTGGCCTTCGACGAGGCTGTCGAGGGTCACTTGCAGCTTCTCGACGTTGTCGTCCAGGTCCAGCAGGAAAATGCCGAACTGTGGCCCGCCATGGTGCGCCGCCAGATGCGCGGCGATCAATGCAGCCTGTTCGGCGTCCGGCTTGCGGCCCGCCAGCCAGTCGAGCAAACGGCCGGAGCGCATCTTGTCGAAAACCGGGTAGTGATCGACGCTCGATACGTCTTCAAGACGAGCGCCCCACTCAGCCATTTCCTGCGCCTGATCTGCCTCGTCGAGCACTTGCAGTTGCTCGGCCAGACGCTTGACCACACTACGGTTGAACACGTTGCAGTCATGCGCCCGCCACAAACGGTCGAGGACACTTTGCGGGGTATCGTTATTGCGCGCCTGCAGCAGATACTCTTGCTGGGTCCATACACCCTCAAGTTTCTCCAGTTGGACACGACCGGCCGGCATCGCGTGAAGTAGAAACTCGAACTGGGTCAGCAAGTCAAAAAAGCGCTGGTTGTAGAACGGCATCTCGACGTATTGCAGTGGCCCGAATTTGCGCTCCGGTGCCTTGGTCAGGTGGTTCCACTTCGATTCGAAAATCAACTCGATCGTCAACGCCCGTCTGGTGACCAGGCTGTCAGCCATAGCCGCGAAGCTTTCCAGGGCAAAAGCCTTGCGCTGTGACTGATCCAGATCATTGATACCGGTTGGCAGCGACGCGAGAAATTCGGCGAAGGCTTCGCGCTCGGCCACCGACTTGGAATCGGTGTACGACAGCGCGTGATACACCTCGGTGTTGTGATCGGAGAAACCGAAGTTGATCTCGCGCACGACATAAGGGATCGGCAGGATGCGCGCCTTGGCGTTCGCCAGCAGGTAATAGGTGTGGCCGATTTCCTGCCATTCGAAACTGGTGCCCGGCGGCAATGCTGCGTACCAGTCCTTGATGATCGAGGTGCGACACACACCATAGAACGGCGGCACGTACTGATGCATGAAGTCGAGGACCCGATCCTCGGCGCGCTCCGAGGCATAGTCTTCGCAGATTTTCTTGTCGCGACGGAAGTAGTCGACGCTGTCAGCCCGCGCCAGGTACATCAGGCAATAGCCGTGGCACAAACCATAGTCGCGGTTTGCTTCCAGAAAACTCACCGACTCGGCAAGCGACTCGTGCAGTATGAAGTCGTCATCGGCGGCAAATACCATATACGGCGTCGTCAGTTGCTCGACGCCGTAGGTCAGTTTGGCCTGCATCCCCCAGTAGGCGAATTGCGGCAGGTGCTGATAATCGACCGCAGAGAAATCACCTTCCGGGCGCTCGGGAGAAGAGTCCAACACCAAAACCTTGCAAGGCAGGCTGCTGTAATACTGCAGCGCTCGACGCAAAAAAGCCGGGCGGTTGTGGGTGATCAGTACCACCGTCAGCAACTCGCTCAATGGCTGCTTGTTTTCAGAACCGTACTTGCCTTGCATAACTTCTCCCTACAACCGGCGAAACCGCCTGAAAAACGCTTGAAGATGAAACTGATTAACGGACGCGACGCAGATAGCCGTCCGAGGCAACGGTGATCAGCAGCTTGTCTTGCATCTGCTGATCGATCTCGAAATCACCGTTCTCCTTGAGGTAAGCCCAGACGGCGGTTTTCGGATTGTCGCCCGGCCCCCATGGACGATCCGGGAAGGCATCGGCCGGCATGTCTTCAACCACGGTGTCCATGACCACGCAGTAGCTGTCCACCGAGACCAGCGGTGCGTAAAGACGCAGTTCTTCGAGGACATGGTCGTGGGTGTGGTTGGAATCGAGCACCACGATCACTTTCTTGCCGGCCGCAGCCTGACGAACCTGTTCGACCACTGCCGGATCGAGGCTCGAGCCTTCGATCATGCTGATGCGCTTGATCATCTGATGGCTTTCGATGGCCTCACGGTTGTGCGCACGGATGTCGCGATCGATGCCCAGCACTTCGCCGTGGCCCTGCAATTCGAGCAGCGAGGCGTAGTAAATGATCGAACCGCCGTGGGCGATACCGCACTCGATCACCAGGTCTGGCTTGATCCGCCAGATCAGTTCCTGCATTGCCATCATGTCTTGCGGCAATTGAATGATCGGACGACCCATCCACGAAAAGTGATAGGTGTATTTGTGTTTGGCCGACTGGTTGTAGAACTCCTGGGCCAACGCCTTCAGGTCCTTGTCCTGGCCTTGGGCAATCACTTCGGCCTGGCACTCCGCCTCGAAGGCTTTGATTACGTTATCGCTCATTGTCCGGTCTCACTGAAAAGTCATTTGATCTTCGAAGCGCATCAACGTGTCCGCTGCGTTTCAAGTAATTGTTCCAAACGGTCGACCACCGCCCAAAACGCCATGGGCTCGTGTGTCGGGTAGGGGTAATGCCCCAGATTCAAATTGATCGAAGCGCCGCGTTCACGAACGCGTTGCTCGACCAGGGTTCTTACCGAAATCGGATGGCCACTGGCGCAATTGATCACACCGCTGAAGTCCCGTTGCTGAACGATTGCGCAGAGAAAATCGGCAGCGTTCCTGATCGGCAGGAAGTCGCGCAACTGCTCCCCGGCCGACATGTTGAACGTCGCATCCCCGGCATCGATCGCCCGGTCCAGCGCCGCCAGCAGACTGTTTGGGTTCTGCCCTTCGCCATGCAGATAGAACAAGCGTGCCCACTGCAAAGTGAACGGATTTTCTTGGGCAAGGTTCTGCAAAAACAGATGCAGGGTGTGCTTGGCCAGACCGTAGGGATTACTCGGCTGCGGCTCGGCCTGCTCGCTGAGCGGGCCGCTTTGCATGCCGTATTCAAAGCATGTGCCAGTCACTAGAACCTGCTTCACGCCCGCTTCGACCGTGCCTTTGATAAAGCGGTAATCGGCCATCAGGTTGTGCTCGAAATGGAACAGCGCCCGATAGTTCGGCAAACCCGGCCAGGCCAGATGGGCAAGAACATCGATGCCATCGGTGAGCGCTGCAATGTCCAGCTCAGGCGCGTGAATATCCGCCGCGACGAACTCGACATCGTTGATCCACGGCATGCCCTGCGCGGTTTCTGCGTTGCGTGCAACTGCACGAACAACGCAGCCGCGCGCCAGCAATGCCGCGACCAGATGCCGACCGACGAAGCCCGTGGCTCCGGTTACGAGGACCTTCACAGCACTTTCAACTCAGGCACCGCAATCACGAAGCGGCCGTCCCACTGACGCAGCTGCGCCAGTTGCTGACTGACTTCGTGCAGCAGGTTCCACGGCAGCACCAACACGTAGTCGGGTTTTTCGATATCGATCTGTGCCGGCGCAACAATCGGGATGCGGCTGCCCGGCAGAAACTTGCCTTGCTTGTGCGGGTTGGCATCGGCCACCCAGGCGAGCAGGTCCGGTTTGACCCCGGCGTAGTTGAGCAAGGTGTTGCCCTTCGCCGCCGCGCCGTAACCCACCACACGTTTACCGTCAGCCTTGGCCTGCAGCAAAAAGCGCAGCAGTTCATGCTTGATTCGTTCGGCGGCAGGCGCGAGGGTCGCGTAGTACTCGGGCGTTTTCACCCCTGCATCAAGTTCAGCCTGCAACTGTTGTTGCACCGCTGGTTGCACCGGGCGACGCTCGCCGTCCTTGCGCTGCACAAATACCCGCAGCGATCCGCCGTGAGTGCTCAACTGGCTGACGTCGAAGACTTCCAGGCCGTTGCGTTCGCACAGGGTTTGCACAGCCGTCAGCGACAGATACGAATAGTGCTCGTGATAAAGCGTGTCGAACTGCGCGCCCGCCATCAGCGTCAACAGTTGCGGGAATTCGAAAGTCGCCACACCGGTCGGTTTCAGCAGTGCCGCGAAACCACCGAGGAAATCGTTGATGTCCGGTACATGCGCGAGCACGTTGTTGGCGGCCATCAGGTCAGCGGCCCAGCCTTCGCTTTTCAGCTGCGCGGCGGTGTCGCGACCAAAGAACAGCTCACGAATGTCCAGCCCCTTTTCCCGCGCCGCTTGTGCGGTGCTGCGGGTCGGCTCGACGCCCAGACACGGAATGCCGCGACCGGCTACGTATTGCAGCAGGTAACCGTCATTGGCAGCGACTTCGACCACGCGGCTGTCGGCGGTCAGGCCAAAGCGTTCGACCATCTCGGCCACATAGCGCTCGGCATGGGCCAGCCAGGTGCTGGAGAACGAACTGAAGTAGGCGTACTCGGCGTCGAACAGGCTGTCGGCGGAGGTGTAATCCTCGGTCTGCACCAACCAGCACTGCTGGCACACGGCGACCTTCAGCGGCACCCAGTGCTCTGCCTGTTCCAGCCGACCGGCATGCACGTAGGCGTTGGACGGTGGCGAGGTGCCGAGGTCGATCAGCGGCAGGCTCAGCGGTGCGGCGCACCCACGGCAATTCATAGACGCACTCCAGCGAAGTGTTGATCGAGCGCGGGATGGCTGGAATCACGCGCTGACAAATTATTGACAGGCAACGGCCAGGCAATCGCTAGCCGTGGATCATTCACCGACAGACCGCCCTCATGCGCAGGTGCGTAATCGGCGCTGTGCAGGTAAAGCAATTCGGCGTCTTCGGTCAGCGTCTGGAAACCGTGGGCGAACCCGGCCGGAATCAACAGACTGCGACCGTCCCCGGCCTTCAGATGCTCGGCGTGCCAGTGCAAAAAGGTTTCCGAGTCCGGACGCAAATCGACCGCCACATCCCACACTTCGCCGCGCAGGCAGGTGATCAGTTTGGCCTCCGGAGCGTTCGCGTTCTGGTAATGCAGACCGCGCACGCTGCCCTTCTCGCGGGTGCAGGAATGGTTGATCTGGCGGATATGAAATTCACTGCCAAACGCACTCAGACTGCCTTCGCAGAACAACCGGGCAAAGTGCCCGCGCTGATCTTCAAAGCGTTTGTGCTGCACGCTGAACAATCCGGCCAGCGGCAATGCCTGCAAGGAAAACTCGCTCACAACGCGCCTCGGTACAGGTTCAGTTGGCCGAGGGTGACGGCGCGCATGTCGTCGCCGCTCTGCCACGCCAAATGCCAGTCGAGGGTCTGGGTCAGGCATTGCTGCAAGGTCCAGCGTGGTTGCCAACCGAGCAGTTGGCGTGCGCGGCTGCTGTCCAGACGCAGCAGACCGGCCTCGTGCAGTTCGCTCGGCTCGATGCGCAGACCGCGCGCTTGCGGCCAGCGGCTGGCGAGCAATTCGACCACTTCGCCGACGCTGCACATGTCCGCCTCGCCGGGGCCGAAGTTCCACGCACCGGCGTACTCCGGCCCTTGCTCGTAGAGGCCGGCAGCCAGTAGCAGATAACCGGCCAATGGCTCCAGCGCGTGTTGCCATGGACGCACGGCGTGCGGGTAACGCAGGGTCACCGGCTCGTCTGCCGTCCAGGCTTTCAGCACATCGGGAATCAGCCGCTCAGGGGCAAAATCACCGCCGCCCAACACGTTGCCGGCACGCGCCGTGGCCAGGGCCAGGCCGTGCTCGGCGTACTTGTCTGCCGGGAAGAAAGACGCCGCGTAAGACTGCGCCAACAGTTCGCAACAGGCCTTGCTGCTGCTGTAGGGATCATGACCACCGAGGGCTTCGTCTTCGCGGTACGGCCACAGCCATTCCTTGTTGGCGTAAACCTTGTCGGTGGTCACCAGCACACAGGCACGTACGCAGCCGACCTGACGAATCGCTTCGAGCAGGTTCAGCGTGCCCATGACGTTGCTGGAATAAGTACCTAGCGGGTCGCGATAGCCTTCGCGCACCAGCGGCTGGGCGGCCAGGTGCAGGACGATCTCCGGCTCGGTGTCGGCAATGATTTCGAGCAAGGCACCAAGGTCACGCAGATCGCCGCGCTGATCATCGATGCCTTCGTGCACCCGCGCCAGTTCGAACAGGCTCGGCTCGGTCGACGGATCCAGTGAAAAACCGCTGACTTGCGCGCCGAGGCTTTGCAACCACAGGGTCAGCCAACTGCCCTTGAAACCGGTGTGGCCGGTAACCAGCACACGCTTGCCGCGCCAGAAATCCGCACTCAGGCCCATTGCTTCCATGGGGCCTCCCCGCTCTGCCACAGCGCTTCGAGATGGTTTTTGTCGCGCAGGGTGTCCATGGGTTGCCAGAAGCCATCGTGCTCGAAGGCCTTGAGCTGTTCGTCCTGAGCCAGGCGGGCCAATGGCTCCGCTTCCCAAGTGGTGTCATCACCCGTGATGTACGGCAACACTTTTGGCGACAGTACGAAGAAACCGCCGTTGATCCAGCCACCGTCTCCACGAGGTTTTTCGGTGAAGCCAAGGACCTGATCGCCTTGGCGTTCGAGAGCACCGTAACGACCCGGCGGCTGCACCGCAGTGACGGTCGCCAAGCGACCGTGAGCCTTGTGGTAATCGACCAGTTGGCGAATATTCAAATCGGAAACGCCATCGCCGTAGGTGAAGCAGAACGCTTCTTCATCCTGCAGGTAACGGCCTGCGCGCAGCAGACGGCCACCGGTCATGGTTTCTTCGCCGGTGTCGATGAGCGTGACACTCCATGGCTCGCTGTAATTCTGGTGCACGTCCATGCGGTTTTCGCGCATGTTGAAGGTGACGTCGGAGGTATGGAGGAAGTAGTTGGCGAAGAAGTCCTTGATCGCGTAGCCCTTGTAGCCGAGGCAGATGACGAAGTCGTGAATTCCGTGGGCGGAATACTGCTTCATGATGTGCCAGAGAATTGGCTTGCCGCCGATCTCGATCATCGGTTTGGGCTTGAGGTGCGACTCTTCACTGATGCGCGTGCCGAGGCCACCCGCCAAAATAACTGCCTTCATCGTCTCCCCTCTCGTTCGTCACCGGGCTGCGTACGGCTTTTTTGAGCATTGCGGCCTACTGGCTAACCTTTTTTGCCGGTTCGGGCGCAGGTGGGATGCCCGCGAGCGCTCGTTTTATGGCGATTTGAGGGGGACTTGCAGGAAACGCGCCAGCTCATGAACCCCTCACCACTTAACAAAATGAGCGCAAGCTCGGCTGCAGCTCTTGACCTTGAAAGGCCCGTCGGCAGGCTGAGTGGCGGGATTGATCCGGGGGTGGGAGCGCCTCGACCGTTTGGCGAAACCAAACACATCACGAGGAGGTACAGCGAAGCAAACCGGAGGCGCGTCGCGGTGAATGCGGGACTGTTATCGCGCCGAAAGTCAGCGATGGTTTTGAAATCGGGGGCCAGTAGAACCAACAGCCACATGACTTCAACATTGCGCTGACACTCGGCTTCGAGTCGTTGCGAGGAGCCAATACGCTGGAAATAACCGTAGAGGTCGAGTTTGAGCAAATCGGCAGGATCATCCAGCGGCACTGTAAACAGCGCTGTCCGGGAATGGTTGTCACCTTGGAGATAGCGCATAAGAAAAATGCCCATATCTGGCGATACGGGCATTTTCTTTAACCGGCCAGCACATCGCCAGGTTTCACACCGCCGACTCTCAGGTCGCCTTTCCAGTGCAGCTTAACGGATCAATCCGCCAACCAGCCATATTCCCAATACCGCAGATTGTCGCCACGCAACACGTAATCGCGCAGCACCACCTCACGCAAATCGTCACCCATGCGATAGCTGGCGTCCGGGTCGGCCAGGTGCATGCGGATTGCCTGCAACCATTCGTCCGTGGTGTTGGTCTTGATCCGTGTGCACGGCAGATAGCCTTGGTAGGCCTCGGTGTTGGTGCAAATCACCGGATAACCGCAGGCGCCGTACTCCAGCAGTCGCAGGTTGCTCTTGCAGTCGTTGAAAATGTGGAACTCCAACGGTGCGAGGGCCAGGTCCAGATTCAGGCCGGCCAGCTTCGCCGGGTATTCGTCCAATGCAATTACGCCGTGGAATTCATGCATGTACGGAAGTAAATCATCCGGGCACATGCCGAAGAATACCCAGTCAACCTCGTTGGCCAATTCACGCACCACATCGGCGATCACCGCAAGGTCTCCATGGTGACTGGTGCCGCCCCCCCAGCCGACCCGCGGTTTTTTCGATGTACGGCGCTGACTGTGCAGGTTGCCCCACAAGTCCTTGGCCAGCATGTTCGGTACCACACGAATGTCATGGTGCATGTCCGACAGCATGTTGGCCAGTGGCTGAGTCGACACGACCACGCGATCACACAGACCGATCGCACGCCGCACCATGCGCTCCATATCCTGCTTGTTCGGCATGTTGCGGATATGCGCATTGCGGTGAGGAACATCGATGACATAGTCATCGAGTTCGAAGATCCGCCGCGCATTGAAGTATTTCTTCAGCGGTGGAATTTCATCGATGGAGTGCTCGGAGTAGCGCCCTTGCAGAACGATCACGTCGGGCGCCTGACGCTCGATGTCGATGATCGACGGCAAGCCGTAGCAAACACGTCCTTCAGCCCTGTTGGCCGCTTCCAGTTCGATCATCGGCTGGCTCATGCGGTAATGGCCAATGGCAGAGGCGTTGATCGGCACCACCAGCAGGTTGGGCAATTGCGCCTTGGAAAACGCGCTCCATCCGGTACGCATACCGGGTTCAAGACTGAAATTGGTGGCGCCGACGCCCTGCAATGTGAGGTTGACGTTGTAGGCTGGGTCCCGCGCAATGATCGGCAGCCAGCGCTGGTAGAAGGTATCCGTTTCTTTGACGAGCAATGCTTCCTCTTCGTGCGTCGCCGTTGCTACCGGCCGCGCACCCACGGCCATTACAGCATGCGGGTTCATCACCACAAGGTAGCCTTCGCGGCCGACCCGCAGGCAAAGATCCGCGACATTCAGGGTTTTTTTCAGTTCCTGTTGATCAAGCCCGCCGACCGCTTCGAACACCGACTTGCGAATCATCAGGCAATCGCCACCGACGGCGCTCAGATCGTGCACCGCTTGCAGGCGGAACATGTAGCCTTCGGTATGCATCGCCTGGCCAATGAACGGCAGCCCGACCGGTCCGTTCAAGCCAAGAATTACGCCCGCATGCGACACACCACCGTCCGGGCTGAACAGTTTGGCGCCGACGACTCCGACCTCGGCACGCTGCGCGTGATTGAGCATTTCGTCGAGCCAGTCGCTTTGGGTGATCACTGCAAAGGCATTGAGCACCAACACATATTCGCCACGCGCCTGCGCCACTGCAAAATTGTGAACGGCGGCAGCGTTATCCTTTTGCGGATAGCGCAACAGACGAATCCGCTCGCCGCCCAGTTGTGCCATGCCATCCAGCCATGCCAGTGCTTCAGCGCTTTCGCTGCCGTTGTCGACCAGCAGCAACTCATATTCGGTGTAGGCAGTTTTTTCCAGCAGTGTCTCGACACAGCGCTGCAATGCAGCCGTCTGGTCCTGAGTGACAATGATCACCGACACCAGCGGACGCCGGGCGTGATGATAGTCGACACGATTGAGCAGATTTTTGCCGCCACCACGGATTTCGTGGGCAATGCCGAGGCGTTGCAGATGCGCTTCGACTACCCGTGGGTTTTGCTCGACAACACCCGGCTCGGTGAGCCATTGCGACAGATCGAATTTCGACTCCAGCAACACCTCAGCGATGTGGCCCACCACCTGTAGGCCTTCGCTTTCGACCATGCGCCACAGTACGTCATGAGGCGCAAGCTCGGCGAAGTCGGGCACGAACCCTCCGAGCTGCAGAAACCGCTCGCGCTTGAATGCCAGGGCACGCCCGACGTACGGGTAGCTGCGCATGAGGTCGAGATTGAAATCCGGCTTGAACGCCGGTTCAGCCGACTCGCCATCGCGCAGACTGCCTTCATCGCTGTACAAGCACGTCAGTGAGTTCGAGTGCGCGATTCGATCGGCCATCACCAGCAGGGCCGGTGCAACCGGACGATCGCCTGGTTGCAAAAGATAGAGCCAGTCAGCGCCCTCCAGCTGTGGCAGCAGCGCGTTGATCTGCTCCAGTCCGTCGGCCTGCAACGGCATACTGAAGACACGCCCTTCGAGTTGCGCCTCAGTGCAGGAAACCGACAACACCAGAATCAGTTCGGGCGGATAATCCTGAGCACCCAGCGCCTCTAATGTACGCTCCAGGCCATCGCGGCTGCCCCGCGCGTCAACAATGATCGGCACAATCCGAGGACGGCTCGGCCAACCGGCGAGGATTTCCGGTAGCCACTTGCGTTGCGCCTCAGTGAGCACACGGCATTCGAGCCATTGTGTGTAGAGCTCGCCAAAACTGAAGCTGTCGACACCGACGCCCAGCTCCTGACGACTCTGTTTAGAGCCCAGAGTCCGACTCAGGGCGAGCTCTTCCCAGACCCGTGGTGATTCCTCAACCTTGGTCAAATGCACATAACGAACCCACCCCTGCGCGGGTGCCGACTCGCCACTGCGTACCTTGAGCATTTGCGAAATCCACTCGCGCTCGATTTCCACTGCATCCTTCATCGGTTGCTGTGCACTCAACCGTTCCGGGTAGAGACGCTCGACACTCAGTACATTGTTGGACGCAACCAGATTGCCGCGTCGCAGCAGACAGACATACAAGGCGAAATCCAGGGTCGCGGTGAAGCAGGCGCCCTCCTCCGTCAATGCGGGCAACAACTCGACGACATCGGCACGACGGAACAGCGCACAGCTGAAACCGCCGAGCACGTTCACCGGAAATTTTTCAAAAATGCCAAGTACATCGTCGCCCTTGAGCAGCCCGCTCACCGGTGTCAGCGACGTGTTTTCCAGGCGTGGGGGCAGGATGATGTCGTTCGCATCCCAGAGCAGTCGCTGAGCCACCGCCAGACTGACCTCGGCATGACGCATCTCGTGAGCCTGCTGTTCGATGCAGGTGGAATAGAGCAGGTCATCGTCACACAGAAACTTGATGAGTTCGCCCTGCGCCTGGTCAAGACAGGCTTTCAGGTTGCCGACGAATCCGAGTGTGCGAGGGTTGCGCACGTAACGCACCGCAACGCCCGCCTGCTCCGAGACCGACGCCACAATATCTTCGATTGCGTTGTCACGACTGTCATCGCAAACAATGATCTCCAGATGACCGTAGCTCTGGCTCACGGCACTGTTGAGCGTGCGCTCGAAAAAACGCGAATTGAAGGCAGGAATAACAAGGCTGACAAGGGGAAGTGAATTCACGGCGGACTCGCAAGCGGCGGGACCCCGCCCGGAACAGCGAGCCCTCTGAAACCGCGAAAAAAGACATTGGAAACTAAAGAGCCGAGCTAGCGGGCGCTTGCGCGCCCGTTACCGTCAAATCTTGTTGAACAGGCCCAACTGACTGATCTTGCTGAACGCCAGTTGCGCGGCCTGCAACATGGTCTGTTGCAAGGTCAGGCGGGTCATGACTTCAGCCGGGTCCGAATCACGGATCGAGCCTTGGGTCGTGGTGTTCGCTGTGCTCAGGCTGTCGTTGGTGACGGACTGCATATCCAGCGACTGGCCACGGGCACCGATGGAGGTGACAGCGGTGCCGATCTGATTGGTGGCGGCGTCGATGTTGCCGATACCTGCTTCCATGGCGCCCTGCAGTTTCTGCTTGGCCACCGGGTCGCCATCGATCGGCGTATTCAGCGCGGTAATCATCTGACCCAGGGTGTCGAGCACGTTCTGAGTCTGGTGGTTGTTTGGCTGAATAGAGAATTGATCGCCGGCTGCCGGGGCGCTACCCAGAGCGAACGTCACACCGGCTGCCGTCGCGTTGCTACCAGCCACAGTGCCCGAAGACACAGGTTTGCTGTCAGCAGTTACCGGCGCCGCGTACAGGTCGAACGCAGTGGCACTGGTGAACTTGAGGATCGCCCCGCCCTGCGGAAATGCCGCGGTGTAGGCCGCCTGGTCGGTGATGCTGGACCCCGTGATCACCGCCGTCGATGGATTGCCCGGGCTACGCGACGTGGTGAACGTGTCCGGTGTCACCGCCAGTTGAAAACTGTGCCCGGCAATGACCGCATCCGGGTTGGTGTCACCGGCCTTCAGGTTGATGTTCAGCTTCATGTCGACACCGCGGAAGCTGAAGCTCTGGTTGCTGCCGCTGGTGTTGTTGATCACGCCGTTCTTGCTGGCGTCAGCAGTCACGTCATTACCCAGCGCGTCGGTGATCTTCATCTGCGTGCTGCTGACGAAGGCGACGGTGTAGGGCTGACCGCTGACGAACTTCGAGTTATAGGTGGCAGCGGTGCCAACGGTACCGTTGGACAATACGACGCGACCGTCATCCACCGCTGGGGCAGTCAGGCTGGTGTTGGTGCGACCGGTATTGATGGTTTGCTGGAATGCCTCCCAACCGGTGGTATTGGTGCCGACCGTCAGGCCATCGCCGATGCCCAGATTGATGGTGGTCTGGTCACCGTTATAGCTGTAGGTGCCGTCGGTGTTTTGCGAATACGGCGCGGTGTCGGTTTTCGAACCGGAGAACAGGTAGTTGCCGTTGGCATCCTTGGAGTTCATCAGGCCCAATACCTGTTTCTGGATCTCGCCCAGTTCCGCCGCGTAAGCCTGGCGATCCTTGTCGGTGATCGTGCCGTTGTTGGCGGCCAGGGACAGTTCCTTGGCGCGGCTCAACGCCGTGGTGATGGCATCCAGCGTGGTTTCCTGCACGGTCAACGCACTCTTGGTGCTGTTGATGTTGGTGGTGTACTGATCCAGCATCGCGGCCTGCTGACCCAGTTGCAGCAGGCGACCGGCACCGACCGGATCATCCGCGGCGGTGTTGATGCGTTGCAGGTTGCTCGCCTCGCTTGCGGTGGCCAGCGCCTTGTTGAAGTTACGCTGATAGTCCGCAGCTTGCGTTCCGTAATACTGGGCGGTGGAAATGCGCATGAATTACGACTCCTTAAAGGCTGTTGATCAGCGTGGCGAAAGTTTCCTGCGCAGCTTTGATGATCTGCGAAGACGCTGTGTAGTACTGCTGGTATTTGACCAGGTTGCCGGTTTCTTCATCCAGGTTGACCCCGGACAGCGAATCACGCGCACCGGCAGCCTGCGTCAGGATCGCCGTGGTGGCTTCAACGTCAGACTTGCCTTGTGCGGTCTTGGTACCGACGTTGGTCACGAGTTTGTTGTAGGCGTCGGTCAGGCTGATGCCTTTGCTCGCCGAACCGGTGTCGACGGTCTGTTTGGTTTGCAGGCCAACCAGCGCCTGGGCATTGCGGTTATCCGAAGAGGCCGCGCCGGTCATGTTCATGGTGAAGGTTTCGCCATCCTTCGGCGTGCCGCCGACGGTGGTCTGCACGGTGAACGTCTTCTGCACGTTAGGCGTGACCGAGGTGTCCATGATCTTGGCGCCGTTGGCATCGACCATACCCACTTTCAGGTCCAGGGTGTTCGCCTGCCCCGGAACGATCGTACCGGAGCTGATGAGCCCGCCCTTGGCGTCGACCATGGTGTACGGCTGGCTGCCGCCGCTCGCCTCGCCGAACACCAGTTTTACCGGCGTCGAATATTTCAGCGCAGTCTGCATTTCGGCCTGAGCGGCCGGGTTGTAGATGTTGATCTTGTCGGTGAGCGTCGGCTGGGTATAGGTGCCGGAATTATTGGCGCTAGCGACACCGGTCAACGGGCCCGCTGCAGCGATTTTCTTCGGATCGGTCAGTACGGTCTGGATGCTCGCTGCCGCATTGCGCGTCGGCGTCACTTTGAAGCTGTCGCCCGCGCTCAACGCGCCGCCCTTGAGGGCCAGACTGAAGCCGTCGATCACCGGCGGTGGCGTCGTGTTGGTGCTGAACGTCCCCATGTCAGTGCCGTCGGAGCGCTTGACGCTGTAATCGGTGGCGCTGGTGAACGTCACCTGGTAATCGCTGGTGGTCAGCTTGCCGGTGTCCTTGATGGTGACATCAAGGTTGCCCGAGCCTGCGCTGTTGCCCGACTGCGCAATGCTGCGCTGGCTGATCAGCGCGGCACTGTTGATATTGTTGAAAATCGCCGCGCCGAAGTCACCGTTCTTGTCGATGCCCTGGGCTTGCTGGCTGTTGATCTGATCGGCGATGACCAGCGCTACACGCCCCAACTCGTTGAGCGACGGGTCGAGCACTTCTTTGCGATAAGTCAGCAAGCCACCGATTTCGCCACCGTTGATCACCGAAGTGATGTCGATGGTGCTCGAACCGCGATCCATCTGGATGCCCAGGCGCGTCGGGTCATCCTTGCTCGGCACGGTGCTGAGGGAGTTGGTGGTGTTGCCGATGACCAGCGGCTGGCCGCTGCCGACATACACATCGAAACTGGTGCCACGCTCGACGACTTGCGCGCCGGTCAGTTCGGACAACTGACGCACGGCCTCATTACGGCTGTCGAGCAAATCGTTCGGCGCACCGCCGCTGGTGGAGATCTCACCGATCTTCTGGTTGAGCGCGGCGATCGAGTTGGCCAGTTTGTTCACCTGGGCGGTCATGTCGCTCAGGCTGCCGTTGATCGTGGTGTTCTGGTCGTTCAATTGCTTGGCGATGGAATTGAAGCGACCGGTCAGCGCCTGTGCGCCAGTCAGCACCGATTGACGGGAAGTGTCATCGGTGGCCGAAGTCGATACGCCCTGCATCGAGGTGAAGAATTTCTGCAACACACCGGTCAGGCCGGTGTTCACGTCGGACAGCGTGCCGTCCAGCGGTTTGGCTTGCGCCAGAAACGACGCCGATTCGCTGTTGAGCGAAGTCGCGGTGTGCAACTGGGTTTCCAGGTACGAGTTGTAGACCCGGCGCACGTCGGCCAGGGTTGTGCCTGTGCCGATGAAAACGCTGCCGTACTGCTGCGAGGATTTGGTGCCCTGCACGGTTTGCTGGCGCGAATAACCGGCGGTGTCGACGTTGGCAATGTTGTTGCCTGTCGTAGCCAAAGAGGACTGGCTAGCCGACAGCCCCGACATCCCGATATTGAGCAAACTCATGGTTCAGACCTTATACCTTGTGCCTTATAAAGGCGTGGTGGAAACGCCCGCCGCAGCGTAGTTTTCAAAACTGTTCATCTGCTTGGCTATCTGCGAAATCTTGCTCGCGTAGTTCGGGTCGGTTGCGTAACCGGCCTTCTGCAACTCGCGTACAAACTGTTCTGGGTTATCGGCCGACTTCAGCACTTCTTGATAGCGATTATTGGACTGCAGCAAAGTCACCAGATCGTGGAAGCTGTCCTTGTACGAGGCATAGGAACGGAACTCGGCCGTCTCCTTGACCATCGCGCCATTGCGGAACTCGCTGGTGATTGCCCGGGCCGAATCGCCCTGCCAGTTGCTGCTCGCCTTGATGCCGAACAGGTTGTGGCTGCTGCTGCCATCCTGCGCGCGCATGACCGATTTGCCCCAACCGGTTTCCAGCGCGGCTTGCGCCACCAGGTAACGCGGATCGACGCCGATACGGTCGGCGGCTTCCTTGGCCATCGGCAGCATGGTGTTGACGAATTCGTCGGCAGAGCTGAAGGCTTTTTTCGCTGGTGCCAGCGGAATCTGCGCCACCGCACGGCCGTAAACCTGCATCTGGCCGCCCGAGGCTTTTTCGGCCTCGGCACGCGCCAGCCAGTCGCCGTTGTACAGCGGGCCTGTGCCAGTGATGGCAGCAGTCGTGGCGCGTTGCGGCAATTGAGTTGTCGCGGCAGGCGTTGCCGACGGCACCAGCCCAGCGAGCAAACGATCAGCCAGTTTCGGCGGCAAGGCCAGACGGCGCTGGTTGATCAGCGCCATGTCATTGCTGTGCGCGAGCAGGGTGTTCGGCGCATGCACCGCACGCGAGGCCCACAGCGGACGCTCGCCATTGAGGCGTGACAACGGGCCAGTGCCGACGGTGCCGGCCGCAATCGGCGTGGCGACATTAGCGGCAGCGGCTTTCGCGGCTTCCTGCTTGGCAGCAGAGGCGGCTTCAGCTTCGCCCGGCGCCATCGGTTTGTTCTTCGACATCTGGCGCATCAGCACGTCGGCCAGGCCAATACCACCGCCCTCGCGGGACATGGAAACGGCCAGTTGCTGGTCGTACATTTCCTGGTACTGCTTGGCCGCCGGCGTGTTCAGCGGATTGTCTTCGCCCAACGCATTAGTGGCAGAGCGCATCGACTTGAGCATTTCACCGAGGAACAGCGATTCAAACTCCTGCGCAACTTTGCGCATGTTCGCATCGCTGTCCTTGTCGCCGACCTTGAGCTGATTCAGACGATTGAGATCGGAGTAGGAACCCGAATCGCTGCTGCCGACCAGACCGCTTTTGCGCATATCCATAGTGGCTGTCCTCAGATCACGATCAGGTCGGCTTGCAACGCACCGGCCTGTTTCAATGCTTCAAGAATCGCCATCAGGTCGCCCGGTGCCGCGCCGACCTGGTTCACCGCACGAACGATCTCGTCGAGGGTGGTGCCCGGGCCGAACTTGAACATCGGTTTGGCTTCCTGTTCGGCATTCACTCGCGAACGCGGTACGACAGCGGTCTGGCCGTTGGACAACGGACCTGGCTGGCTGACGATCGGGTCTTCGGTGATGGTCACGGTCAGGCTGCCGTGAGTCACGGCGGCTGGCGAAACCTTCACGTTCTGGCCGATGACGATGGTGCCGGTGCGCGAGTTGATGATGACTTTGGCGACGGCCTGACCCGGATCGACTTCGAGGTTTTCCAGGATCGACAGATAGTCGACACGCTGGCTCGGATCGAGCGGCGCGGTCACGCGAATCGAACCGCCGTCGATGGCTTGTGCGACGCCAGGGCCGAGCATGTCGTTAATCTTGTCGACGATGCGTTTGGCGGTGGTGAAGTCGGAGCGATTGAGGTTCAGCGTCAGGCTGTTGCCCTGGTTGAAACCGCTCGGCACTGAACGCTCAACCGACGCACCGCCAGGGATGCGACCGGCCGACGGAACGTTGACGGTAATCTTCGAACCGTCACGACCTTCAGCGTCGAAACCACCGACAACAAGGTTGCCCTGAGCAATGGCGTAGACGTTGCCGTCGATACCCTTGAGCGGGGTCAGCAACAGTGTGCCGCCGCGCAGGCTCTTGGAGTTACCGATCGACGAAACGGTGATGTCGACCTGCTGACCCGGCTTGGCGAACGCCGGCAGATCGGCACTGATCGACACCGCCGCGACGTTCTTCAACTGCACGTTGCCCGATCCCGGCGGCACCTTGATGCCGAACTGCGAGAGCATGTTGTTGAAGGTCTGCAGGGTGAACGGCGTCTGCGTCGTCTGGTCACCGGTGCCATTAAGCCCGACCACCAGGCCATAGCCGATCAACTGGTTGGAACGCACGCCGGAAATACTGGCGATGTCTTTCAACCGTTCGGCGTGTGCAGTGAAGGCCACCGACAACATAACGGCGGCCAGCATGAGGCTCTTGAAATTCAACGTAGCCACCTAGAAAGGGAACAGCGGGCTGAGGAAGAAGCGGTCGAACCAGCCTGGCT
Organism: Pseudomonas sp. A1230; assembly: GCF_044218825.1. Classification (NCBI taxonomy): domain Bacteria; kingdom Pseudomonadati; phylum Pseudomonadota; class Gammaproteobacteria; order Pseudomonadales; family Pseudomonadaceae; genus Pseudomonas; species Pseudomonas sp. A1230. The sequence continues at coordinate 677,886 of NZ_CP162582.1, read as the reverse complement.
GACTCGTGTCGGCAAACGCGCCGGTACCCGAATAGGTGATGCGTGCATCGGCGACGCGAGTCGACGAAACGGTGTTGTCGGTGGCGATGTCATCGGCGCGAACCATACCGGCGATGCGCACCAGCTCGTCGCCGGTGTTCAGCGTCAGCCACTTCTCGCCGCGCACGGCGATGATGCCGTTAGGCAACACGTCGGCGACGGTTACGGTGATCGAACCGGTCAGGCTGTTGCTCTGTCCCGACTTGGCGTCACCCTTGGTCGAGCGGTCGGCGCTGTAGCCGGCGTTCAGGCTCAGGTCGCCGCCACCAATCGGGTTGTTGGTGGTCAGGCTGGAACCGAACAACGAGGTCAGGCCGATCGAGTTGTCGCTGTTCTTGTCCATCTGCGAGTTGGCATTCTTGCTCGCCTGGGTGCGCTCGTTCAGGGTGATGGTGATGATGTCACCGACCCGAAACGCCTTGCGGTCGCTGTACAGGTTCTGCTCGAAACCGGCCTGATAGATCGAGCCATTGTTGGCAGCCGCCGGCAACGGCGTGCGCGGCAACACCGGAGCGTAGTAAGGGTCATTGGGCTTGGGCGTCGGAGCGACGCAGCCCGCGAGCGAGACGACCCCACTCAATGCCAGAACAGATACAAAGCGATTCATGACCCTACCTCACGGTGTTGCAGGCGACCTCATGGCCGCCTCATAGACTTGATTACAGATTCTGCGTTACGAACGAGAGCATCTGGTCGGCGGTGGAGATCACCTTGGAGTTCATCTCGTAAGCGCGCTGAGTGGTGATCATGTTGACCATCTCTTCAACGGTGCTGACGTTGGACGTTTCCAGCGTGTTCTGCAGCGTGGTGCCGAACCCGGCCAGGCCCGGAGTACCGACTTGCGGCGCGCCGGAAGCGGCGGTTTCCAGGAACAGGTTGTTGCCCACGGCTTGCAGACCGGCCGGGTTGATGAAGTCAGCGGTCTGCAGGTTGCCGATCACTTGCGAGGCGGCGTTGCCCGGCAGCGTGACGGAAACGGTGCCGTCATTGCCGACGGTGAAGGTTTGCGCGTCGTTCGGGATAACGATTGCAGGCTCCAGAGCGAAACCACTGGCGTTGACGATCTGGCCATTGGAGTCGAGGTGGAACGTACCGTCACGGGTGTAGGACGTGGTGCCGTCCGGCTGCAGGATCTGGAAGAAACCGCGACCGTTGATGGCCATGTCCAGCGGTTGCTCGGTGGTCTGCAGGCTGCCGGCGGTGAAGTTTTTCTGGGTGCCGACGATGCGCACACCGGTACCCACTTGCAGACCCGACGGCAGTTCGCTGTCCTGAGTCGACTGGGCGCCTGGCTGGCGTTTGATCTGGTACAGCAAGTCCTGGAACTCGGCGCGGTCACGTTTGAAACCCGTGGTCGAGACGTTCGCCAGGTTGTTGGAAATGGTGGTCAGGTTAGTGTCCTGAGCGGACAGACCCGTTTTGGCAACCCATAGAGCCGGAAGCATTCGATTCTCCTCGTGCGCCTGTTTTACGGCGCGACGTTCTGATAATTAGCTGATCTGCAAGACCCGAGCCATGGCCTGGTCGTCGTCTTTGGCGGTGTTCATCATCTTGACGTGCAACTCGAACTGCTTGGCCAGGGCCAGCACCGAGGTCATCTCTTCGACGGCATTGACGTTGCTCGACTCAAGGAACCCCGACACCAGTTTGACGTTGGCATCAGCCTGCGCCGGCTGGCCGTCCTTGGTGTAGATCGAGCCGTCGAGGCCTTTATTCATGTTCTTGATGTCAGGGTTGACCAGTTTGATCCGGTCGACTTCGGCCATCACACGCGGGCCTTCGCCCATCGCACGAATACTGATGGTGCCGTCTTCACCGACTTCGATTTGCTGCTCGGGCGGCACGGCGATCGGACCGCCATTGCCCATCACCGGCATGCCGTTGCCGGCGCGCAATACACCGAGGGCATCGACGTTGAGGCTGCCGGTGCGCACGTAGCTTTCGCCGCCGCTCGGGTTCTGCACGGCGATCCAGCCGTTGCCGGTCACGGCGACGTCAAGGTCACGTCCGGTCTGCACCAGCGAGCCCGGAGTGAAATCGGTGGCGGGCCGCTCGCTCATGGCAAACGCACGCGCCGGAAAGCTGTCACCGAACACCGGCATCGAACGCGCCTGCTCCAGGTCGCGCTGAAAACCGTTGGTGGAAATGTTCGCCAGGTTGTTGGCATGAGCCCTTTGCGCCAGCGCGTTTTGGCTCGCGCCGGTCATTGCTACATAAAGGTACTTGTCCACGCTCTTTCCTCTGCATGCCGGACGTTTGCCGCCCACTGCTGTACTGCTGAGCCATAAGCAATTTGCAGACCAACTTTTTTCTGGCAGCGCGAAGCCCGGCAAACAAAGGACTTGAGGGGGATTGCGGGGAAAGGGGAAATGTATCGAAGTCGAAAAACCGGCGGTGTTGTGCCGGTAGGTGGCAAAGGCTGACACCGACGTTGTCTGCAATGCCGCCTTCGCGAGCAGGCTCCCTCCCACAGGGGAGTGCATTGCAACTGTGGGAGCGAGCCTGCTCGCGAAGAGGCCATCAAAGCCAATGGAGTTTTTGACTATGACTCAGACTTGCCAACCTCATACTCTCGCAATTTATTGGCAATGGTCGTGTGCGAGACGCCCAGTCGCTTGCCCAACTGCCGACTGCTCGGGTGCTCCGAATACAACCGCTCCAACACGGCTTTCTCGAAGCGCCCGACGATCTCGTCCAGCCCGCCCTCCAGCGAAAAATCGCCAAGCGGCTGACGCACGCCGTAATCCGGCAGGCGAATATGTTCGGCTTTGACCATACCGCCGTCACACAGCGAAACGGCCTGGAACAGCACGTTTTCCAACTGCCGCACGTTGCCCGGCCAATGGTAATGGCTGAGCCGATCCATCGCCGCCGGCGCCAGTTTCGGCAGCGAACAGCCGATCTGCCGACTGGCCTGATCGAGGAAGTGCTCCACCAGCGGCGTCAAACCGTCGAGGCATTCGCGCAGCGGTGGAATGTGCAGCGACAGCACGTTCAAGCGGTGATACAGATCCTGGCGAAATTCGCCCCGCGCGCACAATTCGGACAGGTCCACCTGCGTCGCGCAAATCACCCGTACATCCAGATAAACCTCTTCATCACTGCCAACGCGACGGAAGCAGCCGTCCTGCAGAAAGCGCAGCAGTTTGACCTGGAGGCGCGGACTCATCTCACCCACGCCATCGAGAAACAGCGTCCCCCCTGCCGTCAATTCCAGCAGACCAAGCTTGCCTTCGGCCCGCGCACCTTCGAAAGCACCGGGGCCATAACCGAACAGTTCGGTCTCGGCCATCGACTCCGGCAGACCCGCGCAGTTGAGCGCCATCAGTGGCGACTGCCCGCGCGGACTGGCGAGGTGACAGGCGCGCGCCAGCAACTCCTTGCCCGTACCGGTTTCGCCTTCTATCAATAGAGGTGCATCGAGTGGCGCCATCCGCCGTGCTTCACGCACCACTGCGGCCATGACTTTGGAGCTCTGGAAAATGCTGTCGAACCCACGCAGCTCCTGCTTGCGCACGTTGTAGATGCGCTCGCCGACGCGGTCGGCGCGGTGCAGGGTCAACACCGCACCGGCCATCGCTTCGCTGTCGTCGTGTTCCGATTGCAGCGGGGCGATATCGGCCAGAAACACGTCGCCCTTGACCTTGACCCGCATGCCGTTGATTCGCGATTTATTTGCTCGCACCAGTTCCGGCAAATCGAAATCTTCGGCATAGCGCGACAGTGGAATCCCCGGTACTTCATCGACCCGCACGCCGAGCAACTGTGCCGCCGCGCGGTTGGCGGCGACGATCGAGCCGCCCATGTCGATCGACAGCACCGGAAACTCCAGCGCACCGAGCAATGCGTTCAATTCCATGTGCCGGCGCTCGCTCGGCATCAACCCTACCCGCTTGACGCCGAACACGCCGGCAATCGCTTCGAATTTCGGCCGCAGCGCCTGGAACTGGATATTGATCAGGTTCGGACAATGCAGATAGATCGCGTTGCCATGCTCACCGCCGACCTCGCCGCGCGCGACGTTGATCCCGTACGCCACCAGCAAATTGAGGATGTCGCGCAGGATGCCGATGCGGTTCTGGCAGTGGACTTTGATACGCATATAAATGACCCGACAGACCAGTAAAAAGGTTGAACACAGACCCTGTGGGAGCGAGCCTGCTCGCGAAGGCGGCGTCACATTCAGCAGTGATGTGTCAGACAATCCGTATTCGCGAGCAGGCTCGCTCCCACAGGGGATACTTTCTGCCGAGGCACGCAGATAGTTGTCAAGATTATGTGACAGCTACCGACCTTTTCAAACCCGTGAATCACTGTAAACGCGAGATATTCGTCAAAGCGTAATGATTACTTTACGAATTAAAGAGAAATTTCCTACGCGCAGGTGATTCAACCTGCTGCACATCAACGCGCTCTCAGGTAAATCTGAGTCCATCGCTGGACATAACAAGAACGAATTCCCCTAGCAGGAGAGCAGTATGAAGCAGACGCAATACGTGGCCCGCGAGCCCGATGCGCAAGGTTTTATCGACTACCCCGCCGAAGAACACGCGGTGTGGAACACGCTGATCACTCGCCAACTGAAAGTGCTTGAGGGTCGTGCGTGCCAGGAATACCTGGACGGTATCGAAAAACTCGGTCTGCCCCACGACCGCATTCCGCAACTGGGCGAGATCAACAAAGTGCTCGGCGAGACCACCGGCTGGCAGGTCGCCCGTGTCCCGGCGCTGATCCCCTTCCAGACCTTCTTCGAATTGCTCGCCAGCAAACAATTTCCGGTGGCCACGTTCATTCGCACCCGCGAAGAGCTCGACTACCTGCAAGAGCCGGATATTTTCCACGAGATTTTTGGTCACTGCCCGCTGCTGACCAACCCGTGGTTCGCCGAATTCACTCACACCTACGGCAAACTCGGCCTGCAAGCCACCAAGGAAGAGCGCGTTTATCTCGCGCGCCTGTACTGGATGACCATCGAGTTCGGCCTGGTCGACACCCCGCAAGGCAAACGCATCTACGGCGGTGGCATTCTGTCTTCGCCCAAAGAAACTGTTTATTCGTTGTCGGACGAGCCCGAGCATCAGGCATTCGATCCGCTGGAAGCGATGCGCACGCCGTATCGCATCGACATCCTGCAACCGCTGTACTTTGTCCTGCCGAACCTCAAGCGCCTGTTCGATGTGGCCCATGAAGACATCATGGCCATGGTCAGACAAGGTATGCAGCTAGGTCTGCACGCGCCGAAATTTCCGCCAAAACCAAAAGCGGCGTGACCCGCCACTTTTGCTGACAAGTGAGTCTGTCAGTTGCCGCCACTTTGCTTTAGCGTGGCGGCATTGACGGCCAATATAAAAAAACACCTCCAGATTTCAGGAAGCCCACCATGTCTACTTTGAACCAAGCCCACTGCGAAGCCTGCCGCGCCGATGCGCCACAAGTCAGCGACGAAGAACTGCCGATCCTGATCAAGCAGATCCCTGACTGGAACATCGAAGTTCGCGATGGCGTGATGCAACTGGAAAAACTGTTCCTGTTCAAAAACTTCAAGCACGCGCTGGCCTTTACCAACGCCGTCGGCGAGATCTCCGAGGCCGAAGGTCACCACCCGGGCCTGCTGACCGAATGGGGCAAAGTCACCGTGACCTGGTGGAGCCACTCGATCAAAGGCCTGCACCGTAACGACTTCATCATGGCCGCGCGCACGGATGAAGTGGCCAAGACCGCTGAAGGACGCAAGTAATGCACTTTGACGCCATCGGCCGGGTCCCCGGCGACCCTATCCTCGGTTTGATGGAGGCGTATGCGCAGGACCCTAACCCGCGCAAATTCGACCTGGGCGTTGGCGTCTACAAGGACGCCCAAGGCCTGACGCCGATCCCTGAAGCGGTGAAAATCGCCGAGGCGCGGCTGGTCGAAAGCCAGGACACCAAGACCTACATTGGTGGCCACGGTAATCCGTTGTTCGGCAAGGTCATCAACGAGCTGGTGCTTGGCGCCGGTTCGAAACTGCTCGCCGAGCAGCGTGCAGGCGCCACTCAGACGCCGGGCGGCACCGGAGCCCTGCGTCTGGCTGCCGACTTCATCGCCCAATGCCTGCCGGGCAAAGGTGTATGGCTGAGCAATCCGACCTGGCCGATCCACGAAACCATTTTTGCGGCGGCCGGTGTCAAGGCCAGTCACTACCCTTATGTGGGCAGCGACAACCGTCTCGACGTCGAAGCGATGCTCGCGGTGCTCAATGAAGTGCCGAAGGGCGACGTGGTGTTGCTGCATGCGTGCTGCCATAACCCGACCGGTTTTGACCTCAGCCATGACGACTGGCAGCGTGTGCTGGACGTCGTGCGCAGCCGTGATTTGTTGCCGCTGATCGACTTCGCCTATCAGGGCTTTGGCGATGGCCTGGAGCAGGATGCGTGGTCAACCCGGTTATTCGCCGCTGAACTGCCTGAGCTGTTGATCACCAGTTCCTGCTCGAAAAACTTCGGCCTGTATCGCGACCGTACCGGTGCGCTGATCGTCTGCGCGAAAAGCGCCGACAAGCTCATCGATATCCGCAGCCAACTGGCCAACATCGCCCGCAATTTGTGGTCGACGCCGCCGGATCATGGTGCAGCTGTGGTCGCGACGATCCTCGCTGATCCAGAGCTCAAAGCCCGTTGGGCCGACGAAGTGGAAGCCATGCGCTTGCGTATTGCGCAATTGCGCAGCGGCCTGGTCGAAGCGCTGGAGCCGCACGGGTTGCGCGAGCGTTTTGCACACATTGGCGTGCAGCGCGGGATGTTCTCCTACACCGGCCTGTCGCCGGAGCAAGTGAAACAACTGCGCGAGCATCACAGTGTGTACATGGTGAGTTCGGGTCGGGCCAACGTTGCCGGCATCGATGCGACACGCCTGGCGCTGCTGGCCGACGCAATCGCCGACGTCTGCAAGTAACACCGCAATACCCTGTAGGAGCTGCCGCAGGCTGCGATCTTTTGATCTTTTTTAAAGCAAGATCAAAAGATCGCAGCCTGCGGCAGCTCCTGCATTTGTTTTTGCAGCAATCTTTTGCTTCCCGCCCTCCCCCTGCGGCCATTTGTCGCAATAAATTGAATTAAAAGTCTGATTGTCATTTTTCCTGCTGTATCCTGCGCAAGCTTTCTGAAAGCGCGGATCTACCAGATCTATCAACAGACTTAGCGAGGAGCGCAACCATGCACGAGATTCCTAATCTCCCCTTCCCAAGCCTGCACGAGCCTGAGCAGACGACCATGCAACAAGCCGGCGCCGCACAGGCCGAGCCTGAAGAAGCTGCTGAGAGCCGTCCGGCCGACAGCGAAGAGTAAGCAACACCCGCCGTACAGACCGTGTGGAAAGCGCTAAGATGCGCTTTCCACACTGCCTGAACCGAGCCCGCCATGACCGACGAATTCTCCGAAAGCCAAGCTGCCGTCCTGATCGGCGCCACCGAGAAAATGATCGAGATCTGGAGCCGCCTCTCTCCCGAGAAACAAGCCGCCCTGCTCGCCCGTTTCGGCAGCGAAGAAAATGCCCTCGCTGCACTGGTCACCACGCAACTGGTTGCTCCCGCCAAACCATGAAGTCGCCGCCAGGCAAATAGTTTTACTTTTCCCGCCCCAGATCTTTTCTCGCCGGTATCATGAGCAGCCTATCTATTGTGCTGCTCCCGTGGATCTTTACCCATGTCGTCCTCTATGTCCGAGCCCCAGCGCCCTATGAAGGTTACGCTGCAGGTTGTTTCCATCGTCCTCTTCACCTTTATCGGTTATCTGAACATCGGCATTCCGCTCGCGGTGCTGCCGGGCTATGTCCACAGTGATCTGGGTTTTGGCGCGGTCGTCGCCGGGCTGGTGATCAGTGTGCAATACCTCGCCACCCTGCTCAGCCGCCCGTACGCCGGCAAGATCATCGACAACAAGGGCAGCAAGCTGGCCGTCATGTATGGCCTGGCCGGTTGTGGCCTTAGCGGCGTGTTCATGCTGATTTCCGCGTGGACGCCGAACCTGCCGGTGCTTAGCCTGATCAGCCTGTTGATCGGGCGTCTGGTATTGGGCAGCGCGGAAAGCCTGGTCGGCTCCGGCTCGATTGGCTGGGGCATCGGCCGCGTCGGCGCAGCGAACACCGCCAAAGTCATCTCGTGGAATGGCATCGCCAGTTACGGCGCACTGGCGATCGGCGCGCCGTTCGGGGTGTGGCTGGTCAGTCGACTGGGCTTGTGGAGCATGGGCGTGAGCATAATCTTGCTGGCCGTGCTGGGCCTGCTGCTGGCGTGGCCGAAAACCGCCGCCCCGGTGGTTGCCGGTGAGCGCTTGCCGTTCATGCATGTGCTTGGGCGGGTTTTCCCGCACGGCTGCGGACTGGCGCTGGGCTCGATTGGTTTCGGCACCATCGCCACCTTCATCACCCTGTATTACGCCACGCAACATTGGGACAACGCGGTGTTGTGCCTGAGCCTGTTCGGCGCCAGTTTCATCGGCGCGCGGCTCTTGTTCGGCAACCTGATCAATCGCCTCGGCGGCTTCCGCGTGGCGATTGCCTGCTTGTCGGTAGAGACACTGGGGCTGTTGCTGCTGTGGCTGGCGCCGGATGCGCATTGGGCCTTGGCGGGCGCGGCACTGAGCGGTTTCGGCTTCTCGCTGGTGTTCCCGGCGCTGGGCGTAGAGGCAGTGAATCTGGTGCCTGCGTCCAGCCGGGGCGCGGCAGTCGGCGCCTACTCGCTGTTCATCGACCTGTCGCTGGGGATCACCGGGCCATTGGCCGGGGCCATTGCTGCCGGATTCGGTTTCGCCTCGATCTTCCTGTTCGCCGCCCTCGCCGCGCTCAGTGGCCTGGCGCTGAGCGTGTACCTGTACAAGCACACGGCGAAATACCGCGAAGACTAGAAATCCACCTTGCCGCGCCCGGCCTTGATGCTGCCGCGCTTGGTTTTCGATTCGAGCCGACGCTTCTTTGAACCGAGGGTCGGCTTGGTCGGGCGACGTTTCTTCTCGACTTTGGTGGCGCTGACGATCAACTCAACCAGACGTTCCAGCGCATCGGCCCGGTTAGCCTCCTGCGTGCGGTATTGCTGGGCCTTGATGATCAACACGCCGTCGCTGGTGATGCGACTGTCGCGCAGCGCCAGCAACCGTTCCTTGTAGAACTCGGGCAAGGACGAGGCCGCAATGTCGAAGCGCAGGTGCATGGCACTGGAGACCTTGTTGACGTTCTGCCCACCCGCACCCTGGGCGCGAATGGCCGTCAATTCGATCTCGGCATCCGGCAGATGCACATTGTTGGAAATCACCAGCATGGAAAAGCGTCCGTATTCAGTAAGCGCAGGATACCGCGAAAACCCTCTCGAACCTGACGAAGATCCACTGTGGGAGCGAGCCTGCTCGCGAATACGCAGTGTCAGTCGAAAATCATTCAGCTGACACACCGCCTTCGCAAGCAGGCTCGCTCCCACAAAGAATTTGCAAAAGGCTCAGAAACAACAAACCCGGCACATTGGCCGGGTTTGTTGTTTGTGCAGCTTGCTTACTTGGCGGCAGAACTCGCCGCGTGCAGCGCCTGCTGCGCGCCACGCTTGTTCTTGATCACGTAGCAGACCCACATGAACACGACCCACACCGGAATCGCGTACACCGAGATCTGAATACCCGGGATCAACAGCATCACGCCGAGAATGAACGCGACGAACGCCAGGCAAACGTAGTTGCCGTACGGATACCACAGAGCCTTGAACAACGGCGTCTGCTTGGTTTTGTTCATGTGCTGGCGGAACTTGAAGTGCGAGAAGCTGATCATTGCCCAGTTGATCACCAGGGTCGCCACAACCAGCGACATCAGCAGTTCCAGCGCATGCTGCGGGATCAGGTAATTGAGCAGCACCGCCACCAGCGTTACCGCTGCGGAGGCCAGAATCGAACGCACCGGCACGCCGCGCTTGTCGATTTTCGCCAGCGCTTTCGGCGCATCACCCTGCTCGGCCATGCCCAGGAGCATGCGGCTGTTGCAGTAGGTGCCGCTGTTGTATACCGACAGCGCAGCGGTCAACACCACGAAGTTGAGGATGTGCGCGGCAGTGTTGCTGCCGAGCATCGAGAACACCTGCACGAACGGGCTGCCGCTGTAGGAATCGCCAGACGCGTTGAGGGTTGCCAGCAGGCTGTCCCATGGGGTCAGCGACAGCAGGATCACCAGGGCGCCGATGTAGAAAATCAGGATTCGGTAGATCACCTGATTGATCGCTTTCGGGATCACGGTTTTCGGCTTGTCGGCTTCGGCTGCGGTGAAACCGAGCATTTCCAGGCCGCCGAACGAGAACATGATGATCGCCATGGCCATCACCAGACCGCTGACGCCGTTGGGGAAGAAACCACCGTGGGACCACAGGTTGCTGACCGAGGCTTGCGGGCCACCGTTGCCGCTGACCAGCAGGTAGCTGCCGAGGGCAATCATGCCGACAATCGCCACGACCTTGATGATCGCGAACCAGAATTCGGCTTCACCGAAGACTTTGACGTTGGCCAGGTTGATCAGGTTGATCAGCACGAAGAACCCGGCAGCGGACACCCAGGTCGGGATCTCCGGTGCCCAGTAGTGGATGTACTTGCCGACCGCGGTCAGCTCCGACATGCCCACCAGAATGTACAGAATCCAGCAGTTCCAGCCCGACAGGAAACCGGCAAAGCCGCCCCAGTACTTGTGCGCGAAATGGCTGAAGGAACCGGCCACCGGCTCTTCGACGATCATCTCACCCAACTGGCGCATGATCATGAAGGCGATGAAGCCGCAGATGGCGTAGCCGAGGATCATCGACGGGCCGGCGGATTTCAGGACCCCGGCCGAGCCGAGGAACAATCCTGTACCGATCGCGCCACCGAGGGCGATCAGTTGAATGTGTCGATTTTTCAGGCCGCGTTTCAGCTCGCCTGATTGAGAGGGTTGTCCACTCATGAAAAAGGTCTCACGCAAGGTTTGATGATGTTCAGTAGACGTTGCTGCAAGGTTGCGATTTCAAGCAGCCCCGATCAAACCCCAGCGCAGGCACCAGGAGTTCAGCTTTTTTACAACGGTCATGCGTCACCTGTTTGTTTTTATCTGTGACGAAATCGAACCCGACACGCTTGTGGCGCGGCGGAGTGAACAAGGCGTATAGCCTTGAGATTCATGCGATTACGCAGAGGGTCACAGTTAAAACGCGGCGCATTGTACACCGCTAACCCCCTGCCGCCAGACCCCGCTGGATCAGCGTGTCGGTTGCCGGGATTGCGTGTGTCCGCCTCGAGACGCTCGAGCGGCTGCAAAAATTGAGTCAAGCCTTTGCGGGCCATCGACGGGAACGGTAGGAAAACCGTCCCACGGTGAGAAGTGGAAATCAGTCACGGCGTTCATTGCGCCTCCTTCTTGTTATGCACCTGCACGGCAGGCATGAGGCGCATCTCACCCTTCAAACGCCTCTGAAACAAGCGCGCCAGAGCCTTGCGCAGCTCCCGGCGGATGGGGCTTCGGCAGGTTTTCCTTACAGCGTTGACATCAGGCTCCTTTCACTGGGGTTTACCGCAGATTTCGTAAACATTTATTTACAGACCGTAACGAAGAGTTTCCATTTCAGAAATTTCTGTCAGACGTCTGCAAATTGACGGTAGCTAGCTTGCTAACGATCCGAACGCTTAGTTTTTTGTTTTTAAATAAGAAAACCGCCTTCAAAAAACAGAATAAAAAATCCATTTAAAAATTAAATGAATGATTTTTTGCATTATAAAAATCCCTGAACTAGGTTCTTCACGTCTCGCCGGCCAACTCGACCGGCCAGTCACAACCGTGAAAGTCATCTAGGAGATCGACCATGCAAGCATTGGAAAAAGACTTGGATAGCGAACTGCAACTGGACGAATGGTTTGAAGCACCGACCCACGAGGCCGCCGTAGAAATGATGCAAGCCGACGCGGTCGTTCCGTTCGGCACCGCGATGTGGCCTCTGTAAAGACATCACCGGGCAGGCACGATCCGGCCGGTCATGCCTGCCGCTTTCTTCACGGTCAGTCAGGGAGGACTCATGGATAAGCCCCGCGCGATCTCGCATTTCCTTTACTACCTCGAACATCATCCAGCCCTCGCCGGCCTCGACTCGGCGCAGGTCTTGCTCGGCCACACCGCCGATTACGAAGCCCTGACCGGCGCGATCGCCGAACAGGCCGGCGATCATCCACGTTTCAACTTCAGCGCCCGGCGCCTGGACCTGGAGAGCACCGCAGCGCTGACCTCGGCGATAACCGACAGCGATCTGTACATTTTCTTCTACGACTCTTCCACCCTGCCTAACCCGCGCCCCGACGGCCCGGAGTTTGTCCGCGCGCTACAAGCGGTCATGGCGCAAAACTGGAAGAAGTCGCTGCTGTTCAAGGATTACGGCGATTATTTCTACGACACGTTCAGCGTCACGCCGCAGCGGATTGCCGGACTGAACAGCCACCTGATTCAGCGCATGTCCCAGGCCACCACCCTGAGTTTCAAGGATGACCTCGGCTCATGGTTTGAAACGCCGATGAGCAGCATCAAGAAGTGGACCGACATCAACGGTGTCGGCAACTTCGACCTGGCCCCCGGTGAAATCGCCACCCACAGCGAAGAAATCAACGGCCACGTGAAGTTCAAGGGCACCTTCCTCAGCACCATTCCGTTTGCACGCAAGTACGGCGTGCTGGAGTCGCCGCTGGAGTTGTGGATCGAAAACTCGACCATCAGCCGCATCGCCACGGATGTGCCGGGCCTGGAGCATGACTTCAACAAATACCTGGATGCGAATCCGTCGAACCGGCGGATCGAAGAACTGGGGATTGGCACCAACGAAGGCGTGAAAGACCTGTATGCGCGCAACGCCGGGTTCGAGGAACGCCATTGTGGCTTGCATCTGGGGCTTGGTGGCGGGGCCAAGGGCAGCCATCACCTGGATCTGATCTTCTCTGGAGGGGTGTTGGCGCTGGATGACAAGCCGGTGTTTGATGGGCGGTTTGTGTTCTGATTCTGGAAATCATGGGGCTGCATTGGCCTCATCGCTGGCAAGCCAGCTCCCACAGGGATCTGCGGTGTTCACAGGATTTATGCAACGCAACAAAAACCTGTGGGAGCTGGCTTGCCAGCGATGAGTCCCTCAAAAGCACTACCCCACTTTCGCCAGACGAAAAAAAACGCCAACCCTGCGGTTGGCGTTTCTGCTTTAGCTTGAAGCTTGCCGCTAGAAGCTCACAGCTGCCTTATTCCGGTTTCTTGCGACCGAAACCCGGACGCTGGCCGGAACCGGCCGGTGCGCCGCGACGCTTGCCCGATGGCTTGTCGTCGGCCAGTTTGATCCCCGGACGCTTCGGTGCAGGCTTGGCCGGACGCTTGTTGGTGGTGTCCGCTGGACGATCCGCCACTGGCGTACCACGACCGGCAGGTGCTCCCCGCTCGCCACGCTCGGTGCGACCGTTGGCCGGACGCGGAGCGCGCTCGCCGTCACGGACAACCGGCTTGCGACCCGGACGCTCGCCTTCGATGTGCGGCTCGCGCGATGGACGCGGGCCGGTCGGAGCACCAGCGGCAGGACGCAGCGTACGCACGCGCTCGGTCTTGCCCATCGGGCGCGACGACTTGCGCTGCAGACGCTCAAGCTTGTCTTTGCTCTTGGCGTTCAGTTGCGGCATCGCCACCGGTGTCAAACCCACTTCAGCACTCAGAATGTCGACTTCGTACTGGCTCATTTCGCGCCAGCGGCCCATCGGCAGATCCGAGTTGAGGAACACCGGGCCGAAACGCACGCGCTTCAGACGGCTGACCACCAGGCCCTGGGATTCCCACAGACGACGAACCTCACGGTTACGACCTTCCATCACCACGCAGTGATACCAGTGGTTGAAGCCTTCGCCGCCCGGCGCCTGTTTGATGTCGGTGAACCTGGCAGGACCGTCTTCCAGCACCACGCCCGCCTTCAGGCGCTCGATCATTTCGTCATCGACTTCACCGCGTACACGCACGGCGTACTCGCGGTCCATCTCGTACGACGGGTGCATCAGACGGTTGGCCAGCTCACCATCGGTGGTGAACATCAGCAAACCGGTGGTGTTGATGTCGAGACGACCGATGTTGATCCAGCGCCCTTCTTTCGGACGCGGCAGCTTGTCGAACACGGTCGGACGGCCTTCCGGGTCGTCACGGGTGCAGATCTCGCCATCGGGTTTGTTGTACATGATCACGCGGCGCACCGATTCGGCAGCCTCTTCACGCTTGATCACTTTGCCATCAATGGTGATGGCGTCGAGAATGTCGACGCGCAGACCGAGGGTGGCGTCTTTGCCATTGACCTTGATCCGGCCCTGGGTGATCCAGGCTTCCACGTCACGGCGCGAGCCGACGCCGATACGGGCGAGGACTTTCTGCAGTTTTTCGCCTGCTGGGCCGATTTCCTGGTCGTCTTTCTGATTGATGTCACTCATCTGGGCACCTCCCGGTGTGGTCTGTTCAGCCGTCCTGAGCTGGGCGTCTGAAGCATTGGAATCTGGGTTCTTCACCGAAGGGATCGGCGAAGGGTCGCGAATCATACGCGGATGTGCGGCATCGCGCATCAGAGACTAGTCGATCAGGCCAAGGTTATTTCTTTTTCCGCCGACCGGCGCCGCCGAGTTTGATCAGGCGCAACGCGGCTTCGGCCAGTACAGTGTGCTTGTCATCCTTGTCGAGTTTCTTCCAGGCCTTGATTTCGCGCTTGCTGCGCCCGCAACCGAGGCAGATGTCGTCGGTGAATTTGCAGAGGCTGATGCAGGGGTCTTTTGTAGAACTCATCAGATACTCCAGATGTGCAGGGCTCCATGTGGGAGCGAGCCTGCTCGCGAAAGGGTCCTGTCAGTTGACATCATCGTTGCCTGATACAACGCATTCGCGAGCAGGCTCGCTCCCACAGGGGGCAACAGTGTTCTTGAGGAAGGATCAGTCCTCGAACTCGCGACGTTCGGCTTCGATGGCTTCGGCCAGGGCGCGGGCTTCGGCTTCTTCTTCGCTCAACTCCGGTTCGGGTTCTGGCGCGGGTGGCTCCAGAGCCGCCACGGCAGCGAGCAGTTTTTCCCGAGCTTCGGCTACGCCCAGAATGTCCTCTTCAGGTTCGGCTTGCGGCTCTTCTTCGAGTTCAACTTCGTTCACCGGCTCGACAGTTTCGGTCTCGGTCGACGGTGCTTCGGAATCGGAGTCGGCACCGGCATCGGCGCCATCGCGCAACAGATCGTCGAAGTCGGTCTTGATCCCCTCCTCCATGCTGTCCAGCTCCAGCAACAGCGTATGGAAACTGGTTTCTTCTTTCTCTTCCTCCGGCTCGGCGCTGGCGTCGGCCAGTTCCTGCAAGCCTTGCGGCACCGGGGCATCGTCGAAATCGAGTATCGGGTCGGCTTCCATCTCGCGCAGTTCGGCCAGCGGTGGCAGGTCTTCCAGATTCTTCAGGTTGAAGTGATCGAGAAACCCCTTGGTGGTGGCGAACATTGCTGGCTTGCCGGGCACGTCGCGGTAGCCGACGACGCGGATCCACTCGCGTTCGAGCAGGGTTTTGACGATGTTGCTGTTGACTGCTACGCCCCTTACGTCTTCGATCTCGCCACGGGTGATCGGCTGGCGATAGGCGATCAGCGCGATGGTTTCCAGCAAGGCCCGGGAATAACGCTGCGGCCGCTCTTCCCACAGGCGCCCGACCCACGGCGAAAACTTCTCGCGGATCTGCAAGCGATAGCCGGACGAGACCTCTTTGAGCTCAAACGCCCGGCCCTCGCAGGACTTGCCCAGCAGGGTCAGGGCTTTCTTGAAGACTGCCGGTTCAGGCCGTTCGCCTTCTTCGAACAGTTCAAAAAGGCGCTCAAGGGATTGCGGCTTTCCCGAGGCCAACAGAAAGGCTTCAAGCAGGGACGCCAGCTCGCGGGGTTCAGTCAGGTTCATGTTTCGACTCGTTATTCGGCTCGGGCTCGCACGTGGATCGCGGCGAACGGCTCATTCTGCACCAGCTCGACCAAGGATTCCTTGACCAGTTCAAGGATCGCCATAAAGGTCACCACTACACCCAGGCGACCTTCTTCGGCGGTAAACAGCTCGACGAACGGCACAAAACCGCCGCCCTTGAGCCGCTCCAGCACATCGCTCATGCGTTCGCGGGTGGACAGCGCTTCGCGGCTGACCTGATGGCTTTCAAACATGTCGCCACGGCGCAGCACTTCGGCCATGCACATCAAAATCTCTTCCAGCGCCACGTCGGGCAACAGCTTGCGCGCCCGGGCTTCGGGGGCGTCGAGCTTGGGCACGACCACATCACGGCCAACCCGGCTCAAGCCGTCGATGCCTTCGGCAGCAGCCTTGAAACGCTCGTACTCCTGCAGACGACGGATCAGTTCGGCGCGAGGGTCGTCCTCTTCCGCCTCGACGGTTTCGGCCCGCGGCAGAAGCATGCGCGATTTGATCTCGGCGAGCATCGCGGCCATCACCAGATACTCGGCGGCCAGTTCCAGACGCACCGACTGCATCAACTCGACGTAGCCCATGTACTGGCGAGTGATTTCCGCCACCGGGATGTCGAGGATGTTGATGTTCTGTTTGCGGATCAGGTAAAGCAGCAGGTCGAGCGGACCTTCAAAGGCCTCAAGAAAGACTTCCAGCGCATCCGGCGGAATGTACAGGTCCAGCGGCATTTCCATGACCGCCTGGCCATAGACCATGGCGAACGGCAGCTCCTGCTGGGCGCCGGCCTGAGGATCGGCAACGGTTTCCACTGCGGACATTCAGGCCTCGACCATGAACGGGGTCGGATCGCCGCAACCGACGCGGACTACTTCAGGATCGTCGCCCGTCAGGTCAATCACGGTGGAGGCCTTGATGCCGCCGAAACCGCCGTCGATGATCAGGTCCACTTGATGCTCAAGCAATTGACGCATTTCGTATGGATCCGTCATTGGATCTTCATCACCGGGCATGATCAGCGTCACGCTCATCAGCGGCTCGCCAAGTTCGGCCAGCAGCGCCAGCGCAATCGGATGGCTGGGAACGCGCAAACCGATGGTGCGCTTCTTGGGGTGCAGCAACAGGCGCGGCACTTCACGGGTGGCGTTGAGAATGAAGGTGTACGGTCCCGGCAAATGCGCCTTGAGAATACGGAACGTGCCGGTGTCGATCTTGGCGTAGTTGCCCAGTTGCGACAGGTCGCTGCAGATCAAGGCGAAATTGTGCTTTTCGTCGAGCTGACGCAGGCGTCGAACGCGCTCGATGGCGGTCTTGTCGCCAATTTGGCAACCGATGGCGTAGGAAGAGTCGGTGGGATAAATCACGACCCCGCCCTTGCGGATGATCTCGACCGCCTGTTTGATCAGGCGCGCTTGCGGGTTTTCCGGATGTATCTGGAAAAATTGACTCACGTTCTCTACCTGTTCAGACGGCGGCAATAACTGTGTCATGTTTGAACCGACACCACAGGGGTGGAAGGTCCTCGGGAACCGGCCGGTACTGGCCGATCTCGGACCAACCTCCAGGGCCATGAAAATCACTGCCGGCGCTGACCAGCAGACCGAACTCACGGGCAAGGATTGCCAGGCTGCCCACCTGTTCCGCGGGCTGATGGCCATTGACCACTTCGATCGCGTGCCCGCCCGCTTGAATATAGTCGGCAATCAGCTTTCGGCGTTTGCTGCGGGTGAAATCGTAGTGCCACGGATGCGCCAGGCTGACCCAGGCACCCGCAGCGCGCAGCGTGCCAACGGTGTCTTCGAGCGTCGGCCAGTGTTGCTTGACGTCGCCCAGCTTGCCGGCCCCGAGCCACTTGCGGAAGGCTTCGGCGCGATCCTTTACAAAACCTTCACGGACCATCCAGTCGGCGAAATGCGGACGGGCCGGGGCGTTGCCGCTGTCGCCCAGCTCCTGCTGGATCTGCCTCGCACCATCGAGGGCACCGGGCATGCCCTTGAGGGCGAGTTTGCGGCTTATTTCTTCCGACCGCAGCCAACGCCCATCGTGCAATCTGGCGATCGCCTCGACCAACGGTGCTGCATTGACGTCGAAACCGTAACCCAACACATGAATGGTCGCCCCGCCCCAGGTGCAGGACAATTCGACGCCGTTGACCAGTTGCATCCCCAGTTCGGTCGCGGCCGTGTGCGCTTCGGCGAGGCCTTCGAGGGTGTCGTGGTCGGTCAGGGCCAGGACTCGCACGCCGTTCTCGAACGCACGCGCAACCAGAACCGCAGGCGCCAGGGCGCCATCGGAGGCCGTGCTATGGCAGTGCAAATCAACATTCACGGAGAGTTGTAACCTCAAATCAGCGAGCGCTATCGCGCGCCCATATGTTTGTTATTATGCCGCCACATCCAGCTTCTGGCTCTCACTGTGAAACAATTCATCGATTTCATCCCGCTTTTGCTGTTCTTCATCGTTTACAAACTTGATCCACGGGTCGTCGACATCGCTGGCCATGAAGTGACTGTAGGCGGTATTTACAGCGCCACCGCGATGCTGATCATCAGCTCCCTGGTGGTGTACGGCGCGCTTTTCATCCAACAGCGCAAGCTGGAAAAGAGCCAATGGCTGACCCTGATCGCCTGCCTCGTGTTCGGCAGCCTGACACTGGCGTTCCACAGCGAGACCTTCCTGAAATGGAAAGCCCCTGTGGTCAACTGGCTGTTCGCCGTCGCCTTCATCGGCAGCCACTTCATCGGTGACCGCCTGCTGATCAAACGCATCATGGGCCACGCGCTGACCCTGCCGGATCCGGTGTGGACCCGTCTGAACATCGCCTGGATCGCCTTTTTCCTGTTCTGCGGGGCCGCCAACCTGTTCGTCGCCTTTACCTTCCAGAGCATCTGGGTGGACTTCAAGGTGTTCGGCAGCCTGGGCATGACCGTGCTGTTCCTGGTCGCGCAGGGCGTTTACCTGTCCCGTCACCTGCATGACGCCGATACTACAACACCAAAAACCGAGGACTGACATGCTCTACGCAATCATTGCCACCGACGTCGCCAATTCACTGGAAGCTCGCCTGGCTGCGCGCCCTGCGCATCTGGAACGCCTGCAAGCGCTCAAGGGCGAAGGTCGTATCGTATTGGCCGGCCCGCACCCGGCCGTCGACAGCAATGATCCGGGCGCAGCGGGTTTCACCGGCAGCCTGATCGTTGCCGAGTTCGACTCCCTGAGCGCCGCGCAAGCCTGGGCAGATGCCGATCCATACATCGCGGCAGGCGTTTATGCCAACGTGATCGTGAAGCCGTTCAAGCAAGTCCTGCCTTAAAAAGTCCGGTAATGAGGAGATTCATCTCCTCATTACCCGCGACACACCTGTAACACTGAACCTTGTCTGTTCATCACACTCTCAATCGCTCATTATTCTCGTTTGCCTGCCGACAACCTGCCCAATATCCATTTGGAAACAGGTGTCGCGATGCGCAAGGGTCCGTTGTGTCTGATGTTGGTCACGTTGTCGATCATGGCGCCCGCCCATGGTGATGAAACCACCGAAGGCGGCAGCTCCACGCCATTGTCATTAAGCGCCGGCAGCCAGATCACCGAGTTGCAGCAGCGCCTCAAAGTGAGCGAGCAGCAGCGGGAAGAATTGAGCAAACAACTGCAAAATGCCGACAACCAACGTGAAAGCGCTCAGCTCGCCCGGTTGCGCCAAGAGAACCAGCGCCTCAAGCTGCAACTCAAGGAAGCCCAGGCCAGCCCGGTGCCGCGCTTGTTGACCGATCAGCAGCAGTGGTTCGTCACGGGTGCCGGAGTAGCGCTATTGGCGCTGCTCTGCGGTATCTTTGCCAGTGGGGCAAGCCGAAAACGTCGGCAATGGTTAAATTGAGTGAGTCATGAGCGAGCTGTTAATTATTGATGATGACCAGGAGCTGTGTGAGCTTCTGAGCAGTTGGCTAAGCCAGGAAGGCTTCCAGGTACGTGCCTGCCACGATGGCCAGAGCGCCCGCAAGGCCTTGGCCGAAACCGCCCCGGCGGCGGTGGTGCTGGATGTGATGCTGCCCGATGGCAGCGGTCTGGAACTGCTCAAGCAATTGCGCAACGATCACGCCGATCTGCCGGTGTTGATGCTCTCGGCCCGTGGCGAACCGCTGGACCGGATCCTCGGTCTGGAACTGGGCGCTGACGACTACCTGGCCAAACCGTGTGATCCACGCGAGCTGACCGCACGCCTGCGCGCCGTGCTGCGCCGCAGCCACCCGGCGGCCGTGTCGACGCAGCTTGAGCTGGGCGACCTGAGTTTCAGCCCGGTGCGCGGCGTGGTCAGCATCGACGAGAGAGAACTGACCCTCACCGTTTCCGAAAGCCGTCTGCTCGAAGCCCTGCTCAAGCAGCCCGGCGAGCCGCTGGACAAACAGGAACTGGCGCAACTGGCCCTCGGCCGCAAGCTGACCCTGTACGACCGCAGCCTCGACATGCACGTGAGCAACCTGCGCAAAAAAATCGGCCCGCATCCGGACGGGCGCCCGCGCATCGTTGCCTTGCGCAGCCGCGGTTACTTCTACTGCCTCTGACCTGATCCCCCCTCCAATGGGAGCGCCCCCCCTGTAGCAGCCTTCGGCAGCTCACAGGGGTATGTGTGTAAGGCTTGAGACAAATCGTCTTTACCCAAGCTTTACCTAGCGCTGACCGCCGCTGACCTTGATCTGCGTAATCTGAACTCATCCGGAACGTACCGGGAACGAGACAAGGAGATACACCATGCGCAAGACTCTTATCGCTCTGATGTTCGCTGCCGCTCTGCCAACCGTCGCCATGGCCATGCCGCAAGACGGCGGCCCGATGGGTGGCCCGCTCGACGGCCCACGCCACGGCGGTCAGATGCACGGCATGCACGGCAAAGGCCCGTACAGCCAACTCGACCTGTCCCGCGAACAACGCGAGCAGATCCGCAAGATCATGGGCGAGCAGATGCACGAGCGTAAGCAAGTGGTCGACAAGTACCTGGAAAAACTCTCGCCGGCTGACCAGAAAGCCATGAAGGATGAGATGGCAGCCAACCACAAGAAAGCCGAGGCCGATGTTCGCGCCGTGCTGAAACCGGATCAACAGAAGAAATTCGACGAGATCCAGAAGAAAAAGGCCGAGCGTCGCGCCGAATGGGCTGAGTTCAAGGCGTGGAAAGCGCAACAGCCGCAAAAAGCGCAATAATGTTTTAACCACAGGCCCGACGGCTAACACCGTCGGGCCTGTTCATATCCGCCCTCTGTAGGAGCTGCGGCACGCTGCGATCTTTTGATTCTGCTTTTGAAAAACAAGATCAGAAGATCGCAGCGTGCCGCAGCTCCTGCAGGGGTTACGCGTTTGATTGAGGATTTTCTGTGCGGTCATTGTTCTGGCGTATTCTCGCAAGCTTCTGGCTGGCCATCGCTCTGGTTGCAGGGCTGTCCATTCTGTTGGGGCACATGCTCAATCAGGACGCGTGGATACTCAGTCGCCATCCGGGCCTCAACACCCTCGCGGCTGAGTGGACGCAAAGCTACGAAGCACAAGGCGAAGAAGCCGCTCAGCAGATCCTCCAACAACGCAAACGCCAGTACCACATCGACGTTCAAGTGCTGAACGAAAGCGGTGACCCGGTCGTGCGCGGCACCTTCCCCCGTCGTGCCGCTGCCTTCGAAGCCCGCCAGAACAACGATGACCGACGCCTGCCGTGGCGGCGCCTGACCGATGAGTTCACCAGTGAAAAAACCGGTGACACCTACCTGTTCATCTACCGCATCCCACATCCCGAACTCGACTCCTGGCACCGCGAAAGCCTGCTCTGGCCATTGAGTGCTCTGGGCATTGCGCTGGTGGTACTGACTCTGTTCAGCTTGCTGGTGACCTTCTCCATCACCCGTCCGCTTAGCCGTTTGCGCGGCGCGGTACATGACCTGGGGCAGGCGACTTATCAGCAGAACAGCCTGGCCAAACTGGCCAACCGCCGCGATGAGTTCGGCGTCCTAGCCAACGACTTCAACCGCATGGGTGCGCGCCTGCAAAGCCTGATCGGCAGTCAGCGTCAGTTGTTGCGCGACGTATCCCATGAACTGCGTTCACCGCTGGCGCGGCTGCGAATTGCCCTGGCGCTGGCAGAGCGCGCCAACCCTGAAGAACGCGAAAAACTCTGGCCACGACTGACCCGCGAATGCGATCGCCTGGAAGCGCTGATCAGTGAAATTCTGGTGCTGGCGCGGGTCGATGCCGACAACGCCAGCGCTGAAGACGTGGATTTGAATACGCTGCTGAGCGCCCTGCAAAAGGATGCGCAGTTGGCGTCGCCGGAACAGAACGTGAGTCTGGACGCCGAGCAACAGCTGAATCTGAAGGGCTGGCCGACCATGATCGAGCGCGCCGTGGACAACCTGCTACGCAATGCGCAGCGCTTCAATCCCCAGGGTCAGGCGATTGAAATGCAGGCCTCGCGGCAGGGTGAGCGGATAGTCATCAGTGTTCGCGATCATGGCCCGGGGGTTCAGGCCGAGCACCTGAGTCAGTTGGGCGAGCCGTTTTATCGGGCGCCGGGGCAGACAGCGGCGGGTCATGGTCTGGGCCTGGCGATTGCACGGCGTGCGGCGGAACGGCATGGCGGAAGTCTGGTGCTGGCAAATCATCCTGACGGCGGATTTGTTGCCAGTCTGGAATTGCCGCTGGTGCCGGGGGCAGTCGTCCAGCCCTGACAGCGACCCTCATCGGAACGCCGCCCGCCCAGCCCTCTCCCTTCGGGAGAGGGTTAGCGTGAGGGGCTTTTGATCTTCAGGCCTTACCAGGCCAAGCGCTGACAAACTCCGCCAGATCGACCTTTTCCGCCACCCGCGGCTCTTTCTGCGGAGTGCCGAGGTACAGGAACGCAATCACCTCCTCGCCCTCCACCAGTCCCAAGCCTTTCGCGACATGCTGCGAATAAGCCAGATCGCCGGTACGCCAAACCGCACCAATCCCCTGCGCATACGCCGCCAGCAAAATCCCGTGGGCGGCACACCCGGCGGCCAGCAACTGCTCGGCCTTCGGGTACTTGACGTGTTCCTGCAGTTTCGCGATCACCACAACCACCAGCGGCGCACGCAGGGGGCCGTTGCGCGCCTTGTCGATCATGGCTTCAGTGATTTCGCCTTCCTGCTTCTGCGCAGCTTCAGCCAACAGTTCGCCCATCTGCTCGCGCGCAGCACCTTCGACGCTCAAAAAACGATACGGCTGCAAGTGCCCGTGATCCGGCGCGCGCAAAGCGGCGGCAAACAGGGCTTCGCGCTGCTGCGCTGTAGGGGCCGGTTCGACCAGTCGTGGAACGGAAACACGGTTGAGCAAAGCGTCGAGAGCCTGCATCGGCCACCTCCTGAAAAAAATATGCGGCTATTCTAGCGGTATCTACCAAAAGGATGCCGGTTTACATGCCCTGCCCCACGGGTAGAATGGCGCCCTTCCCCTATCAGCCCGAGCAGACTTCATGGCGTTGCCGACCTTACGGATCATTGGTTTCATCATCGGCATCTTCCTGATTACTCTGGCAATTGCCATGGTCGTGCCGATGGCCACCCTGGTGATTTTCGACCGCACCGGCGATCTGCCGTCGTTCCTCTGGGCGAGCATGATCACCTTCGTTGCCGGCCTCGCACTGGTGATTCCGGGCCGCCCGGAACACATTCACCTGCGCCCGCGTGACATGTACCTGCTGACCGTCAGCAGTTGGCTGGTGGTGTGTATTTTCGCCGCGCTGCCGTTCCTGCTGACTCAGCACATCAGCTACACCGACTCGTTTTTTGAAAGCATGTCCGGCATTACCGCGACCGGCGCGACCGTGCTTAACGGCCTCGACAGCATGTCCCCCGGGATTCTGATGTGGCGTTCACTGCTGCACTGGATTGGCGGCATCGGCTTTATCGGCATGGCGGTGGCGATTCTGCCGCTGCTGCGAATTGGTGGCATGCGCCTGTTCCAGACCGAATCGTCGGATCGCTCGGAAAAGGTCATGCCCCGTTCACACATGGTGGCGCGCCTGATCGTGGGGGCGTATGTCGGCATCACCATCCTCGGCAGCCTGGCGTTCTGGTGGGCAGGGATGAGCCTGTTCGACGCGATCAATCATGCGATGTCGGCTATTTCCACGGGTGGATTCTCGACCTCCGACCAATCCCTGGCCAAGTGGACGCAACCGGCTGTGCACTGGGTGGCGATCGTCATCATGATTCTCGGCAGCCTGCCGTTCACCCTGTACGTGGCGACGATGCGCGGTAATCGCCGAGCGTTGATCAAGGATCAGCAGGTGCAGGGCATGCTGGCGATGTTGCTGGTGACCTGGCTGGTGCTCGGCACCTGGTACTGGTGGACGACCCAACTGCATTGGCTGGATGCGCTGCGCCATGTGGCGCTGAACGTGACGTCGGTGCTGACCACCACCGGTTTTGCCCTCGGTGACTACAGCCTGTGGGGCAACTTCTCGTTGATGTTGTTCTTCTATCTGGGTTTTGTCGGCGGCTGCTCAGGATCGACGGCAGGCGGGATCAAGATCTTCCGCTTCCAGGTCGCCTACATCCTGCTCAAGGCCAACCTTAATCAGCTGATTCACCCCCGTGCGGTGATCAAGCAGAAGTACAACGGTCACCGGCTCGACGAAGAGATCGTGCGTTCGATTCTGACGTTTTCGTTTTTCTTCGCCATCACCATCTGCGTGATCGCCCTGCTCCTGTCGCTGCTGGGCGTGGACTGGATGACCGCGCTGACCGGCGCCGCCAGCACCGTGTCCGGCGTCGGCCCGGGCCTTGGCGAGACCATCGGCCCAGCGGGCAACTTCGCCACCCTGCCGGATGCCGCGAAGTGGATCCTGTCGTTCGGCATGCTGCTCGGCCGACTGGAAATCATTACGGTGTTTGTACTGTGTATACCGGCCTTTTGGCGTCACTGACGGCGTTGAGCGCCTTGGCCAACCGCGCCCGGTAATCACCGGGCGTGCTGTCGAACCAGCGGCGGAAGGCACGAAAAAAGTTGCTCGGATCAGCAAAGCCCAACAGATAGGCGATTTCCAGCAGGGTCATGCTCGGCTGAGCCAGGTACTGTTCGGCCAGTTCGCGGCGAGTGTCATCGAGCAACTGCTGAAAACTCGTGCCCTCCTCCTGCAGCCTGCGTTGCAACGTGCGTTGCGAGAGGTGCAGAGTCTGCGCCACCGCATCGCGCTTGGGCTCACCCTGAGGCAACAACCGACAGAGCACCTGCCGCGCCTTGTGGGTCACACGGCTTTCGGAAAACCGCGCCAGGTATTCTCCCGCAAAGCGATCGTGCAACAGCGCCATGGCCTCGTTGGCGGTGGGCAGCGGCGCCTCCATGTCAGCGCGTTTGAAGATCAGCGCATCGTAAGGCGCGCTGAACACCAGCGGCGCATGGAAAGCGTGTTTGTAGGGTTGCAGATCAGCCGGCTCATCGCCCTGCAGCAACACTTTGACCGGATGCAGCGTGCGCCCGCTCAGCCAGCCGCACAGGGCGAGCGCACAGGCCAGCGACGCTTCGGCGCTTTGCCGGGTGGGCGGCAGGTGATCGCCGTGCACCGTCAGAATCAGGGCGTAACCTTCATCCAGCAGACGAAAACTCAGGTCGGCGCTTTCGGCGATGATTCGTTGATAGCGCACCAGCCGTTGAAAGCCTTCGACCAGGGTATTACTGGACATCAGCGCGTAACCGGCGACATGAAACGAGGCCGGACGCACCACTTTGCCCATGTTCAGACCGATGGCCGGATTGCCGGACACCTCCACCGCCCGTTGCCAGAGCCGGGTCATGGAGTCTTGGGGGAAACGCGCATCCGGATCATCCAGAGCCGAGTAATCCAGCCCCAGTTGCTTGAACAGAACCCGGCAATCCAGGCCGTCCATCTCCAATGCTTTGACAATCCCCATCGCCCAGCTTGCAGAAGTCGTTCGTTCGCTCATGGCGTTTTTCTTTTGCATGGCGGGTCGCCTGTTGCGGCCCGATTTGCGAAGGATACTAAAGTGGCGCCAATTGTCACTGGCCCACCCCCATGATCACTCTAGACTCAAATAAGCTGCCCGCAGCACAACTCGTCGCCAGAACAATAACCACAGAGATCGCAGTCGTGGAAAACATCAAGCATTTCAAAAGCTTCGCCGAGTTCTATCCGTATTACCTCAGCGAGCACAACAACAGCACCTGCCGTCGCCTGCATTTCATTGGCACGACCCTGGTTATTTTCATTCTCGCGCTGACCATCGCCAAAGGCGCCTGGCTGCTGTTATTGGCCCTGCCGCTGGCGGGTTACAGCTTCGCGTGGGCGGGACATTTCTTCTTTGAAAAGAACCGGCCGGCGACGTTCCAGCATCCGCTCTACAGCCTGCTCGGCGACTTCGTCATGTACCGCGACATGATTCTGGGTCGCGTGGCGTTCTGAAAACAAGCAACAACGAGGATTGCCGATGACCGTCAGTGCCCGCTTCACCCATATGCAGGATGGCACCCAGGAAGACTGGGCGATCATCGCCGCAGACTTCAGCGCCTATGCCAAGCAGTTGTCATCACGCATCACCACTCACCTGAAGTTGCTCGAAGGCGATTTCGGCGGTTTCCCGGTGGATCGCCTGACCCACTCGCTGCAAACCGCCACCCGCGCCTTTCGCGATGGCCGTGACGAGGAATATGTGGTGTGCGCCCTGCTGCACGACATTGGCGATACCTTGGGCTCGTACAACCATCCGGACATTGCGGCGGCGATTCTCAAGCCGTTCGTCAGTGCCGAGAACCTGTGGATGGTCGAGAAACACGGGGTGTTTCAGGGTTACTACTTCTTTCATCATCTGGGGATGGATCGGCATCTGCGCGAGCAGTTCAAAGAGCACCCGCAGTTTCAGGCAACTGCCGAGTTTTGCGCCAGATACGATGCAGCGGCGTTTGATCCAGAGTACGACACGCTGCCGTTGAGCTTCTTTGAGCCGATGATGGAGCGCTTGTTTGCCCAGCCGAAGAATTCGATCTACAAAGCGGCGATGGAAGAACACAGCCCGGCCTAA
The DNA here is from genome assembly GCF_044218825.1 of Pseudomonas sp. A1230. Classification (NCBI taxonomy): domain Bacteria; kingdom Pseudomonadati; phylum Pseudomonadota; class Gammaproteobacteria; order Pseudomonadales; family Pseudomonadaceae; genus Pseudomonas; species Pseudomonas sp. A1230. The sequence goes on along the minus strand of NZ_CP162582.1, from coordinate 650,863 downwards.
GATCAAAAGATCGCAGCCTTCGGCAGCTCCTACATTGGAATGTGTACCCCTGTAGGAGCTGCCGAAGGCTGCGATCTTTTGCTTTTCAGGCGGGTTCGGCAACTTTGGCAGCTTTCAACTCCGCCTCCCGCGCCTGCGCATCCGCCAGCCGATACAACTCGATCGTGCCGTCCCAATGCTCGATCAGCGCGGTGCACGACTCTACCCAATCGCCGCAGTTAAGGTAATCCACGTCGCCGACCTTGCGGATTTCGGCGTGGTGAATGTGCCCGCAAACCACACCGTGCAATTCGCGCTTCACACATTCATGGGCGATGGCTTCTTCGAAGTCACTGATGAAGCTTACGGCCGTCTTCACCTTGTGCTTGAGGTACGCCGACAACGACCAGTAACCGTAGCCATATCGCGCGCGCCAGTGGTTGAGCCAGCGGTTGAGCGTCAGGGTAAATTCGTAGGCCGAGTCGCCGAGAAAGGCCAGCCAGCGGTGATAACGGGTGATCACATCAAACTGGTCACCGTGTATCACCAACAGATGGCGACCGTCCGCCGTGACGTGCACGGCCTCGTCGACCAACTGGATATTGCCCAGAATCAGCTTCGAGTAACGCCGCAGGAATTCATCGTGGTTGCCGGTGACGTAGATCACTTCGGTGCCGCGCTTGCTCATGGTCAGCAATCGGCGGATCACGTTGGTGTGAGCCTGCGGCCAATACATGCCGCCGCGCAGTTTCCAGCCGTCGATAATGTCACCGACCAGGTAAATCCTGTCGGTGTGATAGCCCTTGAGAAATTGCGACAAATGCTCGGCCTGGCAATCCCGCGTGCCCAGGTGCACGTCGGAAATCCACAAGGTTCGCACCCGTTGTTTGCGGCTGGGTTTGGCGAGCTCGGCGCTGGTCATGGGCAACCCTCTGGATGTTTTCGCCAGCTTGCGCGCGCCCGGTTAATCGTCCATGACAGCCGCGAGTCAGTCCTGTGACAACGCACTCGGGAGGCGCCGGTGTAGACTGTCGGTCACTTCGGAGACGACCTGCCATGCGACCGATCCTCACCCTGCGTCATTACTCTCACGACCTGATCGTCCACAGCCACGACCACGCGCAACTGGTGTTCGGCTTGTCCGGCGCGCTGGACTTCGAGGTCGAGGGCTGTGGCAGTCAGGTGCGTCAGCAGAGTTTCGTGGTCATTCCAGCCGACGCCCACCACGCCTGCGGCAGTCCGCAAGGCAGTCGTTGTCTGGTCATGGACATCCCTGACGAGCAATGGCTGCTCGATTCACTGGGCGAGCACGCCGAAGCCAGCCGCCGCCTACTCGACAAGACCGCCCGGTTATCGCTGGATTCAGGACAAAGCCAGTTGGTCAGTTGGCTGGCGAACAGCCCGGTTGGCGATCCGCTGATTGCGCAGCAAGGCGCGGTATTGCTGCTGGCCAGTCTGAATCATGCGCAACCTGTCGAACTCACCGCCCGGCGCTTGCCTTACGCGGCGCTGGATGCACACATCGAGCAGCATGCTGCTTATCCGCTGCAAGTCGCCGATCTGGCGCGGATCGCCGGATTATCCAGTGCACGTCTGCACGCGCGCTTCATGGCTGAATGCGGGCAGACGCCGATGGACTACATTCGCAGTCGGCGCCTGCACAAGGCTGTGACCCTGCTGCGTGAGACGGTGCTGCCGATTGGCGAAATCGCCAGTCGGGTCGGCTACAGCTCGCAAAGTGCATTTGCGGCAGCTGTGCTGCGCGAGTTTGGCGCCTCGCCGGGCCAATTGCGGCGCGAGGCTGGCGACAAAGGACAATAGTTTGCCGACAGATTTATGGGCTGCGACACGTTTCAATAGGTCTGTGAATCTGCGTTTGAATTAAGGACTGCAATGACTCCGCGTACCGCCCTCGGCGCCCTGCATATTGGCGCTCTGATGTTTGGCCTGACCGGCGTGTTCGGCAAGCTCGCCGCCGCGTCCCCTGCCGTGATTGTCTTTGGACGTGCCGCTTTCGCCGTCATCGCGCTGGCATTTTTTGCCCGATTCGCCAGCCAGCACGGTTGGCAAAAACTCCAGGCCGTGGATTGGCGGCGTCTGCTGCTCAGCGGTGTATTGCTGGCCGGGCACTGGGTGAGTTTTTTCATTTCGGTGAAGGTCGCGGGTGTAGCCATCGCGACGCTTGGCTTTGCCAGTTTCCCGGCGTTCACGGTGATTCTCGAAGGGCTGATCTTTCGCGAGCGCATCCGTGCCAATGAAATTCTGCTGGTGGTGCTGGTGAGCGTCGGTCTGGTGCTGGTGACCCCGGCGTTCGATCTTGGCAGCGGTGCAACCATAGGTTTGCTTTGGTCGGTGTTGTCCGGGCTGCTGTTTTCCCTGTTGTCGCTGACCAATCGCGCCAGCTCCGGGCGAATCCCGGCAGTGCAGGCAGCGCTCTGTCAAAACGTCGTGGTGGCTTTGTGTCTGCTGCCAGTGGCGGCGCCACAACTGAGCGAAGTGCGCGCGCTGGACTGGTTGTGGATCGCCCTGCTCGGCGTGTTCTGCACCGGCGTCGCCCACAGTTTGTTCGTTGCCAGTCTGGCAGTGATCAAGGCGCGCACCGCTGCTGTGGTGTTCGCCATGGAACCGGTCTACGGCATCACAATTGCCTGGTTGCTGTTCGATGAAAATCCGACGTTACGCATGCTGCTCGGCGGTGCGCTGATCATCGTCGCCATCGTGGTGTCGGCGCGGATGTCAGGCAATGCCGACAAAAAAACCGTCGCCGCCGAAGCCGCGTCTCACTGAGCGCGGTCGTTGTGGCCGAGGTCGCGGTCAGGTTCGATCTGGTCGCGCACCCGCTGCTTCAACACCTTGGCCTCCGGGAAACCGCCATCAACCTTGCGCTCCCAGATCTGCACGCCATCACAAGTGATGTGAAACACCCCGCCCGTGCCCGGTACTAGTGACACTTTGCCGAGGTCGTCGCCGAAGGTGCTGAGCAGTTCCTGCGCCAGCCACGCCGCGCGCAGCAGCCACTGGCATTGGGTGCAATAGGTGATGACAACTTCTGCTTTTGCGACAGTCATGTTCAATGAAACTCCGGAGACAGAGGGCGCCGCTATAATACCCGGCTTTATCGTTTGCCCCGAGACTCACAATGCGCCGTCTGCTGTTTTGCCTGCTGCTTGGTTTTCTTCCTTTGTTCGTGCTTGCCAGCGAAGCGCCGCGACCGAAAGTCGGCCTTGTGCTGTCCGGTGGGGCCGCTCGTGGTCTGGCACACATCGGCGTACTCAAGGCGCTGGAAGAGCAAGGCGTCAAGATCGATGCGATTGCCGGCACCAGCATGGGTGCGGTGGTTGGCGGCTTGTATGCCTCGGGCTACAAGATCGACGAGCTGGAAAAACTCGCCCTGGAAATCGACTGGCAGCAGGCGCTGTCCGACGCGCCGCCTCGGGAAGACGTGCCGTTCCGGCGCAAACAGGATGACCGCGACTTTCTGGTGAAACAAAAACTCAGCTTTCGCGACGACGGCAGTCTCGGCCTGCCACTGGGCGTGATTCAGGGGCAGAATCTGGCGCTGTTGCTCGAAAGCTTGTTGGCGCACACCAGCGACACTCGGGATTTCGACAAGTTACCGATCCCCTTCCGCGCCGTGGCCACCGACATCGCCAATGGCGAAAAAGTGGTATTCCGCAAGGGCCATCTGCCCCAGGTGATTCGCGCCAGCATGTCGATTCCGGCGGTGTTCGCGCCGGTCGAACTCGACGGCCGCCTGTTGGTGGACGGCGGCATGACCGACAACATTCCGCTGGATGTCGCGCGGCAAATGGGCGTCGACATCGCCATCGTGGTCGACATCGGTACGCCGCTGCGCGGTCGCAAGCAACTGAACACTGTGGTCGATGTGCTCAACCAGTCGATCACCCTGATGACCCGACGCAACTCTGAAGAACAACTGGCCGCGCTGAAAGCCACTGACGTGTTGATCCAACCGTCGCTGGCAAGCTTCGGCGTGACTGATTTCGGCCGCGCCCAGGAAATGATCGATGCGGGTTATCGCGCAACCCGAATCCTTGACGCTCGCCTCGCCAGTCTCAAACCTGCCGAGTCCCAGGACGCCGAACTCAACGCCGCCCGAGCGCCGGGTCAACGTACGCCGATCATCACCGCGATCAAGGTCGAGAACGATTCGAAAGTCGACGACGACGTGATCCGCTACTACATTCGCCAACACATCGGCGAACCGCTGGATCTGGGTCGATTGCATTCGGACATGGGCACCTTGTACGGCCTCGACTACTTCGAACAGGTGCAGTACCGCGTGGCGCACAAGGGGCAGGATCACACCCTGGTAATCAGTGCCCGCGGCAAACGCAGTGGCACCGATTACCTGAGGGTCGGCCTGAACCTGTCAGACGACATGCGCGGTAGCAGTGCTTTCAACCTCGGCGCCAGTTACCGCAAAAACGGCATCAATCGTCTCGGCGCGGAATGGCTGACGCGTGTGCAGATTGGCGACACACAGGAGCTGTACAGCGAGTTCTATCAGCCGCTGGACGTTGGCTCACGCTACTTCATCGCGCCGTCGGTGGTGTTCGAGGCGCAAAACGTCGATGCGGTGCTCGACAATGATCCGGTCGCCCAGTACCGCGTCGAGCGTTACGGCATGGCCTTGAATGTCGGCCGGCAAATCGGCAACAACGGCGAAGTGCGCTTCGGCGTCGGTGAGGCGTGGGGCAAGGCCGATGTGCGCATTGGCGATCAGGACCTGCCCAGCGAGAATTTCAACGAAGGCTTCTATTCGCTGAAGTATTCCTACGACTCACTGGACAACGTCTACTACCCCCACGAGGGCAAGGACGTCAGCCTGACAGTCCTGCAATTCGAGCCGAGCCTGGGCTCGGATACGCGTTATCGACAGTGGGAGTTCAAATTCGACAAAGCCATGAGCCGCGGACCGGACACATTGATTCTGGGCGGGCGCTATGGCCGTACCCTCGACGACACCAATGTGGTGACGTCGAGCTTCCTGCTCGGTGGCGCGCGCCAGCTGTCGGGCTTTCGCGAGGATGCGATTTCGGGGCAGAACGTCAGTCTGATGCGGGCGGTGTATTACCGCCGTCTGACACCGCGCTCGTATCTGCCGCTGGACTTCCCGCTGTACGCCGGCGGATCGCTGGAACGTGGGCGAGCGTGGAACAACGACAACGAGTTCGACAGCGGTTACATCAATGCGGCGAGTGTGTTTATTGGCTTCGATACGCCGCTGGGGCCGTTGAATTTCAGTTATGGGCTCAATGATGCGAACGAGCAGGCGGTGTATTTGAATCTGGGGCAGACGTTCTGATCAAGGTTCAGGAGTGAGGGTGCCTGGCCGGCCGCCATCGCGGGCAAGCCCGCTCCCACAGGTTGAGCGTCGTTCACTGCATTTTTGTTCGGCATCGATACTTGTGGGAGCGGGCTTGCCCGCGAAGGCGTCATCAAGATCGCCGCAACAGTGACTGAAGCTCTCGAATTATCGGATCCCGGCCAAAAGGGTTCTGGCGGTTTGCTTCAAAGGCTCGTCCCCGTCCTTGAGCAACTCATTGAGCAGCGCAATCGCGCTGTCGATGTCACCGTCATCGATGCAGGTCTGCGCCTGTTCGAGCTTCCCCGCCCCCGCCTCGTCTGGCGCTGACATCTGTAAATCCAATGGCTCCAGTGCCAGCGAGGGCAGCGGATCGGAAAACGCTTCAAGGAAGTCATCGTCCAGCGGCTGTGCCTCAGGCTCCGGAATCCATTCAAGCTCCGCGTCTTCACTGGCCGCGGTCTCTGGCAGGTCAAAGTCCTGCGGCAACACTTTCAGGCTGGAAGCGAAGCTGGAGTCGTCTGTTGCTGACTGAGCCAGTGCCGGGCGGCTGTCCTCCAGATCCCAGTTGGAGTTCACCGACAACTCATCCAGATTCAACTCGAAATTGTCCTCAGGCAACACGGGCCCGGCGACTACGACGGGAGCAATGCCAATGGCCGATGGCGTGACTGCCGCCAACGGCGCAGTGCCCAACAGCTTCGGATGCCGAGCGCGGATGTCCTGCAAGGCTTGTGCAGCAACGCCCTGTTCACGCAAATGACTTTCCTGCTGTTCGAACGCTGCGCTATCGCCCTGACGTCCTAGCACTTCGAGTAGCTGCAAACCAAGATCGGTGCGCTCGGGCTCTTTGTGCAGCGCATCGCGCAACAGTCCGGCGGCTTCGCCGAGGCGCCCATAGGCCAGGTAAATCCCCACGGCTTCCAGCACATCACCCGCCGTCGGCTCTTCACGAGGATCGGCCGAGGTGTGCCCCATGACCGGTTCAGTCACCCCCTGTGAGGAACCGGCGTCATCCCCATCGGGCTCGTTGCTCAACGGTAATAACGGCAAAGGTGCATCGCCCTGCTGCTGTTGCTGGCGTCGACGAAGTACGAGCAACCCGGCCAATGTCACCAGCAACAGCAAGCCACCGAGTAATGGCCAATTCAAACCGTCCTCTGCGGGCTCGATTGGCGCAGCGGCAGCTGTCGGTGTTGGTGCCGGTGTCACTAATGGCGCTGGCGGTGCCTTTTGCTGCTCGATCAAGCGTGCTTGCAGATCACTGACCTGTTTCCTGCCGTCGGCAATCTGCACATCCTGCGCCTGCAGTTTGGCGTTCAGCTCATCAAGGGACTTTTGCAGCTGCTGGTTCTGCAACACGCTGGCTGACAGTTGTTCGGCCAGTGCATCGTTGGCCGGAGCGGTTGTGGATGAAGGCGCGGCCGGCATGGCGCGTCTGCCCTGGGCCGCCTGTGGTGGCGCGCTCACGGGCTCCACAGTGGGAAATGCTGAGGATTGCGCGCGCGGGTCCGGCTCATCGGTTGCCGGCACGATACCCGGTGAACCCGGCGGATCGATCAGCACCGTGTATTCGCGCAGCAAGCGCCCATTGGGCTGATTGAGCTGCACCAGGAAATTCAGAAAGGGTTCGTTGACCGGTTTGCTGGAGGTCACCCGAATCATCTGGCGATTGCCATGCAGGATCGGCGTGAACTTGAGGTCGTTGAGGAAAAACACCCGCTCGACCCCGGCATGGCCAAACTCTTCTGCCGTGGCCAGGCTCACTGACAGGTCGTTCTGCGTCAGTGTCCCGACATCGATCAGCGCAATATCGGCCTTGAGCGGTTGATTGAGGGCTGAGTGAATCGTGATCTCGCCAAGCCCCAAAGCCATCGACAAGGTCGAATAGCCGAATGCGCCAGCGACCAATAATCCCTTGGCGTAAACGCGCAGTACCGTGTGCCAACTTGCGAGCATGAGCATCCCTTAAATAAGCAAAACCGACTTCTTATGCGTTCGCACATCCGGTACGAACACGATATTGCCTAGTAGTTCTTATAGTCTGCTCAGTGCGATCTCTCAAAAAACGGGTGCGCGGTTATGCCTCAAGATTTTTCCAGATTGGCCAGAATGTGACCGTGAACACGCATGCACACCTTTAAATCCGCCTCGTCGACACCGTCGAACAATTCGTGGCGCAGTTGGGTAGCAATGGTTTCGATTTGTTCGATCAACGGCAGGGCCGGTGCACACAGGACAATTTTTTTCGCCCGGCGGTCTTCAACCACCGACTGGCGTTGCACCAGCCCTTGGCTTTCCAGACTATCGAGCAAGCGCGCGAGGGTGGGGCCTTCGACGCCAACGCTTTGTGCCAGCTCTCGCTGTGTGGGCGCTTCCTCGAAACGCGCCAGATGCAGCAGCACCAGCCAGCGCGCCTGGGACAGGCCAAGGCCGGCCAGACGCCGGTCCAGCTCGGCACGCCAGCCGCGGGACATCTGGGCCAGTTGCATGCCAAAGCGGTGTTGATCGGTTAACGGCATAAAACACTCATGGTTAGACGGATGTAATAGAGAAAAACTAATTATTAGTCAGCTAAGCATGAGCTGCAGCTATAGGCAAGTGTCGGTCTGTACTGAATCGTTACATCTTGAAAAGCCCCTCTCCCAAAGGCAGAGGGGCTTGATTGGGGGATGCTGCACAAATCCACCGACCTGACAGGGCTTTACCGAATCCTTGATCGACATGGTCTGTCAGGTCGATGTAATCCGCAAAACACCTCGGTCGGCTCCCTCTCCTCTTGGAGAAGGCTGCGGGCGGCGTTCCGATGAGGGTTGGACCGAATTACATTTCGAACTCGGATTGCAGCGCCGCCCGCACACAGTAAAGGACGCCTTCAGGAACACGACCGGCGAACAGTTCGGCGATTTCGGCGACCGGCGGTAATTCACCCTCGCCATCAAGGAACGCGTCCTGCACCTCACCCATCAGCTCTTCAGGCAAGTCCAGAGCCTGTTCCAGTGAGAGTTGTTGCTTGCCGATCGCCTCGGCGAGCATGGTGTAGACGTTCTTTTCCGAGCACTGCAACTGCCCGGCAATCTGCATCGGGGTCATGCCGGCGCGGGCCAGGGTGATGAGCTCGTGACGCACATCGGCCACCACCTTCGGCGCCTCGACCTCGCCGCCGAGCACTTCGAGGAAAGCATCGCCGTAGCGCTCCAGCTTGCGCGCACCGACGCCGCTGACCCGGGCCATTTCCGCCAACGAAGTTGGCTGGCTGCGAAGCATTTCCAGAAGTGTCGAATCCGGGAAGATGACATACGGCGGCACGCCGTGTTCTTCGGCCAGTTTGCGTCGCAACGCACGCAGGGCTTCCCACTGCTCGCGCTCTTCGCCGCGCACCAGTTGGCTGGCCTGGCTCTTGCTGCCGCTCTTGGCGGTGACTTGTGGTTTGAGATCGCGGCGCAGTTCCAGTGTCACTTCGCCCTTGAGCAGTGGCCGGCAGGAGTCGTTTAAACGCAAGCCGCCATAACCTTCGTGGTCGACATCGGCCAGTCCACGCGCAACCAATTGACGGAACAGCGAGCGCCATTCACTTTCGCTCAGAGCCTTGCCAACGCCGAACACCGACAGATGCTGATGACCGAAACTGCGAACCTTTTCGTTGTCCTTGCCCAGCAGCACGTCGACCAGATGGCCGACGCCATAACGCTGACCGGTGCGAAAGATCGCCGACAAACCCTGACGTGCAGGCTCGGTGGCGTCCCAGGTCTGCACGCCGTCGACGCAGTTGTCGCAATGGCCGCAGGGTTCGGCCATCTGCTCATCGAAATACGCCAGCAGCGTCTGACGACGGCAACGAGTCTCTTCGCAGAGCGACAGCATCGCGTCGAGCTTGTGTTGCTCCAGACGCTTGTGACGCTCGTCGCCTTCAGAGTTTTGCAGCATCTGCTTGAGCATCACCACGTCTTGCAGACCGTAGGCCATCCACGCATCCGCCGGCAGACCGTCACGACCACCGCGTCCGGTTTCCTGGTAATACGCTTCGAGGGATTTCGGCAGATCGAGGTGGGCAACAAAACGCACGTTGGGCTTGTCGATGCCCATGCCGAACGCCACCGTGGCGACCATGATCAGGCCTTCCTCGTTGAGGAAACGCTTTTGGTTGAAGGCGCGTAGCTCGTTGGGCAGACCGGCGTGATACGGCAGCGCCGGGAAGCCTTGATCGCTAAGGAATGCCGCGACTTCTTCAACCTTCTTGCGCGACAGGCAATAGACAATGCCGGCATCGCTGCGCCGCTCGGCAAGAAACGCCAGCAACTGCTTGCGCGGCTGCTCCTTGGGCACGATGCGGTAGAAAATGTTCGGTCGGTCGAAGCTCGACAGGAAGCGCTCGGCGTTCTGCAGATGCAGGCGCTCGACGATTTCTTCGCGGGTACGTTTGTCGGCGGTGGCAGTCAGCGCGATGCGCGGCACAGTCGGGAACAACTCGGCCAGTTGCCCGAGTTGCAGGTACTCGCGACGGAAGTCATGACCCCACTGCGACACACAGTGCGCTTCGTCGATGGCGAACAGCGCAATGTCGAGACTTTGCAGGAAGGACAACATGCGTGGCTGCACCAGACGCTCGGGCGCCAGATAGAGCATCTTCACTTCACCGCGCTTGATCCGCGTTGCCAGATCACGCTGCTGTTCGGCACTCAACGTGGAGTTCAGCGCGGCGGCCGCCACGCCCAGCTCTTCGAGGGTGGCAACCTGGTCATCCATCAGGGCGATCAACGGCGACACCACCACTGCCAGGCCATCGCGTAACAGCGCCGGAACCTGGAAGCACAGGGACTTGCCGCCACCGGTAGGCATCAATACCAGCGCGTCACCGCCACTGGCCACGCGCTCAATGATTGCACCCTGGCGGCCACGGAAACTGTCGTAGCCGAAGATGTCCTTGAGGACGCGTTGTGCCTGTTCGAGCATAAAAACTCCAAAAATCTACCGATACATCCCTGCTCAGGCTGGTTCAGAACAGCCAGGGCCGTTTAAACAAAACGTAAGAACGCATTGCACGACAACCGCAATGCGGGCAGGGATCGCAAAACGCGGCAGTATACCCGAGGCCTCCCCTGCACAGGGTGCCGCTGATAAGACACTGATAACCCTGCCACACATAAATCCCTTGTGGTAGCGAGCCTGCTCGCGAATACGGTGGGTCATTCGACATAAAGGTGCCTGATACGCCGCTTTCGCGAGCAGGCTCGCTCCCACAGGATTTACATGCAGCCCGGCAATTGCGGCAAATCTGCCATGCGGCTGGCTTGAGCGCGCAAGAAGGCCTAGAATTCCCGCATTATTGATTCCCCAAGGTAGCAACGTAATGTCCTTCGCTGAGCAACTGACCCGCCTGCAAGTCTTCCTCGACGCCGACGAGCTGCACGACGAGGCGCTGGATTACGTGGCCGCCCACGGTTACCTGACCGCGCTGTCGATCTGCTCCGAAGAAGTGTCGGAGCGTGAATGGATCGACGCCCTGTTCGCCGAAGAGCCGCATTACAGCGACGAAGCACAGCGTGCCGAGATCGAAGCCACCCTGATCGGCCTCAAGGCGCACATCGCCCGTCAACTGGCGTCCGATGAAGAATTCGAACTGCCGTGCGAGCTGGATCTGGGCGAAGACCCGGACGATTCGGAATTGCGCGGCTGGTGCATTGGTTTCATGGAAGGCGTGTTCCTGCGTGAAGCCGCCTGGTTCGAAACCGCCGAAGAAGAAGTCAGCGAAATGCTCCTGCCGATCATGGTCGGTTCGGGTCTGTTCGACGAACAACCCGAGTTCGAAGACATCGCTCAAGACGCCAATCTGATGGACGACATGATTGTGCAGATCCCGGAAGCCCTGACCGCGCTGTACCTGCTGTGCCAGGCGCCAGACGAAAAACCGGCGATCCTCAAGCCACGTCACCACTAAGATCCAGCCTATGGACAACCCCATAGGCAACCGCCCCCTGATGTTGCGCTACTTCCTGCTGGCCATCGGCTGGCTCAGCGTGGCATTGGGGGTGATCGGGATTTTCCTGCCCGTCCTGCCCACCACCCCTTTCCTTCTGCTCGCCGCCGCCTGCTTCGCGCGCAGTTCTCCGCGTTTCTATCAATGGCTGGTCGAGCATCCACGGCTCGGGCCATGGATCCGCGATTACCTTGATGGCAACGGCATTCCCCTCAAGGGCAAGGTCTACGCGATCGGGCTGATGTGGACGAGCATTCTGCTTTCCTGCTACCTGGTGCCGCTGGTGTGGGCGCGGGGGTTTATGTTGACGAGTGCAGTGCTGGTGACGGTTTATATTTTGCGGCAGAAGACCCTGCGCAAATCCTGAAACACTAAAAGATCGCAGCCTGCGGCAACTCCTACATGAAGATCGTCTGTAGGAGCTGCCGCAGGCTGCGATCTTTTGACTTTAAACACCCACGTTTAAACCAGACCTGCAAACACTCTCCGAAGCTACACGTCCTTGCGTAATTGCCTACAGCTACGCCAGAATCCGCCGGCTTGTGCGCCTTGGGGACGGGTTCTATTGTGGGGCGGTCGCTGACGAATCAGCGATCGGGTCTCGCAGCCCGCTGATCTCTAGACGCACAACACCCGTCCTTGTTATGGCGGCTGTACGTGGGAGACCTTCGGGTCTGCCGGTTCTAGAGTCCCGGTCTGCGACCCGCGTATAGCTGCCACCTCCTTTTCGTATCGCAGCGAAATGTGGCGGCTCCGTCGACTCTAGGAGCTTCACCATGATCAAACCAACGCCCAACCCGCCCGAAACCGATCCCACCTCGCCTTACGAATCCATCGATTCGAGAAGGCTGAGCGAAGCCGCCGACCGTGCCCTCGACCACTACCTCTGCCCGCCCGGCTCCACGCCACCGCCCCGAAAAACCCGCCGGATGTACGCCGTGACCGCAGACTTCAAAAATGAAGAACTGCTGGCCGATGCCAGCGAAACACTCGCCTCAGCCAGAACCATCGCCCATGACTTCGCCCACCTCATACCCGCGTCGCAGCGCAGGACGCTGTTGGGGATCGCGCAACTGATCATGCTCGGGGAGCTGGCGGTGAATCGGGTGATCGATAATCTGGAGTTGCCGGGTTGATGCAGGCGTGATCAACCGCTGAGTTATTCGGCGTCAGATCTGGCGCTTTCGCGAGCAGGCTCGCTCCCAGAGTTAACCGCACTCCAATGTGGGAGCGAGCCTGCTCGCGAAGGGGCCAGAATGAGCAACGCCATACCATCAGACAGAAAAAACCCGCCGCCCCATCAACCGGGGCGGCGGGTTTTGTCGTTTCAGGTCTCGATCACACGGTATCCACCTTCAACGAATGATCATTCAACATCCCGCTGATGATCGTCGCTGTGTCGTGCCCGCTGGCAATCATTCCACCGGCGCCAGGCGTGACGCCGTAGTGGCTGGCGAGATTGACGCCGGCCAGATCGATCGTCTGGTTCGGCGTGGCGCCGGCCATGGCGCTGACGTCGATGCTGGTCATGACCGAGGCGCCGCTGCCGCTGACGGTGAAGTGCAGGTAGTCGTCGAGGGACGACGTAGTGCCGTTTTCGCCTTGCAGCAGTTGCGACAGGTCGAGCTTGTCGGTGCCGGGGGTGAAGTCGGTGATCAGGTCGTGGCCGCTGTTGCCTTTGAGCCACTGGAAGGTGTCGGCCCCTGCCCCGCCGGTCAGAGTGTTGTTGCCCATGCCGCCGATCAGCAAATCATCGCCGCCGCCACCATTGAGGGTGTCGTTGCCCAGGCCCCCGTTGATCACGTTGTTATTGTTGTCGCCGGTCAGGCTGTCGTTGAAGTTCGAGCCGACGAGGTTTTCGATGCCGGTCAGGGTGTCGGTCCCGGCGCCGAGGGTGTTTTGCGCGACGAGCAGGCCGAGGTTGACGGTGACGGCAGCAGTCGCATGGGCGTAGCTGGCGGTGTCGGTACCGCTGCCACCATCGAGCAGGTCATTGCCCGCGCCGCTGTAGAGCAAGTCGTTGCCCGCGCCGCCGTGCAGCTCGTTGTTGCCTGAGCCTGCGGTCAGTACGTCGTTGCCGTCGCCGGCATTGATGATGTTGTTGCCGGTGCCCGCCACCAGCACGTCATCGCCTGCTGTACCGGTGAGGGTGTGGCCGTCCTGATAGCTGATGCTCACGTTGGCGGTGTCGCTGCCGCCATGATTGTCGTTGGCGGTGTAAGTGCCGTGGTAGTCCGGGGCGATGTCCTGGGCCCCGGCGTAGTTGAGCTTCATGGTCAACTGGTAGTTTTCCGATCCGTTGACGTTGCTGCCCGAGGGATTGGTCAGGTTGGTGATGTGAATCTGGTAGACCGCGTTCGACGTCGCAGTGAGGGTTTGCCCGTCCGCCAGCGCGATCCAGCCGCCGCCGTTGATCGAATACTCCATGCTGACGTTACCGGCCGCCAGGTTGTGGTCGAGGTTTAGGGTTTCACCCTGACGCAGGTTGACGGTAATGCGGTCTTCATCGTTGGCATTGCTGTTGGTCACGGCGCCCAGGTAGCCGCTGACCACCAGCACGGCGGTCATGGTTGCCGCGTTCGCCGAGAACGCACTACGGACGTTGGCCAGATTCTGGTTGGCCGCCGTATTGACGTTGGTGCCCGTGAAATTGATCGCGCCGGTGCCGGTGAAGTCCGCCGCTTTCGACACCCAACCGGTGTTAAAACTGGTCGGCGTGGCGTTGAGGGTATCGCCGTTAGGGTCGGTGTCGTTGGCCAGCAACAGCTCACCCGGCACCACAATGTTGCCCGACAGCACGTTGGTGATGACGTGGTCGTCCATCGCCACCGGAGGCGCGTTGGGGATCACTTTTACGGTCAGCGTCGAGCTGGCCAGATCGCCATCGTTGTCGCTGACGGTGAAGCCGATATTTTCGGTGAGCACCACAGCGGTGGTTTTCTGCGAGGTGTAGGTGTATTCGCCCGTGTCGAGGTTGATCAGCAGCGTGCCGCTGTTGTTGGTCGCGATGCTCAACGTGTTGTTCGCGGTGTTGAAGGTGCCGTGATTGACACCACCGCTCGCGATCAGCGATCCCTGGCCACTGAGGGCTTTCGGGTCGTAGGTGTAAGTGGTGCCGTCGATCACGATGGATTTGATGAAACCGCCATCGGCGCCAAACGTGCCGCCCTCGCCCAGCAGCGAACCGGTGACCGGCGCGCCCTGCACGGTGCCCGACAGCACCGAGTTGAGCTGGTTGAGGTCAGTGACCACCACCGCGTTGGTGTTGGTGTGGTTGATGCCGTCGTAAGCCAGCGGATCGAGGTTGGCGTTGCTCACGCCACTGCCGAGGCCGATCGCGTAGTTCTTGATGTTGTTGGCATCGAGGAAGTTTTTCAGCGCGGCTTCGTCGGCAGCGTTGATGTCGCCCTCGTTGGGTTTGCCGTCGGAGAAAAAGTAACCGACGTTCTGCGCCCCGGTGAGTTTTCCCGAGGTGTTGAACGCGGTCTGCATCACCGCAACGGCAGCGTCGTAGTTGGTGCCGCCGCCGGCGGTCAGGCCTGCGAGAATCGTCTTCGCTGTCGCGACGTCCACCCACACGGCAGTTCTGTCGGTGGCGTTGCTGCTGAAGGTCACCAGTTGGACTTTGACGTCGCCCAGATCGTCGTACTTGTCGAGCAAGGCACTGATCGCCTGCTTGGCAAGCGCCAGGCGCGACAGGCCCGGAACGCCCGAGGCATCGGCCATGCTGCCGGAGATGTCGAGAACGATCAGCAGGTTGGAATCGATCTCCACTGCTGTCACCGAGCGATCCGAGGCCACGGCTTTTGGCACGTCATCAACGATGTTGACGACGAGGGTGCTGGTGGTGGTGTTGCCCAGCGCATCGGTGGCTTTGTAGGTGAAACTTTCGCTCAGGGTGTTCGGCCCGTCGTTGGCGTTCGGCGAGGTTTTTGGTGCCGAAGTCAGCGTGTAGGTGTAGGTGCCGTCGGCGTTGAGCTGGATCTGCCCGTAAGTGCCGGTGGCGCTGCCAACCAGGGTGTAGGTGAGCGCACCGCTGCCGCCGGTCACCGCACCGACCAGCGTGCCGCTGGCGGTTTCGCCGGTATTGCCAGGCTCGCTGCCGGTGACCGTGCCGGGTGCCAGATCCTGGCCATCTTTGCTCAAGTCCAAGGCCTTTTCGTAAACGGTCACGTCCTGATCGACCGAGGCGATGAGTTTGCTGTCGGCGACGTTGATGGTGATGGTCGTGGTGCTTTCGTCGCCGTCACTGTCGCGGATGCTGTAGGTGAACGTGTCGGTGGCGCCCGGTGGGCTCACCGAGTTCGGGTTGCTGTGGTAAACGGCATTGCCCGCCGCATCGAGGGTCAGGTAACCGTAGGCGCCGTTGATGTTGCTGTTGAGCCCGCCGACGGCCGAGGTGGCGGTGTTGCTGCCGGCGCGCACGCCGATCACCGTAACCGCGCCATCGGCACCGTTGACGTCGTTGCCCAGTACGCTGACGTTGACCGTACCACCCTCCGCCACCGAGCCGGTGTCGGGTTTGGCGGTCGGCAGATCATCGACGATGTTGACGTTGATCTGACCGCTGGCGGTACTGCCATCGGTGTCGGTCGCCACCACGTTGAAATTCTCGGTGATGCTGTTGGCACCGTTGGCGTTCGGGTGGGTTTCGTTATCGACCAGGGTGTAGCTGTAGCTGACCACGCCCGTTGTCGCGTTGAATCCGGTGATGGTGAACGTGCTGCCCAGCGGCGAGACGGTTGATTGCGGGAAACCTGCGGCCACGCCATTGGTGACCACGGCGATGCCACCGACAGTGAGGGTTTGCAGTCCATCGAGCGCGGTGACGGTGAAAGTACCGCTCTGGGTCAGCGCCGGGGTGTTGGGGCTGGTGCCGTCACTGAGGTTCTTCTCGTAGACGGTGAGTTCGCCGCCATTGACGTCGAGGCCGTTGAGCACCACCGGATCGTCATTGTTGTGGACGTTCAGCACCAGGTTAGCGGTGCTGGTATCGCCGTCGGCATCGGTCAAGGTGTAGGTGAACGTCTCGGTGCCGTTGCCGCCACCTTGCAGGTTTTTGAAGTCGGCGTCAGTGGCGTCGAGTGTGTAGGTGTAAGTGCCGTTGGCGTTGAGCACCAGCGTGCCGTACGTCCCGGTGAAAGTGCCGGGGGTAATCGGCCCGGTCGCCACCACGTCTGCGCCTTGCACATCGTTGGTCAGCACGTTGCCGCTCAGGGTCAGTTGGGTTTCCGAGGCCGTGTTGGCATTGCTGTCGTCCATCGCTTTGGGCACGTCATCGACAATGCTGACGACGATGGTGCTGGTGACGATGTTGCCCAGCGAATCGGTGGCCTGATAGGTGAAGGTTTCGGTCAGGGTGTTGGCGCCGTCATCGGCATTCGGTGTGGTGGTCGCTGGCGATGTCAGGGTGTAGGTGTACGTGCCGTTGGGGTTGAGGACGATCTGCCCGTAGTTGCCGGTGGCGCTGCCAATCAGCGCATAGCTGATCGCGCCGACGGCACCGTTGACCGAGCCGACCAAAGTGCCGGACGCGGTTTCGCTGGTGCTGGTCGGGTCGCTGCCGGTGACCGTGCCGGGCGCTAGATCCGCGCCGTCCCTGGTCAGATCAAGCGCTTTCTCGTAGACGGTGACATCTGTGTCGCTGACTGCATACAGTTTGCTGTTGGAGACATCAATGGTGATGGTGGTGGTGCTTTCATCGCCGTCGGAATCGCGCACGGTGTAGGTGAAAACATCCACTGCACCTGGGCCATTCACCGTGTTGGGATTGCTGTGGTAAACCGCGTTGCCGTTGGCATCGAGGGTCAGGTAGCCGTAGGTACCGTTGATCTGCGAGTTCAAGCCACCGATGGCCGAAGTCGAGGTATCGGCACCGACGCGCACGCCGACCACCGCGCCCGTCACGGCCGGGCCATCAGCACCGCCGATGTCGTTAAGCAACACGTTGCCGCTGACGGTGCCGCCCTCCGCAACCGACGCTGCATCGGAATAAGCGCTTGGCAGGTCATCGACGATATTGACGTTGATCTGCCCACTGGCGGTGCTGCCATCGGTGTCCGTGGCGACGACGTTGAAGTTCTCGGTGATGCTGTTGGCACCGTTGGCGTTCGGGTGGGTTTCGTTATCCACCAGGGTGTAGCTGTAGCTGACCACGCCCGTCGCTGCGTTGAAACCGGTGATGGTCAGCGTGCTGCCCAGCGGCGTGGTGACCGATTGCGGAAAGCCTGCGGCCACGCCGTTAGTGACGACGGCAATGCCGCCAACGCTGAGGGTTTGCAGACCGTCGAGGGCCGTCACGGTGAACGTGCCGCTCTGGGTCAGGGCCGGGGTGTTGGGGCTGGTGCCGTCACTGAGATTCTGCTCGTAAACAGTGAGCTCGCCACCGTTTACGTCGAGGCCGTTGATGATCACCGGATCGTCGTTGTTGTGGATCTGCAACACGAGGTTCGCGGTGCTGGTGTCGCCGTCGGCATCGGTGATGGTGTAGGCGAAGGTCTCCGTGCCGTTGCCACCGCCGGTCAGGGCTTTGAAGTCAGCATCGCTGGTGTTCAGCGTGTAGGTGTAAGTGCCATTGGTGTTGAGCACCAACGTGCCGTACGTCCCGGTGAAAGTACCGGCGGTTATCGGGCCGGTGGCGACGCGGTCGGCGCCCTGCACGTCGTTGGTCAGGACGTTGCCGGTCAGCGTGAGTTGAGCTTCCGAGGCGGTGGTTGCGTTGCTGTCGTCAACCGCGTTTGGCAGGTCGTCGACGATGTTTACGTCAAGAGTCGCATTGGCGGTGGTGCCGTTGTCATCGACCACGGTGACGGCGAATTGCTCAGGCAAATTGTTGGCGCCGTTGCCGGTTGCGTGCGCTTCGTTGTCGACCAGGGTGTAGCTGTAACTGACCACGCCCGTCGTCGCGTTGAACCCGGTGATGGTCAGCGTGCTGCCCAGTGGGGTGGTAACCGATTGCGGGAACCCGGCGGCGACGCCATTGGTGACCACGGCGATGCCACCGATAGTCAGCGTGGTAACGCCGTCCAGTGCGGTGATGGTGAAGGTACCGTTTTGGGTCAGCGCCGCAGAGTCAGGCGCGCTGCCGTCGCTGAGGTTTTTCTCGTAAACGGTGAGCTCGCCACCGTTCACATCCAGACCGTTGATGATCACCGGATCGTCGTTGTTATGGATCTGCAACACGAGGTTCGCGGTGCTTGTGTCGCCGTCGGCATCGGTGATGGTGTAGGCGAAGGTTTCCGTGCCGTTGCCACCGCCGGTCAGGGCTTTGAAGTCAGCATCGCTGGTGTTCAGCGTGTAGGTGTAAGTGCCGTTGGCGTTGAGCACCAGCGTGCCGTAGGTACCGGTAAAAGTACCGGCGGTGATCGGGCCGGTGGCGACGCGGTCGGCGCCTTGCACGTCATTGGTCAGGACGTTGCCGGTCAGCGTGAGTTGAGCTTCCGAGGCGGTGGTTGCGTTGCTGTCGTCCACGGCGTTTGGCAGGTCGTCGACGATGTTCACATCGAGGGTCGCGTTGGCAGTGGTGCCGTTGTCATCGACCACGGTGACGGCGAACTGCTCAGGCAAATTGTTGGCGCCGTTGCCGGTTGCGTGCGCTTCGTTGTCGACCAGGGTGTAGCTGTAACTGACCACGCCCGTCGTCGCGTTGAACCCGGTGATGGTCAGCGTGCTGCCCAGCGGGGTGGTAACCGATTGTGGGAACCCGGCGGCGACGCCATTGGTGACCACGGCGATGCCACCGATCGTCAGCGTGGTAACGCCGTCCAGTGCGGTGATGGTGAAGGTACCGTTTTGCGTTAGCGCGGATGAGTCCGGCGCGCTGCCGTCGCTGAGGTTTTTCTCGTAAACGGTGAGCTCGCCACCCTCTACGTTCAAGCCGTTGATGATCACCGGATCGTCGTTGTTTTGGATCTGCAACACGAGGTTCGCGGTGCTGGTATCGCCGTCGGCATCGGTGATGGTGTAGGCGAAGGTTTCCGTGCCGTTACCGCCGCCGGTCAGGGCTTTGAAATCGGCATCGCTGGTGTTCAGCGTGTAGGTGTAAGTGCCATTGGCGTTAAGCACCAGCGTGCCGTAGGTACCGGTAAAAGTACCGGCGGTGATCGGGCCGGTGGCGACGCGGTCGGCGCCTTGCACGTCGTTGGTCAGGACGTTACCGGTCAGCGTGAGCTGAGCTTCCGAGGCGGTGGTTGCGTTGCTGTCGTCAACCGCGTTTGGCAGGTCGTCGACGATGTTCACATCGAGGGTCGCATTGGCGGTGGTGCCGTTGTCATCGACCACGGTGACGGCGAATTGCTCAGGCAAATTGTTGGCGCCGTTAGCGGTTGCGTGCGCTTCGTTGTCGACCAGGGAGTAGCTGTAACTGACCACGCCCGTCGTCGCGTTGAAACCGGTGATGGTCAGCGTGCTGCCCAGCGGCGTGGTAACCGATTGTGGGAACCCGGCGGCGACGCCATTGGTGACAAAGGCGATGCCACCGATCGTCAGCGTGGTAACGCCGTCCAGTGCAGTGATGGTGAAGGTGCCGTTTTGCGTTAGCGCGGATGAGTCCGGCGCGCTGCCGTCACTGAGGTTTTTCTCGTAAACGGTGAGCTCGCCACCCTCTACGTTCAAGCCGTTGATGATCACCGGATCGTCGTTGTTTTGGATCTGCAGAACGAGGTTCGCAGTGCTGGTATCGCCATCGGCATCGGTGATGGTGTAGGCAAAGGTTTCCGTGCCGTTACCACCACCGGTCAGGGCTTTGAAGTCAGCATCGCTGGTGTTCAGCGTGTAGGTGTAAGTGCCATTGGCGTTGAGCACCAGCGTGCCGTACGTCCCGGTGAAAGTACCGGCGGTGATCGGGCCGGTGGCGACGCGGTCGGCGCCTTGCACGTCGTTGGTCAGCACGTTGCCGGTCAGCGTGAGTTGCGCTTCCGAGGCGGTGGTTGCGTTGCTGTCGTCCACGGCGTTTGGCAGGTCGTCGACGATGTTCACGTCAAGAGTCGCATTGGCAGTGGTGCCGTTGTCATCGACCACGGTGACGGCGAATTGCTCAGGCAAATTGTTGGCGCCGTTGCCGGTCGCGTGCGCTTCGTTATCGACCAGGGTGTAGCTGTAACTGACCACGCCCGTCGTCGCGTTGAACCCGGTGATGGTCAGCGTGCTGCCCAGCGGCGTGGTGACAGATTGTGGGAACCCGGCGGCGACGCCATTGGTGACCACGGCGATGCCACCGATAGTCAGCGTGGTAACGCCGTCAAGTGCGGTGATGGTGAAGGTACCGTTTTGGGTCAGCGCCGCGGAGTCCGGCGCGCTGCCGTCACTGAGGTTTTTCTCGAAGACGGTAAGTTCGCCACCCTCTACGTTCAAGCCGTTGATGATCACCGGATCGTCGTTGTTTTGGATCTGCAATACGAGGTTCGCGGTGCTGGTGTCGCCGTCGGCATCGGTGATGGTGTAGGCGAAGGTTTCCGTGCCGTTGCCACCGCCGGTCAGGGCTTTGAAGTCAGCATCGCTGGTGTTCAGCGTGTAGGTGTAAGTGCCATTGGTGTTAAGCACCAGCGTGCCGTACGTCCCGGTAAAAGTACCGGCGGTGATCGGGCCGGTGGCGACGCGGTCGGCGCCCTGCACGTCGTTGGTCAGGACGTTGCCGGTCAGCGTCAACGAGGTTTCTGAAGCGATGCCATTGCCGTCATCGACCGCGACCGGCAAGTCGTCGGTGATGTTGACGTCGAGCGTTCCCGTGGCAGTGTCGCCATTGCTGTCGCTGGCAATCACCGTGAACTGTTCACTGAGATTGTTGGCGCCGTCACCGGCCGCATGGGTTTCATTGCCGTTGAGCGTGTAGCTGTAGCTGACCACGCCAGTTGCCGGGTTGTAACCGGTGATGGTCAGCGTGTTGCCCAACTGCGTGGTGATCGACTGCGGAAAGCCGACCGCCACGCCAGCATTGATCAGGCTGATGCCGCCAATGCTCAAACTGGTCAGACCGTCCGGTGCCGATACGGTGAAGCTGCCGCTTTGCGTCAGAGCCCCGCTATTGCCGGCAGAGCCGTCGGGCAGATTGGCTTCGTTTACGTTCAGTTCGCCACCGTCTACCGCAAGCCCGCCGAGCGTGACGGGATTGTTCACCGGTGGCGGCGGAACAACAGGCACGACGATATCGCCGCCGTCGTCACCATTGTCGATGACCGCTTCGCGGCGCTCTTCGGGAAACTCGGGAATACCGTTAAAGCCGGCAGTGGGGAAACCGATAACCGGATCGACCCGCCCGCCGACTTCCTCCAGCAACACAAAGCTATGGCCGCCGCCCACCGCGCCCGGCGCACCCGTTGGGGCATTCGGGCCTGCAGCGGTGGCTTCAGCGGTTTTACTCGGGTCTTCACCGGCGGCGATGGCTTTCTGGATCTGTTCGACATCGGTCAGTTGTGCGTCACTCGGGGTCAGCGCTTCAGCGACGTTCACCTGTCCTGCCTGGCCCGCCAGCAATTGGTCGGTCATGGTCACGTTGCTACCGCGGCCCAAGGTCAGTTCCTGGCCATTTTGCAGATGAACGGCAACCGCGCCCTCGGCCCCGGTGATCAGTTGATCGCCTGCAAACAGCCGATCCCCCTCAACCAGGACGCGACGGGTGCCGTCGATACCTTGAGCGAAAACCTGACCAATAACCTTGGTGACTGTGCCGATGAGCGTTGCCATGTGAAATCCTCCGCTGCTGACCACCGTCAGCACTGGTTCGCGAAGTAGCCCATGGCTCAATCGGGTTGTCGGGGCGACGCTCGCACCCTCGACAGTTCGTTTCACAGGCCTTGCCCGAGCGAGAAATTTGAGTGCTTTCAAGCACCTCCAAACCCTGATCGAGGCAACCAACCTGCTAACGCTACGTAACGGTGGCGAAGCACTCGAGTGACAGAAATCTGTCGCTCATCAACCGTTACGCGTCCCTCCCCTTCAGCAGTACTTCGCCGTATGTCGCAAAGTGAATGGAACTTTCCTCAAGCCTTTTTGCGCTCCCTAAAGCGCACAAAACAAAGGCTTTCGTGGTGAACAATGTGCTGCATTTTACAAACCGCATAAGTTTTTTTCGGAATAAGCCTTATGAAAATTTTTTCTTAGCTACGCTTCAGGATGTTCTTAGCTCTGTTGTTACAAGAGTGAAACGCTTAGACCTCATAATATCGTCAAATATTTGGCGACAGTAACACACCATCAGGACTCAGGGAGATGCACCCCATGCGCGTTCTAACCCCCCTCTGCAGCGCGGTTTTGCTGGCCATGGCCTGCACTTCTCAAGCCCAGGCAATGAACCTCACGGAGGCGATTCAAAGCACTATCGCCACCCACCCGGAACTTGCGTCGCGCGTGGACGCGCGCCTATCGGCTGATGAACAAGTCAAGGTCGCCAAGGGTGGTTTCTATCCATCCGTCGATTTGAACGCGGCCTACGGTCGCGGTTACAGCGACAACACCAACACCCGGGCCTTCGGCAATCACAACACCGAAATCCTCACCTACACCCAGTCCGAGCTGCGCATGCGGCAGATGATCTTCGATGGTTTCAACACGGCCAACGAAGTCGAGCGCACCAAAGGTGTGTCCAACTCGCGCGCCTACTACGCGCAAGGCACCGCGCAAGACCTGGCCCTGCGCACCATCGAGGTCTACCTCGAAGTGCTCAAGCGCCGCGAACTGGTGACCCTGGCGACGAACAACCTGCAGGCGCACTTGCGCGTCAACGATCAGATTGGCCTGCGCACCGAGCGCGGCGTCGGCAGCGCCGCCGACTCCGACCAGTCGGTAGCCCGTAAAGCCTTGGCACAGAACAACCTCGACACCGCCGAAGTTGATCTGGCCGATGCCGAAGCCAATTTCTACAGCGTCGTCGGGCGCATGCCCGATGAACTGGAAACCCCGGCCTCGACTCGCGGCGAACTGCCCACCCAACTGCGCGAAGCCCAGCAGAGCATGGTCGACAACAACCCGTACCTGAAATCGGCGCAGGCTGACGTGCAGTCGGCCGAGAGCCAGTACGAAGTCGCCAAGTCGCCGTTCTACCCACGCTTCGATGCTGAAGCCGCCGTTGGTGCGAACAACAACGTGCAGGGTGACGAAGGCCACGACAACGAATGGCGCGTGGGCATTGTGATGAACTACAACCTGTTCCGTGGTGGCAGCGACAAGGCCCGACTGGCCGCGAACGCGCACGACATCAACCAGGCGATGGACATCCGCAACAACGCCCTGCGCCAGCTCAACGAGAACATTCGTCTGGCCTGGAACGCCATGGAAAATGCCAAGAAACAAACCCCGACCGCCCGTGAATACGCTGAAACCACCAAGCGTGTGCGCGCCGCGTACCAGGATCAGTTCGGCCTTGGCCAACGCACCCTGCTCGACTTGCTCGACAGTGAAAACGAGCTCTACAACGCCAACCGCCGCTACACCGAAATCCGCTACACCGAGGAATATTCGATGTATCGCGTGTTAGCCAATATGGGCCAGTTGCTGAGCAAACAACGGGTGGTGCTGCCAGCGGATGCGATTGCTTCTGCCGAAGTCAAAAACGAAGCACGCCTGCCAGAGCTGAAGTAAGTCCCATGTAGGAGCTGCCGAAGGCACGGGCCGCGATCGGACGATCTTTTGATGCTGTTTTCAAGATCAACAGATCGCAGCCTTTGGCAGCTCCGACGGGGGATATAGGGATACTCGAGCCAGTCCAACAGGGGCGATCAATATGACTAGCATGGCCGGAGGCGGCAACGCCGGGGTCGATCCACGGCTGAGCTTCGATGATCCGTTACTCGACGGTCTGTTGATCCTCTGCAAACTCCATGGCGCGACTGTCAGCCGCGCCAGCCTGAGTGCCGGACTGCCCCTGAACAAACAACGCCTGAGCCTGGATCTGCTGCCTCGCGCAGCCGCCCGGGCCGGGTTGCAGGCGCGGCTGTTACGCCGCGAGCTGAAAGACATTTCCCCGCTGAATCTGCCTATTCTGCTACTGCTCAACGACGGTCGCACCGCCGTGCTGCGGCGCTTTGGCGATGACGGCAAGGCGCTGATCCTGCCCAGCGAAGCCGATGGCGGCGAGCAGTGGGTCAGCCGCGAAGAACTCAGCGAACACTACAGCGGCCAGGCCTTGTTCGCGCGGCCACGGCATGAACTCGAAGACCTGCGCTCGCCGCTGGTGCCACGGGTGCATGCGTGGTTTCGCGACACCCTGAAGCTGTCTAAATGGCTGTACAGCGATGCGATTCTTGCCAGTTTCCTGATCAACCTGCTGGGCCTGATGGTGCCGCTGTTTGTCATGCAAACCTACGACCGCGTGGTGCCCAATCAGGCCACGTCAACCCTGTGGGTGTTATCGATCGGCCTGTTGATCGGCACCGGTTTCGAACTGGTGCTGCGAGTGGTGCGTGCACACCTGCTGGACAGCGCTGGCAAGAAAACCGATGTAATCCTTTCTGCGACTTTATTTGAACGCATCACCGGTATGTCGATGAAGGCTCGGCCGGCCACCATCGGCGGTTTTGCCCAGAGCATTCACGATTTCCAGGGCCTGCGCGAATTCCTCACCGCGGTTACCCTGACCAGTCTGATCGACCTGCCCTTCGTGGTGCTGATGCTGGTGGTGATCGGCCTGCTCGGCGGCTGGCTGGTGGTGATTCCACTGCTGGCGTTTCCGCTGACGATCATCTTCGCGATGATCATCCAGGTGCGCCTGCGTGACACCGTGCAGAAGAGTTTGAGCCTCGGAGCCGAACGCCAGGCCTTGCTGATCGAGACCCTCGGTGGCCTGGAAACCCTCAAGGCCTGCAGCGCCGAAAGCGAGCGCCAGCACAAATGGGAAAGCACCCACGGCGCCCTAACCCGCCTCGACAGCCATGCGCGCAATCTCTCGGCGCTGGCCACCAACGGCACATTGTTCATCCAGCAGTTCGCGGGGATGGCGACGATTGTTGCAGGGGTTTACAGCATCATCGCCGGCAACCTGAGCGTCGGCGCACTGGTGGCGACGTACATGCTCGGCAGCCGCGTGCTCGCACCGCTGGGGCAGATTGCCGGGCTGATTACCCGCTATCAGCAAGCGCAACTGACCATGAAAAGCACCGATGCGCTGATGTCGTTACCGCAAGAACGCGACGGCAAACAGCGGCCTCTGGAGCGCACACAACTGCAAGGCGCGCTGGACGTCAGCGGCGTGACCTTTCACTACAACGGCCAGAATGCCCCGGCGCTGAGCAACGTCAGTTTCAGCCTCAAACCCGGTGAACGGGTCGGTATCATCGGCCGCAGTGGTTCCGGCAAAAGTACCCTTGCGCGACTGCTGATGGGTTTTTACGAACCCGAAGAAGGCCAATTGCTGCTCGACGGCCTCGACCTGCGGCAACTGGATGTCGCTGACCTGCGCCAGCAGATCGGTTACGTCGCACATGATTTGCCGCTGCTGGCCGGCAGCCTGCGCGACAACCTGACCCTTGGTGCGCGCTACATCAGCGATTCACGCATGCTCGAAGTCGCCGAGCTGACAGGCGTCACCGAACTCGCCCGCCAACACCCGCAAGGCTTCGACCGGCCGGTGGGCGAACGCGGGCAACTGCTCTCCGGTGGGCAGCGCCAAGCGGTATTGCTGGCTCGGGCATTGCTGCTCGACCCGCCGATCATGTTGCTCGACGAACCCACCAGCGCCATGGACAACAGCAGCGAAGACCAACTGCGCCAGAAGCTGCATGGCTGGGTGCAAGGCAAAACACTGCTGCTGGTCACCCACCGCACTTCGATGCTGAGCCTGGTGGATCGGTTGCTGGTGCTGGATAACGGCCGGGTCGTCGCTGACGGCCCGAAAGAAGCGGTCATCGAAGCACTGCGCAAGGGCCGCGTCGGCTCGGCAGCGGTCTAGGAGTTGCCCCATGTCTGCTTCCACAGATAGCAAATCACGCGGCTACTTCGACAGTTTCGGCAAAAGCGCCGAGGTCGAGTTCATGCCGGAAACTGCCGGGGCTTCATTGCAGGATTCGCCGCGCTGGTCGCGGATCACCGTGTGGCTCGCGGCGGCACTGTTGATCAGCGCGGTGGTCTGGGCCAAGTTCGCCGTTCTCGAAGAAGTGACCATGGGCGAAGGCAAGGCGATTCCGTCGAGCAAGGTCCAGGTGATCCAGAACCTTGAGGGCGGGATCGTCACCGAGCTTTTCGTCCGTGAAGGGCAAATGGTCAACAAGGGCGACACCCTGCTGCGTCTGGATGACACGCGATTTTTGTCGAACAAGGGTGAAAGCGAGGCGGATCGTTATGCGTTGACCGCCCAGGTTGAACGGCTGTCGGCAGAGGCCGAGGGGCGCCCGTTCCAACTCTCCGCCGAGGTGATCGCCAAGGCCCCGCAAGTCGCTGAAGACGAACGCTCGCTGCACGAACAACGCCTGCGGCGGCTGGCCAGTGAACAACGCACCCTCAGCGAACAACTGCGGCAGAAGACTCAGGAACTGGCGGAGTTTCGCTCCAAGCAAGGCCAGTTCAGTTCAAGCCTCGCCTTGCTGCAACAAGAGATGAACATGTCCGAGCCGCTGGTCAAAACCGGCGCGGTATCACCCGTGGAGATCCTGCGGCTCAAACGCAATGCCGTGGAGATCCGCGGTTCGCTGAATGCGACCACCCTGGCGATTCCCCGCGCCGAATCGGCGATTGCCGAAATCCGCAGCAAGATCGACGAGTCGGAGCAAACCTTTCGTTCGGATGCCGCCAAAGAGCTGAATGAGAAACGCACCGACCTGTCGAAAATCACCGCATCGAGCATCGCCATCGATGATCGTGTGACGCGCACCACGGTGACCTCGCCGGTGCGCGGGGTGATCAAGCAGATGAAGGTCAACACCATCGGCGGCGTGGTCCAGCCAGGCAGCGACATGGTGGAAATCGTGCCGCTGGAGGACAACCTGCTGATCGAAGCCAAAGTACGCCCACAAGACGTCGCGTTCCTGCATCCGGGCCAGAAAGCCATGGTCAAGTTCAGTGCTTACGACTACACGATTTACGGTGGCCTGAGCGCCAAGCTTGAGCTGATCGGCGCCGACACGATTACTGACGACAAGGGCAACAGCTTCTACCTGATTCAGGTACGCACCGACAAAAACCATCTTGGCGGAGATGTGAAACCGCTGCTGATCATTCCGGGGATGGTGGCGACAGTGGACATCATCACCGGGGAGAAAAGTGTGTTGGATTACCTGCTTAAACCGGTGCTCAAAGCGCGGACCGAGGCGATGCGCGAAAGATAAGATCAAACGATCGCAGCCTTCGGTAGCTCTTACAAAAGCTGTGGCGCTCGCAAAACCCATGTAGGAGCTGCCGCAGGCTGCGATCTTTTGGTCTGGATTTTGTGGTGAATGATCTGGCCTTATCGCTGGCAAGCCAGCTCCCACAGTGCCCGTGTCGAACACAAAACCTGTGAACATCACCAAAACCTGTGGGAGCTGGTTTGCCAGCGATAAGGCCAGCAAAAGCACCGATCATTTTTCAGCATGATTACGCTGAAACGTCTCCTGCCCCATCGCTGCAATCTGCCCCTCGATCAACGCTTCAAAAGGTTTCAGCAACGGTTCGAAAGACGCTGGCGCTTCAAGCGTCTGCAATGCCTGCACAATCGCCTCGATGGTCGACAACGCCCCGGGGCCCGGTGCCTTGCGCAACCGATACCGCGACACCCCGCCTTCCGCCAGCGTCACCCGTGGCAACGCCATCAGCAGCGGATTGAGGTGCAGCATCTTGCGCGCCTTGCGCCAGGTGCCGTCGGGCACGACCAGCAACAGCGGTTCATCAGACGCGCCATAAACCTGCATCGGCTGCGCATCGTCAGCGGGGAACAACAACCGCGCCTGATAGCCCGGCCGGTTCAGCAGTGTCGGCAAATCCTCAAATACCTCACCGACAATCAGCTCGGCGTTGGTCAGCCCCAGCGCGGCCAGGCGCGCAGTGTTCAACGCATGATTGACCTCGCTCGGGTGCTGCAACAGCAACACCCGGGTGCGGCTGTCGAGGCTCGGGATCAACGGGCAAAGGCAATGGGTTTGTGGGCGCAGGCAGCGCGGGCATTGGACTCTGGACATCATTTTTACGCCTGGTTGAGCTGGGCTTTAAGCAAATCGCGGAAAGTCTGGATCAGCGGTTCGCGGCTGCGGCCACGGCGCATGATCATCGAAAACGGCGCCTGGTAGCCGAAGGTCGCGGGCAGCAACACGCGCAAATCGCCCTTGTCGGCCCAGGCCTGGGCGTAGTGCTCCGGCAGATAACCGATGTAAGCGCCGGACAGCACCAGAATCAACTGCGCCTCCATACTTTCTACCGTCGCCGCGCTGTGTTTGAAACCGTGGCGAGCCAGCTCTGCCTGGCTCCAGTAGCCACGACCGACCATGCGTTGCTGGGTGATGACTTGCTCGGGAATCCGTCGCTCGTTAAACAACGGGTGACGACTGCTGCAATACAGCCAGTGCTGTTCGCGGTACAGGGGCATGTAAATCAGACCGCTCATGCGCGTGGAGAACGCACCAATGGCCAGGTCGAGGCGGTTGTCCTGCACGCCGAGTTGCAGTTCGTAGGGGCTCATTACCGACAGGTGCAAATGCACGGCCGGGTGTTCCTGACTGTAGGCGCCGATGGCTTCGGCGAACGGCAACGCTTTGTCGCTGACGGTGGAGTCGATCACCCCGAGGTTGAGCGTGCCGCGCAATTCGCCCTTGAGCGCGGCGGCATATTGCTCAAACCCTTCGAGCTCGGCGAGCAGACGCAGGGTTTCCTGATGGAACAGTTCCCCTTTGCTGGTGAGGCTGAAACCACCGCGGCCGCGATGGCACAACACCAGGCCGAGCGCGGCTTCGAGCTGGCTCATGTAGGTGCTGATCGCCGAGGTCGACAGGTTGAGTTCCTGCTGGGCGTTGGCGAAACCCTGATGGCGCACGACGCTGACGAAGATGCGTAATAGTTTCAGGTCGGGTAAAGCGTTGGCCATGTTTGCTCCACACATCATCCAGATTTAAACCACAACCCTGTAGGAGCTGTCGCAGGCTGCGATCTTTTGATCTTGATTTTTGCCAGCCTTGGGGCCGCTGAAGATCAAAGGATCGCAGCCTTCGGCAGCTCCTACATAGGCAATCAGCAGTGGGAGAAGTCTAGCGTGGGCCTGGCCATTAGTTTAGAAAAATCTGAACTAAGTATTTGCCCGTAGCGATTCTTCCCCCTCACTACATTTTGCAGAATCGGCCCCACAGCGGCGTCCGAACCTTTGCTGAACGGCGCGCCGACATAAATAAAACAAAGACGATGAGGCCCTACCCGTGGACAAGATTCTTCACCAACCACTGGGCGGCAACGAAATGCCGCGCTTCGGCGGCATCGCCACCATGCTCCGACTCCCCCACTTGCCAACCGCTGCCGGCCTGGACGCTGCCTTTATAGGCGTGCCGCTGGACATCGGTACTTCGCTGCGCCCTGGCACTCGCTTCGGGCCGCGTGACATCCGCGCCGAATCGGTGATGATCCGCCCGTACAACATGGCCACCGGTGCTGCGCCGTTCGATTCGCTGTCGGTCGCCGACATCGGTGACGTCGCGATCAACACCTTCAACCTGCTCGATGCCGTGCGCATCATCGAAGAAGCCTACGACAACATCCTCGAACACAACGTGATTCCGATGACTCTGGGTGGCGACCACACCATCACCCTGCCGATCCTGCGTGCGATTCACAAAAAGCACGGCAAGGTGGGTCTGGTACACATCGACGCTCACGCTGACGTCAACGACCACATGTTCGGCGAGAAAATCGCCCACGGCACGACCTTCCGACGCGCCGTCGAAGAAGGCCTGCTGGATTGTGACCGTGTGGTGCAGATTGGTTTGCGCGCCCAGGGTTACACCGCGGATGACTTCAACTGGAGCCGTAATCAGGGTTTCCGCGTGGTGCAGGCCGAAGAGTGCTGGCACAAGTCGCTGGCGCCGCTGATGGCCGAAGTCCGCGAGAAAGTCGGCGGTGGTCCGGTGTATCTGAGCTTCGACATCGACGGCATCGATCCGGCCTGGGCGCCTGGCACGGGCACCCCGGAAATCGGTGGCCTGACGACCATTCAGGCCATTGAGATCATTCGCGGCTGCCAAGGCCTCGACCTGATCGGTTGCGATCTGGTAGAAGTCTCGCCCGCTTACGACACCACCGGCAACACCTCGCTGCTGGCCGCCAACCTGCTGTACGAAATGCTCTGCGTACTGCCTGGCGTGGTTCATCGCTGAGGGTCGGGTCATGAACGATCATGATCAGGTTTTGCATGCGGCGGCCGAGCTGGTTTCAGCCTTCGCACGCAATGATCGCGAAGCCTACTTCGGCGCGTTCAGCGCCGACGCCAGCTTCGTGTTTTACACCCTCGAACAGCCACTGCTGTCGCGCGATGCCTATCAGGCGTTGTGGGACAGCTGGCGCACCGAGGATGGCTTCGAGGTGCTTTCCTGCACCTCGAGCAACGCCTTCGTCAGCCTGCAGGGTGACGTGGCGATTTTCATCCATGACGTGGCCACCGAGCTGCGCATGCAAGGGGAGCAACACTTCAGCCAGGAGCGCGAGACGATTGTTTTCAAGAAACAAACGTCGAGCCTAGAACAACAAGGCCATTGGCTGGCCTGCCACGAACATTTGTCCGCAATGCCGGAAGGGCTGCCACCCCCTTAGCCAATGGTGACGCTCACGCACGATGAGCGCGCCTGATGATCGGAGCAGATCATGAATAACAACAACAATGAAAAACGCCTTAGCAGCATCGAAACAAACGGGGTCGAACAGATCCCGGATCATGAGCGTGACGCCCGGCCCAGCGACCTGTTTCGCTTGATCTTCGGCGGCGCCAATACCTTTGCCACGGCTGTGCTCGGCAGTTTCCCGGTGCTGTTCGGTCTGTCTTTTCAGGCTGGCGTCTGGGCGATTGTGCTGGGTGTGGTGGTCGGTGCGCTGATCCTCGCGCCGATGGGCCTGTTCGGCCCGCTCAACGGCACCAATAACGCCGTGTCTTCCGGTGCGCACTTCGGCGTGCATGGGCGGATCGTTGGTTCCTTCCTGTCATTGTTGACCGCTATCGCGTTCTTCTCGCTCTCGGTGTGGAGTTCGGGCGATGCATTGGTTGGCGGCGCCAAACGCCTGCTCGACCTGCCGGAAACCGACCTCACGCTCGGCTTGGCCTACGGGCTGTTCGCGCTGCTGGTGCTGACGGTTTGCATCTACGGCTTTCGCTTCATGTTGTGGGTCAACCGCATTGCGGTGTGGGCCGCGAGCCTGTTGTTCCTGCTCGGCATCTTCGCCTTTGCCCCCGCCTTCGACAGCCAGTACGCCGGCAGTGTGGCCATGGGTCAGGCCGGGTTCTGGGCGGCGTTCATCGGCGCGGCACTGGTGGCCATGAGCAACCCGATTTCCTTCGGTGCATTCCTCGGCGACTGGTCTCGCTACATTCCTCGCGAAACGCCGAAGGGCCGCATCATGCTGGCGGTGGTCGCCGCGCAACTGGCGACGCTCATCCCGTTCCTGTTCGGCCTGGCCACCGCAACCATCGTGGCGATCAAGGCACCTGACTACATCGCGGCAAACAACTATGTAGGCGGTCTGCTGGCGGTGTCGCCGAGCTGGTTCTTCCTGCCGGTGTGTCTGATTGCGGTGATCGGCGGCATGTCCACCGGCACCACGTCGCTGTATGGCACCGGTCTGGACATGTCGAGCGTGTTCCCGCGGGTGCTCTCGCGGGTCAAGGCGACGTTACTGATCGGCGTACTGTCGATTGCGTTCATCTTCATCGGACGCTTTGCGGCGAACCTGGTGCAGAGCGTGTCGACCTTCGCCGTGCTGATCATCACCTGCACCACGCCATGGATGGTGATCATGATCATCGGCCTGGTGGTGCGTCGCGGCTTCTACTGCCCGGATGACCTGCAAGTGTTCACGCGCGGCGAGCAGGGCGGACGCTACTGGTTCACCCACGGCTGGAACTGGCGGGGCCTGGGCGCGTGGATTCCGAGCGCGGCGGTGGGCCTGTTCTTCGTCAATTTGCCGGGGCAGTTCGTCGGCCCACTGGGTGAGTTGGCGGGCGGCATCGACATCAGTTTGCCGGTGACCCTGGGGCTGGCCTCGGTGGTGTATCTGACGCTGCTGCGCCTGTTTCCGGAGCCGGCGGCGGTTTACGGCCCGAAGGATGAACGCAGCCAATTCATGCCCCCCTCAGCGAAGCCCGAACTGGCCTGACACTTTTCCTCTGTGGGAGCGAGCCTGCTCGCGAAGACTTCGGCACATCCAGTATGGATGTCACTGACAGATCGCCTTCGCGAGCAGTCTCGCTCCCACACAGGGCAGCTCCATCGAACCAATTTTGTTTCACCATAAAAAAGACAATCGGAGACACGCCA
The DNA here is from genome assembly GCF_044218825.1 of Pseudomonas sp. A1230. Classification (NCBI taxonomy): domain Bacteria; kingdom Pseudomonadati; phylum Pseudomonadota; class Gammaproteobacteria; order Pseudomonadales; family Pseudomonadaceae; genus Pseudomonas; species Pseudomonas sp. A1230. Next base: position 618,177 of record NZ_CP162582.1, on the reverse strand, counting down.
TCATGGCTTTGGATTTATTCGTCGTCCTCATCTACGCCGCCGGCATGCTTTTGCTCGGCTATTTCGGTATGCGCAAGGCCAAGACCAACGAGGACTTTCTCGTTGCCGGTCGCAACCTGGGCCCGAGCCTGTACATGGGCACCATGGCCGCGACGGTGCTGGGTGGCGCGTCCACCGTCGGCACCGTGCGTCTGGGCTACGTGCATGGCATTTCCGGTTTCTGGCTGTGCGCGGCACTGGGTTGCGGCATCATTGCGCTGAACCTGTTCCTGGCCAAGCCGCTGCTGAAACTGAAGATCTACACCGTTACCCAGGTCCTGGAAAAACGCTACAACCCGATGGCCCGCTCGGCGAGCGCGGTGATCATGCTGGCCTATGCACTGATGATCGGCGTGACCTCGATCCTGGCGATCGGCACCGTGCTGCAAGTGCTGTTCGACCTGCCCTTCTGGGTCTCGGTGTTGCTCGGCGGTGGTGTAGTGGTGGTCTACTCGGCGATCGGCGGGATGTGGTCGCTGACCCTGACCGACATCGTCCAGTTCATCATCAAGACCGTGGGCCTGATGTTCATCCTGTTGCCGATCTGCCTGTACCGCGTCGGCGGTTGGGATGAGCTGGTGCTGAAACTGCCGGCCACCGCGTTCAACTTCACCAGCATCGGCTGGGACACGATCATCACCTACTTCATGATCTACTTCTTCGGCATCCTGATCGGTCAGGACATCTGGCAACGGGTGTTCACCGTCAAGACTGCCAAAGTCGCCCAGTACGCCGGCAGCATCGCGGGCGTCTACTGCGTCCTCTACGGTCTGGCCTGCGCCCTGATCGGCATGGCCGCTCACGTGCTGATCCCGGATCTGGACAACGTCAACAACGCGTTCGCCGCGATCGTCAAACTGTCGCTGCCGGACGGCATCCGAGGCCTTGTGATCGCTGCCGCACTGGCCGCCATGATGTCCACCGCCAGCGCCGGCCTCCTCGCCGCCGCCACCACGCTGACCGAAGACCTGCTGCCGAAACTGCGTGGCGGCAAGCCATCGAGCCTGCGCATCAACCGTCTGTTCACCCTGCTGACCGGTGTTGTCGTACTGGGCATCGCGCTGGTGGTAAACGACGTGATCAGCGCCCTGACCCTGGCGTACAACCTGTTGGTGGGCGGCATGCTGGTTCCGCTGATCGGTGCGATCTTCTGGAAACGCGCGACCACCTCCGGCGCCATCGCCAGCATGGGCCTGGGCTTTGCCACCGCGCTGTTGTTCATGTTCAAGGACGGTCTGGACGCCAACACCCCGATCTACTACAGCCTGGCTGTGGGTCTGGTGAGTTTTGTGGTGGTCAGCCTGCTGTCGCCGCGCCCTGCGACGGTGGCCAGCGCGATCTAAGTTCGATGTAACAACTGATGCTTTCTTCGACGGGTGTGGCGTCGGTTGCCACACCCGTTTTTTTCGCCTGGAGGAAAGTGCTGGTGAAGATTCGATGCAAAGAGCTCAGCCACGCTCGATGATGGACGAATGGCTGCGGCAACAACCTTGATGCCTGCTGTAATCAGTCAAACAACAACGAAATATCTGCCATGAGAAGAGCTGCCGTACGTGCCGCCGTGCATCGGTATATCCGCCGCCTGCTGGAGAACCGCGAATTCAATGACAACACCAGCCTGGCGCAGTTGGGATTAGAGAAAGCTGATATCGAGGACCTGATCTTTCATCTGGAAGATGAATTCGGCCTGACAGCTTTCACCGCTGAAGAAGATCACCTGCTCAAAACTGCGAAGACCGCAAATGACTTGAGCCGGTTTTTGCTGATGATCGGGCGGCATTGAAAACAAAAAATCGCAGCCTTCGGCAGCTCCTACACTTTTCTCTGTAGGAGCTGCCGAAGGCTGCGATCTCTTGATCTTGAGTCTATTGACCCTTCACATCAGGGACATTACCGCCGACGAGGTTGGCGCCGACGCTGTTCGTCGTCAGTGCGGATCGGTACCGGTTGCAGAGGCGGTTCGATCAAGCCGAGGGCAACACCCAAATCATGCAGCCAGTTCTGAATTTTCTCTTTCATCGTCATGCCCCCTTCAGGGTAGTGCTGAGCGACCGGAATTCTGAGGCCGCTTCGCACTGATAATAGTCCGAAGTCCTACGCAATGCTCGGCCAAATCCGCAATGATCTGTTACTGAATTGAACAGAGTGCGCCACCATTGGTTCAAGCCGTTTCCAGGGATTCAACCAAAGGTGCGGGATAGACAGCTTGCTGCACTTCTATCCACGCATTGAGATTGGCGCCGACCATGCCCCGACGCCACATGAGCCATGTTGTCGCACCCGCGAACGGCTCGGCCAACGGATGCACCGCGACGCTGTCGCGCCCCGGCAGGCTGGCCAGCATCGACTCCGACATCAGCGCCACCCCGCTGCCGGCAATCACGCAGGCGAGCATGCCTTGATAGGACTCGATCTCCATCGCCCGGCCCATTGCCGCGTGGGCATGAGCGAACCATGCCTCCAGTCGCATGCGATAGGAACAGCCGCGACGAAAGGTGAACACCGAGCGCCCTTCGACATCACTGGCGCTGTGCACGGGCAGGTGATCGATCTCGGTGATCAGCACCAGCCTTTCCTCGCACAGCGCCACGCCGTCGAGCCCGGCCAGTTGCAGCGGCCCGTCTACCAACGCCGCGTCGAGGCGCCCGGTGAGCAAACCTTCCAGTAACTCACCGCTCGGCGCCGACTGCACTTGCAGGTTCACCGCCGGATATTGCTTGTGATAGCGCGCCAGCAATGCCGGCAGATGGATGGCTGCGGTGCTGTACATCGTGCCCAGCACAAAATCCCCCGCCGGTTGCCCGCCCATCACCGCCGCGCTGGCCTGATCGCGCAGGGCGAACAGTTTGCCGGTGTAGTCCAGCAAGACTTTTCCCGCAGGCGATAGCTGCAAACGCTGACGCTCACGGACGAACAATTCGACGCCCATTTGCTCTTCAAGCTGCTTGAGCCGCGTCGACAGATTCGACGGGACTCGGTGCAGGCGTTCGGCGGCGCGGGTGATCGAACCTTCCTCGGCGACTGCCTGAAAAATCCGCAGTTGGCTAAACTCCACAACCTTTCTCCATAACAGAACAAGTTACTCACTATTATTCAATTTTAAAGAAAGTCAATCAGTCCTAGCCTGACGGTCATTGATCTTGCCAACGGAATCCAGACCATGTCGCCGCTGATTCGCTTATCCGCCTGCTTCGTCGCCCTGATGATGGCCATGGGCATCGGGCGCTTCGCCCTCACCCCGCAAATGCCGCACCTGCTCAGCGAGGGGCAGTTTGACCTGACTGCCGCCGGTCTGATTGCCGCGGCCAATTACCTCGGCTACTTGCTCGGGGCGGTGGACGCGATGTTTGCCCATCGTGCGCAACAGGTGCAGCGGCGCCTGCACGGCGGCTTGTGGCTTTGTGTGCTGCTGACACTGGCGTCGTTCTGGGCGAATGGCTTCTGGGCACATCTGCTGCTGCGCTTCGGAACCGGTGTGGCAAGTGCCTGGGTGCTGGTGATGATTACCGCGCTGAGTCAGCCACTGGCGGTGGCAGCGGGTCGCCCACGGCTGGGAGCGCTGGTATTTGCCGGGCCGGGTCTGGGGATTTTTCTGACAGGGTTGCTGGCACTGGTCTCACATCTGTTGAACCAGACGTCCGCGACGTTGTGGCTGATTTATGCCGCGGCCGCGTTGGTAATGATGTTGGGGGTCTGGCGACTCCTGCCACAACCGGTCGCCGCGAAGGCAGCTGATGCAGCGGCCGTCAGCCCGGCGAATCGTGGCATTGGCCATCTGGCGTTGATTTACGCGCTGTATGGCGTCGGCTACATCATTCCGGCCACGTTTCTGTCGCAAATGGCCAACGTGCAGTTTCACGGGCAATGGCAGGCCGATCTGTTCTGGCCTTGCTTCGGCCTCGGCGCCGCCATCGGCGTTTTACTGGTGAGCCTGCGTCGTCACGAACCGCACACCACGCGTCACTGGTTGATGGCGACGTTGTGGCTGCAAGGCGCCGGGGTGTTCGCCTGCTTGCTGGGCAGCGGCTGGGGGTTGGCGCTGGGCGTGATCTTCTGCGGGACGCCGTTCCTGGCCTGCATGCAACTGGTCATGCAACGCTCGCGGGAACTGGCGCCGCACGCCACCCAGCGTAATGCCGGCATGCTCACCGCCTGCTTCGCCGTTGGCCAGCTCAGCGGCCCGTTACTGGCCGCGCTGAGCAGCCATTTCAGCGGTGGCTTGCAGCCGGCGTTGGTGATCGCCGGCAGTGGTTTGCTGATTGCCGGCGGTCTGGCGATGCAATCGACGGCTACTGGCCCAGTGCTTTGCGCAAACGCCGATGCAGCCACTGCTCGGCACTGACAAAAGTGATGCCGAGCAGCACCAGCACAGCACCGATGACGAAGTTCAGGCTCAGTTGTTCACCGAGCAGCAACACGCCGAAGGTGACGCCGAACAGCGGCGTCATGAACGAGAACACCGCGAGGTTGGCCGCCAGATAACGCCGCAGCAACCAGAACCACACCAGGTAGCTGAAGAACGACACCACCAGCCCTTGAAACAGCACGCTGGCCACCGCCACTGCGGTCAGGTTGACATGGCCAATCTGGCCGCTGAACAGTGCGATCAACAGCAGGCCGACGAAGCCGACGATCAACTGATAGAACAGGGTCAACGTCACCGGGGCTTCCGACAGTCGCGAGGCGCGCACCACCACCGTGGTCGCGCCCCAACAGGCACCGGCCAATACACCAAAGGCATCGCCCAATAACATGCGCCGATCGAGGTTGTCCCACGACACACCACCGGCAAATGCAATCGCGATACCGATGAAGGCGAGCAAAATCCCCAACCACTGCAACGGTCGCAAACGCTCACTGGCCAGCAGAAAATGCACGCCCAACGCGGTGAAAATCGGCGCGGTGTAGAGGAACACCGACATGTGCGCTGCCGTGGTCAGTTGCAGGCCTTCGGAGATAAAGAAGAACTCCAGCCCGAACAGCGCACCGGCCAGCAAGCCGCCGCGCCAGGTGCTCCCGACCTGATCCCAACCGCCCTTCCAGCAGATCAGCAATCCGACCAGCAACGCAGAAATCCCCGAGCGCCCCGCCGCTTGCATCACCGGTGCGATGTCAGGTGCAGCCCACTTGATCATCACCTGCTGCACGCCCCAGATCAGGCACAGACCGATCATCACCTGCAGGGCAAAACGGTCGGCGTTGCGCCGCTCGACAATCACCGCAACACCTCGAACACACACAACATGGCAGCCATCCATTGGTCAAAACAAAACCCCGGATCAATGTCCGGGGCGAAGAGTCGTGGCGTCGATTATTAACCAGTGCGACAGAAAAAGCCGTCTGGAAAAGACATTTAATTCCCTTGCTGCGTCAGTGGTGAATGGCTGTCGACTGCGCCGCCAATCGCTGGCAAGCCAGCTCCCACAAGTTCGTGGCGCCTACCCCTATCTCGTGCTCGACACAAAACCCTGTGAGAGCTGGCTTGCCAGCGATGACGTCAGCTCAATCAGCGCTGTTCAGGAGTCTGACTTCACCAGCCGTTTCGACACGACAAAACCAACAGTACAAGCCATAGCAGTGGCAAACGTCCCCCACGCCCAATCGAGCAAAGTCACTTGTACCGACCATCCGCGCAATGTCGCCCAATTGGTCAGGTCATACGTGCCATACGCCACCAGTCCCAACAGTGCGCCCATCGTCGCTGCCTTCTGCCATCTCAGCGCCGGCAACACCACAAACACCACGCAACCGAAAACATACAGGCAATAAAAAACCGCTGCCGGTAAGAGCAGCGGTTTTTCGAGCATCAATGGACCGAGCAGTTCGCGATAGGTCGGCGCCATCAGCAGGCCAAGCCATATCCCGTCGAGCAACAGAAACGTCACCAGCGTTGCAGAATAAGCAATCAGCGCTTTCTTCATCATACGACCCTCAATGTAGGCGTTGCTGCAGGCTGCGATCTTCTGCCGTTGAAGATCAACAGATCGCAGCCTTCGGCGGCTCCTACATGGGGCTGGTGCGCGATCAGCTTAGTTCAATGCGATCCGCATGAATGACGATCTTGCCTTCCTTGTACAGCGAACCGATGGCCTTCTTGAAGTTGCCCTTGCTGACACCGAACAGACTGCTGATCAATGCCGGATCGCTCTTGTCGCTGACCGGCAGGGTGCCGTCATTTTCGCGCAACTTGGTCAGAATCTTCGAGTTCAGGCTGCTCGCCGCTTCCTGGCCAACTGGTTGCAGGCTCAGGCTGATCTTGCCGTCGGCGCGCACTTCCTTGATGAAGCCTTTTTCGCTCATGCCGGCGCGCATGAACTTGAAGATTTCGTTCTTGTGAATCAAACCCCAGTGCTTGTTGTTGATGATTGCCTTGAAGCCCATATCGGTAGCTTCGGCAACCAGCAGATCAACTTCCTGACCCGGGCTGTAGGTGGCCGGGGTTTTGTCGAGGTAGCGATCCAGTCGCGCAGTGGCGGTGATGCGACGGGTGTGTTTGTCGAGGTAGACATGCACCACGCAATATTCGCCGGCAGTCATCTGACGCTTCTCTTCGGAATACGGCAGCAACAGATCCTTCGGCAAGCCCCAATCGAGGAACACACCGATGCTGTTGACTTCAACAACTTTCAAACTGGCGAATTCACCGACCTGAACTTTCGGTTTTTCAGTGGTAGCGAGAAGTTTGTCTTCGCTATCCAGATAAACAAATACGTTGAGCCAGTCTTCATCTTCGCTGGGAATATCTTTAGGGATATAACGGTTGGGCAAAAGAATTTCGCCGTCGGCACCGCCGTCCAGATATAAACCGAAGTTAGTGTGTTTAACCACTTGCAAACTGTTGTAGCGCCCGACTAAAGCCATTTCCAAAACCCTCATTGCGTGGGCGGCATTCTACCCGTTTTTACCGTGAACGTTCGCCGGCAAAACGGCGAGGCCGGGAAAATCTGCGCAACGCCTTGATTCTCCTTGGTCGGGCACGCACGCCGTGCCACTCGTCAGACTGATTCGGTGCCCAGCGCAAGACCGCCACAGCACCGCAATGCACAGATGTTCTTAACTAAAACAGCAGGTTAGCGAAATATTTCGGATATTTAACCGAGAATAATCCACCTTGAAGGTTGGTTATTCCGGGGGATATTTACCGAGCTATTGTCAAGTTATTCCTGTACGATGCCTGGCCGAGTTACTCTTCTACAGGTTAATGGCCGCCATGCGTGTAAAAGCATCCACCAGCAAAGCAAAGCCAGCCCCAGCCGTTGAAACAAGCGAATCGATCAACGATCAGATTGCTTTGTTCCTCAAGTCCGGCGGCGAGATCCAGCAAATTGCCAAAGGCGTCAGCGGCCAGACGTTCGGTCCGTCCAAGCAGATCAGCCTGGGCAAGAAGTAATCCCCGGTAATATACCCGTCCCTAGGCGCTTTGAGCTTCGAAGCGTCTGGACTGGCACCGCAAAATCCCCCTCCGCTTAAAAAAACACTTATCCATTCTTTGAAAATCGACGAACGGCCATCAATGCCGAGCATTCGCCGGTATCCTTGCACGCGTCTAGATCAAGCGTTTCAGCAGGCTCGCTGCCCTGCGCTCGCTGTACATGGAGTGACGCATGCGCAAATCATCCTGTTTATCGCTCGCTGGCCTGCTGGCTTGTTCGACTGCGCACGCGCAGATTTTCCAGCGTGAACTCGGTGATTTCGACCTAAAGCTCGGCACCACGCCCACGCGCAGCATGGCGCAAGGACTGGTCAAACCGGCGTCCACCGGCTCCTTTCATGGCGGACTCGACCTCAGCCACGACAGTGGCCTCTATATCGGCCAGTACGCACCGAGCATGGGCATCACGCCGGGCAAGAACCTCGAAATCGATTCCTACGTCGGCTTCAAACAACCTTTCGACGAAACCCTCGGCTACGAAGTGGGGATGATCCACTACAGCTATCCCAAAGTGGACACCCTCGACAGCCAGGAATTGTTCGGTGGTCTGACCCTGCTCGGCAGCCGGTTCGGCATTGCCTTGAGCAACGATCCGGATAAACAGAACAACACGCTGTTTGCCGATCTGCGCGGCAATCAACCCTTCGGCATTGGTGTCAGCATGAAATACACCACCCACCAACTGAATTCGCCGGTAGCGGTGGACGGTGGTTACGTCAGCAGTTTTACCGATTGGTCGGTGAAGTTGTCCCGGCCTTTCATGGGCGTCGACCTCGACCTGATCTACAGCAACTCCAGCCTCAGCGGCAGCGATTGCTCGGCCTATTCCGGGCACAACAGCGAGTGCGATGGCCTCGTCACACTCAAGGCTGCACGCGCGTTCTATTGATTGGCTGAACTGCCGGGCTCATTCTGCGTTCACATGAGAATCAGACCCTACGGCTGGCCATCGCAAGGATTCGCCTATGTCTCGCTGGTTCAAACACATCGCTGCCTTGTTGATTTGCACCCTCGCCCTTGGCGCCTGTAGCCGCGTCGGCCTGGCGTATCGCAATCTCGACGTGATTATCCCGTGGACGCTTGGCGACTACCTGGACATGAACGGCGAGCAAAAGGGCTGGTTCAACGAGCGCCTCCAGGAACACCTGAGCTGGCACTGCACCACACAATTGCCGGGCTATCTCGACTGGCTGGATCGTTTGCAAACGATGGTCGAAACCAATCAGGTCACTGACGAAGCGCTTCAGGCGCGCACCGTGGAAGCCAAAAACGCCATTGCCGAAACTGCGCGGGAGATCACCCCGTCAGCCATCGAACTTCTGCAAGGCCTGGACGATAAGCAGGTGGCGGAGATGAACGACGCGTTCGCCAAGGATCTGCGCAAACGCCAGCAGAATTACGTCGAACCGCCATTGGCCGAGCAGATCAAGGAACGTGGCGGGCGCATGGAGAAGCGTCTGAACGACTGGCTCGGCCCACTAAGCCCGACACAAAAAGAGCGGGTATTGGCTTGGACTAACGCTTTGGGCGATCAGAACACCCAATGGATTGCCAACCGTGAGCACTGGCAGAAGCAGTTCAGCGCTGCGGTTGCACAGCGCAAAAGTCCCGAATTCCCACAACGTATCGAGACCCTTCTGATCAACCGCGAAAGTTTGTGGACGGCGGATTACCGCAAGGCCTACGCCAACACCGAGGCACAAGGTCGAGCAATGGCAGTCGACCTGATGGCCGAGAGTACGCCGCAGCAGCGTAAACGGTTGCTGAAGAAGATCGAGGGTGTGCGTAAAGATTTCAATGATCTGAAGTGCTTGAGGGCTGCACGAAATAATTAAGATCAATGTAAAACCAATGTGGGAGCGAGCCTGCTCGCGAAAGCGCTGTATCAAACACTATGAGGGTGACTGACACTACGCATTCGCGAGCAGGCTCGCTCCCACAAGGGAGATTACTTCGAAGTCAGGCTATCTGCGCTTTGGACGCCACTTCATCAAACGTCCCCTCTGCCAGTGCATCTTCCTGTTCATCCAGCACCTGACGCGGATGGTCATTCCCGGGAATGCTGCTGTCGATCAGGCTCAACAGGCTCGATCCTCGCGGAGTCAGACTGAAGTTATTGCCGGTGCTGCCTTCATCTTCGCCACGTTGCTCGATGTAGCCGCGCAACAGCAGCAACCGCTCATATTCACAGGCCAGCGTTTTCAAGTGATCCAAATTCTCGATCGGCTCACCGGCGCTGGCTTTCGCTGCCGCGTAATCCTCCGCGTACGCCCGAGGGGCGAAACTATGGCCAGCGCTGTTCTGCACTTCATGCAGCAATCGCTCAATCAAATCCCAGTTATAAGTCGTCATCCTGATTCAACCTCCGGTGCGCGTGATTTAGGGCGCGTTCATAGGTTGTGACCCGGACGCGCCACAGCCGTTCAGCCGCATTTTGCGCGGCGACCGACCGGCGGTCTGTCGAATTCCCGGCGGGTTAAACGACTAGTCTGAAACAGACGGTTTCAACCCCGCAGGAGAAATCATCATGAACGTTGAGAATCATCCGGTGGTATCGCGCGAAGAATGGCTCGCCGCCCGTAAGCAGCACCTGGCTAATGAAAAAGCGTTCACCAGGGAACGCGACCGCCTCAGCGCTGAACGCCGGGCATTACCTTGGGTGAAAATTGACAAGGATTACCACTTCCAGGGCCCCAAGGGCGAACTAAGACTCGCCGATCTGTTCGGCAAAAACAGCCAACTGGTGATTTACCACTTCATGTTCGCCAAGGGCTGGGAGCAGGGTTGTAAGGGTTGCTCGTTCCTCAGCGACCACATCGATGGCGCCAATCAGCATCTGGCCCATCACGACATTGCTGTGGTTGCCGTTTCCCATGCGCCGTTCAACGAATTCCAGGATTTTAAACAGCGGATGGGCTGGAAGTTTGACTGGGTGTCGTCAGAAGGTTGCGACTTCAACTATGACTTCGGCGTTTGCCCAGATGCTGAAGAGGTTGCAGCTGGAAAGGCTATCTACAACTACGAAAAGACTGACAGCGCGGAGGAGGAGCTGCCGGGGCTGAGCGTGTTTTATCGCAATGATAAAGGTGAGATTTTCCACACCTACTCAACCTATGCCCGAGGCCTGGACATGCTGGTTGGCGCTTACAACTACCTCGACCTCACGCCCAAGGGCAGGAATGAGGACGAGATCATGGAATGGGTGCGCCATCATGATAGGTATGAAGGGGGAAACCGATCCAGTTGCTGCCACGCCAGTTAGTCTTTGATGCCGTGTCATCGCGATCGTGAGAAGCCTCGCTCCCATAAAGTCTGCGGAGGATTGATGGGAGCGAGACTGAACTTTTAACAGGCCAAAGCCCTCAACCGTTTTACCCGCCTTAACCGGAACTGAGGCCTGCTCCCATGAAAACCCTGATCAAGCTCACCCTCGCTGCCACCCTCGCCTGCGCCCTGCCCGTCTGGGCCTGCACGCCCGAAGAAGCCACGGCCAAACGTGAACAACTGGCCAAGGAAGTCACCCGGCTCACCGAACAGAATCCAGCCAAGGCCAAAGAGATCAATGCTGAATTGCAGAAGATGGACTTGGGCACGGCCAGTGCGGATTTGCCGGACAAGTGCCAGTTGATTGATCAGCGGTTGAAAGAGCTGAATTCGGCTGAGAAGAAAGCAGACAGCTAAAAGTCAAAAGATCGTCCGAACGCGGCCCGAGCCCTCGGCAGCTCCTACATGGGATTGATGGCCCACCTGTAGGAGCTGCTGAAGGCTGCGATCTTTTGATCTTAAAAATGCATCAGTGCATTTATTTTGTTGCACAAATGCATATTCAGGCTAAGGTTACCTCGAGCAAGGAGATCGGAACGCGCCATCCAACATGGCAACCCTTACGCACCGATAGCTCAGCAATACCGCAACACACTCACAAGCTGGACGCTTGTTTTCACTCATGGAGGATTGAAAAATGTTAGCCAATGAAGCAACCCGTTTTACCGCCGAGACCCTGCCAAGGTGTCTTATCGGCCACCTGATCGACCCGCAACTGGTCGACGTCGAAGCAGCGGCGCAGCCCCGCTCACTCGCCGCAGGCAGCCTCAACTTCACGATGCAGAAGCAAACCCAGACCAACTGGTGTTGGGCGGCCGTTTCCGCTTCAGTCGGCAACTATTACGGCACCGGGTCGTGGACTCAGTGCGGTGTTGCCAGTTCTGAGCTGAACCGCAACTGCTGCAATCAGCCGGGGCCGTGCAACGTCTATGGCTATCTGGACACCGCCCTGCGCACCACGCGCAGTTATAACGGCATGAATCAGGGGTCGCTGCAGATGTCGGCCATTCAGAACCAGATCAACATGGGCCGCCCGGTCGGCCTGCGCTGTGCCTGGTACGGCGGTGGTGCGCACTTCCTGACGATCTACGGCACCAATGGCAACTACGTACTGGTCGCGGACTCGATCTACGGCTATTCGACTCGCGCGCTGAACACATTCCCCCGTTCATACAACGGCGGCGGCAACTGGACCAACACTTACTTCACCGCAAAAAACCAGGGGGCGACCTTATGAACCTGACTTATCCAAAGGCGCCTTCCAACGGCGTACAGACCTTGCGTCCGGCTCTGCAAGCCACCCTGCAAACCCGAGGCTTTGGCGCTAACCGCCAATTCGCTAACGCCTCACCTGCGAAGATCAGCCTCAGCGAGGCCTGGCGCGGTTACTCGCTGAGTCTGGAGGATTTGAGCAACGGCAAAGGTCTGCAAGACGTTCGGATGGGCGACTGGCATTACCTGGTCTTCGCCGATGGCGTAACGATTGCCGATGCGCAACTGGCCGAAGTACGCGGCCACGTCGAGTTTGCCTCGTTGAACCACGGGACACTCGCCGCCGCTGCTGTCGGTGCGCTGAAACTGGCAGAGCAGTCGCCGCCATTGCAGGGCAAAACCGTGGAACCGCGGCTGCTGTTCGTCTCGGCACTGCACGTTGTGGCGATCTGGCTGCACGCGGACGGTGAAGATCTGCTGATTCCGATTGAGCCGACGCCCAAGGAACTGGCGACAACCCGGTTGTACAGCGAGGCCGCGCTGCTCGCGTTGCTGAAACCGGCCGCTGACAAGGCAAAGCAACGTTTTGATGCCGACACCAGCGGTCTGCTCGGGAGCTGACAAATCCCGGCCATAAAAAAACCCGGACACTGTCCGGGTTTTTTATGCGCCTGAAACGACTTACTCAGCCGCTGGCTCTGCCGGCTTGCGGCGCTTGAGCGGCGCCATGCCGTCGCTGCTCACCAGAGCGTCTGGCTTGGGACGGTTGACGCTCTTGCGCTTGGTCGGCGTCTTGGCGGCAGTTTTCTTCTTGTCGCCCTTGCCGTCGGTCTTTTTCTTCTTCACACCAACGGCTTTGCCCGAGGCCTTGACCTTCTTCGGTCCGCCGTAGGTGCCTTTGACTTCCTTGATGGTGCGGCGCTCGAAGCTCTGCCTCAGATAGCGCTCGATGCTCGACATCAGGTTCCAGTCGCCGTGGCAGATCAGCGAGATCGCCAGACCGTCGTTACCGGCACGGCCGGTACGACCGATACGGTGCACGTATTCGTCGCCGCTGCGTGGCATGTCGAAGTTGATCACCATGTCCAGGCCATCAACGTCCAGACCACGGGCCGCAACGTCGGTAGCCACCAGAATCTTCACGCCGCCCTGCTTCAGACGGTCGATCGCCAGTTTGCGATCCTTCTGGTCTTTCTCGCCGTGCAGCACGAACGCCTTGTATTCCTGAGCCACGAGACGGCCGTAAATGCGGTCGGCCATGGCGCGGGTGTTGGTGAAGACGATGGCTTTCTGGTAGGTCTCGTTGGCCAGCAGCCAGTTCACAATCTGTTCTTTGTGCTGGTTGTGGTCAGCGGTGATCACCTGCTGACGGGTGGTCGAATTCAGCTGGCTGACCGCGTTGAGCTGCAAGTGCTCAGGGTTGTTCAGCACCTTGGCGATCATCTCGCGCAGGCCCGAACCACCGGTGGTGGCGGAGAACAGCATGGTTTGCTGACGGTTCGGGCATTCGTCGACCAGACGTTGCACGTCTTCGGAGAAACCCATGTCGAGCATACGGTCGGCTTCGTCGAGCACCAGCACTTCGACTTCCTTGAGGTCGAGGTTGCCGGCGTTCAGTTGCTCGATCATCCGGCCCGGGGTGCCGATCAGGATGTCCGGCACCTTGCGCAGCATGGCGGCCTGGACCTTGAAGTCTTCACCACCGGTGATCAGGCCGGACTTGATGAACGTGAACTGCGCAAAGCGTTCCACTTCCTTCAAGGTCTGCTGAGCCAGCTCGCGGGTCGGCAGCAGGATCAGGGTCTTGATGCTGACTCGAACCTTGGCCGGGCCGATCAGGCGATTGAGGATCGGCAGTACAAACGCGGCGGTCTTGCCGCTACCGGTTTGCGCAGTCACCCGCAAATCACGCCCTTGGAGCGCCAGCGGAATGGCCGCGGCTTGCACAGGCGTTGGCTCGACAAATTTCAGCTCGGCCACAGCTTTTAGCAGGCGTTCGTGCAGGGCGAATTGGGAAAACACGGGTGCTACCTCGAAGATATGCAAAAAAACAGCTGCATAGGTTACCGGTTTCGAGCGCTCAGGCCGAGTTTCTTTATACAAACGGCGTGAATCAGTGGCTTTTTTGTTGCTCGATTTGTATCCAACGGTAATACATGGCGTCTTAAATGCTCTAATCGGCCATCGCGTCTTACAGAAGAATCGTTTCTCTTATGGATTTCAAACAGCTCTGGCTCAACGCCCAGGACCTCTGGGGCACCCTCGAACAACATCCGATCTTGCAGGCCGGCCTTGCCTTGACGGTTTTACTGGTGATCGCGCTGGTGCTCGGACGAGTGGCGCGTTATCTGATCCTGCACGCCAGCCGCATGCTCGGTCGCCAACCGGCCCTGCACTGGATCAACGACTTTCGTCACAACAAGGTGTTTCAGCGACTGGCGCAGATGACGCCGTCGCTGGTCATTCAGTTCGGCCTGCATCTGGTGCCCGAGCTGAGCAAAACCGCGATGACCTTCCTCGGTAACGTGGCGCTGTCGTTCACCATCCTCTTCCTGCTGCTGTCGATCAGCGCCCTTCTCAATGCCCTGCTCGATATCTACGCGCGCACCGAACACGCCCGTACGCGCTCGATCAAAGGCTACGTGCAACTGGCAAAAATGGTCCTGTACGTGTTTGGCGCGATCATCATCGTCGCCACGCTGATCGATCGTTCGCCACTGTTGCTGCTGTCGGGTCTGGGTGCGATGTCGGCGGTGATCCTGTTGGTCTACAAGGACACGCTGCTGTCGTTTGTCGCCAGCGTGCAATTGACCAGCAACGACATGCTGCGGGTCGGCGACTGGATCGAGATGCCGCAGGTCGGCGCCGACGGTGACGTGGTCGATATCACCCTGCACACGGTCAAGGTGCAGAATTTCGACAAGACCATCGTCTCGATCCCGACCTGGCGTCTGATGTCCGAGTCGTTCAAGAACTGGCGCGGCATGCAGCAGTCCGGTGGCCGGCGGATCAAGCGCAGCCTGTTCATCGACGCCAGCGGCGTGCGCTTCATTCGCGATGACGAGGAAGCAAAGCTGTCCCAGGTGCATCTGCTGACCGACTACATGGGCCGCAAGAAAGCCGAGCTCAAGGCGTGGAACGAGGCGCAGGGCAATGTCGCGGCCATGTCGGCGAATCGCCGGCGCATGACCAACATCGGAACCTTTCGCGCTTATGCGCTGGCTTATCTGAAGAGCCACCCGGAAATTCAACCGAACATGACCTGCATGGTTCGCCAGATGCAGACCACGGCGCAGGGCATTCCGCTGGAGATCTACTGCTTCACCCGCACCACGGTGTGGGCGGACTACGAGCGGATTCAGGGGGATATTTTCGATTACCTGCTGGCAGTGCTGCCGGAGTTTGGACTGAGCTTGTATCAGCAGCCGAGTGGCGGGGATTTGCGCTCGGGGTTGTTGCCGGCGGTATTGGGCGCGGCCAGCATCCCAGAGCCTGAAAAACATATTATGTAGCGCCACTGAAACCTGTGGGAGCGGGCTTGCCCGCGATGAGGGAGTGTCAGCAATGAATTCATCGACTGGTACTCCGCTATCGCGGGCAAGCCCGCTCCCACAGGGATATTTTTCAGTCAGGGATCATGCGGTGGCTGGGGTTTTACGGATGCCCAACCGGCTGATCCATACAGCGGCAAGGATGACACTCCCGCCAAGGAACAACCTTCCCAGTTCCTCATCCTGATTCCAGATCAGCAGATTCAGCAGTAACCCCACCGGCACATGCAGGTTGTTCATCACGGCCAATGTGCCGCCATTGACCATGCACGCTCCCTTGTTCCACCAGTACAAGCCCAGTGCGGTCGAGACCAGACCGAGGAACACCAGCACACCCCATTGCAGCGGCGCCTCCGGCAGGAAGTTCGATTTGCCGAACAACAGAAACGCCGGCAACACCACCGCCAGTGCGCCAAGGTAGAAGAAGCCAAAGCGACGGTAGTGCGGCAGATCGCTCGGGTGTTTGGCCACCAGATGCTTGTACAACACTTGCCCGGCGGCATAGGTGAAGTTGGCCAGTTGCAACAGCAGGAAGCCCATGAAGAAGTCCGGGTTGATCCGGTCGAAGCGAATCACCGCTGCGCCGCCCACCGCCACCAGTGCAGCAATCAGCGCCCACGGGTTGAAGCGCCGGTTCAAGGCATCTTCGATCAGGGTCACGTGCAGCGGCGTGAGGATGGTGAACAGCAGCACCTCCGGCACCGTCAACACGCGAAAGCTCAGGTACAGGCAGACGTAGGTCACGCCGAACTGCAACGCGCCGATCAGCAGCATGCCGCGCATGAACGCCGGCTCCACCGAACGCCAGCGTGTCAGCGGGATGAACACCAGCCCGGCCAGCACCACACGCACCAGCACCGCGAAGTAGCTGTCGACATGCCCGGCCAGGTATTCGCCGATCAGACTGAAGGAAAACGCCTGGATCAGCGTGACAAAAAGTAGATAGCCCATGGTCGCCCCTGTTTTGAATGGCGGCGACGATAGCGGTTTTTTGGTTTCACTGCGAATCGACTGGATACGCACAAATCCCCTGTAGGCGCTGTGTCCGCCTGCAAATCCCGGGCAAAAAAAAGCCCGATCTCGCTAATGCGTTCAATCGGGCTACAGCACTCAGGAGCAACAAGTGCAAAGGGAGGTTCGATGCGCGTAAAGCCTTGAAGGGGTTGCGCCAGAGCACTAGAACATCCAGTGATTATCTGGCGATTAACATATCAAGCGACCTGAGAAAGCCTGGCGTTGGCCTGGTTCAGGCCCTTCTCCTGGAAGTCGCCGCCCAGGTTCATGCCTTCAGCGTGGATGAAGGTCACGTCGTGAATGCCGATGAAACCCATCACCTGACGCAGGTACGGTTCCTGATGGTCGGCCGGGCCGCCAGCGTAGATGCCGCCGCGAGCCGTCAGCACGTAGGCACGCTTGCCGCTGAGCAAGCCTTGCGGGCCGGTTTCGGTGTACTTGAACGTCACGCCGGCACGCAGCACATGGTCAAGCCAGGCCTTGAGGGTGCTGGGGATCGCGAAGTTGTACATCGGCGCGGCCATCACCAGCACGTCAGCGGCGAGCAGCTCGTCGGTCAATTCGTTGGAGCGGTCCAGCGAGGACTGCTCGCTGTCATTGCGCTGTTCGGCGGGTTTCATCCAGCCGCCCAGCAGATTGATGTCGAGGTGCGGAACCGGGTTGACGGCAACGTCACGGACAGTGATCTGATCGGCCGGGTGCGCCGCTTTCCACTGACGGATAAAGGTCTGGGTCAGCTGACGGGAAACCGAGTCTTGCTGGCGGGCGCTGCTTTCGATGATCAGAACGCGGGACATGTTGTGTAGCCTCCATCCGAGAATGTTGTAGGTCGATGGAGTGAAGGTTAAGCAGTATCGTATCGATGAAAAAGCGCAAATAATTGCTGCAAAGCATCGAATAATTCGTTTAGATGCATTCACCCTTGTGGGAGCGAGCCTGCTCGCGAATACGCAATATCAGTCGGCACACACGTTGACTGATCCAGCGCATTCGCGAGCAGGCTCGCTCCCACAAGGGACTGGTACTACTTCGGCGTGCAGGTCAGCTTGATGCGCAGCTTGATGATCTCGCGGGTGAACTTGGCCGTGGCGTTCTTGTGTTTGCCGGCGGGCACATCGATGGTACGGGTGCGTGGCGCTTCCGGACCATTATTGAACACCGCTTTGCAGGTCGCATCGACATCGCCGTAGTTGGCCACCCGAATCGAGCCAATGTCGTTGTCGGTGTCGAAGGTCTCGTAGTCGATCTTCATGTCGTTGAGGTCTTTCTGCACGTCGATCGGATACGCAAACGCCGTCAGCGGCAGCAGCGCCAGCAGCACACAACAGAATTTTTTCATTCGGCAGTCTCCATGAGGGACAGCCAGCTTAGGACAAGAGGAGCTATTGATGAAAGCGCCCCGCGTGACCCTTGATCAATGGCGAACATTGCAGGCCGTGGTCGACCACGGCGGATTCGCCCAGGCCGCCGAGGCTCTGCACCGTTCGCAATCGTCGGTGAGCTACACCGTCGCCCGCATGCAGGACCAACTCGGTGTGCCGTTGCTGCGCATCGACGGGCGTAAAGCAGTGCTCACCGAGGCCGGCGGCGTTCTGCTGCGCCGCTCGCGACAACTGGTGAAACAGGCCAGCCAACTGGAAGACCTCGCCCACCATATGGAGCAAGGTTGGGAAGCCGAAGTACGTTTGGTCGTCGATGCGGCTTACCCCAGCGCTCGCCTCGTCCGCGCACTGACGGCGTTCATGCCGCAAAGCCGTGGCTGCCGGGTACGCCTGCGCGAAGAAGTGCTGTCGGGTGTGGAGGAAGTCTTGCTTGAAGGCGTGGCTGACCTGGCCATCACCGGGCTCAGCATTCCCGGTTACCTCGGCGCAGAATTGAGCGATGTCGAGTTCGTTGCCGTCGCCCATCCGGAACATCCCTTGCATCGTTTGAACCGCGAACTGAGCTTCCAGGACCTGGAAACCCAGATGCAAGTGGTTATCCGTGACTCCGGCCGCCAACAACCACGGGATGTCGGCTGGCTCGGCGCCGAGCAGCGCTGGACCGTCGGCAGTCTCGCCACCGCCGCGACCTTCGTCAGCAGCGGTCTGGGATTTGCCTGGTTGCCAAGGCACATGATCGAACGGGAATTGAAAGAAGGCTCGCTCAAGCTGCTACCGTTGGATCAGGGTGGCAGCCGCAACCCGAGTTTCTATCTGTACTCGAACAAGGACAAACCGCTGGGCCCGGCGACGCAAATCCTCATCGAACTGCTGCGCACCTTCGACACGTTGCCGCTGGATGCACCGTTCGCCGCACCTGAACAAGCCTGACACGGAGTTCACCGATGGCGTATTTCGAACACGACGGTTGCAACCTGCATTACGAGGAATATGGCCACGGCACACCGCTGCTGCTGGTCCACGGGCTCGGCTCGAGCACGCTGGACTGGGAAATGCAGATTCCCGCGCTGGCCGCGCACTACCGGGTGATCGTCCCGGACATCCGCGGCCACGGGCGCTCGGACAAACCCCGAGAGCGCTACAGCATCGCCGGGTTCAGCGCCGATCTGGTCGCACTGATCGAGCACTTGAACCTCGGTCCGGTGCACTACATCGGCCTGTCCATGGGCGGCATGATCGGTTTCCAGTTGGGTGTCGATCAGCCGCAACTGCTCAAGAGCCTGACCATCGTCAACAGCGCGCCCGAGGTCAAACTGCGTTCACGCGATGACTATTGGCAGTGGTTCAAACGCTGGAGCCTGATGCGCGTGCTCAGCCTGGCAACTATCGGCAAGGCATTGGGCAGTAAACTTTTCCCCAAGCCGGAACAGGCCGCTCTGCGGCAGAAAATGGCTGAACGCTGGGCAAAAAACGACAAACGTGCTTATCTCGCCAGCTTCGATGCGATTGTTGGCTGGGGTGTTCAGGAACGACTTTCCCGAGTGACCTGTCCAACGCTCATCGTCAGCGCCGACCGTGACTACACACCCGTCACGCTGAAAGAAACCTATGTAAAACTGCTGCCCGATGCGCGGCTGGTGGTGATCGCCGATTCGCGCCACGCCACCCCGCTCGATCAACCCGAACGCTTCAATCAAACGCTGTTGGAGTTTCTTGCCGCAGCCGATATTCATCCTCAGGATCACTGACCCATGCTGAAAAAAATCGCCCTCGCCGCCGGCACCGTGCTGTTTGCCGCCAACCTGATGGCTGCCACCCCGGCCAAAGCGCCGCACGTGCTGCTGGACACCACCAACGGCCAGATCGAAATCGAACTGGACCCGGTCAAGGCGCCGATCAGTACCAAGAATTTCCTTGAGTACGTCGACAGCGGCTTCTACACCAACACGATTTTTCACCGTGTGATCCCGGGCTTCATGGCTCAGGGCGGTGGTTTCACCCAGCAAATGCAGCAGAAAGACACCAAGGCACCGATCAAGAACGAAGCCAGCAACGGCCTGCACAACGTTCGCGGCACCTTGTCGATGGCGCGCACCTCCAACCCGGATTCGGCCACCAGCCAGTTCTTCATCAACGTGGCTGACAACGCTTTCCTCGACCCGGGCCGTGATGCCGGTTACGCGGTATTCGCCAAAGTGGTCAAGGGCATGGACGTGGTCGACATCATCGTCAACTCGCAAACCACCACCAAAGGCGGCATGCAAAACGTGCCTGTCGACCCTGTGATCATCAAGTCGGCCAAACGCATCGACTAAGTTTCGCGGGGCATTTCGAGCGGCGGCGGTCTCGGGCCACGCCGCTCACACTGATAAAAGGAGAGCCCGTATCCGGGCGGTTATCTGATGCTCTATCGCCGTTTCGAACAACTGATCGACATATTCCGCGACGCCCCGACGGCGGCCCCTCCAGATCGTGTCTGGCCCTTCTATACCTATTACCTGAAGCAGGTCTGGCCGAGTTTCGCCGCCCTGCTGGTCGTTGGCCTGTTCGCCGCGCTGATCGAAGTGGCGCTGTTCAGTTACCTGAGCCGCATCATCGACCTGGCCCAGGGCACACCCAACCCGAATTTCTTCAGCGATCACGCCCTCGAACTGACGTGGATGGTGGTGGTTGCGCTGGTCCTGCGGCCGATTTTCTTTGGTCTGCACGATCTGCTGGTGCACCAGACCCTGAGCCCCGGCATGACCAGCATGATCCGCTGGCAAAACCACAGTTATGTGCTCAAGCAGAGCCTGAACTTCTTTCAGAACGACTTCGCCGGGCGCATCGCCCAGCGCATCATGCAGACCGGCAACTCGCTGCGTGATTCAGCGGTGCAAGCCGTCGATGCGTTGTGGCATGTGGTGATCTATGCGATCAGCGCACTGGTGCTGTTCGCCGAGGCCGACTGGCGCCTGATGATCCCGCTGCTGGTGTGGATCGCCGCTTACATCGGCGCGCTCTACTACTTCGTGCCCCGGGTGAAAGAGCGCTCGGTGGAAGCCTCCGACGCGCGCTCGAAACTGATGGGGCGGATCGTCGACGGCTACACCAACATCGCCACACTGAAGCTGTTTGCCCACACCAACTTCGAACAGCATTACGCCAAGGAAGCCATCGAAGAACAAACCGTCAAGGCGCAAATGGCTGGCCGCGTGGTCACCAGCATGGACGTGGCGATTACCACCATGAACGGCTTGCTGATCGTTGGCACCACCGCCCTGGCGCTGTGGTTGTGGACGCAATCGTTGATCACCGTCGGTGCCATTGCCTTGGCGACTGGTCTGGTGATCCGCATCGTCAATATGTCCGGCTGGATCATGTGGGTGGTCACCGGCATCTTCGAAAACATCGGCATGGTCCAGGACGGTTTGCGCACCATCTCGCAACCGGTCAGCGTGACCGATCAGGAGCAGGCCAAACCGCTGGCCGTGGCCAATGGCGAAGTGCGTTTCGAGCATGTGGATTTTCACTACGGCAAGAAGCGCGGGATCATCGGCGACCTCAACCTGACCATCAAACCGGGTGAAAAAATCGGTCTGATCGGCCCGTCCGGTGCCGGTAAATCGACTCTGGTCAACCTGCTACTGCGCCTCTACGACGTCGAGGGTGGGCGCATCATGATCGACGGCCAGAACATCGCCGAAGTCGGCCAGGAAAGCCTGCGCGCACGTATCGGCATGATTACCCAGGACACCTCGCTGCTGCACCGTTCGATCCGCGACAACTTGTTGTACGGCAAACCTGATGCAACCGACGCCGAACTCTGGGACGCAGTGCACAAGGCCCGCGCCGACGAGTTCATTCCGTTGTTGTCCGACGCTGAAGGCCGCACCGGGTTTGACGCCCATGTCGGCGAGCGCGGCGTGAAGCTGTCGGGTGGCCAGCGTCAGCGCATCGCGATTGCCCGAGTGCTGCTCAAGGACGCGCCGATCCTGATCATGGACGAAGCGACCTCGGCACTCGACTCGGAAGTTGAAGCGGCGATTCAGGAAAGCCTGGAAACCCTGATGCAGGGCAAAACCGTGATCGCGATTGCCCACCGCCTCTCGACCATCGCCCGGATGGATCGCCTGGTGGTGCTGGAAAACGGCAAGATCGCCGAGAGCGGCACCCACGCTGAACTGCTGGCTCACCGTGGGTTGTATGCCCGGTTGTGGGCGCATCAGACCGGAGGGTTTGTCGGGATCGATTGATAGTAACCGCTCCACGAACCCCGCATTCAAAGCCGCGATTTGATGCCTGATGCTGTGCTCCCGATCTCTTTCAGAAGCCAGCGGCCATGATGCGTCCCGATGCCAAAGTTGAAAAAGTGTACCTCTACCCTAAACCCGTAGACTTTCGAAATCCATCGACGGCCTGGCCGCACTGGTGGAGTTGGATGTCAAAGTGGCGGTGTTCGATGCGGTGCTTTTCGTCTTTCTCAACAAGCCCCGCAATCGGGTGAAGATTTTGTATTGGGAGCGCAACGGCGGGTGGAGAAATTATCGAGGTTTGTAAGTATTTCGGAACTGCTGCAACTACATCCAGGGTGAAGCGCGTTGGCTTGCTGGTATGGGTTAAATTGGGGGGCTGGTTAGCCCCCCATGTAACTCACCGTCACTGGTTTGCCCAAGTTGAAGGCCACCACCGAGTTCGGCAGGCTGATCTCCTCATCCCTTGCGTCTCCGCTTACGTGAGGAGTATTTCGCAGCCCGTTAATGCCGTAGTCGAGCTCCAGGTATTAGTCATTAGATCCAGTTGATCGTCCAGGTGTTTCCCGTTAACCCCGACTCTAAATCTATTACTTGATAGCTCACAAAATGGGCAAGTGTCGGCCATCCCGAATGAGTGCGAGTGTCATAGCTTGATTGGTTCATAGCTGGGTACCCACTATAATAGCCTGCATATGACCCCTGAACTCGGATTTCTCGCTTCTTAGTGGGGTGGGGGTAACAATCGCCGTAAAATATGATGTTAACTCCTCTGGGGTGATTGGATCCTGATGGGATTGTTACCCCATTGTCTGCGCGGGCTACGCGTACGATGGTCGGCCTGGTAAAAGGAGGGGCGACCCTAAAGGTCCTGGCATTCGACACCGGAGCGTTGCCATAGAGTGCTTTGGCGGTGAAGCTGTGGCTTGCCACGGCCAGACCTGTCACGAGACGGGTCCAGGTGCCACTGCCATTGACATCGACGATCCCCCTGGAGATGGAGCCGTCGAATATCTCGACTTTCTGGCCTTTGGCGGCGGCACCATACAGCGTCACGGCGGTTTCAACCGTGGCTCCGTTTTGCGCAATCTCAATGCCGCTCGGCGAGCCCCTGACAGAAGTCAATGTCGGAGCGGTGGCCGCAACAACGGTTAGCGTCCTGATCTCCGACTCGGCACCCGTGCCATACAAGGCCTTGGCCTTGAAGCTGTGGCTTGCCACGGCCAGACCTGTCACGAGACGGCTCCAGGTGCCACTGCCATTGACATCGGCGATCTCCCTGGAGATAGCGCCGTCGAATATCTCGACTTTCTGGCCTTTGGCGGCGGCACCATACAGCGTCACGGCGGTTTCAACCGTGGTGCCGTTTTGCGCAATCTCAATGCCGCTCGGCGAGCCCCTGACAGAAGTCAATGTCGGAGCGGTGGCCGCAACAACGGTTAGCGTCCTGATCTCCGACTCGGCACCCGTGCCATACAAGGCTTTGGCCTTGAAGCTGTGCGTGGTAAGGGACAGTCCCGGCACTTCAAGTTCCCATCTGCCTGTGTTGCCGTTCACCTGAGCCGTGCCGATCGCGACAGCTCCATCGTAGATCTCGACTTCCAGGCGCGGAGTGGCGGTGCCGCTCAATTTGATGGTGGTATCGGATGTGTATCCATTGTCGGGTATTTCCACGCCTCCGGAGTCCTTCACCGAATCAATGGCAGGCGTCAGTGCATTGGAAAGGGTGAAGGTTCTGTCGGCAGAGATTTGACCCGTTCCGTAGTCGGCTTTAGCGGTAAATGTCCGCGTCCCGATGCCCGACAACGTAGTTTCGTAAGTCCATTCGCTAGCGGCATTGACCGGCCATTTTCCTTTAGAGGTGTTTCCCTCGAATACCTCGACTCGCTGCAGAGGCGTTGCAGTTCCGCTCAACTTCACCTGTGGATCGACAGTGCCGCCGTTATTCGGAATTTCCTTGTTCTGGGAGTCTGTGACCGAGGTGATTTCCGGTCGCAGATCAATCGGGGGCGCGTCGGTCACCGTGGCGTTGGCTGTGCTGGAATTCCCCACTAATCCCACATTGGGCCTGTGCACTTCATAAACCGCAGTCACCTTGCTACCAGCGAAAACTTTGTCATTGGGCACTTCAAGGAAGCAGGGCAGTTTTCCAATGAAGGGATCCTCTTCGACTTTGCCCCAGACAACCACAGGGTCGGTTTGCCCAGTAGTGGTATAGGTCGCCACAATCTCGTCGCCCACCGCAAAGCGGTTGTCTTTGGTGATCACGACAAGCAGCAACGGATTGCCCGCCAGTTTCTCCAGATCAATGATGCTCGCATCATCACCGGGATAGTCCTCTTTGCGTTCCAGCAAAATCGGCATCGGCAACCGAGTGCCATCCAGATCTTCATCCACGCTCTGTACCGGCGACCACGGCGCATCGGTGTCCGGGCCGTTGCCGATCTGGTCGGTGACGGTGTAGGAGAAATGCAGTTTTTTATCCTGACGTTTCGCCTTGTCGAGAAAGGCACGGGTGACGGTGAAGCAAATGGTGATGGGGGTTTCGTCACCGGGATTGGGCGGTTGCGGCGCCAGATTGGGGTTGACCTTGGGCTTGGGCTCCAGCAGTTCGCCGTTGCATTTGAGGGAGATAACGTCATATGCGCGGCAATACGGATAGGCCACGCACACTTCGGCGCTGACGAAATCCGCGCCGACGCCGTTCTTGATCACCTCCGGCAGTAGCAACTTGAGTTCGGAGTGGCCACCGGGGTCGGTCAGGCGATCCTTCAGGCCGGGGCGAATGCGGTTATAGAGGATTTCCAGCGGTGGTGTGGAAGTGCCGATATTACTGCTGCCGCGCCTGACGGTGTAGTACAGCATGTTGACTTTGTCCGGATGCAGGCGAGCCTTGGGAATGCGCAACGTGGTGCGCGCGTCCGGATCAACAATGGTTTCGCTGTCCAGTGCGGCCGCTTCATTCTCAAGCCAAAGCTCCATGACGTCGCCGGGATCCATAGTGCCCGACAACGGTGGGTCGACGAGGACAACGGCGCCTTCACCGTCGGTAACCAGATCATAGGCCACCAGGGGCACGCCAATATGTGCGCCTTCGACCGGTTCGGTCTGGCCATTTACTTTGGGTGGATAGAGTACGAGGACGGTGTTGTCCGGTGGGGTTGAGGTGGTCATGAAGCAAGCTCCTGCGCAGTGGGAATGGCAGGAGCTATCAGAGCGCTTTATGGCGATTTGCGCACCTGTCAGATCTGACAGGTGGCGACGAATGGTCATTGGCGCGAGCGTCCAAAGCTCCATCTGTCCTTTGGGATTTGCCGTCACGCCGAGTATCGCTAACTGCGCAATATTCAGCGGTATGACGCCAAAGGGAAAGTCGCTCAATAGATCATTGAGAAGTTATCTAAATCTGAGGAGTCTCCTCCATCAGTTATGTCTATAAATTTAATTTCCCTGTTTGATGTTTCTGTTATGTCAACCCATAAGAATGGTGCTACATCATATATCGGGGTGGAGCCGGCTTTAACGAGGTTTAGATTTTCGTAATAGCATTTGTATGTCGATCGACGTGCAAAGTAGTTGCCAATGCCGAACCTATTGCTTTTTGCTGGATATATTAGCGTAAATCTTAAAGTTGCGCCGGCGGCAGGATGTACAGACTTTCCTGTTGTAATGGGTTGAAAATAATTGTCGATATTCTGGATATCTGCACCTTCCGTCAATACCGTCACGGTGATGCTTGGGAAGTCCATGACTGTGCCAACGGGTTTGTCACCAAGTTTGCCTGTCTCGAAATCCTCTAACGTTATTAGAGGGGCTTTCAATTTTAAATTCAATGTTGAAAATATAACGAGTGCCAAATTGCTGGTGGGGCTTGGTAATACTTCAAAAGATACTTTTAATTCAGTGTCGTGTTTCAGGGTTAGCAGTTGCTCTGATTGATAGACCCGATCACCACCAACCTTGCAGGAGTGAGCCTGCATTCACCCGCAGACAAAACCGCCACAGCCCGCCAATCACGGGGGCTGGCGTTTTTTTTCGCCTGCTGGAAATCCGTGGAATGCGTGCTGTACTCAGCGAAGGTTCCAGCAGGGAACCTGTCGTAAGTCCGCAAGGACGCGCAACTCGATGCAGTCTCGATAGCAAGCCTATCAAGGACTCTTCTCATGTCTTTGTTCAAACGTTCAGTTACGGAGTTGCTGGGTACGTTCTGGCTGGTGTTGGGCGGTTGTGGCAGTGCGGTGATCGCCGCCTCTTCACCTTTGGGAATCGGGATGCTGGGGGTCGCCCTGGCGTTTGGTCTGACGGTGCTGACCATGGCCTTTGCCATCGGCCACATCAGCGGTTGTCATCTCAACCCGGCCGTGTCGGTAGGCCTGTTTGTCGGCGGTCGTTTTCCCGCCAGGGAACTGCCCGCCTACATCATCGCCCAGGTGCTGGGCGGGATTCTGGCGGCAGCGCTGCTTTACTACATCGCTAGCGGCAGGGAGGGTTTCGACATTGCCGCCGGTTTGGCCTCCAATGGTTATGGCGAGCATTCGCCCGGCAAGTATTCGATGGCTGCCGGATTTGTCACCGAGCTGGTGATGACCGCGATGTTTGTGATCATCATTCTGGGCGCCACCGACAAACGCGCTCCGCCAGGGCTGGCACCGATTGCCATCGGCCTCGCGCTGACGTTGATCCACCTGATCTCGATTCCAGTGACCAACACCTCGGTCAACCCGGCCCGCAGCACCGGGCCGGCGCTGATGGTCGGCGGCTGGGCGATCGCGCAGTTGTGGATGTTCTGGGTCGCGCCGTTGATTGGCGCGGTGGTCGGTGGCGGGATCTATCGCTGGTTGGGCAAAGAGGAAACCTGAGGGATGCCTGAGCTCACTTTGTAGGAGCTGCCGAAGGCTGCGATCTTTTGATCTTGATGTTCAAAAAACCAGATCAAAAGATCGCAGCCTTCGGCAGTTCCTACAGGGGATCTAGGTTTGGCGGTAGGGCAAGGCTGTTTTGGCTTCCTCGGCATAGGCCATAACGCCAGCGCGTTCCTGTTTCAGGAAATCCTTCACCGCCGCTTTCAATCCGGGATGGCGCAGGTAATGCCATGAATGGGTGATCACCGGTTCAAAGCCACGAATCAGTTTGTGCTCGCCCTGAGCACCGGCATCAAAACG
Source organism: Pseudomonas sp. A1230 (assembly GCF_044218825.1). Classification (NCBI taxonomy): domain Bacteria; kingdom Pseudomonadati; phylum Pseudomonadota; class Gammaproteobacteria; order Pseudomonadales; family Pseudomonadaceae; genus Pseudomonas; species Pseudomonas sp. A1230. The sequence continues at coordinate 590,829 of NZ_CP162582.1, read as the reverse complement.
CTGATAACCCTGGGCAATCGCGTAGTCCATGCCCTGATAAAAACAGGTTTCGAAGTGCAGCCGATCAAACTCGGCCAAACAGCCCCAATAACGTCCGTAAAAACTGTCGCCCCCCACCAGACTGAACGCCATGGCCACCGGCCGTGAGCCCTGTTTGGCCAGCACCACGCGAATCGCTTCGGGCATGCGCTCGGCCAGCAGGCTGAAAAATTCCCGGGTCAGATACGGCGTTTGCCGACGCACCGCGTAGGTATTGGCGTAGCAGGCGTAGACGAAATCCCACTGCGCCTCGTCCAGCGCTCCTCCCTCCAGCCATTCAAACTCGAAGCCCTGCCCCGCCACTTGCTCGCGTTCCTTGCGCATCTGTTTGCGCTTGCGCGAAGCGAGCACGTCGAGAAAATCCTGAAAGTCGCGATAGCCGCGATTCTGCCAGTGATACTGACAGCCAATGCGCTGCAACCAGCCCGGCTGTTCGGCCATGGCGGCGTCGGTGAAGGTATCGGTGAAATTGATGTGGGCACTGGAAAGCGCTTCTATTTCCAGATAACCGGGCAGGCTCTTGAGCAGCTCGAAACCGTCCTCGACCCTGGCGGCCAGCAGCCTCGGCCCACTGACGGGACTGAACGGCACCGCCGTCAAAAGCTTGGGGTAGTAATCGATTCCGGCGCGGGCACAGGCATCGGCCCAGCCATGATCGAACACGTACTCGCCGTAGGAATGCCACTTGCGATAACTGGGCAACGCCGCGATCAGCCGATCGTCTTCAATATGCAGCAAATGCTCCGGCTGCCAACCGGAGTGAGGGCCGACGCTGCCGCTGTCTTCCAATGCACTGAGAAACGCATGGCGCAGAAACGGCTGATTGTCCGGCACCAATGCATCCCAGGCATGTGAGGAAATTTCTGACAGGTTTTGCAGACGTTGCAACGGCATCAACAAGCTCTCCACAACAGGACTCCAGCGCCCGCCGAGTATCGCCGATTGCGCCGCAATGCACACCCGCAATCGGCCGACAGCGCTCTAGATCAATAGTTCACGATCAACGCACACCGTCATCATCCTGCCATCACTGTGCCACCGCACTGTCATAAACCATCGCGATACTGGCGCCTGTTTTTAGAGCGCCGGGTTCTAACCCGGACACTGTTTTCCGACCTCGATTGTCGGTTGTGCCCAGGATGGTCAAGCCATCCCCTCTCATCTTCGGAGATTGCTATGCGTCTTGCTTCCACGAAAACTGCGGCGGCCCTGTGCGGTGGCTTGTTGCTGGCCATGAGCGTTCCGGCCAGTGCTGCAGTCGACGCCAAACTGCTCGACATGCTCAAGGCTAACGGTTCGATTTCCCAGGCGCAGTACATTGAACTGCAAACTGAACTGGCCAAGGATCAGAAGGCTCAGCAAATCGCGCAGCAGGCGCAGCAAGAGACCAACGAACAAGTCGCGGCTGTCGCGAAAAAGACCAATGAACAAAGCGCTTTCGACCAGAAACTGGCATGGGCGGCGAAGACTCAGTTCAAGGGCGACGTGCGCATCCGTCAGGAAACCATCAAGATCGATGGCGAACCGAACAACGGCGGTCGCGACAAGGATCGTCAGCGCATCCGTGCCCGTCTGGGTGCCTACACCGAGATCAACCCGCAAGTGGACACCGGTATCCGTATCGCCACAGGCGGCGGCGACGATGCCCGTTCGACTAACCAGGATCAGGACAACTACTTCGACAAGAAGCAGATCTGGCTGGATCTGGGCTACATCGACTACCACCCTGACCAGATCAAGAACCTGCACGTGATCGGCGGCAAGATGCTGCAACCGTGGGTGAGCATGGGCGACGTGATCTGGGATAGCGACATCAACCCTGAAGGTCTGGCCGTTACTTACAAATACCCGCTGGGCAGCAGCGCCGAACTGTTCGGCAGCCTGGGTAACTACAACCTCAAGGACAACGTCGATGGTGACGGCGTGCAGTTCCGTCACGACCTGCGCCTGACCGCCGGCCAACTGGGTAGCCGCTTCAATATCACCGACAACCTGAAGCTGACCTTGGGCGGCAGTGTCTACGCTTACCAGAACGACGAGGATAGCCGTTGCACCGGCACTTCCACGCCGTGCGCGCTGGCGGTCAACGGCAACTCGGCAAACAACGAGTTCCGCCTGTACGAAGGTTTCAGCCAGGTCGACATCGGCGGTCTGCCAATGCCTCTGTCGTTCTACGGCCAATACGTGAAGAACAACGATGCCGTGACCGATCAGGACACTGCCTGGCTGCTCGGCGCCAAGTCGAAGGTCTTTGGTTTCAACCTCGACTACAACTATCGTGACGTGCAGCGCAACGCTGTGGTCGGCGCGTTCACCGACTCCGACTTTGCCAACGGCACCACAGGTTCGCGTGGTCACAAGTTCAAGGTCGGTTACGACATCGACAAGAACTTCGCTGTCGGCGCGACGTACTTCCTGACCAAGGCAGACTTCGCCAGCCGGACCCAGCGTGATGCAGATACCAACACCCTGCAGCTGGATGCGGAAGCCAAGTTCTAAACAGCAGCAATCAATAGCCTGACGTGGGCGGGACGATCCCCCATCATCCGTTCGTTTCACCCACGCGGGGCTATTTCAGAATGCGCAAAAAAACCCTGTAGGAGCTGCCGCAGGCTGCGATCTTTTGATCTTGCTTTTAAGATCAAAAGATCGCAGCCTGCGGCAGCTCCTACAGAGGCTTGTCTTCCCGTCGTTGCGTCGCCAGGCGCTCAGCCAGCGCATCGACACCCTCTTCAGGTTGTTCCGGCATGGCCTTCAGTGTCGCCTGCATCAACCGCATCTGGCGTATGAAACGCCGGCAGTTGCGGCAGAACATCAGGTGATGACGCACCATCAGCTTCTCGCCAAAACTCAGCTGACCATCGAGATAATCGCTGGATCGTGCCACTTGCTCCTTGCATGTCAACATTCTCCTGTCTCCTCAAAATGTTCCACGGTCGCGAAGACCTTTAACCGTGCCCGATGCAGCAGCACCCGAACATTGGAGAGCGAGATGTCCAGAAGATTACAGATCTCTTCGAGCTCCACGCCCTGGCGCTCACGCAACAGCAAAACGCTGCTTTGCAGTTCCGACAGGCTCAGCAACGTGTGCTCCAGGCACTCGCGCAGTTCGCCTTCGGTCAACAACGCCTCGGGAGTGTCCTGGTGCCAGGCGAAAGGCGCGACCAGCCAATGGCCGTCGCCGGACGAAAAACGGTCGTCGTCGATAGTGCCGTGGGGCGACGGCAAGTCGTCGAGCAGCACCTCACGGCGATTTTGCTTGTAGCGACTCTTGGCCGAGTTGGCAGTGATGGTCAGCAGCCAGGTCTTGAGACTGGAGCGCCCTTCGAAGCTGCCAATATGACGCACCACCGACAGCCAGGCGTCCTGCACCACTTCCTCGACATGACGCTGACCGACGATCGCATATGCAACGGCACGCATGGCGCTCTGATAAGTCGTGACCAGCTCCTTGAAAGCCTTCTGCTCGCCTGCCAGCAAACGCTCAAGCAATTGGGTGTCGTCCGTAACGGCCATTGACGCCTCGTTTCAGTTGATAGGACGCAAAAGATCGCAGCCCGCGGCAGCACTTACAACAACGGGTTTGAAACCGTCAGTGTAGGAGCTGTCGCAGGCTGCGATCTTTTGAAGGCAAACTCAGCGCTTGCGCAGAATCACGCTACCGATCGAGTAACCCGCACCGAACGAACTCAGCACTGCCAGCGAACCGGCGGCCAGGTCATCCTGGTACTTGTGGAAGGCAATGACCGAACCCGCCGAACTGGTGTTGGCGTAGGTGTCGAGGATTACCGGCGCCTCTTCTTCCGTCGCTTCGCGACCCAGCAGTTTGCGCACGATCAGGTGGTTCATGCTCAGGTTGGCCTGGTGCAGCCAGAAGCGCTTAACGTCGCCGACATTGAGCTGGTTCTCTTGCAGATGCTCGCCGATCAGTTCGGCAACCATCGGGCAAACGTCCTTGAACACCTTGCGGCCTTCCTGCACGAACAGCTTGTCGCGAGCACCGACGCCCTCTTCCGCCGCGCGGTTGAGGAAACCGAAGTTGTTGCGGATGTTGTTGGAAAACTTGGTCAGCAGTTTGGTGCTGACCACGTCGAACTGGTGCTTGGAGGTAGCCAGGTCGGCGCGTTCGATGATCACCGCAGTGGCTGCATCGCCGAAGATGAAGTGGCTGTCGCGGTCACGGAAGTTCAAGTGACCGGTGCAGACTTCCGGGTTGACCATCAGGATCGCCCGGGCCTGGCCCAGTTGCACGCTGTTGGTCGCTGCCTGAATGCCGAAGGTCGCCGAGGAACAGGCCACGTTCATGTCGAAACCGAAACCTTGAATGCCCAGCGCTTCCTGAACTTCGATGGCGATGGCCGGGTAGGCGCGTTGCAGGTTGGAGCAGGCAACGATGACACCGTCGATGTCGGCAGCGGTTTTGCCGGCGCGTTGCAAGGCTTGCTCGGCAGCACCGATGGCCATCTGGCAGAGTACCGACCATTCGTCGTTGGACCGCTCCGGCAGGCGCGGGGCCATGCGTTGCGGATCAAGAATGCCGTCCTTGTCCATGACAAAACGGCTTTTGATGCCCGAGGCTTTCTCGATGAACGGTGCGCTGGATTCAGTCAGTGCCTGGACTTCGCCGCTGGCGATGGCCTCGGCGTTGTCCGCGTTGAACTGTGCGACGTAGGTATTGAAAGACTGCACCAGCTCTTCGTTGGAGATGCTGTTGGCCGGGGTATACAGGCCGGTGCCGCTGATGACGACGTTATGCATGGTCGTTTCTCTAATCTGTTCAGGCAGAAAGTGCTGGAACCGTCGTACCAACACACAAAGGGTCTATTCCCATCCGGGGGACGCAAACCTGGCATCGCTTTATTCCGCTCCGGGACACGGCCGAAGGCTCTGGGTCGCGAACGCGGCGTTTATGGTCGCGAAGTTTGCCATAAACCCAAGGTTTTGGCCCCTTTCTCACGCACTACCCAAATCCCGACGTGGGAGCGAGCCTGCTCGCGAAGGCGGTATGTCAGTCACCGCTATGGTGTCTGATACAGCGCTTTCGCGAGCAGGCTCGCTCCCACAGGGGGCATTGCTTACGGAGCAAGATCAGGGCTCGACCTGAGTCCACTGCTTGTTCAGGCGTTTGTCGGAGATCGGTACTTTCGTCCCCAGCTGCTGGGCGAACAGCGAAACCCGATACTCCTCCAGCCACCAGCGGTACAACTCAAGCCGCGGATCGCGTTTGCCTTCCTGGGCGTGTTTGGCGGCGCGAGTCTGGTATTGCGCCCAGAGGCCAGCGAGCTCACCGCTCCAGACCCGATCCTTCTGCACCTGCGCGCCGAGTTTCTCGAAACGCTGCTCGACCGCTTTCAGGTAACGCGGCAACTCCTTGAGCCACTGCATCGGCGTTTCCCGGACAAAGCCCGGATAGACCAGATTACTGATCTGCTGCTTGATGTCATTGAGCGCCACGGCTTGGGCGAGGTCGATCTTGCCCTTGAAGCGCTTTTGCAGACCGTGCCAGATCTTCAGGATCTCCAGCGTCAGCCGCGCCACACGTTCGGCGTGTTCAGTCCAGCTGCTGCGCTTGCGCTCGGCCAATGCCGCCAGCCCTGCGCCGTCACGGGGCAACGGGTCTTCGCCCTCCAGAATGCAGCTGTCGAGGCTGGCCAGCAAAATGTCTTCGACCAAGGCATCGACCCGCCCCAGATCGCGGTAGAGCAAACCCAGTTCGGTCTGCCCCGGCAACTTGCCACGCAGGAATTTGGCCGGCTCGGCCAATTGCTGCATCAACAAACGCTGCAACGCACGACGATGCTGAAACTCGGCTTCGGCCGGCGTCGAGAATCGTCCTTCCTTGACCGTACCGCCCTCTTCCACCAGCGCCGGATACACCGTCATCGACAACCCGGCGATCTTCTGCTGAGTTTTTTCTGCCACCGGGGCAAAGACTTTCGCCTCCACCGGTTGCTGACTTTTAGCGCTCTGCGGCACAGCCAGTGCGGCCTGACTGGCTTCGGCAAAACGCGCGGTCAGCTCGGCCAGATCTCGTCCTTCGCCAAGAAACTTGCCTTGGCCGTCGACGATTTCCAGGTTCATCCGCAGATGCCCTTCGACCCCTTGCTCAGCCTCTGCCCACGCCTCATCGCTGACCCGTGCGCCGGTCATGCGCAACAGCTCACGGCCCAGAGCTTGCGGCAGCGAACCTTCGGCGAAGGTCATGCGTTGCAACGCTGCCTTGATGAAGTCCGGCACCGGCACGAAATTCTTGCGCAGCGCTTTCGGCAAGTTACGCACGAGGGCGATGCACTTGGCCTCGATCAACCCCGGCACCAGCCATTCCAGACGCTCCGGCGGCAACATCGGCAACAGCGGCGCCGGCACACGCAAGGTCACGCCGTCACGCGGGTGATTGGGTTCAAAATGATACGTCAGGGCCAGCTCCAGATCACCGATATGCAGGGTGTCCGGGTAATCCCGTGCGGTGACTTCACTGGCCTCGCGAGCCAGTACGTCTTCTTCACGCATGATCAACAGCTGCGGATCTTTCTGGCTGTTGATGCGATACCAACTGTCGAAGGTCGCCGTCTGGTGAATCTCTGCCGGCAAGCGTGCATCGTAGAAGGCGTACAGGGTTTCTTCGTCGGCGAGAATGTCGCGACGACGGGCCTTGGCTTCGAGTTCGTCGAGCTGTTCCAGTAGCTTCTGGTTAGCAGACAGACACTTGGCTCTGGATTGAATCTCGCCGCGCACCAGACCTTCACGGATAAACAATTCACGCGAGACCACCGGATCTACCGGACCGTAGTGCACCGGCCGGCGGCCAACCACGATCAGGCCGAACAGGGTGATCTGCTCGAACGCCACGACCTGGCCGCGCTTCTTCTCCCAGTGCGGCTCGAAGTGGTTTTTCTTGATCAGATGCCCGGCCAGCGGCTCGATCCAGTCAGCGTCGATCTTGGCGACCATGCGTGCGTAAAGCTTGGTGGTCTCCACCAGTTCGGCGGTCATCAGCCATTGCGGGCGCTTCTTGCCGATGCCTGACGACGGATGAATCCAGAAGCGTCGCTGACGGGCGCCGAGGTAATCGCCGTCCTCGGTTTTCTGGCCGATCTGGCTGAGCAGCCCCACCAGCACCGCTTTGTGCAGTTTCGGATAATCCGCCGGCTCTTTGTTCAGGCTCAGCTGCATGTCGCGGCAGATCAGGCTCAACTGGCGATGGGAATCGCGCCACTCGCGCAAACGCAAGTAATTGAGGAAGTTCTTCCGACACCAATTGCGCAGCGGACTGGCCGTGAGCGCCTGGCGCTGTTCTTCAAAACCGCGCCACAGATTGACCAGCCCGGCGAAGTCCGAGTCGATGTCTTTCCATTGCGCGTGGGCCTGATCGGCGGCTTGCTGACGCTCCGGCGGACGCTCGCGCGGGTCCTGAATCGACATGGCACTGGCGACGATCAGCACTTCTTGCAGACTGCCGAGCTTGGCCGCTTCGAGCAACATACGCCCCATGCGCGGGTCCACCGGCAGGCGCGCCAATTGGCGGCCGAGCGGGGTCAACTGGCTGTTGCGATCGACCGCCGAGAGTTCTTGCAGCAAATTGAAACCGTCACTGATCGCCTTGCCGTCCGGCGGCTCGATGAACGGGAACGCGGTGATTTCGCCGAGGCGCAGATGGAGCATCTGCAAAATCACCGCGGCGAGGTTGGTGCGCAGAATTTCCGGATCGGTAAATTCCGGGCGGCCGATGAAGTCTTCTTCGCTGTAGAGGCGGATGCAAATGCCCGGCTCGACCCGGCCGCAGCGACCTTTACGCTGGTTGGCACTGGCTTGGGAAATCGCTTCGATCGGCAGGCGCTGAACCTTGGCGCGATAGCTGTAGCGGCTGATGCGCGCAGTACCGCTGTCGATCACGTAACGGATGCCCGGCACGGTCAGCGAGGTTTCGGCAACGTTGGTCGCCAGCACCACACGACGGCCCGGGTGCGACTGGAAAATCCGCTGCTGCTCGGCCGGTGACAGACGCGCATACAGCGGCAGAATTTCGGTGTGCTTGATCTGCGCCTTGCGCAGCATATCGGCGGCGTCACGAATCTCCCGTTCGCCGGGCAGGAACACCAAAACATCACCGGGGCTGCGGCGTTCGCTGCGCTCATAAGCGGCGATTTCGTCGAGGGTGGCGAGGATCGCCTGATCCACGGTCAGGTCATCTTCGACACGGTTGCCCTCTTCGTCCTGCTCCAGGGTCAGCGGGCGATACCAGGTGTCTACCGGGAAGGTTCGGCCGGAGACTTCAACAATCGGTGCATCGTCGAAATGCCTGGAGAAACGTTCCAGATCGATGGTTGCCGAGGTGATGATGACTTTCAGATCCGGGCGACGCGGCAGCAGGGTTTTCAGGTAACCGAGCAGAAAATCGATGTTGAGGCTGCGTTCGTGGGCTTCGTCGACGATGATCGTGTCGTAGCGTTCGAGGTAGCGGTCGTTCTGGGTTTCCGCCAGCAGGATGCCGTCGGTCATCAGTTTGATCAGGGTGTTGGAGTCGCTCTGATCTTCAAAACGTACCTGATAGCCGACCAGCGAACCGAGGGGCGTTCCGAGTTCTTCGGCGACGCGGCTGGCGACGCTGCGCGCAGCGATCCGGCGCGGCTGGGTGTGGCCGATCAGACCGTGTTGACCACGACCGATTTCCAGGCAGATTTTCGGCAACTGGGTGGTTTTACCCGAGCCGGTTTCGCCCGCGATGATCAGGACCTGATGCTGCTCCAGCGCCTTTTTGATCTCGTCACGCTTGGCCGCAATCGGCAGGCTGTCGTCGTAACGAATGACCGGCAGGCTGGCCTTTCGCGCCAGCACCTGATCACAAGATGCCTGCATGCGCGTCACCCACTGGGCCAGCTTGGCCTCATCGGGATTCTTGCGCAGCTCAAGCAACTGCCGCCGCAGCCGGTGGCGGTCGGCGAGCATGGCGTGATCGAGGTTTTTCAACAGTTTGTCGATGGAGGGCGATTCGTCGGTCATCGGGTACGCAATTCGGTCGTCTATTTGTGCAGGGGGCGGATTGTCGCAGAAAAGTAGCTACAAGGGCCAAGCGCCAAGCTACAAGCCGCAAGTTCAAAGCGGCTTCTCACTTGTAGCTTGCAGCTTGGCACTTGCAGCTGCAGTTATTCGTTATCGAGGCCTTTACGCCGATACGGAAACACATCAATCACTTTGCCGGCGCGAATCGCGTCCTGCAGGCTTTTCCAGTAATCGGCGTTATACAACTCGCCATGCAACTGGTCGAACAACTTGCGTTGCCCCGAATCGGCAAACAGAAACGGCGGAAACTCCTCGGGAAACACATCCAGCGGCCCGATCGAATACCACGGTTCCGACGCCATTTCATCCTCGGGTGTGCGCGGTTGCGGGATGTGGCGGAAGTTGGCTTCGGTCAGGAAACAGATCTCGTCGTAGTCATAGAACACCACCCGGCCGTGACGGGTGACGCCGAAGTTCTTCAACAACATGTCGCCGGGAAAGATGTTCGCCGCCGCCAGTTGCTTGATCGCGAGCCCGTAATCTTCCAGCGCTTCATGCACCTGCGCATCGTTGGCGTTTTCCAGGTAAAGGTTGAGCGGGGTCATCCGCCGTTCCGTCCAGCAGTGGCGGATCAGCACCGTGTCGCCTTCGACCGACACCGTGGACGGCGCGACCTCCAGTAATTCCTCGAGGCACGCTGGCTCGAACTTGCTCAGCGGAAAACGAAAGTCGGCGAATTCCTGGGTATCGGCCATGCGCCCTACCCGGTCGACGCTTTTCACCAGTCGATACTTCTCGATGACCGTGGCACGGTCGACGTTTTTCGACGGTGAAAACCGGTCCTTGATGATCTTGAACACGGTGTTGAAGCCCGGCAGGGTAAACACGCTCATGACCATGCCACGCACGCCCGGCGCCATGATGAACTGGTCATCGGTGTTGGCCAGGTGATTGATCAGCGCCCGATAGAACTCGGACTTGCCGTGCTTGTAAAAGCCAATCGAGGTATACAACTCGGCGATGTGTTTGCCCGGCAAAATCCGCCGCAGAAAACCGATGAACTCAGCCGGCACCGGCACATCGACCATGAAATACGAACGGGTGAAAGAGAAGATGATCGACACATCGGCTTCGTCGGTGATCAGCGCATCAATCTGAATACCGCGCCCTTCGCGGTGCAGCAGCGGAATCACCAGGGGCCATTGCTCATCGCGGGTGTAAATGCGTCCGACCAGGTACGCGCCCTTGTTGCGGTACAACACCGAGGAAAACAGCTCGACGCTCAGTTCCGGGTCTTTGCACACCCAGTCCGGGAGATTTTCACGCAACTGCGCTTCGAGGCGGCGCAGGTCGCCGGGCAAATCGGCGTAATCCTCGCTGAAACGGTAGTCGGCAAAAATGCTCGCGAGCATCCCCGACAATTGCCCTTGCGGCTTGTACGTGCGGGTTTGCGCAGCCCGCGCTCGGCGCAGGCTCGGGCGGGTGGTGTGGATGAACATGCAGCCGTCGCTGATCAGGTCATGGCTGAACAGCCCGCAGAAAATCGAGTTGTACCAGGTCTCCGACAGTTCGTCGTCGAAGCGCAGGTCGATGACGCTGATGTAGGCGCTTTTCACCAGCGGCCAGCAACTGACATTCATCAGCGCTTCGTCGTCGAAGTATTCGCGCAGTCGGGCGATGGTTTCGCCGACTTTTTCCTCATACAGGTTGATTCGCGCCGCCGACGCGGTTTGCGTCTCCTGCCAGCGCGCCTGCTCGAATCGCTCCCGGGCGCCATCGGTGATGCGGCGGAAATGCTCGCGGTAATCATCAAAGCCATCGAGGATCATGCGGGCGATGTCGGTGGCGGGCCATTGCTGCGGCATAGATGAAACCTCTGCGTGCATTCGTGATGCCTGAGCTTAGCCACGGAACCGGCATGAGGAGAAGTGCAATTTCTGCCAAAACCGAAGCGCAGACGTACGGCTTGGCATTTTTTGCCAGGCATTCCTGCCGGGGACATTTAAATGCCCGATTAGCGGTTGCCATCGTCAGGACGCTCGGCAACACTCTCGTCCCGATCAAGCAAGGAGCCCGCCGTGAGCCCTGTCGATATTTTCCGTATGTTGTCGCTGGCTGCCATCTGGGGTGCGAGTTTTCTGTTCATGCGCATTATTGCGCCAGTGATCGGCACCATTCCGACGGCGTTTTTTCGGGTATCGATCGCTGCCGTCGGTCTGCTGGTGATCCTCGGACTGATGCGCATCAGCTGGGATTTCAAGGGCAAGCTGAAAACCCTGATGCTGCTCGGCGTGATCAACTCGGGGATACCGGCGACGCTGTATTCGGTCGCGGCTCAAGTGCTGCCAGCCGGTTATTCGGCGATCTTCAACGCCACCACGCCATTGATGGGTGTGTTGATCGGCGGGTTGTTCTTCAGCGAGAAACTCACCACGGCCAAACTGGCGGGCGTGTTCCTTGGATTGTTCGGTGTAGGCGTGCTGACGCGCGCCGGTCCCGTGGCCTTCGATATGCAATTGCTGCTGGGCGCCCTCGCCTGCCTGCTCGCGACCACTTGTTACGGTTTTGCCGGATTCCTTGCACGGCGCTGGCTGGATCAGGCCGGCGGGTTGGACAGTCGTTTGTCAGCCGTGGGCAGCATGCTCGGCGCGACACTGTTCCTGCTGCCGCTGTTCGGTTACAGCGTGGTAACTCAACCGCCGGCGAGCTGGGGCGGCTGGAGTGTCTGGCTGTCGCTGCTCGGCTTGGGCCTGGGCTGCACCGCGTTCGCCTACATTATTTACTTCCGCCTGCTCAGCTCCATTGGCCCGGTCAAATCGATGACCGTGACCTTCATGATTCCGCCGTTCGGGGTGTTGTGGGGGGCGCTGTTGCTGGATGAGCCGTTGTCGATGGCTCACGTCTACGGCGGGGTGTTGATTGCGTTGGCGTTGTGGCTGGTGTTGAAGCCGGCGGTGGTGAAAAAACTGTAGGTGCCGTCGCTGGCTGCGATCTTGTGACTTTAAAGATCAGGATCAAAAGATCGCAGCCTGCGGCAGCGCCTACAGGGGTCGCGTCATTGGGTTTTGCGGAACACGAAGGCCAACCCGACAATGATCAACAGCATCCCCAGCACGCTCAATGCCGCCAGGCGATTACCGAAAATCAGGTAGTCCATCACCGCCGTCACCGCTGGCACCAGATAGAACAGACTGGTGACATTCACCAGATTCCCCCTGGCGATCAGGCGATACAGCAGCAGCGTCGCCAGTACCGACACCACCAGCCCCATCCACAACACCGGCACGATGAAACCCGCGCTGTGTTCGAAATGAAACGGCTGGAACGGCACAAAGATCCCGCACAACAACAGCCCGGCCAGGTACTGCACCGGCAGCGTGCCGAGGGGATTTTCGGTGATGCGTTTCTGCATGATCGACCCCAGCGTCATGCTCCCCAACGCCAGCAGACCAAACAGCATCCCCGCCCACGACATGCCGGCCAGACCGATGCCCTGGTAAACCACCATGATCAGGCCCGCCAAGCCAAGCGCCAGCCCGAACAGCCGGCTCGCCGAGCGCTGCCGCTCCATTAATACCACCGTCAGAATCGGCTGCACGCCCATGATGGTCGCCATCACACCCGGGGTGATTTGGGTGTTCAGGGCCAGCAGATAGAAAATCTGATAAGCCCCCAACAACACCACCCCCGTGGCGATCGCAAACAGCATCGGCCTGCCGCCCTTGGGCAGTTTCAGTTTCAGTAATGGAATCAGCAGCACCAGCCCGCACAGGGCGATGGCAAAGCGAATGAACAGGAAAGCAAAGGGTGACGCGTGGGCCAGCCCCCATTTGGAGAAGATCGCCCCGCTGCTCCACAGCAGAACGAACAGGCACGTGGACAGCGCCGCAAGCGCGGACTTTTTCGAAAGGACAAACATGAATACCACCTGTAGTCAGGCAAATAGCCAACTCAGCCGAAGCTGAAATTCAGTAGGTTTTTGCAGGCGGGCGCAGGGGTCAGCAACAAATGCCGATCAGCCCGAAACACCAACGCCCGGCGGTGGCGGCGCAACTGCGCGCACCGGCGTGCTACTGACAGGTGGAGGGTAATGACTGATCTGCTTTGGCTGCTGATTCCCGCACGGCACGACGCCAGCGTTGACCGCTGAATCGACTACCGCGTTGATGAGGGATGCAGGCATTTGGGCTGATCTTCTTGGGATAGAGGTGTGAGTCGTATGGCTCACGAGGGCCGACTATAACCAGCGCGGGACATGGATTGCAATGATTTGACCAAAGCGCCAGCAGCGACAGACGGGGGTCAGGTGAATCGGCTTTCGAGGCCGGCTAAACCCATCGACGCAAGCCATCGCTCAGCGCAGGAGGCAAAATGAGCAAATCGACAAAGAAGCCTTCACGCGGAAAAATCGCTCCCAACGGCAGAAAGCCCGGTGAAGTAGCACTGACCGCCAGCCCTGCAATTACTTGTAACAGGCACTGAAACCGAAGAGCCAAACTTACTCGCCGCTGTCCGCCTGTAACTTTTTCACAGAAATAAAAAACCGCTCACAAGGAGCGGTTTTTTACTTCTGTAGTCCGGCCTCAACCAAACAACCAGTACCCCAACAACGTCAGCACAACTACCGCCAGCACCGGACGCATCACCCGGTAAGCCTTCGGATTACGGCGTTTCCACTGTTTGACCACGCCGCTGAACCGGTCACTGAAGTTCTTGCTCCAGGCGTAGGCCTGGTTGATCCCGCCGACGCGTTCATCGTCAAGGTTCTGCGGTGCGGTGGCGCGGCCGAGCCAGCCGCTGATGAAGCGGTTGATGCGGGTCATCAGGCGATTGCTCAGTGGACGTTCGATGTCGCAGAACAGGATGACGCGGGTCTTGTCGGTTTCGTTCTTGACCCAGTGCACATAGGTCTCATCGAACATCACGTCTTCACCGTCGCGCCACGCGTAGACCTGGCCGTCGACGAAGATCCGGCAATCATCTGAATTGGGCGTCGACAAGCCCAAGTGATAACGCAGGGAGCCGGCAAACGGATCGCGGTGCGGATTGAGGTGACTGCCGCCGGGCAACAGCGCAAACATCGCGCCTTTGACGTTGGGAATGGCACTGACCAACGCCACGGTTTTCGGGCACAGGGTCTCTGCCGATGGCAGCGGTTTGTCGTACCACTTGAGGTAGAAACGCTTCCAGCCCTTCTTGAAGAACGAGCCAAACCCGGCATCGTTGTTCTTTTCGGCCGCGCGGATATACCCCTCATCGAACAGGTGCATGGCTTCGTCGCGGATGATTTCCCAGTTGTCGCGCAGTACATCCAGTTCCGGAAACTTGCTGCGATCCAGATACGGCTTGGAGGGTACGCCGGAGAACAGGTACATCAAGGCGTTGTAAGGCGCGAACAGTGCCGAGTGGTTGACGAACTGGCGCAGCACCGGCAGGCGCGCCTTACCGCGCAGATGCACATAGAGGATGCTGCCGACAAACAGCAGCAGCACTGACACCTTGGCGGCTAACGAATAGGTCATCAACGACTCCTTGAATAAAAACAACGCTGCACAATGCCCTTTACCCGGCATGGCAGCCGGCCATGATAAACACTACCGGCCTGAGGCAAAACCCGTTCAACCTAAAATTCAGTGTTAAGGATTGCGTAACAAAGCATTTATTAACATAAGGGTCCTGAACCTTGGCTGATCCAAATCACCCTTGCGCGATCAAGGTCACAAACAGGATCAAAAGATCGCCCGTCACCGGGCGATCTTTTACTTGCCTGATTACTGCTGATTCTCCTGTTCGGTGAACAGATCGCTGAACAGCATGCTCGACAGATAACGCTCACCCGAGTCCGGCAGGATCACAACGATCGTCTTGCCCTGCATCTCCGGCGTCTCCGCCAAGCGAACCGCCACGGCCATCGCCGCGCCGCAAGAGATGCCGCACAAGATCCCTTCTTCCTGCATCAAACGCAGCGCCATGGCCTTCGACTCTTCGTCGGTCACCAGCTCGACGCGGTCAACCATCGACAAATCCAGGTTCTTCGGCACAAAACCGGCACCGATGCCCTGAATCTTGTGCGGGCTCGGCTTGATCTCTTCACCGGCCAGCGCCTGGGTAATCACCGGCGAGGCCACAGGTTCCACCGCCACCGAAGTGATCGGTTTGCCCTGGGTATTCTTGATATACCGCGAAACGCCGGTAATGGTTCCGCCGGTACCTACGCCAGCCACCAGCACGTCAACGGCGCCATCGGTGTCGTTCCAGATTTCCGGGCCGGTGGTTTTTTCATGGATGGCCGGGTTGGCCGGATTATCGAACTGCGCCGGCATGAAGTATTTGTCGGCATCGCTGGCAACAATCTCCGACGCCTTTTCGATCGCGCCTTTCATGCCTTTGGCCGGCTCGGTCAACACCAGTTCGGCGCCCAGCGCTTTCAGAACCTTGCGCCGCTCAATACTCATCGACGCCGGCATGGTCAGCATCAACTTGTAACCACGGGCGGCAGCCACGAAGGCCAGGCCAATGCCGGTGTTGCCCGACGTCGGTTCGACGATGGTCATGCCCGGCTTGAGTTTGCCGCTGCTTTCGGCGTCCCAGATCATGTTGGCGCCGATCCGGCACTTGACCGAATAACCGGGGTTGCGCCCCTCGATCTTGGCCAGGATGGTCACACCGCGTGGCGCGATGCGGTTGATCTGCACCAACGGCGTATTGCCAATGGAATGGGCATTGTCAGCAAAGATACGGCTCATGGCTGGGTCCTTATGCAGCATTGAATTTAGCGCTCCAAGGTATGCCTGTTGCCCATCACAGTCCAGTCGGGTCGAACGTCTGTCGACGTCCGCAGTCAATCGCTTTATATCGTTCGGGAATCGTCACCATGAAGCGTCGTTACAGTTGGCCGTTGTGGGCCTTCGCCACCGTCATTGTGTTACTGGTCGCCTTGCATATCGCCCTGCCCTACCTGGTGCGCGACTATCTGAATGACAAACTGGCGGACATGGGTGATTACCGTGGCCAGGTGACCGATGTTGACCTGGCGCTGTGGCGCGGCGCTTACAAAATCAACGGCCTGAAAATCGTCAAAGTCGACGGCAAGGTACCCGTGCCGTTCGTCAATGCGCCCGTGATTGATCTGGCGGTGAGCTGGCACTCGTTGTGGTACGACCATGCGGTGGTGGGCGAAGTGCAATTCTTCAATCCCGAAATCAACTTTGTCGACGGCGGCGCCAACAAGCAGAACTCCCAGACCGGTCAAGGTACTGACTGGCGCGAGCAATTGGGCAAACTCCTGCCGATTACCCTTAACGAAGTGCGCATCAGCGACGGGAAAATCACGTTCCGCAACTTCAACTCCAAACCGCCCGTGAACATGAATGCAACCAACGTCGATGCCAGCATCTACAACCTGACCAACGTGGTCGACACCGAAGGCAAACGAGATGCGCGTTTCGAGGGCAAAGCCTTGTTGCTCGGCCATGCTCCTCTGGAAACTACCGCGACCTTCGATCCGCTGAGCAACTTCGAAGACTTCGAGTTTCGACTTCGCGCAAAAGACATCGAGCTCAAGCGAATGAATGATTTCGCTTCCGCCTATGGCAAGTTCGATTTCAATGCCGGCCATGGCGACGTGGTGATTGAAGCGAAAGCCGAAAAAGCCAAAGTCACCGGTTACATCAAACCGCTGCTGCGCGACGTCGATGTGTTCGACTGGCAACAAGACGTCGAGAACAAAAACAAAGGACTGTTTCGCTCGGTCTGGGAAGCACTGGTCGGCGGTACCGAAACCGTGTTGAAGAACCAGGTCAAAAACCAGTTCGCCACTCGCGTAGAACTGAGCGGCAATGTTCATCAGCAAAATATCAACGCGTTCGAAGCGTTTTTGCAGATTTTGCGCAATGGATTTGTTCAGGCGTTCAATGCTCGCTATGAGCGGCCGAAGCCGGATGAGGGTTGAGTCAACATGTGACGCCCCATTCAGAGACTGAATAAGCCGTCTGCGTTCACAGTCGACCGGGCTGCGCGTTATAGTCGGGGCATCCGATTATTTCGCCCCCGCCCTGCCCGTTCAGGTCGGCGTTACCGTTCGAGGATTAGCAGATGAAGTTCGAAGGCACCCAGGCCTACGTTGCCACCGATGACCTGAAGCTGGCAGTCAACGCCGCCATCACCCTGGAGCGGCCGCTGTTGGTCAAGGGCGAGCCCGGTACCGGCAAGACCATGCTCGCCGAGCAACTGGCCGAATCGTTCAACGCCAAGTTGATCACCTGGCACATCAAGTCCACCACCAAGGCCCACCAGGGTCTGTACGAGTACGACGCGGTCAGCCGTCTGCGCGACTCGCAGCTGGGCACGGAAAAAGTCCACGATGTGCGCAACTACCTGAAGAAAGGCAAGCTCTGGGAAGCCTTCGAGTCCGAAGAGCGGGTGATTCTGCTGATCGACGAAATCGACAAGGCCGACATCGAGTTCCCGAACGACCTGCTGCAAGAACTCGACAAGATGGAGTTCTACGTTTACGAGATCGACGAGACGATCAAGGCCAAGAAGCGCCCGATCATCATCATTACCTCCAACAACGAGAAAGAGCTGCCGGACGCCTTCCTGCGTCGCTGCTTCTTCCATTACATCGCCTTTCCCGACCGCACCACCCTGCAGAAAATCGTCGATGTGCATTACCCGGACATCAAGAAGGACCTGGTCAGCGAAGCGCTGGACGTGTTCTTCGACGTGCGCAAGGTGCCGGGCCTGAAGAAGAAGCCATCGACTTCGGAACTGGTCGACTGGCTGAAGCTGCTGATGGCCGACAACATCGGCGAAGCAGTGCTGCGTGAGCGCGATCCGACCAAAGCCATCCCGCCGCTGGCAGGCGCGCTGGTCAAGAACGAACAGGACGTGCAACTGCTTGAGCGCCTCGCGTTCATGAGCCGTCGCGGCACCCGCTAAGAGGCTGATGCCATGTTGCTCAACCTGTTCAATGAAATGCGTGCAGCCAAAGTGCCGGTATCGGTGCGCGAGCTGCTCGACCTGATCAACGCGCTGAAACAGCGCGTCACGTTCGCCGACATGGACGAGTTTTACTACTTGTCGCGGGCGATTCTGGTGAAGGACGAACGGCATTTCGACAAGTTCGACCGTGCGTTCGGCGCTTACTTCAATGGCCTGGAAAAGCTCGACGATCACCTGCAGGCGCTGATTCCCGAAGACTGGCTGCGTAAGGAGTTCGAGCGCTCGCTGAGCGACGAGGAACGTGCGCAAATCCAGTCCCTGGGTGGCCTGGACAAGTTGATCGAAGAATTCAAAAAGCGCCTGGAAGAACAGAAGGAACGTCACGCCGGCGGCAATAAATGGATCGGCACTGGCGGCACCAGTCCGTTCGGCTCCGGCGGGTTCAACCCGGAGGGCATTCGGGTCGGCGATGCTGGCAAGCGCCAGGGCAAAGCGGTGAAAGTCTGGGATCAACGCGAATACAAAAACCTCGACGACTCGGTGGAACTGGGCACGCGCAACATCAAGGTTGCCCTGCGTCGCCTGCGTAAATTCGCCCGCCAGGGCGCCGCGGAAGAGCTGGATATCGACGGCACTATCGACCACACAGCCAAAGATGCCGGTCTGCTGAACATCCAGATGCGTCCGGAACGCCGCAACACGGTGAAGCTGTTGCTGCTGTTCGACATCGGCGGTTCGATGGATGCGCATGTGAAGATCTGCGAGGAACTGTTCTCGGCCTGCAAGACCGAGTTCAAGCATCTGGAGTATTTCTACTTCCACAACTTCGTGTACGAGTCGGTGTGGAAAAACAATATGCGCCGTACTTCCGAGCGCACTTCAACCCAGGACCTGCTGCACAAGTACGGAGCCGACTACAAAGTGATCTTCATCGGTGACGCCGCCATGGCGCCTTATGAAATCACCCAGGCCGGCGGCAGCGTCGAGCACTGGAACGAAGAGCCGGGATATGTGTGGATGCAGCGGTTTATGGCGAAGTACAAGAAGCTCATCTGGATCAACCCGTATCCGAAAGATACGTGGGGGTATACCTCGTCGACCAATATCGTCAGGGATTTGATCGAGGATCAGATGTATCCGCTGACCCTTCGCGGGCTGGAAGAAGGGATGCGGTTTTTGTCCAAGTAAAAGCAAAAGATCGCAGCCTTCGGCAGCTCCTACAGAGGAATCCGCGTTTCCCCTGTAGGAGCTGCCGAAGGCTGCGATCTTTTGATCTTCAACCAAGACGCTGCAAATACTCGACATGTTCGCGGTGCGCAACTTCCTGCACTACCGGCCTCAACCGCACCTGCGCCCCAGGCAGGCGCTGCGCCAATCTCGCCAACGCCAACGGCGTCAACGCCCCCAGGCGCGGATAGCCGCCAATGGTCTGCCGATCATTGAGCAACACAATCGGCTGCCCGTCCGGCGGCACCTGCACCGCGCCTAGCGGAATGCCCTCGGAAATCATCGGCACCCCTTGATATTGCAATGCCTTGCCTAACAGGCGAATACCCATGCGATCGGCGCGACTGTCGAGCGTCCAGGCGCTATTGAACACGTCAAACAGACTCTGCCCGCTGAACTGACCGATTTGCGCACCGAGCACCAGGTCCAGCGGCTCATTCGAGCGCAGGTCCGGTTGCTGCTGATGCGTTACTTCGCGCATTTGAGCGGCTTCGCCGTGATAGCTCAGCGTCGAGCCCTTGGCCAAGGGCAAGCCCATGCCATCAAGCCCGCCAAGCTCTTCGCGCACCACCGTTGCACTGCTGCCCAATACCTTTGGCGCGTCGAAGCCACCGGGCGCCGCCAGATAAGCCCGGGCGCCGAGCAATGGCTGGGTAAACTGCAATGTCTGCCCTTTGCTCAATTTGAAACTGCGCCATGGCGCCAACGCCTGGCCGTCGATCAGCGCACCAAGATCAGCCCCGGCCAGCGCCAGCATGCAGTCCTCTTCGGCCACCACCGCAAACCCGCCCAAGGTGATTTCGATGACCGGCACATCCAGTCCATTACCCAGCAACCAGTTGGCCCAACCCATCGAACACCAATCCGCCGCGCCGCCCTGAGTCACGCCCAGATGTCGCACGCCAAAGCGCCCGGCGTCCTGCAACAGGCACAGCGGTGTGCTGGTTTCAATCGTCAGTCGGCTCATGTCAGCGCCTCCAGCGGCGTGTCATCACCGCCCAGATTGATGAACTCGGCATGACTGACCGCTTCGAACCGCACCGTGTCACCGGGCTGCATCAGGCTGTAGCCGTCACGATTGCGATCAAAGAGCTTCGTCGGGGTGCGACCGATCAGGTTCCAGCCACCGGGCGATACGACGGGGTAAGCGGCAGTTTGCCGCTCGGCAATACCGACGCTGCCAGCGGCAACTTTCTTGCGCGGGGTATTCAGACGCGGCGCTGCCAGAACCTCTTCGACCAGTCCCATGAAAGCAAAACCCGGCGCAAAACCGAGGGCGAACACCTGGTATTCCCTGGCGCTGTGGCGACGAATCACCTCCTCCACGGCCAGACCGCTGCGCTCGGCGATCAAGCTCAGCTCGGGGCCGACACTCAGGTCGTACCAGACCGGCAACACGTGGCACTGACCGACGGTTCGCGCATCTGGCGACAGATCGATCAACGCCTCAGCGATCAATTCCCGCGCCTGCTTCGGACTCAACGACGTCAAATCGTAATGCACCATCAATGTGGTGTAGGACGGCACCAGGTCAATCAGCTGCGCGCCGAACACTTCACGCAACCGCACGCTGGCCGCGAGCATCCACGGCATGTTGGCTTCGGCGATTTCATCGAACAGGCGCAGCATCAGGCAATCCAGCGCCACCACTTCAATCCGTGGATTCATGGCGCGTTCTGCTGATTCAAAGCCTCACGGATGCGCTGCACGGCAGCCACCGAACTGGCGTTGTCGCCATGCACGCACAGGGTGTTGGCCTGCAAATGCAATGCACTGCCATCGCTAGCGGTGAGCGCGTCACCACGAGCGATGATCAAGGCTTGCTCGATGATTTTTTGCGGGTCGTGATGCACAGCGCCCGGCTGATGCCGCGAGACCAGTCGGCCGGCGCTGTCGTAGGCGCGGTCGGCGAAGGCTTCGAACCACAGGGTCACGCCGTACTCGTCACCGAGCTGCTGCGCCGCCGCATTGTCGCGGGTTGCCATGAGCATTAGCGGCAACGCGCGGTCGTAGGCGGCAACGGCCTGAATCACTGCGCGCAACTGCGCCGGGTTGGCCATCATGTCGTTGTACATCGCGCCATGGGGTTTGACGTAACTGACCCGCGCGCCCTGGGCTCGGCAGATACCGTCGAGGGCGCCAATCTGGTAATGCAGGATGTCTTGCAACTCTTGCGCGGAATAGGCCATGGAGCGGCGACCGAATCCGACCAGATCCTGATACGCGGGGTGCGCGCCAATCTGCACGCCGTGGCTGAGCGCACGGCTGACTGTTTTACGCATGATGCTCGGATCGCCGGCATGGAAACCGCAGGCCACGTTGGCGCAATCGATGAAGGGCATCACCTCGTCATCCAGACCCATGGTCCAGCTGCCGAAGCTCTCGCCAATGTCGCAGTTCAATAACAGGCGGCTCACGGTAAACACTCCTGTAGCTTCTTGTCTTTCTATCCGTAGGACAAAGCCCGTTGGGCAATGCCCCGCAGGTTATCAGTTACTGCGCATCCAGTTGCTTGCCGCGAGTCTCCGGCAAGCTCAACGCCGCGAGAATCACCACGCCGTACGACACCGCGGCAAAGGCCCCAATGCCCACGCTCAATGGCACTTTCTGGCTGAGCAGACCGATAAACAGCGGAAACAGTGCCGCCAGTGCCCGACCGATGTTGTAGCAGAAACCTTGGCCTGAACCGCGAATTCGCGTGGGGAACAGCTCAGTGAGAAACGCGCCCATGCCGCTGAAAATCCCCGAAGCAAAGAACCCCAACGGAAAGCCCAGCCACAGCATCACGCCGTTGCTCACTGGCAATTGCGTGTACAGCAGAACGATGGTGAACGAACCGACGGCGAAGAGGATGAAGTTCTTCTTGCGACCCAACAGGTCGGTCAGATAGGCGCTGATCACATAGCCGACATACGAGCCGACGATGACCATCGCCAGATAACCGCCCGTGCCGAGCACACTCAAGCCACGCTCGTTTTTGAGGAAGGTCGGCAGCCAGGAGGTGATCGCGTAGTAGCCGCCCAGCGCACCGGTGGTCAGCAACGACGCACGGATTGTGGTGAAGAGCATGCCGGGGGCGAATATCTCGTAGAACTTCGCCTGATTTTCCGGAGTTTGCGCAGCCTTGGCCTCGCGATAGATCTCCGGGTCTTTGACCAGACGCCGCACGAAAATCACGAAAATCGCCGGGACAATGCCGAGGATGAACAGCGCCCGCCAGGCGTCTTCCGGTGGCAATACCGAAAACAGCAGCGCATACAGTATCGCGGTCAGGCCCCAGCCCAGCGCCCAACCGGATTGCACCATGCCGACGGCTTTGCCGCGATCCTTGGCGCGGATCACCTCGCCGATCAGCACTGCGCCTGCGGTCCATTCACCGCCGAAACCGAAGCCCATCAGGGTACGAGCGATCAGCAGTTGTTCGTAGTTTTGCGCGAAGCCGCACAGGAAGGTAAAGAAGGCAAACCACAGCACGGTCAGTTGCAGCGTGCGCACGCGACCGATGCGGTCGGAGAGAATGCCGGCGACCCAACCACCAATGGCCGAAGCGATCAAGGTGCTGGTGTGAATCAGTCCCGCTTCACCGGTCGTGATTCCCCACATCGCGATCAGGGTCGGCACGACGAAACTGAGCATCTGCGTGTCCATGCCGTCCAGACCGTAGCCGATCTTGCAGCTCCAGAACGTCCGGCGCTCCTGTTGGTTGATGTTGCGATACCAGTCGAACGGCCCCGGACGCGCCGATGGCTTGGTTAGATCGATAGTGTCGGGAGCACTCATGGCAAATCTCCGCAGGTTTTTTATTGGTCTTGTTCGCAGCCCCGACGACGCCTATCGTGGGAACCGGATGCGCCGATTTTTCGTCCCGTAGCCCTGCTGCGTCCAACGAATAAAACCTCGCCTTAGGCATAAGAAAAATTTGTCACCCGAGCCTTGCCCATGAACCTGAAGTTTCTCGAGACCTTTGTCTGGGTCGCCCGGCTGAAGAGTTTTCGTCTGACCGCCGACAAGCTTTTCACCACCCAGGCGTCGATTTCCAGCCGCATTGCGGTGCTTGAAGGCGAACTCGGTGTGAAGCTGTTTTTGCGTGATTCGCGTGGCGTGAGCCTGACGCCCGAAGGCTTGAAAGTGCTGGACTATGCCGAGCAGATGCTCGACACCATGCAGGCACTGAAGCAATCGATCGAGACCCGTTCGAGCAAAGTCGGCCGTGTGCGTATCGGTGTCATGGACACGGTGATTCACACCTGGCTGAGCCCATTGGTGGCGCAGATGACCGAGCTGTATCCACAAGTTGAAATCGAGCTGGTGGCGGATACGTCGCTCAATCTCTGCGATCAGCTGCAAAAAGGCTTTCTCGATCTCATCCTGCAAACCGACCTGGTGCGCCATGAAAGCGTGCGCAGCCTGGAACTGGCCAGCCATCCGCTGGGCTGGATCGTCGCCAGCAATTCGATCTACAACCGCGAGTACGCCGATCTCGCCGAACTGGCACAGGAGCGGATCATCACCTACTCGAAAAACTCGCGACCGCATCAAGACATTCTGGCGCTGATGCAGGCCAGCGGCGTGCTGGCGCCGCGCTTGAACTGTGTGAATTCGGTGTCGGCGATTACCCGGTTACTGCGTGACGGGTTTGGCATTGGTGCGCTGCCACCGGTGCTGGTAGCCGAGGAACTGGCGCGCGGGGAATTGACCTTGCTCGGCATCGATAAAACACCGCCGGCGTTGCAGGTGGTGGTGTCGTGGCGGGTGGGGGTCGAGTGGGTCGAGGAGATCGTGACGTTGTGTCAGCAGGTGTTGGCGGGGTATGCGCGCAAGGTGGGCACGGGTTACATCAAGCTGAATATTTAGAAGCAAAAGATCGCAGCCTTCGGCAGCTCCTACAGGGAAATGC
This sequence comes from Pseudomonas sp. A1230, assembly GCF_044218825.1. NCBI lineage: Bacteria > Pseudomonadati > Pseudomonadota > Gammaproteobacteria > Pseudomonadales > Pseudomonadaceae > Pseudomonas > Pseudomonas sp. A1230. The sequence continues at coordinate 566,723 of NZ_CP162582.1, read as the reverse complement.
ACATCCCCATGTAGGAGCTGTCGCAGACTGCGATCTTTTGATCCAGTGCCTTAGAGGCCGCGCACGTCGCGGTCTTCGATCGGCCGGCTCTGGCGCAGGCGCCTGCCGCCCAGCACGACCCAGTCGATCAGCCGGAACAGGCATTCGATGCCGAACGACAGCAACAACGCCCCGCTCATGCCCCAGATCATGGCTTCAGGCGTCAGCAGAATCTGGTAGCTGTAGCCATTCCAGGTTTCCTTGCGAATATCCGGATCGGCGGCCAGCACCACTTGCAGGAAGCGGATGTACCAAGGGCCCTGCATCGCCTGGAATTGCTTATCCAGTGCAATCTGACGGTTGAGCAGGGTGCTCAGGCTGTCGGCGTCGCTGCGAAACACAGGGTCTTCACTGGCGCGGTAATGCGCGACCAGCGCCTGAATGTCGCCCTTGAAGAACTGCTCGGCAGTGCCCTGAAACCCGCGCAGACCGGTCTGCGCCTCGATCAGATGCGCCTCGACCCGCTTCGCGTAATCGTTGATGAATCCCGGCACTTGGACACCGATCAACAGGCCCGCCGCAAACAACACCAGCCGTAGATAACTGAGCAACATGGGATGCAAATCCTTATTCGGTCTTGCCCTGGCTTACGCATTCGCCGCGTCGCCACAGGCTCCATTGGCCCGGTTCGTAGCGGGTCCAGGTTTCGTTTTCGGTCAACGGTTCAGTCGCAATGACCGTCACCACATCGTTTGGCGTGGTTTCGGCCTGAAAATCGACGATCACGTCGACATCCTTGAGCCGCGCCGGGCCGAACGGTGCGCGCCGGGTGATCTGTGCCAGTTTGGTCGTGCAATAGCAGAACAGCCAGTCGCCGTCGCTGAGCATGCAGTTGAACACGCCTTTGCTGCGGTATTCGGCGCACGCGGCGACCAGATCCGGCAGCAGCACTTCTATATCGACCGGTTCGGGAAATGCTGCACGCACACGGTTGAGCAAATCGCAGAACGCCGCTTCGCTGTCGGTATCGCCGACCGGGCGGTAGAAACTTTTGATCGGGGTGAAGTCGGCGAGTTGGCCGTTGTGCGCGAAGCACCAGTTACGCCCCCACAGTTCGCGGACGAACGGGTGGGTGTTGGACAGGCAGACCTTGCCGACATTGGCCTGACGGATGTGGCCAATGACCACTTCACTCTTGATCGGATAGCGCTGAACCAGGTTGGCGACTTCCGACTCGCAACTCGCCGCCGGATCCTGGAACAGCCGCAGGCCACGGCCTTCATAGAACGCAATGCCCCAACCGTCGCGGTGCGGGCCGGTGCGACCGCCGCGCTGCATCAGCCCGGTGAAGCTGAAGACGATATCGGTCGGCACGTTGGCACTCATGCCCAGTAATTCACACATGTGCGGACTCTCGGGATTACAGACGCGGCTCGACCCGCATGCGCTGCGGATTGTTCGGTACCGGCGGGCGACCGTAGCGGTCGTCTCCGGCGGCGCCGAAGGGTTGATCATCGTCACGATCGTCGGCGCGGGCGGCGGCTTTGGCAGCTTCAGCCTGTTCGCGGCGAGCTCTGGACGCGCGCTCGATCGGCAAGCGGATCAGCACGTAAATCAGGTAGATGCCGAAGGCAATCATGCCGTACATGAACAGATCGGAGACCGCCCGCCAGGCGTTGTTGCCCACCTTGAACGCCAGATCCAGCGCAGTGATGGCGATGGCCGGGGCGACCATTTCCTTCACCGGATCAACGATAGTCGGGCTGAACAGCAGCACCGCCATCAGTACACGAAGTGGCTCGCGCAACCAGCGCCACATCCAGCGGGTCAGGCGCATCCATACCAACAGGCAGCCTACAGCGGCAAAGCCGTAGAGGCCCCAGGCGATCAGATAGTCGTTCTCGGTCATGGTGTCCATGGCAAGGCAGGCAAAGAGGCGCTTATAGTAACGACTTTTCGCCCGCCAGGCTTGTCACAATAGACACACAACCTGTGAGAGCGAGCCTGCTCGCGAATACGGACGGTCAGTTGAAACATCATTATCTGACCCACCGCTTTCGCGAGCAGGCTCGCTCTCACAGAGGCTGCAGTGATTTCCAGAGCGGCGAAAACCCTGATTCCGTACATTGTCCGAGAGCCTTCCATGCCCCAATCCGCCAACGTCATGAGTGCCCCGATTGCCCGCAAGGCGGCCGGTGCCGACCCGTATGCCTGGCTGCAGGAACGCGACACCGACGCGGTGCTCGATTACCTCAAGGCTGAAAACGCCTATCAGGAAGCGCAAACCGCCGACCAGGCCGAGCTGCGCGAAACCCTGTTCGAAGAGATCAAGGGCCGCATCCTGGAAACCGATTTGTCCCTGCCCTCGCCGTGGGGTCCGTACCTTTATTACACGCGCACCACGGCGGGCGATGAATACGCTCGGCATTACCGCTGCCCGCGCCCGGCGGACGACAGCCTGACCCTCGACGAAAGCCGCGAACAGCTGCTGCTCGACCCGAACGTGCTGGCCAATGGCGGTTTCTTTTCGCTGGGTGCGTTCAGCATCAGCCCCGATCACCAGCGTCTGGCCTACAGCGTCGATGCCTCGGGCGATGAAATTTACACCCTGTTCGTCAAGGAACTGTCCAACGACAAGGTCAGCGAACTGGAATTCGAAGACTGCGATGGCAGCATGACGTGGGCCAACGACAGCCTGACGCTGTTTTTCGGCGCCCTCGACGACACTCATCGCCCTTACAAACTGTTCCGTTATCGCCTGGACGGCACCGCGGCCGAAGAAGTGTTCCACGAACCGGACGGGCGCTTCTTCCTGCACTGCTACCGCTCAAGCTCCGAGCAGCAATTGCTGCTGTCGCTGGGCAGCAAGACCACCAGCGAAGTCTGGGCGCTGGACGCCAATCAGCCGCATCTGCCGTTCACTTGCCTGGCGCCTCGGGTCGAAGACCATGAATACGATGTCGATCACGGCATGCTCGATGGCGCATGGACGTGGTTCATCCGCACCAACCGCGACGGCATCAACTTCGCCCTGTATCAAGCGCCGGATACGGGTGTCGCGCCGAGCGAGGCCGACTGGCAGAACCTGATCGCGCACAGCGATACGGTGATGCTCGACGGCGTGACCCTCAACACCGAAGCGATGACCCTGAGCCTGCGCGAAGGTGGCCTGCCGATCATTGAAGTTCACCCACATGGCCTGACGCCTTATCGCGTGCAATTGCCGGACGCGGCCTACAGCCTCTACGTGCAAAACAGTCTGGAATTTGAAAGCGATCGCATTCGTCTGCGCTACGAGGCCTTGAATCGCCCCGCTCAGGTACGCCAACTGATTCTGGCGACGGGCGAACAAACCGTCCTCAAGGAAACCCCGGTGCTCGGCCCGTTCGACGCCGACGCCTACGTCAGCCAGCGCCTGTGGGCGACCGCTCCGGACGGTACGCAAGTGCCGATCAGTCTGGTGATGAAACGTGAAATGGTCGGCAAACCGGTGCCGCTCTACCTCTATGGGTACGGCGCTTACGGTTCGAGCCTCGACCCGTGGTTCTCCCATGCCCGTTTGAGCCTGCTCGATCGCGGCATGGCCTTCGCCATCGCCCACGTGCGCGGCGGCGGTGAGCTGGGCGAAGCCTGGTATCGCGCCGGCAAGCAGGAGCACAAGCACAACACCTTTAGCGACTTCATCGCCTGCGCCGAGTTTTTGATTCTCAACGGCATCACCACTGCGCCACAACTGGCGATCAGCGGTGGCAGCGCCGGCGGTTTGCTGATTGGCGCGGTGCTTAATCAGCGGCCGGATCTGTTTGGTGTGGCGATTGCCGAAGTGCCGTTCGTCGACGTACTCAACACCATGCTCGACCCGGAGCTGCCGCTGACCGTCACGGAATACGACGAGTGGGGCAATCCCGAAGACCCGGACGTCTATGAGCGGATCAAGGCCTATGCGCCGTACGAAAACGTCAGCGCGCAGAATTATCCCGCAACGCTGGTCATCGCCGGCTACAACGACAGCCGTGTGCAGTACTGGGAAGCGGCCAAGTGGGTGGCGAAACTGCGCGCGAACAAGACTGACGACAATGTGCTGCTGCTCAAGACCGAATTAGGCGCCGGGCATGGTGGAATGAGCGGGCGATATCAGGGATTACGTGACGTAGCGCTCGAATATGCATTTGTTTTCAAGGTTCTGGGGCTTGCCTGAGGAACTCCGTCGGTCACTTGGGTCTTAATTGCAGACCCAAGAGGCCGATACCCCACAAATCCAATGTAGGGTTCATATAGCGCCTGAAAACCGAGAAAACAAAAAGACAGCAATGACATGTCAGAACCAACCTTACTGAACAATGAAATCCGCGACTGGCTGATGGATTGCGGCCTGTTCGATCAATTAGCGCCGGCGGATTTTGCCGCAGCCTCCGGCTACTTCAGCATCAGCACCGTGGCTGAGGGCGAGGCGATTTTCCGCGAAGGCGATGCCGGCAGCTTCATGTGCATTCTTCACACCGGCCAGGTCGCCGTGCAGAAAACCGGGCCCGACGGCCAGGTCATTACCATGGCCACGCTGCGCAGTGGTCGGGCATTTGGAGAAATGGCCGTGCTCGATGGCGAGCGACGCTCGGCGACGTGCATCGCGGCGAGCAATTGTCAGTTGCTGAACCTGGGCAAGGATTCGCTGGAAAAAATGCTCAACGACGCACCGAAGATCGCCGCCAAGATCATCCGCGCCCTCGCCGTCTCGCTGTCCAAACGCCTGCGCATGGCTGACGGCCAACTGGCGGCGCAGCAGATTTAACCGCCCGGGGTTTTCGCCTTGGTGCCGGTCGGCTCGATGCCCGGTACCGGTTGATCCTTGCTCGGCGGGCTGGGCATTTCGATCGGCACCAGCGGTGGGCTGCCACTGCCGGCGCCCGATTTGGGAATGTTGATCGGTGTGATCTGCGGGTATGGCGTCGGCGTTGCGGTCCCGGGCGAGCCGGGTTGCGGCGCCGGGCTGACCGGAATGGCCTGCTGTGCCTGCGCTGCAGTAATCGCGAGCGCGGCCAGGGCAATGACCGTTAGAATGGTGCGCTTCATCAAGGGCTCCGTTTGGCCTTAGTCTGCGCTCAGGCTACTCCCAACGGGCCTGCTTGCCTTCCCCCTTGTAGAGATTTCCATGAAACGTTTTGTTCTGCTCGACACCACCCCGATCCCTGAAAGCGGCGGTGCCCTGTGCCTGTTCGAGTATGGCGAGGATTTTGTCATCAAGATCCAGGGCGGCGACGGCGGGCAGTTGATGAACACGCGCATGCACGGCTCTGAAGATGCCTTGGCCGAGATCCCTTGCCGCAAGGTCGCCGGACGTCCGGATTCGCGGGTGCTGATCGGTGGCCTGGGCATGGGTTTCACCCTCGCCTCTGCACTCAAGCACCTAGGCAAAACCGCCGAAGTCGTGGTCGCTGAACTGGTCCCGGGCGTGGTCGAGTGGAACCGTGGCCCGCTTGGCGAAAAGTCCGGTCGCCCGCTGCTCGATCCGCGCACGGTGATCCGCCAGGAAGACGTTGCCAATGTGCTGCAAAGCGAGCCGAACGGTTTCGACGCGATCATGCTCGACGTCGACAATGGCCCTGAAGGCCTGACCCAGAAGGCCAATAGCTGGTTGTACTCCGCCGCCGGGCTGAACGCCTGCGCCAAGGCCTTGCGCCCCAAAGGCGTACTCGCCGTGTGGTCGGCCAGCGCCGATCGGCAGTTTTCCGACAAATTGAAGAAGGCCGGTTTCAAGGCCGAAGAAGTGCAGGTCTTCGCCCACGGCAACAAAGGCACGCGCCACACCATCTGGATTGCCGAGAAGCTCAAGGGCTGAGCTAAACTGCGAACATAACCGTCTTTAGTCTTCTGCAAAGGTGAACCCATGAGTTCGTCCACCCCCACCAACACGTCGAAGCTCGATCGCATCCTCGCCGACAACCAGCGCGACAAGGAAATGGGCTACCGCGACAAGGCCCTGAAGATGTACCCGCACGTGTGTGGCCGCTGCACCCGTGAGTTTTCCGGCAAGCGCCTGAGCGAACTGACCGTGCACCACCGTGACCATAACCACGACAACAACCCGCAGGACGGCTCGAACTGGGAGTTATTGTGCCTGTACTGCCATGACAACGAGCACTCGCGTTATACCGACCAGCAATACTTCAGCGAAGGCTCGCTGAGCACGCCGAAGATTGCCAAGGCGACGCACAATCCGTTTGCTGCATTGGCCGGGCTGATGAAGAAAGAAGACTGATCTTCATGCCCACACTGGCCCCATCGCTGGCAAGCCAGCTCCCACAGTGATTTGGGTCGATCACAATTTTGTGTACCCCCGAAATACCTGTGGGAGCTGGCTTGCCAGCGATAAGGCCGGATCAGATACGGCAGATATCGAAGCTGCCCGCCCTCCCCCAATCCCCGTATAATCGCGCTCTTTTTCCCGAAGGCTCCCCGCTCGTGGCAGACAAACGTTACAGCTGCATTGGTTTGTACAACCCAAAATCACCGGAGAACGTCGGTTCGGTGATGCGCGCCGCAGGCTGTTACGGCGTGGCGTCGGTGTTCTATACCGGCAAACGTTATGAACGCGCCGCCGATTTCGTCACCGACACCAAGCGCGTGCATTACGACATCCCGCTGATCGGTATCGATGATCTGAAAAAGATCCTCCCGCTCAACTGCGTGCCGGTCGCTGTGGAACTCGTGGAAGGCGCCCGCCCGCTGCCGGAATACACCCACCCGGACCGCGCGCTGTACATCTTCGGCCCGGAAGACGGCTCGCTTGATAAAGAGATCCGCGACTGGTGCGAAGACGTCGTGTACATCCCGACCACCGGTTGCATGAACCTCGCCGCGACGGTCAACGTTGTGCTCTACGACCGCATGGCCAAGGGCCTGAATACCCGCTCCGGGCCAAAATTCCGCTGAAGCGTCGCACATCCGATGGAACAAGCTGACCGCTCTGGCAGTCAGCTTGTTTATCCATTATTCATTGCCTGGAGAAAGATCATGACCGAGCTCAAACGCGTCGAGCGTATCGAATCCACCCCGTTTCAGTCCCCGTCCGACCAGAATGTTCAGGGCTGGGAGCGCATTGGCTCACTGGCCGGCGGCGTAGTGATGGTCGGCAAGGGCCTGCGCCGTGGCGGTGTGTTCGGGTTGATTCAGGTGGCGATTGGCGGTGTGGCCATGGCCCGTGGCATTACCGGGCACAGTTCGGTGAAAAGCCTGTTCGAGAGAAGCCGTCAGGACATGAACAACGTGCGGGCCAAGATCGAGCTCGCCGGTGAAGAACTGAGCAAGCTGAAGGCCAACGCCGAGGCTGCGACCAGCACCGCAACCGTTACTGGCAATGATTCGGTGAAATCGCCGAAAGCCGGGGTTTGAACCAGAGCTGTTGATGAGGCTCCCGGCCTCATCGGTGGCAAATCAGCTCCCGCAGGGTTTTGGAGTGTTCACAGGATCTGTGCCATTCAGATAAACCTGTGGGAGCTGGCTTGCCAGCGATGGCGGTATTAATAAACAACACATTATCCAGGACGTTTGTTCGTTAACCCGCGCGGAAAATCAGATGATCTTCCCAGTCATCCTCTGCCACGCTGCCTTCGGCAAGCATGCGCCCGGACTGGGAAATCCTTTCGTGGTGCACCGCATCTCGGTCGCCGCACACCAGGTGATGCCATAACGGCAGATCCTTGCCTTCGCTCACTAGTCGATAACCACAAGTCGGCGGCAGCCATTTGAACTCTTCAGCCTGGCCGGGAGTGAGCTGGATGCAGTCCGGGACAAACTTGATGCGGTTCGGGTAGTCGCTGCACTGGCAGGTTTTCAGGTCCAGCAGTTTGCAGGCGATGCGCGTGTAGTAAACGCTGTTGTCTTCCTCATCCTCGAGTTTTTGCAGGCAGCACAGGCCACAGCCGTCGCACAGCGATTCCCATTCCTCCAGATCCAGTTGATCGAGGGTTTTGCGTATCCAGAACGGTTCGACTTTGGCGGCCATGGCTCAAGCATCAACATCAGGTGGTGAAAAGGCCGCCAGTCTAGTGCCGAAGGCCCGGCGGGCCAAGCGCTGGCGACTGCCGGTTGCCCCGCACTTGTCAGTTTCTGTGGCGACGCGATCAATAACCGCGATTGAAATCCACTTCCCCGCGCAATGCTTCACCCGCCTGATACGCCTTCAAGTTGTCGACGAACAACTGCACCATCAACGCCGGTGACGTCGGTGCCGAGCTGTGACCGGTGAGCAGCAAGCCCCACGCCGTCCAGAACGGGTGACGTTGCGGCAGTGGCTCCTGACGGCAGACGTCGATCACCGCGCCCGCCAGATGACCTTCCTTGAGGGCCTCCACCAGATCCGCATCGACCACTGCCACGCCCCGCCCGACGTTCATGAACAACCCGGTCGGCTTGAATTGCTTGAACAGCGCCGCGTCGTAGATATCGTGGGTGTGTTCGGTATTGGGCAGCAGGTTGACCACGTAATCCACTTCGCCCACCAGTCGCGGCAGATCCGCCATTGAGCCGACCTCGACAAACGGCGCCTGCTCGCGGGCACTGCTGGCGATACCGTACAACTCAACGCCGAACGGCAGCAGAAACTGCGCCACGCTCTGGCCGATGTCGCCGGTGCCGACGATCAGCACCTTGCGCCCGACCAGACTCTGACCGGTGCGGTTGTCCCATTTACGCTCGACCTGGCTGACCAGCCGTGCCAGCACTTCGCGTTCGTGGCCGAGCATATAGGTCAGCACGTATTCAGCCATCACCTGGCCAAAAATCCCCACCGCGCGGGTCAAGCGATAATCCCGGCAGAGGCCGTCGGCGAGCAGCGGTGTGATGCCGGCCCAGGTCGATTGCAGCCATTGCGGTTGATGCCCCTGGCGCAACAAGGTCGCGAGCAGATCCGGCTGTCCCAGCCACACCGGGCAGTCGGCAGCCAGTTGAGCCAGTTCAGCCGAGTCGCCGCTGGTCAGCACTTCAAGCTCCGGCGCCGCCTGTTGCAGCAGCCGGGCGTATATCGCGTGGTCGTGTTCAGCAATCAGAACGCGCATCTTCAAACCTTTCGCAAATCGTGCAGATGGCCACAACATTCATCGCGGCCATCGCGTTAAAAACAGTTCCAGGGTTAACGAGGCCCAGAACAGGGCCTCGCCGATCACATTGGGTCGTTGCGGCGCAACAACTCTTCGGGCAAGTGCTCGATGTACTCGTCCTCGGCCGGTGGCATTTGCAGGTGATAGCCCTGCTTGTCGAGGTTTTCCAGCACCACGACGATATCTTCGCTGGCCAGCTTGCGCTCCGGCGACAGCACCAGATTGAACGAGTGTTTCGGCTTGCCGAACGCCAGCATCAGGGCTTCCGGAACACGCTCAAGCTCATCGCTCTTGAGCACATAGAGGTACATGCCGCTGCGTTTCGAGCTTTGGTAAATGGAGCAAATACGTTTCAAGGCTGTTCTCCCGCGGTGGCCAGGCTGTCGAGCAGCTTCTGACCCATGAGTTCGCGGCGCCAGCCACGCAGCGACTCAGGCAATTGGTAAGGACCCTCGGGGTAGCCGCTTTTGACCAGGGCTTCGAGGGTTTTCTTGCGCAGCATCAGTTCCGGGGCGATGTCCAGGCGCTCGGCCTCGGCTTGCCCCAGGGCGCGCAGTTGCTTGATCAACGCGGCCGCTTCGATCGGCAATGGCTCCGGCACAGCGGGCGGCCATTGATCAGGGCCCACACTGCCAGAGCGCTTGATCAGATCAAGCAGAAATTCGCCGTCCTGACGCACGGTACGCGGGTGCATGTCTTCGATCTTGCCCAAAGCACTGAGCGAGTCCGGTTGCGTGCGGGCCAGCGGCCACAGCGAATGCTCGCGGACGATACGGTTGCGCGGCAGGTCGCGCGCGCGGGCCTCGCGTTCGCGCCAGGCGCACAGTTCGCGCAGCACGGCCAACTGCGCACGGGACAGTTTCCACGCCAGTTTGGCGTCGCGATAAACCTCGTACGGATCGGTTTCGCGACGCAGGTTGGCGACCAGTTCAGCGCCATCCTCCAGTACCCAGGCGAACTTGTCGTCAGACAGTTTCGGGCGCAACTGTACGAAAACCTCCGCCAGATGCACGGCATCTTCGGCGGCGTAGCTGATTTGCGTGTCGGACAACGGACGCTGCAACCAGTCGGAGCGGGTTTCGCCCTTCGGCAGTTCGATGCCGAGCACTGATTGCACCAGCCGCGAATAACCCATCGAGAACCCGAGGTTCAGATAAGCGGCGGCCAATTGCGTGTCGAACATTGGCGCTGGCAGGCTGCCTGTCAGGCGCAACAGGACTTCGAGGTCTTCACTGCAGGCGTGCAGGACTTTAAGCACGGCCGGGTTTTCCAGCAGTGCGGCCAGTGGTTGCCAGGCATTGATGCTCAGCGGGTCAATCAGGTAGGCGCGCTTGCCGTCGCCAACCTGTAACAGGCCGGCAATCGGGTAGAAGGTGTCGACCCGCATGAATTCGGTGTCGATGGCCACGAAAGGCAGCTGCTGCCACTCGGCGCAAAATTGCGCGAGGCTTTCGTTGTCGCGAATCCAGTGAATATCGATGGCCACACGGCTCTCCCTTGAAGAATGGCGCGCAGTATATATCGCCACTGGCGGTTTCCGCGCCTCAACTGGACAAGAGCTTGATGAAATCTCCCGCCTGAAGGAAGAATAGTCTTACAAGGTGAGTCTGCTGGCTCACTCTTTGGCCAACACCCCGTCGATCACCGCGCCACGGCAGCCCGCGAACATGTCCAGATCCTGCTGATACACCGAGCTGTGCACTTCCAGCAGGCCCAGCATCGAATGAAACAGATTGTCCTGGCTCAATGGCTTGTCGCGAGTCATTTGCAGGCAATGCGTATCGACCGAGTAGGACTTCTGATAGCTGTCGGAGAACCACGCCAGCATGGCGACATGTTTCTGCTGCTCCGGCGCCAGCATGTAAGGCGTGCCGTGAAGGAACAGGTTGTACTCGCCCAGCGACTCACCGTGATCAGACAGATACAGCATCGCGGTATCGACCTTGTCCTGATTGCTGCGCAACACATCGATCAGACTCGACAGCACATGGTCGGTGTACACCAGCGTGTTGTCGTAACCATTAACGATACTTTCGCGGCTGCAGTTGTTCAGCGCATTACTTTCACAGACCGGGGTGAAGTGCTCGTACTCCTTCGGATAACGCTTGAAGTACTCCGGGCCGTGACTGCCCATCTGGTGCAATACCAGCACGGTGTCCTTGTCCAGATGATCGATAAAACCCTGCAGGCCTTGCAGGAGAATTTCGTCGCGACATTCGCTGTTGGCGCACAACGTCGGATCTTTCAAGTTGCTGACGTTTTGCACAGTGACGCGATTACAGGTGTCTTTGCAGCCGGACTGGTTATCGCGCCAGATCACGTCGATCCCCGCGCGCTTGAGCACATCCAGCAAACCCTCTTCATTCTTCGCCTTACTGGCGTCATAGTTCTTGCGGCCCATGTTGGAGAACATGCACGGCACTGAGACCGCCGTTTCCGTGCCGCAGGAATGCACATCGGTAAACGCAATCAACCCTGCTTCCTTGTCGAGTGTTGGCGTGGTGTCGCGGTCATACCCCAAAATGCCAAAGTTCTCCGCCCGCGCACTTTCACCCACCACCAATACGGTCAAGGATTTGCGCGGATGATTCTGCGAGGCAACATCGCGCTGAGCATCCTCGCCGATCTTGACGAATGGCTGCTGCGCAGAAGCGACTTGTTCACGCAGATAACCGGCCGATGCGCCGATGTAGTTGCTCGGAACCAGCATCAGGCGCAATTCGTGGTGATTGCGAAACAAGGATGACAAACCCTGGTAGTTGGCCAGCGCCACCCCACCGATGACCGCCACTGAGGCAAAGCTCACAATGACCTTGCTGAACAACTCGCGGTGCCAACGGCGGTAGTCGACTGGAACTTTCCACAGTATCCAGGACGGCACCACACCTAAAAAGACTATATAAGCGAGCAACTTTAGAGAGAGCAGGTCACGAACTTCGGTGACATTGGTTTCTGCGAAGTTACGCAACATCCCTGCATCGATCAATACACCGTATTGGCTCATGAAATAAGCCACGCTGGCGCTGATCAGGAACAGCAATATCAGTACCGGTTTCAAGACTCGGCGAAACGCCAGGAAGGTCAGCACAATGTTGAAGGCCGCGAAGATCATCGCCCCGAAAGCGACACGCAGGGCTATGCCCTTGGCATCCGCCGAGGTAATCGCGAACAGGTGCTGCCAAAGCACAAAGTTGAATCCAGCTAAAAAAAACGCACTGGCACACAACGTCACCCATTCCGGGCGCACGGCTTTTAACTTCAACATGATTAAGGATATTCCTGAAGAGAAGTGCCATCGCCAATTGTGAAAAGTTCATTGACTCAGACAGCACAAACTTTAAGCAGGCAACCATCAATTTTTTGTGAAAAATAAGATAACGATTAGTTGGTTGATGGCTAAAAGCCAAAACTTGCGAAGTATTTGAGAATGGTTCAGGTCTGGTTCAGCGAATCGCAGGATTCTCCTGCAGGGGGTCGCGAGGTTATTTGATTTTTAGGTGGGGTCGTGGATTTTCTGATTTGCCCCTCTCAGGTGAGTACGCGCCTAATCGTCAGCCTTCGGTTTTAAGGTCTGAACATGGAAAACGTCCGCATCACCGCCCGCCCCGCAACCTGGCTGATGCTCGGCATAGTCTTGGTCGGCCTTAACCTGCGCCCATCAATGGCGGCAGTTGGGCCGTTGTTATCGGCGATACGTGGCGATATTGCGTTGAGTTTCAGCGTCGCCTCGTTGCTGACGATGCTCCCTGTCATGGCGATGGGATTGGCGATGTTTTTCGCAATGGGCATCAGCCAGCGCCTCGGCGAGCAACGCACGGTACTGATGTCGCTGGCCATCATTGGTCTGGCGACCGTGGCACGCCTGTTTGTTGATTCGGCCGCCGAGCTGATTGTCAGTGCCGTGCTCGCCGGGTTCGGGATCGCCCTGATTCAGGCCTTGATGCCGGCGTTCATCAAGTCGCGTTTTCCCGACAACGTGGCGCTGTGCATGGGCCTGTATGTGACCTCGATCATGGGCGGCGCGGCCATCGCCGCCTCGTTTGCACCACTGGTCATGTCACGCACTGGCAGTTGGCGCGTCGGTCTGGCGATATGGGCAGGGCTGGCACTGCTGGCATTGTTGTTCTGGTGGGCACAGCGGGTGAATACGCCTCGGGGCTCGGCGCCAGCTGTAAGAAAACAATCCTTCTTCAAACATTCCCGCGCCTGGTTACTCGCAATCTTCTTCGGCCTGGGGACAGCGTCCTACACGTGCGTGCTCGCCTGGCTCGCGCCGTACTACGTTGAAAAAGGCTGGAGCGAACAAAGCGCCGGGCTGTTGTTAGGTTTTCTGACCGCCATGGAGGTGATTTCCGGCCTGGTAGTGCCCGCCATTGCCAATCGCAGCCGTGATCGTCGTGTGGTGCTGATGGCGCTTCTCGGGCTGATCATTGGCGGTTTCTGTGGACTGATCCTCAGCCCGCAATACCTCAGCCTGTTATGGCCGTGCCTGCTGGGTCTGGGGATTGGCGGCTTGTTCCCGATGAGCCTGATCGTTTCACTCGATCACCTCGACAACCCGCAGCGCGCCGGAGGTCTGACCGCCTTCGTACAGGGAATCGGCTATCTGATTGCCGGGCTCTCGCCACTGATGGCGGGGATGATCCGCGATCAGCTGGGCAGCTTCGAATGGGCGTGGTGGTCACTGACCGCAGTGATGGTGGTCATGCTTCTCATGGTGTGGCGTTTCGATCCCCGGCATTACGCACGCCAGTTCCAATGATCGGGCTAGAGGCCTCTGGCCATGTTTCAGCGGATTGATTGATGAAGTCGTCTTCCTAAAACTTTCTGTCCCACAACTGTCCGTGAAATGTCCTACAAGGCTTTGTCCTGGAACCATCGTTCCGTTAGGATCGTTCGCACACGTTTGCGCGTATTCAGCGCAAGGAGCACAGCGAGACAGTACGGATGCTGAACAGTAACTTGCTTCGAAAACTCGACATGCAGGATCTCATGGTGTTTGTCGCCGTGTATGAGCAGAGCAGCGTCACCGATGTTTCGGAAACGCTGTATGTCAGTCAGTCCACCGTCAGTTATTGCCTGAAAAAACTGCGCACCAGTTTCGAAGACGAGCTATTCATCAACACTCGCACGGGCATGCGCCCCACCTACAAGGCCTGCAGCATGTACGGCCATGTGCAGAAGATTCTTGAAAGTATCAACCTGTGCCACGCCGGCGCCCCGGTGTTCAACCCGACCCAGCAAGCGGTCACGTTCAACATCTGCGCACCGGAATATTTCGAGCAACTGATTCTGCCCCGCCTGTTGAAACGTTTCGACTTCGATGACTTGCCGGTGATGGTCAACGTGCACAAGTTCGAAACTGACGTCCCGGCCGACGAATTGCGCGATGGCAGCCTCGATCTGGTGATCAGTTTCGGCCCCAATTTTCACCGCCACCACACTGACCTGAAATCGCGAATGCTGCTGGAGGATGACCTGGTCTGCGTCTTCGACAAACGCGCCACGCCACTGGAGCCGCGATTGAGCCTGCAAGCGTTCACCGAGCGGCGGCATGTGTTCCCGACACCGTGGACGTCCACCACCAATATGGTCGACGGTTGGCTGGCACGGCAGGCACAGAAACGCCAGATCGTCGCGCGCTCGAACAGTTACAGCGCCGCACTGAAGATGATCACCGGCACAGATTTCATCCTCACCCTGCCCCGGCGCATCCAGCGTTTACTCACCAACGATGCGGTGTTTAATCACTGTGAGGCGCCCAATGGCCTACCGGGATTCACCCTCGATATGCAATGGAGCCAGAACGCCGATCAGGACAGCGCCAACGTGTGGCTGCGCGAGCAAGTGATCAAGGTGTGCAGCGAGCTGGAAGCAGGCTAAATGGCGGCTTTACTGTAGGACTCGCGGTCGATATCCAACAGTTCCACACACAACTGCACCTCGACGCCGGCCGGCCATTCGCAAAGCTCCTGCAACACCGCCAGCAGACTTTGCGACAGCTGCTTCTTGGTCTCCGCCGAACGACCACTGAGCAGCGCCAGTTTCACATGCACAAACGCCCGCTCGCCCATGGCCGTGCCGACCTTGAAGGTTTCCACTTTTACCGCACGGCTCTTGATATCGAACTCGGCGGCGAACTGACCGGAACCCACCAACGTGTTGTTTAGCCGGATCAACGCGAGGTCGGCGTTCAACTGCGGCAGGTTGGCGGTGTATTCCATGTGCAGGTGTGGCATGGGGATGCTCCAGTCAGCGGGTTGGGGGGGCATACATATAACACAGCCAGTCGCAGCGCCCTTGTTGGGGTCACGCCGGGATCAGAGGTCTTTCGCTCATGAACGCTTCAAGCCGCGAGCGCAACCAGCGCTCGGCCGGGTCGCTGTCGACGTGGCTGAGCCAGACCATCGACAGGTCCAGCGTCGGCGTCTTGAACGGGAACGGTTCCTTGAACAGCAATCCGGAAGTGGCCATGGCTGCGGCGGTGTAGTCCGGCAGGCTGGCGATCAGGTCGGTGCCGGCCAACAGCGCCGGCAACGCGCTGTATTGCGGCACCGACAGCACCACCTGACGGGTACGACCGAGTTCCGCCAGCCACTCATCGGCGAAGCCGCTGACGTTGGCCGTATGGGAGACCAGCACGTGCGGACGCGCGCAGTATTCATCGAGGGTCAGCGGTGTATCGGAGGCGTCGGCACGCAGGATGCTCGGCTGAATGTGCCGCAGCAGTTTGCGCTTGGCATTGGCCGGCAGGCCACGGGTCTGGCTGATGCCGACGGTGATGTCGCCGGCGGCCAGCAAGTCGGGGATCCGCCAGTAATCGACGTGTTGCACAACGAACACGACGCTCGGTGCTTCCTGACGCAGCGCGCGCAACAGCGGCGGCAACAGGCCGAACTCGACGTCATCGGACAGCCCGATGCGGAAGGTCATGGTGCTCACCGCCGGATCGAAATCGCGGGTCAGGCTCAGCGCCACCGACAGCGAATCCAGCGCAGGCTTGAGGTGGCGAAAGATATCTTCGGCACGGGCCGTCGGCTCCATACGGTGGCCGACGCGAATAAACAACGGATCGTTGAGCATCGTGCGCAATCGGTTGAGCGCCGAGCTGATGGTCGGCTGGCCGAGAAACAGCTTTTCCGCCGCGCGGGTGACGTTGCGTTCGAGCATCAAGGTCTCGAACACCACCATCAGGTTGATGTCAGCCTTGCGAAGTTCATTGCGGTTCATCCATAGCCCCCTGCTCCCCGGAATGCGGGCAGTGTAGAAAGGCCTGGGGGGCGGCGTCCATCGCCATGATGCGTCGGTCCACCGGCAGGCGATTCAAACCCGTCCGGATGACCAACTCAAGATCGAGCAACTGACGAAAAAATCTCATGGGGGCGCGGGAAAAGTCTGTCGAGAAAGTACGCCATACAGCCAATCAACCGGACACACCAGACGCTCTGGCTCAAGCCCTTCAGAAACATCCCCCAACGATTGGAAACAAATGTCCGATGGCCAAAAAAACCGCCTGCGCTAGGCTTGCGTCGATGCGCCACATAGGCTGTCGCACGTATTAATCGCATGGAGCGAACTGAATATATTTCGAGATTTACAGGCAATCCAGAGGCACCCCCACTACAGGCAAAGGCCAATGGCGCTGGAGGCTGCGCGCGGGCAATCACGAGACCATCGCCAGTGGCGAGTCGTATGTGAACAAGGCGGATTGTTTACACGTGATCGAGTTGATCAAGAGTGCGCATGGAGATACACCGGTTAAGGAAATTTAACCGCGAGAATCATTGCGCGACAACGTCCTACAGCCTTTTCCTTTTTTGCTTTAACGACTGGCGGGCCTCCTTTCCTCTCCTACGCTCTGTTGCGTATGGGGCAATCCGGCCCGGTTTCACCCAATCATTGAACTCAAAAGGAGCCGCAGACATGGCTAGAGACAAAGCGAAAGACGACAAGCATTTCAACTGCACACAAGCCCACGAAGCAGACTACGTCGCCAGCCTTTATCCGCACGCCAAGGAGGAAGTCAAAACCTTCCTTGCCTCGGCATGCAAGGACAACTCGCTGCATAACTCGACGCACAAGGAAGTTTATGAACTGATCAAACGGAAGCTGGGGCATTCTCAGCCGTGAGCGGACCGCCGAGGGGTTTGATGTAGACCCGGCTGAAATGCAAAGCCCCACAGGTTCGTCCTGGGGGCTTTTTCTATGTATGGCGGAGAGATAAAGATTCGAACCCCTTCTGAAGTCCTTGCAGGCCGCTTTAGCCCGCCAAAAACGGCGCTTTCGAGCTTCGCCGTTGGCGTACAGTGGGCTCAAGCGGCCTTCCATATGCCCTAATTTTGCCCTAAACAGAAACGCCGGCTCTCGGCCAAAAGCAGTCATTCCTAGAGGTATATTTCAGCTCCCTGATTACGGGAGCATCCGCTGCCAACGGATTGGTGGGGTGCGTTTACAGGTCGCCCCCACGACTAATCCACAATGTACAACTTCGCCCCGATCGTGGTGGATGAACGATGCCCCTCAGCATTATTGCCCACTTGATAGCTCATGCCTGGCGTCAGTGTGAACTGACGACCATCTTCAAGTTCTGTATCCAATTGACCCTCCAGGCACAACAGGATGTGCCCCCTCCAACACCAGTGATCGGCCAAATATCCAGGGCTGTATTCGACCATCCGCACACGAGCTGATCCAAACTGGCAGGTACGCCAATAGGCTGTGCCTGTCTGACCGGCATGCACCACCGGCTCTATCGTTGACCAATCGGTGGTACCAAATGGGATTGCAGTGAGATCCATTTTTGCCTCATCGATATGCAATAAATGCAGACCGTATCATTCGGGCGATGGTGCCGACAGACACAGACGGCCCGCATTTATAGGATACAGGGTGGGAGAAACTGCCTAGTCTTCAGCACGACCGCTGAATGATAAGCCGGGGTACCTGTCGTGGCGGGGTTACCTCCAAAACAGAGCGCGCCCAATCTGAAGGAAGCCAGACAAGGGCAGGCGGCAACAAAGTATTCCGGTCAGGAATACGCCCATGAACATCATGAATTTTATTTATCGCTGTAAATCTCGTAGCGTGCTTCCTTCTGCATAAGGAGATGACCTGTGAATAATTCCCGCCTGCGCTTGTACGTTGACTCTCAATTTTGCAGCCCCTATGCCATGTCGGCTTTCGTGGTACTCCGCGAAAAGGGCATCGAATTTGAAATGATCCCGCTAGACCTCGACTCGTCCGAAAACCAGTCAGAGGACTATGCCAGCCTCTCGCAGACCCAGCGGGTACCCACACTTGTGCACGGCGACTTCGCCTTATCTGAATCGTCGGCGATCACTGAGTACCTGGAAGACGTTTTCCCCCAGGCGCCGGTTTACCCACAAGACATGATGCAGCATGCAAAGGCACGACAAGTCCAGGCATGGGTGCGGAGTGACCTGCTGCCCATTCGGCAGGAACGATCCACATTGGTTGTGTTTTATGGACTCAAATCAAACCCCTTGTCGCCAGCTGCCGAGTCGGCAGCGCGCAAGCTGTGCGGTGCCGCACAAACGCTACTGGCCGACAGCCCCGAGTACCTGTTCGGTCAATGGTCGATCGCCGATGTGGATCTGGCCTTGATGCTCAACCGGCTGATATTCAACGGCGACTCCGTACCACCCGCGCTGGTGGAGTACGCGCAGCGCCAATGGCAACGACCAACCGTACAGGAGTGGGTCAAATTGCAACGTCCTCCGATGTAGTCGGCACACCTATCGTTTGTGGAGAGCGGCTTATATTTAGAGAGGGTTTCGGGCTCGTTTCAAAACTAGGCCTGGAACCCATTCTAGATGGCCGGATGTAACGCAAGCAGCTTCGGGAATAGGTACAGGGTACCAATCGAAAAACGTTTTCGATCAGCGGCGGCGATTGTAATCGGAGTGGATATCGCGTTTCTGAGCAAACTCCAAGTTCGCCGACTGACCGAACGCTGGCAGATTTCCGTAAAGACGAGGACTTCAAAATGCTGCTTGTGCTTTCACACAGCCTGGGTCGATAGCAGCACTTCACCACACGCAGCAATCGGCCCCGTTAGTGTAAAAACATCTTCCAAGTTCGACTGAGTATGTTTCAGGCCAGAGGTTGAACACAGCCTGAAAATTCTTGGTATGTTGCGAGAAGGCTTCCTCTTTTTAGGACAAAAATGATTTCACATGTATTCATCGGAGTGAATGACTTCAATAGAGCACTTGTGTTTTATCAAGGGGTCATGGAGATACTCGGACTTGATCTCAAGTTCACAGACGTTGAACGCCCATGGGCTGGCTGGAAACACCCCGACACTGCACGGCCTCTTTTCGTGGTGGGCAAACCGTTCGACAGCCAATCTGCGACGCTAGGGAATGGGCAAATGATTGCTCTGCTAGCACCTAATAGACAGATCGTACGCAACGCCCATGCTTTGGCGTTGGTCTTGGATGGAACATGCGAAGGCACTCCGGGCCTGCGACCCGAATACCACCCGGATTTTTATGGGGCGTACTTTCGAGACCCTGAAGGAAACAAGCTTTGCGTGTGTTGTCACGATCCAGAATAGATCAAGTGCAGGATATAAGATGTCTCAGGCGCCTTTCGAACGGCCGGTTATGGCCGCTTCTAGCCGTTATCTGCCTGTCGCGACGGGTGCACTGCTAAGGATTAGTTGCACCAGGGGATGACTATTTAGCAGGTGATTTCGAGGCCTCCACCCGCAAACATTCCGGGGTATGACGTTCAAGGACTGGCATGGGTATCCATACATCCTGCCAACAGCGCTACCGCCAGCGCTCCTATTAATATCCGCAGACTTACTCCTCATGGCCTCGCGCGCTGAAAGTCGAAAAATAGAAAGAGATTTTCTCTTCCTCAACATCTTTCAATTCGTACCTGATTCTGTCCAGGCCGTTATCGATTCGCGTCACGACGAGGTCCATGAATTGGGTTAGCCCGCCACCGAAGGCGTTTAGGTTCAGTGCGCTGACATCATGAAAAACAGCCGTCACACCCTCTGTTTCCGGGTCTTTGGAGGACGACATAGTCAAGGTGAGGTTGTATTTGAAATCCATCATTTCGAGATTCATCGAAGCTACACAATTGTGCTCGAAAAAGAGTTCATTTAAGCGAGAAATGTCCATCTACAGTCTCGAAAATAGCGCAAGTTTGGCCCTCAGAGCTTCGGACGCTACTACGAACAATTTCGTGTAGGTCACTTCTGTGAAAATGCTGGCAATTCACCACCCGCCGGCCGAAAAAATATGCCAAGAAAGGGCTCATAGTGCGACTGTCCGTGCATAGGCGCATGCAGGGCCCGACATTGATAAAACTCGAGACCTACAGGTTGTTACCACGCCGCCAAGCCACTCAAGAACTCACATTAACATCGTCGCTATGCCGCAGCGCCAAGGGCCTGCTTGCCCAGTAGAGTTTTTTGAACTGCGCGCAATCCATAGCCTTCGCGAACAGCCATCCCTGAGCGTAACGGACCTGGTTCGCACGTAGGTAGTCGAGCTGCCCTGTCGTCTCGACGCCCTCTGCAATCAGCGTCAATTCCAAGGCACGCCCCATCTGAATGACGTGAGTGACCAAGAGCGTCTTTTCAGTAGCTGCACCGACCTGCTCAACGAACGACCGATCGATCTTGAGCGCATCGAGCGGCAACTGCTGCAGATACTGCAAACTTGAATAGCCTGTACCGAAGTCATCTAGCGCGATAATAAAACCGGCATTACGCGCACGTTCTATGGTGATTTTGGCTGGAGCAGGATCGAGCAGGCTGCGCTCAGTCACCTCCAGCCAAATTTGCCCCGGGAGAACGTCCAGGCGCTGAACCTCCTCCAGTAGTTTCGGCAAAAAGTGCCCTGTACACACGTCGGCCGCCGCCAGGTTCAATGCCACATGCATCGAGCGATCACTGGCCAGTATTGTCCCGAGGTCATTTAGAACAGTCTGTATCACCTGATTCGTGATGCCCTCAATCAGCCCACTGGACTCGGCCAAAGGAATGAAGTGGTCGGGATAGACGATTGTGCCGTCGGTTTTTTGCCAGCGGACCAACGCCTCGGCTCCAATGCATCGATGGGTTTCAATCTCGATGATTGGCTGGTAATGGACGAGAAATTCGTTCCGGCGTACAGCCTGCTCCAACGCGTTAAGCGGTGACAGTTTTCGCCGCCACCAGCGCAGGTTCGCCAATAGCAACGCTGCCGACACAATCAGGCCAACAGGTAGCAGATAAAGCACATGTTTCCAGAGACTTCGCAGCAGTTCCTGCCGCGGGATAGCTGCAATGACTGTGAAGTTGCCCTGCGCCGCCGATGTATAGAGAAAACCGTCTTTCAGACCGTGAGTCGGGCCTTGATGGACCAATGCAAGGAAGCTCGCCATGTTAGGCCGCGCAGGGCCCAGCAAGCGGCCTTGCCGCGTCCCCACTGCCAGCTTGATGCCTTCATCGAGGTCCACTTCGCGAAATTGCTCGGGATCCACCAGAACATTGAACGCCGCGAACTGCAGGGCCAGCATCGGCTTGATCAGAGGGTTGTCGTCGTACGCCTCGATGGAAACCTTCACGCCATCCTCAGTGACGAAATCCTCGGGCCACTTAGTGGCGCGTGGCGACGTAGTGCCCCAGGAAGTACAGGCAAACACATCTTCCTCGTAGCCCACCGACTCAACCGAAAACGTGTTCATGGCAATCATGCGCATCTGCTCGATGCTTTCCGGCGTGCAGGGTTGCAGATCGGTAAGGGCAACGTTTTTGAGTGTTTGGGATGCCTGTTCAAACGTAGCACTGGCGCGTTGACTGGCAATCTGCGCGAGGGTGTGGAGTCGTTCGTTGGCGACATAGGTCGTCAACAGCCATCCACCCGCAAAAGTGAGGACCAGCGGGACGATCACCGATAGCAGCGCCAGGAGCATACCCTGGCTGCTGATCCTTGAACTGTTCATTTCACCGCCTGAGCAATGGCTATTGACGCGTCTTGGCCGTGGTTTGACGTGTCGGGTCGTTGATAAGGATTACTGCTTTTATCTTAAAATCCTGGAGCCAATCAACAAGCCATCAGCGAGTCGAAAGCGCGGGTGATACGCCTGATTCATCTTATTCTGGTCCGGCACTTTGGAGCGTTGATGCAAGGCACGATTCCACTCTATTACGCCCGCTCTGTTTGGCGCGATACAAGCATTCGTCTGCCTGCTTGAGCACAACGTCTGCGGGAGTGGGTGCTTGCACACAAGTCGCGACACCGATCGACGCGGTAATACGCCCGACTCCAGGGATGTCACTCGTAGCGATGGCTTGCCGAACTCGCTCGGCAATCAAATTCGCCGATTCGAGATCGGTATCCGGCAGAATCAGCAAGAACTCTTCTCCACCCGCTCTACACGCGAGATCACCGGTGCGTGAGTAGCTCGCCAGTGTTGCAGCGACCTGCTTGATCGCCAAGTCGCCCTTATCGTGGCCGAAGGTATCATTCACTTTTTTGAAATGATCGATATCCAGTGACAGTACCGAATATGTGCGGCCTGCCTGCTCTAGCCCAAGCAACTCTTCATCCATCGCCCTGCGATTGGCAATACCTGTCAGCGGGTCAGTAAACGCCTGCTGATTGAGGCGGCCTATTTTTGCTTGCAAAAGCTGCACGCTGGTCAGCATCGCTTGACGAATAGAAAAAGCCTCCCGATACCATGCCTTCACGTGGTGAAGTTTCTCGGTCGCTCGCGGTGCCGACAATTGGCCAGCGATGCTGGAAAGCTGGTGCAAAGGTCGACAGATCAACAGAGCCCCCCACCACATCAGGACAAAGCCGATCAGAGCCGCTGGCACCATGCCCAATATCACGTTATCCATCAACGTCTTCAGGGGCGCAAGGCTGACCTCGCGCGGCTGCTGTGCGACCACAGCCCAACCGGCGCCCGGAACCTGAGCGTATCCAGCAAGCATTGGTATGCCCTTGTAATTGGGCACCGCCATGAATCCGCTCTCGCCGCGTAACGCAGCGTCCACGGTCTTGCTCCATCCAAGCGTTTCGCCAATTCGCGACGTCTCGGGGTGATAGAGCAGATGCCGATTCTGATCCGCGACGAAGGCAAATGTCCCGGTGTGATAAAAATGCTGGCTGATCAAGGTATGCAGCGCATTGTCCTGCTGCAGGTAAATCGAACCGCCAATGATGCCAACGTAACGGTTTGACGAATCATAGATGGGCTCAGAGACGAACACGACCAGGTTCCCAGCCGCTGATTTGTAAGCAGGACTGATAAACGGGCGCCTCGCCTCGATGGCGTTCTGAACGGCATCGGAGTGCAGTGTAGAACCGATGATTTGCTGCGTATCCGGATACGCTTCCAGCACCCTGGCATCAACATCGACAATCGCTATTGAATTGAAATCGGCATCCTGCTTCTGCAGACGCATCGCTTCGGCACGCAATTCCTTGGCATTGCCCCACTCCTTGCCCAACTCCACAGCACCGTAGTGCAGGTGGCTCTGCGCCGAGCGAATAAATTCAGAAAGGCTTGAGGCTACTTTCGCCGCGTAAGCACTGTTTGACTGAAGCGCATGTTCTACCAGCGCATCCCGTTGCACTCGATAGGCCGTGATGAGGCTGTTGCCTAAAGTGGCCAGTACCGAGAGCACCACGAGGGTGAAGATAAGCCAACGCAAGTCCAGAACTACACCGGGCGGCCGGTCGCCTGCCCTCTTGTCATCGACCGAATCCCTTTGATTGTTGGCTCTATCCATCGATGTCTACCGTGACGCATCTGTTTTCGTGAGACCGCTCAGCGGAGCAGCCCTGCCAATATCAATATCTCTGCACACACGCCCTACACGTGCTTCACGCAATATGCATGACACCCGGCTGTCTCTCAAGATCACTCATTTCGCTGTCCATCCCTTAAGCGAGCACCAATGACTGTGAATACAAGCGCCCAACGAATAGCCAACGACAATCTCAGGAGCACACCACATGACGACCCCAATACAAATCGGCGCACCATCCTGGCGGAGATTAAAGAGCGCCGCTTCGACTATGCGGCTCACTTTCCCAACTCACCAAGGGCCGCCATGTTCACGGGCACCGGCGGCCCCTCCCTAAAGCGTACAGTCAACGAAGGCATCGACCGCTGGCTGGAGGTTCAAAAGGCGCTTAAAGCATCTAGCACCGTCGTCAATTACGTGAGCAAATCAAAACACGTGGAGACCAAGTTTGGCAGGCGCCGAATCCTCGATATCAGCAAGAGCGATATAGGGCTTTTTCAAGCACACCTACTGAAACAAGTTCTCTCCCCGCAAACCGTAAATGACATTTTCACTGTAGTACGGGGCGTCTGGGGTGACGCTTTCGGCGACGGCATTCTTAAATCCAATCAGCTAGACATGGTTAGCAATGTGGGGTCGGACGTCGATCTTGAGCACGCTGAGGCAGTTTGGACACGCTGACACAACGATGGTGAGAAAACATTATGGGAGGTGGATACCCAAAGACACCAAGAGCATGGCGGGTGTTGTGTCAAAAATGCTGGGGTTTAGACAGGACTAGAGCGGCATGTCGGGCAAGGTTTATGCCCTAGAAATGCCCTAAATGAATTCACAGAAACGAAAAAGCCCCCGCAATCAGCAATGATTACGGGGGCTTCGTCTTGTTCAATAATGGCGGAGAGATAGGGATTCGAACCCTAGGTACCGGTGAAGGTACAACGGATTTCGAATCCGTCCCATTCGGCCACTCTGGCATCTCTCCAACGGCGCGCATCATAACAACACTTTTACCGAAAGCAAACCCTCTTTCGAAAAAATCTGCGTGCTATCAGATGCTTGCGTCGATTAAAGCGGTACGCCCAGACGATTGGCGACTTCTTCGTAGGCTTCGATAACGTCACCGAGGCCCTGACGGAAGCGGTCTTTGTCCATCTTCTTCTTGGTGTCCTTGTCCCACAGACGGCAGCCGTCCGGGCTGAACTCGTCGCCCAGGACGATGGAGCCGTCGCTGAATACGCCGAATTCAAGCTTGAAGTCGACCAGCAACAGGCCTGCGTCGTCGAACAGTTTGCTCAGGACTTCGTTGACCTTGAGCGACAGTTCTTTCATGCGGACCAGTTGCTCGGCGGTGCCCCAGCCGAATGCCACAACGTGGGATTCGTTGATGAACGGGTCGCCCTTGGCGTCGTCCTTCAGGAACAGTTCGAAGGTGTACGGATTGAGCTTGATGCCCTCTTCCACACCCAAGCGCTTGACCAGGCTGCCCGCGGCATAGTTACGCACGACGCACTCGACCGGGATCATGTCCAGCTTCTTCACCAGGCACTCGTTGTCGCCCAGCAGTTTGTCGAATTGGGTCGGAATGCCGGCCGCTTCGAGCTTCTGCATGATGAAGGCGTTGAACTTGTTGTTCACCATGCCTTTGCGGTCGAGCTGTTCGATGCGCTTGCCGTCGAACGCCGAAGTGTCGTTGCGAAACAGCAGGATCAAGCGGTCAGCGTCGTCGGTCTTGTAAACCGATTTGGCTTTGCCGCGGTAGAGTTCTTCACGTTTTTCCATGATGGGCTCCGCTTGCTAAGTAGGTGGGCTAGGCGATGTGGCGCCAGTCGAGCCCTGAATCTTGATCGGCCAGTTGCAGCCAGTCCGGGTCGCACCCAAGGGTGTCGACAAAACATTGTCGGGCCAGCTGCGGCAAGTTGTTCTTGCTGCTCAGATGAGCCAGGACCAGATGTTGCAGCCCCTGCCAGCCCAGCTCGGACACCAGGAATGCCGCCTGATGGTTGTTCAAATGTCCCAGCTCGCCGCCCACCCGCTGCTTGAGAAAGTACGGGTAGTGACCACGGGCCAGCATGTCACGGCAATGGTTGGATTCGATCATCAACGCATCGAGATCCCGATAACCCTCCAGCACCCGCTCGCAGTAGGAACCCAGGTCGGTCAGCAGGCCGAAGCGCCGCTGCTCGATGTCACTGAATACATACTGGGTCGGTTCCTGCGCATCGTGGGCCACGGCAATGACCCCGATGTTCAGTGCACCGATCTGCAGTTGCTCGCCGCCGGCCAGAAAGCCTGCGGGTTCAATCGGTTTGCGCATCCCGCGCAGTGTGCCGCGACTGAGGTAGACCGGCAGATTGTAGCGCCGAGACAGTAAACCCACGCCATGCACGTGGTCGGCATGTTCGTGGGTTACGAGTATCGCGCTCAGTTGCGCCGGGTTTACACCCAGGCGCAACAGGCGTTTTTCGGTTTCCCGCAGGGAAAAACCACAATCCACCAGCACATACGTATCAGCACTGGCGATCAGCGTGCCGTTCCCTTGGCTACCGCTGCCGAGAACGGCAAAACGCATGTGATCAGCCCAGGTTGTCCTGAATTACGCTCAACACTTTGCGCGCCACGTCAGCCGGCGCAACGGTGTTGATGTTTTTCTCGACGGTCACCTGAATGTTCTCGCCAACCTTGCTCAGGCGAACCTGATAACGCTCGGCACGGGCTTCAACTTCTTCCTTGCTCGGCGCGCTGCCGAACAGGCTGCTGAAGAAACCAGGCTTGTCGTCTTTCTTCTCGGCTTTTTCGGCCAGGTTGATGTAGTACAGGCCCAGGCTGCGGTTGATGTCTTCAACGCGCCATTCACCTTGTTCCAGTGCACGGCCAACGCTCGACCAGGCACGGTCAAGGTCGGTACCGACGTTCAACACCGGGTTACCGCTGCCGTCTTCGTTGAGACTGACGCGGCTCGGGGTATCGAAATCACGCGACGCCAACATCGACACCGAACCGCCCTTCTCGGAGATACGGCTCATGCTCGCGAGCATGTCGTCGACCAGAGCGGCGTCCAGACCCGTGTTGACCGAACGGTTGGTGAAGGCCACATCGGCGCTGCTGCCGGCAGGACGCTCGGCGCTGACCACGTAGATTTCACTGGTGTTGCGCTGCACGCCTGGCTCGATCCGCACACGAACGCGGGTTTCGCTGTCGGTGCTGACGCCGGCTGCGCTCAGGCGCTTGGCCATTGCTGCCGACAGCTCGTCGGAATGCTGCCAGGTGGTGGTGAATTCGCCGGTTTGTGGACGCTGTTCATCCAGACGGAAACCGTTGTCCTGGAAGAACTGCACAGCCACTGGCCAGACTTCGGCCGGTGGATGCTGGGCCACGACCCAACGGGTATCGCCACTCTTCTGCAGCGAGTAGTCGCTGGCGTCGGCAACGGCCGACAACGGCTGAGGACGTGGAACCACGTACTCGCCCTTGGCGGTGTCGTCAGCGACGTTGCGCGGGATCGGCAGCAGCGGATCCAGACGCTTGGAAGTGCTGACGTCTGCTGGCAGTTGCATCGGTGCAGTCTGTTGCGCTTGCAGGTAATCGCTACCACGGTCGCGGAAATAACCTTCCGGCCCCCAGACCCATCCGCAGCCGCTGGTGCTGGAGATAATCAAGGCAAGTGCGGAAAGTCCGGCCATTCGCTTCATGCGTTGTACTTCCTCAATTAAACCAGGACGCTGCACTGGCGCAGGGCCGAGCGAAGCGTTTCATGACAAGGAGTGCTCAGCCAGGTGAGTGGCAGGCGGATGCCTTCGTGCATCAGGCCCATTTCAACCAAAGCCCACTTCACCGGAATCGGGTTGGCTTCGATGAACAGGTCTTTGTGCAGCGGCATCAGTTTTTCGTTGATGGCCCGTGCGGTCTCGGCGTCGCCCTTGAGCGCGGCCTCGCACAGATCAGCCATTTCGCGCGGAGCGACGTTGGCAGTAACAGAGATGTTGCCCTTGCCGCCCAGCAGGATCAGTTCGACGGCGGTCGGATCATCGCCGGACAGCACGATGAAATCCTTGCTCACGCCATCGATGATCGCTTTGGCACGAACCAGGTCGCCGGTGGCTTCCTTGATGCCGATGATGTTCGGCACGGTGGACAGGCGAATCACGGTCTCGGCCTGCATGTCGCAAGACGTGCGGCCAGGAACGTTGTAGAGAATCTGTGGGATGTCGACCGATTCAGCGATGTGTTTGAAATGCTGATACAAGCCTTCCTGAGTCGGCTTGTTGTAGTACGGAACGACCAGCAGGCAGGCATCGGCGCCAGCTTCCTTGGCGTTGCGGGTCAGCTCGACGGCTTCGCGAGTCGAGTTGGCGCCGGTGCCGGCGATGACCGGAATACGGCCTGCAACCTGTTTGACCACGGCTTTGATGACGGCGATGTGTTCTTCTACATCAAGGGTTGCCGACTCGCCGGTAGTACCGACCGCGACAATGGCATGGGTGCCGTTCTTGAGGTGGAAGTCCACGAGTTTGCTGAGGCTGTCCCAGTCAAGACGCCCTTGTGCATCCATGGGAGTGACCAGTGCCACCATACTGCCCGCAATCATGAAACCGCTCCTGCCGGAAAAAGAGAGCGGTAATGGTACTGGCGCCAAGATGCTTGCACAAGCAAAGTACTGCGCTGCCGCCATTCCCCTTGGCGTCGCTTTTCGCTACCCTTCAGACTTTGATCGGTACTGATCAGCTTGTACGCCGGGTTTCAGCCTCCCTTTTCGGCCTCCCAGGCCCCGTTCCAGCGTCGCATCGACGCGCTCCCGTTGAGTGGAGCGAGCCGCGAGCGCTTGCCGGGGCTTTCTGAACGGACAGCCTTAATGGGCACACGGGCACTCTGCGGCGATCAACGCCCGTAAACCTACCGACCGCTCATCGCTTTAGGAATGCTGCATGTCCACCCCCACAGTTCGCGAACAATTCCTTGTCATCAGTGCCCTCGGCGCCAACCCCATGGAGCTGACTAACGTCCTGTGCCGCGCCAGCCATGAAAATCGCTGCGCCGTGGTTACTTCCCGCCTGACCCGCCATGGCGAGTGCAGCGCGCTGATTCTCGAAATCTCTGGCAGCTGGGACGCCCTCGCACGCCTGGAAGGCAGCCTGTCAGGTCTCGCCAAGAAGCACGCGTTCACCGTCAACGTGGTGCGCAGCGCACCATTGGAGAACCGTCCGCAGGCGCTGCCATACGTGGCTTACGTCAGCTCCGCGTATCGTCCGGACATCATCAATGAGCTGTGCCAGTTCTTCATGGATCACAATGTCGAACTGGAAAACCTGACGTGCGACACGTATCAGGCACCACAGACCGGTGGCACCATGCTCAACGCCACGTTCACCGTGACCCTGCCGGCCGGCACCCAGATCAGTTGGCTGCGTGATCAGTTCCTGGATTTCTCAGACGCCATGAACCTCGATGCCCTGATCGAACCCTGGCGCCCACAAAACCCAATGTAAGGAAGCCTCATGGCCGTTGTCATCGACCAACCGGTTGCGGATTTCGAAGCCCCTGCCACCAGCGGGCAAACCGTCAGCCTGTCTGCCCTGAAGGGCAAGCAAGTGGTGATCTACTTCTATCCGAAGGACAGCACCCCGGGCTGCACCACCGAGGGTCAGGGCTTTCGTGATCAGTACGCGGCGTTCAAGGCCGCCAATACGGAAATCTTCGGCATCTCCCGCGACAGCCTGAAGTCTCACGAGAACTTCAAGGGCAAGCAGGAGTTTCCGTTCGAGCTGATCAGCGACAAGGACGAGGCTGTCTGCCAGTTGTTCGACGTGATCAAGCTCAAGAAGCTTTACGGCAAGGAATACCTGGGTGTTGATCGCAGCACGTTCCTGATTGATAAGGACGGAGTGCTGCGTCAGGAATGGCGTGGCGTGAAGGTACCGGGGCATGTCGATGCAGTTCTGGCTGCTGCTCAAGCGCTGAATAAAGCCTGAGGATCAAAAGATCGCAGCCTGCGGCAACCCCTACATGTTCGATGTTCGATCGCATATTGTGCGGTGACACCGAAAACTGTAGGAGCTGCCGCAGGCTGCGATCTTTTGTTTTAAAGCAGCGGCGCCACCACGGGTTCCTTACGCGGCCAGGCATCGAGCACTGCCTTGAACAGCGTCGCCAGAGGAATCGCAAAGAACACACCCCAAAACCCCCACAACCCGCCGAACAGCAGCACCGCGCAAATAATTGCCACCGGGTGCAGGTTGACCGCTTCGGAAAACAGCAACGGCACCAGTACGTTGCCATCCAGTGTCTGGATGATGCCGTAGGCCGCCATCAGATAAATGAATTGATCGCTCCAGCCCCACTGGAACAGCGCAATCAGCAGCACCGGCACGGTCACCACTACCGCGCCGACATACGGCACCACCACCGACAAACCGACCAGCAGCGCCAGCAGCGCGGCATAGTTGAGCCCGAGTGCGACGAAAGCGATGTAAGTCACACCGCCGCAAATCACGATCTCGATGCCTTTGCCACGAATGTAATTGGCGATCTGCCGGTTCATTTCCTGCGCAACTCGTGTGATCAGCGCCCGCTCACGCGGTAAATAGCCGCGCACCCACTCGCCGATCATTGCCCGATCCTTGAGGAAAAAGAACACCAGGATCGGTACGAGCACCAGATAGATCATGATGTTCACCAGCAGCGGCAGACTCGACAGCGAAAACGTCAACGCCCACTGGCCGAACTTGCCGATCTCGCCACGCGCCGCCTCGATCGCCTGCAACACTTGCTCATCGGAGACCAGATGCGGATAGCGCTCCGGCAGCAACAACAGCAACGATTGCCACTTGGCGAGCATGCCCGGCAGCTCATTGAACAGCGTAATCAACTGGTGCCAGAGCAGCGGCAGCACCACAACAATGAACAGCATCAGCGCGCCCATGAACAGCGCAAACACCAATCCCACCGCGACAGCACCTGGTACGCGCAGACGCTCCAGCGTCACCACCAGGCCCTGCATCAGGTATGCCAGCACCATCCCGGCCAGTACCGGCGCCAGCATGCCGCCGAGGGTGAGCACCGCGGTAAACGCCAGCACCAGCAGCACGGCAAGTACCACGGCTTCTTCATCGGAGAAGTAGCGCTGAATCCAGTCGCGTAACACTTTGAACATCAATAATCCTTAGGTTTTGGCGCTGTCGGTTTCAGGCTTTTTTCAACCAGTAACGGTAGACGCCCGCTTCGTCTTCTTCGCGCAGCAGCGTATGACCGGCCAACCTGGCAAAGGTGCGAAAGTCGCGCTGGGAGCCCGCATCGGTGGCGATCACCTTGAGCACCGCGCCGCTTGCAAGCTTGTTGAGTTCCATTTTTGCCTTGAGCAACGGTAACGGACAATTCAGGCCGCTGGCGTCCAGTTCTGCGTCATGGGCTAAAGCGTCAGTCATTGCGTCACTCCGGATCAGGTCAGTCGAGCAGCCTAGAATATCTGGTCGCAAGCCCGGTGTCCGGCTACAGTAAGGTCTTTGTCTTCTAAGGCTTTGTGCATGACTTTTCTGCGCCCTACCCTGCTGACGCTCGCTTGCCTGCTCGCCTCACCAGGCTTTGCCGACGATCTGCCGTCACTCGGCGACGCCAGTTCTGCCATCGTCTCGCCACAACAGGAATACCAACTCGGTCGCGCCTGGCTGGCCATGTTGCGCAGCCAGGTTTCACAGCTCAATGATCCGCAACTCAAAGACTATGTCGAATCCAGCGTTTACAAGCTGGTGGAGACCAGCCAGGTCAGCGACCGACGCCTGGAGTTCATCCTGATCAACAGCCCGCAGCTCAACGCCTTCGCGGCGCCGGGCGGCGTGGTCGGGGTCAACGGTGGTTTGTTCCTCAACGCACAGACCGAGGGCGAATACGCTTCGGTGCTGGCTCACGAATTGGCTCACTTGTCGCAGCGCCACTTTGCCCGCGGCGTCGAAGCTTCGCAACGCATGCAAGTGCCGATGATGGCGGCGCTGCTGGCCGGCATCGTGATTGCAGCGGCCGGCGGCGGTGACGCCGGGATCGCGACCATTGCCGGTACTCAGGCAGCGGCGCTTCAGGAGCAGCGGCGTTTCTCCCGCCAGAACGAGCAGGAGGCCGACCGTATCGGCATCCTCAATCTGGAAAAGGCTGGATATGACCCACGCTCGATGCCAACCATGTTCGAGCGCTTGATGCGTCAATACCGCTTCGACGCCAAACCACCGGAATTCCTGCTGACTCACCCGGTGACCGAATCACGGATCGCCGACACCCGCAACCGCGCCGAACAGGCCAGGCCCGGGGGCATCGAAGACACCAAGCGTTATCAACTGATCCGCGCCCGCGTGCAGTTGGTCTACGAAGAAACACCAGGACTGGGCGCCAAGCGTTTCCGTGCGCAACTGGATGAGAACCCTCAAAACGACGTGGCCCGCTATGGTCTGGCCATCGCGCAGATCAAGGGCGGTCAGTTGAACGAGGCTCGGGAGAACCTCAAACAGTTACTGGCCAAAGCGCCGAACGAGATCATCTACAACCTCGCTCAGATCGATCTGGACATCACCAACAATCGCCTGCCCGATGCCCAGTCGCGGGTTGATCGAATGCTCACGCAATACCCCGGTAACTATCCACTGAATCAGGTTCGAGTCGATCTTCTGCTCAAGCAGAACCGCGCGGCGGATGCCGAAAAAGCGCTGGAGGGATTGCTCAAGACTCGCCCGGATGATCCGGATGTCTGGTATCAGGTTGCCGAAACCCGTGGTTTGTCTGGCAACATCATTGGCCTGCACCAGGCGCGTGCCGAATACTTTGCCTTGGTCGGCGATTATCGTCAGGCGATCCAGCAACTGGATTTCGCCAAGCGCAAGGCTGGCAGCAACTTCCCCCTGTCCTCGCGGATCGATGCCCGCCAGCGCGAGCTGATGGAGCAGGAACGGATGGTCAAGGACATGATAGGCTGACGCTTCTTCGCAATTGAAATGCTTCAGGCATAAAAAAACCGCCTCTTTCGAGGCGGTTTTTATTTACCGCTCAATCCGGATTATTCAGCCAGCTTGAAGGTGATGAAGCTCGCACGGCCTTGACGCAGAACGCGCATCGACACCGAACGGTTCTTCGGCAGCGCCTTGGCGATCTCGGCGAACTCCTTGCTGGAGCCGATGGCCTGGTTGTTCAGGTGAGTGATGACATCACCCGGTTGCAGACCGATCAGGGCGGCAGGACCGTCCTGCACTTCCTTGATCACCACACCACCTTTGAGGTCGTAGGTTTTCTTCTGCTCAGCCGTCAGCTCGGCCACGGCAACGGCGAGACGGTTGCTGCTGGTTTCAGCGCCGGACTTCGGCAGCGCATCCAGCTCTTTTTCTTCATCCGGGATAGCGCCAACCGTCAGCTCGACGTTTTTGCGCTTACCTTCACGGATCACTTCCAGATTGGCTTTCGCGCCAGATTTCAGAGCGCCAACCAGATGCGGCAAATCGGCAGACATGACGATCGGTTGACCGTTCATGCTCAGGATTACGTCGCCCACTTGCAGACCGCCCTTGGCAGCCGGACCGTCATCCTGAATCTGTGCGACCAGTGCACCGGCCGGTTTATCCAGCCCGAACGATTCGGCCAGATCCTTGTTCACTTCCTGGATGACTACGCCCAGCCAGCCGCGGCTGACCTTGCCACCGCTCTTCAATTGATTGGAAACGTCCATCGCCACATCAATAGGGATCGCGAACGACACGCCCATGAAGCCGCCGGAACGGGTGTAGATCTGCGAGTTGATCCCGACCACTTCACCGTTCAGGTTGAACAGCGGGCCGCCGGAGTTGCCCGGGTTGATCGGCACGTCGGTCTGGATGAACGGCACGTAGTTTTCGTTCGGCAGGCTGCGACCAACGGCGCTGACGATGCCTTGGGTAACGGTGTGGTCAAAGCCGAATGGCGAACCGATTGCCACTACCCACTGACCAGCTTTCAAATCCTGGGATTTGCCGAGTTTGAGTACTGGCAGATCCTTACCTTCAATTTTCAGCAGGGCCACGTCGGAACGCGGATCGGTGCCGACCAGTTTGGCTTTCATTTCGCTGCGATCAGCCAGACGGACGAGAATCTCGTCTGCATCGGCAATCACATGGTTATTCGTCAGGATGTAGCCATCCGGGGAAATGATAAAACCCGAACCCAGCGACTGCGCTTCACGCTGACGATCGCCACGCGGTGAACGCTGCTGAGGTGGCATGCCGCGTTCGAAGAACTCGCGCAGCATTGGCGGCAAGCCTTCAAGGTCAGGCATCTGCTGGTTGACTTTGCGATCCGGCAGTTTCTGCGTGGTACTGATGTTCACCACCGCCGGCGAAGCCTGTTCGACCAGTTGGGTGAAATCAGGCAGATCGGCCGCTTGCGCAGCAGGGATCGCCTGACCGAGCAACAGCACGGTGGCGAAAATGGAGAGATAAGACTTCAAGCTAGGTATCGACATACAGCTCCCGTTACGACGAGCAGGGTTAAGCGATATGGAGCAAGGAACACCGGAAACCACCGTCCGGCATTTTTGTTCCGGGAACAACAAACAAGGCCAGAGCCGTGACGCTCTGACCTATAAAAAACTTTTGGAGTATTTGCAAATGAAAATGCTCAGCAAACATTTCCAGCTCTCGACGACGAAGTGGAAATGAATGTAATCAGCTCACTGCTTGCTGGTTGCAGAGACATCTTGATTACGCATCGACAGCGCGATTCGTTCGGCGGTGCCAATCGGAATCTCGCCGACAACCGTCACCATTATTTCACCTTCGGGTGTCGTCAGGCGTCGGGATACCGCGACAGTCGGGCCTAACTGGGTCCGGGTGTCGGTAACGGTAGCGCCGTTCAAAGGCTCGAGGAAAACCGAAAAACGCGCCAGACCATCGTCGTACATCAGGCTGTTAACCTGAACCTTGGTTTTGGGGTCTTTGTGCGACGTGCTGCTGGTCAGTTCGAACCCCGGCGGTAGCCAGTCCGAATGCCACACCTGAGCAGTCTTGACGGCAGAGGCCTTGTCACTGTCGAGGGTAATAACCTTGCAGTCGGAATCTGCCAGCAAGTCTTTATCCGTCGGGACATTGTCAGTATCGAGGCTGGTGAACTGGAAACGTTCGAGCAATTGCCCCTTGTCGTTCAACAGCAACGATTTCAGCGGCAAACCGGTTTCCTTGTCCAGGTGTAACTCAAAGCCATAACGGTGCTGGTCACGAGGCGTCAGCGATACGATCACTGCGTCTCGACCAGCCACACGCGACTTGCCAACAACGGCAAGTTCATACCAGTTTTTCAGCTTTTTTGGATCGAGAGGACGAGCGGCAGCGTTCGGAGAGTCTCCCAGTCCTGCAATCAGGGTGCCGCTGACGCATTGAGTATGTCCATCAATGCGCACGACTTCCTGTGCCGAACCGTCGAGCTGAAGCAAACGCTCGCGAACCTGACCATTCTGGACACGATGCCAGATGTTATGGGTAGAAAAACTACCGTTACGCTCGTAAACGAAAGTACCGTGAAAGCTTTGCTGCTGCTCGGCCTGGCCCAGACGGATCAACCAGTCCTGGGCCTCATCAGCGTGGGCTGGAACAACGAACCAGCCACTGAGCAGAAGCGAAAGTAGAGGTATGGCGCGCATGATCCTCCTTATTGGTTTTCCAGGCTTGCGGCACGTGCATAAGGCAACGCGCTTTCAGTACCCTTGAGCGCAGCTTGCTGAGCATGCTGGCGCAGGTAGCTTGGCAGACGCTGATCATGCCAACCCGGTTGACCTT
This sequence comes from Pseudomonas sp. A1230, assembly GCF_044218825.1. Classification (NCBI taxonomy): domain Bacteria; kingdom Pseudomonadati; phylum Pseudomonadota; class Gammaproteobacteria; order Pseudomonadales; family Pseudomonadaceae; genus Pseudomonas; species Pseudomonas sp. A1230. Next base: position 531,099 of record NZ_CP162582.1, on the reverse strand, counting down.
GCAATACACCGTTAGCCATAGGGCCGGTGGCTTCGGAGCTCTCACTGTAGCCTGCCAGAACAGCCGGGCCTTTGACCTGCGGAGTGGCCAGGGTTGGCTGGTTGGACTGCTGGGCCAGTTCAACACCGGCAATTTCGTCCTGGTTGTACAGGCGAACACCAGCCAGAACGGCAACAGTTACCGAGGCTGCAACAGCCAGACGACCGAGGTTGCGCCATGGGCTGCGAGATACTTTGGCCGGAGCCGTTTCGTCTTCCAGCGCAGCAGACACTGCCGCAGCGATATCCAGACGTGGCAGCAGCAGATCCTTGTGCATGGCTGCCCGAGCGATCTGGTAACGAGCCCAGGTTTCACGGGTTTCAACGTCGTCCAGCGCATTGATCACTCGACGCAATTCCAGTTCGTCCGCTTCGTTATCCATCACTGCGGACAGCGATTCCTGCAGGGCTTCACGACTCATGGCGTTCCTCTCTTGGCTGTCGCCGCTGTCTCAGTTTTCCTGCAACAACGGCTGCAGGGCTTTATCGATGGCTTCCCGAGCGCGGAAAATCCGGGAGCGCACGGTACCCACCGGACACTGCATGACGCTCGCAATGTCCTCGTAACTCAGACCATCGAATTCACGTAAAGTTAAAGCCGTACGCAAATCCTCTGGTAGTTGCTGAATGGTTCGATGGACGGTGCCTTCGATCTCATCCCGCAACAGTGCTCGTTCTGGTGATTCGAGATCCTTGAGGCCATGATCGCCGTCGTAGAACTCTGCATCCTCAGAACTTACATCGCTATCCGGCGGCCGACGGCCGCGTGAAACGAGGTAATTCTTTGCCGTGTTGATGGCAATACGGTACAGCCACGTATAAAACGCACTGTCACCGCGAAAGTTTCCAAGTGCTCGATACGCCTTGATAAAGGCTTCCTGAGCTACGTCCTGGGCTTCATGGGTGTCGTGCACAAAACGCACGATCAACCCGAGAATTTTGTGCTGATATTTCAGCACCAGCAGATCGAAAGCTCGCTTGTCGCCACGTTGAACGCGCTCGACCAGCTGCTGATCCTCTTCCTGGGTTAGCATGAACACTCCTCGATAGGCCCGGAGGAGACTTGCATAACTAAACGACCAGACTTGCAAACATAGACTCGGGCTTTTCGCAAAAGTTCTCCCCCTCCAAGCAAGTTTCCTGCGAGCTCTGATTTGGCACGCACGAAAAACGCAGCGCGGGATAAACCGGCTGCGCGAATAATCTTGTCATCGATTTCGCCGGTAGAAACCCAGATCGCAGATTCCTCACTGAAACCGACACTGTCCCTTTTTCTGGCACGGTCTATTGATCTTGGGCCTTTGGCAAAAGTTCCAATTATTTATAGCCGCACCTGCCCGACATTGGGCAACACTGGACGGAAAAAGGCTGTTTCAGCGCCGATACAGTCGCCTTCCCCCGAAACCGACGAAAAATTCTTCCGACGAAGTACCCGGCTTTTTCCGTCACAGTAGTTTCACAATGCCATCTGGGCACGGCTATTGTGCCGACCTGCCCCTCTATATACTAGTGGGCTGTGTGGCTGTCTTGACTCGCCGATCCAGGTGTCATGCGCCAACCCCGACCCGGGTCGCTTTGAGCGGAATGCTGAAATGAGCCAACAGTTCCAACACGATGTTCTGGTCATTGGCAGCGGTGCTGCCGGTCTGAGTCTTGCGCTGACCCTGCCAGGTCATTTGCGCATTGCCGTATTGAGCAAGGGCGATCTCGCCAACGGTTCGACGTTCTGGGCCCAGGGCGGAGTCGCTGCCGTGCTGGACGACACCGACACTGTCGAATCCCACGTCGATGACACCCTGAATGCGGGCGGCGGCCTGTGTCATGAGGACGCCGTACGCTTCACAGTCGAACACAGCCGCGAAGCCATCCAGTGGCTGATCGACCAAGGCGTGCCGTTCACTCGCGACGAACAGTCCGGCACTGAAGACGGCGGTTTCGAATTCCATCTGACTCGCGAGGGCGGCCACAGTCACCGGCGCATCATCCATGCAGCCGATGCGACCGGCGCTGCGATCTTCAAAACCTTGCTGGCCCAGGCCAAAGAGCGCTCGAACATCGAACTGCTGGAACAGCGGGTGGCGGTCGATCTGATTACCGAACGACGTTTGGGCATGGACGGCGATCGCTGCCTCGGTGCCTATGTGCTCAACCGTGCGACCGGCGAAGTCGACACCTACGGCGCGCGCTTCGTGATTCTGGCTTCAGGTGGCGCGGCCAAAGTTTACCTCTATACCAGCAATCCCGACGGCGCCTGCGGTGATGGCATCGCCATGGCCTGGCGCTCGGGCTGCCGGGTGGCGAACCTGGAATTCAACCAGTTTCACCCCACCTGTCTGTATCACCCGCAGGCCAAGAGCTTCCTGATCACTGAAGCCCTGCGTGGTGAAGGCGCGCATTTGAAGCTGCCGAACGGCGAACGCTTCATGTATCGCTTCGACAAACGCGCCGAACTGGCGCCGCGCGACATCGTCGCCCGGGCCATTGACCATGAAATGAAGCGTCTGGGTGTCGACTGCGTTTATCTCGACATCAGCCACAAACCCGAAGCGTTCATCAAGACTCACTTCCCGACTGTTTATGAGCGCTGCCTGGGCTTTGGCATCGACATCACCAAACAACCGATTCCGGTCGTTCCCGCCGCGCACTACACCTGCGGCGGCGTAATGGTCGATCAGCATGGCCGCACCGATGTGCCGGGCTTGTACGCCATCGGCGAAACCAGCTTCACCGGCCTGCACGGTGCCAACCGCATGGCCAGCAACTCGTTGCTGGAGTGTTTCGTCTACGCCCGCTCGGCGGCGGCAGATATTCTGGCGCAACTGGATGACGTCACAGCGCCAAGCACCCTGCCCGTCTGGGACGCCAGTCAGGTGACCGATTCTGATGAAGACGTAATCATCGCGCACAACTGGGATGAACTGCGGCGATTCATGTGGGACTACGTTGGCATCGTGCGGACCAACAAGCGCCTGCAACGGGCTCAACATCGCGTGCGTCTGCTGCTGGACGAGATCGACGAGTTTTACAGCAACTATAAAGTCAGCCGCGATTTGATCGAGCTGCGCAATCTCGCGCAAGTGGCGGAGCTGATGATCAGCTCGGCCATGGAACGCAAGGAAAGTCGCGGCCTGCATTACACCCTCGACTACCCTGACCTGCTGCCCGAAGCGCTCGACACTATTCTGGTGCCGCCCACCTACGTCGGCTGAACTTGAGCCGCACCCGCAGGCGTCGATGCAAATCCGTCGCCTGCGAGTCACGTGGCACACAGATCGATCTGACGCGCCACTCACCGCGCAAACGAAAACGCAGCACCACGATCAGCGGCAGTGCAAGGCTGTCCGGTCGCAACTGCACCGCTTGCCAGCCATCCGCCTGATTCCACAATTGCCAGCCGTCGCCGTCTCGACGCAAACCGCGCATTGCCTTGGGATGACTGAGCAGAATCTGCCGCGGCAACACCCAAAACCCGTGAAGCAGGCAAACGAAAGCCCCGAGCAAGCTCGCCCATAAGGGAATGGAAAACACAAACAAGGCACCCAGAGCGAATGCCTGGGCCAACAGATATGCCGCCAGCAACTGCCGTGAGGCATGCCAGCGGCATTCGAACGTATTACTTGGGCTGAACACGATCCAGGATCATGCGAACCATGCGTTGCAGCTCCGGATCTTCGGACTCGTTGCGCTCCATGAACCAGCCGAACATGTCCTGATCCTCGCAAGTCAGCAGACGGACATACAGATCGCGATCGACTTGATTCAGGTTTGCGTAAACCTCCTGAACAAATGGCACCAGCAACACGTCAAGCTCAAGCATGCCGCGACGGCTGTGCCAAAAGAGGCGATTCAGTTCAACTTGTTCGACCATGGGGCCCTCCTCAAATTTGGCGGCAAGTATACAGCCCCAATGCCGCTCGCACAGTCGGCTTTGGTCGGGCACCACCGATCCTTTATCAACTACCCATTTCAACAACGCGCCCTTATGATGTGCCCCAGTCTATTTACCCTGCGAAGACCCATGGCCGATTCTGCTTTTTTCTGCACCCTGTCTCATGAAGGCGTTCTCGCGGTCCGCGGCGCGGATGCCGGAAAATTCCTGCAAGGCCAGTTGACCTGCAATATCAATTACCTGAGCGAAACAGCGTCCAGCCTGGGCGCTCGCTGCACGCAAAAAGGCCGGATGCAATCGAGTTTCCGCATTCTGCTCGAAAGCGATGGTGTGCTGCTGGCGATGGCCAGCGAATTGCTTGAGCCGCAACTGGCGGACCTGAAGAAGTATGCGGTGTTCTCCAAGTCGAAACTGACCGACGAAAGCGCCGCCTGGGTGCGTTTCGGGCTGAGGTCGGGCGATGCAGCGCTGAGCAGTCTCGGCCTGGATCTGCCCATTGAGACCGGCAGCGTGGTACGCAACGACGGCCTGATTGCAATTCGCGTCTCGCCGGACCGTGCCGAACTGTGGGTACCCGCCGATCAAGCACAAACCATCAAACAAACGCTGTCGATAACCCTGCCTGAAGGTGAACTGAACCAGTGGCTGCTCGGCCAGATCCGCGCCGGTATCGGTCAGGTCATGCCCACCACCCGCGAGCTGTTCATCCCGCAGATGCTCAACCTGCAGGCCGTCGGCGGCGTGAGTTTCAAGAAGGGTTGCTACACCGGCCAGGAAATCGTCGCGCGCATGCAGTACCTGGGCAAACTCAAGCGCCGTCTGTATCGCTTGAGCCTCGACGCCACACAATTGCCGGAACCCGGCACGCCATTGTTCGCGCCGAGCCACAACAGCTCAATCGGCGAAGTCGTACTGGCTGCTGGCGCCGGGCAAAACATTGAACTCCTGGCAGTGTTGCAGGCCGAAGCTGCAGAAGCGGGTGATCTGCATCTGGGCACCCTTGAAGGGCCTGCGCTGCATCTGCTCGATTTGCCCTACGAACTGGATCGCGACCGCGAAATCCAGCGCTGATCGCAGCATTTGTTGCAACACCCTAGAGAGCCTAAATGAACGAACTGGCGGATAAGATCCAACAGGATTTGGTTGAGGCCATCGATAAAGATGAGCTGGTTCTGCCAACATTGCCGGAAGTAGCCTTGCAAATTCGCAAGGCTGCTGAAGATCCGGAAATCAGCGTCAGCGAGCTGAGCAAAGTCATCGGCCGTGACACGGCGCTGTCGGCGCGCCTGATCAAAGTGGTCAACAGCCCGCTGCTGCGCGCGGCGCAGGAAGTCACCGACCTGCATACCGCCATCACTCGCCTGGGCATCAACTACAGCAGTAACCTGGCGATCGGCCTGGTGATGGAGCAGATTTTCCACGCCAGTTCCGAAGTGGTGGAACAGAAAATGCGCGAAGTCTGGCGCAAGAGCCTGGAAATCGCCGGGGTCAGTTATGCGCTGTGTCGTCGTTATACCCAACTCAAGCCGGATCAGGCGGCGCTGGGTGGACTGGTGCATCAGATCGGCGTGCTGCCGATTTTGACCTACGCCGAAGACCACTATGAACTGCTCTCGGATTCGGTCAGCCTCAACTATGTAATCGAACAGCTTCATCCGTTGCTCGGCGACAAGCTCTTGCGCGTCTGGGATTTTCCGGAACGACTGGTGGAGCTGCCGGGGCTGTATCAGGATCTCAAACGCGACTCGGTAAAGATCGATTACGTCGATCTGGTGCAGGTGGCGAGCCTCTATTGCCACAAGGGCACTGACCATCCGTTTGCGCGGATTGATCCGCTGAGTGTTCCGGCGTTCAGGAAGCTTGGGATTGATCCGGAGAACAAGGCGCTGTGCGCGGATCTGGAAGAATCGCGCTCGATGTTTTACTGATCAAGAACCGCGACGCGCCCTTCGCGAGCACCTCGCTCCCACATTGGAATGCATTCCCCCTGTGGGAGCGAGCCTGCTCGCGAAGAGGCCGGCAGGAACACCGCAGAATCACCCGGCAATAAAACTCACCCGCACCTTCAGCCCCGCCTGTTCACCATCATGCAGCGTGATCTGCGCCAGATGTGCCCGGCAGATCTCGCCGACAATCGCCAGCCCCAACCCCGATCCCGCCACCTGCTGATTACGCCGATAGAAGCGCTCGAACACTCGATCGCGCTCTTGCAGCGGAATCCCCGGCCCGTCGTCCTCAACCTCAAGCACTGCGGGGGTCAGCACGCGCAAGATCACGTTGCCGCCCGGCGGCGTATGCGCCAGGGCGTTATCCACCAGATTGCTCAATAACTCATTCAGCAGCGTCGGCTCGCCGCGCAGCCACACCGGTTCATCGGCCTCCAGCGCCAGCGCCACCCCGCGCTTGTGCGCCAGTGGCGCCATGGCCATGCCCAACTCGCGGGCCAACTGGCTCAGATCGAGCAACTGCGCACCGCCCTCGGCAATCGCTCGGGCGCCATTTTCGACGCGCGCCAGCGACAGCAATTGATTGGCCAGATGAGTCAGACGATCGGTGCCTTGGGCCGAAGATTCCAGCGTCGTCCGCCAGACCTGCGGGTCATTTGAACGCAGCCCCAATTCCAGCCGCGCCTTCAACGCCGCCAGTGGTGTGCGCAACTCATGCGCCGCATCGGCGATGAACTGCGCCTGGCGCTCGAACTGACCCCGCAGGCGCTCGGTGAAATGGTTGAGCCCGCGCACCAGCGGCCAGAGCTCATGTTGCACTTCTACCAGTGGCAATGGCCGCAAGTCATCGGGTTGGCGTTCCTCGACTGCCGTGCGCAAGCGCTCCAGCGGACGCAGTGCAGCGCTGACGGCAAACCAGACCAGCAGCAAGGCACCGATCGCCAACATGCCCAATCGCAACAGCGTATCGGCCGCCAGACTGCGCGCCATGCTGACGCGGGCTTCGTCGGTTTCGGCCACGCGGATTTCCGCCATGCCATTCATGTTCGGCTCGCTCACCGCTTTGAGCAGGCTGACCACGCGCACGTTCTGTCCTTTGTAAGTGGCATTGTAGAAACGCGCCAGCGCCGGATAGCTGTCAGTTCTTGGTGTACCGGGCGGTGGCCCGGGGAGGTTTTCGTAGCCGGAAATCAGCTTTTGATGGATGTCATTGACCTGGTAGTAAATCCGTCCGGCGCTGTCGTAAGCGAAGGTATCGAGGGCCACATAAGGCACGTCGGCACTGAGGCTGCCATCACGTTGCGACAGGCCAGCGGCGATGGTTCGCGCCGACGCCAGCAACGTGCGGTCGTACGCCGTGTCGGCCGCCTCGCGTCCATTCCAGTAAGCACTCAAGCCGCTGGCGAGCATCAACACCACCAGCAACAACGCCAGGTTCCACAGCAACCGCCAGCGCAGGCTGCTGGGCTTATGCATCGCGGCTTTCCAGCAGATAGCCGAGGCCGCGGAAGGTCACGATCGCGACCGGTTGACCGTCGAGTTTCTTGCGCAAGCGGTGCACGTAGATTTCGATGGCATCGGGGCTGGCCTCTTCATCAAGACCAAACACCTGCGCGGCCAGTTGCTCTTTGCTCATGACTCGCCCCGGCCGGGCGATCAGCGCTTCGAGTACGGCTTGTTCGCGGGACGTCAGCGTGAGCAGTTCCTCACCGAGGGAGAAGCGTCGGGTGTCCAGATCATAGGCCAGCACCCCGCAGCGCTGCTGGCGTTCACCACCCAACACACTGCGTCGCAACAGCGCTTTGACCCGGGCTTCCAGTTCGGTCAGTTCGAACGGCTTGGCGAGGTAGTCGTCGGCGCCAAGATTGAGGCCATGCACCCGATCTTTCACATCGCTGCGCGCCGTCAGCATCAGCACCGGCAGATTTTTTCCGCGAGCCCGCAGCCGCGCCAACACCTCAAATCCGTCCATGCGCGGCAGGCCCACATCGAGGATCGCCACGGCGTATTCCTCACTGCCCAGTGCCAGATCGGCAGCCACGCCATCGTGCAACACATCCACGGTCAGACCGGTGCTCTTGAGCGCCTGGGCGACGCTTTCGGCCAGTTGCAGATGGTCTTCGACGAGCAGAACACGCATGGATTTTTACCTCGTTCAGGGATGGCCGACGCCACTCTTTGCCGCGGAGTTTACAGCCGCAACCGCCACTGTGAAGCCCGAAAACATTGAAAGTCAGCTGAAAGGTTAGCGAAAGGTTAGGCCGTTAGAGTCGGGTTACGGACAGTTTCGACTGCCGTCGCTGCTGCCACACAGCGCTACGAAAAACGCCACGAAGCGTTTTCGACCAATAAGAACAATAATCGGAGTACACCCGCATGCCGTCCATGCAGCCCCAGGTCCTTGTGCCTGTTCGCCGTTCCCGTATCAGCCACACCGCCCTCGCCAGTGCAGCCGCCCTCGCGGGTTTTTCGCCGTTGAGTTTTGCCGACTTCATTGAAGACAGCAGCGCCACCTTCGAAACCCGCAACATGTATTTCAACCGCGACTTTCGCGATGGCACCAGCGCCCAGCAATCCAAACGCGATGAATGGGCTCAGGGCTTCATGCTCAATCTGCAATCGGGCTATACCGACGGCACCGTGGGGTTCGGTGTCGATGCGTTGGGCATGCTTGGTGTGAAACTTGATTCGAGCCCGGACCGCACCGGCACCGGCCTGTTGCCGACCCACGACGACGGGCGCGCAGCGAACGAATACTCGAAAGTCGGCCTGACCGGCAAAGTGAAAATCTCTGCCACGGAACTGAAAATCGGCAGCCTGATTCCCGAACTGCCGATCCTCAAGCCCAACGACGGACGCATCCTGCCGCAGACGTTTGAAGGTGGCTTGCTGACCTCCAAAGAAATCAGAAATCTGACCTTCACCGGCGGCCGTCTGGAGAAAGCCAAGGACCGCGACAGCACCGATTTCGAGGACATCGCCCTCAACAACAAGAACAGCCGCTTCGCCGGCACCGCTGCCGGCAAGCACTTTGACTTTGGCGGCGTTGATTACAAGTTCACCGACAAGATCACCGGCAGTTACCACTTCGCGCAACTCGACGAAGTCTACAACCAGCACTTCTTCGGTCTCGTTGCCTCGCGCCCGATGGGCCCCGGCACATTTGCCACCGACCTGCGTTTTGCCGTCAGTGACGATCAAGGTGCGGCCCGTGGCGGCGAGATCGACAACCGCTCGCTCAACGGCTTGGTCAGCTACGCCCTGAGCGGCCACAAGTTCAGCGCCGGTTATCAGCACATGTCCGGCGACAGCGCCTTCCCCTATGTCGATGGCAGCGACCCGTACCTGGTCAACTTCGTGCAGATCAACGACTTCGCCGGTGCCGAAGAACGCTCGTGGCAAGCGCGCTACGACTTCGACTTCGGCAAACTTGGCATTCCCGGCCTGAGCTTCATGAGCCGTTACTTGAGCGGTGACAACATCAAGCTCAAAAGCGGTGAAGAAGGCAAAGAGTGGGAGCGCAATACCGAGATCAAATATGTAGTACAAAGCGGCGCCTTGAAGGACGTCGCTGTGCGCCTGCGCAATGCCACTTACCGCTCCAATTACTCCGCTCGCGATGCAGACGAAGTGCGTCTGCTGGTGAGCTATAGCGTTGCCCTTTGGTAATTGATTGAAACGCCGGGGTGCTGTGATCGGAAGATCAAAAGATCGTCCGATCGCGGCCCGAGCCTGCGGCAGCTCCTACATAAAGCTTTACAACAAGAACCGTGGAGAATCGAATGAAATTGTCACTGCGTAAAGTTGCACTCGCCGCCAGTTGCGTGTTGTTCGCTGGCCAACTCATGGCCGAACCGAAGCGTCCGGAATGTATCGCTCCGGCGTCGCCCGGCGGTGGTTTCGACCTGACCTGCAAACTGGCGCAGAGCGCGCTGGTCAACGAAAAACTGCTGTCCAAACCGATGCGCGTGACCTACATGCCCGGTGGTGTTGGCGCGGTGGCGTACAACGCAGTGGTTGCGCAGCGGCCAGCCGATGCCGGCACGCTGGTGGCGTGGTCGAGCGGTTCGCTGCTGAACCTGGCGCAAGGCAAGTTCGGGCGCTTCGATGAGACCAACGTGCGCTGGCTCGCGGCAGTCGGCACCAGCTACGGTGCCATCGCGGTGAAAAGCGATTCGCCCTACAAGACCCTCGACGATCTCGTTCAGGCATTGAAGAAAGATCCCGGCTCCGTGGTCATCGGTTCCGGCGGCACCGTCGGCAGCCAGGACTGGATGCAAACCGCACTGATCGCCAAGGCTGCCGGGATCAACCCGCGCGAACTGCGTTACGTCGCCCTCGAAGGTGGCGGCGAGATCGCCACCGCCCTGCTCGGCGGCCACATCCAGGTTGGCAGCACCGACATCTCCGACTCCATGCCGCACATTCAGAGCGGTGACATGCGCCTGCTCGCAGTCTTCTCCGACAAGCGTCTCGACGAACCGGAAATGAAAGACATCCCGACCGCTCGCGAACAAGGCTACGACATCGTCTGGCCAGTGGTTCGCGGTTTCTACCTGGGGCCAAAAGTCAGCGATGAAGACTACGCCTGGTGGAAAGATTCGTTCGACAAACTGCTGGCCTCCGACGAGTTCGCCAAGCTGCGCGATCAGCGTGAACTGTTCCCGTTCGCCATGACCGGCCCGGAACTGGACACCTACGTGAAGAAGCAGGTTGCGGACTACAAAGTGCTGGCCAAAGAGTTCGGCCTGATTCAGTGATCGCCTCTGTCTAGCGGCCGCAGCCCCCGTTCGCGGGGCCGCGGCACAGGAGTTTCCCATGCTCTTACAACGCATTTTCGCTTCGGTGCTATTGCTGGCCTGTGTCGGCCTGGCACTGATGGCGTGGCCGTACCAAGCGGCTTTTTCCTACGAACCGGTGGGCCCGCGCGCCTTCCCTCTGCTGATGCTCGGCCTGATGGGCACAGCGCTGCTGTACATGGTGTTCCGCCCGACGCCGATCGAACACACTGAAGACGAGCCGCCACTGGATCGCCAGACCCTGACCAAGATCTGCATCTGCGTCGTGCTGTTGCTGGTGTTCGCCGGCCTCTTCGAACCGCTGGGCTTCATTCTCAGCAGCATGCTGATCGGCATTCCGATGGCGCGCCTGTATGGCGGTCGCTGGATGCCAAGCGTCGTGGTGACCACCCTGATGGCCATCGGTCTTTACCTGCTGTTCGACCGTGTGATGGACGTTCCGCTGCCCCTCGGCCTGCTCGACGTTCTGGAGAACTGATATGGATACTCTTGGCTATTTGGGTCAGGGCTTCGGCGTCGCGCTGAGCCCCTACAACCTGGTGACCGCGCTGTGCGGCACGCTGATCGGCACCGTTGTCGGCCTGTTGCCGGGCCTGGGCCCGATCAACGGCGTGGCGCTGCTGATCCCGATCGCATTCGCCCTCGGCCTGCCGCCGGAGTCGGCATTGATTCTGCTGGCGGCGGTGTATCTGGGCTGCGAATACGGCGGCCGGATCAGCTCGATCCTGCTGAACATTCCAGGCGAAGCTTCCACCGTGATGACCACCCTCGACGGCTACCCGATGGCCCGCAAAGGCATGGCCGGTGTGGCGCTGTCGTTGTCGGCGTGGAGTTCGTTCATCGGCGCCTTCATCGCCACCTGCGGCATGGTGATGTTCGCCCCGCTGCTGGCGAAATGGGCGATTGCCTTTGGCCCGGCGGAATACTTCGTGCTGATGGTGTTTGCGATTGTCTGTCTCGGCGGCATGGCCGGTGATCGACCGTTGAAGACATTTATTGCGGCGTTGATCGGTTTGTTCCTGTCGACGGTCGGCATCGACGCCAACAGCGGCGTGTACCGTTTCACCGGCGATAACATTCACCTGACCGACGGCATTCAATTCGTCGTGCTGGTGCTGGGCCTGTTCTCGATCAGCGAAATTCTGTTACTGCTGGAGAAAACCCATCGCGGCCAGGAAGCGGTGAAAGCCACCGGTCGAATGATGTTCAACTTCAAGGAAGCGGCATCGGTGTTCACCGTGAACATCCGTTGCGGCCTGCTCGGGTTCATCATGGGCGTGTTGCCGGGTGCCGGTGCGACGCTGGCCAGTGCCGTGGCCTACATGACCGAAAAACGCATCGCCGGTACCAGCGGCAAGTTCGGTGAAGGCGATGCCCGTGGCCTGGCCGCCCCGGAAACCGCCATTGGTGCTTCGGCATGTGGCGCACTGGTGCCGATGTTGACGCTGGGCGTTCCGGGTTCGGGGACCACGGCGGTGATGATCGGCGCGCTGTCGCTGTACAACATCACTCCGGGGCCGCTGCTGTTCCAGCAACAACCGGACATCGTCTGGGGCCTGATCGCTTCGTTGTTCATCGCCAACATCATGCTGGTGATCCTCAACATTCCGATGATCCGCATCTTCACCCGCATCCTCGCCGTGCCGAACTGGGCACTGGTGCCGGTCATCGCGATCATCACCGGCATCGGCGTCTACGCGGTACACGCGACCACCTTCGATCTGTTCCTGATGGTCGGCATCGGCATCTTCGGTTACATCCTGCGCAAGCTCGACTTCCCGTTGTCGCCGGTTCTGCTGGGGTTCATCCTCGGTGGTCTGATGGAGCAGAACCTGCGTCGCGCGCTGTCGATCTCCAACGGCGCACTGGAAATCCTCTGGTCGAGCCCGATCACCTTCGGGGTCTGGGTACTGACCGCGATCATGTTGCTCGTGCCGCTGCTGCGCATCTGGCGCAAACGTTCGGTCGCTCGGCGCGCTATCGCCGATGTTTGATCGGCTGTCGCTAAAGTCCTGGTGGGGAACCCCGCTGGTCGGTCTGCTTGGCGGTTACCTCGCCAGCCAGATCGGCTGGCCGTTGCCGTGGATGGTCGGCTCGTTGCTGGCGATCATCCTCGTGCGCTGCCTGACCCCGTGGCAACTGACGGAAATCCCAGGCGGGCGCAAATGCGGCCAGTGGATCGTCGGGATCGGCATTGGCCTGCACTTCACCCCGGTGGTGATGGAGCAGGTGCTGAGTCATTTCGGTTTGATCTTCTTCGGTGCGCTGGTCACCAGTTTGTCGGCGGTGGTTGGCGTGTGGTTGATGCGCCGCACCGGTGAGGACCGCGCCACGGCGTTTTTCTCCAGCATGCCCGGTGGCTCCGGGGAGATGGTCAACCTCGGCGCACGCAACGGCGCGATGCTCAGCCATGTCGCGGCGGGGCAAAGCTTGCGGGTATTGGTGGTGGTGCTGTGTGTGCCAGCGGCGTTCAAGTATTTGCTTGGCGACGGGACGCCAATTTCTCATGCCGGCAGCGTCGATTGGCGCTGGCTGGCGATTCTGTTTCCGGCGGGCGCCCTGCTCGCCTGGGTCTGGCAGCGTCTGCGCCAACCCAACCCGTGGTTGTTCGGGCCGTTGCTGGTGAGCGCGACGGTGAGCATCGGCTGGGATCTGCACATCGGCTTGCCCGATGGCGGCAGTCAGATTGGCCAATGGTTGATCGGCAGCGGATTGGGTTGTCACTTCAACCGGCAGTTTTTCAGGCGTGCGCCGTCATTCATGGGCCGCACATTGATCGGCACGGCACTGACCATGTTGATCGCAACCCTGGCGGCGTTGGGACTGAGCGCTTTAACGCATCTGGACCTGCGTTCGCTGACGCTGGGCATGATGCCCGGTGGTATCGCAGAGATGAGCCTGACGGCGGAAACCCTGCAACTGTCGGTGCCGCTGGTGACGGCGATGCAGGTGATGCGGCTGTTGTTTGTGCTGTTTCTGGCGGAGCCGTTGTTCAAGTACTGGAATCGTAATCCCGAGTAAGACCGAGTTGACTTCATCGCTGGCAAGCCAGCTCCCACAGATTATGTGCACACCGCAAAACCCTGTGGGAGCTGGCTTGCCAGCGATGGGGCCCTTCAGGCCAACATCAAACGGGCGGCAACCGCCACTCAATCGGCGTCTCGCCATTCTGCTCAAGAAACTTGTTGGTCCGGCCGAAGTGCCCGCATCCCAGAAAGCCACGATAAGCCGACAGCGGCGACGGATGCACCGAGGTCAGCACCAGGTGCTTGGTCGCATCGATCAGCTTCTGCTTGCTCTGCGCATGAGCGCCCCACAGCATGAACACCAGATGCGGCTGCCGCTCGCTGACCAGTTCGATGATCCGGTCAGTGAAAAACTGCCAGCCCTTGTCCTTGTGCGCATTGGCGTTGGCGCGCTCCACGGTCATGGTGGTGTTGAGCATCAACACGCCCTGATCCGCCCAGCTTTGCAAGTAACCGTGGCTGGGGATGTCGATGTTCAGGTCGCGCTTCAACTCTTTATAGATGTTGACCAGCGACGGCGGCGCTGGCACGCCCGGTTGCACCGAGAAACACAAGCCGTGGGCCTGGCCCGGGCCGTGGTAGGGGTCCTGGCCGAGGATCACCACCTTCACTTTATCCAGCGGTGTGGAGTTCAGCGCATTGAAAATCAGCGGCCGTGGCGGATAGATTTCCTTGCCGGCCGCCTGCTCCTGCTGCAGAAAGTTGCGCAACTCTGCCATGTAAGGCTGGTCGAATTCAGCACGCAGTGCCTCCTTCCAGCTCGGTTCGAGTTTGATACGGTCGTCAGCAGTCATGGTCATACCCGGCAAAAACAATGGGGCGAACCCTAGGAAAGCCGGCCACGCTTGTCAATTGATCTGACGCAGATCCGGCACTTTCCCACGCAGCGATCATACTGATCGTTCAAATTTCCGATCGAGGTCACGATGAATCTGCACTTCGAAGAACTCTGCGGCACCGCCGGCGCCCGCATCGGTATCGCCAGCCTGGATGCTGAAAAATCGCTCAACGCGCTGTCGCTGCCGATGATCAACGCGCTAGGCGACAAACTGAACGCCTGGGCCAAAGACCCGCAAATCGTCTGCGTGCTGTTGCGCGGCAACGGCGCCAAAGCCTTCTGCGCTGGCGGTGAAGTGCGCAGCCTGGTGGAAGCCTGTCGCGCGCATCCCGGCGAAGTCCCACCGCTGGCAGCACAGTTTTTTGCGGCCGAATACCGATTGGATTACAGCCTGCACACCTATCCGAAACCACTGATCTGCTGGGGCCACGGTTATGTGCTGGGCGGCGGTATGGGTTTGTTGCAAGGCGCCAGTACGCGGATCGTCACGCCGAGCAGCCGTCTGGCGATGCCGGAAATCAGCATTGGGCTGTATCCGGATGTCGGCGCCAGTTGGTTCCTGGCACGGTTGCCGGGCAAGCTCGGTCTGTTCCTCGGATTGACCGGCGCGCACATGAACGGCCGTGACGCGATCGATCTCGATCTGGCCGACCGCTTTCTGCTCGACGAGCAACAACCGGAGCTGATTGAAGGCCTGCTGCAACTCAACTGGCAGGAACAGACCGCCATGCAACTCAACAGCCTGCTCAAGGCCTTGCAGCAGGAAGCTGCGGCGCAAATGCCCGAGGCGCAGTGGCTGCCGCGTCGTCAGCAGATCGACGAACTGCTCGACGTCAGCGACGTGACCTGCGCCTGGAAAGCGATCAGCCTGCAGCGCGACAGCAGCGATCCGCTCATCGCCCGGGCAGCAAAAACGCTTAGCGAAGGCTCGCCGCTGACCGCCCATCTGGTCTGGGAACAGATTATCCGCGCACGGCACCTGTCGCTGGCTGAAGTCTTCCAGATGGAATACACCCTGAGCCTCAATTGCTGCCGGCATCCGGAGTTCAGCGAAGGGGTTCGGGCGCGGTTGATCGATAAGGATCAGAAACCGCACTGGCATTGGCCGGACATCAGCAGCGTGCCGGATGCGGTGGTTGAGGCGCACTTTCACAAGGTGTGGGAGGGGCGGCATCCGTTGGCGGATTTGACGGCTTACTGACTAAATCGCAGGCACAAAAAAGCGGCGCATCATGCGCCGCTTTTGTTGGCGGGTCAGTTACCAGCGATTGCCACGTCCGTTGTGGTCGCGTCGACCGCTGTGGCGGTCGTAATTGCCGCGACCGCGGTGGTCGTTGTCCCAACCGCCGCGACGGTGGCCGTCCCAGCGACCCCGATCATTACCGTGCCAGCGACGGCTCTCGTAGTACCGCGGGGCCGGTTGATAATAGCGCGGCGCCGACTGGTAATAACGCGGTTGCTGATAGTAACGCGGCGCTGGCTGGTAGTAGCGCGGGGCCGAGTAATACGTGCCGCCAGTGTTGTAGTACGCCGGTGCGGGTGATGTGTAGACCTCAGACCTGTAATAAGTGTCCGCGTACGAATACGGGGCACAACCGGTGACGGAAAACATCAACGCAGCAAGCAGAAGAATTCGTCGATACATGGCGGCCTCCTGGACCGCGGGTAGCCACACCAGCGACGCTGGCAGGCGTCAGTCTTTTATTCGGTGACTGACGAAAGATCAGACATCGATTTCCGAATCTGGTGCGATTCCGCAACAAGTTGAAACAAGTGATTATTAAACGCCACTATCCCCTTCAGGAGTGAATTTCCTCGCGATAGCGATTCACCGGCCAAATCGACGTTGACTGACCTGCTGCATTCGCGAGTAAGCTCGCTCCCACAAGGCCCTGCGCAATTTGCACGACTACAGGAACGAACATTCGCGTCGCCCATGGAGCAGTTATTTCCGCACAGTGCCACTAGAATGCTGCCATCGGGCCATTATCAACGGAACTGCCATGCCGCTTCGTTCTCCGCTGTACTCCCAACGTTCGTTGGTACTGACGCTGATCGCCCTGCTCGGCGCTGGCTTCCTCGCCACCTCGCTGCTGAGCTACTACGCCTCGCGCGCCTCGATCCGCGACAACATCGTCAACACCGAGTTGCCGCTGACTTCCGACACCGTCTATTCGGAAATCCAGAAAGACCTTGTCAGACCTATCCTGATTTCCTCGATGATGTCCCGCGACACCTTCATGCGCGATTGGGTGGTGAACGGTGAGCAAAACCCCGAGCAGATGACCCGTTATCTCAATGAGGTCATGACCCACTACGGCGCCTACACCGCGTTTTTCGTCTCCAATACCACCCTCACTTACTACCACGCCAAAGGTGTGCTCAAGCAGGTCAGCGTCGATGAGCCGCGCGACGCCTGGTACTTTCGCGTGAGGGACATGGAAGATCCGTACGAGATCAATGTCGACCCGGATCTGGCCAACAAGGACAACCTGACGTTCTTCATCAATTACAAGGTCTACGACTACCACAACCGCTTCATTGGCGCGGCCGGCGTCGGTCTGACCGTGGACGCGGTGATCAAACTGATCGACAAGTATCAACAACGCTATCAACGCAGCGTTTACTTCGTCGACACCTTCGGCCGACTGGTACTGACCGGTGCCGAAGGCGGGCCTGAAGGCGCGCATATCGGGCAAAGCCTCGCTGAAGTCGACAGCATGAAAAGCCTGGTCAGCCTGTTACCCAAACCCCACAGCGGCAGCTACGAGTATTCGACCCATGGCCAGGGGCACTTCCTCAACGTGCGGTTTATTCCGGAACTCAACTGGTACCTGTTTGTTGGTAAACGCGAGGATGGCGCGCTGATTGAAATCCGCCAGTCGCTCTATCTCAATCTGCTGATCTGTCTGCTGGTAACGTTGATCGTGTTGGCGCTGCTCAATCGCGTGATCAAACGGTTTCAATCGAAGATCCAGGCCCAAGCCACCCTCGACAGCCTTACCGAACTGCCGAACCGCCGCGGTTTCGACCTGCTTGCCGCTCAGGCATTGCACGAAGCGCAGCGTGAAACCAAACCGCTGACGGCGCTGCTGCTGGATCTCGATCACTTCAAGGTGTTGAACGACACTTATGGTCACATGGCCGGCGATCAAGTGTTGATCGGGTTTGCGCGGGATCTGCAAAGTTGCCTGCGCCATGCCGACATCGTTTGCCGCTGGGGCGGCGAGGAGTTCATCGTTTTGCTCAAGGACACCGACGGCGACACCGGCCAGAAAATTGCCGAGAAGATTCGCCAGCACATCGAACAACAGGAATATGCCTACAACGGCAACGCCCTAAATCTGACGGTGAGCATCGGCGCCACCACCCTGCAGCGCGATGACACCTTGCACAGTCTGCTGTCGCGGGCCGATCATGCGATGTACCGGGCCAAACAAACCGGCCGCAATCGCACCTGCGTGGAAATGCCTCACTCGACCTATGCCTGAATCTGACGTTAAACCCGACCTCTGCCCGGCCTGCGGCGCCCGCAACGATTGCAGCCTGGCTGACCCGCGCACCGCCGACCGCGCCTGCTGGTGCTACGGCGTGAGCATTGATCCGGCGGTGCTCCAAGCCTTGCCGCCAGCACTGCGCGACAAATCCTGCCTGTGCCCGCGATGCGCGCAGGTCGAGGCGCAACTGCAAGCGGCCGGTCAGCCGATCCCGTAAGATGCGTGCCCCTTGATCCGTTGAAACCTGAACATGCGCGTCGACCGCTTCCTCAGCAATCTGCCCCGCTACAACCGTAAGCAGGTTCGCCTGTTGCTGGTGGAAAAGCGCGTGCGCGTTGACGGAAAAGTCGTCAGTGACCCGCACAGTGAAGTTCTTGAATTCAGCTGTGTCGAAGTCGATGACGAAGTGCTGCAACTCGGCAAACCGGCGCGCTACTTCATGCTGCACAAGCCACCGGGCTGCGTCAGCGCCACTCGCGATCCGCAACATCCGACCGTGCTCGACCTGATCAACGAACCGGACAAGGATGAGCTGCACATCGCCGGGCGCCTGGACTTCAACACCACCGGGCTGATGCTGATCACCAACGACGGCGCCTGGTCGCGGCGCCTGACCCAGCCGCAAACCAAATTGCCAAAGGTCTATTACGTCGAGACCGAGCAGGAAATCGGCGCGCAATATGCGAGCACGTTTGCTGAAGGCATCTACTTCGCCTTCGAAGACCTGACCACGCAACCTGCGCAGCTGGAGCTACTCGGATCACGCTCGGCACGCCTGAGCATCGTCGAGGGCCGCTACCATCAGGTGAAGCGCATGTTTGGCTTTTTCAACAACAAAGTGCTGCGTCTGCACCGCGAATCCATGGGCCCGCTGCGGGTCGATGACGCGCTAAAACCGGGCGAGTATCGCGCTTTGCGCACCGAAGAGATTCATTTGTTCTAAGCACCCGACCGCTCAGCAGAAGTTGTCGAACAATTTACCTGCGGCACTTGCGCGATCCTGCTCCCCCTGCTTGAATCAGGACGTCGGCCGAAATGTGACCGATGAGTCACACCATACCTCTAAGAAACTTTTTGCCGGTCGTCAGCCCTCAAGGGCTGCGCCTCAGCCGGCAGACTGCCCGCCAATAACAATACCCGTCGACCGTAGTCATGGATCGACATGGGCCAAGCAAATTCCAGGCGTATGCCTACCTGTCACAAAGCTCGTGCAATGTCTATTTGCGCGCATACCCGCTTGCTTGCCAGGAGTCTTATGACATGAGGCCAGAAATCGCTGTGCTGGATATACAGGGTCAGTATCGGGTTTACACGGAGTTCTATCGCGCAGACGCCGCAGAAAAAACCATCATTCTGGTCAACGGCTCGATGGCCACGACTGCGTCGTTTGCACAAACCGTGAAAAATCTGCACCCGCAATTCAACGTGGTCTGCTACGACCAGCCCTACGCGGGCCGGTCAAAAGCCCACAACCGTCACGAGAAACATCTGACAAAGGACGTTGAAGGGCAAATTCTGCTGGAGCTGATCGACCACTTCGCCGCCGAACACGTGCTGTCGTTCTCCTGGGGCGGCGCCGCGACACTGGTTGCCCTTGCTAACCAGCCAAGACGCATCGAAAAAGCGGTGATCAGCTCGTTTTCGCCGGTGATCAACGCGCACATGCTTGATTACCTCGAGCGCGGCGTCGATTACCTCGGCCAGCGTGACGGTGATCGAGTCGGGCATCTGGTCAACAGCACTATCGGCAAACACCTGCCGTCATTGTTCAAACGCTTCAACTATCGCCACGTCAGCAGCCTGGCCGAGCACGAATACGGGCAGATGCACTTTCACATCAGCGACGTGCTGCACAGCGATCGTCAATGCTATTTAAACGCGGCGAAGAAGATCAACGTGCCGGTACTGTTTCTCAACGGTGAATGGGACGAATACACCGCCGCCGAAGATGCGCGTCTGTTCGGCAACCACGTGGCACAGAGCACCTTCACCACCGTGCAAGCCACCGGGCATTTTCTCGACATGGAGCACAAGGCTGCGTGCCGGGACAGCCAGAACGCCTTGCTGGGCTTTTTGAAACCGGCACCGCAGGCGAGCCGAACGCGGTACTCGTTTGTTCAGGATCACCATGCATTGGCCATTTGAAAGAGCGTCATCGCGAGCGAGCCTGCCGGGCTAACCGTTTTGTTTACGCCCCCCGCAGTGCTCGCTCGCGATTGACCGATTCAGCGCTGTAATGCCTTGCGCAAAAAAGAAAAACTTCAAATTCCCCGCCGAGTCTGGTACAAAGTCAGCCGCTCTGAGCGGGTATAGTTTAATGGTAGAACAGTAGCTTCCCAAGCTTCCGACGAGGGTTCGATTCCCTCTACCCGCTCCACTAAAATTTTGTCTCACGTTGTTTTTTGACGGGAGATGCAGAACAGAAAAAACCGGCCTTGATGGCCGGTTTTTTTGTGCCCGAAAAAAGGTTACATCTGACATCTGAAACAACGCAAAAGCCTGCAACACACTCTCCATGCCTTCGTCACCTCCCTCTCTAGACTGCTTCAAACCACTGAGCGGATTAGCCGCGGATGACCGCTCGGTGAATACATTGTTGCCCCCAGATCACCGGTAGGTATAGTACCCACCAAGCACACCACAAGGAGGTGTTGTCAATAGCCGTTTTTTAATCGGTCAGCTCGTCGCAGACGGTTGGTATTTAGTGAGGATCAGAGGCAGTCACCACCACTTCAAGCATCCGACCAAGCCTGGACTGGTCACGGTGCCACATCCGACGAAAGATCTGCTGAAGAGAACGGCCATCAGTATTTTGAAGCAGGCGCTGCTTTGACTGGCTCAGCCAGTAACCATGGAGATCAACGAATATGCTCTATCCGATCGCGATTTCAATAGGTGATGAAGAACACGCCTGGGGCGTAGAGGTACCGGATATTCCCGGCTGTTTTTCGGCTGGCGACGATCTGGATGATGCCGTCGCCATGGCTCGCGAAGCCATCGAGGGGCATTTCGAGATTCTGGCCGAGGACGGCGCGCCCATTCCGGCTGCCAGTAAACTGGGGCTGCATGTGGCCAATCCGAAATACGCCGGATGTGCGTGGGCAGTGGTGGATATTGATGTCGTGAAGTACTTGGGAAAAGCCCAGAAACTCAACATCACGCTGCCTGGGCATTTGCTCAACCGTATTGATGAGTATGTCCTGCATCACCCGGAGGAGAAGAGTCGTTCAGGGTTTCTGGCTTCGGCTGCCTTGAAGGTGTTGCAGCAGGGCTGAGACGGTGATCGAGGCCGCCATTGGCGGCGTCGTGAATTTACAATGAAATCGTGCGCCAACATTACAGTTCTCCAACACTCAATCGGTTCTCACCTTGCGTCCGCGCCGCTAGCATTTCCCCATCGACCACCACCCTCCCCCTGCGCGGCCATCGACGAATACGCGTCATCACTTTCGAGGGAACCCCATCGCGGCCACTTTGCCGCTGACGACCGAACTCAAAAGAGCACTCCCAATGACTCAAAACATCTACGACGATCCCGAATTCTTTCAGGGCTACAGCCAGATGAACCGCTCAATCGGCGGCCTAGATGCCGCGCCGGAATGGCCTGCGCTCAAGGCGTTGCTACCCTCCATGCACGGTTTGCACGTGGTGGATCTGGGTTGCGGTTACGGCTGGTTCAGCCGCTGGGCCAGCGAGCACGGCGCGGCCAACGTGCTGGGGCTGGACGTTTCGGAGAAGATGCTGGAACGCGCACGCGAAACCACTTCGGCGACGAACATCCGTTACGAGCGCGCCGACCTGGAACAACTCGACTTGCCCGCGTGCAGTTTCGACCTGGCCTACAGCTCGCTGGCGTTGCATTACATCAAGGATCTGCCAGGACTGTTTGCTCACCTCTACGCAGCGCTGAAGCCGGGTTCGCATTTTGTGTTTTCCATCGAACACCCAATCTTCATGGCCCCGCGCAATCCCGGCTGGCTGATCGACAGCGAAGGTCGCAAGCGCTGGCCGCTGGACAGTTATCAGATTGAGGGGGAGCGAGTGACCAATTGGCTGGCCGACGGGGTGATCAAGCAGCATCGTACTGTCGGTACGTTGCTCAATTCACTGATTGGCGCTGGATTTACTATTCGTCATGTCAACGAGTGGGGGCCAAGCGATGAAGAAGTGGCGGCGCAACCAGCGCTGGCTGAAGAGCGGGAGCGGCCGATGATGATGCTGGTGGCGGTACAGCGCTAAGCCTGGAGGGACAATTTAAATGTGGCGAGGGACTTTGCTCCCTCGCCACAGGTTTTGAACGCGCCTTCAGCGCGTCGCCACAATAAACAACCGCGGAAACGGCAACAGCACCGAGCCATCCGCCAACGCCGGATAAGCCTTCTCAACCTCAGCCAGATACTGCTCCAGATACTGTGCCCGCTCGCTTTCAGTCAGCGGACTCAGAAACGGAATCAGCCCACTGCCCTTGAACCACTCGACCACCCCGGCAGCGCCATCCGACAGTTGATGGTGATACGTGGTGCGCCACACATCGACCCGCGCGCAGTGCGGTCGCAGCATCGAGAAGTACTCGCTGGCGCTCGCCATGTCCGTACGCTGCCCGGCAGCGTCAGCGAGTTTGCTTGCCCACGGGCCATTCGCCGCGACTTCACGCATCAAGCGGTGGGAGGGTTCATTGAGATTGTCCGGCATCTGAATTGCCAGACTGCCGCCCTTCGCGAGCTTGCTCGCCAGCGCCGGCAGCAACGCCGCGTGATCGGGTACCCATTGCAATACCGCATTGGCAAAGATCACATCGAAAGGGCCTTCATCGGCCCATCGATCAATCTCGGCGACATCGAACTGCAACTGCGGCAAGCGCTTGCGTGCGGCCGCGATCATGTCTGCCGAGCTGTCCAGCCCACTGACTGTCGCCCCAGAAAAACGCTGCACCAGCAACTCCGTCGAGTTACCCGGGCCGCAACCGATATCGACCACCGATCGCGCTTCAGCCGTGGGAATCGCCGCCAGCAGATCGCGGGCCGGGCGGGTGCGTTCATCTTCGAAAGCGACGTACTGTTTGGCGGACCAACTCATTGCGTTCTCCTGTCATGGCGAAAAGCGAGTGCTGACACGATACCGTTACCCACGAAAACTGGCTCCCCTACCAACGTCGCGCAGGCTTCCTGGATTTGTAAGTAGAATTTTCACCAAGCCGTCAGTGTCTGAATTTCAGGCACCACACAACAAGGAACACGGCTATGAAATTCGCGAAGATTTCCCAGAAGCTTGCCCTGTGGGCCGGCAGCCCCAAGACCTTTATGGGGGCGTTGATCCTGATCGGTCTGTGGGGAATGAGCGGGCCGATTTTCAGTTACAACGACACTTGGCAACTGATCATCAATACCTCGACGACGATCATCACGTTCCTGATGGTGTTCCTGATTCAGAACACGCAGAACCGTGATACCGACATCCTGCATTTGAAGATTGATGAATTGCTGCGGGTGACCAAAGAGGCGCAGAACGCGATGTTGGGGCTGGAGGCGCTGGATCTGAAACAACTGGAAGCCTTGCGCAGGCACTACCGGACGTTGGGCGAAGGTGAGGTTTTCAATCTTGAGGGGCTGGCCGAGCAGAACAAGCCGAAGCAGGATTTGAACGAGTGCTGACTTAAAAGCAAAAGATCGCAGCCTGCGCCAGCGCCTACACAAAGCACTGCCGAAGGCTGCGATCTTTTGATCTTTAACTCAAATCAGCGGCTGGCTTGCAGCGACCGAGCCATTTGCAGATGGTTTTGCAGTTTGGGCAAGGTCTCATCGGCGAAGGCTTTGATCTCCGGCACGGTGGTAGTTTGAGCCTCCTGCTGAATCTGCTGGATCGCCTCTTCAGTGGCTTTGACCTGACTGGCGGCGTACGCCTGATCAAAGGTTGCGCCGTCTTTCACTTCAGGAATCAGTTCCTTGGCCTTGTCGGCCATTTCTTCACGCGGCGCGACGGGCAGGTCGAGTTTTTTCGCAATCTTCGCCAAATGTTGATTGGCCGTGGTGCGGTCGTTGATGACGACGATGGTGAAATCCTTGACCTCTTTGGATTCGGTCTTCTGATGCGCCAAACGGCTGGCTTCGATGTCGGCCATGCCTTTGGCCGAAGCATCGTTGATGAATTCGGCAGGCGACTGGGCAAAAGCACTGCTGGCGAACAATCCCAACAGCGTGACAAAACTTAAACGACGTACCTGGGTGGCCATCCGGCTCATGGTCGCGCCCTCCTTCTTGCTGAATTCAAGCGGGAGCTTGCGCCCCCGCCTCTCAATCAAAACTACCTTCACCGACTACTTCGATTTCTGAGCAGGCTTGCGGCCCGTTTCTGTTTTCGCAGGCTCTTTATCGACCGTCGTCGTGGTGGTTTTCCCACCTTTGCGACCGGCTTCAGAAGCCTTCGTTCGATCGTTGGCGAAGTTTCCCGAGTTCGAGTTTCTTGAATTAGGCATGATTCTCTACCTCTTGGTATTGATCGTGGCGAGCAGGTGCCCGCCTAGATTGAGAATTTTCTCACCGGCAAAGGTTTAGAAAAGTTGCCATCGCTGCGACGAACGGCGAACCCGCGGTGCGCAGATCAAACCTTGTTCGGCATCAATCCCGGCAAAGCATGCAGTAGCGCATTGATGGCGAAACCGATGAACATTACGCCGCACAATCGAGTGATGAGCAGTTCGTGACGCTGGTACACCGTGCGCACTCGCTGCGCGCCCACCACACCAATCAGAATCGCGTAGGCGAGCAGTCCACCAAGGAAACTCAGGGCGATCAGCGCTGGCAACATCGACCAGTTGAGCAGCTCGGCGCGGCTCGACAGCAGCGCGGTAAACGTCGCCACCGCCACCGGATAGGCTTTGGGATTGGTCAGGCCGAACAAAATGCCGTGCCAGAAGGGATTGCGCGCCGCGCCCTGCGGTTGATCGTCACTGCGCCGTTGCGCACGCACTGCACGCCAACCGAGCCAGAACAGGTACAAGCCACTCAGTACGCCAAGCACATCAAACGCAGTGCTGCCGATTTCCCGTGCACCGACAATCGCGATCAGCGCGGTGCTGCACCACACCACATCGCCCAGCAAATGCCCGCAGAGAAACCCCGCGCCAGCACGCCGCCCATGCGCCGCGCCGATGCCGAACACCGCCAGTACGCCCGGCCCGGGCGTGATGCCGTAAATGAAACCCGAGGCCAGCACGGCCATTAGCAACGATGGAGTCATGGGTTACCTGCAAACGCGAGAATACGTGGCGGCCAGTCTATATCAGCGAAAACGGTCTGTTCACGGCGCGTCGTAAAAACGCATGCCGGCATACGGTTTTTGCCGACACGCCGCCAGCCGCGAAGCGAGATCGCCGACGTGAACTTCGAACTGATGGCCGTCAGGATCGAGAAAGTAGAAAGAAGCACCTTCGCTGCGGTTATCCCGCCATTGCTGAACGTCTGCCGCTTTTAGTCTCTGTACCAAAACCGGGAAATCCGCCGCGCTGAGGCTGAAGGCGTAGTGGGTGTAATCGCCGCACGCCTGGGCACTGCGTGTCGAATCAAGCGAAAGGCACAACCACAGCCCCGGCAGCGACAGATAGGCGCCGGTGTCCCACGTCGCTTCGACGCGCAACTGCAGCACATCGCGGTAAAACGCCAGGCTGCGACTCAGGTCGCTGACGGCGAGGGTCAGGTGGTTGAGGCCGGTGAGCATCGCTTCAGTAACCTCTGAGATCTTCAGGGACGCCGTATTGCTGGCCGTCGTAGGTCAACGTGATCCGGGCTTTCTTCAGGTGAGTGGTTTTGGAAACGCACTCGTTGCCCGACTTGGAGTCGTTCATTTTGCTGGCGCTGGTGGTGATGATCAAATCGGCGAAACCATGGTGACTCGATGGACCGATCTCGACACTCCTGCGGACCTCATTGGTATAGCCCTCGCAATCGCTCATGAATTCACCATTGTTTTTGTAGACCACCAAGCCTTCCAGAACCGGGCGCAGGTTGTTGCCTTCGCGGACGTACAACGCCAGATCGGTTTTTTCGTAGGGAATGGCATGGGAGCTGTGCACGAACTTCGAGCGCAGACCAAACGCGCGAACATTCGGCGCCAGTCGGTAGCGACCGGTATCAATGCGCAGGTCATCGAAGCGCACGGCATCGGAGTTGTAAGCGCCGGGTTTGCGGTAAGTGGCGATGGGATTTGCATTGCTGGCGTTGACGATCGACAGGTCCAGATCGAACACCCCGGCATCGTCGTCGCCGGGGTCGGCCAGGTACGTGGATTTGACCGCGATCGCCTGCGACGGAAAGGCTGGCCAGACGATGCAGCGTGACAGTGATTGGCCGTCGAAGGCCTTGGTTGTGCAGGCGGCCTGGGCTTGGGCGGTGATGGCCAGAATAGCGAGGGCGATAAGGAGTCTGGTAGGGGTGAGCATGGTTCTTCCTTGATAAGAGTCGTGTTTCAGCAGGTGAATCAGAGCCCCTTGAGGCCTGGTGGCAGGACGTAATTCTTTCCGTCGTAATGCAATATTGTCAAAACCGGTTGGCGTACAGTCGTCTTGTCTTCACACGCGTCGCCTTCAACCACACTTGTCGTGCCTTTTTCCTGGGTTTTGACGATTAAATCTGCATAGCCATAGGAGCTCGTTTTAGCGATATCGACGGTTCTTGAAATTTCAAAACGCTGTCCGGCGCAGTTGTCATCCCACTCGCCGCCATACTCATAAACCACCAACTGACGCAGGACAGGACGCAACGTCTCGCCCTCCTTCACGTAGAGCGACAGTTGATGTTCCTCCACGGGATTGAGACGAGAGCCGTTAGCGAGTGTTGCGCGGACACCAAAGGCTCGAAGTTCGGGAGCGAGTTTGTAGCGTGCCGTGTCGAGCGTCAGATCCTTCAAGTGGACGCCATCCATTACGAAAGCGGCGGCCTGGTGGTAAGTCGCAATCGGAGTCGGTTGGCCATCCTGCAACACGGACACGTCCAGATCGTGGGTGCCGAGCGCTTCGGTAGTGCCCGGCTCAAACCGCGTCGAGGCGCTGATGGTCAGCCCCGGGTAGGCCGGCCAAACCTTGCAGGCAGAGACATTCTCCCCCGCAACCGCTGGCGGCGTGCAAGCGGCAAACACCTGCCCCGCCATCAACCACCCGCTCAACACCACACACCCGATCAATCCAGACTTCAGTGTCACTTCCCGCTCCTTGCTAACTTTCAGCCGCGCACTATCCCCTGCTCAATCCTGCGATTCAACCAATTCAACGCCTGATCCGCGCCCCGGCGCTTATGCCACGCCAGCACAAATGTGAACGGCGGAATCTCGAACGGTGGCGGCACGACGACAAGTTCGCGCGGGTCAATATCCCGCAAGCCCCGTGACGACACCGTAAGAATCAGATCCGTACC
This sequence comes from Pseudomonas sp. A1230, assembly GCF_044218825.1. Taxonomy (NCBI): domain Bacteria; kingdom Pseudomonadati; phylum Pseudomonadota; class Gammaproteobacteria; order Pseudomonadales; family Pseudomonadaceae; genus Pseudomonas; species Pseudomonas sp. A1230. The sequence goes on along the minus strand of NZ_CP162582.1, from coordinate 503,662 downwards.
GCTGATGAACTGTGGCGCGACGTTCCAGTGCGGCAGGCTGATGGCGACGCGGCGGCGCTCACGCAGTGACGTTAACGCGCGTTCGATTTCCGGCGTGCCGCTGCCCCGCATTTCCAGCAACACATGCGGGCGAGAAAGGTAGGTCGGCAGATCCAGAACGCCGTCGGCAGGCAAACTGGCGCGATCCAGCAGGCACACGTAGCGCTCTTCAAACAGCAGCGTGCTGCGCAATTCGTTGGGCATTTCCGGGAACACGCCGGCGGCCACGTCGATATCGCCGTTGAGCACCCCTTCCAGCATGCCTTCGCGACTGGCGTGGCTGATTTGCAAGTCGATGCCTGGCGCTTCGCGGCGCAAGGTACGGATCAGCGTGGGCAGGATGATCGCCGCGCCGTAGTCAGACATCGCCACGCGAAAGGTGCGGCGCGCACTCGCCGGATCGAAGGTGTTGGGGGCCAGCAGCGACTGCACCTGGGCCAGCGCTTCGGCCAATGGCGCGACCAGCTCCAGGGCCCGCGCGGTGGGAACAAGGCCAGAGCCTGCGCGCACCAGCAATGGGTCACCAAGCAAGTCACGCAATCGCGCCAGCGCATGGCTGACCGCCGGTTGGCTGAGGTGCAGGCGCTCGGCGGCGCGGGTGTCGTGTTGCTCGCTGAGCAAGGCGTCGAGGATCACCAGCAGATTGAGGTCGATACGGCGCAGATCATTCATCTGGTGCATGTACTTGATGACAAAACGGAATTTAAATCTGCGCGACGAATAGCCTAGAGTCCAGCAAAACCTGTTGGAGGATGATCATGAGTACGTTGCAATGGGCCGGTATGCTCGCCCTGGCCGCTTTCGCCGGCGCCGTGGTGCCGTTTCAAAGTGCGATCAATAGCAATCTGGCGCGAGGGCTGGGGCATCCGTTGTGGGCGACATTGGCGTCGCTGCTGGTGAGTGTGCTGGTGTTGTTGCCGGTGATTCTGGCGTTGCGTTTGCCGTTGCCGTCAGTGGCGTTCATCAGCAAGGCGCCGTTGTGGATATGGGCCGGTGGCGCGTTCGGCGTGTGCTTTGTGGCACTGGCGGTGATGCTTTTGCCCAAACTCGGCGCGTCGGGATTTGTCGCGCTGGCGTTGGCCGGGCAGGTCATTGCCTCGATGGTGCTGGATCACTTCGGGCTGTTTGGTTTGATGGAAAAGCAGCTGACATTGCCGCGAGTATTTGGCGCGTTGTTGCTGATTGCGGGGGTGGTGTTGATTCAGTTTGGTGGGGTTTTCGAGAGGAATGTGGCGGTTGTTGGGTAACCTGAGAACTCAATAGATTTGCAGTGCCTGGTAATCAGTCTTCGCGAGCAGGCTCGCTCCCACAATTGAAATGCGATTCACTGTGGGAACGAGCCTGCTCGCGAACGGGCCGGTTTGACTGGATCGAAATTATCAGGAAAGCACTGACCTCAAAACGCGTTGCGGAAAATCTCCTCGATCTGCCGCTGATCCGCCGCGCGTGGATTGGTCAGCCCGCAAGCGTCTTTCAGGGCGTTGGTGGCGAGTACCGGAATGTCCGAGAGTTTCGCGCCCAGCTCCCGCAAGCCGCCCGGAATTTCCACGTCTCTGGCCAGGCAACGGATCGCCGTGATCGCCGCCTGAGCGCCCTCTTCCGGGCTCAAACCGTGAACATCGGCACCCATGGCGTGGGCGACATCGGTGAGCCGGTCGGCACACACCAGCGCATTGAACGTCTGCACATGCGGCAGCAGCACAGCGTTGCAGACACCATGAGGCAAGTCGTAGTAACCGCCCAACTGGTGCGCCATCGCGTGCACGTAGCCCAGCGACGCATTGTTGAACGCCATGCCGGCGAGGAACTGCGCGTAGGCCATGTTCTCCCGTGCGGCGAGGTCGCTGCCGTCACGCACGGCCAGACGCAGGTTGTTGCTGATCAGGGTCATGGCCTTCAGCGCACAGGTATCAGTGATCGGGTTGGCGGCGGTGGAGACGTAGGCTTCGATCGCATGAGTCAGGGCATCCATGCCAGTCGCGGCGGTCAGGCTCTTCGGCATCGCGACCATCAGCGCCGGGTCGTTGACTGACAGCAGCGGCGTGACGTTACGGTCGACGATAGCCATTTTCACGTGACGCGATTCGTCGGTGATGATGCAGAACCGAGTCATCTCGCTGGCAGTGCCGGCGGTGGTGTTGATGGCGATCAGCGGCAGTTGCGGCTTGCTCGATTGATCAACGCCTTCGTAATCGCGAATCTGCCCGCCATTGGTCGCACACAGCGCGATGCCCTTGGCGCAGTCGTGAGGCGACCCACCGCCCAGCGACACCACGAAATCACAATGACTTTCCTTGAGCAGGCCCAAACCGCACTCGACATTGGCGATGCTCGGGTTCGGTTTGGCGCCGTCGAAAATCACTGAATCGATGTCCTGCATCGCCAGTTTCTCCGCCACCATGCTCGCCACGCCGGCCTTGGCCAGGCCCACATCGGTGACGATCAGCGCCTTGCGAAAACCGTAGTTGCGGATCGCGACCATGGCTTCGTCGAGGCATCCATTGCCCATGATGTTGACCGCCGGAATGAAAAAGGTGCTGCTCATCGTGTGACTCCTGACTGGGGCCGAATCGACAGCTGCGATCCGACGGGTAAGCACAGGATCGACCGATCGGTCACGGCGTATGTTGATCTGGCTCAATGTCCGCTCGTGATAAAGTCACCGCCCATCAGCCCCTTTGTTTTGAGATGTGCCAAGTAATGAGCGATTTTCTGGATGTCGACGCCACCCTCGAAGACTGGAATACCCTGCGCGCCGCAACCGGCTTCAACGGTTTGCTGGTGGGCAACGGCGCCAGCCGGGCCGTTTGGGATGACTTCGGCTACGACTCGCTGTTCGAAAACGCCCGTACCGTGGAAGAAAAACCCCTGAGCGCGTCGGAGCTGGCGGTGTTCGACGCGATGCAGACGCACAGCTTCGAGCAGGTCCTCAGCGCCCTCAAAACCACCAGCCGGGTGAACAAGGCGCTGGCCGTCAGCTCGGCCGCACCGCGCAACCGCTACTACGCGATCAAGGAAGCATTGATCAACACCGTGCACGCCATTCACATTCCGTGGCGGCTGGTTCAGACCTCAACGCTCACTACGTTGAATGAAGAACTGGCGCGCTATCGCACGGTGTTCACCACCAATTACGACTTGCTCAACTACTGGGCGATCCAGCATCGCAGCGAGGCCATCGACGATCTGTTCAAGGGCGCCAACGCCAGTTTCGATATCAGCGAAACCGCTACGTCCAAACCGCGTTTGCTGTACCTGCACGGCGGCCTGCACCTGGTACGCAATCAGGATGGCACTGCGCGCAAACTGACCTCGACCGAGGGCACGCTGCTCGGCAGTTTTGCGATCAACAACACGATCAAGACGCTGGATGACGTACCGCTGTTCATCACCGAAGGGCCGAGCGCCGACAAGCTCAAGACCATTCGCAGCTCGGATTACCTGTCGTTCTGTTACGAGCAGTTATTGGGCCACAGCGACAGCCTGTGCATCTTCGGCCATGCCTTGGGCGAGCAGGACAGCCACATTATCCGGGCCCTGCGCCTGGCAAAACCGAAGGTTGTGGCGATCTCCATTTATCCGCGCAGCGCGGCGTTCGTTCAGCATCAGAAGCGCCACTACGCGAAGGTGTTTGAGGGGACGGGCGCGCAGTTGCGCTTTTTTGATGCGAAGACGCATGCATTGGGCAGTCCAAAGCTGTCGGTGCCCGTCGAGGTTTGATGTAGCCAGGACTGACGCCTTCGCGAGCAGGCTCGCTCCCACAGGGATTCTGGTTGGATCAGATCGTGTGGTGTGACCCATGACACTGTGGGAGCTGGCTTGCCAGCTCCCACAGGCATTTGTATTGGATTGGAAAGTGGAGTCAGAGGACCGGCAGGGTCTTGTCCTTGATGGTCTTCGTCGGGCCATTGGCCTTGACGCTGGCAATGCCTTTGTCACACGCCGCATCCGAGGAGTAGGCCTCGCTGCTGCCGATGACCTGATGATTGGCCGCTTTTAGATTGAAATACGGATGACCATCCTTGGTGGACTTTTTCTCATAGCGCTCATCCAGCGGACTGTTGGTCTGCACTGACGCAATGCCGCCGTCGGCTGCTGCGCGGGTGGTGTAGAGCTCGCTGGTGAGAATGGTTTCGGCGTTGGCAGCCTTGAGTACAAACCTGAACTGGCCGTTGCTGCTTTTACTCACTTCGTACCATCCGGACATGCTCGTGTCTCCTTGGCGGTTGAGAGGTTTCGCGCTTCAGAGTAAAGACCAACCTCAGACTTCTGTCGCCTGTACTGACGCCATCGCTGGCAAGCCAGCTCCCACAGAGTCCGGGTCGTTCACAAAATCCTTGTACCGCACACAGAACCTGTGGGAGCTGGCTTGCCAGCGATGGCAGCGACTCGGCATGAGTTATTTCACCACCGCCCGCACCACCGACAATGCCGGCGAATCCACCCGCCGCTGACTCAGATACCGCGTGCAACTCACCCGCAAGAACGACGCAAAATTGACCACCTCACCGCGGTAATCCATCACCTCTTCATACAGCTTGGCGATCAGTTGATTGGTGGTCATGCCGTCGATCTCGGCGATTTCGCCGAGGATGTCCCAGAACTGATTCTCCAGGCGCAACGTCGTCACCACCCCGCAGATACGCAGCGAGCGAGAGCGCGATTCATAGAGGATCGGGTCGGCCTTGACGTAGAGCTCGCACATGGACGAAACCTCGTTACAGGGTGATTTGGGTGCCCAGCAAACCGAGGAAACCGGCCAGCCAGTTCGAATGCGCCGGCCAGGCTGGCGCAGTCGCCAGATTGCCTTGAACGTGGCCGTCCGTCACCGGAATGTCGATGTACGTGCCGCCCGCCAGTCGTACCTCAGGCGCGCAGGCCGGATAGGCGCTGCACTCGCGACCTTCAAGAACGCCCGCCGCTGCCAGCAACTGCGCGCCGTGGCACACCGCTGCAATCGGTTTGCCGGACTTGTCGAAGGCACGCACTAGATCCAGGACTTTTTCGTTCAGACGCAGGTATTCCGGAGCACGACCGCCAGGGATCACCAGCGCGTCGTAATCGGCCTCACTGGCACTGGCGAAATCGAAATTCAGGGCGAACAGGTGACCGGGTTTTTCGCTGTAGGTCTGGTCACCTTCGAAGTCATGGATCGCGGTGCGCACGGTCTGGCCTGCGGCTTTGTCCGGGCAGACCGCGTGGACGGTGTGCCCGACCATTTGCAGGGCCTGGAACGGCACCATCACTTCGTAGTCTTCGACGTAATCGCCGACCAGCATCAGGATTTTTTTCGCGGCCATGGTGAGGACTCCTCTGGGAAATGCTTGGGAGTATTGAAGGTAGACCTTATCTGTCGGGGCGGGTAACAACCGGCTACTACGCCTGACGCGCCAGGCAGTTTGTACACGAACACCTGTAGGAGCTGCGGCACGCTGCGATCTTTTGACTCTGGTTTTGTAGCAACAAGATCAAAAGATCGCAGCCTGCGGCAGCTCCTACAGGTTACGAGTCAAGCCAGACAACCGTGGGCGCGCAGCGGAGTTGCGATTCAGGCCAGGTAGCCGTCAGCGCGCAGCAAGGTTTCCAGGCAGTGCTCGCTGATGTGGTAGAACGCCTTCAACTCCTGGATTTTCACCAGCAGTTGAGCCGGGTCCACCGGCTCGGCGCGTTTCACTGCCAGAATCATCTTGTTCTTGTTGGTGTGATCCAGCGAGATGAACTCGAACACTTTGGTCTCGTACCCACAGGCTTCAAGGAACAGCGCGCGCAGGCTGTCAGTGACCATTTCCGCCTGCTGACCGAGGTGCAAACCGTATTGCAGCATCGGCTTGAGCAGCGCCGGGCTCTGGATCTGCAGGCGGATCTGTTTGTGGCAGCACGGCGAGCACATGATGATCGACGCGCCCGAACGGATGCCGGTGTGGATCGCGTAGTCGGTGGCGATATCGCAGGCATGCAGGGCGATCATCACGTCCAGTTCGCTCGGCGCCACGCTGCGCACATCACCGCATTTGAACACCAGGCCCGGATGATCGAGTTTGGCCGCTGCGGCGTTGCACAGGCTGACCATTTCTTCACGCAACTCGACGCCCGTGACTTCGCCCTCGGCTTTCAAGGTATTACGCAGGTAGTCGTGGATGGCGAACGTCAGGTAGCCCTTGCCCGAACCGAAATCCGCGACCCGCACCGGTTTGTCCAGCGCCAGCGGTGACGATGTCAGGGCATGGCTGAAGACTTCGATGAACTTGTTGATCTGCTTCCACTTGCGCGACATCGCCGGGATCAGCTCGTGCTGGGCGTTGGTCACGCCCAGGTCCCTGAGAAACGGCCGGTTCAGGTCCAGAAAACGGTTTTTCTCGCGGTTGTGCTCGGCCGACGGTGCCTCGCGCAATTGCTGAGGTTGGCTCTTGAACAGCGAAGTTTTGCCCTTTTTGCTGTATTCGAGCTGAGCTTCGTCAGCCAGCGTCAGCAAGTGCGCATTTTTGAACGAGGCCGGCAGCAGCGCGGCAATGCTCGCAACGCCTTCGCTCAATGGCAGGTTCTTGGTGATGTCGCGGGTTTTGTAGCGATACACGAACGACAGGCAGGGCTGAGCCTTGACGGTCACCGGTTTGATGATGACGCGCTGCAAATCCGCTTCTTCACCGACGTATTTGGCCAGCACCAGTTTGATGAAACCGTTCTGCTCGAGGCTGGTTTGCAGCAACTCGATGAACTGGGCGTGGTGGTCCGGCGCGGGTTTGGCTGATGGCGCGGAGGGGGCGGTAACGGACATGAACAAGCGGCCTCGGGCGGGGCGAATCGGGAATGGCGGGTATTTTAGGGGGGATGGGGGTTGGGGACACGCTCTTATTTACCGAACGGTTTAAATGAGACCCTCACCCTGGCCCTCTCCCAGAGGTAGAGGGAACTGACCGAGGTGTTATCTCAAGCTACGCCGACCTGAATTATCGAGCCGAACTCAGGTTTTGAAACCAACAAATATCGGCTCCCTTTCCCCTCTCCCATTGGGAGAGGGCTGGGGTGAGGGGCTGGATTTCAAGTCAGACAATCCTTCTCAGGCCAACACCACCAACCGGTTCGGCAACTCATTGCGCACCTGCGTCACCGGCACATGCACCTTGAGCAATTCCCCACACGCCTCGATGCAGGTGACAAACCCCTCAAGCGTGCGCCCCTGCCGTACCTGCTCGGTAAACGCGGCGACAATCACATCCCAGCTTTCATTGCCCAACCGCTTCGAGATCCCCTCATCCACCAGAATCTCCACATAGCGCTCGGCCTCGCAGACGAAAATCAGCATGCCGGTGCTGCCCACGGTGTGATGCAGGTTCTGTTCGAGAAACTGCCGCCGCGCCAGGTTCGATGCGCGCCAGTGTCGTACACGGCGTGGCACCAGATGTGTGGTGATCTTCGGCAGACGAAACAGCAGGCACAGCACAATGAACAGGCCCCACTGCACCAGCAACAGGCTGCGCAGGGTCAGCGAGCCGGTCAGATAATGCACGACGCCCGGCACCACCAGCGCCAGCAGGCTGGCCCACAGCAGCGGGATGTATGCGTAGTCATCGGCGCGAGCCGCCAGCACTGTCACCAGTTCGGCATCGGTGTCGCGCTCGACCCGTGCGATCGCCTCGGCGACTTTGCGTTGTTCGTGTTCAGTCAGTAATGCCATGTCAAAAAGTGCCTGCTCATTATTCTTTTAATGTCACCAGCCGCCGGACGAACCACCGCCGCCGAAACTGCCCCCGCCGCCGCTGAAGCCCCCACCGCCACCGCCGCCACCAAATCCGCCGCCACCGCCAAACCCTCCGCCGCCACCGGAGCCGCCACGGCCGGTCGGCAGGATACCGAGCATCTGGCAGACAAACACCGTCAGGATGAACAACATCACCAGAAAAACGAACAACGTCGGATGGCGCGAGATGAAATCGCTCTGCGGGTCCCCGCTGGACTCATACACCGTCGACGGTTCGTCCAGCGGATTGCCGCCCAGCACAACCAGCATCGCCGCCACGCCGTCGCTGATGCCTTTGCTGAAATTGCCGGTCTTGAACGCGGGCGTGATGACTTGATGGATGATCACCGAGGTTTGCGCATCGGTCAGCCGGTCTTCCAGGCCATAACCGACTTCGATGCGCAATTTGCGCTCGTCACGGGCAACGATCAGCAGCGCGCCGTTATTCTTGTCCTTTTGCCCAATGGCCCAATGACGACCGAGCTGGACGCCATAATCCTCGATGGTGGTGCCTTGCAGATCGGGCAGCGTGACCACGACCAATTGCTCACCGCTCGCCTGTTCGTGGGCCTGCAACTGTTGGCTCAATTGCGCGCGCACCGATGGCTCGATCATCTGCGCCTCGTCCACCACGCGCCCGCTCAGCGCCGGGAACGTCAACTCGGCCCGGGCGCTGACGGCGAACATCCACAGCATCAGCACCAGGCCTATTTTCAACACACGCATGGGCAACCTCGAATCAGAACTTCACTTGCGGGGCCTTTTCCGCACCAGGAGTGGTGGCTTCGAAGGTTTCGCGCATCGGCAGGTCGCTGTACATCACGCTGTGCCAGAGGCGACCGGGAAAGGTGCGGATCTCGGTGTTGTACTTCTGCACCGCCAGAATGAAATCGCGTCGCGCCACGGCGATGCGGTTTTCCGTGCCTTCGAGCTGCGATTGCAGGGCGAGGAAGTTCTGATTGGCCTTCAGATCCGGATAACGCTCGGACACCACCATCAAACGGCTCAATGCGCCGCTCAACTGATCCTGCGCCTGCTGGTACTGCTTGAGCTTCTCGGGATTGTCGAGGGTACTGGCATCGACCTGAATCGACGTGGCTTTCGCCCGGGCTTCGATCACTGCGGTCAGGGTTTCCTTTTCGTGGGCGGCATAGCCCTTCACCGTTTCCACCAGATTGGGGATCAGGTCAGCGCGGCGCTGGTACTGGTTCTGCACCTGCCCCCACGCGGCCTTGGCCTGTTCGTCGAGAGTCGGGATGTTATTGATGCCACACGCGGTCAGCAAAGTCGCCAGCATCAACAATGTGGCGACCTGCAAACGCGAGCGATAGGTTGGACTTACATTCATTGCAGTGATGCTCCCTGACACATTTCATTAAAAAGCCGAGCGCGAAACCTTCTCAGCCGGTGGTTGGGGCATAATCGGCCGCGCCACTGGATTGCGACCGGTCAATGGGCTAAAAAGTGCCTGCGCGGTCGAGCTGCCTGCGGTCAACGGTGTTTTTTTGGCTTGGCGTTTTTGCGCCCGCACCCGAACAACAATAGTCGCTCCCTAAATTTTGGCTGGCCGGCATTGCATTGCCGTTTGTGCCCTTGAGAAAAATATTCATGAAGAAGCTGTGTTTGCTGGGCCTGTTCGTCAGTCTGGCCAGTCATCAAGTATTGGCCGCTGAGACCTCGGTACCTCTGGAAAACAAGGACGCCTTCATCAGCAACCTGATGAAGCAAATGACCCTCGACGAAAAGATCGGCCAGTTGCGCCTGATCAGCATCGGCCCGGAAATGCCCCGCGAGCTGATCCGCAAGGAGATCGCCACCGGCAACATCGGCGGCACGTTCAACTCGATCACCCGCGCGGAAAACCGTCCGATGCAGGACGCTGCCATGCGCAGTCGCCTGAAGATTCCGATGTTTTTCGCGTACGACGTGATCCACGGTCACCGTACGATTTTCCCGATCCCGCTAGCCCTGGCTTCGAGCTGGGACATGGACGCCATCGGTCGCTCCGGGCGCGTTGCCGCCAAAGAGGCCGCCGCTGACAGCCTCGACATCACTTTCGCGCCGATGGTCGACATCTCCCGCGACCCGCGCTGGGGCCGTAGTTCCGAAGGTTTCGGTGAGGACACCTACCTCACTTCGCGCATCGCCCGAGTCATGGTCAAGGCCTATCAGGGCGATGCTCCGAACACGGCCGACAGCATCATGGCCAGCGTCAAGCACTTTGCCTTGTACGGCGCGGTCGAGGGCGGTCGCGACTACAACACCGTCGACATGAGCCCGGTGAAGATGTACCAGGATTACCTGCCACCGTACCGCGCCGCGATTGATGCAGGCGCCGGTGGTGTGATGGTGGCGTTGAACTCGATCAACGGCATTCCGGCCACCGCTGACACATGGTTGATGAACGATCTGTTGCGCAGGGATTGGGGCTTCAAGGGCCTGGCGGTGAGTGACCATGGCGCGATCTTTGAACTGATCAAGCACGGTGTGGCTCGCGACGGTCGTGAAGCGGCGAAACTGGCGATCAAGGCCGGCATCGACATGAGCATGAACGACACCCTGTACGGCAAAGAGCTGCCAGGGCTGCTCAAATCCGGCGAGATCGAACAGAAACACATCGACAACGCTGTGCGTGAAGTCCTTGCGGCCAAGTACGACATGGGCCTGTTCAAGGACCCGTACCTGCGCATCGGCAAGGCTGAAGATGATCCGGCCGACACCTACGCTGAAAGCCGCCTGCACCGCGCCGACGCCCGTGACGTCGCGCGTCGCAGCCTGGTGCTGCTGAAGAACCAGAACGAAACCCTGCCACTGAAGAAGACTGCAAAAATCGCGCTGGTCGGCCCGCTGGCCAAGGCGCCGATCGACATGATGGGCAGTTGGGCCGCCGCCGGTCGTCCGGCGCAATCGGTGACCCTGTTCGACGGCATGAACGCACTTATCGGCGACAAATCGAACCTGATTTACGCCCGTGGCGCGAACATCACCAGCGACAAGAAGGTGCTCGATTACCTGAACTTCCTCAACTTCGATGCACCGGAAGTGGTTGATGATCCGCGCCCGGCCAACGTGCTGATCGATGAAGCGGTGAAAGCCGCCAAGGATGCCGACGTGATCGTCGCAGCCGTAGGCGAGTCCCGTGGCATGTCCCACGAATCATCCAGCCGTACCGACCTGAACATCCCGGAAACACAGCGCGAGCTGATCCGCGCGCTGAAAGCCACCGGCAAGCCGTTGGTGCTGGTCTTGATGAACGGCCGCCCACTGACCATTCTCGAAGAGAACCAGTCGGCCGATGCGATTCTGGAAACCTGGTTCAGCGGCACCGAGGGCGGCAACGCCATCGCTGACGTGCTGTTCGGCGACTACAACCCGTCGGGCAAACTGCCGGTAACCTTCCCACGCTCCGTTGGGCAGATTCCGACCTACTACAACCACCTGAGCATTGGCCGGCCGTTCACACCGGGCAAACCGGGCAACTACACCTCGCAGTATTTCGATGACACGACGGGGCCACTGTTCCCGTTCGGCTACGGTTTGAGCTACACCGATTTCAGCCTGAGCGACATGGCGCTGTCCTCGACCACCCTGAACGCCAGCGGCAAGCTCGACGCCAGTGTGATGGTGAAGAACACCGGCAAGCGTGACGGCGAAACCGTGGTGCAGCTGTACATTCAGGACGTTACCGGTTCGATGATTCGCCCGGTGAAAGAACTGAAGAACTTCCAGAAAATCATGCTCAAGGCCGGCGAACAGAAAGTCGTGCACTTCACCATCACCGAGGAGGAGCTGAAGTTCTACAACGCCCAACTCAAGTACGCCGCCGAGCCCGGCAAGTTCAACGTGCAGATCGGTCTGGACTCTCAGAATGTGACGCAGCAGAGCTTTGAGTTGCTGTAACTGCAAGCACACCGCAAAACCCTGTGGGAGCGAGCCTGCTCGCGAAAGCGGTCATTCAGATAAACAATTGCTGACTGACACACCGCCTTCGCGAGCAGGCTCGCTCCCACATTGGATTTAGGGTGTATTCAAAATCGGTTTTACCCGCGGCGGTCGAGGATGTTAACCACCAACCGATCCACCCACCCCCACATTCTCTGTTTCACCCGCCGCCACAACGGCCGCCTCTGCCACTCCTCCAGACTCACCTGCTGACTCAAGCCGAAATCCTTCTCGAAACTCGCCACCACCGCTGCCGTCAACGACGGATCGAGCGCCTCAAGATTCGCCTCCAGATTGAAGCGCAAATTCCAGTGATCGAAGTTGCACGAACCGATGCTCACCCAATCGTCCACCAGCACCATTTTCAGGTGCAGGAAGCACGGCTGGTATTCGTAAATCTGCACGCCGGCCTTGAGCAGTCGCGGGTAGTAGCGATGCCCGGCGTAGCGCACGGACGGGTGATCGGTGCGCGGCCCGGTCAACAGCAGGCGCACGTCGACACCTCGGGCAGCGGCCTTGCGCAGCGATCGGCGGATTTTCCAGGTCGGCAGGAAGTACGGCGTGGCCATCCAGATGCGTTTTTGCCCGCTGTTCAGCGCGCGAAACAGTGATTGCAGAATGTCGCGGTGCTGGCGGGCGTCGGCGTAAGCCACGCGGCCCATGCCCTCGCCCATGTCCGGCACCTTGGGCAAACGCGGCAAGCCGACATGCGCGGATGGCTTCCAGGCACGGCGATGGCGGTTGGCGATCCACTGGCGGTCGAACAATAGCTGCCAGTCGAGCACCAGCGGGCCGCTGATTTCCACCATCACTTCGTGCCACTCGCTGGTGTCGTGCCCCGGGGTCCAGAACTCATCGGTGACACCCGTGCCGCCGACCACCGCCAGCCGCTGGTCAACCAGCAGCAGTTTGCGGTGGTCACGATAGAAATTGCCGACCCAGCGCCGCCAGTGCAGGCGATTGTAGAAGCGCAGCTCAACCCCGGCGTGCGTCAAGCGTTTACGCAGGTTCAGGGTAAACGCGAGGCTGCCGTAGTCGTCGAACAGGCAGCGCACGCGCACACCTCGCTCGGCGGCCAGCACCAGCGCTTGGACGATGGTTTCGGCACAGGCGCCAGCCTCGACGAGGTACAGCTCAAGTTCGATCTGCTCCTGGGCGCCGGCAATTTGCTCAAGCATGCGCGGGAAGAATTGCGGGCCGTCGATCAACAGCTCGAAACGGTTGCCGTCACGCCAAGGGAAGATCGCGCCGCGCATGTCAGCGCGCCGTGAAAATCAGTACCGCACCCACCGGCACCGACAAACTGATGGCCGACAAATCGGCCAATTTGCGCAGGCTTTCCAGCCCTGGGGCAAGATCGAAATCCTCGGCGTTGATCACCACTGGCTCCAGTGTCACCACCTGGAAGCGTCGATCATCAAGACGCGTTGCCAAGAGCTCGGCCGGGTACTCGTGTTGCTTGCCATGCAGAGTGACGGTCAGCGGCAGACGCAATTCCAGTTGCGCACCGGAGGCCAGATCGTTGATCGGGCGCAGGTCGATCTGGGTGGTGATGGTCGCGTCGGGGAATTGCTCGATCTGGAACAGCTCCTTGCGCATGCGCTCGTCACGCAGCGGGATGCCGCTGTTGATCGAATCCATCTCGACCTCGACCTCGGCGCGACCGTTCGGATCGACCTTGCCATGCAGCACCAGAAAGCGCTGCACTTCGGAGATGTGGGCGTTTTTCGTGCTGACAAACGACAGCCGTGACGACTCGCCGTCCAGGTACCAATTGGCCTGCGCCGGCAACGCAGCGGCAGCCAGCAGCATGCAGGAAAGGGTTTTGTAGAGGGAGCGGTTGAACATTGAGGACTCGTGGGGGCGATAAACCTGAGCCGAACATTAACTGGCTGGGGCGTTATTGCAAATCGAAGATCAAAAGATTGTCCGATCGCGGCCCGAGCCTTCGACAGCTACAAGTTCCACTGTTGACGCTTCACCTGTGGGAGCTAGCTTGCCAGCGATTGGGCCGGCACAGGTGAAATTTTTGCTGAATGACACGCCGCCATTCGCTGGCAAGCCAGCTCCCACAGGGTTCTTTATTTGCAGGGCAATTGTGTGTTCAGGGGTTGAGGCGGCAGCCCTGGCGCTCACTCAACCATTGCGCGCTGTTGCTGCGGCCCATGCCGCTGACGGTGATGGTTTTGCTATCGACGTCATCGCTGAAGCCGCTGGTTGGCAGCCACTGTTTCACATAGCCACGGCAATATTCGGCGTCGTTGTTCATGACGTAGCGGCACGAACAATATTCCTTCGCCGTGTAGGCGCTGATGATGTCCGCAAAGGCCCAGAGGTTCTCGCGCTCATAGGCGATCCAGCCGAGCAGCACGACAAGCAACACCACCAAGAACCGCTTCATGGCCGCACCGCCGCAAGCACACGCTTGAGCAGTTCGTTGTGGCGGTAGCTGCCGTCGCGATCATCGGCGTAGCGCACGATCACCAGTTTTTCGCTGGGGATGACGTACAGCGCCTGCCCCCAATGACCCAGCGCGGCGAAGGTATCGGGCGGTGCATCGGCCCACGGTGACGATGCGCCTTGCGCCGGGCGATTAAGCCACCAGTGGCCGCCGGGCACGGCTTCATCCTGATTGGCCTTGTAACCGGCGAAGGGTTGCAGGTTGAAGGTGAGCCATTCCTTGGGCAGTAATTGCCGATCATTCCAGCGTCCGTCGCGGGCCATCAACACACCGACACGCGCCAGATCCCGCGCGGTCAGGTAGGCATAGGACGATGCGACGAACGTACCGTTGGCATCGGTTTCCCACACGGCGTGGCGGATGCCCAACGGTTCGAACAGTGCTGTCCACGGATAGTCTGGATATCGCTGTGGGCCGACGATGGATTTCAACGCGGCCGCCAGCAGATTGCTGTCGCCGCTGGAGTAACGGAATGCCTGCCCCGGTACGGCGTAGCTGTGGTGATCGGCGGTGAATCGCGCCATGTCCTGGTGACCACGGGTGTAGAGCATCGCCACCACCGAGGATTTCAGCGGGGCGTATTCATAGTCTTCCTGCCAGTCGATGCCCGAGGCCCAATGCAGCAGATCGGCAATAGTGATCGCCGGGTGTTTTTCCAGCGCCGGGTAGAACTTCACGGCTGGATCATCGAGCTTGAACAGGCCTTCACCGTAGGCAACGCCAAGCACCGCAGCCATCAGACTTTTGCTGATAGACCAGGTCAGGTGTGGGGTTTGCGCGTTAGTCGGGCCGGCGTAGCGTTCGTAGATGATCTGGCCATCGCGAATGATCAACAAGGCATCGGTGCGGATGCCCTGGCGAGTGGTGTCGTCGCGGGGTGGGAAGGCGTAGGCCTGAAGATCCTCAACCGCTGTGATCTGCGGACCAACCGGCCACTGTTCGCCGGGCCATGATTCGGCCTGAACGGTGAAGCTGATCAGCAGCAGAAACAGCGACAGGCCTTTGAACATGGTGAGGGCTCAGCAGAAAGTCTGCTGATGCTAGCGCAGAAAAATGACAGTTCCTGTGCGAGCTCTATGTAGGAGCTGCCGAAGGCTGCGATCTTTTGATCCTGCCTTAAAAAAACAAAATCAAAAGATCGCAGCCTTCGGCAGCTCCTACAGGGGATTGTGCATGGCTTTGGCCAGGCGCTTGGCTCTGGCGCCCGACGCCAACTGCATCACCGCCTGATCACGCTGCCACATCTGCGCCCATTCCGGATCACCTTCGCTTAACGCTTGGTCAAGCTCGGTCTTGAGCGCATCAAACTGCGCAAACAACCCACCGAGCAACACATGCCCCGCCGGATTGTTCGGCGGCTGCCGACTCATCTCCGCACACCCGGCCAGCAGCGCCAGCAAGCGCAGTTGCAGCGTCTGTGGCCAGTCGCTGTCCTGCCCGACGCCGTACAACCAGGCGGTCATCGCGCTCAGCACATAGACATCTTCCAGCGTGCGAAACGGTTTGACGTAAGCATCCCAGCCGTCCCCCGCGAGCAACTCGCACAGAGCCCCATCGAGATGCAGTCGGCCATGGCTGATGTCGGGCATCAACGGCAGAGCCGGCAGTTTTTCCACCGTCACACCGGGCTCACCGGGATACACCACCGCCAGACTCAGGCGCGGCGTTGCGCCGGCCTCTTCACTGCGTGCGGCGATCAGCAGCCAGTCCGCCGCATCGCCGGCGGTGACGAAATCCTTGGCGCCACTCAAGCGCAAATCCGTCAGCCGCGTTTGCATGTCGGACGGACGCAGGCTGCGCTGTTCGGTCGCACACAACGCGCCGAGGCTCAGCGGTGCGCTCGGCCACAACATGCGCAATGCCGCTTGATAACCGACCAGAAACGCCAGCCCTGGCGTCGCCATCCGCCGCCCGCCCGCCACCGCCAATTCGAACGGCGTGACGTTGCCCAACTGCTGCAACAACGTCGCAAAACCCTCGGCCAGGTCAGCAACGGCGGGCAATCGTTCACGGCTTTGCAACAGATCTGGCCAGGGCATAAGAGGCTCCTTGTGGGCTGTCATATAAGCATCACCAAAGGTTCATGGCGATGACACCGGGGCTACATAGCCTGACTTTGCACAACACGGCTGCATAAAGAAAGTCGATCGGCTGCAACCCATGACGGGTTCAAGGCCCGTACGGAGATTCAAATGACTCAGATCGCCCGCATCAGCGACACCGGCAATGAACGCCGTCTGCAAGCCGAACGCCTGATCGGCGCCGAAGCCTTGCAGCAAGCCCAGGCCCTGCGATTCAGCGTCTTCAGCGGCGAGTTCAACGCCAAACTGAAAGGCGCGGAACTGGGTCTGGACATGGATGATTATGATGTTCACTGCAGCCACATCGGCGTGCGTGACCTGAACACTGGTCGCCTGGTCGCGACCACGCGATTGCTCGATCACACCGCCGCCAGCAGCCTTGGCAAGTTCTACAGCGAAGAAGAATTCAGCCTGCATGGCCTCGCCCATCTGCAAGGCCCGATCCTGGAAATCGGCCGCACCTGCGTCGACCCGGCCTACCGCAACGGCGGGACGATTGCAGTGCTGTGGGGTGAGTTGGCCGAAGTGTTGAACGAGGGCGGCTACAGCTATTTGATGGGGTGCGCGAGCATCCCGATGCAGGACGGTGGCGTACAGGCCCACGCGATCATGCAGCGTCTGCGCGAACGTTATCTGTGCACCGAAAACTTGCGTGCCGAGCCGAAAAAACCGCTGCCAACCCTCGACATTCCGTCGAACGTGATCGCCGAAATGCCGCCGCTGCTCAAGGCTTATATGCGCCTGGGCGCGAAGATCTGCGGCGAGCCGTGCTGGGACGAAGACTTCCAGGTCGCCGACGTGTTCATCCTGCTCAAGCGCGACGAACTCTGCCCGCGCTACGCCAAGCACTTCAAGGCGGCCGTGTGATGAGCCGGTTGCGGGTTTACGCGCGGATCGCGCGAGTGCTGCTGGTGGTATCGCTGGGATTGACCATGGCCAGTCTGTTCGGCGTGTTCGAGAGGATTGGCCTGGCGCACTCGATGGAACGTCGCCAGCGCTGGTCGCGCTTTTTCATGGCGCGCCTGAGCAATGCCCTGCCCTTTCGCATGACCGTCCACGGTGAACTGCCAAAGCAGCCGATGTTGTGGGTCAGCAATCATGTGTCGTGGACCGATATTCCGCTGCTGGGCATGCTCACACCGCTGTCGTTTCTGTCCAAGGCCGAAGTGCGCACCTGGCCGGTCGCGGGTTGGCTCGCAGCCAAGGCTGGCAGCCTGTTTATCCGTCGCGGCTCGGGCGACAGCCAGTTGATCCGCAAACAGATGACCCGGCACCTGCAAACCGACCATTCACTGCTGATGTTCCCGGAAGGCACGACCACCGATGGCCGTTCACTGCGCACCTTTCACGGTCGCTTGCTGTCGGCGGCGATTGATTCAGAGGTGATGCTGCAACCGGTGGCGATCCGTTATCTGCGTGACGGCGAAGTCGATACGTTGGCACCGTTCATTGGTGACGATGATCTGCTGTCGCACCTGATGCGTCTGTTCAGCAATGATTGCGGCGATGTCGAAGTGCATCTGCTCAAGCCGATCGCCTGCGAGGGTCGGGAACGTGCGGCGCTGGCGTTTGAAGCGCAGCAGGCGGTGCAGAAGGTGTTGTTTGGATCGATTCCGGAAACCCGACAATCCCCAATGCGCCCGGCAATCGCCGCCTGAAATACAAATCCAGAAATCACCCTCGGCCCCTGTGGGAGCTGGCTTGCCAGCGATAGCGGTAGACCAGCCGACACGAATGTTGAATGTGCTGACGCCATCGCTGGCAAGCCAGCTCCCACAGGGATTCAGGGTGTTGCTGGAGACTGGGCGAAGTCCTGGAGTTGTGGGTAGAAAAGTCGGAAGTCTTCACTCAGTGGCTCGTACAACCGCCGCAATTCCTGCATCGCCCGCGCCAGTTCCTCTGGCCGGCTCAATCGCCGGGAGATCCCGCGCAACACCTGATCAAGCACTTCAAACTCCTGATACGAGCCCAACCAGTCATTGGCGACCATGTGCGGCGCAATCTTCGCCAGGCGCTCGGGCAATTGCGGTTCACGGGACAACACTCGATACACGTCAGCGGTGAACTGCGCCAGCGGTTGATCCGCGTACAACCGCCAGTCCCTCGCCAGACAGTGGTCGAAAAAGACATCAAGGACGATCCCGGCATAACGCCGACGGGTATCGGAAAACCGCCCCAGCGCGATGTCCACCAGCGGATGGCGATCAGTGAACACGTCAATCCGTCGATGCAGTTGAATCCCCGCCTCGACCTCCGGGGCAAACTGCCCTTGCAGCCGGCCTTTGACGAAATCGCCATACAGACTGCCGAGTAATTGGTCGGGGCGCTGGCCACCGAGATGCAAATGTGCGAGATAGTTCATGGGCGCAGCTTAGCACCGCGCCCTCGTTCCAATACACCCAACGTATCGTTATAACCCGATATACCGATTTGTGCGGTCGTCAGATCAAAATCATATTGGTATATCGCGAAGTAGCGATTTAAAGTTCGCCTCATCGCGATATAGCGTTTTACACACCGAGCACCCTGCCATGAACCTTGACCTCGACGAAATAATAAAAGCCCTGGCACACCCAGTACGGCGAGACATCCTCAACTGGCTGAAAGACCCGAAAGGCGAATTCCCGGAACAGTTGCACAACCACGAGTACGGCATTTGCGCCGGGCAGATCGATCAACGCTGCGGCCTGTCGCAATCAACCGTGTCCGCCCATTTGGCGACCCTGCAACGCGCCGGACTGATCAGCAGCCAGAAGGCCGGTCAATGGCACTTTTTCAAACGTAACGAGGACGTGATTCAGGCGTTCCTCAGCACACTCAGTAAAGAGCTCTGACCCTTAACGTCAGCCAGCCCACAAGGAAACAACGATGCCCCTCTCGCTACTCATACTCGCCTTGAGCGCCTTCGCCATCGGCACCACCGAATTCGTCATCATGGGCCTGCTGCCAGATGTGGCGGCCGACCTCGGCGTGTCGATTCCCGGCGCCGGCTGGCTGGTGACCGGTTACGCCCTGGGCGTGGCCATCGGTGCGCCGTTCATGGCACTGGCCACCGCCAAATTGCCGCGCAAGGCTGCACTGGTCGCGCTGATGGGCATCTTCATTGTCGGCAACCTGCTCTGTGCGATGGCCAGTGACTACAACGTGCTGATGTTCGCCCGTGTCGTCACCGCGCTTTGCCACGGTGCGTTCTTCGGTATCGGTTCGGTGGTGGCGGCAGGTCTGGTGGCGCCGAACAAACGCGCTTCGGCAGTCGCCCTGATGTTTACCGGTTTGACCCTGGCCAACGTCCTCGGCGTGCCGCTGGGCACCGCATTGGGTCAGGAGGCCGGCTGGCGTTCGACCTTCTGGGCAGTGACCGTGATCGGTGTGATCGCGCTGATCGGCCTGATCCGCTTCCTGCCGGCCAAACGTGACGAAGAAAAGCTCGATATGCGCGCCGAACTCGCCGCCCTCAAAGGCGCCGGCATCTGGCTGTCGCTGAGCATGACCGCTCTGTTCGCTGCCTCGATGTTCACCCTCTTCACCTACGTCGCCCCGCTGCTCGGCGATGTCACTGGCGTCTCGCCAAAAGGCGTGACCTGGACGCTGCTGTTGATCGGTCTCGGTCTTACCGTCGGCAACATCATCGGCGGCAAGCTCGCAGACAAACGCCTCGCTGCCACCCTGATTGGCGTGTTCGTGGCGATGGCGGTGATTTCCACGGTGTTGAGCTGGACCAGCGTCGCGCTGATCCCGACTGAAATCACCTTGTTCCTCTGGGCCACTGCATCATTCGCAGCCGTACCGGCACTGCAAATCAACGTAGTGACCTTCGGCAAAGCTGCACCGAACCTGGTCTCGACCCTGAACATCGGCGCGTTCAACGTTGGTAACGCACTCGGCGCCTGGGTCGGCGGCAGCGTCATCGCCCACGGCTTCGGCCTGACCAGCGTGCCTCTGGCCGCCGCTGCCCTGGCGGTGCTTGCCCTGCTGGTGACCCTGATTACTTTCCGTCAGAACGGCAATGCCGAACTGGCCCCTGCGACTCACTGATTAACCACTTAAACCAAGAGGGTTGTATTTCATGGCAACTATTTTCGATCCGATCAAACTGGGCGACATCGAGCTGGCCAACCGCATCATCATGGCCCCGCTGACCCGCTGCCGCGCTGACGAAGGCCGTGTGCCAAACGCGCTGATGGCCGAGTACTACGTACAACGCGCCTCCGCCGGCCTGATTCTCAGCGAAGCCACTTCGGTGACCCCGATGGGCGTCGGCTATCCGGACACCCCGGGCATCTGGTCGAACGATCAGGTGCGTGGCTGGACCAACGTGACCAAAGCCATTCACGCCGCCGGCGGCAAGATCTTCCTGCAACTGTGGCACGTGGGCCGGATCTCTCACCCTTCGTATTTGAACGGTGAAGCGCCAGTCGCCCCGAGTGCTATCCAGCCCAAAGGTCACGTCAGCCTGGTGCGTCCAATGGCCGACTACCCAACCCCGCGCGCACTGGAAACCGCTGAAATCGCCGAGATCGTCGACGCTTACCGCATCGGTGCCGAGAACGCCAAGGCGGCCGGTTTTGATGGCGTGGAAATACATGGCGCCAACGGTTACCTGCTCGACCAGTTCCTGCAAAGCAGCACCAACCAGCGCACCGACAACTACGGCGGCTCCCTGGAAAACCGTGCCCGCTTGCTGCTGGAAGTGACTGACGCGGCCATCGAAGTCTGGGGCGCCGGTCGTGTCGGCGTGCACCTGGCACCACGTGCTGATTCCCACGACATGGGCGACGACAATCTGGCTGAAACCTTCACCTACGTGGCACGTGAGCTGGGCAAGCGTGGCATCGCCTTCATCTGCTCCCGCGAGAAAGAAGGCGCCGACAGCCTCGGCCCGCAACTCAAAGAAGCCTTCGGCGGCCCTTACATCGCCAACGAACGCTTCACCAAGGACAGCGCCAACGCATGGCTGGCCAGCGGCAAGGCTGACGCCGTGGCGTTCGGTGTACCGTTCATTGCCAACCCGGATCTGCCAGCGCGCTTGAAAGCCGATGCGCCGCTGAACGAGCCACACCCGGAAACGTTCTACGCTAAAGGCCCGGTTGGCTACATCGACTATCCAACGCTGTAAGCCTTGACGCAGAAACGCAAAAGCCCCCGACTTGTGAGAGTCGGGGGCTTTTTTTCGCCAGCGGTTACCGGGCATTGGCAACACTCGTTCACACCAGCGACACAAAATCCCTACAAAATGCCTGGCTCGCTACCTATAAACTCCGCACCTCAAACGTATATAAAAGCAGGCCAACTGACATAAGCTGTGCCAATTACAGATTGTTCATTTGCGCAGGCTGGGGCTCAGCCGCAGCATGTCCATCCCTGTGTCGACCCAACGCTCGGCTTCGGCGTGCAACTCGAAGCTGTCCGGAGCCAATAGCCACCCATAGAGGAGGCCATCGATATAGGCATGAATGCTGATGGCCGCACGGACAGTGTCGAGATCTTCCGGCAGCTGGCCGCGATTCACCGCATTACGCAGGGTCAACCCGATACGCAGATTGCAATCGAGACTGGCCGTCCGGCGCTGCTGGCGCAGATCGCACATTTCATCGGTGAACTCGCACTTATGAAACAGAATTTCGTTGATGCGACGGGTCTTCGGGTCCAGCGCAACTTGATGAAACAAATGAATCAACAATTTGCGCATACAGCCCAACGGGTCGAGTTCATCTTCGCTTTCACTGGCTTTGGCCAATTCATCCAGCGGCTCATGCAAGCTGTCGAGCATGGCCTGCACCAGATCGGCCTTGTTGCTGAAATGCCAGTAAATGGCGCCGCGCGTGACGCCGGCCATTGTCGCGATATCCGCCAAAGTCGTGCGGGCCACGCCCCGTTCATAGAACGCTTTCTCTGCCGCTTCGAGAATCTGGCTTCGCGTTTCCTGAGCTTCTTCTTTGGTACGACGGACCATGGCAGTAAAACCTCAAACAGGATATTTCAGGGATGGATTGAACATCCGCTGAACAAAGAGGGGGTCGATCTCTCTTGAATCGGCTCCCCAGCCTACAATTTCAAACCTTGCAACGACTTTTGTAACAGGGTGGGTACGTGGCCAAGGTGTTTACAAACAACCATGAACGTAAGTATATTACTTAGCAAGCTACTTATCCACCCGATAGTATTTTTTTACCCTTCCACACTTCTTGTGCGTTTTTTGCGCGCCTGACCCGAGGATCTTCATGCAATTCAAGCCAGCTGTTACCGCTCTGGTCACTGCCGTCGCCCTGGCATCGCTGCTCAGCGGATGTAAAAAGGAAGAAGCGGCACCGGCCGCTCCGCCTCCTCAGGTCGGCGTCGTCACCCTGCAACCACAAGCGTTTACCCTCACCTCCGAGCTGCCGGGCCGCACCAGTGCGTTCCGCATCGCTGAAGTGCGACCACAGGTCAACGGCATCATTCTCAAGCGTCTGTTCAAGGAAGGCGGCGATGTCAAAGCCGGCCAGCAGCTGTATCAGATCGATCCGTCGGTTTATGAAGCGACCCTGAAAAGCGCCGAAGCCAACCTGCGTTCGACCAAGTCGATCTCCGACCGCTACAAGCAATTGGTCGATGAGCAAGCCGTGAGCCGTCAGGAATACGACACTGCCGTGGCCAATCGCATGGAATCGGAAGCGTCCTTGCAGACCGCTCAGATCAACGTGCGCTACACCAAGGTCTACGCGCCGATTTCCGGTCGCATCGGTCGCTCTTCGGTCACCGAAGGTGCGCTGGTCAACAACGGCCAGACCGACGCGATGGCTGTGATCCAGCAGCTCGATCCGATCTACGTCGACGTTACTCAATCTTCGGTTGAAATGCTGGAACTGCGTCGCGAGCTGGAAAGTGGCCGCCTGCAAAAGGCCGGCGACAATGCCGCCGCAGTCAAGCTGACCCTCGAGGACGGCAGCCAATACAAGCTCGACGGCAAGCTGGAATTTTCCGAAGTCTCGGTTGACCAGACCACCGGTTCCGTGACCCTGCGTGCCGTGTTCCCGAACCCTGATCACACCTTGCTGCCAGGCATGTTCGTCCACGCCCAGTTGCAGGCCGGCGTGAACAGCGCCGCGATACTCGCGCCACAGCAAGGCGTGACCCGCGACCTCAAAGGCACCCCGACCGCACTGGTTGTCGGCCCGGACAACAAGGTTGAACTGCGTCAGCTCAAGGCCAGCCGCACCGTAGGCAGCCAGTGGCTGATCGAAGATGGCCTGAAAGCGGGCGATCGTCTGATCACCGAAGGGCTGCAATACGTCAAACCTGGTGTCGAAGTAAAAGCCAGTGAAGCGACCAACGTCGGAGTAAAGAACCCGGCCCCCGCACAGGCAGCTGATAAAGCCGCCGGCGGCAAAGGGGAGTAACCCATGTCAAAATTCTTCATCGACCGTCCGATTTTCGCCTGGGTAATTGCCCTGGTGATCATGTTGGTCGGGGCACTTTCGATCCTGAAATTGCCGATCAACCAGTACCCGAGCATTGCGCCACCGGCCATTGCGATCTCCGTGACCTACCCGGGCGCCTCGGCGCAAACCGTGCAGGACACCGTGGTCCAGGTGATCGAGCAACAGCTCAACGGTATCGACAACTTGCGTTATGTGTCCTCGGAAAGTAACTCCGACGGCAGCATGACCATCACCGCGACCTTCGAGCAAGGCACCAACTCCGACACCGCGCAGGTACAGGTTCAGAACAAGCTGAACCTGGCCACCCCGCTGTTGCCGCAGGAAGTGCAGCAACAAGGTATCCGCGTGACCAAGGCAGTGAAGAACTTCCTGCTGGTGATCGGCGTGGTGTCGCGTGACGGCAGCATGAGCAAGGACGACCTGTCCAACTACATCGTGTCGAACATGCAGGACCCGATCTCCCGTACTGCGGGTGTCGGCGACTTCCAGGTCTTCGGTGCCCAGTACGCGATGCGCATCTGGCTCGATCCGGCCAAGTTGAACAACTTCAACCTGACCCCGGTCGACGTCAAAACCGCGATTGCTGCGCAGAACGTTCAGGTATCGTCCGGTCAGCTCGGCGGTTTGCCGGCCGTACAGGGCCAGCAGCTTAACGCGACCATCATCGGCAAAACCCGTCTGCAGACCGCCGAGCAGTTCAAAGAGATTCTGCTCAAGGTCAACAAGGACGGCTCGCAAGTCCGCCTCAAAGACGTCGCCAGTGTGGGCCTGGGTGGTGAGAACTATGCGATCAGCGCCCAGTTCAACGGCAGTCCGGCATCCGGCCTGGCGGTAAAACTGGCCAACGGTGCCAACGCCCTCGACACGGCCAAGGCCTTGCGCACCACCATCGACGGACTGAAACCATTCTTCCCGCAAGGCATGGAAGTGGTATTCCCGTACGACACCACTCCGGTGGTGACTGAATCGATCAAGGGTGTGGTTCACACGCTGATCGAAGCAGTGGTGCTGGTGTTCCTGGTGATGTTCCTGTTCCTGCAGAACTTCCGCGCCACGGTCATTACGACCATGACGGTGCCGGTGGTACTGCTCGGTACATTCGGCATCCTCGCCGCCGCCGGTTTCAGCATCAACACCCTGACCATGTTCGGTATGGTGCTGGCCATCGGCTTGCTGGTGGACGACGCCATCGTTGTGGTGGAAAACGTCGAGCGGGTGATGAGCGAGGAAGGCTTGTCACCCAAGGAAGCGACCAAAAAGTCCATGGGCCAGATCCAGGGCGCACTGGTCGGTATCGCGCTCGTACTGTCGGCGGTATTGCTGCCGATGGCGTTCTTCAGCGGTTCCACGGGTGTGATCTACAAGCAGTTCTCGATCACGATCGTTTCGGCTATGGCCCTGTCGGTACTGGTTGCCCTGATCTTCACCCCGGCGCTCTGCGCGACCATGCTCAAGCCGATTCCGAAAGGCGAGCACGGTACGCCGAAGAAAGGTTTCTTTGGCTGGTTCAACCGCAACTTCGACCGCGGCGTGCGGAGCTACGAACGCGGTGTCGGCAACATGCTGACCCGCAAGGCGCCGTACTTGCTGGCTTACCTGCTGATCGTCGTCGGCATGATCTGGCTATTCACTCGCATTCCGACCGCGTTCCTGCCGGAAGAAGACCAAGGCGTTCTGTTCGCCCAGGTGCAGACGCCGGCCGGCTCCAGTGCAGAGCGCACTCAGGTGGTCGTGGATGAAATGCGTGAATACCTGCTGCGTCCGAACAAGGATGGCGGTGAGGCTGACGCGGTGGCTTCGGTGTTCACCGTAACCGGCTTCAACTTCGCCGGTCGTGGCCAGAGCTCGGGTATGGCGTTCATCATGCTCAAGCCGTGGGGCGAACGAGACGCTGATAACAGCGTGTTCAAACTGGCCGCCCGTGCTCAACAGCACTTCTTCAGTTTCCGCGACGCGATGGTGTTTGCCTTCGCACCACCCGCAGTACTGGAGTTGGGTAACGCCACAGGTTTCGACGTGTTCCTGCAAGACCGTGCCGGTATCGGTCACGAAAAACTGATGGAGGCACGCAACCAGTTCCTTGGCATGGCGGCGCAGAGCAAAGTCCTGACCCAGGTGCGTCCGAACGGCTTGAACGACGAGCCGCAGTTCCAGCTGGAAATCGATGACGAGAAGGCCAGCGCCCTGGGCGTTACCATCAACGACATCAACAACACCTTGTCGATTGCGTTGGGTAGTAGCTACGTCAACGACTTCATCGACCGTGGTCGAGTGAAGAAAGTGTACATACAAGGCCAGCCGGACTCGCGCATGAGCCCGGAAGACTTGAAGAAGTGGTATGTGCGCAACGCCTCCGGCACCATGGTTCCGTTCTCCGCATTCGCCAAAGGCGAGTGGATCTACGGCTCGCCGAAGCTGGCACGCTACAACGGTGTGGAAGCGGTAGAAGTGCTGGGTGCTCCAGCGCCGGGTTACTCCACCGGTGAGGCCATGGCGGAAGTCGAAGCGATTGCCAAGAAACTTCCGTCGGGTGTCGGTATCTCCTGGACCGGTCTGTCCTATGAAGAACGTCTGTCCGGTTCGCAAGCACCAGCGTTGTACGCCTTGTCGCTGCTGATGGTGTTCCTGTGCCTGGCGGCGCTGTATGAAAGCTGGTCGATTCCGATCGCGGTCATGCTCGTGGTTCCACTGGGGATCATCGGTGCGTTGATGGCCACCAGCCTGCGCGGTCTGTCCAATGACGTGTACTTCCAGGTGGGCTTGTTGACAACCATTGGTCTGGCGGCAAAAAACGCCATTCTGATTGTCGAGTTCGCCAAGGAGCTGCATGAGCAAGGGCGCAGTCTGCGCGAAGCGGCGATTGAAGCCTGCCGCATGCGTCTGCGACCGATCATCATGACTTCGCTGGCCTTCGTGCTCGGTGTTGTACCGTTGGCAATCTCGACCGGTGCCGGTTCGGGCAGCCAGCATGCAATCGGTACTGGCGTGATTGGCGGTATGCTGACGGCCACGATCCTGGCGATCTTCTGGGTTCCACTGTTCTTCGTCACCGTGTCTTCCATTGGTCAGCGTAAAAATGCCGACAAGGATGACGCCATAGAAACTCCTAAAGAGGCTGGCCAATGAGCAAGTCGCTACTCTCCCTCGCAGTCGCCGCCTTCGTGCTGAGCGGTTGCTCGCTGATACCTGACTATCAGCAGCCTGAGGCCCCGGTCGCAGGCCAATACCCGCAGGGGCCGGCGTACTCGCCGGCCCAGGCACCGGCGCAAGCCGCTGCCGAGCAGGGCTGGAAGCAGTTTTTCCATGACCCGGCCCTGCAACAGCTGATCCAGGTTTCGCTGGAAAACAACCGCGACCTGCGTGTCGCGGCACTGAACATCGACGCTTATGCGGCTCAATACCGCATTCAACGTGCCGACCTGTTCCCGGCGGTTTCGGCCAATGGCAGCGGCAGCCGTCAGCGTCTGCCGGCGCGCGCGTCGCAGACCGGCGATTCGATGATCAGCAGTTCGTACTCCGCCACCGTCGGCATCAGCGCCTACGAACTCGACCTGTTCGGTCGGGTGCGCAGCCTGAGCGAACAAGCGTTGCAACAATACTTCGCCACTGAAGAGGCGCGTCGCAGCACCCAGATCAGTCTGGTCGCCAGCGTCGCCAACGCCTATCTGACCTGGCAGGCCGACAAGGAACTGCTCAAGCTGACTCAGGACACCCTCGGTGCCTTTGAAGAAAGCTACAAGCTGACCAGTCGCAGCAATGAAGTCGGTGTGGCCTCGGCACTGGATCTGGCGCAGTCGCGCACCTCGGTGGAAAACGCCCGGGCGCAACTGGCGCGTTACACCCGCCAGGTGGCTCAGGACGAAAACAGCCTGACCCTGCTGCTCGGTACCGGCATCCCGGCCAATCTGCAAACGGCCAAACCGCTGGCCGATGACCTGCTCAGCGACGTACCGCCGGGCCTGCCATCGGACCTGCTGCAACGTCGTCCGGACATCCTTCAGGCCGAGTACAACCTGAAGGCCGCCAACGCCAACATCGGCGCCGCCCGTGCAGCGTTCTTCCCGAGCATCAGCCTGACGGCCAACGCGGGTACCCTGAGCCCGGACCTGTCCGGTCTGTTCAAGGGTGGTTCGGGGACGTGGCTGTTCCAGCCGCAGATCAACCTGCCGATCTTCAACGCCGGCAGCCTGCGCGCCAGCCTCGACTACGCCAAGATCCAGAAAGACATTGGCGTGGCGAACTACGAGAAGTCCATTCAAACGGCCTTCCAGGAAGTCGCCGATGGCCTGGCCGCACGCCAGACCTACACCGAGCAATTGCAGGCGCAGCGTGATTTCGTGCAGGCCAACCAGGATTACTACCGCCTGGCCGAGCGTCGTTACCGCATCGGTGTCGACAGCAACCTGACCTTCCTCGATGCCCAGCGTCAGCTGTTCAGCGCCCAACAAGCGCTGATCACCGACCGCCTCGCGCAGCTGACCAGTGCGGTCAACCTGTACAAGGCATTGGGTGGTGGCTGGAATGCGCAGACTGCGCAAAACGAACCACAGAAAGAAGAAGCACCGAAGATGAAGTTGTTCTGATCATCTGCTGAACACAAAGAGCCCACCTTATTGGTGGGCTTTTTGTTGCCTGCCAGAAAGCTGTGTTGTCTGGGCGGGTGCTATCGCTGGCAAGCCAGCTCCCACAGGGTTCTCGGGTGTACCCGGGGTATGTGAACAACCCAAAAACCTGTGGGAGCTGGCTTGCCAGCGATAAGGCCATCACCTGCATCGCAAAACCCGGCCCAATCTTGCGTTCGATAATCGCCCCAAAACCGCTTTCCCCGATTGAAACCCCGCCTCCGCGCCCCGCACCATTCATCCCACAAAACCAATAACATCAGGTTCGACACCATGCCCCCGCGCCCTGCCCTGTCCGGCTGATCACCGCCGCTCATTCCGAAATCTGCAAGCCAATGCCCGCCGCAAAAAGCGCCGGCACCGGACTCCGTTCGCCCCAAAAAATAACAAGAGAAACTGCAATGACCCACCCAACTGCGCCGTACGCATTCCCCGGCCTGATCGCCCTGGCACTGGCTTGCGCGGCTTTGCCCGTTGCAGCTGAAGAAGCCGGTTTTGTCGAAGGGGCCAAGGTCAACCTGAACCTGCGCAACTTCTACATCAACCGCAACTTCACCAACCCGACCAAGGCTCAGGGCAAGGCTGAAGAGTGGACGCAAAGCTTCATCCTCGACGCCAGATCCGGCTTCACCCAAGGCACCGTCGGCTTCGGCATGGACGTGCTCGGGCTGTATTCGCTGAAGCTCGATGGCGGCAAAGGCACTGGCGGCACGCAACTGTTGCCGCTGGATCATGACGGTCGCCCGGCGGACAACTTCGGCCGCACCAACGTCGCGTTCAAGGCGAAGCTGTCGCAGACCGAAGTGAAGGTCGGCGAATGGATGCCGGTACTGCCGATCCTGCGTTCGGACGACGGTCGCTCGCTGCCGCAAACCTTCCGCGGCGGCCAGATCACGTCGAAAGAAATCGACGGCCTGACGCTTTACGGCGGTCAGTTCCGCGCCAACAGCCCGCGCGACGACAGCAGCATGAGCGACATGTCGATGACCGGCAAAGCGGCGTTCACCTCTGATCGCTTCAACTTCCAGGGTGGTGAATACGCTTTCAACGAAAAACGCACGCAGATCGGTCTGTGGAATGCCGAGCTCAAGGACATCTACAGCCAGCAATACATCAATCTGATCCACAGCCAGCCACTGGGCGAATGGACCCTGGGCGCCAACCTCGGTTTTTTCTACGGCAAAGACGACGGCAGCGCGCGCGCCGGGGATCTCGACAACAAGACCTGGTCCGCATTGTTCTCGGCAAAATATGGCGGCAGCACCTTCTATGTCGGCCTGCAAAAACTCACCGGCGACAGCGCGTGGATGCGCGTCAACGGCACCAGCGGCGGCACCCTGGCCAACGACAGCTACAACGCCAGCTACGACAATGCGCAGGAACGTTCCTGGCAGGTCCGCCACGACTACAACTTCGTAGCCCTCGGCGTCCCCGGCCTGACGCTGATGAACCGCTACATCAGCGGCGATAACGTACACACCGGGACCATCACCGACGGCAAGGAGTGGGGCCGCGAATCGGAACTGGGCTACACCGTGCAGAGCGGCACGCTCAAGGACCTGAACGTCAGATGGCGCAATTCGACCATGCGCCGGGATTTCAGCAATAACGAGTTTGATGAGAACCGGTTGATCGTCAGCTATCCGATCAGTTTGCTCTAACCTCTCCTCTTTATCAGCTGCGGCACGCTGTGATTTTTTGATCCTGAAAAACAGGATCAAAAGATCGCGGCGTACCGCAGCGCGTACAAAAAAAACCGCATCAGGATGCCACCCGTCAGGTCGGCTGGAGCTTTTTTTGCTGGCGAGTAGAGTTTAAAAACCTGAAGGACTCAGGCGTACAACCCTACCCACTTCCGTTATCTGTTGTAGTTGGTCCCCAAGACTTGAGCCAGGCTGTCACGGAAGACACTGCTGATCACCGGAGGACCACCTCATGATCGCTCGACTCAAAACGGCACCCGACTGGGATGCCAAGGCTTACCAGCAGTTTTCCCGTCTCAGGCAACGCCCGGTCAACGAATTGCTCGACCGTGTCGACCTGCAAACCCCACAGCGTATTTACGACCTTGGTTGCGGCACGGGCATTGCCACTCAGTTGTTGGCCGAGCGCTGGCCACACTCACAACTGCAGGGAATCGACAGCTCGCAGCAAATGCTTGAACAAGCCCGCTGCCTGCCGATCAACGCATCGTGGCAGCACTGCGACGTGCTCGACTGGCGACCCGAACAACCTGCTGACCTGCTGTTCGCAGCGGCGGTTCTGCATTTCATCAACGGTCATGAAACGTTACTGCCGAACCTGCTGGGTCTGCTCAATGATGGAGGGTGCCTGGCGGCACACATGCCGGACTGGCGCGATGCATTGTGGTATCGACTGATGCTCGACACCCTCGACGATGCCGGCCCCGGCAACACGCCACTGGGCACACCGCAACTGCGCCAGCGCATGGCCGCGCGGCCCTTGCTGTCACTTGAGGATTACTACCGTTTGCTCGCACCGCTGGCCGCGTCGCTGGACATCTGGGAGACCGAGCAATTGCAGGTGGTTGACGGCAAGTCGCCGGTGTATGACTGGATAAAAGTTTCGGCGCTAAGGCCGGTGATGCAGGCGCTGACGTCGGAGGAACAGGCGCGCTTCATTTATCACTTTCTGATGCGGGTGCATGCGCATTATCCGCAGGAGGAAAACGGGCACACGCTGTTTCCGTTCAAGCGCATTTTCATTGTGGCCACAGTCTGAAGATCAAAAGATCGCAGCCTTCGGCAGCTCCTACAATATGCAATGCAATCCCCTGTAGGAGCTGCCGAAGGCTGCGATCTTTTCAAACCCGACAATCACTCCCGGGATTCAACACCCAGCTCATCCCAGACCGACTCAGCCAGATGAAACGTCGCGTTCGCCGCTGGAATCCCGCAGTAGATCGCGCTCTGCATGATCACTTCCTTGATCTCGCCACGGCTCACGCCGTTATTGGCCGCCGCGCGCAGGTGCAGTTTCAGTTCGCCCTCGCGGTTCATGCCGATCAGCATGGCGATGGTGATCAGGCTGCGGGTATGCCGAGGCAAACCTGGGCGGGTCCAGATGTCGCCCCAGGCGTGGCGGGTGATCATCTCCTGAAATTCCGAGTTGAACTCGGTCAGTGTGGTCAGGCTGCGATCGACATGCGCGTCGCCCAACACTGCGCGGCGGACCTGCATGCCTTCGTCGTAACGTTGTTTCTCGTCCACAAAAACTTCCTCACTGAGCCTGTAAAAACGTCAACACGCGATCGCTGAAAGCGATACCTGCCTGCACGTTTGAAAGATGCGCCGCGTAGGACTCGGCGTACTCCGCACCGCGCACATGCTCCTGAATAAAGTGGCCACCGGACGGCGGCGTTACCGCATCTTCGGTACCGGCGATCACCAGTAGCGGCAGGTTGATGGACGCCAATTGATCACGGAAATCGGCATCACGCACTGCCGCGCAATTGGCCGCATAACCTTGCGGCGAAGTCGCTGCGAGCATGTCGGTAATCTGCTTGGCCGAGGCCGGATGGGCTTGGGAAAAGTCCGGGGTAAACCAGCGGGCAATCGACGCATCGCGCAGGGCAACCATTGCTGGCGCACCGTCACGCAGCACGGTTTCAATGCGCGGGTTCCACACTGACGGATCGCCGATTTTCGCTGCCGTATTACACACGATCAGTTTGTGCAGTCGATGCCCGGCATTGATCCCCAGCCACTGACCGATCAACCCGCCCATCGATAACCCGCAGAAATGCGCGCGCTCGATGTGCAGCGCATCCAGCAGCCCGAGCACGTCGTGGCCCAGTTGCTCGATGCTGTACGGCCCCGGCGTCACCAACGACTTGCCGTGCCCGCGGGTGTCGAAACGCAGCACGCGAAAGTGCTCGGTGAATGCCGGCATCTGCACGTCCCACATGTGCAGGTCGGTGCCCAGCGAGTTGGACAGCACCAGCACCGGCGCATCGACCGGGCCTTGGATTTGATAGTGCAGTTCGCCATCGGCGAGTTGAACGAAAGCCACAGCCCTCTCCTTCAGACAGTCAAAGCGTTGTGTTCGCCCACCGCTCGCTCGACCCAGACCTGCGCCTGACCGAGGTAATGGGCGGGGTTCAAAAGATTATCCAGTTCAGCGCTGCTCAATTGCGCAGTGACCTGCGGTTCGTCACCGAGCACGGCGCGCAAGTGGCGCTGTTCGGCCACGGCACGTTTGCAGCATTGTTCGAGCAAGTGATGGGCGGTGTCGCGGCCAACCCGTTGTGCGAGCACGATGCTCACCGCTTCGGCCAGCACCAGCCCTTGGGTCAGGTCGAGGTTGCGCGCCATGCGTGCGGCGTCTACCTCCAGGCCCTCAGCCAACAGGCGCGCCTGTTGCAGTGAGCCCGAGACAAGGCAGCAAATCTGCGGCAAGGTTTCCCATTCGGCATGCCACAGACCGAGGCTGCGCTCGTGCTCCTGCGGCATCGCACTGAACAGCGTCGACACCAGCCCCGGCACTCGCGTGGCTGCGCCGATCAACACGGCGGCACCCACCGGATTGCGCTTGTGCGGCATGGTTGACGAACCGCCCTTGCCCGGTGCCGAAGGCTCGAAAACCTCCGCTGCTTCGGTCTGCATCAACAGACTGATGTCGCGGCCAAGTTTGCCGAGGCTGCCGGCGATCAAACCCAGTACCGCGCCAAACTCCACCACGCGATCACGCTGGGTGTGCCACGGCTGTTCCGGCAAGGTCAGTTGCAGTTCTTCGGCCAAGGCCTGGGCAATCGGCAATGCCTGTTCGCCCAATGCCGCGAGGGTGCCCGACGCTCCGCCGAATTGCAGCACCAGCAAACGGGGTTTCAGCTCGCGCAAACGCTGGCGGCTGCGGGTCACGGCGCCGAGCCATCCGGCGATTTTCATGCCCAGAGTCACCGGTGTCGCGTGTTGCAACCACGTGCGCCCGGCCATTGGCGTTGCCGCGTGGCGCTGAGCCTGCGCAGCAAGAGAATCGGCCAGTTGCGCCAGATCGCTTTCGATCAGATCCAGCGCCTGACGCAATTGCAGGACCAACCCGGTATCCATCACGTCCTGACTGGTCGCGCCCAGATGCACATACCGCTCGGCCTCGGCGTCGGTTGCGGCAATCTGCTTGCCCAACGCCTTGACCAGTGGAATCGCCGAATTGCCCGCCGTGGCAATCGCCTCGCCCAGCGCTGCGAAGTCATAGAGGTCGGCGCGACAGGCATTCTCGATGGGCGCAACAGCGCTCGCCGGAATCAAACCCACCCGCGCCTCGGCCCGAGCCAGCGCCGCTTCGACGTCGAGCATCGCCTGCACGCGGCCCTGATCGCAGAACACCTCGCGCATATCGCGGGCGGTGAAGTAGGCATCGAACAATTGATCGCCCGGTCGCTGAGTCATAAACAGTCCTTGCCGGCGCGAGCCATCGCGGCCCGCGCACATGGGGTTACAGATCGTGGTGCAAATATTTCGCCTGCTTCGGCAACCGCAGGCTAAACAGGAAGGCCACCGCCATCATCGCCGTGACGTACCAATAGAAGACGTTTTCCATGCCGCCAGCCTTGAGGCTCAGCGCAACGAATTCGGCCGAACCACCGAAGATCGCGTTCGCCACCGCATACGCCAGGCCGACGCCGAGGGCGCGTACTTCCGGCGGGAACATTTCGGCTTTCACCAAGCCACTGATCGAGGTGTAGAAACTGACGATGGCCAGCGCCACGGTGATCAGCACGAACGCCAGGAACGGACTGCTGACAACCTTCAGG
Source organism: Pseudomonas sp. A1230 (assembly GCF_044218825.1). Classification (NCBI taxonomy): domain Bacteria; kingdom Pseudomonadati; phylum Pseudomonadota; class Gammaproteobacteria; order Pseudomonadales; family Pseudomonadaceae; genus Pseudomonas; species Pseudomonas sp. A1230. Next base: position 469,585 of record NZ_CP162582.1, on the reverse strand, counting down.
CTAAGCAGGATCGGCACCGTGAACAACGTACCGAGGGCGCCGAACCAGAGCATCGAACTGCGTCGGCCGATCTTGTCGGCGAGCATGCCGAACAGCGGCTGCATGCACATATAAAGGAACAGCGCGCCGGTCATGATGTAGCTCGCGGTCTTGGCGTGCATGCCGGCGGTGTTCACCAGGTATTTCTGCATGTACGTGGTGAACGTGTAGAAAATCAGCGAACCACCAGCGGTGTAGCCAAGCACGGTGATGAACGCGGCTTTGTGATCGCGGAACAACGCGCGGATGCTGCCGGCGTCCTTGTTTTCGCGCATTTCCTTGCTGGTGGTTTCTTTCAGCGAACGACGCAGGAACAGCGAAATCAGCGCCGCCACCGCACCGACCACAAACGGAATCCGCCAGCCGTAGGCACGCAGGTCGTCTTCAGTGAGGAACTGTTGCAGCACCACCACCAGCGACACCGCCAGCAATTGTCCGCCGATCAGCGTCACGTACTGGAACGAGGCAAAAAAACCGCGCTGGCCCTTGAGCGCAACTTCGCTCATGTAGGTCGCGGTGGTGCCATACTCGCCGCCGACCGACAGGCCTTGCAGCAGACGTGCGAACAGCAACAGCACCGGCGCCCAGACGCCGATGTCCTTGTAAGTCGGCAGGCAGGCGATGAGCAACGAACCGAAGCACATCATCAGAATCGAGATCAGCATCGAGTTCTTGCGGCCGTGCTTGTCCGCCACCCGGCCAAAAATCCAGCCGCCAATCGGCCGCATCAGGAAGCCTGCGGCGAACACCCCAGCGGTGTTGACCAGTTGTACGGTGGGATTGTCGGAGGGGAAAAACGCCGGGGCGAAATAGATCGCGCAGAAGGCGTAGACGTAGAAGTCGAACCATTCGACGAGGTTGCCGGACGAAGCGCCGACAATCGCGAAGATGCGCTTGCTGCGCTCTTCACCGGTGTAATGGGCGGTCTGGGTTGTCATTATTTTTCACTCAATAGGGACAGTCAGAGTCTAGACACACTTTGCAACAGTCCCGTTCCACAAGCTGGAACATCAAAAGATCGCAGCCTTCGGCAGTTCCTACAGAAAGCACATTCCAAATGCAGGAGCTGCCTAAGGCTGCGATCTTTTGCTCTTGATCTCAATAATCGAAGAACACCGTCTCGGCATCAGTGCCCTGCAAAATCACATTCCACTGATAAACCCCCGACGCATCCGGTTTGGCCAGCAACGTCGCACGACGTTCGGCCGGCACGCATTCGAGCAGCGGATCAGCAACGTTGGCCGGCTCACCCTCAAAGTAGATCCGCGTCAGCAAGTGCTTCACCAACCCGCGTGCAAACACCAGCACCACCAGATGCGGCGCCTGGGTCGAGCCCTTCAGGCCCTCAACCGTACCCGGTTTGATCGTGGTGAAACGGAAGCGCCCCTGCGCATCCACCGGCACCCGGCCAAACCCTTCGAAATGCGGATCGAGGGGTTTGGCCTGCTCGTCTTCCGGGTGGTCGTACTTGCCAGCGGCATTCGCCTGCCACACTTCAAGCATGGCGTCGTTGACGACATCGCCGTTGCCGTCCACCACTTGACCGGTGATCGCCACGCGCTCGCCGAGGGTTTGTTCATTGGCGAGGTTTTCGCGGTTCAGCCAGGTCAGGCCGATGTGGTAATACGGCCCGACGGTGTGGGACGTGGTCGCAGTCAGCGTCATCTTATTTCTCCATCGGCGTGGCTTCACGCCCGCGCAGCACGATGTCCCAGCGATAACCGAGGGCGTAGGACGGAATGGTTTTCTCCAGATCGAAACTGGCGATCAGACGTTCCTTGGCCGACGTATCTGGCACGCAGTTGTAGATCGGGTCATAGGCCAGCAGCGGATCGCCGGGGAAATACATCTGCGTGACGAGTCGGGTGAGAATGCTCGGCCCGAACAGCGAAAAGTGGATGTGCGCGGGGCGCCAGGCATTGTGATGGTTGCCCCACGGATAGGCGCCAGGCTTGATGGTCTGGAACTGATACCAGCCGTCGGCATCGGTCACGGTGCGGCCGGTGCCGGTGAAGTTCGGGTCCAGCGGCGCGTCGTGCAGATCGCGCTTGTGGTTGTAACGGCCGGCGGCGTTGGCCTGCCAGATCTCCACCAGAATCCCCGGCACCGGCAAGCCGTTTTCGTCGAGCACACGGCCATGGATGATGATGCGCTCGCCCTGCGGCTCGCCGTCGTGTTGGGCGGTCAGGTCGTTGTCCTTCTCGGCAACACGCTCGGCGCCGATGGTCGGACCGGTGATTTCCGACAGCGAATGCGGCAGAAACACCAACGGCTTGGACGGCGAGCGCAGATTGGTGGATTGATACGTCGGGTGCAGGTACTCAGGCTGGGTGCCTTCCTGCGGGCGACGGTAACCAGGCTTGTCAGACATTTCGATTTCCTCTGTTCTTCTTCGTCACGGCTGCGTCAGACGCGTTCGATGGCCAACGCCAGACCTTGGCCGACTCCGACGCACATGGTCGCCAGACCTTTCTTGCCACCGGTCTTTTCCAGCTGATGCAGGGCAGTCAGCACCAGCCGTGCACCGCTCATGCCCAACGGGTGCCCCAAGGCAATCGCGCCGCCGTTCGGGTTGACCTGCGCGGCATCGTCCGCCAGCCCTAATTCACGCAGCACTGCCAGGCCTTGGCTGGCGAAGGCTTCGTTGAGTTCGATCACATCAAAATCACTGACCGCCAGACCAAGGCGCTCGATGAGTTTGCGCACCGCCGGCACCGGGCCGATGCCCATCACCCGTGGCGCTACGCCGGCACTGGCCATGCCCAGCACTCTGGCGCGGGCGGTCAGACCGTGTTTTTTCACCGCGTCAGCCGAGGCCAGAATCAGCGCGGCGGCGCCGTCGTTGACCCCGGAGGCATTGCCGGCGGTGACGGTTTTGTCCGGGCCGTTGACCGGTTTCAGTTTGCTCAGCGCTTCAATCGTGGTGTCGGCACGCGGATGCTCATCCTGGCTGACCACGGTTTCGCCCTTCTTGTGCGCAATCCGCACCTCGACGATTTCTTCGGCGAAGTAGCCGGCAGCCTGCGCGGCCGCAGTACGTTGCTGACTGCGCAGGGCGAAAGCGTCCTGATCCTCGCGGGAAATTTCATAGTCATCGGCGACGTTGTCGGCAGTCTGCGGCATCGCATCGACGCCGTACTGCGCCTTCATCAACGGGTTGATAAAACGCCAACCGATGGTGGTGTCTTCCAGTTTCATGTTGCGCGAAAACGCCGCGTCAGCCTTGCCCATCACAAACGGCGCGCGGGACATCGACTCTACGCCGCCGGCAATCGCCAGCTCCATTTCGCCGCTGGCGATAGCACGGAACGCGGTACCAATCGCATCCATGCCCGAAGCGCAAAGGCGATTGAGGGTCACGCCCGGCACGATTTCCGGCAGGCCCGCCAGCAGCAACGCCATGCGCGCGACGTTGCGGTTGTCTTCGCCGGCCTGGTTGGCGCAACCGAGGAACACCTCGTCGATTGCGTTCCAGTCCACCGATGGATTGCGCTCCATCAGCGCCTTGATCGGCACGGCAGCCAGATCGTCGGCGCGCACGGCGGCCAGACCACCGCCGAAACGGCCAATGGGGGTGCGAATCGCGTCGCAGATATAAACGTCACGCATCATGCTTCTCCCGGTGCCTGACCGTGGGCCGCCGCGGTGCGCGCTTCGAGATCGCGCAGCGCGGTCAGTTCGACTTCGCTCGGTTCGGCAATGGTGGCGACATTGTCGGCAAAACGGATGGCCCAGCCGGTGGCGGCGATCACTTGTTCGCGGGTCACGCCTGGATGCAGCGCGGTGACCACGAACTCATGGGTGCCCTCTTCCGGCTCCATGGTGCACAGGTCGGTGATGATGCCAACCGGGCCAGCGCCCGGCAGGCCCAGGCGCTTGCGCGAATCACCGCCCTCGCCATGCCCGACCGAAGTGATGAAATCGAGCTTGTCGACAAACGAACGCGCCGACTGTTTAAGGATGATCAGCACGCTTTTCGCCGAACCGGCAATCTCCGGCGCGCCACCGGCACCCGGCAGACGCACTTTCGGCGCGTGGTAGTCGCCCACCACGGTGGTGTTGATATTGCCGAAGCGGTCGACCTGCGCCGCGCCGAGAAAACCGACGTCGATGCGTCCGCCCTGCAACCAATAGCGAAAAATCTCACCAGTCGGCACCACGGTGTCAGCGGTTTCCGCCAGTTCGCCGTCACCGATGGACAGCGGCAACACGCTTGGCTTGGCGCCAATCGGGCCCGATTCGTAGATCAGCACCACATCTGGCGACGAGGTCAGGCGCGCGAGGTTGGCAGCCTTGGAGGGCAGGCCGATACCGACGAAGCACACCGAGCCGTTCTTCAGGCGACGCGCCGCGGCGACGGTCATCATTTCATTGGTGGTGTAAGTCATTACTTGGCCTCCGAAGCAGCGGCCAACTTGGCCTGGAATTCGCTGAAATCAGCGCTGCCATGGATGTATTCGTTGATCCACGCAGTAAACGTCTCACGGTCGCGGGCGATCGGGTCCCACGCCTGATAGAAACGGTTATCGCGCTCGTTGTAACCGTGGGCGTAGGACGGATGCGCGCCACCGGGCACATGGCACACCGCACTCAGGGCCCAGGTCGGCAGAACACAGGAATTCATCGGGGCATTGAGGTCATCGACAAGTTCTTCGACGGTGACAATGCAGCGCTTGGCGGCCAGTGCGGCTTCCTTCTGCACACCGAGAATGCCCCACAGCAGCACGTTGCCTTTGCGGTCGGCTTTCTGCGCGTGGATCACCGTGACGTCCGGGCGCACCGATGGCACCGCCGCCAATACTTCACCGGTGAACGGGCAAGTGACGGACTTGATCAGTGGATTGACCTTCGGCAAGTCAGAGCCTGCGTAGGCACGAAGCACCGCGAACGGTAGGCCGGAAGCGCCAGCCACGTAGGCATTGGCCAGGTCGGCGTGGCTGTGTTCTTCGATTTCCAGCGGCTGCGGCCATTGCTTCTCGACCGCGTCGCGCAGACGGTGCAGCGAACCCACACCCGGATTTCCGCCCCAGGAGAAAATCAGTTTGCGCGCACAGCCGGCACCGATCAGTTGGTCGTAGATCAAGTCAGGCGTCATCCGCACCAGCGTCAGATCTTTCTTGCCCTGACGAATGATTTCATGACCCGCCGCCGTAGGGATCAGGTGAGTGAAGCCTTCGAGCGCAACGGTGTCGCCGTCGTTGACGAATTGCTTCACCGCGTCGTGCAGCGAAAGGATCTCAGCCATGGAGCGGGCTCCCGTTTTTGTAGTGGATCGCCAGTGATAAAAAGGCGCGAGGTTCAGCGCCGGAGTCACTGAAGATTAAGCCTGTGAAAATCACCAAACAATCCGATAATCGACTGAGTGTTCGTTTATCGAACAGATTGTTGTCAGCCTATCAATCAGATCAAACGCTTCGTCGGAACGCCGCCCGGAGCAGGCTCGCTCCGACAATTTGAAATGCATTCCATTGCGGGAGCGAGCCTGCTCGCGAAGGGGACGGAACATTCAACGAATATTCCTACGCTGAAACTCAGGTCGCATCCGCATGACTGACCATGCCCTTGATCACGACAGCAGCAGTCGCCAACGCCGCCGGAATCACCAATGCCGTCAACACCTGCTCAAAATTCCAGCCCAATCCGAGCAACGTCGCGCCCATCCACGCCCCGAGAATCGCGCCAAAGCGGCCGATCCCGAGCATCCACGACACACCGGTCGCCCGGCCCTGGGTTGGATAGAACCGCGCCGCCAGTGACGGCATTGCCGACTGCGCGCCGTTGACGCACATCCCCGCCACCAGCACCAGCGTCGCCAGCAGCGTGATGTTGCCCAGGCTCTGCCCCACCGCGTAGGCAAACACCCCGGCCAACAGGTAAAAAGTGCCGATGACCTTGTGCGGATTGAACCGGTCCATCGCCCAGCCTACGCCGACCGCGCTCAACACCCCGCCGAACTGGAACAACGCACCGATGAACGCTGCCTGCTCCATGCTCGCGCCGCTGTCACGCATCAGCGTCGGCAGCCAACTGGTCAGCAGATAGACGATCACCAGGCCCATGAAATAGGTCAGCCACAACAATAAGGTGCCGGTGCTGTAGGTGCCGGAGAAGATCACCGCGAACACGTTGCGTGCCTTGACGGTTTTCTGTTCCGGCACGCTGAAGCTTGAGGCTTGGGCGACGGTAACCGGATCGATAGGCGCCAGCGTCTTGCGCACTTTGTCAGTGCCACGGTTGCGCACCACCAGATAGCGCGCCGATTCCGGCAGCCAGAACACCAGCACCACGGTGAGAATCAGCGGCAGAATCCCGCCGATCAGCAACAGGCTGTGCCAGCCGAACGCCGGGATCAGCTTCGCCGAAATGAACCCGCCACCGGCCATGCCGAGGTTGAAGCCGCAGAACATGCTGGTCACCAACAGCGACTTCTTGCGCTCCGGGGTGTATTCCGAGAGCAGCGTAGTGGCGTTGGGCATACCGGCGCCCAGGCCCAACCCGGTGAGAAAACGCAGGACCAAAAGCTCTTCGATGTTAGTGGCGTAGGCCGACGCCAGGCTAAATGCGCCGAACAGAAATACCGCGCCGACCAGCACGACTTTGCGCCCGAAGCGGTCTGCCAGAGGCCCGGAACCGAGTGCGCCGAAGACCATGCCGATCAACGCGGCGCTCATCACGGGGCCGAGGCTGGCGCGATCAATGCCCCAATCCTGCGACAACGCCGGGGCAATAAAGCCCATCGCTGCGGTGTCGAGGCCATCGAGAAACACAATCAGGAAACACAGGATCACCACCCGCCACTGATAGCGCGAGATCGGTTGAGCATTGATGAAGGTCTGCACGTCGAGGCAGTTACCCACAGCGGACTGAGGCTGGTTCATTATTTTTATTCCACGCAAAAAACGCAGTCGAACGGCGGCCGGCCAGAGAGCGGCACAGGCACAAGAATAGAAGGTCGGAATCAGGCGTTGCGTTGAATCCGGCAACAGCGATCGGTGCGGAGACAGTCGGGGAGCGTGCGCATAGTGAGTTGCCTCTTGTCATTATTATGGGAGTCGGCAGTCCGGCGAGCTCATTCACATCAGCGCCGGATGACGCTGCCGCGACATTAATGATCCAGGGGTTTTAGCGTCAATTCGATAAACGCAACACTGTGCGTTTATCGAACAGCTTCATCAGGCAAACAGTTGCGCACTGAGGTCGCGACTGGCGCTGAGCAGGCCCGGCAGAAAGCGCTGTTCCAGCTCGGTGCGGCTGACACGACCGGCGTGGGTGCTGACGTTGAGCGCCGCCACCACTTGGCCGGAAGCGTCGTAAACCGGTACGGCAATCGAGCGCAGGCCTTGTTCCAGCTCCTGATCGACAATGCACCAGCCCTGCTGCCGCACTTGCTGCAAACATTCGAGCAAGGCGTCCGGGGTGTGGATCGTGCGGCTGGTCTTGGCAACGAGTTCGGCGTGGTCGAGGTATTCACCTAACGACGTGTCGTCCAGCGCCGCCAGCAGAATCCGCCCCATCGACGTGCAATATGCCGGCAGGCGCCCGCCCACCGACAGATCCACCGAGATCAAACGCTGGGTGGTCGCCGAACGGGCGATGTACAGAATGTCATCGCCCTCCAGCGTGGCCATGTTGCAGGCTTCGTGCAGTTGCTCGCTCATGCGGTCGAGGTATGGCTGGGCGGACACGGCCAGCGGCGTCGACGACAGATAAGCGTGGCCGAGGGTCAGCACTTTGGGCAGCAACGAGTAGGTGCGACCGTCCGTGGTGGCGTAGCCGAGTTTGATCAAGGTGTGCAGGCAACGGCGCACGGCAGCGCGGGGGATTTCCGTGCGATGACTGATCTGGGCGATGGTCAGGTGCCGTTTGCGCTCCTGAAATGCCTGAACCACCGCCAGGCCACGGGCCAGCGAGGTCATGAAATCCGGATCCCCCGTCAGCGCCTGAATGCGCTTGGCCGGCGAGGCGACGATCGGCGGCGCCACGGAAGTGAAGGAGTTGCGCATTCGATCGTTCATTTCAGGTCCTTATCCGGCACGGATCGATGGCTATACAAGCGGCTCGCGGCGGGATGCACAAGGGTTGCGACGCGAAGATTGGGCGATTATCGAACCGCCGACCGATTATCGCAATTGATCAGCTAGCGTTTGCCTGACCTCATGTGACGTTTGCTGACTTCGTCGGCACTTTGAATTTTCGTCTGAGTTGCTCGACTAAATGACGTCAAAAACAGATCACTTCGCAAATAACGGTCTGTGCACAGTTCAACTAGCGATAAAAGTTGCGAGTAACAAAACGATCACACATCCGGAACCGTTTTTAACTTGGCAAAGATAGTCATTCCCGAATCGACCGCTATAATGCACCTCAGTGGGACCCCGTTCTCAAATACCGGGGTCGCCACCCGCTGACGCGATGTCCATCGCTGTCGGCCCCGGCCAGCGCCTGGCACTTATTGTCAATGTAATGCCAACGCTCGCTGAAACTGGAAACTGATGCTGCGTCAGTTTTAATCTGGTGCCGTAGCCGCCTGCTAGACGCAAGTCTTGATCGTCTTGCCGATCCCAGCAACGCCTGTTCAGGTGTTGGTCTTCGGTAGATTGCTCAATCGATTCGTTGCAGTGCGTTTCACCAGACATTTAACTCAACTCATACAGGTAGCACTGTGACGAAAGACGAACTGCGCGCGGAACTTGAGCGCCAGGAACAACGTTACAAGGAAGTTTACGGCGGGGAAGTCACCACCTACGCCGCTCAGCCAGAACCAGAACGCAAGGCGTGGCGCAAGCGCCCCACCGTTCAGGATCAGGTCTTCAAGCAGGAAATCGAAAAGATCGAAAAGGAACTCAAAGCCGAAGAGCCATGAGCCAACCGGTTTTGATATTCGAGGGTCAGTGCGCACCGTATACAAGCGCGGTGTGATGACGATGCCCTGTGCGCCCGCTATCCGCGGGCAGCAGCCATTGCCCCGTCCTACAGGGTGATAGGAAGCTTCTTACAGGTTTCATTTATATTTCAGACAAGCGTATGAGCCCGTATTTTATCGGTCAAAAGCCCCGCCATCATTGGCCTTTCCCAATAAAATCAGCAACTTGAAAGACCCTGCACGCCGCTTGGTTTTAATGCGCTGCAACAAATTAATTCGAATAAGAGTGTTACTGATTAGCAGGTAGGGCATCGATTTCGAGACTTTTCTGGCATAATCGCGCCCCCTTACGACCGGGTCAGAAAACCTTCATGATCGATTTATTCAGCGGACTGGATGCTTGGGTGCTTGTGAGCCTCCTGCTCGCCCTGACATTCGTCCTCGCCTTCGAGTTCATCAATGGATTTCATGACACCGCTAACGCGGTAGCCACTGTTATCTACACCAAAGCCATGCCGCCTCACCTGGCGGTGTTCTTTTCCGGCGTGTTCAACTTCCTCGGCGTTCTGCTGGGTGGCGTTGGCGTGGCGTATGCCATTGTCCATTTGCTGCCGGTTGAGCTGCTGATCAATGTGAACACCGGCCACGGGCTGGCGATGGTGTTCTCGTTGCTCGCCGCGGCAATCGCCTGGAACCTTGGCACCTGGTACTTCGGTATCCCGGCCTCCAGCTCGCACACCCTGATCGGTTCGATCCTCGGTGTCGGCCTGGCCAACGCCCTGATCAACGACATTCCGTTGGCCGATGGTGTGAACTGGCAGAAGGCGATCGACATCGGCGCCTCGCTGGTGTTCTCGCCAATGGCCGGCTTCCTGATCGCGGCGCTGGTGCTGATCGGTCTGAAATGGTGGCGCCCGCTGTCGAAGATGCACAAGACGCCGGAACAACGCCGCAAGCTCGATGACAAGAAGCACCCACCGTTCTGGAACCGTCTGGTTCTGGTGATCTCGGCCATGGCCGTGAGCTTCGTGCACGGCTCCAACGATGGTCAGAAAGGCATCGGCCTGATCATGCTGGTGCTGATCGGTATCGTACCTGCGCAGTTCGTCCTCGACCTGAACAGCACCACCTACCAGATCGAACGCACCCGCGACGCGACGCTGCACCTGAGCCAGTTCTACCAGCGCAACAGCGATTCGCTGGGTGAATTCCTGGCTTTGGGCAAGAGCGTGGAAGGCGACCTGCCGGAGAAATTCCGCTGCAACCCGCAGCAGACCGAACCGACCATCACCGCCCTGTTGCACACCCTTAAAGGTGTTGCGGACTATCGCTCGCTGTCTTCCGAAAGCCGTATTGAAGTCCGTCGCTACCTGCTGTGCCTGGACGACACTGCGAAGAAAGTCGGCAAGTTGCCTGGCCTGGAACCACGCGAAAAGGCTGACCTCGACAAACTGCGCAAAGACCTGACCACCACCACCGAATACGCCCCGTTCTGGGTGATTCTGGCGGTCGCTCTGGCCCTGGGCCTGGGCACCATGGTCGGCTGGAAACGCGTAGTACTGACCATCGGCGAGAAGATCGGCAAGCAAGGCATGACCTACTCGCAAGGCATGTCGGCGCAGATCACTACCGCGACCCTGATCGGTATGGCCAACATCTTCAGCCTGCCGGTGTCCACCACCCACGTACTCTCCTCGGGCGTGGCCGGTACCATGGTCGCCAACAAGAGCGGCCTGCAAGGCGGGACGGTTCGCACCATCCTGCTGGCCTGGGTACTGACCCTGCCAGCGACCGTGGCACTGTCCGCCGGCTTGTTCTGGCTGGCGTCCAAGGCGTTGGGTAGCTGATAGATAGCTGGAAATGAAAAAGGCGCGATTCGAAAGGATCGCGCCTTTTTTTGGTTTGGGATTTGGGGCCATATCCTTGGCTGCGGTGATGGCTGCTTAGGGTCTCGCCCTAAACCTAAAAGGCTTTGCCCCGGCGTACGGCCTGCCGAAGGGGCAGCAAATCAAGAGCCCCTCACCCTAGGGAGAGGGCTGGCGCGAGGGAAAACCCACCACAAAACAAGAGTCGACCGCACGATCTTCCCCCACTCAACAGGATGAGCGTTAGCTCGGCTGAGCTTTTGATCTTCAGGCCCGTCGGAAGGCTGAGTGGAGGGATTCATCCGGGGAGAACATCGAAAGGAGGTGCAGCGAAGCAAACCGGAATCGATGCCCCGGATGGATCCCGGAGCGAAGGAACCCCGAGCCCCAGCGAGTGGGCCGAACGTCAGGGCAAAGCCTTTTGGGTTACCTTTTCGGCGCTTGGAAAAGGTGACCCGCCGTAAGGGCGGAACCCTACTCAGCCATCACCCAAAAAACGGATATTCACACAGCCCCCCCCCCAACAACCTGGTCGGCCCACAGGCCGCCAAGGCAAAAAAAAAGGGCAACCGAAGTCGCCCAAAATGCCTTGCGTGCTCATCAATCCAGAAGAATCACTTCTTGCGCTTATTCGCATCCTTCCAGATAAAAAATCCAAACCCTGCAAAAAACAGAACCATGAGGCCGACAGTCAGCACTCCGGCAAAAACCACGTTATCGAAAAACATGACTGGCCTCCTGAACCTGCTCTGCTGCGATGGAACTAAGTTAACCAAACACGCAGGCGCAATAATTGACCAGGATCAAGTCCGGCCAACACAGAACGCAAAGGAGGGGAAATAACTGACATGCATCAACGGATGCAGGAGGAGATCAACGCTTTTTCGGCTTGTTCTTCGATTTTTTCTTCGGTTTCCCCAAAGGCATTGCCTGCTCGAAGGCATTGCGCACTTCGTTCAAGCGCTTCTCTTTGATGTCATGTACGCGCTTGGCACGCTCAGAATTGAGGTCGATCAGTTTGTCGTCTTGGCTCATGGCAACATACATCGCTAAAAATAATCACAACTGCCGCGACAACGGCAGGACTGCGCCAATAATGCAGCCTCACGCCAGCGCTGACCAGTCGCCAGCACCAACGCTCTAGAACATTTCATGTAAACGACGAATATCAGATCTCGATATCGACCCACAAACCCTGACGCGGCTGATCTTCCATCAGCGGCACGACGGGCACGGTGTTGTCGGCATTGAGTTCATCGCCGGGCACGGCGAGGTGCTCTTCAGGGTCTTCATCGGCTTCGCGGCGACGGCGATCGCGCTCCTGCTGGCGACGCTGTTCTTCGCGCAGCAGCAAACCGTCCTCTTCAGGATCACGCTTTTGCAGATCGATCGTGCTTTCGTTCGAGCTTTCCTGCACCGGCACTACAGGAGGAATGTCCGGTCGCTGACGAATCGGATCCTGCTGGGAAGTAACTGGCACAACGCTCAAGGGGAGCATCGGTGGCAACATATAAGAGATCTCCTGTCAGCAGGCTATCGGCTGCGGCGAAGGTGCCTTGAGCCACTGGTCGCAAACTTGTGACAGGGTTGGCACTCACTGGTGCCCCACAACCTTCGCAAACTGACAGATGACCGCATTAGGCGTGCTACACGCTTGTGGCTAAAAACTTGCCGCTGCGCCTAATCCTTTGGCCCTGAAGCCTGCATTCCGTTAAGATAGCCCGCTTTTTCAAGGTGGGAGTCAGGCAGCATGGCGCAGCAGTATCAACCGGGGCAACGCTGGATCAGTGACAGCGAAGCAGAGCTTGGTTTAGGCACCGTTCTGGCACAGGATGGCCGCTTGTTGACCGTGCTTTACCCGGCCACTGGCGAAACCCGCCAGTACGCGCTACGGAATGCGCCCCTCACCCGCGTGCGGTTCTCGCCCGGTGACAGCATTACCCACTTCGAAGGCTGGAAGATGACCGTCCAGCAAGTCGACGACGTCGATGGCCTGATGGTCTATCACGGCCTCAACGCGCAGAACGAAGCTGTCACCCTGCCGGAAACCCAGCTGTCGAACTTCATTCAGTTCCGTCTGGCCAGCGACCGTCTGTTCGCCGGGCAGATCGACCCGTTGGCGTGGTTCTCCCTGCGTTACAACACCCTCGAACACACCAGCCGCCAGTTGCAATCTGCGCTCTGGGGTCTGGGCGGCGTGCGCGCGCAACCGATCGCGCACCAGTTGCACATCGCCCGTGAAGTCGCCGACCGCATCGCTCCACGCGTATTGCTGGCGGATGAAGTGGGCCTGGGTAAAACCATCGAAGCCGGTCTGGTGATCCATCGCCAACTGCTCTCGGGCCGTGCCAATCGCGTGCTGATCCTGGTGCCGGAAAACCTTCAGCACCAGTGGCTGGTGGAGATGCGCCGCCGCTTCAACCTGCAAGTTGCGCTGTTCGACGAAGAACGCTTCATCGAAAGCGATGCCGCCAACCCGTTCGAAGACACCCAACTGGCGCTGGTTGCGCTGGAGTGGCTGGTCGAAGACGAGAAAGCCCAGGACGCGCTGTTCGCCGCCGGTTGGGACTTGCTGGTGGTCGACGAAGCGCACCACCTGGTCTGGCACGAAGAGAAGGCCAGCCCCGAGTATTCGCTGGTTGAGCAACTGGCTGAAGTGATTCCCGGCGTGTTGCTGCTCACCGCAACCCCGGAACAACTGGGTCAGGACAGCCACTTCGCCCGTCTGCGCCTGCTCGATCCGAACCGTTTCCATGACCTGGCCGCCTTCCGCGCCGAGAGCGAAAACTATCGCCCGGTGGCCGAAGCCGTTCAGGAGCTGCTGGACAAAGGGCGCCTGTCGCCTGAAGCACACAAGACCATCCACGGGTTCCTCGGCAACGAAGGCGAAGCCCTGCTGACCGCGGTCAACGATGGCGACACCGAAGCCAGCGCCCGCCTCGTGCGTGAACTGCTCGACCGCCACGGCACCGGCCGCGTGCTGTTCCGTAACACCCGCGCCGCCGTGCAGGGTTTCCCGGAACGCAATCTGCACCCGTACCCGTTGCCGTGCCCGGACGAATACCTCGAACTGCCGCTGGGTGACCACGCCGAGCTGTATCCGGAAGTCAGCTTCCAGGCGCAGCCGGATGCGAATGAAGAAGAGCGCTGGTGGAAATTCGACCCACGCGTCGAGTGGCTGATCGATCAGCTGAAAATGCTCAAGCGCACTAAAGTGCTGGTGATCTGCGCCCACGCCGAAACCGCGATGGACCTGGAAGACGCCCTGCGCGTGCGCTCCGGCATCCCGGCCACGGTGTTCCATGAAGGCATGAACATCCTTGAGCGCGACCGCGCCGCCGCCTACTTCGCCGACGAAGAGTTTGGCGCGCAGGTACTGATCTGCTCGGAAATCGGCAGTGAAGGTCGCAACTTCCAGTTCGCTCACCATTTGGTGCTGTTCGATCTGCCGGCGCACCCGGACTTGCTGGAACAGCGTATCGGTCGTCTCGACCGGATCGGTCAGAAGCACATCATCGAACTGCACGTGCCGTACCTGGAAACCAGCCCGCAAGAGCGTCTGTTCCAGTGGTATCACGAAGCGTTGAATGCGTTCCTCAACACGTGCCCGACCGGCAACGCCCTGCAGCATCAGTTTGGCCCGCGCCTGCTGCCGTTGCTCGAAGAAGCCGACGACAGCGAGTGGCAAGCGCTGATCGACGAGGCGCGCACCGAGCGCGAGCGTCTGGAACAGGAGCTGCACACCGGTCGCGACCGCCTGCTGGAACTCAACTCCGGCGGTTCGGGCGAAGGCGATCAGTTGGTCGAGGACATCCTTGAGCAAGACGATCAGTTCGCCCTGCCGATCTACATGGAAACCCTGTTCGATGCGTTTGGTATCGACAGCGAAGACCATTCGGAAAACGCCCTGATCCTCAAGCCTAGCGAGAAGATGCTCGACGCCAGTTTCCCGCTGGGCGACGACGAAGGCGTGACCATCACTTACGACCGCAACCAGGCGCTGTCGCGCGAAGACATGCAGTTCATCACCTGGGAACACCCGATGGTGCAGGGCGGCATGGATCTGGTGCTGTCCGGTTCGATGGGCAACACCGCCGTCGCGCTGATCAAGAACAAGGCGCTGAAACCGGGCACCGTGTTGCTGGAACTGCTCTACGTCAGCGAAGTGGTTGCCCCGCGTTCGCTGCAACTGGGCCGTTACCTGCCGCCGGCCGCCCTGCGCTGCCTGCTGGATGCCAACGGCAACGACTTGTCGTCACGCGTTTCGTTCGAGACGCTGAACGATCAGCTCGAAAGCGTGCCACGTGCCAGCGCCAACAAGTTCATCCAGGCCCAGCGCGATCAGCTGACGCCACGGATCAACGCCGGTGAAGAGAAAATCACCCCGCGTCACGCCGAGCGCGTGGCCGAGGCCCGTCGCCGTCTGGCGGCCGACACCGACGAAGAACTAGCGCGCCTGACCGCGCTGCAAGCGGTCAACCCGACCGTACGTGACAGCGAACTGGTTGCGTTGCGCGAGCAGCGGGAGCAGGGCTTGGCGATGCTGGATAAAGCGGCGTTGCGCCTGGAAGCGATCCGGGTATTGGTGGCGGGTTAAACCACCCTGCTCCACCGCTGAAAACAAGAAAGCCCGCAGTGATGCGGGCCTTTTTGTTTGCCTGTTATTTATCCGCTGATATTGATGGCCTCATCGCTGGCAAGCCAGCTCCCACAGTGATGGAGTCGCCCACAAATCATGTGATCACCTCAGGACCTGTGGGAGCTGGCTTGCCAGCGATAGCGGTTATGCAGTCGCTACTGCAACATCAGGCTCAACCACAGCCACCAACCCCTCTTTCATCCGCTGCGCATCGCGCACAAAACACCGCGCCGCCAAAAACAGAAACACCATGGTCAGGAACAGTGCCACCGGAATCAGGTACATCGCGTCATGCAGCCCGACAGCCTTGAATGCTTCGGTCATCTGCTGCGCCCCAGCTGCCAACATCGCCGTGTGCGCGAAATGATCCGACAACCCGCCTACCACCACCGGTCCCAATCCTCCGCCCAGCAAATACAAACCGGCAAAGAACAACGCCATCGCCGTGGCCCGCAGGCGCGGTTCGACCACGTCCTGAATCGCCGTGTACACGCAAGTGTAGAAGTTGTAGGCAAACAGCCAGCCCAGGCTGAACACCGCAACAAACAGACCTATCTCGATCCGTCCGGCGTGCAGCGCCCACGCCGTGCACAGTGTCGAAATGATCAGGCTGAATGCCGCAAACAACAGACGACCGTTAGCCACCCGCTGGTGGATTTTGTCGGCAATCCAGCCGCCGAGGGTCAAACCGATCAGCCCGGTCACGCCGACGATCACACCGGTCGCCACCGCCGCTTCCTGCAACGGCATCAGGAAATAACGCTGCAGCATCGGCACCAGAAACGAATTGCAGGCATAAGTGGCAAAGTTGAAGCACAGCCCCGCCATCACCAGCCACAGGAAGGTCGGCACAGCGAGGATCCGGCGGATCGGCTTGTCGACTTTCTCCTGCGATACCTGCACGCTTTCCGCCGCCCCGCGCTTGGGTTCCTTGATGAAAAACATGAACACTGCCAGCAGCAAGCCCGGTACGGCGGCGATAAAGAAGGGTGCGCGCCAGCTGTCGAACGTCTTGACCATCCAGCCGATGGTGAAGAACGCCAGTAGCAACCCCAGCGGCAGCCCCAGCATGAAGATGCCCATGGCCCGCGCCCGGCGATGAGCCGGGAACAGATCGCCGATCAACGAGTTGGCGGCCGGCGCATAGCTGGCCTCACCAATGCCGATGCCCATGCGCACGATCAGGAAACTCCAGAAACTGCCGACCAGCCCGTTGACGGCGGTCAACGCACTCCATGTCGCCAGCCCCCACCCCATCAGTTTGCTGCGTGAGCCCGTATCAGCCATGCGCCCAAGCGGCAACCCGGCGATCGCGTAAACAATGGTGAATGCCGTACCGACGATGCCCAGCTGAAAGTCGCTGAGGTGCCATTCCATGCGGATCGGTTCGATGATGATCGCCGGGATGGTGCGGTCGAAGAAGTTGAACAGGTTGGCGAGGAACAGCAGGAACAGAATGCGCCAGGCATTCGCCGCTTGGGTCGAGTTCTGCATGGGTCCGTCTCTTTATTGTTATAGGGCTTCACTGCCAACGCATCCGAGCCCGGAACCTGCAATCTAGTCAGCGCTGTGGCGGCTGTCTGTGATCATTCGTCTGCCTGATATAGGGCCATGTCACTGTAACGAAACGTAAGTCCTTGATAAGTCTGCAATCCCCGTGAATCCGGGGCTTTTCCGGCAAAACCTTGCCATAAAAAAATAGTTTCAAGCCCCCCTTCCCATTGCCGTTGCGAAGCCTAGAATGGCCGCCGGATCCGTCCGGATCTCCCGATCAATCCCTTTGATACCCTCCCCAATGTCCGAAGTCAGTCCGTGTCTGAATTGCGGTGCCTGCTGTTCCCATTTTCGCGTGTCTTTTTTCTGGGGTGAATGTGCTTCGTCCGGGGGTACAGTGCCCGATGAGCTGGTGACTCAAATCTCTCCCAGCCGGGTGGCGATGAACGGCACCGACTGCAAATCGCCTCGATGCACCGCATTGGAAGGTGACGTTGGCAGCACCGTGAGCTGTTCGATTTATGACAAACGCTCCAGCACCTGCCGTGAATTCGAGTCGTCTTGGGAAAACGGCGAGCAAAATGTCGATTGCGACAAGGCGCGCGCCCGTTTCGGACTGCCTCCCTTGCAACCTGACTGGGCCGAAATCCCCTTTGAGAAGAGCGCCTGACCCTTAGTGCCAATCGCTATGACGCTAATGCCGAAATCATTAGCGCCAATGTGCCACTACCGCCAGCTCCCCGAAAACCGCCTCTATACTTCTGTCTTCAGCCAGCGTTAACCGCGCGGTAGGACTTCAGAGACGGGGCGTGCTATGGAGTGGCTTGGTTTGCAGTTCGTTACCGAGCTGCCGGAGAGCGGGCAGGTCATTCTTGATTGCACACATAATCCCTTGCTGGTGCTGGTAGCCTATCTGGTTGCTTGCGCTGCGAGTTTTGCCACCCTCGATATGGCCGAGCGGGTTGCCCACGCCGACGACCCGAGTTCCCAGCGATTGTGGCGCTGGATAGGCGCCACCTGCCTGGCCGGCGGCATCTGGGCCATGCATTTCATCGGCATGCTCACCTTTCAGGCGCCGATTGAAATCCAGTACGACCTGCCGATCACCCTGTTTTCCCTGTTGATCGCCCTGCTCGCCTCGTGGCTGGCGATGTACACGCTGAGCCATGCGCAGCCAAGCCTGGTGCTCTACCTGAAAACCGCACTGCTCATCGGCCTCGGCATCGCCGGCATGCATTACGTGGGTATGGCCGCCATGCAATCGCGCGCCACTGCGTACTACGAACCGTCCCTGTTTGCGCTGTCGATCGCGATCGCCATCGGCGCCAGTTTCGCCGCGCTGTGGGTAGCCGGTTACTTGCGCGAAGGCAATGGCATGGCTCATCAACTGCTCAAATACAGCGCGGCACTGATACTCGGCGCGGGCATTTTCAGCATGCATTTCACGGGAATGGCAGCCCTGCAACTGGTGTTGCCCGAGGGCAGCCTACCCGCGACGCCCGTCGATACCAGCCAGCTGCAACTGGGCCTGACAGTCGCGCTGATCATCCTGTTGATTCTGAGCAGCGCGATCAGCGCGGCGCTGTTCGACAAGAAACTGCAGAACAAGGAAAACGACCTGCGCCGGGTCAACGCCCTGCTCAGCCAACTTGATCAGGCACGCATGGCGCTGCAACAAGTGGCCAACTACGACGCCCTGACCAACCTGATCAACCGCCGCGGCTTCAATCAGATCTTTGCCGAGAAGCTCAGCCAGAAAACCACCGAAGGCGGCATGCTCGCGGTGATGTTTCTCGACATCGACCACTTCAAACGCATCAACGACAGCCTTGGCCACGACGCCGGTGATGCCCTGCTCAAGGTCATTGCCAATCACATCAAAGGTTCGGTGCGCAGCCATGAAGATGTGGTCGCGCGTTTCGGCGGTGACGAGTTCTGCATCCTGATCAGCCTGCGCGACCGCGATGAGGCGCGCAACATGGCCCAGCGGATCATGGCCAAGATGAAGGAGCCGATAGAACTGGCCGGACGCCGCATGGTGATGACCACCAGCATCGGCATCAGTCTGTTTCCTGAAGATGGCAGCACCTGCGAAGAATTGCTCAAGCACGCCGATCTGGCGCTGTATCAATCCAAGGGCGCCGGGCGCAATGGCCTGCACTTTTTCAGTTCCAGCCTGAAAAACCGCGCGACCCTCGAATTGCAACTCGAAGAAGAACTGCGCCACGCACTGCGCGAAGAAAACGGCCTGACGCTGTATTACCAACCGATCTTCGAACTGAAAACGGGTCGGGTGACCAAGCTCGAAGCGCTGATCCGCTGGCAGCATCCGATTCGTGGTCTGCTGACACCTGACTCATTTATCAGCATCGCGGAAAACAATGGCCTGATTGCCGAGCTGGACAACTGGGTGCTGCGCCGGGCCTGCAAGGACCTGGGCGAGCTGTCGAAACATGGCTGCGAAGATCTGAAAATCGCCTGGAACTGTTCGCCGTTGAACCTCGCTCGCGAAGAACTGGCCGACGAAATCGAAAATGCGTTGCGCACTGCTGGCGTCGCTCCGGAACGTCTGGAACTGGAAGTCACCGAAAATGCCTTGATGGGCAATATCGCCGATACTCTGGTGCTGTTGCGGCAGATCCGCGCCCTCGGCGTGTCGCTGTCGATCGACGACTTCGGCACTGGCTACTCGTCACTGGCTTACCTCAAGCGCTTACCGCTCAACACGCTGAAGATTGACCGTTCGTTCATCCTCGACATTCCCAAGGCGACGGCAGACATGGAGATCGTCCAGGCGATCATCGTCATGGCCCACACCCTGCATTTGCAGGTGGTCACCGAAGGCGTCGAAAGCCTGGAGCAGTACGAATTCCTCGAACGCTCCGGCTGCGACTTCATTCAGGGTTACTTGCTCAGCCGCCCGGTGCCGCTGGACGAGCTACGCCCGGTGCTGGAAGAAATCAATCAACGCAAACAATCACACTCGGTCAATCCGTTGATTCTGGCGCGCGGTACATTTGCACCAGTGTCGCTGGATCTTGCTCCAAAAAGCCTTGCGCCCCATGCAGGCGCATCAGTTGTGCGGCCAATCCGCTGATCGGCGTGGCCGAGCCTTGCTCGCGGGAGAATTTCACGGCGGTGTCGAGATCCTTGAGCAGCGTGCGCACGTGCCACTTCACCGGTTCGAAACGGCTCTCGGCCATTTGCGGGGCGAGGATCTGCAACGGTTTCGAATCGGCAAAACCACCGGCCAACGCTTCAGCGATCAAGCGCGCATCGACCCCGGCCTGCTCGGCCAGTGCCACCACTTCGGCGATCACCAGTGCATTGCAGGCGACGATCATCTGATTGCAGGCCTTGGTCACTTGACCGGCACCCACGCCGCCCATGTGCGTGACGCGCTGGCCAAGATTGAGCAGCACCGAGCGTACGCGCTCAAGATCTGCCGCCTCACCACCGACCATGATCGCCAGACTGCCGGCCTCGGCGCCGACCACCCCGCCTGACACCGGAGAGTCGAGCCAGGCCATGCCGGTTTGACTCAGCAATTGCGCGGCCATCTCACGAGTGGCCGTAGGTTCCAGGCTGGAAAAATCCACCAGCAACTGGCCGCCCTTCGCGCCCTCGGCGACACCTCCCGAGCCAAATACCACCTCGCGCACCACGGCGGTATCCGCCAGGCACAACATCACCACGTCGGCGTGTTCGCACAGCTCGGAAGGGCTGGCGACCTGTCGGGCACCGGCCGCGACCAGTGGCGCGCACTTGGCCGGATTGCGGTTCCACACCGTCAGCGGATAACCCGCCGCCAGCAGGCGTCGGCACATCGGCAGGCCCATCAGGCCAATTCCGGCAAACCCCAACGATGGTAGCGATGACATCATTTAGCCTCGTTTTGATTAAAGATCGCCGAATAATGGCCGATTCATCAACGATCAGGAAAGGATTCCCCCCAAGTGACAGTCAGGCCAAGTCCCTGACGCTCGGGCCAAATTCGCGCAAAAAAGACGCGACATCTTATTCCGTGAGGTTCGCTGACATTCAGTCACCGGGCCAACCCAGTCCAGGTACATGGCGCACAATGACTTCTAAAAACAATCCCGCCACAGCGGTATCCGATCTGACCTTGAGCCCGGCCGCCAACAGCCCGTCATCGTCCAAGCCATTGGTTCCTTCGCGCCCGCTGTCGACCCAGCAATACCTGTACTTCACCGAAACCAACACCGACCGCATCCTCGACAACCTCGACGGTTTGCGCGACATGGTGTTCCCGCGCCCGCCGCATCTGGAAGGCGACAACGAGCAGCACAGCGATCAGGAATTCCCGTCGGTGTGCCTGATCGGCCTCGGTCGCTGCGGCTCCAACATCGCCCTCGATGTGGCGGAGTTGGTGTACAACGCGCGCAAGTTCTACCTCAATGAGTTCAACAACGAAGACCGTGCAGGCGACCGGCGTTCGGCCGACAAGGGCTACAGCCCGGCGCAGTGGATCAAAAACAACCTGCGACTTGGCACCAGCAAAGCGAGCAAACCGGTGTTCCTGGTGGAACCGCTGGTCATGCTCGGCGACCTCGACAAGGACATCGCCGGACGCATCCGTTTCTCACGCAAGAGCGAAAAGAGCGGCTTCCTGCGCGACTACAGCAAAATGAAAATCATGGACTTGTCCGAAGTCCACGCCGGTGGCGCCGGTAACGCGCCGATCCTCGGCCAGTATCTGGCGAAGATCATCCTCAACAAGGACACCCAGCGCTTCTCCAGTCCTGACTGGAAAATGATCCACTCGTACCTGATCGACAGCTGCGGCATCAAGGCCAACCAGTCGCGCCTGTACTTTTCGATCTTCAGTGCCGGCGGCGGTACGGGTTCGGGCATGGCCTCGGAGTTTGGCCTGGCCCAGCAGCACTCGTACATGAACAAGACGTTCGACACCAAGCCGATGGATGAGCACGACGGCAAAAGCGGTCATTCGTTCGTGTTCGAGCCGATCTTCACCAGCGGCATCTGCGTACTGCCGAACATTTCCGACCACCGCAGCGAAATGTCCGAGGCGCTGCACATCAATGCCGGTCGCCTGCTGTGCAAATACCTTTCGGAAGAATGGGATTTCTCCTACAACTTTGCCAATGAAGACAGCAGCGAAGCCAGCGTCATGGGCCGTATCCGCCCATGGAACGCGATGATGCTGATCTCCAATGACATCATGCGTTACGCCGAAGAGAACGATGACGGCAACATCCAGAACATTGATGTCAATGCGATGGAGAAACACGCCAACCAGTACATCTCGCAGCAGATCTTCAACATTCTGACGGCGCAGGCAGTCACCACCGACTACGACCAGAACTACTTCCGTCGCGCCGGCATCGACATCGGCGAAACCATTCGCCTCGACGCCAACGACCTGTTCATGAGCCTGGCCGGCCCGGTGGCGATCGCCTACGCCGAATCGGTGGTGCCGGAAACCCCGCCACCGAGCAGCGACAAATTCAAGGTGTTCGATAAAGAACCGCAGCGTCTGAACATCGACGACTTGTTCTTCCGTTCGATCGACCTGCCGCACTTCAACAAAGTCACCCAGGCCATCGAAGGCATAAGCCTGTTGCCGATAGAATCCAAGCGCTATCGTGCCTCGCTCGAGCAGTACAAGAATTCCGGCTACGACGCCGCTGCCCTGCACGACCTGCATTTCTTCAAGAACTGCTCGTTGGTGGTCTCGATCGTTTCGCTGCCCAAAGACTACAAGCTGTCGTACATGGATCTGAACCGGTTGAAGACGCATCTCAACAGCCTGTTCCCCAATACCACGCTCAAGCGCTACGCACTGGTGATCGGTGCCTCGGCCAACCTGTCGCTCACCACCTTGATCGCCAAGAGCCCGTGCCTGTCGGACGACTTCCTGACACTGATCGTCGCGTTCATCAAACGCTGCTTCGCGAAAAACCCGTACCGTTTCGACGAGACGCTGGATAACTCGATCCTCGACTTCATCATCAATGAAGAATTCGACGAAGACCGCATCGACGAACTGCTCAACGAGTTCGAAAACCCGGCGAAGATCCTCGACACCAACTGGTACGCGATCAAACCGATGTACGAGAAGAAATACCGCGAACTGATCAACGATAAAGAGAAGTTTGTCTCGATCAACGACATTCGTCTGTCGCGTGATTGCGTGAAGAAGTCGATCAAGTACCTGCGCGAGATCTACCGGCACCGGATTGGCAAGACCAAGGTTATTTCGCTGAATAACCATACCGGGAAGTCGTTTACGGTCTGACTCCAGACCGAGTTGCCGCAATCGCTGGCAAGCCAGCTCCCACAGGTTTTGGGTCGTGCGCAGGTTGTGTGTTCAACACCGACCCTGTGGGAGCTGGCTTGCCAGCGATGAGGCCATCAAATTCACTGAAAATTTCAGCCGATCCAACATCCAGAAACAATTAAGCAGCCGTTAGGCGGCTTACTAAACTGTGCTCGTTACGTTTACGTCACCGTTATGCCACCCCTGCCTGTGGCGAATCTCTACGGCAACGTGCCATCACGCTACTCGGCTACACACTTTCTTCGGATGATGTAGCGCACCAATAAGGTGCGCACGCTTATTCGCCTGCCCTTTCCTGGATCAAAATCCACGGGCTGACCACTACCGCCCACAGCACAGGGTCACGCTCGAAAAGATCCAGCGCCCGCGATTCAGACAGCTTGGCGACCTTGTCTTCGGCCAGCCAGGCAGCGACTTTCTCGCCTTCATCCGAGGCCACGGCTTCAGCCGCGGCGATCAGATCCAGGCTCGGGTCGACCCACAATAGGGCACCCTTGGCGAAGAACGGCTCCAGCTCCTTCCAGGTAATAGATGCGGTTTCACCAAGCAGCTTGGCATAGAGGGTGCTAGGTTCTTGGTTCATGGGTTCTGTCCGGAAAAGAAATCGACGCGAATAATAACGTCGGTGGTCCGCCAGAAAAACCCGGTTGCAAAAAGCTGCACCGAACGAAAAGCGCAGGAAGGCCAAGGAATGCTGTTGATTGGGATATATGCCCACGAACGCCCCGCCGCAATTCTGTCTTTTTCATTCAAAAATGCGACACCCTCAAGTTTTGTCCCTCGGCGCCTGCTTCCCAGGCCAACAACCGGCGCTCTACACTGTACCGGTACAGTTGCCGAGGGCATTTCCGGAAGGTATCGCAAAGATATCTGACCCGGTTCTGCTGCTACGGCGCCAGAACTCAAAAAAAAATTACAACAGTAAGAGTGGAGCACTATGACTAAGGCTACTAAGCAGATTTCCAAACTGTTTGCCGCTATGGTTCTGGCCGGGGTTGCCAGCCATTCGTTCGCAGCTGACACCATCAAAATCGGTATCGCCGGTCCCAAGACCGGTCCAGTAGCCCAATACGGCGACATGCAGTTCAGTGGCGCGAAAATGGCCATCGAACAGATCAACGCCAAGGGCGGCGTCGACGGCAAGAACCTCGAAGCCGTTGAATACGACGATGCCTGCGATCCAAAACAAGCGGTAGCGGTTGCGAACAAGGTCGTCAACGACGGCGTCAAGTTCGTGGTCGGTCACCTGTGCTCCAGCTCCACTCAACCGGCTTCGGACATCTACGAAGACGAAGGCGTGATCATGATCACCCCGGCTGCCACCAGCCCGGACATCACCGCACGTGGTTACAAAATGATCTTCCGTACTATCGGTCTGGACAGCGCCCAGGGCCCTGCCGCCGGTAACTACATCGCCGATCACGTCAAACCGAAAATCGTCGGCGTGCTGCACGACAAGCAGCAGTACGGTGAAGGCATCGCCACTGCCGTCAAATCGACCCTTGAGAAGAAAGGCACCAAAGTTGCCGTGTTCGAAGGCGTCAACGCCGGCGACAAGGACTTCTCGGCAATCATTGCCAAACTCAAGCAAGCCAACGTCGACTTCGTTTACTACGGCGGCTACCACCCGGAGCTGGGCCTGATCCTGCGCCAGGCTCAGGAAAAAGGCCTGAAAGCCAAGTTCATGGGTCCGGAAGGCGTGGGTAACGACTCGATCACCCAGATCGCCAAAGACGCTGCTGAAGGCCTGCTGGTGACCCTGCCGAAATCCTTCGACCAGGACCCTGCCAACATCGCCCTGGCTGATGCATTCAAAGCGAAGAAAGAAGACCCGAGCGGCCCGTTCGTGTTCCCGTCCTACTCGGCCGTGACCCTGATCGCCGAAGGCATCAAGGCTGCCAAGTCCGAAGACCCGACCAAAGTGGCGGAAGCCATTCACGCCGGCACCTTCAAGACCCCGACTGGCGACCTGAGCTACGACGCCAAGGGCGACCTCAAGGACTTCAAATTCGTAGTCTACGAGTGGCACAACGGCAAACCTAAAACTGAAGTTTCGCCTCAGTAAGGCATTGCCAGACTGACTGCCAATAAAGCCCACGGCGTGCCGTGGGCTTTGTTTTACGAATGTATAGGGCCGCGCTGGCGTGATCCGCCAGTCTCCCCACCTGAAAATCTCAAAACCGTCATCAGCGGTTCGCTGGCAAAACCCGGATTCGAAGTGGATAAAGATCCACGGGGCCGGGCGGGAAAATGACTCCACCAGTGAAATGCGTATCAGGTTTTTAGGAGCGCTGTAATGCCTGACATCTATCACTTCTTCCAACAGCTGGTTAACGGCCTGAACGTTGGCAGCATGTATGCCCTGATCGCCATCGGCTACACGATGGTTTACGGCATCATTGGAATGATCAACTTCGCCCACGGCGAGGTGTACATGATTGGCTCCTACGTGGCGTTCATCGCCATCGCCGGGCTCACCATGATGGGACTCGACAGTGTCCCGCTGTTGATGACGGCGGCGTTCATCGCCAGCATCGTCGTTACCAGTTCCTACGGTTACAGCATCGAACGGATCGCCTACCGCCCCCTGCGCGGCAGCAACCGTCTGATCCCGCTGATTTCCGCCATCGGTATGTCGATCTTCCTGCAGAACACGGTTCTGCTGGCGCAAGACTCCAAGGACAAAGCTATCCCCAACCTGATTCCGGGCAACATCGTCTTCGGGCCAGGTGGCGCACAAGAAGTGCTGATTTCCTACATGCAGATCGTGGTGTTCGTGGTCACGTTGATCGCCATGCTCGGCCTGACACTGTTCATCTCTCGCTCTCGTCTGGGTCGCGCCTGCCGCGCCTGTGCCGAAGACATCAAGATGGCCAACCTGCTCGGCATCAACACCAACAACATCATCGCCCTGACCTTCGTCATTGGTGCTGCGCTGGCGGCCGTCGCGGCTGTGCTGCTGAGCATGCAATACGGGGTGATCAACCCGAACGCCGGTTTCCTCGTCGGCCTCAAAGCCTTCACCGCCGCGGTACTGGGCGGGATCGGCAGCATCCCCGGCGCCATGCTCGGCGGGTTGGTGCTTGGGGTGGCGGAAGCTTTCGGTGCCGATATCTTCGGCGACCAGTACAAGGACGTCGTGGCTTTCGGCTTGTTGGTTCTGGTGCTGTTGTTCCGTCCGACCGGCATTCTGGGCCGTCCGGAGGTTGAGAAAGTATGACTAGGAATCTGAAACAGGCACTGTTCAGTGCCTTGCTGGTGTGGGCCGTGGCCTACCCGGTACTGGGTCTGAAACTGACCATCGTCGGCATCAATCTGGAAGTGCACAACACCAGCACGGCTGTTCTGGCGACCATCGCCATCTGCTCGGTGCTGATGTTCCTGCGCGTGCTGTTCAACCAGCAGATCAGCAAGGCCTGGCGTTCCTCGCCGGGCATGCCGCTGATCCCGGCCAAGGCCAGCAACTTCCTGACCCTGCCGACCACCCAGCGCTATTTCATCATTGCGCTGATCCTGCTGGCGCTGGTGTGGCCGTTCTTCGGCTCCCGTGGCGCGGTGGACATTGCAACGCTGATCCTGATCTACGTGATGCTCGGCCTGGGCCTGAATATCGTCGTCGGTCTGGCCGGTCTGCTCGACCTTGGTTACGTCGGCTTCTACGCCGTCGGCGCCTACAGCTACGCGCTGTTGTCGCACTACTACGGCCTGAGCTTCTGGATCTGCCTGCCGATTGCCGGCCTGATGGCGGCGACGTTCGGATTCCTGCTGGGCTTCCCGGTATTGCGTTTGCGCGGTGACTATCTGGCGATCGTGACCCTCGGCTTCGGCGAGATCATCCGTCTGTTCCTGCGTAACCTGACCGACATCACGGGTGGCCCGAACGGCATCAGCAACATCGACAAGCCAACGTTCTTCGGCCTGACCTTCGAACGCAAAGCTGCAGAAGGGATGCAAACCTTCCACGAGTATTTCGGCCTGCAGTACAACTCGATCAACAAGGTGATCTTCCTTTACCTCGTTGCCCTGTTGCTGGCGCTGGCAGCACTGTTCGTCATCAACCGCCTGCTGCGCATGCCGATCGGCCGTGCGTGGGAAGCGCTGCGAGAAGACGAAATCGCTTGCCGCGCGCTGGGTCTCAACCCAACCGTGATCAAGCTTTCCGCGTTCACCCTCGGTGCTGCGTTCGCCGGTTTTGCCGGCAGCTTCTTCGCCGCCCGCCAAGGCCTGGTGACACCGGAGTCGTTCACCTTCATCGAGTCGGCGATCATTCTCGCCATCGTCGTGTTGGGTGGCATGGGCTCGCAGCTGGGCGTGATCCTCGCTGCCGTGGTGATGATCCTGTTGCCGGAAATGATGCGTGAGTTCAGTGAGTACCGCATGTTGATGTTCGGTGCCCTGATGGTGTTGATGATGATCTGGCGTCCACAAGGTCTGCTGCCGATGCAACGCCCACACATGGAGTTGCGAAAATGAGCCGCGAGATCCTTAAAGTTGAAAACCTGAGCATGCGCTTCGGCGGCTTGCTGGCGGTCAACGGCGTGGCCCTGACCGTGAAGGAAAAACAGGTGGTTGCATTGATCGGGCCGAACGGCGCGGGCAAGACCACCGTGTTCAACTGCCTGACCGGTTTCTACCAGCCTAGCGGCGGCAGCATCCTGCTCGACGGCGAGCCGATTCAGGGCCTGCCGGGCCACAAGATCGCCCTCAAAGGCGTGGTGCGCACCTTCCAGAACGTGCGGTTGTTCAAGGACATGACGGCGGTCGAGAACCTGTTGATCGCCCAGCACCGTCACCTGAACACCAACTTCCTGTCCGGCCTGTTCAAGACCCCGGCGTTCCGCAAAAGCGAGCGCGAGGCGATGGAATTTGCCGAGTACTGGCTGGATAAGGTCAACCTCAAAGAGTTCGCCAACCGTACTGCCGGCACCCTGGCGTACGGTCAGCAACGTCGTCTGGAAATCGCCCGCTGCATGATGACCCGTCCGCGGATCCTCATGCTCGACGAACCGGCCGCCGGCCTGAACCCGAAGGAAACCGAAGACCTCAAAGCGCTGATCAGCATGCTGCGTGAAGAGCACAACGTCACCGTGCTGCTGATCGAGCACGACATGAAACTGGTCATGAGCATTTCCGACCACATCGTTGTGATCAACCAGGGCACGCCTCTGGCCGACGGCACGCCGGAACAGATCCGCGACAATCCTGAAGTGATCAAAGCCTACCTGGGGGAAGCGTAAATGCTGCAGTTCGAAAACGTTTCCACCTTCTACGGCAAGATCCAGGCCCTGCACAGCGTCAACGTCGAAGTCCGTCAGGGCGAGATCGTGACCCTGATCGGCGCCAACGGTGCCGGCAAGTCCACGCTGCTGATGACGCTGTGCGGTTCGCCGCAAGCGCACAGCGGCAGCATCCGCTACATGGGTGAGGAACTGATCGGCCAGGACTCGTCGCAGATCATGCGCAAGAGCATTGCCGTGGTCCCGGAAGGTCGTCGGGTGTTTGCCCGTCTGACCGTTGAAGAAAACCTCGCCATGGGCGGATTCTTCACAGACAAGGGCGACTATCAGGAACAGATGGACAAGGTTCTCGGACTTTTCCCACGCCTGAAAGAACGCTTTGCCCAACGCGGCGGCACCATGTCCGGTGGCGAACAGCAAATGCTCGCCATCGGCCGTGCGCTGATGAGCAAGCCGAAACTGCTGCTGCTCGACGAGCCATCACTGGGTCTGGCACCGATCATCATCCAGCAGATCTTCGACATCATCGAACAGCTGCGCAAGGACGGTGTGACGGTGTTCCTGGTCGAGCAGAACGCCAACCAGGCGCTGAAAATCGCCGACCGTGCGTACGTTCTGGAGAACGGCCGCGTGGTCATGCAAGGCACCGGTGAAGCGCTGCTGACCGACCCGAAAGTGCGCGAGGCGTATCTCGGCGGTTGATGGGTTGCGCCAAACAAAAAAACGGCCTTCGGGCCGTTTTTTTGTGCCCGTCAAATCCCCCCCCCTCGGCAGCTCCTACACAGGGATGGCGTATTTTCTGAAAAAGATTTGTACGGGGCTGTAACGCATTGCCATGTCATTTCTCTAGAGGGACAAGCAAGCACATTTCGCTTGTAAAACCCCAAGCTGAATCTGGAGAAACACCATGACTGCTACTACCCGCACCCTGTCCGCCACCGCACTGGTTCTGGCCCTTGGCTCCGCGCTGAGCATCGCTAGCGTTTCGACCGCTCAAGCTGCCGACACCAAAATGGAAAAATGCTTCGGCGTGGCATTGAAAGGCAAGAACGATTGCGCTGCGGGCGCTGGTACCACTTGTGCCGGCACCTCGAAAATGGATTATCAGGCCAACGCCTGGAAACTCGTTCCGGAAGGCACCTGCGCCACCACCGAGAGCAAAACCTCGCCGACCGGCTTCGGTCAGATGACCGAGTTCAAAGCCAAGTCCTGATCTGCCGCCTGCCTGAGTGACGATCATGTTCACACCCCACGACCATGCCCTCCCCCGCACTCAGGCAGCCTGCGCAGCGCTCCCGCCCCGTGCCGGGCTGGGGCTCAAGACCGGGCACTTTCGCGAAGTGCTCGGTTCGCAGCCGGACATCGGCTTTTTCGAAGTCCACGCCGAAAACTACATGGTTGCCGGCGGTCCGTTTCATCATTTTCTCGGTTTGATTCGCGAGCAATATCCGTTATCGCTGCACGGTGTCGGACTGTCCATCGGCGCTGAAGGGCCACTGGATGTTCAGCATTTGCAGCGTCTCGGCGAGTTGATCGAACGCTATCAACCGCAATCCTTTTCCGAACATCTGGCATGGTCGAGCCACGGCCCGGTGTTCCTCAATGACCTGTTGCCACTGGCGTATGACGAGCCGACGCTGAAACGTGTTTGCGAGCATATCGACCAAGTGCAGAACACCCTCAAACGCCCCATGCTGCTGGAGAATCCAGCGACGTATCTGGCCTTCCGGCATTCGACCATCGACGAAGCAGATTTCATTGCCGAAGTGATCCGTCGCAGCGGCTGCGGTTTGCTGCTCGACGTCAACAACGTCTACGTGTCGTGCGTGAATCATCAGCGCGATCCCTTGGCCTACCTCGATGCGTTGCCGTTGCACGCGGTCGGCGAAATTCATCTGGCCGGTTTTGCCGAAGATTCCGACAGCCTCGGCGACCGCTTGCTGATCGACGATCACGGCGCGCCCATTGATCAAGCGGTCTGGGATTTGTATCGCCAAGTGCTGGAGCGCATTGGCCCGGTGGCGACGCTGATCGAGCGTGACAATCAGGTGCCGCCGTTCAACGTGTTGCTGGCCGAAGCGCAACAGGCCGATGAGTTGTTGCAGCGTGTGAGGCGTTCGTCATGAGCACTCACGCCGCTTTCTGCGCCGCGCTGCTCAACCCTGGATCGCCCTGCCCCGAAGGTTTGTGCAGTGCCAACGGCGCCGATCCTGAGAGCCGTTTCGCGGTGTATCGCAACAACGTGCAGAGTTCGTTGATCAACGCGTTGGCGGACAGTTGCCCGGTGGTCATGCAATTGGTTGGCGAGGCATTCTTTCGCGCCATGGCGGCCATTTTCGTCCAGGGCCAGCCGCCGCGAAGTCCGTTGATGAGCCGTTACGGCGAAGATTTTGCGGATTTCATAGCCGCGTTTGAACCAGCCTGCAGCGTGCCCTATCTGGCCGACATCGCGCGCCTGGAACACTTGCGCACCCGCGCCTACCACGCCGCCGATGCCGAGCCAGTGCGCCCGGAACAGATCACCGCGGCCCTGAACGCCCCGCAGGTATTGAGCGAGCTGCGTTTCGAACTGCATCCGTCCATGCACCTGCTTGATTCAGCCTATGCCGTGATTGCGATCTGGGCGGCGCACCAGCAGGAGGCAACACTCGCCGGCATCGACATCAGCCGTGAACAGCACGCTCTGGTACTGCGCAACGGCCTGGAGGTTGAAGTGTTTGCGCTCGAGCCCGGCGCCAGCACGTTCATTCGCCATTTGATCGAAGGCCAGCCACTGCTGGCGGCGGCAGAAAACAGTCCGCCATTCGATCTGGCCCAAACCCTCGGTCTGCTGATCGCGCACAACGCCATCACTCATCTGAAACTCAAGGAACAGCCATGAATAACCTGATCATCCGCGCCATCGCGCTGCTGGAAAAAATCCCCCACAGCCTGATCGCTTTTCTTGCACGCTTCTCGATTGCGGCGGTGTTCTGGAAATCCGGGCAAACCAAGGTCGAAGGCCTGGCCATCGATCTGATCGACGGCACCTTTCAATTGGGCTGGCCACACTTGGCCGGCTCGACGATTCCGCTGTTCGAAAGCGAGTACCACGTGCCGCTGCTTTCGCCCGAAATCGCCGCGCACATGGCCGCGTTTGCCGAGCATTTCTTTCCTGTTCTGATCCTGCTCGGTTTCGCTACACGCTTTTCGGCGTTGGCGCTGCTGGGCATGACCCTGACCATTCAGTTGTTTGTGTACCCGGATGCATACCCGACCCACGGCACCTGGGCGGCGGTGTTGCTTTACTTGATGGCAACCGGGCCGGGCAAGCTCTCGATCGATCACCTGATCGCCCGCCGATTCGCAAGCTGAGCAATTGCGTGTGGGAGCGAGCCTGCTCGCGAATACGATTTCACATTCAGCAAATGTGTTGCGCCATGTACGGCTTTCGCGAGCAGGCTCGCTCCCACGGAATTAGTGCTGAAGGCGGTCGAGCGCCTCGCCGCTGCGCTTGAACCAGCCGATCAAATAATCTGCCAATACCTGCGTGCGTTTAGGCAACCCGCCTTGATACGGGTGCACCAGATACATCGGCATGCGCCGGGTCTGGTAGTCGCGCAGGAGCCAGCGCAATCGCCCGTCAGCCAATTCTTCCTGCAGCAGGTACGACGGCAACCGGGCGATGCCGGCGCCGGTGAGAGCGGCTTTCTTCAGCAAATTGTAATGGTTGCTGGCGAACGGCCCCGACACCCGCACGCGCAGTAATTCGTGTTGCTGGTGGTACAACCATTCCTCGCGACCGCTGTAATGGCTGTTGAGCAAACAGCGGTGTTCGGCCAGCGCCTGCGGCGTCATTGGCTCGCCGAAGCGCTCGAGATAGTCAGGACTGGCACACGTCATTTCCTGCCAGGCCAGCAGCGGTTTGGCCACCAGCCGTTGGTCATTGGCGACTTCGCTACGAATCGCCAGGTCAAATCCATCCCGCGAAAGATCGCGATAGCTGTTGTTCAGTTCCAGCTCGATCTGCACTTCGGGGTATTGCTGCGAGAAATCCAGTAGCAGACCGTCGAAGAAGGTTTCCCCCAGCGAAACCGGAACCGTCATACGCACCGGGCCGGCCATGTCGTCCTTCAACCGCGCCAATGCCTGACGTGCCCTTTCCACTTGGGCTACAAGTGCCTGCGCCTGTGGCAACAATGCCGCACCGGCAGCGGTCAGGCTCAAACGTCGGGTCGTACGCTGTAGCAAGACCACGGAAAACCGCGCTTCCAGCTGACTGATGCGCTTGGACAACTGGCCTTTGCTGCAACCCAGTTGCTGCGCTGCCAAGGTGAAACTGCCAGCCTCGATCAACACGGCAAACGCGGCCAGATCATCCATTTCGCTCACGGATTGTTTCCATTTGAAAACCAAAGGTTGCCCATTAGCGCGTTTATCCGCAGGAAAAACCACTCTAGATTGAAACCTCGTTCAATCACTTGAGGCACAGCACGATGAAAATTCTGTTGATAGGCGCTGGCGGCACCATCGGTTCGGCCGTGGATAAAGAATTGTCGCAACGCCACGAGGTCATTCGTATCGGTCGTACCAGAGGTGACTATCACGTCGATATCAGCGACAGCGCGTCGATCCGCAAGCTCTTCGAGCAGACCGGCAAGTTCGATGCACTGATCTGCGCCGCCGGCAACGTGACATTCGCCCCGCTGGGAGAAATGAGTGAAGACAGCTTCGCACTCGGCCTCAAAGACAAACTGATGGGTCAGGTCAATCTGCTGTTGATCGGCCGTGAATTCGCCAATGACGGCGCCTCGTTCACATTCACCACTGGGGTGCTCAGCCACGATCCGATCCGCAGTGGCGCCTCGGCTGCACTGGTCAACGGTGCGCTGGACAGCTTCGTCCGTGCCGCCGCCATCGAACTGCCGCGCGGTTTGCGAGTGAACTCGATCAGCCCGAACGTTTTGCTGGAAGCGATGGGTAAATACGCCCCGTATTTCCGAGGCTACAAGCCCGTTCCTGCGGCGGATGTGGCGTTGGCCTACGCCAAAAGTGTCGAAGGCTTGCAGACAGGCCAGACATTTCACGTCGGTTGATGAGACTTAGTTGATCAGGGTCGGCAAAAGTCTTTTGGCCAAGGGGCGTTCTATCGATATCCGGAACCTCTCCCTCAAAACGGAATGCACCGTTACCGTGGTGACCGGCAGGCCATTGATCGATACGGTCAATGGCTGCCCCATCGCTGCAAGGCTCACTTGTTGAGCGCGCTTCGCCGCTTCGGCCGTCAGGGTGACTGATAATTCGACGTGGTCCGGGTTGGCCCCGTCTTGATCCTCGAGCAGTATTTGCAGCCGTTTGAAGTCTGCAGAAGAGGTAAATTGGAGGTCGGCTGCCTGGCCAGCGCCGGCTCCCGCCATCATCAGCAGCAACATCATGGTTTTCCATTGCATCCAAATCTCCTTCGCCACCGCTCCTCGACAGCGCATCACTATGCAATGACGCTGGAGGCCACTCAATAGCGTTTACACAAACCTTGTGATCGGCGGCTGGCCTCAGTAACGTGGCGGCACTTGTCTGGAGAGTCGAAGATGCGTGTTGCCCGTTCGTTAGTCCTTGTTGCCCTGTTGCCGTTGTTCGCCGCGTGCCAGTTGTTCGATGGCCAGCGTGAAAGTGCCTCCCATGTGGGGCAGACACGGATGCAGGGGCAACTGACCGCTGCCGACGGCAAACTGGTGTTCCAGTCGTGTCAGGATCAGCGTCAATACGTGGTCAACGACATCGGCGGCACTAGCGTCTTGCAAGAGGCCGCTACCCTCGCCGATGAACAAGGCAAGCTGTTCGCCGACGTGCGCGGCAAGGTCGCCGGCGACCGACTCGATCTGACTCAGTTGTATCGCGTCGAGCGCTCGGGCACGGCCTGCGATGACCCCAATTTCAAGCTATTGATCCTGCGTGCTGCCGGCCATGGCCCGGAATGGAACGTCAAGGTCAGCGGCAAAGGCATGGTCATCGACCGCGACGGTCAGCCACCACTCGCCGTGCCGTATGTTGAAGAACAATTGGGCGATGGCCGCTTCAATCTGAGCAGTGAAGCCAACAATCAGCGCATCGAATTGTGGGTCGCACCGCAGCGCTGCGTCGACAGCAGCACTGGCAGCGTGCAGCACATGAGCGCCGAGTTGCGCATCGATGGCCAGGTGCAGCGCGGCTGCGGGTATTTCGGCGGATCGCGTAACGACTGAGTGTTTTAGCCTCACCGGATCCGGCCTTTGCGGCTTATAATCCCGGCCTTCAAACGCCCTGGCGCAGTTGTGCGCCCCGCGAACCCGGATCCTCGCCATGTTACGAATCACTGAACTCAAGCTGCCAATCGATCATCCCGAAGAAGACCTGCGCGTTGCCATCGTGCAGCGTCTGGGCATCGCCAGCGATGACTTGCTCGATTTCACCTTGTTCAAGCGCAGCTACGACGCGCGCAAAAAGTCCTCCGAACTGTGCTTCATCTACACCATCGACCTCAACGTAAGCGACGAGGCCAAGGTGTTGGGCAAGTTCGCCGACGACCGTAACGTCAACGTGGCGCCGGATGTCAGCTACAAATTCGTCGGCCAGGCGCCGAGTGACCTGAACCAGCGCCCGATCGTGGTCGGTTTCGGCCCCTGCGGAATCTTCGCCGGCCTGCTGCTGGCGCAAATGGGCTTCAAGCCGATCGTTCTGGAACGCGGCACCGAAGTGCGCCAGCGCACCAAGGACACCTGGGGCCTGTGGCGTAAAAGTGTGCTTAACCCTGAGTCCAACGTGCAGTTCGGCGAAGGCGGCGCGGGTACATTCTCCGACGGCAAGCTGTACAGCCAGATCAAGGATCCGAAGTTCCTTGGCCGCAAGGTTCTGCACGAGTTCGTCAAGGCCGGCGCACCGGAAGAAATCCTCTACGTCAGCAAGCCGCACATCGGTACGTTCCGTCTGACCGGCATGGTTGAAAACATGCGCGAGCAGATCCGCGAACTGGGTGGCGAAGTACGCTTCCAGGAGCGCGTCAGCGACGTGCTCATCGAAGACGGAGAATTGGTCGGTGTGCAACTGGCCAGCGGCGAAACCCTGCACTCCAGACATGTGGTTCTGGCCCTCGGCCACAGCGCCCGCGACACGTTCCGCATGCTCCACAGCCGTGGCGTGTTCATGGAAGCCAAGCCGTTCTCGGTAGGCTTCCGTATTGAACATCCGCAATCGCTGATCGACCGTGCGCGTCTGGGCAAATACGCCGGCCACCCGAAACTCGGCGCCGCCGACTACAAACTGGTGCACCACGCCAAGAACGGCCGCTCGGTCTACAGCTTCTGCATGTGCCCAGGCGGCACCGTGGTGGCGGCGACTTCCGAGCCGAACCGGGTGGTCACCAACGGCATGAGCCAATATTCGCGTAACGAGCGCAATGCCAACTCCGGCATCGTTGTCGGCATCACCCCGGAAGTCGATTATCCGGGCGGCCCGCTGGCCGGGATCGAGTTGCAGGAACGCCTGGAATCCCACGCGTTCATCCTCGGCGGCAGCGATTACAAGGCTCCGGCGCAACTGGTCGGAGATTTCATCAACGACATTCCTTCGACCGAACTGGGTGAAGTCGAACCGTCGTACAAGCCGGGGGTCGCGCTGGGTGATCTGTCGCTGGCTCTGCCGGATTTCGCTATTGAAGCGATCCGCGAAGCCTTGCCGGCGTTCGAGAAGCAGATTCGCGGTTACTCGCTGCACGATGCGGTGTTGACCGGGATCGAGACGCGCACCTCGTCGCCACTGCGCATCACGCGCAACGAAACGCTGCAGAGCATGAACGTGAAGGGTTTGTTCCCCGCCGGTGAAGGTGCGGGCTATGCGGGCGGGATTCTGTCGGCGGGCGTGGACGGAATTCGGATTGCCGAAGCCGTGGCTCGGGACATTCTGGGCCTCAAAGCGTAAATCTCAAGATCAAAAGATCGCAGCCTTCGGCAGCTCCTACAGGAATGTATTCTCTTGTAGGAGCTGCCGAAGGCTGCGATCTTTTTGCTTTTAAATGTTGGCGCGCAGGACTGAGGTTGGTAATGCCTCACCGCGTTCGGCACTCGCCGCCACTGCCTCGATCAACTCGTCCAGCTCATACCCCTGAGCCTTGAGCCATTGCTGATCGTAGTAGGTGTCGGCATAACGCTCGCCGCCATCGCACAGAATCGCCACGATCGACCCCGACTCCCCCGCCGCTTTCATCTGCTGCGCCGCCATCAGTGCGCCAATCAGATTGGTCCCGCTCGACCCACCGACGTGCCGTCCCAGCCGCTGCGCCAGATAATGCATGGCCGCCAGTGACAAGGCGTCCGGTACCTTGACCATCGCATCGATCACTTTGGGCAGGAAGGAAGCCTCCACCCGTGGCCGACCGATGCCTTCGATCCGCGAACCGCAATCCAGGCGCAGGCTGGCGTCGCCAGTCTGGTAGTAATCGAAGAACACCGAACGTTCGGCGTCCGCACACAACACGCGGGTGCAGTGCTGGCGATAGCGTACGTAACGGCCGAGGGTTGCGGTGGTGCCGCCGGTGCCGGGGCTGGAAATCAGCCAGCTCGGCTCGGGATGCTGCTCGTAGCGCATCTGCTGGAAAATCGATTCGGCGATATTGTTGTTCGCCCGCCAGTCGGTGGCGCGCTCGGCATAGGTGAACTGGTCGATGAAGTGGCCGCCGTGCTCGCGAGCCAGGCGTTCGGATTCGGCGTAGATCTGCGTCGGATCTTTCACCAGGTGGCTTTGCCCACCGTAGAAAGCGATCTGGGCAATTTTCTCTTTGGACGTGGTCGCCGGCATCACTGCAATGAACGGCAGACCCAGCATGCGCGCGAAATACGCTTCGGAAATCGCCGTCGAACCGCTGGACGCTTCGATCACCGGCGCACCGGGTTTAAGCCAGCCGTTACACAGTGCATAGAGGAACAATGAGCGGGCCAGGCGGTGCTTGAGGCTTCCGGTCGGATGACTGGATTCGTCTTTGAAGTACAACTCGATGCCCGCAAAACCCGGCAACGGCAAGGGAATCAGGTGGGTGTCGGCGCTACGCTGAAAATCCGCTTCAATGATGCGGATGGCTTCGCGGGCCCACTGTCGGGTGTCGCTCATGGTCAGGGTTCTCGGTCGAATCGGGCAGGAGTTCAGCCTCCTCGAAGGCTCTCTCGCAAGCTTAGAAAAATTCCTGCATCGCGCACAGATACAGCTGAGTCTCAATGTGCCAGGCAACTGCTAGGCTGACCTTGGCTTTGCAGCAGACGCGTTGTAACGACATATAACAAAAAAGAATATAACTTTTGTTTTAACAACTAACGGTACGGGTTAGGGTGTTCCACCTTTTTGACTTATCGATGGAGAGCGACCTTGCCTCTGCGTAGCACTTTCACGCGTTTCTTTCAGTTGGAAGCTGCCAGCGGTCTATTACTGATCGCCGCGGCCATCCTCGCTTTGATTATCAACAACTCACAGCTTTCGTGGCTGTACAGCGGCCTGCTCGACACCCCCGTGGTGGCGCAGATCGGTGCGTTGAAAATCGCTAAACCCCTGCTGCTGTGGATCAACGACGGCTTGATGGCGCTGTTCTTCCTGCTGATCGGCCTGGAAGTGAAGCGCGAGGTGCTCGACGGTCAGTTGTCCAAGCCATCGCAGCTCGTCCTGCCCGGCGCGGCCGCTATTGGCGGCATGCTGGTGCCGGCGCTGATCTACTGGTTCCTAAACCGCGACAACCCTGCTGCCCTCGACGGCTGGGCGATTCCGACCGCCACCGACATCGCCTTCGCCCTCGGCGTGCTGGCTCTGCTAGGCAAACGCATACCGGTGTCGTTGAAGCTGTTCCTGATGACCCTGGCAATCATCGATGACCTTGGCGCCATCGTGATCATTGCAATCTTCTACTCAGGCGACCTCTCGACCCTCTCGCTGGGTCTGGCAGCGGCATGCATCGCCGCATTGGTGGCGCTGAACCGCCTCGGCGTGGTCAAGCTTGGCCCGTACATGATCATCGGCCTGATCCTGTGGGTGTGCGTACTCAAGAGCGGTGTGCACGCGACATTGGCCGGCGTAACCCTGGCCTTCTGCATTCCGCTGCGCACGAAAAACGCCGAGCCTTCGCCGCTGCTGACCCTCGAACACGCGCTGCATCCTTGGGTCGCCTACGGCATCCTGCCACTGTTCGCCTTCGCCAACGCTGGCCTGTCGCTGAGTGGCGTCACCGTCGAAAGCTTCACCCATCTCGTACCCATGGGCATTGCCGTGGGCCTGTTGGTGGGCAAGACCGTCGGTGTGTTCGGCCTGACTTGGCTGGCCGTGAAGACGGGCATCGCCGCCCTCCCTCAGGGTGCCAATTGGGGTCAGGTGCTGGGAGTCGCGATTCTTTGCGGGATTGGCTTCACCATGAGCCTGTTTGTCGGTTCGCTGGCCTTCGTTCCAGGTGCCAGCGAATACGCAGGCATGGACCGGATGGGCATTCTGACCGGCTCGCTGTTCGCCGCGTTGATTGGTTATGCGGTAACGGCGGCGGCCAGTCGCAAGAGCACGATACAAAGCGCCTGAGACGCACATTTCTACAAAAAGCAGAGCCCCTCCATGCGAAGGGGCTCTGCTCTGAACCCGGCAAGTGTGCTATATCTTTCGTAGAAACCAGTACTTTCTCAACACAGTTATCTGGAGTCAGATATGTCCCGTAAAGCAGAAAAACGCCCAATGACGGACGATCAGATTGCCGTGCAGGAGTCTCGGATTCCAGATATTGCTCTGAAGGCATTCAGCAACGCCTATAAGATGGCTCTTGCCAACGGCGCATCGGTTCTTGTTGCTAAAGATGGCCAGTTGTTTGAAGTAACAGAGAATAGCTCGATTGCTTTGCGCTCAATCGGCACCTATGGAAACCTAAAAAGCGGCACTCGCCTGCACATCAATAAATCTTCAAAACGGGTTACTTTTTGAGCACACCAAGAATACGGATATTTGCAGGCCCGAACGGATCAGGAAAAAGCACCTTCAATCGCCTCGTTCCCGCACATTTACTGGGCAATTACATAAATCCTGATGACATTGAACGCTCAATAAAAGACACCGGGTATTTTGACTTCACCTCCTATCGTATCGAAGCTCATAAAGAAGCTATCTTTGACTTTTTACGTGAGCATCCCCTACTTCAGAAATTCCCGCACTCGCTAGCAAAGCTCGATTCCCTCAAGATTGATGGTGAACGCCTAAGCTTTTCAAATACTGAAATCGACTCCTACGTCGCATCAGCGCTTTCCGATTTCATACGTAGATCATTGATCAAAGAACGCATTAGTTTTACGTTCGAAACCGTTATGTCCTCCTCGGACAAAGTCAGCCTGCTCGCCGAAGCCCATCAGTCCGGTTACAGGGTGTACGTTTATTAGGTCGCTACCGCCGATCCTCAGATCAACATTGCCAGGGTTGCCTATCGTGTATCCCAAGGCGGGCACAGCGTTCCTCCGGACAAAATAGAAGCACGTTACTGGAGATCTCTTGAGCTTCTGTCTGAAGCCATCCTGACATCCAACAGAGCGTACATTTTTGACAACTCGGACGAAGGTAGTGAAGGATTGACGCAAATAGCGGAGATCACTGATGGCGAGCTTATTGAAATCAAATCAGACATCCAGCCCCCTTGGTTCAAAGAATTCGTGCTCGTTAAATTGATTTAGTCGAACAATCCCTACCTCTTTAGCGACTCGTCCTACAGCCACAACTTTCCTGCTTCGTTAACGTCATGCAGCCCTTTCCAAGGGGCTGTCGATGGATGAACGAAAGGACGATCAGTGGCTCGCAACAAGGACATTCCCCGGGTTTCCAACCCACCCGCGGGCGACGGCCATCACGTCACTTACCGCTACATGACGGCCAGCGAACTCGCTGAACGCGACGCTCGTCAAAACGCTTATGACGCCATGTTGGCGCGGCAGGATGCTTTTGAGCGTAGCCGTGAAGTTGCCGCCAAAAAGCCTGAGCCCATCCGCGCCGGCTGCGTATTTGCCAAGTCCTGCAAGTTGCCGGACGCAATCATTGATTACTCCAATCCTTCGGGGATGGTGCCGACCGATAGTTTGAAAGACTACGGCGACCTGATTCTGCTCGGTGCTCGCGAGGCTGATGAGACCGGTGGATTTCATCTCAAGAAAATCGGTGCAACTGCCATCCCGGCAGGGTTTGGCAGTTTTGCATTGGCGGGTTCGGCTTTCGAAACACTGCCCGCGATTGTGTCCAGCGCAGTCATTACGCCATTGGTGGGCCTGGTAGCGCTGTTCATGCCATCGAGCCTTGGCGACAGCGCGCTGTATACCGATGAGCAATTGCGCGGACTTCAGCAGGCGCGAACTCGTGTTCGGTTG
The DNA here is from genome assembly GCF_044218825.1 of Pseudomonas sp. A1230. Lineage (NCBI taxonomy): Bacteria > Pseudomonadati > Pseudomonadota > Gammaproteobacteria > Pseudomonadales > Pseudomonadaceae > Pseudomonas > Pseudomonas sp. A1230. The sequence continues at coordinate 428,755 of NZ_CP162582.1, read as the reverse complement.
AGCGTCGAGCAACAGGCTGATGGAAGTTTGAAGGGCTACGGCTTCTACACCGGCAAGAACCGCGACTGGGAAATGGTCGATGTCGTGCAGTTCACCGCGCGCGGCGACCGGTTCGTCGCCGATCTGGGTGAAGGCACCGAACTGTTCTGGACGCCTGCTGTGGATGGCTCAGACATCCTCGGTATTCCAGCGCTTGAGGCTGCACCGCAAGCACCGCATATCTGGGTTTATCCACCGACGAAAGCGGCAGAGGGGATTCTGGTGAATCCGGTTTATCCGCCGGAGTACAGGGATTTCATTCTGGTGTTTCCGGTGGGGTCGGGTGTCAAACCGCTCTACATCGTAATCAACGAGGCGCGTAAAGGTTTAGCGACCGCGGGACATAGCTATCATCAACCTCCGAAAACAGAAGAAATCACCGCGTTCCCCGGTCTGAAGACCGCCAAAAAAATGAATCCGGTACAAGGTGGTGGAGGACTTCGAAAACGATGGACAGATTCAAAGGGCAAGAGAATTTACGAATGGGACTCAATGCACGGTGAACTGGAAGAATATCGTGCAAGTGATGGAGCCCATTTGGGAGCGTTTGACCCTGTGACAGGGGAACGACGAGAAGATCCCAAGCCTGAAAGAAGCATCCGAAAAAAATATTTGTGAGGTAATGATGGGACTGAAAATAGTTTTGGAGTGGTACGACAAGAGAACCGCCATTGGGCAAGGCGAGGAATTGTCCAAGGATTTAGGCGACGATGAGTCCGTACTAAATGCATTGGGGATCCCAGTGGAAAACAATATCAACAATGGAGGATTCAATGTCCTAGGACACTGGGTCGACATTATTCAGCCTTTTTTTCAGCACCCTATCGCCATGGACATATACGACTATCAAATTGCTTTTGAGTACAGCGACAACTGGTAGTACTGCACATGATCTACATCATTGAGGCCTTCGACAAAACGACTGACCTTCTCATATTCGAGGAAAAACTTCCGTGCGGACATGATGAAAAAATAAAACTCATCATGGGTTGGACGTAAGAACAATGGGGATGGGAAGGCTACGATCTTGAAGTGCATCAGTTTGAGGCGTTGGAAAAATTACTCGCCAAAAAAGTTCATGACCATCAGTGCTTTTTCCAGCTGACGTGTAACGTGAGCACCCGGTAAATATATAAAAACCCCGACCAGTCACCTGATCGGGGTTTTCTTTTACCGCTTGCTCTCGCTTAGTGCGAAACGCGGCTAGTCCCGCCAACAGTCGAAATCCGTACCCGCTCGCCAACACGGAACACTTCATTCTCCTGAACCTGCTGCACATAGGCGCGCATGCTGCCGTCGTCTTCACGAACGGTGATTTCCACGCCTTGAGTACGGGTCAGGCCTTCTTCGGTTGCGGAACCGAGCAGACCACCCGCCACCGCACCGATGACAGCAGCAACGATACTGCCCTTTCCGCCGCCGATAGCGCTGCCACCAACACCGCCGACCACAGCGCCTGCAGCGCCGCCAATCGGGGTCTTGGTGCCTTCGATTTTGACCGGACGCAGGGATTCGATGGTGCCCATGCGAATCGTCTGCACGCGACGCGCTTCGTCACGGGAGTAGGAGTCACCGGTCAGGCTCGATTGGCAACCGGTAAGCAACATCGCCATCGTGGAAAAGGAAGCAACCAGCAGAACAGACTTACGCATAGCATCAACTCCAAAAGAACATCTATTCATTAAACTCCGCAGCTTGACGTCTGTCACGACGCAGTGCGGATAAATTGGCTTTCATTCAGGCGAGGTACAGACGCCTGTGCTCTTCCCTCAGAATCCCAACCTTAGCGCCAAATGACCGATCCTGCGCCACCGCCCCGAGGATTTTCATGGATTACTTCATCATCGTCGTTACCACCGTCGCCGGTCTGTACTTCCACGTGTGGTTGTACTTGCGGATCAAACGCTGGATGGACCGCGACCTCGCGCTGTCACTGGCCGGCAAGGATGAAGGCAAACGTGCCTTCATGCTCGATCAGTTGGCCCGCGCTCAGGCGCTGAAGATCAAGCGCAGAGACCTGCCGATGTGGCTGGAGGCCGCAGCGGCAGGCTATCTCGCTCGGTAGACTGCTTAAGGTGCCAGACGTTCAAGAATCCAGTCGGCGCCTTGCAAACGGTAGTTGAGGCGATCGTGCAGTCGGCTCGCACGGCCCTGCCAGAACTCGATGCGCTCGGGCAGCAAGCGGTAACCGCCCCAGTGTTCCGGGCAATCCGGCTGGGTATCGCTGAAGCGCTGCTCGGTGGCCTTGAGCAAATCTTCCAGCTCCCCTCGCCCGTTGATCACCCGGCTCTGCGGCGACGCCCAGGCACCGAGACGGCTGCCCAATGGACGCACTTGATAATACGCATCGGACTCTGCAGGCGTGACTTTCACCACCCGACCTTCGATGCGCACCTGGCGCTCAAGGGTCGGCCAGAAGAAGGTCATGGCCGCGAACGGATTCGCCGCCAGATGCTGACCCTTGGCACTTTCGTAGTTGGTGAAGAAGGTGAAACCCTGCTCGTCCAGGCCCTTGAGCAACAGAATGCGGCAATGCGGACGCCCGTCCGCATCTACTGTGGCCACGGTCATGGCGTTGGCTTCAACCGGCGCCTGCTCGGTTTTCACCGCATCGGCAAACCACTGGTGGAACAGCGCAAACGGCTCGGCCGGGGCTTGCGCCTCGGTCAGGCCATCACGGGTGTAATCACGACGCATATCTGCCAGAGCCTGGGTCATGGCGCATTCCTTTTCGTTAGCGGATCACTTCTTGGCGGCATCGGTGGCGGCGACTTTCTTGTCGGTCGCCGCGGCTTTGGCTGGAGCAGTCTTCTTCGCTGGAGCTTTGGCTGGAGCCTTTTTCGCCGGAGCCTTGGCGGCAGCTTTCTTGGCCGGGGCCTTTTTGGCGGCTGGTACCGCAGCTTTCTTCGCGGCCGGAGCTGGCGTCACCGGTTTGGCCACTGGCTTGACGTCTTGCGCGGCAACCAGGGTCACTGGCTTCGGCGCCGGCATGTTGTATTTGCTGAGCAACGCAACCATGGTGTTTTGCGGGGTCACCAGCAGTTCAACACGACGGTTCAACGCACGGCCTTCAACGCTGTCGTTGGCCGCTCGTGGCGCTTCAGAGCCCATGCCACGCAGCATCAGACGATCACGCTGCAAACCGCTGAGGCGGAAAATCGCTGCAATGGCCTGGGCACGTTCCTGACTCAGTTTGACGTTGGCTGGAGCAGCACCGCTGGTGTCGCTGTGACCAAGTACAAGCACGGCAGTTTTCGGGTCGGCCTCGAGGATTTTCGCCACACGGGTGAACGGGCCGAGGGTGACTGGCAGCAACATCGCCGGGCGATCCGGGTTGAACGAACCTTCGACCGGCGCGGTGACCACCAGCACGTTTTCGCGGCGCTCGAGTTGCAGATTGCTGTCCTTGATGGCGGTGCGCAAACGCGGCTCGTAATCGTCGAGCCAGGCCTGGGTGACTTTCGGATCCGGCATCGGCACCGCTTTGGTCACAGGCTGATCCTTGCCGCCGAACGGCCACCACCATTTTCCACCTGCGTCAGCTTCAGCCTTGGCGACAGAGACCGGTTTCTTGGCTTCAGGGGCTACTTCGGCCTTCATGTCAGCTTTGGCAGCGGCATCATCGGAGCCGAACGGCCAGTACCAGGGATTGCTGCTTTCAGCCTTGGCAACCGGCGCGGTGGCGGCAGGTTTCAGCGGCGCCGGAGCTGGAGTCGGTGCAGGCTCATTGGCCGCCACTTTGTCGGAGGAACCGAACGGCCACCAAGTGCCGCCGTCCGCGTCGTTTTTAGGAGTCTGTGCACAACCGGTGATCGCAACACACAGGGCCAGGGCGAGAGTCGTTTTAGCTGACATTGAAAATCCACAAAATGAAGTAATGAAAAATCAGAGCACTTTCGCCCGGATAAACAGACGCTTTGAATCGAAAAACCTTTCGAGGTTCCGGCCCTGGAACCTCGGGTGATACTTTACAGACAAGTGGCTAGCACCCGCGCAAGCTTCTGCGCACGCGGATCCATCAAGACGTACGGTCCAAGCGTATTTGTCACAAAACCAAACGCGACATCATGCTCCGGGTCAGCAAAACCGATAGAGCCGCCCGCGCCCGGATGACCAAAGGCCCCTGGGCCGAGGCCGTAGGTGGCGTTGGGCACGTCCGGTTGATCGAGCATGCAGCCCAGACCAAAACGGGTGCGGGTCAACAGGGTCTTGTCTTCGCCGAGGCTATGCTCGCGGGTCAGTTCCTGCAGCATGTCGCTTTCGAGCAGGCTGCCATCAAGCAGTCCCGCGTAGAACCCGGCCAGACTGCGCGCATTGCCGTGGCCATTAGCCGCCGGTTGCTGCATGCGGCGCCATTCCGGTTTGTTGGTGCTGGTGAGCACCGACGGCGGATTGGTGAAGGCGCGAGTGGTCATGGCAGTAGGTTCACGCATCGTCGTTTGCAGCAGACGCTGAGCAGCGGCGTCGCCAGCGTTACCCTTGCCGCGGGCGATATGCGCCACGCGATAAAACTCTTCATCCGCCAGACCGACATGGAAATCCAGACCCAATGGCTTGGCGACACGGGCGACGATCGATTCACCCGGCCCGCGACCGTCGGCACGACGGAGCAGTTCGCCGACCAGCCAACCGTACGTGATCGCGGCGTAACCGTGACCGGTGCCCGGCGTCCACCACGGCGCTTCAGCCGCAAGGGCGTCCACCATGGTTTGCCATTCATAAAGCGCTTCGGGCGCGAGCAGTTCGCGCAGGGCCGGCAGACCTGCCTGATGACAAAGCAATTGACGCAGTGTGACGGATTCTTTGCCGGCGGCGGCGAATTCCGGCCAGTAGCGCGCGACCGGAACATCCAGTTGCAGTTTGCTTTCGGCAACCAGTTGCAACGCGGTGACGGCCGTGAAGGTTTTCGTGCAGGAGAACAGGTTGGCGATGGTGTCGCTGTGCCAGGCTTCGGCGCCATCCTTATCGGCAGTACCGGCCCAGAGATCGACGACGGTTTCTCCGCCGACCTGAATGCACAAGGCTGCGCCGCGTTCCTGGGGATCGTCGAACAGTGCGGCGAAAGCCTCGCGCACCGCTTCAAACTGAAGCTCGTAATGTCCCTGAATCTGCACCCGCAACTCCCCCGCGAAAACGCTCTACAAAGTGGCCCGCATTGTTCCAGCCCTTGAGGGATTTGGGAACAGCTGCGGGCTCGGTGGTCATCTCTAACCGAAGATCAAAAGATCGCAGCCTGCGGCAGCTCCTACAGAGAACGCAATCTCATGTAGGAGCTGCCGAAGGCTGCGATCCTGGCTATCTAAAACTCAGTGACCATTGCCGGAATGCCCACCCGAGTGGACCGCACCCGGACCTTTAGCCGCCTCACCCTTGCGGCCGCCTTCAGCTTCATGAGCCGCCGCAGCAGGCGGTTTCGCGGCCTCTTTGCCCAGCTGATCGACAGCCTGCAAATTGCCCTTGCGCACCGCGTCAACAAATCCTTGATACGGCAGATCCGTCACACCGACCAGACCGAAGTGCCCGTTCTCGCCGTCCAGCAGACGCCCGGTCACGGGTTGATCGAGAAACTGGAACCAGTGAACCCCGACAATCGACGGCTCGTTCAGCGCCTGTTTGAGGAAGTTGGCGTACGCCGCGCCGCGCTCCTCTTCCTTGGCCAGTTGCGTCACGCCGCCCCAGAACGGGCCGCGATCGGTCGAGCCAAAGTTGAACTCGGTGATCAATACCGGTTTGTCCAAAGCGCCCAGCGCGGCAAAGTCGTAACCGTCCTGCGGCTTGAGGGTGTACATGTTAAAGCTCAGTACATCGCAATACTGCGCGCACGACGCCACTGCTTCCGGAGTACTGACGGCGAAACGACCGCCGAGCAGCAGTTGATTCGGCGCATGCCATTTCAGCGAGTCGGAGATGGTCTTGTAATAAGTGTCAGCGAAGACTTTCTGGAAATATTTGAAATCGGCTTCGATTTCCGGATGCTCCGGGTTCGGCATGGGCGGCACGAAACCCGGATCTTCCATCAACTCCCACGCCGGCAGATCGATACCCCATGCCTTCGACAGCCCCGCCTGATTGCGGTACTTGTCGCGCAACTGCTTGAGGAACGCGCGTTTGGCCGGTACGTCAGTGGTCATTTTCAACGTGCCGTAAGCCAGCGCGTAACGCGATTGCGCATCGTCACCGGGACCGGCCCACGCCAGCTCGTTGTCGGCGAAATAGCCGATCAGCCACGGATCGTCGCGATGATCGCGGGCCGCGATGGCCACGGCACGCTCGGTCGCCATGGCGAAACGCGGGTCGAACGGATCGGGCATCGCGCCCCACCAGTCGTTGCCGGTGCTGATGCTGGTGTAATCGCCGACGATCGACAGCGGCAAGGTGTATGGCACGCGCTCGGCATCGACCACGGCGTCTGCACTCCAGTTGCCGAGGGTGTTGAAACCCCAGGCCTGAAGACGATCAAGGGTATGACTGGCCCACTTCTGCTCATCGACCGTGGCAGTACACGGCGTGGCAGCGGGCGGTTGGGCCGCTGGCGCAACCGATTCCGCTTTGGCCGCCTCAGCGACGCCAGCCTTGGGCTCCTCAGAGGTGGCAATCGGTTCTGCGGCATTGACGGCGGTTTCCTCAGCCGCGCCAGCCTTGGCCGCTTCGGCCACCCCGGCCTTGACGTCGCTGTCGGGTTTGCACGGTTCGCCATTCAAGCGCTGCAGGTTGGCGCCATAGAAGTCATACCAGCGCCCGTTGCCATAGCCTCGGCCCTGATCGGCGCCGTTGCCGCCACGGTTATCGCCTTCGCCGAAATGGCTGGCGAGAGGTTCACCGGGTTTTGGCAGGGATTCGAACATCCACTCGCGCCCGGCCACGTAGGTCTGATTGACCTCGGGGCTGACGGTGTTGACGCCGAGGGAGTAGAACGGATGCCCTTCAGGCGTCACCAGGTACCAGCGGCCGTCACGTTTTTCGGTGCGGAAAAAACCACTGGCCTTGAACGCAGGACCTTTGCTCCAGCCCCCGAACTTGTCCAGTGAGGACTTTTCACGCTCGGCAAGCCAGGTTTTCAGCTGTTGCTGTTCCTTGGCGGCGGCGGATTTGAGTTGTTCGTCACTGGAGACTTTTTCCGGCCATTTGCTGCGGGTCGATTGGCCGTAAGCGTCGACCAGATTGCCGTACACCGCTTGCGTGATCCCCTCGCCGTCCTGCACACCAAAGCGCTCAAGCAGCAGGCTTTGGGCAACTTTCGGCTGTTCCATCGACAGGCTCACCGATACCACTTGGCTGCGATCAATCTCACCGCTGCTGCTGGCCAGCAGAATGCGCTGGCCATCTACGGTCATCGGCATCGGTGGGCCGGCCTTCATGCCCTGGCTAAGTGGCGAACTTGCCACCAACGGCACCAGCAAGGTTTGCGCCGGGCCGGCCGGCAGATCGACGCGACTGGTCAGCGTCTGGCCGTTGTTGCTTTGAATCTGCACGTAGACCGTCACGGCCCAGTTCATCGCGCTCTGAATGCGCAGGCTCATCATCCCGGACTGCGACCAGTCCCATGCGCCGGTTTGCGGGGTCAGACGCAACGTCGGACGTGCCACCGCGTTGAACGTCACCCGGCGCAGCACTTCACCTTCAGCGGTTTGCTCGGCGTTGGCTTGCGGCAGGTCGGCGTTTTCCGTGGCGATTTTCACCACGTCGGCGGGACGGACAAAGTTGAACAGAGTCTGCTGGCCAGCAGGCGCCGCCAGCAACGGGGCAGCAAAGATCAAGGCAAATACGGCAGGCAACGAACGGCGGATCATAAGAACGGAGTTCTCCCTAACGACCAAATGGCCAATGGAAAAGCGATGGCAGAGAGATAGACAACGCGGCGGGCAAAACTGCCCACCGATGTCTCAGGATATTTCACGACGGAAAGGAGGCAACGCATTGAGGATCGCCTTGCCGTAGCGCTGGGTGACCAGCCGCCGATCGAGCAAGGTGATGGTGCCGCGGTCTTCTTCGGTACGCAGCAGACGACCGCAGGCCTGAACCAGTTTCAGCGAAGCATCGGGCACCGAGATTTCCATGAACGGATTGCCGCCCCGGGCTTCGATCCACTCCGCCAGTGCCGCTTCGACCGGATCGTCCGGCACCGAGAACGGGATCTTGGCGATCACTACGTGCTCGCAATACGCGCCCGGCAAGTCGACGCCCTCGGCAAAACTGGCCAGACCGAACAGCACGCTGGAATCGCCGCCATCGACCCGCGCCTTGTGCTTGTTCAGGGTTTCCTGTTTCGACAGGTTGCCTTGAATGAACACTTGCTTGCGCCAGTCACGGTCCAGACCGTCGAACACGTCCTGCATCTGTTTGCGCGAAGAAAACAGCACCAGCGTGCCGCGTGAGCCTTCGACCAGGTCCGGCAAATCACGGATGATCGCCGCCGTGTGGGCGGGAGCGTCGCGTGGGTCGGCCTTCAGATCCGGCACCCGCAACACGCCGGCATCGGCGTGATGGAACGGGCTCGGCACCACGGCGGTGACGGCTTTCTTCGGCAGACCGGCGCGCATGCGGAAGCGGTCGAACGTGCCGAGGGCAGTCAGGGTTGCGGAGGTGACCAGGCAACCATAGGCGACATTCCACAGGCTGCGGCGCAAGGTTTCAGCGGCGAGAATCGGGCTGGCGTTGACCTCGATATCAAACAGCGAACCGCTTTCGGCCAAGGTCAGCCAGCGCGCCATGGGCGGGCTGTCTTCCGGGTCTTCGGCGGTGAACGCGGTCCAGAGTTCCCAATTGCCGGACGCCCGCGACAACAGGCTGCCGAACAGTGGATACCATTCTTCGGCCTGATTGCTGGCGATGCCGATGTTGACCTCGCCATCCATGCCTTCCTTGAGCAGGTCGGTCAGGCGCGTGAACAGGTCATTGAGGCGGGAGAAGCCTTTTTTCAGCTCGATGCCCATTTCACGCATGTGCTCGGGAATGACCCCGGCGACAAAACGATGGCGCGGCCGCTCACGGCCTTCGACGTCTTCGCCGGGTTTGAAATCGGCAACTTGCTCGCAGGCGCTGAACATGAACTGCTGCTGGGCCTTGATCTCACGCGCCAGCTCCGGCACTTGCTCGATCAGTTTGCCAAGATCGCCCGGCAACGGGTGTTGGGCCAACAGCTTGGTGAGGTTCTTGGCGGTGGTTTCCAGCCAGTCGGCGGTGGAACGCAAACGCGTGTAATGGGCGAAATGGCCGATAGCCTTGTCCGGCAGGTGATGGCCTTCGTCGAATACGTAGATGGTGTCGCGGGGGTCCGGCAGCACAGCGCCGCCGCCCAATGCCAGGTCAGCCAGGACCATGTCGTGGTTGGTGACGATGACATCGACTTTGCCCATACCTTCGCGCGCCTTGTAAAAGGCGCACTGGCCGAAGTTCGGGCAATGGCGGTTGGTGCATTGGCTGTGGTCGGTGGTCAGTCGCGCCCAATCGGCGTCTTCGAGCGCGGTCGACCAGCTGTCGCGGTCGCCGTCCCATTTATTGCCGGCGAGCTTCTCGATCATGCTGGTGAACAGCTTCTGACTGGCCTCATCGACCTCGATCTTGAAGCCTTCTTCTTCGAACAGCTGAGCTGTGGCGGTTTGCGCGTGGCCTTCCTGCAACAGCATGTCGAGTTTGGACAGACACATGTAGCGACCACGGCCCTTGGCCAGCGCAAAGCTGAAATTCAGCCCGCTGTTGCGCATCAGGTCAGGCAAGTCCTTGTAGACGATCTGCTCTTGCAGGGCCACGGTCGCGGTGGCGATCACCAGGCGTTTGCCGGCAGCTTTCGCTGTCGGAATCGCCGCCAGGCTGTAGGCCACGGTTTTGCCGGTACCGGTGCCGGCTTCCACCGCGACAATCGCGGGGTCGCCACTGCGCCGGCCTTCGTCGTCGGTGTCGATATCCCCGAGGACTTTGGCGATTTCAGCGATCATCAGGCGCTGGCCGTAACGCGGCTTGAGGCTCTTGGCCTCTAGAAAACGCGAATAGGCGCCCTGGATCGTGGTTTTGAGTTCAGTGCTGATCATTGAGTGTCGGGCGCAAAAACGCTGGATAAATTTTCAGTGGTTCGGTTCGGCGGCTATCATACCCCGCGAATCGTTATCGCGCAGAACGGAGTACCTCAATGACACCTTTTAGCCTCGTTTATCCCCTGCATGTGCTGGCCGCTTTAGTGTGGGTCGGCGGTATGTTTTTCGCCTGGATAGTCTTGCGCCCCGCGGCTATGAAGGCTCTGGACGGCCCCAATCGGCTGACGCTGTGGGTAGAAGTATTTCAAGGTTTTTTCCGCTGGGTCTGGGTCGCGGTGATCCTGTTGCCAATCAGTGGCGTGGGTATGCTCCATCTGCAGCAAGTCGGGTTCGAGACCGCACCGAAATACGTGCAGGTGATGATGGGTTTGTATGTGGTGATGACCGCGCTGTTTATCAGGATTCAGGGGCTGATGCTGCCGGAGTTGCGCAAAGCGGTTGAGGCGAAGGACTGGCCGGCGGGTGCGGCGGTGCTGGGGCGGATTCGGCGGGTGGTGGGACTTAACCTGATTGTCGGGTTGCTGCTGGTGGCGATTGCGGCGGCTCGGCCGATGTTCTGAAGTACGGACGCTGAAGATCAAAAGCCCCTCACCCTAGCCCTCCCCCAAGGAGAGGGTTGGGGTGAGGGAGAGCTTCTACAGGCGCTGCACAGTCACCGCACCCGCCGCACCCACTGGCCCCGGCTGACCATCAGCCCCCGCCTTGCCGCTCTTGCCGCCATCGGCGCGGTACACCAGGCAGCCCTTGGACTTGCCGCCTTTCCCAGCCTTGCCGCCAACACCCGCCGGGCCACCGGCGCCGCCAGCCACATTGACCTTGATCAGCTCGACCGGAAATTCGCGCGGTACTTCAAGCCGTACCAGTGCACCCGGTGCACCTGGCTGGCCATCGCTGCCGTCACTGCCATCCGCACCGTGCCCGGCCGAGCCATAGGTGCAGCCCGGATCTTCACCGTTGCCGCCATCGAGTCCGACAAACCCCGGCGCGCCCGTGCCGCCGCGCGCATCGACTTGCAGCTGCGGTGCGCTCAATGCCTTGAATTGCAGATTCAGATTGCGCCCTGCGCGGGCAGCTTTTTCATAAGTGCCCGGGGCACCGCGAGCGGTGATCCGGCTGCCTTCGCTCAGTTCTGCGCGATTGACTTTCATGTCCAGCGCCTGCTCACCCGGAACGATAGCGATCCGTGCTTCATGGCCGAGGCGCAACTCACCGACACTCAACTCAGTCACATTGGCGGGAATCAGCAAAGTGCCGTAATCGGCCACTTCCAGTTTTTCAAGTTGCAAGGTGCCGGCGGTGTTGGGCAGGCGCATCAGGGAATTGGTTTCGACGCTGACCACCTGGGCACAGGCCAACGGGCTGATAAATGCAGCGAGCAGACAAAGTTTACGCATGGGAAGAAGCCTCCGGAGCGGCCGGGGCCGGGATGGTTTGCAGGTGGAATACGCCGAACAACAGGATGCGGGCACGATCACGCCAAGGGTGCGGACGCCCCTTGAGACTGCGATTGCACAGCAGCATTTCGAACACATGGATCAGCAACAGCAGACCGCCGGCCAGATTGACCAACAGGTGCAGCGGATGTACGAACGGCACCAGCTGATTAGCCAGCACCACGCAGCAGAACAGCAGGGTCAATAATCGCCCCAGCCCCCAAAACACTTTCATACGCTCCCCCGTGTTGCGAATTATTCTTTGGGCGCACAGTAACGGCTTCTGCGGGGGATAAGCCAGAGGCAAAAATGAAAAATCATTACGCAGCCGCCAAATGGCTGCCGGATCGACACTAATCGCCGTCCGACAGCTCTAGCTTGCGGACTACAGACCCATCCTAACGATTGATATGTAACTCCACGCGACGGTTTTGCGCGCGGCCCTCGTCCGTTGCGTTGTCAGCCACTGGCTCACTCTCGCCACGCCCTTCACTGGTGAGTTTGTTGGGTGCAAGCCCCTGACTCAGCAGGTAAGCCGCCACACTGCTGGCGCGCCGTTCCGACAATGCCTGGTTATACGCATCCGAACCTTTGCTGTCGGTATGACCGATCACCTTGATGCTCACCACATCGGCGTTGCGCAGTTTGTCCATCAGGGTATCGAGCTGGGCTGTCGCTGCCGGGGTCAGGTCGGACTTGTCGAATGCGAACAACACATCGCCGGCATCGCTCAAGGTGACGACTTCGGTTTGCGGCGCCGGTTCGACCGGTTTTTCAACGACCGGATACTGCGGCATCGGGCAGCCACGGTGATCGACTGGCGTGTTGGCCGGGGTATCCGGGCAACGGTCGCGACGGTCGAACACGCCGTCGTCGTCTTCATCGCCGTCCTGGGCGTAACAGATCAGTCCGCCGGTCAAAATCCCCAGCGCTGCGCCGCCACCGGCCCAGCCAGCGCTTTCAATAGCGCCGAGCCCGCCGCCGACCAGCCCGCCAAGAAGGCTGCAGATCGGCCACGTACGTTGATTGAGGGGTGCAGTGCCATCGCTGTGAGTGGCGCAACCGGTAAGCAAACTGCCAAGCAGCAGCACCGGCAAGACAGACCTTGAGAAAACAGTCATTGTGAAAGCTCCTGTGTCACCGGCCCATACCGGTTACACAGGAGTAAAGACCCGCATCCGCGACTGCACAAGCCGCGGATGCAAGAGGACTAACGGTTGATTTTGATTTCAGTACGACGGTTCTGAGCACGACCGTCAGCGGTTTTGTTATCCGCAACTGGCTGGCTTTCACCGGCACCGGTCACCGAAACGAAGCTGCCCTGCGGTATGCCGCTCTCGACCAGGTACTTGACCACCGAGTGTGCACGACGATCCGACAGTTTCTGGTTGTAGGCATCGCTGCCCACGCTGTCGGTGTGACCGGTGACGGTCAGTTGCGCAGTCGAGGATTCCTGTTTCAGGCGCGTGGCGACCTTGTCGAGCACCATTTTGTCAGCGCCGGTCAGCGTGGCTTTGTCGAACTGGAAGTGAACATCGCGGATGACGATGGTTTCTTCCTTGACCACTACGGCTTCTTCAACCACTGGCGCCGGGACTGGTGGAGGGCAACCATCTGCATCGACCTGCACACCTTTAGGCGTGCCCGGGCACTTGTCGCGGCTGTCCGGCACACCATCGCCGTCTTCGTCGCCATCACCGTGCACCCAGCAATAGGCCGCCGCCATACCACCGACGATCAGTGCGCCGCCGCCCGCCCAAGAGGCGCTCTCGGTCGCGCCGAGACCGGCACCGACGACTCCTCCGACCGCCGCACAGGTCGGCCAGTCGGTTTTCTGCAAACCTGCGCAACCAGTCAACACACTGGTTAGCAGAACCAAGGGTAATGCTGTCCGAACTATGCTCATCTAGTTTTCTCCTGAGGGATCGGCTTGAAACCGATTCAGGGAGTAAAGACCGGAGTTTTAATCTCCGCCAGCAATAGACGACTGCTGTTTGCCACCGTGTTCACAGGACTTCGGCGCTTTGGCTGGAAACCTGCGAGACAGGGCTCTTTGCTGCCGCAGTCAGGCAGGCTAGTCTTGGCGGTCTGATTGAGGAGCTTCGATGAACGCCGCCATTTCTTCCCGCACGCCCCAACAGGCGTTAGCCGCTTTGCTGGATCGCTATGCCCCGGCGCGCTTGCTGCTGATCGGCGCCAGTGAATTTCCGGCATTGGCCGCTTTTAAAGCAGCCCACCCGGACACCTGCGTGGCCCATGCGGCCCCGGGAGCCTTGCCTGCTGAACTGGAGGCGCGGCGTTTCGATCTGGCCCTTGTAGTAGATTGCCTGGAACATTTGCCCAAGCGCGACGGCCTGAATCTGCTGGGTGGCATTCGTAATCTCAACGCCAGTCGCATTGCGGTGCTGGCGGATCTGTCGGCCAGTGGCTGGCAGGAAACCGATTTCTATTCGCTGGCGCTGCAAGCCAGTGAGCGCTTTGCCCGCGACGAGCAGGTTCTGACTCTGTTCACTTATGATCTGCTTGACTACAAACAAGTCCCCGACTGGCTCAACTCACGGTTCTGGGCCAATCCGGAAAACTTCGGGAAATACTGGTGGTAATGCAATGAGTACAGCCATTTGCCCTTGCGGCAGCGGCAATCTGCTGGATGCCTGCTGCGGTCATTATCACGAAGGCCTCCCGGCCCCGTGCGCCGAAGCCTTGATGCGCTCGCGCTACAGCGCCTATGTGCTGGGGCTGATCGATTATCTGGTGGCGACCACCCTGCCCGCCCAGCAAGCAGGGCTGGACCGGCAATCGATCGGCGCCTGGAGCGCGCAAAGCACCTGGCTGGGCCTTGAGGTCGAAAGCTCGGAAGTCTTCGGCGGCCAGCCGGAACACGCCTTTGTCACCTTCACCGCGCGCTGGCACGACAGCCAGGGCGAACACAGCCACCGCGAACGTTCTTCATTTGTACAGAACGCCGGGCGTTGGTATTTCATCGATCCGACGGTGCAGTTGAAACTGGGGCGCAACGACAGTTGCCCGTGCGCCAGCGGGCAGAAGTTCAAGAAGTGCTGTGCGGGTTATTTCGGCGCTTGAGATGAAAAAACCGGCCAATCTTTTAGGGCTAGACTGAGCAACAAAAGGAGCTACTCCATGTTTGCTCAACGACGCGCATTGCAATCCCTCGCCTTTTTCCTGTTTCTGGGGCTCGGCGGCTGCGCCTCATGGTTCGCCGACGACACCCGCGACCCCGCCGTACACTTGGTTAATGTCGAAGTGGTGCGCGCCAAACTCCTCGAGCAGAGGTTTATCCTGCACTTTCGCATCGACAATCCCAACGACAGCGATCTGACCGTGCGCGGCCTGGAATACCGTATTCATTTGGCTGACATGTTGCTGGCTGAAGGCGAGCATGAACACTGGTTTACCGTCGGCCCCAAACACAGCGCGTACTTCAAAGTGCCGATCCGTACCAACCTGTGGCCGAAGGTAAAAGACGTGGTGAAAATGCTGAAAAACTCGAAGCAGCAGATTCCTTATCGATTGCAGGGGGAAATGGAAACCGGTTTATTCATCGCTCACTACGTGCACCTTGAGCGCAATGGCGTGATAATCCCCGCCGATTTAATTCCGGAGCAACACCGATGACCCAACAACCTCATGTCCATGGCCCTGATTGCAACCACGATCATGATCATGACCATCATCACGATCACGACCACGGCCATGTTCACGGCCCGAACTGCGGCCACGCCCACCAGGAACCGGTGCGCAACGCCCTGAAAGACGTCGGCCGCAACGACCCTTGCCCTTGCGGCAACGGCAAGAAATTCAAGAAGTGCCACGGGGCGTGATGTTCCGGGCGAACTATTCCTTCGCCTGATCAACCGCCTTCGCGAGCAAGCTCGCTCCCACAGTTGACCGGTGCCAGGCAAGACACCTGTGTGCACCGCAAATCCTGAGGGAGCTGGCTTGCCAGCGATGAGGCCGGCACTCTCGGCCGAAATGTCGCCTGATACACCGGTATCGCTGAAATGCCAGCTCCAGCAGTGATGGAGTTTCTTCAGTTGCAATGCAATCTACTGTGGGAGCGAGCCTGCTCGCGAAGAGGCAGGCACATTCAGTAAGGTTCAGCCTGCCGCCAGAATCTGCTCAACCCTGACCACCGTCGCATACTCCCCCTGCAGATTCCCCAGCGACATCCCATGCACCTCTTCAGCTGAACGCGGCGTGCCGAAAAAATCAGCCTTGTCGAACGTGAAGCATGCATCCTCCGCCACCCACGCATCAAACCCCAGGTTGCCCGCCGTGCGCGCCGTGGACTCCACCGAGTTGTGGGTGGCCACGCCAACGATGATCAACTGCCCAATCCCCGCCTCACACAGGCGCGCTTGCAGCCCAGTGGCGCAAAAAGCGTCCGGCACTTGTTTCTGAATCAGCCATTCGCCGTCCCGGGGCATAAATCTCTGCTGAAACTCCACCCCTTCCTGCTCGGGCCAGAACACTGAATCCGGCGAGCGCGACAGGTGCTGCACATGAATCACCGGCCGCCCACTGCGCCGCCAAATACTCAGCAAATCGAGGATGCGTTCTTCAGCCAGTGGATTATTGCGCCGCCCCAAACGCGGATGCAGGATGCCTTTTTGCTGGTCGATGATGATCAGTGCAGCGTTGGCCTGAAGCTCCATGGCGGTTTTCTCGCGAGGGTCATTTGATTTGTCGCAGTTCAGCATCTCTCCCTTCAACCAGGCAAGCCATGAAACGATCATCGATCAGTGGCAAGAAATAACCACTCGCCCCGCTTGCGCGGCATCCTCCTGCTCACTAACGTAGCGCCTTTATTGCGCCCCCAGCCTCTACACCCCCGCAGGAGCTTTGCCATGGCCTCGCCAGCCCTCACACATTTTCTTCCCCGGTTCGGCGTTGCCGCAGCAGTAGCCGGTGTTTTGAGCCTGACCGGTTGTCAGACCTGGAACGCTCAGGACACCCTCCCGCCCACCTCTGGCGTGCAACCGCTCAAGGGTCTGGCGCAGAACGTTTCAGTGCGCCGCAATGCCATGGGCATGCCGTTGATCGAAAGCAACAGCTTCCACGACGCGCTGTTCGCCCTTGGCTATGTCCACGCCAGCGACCGCATCAATCAGATGGTCACCCTGCGCCTGCTGGCTCAGGGCCGTCTCGCGGAAATGTCCGGCGCGTCGATGCTCGACGCCGACCGCTACATGCGCGCGGTCAATCTGAAGAAGAGCGCCGGTGAGCTGTACAAAGCCTCCTCACCCCGGCTCAAGCGCTTTTTCGAAGTCTATGCGCGGGGCGTCAACGCCTACCTGTTCCGCTATGCCGACAAGCTGCCGGGCGACCTCGCCTCCAGTGGCTACAAGCCTGAATACTGGAAACCAGAAGATTCGGCGCTGATTTTCGTCCTGCTGAACTTCAGCCAGTCGGCCAACCTGCCGGAAGAAATCGCTTCGCTGGTACTGGCACAGACCGTCACCACCGACAAGCTTGCATGGCTGACCCCGTCGGCGCCTGACGAAAACCTGCCGCTGGGCGAAGCCGACAAGCTGCAAGGCCTCAAGCTCAACGGGCAGATCCCCGGCCTGAGCGAATTGAGCAGCGCCAGCCAACAGCTGTCGACGTTGAACCTGCTGGGTGCCACGTCTTCGAACAACTGGGCCATCGCCCCGCAACGCAGCCGCAGCGGCAAAAGTCTTTTGGCCAGCGACAGTCACGGCCCGTTGGCCGCGCCGTCGCTGTGGAGTTTCGTGCAGATCCGCGCGCCGAAATATCAGGCTGCCGGCGTGACCGTTGCCGGTCTGCCGATGGTGCTCGGTGGTTTCAACGGCAAAGTGGCATGGAGCATGAGCAGCGTGCTCGGCGACAATCAGGATCTGTTCCTGGAAAAAATCCGTCGCCAGGGCAGCAGCCTGACCTACGAGGTCAATGGCAAATGGCAGCCACTGGGCGTGCGCAACGAAACCTACTTCGTCAAAGGCCAGCGGCCGATTCGCGAAGCGGTGTACGAAACCCGTCACGGCGCACTGCTCAACAGTGCCAAGGCTGCGGCGCAAGGCAGCGGCTACGGCCTGGCCTTGCAGACGCCAAGCTTCACCGACGACAAATCGCTGGACGCATTTTTTGATCTGAGCCGTGCACAGAACGTTGAACGCGCGTCGGACGCCAGCCGGGAAATCCGCGCTATCGCGTTGAATCTGGTGTTCGCCGACGCCAGCAACATCGGTTGGCAAGTCACCGGGCGCTTCCCCAATCGCCGTGAAGGCGAAGGCCTGCTGCCATCGCCGGGCTGGGAAGGTCGTTATGACTGGGACGGTTACGCCGACCCGATGCTGCACCCCTACGATCAGGACCCGGCGCAAGGCTGGCTCGGCACCGCCAACCAGCGAGTTATCCCGCATGGTTATGGCATGCAATTATCCAACTCCTGGGCTGCGCCGGAACGCGGCGAGCGTCTGGCAGAACTGGCCGGCAGCGGCAAGCACGACAGCCGCAGCGTGATCGCCATGCAATACGACCAGACCACAACATTCGCCGCCAAACTGAAGAAAGTCTTCGAAGCGCCAGGCATGAAGCAGCCGCTGAAACAGGCGATTGATGCGCTGCCGGAAGCCGATCGCAGCAAGGCGCGTGAGGCGTTTACCCGGTTGATGGCGTTCGACGGCAAACTCAGCCCGACTTCGGCTGATGCGGCGATCTATGAACTGTTCCTGCAAGAAAGCATGAAACAGATCTTCCTCGACGAACTCGGTCCCGAATCCAGCCCGGCGTGGAAAGCGTTTATCGCTAACGGCGAATTGTCCTACGCGGCGCAGGCCGATCATTTGCTGGATCGCGAGGACAGTCCGTTCTGGGATGACCTTCGCACGCCGCAAAAAGAAGACAAGGCCGTGATTCTCGCCCGCAGCTTGGCGGCGGCGATCAACGCTGGCGACAGTCAGTTGGGCGGTGATCACAAGACCTGGCAGTGGGGCAAATTGCACAGCTATGCGTGGAAGAACGCCAATGGCCAGACCGTTCGCGGGCCGCTGGCGGCAGGCGGCGATCACACGACGCTGAATACTTCGGCGTTTGCCTGGGGCCAGGACTTCACTACTACCCGCGCGCCATCGATGCGCTTTATCGTCGACTTCGGTCAGACCGAACCCTTGATGGGGCAAAACGGCACAGGGCAGTCGGGGAATCCGCTTAGCCCGAATTACCTTAACGGCATCGATCAGTGGCTCAAGGGGCAGTACATCGGATTGCCGATGCAGCCACAGAACTTTGATCGGGTTTATGGGAAGGCGCGTCTGACCCTGACACCGGGCAAGTAAGAGAAAGAACAAAAGATCGCAGCCTTCGGCAGCTCCTACACAGACAAATGCAGGAGCTGCCGAAGGCTGCGATCTTTTGATTTTCACCCCTGAAAATCCAATAGAACTTCCACCCTCGCGCCAACCTCATAGCTAACAAGCCCCCCATTCTGGCAATGACATGGATCTTGTTATCGCGCGCCCGGAAGGTTTGTACTGCCCCGCCGGGGATTTCTATATCGACCCCTGGCGCCCCGTCGAGCGTTCGGTGATCACCCATGCCCACGGCGATCACGCCCGCACCGGCAACCAGCACTATCTGGCCAGCAGCGCCAGCGAAGGGATTCTGCGCTCGCGCCTGGGACAGGACATCAACCTGCAAACCCTCGCGTACGGCCAACGCCTGACCCACCACGGTGTCACCTTGAGTTTCCACCCGGCCGGTCACGTGCTCGGCTCGGCGCAAGTACGCCTGGAATATGGCGGTGAAGTCTGGGTCGCCTCCGGTGATTACAAGATCGAGCCGGACGGTACCTGCGCGCCGTTCGAACCGGTGCGCTGCCACACCTTCATCACCGAATCGACCTTCGGCCTGCCGATCTATCGATGGCAGCCGCAGGCGCAGGTGTTCAGCGAAATAAACGAATGGTGGAAAGGCAATATCGCCGCCGGCAAGGCCAGCGTGTTGTTCTGCTATTCCTTCGGCAAAGCCCAGCGAATCCTCCACGGCATCGACGAAAGCCTCGGGCCGATCCTCAGCCACGGCGCCGTCGAACCGTTGAACCGGGTCTACCGCGACGCTGGCGTATACCTGCCGCCGACGATCTACGCCGGTGATGTGAAAAAAAACGATCCGATCATGCGCCAGGCCTTGGTCATCGCACCGCCTTCAGCCGGCGGCAGCACCTGGATGAGGCGCTTCGGTGACTTCAGCGACGCGTTCGCCAGTGGCTGGATGCGCCTGCGCGGCACGCGTCGGCGGCGTGGAGTCGATCGCGGTTTCGTGCTGTCCGACCACGCCGACTGGCCCGGTCTGCTATGGGCGATTGACCAGACCGGCGCCGAACGGGTGATGGTCACCCACGGCTCAATTGGTGTGCTGGTGCGCCATCTGCGCGAGCAAGGTCTCGATGCCCAAGGCTTCAACACCGAATACGGCGATGACGAAGAAGATAGCGCCGCAGCCACTCCGACCATCGCAGAGATACCAGCATGAAAGCCTTCGCCGAGTTGTACGCCGAACTCGACGCCACCACGTCCAGCAACGCCAAACTGGCCGCCATGCAGGCCTACTTCGCCAAGGCCGAACCGCAAGATGCGGCGTGGGCAGTGTACTTTTTGTCCGGTGGCCGGCCACGGCAACTGGTGCCGGTGCGGATCCTGCGCGAACTGGCGGTCGCGGTCTCCGGGCTGACGCCATGGCTGTTCGAGGAGAGCTATCAATCGGTCGGCGATCTTGCGGAAACCATTTCGCTGGTACTGCCGGAAAACCCGCACAGCTCCGACGCCGGCCTCGCCGAATGGATCGAGGACAAACTTCTACCGCTACGCGGTGAAACCCCGGAGTCTCTTTCACTGCAATTGCCCGCACTTTGGGTGCAACTGGATCGGCCGAGCCTGATGCTGTGCATCAAACTGATCACCGGCAGCTTCCGCGTTGGCGTATCGAAACTGCTGGTGACCCGCGCACTGGCGTCGATGGCCGGGCTAGACAGCAAACGTGTCGCCCAGCGTCTGGTGGGTTACACCGACCTGTCGAATCGGCCCGATGCAGCCAGTTATCTCAAGCTGATCGCCGCAGAATCTGCCGACGAGCATGCTCAGCGCGGTGGCCAGCCGTACCCGTTTTTCCTCGCGCATGCCTTGTCGCAACCGGTTGAGGATTTCGAAGCGCTGATCGGCCCTGCAAGCAATTGGCAGGTGGAATGGAAGTGGGATGGCATCCGCGCGCAAGTGGTCAAGCGTGACGGCCAGTTGTGGGTGTGGTCGCGCGGCGAAGAACTGGTGACCGAGCGCTTCCCCGAACTGGATGTGCTGGTCCACGGTTTGCCCGATGGCACGGTCATCGACGGTGAAATTGTGGTGTGGAAAAGCACCCGTCCGCACACCGAAGATGCCTTTGATCCGCAATCGACCGAGCCGCCCGCGGTGCAACCGTTCGCCCTGCTACAACAGCGAATCGGGCGCAAAACCCTCGACAAGAAAATCCTCGAAGACATACCGGTGGTGGTGCTCGCCTACGACTTGCTGGAATGGCAAGGCGAAGACTGGCGCAATCAGCCGCAAGCCCGGCGCCGCGCGCAACTGGAGGATGTCATCGCCCGCTGCAACAGCCCGGTGCTGCTGCCCTCGCCAGTATTGACCGGCACGGACTGGTTCGACCTCGCCCGTCAGCGCGAAGCCTCGCGGCGCCTGGGCGTCGAAGGCATGATGCTCAAGGCACGCGATTCTCTATATGGCGTGGGCCGCACCAAAGACATGGGCGTGTGGTGGAAATGGAAGGTCGACCCCTTCAGTGTCGACGCGGTATTGATTTATGCACAACGCGGTCATGGCCGCCGCGCCAGCCTGTACAGCGATTACACCTTCGCCGTGTGGGACGGCCCGCCCGAGTCCAGTCAGCGCGCACTGGTGCCGTTCGCCAAGGCCTATTCAGGGCTGACGGATGCCGAAATGCGGCAGGTCGACAGCATCGTGCGCAAAACCACCGTGGAAAAATTCGGCCCGGTCAGCAGTGTAAAACCAAGCCTGGTGTTTGAACTTGGATTTGAAGGCATCGCCCTGTCGCGCCGGCACAAGAGCGGAATCGCCGTGCGTTTCCCGAGGATGCTGCGCTGGCGGCAGGACAAGACTGTGGACGAGGCCGATAGCCTGGCGACGTTGCAGGATCTGTTGGCCTGACCCTCACCCGCTATCGCTCCCACGCACCGCACGGGAACGATCTCGCACACAAAAAGTGCATCACATTTGCGATGCCCGTTTCCGTGCATCAATTTTCTGCTTATCTATTAATCCCACCTTTTAAAACACTTGTTCGGGACTATGGTTCGGAAATTGCTACTTTCTATAGGTCGTACGCGTTCCAGTAACAATAATTCTGCGCCACAAGCGCTCATATTGGTTCTTAGGGATTGAATAATGAAAAAAGCATTGCTGACCCTTTCTGCACTGGCGTTGTGCATGGCCGCTGGCTCCGCGCTGGCCAAGGAATACAAAGAGCTGCGCTTTGGCGTTGACCCTTCGTACGCACCGTTTGAGTCGAAAGCGGCCGACGGCAGCCTGGTAGGCTTCGACATCGATCTGGGCAACGCGATCTGCGCCGAACTGAAGGTCAAGTGCAAGTGGGTCGAAAGTGACTTCGACGGCATGATTCCGGGCCTCAAGGCCAACAAATTCGACGGTGTGATCTCGTCGATGACCGTGACGCCGGCTCGCGAAAAAGTCATCGATTTCTCCAGCGAACTGTTCTCCGGCCCGACCGCTTATGTGTTCAAGAAGGGTTCCGGCCTGAGCGAAGACGTCGCCTCCCTCAAGGGCAAAACCGTTGGCTACGAGCAAGGCACCATTCAGGAAGCCTACGCCAAAGCCGTGCTGGACAAGGCTGGCGTGAAGACTCAGGCCTATCAGAATCAGGATCAGGTTTACTCCGACCTGACTTCTGGCCGTCTCGATGCCGCCATTCAGGACATGCTGCAAGCCGAACTGGGCTTCCTGAAGTCGCCAAAAGGTGAAGGCTACGAAGTCAGCAAGCCCGTCGACAGCGAATTGCTGCCGGCCAAAACTGCTGTCGGTATTAAGAAAGGTAACACTGAGCTGAAAGCGCTTTTGGATAAAGGTATCAAAGCGTTACACGACGACGGCAAATACGCCGAGATTCAAAAGAAACACTTTGGCGATCTGAATCTGTACAGCGGCAAATAATGCCCCGGCGCCCATCCTCGATGGGCGCCTTTTCCATCCGCTCAGGTTGCTGATTTATGTTCGAAAACCTCTTACAAAATCTGGGGCTCTCCGCGTTCAGCCTTCAGGGTTTCGGCCCGTTGCTGTTGCAAGGCACCTGGATGACCATCAAATTATCGGCGATGTCGCTGCTGGTGGCCGTGTTGCTCGGCCTGCTCGGCGCCAGTGCCAAGCTGTCAAAAGTCAAACTGGTGCGTCTGCCCGCCCAGCTCTACACCACGCTGATCCGCGGGGTGCCGGATCTGGTGCTGATGCTGCTGATCTTCTACAGCCTGCAAACCTGGCTGACGTCGCTGACCGATTACATGGAATGGGAATACATCGAGATCGACCCGTTCAGCGCCGGTGTGCTGACCCTGGGCTTCATTTATGGCGCGTATTTCACCGAAACCTTTCGTGGCGCGATCCTCGCCGTACCACGCGGGCAGGTTGAAGCCGCCACTGCGTATGGCCTCAAACGCGGCCAGCGCTTTCGCTTCGTGGTGTTCCCGCAAATGATGCGCTTCGCCCTGCCGGGCATCGGCAACAACTGGATGGTGATGCTCAAGGCCACGGCGCTGGTGTCGATCATCGGTCTGGCCGATCTGGTCAAAGCCGCGCAGGACGCCGGTAAAAGCACTTATCAACTGTTCTACTTCCTGGTCCTCGCCGCGTTGATCTATCTGCTGATCACCAGTGCCTCGAATTTCATCCTGCGCCGGCTTGAACGCCGTTATGCCGCCGGTTCCCGGGAGGCCGTACGATGATCGAACTCCTGCAGGAATACTGGAAAGCCTTCCTTTATACCGACGGCCAGAACATCACCGGGCTGGCGATGACGATGTGGCTGCTCAGCGCTTCGATCTTCATCGGCTTCATTGTGTCGATTCCGCTGTCGATCGCTCGGGTTTCCCCGCACTTTTATATCCGCTGGCCGGTTCAGTTCTACACCTACCTGTTCCGTGGCACGCCGCTCTACATTCAACTGCTGATTTGCTACACCGGCATCTACAGCCTCGCCGCGGTGCGCGAGCAGCCGATCCTCGACAGCTTCTTTCGCGATGCGATGAACTGCACGATCCTCGCGTTTGCCCTGAACACCTGCGCCTACACCACGGAGATTTTTGCCGGGTCGATCCGCAGCATGAATCACGGCGAAGTTGAAGCGGCCAAGGCCTACGGTCTGACCGGGTGGAAGCTGTATGCCTACGTGATCATGCCTTCGGCCCTACGGCGTTCGTTGCCTTACTACAGCAACGAAGTGATCCTGATGCTGCACTCGACCACCGTGGCCTTCACCGCGACCATCCCCGACATCCTGAAAGTCGCCCGGGACGCCAACTCGGCGACCTTTCTGACTTTTCAATCGTTCGGCATCGCCGCGCTGATTTACCTGACCATTACTTTTGCGCTGGTCGGCCTGTTTCGCCTCGCCGAACGCCGATGGCTGGCCTTCCTCGGGCCGACTCACTAAGCCGCGCTTTCAGGATTAAAGAGAAAGAACATGCGACACCAGATACATGACCTGCTCGCCCCGCTGCCGGGGACCGCACGACAGATTCACAGCTTTCACTTTGGCCCGGAACAGGCCAGAGGCAAGGTCTACATCCAGTCCTCGCTGCATGCCGATGAATTGCCCGGCATGCTCGTGGCCTGGCATCTCAAGCAGCGCCTTGCAGAGCTGGAGGCGGCCGGCCGTCTGCGCAGCGAGATCGTGCTGGTACCGGTGGCCAACCCGATCGGCCTCGAACAAGTGCTGATGGACGTGCCACTGGGCCGCTACGAACTGGAGAGCGGGCAAAATTTCAATCGCTGGTTCGTCGACCTCAGCGAAGAAATCGGCAATGCCATCGAGGGCAAGCTGGGCGATGACCCGCAACGCAACCTCGAACTGATCCGCACCAGCCTGCGCCACGCCCTCGCCCGCCAGACCGCCAGCACGCAACTGCAATCACAGCGCCTGACCCTGCAACGGCTGGCCTGCGATGCCGACATGGTGTTGGACTTGCACTGCGATTTCGAATCGGTGGTTCACCTCTACACCACGCCCGAAGCGTGGCCGCAGGTCGAGCCGCTGGCGCGTTACATGGGTTCGCAGGCCAGTCTGCTGGCCACTGACTCCGGCGGACAGTCGTTCGATGAGTGTTTCACCCTGCTTTGGTGGCAACTGCGGGAGCGTTTCGGCGAACAGTTCGAGATTCCGCTGGGCAGTTTTTCAGTGACCGTCGAGTTGCGCGGTCAGGGCGATGTCAATCACCCCATGGCCAGCCGCGACTGTCAGGCACTGATCGATTATCTGATCCAGTCCGATGCCATCGTCGGTGAGACAAAACCGCAGCCGCCATTGCCGTACCCCGCCACGCCACTGGCCGGGGTGGAACCAGTGACCACGCCGGTCGGCGGTCTGCTGGTGTACACCGCCACGGCGGGGCAATACCTGGAGGCGGGCCAACAGATCGCCGAAATCATCGACCCGATCAACGATCGCATCACCCCCGTTCATTGCACCACTGCCGGCCTGATGTACGCCCGCTCGCTGCGGCGCATGGCCACGGCCGGCATGGTGATCGCCCACGTCGCGGGCGCCGAAGCCTATCGCAGCGGCTACCTACTTTCGCCTTGAGGATGTCTGTCCCATGTACAAACTGACCGTTGAAGGCCTGCACAAAAGCTATGGCGACCATCAGGTGCTCAAAGGCGTGTCGCTCAAGGCCAAGACCGGCGATGTGATCAGCCTGATCGGCGCCAGCGGCTCGGGCAAAAGCACGTTTTTACGCTGTATCAACTTTCTCGAACAACCCAACGCCGGTGCCATGAGCCTTGATGACCAGGCCATCCGCATGGTCACCGACCATCACGGCATGCACGTCGCTGACGCAAGTGAGCTGCAACGCCTGCGCACGCGACTGGCGATGGTGTTTCAGCACTTCAACCTGTGGAGCCACATGACCGTGCTGGAAAACATCACCATGGCCCCGCGCCGGGTGCTGGGTTGCAGCAAACAGGAAGCCGAGGATCGCGCGCGGCGCTATCTGGACAAGGTCGGCTTGCCGGCACGCGTGGCGGATCAGTACCCGGCGTTTCTCTCCGGTGGTCAGCAGCAACGCGTGGCAATCGCCCGGGCATTGGCGATGGAGCCGGAGGTCATGCTGTTCGACGAACCGACCTCGGCGCTGGACCCGGAGCTGGTGGGTGAAGTGCTGAAGGTGATCCAGGGCCTGGCGGAAGAAGGCCGGACGATGATCATGGTGACGCACGAGATGAGTTTTGCCCGCAAGGTGTCCAGCCAGGTGTTGTTTCTGCATCAGGGCTTGGTGGAAGAGGAAGGTGCCCCCGAAGACGTATTGGGCAATCCAAAAAGCGAACGCCTGAAGCAATTCCTCAGTGGCAACCTGAAATAAGCTACACACGTAAACCCTGTGGGAGCGAGCCTGCTCGCGAAAGCGCTCTGTCAGTCACATTGATTGTGAATGTTCAGCCCCATTCGCGAGCAGGCTCGCTCCCACAGGGAAATCCATCACCCACAAAATTAAACTTGTCCTGCCAAGCCGCGGTCATTGGAAGAACCCCTCCAGAGCGCGCGCAGCCGGCATGGCGAAATCTCCCGACCTTGCAAAAACATGGTTCAGCGACCGTACCTGGAAACCCTTCGTCTTTCAGAAACAGGTCTGGGCCGCCGTAAAAAACGGCCAGTCCGGACTGCTCCACGCCAGCACCGGCGCCGGTAAAACCTATGCGGTGTGGTTTGCCGCGCTCAACCGTTTCGCTCGATCCGCGCCGGTTATTGAAACGGTGCGCAAACGCAAACCCGTTGCCGAACCACTGACCGTGCTGTGGATCACGCCGATGCGCGCCCTCGCCGCCGACACCGCCCGCGCGTTGCAAACGCCGGTGACCGATCTGCAGATCCCGTGGAGCATCGGCCTGCGCACCGGCGACACCAGCAGCAGCGAACGTGCGCGCCAGAGCCGACGTCTGCCGACCACGCTGATTACCACCCCGGAAAGCCTGACGCTGCTACTCGCCCGCTCCGATGCACACAGCGCACTGTCGACCCTGCGCATGATCGTCGTGGACGAATGGCACGAAATGCTCGGCAACAAACGCGGCGTGCAACTGCAACTGGCCCTCGCCCGCCTGCGTTATTGGCAGCCAGACCTGATCGTCTGGGGCGTCTCCGCCACGCTCGGTAATCAATCCCACGCCGAGCAGGTGCTGATCCCACAGGGCGGTGGCGTCAGCATTCAGGGCCAGAGTGAAAAATCCCTCAAGGTCGACACCCTCCTCCCACCGACCATCGAACGCTTTCCCTGGGCCGGACACATCGGTCTGAAGATGCTCCCGCAAGTAGTCGCCGAACTCGACGCCTGCGCCAGCAGCCTGGTGTTCACCAATACCCGGGCGCAGTCGGAAATCTGGTATCAAGCGCTGCTTGAAGCTCGGCCGGACTGGGCCGGGTTGATCGCTTTGCACCACAGCTCATTGTCCCGTGACACCCGCGACTGGGTAGAGCAGGCATTGAAGGACGGCCATTTGAAGGCAGTGGTCTGCACGTCCAGCCTGGATCTGGGTGTGGATTTTTTGCCGGTGGAGCGCGTGCTGCAAATCGGTTCGGCCAAGGGTGTCGCCCGCCTGATGCAGCGCGCCGGGCGTTCCGGCCATGCACCGGGACGCACCTCACGGGTGACGCTGGTGCCCACCCACAGCCTCGAGCTGATCGAAGCTGTCGCTGCCCGCGATGCCGTGGCGCAACGGCGTATCGAACCGCGACGCTCACCACTAAAACCGCTGGATGTGCTGGTGCAACATTTGGTCAGCATGGCGCTGGGGGGCGGATTTATCCCCGAGGAGCTGTACGAAGAAGTCCGCGGCGCCTGGGCTTATCGTGATCTGACACAGGCGGATTGGGCGTGGGCGCTGGCATTCGTGCGCCATGGCGGGATGTCTCTGACGGCGTATCCGGATTACCGACGAGTCGAACCGGATGAGCAAGGTGTCTGGCGCGTGCCAGATGCGCGGCTGGCGCGGCGGCACCGCATGAGCATCGGCACCATCGTCAGCGACGCGAGCATTCAGCTGAAGTTCTGGAGCAAGGGTGGCGGCGGCAAGCAGCTGGGCAGCGTCGAAGAAGGTTTTATTGCGCGGCTCAAGCCCGGTGATGGGTTTCTGTTTGCCGGACGTCTGCTGGAGCTGGTACGCGTGGAGAACATGACCGCCTACGTCAAACGCAGCACCGCGAAAAAAGCCGCCGTACCGCGCTGGAATGGCGGGCGCATGCCGCTTTCCAATGAATTGGCCGAGGCGGTAGTGACACGCTTCACCGCCGCCGCACAGGGGGAATTTGTCGGGCCGGAAATGCAGGCCCTGCGCCCTTTGCTGGAAACCCAGGCGCGCTGGTCTGGCCTGCCCACGACGCAAAACTTACTGGTCGAGGTGCTGAAATCCCGCGAAGGCTGGCACCTTTTCCTCTATCCGTTTGCCGGTCGCCAAGTGCACCTGGGGCTCGCCAGCCTGCTCGCGTGGCGTGCCAGTCAGCGTCAGCCGGTGACGTTCTCGATCGCGGTCAACGATTACGGTCTGGAGTTGCTCAGCGCCACACCGGTTGATTGGTCGCAGCAACTTGATGCCGAACTGTTCAGCCCCGAACATCTGCTGCGCGATGTGCTGGCCAGCCTCAACGCCGGCGAACTGGCCCTGCGGCGTTTTCGCGAAATCGCCCGAATTGCCGGGCTGGTGTTCGCCGGCTACCCCGGCGCGCCAAAAAGTACCCGCCAGGTGCAGGCCTCCAGCGGTTTGTTTTTCGAGGTTTTCAAACAATATGACGCCGACAACCTGCTGCTGGCGCAGGCCGGGGAAGAAGTCCTGCGAGAGGAACTGGATATTCACAGGCTTGAACAGACGCTGGAGCACATCAATCGCATGAAACTCGACGTACATCTGATCAAACGTCCTACACCCTTAGGCTTTCCGCTGCTGGTGGAACGCATGCGCGAGAGCATGAGCTCGGAAAAACTCGCTGACCGGATCAGACGGATGGTGGGTGATCTGGAGCAATCAGCCGACAAGGGCAAGGCCTGATGAATGCGCCCTACCCCGTTCGTCTGGCCGGTGAGGAGCTCTGGTTGTTACCGGAAAAGGCCCTGTATTGGCCGGCGCAGCAAGCGCTGTTGATCGCCGACGTGCATTTCGGCAAGGCTGCCGCCTATCGCAGCCTCGGTCAGCCGGTTCCGCAAGGCACGACGTCGAGCAACATCGCCGTGATTGATCGACTGTTGGCGAAACTGCCCTGTCGGCAACTGATCTTTCTTGGCGATTTTCTCCACGGCCCGGGCTCCCATGCGCCAGGCACGTTAAGCGCACTGTCCGAATGGCGGTCGCGCCACGCTGATCTGCCGATGACGCTGATTCGCGGCAATCACGACAAACGCGCGGGTGACCCGCCCGCATCGTTGAAAATTCGCGTCGTGCCGGAGCCGCTGTTGCTCGGCCCGTTCGCCTTGCAACACGAGCCCGATCCCCACGCTGAAAGACATGTGCTGGCCGGGCATGTGCACCCGGTCTATCGGCTGCACGGCAAAGGCCGGCAGAGCTTGCGTCTGGCCTGCTTCAAACTCGGCGAGCGCATCAGCCTGATGCCGGCGTTCGGTGCGTTCACCGGTGGTTATCAGGTCGACCGTGACGAGACCTGCAGGATTTTTGTTATCGGTGACAACGAAATTTGGCCAGTCAGTTGAAGTCTTTACGGACCTCTACTGACCGACCATTCATTTAGCGCGCCATTTAGCGCGTTTTTTAGTGCAAATCAGGCGACAGGTGCCGGTGGCGGCTCATCCGGAAGGGTCGGTTCGCCCGGCTCGGTCGGTTGTTCGTTGGGGGTATCGGGATCAGGCTGACCAGGAATCCCGCCGGCCATGCTGATGGGCGGATGTGCCAACAAGGACCAGGCTAAAACGCCAATCTGATTGGGCTCAAGCCTTGCCAGTTCGGCACTGATATGCGGATCGATCTTCATGGGGCACTCCTCGGCGAAGGCCCGTTTTGCCAGACACAAAAACGGGCAGTACACCCCATAGAGTGTCTGCCCGCCAAAGAATTCCCGACATCCGCCGGATGGACGAATCAGGTACGCGGCAGAGTCACGCCACGCTGGCCCTGATACTTGCCGCCGCGATCCTTGTAGGAAACTTCACATTCCTCGTCGGATTCAAGAAAGAGCATCTGCGCCACGCCTTCGTTGGCGTAGATTTTTGCCGGCAGATTGGTGGTGTTGGAGAATTCCAGCGTCACGTGGCCTTCCCACTCCGGCTCGAGCGGGGTGACGTTGACGATAATGCCGCAACGCGCGTAGGTGCTCTTACCCAGGCAGATGGTCAGCACGTTGCGTGGAATACGGAAGTATTCGACGGTGCTGGCCAGGGCGAAGGAGTTCGGCGGAATGATGCAAACGTCACTATGGATGTCGACGAAGCTGCCGGCGTCGAAGTTTTTCGGATCGACGATGGCCGAGTTGATGTTGGTGAACACCTTGAAGTGACTGGTGCAACGCACATCGTAGCCGTAGCTCGACACGCCATAGGAAATCACGCGGTTGTCGTCACTGCCACGCACCTGGCGCTCGACGAACGGTTCGATCATGCCGTGTTCCTGCGCCATGCGGCGAATCCACTTGTCCGATTTGATGCTCATGGCGGGTGTCCTGAATAGCGAGGTGGAAAAATTCTGTCCGGCATCTTACCGGTCGCGCCGCCGCGTTCAAAGTGCGCGGTGCAATTCTCGCCGAACACCCTGGATTTGCGGACTCTGGCGACGAACTGTCACACCGCCGATCCCGAAATTAAAGAAACCTTCGCAAGAAGCATTGGCACATTCCGGAAAAAGGGTTAAGGTGGCGCCACTGTGCTGCTTGTGTCACTGAGAATCTCTACACGATATGTTGAATTTCGATCCAACCATCTACAAGAATTTTTCCTGCTCTTTGCACTCAGTCTCGGCCAGGGTTCTTCCTGTGTCGCAGTTATCTTTGTTCAAGGAGTTACACCATGTCTAATCGCCAAACCGGTACCGTTAAGTGGTTCAACGATGAAAAAGGCTTCGGCTTCATCACCCCACAATCCGGTGACGACCTGTTCGTTCACTTCAAAGCTATCCAATCCGACGGCTTCAAAAGCCTGAAAGAAGGCCAACAGGTTTCTTTCATCGCTACCCGCGGTCAGAAAGGCATGCAAGCTGAGGAAGTACAAGTTATCTAACTTGTAGCTTCTTTAGAAAAGAGCCCCGCCCTTAAAAGCGGGGCTTTTTTGTGGGCGTCTGTTTTTCAGGCGCAAAAAAAGATCGCAGCCTTCGGCAACCCCTCCTGAATCCAGGGGCTGCCGAAGGCTGCGATCTTTTGCTTTACGTTACCAAGCCACGCCAAACCCAGCGGTATAACGGGTCTTGTTCAAATCTGCATCATTGGTACCGCTGATGATGTCACGCTCGGCCTTCAGGTTCAGCGAGGCCCACTCGGTGACCTTGTAGCGCAAGCCCATCTCGGCATCCAGCGCGTAATTGGCCACGTTGGACAACGGCTTGCCAACTTCGCCGTTGGTGAAGAACTCGACCTTCTTGCCGATCAGGTAGCGGTTGTAGTCCCACTTCATGGCAACGGAGTAGAAGTTGTCCTTGCTGCCATCCTTGTATTCGTAATCGGTGCGGTTGAGCAGCGAGCCCAGCGAGAACGCCCCCAACTCATCATCCCAGAACTGGTAGCCAGGACCGGTACCGACGACACGCTGACGCGCCAGCTCTTCGATGTGATCGCGCTTATAGTTCAGACGCCCCTGCCAGAACCACTGATCGGTCAGGAAGCGGTCAAGGGAGTACTCGGCGCGCCAGTTGTCAGTGGTGGTCACATCGTCCTGTACTTCACGGTTGTATTCGCCTTCGGCAATGTGCCGCCAGCGACCGTGCCGCGCCGTAGTCTTGAAGCCGATGTCGTAATCGTCGGTGTCCTTCTCCGCACGCTGATAGTCCAGCGCCAGATCGACATTGCCCTTCCACACAAGATCCTCGACCACCGGTTTGGGCTTGAGAATCTGCTGAATGCTCGCCAGCTCCACGGTTTTTGGCGCTTCGCCATTGGCCAGGGTGACCTTGCCGTCGTCAGCCGCGGTCAGCGATTTGGACATTTCACCCGTGTACGCATCCTGCTTGACCAGCAGGTGCTGATCACTGTCCAGGGTTTTGACTTCTTTCCAGTCAATCGTGACGGCCCCGGCATATTTGGTCTGGATCAACAGCTTGCCGCCGTCGAACACAGTGATAGTGCCGGTCAGCTTGTCACCGTTCTTCATCCAGACGGTGTCGGCAAGCAGGGGCGTGGACGCGCTACAAACAGCAAGGCACAGCAAGGTTCTGGAAAACAT
This sequence comes from Pseudomonas sp. A1230, assembly GCF_044218825.1. Lineage (NCBI taxonomy): Bacteria > Pseudomonadati > Pseudomonadota > Gammaproteobacteria > Pseudomonadales > Pseudomonadaceae > Pseudomonas > Pseudomonas sp. A1230. The sequence continues at coordinate 396,611 of NZ_CP162582.1, read as the reverse complement.
AAGCGAATCGAGGGCTCAAGTTTGCGTAAAGGGATCGGCATTATCCGGAGGAATAAAACCCTGACAAGGAGTGACCGGACTATTTCCATTGAGTTCATTTCTCAACTGGCCGATCAGGGTTTACGCTTCAGGCATTAATTCGACCCCGTTCAGGAACCGCGTACGTGACAGACCCGATCCATGAAGGCGAAAGCGAGGCGCAAATCCGACGCACGGCGCTCTACTCGACCCTTGCACAAGTGCCCACAGGTAAAGTCGTCAGCTACGGTCAATTGGCTGATCTCGCCGGGTTGGGGCGCGCCGCCCGCTGGGTCGGCCGCACGCTCAGCCAATTGCCCAACGACACCAAACTGCCCTGGCACCGCGTTCTCGGTGCCGGCGGTCGGATCAGCCTGCCGGCAGGCAGTCCCTCGGGCGATGAACAACGCGCGCGTTTACGCATGGAAGGCATCACCGTCCTGAACAATCGTGTGGATATTCAACGCCATGGCTGGCGTCCGGTAGAGCACTGCGGTTAGAGTGCGCGCTTTGTTCCCGCAATCTTGAGGCAGACTTCAGCCCATGCCCCGTAAAACCTGGCGCGCCGCGCTCGCCGCCTATGCCAGTCCTTCGACGCTCGTGCTGTTGTTGCTGGGTTTCGCCGCCGGCCTGCCGTACATGCTGGTGTTCTCAACGCTGTCGGTCTGGCTGCGTGAAGCCGGCGTGGCCCGTGAAACCATCGGCTACGCCAGCCTGATCGGTCTCGCCTACGCATTCAAATGGGTCTGGTCACCGCTGCTCGACCAATGGCGCCTGCCGTTGCTGGGCAAGCTTGGCCGTCGCCGTTCGTGGCTGGTGCTTTCGCAGTCACTGGTAATCCTGGGCCTGATCGGCATGGGCTTCTGCGATCCGCAGAAGCATCTGTCCTGGCTGATCGCCATTGCGGTGATCGTTGCCTTCGCTTCCGCGACCCAAGACATTGCGGTCGATGCCTATCGCCTGGAAATCGCCGACGACAGCCGACAAGCCGCACTCGCAGCCAGTTATATGTCCGGCTATCGCATAGCCGCGCTGCTGGCGACTGCCGGCGCACTGTTTTTCGCTGAAGGTTTTGGCTCAACCGGCTTCAACTATCAGCACTCGGCCTGGGCCGGCACCTACTTGCTGTTTGGCGCGCTAATGATCCCTGCCCTGCTGACAACGCTGTTCATGCGCGAACCGCCTGTACCGTTGCGCACGCAGTTGCAGGCCGGGCGCTACACCTTCATGCATCAACTGATGTCCGTGTTCGTGCTGATCGTCTTGCTGGTGTCTGTGCCGGCGATGTTCACGCAGCTCTACAACACCGATTTCGCCAGCGTGCTGTTCGAAGGCGCCAGCCTGCTCGACCTGCTGCTGGAAGACCGCGCCTTCCTGCGCGCCATCCTCTATACGCTGCTCACCGCATTGTGCCTGTCGGCCATGGGGCGTCGCGGGCTGGCACCGGTGCTGACGCCGGTCAACGACTTCATCCTGCGCTACCGCTGGCAAGCGCTGCTGCTGCTCGGATTGATTGCCACCTATCGGATGTCGGACACGGTGATGGGCGTGATGGCCAACGTGTTCTATATCGACCAGGGTTTCACCAAGGATCAGATTGCCAGTGTCAGCAAGATATTCGGCCTGATCATGACCCTCGTCGGCGCCGGCATGGGCGGACTGCTGATTGTGCGTTTCGGCATTTTGCCGATCCTGCTCATCGGCGGCGCAGCGTCGGCGGGCACCAACCTGCTGTTCCTGATGCTCGCCGACATGGGCCCGAACCTGCAGATGCTGATGGTGACCATTTCCCTGGACAACTTCAGTTCCGGTTTGGCGACGTCTGCATTTGTCGCTTACCTGTCGAGCCTGACCAACCTGAAGTTCTCCGCGACGCAATACGCGCTGCTCAGTTCGATCATGCTCCTGCTACCGCGCCTGATTGGCGGCTATTCCGGGGTCATGGTCGAGAAGTTCGGTTATCACAACTTCTTCCTGATCACTGCACTGCTCGGCGTGCCGACACTGGTGCTGATCGCGCTGCACTGGTTCCAGGAAAGCCGCCGCGAAGGCCCGACGCCAACGCCCGAGCCTGTACCGACGCCACTCGTGGACGAATCGTAAGACGTTTCGCCAACGGCGGGAGGAATCCCGCCGTTGGAACTCACTGCCGGCCGCACTTCTGTACGTCAGCAAAACTCGCCGGTACACTGCTCCGTCATTTCCAGTCTTAGCAACCGACAACGGCCAACCATGCGCACCAGTCAATTTTTGCTCGCCACACAGAAAGAAACGCCTTCCGATGCGGTCGTCATCAGCCACCAGCTGATGCTGCGTGCCGGCATGATCCGCAAACTCGCCTCGGGCCTGTACACCTGGCTGCCGATGGGCTTGCGGGTAATGCGCAAGGTTGAAGCCATCGTTCGCGAAGAAATGAACGCCGCCGGCTCTCTGGAAGTGTTGATGCCGAGCACCCAACCGGCCGAACTGTGGCAGGAATCGGGACGCTGGGAAGAATACGGCCCTGAGTTGCTGCGCTTCAAAGACCGCCACGGTCGTGACTTCTGCGCGGGCCCGACCCACGAAGAAGTGATCACCGATCTGATGCGCAACGAGTTGAGCAGCTATAAGCAGCTGCCAATCAACCTGTACCAGATCCAGACCAAATTCCGTGATGAAATCCGCCCACGCTTCGGCTTGATGCGCGGCCGCGAATTCATCATGAAGGACGCGTACTCCTTCCACGCCGATCAGCCGTCGTTGCAGGTCACTTATGACCGCATGCACCTGGCGTATTGCAACATCTTCACTCGTCTGGGCCTGAAATTCCGTCCGGTTGAAGCCGACAACGGCTCGATCGGCGGCGCCGGCTCTCACGAGTTCCACGTACTGGCCGAGTCCGGCGAAGACGATATCGCTTTCAGTAACGGCTCCGACTACGCGGCGAACGTAGAGAAGGCTGAGGCAGTGCCGCGCGAAACTTCGCGCCCTGCTGCGAGCGAAGAGCTGCGTCTGGTCGATACGCCAGACACCAAGACCATTGCCGCACTGGTGGAAAAATTCAATCTGCCGATTGAAAAGACCATCAAGACCCTGATCGTGCGCGCCGAAGAAGAAGGCAAGCTGATCGCGCTGGTCATTCGTGGCGACCACGAACTCAACGAGATCAAGGCAGCCCAGCAACCTGGCGTTGCCAGCCCGCTGGTCATGGCCACCGACGCCGACCTGCGTGACGCGATTGGCGCCGGCGCCGGTTCGCTCGGCCCGCTGAACCTGCCACTGCCGATCATCATCGACCGCTCGGTCGAACTGATGAGCGACTTCGCTATCGGTGCCAACATCGACGACAAGCACTACTTCGGCGTCAACTGGGAGCGCGATCTGCCGGTTCCAACCGTGGCCGACCTGCGTAACGTGGTTGCTGGCGACCCAAGCCCGGACGGCAAGGGCACTCTGGAAATCGCACGCGGCATCGAAGTGGGGCACATTTTCCAGCTGGGCAACAAGTACAGCAAAGCGATGAAGTGCGAAGTGCTGGGCGAGAACGGCAAGCCTGTCACCCTGGAAATGGGGTGCTACGGTATCGGCGTGTCCCGTGTGGTGGCAGCCGCCATCGAGCAGAACAACGACGAAAACGGCATCATCTGGAGCGACACTCTTGCGCCGTTCCAGGTCGCCCTCGTACCGCTGCGCTATGAAACCGAGCAGGTGCGCGAAGCCACCGACAAGCTGTACGCAGAACTGACTGCGGCCGGTTTCGAAGTGCTGCTGGATGATCGCGACAAGAAAACCAGCCCGGGCATCAAGTTCGCAGACATGGAACTGATCGGCATTCCACACCGGATCGTGGTCAGTGACCGCGGCCTCGCCGAAGGTAACCTGGAATACAAGAGCCGTACCGAAGGCGAGGCGCAAGCGCTGCCGGTGGCTGACGTATTGTCCTTCCTTCAGGCCCGTATCCGCCGCTGAAACCAGATAGAGACGTCATGTTCAAGCGAAACACCTTGGGCCTCGGAGGCACCGCCCTGTGCGGTGCCCTGCTGGTCAGCGGCTGTGCCAATCACATGTCACAACGCAGCGAGCACGAAGAGCGGGTCGAGCGAAAACTGCTCGATCACCGCCTGCAGATTGATGTCGGTGAGCCCAAGGTGCTTGAGCTGCCGCAGCGACGCGTAAAGATCAACGAGCAGAAGACTTTCGAAGTCACCGAGTTCGAAGTCACCCGCCGTTACGATCGTTACACGCCTTACCAACCCTGGCGCGAGGTCTACGAGATTCCGCTGGGTGCGGTGGCTGTGGTCGGTGGCGTCGGCGCGAACGTGGTCAACGTCTTCGCGCTCGGCAATCTGCCGGACAGCGTGACCCGGGACTGGCTCAGCTACGGTTTTGCCGGGCTCAACCCGTTCATGAACGTGCAATCCAACGGTCGTGCGCAACAGAACCTCGCCGGCATCGATGAAATCCAGCGCGACAAGCGCACGGAGTATTCGAGCCTGCCGTGGAGCGAGCGTCCAGTGCAAGTCAAGGCTGGCAAGCAGACCTTCGAGATGACCACCGACCGTAACGGCGTTTTGCGTCTGAACCTGCTCGACAGTCCGTTTGCCGAGAACGACCTCAACCATGTCGGCAAATTGCAGATCAGCGTCGAGGATGCCAAGGATGACGTGCACTCTGACTCATCCCTGATGATCAGCAGCCACCTGCGCGGCAAATTGCTGGAGGCGCACGGGCTGATCTACGACGATCTGGAAGATGACGAAGTCAGCGAGTGGGTCCACCGGGTCAAACGTCTCTCGGAACTGGGGCTGGAAGAAGAAGCCAGCGAACTGGAACAGAGCTTGATCGAGTTGACGCGTAACGATCCTGAGTTGCAGGCCGAGTTTCTCAAGTCGCTGACCAAGGATGCCGGGCGATTGGTCGCGGATCCAGGACCGAATTAAGCGCTATTAAAAGATCGCAGCCTTCGGCAGCTCCTACAGGAAAATGCATTCCAACGTAGGAGCTGCCGAAGGCTGCGATCTTTTGCTTTTACAGGTCAACGCTCAAACAATTCCATCTGCTCAAACCCACCCCGCAAGTCCTCCAGCCTCACCCCGACCCCAAGCAACCGCACCGGTTTACCCCCCCGATTGAATGCCTGCGTCAGCATTAACTGATAACTGCCCAGATCCCGCCCTGCCCCGGCCTGCTCCAATGTGGTCTGGGTGAAGTCGTGAAACTTCACTTTGACGAACGGCTTGCCCGGCCGATAACTGCTGTCGATACGGGCCATGCGGGTTTTCAGGGTTTCGAGCAGCTCGGGCAACTTGTCCAGGCAACTGCGCAGATCCGGTAGATCAACGTCGTAGGTATTTTCCACGCTGATCGACTGACGGCGACTGTCGTTATGCACCAGCCTGTCATCGATCCCACGAGCAAGACTCCACATTCGCTCACCGAAACTGCCGAATTCGCGCACCAGCGCCAGCTTGTCCCACTCGCGCAGGTGCTGACAGTCGACGATGCCGAGTCGGCCCAGTTTGTCAGCGGTGACTTTGCCCACACCGTGCAGCTTGCTGACCGGCAGGCCGCTGACAAAGTCTTCGACCTGATCCGGGGTGATCACGAACAAACCGTTGGGCTTCTTCCAGTCGCTGGCAATCTTCGCCAGAAACTTGTTCGGCGCCACGCCCGCGGAGACAGTGATATGCAACTGATTGGAAACGCGGCGGCGGATGTCCTGGGCAATACGCGTGGCACTGCCGCCGAAATGCGCGCTGTCCGACACGTCGAGGTAGGCTTCATCCAGCGACAAAGGCTCGATCAAGTCAGTGTAATCAGCAAAAATCGTGTGAATTTCCTTCGACGCTTCACGGTAAGCATCCATGCGCGGCTTGACGATGGTCAGGTCGGGGCACAGCTTTAGAGCGTGGCCGGAGGACATGGCCGAGCGCACGCCATACGCCCGCGCCTCGTAATTACAGGTGGCAATCACCCCGCGCCGATCCGCCGACCCGCCCACCGCCAACGGCTTGCCGGCCAGACGCGAGTCATCGCGCATCTCGATGGCGGCGTAGAAACAGTCACAGTCGACGTGGATGATTTTTCGCTGAGTCATGTCAGAAAAGGAAACGTGGCGAACCGGATCGGCAGTATCTCACTCACAACTGTATATAGCACCAGTGGTCAGAATGTTCTTTTCCTTCGGCAGGAAGCTTCGGTGAATTTATTTTCTCAATCGAAGAACGACCGCCAATAGAGCTGAAAGCCTTGCCCCACCTGCCCTGCGGCCTGTTTCAACCATCAAGAAAAGCGCTAACCGATTGAACCTCAACGGATTTTATCCAGATTGAAGGTTGACACCCCGGCGATCCTCTGTAGAATGCCGACACACAGACGCGGGATGGAGCAGTCTGGTAGCTCGTCGGGCTCATAACCCGAAGGTCGTCGGTTCAAATCCGGCTCCCGCAACCAAACATCAAGAAAGGCTACTCGAAAGAGTGGCCTTTTTTGTGCGCGCTTGTTTTGCAAAAGAAAGACTGTAAGGAGCGCCCTCCTCCAAACGGGAATTCGTTGCATTTCTTAGGGTTACCCGTCACGTGCGACCGTTTGACGCTATTTCGCACTTATTTGACCCTTTACGGGATTAGCGGTTGACACCCCGCCGTTCGCCTGTAGAATGCCGCCACACAGACGCGGGATGGAGCAGTCTGGTAGCTCGTCGGGCTCATAACCCGAAGGTCGTCGGTTCAAATCCGGCTCCCGCAACCAAACATCAAAAAAGGCTACTCGAAAGAGTGGCCTTTTTTGTATCTGCTGAAAAAGTCCTTTCGCAACAATGAGCTGTCATCGTGCAGTGAACCGTCCAGGATCATCAGAAACGCCGAGTTGCGACTATGCTTGAGTCGCGGCGCAGTCGCCTGCAATCCATGACTGCCCTCGCCGAGCCTCGGCGAGAGGCGTAATATTTTGTGATTATTTTTTTCTACAGGGATTGGTAACTTGGCTGGATACCTCCATCCTGTCGCGCACAATCCAAGAGGTGATTGATGCGCGCCAACTCGTCTGATCCACAAGGCAATGTCACAGCGGAACATCCGATCAAACCCGAGCGTTTGCGCTTGCTGGATCGGTTAAGCAAATACCGTCAACCCATCGGTCTGGCAGTCACTCTGCTGCTGTTTGCCATTGCACTGATTGCCTGTCGCCATTTGCTCGCCGAACTCGATCTCGATGCCTTGCACGACTCGATTCTCGAGGTACCGAAACCTGCCCTGCTCGGCGCGTTCGGTGCGACCGTGGTCGGCTTCATTATTCTACTGGGCTATGAATGGTCGGCTGCCCGCTACGCTGGCGTGACATTGCCACCGCGCACGCTGGCCCTCGGCGGCTTCACCGCGTTTGCGATAGGCAACGCGATCGGTCTGTCGCTGCTGTCCGGCGGCTCAGTGCGCTACCGTTTATATGCACGGCTTGGCGTGAGCGCATCGGAAGTCGCGCACATGACCTTGTTCGCCAGCCTGTCGCTGGGCTGCGCATTGCCACCGCTGGCCGCACTCGCGACCCTCAGCGATCTGCCCGGCGCATCCCAGGCCTTGGGGTTGTCTGAAGGATTGCTCGGCACTGTTGCTGGCGCCGTACTCCTGCTGGGCGCGATTCTAGCGATCGGCATCTATCGTCGGCGTTTGCCGGAACAGCCATTCGCGCACAATCTGCTGGTCAAGGCCGGCCGCCGCACCTTGCGCCTGCCGGGTCGACGCCTGACGTTCATGCAACTCGTCATCACCGCCCTCGACGTTGCCGCTGCCGCCACCGTGCTTTATCTGTTACTACCGGAAGCCCCACCGTTTGGCGCGTTTCTGCTGGTGTATCTGTTGGCCCTGGCCGCTGGTGTGCTCAGCCATGTGCCGGGCGGCGTCGGGGTGTTCGAGGCGATTCTGCTGGCCGCCTTCGCCAATCAGCTCGGTGCCGCGCCACTCGCCGCTGCGCTGCTGCTGTATCGCCTGATCTACGTAGTGGCGCCGCTGCTGGTGGCTTGCGTATTCCTGCTGATCAACGAAGGCCAGCGCCTGTTTCAGACCCAGACCATGCGCGCAGCATCCGGTCTGGCTGCGCCGATTCTGGCGGTGCTGGTATTTCTGTCCGGCGTGGTGCTGCTGTTCTCCGGCGCCACCCCAGAGATCGATACGCGCCTGGAACACATCGGTTTTCTGATCCCGCATCGACTGGTCGACGCTTCGCACTTCGGCGCCAGCCTGATCGGCGTGCTGTGTCTGTTGCTGGCCCAAGGCTTGCGACGCCGGTTGTCGGCGGCGTGGATGCTGACCACCATTCTGTTGCTGGTCGGCGCCCTCCTCTCGCTGCTCAAGGGTTTCGACTGGGAAGAAGCCTTGTTGATGACCCTGACGGCAAGTCTGCTGGCGGTGTTTCGCCGCTCGTTCTATCGCCCGAGCCGCTTGACCGAGCTGCCGTTCTCGCCGCTGTACCTGGTAGCCAGCCTGTGTGTGCTGGGTGCTTCAGCCTGGTTGTTGCTGTTCGCCTATCAAGACGTGCCTTACAGCCATCAACTCTGGTGGCAGTTCACCCTCGACGCTGACGCCCCACGCGGTCTGCGCTCGCTGCTCGGCGCCGCAGTACTGTTGCTGGTGATTGCCCTGACCTGGTTGCTGCGCACCGCGCGCCCGGTCATTCACCTGCCAACGCCGGACGAACTGGATCGCGCCTCAAAGATTCTGATGGCCTCGTCTCAACCCGATGGCGGCCTCGCGCTGACCGGTGACAAGGCGTTGCTGTTTCACCAGAACGACGAAGCGTTCCTGATGTACGCCCGCCGTGGCCGCAGTCTGGTAGCCCTGTACGACCCGATCGGCCCCGGCCAGCAACGGGCCGAGATGATCTGGCAGTTCCGCGACCTGTGCGACATCCACCACGCCCGCCCTGTGTTCTATCAAGTGCGCGCGGAAAACCTGCCGTACTACATGGACATCGGCCTGACTGCGATCAAGCTTGGCGAAGAAGCGCGGGTCGACCTCACCCGCTTTGACCTCGAAGCCAAGGGCAAGGAGATGAAGGATCTGCGTTACACCTGGAACCGTGGCACCCGCGACGGCCTGTCGTTGGAGATCCATGAACCGGGTCAGGCGCCGATGGATGAGCTCAAGGTGATTTCCGATGCCTGGCTGACCGGCAAGAACGTGCGCGAGAAAGGCTTCTCCCTCGGCCGTTTCAGCGACGATTACCTGAAGCATTTCCGCATCGCGGTAATTCGCTTCGAAGGCCGCCCGGTGGCGTTTGCCAATCTGCTCGAGACCTACAGCCATGACCTGGCCAGTCTCGACCTGATGCGCGCACACCCGGACGCGCCAAAACTGACCATGGAATTCATGATGGTCGGCCTGATTCAACACTATAAGAGTCACGGATACGCGCGCTTCAGCCTGGGCATGGTGCCGTTGTCGGGGTTGCAACCCCGGCGTGGTGCACCGTTGACCCAGCGTTTGGGCTCGATGGTTTTCCGCCGTGGTGAGCAGTTGTACAACTTCCAAGGTTTGCGCCGCTTCAAAGACAAATTCCAGCCTGACTGGGAACCCCGTTATATGGCCGTGCCCGCCGGACTCGATCCGTTGGTGGCGCTGGCCGACACTGCTGCCCTGATCGCGGGCGGCTTGACTGGATTGGTGAAACGCTGATGATTCAACGCTCCCTGAAGTACATCCTGGCCGCACTGATCGTGCTGGCCGTGATTGCCGGCGGCGGTTTCTGGTACCTCAAACGCCCGGCACCGGAACCAACGCTCGAACCTATTACGGCGGCAGACGGCACCGTTTTGACCCGCGTCATCCCCGGCACCAAACCCAAGGCGCAGGTGCTGGTCGCGGTCAACGACGACCAGAAACTCTCTGAAAAGCAACTGACCACCCTGAGCCGCAGCGCCTCGGCGCAGATCGTTCAGGTGATTCTGCCCAAGGACTGCCTGCTGCAAAGCCGCGCCCTGCAAACCGGTCTGCGCGAACTGAACGGCCCGGCCACACTCGTTAGCGGCATCGGCCCGGGCGCCGTGCTGGCCTGGCGCTGGTTGTCCGAGCAGAAGGACGACAAGGCTCAGGCCATCTCCGTCGACCTCGCACTGGAAAAACCCGGCTGCACTCACCTGCTGCCGAAAGCCGCCGCCCACGGCCACTGGCTGGTGGCGTGGAACGACAACCCGGACGACGCCAGCGCGGGTTTTGTGCGCGATCAACCGAACGCCGAAACCAGCATCAGCGACTACGACATCAACCTGCCGCAAGTGCTGAACAACGAACTGCGCAAGATCCTCGTCGGTGGCGACAAGGCCAATGGTGGTCTGGCGATCCCGGTGGTTGAAGTGCCGGCCGGTCAGGCCAAGGACACAGTAACCCTGTTCCTCTCCGGCGACGGCGGCTGGCGTGACCTGGACCGCGACGTGGCCGGTGAAATGGCCAAGATCGGCTACCCGGTCGTCGGCATCGACACCCTGCGCTACTACTGGCAGCACAAGAGTCCGGAACAAAGCGCCCTGGACCTGACCGAACTGATGCAACACTACCGGCAAAAGTGGGGCACCAAGCGCTTCATCCTCACCGGTTATTCGTTCGGCGCCGACGTCCTGCCAGCGATCTACAATCGCCTGCCGGACACCGAGCAGCAGCGCGTCGACGCAATCATCCTGCTGGCCTTCGCCCGCACCGGCAGTTTCGAAATCGAAGTCGAAGGCTGGCTCGGCAACGCCGGCAAAGAAGCCGCCACCGGCCCGGAAATGGCCAAACTGCCACCGGCCAAGGTCGTGTGCATTTATGGTGAAGAAGAGGCCGATGAAAGCGGCTGCACTGACAAGACTGCGGTGGGTGAAGCGGTGAAACTGCCGGGTGGTCATCACTTCGATGAGAACTATCCTGCGCTGGCAAAGCGTCTGGTGGACTTGATCCAGAAGCGCCAGGCGGCGAGTCAGGTGGCCGAAGAGTGATCTGAAACGCTCCAACAAAAAGCCCCCGCCACTTTGCAGTTGCGGGGGCTTTTTACATTCCGGCAACCGCCAAAATTTCCCGTGAGAGCGAGCCTGCTCGCGAATTCGGTGGGTCAGTAAACAGATTCGTTGACTGACAGTACGTATTCGCGAGCAGGCTCGCTCCCACAGGGGCATTGCGCTGGATTCGGATATCAATTCCTCCAGGCATATCTGCCAGACGTTTAGTTTCGTTTACTTCTCGTCTCTCAATATCGGATGACGCCCACAGACCTTGTAGGCAAACTCCGAATCGCGTGTTGCGGCGCCTTGCCGCCCTGTTGCGCTGTTTTTTGACGGGATACTCTCCGGACGTCGCTGACCCATTCAGCGATCGGGTGTGGTAACCCGGAGAAACCAGCGCAACAGCACGTCCATCACGTTATGGCAGCTGTGCGTGGGACGCCTTCGGGCGTGCCGGTTTCCTTGGTTCCCGGTTTACCACCCTGCGTACAGCTGCCTCCTTTCGCGTGGTAACGAAAGTCGCGGCACTTCGAACCAAGGAGTAACACGATGACCGAAAATGATCCGCACGGACCAGCACACATTAAAACCATCGGCTTCACCCCCTTCCTCTACAACTCAAATGAAGCGTTTTTCAACGTTCGCTCCGGCATCCCGATCATCGATGCCTTGTCCCAATCCTCCGACCTGCTGTACCTCGCCAAATCCTTCGCAGAAGACGCTGCCTACGCCAAAGACACCGACCGTCACGCTTGGGCGGCGCACTATCTGACGGTAATGGGCAAGGCTCTGATTGACGACGTGATACAAGCGCTGCTGCCACGACCTGCGCGCACGAAGACCGAGTCTGAAGCAGAGTTACCTGTAAGCAAGTAACACAGCCAAACCCTTGTGGGAGCGAGCCTGCTCGCGAATGCAGTGGATCAGCCATCAGATTCCTCGACTGACACTACGCCTTCGCGAGCAGGCTCGCTCCCACAGGGGATTGATGCAGGAATCAGGTGGGACCCGCAGGCACAAAAAAGCCCCCGCCAGCCACTAGGCTGACGGGGGCTTTTCAATGGGGCGGGGACTACATCTCGACTTGCGTCCCCAACTCAATCACCCGGTTCAGCGGCAGATTGAAAAACCTCAAGTTGCCGTTGGCGTTCTTCAACATGAACGCGAACAACGCCTCGCGCCAACGCGCCATGCCTTCGAGTTTCGAGGCAATCACCGTTTCACGGCTGAGGAAGTACGTCGTGCGCATCGGGCTGAAATCGAGCTCATCGAGATGACACAGCTTCAACGCCAGAGGCACGTCCGGCTCGTCGGTGAAGCCGAAGTGCAGGATCACCCGGAAGAACCCGTCACCGAAGGCATCCACCTCGAAACGCCGAGATGGGGGTACGCGCGGGATGTCTTCATAAACCACCGTCAGCAGCACCACTTGCTCGTGCAATACCTGGTTATGCAACAGGTTGTGCAACAAAGCGTGTGGCACGGCGTCGGAACGCGCAGTGAGAAACACCGCGGTGCCCTGCACGCGATGCGGCGGTTGCACGCGGATGCTGCTGATGAAGATCGGCAGCGGCAGCGCACCTTCGTCCAGACGCTCGACCAGCAATTGCTTGCCGCGCTTCCAGGTGGTCATCAGCACGAACAGCGCGATACCGGCGATCACCGGGAACGCACCGCCCTGCACGATCTTCGGCACGTTGGCGGCGAAGTACAGACCGTCCACCAGCAGGAAGCCGAGCAACACCGGCACCGCGAGGATCGGTGGCCATTTCCACAGCAGCAGCATGACTGCCGACACCAGAATTGTGGTCATCAACATGGTGCCCGTCACCGCCACGCCATAGGCCGAGGCCAGCGCGCCGGACGACTCGAAGCCCAGCACCAGCAGCACCACGCCAACCATCAACGCCCAGTTCACCGCACCGATGTAGATCTGGCCCTGCTCGTCACTGGAGGTGTGCTGAATGTACATGCGCGGAATGTAACCGAGCTGGATCGCCTGACGGGTCAGGGAGAACGCGCCGGAAATCACCGCTTGCGAGGCAATCACCGTGGCCATCGTCGCCAGCCCGACCAGCGGAATCAACGCCCAGCTCGGCGCCAGCAGATAGAACGGGTTACGCGCCGCTTCCGGGTTTTCCAGCAGCAAGGCGCCCTGACCGAAGTAGTTGAGCATCAGCGCTGGCAGCACCAGCAGAAACCACGCGCGGGCAATCGGCTTGCGGCCGAAGTGTCCCATGTCGGCATACAGCGCTTCGGCACCGGTCAGCGCCAGCACCACAGCGCCGAGAATAGCCACGCCCATACCAGGATGGACGACGAAGAAATTCACCGCCCACATCGGGTTCATCGCGTGCAGTACTTCAGGCGAGTGGCTGATGCCGTAGACACCGAGGGCGCCGAGCACGAGGAACCAAGTGACCATGATCGGCCCGAAGAGAATGCCGATGCGTGCCGTACCGTGCTTCTGAATCAGAAACAACGCAACCAGCACGACCAGTGACAGCGGCACCACCCAGTGATCAATGCCATCGAACGCCAGGCCCAAACCCTCAATCGCCGACAGAACGGAAATCGCCGGGGTGATCATGCTGTCGCCGTAAAACAGCGCCGCACCGATCAGCCCGCAGACCACCAGCAACGACCGCAGCTTCTTGCGTTCCCCCGCTGCTCGCCGCGCCAGCGCGGTGAGTGCCATGATCCCGCCCTCGCCCTGGTTATCGGCGCGCAGCACGAACATCATGTATTTGATCGACACGACCCAGATCAGCGACCAGAAGATCAACGACAGAATGCCTAGCACGCCATCGTGATTGACCGGCACACCGTAACCGCCGGAAAACACTTCTTTGAGGGTGTACAACGGGCTCGTGCCGATGTCGCCATAAACCACCCCGACCGCCGCGACCAGCATGCTCAGCGGTTTAGAGGCCGAACCCTCGGCGCCTGCCGCGTGACTACTTGCCTGACCCATCCAACAACTCCTGATTCCAGACCGGCTTCTTCGAATGAAGCACTATGCTTTGTGGTGCAGCATGCGCGTTTTTACGCCTTGTAACAGACGTTTTCTTGACTGTAAAAATTCAGTAAAACGCTACGGCGCGAAGCATAGCGCAGCACTCGTCGTATTTCCCTGCATAAAGCTGGTCAAGAGAGCTGCTCGTCGATAGAATTGCGCACTTTTTGATCAGAGGCGCGCCCTAAGCGCCCATCCGTCGATTCCCGCGTCAGGCAATCGATGTCACAAAATACCGAGGTTAGACATGTCCACCACTCCTGCGCCAGCCAATCCAAAGGTTGGCTTCGTATCCCTGGGTTGCCCGAAAGCTCTGGTCGACTCCGAACGGATCCTGACCCAGCTGCGCATGGAAGGCTATGACGTTGTGTCCACTTATCAGGACGCCGACGTCGTGGTGGTCAACACCTGTGGCTTTATCGATTCGGCCAAGGCTGAATCTCTGGAAGTGATCGGCGAAGCGATCAAGGAAAACGGCAAGGTCATCGTCACCGGATGCATGGGCGTGGAAGAAGGCAACATCCGCAACGTGCACCCGAGCGTGCTGGCCGTGACCGGTCCGCAGCAGTACGAGCAGGTAGTCAATGCTGTGCACGACGTCGTGCCGCCGCGCAAAGACCACAACCCGCTGATCGATCTGGTGCCGCCGCAGGGCATCAAGCTGACTCCGCGCCACTACGCCTACCTGAAGATTTCCGAAGGCTGCAACCACAGCTGCAGCTTCTGCATCATCCCCTCGATGCGCGGCAAACTGGTCAGCCGTCCCGTGGGTGATGTGCTCGACGAGGCCCAGCGACTGGTCAAATCCGGCGTCAAAGAGCTGCTGGTGATCTCGCAAGACACGAGCGCCTACGGCGTTGATGTGAAATACCGCACCGGCTTCTGGAACGGCGCGCCGGTGAAAACCCGCATGACCGAACTCTGCGAAGCGCTGAGCACGCTGGGCGTCTGGGTGCGTCTGCACTACGTTTACCCATACCCGCATGTCGACGAGCTGATTCCGTTGATGGCCGCCGGCAAGATCCTGCCGTATCTGGACATCCCGTTCCAGCACGCCAGCCCGAAAGTGTTGAAGTCGATGAAACGCCCGGCGTTTGAAGACAAGACCCTGGCGCGGATCAAGAACTGGCGTGAAATCTGCCCGGACCTGATCATCCGTTCGACCTTCATCGTCGGCTTCCCGGGCGAAACCGAAGAAGACTTCCAGTACCTGCTGAACTGGCTGACCGAAGCCCAGCTCGACCGCGTCGGCTGCTTCCAGTACTCGCCGGTTGAAGGCGCACCGGCCAATGACCTCGATCTGGACATCGTGCCAGACGACGTCAAGCAGGATCGCTGGGACCGCTTCATGGCGCACCAGCAAGCCATCAGCTCGGCGCGCCTGCAACTGCGCATTGGCCGCGAAATCGAAGTGCTGGTGGACGAAGTCGACGAGCAAGGCGCGGTCGGCCGCTGCTTCTTCGACGCCCCGGAGATCGACGGCAACGTGTTTATCGACAATGGCAGCAACCTCAAGCCAGGCGACAAGGTCTGGTGCAAAGTGACTGACGCTGACGAATACGACTTGTGGGCTGAGCAGATCTAACCCCGCACACCACTGTAGGAGCTGCCGCAGGCTGCGATCTGTTGATCTTGTTTTTTACAATCAAAAGATCGCAGCCTTCGGCAGCTCAGGATTTTTTCGCCGCGTCAGAAAGCCCCGCTCTTTTCTTGAAGATGCGGGGCTTTTTTACGGCTATCGTTTACCGGGGGATGGACTCCCTTGAAACGGACAAGAGGCAAACGCGCATGCGCCACCATTCGGTCATCCACACGCCGAAACTCAGCGATTATCAGGAACTGACCCAGGTCTGGGAGGCCTCGGTCCGCGCGACCCACGATTTTCTGCCCGACAGCTACATCGAGCTGCTGCGCAAACTGGTGCTGACCCGCTACCTCGACGCGGTAATGCTGATCTGCACCAAGGACAGCCACCAGCGCATCACCGGGTTTGCCGGTGTTGCAGCAGGCAAGATCGAGATGCTGTTTATTGACCCCGCACACCGCGGCCAAGGCCTGGGCAAGCGATTATTGCGTTACGCCATGGAGCACCTGAACGCCGACGAACTGGACGTCAACGAACAGAACCCGCAAGCGTTGGGGTTTTACTTCAAGCAGGGTTTCGAAGTGATCGGACGCTCGGAAGTCGATGGCATGGGCCAGCCGTATCCGCTGCTGCATATGCGGTTGCGCCAAACCGAGCAACGCTCGGGTAACGGCTGACACAACATAGATCCTTGTGGGAGCTGGCTTGCCAGCGATGCAGACGCCGCGGTCTGACAAATACATCGCTGGCAAGCCAGCTCCCACAAGTAATGCGAACGCACCGAAATGGAACCGGGCTTAACCGGCGCCACACAGGTACAATGCACACCCCTTTTTTGTTACGGCCCTGTCATGACTGACCCGATTCGCCTCTCCAAACGCCTCATCGAACTGGTCGGTTGCTCCCGCCGGGAGGCCGAACTGTTCATTGAGGGCGGCTGGGTCACCGTGGACGGCGAAGTCATCGACGAGCCGCAATTCAAGGTCGAAGGCCAAAAGGTCGAGCTCGACAAAGACGCCAAGGCCACCGCGCCTGAGCCCGTCACTATTTTGCTCAACGTGCCGGCCGGCATCGATACCGACAGCGCAATGCAGCTGATCAGCGCCGAAACCCTGAGCGAAGAGCACCGCTACGGCAAACGCCCGTTGCGCGGGCACTTCCTGCGCCTGAGCACCAGCGCCGACCTGCAGGCCAATGCCAGCGGTCTGCTGGTATTCACCCAGGACTGGAAAATCCTGCGCAAGCTCACCGCCGACTCCGCCAAGATCGAGCAGGAATACGTGGTTGAAGTAGAGGGCGATATGGTCGCTCACGGCCTCAACCGCTTGACCCACGGCCTCACCCACAAGGGCAAGGAGTTGCCGGCAGTCAAAGCCAGCTGGCAGAACGAAAACCGCCTGCGCTTCGCCATGAAAAACCCGCAGCCGGGGATCATTGCCCAGCTCTGCCAGGCCGTTGGCTTGAAGGTTATCAGCGTGCGCCGCATCCGCATTGGCGGTGTGTCCATCGGCAAAGTGCCAGTTGGCCAATGGCGCTACATGTCCGGCAAAGAGAAGTTCTGACGACTCTGTTTTGCCGCCCCACATTTTCGGCAGCGCCCCGCGCGATGCCCACAGCGAAAGATCAGGATTGCTCACATGATTCATAACGACGTATTGCGCAGCGTGCGCTACATGCTCGACATCAGCGACAAGAAAGTCATTGAAATCACCAAGACCGGCGGCATGGAAATCGCCCTCGAAGACCTGGTGAAATACCTCGACAAGAAAGAAGAAGACGAAGAAGGCTTCGTGCGCTGCCCGGACGAAGTCATCGCGCACTTCCTCGACGGCCTGGTGATCTTCAAACGTGGCAAGGACGAAAGCCGTCCGCCGCAGCCGATCGAAGTGCCGGTGACCAACAACATCATTCTGAAAAAGCTGCGTGTGGCCTTCGAACTGAAAGAAGACGACATGCACGCAATCCTCAAGGCTGCCGAGTTCCCGGTGTCCAAGCCTGAGCTGAGCGCGCTGTTCCGCAAGGTTGGCCACACCAACTACCGTCCGTGCGGCGATCAACTGCTGCGCAACTTCCTCAAGGGCCTCACGCTGCGCGTGAGAGCGTAAAACCAGCTACGAGCCGCAAGCTGCAAGCTCTTACTTGTAGCTTGTAGCTTGCCACTCGCAGCTGGCCGCATGGCCTAGAGTGTATTGATCCCTAACACTCAGGACTCGCCATGCACCCGTACTTTTCCCTGCAAGGCCGCACCGCTCTGGTGACCGGTGGCACTCGTGGTATCGGCAATGGGCCGAGCAAGGCAGCCTTGCATCAGCTGTCACGGATTCTGGCACGCGAACTGGTGAGCCAGCACATCAACGTCAACGTGATCGCACCGGGCCGCTTTCCGAGCAAGATGACCCAGCATATTGGCAACGATGAGCAGGCATTCGCCGAGGACACGGCGCTGATTCCGATGAAGCGCTGGGGGCGAGAGGAAGAGATGGCGGCGCTGGCGATCAGTCTGGCGAGTACGGCTGGGGCGTATATGATCGGGAATATCATTCCTTTGGATGGCGGGTTCAGCCTGTGAATCGGCGGTGAAGCTATCGCTGGCAAGCCAGCTCCCACAAGGTTCTCGAGCGTTTCCGTTATTTTGTGCACCACACAACCTGTGGGAGCTGGCTTGCCAGCGATGGCGTCAGCCCTGCCAACACCAGACTTGAGGTTGGAAGGGTTATCATGCCCGCCCTGATCCCGCCTCCGACCTCAAACCATGACTTACAGCGTCTCCCCCATCGGCTTCGTCCGCTCCTGCTTCAAGGAGAAGTTCGCCATCCCGCGCCAACCGCAATTGGCACCCGCCGCCCGTGGCGTGCTGGAACTGGTGCCGCCGTTCGATCAGGGTGACGCCGTGCAGGGTCTGGAACAGGTCAGTCACGTCTGGCTGCTGTTCCTGTTCCATCAGGCTCTGGAAGAAAAACCGCGTCTGAAAGTGCGCCCTCCCCGGCTCGGCGGCAACAAGTCCATGGGCGTGTTCGCCACTCGCGCCACCCACCGCCCGAATGGCATTGGCCAATCCGTGGTGAAACTGGACAAGGTCGAAGCCAATCGCCTGTTCATCTCTGGTATCGATCTGCTCGACGGCACGCCGATTCTCGACATCAAACCTTACGTGCCTTACGCCGACACCATCCCCGACGCCTCCAACAACATCGCCAGCGCTGCGCCGCAACTGATTGACGTGCAGTGGACGGACACAGCGCTGCAACAAGCGCACACACACGCACAGCGCCTGGCCGAGCCATTGGTCGAGTTGATCGAGCAGTGTTTGGCGCAGGATCCGCGCCCGGCGTATCAGACGCCAGCGCCGGAGCGTGAATACGGCGCACAATTCTGGGATCTGGACGTGCGCTGGCATTACCCCGTGCCTGAGCAGATTCGCGTCCTCGAAGTCATCCCCGCTGACGCATAAACCCCGAAAACGAAAAAGCCCGCGCCGCCTTCTCAGGCAACGCGGGCTTTTTGCTGTCACACCACAACACCCATTGTGGGAGCGAGCCTGCTCGCGAAGGCGTTGTGTCACCCAACATAAATGTTAATGACAGATCGCATTCGCGAGCAGGCTCGCTCCCATAGGGAATGTGTCTTACTTCTCGACGAACGCACGCTCGATCAGGTAATCACCCGGCTCGCGCATGCGCGGCGAGACTTTCAGGCCGAAGCTGTTCAACACTTCGCTGGTCTCGTCGAGCATGCTCGGGCTGCCGCACAGCATGGCGCGGTCGTCCTGCGGGTTGATCGGCGGCAGGCCGATGTCCCTGAACAGCTTGCCGCTGCGCATCAGATCGGTCAGGCGGCCTTCGTTCTCGAACGGCTCGCGGGTCACGGTCGGGTAGTAGATCAGCTTGTCGCGCAGCGCTTCGCCGAAGAACTCGTTCTGTGGCAGGTGCTCGGTGATGAATTCGCGGTAGGCGACTTCATTCACATAGCGAACGCCGTGGCACAGGATCACTTTTTCGAAACGCTCGTAGGTTTCAGGATCCTGGATCACGCTCATGAACGGCGCCAGACCGGTGCCGGTGCTGAGCAGGTAAAGGTGTTTGCCGGGTTTCAGGTCATCCAGTACCAGCGTGCCCGTAGGCTTTTTGCTGATGATGATCTCGTCGCCTTCCTTCAGGTGCTGCAACTGCGAAGTCAGCGGGCCATCAGGCACCTTGATGCTGAAGAATTCCAGATGCTCTTCCCAGTTCGGGCTCGCGATCGAGTAAGCGCGCATAAGCGGGCGGCCATTTGGCTGTTGCAGGCCGATCATCACGAACTGCCCATTCTCGAAGCGCAGGCCCGGGTCTCGGGTGCACTTGAAGCTGAACAGGGTATCGTTCCAGTGATGAACACTGAGGACACGCTCGTGGTTCATGTTGCTCATGTACGTTTGACTCCTGGATATTGGGTCTGCGCGTCTCTTGAAGCCAATGATGGCAGGCCGACGGTGCGCAATTGCATCGCATTCTAATAGCGACGACAATATCTGTTAACTGGATTATTAAGATAAGGGTTATCGGTTATATCGATATGCGATTTACTCTCCGTCAACTGCAAGTCTTCGTCGCCGTCGCCCAGCAGGAAAGCGTGTCCCGTGCTGCGGGTCTGCTCAACCTCTCACAATCGGCGGCGAGCACCTCGATCACCGAACTGGAGCGCCAGTCCAGCTGCCAGCTGTTCGACCGCGCCGGCAAACGGCTGAGCCTCAACGCCCTCGGCAAACAGCTGTTGCCGCAAGCGGTAGCCCTGCTTGATCAGGCCAAAGAGATCGAAGACCTGCTCAACGGCAAGTCCGGTTTCGGCTCACTGGCAGTCGGTGCGACGCTGACCATCGGCAATTACCTGGCGACCCTGCTAATCGGCAGCTTCATGCAACGCCATCCGGAAAGCCAGGTGAAGTTGCACGTGCAGAACACCGCTAACATCGTGCAACAGGTCGCTCATTACGAAATTGATCTGGGTCTAATTGAAGGCGATTGCAGCCACCCGGACATCGAAGTGCAAAGCTGGGTCGAGGATGAACTGGTGGTGTTCTGCGCGCCGCAGCATCCACTGGCCAAACGCGGTAGCGCGAGCATGGAAGAGTTGACGCACGAAGCGTGGATTCTGCGCGAACAAGGCTCCGGCACGCGCCTGACGTTTGATCAGGCCATGCGTCACCATCGCAGCGCGCTGAATATCCGACTTGAGCTGGAACACACCGAAGCGATCAAACGCGCGGTGGAATCGGGGCTGGGGATTGGCTGCATCTCGCGGCTGGCACTGCGTGATGCATTCCGGCGCGGCAGCCTGGTGGCGGTGGAAACGCCAGATATGGATCTGGCGCGGCAGTTCTACTTCATCTGGCACAAACAGAAGTACCAGACCTCGGCCATGCGCGAATTTCTCGAGCTGTGCCGCGCTTTCACCGCGGGTGTTCAGCGCAGCGACGAGATCGTCTTGCCGACTATCGCTTAAAGCAGAATCACTGCCCACACCAGCGCGATCATGCTCAACGCCACGAATTGCGCGGCGCTGCCCATGTCCTTGGCGTTCTTGGACAGTGGGTGCAGCTCCAGCGAGATGCGGTCGATGGCCGCTTCCACTGCCGAGTTCAGCAGTTCGACGATCAGCGCCAGCAGACACACGGCGATCAACAGCGCCTGTTCAACACGGCTGACATTCAGGAAAAACGTCAGTGGCACCAGCACCACATTGAGCAGCACCAGTTGGCGGAATGCCGCTTCGCCGGTGAAGGCTGCGCGCAGACCATCCAGCGAGTAACCGGAAGCGTTGAGAATGCGTTTCAGGCCGGTCTGGCCCTTGAAAGGTGACATAAAGTAGAAACCAACCAAAAAGGAGTGGGAAAGCTAGATCAACCAAAGTCAAAAAAGCGTGAACGCGCCAGCCATTACTGGCTCGGAATTGACTCCAGTTGTTGCAGAAGCAATGCCGCCTGAGTTCGGGTGCGCACATTCAGTTTGCGAAAGATCGCCGTGACGTGGGCCTTGATGGTCGCTTCCGACACACTCAACTCATAGGCAATCTGCTTGTTCAACAGGCCTTCGCAGACCATGGTCAATACGCGGAACTGCTGGGGGGTCAGGCTGGCCAGGCCATCGCTGGCGGCTTTGGCTTCGGCAGAAACGCTGACCGCTTCAAAAGCTTGCGGTGGCCAAAACACATCGCCATCGAGCACTTTGCGCACGGCTTCCTGAATCACGCTGAGGTCGCTGGACTTGGGAATAAAGCCACTGGCGCCGAACTCGCGGGATTTGACCATCACTGAGGCTTCTTCCTGCGCCGAGACCATCACCACCGGAATTTGCGGGTATTGGCCGCGCAACATCACCAACCCGGAAAACCCGAAAGCGCCGGGCATGTTCAGATCCAGCAGGACCAGATCCCAGTCAGCCTTTTCTGTCAGACGCGTTTCCAGTTCGGCGATGCTCGCCACTTCCACCAGCCGTACATCCGGGCCAAGGCCCAGCGTCACTGCTTGATGCAGGGCGCTACGAAACAGGGGGTGATCATCGGCAATCAGGATGTCGTATGTGGCCATTTTTCAAATGATCCTGTTTTTTGATGGCAGACCCGGTCTAGTCGGCTCTGGCCAAAGCAACTCAAGATGCCGCTTGTAGCGGCATCCACAGGGGCACGTTCAACGCCAATAACCAGCAAACACGGCGTTTCAAACCTTGGCAGCACCCTAATCGGCGCCAAGCATGCCCAGCGAAGACGGGGTGGTCAAGCAACACGGTCGCCGCGATGTGCAGTATGGGCCACTATTGGGCCAAGTCCGCCTGCGGCTTTCGTATAAAGGGTTGCAACTCGGCGTGGGCCGGCGTCGATTCATTCATATCCAATTGCTGTTTGGCGCCCAGATAATGCTGGCTGAACACATCGAAATAAGCGTCCAGCGCCGACGCTGCGTCGCTGTCACCTGCCAGCTCCAGACACAGCGCCGCGACTTCGGCGGTGCACAGGTGCTCACTGCGGGTCGAGCGGCGCAACCGGTAGCGCGACAGTTTGTCGGGCAGCAGACTGAGAATCGGCAAGCGCTCAAAATACGGGCTCTTGCGGAAGATCTTGCGCGCTTCGGTCCAGGTCGCGTCCAGCAGAATAAACAGCGGGCGCTTGCCGCTTTCGAGCTCGACGGTGTTGGTCACCCGCGACGGCTCGACATATTCCCCGGGAAACACCAGATACGGCTGCCACTGTGGGTCATTGAGCAGTGCCAGCATCTGCGGGTCGGGCTCGGTACGTGACCAGATGAATGCGTGGTTATCCCGTACCACATCAGCAATCAGCCAACCGGTGTTGCTCGGCTTGAACACTTCCTTGCCGGTCATGATCAGGCACACACCCGAGCGGGAGTCGACGCTTGGCCGCCAGGCGCACAGGCAATGACTGATGATTACCCGACAGTCACGGCAACGCTCGGAGCGAAAGCCTCGGGCCTGAATAGGCTTGATACCCTCGTCCTCGCGCTGATCACGCAAGCGGGCTACGGCGTTGGGGGCATGATGGATCACGGGCGGCGCCACTCAGCAGGGAAACTCGACACGAACGACACTCGGCAGGGCAATAAAGACCGGAAGTTTACCAGAGCGACAAGGACAAACCTGTACCGTCCAGACCGGCTCCCCTATAATTCGCCGCCACTGAACGCACAGTCACGTGGCTGGTCGAAACACCAGTCACTGAACCAGGAGAGTTTCATGCTGCGCCTTATCGTTCCCACCGCTGCCATTCTGCTGGCGTCGTCCTTCACCGCTCAAGCTGCATCCTTGAGTGAGCAGAATCTGAACAGAGAGCTGCGCAACGTCGCCGCCCAAAGCAGCGTCGGCACGCCACGGGCAATCAACGAAGACATTCTTGATCAGGGCTATACCGTTGAAGGCACTCAGTTGATCAATCACCTGAGCGTACAAAAGAGCCACGCCGACAAAATGCGCGCAGACCCCAAAGCCGTGTATTTCCAGTTGGGTGCGTCGGTTTGCAACAACCCATCGTTCCGCAAGCTGATGGCCAAAGGCGCGATCATGCGTTACGAATTCACCGAAGTGAAAACCAACAAGGCTGTTGGCGCTGCCAGCTACCAGGATTCGGATTGTCCAAAAGCCGCTCCGGCGAAAAAGAAGTAATCATCGCGAATTGGCGCGCCGCTGTTCATCCTCGGCGCGCAATTCGGCCACCAGGGCCTGTAAATAACGAGAACGCCGCTCCCCGCCTGCCAACCTTCGGCAGCACTCCTCTTCGAGACTCACCTGGTTGGTCTCGGCTGACGCCTTCAACATCCGGTACAGCTGCGTATCGATTTCCAGAATCACTCTGGCCACGTATCCCGCCTCCTTGCTGTCGACAAATCCTTGAATAGCGTGCTCCTTGCATACGGTCAGTAATGCCAAGTTGTAGCAAGGTGCCTGTAGGTTAGTTAATCAGAGGGTTTGCCGTTCGGCGCACGTTCGGACGAACGGTGAAATCATCGACCGGACAATCAACAAGCGATTGCTATCCGCCGCGCTGCAGCGCAATGATCAAGTCAGCGCAATCACGCGCAAGGGTCTAGATTCAGAGTATTCACGATCAGTTGTCAGCGGCAGGAAAAGGAACTGTCGATTGTGTGTTTTCGCAGCGCAGCCCTGACGCCGCGCGTCAGGGCGACCCGCTCTGTGCAGAAGGAGACGTTGAATGCCTTACCAACCGAATGACCTGCTCAGCCGTCATTTTCAGGAAAGCGGCCCCGACCTCATCAGCCAGGTCGAAGAACAACTCAACCGTGTTTCCACCAACAGTCCAAATATTCCCATCTACCGAGACATGATCCTGACTGTGCTGCGCATGGCCCAGGAAGACCACAACCGCTGGAACGCCAAGATCACGTTGCAAGCCCTGCGCGAGCTGGAGCAGACGTTTCGGGTTCTGGAACAATTCAAGGGCCGACGCAAGGTCACTGTGTTCGGCTCGGCGCGCACGCCGGTCGAGCATCCGCTGTATGCATTGGCCCGGGAACTCGGCGCGAAACTGGCGAGTTCGGACATGATGGTCATCACCGGTGCCGGTGGCGGCATCATGGCCGCCGCCCATGAAGGCGCAGGGCGTGATCACAGCCTCGGGTTCAACATCACCCTGCCTTTCGAACAACATGCCAACCCGACCGTAGACGGTACCGGCAACCTGCTTCCGTTTCACTTCTTCTTCACCCGCAAGCTGTTTTTCGTCAAGGAGGCCGACGCATTGGTACTGTGCCCGGGTGGCTTCGGCACGCTGGATGAAGCACTGGAAGTGCTGACACTGATCCAGACCGGCAAAAGCCCACTGGTTCCGGTGGTACTGCTGGACGCACCGGGCGGTACGTTCTGGCAAGGCGCGATGGATTTCATCCGCCAGCAACTGGAGGAAAACCACTACATCCTGCCGACCGACATGAAGCTGATGCGATTGGTCTACACCGTCGAGGAAGCGGTGGAACAGATCACCCAGTTTTATAGCAACTTCCACTCCAGTCGCTGGCTCCATGGGCAATTCGTGATTCGCATGAATCACAAACTCAGCGATCAGGCGTTGGAGCATATGCAGGAAGCCTTTGCTGATCTGTGTTTGAGCGGCCAATTCCATCAGCATGCCTACAGCGGCGAAGAACACGACGACGCCCAGTTCAGTCATCTGTCGCGCTTGGCTTTTGCCTTTACCGCCCGCAATCAAGGGCGCTTGAGGGAGTTGGTGGACTACATCAACTTGCCGGAAAACTGGGCCCATTCCCAACCGCAAACCGCCCAACGCAGCCGAGAATCTTCCAAGGTAATTTGAAGGCAAAAAAAAACGGCCCGCTATTTTCATAGCGGGCCGTTTCGTTTCAACCGTTCAATCGTCCATCCCTCTGCCGCTGAACAAGCGGTTGATCATCTCCATCGAGAAGCCCCGATACGCCAGGAAGCGGCCTTGTTTGGCCCGTTCCCTGGCATCAATCGGCAAATGCCCGGAGAATTTCCGCTGCCAGGTTTCCTGAAGTTGCTCCTGCCAGCTGATACCGCTTTCGCGCAGGGCGAGTTCGATATCGGCACGTTGCAAACCACGCTGGCTCAGCTCCTCGCGAATTCGCAGAGGGCCATAACCGGAACGGGCTCGGTAGGAAACAAAGCTTTCAAGATAACGGGCTTCGGAAAGCAACCCTTCTTCCGTCAAACGGTCGAGGGCTGTTTCGATCATTTCCGCCTCAGCGCCGCGCTGACGCAGTTTACGCGTCAGCTCGACTCGACCGTGCTCGCGACGTGCGAGCAGGTCCATGGCGGTTCGCCGCACCGCGACGAGGGTATCGAGTACAAGTGTCATTCAAAGACTTCAAACGTCGACATCGGCCTCAGCCATATCGTCGACTTTGTCCTTGGCCAGCGAAGCCTTGACGTCTGCCGCCGGGGCCAGCAGTTTGTCACGCAGTTGCTTCTCGAGCTTCTTGGCGATTTCCGGATTGTCTGCCAGGAACTTGGCCGAGTTGGCCTTGCCCTGACCGATCTTGGTGCCTTCATAGGCGTACCAGGCGCCGGACTTCTCGACGAAGCCGTGCAGCACGCCCAGGTCGATCATCTCGCCGTTGAGGTAGATGCCCTTGCCGTAAAGAATCTGGAACTCGGCCTGACGGAACGGCGAAGCCACCTTGTTTTTCACAACCTTGACGCGGGTTTCGCTGCCGACCACTTCGTCGCCTTCTTTCACCGCGCCAGTACGGCGAATGTCGAGACGAACCGAGGCGTAGAACTTCAGCGCATTACCACCGGTGGTGGTTTCCGGGCTACCGAACATCACGCCGATCTTCATGCGGATCTGGTTGATGAAGATAACCAGGCAGTTGGCGTTCTTGATGTTACCGGTGATTTTACGCAGCGCCTGGGACATCAGACGGGCTTGCAGGCCCACGTGCATGTCACCCATTTCGCCTTCGATTTCAGCCTTCGGCACCAGTGCAGCCACGGAGTCGACGATGATCACGTCAACGGCGTTGGAGCGCACCAGCATGTCGGTGATTTCCAGAGCTTGTTCGCCGGTGTCAGGCTGGGAAACCAGCAGGTCATCAACGTTGACGCCCAGTTTGCCGGCGTACTCAGGGTCGAGGGCGTGTTCGGCGTCGACGAATGCGCAGGTCGCGCCAGCTTTTTGAGCCTGGGCGATCACGGACAGTGTCAGTGTGGTTTTACCGGAAGATTCAGGACCATAGATTTCAACGATACGGCCTTTTGGCAGGCCGCCAATGCCGAGTGCAATGTCCAGACCCAGAGAGCCAGTGGAGATAGCCGGGATCGCCTGACGGTCCTGATCGCCCATACGCATTACGGCACCCTTGCCGAATTGACGTTCGATCTGACCCAGGGCCGCAGCCAAGGCTTTCTTCTTGTTGTCGTCCATTAAAGTCCTCACGTAATCAATAAGGCCTGACGGCCAACACCTGTATAAGTAGCCAGTATTATTCCACAGCGTTCGCGGATCGCCTACCCCTGTTTTTCGATTTCTCGTGCCGCTAGTCGCATGAGCCCCTCTAGCGCGGCCTTCACCGTTTGTCGGCGGACTTCATCGCGATTGCCCGCGAAGTGCTGCACTTCACTGGTAACCACATCGCCAACGCCCCAGGCCAGCCACACGGTGCCCACCGGTTTGTTTGGCGTGCCACCGTCGGGCCCGGCCACACCGCTGACCGCCACGGCGAACCGCGCCAGGCTCTGCGCCTGCGCACCTCGCACCATCGCCTCGACCACCTCGCTACTGACTGCGCCCACCGAGTCGAACAACTCGGCCGGCACATTCAGTTGCTGGGTTTTCTGTCGGTTGGAGTACGTCACGTAACCGGCCTCGAACCACGCCGAGCTGCCTGGAATCCGCGTGATGGCTTCGGCAATCCCGCCGCCGGTGCAGGACTCGGCGGTGGTGACGTGGGCATTGAGCACTTGCAGACGTCGGCCAAGCTCGGCTGCCAGTTGAGTGATCTCTTTCACGTTGCTCTCCGGATCGTGTGGAATGCGTCCACCGTACACGAGCCGGTTGTGCTTTCAATACACAAGCTTATTCAAAATGTTCGGGCGCCAACGCTCTGACATAGGCCTGACAGGCCTGCAAGGCAATCAGTCCGCGATCGCCTTCGTCGGTGATGGCGACAATTCGTTGAGCATGCGCCGGGTCAAGTCGGGCGCGTACGGTTGCATGATCCACGCCGCCGGTGCCGGCGGCGGCTGGCACTGCACAGCCTGCGGCAACGTCGCCTGCGTCGAGGAGGACTGACAGGCGCACATCAGCAGTGGCAAGACGATCGCGCAGGCGATCCTGATCACGTTGGGCATCGCTCAGCGCTCGATAGTGGGTTTGTTCACTGGCTGCGAGCCGCTGCTCGAGGGCCAGACGTTTATCCTGCTCGGCTTGTTGCGCGGTGGCTGCGGTCAGGGTCAGTTGATTGAGGACTTCTGCGTTTAACCGAGCCTGTTCGGCCAGTTGCCGTCCATAGCGCCAGTCCTGAACCTGCCAGCCCAGCGCCGCAGCCCCCAGGGCCAGCAACGCCACGCCGATCACTCGCCAAGTGATTGGCATAACACAGCCCTCGCCCGCGCCCAGATCTCGAGCCGTTCCTGCAAGCCGTTCAACCCGCCGTTGATACGACGGGTGATAGTGTTGAACTGGTCGCGGTCGGCGAGCTCGTTCAAGCCATTCTTTTCCCAGAACCACGCGGCGGACTCGGCGGCCCATTGCGGCTGCTCCAACAGTTCCGGCAAGGACAGCAGACGCTCATCGCCGAACAGGCCGAGGCTGCATTGACGATAGTTGCTACGGCCGGTGATCTGGATCAACCCGCGACCGCGGTACTTTTGTCCATCACCATCGGCCTGCGGCGTATTGCCCAGACGTAACGCCAGCGTGCCGGTGTCGTATTTGCTCAGGTACTGGTTGTTGCCCAACTCGCGCACGTACTGCAACTGGCCCGACTCGTGGCCGATTTGCGCAAGAAATGCAGCGACACGTTTAGGCGTATCGATGCGGTGGTTGGCCATGGCGCTGTTTAGCGCAGATACAAAAACGCCCGCTTGGCTGCGGGCGTTTGGCATGATGTTTAAAAGGTTGTTTTCAGTTATTTGCATGATGCGTAATCCTCCCTGGATGATCGGATTGAATCATGGTTGCCGACCAAACACTGCCAACCATTTGCTTTCCGGAATTTTCGGGGAAACAGTATTGAATTTGAGGCCTGCAGATTTAGAACGCAGCTTCCAACCAACTCGGCGCCACCGGTCGATGCTCGCTGAACGGGAAGAAAGAACCCTGCGGCCAGTCACGCAATTGACGGCGATAGGTTTGCAATTCGGCGTATTGCTCGGTGGTCAGCGTCGTGCCGCCACCGTCCTCGAGCTCATCGCGATCGCGTGCGACCAGACCGTCCGTGGCAGCCAATTGCGCAGTGCGCCACCGGCGCTCGATGTCGGCTGCTGCTTCTGCCGACGGAGGCGGTGGATCAACAAGAATGGGGTAGCCGTTATCCGCACGCACTCCAATCACTTTTGCAGTGACGGCCAGTTGCTGCAGCAGCGAAATCCAATAAGTCTGAGGAATTTCGATGACATCAGCGGGAATGTCGGTTGAGTTGATACCCGGTACATAAACGCCCCGGGTGCTGGCGCTGAACAAAACGTTATGCAGATTCATTCAATAGCCCTTCGCGAAATAGTTGATACCCCAGCCCGCAGCAACGTTACCGCCGAAATCACGCACCTTGAGCTTGCAGCCTTGTTGCTTTCCTGAGCCTGCGATCAAGATGACCATTGCCCCGTCGCCGCCCGCATGGGTGGCCACTACTGAAGAAAATGCAGTGGGGAAGGAAATTGGAAATGTGATATCGACTTCGCCCTTGGCATCCGTTGTGCCGACGCCCCATTGGTCAATGTTGCCGCTGGCAAACCTTTGATAGCCAACGTTGCCGTTAATGCCGGAATGGGCGGTGGCGTACCGATCGCTGACCGACCCTCCGTACAGCCGCCATTGGTTGGCCAGTTTGATCAGACACGCGGAATCACCGAGACCGAGTTTCAACGACCCGATCGTACCGTTACAGGTTTCTATTTGTTCGTTAGCGGCGGGATTGATGGTGAGCACACCGTTGCCCGCGTTAATCACGTGAAGTGTGCTGGCATGGGTGATGCCATTAATGGTGGGCAGCGTTGCCGTGATCGGCGTTGTACTGGCAAAACTCGCCACGCCCCCCACGTTGGCCATGGTCAGGGCAGTGCTCGTCGGGTACGAAATGAATCCGGAAAATTGCAAACCCGCGCGGGCCACGAACTCGGTAGTAGCGACTGTTTTGCCTTTGTCGAACTGCGGCGCAGTCACGAACAGATTGCTGCTACGCAGCGCACTGAGCAGCTGATTATTGGAGGCCTCCGTAGGGGTCAGGCCCGCGCTCTGGATGACCGTCAACAACTCTTGCGTAACACCATTGCCCCAACTGGCTGGAATCAACGACCCCGGCTTGCCCGTCAACAAATCCTCATCAACGAACTTGCCGTCCATCAACCCGGCGCTGGGAACACTCTTTGGATAATCCATGACTCATCTCCTTATCTGAAAATACATGCGAGCGGAGCGTCAGCCTGCATCGGCCATCAACCAATGCGGCGCTGTCGGTCGAGAGACCGCTGCCGGGAAAGTTCTGGATTCGGGCCAATCGCGCAGCGCTTGTCGGTACTCGAGTAGCTCCAGATATTGCTGGGCCTTGAGCGTCGTGCCCCGGCCAAGTTCCTGTTCATCGCGATGACGCACCACCCGCCACTCGGTCGCCGCAAGGGACGCATCCCGCCACGTGCGATCAGGTGTCCTTGGGTCTTGCTCTGCAACAACGCCTGCTGGAGTAACCACTGCTGTTTGCAGAACCTCCTGTGTCTTGATTTGCTGCGGCACCTCGCTCAGCGGCGCACCGATTTCGACTTTCATGCCGTCCGGCACCTGCACCATTGTCTCGACGAAGGCGGGGGCGAACAGTTGGGTAATCAGGTAGTCACCGGTATCGATCAGTTCGACCGCGACACCGTTTTCAACTCGTGCATAACGGGCCATTATTCGTACTCCCAGATTTCACAGAAGGCGTTGCCGCCAGCGCCGCTTAGCACTGAAGCGGAAGCGTTGGTTGAGCAAGAGCCGCTTCCCCCTGAGCCACGGCCACCAGAACCGCCAGTTCCGTTTACGCCGATACGTGGGGCACCGCCGTCGAACGGACTAGAGCCGCCAGCCCCGGCAAGTACCCCCCAATTGGCGTTGTACATCCCGTACTCACCACCGATGCCACGCGCATTGGAAAGTGTGCCACCGGTAACGGCCTGCCCTCCTGCACCTCCATGAATGAACCCCACTGCCGTTGCAGTTACCGCCAACGTCAGGATTTGCCCTCCCGCACCGTCCGCAGCACTCATATATGTGCCGAAGGAAGCGCCTCCTCCTGGCTGGCCCGCCGCGTTACTTGCTGCACCACCGGCCCCCAGCGAAACAGGGACACCTGCCAGCATTTGTGGGGTTACCTCATACAGGCTCTCCACGTACGCACCGGAACCTCCGCCGCCGCCGATCATTTGATGACTCGCAGCTACTGGCACACAACCGCCGCCAGATCCACCCGCCCCAACCAATCGCACGCGAATGCGTTTGGCTTTCGGATTTGGCTTGTAAACAGTGATACCAACCGTCTCGATCTGCCTGATTGCCAACAGTCGCCCGCCGGCATCGGTGATGCCGTAGCCACTCAGCGTGGTCGGGGTGTTTTTCAGTTTGCGGAAGTCGACCAGCGCGCCAATGGCGGTGGCCAACTGGTCGGTTTTAGCCTCATCGGGCGTCAGCCCGGCAGCCTTGATGGCGTTAAGAATTTCTTGTGTAACGTTGTTGCCCCAGGCGGCGGGGATCAACGATCCCGGTGTTCCGGCCACGGGGTTTTCATCGACGAAACCGCCGTTGACCAAGCCCACACCGGGGATGGTTTTTGGGTAGTCCATTGCACTTCTCCCTGTGCAGCCATCAGCTGTCTACGGTTGTGCCAGGCGCGATCGGCCAAGTGATTTGTTCGGGGAAGCCGGGCAGCTTTTCGATACGGTTCAGCTCAACGCTGTAGAGCTTCCATTCGAGCAGTCGCAGCTGTTCATCATGGCTGGCATCACCGATGTCTTCGGCGTATTGCAGGGGCGCGATGCGCAGGACGGCGTCACGAAGTAACGTGTCTCGCAAGCGGAACACATCGACCTTGATCGCAGATACGCGCGCGGTTTCATCGAGTTTCCAAGTGTTGTCGATCCAGAAGTAACCGTCGCCCGGCCACGGTTCGGCAGTGAGTTCGTCTGGTAACTCTCCCGGCTCACTCCATATCTGCTTTACTCCGTTTTCCTTCCGATACACCAATCCTCGACGGTCTATCACCTCACGGGGAACGTTATTCACCAGCGTCCAGACGCGGCCGCTTTCAGGCGCAGGCAATTCGAATGAAAGTTGAACGGCATTACTCGGTAGTTGGACACCGAGGCCTGGCGTAACCGCAAGTTCAATAGGGCCAGTCAGGAAGCCCGAGTGATCAATCAGATAATTAAACATGGGCACCTCAGATAAGTTTGATTCGACCCGGATAGGCAATATTTCGAGGTCGCGTGACACCGCCGTGGTTCAGCAACTCAGAGTCTGCAATCGGCGTAACCGGTGCAGCAGGTGTGATGTACTTGACAGTGGCACCCGCGTAATCGGTGTAGTTCCCCATATCGAGTCCCAACTGGACCTTCTGGGAAACGATGTGTGTCGCGAACAGAATGTTGTCAGCGATGCCGTTGTCACCCTGGACCAACGAGCCTTTTTGCCAAGACCCTGGCGCGCGTCCGGTATCAACCAGACCGCCTTCGGCCAGCACGCGCAAAAATTCACCACGGGCCTCTGGCAGGCGGAAGGTCGTGGCGCCGTCTCCTGGAGTCCACGCACCACCGCGATCAGCTTCAGAACGCAACATGCCCGACTGCTGAGCGTGATCCCAAAGCCATGGCCATTCCGAGCGATTCAGCAAGGAACCATTCAGCGCGGCATAGCCACCCGGTAGAACTGCCAGCGTGGTCTCAAAATCGATACGTCCGATTGAAGAACCGTCCAGACGACCGACCGGCCACCAGTTGCCCGCCAGATCGCTGCGCAGATGCCACCAGTCACCCGCCCCCATCAACACTAGAAATGGATAGCCCGAAGTATTCAGGTGGGTGTGAAACCTGATCACATCACCGCTTGAACTTTGCACGACCAAGCGGTTACCGCTGTTATCAACACGCCGCACAATGACGTCGCGGATACCCAGTTTGGCGTTGGCTGGCGGTAGGCTGACGCTCAATGCGCCGGCCCCGGCATCGATCAAAACCAGACCGAGTTCCTGCTCGATCAACGTCTTGGAAGCAGCGATCCGCGTGACAACCGAACGCATCGGACTGGCACTCCCGACAATCGCCTGAATCGCCTTGAGCAACTGGCTGTTGTCCGCTTCCGAAGCCACCAACCCACCGCCGCTGATCACACTCAGGATCTCCTGAGTCACGCTGTTGCCCCACACCGCCGGAATCAACGAACCGGGCTTACCCGCCACCGGGTTTTCATCGACGAAGCGGCCATCGACAAGGCCGACGCTGGGGACGCTTTTTGGATAATCCATAGGTTTTTCGTTCCTCTGAAATAACAAATGAACCGCGTCACGAGGGATGCTGCTGCAGGCTCGTCCGAAGTCTTTTTCTGAAAATAAAAAGCCCACAATGAAGTGGGCTTGAGAGATGCAAAACGAAGGTTCGTGATCTAGCTGTTCTGGCCGCTGACCAGTTGGCTTATAGCCAACAGCGCCTCGTCGGCGGCGCTACGCGCCAGATCGATGTTGCCCTTGGTCGCGTGCGCGCGGATCTGCGTTTTGGCCTTGAGGCGCAGGGTGCGCAGGGTCAAGAGGTGATCGGTGAGTTGATCGGCCTTGCCGAGAATCTGATCCGCAGCCTGTTTGGCCGTACGACCTTTGACAACCCAGGCAGCGACCGACAGCGGCACTTCCTTTTTCGGGTAACCGGCGTCCTGATAAGCCTGGGCGTCGGCGGCGGCCTGGGCGTATTCCATGGCTTTGAGCGGGTCGCCGGCCAGTGCCGTGCGAGCGTTGTCGGCGGCGGCATCGACTTTGGTGCACAGGTGTTCAGTTTCCTGCTCGTCCAAAACACGTTTTTTATCAGCGCTCAGTACCCACTGTTCGCCATCCCATTCGTGGGCAGTTGAAGGCTGGGGAACACGTAACTCGCCATCGAACTGGTGAAGTTCTTGAATAACGATCATCGAATAAGCTCCCACGAAAGCTGGACGTTCACGGCGTCAGAAAAGTTGATCGCGATACCAACGCTGTAGTCGGTGACTGGATGGCTCTTGATGCCCATGCTCAGCAATAATTCGTCACTGTCGGCAACCGATTGTCCAAGGTTGTGCTCAGCCTGATAGCACTGCCAGAGCGAGCGCAAATTGGCGTGATCGAAACTCGCAGTCAGACTGGAAACCGTAACGTCATTGACGATGTTGTTACTGAACAGCACGCACGGTGCAACCGTGGCCGGGTTCCAGCCACCCGGGTTATTGGAGCTGCCGGCGATAATGGGCGACAGAAAGCAATAGTTGCCTCCGGCCCAACCAGTTGACGGAAAGGCAACCGTTGTCACTGCCGTCGACGACGGAGTCGGGTTACCAGCAACCAGACGAGCAGAACGTGCATGAGGATCAAGCGGGAGGAATATTGCCCCAGTGCCATTGACGGTTTGTGTCCAGGTCAAACGTGCCCTGTTGTAAATGGTGCGCACCGTAGGCACGGAACCCGGCGCACCGGTCACCACCCACGCCAGGCACATGTCCAGCGCCGTGGATTGGAATCCGCCACCGGTAGCACCGTTGAGTGCCCCTTTCAGTGACTCCGGCACCACATCGTGAATGCCACCCCTTTGCATGTAGAACGTCAGCACACCACCGATGACCTGCGCACGCAGAAAGTAATGGCTGCTGGGCAGAAGATCCGCACTGCTCCAGGACGAAGTCACGAAAGTGCGTGAACGCCCCAATTGGCCGCTCACCACTTCCTGGCCAAGGCTGATAAACGTACCGGCAGCAATCGAAACTCTGCCACCACTGGTGGATGCCGCAGCCGGACTGACTGGCAAACGACCATCGGAGGTGGCGACCGTCGGCAGCGGCAATGCCACTAAAGGCAAAGCCAGATCCTGATTCCAGCCCTTGGATGTTACGGACTGAATCGCCTGCAACAATTGATCGTATTTGTTTTCATCCGGCGCCAGATCCCCGGCCCTGATCACGTTAATGATTTCTTGCGTGACGCTGTTGCCCCACTCCGCCGGAATCAACGACCCCGGCGTTCCCATCAGCGGGTTCTCATCGACAAACTTCCCATTCACCAACCCGGCGCTGGGCACACTTTTCGGATAATCCATCCCACTTACTCCCTAGTCATAGTTGATGTGCACCTTGGTATGCGCCGGCGCACTGCGGTGGATCAGGCATTCCAGCGCCGAGCCCGGGTTTACACCGAAGCGTTCGCCCCAGTAACTTGCCCCGAAGCGTCGACCCAGCAGCAGGCGGCCGCCGGTGTTGAGCGTCCACATGAACTGCGCTTCCCAAGTCCCGAAATGCGCCGCGCCGAACCGTGCACGACCCATGCGTGGGGCTTCGTGTTCGGTGATGGAGGCGTTGGGGTAACCCTGGCTTTTGGCGATTTCGAGGTAGTAACCGACGGCCTGACTGCCAACCGCGAGCAAGCGCCGGCGCACGGCGAGGCGGCGGTCGTCGAACAGCGGTTCGGCGCCCAGGCACGGGTCGGGCAGGTTCATCACCCGCTCCCAGTCCGGCACCAGTTCACTAACGCCGGCCGGGTCCATTTCGTTGAGCAGGTCGGCGGCGCGGGCGTCGAGGCGCGCCAGTTCGACGGCGACGCCTTGCAGCACTTCTTCAAGTTCCGGAACCCGCTCCGGGTCCCATGCGGGACCCGATGGCAGCAATGCGCGAAGTTGCGCCTGATATTGCGCGGCGGTTCTTATGCCCCCCATACGCAACCTCCGAAGGTGAGCAGTTCACTTGGGGCGGCGGGCACATCGACGACCGGTGCGGTGAGCGTGTGATCGTATTCGCCGCCAGCGCTGCTGATGGCTTCGCGGATGTGGCTGATCAGCAACGGCACGCCAAGATCGGCTTCACGGTTGTGCAAGTCGCGCAACTGCGCTTCGACGGCGGCACGCACGGCGGTGGTGTCGGGATTGACGCTTTTGAAGCGATACACCACCGGCACTTGAATCGGCTTCTGCACATGCACTTCGGCGGTGACCGGGCGCAGCGGTTCGATGTAGTCCTGAACTTCTGCCAGTTGCTCGTCGTTGGGTACTGGTTGCGGATCGTCGTCACGCATGATGAACACCGTTACCGTGCCCGGGCCGAGCAAACCGCCACGGCACCACGCGCGGGTCACGCCCGGCACTTCCAGCGCCCAGGTCTCGTAGTCATTGGCCGAGCCGCCATGGGGGATGACGCGATAGGAGCGGATCACCCGCGAACGCAGCGACTCCAGACTTTCGCGCGCCACGCCACCGCTGAGTCCCGGCGCCAACACCACAAAACTGCTGCCGACAATGCCGGCAATCGGCTGCACCGGGGTCAATGCCAGACCGGCATCGGCGTTACCCAAACTTCCGGCATCCAGCGCGGCAATGGTCGTGGTGTTGATGCCATTGGCGGTGGTGCGCGCCGTGGTCACTTTGTACGTGCGACCGTCGTTCGTTTGCAGCAGCGTGTCCACGTCCAGCACTGCGCCGGCCGTCGCGGTGAAACTGACGCTGCCGCTGGCCACTTGCGCGGGTTTGCGCGGCTGGTTCAGACGCAGCGCGGCGATGCGTTCCAGGGTCGACTCGTCGGCCTTGTCCGGCAGGATCTGCTCGGCGATCCAGTCGAGATAACCGTACAGACCATAAGCGGCGCCGCCCAAGGTGCGGGCCAGCACTTGCGCATCGGACTGGCGCAGCGAATCGCCGGCCAGGTCGCTTTGGGTGCGCTTGATCAGCACCGGCAGCGAAGGGGTTTCAAACGGCATAGATCACCTGCCAACTGTTATCGGGGTTGATGTCCAGACGTTCACCGTCGGCTAGGGTCAGGACCGTGCGCAGGTTCAGGCGCTGGGCGTCGAGGCGTTCGCTGATGATGTCGATGGCGCTGCAATGGCCGTCGTCGATCAGCCATTGCAAGGCTTCGCGGGCATAAAACTCGGCGTCCATCTGGGTCTGTCGGGTCAGCTTGACCCGACGCAACAGCCACAGACGCGAGCCGATGCGATCGTCGGCAACGGTGGGAAAAGTGTCGCCCCACCAGCCGTAGCGCTCTTCATCGTCGAGGGCGTCGTCATCGGCGGCGCGACGCCAGCTGAACAGGCTGATGAGCACGGCGCGGGTCAGCGCGGCGTGGAGGTTCTGGCTGATAAACATCACTTGCCTCCTGCCGGTGCGCCGGTCTGGCCGTTGCCGGCCTGCACGCCGACGTGCACGTGTTTGATCTGGCTGATGCCGCCGGCGAGTTGATCGCCGGTGGACACGATTTTTCCGGTCTGGTTGATCACCGGCGTATCGAAGTTCACAGCGGTACTGGCGCGTATGTTCAGCGTGGCGGTCTCGATGTCGATGATCCGCCCGCGCTTGAAGTGAATCTTGTCGCCCTCGTCGGTGTAAATCGCCACTTCGCCACTGGCGAGCGATTGCAGGCGGTAGCGACGATCGGCGACCACCAGGGCGATAGCGTGGGAACGGTCACCGCCCAGAAATGTGACGACACCTTCGGCGCCGGGCAGCGGGTTGCTGGTGAAGCCGTAAGGTTCGAAGTGTTCGAGGTCATCGTTGACTTCGCCGGCGGTGAGGCGCATTTGCAGCGATTGCAGCTTGGATGCCGAATTGGCGAGCACGACAGTGCCGCGCGCCAGGAGGCGTGTCAGTAGGCTCATGGGGTGTCCTTCAAAAAGTGGCCCGAATGGGATCAATGTGGGAGCGAGCCTGCTCGCGAATGCGCTGGGTCAGGCACTGTGATGCTGAGGCTGCCGACGCTTTCGCGAGCAGGCTCGCTCCCACAGCGTCGGTGTAGGGCTCAGGTTTTTTTCGGGGGGATTGGATCAGGATCGAAGGTATGCGGCGGCGCAACCTGCAGGGTTGTCACCGAGCCCTGTGCCGACAGTGAATAAGTCACTTTGGAAATCAGCATGTCGCCATCAAACCCGAGCACCGGATCCTTGACCTTCACCAGCGTGTTGTGACGCCACAGATCGCCGTTGGCCTGACGCCAGCCCTGTACCTGATAGGTGGTGGTTTGCGCCCGCCCCATGCGGGTGGCGCTTTCCCATTGGGCGCGCTGCTGGGCCAGTTCGAAAGTCAGCGCGGTGCCCTCGTTGATGATCGTGGTTCGTCGACGTTTGAAGCTCAGGTCGGCCGCTGTCGATTCAACTTCGCTGACGGCCGCCCCACTCTTCTTGTCCGAGCCCTTTTGCTGACCGATCACCCGGTATTCGGAGAACACCTGGCTGTGATCCATCGCAGCGTTGGCCGACAAGATGTTCTTGCCCAACTCCAATGCATCGCTGGCGCGCCCGCCACTGCCGGGCTTGGCCAGTACCAGCCGGCCTTGCTCGTCATCGGTGGAAAACACCCGGAACAACGAGAGCAAACGGTCGATCGACTGGAATACCGTTTCACCCGGCACAATCGTGTGCTTGGCCAGCCGCGAGGTCTCGGCAATTTCGTTGACCACCATCAACGAATACTCCATCGCCAAGGCCTGGACAATGCTCAGCAACGGTTGCTCCTGCCATTGATTGGGCCGGTTGGTGGCGGCGCAATCGACCAGATCCTGAGTTTTGGAACTGCCCTCGACACTCAGGCTGATCTGCCGACCGTCGTAGGTAATGGGCGCCTTGAACACGTAACCGGTGAGCACTAGGTCCTTGCCGATTTTCACTTCGCAGGGGTCACCCGGTTTGATCCGTTGATCCACCGCCTGCCCCGGCCATTGCCAGGTGATGTCGAGTTTGAAGGTGCGAAACTGGCGCTCAAGATCAGCCGTGATTTGCACGCTTTTCCAGCCGCCGTACTCCATGTCGTTGACTATCAACGTAACGCGGTTATCCATCTCGCTCATGGTTCACTCCCCGGAGACTTTCACGTCGTTGGGCGAAAAACCCGGATGAGATATCCCGTTACGCTGAGTCACTTCGGTCACCCGAGTTGCATCGCCAAATTGCTTGTAGGCCACGACCACGGCCGGAAAGCTCTCCTGAAAGGATTTGCTGACTTGCCGCACACCGGACGACGCCACAGCCTTGAGATGCGCAATCAGCGCCTCTTTCACATCGCTGATGGCCTGGAAGTGCGCGGGGTCGGCCTTGTCCAGCATTGGATTGATCGCCACGGCCACAGCGTCACGCAGAGCCTGCATGTCGTCACTGACCGGGACTTCCTGCCGGGCCACCGGGCTGGTCGCCTGTTGGCCTACCGATGGCGTCGATTGCAGCTTCACCGGGGTGGTCGCCACCGGCATCGATGCCACCCATTGCGCCACTTTGACCAGCATTGTGTCCTGCACCAGATCCGCCATGGCTTGCGCCGCCGCGGTGGTGTCCTTGCCGGTGGTGATCTTCGGTGCATCGGCCTTGCGGATGGCTTCGAGTTGTTGCGACACGTCGGCAATCACGCCACGGTAGCCCTCCTTCGCGAACGCCTTCAGCTCCTTGATATCGCCGAGCAAACCCTTGAACTCCGCCGCCACTTCCTTGGGCAGCTCCTTGACGGCTTTGACCAGTTCGGTGATCTGTTTGTACTGCTCGATCAGCGGTTTGAGCTGTTCCTTGATCACTTCGTAAACCCCGGTCAGGCTGTTGCGCAGATTGGCGATACCGATTCGCGCAGCCTTGATCAAGGTCATCGCCTGTTCGAAGCGTGCCACCGCCGAACCCAGCAAAGTGTCAGCCTTGGACAACAACACTTTCTGCGTACTGACGGTTGCCGTCGGAAACGGCAACGGCTGATCGGGATAGAACTTCAGCGCGAACGTGACCAACCCACCGTCCTGGCGGGTGTGGGTCATGTCGCACTCGCCGACCTTGACTTGCACGCGTCCGAGCCATGGATGCACCAGCTCACCGCTACCCGCCTCCAGCGCCTTGAGCAATTTGTCGCGCTGCTCCAGGCAATCGGCGCCGACGATAAATGCCGTCACCTCATGAGTCCGGGCCTGCTGGCCGAGATCCTCGAAAAACGGCAGGTCACGCTGCGGATATTCATGCAACTGACCTTTGCGACCGACCGGGGTTTTCGCCTGATCGATCCAGAACCCGACACCGCGAAAGGATGCCGGCAACAAGCGGTCACGCCAGTTCATTGGAACCTCCTGCCGACAGTGAGCGATAGCCGATGCGCGACGACAGCGCCAGGCCCGGTTGATTGGTTTGCGGTTGATCGGTACGCAGCCCGGCCGGCGCATTTTCGAAGCGCACGGTGAGGCCGCCCTCGAGTTGCGTGCGGTTGTTGGCGGCGCTTTGCTGGATCAGGGCGCTGGAAGATTGCGGCAACGTGCTATTCAGCGCCGCGCTCCCCGCAGGTGCGGCTGTGCTAGTGCCCGTGAGGGTCGCGAAGACGCCGGAGAAGTTGCCACCGAGCAGTTCTCTGACCTGTCCGAAGATGCCTTGCAGCTTTGTCCACATCTCACCGAACCAGCTCAGCACTGGCTGCCATGTTTGCTGGATCGACTCCAGCGGCGACTGACTGAACAGATCGCCAAACATGCCTTTTACCGATTGTGCATCCGAGGTCAACGATGCCCACAAACCGGAAAAATACCCGGTCACGCCATTCCAGGCCGCCGTTGCCGACTCCACGGGCAATACGTCGAACACGCTGCGCAGGTTGTCCTGCAGCACGGCCATCGAAGCCTGCAGGACATCCCAAAGCGCCGAAAACACTCCGGTCACGGGCTGCCACGCGGATTCAATCATTGCCACAGGCGATTGCGTAAAAATCGCTTTGACCTGTTCCCACTGCGCAGTCGCGTTACCTGCAACACCACCCACAAGATTGCCAAACACAGTGGTCAGCGAGCCCCAGGCGCCAGTAATCGTCTGCACCGGTGACCAGTTGAACTTCGCTTTGAGCGCTTCCACACCGGCGCCAGCTTTGGCCTGTGCGCCTGCGAAGAAATCACTGACGACACTGCTCGCGGTTGCCAGTGCCTTGCTCATCACCTCGCTCGGAGAGAAATCGAACTTCGCCTTGAGCTTGTCGATCCCCGCTTGCGCATCCGCCATCGTGCTGGCGAAGAAATCACTGACAACACTGCTGGCTTTCGCCAGTGCCTTGTTCCACACCTCACGCGGTGAGAAATCGAACTTCGCCTTGAGCTTGTCGATCCCCGCTTGCGCATCCGCCATCGTGCTGGCGAAGAAATCACTGACAACACTGCTGGCTTTCGCCAGTGCCTTGTTCCACACCTCACGCGGTGAGAAATCGAACTTCGCCCTGAGCTTGTCGATACCTGCTTGCGCATCCGCCATGGTGCTGGCGAAGAAATCACTGACGACACTGCTGGCTTTCGCCAGTGCCTTGTTCCACACCTCACTCGGCGAAAAATCGAACTTCGCCTTGAGCTTGTCGATACCCGCTCGCACCTTCGCCACCAAGTCGTCGTAGTATTTTCCGATACTGTCGACTCCGGCATTAAAGTCCGCACCGATCTCTGCCCACGCTTTGCTGATCGATGCGCCCATCGAATCGATCGCCTGCCCGGTCGCCGCAACTCCAGCCTTGAATTTCGCTGCGACGTAGTCCCACATCCCGCCGAAGAATCCGGAAATCGACGCCCAGTTGTTGGTGATCAAGCGGGCGCCAATCACGATGATGGCCACCGCTGCCGCAATAGCCGCTGCAATCAGGCCGATCGGCGATGCCAGAATCCCCAGCACACCGACCAGCCCCATCGCCCCGACAGTCACCACCGTGAACGCCACGGCAGCGGCCGCCAGCCCTTCGACCAGATACGGATTGTTGGCGACGAACTGACCAATCGACGTGATCACTGGAGTCAGTGCAGTGACGATACCGTTGACCGCTGGCAGTAACGCCTGACCGATATTCAGCGAAATCTTGTCCAGCGCTTCGTTGAATTTTGCCAGGTTGGCCGAGGTTTCCCCCTGCACGACCTTCGGCACTTTAAGCCCCTTGAGTGCCCTGGCTTTCTTCGCCAGCGCATCCTGCGCCTCGATGGCTTTTTTGATGCCGTCCTGAAACGGCTTGAGCAAGCCACCCTCAGAAATGAAGCCGGCCACGTCCAGAGGCTCGAGGCCGCTGTCTTCCATGCTTTTCTTGAATGCTGCGACCTTGCCGCGCAGCCCCTTCATCTCGGTCTCCATCTTCTCGGCACCCTTGAGCACCACGAGCATGTTGACCGTGACGGGAAAGTTCTGCGGGATCAGGCTCAAATTTGTATTCGCCATCACTGCACCTGCTGCATCGCATTGATCCGTTGCGCGTGCTCCAGCGATTCGCGGAGCACATCCAGTGGCCTGGCCATCATCTGTTCGGGGTCAACCTTCCAGAACCAGGCCAGGTCATAGGCGACGGCGATCAGGTCGGTGATGGCGCCGACGCCGCACTCATGAAAAAACTTGCAACGGCCCAGCTCAGCGCGTTGAGGTCAGCCAGATCCAACTGGTTGACCGACGACGGCGGAATGCCGGCGCACACGGCGATGTATTTGGCCGCGACGTCCATGTCGAGGCTGACTTCTTCGCTCTTGTCGATCTTGTACGGCAGCGCCTTGATCGCTCGCACTTCCTGCACCGTCGGACGGCGCAGGACGAGTTCGGTCAGGGGCTCGCCGTGAGCTTCGATCGCAACCTGAAGCTTCACGGCGCCGCTCATTGCCAGGTCCCCTTGATGCCTTCGAATTTCAGTTCGATGGTCGCGTCATCGCCTTTGGAGACTGGCTCTTCGACCAGGTAAGCGCCGGCCAGCACATAGACTTTGCCGTTGCTGAATTCGCAGGTGACGGTGATATCGGTGCCGTCGATCAGCTTCTTCAGCGGGAAGTCGGGGGTGTGCAGCGCAGTCACT
This sequence comes from Pseudomonas sp. A1230, assembly GCF_044218825.1. NCBI lineage: Bacteria > Pseudomonadati > Pseudomonadota > Gammaproteobacteria > Pseudomonadales > Pseudomonadaceae > Pseudomonas > Pseudomonas sp. A1230. Next base: position 353,862 of record NZ_CP162582.1, on the reverse strand, counting down.
TTGAACGACGGTGCGATGTCGGTTTCCTTGTAGAAACCGGGTACGACGGTTTCGCGTTTGACCGCCATCAACGGGGCTTCGCAGCCGCCATTGATAGTCAGTTGTGCGCCGTCGACCTTGACGTAGCAGGTGCCTGCAATCAGTTGACCCATGGTGTTACTCCCTTTCATAAAAAAGCCCACGCGAGGTGGGCTGAATGCTTGACGTCAAACGCTGCGATCAGGCTGCGTCGTCGTATTGCAGGCGGAATTGGTTGAGCAGTGCGAACACGCGCAGACCGTTGATGTAATCCGGCGGGAACAGCACGTTCACGCGGCTCGGGTCCTGCACGTCGCGCTCGACGATCAGGTGCTCGGCGAACAGTTCGGCGTTTTCTACGTGGCCTTCCAGTTCGAGCTTGGCGTACTGGGCGATCAGCTCACCGCGAATGGTGCTCGGGGTGACGATTGGCTGGCCGGCGCCGAAACGGGTGCCGTCGGAAGCCAGTTTGTGCCGGCCGTACTTGCTGGTGATCACGCTTTGCAGACGACGCACGATGAACGCCGACTGGTGCATGGTTTCGCTGTCCAGGTAGGAGTTGTCAGCCTGGCCGTAAGCGTTTTTCTGGTAGGTGGTGATCGAACGCTGGATGCGCACGTAGCCGCCTTCGTAGTACGCGGTGGCGATGCCGTAGTTGAGCAGCGACTGACGCTCGGTCAGGGTGAAGCGCTCGCTCGCCGGCGCCGGATCGACACCCGGCAGACTGCCGCTTTGGGTCGGACGGCTGGCGTCGGCGGAGATGAATACCGAGGTGCGTGCAGCCAGTGCGGCGGCTTGTACCCAGACCGGTTGCGGAACGCCCGGCTCCAGCGCCTGAATGGTCATGTGCTGATCATTACGCGCCTGGCCTGCAGCGACCAGAGTGCCGACGGTGCCGCGTTTGGCGCTGTAGACGTGACCGAACAGTTGCTTGGCCCAGGACCAGCGACCGGTGCTGTCATCCATGACCGCTTGCCAGGTGTTGAGGGTGGCCAGATCCGACCACGGCAGTGCGATGAACTCGAACGGCTCGTCACCCAGTGCCGCGACAGCAGCGATCTGATCGGGCACGCCGGCGCCGCCGGTCATGGCGGTGACTGCGCTGGTCAGGCCAGCCGGGGTTTCTTCGCCGTTGCTCTTGCCCAGGCGATTGAATTGCAGGCTGATGTCATTGCCGCTGTCGCCAGTCCATTTGGCAGACAGGGTGACCACACCTTCGGCCGCTGCCGCACTCACCGGGAGATCGGCACTGGCATTGATTTTCTGCGCCAGCGCAGTGGCTGCCTGAGCGGCGGTTGCGCCGTTGACCACGGTGGCTTGCACACGCACGCCGCCGACATACAGATTGAGCAGACCCGCCTGAGTCGCGGTGCCGGTCAGGGTCAGCACGCCTTTGGCGACGGCGCCTTCAGTGTTGTGCAGCGGCAGGCACCAGATCTCGCCGATCGGGTCGGCCTTGCGGAAGGTCTCGTACATCGAGGCGAGCATCGAGCCCTGACCACCAATGCTTTTCGCCAGTGCAACGCTGGAGACCAGCACCAGTTTGCCGACTTCACTCGGGGCGACGTTGTCGTTGACCTGGGCGACGATCAAACGGCGCATGGTCGAGCTCGCGCTATTGGCGGCCGAGTTGTCCATTTCGGCATAGAACAGCGGTACACGAATGTCCGCGGGGATGTTGCTGAATCCGATCGCCATTATTTGGCTCCCTGTGGTTTAGCCGCTTTTGCGGTTTTGAGTGTGATATCGCCGTCGGCCAGACGTCGGCGCCACCAGGCGCTGTCCAGCACTTCACGGCCTTCGAGGGGCAGCAGATCGCCCGCCTCCGGGTCAGGCACAGCACGGCCAGCGGCCGGCAGTACGGTGATGCGATTGCTCATGGGGTTACCTCTGCAGAGAAAGTCAGTTCCACGCGCCCATCGGGGCCCGGGCGTTTCAGGTTGGGGTCGGCGGGGTCGATCGCATCGACTCGCACGGTGGCCCCGGTAAAGGACGACAAACCGTCCAGTTCACGTTCGTGCCAACTCTCCGCAGGCTGACTTGGCAGATTGCGACCGAGCTGGAACTCGGCAAAAAAGCGCAGCCGGTAAAACACGCGGCTGCTGTCGATCGCGACCATTTCGCCGCCGTCATAAACGATGGCGTTGTAGTCGTTGTCAGGCTTGAACCCCACCAGCGCGCGCCACAGTTCGCCGCGCAGGTCATGCAACAGATCCAGCGCTTTTGTAGCGTCGGTGGCATCAAGCACGAGGACGATTTCGAAGCGGTCGCGGATCGGTTGAGTGATGAGGTTTTGTGCGGTGCTGCTACTGGCGACATCGGCCATTGGCAGCACATGGGCCGAGGGTGTCGGCAGATCGGAATTGCCTTGCAGCAATGCCAGATCAACACCTACCGCAATGTGACTGGCCAGGCTGGGGCATTGCGCACGCAACTGCGTGAGGATCGGGGTGATCTTCATGGGGGTGTTCCTGAGTCGGGGGAGTTATCGCAGGACACAATGGAGGAGTAAGCCTGCTCGCGGTGGCGTTGCCACATTCGAATTCGAAGTGTATGAGCCGCCGCTATCGCGGGCAGGCTGACGCGGTTGCCGGTGATCAGGTGTTCAGCAGCATGAAAAAAAGATTTGATAGAAAAAATTTGCGACGGAGGGCCAAGTTTCAAGCGCTAAAAAGTTGCCCCGCAATTACGCGGGGCATGCATCAGCGATAACTGATTAAAACGTCCAGACAGGACGATCATAAGTACTCCACGCACCGCCATCCCAATGGAAAACCCGTTTCGGCAGAATGGTCGGCGTAAAACCAAATCGTGCCCACACCGGTTTCTCGCTGATAATCGAGAAACTGCCATTAGCCTGTATCTTGGCCATCGCACCCGGCTTGCCAGCCGTGCCGGTAAACCAAAGTGGCGTATTGTCTTGACCATAAATAACGAAGTTACCGTCCTCCTGCATGACTGCACGAGTGGCACCTTTGTTTTGCGTCCAGCTCGCCCATAGCACACCGAGCGGACCATTCGAAACGACCAGGTTGCCGTCGGATTGGAAGACCAGGGTCGTGCCCCCCACTACATAACGTCGGTCCACTTCGAGCGTGGTACCGGTCGGAATGTAGATGGACTCCACCACTGGACTGATCGGAATGGCGGAGTTACTGGCCCACACGGGTACCGAGTCAGTCACAACGAGGTTGCCGTCATTCTGTAACGAGAGGTAGGTCCGAACGTAAGCGCCCCAAATGTCATTATTGAGTGGCGTGCTGTTTGCGGTACCCCACATACGCCCGTGAGTTGGATCGTTAAGAAAGGCGTAGTACATCAGATAAAAATATATCTTTGATTTATCAATCTGCTTTCCCGAAGAGGTAAACGGTTGACCGGCAGTTGCCACCCAAACCGCAGTGGCACCATCGTAGATCACTAGATTGCCATCGGCCTGAACATCCAGCCTGAAGCGTTTGTCCGGCGACTGAAGATATTGCCCGGCAGACATCTCATGCAGAGGTAGCAAAACCGAGCTGCCATTTTCAGTAAACGGATAACGAGGTAGCGTTGCCATAGAGTTTCACCTATTGCTCGATAAATTATTGTTTGCAGTCTGTAGCTGTCGGTTCGCTCACAGGCGGGTTGCGAGGATTGTTGGCCCTCGCATAATTCAGTGTCCTGCATCGAGGACATTTGATTTGAACTTGAAATACTGTATCTACTCTGGCCAGCAGGCGGTTGCATTGGCCGCAACGAAAATCGCTGAGCATGAATTGACCTCCGTATCAGATGCGTCGATGTTTGTGCACTACTCCTTGTTGTCATTGCCTGAAGGAACTTCGCAGACGCCGATGCGCTTGGCGGCCCAGCGTTCGTATAGACCGATGGCCACGTCGGCGCCGGCCATGGCGGTCAGGCAACCGAACGCACCGGCGGCCCAGATCGACAACCCTGCGGCATACAGCAGCATGATCGCCGACACGCCGCAGATCATGCAGGCGCCGGAGCGCAGGGCCAGGCGCCGCAGCAGTGACCAGCCACGGGCGCCCTCTTTATCGGCACGCCACATTTCGCCGGACACCCCGCCCACTACGGCAAGGAGGATGACCAGCCAGATCGGCATTTCTGCCAGCGCTTGTTGCTCGCTTGTCATGTCACGCCTCCTGGTGTGATGGATGAGTGGTATGTGTTGGGTTCAATCGTTTTCTCTTGAGGTAGGCATTCCAAAAAGCCCGGCCATTCGCCGGGCTTTTCAGTAATGCGCTCCTTCGCCTTCCTTTAAATCCTGTGTTCATAAAGGAAGCTGACTTTTCGGCGCTACTGGCGCGGTACGAGTCCATTCAAATTGTTTTTCCGACCGCGGTCCCTGCCCGCCGGATAACTGCTTGTGGTGTTTTACGCTGCACACCCGGGTCAGTTGCCAACCCTCTGAACCGTTGAGGCCGGTTCATCGCTGCCTGTTCTTGTGGAACTAAAGAGCTTTCGTTTCCAGCCGCTTTGTCGAGCGGCTTGGTGGCAATAATATGCATGGATGCATATACAGTCAATGCGTAAATGCATTTATTTGTGCGCGATAAATGCATGGGCGCATGAAAGCCGCATGGATCAAGGTTCCAAGGGTTTTTGACGGGCGAAAAAAAACCCGCCGATGGCGGGTTTTATCTGAAAGCGTTGTGATTACCGGGCGTACATGCCCCACCAGAAGACGTGACCGAGGATGACGATTTGCTCCTCCTGGATTTCCTGGAAGCTGTAGTCCTCGTCAGGGTGCTCGTCACGATTGAAGCTGCGCAGTCGAATCCCGGTAGGCAAGCGATAAAGCTGCTTCACCCGCAACTGGCCGTTGTGGTTGATCGCGTACAGATCACCATCAATGATGTCGCCGATGCCGCACTTGCCCGCGTTCACGCCGACCGTGGCGCCGTCACGCAGTACCGGCAACATGCTGTTGCCGCGCACGGTCACGCATTTGGCCTGGTCGAACTGCACGCCGTTATGGCGCAGGCTGCGCTTGCCGAAGCGCAGGCTAGAGCGTTCGCTCTCTTCGATGACGAATCTTCCTGATCCTGCTGCCAATTCAACCTCGCGAAGAAACGGCACCGACACCTCGTCGTCATCGACAGGTGTGTCGTCGTCCCACAGCATTATGTCCTTGAGTTCTGCGTGTACGTCACCGCGCCCGGCACCCGCCGACGGCGCGACATCCGCGCGCCCGCGCAACTGATCGGTGCTCACGGCGAAGTACTCGGCGATCTTCGAAATATGTTTATCCGAAGGATCGACGATCTTCCCGCTGAGAATCCGCGAGAGAGTGGATTGAGGCACGCCGGTGCGACGGTGGAGCTCCGTGGGGGAGATCCCGTGCTGATCGAGCAGTGCTCTTAAGACGGAGGATACGTTGCGTTTTTGCATAACGCGCATAATGCTTGAAGTTATTCGCCAAGACAAATGCTGATTTGCATAATCAATGCATATAGCGACTTTTCGACGAAGGAAATACACAGCGACCCGCGATGCCTGCGTCGAGCAGACTCCCCATGGTAACCTTGCGCCCATCGCGGAAAAGCCCGGTCGTTGTCCCCGCTTTTGCCCTACATCTTTTAACGAGTTGCCTGACAATCCGATGAATAAAGCCGTCTCCGATCTGTCCTCCCACACCCCGATGATGCAGCAATACTGGCGCCTGAAGAATCAGCACCCGGATCAGCTGATGTTCTACCGCATGGGTGACTTCTACGAGATCTTCTATGAAGACGCGAAGAAGGCCGCCAAGCTGCTCGACATCACGCTGACTGCGCGCGGGCAATCGGCGGGACAGGCGATTCCTATGTGCGGGATTCCTTACCACGCCGCAGAAGGTTACCTGGCGAAACTGGTCAAGCTTGGCGAGTCGGTCGTGATCTGCGAGCAGGTTGGCGATCCGGCCACCAGTAAAGGGCCGGTTGATCGTCAAGTGGTGCGAATCATCACGCCGGGCACGGTCAGTGACGAGGCACTGCTCGATGAGCGCCGCGACAACCTGATCGCCGCTGTACTGGGTGACGAGCGCCTGTTTGGTCTGGCGGTGCTGGACATCACCAGCGGCAACTTCACCGTGCTGGAAATCAAGGGCTGGGAAAATCTGCTGGCCGAGCTGGAGCGGGTCAACCCGGTGGAACTGATGATCCCGGATGACTGGCCGAGGGATCTGCCGGCGGAAAAACGCCGTGGCGTGCGGCGTCGTGCGCCGTGGGATTTTGAGCGTGATTCGGCGCTGAAAAGTCTCTGTCAGCAATTTTCCACCCAGGATCTGAAAGGCTTCGGTTGCGAAAACCTGACACTGGCCATCGGCGCTGCCGGTTGCCTGCTGGCCTACGCCAAGGAAACCCAGCGCACCGCCCTGCCCCACCTGCGCAGCCTGCGCCACGAACGTCTCGATGACACCGTTGTGCTCGACGGCGCGAGCCGGCGCAATCTGGAGCTCGACACCAACCTGGCAGGGGGCCGCGACAACACCCTGCAATCGGTGGTTGATCGCTGCCAGACCGCCATGGGCAGCCGTTTGCTGACCCGTTGGCTGAACCGTCCGCTGCGTGATCTGACCGTACTGCTGGCGCGTCAGACATCGATCACTTGCCTGCTCGACCGCTATCGTTTCGAAAAACTGCAGCCGCAACTCAAGGAAATCGGCGACATCGAGCGGATTCTCGCGCGAATCGGCCTGCGCAATGCGCGTCCGCGTGACCTCGCGCGCCTGCGCGATGCCCTTGGTGCGCTGCCTGAACTGCAAGTAGCGATGACCGATCTGGAAGCACCGCACCTGCAAAGCCTGGCGACGACCACCAGCACTTACCCGGAACTGGCGGCACTGCTGCAAAAAGCCATTATCGACAACCCGCCTGCGGTGATCCGTGACGGCGGCGTGTTGAAGACCGGTTACGACAGCGAACTCGACGAGTTGCAATCGCTGAGCGAAAACGCCGGCCAGTTCCTGATCGATCTGGAAGCCCGGGAAAAGGCTCGCACCGGGCTGTCCCACCTGAAAGTCGGCTACAACCGTATTCACGGCTACTTCATCGAGTTGCCGAGCAAGCAAGCCGAATCGGCACCGGCGGATTACATCCGTCGCCAGACCTTGAAAGGTGCCGAGCGTTTCATCACGCCAGAGCTGAAAGAGTTCGAAGACAAGGCGCTGTCGGCCAAGAGCCGCGCCCTCGCTCGTGAAAAGATGCTCTATGAGGCGCTGCTGGAAGATCTGATCAGCCAGTTGCCACCGCTGCAGGACACTGCCAGCGCGCTGGCCGAGCTGGACGTGCTGAGCAACCTCGCCGAACGCGCACTGAATCTGGATCTGAACTGCCCGCGGTTCGTCAGCGAGCCGTGCATGCGCATCACTCAGGGTCGTCACCCGGTAGTCGAGCAAGTCCTGACCACGCCGTTCGTGGCCAATGACTTGAGTCTGGATGACAACACGCGGATGCTGGTGATCACCGGCCCGAACATGGGCGGTAAATCCACCTACATGCGTCAAACTGCTTTGATCGTGCTGCTGGCACACATCGGCAGCTTCGTGCCGGCGGCCAGTTGCGAACTGTCGTTGGTTGACCGGATCTTCACCCGAATCGGTTCCAGTGATGACCTGGCCGGTGGCCGTTCGACCTTCATGGTAGAAATGAGCGAAACCGCCAACATCCTGCACAACGCCACCGAACGCAGTCTGGTGCTGATGGACGAAGTCGGACGCGGTACGAGCACCTTCGACGGCCTGTCGCTGGCCTGGGCTGCTGCCGAGCGCTTGGCGCATCTGCGCGCCTACACGCTGTTCGCCACGCACTATTTCGAACTGACTGTGTTGCCGGAAGCCGAGCCGTTGGTGGCCAACGTCCACCTCAACGCGACCGAACATAACGAGCGCATCGTGTTCCTGCACCATGTGCTGCCAGGGCCTGCAAGTCAGAGCTACGGCCTGGCCGTCGCACAACTGGCGGGCGTACCGAGCGAAGTCATCGTGCGGGCGCGGGAACATCTGAGTCGACTGGAAGAGACCGCGCTGCCCCATGAAGCGCCGAAACCGGTCAAGGGAAAACCCGCAGCGCCGCAACAAAGCGATATGTTCGCCAGTTTGCCGCACCCGGTGTTGGATGAGCTGGCTAAACTGGACATTGACGACATGACGCCGCGTCGTGCTCTGGAAATGCTCTATGCGCTGAAGAACCGGATATAAGCACTGAAGAACCGGATATAACGCAAACGGCTTCAAGCTGTTAGAATCTCGCGCGGTTTGGGATGCTGCTGGCTAATAGCCTGGCCAGCAGACATCGCTCCCGAACCTGGCGACCCCAACCGTGAAGGGGCAACGCTGCCGCCGCCTGAGGAGAGAACTAGAAATGACCTTCGTCGTCACCGACAACTGCATCAAGTGCAAGTACACCGACTGCGTAGAAGTCTGTCCGGTGGACTGCTTTTACGAAGGCCCGAACTTCCTGGTGATTCACCCGGATGAGTGCATCGACTGCGCCCTGTGCGAACCAGAATGCCCGGCCGTAGCCATTTTCTCCGAGGACGAAGTTCCGGAAGAGATGCAGGAATTCATCCAGCTGAACGTTGAGTTGGCGGAAATCTGGCCGAACATCACCGAGAAGAAAGAATCGCTGCCGGATGCCGAAGAGTGGGATGGCGTCAAAGGCAAGATCAAAGATCTCGAACGCTGATCTGTAACGCGCTCGAAAAAAGGCCCCTTGCGGGCCTTTTTGCTTTTGCGGTTTTTACTTTTTTGCAGACAAAAAAAGGGGCGGTTTGACCCGCCCACATTTTTCCCTATTCCCTGTGTTCCCTTTCATCGTCCTGATGAATCGCATCCTGCGATGTCCATTCCCCTCTTCCTTGAAGGGCGTGTCTGTCCGTCGACACAACCCCGATACTAGAGAATTTCCCGGCAAGAGCAATGCGTCCTGAGCGCTCAAACGGTCCGTCACAAACGCTTCATATTAAAAAATAATCATATTAATCAATAGGTTAAAAACATCCCATTAAAAAACAGACGCCTTCGACCGTGTAAAAATAACGAACACTTACGAAACAGTAAGAAAAGGCTTACAGAGAGAGACTACAAATCTCGACCGATAGCTTTTGTAGGAGCTGCCGAAGGCTCGGGCCGAGATTCGACGCGAACTCCAGGCAACAAAAAACCCCGAACCAGTCGGGGCTTTTTGCGGGTGGTCGTTTGAAGCGCTTACTGAAACAGCGACTCGCTCGACAGGCCATTCTTTTCAAGGATTTCGCGAAGGCGCTTGAGGCCTTCTACCTGGATCTGTCTTACCCGTTCCCGGGTCAGGCCGATCTCCAGGCCTACATCTTCCAGCGTGCTGCTCTCGTGGCCGCGCAGGCCGAAGCGGCGAATGACCACCTCGCGCTGCTTGTCGGTCAGTTCCGACAGCCATTGATCGATGCTCTGCGACAGGTCATCGTCCTGCAGCAGTTCGCATGGATCGGTCGGACGATCATCGGTAAGTGTGTCCAGCAGGGTTTTATCCGAATCCGGACCCAGCGAGACGTCGACCGAAGAAACGCGCTCGTTCAGGCCCAGCATGCGCTTGACCTCACCTACCGGTTTTTCCAGCAGGTTGGCGATTTCTTCGGGTGAAGGTTCGTGGTCGAGTTTCTGCGTCAACTCCCGTGCAGCCCGCAGGTACACATTGAGCTCCTTGACCACATGGATCGGCAACCGGATGGTCCGGGTCTGATTCATGATCGCGCGCTCGATGGTCTGACGAATCCACCAGGTCGCGTAGGTCGAGAAGCGGAAGCCGCGCTCGGGGTCGAACTTTTCTACCGCGCGGATCAAGCCGAGGTTGCCCTCTTCAATCAGATCCAGCAACGACAGCCCCCGATTGACGTAACGCCGGGCGATTTTCACCACCAGCCGCAGGTTACTTTCAATCATGCGCTTGCGCCCGGCCGGATCGCCACTTTGCGACAAGCGCGCAAAATGAACTTCTTCCTCGGGGGAGAGCAATGGGGAAAAGCCGATTTCGTTGAGATACAACTGCGTGGCATCGAGTGCCCGAGTGTAATCGATGTATTTATGTTGTTTGAGTGAAGCAGATTGTTTGGATTTGGAACGAACGGAAGGTGGAGCAGCCCCTTCATCATTCGACATCGAAGATTCCGAATCGATGCCGGCCTCCATAAGGAGAACCTCATCGTCGATGTCAAACTCCGGCACTTCTTTACTGAGAGCCATTGTTATAGTCCTTTGGTGAGTTCGACCCCAAGCTCAAGCGACGCCTCTATCCTTGGCAACGCTGGAGCCTGTCCCCTCTACGCGACGGAACAGGCTGGATTGCAAATCAACGCCTTGGCAGGAACTGCAGCGGATCTACTGGTTTACCTTGTCGGCGAATCTCAAAATGCAGTTTCACCCGGTCTGTACCCGTTGACCCCATTTCGGCAATTGTCTGTCCGACTTTGACCTGCTGTCCCTCCCGAACCAACAGCCTGCGGTTATGTCCGTAAGCACTGACGTAGGTTTCGCTGTGTTTGATGATGACTAATTCGCCGTAGCCCCTTAAGCCACTCCCGGCGTAAACCACCGTCCCATCAGACGCAGCTAAAACAGGCTGTCCCAAATCCCCGGCGATATCAATTCCTTTATTCAAACTACCGTTTGAAGAGAATTTACCAATCAGAATGCCATTAGATGGCCATCCCCAGCCGGTCGGGGCTGGACCGGCTGGAGGCATTGGAGCCGGGGTTTGCTTGTTGGCGACGGACGGTACAGCCCCAGCAGAACCGCGGGTTGTGGTGGTCGTTGTGCCATTTGCCTGGCGCCGGATTACCGTGGTTTTGCTGGACGATGATGGCGAAGAACTGGCGCTGCTCACCACGGCAGTCGACGTTGAACCGGTACGCCCGTCGAAGCGAATTGTCTGACCCGGATGGATCGTATACGGCGTAGGAATATTGTTCCGCGCCGCGAGGGCTTTGTAGTCCCAGCCGTAGCGAAATGCGATGGAAAACATCGTATCGCCCGGACGGACTACATATTGACCGGTCGTCACGGTAGGACGCTGTGCGGCCGCGCCGTTGCGATCGACTACCCGGACATTGCTCGATTTGGTGCTGGAGCAACCCACCAGCAAGGTGCTCAAGACAAGGCCAGTCACCAGGCGCTGAAAGCTCGTGTTACCCATACGCTGCGCAATGACAGTGAGACTCACCCGCCGCTCCCTTTGTGGTGGCTGAAAAATTCGAATGCCGAACTCCGGCATGAGGTGTCGCAAGTATAACGGGCCGAATCGGCTTTACCTTTAATGAAGCGAATTCGCTTCACGCACACGTTTGCAAGCTGACAATCTGCTGCGTTTAAACGATCGCCGCCGGTGTAAGACCAAGGCCAGCGAAAGGAATTCAGCGCCGTTGAACAAATGCTCAGGCCAGTGGACCATTGAGCAATGGCACGAAACGCACGGCGCCTAAAACGTGTCGAGAAAAACCATTTTCTTCGCGCACGATCAGCATCAATTGCTGCACTTCTCCGGAACCGACCGGGATCACCAATCGCCCGCCCGGTGCCAGTTGATCAAGCAACGCTTGCGGCACATCGGTGGCCACGGCAGTCACAATAATGCCGTTGTACGGTGCCAGCGCCGGCCAGCCTTCCCAACCGTCCCCCCAACGAAACACCACGTTGCGCAGATTGAGTTCGACCAGACGCTCCTTGGCCCGATCCTGCAAGACCTTGATGCGCTCGACCGAGAACACCCGCTCAACCAGTTGCGACAACACGGCAGTCTGGTAACCGGAACCGGTGCCGATCTCCAGCACCTTGTCCAACGGGCCCGCCTCCAACAGCAGCTCGCTCATGCGCGCCACCATATAAGGCTGGGAGATGGTCTGGTTATGGCCGATCGGCAGCGCAGTATCTTCATAAGCGCGGTGCGCCAACGCTTCGTCGACGAACAGGTGACGCGGCGTGCGCCGGATGACTTCCAGCACCTTGGCGTTGGACAGACCTTCTTCATACAGACGCTGGATCAAACGCTCCCGCGTGCGCTGGGACGTCATGCCGATGCCGCTGCGCATTCTGTCTTCGTGTTCACGAGCCATCAGCGCAGTCCCTCCAGCCAGCCATCGAGACTTCTGAAGGCGTCGTTGAAGGTGCGATCGAGTTGCAGTGGCGTGATGGAAACATAGCCCTGCATCACCGCATGAAAGTCAGTGCCCGGGCCGCCATCTTCGGCATCGCCGGCGGCAGCAATCCAGTAACCGGCCTTGCCACGCGGGTCGACCACTTTCATCGGCGCCGCCGCCCGGGCACGGTGCCCCAGTCGGGTCAGCTGGATGCCGCGAATGTGGTCGATCGGCAGATTGGGAATGTTCACGTTGAGCACCGTGCGCGGTGGCAAATCGAGCCCGGCGTGGGCTTCGACCAGTTTGCGCGCAAAGTAGGTCGCTGTAGGAAGATTATCGACCTGGCGTGAGACCAGCGAGAAGGCGAACGATGGGCGCTCGAGGAAGCGTCCTTCAAGGGCCGCCGCCACCGTCCCGGAATACAACACGTCATCGCCAAGGTTGGCGCCGAGATTGATCCCGGAAACCACCATGTCCGGCTGGCGCTCCAGCAACCCGTTCAGGCCCAGATGTACGCAGTCGGTTGGCGTGCCGTTGAGGCTGATAAAGCCGTTGGCCAGGTATTGCGGGTGCAACGGACGGTCGAGCGTCAGCGAACTGCTGGCGCCGCTTTTGTCCTGCTCAGGGGCGATAACCACGCACTCGGTGTAATCCGCCAGCGCAGCATAAAGCGCGGCGAGACCGGGTGCGGTTACCCCATCATCGTTAGAAATCAGAATACGCATGGGCTGTCCGTCTGCCCCACCGGCACCAGATCAACGAGCTCGCGCACCAATACAGTGGCGAAGCATCCGGCCGGGAGGACGAATTCCAGTTGCAGAATGTCAGACTGGGGATAATGCCACGTCAACCCGCCAATGGGCAGCCGCAGGATGCGACGTTCGTGACTCATGCCGGCGTTGATCAACCAATCGCGCAGATCCGCTTCACGCGCGGCAATCCCCTGCTCCAGATCATGGACAGCGCCAGCAGCCGGAGAGTCACCTTCACCCCACTGCGGGCCGGTCGGATGCAGATCGAGAATCGCCAGACGCGGGTCGCTCAATTCAGCTTCACCGGCCGGGAAGAAACTACGGCTATCGGTGAAAGCCAGCAGATCGCCAACCAGCGCGCGCTGCCAGGTGCCATCCGCCACACGTGCAGCCAACACCTGGTTAAACAGAAAACTGCGCGCCGTCGACAGCAGTCGCGAGCGTACATTGCGCTGCTCCGGCAAGGCCTTGCGCGCCGCCCACGATCGGGCATCGACGACGTTGCCGCCGTCATGGCCGAAACGCTGGGCGCCGAAATAATTGGGAATACCTTGTTTGACGATCAGTTGCAGGCGCTCTTCAATCGCGGCTTTGTCGCCGGCGAACTGTGTCAGGCGCAACGTGAAACCATTCGCCGAATGCGCGCCGCGTTGCAGCTTGCGCTTGTGGCGAGTGGTCTTGAGTATTTTCAACGTGTCGTTTTCCGCCGCCGACAGATCAGGATCTGCCTTGCCCGGCAGTTGCACACTGAACCACTGACGGGTCAGCGCCTGACGATCCTTGAGACCGGCGTAGCTGACAGTGCGCAGCGGCACACCGGCAGCCTTGGCGATACGCCGTGCGGCTTCCTCGGTGTTCAGGCCACGCTTTTCCACCCAGATCCACAGATGTTCGCCGTCGCCGCTGAACGGGATATCCAGCACTTCATCCACCTGAAAATCTTCAGCGATGGCTTTCAGTACCGCGGTGCCGAGGGGTTCGCCATAGGCGCGCGGGCCGAGCAATTGCAGTTCATTCATGCGCGCAGCAACAAGGCAACGGAGTGCACGGCGATGCCTTCTTCGCGACCGACAAAGCCAAGCTTTTCGGTGGTGGTAGCTTTCACGTTCACTTGATCCAACTCAACTTGAAGATCCGCGGCGATCAGTGCGCGCATCGATTCGATATGCGGGGCCATTTTCGGCGCCTGGGCAACGATGGTGTTATCGACGTTGCCGACTTTCCAGCCCTTGGCGTGGATCAGACCGACCACATGACGCAACAACGCACGGCTGTCGGCGCCCTTGAATTGTGGGTCGGTATCCGGGAAGTGTTTGCCGATATCCCCCAGCGCAGCCGCGCCGAGCAAGGCATCGCTCAAGGCGTGCAGCAGGACGTCACCGTCGGAATGAGCGAGCAGCCCGAAGCTGTGTGCAATGCGCACGCCGCCCAGAGTAATGAAATCGCCTTCAGCGAAACGGTGCACATCATAGCCGTGGCCAATACGCATAAAAAAAACGCCCCGATTTTTGTCAGGGCGTGATTCTACCTGCATTAGCCCCGAAGGGCTTGTGCGTGATGCTGCAAGTGGTCGTCTATAAAGCTTGAGATGAAGAAATAGCTGTGGTCGTAGCCCGGTTGCAGGCGCAGCGTCAGCGGATGACCCGCTTGTTTGGCCGCTTGTTGCAGAGCTTCGGGTTTAAGCTGAGTCGCGAGGAAGTCATCGCGATCACCTTGATCGACCAACAACGGGAGCTTCTCGTCAGCCTCGGCGATCAGCGCACAGGCATCCCACTCTTTCCACTTCGAACGGTCTTCACCCAGATAACGCGAAAATGCCTTCTGCCCCCAAGGACAATCCATCGGGTTGTTGATCGGCGAAAAGGCCGACACCGACTGATAACGTCCCGGATTGCGCAAGGCACATACCAACGCACCGTGGCCACCCATGGAGTGGCCGCTGATGCTGCGTTTATCCGAGGCCGGGAAATGCGCTTCAACCAGTGAAGGCAATTCCTGCACGACATAGTCATGCATCCGATAGTGCCGCGACCAGGGTTCCTGCGTGGCATTCAGATAAAACCCGGCACCGAGACCAAAGTCCCACGCACCATCCGGATCGCCCGGCACATCGGGACCACGCGGGCTGGTGTCCGGTGCGACGATGATCAGGCCGAGTTCAGCAGCCATGCGCAACGCGCCGGCCTTGTGCATGAAATTCTCGTCGGTACAGGTCAGCCCCGACAGCCAGTACAACACCGGCAGCTTGCCGCCCTGCTCGGCCTGCGGTGGCAGGTACACGGCAAATACCATGTCGCAGCCCAGCACGTCGGAACGGTGACGATAACGCTTGTGCCAACCGCCAAAACTCTTCTGACAGGAGATATTTTCCAGGCTCATGTAAAGACTCCTACGCGGTCACGGCCACAAGCCTTCAAGACTTGTAGCCATGACATCACGATTGATCAGAAATGGATGACGGTACGAATGCTCTTGCCTTCGTGCATCAGGTCGAACGCCTTGTTGATATCTTCCAGGCCCATGGTGTGGGTGATGAAGGTATCCAGCGGAATTTCACCGCTCTGGGCCATGTCGACATAGCTTGGCAATTCGCTGCGGCCACGTACGCCGCCGAATGCCGAACCGCGCCAGACGCGACCGGTGACCAACTGGAACGGACGGGTAGCGATTTCCTGACCGGCACCGGCGACACCGATGATGACCGACTCGCCCCAGCCTTTATGGCAGCACTCGAGGGCGGCGCGCATCAGTTGCACGTTGCCGATGCACTCGAAGGAAAAGTCGACGCCGCCATCGGTCATGTCGACGATGACTTCCTGAATCGGACGGTCGAAGTCTTTCGGGTTTACGCAATCAGTCGCACCTAGCTGCTTGGCGATTTCGAACTTGGCCGGGTTGATGTCGATGGCGATGATGCGCGCGGCCTTGGCCTTCACTGCACCGATGACAGCCGACAGACCGATGCCGCCCAAACCGAAAATGGCCACGGTGTCGCCCGGTTTGACCTTGGCGGTATTGAGCACTGCACCGATACCGGTGGTGACGCCGCAGCCAAGCAGGCAGACTTTTTCCAGCGGCGCGTCTTTAGCGATTTTGGCCACGGAAATTTCCGGCAACACGGTGTATTCCGAGAAGGTCGAAGTACCCATGTAGTGGAAAATCGTTTCGCCCTTGTAGGAAAAACGCGAAGTGCCATCCGGCATCAGGCCTTTGCCCTGGGTCGCACGAATGGCCTGACACAGATTGGTCTTGCCCGACTTGCAGAATTTGCACTGGCCACACTCCGGGGTGTAGAGCGGGATAACGTGATCGCCGACAGCAACCGATGTCACGCCTTCGCCGATCGCCTCAACGATGGCGCCGCCCTCGTGGCCGAGGATCGAAGGGAAGATCCCTTCCGGGTCAGCGCCGGACAAAGTGTAGGCATCAGTATGGCAAACACCGGAAGCGACTACCCGCAGCAGCACTTCGCCAGCCTTGGGCATGGCGACATCAACTTCTACGATTTCCAGCGGCTTCTTGGCCTCGAAGGCAACGGCGGCGCGCGACTTGATCATGCTGACTCTCCCGTGAATCCATTAAATAAAAAAGCAGACAAGGAGTGTAATACATGGCCTGACGATGAATAATCCGGCCAAAAGCAAAACATTATTGCCATACAGGGATAATCCTGATGTCCGAAAACCGCTGGGAAGGCATCGACGAGTTTGTCGCCGTTGCTGAATGCAGCCAATTCACCGCCGCTGCCGAACGTCTCGGGGTTTCTTCCTCGCACATCAGTCGACAAATCGTACGACTCGAAGAGCGATTGCAGACGCGCCTGCTCTATCGCAGTACCCGCAGGGTGACGCTGACCGAAGCCGGGCAGACATTCCTGCAACACTGCCAGCGCTTGCAGGACGGTCGCGAAGAAGCCTTGCGCGCGGTTGGCGATCTGACCAGCGAACCCAAAGGCATGCTGCGCATGACGTGCGCTGTGGCCTATGGCGAGCGATTTATCGTGCCGCTGGTGACACGGTTCATGGGGCTCTACCCGCAACTGCGCATCGATATTGAGCTGAGCAATCGTCAACTCGATCTGGTGCATGAGGGGCTGGATCTGGCGATTCGATTGGGACGATTGCAAGATTCACGACTGGTCGCGACGCGCCTGGCGCCACGGCGCATGTACCTCTGCGCGTCTCCGTCCTACCTGGAACGGTATGGACGACCACACAGCCTGTCGGAACTGAGCCGGCATAATTGCCTGATCGGCAGCACGGACATCTGGCAGCTTGAGCAAAATGGGCGGGAATTTTCCCAGCGAGTGCAGGGAAACTGGCGTTGCAACAGTGGGCAAGCGGTGCTGGATGCAGCTTTACAAGGGGTCGGTTTGTGTCAGTTGCCGGACTACTACGTGCTGGAGCACTTGCACAGCGGCGCATTGATTTCGTTGTTGGAGGCTCATCAGCCGCCGAATACCGCAGTGTGGGCCCTGTATCCGCAACAGCGACATTTGTCGCCGAAGGTGCGCAAGTTGGTGGACTTTCTTAAGGAAGGGTTGGCCGAACGGCCAGAGTATCGGATTTAAGATCAAAAGATCGCAGCCTGCGGCAGCTCCTACGGTGGTTTTTGTCGCGGCAAATCCCCTTGTAGGAGCTGCCGCAGGCTGCGATCTTTTAGCGGCGGTTGGCCCAACGCTGACGCAACCACTCCAGATCTTCCGGGCGGGTCACCTTGAGGTTATCCGCACGCCCTTCGATCAGACGGGGTGCCTGCCCCGCCCACTCCATCGCCGAAGCTTCATCGGTAATCACCGCATCCGCCACCAGGCTGTCCGCCAATGCGCGATGCAGTGCACCGAGGCGGAACATCTGCGGCGTGTAAGCCTGCCAGATCACGCTGCGGTCAACGGTTTCAACCACACGACCGTGCTTGTCGATCCGCTTGAGGGTGTCGCGCGCAGGAACCGCCAGCAAACCACCTACCGGGTCATCCGCCAGTTCAGCGAGTAATTTGTCGAGATCATCGCGACTCAGATTGGGCCGCGCCGCATCGTGCACCAGCACCCAGTCCTCATCGTCCGCACCTTGCGCGTGCAAATGCAGCAAGGCATTGAGCACCGAACCGGAACGCTCGGCACCGCCGTCAACGCACTGAATACGCGGATCGTTGACGCATGCCAGGCTCGGCCAATAAGGATCATCAACAGCAACACTGACCACCAAACCCTTGAGGCTCGGGTGATCGAGGAAACAGCCGAGGCTGTGTTCGAGAATTGTGCGCCCGCCCAGTTGCAGATATTGCTTGGGACGGTCCGCGGCCATTCGGGCACCGACGCCCGCGGCAGGAATCACGGCCCAGAAGGCCGGCAGGGAATTGATCATTGAGCCAACTGGTAAAGGGTTTCGCCGTCCTTGACCATGCCCAACTCGTGACGAGCCCGCTCTTCAACGGTCTCCATGCCTTTCTTCAACTCGCTGACCTCAGCGTCCATCACCCGGTTACGCTCCAGCAAACCTTCGTTCTCGGCATGTTGATCAGCAATCTGCTGATTCAGCTCGGCGACTTGCGCCAGACTGCCATTGCCCACCCACAGGCGGTACTGCAGACCGGCCAGCAGCAGGAGCAAAACGAGAAACAACCAGTAAGGACTGCGCATCGAATATCAGGTATCCAGTGAAAAAAGACAGCCACGCCAAAACTTTGCAGCGTCTGATAGCACGAAGCCTGGAAAATCCAGGCTTGTGCTGTTAAGGCATCAGATTAGTGGCAAATCCATCGCTGTCACGACTTTTTCGACACAATCCGGTGTCCTTTTATCAGTTTCAGCTTAACCGCGGAACTCGCTACGACCGTTGTACTTGGCTTTGCCATTCAACTGCTCTTCGATACGCAGCAGTTGGTTGTACTTGGAAACGCGGTCGGAACGGCACAGCGAACCGGTCTTGATCTGGCCAGCCGAGGTGCCCACAGCCAGGTCGGCAATGGTCGAATCTTCGGTTTCGCCGGAACGGTGCGAGATCACTGCGGTGTAACCGGCAGCCTTGGCCATCTGGATGGCTTCCAGGGTTTCGGTCAGGGTGCCGATCTGGTTGAACTTGATCAGGATCGAGTTGGCGATCTTTTTATGGATGCCTTCTTTCAGGATCTTGGTGTTGGTCACGAACAGATCGTCGCCCACCAACTGCACTTTCTCGCCGATTTTGTCGGTGAGAATTTTCCAGCCAGCCCAGTCGGACTCGTCCAGACCGTCTTCGATGGAGATGATCGGGTAACGCTCGGTCAGACCTTTGAGGTAGTCGGCGAAACCTTCAGCAGTGAACACCTGGCCTTCGCCGGACAGGTTGTACTTGCCGTCTTCGTAGAATTCGCTGGCTGCGCAGTCCAGGGCCAGGGTCACGTCGGTGCCCAGCTTGTAACCGGCGTTGGCCACGGCTTCAGAAATCACTTTCAGCGCGTCTTCGTTGGAAGCCAGGTTAGGCGCGAAACCACCTTCGTCGCCGACAGCAGTGCTCAGGCCACGGGCCTTCAGCACAGCTTTGAGGTGATGGAAAATCTCGGTGCCCATGCGCAGACCTTCCGAGAAAGACTTGGCGCCAACCGGCTGAACCATGAATTCCTGAATGTCGACGTTGTTATCGGCGTGCTCGCCACCGTTGATGATGTTCATCATCGGAACCGGCATCGAGTACACACCCGGGGTGCCGTTCAGGTTGGCGATGTGAGCGTACAGCGGCAGGTCCTGATCCTGTGCAGCAGCCTTGGCCGCAGCCAGGGACACGGCGAGAATGGCGTTGGCGCCCAGGGTCGCTTTGTTTTCGGTACCGTCGAGCTTGATCATCGCGTGATCGAGGGCTTTCTGATCGCTTGGGTCAGTGCCCAGCAGCAGATCGCGGATCGGGCCATTGATGTTGGCTACCGCTTTAAGCACGCCCTTGCCCAGGTAACGGCTCTTGTCGCCATCACGCAGCTCGAGCGCTTCACGCGAGCCAGTGGATGCACCGGACGGCGCGCATGCGCTGCCGATGATGCCGTTGTCGAGAAGCACGTCCGCTTCCACGGTGGGATTGCCACGGGAGTCGAGAACTTCACGACCTTTGATGTCGACGATTTTTGCCATTGTTGTAAACACTCCAAAGTTGACGAAAACGACGCAGCTAGAGGAAATCTTTTTACCGTCGGCAAGGGGGTGCAGCGGGCAGATTTGCAGACGATAACGCTCATGCCCGAGGGCATGAGCGACAAATCGTGCGGTACTTTACCGGAGAATTGAGGTTTACGCGGTTTCTACCGTCGGAAAACTCTTAACCAGTTCGTCCAAGGCTTTGAGCTGGGCCAGGAATGGCTCCAGTTTGTCCAGACGCAAGGCGCAAGGGCCGTCGCATTTGGCGTTGTCCGGATCCGGATGAGCTTCGAGGAACAGACCTGCCAGACCTTGGCTCATGCCAGCCTTGGCGAGGTCCAGGACCTGTGCACGGCGACCGCCGGCGGAGTCGGAACGACCGCCAGGCATTTGCAGCGAATGGGTCACGTCGAAGAATACCGGGTACTCGAACTGCTTCATGATGCCGAAGCCGAGCATGTCGACCACGAGGTTGTTATAGCCGAAGCTCGAACCACGCTCGCAGAGGATCAGTTGATCATTACCCGCTTCAACGCACTTGTTCAGGATGTGTTTCATTTCCTGAGGGGCGAGGAACTGGGCTTTCTTGATGTTGATGATCGCGTTGGTCTTGGCCATCGCCACGACCAGATCGGTCTGGCGCGACAGGAAGGCCGGCAACTGGATGATGTCGCAGATCTCGGCGACGACCGCGGCCTGTTCAGGCTCGTGGACGTCGGTGATGATCGGCACGCCAAAAGCCTGCTTGATGTCCTGGAAGATGCGCATGCCCTCTTCCAGGCCAGGACCGCGATACGAGGCCACAGAAGAACGGTTGGCCTTGTCGAAACTGGCCTTGAACACGTAAGGGATACCGAGTTTTTCGGTGACCTTCACATACTCTTCGCAAACCTGCATGGCCATGTCACGGCTTTCCAGCACGTTCATGCCGCCGAACAGCACCATGGGTTTGTCGTTGGCAATCTCGATGTCGCCGACGCGGATGATCTTCTGTGCCATCGGGGTTACGCCTTCTTCTGGTGTTGAGCCAACGCTGCTTTGACGAAGCCGCTGAACAGCGGATGGCCATCACGTGGTGTCGAGGTGAACTCTGGGTGAAACTGGCAAGCGACGAACCATGGATGATCCGGCGCTTCAACCACTTCAACCAGGGCTGCATCAGCGGAGCGACCGGAAATCTTCAGGCCGGCCTCGATGATTTGCGGCAGCAGGTTGTTGTTCACTTCGTAACGGTGACGGTGACGCTCGACGATCACGTCCTTGCCGTAGCAATCGTGCACTTTGGAGCCGGTTTCGAGCAGGCATTCCTGAGCGCCGAGGCGCATGGTGCCGCCCAGATCGGAGGCTTCAGTACGCATTTCTACGGCACCGGTGGCGTCTTCCCACTCGGTGATCAGGCCGACAACCGGGTGGCCGCTGGCGCGATCGAACTCGGTGGAGTTGGCGTCTTTCCAGCCCATGACGTTACGAGCGAACTCGATGACCGCCACTTGCATGCCCAGGCAGATACCCAGGTACGGAACCTTGTTTTCGCGAGCGTACTGAACGGCAGTGATCTTGCCTTCCACGCCGCGCAGACCGAAACCGCCCGGAACGAGGATGGCGTCTACGCCTTCCAGCAGCGCAGTGCCCTGGTTTTCGATGTCTTCGGAATCGATGTAGCGCAGGTTGACCTTGGTACGGTTGCTGATGCCCGCATGGCTCATCGCTTCGATCAGCGACTTGTAGGCGTCCAGCAGTTCCATGTACTTGCCGACCATGGCGATGGTGACTTCGTGTTCCGGGTTCAGCTTGGCATCAACCACAGCTTCCCACTCGGACAGATCGGCACCGCCGCACTGCAGACCGAAACGCTCGACGACGAAATCGTCCAGACCCTGCGAATGCAGAATGCCCGGGATCTTGTAGATGGTGTCGGCGTCTTCCAGAGCGATGACCGCACGCTCTTCAACGTTGGTGAACTGCGCGATCTTGCGACGCGACGAGATGTCGATCGGGTGATCGGAGCGGCAAACCAGCACGTCAGGCTGCAGGCCGATGGAACGCAGTTCCTTGACCGAGTGCTGGGTTGGCTTGGTTTTGGTTTCGCCGGCGGTGGCGATGTACGGCACCAGCGTCAGGTGCATCAGCATCGCGCGCTTGGCGCCGACTTCGAATCGCAGCTGACGGATGGCTTCGAGGAACGGTTGCGACTCGATGTCACCCACGGTGCCACCGATTTCGACCATCGCCACGTCGGCATCGCCTGCACCCTTGATGATGCGGCGCTTGATTTCGTCGGTAATGTGCGGAATCACCTGGATGGTTGCACCCAGGTAGTCACCACGGCGCTCTTTGCGCAGCACGTGTTCATAAACACGGCCGGTGGTGAAGTTGTTGTTCTGGGTCATGGTCGTGCGGATGAACCGCTCGTAGTGGCCCAGGTCCAGGTCGGTCTCGGCGCCGTCGTGGGTGACGAACACTTCACCATGCTGGAACGGGCTCATGGTGCCCGGGTCGACGTTGATGTACGGATCCAGCTTAAGCATGGTGACCTTAAGCCCCCGCGCCTCCAGGATAGCCGCCAATGAAGCCGAGGCAATGCCTTTCCCCAATGAAGAAACAACACCGCCCGTGACGAATATGTAGCGCGTCATGAAAAACCCTAGAAGTCTGCGTTAAAGCGGTACGAGCCGCCGGGGAAAGCGAAGGAAGGCCGAAGCCCCCGATCACCTGCATTAATCACAGTGCACCTTTCAAAAAAACCGCCGCGTTGGGACAGACCGGCAGATGAAACACCGGTACGTTGCTCGCTACACATTTTTTGGAATCGCCCAGCAAAGACTGCTTGGTAATCGGCAACTCCTGCAATTCAGGCGAATCCACAGAAGTTGTATCAAGAAGGGAGCGTAGTCTACCGGAATGCCCCTTTCATCTCAAACCTTGATCTTCGTCTGTTGGCTGCCAATGCAATTTCCAGCCGTCCTGCGCATTGCCATCAAGGCCCGGCAGGTTTGCCACCGCGAGCAATTCTTCACCGCGAAACAGCAGCGGCAATCTGCCACGCACGAAGGCCGGCACCGCACGTTCGTTGAGCAACCGTTTGAGATCACGATGGCCACGATCGGCCAGATGCATCAATTCCCCGCCCTGACGGTAAGCAATGCGCAACGGCCCGCAAGGCATCTGGCCACTGAACACGACGACCCCGTTACCGGACAAGCGTAGCGGTGATGTCGGGGTGTGCCACTCGCCGCCGATCACTGGCGCACGCAGCCAATCGCCGCTCAGCCACCAGAGACGACCGGCGCTGCGGTGCAACTCGCCATCGGCCAAACGCCAGACCGGCGATGCATCGTTGGCGGCATCGCACAAATCCGTCCAACCCGACCAATGGTCAGTATCAGGCAGCCGGGTGAGTGGTTCGAGCCAGTGGCTCAATGCATTTCGCTGACGGGCGACGGACAACGCCGCCAACGGTGCCAATTCCAGCGACGGCACGCACAGCCAGTCGAAATCAGTCGAGGCTTTGCCGTGCGCCAGATCGATCTGTGCCAGCTCATCCAGCAAGCCTTGCGCCTCACGCAGATGCGCGGCGCTGCGGGCCATGTTGGCTTGCGCTTGCGGCCAGCGCCCGGTCAGCAGCGGCACGATCTGATGACGCAGGTAATTGCGCGAAAATTGCCGATCTTCGTTTGACGGGTCTTCGATCCATTGCAACTGGTGCGCCGCGGCGTAGGCTTCAAGTTCGGCGCGAGTGACGTCGAGCAAAGGCCGAACCAACGTGCCCTGCCCCAACGGACGTTGCGCCGGCATTGCCGAAAGCCCACGCACGCCGGCACCGCGCAACAGACGAAACAACAGGGTTTCCGCCTGATCGTCGCGGTGCTGACCGGTCAGCAAAACGTCGTTGGACTGGTTTACCGAACCGAACACCGCATAACGCGCATCCCGCGCCGCCCGCTCAAGACTCGCCCCCGGTTGCACCTTCACCCGCTCCACTTGCAATGGAATGCTCAACGCATCGCAGACCGCCTGGCAATGTTCCGGCCACGCATCGGCTGCAGCCTGAAGGCCGTGATGGATGTGGATGGCGCTTAGCGTCGGGAGGGACTCGGTTTTGGCGAGATGGGCCAGCAGATGCAGGAGGACAGTGGAATCGAGGCCGCCGGAGAAAGCGACGCGCCAGTTCCTGGCATTGCGCCAGGCTGAAAGATTAAGCAAAAGCCGGGAAGGCAAATCAATCATGGACTGCCCCATATCGTTCTCTTTGCCTCAATCAAATGTGGGAGCGAGCCTGTTCGCGAAGACGGTTTAACATTCAACACATTCGTCGATTGTCATATCGCTTTCGCGAGCAGGCTCGCTCCCACATCAGGTATCGCGTTTCGACTTAGAGACCGTAGCTCATCAGTCGATCATAACGGCGCTTGAGCAGCGCTTCGTTGTCGAACTTCTTCAGCATCGCCAGTTGCGAGCTCAGCTCGGCACGGATCGACGCCGCAGCGGCTGCCGGGTCACGATGGGCGCCGCCCAGAGGCTCGCCGATAACCTTGTCGACAATGCCCAGGCCTTTCAGACGCTCGGCAGTGATGCCCATCGCTTCAGCGGCATCCGGTGCTTTTTCGGCGGTTTTCCACAGAATCGAGGCGCAACCTTCCGGCGAAATCACCGCGTAGGTCGAGTACTGCAACATGTTCAACTGATCGCACACGCCGATCGCCAATGCGCCGCCGGAACCGCCTTCACCGATGACGGTGGCGATGATCGGAGTTTTCAGGCGCGACATGACACGCAGGTTCCAGGCGATCGCTTCGCTCTGGTTGCGCTCTTCAGCGTCGATGCCAGGGTAGGCGCCCGGCGTGTCGATGAACGTCAGGATCGGCATTTTGAAACGCTCGGCCATCTCCATCAGACGGCAAGCCTTACGGTAGCCTTCCGGACGCGGCATGCCGAAGTTGCGGCGAACCTTCTCGCGTACTTCGCGGCCCTTCTGGTGACCGATGATCATCACTGGCTGGTCGTCCAGACGGGCAATACCGCCAACGATTGCAGCGTCGTCGGAGAAATGGCGATCGCCGTGCAGTTCGTCGAACTCGGTGAAGATGTGTTCGATGTAGTCCAGGGTGTACGGACGTTTCGGGTGACGTGCCAGGCGTGCGATCTGCCAGCTGGTCAGCTTGCCGAAGATGTCTTCGGTCAGCGTTTTGCTCTTGTCCTGCAGGCGGGAGATCTCATCGCCGATATTCAGCGAATTGTCATTACCGACCAAGCGCAACTCTTCGATCTTGGCTTGCAGGTCGGCGATCGGCTGTTCGAAATCTAGAAAATTCGGGTTCATAGGCGTCCGTCTTGGGTCGTGTCCCAAATGAGCTTGGGCCGGCCGGTTGTCTATTCGCGCCCTACCTTAAGGGAGAGGCGCGCTGAGGTCGAGATTAAAAATTCAGGTTGCGGGCAAGTGCAATGATGGCACCTGCCGGTCAACGGTATTGGAGGAAGACGTTGTCTCGCCCGAACTGGTCACGCAGGGCTTGAATCAAGGCATCCGCCGGGTCGATTCGCCAGGTCTCGCCGAACTGCAGCAAGGTCTTCGCATCAGGGCTGGTGTACTCCATTGTGATCGGGCACGCCCCGCGATGACGCTTGAGCAGATCACCCAACCAGCGTAGCTGATCGCCTTTGAGATCCTGCGTCTGCAACTTCAGACGCAGGCTCTCGGCGAGGTTGGTACGCGCATCTTCCATGCTCATCACCCGCTTGACCCGCAGGCGCAGGCCACCGGAGAAGTCGTCGTTACTGACTTCGCCTTCGACCACCACCATCGCGTCGGTCTGCAGCAGCGACTGCGCCGAGTGGAACGCCTCGGCAAACAGCGACGCCTCGATCCGCCCGGAGCGGTCGTCGAGGGTGATGAAACCCATCTTGTCGCCCTTCTTGTTCTTCATCACCCGCAGGGCAATGATCATCCCCGCCACGGTTTGCGTATCGCGCGCCGGTTTCAGGTCGATGATGCGCTGACGGGCGAAACGACGAATTTCGCCTTCGTATTCGTCGATCGGGTGGCCGGTAAGGTAAAGGCCCAAGGTGTCTTTCTCACCCTTGAGACGTTCCTTGAGAGTCAGCTCCTTGGCCTTGCGATGCACCGCATACACATCGGCGTCTTCCTCGACGAACAGCCCGCCAAACAGGTCGGCGTGGCCACTGTCGCGGGTACGGGCGGTCTGTTCGGCTGACTTGATTGCCTCTTCCATCGCCGCCAGCAGCACGGCGCGGTTGCGATCGATGTTGGCCTGATAAGCCTTCTGTTCGTCGTGAAAATACGGACCGAGACGATCCAGCGCACCGCTGCGGATCAAGCCATCAAGGGTGCGCTTGTTGATGCGTTTGAGGTCGACGCGGGCGCAGAAGTCGAACAGATCCTTGAACGGTCCCGCCTGACGCGCCTCGGTGATCGCTTCCACCGGGCCTTCGCCAACGCCTTTGATTGCGCCGAGGCCATAGACGATGCGGCCGTCGTCGTTCACCGTGAACTTGAACTCCGAATTATTCACATCCGGTGCGTCGAGACGCAGCTTCATGGTGCGAATTTCTTCGATCAAGGTCACGACCTTGTCGGTGTTGTGCATATCCGCCGACAGTACCGCCGCCATGAACGGCGCCGGGTAATGCGTCTTCAGCCAAGCGGTCTGATACGACACCAGACCGTAAGCGGCAGAGTGAGACTTGTTGAAGCCGTAACCGGCGAACTTTTCCACCAGGTCGAAAATGTTACCGGCCAGGTCCGCATCGATATTGTTGGTCTTGCAACCTTCAATGAAACCGCCGCGCTGCTTGGCCATTTCTTCGGGTTTTTTCTTACCCATGGCCCGACGCAGCATGTCCGCACCGCCAAGGGTGTAACCGGCCATGACCTGGGCAATCTGCATCACCTGTTCCTGATACAGGATGATGCCGTAAGTCGGCGCCAATACAGGCTTGAGGCCTTCGTACTGGTAGTCCGAGTGCGGGTACGCGAGTTCGGCGCGACCGTGCTTACGGTTGATGAAGTCGTCAACCATGCCTGACTGCAGCGGGCCCGGACGGAACAGGGCCACCAGTGCAATAAGGTCTTCCAGGCAGTCGGGCTTGAGCTTTTTGATCAGCTCTTTCATACCGCGCGACTCGAGCTGGAACACCGCCGTGGTTTCGGCTTTTTGCAGTAGCTGATAGGTCGGCTTGTCGTCCAGCGGGATGAACGCGATGTCCAGCGGCGGCTGATCGACCTTGGCACGGTCGCGGTTGATGGTCTTCAGCGCCCAGTCGATGACCGTCAGGGTTCGCAGGCCGAGGAAGTCGAACTTCACCAGTCCGGCGGCTTCAACGTCGTCCTTGTCGAACTGGGTCACCAGACCGTCGCCCGCCTCATCGCAATAGATAGGCGAGAAGTCAGTCAGCTTGGTCGGCGCGATTACTACACCACCGGCGTGCTTGCCGACGTTACGCACAACGCCTTCGAGCTTGCGCGCCATCTCCCAGATTTCTGCGGCTTCTTCATCGACCTTGATGAAATCACGCAGGATCTCTTCCTGTTCGTAAGCTTTTTCCAGGGTCATGCCGACTTCGAACGGAATCATCTTCGACAGACGATCCGCCAGGCCATAGGACTTGCCCTGCACCCGCGCCACGTCACGCACCACAGCCTTGGCGGCCATCGAACCGAACGTGATGATCTGGCTTACCGCGTTGCGGCCGTACTTCTCGGCAACGTAGTCGATGACCCGGTCACGCCCGTCCATGCAGAAGTCGACGTCGAAGTCGGGCATGGAAACCCGTTCCGGGTTAAGGAAACGTTCGAACAGCAGGTCGTATTCCAGCGGATCGAGGTCGGTGATTTTCTGCACATAGGCCACCAGCGAGCCGGCACCCGACCCACGGCCCGGGCCTACCGGCACACCGTTGCTCTTGGCCCACTGAATGAAGTCCATAACGATCAGGAAGTAACCGGGAAAGCCCATCTGGATAATGATATCCAGCTCGAAATTCAACCGGTCGACATAGACCTGACGCTTGGCGTCGTAATCTTCGGTGGTGTCTTTTGGCAACAAAACCGCCAGCCGCTCCTCCAGACCATCGAAGGACACCTTGCGGAAATACTCGTCGATGGTCATGCCATCGGGAATCGGGAAGTTGGGCAAAAAGTGTGTGCCCAGTTTTACTTCGATGTTGCAGCGCTTGGCGATCTCGACGGTGTTTTCGATTGCGTCGGGAATGTCGCTGAACAGCTCGGCCATTTCCTCGGCGCTTTTGAGGTATTGCTGATCGCTGTAATTCTTCGAGCGCCGAGGATCGTCGAGGGCACGGCCCTCACCGATGCACACCCGGGTTTCGTGGGCGGCGAAGTCTTCCTGCTTGATGAAACGCACATCGTTGCTCGCCACCAGCGGCGCGCCGAGCTTGTCGGCCAGGGCCACGGCGCCGTGCAACTGCTCTTCATCGTTAGGGCGACTGGTGCGCTGGATTTCCAGATAGAAGCGGTCCGGGAACACCGACATCCACTCACGCGTCAGGGCCTCGGCTTCGGCCGGGTTGCCACTGATCAGCGCCATGCCGATCTCGCCCTCTTTGGCGGCGGACAGCATGATCAGGCCTTCATTCGCCTCGGCAACCCACTCGCGCTCGATGATGATCATGCCGTTGCGCTGGCCTTCGATGAAGCCGCGCGAGATCAACTCGGTGAGGTTGCGATAGCCCTTGGCGTTCATCACCAACAGGCTGAGCCGGCTCAGGGGCGCGTCCGGGTCCTTGTTCGACAGCCACAGGTCGGCGCCGCAGATCGGCTTGATGCCTGCGCCCATGGTGTTTTTATAGAATTTGACCAGGGAACACATGTTGTTCTGATCAGTGACCGCAACCGCCGGCATGTTCATGGCGGTCAGCGCCTTGACCAGCGGCTTGATCCGCACCAGCCCGTCGACCAGGGAGTATTCAGTGTGCAGGCGTAGATGAACGAATGAAGCCGGCATAGTGATCCTGTCCAGTTACAGAGAGACAACAAGGCCCGGATTGTACCGGGCCTCGAACAAAACATCAGCCTTGCGACTAAACCTGCGTCAGACCTTCCAGCGCTTCATAAGCCTGACGTACCGGGGCGAACGAGCGCCGGTGAATCGGCGTCGGGCCCAAACGGACCAACGCTTCCAGATGAACGGGCGTCGGGTAGCCTTTATGGCCACCGATACCGTAACCCGGATAGATCAATTCGAATGCGGCCATTTCGCGGTCACGACTGACCTTGGCCAGAATCGATGCCGCTGCAATGGCTGGAACCTTGCCATCGCCCTGCACCACCGCTTCGGCGCGCATGGGCAAGTGCGGGCAGCGATTGCCGTCGATCATCGCCAGTTTCGGCTGAATGTGCAGCCCGGCCACCGCGCGCTGCATGGCCAGCATGGTCGCGTGCAGAATGTTCAGCTCGTCGATTTCTTCGACTTCGGCACGGGCGATGCACCAGCTCAGGGACTTCTCGATGATCTCGTCGTAAAGCTTTTCACGCTTGGCTTCGGTGAGTTTCTTCGAGTCATTGAGACCGAGAATCGGCCGGTTCGGATCGAGGATCACCGCCGCCGTCACCACCGCACCGCACAACGGGCCACGACCGACTTCATCGACACCGGCGACCAGTTCTTCAACTTCGGCAACCAGAGTGAAATCCAGGCCCATCTGCATATCTTTCTTGCTCATCGTGTTTGACCGACCAGGTTCAGCACGGCGTCCGCCGCTTGGTTGGAAGCATCCAGCCGCAGGGTGCGATGGATCTCGTCGAAACCACGGGTCTGCTCTTCGCCGCCCTCGATCAATGGCGACAGGGTCTGAGCCAGCGCCTCGACTGTCGCATCGTCCTGCAACAATTCCGGCACCAACAAGCGCTGGGCCAGCAGGTTCGGCAGGGACACGTACGGGCTCTTGACCATGCGTTTGAGAATCCAGAACGTCAGCGGTGCCAGGCGATACGCAACCACCATCGGCCGCTTGTACAACAGCGCTTCAAGGGTCGCCGTGCCGGAAGCGATCAGCACTGCATTGCACGCGGCCAGAGCCAAGTGGGATTTGCCATCGAGCAACGTCACCGGCAGATCACGGCCGGCGAGCAGCTCTTCAAGTTGCACACGGCGCTCCGGACTGGCGCACGGCATGACAAAACGCACACCCGGACGCAGGGCCCGCAGGCGCTGGGCAGTATCGAGAAACAACGCGCCGAGACGACCGACTTCACCGCCACGGCTGCCGGGCATCAACGCGACCAGCGGCCCGTCTGGCAGGCCCAGCTCGGCACGTGCAGCGGCGCGATCGGCTTGCAGCGGTATGGCGTCGGCCAGCGAGTGACCGACGAACCGCACTGGCACGCCTTTCTCTTCGTAGAATTTGGCTTCGAACGGGAACAGCGTAAGCATCAGATCGCAACCTTCGCGAATCTTCAGCACGCGCTTCTGCCGCCATGCCCACACCGACGGGCTGACGTAATGCACGGTTTTGATCCCGGCCTGACGCAGCTTGAGTTCGATATTGAGGTTGAAGTCCGGGGCATCGATGCCGATGAACGCGTCAGGCTTCTCGGCAATCAGCGTGGCAATCAGCTTTTTGCGACGCTTGAGCAACTCGCGCAATCGGCCGAGAACCTCAACCAGCCCCATGACCGACAAGCGCTCCATGGGGAAGTAGGAAGTCAGGCCTTCGGCCTGCATCAACGGACCGCCGACACCGATGAACTCGACTGACGGGTGTTGTGCCTTGAGGGCACGCATGAGGCCGGCACCGAGAATGTCACCGGAAGCCTCCCCCGCCACCAGCGCAATACGCAGACTGGCCATGATCAGCGGGTGATGCCGCGAGTCGACGACTCGATGGAATCGCGAAACACCGCGACTTCCGGGAACTGAGCAGCAGGTCCTGCCAGGTCGGCCAAGGCCTGATCAACTGTCAGCCCTTGGCGATAAACGGTTTTATAAGCACGGCGCAGCGCGTGGATAGCGTCTTCGCTGAACCCGCGACGGCGCATACCCTCGAAGTTCATGCTGCGCGCTTCGGCCGGGTTGCCAAATACCGTGACAAAGGCCGGAACATCTTTGCCGATCGCCGTGCCCATACCGGAAAAACTGTGGGCGCCGATGTGGCAATACTGGTGAACCAGGGTGAACCCGGAGAGGATCGCCCAGTCATCGACGTGCACG
The DNA here is from genome assembly GCF_044218825.1 of Pseudomonas sp. A1230. NCBI lineage: Bacteria > Pseudomonadati > Pseudomonadota > Gammaproteobacteria > Pseudomonadales > Pseudomonadaceae > Pseudomonas > Pseudomonas sp. A1230. The sequence goes on along the minus strand of NZ_CP162582.1, from coordinate 322,705 downwards.
TGGCCAGCCAACGCGGTGTTGTTGACCAGAATGCAGTTATTGCCGATGACGCTGTCGTGACCGATGTGGGCATAGGCCATGATCAGGTTGTGATCGCCCAGCGTGGTTTCCGAACGATCCTGAACGGTGCCACGGTGAATCGTCACGCCTTCACGGATGACGTTGTGGTCACCGATCACCAGGCGGGTTTCTTCGCCCTTGTACTTCAAGTCGGGCGTGTCTTCGCCTACCGAAGAAAACTGGTAGATGCGATTGTGTTTACCGATGCGGGTCGGACCTTTGAGGATCACATGCGGCCCGATCACGGTACCCTCGCCGATTTCCACACCTGCGCCGATGATCGACCACGGGCCGACCTCGACGCCGTCAGCCAGAACGGCCGACGGATCGATGATTGCGCGAGGGTCAATCAAACTCATACTTTTTGTTCCGCGCAGATGATCTCGGCCGAGCAGACCGGCTTGCCATCGACCGAAGCCTGGCATTCGAATTTCCAGATCTTGCGTTTGCAGCTGATGAACGTGGCTTCAAGAATCAACTGGTCGCCCGGCTTGACTGGCTGACGGAAGCGCAGTTTGTCCGAACCAACGAAGTAATACAGAGTGCCGTCGGCCGGTTTGACGTCGAGCATTTTGAAACCGAGGATCCCGGCAGCCTGAGCCATGGCTTCGATGATCAGCACGCCCGGCATGATTGGGTGCGCAGGGAAGTGACCATTGAAGAACGGCTCATTGATGCTGACATTCTTGTAGGCGCGAATTCGCTTGCCTTCAGTGTCCAGATCCACCACCCGGTCCACCAGCAGGAACGGGTAACGGTGAGGCAGGTATTCGCGAATCTCGTTGATGTCCATCATTTCGGGGGGAAGCCTATGTAAAGATTGGGAGCGCGACTGACGCGCACTCCTCTAGCAAATCAAGGAGGCAGTCTAGAGGCTGTGCACACTTGATATGGAAATGGTATCAGCCATCTGATGAAGCATTGCCGTCAGGGGTCACTTCCCCTACGCGCTTTTCCAGCTGTTTCAAACGTCGCGCGATGTCATCGAGCTGACGGATGCGTGCCGCGCTTTTGCGCCATTCGGCAGCCGGTTGCATGGCTGTGCCGGAAGAATAGGCACCCGGCTCGGTAATCGAGTGGGTCACCATGGTCATCCCGGTCAGGAAAACGTTGTCGCAAATATCAATGTGCCCGACCAGACCGACACCGCCGGCCAGCATGCAGTGCTTGCCGATTTTGGTGCTGCCGGAGATGCCCACGCACGCAGCCATCGCGGTGTGATCACCAACCTGGACGTTGTGAGCAATCTGGATCTGGTTGTCGAGTTTTACACCATTGCCGATAACGGTATCGGCCAGCGCACCGCGGTCGATGGCGGTATTCACGCCGATCTCCACATCGTCACCGATGGTCACACCACCAATCTGGGCGATTTTCTGCCAGATACCCTTCTCGTTGGCAAAGCCGAAGCCTTCACCACCGAGTACGGCTCCGGACTGGATAACCACACGTTTGCCGATGCGCACATCGTGATACAGCGTCACCCGTGGAGCGAGCCAGCCGCCCTCACCGATTTCACTGCGTGCACCGATAACACAATGGGCACCCAGAGTGACCTGCGCACCAATCCGCGCACCCGCCTCGATCACCACAAACGCACCGATGCTGGCGGTTGGATCAACCACCGCATCAGCCGCAATCACCGCCGAAGGATGAATACCCGCAGTGGATTTTGGCTTGGGATCGAACAAGTGAGAGATGCGTGCATAGGCCAGATAAGGATCCGGCACCACCAATGCATTACCGGCAAAACCCTCGGCGTCCGCTTCTTTGAGCAGCAACGCTGCTGCCTGAGAACCGGCAAGGAATTTGCGATATTGCGGATTTGCCAGAAAGCTCAACTGAGCTGGGCCAGCCTCTTGCAAAGTGGCTAGCCCAGTAATTTGCTTCTCCGCGTCGCCACGCAGGGTGGCGCCGAGGAACTCGGCCAACTGGCCGAGCTTGATAGTCACGGTCATGGGTTACTTCAGCTGATTCATGCGCTCGATAACCTGGCGCGTGATGTCGTACTGAGGCTTGACATCGATGACTGCGCCACGCTCGAACACCAGGTCAAAACCACCTTTCTTGATGACTTCTTCCACGGCGCCATCCAGTTTAGGCTTCAGTTGCTTGAGCATTTCGCGGTCGGCAACGGCTTTGGCTTCGTTCAGTTCCTTGGACTGGAACTGGAAATCACGGGCCTTCTGCTTGAATTCAAGTTCCAGACGCTCACGCTCACCTTGCTGCATCTTGTCGCCACCGGCCATCAGACGATCCTGAATGCCTTTGGCGCTGCTTTCCAGAGTCTTCAGTTTGGTCAGTTGCGGACCGAACTTCTTCTCGGCATCCACGGCGTACTTCTTCGCCGCGTCGGATTCCAGCAAGGCCATCTGATAGTTCAGGACAGCGATTTTCATGTCGGCGAACGCCGGGCCTGCCACCAGTACGGAGGCCAGGAGAACCAATTGAGTCAACTTACGCACGATGCACTCCTACAAAATCCATTGTCGTTATCTTGGGTCAGACGCTTAGAACGTCTGGCCGAGGGAGAATTGGAACACTTGAGTTTCAGCGTCATCCGGTTTCTTGATCGGCATGGCCAACGCGAAGCTCAGAGGACCCAGCGCGGTGACCCAGGTCACGCCCACACCGACGGAACTTGCCATGTTGCTCAGGCTGATGTCATTGCACTTAGTGGCGGAAGTCGAACCGACGGTAGCGTTGGTAGTCTTCTCGCACTTGGAGTCAAATACGTTACCCACATCCCAGAATACCGAAGTACGCAGGGAGCGCTGATCTTTGACAAATGGCAGCGGGAACAGCAACTCGACACCACCCTGGATCAGCACATTACCGCCGAACGGCAGCGGATCCTGATCCGGATCGGCCAGCGTACCTGTGTTACCGGTCTCACCTACACCACGACTTGGCGTGCTTCGCGGGCCAAGCGTACTGTCCTTGAAACCACGAACCGAGTTGAAACCACCAGCATAGTAGTTTTCATAGAACGGCAAGCCGTCAGTCGAACCGTAACCGTCGCCATAACCGAGTTCGGTGTGCAGACGCATGGTGTAGTTTTCGCTCAGCGGCTGGAACAACTGGCCACGGTAATCAAGTTTGAAGAACGACAGGTCGCTGCCCGGAATGGTGCTCTCCAGGGTCAGGCTCTGGGAACGGCCACGGGTCGGCAAAACGCCTTTGTTCAGGGTCGATTCGGACCAGCCGGCCGACGCCTTGAAGTTCAGATAGCTGTCGCCTTCCTTTTTGACGAAGTCAAAAATCTCGTCAACGGTGTATTTACCTGTATTGATCGTGTCTTGCTGAGCAGACAGACCGAAGGTCAGTCGCGAAGTCTCGCTGATCGGGTAGCCAACGTTGACACCGGCGCCCAGGCTGTCTACGGAGTAGCTCGAGATATCGGCATCGAGTTCATCGTAGTCAGTGGTGCGGTAGAACGCGTTGTAACCCAGGCTTACGCCATCGGCGGTCCAGTACGGGTCAACATAGCCGAAGTTGTAGCGGCTCTGGTATTCGCTTCGTGTCAGACCGATGCTGACGCGGTTACCGGTGCCGAGGAAGTTGTTCTGGGTGATCGAACCACCGAGGATCAGACCGGCACTCTGGGCGAAACCGACACTGGCGGTAATCGAACCCGACGCCTGCTCTTCAACGCTGTAGTTCACATCAACCTGGTCATCGACGCCCGGAACGGCCGGGGTTTCGACGTTGACTTCTTTAAAGAAGCCCAGACGCTCAAGACGGGTCTTGGACTGGTCAATCAGGTAAGTCGAAGCCCAGCCACCTTCCATCTGACGCATTTCACGACGCAACACTTCATCTTCCGACTTGGTGTTACCACGGAAGTTGATGCGGTTGACGTAGGCACGCTTGCCCGGATCGACGGCAAACAGGATGTCCACGGTGTTGTCATCATCGTGCGGCTGAGGCACGCCGTTGACGTTGGCGAAGGTGTAACCCTCGTTACCCAGACGACGGGTGATCAGTTCAGAGGTGGTGGTCATCAGCTTGCGCGAGAACACCTGGCCTTTCTGCACCAGCAACAAGGACTTGATCTGGTCTTCAGGAACTTTGAGGTCACCGCTGAGTTTGACGTCGCGAACGGTGTACTTCTCGCCTTCGGTCACGTTGACAGTGATGTAGACGTGCTTCTTGTCCGGGGTGATGGACACCTGGGTCGAAGCGATATCCATGTTGATATAGCCGCGGTCCAGATAGTAGGAGCGCAGACGCTCCAGGTCACCGGACAGTTTTTCACGGGCATATTTGTCATCGTTCTTGAAGAACGACAGCCAGTTGGTGGTCTTCAGCTCGAACAGGTCGGTCAGGTCATCCTCAGGGAAAACCGTGTTACCCACCACGTTGATGTGCTGAATGGCCGCAACGGTGCCTTCGTTGATCTTCACTTTCAGGCCGACGCGGTTACGCGGCTGCGATACCACTTCGGTATCGACCGTAGCCGAATAGCGACCTTGCGCGACGTACTGGCGCTGCAGTTCGTTACGCACACCTTCGAGGGTGGCACGCTGGAAGATTTCGCCTTCGGCCAGACCGGACTGCTTAAGGCCTTTCATCAAGTCTTCAGTGGAGATCGCCTTGTTGCCCTCGATCTCGATACTGGCAACCGACGGACGTTCGACGACCGTGATCACCAGAACGTTGCCTTCGCGGCCCAGCTGGATATCTTGAAAGAAACCGGTTTTGAACAACGCACGAGTGGATTCCACCAGGCGACGATCATCCGCCTGCTCGCCGACGTTCAACGGCAAGGCACCAAAGACACTACCCGCGGAGACCCGCTGGAGGCCATTGACGCGAATATCAGAGATGGTGAAGGACTCGGCGTGAACTTCGGCGATCATCAATACGGTGAGAACCGCAGTTAGCAGCAGACGTTTCATGAAGTCCTTTCTTATTCCAACTGGCAATAAACAAACTGCCGCAAAATGCGGCAGATTCGCAATTCAGCGAAGCGTTACAGTCGACCCAGATCGTTGACCAGAGCAAGCAACATCACCCCGACCACCAAACTGATACCGATCTGTATCCCCCAACCTTGCACCCGATCCGACAAGGGACGACCACGCGCCCACTCGATCAGATAAAACAACAAATGCCCCCCATCCAGTACAGGAATGGGCAGCAAATTCAGAACACCCAGGCTAATACTCAGATAAGCAAGGAAATTCAGGAAATCAGCGACACCCGACTGGGCAGAAGCGCCCGCCACTTTAGCAATGGTTATCGGTCCACTCAAGTTTTTTACCGAGAGCTCGCCGAACAGCATTTTCTTGAGCGAATCCAGCGTCAGGATGCTCATGGTCCAAGTACGACGGGCGCCCTCGCCAATCGCGGCTAACGGACCATAACTGACTTCGCGGATCATCTCCGGCGGCCAGTCGATCGCTTTGACACCTGCGCCCAGATAACCGCTTGGCGCCTTGCTTTCACCGCGCGCTGCCAAAGTGACAGGGACGTCGATTTGAGCACCATCGCGCTCGACCCGCAGCAAGATTTTGGTATCAGGACGCGTACGAACGGTATCGACCACCTGCTGCCAGTCATTGAGCGCCTGACCGTCAAGAGACACCAGGCGATCACCGGTTTTCAGGCCAGCGGCCTGGGCCGGGCCTTTTGGATCAAGCTCGGCGAGCACAGGTGGCAGGGCAGGACGCCATGGACGAATCCCCAGAGAGCGGATCGGATCCGGCTCATCAGCCCCCTTGAGCCATTTGTCCAGCGTCAGCTCACGCGGCGAATCCGCCGTAGAGCCCTGCTCGCGCACTAGCACCTGCAGCGAGCCGCTTTCGCCGAGCCGGCGAACCAGCTGCAAATTGACGGCGGCCCAGCCGGAAGTCGGCTCGCCATCAATCGCGACGATCTCCTGACCTGCACCCAGACCAGCCTTCGCGGCGATGCTGCCGGATTCGACCGCACCGATTACCGGGCGGACCTGCTCACTACCGAGCATCGCCAATACCCAGAAGAACACCAGGGCCAGAAGAAAGTTGGCGATAGGGCCAGCCGCGACAATAGCAATACGCTGGCGAACGGACTTGCGGTTGAACGACTGATCGAGCTGATCAACCGGGACGTCGCCTTCGCGCTCGTCGAGCATCTTGACGTAGCCACCCAGCGGAATCGCAGCGATGACGAACTCAGTACCTTGCTTGTCGTGCCAGCGCAGCAGTGGCATGCCAAAGCCTACGGAAAAGCGCAGAACCTTGACGCCACAGCGACGCGCGACCCAGAAGTGGCCGAATTCGTGAAAGGTGACCAGCACACCCAAGGCGATCAGGGTGCCGGCAATCATATAGAGCGCGCTCATCTACTTTCTCCGCAATCCTGTTCAGTGCTGCTTGAAACTATTGTGTTGCAAAACCTATCGATCGTGACGAGCCAGCCATTGCTCGGCCAGAACTCGCGCCTTCGCGTCCGCCGTGAACACAGCATCGAGATCATCCAGCGCTACGACCGGCTCGAGGTTCAAGACTTCCTCGATGATACTCGCGATTTCCAGGTAACGAACCCGTCCGTCGAGAAACGCTGCCACCGCCACTTCGTTGGCCGCATTGAGCATCGCCGGTGCGCTGTCGCCCACCTCGGCCGCTTGCCGCGCCAGACGCAGGCACGGGAAGCGCTCTTCATCCGGCGCTTCGAAGTCCAGACGCGCGATCGCAAACAGATCCAGCGGCGCGACGCCGGAGTCGATACGCTCCGGCCAGGCCAGCGCGCTGGCGATCGGAGTGCGCATGTCAGGATTGCCCAACTGAGCCAGGACCGAACCGTCGACATAATCGACCAGCGAGTGAATCACGCTTTGCGGATGAATCACCACCTCGACCTGCGCTGGTTTTGCATCAAACAACCAGCAGGCCTCGATCAGTTCGAGACCTTTGTTCATCATGCTGGCCGAATCCACGGAAATCTTGCGACCCATTGACCAGTTCGGATGCGCACACGCCTGTTCAGGCGAAACATGCGCCAACTCACTCATGGGCGTCTGCCGGAACGGTCCACCAGAAGCTGTCAGTAAAATCCGACGGACTCCGACCTTGCTTAATCCACTGGCGAAATCCTGTGGCATGCACTGGAAAATCGCATTGTGCTCGCTGTCGATTGGCAGCAGCACCGAACCACTCTTGCGCACAGCCTGCATGAACAAGGCGCCGGACATGACCAGCGCCTCCTTGTTAGCCAGGAGAATCTTCTTGCCTGCTTCGACAGCCGCCAGCGTCGGACGCAGGCCTGCGGCGCCGACGATCGCCGCCATGACCGCATCGACTTCCGGCGCAGAAGCTACCTGACACAAGCCAGCCTCACCCACCAGCACACGGGTCGTCAGACCGGCTGCACGCAAATCGTCCTGCAAACCGCGAGCTGCAGCGACTTCCGGCACCACGGCAAATTGCGGCACGTGACGTATGCACAAGGCCAACAGTTCGCTGAGGCGCGTGAAACCGCTTAACGCGAACACCTGATAACGCTCAGGATGACGCGCAATCACATCAAGGGTGCTCAGACCAATCGAGCCGGTAGCACCCAGTACGGTAATCAGTTGCGGGCGGCTCACGGCGCAGCCATCCACAGCAACACGGCAAACACTGGAATGGCCGCGGTCAGACTGTCGATGCGATCAAGCACGCCGCCATGACCGGGCAGCAGGTTACTGCTGTCCTTGATGCCGGACTGGCGCTTGAACATGCTTTCGGTGAGGTCTCCCACGACCGAGATAAAGACGATCAGCGCAGCGCCAATCAGACCCTTGAGCAACTCGGCCACCGTCCAGTCACGCACCAGGCCGACAATCGCGGTGATCACCAGGCTCAGCGCCAGACCACCGTAAACGCCTTCCCAGCTCTTACCGGGGCTGACTTGAGGAGCCAACTTGCGCTTGCCAAATTTACGGCCAGAGAAATAGGCACCGATATCAGCGCCCCAGACCAACACCATGACCGCCATGATCAGCCAGTTACCCAGCGGGTACTGCTTGATTTGTACCAGACCTTGCCAGGCCGGCAGCAAAATCAGCAAGCCGATCACCAGTTTGGTGGCCGCACTGGACCAATGCTCGCTGGAACGTGGATAGGTCAGCACCAGATACGTCGCGACCACCCACCACAGCACCGAAGCACCGAGCACCCAAGGTGCGAGACCGGGCAGCACATACATGACGAACAGCATCAACGCGACGACGGCGGCAAAACCGACGCGGAACGATTGTGCAGTGAAGCCCGCGAGTCGCGCCCATTCCCAGGCGCCCAGGCTCACGACCAGACCGATGAACAGCGCAAAACCGGAACCTTCAAGCAGGAAAAACCCGCACAAGGCGATCGGCAGCAGGATCAGCGCGGTGATGATTCGTTGTTTAAGCATTAAACCCGGGCTCCAGCTTCGACCTGTTCGCTCGTTTTACCGAAGCGACGTTGGCGCGAAGCGAAATCGGCCAGCGCATTGCGCATGGCATCGTGTTTGAAGTCCGGCCAAAACAGGTCGGAGAAGTACAACTCGGCGTAAGCCAGTTGCCACAACAGGAAGTTGCTGATGCGGTGCTCGCCACCGGTGCGGATGCACAAGTCCGGCAACGGCAGATCGCCGGTTGCCAGACACGTCTGCAGCAGATCCGGGGTGATGTCTTCCGGACGCAGATGCCCGGCCTGAACCTCACGTGCAAGACGCTGTGCAGCTTGTGCGATATCCCACTGACCGCCGTAATTGGCGGCAATTTGCAGGATGAAACGGTTGGCACCCGCGGTCATGGCCTCGGCTTCGCGCATCGCGACCTGAAGCTCCGGATGAAAGCGCGAGCGATCACCGATGATGCGCAAGCTGATGTTGTTGTCGTTAAGGCGCTTGGCCTCACGACGCAGCGCCTTGAAGAACAGGTCCATCAAAGCGCTGACCTCATCGGCCGGGCGCTGCCAGTTTTCACTGGAGAAAGCGAACAGGGTGAGCACCTCGACCTTGGCCTCGGCACACACCTCGATTACCGCACGAACCGCATCCACGCCCGCCTTATGCCCGGCGACACCCGGCATAAAGCGTTTTTTCGCCCAGCGATTGTTGCCATCCATGATGATCGCGACATGGCGCGGCACCGCGGACGGCGCAGTCTGCTTGGTCTTGTCCATTAAAAACTCGACCCTTATACGGCCATCAAATCCGCTTCTTTCTGCTTGGTAGCCGCGTCGATATCAGCCTCAGCCTTGTCGGTGAGTTTCTGGATATCGGCTGCAGCGCGACGCTCTTCGTCTTCGCTGATTTCTTTGTCTTTAACCAGCTTCTTCAAATCGCCCAGCGCATCGCGACGGATGTTGCGCACGGCAACACGAGCGTCTTCAGCGGCACTGCGTGCCTGCTTGGTGAAGCCCTTGCGGGTTTCTTCGGTCAGGGCAGGCATGGAGATCAGCAACAACTCGCCCAGGTTGGTCGGGTTGAGGTTCAGGCCAGCGCTCTGGATCGCCTTGTCGACAGCCGCGAGCATGTTGCGCTCGAAAGCCACGACTTGCAGGGTGCGCGAGTCTTTTACGGTGATGTTGGCCACTTGGGTAATGGAGGTATCAGCGCCGTAGTACGGCACCATTACGCTGCCCAGAATGCTTGGGTGAGCCTTGCCGGTACGAATCTGACCAAATGCGTGGGCCAGAGAGTCCAGGGATTTCTGCATACGCTCTTGAGCGTCTTTCTTGATTTCGTTGATCATTGTTGACCTTCCTCGATCAGGGTGCCTTCAGCGCCGCCATGCACGATGTTCAGCAGGGCGCCGGGCTTGTTCATGTTGAATACACGCAGCGGCATCTTGTGGTCGCGGCACAGGCAAATAGCTGTCAGGTCCATTACACCCAGCTTGCGATCCAGTACTTCATCATAAGTCAGATGATCGAACTTCTCGGCATGCGGGTCTTTGAACGGATCTGCGGTGTAGACGCCATCGACCTTGGTCGCCTTGAGGACGACATCGGCATCGATTTCGATTGCACGCAGGCAGGCTGCCGAATCCGTGGTAAAGAACGGATTGCCGGTACCGGCTGCGAAAATCACGACGTCTTTGGAGTTCAGGTGACGCATGGCTTTGCGGCGATCATAGTGATCGGTCACGCCCACCATCGAAATGGCCGACATGACGATTGCCGAGATATTCGCACGTTCCAGCGCGTCGCGCATGGCCAGGGCGTTCATCACAGTGGCCAGCATGCCCATGTGGTCGCCTGTCACCCGATCCATACCGGCTTTGCTCAAGGCTTCGCCGCGGAACAGGTTGCCACCGCCGATCACCAGACCGACCTGTACGCCGATGCCGACCAGTTGGCCGACTTCCAGCGCCATCCGATCCAGCACTTTTGGATCGATCCCGAACTCTTCCGAGCCCATCAGGGCCTCGCCGCTAAGCTTGAGTAGAATGCGTTTATAGCGAGCCTGATAACCACTGCCCTGCTGAGCCATTGCGAATCTCTCCTGCGGCGTATTTAAAATTCTTTGCGAGCTGTTTTCAGCTGGCGTTCACTCTAGCTTGGCGCTGCTTCAGCGCCATCGGAACATGGCTTTGTAAGTCAGTTCCAAGTGGAAACCAATAAATAATTGGTTACCCCATCTGAAAAGAGGCTGCGCGCGTGAGCGGGCAGCCTCTTTCGGGCGACAGTTGAAAACCGTCTTACTGCTTGGCGGCAGCCAGCTGGGCAGCAACTTCTTCAGCGAAGTTGTCGACCGGCTTCTCGATGCCTTCGCCTACTTTGAAGTAGGTGAAGGAAACGATTTCAGCGCCGGCTTTCTTGGCCAGGTCGCCGACCTTGATTTCAGGGTTCTTGACGAACGCCTGCTCAACCAGGCTCGCTTCAGCCAGGAACTTGCTGATACGGCCTTTGATCATGTTTTCAACGATGTTTTCTGGCTTGCCAGCGATCTTGTCAGCGTTCAGGCTCAGGAAAACGCCCTTCTCACGCTCAACCGCTTCAGCGGAAACTTCCGATGGCAGCAGGAATTCAGGGTTGGTCGCCGCTACGTGCATAGCGATGTCCTTGGCCAGCTCAACGTCGCCGCCTTTCAGAACAACTGCAACACCGATCTTGTTGCCGTGCAGGTAACCACCAACAACATCACCTTCAACGCGAACCAGACGACGGATGTTGACGTTTTCGCCAACCTTGCCGACCAGTACCAGGCGATCAGCTTCCTGCGATTCGATCAGAGGCTCAACGGTAGTGAGCTTCTCGTCGAATGCTTTTTTGACGCTGGCAGCAACGAATGCCTTGAAGTCGTCTTGCAGAGCCAGGAAGTCGGTCTGCGAGTTCACTTCCAGCAGAACGGCAGACTTGCCGTCTTCAACCAGAGCGATCGCGCCTTCAGCAGCGACGTTGCCGGCTTTCTTGGCGGCCTTGATGGCGCCCGAAGCACGCATGTCGTCGATGGCTTTTTCGATGTCGCCGCCGGCCTTGGTCAAGGCCTTTTTGCAATCCATCATGCCTTCGCCAGTACGCTCACGCAGTTCTTTAACCAACGCTGCAGTAATCTCTGCCATTTTCAAATTCCTCTTGGATAGGTTTTCAACCATTCCACCCGATCGAACGGGCGTTCAATTCTTCCCGAAACACCCTTGTTAGCCGCTGCACGTTACAGATGCTGTAGCTGCGCTGTTAACAAATGGTTTTCGAGGTGGCAAAAAGGGGGCCAAGCCCCCTTTTTGCTTACTGAGTCAACGCCAGGGCGTCAATTACTCAGCTGCAGCTGCCGGAGCTTCTTCAGCTGCGAACTCTACAGTGCCGCCGCCAACATTGCTGCGACCACGGATAACAGCGTCAGCCATCGAACCCATGTACAGCTGGATAGCGCGGATTGCGTCATCGTTGCCTGGGATGATGTAGTCAACGCCTTCCGGGCTGCTGTTGGTATCGACAACGCCGATTACCGGGATGCCCAGCTTGTTGGCTTCGGTGATCGCGATGCGCTCGTGGTCAACGTCGATCACGAACAGTGCGTCTGGCAGACCGCCCATGTCCTTGATGCCGCCCAGGGAGCGATCCAGCTTCTCAAGATCACGAGTGCGCATCAGCGCTTCTTTCTTGGTCAGCTTGGCGAAAGTACCGTCTTCGGCTTGAACTTCAAGGTCACGCAGACGCTTGATGGAAGCACGAATGGTTTTGAAGTTGGTCAGCATGCCGCCCAACCAGCGGTGATCGACGTACGGCGAACCGCAACGTGCTGCTTCTTCAGCAACGATCTTGCCAGCGGAACGCTTGGTGCCGACGAACAGAATCTTGTTTTTGCCCTGGGCCAGACGCTCTACGAAAGTCAGAGCTTCGTTGAACATTGGCAGGGTTTTTTCAAGGTTGATGATGTGAATCTTGTTACGCGCGCCGAAAATGTATTTACCCATTTTCGGGTTCCAGTAACGGGTTTGGTGACCGAAGTGCACACCGGCCTTCAGCATATCGCGCATATTGACTTGGGACATGATAGTTCCTTAATAAGTCGGGTTTGGCCTCCACGTATCCCAATGACCAACCAGTGGCATAACGCCAAAAGCACCCAGGTCATCGTGTCGACACGTGTGTGGATTTAAGCCTTTCGGGGTATCCCCGGAAAGCGGCGCATTTTATATCACAAGGAAGGCAGAAACGGAACTCGAAATCTGCAATCACACCAAGGACATGGGCTCAGCTCTCTTGGAATCGGCGCCGCGGGCACCATTGTATAGACAGAAGCGATGCATGCAGGCGCGGATTTGCTCCTCTCGTCTGTTAGAATCGCGTTTTTCAGGGTCGCAAAAAACGCACACCTGCCACCCTATCCGTAACAGCAAGCGCCGCCGAGCGCAAAGAGAGCCTGTATGACCGTTAACCTCAAAACTCCCGAGGACATCGCTGGCATGCGTGTCGCCGGCAAACTGGCCGCCGATGTGCTGGAAATGATTGCCGAACACGTCAAACCGGGCGTTACCACCGATCAACTGAACCAGATCTGCCACGACTACATCGTCGACGTGCAGCAGGCCATCCCTGCCCCGCTCAACTACAAGGGCTACCCGAAGTCGATCTGCACCTCGATCAACCACGTCGTCTGCCACGGCATCCCGAATGACAAGCCGCTGAAAAACGGCGACACCCTGAACATCGACGTGACCGTGATCAAGGACGGTTACCACGGCGATACCAGCCGCATGTTCCATGTCGGTGAAGTGCCGGTGTGGGCCGAGCGTCTGTCGCAGATCACTCAGGAATGCATGTACAAGGCCATCGAGATCGTCAAACCCGGCTGCCGGCTCGGCGACATCGGTGAAGTTATCCAGAAACACGCGGAAAAGAACGGCTTCTCGGTGGTTCGCGAGTTCTGTGGCCACGGCATCGGCAAGGTGTTCCACGAAGAGCCGCAGATCCTGCACTACGGCCGCGCCGGTACTGGCATGGAACTGAAGGCCGGCATGACCTTCACCATCGAGCCGATGATCAATCAGGGCAAGGCCGACACCAAGGTATTGGGCGACGGCTGGACCGCGATCACCAAGGACCGCAAGCTCTCGGCCCAGTGGGAACACACCCTGTTGGTCACCGACACCGGCTACGAGATCTTCACCCTGCGTGCCGATGACACCATTCCACGCATCTCGGCCTGATCCACAAACGCTCCCAGCCTTATAGAAGGAAAGCCAATCGATGCCGCAGGTGGATCCCGAACTCTTCGACCGTGGCCAGTTCCAGGCTGAGCTGGCTCTGAAAGCGAGCCCCATCGCCGCCTTCAAGAAGGCGATTCGCCAGGCCCGCGAAGTGCTCGACGCACGTTTTCGCAGTGGTCGTGATATTCGGCGGCTGATCGAAGACCGTGCCTGGTTCGTCGACAATATCCTGCAAAAGGCTTGGGAGCAGTTCAACTGGAGCGAAGACGCGGACATCGCACTGGTCGCGGTCGGCGGCTACGGCCGGGGCGAATTGCACCCTTACTCGGACATCGATTTGCTGATCCTGCTGGACAGCGCCGACCACGAGGTTTTCCGCGATTCCATCGAGCGTTTTCTCACATTGTTGTGGGACATCGGCCTGGAAGTCGGTCAGAGCGTTCGCTCGGTGGACGAATGCGCGCAAGAGGCGCGCGCTGACCTGACCGTGGTCACCAATCTCATGGAAAGCCGCACCATCAGCGGCCCCGAGCGTTTGCGTCAACGCATGCTCGACGTCACCAGCACTGCGCACATGTGGCCGGCCAAGGAGTTTTTCCTGGCCAAACGCGCCGAGCAGAAAGCTCGCCACCACAAGTACAACGATACCGAATACAACCTGGAACCCAACGTCAAAGGCTCGCCCGGCGGACTACGGGATATTCAGACGATTCTGTGGGTTGCCCGTCGTCAGTACGGCACGCTGAATTTGCGTGCACTCGCCGGCGAAGGTTTTCTGGTGGAGAGCGAGAATGCGTTGCTCGCGTCCTCTCAGGAATTCCTCTGGAAGGTGCGCTACGCCCTGCACATGCTCGCCGGGCGCTCCGAAGACCGCCTGCTGTTCGATCATCAGCGTTCGATTGCGACGTTGCTGGGGTTCGAAGGCGATGACGCCAAGCACAGCATCGAAAACTTCATGCAGCAGTATTATCGGGTGGTGATGAGCATCGCCCAGCTGAGCGACCTGATCATCCAGCACTTCGAGGAAGTCATCCTCGCGCCGGAAGACGAAGCGCCGCCGCAGCCGATCAATTCGCGCTTCCAGCTACATGACGGCTACATCGAAGCGCGCAACGACAATGTGTTCCGCCGCACCCCATTCGCCATGCTCGAGATATTCGTGCTGATGGCCCAGCAGCCGGAAATCAAAGGCGTGCGCGCCGACACCGTTCGTTTGCTGCGCGAACATCGCCACCTGATCGACGACGACTTCCGCAACGACATCCGCAATACCAGCCTGTTTATCGAGCTGTTCAAATGCAAGATCGGCATTCATCGCAATCTGCGACGGATGAACCGTTACGGCATTCTCGGGCGCTACCTGCCGGAGTTCGGTTTTATCGTCGGGCAGATGCAACACGACCTGTTCCACATCTATACGGTCGATGCACACACGCTGAACCTGATCAAACACCTGCGTAAGCTGCAGTACACCCAGGTGTCGGAAAAATTCCCGCTGGCCAGCAAGCTCATGGCCAAGCTGCCGAAACCCGAGCTGATTTATCTCGCCGGCCTGTATCACGACATCGGCAAGGGCCGTCATGGCGATCACTCGGAGATAGGCGCGATCGATGCCGAGGCGTTCTGCCAGCGCCATCAGTTACCAGTGTGGGATAGCCGCCTGATTGTCTGGCTGGTGCAGAACCACCTGGTGATGTCGACCACCGCCCAGCGCAAGGACTTGTCCGACCCGCAGGTGATCCACGATTTTGCGCAGGCGGTCGGCGATGAAACCCGTCTCGACTATCTGTACGTACTGACCGTGGCCGACATCAACGCGACCAATCCGACGCTGTGGAATTCGTGGCGCGCCAGCCTGTTGCGCCAGCTCTACACCGAAACCAAGCGGGCATTGCGTCGCGGTCTGGAGAACCCGGTGGATCGCGAAGAGCAGATCCGCCAGACCCAGAGCGCGGCACTCGACATCCTCGTGCGCGGCGGCACCGATCCGGACGACGTCGAACAATTGTGGGCGCAACTGGGCGACGACTATTTCCTGCGCCACACCGCCGGCGACGTGGCCTGGCACAGCGATGCGATCCTCCAGCAACCCGTCGATGGCGGGCCGCTGGTACTGATCAAGGAAACCACCCAGCGCGAGTTCGAGGGCGGCACACAGATCTTCATCTATGCGCCGGATCAGCACGACTTCTTCGCGGTGACCGTGGCGGCGATGGATCAGCTCAACCTGAACATTCACGACGCCCGGGTTATCACCTCGAGCAGCCAGTTCACCCTCGACACCTACATCGTGCTCGACAACGATGGCGAATCCATCGGCGACAACCCTGTGCGGATCAAGCAGATCCGCGACGGTTTGACCGACGCTCTGCGCAATCCGGACGACTACCCGACGATCATTCAGCGTCGGGTGCCCCGCCAGCTTAAGCATTTCGCGTTCGCGCCACAGGTCACTATCCACAACGACGCGCAACGCCCGGTCACCGTACTGGAATTGACCGCGCCTGACCGACCAGGTCTGCTGGCGCGGATCGGCGGCATCTTTCTGGAGTTTGACCTGTCGCTGCAAAACGCCAAAATTGCAACGTTGGGCGAACGAGTGGAGGACGTGTTCTTTATTACTGATGCGAAAAATCAGCCCTTGTCCGATCCGCTGCTGTGCAGCCGCTTGCAGGATGCGATTGTCGAGCAGTTGAGCGTCAGCCATGAACCCGATATCAATCTTTCGCGCATCAGTATTTGAATGCGCGACCTGATTTAACCGCTTTGCACGAGACCCCGCACCGATGAACAACGCTCTGAACCAGCTCCAGCCCTACCCGTTCGAGAAGCTCCGCGCCCTGCTCGGCACCGTGACCCCGAACCCGGACAAGCGCCCGATCGCGCTGTCCATCGGTGAGCCGAAACACCGTTCGCCAAGCTTTGTCGCCGAGACATTGGCAAACAGTCTGGATCAGATGGCGGTGTATCCAACCACGCTCGGCATCCCGGCCCTGCGCGAAGCCATCGCCGGCTGGTGCGAACGCCGCTTCGGCGTTCCGAGCGGCTGGATCGACCCGGCCCGCAACGTATTACCAGTCAATGGCACCCGTGAAGCGCTGTTCGCCTTCACCCAGACCGTGGTCAATCGTGGTGATGATGCGCTGGTGGTCAGCCCGAACCCGTTCTATCAGATCTACGAAGGCGCGGCGTTCCTGGCCGGCGCCAAGCCACATTACCTGCCGTGCCTGGACGATAACGGCTTCAACCCGGATTTCGACGCTGTTTCAGCGGACATCTGGAAGCACTGCCAGATTCTTTTCCTGTGCTCGCCGGGTAATCCGACAGGCGCGCTGATTCCGGTCGACACCCTGAAAAAACTCATCGCCCTGGCGGATGAACACGACTTCGTGATCGCCGCCGACGAGTGCTACAGCGAGCTTTACTTCGACGAGCAGACTCCTCCGCCGGGCCTGCTCAGCGCGTGCGTCGAACTGGGTCGCAAGGATTTCAAGCGCTGCGTGGTGTTCCATAGCCTGTCCAAGCGCTCGAACCTGCCCGGTTTGCGTTCCGGCTTCGTTGCCGGCGATGCCGAGATCCTCAAGGGTTTCCTGCTTTATCGCACCTATCACGGCTGTGCGATGCCGGTTCAAACCCAACTGGCCAGCGTTGCCGCCTGGAATGACGAAGAACATGTGCGCGCCAACCGCACTTTGTATCGCGAGAAATTCGACGCGGTACTGGAAATCCTCAGCCCGGTAATGGACGTGCAGCGTCCCGATGGCAGCTTTTATTTGTGGCCAAACGTGAAAGGTGACGACGCGGCATTCTGCCGTGACCTGTTTGCCGAAGAACACGTGACCGTAGTGCCAGGTTCGTACTTGTCCCGCGAAGTGGAAGGCGTCAATCCGGGCGCAGGCCGGGTACGGATGGCGCTGGTTGCACCACTTGCCGAATGCGTTGAGGCGGCACAGCGGATCCGCGCGTTCATTACTCGCCAACAGTAATCATGGCCCGCACCGGGCAATCCGGTGCGGGTATCAACCGTCGTGATATAAGCGTTTACAACGAGCACATTTACTCTTCTCCCTGCTCGGTCTAATTTCCCCCTTGAAACGCTGGCCACTGTAGAGCGACTTTAATCGCGCGAACTTCTACTAAAACCGAGCCTGCCGAAAACCAAAACCCTATTACCCTCAAATATAAAAATTTTGACGCCAGCTGAATCAAGGCGACACTTTGGCAATCAATAAGGATATTGACCGTGCACAACTATAACCTCGTAAGAATGGCAAAACCGACAGACAACTTCGAGCGGCTCCCGGAAAACCATAACGACGCGCCGGCAGTGCGCCGTAAACGTTCCTTGGGTTACACAACCAAGTTCTGGGAGAATGCCAGCACTATTACGTTCTCTTTCATGCATGACGTGTCCGACGAACTGAAATATCGAATCGAACTAGGCATCCGGAAGTGGGAACCTTTCGTCAGCCTGGCCTTTGAATTGGTCGAAAACGTGCCAGGGATGATTCGGATCGCCCTGCAAGGAAAGGACAGCTATTCGTTTATAGGGATCGACGCAATGCAAGTGGATGTCAACGAACCCACAATGGTTTTGGGCACCACGCCGGACTCACCGCTTTTCGACCACACGGTCCAGCATGAATTTGGCCACGCCCTAGGCTTCCACCACGCCCATTTGCACCCGGAGGCGCGCATCCCGTGGAACAAGGAAGCGGCCTATGAGTTCCTGGGCAAGCAACATGGCTGGACAAGGGAGGACGTAGACAGCAACCTTTTCGAGCTGGAGTCTCCGGACGCTGCTGTCTTCGGCGACTACGACAAACTCTCGATCATGCATTACCCAACTACCAACCTGATCTACGGAAATGACGCGGTTGGCCTCAATTTGACGCTTAGCGACAAGGACAAGGCCTTCGCCAGAAAAATCTACCCTGCCCTCAACTATGGGCAGTTGCCTGCCTGAGCATGTCAGCGCCAACCCGGCAATTTCAAGTGACGCGCAACTGTGGTGTCCTGCTCGCACTTGCTTGAAACATTCAAAAACCAAGTAACAGCCCATATAACTGTGTAACGCACTTGCCTGCCGGCCAAGTACTAGTCTTGAATTGCACTATTCGCAGCATCTGAATAACTGCCGACTCTTAATTTCAAGGATAAAATCCACCATGCACGAACTGACAGATTGCCAACTTATACAATGGCCTGACGACCAAGAAGCTTACGCGGCAGCCATCAATGAAAATCCGGCCAATGCCGGCACGACGAAAAGCGCAACTACCGGCAACCGCCGCAAACGCTCGGTATTTAATTATTCAAAGCTATGGGCAAACGGCCGTACCTTGAAGATTGCCTTCATGGACGAACTTGAGGCGGATCACAAAGACAAAATCATCAAGGCAGCCAGTCAATGGTTGCCGTATATCAACCTGAAATTCGAGTTCGTTGACGACCTCGTGGGTGACATACGCATCGCCACTACCAATAACTTCAACAGCTCAATGCTCGGCACCGACGCGTTGTTGATTCATCCTGACGACAGAACCATGGACCTGGGCGTGAAACCGGATCATCCAGACTTCGAAGTCATCGTGACTCATGAGTTTGGTCACGCCCTTGGCGCAATGCATGAACACCAGCACCCGCAGGCGAAAATCCCTTGGGATAAGCCAAAGGTCTACGAGTTCTATCAGAATCGCGAAATGGGTCCGCTCACGCCCGCGCAAGTCGACCACAACCTGTTTACCCCTTTCGACACGCTGGAAGCGATTTACACGGCCTACGACAAAAGGTCGATCATGCATCACCCGGTGGCGAACGATCTGACAGTGGGTGACTGGGAAGTCCCCATCAACCGCAAGATCAGCAAAAAAGACAAACAACTGATGAAATTACTTTATCCGAGGTAAGCCAACTCGAACCGGGTGATTCCTTCACTTCACTACCCCCAGATTGGCCTCACTCAGATCCAGTTCACCCAACACTTCTCGCAGCACGTCATCGCCAATCTGGTGATGACGGCTGAGGCTATATAACTCCAGTCGTTGCGCACGCAGCGCTTTAAGGCGCAATCGGCGTTCCAGCAAATCCATCTGGAACGCCAGCGCCTGGGCTTCCGCCGAATCGTTGAACACGTCCAGTTGATGGCGGTATTCGGACATGATCCGCGCCTTCAGTTCCGCCGCCAGCGCAGCTTGCGCGGCGTCCTGCTGATTGGCCTCTTCGGTTTCGAGCGCGTGAATCGCGGCCTCGGCCGTCTTGCGCCAGGCATCGCGGACCTCTTGACGACGCTTGTCATCAGGGCTTTTTTCGATGCCGCGCAGCAACAACGGCAAGGCGATGCACGCCGACACCAGCGACAACAGGATCACCCCCGCAGCAATAAAGATCAGCAGATCACGCTCGGGAAAGGCGTCCGCCCCCATCAACATTGGCACCGACATCACACCCGCCAGTGTCACCGCACCGCGCACGCCGCCGACGGTCAGCAGCCAGCAGGATCGCGCAGTCGGCACTTGCGTCAGCGCACCTTTACCACGCAACCGCCGCAACAACACCGATAAGCGCCAGATGCTCTGTACCCAGATAAATCGCAACAGCACCAGCGCGAGGAAAATCGCGATCACATCGAGGCAGCGGTAAAACAACGCCGGCCACAACGTCGGTTCATGGCTGACCACCGCTTTGATGATGTCCGGCAATTGCAGACCGAGCAGAAGGAAAATCAAGCCATTGAAGGCGAACTCCAACAGCGACCAAACGCTGCGATTGAGCAATCGTGTGCTGGTCTGGCGCGGCAGCAGATCGAGCCAGCTCTGCATCATCCCCGCCGCCACCGCCGACAGAATGCCCGAGGCGCCAAGGCGTTCAGCCAACACATAAGCCGCAAACGGCAGCAGCAACATGAAGACCACGTGGGTCGCCGGATCATCCCACCCGCGAGCGATCATCCACGACCGCAAACGCCCGACCAGCCAACTCAGCGCCACACCAACGGCCAGGCCGCCGACCGCCACCAATACAAACGTCAAACTGGCGGTGGCCAGCGAGAACACGCCCGTTACCGCAGCGGCCAAAGCAAACTTGAACGTCACCAGGCCCGACGCATCGTTCATCAGCGCCTCGCCTTGCAGCATGTGCATCAAGGGGGTCGGCAAGCGGTTTTGCGAGATCGCCGAGACGGCCACGGCATCAGTCGGCGACAGCACTGCCGCCAACGCGAACGCCACCGGCAGCGGAATCGTCGGCAATAACCAGTGAATGAAGTACCCGGCGCCGACCACCGTGAACAGCACCAGCCCCACAGCCAGTGTCAGGATCGGGCCACGCAGGTGCCAGAGTTCGCGTTTGGGCATGCGCCAGCCGTCGGAGAACAGCAGCGGCGGCAGGAACAGGAACAGAAACAACTCGGGATCCAGCGCCACGTGCAAACCAAGGGTCGGCCAGGCCAGCAAGGCGCCGGCAGCAATTTGCACAAGTGGCAGCGGCAGTGGGATAACCCGTCCGACCAGACGCGAAACGCTGACCAGCATCAGCAGGATCAGGACGGTGTAAGCGGTTTGCATAAATCAAAATCTCGGACGATCGACAGCGTTGAACTGCCATATTAGCCGTTTAGGCTGCGCCTGACCGTTGCACCTATGTCGCACGCCGACACTGATCCCCGTGCAGGAGCTGCAGCACGCTGCGATCTTTTGATGTTTAAAAACAGAATCAAAAGATCGCAGCCTCGCTTCACTCGACAGCTCCTGCAGGGATTTGGTGCAGGGTAATGAAGCCGGGCGCCCGAAACGCTTTGGTCATGGCATAATCCGACACCATTTTTTTCCAGCACCTGTAAAGGGGGCAATTCCTTGACCGTTTCAAGTAAAACGTTGCACCTTTTCGGCATCAAAGCCTGCGACACCATGAAAAAGGCGCGCACCTGGCTTGATGAACACGCTGTCGCCTATGACTTTCACGACTACAAAACCGCCGGTATCGACCGAGAACACCTGACCCAATGGTGTGACGAGCACGGCTGGCAAACGGTGTTGAACCGCGCAGGCACGACCTTTCGCAAACTCGACGACGAACGTAAAGCCGATCTCGACCAAGCAAAAGCCATCGAACTGATGCTCGCCCAACCCTCGATGATCAAGCGCCCGGTGCTCGATCTCGGTGACCGAACCCTGATTGGCTTCAAGCCAGATATCTACGCGGCCGCTCTGAAGTAAGCAGCCCGTCACTCTTTGTAGAGGTATTCACATGTCCAACTCTCTGTTCAGCATCGCTTTCGGTGTCGGCACGCAAAACCGTCAGGGCGCCTGGCTCGAAGTGTTTTACGCACAGCCACTGCTCAACCCTTCGGCCGAACTGGTCGCTGCTGTTGCGCCGATCCTCGGTTACACCGAAGGCAACCAGGCCATCACCTTCACCACCGCACAAGCGGCGCAACTGGCTGAAGCAGTCAAAGGTATCGACGCTGTTCAAGGCAAACTGCTGACCCGTCTGGCCGAGAGCCACAAGCCACTGGTCGCTACTTTGCTGGCTGAAGACGCGCAACTGACTTCCACGCCTGAGGCGTACTTGAAGCTGCATCTGCTGTCGCACCGTCTGGTCAAGCCGCACGGCGTGAGCCTGGCCGGGATCTTCCCGTTGCTGCCTAACGTTGCATGGACCAGCCAGGGCGCAATCGACCTGAGCGAACTGGCGGAAATGCAGCTCGAAGCGCGTCTGCGTGGCGAGTTGCTGGAAGTGTTCTCGGTGGACAAGTTCCCGAAAATGACCGACTACGTGGTACCGGCCGGCGTGCGTATCGCTGACGCCGCGCGTCTGCGTCTGGGCGCTTACGTAGGCGAAGGCACCACCGTGATGCACGAAGGTTTCATCAACTTCAACGCCGGCACCGAAGGCCCGGGCATGATCGAAGGCCGCGTGTCGGCTGGCGTCTTCGTCGGCAAGGGTTCGGACCTGGGCGGCGGCTGCTCGACCATGGGCACCCTGTCGGGCGGCGGCAACATCGTGATCAAGGTTGGCGAAGGCTGCCTGATCGGCGCCAACGCCGGTATCGGTATTCCGTTGGGCGACCGCAACACCGTCGAGTCGGGCCTGTACGTGACCGCCGGCACCAAAGTCGCGCTGCTGGATGAGCACAACAATCTGGTTAAAGTTGTGAAGGCCCGTGAACTGGCCGGCCAGACTGACCTGCTGTTCCGTCGCAATTCGGAAACCGGTGCGGTGGAATGCAAAACCCACAAATCGGCGATCGAGCTGAACGAAGCGCTGCACGCTCACAACTAAGCAGCACATTGATCACCTGTGGGAGCGAGCTTGCTCGCGAAGGCGTCCTTGAAGTCGCCAAAAGCTTCGCGAGCAAGCTCGCTACCACAGGGTCAGGCGTATAACCCATGATGATTCCTTCTCCCTGGCGCGCCGATTTCCCGGCCATCGCCGCCCTGCAACGGCAAGACCAGACCTATCTGGATAACGCCGCCACCACCCAAAAACCCCAAGCCCTGCTCGACGCGCTGACGCATTACTACGCCAACGGCGCGGCCAATGTGCACCGCGCACAACACTTGCCCGGGGCCCATGCCACCCAGGCGTTCGAAGACAGTCGGCTGAAAGTTGCGCAATGGCTCAATGCCGGTGACAGCGGACAGATCATCTTTACCCACGGCGCCACCAGCGCGCTGAATCTCCTGGCTTATGGCCTGGAACATCTTTTCCAGCCGGGCGATGAAATTGTCATCAGCGCCCTGGAGCATCACGCCAACCTGCTGCCGTGGCAGCAACTGGCACAACGTCGTCAACTGAAACTGGTGATCCTGCCACTGGACGCCGACGGTTTGATCGACCTCGCCGCCGCTGTGCACCTGATCGGCCCGCGTACGCGCTTGCTGGCGGTCAGTCAGTTGTCCAACGTGCTCGGCGCCTGGCAACCCTTGCCGGCGCTGCTGGGCATGGCCAAGGCGCACAACGCGCTGACCGTGGTCGATGGCGCGCAAGGTGTGGTTCACGGTCGGCATGACGTGCAGGCACTGGGTTGCGACTTCTACGTATTTTCCAGCCATAAGCTGTACGGCCCCGATGGCCTCGGCGTGCTGTTCGGGCGCAATACTGCGCTTGAACAGCTGAAGCCGTGGCAGTTCGGTGGCGAAATGGTCCTGGAAGCCAACTATCACGACGCACGTTTCCGCCCTGCTCCGCTGGGTTTTGAGGCGGGCACGCCGCCGATTGCCAGCGTGATCGGCCTCGGTGCGACCCTCGACTATCTGGCCGGGCTGGATCAGGACGCGGTATCGGCACACGAAGCGGCATTGCATGACTATCTGTTGCGTGGCCTCGCGGCGCGTAACGGCATTCGCCTGCTGGGCAAACCGCAACTGGCGCTGGCCAGTTTTGTCGTTGAAGGCGTGCACAACGCGGATCTCGCGCACCTGCTGACCGAGCAAGGCATTGCCGTGCGCGCGGGTCATCACTGCGCGATGCCACTGCTGAAGCGTTTCGAGTTGGCGGGGGCGATTCGGGTGTCGCTGGCGCTGTACAACGATTCCGAGGATCTGGAACGGTTCTTTGAAGCGCTGGATCAGGCGCTGGAGTTGTTGCGATGAGCTTGCCGGTAGAGGCTGCCGAGGCGCTGCAAACGTTTCAGAATGCCGCCGGTTGGGAACAGCGGGCGCGGTTGTTGATGCAGTTTGGTGATCGTCTGCCGCCGTTGAATGACGCAGACAAGTGCGACGCCAACCGGGTACATGGCTGTGAAAGCCAGGTGTGGTTGGTCGGCGCGTTACAGGATGGCCACTGGCAGTTCGCAGCGAGCAGCGATGCACGGATGATTCGTGGATTGGTGGCGTTGCTGCTGTTGCGAGTCAATGGCCTGACCGCTAATGAGTTGCAGCAAGTGGATTTGCCGGACTGGTTCAGTCAGTTGGGGCTGTCGCGACAGTTGTCGCCGTCGCGCAGTAATGGCCTGAATGCTGTGCTCAAGCGGATGAATGAGTTGGCAGGTTAATCGCCTTCGCGAGCAGGCTCGCTCCCACATGTGAACGCATTCCAGTGTGGGAGCGAGCCTGCTCGCGAAGGGGCCATCACTGGCAATCTCAAACCTGAGGTTTGACCCGCTCCGCCGGGCGCCGAACACCCGCCACAATCTTGTCCACAGCCTTGGTCGCCGCAACCATCCCGAACGTCGCCGTGACCATCATCACCGCGCCAAACCCGCCCGCGCAGTCCAGCTTCACGCCGTCGCCGACAAAACTCTTCTGCAAACAAATGCTGCCGTCCGGTTTCGGATAGCGCAGTTGCTCGGTGGAGAACACGCACGGCACGCTGTAATGACGGGTCACGGTGCGCGAGAAACCGTAATCACGGCGCAATGTCGAGCGCACTTTCGAAGCCAGCGGATCGTTGAACGTGCGGTTGAGGTCACAGACCTGAATCAGCGTCGGATCAATCTGCCCACCCGCGCCACCGGTGGTGATGATTTGAATCTTGCGGCGCTTGCACCAGGCGATCAGCGCCGCTTTGGCGTTGACCGCGTCGATGCAGTCGATCACGCAGTCGATGTTCGGCGTGATGTATTCGGCCATGGTCTCGCGGGTGACGAAATCCGCCACGGCGTGCACCGTGCAGTCCGGGTTGATCCCGCGCAGACGCTCGGCCATCACCTCGACCTTGGGTTTGCCGACGGTGCTGTCCAGCGCGTGCAACTGGCGGTTGGCGTTGCTGACGCAGACATCATCGAGGTCGAACAGCGAAATCTCGCCCACGCCACAACGGGCAATGGCTTCCGCCGCCCAGGAACCGACGCCACCGACGCCGACGATCGCCACATGGGCCGCGCGCAAGCGCTCCATGCCTTCGATGCCATACAAACGGGCGATGCCTGCAAACCGCGGATCTTCTGTACTCATGACCATTACCCCAAAAACCGGCGCGCATTATAGGGCTACGCAGCCACAAGTTTTAAGCTTCAAGCGACAAGTGTAAGAACTTAAGTCAACGGTACTTGCCCAATGTGAGTAATTTCCCCGTCCGTTGTACGACTGGCGAACTACCGGTGTAGGATGCGCGCCCCTTTGGCGTATAGCCTACCGATCCTTCGTTCCACAGCCTTTGGAACCCGAAACAGCTATGTCATCGCGTAAATTTGGTCTCAACCTGGTGGTGGTTCTGGCAATCGCCGCCCTGTTCACTGGTTTCTGGGCGCTGATCAATCGCCCGGTCTCCGCGCCCAACTGGCCGGATCAGATCTCCGGTTTCTCTTATTCGCCGTTCCAGCAGGGCCAGTACCCACAGAAGGACCAGTATCCGTCTGACGACGAGATGCGCCGCGACCTCGAGATCATGAGCAAGTTGACGGATAACATCCGCATCTACTCGGTCGACGGCTCCCTGCAAGACATTCCGAAACTGGCTGAAGAGTTCGGTCTGCGCGTGACTCTGGGGATCTGGATCAGCCCTGATCAGGAGCGCAACGAGCGCGAAATCACTCGCGCCATCGAACTGGCCAACACGTCGCGCAGTGTGGTGCGCGTGGTGGTCGGTAACGAGGCGATCTTCCGTAAGGAAATCACCGCTGAACAACTCAGCGTATTGCTCGACCGGGTTCGTGCTGCGGTGAAAGTGCCGGTCACCACGTCCGAACAGTGGCACGTCTGGGAAGAACACCCGGAACTGGCCAAGCACGTTGACCTGATCGCCGCGCACGTTCTGCCTTACTGGGAATTCATCCCGGTCGACAAGGCCGGCCAGTTCGTCTTCGACCGTGCCCGCGACCTGAAGAAGATGTTCCCGAAAAAACCGTTGCTGCTGTCTGAAATCGGCTGGCCGAGCAACGGTCGCATGCGCGGTGGCGCTGATGCGTCGCCGGCGGATCAGGCGATCTACCTGCGCACGCTGGTCAACAAGCTCAATCGCCAGGGCTTCAACTACTTCGTGATCGAAGCGTTCGACCAGCCGTGGAAGGCCAGCGACGAAGGTTCGGTCGGCGCCTACTGGGGCGTTTTCAACGCCGCGCGTCAGCAGAAATTCAATTTCGAAGGCCCGGTGGTAGCGATCCCGCAATGGCGCGTGCTGGCAGTCGGCTCGGTGGTGCTGGCGCTGTTGTCGCTGACGTTGCTGATGATCGATGGCTCGGCGCTGCGCCAGCGCGGACGCGTCTTCCTGACCTTTATCGCCTTCCTTTGCGGATCGGTGCTGGTGTGGATCGGTTACGACTACAGCCTGCAATACAGCACCTGGTTCAGTCTGACGGTGGGTTTCCTGCTGGCGCTCGGTGCGTTCGGGGTGTTCATCGTGTTACTCACCGAGGCCCATGAACTGGCCGAAGCGGTGTGGATTCACAAACGTCGACGCGAATTCCTGCCGGTGGTTGGTGATTCGGACTACCGCCCGAAAGTGTCGATCCATGTGCCGTGCTACAACGAGCCGCCGGAGATGGTCAAACAGACACTCGACGCCTTGGCTGCCCTCGATTACCCGGACTACGAAGTCCTGATCATCGACAACAACACCAAGGACCCGGCAGTGTGGGAGCCGGTGCGCGACTACTGCGAAACCCTCGGCCCGCGCTTCAAGTTCTTCCACGTTTCGCCATTGGCCGGCTTCAAGGGCGGCGCGCTGAATTACCTGCTTCCGCACACCGCCAAGGATGCCGAAGTGATCGCGGTTATCGACTCGGACTACTGCGTGGCGCCGAACTGGCTCAAGCACATGGTGCCGCACTTCGCCGACCCGAAAATCGCCGTGGTGCAGTCGCCGCAGGATTACCGCGACCAGAACGAAAGCACCTTCAAGAAGCTCTGCTACGCCGAGTACAAAGGCTTCTTCCATATCGGCATGGTCACCCGCAACGACCGTGACGCGATCATCCAGCATGGCACCATGACCATGACTCGCCGTTCGGTTCTGGAAGAGTTGGGCTGGGCCGACTGGTGTATCTGCGAGGATGCCGAACTTGGTCTGCGCGTATTCGAAAAAGGCCTGTCGGCGGCGTATTACCACGACAGCTACGGCAAGGGCCTGATGCCGGATACGTTCATCGACTTCAAGAAGCAGCGCTTCCGCTGGGCCTACGGTGCGATTCAGATCATCAAGCGCCACACCGGCAGCCTGCTGCGCGGCAAGGACACCGAATTGACTCGCGGTCAGCGCTACCACTTCCTTGCGGGCTGGTTGCCGTGGGTCGCGGACGGTATGAATATCTTCTTCACCGTCGGCGCGCTGCTGTGGTCGGCGGCGATGATCATCGTGCCGCAACGGGTCGATCCGCCGCTGCTGATTTTCGCGATCCCGCCGTTGGCGCTGTTTGTGTTCAAGGTTGGCAAGATCATCTTCCTGTACCGTCGCGCCGTTGGCGTGAACCTCAAGGATGCGTTCTGCGCCGCGCTGGCCGGGCTGGCGTTGTCGCACACCATCGCCAAAGCGGTGTTGTACGGTTTCTTCACTAGCAGCATTCCGTTCTTGCGCACGCCGAAAAACGCTGATAACCACAGTTTCTGGGTGGCGATCTCCGAAGCACGCGAAGAGCTGTTCATCATGCTGCTGTTGTGGGGCGCGGCGCTGGGGATCTATCTGGTCAACGGCATGCCGAGCAACGACATGCGTTTCTGGGTGGTCATGTTGCTGGTGCAGTCGCTGCCGTATCTGGCGGCGTTGATCATGGCGTTCCTGTCGTCGCTGCCAAAACCGGCGGCGGCGCCTGAGCCGGCACCGGCCGTCTAATTCCTTGTCGATGCACTAAACGGCGGCCAATGGTCGCCGTTTTGCTTTAAGATAACCGCCATTTTGCGGGGCTTGGCGTGATAACCGGTCTTACTGACCGAACTCAATCCCCTGTGAGAGCGAGCCTGCTCGCGAAGGCGTTGTAACAATCACCGATTATGTTGACTGACACACCGCATTTGCGAGCAGGCTCGCTCCCACATTGGCCCTTGCCCAATTTCAAGTTTTCGGAGTTTTCCATGACGGCCCACGCCGACCTTTCGCCGACCCTTCAACTCGCCATCGACCTGATCCGCCGTCCGTCCGTGACGCCGGTCGACGCCGACTGCCAGAAGCAGATGATGCAGCGCCTGGGCGATGCCGGTTTCAAACTGGAGCCGATGCGCATTGAAGACGTGGATAACTTCTGGGCCACCCACGGCAACAACGATGGCCCGGTGCTGTGTTTCGCCGGTCACACCGACGTGGTGCCGACCGGTCCGGTGACTGCCTGGCAGATCGACCCGTTCAACGCGCTGATCGATGAACACGGCATGCTTTGCGGCCGTGGCGCGGCGGACATGAAAGGCAGCCTGGCGTCGATGACCGTCGCCGCCGAGCGCTTCGTCACCGACTACCCGAACCACAAAGGCAAGGTCGCGTTCCTGATCACC
This sequence comes from Pseudomonas sp. A1230, assembly GCF_044218825.1. Classification (NCBI taxonomy): domain Bacteria; kingdom Pseudomonadati; phylum Pseudomonadota; class Gammaproteobacteria; order Pseudomonadales; family Pseudomonadaceae; genus Pseudomonas; species Pseudomonas sp. A1230. Next base: position 293,677 of record NZ_CP162582.1, on the reverse strand, counting down.
AGCGACGAAGAAGGCCCGGCGCACCACGGCACCAAGGCTGTGGTTGAGCGTCTGGCCGCACGTAACGAGCGTCTGGACTGGTGCATCGTCGGCGAACCGTCGAGCACCACCCTGGTCGGCGACGTGGTGAAAAACGGCCGTCGCGGCTCGCTGGGTGCCAAGCTCACCGTCAAAGGCATTCAGGGCCACGTGGCCTATCCGCATCTGGCCAAGAACCCGATCCACCTCGCCGCGCCGGCGCTGGCCGAACTGGCCGCCGAGCACTGGGATCACGGCAACGATTTCTTCCCGCCGACCAGTTTCCAGATTTCCAACGTCAATTCCGGCACCGGCGCGACCAACGTGATTCCGGGTGATCTGGTGGCCGTGTTCAACTTCCGCTTTTCCACTGAATCGACTGTTGAAGGCCTGCAGAAACGCGTTGCCGATATCCTCGACAAACATGACCTGGACTGGCACATCGACTGGGCGCTGTCCGGCCTGCCGTTCCTCACCGAGCCGGGCGCACTGCTCGACGCGGTGTCGGCGAGCATCAAGGACATCACCGGTCGCCAGACCAAGGCTTCGACCAGCGGCGGCACCTCCGACGGCCGTTTCATCGCGACCATGGGCACGCAAGTGGTTGAACTGGGCCCGGTCAACGCGACCATTCACCAGGTCAACGAGCGTGTGCTGGCGGCCGATCTCGATGTACTGACCGAGATTTACTACCAGACCATGATCAAGTTGCTCGCCTGATGCTCGCGTGCCCGATCTGCAGTGAGCCGCTGAATGCGGTGGAGAACGGCGTGGTCTGTCCCGCCGGGCATCGTTTTGACCGTGCGCGGCAGGGTTACCTGAACCTGCTGCCGGTGCAGCACAAAAACAGCCGCGATCCTGGCGACAATCAGGCGATGGTCGAGGCCCGCCGTGATTTCTTGAACGCCGGGCATTACGCGCCGGTGGCCAAGCGTCTGGCCGAACTGGCGGCGAGCTACGCGCCGGCACGCTGGGTCGATATCGGTTGTGGTGAGGGTTACTACACCGCGCAGATCGCCGATGCGCTGCCGGATGCCGATGGCTACGCATTGGACATCTCGCGTGAAGCCGTCAAACGCGCCTGCAAACGCAATCCGCAACTGACCTGGTTGATCGCCAGCATGGCCCGCGTGCCATTGGCCTCGGGCAGCTGCCAGTTTCTCGCCAGCGTCTTCAGTCCATTGGATTGGGAAGAGGCCAAACGCCTGCTGAGCGTCGGCGGCGGATTGATGAAAGTCGGCCCGACCAGCGGACATTTGATGGAACTGCGCGAAAGCCTGTACGACGAAGTGCGTGAATACACCGACGACAAGCATCTGGCCCTGGTGCCGCAAGGCATGGCGCTGGCGCACAGTGAAATCCTGGAATTCAAGCTGACGCTGGACAAGCCGCAGGATCGCGCCAACCTCCTGGCGATGACACCCCACGGCTGGCGCGCCAGTGCCGAGCGTCGTGCAGCAGTGATCGAGCAGGCCGAGCCGTTCGAGACCACCGTGTCGATGCGCTACGATTATTTCATTCTTCAATAACTATTGGTCTCGGGCAAATGCCCGGGGCCGGCTAAATCCGCGAATGGATTTTTCAGACCCGCAGTGAGGACATCCATGCGCCAACCGGACATCGAGATTTACCTGAAAGACGCCGACGTCGACCACAAGGCCATCTCCGCCTGGCTCGGCGCCGCGCTGGGCCCGTGCAGCGACTGGGTACAGAAGGGCCAGACCTACAAGTGCAAGGCCGGCAACGTCCCGGTCACCTGGCTGCCAAAAGCCGTGGGCAAGTGGAACAGCCTGTACCTGGAAAGCGACCAGACCCCGTGGGACGACGACATCGCCTGCGCCCGCGCAGCCTTTGCCGCGCTGAACGTCGAAGTGCGTTGCGCGCCGGGCACGTGGGTCGAGGAAGAAGGTGAGGAGACGGCGGATCGCTGGATGCGCATCAGCGAAGACGGTGAAGAAGAGATCACCTGGAAAACGGCGTAAAAGCAGCTGCAAGCTACAAGCTACAAGCTACAAGCCTCGAGCTGACCGCTTGTAGCTTGTAGCTCAAGCCTACAGCCCGACTACATCCTCAGCCTGCAAACCCTTCTCCCCCGTCACCACGGCGTACTCGACCTGCTGACCTTCCGCCAGCGAGCGGTGCCCTTCGCCGCGAATTGCGCGGTAGTGCACGAACACGTCCACCCCGTCTTCGCGCTGAATGAAGCCGTAGCCCTTGGCGTCGTTGAACCACTTCACGTTGCCGGTTTCACGTGTTGCCATCTGTTCATACTCCTTTTTTATTATTGGACAGGCTTTTCGCAGGAAAGCCTTTGAGGAACGCCAGCCTGCGTCCGACGGCCATTAAAGGGCCGCGACGACAGACCGCCGAGTATATGACAGGCGCAAAAACTCTCAACAGGAGATTACTTCGCCGCTTTTTTGCCGATTTTCGCCTAATCCGGCACACTAGGGGGCGTTCTTCATGAGTTTTCGCGCCGCGTTGTCGCCTTAAAGCGGACCAGGCAAGGCGCAGGCCGCTGGGAATGGTTGTTCCCTTTCCAAGGCCTGCAACGCAGCCTGGTCCGCTTTAAGGCACAACCCGAAGGGCCGCGCCTGCTGTTGTGCAGGGCTGCGTTGCTCGAAGCTTGTTTGGAATGACCAAACCACGCTTCTCGCGCCTTGCCCTGCACAGCAGCAGGCACGGCGCGGCACGAAAACTCATGAAGAACGCCCCCTGCCCACCCGAGCAAACGCTCGGTTTTATCCACTCACGCAGAAGCCGTATGACCCGTTCCCCGTTCCGCCGTCTTGTGTTTGGCACCTTGCGCCGACTGTTGTATCTCTGGGTTCGCTCGGAGACCATCAACCAGTCGTCGTTCACCCTCAACCTCGACCGCAGTCGTCCGGTGTTCTACGTCCTGCAAAACCCTTCGCTGACCGATCTGGCCGTGCTCGACACCGAGTGCACCAAGGCCGGCCTGCCACGGCCGGTGCTGCCGGTGTCGGTGGGTAATCTGCTGGAGCCGGCCGCGTTCTTCTACCTGACGCCGGACCCGGACTGGCTTGGCCGTCAGGACAAACGCGGCGCGCCGCCGACCCTGACGCGCCTTGTCAGCGCCCTCACCCAGAATGCCGCCGAAGACGCGCAGATCATTCCGGTCAGTGTGTTCTGGGGCCAGTCGCCGGACAGCGAATCGAGTCCGTGGAAGCTATTGTTCGCAGACAGCTGGGCAGTCACCGGACGCTTGCGTCGACTGCTGAGCATCATGATTCTCGGGCGCAAGACCCGCGTGCAATTCTCCGCGCCAATTCATCTGCGCGAACTGATCGATCACAACAAGGGCCACGAACGCACCGTGCGCATGGCCCAGCGAATCCTGCGCGTGCACTTTCGCAATCTCAAAGCCGCCGTTATCGGCCCGGACATTTCCCACCGGCGTAATCTGGTGAAGGGTCTGCTCAACCAGCCGCTGGTCAAGCAAGCGATCCTCGACGAAGCCGAACGCGAAAACATTTCGCCGGAAAAAGCCAAGGCCCAGGCCCTGCGCTATGGCAACGAGATCGCCTCGGACTACACCTACACCGCAATCCGCTTTCTCGAAGTGGTGCTGAGCTGGTTCTGGAACAAAATCTACGACGGCATCAAGGTCAACCACATCGAAGGCGTACAGAAAGTCGCGCAGGGTCACGAAGTGATCTACGTGCCGTGCCACCGCAGCCACATCGACTACCTGCTGCTCTCGTACCTGCTGTTCCGCAACGGCCTGACCCCGCCGCACATCGCCGCCGGGATCAACCTGAACATGCCGGTGATCGGCAGCCTGCTGCGCCGTGGCGGCGCGTTCTTCATGCGCCGCACGTTCAAGGGCAACCCGCTGTACACCTCGGTGTTCAACGAATACCTGCACACCCTGTTCACCAAAGGTTTCCCGGTCGAATACTTCGTCGAGGGCGGTCGCTCGCGCACCGGACGCATGCTGCAACCGAAAACCGGGATGCTCGCGATCACGATGCGCAGTTTCCTGCGCTCGTCGCGGATGCCAATTGTGTTCGTGCCGGTGTACATCGGTTACGAGCGGGTGCTGGAAGGTCGCACCTACCTCGGTGAGCTGCGCGGCGCGAGCAAGAAGAAAGAGTCGATCTTCGACATCTTCAAAGTCATCGGCGCACTCAAGCAGCGCTTCGGTCAGGTCGCGGTCAACTTCGGCGAACCGATCAAACTGGCGGAATTCCTCGACAGCGAGCAACCGGACTGGCGCCAACAGGAACTCGGTCCGCAATTCAAACCGGCGTGGCTCAACGAAACCACCAATCGCCTCGGCGAAAAAGTCGCGCAGCATCTGAACGAAGCGGCGGCGATCAACCCGGTGAATCTGGTCGCGCTCGCCCTCCTGTCGACCACACGCCTGGCGCTGGACGATCGGGCGATGGCACGGGTGCTGGATCTGTACCTGGCGCTTTTGCGCAAGGTTCCCTACTCGCCGCACACCACGCTGCCCGAAGGCGATGGCCGCGCGCTGATCGAGCATGTGAAGGACATGGACCTGCTGTCCGAGCAGAACGATGCGCTGGGCAAGATTCTCTATCTCGACGAGCAAAATGCCGTCCTGATGACCTACTACCGCAACAACGTGCTGCACATTTTCGCGCTGCCGTCGCTGCTGGCGAGCTTCTTCCAGAGCACCTCGCGCATGAGCCGCGAACAGATCCTGCGCTACACCCGCGCCCTGTACCCGTACCTGCAATCGGAGTTGTTCATCCGCTGGACCCTGGACGAACTCGACGCTGTGGTCGATCAGTGGCTGGACGCGTTTGTCGAGCAAGGTCTGCTGCGCTTCGAGAAAGAGGTGTACATGCGTCCCGCGCCAAGTTCGCGGCACTTCGTGTTGCTGACCCTGCTGTCGAAAAGCATCGCGCAGACCCTGCAGCGCTTCTACATGACCGTGTCGCTGCTGCTCAACGCCGGGCAGAACACCATCAGCGCCGAAGAACTGGAAGACCTGTGCACCGTCATGGCCCAGCGCCTGTCTATCCTGCACGGCCTCAATGCCCCGGAATTCTTCGACAAGAGCCTGTTCCGCCATTTCATCCAGACCCTGCTCGACCTCGACGTTTTGCGTCGCGACGACGCCGGTAAACTGAGCTACCACGAACTGCTCGGCGAACTGGCCGAAGGCGCGGCCAAACGCGTGTTACCGGCGGAGATTCGTTTATCGATCCGTCAGGTGGCGCTGCATCGCAGTGAAGATGCGGCCGATCAAGCCACCGCAGAGCCCGAAGTTTGATGCTTACCTGTAGGAAATCAGTCATGAAAAAACTCACCCTGCTCGCAGCCGCCACCCTATTGAGCGCCTGCCAATCGACCACACCCGCCGGCAAGGCCAGCCTCGACGGCGAAGTGTTCTACCTGCAACGCATCGCCCTGCCACCGAGCGCCACCCTGAGCGTGAGCCTGCAAGACGTATCGCTGGCCGACGCCCCGGCCGTGGTGCTCGATGAACAGAAAGGCCCGGTCAAAGGTCAGGTGCCACTGCCGTTCCACTTGACCTACGATCCGGCGCAAGTCAAACCCGGCCACCGCTATTCGGTCAGCGCACGCATCGAGGTCAACGGTGAACTGATGTTCATCACCACCGAAAACCACGCCGTGCAACTCGACGGCAACGATCCGCAGCCGCTGAAAATCCGCGTCGACGCCATTCGCTAATTGCCTATCAAGGAAGCTGCCATGTTCCGCCCTACCCTTCGCTTCGCCGGCCTGTGCGCGGGCCTGATGATCTCCGCCAACGTGCTGGCGCTGTCGCTCGCCGACCTGTCGCAGCAAGACGCCACCGGCGGCCTCAAGGATGCCCTGACCCAAGGCGCGCAACTGGCCGTCAAACAATTAGGTACCCCGGGCGGCTTCAGCAACAACCCTGACGTGAAAATCGAACTGCCCGGCAAACTCGGCAAAGCCGCCAGCAAGATGAAAGCCTTCGGCATGGGCGCCCAGGTCGAAGAGCTGGAAACCGCCATGAACAAAGCCGCGGAAACTGCCGTAACCCAGGCGCAGCCGATCCTCGTCGACGCCGTGAAGAAAATGAGCGTCGCCGACGCCAAAGGCATCCTCAGCGGCGGCACCGACTCGGCCACCCAATACCTGGACAAATCCAGCCGCGAACAGATCCGCGCCAAATTCCTGCCCATCGTCAAACAGGCGACCGACAAGGTTGGCGTAGCGCAGAAGTACAACGCCTTCGCCGGCCAGGCCGCGACCTTCGGCGTTGTCGACGCGAAAAGCGCCAACGTCGAAAACTACGTCACCGAGCAAGCGCTCAACGGCTTGTTTGAAATGATCGGCAAACAGGAAGAAACCCTGCGCAAGAACCCGGCCGCTGCGGCGACGAGTCTGGCGAAGAAAGTGTTCGGCACGTTGTAAGTTCTGAACGACAAAAAGCCCGCTGAACCTCACAGGTTCAGCGGGCTTTTTGTTGGGCGTCAGATTTGCGGATCGACTTGATCGAGGACGCGGTTCACCGACAGCTCTGCGAGGGAGATCATTTGCTGAATACCCAAAAGATGATTACACGTCGGGCCACTCAGGGTGAACGCCAGTTCCGTGGCCATGATATTGGCTGAGGCCAGCGTTTCACAGGCGTGAGCGAGTAGTGTTTCGGAATCGACTTCGGGGAGGACAGTGAAGATCGTGCTGGGATGATTGACGGGTTTGGGCTGGTTTGGCGTGGGTTTGAACATGGCGAAATCTCCTGAAGTGGTGGAGCCGCCACCGTTCGCTGCGAAACGAATGATAGGTGGCAGCTGTACGCAGGTTCGCAGACCGGGACTTCAGGCACCCGGCATACCCGAAGGTATCCCGCGCACAGCCGCCATGACAAAGGCATAAAAAGCGCCCGTTTTCGGATGGTGGACGCTGTGCGTCTGAAGTTTAACCGGGCTGCGAAACCCGGTCGCTGATTTTTGCAGCGACGGCCAAAGGCTAGAGATCGCACGTCCGACGGACAACCTGAAAAACATGTGGGAAGGTTCTGAGTTTTCGTCACACCGTTAAACAACTTTGCTTTTCAGATCGCCTTCGCGAGCAGGCTCGCTCCCACAATTTGAGTTCGGGGCATTCAGATAGAAAACCGGGAGCCTATGAGGACGCCATCGCTGGCAAGCCAGCTCCCACAATTTCGGCCGCGCGCATTCAGCCAAAGATCGGTCGGCTGTCAGGCCGCCTTCGCGAGCAGGCTCGCTCCCACAATTTGGGCTCGGGGCATTCAGATAGAAAACCGGGAGCCTATGAGGACGCCATCGCTGGCAAGCCAGCTCCCACAATTTCGGCCGCGCGCAATCAGGCAGAAATCGGTCGGCTGTCAGACCGCCTTCGCGAGCAGGCTCGCTCCCACAATTTGGGCTCGGCGTAGTCAGATAGAAAACAGGGAGCCTGTCAGGACGCCATCGCTGACAAGCCAGCTCCCACAATTTCGGCCGCGCATATTCAGGCAGAGATCGGTCGGCTGTCAGACCGCCTTCGCGAGCAGGCTCGCTCCCACAATTTGGGCTCGGGGCATTCAGATAGAAAACCGGGGGCCTGTCAGGACGCCATCGCTGGCAAGCCAGCTCCCACAATTTCGGCCGCGCGCATTCAGGCAGAAATCGGTCGGCTGTCAGGCCGCCTTCGCGAGCAGGCTCGCTCCCACAATTTGGGCTCGGGGCATTCAGATAGAAAACCGGGGGCCTGACGGAAGCCATCGCTGGCAAGCCAGCTCCCACAATTTCGGCCACGCGCATTCAGGCAGAGATCGGTCGGCTGCCAGGCCGCCTTCGCGAGCAGGCTCGCTCCCACAATTTGAGGTCGGGGCATTCAGATAGAAAACCGGGAGCCTATGAGGACGCCATCGCTGGCAAGCCAGTTCCCACAATATCGGCCGCGCGCAATAGGCAGAGATCGGTCGGCTGTCAGGCCGCCTTCGCGAGCAGGCTCGCTCCCACAATTTGAGTTCGGGGCATTCAGATAGAAAACCGGCAGCCTATGAGGACGCCATCGCTGGCAAGCCAGTTCCCACAATATCGGCCGCGCGCAATCAGGCAGAGATCGGTCGGCTGTCAGGCCGCCTTCGCGAGCAGGCTCGCTCCCACCATTTGGGCTCGGGGCATTCAGATAGAAAACCGGGAGCCTGTCGGACGCCATCGCTGGCAAGCCAGTTCCCACAATATCGGCCGCGCGCATTCAGGCAGAAATCGGTCGGCTGTCAGGCCGCCTTCGCGAGCAGGCTCGCTCCCACAATTTGGGCGCGGGGCATTCAGATAGAAAACCGGGAGCCTGTCAGGCCGCCATCGCTGGCAAGCCAGCTCCCACAATATCGGCCACGCGCATTCAGGCAGAAATCGGTCGGCTGTCAGGCCGCCTTCGCGAGCAGGCTCGCTCCCACAATTTGAGTTCGGGGCATTCAGATAGAAAACCGGGAGCCTATGAGGACGCCATCGCTGGCAAGCCAGCTCCCACAATTTCGGCCGCGCGCATTCAGGCAGAAATCGGTCGGCTGTCAGGCTGCCTTCGCGAGCAGGCTCGCTCCCACAGAAAAACAAAAGCCAAAGCAAAAGCCAAAGCCAAAGCCAAAGCAAAAACAGCCCACCCCCCGCCCCGCTTCGCTTCGCTTCGCTTCTCACCACTCAACAGGATGAGCGTTAGCTCGGCTGCAGCTCTTGATCTTGCCGTACCGGCCCCTTCGGCAGGCTGAGTGGAGGGATTGATCCGGGGGTGGGCGCGAAGCGCCGTTCGACGAAGTCGAATACATCGAAAGGAGGTGCAGCGAAGCAAACCGGAAGCGATGCCCCCGGATCAATTCCGGAGCGAAGGAACCCCGAGCCCCAGCGAGCGGGCCGAACGCCGGGGCCCAGACCTTTGGTTCCTTTGGGGCGTTTGCCAAAGGGACTCGCTGTAAGAGCGAAACCGCCAGCGGCAACACCCGCAGAAACGGATATTCACCCAAAAACCCCAGAGCATGGTCGGCCCAAAGGCCGCCAAGGCTCACCCCTCCCGACGCACCCGAAACCAAGCCGCATACAAAGCAGGCAAAAACAAAAGCGTCAGAGCCGTAGCCACAATCAACCCACCCATGATCGCCACCGCCATCGGCCCGAAAAACACACTGCGCGACAACGGAATCATCGCCAGAACCGCCGCCAGCGCCGTCAGCACAATCGGCCGAAAACGCCGCACAGTCGCCTCGATAATCGCCTGCCAAGGCTTCAAACCCGAGGCAATATCCTGCTCAATCTGATCCACCAGAATCACCGAATTGCGCATGATCATCCCCGACAGCGCAATCGTCCCCAGCATCGCCACAAACCCGAACGGCTGACGGAACACCATCAAAAACAACGTCACCCCGATCAACCCCAACGGCGCCGTCAAAAACACCATCGCCGTGCGCGAGAAGCTACGCAGTTGCACCATCAGCAACGTCAGCACCACAACGATGAACATCGGCACCCCGGCGTTCACCGACTTCTGCCCACGCGCCGAGTCCTCCACCGTACCGCCGACATCCAACAGATAACCGTCCGGCAATTCAGCGCGAATCGAATCCAGCGTCGGCATGATCTGCTTCACCAGCGTCGCTGGCTGCTCCTTGCCATAAATGTCCGCACGCACGGTCACGTTCGGCAGACGATTACGGTGCCAGATGATGCCTTCTTCAAAACCATATTCGAGCGTGGCGACCTGCGACAACGCCACACTGCGACCGTTATCAGTCGGTACCGCCAGGCTCGGCAACAACGACAACTCGGTGCGCTCATGCACCGTGCCGCGCAGCAGAATCTCGATCAATTCGTTGTCTTCGCGATACTGACTGACGCTCGATCCGGTTAGCGAACTCTGCAGGAATTTCGCCAGATTGGCGGTGCTCACCCCAAGTGCCCGAGCGCGATCCTGATCGATGTTCAGGTACACAACCTTGCTCGGTTCTTCCCAATCCAGATGCACATTGGCCACATGCGGGTTCTCGCGAACCTTGGCCGCCACCTTGCGCGCCAGCGCGCGGACTTCTTCGATGTGCTCACCCGTGACGCGGAACTGCACCGGATAGCCAACCGGCGGGCCGTTTTCCAAACGCGTGACTCGCGAACGCAGTGCCGGGAATTGCTCGTTGAGCGTACTGATCAGCCAGCCCCGCAGCGCCTCACGCTCCTCGATGTTTTTCGCCAACACGACAAACTGGGCGAAGCTCGCCGCCGGCAGTTGCTGATCCAGCGGCAGGTAGAAACGCGGTGACCCCGTGCCGACATACGCCACATAGTTGTCGATACCGGCGTGCTCCTTGAGCATCGCTTCCAGGCGTTTGACTTCGCCAGTGGTATTGGCCAGCGACGCACCCTCAGCCAGTTTCAGATCGACCATCAACTCCAGCCGATTGGAGGCCGGAAAGAACTGCTGCGGCACGAAACGGAACAACACCACCGAGGCGATAAACAGCCCGACCGTCAACACAATCACGGTTTTGCGATGCGACACACACCACTCCACCACACGTCGAACCCGCTGATAGAACGGCGTGCCATACGGGTCCGCCTGACCATCGGCAGTGCCATGTTTAGCCGCATGAATTTTCGCCAGATCCGGCAGGAGTTTTTCCCCCAGATATGGCACGAACACCACCGCCGCCACCCATGAAGCGAGCAACGCGATCGTCACGACCTGAAAAATCGAACGGGTGTATTCGCCAGTACCGGACTGCGCCGTGGCAATCGGCAGGAAGCCAGCGGCGGTGATCAACGTACCGGTAAGCATCGGGAACGCGGTGCTTGTCCAGGCGTAGCTCGCCGCGCGAATGCGATCGAAGCCCTGTTCCATTTTGATCGCCATCATTTCCACGGCAATGATCGCGTCATCCACCAGCAGCCCCAACGCCAGCACCAGCGCACCGAGGGAGATCTTGTGCAGGCCGATGCCGAGGTAATACATGCAGGCGAAGGTCATCGCCAGCACCAGCGGAATGGTCAGTGCCACGACCATGCCGGTGCGCACGCCAAGGGAGAAGAAACTCACCAGCAACACGATCGCCAGCGCCTCGACCAACACTTGAACAAACTCGCCGACCCCGGTTTTTACCGCTGCTGGCTGGTCGGAGACTTTGCGCAATTGCATGCCGACCGGAAGGTTTTTCTGGATCCGCGAGAACTCGCCTTCCAGTGCCTTGCCGAGCACCAGAATGTCGCCGCCGTCCTTCATCGCCACGGCCAGACCAATTGCGTCTTCAGCCATGAAGCGCATGCGCGGCGCCGGCGGATCGTTGAAACCGCGCCGCACGTCGGCAACATCGGAGATACGGAACGTTCGATCGCCAACGCGGATCGGGAAGTTCTTGATCTCGTCGACTGTCTGAAAATTCCCCGTGACCCGTAGCTGCAAGCGCTCGCTGCCCGTCTCGAAGAAGCCAGCGGTGGACACCGCGTTCTGCTCTTCCAGCGCCTGTTGCACCGCCGCCAGCGGCAAACCGAGAGTGGCGAGTTTGACGTTGGAAAGCTCGACCCAGATCTTCTCGTCCTGCAAACCAAGCAAGTCGACCTTGCCGACATCCTTGACTCGTTGCAGCTGAATCTGGATGCGGTCGGCGTAATCCTTGAGCACGGCGTAGTCGAAACCGTCGCCGGTCAGCGCGTAGATATTGCCGAAGGTGGTGCCAAATTCATCGTTGAAAAACGGCCCCTGAATCCCCGGTGGCAAGGTCTGGCGAATGTCGCCGATCTTCTTGCGCACCTGATACCAGAGCTCGGGAATGTCCTTGGAATGCATCGAGTCGCGAGCAATGAACGTGACCTGAGATTCGCCGGGACGCGAGAAGGAAACGATGCGTTCGTACTCGCCGGTTTCCATCAGTTTCTTTTCGATGCGCTCAGTCACCTGGCGCGAGACTTCCTGCGCCGTCGCGCCCGCCCAGCGGGTCTGGATGACCATGGCTTTGAAGGTGAACGGCGGGTCTTCGCTCTGGCCGAGCTTGGTGTAGGACAAAGCACCGACGATGGCCAGCAAAAGCATCAGGAACAGTACGATCTGGCGATTACGCAGCGCCCATTCAGAAAGGTTGAAGCGCATCGGGGCTTACTCCTTGTCCGCCAGATTGACCACACGGTTGGAGCGATCAACGGGTCGCACCTGCTGCCCTTCGAGCAGTACATGCACACCAGCGGCGACCACCCAATCATTGGCGTTCAAGCCTTCGAGCACCGGCACGACTTTCTCGCCGAACGGGCCGACACGCACCGGGGTTTTCTTCAATGTGTTGTCGGCGCCAACGACCCAGACATAGGTCGCGCCATTTTCAGCGGTCAGCGCCGAGAGCGGCACCGACAGCGACACGGCATCGGCCGATTGCACAAACACCCGGGCGCTCTGACCCAGTTCGGCCGGGACCTTGCCGCTGGTAAAGGAAATTCGCGCGGCGAAGGTGCGCGATCTTGGGTCGGCAGACGGCGACAGCTCACGAATCTGCCCGGCGAAGCGCTGATTCTGCTGGGTCCAGAGTTCCACCGACACCGGTTGCCCGACTTTGAAGCGGCCGAAGCTTTGCTCCGGCAGGCTGATCAGCACTTCACGTTCGCCATCGGTGGCGAGGGTGAACACGGTTTGCCCGGCGGCGACCACTTGCCCTACTTCGACCGAACGCTTGGCCACCACGCCATCCTGTGGCGCGCGCAGCACGGCGTAACTGGCCTGATTGGTCGAGACGTTGAATTCGGCTTTGATCTGTTTGAGGCGGGCTTCGCCGGAGCGGTAGAGGTTTTCGGCGTTGTCGTACGCGGAGCGGCTGACCATCTGCCGATCCATCAGGGTTTTGGAGCGGTCGCGCTCGGCACGGACGAGGTTGAGATTGGCTTCAGCGGCGGAAACCTGAGCGCGGGTGGCTTCCAGTTGCAGGCGCACGTCCTGCGGATCGAGTTCGGCGAGGGGTTGATCAGCCTTCACACGCTGACCTTCATCGACCAGTCGTCGGCTGACTTTGCCCCCAATGCGGAACGCCAGATCGGGTTCGTAGCGAGCGCGAACCTCGCCCGGATAACTTTCCATCGCCTGCGCCGAAGGCTCTGGGTGCACCACCATGGCCGGTCGTACGGTGACTTGCGCCGCCTCTTCCTGGCCGCACGCGGACAATAAAAAAACCAGACTGACTGGCAATGCAAATGGCCACGTGAGGTGCAGTGCATGGCGGAACATGATGACGGACCTTTCGCTAATGGTGCTTGGAATAATTATACTGGCGGGTATGTTATTAATAGCAAACTCACCAGTCCAGTAATAAAAGCGAAGAATGTCGAACAATCTTTCAGCTCCAAACGGCCCGGGCCGCCCCAAGGATCTGGCCAAGCGCCAGGCCATCCTCGATGCGGCGAAAACTCTGTTTCTGAGTCACGGCTATGCCAACACCAGCATGGACGCGGTGGCCGCCGAGGCGGGGGTTTCTAAACTGACGGTCTACAGCCATTTCAACGACAAGGAGACGCTGTTCTCCGCCGCCGTGATGGCCAAATGCGAGGAGCAATTGCCGCCGCTGTTCTTCGAATTACCGGCCGGCATCGCCGTGGAAAAGGTGTTGCTGAACATTGCCCGAGGCTTTCATCAGCTGATCAACAGCGACGAATCGGTGAATCTGCATCGCCTGATCATGGCGCTGGGCAGTCAGGATCCGAAGCTGTCGCTGATCTTCTTCGAGGCAGGCCCGCAGCGCATGGTGCAGGGCATGGAGCGGCTGTTGACGCAGATCCATGACAGCGGCGCGCTGAGCATTGATCTTCCTCGCAATGCGGCGGAGCATTTTTTCTGCTTGATCAAGGGCGCGGGGAATTTCCGCTTGTTGTATGGCTGTGGTGAGCCGTTGGGTGAGGAAGTTTCAGAGAGCCATGTGCGGGAAGTGGTGGGGTTGTTTATGCGGGCGTATCGGCCCTGACTTTGCGGCGACTGGACTGACGCCATCGCTGGCAAGCCAGCTCCCACAGGGATCATCGTGTGATCAGTAGTTCACACTCCCCCTTTGGGAACTGGGTGTGAGCACAATTTGTGTGCACACCGCAAAAAACTTGTGGAAGCTGGGTGTGATCACAACTTGTGTGCACACCGCAAAAACCTGTGGGAGCTGGGTGTGATCACAACTTGTGTGCACACCGCAAAAACCTGTGGGAGCTGGGTGTGATCACAACTTGTGTGCACACCGCAAAAACCTGTGGGAGCTGGCTTGCCAGCGATTGGCAGCGACTCGGTATTAAGGTTTGAGCGCTTTCTTGGGGTAGATGTCATACCGGCTGGACTTGCCATCCAGCGCATGACTCGGCTTCGGCCCCTCAATACACGGTGCCTTGCGCGGGCGCTTGACCACCACGCGGTGCGTCGCCAGCGCCAGCGCCGCTTCAAGCAACGCGGGCGCATCCGGATCATCGCCTACCAGCGGCCGGAACAGGCGCATTTCCTTCTTCACCAGTGCGGTTTTTTCGCGATGGGGAAACATCGGGTCGAGGTAGATCACCTGCGGCGGCTCGCCTTCCCAGTTGCGCATGACCTCGATGGAGTTGCCCTTGAGCAACGTCATCCGCGCCACGATCGGCGCCACATCGAAATCTTCCGCCGCACGCGCCAGACCATCCTCCAGCAAGGCACCGATCAGCGGCTGACGCTCGATCAGGCTCATCTCGCACCCCAGACTGGCCAGCACGAACGCATCCTTGCCCAGACCCGCCGTCGCATCCAGCACCCGCGGGCGCACGCCTTGAGCGACGCCGACAGCTTTGGCGATCATCTGCCCGCTGCCACCACCGTACAACCGACGATGCGCCGCGCCACCCTCGACGAAGTCCACGCGCACCGGCCCCGGCGCGTCCGGTCCCAGTTGTTGCAGTTGCAAACCCTGCTCGCCGACCTGCAAGGCAAACTCGCCGTCGACCACTTCAAGCGGCAGGCCCAGGCGCTCGGCCCACTGCTCGGCTTGCGCTGCGTACGTCGGGCCGAGAGCTTCGACATGGATGCGGCAGGCCGCGGGTTGCTCAGTCATGGAAAACACGCTCAAAAATTTAAGGATCGGCAAAAACCGCCGATAACTCATTCAACGCGCATTTTGCCAGAGCTGAGCGTCAACCGAAAAAAATGTCAGGCATTCTTCCCACATCGATTGGCTACATCTCGCCCCATGGCGATTTCAGCCGTCATAACACTCAAGCACTGAGCGGCGTCAGCCACCTGTGGCAGGATTTCTTTGCCCAGGCGATGGCCGAGCAGACGAGTGATGTGGTGCCGGCCTGCGGCACGTTTCCCCCGGTTGACCTGACCAGCCCAGAAGAACCGACCGTCGGCAGCGAACTGCACGCACACATCATCAGCCAGCGCGAATGCGATGTGGTTGAAACCCAGGTGCGTCCGCCAGAGCCGCTGTTCCTGCCGATCGCCGAGTTCGAAATGGAGCTGCTGGACAAACCGTTCCCACCGTTCCCGCCAGAAGAAATCAAGGCTCAACAAGGGCAGCAGGACTTCGACAGCAGTTGGGTTCGTCCGATCGTGATCAACAACGGTCAACCGATTCCGGAACCGGGTGCTGCACCGCAGAAGCGTCCGCTGTATTTGCCGATTGCCGAGTTCGACCTGGACCTGCTGCAAAAGCCTTACCCGCCATTCCCGCCGGAAGAAATCGTCGAGCAGCAGAAAGCCCTGGACTTCGATAACGGCTGGGCACGCCCGATTGTTCTGCAGAACCTACGCATCGCCGCTTAAACCTCAGCGACACACGCTCCAGCGCCCGACATCGACATGAAAGTGATTGCGATGGGCGGCGTTGTAATCCGGGCTCAACACCACACTGAACGCCTCACAGGCGCCGTCGCGCACCTGACGCAGAAACTGTGCGTCCTGATTTTGCTTGGGCCAGTCTTTGAGCACGCTGACGGTCCGGCCATCGGCCAGCCGAAAACCGGCAATATCCAGTGCATCGGCACTGGCATGGCGGCTGAGCGCGCCACTCTCGCGGTTATAGATATTGCGACAGGCAAAGCTGCCGAGGTGATCGAGACGCGCGACGTTCTGGCCGTAAATGGCCTGTGCGGCGGGTTGCAGCGAGTGCCGTTCGAACATCGCGTACGCGACTGCCAGCGGACAACTGGCGAGAAAGCTGCTGCTCAGCGCCACCTCGCCGCCCTGCACGCGCAAAGCGCCGATCAGCGGGCACTTGGCACCAGAGCTGTCGGACTGCGGCGTGACGCGCAATGCGGAACTGCGCAGTGCCTGGGCGCAGAGTTCGGGATCGCCGCGCAAGCGCATCAGCTTGTAGCCGGTCAGCCAGTTAGGCGGGGCTTTCACGTCCAGCGGCGCCCAAGGATTAAATTGCGCCGGCACCTCCAGCCAACCACGCCAGACACTGATCGCAGCACCGCCGATGCTCAGCAGAATAAACAGCGCAATCCAACGTCCCATGCTCAGCCTTTGAAAAACTGATTGGCTTTGGCGTACGGCATCGACTGCGAAGTGAAGCCGAAGGTGCCGGACTGCTGGATCTCTTCAGCCGCACGGAAAAACTCACCGAACGCCGCCAGTGCAAGTGCCGAACCGGTGCTGATCCGGCGCACGCCCATTTCTTCGAGTTGCTGCACAGTGAGTTTCAAACCGCCGGACATCAACACATTGACCGGTTTCGGCGCCACCGCGCGCACCACTGCAATCACCTCTTCGGCGGTGCGCAAACCCGGCGCATACAGCACGTCGGCGCCGGCCTCGGCAAAGGCCTGCAAGCGGCGGATAGTGTCGTTGATGTCGGGATTGCCGTGCAGATAGTTTTCCGCCCGCGCCGTCAGGAGAAAGGGAAACGGCAGCGTGCGCACCGCGGCAACTGCGGCTTCGATGCGCGCCACAGCGTGTTCGAAGCAATAGATCGGCGCGTCTGCGCGGCCCGTGGCATCCTCGATCGAACCGCCAACCGCGCCCGCCTCTGCTGCACGCAACAAGCTCTTCGCGCACTCGGCCGGGTCGTCGGCGAAACCGTTTTCCAGATCCACCGCCACCGGCAAATCGGTCGATGCGACTATCGCCCGGACGTTGGCCAAGGTGTCATCCAGGCTCAAGGCACCATCGGCTTTGCCCTGGGAAAACGCATAACCTGCGCTGGTGGTCGCCAATGCCTGATAACCCAGGCTTGCAAGCATCTTCGCCGAGCCGGCATCCCACGGATTGGGAATGACGAAAATCCCCGAACGCTCATGCAGGGCTTTGAAGGCTTGGGCTTTACGGGCTTGTTCGGTAAGGGCTTGCGCGTCCATCGGCTGGCTCCGGGGCAGGAAAACGAATCTGCCTCAGAGCAGGCCAAGTTGCTCCGCGGCGGGCTCTCTGTATAGCTCAGGCAGAGATGGCAGGCCAGGCAAACGTTGCATCAGTTGTGCGTGAAAACGTTGCGCGAGCTTTGCTGCCAGCAGGTTGTCGGCGGTGTGCAGGAAGATGTACGGCGTGCGGCCCTCTTCAATCCACTCGGCAATTTTCGCCACCCAAGGCACAAGAAACGGATCGTTGGCTTCCAGTTCCGGATGGCCGATAAAGCGCACTTGCGGGAACTGCGTGAACGCCGCCGGACGCGTCGGTACTCGTGGTTTTTTCGATTGTGCGTGGATGACCGAAGAGTCGGTCGACAGGCAGCTGAACAGCGCACGCGGATCGAGGCAGATACGCTCCACGCCCCGATCAAGCAGCAGACGATTGAGCAATCGCTCACTCTCGCCCTTGGCGAAGAACTGCTCGTGGCGCACTTCCACCGCCAGCGGGCAGTCCAGCGCATCGATGAATGCCGCCAGTTCCGGCAGCCGATGCGGTGCGAAACCTTTCGACAGTTGCAGCCACAGCGGCGATACACGCTCGCCGAGGGGTTTGAGTAATTGCAGGAAGGTTTCGGCGGCGGTCAGTTGCTCACGCAAATCGCCGCCGTGACTGATGTCGCCGGGGAACTTGGCGGTGAAGCGAAAATGCGCAGGCATGATCTCGGCCCAACGCTGCACGGTGGCGGGCGAAGGGCTGGCGTAGAACGTCGTGTTGCCTTCCACCGCGTTGAACACTTGGGAATAGAGGCTGAGGAAATCGGAGGTTTTTGCATCTACCGGGTAAAGATACTCGCGCCAGGCGTTTTCACTCCAGGACGGGCAACCGAGGTAGTAAGGCAGATCCATCAGATGTACAGATCGAGGCCCAGCACATCCGCGTCCCAATCCACAAAACCGGCGGTGCTGAGGTAGCTGGCCAGTGCCATCGCTACACTTTTCTTCATCGTTCGGTGGTAGATCATGTCTTGCTGACGGGCGGGCAGATTGGCCAGGCGTTGCGCAGAGGCTTTGGCAGCGCGGGCGGCCAGTTGCTCTTCAGTCGGGAATTCCAGCTCGCCGTCGATAACATCAACGGATTCGTCCAGCGCCGGATTGCCTTTGCGAGGCTTGCGCTTGATGGGGTAGGACTGAGTGGAAACGCCGTCTATACGCATAAAGTCATGCTCGGTATCAATGATGGCAATTTAGCGGCACTTGACCGACTTAGCAAACTGCCGAGTGATAACTAGAACACATAAAGAGCAAAAGGTTTAAAACGCGGGATCAGAAACTGACGATTGGCGCCTGGAAGATCAAAAGATCGCAGCCTTCGGCAGCTCCTACAATTGGAAT
Organism: Pseudomonas sp. A1230; assembly: GCF_044218825.1. Classification (NCBI taxonomy): domain Bacteria; kingdom Pseudomonadati; phylum Pseudomonadota; class Gammaproteobacteria; order Pseudomonadales; family Pseudomonadaceae; genus Pseudomonas; species Pseudomonas sp. A1230. The sequence continues at coordinate 275,024 of NZ_CP162582.1, read as the reverse complement.
ACGATCCCTGCTGGAGCTGCCGAAGGCTGCGATCTTTTAAAGGCTTAACGGGCTTTAGGGGTGGCGACTTTGTCGCGCAGATAAACAGGTTGTGCATCATCCGCCGGGATCGCCTCACCACGCTCCCAGGCAAATCGCGCCAGCGTCAGCAGGTCTTCAGCGTGAGGCAGCATGCCGGCATCGGAGCCGGTCGGATTGACCGCGATGCGCTCGGCGTAACTCCAACCGGTGCCCGCACCGAACCAGTCGCCGCTGGCATCGGCCGGCAGTGCCGCGACTTCCGGCGGCAACACCGCTTCAGCTCCGACCAGACGCATCTCACCCGCCGTTTCGCGGTAGCAGCCCCAATACACTTCATCCATCCGCGCATCGATGGCCGTGGCCACCTGGCTCACGCCATGCTCACGAAATGCGCGCTGCGCGAGCACGGCAAGGTTGGACACCGGCAACACCGGACGATCCAGCGCGAACGCCAGCCCCTGCACCACGCCAATGGCGATGCGCACCCCCGTAAACGCACCCGGGCCGCGGCCGAAGGCAATTGCGTCAACCGCTTGCAACGTGGTGCCGGCGTCGGCCAGCAATTGCTGGATCATCGGCAGCAGTTTCTGCGCGTGCAGGCGCGGGATCACCTCGTAATGGCTCGTGACCTTGCCGTCATGCAGCAAGGCAACGGAGCAAGCTTCAGTCGCGGTGTCCAGGGCCAGCAAGGTGCTCATCGATGTTTCCAAAACAGGTGGGGAAAAAAGTGCGTCAGTATAAACAACTACGGCCCGCAAGCGGGCCGTGGATGATGCCGCCACTCAGACTTTTCAGCTCAGCGCTTCAAGCACCTTGGCGGTGATGGCTTCTACCGAACCAACGCCCGGGATGTGGCTGTACTTTGGCTTGCCGTTGGCAGCGGACAGCTTCTGATAGAAGTCCACCAGTGGCTTGGTTTGCGAATGGTAGACCGACAGGCGATGACGCACGGTTTCTTCGGTATCGTCCTTGCGCTGCACCAGTTCGTCACCGGTGATGTCGTCTTTGCCGGCAACTTTCGGCGGGTTGTAGACGATGTGGTAAACGCGGCCGCTGGCCTCGTGAACGCGACGACCGGCGATGCGTTGAACGATCTCTTCGTCTTCAACGGCGATTTCAACCACGGCGTCCAGTTCGACACCGGCGGTCACCAGTGCTTCAGCCTGCGGAATGGTGCGCGGGAAGCCGTCGAACAGGAAACCGTTGGCGCAATCAGGTTGAGCGATGCGGTCTTGAACCAGTGCGATGATCAGGTCATCCGACACCAGGCCGCCGGCATCCATGATGCTCTTGGCTTGAACGCCCAGCGGAGTACCGGCCTTGACCGCTGCACGCAGCATGTCGCCAGTGGAAATTTGTGGAATGCCGAATTTCTCGGTGATGAACTTAGCCTGAGTACCTTTACCGGCCCCGGGAGCTCCCAGCAGAATGACGCGCATTAGATGTGCTCCTCAATTTTTTTATAAAAAGCTTTTACAAAACAAAGGCCTCGCCTCTTGGGACGAATCCTGAAAAATACGGGTCGTGGCCGCACAAACGGCCAAAGGCTGATCAAGATACACAGCAGGCTGCGCCCACACAAGACGCCAAAAGTCGGAGAAACCGACGCCCGCCGCGACTTTGGGACGCGGTGACCCAAGTCGCAACCCCGTCATTAACTGTCGCTTGGCGAAACATTTGCTGAAAATATTCAGCAGCACCCGACGCATGCACCGGGTGCCCTGCCCCGCCGAAAAAACCTTAGCCGGTATTACGCAAACCGGCGGCAATCCCCGCCACAGACACCAGCAACGCCTGCTCCACAGGGCTGCCCTGCTCGACATTCTGCTGTCGCGAACGGGCGAGCAATTCGGCCTGCAATAGATGAAGCGGGTCGAGGTAGGTATTGCGCAGGCGGATGAATTCCAGGGTGTCCGGGCTATGCGCTAGCAGCTGCGACTGCCCGGTCAGCCCAAGCACGACTGCGCACGCCTGCGACAATAGGTCGCGTAACTGCGCGCCCAACGGCAGCAGGTCCGGCTCGACCAGGCGCTGGTCGTAGGACAGCGCAATATCGGCGTCAGCCTTGGCCAGAACCATTTCCAGCATGTCGATGCGCGTACGAAAGAACGGCCATTGTTCGCGCATCTGCCCGAGCAATTCGCCTTCGCCGCGCTCCAGCGCTTTGCTCAGCGCCGACTCCCAACCGAGCCAGGCGGGCAGCATCAGCCGTGTTTGTGTCCAGCCGAAGATCCACGGGATCGCTCGCAGACTTTCGATGCCACCCGCGCGGCGCTTGGCCGGACGACTGCCCAATGGCAAGCGCCCCAGTTCCTGCTCCGGAGTGGACTGGCGGAAATACTCGACGAATTGCGGATTTTCCCGCACGACCTGGCGATAGGCGCTGACACCATCAGCGGCCAATTCGTCCATCAAGTGGCGCCATTCCGGTGTTGGCGGCGGCGGTGGCAACAGCGTCGCTTCGAGCACCGCCGCCAGGTACAGATTGAGGTTTTGCTCGGCGATGTCCGGCAGGCCGAATTTGAAACGAATCATTTCTCCCTGCTCGGTGGTGCGGAACCGCCCCGCTACCGATCCCGGCGGCTGCGACAGAATCGCCGCATGCGCCGGACCACCGCCACGGCCGACAGTGCCGCCCCGACCATGGAACAACAGCAGTTCGACTTGCTGCTCACGGCAGATTTCCACCAGCCGTTCCTGGGCGCGATATTGCGCCCACGCCGCTGCGGTGGTGCCCGCATCTTTGGCGGAATCGGAGTAACCGATCATCACTTCCTGCGGACCTTGCAACCGTGCGCGGTACCCCGGCAGCAGCAACAGGCGCTCCATCACCGGGCCTGCGTTGTCGAGGTCGGCGAGGGTTTCAAACAATGGCACCACACGCATCGGCCGCAGCACGCCGGATTCTTTCAGCAGCAACTGTACGGCAAGTACGTCGGAGGCAGCGCCCGCCATCGAGATCACGTAAGAGCCCAGCGAAGCGCCGGGCGCGGCGGCGATCTCCTTGCAGGTGTTGAGCACTTCGGCGGTGTCGGCGGACGGCTTGAAATGCGCTGGCAACAACGGTCGACGATTGCTCAGTTCGTGGGTCAGGAAGGTAATGCGTTGCTCTTCGTCCCAATCCTCGTAGCGACCAAGGCCCAGGTAATCGGTGATTTCAGTCATCGCCGAACTGTGCCGTGTCGAGTCCTGACGCACGTCGAGGCGCACCAGGAACAAGCCGAACGTCACCGCCCGGCGCAGACAATCAAGCAATGGGCCGTCGGCGATCACGCCCATGCCGCATTCATGCAACGAGTTGAAACACAGCTCCAGCGGATCAAGCAGATCACGATTGTTTTGCAGCACATCCGCTGGCGCCGGCGTCGGTGCGGTCAGCGCTGCATGGGCCCAGTTGCGCGTGGAGCGCAGGCGTTCGCGCAATTGCTTGAGTACCGCCCGATACGGTTCGGCGCTGTCACCCGCCTGGGCCTTGAGTGCGTCGCTGGCCTGCTGCATCGACAACTCGGCAGCCAGATGATCGATATCGCGCAAGTACAAGTCAGCGGCCATCCAGCGCGCCAACAGCAACACTTCACGAGTCACCGCAGCGGTGACATTCGGGTTGCCGTCACGGTCGCCGCCCATCCACGAGGCAAAGCGAATCGGCGCAGCCTCCAGCGGCAAACGCAGGCCTGTCGCGGCATGCAATGCCTGATCGGCCTTGCGCATATGGTTGGGAATCGCTTGCCACAGCGAGTGCTCGATGACCGCAAAACCCCACTTGGCCTCATCCACCGGCGTCGGGCGGGTGCGGCGGATTTCTTCGGTGTGCCAGGCTTCGGCGATCAGCCGTTGCAGGGTGTTGTGAATCTGCTCGCGTTCGGCGCTGGTCAGGTCGCGATGATCCTGTGCGGCGAGTTGCGCGGCGATGGCGTCGTACTTCTGGATCAGCGTGCGCCGCGCCACTTCGGTCGGGTGAGCGGTCAGCACCAGTTCGATTTCCAGTCGCCCAAGTTGTCGGGCGAGGGATTCGGCGCTGTGGCCTTCGTTGCGCAAACGAGCGAGCAACTGCGGCAATACACGGGATTCGAACGGCGCGGGCTGCGACTCTTCGCGACGATGGATCAACTGATACTGTTCGGCGATGTTTGCCAGATTGAGAAACTGGTTGAACGCCCGCGCCACCGGGAGCAATTCGTCTTCGCTCAATTGATTGAGGCTGGCGCTCAGTTCTGCATCCATCGAGCCGCGGCGGTCGGCCTTGGCGCCCTTGCGAATCTGCTCGATCTTGTCGAGAAATTCCTCGCCATACTGGTCTCGAATGGTATTGCCCAACAGCTCTCCGAGCAGGTGAACATCCTCGCGCAAGCGTGCATCAATATCGGTCATCAGCAGTTCTCCAGCGGTAATCCGGGCGGCCTAGAAACGAGTGCATGACTGAGAGAGTGCCGCTCTACAGCGCTTCTTACAAGCAGGCGACGAAGGGACTTTAAACCTTGTGGCCGAAAGCTAGTCTCAACAGTAAGCCGCATAAAGGCTTGCCGCCGGCCCCGCCGGACACTCACCCAAGCCTGCTACAGCAGGTGCGACATGAGGTCATCATGAAAATCCGTGAACTCGCCCAGCATTGGGAAGAAAACGCCAAGGGTCGCCTGACCGACACTGGCTACACGATTCATCTGGACGTCGAGGCCGCTGCGCGTCTGGCAGCGATTGCCGAGATGTACCCCAAACGCCACCCTGAAGAACTCCTCGGCGAACTGATCGGTGCAGCCCTTGAAGAGTTCGAAGCGAGCCTGCCGTATGTGAAAGGCTCGACTGTGGTTGCGACGGATGAGGAAGGTGATCCGCTGTATGAAGACGTCGGGCCGACGCCCCGTTTTCTGGCGCTGTCGCGGCGGCATTTGCAGGATTTGTCATCGGCTGAAAACAAGCAGAAACACTGACGGAACAACACAAAACCTGTGGGCGCTGGCTTGCCAGCGATGGCGTCAGTTCAGTCTCGGAAATACTGAATCTGATGACCTCATCGCTGGCAAGCCAGCTCCTGCAGGAAATGTATTTGTCCTTCAATACAGCGTCGCTTTCGCTCATTTCTTACGCCGCGCGTACCACTCCACCCCGCCAAAGTTCCCGCGTTAGAGCCTTGTCCATTCGGTCAAAACTTTTTTTGGCGATAGGCCATCTTTTCTGAACTTTTGAAAACCGCCGCCGGTCGGACCCTGTAACCACTCCTGGAACGAGCGTTTCAAAAACGCGCTGTTGCAAGACGCTTAAGGCTCCTCGACCAGGATGGATTCAGATGTATTCAGGAGATGCCTAATGGAGTTGAAGACCATGAAAAACCAAACCTCGTTTACCCACCTGCGCGGTCTGAAACTGGCCGCCCTGGCAATCGGCACCAGCTTCGTACTGGCCGGTTGCGCCGGTAATCCACCGACCGAGCAGTACGCTGTGACCCAATCTGCGGTCAACAGCGCCGTCAGCGCCGGTGGTACCGAGTTTGCTGCCGTTGAAATGAAGCAGGCGCAGGACAAACTCAAGCAAGCCGAAATCGCCATGCACGACAAGAAGTACGAAGAAGCTCGCACGCTGTCCGAGCAAGCTGAGTGGGATGCCCGCGTAGCAGAACGCAAAGCTCAGGCGGCCAAGGCTGAACTGGCTGTGAAGGATTCCCAGAAAGGTGTTCAGGAACTGCGTCAGGAAAGTCAGCGCACCGTGAAGTAAGCGCGCATCCCGACCGCAAAGCTGAAACTCTTACCGATAGAAAGGACGACAAATTATGCGTAAGCAACTGATGATTCCCGCTCTTCTGGCCGCAAGCGTTGCCTTGGCTGCCTGCTCCACCCCGCCTAATCCGAACCTGGAAAACGCTCGCACCAACTACGCCGGCCTGCAAGCCAACCCGCAGGCGAGCAAAGTAGCGGCGCTGGAAACCAAAGACGCCAGTGAGTACCTGGACAAGGCCGACAAGGCCTACCTGGACAAGCAAGACGCGGCCAAGGTCGATCAACTGGCTTACCTGACCAACCAGCGCGTGGAAGTGGCCAAGCAGACCATCGCCCTGCGTACCGCTGAAAACAATCTGAAGAACGCCGCTGCCCAACGTGCTCAGGCGCGTCTGGATGCTCGCGATCAACAGATCAAACAGCTGCAGGACAGCCTCAACGCCAAGCAGACCGATCGCGGTACGCTGGTGACTTTCGGTGACGTGCTGTTCGCCACCAACAAGGCTGACCTGAAGTCCAGCGGTCTGGTGAACATCAACAAACTGGCCCAGTTCCTTCAGGAAAACCCTGATCGCAAAGTGATCGTCGAGGGTTACACCGACAGCACTGGCGCCGCCAGCTACAACCAGACCCTGTCGGAGCGTCGTGCCAATTCCGTGCGCACTGCACTGGTGAAAATGGGCGTTGATCCAGCGCGCATCGTCGCTCAGGGTTACGGCAAGGAATATCCGGTTGCCGAGAACGGCAGTGTTTCCGGCCGTGCGATGAACCGTCGCGTGGAAGTGACCATTTCCAACGACAACCAGCCAGTGATGCCACGTTCGGCTGTCAGCTCGAACTAAGCTTCACGCTGTAACGCAAAAGCCCCGCCTGACTCAGTCAGGCGGGGCTTTTGTTTGTGCGCCCAGTACGACTGCTCGTCTGGACCTGTCAGATATGACAGTAGGCGGTTTGAAACGAATCAGATACTAGTAAGGCTACACCCGACTCATGGGTATCAAGGGACATAACCATGCAAGTGCGCGTAGCTCTTTCATCGCTGTTGGCGGCGATAGTCGTATCAGGTTGCACTCAGTTAAATGAATCGCCTTCTGATTCCAGGCCGGGAAGCAGTTTTGAATATGACGACAGGGACGCCATACCTAATGACATTCCCTTGCCAACGCCGGGCGTCAACCAACGCCCCATAGTAGGTAATAAAAAAATGTTGGTAACCGTCGTCCACTGGCAGGACGGTGACGGAGTAAGAAAAGATCTGAATGAAAAATTCACGCTATCCAACGATCCTGACTCGCTGCGTTCTTACCTCTACGCAGCTTCAGGGGGCAAGCTGGACCTTAGCGGCCAAGTAGTGGAGTTCACATCAGGCCGCCGTCCCGAGCTATGTAAGAGGGGTTCCCCCTTGCCTTTAAGGCTGGCCCACTCCGAGGCAGTTAAAGCGGCATCCGCATTGGGAATAGATCGGAACAATTTCGACTATTTCATAAACATTATTGATTGCGGAGGAAGCGCGTCCGCCTGGGTACCCGGAAATACTATGGGGGTGTACGGCCAGGCAGGCGGCCCCCATGTATTCAAACATGAGTTCGGGCACAACCTCGGATATCACCATGGTTTCACATACAAGCGATGCAAGAAAAACGGTGATGCCGTGCTCGCGCCAACAGGATGTCAGACCATCCTGTATGGTGACCTGGGCGATTCGGTCTCGGGCGGGGGAACACTTTATCCTGCGAATAATCGCTGGTACTCGGGCTGGCTGGATGACTCGCAAGCTGCCGTTGTCAACCGTACCGGGCTTTATCGTCTGGGCGTGCTTGGTGCAGAGGGGCCGCAACTCTATTTGATCAATCGTAAGGGCCTGCAGCCCGCTCAACTTGCGCTGGAATATCGTAAGCCGACCCGGTTCGATAACTTCCCACCCGGTGATAATAAAGTGAATGGTGTCTGGGTGAGATACACAACGATGACAGGCTCACTCGTGAATACCCAACTCGACGGCACTCCGGAGACGGCGACGACAGCAGATCCGTCTTTACTACCCGGGAAGATGTTGAGGGATGAACCCGCCGGAATAACTATCGAGGTATGCAGTGCCAACTTGGATGGAGCCACCGTTGCGATTGGGGTAAATCGAGAGGCTGGGAGTTGCGCGTGGCCAGAGTTAGCTGCCCCCGTTATTACTTCACCTGCGCAGGGAGCGCCAGCAATTCAAAATCCTGCCGTAGTTTCTGGTACTGCCAGACCCGGGGCTAGTATCGGAGGGGCGTACAGGGCATTGGGAGGCTGGTATGTGAGGAACTTCTCCGTTGTCGCCGACGCTAAAGGAAACTGGAGCACGACCTTGGAAAATCTCCAGGCTGGCAGCCACGTAGTATGGGTAAGCCAACAGATGGGTATCAGCGGGTCCCCCATTAGCGATCGCAGCTTCGTGATTGCGCCCTGAAACATCGGCTACTCCCCGATTTCACACATGAAAAAGGGGAGTACAACTCACCGCTTCGCTTACGGTTGCAGCTTCTGCGGAGTTTCTTCGCCCATGCAGCGCACGGCTCTCTTCTTGCTGTTGATCAACACGCCGCTCAGCCCTTTCTGTTCAGTATCGAACATTACCAACACACCATCGATGCACTGGGCCACCTGCGCCGCCGGCTCCAGCGATACTTTGTAGTCTTCGCCCGGCACGGTCTTGAGCATGGTGAAGTCGCTGAGCAACAAGGCATCTTCAGGCTTGGCGAAGTGCAGGTAGCCGTAGTACCACAGGGCGCCAACGGTGCCGAGGATGCTGCAGATACCCGTGATGATCAGCGGGATGGCGTTACGTTCTTCACTCATTGCGGACTCTCATCTTCAGAATTCGGGGGTTGCGGGTAATTGGGGATTTCGCCGAGACGGCGCAGGCCGTTGAAGTGCTCGGGATCGTCAAGATAGCGCAGCATCACCTGACGCCAGACCGGGTCGCCGAAGGTCTGCACATGACCGCCGCGCGTCAACTGCAATACGCGCGGAGGCGGTGCAGCTTGATACAGACGGATGCCATTGGATAGCGGCACCAGCGGATCATCAATGCTGTGGAAGATCAGTTTCGGCACGCCGTTGAGTTGCGGCATTGAATTGATTGCGCTGTCGCCATCCGGCACCAGCCACGACAGCGGCACCTGAAACGGCCAGGTCAGCCACGAAGTGCTGAGGGCATATTGGCCAACGCTGCGATAACTGGCGGGCACACCGTCGAGCACCAGGGCCTTGAGTTGCTTCTGCCGCTCGGGATGCTGCACCAGCCAATGCACGGCCATAGAGCCGCCGAGGCTTTGCCCGAGGAGAATCAGCGGCTTGCCTTTGATTTCAGGCGCCTTGTCCAGCCAGGCGAAGGCCGCATCGATGTCCTGATAAATCGCCGGCAGGCTCGGTTCACCCTCGGACAAGCCATAGCCGCGATAGTCCACCAGCAACACTTGATAGCCATTTTTCGGCAACCACCAGCTTCCGCCCAAATGCATCGGCAGATTCCCACCGTTGCCATGCAGGTGCAGAACGGTACCTTTGACCTCGACACCCGGTTTGGCCGGCAGCCACCACGCGTTCAGCTTGAGGCCGTCGGCGGTGGTCAGGGTGACGGTGCGGTATTCGAGCCTGGCTTTTTCCGGGGTGAAGATTTGGCCCGGCTCGGGGTAGAACAACAGTGAACTGCAACCACCAAGGGTCAGGAGCAGGCAGAAGATGCCGAGGATTCTCATCCGGTGAAACCTCGCGAATGTTCGGGTTGGAACACAATAATGGTGGCAATAAACAACCCTGTGGGAGCTGGCTTTCCAGCTCCCACAGGGTTTGCGTCAGGTCTAAAGGATGTTTGAGTAATCCGCCTCGATCCGATCCAGACTCAAATGATTGAGGAAGTTGGAGAAGCACATCCACGCCGACAACGCATTCAAATCACGGAACTGGTCGGGCAGATATTTCGGCGCCACCACCAGCCCCTCATCCACCAATTGGCGCAAGGTGCGCATGTCTTCCAGGGTGGTCTTGCCGCAGAACAACAGGGGAATCTGCTCAAGCTTGCCCTTGCGCACGGCCAACTGAATGTAGTTGTAAACCATGATGAAGCCCTTGAGGTAGGACAAGTCTTTGGTAAATGGCAGACCCGTCGGCGTCGAGCCACGGAAAACCCGGCTGGCGTTGCCATAGCTTTCCGCCATTTCAAAGCCCTGCTCACGGAAGAACTCGAACACCTGCAAGAAGTCCGCCCCCTCCTCGACCATGTGAATGGCGCGAGTACGGTTGGTCAGTTTGCGCAGACGGCTCGGGTAGGAGGCGAAGGTGATGATTTCCATCAGGATCGCCAGACCTTCCTGAGTCACCGTTGACGACGGCGGGCCCTTGGACAGAAAGGTGCAGATCGGCTGGTTCAAACCATTGAGCGTAGTGCCGACGTGCACCAGACCTTCGTGAACTTCCAGTGCGCGCACGTCGCGATCGTTGAACATCGCGTCGGTGCGGATCTTGATATAGTCGGCGCCCGCCGCTGCGTCGGCAACGATGCCGTCGGACTCGAACACGCGAATGGTTTCCTCGGCCTCGCCGAATACTTTGTTCAGACGGGTTTGCAGCAGGTGCACGGCGTCCTTGGCGGTGAGGGTTTTTGGCTCGTCCTTCAGGTCGCCACGGCCATCGATGTTGTTCAGATAGTCGGACATCATCAGGCCGAGGTCGGCCAAGGTCGGGTCACCGGCGTGGAATGCGTCGGATGCAGCACCGTACAACTCTTGGGAGATCAGACCGAAATCCTCGGTGCCGCGCGCTTCGAGCATACGCACCACCATGCGGTATTCCTTGCACATGCGCCGCATGATCTGCCCGACCGGGTTGAACTGGCCGAGCTGACGAGTAATGTCGCGCTCGATGTTCTGGAATTCCAGTTTTACCTTGCTCGAATCGAACGCCAGCGGCCGGTTCAGGTAGTAGTCGCGATCCACCGCCGGCATTTCCTTGCCCTTGGCCTTGAGAAACCCCTTGCGGATGCTTTCGTCCCACTTGACCGCGTCAAGAACACGGATCGGCGTCTGCGCCAGCACAATGCGATCGGACAATATGCGTATCGACTGCTGGTAATCGTCCACCCGAAACTCCTGTAAAAAACGTGACGTACTGAATTATTTGGCGCCGGCCCTGCGCTGATAGCGCGCCGCTTCGACAAAGACATCGGAATTGGCCGGATCGTCAAGGTAAGCGAAGACTTTGTCGAGGTTGCTGTCGACCAGAACGCCATCGCCGTCGTCGGTCTGGAAGGCCTGACCGTCGAGGGCTTTGTGCTGGATTGCCTGATTGATCTGCTCTGGATCGAGGTTGTACACCACCAGTTCATGTTTGTCGGTAAGTTCGAAACCGGCGATGGTGTAGTGGCCACCGAACTGCGCCGGCACTTTCGCCGACAGGTACCAGCGATTGCCACGATGCGAGACGGTGAACGGATAGGCTTCGCGCTCGCGGGGTTTGGCTTTGAAATAGGTGACGGCCTGATAGCGGTCGTTACCCAGACGGGTCAGCTCAAGGTTCATCGGCTCGCCCCAGGCATTGACGCTCGTCCACTTGCCGAGCAGGCCTTGGGGCGCCGGATCACTGGTGGACAGCGGCGACTTGAACGTCACCAGACAGCCACTGAGCAGCAGGAACGACAAGGCGATCAGCACGCCACGCCAGGCTTTCATTTGACACTCCCTATGAACCTGAATCACCTACCCCTGTAGGAGCTGCCGAAGGCTGCGATCTTTTGATCCTGATCTCTAGAAGCAAGATCAAAAGATCGCAGCCTTCGGCAGCTCCTATATTGGGATCGGCGTCAGACGGAACACATTGCGTTACACCGAAGCCAGCACCAAATGCATATACCGCGTCAGAATGCCCAGCATTTCTTCCTCGGCCAAAGGTTCGGCGTCGTTGAGCAGGCCCTGATATTCCATCCGTCCGATAATCGCCGTCAACACCTTGGCATCTTGCTGCGGTTCACGCGAGCCCAATACCTGAAACAACTGGCAGGTGCCCTGCAGCAAAATCTGCTGATGCGAGCGCACCAGAATCGCCAGGCGCGGGTTGAGCAGCGCTTCCTGACGGAATGCCTGCTCGGCCATCAAATGCTCGCGACGGTTGAGCAGCTGTCGTTGCACGTAATCGGCCATCAACCGCGCAATATTATCGGCCAGTTGCGAGCGCGACTCGGGGCTGCCGTCGCCGCTGACGACCATATCGCGCAGCAGCCCTTCGTTGTTGTTCCACAGCTTGGCCATGTATTCGGCACTGCGTTCAACGTATTGGGCGAAGGTATCGGTGAGCAGGTCATCGATGTCCTTGAAGTAATAAGTGGTGGCAGAGAGGGGCACCGCCGCTTCGGCAGCCACGGCACGGTGGCGTACGGCGCGCACACCATCACGCACGACAATGCGCATTGCCGCGTCGAGAATGTCCTGACGACGCTGCTCACTGCCCTGTCGGCTGGCCTTGCGACCCTGGTACTGAACACTTTCAGCGACCGCAGTGGCGATACCCGCTGCACCTTCTTGAGCGATTGCAACCATCACGACAGGCATTCCTCTGTTATTTGAAAAGTAACCAAACGATACATTTGTACCAGACGGGCAATAAAAAGCCGCCTGTTTTAGGCGGCTTTTTAACTGAAACGTTTACGCTTGCGGTCGCATGTGCGGGAACAGGATCACATCGCGAATCGACGGCGAGTTGGTCAGCAACATCACCAGGCGGTCGATGCCGATACCTTCACCGGCCGTTGGCGGCATGCCGTACTCCAGCGCGCGAACGAAGTCGGCGTCGTAGTGCATGGCTTCGTCGTCGCCGGCGTCCTTGTCGGCCACCTGCGCCATGAAGCGTTCGGCCTGGTCTTCCGCATCGTTCAACTCGGAATAGGCGTTGGCGATTTCACGGCCACCGATGAACAGCTCGAAACGGTCGGTGACGTTCGGGTTGTCGTCATTGCGACGAGCCAGAGGCGACACTTCGAACGGGTACTGAGTGATGAAGTGCGGCTGCTCCAGCTTGTGCTCGACCAGTTCTTCGAAAATCATCACTTGCAGCTTGCCCAGACCTTCGAAGCCCAGCACCTTGGCGCCGGCCTTCTTGGCGATGGCGCGAGCCTTGTCGATGTCGTTCAGATCATCGGCGGTCAGCTCAGGGTTGTACTTGAGGATCGAGTCGAACACCGACAGGCGCACGAACGGCTCGCCGAAGTGGAACACCTTGTCGCCGTAAGGCACGTCGGTGCTGCCCAGAACCAGCTGCGCCAGTTCACGGAACAACTCTTCGGTCAGGTCCATGTTGTCTTCGTAGTCGGCGTAAGCCTGGTAGAACTCCAACATGGTGAATTCAGGGTTGTGACGGGTCGAGACGCCTTCGTTACGGAAGTTGCGGTTGATCTCGAAAACCTTCTCGAAACCGCCAACCACCAGACGCTTGAGGTACAACTCAGGCGCGATACGCAGGAACATTTCCATGTCCAGCGCGTTGTGGTGGGTTTCGAACGGCTTGGCCGCAGCGCCGCCGGGAATGGTTTGCAGCATTGGCGTTTCGACTTCGAGGAAGTCACGCTGCATCAGGAAGCTGCGAATGTGCGCAATCACTTGCGAACGTACGCGGAAAGTCTGGCGCACTTCTTCATTGACGATCAGGTCAACGTAGCGCTGACGGTAGCGTTGTTCGGTGTCGGTCAGGCCGTGGTGCTTGTCCGGCAGCGGGCGCAGCGACTTGGTCAGCAGACGCACGGTGGTCATTTCAACGTACAGGTCGCCTTTGCCCGAACGGGCCAGGGTGCCTTCGGCAGCAATGATGTCGCCCATGTCCCAGGTTTTCACCGCGGCCAGGGTTTCTTCGGACAGGGTCTTGCGGTTGACGTAGACCTGAATGCGACCGGTCATGTCCTGGATCACCATGAACGAGCCACGGTTGAGCATGATGCGACCGGCAACCTTGACCGGGATTGCAGCCTCTGCCAGCTCTTCCTTGGTCTTGTCCGCGTACTGTTTCTGCAACGCATCGCAGTAATTGTCGCGGCGGAAGTCGTTCGGGAAGGCATTGCCCTTGGCGCGCTCGGCAGCAAGCTTTTCCTTGCGCAGGGCGATCAGGGAGTTTTCTTCCTGTTGCAGGGCTTGCGGATCGAGTTGTTGGTCGCTCATGTCTTTAGATATTCCATCAGGTTCGTTGCCCCCGGGCCTTGCAGCCCGGGGATCGCCAGCAGGGCTGGCTCCTACAGGGATCGCGTTGAATCAGCCGATCCTGTATTGCGTCTTTTACAGCCCCGATTTCAGGCTGGCTTCCAGGTATTCGTCGATGTCGCCATCGAGCACCTTGTCGCAGTCGCTGCGTTCGATGTTGGTCCGCAGGTCCTTGATTCGCGACGCGTCGAGCACGTAAGAGCGAATCTGGTGACCCCAGCCGATGTCCGACTTGGTGTCTTCCAGCGCCTGGGAAGCGGCGTTGCGCTTCTGCATTTCCTGCTCGTACAACTTGGCCCGCAGCATTTTCATGGCGGTGTCCTTGTTGGCGTGCTGGGAACGCTCGTTCTGGCAGCTGACCACGGTGTTGGTCGGTACGTGAGTAATACGTACGGCCGAGTCGGTGGTGTTTACGTGCTGACCACCGGCACCCGAGGAACGATAGGTGTCGATCCGCAGGTCTGACGGGTTGATGTCGATTTCCACTTTGTCATCGATCTCTGGCGAGACGAAAACCGCGGAGAACGAGGTGTGGCGACGGTTACCGGAGTCAAACGGGCTCTTGCGCACCAGACGGTGCACGCCGATCTCGGTCCGCAGCCAGCCAAAGGCGTATTCACCCTTGATGTGCACGGTCGCGCCCTTGATCCCGGCGACTTCACCGGCGGACAGTTCCATGATGGTCGCGTCAAAACCGCGTTTGTCAGCCCAGCGCAGGTACATGCGCAGCAGGATGTTGGCCCAGTCCTGGGCTTCGGTGCCGCCGGAACCGGCCTGGATGTCCAGGTAGGCGTTGTTCGGGTCCATCTCGTGGCTGAACATGCGGCGGAATTCGAGCTTGGCCAGGTTGGCCTCGAGACGGGCCAGTTCAGCGACGACATCGCCCACTGCGCCTTCGTCGTTTTCTTCGACAGCCATGTCGAGCAGGTCGCGGCAATCGGCCAGACCGCCGTTCAATTCGTCGAGGGTATCGACGATTTGCGCCAGCGCAGAGCGCTCGCGGCCCAGCTCCTGGGCATATTCAGGTTTGTTCCAGACACTCGGATCTTCAAGCTCGCGATTGACTTCAGTCAGACGCTCATGCTTTTGATCGTAGTCAAAGATACCCCCGAATAGTTTCGGAGCGCTCGGACAGGTCCTTGATGGTGTTCAGGATCGGGTTGATTTCCATGGCGGGCAGCACTCGTTGGCGAACTTTTGAAAGCCGGCGAGTATAACGTAATCGGGCTGTAACGGCAGCCCGTCTGGCGGGGCGAATCGAGCATTAATGAACTCTAAGAGCTGCCGAAGGCTGCGATCTTTTGATTTTTTAAAGATCAAAAGATCGCAGCCTTCGGCAGCTCCTACAGGGTTTGCATTTGTCGTGGGAGTCGGGTTACTCGATCCCGACCTGATTGCGCCCATTGTTCTTCGCCAGATACAACCCCCGATCCGCCGCCGAGATCAGCAACCGGCAGTCGCTGCCCGCCTGCGGCACCATGGTCGCCAGACCAATGCTGATAGTCAGGCTCGTCCCTTCGCTGGGCGCAATGTGTGGAATCTTCAATGAAGCCACGGTCTGGCGCAGTTTTTCCGCTACCAGCCGTGCGCCGCCCGGCGAAGTATTCGGCAACACCAGCGCAAATTCCTCGCCACCGTAACGCGCCGGCAAGTCCGACGGGCGCGCACTGGCATCGCGAATGGCCGTGGCGACCTTGCGCAAGGCTTCATCGCCTTCGACATGGCCGAACGTGTCGTTATAGGACTTGAAGTAATCAACGTCGATCATCAGCAACGACAACTGGCTCTGGTCACGCAACGAGCGGCGCCATTCCAGCTCCAGGTATTCGTCGAAGTGACGGCGGTTCGATAGCCCGGTCAGGCCGTCGGAGTTCATCAGGCGTTGCAGCACCAGGTTAGTGTCGAGCAGCTGCTGCTGACTGACGCGCAGCGCACGGTACGCCGCGTCCCGTTGCAGCAACGTCATGTAGGAGCGCGAGTGATAGCGGATGCGCGCCACCAGTTCGATGGTGTCCGGCAGCTTCACCAGATAATCGTTAGCCCCTGCGGAGAACGCCGCGCTCTTGATCAGCGGGTCTTCCTTGGTCGACAGGACAATGATTGGAATGTCCTTGGTCGCCGGGTGATTGCGGTACTCGCGCACCAGACTCAAGCCGTCGAGACCGGGCATCACCAGGTCCTGGAGAATGACCGTCGGCTTGATCCGCACCGCTTGCGCAATGGCTTGATGCGGGTCGGAGCAGAAGTGGAAGTCGATGTTTTCTTCGTTCGACAGCCCACGGCGCACGGCTTCGCCGATCATCGCCTGATCGTCTACCAACAACACCATGGCGGCATTTTCGTCGGTTTTAATGTCGTCGATCTGTAAGTCATTCATGGGCTGTCACCTGAGTACTGCGGAGGCCAGGATTGCGGATAAAACTGTTCATTTCGGGAAAATCTCCAGCAATCGTGGCGCTATCTTTTCCAGTGGGCGGATTTCTACGGCGGCATCGATCGCCGCGGCAGCCTTGGGCATGCCGTACACCGCACTGCTTTGCTGATCCTGGGCGATGGTCAAATAGCCCTGTTGGCGCATGAGCTTAAGCCCTTGCGCGCCATCTCGCCCCATCCCGGTCAATAAAACCCCGACCGCATCACCATTCCAATAACTGACGACGCTCTCGAAAAACACGTCGATCGAAGGTCGGTAAATCTCGTTGACCGGCTCGGCGGTGTAGGCCAGCGTGCCGTTTTTCAATAAGCGGATATGGTGGTTGGTGCCGGCCAGCAGCACAACGCCGGCCTGCGGCGGTTCGCCTTCACGCGCCAGACGCACGTCCAGACCACTGGCGCTGGCGAGCCATTCGGCCATGCCCGCAGCGAACACCTGGTCAACGTGCTGCACCAGCACAATGGCCGCGGAAAAATTGCGCGGCAACCCCTTGAGCAAGACCTCCAGCGCCGCCGGCCCGCCAGCAGACGAACCAATCGCCACCAGCCGCTGGGGCGAGCCCGAACTGCGCTGGGGCATTGGCGCCGACCGCGCGCGAGGGGTTTTCTCGCCGATCAGCCAGCCGATGTTGAGGATCTTGCGCAGCAGCGGTGCCGCCGCTTCCTGCGCATTGCCTGCGCCAATGGCCGGCGTATCGACCACATCCAGCGCGCCATGCCCCATCGCTTCGAAGACCCGGTGCACGTTCTGCTGGCGATCGACCGTCACAATGACGATGGCACACGGCGTCTCGGCCATGATCCGCCGGGTGGCTTCGACGCCGTCCATCACCGGCATGATCAAATCCATAAGAATCAGATCCGGCGTATTTTCCGCGCAGAGGCGCACCGCCTCGGCGCCGTTGTAGGCGACCCAGACCACCTGATGTGCCGGCTCGAAGGCCAATGCCCGGCGCAAGGCCTCCACCGCCATTGGCATGTCGTTGACGATTGCGATTTTCATGCCCGTGCTCCTCCGATGAGCTCGACCACTGCATCAAGCAGGGCGTCGTCATGAAAACTGGCTTTGGCTAAATAATAGTCGGCGCCGGCGTCCAGTCCACGGCGGCGATCCTCTTCGCGATCCTTGTACGAAACGACCATCACCGGCATTGATTGCAAACGGTTGTCGCGGCGCAACAAGGTCACCAGTTCGATTCCGTCCATGCGTGGCATGTCGATGTCGGTAATCAGCAAATCGAAATTCTCCGAACGCAGCGCGTTCCAACCGTCCATGCCGTCCACCGCCACAGCCACGTCGTAGCCGCGATTGAGCAGCAGCTTGCGTTGCAGTTCGCGCACGGTCAGCGAGTCGTCGACCACCAGCACCCGCTTGCGCGCTGCCTCTGCGGCTTGGTTGCCATGACGGGCGATGCGCTCAAGGCGACCGGTATTGAGCAGTTTGTCGACCGAACGCAGCATGTCTTCGACATCGACGATCAGCACCACCGAACCGTCATCGAGCAAGGCGCCGGCGGAGATGTCCTGGATTTTGCCCAGACGCTCGTCCAGTGGCAGTACGACCAACGTGCGCTCGCCAACGAAGCGTTCGACCGCTACGCCGTAAATCGCTTCGCGCTCACGAATCACCACGACCTTCAGGGTTTCGCTGCTGTTCTGGCTGGCCGGGCGGTTCAACAACTGACTGGCAGCGACCAACCCGACATGCCGGCCTTCGTGCCAGAAATGCTGACGACCTTCGACCTGAACGATGTCATCGCGCTCCAGGTCGCACATGCGTTCAATGTGCGCCAGCGGGAACGCATACGCTTCTTCACCGACCTCCACCACCAGACTGCGGACCACCGACAGGGTCAGCGGCACTTCCAGATGAAAACGGCTGCCCTCGCCCGCCGTCTGCTCCAGCTCCACCGCGCCCCGCAACTGGCGCACCATGTGCTGCACGGCGTCGAGGCCGACACCACGGCCGGACACTTCGGTCACCGTGTCGCGCAGGCTGAAACCGGGCAGGAACAGGAAAGTCAGCAGCTCCTCTTCACTCAACTGCGCCGCTGTTTCAGCTGGGGATAATTGGCGCGCGACAATGCTGCGGCGGACTTTCTCCAGATCGACGCCGTTGCCGTCATCGCTCAACTCCAGCACCAGCAACCCAGCCTGATGCGAGGCGCGCAGGCGGATCAGGCCCTCCTCGGGTTTGCCACTGAGCAAGCGCTGTTCCGGGGTTTCGATGCCATGGTCGACCGCGTTGCGCAGCAGATGGGTGAGCGGTGCTTCGAGTTTTTCCAGCACATCGCGGTCGACCTGGGTTTTCTCGCCTTCGATTTCCAGTCGCACCTGCTTGCCGAGGCTGCGGCCCAGATCACGCACCATCCGCGCCTGACCGCTGAGCACGTCAGCAAAGGGACGCATGCGACAGGCCAGTGCCGTGTCGTAAAGCACTTGTGCACGCTGGCTGGCTTGCCAGGCGAACTCATCGAGTTCGGCGTTCTTTTCGGCCAGCAGCTGTTGCGACTCGGAAAGCAGACGCCGCGCATCCTCCAACGCTTCCAGCGCCTCAAGGCTGAGGGCATGCTCCTTGAGATGAACATTGAGGTTTTCCAGTGCGCGCAGGCCATTGTTCTGCATGCGCTTGAGACGCTGCATGGTGGCCAGATGCGGTTTGAGGCGCTGGGTTTCCACCAGTGATTTGCTCGACAGATCGAGCAGGCTGTTCAGGCGCTCGGCAGTGACGCGCAATACGCGCTCGCCCCCCTCAGCGGTCCGCCTGTTTTTGCGGGGTACTGGTTCGGATGTTTCGACCAAGGCTTCGATGGAAGGCGCTGGCGCAGGTGCAACTGGCGAAGGCGCTTCAAGCTGCAACTCGGCCATGACGGGGGCGGTGACCGGAATCGGCGCGGCCGATGGGTCAAGCAGTTGCCCCATCAACGCCACATACGCCTCGATGTCTGCCGGTTGCGGCGCACTCGCTGGCGTCGCAATACGCATCAGCAAATCGGTGCCCTGCAATAACGCGTCGATGTGTTCCGGGCGCAGCAGCAACCGCCCCTCTTGGGCGCTGACCAGACAATCTTCCATCACATGGGCAACGCTGACGCCGCTGTCGACGCCGACGATCCGCGCCGCACCTTTGAGCGAGTGCGCCGCGCGCATGCATGACTCGAGGTGATCGGCCTGGGTCGGGTTGCGCTCCAGTGCCAACAGCCCTGCGCTGAGGACCTGGGTCTGGGCTTCGGCTTCCAGGCTGAACAGCTCAAGCAGCGAGGCGTCGCGCATTTGCTCGGGGGTCATGTGAGGCTCCGGGTCACGGCGGACAACAGCTGTTCTTCATTCAACCAACGCAGGCTGCGACCCCGCAATTGCAGCACGCCACGGGTGAATTTGGCACTGGCTTGAGTACCGGACTGCGAGGCGGCATCAAGAATTCGCTCGTCAATGGCATGAATGCCGTCGACTTCATCCACCGGCACGACCACCGGCCCGCCGTCGGCGGCGATGATCAGCATGCGCGGCATGATCCGCGCGCCGGCCGCCGGTGCCGCGTTGCCATCCAGATCCAGCAATTCGACCAGCGACAAGCAGGCCACCAGTGCGCCGCGCACATTCGCCACGCCGAGCAACGCGCGCGAACGCTGGTGCGGCAACGAGTGAATCGCCTGCATCGGCGCCACCTCAACGAGGCTGCGCGTGGCCAGTCCAAGCCACTCTTCACCGAGACGGAACATCAGCAGCGATCGGGTCTTCAGGTCGGTTTCGACCACCGCCGCCACCGGGTCGCGCTCGTCCTGCTGCAAGGCATAACGGTCGAGCAGGCGTGTGGCAGCGGCGGAATACACCGAGCAATTGCGGCAATGGATGTGTTCTTCCAGCAACGGGCACGACTTGTCACCGTGGATGCCGATGCGATTCCAGCAATCATCGATGGCCCGGGCGTCTTCGTGGGTGACGTTCAAGGTGTCGGCGATCATCGTTTTCGCTCACTGTCGGCGGTGCGGCCGCTGCGTGCGGCGCGTTCCTGCAATCGTCTGGCACCGACGCTGTCGCCCTGAGCCTGCAACAGGGCAGCCAGGTGCATCAACGCTTCGGGATGTTGCGGTTCGAGGTACAAGGCTTTGCGATAGAACCCCTGAGCTTCGAGCGTCAGGCCGGCGACATCGCTGAGCAGGCCCAGCCAATAGAACACCTGCGCCACGGGTTCGTGGCTGCGCAGGTATTGATCGCATGCGGCGCGGGCCTCGGCGCTTTTGCCTTCGTTGGCCAGCGCGGCGATGTTCGCCAACAAGGTGGCGGCGTCCGGATTCGCGCTTTTGCTCGTCACTGGCAGCGGTGTCGGCGCGGCAAACGGTCGATTGCGCACCGGCGGTGGCGGCGTGCTGCGTATCGGCTGGCTGACCGGTAACGCAACCGGCTTGGAAATCGGCATCGGTTCTGGCTGTGGATGACTTTGGCGACTGAACGCAAACGACTGCGCAATGCCAATCGAGCGCATGCCCAGACGCCCAAGCAAGCTGCCCTCGGCCGGACCGATAAACAGCACGCCGTCGACGTGGGTCAGGCGCTTGAGCACCTCGAAGACTTGCTGCTGGGTCGGCTGATCAAAATAGATCAGCAAGTTGCGACAGAACACGAAATCGAAGGCTGGCTCGGTGGCCAACAGCGTCGGATCGAGCACATTGCCGACCTGCAAGCGCACTTGCTCGCGCACGGTTTCGTTGACGCGATGACCGTCCTGCTCAGCGCTGAAATGACGGTCACGATAGTCCAGATCCTGGCCGCGAAACGAGTTCTTGCCGTACAGCGCCCGCCGCGCCTTATCCACTGACAGCGGGCTGACGTCCATGCCGTCAACCTTGAACTGATGCGGTTTAAGCCCGGCATCGAGCAACGCCATGGCAATCGAATAAGGTTCTTCGCCGGTAGAGCACGGCAGGCTGAGAATGCGCAATGCGCGCATGTTGTTCAGCTCGGCGAGACGCTGGCGCGCGAGTTTGCCGAGTGTGGCGAAGGATTCCGGATACCGGAAAAACCAGGTTTCGGGGACGATCACCGCCTCGATCAGTGCCTGTTGCTCGTCCCGCGAGCCTTGCAACAGTTGCCAGTACTCGTCGGCGTGCGCCGTTTGCGAAAGCGTCGTGCGCTGGCGCACCGCGCGCTCAATGATCGCCGGGCCCACCGAGGTGACATCGAGGCCAATCCGTTCCTTGAGGAAGTCGAAAAACCGCTGATCGCTACTCATGACTGCGCCTCCAGTTGCGCCGGATCGCGCGGCGGCGAGGGAAACAGCAACGTGCGCACGGCGTCATCGAGCAAGTCATCGACCCTCACCCACTGCACCAGCCCCTGCGCATCTTCACGCACCGGGCCAAGGTATGGCGCTTCACGGTTGTCGAGGCCGTAGGGCTGAAAATCTTCCGGATTGCAACGCAAGGTGTCGGTGGCCTGCTCAAGAATCAGACCAAGCCATTGCCCCGGTTGATCTTCGTCCGCACGGTAGTGAACCAGCACCAGTCGCGTACTGGTCCTCGCCTCGGCGGGTTTGCCAAACGTCAGCGCGCTGAGATCGATCACCGGTACCACCGCGCCGCGATAGGCGAACACCCCGGCAACCCAATGCGGTGCGTGGGCAATCGGTTTCAATGGCAGGCGTGGCAACACTTCCGCCACTTCGGTGGCGCGCAATGCGTAGCGCTCGCTGCCGATGCGAAACAGCAAGAATAACGCCTGCTTCGCCATCTGCGCGGCGCTGCGTTTGGCGATGATTTCGCTCATCAGACTTTGAATCGCGAAACGCCGCTGCGCAGCCCGACGGCTACCTGGCTCAGTTCGTCGATGGCGAAACTGGCCTGACGCAGCGACTCGACGGTCTGGCTGCTGGCATCGCCCAACTGCACCAGCGCATGGTTGATCTGCTCGGCGCCGGTGGCCTGAGCCTGCATGCCTTCATTGACCATCAACACCCGCGGCGCCAGCGCCTGCACCTGATGGATGATCTGCGACAGCTGCTCGCCAACCTGCTGCACTTCGGACATGCCGCGGCGTACTTCCTCGGAGAACTTGTCCATGCCCATCACCCCGGCAGACACCGCCGACTGGATCTCACGAACCATTTGTTCGATGTCATAAGTCGCCACAGCAGTCTGATCCGCCAGACGTCGCACTTCGGTGGCGACCACGGCAAAACCGCGACCGTACTCACCGGCCTTCTCGGCTTCGATAGCGGCGTTGAGCGACAGCAGGTTGGTCTGATCAGCGACCTTGACGATGGTCACCACCACCTGATTGATGTTGCCGGCCTTCTCATTGAGGATCGCCAGTTTCGCGTTGACCAGATCAGCAGCGCCCATTACCGAGTGCATGGTGTCTTCCATGCGGGCCAGGCCCTGCTGACCGGAACCGGCGGCCACCGACGCCTGATCGGCAGCGGTCGACACTTCAGTCATGGTGCGCACCAGATCGCGCGAGGTCGCGGCAATTTCACGGGACGTTGCGCCGATTTCCGTGGTCGTGGCAGCGGTTTCGGTGGCGGTGGCTTGTTGTTGCTTGGAGGTGGCGGCGATTTCAGTCACCGACGTGGTCACCTGCACCGACGAACGTTGGGCCTGGGAAACCAACGCGGTGAGCTCGGTCATCATGTCGTTGAAGCCGGTTTCCACCGCACCGAATTCGTCTTTGCGGTCGAGATTCAAACGGCCGCTCAAGTCGCCGGTCCGCATGATTTCGAGGATTTTCACGATGCGGTTCATCGGCGCCATGATCGCGCGCATCAACAGCAAACCGCAGGCACCGGCCGCCAGTACGGCGACCAGCAGCGAGATGAGCATGCTGACCTTGGCAGCCGCTACTGCGTCGTCGATATTGGCCATGGCTTGATCGGCGACGGTTTTGTTCTCGCCGATGATGTCGTTGAGCTTCATCCGTCCGCTGTACCACGCCGGGGTCAGCTTCTCGTTGAACAGTTTGAGCGCATCGGCTTCCAGGTTGCGTCCGTGCAGGTCCAGCACCTGATCCTGAATCTGCATGTAGGCGTCGTGGTACTTCTCGAACGCGGCGAACTCGGTACGGTCCTGCTCGGTGGCCATGGTTTTGCGGTAGTTGGCCATTTGTTCTTGCAGGCGGTTTTCGAACGCCTTGTAATCCGCCGCATCCTCGCTGGAAATCCCTTGCCCTTCCTTTAACCCGAGAAGTTCTTGTGTCTGCAAGTAACTATCGACCCACGCACCACGGATCATCGAGCTGTAATAAACCCCGGGAATCGCATCATCGCGGACGCTGTTTTCACTGGCTTCGATCTTCAACAGCCGCGAATACGAGAGAACTACCATCAAAAACATGATGGCGATAATCACCGCAAAGCTCGCCAAAATGCGTTGGCGCAACGTCCAGTTCTTCACAGTGATTCCTCGTGCCTAAGTCGAAATGCGGGGAGTATAGCCGAGGGTGGTGTCTCATTAATAAGACGCTTTTTAACCCCCTGACCTTTGGACGTTAAGCACAACAGGCTCTGGCTTGGGACTTTCCAGTAACCGGAAGATGGCTGACCAGTGACGGAACGGCAAAAAATGGTGCCGGATTGGTCATTTGTTGAAAACCCGCGTTACCGGCCAATGCTATCAATGAGCCATACTGCGCAAGAAGTTGCGCAGTTGGTCGTAATATTTCATGGGGCAATTGCCCTGCAGGCCATGCCTTTCGGGGCCTGCAGCCAAGTGCGCAAGAAGTTGCGCAGTACTGCGCAACTTCTTGCGCACTTTTGCCATCGCTCCCCAGTGAAAAACCCTCTCAATCGCAGGCCAGAGCACTCTGCCCCCCGCCCTCCGGGGACTTCGCAAAACCTGGCACGCTCCTTGATAACAGTCAGGCACCCACCGGGCGATTTCGCCTCCCGGGCACCTTAAATTTATCCGCAAGGAGAGCACCCCATGGCAACACCAGCGTACATGTCGGTTACCGGCGAAAAACAAGGCCTGATCACTGCAGGCGCATTCACCGCTGACTCCGTTGGCAACACCTACCAGGAAGGCCACGAAGACCAGGTCATGGTTCAGGCTTTCAGCCACGACGTGATCATCCCGCGTGACCCGCAATCCGGTCAGCCAACCGGTCAGCGCGTTCACAAGCCAGTTGTGATCACCAAGGTCTACGACAAGGCTTCGCCTCTGCTGCAAGCCGCTCTGACTTCCGGCGAGCGCATGAGCGAAATCGTTATCCAGTGGTTCCGTACTTCGGCTCAAGGTACTCAAGAGCACTACTACACCACCAAACTGGAAGACGCGATCATCGTCGCCATCAACAACAAAATGCACAACTGCCAGGATCCAGGCAACTCGCACTTCACCCACCTGGAAGAAGTGCAGTTCACCTACCGCAAAATCACCTGGACCCACGAAGTATCCGGTACTTCGGGTTCCGATGACTGGCGTGCTCCAGTCGTTTAATTACGGCTGATCGTTACAAGCATCGGCCAGCTCTGCTGGTCGATGTTGTTTACGCCCCTCCAGAATTTCGCGTACGTTGACCCGCTTTTGCGGGCGTCGACGAGCGCCGCTGCACAGCACGAGGAACAAGGGATGTTCGCGCCGGCCAATGAAACCCACTTTGCCCTGACCATCGAAGGTCTTTCCGCTGATTTCCAGGTGTTTACCCTGCAAGGTCGGGAAGCCATCAGCCAGCCTTTTGTGTTCGAGGTGGAGCTGGTCAGTGAAAAACCGTCGCTGGACCTCGAAACCCTGCTGCACAAACCGGCCTTCCTGCAACTGTCGCCCGACGGCAGCGGCATCCACGGCCAGATCTACCGCGCCGCGCAAGGTGACTCAGGCAAACGCCTGACCCGTTATTTGGTGACCCTGCGCCCGCAACTGTCGTACCTGGCGCACCGCGTCAATCAACGAATCTTCCAGAACCTCACGGTGCCGAAAATCATCGGCCAAGTGCTGGAAGAGCACGGCATCCAAAGCAACGCCTACGAATTCAAGACAGGTTCGATCTACCCCGAGCGCATCTACTGCGTGCAATACGATGAATCGGACCTGCATTTCATCCAGCGCCTGTGCGAAGAAGAAGGTATTCATTACCACTTCCAGCACAGCGCCACGGCGCACAAACTGGTGTTCGGCGATGACCAGACGGTGTTCCCGAAACTCAAGCCTGTGGCCTATCAGCAAGACTCCGGCATGGTCGCCAGCGACCCGGTAATCAAGCGTTTCGACCTGCGCCTGGAAACCCGCACCAGCCGCACCACCCGCCGCGATTACGACTTCGAAAAACCGCGCATCACCCTCGAAAGCGAAAACCGTGGCGACGCCCTGCCCGACCTCGAGGACTACGACTACCCTGGCCGTTTCATCGACCGCGAGCGCGGCAAGCACCTGGCCAAACGCGCCCTCGAGCGCCACCGCAGCGACTTCCAACTGGCTGAAGGCAAGAGCGATCAGCCGTTGCTGGTCAGCGGCCACTTCCTCGCGCTGACGCAACACCCGAAAGCCAAGTGGAACGACCTCTGGCTGCTCACCGAAGTCCTGCACGAAGGCAAACAGCCGCAAGTGCTGGAAGAGTCGGTGACCAGCGACACCACCGCACTGAAAGATGATTTCCACCAGGGCTACCGCAACCGCTTCCAGGCCACGCCATGG
Source organism: Pseudomonas sp. A1230 (assembly GCF_044218825.1). Classification (NCBI taxonomy): domain Bacteria; kingdom Pseudomonadati; phylum Pseudomonadota; class Gammaproteobacteria; order Pseudomonadales; family Pseudomonadaceae; genus Pseudomonas; species Pseudomonas sp. A1230. The sequence goes on along the minus strand of NZ_CP162582.1, from coordinate 249,017 downwards.
GACGTGCCGAATCGCCCGCCCCTGCGCCACCCGAAACCGCGCATCCTCGGCAGCCAGAGCGCCGTGGTCACCGGCCCCAAAGGCGAAGAGATCCACTGCGACCAATACGGCCGCGTCAAAGTGCAATTCCATTGGGACCGCGAAGGCCAGGCCGACGACAAAACCAGCTGCTGGCTGCGCGTCTCCAGCGCCTGGGCCGGCGCCCAGTACGGCGGCATCGCCATCCCGCGCATCGGCATGGAAGTCCTCGTCACCTTCCTTGAAGGCGACCCCGATCAGCCACTGATCAGCGGCTGCCTGTACCACAAGGAAAACACCGTCCCGTACGCGCTGCCGGCCAACAAAACTCGCAGCACCTTCAAAACCCTGAGCTCAATGGGTGGCGGCGGCTACAACGAACTGCGCATCGAAGATAAGAAAGGTCAGGAACAGATTTATCTCCACGCCCAGCGCGACTGGGACGAAAACATCGAACACGACCAGAAAATCCGCGTCGGCAACGAACGCCACGACACCGTTGAAAAGAACAGTTACAGCGAATTCAAAGCCGAAGAACACCACACGGTTTATGCCGATCGCAAAGTTGAGGCCCGGGCGAATGATCACCTGACCGTGGGCGTCAATCAGCACATCAAGATTGGGACTGGGCAGTTCATTGATGCGGGGCAGGAGATCCACCTGAGCAGTGGTATGAAAGTGGTGATGGAAGCCGGCGCCGAACTGACCCTGGTCGGTGGCGGTAGTTTTATCAAGATTGATGCCGGTGGCGTGACCATGAGTGGGCCGGTGATCAATATGAACTCTGGCGGCAGTCCCGGCAGTGGCACGGGGGCTGCACCGTTGTTGCCGGGGCCGTTGAAGCAGGCGGATGCGGATAAGGCTGGCACGGTGTTAGTGCCCGCCATGCTCAACCCGTTTGTACGGAAAAGCGTTCAAGGCCTCCCCCTTGTTCCGATCTGTGGAAAGCAAGCCAATGGCGCTTGTTCGCGAGAGGTTTGCCCATGTCTGAATGGTTAAGTCACTTTCTTGAACAACCCGTGGTCACCACGCCAGCAGGCAGCGCTGCAAGCCGCTCCTTGTATTGCATCATCGACAGCGTCCGGCAGCCTCGCGCTCTGGAACAGCTCTATCAGCAGGCCGACATAGGCGAAGTCGAAAAACTTTTCCAGGGCACACCTTTCGCCGAAATGAATGAAGTCAGTCCACTATGGCTGCAATTGAAGCCGGGAGGCGCCGCCGCAGCCAAGGCCGTTGAACTGTGCCGCGCAAACCGCGCGGGCATTCTGCTGACCTCTCGGGACACACCGGAAAACGCCCTCCTGCATGCCCGTCGACTTTTACGAATGAACAGCAAATCCTACGGCGACTCACTGGCACGCTTTTACGATCCGGCATTCTGGAGTGCTCTGGCGCTGACTGTTCCTGCCCAAGCTCTATTGGGTCCTTGGCAAAGCGTCTATACACCTCCCGCGCATATTGACGATATGAACTGGCGCATCTGGGAACAAACTCAAGAATTCGATGCCTCTACTGGCGATCACAGGTATCCGCTGCAACTTCAGGAAACGACATTGGTTGCGTTCGATGAGGTGCGTTGGTGGTACTGGATTCGAGCCCGCGAAGCCGAATCGGCCAACAATCTGCCGAATGAAGAACTGCCGGGCGTGTCCGAAAATTTGCAACTGCTGGTGGATCACGGCATTGAAGAGGGACGCCACCTTGAGCGTCTCTTGCCGCACTTGAACCAACGCCCGTTGCGAGCACGCGCCGACGTAATGAACGTGCTGAGCAGCGATATGCCGGCATTCGAGAAAGTACAACAACTGGAAGGCTGAAATGACAGGTACGTCCGAACAAGCATCTACCCCAGAACAACCACCTGTTGTTATCCCGGCTGACCAACCAAAGTCATCAGCCGACTCAGAAACGTTCTGCAAGGACAAGAAGCCAGGTTGCAGCAGCAGCTATGACGACATCATCTACGTCACCGGCCAGCGTCGTTTCTGGCTGTTGCCCAAGCGCACGTCCGAGAAGCTGAAAGAAAGCGTCAATCTGCTCAAACAAAAAACCGTCGGTGCAGACAAAGCCACGCGCATGAGCAACATCGCCGATGCCGGGCTGATGGACTACTTCCTCACGCCCAGCCCGGAGGCTTTTCTCGAAGCAGACGACCGTAGCAGTTACCTGGCGTCGAAATCGGCAATCCCCGAAGACACGGCTAAAAAAGCGCAGTGCCGCAAGGATTGGGACGCAGCAAAAGCCAAGGGTGACAGCGACGCGACGATGCATGCTGAGCGCGAGTTGTTCGCAGCTCAGCAACGGATTGATAAAAACAAGAAGAACATGGAAGCGTTGGAAAAAGTATCCGACGCCAGCGCAAAGGAGTTGGGGTACAAGCGAGAAAGCGGAGTTTTTTATACGCCGCGTGCTTTAAAGGCTCGGGATGCAATCGACAAGTACATTGAAGAGCGCGACAAAGCAAAAGCTCACGGCTACAAAATGTTCGATCCCGGCAGTAAAAAGATTGCGTCGGCGTGGGAGCACCTGAAGGATTACAAGGCGCTTCACAAAAAACTGATTGAAACCGGCGAGATCGACGAAAAGAAGCTCAAGGGTGTGCAGATCAACATCCTCGCATTGAAAGACCTGATGTCCCCATACATCAATGCCATCGTGGAACTCGCCGAGTGCGGGGTGGCTGTTCCCGAATTCGCACTCAGCCCTGATGACCAGTACGCAGGTACCGAGGATTTTCAGGCCTTTATCGAACTGACAAACAAACGCGATGAGCTTGAAAAAAAAATCGAAGCGCGTTATTCCCAATGGGTCTCGGCTACCGGTGGCAAGTCAGCGCCGCCCGGAGTGCTCTTTGTCAGCTTGCAAAAGCAGTGGTACGACCTGAACGCAGAGGCTGAGCGAATTCAGAGCACTGCCGAAGCACGCGTTCGAGCACTCAAACCTCCCCGCCTGTTTCTCTGGGACGCGGAAAGCTACAAGCCAAAACCCCTCGAACGTCTGGCCAAAACCAACATTCCGCTGCGCGAACTCAGCAGTGCTTCTTCCACGTCGATCCTTAACCACATCAGCCTGAAACATCTGGCTCAAGCGGGTGGCAACGCGTTCCAAGGCCAACTTAAAGAGCTGGCGACCAGTTTGCCCAAGTCGATTGCCAAAGAAGCAGACGATGATCGTGTGTTCAGTGATTGGCTGGAACAGGAAGGCGCGCTGCAATTCGATGAAAAAGGCCCATGGTTCGATGAGCATGGTCTGTTCCTGCCAGAAAAATTTTTCGCTGCGCTGGAAGCCAAAGGCTACAAAGTCGAAAGCATCAAAGCCGAAGCCAAGAAAAAAAGCTGGGGCGAAAACCTCAAAGCCATGGTTTTCGAAGATAAACAGCTTCGTAACCTCATGCTTTTTGACAACAGCCCGCAGGCCCAACTGGTGCGCTGCCTGCTACCGGAAGGTGCCAACCTGCTGACCGAAGTCAAAATGGAAGGGCCAACGTTGAAAAGTGGCAGTCCCCAACTCGCCAACGTTGAGGTCGCGCTGGATGTGGCTGCATGGCGAGGGGAAGTGACCTTGCTGAAATTCGAGTATCCCAAACGGGCCAAGGCCGAGCCTTGGACCGCTCAATACACCGCCCACGACGGCAGCGTTCGCAGCGTCAACTTCGGCAAGCTTTCCCTTGATCTGGAGGCCAAGGCCTGGGGATTCGCCGGTGCGAGCCTCATGCTGTCGCGCGATCTCACCCTCGATCAAAAAACCGGTTACACCAGCCTTGTCGGTGTGGACCTTGCCGAGAAATCCGGCGACCTCGCCAAGTACGAGATATTCGCCGGCGCCCAGGCCGGATGCAAAGTCACCGGCAAACTGTTCTGGTGCCCACCACCCAGCGTCCTCCCCCTGCCCCAGTACCAAATCGCGTATTAGCCAACCAATGGCGCCCATTGGCCAAACTGGAAGTCGAAATGGCGGTTGCACTCGGCGCAGGCATCTCGGGCGATATGCACCTTCGCATGCAAAACGGACACCTTTTGCTGTCGATCAAGGGCTCACTGGTCTGGGGCGCGGGGGTTAAAGGATATTTGACCTTTGAGGTAGGCTACGACAGCATCGTTGCATTGACGGAACTGGTGCGACAGGAAATGGCCGCGAACCAATACAAGGATCTTGAGTGGGTCGATGGCGAAGCCATGGACTATCTGCAGAAACTGAGCTTCCTCGGCGCCACGGGTATCGATGTGGCGTTTGCCTATGTGCGTGGGTATGCCATTGTTAAAGGGATATTTGATGCGCTGACCGAGGGTGGTCGTGGGGGACAAATTGCTCACACACTTATCTTGGATAAAAACCAAAAAGTAATGCAGGAGTGGGTGTACAACCTAACCCCACAGGCCCTAGGCCCATTACTAATGGCTTTAAGTACTTCACCTAGGTCATTTTCTGCTGAAGATGACGAGGACAGTAAAAGCTACAACAACGACGAGGCATACCTCATTCAACAACAAGCAATTGAAAGATGCCTTAGTTGGATTTCAAAAAAAACCAATGCAAATTTGCAATTTGAAGAAGCAATTATTTGCATGAATCGTGACGGGATTCGTCCCCCGCAGGCAGGACTTATGTTCTGCAAAAATAAGTTAAAACTCGATCTATTCATGAATGAAAGGGTTTTAGGCCACATCCCGGGTAACAACAGAATGCGGGAGCGGTACTCAGAAAACGCTAAACTTCTAGGAGCGAGAATGAATAGCCACTGCACTTACTCGAGCACATATACCGGCCCTGCATTTGCACCTATTCAAGAAGTCAAGGCCTTCTACAAAGGACCAAACATTGATTAAAACAATATACGCCATAATTTTATATTCAATATTTCTATCCACCTCAGCTTTTGCAGAACTTACGAGCGTTCAACAAGTAGCAAAAAATAAAGGCCTTATCCTTTATCAACAAAGTGATTGGTACGATTCTCAGCCGCTACTGAAAATCGCGGCAGATGCGGGAGACAGTACGGCGCAATATTACTTGGGAGAGGCTATCCGCCTCAGCAACCGCTACACCACCGAAGACGCAAAAAAATGGTACGAATCAGCAGCTAAGCAAGGAGATTTGTATGCAATGCTTCGGCTGAGTAATTCGCATGATTTGTGCAAGGAGATGGGGAGTTGCTCAGGTAAAAGCGATGAAGAATGGCGGAATTATGCACTACAGGTTGCAAATGAGCGCGCCGAGAAAGGCGATACTGAGGCAATGATTGTTTTATTTACCGCCAAGCAAGGTTTGCAATGGTTGGAAAAAGCAGCGACGGCAGGCAGTGGATTTGCTCAAAAAGTGCTTGCTGGTAAGTACAAAGATGGTGAAGGCTGGTTCCTTATTCCTGGCAGCCGCGAAAGAGCCGTTGAGAAATGGTTCAAAGCTTCAGCGGAGAGCGGCTACCCACCGGGTATGTACCTCTACGCAAATTTTTTATATGAAAATAAAGCAAGCAAAGAAGACGTAGGATATTGGCTAAAAAAGGCCGCTGAGTCAGGTCACATTGATGCCGCTGGTGGATATGCCCTCACTGTAGCGCATCTTCCTGACAGTTACGGATTTCCGTTGGACTTAGTAGAAGCCTATGGAATCACCTACCTTATCTCCCATTTGCAAGGCGGTGGCGTAGCCCCTGAGGATGCTAGAAGAAGCCTTCCTGAAATTGCCGAAAAGATGAGTCCTCAAGAAATCAAGGATGGGATCCGCTTTGCCAAAGATTGGGAAAAGACTCACCCACCACTTTCCTACTTTGTTCCGGCTTACGGCTACTGATCTAAGGAAGTTTATCTGTGTCCGCTTTCCGCCCTATTTTCTTGAGCATCGCCTTCTGGGTTTCCACCACATCAATTTCCAACGCCCAAGTCATTGAAAATCAAGCGGCAGCGAAAGAAACTGGAATTATGCTTTACCAGCAAAGTGCATGGACTTCCTCACAGCCTTTTTTGCAAACCGCTGCCGAAGCAGGCGATCGAGACGCTCAGTATTACTTAGGCGAGGCCATCCGCCTAAGTAACCGTTACATGACAGAGGACGCCGTGAAATGGTACGAGGCCGCAGCCGAGCAAGGAAATATCTATGCCATGCTGCGTCTCAGTAACAAAGAAGATCTCTGCACCGTAATCGAAACCTGCACTCAAAAAAGTGGTAAGGACTGGAGGGCGCAGGCCTTAAAAATTGCACGCGAACGCGCGGAGAGAGGCGACACCGAAGCAATGGTCGTGCTCTATACAGCTAAACAAGGCTTGGAGTGGTTAGAAAGGGCTGCAGAGTCGGGTGACAACTTCGCTCAGCAACTTCTTGCGAGTGCCTACCAAAATGGAAAAGGTTGGTTCGTAATTCCTGGCAGTCGAGAAAAAGCAATCGAAAAATGGTTTAAGGCATCAGTGGAAGGGGGATTCCCTCCGGGGATGTATCTTTATGCGAACTATTTGTACGAACACAACGGAAGTATACAAGATGTCGGAAAATGGCTTAAGAAGACTGCCGAGTCGGGGCACATTGACGCCCTAGGCGGCTACGCCCTTAATATCGCCCATCTTCCAGATAGCTATGACTTCCCCTTAGATCTAATAAAAGCGTATGGATATACATACTTAATTTCAAATCTGAAGGGAGGTGCTATCGCCCCAGAAGAAGCGAGGTTAAACCTTCCAAGGATTGCGGAGAAAATGGGGCCGGAGGAAATCAAGTCAGGAATTGAATTCGCCAAAGATTGGGAAAGAACACACCCACCACTTTCTTACTTCGATCCAATTTATGGTTATTAAAAAATCCAACCACAGAGCAAACGAAGATAGACCATGTTCTCTTCTTTAGACATGGTCTATCTATCAATGAGCCCTACCCTCACGGACACTAAACGTGGCATGCCCCTTAAGTCCCCCACATGAAGGACCTAAGTGCCTAGCAATAAATATGAGCGATTACCCCACGCGGGGGACTTCGAAAAAGAAAAGGGACGGAAAACGGGGACAGACCACAGCTTCTTTTCTCAGCCCTGACGACCAGTACGCAGGGACCGAGGATTTTCAGGCCTTTATCGAACTGACCACCAAACGCGATGAGCTTGAGAAAAAGATCGAAGAACGTTACTCCCAATGGATCTCGGCCACTGGCGGAAAATCTGCGCCACCCGGCGTGCTCTTCGTCAGCTTGCAGAAACAGTGGTACGACCTGAATGACGAGGCAGAGCGAATTCAGAACACCGCCGAAGCACGCGTTCGAGCACTGAAGCTGCCCCGTCTGTTTCTCTGAGACGCGGAAAGCTACAAGCCAAAACCCCTCGAACGTCTGGCCAAAACCAACATTCCGCTGCGCGAACTCAGCAGTGCTTCTTCCACGTCGATCCTTAACCACATCAGCCTGAAACATCTGGCTCAAGCGGGTGGCAACGCGTTCCAAGGCCAACTTAAAGAGCTGGCGACCAGTTTGCCCAAGTCGATTGCCAAAGAAGCAGACGATGATCGTGTGTTCAGTGATTGGCTGGAACAGGAAGGCGCGCTGCAATTCGATGAAAAAGGCCCATGGTTCGATGAGCATGGTCTGTTCCTGCCAGAAAAATTTTTCGCTGCGCTGGAAGCCAAAGGCTACAAAGTCGAAAGCATCAAAGCCGAAGCCAAGAAAAAAAGCTGGGGCGAAAACCTCAAAGCCATGGTTTTCGAAGATAAACAGCTTCGTAACCTCATGCTTTTTGACAACAGCCCGCAGGCCCAACTGGTGCGCTGCCTGCTACCGGAAGGTGCCAACCTGCTGACCGAAGTCAAAATGGAAGGGCCAACGTTGAAAAGTGGCAGTCCCCAACTCGCCAACGTTGAGGTCGCGCTGGATGTGGCTGCATGGCGAGGGGAAGTGACCTTGCTGAAATTCGAGTATCCCAAACGGGCCAAGGCCGAGCCTTGGACCGCTCAATACACCGCCCACGACGGCAGCGTTCGCAGCGTCAACTTCGGCAAGCTTTCCCTTGATCTGGAGGCCAAGGCCTGGGGATTCGCCGGTGCGAGCCTCATGCTGTCGCGCGATCTCACCCTCGATCAAAAAACCGGTTACACCAGCCTTGTCGGTGTGGACCTTGCCGAGAAATCCGGCGACCTCGCCAAGTACGAGATATTCGCCGGCGCCCAGGCCGGATGCAAAGTCACCGGCAAACTGTTCTGGTGCCCACCACCCAGCGTCCTCCCCCCTGCCCCAGTACCAAATCGCGTATTAGCCAACCAATGGCGCCCATTGGCCAAACTGGAAGTCGAAATGGCGGTTGCACTCGGCGCAGGCATCTCGGGCGATATGCACCTTCGCATGCAAAACGGACACCTTTTGCTGTCGATCAAGGGCTCACTGGTCTGGGGCGCGGGGGTTAAAGGTTATTTGACCTTTGAGGTAGGCTACGACAGCATCGTTGCATTGACGGAAATGGTGCGACAGGAAATGGCCGCGAACCAATACAAGGATCTAGATTGGGTAGATAAGGAAGCCTCAGCCTATATGGAAAAATTGAGCTTCCTCGGCGCCACAGGTATTGATGTGGTATTTGCGTACGTGCGTGGGTATGCAATTGTTAAAGAGATTTTTGATGCGCTGACCGAAGGGGATCGGGGTGGGCAGATTGCGTATACGCTTGTCCAAACCGAGAATCAAAAAGCAATGCAAGAATGGGTGTATAACTTGCAGCCACAGGCTTTTGGCCCATTACTGTTAGCATTGAGCAGCTCGCCCGGGCCTTTTACTGTTGAAGAAGACGGAGCAGAAACGCAAAGTTTTAACGAAGACAATGCTCACCTTTTTCAGCAGCAAGCCATTGAGCAGTGCTTAGGATGGATATCCACCAAGCCTGATGCTAATCGCCAATTTGAAGAAACGATAATTCGCATGAATCGGGATGGCGCACGACCTACCCAAGCCGGTGTCGCATACTGCAAAAACAAAATAAAACTCGACTCTTTCATGGCTGAACGAGTGCTTACTCTCGCAGCAGCAAACAACAATATGCGGGCAAGATATCGAAATACAGTTTCAAAACTTGGAGCACGCCTGAATGCGCACTGTGACTACAGCACTGTATATAAAGGCCCAGCTTTTGCGCCTATCCAAGAAATAAACTCTACGTATAAAGGACCAAACATTGATTAAGCAAGTTATTTTTGGTTTTCTCTTTTCGACATTTTTTTCATTCCTCTACGCAGCGCAATTGACGGACTCCCAAACTGCAGCAAAAAACAAGGGCATTACACTTTACCAACAAAGCGCATGGGACTCATCTCAACCTTTTTTAAAAATTGCGGCTGAAGCAGGCGATCAAAAAGCCCAATATTATCTGGGCGAGGCGATTCGCCTAAGCAATCGATACACGACGGAGGAAGCGAGAAAATGGTATGAAGCTGCGGCAGATCAGGGCGACCTATACGCCATGCTTCGTCTAAGTAGTAAGAGTGATCTCTGCAATGCAATGGGCGACTGCGCGACGAAAAGTAATGAAGAATGGAGAGCCCGTGCTATAAAAATTGCTCGTGAGCGTGCAGACGAAGGCGACACAGAAGCAATGGTTGTAATGTTTACAGCCAATCAAGGTTTGGAATGGCTAGAAAAGGCCGCGGAGTCAAAAGACAGCTTTGCTCAACAACTTCTCGCTAGCGCTTATCAAAGGGGACAAGGTTGGTTCATCGTTCCGGGCAGTCGCGAGAAAGCTATTGAAAAATGGTTTAAGGCGTCAGCGGAGGCAGGTTTCCCACCAGGCATGTATCTCTATGCAAATTACCTATATGAACATAACGGGGACATGTCAGAAATAGGATCCTGGCTTAGAAAAACAGCCGAAGCTGGACATATAGACGCATTGGTTAGTTATGCCCTCAACGTTGCTCACATCCCTGATACTTATGGTTTCCCTCTAGACCTAGTGAAGGCTTACGGCTTTACCTACTTGGTATCAGAACTTAAAGGAGGAGGGGCTTCACCAAGAGAGGCCAGAATAAACCTTCCTCAGATTGCAGAAAAAATGAACGCTGAAGAAATAGAAATGGGCATTTCATTCGCAAAAAAATGGGAGCAGACACATCCGCCACTTTCTTACTTCCCCCCTATATATGGATACTAAACACCATTCACACTCAAAATAAAAACCAAACAAAGTGGATCACTTATTTGAACAATCACCCCTAACCAAATAAACCCACCCACCAAACAAACACTGCGAATACAACACAACTTTCAGAAATCCTGCTTTTGCATCGTCACAAGACATAAGGGAATTTATAAAAGGCAAAAAAATGATTAACCTATTTAAATTCAGTATATTTATTTCACTACTCTTCTCCTACCCTGCCTTTGCGCAACTAACACAGGAGCAGGAATCCGCAAAAGAAAAAGGATTAACTTTATACCAACAAAGCGATTGGTATGACTCTCAACCTTTACTGGAGAAGGCAGCAATAGCTGGAGATAAAACTGCTCAATATTATTTAGCCGAAGCAATTCGGCTGAGCAACCGATATACCAATGCCGAGGCAAGAAAGTGGTATGAGGCTGCAGCGGAACAGGGCGACATTTACGCAATGCTTCGTCTGAGCAGTAAAAATGACCTCTGCAGTAACATTGGAGATTGTAGTGGTAAAAGTCCTAACGAGTGGCGGGAGCAGGTAATTCAAATCGCCTATGATCGCGCGAAAAAAGGCGACACGGAAGCGATGACGGTACTCTTCATCACAAAGCAGGGATTTAAATGGTTAGAAATGGCCGCTGAAGCAGGCGATCCGTTGGCACAAAATACGCTCGCAGGAATCTACGATGATGGTGACGGGTGGTTTTTGGTCCCCGGCAAGCGTGAGAGAACAATTGAAAAATGGTATAGAGCGTCGGCTGAAGGCGGTTACCCACGCGCCATGTATCTCTATGCTAGCTACTTATTTGAACACGACGGTAAAAAAGAAGACGTTGCCTACTGGCTAAAAAAATCCGCCGAAAATGGTTATATCAATGCAGTAGGTAATTACGCACTCAGCGTAGCCCATATTCCGAACGATTTAGATTATCCAAAAAATATCGTAGAAGCATATGGTTTGGCCTACCTGATGTCTAATTTCAAAGGTGGCGGAACAGCTTCAGAAGACGGAAAAAGGATACTTCCTAAAATTTCCGAAAAAATGACAACACATGAAATCAATCAAGGCATTTTATTTGCCAAAGAGTGGGAAAGATCACGCCCTCCCCTATCGTATTTCGTACCAGTTTACGGCTACTGAAAAAACCAAGGGAGTATATCTAATTAACAAATATAACAATTAGATAAATTCACGCCAAGGACCAAGCATTGATTAAAAATCTATTGTTCGCTGCAATAGCTTCGGTTATTTTTTGCAGCTCCGCTATCGCGGAACTAACAACCATGAAAAAAACAGCGAAAGGCTCCGGGATTGCTCTGTTCCACCAAAGTGATTGGTATAATTCACAGGCACTACTCAAAGTAGCGGCTGAGAGTGGAGATAGCACTGCACAATACTACTTGGCAGAAGCCATACGCCTTAGTAATCGCTATACAACTGCCGAAGCCAAAAAATGGTACGAAGCCGCAGCCGAGCAGGGCAGTCTTTACGCGATGCTTCGACTGAGCAATGAAGAAGATTTGTGCGGAGCTATGGGTACCTGCTCCGGAAAGACCGCAGCAGAATGGCGGGAGCAAGTTTTAGAAAAAGCAAACGAGCTAGCGGAGAAAGGTGATACGGAGGCAATGACTGTTCTATTTACGGCCGGCCAGGGACTGTCGTGGCTAGAGAAAGCAGCTGAAGCGGGTGACAGTTATGCCCAACAACTGTTGGCTAGCGCTTATAAAAGTGGCGCTGGATGGTTCTTGATTCCGGGCAGTAGAGAAAAAGCAATAATCAAATGGTTTAAAGCATCATCTGAAGGTGGTAACCCAAGAGGCATGTTCCTCTATGCGAACTATTTATATGACTATAACGGCAGTAAAGAAGATATAGCATACTGGGTCAAAAAAGCAGCGGAACACAGCCACATAGATGCAGTGGGCACCTACGCATACAAAGTTTCAGACCCATCTAACGAACTAGGTTACCCAGAAAACCTGGCTGAAGCTTATGGCTTGACGCTTTTACTTTCGAAACTCGAGGCAGGTACAGCACCTGAAGATGCGAACAGACTGCTCCCAGAATTAGAAAAAAAAATGAGCCCTGAAGAAATAAAAAAAGCAACGGAGTTCTCTAAAGACTGGGAAAGATCTCACGCGCCTTTATCTTATTTTGATCCCATTTACGGGTACTAGTCATACCGCTACAATCAGAGAAAAACAAACAAAACAAAGGAGGTGGATTTATTTAATAACAACTAAAATTAAATGAACCCATCCTATTTTTCTGCCTCTTTTTAACCGCTTCAGCACCATAACCACGACCTCAAAGCCATTCACAACGGATCTAACATTGATCAATCGAGCAATTTTCAGCTTCCTTATATTCCTTTTCTTATCCAACGCTTTCGCTGGACAACTGACAGAGTCCGAAGAAAAATCCAGAGACAAGGGAGTTATTCTTTATCAACAAGGAGCATGGACTTCCTCGCAACCGTTTTTGCGAGTTGCGGCCAAGGCCGGCGATAAAAAGTCTCAATATTTTCTGGGCGAGGCGATACGACTGAGTAATCGATACATGACGAAGGAAGCCAGAAACTGGTACGTAGCTGCGGCAGATCAGGGCGACCTATACGCCATGCTTCGTCTAAGTAGTAAAAGTGATCTCTGCAATGCAATGGACGACTGTGCAACCAAAACTAGTGAAGAATGGAGAGCCCGAGCTTTAAAAATTGCTCGTGAGCGTGCAGCCGAAGGAAACACAGAAGCAATGGTTGTAATGTTTACAGCTAATCAAGGCTTGGATTGGCTAGAAAAGGCTGCGGAGTCAAAAGACAGCTTTGCTCAACAACTTCTCGCTAGCGCTTATCAAAGGGGACAAGGTTGGTTCATCGTTCCGGGCAGTCGCGAGAAAGCAATTAAAAAATGGTTTAAGGCTTCAGCAGAAGGAGGTTACCCCCCGGGTATGTACCTGTATGCAAACTATTTATATGAACACAACGGCAGTAAAGAAGAGATCGGAAGCTGGCTCAAAAAAACAGCCGAGTCCGGGCATATAAATGCACTAGGGGGCTATGCACTAAACATCGCCCATCTTCCAGACACTTATGGATTTCCTCTAGATTTGGTTAAGGCTTACGGCTTCACCTACCTAATAGCAAACCTCAAAGGCGGAGCAATCGCACCGGAAGACGCAAGATTGAATCTCCTGGAAATTGCAAAAAAAATGCAACCTGAAGAAATAAAACAGGGAATCGCATTTTCTAAAGAATGGGAAAACAATCACCCCCCTCTTTCTTACTATGCTCCCATTTACGGCTACTAAGCTGTTTCGCTGAAGGGTAGATTTGCAAAACGCAGAATTTCATCAGCACAAAATTGCAAAAAAATCGCAGCCCAACGCTGCGATTTTTTCTTTCGTACCGTTTACTCAGCAGCCAACCGCACCTGCTTCTCCAACTCCACCTTCAATCCCGGTTCCAATTTCAACTGCCGCGCCAGTTCATCCAGGTAGCTCTTCTCCATAAAGTTCTCCTCATCCACCAACATCACACTGGCGATGTACATCTCAGCCGCCATCTCCGGCGTGCTTGCCGCGCGGGCGACGTCGGCGGGGTCGAGGGGTTTGTTGAGTTCGGCGTGTAGCCAGTGTTGCAGTTCCTGATCGTTGTCGAGTTTGGTGAATTCGCCTTCGATCAGTTGGCGTTCTCGGTCGTCGATATGGCCGTCAGCTTTGGCGGCGGCGACGAGGGCCTTGAGGATCGCCTGGCTGTGCAGCTCGACCTGCGCCGGAGGCAAGCGGTCAAGAGTCTGGGGTTCGCCTTGTGGCGCGGTGCCTTTTTGCGCGTTCCAGTTGCCGTAAGCCTTGTAGGCCAACACGCCCAGCGCGGCGAGGCCGCCGTAGACAGCGACTTTGCCGCCGACATTACGCGCCTTTTTACTGCCGAGCAGCAGACCCATGGCGCCCGCCGCCAATGCACCACCACCCGCGCCAGAGAGCAGACCGCCAAGGCCACCGCCGCCGGAAGATCCGCCAAGCAAGCCACCCAGGCCACCGGCCGCCGATTTGTTCTGCGAGCCACCGGCCTTGTTTTGCAACAAATCCTGGCCGGATTTGAGTAGTTGATCGAGCAATCCACGGGTGTTCATGTTCCGCCTCCAAACTGGGGATATCAGGACCTATAAGGCCCTCAGCCTAGTTCGAAAGTGCCCTGGAGAGACTTACAAGTGTGCTTCCAGATGTTGCTCAGTGTGGCCAGGCCATTCGTGAAAATAGATATACACTCAGGCCAATCTATAAAAATCGCCCACTGGGTACCCTTCTCATGATGACTTTGCGTCAGATCCGTCATTTCATCGCCGTGGCCGAGACCGGCTCGATCTCTGCCGCTGCGCAAACCGCGTTTATTTCCCAATCGACCCTGACCCTGGCGATCCAGCAACTGGAAGAGGAAATCGGCGTCAGCCTGTTCAGCCGACACGCCAAGGGCATGACGCTGACGCATCAGGGGCATCAATTCCTACGCCAGGCGCACCTGATTCTGGCGACGGTGGATAACGCCAAACGCAGCCTTCAACAGAGCACCGATCAGGTTGCCGGGCAGTTGATCATCGGTGTGACCAGCCTTGTCGCTGGTTATTACCTCGCGGATTTGGTCACCCGGTTTCAGCGTGCTTATCCAAATGTCGAGATACGGGTGATGGAGGACGAACGCCCCTACATCGAGCATTTGCTGGTCAGCGGCGAAATCGACGTCGGCGTGTTGATCCTCTCCAACCTCGAAGATCGCCACGCCTTGCAGACTGAGGTTCTGACTCATTCGCCGCACCGTTTATGGCTTCCGGCCCAGCATCCGCTTCTGGAACACGACAGCATCAATCTCGCCGATGTTGCCCGCGAACCGTTGATTCAACTCAACGTCGACGAGATGGATCGCAACGCCCAACGCCTATGGCGCGGCGCCGGACTGCAACCGAAGATCACCCTGAGAACCGCTTCAACCGAAGCGGTGCGGAGTCTTGTAGCGGCCGGTTTGGGTGTATCGATCCAGCCGGACATGACCTACCGCCCATGGTCACTGGAAGGCGACATCATCGAAGCGCGGCCAATTGCCGACCTCAACCAGACCCTTGATGTCGGCCTGGCCTGGCGCCGCGGTGCCGCACGACCGGCTCTCGTCGACCCCTTCCTCACCGTGGCCCGCGAACAACCCCACGGCGGACGCAAGCCATCTATTTAATCGAATGCCACCTTCAGTATTTAGAATTTGTCGCCCCCGGAGCCGCGCACTAGTCTTGCTGCATCTATAAGACGGTCGGCTCCCGGTGACACAGGGAGCAACAATGGCCATACAAGAAAAGAGAGCTCGCAAAATGGCTGGCGCGCAGACCCCGATGTGTACCGCGTTGTTGATCGACGGTGAACTGGTCGCCGGTGAAGGCTTTGTCGAGCCGATCCTCAACCCGGCCACCGGTGAAATCCTCACGCACATCGCCGAAGCCAGCACCGAACAGGTCGAAGCCGCCATCCTCGCGGCTCACCGTGCGTTCGCCGAATGGTCGCGGACCACGCCGCAGCAACGCTCCAATCTGCTGCTGGACATCGCCAACGCCGTCGAAAAACACGCCGATCACCTCGCCCGCCTTGAGTCGTTGAACTGCGGCAAGCCGTTGCATCTGGCTCGTCAGGACGATTTGACTGCGACCGTAGATGTATTCCGCTTCTTTGCCGGTGCCGTGCGCTGCCAGACCGGCCAGCTCAGCGGTGAATACCTGCCGGGTTACACCAGCATGGTGCGCCGCGATCCGATTGGCGTCGTCGCCTCGATTGCGCCGTGGAACTACCCGATCATGATGGCCGCGTGGAAAATCGCCCCGGCCCTCGCTG
The DNA here is from genome assembly GCF_044218825.1 of Pseudomonas sp. A1230. Taxonomy (NCBI): domain Bacteria; kingdom Pseudomonadati; phylum Pseudomonadota; class Gammaproteobacteria; order Pseudomonadales; family Pseudomonadaceae; genus Pseudomonas; species Pseudomonas sp. A1230. Next base: position 233,022 of record NZ_CP162582.1, on the reverse strand, counting down.
CTGGCAACACGCTGGTGTTCAAGCCATCCGAACACACGCCGCTGTCGATCCTTGCTCTGGCGCCAGCGCTCGCCGAAATCCTGCCGCGCGGGGTGATCAACATCATCTGCGGCGGTGGCGAAGGCGTCGGCAGCCATTTGGTCAGTCACCCAAAAATCCGCATGGTCTCGCTGACCGGCGATATCGTCACCGGGCAGAAAATCCTTCAGGCCGCGGCGAAAACCCTCAAACGCACACACCTTGAACTCGGCGGCAAGGCGCCGGTAATTGTCTGCAACGACGCGGACATTCAAGCCGTCGTCGAAGGCGTGCGGACTTACGGTTACTACAACGCCGGGCAGGATTGCACCGCTGCTTGCCGGATCTACGCCCAGGCCGGCATCCACGACAAACTGGTCGCCGAACTCGGTGCCGCCGTCAGCAGCCTGCGCTTCGCAGGCAAACGCGATGCCGACAACGAAATAGGCCCGCTGATCAGCACGCGTCAGCGTGACCGCGTGGCCAGTTTCGTTGAACGCGCCCTCGGTCAGCCGCACATCGAGCGGGTGACCGGCGCGGCGGTGCATTCCGGTGCCGGTTTCTACTATCAACCAACGCTGCTGGCCGGTTGCAAGCAGAGCGACGAAATCGTCCAGCGCGAAGTGTTCGGCCCGGTGGTGACCGTGACCCGTTTCGACGAACTCGCCCAAGCCGTCGACTGGGCCAACGACTCCGAATACGGCCTCGCCTCGTCGGTGTGGACACAGAATCTGGACAAGGCGATGCAGGTCGCCGCGCGTCTGCAGTACGGCTGCACCTGGATCAACAGCCATTTCATGCTGGTCAGCGAAATGCCCCACGGCGGGCTGAAACGTTCAGGTTATGGCAAAGACTTGTCCAGCGACTCGCTTCAGGACTACAGCGTGGTGCGGCACATCATGGCCCGCCACGGCCAGCATCTCTGACTACGCTAATAACAAGCCGCCAACGGCATGCTTCACCGCGTTCACAACTGCCCCGACCATAATTTAAAGAAGAGGGTTTAACCATGTTCGTGCACAAGACCGCACTGCTCAGTGCAATCACCACGGCCCTGCTGGCCAGCGCCAGCCTGCAAGCGGCAGAACCGCTGAAGGCTGTCGGCGCTGGTGAAGGTCAGTTGGATATCGTCGCCTGGCCGGGCTACATCGAACGTGGCGAGAGCGACAAGGCCTACGACTGGGTGACCGGTTTCGAGAAGGAAACCGGCTGCAAGGTCAACGTGAAAACCGCCGCGACCTCTGACGAAATGGTCAGCCTGATGGCCAAGGGCGGTTACGACCTGGTTACCGCGTCGGGCGATGCGTCGCTGCGGTTGATCGTCGGCAAGCGTGTGCAACCGATCAACACCGCGTTGATCCCGAACTGGAAAACCCTCGACCCACGCCTGAAAGATGCGCCGTGGTACGTGGTCAACAATCAGACTTACGGCACCCCGTACCAGTGGGGGCCGAACGTGCTGATGTACAACACCAACGTGTTCAAGACTGCGCCGACCAGCTGGAATGTGCTGTTCGACGCGCAGAACCTGCCGGACGGCAAAGCGAACAAGGGCCGTGTGCAGGCGTATGACGGACCGATCTACATTGCCGATGCCGCGCTGTACCTGAAATCGGCCAAGCCTGAATTGGGCATCAGCGACCCGTATCAACTGACCGAAGCGCAGTACAAGGCTGTGCTGGATCTGTTGCGCGCGCAGCAGCCGCTGATCCACCGCTACTGGCACGACACCACGGTGCAGATGAGCGACTTCAAAAACGAAGGCGTGGTCGCCTCCAGCGCCTGGCCGTATCAGGTCAACGGCCTGATCAACGAGAAGCAGCCAATCGCTTCGACCATCCCGAAAGAAGGCGCCACCGGTTGGGCCGACACCACCATGTTGCACGCCGAGGCCAAGCATCCGAACTGCGCCTACAAGTGGATGGACTGGTCGCTGCAACCGAAAGTCCAGGGTGATGTGGCGGCGTGGTTTGGCTCGTTACCGGCCGTGCCGGCGGCGTGCAAGGAGAGCGAATTGCTTGGCGCCGAGGGTTGCAAGACCAACGGTTTCGACCAGTTCGACAAGATCGCCTTCTGGAAAACCCCGCAGGCCGAGGGCGGCAAGTTTGTGCCGTACAGCCGCTGGACACAGGACTACATCGCGATCATGGGCGGTCGCTAAGCTCGAGAACAGCTCGGTCAAGCTCCCTTCCCCCCCGCCCCCCGGGGGGATAGGGCGCTAAAAAGCAGATCGCATTCACCGTTAGATATTTCAGCTTTTTCAGAAGTCCAGGCAGGGCCGCTGCGACGGCTTTCGCCTTTTTGGAGCACCGCACCATGACGCTTGCAGTCCAGTTCACCAATGTTTCCCGGCAGTTCGGCGAAGTTAAGGCCGTTGACCGGGTTTCCATCGATATCCAGGACGGCGAGTTCTTTTCCATGCTCGGCCCTTCCGGCTCCGGCAAAACCACCTGCTTGCGCTTGATCGCCGGGTTCGAACAACCGAGCGCCGGTTCGATTCGCATTCACGGCGTCGAAGCGGCGGGTTTGCCGCCGTATCAACGTGACGTAAACACTGTGTTTCAGGATTACGCGCTGTTCCCGCACATGAACGTGCTCGACAACGTCGCCTACGGTTTGAAGGTCAAAGGTGTCGGCAAAACCGAGCGCCACAAACGCGCTGAAGAAGCCTTGGACATGGTCGCGCTCGGCGGCTACGGCGCACGCAAACCGGTGCAGTTGTCCGGTGGTCAGCGCCAGCGCGTGGCCCTCGCCCGCGCCTTGGTCAATCGTCCGCGAGTGCTGCTACTCGATGAGCCGCTCGGCGCGCTGGATTTGAAACTGCGCGAGCAAATGCAAAGCGAACTGAAGAAGCTGCAACGCCAGCTCGGGATCACCTTCATCTTCGTCACCCACGATCAGACCGAAGCGCTGTCGATGTCCGATCGCGTCGCCGTATTCAACAAGGGTCGCATCGAACAGGTCGATACGCCGCGTAATCTGTACATGAAACCGACCACCACTTTCGTCGCCGAATTCGTCGGCACATCGAACGTGATTCGGGGTGAACTGGCGCGGCAGATCAGCGGCCATCCGCAGCCGTTTTCGATTCGTCCGGAACATGTGCGTTTCGCCGAAGGCCCCTTGGCCAGCCATGAAATCGAAGTCAGCGGTTTGCTCCACGACATCCAGTATCAGGGCAGCGCCACGCGCTATGAATTGACCCTGGAAAACGGCCAGACCCTGAGCATCAGCCACGCCAACAACCAGTGGATCGATAGCAGCGCACAACATCAGACCGGTCAACGCCTTAGCGCACGCTGGGCGCGGGAAGCGATGATCCCGCTGCACGATACCGTGACGAGCGGGGTGTGAAATGAGCACGCTCGCGATGACTCAATCGCCGCCATTGCGCAGGTTTTCCAACCTGCTCTACCGCAAGCCGAACCTGTATTTGTCGATGCTGCTGGTGCCGCCGCTGCTGTGGTTCGGCGCGATCTATCTCGGCTCGTTGCTGGTGCTGTTGTGGCAGGGTTTCTACACCTTCGACGACTTCACCATGGCGGTCACTCCTGACCTGACGCTGGCGAACTTTGCCGCGCTGTTCCAGCCGTCGAACTTCGACATCATCCTGCGCACGCTGAGCATGGCCATCGTCGTGTCGATTGCCAGCGCCATCCTGGCGTTCCCGATTGCCTACTACATGGCGCGCTACACCACCGGCAAGACCAAGGCGTTTTTCTACATCGCGGTGATGATGCCGATGTGGGCCAGTTACATCGTCAAGGCTTACGCGTGGACGTTGTTGCTGGCCAAGGGTGGCGTGGCGCAGTGGTTCATTCAGCACCTGGGGCTGGAACCGGTTTTGCAGTTCATCCTCGGGATTCCTGGCGTGGGCGGCAGCACCTTGTCGACCTCGCATCTGGGGCGGTTCATGGTGTTCGTCTACATCTGGTTGCCGTTCATGATCCTGCCGATTCAGGCTTCGCTGGAGCGCCTGCCGCCGTCGTTATTGCAGGCTTCGGCCGACCTTGGCGCCAAGCCGCGCCAGACCTTCATGCAGGTGATTCTGCCGCTGTCGATTCCGGGGATTGCCGCCGGATCGATCTTCACGTTTTCCCTGACCTTGGGCGACTTCATCGTGCCGCAACTGGTGGGCCCGCCGGGCTACTTCGTGGGCAGCATGGTGTATGCGCAGCAAGGTGCGATTGGCAACATGCCGATGGCCGCCGCGTTTACGTTGGTGCCGATTGTGTTGATTGCCATCTACCTGTCCATCGTTAAACGACTGGGGGCCTTCGATGCACTCTGAGCGCGCTTCACTGGGCCTGCGCATCGCAGCCTGGGGTGGGTTGGTGTTTCTGCACTTCCCGATCCTGATCATCTTCCTTTACGCCTTCAACACCGAAGAGGCCGCGTTCAGCTTTCCGCCGAAGGGCTTCACGCTGCACTGGTTCAGCGTGGCGTTTTCGCGAACGGACGTTCTGGAATCGATCAAGTTGTCGCTGCAAATCGCAGCCATCGCCACCTTGATCGCGATGGTCCTCGGCACGCTCGCCTCGGCGGCTTTGTACCGCCGCGATTTCTTCGGCAAACAGGGCATTTCGTTGATGCTGATCCTGCCGATCGCGCTGCCCGGGATCATCACGGGAATCGCGCTGCTGGCGACCTTCAAGACGCTGGGGATCGAACCGGGAATGTTCACCATCATCGTCGGCCACGCGACCTTCTGTGTGGTGATCGTTTACAACAACGTCATCGCCCGCCTGCGCCGCACTTCGCACAGTTTGATCGAGGCTTCGATGGATCTGGGCGCCGATGGTTGGCAGACCTTTCGCTACATCATCCTGCCAAACCTCGGCTCGGCGTTGCTGGCCGGCGGCATGTTGGCGTTTGCGCTGTCGTTCGACGAAATCATCGTCACCACGTTTACCGCCGGTCATGAACGCACGTTGCCGTTGTGGCTGCTCAACCAGCTCAGCCGCCCACGGGATGTGCCGGTGACCAACGTCGTCGCCATGCTGGTGATGATGGTGACCATGCTGCCGATCCTGGGCGCGTACTACCTGACGCGGGGTGGTGAGAGCGTGGCGGGGAGTGGCGGCAAATGAATCCCTGACAGACACCACCATTTTCCTGCGGGAGCGAGCCTGCTCGCAAAGAGGCCGTCACATCCAGCATTGATGTCGACTGATACACCGCTTTCGCGAGCAGGCTCGCTCCCACAGTTTCAATCCGGTTTCGGCAGAAAAATAATAGATTCGAAGAGGACAACTGACATGCAAACCAAACTCTTGATCAACGGCCAATTGGTCAACGGCGAAGGCCCCTCCCAACCGGTGCTCAACCCCGCGCTCGGCGAAGTGCTGGTGGAAATCAACGAAGCCAGCGAAGCCCAGGTCGATGCCGCCGTGCGTGCCGCCGACAATGCCTTCGCCGAGTGGTCGCAAACCGCACCGAAAGACCGTTCGCTGCTGCTGCTCAAACTCGCCGACGCCATCGAAGCCCACGGCGAAGAACTGGCCAAACTCGAGTCCGACAATTGCGGTAAACCCTACAGCGCCGCGCTCAACGACGAGATCCCGGCAATTGCCGACGTGTTCCGTTTCTTCGCCGGCGCCAGCCGTTGCATGAGCGGTTCGGCCGGCGGCGAATACCTGCCCGGCCACACCTCGATGATCCGCCGCGACCCGGTCGGCGTGATCGCCTCCATCGCGCCGTGGAACTACCCGCTGATGATGGTCGCCTGGAAAATCGCCCCCGCCCTCGCCGCCGGTAATACCGTGGTGCTCAAGCCGTCGGAACAAACCCCGCTGACCGCGTTGCGTCTGGCCGAACTGGCGTCGGAAATCTTCCCGGCGGGCGTACTCAATCTGGTGTTTGGCCGTGGTCCTACGGTCGGCAGTCCGTTGGTCACACATCCAAAAGTGCGCATGGTCTCGCTGACCGGGTCCATCGCGACCGGTTCGAACATCATTTCCAGCACCGCCGACAGCGTCAAACGCATGCACATGGAACTGGGCGGCAAGGCGCCGGTGATCATCTTCGACGATGCTGATATCGATGCGGCGGTTGAAGGCATTCGCACCTTTGGTTTTTACAACGCCGGGCAGGACTGCACCGCCGCGTGCCGGATCTACGCCCAGCAAGGCATTTACGACAAATTCGTCGAGAAGCTCGGCGCGGCAGTCAGCAGCATCAAGTACGGCTTGCAGGATGATCCTTCTACCGAACTGGGGCCGCTGATTACTGCACAGCATCGTGATCGTGTCGCATCGTTCGTCGAACGTGCCGTTGCCCAACCGCACATTCGCTTGATCACGGGCGGCAAGGCTGTGGACGGAAATGGTTTCTTCTTTGAACCGACGGTGTTGGCTGACGCGCAACAGGACGACGAGATTGTCCGCCGCGAAGTGTTCGGGCCGGTGGTGTCGGTGACCAAATTCACCGATGAAGCGCAGGCGCTGGAATGGGCCAACGATTCGGACTACGGCTTGGCGTCCTCCGTTTGGACAGCTGATGTAGGACGCGCCCATCGGATGTCGGCACGGTTGCAGTACGGCTGCACCTGGGTGAATACGCACTTCATGCTGGTCAGCGAAATGCCCCATGGCGGTCAGAAACTGTCCGGTTACGGCAAGGACATGTCCATGTATGGGCTGGAGGACTACACCACCGTTCGGCATGTGATGTTCAAGCATTAAGCCTTTAAAAGCTTCGCGAGCACCGCGGTTTTAGGACGGAACCGGCACTGCGCAACACAGGATCCCAAAACAATAACTACCGAACCGGGCGGCGCTCCCAAAGCCCCGCCACGGCCTCGGCCATCCGAAATCTGCCGATTTCACGGAGCAAACACACATGAGTGCATCACCCGACCTCTCAGTTGCCGTCGCCGACAGCGATGCCGAACAACTGCGCAAACTCGGCTACACCTCCAACTTCAATCGCAGCATGAGCCTGTGGGAAAACTTCGCGCTGGGCTTCACCTATCTGTCACCGGTCGTAGGGGTTTATACCCTGTTCGGCCTATGCCTCGCCGCTGGTGGCCCGCCGATGTTCTGGGCCTATTTGCTGGTTGGTTGCGGCCAGTTGCTGGTGTGCCTGATCTTCGGCGAAGTGGTTTCGCAGTTCCCGATTTCTGGCGGCGTTTACCCATGGGCGCGCCGACTGGTCGGCAAGAAATGGGCGTGGATGGTCGGCTGGATCTACTCCATCGCACTGTGCGTCACCATTGCTGCCGTTGCAGTCGGTGCTGGCCCGTACCTGGCAGCCATGCTGGGATTTGAGCCGAGCAACAACACCAACATCGTCATCGCCCTGGTGCTGACGTTGTTCGCCACGCTGGTCAACCTCAGCGGCACCAAAGTACTGGCGCGCATCGCCATGTTCGGCTTCCTCTGCGAACTGGTCGGCGCGGTGATCGTCGGTGTTTACCTGCTGGTCTTCGAGCGTCACCAGCCGCTCAGCGTGCTGTTCAACACCTTCGACATCAGCATCGATGGCTCGTACCTGCCGGCGTTCCTCACTGCCTCGCTGGCGGGGATGTTCCTCTACTACGGCTTCGAGGCCTGCGGCGATGTTGCCGAAGAAACCCCTAACCCGAGCGCAAAAATCCCGGTGGCCATGCGCATGACCATCTACATCGGTGGCATCGCAGCGATGTTTGCCTGTCTGGCGCTGATCCTCGCCGTACCGGACATGCAAGCGGTGATCAACGGCACCGACAAAGACCCGGTCACCACCATCCTCAACAACGCGTTCGGCCCGGTCGGCTCGAAAGTAGTGATGGGTGTAGTGATGATTTCCTTCATCTCGTGCGTCATCAGCCTACAGGCTGCAGCGAGTCGTCTGCTGTACTCCTACGCCCGCGATGAAATGGTCATCGGCAGCCGACTGCTGAAAAAGATCTCTCCTACGACCCAGGTGCCGGTCGCTGCGCTGTTCGTGTCCGGCGTCCTGCCGGCCCTGATCATCGCCCTCGGTTTCTTCCTGCAAGACGCCGTGGCGACCATCGTCAGTTTCGCGGCAATCGGCATCTACCTCGCGTTCCAGATGATCGTGCTGGCCGCGCTGTACGCGCGTAGCAAAGGCTGGAAACCCAGCGGCAAATTCACCCTCGGCGCGTGGGGCTGGCCGGTGAACATCGGCGCGCTGGTGTACGGCGTTGGCGCGATCATCAACATGGCCTGGCCACGTACGCCGGATGCGGCGTGGTACGTGAACTATGCGATGGTGCTGAGCACCGCGATCGTGATTGGGTTGGGCTTGTTGTACATGTGGATTGGCAAGCCGTATGACCATGGTAAGGCGCCGGCTGGGGATGCCTGGAAGGTGAGTCGCTAAGAGTTTTTGACCTCGGCACCGACTAGGTGCCGGGGTTCAGGAAAGCCGAGAAAAATCATCAAAAAGAAAGCTCTGCCTGATCGTGCTTCAACGAGGAAATACGGTCGAACAACTTTATTTTTTCGTTGGCTTTTTGCTTGGCGTGGTCGGAAATGAAAGTAATCAACTCTTCGAGCTGATTGACGTCTCCGACCACTTTGAATTCCTTTTCCTTGTTGACGAAAACAAGCGACTTCTTCTTTCTCGACAACAATTCAATGACGTTGCTGAGCGTGCCGGTGCTCTTTGCATCCCAGATGCATCAAGCCGTAGTCAGCCGCTTCGGCCATGACTACGTCTTTCTCAGTGAAGAAGGCTCTCGATCCTTTGGAATGTTGGGAGTCGACTGTTCTGGCGGGCCACTGCCCAAGGTTATTCCGCAGCGTTGAACCGCTGCAGAACACCGTGGTTCTGGATCGTTCGAGGCTCAACAGGTACTCCTGAATGGAGGTATCGGCGCCCCCTGCATCACCCACCACCACTTCAAAATCCGACGCAACGATATTATTGATGCGCTCTTTAACCTTCGGATCAAGGCTCTTGATGTTGATAGAGCCGGCAATAAATTCAGTTGTCGTTGAGTTCACATCCAACAAAAAACCTGTGGCGAGGGGAGCTCGCTCCCTCGCCACAGGTTTACTGCGCAAGTTGATTGATCTGCGCGCTGTAAAAGCCAAATGGCTTTCACAGAGTCAGAACCGCGAAACACTCCTCATCGCGTCCACCAGATAGCGCATCGCTATCCGGTCGCTCTCCGAAAGCTCTCGATAACGTTCCACCAGTTTCAGCTCGTCGGAGCTGAGCCGGCGTCTTCTGCGGCCGCTGCCCAGGCAGGGAAAGATGCCCAACATGTCGGTGATGCCTTGTATTTTTTCCATGGACGATGTCCTTCTCTAATACGTCAAAGAACTGCTAAACCACCACATCGCCCTGCCCCTTTCAGCAGCGTCGAGTGCCCCACCGGTCTGAACGTTCGCGACCGGTCATGCCCATAGAATAGAAATTAATTCGGCGCTGGAAAGGGTTATTTAGAGTAATTAGTCGAGAAAAGCAGATATGTCGTATAAATCAGAAAGCGCTGTCGGAAAAAATACAGACATGTCTTGTTTCATTGCCAGCCGACGTCTTGTAATCAATCATTTCTGCTCGACAATCGAACGGTTTAAGCTATCCGGCATCTGTTTATAGTCCGTTGCGTTTGGTCGAAGGCTTGCCCGAACCGTTTTTTATGATCCAGCACGTGCCAGGAAAGGCGCGGGATTGCACACGACAGGTTGTATTTATGCACCGCAGGAATTTGCTCAAAGCGTCCATGGCCATTGCGGCTTACACCGGTCTTTCGGCCACCGGCCTGCTGGCCAGTCGTGCCTGGGCTGCCAATGGTGGCGCCGCCGATGGCGAGGCACAGTCCTTCGATTTCGAAGCGCTGAAGCGTCAGGCCAAGCAACTCGCTGGCAACGCCTATCAGAACACCAAACAGGTGCTGCCGCCGACCCTGGCGACCATGACCCCGCAAAACTTCAACGCGATCCGCTACGACGGCGAGCATTCGTTGTGGAAGGAGAACAAGGGTCAACTGGACGTGCAGTTCTTCCACGTCGGCATGGGTTTCCGCCAGCCGGTGCGCATGTACAGCGTCGATGCCAAGACCCGCACCGCCCGCGAAGTGCATTTCCGTCCGGCGCTGTTCAACTATGAAAACACTTCGGTCGACACCCAGCAGCTCAAGGGCGACCTGGGTTTTGCCGGTTTCAAGTTGTTCAAGGCTCCGGAACTTGATCGGCATGACGTGCTGTCGTTTCTCGGCGCCAGCTATTTCCGTGCAGTCGATGCCACTGGCCAATATGGCCTTTCGGCGCGCGGGCTGGCGATCGACACTTACGCGAAGAAACGCGAAGAATTCCCTGACTTCACCAAGTTCTGGTTCGAAACGCCGGACAAAAACGCCACGCGTTTTGTGGTGTATGCCCTGCTCGATTCACCGAGTGCCACCGGCGCTTACCGTTTCGATATCGATTGCCAGGCCGAGCGCGTGGTAATGGAAGTCGACGCACACATCAATGCACGTACTGCCATCGAACAGTTGGGCATCTCGCCGATGACCAGTATGTTCAGTTGCGGCACCCACGAGCGCCGTATGTGCGACACCATTCACCCGCAAATCCACGATTCGGACCGCCTGGCGATGTGGCGTGGCAACGGCGAGTGGATCTGCCGCCCGCTGAACAACCCGGCAACCCTGCAATTCAACGCGTTTGCCGACACCGATCCGAAGGGCTTTGGCCTGGTGCAGACCGACCATGAGTTCGCCAACTATCAGGACACCGTCGACTGGTACAGCAAGCGCCCGAGCCTGTGGGTAGAACCTACAACCGCGTGGGGCGAAGGCTCTATCGATCTGTTGGAAATTCCTACAACCGGCGAGACCCTCGATAACATCGTGGCGTTCTGGACACCGAAAAAACCGGTGGCTGCCGGGGATTCTCTGAATTACGGCTACAAGCTGTACTGGAGCGCCCTGCCGCCAGTGAGTACGCCGTTGGCGCGGGTGCACGCGACGCGTTCCGGGATGGGCGGTTTCGTCGAAGGCTGGGCACCCGGCGAGCACTATCCGCCAGTCTGGGCGCGTCGTTTCGCCGTGGACTTCAACGGAGGCGGGCTCGATCGCCTGCCGCCAGGCACCGGGATCGAGCCAGTAGTCACCTGCTCGAACGGCAAGGTGCAGGACTTCAGCGTGCTGGTGCTGGATGACATCAAGGGCTATCGGATCCTGTTCGATTGGTATCCAACCAATGACAGCGTGGAGCCGGTTGAGCTGCGGTTGTTCATCCGTACCAATGACCGCACGCTGAGCGAGACCTGGTTGTACCAGTACTTCCCGCCGGCGCCGGACAAGCGCAAATACCCTTGATGATTTGAGGCGCCTGCACGGGCCTCATCGCTGGCAAGCCAGCTCCCACAGTGTTTGGTGTTGATCACAATTTTTGTGTACGACGCCAAACCTGTGGGAGCTGGCTTGCCAGCGATGACGGCAGTATTTCAACAAAAGATCATCAGACAAAACAAAGCCCCGGCCATCACTGACCGGGGCTTTTTGCCTAACCGCTACCAACTCAATCGCGCAGATCAGACTCATGAATCGGCTGATCACGATGAGTCGCGCGCTGATATTGCGCCGGCCATACGGCTTTGCGCCCACCCAGGTCATCATCGGCGTGCAGCGGCCAGTACGGATCACGCAGCAGCTCGCGGGCGAGGAAGATGATGTCGGCCTGGCAGGTGCGCAGAATGTGCTCGGCCTGGGCGGGCTCGGTAATCATTCCCACAGTGCCGGTGGCGATGCCTGACTCCTTGCGCACGCGCTCGGCGAAGCGGGTTTGATAGCCCGGCCCAACGGGAATCTCAGCGTTGGCTGCGGTGCCGCCCGACGAAACGTCGATCAAGTCCACGCCGAGGGTATGCAGGCGACGCGCCAGCTCCACGGTTTCGTCAGGGTTCCAGCCGTCCTCGACCCAGTCGGTAGCCGACACGCGGACAAACACCGGCAACTCTTCCGGCCAGACAGCGCGAACGGCTTCGGTGACCTGCAGCACCAGGCGAATGCGGTTTTCGAATGAGCCGCCGTACTGATCCCGCCGTTGATTACTCAGCGGCGACAGAAACTGATGCAGCAGGTAACCGTGGGCCGCATGCACTTCGACCACACTGAAGCCCGCCGTCAGCGCGCGCTTGGCGGCATCCACAAAGGCTTGAATGACGTCAGCGATCTGCGCTTCATCGAGCTGTTTCGGTTGGGTATGTTGCGGGTCGAAGGCAATCGGTGAAGGGCCGACCGGCGTCCAGCCGCCATCATCGGGTTTGACGCTGCCATGTTTGCCAATCCACGGGCGGTGAGTGCTGGCCTTGCGCCCGGCGTGAGCCAGTTGAATGCCGGCGACCGCGCCCTGAGCGGTAATGAATCGGGTGATGCGTTGCAGCGGTTCGATCTGGTCGTCGTTCCACAGGCCAAGGTCTTCGGCGGTGATCCGCCCGTCGGCCGTGACCGCCGTGGCTTCGGTGAATACCAGCCCGGCGCCGCCCACCGCGCGGCTGCCGAGGTGCACCAGATGCCAGTCGTTGGCCAGGCCGTCGACGCTGGAATACTGGCACATGGGCGATACGGCGATGCGGTTGGGCAGGGTCAGTTGGCGAAGGTTAAAAGGTTCAAGCAGCAGACTCATGGGGCACCTCTCAAATCAGTGGGCAGGCTCCAGGGTTCTGTTTGAAAAGTCGACGAGTGACAGGAAAAGGTGCAGCACCCGCCCCCGCGGGCAAAAAATTCGACAAGACGTCACAAGGCCAATCAAGCAGTGCTTAGAGCCTAGTCGACAACCGGGGATGAGGGAGGGTTCAGAGTGATTCTGTGTTTGACAGACCGCTTTCGCGAGCAAGCTCGCTCCCACAAGGGAATGCATTCCAGGTGTGGGAGCGACGATGTGACCTGCTCGTGAATGGGGTTAACGCGGTTCGATGTGAGCAATCATCAGTTGCACGGTCTCGTTGCCGCGGAATTCGTTGACGTCGAGTTTGTAAGCCAGTTCGACCCATTGAATCGTCGGGTTGGGCCAGATATCACGATCGATACCGAACGCAATGCCGTCGAGTTTCACCGAGCCGCATTCGCTTTTCAGCACGACTTTCAGGTGACGCTCGCCGACCACGCGCTGCTCGACCAACTGGAACACACCGTGGAACAGCGGCTCAGGGAAGTGTTGCCCCCACGGCCCGGCATGGCGCAGGGCGCGGGCCAGTTCGAGGTGGAATTCTTCAACGGCCAGCGTGCCATCGGACAGCAAGCGCCCGGTCAGGTCCTCTTCGCGAAGCTGCCTACGCACTTCGGCGTCGAATGCTTCGGCGAATAACGGAAAATTCTCTTGCGGCAAGGTCAGGCCAGCCGCCATCGCGTGGCCACCGTACTTGGCGATCAGGTTAGGGTGTTGCGCCGCGACCACGCTCAACGCATCGCGAATATGGAACCCCTGCACCGAACGCCCGGAGCCCTTGAGCAAACCGTCGCCAGCATCGGCAAAGGCAATGGTCGGACGGAAATAACGCTCTTTCATCCGCGAGGCCAGAATACCGATAACACCCTGGTGCCATTCAGGATCAAACAGGCACAGGCCAAACGGCATCGACTCGACGGGCAGATCCTTGAGCTGGGCCAGTGCTTCACGCTGCATGCCCTGCTCGATGGATTTGCGATCCTGATTCATGCCATCCAGTTGCGCGGCCATTTCCCGGGCGAGGTTGACGTCGGCGGTGAGCAGGCATTCGATGCCCAGGCTCATGTCATCCAGACGCCCGGCGGCGTTCAGCCGTGGACCGACGATGAATCCCAGATCGGTTGAAGTGATACGCGCCGCATCACGCTTGGCTACCTCGAGAATCGCTTTGATCCCCGGCCGCGCGCGCCCGGCACGAATCCGCTCCAACCCCTGGTGCACCAGAATCCGGTTGTTGGCGTCCAGCGGCACCACGTCAGCGACGCTGCCCAGCGCCACCAGATCGAGCAGTTCGCCGATGTTCGGTTGCGGCGCGTTCTCGTACCAGCCGAGGCTGCGCAGGCGCGCACGCAAGGCCATCAACACGTAGAAAATCACCCCGACCCCGGCCAGCGCCTTGCTTGGGAACTCGCAGCCCGGCTGGTTTGGATTGACCAGCGCATCGGCCATCGGCAACTCATCGCCGGGCAAGTGGTGGTCGGTGATCAATACTTTGAGCCCGGCCTTCTTGGCGGCAGCCACACCTTCGACGCTGGAGATTCCGTTGTCGACAGTGATCAACAATTGCGGCTCGCGGGTCAGTGCGACTTCGACGATTTCCGGGGTCAGGCCGTAGCCGTATTCAAAGCGGTTCGGCACCAGATAGTCGACATGCGCCGCGCCCAACAAGCGCAAGCCAAGCATGCCGACGGTGCTGGCCGTCGCGCCATCGGCATCGAAGTCACCGACGATGAGGATGCGCTGCCGTTGTTCCAGCGCTGTCACCAGCAGGTCTACCGCGGCCTCGATACCCTTGAGTTTCTCAAACGGGATCAAGTGCTTGAGGCTCTTGTCCAGCTCCACCTCGGACCGCACGCCCCGCGCCGCGTACAAGCGGGTCAGCAGCGGCGGCAGATCACCTAGAAATGGCAGAGTGGCAGGCAGTTGGCGAGGTTCGATGCGCATGGGGTGACGGAGACTTCTCTTGAATACGTAGGATTAATCAGCGATGGCGCGAATCAGCCGCGCTCGCCTTGCAGCCATTGCAACTGGACTTCGTGTTGACCACGGTCGTCGGTGACGAAGATCGTCCCTTCGCTGATCATCACGTCCCACTTGATGACGCGGGGCATGTCCTTGGCCAGGGTTTCCAGGACTTCTTGCGGGACGGCGGCGATGTTGACGTTTTTCAGGTTCTTGATCGCCGGGATCACCTTGGTTTCCCACACGCGCAGGCTGCCATAGGCGAGCAGGCTGGTGCGTTCGGTACGGCGCGAGCACCAGGTCAGACGGTCGGAGTCAGGCTGGCCGACTTCGATCCAGTGCAGGACACGGTCGTCCAGGCTTTTTTCCCACAGAGCAGGTTCATCCACATCTGACAGACCACGGCCAAACGACAACTGCTCGTTGTACCAGAGGGCGTAGGCCAGCAACCGTACGGTCATGCGCTCTTCGGTCTCCGAAGGGTGACGGGCGATGGTTTGCTTGACGCTCTCGTAGACACTGCGGTCGAGGTCGGTGAGGTTCAGTTCAAACTTGTAGGTGGTGGAAGGCTGGGCCATGAACGGGCTTCTTGATACGAGGAAAGTCGGCAAGTCTAACCGATGCGGTAGGCAATCATCGAATTGATGGCGATCAACTTGGGGCGCCTGACGGCCGGCTATGTTAAAACGCTGTATACGCTCAGCCTTGTCCTACAGGATTCTGTATGCCGTTCGCCAATAAACCGCTCAGCGGTGTGAAAGTCATTGAATTGGGTACGTTGATTGCCGGGCCATTTGCCTCGCGCATTTGCGGCGAGTTCGGCGCCGAAGTGATCAAGATCGAATCGCCGGACGGCGGTGATCCGCTGCGCAAATGGCGCAAGCTGTACGAAGGCACGTCCTTGTGGTGGTTTGTTCAGGCGCGCAACAAGAAGTCGCTGACGCTGAACCTCAAACACCCTGACGGTTTGGCCATCCTGAAAAAACTCCTCGCTGAAGCCGACATCCTGATTGAGAACTTCCGCCCGGGCGTATTGGAAAAACTCGGTCTGAGCTGGGAAACCCTGCACGCCTTGAACCCAAAACTGGTGATGGTGCGCCTCTCCGGTTTTGGTCAGACCGGGCCGATGAAGGATCAACCGGGTTTCGGAGCCGTGGGCGAATCCATGGGTGGCTTGCGCTACATCACCGGTTTCGAGGATCGGCCGCCGGTGCGCACCGGTATCTCCATCGGCGATTCGATTGCAGCGCTGTGGGGCGTGATCGGCGCGCTGATGGCGCTGCGTCATCGTGAGGTCAACGGTGGTTTGGGCCAAGTGGTCGATGTCGCACTGTATGAAGCAATCTTCGCCATGATGGAAAGCATGGTGCCGGAGTTCGATGTGTTCGGTTTCATCCGCGAGCGCACCGGCAACATCATGCCCGGCATCACGCCCTCCTCGATCCACACCAGCGCCGACGGCAAGCATGTGCAGATCGGCGCCAACGGCGATGCGATTTTCAAGCGTTTCATGCTGACCATCGGCCGTGAAGATCTGGCCAACGACCCAATGCTGGCCAGCAACGACGGGCGCGACAGTCGACGTGACGAGTTGTATGGCGTAATTGATCGCTGGGTCAATTCGCTGCCACTGCAGACCGTGCTGGATCTGCTCAATCAGGCCGACGTGCCGGTCAGCCGGATCTTCAGCGCCGAGGACATGTTCACCGATCCACAATATCTGGCCCGGGAAATGTTCCTGCACGCCAAATTGCCGGATGGCAAGCCCTTCAAGATGCCCGGCATCGTGCCGAAACTCTCAGAGACACCGGGCTCATCCGAATGGGTCGGGCCGCAGCTCGGTGAACACAATGCGCAGGTACTCCACGATCTTGGCTACGACGAGAAGCAGATCGCCCGACTGCGTGAAGACGGAGCCATTTGAGCTGAAACGCCTGCAGATATCCGACGCCCCAAACGCCCTCCACTGGTGGACGTGGCGGCTGTTCGGCCTGTTGTTTCTGCTGGCCCTGCCAGCCTGGGCACAGGCAAAACCGACCTTGATCTGGTTACTGCGCGATCTGCCGCCACTGACCATTTTTGAAGGTCCGAAAAAGGGTCAGGGGGTCATCGACCACTTGATGCCGATGCTTATCGCCGGCATGCCGCAATACGAACACACGCTGATGCGGGTCAACCGCGCCCGGGGCATGCAGATGCTTCAAAACGCAACCTTCACGTGCGACCCGTCGCTGATGTGGAGCAAGGAGCGGGCGCAATGGATCGCTTTTTCCATCCCGGCGTTCCGCGCTGTCAGCAATGGGCTGGTGGTGCGCCAGAAAGATCACGACGTATTGGCGCCTTTTCTGGTGGACGGTGAGGTCGATCTGACCGCGCTCCTGGCCAATGGCGAAGAAAAGATCGGCGTCGTGGCGGAGCGCAGTTACGGTGAGTTGGTCGACAATTTGCTGCGCCAGGCCCCGAAGGATGCACTGACCGCTCATTACGGCAACGACGCCCTGAACAGTCTGCTGCTGATGCAGCGCCTCGGTCGGTTGCAGGTGGTGTTGGGATACTGGCCGGAGATCCGTTATCAGGCTCAACTGGCGCACATTGCCGAAGACGAATTGCGCTTCTATCCGATTCGCGACAACGGCAAATATCTTTCGGGTTACATCGGCTGCTCTGACACGCCTCAGGGACGCCAGGCGATCACCGAGATCAACCAGTTGCTGCGCACCCTGCCCCACGATTTATTAAACCAGCGCTACGCTGACTGGCTCGATCCTGAGATGCGCACCGATTACGTCGAACAGGCCCGAAGGTTTTTCGAACATCAATTGGCGCATTGAATAAATTGCGGACAAAAGAAACCCCGAGAAGTGGGGAGACGACTCGGGGTTAAACGTGGCCTACATAAAGGCCAGTAGCAGCAAGCGACAAGCACCGGAGCACAATGCTTGATCTTGCTGTTACGGGGTCTGACTGACAGGGATGCAGGAAGGTTCCCACAAAAGACATTTCATTTTTCAAACCGCCGGACGCTTATCCAGAGCTGCATTGCGCAAGGCCGCGATCACGCAGGGTTCCAGGCGTCCTTCGGCAATCAGGATGTCACGGTGCAGGCCGTCGACAACATCGGTCAACTGACGCTTGTCGGTCAGTTGCGCCTGATTGAATTCACGTTCCACCACAATCGCGCCGCTGCTGTTCTTCAAGCTCACCAGGCATTCGCCATGAGCACCGTTTGGAGACAACGAAACCTGATACGGGCTCAGAGCCTCACCGAGCAATAGACTGATACTTTCCATCTCGATCTCCACTCAATAGTCCGAAAACATTGTGTCTGGGGCATGTCTACAATAAATGACAATCGGCCCGAGAAGAAAGTTCTGTATTCCGGTCGCAAGCATTGGAGTGTCACCGGTCTGTCAGAGCATGCACGGCGAAGATGACAGAAAAAAAACCGTCCGCATCAAACCTCGGCGGGTTGCAGGGGGGCGATCAGGTAACTGTCCAGCAAACCTCGCATCAATACTGCCGATACCGGCGTTTGCAGACGTCCTAACAGTCGCAGTCGATGAGTGCTCAACAAAGGCCCGAGATCGTTCAGCAGACTCGGTGCGACCGCCCCCAAAAGAATCAGCGCACGTGCCTCACGCTGCACCGCCAGATGCTGGATCAACGCCAGGCCATGGCCGCCCTTGAGCTGTGGATCGCAAATGGCGATATCGACCGCACCACGATGATCCAGCGAACACAAGGCCGAGGCCAGCGACGGCGCGGTGAGTACGTTATAGATGCCGATGGCATTGAGCATTTGATGCAATGCCATCATCTGAAACGGATCGGGTTCAAGAATCAGGACTTTAAGCGAGCGCATGGGCGACCTCTGGGGCGACAATCGCGGACTCACACCGCATTTATCGTCCACTCTAGGGCAGCCCTCTTAAGCCTCCCATCGGAAAAGTAGCCGCGTCTTATAGGACATTTCCGATCTTCAGTGCTGACATCGGCACCCGCTTTCCGTCCGACGCTGGGTTATGTCCGTCCAGCCGCCCAGCAAACCACGCAGATTGCCGTCGGCACTGTAGAACGGCACCGTCCACTGATAGACCTCGCGGCGACCGTTCTTGAGCTGCAAATAGCGCTTGCTGAAGCGCGACTTGCGCGTGCGCAACTGCACCATGAACTCGTTGTGCAGCATCAGCGCTGTCGCTTCGGGCAACGCATCGATCTCGATCAATAGCCGCCCCTGAATCTGATCCAGCCGAACCGAAAGCGCCTCCTCATAACTGCGGTTGCACATGATCAAACATCCTTGCAGATCACGAACGAATATCGGATCGGGCATGGAGTCGATCAGCGCATGTTGAAAAGCCAATTGATCGCCAAGGCTTTTCTCGGCTGCGCGCCGTTGCTTTATCACCACCGTCAGCCGTCGGTTCCACACCAGCGAGAGCAGGCCGAATATGCCAGCGACTACCGCTGCCCAACAGCCCCACTCAATTATCCGCTGCCAAAGCGAGGGCGACGGAGCCGGGGATATACCCTCCAGCCATTTCAGGCGAATGGCGCGCAGTTCGGCCGCGGGAAACGCCTCCAGCGCCTTGTTGAGAATACTCAAGAGTTCGGGCATGCCTTTGCGTACCGCCAGGTGCTCAGCCTCCCACTTGCCCTCCACCAGAGCACCGACCTTGAGCAGCCCCAATGGATAAAGCTGCGCACCGATTTCGTTTTCGATGGTTGCGTAGGCCTCACCGCTCTCGACCAGTGCCCGCGCTTCGGCGTGGGTCTTGACCGAGCGGATCTGGATGGATGGGTATTCGCGGCGGATCACATCCTCGAGAGCATGCCGGGCTGGTAGCACCAGCACACGCGTGGCCAGTTGCTCCAGAGACTCGACCGATGGCGCTCCGGCGCGGCCGACAAACACCCACCCTGCGCCGCCAAATGCATGACTGAAATCCAGAAACACTTTGCGCTCATCGCTCATGGCCAGGGTGGTACTCATGTCCGCCTGCCCACTCTCGAGGCGCTCGAGCATCTGATCGGTGGAAAACGACTCGTGATGCTCAAACCGAAGCCCGGTCATCGCAGTGACGCGCTTGAGCACATCAATGTTCAGACCGCTCCAGTGCCCATGTTCATCCTGAAACAGATACAACGGGTACTGCACCGACGCCACCGTCACCTTGGGGTTGTCGCGAATCCATTGGCGCTCGCGGGCGTCCAGCTCGACAGGCTGGACGCCAGGCAAGTCGGCGTTTTCATGCAGTGCCAGTTGCGCCGCCACACTGCCGCGCACCAGTCCCATCACTGCGAAAAAGACCAGGCAAACCAGTGCCGGTTTCAAACCTCTATAAAACAGCATTGCCACATCCTTCGTGATCGACTCACCCGTCCTTCGTGGGTGAAAACCCGAACAGTGTGGCAGTAGAAACAAAAAAGCCCGTCAGGAGACGGGCTTCAAAATGTGACAGCTTTCGCGGGCTTAAAGTGGCTTGCCGCGGTTGCCATGCTGGCTGACAAAGGCCTGTACGGCTTTCAGGTCGTTCGGCAGAACGGTGCAGCGCTCATTTCGCTCAAACAAATCAGAAAGATGTGCAGGTAGCTCGAGAGCTTTTCCTACACCGGCCTTCTCCACCGCGTCCGGGAATTTCACCGGATGGGCAGTGCCCAAAATGACCATCGGAATGTCCAGGCTGCGACGGCACTCGCGCGCGGCTTTGACACCGATGGCCGTGTGCGGATCCAGCAGTTCACCGGTCTGCTCGTAAACTTCGGCAATGGTTTCACAGGTCTGCGCATCGTCGACGGCCAACGAGTCGAACAGTTTGCGGGCTTCGGTCCAGCGCTCTTGTTCGACGCTGAAACCACCGCCCTGCTTGAATGAGTCCATCAGCCCGGCAATCGCTACGCCGTTGCGACCGTGCAGGTCGAACAGCAGGCGCTCGAAGTTCGACGAGACCATGATGTCCATCGACGGCGACAATGTCGCGTGCAGGGTTTCCTTGACGTACTGGTTACCGCTCATGAAGCGGTGCAGGATGTCGTTGCGGTTGGTGGCGACGATCAACTGGTTGATCGGCAGGCCCATGTTGCGCGCCAGGTAACCGGCGAAGATGTCGCCGAAGTTGCCGGTCGGCACCGAGAACGACACCGAACGCGCCGGGCCGCCCAACTGCAGGGAGGCGTGGAAGTAGTAGACGATCTGGGCCATGATCCGCGCCCAGTTGATCGAGTTCACTGCCACCAGACGCGTGCCTTTGAGGAAGCTCTGGTCGGCGAAGCTGGCCTTGACCATTTCCTGGCAGTCGTCGAAGTTGCCTTCAATAGCGATGTTGTGGATGTTCTCGCCGAAAATCGTCGTCATCTGGCGACGCTGCACTTCGGACACACGGTTGTGCGGGTGCAGGATGAAGATGTCGACGTTTTCGCAGTGCTTGCAGCCTTCAATGGCAGCCGAACCGGTATCACCCGAGGTGGCACCGACGATCACCACGCGCTCGCCGCGCTTTTCCAGCACGTAGTCGAGCAGACGACCGAGCAATTGCAGGGCAAAGTCCTTGAACGCCAGGGTTGGGCCGTGGAACAGCTCCAGCACCCATTCGTTGCCGTTCAGTTGACGCAGCGGTGCGACGGCACTGTGCGAGAACACGCCGTAGGTTTCTTCAAGAATCTTTTTGAAATCGGCGTCCGGAATGCTGCCGGTCACGAACGGTCGCATAACCCGAAAGGCCAGCTCGTGATACGGCAGGCCAGCCCAGGAAGCGATTTCTTCCTGGGTGAAACGTGGCAGGACTTCCGGGACGTACAGACCGCCATCGGTGGCGAGACCTGCCAGCAGGACGTCTTCGAAATTCAGGGCCGGTGCCTGGCCGCGGGTACTGATATAACGCATGAGGGCAAACCTTCGGTTTGAGCTGCAAGCTTCAAGCTACAAGCTGCAAGAAAAAGCCGAACCGCTTTGTCTTGCCGCTTGTGGCTTGCCGCTTGTAGCTGCTGTTAATTCAAGTGTTCGACACGGATCCGCACAACCGGACCGTCTACGCCGGCCAGGGCCTCGAGAGCGGCGATCGCATCGTTGATCCGCTGTTCCACCACTCGGTGGGTCAGCAGGATCATTGGCACCAGACCGTCGTGTTCCTCGACTTCCTTCTGCATGATCGACTCGATGTTGATGCCACGCTCCGAGAGGATGCTCGCCACCTGAGCGAGAACGCCCGGATGGTCCTTGGCCTGAATGCGCAGGTAGTAGGCGCTTTCGCAGGCTTCGATCGGCAGGATCGGATGGGCCGACAGCGAATCCGGCTGGAAGGCCAGATGCGGTACGCGGTTTTCCGGGTCGGAGGTCATGGCGCGAACCACGTCCACGAGGTCGGCGATCACTGACGAAGCCGTCGGCTCCATGCCAGCGCCAGCACCGTAGAACAGGGTCGAACCGGCGGCGTCACCGTTGACCATCACCGCGTTCATCACGCCGTTGACGTTAGCGATCAGACGATCGGCCGGGATCAGCGTCGGGTGTACGCGCAACTCAATGCCGGCGTCAGTGCTGCGCGCCACGCCGAGGTGCTTGATGCGATAGCCCAGCGCTTCGGCGTAGTTGACGTCAGCCGTGGTCAGCTTGGTGATGCCTTCGGTGTAAGCCTTGTCGAATTGCAGCGGAATGCCGAACGCGATGGAGGCCAGAATCGTCAGCTTGTGCGCCGCGTCGATGCCTTCAACGTCGAAGGTCGGATCGGCTTCGGCGTAACCCAGTGCCTGAGCTTCGGCCAGCACGTCTTCGAAGGTGCGACCCTTCTCACGCATCTCGGTGAGGATGAAGTTGCCCGTGCCGTTGATGATCCCGGCAACCCAGTTGATGCGGTTGGCGGACAGGCCTTCACGGATCGCCTTGATCACCGGAATGCCACCGGCCACTGCCGCTTCGAACGCCACGATCACGCCTTTCTCGCGTGCCTTGGCGAAAATTTCATTACCGTGAACGGCAATCAGAGCCTTGTTCGCGGTGACCACATGCTTGCCATTCTCGATGGCCTTGAGTACCAGCTCGCGGGCAACGGTGTAGCCGCCCATCAGCTCTATGACGATGTCGATCTCAGGGTTCGTGGCCACTTCGAAGACATCGTTGGTAATCGCAATACCGGTCGTCTGGAACTGAGGCTTTGGCGTGCGCATGGCAATTTGTGCCACTTCGATCCCACGCCCGGCACGACGAGCAATTTCCTCGGCGTTGCGCTGAAGTACGTTGAAGGTTCCGCCACCGACGGTCCCTAACCCACAGATGCCTACTTTGACCGGATTCACTGTGAACTCCCCATAAAACGGCCGACGCAGGGTCGGCCGGAAAACAACCGCGTACTCGCGGCTCTCTATTAATGGCCCGGCGATGCTACCACCGGACCATGATCGTCAAAGGCTGACCGTGACGATGCGAATTACTTGGCGCCCAGCGCCAGTTTGGCGACTTGTGGCGCCGGCTGATAGCCCGGAATGACTTGTCCGTCGGCCAAAACGATGGCCGGTGTGCCGTTCACTCCAATCGACTGACCGAGCGCGAACTGTTTGGAAACCGGGTTCTCGCACTTGGCGGCCTTGATTTCCTTGCCATCGACCATTTTGTCCATGGCGGCTTTCTTGTCTTTGGAGCACCACACGGCTTGCAGTTGCTCGTCACCCGGCGAACCGAGGCCCTGACGCGGGAACGCCACATAACGCACTTCGATACCGCGCTTGTTCAGCTCAGGCACTTCGGCGTGCAGTTTGTGGCAGTACGGGCAGGTGGTGTCGGTGAATACGGTGATGTGCGATTTGGTTTCGCCCACGGCCGGGTAAACCACGGTTTCGGCAACCGGAATGGCGTTGACCAGTTTGGAGACGCCCAGACGTTCAGCCTTCTCGGTCAGGTTGACCGGCTTGCCGTCCTTGAGCTGGAACAGATAGCCCTGAACGATGTACTGGCCGTCGGCGCTGGCGTACAGCACGCGGCTGCCCTTGAGCTTGACTTCATACATGCCTGGCAGCGGGCTGGCGTTGATGCTTTCTACCGGAACCTCGAGTTCGAGTTTTTCGAGGCTTTGACGAATTGCCTTGTTGGCCGCGTCATCGGCGACGGCAAAGGTACTGACCAACGCAATGGCTGCGGCGGCGAAAATCTGGGTCAGACGCATGAGAACTCCTGAAGGCGGACAAATGGATCGATCAGAACGCCCGTGCCGAAACACCGGGTCATAACCGTCCACCGTGCAAACCGGCAAAGCCTAACACATAAGGCCACGGTGGCCGAATGCGCCTGTCACAACACTTGTGGCCAAGTTGATCAGCCTCTGGGGTGGTGCTTGGCGTGCAGGTCCTGCAAGCGTGCCCGGGCGACGTGGGTGTAGATCTGGGTGGTCGAGAGATCGCTGTGCCCGAGCAACATCTGCACCACGCGCAAGTCCGCGCCATGGTTGAGCAAATGCGTGGCGAACGCATGGCGCAAGGTGTGCGGCGACAGCGACTTGCCGATCCCGGCGACCTTGGCCTGATGCTTGATCCGGTGCCAGAACGTCTGGCGAGTCATCTGCTCACCCCGCTGACTGGGGAACAGCACGTCACTGGGCCGGCCGCCGAGCAGCTCGCTGCGACCGTCACGCATATAACGCTCAACCCAGACAATCGCCTCCTCGCCCATCGGCACCAGCCGCTCCTTGCTGCCCTTGCCCATCACCCGCAGCACGCCCTGACGCAGGTTGACCTGTTCGAGCGTCAGACTGATCAACTCGGTGACCCGCAGACCACAGGCGTAAAGCACCTCAAGCATGGCGCGGTCGCGCTGGCCGATGGCTTCGCTCAGATCCGGCGCTTTGAGCAGTGCCTCGACGTCGGCTTCCGACAGTGACTTGGGCAGCGGCCTACCCAGCTGGGGCATGTCGATGCGTAACGTCGGGTCAACGGTGATGATCTTTTCTCGCAGCAAATACCGATAAAAGCCACGCACGCCGGAGAGAAATCTGGCGGTAGAGCGTGGCTTGTAGTTTTGCTCCAGGCGCCAGGACAGATGATCGAGAATGAGTTCGCGACCGGCGTTGATCAGCTCCAGGTTCTTTTCCTGCAGCCAGCCGTTGAATAGCGCCAGATCACTGCGGTAGGCGTCGCGAGTGTTGTCGGACAGGCCTTTTTCAAGCCACAAAGCGTCGAGGAATTGGTCAATCTGCGGATGGTCGATGGCAGGCATGGGCGCTCAAGGCATGCAGTCTCAAAGAATGCACGCAAATGAAGAGTGAACTGTAGGAATGGGCGCTAGTCTTTCATAGCCCGCCATTTCAAGGAACAGGGAGCTTCAATGAACGAACAGCAAATCCTAATGGCGTTTGGCGCAATTGGAGCGGCGGCGCTGGGGTGCCAGTGGCTGGCCTGGCGCTTGAAATTGCCGGCAATTTTGTTTCTGTTGCTGACCGGCATTCTGGTCGGTCCGGTGCTGGGCTGGCTTGATCCACAGGAAATGTTCGGCCCCCTGTTGATGCCGCTGGTGTCGCTGGCAGTGGCGTTGATCCTGTTCGAGGGCAGCCTGACCCTGCATCTGTCGGAATGGCGCGAGATTGGTAGCGTCGTCCACCGACTGGTGACCATCGGTGCGATCTCGACCTGGATCGTCATCGCGATCGCGACCCACTTTCTGCTCGGATTCGACTGGATGCTGGCCATTCTCTTCGGCAGCCTGACCCTGGTGACCGGGCCTACGGTGATCGTACCCATGCTGCGTGTGGTGCGCCCGAAAGCCTCTATTGCCAACATTCTGCGCTGGGAAGGGATCGTCATTGATCCGATCGGCGCCCTGCTCGCCGTTGTGGTCTACAGCTTCATCATCGCCAGTGCCGAGGGGCATGGCCTCAAGCAGAGCCTGTTCACTTTCGGCGGCGTCATTTTGTGCGGCGCGGTGTTCGGGATCGTCGGTGGCTGGGTGCTGGGCACGGTCATTCGTCGGCAATGGCTGCCCGAGTACCTGCATAACCTCGCCTCGTTGGCGGCAGTGCTGGGGATTTTCATTGCGTCCAACGAGGTCATGCACGAGTCCGGCCTGCTGGCGGTGACGCTGATGGGCATGTGGCTGGCCAACATGAAGGGCGTGGATGTGCGGCACATTCTGCACTTCAAGGAAAACCTCAGCGTGCTGCTGATTTCCGGGTTGTTCATTCTGCTGGCAGCGCGTCTGGACCTTTACGCCCTGATCGGATTGGGGCCGCTGGTGTTGATTCTGTTGCTGGTGATTCAACTGATCGCCCGGCCGCTGAACGTGCTGCTCAGCACCGCCGGTTCCAGCCTCAGTTGGCGTGAGCGGGCGCTGTTGTGCTGGATTGCCCCACGGGGAATAGTGGCGGCGGCGGTGTCGGCGATTTTCGCGATTCGCCTTCACGAAGCCGGACATGAAGGTGCGCTGCTGCTGGTGCCGCTGACCTTTGCGGTGATCATCGGCACGGTGGTCCTGCAAAGTGCCACGGCGCGCCCCCTTGCCCGACTATTGAAGGTCGCCGAACCGGCCCCCAGCGGTTTTTTGATCGTTGGCGCGAATGCTCCGGCGCGGGAGTTGGGCAAGTCGCTGCAACAACTCGGCAGCCGGGTTTTGCTGACCGATTCGAGCTGGGAAAACATTCGTGCCGCTCGCATGGAAGGCATACCGACGTACTTTGGCAACCCGGCTTCGCAACATGCCGATGCGCACCTGGATCTGGTCGGGCTGGGGCACTTGCTGGCGCTGTCGCCGTCAGGAGAACTCAACACCCTGGCGGCAATGCGCTTTCGCCATGACTTCGGGCATCAGCGCCTTTTCGGATTGGCGAGCGGTCATGAAAGCCGCCGCAGCGATAAGCATCGGGCGAGTCTGGAGCACCGTGGTAATCAGTTGGGCAGCGAAGCTCTCACTTACGCGAAACTGGCCAGTCGGCTGAGTCAGGGTGCCGAGTTGTACAGCACGACGCTGACGGATGGGTTTGGCTGGGATGATTACCGCGCGCTGCATGGTAATCGGGCAACGTTGCTGTTCATGCGCGATGACAGTGGCTGGGTGCATGTGGTGACGCCGGAGACTGCGGTGAAGCCGGGATCCGGGTGGACAGTGTTGGCTCTGATTCAGCCTGAGATCAGCGGCGCCTGACCTGAAGTCTTCGCGAGCAGGCTCGCTCCCACAGGTTGTGTGCCGGACATGAATTTTGTGTTTACCCTGATCACTGTGGGAGCGAGCCTGCTCGCGAATGACGCGACTCAGTTCTGGATCAGGCAGCAAACCCTGGCAGCACCGGCACCGGTCGCTTGTCATCATCAATCGCCACAAAGCTGAACTGACCATGAATCGCTTTCTCGCGACCGTCGCAGCTCATGCTCTCGACAAACACTTCCACTTCGACCTTGAGGCTGGTGTTGCCGACCTTGATCACTTTCCCTACCAGCTCAACGATGGAGCCCGCCGGGATTGCATGATTGAAGTCGATGCGGTCAGTAGACACGGTCACCAGCGGCAAGCGGCAGAAACGCGTGGCGGTGATGAAAGACACTTCATCCATCCATGCCAGCGCAGTGCCGCCGAACAGGGTGTTGTGATGGTTGGTGGTCGGCGGAAAGACGGCTTTGGTGACGCGGGTCACCGAGAGTTCGGTGCGGCGTTCGATTTCCTGGTCGCGGGGGGTCATGGTGTTACTGCTCTTGTGTGACGGGCTTCCGAATGAAAAGCAAGATCAACAGATCGCAGCCTTCGGCAGCTCCTACAGGGGGATTTGGTGAATTTCGGACAACAAAAAAGCAGCCCGAAGGCTGCTTTTTTCTGCATCGGAAGCTGGACTTAAGCCAGTTTTTCCTTGATGCGAGCTGCTTTGCCCGACAGGTCGCGCAGGTAGTACAGCTTGGCTTTACGTACGTCACCGCGACGTTTAACAGCCATGCTGTCGATCTGCGGGGAGTAGGTCTGGAAAGTACGTTCTACGCCAACACCGTTGGAGATTTTACGTACGGTGAACGCACTGTTCACGCCGCGGTTACGCTTGGCGATTACAACGCCTTCGAACGCTTGCAGACGGGAACGATCGCCTTCCTTCACTTTCACCTGAACGACAATGGTGTCGCCTGGGGCAAAGGTAGGGATTTCTTTGGTCATCTGCTCTGCTTCGAGTGCAAGGATGATTTTGTTGGTCATGCTGTGCTCCTAAGGTAAATCAACTGATCTACCATCGATACGTTGTTAACTATCGTCCCGCTCGCGGATATATTCCTCGAGCAGCTTCTTCTCTTCTCCAGAAAGCGAGCGGCTTTCCAGAAGATCGGCGCGTCGTTCATAGGTCCTACCAAGGGACTGCTGTAAACGCCAACGCCGGATATGCGCGTGATTGCCACTTAGCAACACGTCGGGAACACGCTGATCCGCATACACCTCAGGTCGGGTGTAGTGCGGGCAATCCAGCAAACCATCCGTAAAGGAATCTTCCTCAGCGGAGTCCGCATGCCCTAAAGCTCCAGGCAGCAGCCGTGTAACCGCATCGATCAGGACCATGGCCGGCAGCTCACCGCCAGACAGTACATAGTCGCCAATCGACCACTCTTCATCGACATGAGCCTCAATAAAGCGCTCGTCAATGCCTTCATAGCGGCCGGCAATCAGGATCAATGCATCCGATTGTGCCAACTCGCGTACCGCCGACTGATTCAGTTGACGGCCTTGGGGGGACAGGTAAATAACCTTCGCCTCCTCCCCGGCTGCTGCCTTGGCCTGAGCCAGCGCATCTTCCAGGGGCTTGATCTTCATCACCATGCCCGGACCACCGCCAAACGGGCGATCGTCCACAGTGTGATGCCGATCCGTCGTGTAATCTCGCGGATTCCAACAGGTCAGCTGCAAGAGCCCCTGTTTGACCGCACGACTGGTGATGCCGTAGTCGCCAATGGCGGAAAACATCTCGGGAAACAAACTGATCACTTCTACGCGCAAGTTAGCCACGCTTAGAAGTCCGCATCCCAATCCACCTTCATCTCGCCCGCTGCGAGGTCGACTGCCAACACGCATTGCTCCGTATAGGGCAACAGGCGTTCGCGATCATCCAGGCTGCCAGCGCAAGGCTTGACTACCATTACATCATTGGCGCCGGTTTCCAGAAGATGATCGATTTTTCCGAGCAACTGGCCCAGTTGATCAATAACCTTCAGACCTTCGAGTTGGTACCAGTAGTACTCACCGTCGGTCAATTCAGCGAACATGTTGCGCGGCACGCAGATCTCGTAACCGGCCAGAAGACGAGCTTCTTCACGATCATCAAGATCCTTGAGCTTTGCGACCAGGAACTTATCGCTCCCGCGTCCACTGACCAGCTCGACCTGTTTGACATTGCCTTCGCGCTTGAGCGTCCAGGTTTTGTACTGCAACAGGTTTTCAGTCGGATCAGTAAAGGAATAAACCTTCACTTCGCCGCGAACGCCATGAACAGAATAAATTTTGCCAATAACGATCAAATCATCAGCAACAGCAGGCGTCGCGTTCATATTGCTCAGGCCGCAGCCTTGGCAGTTTCCTTCAACAACTGAGCAACGCGCTCAGAAGGTTGTGCACCAACGCTCAGCCAGTAGGCTACGCGCTCTTGGTTCACGGACAGACGGATTTCCTGACCACGGGCAACAGGGTTGAAGAAACCAACCTGTTCTTTGTGGGAGCCGTCACGCGGGTTACGCGAGTCGGTTACGGTCAGGTGGTAAAACGGGCGCTTTTTGGAGCCGCCAAGGGCAAGACGGATTGTTAGCATGTGAACATCGTTCCTGTAGTCGGTGCTGCAAATCTAAATGCACAGCGGGCATAGGTGCCCGAAAGGCCGCATATTCTAAGGAATATCCGGACTTTTGCAAATGACTTTTTCCGGCGCCTATGGCATGCCGTGCAGATTTGCATATAGAGCCGTCGTTTAAAACGGCCAGTCAGCTCCCGCCAAGCGCGGGTTTGCTGTTGATCCCGCATCCTTGCGGGGCCTGCGCCGGTGCGACGACCGGCCAGTTTTTTACATTTTTGGCATGCCGCCGCCGGGCAACATACCGCCCATGCCGCGCATCATTTTCGCCATTCCGCCTTTGGCGGTGAATTTCTTCATCATCTTCTGCATCTGCTTGTGCTGCTTGATCAAGCGGCCGATGTCCTGCACCTGAGTGCCGGAACCCATGGCGATCCGGCGTTTGCGCGAACCGCTGATCAGCTCAGGGTCGCGGCGCTCGGCCGGGGTCATGGAGTTGATGATGGCTTCCATCTGCTTGAACTGCTTCTCTGCGGCGTTCTGGGCATTGCCCATTTGCGACACGTTGACGCCGCCGATGCTCGGCAGTTTGTCCATGAGCCCACCGAGGCCGCCCATGTTTTTCATCTGTTGCAGCTGATCGCGGAAGTCTTCGAGATCGAAGCCCTTGCCCTTCTTCAGCTTTTTAGCAAGCTTGTCGGCTTTGTCTTTGTCGAGGGTCGCTTCAGCCTGTTCGATCAGACTGAGCACGTCGCCCATGCCGAGAATCCGCGAAGCGATACGCTCAGGATGGAACGGATCGAGCGCTTCGCTCTTCTCGCCCATACCGATGAACTTGATCGGCTTGCCGGTGATGGCGCGCACCGACAGGGCGGCACCACCACGTGCATCGCCGTCGACCTTGGTCAGGATCACACCGGTCAGCGGCAGTGCATCACCGAAGGCCTTGGCCGTGTTGGCGGCGTCCTGACCGGTCATGGCATCGACCACGAAGAGGGTTTCGACCGGGTTGATCGCGGCGTGCAGCGCCTTGATCTCGCCCATCATCTCTTCGTCGATGTGCAGACGACCGGCGGTGTCGACGATGACCACATCAATAAACTTGAGCTTTGCTTCTTTAATAGCGGCTCTGGCGATGTCGACCGGCTTCTGGCTCAGGTCGGACGGGAAGAAGGTCACACCGACTTCACCGGCCAGCATTTCCAGCTGCTTGATCGCCGCCGGGCGGTAAACGTCCGCCGACACGACCATGACCGACTTCTTCTTGCGTTCTTTAAGGAAGCGCGCAAGTTTACCGGCGGTGGTGGTTTTACCCGCCCCCTGCAGACCGGCCATCAGAATGACGGCGGGCGGCACGGCGCTCAGGTTCAAGTCTTCGTTGGCTGCGCCCATCAGGCTTTCGAGTTCGGCCTGGACGATCTTCACGAACGCCTGGCCCGGCGTCAGGCTGCGCGACACCTCGGTGCCGACAGCGCGCTCCTTGACCGAATTGACGAAGTCCTTGACCACCGGCAGGGCGACGTCGGCTTCGAGCAACGCCATGCGCACTTCACGCAGGGTGTCTTTGATATTGTCTTCAGTCAGCTTCGCCTTGCCGGTGACATGGCGCAGCGTCTGTGAGAGACGGTCGGTTAAGTTTTCAAACATTGCGCGATCCTTTCAGGCCCTGTGTAGACCGGGATAATGGCGGCCCAGACCGGAATCAACATGTGCTCGGCGAGCCTGCGGCGTGGGCAGGTCGCGGATTATAGCGAAGACTGCGTCTGGCGGACACCTCGCTGTCAGCTTCCTGAGTCTTTCGTGTCATGGGGGTTCTATGCCAAACTCAGCGCCTTTCGGGCTTGCCTAACAGGATTTATGCTCCCCTTGTCACCCAGTTTGCTGACTACCCTCGCCGCCGCCCTTCTATACGCCGCTGCGACTATTTATCAGAGCACTCGTCTGGCCACCGGAGCCAAGGCGAACAAGCGCCTGCTGGTTACGCTCGGCGTCCTCGCCGTCGTGGCTCACAGCGCCAGCCTGCTCACTCATTTGCTGACCCCGATCGGTCTGGGCCTGGATTTTTTCAGTGCCTCCAGTCTTATCGCGGCGGCAGTGATCGCCCTGACGCTGCTCGCCTGCTCGCGGATTCCGGTCGAGAACCTGCTGGTGTTGCTGTTCCCGCTGGGTGCTATCACCGTGTTGCTGGCGCAATTCGCGCCGACCGGCACGGTGCAGATCATCGATGAAGAGCCGGGTATCCTCGCGCACATTCTATTGTCGATCCTCGCCTACGGCATGTTCACCATCGCGGTGTTCCAGGCCTTGCTGCTGCTGGTGCAAGACCACCAGCTCAAGCACAAGCACCCGTCCGGGCTGATCAAGAACTTCCCGCCGCTGCAAACCATGGAAAGCCTGCTGTTCGGTTTCCTCTGGGCCGGCTGGACGCTGCTGTCGCTGTCGCTGATCTCCGGCTGGCTGTTCGTCGAGAACCTGTTCGCCCAGCATCTTGTCCACAAGACCCTGCTGGCTTGCCTGGCCTGGATCGTTTTCAGCGTGCTGCTGTGGGGCCGGAATCGTCTCGGATGGCGTGGCCACAAGGCGATTCGCTGGACCCTCGCCGGTTTCTGCCTGCTGATGTTGGCGTATTTCGGCAGCAAACTGGTTCGTGAATACATTCTGCACATCTGACGGGCGGCATAAATGGACGGTTTGCCCATAGGGCCGATGCTCGCGGTATTTGTCCTGCTGGTTTTATGGTCGGGGCTATTTACCGCCGTCGAAATCGCGCAGCAGCACCTGCTCGCACAACGCACCGCCTCACGCGCCAGCGATAAACCACTGGCGAAGCTGAGCTTCCCGCTCGACAGCCTGATCCTCTGCAACACCCTGTGCCGTGCGCTCGCGGTGGTGATCGCCACACTGCTGGCGATTTTCCTCTGTGAAGAAAACGGCCCTTGGGCGGCGTGCCTGGGTGTCGGTGCGGTGTTGCTGGTATTTGCCGATTACTTCCCGCGCACCATCGCCCGGCGTTATCCGGATGCCGTGCTGGCGTTTGGCAATTCGCTGCTGGCGGTGCCGCTGAAGATCATTTATCCCTTGGCGTGGCTGTTCAGCCGCATCAGCGCTTTGCTCCTGGCGCCGCTAGTGCGCAAAGCCCAGGTCGTGCAGCAAAGCGAAGACGATGAGCCGGTTGATCGTCACGCTGACCCGGAGCACCCGGTTCGCGCGCACCCGGTGTCGGGTATCCATGCGCTGGACAACATTACGGTCAACGACATTCTGGTGCCGCGCAGTGACGTCGACGGTATCAACCTCGACGACCCGATCGAAGAAATCATCGAACAACTGCGCAACACCAAGCGCACGCGCCTGCCGCTGTTCCACAGTGACATCAACCAGGTTGAAGCCGTGCTCAACACCCGGCAGATTCGTCACTTGCTGAACAATAACGACCTGACCCGCGAAGCACTGCTGGCCGCCAGTTACGAGCCGTACTTCGTGCCCGAAAGCACACCGCTGCAGCTGCAACTGCTCAACTTCCACAAGCAGCAGCGACGTCTGGGCATGGTGGTCGACGAGTACGGCGAAGTGCTCGGCATCGTCACGCTGGAAGACATTCTCGAAGAGATCGTCGGCGAATTCGAAAGCGAGCACAGCCTCGATAACCCGCACATTCACCCGCAAGCCGATGGCCGCATGATGATCGACGGCGCCGCCTCGATCCGTGAGTTGAACAAGTGCCTGGGCTGGCACTTGCCCAGCGATGGGCCGAAAACCCTCAATGGCCTGGTAACAGAGGCGCTGGAAACCATCCCGGAAAGCGCTGTTTGCCTGAAGATCGGCCGTTATCGGCTGGAGATTCTCGAGACCGAGGAGAACCGGGTCAGCAAGGTGCTGATCTGGCATACCTCTTCTGTACCTGCTCTGGTGCCTGCCAGATAGAAGATCAAAAGATCAAAAGATCGCAGCCTTCGGCAGCTCCTACAGGGGAACGTATTCCGAATGTGGGAACTGCCAAAGACTGCGATCTTTTACTCTTGTTCAATCGTTAGCCACCTTCCTATAATCGAGCCGGCTTACCCAAGCCCTGCCGAACCTCGTGCTTACCCCGCACAAAACAGGTCTCGACCGTTTGCGCCTCACTCCGACGACTGTTCCTACTCGAAACAGCGCTCGCGCCTCATCCCACATCCCTGGGTGCTCGACCATAATAATTCGCTCCACCGGAGCTCATGACTGTCAGGGATCACCGCATGACTACCAGTACCGCTTTCAGCGAAACCGCATCTGCCCAACCGACCAACTCCGCCACCCGCGTGGCGACGGCGAGTTTTATCGGCACCGCGATCGAGTTCTACGACTTCTATGTCTACGCCACGGCTGCCGCACTGGTGATCGGGCCGGTGTTCTTTCCGCAAACGTCCGGCACCGCGCAGATGCTTTCGGCGTTCCTCACTTTTGGCATTGCCTTCCTCGCTCGACCATTGGGTTCGGCGCTGTTCGGTCACTTCGGTGATCGCATCGGGCGCAAATCAACGCTGGTCGCCTCACTGCTGTTGATGGGCGTCTGCACAACGCTGATTGGTGTGCTGCCGGGATACGACAGCATCGGGGCCTGGGCGCCGATTTTGTTGTGTGTGCTGCGCTTTGGTCAGGGCCTGGGATTGGGCGGTGAATGGGGTGGCGCCGCGCTGCTGGCCACGGAGAACGCGCCGAAAGGCAAGCGAGCCTGGTTCGGCATGTTTCCGCAACTCGGCCCGTCGATTGGTTTTCTCGCCGCCAATGGTCTGTTCCTGACGCTGGCCATGACGCTGGATGACGAACAGTTCCGCAGCTGGGGCTGGCGCATTCCGTTTCTGCTCAGCGCAGCGCTGGTGATGGTCGGTCTGTACGTACGCCTGAAACTCCACGAAACGCCAGTTTTCGCCAATGCCATGGCGCGCCAGGAGCGGGTCAAGCTGCCGCTGGTCGAACTGTTCAGCCAATATTGGGCGCCGACCCTGTTGGGCGCGGCGGCGATGGTGGTGTGTTATGCGCTGTTCTATATCTCGACGGTGTTTTCCCTGAGCTACGGCGTGTCCACCCTGGGTTACAGCCGTGAGACGTTCCTGGGCCTGCTGTGTTTTGCCGTGTTGCTCATGGCCGCCGCGACGCCACTGTCAGCCTGGGCCAGCGACCGTTATGGACGCAAACCGGTGCTGATCATCGGCGGTGTACTGGCGATTCTTTCGGGGTTTCTGATGGAGCCGCTGCTGACCCAGGGTTCGACCTGGGGCGTGGCGCTGTTTCTGTGCATCGAACTGTTCTTGATGGGCGTGACGTTCGCACCGATGGGCGCGTTGTTGCCGGAGCTGTTCCCGACCCACGTGCGCTATACCGGCGCGTCGGCGGCGTACAACCTCGGCGGCATCGTCGGAGCCTCGGCGGCGCCGTTCTTTGCGCAGAAACTGGTGGCGATGGGCGGTTTGAGTTATGTCGGCGGGTATGTTTCGGGAGCGGCGGTGATCAGCTTGATCGCGGTGCTGTGTCTGAAGGAAACGCGCAATAACGACCTGAATCAGATTGCCTGACAAAAGATCAAAAGCTTCGCGAGCAGGCTCGCTCCCACAGGGTCCGTGCAGTACACAAAATTTGTGAATACAGCCGAAACTGTGGGAGCGAGCCTGCTCGCGAATGCCGCGCCTCGGTCTTAGAGATCTACAACAACAGCCTGAGCAGCACGGGTCGCCTTGGCACGAGCAGCCTCGATCGACTCATCCCGCGCCAATGCCACGCCCATTCGGCGCTGACCATTCACTTCAGGCTTGCCGAACAGACGCAGTGCCGTATCCGGCTCGCTCAGCGCAGCACCCAGGTTGGCGAATGCAGTCTGGGTCGACTGTCCTTCCACCAGAATCACCGCCGAAGCCGATGGGCCGAACTGACGGATCAGCGGCACCGGCAAGCCCAGAATCGCGCGGGCATGCAGGGCGAACTGCGACAGGTCCTGGGAAATCAGGGTGACCAGGCCAGTGTCATGGGGACGCGGCGAAACTTCGCTGAACCACACCTGATCACCTTTGATGAACAGTTCGACACCAAACAGACCACGGCCACCCAGCGCCTCGGTTACCGCTTTGGCAACACGCTCGGATTCCGCCAGCGCAACCGGGCTCATGGCTTGTGGCTGCCAGGATTCCTGATAGTCACCCTTCTCCTGACGGTGACCGACCGGTGCGCAGAATGTTGTGCCACCGATGTGGCGCACGGTCAGCAAGGTGATTTCGTAGTCGAAATCGATGAAGCCTTCGATGATCACCCGACCTTTGCCGGCACGACCGCCCTCTTGCGCGTAGTCCCAGGCTTTCTGCATGTCATCGCTGCTGCGCAGCAGGCTCTGGCCTTTGCCCGACGAACTCATCACTGGTTTGACAACACATGGGAAACCCAGGTCTTCAACAGCTTTGCTGTAGTCCTCGAAGGTGTCGGCGAAGTGGTACGGCGAGGTCGGCAGGTCCAGCTCTTCGGCGGCCAGACGACGGATACCTTCGCGGTTCATGGTCAATTGCGCAGCGCGAGCGGTCGGGATCACGGTGAAGCCTTCGGCTTCCAGTTCGACCAGGGTCGCGGTAGCGATGGCTTCGATTTCCGGCACGATGAAGTGCGGCTTCTCGGCTTCGATCACTGCACGCAGGGCGGCACCGTCGAGCATGTTGATCACGTGGCTGCGATGCGCGACCTGCATGGCCGGCGCGTTGGCGTAGCGGTCGACGGCAATCACTTCAACACCCAAACGTTGCAGTTCGATCACCACTTCCTTGCCCAACTCACCACAGCCACACAGCAATACGCGGGTCGCGGTTGGCGACAATGGAGTTCCGATACGGGTCATCTCAGGTCCTCAAAGAAGCGGATCATCGAGGAAAGCGTCGCCATGCGCGCTTTCCATGGGGAGAAAGCGCGGCATTTTACATGAACCCGAGGGTTTGGCTTCAGCTGGCGACGGCCTGTTTGCGATCGCGCCAGGCCATGATCAACCAGACGGCGGTGACGCCGGCAAACTTCGAGACCAGCGCGGTGATGATCACCGGCGGCGTCAGGGCGTCGATCATGCCGAAAAAGATGAACGTATCGAGGGGAATGCTCAGCGCCGAACTGATCCACAACCGGTCGCGCAATGGGCGCTTGGTGATGCTGAACACCAGCCAGTCGATGCATTCGGAGACCGCGAACGCTGTGGCGCTGGCCAGAGCGATGGACGGATCAGACGTGACGTAGGACAACACCAGTGCCGCCAGCATGGCGACGATTGCGCCATGGCCGAATCGGGTTTGCACCATGTCACGCAGCACGAACACCAGACCGCC
This sequence comes from Pseudomonas sp. A1230, assembly GCF_044218825.1. Classification (NCBI taxonomy): domain Bacteria; kingdom Pseudomonadati; phylum Pseudomonadota; class Gammaproteobacteria; order Pseudomonadales; family Pseudomonadaceae; genus Pseudomonas; species Pseudomonas sp. A1230. Next base: position 196,365 of record NZ_CP162582.1, on the reverse strand, counting down.
CCACGCCGACCAGATGATGTCCAGGTGTGGCGCGGTGGAGAAAGCGAAGTTGATGAGAACAACGCTGCTGATGTAGGCGATGAGGAAAATCATGGGGGCGACCTGTCAGATTGGCGCACAGGTTACTTTAGACACAGCAGAATCAAAAGATCGCAGCCTTCGGCAGCTCCTACATTAACCGTGTTCGCCGCCCATTCCGCGGATGAATACTGAACCTGTAGGAGCTGCCGAAGGCTGCGATCTTTTGATCTTGAATTATTGGCCCGGCGTCTTACCTATCATCCAGACCAAGCCACTCGTCTTCGCCCGCTCATGACACAACCCCAACACCACCCGCCGCTCATCGTTATTCATACGGCTCCAGCGCGTAATCTCCTCAACCGTACGCTGGCACCCGGTGCAAATATCAGCCTCATCCAGCGCACAAATATTCACGCACGGCGAGGCGACGGGTCTTTGCGGCGTCGTCATTCTTCCTGCTCAACCAGATCGCGGGCATAACGCTGAGAGTTGTGCACATAGTGGGCGGCGCTGGCTTCGAGCATTTTCTTCTGCGGCTCGGTCAGCTCACGCACGACTTTGCCCGGCGAACCCATGACCAGCGAGCCATCGGGAATTTCCTTGCCTTCACCAATCAGCGAATTGGCGCCGATGATGCAGTTTTTGCCGATCTTCGCGCCATTGAGGATCACCGCGTTGATGCCAATCAAGCTGTAATCGCCAACCGTACAGCCGTGCAACATGGCGTTATGGCCAATGGTCACACCGGTGCCGATGGTCAGGGGAAAGCCCATGTCGGTGTGCATCACCGTGCCGTCTTGCACGTTGCTGTTCTTGCCGATCAGGATCAGTTCGTTGTCGCCACGCAGTACGGCGTTGAACCAGACGTTGGCGCCCTCTTCCAGCTTGACCTTGCCCACCAGCACAGCGTTGGGGGCGACCCAGCTCTGTGGATGGGTCTCGACACGGGCGTCGCCCAAGCGGTATTTCATCTTGTTTTCCTCAGGGCTCACGGGTGGCCATTCGAACGATGGCTTATGATTTCAGGTGTGGATAAAGCTTTTAGGCGGCTGATGCAGGCTGATTTTCGCGTCATAGAGCAGATTGATCAACTCGACGATCATGATCGCCGTCAGCCCCCAGATCTTGTACTCACCGAATCGATAGCTCGGCACGTACCAACTGCGGCCCTGATAGTCGATGCGATGGGTGTGCTCACGGGGATCTGTACGGAAAAATTCCAGCGGGACGCTGAACACGGCGGCAATTTCTGCGTCGTTGGGCTGGTATTCGACAAAATCGGGGATGACGCCGACATAGGGCGTGACTTTGATACCGTGCAGGGAGATCAGCGGACTGAGCGGACCGATCACTTCGACCAGTCCTGGCGGCAGACCGATTTCTTCTTCGGCTTCGCGTAAGGCTGTGAAGATCAGATCGGGGTCTTCCGGGTCGCGACGCCCACCGGGGAACGCAACTTCGCCGCCGTGGGTCGAGAGGCCGCTGGCCCGCAGGGTCAGCACCAGTTCCGGCTCGTCACTGCGGGTGATCGGCACCAGAACGGCGGCCTCCGGAAAACGTTTGTCGGTCTCCAGCGTGCGCGGTGTGTGGTTGCTTACCCTATGCAGTAGCTCGTCCAGCATGAGTGTTCTCGATCTGTGCCTTACCCTGCATCATGCACCAATCATTGCAGCCGCCCAACCCCCTCAAGGGACCATGTCGCGAAACGACAACTTGCCGACCGACACCGCTGCACGCCAAGATAGGCGCAGCCTTCAGGAACCCAAGCATGAAATTTTGCAGCCATTGCGGTAACCCGGTGACCCAGCGCATTCCCGAGGGCGACTCGCGACTGCGATTTGTCTGTGACAGCTGTCAGACCATTCACTATCAAAACCCCAATATCGTCGCCGGCTGTGTCGCGACCTGGGGCACTAAAGTGCTGCTCTGTCGCCGCGCCATCGAGCCGCGCCTCGGTTACTGGACCCTGCCCGCCGGTTTCATGGAAAACGGCGAGACCATCGAGCAGGCCGCGATCCGCGAAACCGCCGAGGAAGCCTGCGCCCGGGTGCGCAACCTGAGCATCTATACCCTGATCGACGTGCCGCACATCAGCCAGGTGCATGTGTTCTTCCGCGCCGAGCTGGCCGAGCCGGAGTTTTCTGCCGGCCCCGAGAGCCTGGAAGTACAGCTGTTCGACGAGGCCGACATTCCATGGGACGAGCTGGCTTTCCGCACGGTGGGGCGTACCTTAGAATGCTTCTTCGCGGATCGGCGCGCCGAGGTTTATCCCGTGCGCTCGGAGTCGATCCCGCCGCTGGCCCAGCCGGTCATTATTTGATCCGGCGACGGCACCGGCTAGAAGATCAAAAGATCGCAGCCTGCGGCAGCTCCTACACTTAACGTCATATTTGCGTCACTTCCTGGGGAATCGTTTCAATGCGCTGGTTGCTTGCCCTGTTCTGCCTGTCGTTCGCTATGGTCTCGCAAGCGTCATTCGTGACCACCGTGAAGCCTTCAAACACCCCGATGATCGAGAAAGTCCTGGTGCTCAAATCGGCTCATCGACTGCAGTTGATTGCCGACGGCAAGCCGCTCAAGACCTACCGAATATCGCTTGGCAAGGGCGCGAAAAAAGGGCCGAAACTGATCGAAGGCGACAAACGCACGCCAGAAGGTTTCTATTGGATCGACTGGCGCAAGACCAGCGAGAAATTCAACCTGTCGATGCACATTTCCTATCCGAACATCACCGATTCGGCCCGCGCCCGCCGTGAAGGCGTCGAGCCTGGCGGGATGATCATGATTCACGGCACGCCGGACACGGAAGAAAACCCCGAAGACCTGCTGCACACCCTGGACTGGACCGACGGCTGCATCGCCATGCGCAACGTCGATATGCGCGAAGTGTGGAGTCTGGTGCCGGACGGCACGATGATCGAAATCCGCCCTTAATCACCGACCGCCGGTCACCTGCAAAAAATAAATCAAAAGATCGCAACCTGCGGCAGCTCCTACAGAGGTGATACCACTTCACATGCAGGAGCTGTCGCAGGCGGCGATCTTTTGCTTTTTACAGTCCAGCCCTAATACCACTTAGAGCCCACTGACCTAAAACCCGCCATTTCATTGGGCTAATGGCCATTTCACCGCGTTGACATGGTATTCAAGTGGTATTAATTTCCGCCCCACAAGCGAGCCACAACAATCCAATACTCGCGCCGGAAATGACCGACATGAATGACCTCCACGTCCTACGCCCCGATGACTCCCAGCCGACGCCGCTGTACCTGCAACTGGCGCGTAACCTGGAAGCGGCGATTCATTCCGGTCAGTGGAAAGCCGAGCAGGCAATGCCTTCGGAGCGCAATCTCAGCGAGCAGCTCGGCATCTCCCGAGTCACCGCACGCAAGGCGCTGGAAGTGTTGTTCGACCAAGGCCTGATCCGGCGCTTGCAAGGTTCCGGCACGTTCATCACCCCACGCCTGGAACAACCTCTTTCACGCCTTTCCGGCTTCAGTGAAATGCTCCGCCTCAAGGGCTTCGTGCCCAGTTCGCAATGGCTGGAGCGAGAAATCACCCTGCCGACCCACGAAGAACTGATCCGCCTCAGCCTGTCGCCGAACGACAAAGTCGCGCGCATGAAACGCCTGCGCAAAGCCGACGACACCGTGATGGCCATCGAGATGAGCACCCTGCCCGCCTCGATCATGCCCAAGCCGCAAGCGGTGGGCGATTCGCTCTACGAATACCTCGACGGCATCGGCAAACCGATCGTCCGCGCCTTGCAGCACATTCAGGCGATCAACGCCTCGGACGAGTTCGCCGCCCTGGTCGGCATCGCACCCGGCACTGCCATGCTGCTGATGACCCGGGTCGGCTATCTGGAAGACAACACGCCGATCGAAGTCACCGACACCTATTGCCGCAACGACTACTACGACTTTGTTGCAGAGCTGCGTCGTTAAGAGCAGCCATAAGCGAGAACCAAAATGTCCGAAGACAACATCCTCACCGCCAGCGGCTGGGTTCGCGGCCGGCTGATTCACGAACACGGCAAAGTCGTGTCGATCGAAGGCGAGCCCTGCGATCCGGCAGACAACGACCTGCCGTATCTGCTGCCAGGCTTCATCGACCTGCACGTTCATGGCGGCGGTGGCAAAGACATCATGGAAGGTGCCAGCGCTTTCGAAACCATCACCAAAACCCACGTGCGATTCGGCACCACCTCGCTGCTGGCCACCACCATGACCGCACCGAGCGCAGAGATTTCCAGCGTCTTGAAAGAGGTCGGCGAGTTCTGCGAGCAGCGGCCCAAAGGCAGCGCGCGAGTGCTCGGCGTGCACCTTGAAGGCCCGTATATCAATCCCGGCAAACTCGGCGCCCAACCGAACTTCGCCCACACCGCATTGATGGCCGAGGTCGAAGAATATCTGGCGCTGGCGCCGATTCGCGTGATCACCATCGCTCCGGAAATCGCCGGCCACGACGCTTTGATTCGTGAACTCAGCAGTCGCGGCATCCGTATGCAGATCGGCCACACCCTCGGCAGTTACGAGGAAGGCGTCGCCGCACTGGACGCCGGCGCAACCAGCTTCACCCATTTGTACAACGCCATGAGCCCGCTGCATCACCGCGAACCCGGGATCGTTGGCGCGGCACTGGCCCACGCAACATTCGCCGAGCTGATTCCGGATTTGCTGCACGTGCATCCCGGCGCCATCCGCGTCGCCCTGCGTTCGATCCCGTGCCTGTACTGCGTCACCGATTCGACCGCCGCCGCCGGCATGCCCGACGGTGAATACAAGCTCGGCAGCCACACCGTGACCAAATGCCTGGGCGGCGTGCGCCTGCCTGACGGCACGCTGGCCGGCAGCACGCTGACCATGGATCAGGCCCTGCGCAATCTGGTGAAGATCGGTTTGCCAATTGCCGAGGCTTCGCAACGTCTTTCGCAATTTCCCGCCGACTACCTCGGCATCACCGAACGCGGGCGCCTTGAACCGGGCGCCTGGGCCGACTGCGTGCGGCTGGATCGCTCACTCACACTGACCGCCGTCATGGTCGAAGGAGAAGACATTGACTTCAAAAATGCTTGAGGAGGCACTGTCCTCGTTCGAGGCCGTGCAAGCCCAACTGCAACAGCTCGACCCGCAACTGATCGAGATCGCCGGGCGCCTGCGCCGTCAGCCGCCGCAAGTGGCAATGACCGTCGCGCGCGGCAGCTCCGACCACGCGGCGAGCTACTTTGCCTACCTGACCATGCAGCAACTGGGCGTGCCCGTGGCGTCGTTGCCGATGTCGGTGGTGACCATGCAGCAGGCGCCGTTGAAGGTCAGCGGCCAGGTCGCTTTTGCCTTCTCGCAATCGGGTCAGAGCCCGGATCTGGTCAACAGTCTGCGTCTGCTGCGCAAGCGTGGCGCGCTCAGCGTTTCCATGGTCAACGCCGCCGACTCGCCACTGGAAGCCGCGTGTGAATTCAGCGTGCCGCTGCTCGCCGGTACCGAAAGCAGCGTCGCCGCGACCAAGAGTTTTATCGCCACCCTCAGCGCCAGCGCTCGTTTGATCGCGCACTGGAAAGAAGACAGCGAACTGCTTGAGGCGCACAACGCCCTGCCCGAAGGCTTGCGTGCAGCAGCCCAGCAGGACTGGAGCGTGGCCATCGACGCCCTGCGCGATTGCGAACGCCTGATGGTCATCGGCCGTGGCGCCGGTTTTGCCATTGCCCAGGAAGCGGCATTGAAGTTCAAGGAAACTTCGGCGATCCAGGCCGAAGCGTTCAGCAGCGCCGAAGTGCGTCACGGCCCGATGGCGTTGATTGACGAGCACTACCCATTGCTGGTCTTCGCTCCACGCGGTGCCGAACAGGCCGGGCTGCTGAGCCTTGCAGCGGAAATGCGTCAACGCGGTGCCCGGGTGTTGCTGGCCGCGCCAGATGACGTGAGCGAACGCGACCTGACCCTGACCCGCGCCGAACACCCGGCCCTGGACCCGATTCTGGCCATCCAGAGTTTCTACGTGATGGCCGCAGGTTTAGCCGTGGCCCGAGGCATGGACCCGGATCAACCGCGCCACCTGAGCAAAGTGACGCGCACGCATTAATTGAAGAAAACCTGTAGGAGCTGCCGAAGGCTGCGATCTTTTGATTTTGATTCACAGAAAAACAAGATCAAAAGATCGCAGCCTTCGGCAGCTCCTACAGGGGCCAGCGAATTTCCTGATGAGACCGAGCCATGCACAACAACAATAAAGAGCTGACCCTCAGCGCCCCGCTCAGCGGCCCGGTGCTCACGCTCGCCAAAGTCCCGGACGCGGTGTTCGCCAGCGGTGCGATGGGCGATGGCATTGCTATTGATCCACTTAACGACACCCTGTATTCGCCATGCGCCGGGGTGATCATTCACGTCGCCCGCACCGGCCACGCCCTCACCGTGCGCGCCGACAATGGCGCGGAAATCCTTCTGCACCTGGGCCTCGACACCGTTGAACTGAACGGCGAAGGCTTCTCGATGCTGGTCAAGGAAGGCGTGCGGGTCAGCAACGGTCAGCCGCTGTTGCGCTACGACCTGGACAAAGTCGGCCAGCAGTGCAAAAGCCTGGTCAGCCTGTTGATCCTGACCAACAGCCAGGATTTCCAGGTGCTGCCGATCACCCTGAAAGCGGTGAAAGTCGGCGAGCCGTTGTTGCACATCGTGGCGCGCAACGCTTCGGCGGCGAATGCAGAAGAAATCGGCGGGCCTGAGGTTAACGGTCATGTGCTTGTCGCGCATCGAGGCGGTTTGCATGCGCGCCCCGCTGCGCTGATTCGTCAAACGGCGCAAGGTTTCAAAAGCCAGTCGCAGCTGCATTTCGCCGGCAAATCGGCGCCGTGCAACAGCCTGATCGGGTTAATGGCGCTGGCGATTGGCGAGCAGGATGAAGTGCATGTCAGCTGTCAGGGACCGGACGCCGAAGCCGCGCTGCAAGCGTTGCTCAGCGCATTGGCCACCGCACTGCCGGATGATCATCACGCCGCCGCACCTGTGCGCGTTGCATCCCCCAAGCGCCCGGCCGAGGCTGGCGTGTTGCAGGGTGTTTGCGCCGCACCGGGTTTGGTCGGTGGGCCATTGTTTCGCTTGAACACCATCAACTTGCCAGTGGATGCCGGCAATCATGATCTGCTGGAACAGCAGCAGAAACTTGAGACTGCGCTGATTCAGGTGCGCAACGAAATCAACGGCACCCTCGCCCAGGCGAAAAAACAACGTAACGCCGACGAAGAAGCCATCTTCGCCGCGCATTTGGCATTGCTGGAAGACCCGGCCCTGCTCGACGCTGCACAGCAATCCATCGACCAAGGCAGCGCAGCAACGCACGCCTGGAGCCAGTCGATTGATGTCCAGTGCGAAGTCCTGCAACACACCGGCAGCGCGCTGCTGGCCGAACGCGCCAACGATCTGCGCGACCTCAAGCAGCGCGTGTTGCGCGCCCTGCTCGGCGAGGCCTGGCACTACGACGTACCGGCCGGCGCCATCGTCGCTGCCCATGAACTGACGCCGTCGGATCTGCTGCAACTCAGCGCGCAAGGTGTAGCCGGTTTGTGCATGGCCGAGGGCGGCGCGACTTCTCACGTGGCGATTCTCGCGCGCGGCAAAGGCCTGCCCTGCATGGTTGCACTAGGTTCAGCACTGCTCGATCAACCGCAAGGCCAAGCGGTGGTGCTGGATGCCGATGGCGGTCGCCTCGAACTGACGCCGAGCGCTGATCGACTGGCCGAAGTCCAGCAAGTGCAAATCGACCGCCAGCAACGCCGCGATGCGCAGCAAGCCAAAGCGCATCTGCCGGCCCAAACCCGCAACGGTGTGACCATCGAAGTCGTCGCTAATGTCGCCTCCAGCGCTGAAGCTGCAGACGCCTTTGCCAACGGTGCCGATGGCGTCGGCTTGCTGCGTACCGAATTCCTTTTCGTTGATCGCCAGACCGCACCGGACGTCGAAGAACAACGTGCTGCCTATCAGGCCGTCATCGATGCGATGGGTGACAAATCAGTGATCATCCGCACCATCGACGTCGGCGGCGACAAGCAACTCGACTATCTGCCGCTGCCCACCGAAGCCAATCCGGTGCTGGGTCTACGCGGCATTCGTCTGGCTCAGGCACGGCCGGAAATCCTCGATCAGCAACTGCGCGCGCTGCTGCAAGTCAGTCCGTTACAGCGTTGCCGGATCCTGTTGCCGATGGTCACTGAAGTCGATGAGCTGCTGCACATCCGTGAGCGCGTCGAGGCGTTGTGCCTTGAACTGAACATCACGCAACGTCCGGAAATCGGCGTGATGATCGAAGTCCCGGCCGCCGCGTTGCAAGCCGAACAACTGGCCGAACACGCAGACTTCCTGTCCATCGGCACCAACGACCTGTCGCAATACACCCTGGCCATGGACCGCGACCACGCCGGCCTCGCCGCAAGGGTGGATGCCTTGCACCCGGCGCTGCTGCGCCTGATCGCCATGACCTGCGAAGGCGCGGCGGTGCACAAGCGCTGGGTCGGTGTGTGCGGTGCGTTGGCATCCGACCCGCTGGCTACCCCGGTACTGATCGGCCTCGGCGTGACCGAATTGTCGGTGAGCCCGGTGCAGATCGGTGAAATCAAGGATCGCGTGCGTCAGTTGCACGAAGCCGAATGCCAACGCCTCGCCCGCGACCTGCTCAAGCTGAGCAGCGCCGCCGCGGTGCGTCACGCCTGCCACCAACACTGGCCTCTGCGCTAATAACAACAAGAAGGAGAACCGCCATGTATCAACTCTTCATCGAAGGTCTGCAACGCCTCGGGCGCGCGCTGATGCTGCCGATTGCGATCCTGCCCATCGCCGGCCTGCTGCTGCGTCTGGGTGACACCGATCTGCTGAACATCGCGATCATTCACGACGCCGGCCAGGTGATCTTCGCCAACCTGGCAATGATCTTCGCCATCGGCATCGCCGTCGGTTTCGCCAAGGACAACAACGGCACGGCGGGCCTGGCCGGGGTGATCGGTTATCTGGTGATGATCTCCACCCTTAAAGTGCTCGATGCGAGCATCAACATGGGCATGCTCGCCGGGATCGTCAGCGGCCTGATGGCCGGCGCATTGTACAACCGCTTCAAGGACATCAAGCTGCCGGAGTATTTGGCGTTCTTCGGTGGCCGACGATTCGTGCCGATTGTCACCGGGTTCGCGGCCGTCGGCCTTGGCGTGGTGTTCGGCTACATCTGGCCGCCGATCCAGCATGGCATCAACAGCTTCGGCGCCCTGATGATGGAAAGCGGCAGCATCGGCGCGTTCGTCTTCGGCGTGTTCAACCGCCTGCTGATCGTCACCGGCCTGCACCACATCCTCAACAACATGGCGTGGTTCGTGTTCGGCAACTTCACCGACCCAACCACCGGCGCACTGGTGACCGGTGACCTGTCGCGCTACTTCGCCGGCGATCCGAAGGGCGGCCAGTTCATGACCGGCATGTTCCCGATGATGATCTTCGGCCTGCCCGCCGCGTGCCTGGCGATGTACCGCAACGCCCTGCCGGAACGGCGCAAAGTCATGGGCGGGATCTTCCTGTCGATGGCGCTGACTTCATTCCTGACCGGGGTGACCGAGCCGATTGAATTCGCCTTCATGTTTCTGGCGCCGCTGCTGTATCTGCTGCATGCGTTGCTGACCGGGTTGTCGATGGCGATCACCAATGCGCTGAATATTCATTTGGGCTTTACCTTCTCTGGCGGCTTCATCGACATGATTCTCGGCTGGGGCAAATCCACCAACGGTTGGTTGGTGTTTCCGGTCGGCCTGGCTTATGCAGTCGTCTATTACGGAGTGTTTGATTTCTGCATCCGTCGATTCAACCTGAAGACACCGGGCCGAGAAGATGTCGCTGTCAGTGAGAAAGCCGTACTGACTGAAAACGAGCGCGCCAGTGCCTACATCAAGGCATTGGGCGGCGCTGAAAACCTGCTGACTGTCGGCGCTTGCACCACGCGATTGCGACTGGAAATGGTTGATCGCAACAAGGCCTCGGACGCCGATCTGAAAGCGCTGGGTGCGATGGCCGTTGTGCGTCCGGGTAAAGGCGGGAGTTTGCAGGTCGTGGTCGGGCCACTGGCTGACAGCATTGCTGATGAAATTCGCCTGGCGATGCCGGCGTTGGGGCGTGCTGTTATTGCCGAATCTGTTGCAGTGGTCGAAGAGCCAAAAGCAGTGATGGTCGCGGGCGCCGAGGCACAGAAATGGCTGAATGCACTGGGCGGCGGCGGCAATGTGCTGCAACTGGATTGCATTGCGATGAGCCGGATTCGGCTGTTGCTGGCGGATGGCAAGGCGTTGTCCGAGGCTCAGTTGAAAGAGCTGGGTTGTCAGGGTGTCAGCCAGTTGGAAGGTGGGGTCTGGCATTTGCTGGTGGGGGATAAGGCGGCGAGTTTGAGTGGAGCGATTGAGGCTTTGGTCAGTCGTAGCGAGGTGAGTGCCAAGGTTTAGACGTCTGGTGTCTGGACTGGCCTCATCGCTGGCAAGCCAGCTCCCACAGGGGCATGTGTTTCAAACTGTGGGAGCCAGCCTGCTGGCGATGCACGAAGACGCGCTCGTCAGGCTTGCGGGTCGACTCGATCCAGCGCTCGGTTTACCACCAGCTCGGCGAGCATGACGATTTGCTGGATGCCTAACGCCGTGCTGCGCTGCGAACCGCTTAGCTCATTGGCGAAGTTGCTGGCGGCGGTGCTGGCTGAGGCTAATGACTCACAGGCGTGGGCGAGCAGGCTTTCGGTGTCGACCTGGGGGCAGACCATGAACATGGTGCTCGGTCGGCGGGGCTTGGCGGGCTCGGGGCACAGGTAGAAGTCGAGGGCGCGTTTGATGGCTTCGCGGTTTCGGGCCTGCTCTTCGGCGCGGAGGGCTTCTTCGAGTGGGGTTTTGGTTTCGGGTGGGTCGGGGACGGGCTTGGTCATTGAAAAACTCCTTAATGATCGGAGCCATCCAATTGCCGTTTCTCACGCGGCGATATGGTGGCAGCTATGTGCGGGGTGAGAAACCGGGCAAGGAGCAGAACTTCCGGCCAGACCGAAGTCTGCCCGCACACAGCCGCCATAAATTTATTGCAGGCAGCAATAAGCTGACGGCGATTATGACGTACCGATGCTGGAATAACACTTCTTGCCCAGGTTCTCACACCCGATCACCGATTTGCGGTGACAAACAAAGACTAGAGACCCGACGTCCGACGGACAACCTGAAAACCTTGTGGGAAGGTTCTGGTTTTTCCACACGCACTTAAACCCTCCATCTTCTGCCTCGTTGCACCCGTCAGCGTCTGGACCACCCCTGTTAGCTTCAGGAATTGTCTGATTTTTTTTAACATGCCCGACGCTTAGGCTCGCGGCATGAAATCAACTCCTCAAGCTGCCCGAAAACTTCTTCATTTATTTGCCTCTGGCCTGATCATCGCGGTCTTTGCGGGTTCGGTTATCTACTTGCGGGCCGTTTTCAACCAAGAGGTATCGCTGCGTCGCAGTTTCATGAACGAAGCGGTGTTCAGTGCTCAAGATTTTTTCGTCAGCCGTCAGACCTTGCTCAGAAGTCTGGTGTTGGCCGCAGTGCCTGAAAAATCAGAAAACGAACCTTTCATCACTGTTGATCCCGAAGAAGAGGTGAACATCAGTTTGGGCAGCGAGGCAGGTCACTGGAGCATTTGGCTAACCCAACGGATGAGGGACTATCTGCGCGAGAGCAAAGTTAATCTGCTGTATGTGCCGCAAACTGAAAACCCTGAGGTAGTCCGCGTGTTTGACACCTCAAGCCATCTGGAGCCTTTGCCAAAGACCGTGTTGCAGCAATTGATGGATGAGGGCGGCAAGTCATACACCTTTGGCGATGACCTGTGGCTGACAGACAGCAGCAACCTGGACTCGCCCTTCTATCTGTTTACCCGGCTGGATAACCGCAACATGGATTCAGGCTGGTTGGGGATTGAGGTCGAAGTCACCGATCTGGTAGCCGCCTTGCGCAGCGAAAGTGCCGGCGACTTCATGCTGCTGGATGGTCAAGGGCACATCATTTTCACCAATGCATCGCCCTCCACGCGGGTGGATTCATTGCATGCGCTGGAGCCCAAAACCTCCTTCGGATTTATCGGGCATTGGTGGTTTCCTGACAGTTTGGCGATCAGGAAAAAGCTCGGTTATTCAGGCTGGCAAATTGTCTACGCTGTGGATATTCACTCTTTGCTGTCTGTTCTGGCTGGGCCTTTGCTGGGCTGTTTGCTGTTATGCATCGCCGCATGCATTGGCTTGCGCCTTCTCATTTTGCGCATCGACCGACGGCTGATTACCCCGGGTGAAAATCGCATTCAGGCATTGATTGAAAGTGAGGCGTTCAATCGCGCCGTGTTGCAGGTAGCACCGATCGCCTTGTGCGTGATTCGCCGCACCGATGGCACCGTGGTCCTGGAAAACTCGCTATCGCAACAATGGCTGGGCAAAGGCACTGAACGCAGCAAACTGTGCCATGGCTGGATTTATCGTGCATTCGATCAGCCCGACGGGCGCACCAGTGATGAAGTCGAAATGGATGACGGCCGCCTGCTCTATCTGGCGTTCGCGCCGACCCGTTACAGCGGTCAAGACGTGCTGATTTGCGCGTTTAGTGACATTTCTGCACGTAAACAGATTGAAGTAACGCTGGAACGCGCCCGTGAACTGGCGGACCGGGCCAATGAGGCCAAGACGCTGTTTCTGGCGACCATGAGCCATGAGATTCGGACACCGCTTTATGGTGTTTTAGGCACGCTGGAGCTGTTGGCGCGCACCCAACTCAACGATCAGCAAAACAACTATTTAAAGGCGATCGAGCGTTCTTCCGGCAACTTGCTGCAGTTGATTTGCGACGTGCTGGATGTGTCGCGTATTGAGGCCGGTCAGTTGCAACTGGAACTCAACACGTTCAGCCCCATGGAGCTGATAGAAGAAGTGATTCAGGGTTATAGCGGCGCGGCACAAGCCAAAGGTTTGCAATTATTTGCGTTGATTGATTCAAAAGTGCCTGAGTGGCTGAGCGGGGATGTCGCGCGAATCCGTCAGATCCTCAATAACCTGCTCAACAATGCTCTTAAATTCACTGACAACGGAAAAATTGTCCTGCGGCTAAAACTCGATAGCCGTGACGATGAGCGCGTGATGTTGCACTGGCAGGTTTCGGACACGGGAAAAGGCATCGCCCTTGAGGAACAGGCTCGATTGTTCGAGCCTTTTTATCAAGTGGAGTCAGCCAAGAATGTTGTCGCGGGAACCGGCTTGGGCCTATCCATCTGTAAGCGTCTTATGCACTTGATGAACGGCAGTATGCGACTGGTCAGTGAGCCTGGACTGGGCAGTAGCTTCACCCTGCATTTGCCTTTGGAACAGGTTCGAGATTCGGGGCACATAAGCCCTGTGGGCGAGTTGGCACCTAATGTGGTGTACGTCGTGTCTCAACTGCGCGAGCTGGCCGAGTGTTATTGCGGTTGGTTGCGTCGCTGGGGTGCGCGCGCTCAATTGGGAGCCCCCAAGTCTGGAGACGCGCTGGAAGGCGCGGTGTTGCTGGAACTGCATCCAGGTGCGGTCACGCAACTTCTGGAGCCAGGATGGACAGGTTCGGTCGTCGTCGCCGCCAGCGACCTCTCATCACCGCCCACTCCAGTCAGTACGTGCTGGTATGCGGACCTCAATAGTTTGCAGGACGTGTACCGAGCCCTGTCCCGGGCACAAGGCACGAGAACCCATACGCTGCTTGACGCTGACGCCGCAATGCACGAACTCAAACTTGATTTGAGAATTCTGGTTGCCGAAGACAACGTCATTAATCAGCTCATTTTGCGTGATCAACTTGAAGAACTCGGCTGCTCGGTCACCTTGGCCAGTGATGGCCTGGAGGCCTTGGGGCTTTGGCAGGATGCCAAGTTCGACCTGGTGCTGACTGACGTCAACATGCCAAGAATGAATGGCTACGAATTGGCGGCCCAACTGCGCGAGATGAATGTCACGCAACCCATTATCGGTGCTACGGCCAACGCCATGCGCGATGAGGGCGAACGCTGCCTGAGCGCGGGGATGAATCACTGTTTGATCAAGCCTTTTACGCTGCACACCTTGTACAACTGTCTTCAGCACTTCTAAAGGAGGGTCCAGTGAAATCCTATCGAGTCTTGGTCGTTGAGGATCATCCTTTTCAGCATGAGTATTTACTGAATGTTTTCAGTGAAGTCGGCGGCTTTAAAGTTGACACCGTATGGAGTGGTGACGAGGCACTGGAGTGTCTCACGCGCCGCGAATATGACCTGCTACTGACTGACCTGCTGATGCCCGTTATGGATGGGGTACAACTGATCCAGAAAATTGCCGCCCTGAAAAAACGACCGGCGCTGGCACTGATGAGTGCATCGTCACGTCGAATGTTGATCAGCGCAGGGCTGGTGGCGAAAAATCTGGGCATGTCCGTTGTCGGGTTGATATCCAAGCCGGTCGAGTTCAATGCTGTCATGCGTCTAAAGGAGCGGATGGCCATTTTTCGTACGCGCGGTGTGACCGATCCCGCGCTGGCCATCGAACTGGACCCGCTGAGCACCCTGCAAGCGATAGAGAATGGCCAGATTCAGGCTTGGTTCCAGCCCAAGAAATCTCTGCACAACGGCAATATCCTCAGCGCAGAGGCGCTGGTTCGCTGGTTGCATCCTGAACTCGGTGTATTGCTGCCCAAAGACTTTCTGCCGCTCTTGATCAACCAGGGGTTAGAGGAGCGTCTGCTATGGCTGATGCTGGAGCAAACCCTGCGGGCGCAAAGGCAATGGCGCGATCAAGGTTGGGATATCCCTGTTTCCATCAACTTACCGACACACTTGCTGGATAACCACGAGTTGGCCGATCGTTTGCGTGATTACGTGGTAGCCGATGGCGGTGACCCGCGAAGCATCGTGTTCGAGCTGATGGAAAGCTCAGTCACGGAGGAACTCAGCAATTACTACGCGGGCGCTTGTCGCCTGCGCATGATGGGTTTTGGGTTGGCTCAGGATGACTTCGGCAGAGGGTTCAGCTCTTACTTCAACTTGGTGTCCACCCCCTTCAGTGAACTCAAGATTGACCGTTCTCTGGTCCATGGCTGCGTCGAAAATGAAAACCTCGCGTCAGCCTTGCGCAGTTTGGTTGAGTTGAGTCGAAAACTGGGCCTGACGGTGGTTGCCGAAGGGGTCGAAACCCAGGCAGAGCTCGCTTTCCTGCGTAGCATTGGCTGTGATCAGGCGCAAGGGTTTCTGATTTGTGGAGCCGTTTCACCGGCTGATTTTGGAACTCTTCTGTTTGAGGATAGCTCAAAGCCATCATGGAGCTGATTCGGCGCAAAGGGTGATGGGCTGGCCGCTCGTTCAACCGTCTGACTCATTAAAAAACGCATCAGTGGTTAGAAGAAGGATGGGCAGCAGCCTTCTGCTGTCCTGCAGAAGGAAAGTCACGGCGGGCTTGCACCGTCGTCTGCCTACGAACTCTGGATTTGTGAAGTATTCTTCTGTTCATGCCCTGTTCAGTGTGCTCCCGATTGACTGGCGAACACTGGCCAAACCTTGAATTCACTCAGCGATACACAGGGTCTGTTGATGTTTTATTGCGAGCCGCATCGCGGAGGCAAATTTTACCAGGCAAGACTCAGTGCAGCGGGACTGGGGAGGTTCACCTTTCTGTGAGCACTGCAAAGTAGCGTGGCTGAATTTGACACCCGATTCGAAGGGACGAAAAACCCTCGCACGTAAAGCGATGCTTCCCACGCCTGGTTCTGCACGGCGTGGTCATGCGTCGCGCTCGCAATGAAATATCCACAGACTCCAGCAGTGCGTCATTAATTTGGAGCCAGGCAATGCGCGTAATCAAGACAATAATTGCCGACGATCACCCGGTGGTTTTAGTAGGTCTTCGGGAAATGATTCAACGCGATGAACGCTTCACTCTCGTAGACGAAGCCGTCAGTTCATCGCAACTGGTTGAGTTGTTGGCCTTGAATCAACCTGATCTGGTCATCACCGATTTCAATATGCCAGGTGACGATACCTACGGTGATGGCCTGAAGCTGATCGCCTACATCATCGAGCATTTTCCAGAGGTGACCATCCTGGTGCTGTCGATGGTCAGCAATCCGTTGATTATTTCGCGCTTGCTGGAAATGGGCGTGGCGGGAGTGATTGCCAAGAACCATATCCACGAAGAAATCGGTAAAGCACTGAATGCATTGGCCAATGATCGGCCTTATGTCGCGCCGACGGTTCAGAAAACGTCCGTACTTTCCAATCCTAGAGTGATTGACGAGCGCTTCTCCAACCTTTCGCCTCGTGAGGTTGAGGTGTTACGGCTGTTTGTCGCCGGCAGCAGCGTGAGCGAGATTGCCCGCCTACTCAATCGAAGCGTTAAAACTGTCAGCACCCAAAAAGTTTCTGCCATGCAAAAGCTGGAAGTGCTCACTGACCATGCACTGCTTACTTACTGCATCAAGGCTGATCCCTTCGAATCATAAAAATCTGTCGCGCAAGTTCACAGCTATCTGCTTTTCAGGACTGGAGTCATATACGTCATGCCCCAAATGAGAGTCTTACTGGCCGACGATCACCCGATTGTGTTGATGGGCGTACGCGAAATCATTGAGCGTGATCCGCGCTTCAAGGTCGTGGGAGAAGCGATGAATTCGTCTGAATTGATCAGTAAGGTTTTGCAACTGCGTCCTGACGTCATCATTACGGATTACAACATGCCGGGGGATGAGCAATATGGCGACGGCACCCGCCTGGTGGAGTACTTGCGGCGGCATTTTCCCGAGCCTCGGGTATTGATCCTGACGATTATCTCCAACCCGAAGATTCTGAACTGGTTATATGAGTTAGGGATTAGCGGGGTGATTTCCAAGAATGCCGGGCTGGAGCAAATCCTGGTGGCTCTGGATGCGTTCTATCGTGAGGGGCACTACCAGCACGACCCGCTAAATGGAGCATTGAATGCTGACGCGGACGGTATTGCGCAAAGGTTAAGCCAGCTCACGGTAAAGGAGTTTGAAGTCCTGCGCCTGTTTGCCTCCGGGATGAGCGTGAGTGACGTGGCGCAGAGTCTCAATCGCAGTATCAAAACCATCAGCACCCTGAAAATTTCAGGCATGCGCAAGCTGGATGTCGACAGTGATCAAGCCCTTTTGATTCTGTGCATCAAAGCTAATCTGTTCGCCTGACTGGCTTGATCAGAGGTAGATCATTTCCATCAACAGCATTGAGCTGTAATTTCCGATCTCGGGCAATTCCTGCCCGGTTTTTATCGGTCTGACCGATAGTTTGAGTTTGAGCAGCGTGTCTTCCACAGGGAAGACAAGCTGTTCGCCGAGCTTCAAATCAACGACTTTTTCGGTCGTCGCCAGGTCACTCAGGCGGGTTTTCAATCCTAGCTTATCGAGTGAAGTACGCAGTGTGCTGCTGTCGAACGAGCCACTACCTGCACTAAAGCGCAGTTGCACCAGACTGCCTTTGACACACTTGAAATCCAGGGTCACATCGGTCCACTCGCTGGTGTCGGAGCGCAGTGAATTAAGATTGACCTTGGGGATGTCAATACTTTGCGATGCCGGGAAGTCAGCCGAGCAAGGCGGTTTTATCAGCGTTCCGGTGATATCCAGTGAAGAGGAATCGGCTGCGCAGCTTGCGGTGCTAACACCCAGTACAAGTGCAGCGAATAATGCTGACCATAGGCTTGTTCTGGCGATCATGCTCATGTCACAAGTAGTCGATATTGATAACGGCGGAGGCCGAGAAAGCGCCTTCGGACAAGGTGCCTTGAGCAATCAGTTTTGCCTTCATGCTCAGGTCAACCGCACCATTGAGGTTGGTCACGTTTCTCTTGGTCCCCTTTATGTTGATGACTGAATTGTCACTCTTCCAGAACAGTGAATAGCCCAGGTTGGTTCTGCCTGCAGAGGCCACCGTGTCGGTCAGCGCAGAGGATGCCGTCACACTGATGTTCAACGCCGAGTTGGGCGGGCAGGTCATGGTCATCGGCAAATCAATTTGCGCAGCTGTGTCCACCTGGTCATAGCGCAAGGTGCCAAAGTTTGCGGTCAGGGTTTTGCTGCTGGTCATGGTGCAAGGGGGGCGTGTCAGCGTGCCGCTGACGTTAATGGTCACAGTGTCAGTCACCGCGTTGGCCGATGTGCAGGCCAAGCCAGCAAAGAGCGCTGCGGCCAACGATAAATGTAATTTCATGGTCGAGCTCCTGTGCCTGATCAGCGATAGGTGATGTTGAGGGTGTATTGACTTGAGAAATTACCGGTCGGCGAAACGCTGGTATTCAATCGCGGCCGAAACCCCAGGCTAATCCTGTTGGCGCCTGGTGCGAGCGTTAACGTGCGCGGGCTATTGAAGGTCACGGCGCTATCGTTATCAGCCCAGGTGGCCGCCATCGACAGCCCGGCCAACGTAGTCGCAGAAACTCCCGCGCTGCCACTGACGGCGGCTTGGGTCGGGACCAGCGTGGCAGTGACCTGAGTTCCCCGGATGCAGTTCATCGTGACGTTGGCCACTTGCTGGGTAGAGGCAAAGTCGTTGCTGTTCAACGTACCGAAAGACAGGTTCATGGTTTTAGCCGACCCCAAAGAGCAGGCGGGTTGAGCCACGGTGTAACTGAGAACGATGGTCTGGAGATAGTCCGCGTAGTTTTCCCACCCGCCGATAGACGTATCGAAGAGGTTTAAACTCACCATGTAGTCGCCCGGAGTTGTCCCCGCAGAGCCCGCGAATAACACGTCATATGAAAACGTGTTGCCGACATACAAAGGCACGCAACTGGTCGGCACACAGGTTGTGCCGGTTGTTCCCATTCCGCCACTTTTAAGGAATTGGTTGCTGTTTGTATGAAACGCAACGAAGTCGGCACTTTTGCCTTGATTGTATTGCTGCGTAAACGAAAGGTTAGAACCTTTGGGATACCAGCGCGTCACTCGGCAGTTTGCCGTCATGTGTACTTGAATGTTCTCGGAAGGAGCCAGAGTTCCCAAATCAACGATGCCATGGTCACCTGTCGCGGTGCAGGTCATGTTGTTCTGGATAATCGCGAACGCTTGCTGACTTGCAAAACTGAACAACAAGCCGACTGACAACAGGATCGCGGTTGCCCATTTCGGGCGCTGGGGTTTGAACGTTGAGTCATGCATCGGGAGTACCTTGAGTGTCTGCCGGCATTGCCAGCTGTGCATCGCAACGGATCTGCAGTTGCCCGATGCCCGTTTCCGCCAGGTTGTAAGTGTTCAGATCCAACGCTTTGGAGCACCACGGCTTGCCATTGACGTTGATCAGCAGCTGCGCTTTGTCCGGCACGCCTGTCATGAACACCCGGCCTTTGTCTGCCACCATGGCGCTGTTCATCAAGACGCCATTGAGGTCAAACAGCTGAGCCTCGGCCGCAAAGGGCGCAGGCTTGCCATCATTGGCGTTCACGCTAATCAACAGACGGCGGCCGTTGCGGGTTTCAAAGTTGGCCATGACAAACGCGCCGCGGTTAGGGGTGACGACCTGAACCAGGTTCGCGATATCGGTGTTGTCCGATAACGAGTCAGTGTTCAGCGCTATTTTGTTTTTACGGTAAGGCTGGGCGGAAGGAATAACCGTGTAGCCACTGCCGTTGGTTTTGATCCCGCTTTTGGTCAGTACGCCTACATCGCCTGCCCCAGGTGTGGCCACGATGATGTTGGTTTCGCCCAGAGGCTGGGTAAACATCAAGGTGTCACGCGTGGCAACAACCCCGCCTTCTACGCCGTAGTCCATCTGCCGGGTGCTTTGATCCCTGTTGTAAGAGCCGTGCCAAATGGCATTCGCTGCGTTGTAACGCGCGGCAATCGAGCTGCCGAGCATGCGATCTTCATCACTGATCTGTTGATTGATGCCCACGCTGTAAGACAGTGCATCGTCCTTGAGTTGAGAGCCGCTGAACGTGGCGTTACGACTGGCATTGCCCGCCGAGTCCTGGTTGGTGCTCAGGCCAATCCGGCTGCTACTGCCTGGATTGCCCAACGGAATACTCACGCTCAACGACAGGCTGCGAACGTCATCGCCGGTGCCACTGTTCTGTGCCAAACCCACGTTGTAGGAAGCTTGGCCGACACTGAAGCTGTAGCCCAACTGAATCGAGGTATTGCTTTGGGCCCGGTTCCAATAGTCGGTTTTGGTCAGGTTGGCGTACATGCCGCCATAGCTGCCCAGTTGTTGCGAGACGTTGGCGGTAAAGCTGCTTTTCATGTGCCCACCCAGGTAAGGCGAAAAAGCACCGCTGTTGATCATGGTTTCATCGACATAGGGCGTCAGCGTGTTGTTGGCGCGCGCATCAATGGCCTCGTTAAAGCTGTAGTAACCGCTGGTGGAGTAGCGATAGCCCACCAGGCTGAAGCTGGTGTCCGTCAGGTCGATGGACTTGGAGTAGCGAAAACGGTACGACTGACCCGACAGGGTTTTGGCATCAGTGCCGATGTCATCGCTGATGGCATGGGTGACGTCCAGCGAGATGGCACCGAAACCGGCGAAGTCATGCGCAAAGCCCAAAAGCGCGGACTTGTATTGTTCGCTGACAATGCTGCCACCGAATACGGTGGTGCCTTCGGTCAGGCCGCGGCGGTAAGTACCTTGTACAAATCCCGGTTTCTGCCTGTTGAGGGTGCCGTCGGCCGGGCGATATTGGCCTGCGGTCACGCTGTAGCTCTGCTGCCCTTCGCGCAGCATGTAAGGCACAGACGAGAACGACTGGATATACACCTGACGCTCACCATTGGGACCTTCAACGGTGACTTCGATGTCACCGTTGTTTGAAGTCGAATACAGCCCCTTGAGTGCAAAGGGACCCGAGGGCACCCACTGTTCACTGATGACATAGCCGCGCTGGCGCAGCGTTACCCGTGAGCGGCCGTTGGCGACGCCACGGATAACCGGCGCAAAATTGCGCGCATCATCGGGCAACATATCCAGATCGGAAGCGATGCCCACGCCGCGATAGGAGATCGTGTCAAACAGGTCACTGTCGGTTGAGCTTTCACCGATGGTGCCAATGGCCATCATGTTGCCCAGGTCGCGCTGGACATAGGTGTCCACCGATTTCCAGTTGCCTTCGACGTTGGTACTTTTTTGCCAGGTCGAAAAGTTGCGAAAGCGCCAGGCCCCACTGTTAAATCCGCTGTGCACACTGCCGAACTGGGATTGCCGGTTGCCGTTGCGGGTTTCGGACTGACTGCCGGAAAAACTGTAATTGGCAAACGCGACCTGCTCGCCATCACTCCAGTTTTTACGACGGGACTCAAAGGGCACATCGCCAATAAATGCCTGAGGCACTTGCAGGTTCAGCTGCTGCTTGTTGAAGTCATAGTCGTAGGTGATACCGGTCAGTTCGCGATTGAAGTACACGCATTTGTCGCTGCTGATTTCGGCATCTTTCAAGCGTGCGGGATCAATGCCCAACTCGGTCAGCGCCTGAAGACTGAAGCAGGGGAACAGGCCATTAGGGGTTGATACCTGACTGGCGGTTTCGCGAATAAAATTCATGTCCTGCTGCTCGATCGGTCGGTCATTCACTGACAGGTCGACTCGGTAAATCCCCGGCAGTTGGCCCTGGCTCATGGCTTTTACTTGTTCAGCCACTTCGGCTGAAGCATTGCCACCACCAATTTCCAGAAAGGATGAGTCGAAGCTGTAATCTGCATGCGCGACGGTCGCTGTAAGACCGATAGCACCAAGGCCTGCAGTGCTCCAGGTTTTTACTCGGCGCGCGAAGGCGCACATGCGCAGTCGCAGCATGAGGAGGTCCTTCTATTCGACTATTCAATCAGGCATCAATGAACGGTGATGGGTGCTGCCTTGACGGTGCTGCCGTATTCATTGATGTAGGTGAGTTCCAGCTTGTCGCTGTTTTTCAGCGGTATCGCCGTGGTGACGGTATTGCCGGGTTTGATCACCTCAGGCATGCCTTGGCTCGCCTTGTTGTTAATCAGCAAATCACTGACGACCACGTTAAAACCTGACGGGTTGTGCACAGTCAGGTGTCCGCCTTCAGCACGCCATTGCAGTTTTTCCACAGTCTCTTGCAGAGAACCTTGCAAACCCGCGGGGCGGTAGAACAGTTTGATGGTGGTCTTGAGCGCAATCTGTAATACGTTCTGACTGCTCTGCTCGGTACTCTTGGCCGGGATCGCTTTGACATTCAGCAGAAACAGGCTTTCTTTATCTGTTTGCAGGTTTTGCGCATTGGTCGCGATGATTCGCAGGATGTTCTGGCTTTTGGCGTCCAGACGAAACAAGGGTGGAGTGATAATGAACTCATCGGCACTCTCATCCCGATTTTCATAAGGGCTGACCCAGGACTGCACCAGATACGGAACACCGTCTTCACCGGAGTTTGAAAGTGAAAGGTTGGCTTCTTTTTCCTTGCTTTGATAAATGACCCGCGTGGAGCCGACATTGACGCCCGCTTGAACTTGCGGCAGCCAGAAACCTGCTGCCAAAGCCAAAAAGGCTGCAACTTTTAAACGCATTAATATGTCCTCTGTTCAACGCCAGAGCCCGGGCCGAGCCACGGACTCCTGCGTTAAAAAAACGCGTTACTTGTAGGTAACGTCGAAGGTAGCCAGCGCATTGACCGTACCCGTTCCGATGCCGCGGGTATCAGGAGCGCCATCTGCACCCGGGGTATCAGCAACAAGACGTACGTAGGACGCCTTGAAGTCGAACGTGTTGGACTGTGGGCGCAACACGTAATCGGTGCTCGCGGTGTTCAACGGCAGTTTGTCGCCAGTACGGGCGTCGGCGATCTGGATACCGATACCTTTGACCTGGTTAGCGCCGACCATGCCCAGAACGGTGGCGTCCGTTGCAGCCTGTTGGCCGCTGAACTTGATAGAAGCGTTTTTCAGGGTCGAACCGCTGCAGTTCTCCAGAGAAATCGAGAACGGCGTTTCTCCGGCAGTGGCACCTACGGTGTTGGCAAAGTCAGCGATACGAACCTGGCCCATATCAACCGACTTTTTCACGCTTTCGCTGTTAATGGTGCAGGCGTTATCGTTAACAGTACCGGTGAATTCAACTTGGCCATCGGCCGCTTGAGTAGTAGCCGCTGCCATGGCGATCAGCAGCGTTGAACCACACAGAGCGGTGTATTTGCCGATTGTTTGAAACATGAGAGATATCCTCTACAAAGTTATGTGTCATATCCGTTTTTAACAGCCCCTCCCTGCCATGGGCTCGCCGCAGCAGGTGTTGCAAAGGATGCAACGTGTGGGTGGCGAACCCCATCAGACGATTCCTGTTTTAGAACGCTCTGTATCCTTGGTCTGTAAAGCTCTCGATAGGCACCTTCCATGAAGCAAGCAAAAGTACGCCTCGGTGCATTGGCACTGAGCTCACTCAGACTCAATAAACTGTTGTTCCTGCTGACCGGGCTGGCCCTGTTGCTGGTAAGCATGAGTTTTTGGGCGGTTAACCGGGTGTTGAAAGAAGAGAGTGAGAAAACCGATTTTCACTTTGCGCGGTTGATGGAAAGCATTCAGGAGCATGAAGCTTTTTTGCGCACTGCCGCAGAGAGCTATGGCCAAGGCGGTAAGAACCTGCTGCCGGATAGCAAACCGAGTTCACATATCGAGTTGATGAGCCAAGCCGATGAACGCCTGTTTCAGAACAGCGACACGGCCAAATCACTGCCTTTTACGGTCAGCCAGAGAGACAAGTTCACCTCTGATCAAATGACGGGGGTCTACTCGTTTGGCGTTCAACTGACCGATCTTTTTGCCGCGTACTGGTCCGAATCCTATTACGCAGCGCCGCAAGTGTTTGTGTTTTCACCAACGGCCCAGTTCACCATTGCAGTGCCTGGAATTCAGGGGGCGCGGCAGCTTCCACTGCTGCAGAAAGATAATTTCTTCGATATCACCAAACGCCTGTATGACCAACTGATACCCCAAAGCCGGATGCTTGAGAACCAGCAATTACTATGGATGCGAGCCCCGGCGGGACTCATCCAAAAACGTAAATATATTGTGGGGGCTATCGGTGTTGACCTCTCACATCGCTTCCTGCCTGCGCCTGAGGATGATGACTCAGTCATACTGACCGCCCTATTGGATGTCAGCGATATCAATGATCTTGAGCGGTTATTGATGCGCTCCAGCAACAGTCGCCTGACGTTGATATCGCCTGCTGGTGATGTATTGCTTGGCAACGATCAGGATGTACAGGAGCTGCCTTTTGGGTTGAGCTTTGAGCCCGACGGTTTGCACTTCAAGTTGAGTTCGGGCGGGGCGGCCCCCTGGATCGGCTTATATACCATCAGCTACCAGAAGTTTTTTGGTTACGCCAAGTGGCCGTTGTCAGGCGCTGCAATTCTGGTCTTGCTGTTCGGGATCCTTGGTTGGTATCTGAACCGCTGGTATCGCTTGCGGATTATTGAGCCTGCTCAACGCTCCAGTCAGTCACTGGCTGAAAGTGAAGAGTTCAATCGAGTCATGCTCGACAATGCACCCGTCGGGCTGTGTGTGGTACTGCGCGATACGAGGGCCGTGTTGCTGGAAAATCAGCGTGCACAGCAATGGCAGGGCACACCTGAACTGATTGCCCTCTTGAGGCGCAATTATGCGAACCTCGAACCGGGTGAGGTTCAACTTGAGGTTGCCGGTCGTTATCTCCAGGTCTGTTTTGCCTTCACCCGTTATCAGGGCAGAGACGTCGTTCTGTGCGGTTTTAACGACATCACTCGGCATGTAGACGATGCCAATATGATGGAACAGGCACGGCGTTCTGCCGATGAGGCCAGCAAAGCCAAAACCCTGTTTCTGGCCACCATGAGCCATGAAATTCGCACACCTTTGTACGGCGTGCTCGGCAACCTTGAGTTGCTTGAAAGAACCCCTCTTAGTGACCGTCAGCACGAATACCTGAACACGATCCAGCGTTCATCGGCCGTGTTGTTTCAACTTATCAGCGATGTATTGGATGTATCCAAGATCGAGTCCGGGCAAATGGCGGTCGAACCCAAAACGTTCAGTCCTCTGGATTTGTTTGAAGACGTCGTACGCAGCTATGCCGCAGCGGCAAGCAATAAAGGCCTGAAGATATTTGCCTGTGCGGACGCATCCTTACCGCCTCTGTTGTGCGGCGATGCTGTGCGAATCCGGCAAATCATTAACAACCTGCTGAGTAACGCGATCAAGTTTACTGACTTCGGTCGTGTGGTCCTCAGGCTGAAAGTGACGGACATCGAAGACGACCATGTGTCGCTGCAGTGGCAGGTTTCCGACACCGGAGTCGGGATCAGCGATCAGCAGTTGCCCCTCCTGTTCAAGCCTTTTTCTCAAGTGGGAGGAAGCGAGCGCTCTGGCGGTGCTGGTTTGGGTTTGTCTATCTGCGCTCGACTGAGTGAAATGATGGGCGCTAACTTGCGCGTGGTCAGCGAGCCCGGGTTGGGCAGCAGCTTCTCACTCCATATACGTTTGCCCGTGGTTAAAGGCACGTTGTCCAACTGTGCGGACATTGATCTTCATGGGGTGAGTCTCTATGTGCGAGCGCCGCTCAAGGATCTAGGGCAGAGCCTGATCGAATGGCTCAGCCTTTGGGGCGCAAGGGCTCAGACTTTGCCGGCGGCAGGCTATGAAGACAGCAATGCCGTATTACTGGACGTCGAGCCGGATCCACTGACGGCAGCGCCATGGTCAGGTGTGAGCGTCGTTGCAAAGGGAACTGCGACGAGTCATCCGAAAAAAACGGTGTACGGCTGGGAGGTCAACGCTTATGACATCCGCGCTATTGCCAGAACCCTGATGCAATTGGCGCAAGGCGCCGCCCCTGAGCTGTGTTTCAAGGTCTCTCAGCCTGCTGAAGAACTGGATTTGAATGTGTTGGTTGCAGAAGACAACCCCGTTAACCGCGAGATTCTCAAGGAACAACTTGAGGCACTTGGTGCTCGGGTTACCTTGGCTGAGGATGGCGAACAAGCCTTGCAGCGCTGGCAGGAGTCTGCATTTGATCTTGTTATCACCGACGTCAACATGCCCAAGCTCAATGGTTATCAGCTCACTCAACGCTTGCGCCATCTGGACCCGGACGTGCCGATTATTGGTGTAACCGCCAATGCCCTGCGTGAAGAGGGAGAACATTGTCTCGCGGTCGGGATGAATGCATGGTTGGTCAAACCCTTGAACCTCAAGACACTGCTTCAGACCTTGTCAGATTTTACCCGGCAACCTGCGCCCGTTGCTCCGCAGGCAGTCGAGGAAGATGCACCCGATCTACAAACTGATGATCTTGAGGGCTGGATGACGCTATCGCCAGCCATGCACCGTTTGTTTGTCGCAACCATGCAAGAAGACCTGATGCAGGCCGAACTGGCCATGCAAGCGTCTGACAACTCAAAACTGGTTAGCCATTTGCATCGGATAAACGGATCGTTGGCCACGGTAGGTGCGCAGGATTTAGCGGCGGCGTGCAGTATTTGTGAAGTCACATTGCTGCATGAGCGCTTGAATCCAGAGTCTGCCCGCGCGTTAGAAGGGCTGTTCAAGCGCTTACACAGTGCCGTGCTCAGAATGGTCGAGGGTGAGTTGTATCCAAAAAGCTAATCGCAGTGGGGACTGACCGAGGCGTCTGGATGAACTACGCCGACAGGACATACTCAGCCGCACTCCGATTTTGAAAAGCCCACAAATCGGCCCCCTCTCCCTCGGAAGAGGGCTGGCGTGAGGGGCAGCCCCAACACAGAACAAAAGCCGATCGCATGCTCTTCCACCACTCAACAGGATGAGCGCAAGCTCGGCTGCCGCTCTGATCTTGATCCACCGGCCCCGTCGGCAGGCTTCGTTCCGGGATTGATCCGGGGGTGGGAGCGCAGCGACCGTTTGGTGAAGCCAAACACATCGAGAGGAGGTGCAGCGCAGCAAACCGGAGACGATGCGCCCGGATCAATCCCGGAACGAAGGAACCCCGAGCCCCAGCGAGTGGGCCGAACGTTGGGGCAAGCGTTTTTTGCTTACTTTTTTAGGCGCTTGTAAAAAAGTGAGTCGCCGTAAGGGCGAAACCGCCAGCCGCAGCACCCGAAGAAACGGATATTCACACAACCAGCCAAAGCATGGTCGCCTATAAGGGCGCCATCGCTGGCAAGCTCCCACAGCGAAATGAAGTCGCCCTTCAAATCGCAGGCAACAAAAAACCCGCAGACAATCACTCATCTGCGGGTTTCCTGTTCAAGCGGCTATCAGAAATCTTCCAGCCGCCATACCTCATAAGCCGGTGTCTCGTACGGATGGCTGAGCTTCAACGCCGCCACAACAGCAACGATCAACTCATCCGCCACCACAAGCTCAACCTTCCATTCCTCAACCTGCTCGACCTGCCCCGCCTCACCAATGAACGGCTGACTGCCGTCCAAAGGCCGAAACTGACCAGACCCGAGCACCTGCCAGGCACAGTGGTCATAGTCACCGATCCGCCCACCACCGGCAGCGAACACAGCCCCTTTGACCACCTCGACATGACTGTCAGGAACGAAAAACGCCAGCTTGTACACAGGCCTCAGTTCACCCACACGCGAGCATTACGGAACATACGCATCCAAGGTGCGTCTTCATTCCAGTCTTCCGAACGCCACGAGTTCTGCACTGCGCGGAACACACGTTCCGGGTGCGGCATCATGATCGTCACACGGCCATCACGGCTGGTGAGACCGGTAATCCCGCGCGGCGAACCGTTCGGGTTGGCCGGATACGATTCAGTGACCTTGCCGTGGTTGTCGACGAAACGCATCGCCACGCAACCGGACAGATCGGCTTCCAGCAGTGCTTCTTCGCTGGAGAACTCGGCGTGACCTTCACCGTGAGCGATGGCGATCGGCATACGCGAACCGGCCATGCCTTGCAGGAAGATCGAGTTCGACTCCTGAACCTGCACCATCGCCACACGCGCTTCGAACTGCTCGGAGCGGTTGCGCACGAAGTGCGGCCAGAACTCGCTGCCCGGAATCAGCTCGTGGAGGTTGGACATCATCTGGCAACCGTTGCACACGCCGAGGGTGAAGCTGTCGTTGCGCTCGAAGAAACCCTGGAACGCATCGCGGGCGCGGCTGTTGAACAGTGCCGACTTGGCCCAGCCCTCACCGGCGCCGAGTACGTCGCCGTAGGAGAAACCGCCGCAAGCCACCAGGCCTTTGAACTCGTTCAGGTCGACACGGCCGGCCAGAATGTCGCTCATGTGCACGTCGATCGCGTTGAAACCGGCGCGGTCGAACGCGGCGGCCATTTCCACCTGACCGTTGACGCCCTGCTCACGCAGCACGGCAACCTGTGGGCGGATGCCTTTCTTGATGTAAGGCGCGGCGATGTCCTGATTGACGTCGTAGCTCAGCTTGACGCTCAGGCCCGGGTTGTCTTCTTCCAGCAGCACGTCGAACTCTTGTTCGGCGCAGTCGGCGTTGTCGCGCAGACGCTGGATCTGGTAGCTGGTCTCAGCCCAGGTACGTTGCAGCAAACGACGCTGGCCTTCGAACACGGTGTCACCGTTGAAGGTGATATTGATCTGGCCGTTGTTCATTGGCTGACCGATCACCGACACGCAGTCGCCCAGACCGGCAGCGCTGAACTGCGCGAGGATGTCTGGCGTGGCGTCCTGACGAACCTGGATCACGGCACCCAGTTCTTCGTTGAACAGGATCGCGGCGATGTCAGCCGAGGTTTCAGCCAGACCATCAAGGTTCAGGCTCAGACCGCAGTGACCGGCGAAGGCCATTTCCACGACGCTGGTCAGCAGACCACCGTCGGAACGGTCGTGGTAAGCCAGCAGGTGACCGTCGGCGTTGAGGCCCTGGATCACCGCGAAGAAAGCTTTGAGATCTTCAGCATCATCGACGTCCGGCGCTTGCGAACCGAGTTTGCCGTGCACCTGAGCGAGGATCGAGGCACCCATGCGGTTCTGACCGCGACCGAGGTCGATCAGGATCAGGTCGGTGGTGCCCTTGTCCATGCGCAGTTCCGGGGTCAGGGTCTGACGAATGTCAGCCACTGGCGCGAAACCGGTCACGATCAACGACATTGGCGAGGTCACGGTTTTTTCTTCACCGTTGTCATTCCAGCGCGTGGCCATGGACATCGAGTCCTTGCCCACCGGAATGGTGATGCCCAGCTCAGGGCACAGTTCCATGCCGACCGCTTTCACGGTGTCGTACAGACGTGCGTCTTCACCCGGGTGGCCGGCGGCGGACATCCAGTTCGCCGACAGTTTGATGTCGGAGATCTTGTTGATGCGCGAGGCGGCAATGTTGGTCAGGGTTTCACCGATGGCCATGCGGCCCGACGCCGGAGCGTCCAGCAGAGCCAGCGGAGTGCGCTCGCCCATCGCCATCGCTTCACCGGTGTACACGTCGAAACTGGTGGCGGTAACGGCAACGTCGGCCACCGGAACCTGCCATGGGCCGACCATTTGGTCACGAGCAACGAGGCCGGTGATGGTGCGGTCGCCGATGGTGATCAGGAAGCTCTTGCTCGCAACAGCCGGGTGATGCAGAACGCGCTCGATGCTTTCGGTGATGTCGAGATTCGACGGATCGAAGTCATCACCCAACTCGGCTTCACGAACAACCGAACGGTGCATGCGCGGGGCTTTGCCCAGCAACACTTCCAGTGGCATGTCCACCGGGTTGTTGCCGAAGTGGCTGTCGGTGACGGTCAGTTGCGGTTCGGCGGTGGCTTCACCAACGACGGCAAACGGGCAACGCTCACGTTCGCAAATCGCCTGGAAGCGCGCGAAGTCTTCAGGGCCGACGGCCAGCACGTAGCGTTCCTGGGATTCGTTACTCCAGATTTCGTGCGGGGCCATGCCCGGCTCGTCGTTTGGAATGTTGCGCAGTTCGAAACGGCCACCGCGCTCGCCATCGTTGACCAGTTCCGGGAAGGCGTTGGACAGACCGCCCGCGCCGACGTCGTGGATGAAGCTGATAGGGTTCTTGTCACCCAATTGCCAGCAACGGTCGATCACTTCCTGGCAGCGACGCTCCATCTCAGGGTTTTCACGCTGTACGGAAGCGAAGTCCAGATCCGCCGAGCTTGTGCCGGTGGCCATGGAGGAAGCCGCGCCGCCGCCCAGACCGATCAACATCGCCGGGCCGCCGAGCACGATCAGCTTGGAGCCAACGACGATTTCGCCTTTCTTGACGTGTTCTTCGCGAATGTTACCCATACCGCCGGCCAGCATGATCGGCTTGTGGTAACCGCGAACTTCGTCACCGTGCGGCGTGGTAATCGATTGTTCGAAGGTACGGAAGTAACCCGTCAGGGCCGGACGACCGAATTCGTTGTTGAACGCGGCGCCACCGAGCGGGCCTTCGATCATGATGTCGAGGGCAGTAACGATGCGCTCAGGCTTGCCGTACGGCACTTCCCACGGCTGTTCGAAGCCCGGGATCTGCAGGTTGGATACGGTGAAACCGGTGAGGCCAGCCTTTGGCTTGGCGCCACGACCGGTTGCGCCTTCGTCACGGATCTCGCCGCCAGAACCGGTGGATGCGCCCGGGAACGGGGCAATCGCGGTCGGGTGGTTGTGGGTTTCAACCTTCATCAGGATGTGCACCGGCTCCTGCACCGCGCCGTACTGGCGGGTTTCAGGGTTCGGGAAGAAACGGCCGGCAACGTTGCCGACGATCACCGAGGCGTTGTCCTTATAAGCCGACAGAACGCCTTCGCTGTGCATCACGTAGGTGTTCTTGATCATGCCGAACAGGCTTTTTTCCTGGTTTTCACCATCAATATCCCAACTGGCGTTGAAGATCTTGTGGCGGCAATGCTCGGAGTTGGCTTGGGCGAACATCATCAGTTCGATGTCGTGCGGGTTGCGCTTCAAACCGTTGAAGGCGTTGACCAGATAGTCGATTTCGTCTTCAGCCAGGGCCAGGCCCAGTTCGGTGTTGGCCTTTTCCAGCGCGGCGCGACCGCCGCCGAGGATGTCGATCGCCGTCAGCGGCTTCGGCTCGGCGTGGCTGAACAGACCGGCTGCCTGCTCAAGGTTGCCGAGGACGATTTGCGTCATGCGGTCATGCAATACATCAGCAATCTGCTGCGCTTGGGCGTCGCTGAACTGACCGGCAACGTAGAACGCGATGCCGCGCTCCAGACGCTGGATCTTGCTCAGGCCGCAGTTGCGGGCAATGTCGCTGGCCTTGCTCGACCATGGCGAGATGGTACCGAACCGCGGCAACACCAGGAACAGACGGCCGGTCGGCTCTTGAACCGGAACACTTGGACCGTACTTCAGAAGGCGCGCAAGCACCTGCTGTTCGTCGCCGGTCAGGACGCCGGTAACTTCGGCGAAGTGAGCGAATTCAGCATATAAGCCACTGACAGCCGAAACTTTCTGGCTCAGTTGCTCAAGGAGTTTGCTGTGGCGAAAGGCAGAAAGGGCAGGAGCGCCGCGCAGGATCAACATCTTCGGGACAGCCTCGGGAAGGGGTGTGCTTTGAGGCCGTGCATTCTAGCCTAAACCGCCCTCAACATCACCCGAAACGCTACGCACGGTTGCACTCGGGTGTCGATCTGTGTTTCTGCCTCGAGAGTCAAATTTACGGGGCAAGTGAACAACGTTAATTTTTACTGTAACAAAATGCCCTTCACGCCCGTTTCTGCGGGGTTTCGGCTGGTTTTGTGATCTCTAGCAGAGTCGCCCTGCACTGTCGAGATATGGCGCCCGCAGTCCTTTGCGTATACTGCGCAAATGTTTTTCCCAACGGCTTTGCGTCCGCGGTACGCCAAATGGCTGATCGCAACCGGACTCTTCCTGATGCTCGGCGGCTGTGTTGATAAACCCAACACACTCGAGCGCGTAAAGGAGGATGGCGTGCTGCGGGTGGTTACCCGAAACAGCCCCGCCACCTACTTCCAGGATCGCAGTGGTGAAACCGGCTTCGAATACGAGCTGGTGAAGCGCTTTGCCGACGATTTGGGTGTCGAACTGAAAATCGAGACCGCCGACAATCTTGACGACCTCTTCAACCAGATCGGCAAACCCAACGGGCCGGTACTGGCGGCTGCCGGTCTGGTCAGCAGCGACCAGCGCAAGCAGCAGGTGCGATTCTCCCACTCCTACCTCGAAGTCACTCCGCAGATCATCTATCGCAACGGCCAGTCGCGGCCGACCGACGCCGCGGATCTGGTCGGCAAGAAGATCATGGTGCTCAAGGGCAGCACCCACGCCGAGCAACTGGCCGAGCTGAAACAGAAATTTCCCGGCATCGAATACGAAGAGTCCGACGCTGTCGAGGTGGTCGACCTGTTGCGCATGGTCGATGAAGGCCAGATCGACCTGACGTTGGTCGACTCCAACGAAGTGGCGATGAATCAGGTGTATTTCACCAACATCCGCGTGGCCTTCGACCTTGGCGACGCGCGCAGCCAGAGTTGGGCTGTAGGCCCGGGCGAAGACAACAGCCTGCTCAACGAGATCAACAACTATCTGGACAAGGTGCAAAAGAACGGCACCCTGCAGCGCTTGAAAGACCGCTACTACGGCCACGTTGACGTGCTCGGTTACATGGGCGCCACCACGTTTGCCCAGCACTTGCAGCAGCGCCTGCCGAAATACGAACAACACTTCAAGAACTACGCGAAGAAAGAGAAAGTCGACTGGCGCCTGCTCGCGGCCGTCGGTTATCAGGAATCGCTATGGCAACCGACGGTCACCTCGAAAACCGGCGTGCGCGGCTTGATGATGCTGACCCAGAACACTGCTCAGGCGATGGGTGTATCCAACCGCCTCGATCCGAAGCAGAGCATCATGGGCGGCGCCAAGTACCTGGCTTATATGAAGGATCAGCTTGATGACTCGATCAAGGAGCCGGATCGCACCTGGTTTGCACTGGCGGCGTACAACGTCGGCAGCGGTCATCTGGATGACGCGCGCAAACTGACGGCCAAGGAAGGTCTGAATCCGGACAAGTGGCTGGACGTAAAGAAAATCCTGCCACGTCTGTCCCAGAAGCAGTGGTACAGCAAAACCCGCTACGGCTATGCCCGAGGCGGCGAGCCCGTGCATTTCGTGGCGAACATCCGTCGTTACTACGACATCCTGACCTGGGTGACCCAACCGCAGCTTGAGGGTGATCAAGTGGCCGAGGGCAACCTGCATGTGCCGGCGATCGACAAGTCCAAGCCTGCGCAAGAACCTGCCCCACTTTAAAAAACACCCCAAAAACAAATGTGGGAGCGAGCCTGCTCGCGAAGGCGTCGTGTCAGTCGATATCATCTTTGACTGATACACCGCTTTCGCGAGCAGGCTCGCTCCCACAGGTGGGGTTGCGTTGCCGCTTAGTGTTTGGCAGCCGCCAGAATCAGCGCTTTCATCTCAGCCACTGCAGACTTGAAACCCACGAACAACGCATGCGCCACCAGCGCATGGCCGATGTTCAATTCGTTGATGCCCTTGATTGCCGCCACCGCTTCAACGTTGTGGTAGTGCAGACCGTGACCGGCATTGACGATCAGCCCCTGCGCCAGACCAAACGCCACACCGTCCGCTACACGCTTCAACTCTTCAGCGATTTGCGTTGGGGTTTCAGCGTCGGCATAGCGTCCGGTGTGCAGTTCAATCGCCGGTGCGCCAACACGTTTGGACGCAGCAATCTGACGCTCGTCGGCGTCGATGAACAGCGACACTTCGCTGCCGATTTTCGACAGACGCTCAACCGCTGCCTTGATCCGCGCTTCCTGCCCCGCTACGTCAAGACCGCCTTCAGTGGTCAGTTCCTGACGGGTTTCCGGTACCAGGCAGATGTGCGCCGGGCGAATAAGCTCGGCGAACACCATCATTTCTTCGGTGACGCCCATTTCGAAGTTCATGCGGGTTTGCAGCACATCCTTGAGCAGCAGCACATCGCGTTCTTGAATGTGGCGGCGGTCTTCACGCAGGTGCACGGTGATGCCGTCGGCGCCCGCCTCTTCAGCGTCCAGCGCAGCCTTGACCGGATCCGGATAGCGCGTGCCACGGGCCTGACGCAGGGTGGCGACGTGGTCGATGTTCACGCCAAGAAGAATGCGATTGCTGGTGGTCACGGATGCGCTCCTGAATTGAGAGATTCGGCGCACAGCATACGGTGAGATCAGGGCTTGCGAAACAGTTCGCGACTGACGAGGGGGCGGCCGCCCAAGTGAACGGCCAATGCCTGACGCATCAAACGCTTGGCAGCGGACAATGCACCGGGGGCCGACCAATCGGCTTCAGCCATGGCCAGCAGTTCGGTGCCATTGAACAGCCCCGGTTGCAACAGATAGACGCGCTCAAGCCCTGCATCCACTTGCAGGCGATAAAGTCCGTCCGGCGCGACAGGTTCGCCGTGAACATCAGTGCTCATGGAAAACCCGTAGCCAAGATCATCCAACAATCGCCACTCGAAGGAGCGCAGCAAGGGTTCCAGCGGTCGACCTTCAGCCAAGGCCGACAGCGTGGCGGCGTAGTGATCGAATACTGCCGGATGCGGATCTTCGGCGGGCAGCAAGCGAATCAACAGTTCGTTGAGATAGAGGCCACTGAACAGTGCCTCGCCGACCATCCAGGTCGCGGTTCCGGCACTCTCCATGCGCCCGACGTTCTTCAGTTCACCCTTGCCGCGAAACTCCACTTCCAGCGGCACGAATGGCCGCGCCAGTGTCCCGGCCTTGCCCCGCGCACTGCGCAACACCGCCCGCAGCCGACCTTGCGGCGTGAGGAAGTCCACCAAAGCGCTGGTTTCGCGGTAGGCGCGTGAGTGGAGGACGTAGGCGGGTTGGGCGGGAGGTGGGCTTTGCGACATTGAGTTCTCGATGAAGAAACGCAGTTTTACACACAACCCAAAACCACTGTGGGAGCGAGCCTGCTCGCGAAAGCGGAGTGACAGTCAACATCAATGCTGAATGTTACATCCTCTTCGCGAGCAGGCTCGCTCCCACAGTGAGTATCGGTGTTCTTGAAATCAGTGCTTACAGGTCGCCGTAACCCAGCGAACGCAATGCACGCTCGTCGTCGGACCAGCCGCCCTTCACCTTGACCCACAGGTTGAGCATGATCTTGGAGTCGAACAGCAGCTCCATGTCCTTGCGCGCTTCGGTGCCAATGCGTTTGATGCGCTCGCCCTTGTCGCCGATGATGATCTTCTTCTGGCCATCACGCTCAACGAGGATCAAGGCGTGGATGTGCAGAGTCTTGCCCTGCTGCTTGAATTCTTCGATCTCGACGGTGATCTGGTACGGCAACTCGGCGCCCATCTGACGCATGATTTTCTCGCGCACCAGTTCGGCGGCCAGGAAACGGCTGCTGCGGTCGGTGATCTGGTCTTCGGGGAAGAAGTGATCATTTTCCGGCAGGTGGTTGGCAATCACCTTTTCCAGTGCTTCAAGGTTGTGCCCGTGCTGCGCCGAAATCGGGATGATCTGCGCGTTCGGCAGCTGTTCCTGCAACCAAGACAGGTGCGGCATCAGCTCGGCCTTGTCTTCGATGCGGTCGGTCTTGTTCAGCGCGACGATCAGCGGGCCGGTCACGTACTGCACGCGCTCCAGAACCATCTGGTCTTCGTCGGTCCACTTGGTGCGGTCGACCACAAAGATCACCACGTCGACGTCTTTCAACGCCGCTGAAGCGGTCTTGTTCATGTAGCGGTTCAGCGCCTTTTCGCCACCCTTGTGCATGCCCGGGGTGTCGACGTAGATCGCTTGCACGTCACCCTCGGTCTTGATCCCGAGCATGTTGTGGCGAGTGGTCTGCGGCTTGCGCGAGGTGATCGCGAGCTTCTGGCCCAGGATGTGGTTCAGCAGCGTGGACTTGCCCACGTTGGGACGGCCGACGATGGCAACATAGCCACAGCGAGTTGCGTTTGTATCAGTCATTGCCATTCTCCACGCCCAGGGCAATCAGTGCTGCGGCGGCCGCTACCTGTTCGGCAATACGACGGCTCACACCCTGACCTCGGCTTTTTTCATTCAGTAAGACAACTTCGCATTCAACGAAGAAGGTTCGGCAGTGCGGCTCACCCTGGATATCCACCACTTCGTAACGTGGCAGGTCGCAACCGCGCGATTGCAGATGTTCCTGCAGGCGGGTCTTGGGATCCTTGTTGGTGTCGACCAGCGTCAGGCCTTCGAACTCGCCGGCCAGCCAGGCCAGTACGCGTTCGCGGGCGACGTCCATGCCGGCGTCGAGGTAAATCGCACCGATCAGCGCTTCAAGGGCGTCGGCCAGAATCGATTCGCGACGAAAACCGCCGCTTTTCAGTTCTCCGGAACCCAGACGCAGATAATCGCCGAGGTCGAAACCGCGAGCCAGTACGGCCAGCGTCTCACCTTTCACCAAACGTGCGCGCAAACGCGACAACTGGCCTTCGCGGGCGAGGGGGAAGCGATCAAACAATGCTTCGCCGGCGACGAAATTGAGGATGGCGTCACCGAGGAATTCCAGGCGTTCGTTGTTGCGCCCGGCAAAACTGCGGTGCGTAAGGGCCAGGAGCATCAACTCCTGATCCTTGAAGGTGTAACCGAGCTGACGCTCGAGACGGCTTAATGAGGCGCTCACGGTTTACCCACGCTGTGTTCAAAGCTGGATTCCACCGCCATCGCCGGGATACGGCGCAGGCCTGGGACAATTAACGCTGTGTTCAAAAATTAAATCCTGGCGATTGCGAAGCCGATTGTGTCGACTCCAGAAATGCATTCGGCGCTGTGGTCAACAGCGCCGTGTGTGATTACTTGATCAGGCCAACCCGCGAGAAATTCGGCAGGTGGCTGAGTTTCGGTTCCGGCCAGCTCATCCAGACCGCGAAGGCCTTGCCGACGATATTCTGGTCGGGAACCATGCCCAGCAGATCCTTGGGAATGTTCGGATCATCCCAGTAACGGCTGTCGTTCGAGTTGTCGCGGTTGTCACCCATCATGAAGTAGTGCCCGGCAGGCACTGTCCACGTACGATCCGGCGGGGTGCGGTAGCGGCTCATTTCCTTGCGGATAAGGTGCTCGGCAGCGCCGAGTTTTTCCTTGTAGAGCTCTGCGCTGCCCAGCGTGCCCGGCTCGGAGCCGACCAGTTGCTCGGCAATCGACTCGCCATTGACGAACAGACGCTTGTCAGCGGTGTACCGCACGGTGTCGCCCGGCAGGCCCACTACACGCTTGATGTAGTTGACGGCAGGGTCGCTCGGGTAGCGGAACACCATCACATCGCCACGCTGAGGATCACCGACTTCGATGATTTTCTTGTCGATCACCGGCAGGCGGATCCCGTAAGAAAACTTGTTCACCAGAATGAAGTCGCCGACGTCCAGGGTCGGCTTCATCGAGCCGGATGGGATCTGGAACGGTTCCACCAGGAACGAACGCAGCACCAGCACGATGAACAACACCGGGAAGAACGACTTGCCGTATTCAACCAGCAGCGGTTCCTTGTTCAGTTTCTCGACCACCACCCCGTCAGGCTGGCTGACGCTGCCCTGATAGGAGGCAATGGCAGCACGCCGACGCGGCGCAAGGATCAACAGATCAAGCAACGCCAACAGGCCGCAGACGAACACGGCGATGACCAGCAACAGCGGGAAATTTAGTGACATAGGACCTAACTATCCAACCTGAGCACTGCAAGGAAGGCTTCTTGTGGAATTTCCACGTTGCCGACCTGCTTCATGCGTTTCTTACCGGCCTTTTGCTTCTCCAGCAGTTTCTTCTTACGGCTGACGTCACCACCGTAGCATTTGGCCAATACGTTCTTTCTGAGTGCCTTGACGGTTGTCCGGGCAACGATCTGACCACCAATGGCGGCCTGGATCGCGACGTCGAACATCTGACGCGGAATCAGTTCTTTCATCTTCTCGGTCAACTGGCGACCTTTGTAGTGCGAGTTGTCACGGTGCACGATCAACGCCAGGGCATCGACCTTGTCGCCGTTGATCAGCACATCCAGTTTCACCAGATTAGCCGATTGGTAACGATCGAAATGGTAGTCCAGCGAAGCATAGCCGCGGCTGGTGGATTTGAGACGGTCGAAGAAGTCCAGGACCACTTCGTTCATCGGCAGGTCGTAGGTGACCTGCACCTGATTGCCGAGGAACAGCATGTCGACTTGAACGCCACGCTTCTCGATGCACAGGGTGATGACGTTGCCCAAGTGTTCCTGCGGCACCAGAATATTGGCCCGCACGATCGGCTCGCGCATGTCTTCGATCGAAGACACATCCGGAAGCTTGGATGGGTTGTCGACGTAAATCGTTTCACCGGTTTTGAGCAGCAGCTCGAAAATTACCGT
Source organism: Pseudomonas sp. A1230 (assembly GCF_044218825.1). Lineage (NCBI taxonomy): Bacteria > Pseudomonadati > Pseudomonadota > Gammaproteobacteria > Pseudomonadales > Pseudomonadaceae > Pseudomonas > Pseudomonas sp. A1230. The sequence goes on along the minus strand of NZ_CP162582.1, from coordinate 158,068 downwards.
CGGCGCCGTGGTAATCAGGTCCAGGTTGTACTCGCGCTCGAGTCGCTCCTGGATGATTTCCATGTGCAGCATGCCGAGGAAGCCGCAACGGAAGCCGAAGCCCAGTGCGTCGGAGCTTTCCGGGGTGTACTGCAGCGACGAGTCGTTGAGGGTCAGCTTCTGAAGCGCTTCGCGGAAATCTTCGAAGTCGTCGGAGCTGACCGGGAACAGACCGGCGTAAACCTGCGGCTGGATGCGCTTGAAGCCTGGCAGCACTTCAACGTCCGGCGTCGAGCTCAGCGTCAGGGTGTCACCTACCGGCGCACCGTGAATGTCCTTGATGCTGGCGATGATGAAGCCCACTTCGCCGGCCTTCAGATCAGCCGTGGCGGTATGTTTCGGGTTGAACACGCCAACGCTGTCGACCAGATGGATCTTGCCGGTGGACTTGACGAGGATCTTGTCGCCCTTCTTCACGCGACCATGACGGACACGCACCAGGGAAACAACGCCCAGGTAGTTGTCGAACCAGGAATCGATGATCAACGCTTGCAGCGGATCTTCGATATTGCCGGTTGGCGCAGGAATGGTGTGCACCAGACGCTCGAGCACTTCGTCGACACCCAGGCCGGTTTTGGCGCTGCAGGTGACGGCGTCAGTGGCGTCGATGCCGATGATCTTCTCGATCTCGTCCTTGACGCGATCAGGGTCGGCCTGTGGCAGGTCGATCTTGTTCAGTACCGGCATGACCTCAAGGCCCTGCTCGATCGCGGTGTAGCAGTTGGCCACGGACTGGGCTTCAACACCCTGCCCCGCGTCGACGACCAGCAATGCGCCTTCGCATGCAGCCAGGGAACGGCTGACTTCGTAGGTGAAGTCGACGTGGCCCGGGGTGTCAATGAAGTTCAGCTGATATTTGATGCCGTCTTTGGCGGTGTAATAAAGGGTGACGCTGTGGGCCTTGATGGTGATCCCGCGTTCACGCTCCAGATCCATGGAATCCAGTACCTGGGCTTCCATTTCACGCTCGGCCAGGCCGCCGCACATCTGGATGAAGCGATCGGCCAGCGTCGACTTGCCATGGTCAATGTGGGCGATGATGGAGAAATTGCGGATATGACTCAAATCACTCACGGATCAACACTCAAAAAGGCTGCAGGCATAGCCCGCCGAAAAATAGCCGGGAATTGTACCTGATACACGGCGCAAGCGTCACGTTCACCTGTCACCCGGATTGCATGCAAAAACGCCCCGATCTGTCGACCGAGGCGTTTTCAAGGTTAAACAGTGGATGAAAACTTGTTCATCAACCGGCTCGTCTAAGCAGCCAGACACCCGCCAGCGCACAGACCCCGGCCGGTACCAGCACCGCAAACAAGGGCGAGAAACCGAACACCAGGCTCGATGGGCCGAGCAAATCCTGGACGATGCGGAAGGTGAAGCCCACCAACACACCCGTGAACACACGCTGACCCAAGGTCACCGAACGCAACGGGCCGAAGATAAAGGAGATCGCCATCAGTACCAGCGCAGCGGTAACCAGCGGCTGCAACACCTTGACCCAAAATGCCAGCCAGTAACGACCATTGCTCAGGCCCTGTTCAGCGAGATAGTGGATATAACCCCACAAACCGCTGATCGACAGCGATTCCGGCGCCATTACCACGGTGCTGAGCAATTGCGGGCTCAGTGCCACATCCCAACGCTCGGTTGGCATGTTCACGACTTCGGTGCTGCGCTCATTGAACTTGGTGGTCGACACGTCGCTGAGCTGCCAGTGATCGCCGTCGAACTCAGCCTTCTTGGCAAAGCTCGAACTCAGCAGGTGGCGCTCCTTGTCGAAGTGGTAGCGGGTCACGCCATACAACAGGCCGTTGGGTTGCACTGCGTTGATGTGGATGAACTCTTCACCCTGACGGTGCCACATGCCGTGCTTGGCGCTTTGCGCGTCGCCACTGCCCTGAGCCAGCGAGCGGTTGGCCTGGGCCATGCTTTCAGTGGCTGGCGCGACGTATTCGCCGATCAGCACGCCGGCCAGCATCAGCACCAGCATTGGCTTCATGACCGCCCACACGATACGGCCAATGGACACACCCGCGGCGCGCATCACGGTCAGCTCACTGCTGCTGGCCAGACTGCCGAGGCCAATCAGACAGCCGATCAACGCCGCCATCGGCAGCATTTCGTAAAGACGACGCGGTGCGGTCAGCAGCACGAAGCCCAGCACGTCAACCAAGGTATAGGTTTCACTGACGTCGCCCATTTCATCGATGAAGGCAAACAGTGTCGCCAGGCCGAGAATGATCGCCAGCACAGCGATGATCGCCATGAACACGCTGCTGCCGATGTAGCGGTCGAGTTTAACCACGTGCCACCTCCAGCGCAGCGGCACGACGGCTGGCCATCTTCAGGCGCAGCGGCTCCCAGTAGAGCAGGCCGAGGCCGATGAACAGGAAGATCGCATGCACCCACCACAAGCCGAGCGTCGGGTGGATCTTGCCTTTTTCAAGGGCGCCGCGCGCGGCAATCAGGATGGTCAGGTAAGCCATATAAAGAAGAATCGCCGGCAGAAGCTTGAGGAAGCGCCCTTGACGCGGATTGACTCGCGACAGCGGCACCGCCATCAGGGTCACGATAAACACCAGCAACGGCAAGGACAGGCGCCATTGCAGTTCGGTCTTGGAGCGGATGTCGTCACTGCCCAGCAAGGACGACGTCGGCATGGCGTCACGGTCGGTGACTTCTTCGCTGACGTCCGGCTTGGGCAGCAGCACGCCATAGTTCTCGTAATGAATGGCGCGGTAATCAGCCTGGCCCGGGCTGCCGTCGTAGCGATAGCCGTTATCGAGGATCAGGTAGCGATTGCCGTCGGGGCGAATTTCCTGACGACCCGACTCGGCTACCAGCACGGAAATCCCGCGGTCCTTCTGATCGGCGCCGAGGTTCTTCTGCGAGATGAACACGCCGCCCAGATTGACGCGATCATCGCTCAGGGTTTCGGTGTAAGTCACCCGAGTGCCGTCGCGCAGGGCCTGGAAGCGACCAGGCTCCAGGGTGTCGAATTCGGTCAGCGCGTCCTGCTTGTTCAGCAGCAACTGGAACTGGTTGGCACCTTGCGGCGCCAGGCCCAGGCTCAGCCATGCCACGACCAGCGCAACCAGCGTCGCCGGAAACAGGGTCATGCGCAGCAGCTTCTGCTGGCTCATGCCGGTGGCCGAGAGCACGGTCATTTCGCTTTCGAGGTACAGGCGACCGTAGGCCAGCAGGATCCCGAGGAACAGGCCCAGCGGCAGAATCAGTTGCAGGAAGCCCGGAAGGCGAAAGCCCATGATCAGGAACAGCGAGCCCGGATCGAGCTGACCGGCAGCGGCCTGCGCGAGGTATTTGATAAAGCGACCGCTCATGATAATGACCAGCAGCACCGCACTCACGGCACTGAGGGTCAACAGAACTTCGCGGGACAGATAACGGAAGACGATCAAACCAGACACTCCAGGGTTGTCAGGCTAAGGCGGCCAAACAAGCAAACACACCGACCGGCCCGCAACGCAGAGCCGTCGGAAAAAGATGCGGCATTATCCTGTGATTGAGGGCGCCTGTCACTGCGCACACTCATCCTCGCACGCAATACGTTGAAGATCGTGCAACCTAGGGGGCGCTCTCAATTAGTTTTCACACCGCGCCGAGTTGCGCCTTAAAGCCGGCCAATCTGCGTTGCAGGCCTTGGAAAGGGAACCACCATTCCCAGCGGCCTGCGCCTTGCATGGCCTGCGTTAAGGCGACAACGCGGTGTAGAAACTAATTGAGAACGCCCCCTAGGGTTGTCAGGCGCGGGGAGCGAGGTTCAAACTGCGGCCCTTGTCGCAGGCTTTGGCCTGCGCTCTTCTATTTATAAGCAGGCGAATGCGAACACCGTCGAACGCCTGCGTGTTGACCATTCATTCAGGGATCCGGACATGGAACTGGTTGTAAAAAGCGTTAGCCCAGAAACGTTGAAAACCGCCACCCTGGTGGTTGCCGTCGGCGAAGGCCGCAAACTCGGCGCTGCTGCCAAACAGGTCGACGAACTGAGCGGTGGCGCCATCAGCGCCGTCCTCAAGCGTGGCGATCTGGCCGGCAAGGTCGGTCAGAGCCTGCTGCTGCACAGCCTGCCGAACCTCAAAGCCGAGCGCGTGTTGTTGGTCGGCGTCGGCAAAGATGAAGAACTGGGCGATCGCCCGTTCCGCAAAATCGTGGCCGGCATCCTCAACACCCTGAAAGGCCTGAATGGCACCGATGCCGTGCTGGCGCTGGACGAAGTCATCGTCAAGGGTCGCGACAGCTACGGTAAAACCCGTCTGCTGGCCGAAACCCTGGTCGACGGCAAATACTGCTTCGATCAGTTCAAAAGCGTGAAAGCCGAACCGCGCGCCCTGAAAAAAATCACCCTGTTGACCATCAAGGCTGCACAAGCCGAAGTACAGCGCGCCGTGACCCACGCCACTGCAATCGCCAACGGCATGGCCTTCACCCGCGACCTGGGCAACCTGCCGCCGAACATCTGCCACCCGACGTTCCTTGGCGAGCAAGCCAAGAATCTGGGCAAAGAGTTCAAGGATCTGAAAGTCGAAGTCCTCGACGAGAAGAAGATCAAATCCCTGGGCATGGGCTCGTTCTACGCCGTCGGCCAGGGCAGCGAACAGCCGCCGCGCCTGATCGTCATGCAATACAACGGCGGCAAGAAATCCGAAAAGCCCTACGCGCTGGTCGGTAAAGGCATCACGTTCGACACCGGCGGCATCAGCCTGAAACCGGGCGCCGGCATGGACGAAATGAAGTACGACATGGGCGGTGCTGCCAGCGTGTTCGGCACCCTGCGCGCCGTACTCGAGCTGAAACTGCCGATCAACCTGGTGTGCATCCTCGCCTGCGCCGAAAACATGCCAAGCGGCAATGCGACCCGTCCGGGCGACATCGTCACCACCATGAGCGGCCAGACCGTGGAAATCCTCAACACCGACGCCGAAGGCCGTCTGGTGCTGTGCGATGCCCTGACCTACTCCGAGCGCTTCAAGCCGCAAGCGGTGATCGACATCGCCACCCTGACCGGCGCTTGCGTGGTTGCTCTGGGTGCCCATACTTCGGGCCTGCTGGGCAACAACGACGAACTGATCGGTCAACTGCTCAGCGCCGGCCAGACTGCCGACGACCGCGCCTGGCAACTGCCGTTGTTCGACGAGTATCAGGAACAGCTGGACAGCCCGTTCGCCGACATCGCCAACATTGGCGGGCCGAAAGCCGGCACCATCACGGCTGCGTGCTTCCTGTCGCGTTTCACCAAGAACCTCAACTGGGCGCACCTGGACATCGCGGGCACCGCGTGGACCAGCGGCGGCAAGGACAAGGGCGCCACTGGCCGTCCGGTGCCTCTGCTGACCCAATACCTGCTGGACCGCGCCAAAGCCTGAAACCGCTGACAAGCGGCGTCACTTTCGGGTGACGCCGCTTGCCGCTCTGGAATCGCAATGACCAAAGTCGACTTCTATATCCTGCCCAGCGCCGATCCTTCCGCGCGCCTGGACTTTGCCTGCAAGCTCACCGAAAAAGCCTGGCGCATGGGCCACCGCATCTACCTGCATTGCAGCGATGCCGCTCAGCGTGACGATCTCGATGCACGCCTGTGGGCGTTCAAGGGCGAGAGCTTCGTGCCGCATGGCCCGGCCGACAGCGAACCGGACGGTTTGATTTTCCTGGGGCTGGGCGATGACTGTGGTCAGCATCAAGACCTGCTGGTCAATCTCGACCTGAAGGTCCCGGCTTTCGCCAGCAAATTCGCCCGCGTGGCGGAAGTGGTGGTAGAAGATCCGACCATTCGCGCCGCTGCGCGGGAGAGTTTTCGCTTCTACCGCGAACAGGGCTATCCTCTGCAAGATCACCGTTTACAGCGACTCTGAGCATTCCAATGGACACTCCGAAACCGCAGCAAAAGTCCGCGCACTTGCTGGATGATCTCGAATCAATCCGCCAGTTGCTCGGCGATGACAACCTGCAACCGCCACTGCTGACCGACACGGTCGATGACGGTGAGCAGGAACAGATTCCGATGCTATTCGACTCGGTCGGCAACGTACCCCCAGCCACCGAACCGCCACCGGCACCGGTTGCGCAACCTGCAGCCTCTGTCGATAAAGGCCCGGATGCCCTCCTACACCTGGACAGCGAATTGCGCGCCGCTGCGCAATTGATCATGCAAGACGTGATCGACGACTTCGCCCCGCACATCGAAACCGAAATCAAACGCCGCCTCGATGCGCGGATGGAACGGCTACTCGCCGCAGCTACGAGCGGCAAGCTTTAAGCTGCAAGCCAAAGCCAAAGCAACCGCCACTCTCTCCTTGCAGCTTGTGGCTGGTAGCTTGCAGCTGCCCCCACGGCTATACTTCCCGGCTTTTCCTGAATAAATGCCAATAGGGTCCCGCCGCGCATGGATAAGACCTACCAGCCGCACGCCATTGAAACTTCCTGGTACAACACCTGGGAGTCCGAGAACTACTTCGCCCCGCAAGGCGCGGGCGATTCCTACACCATCATGATCCCGCCGCCGAACGTCACCGGCAGCCTGCACATGGGTCACGGTTTCAACAACGCGATCATGGATGCTCTGATCCGTTTCCGCCGCATGCAGGGTCGTAACACCCTGTGGCAGCCGGGCACCGACCACGCCGGTATCGCCACGCAGATGCTGGTGGAACGTCAACTCGAAGCCAAGGGCCAGAGCCGTCACGACCTCGGCCGCGAGAAATTCCTCGAGAAAATCTGGGAATGGAAAGATGAATCCGGTGGCAACATCAGCCGTCAGATCCGTCGCCTCGGCTCGTCCGTTGACTGGAGCCGCGAGCGCTTCACCATGGACGACGGTCTCTCCGAAGCGGTTAAAGAAGCGTTCGTGCGCCTGCACGAAGACGGTCTGATCTATCGCGGCAAGCGTCTGGTCAACTGGGACACCAAGCTGCACACGGCCATTTCCGACCTCGAAGTGGAAAACCACGACGAGAAAGGTTTCCTGTGGAACCTCAAGTACCCGCTGGCTGACGGCGCGAAAACCGCTGAAGGCAACGATTTTCTGATCGTCGCGACCACCCGTCCGGAAACCATGCTCGGCGACTCCGCCGTCGCGGTAAACCCGAACGACGAGCGCTACAAAGCCCTGATCGGCAAGTTTGTCGAGCTGCCACTGGTTGGCCGTCGCATCCCGATCATCGCCGACGATTACTGCGATCCTGAATTCGGCACCGGCTGCGTGAAAATCACCCCGGCCCACGATTTCAACGACTACGAAGTCGGTAAGCGCCACAACCTGCCGCTGCTGAACATCTTCGACAAGAATGCCCACGTACTGCCCGCCTGTCAGGTGTTCAACCTCGACGGCACGCTGAACGAGAGCATCGACGGCAAGATCCCGGCTGAATACGCCGGCCTTGATCGTTTCGAAGCGCGCAAGCAGATCGTTGCCGCGTTCGACGCCGCCGGCCTGCTGGTCAGCGTCGACGACCACGGCCTGAAAGTGCCGAAAGGCGACCGCTCCGGCACCATCATCGAGCCGTGGCTGACCGACCAGTGGTACGTGTCGACCAAGCCTTTGGCAGAGCCTGCGATTGCCGCTGTCGAAGACGGCCGCATCCAGTTCGTGCCGAAACAATACGAAAACATGTACTTCTCGTGGATGCGCGACATTCAGGATTGGTGCATCAGCCGTCAGTTGTGGTGGGGCCATCGGATTCCGGCCTGGTACGACGAGTCGGGCAAGGTCTACGTCGGTCGCGATGAAGCCGAAGTGCGTGCCAAGAACAACCTTGGCCCGGACGTTGCGCTGCAACAGGACAACGACGTTCTCGACACCTGGTTCAGTTCGGGTCTGTGGACGTTCTCCACCCTCGGCTGGCCGGAGAAAACCGAGTTCCTGAAGAAATTCCACTCCACCGACGTGCTGGTCACCGGTTTCGACATCATTTTCTTCTGGGTCGCCCGGATGATCATGATGACCATGCACCTGGTGAAGAACGAAGACGGCACGCCGCAAGTGCCGTTCAAGACCGTCTACGTGCATGGTCTGGTGCGCGACGGCCAAGGCCAAAAGATGTCCAAGTCCAAGGGCAACGTCCTTGACCCGCTGGACATCATCGACGGCATCGACCTGGAAACGCTGGTGCAGAAACGCACCTCGGGTCTGATGCAGCCGAAACTGGCGAAGAAGATCGAGAAGCAGACCCGCGACGAGTTCGCCGACGGCATCGCCAGCTATGGCACCGACGCCCTGCGCTTCACCTTCTGCTCGCTGGCGTCCACCGGTCGCGACATCAAGTTCGACATGGGCCGCGTCGAAGGCTATCGCAACTTCTGCAACAAGATCTGGAACGCCGCGCGTTATGTTCTGGATAAGGGCGAAGACTGCGGCCAGAACGGCGAAGCCTACGAACTGTCGCTGGCAGATCGCTGGATCATCTCGCAACTGCAGCGCACCGAAGCCGAAGTCACCCGTCAACTGGATCAGTTCCGTTTCGACCTCGCGGCGCAAGCGCTGTACGAGTTCATCTGGAACCAATACTGCGACTGGTATCTGGAATTGTCCAAGCCTGTGCTGTGGGACGAAAACGCTCCGGTCGAGCGCCAGCGCGGCACTCGTCGCACGCTGGTTCGCGTACTGGAAGTGGCGCTGCGTCTGGCGCACCCGTTCATGCCGTTCATCACTGAAGAAATCTGGCAGCGCATTGCACCGCTGGCCGGTATTCAGGGCAAGACGATCATGCTGCAACCTTGGCCAGTGGCCAATGAAGAGCGCATCGATCCGGCTGCCGAGAGCGACATCGAGTGGCTCAAGGAGCTGATGCTCGGCACGCGTAACATCCGTGGCGAGATGAACATCGGCCCGGGCAAACCACTGCCGATCTACCTGAAAAACGTCAGCGCCGAAGACCAGCGCCGTTTGACCGAGAACGAAGCGCTGCTGAAGAAGCTGGCGCGTCTGGAATCGATCACCGTCCTGGCCGCTGGCGAAGAAGCACCGCTGTCCGCCACCGCACTGGTCGGCGAAATGGAAGTGCTGGTGCCGATGGCCGGCCTGATCGACAAGGCTGCTGAACTGGCGCGCCTGGACAAGGAAATCCTGCGTCTGCAGGGCGAAGTCCAGCGGGTTGGCGGCAAGCTGTCCAACGCCGGTTTCGTCGACAAGGCCCCGGCCGAAGTCATCGAGAAGGAACGCGCCAAACTGGCCGAGGCTGAACAGGCCCTGGGCAAACTGGCCGAGCAGCACGCGCGGATTGCCAGCCTGTAACGGTAAATCGCAATGAAAAAGGGAGGCCCGTAATGGCCTCCCTTTTTTATGCCCGCCACACATGCCCTGCGGCATCTCCGACATGGGTTCGGCGTATAAGTCGTCAATGTGGGACAATACCCACCACTTTCAGCCATACCCGAATCGACCACGCCCATGAACGCCCCCCGTACACCTCGCCCGCCGCGCAAGAAGCCTGATTCCGCCACCTCGGCCAAAGCCGTGGAACCGCGGGAAAAGGCCAGCCTGCACCCGCGCAATCGCCATCAGGGTCGTTACGACTTCCCGGCACTGATCAAAACCACGCCGGAACTGGCGAAGTTCGTGATCACCAACCCGTACGGCAAGGAAAGCATCGACTTCGCCAGCCCCGACGCGGTGCGCGTGTTCAACCGTGCGCTGCTCAAGTCGTTCTATGGCATTCAGCATTGGGACATTCCGGCAGACTACCTCTGCCCTCCGGTTCCGGGCCGTGCCGATTACGTGCACTTTCTTGCGGACCTGCTGGCGAGCATCAACGACGGCAAGGTGCCGCGCGGCGCGATCGTCAATGTGCTGGACATCGGCATGGGTGCCAACTGCGTGTATCCGCTGATCGGCAACAGTGAATACCGCTGGCACTTCCTCGGCTCGGAAATCGACCCGACGGCCGTTGCAGCGGCCAAGGCGATTGTCCAGTCGAACGACCTGAGCAAGGTCATCCAGCTGCGCCAGCAGGAGAATCGCAAGCACATCCTGATCGGCTTGCTGGAGCCAGGCGAGCGTTTCGACCTGACCATGTGCAACCCGCCGTTCCATGCCTCGATGGACGAAGCGACCAAGGGCAGCGAGCGCAAATGGCGCGCACTGGGTAAAGCTGATCCGAAACGCAAGTTGCCGGTGCTGAACTTCGGCGGCCAGTCGGCAGAGCTGTGGTGCGAGGGGGGTGAAGCGCGTTTCGTGACGCAACTGATCGCCGAAAGCGCCAATTTCCAGCACAAGGTGCTGTGGTTCAGCACATTGGTGTCGAAAGCCTCCAACCTGCCGGCCATCGAAACCGCGCTGAAAAAGGCTGGCGTACTGGAAAGCCAGGTGGTGGAAATGTCTCAAGGGCAGAAACAGAGCCGTTTCGTGGCCTGGACCTTCCAGACCAAGTCCGAACAGCAGATCTGGCGTCGCGAGCGCTGGACGCGCTAAACATTGCATTGACCGACGCAGGTCAATTCTGCTCGCGAAGGCGGCGGGTCAGTCAACTTTAATATCGACTGACCTACCGCTTTCGCGAGCAGGCTCGCTCCCACATGGGATCGCGCGGCATTGCCAAATCGCAGACACAAAAAAACCGTGCCCGGATCGCTCCGGTGCACGGTTTTTTATTGCTGCGTCTTACTTGTTCACAGCGTCGGTCAGGCCTTTGGCCACAACCAGCTTGATCACTTTCTTCGCAGGGATTTCGATGGCAGCGCCAGTCGAAGGGTTACGGCCAGTGCGGGCAGGACGCTCGGTCACTTTCAGCTTGCCGATACCTGGCAGAGTGATTTCGCCGCCGTTTTCCAGCTGATCGGCAACGATTTGGCCCAGTTGGTCCAGAGCGTTACGCGCGGTGGTTTTCGGCGCGTCGATAGCTTCAGCGATGTCGGCGATCAGTTGGTCTTTAGTAAGAGCCATGTAGTGTTCCTTCCCTATCAAATTCATATGGATTGCAGAGTGCAGTGTCAGCCATCGAGCCCGATCTTCTGGATCTGGCACCCTCGGCGATAACCGCGACGAGTCGGGTTATAGATACCGAAATCAGGGTTTGGTTCGACCTGACAAATGCTGATTGCACGCTTAACGCAGTGACTTCGCGTAAGACCGGGCAAAACTAGCACAGAGACAAGGAAATATCCGCCTCTAGCTACCCATTTGGTCAGCTTTATTGCTCTAAACCGGTAAAAAACTGCATAAGGGCCGCACAGCGCCCAGGATTTGCCCTTCACCCGGCGCCAAAACCAGTGATTGCGGTACACTGGGCGCTTTTTCGGGGGAGCCTGCCCTCCTCCCATCCAACAGCCGAGAAGCCCATGCCGATCCGTCATTGCATCGTCCACCTGATCGACAAAAAACCCGACGGCACGCCCGCAGTTCTGCACGCCCGTGATTCTGAACTGGCGGAGTCAGCGGCCATCGAGAACATGCTCGCCGACCTCAACGAGAGCTACAACGCCAAACAGGGCAAAGCCTGGGGTCTGTTCCATCCGGAATCTGGCGCGTTCCCGTTCAGTGGCTGGCTGAAGGAGTACATGGAAGGTGGCAGGGACTTCACCGCATTCAGCAAAGTGGCGGTCGAGCATCTGCAGAAGCTGATGGAAGAGTCGAACCTGTCGGTCGGTGGCCACGTGCTGTTCGCCCACTACCAGCAAGGCATGACCGATTATCTGGCCATCGCTCTGCTGCACCACAGCGAAGGCGTGGCCGTCACCGACTCGCTGGACGTGACCCCGTCACGCCACCTCGACCTCGGCCAGCTTCACCTGGCCGCGCGGATCAACGTTTCCGAGTGGCAGAACAACAAGCAGTCCAAGCAGTACATCTCGTTCATCAAAGGCAAAAACGGCAAGAAGGTTTCGGAATACTTCCGCGACTTCATCGGCTGCCAGGAAGGCGTCGACGGCCCGGGCGAGACCCGCACCCTGCTCAAGGCTTTCAGTGACTTCGTCGAGAGCGAAGACCTGCCGGAAGAGTCCGCTCGCGAGAAAACCAAGACGCTGGTCGATTACGCCAGCAGCCAGGCGAAACTTGGCGAGCCAATGGGCCTGGAAGAGCTCTCGGAGCTGATCGACGAAGAACGCCCGAAAGCCTTCTACGATCACATCCGCAACAAGGATTACGGCCTGTCGCCAGAGATACCGGCGGACAAACGCACCTTGAATCAATTCCGTCGCTTCACCGGTCGCGCCGAGGGTCTGTCGATCAGCTTTGAGGCGCACCTGCTGGGCTCCAAGATCGAGTACGACGAAGAGAACGGCACCCTGATGATCAAGGGTCTGCCAACCTCGCTGACCGATCAGCTGAAGCGCCGCAACTGATGCTCGGCAATGTGCTGAAGAAGGTCGCGCTGGTTCTGCTGGTGGTCGTGGTTTATCAGAACTGGGGCAAGATCGAGCGGGTGTTCAACCCGTCGCAGATGGTTGCTGAGCAGACGCGGGCGCAGGCTAATGTCGTGCTCTATGCCACAGACTGGTGCGGCTACTGCAAGCAGACCAAACGCTTTCTCGACAGCAAGGGGATTGCGTTCAAGGAATTCGACATCGAGAAGGATGCCGAGGCGCGCAAGGCGTACGAGGCACTGGGTGGACGCGGGATTCCGCTGATCGATGTGAATGGCACGTTGATTCGCGGATTTGATCCGGACGAGATCCTCGCTGCCCTGAAATAACTGTGGGAGCGAGCAGGCTCGCCCCCACAGGTTTGCATCTGACTTGAAAAATCAGCGTGCTTCGATACGGAAACCGAAACGCGGGAAGTGCACATGCACCACGCCGCCACGCTCGTCTCCTCGACGCACGATCAGTTCCTCACGACCGGCAAACAGCAACTCACCCACCACCGGATCAACCCCGTAATCCGTCGCGGCAATTGCCACCTGCTGGCCTGCCTTGAACCCGTTCGGGTCAACAAACTGTTCATCCGGCAATGCCGCTGGCGTCGCATTGCGTGCAACCTCCAGCGCCTCCTCGGACGTCATTTCGCTCGCAGCGCCATGCCCGAAGCCCAACACACGTCCCAGCCACGCGACGACGGCTGGATACTCATCCACCATAGGCGCTGTCACATGGGTCGCCTTGAGAAACCACATCGGGTGCGCCAAAGCAAAGTCGGCAATCGATGGACCGCCAAACAGGAAGTCACCTTGCTCGCGCTGCAACTGCTGCTCCAGACGCGCCATGATCGTCGGCCATTGATGCTTGGCCTGCTCGGTAGACAAACGCGTGGCGCTGCCGCCACTGAACAGGCCGGCACGGTCGGCCATAAACGCCTTGATCGCTTCCGGCGGTAATTTGCCGAAACGCACGGCAACCGATTCCGGCTGGAACACCAGACTGACGGCATGCTGGAACACCACCGAGTCGGCCCACGTCGCGAAGCTGGCGGTGGTCATCTCCTGACCTTCGGGGAAAAACGACGGCTGCGCCTTCTCTTGCTCCAGGCGGCGGGCGATCAACGAAGTGTCGCAATAGATGTCAGCGCCGATCTGCAGCACTGGGGTTTTGCGATAACCACCGGTCAGGGCGGTCAGATCCGGTTTCGGCATTACCGGCGAGATATTCACCGAGCGCCAGGACAGACCTTTGAAGCCCAGCAGCAGACGGGCCTTCTCGGCAAATGGAGAGGTCGGGTAATGATGCAGAATCAACTCGGACATGCTCGGCTCCGCCGCTCAGAAAGTGAGTCGGCAGCTTAGCGCGCATTTACTTAGCAGCCTACAGATCTGGCTGATGGGAACCGATCAGTCAGATTGATAAGACGCGACCAGACACTCCTTCGCGCTCTTGCGCAGTTTTTTGATCAACCGCTCCTGCCGCAAAGCGTCGCTCTTGTCGCGACAAAGCTCGGTGTAAACCAATGCCGTGGCCGGGCTGGACAGGAAGAAGCGCGCGCCTTTGCCGCTCTGGTGCTTGGCAAAACGGCGCGCGGGATCGTTGCTGATCCCGCAATACAACGAACCGTTGGCCGCGCGCACGAGGTAGACGAACCAGGACTTGCTCACTGGCTCGACAACATCGACAGATTTTTCGCTAAGGCTGGTCACTTCGGGATCAAGACGCGTAGGAAACAGGCCGCGATCTTATCAGCGACCGGCCTGAAATGCCTTCAATCCCTTCAGCGCCTGGGCACGCACTGCGTTGCGCACCAGAGGCGTCCAGCCCAGCAGCAGACCTTTGAAACCCAAGGCCTGACGCGACCAGCGCCACAGATCGAAATGATCGTGGTGCTCGCAAATCTTGCCGTCTCGGAACACGAAGCGTGCCTGGATATCGTTGACCACGACGTTGCCGGTCTGGCTGAACAAATACGTCGCCACCCAATGCGCACCGCCGCTGCGCTCATCGGCGCGAACGTTGTCGAAAGTCAGCGAGAAGTCTTTGGCGCGGGTGGTGAGCATTCGCCACATGTCGCCAGCATCGCGCCCACGCAGCTCACCAAAGGCCGGGTCGCTGAACACCACATCGTCGGTGTAACACGCAGCCATAGCCTCGGCGTCGAGTCGCTGGAAAGCCTGATAGAAGCGGGTGATCAACGCAGCGTGGGCGTCACTCATGGGCAAACTCCAAGGAATGGACAGATTGCCAGCACGATAATCTGCAAAGCGCGGAAACACTATCGGCATTCGCCCACCGAATACCCTTCTTGGCCTTCAGGCGACGATAAAACCTGTGGGAGCGAGCAAGCTCACTCCCACGGGGAACTGCGCTATTCAGATCTTTTCGCTTGTGACCTGCACGTACAGCGTCCGCCCGGCACCGAGGCCCGCGATGATCGCCCCCGTGCCAATGATGCCGAAGATCCAGCCCACCGCATTCCAGCCGCCCGTCCAGTCATGCACAACGCCGACTGCAAACGGCCCCATCGAGGCCAGCGTGTAGCCGAAACCCTGGGCCATGCTCGACAGGTTGGCTGCGACATGGGAGTCACGCGAACGCAGTACGATCAACGTCAGCGCCAGACTGAATGCACCGCCCTGCCCCAGACCGAGCAGAATCGCCCAGCCCCACAGGCCTTCGATCGGCGCATACAGACAACCGAACAGACCGCCGAGGGTCAGCGACATCACCACCACGATCGCCAGACGCTGATCCTTGCCACGAGTCGCCAGCCACGGCGCCGCGAGTGAACTGGCGAGCTGGACGATCACCGAACCGGACAGCACCAGGCCGGCCTGGGTCGGCGTCAGACCGCGACCAATCAGGATCGACGGCAACCAGCCGAACACGATGTAGGCCAGCGACGATTGCAGGCCCATGTACAAGGTCACCTGCCACGCCAGCGGATCACGCAACAGTCCGCGCACGCGATAAGCGACATTGTGCGCACCGTGTTTCTGCCCTACTTGTGGTAGCCAGAACACCGCAGCGACCAGCGCCGGAATCACCCAGAAACCCAGACCCACTGCCCAACTGCTGCCGAAGTGCTCACTCAACGGTACGCTCGATCCCGCCGCCATCGCGGCACCGAGACACAGCGCCATGGTGTAAACGCCCGTCATGGTACCGGCGTGTTTGGCGAAGTCACGTTTGACGATGCCCGGCAGCAGCACGCCAATGATGCCGATACTGGCGCCGCCCAATACGCTGCCGGCAAACAGACCGATCTCACCGAAATTGCTGCGCAGGATAATCCCGCCTGCGAGGGTCAGGAGAATTCCCAACACCACTCGCTCGGCACCAAAACGCCGCGCCAGAATCGGCGCCAGCGGTGCAAACAGACCCAGGCACAGCACCGGCAACGTGGTCAGCAGACCCGCCTGAGCGGCAGACAGCCCGAGACTTTTCGATACGTCGCTAAGCAGCGGCGCCAGGCTCGACAGCGCCGGACGCAGGTTCAGCGCCACCAGAATCAAGCCCAGCAGCAACAGCCATGGCCGGCGCACCAGCGGATGGCTTTGCTGTACTTGTTCGTCATCAGCCTCGGCATCGATCAGCAGCTCTTCGAGCTCTGCCGTGCGTTTCGGGGCTGTGGATATCTCGTTGCGGGGCATGGATTTCTCGGTTTCAAGGTTCATTGATCAACTGCCTGGATAAGGCTTTGGCCCGTTCCGGGTCGCGTTGTTCGACGGCATCGAGCAACTCGATGTGCAGGTCGAACACTTCCTGACGGCGCGGAACGATGTTCAGCGTCTGACGCAATTGCGCGCCGACGATGCTGGAAAAATAGCGATACAGCTCGCTGAGTGTCGGGTTATGCGCGGCGTCGACCAAACGGCGGTGGAACACCAGATCGCAGGCGATGTAGGTGTCGAGATCGCCGTGGTAATGGCTGCCGCTTGTGCCGAGCGCTTCACGCAAGGCGACGAGGTCTTCATCGGTGCGGCGCAACGCCGCGAGGCCGATGGCCTCGACCTCAAGGATATGCCGGGTTTCCCGCGCCTGTTCCAGCGAACAACGCGAGAGCGCCTTGAGGGTGTCCAGCGGATCAATCACCGCACGCAGATAACTACCGTCGCCCTGGCGAATTTCAATCAACCCGGAAAACGCCAGCACGCGCATGGCCTCACGCACGGTGTTACGGCTGATGCCCAGCTCGGCGCACAGCTCGGGCTCGGTAGGCAATCGCTCGCCGACCTGCCAGGTGCCGCTGTTGATGCGCTGACGCAATTGATCCAAGGCCTGATCGACCAAGGACCGTTTAACAAGAGGAGAAATGTCTGACATAGGATTCGCCCTTTCATCCAATCATAGGATGAATTTTCTGACATGTTAGTCAGACCCGTGTAGGACGGCAACCACCTAGGGTCAATTGGAGGGAAATGAAGCGGGATTTTCGATTAGTCAAAATTACCCTTAGAGGGTAATTTCAGGGACAGGGTTTGGTTTCTTATGGAGAAGAACACGCCCCATTACGACTTGGCGGTGATTAAGGCTGAGGTCCGGCGGCTTGGCAGACAAGCCTTCACCAAGACCGCGGAAAAAACCGGTCTGGATCTAGGTTTTGGTTTCAAAGAGATGCAAGAGATCGTTTTCGAATTGCAGAACAGGATGTTGTACAAATCGATGACCAGCTACGACGATCATCGAGTCTGGCAAGACGTGTATCACATCAACTCAAAAGACCTGGAGATTTACATCAAGGTGACCTACCGCCCCGGCGGCGGCCCCCCGGTGATCTCCTTCAAGGAGAAAAACCCATGAAAACCCGGCAATGTGTCAGCTGCGGTGCACGTGAGGGAATGAGACATTTCGAGGGGCGCGGCGAGACCCTGAGTGTCAAAGGCATGGAACGCCGCGTGGATCATCTATCTGGTTGGGAATGCCAGCAGTGCGGGGAAGTCGAGTGGGATGACGATACCGATAGTGCTGAACGCTACACGAAAGCAGGTGACGAGCTGGTTATCGCTGCAAGGCAAATGATCGGGGCCGAGATGAAGCGTATCCGGCGCAAACTGCATCTCACGCAAAAAGAGACGGTGCAACTGCTCTCCGGTGGAGGGCATAACGCGTTCTCTCGCTACGAGCGCGGCGAAACATTACCACCCAAGGCGCTGATGTTGCTGATGCGACTGTTGGATCGATACCCCTACTTGCTGACCGACGTCAAAACCCTGGGCGAAGGGGCAGACTTGCGCGGAGCGTTCAAATACACCGAGCACAAAGAACACGAAACCCTCACCGTATCCTGACCCCCAAAAAAACAAACCCGGCACAAGGCCGGGTTCGTTTTACACATCAGCCATCAATGCAGAATCTGGCTCAGGAACAGCTTCGTCCGCTCATTTTGCGGATTATCGAAGAAGTCGTTCGGTGCCGCCTGCTCAACGATCTCGCCCTTGTCCATGAAGATCACGCGATTGGCCACGGTGCGGGCAAAGCCCATTTCGTGGGTTACGCAGAGCATGGTCATGCCGTCTTCGGCCAGACCGATCATGGTGTCGAGCACTTCTTTCACCATCTCAGGATCGAGCGCCGAAGTCGGTTCGTCGAACAGCATGATTTTCGGTTTCATGCACAGCGCGCGGGCGATCGCCACACGTTGTTGCTGACCGCCGGACAGTTGCCCCGGATACTTGTGCGCCTGCTCCGGAATGCGTACGCGCTCCAGGTAATGCATGGCGATTTCCTCGGCCTTGCGCTTGGGCATCTTGCGTACCCACATCGGCGCCAGGGTGCAGTTCTGCAAAATGGTCAGGTGCGGAAACAGATTGAAATGCTGGAACACCATGCCGACTTCACGGCGGATCGCTTCGATCTGCTTGAGGTCGTTGGTCAGTTCCACGCCATCGACGACGATGCGGCCCTGCTGGTGTTCTTCCAGACGATTGAGGCAACGAATGGTGGTCGATTTGCCGGAACCCGACGGGCCGCACAGGACGATACGCTCGCCCTGTTTGACGTTGAGGTTGATGTCTTTCAGCACGTGGAACTGGCCATACCACTTGTTGACGCCCTGCATCTGAATAATGCCTTCAGGGCTCACAGGCTTTTTGATTGCTTCACTCATTACAGAACTCCTAACGCTTGTGGCCAGTGTCGAGCTTGCGTTCCAGATGCATGGAATAGCGCGACATACCAAAACAGAAAATCCAGAACACCAGGGCGGCAAACACGTAGCCTTCGGTGGCCATGCCCAGCCATTTCGGATCGGCAGCGGCTTGTTTGACGCTGTTGAGCAGGTCAAAGAGGCCGATGATGATCACCAGACTGGTGTCCTTGAACAGCGCGATGAAGGTGTTGACGATGCCGGGAATCACCATTTTCAGGGCTTGCGGCAGAATCACCAGGCCCATCGAACGCCAGTAGCCCAGGCCCATTGCAGCCGCCGCTTCGTACTGACCTTTAGGGATCGCTTGCAGACCGCCGCGCACCACTTCAGCCACGTAGGCCGACTGGAACAGGATCACGCCGATCAGCGCCCGCAGCAACTTGTCGAAGTTCATGCCTTCGGGCAGGAACAGCGGCAGCATTACCGAAGACATGAACAACACAGTGATCAACGGCACGCCGCGCCAGAACTCGATGAAGGTCACGCAGACCACTCGAATCGCCGGCATGTTCGAACGCCGACCCAGCGCCAGCACGATGCCAAGCGGCAAGGCGCCAGCGATACCGACGGTGGCAATCACCAGAGTCAGCATCAAGCCGCCCCATTGGCTGGTCGCGACGGTTTGCAGGCCGAATACGCCGCCGTGCAGCAGGCACCAGGCGACAATCGGATAGATCACCAGAAAGCTCAGCCCGTACACAGCTTTACGCGGGAAGCGCGAGATGAACAGTGGCGCCACGCCGATCACTGCCAGCCATACGGTCAGGTCCACGCGCCAGCGCAGGCCGGTCGGGTAGTAGCCATACATGAACTGACCGAAGCGTTGCTGGATGAACACCCAGCAGGCGCCCTCCTTGGTGCAATCGGCCTGGGTGGTGCCGACCCAGTTTGCGTCGAGGATCGCCCACCCCAGAATCGGCGGAACGATCAGGTAGATCAGGTAGAACGCGAACAGCGTCAGCAAGGTGTTGAGCCAGCTGGAGAACATGTTCGCGCGCATCCATGCCACTACGCCGATGCTACTGCTCGGTGGGGGCATGTCGGGTTTGAAAGTATGAGTACTCATGCGCTTTTCCTTACCGCTCGATCAGCGCAATGCGCTTGTTGTACCAGTTCATCAGCAGGGAAATGCTGATACTGATCGCCAGGTACACGCTCATGGTGATCGCAATCACTTCGATCGCCTGACCGGTCTGGTTCAGCACGGTGCCGGCGAACAGCGAAACCATTTCCGGATAACCGATACCGGCGGCCAGCGAGGAGTTCTTCGCCAGGTTCAGGTATTGGCTGGTCAGCGGCGGGATGATCACCCGCAGAGCCTGGGGAATGATTACCTTGCGCAGGGTCGGGCCTTCACGCAAACCGAGTGAACGGGCCGCTTCGGTCTGGCCGTGGCTGACCGACTTGATCCCCGAACGCACGATTTCGGCGATGAACGCCGCGGTGTAAACGGTCAGGGCCAGGGTCAAGGCCAGCAGTTCCGGGATAAGCACCCAGCCGCCAACGAAGTTGAAGCCCTTGAGCTCGGGCATTTCCCAGTGCAGCGGAGCGCCGAAGATCAGCGCGCACAAACTCGGGATCACCAGCAGAATCGCCAGACCCACCCAGAACTTGTGGAACGGCTCACCGGTCGCTTCGAAGCGCTTATTGGCCCAGCGGCACATCAGCACGATGCCGACGATGGCCACCACAACACTGATCACGAATGCCCAGAAACCATCAGCTGCCAGCGCGGCCGGCATGTTCAGGCCACGGCTGCTGACAAAGAAAGTGTCGCCGAAGTTGTGGCTGTTGCGCGGTCCCGGCATGGTCAGGAACACCGCGAAGTACCAGAACAGGATTTGCAGCAGGGGCGGAATGTTGCGGAAGACTTCCACATACACGGTCGCCAGCTTGCTGATGATCCAGTTTGGCGAAAGACGCGCGACACCAATGATGAAGCCCAGCAGAGTCGCCAGGATCACGCCGATGATGGTCACCAGCAATGTATTGAGCAGACCGATCACAAACACGCGGGCATAGCTGTCCGCTTCGGTGTAGTCGATCAGGGTTTGAGCGATGCCGAACCCGGCACTGCGCTCCAGAAAGCTGAAGCCGGAGGTGATGCCCCGGTGTTCAAGGTTGGTTTGTGTGTTATCGAACAGGAACCAGCCCAGGGAGACGACGGCCACGATAGTGACGATCTGAAATACCCAGGCGCGCACTCGCGGATCGCTGAGGCTGAGCCTCTGCTTTGGTGCGCCGATTGATTTTTGCATGAAGTGCCCCGGAAAAAATGGAACAAGAACATCACCCGGCGGTTGGCCCGCCGGGTGATAGAACCATTAGCGCACTGGTGGTGCGTACTGAATGCCGCCGTTGTTCCACAGGGCGTTCAGGCCACGGTCGATTTCCAGCGGAGTGTTCTTGCCGAGGTTTTTCTCGAACACTTCACCGTAGTTGCCGACCTGCTTGACGATCTGCACGACCCAGTCCTTCGGCAGTTTCAGGTCTTTGCCGTACTCACCGTCAGCGCCGAGCATACGAGCGACGTCCGGATTCTTGGTGGACTTGGCTTCAGCTTCGACATTCTTCGAAGTGATGCCGGCCTCTTCAGCGTTGAGCATGGCGTAGCCAGTCCAGCGCACCACGGCCAGCCACTCGTCGTCGCCGTTACGCACGACTGGACCCAGTGGTTCCTTGGAAATGGTTTCCGGCAGAACCACGTAGTCTTTCGGCGAAGCCAGTTTGCTGCGCTGGGCGAACAGCTGGGATTTGTCGGAAGTCAGCACGTCGCAACGACCGGATTCCAGCGACTTGGCGCTTTCATCGGAGGTGTCGAAGGTGATTGGGGTGTATTTCAGACCGTTGCCGCGGAAGTAGTCGGAAACGTTGAGCTCGGTGGTAGTACCGGCCTGGATGCAGATGGTTGCGCCGTCCAGCTCTTTGGCACTCTTCACGCCCAGCTTGTTGTTTACCAGGAAGCCGATGCCGTCATAGTAGGTAATGAAGCCCGGGAATTTCAGGCCCATGCCCGCATCACGGGAGCTGGTCATTGTGGTGTTGCGCGACAGGATGTCGATCTCGCCGGACTGCAGCGCGGTGAAACGCTCCTTGGCGTTCAACTGACTGAATTTGACCTTGGTTGCGTCGCCGAATACGGCAGCAGCTACTGCGCGGCAGAAGTCAGCGTCGATGCCGAGGATCTTGCCGGTAGCGTCCGGTACCGAGAAGCCCGGCAGACCGTCGCTCACGCCACATTGCACGAAACCTTTCTTCTGCACGGCATCCAGGGTTGCACCCGCCTGAGCGAACCCGCTGACGCCGAGTACTGCTGCTGCAGTCACGATCGCCAGAGTGGATTTCAACATCTTCATTCAAACCTCCAGTTTTGCTCTTGTTGTGTCGGAGCTTGAGTCCAGTCGCACCCTTTTGAGGCGGTGTTGACCCTAGTTGGCTTTTTATTGGGTCAACCGACGTAAAGACCTTCGCTATGAGTGTTTCAGGAGAAAATCCACATCATGGACAACTCACTTCTCACCAATTGGCCGAACGGGCTGTAGCCCTTTCATATTCGCTAAGCCCATGGCGGCCATTGGCGAACATCCATTACCGGATTCTTTGCATCCCATCGTCAGGCGTTCACTGATAGTGTTACCGCCAGACGCGAGATCGGTTGCACGCTTCAAGCCATAGCAAAGCCCGTACCACACCGGCCGCTGAAGCACATAAGCGACAGGTCAATAGCAAAACTTGTACCCTTGCGACATCTTCTTAACGGATCAACCGGGCGCGCACTTCAATCACGCACTCAATGAGAGCGCCCGCACATATTTGGAGCAGACATGACCGAGCCCTTGATTCTTCAGCCTGTTAAGCCCGCAGACGCCTGCGTGATCTGGCTGCACGGCCTCGGCGCCGACCGCTTTGACTTTCTGCCGGTCGCCGAGGCGTTGCAGGAAAGCCTGCTGAGCACACGCTTCGTACTGCCGCAGGCGCCGACCCGTCCAGTGACGATAAATGGCGGATATGCCATGCCGAGCTGGTACGACATCAAAGCCATGAGCCCGGCGCGCGCGATCGATCGTGATGAACTGGAAGCGTCGGCCAATCACGTCATTGAATTGATCGAAAACGAGCGCGCCAGCGGAATAGACGCCTCGCGGATTTTTCTCGCGGGTTTCTCCCAGGGTGGCGCCGTGGTCTATCACACCGCTTTTCTGAAATGGCAGGGACCGTTGGGTGGCGTGATGGCGTTGTCGACGTATGCGCCAACGTTCAGTGAGGAACTGCAGTTATCTGCCAGTCAGCAACGAATTCCGGTGCTGTCATTGCACGGTCAGTTCGACAACGTGGTGCAAAACTCGATGGGCCGCACAGCTTATGAGTATCTGAAAGCCCATGGTGTCACCGTGACATGGCAGGAATACCCAATGGAGCACGAAGTGTTACCCGAGGAAATTCGCGATATCGGTACCTGGCTGAGCGAGCGCCTGCGCTGATTATCCGCACAACGTCCGCCCTTTGATCATCACACTACGCCGCGCCCGTTTCTTGCATTACACTGGCCGGCGTACATTCCTTAACCAATTGATGAGATGACCGTGCTCGAAGCACTCAAGAAAATGTTCGGTAAAAGCGAGGCTGAGCAGCTCGCGCCAGTTACCCGTGCGCCGTCGCACGCCCCCGGTCATCGCAACGATGCCCCGCAGGCCGACCGCCCCGCTCCCGCAGCGACACCGAAGCAAGAACCGCAACCTGCACCGGCCGCGCCAATCGCCGCCGAGCCTGCCCGCAGCGAAGCGCCAAAACCGCTCAAGCCGCGTCGCGAACCCAAGCCCAAGGCTCCAGTCATCCCGTGGAAACTTGAAGACTTCGTCGTCGAACCTCAGGAAGGCAAAACCCGCTTTCACGATTTCAAGCTTTCTCCAGAACTGATGCACGCCATTCAGGATCTGGGCTTTCCTTATTGCACGCCGATTCAGGCACAGGTGCTGGGTTTCACCCTCGCCGGCAAAGACGCCATCGGCCGCGCCCAGACCGGTACCGGTAAAACCGCCGCGTTCCTGATCTCGATCATCACTCAGTTGTTGCAGACCCCGCCGCCGAAAGAACGCTACATGGGCGAACCCCGTGCGCTGATCATCGCGCCGACCCGTGAGCTGGTGGTGCAGATTGCAAAAGACGCCGCCGACCTGACCAAGTACACCGGCCTCAACGTGATGACGTTTGTCGGCGGCATGGATTTCGACAAGCAGCTCAAGCACCTTGAAGCGCGCCACTGCGACATCCTCGTTGCGACCCCGGGCCGCCTGCTCGACTTCAACCAGCGCGGCGACGTCCATCTGGACATGGTCGAAGTAATGGTGCTGGACGAAGCCGACCGCATGCTCGACATGGGTTTCATCCCGCAGGTTCGGCAGATCATTCGCCAGACCCCGCCGAAAAGCGAACGTCAGACGCTGCTGTTCTCCGCGACTTTCACCGAAGACGTGATGAACCTCGCCAAGCAATGGACCACCGACCCGTCGATCGTCGAGATCGAATCGCAGAACGTGGCCAACGAAAATGTCGAGCAGCACATCTTTGCCGTGGCCGCTGCCGACAAATACAAACTGCTCTTCAACCTGGTCAACGATAACGGCTGGGAGCGGGTGATCGTGTTTGCCAACCGCAAAGACGAAGTGCGCCGAATCGAAGAACGCCTGGTGCGTGATGGCATCAACGCCGCGCAACTGTCTGGCGACGTGCCGCAGCACAAGCGCATCAAGACGCTCGAAGGTTTCCGTGAAGGCAAGATTCGCGTACTGGTCGCCACCGACGTTGCCGGTCGCGGCATCCACATCGACGGCATCAGCCACGTCATCAACTTCACTCTGCCGGAAGTCCCGGACGATTACGTGCACCGCATCGGCCGTACCGGTCGTGCCGGCGCCGATGGCGTGTCGATCAGCTTTGCCGGTGAAGACGACTCCTATCAGTTGCCGTCCATCGAAGAGAAGCTCGGCCGCAAGATCAGCTGTGAAACACCTCCCACGCATCTGTTGCGTGCAGTTGAGCGCAAGCGTCCAGAGTAAGTGACACGATAGAAGAGAAGCGCAGCCGGCAACGGACTGCGCTTTTTTTGTGCCCGGCTTTTTTTCCGGAGGATCTTGCCCGGCAAAACTAAAAGTCCATAATAGACAAATAAGTTTAGATTTCGCTTCCGGAGCCTGACATGTCCAGTACGCCCTACGTGATCGACCAAACCCAGGCCCGTGAGCTGCTGGCCCGCATTGATGTGCCGCAGACATTGCGCAAACTGTTCCGCGATCTCGCCGCCGGTAACGCGGTTCAACCGGCGCAGCAACTGGTGGAGTTCCCGCAGGGCGCTGGTGACTTCATCAATTACCTGGGTGTGTTGGCCGAAGACGGTATGTACGGCGTGAAGACCTCGCCGTACATCGTCCGCGAGCAAGGCCCGTTGGTGACCGCGTGGACCTTGTTGATGTCGATGCAGACCGGCCAACCCTTGCTGCTGTGCGATGCCGGCGAACTCACCACAGCGCGTACGGCTGCGACCACCGCAGTGGCCGTCGATGCCCTCGCTCCGCTGGATGCGCGGCGACTGGCGATCATCGGCAGCGGCAAAGTCGCACAGGCGCATCTGCATTACGTGAAGTCTTTACGCGACTGGCAAAGCATCAGTGTGTATTCGCCGAGCCTGCAAGAGGATCCTGAAACCCAGGCGCTGCTCACAGCCGCTACTCCCGGACTGACGATTGCAACCCGTCTTGAAGCCGCCCTCGCCGATGCCGATGTGATCATGCTCTGCACTTCGTCCGCGGGGCCGGTGATCGACCCGGCGGCACTGAGCAAACCTGCGTTGATCACGTCGATCAGCACCAACGCCCCCCGCGCCCATGAGGTGCCGCCACAAAGCCTCAACGACATGCAGGTGTTCTGCGACTATCGTCTGACCACGCCGGGCTCGGCGGGCGAGATGCTGATTGCTGTTGAGCAACATGGCTGGAGCACGGACTCGATCATGGGTGACCTCGCCGATCTGCTCAGTGAAAAAGTGCAACGCCCCAATTACCACCGTCACGTGTTTTTCCGCTCGATCGGTCTAGGGCTGGAAGACATCGCCCTGGCGAATGCGATTTATCACCTGAAGCACTGACACCTCGATCCCTGTGGGAGCGGGCTTGGCCGCGATGCAGACGCCTCGGTTCGTCAGAAAAACCGTAGTGATGCCATCGCGGGGCAGCCTGGCTGCCACAGGATTTGCGACAACTTCAACTTTGCAGTTCAACGTGGAGTTTTTTCATGAGCCAGGCAGATTTCATCATCATCGGCGGCGGGATTGCCGGCGCTTCCACCGGTTTCTGGCTGTCGACCCACGCCAAAGTGATTGTGCTGGAGCGTGAGTCTCACCCGGCCTATCACTCCACCGGGCGGTCCGCCGCCCTGTTCACCGCGGCTTATGGCACACCGCAGGTACGCGCGCTGACTCAGGCCAGCCGTGAGTTTTTCGACCAGCCGCCGGCCGGTTTCTGCGAGCACCCGCTGCTGACCCCGCGCGGCGAGATGACCGTGGATTTCACCGGTGACGCCGCCGAACTCAACAACCAGTACCTGAGCGCCAAAGCCACGGTGCCGGAAATGCAACGGCTCAGCGCCGATGAAGCCTGCGCGCGCCTGCCAATCCTGCGCCGGGAAAAAGTCCACGGGGCGATTTACGACCCGACAGCCTGTGACATCGATACCGACGCCCTGCATCAAGGCTACCTGCGCGGGATCCGCCGCAACCACGGCGAGGTGCACACCGACTGCCAGGTGCTGGGGCTTGAGCGCGATGCCAACAATGTCTGGCAGGTGCAGACCAATGGCCAGACCTTCAGCGCGCCAGTGATCATCAACGCCGCCGGCGCCTGGGCTGACAAGATCGGCGCAATGGCCGGTGCACAATCGCTGGGCCTGCAACCGAAACGCCGCGCCGCCTTCATCTTCGCCGGGCCAGAAGGTGTCGATATTCATCAGTGGCCGATGCTGGTCAGCCTCGACGAATCGTTCTACATGAAACCTGATGCCGGCATGTTCTTAGGCTCGCCAGCCAACGCGGACCCGGTCGAACCCCACGACGTGCAGCCTGAAGAACTGGACATCGCCATGGGCATCTATCAGATCGAAGAAGCCACGACGCTGACCATCCGCCGCCCGACTCGAACATGGGCCGGCTTGCGCAGTTTCGTTGCCGACGGTGATTTGCTCAGCGGATTCGATGCGCAGGTGCCGGGCCTGTTCTGGGTCGCAGCCCAGGGTGGGTACGGCATCCAGACGTCACCGGCGATGGGCCAGGCCAGCGCCGCACTGGTGCGCGGTTTGCCGTTGCCCGAGCAACTGCGCCAGTTCGGCCTGAGCAGCAACATGCTCTCCCCTGCCCGGCTCGGTTAATCCGCGCTGCGGATGACGCGCCCAACCGATTGCGGCAAACTCGCAGCGCCCCTGTTCATGTGGGCGCTGACGCTGCCTGGAGCTCCACTGTCATGACCGCCCCCGAACTCGACCCGGCACTGGATAACTTCCGGGCCATCGCCGACGCCATCGCCACACTGTTTTTTCCCCACGCCGAAGTGGTGCTGCACGATTTGCGCACGCAAAAAGTCGATTACATCGCCAACAATCTGTCCAAACGCGAGATCGGTGACGAATCGTCACTTGAAGACATGCTCAGCGAGGATGTCAGCGAGCGGAACATCGGCCCGTACGAAAAACTCAACTGGGATGGTCAGAAGATTCGCAGCCTGAGCAGCGTATTGCGCGACAGCGAAGGCCTGCCGCTGGCGGTGCTGTGCATCAATCTGAATATTTCGCTGTTCGAGAATGCCAAGGCTGCGCTGGACCTGTTCCTGTCGCCGAGCAAACTGATACCGCAACCGGACTCACTGTTTCGCGATGACTGGCAGGAGCGCATCAACACGTTCCTGCACGCCTGGCTGCGCGAGCGCCAACTGAGCCTGAATCTGCTGACCCGCGATCACAAACGTGAACTGGTGCTGGCGC
Source organism: Pseudomonas sp. A1230 (assembly GCF_044218825.1). NCBI lineage: Bacteria > Pseudomonadati > Pseudomonadota > Gammaproteobacteria > Pseudomonadales > Pseudomonadaceae > Pseudomonas > Pseudomonas sp. A1230. The sequence continues at coordinate 130,539 of NZ_CP162582.1, read as the reverse complement.
TGCATGCCGAGGGCGCGTTCAAGGGCAAGAGTGCCTCGAACTACGTGGCCAATGTGCTGAACATGGGCCGGGCGACGGTGTACAAACACCTGAAGGAATTAAAGGGCTGAAGATTCGCGGTGATTGATCTGACTCCATCGCTGGCAAGCCAGCTCCCACAGGGATTTTGATGTACACAAAATGTGTACGACTCGATCACTGTGAGAGCTGGCTTGCCAGCGATAGCGGACGATCAGTCGCCGTAAATGTCCGACTTGAAATACTTGTCGGAAATCTTCTGATATTCGCCACTGGCGCGAATCCCGTCGATGGCGCTATTCAACTGGCTTACCAGCTCAGTATTACCCTTGCGCACCGCAATCCCCGCCCCCTCGCCGACATACTTCGGATCCTTCAGCTCCGGCCCGACAAACGCATAACCCTTGCCGCGTGGCATCGACAGAAAGTCATTCAGCGGAATGGTGTCGGCAAAAATCGCATCAAGGCGACCGGCTGCCAGGTCCATGTAGATCTCTTCGTTGTTGCTGTAGCGCTTGACGTTGACGCCCTTGGGCTCGAACACCTCGGTGGCATAGCGGTCGGTGGTGGTTGCGCGCTGCACGCCGACGTTCTTGCCTTTGAGGCTGGCGTATTGATCATCGACCGTGGCGCCGTCCTTCATCACCAGCCGCGACGAAGTGAAGTAGTACTTGTGGGTGAAATCCACCGACTTCTTGCGGTCTTCGTTGATGGTCATGGACGACAGCGCCATGTCGATTTTCTTCACTTTGAGCGAAGGAATCAGACCGTCGAACTCACCCTCGACCCACACGCACTTGGCCTTCATCTGCGCGCACAGGGCGTTGCCAATGTCGTAGTCGAAACCGACGATTTCGCCTTTGTCGGTTTTCGAGGCGAATGGCGGGTAAGCCGCTTCAATGCCGATGCGCAGGGTTTTCTCGGCGGCGAACACGCTGCTGCACGCCAGTAGGCTAAGGGCCAGACCGGTGATGAGGGGAAGTTTCTTCATGTTCATTCTCTCGCGGGTTGTTGTTGGTTTGGCAAGATGAAGAAGAGCAGCTGGGAGCGGAGAGCTACGAGCGGCAAGACGAAGCTGTTTTTTGTACTTGTAAATCCATATTGGACTTATAGGTACAAGTCGTCAATTAGGAAGCAGAGAGTGTTTGCGAGGTTTTTGGTGTTGCGGATGGTCTCATCGCTGGCAAGCCAGCTCCCACAGTGTTTCGCGTCGTGCACATATTTTTCGCGCACCACTGAAACCTGTGGGAGCTGGCTTGCCAGCGATGGCTTACTGAAGAAAGCTAAAGAACTACTTGTTCCAGCGATCTGCCGCCGCATGATCACTGTCGCGCCCTTCCACCCAGCGCGGGCCGTCACTGGTGTTTTCCTTCTTCCAGAACGGTGCGCGGGTTTTCAGGTAATCCATGACGAAGGCGCAGGCGTCGAACGCAGCCTGGCGATGGGCGCTGGCAGCGCCGACAAACACGATCGGCTCGCCCGGTTCCAGCGCGCCGATGCGGTGCAGCACTTCCAGTTTCAGCAACGGCCAGCGCTGCTCGGCCTCGATGGCGATCTTGCCGAGGGCTTTTTCAGTCATGCCCGGATAGTGTTCGAGGAACATCCCCGCCACATCCAGGCCATCGTTGAAGTCGCGCACGTAACCGACGAAGCTCACCACCGCGCCGACGCCGACATTGGCCGCGTGCATCGCATTGACTTCCGCACCCGGATCTAACGGCGTGGCCTGCACACGAATCGCCATGGATCAGCCTCCGGTCACAGTGGGGAAAAACGCCACTTCGTCACCCTCGACCACCGGCTCGTCGAGCTGGCACAAGTCTTCGTTGCGTGCGCACATCAGGTTCTGCTCGCTCAATACCTCGGCGCCTTCACGCTGTGCCAACAGCGCGCGCACGTCATCGACGGTGGTGAAATCACCGTCGACCGTTACCGAGTCAACGCCCAGCGCTTCACGGTAACGGGCAAAAAACCTAACTGTCAGCTTCATGCTTGATCCGCCTGAAAGTGCCCGCTCTTGCCGCCGACCTTTTCCAGCAGACGCACGCTTTCGATGGTCATGCCGCGATCCACCGCTTTGCACATGTCATAGATAGTCAGCGCGGCGACGCTGGCAGCGGTCAGCGCTTCCATCTCGACGCCGGTCTGCCCGGACAATTTGCAACGGGCGACGATGCGCACGGTGTCTTCGCCTTCAGCGCTGAGCTCGACTTTGACGCCAGTGAGCATCAGCGGATGGCACAGGGGAATCAGATCGCTGGTTTTCTTCGCCGCCTGAATGCCTGCAATGCGCGCGACGGCAAATACGTCGCCTTTGGGATGGCCGCCACTGACGATCATCTGCAACGTTTCGGGGAGCATGCGCACCAGCGCTTGAGCCGTCGCTTCACGGAACGTCACGGCTTTTTCGGTGACGTCGACCATGTTGGCGCGACCTTGGGAATCGAGATGAGTCAGCACGGGGGCCTCCTTGAGGCAGCTACAAGCGGCAAGCTACAAGCGGCAAGTTAAAGCGCGGTAGGCAGGCGTCAGGAAAGCTCGCATTTAAACAGCCGAAAGCCGCAAGCTTCAAGCGGCAAGTGAATTTCACTCGGGCCACTTGTAGCTTACGGCTTGAAGCTTGTAGCTGCTCCTCTTAGAGGTGAGACTCTGCGTATTCAGCCAGGATCGAGCGAGGCACCCCTTGCAGGGTGATGTGCACACCGTTGGGGAAATCCTTGAAGCGTTCGGTCAGGTAGGTCAGCCCGGAGCTGGTCGCGGACAGGTAAGGGGTGTCGATCTGTGCGAGGTTACCCAGGCACACCACTTTGGAACCAGCGCCGGCACGGGTGATGATGGTTTTCATCTGGTGCGGCGTGAGGTTCTGGCATTCGTCGATCAGGATCAGGCTCTGCTGGAAGCTGCGACCGCGAATGTAGTTGAGCGATTTGAACTGCAACGGCACTTTGCTGAGGATGTAATCGACGCTGCCATGGGTATTTTCGTCATCCATGTGCAAGGCTTCGAGGTTGTCGGTGATGGCGCCCAGCCAAGGCTCCATTTTTTCCGCTTCGGTGCCGGGCAGGAAACCGATTTCCTGGTCCAGGCCCTGCACGCTGCGGGTGGCGATGATGCGCCGATAACGCTTGCTGACCATGGTCTGCTCGATCGCAGCGGCCAACGCCAGAATGGTTTTACCGGAACCGGCCGCCCCCGACAGGTTGACCAGATGGATGTCCGGATCGAGCAGCGCGTACAGCGCCAGGCTCTGGTAGATGTCACGCGGCTTGAGGCCCCAGGCTTCCTGGTGCAAGAGGGGTTCCTGATGCAGATCGAGAATCAGCAGGCGGTCTTCGTCAATCTCCTTGATCCAGCCAACGAAGCCCTGCTCGTCGATGATGAACTCATTGATATGCACCGCCGGCAAGTTGTCGATCAACTTCACTTCGTGCCATGTGCGACCGTGGTCCTGACGGGTTTCAACCTTGCTCACCAGATCCCAGAAAGAGCCGGTCATGTTGTGATAACCGTTGGGCAGCAGGGACACGTCATCGACCAGTTGGTCGGTGCTGTAGTCCTCGGCCGCGATCCCGCAGGCGCGCGCCTTGAGGCGCATGTTGATGTCTTTGGTCACCAGAACCACAGGTTTCTGCGGATCACGGGTGTGCATATCGATGAGTTGGTTGATGATTTTGTTGTCGTTCAGATGCTCGGGCAGAATCAGGTTCGATTCGGCCTGTTTGCTCATCAGAATTGACAGCAAGCCCTTCGGACCGCCCTTGCCGCGCTGAATCGGCACGCCCAGTTCGACGTCCTCGGGGGAGGCATCGCCCAGGGTCTTGTCGATCAGCCGGATAGCCTGGCGGCATTCGGCGGCAACGCTGTGATGGCCGCTCTTGAGCTTGTCCAGCTCTTCCAGCACGGTCATCGGGATGGCGACGTGGTGTTCTTCGAAATTAAGCAGGGCGTTTGGATCGTGAATCAATACGTTGGTATCGAGTACATAAAGGATTGGCTGGTTGGAAGGGCTACGTCCGTGATCATCCATACTCGGTCACCTTTGTCAGAGCCATTCGACGCAATACCTCTACAGTGCTGCGCCTCGAAGTGACTGCCGATTCATCTGCCGGGCTTTTATTGAAAGAGGCAGGTGACTTGCACACAAAGTGGGTCTTGGAAGACGCCACCTGTGTTGCAGGTTTCGGCGGTCTGTCTTCGTAATACTCCAAAACCCATGACAGGAAAAAGCACTTTGACGGTTTTTTGAAGTTTATTTTGCAGAGTGACGAAAAGCCCTTGGCGGACCGTCCAGACCTCGCTAAAGTCGGAAGTCCGCCTGCATCGAATTCTGCAAAAAAATTGCCCCAAGCCCAATGTTTCCGGGCTTTCTTCGTTTCTCAGCGAAACCCGTCCAGACAGTCTTCCCAACCGATGCCGCTTTGCGCGGTTTGCGTTATCAGCCACGGCATGGCGGTCTTCACGGCATCCTGTTTCATGTTGAAATTGATCACCCCGTGACGCCACAACAGCATCAGGGTCAGCACTCGCTGTGCACTCTGCGGGCCTTTGAGTTTGCCGGCGCCGTCCTGGGCATCGATGTCCCACAGCGCCACTTGCAGGCCCTGCGTGTTAAAGAAGCCTTGTGCATCGCTACGCCGCTGGCCATCCGGCGGACGGAACAGCGGTACATAATTTTCCGGCAGTTTGTTCTTCACCAGATCGGCACTGCGGCGCACCGAATCCTGCCAGTCCTGCCAATGGCTGTGGGAGCGGAACTCCCAACCCTGCACGCCGACGCATTGCTGCGAGAACGTCGCTTGCAGGCCGCTCACGGAACGGTCACCCAGTCGCGCCTGAATATCCTTGCCCAACATGAAGAACGTGCCGCTCATGTTGGCCTTGCGCAGGTACTCGGTGAGCCAGTCGGTGTTGTCCGGTTGCGCGTTGGCGGCGCTGTCGAAAGTCAGCAGAAACAGTCGATCATGCATCTCCTCGCCGTTGCGCTCATAGTCGCCGAAACGATCGATTTCGCTGCTGGTCTGCGGAAACAACGCAGCCTTGCGCAGCAATTCGTCCAGATACTGCAGATGGAAGATCCGGCTTGGCTCGGCCCACCTGGTGTAATAGCTGTCATCGCTGACGACGAATTTGGCGGCCTGCTCACGCAGCGTTGGCAAGTCTTCGACGAGGAAGCAGAACGAGGCGTCCTGATCGCAACTTTGTTGGGCGTAGTTGTAGTTGGCAAGCAGGCGCTGCCACAGGCGCTCGCGCAGGCTGTTGACTGCATCGATATTGACCGTGCGCAGGCCCAGGCGCTGGGACAGGGCAGCTTCGTCAATAGACTCGGTACCGAGCAGAACACGGGCGAACATGAGGATTTCCGCCCGGGACGCAACGTCGAACAGGGTCGGGCTGGTCAATTGCTCCGGCCAGGTGCTGCGATCCAGCGTCGCCACATCGCCCGGCGCCGCGATGGCACCGAAGCTCAACAGCCACGCGGTGAATAAAAGAACAATGCGCAATGGGATGTCTCCGTAACAAAACCCGGGCGGCACTATAGCTGATCCCACACAGTTCCCTCAGCAACACAGATTCCCATGCGGGAGCGAGCCTGCTCGCGAATACGGATTCAGATCCGCCTTAGAAGTCGACTGATGCACTGCTTTCGCGAGCAGGCTCGTTCCCACAGGGGATTGGGGCCAGCCGTCGATCACCTATGAGCCTGATAGCTGGAGTCAACCGCCCCAACCCCCTAGAATCGCCTCCACGATTAAAGGAGACGACTTCATGCTGATGGTGATTTCCCCCGCCAAGACCCTCGATTACGAAACGCCGCCGGCGACCCAGCGCTTCACCCAGCCGCAATATCTGGACCACTCCCAAGAACTGATCCAGCAATTGCGCGAGCTATCGCCGGCACAGATCAGCGAGCTGATGCACGTCTCCGACAAGATCGGCGGGCTCAATGCCGCGCGTTTCGGCAGCTGGACGCCAGCGTTCACCCCGGAAAACGCCAAGCAGGCGCTGCTCGCGTTCAAGGGTGACGTCTACACCGGTCTCGACGCGCAGTCCTTTAGCGAGGCGAATTTCGATTACGCGCAAAAACACCTGCGCATGCTCTCCGGCCTTTATGGCCTGCTGCGCCCACTGGACTTGATGCAACCGTATCGTCTGGAGATGGGCACCAAACTGGCCAACGCGCGCGGCAAGGATTTGTACGCGTTCTGGGGCACCCGCATCAGTGAATGGCTGAATGAAGCATTGGCCGAGCAAGGCGATGATTTGCTGCTCAACCTGGCGTCCAACGAGTACTTTTCAGCTGTCAAACGCACCGCGTTGAATGCGCGAATCATCAATGCTGATTTCAAGGATCTGAAAAACGGTCAGTACAAGATCATCAGCTTCTACGCAAAAAAGGCCCGTGGCCTGATGAGCCGTTTCGTGATCCAGGAAGGCATCAACGATCCTGCCCAGCTCAAGCAGTTCGATGTTCAGGGTTATCGCTACAGCGCTGAACAGTCGAAACCGGACAATCTGGTGTTTCTGCGCGATCACGCCCCCGAATAAAGCATGCCTATTGCACGACTCTTTCTACCAAGAGTCGTGCAGCTCGCACGATGTCGAAAATCCCCCGCCACATATCGCCATTTTTATGGCGCCATAAAACCAACACCCTCTTTTCTAATATTAGTTTCACTCGACACTGATCATTTTTTTCAGTAGTGGCACCTAAATTTTTTCACGGTAGTGGCACAAAACTATCTAACGTGATTATTCGCCTGTTATTAAAGGTCGAAAACGAAAGTGCCATCAAATTGAGATTGGTGCCATCTACGACAATATTTCAAGAAATTTCAGATTTCGCGATGAGTGGACAGGAACTTCGTCCAAATGCATAGCTCATACCACCGGTAACGATTCTCGCCGAGTTTGTACGAGATAACTTACGCAGGGCAGATAGTCATGTAACCAAGTTGTCACAGCAACTTGCCTAGATGACTAACTAGTCTGAAAACAAACCGAAGCACAGGAGATACGCTCCATTAATATCCCCTGCAAGGCCATGGCCACGCCCCTATAAACGTGCTCGCCTGAGTACACAACCGCTTGATTTGTATGGCTATTCGCCTGACACCAAGCGCGCAAACCGATTGCACCAAGGTCTCCAACAATGGAGATCGGCTGCATAACAGGGCAGGTCATAACAACAAGGCCTAGTTGCGCACATCTTGAGTGCACTTATTTAGACACTCGAAAATTAGTTTGCCTGCACACGGCATTGTGACGCCTGCGCGCCGCACTTTCGAGTGCACTTTTAACGCTGAACACCATTAACTCCGGCCTTCTTTGGCCTGATATATACAGAGGTAATTGCGATGCGCATCAGCATATTTGGTTTGGGTTACGTTGGCGCAGTTTGTGCCGGTTGCCTGTCTGCACGGGGCCATGACGTCGTGGGCGTCGATGTTGCCAAAGACAAGATCGATATGATCAACGCTGGCAAATCTCCGATTGTTGAACCCGGTCTGGGCGAGCTGTTGCAGCAAGGTATTCAGAACGGTCGTCTGCGCGGTACGACTAACTTCGCCGAAGCGATTCGTGACACCGATCTGTCGATGATCTGCGTCGGTACGCCGAGCAAGAAGAATGGCGACCTGGAACTCAACTACATCGAGGCCGTGTGCCGCGAGATCGGTTTCGTTCTGCGTGACAAGACCACCCGCCACACCATCGTGGTGCGCAGCACCGTACTGCCGGGCACTGTCGCAAACGTTGTCATCCCGATCCTCGAAGATTGCTCCGGGAAAAAGGCTGGCGTCGATTTCGGCGTTGCGGTCAACCCTGAGTTCCTGCGTGAATCCACCGCGATTGCCGACTACGACCTGCCACCGATGACCGTCATCGGCGAGTTCGACAAGGCCTCGGGCGACGTTCTGCAATCGCTGTACGAAGAACTCGACGCACCGATCATCCGCAAGGACATCGCCGTTGCCGAGATGATCAAGTACACCTGCAACGTCTGGCACGCCACCAAGGTGACCTTCGCCAACGAGATCGGCAACATCGCCAAAGCCGTCGGCGTCGATGGCCGTGAAGTGATGGACGTGGTCTGCCAGGACAAGACCCTCAACCTGTCCCAGTACTACATGCGCCCAGGCTTCGCTTTCGGCGGTTCTTGCCTGCCCAAAGACGTCCGCGCCCTGACCTACCGCGCCGGTTCGCTGGACGTCGAAGCGCCACTGCTCAACTCGCTGATGCGCAGCAACGAATCGCAAGTGCAGAACGCCTTCGACATCGTTGAAAGCCACGACAAACGCAAAGTCGCCCTGCTCGGCTTGAGCTTCAAGGCCGGCACCGACGACCTGCGCGAAAGCCCGCTGGTGGAACTGGCCGAAATGCTGATCGGCAAGGGTTACGACCTGAGCATCTACGACAGCAACGTCGAGTACGCCCGTGTTCACGGCGCGAACAAGGAATACATCGAGTCGAAGATCCCGCACGTGTCGTCCCTGCTCAACGCAGACTTCGAATCGGTGATCGACAACTCCGACGTGATCATCCTCGGCAACCGCGACGAGAAGTTCCGTGCGCTGGCTCAGCAAGCACCGCACGGCAAACAGGTTATCGACCTGGTCGGCTTCATGGCCAAAGCCACTGACGCCGGCACCCGTACCGAAGGTATCTGCTGGTAAAGCAGCCCTAAGCGACAAGCTTCGAGCTGCAAGCCAAAGCGTTTCGCTTGCAGCTCGAAGCTTGCGGCTTGAAGCCTTCTCACCTTCGGATGACGGTTATGTCGAACAAGCTCAAACATTTTTTTCTGCAATCCGCCGGCTGGCTTTTTTATCTCAGTCTGCTGATGGGCCTGGCCTTGATGCTGCCCACGTCCACGTTCGACTCCGAGTCGAAGGACTTCATTTTCCTGATTGGCGCCGTGGGTATCTGGCGCTACTCGATGGGTGCAACGCACTTTGTGCGCGGCATGATTTTTCTCTACATCGTCTACCCGCACCTGCGCCGTAAAGTGCGCAAGCTGGGCAAGGCGGCAGATCCGTCGCACGTGTACCTGATGGTCACCAGTTTCCGTATCGACGCGCTGACCACAGCGCAGGTCTACAGCTCGGTGATCCGCGAAGCGATCGACTGCGGACTGCCGGCCACCATGGTCTGCTCCATCGTCGAAATGTCCGATGAGCTGCTGGTCAAAGCGCTGTGGGCGCGAATGAATCCGCCGGATCGAGTGAAACTCGACTTCGTGCGCATTCCCGGCACCGGCAAACGCGATGGCCTGGCCTACGGTTTCCGCGCCATCTCCCGTCACCTGCCGGACGACCGCGCCGTCGTCGCCGTGATCGATGGCGACACCGTGCTCGCCGAGGGTGTGGTACGCAAAACCGTGCCGTGGTTCCAGATGTTCGGCAACGTCGGCGGCCTGACCACCAACGAATTCTGCGAAGTGCGCGGCGGCTACATCATGAGCGAATGGCACAAGCTGCGGTTCGCCCAACGCCACATCAACATGTGCTCGATGGCCCTGTCCAAACGCGTCCTGACCATGACCGGCCGGATGTCGGTATTCCGCGCCTCCGTGGTGACCAATCCGGATTTCATCGCCGACGTGGAAAGCGACTCCCTGCAGCACTGGCGCCTGGGCCGCTTCAAGTTTTTGACCGGCGACGACAAGTCGAGCTGGTTCAGCCTGATGCGACTTGGCTACGACACATTCTATGTGCCGGACGCGGCGATCCACACCGTGGAACACCCGCCGGAAAAGAGCTTCATCAAGGCCAGCCGCAAACTGATGTTCCGCTGGTACGGCAACAACCTGCGCCAGAACTCGCGAGCACTGGGCCTGGGCATGAAACGCCTCGGTGCCTTCACCTCGTTGGTGCTGTTCGACCAGCGCGTGTCGATGTGGACATCGCTGCTCGGCCTGACTGTGGCAATCATCGCCAGCTTCAAGTACGGCACCGCGTTCATCCTGGTGTACCTGCTGTGGATCGGCATCACCCGCCTGATTCTGACGCTGCTGCTGTCCTGCTCCGGTCACCGGATCGGCCCGGCCTACCCGGCGATTCTCTATTACAACCAGATCGTCGGTGCGCTGGTGAAGATCTACGTGTTCTTCCGCCTCGACCAACAATCCTGGACTCGCCAGCCCACTTCCCTGACCCGTGATCTCGCCAGCTTTCAACGTTGGTTCAACACTTGGTCGTCTCGGACCATGACCTTCTCCGCCGGCAGCATTTTCGTCGCCGTGCTGCTGATGATGGTCTGACCCGCCCCTATTGAATTAACAAGGAAATCGCCCCTATGAATACCGCCGTCAACGCCAACGTAGTGCATGAATCCGAAGCCCAGCGCCAACACGCCCGAGTGAAAATCCCGGCCAAGCTGCGTTTCTTCGGCCCTGACCGGACGCCGCTGGAAACCCGCGTGCTGGATCTGTCCGCCGGCGGCCTGGCGTTCAACGCCGGGCAGATGCCGCTGACCATCGGCCAGGTGCACAAGGCTCGCCTGCAGTTTGTGATCGACAACCTCGGTCTGGCCATGGACGTCGAGCTGCAGGTGCGCTCCTTCGACCGCCAGACCGGCCGCGTCGGTTGCCAGTTCCAGAACCTTGAGCCGCAGGATATTTCCACCCTGCGCCACCTGATCACTTCGCACCTTGCCGGCGACATCGTCAGCATGGGTGAAGTACTGGCGACCCTGCAGCGCGACAACTTCACCAAGGCGCGCAAGGTCAAGGACGGCGGCCACGGCATGACCCCGTTCGGGCGTCTGAAAGCCGTGACGTTCAGCGCCGGGATCTTCGCGGTCGGCCTGGTCGCGGCGGGCTTCATTGCCAAATCGGTGTACGGCATGTACTTCGTCAGCCACGCACAGGCCGGTCTGGTCAGCGTACCGGGCATGAACATCACCATGCCGCGTGACGGCACTGTGCAGAGCCTGATCAAGTCCGACGGCGTTGCGGCCAAAGGCGCGCCACTGGCGACCTTCAGCACCAGCATGCTCGACGTGCTCAAGGGCCACATGCAAGAAGATCAACTGTCGCCCGCCAAGGTTGAAGAACTGTTCGGCAAGCAAATGACCGGCACCCTGACTTCGCCGTGCGATTGCACCGTGGCCCAGCAACTGGTGGCTGACGGTCAGTACGCGAGCAAGGGCGATGTGATCTTCCAACTGGTGCCGCGCAACACCGAGGCCAATGTGGAAGCACGCTTCTCCTATCGCCAGTTCGGCGACGTGCGTCCGGGCACCCCGGTGAGCTTCCAGATCGCCGGCGAAGACAAGATCCGCACCGGCAAGATCGTCAGCAGCACCAGCCTGAAAAGCGCCGACCTGTCTTCCGATATCCGCGTACAGATCAAGCCTGACGAGTCGCTCGACAGCAGCCTCGCCGGCCGCCCGGTGGAAGTGAACAGCGACCGTGGCCCGAACCTGAACTGGCTGATCGACAAAGCCATGGCTGCCGGTCTTTAAGTCGAGGACATGCCTGTGACTACTCATATCTTCAACACACCGCCGAACCTGTGGGAGCGAGCCTGCTCGCGAAAAGGTCAGCGCGGTTTGTCTGATGTTCCGGGTCGACCGATTCGCGAGCAGGCTCGCTCCCACAGGGGACTGATGGTGTGCTCGCTGGCACTAGCAGTGTCTCTGGCCGGTTGCGCCGGCCTGCCCGATCAGCGCCTGGCCAACGAAGCGCTCAAGCTTGGCGACACCGCCACCGCTGCGCAGAATTATCAGCAACTGGCCGATCTGGGCTACAGCGAAGCGCAAGTGGGCCTCGCTGATATCCAGGTCGACAGCCGCGACCCAGCGCAAATGAAACAGGCCGAAGCGACTTATCGCGCAGCGGCCAGTGTTTCGCCGCGCGCTCAGGCACGTCTGGGGCGCCTGCTGGTGGCCAAGCCCGGTTCGACCGAGGCCGAGCACCACGAAGCCGAAACCCTGCTGAAAAAAGCCGCCGCCAATGGCGAAGGCAACACGTTGATCCCGCTCGCGATGCTCTACCTGCAATACCCGCGCAGCTTCCCGAACATCAACGCTCAGCAGCAGATCGATCAGTGGCGCAAATCCGGCTACCCGGAAGCAGGTCTGGCGCAGGTACTGCTGTACCGCACCCAGGGCACTTACGACCAGCATCTGGATGACGTGGAAAAAATCTGCAAAGCCGCGCTCAACACCACTGACATCTGCTACGTCGAACTGGCCACGGTCTATCAGAAACGTGCCCAGCCAGAACAACAGGCCGAGCTGATCAAGCAAATGCAGGCCGGTTACAGCCGCGGCACCGTCACCGCTCAGCGTGTTGATTCGGTTGCCCGTGTGCTGGCCGACTCGACCCTGGGCAAGACTGACGAAAAAACCGCGCAGTCGCTGCTTGAGCCGATCGCGCCGGGCTACCCGGCGTCGTGGGTCACCCTCGCGCAATTGCTCTACGACTTCCCGGAACTGGGCGACGTCGACCAGATGATGAAGTACCTGGACAACGGCCGCGCCGCCGACCAGCCGCGCGCCGAGCTGTTGCTGGGCAAGCTCTACTACGAAGGCAAAGTGGTCCCGGCCGACGCCAAGGTCGCCGAAGAACATTTCCAGAAAGCTGTCGGTCGTGAAGTGGCCGCCGACTATTACCTCGGCCAGATCTATCGCCGTGGTTACCTGGGCAAGGTCTATCCGCAAAAGGCCCTTGACCATCTGCTGACCGCTGCGCGCAACGGCCAGAACAGCGCCGATTTCGCCATTGCCCAACTGTTTTCCCAAGGCAAGGGCACCAAGCCCGACCCGCTCAACGCTTATGTGTTCAGCCAATTGGCCAAAGCTCAAAACACCCCGCAGGCCGATGAGCTGGCGACCACTGTCGCCGCCCAACTGCCGCCAGAGCGTCTGGCCGAAGCCCAGCGTCTGCTGCAACAGGAGCAGGCCAGCCGTGGCGCCCTGAACCCGAACACGCTGCAACTGCACGCCCTGCAAGAAGAAGACGGCGAGGAAAAACTATGAAGCTCAATCCATTCGTGAAGGCCGGTATTGGCCTCACCTTCGCGCTGATCTGGTCTTGCCCGACACTGGCCGCGATGACTGAAAGCAAAAACTTCGGCCTGGAAGTGAAAGTCACCGGCCAGTCCGAAGACGACCGTGACCTCGGTACCGCCAGTGGCGGCGACGTCAGCGGCGTCGGCCTCGACCTGCGTCCGTGGGTCTACGGCGAGAGCGGCGCGTGGAGCGCCTACGCGATGGGTCAGGCGGTGACCTCGACTGACATCATCGAGACCGACACCCTGCAGCAGTCCGCCAGCGACGGCACCCAGACCACCGACAACGGTGATCGCAAGACCAAGAAAAACTACCTGGCGATGCGCGAATTCTGGGTCGGCTACAGCGGCCTCACGCCTTACCCCGGCGAGATGCTCAAACTCGGTCGCCAACGCCTGCGCAATGACGACGGCCAATGGCGCGACACCAACATCGAAGCGCTGAACTGGACCTTCGACACCACCCTGTTGCGTGCGAACGCCGGTGTTGCCGAACGCTTCAGCGAATACCGTACTGACCTCAAAGAGCTGGCGCCCAAAGACAAGGATCGCCTGCACGCCTACGCCGATGCCGCTTACCAGTGGACACCGGGCAACTGGGTCGGGATTCGCGGTCACCATACTCACGATGACGGCAAACTCGACTATCCAGAACCCGGCGTTGCCGGCGATTCGCTGGACAAGAAAGAGAATGGCGACATCAGCTGGATCGGCCTCACCGCCGACAGCGATGCCTACAACTGGCGCAACACCAACACCGTCAACTACTGGGGCAGCATCACCGGCATGAGCGGCGACCGCGACACGGTCAACGCGCTGAACGCCGATGGCAGCCGCCCGACGCAAGCCAAACGCAGCGATGACGTCAACGGCTGGGCCACTGACATCGGTGTGCGTCTGCGCCTCGATCCGCAGTGGCAAGTCGGTGCCGCCTATGCCCGCGCCAGCGCCGATTACGAACAGACCGGTCTGGAAAGCAACCGCTCGAACTACACCGGTACACGTTCACGCGTTCACCGTTTCGGCGAAGCGTTCCGTGGCGAAATGAACAACATGCAGACCGCTACGTTGTTCGGTTCGTGGATGCTCAATGACGAGTACGACGCCAGCCTGATCTACCACAAATTCTGGCGCGTCGACGGCAACAAGCCAGTCGGCAGCAACGGTATCAACGCCGTCGAGAACAACACTGACGACGTCACCGGCGCCATCTTGTCCAGCACCTCGTTGCCGCTTGAAGACGGCAACAAGGACATGGGTCAGGAGATGGATCTTGTCGTCACCAAGTACTTCAAGCAAGGCCTGTTGCCGGCGGCATTGAGCCAGTCGATCGATGAGCCTTCGGCCTTGGTGCGCTTCCGTGGCGGCGTGTTCAAGCCGGGCGATGCCTACGGCAAAGAAGTCGACTCGTACATGCACCGCGCGTTCATCGACGTGATCTGGCGCTTCTGATGCCAACCGCCAAGGGAGTGCCCGACATGAACAGTGCCCGCAAAGGCTCACTCAGCCTGCTGGCCGGCGCGATGCTGCTGGCCTCGGCAGGTGCCTTCGCCAGCGTGGAGCCGGCCAAGCCAGCGACCACGGCGAAAGAGCTGCAACAAGCCAAGACGTATACCGTCAGCAGCGCACCGACCGAGGCGCTGAACCTGGCCGCGCCGACACTGCCGGACATCTCCGGCTACACCGCCGAAGCCGCCGCCGCGAAGATCGTTCGCAGCAAAGCGGGCAAGGTCAGCGTGCGCCGGATGATGCAGGAAGACGCCCTGAAGGACTTTATCGGCGGCGACAACAAGATGGCCGAGTGGGTGGTGCGTCAGCACGGCATTCCGCAGGCGATCTTCGTCGACGACGGCTACATGAACCTCAAGGATCTGGCGAAGAAACTGCCCAAGCAGTACTTCAGCGAAACCTCGCCGGGCGTGTACCTGGCGAAGTTGCCGATCGTGGTTGGCCGCAAGGGCATCCTCGAAATCGACGGCCAGACTCAGGAATTGCGCCTGTCCCAAGAGGCCGGGTCGTTCCTGGTCAACGACGGTCAGCTGTTCGTGCGTGATACCAAAATCACTGGCTGGCGCGAGAAGGAAAACGGCCCGGCAACCTTCCGTTCGCCGAAAGAATTCCGCCCGTTCCTGCTCGCCTGGGGTGGCACCGAGACTTACATCGTCAACAGCAAGATGGCCAGCTTCGGCTACGCCAACAGTAAGTCGTACGGTGTGAGTATTTCCCAGTACACGCCGAACATGGCCAAGGTCCTCAAGCGCGCCGAGCCGACTGGCTGGATCGTCGGTTCCGAGTTCTCGGACATGTGGTACGGCTTCTACTGCTATGAAACCCGCGACTTCGTGGTCAAGGGCAACACCTACAAAGACAACATCGTCTACGGCATCGACCCGCACGACCGTTCACACGGCCTGATCATTGCCGAGAACACCGTTTACGGGACGAAGAAGAAGCACGGGATCATCATTTCCCGCGAAGTGAACGACAGCTTCATCTTCAACAACAAAAGCTACGACAACAATCTCTCGGGCCTGGTGATCGACCGGAACAGCGTCAACAACATCATCGCCTACAACGAGATCTACAAGAACCACACCGACGGCATCACCCTCTACGAGTCTGCCGACAATCTGCTGTGGGGCAACAAGGTCATCAGCAACAAGCGCCACGGCATCCGCATTCGTAACAGCGTGAACATTCGCCTCTACGAAAACATCGCCATGGCCAACGGTCTGACCGGCGTCTACGGCCACATCAAAGACCTGACCGACACCGACCGCGACATCAAGCTCGACCCGTTCGATGCGCAGGTGTCGCTGATCGTGGTTGGCGGTGAGCTGGCGGCCAATGGCAGCGGCCCGCTGTCGATCGACTCGCCGTTGAGTGTTGAGCTGTATCGCGTATCGATGCTGGCGCCGACCAAATCCAGCGGCATCAGCTTCAACGGCATCCTGGGCGAGCGCCAGGATGAAATTCTTGACCTGCTGGTGCGCCAGCAGAAAGCCGTGCTGATCGACCCTGTCGAACGCCAGACCGAAATGCAGGACTGAGGATAATTTTATGCACCCACACTTGATCAAATTACTCAGCCTGTCGGCCCTGACCATGGGCATTCTGGCGGCCAGCAATGGTGCCCGCGCAGATCAAGCCAGCGCCGTCACCCCGCCCAAATTCACCGCTGATCCGTGCTGCAACCTGTGCCCGGAAGCCCACGACGCGAAGAACTACACCACGCGCTATCAGCAGAACTTCACCACGCTGGTACAGGCGCAAGGCGACTGGCTGTTCCGTACGCAAGAAGACCTGCGCACCGAATTCAACACCACCCCGGCCGGCTACAAACGCATGCAACAGCTGCACGATGCGTTCAAGAGCAAAGGGGTCGAGCTGGTGATCGTTTATCAGCCGACCCGTGGCCTGGTGAATCGCAACAAGCTCAACCCGCAGGAAAAAGCCGCGTTCGATTACGAAAAAGCGTTGGGCAACTACAAGACCATGCTCGGCCGTTTCGCCAAGATGGGTTACGTGGTGCCGGACTTGTCGCCGCTGACCAATGAATCGCTGCCAGACACCCTGCCCGCCCACGACTTCTACTTCCGTGGCGACCAGCACTGGACGCCATACGGCGCACAGCGCACGGCAAAAATCGTCGCCGAGAAGGTCAAGCAGATCCCGGCCTTCGCCGACATTCCCAAGCGTGAGTTCGAGACCAAGAAGTCCGGGCGCATGGGCAAGACCGGCACCCTGCATAACATGGCCGGGCAACTGTGCGGCACCAGTTACGCGATCCAGTACATGGACCAGTTCACCACCGAGCCGAAAGGCGAAGCGGGCGACGGCGACCTGTTCGGTGATTCCGGCAACCCGCAAATCACCCTGGTCGGCACCTCGCACAGCGGCAAGAACTACAACTTCGCCGGTTTCCTCGAAGAGTCGATTGGCGCCGACATCCTCAACGTCGCGTTCCCGGGCGGTGGTCTGGAAGGTTCGATGTTGCAGTACCTGGGCAGCGACGAATTCCAGAAAACCCCGCCGAAAATTCTCATCTGGGAATTCTCGCCGCTGTATCGCCTCGACCAGGAAACCATCTACCGCCAGATGATGGCGCTGCTGGACAACGGCTGCGAAGGCAAAGATGCACAGATGACCGGCAGCGCCACACTGAAGCCGGGCAGCAAACAAGAACTGCTGGTCAACAGCAAGAACCTGAACCTGCAGAACAGCAGTCATCAGGTCGACATTCGCTTCGCCGACACCTCGGTGAAAACCCTGCAAGCCACCCTCTGGTACATGAACGGTCGCCACGAGGACATCAAGATCGAGAAGCCGGAAACCTCCGACACCGACGGTCGTTTCGCCTTTGAGTTGCGCACGGACGAAGACTGGGCCTCGCAAAACCTGCTGGCAGTCGAAGTCCAGGGCCCGGAAGCGGGCGCCGCGCCACAGAAAGTCGAAGCGAAAATCTGCAAACGCAACGTATTCCCGGGCGCTGGGCAACAAACCGCTCAGGTCGGGCAATGAGGTCTGCTATGCGAAATCCGAAATTGAAAACTCTTTTAGCGCCGACGCTGCTCGGGCTGGCGATCTTCGCCGGCACCGCGCAGGCCGCCGCGCCATTGCGTCCACCTCAGGGCTATTTCGCCCCGGTGGATAAATTCAAGACTGGCGACAAAAGCGAAGGCTGCGATGCAATGCCGACGCCGTACACCGGCGCGCTGCAGTTTCGCAGTAAATACGAAGGCTCGGACAAGGCCCGTTCGACCCTGAACGTGCAGTCGGAAAAAGCCTTCCGCGACACCACCAAAGACATCACCACACTGGAACGCGGCACCGCCAAACGCGTGATGCAGTTCATGCGCGACGGTCGCCCGGAGCAGCTCGAATGCACGCTCAACTGGCTGACCGCTTGGGCCAAGGCTGACGCCTTGATGTCGAAAGACTTCAACCACACCGGCAAATCGATGCGCAAATGGGCGCTGGGCAGCATGGCCTCGTCGTACATTCGCCTGAAATTCTCCGACTCGCATCCGCTGGCGCAGCATCAGCAGCAAGCGCAGTTGATCGAAGCCTGGTTCAGCAAAATGGCCGACCAGGTCGTCAGCGATTGGGACAACCTGCCGCTGGAAAAAACCAACAACCACTCGTACTGGGCTGCCTGGTCGGTAATGGCGACGTCCATCGCCACCAACCGCCGCGACCTGTTTGACTGGGCGGTGAAGGAATACAAGGTCGGCGTGAATCAGGTTGATGCCGACGGTTTCCTGCCGAACGAACTCAAGCGCCAGCAACGCGCCCTCGCCTACCACAACTACGCCCTGCCGCCGCTGGCGATGATCGCCAGTTTTGCCCAGGTCAACGGTGTCGATCTGCGTCAGGAAAACAACGCCGCGCTGAAGCGTCTGGGTGATCGGGTGCTGTCGGGTGTTAAAGACCCGGATGAATTCGAGAAGAAGAATGGCAAAGAGCAAGACATGGACGACCTCAAGGTCGACTCCAAATTCGCCTGGCTCGAACCGTTCTGCACCCTCTACACCTGCCCGGCCGATGTGATCGAGAAGAAGCGCGATATGCAACCGTTCAAGACCTTCCGCCTTGGCGGGGATCTGACCAAGGTCTACGACCCGTCCCATGAAAAGGGCAACAAAGGTTCGTAAGACCAGACCCAAAACCTGTGGGAGCGAGCCTGCTCGCGAATACGGTCTGACATTCAAAAGTGATGTCGACTGACACGACGCTTTCGCGAGCAGGCTCGCTCCCACAGGGGCCAGTGTCAGGTTTAGAGATTTGTGAGTTGGCCCTCCGGTTTTTCGGTGGGGGGTTTGGGGGGGCTTTGGCCCTTGACTGTTGGTTAAAACTGGAGAGATCGGGATGGTATTTTCATCCAACGTGTTCCTGTTTCTGTTCTTGCCGATCTTTCTCGGCATGTACTACCTGAGCGGAATTCGTTATCGCAATCTGCTGCTGCTACTCGCCAGCTACGTGTTCTATGCGTGGTGGCGGGTGGACTTCCTGGCGCTGTTCGCTGCCGTCACGTTGTGGAACTACTGGATCGGCCTGAAAGTCGGTGCTGCCGGCGTGCGGACCAAACCGGCGCAACGCTGGCTGTTGCTCGGCGTGGCAGTGGATCTGTGCATCCTCGGCTACTTCAAGTACGCCAACTTTGGTGTCGACAGCATCAACGCGATGATGACCTCGGTCGGTCTGTCGCCGTTCATCCTGACCCACGTGCTATTGCCGATCGGGATCTCGTTCTACATCTTCGAGTCGATCAGCTACATCATCGACGTGTATCGCGGTGACACCCCGGCGACGCGCAACCTGATCGACTTCGCGGCCTTCGTGGCGATCTTCCCGCACCTGATTGCCGGCCCGGTTCTGCGTTTCCGCGACCTCGCCGACCAGTTCAACAATCGCACGCACACCCTCGACAAGTTCTCCGAGGGCTGTACGCGGTTCATGCAGGGTTTCATCAAGAAGGTCTTCATCGCCGACACTCTGGCGGTAGTTGCCGACCACTGCTTCGCCCTGCAAAACCCGACCACGGGCGATGCGTGGCTGGGTGCGCTGGCGTACACCGCGCAACTGTATTTCGACTTCTCCGGTTACAGCGACATGGCGATCGGTCTGGGTCTGATGATGGGTTTCCGCTTCATGGAAAACTTCAAGCAGCCGTACATCAGTCAGTCGATCACCGAGTTCTGGCGTCGCTGGCACATCAGCCTGTCCACCTGGCTTCGTGACTACCTGTACATCACCCTCGGCGGTAACCGTAAAGGTACGTTGATGACCTATCGCAACCTGTTCCTGACCATGCTTCTGGGTGGTCTGTGGCACGGCGCGAACATCACCTACATCGTCTGGGGCGCCTGGCACGGCATGTGGCTGGCCATCGAGAAAGCGCTGGGCCTGAACACCTCGCCACGCAGCCTCAACCCGATTCGCTGGGCCCTGACGTTCCTGCTGGTGGTGATGGGCTGGGTGATCTTCCGCGCAGAGAACCTGCACGTTGCCGGTCGCATGTACGGCGCGATGTTCAGCTTCGGCGAATGGTCGCTGTCGGAACTCAATCAGGCCAGCCTCACCGGTCTGCAAGTGGCAACTCTGGTGGTGGCATACGTCACGCTGGCGTTCTTCGGCCTGCGTGATCTGTACACCAATCAGCCACCGGTCAAGGCCAAACCTGAAGTCAACGTCGAGGCCGACGGCCCTGGCACTGCGACCCCGGGAATGATCAAAGCGGTGCCCGGCGACAACCCGGCAAGCATCCACGAGCCAGGCTACACCGTCGGCGTCGAAGCCCAGGTGCAACCGGCCTACTGGACCGCTGACTGGTCGCGCTACGCAATGCGCGCCGTGATTCTGCTGCTGTTCATTGCCTCGATTCTCAAACTCTCGGCGCAAAGCTTCTCGCCGTTCCTTTACTTCCAGTTCTGAGGGATCTGACATGACCCGCTCATTACGCATCTTCTACATAGCCCTGTTCCTGGTGACCCTGCTGGTCCTGGGTCTATGGTCGGTTCGCAGCTTCTTCGGCTTCAGCACCAACGCCGAAGCGACGGTGCTCAACGGTCGCTGGACCAAGGCTGTGGAGACTCATTACGACGAAGAGTTTCCGATCAAGCGCCTGGGTACCAACCTCTGGGCCGCGCTGGATTTCAAACTGTTCAACGAAGGTCGTCCGGGCGTCGTGCTCGGTCGCGATCAGTGGTTGTACAGCGATGAGGAATTCAACCCGATCGTCAACGAAGAGCTGAACCTGCAAGGCAATTACGCGCTGGTCGAAGGCGTGCGCCAAACCCTGAAAGACAAAGGCGTGAAACTGGTGATGGCGATCGTGCCGGCCAAGGTTCGTCTGTACCCGGAGCACCTGGGTGAAGTGAAACCGGCAAGCATTCACGCCAACCTTTACGAGGACTTCCACGCCCGGGTTGCGGCGGACAAGATCCTTGCGCCCGATCTGCTCAAGCCGTTGCAACAGGCCAAGCAGAACGGTCAGCAAGTGTTCCTGCGCACCGACACTCACTGGACGCCTGAGGGTGCCGAAGTTGCCGCCAACACCCTGGCCAAGACCATCGCCGACAAGTTCCCGCTCAGCGGCGAGCCGCAGCGTTTCGTCACCACGCCGGCGGAAAAGGTCACGCACAAGGGCGATCTGCGTCTGTTCCTGCCGCTTGATCCGCTGTTCGAAAACCTGATGCCGGCGCAAGAGCCGCTGCAAAAGCGCAACACCGTAGCCGCTGGCGAGCAACCTGGCGGTGATGACGCTCTGTTCGCCAACAGCGAAGTGCCGGTCGCGCTGATCGGCACCAGCTACAGCGCCAACCCGAACTGGAACTTCGTCGGTGCGCTGAAACAAGCGCTGCACAGCGACGTCGTGAGCTACGCCGAAGACGGCCACGGTCCGATCCTGCCGATGCTCAGCTACCTCAAAAGCGATGACTTCAAGAACAGCCCGCCACAGGTGCTGATCTGGGAGTTTCCTGAACGTTATCTGCCTGTGAACAACGAAATCGGTGACGCCGACCCGCAGTGGGTCGCAGAGCTTAAACAAGCCGGCGCACGCCAACAAAACGTAGCTGCAAACACTAAATCCGAGACGCCCGACCGGGCGCAAAACTGAAAGAGAGGTACACCATGACTTTCACTACAACTCCTCGCCGTCTCGCTAAAAGCTTCGCTCTGGTTGCTGGCCTCAGCGTGCTTTCCGTACCCGCCTTCGCGGGTGGCGATGCTGCCCTCTACGGCCCTACGGCGCCAAAAGGCTCGAGCTTCGTGCGCATCTATAACGCCAGCAACGCTGAAGTCAGCGCCACCGTTGGCAGCACCAACCTGAGCGATGTTGCGCCACTGGCCAGCAGCGATTTCAGCTTCATGCCGGGCGGCGACTACAGCGCCAAGGTCGGCAGTCAGACCCTGCCGGTGAAACTCGCCGGTGATCACTACTACACCCTGGTCAACAACGCTTCCGGCGCGCCGCAACTGATCGAAGAGCCGCCGTTCAAGAACAAGCAGAAATCCCTGGTGCGCGTGCAGAACCTCAGCGACAAGCCGCTGACCCTGAAGACTGCCGACGGCAAGACTGAAGTGGTCAAAACCGTGGCGGCCAAGGGCCGTGGCGAACGTGAAATCAACCCGGTGAAAGTCAGCCTGGCGCTGTACGAAGGCGACAAGAAAGTCGGCGACGTGAAGCCAGTCGCCCTGGAGCGCGGTGAAGCAGCGGTGCTGTACGTCACCGGTTCCGGCAGCAGCCTGTCGCCAGTCTGGGTGAAACGCCCGGTGTCGACGCGCTAATCGCGCGAGCTATCAGCTACAAGCCTCAAGCTGCAAGTGAAGTGCTTCTAACTCACCGCTTGCAGCTTGCAGCTCTCAACTGCATTTTATGGAGTAAACAATATGATTCCGGTGATCTTGTCAGGTGGTAGCGGCTCACGTCTTTGGCCGCTTTCGCGCAAGCAGTTCCCTAAGCAATTCCTCGCCCTGACCGGCGAGCACACACTGTTCCAGCAAACCCTGGAACGCCTGGTGTTCGAAGGCATGGACACCCCGATCGTGGTCTGCAACAAAGATCACCGCTTCATCGTCAACGAGCAGTTGGCCAACCGCAAACTCGAATGCCAGCGCATCCTGATGGAACCGTTTGGCCGCAACACTGCGCCAGCCGTGGCGCTGACCGCGATGATGCTGGTCAATGAAGGTCGTGACGAACTGATGCTGGTGCTGCCGGCCGACCACGTGCTGGAAGACCAGAAAGCCCTGCAACGTGCATTGGCCCTGGCCACCGTCGCTGCCGAAAACGGTGAAATGGTGCTGTTCGGCGTACCGGCGACCAAACCGGAAACCGGCTACGGCTACATCAAGTCCACCGCTGATTCGCTGCTGCCCGAAGGCGTCAGCCGCGTCTCGCACTTCGTCGAAAAACCTGACGTCAAACGCGCCACCGAGTACGTGCAGTCCGGCGGTTACTTCTGGAACAGCGGCATGTTCCTGTTCCGCGCCAGCCGCTTCCTTGAAGAGCTGAAAAAGCACGACCCGGACATCTACGACACCTGCCTGCTGACCCTTGAGCGCAGCGAGCATGACGCCGACACCGTCACACTGGACGAAGCCACTTTCTCCTGCTGCCCGGACAACTCCATCGACTACTCCGTCATGGAAAAAACCCAGCGCGCCTGCGTAGTGCCACTGAGCGCAGGCTGGAGCGATGTCGGCTGCTGGTCGTCGCTGTGGGAAGTCAACGAGAAAGACGCCAATGGCAACGTCACCAAAGGTGATGTGGTGATTCAGGACAGCAAGAACTGCATGATCCACGGCAACGGCAAACTGGTGTCGGTGATCGGTCTGGAAAACATCGTTGTGGTCGAAACCAAGGACGCGATGATGATTGCCCACAAGGACAAGGTCCAGGGCGTCAAGCAGATGGTCAACACCCTCAACGAGCAGGGCCGCAGCGAAACGCAGAACCACTGCGAAGTCTATCGTCCGTGGGGTTCATACGACTCGGTGGACATGGGCGGGCGTTTCCAGGTCAAGCACATCTCGGTCAAACCGGGCGCGTGCCTGTCGCTGCAAATGCACCACCACCGCGCCGAACACTGGATCGTGGTCAGCGGCACTGCCGAAGTGACTTGCGATGACAACGTGTTCCTGCTCTGCGAAAACCAGTCGACCTACATCCCTATCGCCTCGGTGCATCGCCTGCGCAACCCGGGCAAGATCCCGCTGGAAATCATCGAAGTGCAGTCCGGTTCGTACCTGGGTGAAGACGATATCGAGCGTTTCGAAGATATCTACGGCCGCTCCACCCCGATCGAGCGCGGCGTGTCGGTGAAAACCATCGCGCAGTAAACGATCCGCAAAACAAGAAGCCCTCGCCCTGCCTGTTGCGTTCCCTATCCGCAGCGGGTTGGGCGGGGGCTTTTTTCCGGCAATCACTTGCCTTTATTTCGGAACGCCATCAACAACCCTGGGTACGAATCGGCGTTATGCAAAATCACATTTCTTCGAGCCGCCAGATTTGACTTGAACAACGTCAGTCGTTGCGCAGCTGATGTCACTGCCCCCCCTCCAGATGCCGCTTGGAATCCATCTATGATTCTTTTGTAATCGGCGCGTCCATTGCCGGGCATTTTTGCTTCATCTGGCCCATCCTCAATTCTTTCGGCGGACGTTAGCAACGCGGTCAACGCAAAGTTTTCGATATCTTGTTCGGATGCTTGCTCCGATAACTTACCGATCCTCAAATACCAAATGTCATCAACCCTTTGGGGGCTACT
This sequence comes from Pseudomonas sp. A1230, assembly GCF_044218825.1. Classification (NCBI taxonomy): domain Bacteria; kingdom Pseudomonadati; phylum Pseudomonadota; class Gammaproteobacteria; order Pseudomonadales; family Pseudomonadaceae; genus Pseudomonas; species Pseudomonas sp. A1230. The sequence goes on along the minus strand of NZ_CP162582.1, from coordinate 106,238 downwards.
GTAGGTGTACATCGCATGGGCGGATTCATGGACAAGCGTGCGCGCCAAGCTAAAAACATGTGCACTCTCTACATGATCGCGACTCAACCAGATCTGTTTCTTTTGCGTGTTGTTAGAGACGGTTCGTCCTACAGCATGATTGGAGAGCTTTTGCACAAGGCTCAGGCGCCAACTGTCTGCACCTTTTAGCTGCTGCATGTAGCTACCCAAGCGTTGCAGTGACCCCAGCAGGGCCGTGCGCAATTCTTCTGATTCGTTTCGATTGGCTGCGTACTCGGCTCCGAAAACCAAGTTGAGATACTTCTGTGATGACGCGCTCAAGTCTTTCGAAGACAGCGCAGATTGCGCGTTCTGAATCCAGCTCAGGCCCTCATCCAACCCCGCCACAACCTTCTCATGCAAAGGTTGGGGAAAATAATCCAGCCCTCGAGCATCGAAGTGCATGCCTTGATTCAGTGCATTCGTTTCCGACTCGTTCAAGACGTCAAACCTTGGCGATTCGGTGACTGAGCTACCCTGCGTGCCCTGCTCGTCCCGATAGACAAGGGGGGAATTATTGACCATCTGGTACAGGTTCAATCCGTCCACTCCACCCAAAGGGTCCGGATTCAACCAGCGTTGTAACCACGGCATGTAATAGCGATAGCCGTAGTAATACAACCCGGTCGCATCGCGCTCTTTGCCCGAATAACCAACCGTTTGGTAACTGACCTCCGTCTTGGCACTCCAAGCCGTCTCGCCAAATGGATAAAAGGTTTCCTGACTGATAAGCCGGGTATCCTCGGCCAGCTCCAGACAGGTCGACCCGAGGTGATCGGTAAAGTTGAAGCGATAACGGTCATTGCTGCCATCGGGTGGAGTACTTTCCCAGTGAAGAACATTGACGCTGTTAAGCCCCGACTGTGCCGTGATGACCTGCAACACCTCACCTGCGCTATCTATGCGCAACTCCAGCCCTGGCAGGTATCGCACCTGAGCAACCACCACGCGTGCATTCGTGTGCAATTCACGCGTCTTGCGCACACGCTGTCCGCCACCGTCGTAAACGTATTGCTCGATGTCATTGAGCCCACTGGCCCGTTCCACCGGCGTGACCGACTGCAACTCATTACGCAGATCCCACGTCAACGAGCGCCCTGCTTCCAGCGCCCGCAGATTTCCACGGGGATCGAACGCTGCAGCGATTTGCTCTTCCGTGGGCGGTACGTCGTTGCGATAAGGCAGGCAGCGATTGCTGCAGCGCGCGGCTTTGAGCTTTCGTCCGCTGCGCATACCCACATGCTTGAGCTCCAGCAGGTTGCCGGATTCATCGTAGCGATAGCTCTGGCGGTAATTGCTCGACGCCGCCGGATCATTGCGATGCAGAGACTCAGGCCCCTGACTCGCGGCCCCCGCCTCCCACCCGGTTGCCTCGCTCAGTTGGTACAGACTGTCGTACGTAAACCGGCTGACGGGGTCGATACGCTGATTGGCGAAATAACGAATCGGCAGTGCCTTGTCCTCAATGCTCAGCACATTGCCCACCCGGTCATATTCGTAGCGAAGGAGCTGCAACGCCGCGCCGTTGGCCTTTACAGCGCTGCGCTCAAGCAGGCGACCATCTTCGGGCCGATAGGTCAGTGCTGTCAGCACCCCGTTGCCCGCCAACTCCTGCGTGACTTGTCCGTCAGCGTTGTGGGCTATATCAGAGACCAGCGTTTGCGGCCCGGTTTGATGTTTCAGTTGCAGATGACTGGCGCGTAGACGGCCATCGAGGGTGAACTCGCTGAAATGCCGATTGCCCCGAGCATCGATCTGTTCGATCACCTGGCCCTGTGGCCCGAAACGCCATCGGGTCGTAGCGCCCTCGCCGGGCTCCAGCAAGCGTGCCCGTTCATCAATCGGTTCGGGCCAGTCCGGGAGAACGGGATCCAGGGTGAAATGTCGATTGTTTTCGCTGCATTGGCCGCTGATGGAAAAGCTTTCGAACAGCAGACTGCCCGCCGGATCATCATGGCGAAGCAACTGGCCGAGCTGGTTGCGGGTCGGGTCAGCCGTATCGGGCTGGCCATACATGAAACGCTCGACGCATAGCCGAGGTTGCGATTCGCCTTCCTCAAACACCGCCAACGGACGCAGCATCAGATCGTGTTGCGTTTCGCGACGAGTGCCACGACTGTCCCAATCGAACAGCACGTGCGCGCCCACACCGTGCAAGGCGATCTGCATGCCGGCATCAACGCTGTCCGAGCGCAGCACCTGGCCATTCAGCAAATACACCGAGGTCAGATTGGCCGGAGTCTGCGGATCGCTCATGTGCAGCGACCATAAACGTGGATCCCACTGGGCGACAGCGCGCCCGGCTACGTCATGCAGCGTGCGGTTGATGCGGGTTTGCGCAGGTTCAACCGCCTCGGTGCGCCAATAGTCGACCGTACGAACCGGCAACCCACGCGGGTCGTGCGCCGAAAGCGTCGGTGTTCTGCTGTGCACGTTCATGTGGTTGCTCCGCACGGTCGCGACGTCCCTTTCGTCTGTCGGCATCAAAGCAGTCGGACGGCATGAATGCCTACTGTCAGAAATTACAGTTCCGACCAACGGTGCATTCGCTTGCGCAACGAATGTCTATTGGGGCGTCCCTTAGGTAGGATGGTGTGCAAGAGTTCAAGGAGCGTTCAAACATGTTCATCGGCGTCCTGCTGGTCATCACCTGGCTGGTCCTGTTGCTGCGCTATCCCGCCAAGGCTTTACCGGTTTCGGTAGCAGCGGCCGTCGGTCTCGCGCTGGTGGCGATGTGGGTGGTGTGGCTGGACAACCGCGAGGTCAAGCAACTGGCACGTCTGGAACTGCGCATCAGCTATGCGCCCGAACAATGCCCGGCAGATCGACCGCTGCAACTGAAGATGAACAACGGCAACGACGTCCCGCTGACCGAACTGCGCTGGCGCATCGCGGCCTACGCACCGGGCGATACCGTCAATCTGGCCGATAACCAATACACCGCGCCACGCTATCGCGGCCCCGGCGAATTGCAGGCTGGCGGCAGTTGGGAAGATTGCCTGCCGATGCCGCCCCTGCGGCCCGGTTATCGCCCACAAACCCTGGAGTTTCGCGCCGAGCGATTGCAGGGCAGCTTCTCCGACTGATCCCCTTCCCCCACCGTTTTGCACAAGGAACGCGCCATGCCTGTTGCGTTGATCACCGGTTGTTCCAGCGGCATCGGCCGCGCCCTGGCGGATGTTTTCACAAGCGCCGGTTACGAAGTCTGGGCCACCGCGCGCAAGTCTGAAGATGTCGCCGCGCTGACATCAGCCGGGTTTATCGCGGTGCAGCTAGACGTCAATGACGGCGCGGCACTGGAGCAACTCGGCGAGCGAATCAATCAGCAACACGGCGGCCTCGATGTGCTGATCAACAATGCCGGTTACGGCGCCATGGGCCCGCTGCTCGACGGCGGCGTGCCCGCCATGCAGCGTCAATTCGAAACCAACGTGTTCTCGATTGTCGGCGTCACCCGCGCACTGTTTCCGGTGCTGCGCCGGGGCAAAGGGCTTGTCGTGAATATTGGCAGTGTGTCCGGTGTTCTGGTCACGCCATTCGCGGGTGCCTACTGCGCCTCGAAAGCCGCCGTACATGCCTTGAGCGACGCGTTGCGTATGGAGCTGGCACCGTTCGGCATCCGCGTGATGGAAGTCCAGCCTGGGGCGATTCAGTCGAGTTTCGCAAAGAATGCCGGGCATGAGGCCGAGCAGTTGATCAACGAGCAGTCACCGTGGTTTCCCCTGCGTGAAGGCATTCGCGCAAGGGCCAAGGCGTCGCAGGACAAACCGACGCCGGCCAGCGAATTTGCGGCGCAATTGCTGAAGGCTGTGCAACAAAGCAAACCGCCGCGGTTGATCCGCATCGGCAATGGCAGCCGGGCATTGCCGATGCTGGCGGCTTTACTGCCAAAAGGTTTGCTGGAATCGACGTTGATGAAGCGGTTCGGCTTGCGTGGGCAACTCTGAGACCGGGTTGAGCCCATCGCGAAATCTCAACCCCAGCCCTTCATGAAATCAATGAACGCCCGCACTTTAAGCGGCAAATGCCGGGTGTCCGGGTACAGCGCGTACACGCCTTGCTGAGCAAAACGGTAGTCCGCCAACAAGCGCTGTAACCGTCCGGCGTCGAGATCTTCCTGGATCAGCCACTGCGGCAGAATGGCCACGCCCTGCCCGGTCAATGCAAATGCTCGCAGCGTTGCCGAGTTGTCCGCGACGATCGCGGTCGTCCCCGGTTTTGGCTGATAGAAATGCTCGCTGCCAGCCGGGTCGGTGACCGTCATTTCCGGTACGCGTCCATGCCCCAGTGTCGGCATCGACTCCAGCACTGCCAGGGTGCTGACGGGAGCGAACTGCTCGACCAACGCCGGCGCCGCCACTGCAAACACCTCGAACGTCGACAACTGCACCGCGCGCAGATTGGAATCGTGCATGCGCCCGAGGCGAATCGCCAGATCAAAACGTTCAGAGATCAGATCGGCGTGGGTCGAGGAAGTGGACAGGTGAATATTCAATTGCGGCTGCTGCTGACGGAACACTTCCAGCGCCGGCACCACCTGCGCCAGAGCAAATTCCACGGTGGTGGTGATGCGCAACGTGCCCTTTAGCTGTGAGTGCTCGGAACGGGCCTCCTCGATCGCCAGTCGCGCTTCATCCAGTGTGCGCAAACAGCGCCGATAGAAGCGCTCGCCGGCATCGGTCAGCGCCAGTTGCCGGGTGTTGCGGGTGAGCAACGTGACGCCCAGTTCCTCTTCCAGCCGTTTGAGGTTGAAGCTCACCACCGCTCGCGTCTGCCCAAGCGTATCGGCGGCAGCGGTCAGCGACCCGGCCTCGACCACGGCTTTAAAGGTGTCAAAACGGTCCAGGCTGACCATGTACACGGCACTCCTTGTCAAAATTATTTTGACAAACTAGCAGCCAAACCAGCGTTTTCCTATCGCCAGAAGCGCCCTACCCTGCACGCCTCATCACAGGGAAGTCGCCATGGCCTATCGCTCAAAAGTCGCGCTGGTGTATCTGCTGGGGTTCGCCCTCGATCTGCTCAACATGTTCGCCGCCAGCATTGCCTACCCGGACATCGCCCGGCAGTTGCACGCCTCGGTGACGCAACTGGCGTGGATCACCAACGCCTACATGCTCGGGCTGACGCTGATCATTCCGATGAGCGTGTGGCTGGCGGCACGCGTCGGCGAGCGACGGCTGATCCTTGGCTCGTTGCTGGTGTTCGCCATCGCGTCCGGACTGGTAGCTCAGGCCGGGTCGATTGAGAGCCTGATCGGCTGGCGGTTGCTGCAAGGGCTGGGGGGCGGATTGCTGCTGCCGGTCGGTCAGGCCTTGGCCTATCGAGAGTTTCCTGCGACGCAGCGCGCGCACTTCACCGGTGTGGTGCTGCTGGTGGCGCTGATGGTGCCGGCCTTGTCGCCGGCGGCCGGTGGACTGATTGTTCAAGCGCTGTCGTGGCGCTGGATTTTTTACCTGAACATGCCGATGGCGCTGCTGGCGTTCGGACTCGGCCTGCTTTGGTTGAAGCCCGACCAACCCACCCGCGAACGACCGACACTGGACGCACGCGGCCTGCTGTTGGCCGTGTCGGCCCTGAGCCTGTTGCTGATTGCCGTAAGCCTGGCAAGCGCAACCGCAACCCGCCACCTGGCTGGCGCCGTGCTGCTGCTCAGCGTCTTAACCTTGTGCGTGTACATACGCGATGGCTGGCGAAAACCTGGTGCGGTTCTTGACCTGCAACTGATCAAGAACCCGTCATTGCGTCTGGCCATGCTGATCTACCTGTTTGTGCCGGGCATCTTTACCGGCACCAACATGCTTGCCGTGCTGTACCTGCACGACCTCGGTTTCGGTGCGGCGCAAACCGGTGCACTGATGCTGTCCTGGGCGGCGGCTTCGGGACTGGCGATCATGCTTGGCAAACGCAGCTTCAACCGAGTCGGTCCCAAGCCGCTGCTGATCGCGGGAATGCTTTTGCAAAGCCTGGGCATTGTCACGCTGATGCAGATCGAACAGCCCGCAGCTGGCCCGTTGATCCTCGCCTATGCCCTGATGGGCCTGGGCGGCAGCCTGTGCAGCGTCACCGCGCAGACCCTGGCGTTTGTCGGCATGAGCGCGGAAAAAATGGGTCACTCCAGCGCCCTCTGGAACATCAATCGCCAGCTCGGTTTCTGCCTCGGCGCGGCGCTGCTCAGTTCATTGCTGGGCGCCTTGGGCGCCAACGGTTTCAAATATTGTTTTCTCGCCGCCGCGCTGCTCACGCTCTTGCCGATGGCCGCCGTGCTGCGTTTCGATGCGAGCAAAGTGCTCGCGCTGCTGAACTCACCTGCCCTTCAGGAAAAATCCACATGACTGACCACACCGACTACTTTGCCGAAGTTATCGAAGCGCACGAGGCCATCGAACGATGGTTTGCAGTGGCAGAGGACGAGACCGCTCTGGAGCGATTACTGACACGCTTTTCACCCCGGTTTTCAATGATTACGCCGCTGGGTCGAGTGCTTGATTTCGAAGCCTTGCGGGGATTGTTTCAAAAGGCCGGAGGCAAGAAGAACGGGTTCAGGATTGAGCTCAGCGAACTGCGCGCGATTGCGTTGCACGACCGTGGCGCGACGGTGTGTTACCGAGAACAGCAGACGGATGCGAGCGGTTTGCACACGGACCGGCGCTCGACGGTCGTGTTTGAAAAACTCGATTCCGGGCGGCTGGTCTGGCTGCATTTGCAGGAGACGTTTTGCGGCGTTTAGACGTTCGGCATTTTCTTGCAGGACCGAGGCGTCCGCATCGCGGGCAAGCCCGCTCCCACAGGTTTTGCGGCGCTCTCAAAATCTAGTACACGACAGACTCTGTGGGAGCGGGCTTGTCCGCGATGGCCGCGACTCGGTCTGCCCTAGTTGCCCACACTGTCCTGCTTGACCACAACCGTACAAGTAATCCCCGCCGCCAACAGCACACCCTCCGGCACTTCATCGATGTGAATGCGCACCGGCACCCGCTGCGCTAACCGGACCCAATTGAACGTCGGATTCACATCGGCAATCAGCTCGCGGCTTTCAGGGTTGTCACGGTCGTAGATGCCGCGGGAAATACTTTCCACATGGCCCTTCAACACTTCGCCGCTCATCAGTTGCATGTCGGCCTTGTCGCCGACGCGCACATGCGGCAGTTTGGTTTCTTCGAAGAAGCCGTAAACCCAGAACGAGTTCATGTCGACCACGGCCATTTTTGCCTCGCCGATGCGCGCGTAGTCGCCGCGATGCACATTGAGGTTGGTCACGTAGCCGTCCACCGCCGCGCGCACTTCGGTGCGTTTGAGGTTGAGTTCGGCGGCTTCCAGTTGCGCCTGCGCGTGTTGATAATCGGCCAGTGCGGCGTCTGCGATGTTGCTGGCGTCGTCGCGGTTTTCCCTGGAGATCACCAGCGCATCCATGTCGGCGCGACGATGCGCGTTGACCTTGCGCATCTCCCATGTCGACTTGCGTGAAGCGACCAGCGACTGCGCCTGTTTCACCGCGATGCGGTAATGCTCCGGGTCGATCTGCATCAGCAAATCGCCCTTCTTCACCAATTGGTTGTCGCGCACCGGCACGTTCACCACTTCACCGGTGACGTCGGCGGCGACGTTGATGATATCCGCCCGCACCCGGCCGTCGCGGGTCCACGGCGTGTCCATGTAATGCACCCACAAGGTCCGACCAATCCACAGCGCAAGGGCCAGCACCAGCAGGGTCGCAAGCAGGCTGAAAAACTTTTTCATCAGGACGTTCTCAACGGTAGACAGTCAGCGACATCGCGCCGAACAGACAGGTAAACAGACTCAGGCGCAGCAGCGCCGGGTGCCAGAAGAAGCGGTACAGATCGAACCCCGACAAAAACCGGTCCACCGCCCAGGCCAAGGCCGCGGCGATGAAAAACATCAGGGTCATGGTTGGCATGTACACGCCGTGGAAGGCGATTTCACGAGGCATGGGCAAGTCCTTCGGGCTTGGCGGGCGCGAGCATGGCAAGCGGTGATTGCGGGTCGAGCAAGGACGTGCGGATAAAGTGCAGATAGCTCTTCACCCGACGCAACGCCGAGGTATCGAAGTGCGGCGCGAACGGTTCATCGGTGGCCGCGACACGACTGATCGCGTGGTCGACCGCGACCAGTGCGCGCTCCAGATTGCTGGCGTTGGGGTACAGAAACAGACGCACCAGTGCACGCCCCATAACGCGGATTGCCTGACGCCACGGCTGCGACTCGGCGTACGCCGGATGCACCGGCAGAATCGCCTGTTCCTTGCGCAACTCGATGATCGCGTGGCCGACTTCAAGCACCACGAACATCCAGCGCAGCAGACTCTTTTGTACCTTCGGCTCACCGGCCGCCAGACCGTAGGCCTGATGCAGCAGATCGCGGGTCCGGCTCTCGAAACTCGAGGCCAGCCCTTTGAGTTTGCCGCTGATGGCATAGACCACTTGCCCGCGCAGATCCTGCTCCAGCCGTTGCCACAACCAGCGGCTGTTCGGCGGCAGAATAATCGCCCCGGCAGCCGCGCAGACCAGCATGCCGATGACCATGGCGATGTAGTCATTGATGAAGGTGTACGGGTTGTAGACCGTGAGGTTGTCCGGCACGGAACCGGTGCTGAAGAAGATCAGCAAACCGAGACCGACACCGGCGTATTGCGGCCGCGACGTAAGAAACGAGCCGAGCACGATCACCGGCGCGAGCATCACGCACAGCAATGGAAAACCGTCGATCCACGGAAAGATGAAAAACATCTCGAAGAAGCCGATCAGCGCGCCGAGGAACGTCCCGCACGCCATCTGGAATGCCATGCGTTTCGGGTTTGGCGTAGCGGCGGACAGGCCCACCGTTGCGGCGGCAATCAGGGTCATGGTCGCGCCGCTCGGCCAAGCGGTGGCCACCCAATAACTGCCCAGCACGATCAGGATGAACGAGGCGCGAATCCCCGACGCCGCCGCTGCCCACCAGTTGGTTTGCGGGGTGAACGGCTCGTCCCAACGCTCGCGCTCGTGACGGTGATCGGCCAAGGACGCGTGGGTCTGTGCATAACTGTGCAGGTCATCGACGAAGCGATAGAGCAACTCGTAAGCGGTGTGGAAATCCAGTTGCTCGGCGTCGCTCGGCTCACTCTCCTGAAACGTCGCGCGCAGGCTACGCACCCGCGCTGGCAGTCCTTCTTTATAGGTCGCAAGCGCGGTCGCCAGGCGTGCGGCATCGGGACTGGTCAGGGCACGACCGCTGAAGCTGTCGAGCACTTCGGCCAGGTCCTGCAGACCCGGCCTGATTGCCGCCACGACGTGTTCCTCGCCATTGCCGCGCAGACGCTCAAGCAATTGGTGCAGGGCATTGAAGCGCGTGGTGATGCCCATGAACTCACTGTTCAAACGGCTGAGGCGACCATTGCGCCGGCGCATGTGCGGGTCTTCGAACACGGTCACGCTGCGCAGCCCTTCCAGCCCCACCGCTTCGGCAATGAAGCGTACGTTGGTCGCCTCAAAGGATTCGGTTTTGCTACGCCCGCGCAAGCCATCGGTGACGAACAGCGCGAATACACCGAAACGCTGATACAGAGCGTTGCGCATCGCCGCGCTGGCGGTTTGCGGCAGGATCGCGGCGCTGACTACGGTGGCGCAGAGAATCCCCAGTGAGATCTCCAGAACCCGCCACACAGCGGCCATAAACGCGCCGTCGGGGTGCGCCAGCGCCGGCAACCCGACCATTGCGGCGGTGTAACCCGCCAGCACGAATCCATAGGCGCGGAAGTTACGGCAACGCGCGGCACCCGCCGAGCAGATGCCGACCCAGATCGCCAGCGAGCCGAGGAACAGTTCGGTGTTCTGCGCAAACAGCGCGATCAACGTGACCATCATCGCCGAGCCGGCCAGCGTGCCCAGAAAGCGATAGAAACTCTTGGCGAAAACCTGTCCGCTTTGCGGCTGCATGACGATGAACACGGTGATCATCGCCGTGCGCGGTTGCGGCAATTCCAGACGCATGGCCAGCCACAGGGTCAGGAACGCTGCAAGCAACACCTTGAAGATATAAACCCAGGTCACGCCATCGCTGCGCGCCCAGTCAAAAAAACCGCGGCGCCATTCCAGGGAGTAGAGCCAGCGCAGAGGTGCGGGCAAGGAAGTCATTCAAATGTGCTCAATGAGATTCGGTCTGGTCGCAGAACCTGTGGGAGCGAGCCTGCTCGCGAATGCGTTTTCATATTCAACGTTGATGTCGACTGATAAACCGCTTTCGCGAGCTGGCTCGCTCCACATTGGGTCGTGTGTTCAATGCAGGAGAGCCGGGGGTTTCGGGGCTCGGGTTTTTTCGGCACTCGGCACGTCATTCCCCGCACCCAGCCCACCACCCAGCGCCGTCACCAATTGCGCATGCGCACTCAAGCGTGCCGCCTGCACCTGCTGTTGCACTTGCTGCTGTTTGAACAGCAACGTTTGTGCGTTGAGCACGTTGAGGTAATCGGTGAGGCCGCGCTGATAAGCGATCATCGCGATGTCGTAAGTCTTCTGCGCGGTGGCCACGGATTCGGCGGCGAACCCTTGCTGCTTGTCCATCGACTCACGGCGAATCAACTGGTCGGAAATATTCTTGAGCGCATTCACCAGTGTCTGGTTGTAATGCGCCACAGCGATGTCATAACCGGCCGACGCTTCACCCAGTTCGGCACGCAGTCGCCCGCCATCGAAAATCGGTAACGAGATTGCCGGGCCCACGTTGTAATTGAGTTTCTTGCCGGTCAAAAACTCCAGCGCCCCACCGCCAGTGGCCATGAAACCGAGGCTGCCGACCAGGTCGACGTTGGGATAAAAACCGGCGTGCGCCACATCGATGCCACGCGCCTGCGCCGCCACTTGCCAGCGGCTGGCGACCACATCCGGACGCTGACCGAGCAATTGCGCGGGCAGTGCCGAAGGCAGCTTCAGCGCCGCACCAAGGGACAGCGTCGGCCGCTGCAATTGCGCGCCCGCCCCCGGCCCTTTGCCTGCCAGTGCGGCGAGCTGATTGCGACTGAGGGCGATCTCTTCGTCCAGCGCATCGAGTTGCCGATGGGTCTCCGGCAACGGCGTTTGCGCCTGGCTGACTTCAAAGTGCGTGCCGATCCCGCCGTCCAGACGCTTTTGCGCCAGATCGAGAATCTGCTGTTGCTGCGCAAGCGTGGCCGCGACGATGTCGCGCTGGGCGTAATGCAGCGACAGCGCGATGTAGGCGCGCACGATGTTGTTCTGCAACTCCAACTGCGCCAACCGCGCCTCGGCAACGCTCATGTGCGCCAGATCCACCGCTCGTTCGCTGGTGTTGCTTTCGCGGCCCCAAAGGTCGAGGGCGTAGCTGAAACCCAGCGCGGCGTTGTTGTCCCAAGTGGTGGTATTGGCCAGCTCGCCCGGGCCGTAGAACTGATCAGTCGGCCAGTTGTGGCGCTTAAGGGTCGACTCGCCATTGATCTGCAATGACTCGGCTGCTTCAGCGACACCGGCCATGGCTTTGGCCTGACGCACCCGCGCGGCGGCCATGGCCATGCTCGGGCTGCCTTGTATGGCGAGGTCGATCCAGCGGTTCAGTTGCGGGTCGCCGTAGGCTTGCCACCATTGTGCGGCGGGCCAATTGGCGTCACGGGCGGCGTGGGCGATGGCGTCGTCGGTGACCAGTGCATTGGCTTGCAGTGCCTTGCCCTGCGGGGAAATACCTTCGGTTGATAAGCAGCCGCTGAGACCCAGGGCGAAAGCCAGAACACTGAGCGGCAAAAGCGCTCTGTTGATGCGACGCGGCACAGCTGCGAATTCCTGAGAAGGGGATATGGCGGGACATGTTTTATGTAGGAGCTGCCGAAGGCTCGGGCCGCGATCGGACGATCTTTTGATCTTGATCCCTTAAAACAAAATCAAAAAATCGCAGCCTGCGGCAGCTCCTACAGGGAACGGCGCAATTCTAGGTGGGCGCCTTGGCCGCGATAAGCTGGGAATCCTGTGAATCTTTGTTACCGTTAACGAGATAATCCCTTGGTCGGGGGTTTCGACCCCGAAACTTCGTGTCACAATTTGCCATCTCCCTTGAGAGCACCCCATGGACACTTTGCAAAACATGCGCGCCTTCAGTTGCGTGGCCGAAGCCGGCAGCTTCACCGCCGCCGCCGTGCAACTCGACACCACCACCGCCAACGTTTCGCGCGCGGTCTCCAACCTGGAAGCCCACCTGCAAACCCGACTGCTCAACCGCACGACCCGGCGCATCGCCCTGACCGAGGCCGGCAAGCGTTATCTGCTGCGCTGCGAACAGATCCTCGCCTACGTCGAAGAAGCCGAGGCAGAAGCCAGCCAAGCCCACGCCCGCCCGGCCGGACAGCTGAAAGTGCACACCATGACCGGCATCGGCCAGCACTTCGTCATCGACGCCATCGCCCGCTATCGCAAGACACACCCCGACGTGACCTTCGACCTGACCATGGCCAACCGCGTGCCAGACCTGCTCGATGAAGGCTACGACGTCTCCATCGTCCTGGCGCGCGAACTGCCGGACTCGGGCTTCGTCTCGCAGCGTCTGGGCATCACCTACAGCATCGTTTGCGCCTCACCGGCCTACGTGAAAGCCAACGGCTGCGCGCAAAAGCCCAGCGACCTGCTCAACCACGCCTGCCTGCGCCTGGTCAGCCCGGTGATCCCGCTGGAGAAATGGGCGTTCGACGGCCCGGAAGGTCAGGAAATGGTCACCATCAACAGCTCACCATTCCTGGTGAACTCCGCCGACGCGATGAAAACCGCAATCATCAGCGGCATGGGCGTCGGCGTCCTGCCGGTGTACGCCGCCATCGAAGGCCTGCGCAACGGCACGCTGGTGCGGGTGATGCCGAACTACCGCTCGCAGGAACTGAACCTGTACGCGATCTACCCGTCGCGCCAATACCTGGATGCGAAGATCAAAACGTGGGTCGAGTATCTGCGCGGCTCGCTGCCGGAAATTCTCGCGGCACATCAGGCGGAATTGTCGGCCTATGAGCTCAGCGGCAGCCTCGCCGGAGCGCGCGTCGCCAATTGATTTTCAACACACCGTGAAACCTTTAGGAGCTGCCGCAGACTGCGATCTTTTGACCTTGATGTTTAAAAATCAAAAGATCGCAGCCTACGGCAGCTCCTACATTTCTGGGTTTTCGCGGAAGTTTCCGACGTGTTTTGAAGGTTGTCCGTCGGAAGTGCGGTGGATAGGCTTTGGGTGTCGCTGACGAATCAGCGACCGGGTCTGGAAAACCCGATTTCAACTACCAAAGCTCATGGCATACTGCGGCGCTTTTTCTGCTCACGATGTTATGGCGGCTGTGCGCGGGAGGCCCTTGGGCCTGCCGGTTTTGGTGAGTTGGCCGGTTTTTCCAGTCCGCGCACGGCTGCCACCCTTACGTCTGGAAAACGAAAAGTGGCGGCTTCAACTCAACTTGCCATGAGTATGTTCCCCATGAAAAAGCCAACACCAAATCCGCCCGAAACGGATAACACCTCCCCCTACGAATCCCCCGATTCGAAGAAATTCCACGAAGCCGCCGAGCGCGCCCTCGACCACTACCTCAAACCCAATGCCCTGGCGCTGCGCTTCCACAAACCCAGCACCATGTTCCAGGTCGCGCCCGATCAAGACAACGAAAGCCTGCTGGTCCACGCCTGCGAATCACTGGCACAAGCCAGCCTCATGACCAGCGACATCGCCGCCTACATCGACCTCCCGCAACGCCGCACAATACTGGCGATTCAGCAGATCATCATGCTGGCGGAACTGGCCGTGAATCGCGTCCTGGATAACGTCGACATCCCCCAACCCGCGCCACACAGCTGACCCCTTGCAGGAGTGAGCCTGCTCGCGATTGCAGGCTCACTCCTACAATGTGAATCGCATACAACCTGCTAAAAATCGATCGGCTGTCAGGCCGCCATCGCTGGCAAGCCAGCTCCCACATTTGAAAGGAGTACATCCGCCAAAGACCGGTCGGCTGTCAGGCCGCCATCGCTGGCAAGCCAGCTCCCACATTTGAAATGAGTACACCCGCCAAAGACCGGTCGGCTGTCAGGCCGCCATCGCTGGCAGGCCAACTCCCACATTTGAAATGAGCACACCCGCCAAAGACCGGTCGGCTGTCAGGCCGCCATCGCTGGCAAGCCAGCTCCCACATTTGAAAGGAGTACATCCGCCAAAGACCGGTCGGCTGTCAGGCCGCCATCGCTGGCAAGCCAGCTCCCACATTTGAAAGGAGTACACCCGCCAAAGACCGGTCGGCTGTCAGGCCGCCATCGCTGGCAAGCCAGCTCCCACATTTGAAAGGAGTACATCCGCCAAAGACCGGTCGGCTATCAGGCCGCCATCGCTGGCAGGCCAGCTCCCACATTTGAAACGAGTACATTCGCCAAAGACCGGTCGGCTATCAGGCCGCCATCGCTGGCAGACCAACTCCACACAAAAGCAACAGCAAGATCAAAAGATCGCAGCCTTCGGCAGCTCCTACAAAGGAGGCAAGGACAACCCGCACGCGGCGAATGCCGCCCCACTCAACAGGATGAGCGTTAGCTCGGCTGCAGCTCTTGATCTTGATCCACGGGCGACGTCGGAAGGCTGAGCGGAGGGATTGATCCGGGGGTGGGAGCGCAGCGACCGTTTGGCGAAGCCAAACACATCGAAAGGAGGTGCAGCGAAGCAAACCGGAAGCGATGCCCCCGGATCGATCCCGGAGCGAAGGAACCCCGAGCCCCAGCGAGCGGGCCGCACGTAGGAGCAAGCGTTTTTTTGCTTACTTTTTTTAGGCGTTTGTAAAAAAAGTGAGTCGCCGTAAGGGCGAAACCTCAAGCCGCCATAACAAACAAAACGGATATGCCCCCCCACCAAACCCTGGTCGGCCCAAAGGCCGCCAAGACACCCCAAAACAAAAAATGTTAGCTTGCTTGGCATCAAGCCCGAACAAGAGCCAAAAACGATGAAAAAAACAGTCCTGGCCTTCAGCCGCATCACCCCAGCCATGATCGAACGCCTGCAACAAGAGTTCGACGTCATCGTCCCCAACCCGAAGGCCGGTGACATCAACGCCCAATTCAACGAAGCCCTGCCCCACGCCCATGGCCTCATCGGCGTCGGCCGCAAACTCGGCAAGGCCCAACTCGAAACCGCCGCCAAACTCGAAGTGGTCTCAAGCGTGTCGGTCGGCTACGACAACTACGACCTCGACTACTTCAACGAACGCGGGATCATGCTCACCAACACCCCGGACGTGCTCACTGAAAGCACCGCCGACCTCGCCTTCACCCTGATCATGAGCAGTGCTCGCCGCGTCGCCGAACTCGACGCCTGGACCAAGGCCGGCCAATGGCAAGCCAGCGTCGGCGCCCCGCTGTTCGGCTGTGACGTCCACGGCAAAACCCTCGGCATCGTCGGCATGGGCAACATCGGCGCCGCCGTCGCCCGCCGGGGTCGGTTCGGTTTCAACATGCCGATCATCTACAGCGGCAACAGCCGCAAGACCGAACTTGAGCAAGAACTCGGCGCACAATTTCGCAGCCTCGACCAACTCCTGGCCGAAGCCGACTTCGTCTGCCTGGTGGTGCCACTCAGTGACAAGACCCGCCACCTGATCAGCCATCGTGAACTGGCCCTGATGAAGCCGAGCGCGATTCTGGTCAACATTTCCCGTGGCCCGGTGGTCGATGAACCGGCACTGATCGAGGCGCTGCAAAACAACCGCATCCGCGGTGCCGGCCTCGACGTCTACGAAAAAGAACCGCTGGCCGAGTCGCCATTGTTCCAGCTGAAAAACGCCGTGACCTTGCCGCACATCGGCTCGGCCACCCATGAAACCCGCGAAGCCATGGCCAATCGCGCCCTCGCCAACCTGCGCAGCGCGCTGCTCGGCGAACGCCCGCAGGATCTGGTCAACCCACAGGTCTGGCGCGGATAAAAAACAGGCCGAGTGCTCTGCAGCACTTGCCCGTTCATTTTCCCGAAACATCTGACTTGCAACCTGATCGCCACGCCTAAAAGTTGAGCGCTGAACGCGCAGCGCTCACGGGTTTCAGGCCAGTTTGCCCTGGCTCGGCAATACGGATGTGCGTGGTTTGCGAAACACCAGCACATTGCCCAGCATCACCAATACCAGGCCCGCCAGCGCCGGCGCCGTCCATTGATAACCTTCGGCAAATGCCGAAACGTTCAACGCCACCACCGGGAACAGCACTGTGCAATACGCTGCACGTTCGGGCCCCATTCGCCCGACCAGCGTCAGGTAGGCGGTGAAGCCAATCACCGAGCCGGGAATCACCAGGTACAACAACGCACCGACATATCGCGGGCTCCAGTCCATTTCGAACGGGATACCTTTGACCAGACACCACACCGACAGCATCGCGGCACCGTAAGCCATGCCCCAGGCGTTGGTGGTCAGCGGTTTGAGCCCGGCCTTCTGTTGCAGGCTCGAGAGCATGTTACCCGCCGAGAAACACAACGTACCGCACAGTGCCAGGCCAAGACCGAGCAAGGTTTGCGGCGTAGCCTGATGGCCGGCCAGTTCCGGCCAGAACAACAGGCCCAGGCCGAACAACCCCAATCCCCCACCCATCAGCACATTGCGGGCAATGCGCTGACCGAAGAACACCCGTGCATTGAGCGCATTCCATAAGGTAGCGGTGGAAAACACCACCGCCACCAGACCGCTGGGAATCCACTGGCTGGCGGTCAAAAAGCACATGAAGTTGACGCAGAACAGACACACGCCCTGCGCCACGCAGATCAGGTGCCCGCGCCGGTTCATCGGTTGCAACCGTCGGCTGAGCAGCAACAGCGCAAACAGCACCAGCGCGGCCAGGCCAAAGCGATAGACGATCGACACGGGAATCTCCACCACGCCCAATTGCCATTTCAAGGCAATCCAGGTGGTGCCCCAGATCAGCACGGTCAACAGATACAACGACAGGTTCATGATGGACACTCCTCAATTGATTTCCAGTGTCCGCTGCGGCCTGGAGGCCGCGCTTGCATAAACTTGCGCTTTTGTCGGCCGACTGGCTGGCAGCGCGAAGGCGACGGAGTAGGATGCAAGTCGTTGAAGAGAACCGATCATGGCCACCATCGAAAACCTGCAAGTCTTCCAGGCACTTAACCGCTCGCCGAACGCATGCCTTGTGCACAGCGCCGAGCTCGGTGACGGCTTGTCTGCGGCCCTGTGGACCAATCACCACGACGCCCAGGAATACGAAGCGCCGAGCCATCACACCCTTTCGTGCTATATCGCCGGTGGCACTGGCACGTTTCGTCGCGGTCAGCCGGGCCACAAGGGCGGGCCGGATAAGCTGTGCATCCTGCCGGCGGATCACGAATCAGGCTGGGTGATCAATGGCGATATCCGCCTGGCGCACCTGTATTTCAGCGCCGAACAATTTGCCCTCGGTTGTGTGACGTTGCTCGATCGCGAGCCACGCGAGATGCAACTGCGCGAGCAGACCTTCCTCGAAGACCCGCAGCAAGCGCAGCGCTTTCGGCAATTGCTGAACCTGAACTGGGACGAACCCGCCGAGCGTTTGCTTACCAGCAGCATCGCCCATGAATTGATCAGCCACACCTTGCTCAGTCAGGTCGGTGCCCGGCAGAGTTTACGTTTGAAAGGCGGGCTGGCACCGCACCAACGCCGGCAACTGGTGGACTTCATCGACAGTCAGCTGGCCGAGCCGATCAGCCTGGGGCAACTGGCCGGGTTGTGCGCGTTGTCGGAGTATCACTTTGCGCGAATGTTTCGCATGAGCTTCGGGCTGCCGCCGCATCAATACGTGCTGGCCCGGCGCTTGAGTCGGGCGCGGGAGTTGTTGCGGGGGACGGCGTTGCCATTGGGTGAAATTGCCTTGGCGTGCGGGTTTGCCAGTGCGAGTCATTTCACCAATCGTTTCAGGCAGGTGTTGGGTGGGACGCCCGGCGAATATCGGCAGGCGTTTTTGCGTTAGATCAGTGATTTTCGCTGTCTGTCAGGGCCTCATCGCTGGCAAGCCAGCTCCCACAAAGTCTTCAGTCGCTCAAGAAATATGTGCTCGACCCAGATCCTTGTGGGAGCTGGCTTGCCAGCGATGAACGATGACGCGGTTGCGGATCAGAACTCCAGGGTGCTGGACAACGAAACCTGCCGCGAATCCCCCATCGACACAAAGAACCGGCTCGCCGACGAGGTGTAATAAGTACGGTCGAACAGGTTCTTCACGTTGAGCTGAAACTTGACCTTCTGCCCTTCGATTTTGGTGTCGTAAGTGGCGAAAGCGTCGGCCACGGTGTAGCTCGGCAGATCGAAATCATTCACCGCGTTACCCGCCCGCTCACCGACGTAGCGCGCCCCGGCGCCAACGCGCAACTGATCGCCGCCGATCACGCTGCCGAAGTCATACACCGCCGACAATGAGCCGCTGTTCTTCGCCACGTTTTGCAAACGCTTGCCCTTGTATTCCGGGTCTTCGGTGACTTCGGCATCGGTGTAGGCGTAGCTGCCGATCATGCTCCAGCGGTCGCTCAACTGACCGGTCATGTCCACTTCCAGACCCCGGGAGCGCACTTCACCGGCCGCGCTGTAAATTGTCGTCGGGCCTTCGGAATTCGCCACCAGCACGTTGCGTTTCTTGATGTCGAACAGCGCGATATTGCCAGTGATGCGCCCCGGCATGTCCAGCCGCGCACCCAGCTCCCACGACTTCGCTTCTTCCGGCGCGATGCTGCCGTCGAGCACGGTGCTGCTGCCGCTCAGCGGAGCGATGGTCGAGTTGGGCTTGAACGATTCGGTGTAGCTGCCGTAGAACGACAACTCGTCGGTATAGCGATACACCAGACCGGCGCGTGGCACCCACTTTTGCCCGTTGCTGTCGGTGTTGGCCTTGAACGGCACGCCTTTGCCGGCGTACTGGTCGTATTCCTGAAAACGCCCGCCGGCGACCAGAATCCACTGGTCGTTGAGGTGGATGGAGTCCTGCAAAAAGACCGAGTCGCTGCGCAGTTCATCGGTCTGAGCGCTGTCGGCGGCGCTGACCGTGGAGCCCTCGACTTCACGCCCATACACCGGGTTGGTGTAGCTGAAGGTGCTCAGGCTTTTCTGGCGGATCAGGTCGGCGCGGTAGATCTTGCGGTACTCGTCATCGACGCCGAACACCAGGTCATGCTGCATGCCCAGCACGTTGACTTTGCCTTCAAAGCTGGCGGTGGTGAAACGGTCGGTGCTGATCGCGCCGTGGGTGCCGTCCATGTTGCGGGTCAGCGTGCCGTTTTGGGTGTTTATGGCGGTCACGCGGACCTGGCTGGCGTCGTAGGTTTCGCGGTTCCAGCTGTAGCCGAAGTGGGCTTTCCAGTCGTCGTTGAGTTCGTGATCGGCTTCGAAGTGATACAGATCCGAACGCCCTTCCATGTCGTTGAACGGCTCGTCGAGACGCTGCTTGCGCGAGATGTCCAGCGGGTGATTGGTGCGCGGATCGATCAGCGTGCCACGGTCGAACGGGGTGAGAAATTCGCGATGTTCATAAGCGAATAACAGCTGAGTACGTTCGCCATACCAGGCCAGCGAAGGGGCGATCAACGTTTCCCGATGAGTGCCGAAATTGCGCCAATAATCTTCGTCGACATGATCCACCACCATGCGATAGGCCAGCCCGGAATCGCCCAGTGCGCCCGTGCTGTCGAAGGTGCCGCCGCTGCCGTTCTTGCCGTCGCCGTAGGTCGAACCGGTGTAGGTCAAGGCGTTGTATTGCGTCAGTTCAGGTTTCTTGCTGACCAGATTGACCACGCCGCCCGGGTCCTGAATGCCATACAACAAGGAAGCCGGACCTTTGAGCACTTCGACGCGATCGACCGTGGCGTTCATGCCACGCCCCTGCACGATCGGCATGCCGTCGCGCATGATCGAGCCGTTGCGGTTATCACCGAAGCCGCGGGTCATCACCGAATCCTGGGTGCTGCCCAGCGTGTTGCCTTGGGTGATGCCGCTGACGTTGGCCAGCGCGTCGTCGAGATTGCGCGGCGCCTGATCGCGAATGACCTGCGCCGGGATGACATTGACGGTCTGCGGGATTTCCTGAAGCGAGGCCGAGGAACGCATCACCGAACTGGTTGGCGGCGGCTGGTAACTCGTCGACTCATCGCGCATCGAGGTGATGGTGGTGGCGCCCAGATTCAGCGCGCCTTCGGTGGGCTGCGGCTCAAGTGCCAGGGTGTGACTGTCGGTGCGGCGAAAGCTCAGGCCGGAACCGGCAAGCAGACGTTGCAGCGCTTGTTCTGCATTCATCTGTCCATTGACGGCTGGCGCGGTGAGGCCGTACGGCGCTTCATCGGTGTAGACCACGCTTTGCCCGGTGACACGGCTGAAGTCGCTCAGGGCTTGCGGCAACGGTTTGGCAGCCAATGCGAAATTGAATTGCTTTTGCGCCTGGCTGCTGACGGTTTCAGCGCCGAACGCGACGCTCATCGGCAACAGCGCCAATGCCGATAAACTTAACGCCGAAACGCCCAACCATTGTTTGACCGAACCCGATTTTGCCCTGGACTTCATTGCTCAATGACCTGTGTAGAACCGCAACGGATGCGAATGACTCGCAGTTTCAGTCACTACACGGATGGGGCTCGGGTTTACCTCACTATATTTCTGAAATTATTTTTCGAGAGATGTGTTGTCTGGTCTGACGCCTTCGCGAGCAGGCTCGCTCCCACAGGAGATCGCATTTCAAAATGTGGGAGCGAGCCTGCTCGCGAAGAGGCCGGCAACGTCAGCGCAGAATTATCAGTTGCCCCAAAACCCGATGCTGCTCAAACCCCAAGACTCCTTGCAGGGAATTGAGCACTGCCTGCGGATCCTTGCTCGGGAAACTGCCGCTGACCCTGCGCGCCGCCAGCTCATCGTTGAGCAAGACAATCCGCCCCGGGTAATAGCGGCGAAGATCCTGCACCACATCCGCCAGCGTCGATTTGTAGTAAGTCAGCCAGCCCTGGCGCCAGGCCAGTTGCGCCTCGCTGTCCACGGCATGCAGTTTTTCCGCAGTCCCATCACCGTAAGCCACTTGCTGGCCGGCGGTGAGAATCTGCTGCTCGCCCCCTTGATCGGCCGTCACGCCGACGCGCCCGGACAACACCGTCACCTGCGCCCCCTGGGGTTGCAGACGCACTTCGAATTGCGTCCCAAGCACCCGCGCCTGGCCCTTCTCGGCCTCGACCACAAATGGATCGCCCGTGTGCGTGACGCTGAAAAACCCGGCGCCGCGACGCAACCGCACATGGCGCTTGCCCTGGCTGAAATCCACGGCAATGGCACTGTCGGCGTCCAGCGTCACTTGCGATTGATCGGCGAGGGTTACGGTGCGGACTTCGCCCGGTGCAGAAACATAGTCGGCATTGAGATCATCCAGCCAACGCTGCGGTTGCCAGCCCGTTCCGAAGCTGATCATCAACAACAGACACGCGGCCATTGCCAACCCGCCGGACCAGCGCAAGAGCGGCGGACGACGCGTGCGATCCATAACGTTGAGATAGCCTTGCAGCGCGAAAGCCTCTTCATCGGCCAACGTTTTCGCCGGGCTTTCACTCAATTCCCAGATTACCTGCGCCTGGGCGTAAGCCTCGGCATGGGCGGGGTCGGCGCGCAGCCATTGGCTGAACGTGAGTTGATCCCCTGCGCTGGGCCGATCATGCAACAGGCTCAGCCAGGCAAAAGCGGCCTGTTCCTGGGCGGGCGTCGGAGTGACGCAGTCGGTGTGCTTCACGGTGCTTTCCCTGGCGTGCGTGGCGCGGGTTCGCGCAGGCTGGCCTTGCAGGCCTCGAGGGCGCGCATCATATGTTTTTCCACGGCGCTTTGGGACAGGCCCATGGCTTTGGCGATGTCCGCGTACTTGCGACCGTGTATTCGATTGAGCAAAAAGATCTGCCGGGTGCGTTCGGGCAAGGCGCGCAACGCCGCTTCGACATGGCGCAGATCATTACCGGCTTCGAGCGCTGCTTGTGGTTCGCTGCCGTGGCTGTCCGGCTCGTCGGGTTGCCAACCTTCGTTGACGCGCACCCGCGTGCCTTCACTGCGCAAATGGTCGATGGCGATGTTGCCGGCGCAGCGCAACAGGTAGGTGCTGAGTTCCTCGACCTGTACCAGCGGCCGGCGCCAGAAACGCAAAAACAGATCCTGCACCAGATCCGCCGCCGTCGCCCGGCAGCCAACGCGGCGGCTCACCAGCGCTTCCATCTGTGAACGCTGGGAGAGGAACACCTGAAGAAAATGCGCACGCGCGCCAAGCGGCTGGTCGTCGCGCGATTCCGGGGGATGACCGATCAGCACGTCAGCACTGCGCCCAGGCTGCGACCGGACTGGCCAACAGACTCAAACCGGCCAGCGCCAAAGCCAGACGCGGGCGATACGGCAGCAACAGCACCAACGCCAACGCACTGAGCATCAGCACCGCGAACCAATCGACCAGGCCCAGACTCCAGCCGTTGGCTTTGACGGCCGCCCAAAGCGACAAACCCAGCAGCAGCCACCCCGTCAGCTTCAGAGCCTGACCCCGTCGCGTCGACGGTTTATGGCCGAGCAATTCATCGTGGTGCCGAGGCATGGACAGACACAATGCCGTGAACCCGCCGTAGCACAGCAATAGCGCCAGCAGCATCAGTTTGTCCCTTGCTCGAGCGTGACGCCCCGAGGCATTTCGCGGCGAGTTTTTTTCACGCTGACGGTGTTGCCGACGCGCTGCATTTTCCACGCGGCCCACGCCAGAAAAACGCCTGTCCCCAGACAGGTCAGGTCGAAACCGGCGAGCACCCAATCACCCTGCACAAGCGTTACGCCAAGGTTCCACGGCGTGGTCAGCGCATTGATCAAAGGCAGCGCAATAAACAGCAAGGCGCCCAACCCTAGCTGTTCAACCCAGGCTTTGCGCCCCGGGCGCAACAACGCATGCACGACGCTCAACCCCCAGGCGATAAAGAATGCATTCACTTCCCAATCGGCACGCCCGGCCAGACTCACGGGCAACAGCCGATTGGCCAGGAAGAACACCGCCACCGCCGTCACCAACCCCGCCATGCTGGCAATGTTCAGCACTTCCACCAGGCGCAATTCGAACGGCATGACGCCGCTCTTGGCGTGCTTGAGCTGACGTTTGCCGAGCCAGATCACCAGCCCGGTACCGATCATCGCCGTACCGGCCAGACCACAGATGAAATACAGCCAGCGCAATACGGGCCCGGCGAAATGGCCCATGTGCAAACCGTAGAACGCGCCACTCACGGCCATCGCCACAGGTTGCTCCGGCGAGCTGCCGAGCATCTGCCCAGTGACACCGTTGAAGGTCACCGCGCGACCGAAATCGTGCACCACACGATCGCCCGCGCGGGACAACACCACCGTGGCATTTGCATCGCCCGGATTGCTCACGGACAGTCGGGCGGTGGTGCCACCCGACCATTGCTCGCTGGCCTTGGCCAGCAGCGGCGCCATCGGTGCCAGTGCGGCAGGAATGTTGGCCCGTTCCGGGTTTTTCGACGCAGGAAAAACCTCATCGTAGAACTTGCGAACGTCGCCACCATAAGAGGCCACGATGCTCGCCGGCATGACCATCGACATGAAAATCACCAGACTGCTGTAGGTGATCATCAAGTGAAACGGCAGCACCAGAACGCCCACGGCGTTATGCCCGTCGAGCCAGGAACGCTGGCCTTTGCGCGGGCGGAACGTGAAGAAGTCCTTGAAGATTTTTTTGTGGGTGATGATCCCGGTGATCAGCGCGACGAACATCACCATCGCGGCCATTGTGGCCAGCCAGCGGCCCCACGGATAAGGCATTTGCAGCTGAAAATGGAAGCGGTAGAAGAACTCGCCGCCCATGCTTTCGCGCCCCTGCACCTGGGCACCGGTTTGCGCGTCGAGGGTTTTCGATTCGAACCGGCCACGCTCGCCGGGTTTGGCTGGCGTCTGTTGCCAACGTACGGTCAGACCGGGATCACGGGCATTGGGCAAATCGATCAGCCAACGCGTGGCGCCGGCCGCGTGTTGCTGCAGATAATCCTGCGCCAGCGTCAGGCTCGCCTCGGCATTGATCGGCCGTGCGGGAATTTCCGGCTGCATCCAGTGACTGGTTTCGTCGTTGAAGTAAGCCAGGGTTCCGGTCAGGAAAATCGCAAACAGCAACCAGCCGAACACCAGCCCGGTCCAGGTGTGCAGCCATGCCATGGCCTGGCGGAAACCCTCTTTCATGCGAAACCCAACCCCCGCGCCGCGCCGGAAATGGTCGCCAGAATCACACTCGGCACCAGCAAACCGACCCATGCCGACCACGCCGTGCGACAGGCAAAACACCAAAGCACCGCGACCAGATAGACCAGAAAGGAAACGGTCATGCCCGTCACTACGGCTTCGGCTCGGCTCAATGGCAGCCACATCGTCAGGGTGACACTGGCCAGCGCGGCGACCAGATAGCCGCCAAACACCGCCGCCAGCACCCGCGAGGTAACGGCCAGACGGTAGGACAGCGGGAGTGCGGCGAGTTTGGCTTTCATGTTTCGACCCTGAAACGAAAAACGTCCGGCCGACAAGCCGAACCAACAGGCGATCGAGTTTAATGATAAATATTCTCATATGCAAAAGCATCTGATTGCCGGCAAGCCACCTGCGCCCCTACAATGCGAACCATTCTTGTTCTCTAACGCATGCTTTCTGCCGCAGAGCGAAAGCGCCCGGAGCACTACCGTTGCCATCCGCCCATCCCGTCGAATCGCTTTATCAGGCTCACCACAGTTGGCTTACCGGCTGGCTGCGGCGCAAGCTCGGCTGCCCGGACAGCGCGGCGGATCTGGCGCAGGACACCTTTATCAAAGTGCTCACCGCGCGCGAGCCAGCGGTGATCATCGAACCACGCGCCTTCCTCACCACCCTCGCCAAACGGGTTTTGTTCAATCACTACCGCCGCCAGGATCTGGAGCGCGCCTATCTGGAAACATTGGCGCAGATGCCGGACGTGGTGGCGCCGTCGGAAGAAGACAAAGCGATCATCCTGCAAACCCTGATCGATCTGGATCAGTTGCTCGATGGTCTGCCACGTCAGGTCAAGCGCGCATTTCTATTGGCGCAGGTCGATGGCCTGACCTACCCGCAGATCGCCGCCGAACTGGATATTTCCGTGGCCACGGTCAAACGTCATCTGAACAAAGCGGCGCTGCGCTGCTATTTCGCGCTATGAACCAAGCGCCGGATTTTTCCTCGCAAGTGGCTGAACAAGCGGTGCACTGGCTGATGGAAGTGCAGCAAGGCGCGCTCACCACGCGCCAGCAACTGGCGTTGCAGCAGTGGCTGGATGCCCACAGTGAGCACCGCCGCGCGTGGGAACACATTCAACGAGTCAACCAGCGTTTACGCGGTGTTTCTTCACCGCTGGCGCATGCGGCATTGAACAGGCCGAAGTCCGGCAGCCGACGTCAGGCACTGAAACTGCTGCTGATTCTCGGCGCCGGTTCTGCCGCCACCTGGGGCCTGCGCGAGCACAATCCGCTGCCGTCGCTGCTCGCCGATTACCGCAGCCCGATTGGCCAGCGTCGCAAGATCGGGCTGGGGGCGGACGATCAGTTGCAACTGAACACGGGCAGTGCGGCAGACGTGCGCGTCGATCAACGTTTGATCCGCTTGCTGGAAGGCGAAATTCTCCTGACGGCCGCGCAATCGTTCGAAATACACACCGCGCAGGGCATTCTGAAAACCCGGGGCGCACGGCTCAATGTGCGGCAATTTGCCGATCGCACACAGGTTGCGCTGTTTGCAGGTCAAGTCGAACTGGCCACCAGCGAACGCGCGCCGATGCTGCTGCCCGTCGCTCGCCAACTGAGTTTCACCACGACTGCCGCCAGCGACGCCAAACCACTGGACGCCAACAGCGGCGCCTGGGCGGACGGCATGTTGGTGACCGCGCATATGCGCCTCGGCGACTTCCTCGAAGAACTTGGCCGCTACCGGCGCGGGCAGCTCAATTGCGATGCCAAGGTTGCCGGGTTGCTGATCTCCGGAACGTATCCGCTGGACGACAGTGAGCGGATTCTGGATCTGCTGGAAATCAGCTTGCCGGTGAAGGTGAAGCGCTTTACCCGCTACTGGGTCCATGTTGAGGCGCGGGTTTAACGGCAAGATCAAATGATCGCAGCCTGCGGCAGCTCCTACATGGGATTTGTGTTCACCCTGTAGGAGCTGCCGCAGGCTGCGATCTTTTGATCTTGAAAATAAATGAGCCGTTTTTCAGATCTGGCGTGACAGAGAAGGAAAGCCCCCTTGATTCAACCTTCTCAGGATCATCCACCATGCACCCCACCCGCCTCACGCCACTGGCCCGCAGCCTGCGCAATCTCATCCTCGGCGCCAGCCTGAGCTTCAGCGCCCTGCCCGCTGCAATGGCCAGCGATGCCAAGGCGTATCACATCGCAGCGTCTTCGCTGGAAAACGCCCTTAATCAGTTCGGCCGTGAAGCCGGGGTGCTGATTTCGTTCGGTTCGCAAGTCACCAGCGGCGTGCAAAGCCGTGGTCTGGAAGGTAATTACACGACCGAGCAAGGTCTGGATGCATTGCTCGAAGGCACCGGTTTGCAAGCCCGCGCCGAGGGCAACAACGCTTTCAGCCTGCAACCGGTCAATGATGCAGCACTGGAGCTGGACACCTCGAAAGTCGTCGGCGACTGGCTCGGCGACGCGGCGCAGATCAACGTGTTTGAACATCCCGGCGCCCGCGACGTGATCCGCCGCGAAGAGTTCGAACGCCAGGGCGCAACTCAGGCACGCGATGTGCTCAACCGTATTCCCGGCGTCAACGCTCCGGAAAACAACGGCACCGGCAGCCATGACATGGCGCTGAATTTCGGCATCCGTGGTTTGAACCCGCGCCTGGCTGCACGCTCGACCGTGTTGATGGACGGCATCCCGGTGCCGTTCGCCCCTTACGGTCAGCCGCAGTTGTCATTCGCGCCCATCAGCATGGGCAACATGGACGCCGTGGACGTGGTGCGCGGCGGCGGTGCAGTACGTTACGGCCCGCAGAACGTCGGCGGCGTCGTCAACTTCGTTACCCGCGCGATTCCTGACGAGCCGACGGTCAAGGGGGGCTTTCAGACCGAGACCAGCCCTTCGTCGAGCCACGACGGCTTCAAGACCAGCGCCAATCTGCTGGCCGGCGGCACCAACGCCAACGGTCTGGGCGGCGCCCTTCTGTACTCCGGCACCCGCGGTGGCGACTGGCGCGAACACAGCGACACCGAAATCGACGACCTGATCCTCAAGGGCAAATATCAGCTCGACGATGCCAACAGCTTCAACGCCATGGCCCAGTATTACGAAGGTAAAGCGGACATGCCCGGCGGTTTGAACGTCGCTGATTACGATGCCGATCCGTACCAATCGACGCGCCCGAAAGACCAGTTCTGGGGCCGTCGCACGATGTTCAACTTCGGTTATCGCTATCAGGAAGATCGCCGCGAATTCACCGCCAACACGTTCTTCACCAAAACCCTGCGCAGCGGTTATCTGGACCAGGGCACGTTCCTGTCGCTGTCACCACGCGAGTATTGGGTGCGCGGTTTCGAAACCCGTTTCGCCCAAGGCTTCGACCTCGGCCCGACCAGCCATGAAGTCGGCGTCGGCTACCGCTACATCAACGAGGCCGGCCACGAATTGCGCTATCGCACGCCGATCGCCAGCAACGAATACCCGACCACCAACAGCCGTAACGACCGCGACACTCGGGGCGGCACCGAAGCCAATGCGTTCTTCGTCGACGACCGTATCGACATCGGCAAATGGACGATCACCCCGGGCGTGCGCTACGAGATGATCGAATCCCAGCAGACCAACAACCTGACCAACGTCAAGTACAAGGGCGACTACAACACCGCACTGCCGGCGTTGAACGTGCTTTATCACCTGACGGATAGCTGGAATCTGTACGCCAACACCGAAGGCTCGTTCGGCAGCGTGCAGTACAGCCAGATGCCCAACCGTGTGACCAGTGGTGAGGTCAAACCGGAGAAGGCCCGCACCTGGGAACTGGGCACTCGCTATGACAACGGCGCATTGCGCGCGGAAATCGGTGCGTTCCTGATCAACTTCGACAACCAGTACGAAAGCAACCAGACCAATGATTCGGTGATCGCCCGTGGCGAAACTCGCCATCAAGGCATCGAGACCAGCATCAACTACGCGCTCGATGACTTGAGCCCGGCACTGGCCGGCTTCGACGTCTATGCCTCCTACGCCTATGTTGACGCGTCCATCCGCGAAGATGGACCGAACAAGGGTAATCGCGTGCCGTTCTCTTCCAAACACAAAGGCACGGTTGGCGTCGGTTATACCGAAGGGCCGTGGAAGTTGAATCTGGACAGCAGCTTCCAGAGCGACCAGTTCGCCGACAACGCCAACACCTCAAAAGAAAGCGCTGACGGCAGCACCGGCAAGATCCCGGGCTACATGCTGTTCAGCAGCCGTGCAGGTTACGACTTTGGGCCGCAACTGTCGGATTTGAATGTGGCGGTGGGCGTGAAGAACATCTTCAACACGCAGTACTTCACGCGGTCGTTCGATGACAACAACAAGGGGAAGTATGTGGGTGAGCCGCGCACTGTGTACGTGCAGACTTCTGTGGCGTTCTGACGTTTTGAAGAGCCCCTCACCCTAACCCTCTCCCAGAGGGAGAGGGGACTGATTGGGGATGCTGCAGAGATACGCCGACCTGATCCTGCTTCACCGAATCCGTAATCGGCGCGGTATTTCAGGTCGATGGAAACGCCAGACACCTCGATCGGCCCCCTCTCCCTCCGGGAGAGGGCTGGGGTGAGGGTTTGGGGCCTGAGCCGTGCACAACACTTGGCAACACCACAAACAAAAACGGGCCTGCATCAGCAGGCCCGTTCTCATTGGGTGACTTTAATAATCAGCGCATCAACTGTTGATCGCTGCCTGTTCGTTCTCTAGAAATTCTTCTTCCAGCAGCGCGTCGTTCGTTTTGCTGAACGGCACCACAGCGGCGCGTGGTTTACCTCGCAGTTTGCCAAAAAGGTGTTCCAGCGCGTGCTCGAGTTTTTCGGCAGCGCCATCGATCGCCAGTTCCAGCGAATCGGCTTTATGGGTAACGGAAACCGGTTGATGGCCTTTTGGCCGCGCTTCCAGTTGGCAGCGCAAGTCATGGGGACCTGGTTTGTCACCGTTCTCGTCGCTCAGATGGACTTCGACACGGGTCAGGTCTTCTTCATAACGTTCGAGCGTGCTCTCAATGGTGGTGCGTACCCACTCCTCCAGTCGTTGACTACTTTGAATATGGTTATCGCTGTTGACTTGGATTTGCATAGTTCATCCCTTATTTCAGCTAGCTCGCGAGAGGCCTCGAATTGAATTTCCTGACCCCTTGGTTACAACAATCGGCCCGACCGTCGAACATTTCAACCCCTGAAAAAAGATAAATATTCATTCGCAAAAAAAGCCGGACAACCGGACAAAGCGCTGGTAAGGTCGGGAGTTGGGTCGACATGCCTTCCTGCAAAATTTGCTCACAATTGCCCATCGTTTAACGGGTGCAAGCCGCGAAAAATCCCTGCCTCCTCTACCAGCCAGTCGTGCACTGCACGCACGCCCGGATGACTCAACGCGCCCGGCGCATACAGCAACACGTAACGTTTGTGATTGGGCACCGACAGCCCGAACGGCACGATCAACGCGCCCCGCTCCAGCTCATCATTGAGCAATGTGCGCCGCGCAATCGCGACGCCCATGCCGGCGATTGCCGCTTCGATGGTCAGGTGATTGCGATTGAAGGTATGCCCACGCCGCACGTCGGCGCCTTCGAAGCCGATCGCATTCAAATAAAATTCCCATTCCGCATATTCATAACTGCCGCGCCAGGCGGTGATGTCGTGCAGCAAGGGGAAATGCACCAGGTCCACCGGCCCGTGCAGCGGCGGGCGCCCGCGCAAGAGGCTTGGCGCGCACACCGGGAAAATCTGCTCATCGAGCAACGCTGTGGATAACAATCCCGGATAACTGCCGTCGTTCAGGTCGATGGCCAAATCGAAATCGCCCTCATGCAACGGCACGCTGCTGTCCTCGGCCACCAGTCGCAACTGAATGTCCGGGTAGCGCTGCTGCAAGCGCGGCAAACGCGGCGTCAGCCATTTGCTGAGGAACGATGGAATGGAACGCACCCGCAGGATCCCGCTGATCATCCCGGCATCCAGTCGACGCAATTCAGCGTCGATGCTGCCGTACGCCTCATTCACCGTGATCGCCAGCCGCTGGCCTTCCGCACTCAACTCCACGCCCCGCGCACGCCGGTGAAACAGCCGAAAGCCGAGGCGCTCTTCCAGTTGGCGGATTTGCTGGCTGACCGCGCCCGGCGTGATGTGCAGCTCTTCAGCACAACGGGTGAAGGAAAGGTGCCGCGCGGCACAGGAAAACACCTGCAGCCAGACGTAGGTCTGCGCATGCAATTGACGACTCATCGTTTAGTCCTGCTAAAGGCTGTCTTAGGAAGTTTCGTTGGTCACGTCCGACCGAGCGAGGCAGTATCGCCGACATTGCGCTTGTCCGACAAAAAATGGCAGCGATTCCTCCTCCATTGCTTGTAAGGGTTTAGCATGGCTATCAGTGTTTTCGATCTATTCAAAGTGGGCATCGGCCCGTCCAGTTCCCACACGGTCGGCCCGATGCGCGCCGCAGCGACCTTTGCTCAAGCATTGAGCGATCAACGTCTGCTCAATGATGTGTGCCGCGTTGAAATCCGTTTGTACGGGTCGCTGTCGGCTACCGGCGTGGGTCACGCCACCGACCGCGCCACGATCATGGGCCTGATGGGCGAATGGCCGGACAGCATCGACCCGACGACCATCGATGCGCGCATCGAGCAACTGCGCCACACCGGGCAACTGCCCCTCGCCGACGGACGGTCGATTGCCTTCGACTGGCAACGCGATCTCCTGCTGCTGGACGAGAGCCTGCCCTACCACCCCAATGCCATGTCGCTGACAGCCTTTGGCGAATCTGCCGAGCTGTTTACGCAGACGTACTACTCGGTCGGCGGCGGCTTCATCATCGAAGCGGCGGAAGCTGAGTCAGGTGTCGCGCCGTCGGGTGACGTAGTGTTGCCTTACGATTTTTCCAGCGCCGCCGAGTTGTTGTCGCTGTGCAAGCAGCACAACCTGCGGGTGTCCGAGCTGATGATGGCCAATGAGCGTGCCTGGCGCAGCGATGCGGACATCCGTCAGGGTTTGCTGCATATCTGGTCGGTGATGCGCGAGTGCGTCGAGCAGGGCCTGCGCCACGAAGGCATCCTCCCCGGCGGTCTGAAGGTACCGCGCCGTGCAGCAAAACTGCATCGCAGCCTGCTGGAAATCGGCAAACCGAATGTGATCAGCTCGACGCTGTCGGCGATGGAATGGGTCAACCTGTTCGCCCTCGCCGTCAACGAAGAAAACGCTGCCGGCGGGCGCATGGTCACCGCGCCGACCAACGGCGCAGCGGGGATCATTCCGGCGGTTTTGCACTACTACATGAAGTTCAACCCGGAGGCGTCTGACGATGACGTCGTCGCTTTCTTCCTGTCCGCGGCCGCCGTCGGCATTCTGTGCAAGAAAAATGCGTCGATCTCTGGCGCCGAAGTCGGTTGTCAGGGCGAAGTCGGCTCGGCCTGCGCCATGGCTGCCGCCGGTCTGGCCGAAATACTCGGCGCCACTCCCGAGCAACTGGAAAACGCAGCCGAAATTGGCCTGGAACACAACCTTGGCCTGACCTGCGACCCGGTCGGCGGCCTCGTGCAAGTGCCGTGCATCGAACGCAATGCGATCGCTGCGGTGAAGGCCATCAACGCAACACAAATGGCCCTGCGTGGCGACGGCAACCACTTCATCTCACTCGACCGGGTGATCCGCACCATGCGTGATACCGGCGCCGACATGCATGACAAATACAAAGAGACTTCACGAGGCGGTCTGGCGGTGAACTGGGTGGAGTGCTGATCCGCCTGACTGCACTGTCTGCGCTCACCTGCCCGAAAATAGACCAGAAATGAACAAGGCGAGCCCAGTGCTCGCCTTGTTGTTGCCGGATTCATTGTTCGACAATTTTCCCGGCATGCACC
Organism: Pseudomonas sp. A1230; assembly: GCF_044218825.1. Classification (NCBI taxonomy): domain Bacteria; kingdom Pseudomonadati; phylum Pseudomonadota; class Gammaproteobacteria; order Pseudomonadales; family Pseudomonadaceae; genus Pseudomonas; species Pseudomonas sp. A1230. The sequence continues at coordinate 74,092 of NZ_CP162582.1, read as the reverse complement.
TTGCTACCTATGTAGGAGCTGCCGAAGGCTGCGATCTTTTGATCTTTCTTCAGAAGATCAAGATCAAAAGATCGCAGCCTTCGGCAGCTCCTACACAGAGGCGATTTGGCGAAATGGCCACGGAATGGCCGATGGTCTGGTTGGGCGAACCAACCCGATGACGGCCGGTCAACAACTGCACGTTCAATCAGGCGGTGACGCATCATGGACAATCCTTTTCAGATCATTACCGATGCCTTCGCGCCGGACTATCAGATCAACCTGAGCATTCAAGGCCTGGACGGCAGCATCATGCTGACCCTGTCCAACAGCGGCCGGATCGTGGCCAAGCGGATGATCAGCGCCGAACAGCGCAATGACCCTAAACGCCTCAAGCTGCTGGTACAAAGCATTCAGTTCGGTATCGCCATCGAACAGGGCCACAGCGCCATGGCGATTCTCGAAGCCATGACCAGCGGCGACGGGCTGACCCCGCCACCGCCACAGATCAAAGGCCAGCCACGGCCAGCGGCCGGTCTTTAAAGTTCACCCTTTTCAACATCGGGATGCTCACTCGAACCCGTACCGACTTTGCGTTGCGGGTATTCGATTTTCACCGAGGGAAATTGCGACGACGCGTAACGCACCACCAGAATCGAAAATGCCAGCAGCAGAATGCCGCCGCACAGGTAGATGATGCCCATGTCCGGCGGATTGTGGTGCGAGACATTGGAGATCAGCAGTCGCGTCAGCGCAGTGATCGCCACGTAGATCAGGAAGCGCACCGGCATGTGGTTGGTCTTGAAATAAATCCCGACCATCGCCCCCAGTTCCAGATAGATGAACAGCAGCAGAATGTCATCGATCTTGATGTGCCCGACTTCGAGCATCCCGAGAAACTCCATCACCGCTGCATACGCGGTCACCGCACCAATGGCGAACAGCGCCAGGTAGTGAAAAGTCTCGACGAACAGGTTGCCCAGGGACTCGGCCAGTTGATGCACTTGTTGCCGCAGTTTCTCGGCCCAGTTGATTTTCACGATGATGTTCCTTAGCCCGATTCGAGCGGATGATGCGTGTTGGACGTGACGGTTTTCTGCACGCGCCTGATTTCATGCAGAAACAGGGCCACGCATCATGGCGATGTGCCGCAAAACCCGCGCTGTGGCGTTTGGTCGCACATGCCCTGCTCAGGTGGGGTGAGCCTGCTTGCGAATCGCAGCCACACGGCTCGACTGACAAACCCTGAATTCGGTCTACATTGAAATGCCACTACCCAAAGCGCAGGGATTCGCTTATCCTTTTCGCTGTATATAGATACAGTAGTCGCAAAGACAACTAAATGTGAAGGCATGTGAGGTGGTGAATGGCCGTCGAAGTGGTATACCGCAGCAGCCGAGATCTGGAGCGCTTGTTCATGGATAAAGCCGAAGCTGACCGTCATGACAAAATGCTCGAACTGGCCGAATATCTGGCCGATGTGTTGCAAAAAGCCGTTCCGTCCCTGACTGAACAGCAAGTGGAAGAAGCCGGGATCTACATGGCGAAGAACCGCGATGTATTCGCCCGGGCATTCAAGAGCCAGCCTGATGCACTGTCGGAGCTGATCAATGCTCCGGCCGAGCCGGTCGAAAAAGCCGAGTCAGAAGAATCTGCCGAAGCGCCGGTCAAGCCAGCCAAAGCGGCGAAAGCTGCAAAGTAGTTGATGCCCGAATTGAATAGGCCCTGAGTCAAATGGCTCAGGGCCTTTTTCATGCCTGCGAAACTCAGCGATACAAAACTCTTTCCGCCAACTCATCCGCCACCCGTGCCGGTGAACGTTTCTCCGCCTGCGCATGGGCAAAAACTTCAGTCAGCCGCGAGCTGATTTTCGACAGGTGCGCGGTAATGGTGGTCAATTCCTCACCGCGATGTTTCAGCGAGACGTAAATCAGCCCACCCGCATTGATCACATAATCCGGCGCATAAAGAATGCCGCGCCGTTCCAGTTGATCGGCCACATCCAGATGCGTTAGCTGATTGTTCGCCGAACCGGCCACCGCCGCGCAGCGCAGTTGCGCCACCGAATGGCTATTGAGCACACCACCCAGACCACACGGCGCAAGGATGTCGCACGGCGTGCTGAGCAACGCATCGTTGGCGATAGGGTGAGCATTAAGCTGTTCCATCGCCAGTTGCACCTTGCCGTGGTCGATGTCGCTGACCAGCAACTCGGCGCCGGCGGCGTGCAGTTGCTCGGCCAATGCATAACCGACATTGCCCAGGCCCTGAATCGCCACGCGCAAGCCTTCGAGGTTGTCACTGCCCAAGCGCGCCATCGCCGTGGCACGAATGCCGGCGAACACACCCATCGCCGCGTGCGGCGCCGGATCGCCGGCCGAGGTGGTGCTGGTGACGTGTTGGGTCTGTTGGGCGATGCAATCCATGTCCGCCACCGAAGTGCCGCTGTCGATGGCGGTGATGTAGCGACCGTCGAGCTGGTCGATGCAACGACCGAAGGCTTCGAACAGCGCTGCACGATTTTCAACATGAATCGGGCGCACGATGACCGCAACCCCACCGCCCTGCGGCAAACCCGCCAACGCGGCCTTGTAGCTCATGCCCTGAGCTAGGCGAATGGCGTCTTCGACGGCGGAGTCGTCGTTGGGGTAGGCAAGATAACGACACCCGCCCAGGGCTGGGCCCAGGCGGCTGTTATGGATGGCAATGACCGCCTTCAACCCGCAAGCCGGGTCGACGCTAAGGTGCAGCGATTCCAGGCGAGTGCTTTGCATGAGCGCAAACATCGTTGGGCTCCCGAATCACTTCTTGTAGAACGCCAGTATAGGCTTGCGCCTGAAAATTGCTGGAGCGCACCGGAATAAGCAGGCGTGCAGACGACGGCTTTACGGCATATCTCTCGACCTGTTCACCGAGCCACTGGACGAATGCCACGGACGGGGCTAAAACGAGGCATTCCACGGAGATTTCGATGAGTCCGCGCCAACGCTTTTTCGAGTGCCTGCACCGTTCACCGCCCGCGCTGTTCGAAGCCGCGCTGTGGATGGCCGCCGAGCACGAAAAAGCGGTCGATCCCGAGGCGCTGCTTGTGGAGCTCAAGGATCTGCAACAGCGTGTCAGCTACGGTTTGCCGATGTTGCCAGTCAGCGAGTTGGCGCAGCCGTTATTGCGGCGCATGAATGATTTGGGCTTTGCCATGGATGACTTCACCCCGCTCCGTCCGCAGGCCGCTTTAATACATAAAGTCTTGCAAACCCGTCGCGGGCAGCCGCTGGCGCTGGCATTGATTGCACTGGAACTGGCGCGTGGTCTGGAGATTCCCCTGGTCGGGGTCAACTTCCCCGGGCACTTCCTGTTGCGCGTGCCCGGTGCCGATCATCTGCTCGATCCGTGCGGCGGTCGCCGCTTGTACCCCAACGACTGTCGTGAACTATTGCAGCGCCAGTACGGGCCCAACATGAAACTCAATGCCGAGCATTTGTTGACTGCCACGCCGGTGCAGATGCTGCAGCGCCTGTCGCGCAATTTGCGCCAGCTTCACCTGACTCAGGATGACTTTATCGCGGCGCTAATTGACGCCGAACGCGTGCTCGAACTGGGCGATGCCGGCGCCGCCGATTATCTGGCTCGGGCCAGCCTGTATCAGCGGCTCGACTGCCCGAACGCCGAGCGGTTTGATCTGGAACATGCGCTGTTGCTCAGCGATGACCCGATCCAACGGCTGCGCCTGACCGAACGACTCGGGCATCTGCCGCCGAATTCAGTCGTCCACTAACAGCAAAAGATCGTCCGATCGCGGCCCGAGCCTTCGGCAGCTCCTACAGGGTGTACACCTTCCCAATGTAGGAGCTGCCGCAGGCTGCGATCTTTTGATCTTCAGCTTTTCAGTGCTTGCTCCACCACCGGCTGCCCGACGGTTTCCGAGGGCGAACGAACCTGGATGATCAGCAGTGCGGCGATGACGGCCGGAATCGCGCAGAAGAAGAAAATCTGCTGCACCGGAATGTGCATCGCCAGCAACAGGCTGCCGAACAATGGCCCGAGAATCGAACCAAATCGCCCCACACCCAATGCCCAACCGGTGCCGGTGGCGCGCACATGCGCCGGGTAGAAGTTACTGGCGAAAGCGTTCAGCGTCAGTTGCCCGCCAATGATGCAGAACCCGGCGGCAAACACGCAGGCCACCAGATAACGCGGATTGTCGTGGTTAAGCCCCAGCACAATCGTGCACAGCGCAGCGCCTGCAAGCACGCCGGACAACAGTCGCACCTTTCGTTTCAAACGGTCGGCGAACCAGGCCATGCAAATCGCACCCAGGGTGCCGGCGAACAGGAACATCGACGTCACCAGATTGGCTTCGTTAAGTTTCAGGCCACTTTCCAGCAGCAGCGACGGCAACCAACTGATCATGAAGTACAACAAGATCAGGCTGACGAAGAACGTCGCCCAAATCAGTAAGGTTGGCCGCGCATAACCATTGCGGAACAGTTCGACCACGGTCAGTTTACTGCCCTGCTCGCGTTCATTCTGTTCGACCGAGGCCAGCGGAGGTTGCCAGTCCGGCAACATTCGCCCGGTAACTCTGCGCAGGCGCGCATAAGGTGGCTGATCACGCAGCAGGCGCGGCAAGGATTCGGGCAGCACCCACCAGAGAAACGGAAACAGCAGCAGCGGCGTCACACCGCCCGCGAGGAACACGGCCTGCCAACCGAACTGATCGATGAAACCGGCGGCAACAAAACCGCCTGCCGCACCACCAAACGAGAAGCCACAAGCCGCCAGTGTGACCATCAAGGTGCGCAAACGTGGTGGCGAATAATCCGACATCAGCGCCATCGCGCTAGGCATTGCACCGCCCATGCCGATGCCGCAGATAAAGCGCGCGACCATCAGGGAATTGAGGGAGTCGGCGAACACCATCAGCAGGGTCAAACTGGCGTAGATCAGCACGCAAGCAAGCAGAATTCGCCGCACACCAAAACGGTCGGCCAGCGGTGTCACTGCGAGGGAGCCAATGGTGAGGCCTAGCAGGTTGGCACTGAATACAGGTCCGAAGGCGGATTTTTCCAGACCCCAATCCTGCGCCAGCGCCGGCACCACGTAGCCCAGCACCTGGGCGTCATAACCATCGGTGACCAGCAACAAGGCGAGCAGGATCAAGAGAAACCACTGATATCGGGACACAGGACGGGCGTCGAGTGCCGCCCGAAAGCTGGCAATCTGGTTGTGCATCGCGAGGTACCTTTTTGTTTTTATGGTTTTTGGTGTTTCACCGCCGAACCTTGTGGGAGCGAGCCTGCTCGCGAATGCGGCGTGTCAGCTATATGAATGGAGACTGACACTCAGCCTTCGCGAGCAGGCTCGCTCCCACACGGGGGCTTACGGTGTATCTGGCTGGTTGGACGGGTGAGCCTGGATGAACGCTGGATGTTCGGCCGCCAATGCCCAAACACGGCAAATCCGCGGATAAGCCTCAAGCGAAACATTGAAGCGCTCGGCCGCGTACAACTGCGGAATCAGGTACACGTCCGCCACGCACGGCCACTCACCGAAACAGAATCCGCTATCGCCAATCAACTGTTCCACCGTCGTCAGCCCCTGGCTGATCCAATGACTGATCCACTCCATGACCTGCGGTTCGTCATGCCCCGACTGCCGCAGTCGATTGAGCACGCTGACGTTGTGCAGCGGATGCACATCGCAACCGATCACCGCCGCCACGCCGCGTACATGCGCGCGGGCAGCGAGGTCTTCGGGGAGTAGCGGCACCTGTGGATAACGTTCCTCCAGGTACTCGATGATCGCCGGTGACTGGATCAGCAGCTCGCCGTCATCGGTGCGCAAGGCCGGCACGCGGCCCTGTGGATTGATCGCCAGATACGCCGGCTGCCGATGTTCGCCACCGGGCGCCGCGATCAAGTTGACCGGCAGCGCCTGATAGTCGAGACCTTTTAGCGCCAGTGCGATCCGCACCCGATACGACGAGGTCGAGCGGTAATAGGTGTAGAGATCCATGAGCCGCTCCTGTCAGCGCGCCGCCAGCACTTTGCCGCGGCATTCGCCAAAGCCGATCGAGGCGAAACCGTCACGGGCACAACGCGCGCGCAGAATGATTTCGTCGCCATCTTCAAGGAATTTGCGCACTTCGCCGGACGCCAGTTCGATCGGCTTTTTACCACCCTCGGTGATTTCCAGCAGGCTGCCGAACTGACCGTTTTCAGGACCGGACAGCGTGCCCGAACCGAACAGGTCACCGGCCTGCAACTGGCAACCGTTGACGCTGTGATGAGCGACCATTTGCGCGACGGTCCAGTACATGTGGCGGGTGTTGCTCAGGGTCAGGCGATGAGCCGGCAGATTCTGCTCGCGCATGGTTTCGGTGAGCAGCAGCACTTCCAGTTCGATGTCGAATGCACCGCCGTCCTGATCGCGCTTGTCGAACAGGTACGGCAGTGGCTGCGGATCGCCTTGCGGACGTGCCGGTTGTGCGGTGCGGAACGGCTCCAGCGCTTCGGCAGTGACGACCCACGGCGAGACGCTGGTGATGAAACTCTTGGACAGAAACGGCCCCAGCGGCTGGTATTCCCAGGCCTGGATGTCGCGAGCCGACCAGTCGTTGAGCAGGCAGAAACCGGCGATGTGTTCGGCCGCATCACCGATGGCGATCGAGTCGCCCATCTCGTTGCCCTGACCGATCCAGATGCCCAGTTCCAGCTCATAGTCCAGACGCGCGCATGGGCCAAAAGTCGGCTCGGTAGCACCGGCCGGCAGGGTCTGGCCTTTAGGACGACGGACGTCGGTGCCGGACGCACGCACGGTGGACGCACGACCGTGATAGCCGATCGGCACGTGCTTGTAGTTCGGCAGCAGCGGGTTGTCCGGACGGAACAGTTTGCCGACGTTCTGCGCGTGCTCGATACCGACGTAGAAGTCGGTGTAATCGCTGATGCGCGCCGGCAGATGCATCTGGCAATCGGCGGCCAATGGCAGCAGCTTCGCACCTTGAGCTTCGATGTCGCAGCGCTGGGTGCTGGTTTCGCTGAACAGTTCCAGCAGACGTTCACGCAGGGCAACCCGCGCCTCACGACCGAGGTCGAAGAAGGCATTCAACTGGCCGCCACGGGTGGCTTCCACAGCGCTGCGAGCGGCGCCATCGAACAGGCCCGCTTCAAGGGCAACTTGCAGATCGAAGATGTGGTCACCAATGGCCACACCGCTGCGCGGTTCTGAACCGTTGATGCTGAACACACCCAGTGGCAGGTTCTGCAGCGGGAAATCGGCGTGGCCGTTGGCCGACGCAACCCAGCTGCGGGTGATGGAATTTTGAGTCATGGGTTATCTCCGGGTCGGGTCGAACGTGGCGGGCAACGTGGCCCAGCAAGCGTCGTAATGGGGTTGCAGTTGTGGGCAGTCGAGGGCGAAGCGGCTTGGGCGCAGCACTTGGCTGGTCTCGAACATGAAGGCCATGGTGTTGTCGATTTTCGCGGGTGCAAGCTCGGCGTTGATCGCTTTGGTGCAGGTCTCGCCGTCCGGGCCGTGAGCACTCATACAGCTGTGCAGCGAGGCGCCGCCGGGCACAAAGCCTTCGGCCTTGGCGTCGTATTCGCCCTGGATCAGGCCCATGAATTCGTTCATCAGATTGCGGTGGAACCACGGTGGACGGAAGGTGTTCTCGGCCACCATCCAGCGTGGCGGGAAAATCACGAAGTCGAGGTTGGCCAGGCCATGCACGCTGGTCGGCGAGGTCAACACGGTGAAGATCGACGGGTCGGGGTGATCAAAACTGACCGTACCGATGGTGTTGAATCGGCGCAGATCATATTTATACGGCACGTTATTACCGTGCCAGGCCACTACGTTCAGCGGCGAATGATTGAGCTCGGTGGCCCACAACTGGCCGAGGAATTTCTGCACCAGCGTGGTGGGTTGTTGCAGGTTTTCGTAAGCGGCGACCGGGGTGAGGAAGTCACGCGGATTGGCCAGACCGTTGCTGCCGATCGGCCCCAGGTCCGGCAGGCGCAGCGGCGCGCCATGGTTCTCGGCAAGATAGCCGCGCGCTTGCGGGTCGAGCAATTCGATGCGGAATTTCAGGCCCCGTGGCAGCACGGCAATTTCCAGCGGCGAGACTTCCAGCACGCCCAACTCGGTGGCAATGCGCAGACGCCCCAGTTGCGGCACCAGCAGCAGTTCGCCGTCAGCATTGAAAAACACCCGCTCCATCGAGCGGTTGGCCGCGTAGTTGTAAATGCTGATACCCGAAGGTTTCTCGGCGCCGGAATTGGCCGCCATGCTCACCAGTCCATCGATGAAATCGGTCGGTTCGGCCGGCATGTCCAGCGGATTCCAGCGCAGGCGATTGGGGGTTACTTCACCCAGAGGCCCACCGGCCAGTTGCCGCTCCAGTTTGACGAACGCCGGGTGATTGGCCGACGGCTGAATCCGGTACATCCAGGTGCGCCGCGCTTCGCTGCGGGTCATGGTGAACGCAGTGCCGGAAAACAATTCGGTGTACAGGCCATAGGGAGCTTTTTGCGGGGAGTTCTGGCCGACGGGCAGCGCGCCGGGCAACGCTTCAGTGCTGAATTCGTTGCCGAAACCGGACTGATAAGCCAGCGTCGACGCGGTTGAATCGAGGTTCATGGAGCCTCCTGAACAGGGAGTCGGCAGTGGCCCATCGCTCTGGCTCAGAGGTTTCGGCACGCCGGGGTTGTTATTATCGTAATTCGATTACGCATAACGTAATTTGCTCGCTATCCAGCGTCAAGCTATAAAGACGCCCATTCGTATTGGAACCGGCCGCACCATGGAAAAAACCAGCGACAGTAACGGCAAACAGAAAGTCCGCTCCGCCGAGGTCGGCACCGACATCCTCAAGGCTTTGGCCGAGTTGTCGCCGTCCACCTCGCTGTCGCGCCTGGCCGAACACGTGCAGATGCCGGCGAGCAAGGTTCACCGCTACTTGCAGGCGTTGATTGCCAGCGGCTTCGCCGAACAAAACCCGGCGACCAACCACTACGGTCTGGGCCGCGAAGCCCTGCGCGTGGGCCTGGCGGCACTCAACAGTATGGACGTGCTGAAAGTCGCCGCCCTGCCCCTGTCGGAACTGCGCGACGAACTCAACGAAACCTGTTTCCTCGCCGTGTGGGGCAATCAGGGAGCAACCGTGGTGCACATCGAACCGGCGGTGCGAGCAGTGACGGTGGTCACGCAATTGGGTTCGGTGCTGCCGCTGCTCAGTTCCTCGACAGGACTGGTGTTCAGCGCCTACCTGCCGCATCGGGAAACCGACGAATTGCGCGAGCGGGAAATCGCCGTCGCCGAGCATCCGCTGAAAGACGAAACCGCCTACGCGACGTTGTGCGAACAGATCCGCGCGCGCGGCCTGCATCATGTCCACGGCTTGCTGATGCCGGGTGTGGATGCCTTGTCGGCACCGGTGTTCAATGCCGTCGGACAAGTTGCGGCGGTGCTGACCATCGTCGGCCCGACTTCGTTGTTCCATGCCGACGAAAACGGCCCGGCGGCGCAGCGATTGTTGGCTGCGACGCGGGCCGTGAGTTGGCGGATGGGGTTTGACGCGTAGGCGCCTGCGTCGATCCGCCGGTCAGCGACTTTGTGAAGGGTTACAGCAACCCGGTTTTGCTGTCGCCCGCCGCGTCCTCTTGCAGAGCTTCTTTGATAATCCTTGCTACAGCTCAAGCCCCAGCAGCTTGGCACTGGCTACAGCCTGGGTTCTTCGCTCGACGCCCAGTTTTCCGTGTATCCGCCTGGCGTGAGTCTTTACCGTGTGCAGGGAAATAAAGAGCTCATCTGCAATCTGTTGATTGGAATGGCCCCTGGCAATCAAGCGCAAAACCTCCAGCTCACGCTGACTGAGCAAACCACTGCCGCTCGCCACTTCAACAGTGACCGGCTCGGAAACCGTGTTTGCCAGTACTTGCGACAGCCCCGGGTGGCGCAGTTGCAGCTCACGCAACGCCTGATGCAGCCCATATTGACGGCCCAGCGCCAGACCCTGCTGTAAGCAGGCGCACGCCGAAGTCTGATCACCCTGGGAAAAGGCAACTTCGGCCATCGCCAGATGCAAGTCGGTTTCCAGAATGAGCATCCTGCAGTGCTGCGCCGTTTCGAGCAGACGCTGTAACCGGCCCATCGGATTGCGAGCCGATCCTGAACCTACCTCGGCAAGGATCAACAAGTACTCGACGCGGGGTATCAACTCGAGTGTCGCCGGCGGCGCCTGCAAGGCGTCCGCTCCTTGATAGTGCCGTAACAGGCGTGTCATCGCCTCGCACGCCAGCTCATAACGGCCCTGCTGCAGCCAGAAAAGACTGCTGACTTGCAACACCACGCCGCGATAAACCGTGTCCGGAATCTGCCGTTGCTGCATCATTCGCTCCGCATCACGCAGCCAGACGAACGCTTTCTCGTAATCCGCCTGATTGGCAGCCAGTTGCGCCAGCCCCAGATAGCCGTAGAGGGCACGCTTGTCATGATTGCGCCCGCAACCGTCCAGACCGGATTGGAAAAAATCCGCCGCCAAGACATCCTGGCCCTGACTCAGCGCAAGACGCCCGCGACGCAACGCAATCCTTCCCAACAGCGGGGTCAGGCGGTTCGGTTGCCGGACGAGTAAATCATGCACGCCTGCCAAAAGACTTTCAGCCCGAGGCGCCGCGCCGCGCTGTTCGAGCAGTTGCCCGTGATCAAGCTCCAGCAGAGCTTCGAAAACCAGCGAGCCTTGCGCCCGAGCCAGACACAGTGCCTGACGATTACGGGCGTGGGCGACGTCCAGTTCGCCACGCAACAAAGCCTGCTGGGTCAACCCTGACAAACACATCACCCGAGCGATCCAGTTATCGAAATCGAGTGCCTCCAACGCTTGCGAAAAGTATTCGTGAGCGCTCTCCATCCGCCCTTCCAAATGCAGTAACCAGCCTTTCAACGTTTGCCAACGCGCAATCAATTGCCGCTCATGAGCTGGCGAAGGCTGCGGCATGAACCGCCCTAAATGCTCGATGCATTGCGCCGCCTGTTCAAAACGACCGGCGAAGAGCAATGCAGCTGTAATCAGACCGACCAGCTGCGGCGTGCTCAGGGTCAACTCTTCACCCTGATGCTCATGCAATTGCAGTAACAGGACCACGGTTTGCTCTTCAAACAAATGCTCGAAACTGAAGTGCTGCAACAGGCTGACGGCGATTTCATGTTCTTCGGCGAGCAAGGCTTGCTCGAAGGCCGAACGCCAATCCTGCCGCCAGGAAAACCACTGACACGCCCGCCGATGCCAGGAACGACCTGCGGGCCATTGTTCGTCGCGCATCACCCGCGACAACGGTGGAAAAACCTGCAGCCAGTCAGCCGAGTCGTGCCATGGTTCGATAAAGCAGCCCAGTGTTTGCAACGTGCGCAGGCACTGTGCGCCCTCCCCGGCACCGAACAGATGCTCACACAGCTCGGCATTGAAGCGCGGCAAATGCGCGAGTACCCGCCAGTTCTCGGCCAGCTCCGGCGTGAGGCTATTGAAGAGTTCGTGTTGCAGATAATCCAGCAGCGTATCTACGCGCTGTTGCGGCTGATTACTTTGTGACCAGTCACACTTTTGCAGCAACGCCATGCGCACCCCGGCGCACCAACCGCCGGTACGCTGGACGATACGTGCAGCAACACTGTCAGCCTGCTCGGGCAACAGATGTCGCAGCGCCTGGGCGATTTCGTCCGGGGTCAGGGCCAGTGTCGGGGATTCGCATTCGTACAGTTCGTCGTCGAGCAACAGCCGCGGCCAGTTGCATTGCGGCCGTCGACGGGTGCCGATCCACCAGGTGAGCGCCGGACTACTGACCGTCAGCAAGCGGTCGAGAAACGCATCCAGCGCTGGATCCGGCAGCCGACAGTAGTCATCGATAAACAGCCAGGTCGGCAACGACCAGCGACTCAGCGCAGCCACCAGGCCGGACTCCGTTGTTTCTGCCAGTCCCAACGCCCGTGCCAATCGCAGACAAAACTCGTCGACCCTCATTGCGGCACCCGCCAGCGGTAGCCAGCACACTTCGCAGTGTGGCGGCGCCTGAAGCAGGCACTCGGCGAGCAACGCGCTCTTGCCGCTGCCGGCGGGCGCACAGATGAGCCTGACCCGTGCCACCGATTCCAGCAATGGCTCGCTCAATCGCGTGCGTTTTTGGTGATGGGAGGACAGTCTGGGGAGAAAACCGGGGCGATCCAGACAAGCTGTCATGGCGGTCATCGGATGAGCCTTTTTATAGTTGTGAGCTCACCCTAGCCCTCTCCCGACAGCTTGTTGACAAGTATTCAGCACGCTGATTGGCGGCCATAAAAAAGGCGACCATGCGGTCGCCTGTTGTTCAGCCGATGTATCAGAACCGTTACCGCACACCCTCTGCACGCAGGGCCGATGGCGTGTAGTCGGCAGCCTTGGCTGCGAAGCCGAATTCATAGCTGTGCTTCTCTTCGTTCTTCATCCCCAGCGCGATGTAGCGGCCGGCAATAATGTCGTAGAGCGCTTCGAGGGTGTAGGCCTGAGTCTGGTGATCGTAGTAGTACTCAGCGTGACCTTCGGCGACGCGCCACAGCTGCCCGCGACCGTCGTAGTGATCGGCGAGCGCCACTTGCCAGCTGTCCTCGTCGATGTACATGTGGCGCTTGGCGTAGATGTGCCGCTCGTTCGCCTTGACCGTGCCGATCACTTCCCAGACGCGGTGCAGCTCATAACGCGTCAGGTCCTGATTGATGTGCCCGGCCTTGACGATGTCGTCGTACTTGAGCTTCGGCGAGTCGAGTTTGTAGCTGTTGTACGGAATGTACATTTCCTTTTTGCCGACCAGTTTCCAGTCGTAACGATCCGGCGCACCGGAGAACATGTCGAAGTTGTCCGAAGTGCGCAGGCCATCGGCGGCGGTCCCCGGGCCGTCGTAGGCCACTTGCGGCGCGCGACGTACGCGACGCTGACCGGCGTTGTAAATCCACGCCAGGCGCGGTTCCTTCACCTGATCGAGGGTTTCGTGCACCAGCAGCACGTTACCGGCCAGCCTTGCCGGAGCCGTCACCGACTGCTTGAAGAAGGTCAGCACGTTGGCGGCTTTTTCCGGATCGATATCCTTCATCAGTTGCGGCACGGCGATCTCTTCTTCGAAGCGGATCGGCGTGTAGCTGCCGTTGGTTTGCGGCGTCACCTGGGTGATGATCCGCTTCACGTTGCCGCCGTGATAACGGGTGATGTGGTTCCACAAGACTTCCACGCCATTCTTCGGAATCGGGAAGGCGTAGTAGCGATTGCCGGTGAAGTTGGCCAGGCCGTTACCGTCGTTGATGGTGGTGACGTTAAGGGCGCTGCGCTTGGCCGATTCGTAGATTTCCGGTGGTGCGGCGACGGTACGATGGGTCGGATAGACCGGGATCTTGTAGGTCTGCGGATAGCGTTTGAACATCGCCACCTGCCCTTCAGACAGTTTGCTTTTGTACTGATCGACGTTGGCGGCGGTGATGGTGAACAGCGGTTTTTCATTGGCGAACGGGTCGGCAAGAAAGCCTTTACTGTCCACCGCTCCGGCGTTTTTCGCGAGGCCGCCTGTCCATGCCGGGATCGAGCCGTCGGCGTTGCCGGCCTTCTCGGCGCCGAGCGGGGTCAGGCTGGTGCCGAGTTTGTTCGCCTCATCCGGCGACACCGCCGCCATCACGTTGGCCGCCAACAGACTCAGGGCCAGCACACCGCATTGCAGAATCATTTTGCGCATTGCTTTCATCCTTCTCGGGCAGATCAGAAGTTCACGCCGAAGCTCAGAGCGACGAAGTCACGGTCTTCGAGGACGTTGTAGTCGCCACCGAAAAAGTCGGTGTAGCTGAGGCTCGCAGTGTAGGTGTTGCGGTAGTCAGCATCGACGCCGACGCTGATCGCTTTGGCGCCTTCGTTGAACAGGCCGTTGGGGCCGTAACCGGCAACGTCGTGGGACCACGACAGGTTGGGTTTGAGGTTGATCCCGCCGATCACGTTGGCGTAATCGAGGATGGCGCGGCCGCGATAGCCCCACGAAGTCGAGGTGACGAAGCCGCCCGTGTCGCCACCAAACCCGTACTGGCCGTACACCGAATCGCGGCCATAACGCAGCTTGCTGCGCGACTCCAGACCACCGACCCGCACCACCGCCGCTTCACCGACCAGAGTCAGGCGTTGGGCGCCCAGCACTTGGTCGAAGAAGTGCGTCAGGGTGCTCTGGATCTGCGTCACTTCCTTGCGACGGTATCCCGTGTTGTCCGAACCCGGCGAGGTGGCGATCGGCGAAGCTGCTCCGCCGGCGATCGGGTTGAGCAAAGCCAGCGTCAGGTCATTGGTGCTGACTTGCACCGGAGCGTTCGGCCGGTAGCTGATCTCGCCGGTCCATGCGGTGCCGGTGGGCAGCGTGGTAGAGAAACTCGCGCCGTACAGGCGAATGTCTTCCGGGTATTCGAGGTAGTAGCCACCGCGCCCGAGCATCACACTTTGCGCCAGGCCCGAACCGCTGCCGGGTGCCAACTGGTTGGCGATGCCGACCATGCCCGGCAATGCCGCCAGAGTCGAAAGCCCTGCCGTGGTGGTGCCGACTGTTGGCGTGCGGCTGTGGTAGTTCATGAAATAGAGGCCGTACTCGGTGTCGTCGCCGAGCCAGCGCAGTGCCGTGCCCCACTGCCCGGAATCCCGCGCATCGCGGTCGCCGCCACGCGGGATGACCACGCCTTCGCGGGTGACCTGAATGCCCTGGCCAAACGCGGTGGTCAACGGCACCAACGGCGCAATCGCCGGGTTACCGACGGTGTAGCCGCTGGTGCAGCCGTCCGCCACCACGTCGACGCCGAAGAACGTGCCGCAGTTGTCGACAACGGTCTGGTCCCACTCCAGTTGATAGAAGCCTTCGATGCTCAACTGGTCAGTCAAGCCCTGGGAGCCGAACAACATGTTCACCGGAATCAAGCCTTCCTTGATCTCCGCACCGGGGCGACGGAATGCCGACACGTCAATCGGGTTGATGCTGTTGATTGAGTTGCCGATGAAAGTACTTTCGCCCCAACTGACCACTTGTTTACCGGCGCGCACCGTGCCCGGCAGATCGCCGATGGAATAGTTGTGATAGACGAATGCATCGAGAATCTGCGCGCCAGATGATTTGGCGCCTTCCTTGCGGCCACTGTCGCTGATCTGCTTGAACTCGCGGTCTTCGTCCTTGAGTTCGAAGTCGTACCAATATTTGCCACGCACGAACACACCGGTATCGCCGTACTTGAGTTCGAGATCGTGAATGCCTTTGACGATTTTCGAGAAGGTCTCGCCCTTCTTGAAGTTCAAACGCCCGTCATCACCGGTCGAGGATTGCCCGGTCCCACCGTTGACAGTACCGACCAGCGACTTGTCGGCATCGCGCATGCCCCAACTCGCACCGACCGACAACGACGAATCGAACGTGCCTTCGATTTCTCCGATATTAAAAGCGACCGCGTGCGCCTGGGCACAGCAACCCAGAGCCACCGCGGCTGCCAGCGCCTGCGGTGTGAAGATGGCGCGCATTGTTTTTGTTGTCATGCGTCTTCCCCGGTGAGTGACAGAAGGCCTCACCCTACTGCCGCGCGACGGGGCAGATAAGCGCACCAAGGAGGTATTCGCGCTGTCGCTCGAAAGGATGAATGTCCATGCAGCACGCGGCTTTGCATCGATCATGGATCGGCTGGATAGAGGATCATCAGTGCCGCGCATGGTGCACATCAGCCTTTGCAGACTGTTGCATGCCCCGTAACAGTGCATGTCTGGAATCCGTATTTTTCCTACAGGGCTGAAACCGTATTCTGAGCGGGCTTTCACGGCATGCGCCGAAAGCCCCCAGCCTTGGCTACTGAGCAATTCAGGCCACTGTTGACAGATTTCAGATGAATCGATGATTCGGTTTATCGCCCCGGTGTTCACTGACGTTGATTTGTAGCTCCTTGATCCAACGTCTTACCTTGGCCGCTGCGTTTGCAGCGGCCTTTTTTATGGGTGATCGATTTTCAGGCAGAGGAGGCAGTACGGGGCGACAGGACTTGAGCAGGCCCTGTCGAAGAGCAATCGCGATCAGAGTGAATACTTCTGCAAATTCGCCATCATCTCCTTCAGTGCCTCAATATTGTCCTTCGGATGCGCCGCCCCTTCGAAATCACAAATCTGCTGCCAGTGCGCCGCTACATCTTCCGGCGAGAAGCCTTCGCGCGGATCGAACCCGGCACCGAGGCTGCGTTCCCAGCGCACCTTGCCCATCCAGCCACCGCCGACTTCGAACAACCCGGAAGTCTCCTGGCACTGCTCACTGGCCAGATACACCACCAACGGGCTGACCAGTTCCGGTTTCAGTTGCTCGAACACTTGCGGCGGGATCAGTCCTTCGGTCATGCGCGTGCCGCCGGTTGGCGCGATGGCGTTCACGAGGATGTTGTTCTTGCGGCCCTCGATGGCCAAAGTGCGGGTCAGCCCGTATAGACCGAGCTTGGCCATGCCGTAGTTGGACTGGCCGAAATTGCCGTAGATGCCTGAAGTTGAAGCAGTGAAGATCACTCGGCCGTAGTTTTGCTCGCGCAGGTGCGGCCATGCGGCGCGGGTGACTTTGTAGGCGCCTTCGACGTGGACGCGGTAAACCAGATCCCAGTCGGCGTCGTCCATTTTGTGGAAGGTCTTGTCGCGCAGGATGCCGGCGTTGTTGACCACCACGTCGACGCGGCCGAAGACGTCGAGGGCGTTTTGCACGAGTTTGTCGCCGTCAGTGACGGAGTCGTGGTTGGCTTCGGCGGTGCCGCCGGCTTCACGGATTTCGGCGACGACGCGGTCGGCAGCGGAGGCATTGGCGCCTTCGCCCTGAGTCGAGCCGCCGAGGTCGTTGACCAGCACCTTGGCGCCCTGTTTGGCGAACAGCAAAGCGTGCGCCCGTCCGAGGCCGCCGCCGGCTCCGGTGACAATCACGACTTTATCTTCGAAACGCACAGACTCATTCATCGCGGCAACTCCAGCAGGCCAAGGACAGTGACCCCGAGTGTCAGGCACGGGGCTTTCGGTCACAACGAACACGGCTGGGGCTGAATGGTGCGCGATAAGGCTGGGGGATGATGTGCAGCGCAATTAAAAGACCAAAAGATCTGTCAGGAACACGCCACTTTGCGCGGTGGCAGCGCAAAACGGTCACGAAACGCCAGGTAGTGCTTGAGCACGTGCACCGGCGCTTCGATCTGCGGATAGTGGCCAATATTCGGCAACAGCACGGTGTCGGCATCCGGTATCAATTCCCGGTAGCGCTCGACCATGTGCGCACCCGAGACCGGATCGACTTCACCATCGATCACCCGCATCGGCACTTCGCCGCGCTGCATCGCCGCCACCCAGCGATCACGCTGCTCCCGCCGTTCGGGGATGTAGTTAATCAGCTTGTGCATGATGCGCGGGCCGTGATTGCTGTCGACCAGGCTCCAGAAATCGTCCAGCTCGCTCTCGGTCGGCCCGGTCAGCGGACCGAAAATCTGGCGAAAGCTTTTCACCAATGCATCGCGGGTAAAGGCACGGCCGATCATCCAGCCCAACGGACTTAGCAACAGTTTTTGCATCAGTACTGGACGATGGGTTTCCGGAAACAAACCACCGTTGAGGAACACGCAACTGGCGACTTCGATTTTGTCTTCGTAGTGCCGGGCTAGCAGCTCCTGCGCGACGCTATCGCCATAATCGTGAGCGAGGATGTGAACAGGCTGTTCGACCTGCAAATGCGCGAGCAACGCCTGTTGCAGATCGGCCTGCTCAAGCAGGCTGTAGCGGTGATTGGCCGGTTTGGCCGAATCGCCGAAACCCAGCATGTCGCAAGCGATCACTCGATAACGCTGGGCCAGTGGTTGCCACAGGTAATGCCAATCCCAACTGGCGGTCGGGAAGCCATGGATCAGCAGCAGCGGCTCACCCTGCCCCGTCATCCAGTAACGGATCGTCTGACCTCGAAAGACAAACGTCTGGCTGCGTTTACGCCAGACACACAGTGGAATCTCGGCAAGAGGCATTAGAGTTTATATCCAGGGTCGTGTTTATCGAGTTTGCGCAGCAGAGCCGGCCAGGCCAGCGCTCCACCCATGCCTTGAGCACTTTTGGTCACGCCGGCGATCATTGCCTTGGCGCCTGCCAGAATCTGCGGTTCGATGGCGATCAGTTCAGCGCCGCCGGTCTGGGCCATCACCTGAATGTCGCAGGCGCGCTGGAAGGTGAACATCATCAGGAAGGTATCAGCGATGGTGCCGCCACAGGTCAGCAGACCGTGGTTATGCAGCATGAGGAAATTGTTCTCGCCGAGGTCGGCCTGCAAGCGCGCCTTTTCTTCGTGGTTCAGCGCCACGCCCTCGTAGCCGTGATACGCCAGGCTCGACAGCACGAACAGCGACTGTTGGCTGATCGGCAACACGCCTTGCCTTTGCGCCGACACCGCCACGCCCGAAGCGGTGTGCGTATGCAGCACGCAAACCACATCGTGCCGCACTTCATGCACGGCGCTGTGAATGGTGTAGCCCGCCGGGTTGATTTCGTAGGGGCTGTCCATGAGTTTGTTGCCGGCCTGATCGACTTTCACCAGGCTCGACGCGGTGATTTCGTGGAACATCAGGCCGAACGGATTGATCAGAAAATCTTCGGTGCCCGGCACCTTGGCAGAAATGTGCGTGAAGATCAGATCGTCCCAGCCATGCGACGCGACCAGACGATAGCAAGCGGCGAGATCGACGCGGGTCTGCCACTCGGCGGCGCTGACCTGCTCTTTGACATTAAGGGACGACTGGACGGGGGCTACGCTCACTGTGTGCACCTCTGCGTTCTTATTGTTCTGCTCGTGTCAGCAGTCTAGTCGGCGCAGTCGATCGCGTAGTTGCATTGCCAGCCAGCTTGATGACTGAACGGGTCAGCCATGCAAACTCCTTGGATCCATGTCAAAGCAACGACGCCAACAAAGGTGCGGCGAACAGATTGAGCAAGCCGGTCAAGACCATCACCAGGCCCGCCACGGAGCCTTCTTCGCCGCCCACTTCATGGGCCCGGCTGACACCGGCGCCGTGCGCACCGACACCAAACAGCGCGCCGCGCGCCAAGGCACTGCGCAACGGCAGCCACTTCAGCAACACGCCACCGAGCATCGCGCCAAACACGCCAGTGAACATCACGAACACCGCGGTCAGTTCCGGCACGCCCCCCAGATCCTGGGCCATAGGCATGGCAAACGGCGTGGTAATCGAGCGCGGCACCAGTGACATCGTCACCGAACTGTCGAGCGCCAGCGCCTTGGCCAGGCCGAACGAGGTCGCGATCGACGCAGTACTGCCGGCCAGCATGCCCAGCAGCAACGCCGACCAGTGCCGCATCAACAAGCGCCGCTGCTGCCAGATCGGCACGGCGAAGGCGACGGTAACAGGACCGAGCACCAGCATCAGCCAGTGGGTATTGCTCGAGTATTCGGCGTAAGCGGTGTGCAGCGGCACGGCGAGCGCCAGCAGCAGCGCCGGCACCAGAATCAGCGGCGACAACAGATAACGCCCGGTGCGGCGATAAATCCAGCGGCTGAACAGGTAAGCCAACAGCGTGAAGGCCAGCCAGAACATCGGCATCAGTTCAAGTTTCATGGGAACGCCTCATGCGCACGGCCAGTTCCACGGTGAACGCGGTCACCAGCATCACCATCAACGTGCTGGCAGCAATGACCAGCAGGATCCGCCAGCCGTCATTGCGCAGCAAAGTGCCGTAATCGAGCAGGCTCATCAGCGCAGGAATGAAGAACAGCAGCATCTCGGCCATCAGCAAGCCAGCGCCCAATTGCAATGCCGCCGGTTTGACCCAACCGAAAGCGAAAGCGAGCAGCAACAGCACCATGCCGATCACACCCCCGGGAATGGGCCAGGCCAGCCATACCGCCAGCTGACAGCCGAGCAGGTAAAGACCGAGCAGCACGGCGAGTTCGGTCACCAGGCGGGAAAGGTATTTGAGGGTAGCGGTGTTCATGATCAGCTCCTTACAGAGGCTCATTTTACGAAGCGCTCTACCATCCCTAAAGCGAATTGTTAGACTCACAACCATTCCAAAATGGAATCCTCTTATGGAATTCAAACAGCTGCGCAGTTTTGTCGAAGTCATGCATCAGGGCGGTTTCACTCAAGCCGCAAAAACCTTGCACATCAGCCAGTCGGCCGTGAGCAAACAAGTCGCACAGCTGGAGCAAAGCATTGGCACGCCATTGCTTGAGCGCCTTGGCTCACAACTGCGCCTGACGGCCGCCGGCAGCGTGGTATTGCAACGCGCCGAAGGCATGCTGCGTCTACGTAATGAGTTGCTCAGCGAACTGGATGACCTGAGTCAGCTGGCGCGTGGGGAACTGCGCCTCGGTTTGCCGTTGCTGGGCAGCGATGCGCTGTTCGCCGGAGCATTCGCCGAATACCGACGGCGCTATCCGAACATCAGCATTCAGCTGCTTGAGGGCGGCAGTCGCAACATCGAGCAAGCGGTGTTGAGTGGCGAACTGGAGTTGGGCGGCAGCCTGATGCCGAAGGATGCGCAGTTCGACTGTCAGCCGTTTTGCGACGAAAAACTCGACGCCCTGCTGCCGGTGGATCATCCACTGGCGAATCGGGGCGAGATCGGGCTGGAGGAGTTGGCCGACACGCCGTTCCTGCTGTATCAACGCAGCTTCGTGCTCAATGACCGCTTGCTCCAGGCGTGTCAGCAAATGGGCTTTACGCCCAAGGAAGGCGGGCGCAGTGGTCAGGCGGATTTTCTCGCGGCGCTGGTCGCCGCCGGGCAAGGCGTGGTGCTGTTGCCCAGCGTCGTGGCGCGCGGTCTGGTGCGACCAGGCGTCGTACGCCTGGCCTTGCGAGCGCCGGATTATTTGCGCTGGGACATCGCTTTCATCTGGCGCCACGGCGCCTATCTGTCGAAGGCCGCGCAAGCCTGGCTGGCGCTGCTGCGCGAGCGGGCGATCAGCCCTTGAGCGCGCCGATCAGATCCGCCAGCCACGGCTCGGCGTCGGTTTCCGGGGTGACGCTTTCGCTGGCATCGAGGCGCAGCATGTCTTGCACTTCACGCAGGCCGAGCTCGCTGAAAAACAGTTCGCGCATTTGCTCACCGCCACCGCAGAAGGTGTCGCCGTAACTCGCATCGCCCAAGGCAATCACCGCACCGGGCAAACCACGCCAGGCGGCCGGCAATTGATCGCGGATCATCGAATACAACGGTTGCAGGTTGTCCGGCAACTCGCCCATGCCGGTGGTCGAGGTCACGGCGAGAAACGCTTCAGGCGCGAAAGCCTGAACCTCGGCCAGACTGGCGCGCGAGCTGTAGAAGGTTTCAAAGCCAGCGGCTTTCAGCAGGTTCTGGGCGTGGCGGGCGACTTCTTCGGCGGTGCCGTAGACCGAACCGGAGAGGATGGCGACTTTCATCAATCTGATCCTGAAGCTGAAAAAAAGAACGGCGATAGTAACAGCCTCAGCCGTGAAGTTGCGATTCGCTCTCAATGAGCGCTGATGGCCTATGGACAGGCATCGCCGATCTTCTAGAATGCGTGCCACTGACAGCTCTGAGGGGAATCACGGATGATCAGCGCCAGTTTGCTGCAAATGATGATCAACGCATCGAACGACGGAATTTCGGTCGCGGAAAGGGAGGGCGAACGGGACAACATCCTGATTTACGTCAACCCGGCCTTCGAACGCCTGACCGGTTACACCAGCGAAGAAACCCTCTACCAGGACTGCCGTTTTCTGCAGGCCGGAGACCGTGACCAGGAGAGCCTGAAATTCATCCGCGAAGCATTGCGTACCAACGGCTCGTGCCGGGAGGTGTTGCGTAACTACCGCAAGGACGGCACGCCGTTCTGGAGTGAATTGTCGCTTTCAACGGTAAAAAATGCCGACGACGGGCAGACGTACTTTATCGGCGTGCAAAAGGATGTGACGATTCAGGTCAAGGCTCAGCAACGTGTCGCGCAGCTGGAAGCCAAGGTCGCTGCCCTGGAAGCGGAAATCGCCGCTTTGAAAGCGACAAACGGTTAAAACAAACCATCGAACTTGTTGTCATTAACTACAATCACCAATGACTTTGTAACTATTCCTTTCGAGTTAGCCATGCAACGCGACGCACTCCTGACCCAGGATGAGCTGGATTTTATCCAGACCATGCAGCACAACCCGCAGCTCAATGTGCGGGATGCGACGTCGAGCCTGCTGGTTAACGGCGGTTCGCAAATCCGTGATTTGCTCACACGTCTGGCCGCTCACGAACAAGTGACTATTCAGGCCAACTTCGAAAACCAGCAAATGACGTTTCCGCTGCATCTGGTGGAAGACGAGTTTCATGCGCTGCACCTGCGTCTCGGTGTGCCAAGCATCTACGAAGATGGCCCGATGGTTCGTCCGTGGCGGCTGGCACTTGAAGAGCCGGTGGCGCTGGAGAATGCCAAAGGTCAGGCGGGCACGCTGTGGGTTCACGAGGTTTCACACAAAGGCGTACTGCTGGAAGTGCGCAACAAGACCAAACCGCCCAAGCACTTCGCGCTGTGGTTCAGCCCTTCGGGTTATGAGCGGATCGCATTGCGCGGCAGTTTCGAGCGCGAAACCGAAAGTGGTTTCTACGCCTACGAACTTAGCCAGACAGACAGCGACGAAACCGAGCGTCTTCGACAATTCATCCTGCAGCAACATCGTTTGACACACCCTGCCCTGCACACCTGATTCTCAGGTATCAAGCTTCCCCGCCAGAAACTGAGTCATGCGCTGACGCATGTTCGCCCCTTCATTACCCAGGCACGCCACTGATGTTCCGGCCAGGCTCTCTTGCGCCAGATCAGACGCATCGCCAGCGAGCATCAGCTGACAATCAAGACTTAAGGCGAGTCGATTCAGACGCCGGGGCAAATCGGCACTCGGGGCGTGATTGGAAAACAGCACCAGTGCGTCAGGTTTGGTCTTTTCGCAAATGAGGGTCAGCTCATCGAGCGGCTGGCCGGTGGTCAACACCCGAACGCCTGAGTCATTGCCACTCAGAAACAATGCCGCCACCAGCAACTCAAGCTCCCGGCATTGCCCGGCCAGTGCACTGACGATCACCCGTCGCGGTTGCGAGCCACGCAGGGTGATGATCCGATGCAACACACGCGCCCGAAGAAATCCGTCAAAGAACAGCCATTCGCTGGTCTGCCCGAAGGCATCCTGACGCTGCAACAATTGCAGCCATAACGGCATCAGGATGTCTTGAAATACAACGGGCAACGCATAAGAAGAAAAGATCTGACCGTAGACCTGGTCCAGTAGCTGATCATCGAAAGAGCTGATCGCCTGCTGGAGTTGCACCTGCCATTGCAGATAGTCGGCTTGCACCAGTTCATCGGGAATGATGTGCGCGAGGACTTTCAGCGGTTCGGTCTTGGCGAGGATCTTGCCGATCTTGCTGACCGCCACACCGCGATCAATCCAGTCGACGATGCTGCGAACACGCTCGATTTCGGTCATCGAATACAGCCGATGCCCACTGTCGGTGCGCACCGGCTGGATCAAGCCATAGCGACGTTCCCAAGCGCGCAGGGTGACCGGATTGACCCCTGTCACCTTCGCGACTTCGCGGATAGGGAAAAGGTCCTCGCACTCAAGCGCAGCAGATGTCTGAGAATCAGCGTGCGCGTCTGTCATCACAGGCATTTGGCCAACTTCCGGTCTTGTGAATTGGATCCCATTCTACCTCTGATGCCCTGTTTGCGTTCAAGTGGAGATATGCGACGAAAGTCTCTGGTTTAAACACGAAAATCAGGAATAATCCTTGCTTGCCGAAAAGCGCAGGCCTCCACCCCGGCCTTGCGTCAGGCGAAACTCCTACCCGGAGTGACGCAATCGAGATACGGAGATACACAATGTCTACTTCCCCCGTCACGCTGATGGTTGCGCGTCGCGTCGCCGATGGCCGCTATCAGGATCTGATCGCCTGGCTGCGCGAAGGCGAACAACTGGCCACCGATTTCCCCGGTTATCTGGGCTCCGGCGTGCTCGCACCGCCGCCTGGCGATAACGAATTCCAGATTATCTTCCGTTTTGTCGATGAACAGACTTTGCATGCCTGGGAGCATTCGGCCTCGCGTACCGCCTGGCTGGATCGTGGCAGCGATCTGTTTGCCCATCCCAAAGAGCATCGTGTCAGTGGCATCGAAGGCTGGTTCGGTACAAGCGTAGTCGGCCAGCGCCCGCCGCGCTGGAAACAGGCGATTGCGATCTGGCTGGCATTCTTTCCGGTGTCGCTGTTGTTCAATTTTGTCGTGGGCCCGTTGCTCGCTGACATGAGCCTTTTGCCGAAAGTGTTGATCAGCACGGCGTGCCTGACGCCGCTGATGGTTTATTTCTTTATCCCGTTGTCGACGCGGTTGCTGGCGAACTGGTTGAACAGCACGCCGGCGCGTCCGTTGCCGGTTACGCCGTCCGCGCAGAACCGCTAAAAGATCGCGGCCTCGTTGCACTCGAGTGCTCCTGCACAGCTGCAACATTTACGCAGTGCAGGAGCTGGCGAAGGCTGCGATCTTTTCAGGCCCGCCGCTGTTATAGTTTTTGCACCCACCGCGACGCGAGCCGTTCATGACTACAACCTCCGCCCCGATCCTGATCACTGGCGCCGGCCAACGCGTCGGTCTGCACTGCGCGCAACGTTTGCTCGAAGACGGCTACAGCATCATTTTCACCTACCGCAGCGATCGTCCCGGGGTGCAAACGCTGCGTGATCTGGGCGCCGTAGGGGTATTCGCGGATTTCTCCAGCGAAGCCGGCATCCTCGCGTTCATCGCCGAACTGCACACCCACACCGACAGCCTGCGGGCAATCGTGCATAACGCCTCCGACTGGCTCGCGGAAACCCCAGGCAGCGAAGCCGAAGCGTTCAACCGCATGGTCAACATCCACATGCTCGCGCCCTATCTGATCAACCTGCACTGCGCCGACCTGCTCAAGCAGTCGACACCCGCTGACATCATCCACATCAGCGACGATGTCACCCGCAAAGGCAGCAGCAAACACATCGCCTATTGCGCCAGCAAAGCCGGGCTCGACAGCCTGACCCTGTCCTTCGCCGCCCGTTATGCGCCGGCGATCAAGGTCAACGGCATTGCGCCGGCCCTGCTATTGTTCAATCCCGACGACGACGCGGCGTACCGCGCCAAGGCCTTGGCCAAATCCGCGCTGGGCATCGAACCCGGCAGCGAAGTGATCTACCAGAGCCTGCGCTACCTGCTCGACAACCCTTACGTCACCGGCACGACCCTGACCGTCAATGGCGGAAGGCACGTCAAATAACGCTGTCCCGCGAGGATGTTCGATGACCCGCTCCCTGCCCGAGAACTACCGTGAAATCCTCATTGGCCTCGGTGAAGATCCCGACCGTGAAGGATTGCTCGATACGCCGGCGCGGGCGGCCAAGGCCATGCAATACCTGTGTCACGGCTACGAGCAGAGCGTGGACACGATCGTCAATGGCGCGCTGTTTGCCTCTGACAGCGACGAGATGATCATCGTCGCCGACATCGAGTTGTACTCATTGTGCGAACATCACCTGCTGCCCTTCATCGGCAAGGCCCATGTGGCTTATATTCCCACTGGCAAAGTGCTGGGGCTGTCGAAGATCGCGCGACTGGTGGACATGTTCGCCAGACGCCTGCAAATTCAGGAAAACCTCACCCGGCAAATTGCCGATGCGGTGCAACAGGTTACCGATGCCGCCGGTGTTGCGGTGGTCATCGAGGCCAGACACATGTGCATGATGATGCGCGGTGTCGAAAAACAGAATTCGACCATGAACACCTCGGTCATGCTCGGCGCCTTCCGCGACTCGAGCAACACCCGTCAGGAGTTCCTGCAATTGATTGGACGGAGCAAGTAAATGCCACAACTTCAGCCGGGAATGGCGCGTATCCGGGTCAAGGATCTGCGCTTGCGTACCTTTATCGGGATCAACGAGGACGAAATCCTCAACAAGCAGGATGTGCTGATCAACCTGACCATCCTGTACGCCGCGCAAGAAGCGGTGCGTGACAATGACATCGACCACGCGCTCAATTACCGCACCATCACCAAGGCAATCATCGCCCACGTCGAGGGCAATCGTTTTGCCCTGCTCGAGCGCCTGACCCAGGAATTGCTCGATCTGGTGATGACCAACGCATCGGTGCTGTACGCCGAAGTCGAAGTCGACAAGCCACACGCGCTGCGATTTGCCGAGTCGGTGTCAATCACGCTTGCAGCGAGCCGCTAGCTTCAAGCTTCAAGCGCCAAGCTGTAAACTTCGTATCACCGCCAACCATCTTGCAGCTTGAAGCTCGTCGCTTGAAGCTGTCTCGCAGAGACTCCCATGAACGAGCAACAACGCCTCGAACTCGAAGCCGCCGCCTTCCGCCGGCTGGTCGCGCACCTGGACAGCCGCAAGGACGTGCAGAACATCGACCTGATGAACCTCGCCGGGTTCTGCCGCAACTGCCTGTCGAAGTGGTACAAGGCCGAAGCCGACGAGCGCCAGATCGAGGTCAGCCTCGACGACGCCCGTGAAGTGGTTTACGGCATGCCGTACGCCGAGTGGAAAGCCCAATTTCAGCAAGAAGCCAGCGCTGAGCAACAAGCGGCGTTCGCCAAAGGAAAAACCCATGAGTGACCTGAACACCCTGCGCGCCAGCCTCAAGAGCGGCGAACACGCTTTCGCCGACACCCTGGCCTTCATCGCCGCGGGCTATGACTACCAGCCTCAGGCGTTCAACAACGGTGGCGTGGAAAACGCCGCCGGGCAGAACGAAGGCTCGTGCAAGACCCTGGGTCTGGCGCTGCTGGAAGGCTTGAGTGACGAAGAAGCGCTGCTGGCGTTCGGCGAGCATTACCGCTCGGTAGTGGCCACGCCTGAGGGCAGTGATCACGGCAATATTCGGGCGTTGATCCAGCATGGCCTGGCCGGCGTGAAATTCACCGCCCAGCCCCTGACCCGCCGCTAACTTCAGCTGCAAACCCAATTCCTGTGGGAGCGAGCCTGCTCGCGAATACGGACTGACATTCGACATTGATGTCGACTGAAACAGCGCATTCGCGAGCAGGCTCGCTCCCACACTGGAACTGTGTTGAACCTGAAACCCGAGCACAAAAAAACCGGCCAATCGGCCGGTTTTTTTATGTCTGCGATTTAGAACGAAGCGTTCTGCAGACCGTCCAGGTAACGCTCGGTGTCCAGTGCCGCCATGCAACCGGCGCCGGCCGAGGTGATGGCCTGACGGTAAACATGGTCGGCCACGTCGCCGGCGGCGAAGATGCCTTCTACGCTGGTCGCAGTGGCGTTGCCGTCGCGGCCGCCCTGCACTACCAGATAACCGTCTTTCAAGGTCAACTGGCCTTCGAACAGCGAGGTGTTCGGAGTGTGGCCAATGGCGATGAACACGCCGTCGACAGTGATTTCGTCGAAGCTGCCGTCGTTGTTCTTCAGACGTGCACCGGTCACGCCCATGTTGTCGCCCAACACTTCGTCGAGGGTGGCGTTGAGCTTGAGGATGATCTTGCCTTCAGCCACGCGAGCGTTGAGCTTGTCGATCAGGATCTTCTCGGCACGGAAGGTTTCGCGACGGTGGATCAGGGTCACGGTGCTGGCGATGTTGGCCAGGTACAGGGCCTCTTCAACAGCGGTGTTGCCGCCGCCAACCACTGCAACCGGTTTGTTGCGGTAGAAGAAACCGTCGCAGGTCGCGCAGGCCGAAACGCCTTTGCCCATGAACGCTTCTTCCGACGGCAGGCCCAGGTAACGAGCGCTGGCACCGGTGGCGATGATCAGGGCGTCGCAGGTGTAGGTCGCGCTGTCGCCGGTCAGGCTGTATGGCTTGGAAGCGAAGTCGACGGCGTTGATGTGATCGAAAACGATCTCGGTTTCAAAACGCTCGGCGTGCTCGCGCATGCGCTCCATCAGCACCGGACCGGTCAGACCGTGGACGTCACCCGGCCAGTTGTCGACTTCGGTGGTAGTGGTCAGTTGACCGCCAGCCTGCATGCCGGTGATCAGCAGTGGCTTGAGGTTGGCGCGCGCGGCATACACCGCAGCGCTATAACCGGCAGGGCCGGAACCGAGAATGATCACTCGCGAATGACGGACTTCAGACATGAATCTGCTCCTGTTGACCGGCCAATACAGCTGGCGCGGACGCCGGACTGCCGGCGGAATAAAAAAGGACTGTGGATAACCTTGGGGAAGGCATGAGCTCGACAGTCCTGTAAAAAGTTGGGTGCAGCGTATCGAGGGGGGCAAGATTAAGGAAATACGGTTTAACAATCCAGCTCATAGGTGGTCTCTATGCCGAGACACTGACGAGAAGGACGTCTTTGTTACAGTGAATGTCGATCGCTCTACCGCGCTTTCGCACGTGGTGCAAAGTCGGTAAGGTCGGCGCGTTTTCCCTTGCTCGGAGCACCCTATGCCCGCCCCTGTTCTGTCTGGCCCGCAATACCTGCGTGAAGGCCTCAAACTGGTTCTCAGTCCCGGCTTGCGCCTGTTCGTGTTGCTGCCGCTGGCGATCAACCTTGTGCTGTTCGTCGGATTGATCTATCTGGCCGGCCACCAGTTCAGCCTGTGGGTCGACACGCTGATGCCATCGCTGCCCGAGTGGCTGAGTTTCCTCAGTTATATCCTGTGGCCGCTGTTCGTGGTGCTGGTGGCGTTGATGGTGTTTTTCACGTTCACCATGCTGGCCAATATCATTGCTGCGCCGTTCAACGGTTTCCTCGCGGAAAAAGTCGAAGTGGTGGTGCGTGGCACCGACGACTTCCCGGCCTTCAGCTGGGGTGAGCTGGTCGCCATGGTCCCGCGTACCCTGGCCCGGGAAATGCGCAAACTCGGCTACTTCCTGCCTCGGGCGCTCGGCCTGTTCATTCTCTCGTTCATCCCCGTGGTGAACATCATCGCCGCGCCGCTGTGGCTGTTGTTCGGCGTGTGGATGATGGCGATCCAGTACATCGACTACCCGGCGGACAACCACAAACTGGGCTGGAACGAGATGCTCGCCTGGCTGCGCGAGAAGCGCTGGCAGAGCATGAGCTTCGGCGGGATCGTGTATCTGGTGCTGCTGATTCCGGTGGTCAACATCCTGATGATGCCGGCCGCGGTGGCTGGGGCAACGTTGTTTTGGGTACGTGAGCGCGGTGCCGAGAATCTCGTGACTCAGCGCTGAGGCGCTCAAAAACAGCCCGTCACAAATCCATCATCCGAACGTCACAAGCACGACATGGCCTCAGCCGACACTGAGGTCATGACGACAGCTCTACATATCACTCTGATCAGCGAAACCTTCCCACCGGAAATCAACGGCGTGGCCAACACCCTTGGCCGCTTGTGCGATGGACTGCGAGCGCGTGGACATCGGGTCGACCTGATACGCCCACGTCAGGCCGGCGATCCGCAGCGTACTGAAGACGATGGCTTGCTCCTGTGCCGGGGCTGGCCGCTGCCGGGCTATCCAGGATTGCAATGGGGCCAGTCGTCGATGCACAAGTTGCTGCGGCGCTGGAAGCACCAGCGTCCGGACGTGCTGTACATCGCCACTGAAGGCCCGCTCGGTCTGTCGGCGTTGCGAGCGGCGCGGCGTCTGGGGATTTCGGTGGTCAGTGGCTTCCATACCAATTTCCAGCAATACACCAGCCAGTACGGCCTCGGCTTGCTGACGCGGCTCCTGACGCATTATTTGCGCTGGTTCCACAACCGTTCGGCGCTGACACTGGTGCCGAGTATCAGTCAGCGACTCGAACTGGAGCGGCGGCATTTCGAACGACTGGCGTTGCTGTCCCGCGGTGTGGACAGCCAGTTGTTTCACCCGGCCAAACGCCTGAACGCCCTGCGTGAGCAATGGGGGCTAGGCGAGCGCGATATTGCGGTGATTCACGTAGGAAGGCTCGCGCCAGAGAAAAACCTCGGTTTGCTCAAACGCTGCTTTGAAAAGCTGCGCGACACTTATCCACAGCGCACTCTGAAGCTGATCGTGGTCGGCGACGGGCCGCAACGCATGGCGCTGGAGAAAGATTTGCCCGAGGCGATTTTCTGCGGGTCGCAGCGCGGTGAAGCGCTGGCCGCGCACTATGCGTCCGGCGATGTGTTTCTGTTTCCGAGCCTGACCGAAACCTTTGGCAATGTCGTGCTCGAAGCGCTGGCCTCAGGGCTTGGCGTGGTGGCCTACGATCAGGCAGCGGCGGCGCAGCATATTCGCCACGGCTACAGCGGCGTGCTGGCGATGCCGGGCGATGAAGAGGCGTTTTGCGATGCGGCGGCGTGGTTGCTGGAGAAGTATGAAACGTTGCGCTGCGTGCGCCTGAATGCGCGCCAGCATGCGAGTCGCCAGGGGTGGGCGGCGATTATCGAGCAGTTTGAAGGGCATTTGCGGGGGGCTTGCGTCGGGGAGCAGGTTGTCCCTAATGCACAGACATTGCCATAGATCTTTACTGGTCTTGAAGCCACCTTCGCGAGCAGGCTCGCTCCCACAAGGGATCTCCAGTGAACACAGGATTTGTGAATACCGGCGAAACCTGTGGGAGCGAGCCTGCTCGCGAAGGGGTCAGTAATGGCGCCGCTTAAACCAGCGTCATCAACGCTTCACGGCTGAACGGCAGAATGTCCTGCTCACGCCCTTCGCGCACTTTCAGTGCCCAATCCGGATCGACCAGCAGTGCGCGCCCCACCGCGACCAGATCGAATTCCTCTTTGTTCAGACGCTCGAGCAGGTTCTCCAGACTGGCCGGCTCTGCGACCTTGTCGGTGTTGACCATGAACTGCAGGAACTCGCCATCCAGGCCTACGCTGCCGACAGTGATGGTCGGTTTGCCGGTCAGCTTGCGCGTCCAGCCAGCCAGGTTCAGCTCGGAGCCGTCGAATTCCGGCTCCCAGAAACGCCGCGTCGAGCAGTGGAAAATGTCCACGCCAGCGTCGGACAGCGGCTTGAGGAACTCACCCAAGGCTTCCGGGGTTTGCACCAGCCGTGCGGTGTAATCCTGCTGTTTCCATTGCGAGAAACGGAAGATGATCGGGAAACCCTCGCCGACGGCTGCACGCACAGCCTGAATCAGCTCGATGGCAAAGCGCGAACGGTTGGCCAGACTGCCGCCGTATTCGTCAGTGCGCTGGTTGCTGCCTTCCCAGAAGAACTGGTCGACCAGATAACCATGGGCGCCGTGGATTTCCACGCCGTCCATGCCGATGCTTTGGGCATCCTTGGCCGCTTGGGCGAAGGCGCCGATCACGTCCTGGATGTCCTGCTTGGTCATGCCGTGCACTACGACCTGACCGTCCTTGAGTTTTTCCGACGGACCATAAGCCGGCACGCTGGCGTCCGGTTCGGTGCCGATGCGGCGCACGCTACCGACGTGCCACAGCTGCGGAACGATCTTGCCGCCCTCGGCATGTACCGCGTCGACGACTTTTTTCCAACCGGCCAAGGGTGCTTCACCAAAGAACTGCGGCACATTCGGGTAACCGTTGGACGCAATATGGCCGACGGTGGTGCCTTCAGTGATGATCAGACCGACGCCAGCAGCAGCGCGACGGCGGTAGTACTCGATGACTTTGGAGTTCGGCACGCCACCCGGAGAAAACGAACGGGTCATCGGTGCCATGACTACACGGGTCGGCAGTTCGAGAGTGCCGAGGTGGAACGGTTTGAACAGGGCTTGAACCGGCATGGGAAGACTCCGCAGGGAATGACTTTATGACGGCGATAATATTGATCGGCGAGCGCCTTGAACAGCACTATTGATCTGAATGATTAAGGGATAGAAACGAAAAGATCGCAGCCCCAGCAGTCCCCTGTAGGAGCTGCCGAAGGCTCGGGCCGCGATCGGACGATCTCTTGATCGTGATGGGTTAGCCCAGCGCTTTCTCGATTGCAGCAATCACGGTCGGATCATCCGGCGCCGTGCGCGGCGAGAACCGGGCAAGCACGCGACCGTCCTTGCCAAGCAGGAACTTCTCGAAATTCCAGGTGATGTCACCAGGAAACTCCGCGCCCTCGCCCGCCAGCAGCCGATAGAGCTGATGACGCTCGTGACCATTGACTTCGAGCTTGCTCGACAAAGGGAACGTCACGCCATAGTTGAGGCTGCAGAAATCCTGGATTTCCTGTTCGGTGCCTGGCTCCTGACCGGCAAACTGGTTGCACGGCAGGCCCAATACACTGAAGCCTTTACCCTTGAATTGCTGGTAGAGGTTTTCCAGCGCCGCGTACTGTGGGGTCAACCCGCATTTGGAGGCGACGTTGACCACCAGCACGACTTGGCCCTTGAAGGGCGCCAGCGGTAGCTCCTGACCATCCAGGGCTGTCAACTTAAGGTCGTGAAAAGCACTCATGACGAACTCCAGATTCCCGTGTTCTACTCGAAACAGCCACTTGGCGAGACCACCAAGGACAGCCGCGGACTAAAAAAGGCGCCCGCAGGCGCCTCTCCAGTACTCGAAGCTTAGCGCAGAAAATCAGTGCTGATGGCCACCTTCGCCATGGACGTGACCATGAGCGACTTCTTCCTGGCTGGCATCACGGATAGCAACGATCTTCACTTTGAAGTTCAGACGCTGACCGGCCAATGGGTGGTTGCCGTCGACAGTGACGTCGTCGCCGTCCAGATCACGGATGGTGACGATTTGCATCTGGCCGTCCGGCGCCGAAGCGTGGAACTGCATGCCAACTTCCAGCTCGTCAACGCCTTCGAACATGCTGCGGCTCAGGGTGCTGACCAGTTCGGCAGCGTATTCGCCGTAAGCGTCTTCCGGTTCAACGGAAACTTCCAGTTCGTCACCAACAGCTTTGCCATCCAGGGCTTTTTCCAGGCCCGGGATGATATTGCCTGCGCCTTGCAGGTAGACCAGCGGAGCGCCGCCGGCGGAGCTGTCGATGACCTCACCAGCGTCGTTGGTCAGGGTATAGTCGATGGAGACAGCCTTATTGGCGGCGATCAGCATGGGGCGAGACCTTTTGCAGAAGAATATAGAAAGACCAAGTTTAGCGAAGCAAACGCGCGAAAGCGAACACAACCCGGACAAACGGGATTCGACGATTACCGGCTTCCATCAGGACGAGGACGGTCACTGGGTGGCCGAGCTTTCCTGTGGCCACACTCAGCACCTGCGCCACCAGCCACCGTGGCAATCGCGCGCGTGGGTGCTGGACCCGGCGCAACGTATTGAAAAAATAGGCCAACCCTTTGCCTGCGGTTGGTGCGCTCAAGGCTCGGTTAGCGATAACCTTGGCGCCTGAATTTCGGTAGGCAGTCACGTATAGATCGCCACCATTGCCATGCACCCTTAGAGAATTCGCATGCAAACTTTTTTTATCGCACCCACCGATTTTGGTGTGGGTCTGACCTCCATCAGCCTCGGGCTGGTGCGTACGCTGGAGCGGGCCGGGCTGAAAGTCGGTTTCTTCAAACCGATCGCCCAACCGCATCCGGGCGACACCGGCCCTGAGCGCTCCACCGAACTGATGGCGCGCACCCACGGCCTGAAACCACCACAGCCGCTGGGTCTGGCCCATGTCGAGCGGATGCTGGGCGATGGCCAGCTCGATGAGCTGCTCGAAGAAATCATCACCCTGTATCAGCAAGCAGCCGTCGGCAAAGACGTGCTGGTGGTTGAAGGCATGGTGCCGACCCGCAGCGCCAGTTACGCCGCACGGGTCAACCTGCACCTGGCGAAAAGTCTGGACGCCGAAGTGATTCTGGTCTCGGCGCCGGAAAACGAAGTGCTCGCCGAACTCTCCGGTCGCGTCGAATTGCAGGCGCAATTGTTCGGAGGTCCGAAGGACCCGAAAGTCCTCGGCGTGATCCTCAACAAGGTCAAGACCGACGAGAGCATGGAAGCGTTTGCCGCACGTCTGAAGGAGCACTCGCCGTTGCTGCGCAGCGGTGATTTCCGTCTGCTCGGCTGCATCCCGTTCCAGCCTGAACTCAATGCGCCGCGGACCCGCGATGTCGCCGACCTGATGGGCGCACAAGTGCTCAACGCCGGCGACTATGAAACCCGCCGGATGACCAAAATCATCATTTGCGCACGCACCATGCGCAACACCGTCGAGCTGCTCAAGCCCGGTGTGCTGGTGGTGACGCCGGGGGATCGTGACGACATCATCCTTGCGGTCAGCCTCGCGGCGATCAACGGCGTGCCGCTGGCCGGCCTGTTGCTGACCAGCGACACCCTGCCCGATCCGCGCATCATGGATTTGTGCCGTGGCGCCTTGCAGGCCGGACTGCCGGTGTTGTCGGTGAGCACGGGCTCCTACGACACCGCCAACCTGCTCAACGGCTTGAACAAGGAAATCCCGATCGATGACCGCGAACGTGCGGAGATCATCACCGATTTCGTCGCCAGCCACCTCGACGCCAACTGGCTGCACCAGCGCTGCGGTACACCGCGCGAGATGCGCCTGTCGCCGGCGGTGTTCCGTTATCAACTGATTCAGCGCGCCCAGGCCGCCAACAAACGCATCGTCCTGCCTGAAGGCAGCGAGCCATTCACCGTGCAGGCGGCGGCGATTTGTCAGGAACGCGGGATAGCCCGTTGTGTGTTGCTGGCCAAACCCGAAGACGTCGAAGCGGTCGCCCGCGCCCAAGGCATCGTATTGCCGCCGGGGCTGGAGATTCTCGATCCGGATCTGATCCGCGAGCGCTACGTCGAGCCGATGGTTGCCCTGCGCAAGACCAAAAGCCTCAACGCCCCAATGGCCGAGCAGCAACTGGAAGACACCGTGGTGATCGGCACCATGATGCTCGCGCTGGATGAAGTCGACGGCCTGGTTTCCGGCGTGATCAACACCACCGCCAATACCATCCGTCCGGCCCTGCAACTGATCAAGACCGCGCCGGGCTGCACGCTGGTGTCGTCGGTGTTCTTCATGCTGTTCCCGGAGGAAGTGCTGGTCTACGGCGACTGCGTGATGAACCCGCACCCGAGCGCCACCGAACTGGCAGAGATCGCCCTGCAAAGCGCCGACTCGGCCGCAGCATTCGGCATCACCCCGCGCGTGGCGATGATCAGTTACTCCAGCGGCGAATCGGCCACTGGCGAGGAAGTCGAGAAAGTCCGCGAGGCCACCCTGCTCGCCCACGAACAACAGCACTCGCTGCTGATCGATGGCCCGCTGCAATACGACGCCGCCGCCAACGAAACCGTCGCTCGGCAACTGGCACCGAACAGCCCGGTGGCCGGTCGCGCCACAGTGTTTGTGTTCCCCGATCTGAACACCGGCAACACCACACACAAAGCTGTGCAGCGCAGCGCCGACTGCGTCAGCCTCGGCCCGATGCTGCAAGGCCTGCGCAAACCGGTGAACGACCTGCCGCGCGGCGCGCAAGTCGACGACATCGTCTACACCATCGCCCTCACCGCGATTCAAGCCGCCAACCGACCTATGGATGTGTAAATGCTGGATTTCCTACCTGCGCCGCTGCGTGGCGTGATCGCCTCACTGTTGTTGGCGCTCAATACGATTCTGCTGTGCTCGTTCCTGTTCTGCGTGGCGCTGATCAAGGCCTTGCCGTTCGCCTTCACCCAGCGCATCGCCGGTTGGCTGATGAGCCACACCCACGAAGCGTGGATCAGCAATAACAAGGGCTGGATGAACCTGGTGCGCCGCACGCGCTGGCACATCAGCGGTCTGCAAGGTCTCGACTACAACCACTCCTATCTGATTACCAGCAACCATCAGAGCTGGGTCGACATTCTGGTGCTGCAATACGTACTCAACCGTCGCATCCAGCCGCTGAAGTTCTTCCTCAAGCAAGAACTGATCTGGGTGCCGGTGATTGGTCTGGCGTGGTGGGCGCTGGGCTTCCCGTTCATGAAGCGCTACTCCAAGGCCTATCTGGAAAAACACCCGGAGAAAAAAGGCAAAGACCTCGAAACCACCCGCAAGACCTGCGCGAAATTTCGCAACAACCCGGTGGGAATCTTCAACTTCGTCGAAGGCACGCGCTTCACCACTGGCAAGCATGCGCAGCAACAGTCGCCGTTCAAATACCTGCTCAAGCCGAAGGCTGGTGGCATTGCGTTCGTGCTGGATGCAATGGGCGAACAGTTGGAGTCGATCGTCAACGTGACCATCCACTACCCAGCCGGGCGCCCGGGATTTTGGGATTTACTTTGCGGCAACGTGCGAGACGTAGTGGTGCACTTTGAAGAGCTGAAGATTCCTCAGCAGTTCATCGGCAAGAATTACGATCAGGACGGTGAGTATCGTTTGCAGTTCCAGGGCTGGATCAATCAGCTGTGGCTGGATAAAGACGCGCTGCTCGAACAGATGCACCGCGAGTATCCAGCGAAGTCTTGAAGCGTCTGTTCTGACCTCATCGCTGGCAAGCCAGCTCCCACAGGTTTCTCTGCCTTACACAAAATTTGTGTGCGCTGAAAATCCCTGTGGGAGGTGGCTTGCCAGCGATAGCCATCTTAAGGTCACAAAAAAGCCCGCCGATGATTGCACATCGGCGGGCTTTTTCTTGCAGCTTGAAACCAGAAGCTTGCAGCTGCTTTATCGCTTAAATCGCGCCACGTTGACGCAGCAGATCCAGCACTTGCTTGACGCTCTCTTCCAGCGACAGCGCCTGAGTGTCGATCACCAGGTCAGCATTCAACGGCACGTCATACGGGAAGGACTCACCCGGAATATTATCGCCGCCCGCCGCATACAACCCCTGCGGATCACGCTCTGCACATACCGTCGGCGAAGCCTGCACATAAACCGTCAGTAGACGATCCTTGCCAATCAGTTCCTTGGCCTGCTCGCGCCCTTCAGCACTCGGCGCCACGAACGCCGCCAGAGTCAGCAAACCAGCCTCGTTAAACTGACGCGCCACATGCGCGGCACGACGCCAGTTCTCGGTACGACCAGCACGATCCTGTGGCAGACCTTTGTTCAGGTCCTGACGCAGATTCTGGCCATCGAGTACAAACACCGCACGACCGAGGTCGAACAACTTGCGCTCGACCGCATAAGCCAGCGTGCTCTTGCCCGCGCCCGACAGACCGCTGAACAGCACGGTGGCCGGTTGCTGACCAAAGCGCTGCGCACGTTCTTCAGTCGCCACATGCGCCAGTTTGCCGTGGTGTGTCGTGGTGCCATGCGAAACAGGCTGAGCGACGATCATGCCAGCGCCAACGGTGCCGTTGGTCAAACGATCGATGATGATGAACGCGCCGGTGGTGCGGTTGCTTTCGTATCCGTCGAGGGCAATCGGCGCATCAAGCGCGATCCTGACCTTGCCGATTTCGTTGAGCTGCAAAGCGCTCGCCGGGCCTTCTTCCAGCGTGTTCACGTCGACCTTGTTGATGATGCTGGCAATCGAGCCCGGCACGTAACTGGTCGCCCGTTTGATGTCGTACTTCTTGCCCGGCAGCATCGGCTCTTCAGCCATCCAAACCAGCATCGCTTCGAAGCTGTCAGTGACCGGCGGCACGTTGTCGGCATGCACCAACAGGTCGCCGCGAGAGATGTCGATTTCGTCTTCCATGGTCAGCGTCACCGCTTGACCAGGACCCGCATGCTCCAGTTCACCTTCGAAAGTGACAATGGATTTCACGCGGCTGCTCTTGCCCGACGGCAGCACCACGACCTCGTCCCCCTTCTTGACGATGCCGCTGGCAAGGGTGCCGGCGAAACCGCGGAAGTTCAGGTTCGGACGGTTGACGTACTGCACCGGGAAACGCAGATCGGTGAAGTTGCGGTCGCCCGCCACTTCCACGGTCTCGAGAATTTCCATCAGCGACTGACCGGTGTACCACGGCGAGCGCTCGGATTTGTTCACCACGTTGTCGCCTTTCAGGGCAGACATCGGCACAAAGTGCATGCTGGTCGGCTTCATCTTCAAGCCTTCGGCGAACTTCAGGTAATCAGCCTTGATCGACTCGAACACGCCTTCATCGAAGTCCTTGAGGTCCATCTTGTTGATGGCGACAACGATGTGTTTGATCCCCAGCAAGGACGCGATGAAGCTGTGGCGACGGGTCTGGGTCTGCACACCGTAACGGGCGTCGACCAGGATGATCGCCAGGTCACAGGTGGACGCACCGGTGGCCATGTTGCGGGTGTACTGCTCATGGCCGGGGGTGTCGGCGATGATGAATTTGCGCTTGGCGGTGGAGAAATAGCGGTAGGCGACATCGATGGTGATGCCCTGCTCACGCTCGGCCTGCAGGCCGTCGACCAGCAACGCCAGGTCGATATCATCGCCAGTAGTGCCGACTTTCTTCGAATCGCGAGTGATGGCTTCCAGATGATCTTCGTAGATCATTTTGGAGTCGTGCAGCAGGCGCCCGATCAGGGTGCTCTTGCCGTCATCGACGTTACCGCAGGTCAAAAAGCGCAGCAGCTCTTTACGTTCGTGCTGGCCCAGGTAGGCGAGGATGTCCTCGCTGATCAAATCAGATACGTGGCTCATTGCATTCAAGCTCCGAGCTGTAAGCTTCAAGCGGCAAGCTTGTCGGCGTACAGCTAGTCAGAAATTTTGTTGATCAACCCGACCAGCATTCTAGAAAGCTCTCGGGTTTCCATAATCCAATTTTCAGCCAGCGGTCCTGCGATGTAAGCGATATCTCGGCCTATCAGGATTTGGGTTCGCAACTCGCCACAAGAAGCCTTCGCGATCCAAAGAAAATGAACCTTCTCTTTGCAACTCCGACGCTCCATGCCTTCAGCAATATTGGAAGGCACTGACAGTGCAGAGCGGGTGATCTGATCCTTGAATCCAAAATCCCCGCATCGCGCAAACTCTCTAAAAATCCCCACCGCTAGACATTTGCTTCGCTGCCAAACAACCAGTTTCTCGAAATCCATTACGAGGCATCCGATCCCGGCTCACAGCAACCGGCCGCAAGCGCCAAACCGCAAAGTTACGCATACCGCCTTTAACTTGCAGCTTGCCGCTTGTAACTCGAAGCTTAAAAGTATCCCTGACGTTTTTTGTCTTCCATGGAGCCTGCGCCATCGTGGTCGATGACCCGGCCCTGGCGCTCGGAAGTTCGCGTCAGGAGCATTTCCTGAATGATGTCCGTGAGGCTTTCGGCCTCGGACTCCACCGCGCCCGTCAACGGGTAGCAACCAAGGGTACGGAAACGCACTTTCTTTTTGACGATGCGCGCTTTGTCTTCGTCGGACAGGTGCTCGAGGATGCGCTCGTCGTCGATCATGATCAGCGTGCCGTTCTTCTCGATCACTTCACGCTCGGCGGCGAAGTACAGCGGCACAATCGGGATGCCTTCGAGGTAGATGTACTGCCAGATGTCCAGCTCGGTCCAGTTCGACAACGGGAACACACGAATGGATTCGCCCTTGTTGACCTTGCCGTTGTAGACGTTCCACAGCTCCGGGCGCTGATTTTTCGGATCCCAGCGGTGCTTGCTGTCGCGGAACGAATACACGCGCTCTTTGGCGCGGGATTTCTCTTCATCGCGACGGGCACCGCCGAACGCTGCGTCGAAACCATGCTTGTCGAGCGCCTGTTTCAGGCCCTCGGTTTTCATGATGTCGGTGTGCTTGGCGCTGCCGTGGGTGAACGGGTTGATATTCTGCGCCACGCCATCCGGGTTGATGTGCGTGATCAGGTCCAGGCCAAGCTCTTCGACCATCTTGTCGCGGAACTTGTACATTTCCTGGAATTTCCAGCGGGTGTCGACGTGCATCACCGGAAACGGCAGTTTGCCCGGGAAGAACGCCTTGCGTGCCAGGTGCAGCATCACGGCGGAGTCTTTACCGATGGAGTACAGCATCACCGGGTTATCGAACTCGGCGGCCACCTCGCGGATGATGTGGATGCTTTCCGCCTCCAGCTGTTTCAGATGCGTCAGTTTGTCGACCATGGCTACTCACGAAAGCTTTCTTATGAACGGCCAGCGGGCCGTGTTCGAGCGGGGAATCCTAGCACAGCGACCTCTTCTAATCAGGACGCCAACTAGAACGAAAGGACATATGAATATGCCCACTCGTTTGGGCGAAGGCATTCAATGTGGGAGCGAGCCTGCTCGCGAAAGCGTCGTGTCAGGCAGCGCTGTATTGAAGCGTAAATCGTATTCGCGAGCAGGCTCGCTCCCACCAGGGTTTGTGCTGGATTCAAATGGGATTCGGGCAGTCGATGAAGATGTGCTCGAGAGCGAAGCGTTTTGCCAAATAGTCGCCCAGCGCCTGCACGCCGTAACGCTCGGTGGCGTGGTGGCCGGCGGCGATAAAGCTGATGTCGTTTTCCCGGGCGCTGTGGAATGTCTGCTCGGAAGCTTCACCGCTGAGA
This sequence comes from Pseudomonas sp. A1230, assembly GCF_044218825.1. Taxonomy (NCBI): domain Bacteria; kingdom Pseudomonadati; phylum Pseudomonadota; class Gammaproteobacteria; order Pseudomonadales; family Pseudomonadaceae; genus Pseudomonas; species Pseudomonas sp. A1230. The sequence goes on along the minus strand of NZ_CP162582.1, from coordinate 33,808 downwards.
AACAGATCGACACCCGCCGCCACGCCGTGATCGATGTAGCCCTGACCACCGCCAGTGCACCAGCCTACCCGGCGGATCATCCCGCTGCCTTCAACCAGCAGCGGTTCACGGCCCATCACTTCCTGGACCTTGCGGGCGAAATCGCGCGGGGTCATTGGCTCGTTCAGCGAACCGACAAGCCCGACTATTTTCAGATTATCCGGATCCAGAGGCCCTTCAACGGTGATGTCCAACTGACGCGCCAACTGCACGTTGTTGCCGACATCCGGATGCAGATCCAGCGGCAAGTGATAGGCGAGCAGGCTGATGTCGTGCTTGAGCAAAGTCTTCAAACGACGCTGCTTCATGCCCGTGACGCAGGGGTTTTCGCCCTTCCAGAAGTAACCGTGGTGCACCAGCACCAGATCGGCCTCGGCCTCGACGGCGGCATCGAGCAACGCCTGGCTCGCAGTGACGCCGCTGACGATGCGCATCACTTGCGGACGGCCTTCGACCTGCAAGCCGTTAGGGCAATAATCGGCAATTTTTGCACTGGCCAGGTATCGGTCGGCTTCTTCGACGAGGGTGCTGAGGGCAACGGCCATGAAAGACTCCTAAATATCCCGTTCAGAGGCACGCGCGGCCTCGTATAATGCGCGACATTATGGGCGGTCTGACTTCGCCTGCAACTTTTCCAGGACGTGTTTAATGTTCAAGGCGCTGCGTTTTTTTGGCTGGCCATTGTTGGCCGGTGTGCTTATCGCTCTGTTGATTATTCAGCGATACCCGCAGTGGGTCGGGCTGCCAAGCCTCGACGTCAACCTGCAACAGGCGCCGCAGACCACCCTTGTGCAGCAGGGGCCGGTGTCCTATGCGGATGCGGTGACGATCGCCGCGCCGTCGGTGGTCAACCTGTACACCACTAAAGTCATCAACAAGCCGGCGCATCCTTTATTCGAGGATCCACAGTTCCGCCGTTTCTTTGGTGACAACTCGCCGAAGCAGAAGCGCATGGAGTCGAGCCTCGGTTCCGGCGTGATCATGAGCCCGGAAGGCTACATCCTGACCAACAACCACGTTACCAGCGGCGCCGACCAGATCGTCGTAGCACTCAAGGATGGCCGGGAAACCCTGGCCCGAGTGATCGGCAGCGATCCGGAAACCGATCTCGCCGTCCTGAAAATCGACTTGAAAAACCTGCCAGCGATCACTGTCGGCCGTTCCGACAGCATCCGCATCGGCGACGTTGCGCTGGCCATCGGCAACCCGTTTGGCGTCGGCCAGACCGTGACCATGGGCATCATCAGCGCCACCGGGCGTAATCAGTTGGGCCTGAACAACTACGAAGATTTCATCCAGACCGACGCGGCCATCAACCCGGGCAACTCCGGCGGTGCACTGGTGGATGCCAACGGCAACCTCACCGGCATCAACACGGCAATTTTCTCCAAGTCCGGTGGCTCGCAGGGCATCGGTTTTGCCATCCCGGTGAAACTGGCGATGGAAGTGATGAAGTCGATCATCGAGCATGGACAGGTGATTCGCGGCTGGCTCGGCATCGAAGTGCAGCCATTGACTCAGGAACTGGCCGAATCGTTTGGCTTGTCCGGGCGTCCGGGCATTGTGGTGGCGGGGATCTTCCGCGACGGCCCGGCACAGAAGGCCGGCCTGCAACTGGGCGACGTGATCCTCAGCATTGATGGCGAACCGGCCGGCGATGGTCGTCGCTCGATGAACCAGGTCGCGCGCATCAAACCGACCGACAAGGTCACGATTCAGGTGATGCGTAACGGCAAGGAGATCAAGCTCTCGGCGGAAATCGGCTTGCGTCCACCGCCGGCGCCGGTGCAGGAAAAACGAGAGTAAAAATTTATTCGCGTCAGCGGCGCGAATAAAAGACATTCTCAAAAGGCATGTTATATTGTTTCAATCTAACAATTGGAACAACATAACATGTCGTCTCGAACAAAGGCCTCCCTGCTTGGCCTGACTCTCGGTCTACCCCTTGCCTTGCTGGGCGATGCGGCCTTTGCCGAAGAGCCGCAACCGCTCGAACTTGACGCGATCAGCGTCACCTCCGATTACGAATCCCCCACTGGTCCAGTCAAGGGCTACCGTGCGACGCGCTCATCCAGTGCGACCAAAACCGACACGGCGATCCGCGATATCCCCCAGGCAATCAGCGTGGTGCCTGCCAGCGTGCTCAAGGATCTGGGCAGCACCAGCGTCGAGCGCGCACTGGATTTCGCTGGCGGCGTATCGAAGCAAAACAACTTCGGCGGCCTGACGCTCTACGAATACAGCGTGCGCGGTTTCACCACCTCGGAGTTCTACAAGGACGGCTTCAGCGCCAATCGCGGGTACCCGAGCACTCCGGACGCAGCCAATATCGAGCGTATCGAAGTGCTCAAAGGCCCGGCGGCCAGCCTATATGGCCGTGGCGACCCGGGTGGCACGGTGAACATCGTCACCAAAAAACCACAGCCCGAAGCCTTTACCACGTTGCAGACCAGCGCTGGCAGTTGGGACCGTTATCGCACGGCGCTGGACGTCAACACGCCGCTCGATGAACAGGGTGACGTGCTCTCGCGGATCAACCTTGCAGTCGAGGACAACCACAGCTTTCGCGATCACGTCGACAGCAAACGCGTATTCGTCGCGCCCTCGATCAGCTGGCAATTGAACCCGGACACGTCGCTGTTGGTGGAAAGCGAAATCGTCCGCCACAGCTCGACGTTCGACCGTGGCATCGTCGCGCCTGGCAATAAATGGAGCGGTGTTTCTCGTTCGACGTTCCTCGGTGAACCCAACGACGGCAACGTCGACAACCACAACAATCTGCTTCAGGCGACGCTCGAGCATCACCTTAACGACAGCTGGAAACTGCGCCTGGCCAGCCATTACAAGGAAGGCAAACTGTGGGGCGACGCTTCCGAAAGTCGCCCGCTGAATGCCGACGGTCATACCGTCAACCGCCGTTACCGCGAGCGCGATACCAACTGGCACGACAGCATCACCCAACTGGAATTGCGTGGTTTGTTCGACCTCGGCCCATGGCAGCACGAACCGCTGATCGGCACCGAATACGAGAACTTCCGCAAGAACGAGCGCGTCACCACCATCGCCGGCGGCCCCTACGCCATCGACATCTACAAGCCGATCTACGGCAAGCCGAAACCCAACGGCGCACGCTCGGGCACTGACACTTTCGAGCACCTCGAAAGCCACGCGCTGAACCTGCAGGATCAAATCGTCTTTACCGACAAATTGCGCGGGATGATCGGCGCACGTTTCGAACACTTCGAACAAAACATCGACGACCACAGCCGCAACGCCAGCAGCCGCCAGACCCACGACGCCCTCACCCAGCGCGCCGGCCTGCTCTATCAACTGACGCCCAACACCGGCCTGTTCGCCAACGCCTCGACCTCGTTCAAACCAAACAACGGTCTCGATGCGGCCGGCAAATCCTTCGATCCGGAGGAAGGTGTCGGCTACGAAATCGGCATCAAAAACGAACTGTTCGACGAACGTCTGAGCAGCACCCTCGCCTTCTTTCACATCGACAAGGAAAACGTCCTCGCGCTCGACCCCGCCACCGACACCAACCGCGCGATGGGCAAGGCACGCAGTCGCGGCTTCGATCTGCAGGTGACCGGCCAAGTCACCGATGCCCTGCGGGTGATTGGCGCCTTCGCCTACATCGACGCCGAAGTGACTCAGGGTGACGCCGTGATTCCCACCGGCAGCCGCATCCTCGGCGTGGCCAAACGCAGCGGCAGTCTGCTGGGTGTTTATGAATTTCAGGACGGGCATCTGCGCGGCTCGGACGTTGGCGCAGCGTTCACTTACGTCGGTGATCGCTCGGGCGAATCCGGCAGCGATTTCGAATTGCCGGCGTATCACACCGTCGACCTGCTGGCCCATTACAAGGCCAGCGACAACGTCACCGTCGGCCTGAACCTGAACAACGTATTCGACGAAAAATACTACGAGCGCTCTTACAGCAATTACTGGGTCAACCCCGGCGAGCCGCGCAATTTCACCGTCAGCCTGTCACTCAATCTGTAAAAGGAAGTCACCATGCAATACGGCAAAACCCTGCTGGTCATCGCCGCGCTGTTCGCCGGACAAGCCTCGGCCCATGGTCTGTGGACCGAACAACGGCGCGGCAACATCGAAGTGATCTACGGTCACGGCGCCGAAGACAACGCCTTCAAGGCCCAGAAAATCAGTGGCGCGTGGGCCTACGACGCGAGCGGCAAGATGATCCCGGTCAGCGTCGAGCGCCTGCCCGATCACGCCCGCCTCAGGCCGTTGAAAACACCCGCGGTAATGGCCGTGGCGTTGAATAACGGGATGTGGTCACAGACCGCTGACAAGAAGTGGATCAACGAAGGGCGCAGCAAAGTGCCGGGCGCCGTCGAGGCGACGCAGACGTTCAAGTACAGCCTGGCGATCTATCAACCGGGGGCGAAGTTGCCCAAGCTGGATCAGATCAAGTTGCTGATTCTGCCGGAAGTTGATCCGCTGACGGTCGGGCCGGGCAAGTCATTGCCGGTGCGCGTATTGCTTGATGGCAAACCGGCGGCGGGCGTCAAGTTGATCGGCGATTACCGCAGCGCACCCAATACCCTGAGCACCGAGACCGACAAGGACGGCCGCGCGCAGGTGCTGGTGCGAAATGAAGGGTTGAATGTGATTGCGGCGCAGGTTGAGGTGCCGGTGAAGGACAGTGTTGATGTAAACAGTCGCGGGTTGTTCAGTTCGCTGACGTTCCTGGGCGAGCCGCATCACGAATAAAAAACTCACCCTCATCGCAAACGCCGCCCGCCCAGCCCTCTCCCGGAGGGAGAGGGAACCGACCGAGTTGTCTTGCGGAATACAACGACCTGAAATACCGAGTCGATTATAGATTCGGTAAAGCATTCCCCAGGTCGGTGTAACGCTGAAGCATCCCCCAATCAGTCCCCTCTCCCTCCGGGAGAGGGTCAGGGTGAGGGGCTTTTGCCTTTACAGTTCACCAAGCCCATCGATCAACGCCTGATTCTGCTCCGGCGTGCCAATCGAAATCCGCAGGAACTGCGCAATCCGCTCTTGCTTGAAGTGCCGCACAATCACGCCCTGCTCGCGCAGCTTGGCCGCCAGCCCTGCCGCATCATGTTGCGGGTGACGGGCAAAAATGAAGTTCGCCGCCGACGGCAACACCTCAAAACCCTTGCCCTGCAATTGCGCGACAACCCACTCGCGGCTTTCGATGACCAAACGGCAAGTCTTGTCGAAATACTCACGATCCTCGAATGCCGCCGCCGCGCCGACGTTCGCCAGGCGATCCAGCGGATAAGAGTTGAAGCTGTTCTTGATGCGCTCCAGCGCCTCGATCAAATCCGGATGCCCCACCGCCAAGCCAACCCGCAGGCCTGCCAGAGAGCGGGATTTGGACAAGGTCTGGGTCACCAGCAGGTTCGGATAACGATCCACCAGGCTGATCGCCGTTTCACCACCGAAGTCGATGTACGCCTCATCCACCACAACTACCGAGTTCGGGCTGGCGATGAGAATCCGCTCAACCGCATCCAGCGCCAACAGGCAGCCAGTCGGGGCATTCGGGTTAGGGAAAATGATCCCGCCGTTTGGCTTGGCGTAATCCGCCGGGTTGATCTGGAACTGCGTATCCAGCGGCACCGCGTCGAACTTGATGCCGTACAAACCGCAATACACCGGATAAAAGCTGTAGCTGATGTCCGGGAACAGAATCGGCTGATCGTGTTGCAGCAAACCGTGAAAAATGTGCGCGAGCACTTCGTCCGAACCGTTGCCCAGGAACACCTGATTGGTCTGCACGCCGTAGTAAGTGGCGACAGCATTTTTCAGCAAATCGCTGTTCGGGTCCGGGTACAGGCGCAGGTTGTCGTTGAGTTCGGTCTGCATTGCCGCCAAGGCTTTTGGCGACGGGCCGTACGGGTTTTCGTTGGTGTTGAGCTTGACCAGCCTTGTCAGCTTCGGCTGTTCGCCCGGCACATAAGGCACCAGATCCTTGACGAACGGGCTCCAGAATTTACTCATGTTCAGTTCCCCTTCGTTTCGTCTTTGATGCGGTATTCGGCGCTACGTGCGTGAGCGCTCAGCGACTCACCACGGGCCAGGACCGAAGCAGTTTTGCCCAGTTCGGACGCACCGGCCTCGGAGCAGAAAATGATCGAAGAACGTTTCTGGAAGTCGTACACACCCAGCGGCGAAGAGAAACGTGCGGTGCCGGAGGTCGGCAGCACGTGGTTCGGGCCTGCGCAGTAATCACCCAGCGCTTCGGAGGTGTGGCGCCCCATGAAGATCGCACCGGCGTGGCGGATCTGCGGCAACCAGGCTTGGGGGTCGGCGACCGACAGCTCAAGGTGTTCTGGCGCAATGCGGTTGGCGACTTCGATGGCCTGGGCCATGTCACGCACGTGAATCAGCGCACCGCGGCCATTGATCGATGTTTCGATAATGGCTGCGCGATCCATGGTCGGCAGCAGCTTGTCGATGCTCGCGGCGACCTTGTCGAGGAACTCGGCGTCGGGGCTGACCAGAATCGCTTGCGCGTCTTCGTCGTGCTCGGCCTGGGAGAACAGGTCCATGGCGATCCAGTCCGGATCGGTCTGACCATCGCACACCACGAGGATTTCCGAAGGGCCGGCGATCATGTCGATGCCGACCTGACCGAACACGTGGCGCTTGGCAGTGGCGACATAGATGTTGCCAGGGCCGACGACCTTGTCCACTTTTGGCACGCTTTCGGTGCCATAGGCCAGCGCCGCAACCGCTTGGGCGCCACCGATGGTGAACACGCGGTCAACGCCGGCAATGCACGCGGCAGCCAGCACCAACTCGTTGATTTCACCGCGCGGGGTCGGCACGACCATGACCACTTCGGTCACGCCGGCAACCTTGGCCGGAATTGCGTTCATCAGCACCGACGAAGGGTACGACGCCTTGCCGCCCGGCACGTAAAGACCGGCGCGATCCAGCGGCGTAACCTTCTGGCCCAGCACCGTGCCGTCGGCCTCGGTGTAGCTCCAGGAATCCTGTTTCTGTTTTTCGTGGTAGCTGCGCACGCGGGCCGCGGCTTTTTCCAGCGCTTCACGTTGCGCTACGGTGATGCGGGTCAGGGCCAGTTCCAGGCGTTCGCGCGGCAGAATCAGGTCAGCCATCGAGGCGACGTCGAGACCGTCGAACTTCTTGGTGAACTCGACCAGCGCCGCGTCGCCACGCTCGCGCACAGCCTTGATGATGTCGAGTACGCGCTGATTGACCGAGTCGTCAGACACACTTTCCCAGCTCAGCAGATGATCCAGATGATGCGCGAAATCCGGGTCAGCAGCGTTGAGTCGGCGAATTGCAGTCGGTGCGGTCATAGCGAGAGCCTCATAGGATTGGCAAAAACTCAGGCGCCCGAAACTACCATTCGATCCGCTTGGGCACCTGAGAATTCTGGCTATGAGGCGGATAGACGGCGCGACCTGAGGTCACGCAAGTAAATCAGCCGCGGTGTCGTGATTCCACTGCGTTGCGCAGGGTATCGATCAACGCCTGGATACGGGCGTGTTGCATTTTCATCGAAGCCTTGTTGACCACCAGGCGCGAGCTGATCGTGGCGATCAGTTCCTGAGGTTCCAGACCGTTGGCGCGCAGGGTGTTGCCGGTGTCGACCACGTCAATGATCTTGTCGGCCAGGCCAATCAGCGGTGCCAGTTCCATCGAACCGTACAGTTTGATGATGTCGACCTGGCGGCCCTGCTCGGCGTAATAACGCTTGGCAACGTTGACGAACTTGGTCGCCACACGCAGGCGGCCCTTTGGCTCGGCGGCGCCGATCTTGCCGGCGGTCATCAGTTTGCACTGAGCGATCTGCAGGTCCAGTGGCTCGTACAAGCCCTGGCCGGTGTATTCCATCAACACGTCTTTACCGGCTACGCCGAGGTCGGCCGCGCCATGCTCGACATAGGTCGGCACGTCGGTGGCGCGCACGATCAGCAGGCGTACATCTGGCTGCGTCGTGGGGATGATCAGCTTGCGGCTCTTGTCCGGATTCTCGGTCGGCACGATGCCCGCTTCAGCGAGAAGCGGCAGGGTGTCGTCAAGGATGCGGCCCTTGGACAGTGCGATGGTCAACATGGGAAACGTCAGTCCTTATCAAGGTACTCATGTCCGGTCGCAATCGGCGCCGAACACACATCGAGGTGTCTTTACTATTGAAAAGAACACCCTCGATTCGAAACGAATTCAACGGACACGTCCCTGTGTCCACATGCAGCGATCAGCCCGGAACGCGACGAATCTTGGCGCCCAGCATCTGCAGTTTTTCTTCGATGCACTCGTAACCACGGTCGATGTGGTAGATGCGGTCGATCAGCGTATCGCCTTCGGCAACCAGTGCCGAGATCACCAGGCTGGCCGAAGCACGCAGGTCGGTTGCCATCACTGGCGCGCCCTTGAGTTTTTCGATGCCGGTAACAATGGCCGTATTGCCTTCAACCTGGATATGCGCGCCCATGCGGTGCAGTTCGTAAACGTGCATGAAACGGTTTTCGAAGATCGTCTCGATCACAGCACCGGTGCCTTCGGCAATGGCGTTGAGCGAGATGAACTGTGCCTGCATGTCGGTCGGGAACGCCGGGTACGGCGCAGTGCGCACGTTGACTGCTTTCGGACGCTTGCCGTGCATGTTCAGCTCGATCCAGTCTTCACCGCAGGTGATTTCTGCGCCGGCTTCACGAAGTTTTTCCAGAACGGCTTCGAGGATGGTCGGATCGGTGTCCTTGACCTTGACGCGGCCACCGGTCACGGCAGCAGCGACCAGATAGGTGCCGGTTTCGATACGGTCAGGCATGACTTTGTAGAAAGCCGAACCCAGACGCTCGACGCCATCAATGGTGATGGTGTCGGTGCCGGCACCGGAAACCTTGGCGCCCATGGCGTTCAGGAAGTTCGCCAGGTCAACCACTTCAGGCTCGCGGGCGGCGTTCTGCAACACGCTGCGGCCCCTGGCCAAAGCGGCGGCCATCATGATGTTTTCGGTACCGGTCACACTGACGGTATCGAAGAAGAAGCTTGCACCGCGCAGACCGCCCTCAGGCGCCTTGGCCTTGATGTAGCCGCCTTCGACGTCGATCACTGCGCCCATGGCTTCGAGGCCACGGATGTGCAGGTCAACCGGACGCGAACCGATCGCGCAACCGCCAGGCAGTGCGACTTCGGCTTCACCGAAGCGCGCAACCATCGGGCCGAGCACCAGGATCGACGCACGCATGGTTTTCACCAGTTCGTACGGGGCGATCAGGGTCTTGATGGTGCGCGGGTCGATTTCGACGCTGAGCTTCTCGTCGATCACCGGCTCGATGCCCATGCGACCGAACAGTTCGATCATGGTGGTGATGTCGTGCAGGTGCGGCAGGTTAGCCACCGTCACCGGGCCATCGCACAACAAGGTGGCGGCCAGGATCGGCAGGGCAGAGTTCTTTGCCCCGGAAATGCGGATCTCGCCATCAAGACGAGCGCCACCGGTAATAATCAATTTATCCATAAGAATCTCGACGCCCTTAGGCTCAGGTGCGCTCGGCCCAGGCCGCGCTGCTGAAAAATTTCATAGTAACCGCATGGATGCTGCCATCGGTGATCCATGGGTTCAAATGGGCATAGATCTGCTGCTGACGCTTCACCGGGCTCAACGCCGCCAGTTCATCGCTAATCACGTTCAGCTGGAAATTGCAGCCTTCGCCCTCAACTTCTACCAACGTTCCGGGCAGCTTTCCTTCTAGGAAGCTCTTCACTTCTACGGCCTGCATGCTCAACCTCAATCGGCGCCCTGTGCGCACGGGTCGGACATCATACAAAAAAGCCCCGCGCCTGCGAACCCCGCATGGCAGGACTCTGACGGGGGGCTTCTTTAATGATGCGGGTTCAGGGTTGCGCCAAGAGTTCGGTCAGTTCACTGACCTGAGCAATTTCGCGCATGTCTTCGGGCATCGCGCGGATGCTGACAGCCTTGCCGGCCGCCTGTGCATCGCGCATGAAACACAGCAGCAACGACAAACCGACGCTGCTGGATTTCTTTACGGCCGAGCAGTCGATGACCAGCGAAGACGCCTTGCTGGACTTGATCAGCGCCTGACCTTCCTTGCGCAGATCAGGCCCGGTGCGGTAATCCAGCACTCCGCTGAGCAAGAGCTCGTCTACATCACTCATACGAACTGCGGCCTCATTCATTGCGCTGGCTTCTCGGCAGCTTTTTCGGTGGTTTCCTTGGCCTTGGCCACTTCACCGGCCCAACCGTTGATGGTCGCGTCCAGATTGTTGCCATTGCGCTGCATCGCGTCAGCGAACTGATCACGGAACAGCTTGCCGATGTTGATACCGTTGATGATCACGTTGCGCAGTTTCCACTCGCCGTTGATCTTCTCCAGCGTGTACTGCACAGGATAGACCGCGCCACTGCTGCCCTTGACGGTCATGTTGACGCTGGTGCGATCGCCCGACTCATCCTTGGCAGGATCAACGGTGATGCCCTGGTTGTTGTACTCGAGCAAGGCGTTGCCGTAGAACTGGAACAGACCTTTCTTGAAGTTTTCCTGAAAGGTTTGCATCTGCGCCGGCGTGGCCTTGCGCGAATACTTCACCGTCATGATGCTTTTCGAAATGCCCTCGGCATCCACCACCGGCCCGACAATATTGTTGAGCGCCGCGTAGAAATCGGTCGGATCCTGCTTGTATTTCTCTTTGTTGGCAGCCAGATCGGCCAGCAACCGGGTGGTTGTGTCCTGAACCAGTTCATGGGCCGACGTTGCAGCCACAGCGTTACCCATCAAAGGCAGAGCCGCCAGTAACACCAACAGGCTGCGTCGCAAGATAGAGATCATTCAAAAGCTCCTCATTTGGCGTCTTTGCTAACGGTATTGAGCAGGAATTTACCGATCAGGTCTTCCAGTACCAGAGACGACTGCGTGTCGTGAATGGTTCCACCATCCTTCAGAGCGGTGTCTTCCCCGCCTACGCTGATACCGATGTACTTCTCGCCCAGCAGACCAGCGGTCAGGATAGATGCTGTGGAGTCAGTCGGCAGATTGTCGACTTTCTTGTCCACTTGCAGTGTCACCCGACCGGTGAAGCTGTCGCGGTCCAGATCGATTGCCGTGACTTTGCCGATGGTGACACCGGCCATGGTCACTTTGGCTCTGACCGTCAGACCGGCGATATTGTCGAAGTAGGCATACAGTTTATAAGTGTCGGTGGTCGAAGTCGGAGACAGGCCACTGACCCGCAACGCAAGCAGCAACAAGGCCAGGATCCCTGCCAGCAGGAACAGGCCGACACCGATTTCCAGGGTGCGGTTTTGCATCAGAAATCTCCAAACATCAAAGCGGTCAGAATAAAGTCCAGACCCAGTACTGCCAGCGAGGCAAACACTACGGTCTTGGTGGTGGCACGACTGATCCCCTCGGAAGTGGGCTCACAGTCATAGCCCTGGAATACGGCGATCCAGGTGACGACGAAGGCGAAAACAATACTTTTGATGACGCCGTTGAGCACGTCACTGGTGAAGGTCACGCTGTTTTGCATGTTCGACCAGTAAGACCCTTCATACACACCCAGCCAGTCGACAGCGACCCACGAACCGCCCCAGATGCCCACCACGCTGAAAATCATTGCCAGCACCGGCAGGGAAATGAAACCGGCCCACAGACGCGGGGCAATAATGTATTTGAGCGGGTCGACACCGATCATTTCCAGGCTGGAAAGCTGTTCGGTGGACTTCATGTTGCCGATTTCCGCGGTCAACGCCGAACCGGCGCGCCCGGCAAACAACAGTGCGGTCACCACCGGGCCGAGCTCACGCAGCAGTGTCAGCGCAACCATCTGCCCTACCGCCTGCTCCGAACCGTAGCTCGACAGGATGCTGAACCCCTGCAAGGCCAGAACCATGCCGATGAAAACCCCGGAGACCACAATGATCACCAGCGACATGACGCCGACCGAATGCAGTTGCTTGACCAGCAGGCCAAATCCGCCGCTGATGCCGCCACGACCAACCAACGCGTGAAACAGGAACAGCGTCGCCCGACCGAACACCGCAATGGCGTCGATCGCCGCTTCGCCGAACCGGCGCACGCGTTCTATTAATGAAATTCTGCGCATCAGCGCTTCCCCAGAAGATCTGCGCGGTAGTCCGTCGCTGGAAAATGGTACGGCACCGGGCCATCGGGATTACCGGACATGAACTGACGGATACGCGGCTCATCCGAGTTCATCAACTCGTCCGGCGTACCCTGCCCCAGCACCTGACCGTCACCCACTACATAGATGTAGTCGGCAATGCTCGCGGTTTCAGCCAGATCGTGGGACACCACGATACTGGTGATGCCCAACGCATCATTGAGCAGACGGATCAGACGTACCAATACGCCCATGGCGATCGGGTCCTGACCGACGAACGGCTCGTCGTAAAACAGGATCTGCGGATCCAGCGCAATGGCACGGGCCAGAGCCACGCGACGCTTCATGCCACCGGACAGTTCATCAGGCATCAGCTCGATGGCACCGCGCAACCCCACTGCCTGCAATTTGAGCAAGACGATGTCGCGGATCATTTCTTCCGGCAACTCGGTATGAACGCGCAGGGGAAAAGCGACGTTCTCGAAGACATCGAGATCGGTGAACAGTGCGCCGCTCTGGAACAGCACACCCATGTGCTTGCGCGCATCGAACAGATCGCTGCGCGACAGCGTAGGCAGGTTCTGGCCGTTGACCCAGACTTCGCCGCTGGCAGGGCGCAACTGAGCCCCCATCAACCGCAGCAGCGTGGTCTTGCCACACCCGGAAGGTCCCATGATGCCGGTGACCTTGCCGCGCGGGATGCGAATATCGACGTTATTGAAAATGCTGCGCGCACCGCGCTTGAAGGAGACTCCCTTCAGCTCGACCGCGTAAGCGTTATCGGCACTCATCTAAACTCCTTGCGATGCAGCCTCTCACTCGGACGCCTGGCTTTGGTGAAAAAGCACGTACGTCCCGGGCAGGCCGAACTGGCGGCGAACTATATCACTGCAAAGGCCAAGCGCCCAAGGCTTGTGCCGGCCCGTATTCAGCGAGATGACAGGTGCGGAGGCGCTTTTGCCGGGTTTTGGTAACGCGGGATGACAAAGCATGACGAACTTGCGTGAGGCTTTGCTACATAACCGCTATAATCGCCGCCTTTTCATCGGGCTATACGATTTCTGACATGAGCCAATCCAGCGACCTGATTCAATCGGCACAACGCACCATTCGCCTCGAAGTGGAAGCCGTACAAGGCTTGTTACCCCATATCGACGCCGATTTCGTACGCGCTTGCGATATGATTCTGGCCAGCAAGGGCCGTGTGGTCGTGGTCGGCATGGGCAAATCAGGGCACGTCGGCAACAAGATCGCCGCGACTCTGGCCAGTACCGGCACCCCGGCCTTTTTCGTTCACCCGGCCGAAGCCAGTCATGGCGACATGGGCATGATCACCCGCGACGACGTGATCCTGGCCCTGTCGAACTCCGGCTCGACCAACGAAATCGTCACCCTGCTGCCGTTGATCAAGCGTCTGGGCATCCAGTTGATCAGCGTCACCGGCAATCCGGCCTCGCCGCTGGCCAAAGCCGCCGAAGTGAACCTCAACGTTCACGTCGAGCACGAAGCCTGTCCGCTGAACCTGGCGCCAACCTCTTCGACCACCGCCGCCCTGGTCATGGGCGATGCGCTGGCCGTGGCATTGCTGGAAGCTCGTGGATTTACCGCTGAAGACTTCGCTTTCTCCCACCCAGGTGGCGCCCTTGGCCGCCGCCTGTTGCTGAAAGTGGAAAACGTCATGCATGCCGGGCAGGAGTTGCCGCAGGTCCAACGCGGCACGCTGCTCAAGGACGCCTTGATGGAAATGACTCGCAAGGGTCTGGGCATGACCGTCATTCTTGAAGCCGACGGCAAACTCGCCGGGATCTTCACCGACGGTGATTTGCGCCGCACCCTTGATCGCAGCATCGATATTCGCAGTGCGACCATCGACCAGGTGATGACAGCCCACGGCAAGACCGCCCGGCCCGAGATGCTCGCCGCCGAAGCCCTGAAAATCATGGAAGACCACCGAATCAATGCACTGGTAGTGGTCGACGAGGAGGATCGCCCGGTCGGCGCCTTCAACCTCTCCGATCTGCTGCGCGCAGGAGTCATGTAAATGAGCACCGATCTGCTGCAACGCGGCAAAGCCATCAAACTGGCAGTTTTCGACGTCGATGGCGTCCTGACTGACGGGCGACTGTACTTTCTTGAAGACGGTAGCGAGTTCAAAACCTTCAACACCCTCGACGGCCAAGGCATCAAAATGCTCATGAACGCCGGCGTGCAGACCGCCATCATCAGCGGTCGCAAGACACCCGTGGTCGAACGCCGGGCGAAAAACCTCGGCATCCCACACCTGTTTCAGGGGCGCGAAGACAAATTGGTGGTTCTGGACGGTCTACTTGAGCAACTGGGCCTAAGCTATGAACAAGTCGCCTATCTGGGCGACGATTTGCCTGACCTGCCGGTGATCCGCCGCGTCGGGCTGGGCATGGCCGTTGCCAACGCCGCTGATTTCGTCCGCGAACACGCCCATGGCGTTACCCGTGCCCGAGGCGGTGAAGGTGCTGCCCGCGAATTCTGCGAATTGATCCTGCGCGCCCAGGGCCGCCTCGATGCGGCCAACGCCGCGTACCTGTGAGCCAAACCATGTTTAGCAAAAAATTTCGTAACTTCCTGCTGTTCGGCTGCATCGCTGCACTATTTGCAGCCGTCGGCTACTGGAACATCAGCCCGGAACGCTTCCTCGACAAGCCTCCGACCACGTCCGTGGAAAACCCTATCGACTGGTATGCGACCAACACGCGTACCGTGCAATACCTGCCGGATGGCAAAGTGCAGTATGAAATGACGTCCGACAAGGCCGAACACGTCAAGGCGACCGATGTCACGCTGGTTACCAAGCCCGACCTGAACATGTACCGCGGAACGGATTTCCCGTGGCATGTGACCAGCGAACGTGGCGAAGTGAATTCGGGCGGCACTGAAGTCGAATTGATCGATTCGGTACGCATCAAGCGCACCGATGAAAAGAACCGCGACACGCTGATCACTTCCACTCGCATGACAGTGTTCCCGCAGCGGGAATATGCGCAGACCGAGCAACCCGTTAGAATCGAGGGCGCTGGCGGTGTATCGACTGGCGTAGGAATGAAAGCGTACCTGAAGGAAAGCAGGATACACCTGCAATCGAACGTAAGAGGACAGTATGAGGCTCGTTAAAACCCTCCCTATTTTGCTCAGTCTGGGCGCAGCACTGGGAAGCGTGAGCGCCTGGGCTCTGCCGAACGATCAAGAGCAGCCAATCCGCATTCAGGCCGACGATGCCCAGCTGGACGACAAGAACGGCGTAGCCACCTATAAAGGTGACGTGATCATCACTCAGGGCTCGATGATCGTAAAAGGCAACACCGTGACCATCACCCGCACCTCGACCGGTGATATCGACGTTGTTACGTCTGTCGGCAACCTCGCCTACTTCGAACAACTGCAGACCGCCGGCGATTCCAAGCCTGTTCAGGGCTGGGGCGTGACGATTCAGTACCACGCCGCGCAAAATCGCGTCGTACTGATCGACAAGGCCAAGGTTGTCGACAAAGACAGCAACACCACCCAGGGCGAGAAAATCGTCTATGACACCGTGAAGAAACTGGCCAGCGCCGGTCGCGCTACCGGCAGCAAAGTCACCGAAGCGCGTCCGCGCATCGACATGGTGATCCAGCCGAAGAAGAAATCCGAAGAGAAAAACCAGTAATGGCAACTCTGAAAGCTCAGCACCTGGCCAAGGCCTATAAAGGCCGTCAGGTCGTGCGTGACGTCAGCCTGTCGATCGACAGCGGTCAGATCGTCGGCCTGCTCGGCCCCAATGGTGCCGGCAAGACCACATGCTTCTACATGATCGTCGGGCTGGTTCAGGCTGATCAGGGCCGTGTGCTGATCGACGATCTGGACGTCAGCCACCAGCCAATGCACGGTCGTGCAAAGGCCGGTATCGGCTATCTGCCGCAGGAAGCGTCGATCTTCCGCAAACTGTCGGTAGCCGACAACATCATGGCCATCCTCGAGACCCGTCAGGAACTCGACAAGGCCGGTCGTCGCAAGGAGCTGGAAAGCCTGCTGCAGGAGTTCCACATCAGCCACATCCGCGACAACCTCGGCATGAGCCTGTCCGGTGGTGAACGCCGCCGGGTGGAAATCGCTCGCGCGTTGGCGACTGCGCCGAAATTCATCCTGCTCGACGAACCGTTCGCCGGTGTCGATCCGATTTCGGTCGGCGACATCAAGCAAATCATCCACCATCTCAAAGCCAAGGGCATCGGTGTTCTGATTACCGACCACAACGTGCGCGAGACGCTGGATATCTGCGAAACCGCTTACATCGTCAACGACGGTCAACTGATCGCCGAAGGTGACTCCGCTACCATCCTGGCCAATGATCTGGTGAAGGAAGTGTATCTGGGCCACGAGTTCCGCCTGTAAGCGCAAAGGTGCCCGGTGAGCCGCCCTGGCGCTGTATCGATTCAAGCAGAATTTAATACGCTTTAATTGTTACAGCGCTCTAGGCAAACACTTCAGTTTCAGGCATATAATTTGCTTAAGTTTGGCGCTTCGGCGCCCTGTAGTGGATGGCGCATCGCGCCGGCGAATAAGGTGTTAAGCCCCTGCCATGAAACCATCGCTAGTCTTGAGAATGGGCCAGCAGCTGACGATGACACCTCAGCTGCAACAGGCTATCCGTCTGCTCCAATTGTCGACCCTGGACCTGCAACAGGAAATTCAGGAGGCTCTGGAATCCAATCCGATGCTCGAACGCCAGGAAGAAGGCGAAGACTTCGACAACACCGATCCCTTGGCTGACAACGCCGAACAGAAGCCCAACACCGATATCCAGGAACCCTCCTATCAGGAAACCGCCCCAACGGTGGATAACCTCGAGGAAGGCGACTGGAGCGAGCGCATCCCCAATGAACTCCCGGTCGACACTGCCTGGGAAGACGTCTACCAGACCAGCGCCAGCAGCCTGCCGAGCAGCGATGATGACGAGTGGGACTTCACCACGCGCACTTCAGTGGGCGAAAGCCTGCAAAGCCATC
Organism: Pseudomonas sp. A1230; assembly: GCF_044218825.1. Taxonomy (NCBI): domain Bacteria; kingdom Pseudomonadati; phylum Pseudomonadota; class Gammaproteobacteria; order Pseudomonadales; family Pseudomonadaceae; genus Pseudomonas; species Pseudomonas sp. A1230. The sequence continues at coordinate 16,622 of NZ_CP162582.1, read as the reverse complement.
TGCTGTGGCAACTGAATCTGGCACCGATGTCCGACACCGATCGACTGATCGCCGTGACCCTGATCGATTGCATCAACAATCAGGGCTATCTGGACGAAACCCTCGAAGAAATTCTCGAAGCGTTTGATCCGGAACTGGACATCGAACTGGACGAGATCGAAGCCGTTCTGCACCGCATCCAGCAATTCGAGCCTGCCGGCATCGGCGCCCGCAATCTCAGCGAATGCCTGCTGCTGCAATTGCGCCAGCTATCGGCCAAGACGCCCTGGCTGGCTGAAGCGAAACGTCTGGTCAGCGATTACATCGACTTGCTCGGCAGTCGCGATTACAGCCAGTTGATGCGCCGCATGAAGCTCAAGGAAGATGAGTTGCGCCAGGTCATCGAGCTGGTACAAAGCCTCAATCCACGGCCGGGCTCGCAGATCGAATCGACGGAAGCCGAATACGTCGTTCCGGACGTCATTGTGCGTAAGGACAATGAACGCTGGCTGGTCGAGCTGAATCAGGAGTCGGTACCTCGTCTGCGAGTCAACGCCCAGTACGCAGGCTTCGTGCGTCGCGCCGATACCAGCGCCGACAATACGTTCATGCGCAATCAGTTGCAGGAAGCCCGCTGGTTCATCAAGAGCCTGCAAAGCCGCAACGAAACCCTGATGAAAGTGGCCACCCAGATTGTCGAGCATCAGCGCGGTTTTCTTGAATATGGCGACGAAGCCATGAAGCCGCTGGTACTGCATGACATCGCCGAGGCGGTCGGCATGCACGAGTCGACCATTTCCCGGGTGACTACGCAAAAATTCATGCATACCCCGCGCGGTATTTATGAACTGAAATACTTTTTCTCCAGCCACGTCAGCACCTCCGAGGGCGGCGAATGCTCGTCCACGGCGATCCGCGCGATCATCAAAAAACTGGTTGCCGCGGAAAATCAGAAAAAGCCGTTGAGTGACAGCAAGATCGCTGGTTTACTGGAGGCACAAGGCATTCAGGTGGCTCGCCGCACCGTCGCCAAGTACCGCGAATCCCTCGGGATCGCGCCTTCGAGCGAACGCAAGCGGTTGATGTAAGCCACGTTACAGCGTTCCAGTGGCAGGCTTTTCGGCCTGCCGCTTTATGCACTGGCAACGAAGGAGAAGCTGTATGCAAGTCAACATCAGTGGACACCAACTGGAAGTGACCGAACCTCTGCGCGACTACATCAATGAGAAACTTCAACGATTAGAGCGACATTTCGACAAGATCACCAACGTGCAGGTCACGATGTGCGTCGAAAAGCTGAAGCAGAAAATCGAAGCCACCTTGCATATCCCCGGCAGTGAAGTGGTCGCCAACGCAGAACATACCGATATGTATGCCGCGATCGACGCCTTGACCGACAAGCTGGACAAACAACTCAAAAAGCATAAGGAAAAGACCCAGAGCCTGCTCCAGGGCGCGACCGGTCGATAACCCCCTACCCCATGATCCGACTTGAAAGTATCCTGACCCCCGGCCGTTCCCTCGTGAACGTGCCGGGCGGCAGTAAAAAGAAAGCCCTCGAACAGATTGCCAACCTGATCGCCCGCGAAGTGCCGGATCTGGAGATGCAAGATGTCTTCGAGGCTCTGATTGCCCGTGAAAAACTCGGTTCTACCGGTTTTGGCAACGGCATCGCCATTCCTCACTGTCGCCTCAAGGGTTGCCAGTCGCCGATCAGCGCCCTGATGCACCTTGAAGCCCCTATCGATTTCGACGCCATCGACGGTGCGCCGGTTGACCTGCTGTTCGTACTGCTGGTCCCCGAAGCCGCCACCGATGCGCATCTGGAGTTGCTACGCCAGATCGCCAGCATGCTGGATCGCAAAGAAGTGCGCGATAAACTGCGCAGCGCTTCAAGCAATGAAGCCTTGTACCAGGTTGTTGTGGACGAGCAGAGCGGGCAGTAATCATGCGCTTGATCATCGTCAGTGGCCGTTCCGGCTCAGGTAAAAGTACCGCGCTGAATGTCCTTGAGGACAACGGTTACTATTGCATCGACAATCTGCCGGCAGGCTTGCTGCCGGAACTGGCTGAGCGCGCGCTGATTCACACTGAACTGGCGCAACCGCTGGTGGCGGTGTCGATCGATGCGCGCAACCTGCCAAGTCATCTCTCGCGTTTTCCCGAACTGCTTGAAGAAGTGCGCAGCCGCCATATCCAGTGCGATGTGCTGTATCTGGATGCCGACGAAGAAACCCTGCTCAAGCGTTTTTCGGAAACCCGTCGGCGCCACCCGCTGAGCAACGCCAATCGCTCGCTGGCCGAGGCGATCCAGGATGAAACTGCCCTGTTGGGGCCCATCGCCGATCTGGCCGATCTGAAGATCAATACCACCAATCTGAACCTGTACCAGTTGCGCGACACCATCAAGCTGCGTCTGCTGAGTCAGCCGGAGCCGGGCACGGCATTTCTGGTTGAGTCATTTGGCTTCAAACGCGGCATGCCGGTGGATGCGGATCTGGTGTTTGACGTGCGCTGCCTGCCCAATCCGTACTGGAAGCCTGAGCTACGTGCGCAATCGGGGCTCGATGAGCCGGTGGCCGAATACCTGGCAGCGCAGCCCGAGGTTGAAGAAATGTTCCAGGACATTTTCAGCTACCTGCACAAATGGCTACCGCGCTTCGCCGCGAGCAATCGCGCCTACGTTACTGTTGCCATTGGCTGCACCGGCGGGCACCACCGCTCCGTCTACCTGACCGAACGCCTGGGTCAGGCCCTGCAGAAAACTCTGAAGAACGTCCAGGTCCGCCACCGCGACCTCACCTAAAGGATTCACACCGCGATGCCTGCTCTGGAAATCGAAATCATCAACAAACTGGGTTTGCATGCCCGAGCGTCGGCGAAGTTTGTCGGGGTTGCCGGTCAGTATCCCGACTGCACGATCAGAGTGGGCCGCACACCAGAGACAACGGTTGATGGCAAAAGCATCATGGCAATGATGATGCTGGCGGCTGGCAAAGGCACCAAAATCTATCTGAGTACCGAAGGCCATCAGGAACAGGAAGCGCTGGATGCGCTGGTGGCGTTGATCAACAACTACTTCGACGAAGGCGGCTGACAGCCAAAATCAAAAGCTCGCAGCCTGCGGCAGCTCCTACATTGGAATGCGCTTCCTGTAGGAGCTGCCGCAGGCTGCGATCTTTTGATCTTCAACCCAGCGCCGTATCCATCACCATCATCAAACAGAACCCGATCAACAAGCCTAGACTGGCCAGCTTGTCATGACCATTGCGTCGCGACTCCGGAATCACTTCGTGGGTCACCACCAGCAACATCGCCCCGGCCGCCAGCGCCAGGCCTAACGGCAACAGCACCTGCGCCAGACTGACCAGCCAGGCACACAACAGCGCAAACACCGGTTCGACCAGCCCTGACGCCGCGCCGATCAAGAACGCCTTGACCCGTGACATCCCCGCCCCAGCCAATACCAACGCAATTACCAGACCTTCCGGTACGTCCTGCAAGGCGATGCCCATGGCCAGACTGTCCGCGTCCGGCATACCGCCGCCGGCCGATACCCCGACGGCCATTCCCTCAGGGATGTTATGGGCAATGATGGCGAACACAAACAGCCAGATCCGCGGTGGAATCACCGGATGCTCGATGCTGCCCGAGAGCATTTCAGGTGAAGTACCGGACACCTTGCGATCCACCAGATACAGGCCGAACGCACCGAGCATGATGCCGAAGCAGATCAGGCCACTCGCCGCCCACGGTGTCAGACCCAGGCTCTCTGCGGCAGCAATGCCCGGGACAATAAGCGAAAACGCCGTCGCCGCCAGCATCACCCCGGCACCGAAACCCAGTAACGTATCGCTGAGCGCCTGAGGCATGCGCCGAATCACCAACACCGGCACCGCTCCGAGCGCGGTGCCGAGCGCGCAGAGTGCGCCACCCTGCAACGCCCGCGACAGCCTCGGTTCCAGATTCAGCCATTCCAGTCCGTGGACTGCCAGTAAGGTTAAGCCCGCCAGCAGCAACAGCGATCCCACGGCGTAACGAAACATACGCCCGCTTCCGACCGCCAGTGTCTCAGTGCCCATAGTCAGCCTTGAATTATTTTTTTTAGGAGACTTAAACCAGTGCAGCCTGATAGCGCGCAGCCACTTCAGGCCAATTGATCACGTTGTAGAACGCGTTGATGTATTCCGGCCGACGGTTCTGGTAGCGCAGGTAGTAGGCGTGCTCCCAAACGTCGAGGCCGAGAATCGGCGTGTTGCCGTTCATCAACGGACTGTCCTGATTACCGCTGCTTTCCACGATCAGTTTTTTCTCCGGGGTCACGCTCAGCCAGGCCCAGCCACTGCCGAACCGGGTCAGCGCAGCTTTGGTGAATGCCTCTTTGAAACTGTCGAGGCCACCCAGCTGTTCGTCGATGGCCTTGGCCAGCGCCCCGTCCGGTTTGCCGCCGCCGTTGGGCACCATGACTTCCCAGAACAGCGAGTGGTTGGCATGGCCGCCGCCCTGATTGATCACCGCCGCGCGAAGTTTTTCCGGCAACTGTTGAACGCTGGCCACCAGTTTTTCCACTGGCCATCCGGCATATTCAGTGCCTTGCACCGCAGCGTTGAGGTTGTTGATGTAGGTCTGGTGATGCTTGGTGTAGTGGATTTCCATGGTCTGCGCATCGATGTGCGGCTCCAGGGCATCGTAGGCATAAGGCAAGGCAGGCAAGGTAAAAGCCATTTCAATGGACTCCATGGTGATGTGGGGCTGGTGCGCGGCGCGCATTGCCGGTATCCGGATGCAACAGACGCTGGGTGCGTGGGTATTCGCCGTGGTCGCTGATGAAATTCAGCAGCTCGACGTAAGTTTTGCTGCTCTGACGCAGCGCCGCTTCACGCAGCGCGAGGCGCTGACGTTCGTCCTGCATCGTCTGCAACAGCCGTTGATGAATGGCGCAAAGATATTCGGCGCTTTCTTCCGGCTGATTCAGGCGCAAGTGCAGATCCGCCAGGTTGTGATGGGAGATGACACAGGCCGCCACCGCTTCGTCAGCATCGGCCCAGCGTTCGAACAGCACTTGCGCCAGGGCCAGCGCCTGCAGATAAGCTTCACGGGCATCGATCAGCTCGCCCAACATGAAGCAGCGATTGGCCCGTTCGATCGTGCGTTTCCAGTGCTCCATGGTGAGCCTCCAAAGCGGTTGCGGGGATTACACGCCGCCAGCGGTGAGTTTCTCGGGGTTGAGCAACTCTTCCAGCTGACTGCGCGACAGGTCGGTGTGCTCCAGCGCGACGTCGATCACCGGGCGACCCTGTTTGTAGGCCTGCTTGGCGATCTCGGCGGCTTTCTGGTAACCGATGATCGGGTTGAGTGCGGTGACCAGAATCGGATTGCGCGACAGCGCTTCCTTGAGCCGCGACTCGTTGACCTTGAAGCTGGCGATGGCTTTGTCAGCCAACAGGCGACTGGAGTTGGCCAGCAACTCGATGCTGCTCAACAGGTTCTGGGCAATGATTGGCAGCATCACGTTCAGCTCGAAATTGCCCGACTGGCCGGCGATGGTGATCACCGAATCGTTGCCGATCACTTGGGCGGCGACCATGGCGGTCGCTTCCGGGATCACCGGGTTGACCTTGCCCGGCATGATCGACGACCCCGGCTGCAGGGCTTCGAGTTCGATTTCGCCGAGACCGGCCAAGGGGCCGGAGTTCATCCAGCGCAGGTCGTTGGCGATTTTCATCATCGACACTGCGATGGCCTTGAGCTGTCCGGAGACCGCTACGGCGGTGTCTTGCGAGCCGATCAGCGCGAACAGGTCTTTGCCTTGGGTGAACTGCACATGCGTCAACTGGCTGAGCTGACGGCTGAACCGCGCAGCGAATTCCGAATGCGCGTTGATTCCGGTACCGACCGCCGTCCCGCCCTGCGCGAGGGATTGCAGGCTTGGCAGCAGGTCTTGCAAATGACCGATGTTGGCCTTCAGTTGCTGCGCCCAGCCGTTGAGCACCTGGCTCATACGCACCGGCATCGCATCCATCAAATGCGTACGCCCGGTTTTGACGTGGTGATGCACTTGCTCGGCTTTGTGCTCGATGACCTGCACCAGGTGCAACAGCGCCGGCAGCAGTTGTTCATGCAGGGCCAGCGCAGCACTGACGTGGATGGTGGTCGGGATGATGTCGTTGCTGCTCTGGCCGCAGTTGACGTGATCGTTGGCATTGACCGGTTCGCCAAGCAGGCGGCTGGCCAGGGTGGCGATAACCTCGTTGGCATTCATGTTGGAGCTGGTGCCGGAGCCAGTCTGGAAGATATCCACCGGGAAATGCCGCATGAAATCGCCTTCAAGCAAGCCTTGCGCGGCGTCGCTGATGGCTTTGCCCTGAGCGGCGCTGATCTGGTTGAGTTCGACGTTGGCCCGGGCCGCGGCGGCTTTGGCCAGGATCAATGCGCGGATGAATTGCGTCGGCATCGGTTTGCCGCTGATCGGGAAGTTATCCACCGCGCGCTGGGTTTGCGCGCCGTAGAGAGCGTCCACCGGTACCTGCAATTCGCCCATGCTGTCGCGCTCGATACGAGTGTTAGGGTCTGCCATCAGTAAATCCTTGGACTAATTCAATAAGAGGAATCGAGGGTTGCAACTCGCAGGTCGCCAGTTGCCAGGTGTAGCGTTGCCAGCGTTTGAGCCGGCATTTGCACAGCGACAGGCGCTCCATTTCACGCAAGGGGCGCCAGGCTTGATCGAGACAGAGGCTGCGCCAGTGCCACGGCAACGCGATGTCGGTGGCCGTGTCGAGCAGCAATCGGAAGGAAGTTTCAGCGACGGTCCAGGGCGAGGTCGCTGTGCAACAGGACAGATACCGGCCCTCGGCCAGGTAATGTTCGATCAGGCGCGGTTCGTCAGGATCCATCGCGCATCGGATCTGACGACTCATCCAGCGCCAGCTTTCGAGGTACGGCTGCTCGTGCAAGGCAGAACTCATGATCCACGGCCCATTCGATAATGAGATTTATTATTAGATGATAATGAGAACCAACACAAGAGCGCTTTTTATAGGAGCTGCCGCAGGCTGCGCCTAAAAAAGCAGACATAAAAAAGGCGCGCCACCCGATGGGGTGGCGCGCCTGTTTGCGTAGAGAGTGGACGCTTAGCTGCCCGCCACCGTCATTCGCTCGATCAACACCGAGCCAGTGCGGATGTTGCTGCGTAGTTCCAGATCATTACCCACTGCGACGATCTGCTTGAACATGTCGCGCATGTTGCCGGCGATGGTCACTTCCTGCACCGCGAACTGAATTTCGCCATTCTCGACCCAAAAACCCGCCGCCCCGCGCGAATAGTCGCCGGTGACCATGTTTAATCCATGGCCCATCAACTCGGTAACCAACAACCCGCGGCCCATGCGCCGCAGCAATGCCGCCTGGTCTTCGTCGCCATGAGTGACGAACAGGTTGTGCACACCGCCAGCGTTGGCGGTGCTCGGCATGCCGAGTTTACGGCCGGAGTAAGTACCGAGGATGTACGACACCAACTCGCCTTTCTCGACGAACGGTTTGGCGTAGGTCGCCAGACCATCACCGTCGTAGGAGGCGCTGCCCATGGCGCGCATCAGGTGAGGACGCTCATCGATGGTCAGCCACTCCGGAAACAGTTTCTGGCCCAGCGTGCCTTCCAGGAACGATGATTTTCGATACAGGCTGCCACCGGAAACCGCCGAGAGGAAACTGCCGAACAACCCGCCCGCCAGTTCGGCGGAAAACAGTACCGGCACTTCACAGGTCGGCACCGGACGCGCGCCCAAGCGACCCGCCGCCCGCTGCGCGGCACGTTGGCCGATGCTCACCGGGTCGGCCAGCAACTCGCCCTGACGGCTCACGTCGTACCAGTAATCGCGCTGCATCTGGCCATCGGCTTCGGCGATCATCACGCAACTCAGGCTGTGTCGTGTCGACGCATAACCACCGATAAAACCGTGGCTGTTGCCATACACGCGGCAGCCCTGGTGGGTGCTGAGTGTGGTGCCGTCGGCGTTTTTGATCCGCGCATCGGCATCGAAAGCGGCCGCTTCACAGAGCAACGCTTTCTCGATGGCCTGTTCCGGGGTGATGTCCCATTCGTGGAACAAGTCGAAATCCTGCTGATCCCTGGCCATCAACGCCGCATCGGCCAAGCCTGAGGCTTCATCTTCGGATGTGTGCTTGGCGATCGCCAGTGCGGCAGCCACCGTCTCGCGAATCGCATCCGGCCCGGTGGCGGAGGTGCTGGCAGAGCCTTTGCGCTGGCCAACATACAACGTGATGCCAAAGCCCTGATCGCGGTTGAACTCGACTGTTTCGACCTCGCGCTGACGCACGGATGTCGACAGGCCCTGCTCCAGCGACACCGCGACTTCACAGGCACTGGCGCCCTGACGCTTGGCTTCGGCGATGATCTGCTCGACTTGTTCCTGCAGTGCCGGCAATGCCTGCGGGCCGACGCTTTGAACTGCACTCATGCTCATCTCCACTCAAATTCTGCTTTCGGCTGGGGCCATCGAGCGACCGGGCCGGACAAGCGGCCCCCGACTGGTTATCATGGCGGCGTTTCTTTGCGGACTGCCACCATGGTTGATTCTTACGACGACTCCCTCGATACGGGAGAAAAAAGCAAATCTCAGGTCAAACGCGAGCTGCATGCTCTGGTTGACCTTGGCGAGCGCCTTACAACACTCAAGCCTGACTTGGTGGCTAAACTGCCACTGACCGACGCGATGCGCCGTGCCTTGGCCGATGCGCCGAAGCACACCGCGAATATCGCGCGTAAACGGCATTTGCAGTTCATCGGCAAACTGATGCGCGATCAGGACACTGACGCGATCCTCATTTTGCTCGATCAACTCGATGCCTCCACTCGTCAGTACAACGAGCGTTTCCACAATCTCGAACGCTGGCGTGACCGCCTGATCGCCGGTGATGATGCCGTGCTGGAGAAATTCGTCCTGGAGTACCCGGACGCCGATCGCCAGCAACTGCGTTCCCTGATCCGTCAGGCTCAGCATGAGGTTGCGCAAAACAAAGCGCCTGCCTCAAGCCGTAAAATCTTCAAGTACATCCGTGAGCTGGACGAGACTCAACGCGGTCTGCGTTGATATTCGCCACCGGGTGGCCGCCCTGCGCGCCACCCGAAGCTCCATCCCTTGTTATGCGCCCGTGCCACCCACGGTGATCGCATCGATTTTCAGCGTCGGCTGGCCAACACCCACTGGTACCGACTGCCCATCCTTGCCACACGTTCCCACACCGCTATCGAGCGAAAGATCGTTACCGACCATCGACACCCGGCTCATCGCCTCAGGGCCGTTGCCGATCAACGTCGCACCTTTGACCGGCGCGGTGATCTTGCCGTCTTCGATCAGATACGCCTCGCTGGTGGAGAACACGAATTTGCCGCTGGTAATGTCGACCTGGCCACCGCCAAGGTTGGCGCAGTAGATGCCTTTCTTCACCGAGGCGATGATTTCTGCCGGATCGCTTTCGCCGCCAAGCATGTAGGTGTTGGTCATCCGCGGCATCGGCAGGTGTGCATAGGATTCACGACGACCGTTGCCGGTACGGGCCACGCCCATCAGGCGCGCGTTGAGCTTGTCCTGCATGTAGCCCTTGAGCACGCCGTTTTCGATCAGCGTGGTGCACTCGGTCGGGGTGCCTTCGTCGTCGACGCTCAGCGAGCCGCGACGGCCGCTCAAGGTGCCGTCATCGACGATGGTGCAGAGCTTGGAAGCGACCATTTCGCCCATACGACCGCTGTAGGCGGAGCTGCCCTTGCGGTTGAAGTCGCCTTCCAGACCGTGGCCAACCGCTTCGTGCAGCAGCACACCGGACCAGCCCGAACCCAGCACCACCGGCAGCGTCCCGGCCGGTGCCGGAATCGCTTCCAGGTTCACCAGCGCCTGACGCAGCGCTTCACGGGCATAACCCATGGCGCGGTCTTCAGCGAGGAAATAACGGTAGTCGGTACGCCCGCCGCCGCCATGGCCGCCGCGCTCCCGACGACCGTTCTGCTCAACAATAACGCTGACATTGAAACGCACCAGCGGTCGAACATCCGCCGCCAGACCGCCGTCGGTGGAAGCCACGAGAATGCGTTCCCAGACCCCGGCCATGCTCACGCTGACTTGCTGGATACGCGGATCGAGCGCGCGCGTGGCGACGTCGATGCGCTTGAGCAGCTCGACTTTCTCGGCACGGCTCAACACTTCCAGCGGATTGTCCGGCGCATACAACTGGGCGACGTCCTGAGTGGTGAACGCCTGCACCGTGCCGTTCTGCCCGGCCCGGGAAATCGAACGGGCCGCACGCGCCGCAGCACCCAGCGCTTCAAGGGTGATCGCGTTGCTGTAGGCGAAACCGGTTTTTTCACCGGACTGCGCACGTACACCGACACCTTGGTCAAGATTGAAACTGCCTTCCTTGACGATGCCGTCTTCCAGCGCCCAGGACTCGGAGATCTGACCCTGGAAATACAGGTCGGCAGCATCGATGCCCGGGCCCGCCAGATCGCCGAGTACGCTTTGCAGGCTCTCGATCGTCACGCCGCCGGGCGCCAAAAGGTGATCACTGACTGAGGACAACAACTCGCTCATGGTTTAGGCCTTAAATTCGTGTTCTGAAGCAGGTCGCTGTGCGCCCTGCGAGAAAAACCGCCGATGACTCGTCACCGGCATCCGCGCCCTGATGGACGCTTGTTCATTGCTATCGCGTTCGGCCAGCAACACCGCTTCGCCTTGATCCTGACTCGCCAGCACTCGGCCCCATGGGTCGATGATCGCCGCATGCCCGAAGGTTTCTCGCGGTCCCGGATGGGTTCCGCCCTGCGCAGCCGCCAGCACATAACACTGTGTTTCGATGGCCCGCGCGCGAATCAATACGTCCCAATGCGCCGCGCCGGTCACGGCGGTAAAGGCCGATGGGGCAGTAATCAACTCGGCTCCGGCAGCGCGCAATTCGCTATACAGCTCCGGAAAGCGCAGGTCGTAACATACGGTCAGGCCCACTTTGCCGACCGGTGTATCCGCAACTACCACACCACTGCCATAAGCATAGTCATCGGATTCGCGGTAACGGCCTCGATTGTCCGCTACATCCACATCAAACAGATGCAACTTGTCATACCGTGCAACGGTTTCGCCCTGATCGTCGACCAGCAGCGAACACGCGTGTGATTTGCCCGTCGGCTGATCAACCGGCGGCAACGGCAATGTGCCGGCCACTATCCATAACTTGAGGTCGCGGGCGGTCTGTTTCAACCATGGCAGGATCGGTCCTTCGCCAACGGCTTCAGCGCGGCCGATATCGGCGATGTCGCGACGGCCCATGGCGGCGAAGTTTTCCGGCAGTACCGCCAGCTTCGCGCCACCGGCCGCCGCCTGCTCAAGCAGGCGCCGGGCCTGGGCCAGATTGGCCAGCACGTCACTCTGGCTGACCATTTGAATCACCGCTAAAGACATGGCCGCTCCTGATCTGCGATCAACATATTCCACTGTAGGAGCTGCCGAAGGCTGCGATCTTTTGATCTTGATCGTTTAAAAGCAAAAGATCGCAGCGTGCCGCAGCCCCTACAGATTGGGCTAGCCTCATGCTACTCAAAAAGGCTTGTCGAAAGTGATTTTCGGCTCTTTCCACGGGCCCTTAACGGTGTATTTCACACTGGCAAAGCGTGACACACGGTCGCCGATGAGCTTGTCGATCAGGAACAGCGCCCCGCCGACCGCCGGAGCCCCCACGATCAACGCGGCGATTGGCAGGTTGTTAGTCACCGGAAGCGTCACCAGTAACTTGGCGTCGACCTGCTCAGCCACCAGGTCCAACTTGCCGTTGAGCTCAATATTGCTCGATGGCCCGGTCAGGCGAATTGGCTCTTTGGTATCGTAAACACCGTTGGTCGCCACCAGCAGGCCTTTGACCCGGTCATAGCTCAGACCTTTGCCAAACAGGTCGGAAAAGTCCAGGCGCAAACGGCGGCCAATGGAGTTGAAATTGAGCAGGCCGAACACTCGCAAAGCCTGCGCGCCGCCTTCTACCTCGACAAACTGGCCCTTGTTCAGCGACGCATCGAGGGTGCCGGAGAAACGCTTGGTCGCCAGCCACGCCGGCGAACCCGGCCAGCGGCCATCGACATCCATGTGGAATTCTTCGCTGGTCACACTCGGTGCGAAGCCCCAGCCTTTGAGGACATCGGCGAGGTTCTTGCCGCCGATCCGCCCCTTGAACCAGCTAGTGCTGGAACCCGGCACACCTTCCCAGCCGCCATTGCCCTGCAACAGGATGCCTTTGAGCCCCATGTCGAGATTGTTCATGGCGATCCCTCTGCTGGTGGGGCGGATCTTCAGCGACCAGCCACCGACCAGATCCTGGCCCAGGAACAGTTGATTGATGGTGATATCCAGCGCCGGGATTTTCGTTGGATCGACAGACGCCAACGGATCAGGTGAGTTCTCGTCAGCCTGCACCGTCGGATCCGAAGCCGGCAGTCGCACGTACTGCAGGTTCACCGCAATCGGCGCGTTTTTGGCGTCTGGCAGGCCAGCAGTGCCTTTGGCCTGCTGACTGTCGAGCGCCAGATTCCACGCCCCCGGTTTGCGATTCAGCTGGACCGAGGCCTGATCCAGCGTCGTGCCGAATGCCGTCAGTTTGCCAATCTTGAAATCGGCACTGCTCAACAGTTGCTTGGCATTGCCGCCCGGATCCTGTCCGGCGTATTTGCCAACCAGATCCTGCCAGGGTGCGACGTCCAGCTCCGACAGCACACCGCGAACACGCAAACCCTTGGCACCCGGCAACACGGCTTCGCCTGCCCCGAGGAACAACTCACCGCGCCCCTGGGCAAAATCAGTCGGTGGCGCAGCAAAGGTAAAACTGGCCAGTTGACCGTAACTGACCCAATAACGCCGCTCCTGCCCTTGCAGGGTCATGCGGAAAACGGTGTCTCGACCGACATCCGCCGCCATGCCAAACGGTGCTGGCAGATCGACCGCCACACCTTTGAGATTGGAGCTGACCATCAACTGGCTGTCGTTACCGTCCAGATTCAGTTGCAACTGATAGGGAATCGTCCCGGACGCTGGCAACGGTTGGGTGACACCGAGCCAGTCAGTCAGTTTCTTGACTTCGACCTGCCCCGACGCAGCGACCCGGGTCTTGAGCTGGTTGGCGCTGCCATCAGCGAAAATCTGCGTAGTGACTGGCTTGTCGAACGCTCGGGCAGCGATATTCTGCCCGCTGAGACCCTTGGCGCTGTCGAAACGGAAATCACCCTTGAGTTGCGTCAGCTCCAGTTTCGGCTCCGCCAGCTTCAGCCGCGCGTTGGCGGTCTTGAAGTCGACGACGATTTTCGGCTGGTCGCCACCCTTGTCCAACGGCACGTCGAGCTTGAGCTTGCCTTGCAGATCGCCCGCGCCTTCCCAACCGGCAAAGGTTTCACCGGTGCCGATCGGTGCATCCTGAAGAATCTTCAAACCGTCCCCCAGACCACCCGCGAACGCGCCGTCGAGGTACATATGGGTATGTTGTCCGGCCGGGACATGAGGGATGTTGACGAAGACGTTGCTGACCTGGGTGTCGAGCAATTGGCCTTTGCTGGCCCAGATCCGCACGCCGCTGTCCTCGATGAACACGTCGCCACTGACCTTGCTGACATGCGGCCAACCTGGCTGGAAGGCCAGTTCGGCGTCATGCACCTTGAAGAACAGACTGATGCTGCGATCAGCCTCCCCGGCGTTCTTGCTCAGCGAGCCTTGATACTGAAAGAAACCCTGATCCACCGCGCCCTTGAGAATCGCCGTACGTAGCCATTCATCCAGCGCCGGGCTCAACACTTCGGGCAGGTACTTGGCGGTATAGCGGCCGTCGCCGTCAACCAGACCGACCCGCAGGTCCATGTAGTCTTCCTGGCTGTGATCGAAATGCAGGCGAATCAGGAAGTCACCGGCAATCTTGCCCTCTTCGCCCAGTACCTTCAGATACGGTGCAATCAGGGTGAAGCCGTCCTTATCAAGCTTCCAGGTGAGGCGGGCGTTGGCCTGAATGTATTGCCATGGCTTGGCGAAAATCGGATCGAGGTGCAGGACGAAATCCTTGCTGTCCATGCGCAACTCACCCCCATCGAGGTTGCCGCTCAGGCTACCGCTGACATTCCGCGCCGCCGGAGCGCCGTGATAGGCATCAAAACCTACGGAATCGAGGTTGGCAGCGAAACCGAATTTGGTTCCGTCCGTGGCATTCGGGCGGAAATCCAGCAGGACATTGCGCAGGCCGCCGGTGACTTTCAGGCGCTCCACGGCTGTGGCGACACCCTGCGGCAACGGCCCCAGCGCGTTGAGCAGTGGGGTGATGGGGGTCAGGTCGAGGCGATCAGCCTGTAAGTGCCAGAGCTCCTCGACCTTGTCAGTGGCGCGGGTCTGCTGCACTTGTACCCGCGATTCCCAGCGGGTTTCGCCGACATTCATCGCCAGCGAATCGAAGGTAACCGTCGCGCCTTTGGCACTGTTTTCGTAATAGGCGTTGAGCGCCAGATTGTTGATCTGGATCGGCTTGCGCTCGGCGTAAGCACCGCTCAGTTGCGGGGCATTCAAACGAATCGCGGCACTTTGCAAAGTGCCCTCGGCCCAGTTCACCCAAAGCTCGCCGCCGGCTTTGATCTCGGAGAAATTCCACTGCTGGGTCAGACGCTCCGGCAGCCACTTCGACCAGTCGCTTTGCGGCAGGCTGGCGTATCCCTCCACCGTGCTGTCGCGTAACTGACTGGGGCGAATCCGCGTGCGCAGGCTCAACGCGACAGGTTGGCCGTCAGGCAAGGTCAAGCGTGCGTCAAGGCGTTGCCGACTGGCACCGGTCTTCAGATTGAGGCCGACATAGGTGAGCGTCATCGGTGGGTGATCCAGCGGCTGCAAGGTCACCTGGCTTTCGAGCACCGACAATTGCTGAATCATCTGCGAGCGGTTGAACAGTTGCTCGGGATCCAGCGGCTGATCCTTCTGCACCGGCAAACCTTCCAGCGCCCAGGTGCCGTCCTCGGCTTCCTTGAGGCTGATTTTCAAGCCATTGAGTTCCAGATGAGCGATGCGCACTTCGCGGGCCAACAGGCTGGCCCAAAGATCGGGCACTGCCCGCACACGATCGAGGCGCAAGGCATTGGCGCCATCGCCGACCATCACATCATGGGCCAACAGGATTGGCGCAAAACCGCTCCAGCTGCCTTCCAGTTCGCCAATCTGCAACGGCATGCCGAGGGCGGCGCTGGCCTTGTCTTCGATGTCGGCTCGATATTCGGCCACCAACGGCGTCAGTTCGCGGCCGAGACTGACGTACAACGCCATCAACACCAGAACCAACGCGCACAGGCCCAGCCCCCAACGGGTGAGTGCGGCCAAAATGCGTGTCAGACGGTCCATGTCAGTTGGCTCCCATGGCAAAAATACTGCGAAAAGCTGAGGCCAGCCGCTGTGAAAAAAGGGTGATGCAGGGGTTCAGAGCAGCACCACGTCATATTGTTCCTGGGAATACATGGTTTCCACCTGGAAGCGTATGGTGCGGCCGATGAACCCTTCAAGCTCGGCGACATTACCGGATTCTTCATCAAGCAGCCGGTCCACCACTTTCTGGTTCGCCAGCACCCGATAACCCTCGGCCTGATAGGCCCGGGCCTCACGAAGGATCTCGCGGAAGATCTCGTAACAGATGGTTTCCGCAGTCTTCAATTTGCCGCGACCCTGACAGCAACTGCACGGTTCGCACAGCACTTGCTCAAGGCTTTCGCGGGTGCGCTTGCGGGTCATCTGCACCAGGCCCAACTCGGTAATACCGATGATGTTGGTCTTGGCGTGATCGCGCTCCAGCTGTTTTTCCAGGGTTCGCAGAACCTGGCGCCGGTGCTCTTCATCTTCCATGTCGATGAAGTCGATGATGATGATCCCGCCCAGATTGCGCAGGCGCATCTGCCGGGCTATCGCGGTCGCCGCTTCGAGGTTGGTCTTGAAGATGGTTTCTTCGAGATTGCGATGACCAACGAAAGCGCCGGTGTTGACGTCAATGGTGGTCATGGCTTCGGCCGGATCGACCACCAGATAGCCACCGGATTTCAGCGGCACTTTGCGCTCGAGCGCTCTCTGGATTTCGTCCTCGACACCGTACAGATCGAAAATCGGCCGCTCGCCCGGATAGTGTTCCAGTCGATCAGCGATTTCCGGCATCAGTTCGGCGACAAACTGCGTGGTTTTCTGGAAGGTTTCCCGGGAATCGATGCGGATCTTCTCGATTTTCGGATTGACCAGATCACGCAAAGTGCGCAAGGCCAGGCCGAGGTCTTCGTAGATCACGCTCGGCGCGGCGATGGTTTTGATCTGTTCGTTGATCTGATCCCACAGGCGCCGCAGGTAGCGGATGTCCATGAGGATCTCATCGGCCCCGGCACCTTCGGCTGCGGTCCGCAGAATGAAGCCGCCGGCCTCCTTGATGCCTTCTTTGGCGACACAATCGGTGACCACCTGCTTGAGGCGATCGCGCTCGGCTTCGTCTTCGATTTTCAGGGAAATGCCAACGTGGGCGGTGCGCGGCATGTACACCAGATAGCGCGACGGAATCGACAATTGCGTAGTCAGTCGCGCACCTTTGGAGCCGATCGGATC